>CAVOUS010000001.1:0-77934 GCA_963699675.1 uncultured Actinomycetota bacterium
AGGAGAGCGCCACCGAGCTGGGCAACGGGAAGCCGAACTCCTCCTATGGGTACGGGCTGGTCAACGCCGGCGTCGCCACCCTCCGCGGGCCGATCCCGCCGGGCACGGGCGTCACTCCGCCGCCGGCGACCACACCGCCGCCGACGACCACGCCGACCACCACCACGACGACCCCGGCCCCCGGTCCGACGGACCCACCGGCCGCTCCCTGAGCGCGCGGTAGCTCGTCTAGCTGGTCCGGACGATCAGCACCGAGCATGGTGCGTGATGCGAGACCTTGTTGGGAACCGAGCCGAGCAGGAACCGGGTGGCCCCGGTCCTGCCCTTGTTGCCGATCACGATCAGATCGCACTTCTGCTCCTCGGCGACATCGAGGATCGCATCGGCGGCGTCGCCGACTCGGGCGAACGTCTCGATGGACGTCACTCCGGCCGCCTCGGCGTCGCGCCGCGCAGCTTCGAGCAGCTCCAGCACGTCCTCGCGCGGGTTGAGGATCCACTGGACGTCGGCGGGGGCCTGCAGGCGCGTGGCGCGCAGGGGTCGTTCGGCGATCGGCTCGTAGGCGCTGACGATCTGCAGCCGGGCGGCGATGGCCCGCGCCAGCTCGGTCGCCCGGGCGACCGCCACCGCCGCCGTATCGGATCCGTCCGTGCCGACGAGGATGGACTCGAACATGGCCGCCGAGGCTACCGGGCGGGCTTCCAGGTTGCCGGCGGCGCCGTTACGCCAGCCGGGTGATCGCGATCACGATTCCGGCGAGCACGAACACGACGATGGCAACTTGAGTCCAGATCAACAGGCGCGGGGTCTGCATGTCTGACCAAAGCTATCGTCTCGCCCATGCCGGAGCCGGTCAGCCCTGCCCTGAAGGCGGTCAGCGACGCCGTGCTGGCCGTGGCATCCGAGCTCTCGGTGGACGAGGTTCTGCAGCGGCTGGTCGACTCCGCGGGTGAGCTGGTCGGGGCGCGCTACGCCGCGCTGGGGATTCCGGATGGGGTCGGCGGCTTCCGGCGCTTCCTCGTCACCGGGATGAGCGATGAGCTGATCGCGGCCATGGGCCCGCTGCCGCGCACGCACGGCATGCTCGGGGCGATGCTCCACGCCGACGGCGCCTACCTCACCGATGACATCCACCGCGACCCGCGGTTTCGCGGCTGGTGGCCGCGTCGGCATCCGGACATGCGCTCGTTCCTCGGCGTCCCGATCATCGCGCCCGAGGGGGTCATCGGCGCCTTCTACCTCACCGAGAAGGAGGGGAGCGGCAGCTTCGACGAGTCCGATCGTGAGCTGATCGAGCTGCTGGCGTCCCACGCCGCGATCGCCATCACCAACGCCCGCCTGTACGAACGCAGCCGCGAGCTGTCGATCCTGTCCGAGCGCAACCGGCTGGCGCTGGAGCTGCACGACGTCGTCAGCCAGAAGCTGTTCAGCCTCAACCTCGCCGCCGAGGCGGCGGCGACGCTGCTCGACCGGGGGCCCGATCAGGCTCGGCCCCAGCTCGAGCGCGTGCGGGACCTCGCCCGGGAGGCGCTGGCCGAGCTGCGCTCGCTGATCATGGGCCTGCGTCCCGCGGAGCTCGAGCGCGACGGGCTCGAGGGGGTGCTGCGCAAGGAGGCGATGATGCTCCAGCGCGTCCATGGCGTGACGGTGCGGCTGGAGTCCGACGGCGCCGCCATACGGGTGCGCGGCGGACGGGACGCCGAGGTCCTGCGGATCGTCGAGGAGGCACTCCACAACGCCGTCCGCCATGCCGCCGCTCAGGCGGTGACGGTGCGGCTGAGCGGCGGGGAGTCCGCGCTGACTGTCGAGGTGGCGGACGACGGGATCGGCTTCGATCCCACCGATCCGGAGCTGCGCTCGCAGCACCTCGGCCTGACCTCGATGGAGGAGCGCGCCAAAGAGCTCGGCGGCCGGCTGAAGCTCGCCTCGCGCTCCGGCGGCGGGACGGTCGTCACGCTCGAGGTGCCGCACGATGCCCGGTGAGCCGATCCGGGTCCTGATCGTCGACGACCACGCCGTCGTGCGCGAAGGGCTGCGGACGTTCCTGGAGCTCCAGGACGGCATCGAGGTGGTCGGCGAGGCGGGCGACGGTGAGCAGGCGGTGCGCCAGGCGACGGCGCTGGCCCCGGACGTGATCCTGATGGACCTCGTGATGCCCCGGCTTGACGGGATCGCCGCGATGCGCGAGCTGCGGCGGCGGGACTCGCCCAGCCGCGTGATCGTGCTGACGAGCTTTCTCGACGACGAGCGGCTGATGCCGGCGCTCCAGGCGGGCGCGGCCGGCTATCTGCTCAAGGACGTGGAGCCGTCCGAGCTCGCCCGTGCGGTGCGCAGCGCGTGCGCCGATGAGGCGCTGATCGATCCGACGGTGGCGGCGCGGCTGCTGCACCAGCTCAGCGCCCCGCCGGGTCCGGCGGCCGATGGCATCGAGCATCTCACCCGCCGTGAGCGCGAGGTCCTCGACCTGATCGCGCTCGGGCGCTCCAACAAGCGAATCGCGGCGGAGCTGGAGATCTCCGAGAAGACGGTCAAGGCCCACGTCGGGCGCGTGCTGGCCAAGCTCGGCGTCGCCGATCGGACCCAGGCGGCGGTGCTCGCCGTAAGGCGCGGTATCGCCCGGCGCCGGTCCTGACGGTCCACGACCGGGTCCTACGACCAATTGACCCTGGAAACCGGGACCGCGCCCGACGTAGCGTCACGGTCATGTCAACAGCAATCATCACCGGAGCCTCCCGCGGGCTTGGCCTGGCGCTCGCCCGGTCACTCGCCCAGCGCGGATGGAGGCTCGTCATCGACGCCCGCGGAGCCGACGACCTCCAGCGGGCGGCCACAGAACTGGATCGGCTCACCGACGTGCGGGCGATCGTGGGCGACATCGCCGATGCATGGCACCGCGAAGCGGTCGTCGATGCCGCCGGCGATCGCATCGATCTGCTCGTCAACAACGCCTCGATCCTCGGGCCCAGCCCGCAGCCGCCGTTGGCCGAGTACCCGCTCGATGTCCTGCAGCGGGTCTACGCGATCAATGTCCTCGCGCCGCTGGCGCTGATCCAGCTGGCGTTGCCGCTCATGCCCGACGGGGCGGGGGTGGTCAACGTCACCTCCGATGCGGCCGTGGAACCGTACGAGGGTTGGGGTGGCTACGGCTCGTCCAAGTCGGCCCTCGATCAGCTGACGGCGATCCTGGCCGCCGAGCGGCCGGCGCTGCGCGTCTACGCCGTTGACCCCGGGGACATGCGCACCCGGATGCATCAGGAGGCATTCCCGGGCGAGGACATCTCCGACCGGCCGCCCCCCGAGCGCAGCGTCCCGGGCCTGCTGGAGCTGATCGGGTCCTCGCTGCCCAGCGGGCGCTACGAGGCCCGGGAGCTCCTGGCCGGCGAGCTGCAGTCATGACCGCGCTGGCCTTCGAGCTGCCGCACGCGTTGGAGGCGACATCGCCTCCGGAGGCACGGGGCCTGGCGCGTGACGGAGTCAAGCTGATGGTCGCCGATGCCTCCGACGGCGCGATCTTCCACGCTGCGTTCGGCGAGCTGCCCGAGCTGCTGGCGCCCGGCGACCTGGTCGTCGTCAACGTGTCCGCGACGCTGCCCGCGGCGGTGGCCGGCGCTCGGTTGGACGGTTCGCCGTTGCGGGTCCACTTCGCCACCCGCGCACCGGAGCTCGACGAGCGCTGGCGGGTGGTGGAGCTGCGCTCGCCGGACGGCGCTCGCCCCTCGCGCGGCCGCGCGGGGGAGACGATCCGACTGCCGGGCCATCACGGCACGCTGGAGCTGGTCGCACCGTACGCCTCCGGCTCCCGGCTGTGGCTGGCGCGCTTTGACGGGCCGGGCACGATCGAGGATCTGATGGAGCACCACGGTGACCCCATCCGCTACTCGTACGTGGAGCACCCGTGGCCGTTGTCGGCATACCAGAACGTCTATGCGACAACTCCGGGCAGCGCCGAGATGCCGAGCGCCGGACGCCCGGTCACGCATGAGCTGATCAGCGCGCTGGTCGCCGCCGGTGTGGCCGTCGCGCCGATCACCCTGCACTGCGGCGTGTCCTCGCCGGAGCGCTACGAGCCGCCCTTCCCAGAGCCCTTCGCGGTGCCGCCCGCGACCGCACGGTTGGTCAACCTGACCCGCTCGTCGGGCGGCCGGGTGATCGCCGTCGGGACGACCGTGGTCCGCGCGCTCGAGACCGTCGGGCGCCCCGACGGGTCGGTCGCGGCCGACGCCGGATGGACCGGGCTCGTGATCGATCCCGATCGCGGCGTCAACGTGATCGACGGCCTGATCACCGGCTGGCACGAGCCCCAGGCCTCCCACCTGCAGATGCTCGCCGCGATCGGCGGGGACTCACTCCTGCAACGGTCCTACGCCTCCGCGCTCGATCACGGATACCTGTGGCACGAGTTCGGTGACAGCCATCTCATCCTGCGTCAGATCATCACCGCGGCGGGCGCAGATCCTCGGCGCTGAGATCGTCGAGCAGACCCACCGACCGCGGCGGGCGGCCGTCCTCGAGCAGCACCGCGCCGCCCGGCCAGTAGGGGTGAGGTGGCGTCGCCCGGTCGACGAGCAGTGGGTCGAACACCCAGGACCCGGTGTTGAGCAACCGCGGGGCACCGCGGCCGAGCACCGGCCACGGCTCGTCTCCGATCGGGCCGCGCCGGTGGACGTGGCCGAACAGCACCCAATCCGCGTCGAGGCCCAACCGTCGCACGACGCGCGCCATCGCGGGGATGCTGGCGTGCCGCATCTGGGTGTCGATCACGGTCGCGGTCACCGGCGCCAGCCCGCCCCGCATCATCAGGTGTGGCAGGTTGGGCATCGCCGCCCGGCGCAGGACCTCGGCGGCGCCCTCCAGCACGGTGGCCACCGGCCGGGCACGCAGCCGCGCGCCGAGCGAATCACGCGTCCGGTCCCGCCGCCCGGCCCGCCGCCGCGCGCGCTCGTACTCCATCGGCAGCACGGTCCGGGGCACGCTGCGGCCGAGACGGCCGCGCGGAATCCCGAACGACGACTCCGGTAGGAGGTGACGGTCCAGGTAATGCCCGTGCGTGGCCCACACGCGCTCGCCGAGCCACACCCCCGGGTAGCTGACGCGCGTCCGCGCCGGCGCCAGGCCGGCGACGAGCCACTCGAGCGCCGGGCTCGCTCCCGGATCGACGGCGGTTGACGGCGCCAGGCGCGGCCCCTGCGCCAGCGCCCACGCGCGGACGAGGCCGGCGTCGTGGTTGCCCGGCACGACGATCACCTCGCGGTCGGGACCGAGCCGCTGTCCGATGGCGCGGACCACCGGTTCGGCGCGCGCGGCCGCGCGCCGGGGGTTGCGCGTGTTCAGCTCCAGCGCGTCGCCGAGCAGGACAAGACGGTCAACGCCGTCCAGCGCCGCGAACAGCCGAGCCTGCGCCGCCGGCCGCTGCAGCACATCGTGTCCCGGACGGGTGCCCAGGTGCAGATCGGAGATGACCAGCGTTCGCACGGCGGCGCACGATATCCGGCCGTTCTCCCGCGACGGGTCACAATCAGGCGCCGCTGAGCCCGGATCTCAGCCGATCTGGGCTGAGGGCCAGCGTTTCAGACGGTGACGAGCGTGTCGAAGTGCAGCGCGACGCCGCGAGCGACGACCAGCACGGGAGCCGTCGCCTCCTCGATCGCCTTGTGTGCGCGCGAGGTGATCATGACCCGGCCGTCCCGGGCCTCCCGGCGTGAGCCGACGATGAGCAGATCGACGCCGCGGTCGGTGTCGGCCACCGTGGCGTCGAGGCGCTCGGCGATCGAGAACGCGGTCTCGATCGCGGCCTCGTCGGCGGAGCCGGTGAGGACGCCGATGGTGTGGATGTCATGGTCGCGACGGGCGGCGTAGTCGGCGGGCGCCAGGGCGAGCGCCGCTGGGCCGCCCTCGAGCAGCGTCTGCGCCGAGCGCCCGATCGCCACATGGCCGCTGCGGGTGCGGTAGTCGGACCCGAACACGATGAGCTCGGCCTGCTCCTCGGCGGCGAGCCAACCGAGGCCCTCGGCGGTGGATGGGCTGACGACGACGCGTCGCTCGACGTACCGATCGTCGAGCCAGTGGGCGCCGCGCTCGAGCAGCGCCTCGGCCTCCTGCTGGGAGAGCTGCTCGTGCTCGATCTGGCGGTGAGTGGCGTGGCGGACGTAGGCGAGCGTCAGCTTGGCGCCGGCATCGCGGAGGGTCCGCCCCAGCATCAGGGCGTCGAGGTCATTCTGTGTGTCGTCGTACGAAACGATCGCGGTCGGCGCCATCCCACGTCTCCTGTTTGAGCGGTGTTCCTCGTTGTGGTTCGCCGGGAGCGTCGCACCCTCTTGCCGATCAGTGCCAATGGAGTTATTCATAATCTCGATAAGCTTTGCTAATGCTGAATCTGGGGCGTCTCCAGGTCCTGTGCACGGTGGTCAGCCGGGGGTCCTTCTCGGCGGCCGCGGATGCCCTCTCCTACACCCAATCCGCGATCTCGCAGGCAATCGCGCGGTTGGAGGCCGAGACCGGCACAACGCTCGTCATCCGGGATCGGCGCGGAGTTCGGCCCACCGCGGCCGGCGCGACCCTCGTCACCCATGCGGAGATGATCTTCGCCCAGGTGGAGGCCGCCGAGGCTGACCTCGCCGCCGTTCTCGGGAGCCGGTCCGGGCGGTTGCGGGTGGCGTCGTTCCCGTCGGCGGGGGCGACGTTGATGCCGCTGGCGGTGGCGCGGTTCCGCCGCGCTCATCCGGACGTCTCGCTGACGCTGGCCGAGGGCGAGCCCGAGCAGATCGGACCGCGGGTGCGCGCCGGTGAGTTCGATCTGGCGCTGCTGTTCGAGTTTCCGGCGATCCAGCCGCGGCGCGACCGTCCGGGTGCCGGGTTGCGCTCGGTGCGACTGCTCGAGGACCCGATGGACGTGGCCCTGCCGGCCGACCATCCGCTCGCGTCGACGCCGGCGCTGACGCTGGCTGATCTGCGTGACCAGCAGTGGGTTCAGACGTCGGCCGAGAGCCCCTGCGCCCGGCACGTGGTCCGCTCGTGCCTGGCGGCCGGGTTCGAGCCCGACGTCGCCTTCGAGTCAGACGACTACGACACCGTTCAGGGTCTCGTCGCCGCCGGTGTGGGGGTGGCGCTGATCCCGCGGCTGGCATTGACCCGAGTCCACTCCGGGATCGTCGTCCGCGCGCTCGCGCCGGCGAGCCCGGCGCGCCTGGTCACTGCTGCCACCATGTCGGGACCCGGCGTCGCGCCCGCCGCCAAGTCGATGATCTCGCTGCTGACCGACGTCGCTCGTGGCCACACCGACGCCCCGTCCACGGCGCTACCGAACCCGCGGCACTAAGCCCGCGCTGCCACCGCCTTCGCCAGCTCCTGCGCACGGCCCCCGACGACCAGCGGGCGCAGCGCTCGCTCCAGCGGCCGGGCCATGAACCCGACCCGTCCCGGATCCACCGCCAGCCGGTAGGTGGCGCGTGTGGCCGCGCCGTTCCGGATCTCCTCGAGCTCCCAGGCGCCCTCCATCTGGTCGACGTCGTCGGACTCGATGCGGGTGAACGTCATGCGATGCGGCGGTGCGTAGTCGACGCGAATCCGGCACTGGACCTTCGTGATCTTGGCGTCTGTGACGGTGTCACAGACAAGTGCGCGGCCCGCATCGTCGCGCTCGACGACGTCGACGCGCTCGAGCCCTCGCTGCCACTCCGGCGCGTGGGCGATGTCCTCGACGACGGACCAGCACTCGGCGATCGACGCGTCGATGTCCGCCTGTGACGATCCCGACAGCAACGTCACGAGGCCACCGTCACCTTGGGCGTCAGCTTGCTCTGGCCGGAATCGGCGTCGGTCACGCTCAGTGACAGCGACACGCGGCTGCCGCTCTGCAGTGCCGTGGCCTCTGCTCCGGCGGTGCGCAGGCTCGGCGGCGCGAGCTGGACCCGCAGGCTGTTGGTGGCCTGCCGCAGCGTGATCGTCAGGCTCGTGCCGCGCGTCGCGTGATCGGTGAATCTCAGTCGCGTCGGCTTGGCCGCCGTCGAGCTGACGCCGACGCCGTGACGCGAGGCGATCCGCAGGTACCGCGGGACGGTGATCGTCAGTGTCTGCAGGGGCGGCGAGTCCCGTCCGGCGGACACGGTGAACGCCAGCTCGGGACCGGCGACGGTCCGTGTCAATGACAGGCGCGACACCCTCGGCATGGCGCCGACGGTCCACACGAACGCGACCGACGCCGCCGAACCCGCGTCGTCGCGAGCCGCGATCCGCACCGTGAAGCGACCCGTCCGGAACGGCCTTCCGCTCACAGTGCCCGTGATGGAGTCGAGCTTCAGTCCCGGCGGGAGACCGGTGAGGCCGTGCGGACCGGCGCCCGTATAGGACAGCCCGGTGCCCGCGGCGTCGCTCGCCCGCAGCCGCAGGGACACCGAGGCGTGGATCGTGGATCGTTGTGAGCGCAGACCCGCCAGCCGGACCGTGTCAGCGCACAGGGCTCCCGCCAGGGCGGTGGCGTCGGGCGTCCCCAGCCCGCTGACCGGGTCATAGCCGGGGCCGGCGGCATAGCGGCCCGCATTGGTCCCGGTGAAGTCGTTGTTGCCGGTCGTGACGTCGTTGAAGTCGGCGGCATAGGCGGTGCTGGCGGCCCGGTACAGCGCCGGATCGGCGTAGCCCACCGGCGATGTCGCGCACCCGGGCGACGCGTCGGCGAGGGTCAGCAACGCCGCCCACAGCGGCGCCGCCCCGCTCGTCCCACCGATCGATTGCCACCCCGTCGGCTGCCCGCCGACCGACCCGGTGCCATTCCAGTAGATGAGGTACCCCGTGTTCGGGTCGGCGTCGGCGGAGACGTCGGGGACCTCGCGGCAGTACCCGCCGGGATTGCCGCAGGCGGCGCCGGCGGCCAGCGGGGACTGCACGCCGAGGGCGGCCGCCGCATCGCGCTGGGCGGCGGGCATCGGCCAGAACGTGGAGATACCGCCGCCGCCGGCGCCGGGCTGCACCATGTCGGTGATGACGTTGCCGCCGCTGTTCCAGACAGTCTCGCTGGGCCGGGGCCCGAGCGCGGTCAGCGAGGTTCCGCCGACACCGGTCACGTACGGCTGGCTGGAGGGGTCGTCGACCGCCGCCTGGGTCTGAGGGAGCGCCCCGCCGGTGTCGCAGTCCTCGGCGCCGCTGTCCCCCGAGGCGGCCACGATCGACTGGCCCTGTACGGTGGCCTGCTCGAACAGGGTGTTCTCCGCGAGTGCGTCGGGCTGGCGCAGGGCGGACTCACACTGGCCCCACGACACGGTGATTACCCGCGCGCGGTCCTGGTTGATGATCGCGCTGAATGTGTCGTACGGGCCCGAGCCCGGATCGCCCGAGTTGGAGTTCGGGCCCTGGTAGACGAGCACGTTGGCGTCCGGCACCAGCCCGATGAGGTTCTCGATGTCCAGCGCGGCCTCGCCGCTGCCGGGGCCGATGCCGGTTCCTCCGTCCACCGGGACGTCGGTGATCGTGGCGCGGGTTCCATAACACGACTGGTAGTGGGCGATGTCGGAGGGATCGTCGGGCTCGAGCTCGTAGACCGCGACTGTCATGCCCGCCCCCTTGTTCCCGGCCTCGTACAGGCCGCTGAAGCCGTACGCCGAGGCGATCTGATCGGCGGTGAAGCCGCCGGTCCCGACGGGGCTGGCTTGCGCCGCCTTGACCTCGCTGCACGGCTGCGGGCCGCCGGTGGCGACGCGCGCCCGGGCCGACGGCCGCGCCGCGGCCGTCCGCGGACCGTGGACGAGGAGTGGACGCGGGGCAGACGACGTGTCGAGGCCGAGCACCGACTGGACCGCGGTGGCGGCGCCGGCGGCGAAGGCCGGCTGAGCGGTGGCGGTGATCGCGCCGGACCGCCCGTGCAGCGCCACCCGTTCGAGGCCGATCGAGAATGCGCGCTCGAGCTGCCCCGCGGTCGCCGACACCGAGATCGACAACCCGCCCTGGCTGACCGCGTCCAGTCTCAGCCCCCGGGCTCGAAGCGCTTCGCGCACGGTGTCGACCTGGGCGGTGGTGGCGCCGAAGCGGCGGCCAAACCCCGCGGGTGTCAGGTACCGGCGATATTCGGGGGACCCGGGCATGGAGACGGCCCGCGCGTACGCCGCCAGAGCGGCCGGATCACGGGGCTTCAGGGTGACCGTCACCCGCATGCGGGTGGTGGCGGCCAGCGGTCCCTCCCGTGTGAGCGTGGCCCGCGCGGCGCCCGCCGGCAGCAGCCCCGCCGCCAGCATCCCCGCCAGCAGCAGCGCACGCGGGGCCCTCACTGCGATTCGCGATCCACCTGCCATCCGGCCTGCCAGCGTACCGACGAGTGCTGTGGGCGGGCGCCGTGCCGGATCGTCGTGCCGGATGCTTGACTGAGAGGCCATGGGCACGCCGCGCAGACTTGTCTTCGGCGACGTGGCGGACCTGTATGACCGCCACCGTCCGACGTATCCCCCGGAGCTCGTCGATGACCTGATCGCCGGCGCGGACATCCCCGCCGGCGGCCGCGTCCTGGAGGTCGGCGCGGGAACCGGCAAGGCCACCGAGCTGTTCGCCGCCCGCGGCGTCGGGGTGCTGGCGATCGAGCCGAGCGCCGGCATGGCGGGGATCGCCCGTCGCAAGTTCGCCGGCGACCCGAACGTCGCGGTGGTGGAGTGCGACTTCGAGCTCTGGGATCCGGCCGGCGAGCGATTCGGGCTCCTGTACTCGGCGCAGGCGTGGCACTGGATCGATCCGGAGATGCGCTACGCGCAGGCCCACCGGGCGCTGAGATCCGGCGGGCTGCTCGCCGCATTCTGGAACCGCCCCGTCTGGGGTCCGTCAGCCCTGCGGGACGCGATGCTGGCGGTCTACCGGGAGGTCGCCCCGGAGATGTCGGCTGACGGTTCGATGCATCCGGCCAGCTCCCGCCTCGACGAGGCCGCCGACTGGGGGACCGAGATCGCCGGCACGGCGCAGTTCACCGATCCGGCGACGCGGGTCTATCACTGGAGCCAGAACCACACCGCCGCCGAGTACACCGGGCTCCTGGGCACGCTGTCGGAGTACCGGCTGCTTGCCGAGGCTCAGCGCGATCGGATCCTCGACGCCGTGGCCGGCGCGATCGACGCCCACGGCGGAACGCTGCGCCTGGAGATGGGCACGCTGCTGTGCACCGCGCGGGCCGTTTGACGCGCGCCCTCACCGCGCTCATCCGAGGTTCCCGTCGATGCGCCGCTGCAGGTGGGCCTTGACCTGCGGCCACTCGCTGTCGATCACCGAGAAGTACGCCGAGTCCCGCTCGTCACCATCGCGGACGACCATGTGCTTGCGCAGGATCCCCTCGAACGTGGCCCCGAGGGCCAGCAGCGCGCCGCGCGAGCGCTCGTTGCGGGCGTCGGTCTTGAACTCGACCCGGCGCAGGCCGACCCGCTCGAACGCGTGCTCGAGCAGCAGCAGCTTGGTCTCGACGTTGGCGCCGGTCCCCCAGGCGCGGCGGGTGACCCAGGTCCAGCCGATCTCCGCCCGCAGGTGCTCGAGGCGCAGTTCGAGGAAGCGCGTGGAGCCGAGCACCTCACCCGAGTCGGCAGCGAGGGTCACATATGGCACCTCGCGGCCCAGCCGCGCGCTGTCCACCGCGGTCATCAGCCAGTCGTGCAGCGCCTCCGGTGACGACGCCATGTCCACCGGCATCCACGCGAACATCTCCGGATCCCCCGCCGCTGCGATCAGTCCCGGCTCGTGCTCGACCGCCAGCGGCTCCACGCGCACCAGGCGCCCCGTGAAGCGTCCGCTCAGATCTGCTGCCGTCGGTGAGGGCCGCTGGGGGGGTGTGGCGGCGGACACGAGGACGACGTTACGTCACCGCGGCCCGCCGCGTGTTGATGCTATGAACCCGACCCATGCCCAAGCTCCTGGTCGTCATCGCCAGCACTCGTCCCGGCCGCGTCGGCGTGCCCGTCGCCGACTGGTTCGTCGGTGAGGCCACCGAGCATGGCGGGTTCGATCTGGAGCTCGCCGACCTCGCCGAGCTCGCTCTGCCATTGCTCGACGAGCCCCACCATCCCCGCCTGCGCCGGTACACCAAGGGTCACACCCAGGCCTGGAGCGCCACGGTCGACGCCGCCGACGCCGTCGTCCTGGTCACCGCCGAGTACAACTATGGCTATCCGGCGGCGCTGAAGAACGCGATCGATTACCTGCACCACGAGTGGCGTTACAAGCCGGTCGGGTTCGTCTCCTACGGCGGGGTGGCCGCCGGTACCCGGGCTGTACAGCAGCTCAAGCAGGTCGTCACCGCGCTGGCGATGATGCCGACCACTGCGTCGGTGAACATCCCGTTCGTGCAGCAGTTCCTCGATGACGACCGCGCGATCCAGGGCAACGACGTGATGGCCCAGGCGGCATCGGCCATGCTCGACGAGCTGCTCGCGATCCAGGACGCGCTGGCGCCGCTGCGTTCCCGGGAGGGTTGAGGCGCGGCGCCGTCGTCAGTGAGAGAAGGTGCCGACCAGCCGTGCCTGCTCGATCACGTGATCCTCGATCCTCGCCAGCAGCGCCCGCCGGTCCAAGCCGGGCTCCAGGTCGAGATCCTCGTCGAGCGCGTAGATCCAGAAGTAATAGTGGTGGGAGCCGTGACCGGGCGGTGGCGCCGGTCCGTTGAAGCGGCTGTTGCCCATCGAGTTGGTGCCCTGGACGGCGTCGCCGCCGCCCTCGGCGAGCATGCTGGCATCTCCCGGAATCTTGTAGGCGACCCAGTGGGTGAATCCGTCCACCAGCGGTGCGTCAGGGTCGTGCACGACGATCGCGAACGCCTCCGTGCCGGCGGGGGCGCCGGACCACATCAACTCCGGTGCGATGTCCTCGCCGTCGCCGCTGTGGCGGTCCGGGATGCGCTCGTGGTGATGAAACGCGGTCGACGTGAGCTTGAGATCTCCGACGTTCAGTTCTTGGGGCATGCTCAGCACCTACCCCGCCCTCAGCAGGGCAAATCGGTGACTGATTGACTCCTGGCAATGTCCGGCGAGCATCCTCCCGAGCGAGCGGCGCCGGATGAGCCAGCGGGTGACCCGCCGCTCGCCGACGCTCTGTCCCGGCCGCGGAGGCTCCAGAACCTGGTTATCACGATCGTCCTGGTCGCTGAGCTCGTCGCGCTCCTCGGCCACCCCGTGTTCGGCTGGGGGCCGACGCGGCCGACGTATGCGGCGACGCCGGCCGCCCTGACCTACAGCCCGCCGCTCCCGCCGTCGGGCGCCGCGGTGCTGACCCGCCTCGCCGCGGTCGCGGCGCACCGCTCGGGCGCGGTGCCGGCCCCCCACGGCACATACGCCTACGTGAAGCGCGAGGCGTGGCAGCTCGCGTCGAAGCGGTCCGGACACGCCCCGCCCGGTGACGTCGTCCCCGCCGTCATCGAGTCCTGGCGCGATTCGGCCGGCAGCGGACGCGTCGTCAGCCTCGTTCGCAATCCACGCTCTGCCGCCACCAGCTTGCGGGTGAGCGCGGCGGCGGGCGGTCCGCTGCCGGCACTGTCGACGAGCGTGGTCGCGCTCGTGCATCGCCTCCAGGCAGCGGCGCCCGCCGGCTCGGGCCCGGCCACCGGGTTCCTCGGACTCGCCGCCCTGGCCAGCGACCAGCCGATCGCGCCGGCGGTGCAGGCGGCCATCCTCCGCCTGCTCGCCCGCACCCCGGGAGTGATCAACAGCGGCACGGTCACGGACCGCGCCGGCCGGTCGGGGGTGGCGGTCAGCGTCGATTCAGCCGGCTCCGGGCAGCTTGTCCGGTCCACGCTCATCTTCGCGCCCGCCACCGGAGCGCTGCTCGAGGCCGACGAGACGCTCGTCGGCGATCCGGAGCGCTCCGACGTGAGGCAGGGTGCGGTGCTCGCGTACACGACCTTCCTCGCTGCCGGCGACGTTGACAGCGCCACCGCCCGGCCGTAGCAACCGTGGCCACGACGGGGTCCGTCAGCCACCGTCCCCGCGTCAGCGGGGCGGGCGTCGTTGGGTGGGCACGCGCCCCGGCGGCTGCGTCGGGGCGGGGCGCACCCTGAGCGGCGGGATCTCCAGCTGAAGGGTCTGTCCCGGCTTGACAGTGACCGGATCGCCGTGGTGGCGGATCTCGAGCGACTTCCCGTCGACGACCGAGTACCGCGCATGCCGGTTGTCCACCTCGACCCGCAGGCTGGTGCCGCGGAACATCAGCCGGAACTTCAGGCGGGTGAGCGCGGCGGGCAGCCGGGGGCTGAAGGTCAGCTGGCCGTCGTGATCGCGCATCCCGCCGAACCCGGCCACCGCGGCGATCCACGTGCCGGCGACCGAGGCGATGTGGATGCCGTCGCGCGTGTTGTGCTCGAGGTCGTCCAGATCCATCAGGGCCGCCTCGGCGAAGTAGTCGTAGGCGAGGTCGAGGTGGCCGACCTCGGCGGCGACCACCGCCTGGCAACAGGCGGACAGCGACGAGTCGCGCACGGTCAGCGGCTCGTAGTAGTCGAAGTCCCGCTGCTTCTCGGCGGCGCTGAACGAGTCGCCGCACAGGAACAGCGCCAGCACCAGGTCGGCTTGCTTGACCACCTGTTTGCGGTACAGGTCGAAGTAGGGGAAGTGCAGCAGCAACGGGTACTGGCCCACGCCACACGCCGCGAAATCCCACACCTGATGATCGGTGAAGCCCTCGGCCTGAGGATGGACCTCGAGCGCCTCGTCATAGGGGATCACCATCTTCGCGGCGGCATCGCGCCACGCCGCGGCCTCCTCGTCGTCCACCTTGAGCTCCGCGGCGCGGTGGGGGTGCCGCTCCACGGCGTCGGCGGCGGTGCGCAGGTTCCGCTGCGCCATCAGGTTGGTGAAGACATTGTTGTCGGCGACCGCGCTGTACTCGTCGGGGCCGGTCACCCCGTCGATCCGGAACCGCCCGCTCGCATCGTGGTGGCCGAGCGAGCGCCACAGGCGCGCGGTCTCCACCAGGAGCTCCACCCCGACGGTTCGCTCGAAGTCAGGGTCGTCGCCGGCCGCCTGGTAGCGCCGGACGGCGTCGGCGATGTCGGCGTTGATGTGAAACGCCGCCGTCCCCGCCGGCCAGTAGCTGGAGCACTCCTCGCCACCGATCGTGCGCCACGGGAACACCGCGCCCTTCAGTCCGAGCTGGCGCGCCCGCTCACGCGCCAGATCCAGGGTCCCGTGCCGCCAGCGCAGCGCGTCGGCCGCCGCGTGGGGAGCGGTGTAGGTCAGCACGGGGAGGACGAAGGTGTCGGTGTCCCAGAAGGTGTGCCCGTCGTACCCCGGTCCGGTCAGCCCCTTGGCGGCGATCGCACGCTGCTCGCCGCGGGCGCCGGCCTGGAGCGTGTGGAACAGAGCGAACCGAATCGCCTGCTGCAGCTCGGCGTCACCGTCGATCTCGACATCGGACCGCTCCCAGAAGTCGTCCAGGTACGAGCGCTGGGCGGCCAGCAGCCCGTCCCAGCCGGTGTGGACCGCGCCGTGACCGGCGGCCGAGACCTGATCGCGCAACGCCGCCGCCGTCCGCTCGGCCGACCATCCGTAGGCGAACAGCTTGACGATCCGCAGCGGCTGACCGGGTGACAGCTCGGCGGTCACGATCATGCGGGCGGTATCGGGGAACGCCTCCACGCTCGTCCCCGTCCCCTCCGGTCCCTCCACCAGGTGATCCATGGCCGCCGCCATCCGCAGCCCGCTTTCGCGAGTGTGATGGACGAGGATCGCGCGCATGTCGGCGCAGTCATAGGCCTCGGACTCGAGCGGGGACGCCAGCGCGGCGGCCGCGCGCGGATCGGCGCTGGCGACCGGCGCCTCCTCGTTGGCCGACAGCATCGACTGCACGACCACCGGGAACGTGTCGTCGACGGGCTCGACGATGTACTCGATCGCCACCACCGCCCGCTGGGTGAACGACACGAGCCGGGTGCTGCGCACCCGGACCGTGCGCCCGGTCGGCGAGGTCCACTCGACGTGGCGGCGAAGGACGCCGTCGCGGAGATCGAGCACCCGCTCGTGGCTGCGGACGATGCCGTAGCGAACGTCGAACGGCTCGTCCTCGACCAGCAGGCGGATGACCTTGCCGTTGGTGACGTTGACCACGGTCTGGCCGTCCTCGGGATAGCCGAAGCCGGCCTCGGCGTAGGGCAACGGACGGACCTCGTAGAACCCGCCGAGATAGGTTCCGGGGATCCCGTAGGGCTCGCCCTCGTCGAGGTTGCCACGCAAGCCGATGTGGCCGTTGGACAGCGCGAACACGGACTCGGTCTGGGCCAGGTTGTCCAGGTGCAGCTCGGTCTCGCGCACGGTCCACGGCTCGACCGGGAACGCCGGATGCTCGATCACGATCGAGGCAGCAGTTCGGCGAGGTCCTGGACCACAACGGTCGCGCCGTGCTGGCGCAGCGCGTCGGCGTGACCGTGACCGATCCGATCGACACCGACGACGTACCCGAACTCCCCGTCGTGCCCCGCCTGGACGCCGGCGGTCGCGTCCTCGAACACCACCGCCTGCGCCGGCGCTACGCCGAGCGCCCGCGCGCCGGCCAGGAATGTGTCCGGCGCCGGCTTGCCCTTGAGGTGCTGCTCATCGGCGACGTTGCCGTCGATGCGCACCTCGAACAGGTCCTCGATGCCGGCGGCTACCAGCACGTCCTTGCAGTTCGCGCTCGAGGACACCACCGCGCGGCGCAGCCCGGCGTCGCGGGCGGCCTTTAGATAGCGCACCGAGCCGTCGTACGGCTCGACGCCGTCGCGCTTGATCATCTCGAGCACCAGGTCGTTCTTGCGGTTGCCGATCCCGCAGACGGTCTCCTCGTCGGGCGAGTCGTCCGGAGTCCCCTCCGGCAGCTCGATTCCGCGCGACTGCAGGAACGAGCGCACCCCGTCGTAGCGGGGCTTGCCGTCGACGTACTCGTTGTAGTCCGCGCCGGAGTCGAATGCCTTGAACGGCTCGCCGGTCTTCTCGGCGCGGGAGCGCAGGTAATCGTCGAACGTCTGCTTCCAGGCGGCGTCGTGAACCTTGGCCGTTTGCGTCAGCACGCCGTCGAGATCGAACAGGCAAGCGGTGACGCCATCGGGTAGCCCGAGCACGTCGGGTACCTTAGGGCACGAGGGCCCTTATCCGCCCCCGCCGATCGGCGCGTGAGCGCCGCGGGAACGCTCCTCACGCCGCGGGCGCCAGCGATCATGGGAGGGACGCCCGATGATCTCGGTGGCGAAGCGGGCGGCGGCTCCCAGGGCGGCGGGCCAGTCGGCGCCGTCGCTCAGGGCGTGCACCAGCCCGGCGTTGAAGGCGTCCCCGGCCCCGGTGGTGTCGGCGACACTGGCGGCGGGCGCGGTGGCGGCGTGCTCGGCGCCGTCGGGTCCGATCGCCAGGCAACCGCGAGCGCCGAGCTTGACCACCACCCAGCCGCCCGAGTCACGTTGCAGGATCCGGGCCGCCGCCCGGGCGTCGCCGCCCGGCATGCCGGCGAGCGCGCACGCCTCGGCCTCGTTGGGGAGGAACACGTCCACATCGCTGAGCAGGCCGCGCACGATGGTCTGGGTCTCGGCGGAGAAGCCGTGGGGGTCCCAGGCGGTATCGAAGAACGTGCGCCCCCCGGCTCGCCGGACGGCCTGCAGCAGGGACCGAGCCGCGTCGCCCTGCAGTCCCGGCGCGACGAAGTAATCGCACAGCAGCAGGTTCTCGCAGCGCAGCGCATCGGCCGGGATCATCTCCGGCACCCAGTCGGAGTTGACCCCGAGATGGGTAAGGAAGGTGCGGTCGCGGTGGTGGGACTCGAGCGCCACCGTGAGCCCGGTCGCTCGCTCACCGATCACGGCCAGCTCATCAACGAGTCCCGCCGCGGTCAGCTCGGCCCGCATCCAGTCACCGAGCTGGTCGGAGCCGACGCATCCCATCAGCCGCACCGGCAGCCCGGTCTCCACGAACGCCAGGGCGGCATTGGCGCCGGCTCCGCCGACGCGAATGTCAGCCTGCTCGGTCAGCAGCGTCGCGCCCGCCGGTGGCAGCTCCGTGACCGGGCTGATCACCACGTCGGCCTGGACGCAGCCGATCACCGTCACTCCGCGTCGCCCGCTGCCCGGACCCGGCGTCATCCGAGCTTGGTGTCGTCCTGGTGGCGGCGCAGCTCGCCGATGACCATGCCCCGGCGGGTGGCGACCTCTTCGACGAGAAGCTGGACCGGCAGGATCTGCAGGATCGCCGCGGCCACCTCGGGCACCTCGGGCAACGGGAACGGCGCCACGCCGTCGGGAACCCCATCGACGCGGTCCCCGACCAGGGCCACCTGCGCGCCGTAGGAGGCCATCGCCGTGGCCAGCGCGTGCTCACGCGAGCGCCCGAACACCACCGCGCCGTGACCCGGCGCCACCGCCTCCAGCGGTCCGTGGAGGTACTCGCGCGTGTCCATGCCGGTGGCCGGAAGCCGCAACGCCTCGCGCCCGAGCAGCGCGGTCTCGTTCGCCGAGGCCCGCCCCGGCCCGCCGCCGACGGCGTCCAGCGAGGTGATCTGCGTAAAGCCGTCGGCCAGCTCGGTCACCTGGTGGCGGCTGCTGTCCAGCACCTCGGAGGACACCTCCGGCAGCCGCTCCCAGATCGAGTCCGCCCGGCGCTGCTCGCCGAGTAACGCCCCGCACAGCATTCCGAGCGCCTGCAGCGTCGCCGTGTAGGAGAGCGTCGCGACCGGGGTGTCCGGCGCCGGGCCCAGCGGCAGCCACGCCTGCGCTGCGCGCGCCAGCGGACTGTCGCCACGGGCGCTGACGGCGATCATCGGGACCCCCTGGATCCGCTCCAGCGCCGCGACGGTCTCGACGCTGGCCCCCGACTGGGACACCAGCACGAACGCGTCCGCGAGGTCCCGCGCTCCGGGCCCGTCGAGCTCGGTGGCCTGGACCGCGAACGCGCGGCGGCCGGCGGCGCGGAGTGCCAGCACCGACGGGATGAGGGCGTGGGCCGAGGCGCCGATCCCGGCGAACACGAGCGTTCCGCGACGCAGGCCGTCGAGGTCGACCTCGGCGATCGCATCGTGAAACGAGCGCGCCGCCGCCTGGAGGTTGGCCGGCTGGGCTTCGATCGCGTCGCGGAACGCGGTCATCCCTTGACCGCCCCGGCGGCCAGTCCGCCGACGATGTAGCGCTGGAAGATCACCGCGATCAGCACGGGCGGGATCGCGGCCAGGATCCCGCCGGCGGCCTGGAGCCCGAAGTCCGTGGTGAAGCGACCGGTGAACTCGGCGATGGCCACCGGGATCGTCTTCGCCGCCGTCGTCGACGTGAAGATGAGCGCGTACAGGAACTCGTCCCACGCGATCAGGAACGCGAACAGCATCGTGGACAGCAGCCCGGGCCGCGCCAGCGGCAGGATCACGCGGAACAGCGCGCCGATCCGAGTGCAGCCGTCGATCCGCGCCGCGTCCTCCAGTTCGCGCGGGATCGTCTGGAAGTAGTTGCCCATGATCCACAGCACGAACGGGGTGGCAAATGTGCAGTAGACGATGATCAGGCCCAGCCGGGTGTTGAGCAGCTGGAGCTTGACCATGATCAGGTACAGCGGGATGACCAGGGCGATCGGCGGCACCATGTAGGTGGAGAGGAACAGCAGCAGCGACGCGCGCTGGCCGCGGAACCGCAGCCGGGCGAACGCGTAGGCGCCGAACACGCCGACGGTGATGGAGATCGCCACCGTGGCGGTGGCGACGATCAGGCTATTGACCAGCGAGGCCCTGAAGTTGGCGAAGATGGTCCCGTTCTGCGCGGTGAAGATCTGCGAGTAGCGGCTGAATGACAGGTGACTGGGGATCCAGCTCAGCGGGATCTTCAGCAGCTCGGCCTGCGACGCCAGGCTGGCGATCACCAGCCACGCGATCGGGACGAGGATCACCAGTGACACCAGCGCCGCCGCGCAGTGGATGAGGATCCGGTAGCGCCGCGAGTCGGTCATCAGGCCATCCCGTAGGAGTCGGATCGCAGCAGGCGGATGTAGATGATCGCCAGCACCATGATGAACACGACGATCAGGTAGGCCAGCGCCGCTCCGTACCCGAAGTACTCGTCCGAGAAGGCCCGCTGGTAGGTGTAGAAGGCGATGCTCTGCGTGCCGTTGGCCGGCCCGCCACCGGTCATCACGTAGATGATGTCGAACACCTTGAACGCCTCGATCGTGCGCAGCACGAGCACCACCACGAGCACCGGGCGCAGCAGCGGCAGCGTGATATGCGTAAACGCGCCCCAGCGGCCGTAGCCGTCGACGCGGGCCGCCTCGTAGAGATCGCGCGGGATGGTCGTCAGCCCGGCCAGCAGGAAGAACGCCACCAGCGAGGTGTTCTTCCAGACGTCGGCGAACACCACGATGTTCAGCGCGGCGAACGGCGAGCTCAGGAACGCGTGGTAGGAGGAGGTGATCCCGAGCTGTGTCAGCGCGGCGTTGACGACGCCGTACTGGGCATTGAAGAAGTAGCGCCACATGGCGCCGTTGACGATCGTCGGCAGCGCCCAGGGGAGGACCACGATCGTCCGGAACAGCCACCGCGCGCGCAGCGGGGCGTACAGCAGCAGGGCGATGGCCATCCCGAACAGCAGCTCAAAACCGGTCGAGACGAACGTGAAGTACGCCGTGCGCTCCACCGCGGACCAGAAGTCGCTCTGGCTCAGCGCGAACGTGTAGTTGTCCAGCCCAACGAACGGGAAGTGGCCCGAGAACGGCGTGTCGACCGCGAACAGCGACGTGTACAGCGTCTTGAGGATCGGATAGACGACGATCCCGAAGACGACGATGATGCTCGGCGCCAACAGGGCCAGCGCGAACCGGCCCTCCCGCGTTCGCGCGCGCCAGCTCATGCCCCCGGGCGGGGGCACCTGCGCGGCGGAATTGGTCACGACCGCATCGTCCGGGCGGCGCCGCGGCGTGGCTCCGCGGTCACTGCGGGGGCGCCCCGGAGGTAAATGCGCTCGCCGCCGAGTTCAGCGCATCCTGGGGGGACTTGCGCCCGAGTAGCGCGTCCTGGATCTGGACCTGCAGCGCCTGGGACGCGGCGTTGTAATTGGCCACCTGTGGGCGCAGGATCATGTTGGGCAGCTGCGTCTTGGCCACCGACACAAGCTGGGCGCCCGCCTTCTTGATCACCGCGGGGTCGTCGTAGGACGCCGACCAGATCGGCAGCGAGTCGGCCACGTACTGGTTCTGCACCGTCCGGCTGGTGATGAACTTGACGAATTGCCATGCCTCGTTTGGATGCTTGGTCCCGGTGGTGATCATCACCGGCTGGCCGCCGTTACAGCCCGGCGCGCTGGTCCCAGCGGTGCCGGCCGGAGTGTGCATGATCATCACGTCGTCCTTGGTGACGGTGCTCTGGGACGGATCGAGCGCCGCCGCGAGCTGGAAGGTCCAGTTGAGGTTCATCGCGATTCGGCCCTGGGCGAATGCCTTGAGCACGTCGGCCTCCAGTGAGCTGGTCGACGCCGGGTCGGCGAGCTTGGAGTCGAGCAGCATCTTCATGAACTCCAGCGCCTGGAGGCCGCCGCCGGACTGGAACGCCGGCTTGCCGGCCGAATCCAGGAACTTGCCGCCGAACGCGCCGAGCAGCTGCGCGTAGTCGCAGACGACCGCCTCGGCCTGGGACCAGCTTCCCAGCCACGGGTACTTGACCAGGCCCTTGGCCTTGATCTGCTTGAGCGCAGTCATGACGCCGTTCCAGGTCGTCAGATCGCCCTTGGACACCCCGGCCTTCTTCAGCATCGAACCGTTGGCGTACATGTATTTGGTGTCGAGGATCCACGGCATCCCGTAGTACTTGCCCCGGTAATCGGCCATCACCAGCGCCCCGGGGAAGATCTGGCTCGTCGGCAGCGTGCTCACGTTCGACGAGATGTTCTTGACGATGCCCTTGGACCCGAATTCCGCCGGCCAGATGCAGTCGCCCAGCACCACGTCGTAGGTTCCGGCCGGGGCGGCCGCGACGATCTTGTCGTGGAGCGCCTCGTAGGCCACCAGCGTGTTGTTGACCTTGATGTTCGGATACGCCGCCTCGAACAGCTTGGTCATGCCGGCCAGGTCCGCGGCGCTGTACCCGGCCTGCTGCTGGAACAGGTTGTTAAGGGTCACCGGCCCACTCGCGCTCGCCGCGGCGCTCGAGCTGCCGCCCGCCGCGCTGCTGGAACTGCTGGAGCTGCCGCCGCAGGCGGCCAACCACATGGCCACCCCGGCGCTCGTGGTGGTCGTGATAAAGCCGCGGCGTGTCGTCCGCATGTGCTCAGGTCGCATCCAGGTCTCCTCTACCCAGTCCTGCAGGCTTTTGTAAGAAGCTTGATCTAACGACCATACAATCCGTATTCTTAGGCGTCAAGGTGGCTAACTCATTCGTAAGGAACCCATGACAATGCCGGATCGGGACCCGAACGGAGCAGGTCCGTCCGGCCACGGCGCCACCCCGGACTCGCGGCTCGGACTGCTGCGGGAGCTCGGCGAGCAGGCCGTGCTGGAGGCGGTCTTTCGCGGCGGCCCGGTGACGCGGCCGGAGATCGCGTCGGCCACCGGGCTGTCCAAGCCCACCGTCGGGGCGGCGGTCAGCCGGCTGGAGCAGGCGGGAATGATCTCGGCGCTCGGCCCGCAGCACGGTCGCCGGGGCCGCAGCCCGATCGCCTACGTCGTGCGCGACAACTCCGGCTTCGTCGTCGGGCTCGACATCGGCGGCACCAATATCCGTGCCGGCGCCGCCGACGTGTTCGGGGAGCCCATCCACGACGAGCAGGAGCCGACCACCAAGCGAGGCGGCCGGGCGCTCGCCGCCCAGCTTCTGGACATCGCCACCCGGGCCGTGAAGCGCGGCCGCGCCACCCACGAGCGCCTCCTGGCGATCGGGATCTCCACGCCGGGCGTGGTCGATCGCGACAGCGGCCGTGTGCGCCTGGCGTACAACGTCTCGAGCGACGGCGTGATCGACCCGCTGGGGGCGATCGGGACCCGGTTCGGCGTCCCGGTGCTGATCGACAACAACATCAACCTGGCCGCGCTGGGCGAGAAGACATTCGGGTTGGCGCGCGGGATCTCCACGATGGTGTTCGTCGGGGTCGGCGCCGGCGTCGGGCTGGGGATCGTCATGCACGACGAGCTCGTCCGCGGCGCCCACGGCGCGGCCGGCGAGATCGGCTACCTGCCGCTGGTCGGCGACCCGTTCGACCCACGCCACAAGCTGCACGGCGGCCTCGAGGATGAGATCGGCGCCGCCGGCGTGCTCGCCACGTTCGCCGGCCGCGCCGGGGCGCGCGCGGACGCCGTCACCTCCGCCCAGGAGGTGTTCGAGCTGGCCGCCAATGGTGACGGCGACGCCGGAGCCGTGGTGAGCCACGTGGCCGCCCGGCTCGGGGCTGCCATCGCCACCGTGTGCGCGATCCTCGATCCCGAGCTGGTCGTCCTCGGTGGCGGCATCGGCGCCAGCCCGCAGCTGCTCAGCCCCGTGCGCGGGGCGGCGGCGGCGCTGGTGCCGCTGACCGCGCGCATCGAGACGAGCCTGCTCGGAGAGCGGGCGGCGCTGCGGGGCGCGATCGCCGTCGCCCTGCACGCGGCGCGCGCCGAGTTGATTCCGCAGGGCGCAGCCGCCGGCGCCCACCGCGCGGCGGTCCGCGGGCAGAGCTGATTCGCTAAGGAGAGGAGCCATGGCCGCGATCGAGATCACTTCTGTCAGCAAGCGCTACCGCGACGGGACCATGGCCGTGCGCGATCTCGATCTGGAGATCGCTGACGGCGAGTTCACCGTGCTGGTCGGCCCGTCTGGCTGCGGCAAGACGACGCTGCTGCGGATGATCGCCGGCCTGGAGGAGATCACCGCGGGCACGATCGAGATCGGCGACCGGGTCGTCAACGAGCTGACCCCGCGCGACCGGGACATCGCGATGGTATTCCAGAACTACGCGCTGTACCCCCACATGACCGTGGCCAAGAACATGGGTTTCGCGCTCAAGCGCTCCGGCGTCCCGGCAGCGGAGATTCGGCGCAAGGTGGAGCACGCCGCCCAGCTGCTGGGGATCAGCGATCAGCTGGAGCGCAAGCCCAGCAACCTGTCCGGGGGCCAGCGTCAGCGCGTGGCGATGGGCCGCGCCATCGTGCGCGAGCCCAAGGCGTTCCTGATGGACGAACCGCTCTCCAACCTCGATGCCAAGCTCCGTATCCAGATGCGGGCCGAGATCGTCCGCCTCCAGCGCCGCCTGCGCACGACCACTGTCTACGTGACCCACGATCAGACCGAGGCGATGACGCTCGGAGACCGGCTGGCGGTGATGCGCGATGGCGTCCTGCAGCAGGTCGGCTCGCCCGACGACCTCTACGAGCGGCCTCGCAACCTGTTCGTGGCCGGCTTCATCGGGGCGCCGGCGATGAACTTCCTGATCGGGGAGCTCGCCGATGGCGAGCTGCGCTCGCCGCTCGGGCCGATTCCGGTCGCCGACGTCGCCCAGCTGCGTTCCAGTCCGCATTCGGGCCGGGTGGTCGTCGGGGTGCGCCCGGAGAGCTTCGAGGATGCGGCGCTGGCCGGCGATCGGCGCGGTGGCGTGATGGTGACGGCACAGGTCGACGTGCTGGAGTCGACGGGTTCCGACGTCTACGCGCATCTGTCGCTCGACGGGTCCGACCGCGACGACGCTGAGGATCCGCTGCTGCGCGAGCTCAACGCGGCGATCGCCGAGGACGACGCCGCTGCGGCCGCCGCCGGTTCGGAGCTGATCGCCCGCGTGGCCACCTCCAACTCGCTGACCGAGGGACAGGAGGGGCGTCTGTGGCTGGATCCCGAGCGCATCCATCTGTTTGACCCGGCCACCGGCGAGCGCCTGGCGGGGTAGCGCCGCGCGGGCACGGACCACCAAGCCATGATCGCCGTCCTTGGCGGCGTCGGCGCGGCGGCGGCATGGGCGGTGTCGACCCTTTGCTCGTCGCGCTCGAGTCGGATGATCGAGCCGATGGCGGTGGTCGCCTGGGTGATGCTCGTCGGGTTGGTGATCACCGCCCCGCTGGCGGCCGCGGACGGGGTTCCATCGGCGCTCCACGGCTCGGTGGTCTTCTGGCTGGCGCTGTCGGGCGCCGGCAACGTCGCCGGCCTGGTCATCTCCTACTACGCGCTGCGGATCGGGCAGGTGTCGCTGGTCGCGCCGATCGTCTCCGCCGAGGGCGCGATCGCCGCGCTCATCTCGATCCTCGCCGGGCAGAGCCTGGCGCCGTCGGTCGCCATCACCCTGGCGATGATCGCGGTCGGAGTGGGGCTGGCGTCCACCTCGCCCGCCGCCGCGGTGGCCGAGGTCGCCGCGGCGCTCCCGGGCCGAGGCCGTCCCACCGCCGTGATCCTGGCCGCGATCGCCGCCGTCGCCTTCGGCGCCAGCCTCTACGCCACCGGCCGCGCCGGCGCGCGGCTCCCGTTGTCCTGGGTCGTACTGGCCGCCCGCCTGATCGGCGCCGTCGCGCTGGCGCTCCCGCTCGCGGTCCGCGGCCGGCTGCGGCTCACGCGCCCGGCGGTCGGACTCGTGATCGGCTCGGGCATCTGCGAGGTGGTCGGCTTCTACTCCTACACATTGGGCTCGCGCCACGGCCTCGCCATCGCCGCCGTCCTCTCCTCGCAGTTCGCCGTCCTGGCGCTGATCGGGTCATACGTGTTGTTCAAGGAGCGACTCCATCGGATCCAGCTGACCGGGGTGGGCTGCGTGATCGTCGGCGTCGCGCTCCTCAGCGCCCTGCGCGCCTAAGCCTGGCTCCGCCGATCCTGGGGTCGTCTCGCCGCCGGATGGCCGTCGCTATCCGCCAGCGGCGTCGCCCATAGGGATCACCCTTATGGTGCTCCGCCGCTGGCGCCTAGCTCGGCCCCCGACACCGAGCCTCCGCCCACTATCGGTGGATCCAGGCTAATAGTTAACGTCTTTTCAAATACATCGGCGCTTGATCGGCCTCAAGACGGACATATAGGCTCCGAATCGGGAGGAGATCTAATGAAACAATCGTTCGCCTATCGCGCATTTGGAAATGTGACGGCCGCGCTGGTCGCGGCAACCTGCGGGATGGTCCTCATCGCCGCGCCGGCCCGCGGCGATGTGGTCACCGTCGGCCGGCACGGGTGGCAGGTCCAGAGCAGCTCGGTCGCGCGCGAGGCCGGCGCCGCCATCTCCGCCCCGGCGTTCGCCGCCGGTGGCTGGCTGCGGGTCTCACCCGACGCCGGCGGCGCCCCCGGCACCGAGGTGGAGGCGCTGGTCCAGAACGGCCGCTGCCCGAACGTCTTCTATTCCACCAACCTCAAGCGCTGCTTCGGGTACATGAGCACGATCGGGCGCGACACGATCCCGCGGTTCGCGGTCCCGTGGTGGTTTCGGACCACGTTCCACGCCCACCCGGCGTCCGCGCAGCACGCCACGCTGATCGTCAACGGCGTCGTCGGTGAGGCCGACCTGTGGCTCAACGGTCACCGGGTTGCGAGCCGGGCCGTCGTTCAGGGCGACTACACCCGCTACGCGTTCGACGTCACGTCGCTCGTGCGCCGCGGCACCAACGCGTTGGCGTTCCGCGTGTTCCCCAACGACCCGAACACGATGTTCACGCTCGACAACGTCGACTGGACCCAGATCCCCCCGGACAACAACACCGGTATCCAGTTCCCGGTCCAGCTGCACACGTTCGGCCGGCTCGGCCTCGGCAACGCCCACGTCGTGCAGCGGGATTCACTCCGGGTCACGAGCTCGGCGCTGACGCTGCGCGCCGATGTGAGCAATCCCACCGCCACGGCCCAGACGGGGCGGCTCAGCGCGACGGTCACCGCGCCGTCGGGCCGCTCGGTCCGCGTCGCGGAGACGGTGAGCGTCCGCGCCCGCGCGACGCGGACCATCTCACTGTCGCCCCGCGCATTTCCGCGCTTGCGCCTGCGTCACCCCCAGGTCTGGTGGCCGTATCAGATGGGGGGCCAGCCGCTCTACCGGCTGCGCATGAGTCTGCTCCAGCCCGGCCAACCGTCCGACCGGACCAGCGAGACGTTCGGGATCCGGACGATCACCACCCGCCTGATCGGCGCCTCGCCGATCGCTCCCAGCGGGTCCCGCCAGTTCCTGGTCAACGGCCGCCCCTTCGTGTTCCGCGGCGGGGGATGGTCGGAGAACCTGTTCCTGCACTACTCCGCGGCCGACACGGCCAAGCAGATCGCGCTGATCAAGAACCTCGGCCTCAACGGCATCCGGACCGAGGGCAAGCAGATGCCCGATGACTTCTACGAGCAGCTCGACCGCGCCGGGATCCTCGTCGACGCCGGTTACCAGTGCTGCGACGCCTGGCAGCTGCCCGACAGCAAACTGACGTCGGTTCATGACTTTCAGATCATGTACCTGTCGGCCCGGACGATCGGGGAGAACCTGCGCAATCACCCGAGCATCCTCAACTTCAGCTGGTCAGACAACAACCCCGTTCCCAAGCAGGAGGCCGTCTCGGTCAGGGGGTTCCGGCAGGCCGACTTCCCGGATCCGTTGATCGCGTCGGCCGAGTACAAGAGCGCTCCGGGCCTCGGCCCGTCCGGTGAGAAGGAGGGCCCCTACGACTGGGTGCCGCCGTCGTACTGGTACGACACCACGCACTATGCCCCCGGTGACGGCACCCGTACCAATGTCGGCGGCGCCTGGGCGTTTGACAGCGAGGCGGGCGCCGGCGCCACCATCCCGACGCAGGACTCGATCGACCGGTTCCTGTCCCCATTCGAGCAGACGGAGTTGTGGCAGGCGCCCGACTACAACCAGTATCACCTCAATTATGAGCCCGACCTCCCCGGGCCGGCCAACGGCGGGTACTCGTTCGGGACTCTGCACGACCTCGACCAGGCGCTCGCCGCTCGCTACGGGCCGTGGTCCGGTCTCTCGCAATATGTCGAGGAGGCCCAGGTCCAGAACTACGAGACCCAGCGGGCGGAGTTTGAGTCCTACATCGACCATTCCCAACGCGCCCAGGCGCCCTCGACCGGAATCGTGTATTGGCAGCTGAACAAGGGTTGGCCAACGCTGCTGTGGGATCTGTACAACAACGACTACGACCAGGCCGGCAGCTACTTCGGCGCTCAGGAGGCCAACAAGCCGCTGCACGCGATCTACGGGTATGACACCGGGGCGATCTCGGTGGCCAACCTGACCGGCCGTCGTGTGTCCGGGCTGTCAGTGCAGGCACGCGTCTACTCGGTCGGCGGGCAGTTGCTCGACGCTCGCACGGCGACCGACCTCGACGTAGCCAGCCAGGGCGTCGCCTCCGATGTGCTGCATCCGAACGTGCCTGCCGCCACGGCGCCGCCGCGGGCGGCGCAGACGTACTTCGTGGAGCTGCTGCTGCACCGCGGGGGCCGGCTGGTGGATCGCAACGTGTACTGGCTCTCGACCCAACCCGACGTCATCGATTGGTCAAAGACGATCGGCCAGCCCCAGGCGACGATGACCTCGTACGCCAACCTGACCGGCTTGCGAGACCTGCCGGCGGCCCAACTCGGCGTGACCGCCTCGACGCGTGCCGCCGGTCGCTCCAACGTCACCGACGTGACCATCACGAACACCTCGGCGACGAGCGCCGCGGCGTTCTTCATCCGGTCCGATCTGCGTCGCGGCAGCGCCGCCGGCGGGGCGCGCGGGTCCATATCGAGTGACGACGAGGTCGCGCCGGTTCAGTGGTCAGACAACGACATCAGCCTGTGGCCGGGCGAGTCCGAGACGCTCCACGTGCGCTATCGACGGGCGGCGCTTGGTCGATCGTCGCCGGTGGTGACCGTTTCCGGCTGGAACATCGCACCGCTTCAGATTCCGGCACATTAACGCTCGCCGCCGGATCGTCCCCATGCCGCTGATGCGGAGGTGAAGACTTTGCGGCCCGGCGATTGCCTCCGGATCGCCGGGGGTAACGACCCTTATTAGGGCACCCTGATAAAAGGGTCTGACCGCGCCTTTCAGCCACGACAAGGAGCCGCCACACAGATGAGCGACCAACCACCCCGCACCACTACCGACGCCGGCATCCCGGTCGCCAGTGACGAGTTCTCACTGACCGTCGGCCCCGACGGCCCGATCCTGCTCCAGGACCAGTACCTGATCGAGCAGATGGCCAACTTCAACCGCGAGCGCATCCCCGAGCGCCAGCCGCACGCCAAGGGCTCGGGCGCCTTCGGCCGGTTTCAGACGACCGAGGACGTGAGCGCCTACACCCGGGCCGGGCTGTTCCAGCCCGGCGTCACGACCGACATGCTGGCCCGCTTCTCCACCGTGGCGGGCGAGAGCGGCAGCCCCGACACGTGGCGCGATCCCCGCGGCTTCTCGCTCAAGTTCTATACGCCCGAGGGCAACTACGACATGGTCGGGAACAACACGCCGGTCTTCTTCATCCGCGACCCGATGAAGTTCCAGCACTTCATCCGCAGCCAGAAGCGCCGCGCCGACAATGGTCTGCGCGATCACGACATGCAATGGGACTTCTGGACGCTGTCGCCCGAGTCCGCCCACCAGGTGACGTGGCTGATGGGGGATCGCGGCATCCCGAAGACCTGGCGGCACATGAACGGCTACTCGAGCCACACCTACATGTGGGTCAACGCCGGCGGCGACAAGTTCTGGGTCAAGTACCACTTCAAGACCGACCAGGGCGTCGAGTTCCTCACCCAGGAGGACGCCGACCGGCTCGCCGGCGAGAACGGCGACTACCACCGGCAGGACCTGTTCGAGGCGATCCGCGACGGCGACTTCCCCAGTTGGACGCTGTACATGCAGATCATGCCCTTCGAGGAGGCCAAGACCTATCGGTTCAACCCGTTCGACCTGACCAAGGTGTGGCCCCACGGCGACTATCCGCTGGTCAAGGTCGGCACGCTGACGCTGAACCGCAACCTGACCGACTTCCACACCGAGATGGAGCAGGCCGCGTTCGAGCCCAACAACCTCGTCCCGGGGATCGGGCTCAGCCCGGACAAGATGCTGCTGGCGCGCGGCTTCTCCTACGCCGACGCCCACCGGGCCCGGCTCGGGGTCAACTACAAGCAGATCCCCGTCAATTCCCCCATCGCGCCGGTGCACAGCTACAGCAAGGACGGCGTCGGGCGAACGGTCAACGTGACCGACCCCGTCTATGCGCCCAACTCCTACGGCGGCCCGAAGGCCGATCCGTCGCGGACCGACGACGCCGGCCTGTGGGCGGCTGACGGTGACATGGTGCGCTCCGCCTACACCCCGCGCGCCGATGACGATGACTTCGTCCAGGCCCGCACGATGGTCCACGAGGTCCTCGACGACGAGGCCCGTGAGCGGCTGGTCGGCAACGTGGCCGGCCACCTGTCCGACGGCGTCTCTCAGGAAGTGCTCGCGCGGGCGTTCGAATACTGGAAGAACATCGACCAGGAGCTCGGCGAGAGGATCGAGCAGGCCGTCGGCGCGTCCGTCGGCGCCTGACGGCCGGTGGCGGCGGCGGGTCCGGCATTCCCGGGCCCGCCCGCCCGCGTCCCGTCGCCCGGTGACTGACCCGCCTGCGTCCCGCCGGCCGGTCAGTCGCGGTCGACCGCCTCGGCCCCGGGGCGGTCGACGGTCTCGGTGCGCTCGATCGCCTGGGTCAGGCGCTCCAGCGCCTCCACCACGTCGTCGCGATCGGGCTTCTGGTCCACGGCCAGCCGCACGGCGGCGATCTCCCGCGCCAGGTACTCGGTTTCGGCCAGCGACCGCGCGTACGCGTCGCGATCGCGCTCGATGTCCTCGCGCTCGCGGTCGGCCTGCCGATTCTGCGCCAGCAGGATCAACGGCGCGGCGTACGCCGCCTGGGTGGAGAAGGCGAGGTTGAGCAGGATGAACGGGTAGGGATCGAACCGCAGCGAGATCCAGACGACGTTGAGCGCGATCCAGATGATCACGAGGACCGTCTGGCCGACGATGTAGCGAGGCGTGCCGAAGAATCGCGCCAGCCGTTCGGCGAGTGCCCCGAACGCGTCCGGGTCATAGACCGGCCCGCCCGGCGTGCCCCGTGGGGTGCCAAGGTCATCGCGGCGTGCCATCAGGCCTCCGAGAGAGCCACTCGCCAGTTGGCCGGCAGCACGCGGTCAAGGACGTCGTCGATCGTCACCGCGCCGACCAGCCGTCCGGTGTCGTCGATCACCGCCAGCGACACGACGTCGTAGGCGGCCAGCTGCGCCGCGACCTCGCGATCGCTCATGCCCACGTTGACCGGCTCGACGTCCTCGTCCACGCAGCGGCCCAACGGCTTGCTCGGCGCCTCCCGCAGCAGGCGCTGGATGCCGATGTTGCCGACGTAGCGGCCGGTCGGGGTCTCCAGCGGCGGCCGGCAGACGAAGACGGCGGCGGCCAGCGGTACCGGGATGTTGGGGTCCCGGACCCTGGCCAGGGCCTCGGCGACGGTCGCGTTGGGGGCCAGGATCACCGGCTCGGGCGTCATCAGCCCGCCGGCGGTGTCCGGCTGATAGCTGAGCAGGCGGCGAACGGGCTCGGCCTCGTCGGGGTCCATGGCGTGCAGCAGCTCGGCTTGGCGCCCGGCCGAGAATTCCCCCAGCAGGTCGGCGGCATCGTCGGCCTCCATCTCGTCGAGCACGCGCGCCAGACGCTGGAGATCGAGCCCCTCCACCAGCTTGACCTGCTCGTCCTCGGACAGCTCCTCCAGCAGGTCGGCGAAGCGCTCGTCCTCGAGCTCGCCGGCGAGGATCCGGCGGCGGCTCAGCGGCAGGTTGCGAATGGCACCGGCCATCTCGGCAGGGTGCAGGCCGCCGAGCTCTGCCGCCTGTCGGTCGACCGGGCGGTCGGATGCGAACAGCTCGCCGGCCTCTGACCAGTCGAGGACCTGAGGGGCACGGCGCAACCCGGGAACGCGCCGTCCCGCCAGCGCCACCGTCGCGACCTCCCACCCCATGTTCTCGGGCGCCGGGGTGAGACCGATGTCGACCACTCGCTCGCCCTTGAGGCGCTTGCCGATCAGCTCGCCGGCCAGCAGCCGCTCGCCGTCGCGCAGGCCGAACTGCCGCATGTTGACCGAGCCGCGGCGCAGACGGGCGCCGTCGGTACCGATCTCCCCGATGCGCCCGATGCCGACGAACACGCGCCGGCGCTGCACCCCGACCACGAAGCCGTTGATCCGCGGTGGCTTGGAACCCAGGTCGACCACTCCGTCCACGATGCGGCCGACCTCGGCGCCGTCGGCGCCCACGAGCGGCAGTCGCGTCAATCGTGAGACGTAGACGATTCGCCGTTCCATGGTGGGATCTTAACCCGCGGCTGGGCACTCCCTGGAATCAGTGCAACGGAATCTCCACACCCCGTTCACTCTCGGGCCGCGGTCCGAAGATCCGCCGCTGCGCGGGCCCGATGGCGAGGTCGTTGATGCTCGCCTCGCGACGGGTCATGAGGCCGTGCTCGTCGAATTCCCACAGCTCGTTGCCGTAGCTGCGCCACCATTGCCCGTCGCGGTCGTGGCTCTCGTACTGGAACCGGACGGCGATCCGGCTCTCCGCGAACGTCCACAGATTCTTGCGCAGCGCATACTCCAGCTCGCGCTCCCACTTGCCCGTCAGGAACCGGACGATTTCAGCTCGGCCGGCCAGGAAGGTGTCTCGGTTGCGCCAGACCGACCCCTCGCTGTAGGCCTGAGACACCCGCTCGGGGTCCCGGCTGTTCCAGGCATCCTCGGCGGCCTGCACCTTCTGGGCAGCGGTCTCGGCGGTGAAGGGTGGAACCGGCGGGCGGGCGGACATGGAGGTGAGCTCCTCTCGGCGCGGGTGGTGTGGCGGGTCGCCATCGTCGCAGAGGCCGCGCGTGGCCCCGCGACTCGGATTTACTAGGGTCCCAGCCCGTGAATTTCCGTCGTGTCCCCCTCGCGCTCGCCGTGTCCATCGGTGTCATCGTCACCGGCTGCGGTGGTTCTGCTGACCCCCGCGCGAAGGCGGCGGCGCGGGTCGAGCGGACCGTGCGGACGGCGCTCGCGGATCTCGCCGATTCCCACGGCCGGGCGTTCTGCGCGCTGGCGACGCGGGCCGGGCGGGCCAAGCTCGCCGGCACCCTGCACGGCTACACGTGTCCCACGCTGGTCGAGCTGGTGGCAGGCCATCTGTCTCCGGCCACCCGTACCGGTCTGCAGCATGTCGAGGTCACCCGCGTGACCATCCACGGCCGGCAGGCCACCGTCCGGGCCGCCGACATCACCGCCACCGCGGGCACGCTCAAGGGCTTCCTCGACGATGGCGGCAAGCCGACCACGCTCGTCAGGCAGCGTGACGGCAGCTGGAGGATCAACGGGTAGGCGTGACGTGGGCGGGTACGGCGCACGGCGGGTAGCCTGACGCGCAATGAAGATCATCTACACCCAGACCGATGAGGCGCCGGCGCTCGCCACCCACTCGCTGCTGCCGATCATCGAAGCGTTCGCGGCCATCGCCGGGGTTGACGTGGAGCTGCGCGACATCTCGCTGGCCGGACGGATCCTGGCGCAATTTCCCGACCGCCTCGGCGGACAGGCCGCCGTCGCCGATGCGCTGGCCGAGCTCGGCGAGCTGGCCAAGACGCCCGAGGCCAACATCATCAAGCTGCCCAACATCAGCGCATCGCTGCCGCAGCTGCGCGCTGCGATCGCCGAGCTGCAAGCTCAGGGCTACGCGCTTCCCGACTACCCGGGCGAGCCGGCCGACGATGAGCAGCGCGACATCCGCGATCGCTATGACCGCGTCAAGGGCAGCGCGGTCAACCCGGTGCTGCGCGAGGGCAACTCGGACCGGCGTGCGCCGGCATCGGTCAAGGCCTATGCCCGGACGCATCCGCATTCGATGGGGGAGTGGTCCTCGGCATCCCGCTCGCACGTCTCCACCATGTCGGCGGGCGACTTCCGTGACACCGAGCTGTCGGTCACGGTTGATTCCGATTGCGAGGTCAGGATCGAGCACGTCGCCGCCGACGGGCGGGTGACGGTGCTCAAGCCGGAGTTCCCGGTCCTCGTCGGCGAGGTCCTCGACGCCGCGGTCATGCGCCGGGCCGAGCTGGAGATCTTCCTGGCGACGCAGGTCGCCGACGCCAAGCGCCAGGGCGTCCTGTTCTCAGTGCACCTGAAGGCCACGATGATGAAGGTGGCTGATCCGATCATCTTCGGCCACGCCGTCCGGGCGTTCTTCCCGTTCGTGTTCGGTGAGCACCGTGACGCGCTGACCGCGGCCGGCGTCAGCGCCAACGAGGGGATGGCGGCGCTGCTCAAGGGCCTCGATCGCATGCCGGCGCAGGAGCGCGACGCCGTGTCGGCAGCGATCGAGACGGCGTACGCCGATGGCCCGGCGCTGGCCATGGTCGATTCTGACCGCGGAATCACCAGCCTGCACGTCCCGTCTGACGTGATCATCGACGCGTCGATGCCGGCGGCGATCCGTTCCTCGGGGCAGATGTGGAACAACGATGGCCAGCTCCAGGACACGAAGTTCGTGATCCCGGATCACTCCTACGCCGATGTCTATGCCGTCACGCTCGAGGACTGCCGGGCTCACGGTGCCTTTGACCCCGCCACCATGGGCACCACGCCGAACGTCGGCCTGATGGCCCAGAAGGCCGAGGAGTACGGCTCGCACGACAAGACATTCGAGCTCGCCGCCGCCGGCATCGTGCGGGTGGTTGACGGCGACGGCGTGACGCTGCTCGAGCACGAGGTGCAACCCGGTGACGTCTGGCGGATGTGCCAGACCAAGGACGCGCCGATCCGCGACTGGGTGGCCCTGGCCGTCGGCCGAGCTCGCGCCAGCGGATGGCCGGCTGTGTTCTGGCTGGACGAGGCCCGGCCCCACGACGCCGAGCTGTTGCGCAAGGTCCGCGCCCAGCTTGAGCAGCTCGACACGGACGGGCTCCAGATTGAGATCAAGGACGTCGCCGACGCGACGCGGTTCACGCTCGAGCGCGCCCGCCGCGGCGAGAACACGATCTCGGTCACCGGCAACGTGCTGCGTGACTACCTGACGGACCTGTTCCCGATCCTCGAGCTGGGAACCAGCGCCAAGATGCTGTCGATCGTCCCGCTGATGGACGGCGGCGGCCTGTTCGAGACCGGCGCCGGCGGCTCGGCTCCGAAGCACGTTGCGCAGTTCGAGCGCGAGAACCACCTGCGGTGGGACTCGCTGGGGGAGTTCCTGGCGCTGGCGGCGTCGCTCCAGATGCTCGCCGAGAAGGCCGACAACCCGCGGGCGCGGGTGCTCGGCGACGCCCTTGACCGCGCGACCGGGAGCCTGCTGGAGCACAACCACTCGCCGTCACGCAAGGTCGGGGAGCTCGACAACCGTGGCAGCCACTTCTACCTGGCGCAGTACTGGGCTCGCGAGCTGGCCGGCCAGACCGATGACCCCGGGTTGGCGCAGCGGTTCACGGCACTGGGCGAGCGCCTGGACAGTGACGAGACGACGATCGTGGCCGAGCTCGCCGAGGTCCAGGGCGGGGAGGTGGAGCTGGGCGGCTACTACCACCCGGACCCCGAGAAGGCGGCGAGGGCGATGCGCCCGAGCGCCACGTTCAACGCGGCGCTCGCCGCGCTCAACGGCGACTCAGCCTGAGGACCGCGCCCGGGCCACAGCCCGCCGGAGGCCTCCCGGACAGAGAAAAGGAGGGTCCCCGCGCCCCCGGGGAACCCTCCTTTTACGATCCTGCGACCTTCTTCAACCGGCTGCCGCTGCCAATCTCGGGCCGTGGGATGTACAACACGTCATCGAAGCCTCACCGATCGCCGTCGCCTTCGTCAGGGGCAGCGGTCTTTGTTCGGATTGGCACGCACCAGTCTGGTCCACCACCGACGAGCCGCCAAGGTCGATCGACACTCTGGAAGTGAGTCTTTTTACCCAGAGTCGGCGGCGGGCGGGGGAGCGCAAGCCAGGCGCCGAGGCCACCGCACCCGCCGCGCCTAGTCCGCGCCCGCGAAGTCCCCCGCCCCCGCCCGGGCGTCCCGGAGGATCTCGGTCACCGCGTCAAGCTGCTCGTCATCGAGCGGGCTGGTGCCGAACCGGATCGCGTGCAGCGCACCGGTGGCGTCCTGCGCCACGGCGCGCCCGCGCACGGTGATCGTCGCCAGCGTCGTACGTCGATCGCTCGGGTGCGGCGCGCGCAGCACGTAGCCGGCGGCCTCCAAGCCGTTCACGAGATTGGTGACGCTCGCCGGATGGACCTGTAGCCGCGCCCCCATCTTGCCCAACGGCAGCGAGCCGGCCCGGCTGAGATGCAGCAGCATCAGCGCCTCGTAACGGGCGAAGGTGAGCCCGAACTCGCCCAGCGCCTCGTTGAGACGGCCGAGCAGGATCTGCTGTGCGCGCATCACCGAGGTGACCGCCATCATCGCCGCGACGGGCGCCTCTGGCCAACGGGCGCGCCACTGCCGGCCGGCCTCGTCGATTGGGTCAAAGCGCAGTGGCGGCGACATGGCAGCGGCAAGGTTGCCACGCCGCCCGGACCGCCCATCCAGGCTCAGCTCCCGCGGCCTGACCGCCGGTCAGACGCTGAGGCCGCTCATCTCCGCCGGTGCCGAGGCCAGCGCGGCCTCGATCGCGGCCACCAGCTCGCGCGCCGAGGCGGCGGTCAACTCGACCGCCACGCGTGCCCCCGGGCCCTTGGCCGGGTCGGTGAAGTCGATGTTGAGCGTGTGGTCTGCCATCGCGTGGACCGGATGGTCGAAGTAGACGGTGCCGTCGGTGACATGGAACCAGGAGCTCTCAGGACCCTTGGCACTGCCCTCCAGCGTGGTCTTGACAGTCGCGTACGTGCACATGGTCAGCCTCCGAGGTTGGTCGTGTAGAACGCCGTGATCTGCTCCCAGCCGTCGTTGGCGGCGGCAACGCGGTAGGCCGGCCGGTCGACGGAGAAGAAGGCGTGACCGGCGTCGTCGTAGCGGTGGAACTCGTGCGGCTTGCCCAGGTCGGTGAGGATCTGATCCAGCTCGTCGACCTGCTCCGGGCTGGGGTGGGAGTCCTCGTTGCCGAACAGGCCGAGCAGCGGGCAGCTCAACCGAGGCAGCTGGTCCACCAGATTGGTGACCTTGAGCGGGAAGCCCTCGGGCGGGGTGCCGACCACGAACGCGCCATAGCAGTCGACGGCTGCGTCGAGCTCCAGGTTGCAGGCCGCCAGCACCGACTGGCGTCCGCCCGAGCAGTACCCGATCACGCCGACCTTCTGGTTGGAGGTCGGGAGGCCCCGCAGCCATGCGGCGGCGCCCCCGGCGTCGCCCACCAGTCGCTCGTCGGGGACTCCGCCCTGTGCCCGGGCGGTGGCCGCCGCGTCGTCGGGCGCCGCCCCGGGAGCCTCGCGCCAATAGAGGTTGGGGCAGATCGCGTCGTAGCCGAGCTCGGCGAACCGCCGCGTGATCTCCTTGGTGGACCGGTCGTACCCGGGCATGTGGTGGATGACCACGACGCCGCCTCGGGCCCCGTCGCCGGCCGGTCGGGCGGCGTAGGCCTCGATCGGCTCGCCGTCGTGCCCGCTGATCTGAATTGTCTCTGCAGTGAGGGAATCGCTCATGTCGCCGGATTCAATCACGCAGAGCACAAACGCTCTGACGGACACGACCGGTTGACCCGCGCTCTGCGCTCTCGGCCGGCGCGATCCGTTACCGTCAGGACCGTCCATGGACTCAGGCACCTCCCGCTGGCCAATGGCACGGATCGCCCTCGCGCTGCTGGCAGTGGTGACGGTGGCGCTCCTCCTGCTCGGCTGCGGGAGCTCGGGTGCCAGCGCGAGCGCCCAGGCGGCGACCGCCATCACCGGCGACACCGTCGGCAATCCGATCCCGGCGGGCTTCGTCGGTCTGTCGATCGAGATCAAGGCGCTCGAGGACTATGCGGGCGCCAATCCCAGCGCGATCGACCCGGTGCTCGTCCATCTCATCCAGGACATCGCGCCGCAGCAACGGCCGGTGCTGCGAATCGGCGGGGACAGCACCGACTGGAGCTGGTGGCCGGTGCCCCACATGCGCCAGCCGCCCGGCGTCAAGTACACCCTGACCCCGACCTGGATGCACGTCGCGCGGTCCTTGGCCACCCAGCTTCGGGCCAAGCTCATCCTCGGCGTCGATCTGGAGGCCAACAGCGCGGCCGTGGCGAGCGCCGAGGCCCAGGCGATGGTGGACGACATCGGCCGCAACTCGATCGACGCCCTCGAGCTCGGCAACGAGCCGGAGCTCTACGGAGCATTCGGCTGGTACCGATCATCGGCCGGCAAGCTCGTCACCGGCCGACCGCCCGGCTATGACCTGTCGAACTTCACCAGCAACTTCACGAGCTTCGCTCCGCATCTGCCCGCTGTCGCGCTCGCCGGGCCGAGCAGCGGCGCGCCCGCATTTCTCTCACAGCTCGGCTCGTTCCTCAGCGCCGAGCCGCGGGTGCGACTCGCCACGGTGCACGCGTATCCGCTCAAGCACTGTCGCAAGGCGACCGTGGTCACGATCCCGCAGCTGTTGTCCGACTCGTCCTCGCACGGGCTCGCGCAGCGGATGACGCCGTATGTCGCCGCCGCCACGCAGCATCGCGTGCCGCTGCGCATCGACGAGATGAACGGCATCTCCTGCGGCGGTACGCGCGGCGTCAGTGACACATTCGCCTCCGCCCTGTGGGTGCTCGACACGCTCTTCGAGATGGCCCGCGTCGGGGTCTCGGGGGTCAACATCCACACCGTCCCCGGCACGATCAACGAGATCCTCGGTCCCGAGTACGTCGACGGCGCCTGGAAGATGCGCGTGCACCCCGAGTACTACGGACTGATCATGTTCGCGCAGGCGGCACCGCCCGGCTCGCACCTGCTGCGGCTCGCCTCGACGGTGCCGGCGGGGGTGAAGTTGTGGGCGACGCGGGCGAGCTCGACGATCCACGTGGTCGTGATCAATAAGCGCCTGGCGCAGACGCAGACGCTGCGGCTGCGGATCGCCGCCGCCTCCGGGCCCGCGACCGTCGAGCAGCTGCGGGCCCCGAGTGTCAACGCGACGAGTGGCGTGACGCTCGGTGGCCAGACGTTCGGCGCCACGACCGCCAGCGGTGTGCTCGCCGGGCCGGCGCCGAACAGCACGCTGACGCCGTCGGGTGGCACCTACACGGTGCGGGTGCCGGCAGCCAGCGCGACGATGCTGACCATGGCGACGGGCTAACGCACCCGTCCCGCTGACGGGCGGTTAGCGCGCCCGTCCCGCGACCCGGCCGGCGTGCCAGCGCGTGGACCGGCGGTTCCCGGTCCGGTGCGCGCGCCCGGAACGTTCCAGCTCCTTGAGCATCCGCAGCACCTGGTCGGGGGCGCCGCTGGACTGCTGCGCGAGCTCCGCGGTTGACAGTCCCTTGCCGTCGCCCAGCAGCTTGGTCAGCTTGCCCTCGGGGACGACCTCATAGGCGGCCGCCGGATCCGCGCCTCGGCGGCGCCGGCGCGCGGCGACACGCCGCCGTGGCGCCCGGGGCGCCGGCGTATCGTTCCCGTCGAGCGCGGCCAGTGCCGCCCGCAGCCGGTCAAGGTCAGACTCGAGCTGCGTGATGCCGGTTTCGAGCCGGACGCGTAATTCTGCTGAGTTGGTCATGCGCGGAGACTAGCCGCCGGCGCTGCGCCATCATCTGGCCGCGATGCCGCCCGCCACGTTTGACCTCGACGCCTACCTCGAGCGAATCGGCATCAGCGGCCGCCCGAGCCTGGCGGCGCTGCACCGGTCCCACGTGGCGTCGATCCCGTTCGAGAACCTCGATCCGCATCGCGGTGTGCCCGTCTCACTCGAGCCCGACGCGCTCCAGCGCAAGCTGGTGACGCATCGGCGCGGTGGCTATTGCTTCGAGCACAATCTGCTGCTCGCCGCCGCGCTGCGCGCGCTCGGCGCCGAGGTTGACCTGCTGCTCGGGCGCGTCCGGCTCGGCCGCCCCGCCGGCCGCACCAGCCCCCGCACCCACCTCGTCCTCCGGGTCCGGGATGGTGCTGGCGTGTGGCTCGCCGACGCCGGGTTCGGCAACGGCACGCTGCTCGAGCCGATCCCATTCGGATCCGGTGCCACCCACGAGCAGGGCGGCTGGCGATTCCGGATCGTGACCGAGGGGCCGGAGCACATCCTGCAGACGACGGGCGCGTCCGGCTGGACCGACCTCTACGGATTCGCCCCCGAGCCGGTGCCGACCGTCGATGTCGAGACGAGCAACTGGTTCGCGTCCACTCATCCCCGGTCGCCGTTCGTCACCGGTCTGATCGTGTCGACGCAGGGCCGGGACGGCTCCCGCGCGATGCTGAGCGACTGGACCGGGCTCAAGCTGACCGAGGAGACGGCGGGCGGCTCCGCGCGGACCGAGACGCCCGTGGTGCCCGAGCAGATCCCGCAGCTGCTGGAGCGCCGCTTCGGCCTCGGCGGCTTCCGGCTGGACGGCGGGGGCCGCGTCGTCCTGGCCGGCGTGGCCGGGCCTCCACCGAGCCTCTAAGCTATTCTTTACGTAAACGTGAAGTAGCGCGAGCTGAGAGGAAGCCCTTGAGTACGAACGGCGCAGATCGCAACGGAGCCCGAGCCACCGCGAGCCATCAGCCGGCCGAGCCACGCCTCGACCACCACGGCGACCCCGTCCCGGACCATTACAAGTGGATCGCCCTGTCCAACACCACGCTCGGGGTCCTGATCGCGACGATTAACGCGTCGATCCTGCTCATCTCGCTGCCGGCCATCTTCAAGGGCATCCACATCAACCCGCTGCAGCCGAGCAACACCAACTATCTGCTGTGGCTGATCCTCGGCTTCCTCGTGGTCACCGCCGTCCTGGTCGTCAGCCTCGGTCGGCTGGGTGACATCTACGGGCGCGCCCGGACGTTCAATCTCGGATTCGCCGTCTTCACCTTCTTCAGCATCCTGCTGTCAGTCACCTGGATGAAGGGCAGCTCGGGCGCGCTGTGGCTGATCATCATGCGCGCCCTCCAGGGCGTTGGCGGCGCGATGCTGTTCGCCAACTCCAGCGCCATCATCACCGACGCGTTCCCGTCCAACCAGCGCGGGCTGGCACTCGGCATCAACGGTGTCGCGGCGGTCGCCGGCTCGTCGATCGGCCTGGTTCTGGGCGGCGTCCTGGCGCCGGTGGCCTGGCGCGCGGTGTTCCTCGTCTCGGTTCCGTTCGGGGTTTTCGGCACGGTCTGGGGCTTCGCCAAGCTCCGGGATCTGTCCGAGCGCAAGCCGGCCCGGATCGACTGGTGGGGCAACGTCACCTTCGCCGTCGGGCTGATCGCGGTGATGGTCGGCATCACCTACGGCATCCAGCCCTTTGGTCATCACACGATGGGCTGGACCAGCCCGAAGGTGATCGCCGAGATCGGCGGCGGCATCCTCATGCTCGTGGTCTTCTGCATCATCGAGACGCGCGTCGAGCAGCCGATGTTCCATCTCGATCTCTTCAAGAACCGCTCGTTCACCGCCGGCAACGTCGCCTCGCTGCTGTCGGGGATCGGCCGCGGCGGCCTCCAGTTCGTGTTGATCATCTGGTTGCAGGGGATCTACCTGCCGCGTCACGGCTATAGCTACTCCGAGACGCCGTTGTGGGCCGGGATCTATCTGCTGCCGTTGGTGGCCGGGATGCTGTTCGCCGGGCCGATCGCCGGCGCGCTCTCGGATCGCATGGGGCCGCGCCCGTTCGCGGTGAGCGGCATGGCGCTGGCCGCGTTCTCGTTCCTGCTGTTGGCGCTGCTGCCGGTCAACTTCTCCTATCCCGTGTTCGCGCTGGTGATCATCCTCAATGGGCTCGGGATGGGCATCTTCTTCTCGCCGAACCGCGCGAGCATCATGAACAGCCTTCCCGCCAACCAGCGGGGGGCGGGCGGCGGCATGGCCGCGACGTTCATGAACTCAGCCATGGTGCTGTCGATCGGCATCTTCTTCAGCCTGATGATCGTCGGCTTGTCCGGCGGCTTGCACCATTCGCTCTACGAGGGTCTGCGCGCGCACGGCGTCGCCAACGCCGCCGCCGCCAAGGCGGCGAACCTGCCGCCGGTGGCGACCCTGTTCGCCGCATTCCTGGGGTACAACCCGATCCAGACGCTGCTCGGTCCCGGCATCCACGCCGTCTCCGCACATCAGCAGCACATCCTCCTCGGCCACACGTTCTTCCCGTCGGTCATCTCCGCCCCGTTCTCCACCGCCCTGTCCTCGGCGTTCACCTTCGGTCTGGCCGCCTGCTTCATCGCGGGGTTGGCGTCACTCGTGCCGGCCCCGGGCGAGCCATTCATCGGCCGCCGCCGTTCCGGCGCCCTCGAGTCCGACGCCGCGGATCAGCTCGTGATCATCCCCGCGGGCACGCTCGAGTACGCCGGCGCCGATGTCGGCGAGCAGCCAGACGACCGCTGACCGAAATCCTGCGGTGGTCCCCGCGGGGGTGACCGCGGGCGTGCAGGCGTGGCGACCCGGCCCTGCCGGGACTATTGTCGCGGCGATGCGGACCCTCCTGCGCGGCCTGGTGGGCGTCGCGCTCGTCGCGGCGGTCGGTTTTCTCTGGGCGCACTACGGCCTGAAGGCGAAACCGAGTTCGCCGCCGGCGCTCAGCCGGCAGGCCTCGGCGGCCGACTTCAAGGTGGACTTCCCGTCGAACTGGCGCGTGGAGCCGGCGCGCCTGGATCCTCGCTTGTCGATGAACGATGAGCTCACGCTCGGGTCCACCGATGCCCAGAACGCGCGACTGATGATCGGGACGTCCCACCCCGCCCAGCCCGGCGCCCTTCCGCAGGGCCTGCGCGCGACGCTGGGGACCACGCCCACCGCGCAGGTGGTCGTGCTCGGCGGCGCGAACTTCTACCGCTACCTCAATCTGACGCCCAGCGGGGCCGGAGTGTCGGAGTCGATCTACTCGCTGCCGACGACAATCGGCACGGTCACGGCGATCTGCTCGGCCGCCAACCGCAGCCTGTCGTTCACGAGCAGCTGTGAGCGGGTGCTGTCCACAATTCGGCTCACCTCCGGCAGCGTCCTGTCCGTGGGCGTCGACGCCGGCTACGCGCTCGCGCTCAACCGGATCCTGGATCAGTTGAACTCGGTGCGCCGGTCGGCGGGCTCGGGCCTGCGATCCGGCAGCGTGCCGACGCGGGTGCGGGCGGCATCGGCCCTCGCGACCGCGCATGCCCGGGCCGCGTCATCCGCCGGTCATCTGGGTGCCGCGGCCGTCAGCATCGCCAACCCGGCTCTGGTGGCGGCGTTGCGCGAGAACGCCTCCGCCTATCGGGCGCTGGCTCGAGCCGCGGGCAGGCTCGACCTCACGGGGTACGGCCGGGCCGAGGCGCAGATCGCCGTCGCCGCGCATGCGCTGGACGGCGCCTTCGCGCAGCTGCGTCAGCTCGGGTACAAGGTCGGCTGAGCCCCGGACTCGCTCGTCTACGCGCCCCTGAGGACGCGTAGAACCCTTCGCGCCCTAGCCGCTGCCGCTCCCCGTCCCGGTCCCGTTGCCGGTCGTGGTGACCGACCCACCTCCGGAGCCGGGGACGGTGGTGCCGGACTTGCTGGCGGCGGTGGAGGTCGCCGGCGGCGCCGCGGTGTTGACCCGCGCCGGCGGCGTGTAGATGGGCCGGTACACGGGGCGCACCGCCGTAGCCGCATGCGTCGCCGTCGTGGTCGTCTTCGGCTTGGCCGTGTGGCCGGGGTGCTGCTTGACCAGCCCGGCGGGTTTGGGCAGCGGGGCGAGTGGCGCAACGGTCGCGTTCCCTGCGGTCTGGCTGGCCGCCGGGGCCAGGCTCGCCGGGGTGTGAGCTTTGGGCTTGGTCGCCGCGCCGGCGAGGAACGCCGCTCCGAATGCGAGCACCGGGATGGTCCAGCCCACCACGCTGCGGGGGAGGGTCCCGGAACGCTCGCGCTTCGCCTCGGCCTTCTTCTGCCTGCGGGACTTCCGGGCGGGCTCAGGGACCGCCGCGGCGGCTACGGGAGTGGCCCGGGGCGCCTCGGCTGATGGCGCCCGGCTCAGGGCGCTCTGCTGCGCCGCGGCCCGGCGCGGGGCGGGCTGGCGCCGGCGCCGGGTGGGGCCCGATTGGTTGAGCTGGGCGATCAGGTCCGGGCTGGCGGCCTCGCCTCCCGGCGGCTTGCCGGACATCGCCGCGGCGGCGGCAGCGGCCGCGAGGGCATCGACCGCGGTGGCATCGACCGCGGTGGCAGCGCGAGCGTCGCCGGCGTCGGGGAGCGGACCGGCGGCCGCCTCGGGCTCCGCCCGGCGCGGACGGATGTCGGCCGGGGAATAGGTGAACCGCGCCACCGGGTCGTCGGCCGGTACGGGGGCCGGGGCCGGCGCCGGCGCGGCGGCCTCCGGCTTGGGTTGGGGGTCCGGCTTCGGCGCGACTGCCTCGGCGATGGCGCCATCGGCCAGCAGCATCCGGAGGTTGGCGTCCGCCGCCGGGTGACCGCGCGTCTCGGCGCGCCGGTAGGCCTCGACGGCGCCGGTCCGGTCGCCGCTCTCCTGCAGCAGCCACGCGAGGTGAAACGCCCCGGTCGCATCGCCGCGCTCGTCGGCCCGTCGAAACGCCTGCTCGGCGCCGGTCAGGTCATCGCGCTCCTCCAGGAGCACTCCGAGATTCACCGCCGCGTGCGCGTGCCCGAGCTCATCGGCGGTGCGATAGGCCTCCTCCGCGGCAGGCAAATCGTCGCGCTGTTCGAACTGTATGGCCAGATCGAACGCATCATGGGCACTGAGCGGGGCGTCGGCGGACTCGTCCGCGTCGCCTGAGTTGCGCCTAAAGCCGTGGATCATGCGCTGAGAAATGAAGCGATCCCAAAATAGTAGAGCGCCGTCAACGTCCGCTTCCCGACTCCGGATGGGTCGTCGCGGACGTGCTGATGCTCGTACTTCGGCGTCGACCGTCGCACTCCGCTTTTTCATTTGCGGCGTCGGCCTGCTGGCGCTCCTTGCGGGGCCAGTGGCGAGTGCGGCTACGGCGGCTCCGGCAAACAGCGGCCTGCCGTCGATCTCGGGCAACCCGTGGGTCGGCCAGACCCTGACGCTGACGCCGGGGCAGTGGTCCAACGCCCAGTCGACGAGCGATCAGTGGCAGGACTGCGACAGTGGCGGCGATGTCTGCGCGCCGATCCCGGGCGCCACCGGCGATACGTACGCGGTCGCCGCCAACGACCTCGGCTACACGATCGGGGTGACCGAGACGGCGACTGCGCCGGACGCCAGCACCGCCACCGCGTTCTCCAAGCGGACGCTCACGATCGCTCCGCCGAGCAATCAGTCACCGCCGACGATCACCGGCACCGTCGAGCCGGGACGGATGCTGACCGCATCGCACGGAACGTGGACGAACGAGCCGACCGCGTACGCGTATCAGTGGGAGGAGTGCACCGGCTCGAGCGCCGGCTGTACGCCGATCTCCGGGGCCACCGAGCAGAGTTACACCGTCGCTCCCAGTGACACCGGTTCCACGTTCATCGTGCAGGAGACCGCGTTTGACGAGTCGGTCGCGAGCTCTCCGGCTGCCTCGAGTCCGTCGGACGTGGTCCAGACCGGCAGCTCGGTTGCGCTCGTGACCTCTCACACCAGCGTGGCTGTCAACCAGTCGGTGGTCCTAGCCGCCACCGTGACCGCACAGACGGCGGGGGCCGCGCCGGCGGGATCGATGACGTTCACCGCCGGCGGGACCGCCATCACCGGGTGCGCCGACGTGGCGGTCACCGCGGACGGGCAAAGCCAGACGGTCCGGTGTCAGACGACCTTCCCGGCCGGGCAGGTCCAACTGGCGGCCACCTTCAGTCCCGCCGGCGGCTCGGTCGTGCTCGGCTCCACCAGCCCGACGGTGACCCTCCCGGTTGCCCGCGACTCGCTGCGCATTGCCGTGCGTGCGGCCAGGCAGGCGATGGCGGGCACGCGACTCACCTACACGGCCACACTGTCGCTTCCGTCGGAGCCCGAGCACACGTTCCAGCCCACCGGCACAATCGAGTTCCTCGATCACGGCAAGCCGGTCGCCGGCTGTACGAAGCAGCGCATGATCAAGCTCGCGGCCACGTGTGTCACCACCTACGTGCTGCCCGGCAGGCACTCGATCGTCGCCACCTACCGGGGCGATGCCAACTTCAGCACGGCCACGTCATCCCCATCCGCCCTCAACGTGACCCCGATTCCCGTTGACGGAGAGGTGACGGTAACGCTGAGCTGGACGTTCTATTTCACCCCGACGTACACCAGCGTGGTCCACCTGATTCTCCTCGCGATTCCCTACGGCTCGTCGGTCCAGGTGGCCTGCCATGGCCACGGATGCCCGTTCTCCAGTCGCCACGAGCCGCTTCCCAAGGCGCCGCGGTGCGCGACCCCCAATCTCGCTGCCTGCCCGTCGTCGAACTTCAGCCTGACCTCGAGCCTGGCCGGACGCCGGCTGGGGGTCGGGACCCAGATCACGATCATCGTGGCCCACGCCAACTACGTCGGCAAGTACTACAGCTTCATCGTTCAACCCCGGGCCGAGCCACGGGTCCGGATCGCGTGCCTGGCGCCGGACAGCCCGATCCCCGGGGCGGACTGCTCGTTCGGTCAGACCACCAGCGGCGTCGGGTGATCGAGTCCGTCGGGGCCAGCAAGCTCAGGGATTCGGGTACGGTGCGAGTGCTGGCTCGTCCGCGTCGGTAGCGCCGATCCGCCGCGCCGCCGACTGGCCGCTCGAGCCGACCGGGAAGTGGGTGCCGGCGCTCGCCAGGCCGACGCGGGGCATGTTGCCGTAGATGCACTCGTAGTCCCCGGCACGCACCCGGTAGGTCTCGTGCCAGATGCCCACATCGCCGGACTCGCGCACGGACTGATTGAACAGCCTCCACGCCGGCAGATGCGGCTCGTCGGCGGTACGGGCGAAGCGGCTGAGATCCTCGAAGCTGCGCCAGTACTGGACCACCGCCGGCCCGTGAACCCAGGCATAGTCCCAGGACAGCAGGCCCGCGTCGGGGTGCTTGTCCAGCCACCGCAGCATCCTCGGCATCGCTGTGGCCACCGGCACCCATTTACGGGCCATCCACGGACGATTGACGCGCATGCCGATCAGGAATACGACGAAGTCGTCCGGCATCTCCGCTGTGAACCGTCCCCGGTGAATCGCACTGCCCATTGGCACCGCGATCTTACGGCGCGCCCGCTCGCAGTGGAAGGGCGGCCGGTGCCGTCGCTCTGTGGCGGCGATCGAGCCGCCCGGAGTACAGCGCCACCGCCAGGCCGAGGCCGGCGAGGCCGGCCGCTACCAGGTTGACCGAGCCGTATCCGAGGCCGGCCGCGATCGCCAGTCCGCCCAGCCACGCGCCGATCGAATTGGCGATGTTGAACGCCGCGTGGATCGAGGCGGCGGCCAGGTTCGGCGCCCCGCCGGCCAGCGTCACGATCCGCGACTGGAGCACCGGCAGCATCGCCAGCGAGCAGAACGGGAACAGCAGGATCATCAGCGCCGCGGTGATCTTGTTGTGGGCGGCGAAGAAGAACAGGATCGCGACGACGATCTCGCCGCTCATCGCCACGTACAGCGTCCGCATCAACGAGCGGTCGGCGAGTCGCGCGCCGACGAGGTTCCCGGCCGTCATCCCGATCCCGAACAGCACCAGCAGCGGGGTGATGTCAGACGGCGTGTAACCGGCGAGGTGGGTCATCATCGGCGCGATGTAACTGAACGTGGCGAATAGGGCGCCGCCGCCGATCATGGCGATCGCGAGCGCGAGCCAGATCTGCGGCTGGCGGAATGCGCCGAGTTCCTGGCGGAGATTGGGCGCATCTCCGTCGAGGTCAGCGCGATCGATCGGCACCACCGCCAGCACGGCCAGAGCGGCGAGCACCTCGGTCGCTCCCACGATCCCGAACACCACCCGCCAACCGGCGTGCTGCCCGACGAGCGTCGTCAGCGGCACCCCGACGACGTTGGCGACGGTCAGGCCCGCGAACACCACCGACATCGCCGAGCTGCGTCGCTCCCGGGGCACCAGCTTGGCAGCGACGACCGAGGCGACGCCGAAGTAGGCGCCGTGGGGGAGACCCGACAGAAAGCGGATCACGAGCAGCGCGCCGAAGCTCGGCGCCATCGCGGAGGCGAAGTTCCCGATCGCCAGCGTCAGCGCCACCGTGATCAGCAGGCCCTTGCGCGGCAGCCGGACCGCTGCGGCGGTCAGCAGCGGGGCCCCAACGACCACTCCGAGCGCGTACGCCGAGATGAGGTGGCCCGCCTGGGGGATGCTGACGTGTTCGTCGCGGGCGACGTTGGGCAGCAGCCCGAGCATCACGAACTCGCCGGTGCCGATGCCGAACCCGCCGAGCGCCAGCGCGAGCAGGGCACGGCGCACCGGCCCGATGGTGATGGTGGAGAGACGCCGCACCACGTTGAAACTAGTGCGGCGCCGGTGGTGTTTCGGGCTACGTCTGGAGGTCGAGGATGGCCATCGCCAGCCACGCCGCCTCGCCGGCCCAGTCGTCCACCTCACCGACCGGCCGGACGACGAACTTCGACAGACCGGACGCGATGCAGCCCCGCACGAACGCGCGCAGTCCGTCGGCCCCGACCGGGACGAGCGTGAGCGGATCGACGTCGCGTCGTCGCGCGCCGATGCGCCGCAAGAGCTCGGGGCCCGGTGGCGTTCGGGCGTAGGGAATGCTGAGACCGAAGTGCTCGGGGTCCAGCTGGCGCCCGGCTCGTGTCGCGGCGGCCTGGATGTGCTCGCGGGCGGACGCCGTCTCGGACGGTGTGAGCTGCGCGCCGAGCCAGCCGTCGGCGACGCGGCCCACCCGGTCAAGCGCCTTGGACCCCCGTCCGCCGAGCCACACCTCGAGCGGATCCTGAATCGGCTGCGCGGGTGACGACATGCCGGTGAACGTCCAGCGCGCCGAGCAATGGCTGACTGCGTCGCCCGCCCACCAGGCGCGTGCCAGCTCCAGCACCTCCTCGAGCACCGCGCCGCGGGTGGCCCCGTTGAGGCGATACAGGTCGCGCTCGCCCGGCTGGTCGATCCCGGTGACGAAGCTCAGCAGCAGCCGGCCTTCGGACAGGCGATCGAGCTGGGCGAGCTCCTTGGCCAGCAGGAACGGGTTGCGCCCGAGCGGCACGACGTTGGCGCCGAGCCGCAGCCGTTCGGTGCGACCGGCCACGAGCGCCAGCGCGAGCAGCGGATCCACCGCTCGCCCCGCGGGCAGGTCCGACAGCCAGATACCGTCAAAGCCGCTGGCCTCGAGCGCGTCGGCGAAGGCGAGCACGTCGGCACGGGTCTGCATGCCGGTATGCGGGGCGACGGCGAAGCGAACCTTCACGACCGCCATGGTTGCAGGCGAGGCGCAGCGGCCCGCGGCGAGTCAGGCTCATAAACTTCGCCGCGCCCTATTCCCCGCACGTCCTCAGGAGCCCGATGTCGCCCTCGCCCGCAGATTTCAACGCCCAAGTCATCGAGGAGTTCCATGCCACCGACGGCAAGCCCGGCGGGATGTTCGAGCAGATGCCGCTCCTGCTTCTGCACCACACCGGCGCCAAATCCGGGAGGTCCTACATCAACCCGCTTGCCTACATGGCCGACGGCGACCGGTACGTCATCTTCGGTTCAAAAGGCGGAGCGCCGGAGCATCCGTCCTGGTACTTCAACCTCAAGGCCGGTCCGGAGGTCGAGATTGAGGTCGGCACCGAGACGATGGCCGTCACCGCCGGCGAGGTCTCCGGCGAAGAGCGTGATCGCCTGTATAACGCGATGGCCGCCGCGGTGCCGGCCTTTTCGGACTATGCAACCAAGACCGATCGTCAGATCCCGGTGATCGTTCTCACGCCGGCCGGCTGAGCGCGCCCTGGGTGGCGAATCCCACCGAGCACCCTGTGGAGTTTCAATGGGCAATCCCTCCCGGGCCGGCGGCGCCGCCGGACAGCATCTACACCGGCCTGGACCTGGCTGCCCAGGCGCCGGCCGACCGGCCGTACGTCGTCTGCAATTTCGTCTCGAGCGCCGACGGGAAGGCCACCGCCGACGGGAAGAGCGCGCTGCTGGGGGGCGACGGTGATCGAGCGACGTTCCGCCTGCTGCGGACCCAGGCGGACGCCGTGCTGGCTGGCACCACGACGCTGCGCGTGGAGCGCTACGGGGCGCTGGTGCGCGACGAGCGGATGCAGAAGATCCGCGTGGACGAGGGACGCGCGGCGCAACCCGTGGCGGTGGTGATCAGCCGCAGTGGACACGTGCCGTTCGAGATCCCGCTGTTTGCCGACGAGGGCTCCCGAGTTCTCATCTACGGACCGGCCGGTCTCGACGTGCCGGAGTGCGCGGCTCAGGTCGAGCTGCACGAGCTCCCCGCCGATGGTCAGACCGGCGAGCTGGCGCCCGTGTTGCGCTCGCTGCGCCATGACCACGAGGTGCGCACGCTGCTGTGCGAGGGCGGTCCGACGCTGTTCAACGCGATGCTCGCCGAAGACCTCGTCGACGAGCTGTTTCTCACGCTGGCCCCGGCGCTCATCGGCGGTGGCGAATCAGGGATCACCCGCGGTCCGGAGCTCGGAGGAGCGCTACAGCTGCGGTTGATCTGGGCGCTCGAGCGCGACGGGCACCTGTTCCTGCGGTACGCGCGCGGCTGACGGCGGGACGAGCCGAGCGCGGGCCGTCACAATCTGGGGCTGTGAGCTCGATTCGCGAACCACCGATCGCCGCCGGGCAGCGTGTCGATCGCCTCGGGGTGATCGTCCACCCGTCCCGGAACATCGATGAGGCGTTGCGCGGCCTGTTCGGATGGGCCGATCGCGAGGGCGTCGCCGTGGTGCAGGTCCCCGTGAGCGGCCAGGATCGTTCGGTGGCGGAGGCGGGAGCCGCGGATGCCTGCGATCTTCTCGTGTCGATCGGCGGGGACGGGACGATGCTGGCCGCGATCCGGGCGGCGGCGCCCGCCGACCGCCCGGTGCTCGGTGTCGCCTGCGGCAGTCTCGGGGTGCTGACCGCGATCCCCGCCGACATGCTGCCCGAATCCCTCGATCGCTTTCGCCGCGGCGACTGGTCTGCGCGCCTGCTCCCGGCCCTGGAGGTGTCCGGTGACGGCGGCCGCGCCTTCTTCGCCATCAACGATCTCGCGATCGTGCGTGCGGGCATCGGCCAGGTCCGGGTCACGTCGAGCGTCGACGGCGTTTTGTTCACCCGCCTCGCCGGGGACGGGTGCATCGTCAGCACGCCGGTCGGCTCGAGCGCCTACACGCTGGGCGCCGGCGGTCCGATGCTCACGCCCGAGACCGCCGCGTATGTGCTGACTCCCCTCCCGACGCACGGCGGCTCCCGCCAGTCACTGGTCATCGACGCCCGGTCGACGCTCACGCTCGAGATCGCGACCGGCCTCGGCGGCGCCCGCCTGGAGATCGACGGGCAGATCGTCGCCACCGAGCTCGAAACGGTGACGGTCGGGTTTTCACCCGCCGTGGCCCGGCTGGTCGGCTTCCCCGGGCAGGAGCCCCTGTTCGCGTGCCTGCGCCGGCGTCAGATCATCGTGGACAGCCCGCGGATCCTCGCCGAGGACGGGCGCGGGCCTCAATGCGATTAAACGGGGGAACCATGCCATCAACCCCCGCCGGGGATCGCTGGGTTCCGTAACGTGGGGCGCACTAAGTGAGCTTGGCCCTGAGCTCCTTCAGGAACGCCTTGTACACCCGCTCGAACTGCGCCGCGCTGAGTGCGACCCGGTCCCCGACGTCGAGCTTGAGGACAGACTGATCGGGGAAGAACTTGATCACGTTGTTGCCCTCGAGCACGCCGTCATTGTCGATGAGCGATGCGGCGAGCAGCTCGAGCTCGTTGATCGGGTTGCCGTCCTTGCCGGCGGCCATCCGCACGCGGTGCACGAATGGCCGATCGAGGGCGAGCACCATGTTGTTGAAGAACAGCGGCTCGAACGCCTCCAGCGCTGACGTCACCGCCGCCTCCCCCGTTGCCGCCACGGCCTCAGCCAGCGCCTTGTAGGCCTTGAGCTGCCGGTTCACCGACTTGCTGGCGTGGTCGAGTTCCTCCTGGGTGTAGCTGTTCCGTCCGAGCATGCGAGGGATCCTCCGTTGCGGGTGGGGGGGAGGGCTGCCCAAAGACGAACCGCATCGCCGGAAATCGACAGCCCGCCCCCGAGCGCTCCACAAGACGTCACGATGTGTCAACCATGAACGTCTTCATCTCCACCGACATCGAGGGCACCGCCGGGATCGTCGACTGGCAGCAGGTGCGCGGGCCCGGGACCGAGTTCGAGATCGGCCGCCAGCTGCTCACCGATGAGGTCAACGCCGCGATCGACGGGGCGGTCGAGGTCGGGGCGAGTCACATTCTGGTCAACGATTCGCACGGGTCGATGCAGAACATACGACCGGGCCAGTTGCATCACAACGCCTCGTACCTGTCTGGCCGCCACAAGCCGCTGTACATGATGGAGGGTCTCGACGACTCGTTTGACGCGGTGTTCATGGTCGCGTATCACGGCTCGATCTCCGCGGAGCGAGCGATTCTGTCTCACACCTATAACCCGGCGGCGGTCTGGGAGGTCCGCCTGAACGGCGTCGCGGTTGGGGAGAGCGCGCTGAATGCGCTCGTCGCGCTGCACCACCGCGTCCCGGTTGTTCTGATCACCGGGGATGACGCCACCGCCGAGGAGGCGCGGGCGTTCCTTCCGGAGATCGAGACGGTCATCGTCAAGCGCTCGATCACGCGTTTCGCGGCTGAGAGCCTGCACCCACATCGGGCGTGTGGGTTGATCCGGGCCGGAGCGGCTCGAGCGCTCGTCCGAGCTGGCACGAGCTCGCCGCCGGCGATCGCGCTTCCAGCGACGCTCGAGGTGACATTCCTGACCGCGGACATGGCCGAGATGTCAACCTGGATCCGCGAGGTGCAGCGCTCGGGCCCGAGAACGGTGACGGTGACCGAGGACGATCCGCTGCGGCTCTACCGCACGTTCGTCACGGTCATCAGCCTGACGCGGTCGCTCGCGGAGCGGTGATCAGCGCGCCTGCGAGCCGCTGAGCTCAGCCCGCGCCGATCGCGCGCGGCCATCGCTCTCCACGTAAGCGCGCAGCTCGCCGATCAGGGCCGATCGGCCGAGCTCCGGACGGCACGGCAGCCAGTTCGGCAGCTGGAACGCGCTCGTCAGGTCCGCCTTGGCCTGCGTCGCCTTGCTCGCGAGCACCAGCTCGAGCGCCGCGATGCCCCGCCCGGTGTGCAGGTTGATCGTTGCGATCGCCTCCAGCGGGAAGGAGGCCACTTTCCTGCCCAGCCACGCACCGGACATCAGCCCGGGCTTCACGATCATGAGCCGCCGGTCGGTCACGATCATCGCCTGACGAGAGCGGCCGGGGAAGACGGTGACGATCTCTTCACCATCGGCAAGCTGACCTTCGGCGAGTTGTCGCGCCTTGCGATGCAGGTGACCGAGCGCCGCGGTCATGGCCGGCCGGCGCTAGCTCCGGCTGGCGGCGAGCGCCGCGCCGGCGGCCTCGCCCGGGGCGTGCTCGGCGCCGAGCACAGCCCGGCTGAGCAGCCGCCACAGCATCGCGCGCTCGTCGGCGTCGAGGGCCTGGAGGACATCGTCCTCGATTGACTGCTGCACGCGGGCGGCGTGCTGGAGCGCCTGCCGGCCGGAGTCGGTGATGTGGACGCGGTGGCGTCGGCGATCCTCGGGGTCTCGGCGGCGCTCCAGGTACCCCAGGTCCTCGAGGTCGTTGAGCAACAGCACGACGTTCTTGGCGTCCATGCACAACACGTCCACCAGCTCCTGCTGGGGCGCGCCGTCATGGTCGCCGAGATAGCTGAGCGCCATCAACAGCCGCAGGTCCATCCCGAGCAGTTCGGGGTTGCTGCGTCGCATGCCCTGCTTGGCCAACCGGGCCAGCAGCATCATCGAGCTCGGAGCGTATGGGGAATTCTCGCAATCCATGTCCCCTCCAGTATACCCCGGTTTCCAAGGACCATTCCTACGTCGAATAGCATACCGCTCGCACCATTCATATCTGCTGCAGGGATGATCCATGCTAGGGTTTGTTCTCGAAACCGCGATTCGAAGGACGCCGATGACCACCAGCGCACCGCCACCCTCCCCCGTACCCGGCCCCAACCGATGGGCCGTGCTGGCTCTGCTCGGGGTCGCGCAGTTGATGGTCGTGCTCGACGCGACGATCGTGAACATCGCGCTGCCCTCGGCGCAGAAAGCCCTGCATTTCTCCACCGAGAACCGGCAATGGATCATCACCGCGTACGCGCTGGCATTCGGCAGCCTGCTGCTGCTGGGCGGCAAGCTCGGCGACCTGTTCGGTCGCAAATGGACCTTCATCGGCGGCCTCATCGGCTTTGCGGTGGCATCGGCGATCGGCGGACTGGCGCAATCGTTCGACACGCTTGTGGCGGCCCGGGCTCTCCAGGGCGCCTTTGGCGCGATGCTCGCTCCGTCGGCGCTCGGCCTGCTGACGGTGACCTTCCAAGGGTCGAGAGATCGGCCCAAGGCATTCGGGATCTTCGGCGCGATCGCCGCCGGCGGTGGATCGCTGGGCCTGCTGCTCGGTGGCGTCCTCACCCAGGCCGTCTCGTGGCGGTGGTGCCTGTACGTCAACCTCGCGATTGCGTTGCCCACCGCCATCACCGCGTTGCGGCTGTTGCGCAACGAGCGCCGACCGGACCGCGCTCGGATCGACCTGCCCGGCGTCGCGGTCGGCTCGGCCGGGCTCTTCTCCCTCGTGTACGGCTTCTCCAACGCCGAGACGACCTCGTGGTCGGATCCGATCACCATCGTCGCGCTCGCGGCCAGCGCCGTGCTGCTGAGCGGATTCATCGCGCTCGAGCGGCGGGTTGAGCATCCGCTGTTGCCGCTGCACATCGTGTGGGATCGGGCCCGTGGAGGCGCCTACGCGTCGATCGCGCTCGCCGGCTCGGCGGTGTTCGCGGTCTTCCTGTTCCTCACGTACTACATGCAGCAGAACCTCGGCTTCTCGCCGTTGCAGACGGGGCTCGGCTTCCTGCCGATGACCGGCATGATCGTGCTCACCTCGACGACGGTGCAGACGCGGGTGCTCCACCGGACCGGCGCCAAGCCGCTCGTCATGGCCGGAATGCTCCTCGGGCTCGTCGCGATGGTCCTGCTCACGCGCCTGACCCCCGACGGGGCGTACGCCAGCCAGGTGCTCCCGGCGTTGGCGCTCACCGGGGTCGGGATGGGGTGCATCTTCGCCCCCGCGTTCTCGACCGCGACGCTCGGGGTCGACGCCGCCGACGCCGGTATCGCCTCCGCGATGGTCAACACCTCTCAGCAGGTCGGGGGTTCCGTCGGCACCGCGCTGCTGAGCACGATCTTCGCCGGCGCGGCGGCGAGCTACGCGTCCGCTCATACCGTGGCGTCCGGAGTCGCCAGCGCGGCAGCCATCCATGGATACACCACCGCGTTCGAATGGGCGGCAGCGATATTCGCCGTTGGCCTCATCGTCGCGTTCACCATCCTCCCGTCAGACGGCGCCGCCCGCGCCCGCACCGCGCAGGCGCAGGCGAATCGTGACCTCAACCTCAGCTTGGAGACCACATGAGTACTAACCGCCAGCGGACGGCGTCGCCAACCGAACGCCGCGGCCGCGCCCAATCCGGGAGATCCATCATGAAGCCACAGTCCACGCGAGCCGGCTTCCACGCCGGGGACTTCGTCTCCGAAGACGCGGTCCGCGGGGCCCTCGCCAGTCGCCGGCGCGCGCCGCTCCGGCGGTGGTCCGTCGCCGAGCTCATCGCCCGAGCTGTCGCCCGGCCTGCCGACGGCGTGAGCCGCTAGGACTCATCCAGACCGGGGGGCCCTGCGTTGACTGCCATCCGCACCCCAAGCGCACAGCCGGTGCAGGTGCAATCGCCTGCCACCGGTCGGCGGGGTGGTCAGCCGACGGCCCATGACCGGCGCTGGCTGCGGCGCCGGCTCGTGACGATGACGGTGATCGCCATATGCGTGACCACCGTCCTGCTCGCGGTTCCGGCACTACGACCCGTCGTACGGGAGATCGCCGATATGAACCCGTGGCTGGTGGCCGCGGCCGTCGTCCTCGAGCTCGGCTCGTGCCTCAGCTTCGTCATCGTCTTCCGGCTCTTCTTCGCACCGGTACCGGCGGCCGCGGCGCGCGAGTTGGCGTGGACCCAGACGGGCTCGGGCGCGCTGCTGCCCGGGGGCGGCGTCGGCTCCCTCGCCATCGGTGGGTGGTTGCTCCACCTCACCGGGATGCCGACCCGGGAGATCGTCCAGCGCTCGAGCGGGCTGTTCTTCCTGACCAGCGCCGTCAACGTGGTCACCCTGTCGGCGGCGGGGCTGCTGCTGTTGCTGGGGATCGCCGACGGCGCCCACGACGTGCTGCGGGCCGGGATCCCGGCTGTCACCGGCGTGGGTGCGTGCGGGCTGGCGCTCGGCTTGCCGGCCCTCACGCGCCGTGTCTCCGGCGCGCACCCGCGGGCCGCGTGGCTCGATGACATCGGCTCCGGGATCCCGGCCGCCCGCCACGCATTGGCTCGGCCCAACTGGCGGTTGGTCGGCGCGCTTGGCTACCTCCTGTTCGACATCGCCGTGCTGTGGACGACGTTCGCCGCCGTCGGCCCGCTGCCGCCGCTCGCGCCGCTGGTGCTCGCCTATCTCGCCGGCTATCTCGCCAACGCGATTCCGGTCCCCGGCGGTATCGGGGTCCTCGATGCCGGTCTCGTCGGTGCCCTGGCGGTCTACGGATTGCCCGTCACTCACGCCGCCGCCGCGGTTCTCGTGTACCACGCCATCGCGTTCTGGATTCCGACACTCGGGGGGACGGCCGGCTATGTCCGGCTCCGGCGGCGGCTGACGGTCGGCGATGGGCAACCGGTCACTCCGGCCGGGACCCGACTTGAGCCGGCTACGCCCTACTCCGCGGCACGCGCGAGTCCCGCGGCGGCGGCGACAAGTTCGGCGTTGCCGGCCGCGACGACACCGTCAGGTAACACCAGCACGTCCTCCAGGCCGACGCGGACGTCGATTCCGGCGGCCACGGCTGCGGATAGCACCTCCCACGTCCGCGGGCCGGAGCCGTGCCACAGCTGAGCGATGCCGTCGGGAATTCGCCGCGCGACCGCGGTGGCAGCTTCGGTCCCCCCGTCGACCTCCACGAGCGCGCGCAGGACCTGATGGGTGAACGGGCTATGGACGAACTCGTCGGCGTCGGCGGGCGTCGCCAGCCCAACCTCGACCGCGATGCCGGCGTGCCGGGCCGCGCGCACGAGTCCACCCCAACCGATCTCAGACAGGTTGACCGAGACGAAATCGGGTCGTTGCCGCCAGGCGCCGATCGCGGCGGCACGAGCGAATGGGTCGGGATCGATGCCGGCGGAGGTGGACAGCCCGATCGGCAGCCCCGGAGCCGCCGTCCGGATCGCGGTGACAGCGGCGTCACAGGCGCGCGCCGCCATCGTCTGCGCACCGTCGGCATCCCGCGGATGGACGTGCACCGCGAACGCGCCGGCGCCCCGAGCGGCGACCGCGTCGGCGGCGAGCTCGTCGGGCGTCAGCGGCACGCCGGGGTGCTCGTCGCGCGTCCGCGCGCCGTTCAGGCACGCCTTCACCGCCATGCTGTCACCACGTCGTACACCGCCGGGGCGTCCACCGCCATGACCCGTGTGGCCATCTCGGATTTCATCGCCCCCAGCGTGCGCTCCTCATCGGGGGTTCGGTCGTCTCGCCGCGTCAGATCGATGAACTCATCGGTCACGAAGCCCTGGCGCAGGGCCACCGTCACCGTTTGGTCGCGACGACGAAGGCGAAACACGAACCGTTCGCGCGCGCGTCCATCCTGCGGCCGGCTAAGCGCCGGCTCCAAGCTGTAGCGCTCCTCGCTGACGGCGCGGGTGACCAGCTCGAACGCGTCGCGGGCTCCCGGTCCGCCGAACGCCGTCTCGATGAGGATCTCACGACGCTCGACGGGACCGCCGGCGTCCAGGAGCGGCAGCGCGCGCTGCATCACCTTGAAGGCGTGAGCCACGCCACCCGGCGAGCCGCCGCCGTGGTAGTCCAGCATGGCCTCGAACGAGAACGAGATCTCACGAGACCGTTCGAGCACGACGATCCGGTCGGCCGCCACGCGACGGAGGCTACCTGTCCGCCGCGATGACGCCGCGACGACGTCCTCGCCGCCGTCTCCCAGGGCGGCAGGTCACGGTCAAGCCGTCCTCCCGACGTGTCCAGGTTGTGCGGTTCGCCTTTAGGCGTTTGGACAGATGCCGACTAAGAGGGGGATGGGCCGTTCGAAGGTCCCGAGATGCCAGCTGCGTTCATCGCTCGACAGCCAATCTTCAACCATAAGCTCGAGGTTGTCGCCTATGAGCTGCTGTTTCGCGGCGACGGGTATGTCGGCGACGCGCCCAGTGATAACCCGGAGCGTGCGACCGCCACGGTCGTGCTGAACTCGTTGACCGAGCTCGAGCTGAACCGGATCGTCGGCAACAAGCCTGCCTGGGTCAACGTCTCGCGCGAGTTCGTCTTGGGCGGCCTCGCCCAGGTGATCCCGCCCGGTCAAGTGGGCCTGGAGATTCTCGAGGACGAGGTGTTCGACGAAGAGCTGATTGCCGCGCTCCGCGATCTCAAGCGTCAGGGCTACCGGCTGGCGCTGGACGATTTCCGCGACCGGCCGGGTGCCGAATTGCTGCTCGAGCTGTTTGACGTCGTCAAGCTCAACATGCCCGAGCTCGGGCGCGAGCGGTTGCGCGAGCAGGTGGAGCGCCTTCGGCCGTACCCGGGGGTGGTGTTGGCAGACAGGCTCGCCACGCGTCCAGATCATGAGTTCTGCGCCGGCGCGGGCTGCGATCTGTTCCAGGGTGGGTTCTTCTGTCAGCCGGCGGTGGTCGGCACCCGCGGGATCGCCGCCAACCGCTTGGCGCTCCTCCAGGTGGTCGCCGCGCTTCATGCCCCCGGCGTCGAGCTCGCCGACCTCGAGCAGCTCATCGCCCACGATGTTGCGCTCAGCTTCCGGCTGCTTCGCTACGTCAACTCCGCGTTCTTCGGAACCAGGGGTGAGGTCAGGTCGATCGGTCAGGCGCTCGCCCTGCTCGGCGTCGAGAATGTCCGACGATGGACGACGCTGAGCGTGCTCGCCAGCATCAGCGACAAGCCAACGGAGCTGACGGTCACAGCGCTGATCCGCGGCCGCTTCTGTCAGCTGGCCGGCGAGCAGCTCGGGATCGCCAGCTCCGCAGAGCTCTTCACGCTTGGCCTGTTTTCGGTGCTTGACGGGATGATGGACACGCCGATGATCGATGTGGTCGCCTCGCTCCCGCTTGCCGAGGACATGCGCGATGCGCTCGCCCTCCGCCGAGGGCCGAAGGGTCAGCTGCTCGATTGCGTCGCCTCGCTCGAGAGCGGCGAGTACGCCTATCCGCGCACGATCGTCGCCGGCGTCGGCGAGCTGTATCTGACGTCGCTGATCTGGGCCAACACCGCTGCCGAGTCGCTGTTCGGCGAGCCGGGGGTCGCTCCGGCGCCCGAGCGCGTCGGGGCGGCGAGGCCAACCGACGTGCGAGCGGGAAGTAGGCCGGCGGCTGTTCCGGCAGCCGGCGTCGAGACCGTCGCGGCTCGTTCGCTTCAGCCGGGGGCGGCTTTCCGAAGGGGCCGTCACACAAGCGGCGGTCTCGCCGGACGGGCCCTGGCGGCCTGCCTGGGCTATGTCCGGAGGCGGTTTGGCGGGCGCCCCGACCCGATTTAATTCGAACCCCGTTCTCGGGGCGGCGCGGACACTGCCGCGGCGCCGATGAGAAATGCGCAGCGCCGCGGTCTATAGGTTTGGTGACCGACTCTAGGATTCTCCCCATGGCTGTGGTGTGCGTTCGAGGGCCACTGCGCAAGCTCGCCGGCGGTCACGCGGAGCATGAGCTCGAGGGCACGACGGTGGTGGAGTTGCTGCGGGCGCTCGAGGACAGCTACCCGAGCATCGGCGGATGGGTTCTCGACGAACGTGGCCTGATCCGCCGCCATATCAATGTGTTTGTCAACGGCGAGCGTGGCGGCGAGGCGACAGCGGTGCGGTCCGGCGAGCGCATCGAGGTGGTACCGGCGATAACAGGAGGCTGACAGGGTGACTGAACTGGTGGTGGGGACCAAGAAGGGCCTGTTCCTGCTTGAAGGCGAGCCGGCGCGCGGCTTTGAGATCAAGGCGCGCGCGTTTGCGGGCGAGCCGGTCGACTTCGCGATGCGGGATGCCCGGAGTGGGCGGCTGCTCGCGACCGTGACCTCCCCGTTCTACGGACCGAAGATCTTCTACACCGACGACGGTCCGGGCGCCGAGTGGAAGCAGGCCGACGGCGTCGCCCTGCCGGAAGGTGGCGATCAGGCGCTCGAGCGGATCTGGGTCATCGCCTCCGGCGAGGCGGACGAGGGGGGCGGGACCATGTACGCAGGAGGAGATCCCGGAGTGCTGTTCGAGAGCCACGACGGCGGAACGAGCTGGGAGATCAACGCCGGCCTGTGGGAGCAGCCGTCGCGCCGGGACTGGCAGCCGGGTGGCGGCGGGCTTTGTCTGCACTCGATCTGCACCTGGCCGGGAGACCCCGACAAGCTCGCCGTCGCCGTCTCCGCCGCCGGGATGTGGCTGACCGAGGATGGCGGCCGCACCTGGCGGCGGGGCAACGAGGGGCTCGAGCCGCGGTACCTGCCCGAGGAGGCGCTCAAGGATGAGAACGCGGGTCGGTGCGTGCACCACGTGGAGCGTGCCCCCAAGCGACCCGACCGGATGTTCATGCAGTTCCACGGGGGCGTCTTCCGCTCCGACGACGCGGGCGAGAGTTGGACCGACATCGGTGGCGGTGGGCTCCCGTCTGACTTCGGCTTCCCGCTCTCGGTCGACCCGGCCGATCCCGACTGTGCCTACGTGATCCCGCTCGTCGCCGACATGGATCGCGTCACGCCCGACGGCCGTGTGCGCGTCTATGAGACGCGCGACGCGGGCTCCAGCTGGGCGGCTCGGGGTGATGGCCTGCCGGCGGAGCACGCCTACCTGACGGTGCTGCGGCAGGCGTTCAGCAGCGCCGCGGAGGGCGAGCGGCTCCAGCTCTATTTCGGCGCTACCTCCGGTGATCTATTCGGCTCGGACGACGCCGGTGCGACATGGACGACGCTCGCAACACGGCTGCCGCCGGTGTTCTCGGTGGTCGCGATCTAGGTGTAAGTCGCCCGCTAGCGGGAATCTTTGACGAATCGGCGTGCGGTGCGGGTAGAACACGTACGTGGCCACAAATCACGAGCAGATCAGCGCACCTCCCGAGCGGGTTTTCGCCGTGCTGTCAGAGCCGCAAACCTACGGCGACTGGGTGGTGGGCTCCGACAGCATCCGCGATGCCGACCCCGCCTGGCCGGCTACGGGCTCCCGTTTCCACCACCGGGTGGGAGTCGGGCCGCTGAAACTGAATGATCACACCGAGGTGCTGGAGGTCGATCCCCCCCGCAGGCTGGTTCTTCACGCTCGTGCCCGGCCGTTGGGCACCGCCAAGGTGACCCTGCTCCTGACCGCGCAGGGCGGCGCCACCCACGTGACGATGCGTGAGGAGGCGGGGGATCCGCTCTCGCGCCTGGCGATCAATCCGTTGACTGACTGGCTCGTGCACCACCGAAACATCGAGTCGCTGCGGCGCTTGAAGCGGATCGCCGAGACCGGCGTGGTGAAGTCCTGATCAGATCAGGCCCGCCAGGGCCGCAGGCGCCGGTCGGCCAGCAGGGCTCGCGCGGCTGAGCGGCCCCCCATCCCGTGCACCGAGCCGCCAGGATGCACGGACGCGCCGGTGACGTAGAGGCCGCGCAGCGGCGTCCGGTAACGGCACAGCTCCGGAGCCGGGCGGAAGATGAGCTGCTGGTCGAGCTCCATCGAGCCGCCCCCCAGGTCGCCGCCGACCAGACTGGGGTTCTCGGCCTCGGTCCGTTGCGGATTGCGAACCGCCCGAGCCACGACCGTGGCGGAGAAGCCCGGGGCGAACCGTTCAAGCTGCGTCTCGATCCGCGACACCACCTCCCCGTCAGAACACTCGTAGCGTGCCGGCACATGCGCATAGCAGTAGAGCGTGTGATGGCCCTCCGGCGCCCGCGTGTGGTCATAGAGGGTGTGCTGTCCGATCACCAGCGCGGGGCGTTCGGGCACCTCGCCCCGGCTCCCTGCCTGAGCCGCTCGTGAGAGCTCCTGGAGGTCGCCGGCCACATGCACGACGGTGGCCTCGCGCGCCTCGGGAGCCGTCCACGGGACCGGCGCGCGCAACGCGTAGTCCAGCTTGAATGCGGCGGTTCCGTAGCGCCAGATACGCAACCGGCGCAGGAGCCGGTGCGGAAGGGCCTGCTCGGGAAGGATCGCGGCCAGCGGGCGGGCACTGATCGTCGACACCACATCGCGAGCCGGGAGCTGTTCGCCGTCGTCCACCTGGAGGCCCACGACTCGCCCGCCGCGCACCAGGATCCGCTCCACATGCGCCAGGCAGCGAACGGTGACTCCCTCCCGGGCCGCGATGCGCAGCAGAGCGCTCGTGATCTCCCCCTGGCCGCCGGCGGGGTACGGCCACCCATGCGAATGGCCCAGCAGCTGGAGCAGAAAGCCGAATGCTCCGCTGCCCGCTGTCGAAGGCGGCAGCCCGGAGTGCTGCGCCGAGCCGGCCAGCCACGCCGTGGGACGGCGGGCTCCGTTGAACACGTCAAGGCCGAATGCCTCGATGGAGCCGGCCATCCGCCGAGCGAGCAGCAGACCATCGCGACGCAGCGCCGCCCCCAGCGCCAGCGACTGTGCGATCGGCGGTAGTGGTCCGAGGATCGCTTCGACGAGCCGCTGGGCCAGCGGGCGGTACTGCTCGATGAGCTCGCTCCACGCGACCCCCGCGCCCGGATGCGACGCCTCCAGCGACGCCACCGTGGCTGCGAGGTCATGGCGCAGCGCGATCGCCGTCCCGTCCTCGAACGGATGGGCCATGATCGCGTCCGGGCGCACCCACCGGAGTCCCTCGGCCTCGAGGTTGAGCTCACGGATCGCCGGGGAAGCGACCGTCATCGGATTGAACCCGGCGCAGTGATCGTGGACAAACCCGGGGAGGGTCGCCTCCACGCTCGACGACGCTCCTCCGGGGGCCGGGGAATGTTCGAACACCGTCACCTCAAGTCCGGCGCGGGCGAGGTTGATCGCACAGACCAAGCCGGCGGACCCGGCTCCGATCACGGCAACACGCTTATCGCGAGTCATGCGGCAGCGCCACTACCCGCGCAGCGCGTCTTGAATCGAAGATGCGCGTGATTAAGGTCACCTACCGCGAACGCACGTTCGTCTATCGTGAACCGTACAGCTATCGATTGAATGATGAACAGTTCAGAACAGAAGGTCGTGCAGTATCGCCGCCGTGGTCGGCTTCTGCGAGGACCTGATCGGGCAGGTCCTCGCGTTCACCAAGACCCCGCTGGATCTTCTGCGCGGCTCCGGCGGCGAGGAGAAGGTGCTCAAGAACGCTAAGGACGCGTGCGCCACCGAGGCGCTGGAGATCGCCACTTACACGGCGATCGAACGGCTCGCGCGCGCCGTGGGCGACGACGAGACGGCCGATCTGGCCCAGCGCATCCTCGCCGACGAGGAGAAGATGCTCCAGCGCATCATGCGCGAGATCCCCAAGCTGACCGACGCGGTGGTCCGCGCCGAGGTCAAGGACCAGCCGTCGTATGACATCTCCACCACCGGGGCCGGCGAGACGGTCCGGGAGGCGGGCAAGGCGGCCAACGGAGCCGCGCGGAAGACCACGGCCGCTGTCAAGCGCACGGCACGCCAGACTCGCAAGGCCCCGGGCGTCGCCCAGGTCGAAGGTCAGATCAAGGGCGCCGTCGCCGGAGAACATGATCTGGCGATCCCGCGCTACGACAGCCTGACGGCCGATGAGATCACCGCCAAGTTGCCCGCGCTCTCGCAGATCGACCTGGCCAAGATCGACTCCTACGAGCGCGCCCACAAGGACCGCGCCGGCGTCCGCAAAGCCGCCGAGCGCGAAGTAACCAACGCGTAAACGCTCACCGATTCCTGAGCTCGAAATGTCCGAGCTCTCCCAATAACAATGACGTAACAGCGTTACGGTGCTGTTACAGCCTGCCGAGTACAACCGGGAGAGGCGACCAAACGGCAGGAGTCCCACGCCATGTCCAGCCCGGATACGTGCGGAACAGTCAGTGCCCATCGTCTCGGACCGGCGATCGCGCTCGTCATGGCGGTCGGCTGCGCGGCGGCGATCGCTGGCTGCGGCGGCTCGGGCTCCGGCCCGAGCGTGGTCGGTGGCACCACGGCCTCCGGGAACAGCTCCCCGGTCGCGCTCGCGCGGTGTATGCGGGCGCACGGGCTCACGAACTTCCCGGACCCCAAGCAAGGCTCTGGCGGCTTGGGCTTTCCCGGGGGGCTGTTCATGTCGTCCGACGGCACGTTGACGGTCGACGGCGCCAGCTTCGGCGGCCCGGCGCTGAAGACCGCGGAGAAGGGATGCAAGAAGTTCCTGCCCGGTGGCGGCGGCCCACCGCCACCGGTCTCGGCGAGCCAGAAGAAGGCGGCGCTGGCCAACGCGGAGTGCATGCGCAAGCACGGCGTCCCGAACTTCCCCGATCCGACGTTTCCCGCCGGCGGCGGGATCGCGATCAAGATCGGGCCCGGGGTCAATCCCCAGTCGCCGGCGTTCAAGCAGGCGGCGGCCGCGTGCGGCGGACCGGGCCGGCGGATCGGGTGATCTCGGGTGGCGTCGCGGCATGTCCCCAGCGCCCCCTCGGTCGCGCTCGCCGTCCTGAGCTGCGCGGTCTCGATCGCGGCCTGCGGATCGGCGGGGGCGCCGAGCAGCGTTGCCGCCTCGGGTGCGCAGAGCCCGAGCCCGTCGAGGCTCGGGTTCTCTGAATGCATGCGCTCGCACTGGTCACGGGCGGTGGCCCGAAGCCACAGACCTCGGCGAGCCAGAAGCGGGCGGCGCTGGCCAACGCGCAGTGGATGCGCGAGCACGGCGTCCCGAACTTCCCGGACCCGACATTCCCCACCGACGGCGGTGTCGCGATCAGCGTCGGGCCGGGTGTCAACCCGCAGTCACCGGCGTTCCAGCGAGCCGAGAAGGTGTGCGGCTCCGGCCGCTGAATGCATGGTCAGGGGACAACCAGTCCGGAGCCCCTACGACGTGGCAGGAAGCTCGCCGGAGTAGAGGACCTCGTGTTGCCAGGTTTCTCGGCGCTGACGATGCAGCCGCCAGTACTGCTGGGCGATCTTGTCGGGGTCGAATACCGTGCCCGGCGCGACCGGACCTGCCACGGTCACCGTCGCCACGTGCAGTCCAGCCGGTTCGTATGCTCGGGCGAGCAGCTCGGTCAGCGCTCGAACCCCGGCCTTGCCCAATGACAGGCTGGTCATCTCTGGCAACGGCTCGGGCATGCCGCCGGTCAGCACGATGGTGCCGCTCCCGGCGAGCGCCATTGCCGGCGCGAGATGCGCCACCGCGGTGATCGCCCCCACGACGTTGACCGCCCACGCGTCGAGTTGCTGCCGAGCCGAAAGGTCTCCGATCGCGTCGCGCTGGGTCAGCGCCGCGTTGTAGACAAGGAGTTCCGGCACGCCGAAGCGACCGACGATCTCATTGATCGCAGCCCGCAGCGCGGCCTCATCTGTCACGTCGGCCGTCACCCCAAGTGCATCGAAGCCCGACAGCTGCTGGAGGGCGGCATCGATGGTCGCTTCTGACCGGGCGATCATCCCGATCGTGAGACCTTCGCGCGCGAAGCGCCGTGCCACCGACACTCCAATGCCCGGCCCCACGCCGATGATGATTGCTCCCGGCGAGCTCATGCGACCCCCTCGCTCATGCGCCCCGGCGGCCGGGGAGTGCGTCGCTCACCGTTTATGTCAGTGCCTTTTCGAACCAGTGGTCCGCGAACGGCTCGTCGTTGAACGCACTCACCTCGACCCAGCCAGTTGACAGGTAGAGGGAGAGCGCCTCCACGAGGACCGCGCTCGTCTCGATGTGCGCAAGCCGAGCTCCGCCGCCGCGCGCGCACGCCTCCAATGCCTCCAGTAGGCGGCGGCCCAGTCCGAGCCCGCGGGCAGTCGGAGCGATCCACATGCGCTTGATCTCGGCCGGCGCGTCGGCATGATGCTTCACGGCGCCACAGCCGACCGCCTCGCCATGAAGGTAGGCGACGAAGAAGTCCCCGGCCGGCGGCCGGACCTCGTGCGGCAGAGCGGTGGCGCCCACCGAGGGGTCGAAGCCGCGTTCTGAGCGGCGGTTGAGCTCGGCGACATACTCCGCCAGGCAGTACCGCGCATCGGGGTGCTCGGGATCAACGGCCGTGATCTGCACGCTCGCGGAGATCAGGAGGCGCTCGACGTCATGCATCGCCGCGACCAGCCGCTCGCGCTGCGTCGAACCCAGAGGTGTGAGCAGCGATTGGGCGAGCTCGTCGGAACGCTTGTCGAGGGCAGCGCGTTCGCGGCGGCCAGCAGCCGTGACGCGCGCAACTCGAACCCGCCGGTCGCCGGGGCCCGCTGCCACCGTGACCAGCCCGGCGGCCTCCAGTGAGCGCAGCTGCCGGCTCAGATACCCGGAGTCGAGGCCCAGCCGCGCGCGCAGCAGGCGCACTTCGCAGCCGTCGAGCCCGATCTCCCACAGCAGCCGGGCCTCGCCGAGCGGCCGCTCGCGCCCCAGGAAATGATCGTTCAGTGCTCCGACGCGCTGGGTCACCACGCGGTTGAAGCGACGGACCTGATCGACCATCGCATCCGACATTCTCTGACCTTAGTCAGCAAATGGCGGGAGGTCAACCGACTAAAGCGGCGGGACCTGGTTATTGACCTGCGGCCCGTGGTACAGGTGGTCGTGGTCCTGGCAGGCGGCTGGGAACGTGAACTGGACGCTGTCGCTACGCACCCCGTTGTAGCTTCCGAACAGGGTCACGCCGCCGAGGGTGCCGACCTGGCACCGCGGGTCGGTGCTGCTCTGCACGCGGACGATGATCTTCATGATGTTCCCGGGCACGCCCCACAACACCGCGTAGTGCGAGTGGTAGACCAGGTGGTGCTCGACGGTCATGGTGATCAGGCGGTCGGGCTGGTGGCGGACACGGTCGACCTGGCACAGGATTCCGGAGACGGTGTTGGCGGCGAGGTTGATGTCACCGTGGCCGCGAGCGTAGCTGCCGGTCGCTCCCGTGATCGGCGCGCCCGTGTGGAAGCCCCATGGCGGAATCCCACCGACGATCGGGATCTGGGCGCAGTACTGGACCGAAGATGCAGCAGCCGAGCCGCCCATGCCGATGAGCGCCAGCAGCGGCGTCAGCACCAGCCCTGCGAGTCCCATGCGCCGAGCGATGTGGTTCCTCCGCATCCGGGCGCCGACTATAGCCTCCGACTCTGGACGGCGATCCCTTGACATTAGTCAGTTGAACGATATATATTGTTCACATGAGTAAGCGCACGATGCAGGAGGCGACGTTCCTGATCCTCACGGCGCTCGCCGCGGACACCCAGCACGGCTACGGGATCATCACCGACGTCGCCGGGATCTCCGCCGGCCGGGTCCGGCTGCGTGCCGGCACCCTGTACACGGCGCTTGACCGCCTCCGCGAGGACGGGCTGATCGAGGTGGATCGCGAGGAGGTCGTCGACAACCGGCTGCGTCGCTACTACCGGCTGACACCGACGGGATCTGAGCGGCTGGCCGATGAGGCGGCGCGCCTGCAGGCGAACGCGTACGTCGCGATGTCGCGACTTGATCTCGCCGGAGGGGTGGCGAGGACATGACTGATGAGGCACAGCTCGAGCAGCGCTACCGACGTCTTTTGGCGTGCTACCCACGGGCGTTCCGTGCCGAGCACGAGGAGGCGATGCTCGCCGTGCTGATGGCGGGCGCTCGCGGCGGACGGCGATGGCCTGGGCTCGCCGATCTGGTGAACCTGATCCTCAACGCGCTGCTGATACGGGCGCGCCCCCACGCGTCGCGCTCGACGCCGACGGTGTACTGGGCTGTGCGGCTGATGGCGCTCGGCGCGGCGCTCGAGCTCGTCGCGCTCGTCACGGTGGTGGTGACACAACGCGATCTCTCCACCGCGATCGCCCGCCACTATCCAGCCATGCCTGCGGCGCACGTGCATCATCTCGTCAACGCGCAGGTCCTCAAGGTCGCGGTCGGCGCGCCGATCGCGGGTGGCGTGTGGCTGTGGCTGGCCTGGTCAAACGACCGCGGCCGTGGCTGGGCGCGTGGCCTGCTCGGCGCCCTGTTCGGCCTCACCTCCCTGAGCCTGCTCGTCGCGATCGGCCAGCACGCCGTCACGGTCGCCCCGGCGGACGTGGCCGCCGGGGCCGCAGTGTGGCTCGTCGCGCTCGGCGCTCTGGCCCTGGTCATCAGCCCGCCGTCTGACCGACACTACCGCCGGCAGCGGGGCGCGGGGCACTCGCGGAGCGTCCCGCCGGTCGTGTCCGCCGACGCCTCGTGCACCTGAGCCCTGGCCCGGCGACGAAATGAAGCCCTACTTCCAGACCCACTCCGAGGGGTGGCTGTTCCTGTGCATCGTGATCGCCTTCTACGGCATGGAGATCATCCAGTTGTTTCGCCAGCGCGGCTGGCGCCGGGACGCGACCCGGATCGCCACGCCCGCCTTCTGGGTCGGCGTCACCGCGTGGACGGTCATCGCCACCGTCATGCTCCACCAGGGCTCGGGTATCGCCCCGAACGCATCGATCGGTACCGGCGCCGGCGTGTTCATCGTCGGAATGGTGCTGATCCTGGCCGGCGCCGGGCTGCGCTGGTCCTCGTTCTGGGCACTCGGGCAGTACTTCACCTTTACTGTGAACGTCAGCTGTGACCAGCAGGTCGTCACGGCGGGTCCGTACCGCGTGCTGCGCCACCCCGGCTACACCGGCGGCCTGCTGGCGATGATCGGCATCGGCGTCGTATACGCCAACTGGATCGGCCTTGCCGGGTTTGTCGCACCGTGCCTCATCATCATCGTCTGGCGCATCCGCATCGAGGAAACCGCGCTGCTGCGCACCACCGGCGAGCCGTACCGCGCGTACGCCGCGCACCACAAGCGGCTGCTGCCGCTTATCTGGTGAGCGGCCGTCAGCCGCTGATCTGACTTTCACGGATCAACAGCGTTCGCGTCGCCCTGTTCTCAGAGAACTCTCAGTGGATGTACATCGGTTCCCAACGGGTCCGGACGATAACCGAGGTGCACCTACCCTCGATCAATCGGAGCCCCATGTCCATCGGTCCCATCAGCGGCGCGACCAGCTCGCAGGCCTTGCAGCAGTCCTCGGCGGCGCAGAGCAATTGGCAAAGCGTGCTCAGCAACGTCTCCGGCACGCTCGGCCTCAGCACTGCCGCGCTGCAGCAACAGTTGCAGTCCGGCTCGAGCCTGAGCTCGATCGCGCAGACTCAGGGCGTTTCACAGCAGGATCTCCTGCAGTCGATCACAACCGCACTGACGCAGAACGGCCAGTCCTCGTCAACATCGAGCTCCCAGCTACAACAGGTCGCAACCAATATCGCGAACCGGACGCCGGGTGGGGGCGGCCACCATCACCACCATGGCGGCGGCGCGAGCTCGAGCACCGGCCAGTCCTCGGAGTCAACGTTGCTGGAGGCGCTCGGGGACACGTCCTCGACGGGGAGCTCCTCGTCGAGCACGGACCCGCTGCTGGCGGCTCTCACCAACAGCGGATCAACGGACGGCTCGACCTCGACGTCGGACGCCCTGATGTCGGCCTTCGCGGACACCTCGTCGTCTGCGACGAATTCACCGCTGGGCACCGATCCGACCCAGAGCGGCTTGGGAATCGACACGCTCGCGTAGTCTCGAGCACGGCTTGCCCTCGACGAGATCAACGCCCCGAATCGGGTCGGCGGCGAGTCGCCGCGTTCCGCGCTCGCGGCTCGTCGCGGCGGCTCTAGCATCCATGCCGAGCGAGCCCCCGATGAGTTCCCCACGACCACCCACTCGAGACGGCAGCCGCTGGACTGCCGGCCACGCGTCGAACAACGGCACCGCGGCCAACGCCTCGAGCGAGAGCATCCAGCGACTCGTCGTCCTCGGCTACATCACGGCGGTCGCGATGCCGCCAGTCGGATTGATCCTGGGCCTTCTGCTGGCTGTACGACTGGCCAAGCCGAACTCCAAGCGTGGGATCTGGATCATCGTTGTCAGCATCATCGCTTCCATCGTCTGGGTCCTGCTCCTCGCGACCGGTGCCCTGAATCCAAATAGCAACGACTCAAGCTTCTGAGCCGGGGCCGGCTCGCTCCCTCGGCGAGGCCGGATCGTCTGGCGTCGCGGTGCTGCAGTCGGCGCATGTAACCGATGAGAATCGGCAGCAACGCCGGTCTGTCCATTTACCGGCACCGCGACCGAAGGAGCACCCAGTGACCAGCCAGCCGACGACGGAGACGGAGATGGACATGCAGACCCACACCCTGGTCGCCCCCGGCGCGATCATCACCTACGACCTCCGGGGCGACCTCGCCAACGTGACGCCGGACTGTCCGGCGCTGGTGATGCTCGGCTCACCCATGGACGCCAGCGGCTTCACCACCCTGGCCACGTACTTCACCGACCGGCCGGTCGTGACCTACGACCCGCGCGGCGTGGGTCGCAGCAAGCGCACCGACGACGCCACCGAGTCGACCCCGGAGCAGCACGCCGACGACATCCGCCGCGTGATCGAGGCGCTGGGCGTCGGCCAGGTCGACCTGTTCGCCAGCAGCGGCGGTGCGGTCAACAGCCTGGCCCTGGTGGCTGCCCACCCCCACCTGGTCGCAACCCTGGTCGCCCACGAGCCTCCGCTGGCCGCGTTCGTGCCCGATCGCGAGGAGGTGCTGGCGGCGAACCGTGACATCGGCGAGACCTACCAGCGGGCGGGGAAGGGTCCCGCGATGGCCAAGTTCATCGCGCTCGTGATGGTCGCGGGCCCGCTGCCGGCAGCCTACGCCGACCAGCCTGACCCCGACCCCGCCATGTTCGGGCTTCCCACCGACGACGATGGCCGGCGAGACGACCCGCTGCTCGGGCAGAACAACCGCACCTGTGTGCCCTACGAGCCCGACCTCGCGGAGCTGAGGTCCGCACCGACCCGAATCGTCGTGGCGGCGGGCGAGGAGTCAGCCCAGCAGGTGACGGGCCGAGCCGCGGCCGGGGTCGCTGACGCGCTTGGCACGGAACTCTCCGTCTTTCCCAGCCACCACGCCGGCTTCCTGGGTGGCGAGTTCGGTCAGCAGGGGCAGCCGGAGCGGTTCGCCGCGCGGCTCCACGAGGTGCTGGCGCGCGTATGAGCCGGTAGGGTCGAAGCCATGGAGCAGGATTCCCGGGTCGTGGACTCGGCAACCGACGACACGGTGGTCGAGATCCTCAACGCCGAGGGATACACGCCCGTTCTCGCCGGCGGCTGATGCGTGTCGACAAGTGGCTGTGGACGGCGCGGCTGTTCAAGACACGCGCGCTGGCAGCGGGGGCGGTCAAGGGCGGGCGCGTGCATGTCGATGGCGTGGCCGTCAAGCCGAGCCGCGAGGTCGGGCCCGGTGACGTGCTCGAGATCACCATCGGCACCGTGCGCCGGACGGTGACCGTGCGCGGCGCGGCCCAGCGCCGCGTGTCGGGCGCGGAGGCGGCGAACCTCTACGACGAGACCGAGGACAGCGTCGCGGAGCGCAAGCGCCAGGCCGAGATGCGTCGGCTCGCCGGGCCGGCCGACCTCGGCGGGCGCCCGACCAAGCGCGACCGGCGCCGGTACGACTCGCGCCGTCACTAGCGATCCAGCTGGCGCGTCCCCCTTGTGAGGGATCCGCGCGTATCTCTCAAGCGGGATGGGCGAGTGACACGTCGCTCGTGGGAGCTACGCCAAAGATGGCTCTCGGGCGCGACGACAAGACGCTGGTCGGCGCTTAGCGTGTTGGGCCATGGAAGCGACGGGCGAAATCAGAGAAACGATCGCTGCGGCGACGCTCCGGGCATCAGATGAAGACCGCGAACAGACCGCCACTCGCCTGCGGCACGCGGCCGCCGAGGGGCGGCTGCTCGCCGACGAACTGGACGAGCGGCTCACGGAAGCCTTCTCGGCCAAGACGTACGGCGAACTCGACGCGCTCGTTTCAGACCTGCCGAGCAGCATGGCTCACAGCCGCCGGCGACTCGTCGATCTCGTCCGGCTGCGGCCCGTGATCGCGCTCGCGGCGGCGCTGCTCATCGCCGTGGTGTTGGTGGTGGGAGCGCTCGGCCTCGGCATGCGCCGATCGTCGGCAGTCGCCCCCGATCAACCCCAGCCACCTCCCGTCTCGCACGTCGGACCCACCTGACATGCCAGCAGCCGGGTGAACCTGGAAATGCGTCAGTCCCGCGCCTGATAACGCCCACCCGGCGCCCTGAGTAATCGCGCACCACAGAGACGACAGCCACCAACGTGCACGTCCGCGTGCCAAGCCAGAGGAGACACCATGACGCAGCCCGTCGAACCCGCCGTGCGCCGGCGGCGCTTGCACCGCCGGACACGACGAGCGGCCCTGCTGGCTACGGAGCTGATCGCGGTCGGCGTGCTCGCCGCCGGCTGCGGCAGCAGTCCTTCCGCCCGCACCGCGGCGCACCGGCCAGGAGCTCAGGCGCTGGCGTACTCGCGATGCATGCGCTCACACGGCGTGCCGAGCTTCCCGGACCCGACGATCTCCGCGTCGGGCAATCACGGAAGCATCGGCCTGAACATCCCGGCGGGCCTGACCGCATCGCCGGCGTTCAGCACCGCTCAGCAAGCCTGCGGCAAGCTTGCGCCCGGCGGTCCCGGGGCCAGCGGCGCGGCTCCCCTCACTGCGAAGCAACAGGCGGAGCTGGTCACGTTCGCTGCGTGTATGCGCTCCCACGGCGTGCCGAGCTTTCCTGACCCCAGCCACGGCGCGTTCAACCTCGCCGGCGACATCAACCAGAGTGCGCTCCAAACCACTATCCAAAAGTGCCAAGTCCACAGATTGCCGATCAATATCAGCCAGGGCCAAGGCCCCCAGTGACCAGTGATGCGTAGGCCGGACCTTGGCCGAGGGTTTGGCGGCGGGCGCCACACGCGGCGGCTCGCCGGTGCACTGGCACTACTCGCCGCAGTCGCCGTGGTGATCGCGCTCGTGATCAGCACGAAGTCGCCAACGAAACCCGCGGCCTCGAATGTCGCGGCCACCACGGCGGGCGCCGCCACGGTCCAGCGGCGCGATCTGGTCGCGACCGACACCGAGGCAGGGACGTTGAGCTACGCCGGCGTGCACACGGTATATGACCAGCTGGGCGGGACGATCACCTGGCTGCCGAGGGTCGGGCAGCTGATCAAGCCCGGCCAGATATTGCTCGACGTGGCCGGCAGACCGGTCATCCTGATGGACGGGATAACACCGGCGTACCGCAACCTGAGCGCGTCCGATGGCGATGGCGCTGACATCGAGCAGCTGAACCGCAATCTGGTTGATCTCGGCTTTGACTCTGATGGGATCGTCATCGACGATGCATGGCAGCCGGCGACGACGGTTGGCGTGGATCTGTTGCAGGAGTCATTGGGTGAGACCGAGACCGGCCGCCTGTCGCTTGGGCAGCTGGTGTTCTTGCCCGGCGACCAGCTGATCTCGATCGTCGATGCGACCCTTGGTTCGACCGGCGGCGCCAGCCCGGCGGTGGCTGGGACCGCCAGCACACCCGTGTCCTCGGGCGACGGTGAGTTCGTCAGCCTGACGACCAGCCGCACCACGACCACACGACCCAACCCGGCGTCGGGGCACCGGCCGACCGGCTCCACGCGCTCCCCGACCCTCGCGCAGCTGACGGCATTGTTGCGGGCTGAGGCGGCGCAGCTGAAGGCCGCGACCGCAGCGTTGAGGGCCGCGAAGAGCCCGGCCAGGAGCAGTCCTCAAGCCGCCGCGCCGAAGCAGAGCACGCCTCCTGTGTCGGGCCCGTCAGCGTCGAAATCGCCCAGCGGCGGCGGGAGCTCGTCGCCGGTCCTGCAGACGACTTCGACGCGGCTGGTCGTGACCGTGAATCTCGATGCGAGCAAGCAGAGCGAGGCGACGGTCGGGGAGCGGGTATCTGTCGAGCTGCCGGCAGGCAACACGGTCACCGGGAAGATCACGGCGATCAGCCGGATCGCCCAGACCCCGACGAGCGGCTCGAGCACGGGGGCGACGATCCCGGTGACGATCACGCTGACCGGCCACCACCAGCGGGCGAGTCTCGATCAGGCCGCGGTGAGCGTGAACTTCGCCCAAGCCCGCGCTCGAAACGTGCTCTCGGTCCCGGTGACGGCCCTGCTGGCGACCGCCGGCGGCGGCTACGCGGTCCAGGAGGCGGCGGCGCCGCACCAGCTGATCTCGGTCACGACCGGCCTGTTCGCCGCCGGCGATGTGCAGATCTCCGGTCAGGAGATCTACCCGGGCTTGCAGGTGACCGACTCCCAAGGCTGAGCGTGGCGCGCGACGACCCTCACGAAGCCGACGAGGGCAGCAACCCCCGGCGAGATGGTGGACTGGCAGTGCGGTTGGACGCCGTCGCCAAGCACTATCCGGGCGGCGTGTCTGCGATGCGGGACGTCAACGTTCAGGTGCCCGACGGTGACCGGGTGGCGGTCGTCGGACCCTCCGGGTCGGGCAAGACGACCATGCTGACCGTCATGGGAACGCTCGAGCGACCGAGCAGCGGACAGGTGCACGTCGCCGGCCACAACGTCGCGAGCGCTTCTGACACGGAACTGGCGGGGCTGCGTGCCTATCAGCTCGGGTTCGTGTTCCAGGCGTTTCACCTCCAGGACGGCATGACCGCTACCGACAACGTTGCGCTGGGGATGCTCTACACCGGCCGCTCGCTCACCCACCGCCGCCAGACAGCCCGCGCGGCGCTCGAGCGAGTCGGGCTCGGCCACCGCCTCACCCACCGACCCCCGATGCTGTCCGGCGGGGAGCGCCAACGAGTGGCGATCGCGCGCACGATCGCCAAACGCCCCCGGATCATCCTCGCCGACGAGCCGACCGGCAACCTCGACTCCAAATCCGGCAGCGAGGTGATCAGCCTCCTACACCAGCTGGCAGCCGACGGCGCGACCCTTGTGCTGATCACTCACGACGAGAGCATTGCCGCGACATTTCCCCGGCGCATCCAGATGCGCGATGGCGAGATCGTCACCGACGAACGCCAATGAGCACCGCCACCGAAACCCTCCGCGCGCGTGCTCAGCGGATCGACCGACCGCGGCTGCCGCCCGCGCAACTGTTCGGCACCGCGCTGCAGGGGCTGCGCACCCGGCGGCTGCGCGCCGCGCTCTCCGCGCTGGGGATCGCGATCGGAATCGGGGCAATGGTGGCTGTCGTCGGCGTCTCCTCCTCCGCCCAGGCCAACCTCATCGCCCAGATCGACTCGCTGGGCACCAACCTGCTCACCGTCACCCCCGGGACCACGTTCACCGGCACCCCCGAGGTGCTGCCCGGCACCGCGGTGGCGATGATCGACCACATGCCCAACGTCAACCGTGCCGCAGCGGTCTACCAGGTCACCGGACAGAACGTGTATCGCACCCCGCTCGTGCCCTCTGCCCAGACCGGCGGGGTCAGCGTCGATGCCGCGGGCGACAACCTCCCCGAGGTGATTGGCGTAACGATCGCCTCCGGCCACTTCCTCGACGCCGTCAGCGACCACTACCCCGTGGCGGTACTCGGCGCCCAAGCCGCCAGCGTCCTGCAAATTGACCACGTCCGCGGCCACCTGATGGTGTATGTGGGCGACACGTGGTTCACCGTTGCCGGAATCCTGAAGTCAGCGACCCTCGACACGACACTCGACAGCGACATATTCATCTCCGTGCCCGTCGCCGCGCGCATCTTCGGACTGCATCCCAACCCGTCCACGATCTACGTGCGCGCCAACCAAGACGACGTCACCGAGGTCTCGAACCTGCTCGCCGCGACCGCCGACCCACAAAACACCAGCGGCGTGCAGGTCAGCCGCCCCTCCGACGCGCTCGAGGCCCGCGCCGCCATCAAAGGCCAATTCACCACCTTGCTGCTCGGACTCGGCGCCGTCGCGCTCCTCGTCGGCGCGATCGGGATCGCCAACATCATGGTTATCTCCGTGCTCGAACGCCGCGGCGAGATCGGCCTCCGTCGCGCACTCGGCGCCACCCGAGCCCACATCACCACCCAATTCCTCACTGAGTCAGCAATGCTCGCCGTGCTCGGGGGGATCGCCGGTCTCCTGCTCGGTGCCGGCGCCACCGAAATCTACGCCCAAGCCAAGCACGAACCATTCGTCATCCCCGCCTACGTGCTCATCGCCGCGCCCGCCACCGGCTTCCTCATCGGAGCGCTCGCCGGGCTATACCCTGCGACGAAGGCGGCCAGGCTCAGCCCGACCGAAGCGCTACGGGCAACGTGAGCACGAACGCGCGCCGGCCACCGGATCTCTCGCTGACTTCTTTGCGATGCTGTGGGTGTGCCAACGATGGCGATCAGTCACGGAGCGGCTTGCTCCGCCGCCGCCGTTCCCCGCCGCGGTGTATCTCGCCCATCACGCACGCCTGCGGGGCCTGCCTCGCGCCGAGGGGCGGGCGCGCACGTCTGCGCTGGCGGAGCGGCTCGGGTTGGCCTCGATGTTGCATGAGCCGTTGGAAGAGCTCTCCAAGGGGCGCTGCAGAAGGTCGTGATTATCCAGGCGCTGCTCGGCCGGCCTGCCCTGGTGGTGTTAGACGAGCCGTTCGAACCCGGGCCGCTCATAGAACGCCTTGGCTCGATCGACGTCAGATACGGGAACAATGACCAGCTCGAGCCTGACGTCCATCATGTGCCCTCCTTCATTGTGTTCAGTGATCGCCCCTCAGTCTGATGCCCATTGCGGTCCATTCCGGTCCGCAATCCGCGGCCGCGCCGACCGCGGACGGGCGTTGTGCACCGTCGTGAGCCAAGTCACTCGCGCCGGTGCGCGCGATCGCATGACCGTCCGGGTGACGAGCTGAGCTGATCTGCGCGATGCCCCCGGTCCCGATCGAGCTGTTCACCGACCCGGCGTGTCCGTTCGCGTTCTCGGCCGAGCCGGTTCGGCAGCGACTGCGCTGGCACTACGGTGATGGGCTGATCTGGACGCCGCGGATGATCGTCCTGACGCTGGAGGACGGTGAGGCGCAGAAGCTGGCGCAGGGGGCACCCAGCCTGCAGCGCCGGTTCGGGATGCCCATCAACCCGGCCCCCTACCCGCGCCCGGCATCATCGGAGCCGGCCTGCCGCGCCGTGGTTGCCTCCCGCCTGCACGCCCCCCACCGCGCCGAGTCCCTGCTGCGACGCCTGCGCGTCCGGACCATGCGGGGTGGGCTGCTCGACGATCCCGAGCTCATCGCCGCGTCCGCGCGCGACGCCGGCATCGATCCCACCGCGCTGTCGGCCTGGAGCACATCCGCCGAGGTCACCACCGAGCTCGGAGCCGACATCGCGTCGGCACGCAATCCGTCCGCGTCCGCGCGAGCGCTGGACCACAAGCTCGGCGGCCCGTCTCACCAGCGCCGCTACACGGCCCCGACCTACATCATCGATGGGATCGCCGTCCCCGGGTTCAATCCGGTCGAGGCATACGAGGTTGCCATCGCCCACGCCGCTCCGCACCTCCCGCGACGACCCGCCCCGTCATCAGTGCAAGACGTCCTGCGCTGGGCCGACGAACCCCTGGCCACCGCCGAGATCGCTCTCATCATGCAAACCGATCTCCAGGACGCTCGCCACGCGCTGAGCCACGTCGCGCGTTTCGAGCCGGCCGGCGCCGACGGTTACTGGACACTGCCGCACGCCTAAGCAGCCAACCAGGGAACCTTCGTCTGTAGCGCCGTTTTGCTTACGGTTACAAGGCGCACGAGCAAATATGCCTGCGATCAGGCATGGACAAGCGCAGTATTGCCGAAGACACTTCAGGTCCGATGGCACAGGGGCAACCGCGTCGAGCCAGGATCTTGCCGATCGCGGACCGGCCTGGGCGGCACCTCGACAACGCCCCGCCAGAGCTGTACTTCCTGATCAGCGCGATCTTCCACTACCTGGGACCCTCATTCGCGGTCCTGCTGTTCGCGCGCGTCGAGGTTCTCGGCGTCGCCTGGCTGCG
>CAVOUS010000002.1:0-550252 GCA_963699675.1 uncultured Actinomycetota bacterium
ATCTGCCCGCGCCACACCCGTCGCAGCAGCCAGCAGCAGATCGCCAGGAACCCGGCCGCCAGGACATACGTCGCGACATGCCCGGCCCCGGGCATGCCGAGCCGGGTGGTGATGAAGCCGGGGAGGCTCTGCCAGCCGCCCTCATTCTGCGCCCTGTTGACGGTCGAGAACAGGTTCAGCGATCCCCAGCCGAACACGCCGAGCCCGAGCGTGACGATCATCGCCAATCCGGCCCCGGTGCCGATCAGGAGGTCGCGCCGGCCCCGCCCGCGACGCGGCCCGCCCGCGACCAGCGCAAACGGGACTACCAGGCCGGCGGTGAGCTTGATGCCGACGGCGAGCATCGTCAGGCTGCCGCCGAGGCGCTCGCGAGACGCCAGGAGCGCGTACAGCCCTCCGACCGCGACCAGCAACATCAGCAGATCGTTGTGGGCGCCGCCGACTCCGTAGACGAGCAGCAGCGGGTTGAGGCCAACGAGCGCGGCCGCCCTGACCGGATTGTTTCCGCGCAGGCGCGCGCAGTGCCAGACGACCGCCACGAGCGCGATGCTCGACACCGCGGCGATCGACTTGTAGGCGAACACGCTGGCGGCGATCGAGAGCGGCGCCAGGAGGTACGTGAAGACCGTGTACACGGGCCCATAGGCGCTGGCGATGTAGGACCACTTGGCGCCGACATACGGGAACACGCCATCGAAGCTGGCGGCATACGGCCCGTGGGTGTAGGGATTGATGCCGTACAGCGCCCCCATTCGGGCGTAGGACTGGTAGCTGAACACGTCGGTGGAGACGAGCGGCGGCGCGAGCAGGATCAGCGCGTGCAGCGCGGCGATGGTCATCAGCACCACGCGAGCCGAGAGCTGCCCGGACGCCGCGACCACGAGCGCGTAGCAGGTGAACATCAGCGCCAGCGCGCCGATCGCCCCGCCCGCGTGCAGGTTGAAGCCGACCCCGTTGAACGCGCCGGCGAGCGCCGCGGGCACCCCCGATTGGATCGATTCCGGCAGCAGCGTTCGCGTGTGGGCGGCGGCGACCGCGATGACCGAGCCGCTGACCAGCAGGCCGGCAATCCCCAGCAGCCCTCGCCGGCTGGTGCTCCGCTCGGCCGGGACGTCGAGCGCGACTGCGGGCAGCTCGAAGCCGGCGCTCTGTGGCACGGCGCTGATAGGTCTCGTCGCGCTCATCTAGCTCAGCATGCCCGTCCGGAGGCCTTGTGTGATTTGAGCAAGATTGAGATCCTGTTAGCCCGAGTCTCCGGGGGGCCTAGCGGCGCGCGCCCGGGCCAAGGCTGCGGAGGCGCCACGCTTCATCACCGGCACGAGCAGCATCGCCTCGAGCGCGATCCGACTCGACATCTTGGAGGTACCCACGGTCCGGTCGGCAAACACGATCGGGACCTCGCGGACGGTGAAACCGGCCAGGAGCGCGCGGTAGGTGACCTCGATCTGAAACACATAGCCCTCGGCTCTCAGGCTGGGCAGATCAATCGCCTCGAGCACCTCCCGCCGGATGCACTTGAAGCCGCCGGTCAAGTCGCGGACGTCGACGCCGAGGATCACGCGCGCGTACAGGCCGCCACCGCGGCTGATCAGTCGTCGCAGCAAGCCCCAGTCGCGAACCCCGCCGCCGAGCACATACCGCGATCCCAGGACGAGGTCCGCGTCCTCGGCGGCCGCCAGCAGCTGCGGGAGATAGCGCGGATCGTGGGAGAAGTCGGCGTCCATCTCCATGAGCAGCTCGGCACCCCGCTCGAGGGCGTGGGTGAACCCGGCGAGGTACGCCTGACCGAGGCCGGCCTTGCCGGGCCGGTGCAACACCTCGACCCACTCCTGCTCGGCGGCGAGCGAATCGGCGATCGACCCGGTGCCATCCGGGGAGTTGTCATCGACGATCAGGATCCGGAACCGTCCGGCCGCCACGGCCTCGAGCTCCGCTCCCGCCGCGCGCACGATGTTGGCGAGGTTCTCGGCCTCGTTATAGGTGGGGATGACCAGCCAGATTGCCGCGCTCATGCGGGACGCAGCGTAATCGGACCGGCGGCGGGCAGGCCGCCGCCTCGCTCGGCATCATGTCGCGGGGGGCTTGTCCATGGATCACGAGTACTCGTCATTCCCGCAGAGCCATCCGCGATCGCGGCGGACCGGTCACCGCCGCGCCGACGGTCGGCTGCCACCGGCCGTGCGGCATCGCCGCCGGCGGGCCGCCGCGCTCGGTGTGCTGGCCGCCGTCGCGCTGATCGCCGGGATCGTCGTCGGGGCGGGATCGGGCGGTGGCTCCGCGGTGGCGCGCAAGGTGGCCGCTGCTCCCAGCACATACCTCGGCCGGATCCGGACGCTCGCGGGCAGCGGCCCGGGTTCCTTCGCGTCGGCCGAGCAGGTCGCCGAGAACCGGGCGATCAACCGGACGCTGTCCTACACGCCGTACGTGAAGATCGCCGGGGCTCAGCATCGCGAGGTTGCGCTCACGTTCGATGATGGGCCCGGTCCGTACACGCCGGACATCGTGAGCGTGCTCGAGCGGCTGCACACGCCGGCAACCTTCTTCGAGGTCGGCGTCGAGGAGGGCTACTTCCACGCCGGCACGTCGGAGATCGTCGCTCGCGGTTACCCGATCGGTGACCACACCGAGACGCACGCCCCGATGTCTCAGCTGTCACGCAAGCTCCAGCAGACCCAGCTCCTCCAGGACACGGCGGCGATCGGCCAGTACGGCGCCCCGTTTCCCCGTCTGTTTCGCCCGCCCTACGGACTGTGGAACGCGACGACCCTCGCGCTGTTGAAGAAGTACCGCATGCTGATGGTCCTGTGGACGGTCGACACCGGTGACTATCAGCAGCCCGGCGTGGACACGATCGTCGACCGGGCGGTGGCCGGGGCCAAGCCCGGCGCGATCATCCTCATGCACGATGCCGGCGGAAACCGCGCTGAGACGGTCGCCGCGCTGCCCCAGATCATCCGGCAGCTTCGCAAGCGTGGCTACAAGCTCGTGACCGTACCGCGGCTGCTGCTCGACAATCCGGCGCCGAGGGATCAGGACGTGGCCGCGCTGGCTGGAGCGGGCGGGTAGTCGGCGCTCAGCGCCGCACGTAGGCGACGCGGTTCCAGTTCGGCTCGGGTGCGAGTTCGATCGGCTCGCCGCCGCGATCGGGCTGAACGTAGACGAACGCGTTGGTGTCCTCGTCGAAGGCGACGTCCAGCTCGCCCTCTTTGACGCGCTGGTCGAGCCACGCGCCGCGGAAGATCAGGCGGCGCAGCCAGTGGACGAGCGAGCGCTCCGACGGGCCGACGAGCTCGGCCCAGCACTCGTTGACGTGCTCTCCGAGCGCCGAGGCGGGGTCGGTGACCTCGCCGTTGACGACGAGATTGATCAGATCCTCGGCCTCGTCCTCCTCGACCGTCCCGCACAGGAACCCGAGCTTGCTCGCGGCCTGCTCGCAGCGCTCGCGGAAGTCACGCTCGTTGAACGTAAAGCGCAGTTCTCCGTACTCGAGGACGAAGTCGTCACCCGAGCTGTAGTTGCCTCGGCGGTACATGGCGTCGGCATCATATGTGTGAATCCTGCCCCGGCGGGAGGGCTGAATTAGATGTTGCAGCCGGAGGGGGTGATCGGCCCGTGGCTCGGGGCTCTTGCCGATATGGAGCCGGATCTGCCGACGGTGGTGATCGTAGAGGACCACCGCATCACCCGCCGGTTTCTCGCCGACAACCTGGCTGCCGACGGGTACGAGCCGGTCGAGGCCGAATCGGCCGCCGCCGCCAGCCGGGTGATCGAGGAATGCTTTCCGGCGGCGGCGATCATCGATCTCGGGTTGCCCGATCGCGACGGACTGGAGCTGCTGCGGGAGCTGCGCCAGTACGGCCGGGGCGGCGGCCCGCTGGACCCGCAGCTGCCGGTCCTGATCCTCAGCGGTCGCGCGACGGAGCTCGACCGGGTCCGCGGCTTCGAGCGCGGCTGCGACGACTATCTGGCCAAGCCGTTCTCCTACGCCGAGCTGCGGGCCCGCCTGGCTGCCCTGTTGCGGCGCGCGGGCACCCGGCCTCGGCCGGGACGGATCCGCATCGGCCCGCTGGATCTGGACCCGTTCTCGCGGGTGGTCCGGCTCGACGGCACGCCGCTCCACCTCTCGAAGAAGGAGTTCGGGCTGCTGCGCACGCTGGCGACCGAGCCCGCGCGCGTCTTCACGCGCGAGGAGCTTCTGGGGGACGTGTGGGGATTCCAGGCGCACGTACCGACGCGGACGCTGGACTCTCACGCCTCCCGGTTGCGCCAGAAGCTGCGGGCGAGCGGCTGCCGGTTCGTCGTCAACGTCTGGGGGGTCGGCTACCGGTTGCTGGACGCAGAGCTGGAGCCGTGAGTGCGGCGGTCTCGCTCGGCGGCTGGGCGCTGGCGGGGCTCGCCGGGCTGATCGCGGTCAGCGCGGTGCGCACCTTCGGTGACCGAATGGAGGCCGTCGCCCGCGCGTGCCACGAGCTGCGCGGACCGCTGGCGGCGGCACGGCTGGGGCTATCGCTTGGCGAGCGGGTCGGCGAGCTCTCGCCCGGGCGCCTGCGCGCGATCGACACCGAGCTGGGGCGCGCCGCCCTTGCCCTCGACGATCTCGCCGAGGTTCGCGGCGGTGGCGTTCGGCTGCGCGAGATCGACCGGGTCGACGTCACGGCGTTGCTGGTGGACTCGGTGGAGGCGTGGCAGGCCACTGCGGCGGCGGCGGGGGTCAGCCTGAAGGCCGGCTGGACTGGCGCTGGTGGGGCGGTGTGGGGCGACCGCCTGCGACTCGCGCAGGCGGTGGGGAATCTCGTCGCCAACGCGATCGAGCACGGGGGCGGGGTCGTGGAGGCGAACGGCTCAGCGCGTCACGGGCTCGTCCGGATCATCATCAGCGATGACGGCCGGGGCCTGCCGGCGACGGTGGCGGAGCTGTGCCGGGGCGCGCGGCGCGGGCGGGGTGCCCGGGGGCGGGGTCTGGCGATCGCGTCGGCGATCGCGCACGCACATGGCGGCCGTTTGGCGTCCGCGCCGGCGGGGAGCGGCGCGCGGCTGGTCCTGGAGCTGCCCGCGTCGGGAGCGGGCGGCGTTCAGAGGCCGGCGTCCGCGGGCTGAGCACCGGGGTCGTCCCACACGCGCCCACGCGGGCCGGCGCGCGGAGAGACCTTCCAACCCGGGCCCCGAGAGTCACGCACAGCCTCCGGACGGAACCGGCGCGGTTCTGCAAGCGGACTCGGCAGACGGCCCAACTGCACCGCGAATTGCGCACGGGCCGCCTCTCGTGGCCCACCGTCTCCCACCGGCCGAACGCCCGTGGTTACGGGTGATCGCACGGCCGGTGGACCCGCTGTGGGACGCTGGTGGGGCAAGCGGTGGGATTTGGGTTGCATTGTGGGTGAGAGTGGGTTACTGTGGGCGCCGCTTCCGGAACCCGGGTGGCAGGGCTCCTCCCACCCAGCCACCCGGGTTTTGAGCTTTCAGCCCTTGCATGAGCCCACTTGAACTTTCGCGGAACCTTCGAACACGCGCTCGACGCGAAGCACCGGCTGACGATTCCCGCCAAGTTCCGGCGCGCCCTGGCCGACGGAGTCGTGCTGGCGCCGTCACACGAGGTGGAGGTCGGCGCGCCGCGCACGGTGGCCATCTGGACCCCGGAGGCCTACGACGAGTTCACCGGGTCCTCGCTGGCCGGCCTGAACCCGTTCTCGCCGAAGGCGAGGGAGCTCAAGCGCTTCTTGTTCAACGCCTCGTTTGACACCGAGCTCGATGCCTCCAATCGCGTGATGATCCCGCCTCCGCTCCTCGAGTACGCCGGCCTTCAGAAGGACGTCGTGGTCACCGGCTCCGGCGAGTGCCTGGAGATCTGGGATCGCGCTCGGCATGCGCAGAACTTCGAGGAGGTTCTCACCCGTATCCCCGAGCTTGCAGCGAGCCTTGGCAACACTTCTTGACATGACCAAGACCCATATCCCGGTTCTCGCCGGCGAGCTGATCGACCTGGTCAACCCGCGGCCGGGCGAGACCGCCGTCGATTGCACGGTCGGCGGGGGAGGGCATGCGCGCCTGATCGCCGACCGCCTCGGTCCAGCCGGGATCCTGATCGGCGTCGATCGCGATCCCGTCGCCGAGGAGCGGTTCCAGGCGCTGGCGGCCGAGGTGCCATGCGAGACGCGGTTCATCCGGGCTGACTTCGTTACCGCGCTGCACGAGCTCCGCGAGGAGCGGCTGCGCCCGGATCTCGTCTACCTGGATCTGGGGATGTCCTCGATGCAGGTCGACACGTGGGCGCGCGGCTTCTCGTATGCCTACGACGCGCCGCTGGACATGCGGATGGACCCAGCGCAGGACGTGACCGCCGCGGAGATCGTCAACGGCTGGGATGAACGCCGCCTGGCGCGTCTGCTCCGCGAATACGGAGAGGAGCGCTACGCCACCCAGATCGCTCGCGCGATCGGGCGCGCCCGCGCGCGAGAGGAATTCAGCTGCACCCAGCAGCTCGTCGACACGATCAAGACGGCGGTGCCGGTACCGGCGCAGTTCGCCGGCGGCCACCCGGCCAGGCGCACCTTCCAGGCGCTGCGGATCGCCGTCAACGACGAGCTGACGCAGCTCGAGCAGGCGTTGCCGGCGGCGTGGGAGCTGCTCGCTCCCGGCGGACGGCTGGCCGCCATCTCGTTTCACTCGCTCGAGGATCGCCTCGTCAAGCGGTTCCTCGCGGCGAGGGCTCGTGGCTGTGTGTGCCCGCCCGAGCTTCCGATCTGCGTCTGCGGGCACGAGCCCGAGGCAGAGCTTCTCACCCGTCGCGCCGTAGCTCCGACACCAGGCGAAGTTGCCGCCAATCCACGATCAAAGTCCGCGCACCTGCGTGCCGCCCGCAAGCTGGAGGTCACCGAAGCATGACGCCATCCGCGCTAACGCCCGCCGCTCGCGGAACCGCGAAGAAGTCACCGCCCGACCGGCCTAAGCGGCCCCCGCGACCCACCGCCGCACCGGCTCCGGTACCGGCCAAGCGGCGGTCCGCAGCGTCCGGGAACTCCGGCGCGCGCTCAGCCGGACATCGCTCAGAGGTCGCCCGTCCCGTGTCGCCGCGGACGGCCCGCCGGATCTCGGGCCCGCTCGGCGGCCGAGCGCACGGCGCAGCGGCGCCCGCCACCGCGCCCGCGCCCACTCGTCCCGCCGTTCCTCGGCCAGCCGCGCCCCGCCCGAGCCGGCGCCGCGCCGGCGCCCAGCGCAAGGCGCTCAAGGCCGCACGGGCCCCGTGGACCGCCCGCTCGGCGGCCTACGTTCGGGCTCTGCCCGAGCACGCGCTGCTTGATCGGATCATCCGCGGCCGGGCCTGGATCCCACTGCTCGGCGTGCTCCTGGTCGGCATCGTCGCGATGCAGGTGGAGGTGCTCAAGCTCAACGCCGGTATCGGCCGCTCACTGGATCGCGCCACGGCACTGCAGGGGCAGAACGAGCAGCTCCGCGCGAGCGTCAGCGAGCTGTCCGACGAACAGCGCATCGAGAGCATGGCGGCCAAGAAGGGGATGGTGATGGCCGCGCCGGCGCAGATCAAATTCCTCAAGACCGGCGCTGCGACCACCGCACAGGCGCTGTCGAGCATCCACCAGCCCAACGCCACCAGCTTTGACGCCACGCTGACCGCGGCCAACACGGCGGCGCTCGCCGTATCGCAGCAGGCCGCCGCCACATCGGCGACCCCGAGCACCACCGCTTCTGCGGCCGCCTCGGGCGCTTCGAGCACCGCCGGCACGTCTGGCGGCGCCACCGCAGCGAGCACCGCGACGAGCCAGACGCCGAGCTCGGCGGGGACAGCGGGGGCCGGCACGGGAACGTCGACCGGCACGACTCAGACCGGAGGCGCCGGCACCGGCGCCGCTCAGCAGCCCTCGAGCCCGACGACGTCGACCGGCGCGGGGACGACGACCACCACCTCGACACCCGTGGCGGGGACCACCCAGCAGACGAGCCCGGCCAGCTCGGCGGGCGGGGCCAGTATCGGCGTCGGCGCCCCGCCGAGCGGCAACTAGGAGCCCGCCGCGGATGGTTGCCATCGACCGCCGGATCGGCTGGATCTTCGTCGCCTTCTTGACGTTGCTGGCCGCCGCCGTGGTCCGCGCGGCGTACCTCGGCGTGATCAGAGCGCCGTCGTTGCAGCAGGCGGCCGTCAGCCAGCAGACCGTCAACGAGATCGTCCCGGCCGCCCGGGGTGCGATCACCGATCGAAACGGCGTCGAGCTGGCGCTCTCGGAATCGGCCGACAACGTCATCGCGGACCCGGACCTGATCAGATCGGCCAAGGAACAGCCGATGCCGCTGGCGGTCAAGATGGCGCCGATCCTCCAGCTGCCGGTCCTCTCGGTGTATGCCGCGCTGACCCGGCCGCACACCGGATACGCGATGGTGGCCACGCAGGTGAGTCCCGGCGCCGCTCAGCGGATCATGAAGCTGAGCGTCAACGGTGCTCCGATCAACGGGATCTCCACCGCCCCGACGGTCAAGCGGATCTACCCGCGGCCGTGGACGGCAGCCCAGGTGCTCGGCGGCGTCAACGCCGCGGGCGCCGGTGACGGCGGCCTCGAGTATCAGTACAACACCGTCCTCGCCGGCCGGGCCGGGGATCGCAAGATCGTCAACGACGCGATCGGCCAGCCGGTCTCAATCGACGACGTGCGCCCCATGCGGTCCGGCAAAACGCTGACGCTGACGATCGATGCCGGCTTGCAGAACGAGGTGGAGCAGGTGCTGGCCGGCGTGGGGGAGCAGTACTCGCCCAAGGGGGCCACCGCGATCGCCATGGACCCCAACACCGGCGCCATCCTGGCGCTGGCCAACTGGCCCCGGATCAACGCCAGCGACCCCGCCGGCGCGCCGGCGGCCGACCAGATGGACAAAGCGGTCGGGTACAGCTACGAGCCCGGGTCGACCTTCAAGGCGATCACGGTCTCCGGAGCCCTCCAGGACGGGGTGGTGACGCCGAACACCGAGCTTCCCATCCCGCCGGTGCTGCAGGTGGCCGATCGCCAGATCCACGACGCCGAGAGTCACGGCTACGAGACGCTGAGCGTCGCCCAGGTGCTCAAGGTCTCCAGCAACATCGGTGCTGACGAGATCGGCCTGCGGCTGGGAAAGCAGCGATTTGACTACTGGGTGCACCGCTTCGGCTTCGGCGCCAAGACCGGCATCGACCTCCCCGGCGAGCAGCAGGGGATCGTCCTGCACTATTGGAAGTACTCGGGCTCGTCGATGGGGAACCTCCCGATGGGGCAGGGCGAGTCGGTGACGCCGATCCAGATGGCCACCGCCTACTCGGCGATCGCCAACGGCGGCGTCCTGCGTGCCCCGCACATCGTGCAGACGATCGGCGGCAAGACGCAGGCGATCCCGGCCGGGCACCAGATCATCTCCCCGCAGACCGCCGCGTCGGTCCGTGACATGTTGCGCGGGGTGCTCGCCGACGGCGGCACCGCGTCGGGGGCGGCGATCCCGGGCTATGACCTCGCCGGAAAGACCGGCACGGCCAACGTCGTCGTCAACGGCAAGTACTCGAGCACGCAGTACATCGCCTCGTTCATCGGGATGGTTCCCGCCAGCGCACCGAAGCTGGTCGTCGCGGTGATGGTCGACGAGCCATCGCAAGGCTCGATCTACGGCGGGTCGGTCGCCGCGCCGGCGTTCCAGAAGATCGTGGGCTGGGCGGTACCGCATCTCGGGATCAACCCGAACCCCGCGGGCATCAACACCACCACGATCACTCCTTGAACGCGTGGGCCAGCCGGGCGAGCCGCTCGTCCCACTGGCCACCGACCGCTGCCATCCACGAGACCGCCTCTGAGAACGGTGCCGGCGTGACGCGATAGCGGACATCGCGTCCGGCTCGCTCGCGCTCGAGCAGGCCGGCCTGCGACAGCGACGTGAGGTGCTTGGTCACCGCCTGCCGGGAGATCGGAAGCTCATTGGCGAGTTCCGTGGCCGTCGCCGGGTGCGCCGCGAGCTCGGCGAGCAGGCGCCGCCGCATCGGGTCGGCGAGCGCCCCGAACACCGCGCCGGCGGGATCGCCGGTCATGCCCCGGCGGCCACCAGCGCCGGGCCGAATCGCGACCCACCGTGGCCGGGGAGCGGGACTCCGACGAGATCAAGTACCTGGAGCGGTCGTGTCTCGACAACGATCAGGCGCGTGCCGCCGGCAATGGCGCTGACCGCGAGCTCGACGCGGGAGGCGGGCTCGCCGTCCTGTGCCCACCAGAAGGCGAGCCGTCCGGATGCCCGTTCCTCGCCCTCGCCCGCCGGCGGGATGACTTCCTCCACCCAGCCGTCGAGTAGGCGGTCGCCGATCGTGAATTGCGCCTCGCCGCCGGGCCACAGCTCGAGCGACACCGCATCAGCCAGCCAGGACTCCAGCCATGCGGGATCTGTCAGCACGTTCCAGACCTCCTCCGGGGAGGCGGGCAGCTCGAGCTCGCGATGGATCAGATCAGTCATACAGGGCTCCTTGGTCTGATATGCAACCCGGCAGTTGCGTATATGCTAGCTTGTTCGCAACCATCTGGTTGCACAATATCACGCACTCAAGGAGGCGCCATGCCACTCGTGCCCATGGTCGTCGAGCAGACCGCTCGCGGAGAGCGCTCATTCGACATCTACTCGCGGCTACTCAATGACCGCGTCGTTTTCCTCGGGGGACAGGTGGACGAGGAGACGGCCAACCTCGTCGTCGCCCAGCTCGTCCACCTCGAGTCCGACGACCCCGACAAGGACATCCACCTCTACATCAACTCGCCCGGGGGATCGATCTACGCCGGCCTGGCGATCTACGACACGATGCAGTTCATCAACCCCGACGTCCAGACGATCTGCTACGGAATCGCGATGTCGATGGGCTCGTTGCTGCTTGCGGGCGGCGCCGCAGGGAAGCGGATGGCGCTTCCGAATAGCAGAGTATCTCATCCACCAGCCATCTGGGGGGTTTGAGGGTCAGAGCACTGACGTCGAGATCCATGCCCGAGAGATACTTGCGCTGCGTGCACGTGTTGACGAGATTATATGCCAAGCACACGAGCCAGCCGGAAGAGAGGGTGCATGCCGACATGGAACGCGACCGCTACTTCACGGGAGAGGAAGCGATGGCCTACGGACTCGTTGACCGAGTGATCGAGCGACGGCCGCATCAAGCCGGTCGGCGAGGGTTTCGGGCGCCTGAACTTGGGTAACGAGCCGTAAAGCGGAGCAAGCTTGAAGGTGGCCGCGAGGCGTAATTCGGTGCAACTGCGTTCATACATTTGGCTATTGCGCCGGGAAGATGCTAAACCGTAGGCTGTCGGTACATACACAGACCGCCGCAGGTCGTGCCAGAGTTCGGGACAGGTTAGAGGCGCGGGCGGTTCGAATCCCGACGGTTTCGGTTCCCAGCTTGGAGAGACGCTGGGAATGCGGCTGTCGCCAGAAGTCGCACGTCACCACTTGGAGTACGTACTAACCAGGATGATCACATACGAATCCGCCACATCCCGCACAATCGAGAATGTATTCACGCTCGTAGCCATCTCAGGGCCGATTTTCTTTGGGCGGGCGTAGCCATATGTCAGGCGAGACGCGGACGGGGCAACGACTCGCTCGCAGCGAGCTTCGAGCGCGGACAAGAGGTCGCGCGCCGCAACGACGCCAATCGGTGGTCAGCGATTTCGAATACGAGATCTCGCCCTTCTGGGAGGCCGTCCCCGGCGAGCGGGACCGACCGGGCCGCCATCGCGACACGACGCTTCGACGGTCGCTTGCCATCACAGACGTTATAGCCGCGTTTGCGGCGCTTATCTTCGTCTCGGCCGTCGTCGACGGCGGGTGGGTGCGACTGCGCCCGGCTGCGATCCTCTTGGCGCCGTTTGTCCTCTTGGCCGCTAAGGCAATCGGTCTGTACGACCGAGACCAACACGTCTTGCGTAAGACGACGGTCGACGAGGTGCCATCAGTCGTTTACCTGTCTGTGGTCTATGCGATGACCGTGTGGCTGGGCCAGTCGCTACTGCTTCGGCACACGCTCGGGAGGTTGGAAGTATTCACGCTGACGATCGCCAGCTTCGGGCTTTTTGCCTTAGGACGTGTGATTGCTCGTGCGATCACAGCTCGCGTCGCGGACCCTGAGCGTTGCATCATCATCGGGAACGCCACGGATGCAGCGCGGATTGCCCGGAAGCTCGAGACTGCGGCGGGAGTTAAAGCGACCGTCGCTGGCCGGATAGCGCTCGACGGGTTGGACGGCGGTGGGCTGATGATCGCCACCGCCCCCGGTGTCGGCGGTGGTGACTCGCTGGCCCGGATCATCTCGGACCAACAGATCGAGCGGGTGATCATCGCCCCCGACGAGCACGATCAGGAGGAAGTCCTGCACGTCATCCGTCTGATCAAGGCGATGGGCGTGCGCGTAAGCGTGCTGCCTCGCCTACTGGAGGTCGTTGGCTCATCCTCCACCTTCGAGGATGTGGACGGTCTGACACTGCTCGGCGTCCGGCAGTACGGCATCTCCAAGTCGTCGGAATCGCTCAAGCGGCTGATGGACGTTGTCGGCGCGACCGTGTCCCTGATTCTCTTAGCTCCCCTGCTGACGATGCTGGCGGCAGCGGTTAAGCTGGACTCGCGGGGACCAGTGTTCTTCCGTCAACGACGGATCGGACGCCAAGGCGAGCTGTTCGCGATGCTGAAGTTCCGCTCCATGGTTCATGAGGCGGAGTCAATCAAGGACGAGTTACGCGATCGCAATGAGGTGGAGGGCGGGTTGTTCAAGATCGCAGACGATCCTCGAATTACGCGCGTCGGCCGGCTCCTTCGCAAGACGTCTTTGGATGAACTGCCGCAGCTCTTCAACGTGCTACGGGGCAGCATGAGCCTGGTCGGACCGAGACCTCTGGTGCAGGACGAGGATGCTCTCATCGAGGGTTGGCAGCGCCGGCGGTTGGCGGTGAAGCCGGGCATGACCGGGATGTGGCAGATTTTTGGGTCCTCGCGCATTCCGATGCACGAGATGGTGAAGATCGACTATCTGTACGGAGCCAACTGGTCGATCTGGCTCGACCTAAAGATCCTGCTGCGGACCGTGCCGTACGTTCTCCGCCGCCGTGGCCTCTGAAGAGCGGCGGTCGCGGGGAATGGGAGCAAACCTGCGTTCGATCGGTCGCCCGGCGTCCAAGCGCGAACGCTGAGCCCAGCTGTATCGATCAGACCATCAGGGAGTCGTGTGTACGAGTGGCTCACGATCGAGCAGATCTATGCCGCGAAGGGGTGCCTATCGCGGGCACTACAGATCCTCATGCGCCCGAGTCCTTATGTGCTTACCGGGCACGGACGCTGACCAGCACACGTTCCCGCGTGAGCGAGGGCGACTGCGTACTGGTCTCAGGGAATGAAGCGCCGGCGCAGACCGCGACCGACTGACAGCTTCACGACCATATCCAGTCCGAGAATTACGATTGAATTGAATGCTCGATGGCGGCTCGTGGGGCCTACTGGCGCCGACGCTTACGGCTCCCACCACGGCTGCGGGGATGACCACCACCCACAAAACGACGAGCGCGGGGAGCATCGTGTCTAAGTCCTCAAGTTCGTTCGCATAGTGCTCCTCTTTTATCGGTACGTGCGCTGCAAAGCTCAAGCAGGGCTTGTGGCGATCGACATCTGTCCAGGGTGGGGCTCACGCCGTGGCCTGCGAGGTCGCTACCGGGCCCGGCCCAGTTCCTCACGTGAGGCGGTGTCCAGCTTCCGGGAGATGCTTGTCAGGTGGAACTCCACCGTCTTGGCGCTGATGAAGCGATCGGCGGCGATCCGTCGATTGGTCGCGCCGCCGGCCGCCAGGCAAGCGATGCGAGGCTTCGCGACGGTGAGCGTGTCACGATCGCTATCACGGGCGAGGGGGCTTGGCGGCCGCGCCGGCTCCAACGCCATCACCTCACCGGTGAGGGTCACACCGTGCACACATTCGCGCGGCAACTCACGCCACTCGAAAACACAACTCCTCGACCCTAGGCGTGCCCCCGAACGCGTACACCAGAAGCGCTTGCCAACGCCCTCGATCCACGCTCGCACGCGGGAGAGAGATGATCCCTGAGACGTGTGAAAGGGAGTCCGGGGAACCGCGTGTCCGCCATTCCGCGCGCCGCCGGGTTCTCCAGCTCGATTGCGTCAGGTACGACCGTAGCGGCACGGCGGCCCGGCAGCGCCGAGCAGCCACATTCGATAGCCGTGGAGCATCACGGCTAGCTAAGATGGCGACGCAGAAGCCAGGCAGGGTGTCGCTGCCGAGGTCGACGAGGGTAGCGTGGGAGTCCAGCGCGGGCGCGCCGGCGCCATACGGTTTGGACGGCTGCGACTGCCTCGCTAAAGGGGTCGCTTGGCTCTGACGCAAACACCGCCGATGGCAACGTACAACCCGGTTGCTCGCCGATCGCGGCCCCTCCCTCTCGAGGTGGGATCTCCGGGATCCGTTATTCTATATCTGGGCGTCGGGCGGATTCCTTGTGCTCATCGGAAAGCCTGATGCTAGTTACGCGCTCGCCCGCCGGTCGCCACCGAGCACCGGCTCGTCAGCCGAGACCGGCCTGAAACCCGGCAGGCGCGGGAGGCCCATCGCGCCGGCCGCCCGGATGTCGGCACGTTTGGCACCAACCCTGATTCGCGGGACTGGGATTACTTGACTCAATGAATACTCACCTGACAAACCACCTCGGTCGCCGACGGACATGGTGACGGCCTCTCGCGCCCGCGCCGACATCATGGTCGTACTGCCGTCAAGCGGTCTGGGCGGCGCAGAGCGATACGCCGTTGCGGTAGCCGGTTATTGTGCCGAGCAGGGACTTCGCGTGTCGCTGGTTGCGTCGGCACCCGATTCACTGAAGCCCATCACGCGGGACCTGGAAACAACCGGCGTATCGGTCTCTCGGCTTCCTAGGGCCGTTCGGGCCGGTCGCGGCGGTCGAGGGCATCTACTGTCCGATGGAGCCGAGATGGCTGCGATGCTGACGTATCTCGCGCGCATGCGCCCCCGTTCGCTGATGCTCGTCCTGCCTCGGCAGGACCTAGCGTTGGGAACGCAGATGGCCGCCGCGCTCTTGGGCGTTCCCCAGGTTGTCGCGTTTCAGCTTGCTTGCACGGTTCTCCCCCAGCCGAGCGCCAAGCGGAAGCTGTATGCGTGGATCCGTAAACGAGCGAGTTGGATCGCGGTGTCCCAGCAGAATGGACGAGCGATCGCGGAGGGATTTGGCTGCCACGAGTCGGAGATCCGCGTCATCTACAACGGTGCGAACGTAGGAGAGCGGCGTCCGCCGGGATCAGAGGATCGCGGCCCGCTCAGCGTCCGGGCCAATTCTCCTGTCCGTTGGTCGGCTCGCACATCAGAAGGGACTTGACCTCCTGGTGCAGGCGCTTCCCTTCGTCCGACGAGAGTTTCCAAACGTCCAGTGCTGGTGGGCTGGAGAGGGAGAAGTCGAGGCTGAGTTGCGGGCAACTGTTGAGTCATACGGACTCGGTGACCACGTGCGATTCCTCGGACGCCGAAGCGATGTGCCCGAGCTCTTGCGGCGCTGCGACCTGTTTGTCCTGCCGAGTCGCGAGGAGGGTCATCCGTTCGTTCTGTTGGAGGCGATGGCTGCTGGGGCCCCTATTGTCTCCTCAGACACCGGTGGCATTCCGGAGCTCGTCACGAGTGAGGTGCACGGCCTGTTACATCGCACAAACGATCCATGCGATCTGATGGACAAGATCCTCGTCGCCCTTCGCGATCCAGCGAGGATGCAGACGATGGCCGCGCACGCGACCGCGAGGGTCGGCGAGTTCACCCAGGAGCGGTGGCTGAAGGAAACCTTCGCCGCGGTCGAGCAGGCCCTGGCTTGATGATTAGCTCGGCGTCGACTGCGATCCGTGCCGATCGGACGTCGGCGAGATCGTGACCCTGGGCCACACGTCAGATGGCGTGCGCGAGCGGGCCTCGCAGCAGAGATAACGGTCGCGACCGAGATGGATGCCTGGAGCGCGTCGACCCGGTACCGCGCGGTCCAGCACGTGACTCGGTTGCGCGGCCTGTTCTCCGAGGTCGACGTGTTGCTGCCAAACGATCCGGTCGGACGCGTTCCGGGGCGGGTGGCTCAGGTGCGCTACTTCGGTCGGCACGCGGCTCAGTATGTCCGTGAGGCCGCAGTTATCCGAAGCAACGCGGCACGCTCGGACGCCATGCTGATTCAGCGAGGGCTCTACGTGGTAGGTCCCGGCACGATTGTGGCGTCCCTCAACCGATTTTCCGGCCGGATTGTGTTCGACCTGGACGACGCGGTCTTCCGGCTGTCGCCCTGGCTCGCAAGGAAGAGCGCCGCTGCTCGGTGGCTGTATGGCCCGCCAGCAGGCACTCGCGCTGATGCAGCGTGCTGATGCGATCGTCGTCAGCACGCAGGAGCTGGCGGACGCGCTGCCAGCTGGCCTGCCGGCCCCGACAATCCTGCCGACGGTGCCGGACCCGGGTCGGCACCGCATTGTGGAGCACCGCGACGGTTTGCCCGTCATCGTCGGCTGGGCCGGCACACTCGGAGGTGTCCGCTTTCTTGATCCGCTGACCAACGTGTTCCAACGACTCGCCGACCAGCGGATTGCGACTCTCGAAGTCGTGTCCTCGCATCCGTGGTCAGGACCTTCGAGGTTTCGTAAGTGGACTCTCGAAGAGGAGGTAGCCATCTTCGAGCGCTTCTCAATCGGGATCATGCCGCTGCCGGATACCGAGTACACGCGCGCCAAGGCTGGATTCAAGCTCCTTCAGTACATGGCCTCGGGCATCCCGGTGGTCTGCAGTCCGGTAGGGGTCAACCGCGAGCTCGTCGAGCGCTCCGGGGGCGGGTTGTTGGCGGAGGGTCCGGACGAATGGGAGAGCGCGCTTCGGACGCTCGCCACCGACCCGGACCTTCGCTCCACTCTGGGCGCGATGGGGCGCGCGTTCGTCGTCGAGTACGCGGACTTGGACGGGCAGGCGCTGACGCTTGCGAGCCTCCTCGTCGGCCCGAACGCAGGCTGATGCCGGCGGAGCGCATGTCGTCCGAGCCGACCGTGCGGCGGCGGATCCTTGACCCAACCCGGGCCACAGCCTACGATGGGCTGATCCGAAGGTTCGACTGGGACTCTTCAGATGGTCAGGGATCGCCGGGACTGGAGAGAAGATTTCCGCCCACATCGGCGATTGTGATCTGCTCGTCATGTCGTTGGGCGCCAGTTCCCAGGCGGGAGCGGTTCCTGGCGGAGACCGCCGCTGCTCACGGGCATGATGTCGTGTTTGTTGAACGGCCGATCGACGTGCGCGCGCTCGCCAGCCCGGCGTCCCGTCGCGAGTGGCTGGCGTACCTCCGCCGGACGGCAAACCGAGGTGGCGCCACAGCTCCGCGTCTTGCCTCAGTCAACCCTGGTTCCGGGTCACCGGTCGGAGCTGGCGCAGCGGCTTGACGCGATGCGCTTGGCTGTTGCCCTTCGGCGAATTCCCAACATTCTGAGTCAGTGTGCTCGTTGCGACACAGCCTTGGCAGTGGCCCGCTATCGCCCACACTGCAGCGGCACGACGAGTGTTCGACTGCGGCGACGACTGGGATCTCTGATTCCGGGCAGGGAGTCGGCCATCGCTACGCTCTGCCGGCGGATCGGTAAGGAGGCTGACGCTGTGATCGTGGTCGCGCCGGCCCTCATCGACCGGTTCGGCAGCGCAAACGCCCACGTGATTGGGAACGGAACGGCCAGGGAGCTTCTCGACGCGCCAATGCGACCTTCACCGTCAAAGCCGAGGATGGGCTACGCCGGCACGCTCACCGACCGGTTCGATGCTTCGTTTCTGATGGAGGTTCTCCGGCGTCTTCCGGACTGGTCCGTCGAGTTGTACGGAGAATGTCTATACCGTGGGCAAGGCTCCGCTCCAGGGGGCGAGCTTCTGTCGGCGCTGTCGGAATTCCCAAATCGGCTGAGCTTGCACGGCGCGATCCCCCGACTCGAACTTGCCGACGCGCTCGACCGCGCCCAGGTTCTCATCGCTCCCCATCGGACCGCGCACAGCAAAGGACAGGACTCGATGAAGCTCTACGACTATGCCGCGCGCGGTCGTCCCATCGTTGCGACAGTCGGAGCCTTCGGGGGCCGTGTGCGTGTTGTCGAAGCGGGTGTGGTGGAGGCTGCCACCCCTGCTGACTTCGCCGCGGCGGTAACGGCGGCCGCGCGCGAGGACGGAACGCAGCCGATGGTGCGGCGAGCGTGGGCCGACAGCAATCGGTGGGAATCGCGGTGGCCGGACTGGCTCGGAGCAGCGGTTGGCGAGATCCCCGGACGACGATCACTGGGACATGGCGCTCAGATCCGCCCACGGGACTCGACGACGACGAACTCGGGCTGAGAGTCGCTCCGCCTCCAGCTACGGCCGGAGTTGGTTGCCGGTCGGCGTCATCGTGTGTCTACTGGCCAGATCGCCGCGCTCTCAGATGATTCGCCGCCCGGCGGTGTCCGTTCGACCGGCGAGTGCGGTGCTCGCGTGTGACCTTTTTTGGTGCGGGCGGGAGCGGGGTGCGATGTCGCGACCGCGCCGTTGATGTAACGCCCCCGTGCCTCTTCGTCGCACTCGTCGTAGCGCTCGGCGTGGCCGTCCGTCGTCGTCGTACCCGTCGCGTTACTCGGCGTGGCCGCCGGTGTCGTGGTGCGGGCCGTTTCGTGGTGGTAGTGGTCGGGGGTGTGGTGGTGGTGGGGGTGTGGTGGTGGTCGGGGGTGTGGTGGTGGTCAGCGGTGTGGTGGTGGTCGGCGGTGTGGTGGTGGTCGGCGGATCGGCGAGCGACACCCAGAAGGCCGTACTGGGCGACGGTCGAGCGGTACCCGGGTCCTCGTTGGCGGCGGCGACCGCCACGACCGAGACGCTGTCGCCAAAGGCTCGTCGGAACACAGAGGAGTTGGCCTGGCCGGGCTGCGCGTACCAGTTCTCCTCCTGCTGAAGCTCGGGCAGGATGAAGGTGACGAGATCGCTGCGCCCGGCGTCAAGCCCGAGTACAGCGAACGCCGAAGTCTGGAACCCGACGAAGCGGTTGGGCCCGGTGTGACGGGTGCCGTTGCTCGTGTCCAGCATCCAAGTCGTGGTGTTGACTCTGGGCAGCTCCATGTTCATGAGCATGTTCGCGGCGCGTAGCGCGCGCGGGTCCCCGGAGAGCAGATATAGGCGCGAGGCGACGTCGAGCTGCAGCATGCTGTATTCGGCGTCATAGCCCGTGCCGCCAGCGCCCGTCTCAGCGAAGTAGCCCTGCCCGTCGGAGCCGTCGGCCTTGGTGGGAGCCTCGACGGTGACCCAGCCGCATCCGGGGAATTTCGACTGAGGTGGATTCATCGTGAAGGTCCACGAGTTGTCGTATGCCGTCTCGAGTTGGCTCTGCCCTGTCGCCTGCCAGGCCAGCCACAGGAACTCGGTGTAGCCCAGGTTGATGTTCCCGTTCGCGTACCACGTCGTAGCCCCTGAACTGACAAGGTAGTTGGCCGCCGCAGCGAGCGACTGTTGCCAGCTCGACCGCGTCGCGGCGCTCAGATACGGCGCGAGCAGGTGGTACATGGTCCGAACTCGACCCGAAGAACATCGTCGCGATCCCCGCGGGTTGGCTGTCACCAGCCGGTCCGGCGAAGCTGCCGTCCGGCGCCTGACGGGTCGCGATCGCGGTGTCGATCGTCTGTACCGCCTCGTCCAGCAATGAGGGGTTTGTCTCGCCACCGAGGACATACATGGTCGCCGCCCCCGTCGCCGGGCCACCCTGATCGCAGGCCCAGCAGGAGGTATCTTCCGAATCCGTCCATAACCCGCTCTGAAACGGTCCGTACAGAGATCCAGCGTACCCCGCCAGCTGCGAGCCCTGAAACGGCATCACGCTGGCGTCGACCGCCCCAGCAACGCTGGCAGTGTCGGCGAAGCTCCGAGGGGCATACGCGCAGAGGACGGCCAGGAGCGCGGAGAGTAGCGCAGCACAACGACGAGGAAGGTGGCGGGGGAAGGGTATGCCTCTTTCATCGGCCTTGGCGTGTGACCGGCGACGCATCGGCCCATCGTTAGACCAATGGTTGAGCTCTGGCTGCGGAATCAGGACGACCTGATGACGACCTCTTGGCCCTTGAGAGCCCCTCGCCAGGCAAGTCGCGGTGATTGACATCGCTCCGGCCGTGGCGCTGTACGAGTCCAGCTGAACGCGACCGGAAACAAAGCTCGCCTCAGAGCCGACCGCGCGCGCCAGATTCGCCCAGCGCGCGCTGGACAGGTTCGAGATGGTGCTATCGCAGTCCTGGAGAGGCCTGTCGAGACTGCCCTGCGCAGCAAGCTCGCGATCCTCGGCGCGGGTATATCGAGCGGCACGCGGACCTAAACACCAAGGCTCGCGTGATCGCCGACAGGGGACGGGTTGGTGCCGACCATCTGTCCGGGTCCAAGGACGTGCTTTCACACGACCCACCGATATGGCGATACGGGGAGCATGAACCCGAACCTTGCCCAGCGGTCGAAGCAGGTGCTGCTCACGGCCGCACTGCTGCTCGCCGTCACCATCATCTTCTCCGTGCCGCGCGCCACCGCGGCGACATCCACCCAGACGACGGTTAGCGCATTGCAGACCCCCACATTGGCTCTCATCCAGACTGAGCTCTCCGCGTACGCCACCACCGAGGGCGGCTACTCGCGTGGCTTCTGGTCAAGCGGTGCGCCCGGCTGCTGGGCGTGCACTGAAGGCGGCCCCGCTACGGCGGCAGCGACGGCTTTCGTGCTCGGCGGTGCGACCAACCAGACGCTCCTGCATGAGGCCGAACAGACGATCAACACCGCGATCGCAACCCGGCAGGCGGCCGACGGTAGCTTCACCGACCCCACTGCCGGGGGTCAGCCCGCGGACATCGCGACGATGTTCTTCGGAGTCGAGTTCGGAACGACCTACCAACTGGTGTCGCCCTACCTCACTCCGGCCACCCGCGTGCTGTGGCAGAACTCGCTCGCGGCGGCTGCCAACTACCTCGTTACGAACGGCGATGCTAACTGGTACTCCAACGGAAACATCAATCTCGGCTTCGCCGAGCTGTTCTACCTGGCCTGGAAAGCCACCGGCCAGGCGAACCTCCTCCAGGACTACAACAACGAGTGGTCCTTCCTCGTCAGCCCTCCCCAGAACAAGTTCCCGGGTGCGGGCCTCAAGATCGTCAAGCAGCCGACGGTGGCCGACGCCTCGAATGGCACCGGATATCCTTGCCGAGACCGGGGCAGGCGGCGCCGGCTTCGACCCGGAGTACACGATGCTCCAGCTCGACGTCGCGGCCCGGCTCTACCTCCTCTCCGGCGATCCGCGGGCGCTCCGGCTCGCCAACCTTGAGGTCAACATCCTGAAACCCCGGATCAGCTCGACGATGATGCTGAACACGAGCGGCGGGACGCGTCACACACAGCCACACCGCCAGGTAGGCTTCCAGGACTCCGCCGCGGTCGTCCTAAGCCTGTTCGACGGTCGCAGCGACCTCGCCCCGCTCGCTGTCGCAGACCTCAGCGCCGAAACAAACTGGTTCAAGTGGGCGTCACAGGACAACCCGGTCTTTCGCCGTGCCCTGGGCGACAGCCTGTCGGTCGCCGCCCTGGCCGAAGCGATGTACAAGAGGAGCTCGACGATCACCAATAGTCTCGCGTCAGCGCCGAGCACCCATCCGGCTGCGGTGACGGCCCGCCAGCACGCGGCCGCGACCGCCAAGCTGGCTGTCAAGCGGCCCGGCCACTCGGCCGGAGCCACCGCCACAGCTGACCGATAGCTCCGGGGCGGCGGGGCTGCCTGACGGCTTCGGCACGGCCGATCTGACGGCCCAGGCCGCTAAGCTGGATTGATGCTGTCTCGGGCTGATCGGGCGGCCAGCCGGCCACCGCGACAGACGGCAGCGGGATTCGCGCGCATCGGTCTGCTAGTCGCGTTCGCAATCGCCGCGCTGGTGGCCGTGAGTGCGGTTAGCCTTCATGCGCTCTCGTCCGGAGCCGCGCCGCAGTCCGCAGCGCGCTCACCCGTCACGACGGAGTCGACCGAGCTGAGGCAGCCCAGCGCGCGCCGACTGCGCCTGCTCGGCGCTGAGCGTCCCATCTACCGGTTCGCCAGCTATCTCGTCGATAACCTCGCCCAGAAGACCTACCGGACAGACCCCGTGTACTTCAACGGCGCGTTCCAGAGCCCAGAAAAGTTGTGCTGGATGTGTAACACCGGACCAGGGGCGGCGGCTGCCGTGCTCGCAACTTTCGGGGGTCCACGGGCGTCGTACTACCGCCGGCTTGCCATCCGCACGTTCTCCGACGCCATCCACGCCCGTCAACGGGTCGACGGGTCCTTTCTGAATCCGGCGCTGCCGAGCCAGGGCAGCGGCATTCCGACGCTCTTCTTCGGTGTTGAGCTGGGCGAGGCGTATGTCGAGATGGGTCCGACGCTGTCGCCGGCAACCCGACGACTGTGGAGGGACACGCTCGGGCGGGCAGCCCGCGTCCTGCTCGGGCAGGGGCTCCTGACGCACTACGTGAACGGGAACATCAACCTCCAGTTCACCGAGCTGCTCTGGGACGCCTGGCATGCGACCGGCGACTCGGCGCTGCACCGAGACTACGAGACCTCGTGGGCTTTCACCATGTCTCCCGGGCCATCATGGAGGGGCTTTGGCCTCATCACCACGAAGCATGGCAACGGCCCTCACGGCAGCACGAGCAGTGGTTATCTCACGGAGTCCAGCGGGGGCTCCCCTGGCTTCGATCCCGACTACACACAGTTACAGGCCGACGAGGCCGCCCGGCTCTATGTCCTGTCCCACGACGGGCGGGCGCTGCTGCTCATGAACCTTCTGACCAACCAGCTACGGCCGCTGAGTACGCCGGGCTTTCTGCTGAACACGTCGGGGGGCACCCGCCACCCACAGGCCGATCGATTCGTCCCGTTCACCGACTCGGCGGTGCCCGTGCTGTCGTGGTTGCGGGGTCGCACCGACCTCCTACCGGACGTGCCCAACCAGTTCCGGGAGCTGCGGCAGGTCCTGTGCCAGAACCTAGTCTTCCCGTACGCGCCCCTATACCGAGCCATGGGTAACGAGTTGTCCGTGCTGCTGTTGGCAACCCAAGCTGCGGGCGATCGAGCCAGCGCGGCGGGACTCGGCGCGCGTTACATGTGCCCCGGTCTCCCGCCATCACTTCGTGCGCGGCTCGTCCCGTAAAGCGAAGCGAACCGGCGATCGCCGGAACAGAGCGCTAACCGGTACCCTAGGCTCTGGTCGCCGGTGGCGACGACGGATCTTGCCCTCTGCGCTCGTGCACCAGGCGCATTATGGGCCCGCACGATTCACTTTCGACGAGTGGTCGCCGTCGCCGTCGGTGCTGCGATCGCTACGGGGGCCTGGCCCGTCGACGGGGTTCGCGCGGTCCGTGGATCGGGGGCCGGACGGCGTACGCAACGAGCAGGCCCCGCGGCCCTGGCCCCGGACGCCAGCCGCGGTGGCCGACCCACCACCGTTGATTTTGGGATCGCTTCATTTCTCAGCGCATGATCCACGGCTTTAGGCGCAACTCAGGTGACGCGGACGAGTCCGCCGACGCCCCGCTCAGTGCCCATGATGCGTTCGATCTGGCCATACAGTTCGAACAGCGCGACGATTTGCCTGCCGCGGAGGAGGCCTATCGCACCGCCGATGGGCTCGGGCACGCGCACGCGGCGGTGAATCTCGGAGTGCTCCTGGAGGAGCGCGATGACCTGACCGGCGCCGAGCAGGCGTTTCGACGGGCCGACGAGCGCGGCGATGCGACCGGGGCGTTTCACCTCGCGTGGCTGCTGCAGGAGAGCGGCGACCGGACCGGCGCCGTCGAGGCCTACCGGCGCGCCGAGACGCGCGGTCACCCGGCGGCGGACGCCAACCTGCGGATGCTGCTGGCCGACGGCGCCATCGCCAAGCCCGTCGTCGCGCCCGAGGCGGACACCCGGCCGGAAGCCGACGATGCACCGCTGGCCAACGAGGCGACGACTCAGCCCGAGCGTGCTGCGGTGACACCGCCGATGGGTGAGAAGGACTCGAGCGACGGGCTGCGGAAGCTCACGGCCGGCACCGCTCGGATGGCGACGGCCGCCGGCGTGCGTCAGGTGCTCAGCATGGGCGCCCTAGCGATCACCGCCGCGGTCGTCGCCCGGTACCTCGGTCCCCGCAACTTCGGAGTGTATGCCGGGGGGACTGCCGGCTACACACTCGCCTCGGTGCTGACCGACCTCGGCTTCAGCCTCGTCCTCATCCGGGAGATGAGTCAGCACGAGGAAGAGCAGCCGCATTTCATGGGCGTCGCCCTTCCTGCTCAGCTCCTTTGGAGCACCGTGCTCGCCTGCGGTCTGGTCGGGCTCGGCCTCGGTGCCGGGGGCCAGCGCGGGCTCGTGATGATCGTCCTCGCTCCGGCAATTGCCGTGAACGGGCTCTCCGTCACCCGCGGGATCTTCTCCGTGCGGTTCCGGGCGACGCCGCTGCTCGTCATGGACCTGGCGACGACCTTCCTGCAATGCGTCGTCATGGTGATCCTGGCGCTGGTCCATGCGCCGGTCATTGCGTTTGCCATCAACCTCAGTGCCTGGACCTCCACCTCGGCCGTCCTCGCGCTCATGCTGGCTCGGCGAGTTGTCACGCTTCAGCGGCCGAGCCGCAAAGAAGTGCTGGCGTTCGTCCGGATCGCACTGCCCCTCGGTGTCGCCTCGGTGCTGTCGTCGCTCTACTTCACCATCGACCAGACCCTGTTGGGGTGGCTGGTGCCTCCTCGCGCCCTGGGCCAGTACTCGGCAGCCGTCCGCCTCCTGACCATCGTCGTGATGATCCCCGGCTTGATCTTGACCGCCGGGGTGACAGGCCTGTCCCGTGCTCGGCGAGATCCGCAGCAGCTCAGCCGCTTCGCGGCGACGCTCGCCCACTGGATCGCCGTCTCTGCGCTGCCGGTGATCATCGGCCTGGCGATCTTCGCGCGTCCGGCGGTGCTGATCCTGTACGGCTCTCACTACCTCGGGGCGGTGCCCCTGATCCGCATCCTGATGATCGCCGGCCTGCTCGCCTTCGTCTCCAACATCACGGGAGTCATCTTGATGACACAGGGGATCGTCCGCCCGCAGATCATCTTCAACACCATCAGTCTCATCGCGAACGTTGGTGGCAACTTGCTGCTGGCGCCGCGCTATGGCGTTGTCGTTTCCGCCTGGCTCACGGTCGCCTCAGAGGCGATTGTCGTCAGCTATGGCGTCGTGGTGCTGCGCCGGCGCCTCAGCTACCCGGTGATCCTCGGGAAGGTCTGGCGGCCGACCGCCTCGATCGCCGTCGCCGGATCGGTCGGACTCATACTCGGTGCCGGCGACGCCGTCGCCATCGCCGCCTCCAGTCTTGCCTTCCTGCTGACCCTGACGCTCATCCGCGGCTGGCCGAGCAACCGCGACGAGGGCATGGTCCCTGATCACCTGGTGGGAGCAGCGCCGTAGGCCGCCTCGAGGCCGTCGAGGTGCCGCTGCCAGCTGAACCCGGTCCGAGCCGTCTCCCGCGCTGCCGCGCCGAGACGGTCTCGCTCCTCCGGCGACCGGACCAGCTCGACAATCGCCCGTGCCAGCGCGCCCGGATCGTCGATCGGCACACTCACACCGTTGACGCCGTGCCGGAGTGCCCTCGTCGCCGGTACCGGGGTCGCAACGATTGCCCGGCCGGCAGCGAGCGCGCGCACGAAAACCCCGCTGGCGGGACTGGACGACCGGTACGGCAGCACGACGATCGCGGCCCGCTCGATCAAGTCCTGGAAGGCGCGCTCGTCCGGGATCGGGCCGAGGATCCGGGGCAGCCTGACAAAGCGCCCGAGGTCGCCCAGCGCGCGCGTGAACCACGGCTCCTCCGCCGCCCCGGCCAGCACCAGCGGCAGCACCACTTCGTCTCCGATCTGACACCACGCGTCAAGAAGTGTGTCGACCCCTTTGCTCGAGCCCAGGAAGCCCGCGAACAGCACGCTCTCCCCCTGCGATGGGGGCGGGAGCGGCGGATCGCGCATTTCGGTGCCGTGCGTCACCTCGACTACCCGGCGCACACCGGCAGCGGCCCAGCCCTCGCGCGCCTCCGGTCCGAAGACTACGATCACGCCGGCGCGTACAAGCAGCAACCGCCTCAGGATGCGATCGAGAGCCGGGACGAGTACCCGATAGGCGACCGCACGACCGACGCGAGTCCGGCGCGGCAGCAATCCCGCAGCGGGATGGTTGACGAGTGTCGGGTAATCGTGGATGACCACGACACAATCTCGCCTCACCATCACGGCCGTGAGGGCATACCAGAACACCTCGGTGTCGTTGGAGCCGAACTCGAGGTGGACGATGTCCGCCGAACGCAGACGGTGGCGGGAGCGTAACGCTGCAGCGATGCCCCCCCATGCCGGGGCCGGCCGCACGCCCACGGCGACCTCGCTCACGGCGTATCCGCGCGCCCTGACCTCCGCAATCACGCGCCGGAACACGTCGGCAACGCCGCCGCGGCTCGCTCCCACAGCCATGATCGTCGTTGCGGTGGCGCGACCGTCGCCACCTGTCTCAGACTGCCCTGCGTCAGGACTCGACACTCTGGATGCGTCGCCAGCCGGGCCGGGGGATGCGTTGGATTGCTCGTGCTATTTTCGCGACGGCGGGCACCACGACCGTGTAGATAGCCGCGGCGAGCCGCCCGTGGTGCCGCAGGTAGTAGCGACGGCGTGCCACCGACATCAGCCGCTGCTTTGCCGTGCTCGAGGGCGTACTCGCCCCGCCGATGTGCATGAGCTCGACATCCGTCACGTAGGCCAGCCGACGACGACGTTCGGCGGCGCGGCGACAGAAATCGAGGTCCTCGTCGTACATGGCGAACGACGGGTCGAAAAGCGGACCTCCCGAGACGTCCGCTCGGCTGAGCAGCCAGCAGGTCGCCCACAGGAACTCCGGATCCCGCGCGACCCCACGTTCGGTCAGCTCGACCTCGTGCACCGCATCGATAGTCGCCCGGCTATCGAAGATCGGCGTCAGGAACCGGCCGACGCGCTTGGAGCGGATGACCTTGGCGAACTCGTACGGCAACGTCGGGAGTCGATGCGCAGAGTGTTGGACACTGCGGTCTACCGAGATCAGGCGCGGTCCGGCCGCAATGACTTCCGGCCGCGCGCGAAGTACGTCGAGGAGTGGAGTCACGATGTCATGCTCGACAACCACGTCTGAATTGAGCAGCAGAAGGTAGTCAGCGGAACTCCGGTCGGCGAGAACGTTGTTAGCCCGCGCGAAGCCGAGATTCACGTCACTGCGTACGAGTTCGACATCCGGGAACTCGGCGGCCACCATGTCGGGCGAACCGTCCGACGACCCGTTGTCCAGTACCGTCACTCGAAACTCGATGCCACTGGTTGGCGCATGGTCGAGCAGCGACCGGAGCGTGACGCGGAGCTCGTCCTTCGTGTTGAACGACACGATGAGGGTTTCTACGGAGATCCGGATCAACGTCGTCGATTGTAGCTGGACATCCCCGCGACGCCCGTCGCCCGCACGGGAAGGACCGTTTGATCCCGGGTATCCTCGGGCGATGACCAGCCAGCACGAAGGTGGTGTCCTGTGGGATTGGCCACACCGAGAGGACATCAATGGCGACTGCTTCGACGAGCTTCTCGCGCGGCACGTCCTGCTACGGCTGTGCGCCCGGCTCTGGCCGCTCCGCGCGATCATGCTCGCGTACTACGCTAGGCGCTACCGCGTGTTGGTCATCGGGCTTGCGGGCGCGACATCGTATGGCTTGTTCCTCATCGAACGCCTACTCGGGACGCGCCGCCGGTACCTCGTGATTCTGCACTTCATTCCGGAGACGTTTCTCCCCGAACCTACCCTCGGCCTCGCGCACGTGATCAGGGTGGCAAAGATGTGCGTCCTGCGGGCCGTCGTCCGGCCGGTCGTCCAGCGGTGCGCGCTCGCCTGCCAGCAGCTGACAGATTGGGAGGTAGAGAGGAACGCCCAATGGTTCGATATGCCGGTCGAACGAATGCGGCTTATCCCGTATCCGCTGCGGACGGAGGGTGACCTACTCACGTTGACAGCTGGCGACGGTTCGGTGATGACGTCCGGTCGTGCGGCATGTGACTGGCCGACCGTATTCGACGCGGCCCGAGGTGAGGAATGGCCGCTCACCGTGGTGTGCGGTAAGCGCGACCTGCGCCAGGTGCACCGTTTGAACACGGACGGCCGTGCCACTGTACTCACCGATATCTCGCTGGACCACCACTTCCGTCTGGTGCAGCAGGCGAGCGTCTACCTGCTGGCACTCCGGAGCTTCGAGGTTAGCTCTGGCCAGATTCGACTCTCGGATGCGATCCGGGCCGGGACGGCGGCCGTGGTGAGCGTCGCCCCGGGCATCGCCGGCTACGTAGAGGACGGGCGGACCGTACTCTCGTACCCGTCCGGAGACGCCGCGGCCGCGAGGCGTCAGATCTGTCGCCTCCTCGAGGATCCGGCGCTTGCCGCCCGGCTGAGCGAGCAGGCGTTCGAGGGCGCGCGAGCGTGGACCCGGGAGCGATATCGCTCGGAACTGCACGCGGTGATCGCCGAAGCGTTCGCGGAGGCGGAACGAGTGTCCTTCGCCTCGGTGTAGGTATGTGCGAAGCCTGCGGGTTTCGACGGATCGGCTGCACTCGGCCGCTATCCTTTTCGAGGGTGTGGGGCTTCGGTTGATGAGGTCAGGTACTCGCGGGGCTGAACGCGCGCGGCAACCCGCGTGAGGGCGGCTGCTGTCGCCCGGTGGATTCTGCTCCGCCTTCGTCGAGTGCTCATGCCCCGGCGGGGCGACCTCGTGCAGATCACCTTTCGCGGGTCGGCTCAGGGCTGGCTCAGCGCGCTTGTTCCCGACGATGCGGTCGTCGGCCTATCCCGCGAGCTGATCCTGCAGAGCATGTACACGCTCCGGTTGCCCAACGCGCCCATGGGGCTCGTCGTCGACGCCGGAGCGCATGTCGGTCTTTACTCGCTGATGATGAGCCAGCAAGCCGAGCGCGTCGTATCACTCGAAGCCGATCCGGTCAACTTTCGAATTCTCGATCTCAACACGTTCCGTAGCGGTGCCAGCAACGTGACGGCGCTCAACTCCGCGCTCTGGTCCGAGAGCGGCAGCATCTCTTTTGCCCGTACCGGCTTCACGGAAGGGGGTGCGGTGAGGCCAGGCGGCGACACGACAGTCTCCGCCATCACGCTCGATGAGCTGATCGAGCAGCACGGCCCGGTCGACTGCTTGAAGATCGACATTGAGGGTGCGGAATTCGAAGTGTTCGCGGCGGCGACACGCCTGAGCGAGATCAGGACGATCGTGGGCGAGCTGCACGTAAGCGAGCCGGCCCAGCAGGAACGGCTCCTGACCCAACTCGGCGCCGAGGGGTTCACCGTCGCGCTGATCTCCGAAGATGAGCTCAGCCATCCTCGACATCTCCGGCGCGTCGTGCGCAACTGGCGGCGGATCGACGGCCATCTCGGTCTGAAGCTCGCCGCCGTCCTCTACCTGCTCACGGCCGGTCGCCTCGGTGCAGGCCGCCAGATCGAGCGTGAGATGCCCCTATTCGTCGCCATCCGGTCAAGCTGAGCCTTTCAATGGGATCGCCGCTGCTCGATATGCTCCAAAAGCGCGTGGCGCCCGAGCGTCCGCCGTGAGCACGCGTGGGCAGCCATCGCGGCTCAGGCGGGGCATCCGGTCACCTTCGTCGAGCGGCCGTGCGACATCCGTCAGCTCGGCGGCGCCGGTCGCCGTACATGGGCGCGGGGGCTGATCGGTTCGTCCGCGAGCGAGGAGGTCGTTCGCGGCATTCGCGTCCGACCTCGCTCCACACTGTTGCCGGGCCACCGCAGCGCGCTCGCGGCACACACGAACGCGGTTCTGCTCCGACGGACGCTTGCCTTGCAGGCAGGTTCGGACTGCTCGATTGTGTTCAGCTGGCCGTGGGACTGGCCAGCTGTCCGCCAAGCCGACGCGCGGCGGCGCGTCTTCGACATGGCCGACGATTCGGGGTGAGCTGATGCCGGACGAAGCCCCCGGTTCCGGCGTTACTACGACGAGATCGCCGCTGAAGCCGACGAGATCATCATCGTCAATCCCGATCTGTCTCGGCATTTCCCGGATCGGCGACCCGTCGTGGTCCGCAATGGCGTGTCAGAGGAGATGCTCGGCGACGCGGTGACCGAGCCGGAGCGACGCACGATGGTGTACGTCGGAACCCTCACGCACCGCTTCAATTCCGCGCTGATGCGTGGTGTGCTGGAGGAACTCGCTGACTGGCGGCTCGAGATCATCGGCGCGTGCTTCTACCCCAAGCTCGGCGACCGACCAGACCCGGAGCTTCTCGACCTGCTGTCGCTGGGTGACCGCGTTCGCTGGCATGGTCCGCTTGAGCGGAGCGCCGCCATACCATGGTTGGATCGGGCCACGGTCGCCGTCGTACCCAACCGACCCGAGTTCTCACTCGGTCAGGACTCGATGAAGTTCTACGATTATGCGGCCCGGGGGCGCCCGATCGTCAGCACGAACTGGTTCGACGCGGACCGGCTCGACCACCCACCGCTCCTGTTGAGCGCTGACACGTGCTCCTCGTTCGCCGCCGCCGTGCTGGAGGCCGCCGCACAACCGAGCTCGGCGGTCGCCGCGCGCCGCGCGTGGGCTGGCCGCAACACATGGGCGAGTCGCTGGCCACTCTGGTCGGCGGCCGTGTTCGGCCCCGGCGATATCGGCGAGCAGAGGGACGGAGCCCTACGGAACGACGACCGAACCATGGTTGACGAGCCGTCTTGACGCTCGGCGTGTCCGGGTATTTCGGGTCTGGCTGTGTCTAAGCCAGGGAGTGGCTTCCGCAGCCTTCTCACCCTTTGAGCGATCACGCGACTTGAACCGTGTGATTGACAGTATTACCCTAGCTATAGTTGGGCTTGGAAGCCTTCGCGATGTAGTGAAAGCTGCGCCAGATCGGGCCAGCCGCATTGTCCTCGATGCACGCAACGACGCGGCCGCCGCGCTTCTCGGTTTGCGAAAGCATCTTCGCCCGCGGAGTTCCATGCATCGGCAGCTCCCGAGGGCCCTTCGGTCCTCGCCGCCGCAGAATCTCGTCTCGCCATTGCGACGGCAGGAGATCCATTACTGTTCGGATCAGCGCGTTGTTGCTCGTGCTCCCGTGTAGCTGCTCGGATGGGATCTGGAAGATGGCAACGCCGTCCCGCCGCAGTACCCGGAAGAACTCAGCGACGTAGTCCGAAGCAAGGCCAGACGGCATGTGCTGCAGCACTATGTTGCTCAACACCAGATCAAACGTCGAGTCCTCGAACGGCAGCGTCGCGCTCGTGCTGACTGCAAACGAGCAGTTGGGTCGCTCGCCTGCGACCAGTCGCTGCGCTTGGTCGATCATGGGCGCGGAGATATCGATGCCGTCGACACGCTCGAAGCGGTCGGCGAGCGCTCGCGAGAGTCGACCGACACCGCAGCCGAAATCCAGCACGCGCCCAGAGCCAACCGCCACGCCCAGGGCATCTGCCTCGCGGAGAAATTGCGCGACCTCGTGTTCACCCTCGGCGAAGAATCGTTCGATGTCCCATGCTCCGTGCTCCGTTCCAGCCCAAGAGAGCACGCCCCACAACGGGTCGTCACGCCCGATCTGTTCCCACGTGTGTTGCACCTCTTTAAGGCTCATTCGCCGCATAGCCTAACCGAAACCCCAGAGACTCAGTAATGACTAAGGCCGAATATCGAGACGCATCGTCTGTCTCCACCCGGACGGAGCGTCACAGGAACTCGGCCAGTCCTTTGACATCCACATCCGGGAGGCGAGCGGCTCGGACCAACCGCTCTGCGACCTTGCGCCAGGTCAGCTGTGCCGCTCGGGTCTGTGCGCGCTTGCCCGTCTGTCGCGCGGTGTCCGCATCACACATCGACAGCATCGCGCGCGTCATGGCCTCAACATCGAGTGGCTCGACGAGGAAGCCACCGTCCCCGATGACCGTTGCGGCGCCTCCGTTGCGGGTGCCGATCGAGCCGATGCCCACGCTCCCGGCTTCGACGTGGACCACCGGCGACGGATCGTGCAGCGACGGTGCCAGGAGAGCCGTTGCCCGAGCAAAGAGCGCACTGAGCCGCTCTCGCTCTTCCGGAACCGCCAGGGACAGGAACCCGTGGCCCGTCACGTTGTCGCAGTTGATCTCGGGGTGACGCCCGACGACGTCGAGGGTCGCGGCCGGATGGTGCCTGCGAACCGCGTCGAACGCCTCGAGGACGCGGTCGCCGTTCTTTCTGTGCCAGTCCACACCGACGAACAGGAAGCGCGGCGGCCACCATTCGCGCGCGCTCGGCGGACTGGACGCGTGATTGGGCCCGACCCCGACCACGTGCACTCGGCCCGGATCGATCCCGTAGTCAGCGACGATGCTGTCGGCCGCCCACTGACTCAGGGTGCAACACGCGACGGCGCGTTCGTATAAGCGACGCTGACACCGGACGAGTGCGTCGAAGTCCCGGGTCGTCATCCCCTCGAGATGTGGCCACGGATACGCCTCGCGTGCCTGAACGACGGTGGAGTCCTCGAACGTGACGAACCTGACCTTCCGAGGCAGGACGAATTCCGAACCGTTCTGGATGCATACGTCGATCGGCCGCTGCCGGAGCATGCGAACGAGGATGGCCCCTGATCTCGCCGCCCTCAGGGGCGATCTCAGCCGCGCGACCGCCGCCCCGGACTGCATGTCGGAGCGTGCGGTGCTCGGGCTCCGGATTCCCTGGACTTGGCCGGCGATAATTGCGGCTCGCTTCACGCGGTCAGGCAGCGAACCCCCGACAGGCAGCACCGATCCGACCACCTCGGCGAGGGCGTCGCATAGCGATCGCGGGATACCTGAGAAGAAGCTCGGATCGGTGGGATTCTCGGCACTGGCAAGGGCGACGCGTAGCGACGATGGAGCCCTGCGCATCCCCGTCATCGGTTGCCGCATCCCGCTGCCGACCCGCTGGTCACGAAACGGGTGCCAAGTGCGTACGCCACGCCGCCGCTAGTTACGTCCTGACCACAAGGGGCTGTTCCGGTAGCCATTCCCCAGCTGCGCGGCTTGGGGTCATTTCGGCGGTGGTTGGCTGAACTATTCAACAAAGGAACTCTTAACATCAGTTCGGAGTCGCAACGCGGCCCACCTCGCCTTCACCGCCGCGGCCTGTCGGCTGAAGATACCACGGGTAAGCCCCGGCCCCGGCCCGCCGCCTGGTCATCCCGCCATGACCGGGAGTCGCGGGATCGGCCGCCGGATGGCGTCAGCGGGGCTGAGATAAGGAGCAACATCTTGGGACCTGCAACAGGATGCGCGACTAGCTTGCAGCCAACTCGCGCCCTCGATCACCGGCCGCAAACTGCGCCGATCGCCCCAGACTGAGGTCGCTGGGCATACTCGGCGTGCCCGCCGGGCGCGGAACGGCCGGATTCACCTGCCACGGAGCCGGCGAAGCGGGGCCGACTGCCGGGCCCGGCTTCGGGCCCAATTGTTGAGCGATTTAACAAGCACCCGGGCGGCGTCCGACGGCTCGGGCGTCTTGACGAGGTAGTGACGCTGATAGAGGTAGAAACGGGGTGCAACAACATCGAGCGGAGTAGACGCCAGGGCCGCATCGCCCAGCGAGCCGCCGATCTCCTCGTTCACGTAGAGGAACGTGTTCTGGGCATACCAGGGCATCACGTCTGGGTCGTCCCAAACTCGAGGGCGAACGATGTCAAGCAGAACATAGCCGTGGCGGGCAAACAGCCCGGCCCAGTAGGACTGCCACCTCTCATTCGTGTGATTGACACCGCCCTGGTGCGGGATGGCGGCCGAGAAAAGCACTGCGGGCGCCAGCGCCACAAGTTCCCGAACGAAGGCGTCACCAGAATCCGGGGGGAGGTGCTCCGCGACCTCCAGTGACACCGCAAGATCGAAGCGTTCACCGAGGTCTAGAGGCTTTGTGACATCGCGAACGACGAAGGCGGCCTCCGGGACGAGGAGCATCTGACGATCGACGTACGCTCCGTCGACACAGATAACACGGTCCACCCCGGAATCGAGAAACGCGCGTGCCCAGGGCCCGACGCCGCCGCCGATATCGACGACGGACCGGACCGACAGGGCGTCGAGCACGATCGGCACAACTTTACGCGCAGACTTCTGGCCATGTGACGCTTGCCCCTCGAAGAATGCGCTGTCGTATTGCGCCCCTACCGATGACGAAGACTCCATGTGTGCCCATGGTATCGACTCAGAGGTGCGGTCGAGGGTCCAACAACCCGCAGCGCTGATGTTCATGCACCATGAACACAGACGCTGGGGGTTAGACGGAGGCGTGGAACCCCAGAGCCGTTTAGGTCCAGGGGCCGCGCCGTGTCCGGGCTTGATGGCCACGCTGTGGTCGCGGGAGTCGACATCAGTTGCCTCTGAGCTTGCGTCCCTTCGCAAATCCTCGGTGTGTTCGAGGTGGAGGGCCGTTCTCGCCCGTCGCTGAAGCGACCCCGAACTGCCGCGCGGGAGAGAGCGGCGCTCGGGTGGATCGGTGCGCTCAGCGACCCGCTGCGGCCACGCGCTCATAGAGTGCGAGATGCCGTTCGGCGATCACGGGCCAGCTCATCCGGGGCACGATGTGTGCACGGGTCCGGGTGGCCAGGGCTTGCAGCCGCCCATCCTGATTGACCACGCGGAGGATCGTCGCGGCGAGGTCGTCGGCCGATGACCCGGGCGCGATCAGATCCGGGTCGAGGCTCTTCAGAATCTCCGGCGTCCCACCCACCGGCGTGCCGATCGCCGGCGTACCACACGCCAGTGCCTCGATCGTCGACATCCCGAAGCCCTCGAGTTCAGTGGTGGGGAGCACGAACAAATCGGCGGCGCGGTACCAGCCAAGCAGATTCGCATCGGAAACATACCCGATCATGTGGACTCGCTCCTGCAAGGCAAGGTCGCGGATCAGATGCTCGAGGTCGCCTCGAAGAGGGCCGTCGCCGGCAATGACCAGACGCGCTCCCGGACGGTCCGATAGCACGGCGGGCATGGCCCGGACGAGCTCTTGGACTCCCGTTCGCGGGACGAGCCGCCGGGCCGTGAGCAACAGTGGATCGGCTCCCCGCGCGAGCGGATGATCGACGGCAGACCCCGGTTTAAAGCGCTCTGCGTCGAGACCGCCGGGGATGATCTCGGCATGCTCGGCCGCTCGGGGAGCGAGCATCGCGAGCTCCCTTCGCATGAACTCGGTCAGGACTACGGTTCCGGTCGCCCGGCGGGCGACGAACGCCTCCCCGCTCCTCGCCGTTCGCAACATGGCGCCCTGGAGGCTCGCGGGCAGCGGGTAGCGATCCTGGTGCTCCGGCAGCAGCTCGCGGTAGATCGGAGCATGGAATGTGTGGAGGTAGGGCCGCGGACGGATTGCGACGCCGACGCCCTGCAGGGGGTAGTGCACGTGGATGACGTCGCGGCTGCGCGCGGCGGCGAGCGCCACCGCGCGGAGCGAGGCTAACGGATAGCCGGCCGCATAGAGCACATGCCGTCGGCTCGGGACGTCGTACCGGCAGACGCGGACACCGTTCGGAAGGAACTCCTCGGCCCTGAGATCGGGGGAGACCCGTTTGGTCAGGATGGTGACACGTAGATCAAGAGTCACCAATGCTGCGGCGAGCTCGTTTACGTATCGCTGCAGACCACCGAGTTGGTCGGGCATGACGACGTTGGTCACCATCAACACGCCAGGGCCGGAACCTGCGACAGTCGCTGGCGAATGTGCCCGGCTAGGCAACGGTCAGCGATGCGTTCGAAGCTTGGCCGCGGCCAGTCCGCCCGGCCGCGGCTACCGCGCCGAAGAGGACACCGACGCAGGCAGCGACCGGCTCGTAGAAAACGACGACGTCGGTCACCCAACAGACCAGAAGCGCGACGACGGCGCCCGCTAAGCCGGCCCCGAGCACCGGGTAGGCCCGAAGGCCAGCCCGCAGGTCCCCTGCCAGGCCTGTGAAGACGAGTCCGAACAGCGCGATGGCGAACAGGCCAGCTTCCCCAATGAGCTGGAAGTACGTCGACGCCGCGTTGGCGTACTGAGCGGTTCCGGCGCGCACGCCGGCCCCTGCGTTGGTCGAGTGGTTCTGGATGAACTGTCCCATGTTGCCGACCCCGATGCCCGCGGCGGGATGGCGGAGGAAACCGTCGCCCAGAGCGATGCCCCAGAATTGGACACGCAAGGCTTCCCCCTGCGCCTCTCCGCGCTGGAGCGCCGTCTTTCCCTGCGTCGCCCGTGGAGAGAGGATCGTGGTGAGGCGCTGCACGACCGCCGGCCCAGCGATCAGCGCCGCAGCAACGCCCGTAACCACGACCCCCAGGACTACGTAGGGCATCGCTTTGCGGCGCAGTCGCCGTGGTAACACCGTCAGCAGCACCACCAGCCCCAAGACGACTCCGATCCAGCTTGCCCGGTCGAGAGCAAGGCCGATCGCGACGCCGACCAATCCCAGCCCAATCAGGAGCAGGAGTCGCGCGGTCGCGGTCTTCGCGCTGAGCAGGAGGGCCACGATCACCGGAATCGAAATCGCCAGGACATTCGCGAGCGAGATTGGATCGGGCAGGGCACCGACCGGCTGCTTCAGCGAGCCGTAGGTGTACGTGTAATTGGATGCATACTGTGACGCTCCTGCGCTTCCATACAGGTTCAATGTGTGTCCGGTCCGCGACTCCCACACGGCGATCGCACCCTGGATCGCCGCTTGGACCGCCACCGCGCCGAGCACCAGCTTCATCCCTGATTCGTCGGCGGCCGTGTTCGAGGCGAGAAACGCCATTGCGAGGAGAAGCGCCAGAGCAGAAACGATCTGATGGTTGTTGCTCCCGTCGGCAAGTGGTAGGAGCAGCAGCGGAAACGCCAGCCAACCCACTCCGCTGAGGGCAGAGCGGGCCCGGCGCGGAGTCTCGGTTGCTGCCAGGATCGCAAATGCGGCGATCAGCAGCGGGATCAGTAGGGAGACCCTGACCCCGGCAAGCTCCGCATTCTCCCCGACGAACGGTGCGGCGATGATGGCGAGGCCAGCAAACAGGTAGAGCGGCCGCTCGATCGTCGCGGCGAGCAGCAGCGAAAGCGGCGCCCCGATCGTCAGTGCGTACTTCAGGTTCGAGGGGAGGCTGAACACCTCCGCTTGGACGATTCCGGAAGCCGACAGCACAGCGAGTGCTCCTGCGAGCAACATGACCACGGTGCGTAGCCTCGTACGGTGATTAACGAGGGTCATCGGCAGAATCTCGTTCGTCGACTCCGGTCAGACTCCGAACGGGGTGGATGCGGCCGGTCGGCGTACCCCCTGCCGGCCGTGGATCATCGCTCGTGTCGCGGCGCGCCGAAATATGTGACAACGCGTGCGATGAGCAGCAGCGCCACGATGAACGCCACAAGCGTGTACAGCTTCGGCTGCGGCGCTGTCTTCGAACCGGCGCCCGCAGCGGTGACAAGCCTGACGGTAGGGCGCCCGTCCAAGGCCGTCTGCGTTGAGTTGCCGAGGATGACTGCGCGCTGTGAGATCAGCGTGTTGATCTCACTCGCGATGGCCAGCGATTCGCCGGTCGTCTTGGCGCGGCTGAGCTGCGCCTGGGATGTCGCGATCTGGGCGTCGATTGGAGCCAGGCCCTGGTTGGCTGCCGTCTTGTAGCCGTTCGCCAGGGCACTCGACTGTTGCGAGATGTACTTGATGAACGCACTGGCTACCGCGGCCGCTCGCTGCTGCGCGAGCGAGGCGGAGGAGGCCGTCGCCGAGATTGAGATCACGTTTTGAGCTCCGACCGTGCCGCCGGTCACCGTAGTCGAAGGGATCGAGCTGTGCATGCTCTGCTGAGCCGCGCCTAGTACCTGTGTTGCCCCCACCATCTGCGCGTACTGATTGGCGAGGTTGTTGGCACCGAGGCTGGTGTCGTTTGGATCGGTCCCGCTGACGAACACCGCGACCTTGGCCGAGGAGGAGTAGGTCGCCGGAACGACCGAACTGATGAGGTACGTGACGACGGCGACGATGATCGCCCCGCCGACTACGACCCACGAGCGCCGTAGGAGTAGTTGTGGAGATGAATGCTCGGAGGTCACTGGTCGAGTCGCTTCAGAGGGCCCAACCGGCGAGAAGGCGGCGAACCGTTGGTAGCGTAGTCGGGGCTGCCGACACAACAGCCGCCACACGCGTCTGCCAATTTACCAATTCTGGTGGAGCGACGCCCTTTAGTCATTAGTCAGTCGTTTGGATGCTCAGGCCAGCCAGGCGTGGGCCGCCGTCTGGCCGAACCGGGTTGCTCGGCCGCCCAACTCTGTTTGTCACGCGCGATCCAGCTTCGATTACGCGAATACCAGCCGGTGGTACACCTGCGACCACCGCGCGACCATCTCACTTGATCCGTACCCCTTACGACGTTCCCGCTGGCTTGCCAGAAACTGTCGCCTCAGGTCGTCGCTATCGGCGAGGTTGCGGATCAGCTGGACCGCCTCGTTCTCGGTCGCGCACACCTGTGCCGGTCCCAGCACCTCCCGGTTGGGCCCGATGTCGCTCGCGACGACGATCACGTCGAGTGCCATCGCTTCGAGGATGGAGAGCGGCAACCCGTCCCAGGCGGTCCAGTGCAGATAGATCGTGCTCTGCGAAAGCTCCTGCAGCGTGCGGTCCCGCGGTACCCAGCCGGTCATTTCAATCCCGGCGTCTCGGAGCGCGACGGCACCTGGACTGTCGCTCTTCCCGCCGCCGATCCACTTGACGTGACCGAGGTTGCTCACCGAGGAGAGGATTCGCGCACAGGCCTCTGGGCGGCGCTGGGGCAAGGGTCGGCCCGCGCCGACGACCATCGAACTGCGGTGGGCGCGGGGAACAGCGCCGGACCCCGGGTTGAGCTCGTCGATCCCGTTTGGGACGACGACCACGGCATCCGTCCCGGGAAGCGACCGCGCCTGCTCGCCCTCGCTGAGAGAACACGCCCCGACAACACTGACGCGGCTAGCGACGAAACTCTCGACGAGTAGATACAGCCACCGCTTGTATTTTGATGCAGTCGACATAGTGAATGCGTACCCCTGCGGTGTGTACACCGTCGGTATCCTGCCCGTGGCGAGTGCACCATGCAAACCAGCGAAAGACGACATCAGATGGATCACGTCAGGCTGCCACTCTCGGATGAGCGCGCGGAATCCTTTCTGGGCGCGAGCCTGCGCGCCCATCGTCCGGCTCGTCCATGGCAAGGGAATCAACTCGACTGACTCGTCGATCCGCTCGCGGATGTCGGCCGGGGTCTCCAGCCGACGGCCGTAGGCGATAGCAACCTTGTTGCCACGGCGGGCGAGTCCTTCGGCTTGCATTCGCGTGATTTCGAACATACCGCCACCGAAGGCCTCGGCCACGAAGAGAAGACGAAGCCGGCCGTCGAGAGCGGGATTGGGCTCGGGCATCTGAAGCTCGGAGACTCCGCTGACCTCGACCCGTTCCGACGACGAGGGAACAGCCTGAGTCGACGCCATGACTGCGTCGAAGGCGGGCGGCGAGCCGGTGTCTCGAGACGACCGCGGCTTGCGCAACGCTCGGAGCGACCGCGGCTTGCGGAGAGCGCTCATGAGAGGTTGGCCCCCGCGCGGGGCGAGCACTCGGTCTGATTGCGAGTTATCCCAACCGCCCGAATACCTACCAACCGTCTCGGCCCGGCCAGCACCGCTGCCAGTGACTCCGTCATGAGAACTCGCGGACACGTCGGCGTTATCCCTTCAGCCAGCATCGTGGTGTCGTCGTTCGTTCCGGCACCGATGTACATCGGTACCGAGCGTGTTAGTCCGGGAAATCGAAATATCCAAACCTTCCGGCGGCGGCGACAACACGGCCGGTCCCACCTCGCGGCGCAGCCTGACCCACTCTCGAACAACTTGCGGACCAAGCGATCCGGCCCACTGCACTCGGAAAGACTGTAGCGCAGACGCTCGCGCCCTCAAGCTTCGCAGGAGCAGGCCAACCATCTGGGGGGGTCCCGGAATAATGATCGGGCACCCCGCGGGTACGCTGAGGCGATGGTCACGATCGCGGTGCACAACCTTCAGCGCGGCGGTGCTTGGCGCCGGCTGTCGAGTCAGATGCGGCACCTGTCCGGAACGGTGATGGAGGTGTGCCTCGAAACCGCAGAGCCGATCACATCGGGTGCTCGTGTGATCCCGTTCAAGCCTCGCGCACCAAAACTGTGCCGAGCCGCTCGTCCGCCGGCACGGTACACCGATCATCTCGCCCTCGAGCTCGCATGGCGACGAGCGGCACAGACGGTCCGGGAACTCGACCCCGACCTCGTGTACCTGAATCCGTGCCGTTACTTGCAAACGCCCCCGATCGCCAGCCGGGGGCTTCCGCCCACCGTGTACTTCTGCGATGAGCCACGTCGCGTCGACAACGAGCAACGGGCCGCCGAGAGTCGGAACCGCATGACCCGGCTCCTGTACGAGCCGATCTACGCACGTGAGCGCTACCTCGACCGGGCAGGGGTCGCCGTCGTTGACGCGATCGTGACGAACTCCCGGTACACCGCCGCGCAGATCCAGCTCGCCTACGGCCGCGCGGCCGGCGTAATCGCGATGGGCGTCGCCGAGACGCTGCTCGAGCCGACCGGACCGGGCCGCCCCAATCACGTACTGCTGTCCGTCGGAAGCCTGATTCCGAGCAAGGGCCACGAACACGTCATCCGCGCCGCCGCTGCGTGTGGCGCAAGGCCGTCGGTTCGAATCATTGCGCCCAGGCAAGGGGCGGAGGAGCAAGCTCGGCTGGAGGGGATCGCACGGTCGCTATCGGTCGATCTCCAAGTTGACATCGGGATATCCGACCAGGAACTCGCCGCCTCCTATGCGTCGGCGTTCGTCACGTTGTACCTCGCGGACCATGAGCCGTTCGGGTTGGTCTCCCTCGAAGCCCAAGCCAGCGGATGCCCGGTCATCGTTTCCGCCGCGGGGGGACTTCCCGAGACAATCGTTGAGGGAATCACGGGCTGGAGCGTGCCGGTCGAGCCGGTGCGCGCCGCCGGGCTCATCGATCGCCTCCACGAGAGCGGCACTCGAGCGCGGATGTCCGCGGCGGCGCGGCAACATGCCGCCCGCTATACGTGGAAGGCATCGGCCGAGGCACTCGAAGCGGTCTTTAAGTCGACTTTGAACTCGCGGAGCTGAAGCGGGCAGATCGCATTGCCGTCACAGGCCTCGAGGGCTCAACGCGTGCGCAGCAGAATTTGTCGGGTTGCGCGACAGCGACTTCTCCGTGCCGTGCATGTAGCCGAGCGTGACCATCTCGTGCATCGGGAGCTTCGATGCGCCGAAGATCTGTCAGACGCCGGGTATCCCTGGCTTGACCGGGAGGCGAAAACGCCGCTAGCCCTCGATCGGCGCGTCCTCGTCGGGGCACCAGCGGCCGGGGGGCCGGCGAGTCTCGTGTCGCCGCGAAGCATCTTGACTAGATGGGGCCAGTTCGTCCAGCGAGGGCTTGCGGATCAGCCGGCCAACGCCGTCATCTGCGGGTCCTCGGCGATCTGGCACAGGCCCTCGACCTCGTGCCGGGTCCGAAGCGGGTCCTTGATCGGTTCGCGTCGGCCAACCATCGAACGGAACTTGAGGATGTCGAGGACACGGCCGCCGGGGCCGACCCGTCGTTGGCGAAGGAAGACCGGACCGCGAGAGAGAGGCTTCACCGCCAAAGCGATCAGTGCGAAACAACGGAGCGACCGCGATGAGCAGGCCAACGGCGGCTGCGAGGTCCATTGCCTCTTTCAACTGGCTCGAGCAGTTCGACAGCCGGTACGGTCGGACGCAGAGCATCGACAGGCCGTCGAGCTCGTCGAATGCGGAGCCCGATCCGACCACTTCGAGCAGGCGGGGAACGACGCTCAGCTGGACACGGAGCGCGTTGATCAGCCGGATCAGGTTGAGCACCTCCTATCGCTCCCGATCGTCTGGCGCGAAAATGACCCGCTCGACCGATTCATCGACGATCGTCGGCAACAGGAGCCCGGAGACGCGGTGGTGATCGCGGGGAAGTGGCACGAGCAGGGGCAGGTGTTCGAGGGTGGCCGGAAGATCTCGTTCAACGACGTGACCGTCGCGCGTGACATGCCTCCGGAGGCCGGCTCTCGACGCCGCCGCCCCCTCACGAGCGACCGGGCGTCCTCCGTGAGATCGGTCCGCGGCTCCCGTGACGGCTTCCGGTGGCACCATAGTCCCGATGAGCTACGATTTGGCGTGTTGACATCTCTCGGAAAGCCCATGCCGCAGTGGGGCGCGAGGCTCGTAGTCGTGGGAGCGGTGACGGCCGCCGTCGTCATCGGCTGTGGCCCTGCGTTGGCGCTGAGCGGCAGCTCGGGGCACGGCAGCGCGTCGGTCGCGCAGTACAAACCAGCGGGCAGCGGCCGCGGGATCACCCTTGGAGCTTCGGGTCACGGTGGGCCGTCAGGGGCCGGCGGCTCACCCGGGTCCTCGGGCGGTGGCACCGGCGGGACAGGAGGTGCCGGAGGCTCGGGCAGTGCCTCGGGACTGCCGTTCACAGGCTACGCCCTGCTCATCGCGGGCGGCATCGGGCTGTGCCTGCTGAGCGTCGGCCTCATGGTCCGCCGCCGCACCGGCCCGACACTGCCCTGACCAGCGCCCCGCTCGACACGGCGGGTTGACTTAACTAGGCGGCGCGGGACGGGGTGTTCGCGTGTCCGCAGTACATCGCCATGCTCGACCGGTTCGGCAGCTTCAGGTTCCGGGTGAGGCCGAGCCCGCCCTGACCGCCGGACGCGAGCCGGATTCGGCGTCGAACCGGCGCTTCAGGTGGTCGGCTAGGCGGAGCGCCAGTGCGAGTAGCGTGAACGTCGGGTTCGCGTAGCCGCTCGTCGCGAACGCGGAGCTCCCGGCGACGTAGAGATTGTCGAGGCTGTGGACACGACAGTGCTCGTCGACCACGCCGTCTCGCGGGTCGGCTGACATCCGCGTCGTGCCCATGTGGTGCGGGCCACCGATCACCCGCGGCTCCCAGCCGTCCCCGGGCATCACCACGCGGCCCAACTCGGCCTCCCGCAGGGCGGAGTCGAACGTCTCGAGCCAGGTCACGATCCCGTTCCGATCGAGGTCACGGACCCGCCAGTCAAGCCGGGGCAGCGGTACCCCGAGCGCGTCGCGGCGCTCGGCGAGCGTGACGCGGCTGGCGCGGTTGGGCGTCTGCTCGCTTCGGAAGTAGAGCGACGCCGCGTGGCGACCACGGCTCAGCTCGGATCGGTACCGGGCGGACAGATCGAGCCCGGCGGCGCTATGGCGGGCGGCCCGGCTGAGCCTCCAGCCTCCATGTGCCACGTACCACAACCGTTGCGCGGCGGCGGGATGCGCCCGGCGCAGGCGACGGTAGGCGGCACTGGGCGCGACGGTGAGCAGCGGGGACCAACCGAGGGCCGGACTACGGTGGATTGCGTGCGACCAGGTCTCTAGGGCGATCGAGCAGTTCGGCATTCGATGCTCCCTCAGCGCCCGAGCGGTCGGCGTCACCACGCCCTTCACGACCGCGTCGCCGTAGGCGGCTTTCTCAAAGAACGCCGTCTCGATCGGTCGATCAGTCGAGATATGCCCGGCGGCGACGTGGAGGTGCTCCATGAAGCAGCGTCCGACGAGGTCGGACTCGTTGCCGAGGCCGTTCGATCGCTGACTGCGCGACGCGAGCAGCATGCGAGCGTTCTCGATCCCGCCCGTAGCGAGCACCACCGCCCGAGCATTGACCTTCAGCGACCGCCCCGTGAGCGTCCGGATCACCAGCGAGCTGACCCGCGGTGTGTCGCCCTCGAGCATGATCCCCGTCACGTTCGCGTGGAGCAGCACCGTGACGTCGTTGGCGGCGAACAGACGTGGCCCATAACGGTCGCCGAAGTTGGTCTTGGGACTATGCAGATAGATCGCAGGCTTGAAGTCATTTCCCGTGAGCGGCAGTGGCGCGGGAACTCGATCGGTCCAGCTGGACAATCCGAAGTCAGCCGACGGTAACTCCAGCAGGCGCGCCACGTCCCCGTAGAGGGGCTCGAGATCCGCCGAGCTGATCGGCCAGCCGCTGTCGGCGATCCAATCACGCCGCTCGAAGTCGCCCGGATCCAATGGGCGGCACATTCCGCCCCAGGCAAGACTCGAGCCCCCGAATAGCCGGTGTCGGCAGGTTGCCAGGTTGAAGTACGGGTCGCCGACATTCTCGCCGCGGTAGAGCTGTTGCGTCCCCAGTTCCGGGTCGAGCCCGCCCGACTCGATCAGCGCGATCCTCAGACCGCTGCCGCGCAACCGATCGGCGATCGCGATGCCGGCTGGTCCCGACCCGACCACCGCCAGATCGAATTGCAGTTCGGTTCCTCCCTCGATGCAGCGCGCATCGATCCGCATAGCCCCCGCTCCCGCCCGTAGACGCCTCGAGTCATGACATTATGCTAAATAGCAGTTCATCCGTGAGATGCTGGCGTCGGCGGACTTTGGAGTTCCGCTTTTCCGGACACCTTGATCTGCCCCGGTTTGGGTGGAGTCGAGTTGCTGGAGTCGGTCGGTGTTGTTGGTGATGATGCTGATGGTGTGAGCGATGGATCTCAACCCGTCGTTCGGAGAGACCAGTCGCCAGTGTGTCGTCGGCCATCCACGCCCGGGCGGTCTTAGCCAGACAGCGTTCATAGCCCCGCGGTCGCCAGTCGGGCTTCGGCTTCATTGGGGTGAAGCGTCCCGAGCGCGGAGTGCAGGCGGCGGGTGTTGTGAAACAGCTCGATGTAGTCGTGGATCGCGGTGGTCAGCTCGATCCGGGGCTTCCACCGGCGGCGGTTGAGCAGTTCGACCTGCATTCGGCCCCAGAACGCTTCGACCATCGCGTTGTCGTCGGGCGAGCCGACCGCGCCCATCGACGGCGCCCGACCGGCGTCGCGGAACCTTCCCCTCCCGGGTCGGGTGCTCGGTGATGTCGGTCATCCACATCGCGGGCCGCATCGGGCTGTGCCTGCTGAAGGTCGGCCTCATGGTCCGGCGCCGCACCGGCCCGACACTCCGCTGACCAGCGCCCCGCTCGAAACGGTGCCCTAACTCACGTCGAGAGCAAGTCTCTCGGCGGCCTGTCGCCAGTGGCGGCGGGGCGTGGCCCGGAACGTGTCCGCAGCCGTGGAGAGCAGCGGCTCGAGCGGATCGAGGCGCTCGGCGACCCGGAGCTGGGGCGTCGGATCGCCGCCGCTCGCAGCGGTCACGACCGCCAGCGCGTAATGGAACTCCCAGTCAGCGGGGTCGCGGCTGATCGCCCCACCGACCGTTTGCGCTGCGAGCTGCCCCTCGCCTTCACGGGCCTCGCAGTACCCGATGATCTCTAGCGGCTCGGGGCGCGAGCTGACGGCACTGTGTGCGCTCCGGGCGTCGGCGATCGCGGCGGCGCAGTCGGCACGGGTGAACGCATCCACCGCGCTGTCGAGGCTCGCCTGCGACACGGCGACGAACGCCGGCGCCACCGCGAGCGCCACCGCGCAGGCCGCCAGGGCCCCGCGTGCAAGCCAGGCGGAGGCCGGGCGCCGGGCGCCAGCTCGCGGCCGGCGCGGGTCGATGCCGGCGGCGGCCGTCGCTGCCAGCGCGAACACCGGCACCATCACGACGGGCATCTGCCAGTCCCAGTCAACCGCGCTGTGCAGGCACCAGGCGATGAGGGCAGCGGTCGCCAGCGCCGCCATCGGGCGCTCCGCCGGCCTCCACAGGGCCCGGCCGGCGCCGAGGAGCAGACCGGCGAGGAAGCACAGCAGCGCCACCACGCCCGGGATGCCGAGCTCGGCCAGCGTCTCGAGATACAGCGAGTGGGCGTTCTGGACAGGCTCGGCGAAGGTGCGGCGCTGATCCCACAGCTCGGCGTATGTTCCGGCGCCGGTTCCGCGGAGAGGATGGGCCGTAAAGGCATGCCAGGCCACCTGCCACAGTTGGATCCGGCCGTTGTTGGAGACCAAGCCGAGGCGGGCCCGGGTCGGGCCCGCCGTCGCGTTGACGGTGCTGTTGACGAACTGCCGGTACTGGTGGTTGATCCAGCCTCCGCGCACGGCCGCGAGCACAACAATGGCGATGACGAGCACCGCCGCCGGCGCCAGCGATGCCCGTCGCGGAACGGCGATCACCGGCATCCGGCGCTTGAGCAGCGTCCCGAGGCCACGGAATGCGGCGGCGGCGGCGCAGCAGACGGCGAGCACGAGCCCGAGGTGGTGCCCCTGCTCGACGCCGGCCGGCCCGGTGTACCCGGTGGTGGCCAGTGCCGTTGCGTCGTAGGCAACGTGGGCGGCGACGGCGGCGAACGGCGCGGTGGCGATCACCGTGGTGATGAGCGACGTCCGCGGCGCCAGCACGACGTAGAGGACAAGGCCGACGGCGAGGCTCGCGATGCTCCCCCGCGAGAACGTAAGCAGGAGGGTCACGCCGAAGGCCGGAACCAGCCCCGCGGCGATCGCCCGGACCGGCCACGGGGCGTCACGATCGCTGCCGACGTGGACGCCGAGCAGGACGCCGAGCGCGGCGAGCATCCCGAGCGCGTTCCAGTAGGAGAGGGGGTAGCTGAGTCGCTGGCTGACGAACTGAGCGCCCAGAGGAAAGAGGTCCGGCGCCAGCCGCGTCGCCAGCCCGGCGACGCAGATCGCCGCCAGCGCCGCCAACAACCCGGAGACGAGCGTGCGCCGCCGCGATGCCGGCTGCGCCACCGTCCCCGTCAGCGCGGTGAGGCCCAGGTAGAGCCCGGCCAGGTCAAACGCCAGCAGCGCCCGCGCCGGAGCATGGGACCAGGTCTGGGACACGAGGCTGAGCAGGGCCAGTGCCGCGATGCCGGCCACCGCGAACATCGTGAACCTTCGGCGGCCCGAGAACGGCGCCGGCGCGGTGAGGATGCGGACCGCGAGCAGCAGCGCGATCGCGGCGGCGGCGGCGCCGGTCGTCCCCGCGAAGTACCCGCCGGCGTCAAAGCCGAGGTAGATCACGAGCAGACCCGGGACGAGCATCCACAGGTGCTCCCCGAGGACCTCGAGGGAACGGGACCGGGTGCCCGTCAGTTCTGGTCCGGGAGGTGTGACCGTCGAGACCGGAGCTTTGATCGCCGGAAGCGTACTGACGGACGCCCCCGCTAGCCTGTCCGCGATGCGGCTGGACGACGTGTTAGGCGGCGCCTCGGCAGCCGGTGCCGGGGATGTGGAGATCCACGATCTCGCGTACGACAACCGGAAGGTGATGCCCGGGACGCTGTTCTTCTGCGTCCGCGGGTACACCCGAGACGGCCATGACTTCGCCGCCGATGCGGTGGCCCGGGGGCGGCGGCGCTCGTGGTGGAGCGGCCGCTCGGGTTGGGCGTACCCGAGGTCGTCGTCTCGGACGTGCGAGCGGCGATGGCGCCGGCGGCGGCGGCCTTCTTCGGCGACCCGACGGTTGACCTGACGACCGTCGGAGTCACTGGTACCAACGGCAAGACGACGACGGCGTTTCTCCTTCATGCCCTGTTGGAGGCCGACGGCAGACAGACCGGGCTGCTCGGGACCGTCAAGAGCGTGGTCGGCGGCACCGAGCACGACGTGCAGCGCACCACCCCGGAGGCGATCGATCTCCAGCGCACGTTCCGCGACATGCTCGACGCCGGCGATCGGGCATGCGTGATGGAGGTCTCGTCCCATGCGCTGGCGCTCCATCGCGCGGACGCGATCCACTTCGCCGCCGCGCTGTTCACCAACCTGACCCAGGACCATCTCGACTTTCATCCGACGATGGAGGAGTACTTCGCCGCCAAGCGGATGCTGTTCGTCGAGGCGGACCCGGGCGTGGCGATCGTGAACGCCGACGATCCCTACGGTGCGCGGCTGGCCGCCGAGCTCCCGGAGGCGGTCACCTTCGCGCTCCGGGCCGACGCGGACTTCCGCGCGACCGGGGTGGAGACCGGGCTCCACGGCTCGCGCTTCGGCGTCCGGACGCCCGACGGGGAGCTGGAGCTGCGATCTCCGCTGCGAGGGGAGTTCAACGTCTACAACGTCCTCGGCGCGCTGGCCACCGCCCGCGCGCTCGGCGTGCCCGCCGAGACGTGCCTGGAGGCGATCGCCGCTGCCGGTCAGGTCCCCGGACGATTTGAGACCGTCGATGAGGGCCAGTCGTTCGCGGTGTTCGTCGACTACGCCCACACGCCCGATTCGCTCGAGAACGTGCTGCGGGCCGCGCGGGACCTGACCGACGGACGCGTGCACGTCGTGTTCGGCTGCGGCGGCGACCGTGACCGGGGCAAGCGCCCGCTGATGGGCGAGATTGCGCGCCGACTCGCCGATCGCGTCATCGTGACCTCGGACAATCCGCGGTCCGAGGATCCGGAGGCGATCATCGCCGAGATCCTCGAGGGATCGGGGCCCAACGTCATCCATGACGCGGACCGCCGCGCCGCCATCGCTCTCGCGATCGGTGACGCGGCGCCCGGAGACGCGGTGGTCATCGCGGGCAAGGGGCACGAGCAGGGGCAGGAGTTCGAGGGCGGCCGGAAGATCCCGTTTGACGATGTGACCGTCGCGCGTGAGATCCTCCGGAGGCCGGCTCTCGACGCCGCCGCCCCCGTTCGATGAAGCAGTGGACATCCCAGCAGGTCGCCCAGGCGGCCGGCGCCAGCGTGATCGCCGCGCCACCCGACGGCCCAGGGCCGGAGCTGGCCACGATCGATTCCCGGCGGATCGAGCCCGGTGCGCTGTTCATCGGCCTCCCCGGGGAGAACCTGGACGGCGGTCGGTTTGCGGACGCCGCCCTCCAGAGCGGCGCGTGGGGGGTTCTGACCACGCCGGAGCACGCTGAGAGGCTGAATCGCGATGCCGGCGTCATTCTGGCCGCAACAGATCCCCTCAAGTCGCTGCAGCGGCTGGCTACCGGCTGGCGCCGGGAGCTGGGCGCTCAGGTGATCGGCGTCACCGGCTCCACCGGCAAGACCTCCACCAAGGACCTGCTGCGCGCCCTCATCGCTCCCCAGCGGGCCGTTATCGCCTCGCGGGCCAATTTCAACACCGAGATCGGGCTGCCACTGGAGATCCTGGCCGCGCCGGCCGGCACGGAGGTGCTCGTGCTCGAGATGGGCATGCGAGGCGTGGGGCAGATCGCCGAGCTGGCCGCCATCGCCGAGCCCGATGTGGCGGTGATCGTCAGCATCGGTCCGGTCCATCTCGAGCTGCTCGGAACGGTCGCCCGCGTGGCAGCGGCGAAGGCCGAGCTCATCGCCGGCCTCGCGCCGGGGGGCACGGCGGTCATTCCGGCGGGCGAGCGCCTGCTCGATCCCCATCTGCGCAGCGACGTGACCACGGTCACGTTCGGTGCCGGCGGGGACGTGCAGTTCGCGCACGAGGACGACGACCGCGTGGTGATCGATGCCGGCGGGGAGCGCATCGAGCTCGAGGTCCCGTTCACGCAGGCGCATCTGCGCACCGATCTGCTGGCCGCGGCGGCCGCCGCCCGGGCGGTCGGAGTCACGCCGACGGGGAGGATCGAGCTCGCGCTGACCGCCGGGCGGGGGGAGACGGTGGCGGTCGGCGGCGGCGTCACGGTCATCGATGGCTGCTACAACGCCAACCCGATGTCCATGCGCGCCGCCCTGAGCGACCTCGCGGTGACGGCGGCGCGCTCGGGGGCCGCGCGCCGCGTGGCCGTTCTGGGGGACATGCTCGAGCTGGGGCCCGACGAAGCCGCGTATCACCGGGAGCTCGGTGAGGTCGCCGGCGCCGCCGGCGTCGACCTGTTGGTGACCGTCGGCCCTCGGGCCGCGACCATCGGCGAGCGCTTTGCCGGCGAGACGGTCAGCGTCGCCGATGCGTCAGAAGCGGCGGACATCGTGCCGGGCCTGCTCGCGGCGGGCGATCTCGTGCTGGTCAAGGGCTCGCTCGGCGTCGGTCTGCGCCGGGTGTGCGAGGCGCTCGGCGTGCGGGCGGCGGCATGAGCGGCTCAGCCTCCGGCCGGATCCTCATCGCGGGCACGGCATCGCTGCTCATGTGCCTGTTCCTCAGCCCCAGGTTCATCGAGTTCCTGCGTCATCGCGAGTTCGGGCAGAACATCCGCGAGGAGGGCCCGCAGGGACATCAGACCAAGGCGGGGACGCCGACGATGGGCGGGATCATCATCTTCCTGGCGATCACGATCCCGTACATCCTGCTGTCCAAGCGCGACTGGCAGTCAATCGGGGTGTTCGGCGCGGCGATCTGCTGCGCGCTGCTGGGCTTCGCCGACGACTACACCAAGATCGTCAAGCGCCGCTCCCTCGGGCTCCGGGCCCGGACCAAGCTGGTGGTGACGATCGCCATCTCGCTGGGACTGTGGTGGATCGCCACCCAGAAGGCGAACATCGGGCCGACCATCCAGCTGCGGATCGTCGACGCCTCGATCGACTTCGGCCCGCTGTTCCCGGTGTTCATCTACCTGGTCGTGGCTGGGACGACCACCGCGGTCAACTTCACCGACGGGCTTGACGGGCTGGCCGCCGGCTGCGCGGCGATCGTGCTGCTGGCCTACATCGGCATCACGTTCATCATCGGCGACTCGGACCTGAGCCTGCTCGCCGGCTGCCTGGTCGGGGCCTGCATCGGCTTCCTCTGGTTCAACAGCTTCCCGGCCAGCATCTTCATGGGCGATACCGGCTCGCTCGGGTTAGGCGGAGCGATCGCCGGCCTGGCGATCATGACCAACACCGAGGTGCTGCTGATCCTGCTCGGCGGCATCTTCGTGATCGAGGTGCTCTCGGTGGTCATTCAGGTGTTCTCGTTCCAGGTGTTCCGCAAACGCGTGTTCCTGATGGCTCCGATCCACCACCACTTCGAGCTCCTGGCCTGGTCGGAGACGAAGATCATCCTGCGCTTCTGGATCGTCGCCGCCGCCTGCGGAGCGATCGGGTTCGTCGTGTATCAGCTCAGCATCCGCGGCTGACGTGGCTCGGCGGCGGCCGTGACCCCAGCCCGTGACCTCCGACGGCGCCCCCCGCTGCCCGGGGGGCCGTACGTCGTCGTCGGCCTCGCCCGCTCTGGCGTGGCCGCGGCCCTGACTCTGCGTGCCCGCGGGGAGGAGGTGATCGGCTGCGATGCGGGCGCGCGTGGCACCCCGGCCCTGGACGACGCTGCCGAAAGGCTTTCGGCGGCCGGTGTCGAAGTCCACCTCGATGCGTCTGGCGATGCTCTTGCCGCCCGCGCTGGGACGCTCATCAAGAGCCCCGGCGTACCTCAAAGCGCCCCCGTCGTGGTGGCGGCGCGAGCCCGCGGGCTGCCCGTCCTCGGCGAGCTGGAGCTCGGCTGGCGACTGCTTGAGAACGAGTTCATCGCGGTGACCGGCACCAATGGCAAGACGACCACCACCGAGTGGATCGGCCACATCCATCGCGAGGCGGCGCTGCCGGTGGCCGTCGCCGGGAACGTCGGCACGGCCGTCACGTCCCTGGTCGGAACCGCCCCGGCGGAGGCGACGGTCGTGCTGGAGGCGTCATCGTTCCAGCTCGAGGACACCGTCAGCTTCGCGCCCGAGGTGGCGGTGCTGCTCAACCTGGAGCCAGACCACCTCGACCGGCATCCGACGTTCGACGACTACGTCGCCGCCAAGCTGAGGATCTTCGCCAACCAGGGCAACGACGATGTCGCGGTGGCCCCCGTGGACCTGGAGATCGAGGATCTCGGCGGCTGCGCGCGCCGCGTCCCGTTCGGCTCCGGCGGCGCCGCCGAGCTGTCTGATCGGGCGGGGTACCTGTGGTGGGACGAGGAGCCGGTGATCGCCGCCGCCGAGATCTCGTTGCCCGGCGCCCACAACCGTGCCAATGCGATGGCGGCCGCGGCGGCATGCCTGGCGCGGGGGATCGGGCGCGACGCCGTCGCCGCCGGGTTGCGGACCTTCCCCGGCGTGGCGCACCGGCTCGAGCTGATCCGAAACCGCGACGGCGTGGCGTTCATCAACGACTCCAAGGCGACCAACGTGGCCAGTGCCGTCGTCGCGCTGCGCAGCGTCGCCGGTGGCGTGCACCTGATCGCCGGCGGGCGGGGCAAGCGCCAGGACTTCTCGCCGCTGGTCCCGCTGGTGGCGCAGCGGTGCCGCGCCGTGTACCTGATCGGCGAGGCGGCGGCCGAGATCGGTCAAGCGCTCGCGCCGGCCGGCGTCCCGGTCCATCAGGTCGGGGTGCTGGACGCAGCGGTGGCGGCAGCCGCCCAGGCGGCAGCGCCCGGCGACACGGTGCTCCTGTCACCGGCGTGCGCCAGCTATGACCAGTTCAGCGACTTCGAAGCGCGCGGAGATCATTTCCGCGAGCTCGTGAAGGAGCTCTAGGTGGCCGAGGCCGCTGCCGCGACCCCTCGCCGCCGGCCGTCCGGCGGCGACTCGGCGGGCGCCGGCACGGTTCGCCGGCGGGCGCCGGGCCGGCGGGTGGCGCCGCCGCTCGAGCACCGGATCCTCATGACCGCGGCGTTGTGCCTGCTGGCGTTCGGAGCGGTGATGGTCTACAGCGCCTCGTCGCCGCTCGGCGTGCTGAGCGCCCACGGCGGCAGCGGGACCGGGGAGTTCATCCGCTACGTCGCCTTCGGCGCGATCGGACTCGGCGCCATGCTGGTCCTCGAACGCCGCGGGCTGGCCCTGCTCACGCCCCAGATCTGCCGGCTCATGCTGCTGGGCTCCTTCGCGCTGCTCGTGCTCGTCCTGTTGCCGGGGTTCGGTGTCGTCTTCAACGGCGCCCGCCGGTGGTTCGCGGCCGGCCCGATCCAGTTCCAGCCGTCGGAGGTCATGAAGCTGGCGCTCGTGCTCTACGTAGCCCGCTACCTGGCTGACCACCCCAAGCGGATGCGGAGCTTCCGGCAGGCGGTGGCGCCGATTGTGCTCGTCGCCGGCCCGGCGATCCTGCTGATCGCAGTGGAGCCTGACCTGGGGACCGCGCTGGTGGTGGCGTTCACGATCAGCGCGCTGATGATCGGAGCGGGCATGCCGATGCGCTACATGGGCCGCCTGGCGGCGATCGTCGCCGCCGGGGTGGTGATCATGGTGCTCGCCCAGCCCTACCAGCAGGCCCGTCTGACCACGTTCCTGCACCCATGGGCGGCCACGACCAAAGCCGGCCCCGGCTATCAGGCCGTCCAGGGCCAGATCGCCCTCGGCTCCGGCGGCCTGCTCGGCGTCGGGCTGGGCAAGTCGGTCCAGAAGATCTACTACCTCCCCGAGGCGCAGAACGACTTCATCCTGGCGGTGATCGGCGAGGAGCTCGGCGTGCTCGGCATCTTCGGCGTCGTCTGCCTGTACGGGATGATCGCCTATGCCGGGCTGCGCACGGCGCGCCGCGCCGTCGGGCGGTATGCCAAGCTGCTGGCCACCGGCCTGACCTCTCTGATCCTGTGCCAGGGCATCCTCAACATCTTCGTCGTGCTCGGCCTCGCGCCGCTGACGGGCGTTCCGCTCCCGTTCATCTCCTACGCGCCGACCAATCTGTGCGTGATGCTGGCGTCCGTGGGGCTGCTGCTCAACATCTCCCGTCCGGGGGCGCGCCGGCTGAAAATGGTGCAATCGCCGAGTGAAGCCGACGCTGATCGCGATCGCCGGCGGCGCCACCGCTCGCGTGTCGAGCCCGGTGCCGGTAGCCGGCGCTCCTCGGGCTGAGCGCGCGGGCGGTACCCGGCCGTGAGTGCACCGGCCTCCCGCCGGATGCTCACGTGGATCTCGCCGCTCGGGCTGCTCGTCGCGACGGTCGTGTTCGTCGGTGCGGACGCCGGGGATCAGCTGGGCCACTCCACCGTGTGGCTCGCCGGTCCGTTCGACGAGACCGCTCACGTGCTGACGACTCTCCTCGTCCTGTGGGCGATCGGCGGACCCCTGTTCGACCGGCTGCTCGTCCCCGCGCTCGTCGCGTCGGTGGCGATCGACCTTGACCACATACCCGGTGACCTGGGCTACGACTGGCTGACGAAGGGCACGCCTCGGCCGTACACGCATTCGCTGCTCACGATCGTGGTCGTCCTGCTCGCGGCATTGTGCTGGCGGGGTCGGCGGGATATGTGGCTCAGCGTCGCCGTCGGACTGACGATCCACTTCTGGCGTGACCTCTCCGAGCCGGGAAGCGGTGTCGCCCTGATGTGGCCCGTGTCCGATGCGCGGTGGAGCCTGTCCCACCTCAGTTACCTCATCGTGATGGTGGTGGTGATCGCCGTGGGCGCGACGCGCTCGCTGGGCGAGAAACGCCGGCGAGGGCTCGGCCGCGCGATCCAGCAATCCGGCGCACAGGGCGCGTGACCCGGTGACCGGGCCGTTGGTCGTGATCGGCGCCGGCGGGACCGCCGGGCACGTCGTGCCGGCGCTGGCGGTGGCGGATGCTCTCCGAGATCTGGGCGCGGACGTCGCGTTCATCGGCGGAGAGCGAGCCGAGCGGGAGCTGGTGCCGGCCGCCGGGTACGAGTTCCGCTCAGTGAGGATGCAGGCGTTGGCGCGGCGAGATCCCGTCCGCGCCGCCGGCGCGGTGGTGGTGGACCTCCGTGCCGTCGCCGCCGCCCGCCGCTTGATCCGCGAGCTGCGCCCCGCGGCCACGCTGGGGGCCGGTGGTTACGTCGCCGGCCCGGTCGGGCTGGCAGCGGTGCTGGCGCGGGTGCCGCTGGTGCTGATGGAGGCCGACAGTCATCTGGGGCTGACCAACCGGCTGCTGGCGCCAGTGGCCCGGCGCGTCTGCCTGGCGTTCCCGCTGGCCGGCCGGGACGGCGCTCGGTATCTGGTGACCGGCCGGCCGGTGCCGGCGCCCGCCACCGATCGGGCGGCGGCGCGCCGGCGGTTTCAGATCCCGGACGACCAGCCCTGCGTGCTGGTGTTCGGCGGCTCCCAGGGGGCGCGCTCGATCAACCAAGCCGCCGTGACCGCGTTCACCGGGGCCGGCGTTCACGTCCTGCACGCCGCCGGGACCCGCGATCTTGCCGGCCTGACTGCGCCCGGCGCGCACTACGACCTGCGCGGCTATATCAGCGACTTCAACGAGGCGATCCTGGCCAGCGACCTGGTGGTGGCGCGCTCGGGCGGCTCGATCTTCGAGGTCGCCGCCCACGGCCGCCCGATGGTGCTGATCCCGTATCCATACGCGGCCGGCGACCACCAGGCCGCCAACGCGCGCTACTTCGAGCGGGAGGGGGCCGCCGTGGTGATCCCCGACTCCGAGCTCACCGGCCCGCGGTTGGCCCAGGAGGTGGGGGGGCTGCTCGCCGATCCGGAGCGATTGGCAGCGATGGGGCGGGCCTCGGCCGCCATGGCCAGACCCGGCGCCGCCCGGGACATCGCCGGCGAGGTCATGGCGGCAGCCGGTCGGGCAGTCGGATCCACCGCTCGGTAACCGAACGGCCTCCAGCCGGCCGCAGGAGCCCCGGGCGGATGATTGCGTCCCGGTCAAGTACGCGGCTTGATCGCACCCTCCCTGTGGCCAAGATCTGGCGGGACGCTGCGGACAATGGCACCCGCTACCACCTCAGGCATCGTCACGACCGTGCCGGCCGATGCCCGCGTCGTCTCCGATCCTACCGGGCCCGATGACTGTGGCGGTCGTGAGGGATGCCCGTCGAAGAAGGTGTTCCGAGCTCGTTAGTCGCCAGCCGCGCGTGCCAGCTCACGCTACCGCTGCTGCAACGGCCGTATTGCCTGGTGTGCCATGAGGTCGTGAGGAAGCCGGCGGCGTTCCCTTGTCCATCGAATGCGCCCCTGACTTCGTAGCGCTCCCCGGTCGCGTCTTTGAACGAGTCGTCGAACCCCATGCCTTGAGCCTCCTTCAGTCTCCACGGGAGCTGCCGGCGGCCCGGCCTGATGCTGTACGCCAGAGGTTTGTGCTTGGAGCACCGGAGCTCGAAACTGAACGCCAGAGTCGACACCGAGGTGCCCGAGGACCCCGACCTGGATCCTGATCGGGTAGCGCTGCCCCGTCTCGCCGCTGTACGTGCCGGCCTCGGGTCCTGGCGTGGGCGCGGTCGAGGCTCCGGGCGGGGTCCCAGATGTCAAGCCCGACGCGGCCTGTTGGATCACGCCGTCAGCCCAGCCGGACATGGAATCTGTGCGGGTGAAATCGTCGGGCTGCGCCGTGTTGCAGTCGGCAGGCCCCGAGCTGGTGATGCCGATCTCAACCCAAGTTCCGTCCGGGCGTTTGGCGAGCAGCGGGCCCCCGCTATCGCCTTCGCATGTTCCGTCCGCGAGCGTAAGGAGATCATGGCGTAGACCTGCGGGTGCGTCGAAGGGTTGGTCGGCCGCGGCTGCCTGCGCCTGGCAGTAGGTCCATCTTTGGACAACAGTGGTGCCCCACTGCAGCAGGTCCGGCGTTTGACCCGAACCGGTTGCCCCATCGGCGACGTCCGCGCGGGCGCCGGCGTCGAGAAGCACAAAGTCCGCAGCTCCTTGTCGCCAGCGGGATCACGGGTGCGGTCGTCGGCGTTGTGAGCACCAGCATGTGGCATCATCGTCGAGCGTGGAAGGATCAAAATCGGGGTCGACCACGACGTTTGAGACGCCGCTTACCTGGCGAGTATTGGCGTCGGTCCAGTCGAGACTCCCCGTGGCTACGGCATAGTTCGCAGCTTGGTAGACGGTGCCCGTCGTGCGTCTTCGCCGCAATGTCCCGCGGTGATAACACGTTTGGCGTGATGACCGTTCCCGGGCAGAGAACCCGTCGCCGATGTCAGGATCGACATAAGAAATGACGCCATCATCCAGAACTCCGAGGCGCCGTCATCTCCGATGATGCGGCGCTGAGAGCTGAGGCCGGGTTCAGCATGCGGATGCGATATTTACCGGGAGCACCTGGGCTTCCATGGCGCTACCAAGGCATGCCGCCAGCGTTGCGACGACGGTCAGCTCAAGTCCCATCCTGAATTTCACCGCGCCACCGAGTCGCGACGCGCAAGGTCTCAGATCGGCCTAGTCGCGTGAATCCTTAGACGTGGTCCAGACGCCTTTGCCGATCGTGATGTTGCGTCCTGTAGACGGGCTGGAAGGTGGTCCGAGATCTCGTATAACGTTGAGTGGCAGTCCTCCCGCTTTGTCCGCTCCGGTTCGGCTCCCGCGCCAGCCCATAGCCCGTTGGACATGCCTCATACGCGGCACGGACCGGCCGCGCCAAACCCCGCACAGAACGCGGCCGGCTCCCAAGCGTCGCCGTCCGTCCGAAATCTCCGCAGCTCCCCGCTGTCAGCGTCGAGCACTGACGCGACGACCTTCGTTGCGTCCACGTCCAAGCTCGGCCATCAGCCCGGAGCGCGACGCCGAGACGCTCGATGCGAGCTCGTCGCACTGCGCTCACCGTCAGACCACCTTGTGGTCATCTTCGACGAGTTCCAGCGGCTCCGGCACTCCGAGCTGTCGATCTTCGGCGAGACGGCGGACATACAGATGCTCGCCGACCGCGGGGGCGACAACGTCACCAGCCGGCCGGTCATCTCACGCTACGGGTTCTCCAGCCACTCGCGCGTTCGCCCCGCGCTGGAGCGCCTCCAGCGCCGCGGGCTGGTCGATCAGCGCGACCGCACCTGGTACGTCGTGGACCCGCTGTTTGAGGAATGGCTGCGGCGCGCCTCGCCGCTGGCCGATCGCCCGGCGTGGCCGGAGACGCCGGACGATATGTGATTTGTACCGCCTACCGGGCCAAAGCTGGACCGCCAGGCGGTCCATGCCTCAAGCTCGTCAGTAGGGCCGGCTGGGGAGCCCCGGGCCGAGCTGCTGGTTGGCGCGCTCGGCGAGCCCGACGGCCCGCGCGGGCCAGAACACACCGCCGGGAGGCCCGCCGCCGCAGCCGCTGCTGTTGCCCGGCGGGTGGGTCCACATGAACGCGTCGGCGTCGGCGTAGCCGGTCTGCGTGGTGTCAAGGGGGCCGAGGCCGCGCCCGGGCGGGTTGCAGAGGTCTTCGTTGCCGCTCGCGACCCGGTTGCGCTCCAGCAGGGGGCCGCGCCCGTTGTCGGCGGTGTCGACGATGAAGTGGGCGCCGTGGGTGCGCTCGGCGATCGCCGTCGCCCAATGGACCTCGTTGATCGTCCAGTTCTCGTGGGTGTCGTTGGTGAAGAAGCCCCGGATGTGGCCGATGCCGATGGCGTTGAGCGCGCGGGCGGTGTAGCTAGCGCTGTTGGAATCGGAGTACCCGCCTTCGACGTAGACGACCGTGTGGGGTAGCGCGCCCATCGTGTTCACCTCGTAGCGCAGCGCCGCCTCCCAGGTGGGGAGCGCGCCATTGGCGGCCATGCAGCCGGACGAGCCGAGGGCGTCGAGCTCGAGCAGGAACACCGCGGGCCGCAGGTCGGTCGCCTCGGCCATCTCGTTGACCTGGCGCCGGAACGTCGGCATGTAGGCGTCGATCTGGCCGGTGGTGGGGCAGCCGCCCAGCTTCGCGTGCAGGAAGTAGGTGTTGAAGATCGGGATCGAGCCGGGGTCGGCGGCCAGGTTGGAGCAGAAGATCTTCTCCGCCTGGCCGAAGATGGCGCCCGGGCCGCCGCCCTCGGAGTAGATGCTCAGCCGCTGGGCCTCGGGCTCGGCGGCGATCTTGGACAGCTCGGCGACCTGGTGGGCGAGCCCCGGGTTTCCGGCCAGCTTGGCGCTGAGCGAACCGGTGCTGAGGTCCTGCGCAAACGACGCCCACGACTCGGTGAGCGGCATCGTCTTGGGGTTGAGCCCCACCAGCTGGGCGATGGCGCTCGCGGCCGAGCCCTTGGCCGGGCCCGGTATGAAGAAATGGGCGCCGGTGAGCGGGTCGGCGCCCGGTGGGGCGGGGAGGTCGAGGGGGTTGGATGCGTCGCGCTGCGGCGGGGAGGGCTCCGGGCACTGCTGGGCGTACGCCGCGGCGTGCGCCGCCGCCGGGCGCGCTGATGCCGCCGATGCGCCGAGCACTGCCGCGAGCAGCGTCGCCGACAGCGCCACCAGACCAAACGCGATCAGCAGCCGGCGAAAATGCCCCCGTGCCTCAATCGTCGAGGCAGGCACGCAGGCATCCTCCCACAGATCGTCTGCGGCCGGCGGTCAGGCACCGTTTCCGTGTGGCGCCATGGGCGGGCCGAGCTCTCAGGTAGCCTCGCCGCTGATGTCCGAGGCGAGCCCGGGACCGCGGTCCGACACCGAGAGCTGGGCGGGGCGCCGACTTCACTTCGTCGGGATCGGTGGTGCCGGCATGAGCGGGCTGGCGCTGATCGCCGCCGCCCTCGGCGCGTCGGTGACCGGCTCAGACCGAGCGCCGTCCCCCTACACCGACCGGCTGCGCGAGCACGGCATCGAGCCGGTCTTCGGCCATGCGGCCGCCCATGTGCCCGCCGGTGCCGAGGTCGTGTACTCCACCGCGATCCCGGCCGACAATCCCGAGCGGCTGGCGGCGAGCCGCGAGCTTCACCGGGCCGATCTGCTCGCGGAGATCGCCGCGCTGCGCCGCTGTCTGGCGGTCACCGGCACCCACGGCAAGACGACCACCTCGGGGATGGCGGTGCAGGCGCTCCAGGGTGCCGGGCTCGATCCGTCCTATGTGGTCGGCGGCGAGCTGCGGTCCACCGGCGCCAACGCCGGCTGGGGAACGGGGGAGTGGATCGTGGTGGAGGCCGACGAGTCCGACCGCTCGCTGCTCAAGCTCACGCCCGAGATCGCGGTTCTCACCAACGCCGAGCTCGACCATCACTCCACCTATCGCTCCCTGCTGGACCTCGAGGACACCTTCAGGACGTTCATGGCGCGCGCGGGTGACTGCGCGGTCGTGTGGGACCGGCCCCAGCTGCGTGCCCTGTGCCCGGGCGGCGGCGTCCCCTATGACGCCGCCGACGCCCAGGTACACCCGGGCGGATCCCACTTTCAGTGGCGCGGCATCGACGTGGAGCTGGCGGTTCCCGGCGCCCACAACGCCGTCAACGCCGCCGGCGCCCTGACCGCCTGCGCGCTCGCCGGGGCCGAGCCGGCCGCGGCCGCCGCCGCGCTCAGCAGGTTTCACGGCGCTCGCCGGCGGATGGAGCTCCTCGGGGAGACGCCGAGCGGAGCCGCGGTCTACGACGACTACGCACATCATCCGACCGAGGTGGCCACGATGGTCGCCACCGCCCGCTCGCTGGCTCCGCGCCGGGTGGTGGCCGTGTTCCAGCCCCACCTCTACTCGCGCACGCAGGCGCTCGGGCGAGGGTTCGGCGCGGCGCTGGCGGGGGCCGATGCGGTCGTGGTGCTGCCGATCTACGAGGCGCGCGAGCGGGCCGAGGACTTTCCCGGAGTCAGCGGGCGACTGGTGGCGCAGTACGCCGCTGACAGCGGCATCGGCAGCCGGCCGGTGGCGTGGATGCCAGGATTTGACGAGGCCCGGGCGTTCCTGGCCGCCACGCTGCGCGCCGGCGATCTGTGCCTGATGATGGGCGCCGGGAACATCGACGCCCTGGGCCGCTCCCTCGTCGCCTGAAAGGCGGCCGGGGCGGGATCTAATCTGCCCCCCGGTGACCACCGACGTTCCACCCGGCGTCCAGCGCGACTACCCGCTGGCCCGGCTGACCACGATCCGAACCGGCGGGCCGGCGGAGCTGTTCGCTCGGCCCGGCACGATCGGCGAGCTCGAGGCGCTGCTGGCCTGGGCGGCGGACCAGCGCCTGGAGGTAGGGGTCGTGGGGTCGGGGTCGAACCTTCTGGTGGCGGACGCCGGCGTCCGCGGACTCGTTGTGAAACTCGACCACTCTCTCAGCCAGATCACCGTCGATGGCTCCCGCATGGACTGCGGCGGCGGCGCGCGGCTGCCCGCGGTCTCGGCGCAGGCGGCGCGGGCAGGGCTCACCGGGATCGAGTTCGGGGTCAACATCCCGGGGACCGTCGGTGGGGCGGTGCGGATGAACGCCAACGCCTACGGCGGCGAGCTGGCCCGGGCGCTGGAATGGGTCGATGTGACGAGCGCCGGCGGAACCGTGCGCCGCGCGCCGGACGAGCTCGGATTCGCCTATCGGCGATCGGGCCTGCGTGCGGGCGAGGTGGTCGCCCGCGCCGCATTCGCGCTGGCGCCGGCCGCCACCGAGGACGTCAAACGGACGCTCAGTGAGATGCGCGGCAAGCGCAAGGCCGCCCAGCCGTCGGGCATCAAGACCTTCGGCTCCACCTTCAAGAATCCCGACGACCCTCGTGCCGGCGGTCGCAGCGCCGGGCAGCTGCTCGAGGCGGCCGGGTGCCGCGGGCTGCGGGTGGGGGGAGCGGGGTTTGCCGACAAGCACGCGAACTTCGTCGAGAACCTGGGTGACGCCACCACCGCCGATGTCGTCGCGCTGATGGCCGAGGGCCGGCGGCGCGTCAAGGAGCAGTTCGGCGTCGAGCTCGAGCCCGAGGTCCAGGCCCTGGGTCCGGTGCAGTTCCCCGGCGACTGGGCGCGCCGATGATCCGCGCCGGCCGGCGCCAGTTCGCGGTCGGGCGTCGCAGCGGGTCCCCGATGGCACGGCGGGCCACGGCGGCGCGCCGGTCCCGACGCCGCCGCCTGCCGCGGCCAGGTCCGCGGCTCCTGGTCGCGATGCTGGCGGTGGTGGCGCTCGCTGCCGGCGGGTGGGTGTGGCTGCGCAACTCGTCGCTGGTGGCGGTGCGCCAGGTGACGATCGCGGGGGTGAGCGGGCCCGACGCCGGGGCGATCCGCTCGGCGCTGCGCGCGGCGGCGCACGCCATGACGACGCTGAACGTGAGGACCGGCGCGCTGCGAACGGCGGTCGCGCCGTTTCCGGTGGTCAAGCACGTCAACGTGACCACCAGCTTCCCGCACGGGATGCGGATCGACGTCTCCGAGCAGGTCCCGGTGGCGATGGTCAGCGCCGACGGAGCCGAGGTGGCGGTCTCGGCCGACGGGACGCTGTTGCGCGACAGCAGCGTCACCGGCGCGCTGCCGACGATCGCCGTCGGCGTCGCCCCCGGCGGTACCCACGTCAGCGGAGCCGCGATGGCCGAGGTGAGACTGGTGGCGGCGGCCCCCTACCGGTTGCTGGCGAAGGTCAGTCAGGTCTCGAGTGATTCCACCCACGGGCTCACCGCGCAGCTGCGCAACGGGCCGAAGGTGTACTTCGGGGACGCCGGTCACCTCGGCGCGAAATGGGCGTCGGCGGCGGCGGTGCTGGCCAGCGCCAGTGCCGCCGGAGCGGACTACATCGACGTCAGTGTCGCGTCCCGGCCGGCTGCCGGGACGGGCGCGGACACCGCCCAGAGCCCGGCCACCGGTGCCGGCGCGGGCACCACCGGCGGGGCGGCCACGAGCGCCGCCGGCACCGTCGGCAGCGCCGCCACGGCGGGCGCACAGGCAGGGACCGCGGGGGCTCCGATCGGAGGCTAAACCTAAGGTTGAGCCTTACCTTGGCCGGAGAGGCAACTCTCCGCTATCGTCGAGACTTCGGCGATCTGCAACGATCGTTGCGAAAGCGTGCGCACCGTTGACTTCGCGCATCGCTAGGCCCTAACGTGCCAAACTGGTCACCTGGCCCAGTTGTGGCCGTAGCCTTCAACCCTAACTAGAGGGTCGGACGAGAACCATGGAAAGCGGAAGTTATCTAGCAGTCATCAAGGTCGTCGGTGTCGGCGGCGGCGGAACCAACGCCGTCAACCGGATGGTCGACGCCGGACTGCGAGGGGTCGAATTCGTCGCCTGCAACACGGACGCCCAGGCGCTCGCGATGTGCGATGCCGACATCAAGCTCAACATCGGGCACCAGCTCACCAAGGGACTCGGCGCCGGCGCCAATCCTGACGTCGGGCACGGGGCCGCGGCCGAATCGCGCGATGAGATCAAGGAGGCCCTGAAGGGCGCCGACATGGTCTTCGTGACCGCCGGCGAGGGGGGTGGCACCGGGACCGGCGCCGCGCCCGTCATCGCCGAGATCGCCAAGAACGAGATCGGCGCGCTGACCGTCGGCGTCGTCACGCGTCCGTTCAGCTTCGAGGGCACCAATCGCGCCCGCCAGGCCCAGGAGGGGATCCAGCGCCTGCGCGAGAACGTGGACACGCTGATCGTCATCCCCAACGAGAAGTTGCTGACGATCGTCGAGCGGCGCACAACGATCCTCGACGCGTTCCGCGAGGCCGACAACGTCCTGCGCCAGGGCGTCCAGGGCATCACCGATCTGATCACCATCCCGGGCCTCATCAATCTCGACTTCGCCGACGTGCGCACGATCATGCACGAGGCCGGCAGCGCGCTGATGGGCATCGGCACGGCGGCCGGTGAGAACCGTGCCGCCGAGGCGGCGAAGATCGCGATCTCGTCGCCGCTGCTGGAGGAGTCCGTCGAGGGCGCGATGGGCATCCTGCTCAATATCACCGGCGGTCATGACCTCGGGCTGTTCGAGGTCAACGAGGCCGCGGAGATCGTCCAGAGCGCCGCGGACTCCAACTCCAACATCATCTTCGGCGCCGTGATCGACGACACCCTCGGGGACGAGGTCCGCGTCACGGTGATCGCCACCGGCTTCGATCACGGGACCCACAGTCCGAGCACCGCTCGCGAGGTGACCCGCCGAGAGCGCCGCGACCGCGACGTGACGATGGATGACCGTCAGCGCTCCTCGCTGGAGATCTCCGACGACGACATCGACATCCCGTCGTTCCTGAAGGATCGCTAGGGCCCGCGAGGTCGTGGGCTCTCGGCCGAGCGCTTCGCTAGTCTCGCCGCCATTCCTACCGCGCTGATCACAGGCATCACGGGCCAGGACGGCTCCTATCTGGCCGAACTGCTGCTCGAGAAGGGCTACGACGTCCACGGACTCGTGCGCCGGTCCTCGACCGAGCGGTTCGACCGCATCGAGCACATCCGCGAGCGGCTCACCCTTCATCAGGCCGATCTGCTCGATCAGCGGTCGCTGGTCGATGCGCTGCGCGCGGCCAAGCCGGATGAGATCTACAACCTGGCGGCGATGTCGTTCGTCGCCGTGTCGTGGATCCAGCCGACCCTGACCGCTGAGTTCACCGGGGTCGGCGTGACCCGGGTGCTCGAGGCGGTCCGCGAGGTCTGTCCCGAGGCGCGCTTCTACCAGGCGTCCTCGAGCGAGATGTTCGGCAAGGTCCGCGAGGTCCCGCAGACCGAGGACACGCCGTTCTATCCCCGCTCGCCGTACGGCGTGGCCAAGGTCTATGGCCACTTCATCACGGTCAACTATCGCGAGTCCTACGACCTGCACGCCACGAGCGGGATTTTGTTCAACCACGAATCACCACGCCGTGGGCTCGAGTTCGTCACCCGCAAGATCACCTGGCACGCGGCGGCGATCAAGCTGGGGCTGGCGGACAAGCTGCGCCTCGGGAACCTCGACGCCGAGCGCGACTGGGGCTACGCCAAGGATTACGTCGAGGCCATGTGGCTGATGCTCCAGCAGGACGAAGCCGAGGATTACGTGATCGCGACCGGCCTCGCGCACTCGGTGCGCGACTGCCTGGAGATCGCCTTTGACCAGGCCGGCATCGCGATCGGCGATCACGTCGAGATCGACGCGTCCCTGCGGCGGCCGGCCGAGGTCGATCAGCTGATCGGTGACCCGGGCAAGGCCCAGCGCCAGATGGGCTGGACGCCCACCACCACCTTCGAGGAGCTGATCCGGCTGATGGTCGACGCCGACTTCCAGATCCTCTCCGGCCGCGGGCCGAGGTGAGCGGCAGCTCCCGAGGGGCGCTCATCACAGGGCTGACCGGCCAGGACGGATCGTTCCTGGCCGAGCTGCTGCTCGCTGACGGCTATGAGGTGACGGGGATGGTTCGCGGCGGCCCATCCGCGCCGCTCGGCTGCGCCGAGCATCTGCGCGGGCGGGTGGACGTGATCTCCGGTGATCTGGGCGCGCCTGACTCGCTGCGGGCCGCAGTTCGGTCCCGGCGCCCGGACGAGCTGTATCACCTCGCCGCGCCGACGTTCGTGCCCGACTCGTGGCGCTCACCGGCGCGCACCATGTCGGAGATCGCCACCGCCACCGCGACGTTGCTCGAGGCCGTCCGTGACGACAGTCCGGACACGCGACTGCTCGTCGCCGGCTCCAGCGAGATGTTCGGAGCGGCGCCGGAGAGCCCGCAACGCGAGGACACCCCGTGCCGGCCGCGCAGCCCGTACGCCGCCGCCAAGCTGGCCGCGCACGGGCTCGTCGGCCAGATCCGCGACCGCGATGGGATCTTCGCCTGCTCGGCCATCCTCTACAACCACGAGTCAGAGCGCCGGCCGCAGAGCTTCGTGTCGCGCAAGATCACCCATGCGGCGGCGGCGATCAAGCTCGGCCTCGCCGACGAGCTGACGCTCGGGGATATGACCGCCACCCGTGACTGGTCCTTCGCCCCGGACATCATGCGGGGCTGCCGGCTGATGCTCGGCGCCGACGAGCCCGGTGATTACGTTCTCGCCAGCGGGGTCGGCCACACCGTCGCCGATCTCCTGCAGACGGCATTCGGCCACGTCGGGCTGGACCCGGCCGAGTATGTCCGCGCCGATCCGGGCCTGGTCCGAGCTCCCGAGCCGGTCAAGCTGATCGGGGACCCGAGCCGCGCCCGCGCCCGGCTGGGCTGGGAGGCGTCGCTGACCTTCGAGCAGCTGGTGGGCGGCATGGTTGACGCCGACCTGGCGCGACTGCGCTGATCTGAGTGCAACACACGCCCGGCTGGGTGGCCCTCAGACGAACGCCGGACGCGTCCCCGGGATCGTCGACTCCCGCATGAACGACGACTGAAGCTCCTCGTCCAAGGACGGCGCGAACTCGAGGAAGGCGTCGACGAGGGCAGGATCGAAATGGGTTCCTCTGGTGCGCTGGATCTCGGCGACGACGTCCTGAACCGGCCATGCGTCCTTGTAGGGACGTTTGGAGAGGAGCGCGTCATAGACGTCGACCACGGCACAGATGCGACCGACGAGCGGGATGTCCTCGCCACTGAGTCCCGCGGGGTACCCGGTGCCGTCCCAACGCTCGTGGTGTGACAGCGCGATCGTCTCCGCCATCTGAACCAGGGGGTTGTCGGAGCCGGCGAGCAGCCGGGCGCCGATCGTGGTGTGAGTCTTCATTGTCTGCCATTCGCCGGCATCGAGCGGTCCCTCCTTGAGCAGGATCGTGTCCGGGATGGCGATCTTGCCGATGTCATGGGCGACGCTGGCGTGCATCAGCGTCTCGGCGTCGGCCGGGCTCCAGCCGATCTGCACAGCGAGCCGCCGGCAGAGCAGGCCGATGCGGTGGACGTGTTCTCCCGTCTCGCCGTCACGCGAGTCCATCGCCTGGGCCAGGCGTTGGATGAGCTCCAGCTGACTCTCCCGGAGACGGCGCGAGAACGCGTTTCGTTCAGCGAACGCGCCGACGTAACTGGCCGCGAGCATGCCGATCGTCCCCAGCGCCCAGCCGGCGAGGGGATAGCTCACCACCAGCACCGTCCCAGCGTCGAAGGCGATCTGGGCGAGCGCCAGGTAGGCGATCGCCGCGCCGACAGCGACGAGCAGGGAGCCGAGGAGCCGGAAGCGCAGGGATGCGAGCGGCGCGAGGCAGGCGCCGAGCAGGATCGCTGCCAGCGTCCACCAGCCCGGGGCCGGCTGCAGCGGATTGGCGTGCAGAGCGGTCCAGATCGCATTGGCCTGGACCTCGGCACCGGCCATCGTGGCCGATCCCGTCGTCGAGGTGGGATGCACGTCCTGGAGGGTTGGCGCGGACGCTCCGACGACCACGACCTTGCCGGCGAATACGCGCGGATCGACGCGCCCGGCGTAGACGTCGGAGAACGAGACCGTCGGGATCGTGCCGGGAGGTCCGCGGAAGTCGATCAGCGCCGAATCGTGGCGAAAGCGCGTTGGGGGGACGGACTCTCCGGCGGCGTGCACGGCGGCGACGGCGAAGCTGGGCAGCCCCAACATCGTGTCGGGGTACCGGCGGATGACGCCGCCCGCATCGGCGGGCAGGTTGGCGGCGGCGGCGACGGCACGGGCCTGGCGCAGGTTCGCCTCACCGCCGAGAACGTCTGTCTGCCCGGCGGCGTTGACGTCCGTCGTGGCCAGGACCACGTGACCGGCTCGGGCCACGGCGGAGAAGAGCTTCATGTCGTCGACCGGGTCGGTCGGTTCGGTGAACTGCACGTCGTAGGCGATGGCCCGGGCGCCGTCGGCGTGCAGCCGTGAGATCACGCGCGCGTCATATCCCCGCGGGAACGGCCACTGCCGTTTGAGGTCGGAGAACGTGCGGTCGTCGATCGCCACGACGACCACGCCCGGTGGGTTTCGGTCGGGGCCGCGCACGCCGAACCGCATGTCGATCGTGTCGTTCTCCAGCCGAGGCCACGCACTGAGGGCGTCGGACACCGCGCCGCCGCCGATGGCGAGCGCTGCGGCGATCACGACGGCAGTCGTCTTGGGGGTGAGAGCCGGACGTAGCCGCCGCACCTGGGGAGGTCCTCTCCGCTGCCTCAGCTGCGGGCGAGGTAGCTGTGGCCCGCCCGGACCAGGACCGTCCGGTGACGGCGGAGGTTCCGCACGCTGACCAGACCCTTCTTCACCCGGGTGAGCGTCCCGCTGCAGGTGTTGACCGTCTCCCACCAGGTGCCGCGCACCGTGGCGACGCTGTTGTTGCCGCGAGTGCTGTACTGGCCATTGTTGTCATGGGCCCACAGGCTTGGCGTGGCCGTGGGGTGCGGGTGCTTCTTGGGGTGGGCGCCCGCCAGCATCGTCGCGACGTCCGCGTCAGATGCCCGGGCCGGACAGCTCAACCGGCCGGCGAGCGTGAACGTGGTCATCCCGCGCTGGGCGGTCTGATGGAGGACGAAGCTCCCGCCCCACAAGCTCGCTGATTGGGTTCGTCCCGCGCGGGTGAGAGCGGTGGTCACACGGACGGTGCCGTGATCGGCGTCGATGAGCGAGCCCATCGGGATGTTCCGGCTGCCGTGGAGGGGCTGGAGCACCGACGAACCCGGCACTTTGACCAGGACCTTTCCGGAGAGCACGGCGGTCACCGCCGACCGGCTGAGGGCGGGCCGGGCGGGCGGGAGTACCGGATCGCCTGGGCCGATCGTCGATGTGGACGACGAGGCGGTGGTGGTGAAGGTCATGTCGGCGCCATAGCTCGTGCCCGCCAGGCAGCCGCCGCAGTCGCTGACGACCAGGCGATAGTGGTACGTGGTATCCCGGAGCAGGCCGCCCACCGTCTGGACGACCGGCTGCGGGGAGCTGCCGGCTCCGAGGGCGGCGTCGGCTGCCGGCGCTCTCTGGCCGTAGGCCACCGTCGCGCCCCAGTCGAAGTGGTAGGTGCTGGCCACGCCGTCGGGATTGGCCACTCCCGCGAGCCTGGCGCTGGCCGGGGCCACGGACGCCGCGGGACTCGTGGTCGCCGCCGGCGGGCCCGCGGTCGGCACGGCATGACCGAGTGCTCCGTGGTTACCGTCCTCGGTGAACCACAGGCTCCCGTCCGACACCGCTGTGATGGCGTTGGCGCGGCTGTTGACCTCCGGGGTGGCCTCTTCGGTGATCGCGCCGCTGGGGGTGATCCGCCCGATGCGTCCGGGGTTGCCGAATTCGGTGAACCAGAGGTTGCCGTCGGGTCCGGCGGTGATCGCGGTGGGTGAGCTGTTGGGCGTCAGGCCGGCGGAGAACTCGGTGATCGCGCCGCTGGGGGTGATCCGCCCGATGCGTCCGGGGTTGCCGAATTCGGTGAACCAGAGGTTGCCGTCGGGTCCGGCGGTGATCGCGGTGGGTGAGCTGTTGGGCGTCAGGCCGGCGGAGAACTCGGTGATCGCGCCGCTGGGGGTGATCCGCCCGATGCGTCCGGGGTTGCCGAATTCGGTGAACCAGAGGTTGCCGTCGGGTCCGGCGGTGATCGCGGTGGGTGAGCTGTTGGGCGTCAGGCCGGCGGAGAACTCGGTGATCGCGCCGCTGGGGGTGATCCGCCCGATGCGTCCGGGGTTGCCGGACTGGGTGAACCAGAGGTTGCCGTCGGGTCCGGCGGTGATCGCGGTGGGTGAGCTGTTGGGCGTCAGGCCGGCGGAGAACTCGGTGACCGTCTCCGACGGCGTCACGCGTGCGACCACGTTGGCGCCGGGCTCGGTCACCCACAGATTGCCGTCGGGCCCCGTGGCGATCCCGCTGGCCGGAGCGCTCAACCCGAGCAGCTCGACAATCGACCCGCTCGGGGTGCGAATACCCAAGCCGTCGGTCGCCCCCTCGGTGAACCACAGATCGCCCGCGGGTCCTGCGGTGATCGCACCCGGTTGGCGGTCGTGGGCCGGCAGCGGGTACTCGGAGATCGTCGCCGGCGGTGCCGCGGCGGTCGAATCGGCCGCCTCCGCCAGACGTGGACGGGTCTGGGGCGCTGTTGCGCTGGAAGGGCCGGGCGCCGCGAAGACCATCCCGGCGCACAGAACCACGAGAGCTGCCGTGCGGGCCGACCGCTTGGGAACGAGCATCTGACCACCATCGGCCGATCGCCAGAGTTCTTGATCCCCGGACCCCGCACAGGACGGGTGTTCGGGGGCCGGAACCGCCGACGTCCGGCTCGGGTAGAAAGGTAGCCCTATAGGGTAGACTGGTTGCTATGGGTATCAACATCAAGAACCCCGAAACACATCGGCTGGCGCGCGAGCTTGCCGACCTGACCGGCGAGAGCATGACCACGGCGGTCACGGTCGCCGTCCGCGAGCGACGCGACCGGGTACTCGCACGGCGCGCCCCGAGCACGGCCAAAGCAATGCTTCAACTCGGCCGTGACACCGCTCGGCGTCTCCCTGCATCCGTGCGCGATGCCGACCACGGCGATCTTCTCTACGACGAGGACGGGCTTCCGCGGTGATCATCGACTCCTCCGGGCTGATCGCGATCCTCCGCGACGAGCCCGAGGCAGCGACCTTCGCCGCGTTGATCGAGGTGGCCGAGAACAGGCGCCTGTCAGCTGCGAGCTACGTCGAGACGGCGGCGGTCATCGACCGCGCCAACGATCCAGTCGCGAGCCGCCACGTCGATGAGCTGCTCGACGTCGGGGAGATCACGATCGAAGCCGTCACCGAGCACCAGGCGCGGATCGCGCGGCAAGCGTTCCGCGACTTCGGCAAGGGCAGCGGCCACCCGGCGCAGCTGAACTTCGGAGACTGCTTCGCCTACGCCCTCGCGAAGAGCGCCGGCGAGCGGCTGCTCTTCAAGGGATCGGACTTCATCCACACCGATGTGGAGCCGGCGGCGGCGTAGGCCGGCCCGCGAGTTAGTGGTGAGACGGATCTGACCTCGGCGGGGACCCGAGTCGATCAATCCCGGGGGGGCATGTATTAGCCTGCTGTTCGTGCCTGCATCGGCCGAGACTCTGCGCCGTAGCCCCCTCGACGAGCGCCATCGCGCCGCCGGCGCCAGGCTGATCCCGTTCGCCGGCTGGGAGATGCCGGTGCAGTACGCCGGCATCACGCCCGAGCACTTGGCCGTCAGGACAAACGCCGGTGTGTTCGACGTCTCTCACATGGGCCAGCTCGAGACCCGCGGGCCCGACGCGCTGGCGCTGCTCCAGCGGCTGCTGTCCAACGATCTGCGGCGTCTGCCCGAGGGCGGCGCCCAGTACAGCGTCATGTGTGCGCCGGATGGCGGGGTGCTCGATGACCTGTTCACCTACCGGCTGGCCGACTGCCACTTCCTCACCGTCACCAACGCCGCCAATCATGAGCGGGACCTGGAGTGGTTCCAGCGCCACGCCCGGGACTTCGACGCGGACGTCTATGACCGCCACGCCGAGTTCGCGATGCTCGCCGTCCAGGGCCCGCGCGCCCGCGATCTGCTGGGCGGACTCGCCGACGGGTCGCTGCCGACCCGGATGCACTGCTGCGAGCGGACCCTGGCCGGCGTTCCGATGCTGGTGTGCGGCACGGGCTACACGGGCGAGCCGGGCGTCGAACTGCTGGTCGACCCGGCACGGGCCGCCGAGGTCTGGGATGCCGTCATCGCCGCCGGCGCCGCTCCGATCGGCCTCGGCGCCCGGGACACGCTGCGCCTCGAGGTGTGCTTTCACCTCTACGGCAACGACCTGAGCGAGGACCGCGGCCCGATCGAGGCCGGGCTCGGGTGGTGCTGTCGCGAGCAGACCGGGTTCATCGGCTCCGACGCCGTGGCCCGCTCCCGGGAAACCGATCCCGCCCACCCTGCCGAGCGGCTGGTCGCCTTCGTGATCGAGGGGGCGGGCATCGCCCGTCAGGGCAACCCGATCGCCGGCGGCGGCGTGGTCACGAGCGGGACCTTTTCCCCGTGCCTGGAGCGGGGCATCGGACTGGCCTACGTGCCCGCCGGCCGGGCGCAACCCGGCACCGAGATCGAGATTGACGTCCGGGGCACGGCGCGCACGGCCGTGGTCCGGGATAAACCCATCTACCGGAAGGAGACCTAGCACCCGCCATGGCCGATCCGAGTTACCCGGAGGAACTGCTCTACCACCCCGAGCACGATTGGGCCCGCATCGAAGGCGACGAGGCGACCTTCGGGATCACGTGGTTCGCCCAGGACTCGCTGGGCGAGGTCGTGTTCTTCGACCCGCCCAAGGTGGGGACCCAGGTCGCCAAGGATGCGCCGTACACCGAGATCGAGTCCGTCAAGGCCGTCTCGGACGTGATCTCCCCGTTGTCGGGCGAGATCGTCGCTGTCAATGACGCGCTCGGCGACTCGCCGGATGCGATCAACGAGGACCCCTACGGCGAGGGCTGGCTGGTGAAGGTCAAGCTGTCAGACCCCGGTGAGCAGGATGCCCTGCTGGACTCGGTGGCGTACGAGGCGACGCTTGACTAGGTACACCTCCGCCACTGGATCGGACCGGTCGGAGATGCTCGCTCAGATCGGCGTCGCGTCCATCGAGGAGCTGTTCGCGGATATCCCGGCGCGGCTGCGGTTGTCGCGGCCGCTGGCGCTCGGTGCCGGTCTGTCGGAGCTGGAGGTGTACGACGAGCTGCGGGCGCTGGCCCGGCGCAACGTCAGCACCGAGGACGAGCTGTGCTTCGTGGGCGCCGGAATGTATGACCACTACGTGCCGGCGTTGATCGACTCGATCCTGGGCCGGTCGGAGTTCCTGACGCCGTACACGCCGTATCAGCCCGAGGTCTCCCAGGGCGGGCTGCAGGCGATGTTCGAGTACCAGACCGCGATCTGCGAGCTGACCGGGCTGCCGGTGTCCAACGCCTCGGTCTATGAAGGGCCGAGCGCCGTCGCCGCCGCCGGGTACGTGGCCAAGCTGGCGGCATCGGATCCCGCGCGGCGGCGCTTCGTGATCTCCCGCGGCGTCCATCCACATTCGCGGGAGACGCTGGCGACGCTGGCTCGCGGGTGGGGCATGGAAGTTGCCGAGGTGCCCCTGCAGGACGGCGTCACCGAGCTGCCACCGCTGGGCGACGACGTCAGCGCCGTCATCGTGCAGCAGCCGAACTTCCTCGGCGCCGTGGAGGATCTCGAGGCCATCGCCGCGGCCGCCCACGCGGCCGGCGCGCTGTGCGTGGTCGCGTGCGACCCGCTGCCGCTCTCGCTGCTGCGCTCGCCGGGCGAGTGCGGAGTCGACATCGCCGTCGGGGAGGGCCAGACCCTCGGGAACCGCCTGGACTTCGGGGGTCCGTCGTTCGGCTTCTTCGCCACCACCGAGGCGCTGATCCGCCGCGTCCCCGGCCGGATCGCCGGCGAGACGCGTGACCTGGACGGCAAGCGCGGGTTCGTCCTCACCCTCCAGACCCGGGAGCAGCACATCCGCCGGGAGAAGGCGACCTCCAACATCTGTACGTCCCAGGCGCTCAACGCGCTGGCCGGGGTCATCTATCTCAGCTGGCTCGGCCGCCACGGGATCGTTGAGCTGACCGAGCTCATGCTGCAGCGCACCGCCTATGCGCGGGATCGGCTGACGGCGCTCGACGGGGTCGCCGCCCTGCACGATCAGCCGGTCGTGCGCGAGTTCGCGGTCACGCTCGACGCCCCGGTGGACGAGGTCATCGAGCGGTGCGTCGCCGAGGGCGTCAACCCCGGCTACGCCCTGCGCCGTGATTACCCCGAGCACGAGAACGGGTTGCTGGTGGCGATCACCGAGAAGCGCACCCGGGCCGATATCGACCGGCTGGCCGAGACGCTCGGGCGGGCGGTCACCGCCACGCGCAGTCGCGATCTGCACCGGGTGGGGGCGTCATGAGCGTCACTGCCGCCGATGACGAGCTGACGATCTACGAACGGTCCCGGCCGGGCCGCCGCGCCTTTGTGGCGCCGGCCCTCGACGTTCCCGAGCGACCGCTGGATGAGCTGCTGGACCCGCGGCTGCGCCGGCACGCCGGGCCGCGGCTGCCCGAGGTCTCCGAGCCCGAGATCGTCCGTCACTACAACCGGCTGTCCAAGCGCAACTTCGATCTGGACACCGGCTTCTACCCGCTTGGCTCGTGCACGATGAAGCACAATCCCAAGCTGCACGAGCGGGTGGCGGCGCTCGACGGGCACGCCCGGCTGCACCCGTTCCAGGATCCCCGCCGAGCGCAGGGAGCGCTCGAGCTGATGTGGCGCCTCCAGGGCGCCCTGGCGGAGATCTCCGGTTTGCCCCACGTCTCGCTGCAGCCGTCGGCGGGCTCCCACGGGGAGCTGGCCGGTGTGCTGTTGACCCGCGCGTTCCACGAGGATCGCGGGGAATCCCGGACCCAGGTCCTGACGCCCGACACCGCCCACGGGACCAACCCGGCGACGGTGACCATGGCCGGGTACGAAGTGGTCAAGGTGGGAACCGACGAGCACGGCAATGTCGACCTCGAGGACCTGCGCGCCAAGGCCACCGACGATGTCGCCTGCCTGATGCTGACCAACCCCTCGACGCTGGGGCTGTTCGAGCCCGGCATCGAGGAGATCGCGGCGATCGTCCACGGCGTCGGCGCCACGCTGTACTACGACGGCGCCAACCTCAATGCGATCATGGGCATCTGCCGACCCGGGGACATGGGGTTCGACATCGTGCACTTCAACCTGCACAAGTCCTTCACCCAGCCGCACGGCGGTGGTGGCCCCGGCGCGGGCCCGATCGCCGTGGCGGACCGGATCGAGCCGTTCCTGCCGCGCCCCCAGGTGGTACGGCGCGACACGCCGGGCCAGCCCGCCTTCGATCTCGACTATGACCGCCCGAAGTCCATCGGGCGCCTGCGCGGCTTCCAGGGCAACTATGGCGTGTTCGTGCGCTCCTACGCCTACATCCGGTCGCTCGGCGCCGCCGGACTGCGGGACGTCTCCGAGGTGGCGGTGCTCAACGCCAACTACCTGCTCGCCAAGCTGCGGACCGAGGGCGTGCTCGAGCACCTCCCGGCCGCCTACCAGCGGATCTGCATGCACGAGTTCGTCCTCTCCGGCGCCCCGATGAAGCGCGATCTCAAGATCCGGACCCTGGACCTGGCCAAGCGCCTGCTCGACCACGGGGTCCATCCGCCGACGGTCTACTTCCCGTTGCTCGTCGACGAAGCGCTGTTGATCGAGCCGACCGAGACCGAGACCAAGGAGACGCTCGACCGGTTTGCGCAGATACTGGTGGAGGTTCTCCGCGAGGCGGCGGACGATCCGGAGATCGCGCGCACGGCGCCGCACACGACGCCGGTCCGGCGCCTGGACGAGGCCGCCGCCGCGCGCCGGCCGGTCCTGCGCCAGCAGCTGGACTGAGACCCAGGATCCACCACCGCGTGAACCACCACCACCCGGTGCGCCCGGACGAATCATTTTCGTCCGCGCGGGAACAAACGGCCTCGGAAGGCGTTGTGTTCTCAGGAGACGCGGCACGAATGCCGACAACCACATCTTGACGGGGCGTGACGGACATGACAGGCGTATGAACCGAGCCATTTCGAGTGTGCGCGCCGCCGGAGCGATCCGGAGCGAGGAGCGCGTCGCTGCCGGCCGCGTCGGTGCGGTCGTCTGGGTGATCGCGTCGCTCAGCGTCATCGCGATGGCGCTCGTCCTGCCGCCGTCCCAGTCCCACCGCGCGGTGCTCGTGGCGATGGGCATCGCCGGCGTCGGCTGGGGCACGTTCTCCGGGCTGGTGCTGGATTACGGCCGCCTGCCGGTGTGGCTCATCCATCTCTCGGCGATCGCCGGCACGGCGTCGATCGCGGTGGGGATCGCACTCAGCGGCGGCGCCCGCTCACCGGCGTGGGCCTGCCTGTTCTACGTGGTCGTGTTCGCCGCCTACTTCTTCACGCCGCGGGCCGCCGCGGCCTACTTCGTCGCCTGCGTCGCCATCGACTGCGTCGTCGTGCTGTCCTCGTCGGCGACCGCACAGCCGGCGGGGGGCGGCCGGCTCGTGGTCGCGCTGCCCGCGTTCATCGCCGTCGGGACCGCGATCGTCATCGGCAAGCGCTTCACGTGGAGCCTCCGCAGCCGGGCCGAGCGGCTCGCCGCCGAGCAGGGCGCCATGCGCCGGGTCGCCACCGCGGTGGTGAGCGGGGAGCCGGCCGATCGCTTCTACGAGCTGGTCTCGCTCGAGGCGGGACGGCTGCTCGGCGCCAGCGGGGCGGGAATCCTGCGGCTCGACGGGCCCGATGGGGCGATCATCCTCGGCTCCTGGGCCCAGCAGCCGGACCTCCAGTACAAGGTGGGCGATCGCTTTCCGGTGCCACCGGACAGCGACCTCGCCGCGGCGCTGTCCGCCGGGCGTCCCGTCCGCGTCAGCGATCACCCCGCTGACAGCAGCCTCGGCGCACTCGGGTACATGTCGAGCATCGTTTCACCGGTCAGGGTGGCCGGCCGGACCTGGGGGTTTCTGGCCATCGTCTCGTTCCGCCCGGAGGGGCTGACCGACGAGCACGAGCGGCGGCTGACCGAGTTCGGCGATCTGATCGCCTCGGCGGTCACCAACATCGAGGACCGCGCCGCGCTTGCCGCCCAGGCCGCCACCGACGCGCTGACCGGCGTCGCCAACCACCGCGCCTTCCACGAGCGCCTGACCGCCGACCTGGCCCGCGCTCGGCGCTACGGCAGCCCCGTCTCGGTGGCGATGATCGATGTCGACCGCTTCAAGCTGGTCAACGACCTCGGCGGCCACGAGGCCGGCGACGAGCTGCTGATCGCGGTGGCCCGCCGCCTCAGCCACGCCGCTCGCGCCGAGGACACGCTGGCCCGGGTCGGCGGCGATGAGTTCGCCTGGATCCTGCCGGAGACCAGTGGCGAGGAGGCGCGGCTGGCGGTCGAGCGCGTCCGGCACCAGATCGGCGGTGGCGGTGAGGCCTCGCCCGTCACCATCTCCGCCGGCGTCTGCGACTCGAGCTGGACATCGGACCCGACCGAGCTGGTCCGGCTCGCCGACCGGGCGCTCTACGCGAGCAAGGACAACGGCCGCGATCAGGTGCGGCTCTACGCGCCGAGCAGCGCCGCCGACGAGCTCGCCGCGCGCTGAGTCGCCCGCGGGGCGGGTCGCGCCGGTCGCGTTCTAGTCTGCAGGCATGAAATTTGTGATCTTCGGCGCCGGCGCGATCGGCGGAGTCGTGGGCGCGCGGCTGCACCAGGCCGGGTTTGCGGTGACGTTGATCGCCCGCGGCGCCCATCTGGAGGCGATCCGCCGTGACGGCCTGACGCTGCTGACGCCGGTCGAGCGGGTGACGCTCGAGTTGCCGGCGGCCGCCGATCCGGCACACGCGCCGTGGTCAGACGACTCCGTCGTGCTCCTGGCCACCAAGAGCCAGGACACGCTCGCGGCCCTGATCGCCCTCCGGGACGCCGCCGGCGCCGCCGTGCCGGTCGTCTGCGTCCAGAACGGCGTTGAGAACGAGCGCTTGGCGCTGCGGCTGATGGATCACGTGTACGGGGCGGTGGTGATGGCGCCGACGGCGCACCTGGAGCCCGGGACGGTCGAGGCCTACGGCGCCGAGCTGAGCGGCATGATCGACGTCGGCCGCTATCCGGAGGGTGTCGACGAGGTGTGCGCGGAGGTCTGCGCCGCCCTGGCGGCGTCGACGTTCCTGTCGCGCCCCACCCCCGATGTGATGCGACTCAAGTACGCCAAGCTGCTGCTCAACCTCGGCAACGCCGCCCAGGCCCTGTGCGAGCCGGGCGAGCGGTGCGACGAGCTGACGGCGCTGGCCGTGGCCGAGGGGGAGGCCGTGCTGGCCGCCGCCGGGATCGAGCATGTCGCCGACGAGGTCACCGACATCGCGGGGCGCTGGACCCAGCTGGGCGTCCGTGACATCGACGGTCGCCAGCGGGCCGGATCCTCCACCTGGCAGAGTCTGGCCCGCGGGACCGGCGCGCTCGAGACCGACTACCTCAACGGCGAGATCGTCCTCGAGGGCCGGCTACACGGCGTGGCGACCCCGGTCAACGCGGCGCTGTGCCGGCTGGCCGCGCGGGCGGCGCGTGACGGGCGCGCCCCCAGATCGATCCCGGCGCAGGACGTCCTGGCGGTGGCCGCGTGAGCGCGCTGATCGACCCGACGATCGCCGCCGAGGCGGCGGAGATCGCCGCGCGGGCCACCGACGAGCTCGCCGAGCTGGTGGATATCTCCTCGCCATCGGGTGACGTCGAGGGGGCCGAGCGCGCGCTCGCCGTCTGCGCCCGCCTGCTGCCCGAGGGCGCCATCATCGAGCGCCCCGCCTGCTCGACCGCCGGCAGCGCCCCCGACCTGATCGGCACCGTCACTGGGACCGGCAGCGTCCGCGTCCTCCTGCTGGGCCATGTCGACACGGTCATCGGCCACGACGCTCACCAGCCGCTGCGCCGCGTGGGGGACCGGCTGTACGGAACCGGGACCGTCGACATGAAGGGTGGGGACATCCTGGCGCTCGGCGTGGCCCGCGCCCTGGCCCGTCGTCCCGAGCGCTTCGCCGAGCTGGCGGTGCTGATGGTCACCGACGAGGAATGGCGCACCCGGCCGTTCGGACACGTGCCCCGGTTCTCGGGCTACGACGCGTGCCTCTGCTTCGAGGGCGGGCAGCTCGGCCCCGACGGCGAGGAGGGCGTCGTGGTGCGGCGCAAGGCGGCGGGGACGCTGAAGGTGATCGGCACCGGCCGGGCCTCGCATTCCGGCAGCGCTCCGGACCAGGGCCGCAACGCCCTGCTGGCGCTGGCGCGGACCGCCGACGCGGTCGCCCGCCTGCACGATCCTCACGGGCCCGAGCAGCTCAGCGTGGTCCCGACGGTGATGCGCTCCGGCGGCGCGTTCAATGTCGTGCCCGCCGCCGGCGAGCTGATCTTCGACCTGCGCGCCCGCAGCCTCGGCGCGTTTGACCCGGTCCTGGCGGCGGTGCCGGCCGAGCTCGACGAGGTGAAGCTCGATGCGCGGATGGAGCGCCAGTGGCCGGGGATGGATTCGGTGGCGGTGACCGAGCCTTTGATCGCCGGCGCCTCGCGGCACCTCGGACGGCCGATCGCCGGGGTTCCCCGCGGGGGCGCCAGCGACGCCAGTCATTTCGCCGAGACGATCGCGATGACCGTCGACGGCCTGGGGCCCCGGGGCGGGGGGGCGCATACGCCCGAGGAGTTCGTGCTGGAGGCGGCGCTCGCCTCCCGCGCCGAGGTGGCGCTGGCCCTGGCGCACGAGGTCCTGGGCGGCGGGATCGCTCCGGCGTAATCGGTTCTCACGCCGTGCCGCTGGTCAGCGGTCAAGGCCTTCGGGAAAGGTGGTTTCCGCCGTCGTGGGCCATCAGCAGCAGCCGTCCTGGCAGCCGTCTGTCTCCACGCCGGGGATTGCTGCGCAGGCACAGCCCTCGCCGGCCCACGCCTCGCGTCCTTCTCGGACCGCGATCGCGGCGATCGCCAGCGCGATCACCGGGTCAAGCCACCACCAGCCCAACGCGGCGTTGGCGGCCAGCCCGGCCAATACGCCCGCAGCCATATAGGCGCACAGCCGGTTCTGCGCGCCTTCGCCGGCGGTCGCGCCCGATCCCAGCCGCTCACCGATGCGCTGCTTGGCGCGGCCCAGCAGCGGCATCACGACAATGGAGCTGACCGACAGACCAATCCCAACCCAGCTCGTGGACGGGTGATCGCCGGCGATGAGGGCCCGGATCGCGTCCTGGGCGATGTACGGGGCCAGGAGAAAGAACGAGATCGCGACTGCCTTCTGAGCTTGGCGCTCGGCCTGCTCAGAAACGCGGCGCGAGCCAGTGAAGCGCCAGATCACGATCACCGCGGCGAGCCCCTCGATCGCCGAGTCGATCCCGAACCCCAGCAGCGCCACCGAACCCGCGATCAGCGCCGCCGCGATCGCGACCGTGCCCTCCACCGTCATCCACGCCAGGCTGACCCACGACAGCACCATCGCGCGTCTGATCAACCGATCCCGGTCGCCTGGGTCACCCCCGGGCGTCCGAGCAACCGAGATCGTCGTCAATTCGACGGTCGCGCTCATGGACGCGCCTCGATGACGTCCACGCACAGAAGGTCACAGCGGTCGTCGCCCACGACGTCATCCTAATGCTGATTGCCGCGTGCAGATGACGTCAGTGCGTAACGGTGTGCGCCGGCCGGGAGGGGGGTCCCGCGCCGCGTGCTATCTCCTCCCGAGGGTGATCAGGCGGCCTTCTCGGAGGAGCGTGGCTGCGATCAGCAGTGCCGCAACTGAGTCGGCCCACCACCAGCCGAGTGCCGAGTTGACGAGGAGGCTGATCAGGGTGGCTGCGGCGAGGCAGGCGCCGGCGAGGCTGAGGACGCCGTCGCCGCGCAGCGCCGAGCTGCTCAGTGATGTGGCGAGCCGGAGTTTGGCGCGGGCGAGAATTGGCAGCACGAGGATCGATGCCGCGGTGAGAACGATCCCGACACTGGTGCTTTGCGGGTGGGAATCGTTGCCGAGCGCGACCGCGGCGGCCACCGCGAGGTAGAGACCGATCACAATGAGGATCGCGCCGACGAGTCGCGCCGCGAGCCGTTCGACTGCGTCAGCGGAACCGGCTCCGGAGCGCTCGGATCTCAACCGCCAGACCAGCACGATGGACGCTGAGCCGTCGACGAGCGAGTCAGCACCGAAGCCGATCAGCGCGATGGCGCCGGCGACGATTCCAGCAATGAGCGCGGTGGCGCCCACGATCGCGGCCCAGACGACGGACAATCCGCACCACCAGACGGCGCGGTCGAGTTGGTCGAGTCGCTCGGTCAATGGGGCAGCCTTCGCGCTGGGGATCTGGAGTGGTTGGCCGGCTCAGTGCCGGCTGGAGTCAGCGTCGAGCTCGGCGATCAGCGATTGGATGCGGCCGTTGATCTCGTTACGGATGGCGCGGACTTGGTCGATGGGTTGGCCGGCGGGGTCGGGGAGGTCCCAGTCGAGGTAGCGCTTGCCGGGGATGAATGGGCATTCGTCGCCGCAGCCCATGGTGATCACGAGGTCGGCGTGCTCGGCGAGTTCGCGCGTGAGCGGCTGTGGGGTGCGACCGGAGAGGTCGATGCCGATCTCGTTCATCACCTCCAGCACTTCCGGGTGGACCTGGTCGGCGGGAGTGGTGCCGGCCGACAGCGCGTGGTGTCGGCCACCGCCAGCGCGGGTGAGCAGCGCTTGGCTCATTTGCGACCGACCGGCGTTCTGCCGGCAGACGAACAGGACGGTGCTCATGATGGGAGTGGTCCGGTCACGACCGTCAGTCTAAAGATTGACAACCGTCACTTCAATCGGTATCTGTATATCGATGGCTCTCGATCTGGAGCTGGCTCCGAAAACCAAGCGCGCCCCGGGCGCGCCGTGCTGTGAGCCGGTCGTGTATCCCGACGTGCAGCGCGAGCAGGCGGTCCGGATGGCAGCGGTCGCCAAGGCGCTGGGCGACCCGGTCCGCATCCAGCTGGTGGATGTGTTGCGCAATCACGCCGGAAAGGTTTGCGTATGCGAGCTGGTGCCGCTGTTCGAGCTCTCGCAGCCGACCATCTCCCATCACCTCAAGGTGCTGCGCGAGGCCGACATCGTCGGGTCGGAGCGGCAGGGCCTGTGGGCCTATTACTTCGTGATCCCCGACGCACTCAAGGAGCTGTCCGGATGGCTGATCTGACCAAGCAGTGCTGCACCCCAGCCGCGCAGCAGACCTGCTGTGAACCCCCGGAGAAGGCGTCGTGCTGCGACGAGACGCACGGTGAGGGATGTGGGTGCGCCGCCGGCGCCACGGCGCCGTCGACCGGCTCCACCGCGACGGTCGAGCTGGTCCGCGAGACGGTGCGTGAGAAGTACGCCGCCGCGGCCGTGGCCGCCGCGGCCGGCGCGGGCTGCTGCAGCCCGGCCGACGAGAGCGGTGTGTTCGGTTCCTCCCTCTATGCCGACAGCGGCGAGGGCGACGCACCCGACAGTGCGGTGAACGCATCCCTGGGATGCGGGGTGCCGACCGCCGTCGCCGATCTGCACGAAGGCGAGGTCGTCCTGGACCTCGGGTCGGGTGCCGGAGCTGACGTGCTGATCTCCGCGCGGCGGGTCGGTCCGACCGGTCGGGCGATCGGGATCGACATGACCGACGAGATGCTCGACCTCGCCCGCCGCAACGCCACCGACGCCGGTATCTCCAACGTCGAGTTCCGCAAGGGCTATCTCGAGCAGCTTCCGCTCCCGGACGCGAGCGTCGACGTGGTGATCTCCAACTGCGTGATCAACCTGTCGGGCGACAAGGCCAAAGTGCTCGCCGAGGCCGCGCGAGTGCTCAGGCCCGGTGGACGGTTCGCCATCTCCGATGTGATCGCGGACCCGGACATGGACGAGCAGACCAAGGCCGACATGCAGGCCTGGACCGGCTGCATCGCGGGCGCGCTGACCGAGCAGGAGTTCCGCGACGCCCTCACCGCCGCCGGCCTCCAGGACGCCGAGTTTCGCGAGACCCATCGGGTGCACGAGCACGCCGCCGCGGCGATCATCCGCGCCCGCATGCCGCTTCACGCCGTGTCCTAAGCGCAGCGGCTGGGTCTGACCCGGGTTTCGGAACTGCCGCGAGTCAGAGGCGCGCGCGGAGTTCGTCGATGTCGATTTCGGCCAGTTGCAGCGTACGCGGCACGCGGCCGTGTTCGGCGTTGATCACCCCGAGCAGGAGGTTCTGTGCGGTCATCTGCCGCTGCCCGCGTTTGGCGGTGATCTTCGCCGCACGCTCGATCGCCAGCTTGGCCGAGGTTGCGAGCCTGGGACTGCTCGAGCGTGGGGAGTTGGCCCGCGGCAGGTCCGGGGCGACGACGCCGACCGCCGCGAGGCTCTGCTCCTCCTCGCGCGCGAGCGCGACAGCGAGTTCCTCATGGTCCAGGCCGAGGTGCTGGAGTTGGGGATTGCCGGACAGCGCGAGCAGGAGGTGCTCGGCCTCCACGAGCCCTCCGCCGTCTGCGGCGGCTTCCTCGCGCACGGCGGCGGCCACCACCGCGCGGGTGTCCTGGGCGAAGTGTTGGAACGGCATGGCCTACCTCCTGTGTTTGTTGGCGTTGACGAGGCGCCGCGAGTGCTTCTTCTGGACGGCTTGGCGAGTGACGCCGAGTGCTTCGGCGATCTGTGCGAAGGACCAGCCGCCGGCAACGGCCCGCTCGACCGCGATGTCCTCGACGCGGTCCGCGAGGCGACGGAGCGCTCCGACAGCGGCCAGCGCGTCGGCGGGATCGTCGGGGATGGTGAGTTGCGTATCGATCATTTGTGACAACCTTGGTTGACGACAACTCTAGTTGACGCAGCCGCTTCTTGTCAACCTAGGTTGTCGCCGGTACGCGCGAATGAGCAGGTCTGCGTAACGCCGTAGGGAACCTGTTTACGACGGCGCGAGCCGGGCGGCGATCATCGCCAGTTGCGGGTCTCCGATCGATTCTTGAACGCACCGGGCGAACAGCCAGTTGGTCACGCGATCGGGATCGAACCCCACGAGGTCGGCCATTCTGTGGGCGAGCCCGACTGGGTCCTCCGTGAGACGATCGCGACAGTTGAGCATGTGCTGCAGCAGGTCGTAGGCTGGGTCACCCAGGTACGGCTTGGGATCGATGGCAAGCCACGGCTGCCGGCGGGCGGCGAGGACGTTTCCGGCGTGAAGGTCGGTGCAGAGCAGCACGGTCTGCTCCGCGGTCGCGGGAAGCGCGCGGAACAGAGTCATCCCCTCGCGCGCCAGCCCGGAGTCGAGGCTTTCCGGTGAGCCGACGAACGCTGTCTCGAACTCCGCGGCCCATTGATCACACATGGTCTGCAGCGGGCGGAACGGACCGGCTTGCCCTGGTGTGATCCAGAGGCGCTGCAGCAGTTCGGCAACGACGACGTCCTGGTGCTCGCCGGTTGATGCGGCGCGTGCGAGGGTCGATCCCGGGTTGCAGCGCTCGATCAGCAGCGCGCTGGTCTGATCGAAGCAGTGGGCGTCGTGCAGTCGCACCGCGCCGTCCCCGTTCCAGGCGCGCAGCGCATCGGGCTCGTGTCGTGCTTCCTCGTGCCGCCAGCCAACCTTGAGAACGAGCTCCTCGCCCGACTGGCCCGTGGCGGGAGCCACCCAGGCGCACTGTCCGCCGGGCTGGTAGGGCGCGCCGATGGTCAGTGACCACCGCTCCGCCAGGTCGGAAACGATCGTGGGAAGCGTGAGCAGCCATTCGCGGATCTCGCGCTCGGGGTGATCGCGGGCGGCATCAGCCAGATTGGCCGGGAGATCGAAGCCGTCCATCGACGGGATTGTCCCGCAGGCGCAAGGCAGCAGTCCATGAGGCATGGCATATATACGCTGAAGCTGATATAAGGGTGATTGTGGAGGCCTTCGACATCCTCGGCGATCCCGTCCGGCGGCGAATCCTTGAGCTGCTGGCCACCGGCGAGCGCGGCGCCGGCGACGTCGTAGACGTCATCCGGGCGGAGTTCGGGCTCACGCAGCCCGCCGTCTCGCGTCAGCTGCGCGTGCTCCGGGAGAGCGGCTTCGCCGACGTGCGCCCCGAAGGCACCCGCCGGCTCTACGCCCTCAATGGCGAAGCTCTCGACGGGGTCGAGGGCTGGCTCGCGGACCTGCGCCGGCAGTGGAGCCAGCGCCTGGACGCGCTGCAGACCGAGCTGGCACGAGGCGCCGATCGACGATCCAGGAGGAACCAGCATGCGTGACCTCATCGCTGAACTCGACCTCACCGAACGCGCCGTGGCCGACGCCGATCTCGGCGGGGCTCCGGCGCACGTCGTCGAACTGCGTCGCCGGCTGCACGCGCCGGTGGCTGACGTCTGGGACGCATGCACGGACCCCGAGCGGGTCGCGCGCTGGTTCTTGCCGCTCAGCGGCGACCTGCGAGCCGGCGGGGACTTTCAGCTCGAGGGCAACGCCCACGGCAAGATCACCATCTGCACGCCTCCGCATCGGCTACAGCTGACCTGGCAATTCGGCGATGCGGAGCCCAGCCTCGTCTCGCTCGAGCTGACCCCCGCCGGCGACGACGCCGAGCTCGTGCTGCGTCACACCGTCCCCGACGACGAGCACTGGGCGCAATACGGGCCCGGCGCCGTCGGGGTGGGCTGGGACGGCGCCCTGGCGGCATTCACCGCCTTCATCGCCGGCGATGACCGTCCCAACGACGACCGGCTCATGGCGGCGTTCATGCGCCAGTGCGCCGCCTCATGGGGAACGGCGCACGAAGCAGCAGGCGCCACTCCCGAGGCGGCACGAGACGCGATGGCTCGAACCAGCGGCTTCTACGCTCCCACGGCGTAGCTGCGGTCCGGCGACGAACTCTTACGAAATCCAGCGGCTTTCCGGGCCGTGACGGCCACCGTACCTGCCATCCTGTGTAGATGGCGACGATCACCAACTCCATCGCGGCCGCCAGGTCTCCGGAGCGGCGACGCCAGGTGCTGGAGGGACTGGGGCTGTTACTCGGGATCGTGGCGCTGATGTGGATCATCGAGGGCCTCAACGCGCTCGACGGCGGCGGCCTCGACCGCACCGGCGGCATCTACCCTCGCAACATCGATCACATCTGGGCGATCTTCACGTCCCCGTTCCTGCACGAGAACTTCTACCCCCACCTGGTCGACAACACGATCCCGCTGCTGTTCATGGGCGTGATCGTCGCCGTGCGCGGAGCCGCCCGGCTCGCCCTCGTGACCCTGGTCGTGATCGTCGTCGGCGGCGTCGGGACCTGGCTGATCGCGCCCGCCAACACGGACACGATCGGCGCCAGCGGGGTCGTGTTCGGCTACGCCACGTATCTGTTCGCGCGGGGTCTGTTCGATCGCAGCCTCCTGGAGATCCTGACCGGCGTGGTCGTCGGCGTCATCTGGGGCGGCGCGCTGGTGTCAAGCATCGTGCCTCACAACGGCATCTCGTGGCAGGCGCACGCGTGCGGCGCCGTCGGCGGTGTCGTCGCCGCGTGGCTGCTCGCCGGACGCGGCCGGCGGACCGGGGGCGAGGATGGCGGAGAGCATCCGCCGGCCCACCGGCCGCTGCACGAGTCGCTGGACCGAGCGCTGGCTTAGTCTCGTTCGCTGGAGCGGGTCAGCTGGGGCGCGCGGTGTGGAAGATCGGCCAGCCGATCTGGGTGCGCCATTGCGACGGGTCGGGGGTGGTGTGGCGATCGACGAGGTAGTACTCGCGGATCGGCCCGTCGATGCTGATGGCGTGGTGGGCCACGTACGTGGCCAGCGCGCCGTAGGCGCGGTCGATGTCGCCGTCCGGGCCGGCGTGCGTGGTGGTCGCCAGTTCGGCGGCGGGGATGACGAGTGGCTCGATCCGTCCGGTCGAGCGGAAGCTGAGGTCGCAGGGGAGAAAGACGGTTGCCTCGCCGCGATGCTCGGCAAAGAGGTCGTTGGAGTAGATCCCGCCGGCCGGGCCTGAGCTGGTGAGGTCCTGGCTGGCGAGCGACGCGTGAAGTTCACCGAGCGCTCCGTGGTACCACCCCTGGGCGTCCGTGAGGTCGATCGTGTCGGTGATCGCGGCCGCGGTGGTCGCGGGGACGCTGACATGGGCGACGTCGGCCGGTGCGGTCGGTGTCTGCATCTGGAGTAGATCGCGCAGCGACGCGGTTGCCTGCTGGGTGCGCTCGAGCGTGGCCTCGAGCCGGCTCAGGTGGGCCGCGATGACCTGGTTGCGGGCGGCAAGGTCGGGCGCGGCCAGGACGGCTTGAACGTCCTCCAAGGGCATGTCGAGGGCGCGAAACCGGCGGATGACCTGCGCTGCGGGGATCTGATCGGTCTGATACCGGCGATAGCCGGTATGGGGGTCGACATCGGCGGGCTCGAGCACGCCGACGCGGTGGTAGTAGCGCAGCGTCTTGATGCTGAGGTGCGTTGCGCGAGCGAAGTCACCGATCGCGAGAGACGCGGCCATGTGCTCGAGTATCGCGTCTCCCCTCAGGGGAGAGTCAAATCGCAGATTGGCGCTTGACTCTCCCCTCGATGGAGGCCCCAAGCTTGAGATCGTCGCCGTCCTGGCGGCAACTCAAACGACAAGGAGGCCTCTGATGACCACCACCACCATGCTCGAGGGGATCGTCGCGGAGCACGTCGCGGCCGTGAATGCGTTTGACACCGACGCGATCATGGCCACGTTCGCCGACGATGCGTATGTCAATGACAACCGCCGGGAGTTCCGCGGGATCGACGCAGTCCGGCGGTTCGTCGAGCGCGAGCTCGTCGGCGACCGCGTGACGATGGACGTGCGCGAGGTCGTCGAGCATCACGGCGACACGATCGTGCGCGCCGCCTACGACGGCGATTTCGACAAGGCCGACCTCCCCGACGAGGTGATCCTGTCGAACTACTTCAGCGTCCGTGACGACAAGATCGTCAGCCTCGTGACGATCTATAACCGGCCCGCGGAGTACTGAGCTTAGTAGCCTCCCGGGCCGTGCGGATCTTCTCCGGCATCCAGCCGACCGGGCGCAAGCACCTGGGCAACTACATCGGCGCGATCACCCAGTACGTGGCGGGGCAGGACCGCGGCGAGGCGATCTACTGCGTCGTCGATCTCCACGCCATCACGGTGGCCTACGAGCCCGCGGCCCTGCGCGAGTCGGTCTATGACACCGCGGCCACGCTGCTCGCCGCCGGCCTCGATCCCGGCCGCTGCATCTTCTTTCGCCAGAGCGACGTCGTGGAGCAGCCGGAGCTGTGCTGGCTGCTGTCGACCATGACCTCGTTCGGCGATCTGAACCGCATGACCCAGTTCAAGGACAAGGCCGGCGCCCAGCGTGATCTCGTCTCGGCCGGGCTGTTCTTCTACCCGGTGCTGCAGGCCGCCGATGTGCTCGCCTACCGCGCCCACGAGGTGCCGGTGGGGGAGGACCAGCGCCAGCACATCGAGCTGATGCGCGGCATCGCCGAGCGTTTCAACGGGCGCTTCGGGGAGACGCTCGTCGTCCCGGAGGCCAGGATCCCGGAGGTCGGCGCGCGGATCATGGACCTGCAGGCGCCCGAGCGCAAGATGTCAACCACCGGAGGCACGCCACAGGGGACGGTGTACGTGCTCGACGAGCCGGCGGCGATCGCCAAGAAGTTCCGCTCCTCGGTGACCGATTCCGGCAGCGACGTGCGCCGCGGCTCCGACAAGCCGGGAATCTCGAACCTGATCGAGATCCTGGCGGCGGTCCGCGCGGTGGCGCCCGGCGCGATCGAGAGCGAATTCGACGGCGGCGGCTACGGTGCGTTCAAGCAGGCGGTGGCCGACGCCGTGGTCGAGTACCTGACGCCGGTCCGCGCCCGCTACCAGGAGCTGCGGGCCGACGAGTCCGAGCTGGAGCGCATCCTGGCGGCCGGGGCGGACAAGGCCCGCGCCATCGCCGCCGACACGCTGGCCGACGCGCGGGCGGCGATGGGAGTTGGAGCGGTCCGACCCCGCGGCTAAGGTCTGTCGCATGCGGAGGCCCGTGCCGTGACGCTCACCTATCTGGAGCTCGACCTGGACGTGTTCGCGGGGCCGTTCGATCTCCTGCTGACGCTGATCCTCCGGGAAGAGGTGGATCTGCTCGAGGTGGACCTCGCCGACGTCGTGATCACATATATCGATCACCTCGAGCGTCGCGGGGAGCTCGACCTCGAGGCGGCCACCGAGTTCCTGGTGTTGATTGCGGCCCTGTTGGAGCTCAAGTCCCGGCTGCTGCTGCCCGGCGAGGAGCTCGAGGAGATCGATCTGGACCCCGGGGAGGCCGCCGAGGAGCTCCTGGACCGTCTCCTGGCCGCCCAGCGCTATCGCGCCGCGGCGGCATATCTCAGCGAGCGCCTCGACGACGAAGCGGGGCGCCGGTTCCGCTCGGCGCCGCTGCCGCCGCACCTGCGCAAGGCGTCACTGAAGGATGCGAGCTCGGTGTATGACCCCATCACGCTGTCCGGCGCGATCGGGGATCTGCTCCAGGTCCCGCCGCCGGTTGACGTCCGGCACATCACCGTCGCCAAGGTCACCGTCGCCGAGCGGCTCGCGCACCTGCGAGCGCTGCTGTCGCGCGGTCGGTTCACGTTCTCGGAGGCGGTCGGTCGCTCGGATCGCGTCACGGTGGCCGTGACCCTGTACGCACTGCTCGAGCTCTACAAGCAGGGCGAGGCCACCTGGACCCAGGACGAGCCGTTCGCCGAGATCACGGTCGAGGCGCTGATGAGTCGAGACCGGCTGCGGGCGGTGCCGGCGCCGGTCCCGGCACCGGAGAGGCTGACGGCGTGACGACCGAGCTGGATCGGATGATCGAGGCGCTGCTGTTCCTCAGCCCCGACCCCGTGGCGGCGCCGACGCTCGCCGACGCCACCGGTGCCGAGCTGCACGAGGTGGTGACCGCGCTCGAGCGCCTCCGCGAGCACTATGAGTTCGAGCGCCGCGGGCTCGTCGTCCGCGAGCTGGCCGGCGGCTACACGCTCAGCACCCATCCCGATGCCGAGCCGGCCGCCCGGCGGCTGCTCGCCAAGCCGCGGACGCCGCCGCTGACGTCCGCCCAGGCAGAGACGCTGGCGATCGTCGCCTACCTGCAGCCGGTGTCCCGGCCGGAGATCGCCCGGATCCGCGGGGTCAGCGCTGAGTCGGCCGCGACGACGCTGCTCGAACGGGGGATCATCGAGGAGGCCGGTCGGTCCCAATTCGGCGCTGTGCTGTACCGGACCACCGAGCTGTTCCTCAAGCTGTTCGGACTCAACGAGGTCGGGGACCTGCCGGAGATCGCCGGCTTCGATCCCTCGCCGGAGTTCGAGCACGAGCTCCGCGAGCGGCTCCTGCGGGCGGGCGAGGCACGGGCCGGAACCGTCGTGGCCTGAGCCCGGACGCGCCGGCCGGGCGCGCGTCAGGCCGACGGCACGCTAAGCCGGCCGGCTCAGCGACGGCTGGCTCTCGAGGACCTCGCTGCGGCGGTCCGAGCCCTGGAAGGATCGCTGGCGGCGCCGCCGGTCCTCTCGCAGCACCGGGCCGTAGCGCTCCCCGACGGCACGAAGCACGTACGCGCTGCGGCTGTAGTCGTAGCGCAGGAACGGACGCAGCAGCAAAATCTGGCCGCCGGAAACGTACCGCCGAGGCCGAGCAATCCGTTGCATTCAGTCCATTACAGCACACGCGATATTTGGTCCGTGTTGCGTCCAGTTTCAGCCCAGGTTTCGCGTCAAAACCGCTACAGATCCTTCAGCCGAGGCCGAGGAACCGCTTCACCGCCTCGCCGTCGCGCGCGAGCGCCGCGGCATCGTCGTCGGCGAGAGATGAGAACGGCTCGATCTCGACGGTGGAGCCATTGAGGCGCCAGTCGGCCGCGGCGCGGCCGTCGACGAGGGCGAACCCACGAAACATGCCGCCGTTGACGATCTTGGTCTGATCGGCGCCGAGCACGGCCTGTCGCGAGACCCAGCCGAGCAGCATCGGTTCGAACGCGCCGAGCAGCCGCGGCGGCGGCAGCCGGCCCGCCCGGCCGCGGTCCGCGAGATCGACCAGATCGCCCGGCAGGTGGCGCAGCCGGCCGGCGATCGCCTCCAGGCCGGCCCGCGCGTCACGCAGCCGGATGCCCGCCCAGCGGGCGAGATCACGCTCGCCGGCCGGACCGTGGCCCGCCAGATAGCGCCGGGCCAGTTCGGCCAGCGCGGTATCTCGATCCGGCGGACGGGCGTCGGGCAGCCAGTCGCGCACGAGCGCAAAGGCATGCTGGCGGCCGGCCATCGGCCCGCGCACGATGCGCCCCTCGATCGACGCGCGAAAGATGAGATGGATCATCGAATCCTTGAGGTTCGGGACGCCGGCGCGCTCCAGGCGATCCCGCAGGTCGACGCGGGTCAGCGGTCCCTCGTCGGCGATCGACCGCTCGATCACGTCCATCGCCCGGCTCGTCATGTCGGCGCAGATCCCGTCCTGGGCCAGGCGGGTGGCGCTGGCGGTGAACAGGGGAGGGGTCGTCAGCAGCTGGAGTAACGGGTAATCGACGCTGCGGATCAGGTGCAGGGTTCCGCGATTGAGCGTGGTGATCACGAGCGAGCGCTGCTCGGTCAGCTCGCGATCGACGTCGGCGGCGCTCACGCCGGCGGTCCGCGCCCGGATGGCCAGCCGGGCGCCCCGGGGGTCCTGGCCCTGGATCGCCAGCAGCCGCTCGGCCACCTCGAGCGGATCCCGGGCCGGCGTGCCGGCGAGCAGCTGGGCGGTCAACCGGCGCGCGTGGATGTTCATGCCGGCGATCGCCGCGAGCGATCAGCCCAGGTAGCCGTGCTTGCGCAGGAACCGCTGGAGGTTGGCCACGAACCGCTCGCCATGGGCCTCCTCGGGGCTGAGCGCACTGTTGAGATGACCGGCCGCCGCCTGCTGGGTCAGATAGCGGGTGACCTGCGGGCCGCGCCCGAGCAGATCCTCGTCCGCCGCCCAGGCGGCGATCACGCCGACGCTGTCGGAGTAGTGCTGCTTGGCTTCGCTCTTGAACGCCTTCAGCCACACGGCCGCGTCCGCCGCGATCAGCGTCGGGTAGCTCCGCGTCACGTTGTGGAACCGGCGGCCGCTGAACGTGAGGATCTGGATCGGCAGGCCGGAGGCGGCGAAATCGGTGAACTCGTAGGCGAAGGAGTCGTCGGCGGTGAGGAACTCGTAGCGACCGTCGTGGTTGAGGTCAACGATCCGGTCGCCGGGATCGCCGAAGTCGTGCTGGGTCAGCGTGTAGGTCATCGTGCCCGGGTCGAACGAGAAGATCTCCTCGATCGAGCAGCAGTGGGCCCCGCCGCTGAACAGGTCGAGCATGACGTCGGGCTGGCCGCTGTGCTCGAGATCGAGCACGTGGATCCCGGGGTGCTTGGCGGACGTGGAGCCGGGGGCACATTGACCGCCGCAGGGATTTGCGGTCACCGGCCGGCTGTAGAGCACCTGGCCGGACCGCGAGATCTCCAGGCGCTCGTGGGAGTACTCGGGGTACGTGCCGCTGTAGGTGAAGGTCGCCGAGACGTTCCCGGAGCTGGCGGTCTGGGTGGCCGCCGATGCGCCCGACGCGGCGAACGCCAAGGCGGTGGACAGGGCGGCCGCGCAGGTGCACAGGCGCAGGGCGGTTCGCATCGGCGCAGCGTAACCGAGGCGGCGGCGCCTCGCGGGCCGTGACGTCCGGATCAAGGGTCGCGTCAATCTCGCGTCTAAGAGTTCGATCAGGGGACTTACGGCGGTCGTACGGGCGACTGGCTACCAACGGTGGATGCCCTCGTCGACACAGGCTCAGGTGAGGCTGCCGCACCATCGCGGGCTCGACGGCCTGCGCGCGCTCGCCGTCGTGGCGGTGCTGCTCTACCACGGCGGCGTCTCGTGGGACCCGGGCGGATTCCTCGGCGTCGAGATGTTCTTTGTCCTGTCGGGGTTCCTGATCACGTCGCTGCTCGTCTCCGAATGGGCGGAATCGGCCACGATCGTGCTGCGCGCGTTCTGGGCCCGCCGGGCGCGGCGCCTGCTCCCGGCGCTGTTCGCGCTCGTCCTGGCGATCGGCGTCTACTACGCGCTGGCCGGACCGACCAAGGCGATCCCGGGGCTGCAGAACGATGGCATCTCGACCCTTCTCTATTTCAGCAACTGGCACCAGATCGCCGCCGGCACCAACTACTTCGCCGCCAGCGGCCCGGTGTCACCGCTGCAGCACACCTGGTCGCTGGCGATCGAGGAGCAGTTCTACGTCGTGTGGCCGCTGGTGGTGCTCGGCGTCCTCAGCCTGGCGCGGCGCGCCGGCGCGTCGCCGCCCCGCGCGTTGCGCCTGCTGCTCGGGCTGAGCCTGGCCGGGGCCGCCGCGTCGGCGGCGGAGATGGCGCTGTTGTTCGACGGCGGCCGCGGGCTCGACCGGGTCTACTACGGCACCGACACTCGCGGGGCGAGCCTGCTGATCGGCGCCTCGTTGGCGATTGCCCTCACCATCCGTCGCCGCTGGCCCAGCGAGGGCCGGCGGGCGGTGACCGACACCCACCGGCGTCTCCTCGGCGCCGGCGCGGTGGGGATGCTGGCCGCGCTGGCGGCGGCGATGGGGCTGGCCGGCGGCTCGGACGGGTGGCTGTATCCCTACGGGCTCGTGGCGCTCGACGCCGCCGTCGTGGTCGTGATCCTCGCCGTCGTCGTCGCGCCCCAGTCGATCGGCGCCCGGCTGCTGGCGCTGGCGCCGCTGCGTGGCGTCGGCCAGATCTCCTACGGCCTGTACCTCTGGCACTTCCCGCTGTTCCTGTGGCTCGACGAAAGCTCCACCGGCGTCCGGGGAACCACCCTGCTGGGGGTGCGCCTGGGGGTGACGCTGGCGGTGAGCCTGATCTCCTACGTGGCGATCGAGCAGCCGATCCGGCAGCGGCGCCGTCCGGCGTGGGTGGTGCGCAGCCTGGCGCCGGTGGGCGCCGGTGCCGCGTTCGTCTCGCTGCTGATGGCGTCGGCGGCGGCCTCGCTCCCGGTGGGCGTCCCCGCCGCGGCGAAGCTGCCCACGGCCCCGCCGCAGCTGCGCGGCAGCGATGGACCGTGCGTGGAGACGCTGACCGACACGGCTCAGTACGGGCTGGCGCCGGTGGCGCTGGCCCGCGAGGCCAAGTTCGAGTTCGGGGTGCTGGGCAAGTCGAGCCTGGTCTGGAGCGGATCGGGCCAGAAGACGTTTGACACCTGTCCGCCGAAGCGGGTGATGGTGATCGGCGACTCGCTGGCGTTCACGCTCGGCGTGCCGATGATGGACAACGAGCAGAGCTACGGGGTGCAGCTGGCCAACGCGGCCAAGCTCGGCTGCGCGTTCACCACGACCGGCCAGCTCGACGTGAACGGCACCTGGCAGAGCCCGCCGGCGGGGTGCCCGACGGCGTTGTCGCAATGGGCCGCGGACGCGACGGCCCTGCACGCACAGGAGGTCGTGGTGGAGCTCGGCTATCGCGACGAGTTCAACTGGCGCCAGAACGGCAAGGTCGTGCACCTGGGGCAGCCGGCGTTCGACGCGCGGCTCCAGAGCCAGATCAACCGCTATGTCCAGGTGCTCGGCCGCGACGGGGTCAAGGTCCTGTTCCTGTCGGTCCCCTACGTCCACCCGCCCGCCCAGTCCGACGGCGACGCGGCGCCGGCGGCATCGAGCGCGCGCCACGCGCTGATCAACGCGATGCTCGAGAAGGAGGCCCGGCGGCACCCCGGCAGCGTCGGCGTGGTCGATCTCGACCGGACCGTCTCGCCCGGCAATCACTACGACGCCAAGGTCGACGGCCAGCTGTGCCGGTTCGACGGGATCCACTTCAGCGTGTTCTGCGCCAAGCTGGCGGAGCCGAGCGTGCTCGGCGAGGCGCGCACGCTGCTCCGCCGGTGACCGCCGGCCGGCCGCATTCGGGTTATTCCAACGCTAAGAATCGGGTCCGCCGCCGGCGCTAGCATCGGACCGCCGCCGGGCCCCGCCCGGCATCGGCTAAAGGTGTTCGGTTCCGCTCCGAACACCAGGGGTGAGCGTGGTGCTGCAACGGTTTCGGACGAGCATGTCGGCGCTGGTCATCCTGGCGGTCGCGGTCGCGGTCGGGGCCGGCGGCATCGTCAGTCTCAGCGCGGCGACGTCGGCGCCGTCCCGCGGACATCGCGGGGTGGGCCCCGCCGCGACGCTCGCCACCGCCGCCACCGCCGCCCCGGAGGTGCAGCGCGCCGCCAACCTGGCCACCACCGCGCAGGCCGGGCACTGGGTCGCCACCTGGGGCGCGGCGCCGCAGGGACCGACTCTCGGCAACTTCTCGGTATCGGGGTTTCGCGACCAGACGGTGCGCCAGGTCGTGCTCGCCAGCGCCGGCGGCTCGAGCGTGCGCGTCCGGCTGACGAACGTCTTCGGCTCGCGGCCGCTCCTGGTCGGCGGCGCGACGATCAGCGTCCAGCGCTCCACCGCCGCGCTCGTCCCCGGCACGGTCCGGCGCCTGTCATTCGCCGGCCTGCCGACGGTGCGGATCGAGCCCGGCGCCGAGATCCTCTCCGACCCCGTGGCGCTCACCGTGCGCCCGCTCACCCACCTCGCGGTCAGCCTCTACCTGCCGGACGCCACCGGTCCGGCCACCCAGCACTGGCAGGCGCGCCAGGTCAACTACGTGACCGCCGGCGGGCACGCCGGCGACCCCACCGCCGGCTCGTTTCACATCTTCACCCGCTCGTGGTACTTCCTCGATGGCGTCGATGTGCTCGCGCCGCGCCGGGACCTCGGTACCGTCGTCGCGCTCGGTGACTCGATCACCGACGGCGTGACCGCTCCGCTGGACGCCGACGCGCGCTGGCCCAACGACCTGGCCCGCCGGTTCGCCGCCCGCGCCGGGAGCACGATGAGCGTCATCGACGAGGGCATCGGCGGCAACCGCGTGCTCAACGGCTCGGCCTGCTGCGGCACCGCCGCCGTTGCCCGGTTCGAGCGCGACGTGCTCGAGCAGCCCAACGTCCGTGACGTGATCCTGCTCGAGGGAATCAATGACATCGGCTACAGCCAGAGCCGAAACCCGTTGACGGTGCCCCACACCGACGTCTCGGCGGCGGAGATCGTCGCGGGGTACGAGCAGATGATCGCGCTCGCGCACGCTGCCGGCGTCAAGGTGTTCGGTGCCACCCTGACCCCGTTTGCCGGCGCCCGGTACTGGACGCCGGACGGCGAGGCCAAGCGCGACGCCGTCAACCACTGGATCGAGACCAGCGGCGCCTTCGACGGCGTGATCGATTTCGCCTCGGCGGTGGCCGATCCCGCCGATCCGGAACGGCTCGACCCGGCCTATGACAGCGGTGACCACCTGCATCCCGACGCGGCGGGTTACCGCGCGATGGCCGCGGCGGTCAACCTGCCGCAGCTGCTGGCGCTCCGCTGACCGCCCCTACGCGGATCCGGCCCGGCCGGCGGCGAGCTGGCCGCAGGCGGCCGCGATGTCCCGCCCGCGGGTCAGCCGCACCGTCGCGCCGACGCCGTGGCGCTCGAGCTCCGCGCGAAACGCCTCGATCGCCTTCGGGCTCGACCCCTCATAGGGCGAGTCGGTCGGGTTGTACGGGATCAGGTTGACCTTGAACGCGCGCGGATCGAGGACCTCGGCGAGCTGGCGGGCCTGGGCATAGGAGTCGTTGACCCCGGCGAGCATCACGTACTCGATGAACACCATCCGGCGCTTGCGCTCGTAATAGTCGCGGCAGGCCGCCAGCACATCGCGCAGCGGGTAGCGATCGTTGACCGGCATCAGCTCGGACCGCAGCGCGTCGTCGGCGGCGTGCAGCGACAGGGCCAGGCGGATCGGCATGGGCTGCGCCGCCAGACGCTCGATCCCCGGGACCCAGCCGACCGTCGAGACGGCCGTGTGCCGGTTGCCGATCCCGAGCGCCGGCAACCGCTCGCAGGCTGCCAGCACCGCATCCAGGTTCATCATCGGCTCGCCCATCCCCATGAACACGGCGTGGTCGACGGGGCCCAGCCGCCGGAAATGCAGCGCCTGGTCGAGGATCTCCGAGGCGGTCAGGTTGCGGCCGAAGCGCATCTGCCCGGTGGCGCAGAACGTGCACGTCAACGGACAGCCCGACTGCGATGACAGGCACAGGGACCGCCGCCCGTCCCGGTAGCGCATCAGCACCGCCTCCACCGGCCGGCCGTCACCGGTGGCGAACAGCGCCTTGACGGTGCCGTCGGAGGCGTGCGCCTCGTGCTCGAGGGTCAGGCTCGAGAATGGGACGGTCTCGCCGAGCGCGACGCGAAGCTCGAGCGGGAGATCGGTCATCGCGGCAAAGCCGTCGGCGCCCTGCGCCGCCCAGCGCCAGACCTGCCGTTGACGGTACGCCGGCTGACGCAGATCGGACAGGGTCGAGGCGAGAAGTTCGAGGTCCACGCTGTCTATGGTGCCATCGCGATGCGTCTTGTGAAATTTCTCGCCACCGCCGGGGTCGCCTCGCGCCGCGCCGCCGAGGAGATCGTGCGAGCCCAGCGGGTCTCGGTCAACGGCGTCACGGTGACCGATCCCGCCCGCGATATCGGCGATGCGGACGCCGTCGCCGTCGACGGCACGCTCGTGCGCCGGGACACCGAGCGGGTCGTGTACCTCGTCAACAAGCCGCTGGGCGTCGTCTCGACCGCCGATGATCCGCAGCGGCGGCCGACGGTCGTGTCACTCGTCGCGTCCGAGCTGCGCCTGTACCCCGTGGGCCGGCTCGATCTCGACACCACCGGGCTGATCCTGCTGACCAACGACGGCGAGCTCGCCCACCGCCTGATGCATCCGAGCTTCGAGGTGCCACGCACCTACCGGGCGGTGGTCACTCGGCCGCCCGTGCGAGACGCGACGTTGCGGGCGCTGCGCCGCGGAGTAGAGCTCGAGGATGGCCTGACGGCGCCGGCGCGGGTCCGCCGGCTGGCGCCGGACACGCTCGAGCTGACCATCCACGAGGGGCGCAAGCGGCAGGTCAAGCGGATGTGCGAAGCCGTCGGGCATCCCGTCCGGGGGCTGGCCCGGGTGTCGTTCGGCCCCCTGGAGCTCGGTGCTCTCGCGCCCGGCGCCTACCGGCGGCTGACCGCCGCGGAGCTCGACGCGCTCAACCGCGCTGGACGAGCAGACCGTCGCGTCGCAGCCGCGTCGTCGTCAGCGCGCGCGAGACGATCGCCGGCGTCACCCGGACCGGCCGATCGGCCACGAGGCGCAGGATCGTGAACTGGAGGACGTGACGGCGTGACGCGATGTGGAAGCCGGGGATGGCGTAGGTGGGCTGCATCTCGGAGGGGATCAGGTTGCAGGCCGCTCCCCACCAGCACAGGGGTTGCTGGGGAGCGGTCATCGAGATCACGTCGAGCTCGCGGACGCGTGCGCCCCCCGGCGCCATGAACGCCAGGTGGGGCAGGTACAGCGAGAGCGGAAGCAGCGTCCGGTAGTGCTGGATGAGGATGGCGCGGCCGGCACCGGTACCGGATCCCGTCCCCGTTCCCGCTCCCGCCGGCGCCTGGAGCGCACGCGCGACGTAGCGCCAATCCGGCCGTTGCAGACTGCGCTCGGTGGCGATGCCCACGGTCGCGATGATCCCGATCGCGCACAGGCCCAGCGTCACGACCACCCCCACCAGCGGCGTGCGCGCCGCCGCCAGGCCGCCGGCCAGCAGGATCGCCGCCGGCAGCCACAGGGCGATGATGTTGCGGGTGATCAGGTCATCGAAGCCGGCCGCGACCAGCGCCAGGCTGAGGACGAACCCGGCGAGGGCCAGCCCACCCGCCAGCAGGGCCGTCCGGCGCTCGGCCGCTCGCGCCCGCGCCGGGAGCACGACGAGCGCGATCAGCGCGATCAACGCCAGGGCGATCGCCACGCCCTTGAGCAGCGCCCGGTCCGGGGCGTTGGTGCCGATCAGGAACTGCGGGATGATCTGGCGCAGCCGCTCGCCGAACGCCGCGTGCGCGATCCAGCTGTCGTTGCCGGTTCCGTTCTGCGAGATCGCGAGCGGGATCAGCGCCAGCCCGCACAGCGCGACGATCGCGACGGCGAGCTGGACCGGGCGCGCCCGCCGGTGCTCGAATAGCAGGAACGCCGCCTGCGGCACCACCGCCACCACCGCGAAGTAGTGGGTGGCGAGGGCGAGCGCCGACGCCACCACCCAGAACGCCAGGGTTCGCGGCGTCGGCCCGGCGCGGGCGTAGGCGAACGCCAGCAGCGACAACGCCGTCAGCGCCACGAGCAGCTCGTAGGAGCGGGCCTCCTGCGAGTACCAGATGAGCAGCGGGTTGCACGCGACCAGCGCCGCCGTGATCACCCCGGCCCGACGGGAGACCAGCTTGGCCGCCGCGCCGTAGGCGACGGGAATCGTCAACACCCCGGCGGTGGCCGACAACGCCCGCAGCCCGGCCTCGCCGTAGCCGAACACCCGCGCCCACACCCACGCGACGCAGTAGTACAGCGGCGGCGTGGACTCGCTCTGGGGAATGAGCCCGAGCATCTTGCCCGGCGAGAACCGCACGAGCTGGGCGGTGTTGGCCTCGTCGAACCAGAATCCCTGGTGACCGAGACGGTAGAACCGCAGCACCGCTCCGAGAATCGTCAGGGCCGCGACGGCGGCTGTCACCGGGCCGGCGCCGGCGCGCGTTCCCGCCATGCGACCCCCGGTCAAGGGCCCTCGGCGGGGGTATTGGGCTAGCAAGCCGGCGCTCACCGAGTCGAGCCTAATCAGTGCCGATGGGGTAGACAGCAGCGCACAGGACGCGCCGCCGGTGTCCTTAACAGGATCGCAACTCGCGCGGTCGGCGCGAGAAACCCCGCTAACGCCACTATCTTCAACACATGCGCGAGGACTCCAGCCCCGCCGAGACGCCCGTCGCCTTGGCCGGCGCCTCGGTGACCGGACCGGGCCTGACCGGGGCCGACGCGCCGGTGGTCCTGCCGCGACTGACGGTGGACACCAGCCGCCGGCTGCCCCGCGCCCGGGTCAGGCTCGGCCCGGTGGCCGGACGGGTGGCCATCGGCGCGCTCCTGATCGGGACGCTGGCGATCGTCGCCACCGCGGCGGCTGGGCCGTCGATCCTCGTTCCGCGCAGCGTGCAGTCGTTCCCGGCCTGGGAGGCCGGGCCGCTGCACCTCATCGTCCGGCGCCTGATCACGAATCCGATCGTGTTGGGCAACGTGTTCAGCGGGGTCCTCGTGGTGATGCTGGTGGCGTACGCGGCGGTCATGCTGGCGGTGCGCTCGCTGTCGATGCGGACGATCGCGATCGCGGTCGTGGCGCTCAACCTCGTCCTCCTGTTGAGCCCTCCGATGCAGCTGACGGACCTGTTCAACTACCTGGGGTACGCCCGGCTCGGTGCGCTGCACCACCTCAACCCCTACACGCACACGATCCGGCAGGAGCTGTTCGACCCGGTGTACGGGTTCAGCAGCTGGCACAACCTGCGCAGTCCCTATGGCCCGCTGTTCACCGCGCTCACCTATCCGCTGGCGTTCCTGCCGCTCCCGGTCGCCTACTGGCTGGTCAAGCTCGCCACGGTCGCCCTCAGCCTCGCCTTCTCGGGGCTGATCTGGCAGTGCGCCCGTCAGCTCGGGCGCGACCCGCGGTTTGCGGTTGCGTTCGTGTCGCTGAACCCGATCTTCCTCGTCTACGCGGTCGAGGGCTTCCACAACGACTTCTTCATGCTCGTCCCGATGCTGGGGGCGATCTCGCTGCTCCTGGCGCGCCGGGACCGCAGCGCCGGGGCCACGGTCATGGTCGCCGTCGCGGTGAAGTTCACCGCGGTGCTGCTGCTGCCGTTCCTGCTGGTGGCGGCGCGGACGAAGACCCGGCGGATCGCGCTGGCGGTCGGCGCCCTCGTGGCCGCCATCCCGCTCTTCGCCCTGGACCTGGCGCTGTTCGGGCTGGCGCTGCCCAACCTGTCCCAGCAGAGCACGCTGTTGACCGGGTTCAGCATCCCGAACGTGTTCGGGCTGCTCCTCGACGGCGGCGGCGGGACCCCGACGCTGCTGAAGATCGCCGTCGTCGGCGTCGTCCTCGTGGTCGCGCACCAGTTCTACCGCAATCGCGATTGGCTGGCCGGCGCCGGCTGGTCGACGCTGGCGCTGATCGCGAGCCTCAGCTGGCTGATGCCGTGGTACGTCGTGTGGCTGTTGCCGCTGGCGGCGCTCTCTCGCAGCATCCGCCTGCGCTGGGTCGCCAGCGTGTTGACCGTGTACCTGATGTTCGCCTTCGTTCCGGCGATCAACCTGTTCATGACCAACCACAACATCAACCTGCTCAACACCGCCGCCGGACGCGCCACCGCGTCACTTCAATATAAGCTCGCACGCTGACCAGCGGTCCCCGCGGTGACGCCTCTGCTTACCTACCGGCCCGTGCGCGTGCAATCCCCGCCGGCGGTCACCGCTGCCGGCCCGGCCCCCGTTACGCCGGTCGCGACCGGTCACCGACGGCTCGACTGGTTCGAGATCGGCGTGCTGGCCGTGTTCGGCGCGTTCTCGATGTGGGTGGTGGCGCTCGACGTGTGGCACGCCGCGTCCGACGGCCTGGTCTGGACCGGCACTGACGGCTACTACATCGTGGACCAGATGCAGTACCTGTCCTGGATCCAGTCCGCGGCGCACCACGGCCTGATCTCGAACCTGTTCGTGCTGCGCTCGACCCCGTCGGACTACTTCCAGCCGGCGATCCTCATCTCGGGCGCGATCACCGCGCTTGGCGCGGCGTCCTGGCTGTCCCTGCTGCTGTGGAAGCCGGTGGCGGTCGTCGGCCTGTTCCTCGCCACCCGGGCGGTGGCCAATCGCAGCTTCAGCGTGCGGATCGAGCGGCGGGCGGCGCTGATCCTCGGACTGCTGTTCGGTTCGTTCACCGTCATCTACGGCGCCCTCGGGATCCTCGGGGACCTGATGCCCACGTGGCTGTCCTGGGGCTATCCGTTCGGGCTGATGGCGGTCGCGCTCGTGCTGTTCGCACTCGTGCGCTACGACCGCTCGCGTGGCGCCGGCCGGCCGGACTGGATCCCGGGCCTGCTCGGCGCCGTCGCCAGCACGCTGCATCCGTGGCAGGGCGAGACGCTGATCCTGCTCGTCCTCGGTGCCGAGCTGGTCCGCTGGCGTGATCTGCTGCTGTGGTGGCGGACCGAGCAGTGGCGGCGGCTGGCGCTGCCGGTGCTGACGCTGGTGCTGACCGGGCTGCCGCTCGTCTACTACCTGTTGCTCGGCGATCTGGACGTGTCGTGGAAGCTGGCCCGAGTGGCGAGCAAGCACGCGTTCCCGTTGAGCGCGATCCTCATCGGGGCGGCGCCGCTGGCGATCCCGGCGCTGCTCGGGTACCGCGGGCGATCCGCCACCTTCCTGGAGCTGCTGCTGCGGCTCTGGGTGCCCGTGGCGCTCGTCATCTACGTCCTGTCGGCGACCGGCCTGAGCGCCACGCCGCTGCACGCGTTCGACGGGATCACGATCCCGCTGGCGATGCTCGCCGTCAAGGGAGTGACCCGGAGCCGCCTCGCGACGGTGCCCCGCGGCCGGCTGGTGGCGGCGGCGGTGATCGCACTGGGGGTGGTCCCCGCCAACGCCTACGCGCTGGTCACCGCCCACGAGTTCGTCGATCCCGCCGGCGGCAACGCCAACTTCATCACCCACGACGAGCTCGGGGCGCTGAAGTACCTGGCCAAGGACCCCGACGCCGGTGGCGTGCTGACCCAGTTCTACCTCGGTGAGGCGGTCCCCGGCCGCACCGGCCGCCGCACGTTCGTCGGCGACTGCCTGTGGTCAGAGCCCAACTGCATGCCGCGGGCGATCGGCGCCGACGCGCTGTTCGAAGGCCAGGATTCCAAGGCTGCCGCCCACCGGTTCGTGCGCCAGAGCGGCGCCCGCTTCCTGCTGGAGAGTTGCAGCGGCCAGGACGTCGGCCTGAAGCGGACCCTCGGCTCGCTGATCGTTTCGACCAAGCGCTTCGGCTGCGCCACCGTGTACGAGCTCGACGCGCCGACATCGGCGACGGGACCTCTGGCAGAATTACCGGGCCATGCGGCTGTTCGCGCTCCGAGGCGCCAATAGCGTCGAGGTCAATGAGGCGAGCGCGATCCTGGAGGGCACGAGCCTTCTCATCCGCGAGCTCATGGACCGGAACGCGCTTTCGACCGATGCGATGGTGAGTTGCATCTTCACGCTCACCGATGACCTCAACGCGGAGTTCCCGGCCGTGGCCGCGCGGCGGTTGGGGATGGACCGCGTCCCGCTGCTGTGCACGCGGGAGGTGGCGGTGCCGGGCTCGCTGCCGCGCGTGATCAGGCTGATGCTGCACTACTACGCCGACGAGGACCACCAGCCGCGTCACGTCTACCTGGGGGCGGCGAAGGCGTTGCGGTCAGACCTCGAGGCGGCACAATAACCGCGATGGCGATCGAGTTCGCAGAACGCATTCGCAGGATTCCGGCCTACCCGCTCGCCGCCGGCTACGACCTCGGCGCCGACATCGCGATGCTCGCCTCCAACGAGTCGTGCTTCGCTCCCGCTCCCGGGGTGGTGGCGGCCGCCCAGCGGGCGTTGAGCGGGGTGCACCGGTACCCCGACCCCTCCTACGCGGCCCTGCGTGGCGCCCTGTCTGACCGCTACGGCGTCCCGCGGGAGCGGATCGCGCTGGGCAACGGCTCATGCGACATCCTGCTGGCCGCCGGCGAGGCGCTGCTCGAGCCCGGCGCCGAGGTGGTCTACGCGTGGCCGGCGTTCAGCGTCTACCCGCACCTGGCGGCGGCATCCGGGGCTCGCGCCATCGAGGTCGCGCTCGACGACGAGGACCGTCACGACCTCGACGCGATGGCCGCCGAGATCACCGTCGCCACCCGGCTGGTGCTCATCTGCAACCCGAACAACCCGACCTCCACCTCGGTGCCGCTCGAGGCGGTGGCGGCGTTCATGGAGCAGGTGCCGCGCCACGTCTGCGTCATCCTCGACGAGGCCTATTGCGAATTTGCGCTGGCCATCGGCGACACCTACGCGTCGCTCGAGCTGCTCCGCCGGTGGCCGAACCTGGTGGTGCTGCGGACGTTCTCCAAGGCCTACGGGCTCGCCGGGCTGCGGGTCGGCTACGGGTTGTGCGGCTCCGAGGACTTCCGCGCCGCCGTTGACCAGGTCCGCCAGCCCTTCTATCTCAACATGGCGGCGCAGGCCGCCGCGGTCGAGGCGTTGCGCCATCAGGACGAGGTGGAGCGCCGCGTGACTCACGCCGTCGCCGCGCGGCTCGGGCTCACCGACGGCCTGCGCGAGCTCGGGCTGTGGGTGGCCGAGTCCGACGCCAACTTCGTCTGGATCCATCTTCCGCAGGACGTTGAAGAACCCGAGGTGATCGACGGGCTGGCCGCGCGGGGCGTGCTGGTTCGTGCCGGAGCCGCGCTGGGGCGCGAGCGATCGCTGCGGGTGACGATCGGCACCGATGCCGAGAACGGCAGGTTCCTGGGCGCGCTGGGAGAACTTCTCGCGCGACCATGACCGCCTGAGTGGGCACGTCGCTGTCACTGACAGACTCGCCGCCGCCGGCGGCGGCCGGCACGCCCTCGCGGTTCGCCGGGCGCTTCCCCCGGCGCCGGATCTGGTGGCTCGCGGTGGCGGTCGCGGTCCTCGGCGTGTCCACCGTGGTGGTGGTGGGGACGGGGATGCGGCCCGACTACGACGGGTTTGGCTGGCTGGTGTGGGGCCGCCAGGTCCTGCACTGGAATCTCAACACCGACGGCGCGCCCTCGTGGAAGCCGCTGACGTTCGTGTTCACGCTGCCGTACGCGCTCGCCGGCGCGGCGCAGCTGTGGTTGTGGATGGTCACGTCCGTGGCCGGCGCGGTCGGCGGCTGCGTGTTCGCCGCGCGGATCGCGTTCAAACTCACCGGCCCGGCGCCGGGGCGGCGCTACGCGCCGTACGTGGCGGCCGGGTTCGCGGGCATCTGCCTGCTCGGGATCGACACCTACTCGCACCTGGTGCTGATCGCCAACTCCGATCCGCTGATCGTGACGTTATGCCTGGGAGCGATCGACTGTCATCTGTCGGGCCGGCGGCGGCTCGCGTTCACGTTCCTGGTCGGCGCCGCCCTCGGCCGCCCCGAGGCGTGGGTGTTCGCGGCGCTGTACGCCGGATGGGCGTGGCGGCGGGCCCCGGCGATGCGCTGGCTGCTCGTTCTCGGGATCGTGCTGATCCCGGTGTTCTGGTTCACGATCCCGGCCCTCACCTCTCACAGCTGGTTCATCGCCGGCGATCTGGCGCTCGGTCAGAAGACGGTGATCCACGGCAGCAAGATCCTCGGCGTGATCAGCCGCTTCCGCAGCCTGTACGAGCTGCCGATGCAGCTGGCAGCGCTGCTCGGCATCGGTCTGGCGGCGGCGCGGCGAGACCGGGTGACGCTGGGGATCGCCGGCGCCGGCGTGCTGTGGGTGGTGATCGAGATCGCCTTCGCCTACCACGGCTGGTCGGCGGTCTCGCGGTATCTGATCGAGCCGGCGGGAGTGATGGTGGTCCTCGCCGGTGCGGCGGTCGGCCGGGTGCTGGCCGACTCGCGCAGCTCGCGGCTGTTGCGCTGGGCCGGTCCGCTGCTGGTCCTGGTGCTGCTCGGGGCGTTGACCCCGACCGTGCGTCACCGCGCCGACGACACGCGTGTCGACCTCGACGACGCCCACAAGCACGAGAAGCAGGTGGACCGTCTGCGCGGCGTCGTCGCGCGGATCGGTGGAGCCGACAAGGTCAGGTCCTGCGGGCAGCCGACCTCGCTGCTCGGCTTCCAGAGCACCCTGGCCTGGGTCGTGGGGCTCAACGTCGGCGACATCGGCTTCCGCCCCGGCAAGGCGATCGACAAGGGCGAGGAGATCGTCATGTTCAAGCCCCACGAGGACGGGTGGCAGGTCCGCACCTACAACCTGTCGGGCGCTGACAAGGTCCGCTGCGGGGCGCTGGCGACCGACACGGCGATGGGCTGAGGCGCTCACGTTCTCCTTGCGCACCACCGCAGCCCTCTGGTACAACCCAGCCCAGAAGCGAATGAGCGACCCCGCCCGCACGTCCCGCAGCAGCGACGCCGGCCTCGGTTGGTCCTTCTACGCGCGCTTCTACGCCTGGCGATTTAGCTAGGCGCTCGGCTACAACCCCCGGCCCGCACCACGCGGGATGAGCTCGGAGGTCGGGCGCCGTCAGACCCCGCGGGAGCGTGTTCACGCCTCCGTGACCGGATCGGGCTCGCCGTTTTCGTAGAGTCTTGAGCGTTGAAAGAGAGAACCTGATGATGATCGTGATGAAACCGGGGGCCACGCCCGCGGAAGTGCAGTCGGTCGTGGACCGGGTGCACAGTGTCGGGGCGCGCGCCCACGTGATCAATGGCGAGGAGCTGACGGTGATCGGGGCGATCGGGGACAGCGAGCACGTCGCGCGGCTCGAGCTCGACGGCGCGCCCGGCGTGGACCACATGGTCCCGATCTCCAAGCCCTACAAGCTGGCCTCGAGCCAGATCAAGCACGGCCGGCGCAGCGTGCTCGACATCGCCGGGCGCAAGGTCGGCGGCGATCACTTCACGATGATCGCCGGACCGTGCACGGTCGAGTCCCGCGAGCAGCTGCTGGAGACCGCGCACGTCGTCTCGGACGCCGGCGCGACGCTGCTGCGCGGGGGCGCCTACAAGCCGCGCACGTCGCCGTACGCGTTCCACGGGCTCGGGCAGGAGGGCCTGCGGCTGCTGGCCGAGGCCAAGGCGCAGACCGGCCTGCCGATCGTCACCGAGGTGATGGACGCGCGCGACCTGGAGGTGGTGCTCGAGGTCGCCGACGTGGTCCAGATCGGCGCTCGCAACATGCAGAACTACACGCTGCTGTCCGAGATCGGCCGCGCGGGCTGCCCGGCGCTGATCAAGCGCGGGCTGTCGAGCACGCTCGAGGAGCTGCTGATGGCGGCCGAGTACATCCTCAAGGAGGGCAACGAGGCGGTGATGCTGTGCGAACGCGGCATCCGCACGTTCGAGACGGCCTACCGGTTCACGCTGGACCTGATGGCGATCCCGGTGCTCAAGGAGATGACCCATCTCCCCGTGATCGTCGATCCCAGCCATGCCGCCGGGCGCCGGGACCTGGTGACGCCGATGTCGCTGGCCGCGGCGGCGGCGGGCGCCGACGGGATCATCGTCGAGGTTCACCCCAACCCCGACGAGGCGATCTGCGACGCCGCGCAGCAGCTCCCCGCCAGCGGGTTCCCCGAGTACCTCGAGCGCGTCCGGGCCGCGGCGGCGGTCGCGGGCAAGACGCTGTGGGAGGCACCGGCCGTCAGCGGCGCCCCGGTAGCCACCGCGACGTGACTCTGACCCCGACATGGCGCAGCGATCGGGTCCGTGACCAGCGGATCGAGCGGCTCGTGCCGCTCGCCGCGCCGCGAGAGCTGATCGAGGAGCTGCCGCTCTCCGAGGAGCACGTGGAGGTCCTGCTGCGCGGCCGCTCCGACGTGCAGGCGATCCTCGACGGCCGCGACGACCGGCTGCTGGTCGTCGTGGGCCCGTGCAGCATCCACGACGTCGCCGCCAGCCGCGAGTACGCCGAGCGGCTGAGCGCCGAGATGGAGCGGCTCGCGCCGGATCTGTGCGTGGCGATGCGGGTGTACTTCGAGAAGCCGCGCACGACGATCGGCTGGAAGGGCCTGATCAACGATCCCCACCTCGACGGATCGAGTGACGTCAACACCGGCCTGCGGATGGCCCGGCGGCTGCTGCTCGAGGTGCTGGCCCTCGGGCTGCCGGTGGGCTGTGAGTTCCTGGATCCGATCACCCCGCAGTACATCTCCGACGCCGTCTGCTGGGGCGCGATCGGCGCTCGCACCGTCGAGAGCCAGATCCACCGCCAGCTCGGCTCGGGTCTGTCGATGCCGGTCGGCTTCAAGAACCGGACTGACGGCAACGTGCAGGTGGCCGTCGACGCCGTCCGCGCGGCCGGCGTGGCGCACGCGTTCGCCGGCATCGACGTGAGCGGGACCCCGGCGATCCTGCACACCCGGGGTAACCACGACTGCCACGTCATCCTGCGCGGCGGCAAGGGGTCCCCCAACTTCGGCGCCGCCTCGGTCGCCCACGCGATCGAACTGCTGCGCGCCGATGGCCTGCCCGAGCGGGTGATGGTCGACCTCAGCCACGACAACAGCGGCAAGGACCCCAGCCGCCAGCCGGCCGTCGCCGACCAGGTCGCCGGTCAGATCGCCGACGGGCAGCGCGCCCTCGTCGGCGTGATGCTGGAGTCGTTCCTGGTGCCGGGGCGACAGAACCTCGATGACGGCGAGCCGCTCGTCTACGGGCAGTCGGTCACCGACGGCTGCATCGGCTGGGACACCACGGTCGAGGTGCTCGACCGCCTGGCCGGCGCGGTCCGAGCCCGTCGCGACGCCGCGGCCTAGGCACCCTCGGAATGCGGCTTGCCGTCCTCGGAGTGGGGCTGATCGGCGGCTCGGTGGCGCTCGCCGCCCGCGAGCGGCTCGGCGCCTCGGTGACCGGCTATGACGATTCGCCCGAGGCCCTCGAGCGCGCCCTCCAACGCGGAGCGGTCGACTCCGCCCGCAGTTCGGTCGCCGATGCCGTCGCCGATGCCGAGGCGGTGTTCGTGGCCGTCCCGGTCGGCGGCCTGTCGGAGCTGGTCTCAGAGGCGCTGGCGGCGGCGCCGGCGGACTGCGTCGTCACCGACGTCGGTTCCACCAAGCGCGCGGTCGTCGCCGCCCACGAGGATCCCCGGTTCGTCGGTGGCCATCCGCTCGCCGGCGCCGAGAACGCGGGCGTCGAGCACGCGCGCGCGGACCTGTTCGACGCGGCGACGTGGTACCTGACCCCGAGCTCGGTCACGTCAGGGGTGCTGTACGAGCGCCTGCACCGGTTGCTGCACGGCCTCGGCGCCCGGCCGACGGCGATCGACGCGGAGACCCATGACCGGATCCTGGCCGCCGTCTCGCACCTGCCCCACGTGTTCGCCAACGTGCTCGTCGGGCAGGCCGCCGCCACGCTCCAACACGAAGCCCACCCGCCTTCCCGGCTGCCGGCGACCGGCCCCAGCTTTCGCGACGCGACGCGGGTCGCCGGCGCTCCGAGCGCCATCTGGAGCGACATCTACATCTCCAACGCCGACGCGCTGACCGCGGAGATCGACGGCGCCATCGCGCGCCTGGAAACGGTCCGCGCCGCGCTGGCCGGCGGGGACCGGGCGGCGGTCACCGTCTGGAACGAGGCCGCCGGCGCCGATCGCCGCCGCCTGCTCGAGTCCCAGCTGGCCGGCGGCGATCAGTTCGAGCTGCGCACGTCGGTTCCCAACCGCCCGGGGGTGGTGGCGCAGATCGCGCTCGAGCTGGGCCGCGCCGGGGTCAACATCACCGACATGGCGCTGTACCCCGCCAGCGACATGAGGGAGGGCGTCGTCGCCCTGTGGATCGGCGGCGAGCAGCCGGCGCAGCGGGCTCAGGAGCTGATCGCCGGTCTCGGCTTCCCGGTGGCGCGCCAATGAACGCCCGCTTCGAGCCGGGGCTGCGCCTGCGCGGCCGGGTGGCGCCGCCCGCCGACAAGTCGATCTCCCATCGAGCGGCGATCGTCGGGGCGATGGCCTCCGAGCCGGTGCGCATCACCAACTATCTCGACGCCGCCGACACCCGTTCCACGCTGGCAGCGGTGCGCGAGCTCGGGGCGATCGTCGAGCACCGGCCCGATGAGATCGTCATCCGCGGATGCGGCATGCGCAACGCCCAGCCGCCGGATCGCCCGATCTCCGTCGGCAACGCCGGCACGCTGATGCGCCTGCTCCCGGGCTGGCTGGCGTTCCAGCAGGGGGCCACGTTCACCCTGGATGGCGACAGCTCGATCCGGGGCCGCCCGGTGGATCGGATCGCGGGGCCGCTGGAGCTGCTGGGCGCGCGTGTCGAGGCCCGCGAGGGTCGGTTCCCGCCGTTCACGGTCCACGGGGCCGCTCTGCAGGGCATCAGCTACGAGCTGCCGGTCGCCTCCGCGCAGGTCAAGTCGTGCGTGCTGCTGGCGGGGCTGGCGACCCACGCCACCACCGTGCTCGAGCCGATCCCCACCCGCGACCACACCGAGCGGATGCTGGCCGGCGCCGGCGCCCGGGTCGTCCGTGAGCAGTTGAGCGGCGGCGGTTACTCCTCCACCGTCGGCAACGCCGACGAGCTCGAGCTCGAGCACGTACGGGTTCCGGGTGACCTGTCGAGCGCGGCCTTCCTGATCGCCGCCGGCGTGCTCGTGCCGGGCGCGCGCCTCGTGCTCGACGGCGTCGGCGTCAACTGGACGCGCACCGGCTTCCTGCGGATCCTGGAGCGGATGGGGGCGATCGTCGTCGGCGAGCTGGAGGCGCCGGGGACGTTCGCGGGCGCCGAGCCGAGCTCTGACCTCGACGTCAGCTACGGCCCGATCGTGGGGACCACGGTGCAGGCCGACGAGGTCCCGCTCGCGATCGACGAGCTCCCATTGGTGGCGCTGCTCGGCTGCTTCGCCGAGGGCGAGACCGTCGTCCGCGGCGCGGCGGAGCTCCGCGTGAAGGAGTCCGATCGGATCGCCACCGTCGTCGACGGGCTGCGCGGCCTCGGCGGCGATCTGGAGGCGCTGCCCGACGGTTTCGTGGTCCGGGGTGGCGGCGGGTTGCGCGGCGGCCGGATCGACGCCCACGGCGACCATCGCCTGGCGCTGCTCGGCGCGGTGGCCGGACTGGCGTCACGCGAGGGGGTGGAGGTCATCGGCATGGAGGCCGCCGACGTGTCCTACCCCGGGTTCGCCGCTCACGTCGACGAGCTGGCGTCATGACGGTGGTCGCGATCGACGGGCCGGCGGGGGCGGGCAAGTCGAGCGTCGCCCGCGCGGTGGCGCACGAGCTCGGTTTCACCTATCTGGACTCGGGGGCGATGTACCGCGCGGTGGCGCTCGTCGCGCTGGAGCGGGGGGAGGCGCCGGCGGCGGTGGCGCCCGGGTTGCGGATCGATCTCGGCGGCCGGGTGCGGGTCGACGGCCGGGATGTCAGCGACGCGATTCGCACCGCCCGGGTATCCCAGGCGGCCTCGGTGGCGGCCGCGGAGCCGGTGGTGCGTGACGCGATGGTGGCCGAGCAGCGCCGGTTGCTCGCCACCGGGAACTGGGTCGCCGAGGGACGTGACATCGGGACCGTCGTCGCGCCCGGGGCCGAGGTCAAGGTGTTCCTCACCGCCAGCCCGCAGGCCCGAGCGCAGCGGCGCGCGGCCGAGCTCGGCGTCGACGCCGCGACGGTGCTCGCGGAGCAGACCATCCGCGACCAGCGCGACGAGTCGCGGGAGCACTCGCCGCTGGTGGCCGCGGCCGACGCCGAGACGATCGACACGACCGATCTGACCCTCGACGAGGCGGTGGCGCGGATCGTGGCGCTCGCCCGGCGCGTGACCGGCTGATCCCGGCTGATGGGCGGGTGCGGCGGGGTCGACTAGCCTCGACTGCACCATGAAGGTCGCAATCGTCGGGTATCCGAACGTCGGCAAGTCCTCGCTGGTCAATCGCCTCACCGAGAGCCGTGAGGCGGTCGTCCACGAGCGGCCCGGGGTCACGCGTGACCGCAAGGAGCTGCGCACCGAGTGGAACGGCCGGTCGCTGACGCTGATCGACACCGGCGGGATCGACCTCGAGGACGACGACTCGCTGGCGCGCCAGATCCAGGACCAGGCCCGCGCGGCGCTCGCTGACGCCGACGCGGCGGTGCTCGTGGTCGACGCCCGCGCCGGGGTGCGCCCGGGGGATCAGGAGATGGCCGAGCTGCTGCGCCGGGCGCCGCTGCCGGTGCTGGTGGCCGCCAACAAGATCGACACCGTGCGCGACCTGCCACTGGCCGCCGACTTCTACGGCCTCGGGCTCGGCGAGCCGATCGCCGTGTCCGCGGCGCAGGGCCTCGGCACCGGCGATCTGCTGGACCGGATGGTCGCGCTCGCGCTCGACGCCACTGACGACGCGGAGGACGACGACGCGGTGCGCCTGGCGCTGATCGGGCGTCCCAACGTCGGCAAGTCCTCGATGCTCAACCGGTTCGCCGGAACCGACCGGGTGATCGTCGCGCCGGAGGCCGGCACCACCCGGGACGCGATCGACCTCCCGATCACCTACAACGACCGCCCACTGATCCTCGTCGACACCGCCGGGATCCGCCGGGCGGCGAAGGTGGGGGAGTCGCTCGAGTACTACACCTCGCTGCGATCCCGACGAGCCGCCGAACGTGCCGACGTCGCCCTGGTCGTCTGCGACGCCACCGCCGGCATCACCACCCAGGATCTGCGGATCGCGGAGATGGCGATGCACAGCGGCTGCGCCACCGCGCTGGTGCTCAACAAGTGGGACATCGCCGAGGACGTCGACCTCGATCACGAGCGCGGGCGCGTCCACAAGAAGCTGCGCCTGCGCCCACGGGTGCTGACCGCGAGTGCCAAGACCGGCCGCCACGTCGAACGGCTGTTGATCGAGGCGGTGACGCTGGCCGATCGCAGCCGGACGCGGATCCCGACGCCGCAGCTCAACCGGTTCCTGTCCGAGATCGTCGCCGCTCGCCAGCCCCCGGTCGGGGCCGGCGGCAAGGGCGCCGGCTCGGGTCATCGCCTGCGCCTGCTGTTCATGACCCAGACCGCCGAACGTCCGCCGCGGTTCTCGATCCAGGTCAACTCGCGCGCCCGCGTCACCCGGGATTACGCCTACTTCATCGAGAATCGCCTCCGCGAGCGCTACCGGCTCGAGGGGGTCCCGGCGATCATCGACTTCGTGGCCCGCAATGAGCGCCGCCCCGACGACGGTCGCGCCGCCCGGGCCCGCCGCGCGCCCGGCGCCCGCGACGCCGCGGCCTGACCCCGCAGGCCCGCCGCGTTACACGTCGGCGGTCCCGGCCGGGTCGCCGGAACCGGCCCCGCGCAGCTCGTGCAGCGCGCGATCCACGGTCCGCACGATGATCCGCGGCTCGGCCACGCCCCGGAACGAGAAGTCGAACTGCGACTCGCCCGCGGTGTCGAAGTCAATCGTCCCGATCCGCAGCACGCGCTCGAACAGCGACTGGCTGGAGTTGACGTTCTGGATGCGCTCCAGCCGCGTCTGGTGGACGTCACGGGACAGGATGCCGGTCTCGATCGTCAGCCGCCGGCTGGTGATGGAGTACGTCGTCTGGATCCGGCGGATCTGGCCCACGGCGACGAGCACCAGGAACACGACCACCACCGCGATGACCACCCAGCCGGCCTGCACATGGTTGCCGGCGATCCGGGTGACGACGCCGGCGATGACCCCCGCCAGCAGCGCCACCACGAGCCCCTTGGCGTAGAACAGCGCCAGCGAGCGCCACGACGGATGGCCATGGAAGAAGATCTCCTCGCCGGGCTCGCGCTCCACGGCTGACCAGGGTAAGGGAACCTCAGCGGTCAAACCGGCACGCCGCGCCGTGACCACCGGACCGCGGACTACGCTCGGAGGCCGATGATCGCCCGCGTCCAGCCCCTCACCCGGACGCGCGCGGTGCGCGGACCGTTCGACTATCGCCTGGCGCCCGGTCAGGAGGACGTCGGAGTCGGTTCGCTGCTGAAGGTCCCGTTCGGCCCCCGCACCTCACTCGGGGTCGTGGTGGAACTGGCCGAGCACTCCGAGCTGGCGCCCGATCGGCTGGCCGAGCCCGAGGCCGTGGTCGGGGCCGGACTCACCCCCGATCTGGTGGCGCTGGCCGAGTGGATGGCGAGGGAGTACTGCTCGACGCCGGCCCGAGCGCTCCAGCTGATGCTCGCCCCCGGCGCGGCGGCGGGGACCGGGGCCAAGCTGGCGCTCGTCGCCGAGCTGACGGCGGCCGGGCGCGCCGCGCTCGCCGACGAGGCGGCCCGGCTCAACGACCGCCAGCGCGAGCTGCTGACCGCGCTGCAGGACGCTGGGCCCACCCTCGCCTCCCAGCTCGGGACCCCGAGCCTGCGCCGGCTCGAGACACGCGGCCTGGTGGGGCTGCACGACCGCCCGCGGCCGCGCCGGCCCGTCCGCCACGCGGTCGGCTCGGCATCACCGACCGCGCCGCCGCTGACCGCCGAGCAGGCCGCCGCACTGACCGAGCTCGAGCGCGCGCTGCGCGCGTCCGGCGCGGCGCCGGGCGAGCACCCCGGGTACCTGCTCCAGGGGGTGACCGGCTCGGGCAAGACCGAGGTCTACCTCGGAGCGGTGCAGGCGGCGCTCGATGCCGGCCGATCCGCGATCGTGCTCGTCCCCGAGATCGCGCTCACCCCGCAGGTCCTGTGGCGCTTCCAGGCCCGCTTCGGGGACGTCGTGGCCGTGCTGCACTCCGCGCTCGGCGTCGGCGAGCGCCACGACGAGTGGATGCGGCTGCGCACCGGCGAGGCCCGCGTCTGCGTCGGCCCGCGCTCCGCTGTGTTCGCGCCACTGCGTGACCTCGGGCTGATCGTGATCGACGAGGAGCACGAGAGCTCCTACAAGCACGAGGGCGACCCGCGCTATGACGCGCGCACCGTGGCCGCCCAGCGGGCGCGCCAGCACGGCGCCGTGCTCGCCTTCGGCAGCGCCACGCCGCGGCCGGAGAGCGTCGTGGCGATGACGCGGCTGCGGCTCTCAGAGCGCGTCGATCGGCGGCCGCTGCCGACGGTGCAGGTGCTCGACATGCGTGACCGCCACCAGCCGCTTCACCCCGAGACCCGGATGGCGCTCGCCGATCTGCGCCGGGCGGCCGGCAAGGCGATCGTGCTGCTCAACCGGCGAGGCTGGTCCAACTTTCTCTCCTGCCGGGCTTGCGGCCGCGTGTGGCTGTGCCCGAACTGCGACGTCGCGCTGGTGCTGCATCAGCACGGCCGCTTCGTCGCCTGCCATCACTGCGGGCACCATGAGCGCATGCCGGATCGCTGCCCGTCGTGCGCGTCGGTGTCGGTCGCGCGCCACGGCGCCGGGACCGAGCGGATCGAGCACGAGCTCCGCGAGGCGCTCGGATCAGACCCCGCCCACCCGTTCCCGATCTTCCGGCTCGACGCGGACTCGACCGGCCTCAACGAGCGCGCCCGGACGCTGCAGCAGTTCGAGGCCGCCCCGGCCGGCGTGCTCGTCGGCACCCAGATGGTGGCCAAGGGCCACGACTTCCCGGACGTCTCGCTCGGCGTCGTGCTCGATGCCGACCAGACCCTGCGATTCCCTGACTTCCGCGCCGAGGAGCGGACGTTCGCGCTCATCACCCAGCTCGCCGGCCGGACGGGTCGCGGCACCGCATCTCATCCGACCGCCCCCGCCTCGCCCAGCCGCGTGCTCGTGCAGACGCTCGCTCCCGACGCCCGCTCGATCGGCTTCGCCGTTCACCACGACTCCGACGGGTTCATCGCCGACGAGCTCGGGCGGCGTGAGGCTCTCAGCTATCCGCCGTACGCGTCGCTGATCCGCGTCGTCTGCTCAGCGCCGGAGGAGGCGCTGGCGCGGGAGACGGCCACGGCGATCCACGCCGAGCTGGCCACGCTCGATGCCCCTGTGCTCGGGCCGGCGCCGCTGTTTCGCCTGCGCGGCCGCGCTCGCAGCCAGCTCGTCGTCAAGGCGACCGCCCGGCAGCCGGCGATCGACGCGGTGGGCGCAGCCGTCGATCTCGTCGCGCCGGGCGCGGCACGGCGCGGCGCCGCGGTCAGCGTCGATGTCGATCCCCAATAGCCCTCTCCTCCCGCCGGCCAGACCGTTATGCGCGGCGGACGGGCTCGGTCGCGGCGGAACTCCGCACGACCGGCTCGCACCCGTCCATGCGGCCGGTCACCTCGACCATCACGCGCTGACCGCGATCGTCGGGGCGGACCTTGTACGCGGGGCCGGTGCTGCGGCCGTCGCGGGCGATGCCGCCGACGATCCACTGGTAGTGGAACTCGGCCTGGGCGCTCCACTCGCCCTTGATCACATGGAGCGTCTGATCGACGCGCGGGTCGCCTTCGATCCACGGCATCGAGGACTCGATCGTGCCGTAGCCGATCTTGACCGCGTCGGAGATCAGCTCGCGGGTGAGGTAACCGGTGCGCTCGGCGGTCACCTGGAGGCTGACCTCCTTGCCGGCGCAAGCGGCCGGAACCACCAGCGCGGCCTCGGTGGCACCGTCGATCGTCTCCCCGTCCTGCAGCCACTGGTAGCTGAGCGTCGGGTTCGGCGACCACGGTCCGGCGATCGCGATCAGCGTGCCGCCGACCACCGTCGTGCCACGGAAACCGGGGCGCGATGCGGTCTTGAACGCCGCCGCGGCCACGGTCTGCGGCTCGGAGATCACCGACTCGCCGTCGGCGGTGAGCTTCAGCTGAAGCTGCTTGCCGGCGTCGGCCGGGACCGGAGTGTAGGAGGGGGACCCGGCGCCGGTGATCTCGGCCCCGTCGAGCAGCCACTGGTGGGCCGCGTCCTCGGCAGCGATCTCCGCCTGGACCGCGACCCCAACGGTCGGCTCCGGGGTGAGCGTCGGAACCGTGAGCGCCGTGCCACCGCCCGACACCGACTGCGGCGCCGAGGTCACCGACACCGGGTCGTAGCCGTCGACGCTCTCGGTGGCCTGCACCTCAAGCAGATGGCCGACGTCGGAGTCGAGCGGATCGTAGGTGCTGTCGGTCGCACCGCTGATCGGCGCACCGTCCCGCAGCCACTGGAACTTGCGGGTCGCGCCCAGCGCCAGCGGCGCCGCCACCGCGGCCAGCGAGCCGCCGGCAGCGAGCTTGCCGGTGATCGTGACGAGGTGCGCCGCCGGCGGCGCGGCGACGCCGACGACGCTCGCCGAGGTCGCGGTGTCGGTCACGTCACCGGGGATCGTGCCGGTGACCTGAACCTGCAGCTGCTGACCGAGATCGTCCGCGGTAAGCGTGTGCTTCGCGGCGGTGGCCCCGGCGATCGGCAGGTCGGCGCGCAGCCACTGGTAGCTGAGCTGGGCCGACCTCGGGGACCACCGACCCGGATCGGCGGTGACCGCGTTGCCGACGATGGGGCGACCGACGATCTTCGGCTCGCCCGCCTGGATCTTCTGGGTGCGGCGGGTGAACGTGAACTTCTCCACCGGCGCCGTCGGCAGCGGGCTGCCGGTGGCCGGTACCGAGAACCACTGGAACGTGATCGAGGTCTCACCCGGGCGGTCGCCGGGGTCGACGTCGAAGACCCCGTAGCCGTAGGCGTTGGCGGTGTCGTAGAACCCGAGCCACGGCGCGTCCTCGATCGCCTGGGTGTTGCCGCCGGTCTGGGCGAACGGGTGGGCCTGGGTGAACCCGGTCACGGAATCGATCGTCTCGCCGATCGTCGAGCCGGCGCCCCCGCCACCGACCACGAGGTGCACGGTACCGAGCGAGGTGTCGAAGACCTGCCGGCCGTCGATGGAGATCGGCTTGGACTGGCGCACGGTCGGCCGGCGGGTGTTGATCGTCGAACCCGCGGCGAAGGTGCCGAATGGGTTGGTGAGGTTGCCGTTCGCGACTCCGGACGGCGGGTCGAACCCACGGACCGGCAGCGAGCGGCAGTAGTTGTGGTTGTGCCCAGTGAGGACGATGTCGACCTCGTACTTGTCAAACAGCGGTCCGAAGGTGGTACGGGCGCCCATGTCGCAGCTGTTGCCGGTGTCGACGCTCGCGAACGGGAAGTGGTGCTGCACGACGATCATCTCGACGCCCGAGCCCGGCTCGCGGGCCTGGCGGAGGGTCTTCTCCAGCCACTGGACCTGCAGGTTCGGGGTGCCGTTGCCGTCGTCGGGGACCAGCGCCATGTTCTCCGGGTCGGCCTTCAGATCGCCGCTGTACTGGGTCACGTTGGGCGAGCTGAAGTCCGACGTCTGCCAGATCACGTCGTTGCCGTAGAGGTTGACGAACAGCACTGTGCCGACCTGGAAGCTGTAGAAGTTGCCGTCAAGCGAGTTTCCGTCCCAGTTGGTCAGCCCGTTCTGCGGCAGCAGGTAGCGGGCCAGGTAGGTACCCAGGCCGTAGGGACCGTTGTAGACGCCGCCGGGGGCACCGTGGATGTCGGTCGTGCCCTTCTCGAGTTCGTGGTTGCCGGGCACCGGCATCCACGGGAAGGTCGAGGCGGCGGGTGCGATCATCTGTGCCCACGGCGCCCAGACCGAGGGCGGGTTGGCGGTGTTCGCGTACGCCAGGTCACCGACCATCAGATGGAACAGCGGTCCGCCGGCGCTGTCGCCGGGGTTGATCACCCCCGCGGTGGTGGCCGCCCCGCGCGGCGGGTTCAGGCCCTGGTCCCCGAACGCGGTGAACCGAAACGAGGCACGCCCGCGGGGCGCCGTCCGGAACTGCGCCGAGGCGGTCGAGCCGGCACCGTCGGACACCTCGTAGAAGTAGGTCGTGTCAGGCCGCAGGCCCTTGAGCGGGACGTGGTAGTGGAAGGTCGTCTGTCCGGTCTGACCATCGAGGAAGCTGGTCGAGCTCGGGCCCCGGCGGGGTCCCTTGGTCAGATCGAGCGGCGCCGACTCGGGCAGGGCGATGACCTTGCCGCGGTTCATGGCGGAGATCGGCCTCGTCGAGTAGGCGAGCGTCGGTGCCGGCATCGGCACCGTGCCAGGCGCGCTCCACGAGACGGTCATCTCGGTCTCGGGGTTGTTGCCGAACTCCAGCCGCAGCTGCTCGGGGGCGGTGGTGGTCGGCAGCGCCGCGTCGGCCGCGGGGACACCGGCGGCGAGGCCACCACCCAAGATCAGGCCGCCGACTCCGACACCGCCGGCCACGAGAGCGGTGCGCCGCGTGACGAGGATGCCCTCCGACTCCTGCTCCTGACCGAGTGCACCGTCCGCTCCGGCCGGCCCCTCGCCGCCCGGCTTGTGGTCATGCTCGAGCATTCAACCGCCTCTCTCTCGTGCGATTCCGTGCCGCGCCGGCCCCCGTGCCGCGGCGATTCCGTGCCGTTGGAGCCGCGGACGCTGGCCCGCGATTGCCCAAGGCCTTAGTGGGTGACAAGCACGGCTCAGTTAATCGGCAGGCCGCCTGGATTTGGTGTCCATGCAATGACCAACCTGTGACGATCGCGTGGTCGTGACGGCGGTGACGTCGACGCGCCGAAGCTCCGTCCGCTTTCCGCCGTCACCCCCACACCGGTATGACACCCGGGGCCTCTCTAGACTTCGAAAGAGTGTCCGAACAAGCAACAGACCAGGCAGAGCTCGACGCCGAGGTCACCGAACCCGACGACGATCTCGAGGAGGGGCAGCCCCGGGAGGAGCTCGACCCCGAGGTCGCGGCTCGCCGTGCCGCGGCGCTGGCGCACGTGCGCAAGTTCGGCGATCCGGTGCTGCGGACACGCTCGCGCCCCGTCGAACGCTTCGACGATGCGCTGCGCGACGAGGTCCGCCGGATGAGTCACCTGATGGTCGACTCGATCGGGGTCGGCCTGGCCGCCAACCAGGTCGGCGTCCTGCACCGGCTGCTCGTCTACCGCGTCCATCAGCAGTCGCCGGTGGCGGCGCTCGTCAACCCGGAGATCGAGTGGGTCGGTGACGAGCTCGAGACGCTCGAGGAGGGCTGCCTCAGCCTGCCGTCGGTCCACGTCGACGTCGAGCGTCCGGTGCACGTCCGGGTCAACGCGCTCAATGAGTACGGCGAGCCGCTGGTGATCGAGGCGTCGGGCCTGGAGGCGCGGGTGATCCAGCACGAGATCGACCATCTCGACGGGGTGCTCGTGCTCGACCGGGTCGGCCGCTCGCAGCGCAAGGAGGCGATGCGGGCACTGCGCGCAGCGCTTCCGGTCGGCTGAGCTCCGCGCGTCCGGCCACCGTTGCGCACCGTCTACCTCGGCACCTCGGAGTTCGCCGCCGCGATCCTGGAGATCCTGGCGGCGTCCCCGCACCGCCCCGGCCTGGTGGTGACCCGTCCCGACCGGCCCCGCGGCCGCGGGCGCCGGCTCGCCGCCCCGCCGGTGGCCGACACCAGCCGGGAGCTGGGGATCGATCTCGACCAGCCCGAGTCGGTCAACGACGACGCCGCCCGCGCGCGGATCGCCGCCGCGCGGCCCGACGCCGTGCTCGTGTGCGCGTTCGGAGCGCTGATCAGGGAGCCGCTGCTGTCCGAGCACCCGATGCTCAACGTCCACCCGTCACTGCTGCCGCGGTGGCGCGGGGCGGCGCCGATCGAGCGCGCGATCATGGCCGGTGACGAGCGCACCGGGGTGGCGATCATGCGCCTGACCGCCGGGCTGGACAGCGGCCCGGTGTACGTGACCGACGACGAGCCGATCGAGCCCCGGGACACGTACGGGACGCTCGCGCCACGGCTGGCGGCGATCGGCGGACGGCTGTTGGTGGACGCGCTCGACCGGTTTCCCGACCGCCTCGAGGCCCACGACCAGGACGACGCGCTCGCCACCTACGCGGACAAGATCACCGCCGAGGACCGGGTGCTGGACCCCGAGCGCCCCGCGATCGAGCTGGAGCGGGTGGTGCGGGCGCTGGCTCCCCACATCGGCGCTGCCGTGACCGGTCCCGGTGGCGAGCGCCTCGGCGTCTGGGAGGCCGCGGCGCGGGCGCCCGCGCCGGGTGACCCGCCCGCCGGCGAACTCGTCCTCACCGGCACCGTGCCGGTGCTCGGCTGCCGCTCCGGCGCGCTGGAGCTGACCGTGGTGCAGCCGGCGGGACGCAAGCCGATGCCCGGCGACGCCTACCTCCGCGGCCTGCGCGGCTGAGCCCGATGGCCACCATCTCTCCGGCGCGCGACTGCGCCTACGCCGTCGTGCGTCGCGTGTTCGAGCAGGACGCGTATGCCGACCGGGCGCTCCACGCCGAGGCCCGTGACCTCGAGGGCCGGGATCGGTCGCTGGCGATGGCGCTCGCCTATGGCACGGTCCAGCGCAAGGCGACGCTCGACCACGTGGTGGGGCTGCTCGCACAGCGCCCCCCCGACACGCTCGACCCGCCGGTGCTCGCGGCGCTGCGGCTCGGCCTCATGCAGATCCTGTTCCTGGACGGCATCGCCGAGCATGCCGCGGTGCACGAGGCGGTGGAACTGGCCAAGCGCGACGCCCGCGGCGGCGCAGGACTCGTCAACGCCGTCCTGCGCCGCGCCACCCGGGAGGGCCGCCAGATCATCGGCTCGCTGGGTGACGCCACCCCCGCCGAGGCCGCGGTCAAGCACTCGGTCCCGGCCTGGCTGGCCGAGCTGTGGTGGGGCGAGCTCGGCGCTGACCGGGCGCGGACGCTGCTGGCGGCGGTCAACGAGCCCGCCGAGTCGGCGGTGCGCGTCAACACGCTCGCGCTCGAGCCCGAGACGGCCGCCGGCGCGCTCGGTGTCGCCTCGCACCCGGCGCCGGGCATCCCCGAGGGGCTGGTGCTGGAGGAGCCATTCGACGCGCACGGCGCGCCGCAGTGGCGGCGTGGCGAGCTGATGCCGCAGTCCCGCGCGTCGATGCTGGTCGCGCGGGCGCTGGCGCCGCAGCCGGGCGAGCGGGTCCTTGACCTGTGCGCCGCCCCCGGCGCCAAGACCACCCACCTGGCCGCGCTGATGGGCGATCAAGGGGAGCTGGTGGCCGTGGAGCGACACCCCGGCCGGGCCGATGCGCTCCGGCGCACGCTGCAGCGGATGCACGTCACGCGGGCCACCGTCCTCGCCGCCGACGCCGCCGACCCCGCGGCGGCCGCCGAGGCCGGCGGGGCCGGCGCCGCCGGGGAGGGCGGCTACGACCGTGTGCTCGTCGACCCGCCGTGCAGCGGGCTGGGCACGCTGCAGTCCCGGCCGGACCTGCGCTGGCGCACGAGCCCGCAACGGATCGCTCAGCTCGTGCCCCTGCAGTCCCGGATCCTCGCCGCCGGGGCGGCCGCCACCAGGCCCGGCGGGCTCCTGGTGTACTCGGTGTGCACGATCTCCCGGGCCGAGTCAGACGCCATCATCGACACCTTCACCGCCGAGCATCCGGGGTGGGAGGTCGATGCCATCCTGCGGACCGCGCCCGACACCGACGGCACCGACGGGTTCTTCATCGCGACCCTGCACCATCGCTCATCGGCCCGGGCGCGTTAGGCTCCAGTAATGAACGAGCCCGCCACCAAGCTCGGACCGGAGTGTCCGGGGTGCGGCGAGCCGTGGCTGCGGCCGACGTCGTTGCCCGGGCGCTACCGCTGCGTCTACTGCCTGCGCCGCTACGAGCTCGTCTCGGTGTGTCCCAACTGCGGTGAGCACTCGACGATCGTGAGGATGTCGAGCACCGCGATCGTGGCGTGCAACCACTGTCAGGGCAGCATGCTCCAGGAGGTCTAGTGTCCCCACGGCACGCGGAGCTGCTCCGCGAGCGGCGGGTGGCGCCCTCGATCCTGTCGGCCGACTTCGCGCGTCTCGGCGCCCAGGTGAAGGAGGTCCTCGACGCCGGCGCCCGGGTCATCCACGTCGACGTGATGGACGGCCACTTCGTGCCGCCGATCACCTTCGGCGCGGTCGTCGTCTCCGCGCTCGCCGATCTCGTCCACGACGCCGGCGGGATCCTCGATGTCCACATGATGGTGGAGCGTCCCGAACGCCACGTCTCCGACATCGCCAGGGCCGGCGCCGACAGCATCACGATCCACGTCGAGGCGACCGCGCATCTGCATTACACGCTCGACGAGATCCGCAAGGCGGGCTGTACCGCCGGCGCGTCGGTGTGTCCCGCCACGTCGCTCGACACGCTGACCGAGGTCGCGCGCGAGACGCTCGACCTGGCCCTCTGCATGAGCGTCAATCCCGGGTGGGGCGGTCAGTCGTTCATTCCCCATTCGCTCGACAAGCTCGAGCGGATGCGGCGGATGCTGCCCCCGGACGTGGCGCTCGAGGTCGACGGCGGCGTCAACGACGAGACCGCCGGTCCCGTCGTCCAGGCCGGCGCCAACCTGCTCGTCACCGGGTCCGCCGTGTTCGGGTCAGACGACCCGGCGGGGGCCTACGCGCGAATCGTCGCGGCGGCCGGCGCGGTCTGATTCGCCGCCGCCGGACCGCGGCGGTACACCAGCCACAGGAGCACCGAGAGGACCGCCGTCGCCCCGAAGTACCCGACCTCGACGCGCGTGACCTCGGCGGGCCCGGAGCCGCCGCCGGTGGAGACGAACGCGACGAACAGGGCCGCGGCCACGAGCCAGGCAACCGCCGCGATCGGCGCCCGGCCGCGCGCGAGGGCGGCCTGGTTCAGCGTCCCGGAGACGAGGTGCAGGCCCATTCCGAGGCCGACGAGCGCCAGGCCGAAGCGCCCGTAGGAGAAGCCGCCCTTGTCGCCGAGCACGGCCCTCATGACCGGCGGCCCGATGACGAGCAGCCCGAGCGTGACGGCGAGGCCGAAGGCGGCGATCACCAGCACCGTGGTCCGGATCGCCCGGTGGAACTCGGCGGCGCCCGCGCGAGCCTCCAGCCCGGCGAGGTGCGGGAGGATCGAGGTCTGGATCGCCTGGAACAGCTGCAGTGGCGCGCGGACGATCAGCATCACGTTGAACACGAACCCCACGATCCCGGTGGTCAGGTTGCCGCCGCCCGCCTTGGCGGCGACGATCAGCACGCCGGCGTTCATCAGCATCTGCTCGGAGAACATGATGCCGACCACCGAGACGGCGAACCCGGCGCCGTGGCGCAGCGAGAGATCGCCGCTGGCCTCCTCGAGCTGGGCATGCACCGGCCCCTCGGCGGCGGCATCGGCGGCCGGGATCGCGGCCGAAGCGGGGAGGGTGGGCCTCCGGATCCGTTTGAACGCGAACGGCATCACGGACAGCGAGGCGAACGGCGCCACCGCCATCCCGAGCCCGACCACGCTCTGGCCCGATCCGATCCCGATCGCCACCGCCAGCGGGAACAGGAAGCGACTGGTCGACTCCAGGAAGACGAGGCCGCCGTACAGGGCGAACCGCTGGTTGCCGGCCAGCCAGCCGCGGGCGAAGTAGCTGCCGGCGTAGGCGAGCACGCCGATCACCAGGATCCAGTACAGCGTGCTCGATCCGTCGAACATCCCCTGCTGGATCTGGCCGCGCAGGGCGAGCGCGACGATCAAAAACCCCACCGCGAACCCGAACTGGATCGCCGCCGGCACCCGCAGCGAATGACCGCGGAGCCCGCGGGCGCGGCGATCGGCGATCGTGCGGCTCAGCAGCTGCTCGATCGGGCGGTAGATCACCGACAGGATCACGAACATCACCGCCCAGCACAGCGAGATGCGGCTGTAGGAGGCGGCGTCCAGCACGTGGCTGGAGGTGGCCAGGTACGCGAACGTGAAGATGCCGGTGGACGCGATCCCGATCGACAGGATCCGCGCGCCCGAGGCAAACGACTGATCGGCGGGCGGTGGCTGGTCGCCGTCCCCGCCGGCGGGAGACGGGTCGCCCGGCGCGAGCGTCGTCGCCGAGCTCACGCCGGCACCGTCGCGACGCCGACGATCACTAATGAACCCGCACGAGCAGCATCGTCCACGGGAACGGCGATCGGGTCTGCACCACCTCGCCGTAGCGGCCGAGCAGGCTGACGAACGAGCGCCGGGTCCAGTGGTTGAGATGGCCCGGGGTGTTGCCGAGGTCCTTCAGATACGCGCCGCGGGCCATGTTCAGTGCCCGCCACAGGGGCTCGTGGGGGACCGACACGAGCAGGTGCCGACTCGCCACGCGGGCCATCTCGGCCAGCGCCCGCTCCGGCGCCACCACGTGCTCGAGCACCTCGGTCGCGGCGACCAGCTCGAACTCGTCGTCGGCGAACTCGAGCGCCTCCACCGCCATCGGCGTGAACTGCAGATTGGCGCGCTGCCGGGCGGACCATTCCGCCGCCAGCTTGGGATCGTCCAGGTCGACTCCGACGACGCGGCCGGGCGAGCGCGACTCCAGCCGCTGAGCCCACTGCTCGGTGAGCACGCCCTCGCCACACCCGACGTCGAGCACCGAGCTCGGGGCCGCCTGGGAGAACAGCTCGTCCAGCGTGCCCTCGAACCCGGCCATCAGCCGGCGCACGACCGGGTTGGTGGAGCCGTATTTGTCGTAGGTGTTGCCCGTGGGCACCGTGGTGCCCGTGGTCACACCTCCACCGCCTGGCGGTCCTCGGACGGCTTGTCCGTGTCGGGCTTCGCCGGCGTCCCCGCCTCGTAGTGGGAGGGACCGACGCCGAGCTGGAGCTCGATCCGCCGGACGCGCTCAAACGTCCGCTGGGACAGCGTGCGCTGCGCGGCGAGCAGGTCCCCGATCACGCCCAGGGCGCCGAGCAGCATGGCGGCGTTGAACAGCACGCCGCCCGCGATCAGCGACTGCACGTGGCCGGTGGCCTTGTGCGGGTCCTCGATGAAGTACACGGCGAAACGAACGAACACTGCCGCGGCGAGCGTGGCCATCACCAGCGCCCCGCCCCAGAACACCCGCAGCGGCTCGTACTGGGAGTAGATGCGGAAGATGGACAGGCCGTTGCGCCGGATGTAGGCCGGGATCGACGGGAACAGGCGGGATTCCCGGGTCTTGGCGTTCGTCCGGATCGGCACATGGTCGATCGCGACCGTCAGCTTCCCCGCCTGGATGATTCCCTCCAGCGTGTAGGTGAACTTCGACACCACCTGCATCTGGAGCGCCGCCTCGCGGTTGTAGGCGCGGAAGCCCGATGTCGTGTCGGGAACCTCGGTGCCGGAGGCCTGGCGCACCACCCAGGACCCGAGCCGCTGCAGCCGGCGCTTGGCGCGGCTGAAGTTCTCGTTGGAGTCGACCTGGCGATCGCCGATCACCATGTCGGCCTCCCCCCGCAGAATCGGGGCGACGAGCTTGGGGATGTCGGCGCCCTCGTACTGGTTGTCCGCGTCGGTGTTGACGATGACGTCGGCCCCGAGTTTGAGGCCGGCGTCGAGACCGGCCTGGAACCCGGCGGCCAGGCCCTTGTGATTCGTCAGCCGGATGACATGGTCGACGCCGTTGTCGCGGGCCACCTGGATCGTATTGTCAGTCGAGCCGTCGTCGATGATCAGCCACTCGACGGCATCGAAGCCGTCGATCTGCCGCGGCAGATGCCCGAGCGTGTTGGCGAGCTGATCTTGCTCGTTGAAACAGGGGATCTGGATGATGAGCTTCATGGCGAGGAGCGCGCTTTACTCCCGGACGCGCCGCGCCGGGCGGGTGAGCACGAACGCCAGCCGTTGCCGTGGGCACGCGCTATTCATCACACGGTAGCGGGATACTCGTACACGAACATGGACGCGGCAACGGCAAGCAGGCCCGAGCCACGACGTCGGCGTGGGCTGTGGCGGCCGGGTTCGCCTCGGCTGGGCCGTCGTCGTGCTCAGCCACCCGAGGCGAGCGGCCGCCGGCGCGATCTTCACCGGCCGGCGCTGATCGTGCTGCTGGGGCTGACGCTGGTGCTGCGGCTGTGGGGGATCAAGCAGGGCCTGCCCTACAGCTACAACTCCGACGAGGCGACGCATTTCGTCCCCCGGGCGGTCGCGTTCTTTTCGCATAACTACAACCCCCAGTACTTTCTCAATCCGCCGGCGTACTCCTACCTGCTGCATCTCGTATTCGAGCTGTGGTTCGGCAGCGCCGACGCCGTCCGCCGGGCCTACGCGACCAATCCGACCGAGCTGTTCGTCCTCGCCCGGGTCGTCGCCGCCGTCCTGGGGACGATCGCCGTCTGGCTGACCTACCTCGCCGGCGAGCGTCTGCTCAACCGCACCGTCGCGCTGCTGGGCGCCGCGATCTTCGGGCTCGCCTTCCTGCCGATCTTCTACAGCCACCTGGCCCTCAACGACGTGCCGACGCTGGCGCCGGTCGCCCTGGCCCTGTACGGGATCTCCGGAGTGCTGCGCAACGGCTCGCGCCGCGATTACGTGCTCTCCGGCATCGGGATCGGCCTCGCCGCCGCCACCAAGTACACGGGCGGGGTCATGGCGGTCTGCCTGCTCGCCGCGGCGATCTGCGACGCCGCGGGCACGCCGCTGACGTCCGTGCGCCGGCTCGGTTTGGCGGTGGGGTGCGCGGTCCTGGCGTTCCTCGCCGCCAACCCGTATGCAGTGCTCGACTTCAACGCGTTCCACACCGGCGTGACGACTCAGCAGTCGCTGGCGGGCGGCTCGGACCCGGAGAAGCTGGGGACGACCGCCGGCAGCGGGACGGCGTTCTATCTGTGGACGTTCACCTGGGGGCTGGGCTGGGCGCCGTCGATCGCCGCGGTCGGCGGCAGCGTACTGCTGCTCGTGCGCCGGCGCCTGGCGCTCGCGCTCGTGCTGCTCCCGGCGCCGATCGCCTTCATCGTCTTCATGGGGGACCAGCAGCGTTACTTCGGGCGCTGGCTGATGCCGATCTTCCCGATCGTCGCGCTGCTCGGCGCCTACGCGGCGGTGGAGCTCGTCCGCTGGCTGGTCAGCGCCCGGCGGATGCCGGTGCTGCTCGCCGGGGGCGCCGCCGCGATCGTGATGCTGGCCCAGAGCGCCACCACGGTCATTCACAACGACGTCGTCCTCTCCCGCGCCGACACCCGCAACCTCACCCGGGCCTGGATGGTGGACCACGTCCCGGCCGGGGCCAAGGTGGTCGTCGAGCCGGTCGTGTCCGACGACTGGGCCCAGGACGTCGGCCGGTCGCTGCCGTGGACGCCGACCGGCGTGCGCTGGCAGACGTGGAACACCTACGTCACCGACGTCGATGCCAACGGCAACCACCTGCCGCCCGGGGAGCATCGCTACGTGGCGATCGACGAGTACGAGCGCACGCTGCGCCCCGAGCTGCTCGACGAGTACGCCAACGACGGCTACTGCTGGGTGGTGATCGGGTCGCTGCAGGCCGGGCGCTCGTTCGCCCAGCCGAAGATCGCGCCGGCGGCGATCGCCTACTACGCCGAGCTGGCCAACCACGCCCGGCTGATGTACCACGTCAGCCCGTTCGCGCCCGGCTCCCGGGCGGTGCCGTTCAGCTTCGATTGGTCGATCGACTACTACCCCGGCCAGTACGCCCGGCCCGGCCCCGAGATGAGCGTGTATCGCCTGACGAGCGGCAAATGTGCTGCGAACTATCCTCCAAACCAGAAATGAGCACGACGGCCGCCACCGATCGCCGGCACCTCGCCCGCGCCATCGAAATCGCCGAGCAGGGCCGCGGCCGGGTGAGTCCCAACCCGCTGGTGGGAGCTGTGATCGCCGATCGTGACGGGCCGATCGGCGAAGGCTTCCACGGAGAGGTGGGGGGACCGCACGCCGAGGTGGAGGCGATCCGCGCCGCCGGGGACCGAAATCTCGCCGGCGCCACGCTGTACGTGTCGCTCGAGCCCTGCTGTCACCAGGGCCTCACGCCGCCGTGCACCGAGGCCATCCGCGTCGCCGGGATCGGCCGGGTGGTGGTGGCGTCCGACGATCCGTCGGAGCACGCCTCCGGCCGCGGCCTCGGGATCCTGCGCGACGAGGGCGTCGAGGTGGTGCTCGAGGACGGCGACCTGGCCGACCGGGCCCGCCTGCTCAACCAGCCGTTTCGCAAGCACGCCCGGACCGGGCGCCCGTGGGTGCTGTTCAAGTCGGCGATGACCCTGGACGGCAAGGTGGCCACCCGCAGTGGTGACTCGAAGTGGATCTCCGGGCAATCGAGCCGCGAGCGCGCCCATTACTGGCGGGCCGAGTGCGACGCGGTCGTCGTCGGCGTCGGCACCGCGCTGGCCGATGACCCGTTGCTGACCGCCCGCATCGACGGCGTCGCCCGCCAGCCCCGGCGCGTGGTGTTCGATTCGCTGGGCCGGCTGCCGCTGGACGCCCAGCTCGTCCGCGACGCTCGCACGACCCCGCTGACGGTCGTCGTGTCCCGGGCGGCTCCGCGGGCCGCCACCGACGCGCTGAAGGCGCACGGCGCCGACGTGATCGTCGCCACCGGCGAGCACGAGCCCGCCCGCGTCGTCTCCGCCCTCGATCAACTCGGCGCCGCCGGAATCGGCTCGGTCCTGCTCGAGGGGGGGCCGCACCTCGCCGGGGCGTTCCTGGACGCCGGTGAGGTGGACGAGATCCGGCTGTTTTTGGCGCCGCTGGTCCTCGGCGGGCGCACCGCCCGTGATCCCCTCGAGGGCGAGGGCGTCGAGCAGATCGCCGATGCCGTGCGAGCGCTGACGCTCGAGTGCGAGCGGATCGGAGAGGATCTGCTCATCTCGGCCCGGATCAAGGATTGGTGAGGCGGAGATGTTCACCGGACTGATCGACGACCTCGGCGAGATCACGCGGCTGGAGCGCTCCGACGATGGCGTGCGACTGACCGTCGCCAGCTCCCTGACCGGCGAGCTGCGCGAGGGCGATTCGATCGCCGTCAACGGCGTCTGCCTGACCGCGACCGCGATCGCGCCATCCACGTTCACCACCGAGGTGATGAACGAGACCCTGCACCTCAGCTCGCTCGCCGAGGCGAACGCGGGGGCGCCGGTCAACCTCGAGCTCGCAGTGCGGCCGACCGACCGGCTCGGCGGGCACATCGTCCAGGGGCACGTCGACGGGACGGGCACCGTCGTCGGCGTCGTCCCCGACGGCTTCGCCAGGCGCGTCGAGATCGAAGCCCCCGACGGCGTCCTGCGCTACATGGTGCACAAGGGATCGATCACCGTCGACGGCATTTCGCTCACCGTCGCCGAGCTCGGACCGGGGGCGTCATCCTTTACCGTTTCATTGATCCCGGAAACGCTCGAGCGAACCAACCTGGGCCAGACCGAGGTCGGGGCGATCGTGAACCTGGAGGTGGACGTGCTGGCCAAATACGTCGAGCGGCTGCTGGCGGTGACGCGATGAGCTCCACCAAGTCGACATTCGCGACGATCGAGGAGGCGATCGAGGACATCCGCCAGGGCAAGATGGTCGTCGTCTGCGACGACCCGGATCGCGAGAACGAGGGCGATCTCACGATGGCGGCCCAGTTCATCACCCCCGAGGCGATCAACTTCATGCGCAAGGAGGGGGGAGGCCTGATCTGCCTCGCCCTCACCCCCGAGCGCTGCGACGACCTCGGCCTGGATCTGATGGCGGCCAAGAACGAGTCCGCGTTCGCGACGGCGTTCACGGTCTCGATCGAGGCCCGCTCGGGCGTCAGCACCGGCATCTCGGCGGCTGACCGGGCCCGCACGATCCAGGTGGCGATCGACCCCAAGTCCAGCCCGCGCGAGCTGGTCCAGCCCGGGCACGTGTTCCCGCTCAAGGCCAAGGCCGGCGGGGTCCTCGAGCGCGTCGGCCAGACCGAGGCCGGCGTTGACCTCTCGCGGCTGGCCGGGCTCAACCCGTCGAGCGTGATCTGCGAGATCATGAACGACGACGGCACCATGGCCCGGGTGCCGGATCTCGGGCCCTACTGCGAGCGGCACGGACTCAAGATGATCACCGTCGCTGACCTGGTCGCCTATCGCCGCCGCCACGAGAAGCTCGTCGAGCGCGTCGTGTCCACCAAGCTGCCGACCGTGTTTGGCGATTTCGTCGCCGTCGGGTACCGGTCGCTGGTGGACAACAAGCACCACGTGGCGCTCGTCAAGGGCGACGTCGAGGGCGAGGACGTGCTCGTCCGCGTCCACTCCGAGTGTCTCACCGGTGACGTGTTCCACTCGCTGCGCTGCGACTGCGGCGAGCAGCTGGAGTCGGCGCTGGCGATGATCGAGCAGGAGGGCCGCGGCGTGCTCCTCTATCTGTCCCAGGAGGGACGCGGGATCGGCCTGCTCAACAAGCTCCGGGCCTACAAGCTCCAGGAGGAGGGGCTCGACACCGTCGACGCCAACCTGCGGCTGGGGCTCCCCGCCGATCTGCGCGACTACGGCATCGGCGCTCAGATCCTCGTCGATCTCGGCCTGTCGAGCATCCGCATCCTCACCAACAATCCCAAGAAGATCTCCGGCCTGGCCGGCTACGGGCTGTCGGTCATCGACCAGCTGCCGATCCAGCACGCTCCCAACCCCCACAACGAGGCCTACCTGCGGGCCAAGGCCGAGCGGCTCGGCCACACCCTGCACCACCAGGGACTTGCCCTCGACGAGGAGATGCTGGAGCGAGAGCACGAGCAGGACCGACACCGGCGCGATGGGCGCTGACCGTCGCGTCGCGCTGTGCGTGGCGCGGTTCTACGCCGAGCTCGCCGACAAGCTCGAGGAGGGGGCGCGGGCGTCGCTGGCGGAGGCGGGCGTGACGACGATCGAGTCGTTCTCGGTCCCGGGGACGTTCGAGCTGGCGCTGATCGCCAAGTACGCCGCCGAGTCAGGACGGTTTGACGCCGTCGTCTGCCTCGGTGCGGTGATCCGCGGCGAGACCGACCACTACGACTACGTGTGCTCGGCGGCCACCGATGGCATCACCCGCGTCCAGCTGGAGACCGGCGTGCCGTGCGGCTTCGGGGTGCTGACCGTCGACACGATGGAGCAGGCGCTCGCCCGGGTGCACGGCGGCTCCAAGCGCGACACCGGCGCGCACGCGGCGCAGGCGGTGCTCGCGTCGCTCACCGTCAAGGACGAGCTCGCGGGGCGGCGCGGGCGGGCGGGCTTCGCGATCTGAGCGGCTCCGCGCCGGGGCGTCCCTCGGCCATCCGGCGGCGAGAGCACCGCAGGACCGGCGGATCCAGGCTCAGGTGAGGATGTTGCTGTGCTCGTTGCCGCCGTGGCCCCCGTGCCCGGGCGAGGCCAGGCCGGCGCCGCCGGTTCCCGCGCCCTTCTTGTCCTGACCGGGCGGGCCATGGCCGCCCGGCTGGCCGGGGGTCGGCACCGGCGGCTGTCCCGCCGCCCGGAGCGCCTGGTCCAGTGTGGCCAGGACGACCGGCGTCTGGTTGGGGATCTTCGCTCGCCGCTCGAGGATCGCGACGGCTTCAGTGGCGTCGCCGGACAGCAGCAGGGCCTTCCCGAGGTCATACAGGCCGTAGGCGTACGTGAGGCTTCCCGGGGCCGCCGCCGAGACCGCCTTGCGCAAGGTGGCGATCGCCTCCGGGTAGTTGCCGTCGAGCATCGCCTGATGGCCGGCGAGCTGAAGCTGCTCGGCGCTCGGCGGCGTGGCCGGGGGGGCGGTCGTCGTGGTGGGCGTGGAGTTGGTGGTGTGCGCCGGCGCCTGGGCGAGGGTCTGGGCCCTCGTGACGTGGTGAACGGCGGCCGCCGGCTTGGGCTTGTGGGTGCGCGCGGCGGTCCGGGTGGGACGCTTGGAGCCGCCGAGTCCACCGAGCGCCAGCGCGCCGACCCCGGCGATCACCACGAGCAGGGCCGCCAGCGCGATCGCCCGGCCGCCGCGGTGCCGGCTGCCCGACGCCCGCTGGAGCGAGTCGGCCGGCGTCCACGCTGCCGCCGGGGCCGGGGGCCGGACGCGACCGCCCATGCCGCCGCGAACCCGGCTGCCGTTGGGATGACGGGGCTCGTTGCCGGAACGGCTGCGGGTGGCCGGATGGGCGTCGCCGGGCGCGCCACGGACACGCGCGGCGGCCGCCGCGCCGAGATAGCGGCCGACCGCCCGCTCGCGGCGGGGCGGGGCCATCGATCGCGCTGTCACCGGGATCCCTCCGGAGACGGCGGTCTCCAGCGCGTCGACGAACTCGCGGGCAGTGTCGAAGCGCTCGTCCGGATGCTTGGCCATGCCCCGGATGAGGACGTCGTCGGTCACCGGGGGCAGGGTGCGGTCTCGGGCTGACGCGCGGGGCGGCGGGTCCTCGATGTGCTGACGCGCCTGCGCGGCGAAGTGCTCGGCGCCGAACGGGCGCTCGCCGGCGAGCAGCTCGAAGGCGGCGACCGCGAGGGCGTACCGATCGCTGGCGCCGGTCGCCTCGCGTCCGAGTGCCTGCTCGGGCGAGAGATAGGCGGCGGTGCCGAACAGCTCTCCGGCGGCGGTGATCGTGTCCTCGCTCACCAGCCGGGCGATGCCGAAATCGGCGACGTGCAGCACGCGACTGCGGTTGAGCAGGAAGTTGGCCGGCTTGATGTCCCGGTGGACGATCCCGCGCGCGTGGGCGTGGTCGAGCGCCGACGCCGCCTCGCGGAGCCAGCGCAATGCCTCCTGGCGCCGGACCGCGCCGACCCGGATCGCGTCGGCGACGGTTCCGCCCGCCAGGTACTCCATGACGATGAAGGCCCGGCCGGGGCCGCCGCCGCGGACCTCGGGCAGGAGATCGCCGACGTCGAAGATCGTCACCACGTGACCGTGGGTCGACACCCGGGCCGCCGCGCGCGCCTCGCGCTTGAAGCGGCGCACGGCCATGTCGTCGTGGGCGAAGCGCTCGGCCAGGACCTTGACGGCGACGGTTCGCCCGAGCACCAGATCGTCGGCGCACCAGACCGAGGCCATCCCGCCGCTGGCAATGTGGCGGCGGGCCCGGTAGCGCTCCGGGAGCTTCAGCGAGGACGGCTCTGCCCGAGGCTGCCCGCTAGAACCCATTGGGGCGGTTGTCTACCCGGCTGGCTTGTTCTGAATCCACGATCAGCTCCGGATGGTACGGATGCGCCGCGGCGCCCGCATGCCGAGATCGCGAACTCACCGGGTCTCCTATACTGCTCGCGATGTCCAAGGTCTGTCACGTGTGCGCGAAGGGTCCGTCGTTCGGCCATAACCGCAGTCACTCCATGGTCGCGACCAAGCGCCGCTTCGATCCGAACCTCCAGCGGGTCCGGATCGACGATGGCGGTACCCCCCGGCGTGTGTACGTGTGCACGCGCTGCCTCAAGGCCGGCAAGATCACCAAAGCTCGCTGAGGCGGTCGCCGTGGCCGTACCCGGGCGAGCGACGGACCAGACCGGAGTGTCCGATCCGAGCATCGTTCGCTTCCGGGCGCTGATCGAGGCGGGCCTGGTGGCGCTGGAGGCCCGCCGCGAAGAGGTCAATGACCTGAACGTGTTCCCGGTCGCCGACGGCGACACCGGCGACAACATGGTGCTGACCCTCCGCGCCGTGCTGCAGGAGCTCGATCGCCTCGCCGGCGCCTCCGAGGGCCGCACCATCGATGAGATCGGCCGCGACGAGATCGTCTCCTCGGTCGCCCGGGCGGCGCTGCTCGGCGCGCGCGGCAACAGCGGCGTCATCCTCTCCCAGTTGATCCGCGGCGCCGCCGAGGAGCTCATCAGCCGGCCCGGCGAGCTCGTCGACCCGGTGCTGATCGGAGCCGCGCTGGCCCGCGCCGCCGATCAGGCGTACGGCTCGGTCCGCGAGCCCGCCGAGGGCACGATCCTGACCGTGGTGCGCGAGATGGCGCATCGCGTCGCGTCCGAGCTCGCCCACATGTCCGACGCGCGGCTGGGCGAGGACGCCACCGCGGGCGAGCAGGATCTCGTCATCGCGGAGCTGATCCAGACCGCCCTGGAGGCCGGCGAGGAATCGGTCAAGCGCGGCCCCGACCTGCTGCCGGTGCTGCGTGAGGCCGGTGTGGTCGACGCCGGCGGCTACGGGTTGACGGTGCTGCTGGCGGGGATCGTCGGCGGGCTGCGGGGATCCGAGCCGCCCCCGCTCGAGCACCACCGAGCCGCCCGGGTGACCCATCCCCAGCACGCATCGACCACCTATCGCTACTGCACCAACTTCGCGGTGACGGGCCTGGGGCTCGAGCAGCGCCGGTTCGTCGGCGCCCTGGAGCGGATCGGCGACTCGGTGCTGGTGGTGGGCGATCCCACCACGCTCAAGGTGCACGTTCACACCGATGACCCGGATGCGGCGACGGCGCTGTTCGCCGACGCCGGGGTGGTCTCCCATCTCGACGTCGCCGACATGCGCGAGCAGGTGCAGCGCCGCGACGAGCGCCTCGACGGGTCGGCCGCGACGGGGGCGGCGACCGTGTGCGGGGCGCTGGCCGTCGTCAACGGCGATGGGATGGCGAACCTGTTCGCCGGCTTCGGCGTCCGGGTGCTCGACGGCGGGCCGACCATGAACCCGTCGATCTACGACCTGCTGGCGGCGATCCACACGGTTCCCGCCGAGGAGGTCGTCGTCCTGCCCAACAGCCCGAATGTGGTGATGACCGCCGAGCGGGCCGCGGAGCTGTCGGAGAAGACGGTCTCGGTCGTCGCCACGCGTTCCCCTCAGAGCGGCCTCGCCGCCGCCGTCAGTCTCGACCCGGCGCGCCGGGCGGTCGACAACGCCGGCGCGATGCTGGCGACCCTGGCCGGCGTGCGGACCGGCGCGGTCGCACCGGCGGCCCGTGACGATGTCCAGGGCCGATTCCACGCCGGCGATGCCGTCGGCTACGTCGAGGAGGAGCTGGTCGCGTGGGGCTCGCCCACCGAGACCCTGCGCGATGTGCTGGATCAGCTGGCGCGCGACGCCGAGCTGATCACGTGCCTGCGGGGCGCCGACGCTCCCCTCGACGACGCGGCGGTTCACGCACTGGTCGGTCCCGACGCCGAGCTCGAGCTGTCCGACGGCGGTCAGCCGAGCTACTGGTGGCTGCTGTCCGCCGAGTGACCGACCGCTGCTGAGGTCATCATCTTGGCGTGTCCGTCACGGAATTCGCCGGTGCCCGCCCGCTGACCGCCGACGAGCTGGCGCAGGCTCCGGTCCGCTACCCGCGACCATCGTCGCTGGCTGCGCCGCTGGCGCTTGACCATGCTAAGGCGCGGACGGCGGCGGCGGGGCTCGGCCTGAACACGGTTGGGGATCTGCTGGAGCACATCCCCCGCGATCGGCGCGAGGCCCGCTCGGTCGCCCAGCTCGTCTCCGGAGAGACCGCGACCGTGGTCGTCGAGGTCCGCAGCATCGCGTCGCGCCCGGTGCGCCGGCGGGGCATGCGGCCGTTGGTGGAGGCCACGGTCGCCGACGGCAGCGGCGCCATGAAGGCGACGTTCTTCAACCAGCCCTGGCTGGCGTCGAAGTACCCGGCGGGAACGCGCCTGGTGTTGCACGGCAAGTTCGAGGCGCGCAACCGCTTCCGGGTCCAGGGCCACGCCCGGACCACCGAGGCCAGCGCCGGCGACGAGGGCGTCGCGCACTACGCCGCCACCGACGGCCTCTCGTCCACCCAGATCCTGGCGCTGGTTCGGGACCACGCCGGCGCCCTGGCCGACGTGACCGAGCCGCTGCCGGCCCTGTTGCGGGTGCGCGAGCGGCTTCCCGGCCGCCGGTGTGCCCTCAGTGGGGTGCATCTGGGCGGCGACGAGGAGCAGTCTCTCGGACGGCGCCGGCTCGCGTTTGACGAGCTGCTGCTCGTCCAGCTGGCGCTGTTGCGGCGCCGCCGCCTGCGCAGCGCCGGCAATGTCGCCCCCCAGCTCGACGGCGAACCGGAGCTGAGCGCGCGCTGGCTGGCCGAGATGCTGCCGTTCACGCCCACCGGAGACCAGCGTCGCGCCATCGCGGACGTCGACGGCGACCTGGCGCTGAGCCGCCCGATGCAGCGGCTGCTGATGGGCGAGGTCGGCTCGGGCAAGACGGTGGTGGCGCTCTACACCCTGCTGCGGGCGATCGAGCACGGCCATCAGGGCGCGCTGATGGCGCCGACCGAGCCGCTCGCCGAGCAGCACTTCGCCACCATCCAGGCGCTGATGCCCGGGGAGGCCGTCCCGATCGGCCTGCTCACGGGCTCGACGCCGGGTCGGCGCCGGGCCGATCTGCTCGGCAAGCTCGGCAGCGGCGAGCTGTCCCTGATCGTCGGCACCCACGCGCTGATCGAGGATCCCGTGCGGTTCGCATCGCTCGCCGTCGCGGTCGTCGACGAGCAGCACCGGTTCGGGGTCCGCCAGCGCGCCGCCCTCGACGCCAAGGCGGGCGGGCCGGAATCGCATCGCAGCCCCCACGTCCTGCACATGACCGCCACCCCGATCCCGCGGACGCTGGCGCTGTCGCAGTACGGCGATCTCGACTTCACCGTCCTGCGTGAGCTCCCCAAGGGACGCCAGCCGATCGAGACGTTCGTCTGCTCGACCGAGGCCGAGCGCGCCCGGGCCTATGACCGGATCCGGGAGGAGCTGCGCGCCGGGCGCCAGGCGTTCGTCGTCTGTCCCCTGGTGTCCGAGTCAGAGGCGCTGGCGGCCCGCGCGGCGACCGTCGAGTTCGAGCGGCTCCGGGCCGGGGAGCTCCAGGACTTCCGGGTGGTGCTGATGCACGGCCAGATGCGATCGGGGGACAAGCAGGAGGTCATGGCGCGGTTCGCCGGCGGCCAGGCCGACGTGCTCGTGGCCACCACCGTGATCGAGGTCGGGATCGACGTGCCCAACGCCACCGTGATGCTGGTGGAGGACGCCGACCGCTACGGAATCTCCCAGTTGCACCAGCTGCGGGGCCGGATCGGCCGCGGGGAGCACGCGTCCCTGTGCCTGCTGTTCGGCCCCAAGGGCGCGGCGCGGCTGCGGGCGCTCGCCGAGCACACCGACGGCTTTCGCCTGGCCGAGATCGATCTCGAGCTCCGCGGCGAGGGGGAGCTCGTCGGCACCCGCCAGAGCGGGCTGGCGCAGTTCCGGGTCGCGGAGCTCCCGCGTGACCGCGAGCTGCAGGAGCGCGCCCGGATGCGCGCCGAGGCGATCGACGCGGACGATCCGGACCTGGTGTCCCCCGAGCACGCGCTGCTCGGCGAGGCCCTGGCCCGGGTGTTCGGCGAGGAGGCGCGTGCGCCGATCCGGGCGTGACGCGCCCGCCGCCGATCGGGCGAGCCGATGCGCGTGATCGCCGGTGTCTACGGCGGGCGCCCGTTGGTCGCTCCCCGGGGTCAGGCGACGCGCCCCACCTCTGACCGCGTGCGCGAGTCCCTGTTCTCGATCCTGGCGGACGTCGAGGGGGCGCGGGTTCTCGACCTGTTCGCGGGATCGGGCGCGCTGGCGATCGAGGCGCTGTCACGCGGAGCCGGTGAGGCGACGCTGGTGGACTCCGCGGCGGCGGCGATCACCGCCATCCGGCGCAACCTGGAGACGTTGGGAATCGAGGCCGACGTGGTCCGCCAGCCCGCGCTGCAATGGCTCCAGGCCGCACGCAACCACGCTCGTCAATACGATCTCGTGTTCCTTGATCCCCCATACCGTCACGCGAGCACCCTCGGACGGAAGCTGACGACGGCACTGGGGCCGATACTCGCAGCCGACTCGCGGGTAGTGGCCGAAAGCGACCGCCGGAGCCCGCTCGAGCTGGCGCTCCAAGCGCTTGACGTCCGCCGCTACGGCGACACCCTGATTGCAATCTATGCCGCTCGATAACCGCATCGCCATCTGCCCGGGCACGTTTGACCCGGTCACCTACGGCCATCTCGACGTGATCTCCCGGGCCTCCCGCATGTACGACGAGGTGATCGTCGCGATCGTCAACCTGCCGTGGCGCAAGGGCGGCACGATGTTCACCGCCGAGGAGCGGATCGAGTTCATCCGCAACGCCACCAGCGATCTCCCGAACATCTCGATCGAGACCTTCTCGAACCTGCTGGTCGAGTTCGCGCGGGAGAAGCAGGCGATGGCGGTCGTCAAGGGACTGCGCGCGATCTCCGATTTCGAATACGAGCTCGAGATGAATCAGCTGAACCGCCGGCAGGCGCCCGACATCGAGTCCGTTTACCTGATGGCGTCGCCCAAGTACAGTTTCCTGAGGTCGAGTGGCGTCAAGGAGCTGGCCACGTTCGGCGGAGACATCAGTGACCTGGTGCCCGACGAGGTGGCGCAGCACTTGAAGGATCGGCTCGGCCGGTGACGAAACAGAGGTGCGCGAGATGGATGTCCTAGTACTGATCGACAAGCTGGACGACCTCGTCCACAACGCCAAGCCGGTCCCGCTGACCGACCAGGTCCGCGTGGACAAGGAGGAGATCTACGACATCCTCGACCAGATGCGCGCCACGATCCCCGAGGAGATCAAGCAGGCGCGCTGGATCGTCAAGGAGCGCCAGGAGATGCTGGCCGAGGCCAAGCGTGAGGCCGAGCGCATCGTCAAGGAGGCCCGCGAGCGCCAGGAGCGGCTCATCTCCGACGAGGAGATCACCAAGCAGGCCGAACGCGCCGCCGAGGACATCATCGAGGACGCCCGGGCGCGTGAGCGGGAGATTCGTCTCGGCGCCGAGGACTACGCCGACGAGATCCTCAACACGCTCGAGGTCAACCTGAGCAAGTTCATCGCCGCCGTGCAGCGCGGTCGGGATCGCCTGGCGGGCAAGGACGAGCCCGCCGAGGTTTCCTAGCTTCTTTCGGGTTCCAGCCTGGTAGCTGCGGGTCGCGGTGGTCGCGCCCACTCAGCGGATCTCGAACCCCTCGAGCCCTTCCGGGGCCTCGTCGTGCTCGTCCACGTGATCGACCCGCGCGCTGACGGGACCGATCCGGCAGAACTCCGCGACCGCCTGCACGGCCGCGGGCGCCCCCTCCAGCACGACCTCGACGGCGCCGTCGTCCCGGTTGGTCGCCCAGCCGCTCACGCCCTCGTTGCCGGCGGCCTCGCGAACCGAGTCGCGAAAGAAAACTCCCTGCACCCTGCCGTAAACGACGAGTCGTCGGCGGATCGTCTGCGAGCTCATCGCCGGGATTCTGGCGCTTTCAGGTTCCGTCCGCGGGGCGCGCCATGCTGAACGGCCACCCATGAACGCTCTCTGGCTCGCACTTGGCGTGATCATCGGCGCCGGCGTCATCGCCGCGGCGCTGCGGCCCCGCTTGCGCTCGCTGACCGCGGAGGCGGCCCGCGGCGGCGAGCTCGAGCGCCAGCTCGTCAAGGCCCAGACCGACCTCGAGCACGAGCGCGAGCGGGGGGCCGAGCGGCTGGCGACGATCTCCGACGCCCAGGAGCGGCTGTCGGCGTCGTTCAAGGCGCTGAGCGCCGAGGCGCTGCAGTCGAGCATGTCCCAGCTCACCGAGCTGGCCCAGGCCCAGCTGCGGACCGTGCAGACCGAGGCGAAGGGCGATCTGGACAAGCGCCAGCAGGCGGTCGAGCAGCTCGTCGCGCCGCTCAAGGAGCAGCTCGGCCGGGTCGACAGCCAGCTCACCCGGCTCGACCAGGAGCGCCGGACGTCGGGCGGGCGGCTCGAGGCCCAGCTGCGGGCGCTCGCCGAGACCGGCGACCGGCTGCGGACGGAGACCGGCGCGCTCGTGACCGCGTTGCGCAAGCCCAACACCCGCGGTCAGTGGGGCCAGATGCAGCTGCGCAACGTCGTCGAATCCGCCGGCATGCTCCGCCACTGCGACTTCACCGAGCAGCACTCCTATGCGGGGGACGAGGCGACGCTGCGGCCCGACATGGTCGTCAACCTGCCCGGGGGCAAGCACGTCGTGGTCGACGCCAAATCGCCCCTGCAGGGCGTGCTCGACGCGCACGAGGCGCGCGACGACGCCGGACGCGAGCAGGCGCTGCGCGACCATGCCCGGCTGCTCCGTAAGCACGTCAAGCAGCTCGCCGACAAGGCCTACTGGTCACGGCTGGAGACGACGCCGGACATGGTGGTCATGTTCCTGCCCGGCGAGTCGCTGCTCGGCGCCGCGCTCGATGCGGACCCGTCGCTGCTCGAGGACGCCATGCGCCAGCGGGTGCTCATCGCGACGCCGACGACGTTGCTGGCGATGCTCCACTCGATCGCCTACGGCTGGCAGCAGGAGCGCGTCGCCGAATCCGCCCAGGAGATCTCCGATCTCGGGCGCGAGCTTCACACCCGGCTGGTCAAGCTGTCAACGCTCCTCGCCAAGGTGGGGACGCGGCTCAACAGCGCGGTCGCCGCCTATAACGACACGATCGGCTCCTACGAGGCGCGTGTGCTCCCGGGGGCTCGGCGGTTCGCCGACCACGGCGCGGTGGCCGAGGGAGCAGAGCTACCGGAGCTCGAGCCGGTGACCGTCAGCGCCCGCAGCGTCCACGCCGCGGAGCTGCAGCTGGACCTCGGCCCGGGGCTGGCCGACGAGCCGGCCCGGCCCCGGCGGCTGCGCGCCGCCGAGTAGCCGCTCAGCCGTCAGCGGCGCGGATGCAGGCCGCTGCGCTCGCGCCACCAGGTGTGCAGGTCATCGCGCTGATGGGGCAGTGGATCGGCGGAGGGCTTGCGCTGCTGGACGAACTGCAGAGCCTGATCGATCCCGAGCCCGTCGTAGATGGCCACCGCGCCGGCCGCCACCGCAGCGGAGCGCTGCCAGCCGGCGCGGCAGTGCACGTAGCTGAGGCCGTCGGCCTTCAACCAGCGGACGACGAGCTGGACCGCCTCCTCGAGGCGATCGGCGGGCAGCCGGCCGAAGTCGGTGAGCTGCAGGCGATGCTCGTCGATCCCGGCCTCACGCAGCGCCGCCTCGATGAGAAACCTCCGGCCGGGCGGATATTCCTGGTCCTCGACCAGGTTGAGCACGTGGGTGACCGACATCGTCGCGAGCATCTCGACGTCCTCGGCGTCCAGCGGGTACGCGCCGATGAGCAGCCCGTCGTGGACCTCGGCGAACCCGTAGGTGGCAAACCAGTCCGACATCGGGCGTAATCATCGCGGCTCGGCGTTCCTGACTGCGTTCGTCCACCCGGCACGCGGGGTAATCTCGTGGTATGCCCCTGCATACCGACACATTCGACCTGGGCGGACTGAGGCTCAGCGCCGGCGAGGGTCGGCGTCTGGAGTGCCACGTCGGGATCGACCGGTTCGAGCTCGGCGGCGAGTCCTACGCGGTGGAGCCCGAGGTGATTCCGGTCGCGCTCGACATCTCCCGCACCACCGGCGCCGGGTATGCGTTGCGGCTGAGCTTCGAGGCGACGTTGAACGGTCCCTGCATGCGGTGTCTGTCGCCCGCGCAACGGTCGTTCAGCGTGGTGGCGCGCGAGGTGTCCCAGCCGGGGGAGGGGGAGGAGCTCCAGTCTCCCTACGTGAACGACGGCGTTCTCGACCTGCTGGGCTTGGCCCGCGACGCCCTGGCGCTGACGCTGCCGGCGCAGGTACTGTGCCGGGCCGACTGCGCCGGCCTGTGCCCGGTGTGCGGCTCAGACCTCAATCTGGCGGGTGACGATCACGCCCACCAACGCGAGCCGGACCCTCGCTGGGCCAAGCTCGCCGAGCTGCATTTCGAGTAGATGCACCAACCGAGCGACTCGTCGGGGCCCACCCGGGCGGATGGCGCAATCGCGCCGCTGCGGGGCCTGTTGGAGCTCTCCCGCCTGACACGGCGCCAGCCGACGCTGCTCGAGACTCTCCGCGCGGTGGCCGCCACCGTGTCCGAGGCCCTCGGGTTTGGCGTCGTGGTGATCAACGCCTACCGCCCGGAGGGCAACGAGTACGAGGTGGTGACCGTGCACGGGTCAGAGCGGGCGCGGCAGATCCTGCTCGGCAACGTGACGCAGGCCGCCACCTGGGAGCCGCTCCTCGCCGAGCGTTTCCGCCGGCATGGGGTCTACTTCATTCCCGCGGGCACCCTCGAGCACGACGAGACGAGCGTCCGGTGGTACACGCCCGACGTTCCCGGCGCCGCGGACGCGACCGAGCAGGGCTGGCGTGCCGACGACGCCCTGTTCGCGACCCTCGAGGCATCGGGAGGGGGCCGGTACGGCATCATCTCGGTCGACGAGCCGGCCTCCGGCCTGCGCCCCGACGACCAGCAGCTGGAACTGCTCGGCGCGCTGGCCGCCCACGCCTCGCTCGCGATCGAGAGCGCCCGGCAGATGGCGGCGCTGCGCTCCGCCGCGGCTCGCAACCGGGCGGTGATCGCGTCCGCGCTTGACTGTGTGATCGCCGTCGATGAGCACGACCGGCTGATCGAGTTCAACCCGGCCGCCGAACGGACATTTCACTACCGCAGCCCCGACGTCATCGGCCGCGACGTCGCCGAGCTCCTGGTCCCCCCCGACATTCGCGACGCGTACCGCGTCAACTCCGTCCGGGTGCGTCAGGATCCGGCGGCCAGCCTGCTGGACCGGCGCATCGAGACGATGGCGATGCGCAGCGACGGCACCGTGTTTCCGGTTGAGCTGACGGTCACCCGCGTCGAGGGCATCAACGGCGACGGCCCGCTCTTCTATGCCTTCCTGCGCGACATCGCCGAACGCCGCCGCGGGGAGGAGCAGCTGGCCTACCTCGCCTATCACGACGCGCTGACCGGGCTGCCCAACCGCATCCTGGTCGAGCAGCAGCTGGACCTGGCGCTCGCCCGTGCGCGGCGTGCCGACGGCGCGGCGGCGCTGATGTTCGTGGACCTCGACGACTTCAAGGAGGTCAACGACCGCCTCGGCCACGGCGCCGGCGACCGACTGCTGGCAGCCGTGGCCACTCGCCTGCGCGGGGTCCTGCGTGATACCGACGTGCTCGCCCGGCAGGGCGGCGACGAGTTCCTCGTCCTGCTCAGCGACCTGACCGACGATCCGGCGGCGGTGGCCGAGAACGTGGCCGGAAAGCTGCTCGACGCCCTCCGCGAGCCGTTCGTCGTCTCCGGCACCGAGGTCCGCACCGGCGCCAGCCTCGGGGTCAGCGTGTATCCCGACGATGCCTCCGACACCGAGGCGCTGCTCCGCCACGCCGACGCGGCCATGTACAAGGCCAAGGCGGCCGGCGGCGGGCGCTTGAGCTTCCACCAGCGCTCGGAATCGCACGGCTCGCGGCGGGCGAGCATCGCCAACCAGGTGCGCAGCGCGATCGCCAACGGGGAGATGGAGCTGCTCTACCAGCCCGTCTGGTTCCTCGGCGACGCTCGGGAGATGTCCGGGCTGGAGGCGCTGCTGCGCTGGCACCACCCCGAGCGCGGCATGCTCGGACCCGACGCGTTCATGAACCAGGCCGACCAGAGCAGCGCCGGGGATGTGCTGATGAACTGGGTGACCAGCGAATGCTGCCGCCACGCGCGGGAATGGCTCGACGAGGGTCTGGCCCCGATCATCGGCGTCAACGTCTCGCCCCGTCAGCTGCTGGCGACCGGCTTCGTGAGCCGGTTCGCGCGGCAGGTGGAACGGCACGGACTCGCCGCGGTCAACGTCGCGGTCGAGCTGACCGAGTCGGCCTGGTCGGTTGATTCGGCGGATTCGCTGGAGGTGATCGAGGATCTCCGCTCGTTCGGCTTCGCGCTCGCCCTCGACGACTTCGGCGCCGGCTATTCGTCGCTCAGCCGGCTGGCCGATCTCGGCTTCGACGTGATCAAGATCGACGGCGGGATGCTGATCGACGTCCCCGGCGACCCGGTCGCCGTCAAGCTGCTGCTGGCCGTGTTCGAGCTCGCTGCGGCCTGCGGCGCCGATGTCGTGGCCACCGGCGTCGAGACGCAGGCGCAGGTGGAGTTCCTGACCGCCAGCGGGATCACCCACGCGCAGGGGCCGGTGCTCGGGAGTTCGATGACCGCCGCGGAGCTCACCCCGCTGCTGCGTCAGCGGCTTGTTCCGGGGCCGCCGCCACGCCGATCCCGCCCCGCGGCGCGCACCGACCCGGGGCGGGTGTAGGTTCCCCGCTCGCTCGGCCGCGCTCGAGCCCGCCTGCTAGCCTCCTGCCCGCATGGCGGTCCCCAAGCAGAAGCAATCCCACGCGCGCACGACGCAGCGACGCTCGCAGCACAAGGTCAAGGCACCGACGTACAACGCCTGCCCGACGTGCCACAGCCCCCGTATCCCACATCGGGTGTGCCCGGTGTGCGGGAGCTACCGGGGCCGCGAGGTCGTTGCCGAGACCGGCCAGCAGTCGGTCTAGCCAGTCACCGTCATGGTGACCGTCGCCGTTGACGCGGGCGGGGCGGATCTGGGCCCCGCGGAGGTGGCCGCCGGCGCCGCGATTGCCGCCGCGGCCGGCACCCGGGTGATCCTGTTCGGACCAGCGGCCGAGATCGGCGAGGTCGCCGAGGGCGTTGAGATCGTCGACGCTCCGGTGTCGATCGCCAAGGCGGCCGATCCGGCCTACGCCGTCCGCTCGACCCCCGAGGCCTCGATCGTCCAGGCCGCCAAGGCCGTCGCCGCCGGTCGGGCCCAGGCGCTCGTGTCCGGAGGCTCGACCGGATCGGCGCTCGCCGCCGGGCTGTTCAACATGCGGCGCGATCGCGGGATCTACCGGCCGGCCCTGGCGCTGCCGGTGCCGGTCCCCGGCGGGCGCCCGGTGATGCTGCTCGACGTCGGCGCCAACGTCACCTGCCGCCCGGAGCATCTCGTGCAGTTCGCGCACATGGGCTCGGCGTTCGCCCAGGCGGTGCTGCGGATCCCGTCGCCGCGAGTGGCCCTCCTGTCCAACGGCGCGGAGGCGGTCAAGGGGACGCCGGATCTGGTGTATGTCCACGAGCAGCTCGCCGGCGAGGGTGGCACCGGCCTGCGCTTCGTCGGCAACATCGAGGGCACCCAGGTGTTCGACGATGCCGCCGACGTCGTCGTCATGGACGGCTTCACCGGCAACATCACGCTGAAGCTGATCGAGGGCGTCTCGAGCCGGACCCTGCGCGCGATCCGCGACGCGGCCATGAGCTCGCCGCGAGCCAAGCTCGGCGGCTGGCTGCTGACCCCGGCGATCCAGGCCCTGCGCGACGAGATCGACCCCGAGCGTCCCGGTGGGGCGTACATGCTCGGTCTGCGCCATCTCGGCGTCGTCGCCCACGGCCGCTTCACCCGGCGCGGCTTCGCGCGGGCGATCGAGGTCGCCGCGCGCGGAGTGGAGGAAGATGTGATCAGCGCCACGCGGACCGCCCTGGCGGCCGCCGGCGCACTGCGAACCCCCGGACATGGGGGAGAGGAGGACGACAATGCCTGACCTCGCGTCCGGGCCGATGGCTACGGTGTGGCGTCGATGAACCGAGAGCACGTCTTCTCGCTTATCCGCGCGCACCTGGTCGACGAGCTCGAGATCGAGCCCGATTCGATCAGTGAGTCGACCCGCTTCCGGGAGGACCTGGAGGCCGATTCGCTTGATCTGTACACGCTGGTGCAGGAGCTCGAGGACTCCTACGGCGTGCGGATCTCCGACGAGGAGGCCAGCCACATCCTCACCGTCGGGCAGGCGGTCGATTTTGTGCTCGCCAGTGGGGCCGAGCCGGCGATCGCGAACCAAGGTCCTGACTCTGAGTGACTCCAGAACGCGATCCGGTGGGGTCGAACTCCGGACCCCACCACCCGACCCCGGCCTCCGGCACGTCGCTGGCCGAAATGCTCGACCGTCTGGAGCCGGAGCTTCAGGGATCGGTGTTCACGCACTCCTCGTGGACGGCGCGCCGGTCGGGCTCCTACGAGCGCCTCGCCTTCCTGGGCGACAGCGTGCTGGGGCTGGCCGTCACCACGCATCTGTTCCCGCGCCTGGACGCCGATCGCTTCGGACCGGGTCGGCTGACCAAGATCCGGGCCCAGGCGGTGTCGGGTCGCTCGTGCCGGGCGGTCGCCGAGCGGCTCGGGGTTCCCGAGCGGCTGCGGGCGGCGGCGCCACCGGCGGCGGCGCCGGGGGTCGAATCGCTGATCTGTACCGAGCGGGTGCTCGCCTCGGTGATCGAGGCGGTGATCGGCGCGTGTTATCTGACGTTCGGCTACGACGCGACCGCCGACGCCGTGGTGGACGCGTTCGAGCCCGAGATCGACGATGCGCTGGAGCACTCGGTGGACTTCAAGTCCGCATTGCAGGAGCGCCTCGCGCGTCGCGGCGAGCTGGTCAGCTACGCCGTGGTGGAGGAACAGGGCCCGCCGCACGACCGGACGTTCACCGTCAACGCCACGATCCGCGGCCGGGAGATCGGGTCGGGCGTCGGGCGCAGCAAGAAGGACGCCGAGCAGGACGCCGCCCAGCGCGCGCTGGACGCGATGACCACCTGAACGCCGGGATGGCCGCATGTATCTGAAATCGATCACCGTCAAGGGTTTCAAGTCCTTCCCGGACCGGACCAGGCTCGAGTTCGGGCCCGGCGTCAGCGTCATCGTCGGGCCCAATGGGTCCGGCAAGTCCAACGTCACCGACGCCGTCCTGTGGGCGCTGGGCGAGCAGTCGCCGGTCGCGGTGCGTGGCCAGTCGATGCAGGACGTCATCTTCGGCGGCGCCCCCGGGCGCCAGGCCGCCGGACACGCCGAGGTCGAGTTGGTGCTCGATGACAGCGAGGGCAGCCTCGGTCTCGGTGTCCCCGAGATCTCGATCTACCGCCGGCTGGACCGGTCCGGTGAGGGGGAGTACCGCTTGGCGGGGGCCCGCTGCCGGCTGGTCGACATCGTCGAGCTGCTGTCGGACACCGGGCTGGGCAAGGAGATGCACTCGGTCATCTCCCAGGGCCGCGTCGAGTCCCTGGTCACGTCCAAGCCGCGCGAGCGGCGGATGCTGATCGAGGAGGCGGCCGGGCTGGGCAAGCATCGCAAGCGCCGCCGCCGGGCGCAGCTCAAGCTCGCTCGCACGCAGGACAACCTCGATCGGGCGCTCGACGTCGAGCGGGAGGCGCGCTCACGGCTGCGCCCACTCAAGCGCCAGGCCGAGGCCGCCGAGCTGCACGACCGGCTCGAGCGCCAGTCGCTCGAGATCCGCTGGGAGCTGGCCCGCGACGACGTCCGCGGTTTCCGCGCGGCCATGGGCGTGGCCGAGGTGACCGCTGCCGGGGTGCGGGAACGCCGCCAGAAGCTGCAGGCCGAGCTGGAGGCGGTGGCCAAGCGCCGCGAGGCCGCCGAGGAGGCGCTGGCGGCGCGCAGCGCTCAGCGCGAGGAGCTGTCGCGACGCTCCTACGGGGCGCGGGGCGCCGCCGAGCGGATCTCGTACCGCGCCGAATCGGCGCGGGCGGCCGTCGCGACGATCGAGGGTCGCCTCGAGCGGTACGCCGAGTTGGTGACCGCGCTCGAGGCCGAGGCCGCCGCCGACGGCGGCGATCCCGAGGCGACGCAGCGGATCGCCGGTCTGGAGGAGTCCCTGGCGGCGCTCGATCGCGACCGCGAGGCGGAGCTGACGCGCCAGCTGTCCGAGCTGCAGGCGCAGCTGGCGGCGGCCGCCGGAGCGGTGGCCGAGCAATCGGATGCCGCGGCCGGCCACCAGCGCGAGCGCCAGGCGGGCGAGGCCGACGCCGAGCGAGCCCGGACGGCGCTGCGCGAGGCCGAGCGCCAGGTGGACGCCGCCCGCCGTGAGGCCGCCCGCGTCGGCGGCGAGCTGGCGACGGTCAACCAGTTCCTGCGCAGCCAGGCCGGAGCGCCCAACGGCGCCGCGGCGCTCGCCGATGAGCTCGAGGTCGAGTCCGGCTACGAGCTGGCGGTGGCGGCGGCGCTCGACGGGCGGCTCCGCGCCGCGGTGGTCGATGACCAGGCGGCGGGGGCGGCGTTGCTCGACCGCGCCGGCGCCGATGGTGGGCGGGCGCTCGTGGTGGGCGAGGACGGGGCCGCGGATGGCGTCCGGGACGCGGCCGCGTCCCCGCTGCCGGGGGCACAGCGGCTCGTCGATCGCGTTCGCGGTGAGGGGCGGGCGTTCGCGCTGGCGCGCGCCCTGCTGCGCGACACCTGGCTGGTGGACGATATGGCCGGGCTGTCGGCGGATTTCTCCGGGGTCGCCGTCACCGCCACCGGGCGGGTGTGGTCGGCCCGGACCCGCGAGCTGCGCCAGGCGCCCGCCGTCGGCGAGGAGCGCGTGCTCGCCGAGCGCAACCGGCGCGAGCAGCTGGTGCGCGCGAGCGAGGCCGCCGCGCAGGGAGAGATCGATGCCCGAGCGGCGGCGCAGGCCGCCGCCGCGGTGGTGTCGCAGGCCGATTCTGTGCGCGACCGCCTCACCAACGCGCACCGCGCGGCCGTGCGAGCACTCGACGAGGCCGGCGAGGAGCAGCGCCGGATCGCGGCGTTGATCGAGCGGCGGCGCAACGCCCCTGACGATGGGCCGGATGCCGGGCGCCGGTCCCAGCTGGCGGCCGAGCTCAATGCCGAGCGCCGCATGCTCGACCGCGCCGAGCGTGAGCGGACCGAGCGCGACCGCCGGCTGGAGCGCCTGCGCGCGTCGGTGGCGCGCGACCGGGAGCTGGTGCCGGCGGTGGCGGCCGTGATCGTGGCGCTGGAGGCGGCGGCCGCGGCGATCGCCGAGCGGCTGGCGGTGTTCGAGGAGGCGCTGGCCGCCGATCGCCAGGCGGGCGAGCACGTCGCCGGTGAGCTGCGCGCCTGCGCGCAGCAGGAGGCTCAGCTCCACGCCGGCCTCGGGCAGGAGAACGACGCGCTCACCCAGGCCGAGGTCCGGCTGCAACGTTCACGGGATCAGACCGCCGACGCCGAGGTCGAGCTGGGGCGGATCGCCCAGCGGCTCGAGCTGGCGGCCGAGCCGGCCGACCGGGAGCTGACCACCGAGGAGCGCCAGACGCTCGATGCCCGTCTGGAACGAGTTGCGCGCCGCCGCGAGCAGCTCGGGCCGGTCAACCCCCTGGCCCAGGAGGAGTACGCCGAGGCGGTCGCTCACGTCGAGGAGCTCGAGACCCAGCGCAGCGACCTGGAGACCGCGCTGCGGGAGCTCGAGAAGCTGATCGCCGACACCGACAGGCAGATCCGCACGATCTTCGAACAGACCTTCGCCGCCACCGCGGCCGCCTTCGAGGAGCTCGCCGGGCAGCTGTTCCCCGGCGGCAAGGGTCAGCTGCGGCTCGTGGCGGAGTCCGACTCGGCCGGGCGTGCCGCTCGGGTCATCGGCGGCCAGCGGGCTCCGGGGCCCGACCCCGACGCCGACGCCGACGGGGACGGCGAGGAGGGCGAGGAGGGCGGCTCTGAGGAGGAGGAGCGCACCGAGGAGGATCTGCTCGGCGTCGAGATCGAGATCACTCCGGCCGGCAAGGACTGCAAGCGGCTGTCACTGCTGTCGGGCGGGGAGAAGTCGATGACCGCGCTGGCATTCCTGTTCGCGGTGTTCCTGGCGCGCCCGTGCCCGTTCTACATCCTCGACGAGGTGGAGGCCGCCCTCGACGATCTCAACATCGATCGCTTCCTCGCCCTGCTGCGCCAATACTCCTCGCGCGCCCAGTTCATCGTGGTCACCCACCAGAAGCGCACGATGGAGGCCGCCGACTCGCTGTACGGCGTCTCGATGGGCGCCGACGGGATCTCCAAGGTCATCTCCCGGCGTCTCGCCGCGGTCGTCGAAGCGGCCTGAGGTCATGGCGCGCGACTGGCGGGATCTGTTCATCATCGACGGCGCGGCGACCTCGGAGGCGGCCGACGAGGAACCGGCCGAGCGCCGCCTGGGCCGCTTCCGGCGCCTGCGCGAGAGCCTGCGCAAGACCCGCCAGGCGCTGCAGTCAGAGATCCAGGCGACGCTGTTCGAGGATCTCAACGACGAGACCTGGGAGCGGCTCGAGGAGGCGTTGATCTACGCCGACGTCGGCGCCGAGACGACCGCCAAGGTCGTGGCCCAGCTCGAACAGGAGGCGGCCGAGAACAAGCTATCCGGCGGCCAGGAGCTGTCTGACCGGCTGGTCGAGCTGCTGACCGAGCTCGCGCGGACCGGTGAGGACACGATCGATCTGCGCGCCGAGCCGACGGTCATCCTGGTGGCGGGGGTCAACGGGACCGGCAAGACGACCACGCTCGGCAAGCTGGCGTGGCATCTGAGCCGAGAACTCCATCGCTCGGTCGTGCTTGCCGCCGGCGATACCTTTCGCGCCGCCGCCGTCGAGCAGCTCGAGCTGTGGGCGCAGCGCGCCGAGGTGGGCTTCGTCAAGGGCGGACTCGGCGCCGACTCCGCGTCGGTCGCGTTCGACGCGATCGCCACCGCGCGTCGCGACGGCGCCGACGTGGTGCTGATCGACACCGCGGGGCGCCTCCACACCCAGGACAACCTGATGGCCGAGCTGGTCAAGGTCCGGCGCGTGATCACCAAGCAGATCCCCGAGGCTCCCCACGAGACGCTCCTCACCGTCGATGCCACCACGGGTCAGAACGGGCTGCGACAGGCCAAGGCGTTTTCGGATGCGATCGACGTCTCGGGCCTGGTGCTGACCAAGCTCGACGGCACCGCCAAGGGCGGCATCGCGCTGGCGATCGCCCAGGAGCTGGGGATCCCGGTCAAGCTGATCGGGGTCGGCGAGCAGCTCGAGGATCTGCGGCCGTTCGACGCCGCCGAGTTCGCCCGAGCCCTGGTGTCCTGACCGCCGCCCCTGAGCGCTACGCTCGCGGAACATGCCCCTTTGGCTGCTGTGGGTGATCCTGGCCGGCGCGTTCGGTGTCGGCGAGATGCTCAGCGGCGGATTCTTCCTGGCGCCGTTCGCACTCGGGTCCGTCCTGGCGGCGGCCGGGGACGCCGTGGCCGGCTCGGCCGTCGGGGTGATCGTGTTCGTGATCGCGTCGCTGCTGACGCTCGTCCTCGTGCGCCCGATCGTGCGCTCGCACCTGCGGATGCCGCCATCGATCCGGACCGGCGGGGCGGCGCTCGTCGGCAAGGCCGCCACCGTGATCGAACGGATCTCGAACGCCGAAGGGGTGGGGATCGTCAAGATCGATGGCGAGGTCTGGACCGCGCGGTCGCTCTACGACGATCAGGAGATCGAGCCGGGGACGCGCGTTGAGGTAGTCGACATCAAGGGCGCCACGGCGCTCGTGACCGAATAGGAGGGGCCATGGCAGCAGCCATCGTCGCCATCGTCGTCGTCGTGTTCCTGGTGATCATGTTCGCCCGCACCGTGCGGATCGTCCCCCAGGCCCGGGCCGGGGTCGTCGAGCGCTTCGGGCGCTACAACCGCACGCTGAATCCGGGTCTGACCGTGCTGATGCCGTTCGTCGACCGGCTCAGGCCGTTGATCGATCTGCGCGAGCAGGTCGTCTCGTTCCCGCCGCAGCCGGTCATCACGGAGGACAACCTCGTCGTCGGGATCGACACCGTCCTCTACTTCACCATCAACGACGCCAAGTCCGTCACCTACGAGGTGGCCAACCCGTTGCAGGCGATCGAGCAGATCACCGTCACCACGCTGCGCAACGTGATCGGCTCGCTGACGCTGGAGCTGGCGTTGACCAGCCGCGATCACATCAACGCCCAGCTGCGCGGCGTGCTCGACGAGGCGACCAACAAATGGGGCATCCGGGTCAATCGCGTCGAGATCAAGTCGATCGATCCGCCGGGCTCGATCCAGGAGGCGATGGAGAAGCAGATGCGCGCCGAGCGCGACAAGCGCGCGGCCATCCTCACCGCCGAGGGGGTCAAGCAGTCCCAGATCCTGACCGCCGAGGGCCAGCAGCAGGCGGCGGTCCTCACCGCGGAGGGCGCGCGCCAGGCGGCGATCCTGCGAGCCGAGGGCGAGGCCAAGGCGATCCACACCGTCTTTGCGGCGATCCACGAGGCCAAGGTCGACCCCGAGCTACTCAGCTACCAGTATCTGCAGATGCTGCCGCAGCTGGCCCAGGGGGACGCGAACAAGGTGTTCGTCATCCCGTCGGAGTTCGCCGAGGCGTTCGGCGGCATCCGCCGGGCGTTCACCGGCGAGTCGGCGGCGGGGAGGTCCGGGCCGGCGCCGGTGGGGACCGCCACGCCCACGCCGGCGGAGATCGCCACGCCCACGCCGGCGGAGAGATCCACGCCGGGGCGCCTGAACGGGCCGCCCACTCAGTAGCCTCAACAGCGAACCCCATGTTCGACTCCCTCGCCGAGAAACTCCAGGCCACGCTTGCCGACGTCCGCGGACGCGGCACGCTGACCGAGGATGACGTCAACGCCGCCATGCGGGAGATCCGCCTCGCGCTGCTCGAGGCCGACGTCAACTTCAAGGTCGTCAAGAGCTTCACCAACGCGGTGAAGGAGCGGGCGCTGGGCGCCGACATCGTGGGCCAGCTCAATCCGGGCCAGCAGGTGGTCAAGATCGTCTCCGACGAGCTGACCGAGCTGATGGGCGGCGCTGCCCGCGAGCTGTCGTTCTCGCCGCGGCCGCCGACCATCGTGCTGATGGCCGGGCTCCAGGGCTCGGGCAAGACCACGGCGACGGCCAAGCTCGCGCGCTATCTGCGCGAGGAGCACCACTCGTCGGTGGCGGTGGCCGCCTGCGACGTGTACCGCCCGGCCGCCGTCGAGCAGCTGATCAAGGTCGGCACGCAGGCCGGTGCCGATGTCTACGAGCAGGGGACCGATCGCAACCCGGTCGAGATTGCCAAGTGGGCGGCCGACCGGGCCCGGACCGAGGGCAAGGACGTGCTGATCATCGACACCAGCGGCCGGCTGCACGTCGACACCGAGCTGATGACCGAGCTCGCCGAGATCAAGAAGGCCGTCAATCCGCACGACATCCTGTTGGTGGTCGACGCGATGACCGGGCAGGACGCGGTCAACGTCGCCGAGCAGTTCGCGGCGGTCGTCGATTTCGACGGGGTGGTGATGTCCAAGCTGGACGGCGACGCGCGCGGCGGCGCCGCCCTGTCGGTCAAGGCGGTCACCGGCAAGCCGATCCTGTTCGCCTCCACCGGCGAGAAGCTCAACCAGTTCGAGCGCTTCCACCCTGACCGGATGGCGCAGCGGATCCTCGGCATGGGCGACGTCATGACCCTGATCGAGAAGACCCAGGCCAACTACGACGAGCAGCAGACGGCCGAGCTCGAGCGCAAGCTGCGCAAGCAGGAGTTCGGCCTCGACGATTTCCTCGATCAGATGCGCCAGATCCGCAAGCTCGGGCCGCTCCAGTCGCTGCTCGGCATGATCCCGGGCATCGGCAAGGAGCTGCGGGGGGCGAAGGTCGACGAGCGGGAGTTCGACCGGCTCCAGGCGATCATCCTGTCGATGACGCCGCAGGAGCGCCGGCACCCCGAGCTGATCAAGGGATCCCAGCGGCTGCGGATCGCCCGCGGATCGGGCACCAACGTGCAGGCGGTCAAGGCGCTGATCAAGCAGTTCGAGCAGATGCGCAAGGTCATGCGTCAGGTCTCGCAGGGGCGGATGCCGGACCTCGGGGCGCTCATGCGCCAGGCTCGCTGACGCCCACCGCGCGCTCGCGTTTCCGTCCCTCGCAACCCATTACCGCTCGCGGCACGCTAACCTCGCTCGCTGATGTCAGTGAGACTTCGACTAACCCGCGTTGGCGGCCGCAAGAATCCCATCTGGCGCGTCGTCGTGGCGGATCAACGCTCCAAGCGCGACGGACGCGTGATCGAGACGGTCGGCCAGTACAACGCGCAGACCGAGCCCTCGACGATCGTGCTCAACGAGGAGCGCATCCGCGACTGGCTCGCCCGCGGAGCCCAGCCCTCAGAGAGCGTCCGCAAGCTGCTGCGCACTCAGGGCATCAGCTGAGCTGAGCCCATGAAGGAGCTGCTCGAGTACCTGGCCCGGGGGCTTGTCGAGCACCCCGACGAGGTTCGGGTGACCGAGCTGCAGGAGGACGACGGAACCATCGTCCTCGAGCTCTCGGTCAATCAGGACGAATACGGCAGCGTGATCGGGCGGGGCGGCCGGACCGCGTCGGCGCTGCGCACGGTGCTCAAGGCCGCGGCCGTCAAGGAGCAGCGCCGCGTCTTCGTGGACATCGTCGACGACTGACGGACAGCGGTCAGGGTGAGTGAAGCGGACCACTGGCTGCGCGCCGGTGTGATCGGACGCCCGCACGGCCTCGACGGGAGCTTTCACGTCAGCGACCCGGTGGCGGGGCTGCTGGAGATGGGCGTCGATGTCCAGGTCGCCGGAACCGTTCGCCGGATCGATCGCATCGCCGGCCACGAGCGCCGTCTGATCCTGCGCCTGGAGGACTGCGATGGTCGCGGGGCCGCCGAGGCCCTGCGCGGGCAGGAGATCCGCGTCCCCCGGGACCGGGCGCCGGCGCTCGAGGACGACGAATGGTGGGCCACCGACCTCGAGGGGTGCGCGGTCCGCGACGGCGCCCGGGAGGTGGGGGTGGTGGCGCGGCTGCTCGGACTGCCGTCCTGCGAGGTGCTCGAGGTGACCCGGGCCGACGACCCCGCCCGCCCGCCCCTGCTGGTGCCGCTGATCAAGGATGCGGTCCGGAACGTCGACGTGGTGGCGCGGGTGATCGACGTGGACCTGGCGTTCCTCGGCGAGGCGTGATGGAGCTCGACGTCTTCACGCTGTTCCCGGAGGCGTTTGACTGGTTCGCCTCCCAGCGCCACGTCGTCAACGCGCTCGGCGCCGGCCACGAGCTGCACCGGATCAACTACCGGGATCACACGCCGCTCAGCGGCCGCCAGGTCGATGACACGCCCTTCGGCGGCGGCGCCGGAATGGTGCTGCGCGTCGACGTGGTCGAGGCCGCGCTGCGCGCGCGCTACGCGATCGATCCGGTGGCGCTGCCGGCGCAGCGGCGCGTGATCGCGCTCGATCCGGGCGGCCGCCTGCTCGATGACGCGCTCGTGGACGAGCTGGCCGCCGAGCCCGCCCTGACGCTGTTGTCCGGGCGCTACGAGGGGTTCGACGAGCGGATCATCGAGCACTTCGCCTCGGACCGCGTGTCGATCGGGCGCTATGTCCTGGCCGGGGGCGAGCTGGCGGCGATGGTCGTCTGCGACGCGGTGCTGCGCAAGCTTCCCGGATCGCTCGGGGACGAGCGCTCGGCGGTGGAGGAGTCCTTCAGCGCGGCCCTGGAGGGCGGGCCCGAGTACCCGCACTACACCCGCCCCGCGGAGCATCGGGACTGGCGGGTGCCCGAGGTGCTGCTGTCCGGCCACCACGCCCGCATCGCGCAGTGGCGGCTGGCCCAGAGCCGCTCGCGCGCTGCGGAGTCCGAACGGGGGAAGCCGTGAGTCTCAACGCCGGCAGCCGTCGTGGCTTCTTAGCCCACGACCAATCTCCCATCGTCGGCGGTTCGCTAGCATAGGCCGCCGCATGGGCTCTCGCCGCGCTTTGCGCGGGGCACCAGCCTGGTTGCCGCCCGCACTGCCGAATGCCATGCGACGAGCGGGCGAATTCATTTTCCCATGAGCACAGTCATCGACAGCCTGGAGCGCTCACAGCTCCGACGGGTACCGGCGTTTGACGCCGGCGATCGGCTGCGCGTCCACTTCCAGGTCATCGAGGGCACGCGGCGACGCACCCAGGTGTTCGAGGGCGTGGTGATCAAGCGTCAGGGCCACGGCGCCCGCGAGACGTTCACGGTCCGCAAGCAGAGCTTCGGAGTGGGGGTGGAGCGGACCTTCCCGCTGCACTCGCCGAAGATCGAGCGGATCGAGGTCGCCGCCCGCGGAGACGTGCGGCGCGCCAAGCTCTACTACCTGCGCGGCCGGATCGGCAAGCGCGCCCGCGTGCGCGAGCGCCGGTCCGCCGGCCCGGAGATCGCGGTCGAGCGCGAGCTGCTGTACGGGCCCGACACCGACGGCGAGATCACGCCGGTCGACGCCGATGGCGCCACCGCGGAGGAGACGGTGGCCGAGGCCGTCGCGGAGGCCGCGGCACAGGCTCCGGCTGCCGAGGCTCCGCCGGCCGAAGTGCCGCCGGCCGAAGCTCCGCCGGCGGACGGCGCCACCGCGCAGGACGCCACCGCCGAGACCGAGCCGGCCGAAGCTGAGCCCGAGGCCGCCGCCGCTGCGACCGACGCGGGCGAGGAAGAGCCGGCGACGGACGACGAGTAGGTGTGACGCAGACCAAGAAGCCGCTGGCACGTTCAGCGGCGGAGCTGGTCCTGATCGTCGCGGTCGCTCTCGGTCTGGCTTTGGGGATCCAGGCGTTCATCATCAAGCCGTACGAGATCCCGAGCGCCTCGATGCTGCCGACGCTGCGCATCAACCAGCGGATCCTCGTCGACCGGATCGGCAGTCACTTCTCCAGCCCGCACGTCGGCGACATCTACGTCTTCCACCCACCGGCCAGCGAGACCTGCGCCAATCCCGCCGAGGGTGAGAACAACGCCGGCCAGGACGGGCAGGCGGCCTGCGACGCGCCGCAGCCGCGGGAATCGACGCAGACCTATGTCAAGCGGGTGGTGGGCCTGCCCGGCGATCGGCTGTCGATCCGCAACGGCCACGTCATCCGCAACGGGGTCCAGGAGAAGGACCCGTACACGATCCCCTGTGACGGCGGCGGGGAGTGCACCTTCCCGCATACGATCACCGTCCCGAAGGGCTACTACTACATGATGGGCGACAACCGTCCGGACTCGCTCGACAGCCGGTTCTGGGGCCCGGTGCCCAAGGCGTGGCTGATCGGCAAGGTGTTCTTCACCTACTGGCCGCCGGACCGAATCGGCACCCTCTGAGCCCGACCACCGTGCCCGCGTCGAGCAAGAAGAAGAAATCTCCCCTGGGCTCCCTGATCGAGCTGGTGCTCACGGTGGCGGTGGCGGTGGGCCTGGCGATCCTGATCCAGGCGTTCATCGTCAAGCCCTACCGGATCCCGAGCGGCTCGATGCTGCCCACCATCCACATCGGGCAGCGCGTGCTCGCCAACCGGCTGATCAACCACCCGAGCGTCGGCGACGTCGTCGTCTTCCATCCGCCGGCGGGCGCTGACCCGTATCCGCCGGTATGCGGCGACAGCTCCGAGGGCACCGACCACGCCATGGCGTGTGACAAGCCGACGGCCCAGGAGTCCAATCAGACCTTCATCAAGCGGGTCGTCGCCGGTCCCGGGGACCGGATCTCAATCGTCGGCGGCCACGTGATCCGCAACGGCAAGCGGGAAAAGGACGGCTACATCGCGCAGTGCGGCGGCGGCAGTTCCTGCAATTTCCCGCAAACGATCACGATTCCCGCCGGGCACTACTTCATGATGGGGGACAACCGTGGTCTCTCCGACGACAGCCGTTTCTGGGGGCCCGTCCCCGACAACTGGATCATCGGGGTCGCCTTCTTCACCTACTGGCCCCCTGACCGCATCGGCACGCTCTAACGGGCAGGCACGGTCGGACGGGCAGCGCCGCCGGGCCGGCCGCCCGGGCCGCAAGCTGCTCAACTTTGACCGGGGGCTGGGGGTCCGGTTCGTGGCCGGCGCCGACGAGGCGGGACGCGGGTGCCTGGCCGGACCTCTGGTGGCGGCGGCCGTGCTGCTCGATCTCAACCGCCTGGGGCCGGTTCAGGCCCGGGCGCTGGGCACGCTCAATGACTCCAAGCAGCAGACGCCCGAGGCCCGCGCGGCGCTGTACCCGGTGATCCTCAGCCTGGCGGCGCGGGTGTCGATCGTCTCGCGGTGCGCTCCCGGGATCGACTCCCGTGGCCTGCACAAGACGAATCTGGCCGCGCTGCGCGACGCGCTGGCCCGGGTGGCGTGCGAGGGGTGCATCTGCCTCAGCGACGGGTTCCCGGTGTCCGCGCTGCCCTACGAGCAGCGCGCGGTAATCGGCGGTGACGCCAAGAGCGCGGCGATCGCGGCGGCGTCGGTGCTCGCCAAGGAGACCCGGGACCGGTACATGCGCCGGGCCGACGCCACCCACCCGGGTTGGGAGTTCGCCCAGCATGTCGGCTACTCCACGCCGGAGCACCGTGACGCGATCGAGCGTCTCGGCGTCTCGCCGTTGCACCGTCTGTCGTTCCAATCGACGGCATATCAGCAACTCGCGCTCGGATAGTCCGTTTTAAGTGATGCCGGACGCGTGACGCCCGGCCCACACCCACACGACACATCCAGCCGACCGGACGCCAGGCCGTCCGGTCCACATTCAGAGCGGAGGAGACCCATGCGGGTACGAATCGTGCCGCGCGCTGCGCGCGGCGCCGCGCTCGTCGCTGCCGTGACCACGGCGGCGGCGGGCTGCCTTGCCGGGTCGGCGATGGCGGCGACCTCGACGATCTCGGTGGCCAACGCCACCACCACCCCGGAACAGGCCGTGCCGGTCGATCTGAGCTTCTCGGGCACGAACGGATCCACCGGCAACGCCACGGTCGACGCCGTGGTGCGGCCCGCCGGCGGGCTGGGGTGCCAGAACAGCTACCAGGAGGACGTGACGACGCTGGGAGGTGAGGACACGACGATCCTGGCGCCCGCTGCCCAGGCGCTCCCGGCCGGCGCCTACCAGGTCGCGGCGAACTACAAGCCACCGGCCCCGGGCTCGTATCAGGTGTGCGCGTGGCTGGACGGCAGCCAGGATGGGACTGACTCCCTGGCCGCTCCGGCAAGCATCAACTTCACCGCTCAGGGGCCCCAGGTGTCCGAGCTCAGCATCTCGGTGCCCAAGGCGCTCACGCCCAACGTCTCCTTCAAGCTCGGATACACGACCCAGACCGACCAGCAGCTCAACCTCTACTCGGTGCTCCTGCCCGCCGGGACCACGTCCGCCGGGACCACGTCCGCCGGGACCACGTCGGCCGAGACCTGCGCTGACAGCTTCGAACTGCAGCAGCAGGAGCAGGACCCGGCAGAGACCATCCTGCTCGGCGCCGGCGCGGCATCGGTGTTCGGAGGCCCGACGTCCACCACGGCGATCGTCAAGCAGAGGACCGGCCTGTACACCGTGTGCGCCTGGCTCGAGGGTCCGAATACGCAGGAGGTCGACAAGGCGGTCAGCACTCCGATCACCGTCGGGACCCCGGTGGCGCCGGCGCCGCCCCCGCCCGCACTGAAGTTGACCGCGGTGAAGGCCTCCAAGCGCGATGGGGTGTCGGTCAGCGGCTCGACCGCCGCCAGGTTCACCGGCCGGCTGCTCGTGTCCGCGGCCTGCGGCTCATCGACGGCGAAGCGCACCGCCACGGTCAAGCGCCATCACTTCTCCTCGGCGTTTGGCCTGCCGCGTGGGTGCCGGATCGGCCGCAAGGTGAAGGTCAGCGTCTCCTGGGCCGGCTCCGGTTCGTGGTCCAAGCAGTCGGCGAGCCGGTCGGTGGCCGTCCGGAGGTGACGCGGCCGCGCCGAGCGGCGCGGGGCGGGGGCCGGGGCCGGGGCCTGGGCGGGCCTCGGCCGCCGCCGCCGCGCGCGGTCCTCTCCATCAGAACGCTCCCTCCAGGTGTTCGAGTGACAGCATCCGGCCGGCCGCGTCGAAGGTGACGCCGATCGCGTCAAAGCGGATGACGGCCGCAAAAGGACGATCCCGGTGCGCCAGCAGCCAGCTGCTCGCCATCCGGCGCACCCGCACCTGCTTGTCGCGTCCCACCGCCTCGAGCGGCCCGCCGGCCCTGCCGCCCGCCCGCCGGGACTTCACCTCGCAGAACGCCAGCGTGCCGTCCAGGCGGGCGACGATGTCGAGCTCCCCCCACCGGGTGCTGTAGTTGCGCTCCACGATCTCGTAGCCGAGACGCGCCAGATGCTCGGCGGCGAGTTGCTCGCCGGCCGGTCCGAGTGCCTGTCCGAGGCCGTTCCCCATCGTCCCAGGACGCTACGCGAAAATGTGTCACATGTGGGTGTCCAGATGTGCCAATTATGTGCCAGTGTCAACCGATCGGCACACAAGATTGACAATTCGACTCACACATATGACACAAATGTCCGTAGCGTGTGCAGCGTGCTCGCTCGGGTCACCACCTTCGCCATCGACGGGGTTCAGCCACGCCATGTGTCGGTGGAGGTCGACATCCGCAGCGGTCTGCCGGCGTTCACGATCGTCGGCCTGGGCGACACGGCGGTCCGTGAGTCCAGAGATCGGATTCGCTCCGCCATCCTCAACTCTGGCTTCAAGTTCCCCGACGGGCGGATCACCGCCAATCTGGCGCCGGCGTTCCTGCGCAAGGCGGGGCCGGGCTTCGACGCCGCCCTGGCGCTCACGCTGCTGGCCGCGAGCGGGCAGGTTCCCCTCGAGTCGCTCGAGGGCTTCGCGGTGTTCGGAGAGCTGTCGCTCGGCGGCGAGCTGCGCGACTCGCCGGGTGCCCTGGCGGTCGCCGAGGGCGCGCGGAAGTTCGGCTGCACGCGGCTGATCGTGCCGCGCTCGCGGGCGCGAGAGGCCGCGCTGGTGCAGGACCTGGCCATCGTCGCCGTGGCGAGCCTCCGTGCCGCGGCCGAGGTTCTGTCCGGCGGGCAGGCGCCCCCGCTGCCCAACGGCGCCGTCCCGCCCAGCTCCGGGCCGGCCCCGCCGGACCTGGCCGACATCCGCGGTCAGCGGGCGCCGCTGCTGGCGCTGGAGATCGCGGCGGCGGGCGGGCACAACCTGCTGCTCGAGGGCGCGCCCGGCACCGGCAAGACGATGCTGGCCCGGCGGTTGCCGAGCGTTCTGCCACCGCTCACCCGCGACGAGGCCATCGAGGTGACACGCATCCACAGCGTCGCTCGCGTTCACGCCGATGGCCTCATCTCCGTCCGTCCGTTCCGCGCTCCGCATCACAGCATCTCGCCGGCCGGGTTGGCCGGCGGTGGATCGCCGCCCCGTCCCGGCGAGGCGACCCTGGCCCACCACGGCGTGCTCTTTTTGGATGAGCTGTCGGAGTTCCAGCGCCCGAGCCTCGACGCGCTGCGCCAGCCGCTCGAGGACGGCAGTGTGACGATCGTCCGGGGGCAGGAGTCACTCGCGTTTCCGACGAGTTTCATGCTGGTGGCCGCCACCAATCCGTGCCCGTGCGGGTACGCGGGCATCGACGAGCGGTGCACGTGTGGCGAGGTCGATCTCCGTCGTCATCGGCGGCGGCTGAGTGGCCCGCTGCTGGATCGCATGGATCTGCTCGTGGACGTGCGCCGGCCGGCAGACGATGAGCTGCAGGCCCCGCCGCACACCAGCTCGGCTCAGGTCCTGGCCCGGGTCGCGGAGGCCCGTGACCGGCAGCGACGTCGGCTGGCCGGCACCGGCTTCACCAGCAACGGCGAGCTGGACACCAGCGTCGCGGAGGCACGGCTCCGCCTCGACGCCTACGCCGACGATGAGCTGAGACGCGCGTACAAGTACGGCGTGCTCAGCGCGCGGGGGCGCCACCGCGTCATGCGGGTGTCCCGGACGATCGCGGACCTCGCCGGCCGTGAGCGGGTGGTGCGCGACGACGTCCTGCTGGCGCTCAGCCTGCGCCAGCGCACCGGCGTCGAGATCGCACCGGTGCCGTGAGCAGGTCTCGCCCGCGCCGCCGGCAGGCGCAGGCGCCCGGCGCCTGCGCCGACTGCCTCTCCAGGGCATGGCTCCTGGGCCGTCTGTCCGGGCACCTCGACATCGCCCGCAAGCGGATTCCAGAGCTGCTTGACCTGTCGGACGACGATCTGATCGCCGCCGTCGCCGGTAAGGACCGGAGCGCGGTGGACGCCGACCGGGCCGGCTTTGACCCGGACGGCTACCGCGCGCGATGTGCGGAGGCGGCGGTGGAGGTGATCTGCCGCTGCGATCCCGGTTACCCGGCGGCGTTGTGGTCGCTGCCGGCCGAGCCGGCCGTGCTCCATGTCACCGGCGGGATGGCCAGGTTCCTCGAGCTGATCGATCAGGACACCGTCGCCATCGTCGGCGCCCGGACGGCGTCGCCGTACGGGCTGGAGATGGCACGCTCGCTCGCCCGCGGGGTCGGGTCCGCCCGGGTGACGGTCGCGAGCGGGATGGCGCTGGGCATCGATGCGGCGGCGCACCAGGGAGCCCTCGACGGGGGCGGTGCGACCATCGCGGTGCTCGCCTCGGCGCCGGAGCGCGCCTATCCGGCGTCGAACCGGTCCCTGCACCGGCGCATCATGGGCGCGGGCGCGGTGGTGTCGGAGCTGGGCCCCGGTGTCCCGGCGAGGCGGTGGATGTTTCCGGCGCGCAATCGACTGATCGCGGCGCTCAGCGCGATGACGATCGTGGTCGCGGCTCGTGAGGGCTCCGGCGCGACCCTGACCGCCCTTCAGGCCATGTACCTCGGCCGGGAGCTCGGCGCCGTCCCCGGCCAGGCCATGGCGCCGCTCTCGTTCGGGCCTCACGTGCTGTTGCGCGGGGGAGCCCATCTGGTGGAGGAGCCGAAGGATGTGCTGATCGCCCTGTTCGGCGCGGACGCGGCTCGAGAACGGGAGGCAGCCCGGCAGTGGGTGGTCGCACCGGACCTCCAGCTGCTGTTCGACGCGATCGCCGACGGCTTGGACCTACCGGCGGCGTTCGCGGTGACGGGGCTGGAGACCGGGAGCGGCCTGGCGAAATTGGCCGCGCTGGAGATGGCCGGCCACGTGCGGCGCGAGGCGGGAGGCCGCTTCTCGATCGTGCGCTGACGAACTCGAGGGCCTAATCTCGCCTGCCATGGCGCGCGCCGGACAGTCCACCGATGGCCCCGCCCCGCGGCGGGCGATTCCCTGTGTCCTGTCGATCGCCGGATCCGATTCCGGCGGTGGCGCCGGGATCCAGGCTGACCTGAAGGCGTTCGCCGCCTGCGGGGTGCACGGCATGACCGCGATCACCGCGGTCACGGCGCAGAACACCGTCGGGGTGAATGGGGTGGAGGCGATCTCGCCGGCGATGATCGTGGCCCAGGTGCGCGCCGTGCAGGAGGACATCGGCGTCGACGCGGTCAAGATCGGGATGCTCGGGGACGTGGCCACGATCGACGCGGTGGCCGAGGCGCTGCGCGCGCTGCCGGAGCGAACGCCGGTCGTGCTCGATCCGGTGATGGTCTCCGAGTCCGGCGCCGAGTTGCTGGAGCCGTCGGCAACCGCCGCGCTGCTGGAGCGGCTGCTGCCCCGCGTCACCGTGCTGACGCCGAACCTGCCCGAGGCGCGGGCGCTCGTCGCGACGGCCCGGGGCGACGCCGGGGCGGGCGAGGCCGGGGGCGGCGACGCCGGGGCGGGCGAGGCCGGGGGCGGCGACGCCCGGGCGGGCGAGACGCAGGACGGCGACGATGCCGCCGCGCTGGCCCGCGCCCTGCACGCGCTCGGGCCGCAGATCGTGGTGGTCACCGGGGGCCACCGGGAGAACGCCGTCGACGTGTTCTTCGATGGGTCCCAGCTCGTCGAGCTGGCGGGCGAGCGGTATCCCAACGGCGCGTCGCATGGATCCGGCTGCACGCACTCGTCGGTGCTCGCGGCGCGGCTGGCGTGGGGCGATTCGCCGCTCCAGGCGGCGCGGACGGCGAAGCGGCGGGCATCGGAGGCCGTGCGCGACGGGCTGATCAGCATCGGGTCCGGGGCCGGCCCGGTCGACGTGCTCGGCGTGACATAATCCCCCCGTGCGGTTCCTGAGGATGAAGCCGGGTCACGGAGAGGTGCTGATCGCGGAGGGTGATGTCGAGCTGGCGCAGGACGAGCTGCGCCTGATCGAGGAATTCCGCCTGCAGCTCGAGGCTGGGCTGTGGGCCGCGGTACCGACCAAGGATGACGCCGGCCGGCGCCAGGCGCACATGGTCAAGGCGTTCGAGGACGTCCCCCGCGATGCAGACCGCGTGATCTTCTTTCCCCGCGCGGCCGGCGGCCGGTAGGCGGCCGGCGGCGCGGATGCTGCTGGCGCTTGTCGCGACCGCGCTCGTCGCCGTAGCCCTGCTCTCCGAGGAGCTGTTCCCACGCGTCGAGGAGATGTGGCAGCGTCACCGCGCGCGCCGGCAGATGGCGCCGGTCATGCCCTATGACCCCGGACGGGAGCGCCGCGCCGAGCAGCGGGCCCGCGTCCTGTTGCGCTCGTGCGTCAACGAGGAGGAGTGGGCGATGTACCGGGACCTCGGGTTCATCCGGGTCTGGGGTACCCAGTCCGACGGTCCCGTCGAGTCCGACGGCACCGGCGGTGCCGCGTACGCGTACCTGATCTATCCCCACCGGGCCATCGTCGCCTATCTGGCCCAGACCCATCGGCTGCTGAACGAGTACTGCGTGGCGTTCCCCGATGAGACGCGCCCGTACGGCAGTGCCCGTCTGCCGGATTCCGACGACGTGCTGGCCAAGTGGATGGCGCTGACCGGCGACGAGAAGCGGTTGATCTCCACCGCCAACATGCACCTGCCCGGGCGGCAGCTGGACCCGACCAAGGTCAAGCGAGACCTGTGGCGACTGGCGCAGTGGGAGCGGGCGCGGATCCGCGACGCGGCGCAGAACCCCACGTCCACTCCGTTGGACACCTCCAACTAGTCAGACGACTAGATTCCGCGCGGAGGGCCGTGAAGGGGCTCCGCGGCGCGGCCACCGCTGACAGCACCCCAGATCCGCGGCGCCCTCGCCGGCGCTACAGTTCCCGCCCGCGATGACCACCGCCTCCCAGCAGGATCTCAAGCACCGCAGCCGCGCGCTCACCGAGGGCCCGCAACGCGCCGCCGCGCGGGCGTATCTGAAGGGCATCGGCTATGACGACGACGCCCTCGCCAAGCCGCTGATCGCGGTCGCCAACACGTGGATCGAGACGATGCCGTGCAACTTCCACCTGCGCGCGCTCGGGGCGAAGATCAAGGCCGGGATCAGGGCGGCGGGCGGGACCCCGATGGAGCTGAACACGATCGCCATCTCGGACGGGATCACGATGGGGACGGCGGGCATGCGCGCCTCGCTGGTCAGCCGCGAGCTGATCGCCGACTCGATCGAACTCGTCGTCGACGCCCACATGTTCGACGGCGTCATCGCGCTCAGCGGCTGCGACAAGACGATCCCTGGCACGGTGATGGCGCTGTGCCGCCTGAACCTGCCGAGCGTGATGCTCTACGGCGGCTCGATCATGCCCGGCTACCTCCACGGGGAGCGGGTCACGATCCAGGAGGTCTTCGAGGCCGTCGGAGCCCATGCCGCCGGCCGGATCACCGATGCGCAGCTGACCGAGATCGAGGACGTGGCGTCGCCGGGCGCGGGCGCCTGCGGCGGCCAGTTCACGGCCAACACGATGGCGATGGCGTTCGAGGTGCTGGGCATCTCGCCGTCCGGGTTCTCGATGGTGCCGGCGGTCAGCCCCCACAAGGCCGAGGTGGCCGAGCGGGCGGGAGCGCTGACGATGGACATCCTCGCCCGCGGCCTGCGCCCGAGTGACATCATCACCCGGCGCAGCCTCGAGAACGCGATCGCCGCCATCGCCTGCAGCGGTGGCTCCACCAACGGCGTCCTGCATCTGCTGGCGATCGCCAAGGAGATGGGCATCGAGCTCCACATCGACGAGTTCGACGAGATCAGCGAGCGCACGCCGCTGCTGTGCGACCTCAAGCCCGGCGGTCAGTACGTCGCCCCGGACCTCTACGAGGCCGGCGGGGTCCCGCTGGTGGTCAGGCGCCTCAAGGACGCCGGCCTGCTCAACGAGGACGCGATGACCGTCACCGGCCAGACGATCGGCGAGATCGCCGACGCCGCCGTCGAGAGCCCCGGCCAGAAGGTGGTCCGCCCGCTCGACGATCCGATCAAGGAGACCGGCGGACTCGCGATCCTGCACGGCAACCTCGCGCCCGACGGCTGCGTCGTCAAGCTCGCCGGCTACGAGCGGCGCATGCAGACCGGGCCGGCTCGCGTGTTCGAGTCCGAGGAGGAGGCGATGGCCGCCGTCACCCAGGGGACGATCAACGCCGGGGACGTGATCGTGATTCGCAACGAGGGGCCCGCCGGCGGCCCGGGCATGCGCGAGATGCTGGCGGTCACCGCGGCACTGGTCGGCGAGGGGCTCGGCGAAGAGGTGGCGCTGATCACCGACGGGCGCTTCTCCGGGGCCACGCGCGGCCTGATGGCCGGTCACGTCGCCCCCGAGTCGATCCGCGGCGGCCCGATCGGGCTCGTCCGCGACGGTGACACGATCACCCTGGACGTCACCGCCCGCCGGCTCGACGTGGATCTCTCCGACGCGGAGCTCGCCGACCGCGCCGCTGCCTATCAGCCCCCTGAGCGCCCGTTCCCGGGCGTCGCGCTCAGCAAGTACGCGCGCCTGGTGTCGAGCGCCGCCGAGGGGGCCATCACCCGCTGAGCCAGGCTGAGCTGGGCGTGCCGGTTCCGCGGCAGGAGCCGGCGCATTGGCGGCGAAGACCACGTCCGGAACGCAACCGGGGTTGCAGAACGCCCCGGGTGCCGCCGGCTGCTTGATCGAACCTGCGCGGTCAGTACCATTGACCGCAGTGGCGAATGTCTCGTATCTACGCGCCGCGGGGGCTGAGAAGTCTTCACGGCGGGGCCGGGGGGGTCTGACTTCATCGCCGCGACGGTTCGGTCGCGGCCGCTACGTGCTGGCCGCACTCGTGCTCGGGGCCATCGCCGTGGTGGTCGTCGGCGCCATCGTGTTCGCGTCCGCCAAGGCGAGCCTCACCGCCGATTCCACCGCCATCGCCAAGATCGGGCTGCCGCTCGGGGGCGGCACGATCGAGCGGGTCACCGTATTCGCCGGCCGCAGCCAGCAGCCGGTGCCGGTGCAGGTGCGCAACGACCCCGTCATCTATCCCACCAAGCAGGTGCCGGCCGGGACCCGCCTGTCGGTTCAGGTCATCGTCAAGCGGCCCGGCTGGATCTCCTGGCTGGCCGGAAAGACGCAGCGGCTCAACCTGACCGTCACCACGCCCGCCGCCAGCCTCCGCTCGCATTACGTGACGGTCGGCGCCGGCGGGAAGCTGCGGGTGCACTTCAAGGCGCCGATCAGCGCCTACACCTACGGCCTGTCGCCCAGCCACATGGTGCGTCACATCCTGGCCACGCCCACGCGCGTGCTCACCCTGCCTCACACCGGGACCGCGGGCACCCTGTATCTGTCCGCATCGCCGCTGAATTGGGAGAGCGCTCACACCGCGATGGTCAGCTACTTCCCGGGTGGCGGGACGGCAACCGCGGTCGCCACCCCGGCGCCGGGCACCAGCATCCGGCCCGGTACGCCGATCACGCTCACCTTCTCAAAGCCCGTCGGCAAGGCCCTGGGATCGCATCGGCCGCCGGTGTCCCCTGACACTCCCGGCTCGTGGCACACGATCAACAGCCACACGATCCAGTTCCGCCCGGAGGGCTACGGCTATGGCCTCGGCGCCAAGGTTCAGATTCCGCTGCCTAACGGCGTGCGCCTGGCGGGCGGCCAGCAGGGAGCCGGGGCCGAGAGCGGCACCTGGACGGTCCCGGCCGGATCCACCACCCGGCTGCAGCAGCTGCTGGCGATGCTCGGCTACCTGCCGATGAGCTTCAAGTACGCGCACTCGAGCGGGGTCGCGATGACGGCGTCGGCCCAGGAGGACGCGGCGGTCACGCCGCCGGCGGGCCGGTTCTCGATGCGCTGGTCGAGCATCCCCTCGTGGTACACCGCCGACTGGTCCCCAGGGTCCTACGGGGAGATCACCAAGGCGGCCGTGATGGCGTTCGAGAACAACGACGGCATGACCGCCGACGGCGTCGACGGACCGCAGGTGTGGAACGCGTTGATCAACGCCGTCATCCACGGCAAGCGCAACACCTTCGGCTACACCGTCGTCGACGTCAGCGAGGGCTCGCCGGAGTCGGAGATGACCTGGCATGACGGCAAGACGGTCGCCTCGGGGCCCGTCAACACCGGCATCCCGCAGACGCCGACCGCCACCGGGACGTTCGCCGTGTTCGAGCACGTGCCGGTGACGACGATGAGTGGCACCAACGCCGACGGCAGCAAGTACGTCGATCCGGGCATCCCCGACGTGAGCTACTTCAACGGCGGTGACGCCCTGCATGGCTTCCTCCGCGGGTCCTACGGCTCCCCGCAGAGCGATGGGTGCGTCGAGATGCCGTATGCCGAGGCGGCGCAGGTCTACCCCTTCACGCCGATCGGGACGATCGTCCACGTCACCTGAGTCACCGGCACGGTTGCCCGACGCGACAGCGCCGCCCGGACGGCGGGTCACCAGGACCACCGCCACAGAGGTCCCGAGGATCACCGCCAAAGAGGGCTGCCCGCAGAGACGGCGAATAGCCAGGACGCACATGATGGCTTCGATTTCCCCCCCGGCCGGCGCCGCGGACGCCACCCCCGCCACCCCGGATGTCTCGCCCGGCTGGCAGACGGCGCTCGACGCGTTCGCGGCCGATCTGCGGCGGCGGGCCGTGGCCGCCAAGACGCGTACCGCCTATGCCATCGACACGCTCCAGTTCGCTCGCTGGGCCTCGGAGCGGGACCTGGCGCCGGCGGCGATCGACGTCCGGGCGCTGCGTCGCTACGTCGCCGGGCTGTCCGAGGCCGGTCAGGCGCCGACGACGGTCGCCCGCAAGCTCGCCGCGCTGCGCGGACTGTTTCGGATCCAGGTCCAGCTCGGCGCGCGGACCGAGAACCCCGCCGACCTGCTCAGCTCCCCGAAGCGCTCGCAGCGGCTGCCCCGGGTGCTCAAGGCGGGCGAGGTGGCCGCCCTGCTGGACCGGATCCCGGCCACGTCGCCGCTCGAGCTGCGCGACCGGGCGATGTTCGAGCTGGCGTACGCCTGCGGCCTGCGCGCCGAGGAGCTGGTCATGCTCGATGTCGCCTCCGTGGACTTTGACGGCGAGACCGTCCGCGTCGAGGGCAAGGGCGGCAAGACCCGCCTGCTCCCGGCGGGCGAGCATTCGCTGCGCGCGCTGGAGCGGTATCTGGCGCGCGGTCGCCCCGCGCTGACCACCGACGACTGCCTGGCGCTGTTCCTGTCCAAGTCGGGACGGCGGCTGGGAACCTCCGACGTGCGACGACGTCTGCGCACCTGGGCGCGGCTGGCCGCGCGGGGCGCGCCGGCCCTCGCCGAGGCCCATCCGCACGCCCTTCGTCACTCATTCGCAACTCATCTGCTCGAGGGTGGCGCCGACCTGCGCGCGATCCAGGAGCTGCTCGGCCACGCCAGCATCTCGACGACCCAGGTCTACACTCGGGTAGAGTCGGCGCGGCTCCGCCAGGCATACGCAAGCTCCCATCCGCGGGCGTAGATCCGAGAAGTGGGGTAAGAACTGGAAACCAACGTCAAAGCGATCGAGCTCCAGGACCTCTGGAGGCGGTACAAGGCCTCAGGCGACGAACGGGCGCGTGAGCGGCTGGTCGTTGCCTATTCGCCGCTGGTCAAGTACGTGGCCGGCCGGATGGGCTCGGGCCTCCCGGCGCACGTCGAGGAAGCCGACCTCATCTCCTACGGTCTCGGCGGCCTCATCTCCGCGATCGAGCGCTTCGATCTCAGCCGAGAGATCAAATTCGAGACGTATGCGATCACCCGGATTCGCGGGGCGATCATCGACGAGCTGCGCACCCTGGACTGGGTGCCGAGGTCGGTGCGCGCCCGGGCTCGCAGTTTCGAGCGCGCCAACATGAAGCTCGAGGCCAAGCTCCAGCGGGCGCCGACCGATGAGGAGATGGCCACCGAGCTCGAGATCGGCGTCGACGACTTCCAGGACGCCCTGCTGCAGATCTCCAACTCCACGATCGTCGCGCTCGACGAGCTGTGGAACGTGTCGGACGCCAGCGGCGACCAGGTGTCGCTGCTGGACACGCTGCCCGATCGCGGCGCGCCCGATCCGCAGATGGTCGTCGACGAGTCCGAGCTGCGCGACCGGATCGCGGACGCGATCGCGGCGCTGCCCGAGCGCGAGAAACTCGTCGTCGCCCTCTACTACTACGAGAACCTGACCCTCCGCGAGATCGGAGAGGTCCTCGGCGTCACCGAGTCCCGCGTCTCGCAGCTGCACACCAAGGCGGTGCTGCGGTTGCGCTCCAAGCTCCAGAGCGAGCTGGACTAGCAGAGCGAGCTGGACTAGGGCGCAACCCGAGCACCGCCAAGCGGTAAGGTCGCTTTTTCGCTTCCCGAGTGAGAGGAGACCAGCCATGCACAAGGCCGCGGATCGCATCCGCAACGTGGCCCTCGTCGGCCACCGCGGCAGTGGTAAGACGTCGTTACATGAGGCTCTGCTGTTCGAGGCCGGGGTCGTCAACCGTCTCGGCAGCGTCGTTGACGGCACCACGGTCTCGGACTCCGATCCGGACGAGAAGGCCCGGCAGATGTCGATCTCGCTCGCGCTCAGCTCGTTCGAGTGGCAGTCGAGAAAGGTCAACCTCCTCGATACCCCCGGGGATTCGAGCTTCGTCGCCGACGCGCTCGGCGCGCTACGCGTCTGCGAATCGGCGGTGTTCGTGGTCAACGCGGTCATGGGGGTGGAGGTCCACACGCAGCGGCTGTGGCAGCGCGCCGCCGAGCTCGATCTGGCCCGCCTCGTGTTCGTCAACATGCTCGATCGCGAGCGCGCTGACTTCTTCCGCACGCTGGAGTCGCTGAAGGCGGCGTTCGGTCAGCACGTCGTCGCCACCGAGATCCCGATCGGCTCTGAGCAGGAGATCTCCGGGATCGTCGACCTCATCGACATGAAGGCCTACCGCTACGAAGGGGCCTCCCGCGAGAACTGCTCCGAGATCCCGATCCCGGCCGGGCTCCAGGCCCAGGCCGAGGAGTACCGCGAGCGCCTGATGGACGAGGTGTCCGAGACCTCCGATGCGCTGATGGAGCGCTACCTCGAGGGCGAGGAGATCTCCCACGACGAGATCGTCGCCGCGCTCAAGGACGGCACCAACCACGGCTCGCTGTTCCCGGTCACGTGTGGCGTGGTCACCCGAAACCTCGGCACCAACCGGCTGCTCGACGCAATCGTCGAGGACCTGCCGTCCCCGGTCAAGCACGGCGGCCTCGAGGTCGGCGAGATCACGCTGACGCCCGAGGAGGACAGCGAGCTGTTCGCCTACGTCTTCAAGACCCGCGCCGACCCGTTCGCGGGCCGGATCAACATGTTCCGCGTCTACCAGGGCACGATGACCCACGACTCGCACGTGCTGAACACCCGCACCCACAACAAGGAGCGGATCGGGCAGCTGATCACCTTCGAGGGCAGGGACACGGCCCCCACCCAAACCCACGCCGACGAGTTCGGCCCCGGCGACATCGGCGCCGTCGCCAAGCTGAAGGAGACCCGCGCCGGCGACTGGCTCGCCGCCCGCGACGAGCCGATCACGATGCCGTCGATCAAGCTCCCGGCCCCGGTGATGGCGTTCTCGATCGAGCCGCAGGCCAAGGGCGACGAGGACAAGGTGTTCACCGCGCTGCGTCGCCTCCAGGAGGAGGATCCGACGATCGACCTCCATCGCGACGCCCAGACCGGCGAGCAGATCGTCGCCGGGCTGTCGCAGGTCCACGTCGAGGTGATCGTCGAGCGCCTGCACGCCCGGTTCGGCGCCGAGGTGACGCTCAAGCCGCCGCGGGTCCCGTATCAGGAGACGATTCGCGGCTCGGCCAAGGCCCACGGCCGCCACAAGAAGCAGACCGGCGGACGCGGCCAGTTCGGCGACTGTCACATCGAGATCGAGCCCCTGAACGATCCCGACCATCCGACGGGATTCGAGTTCGTCAACGCGATCAAGGGCGGCGTGATCCCCAACGGCTTCATCCCCGCCGTCGAGAAGGGCGTGCAAGAAGCCATGCAGGAGGGGATCGTCGCCGGATACCCGATCAAGGACGTCCGCGTCCGGCTCTACGACGGCTCGTACCACACCGTCGACTCGTCGGAGATGGCGTTCAAGGTGGCCGGCGCCCACGCCATGAAGCAGGCGCTCGAGCAGGCCGCGCCGGTGCTGCTGGAGCCGATCATGCTCGTCACGGTCAACGCGCCCGAGGACACCGTCGGTGACGTCATCGGGGACCTGAACTCCCGGCGCGGCCGCCCGCTTGGCATGGAGCCGGTCGGGTCCGGGATGACTGACATCAAGGCCGAGGTCCCGATGTCCGAGATGCTGTCCTACGCTCCCGATCTGCGGTCCATCACCGGTGGGCAGGGCGAATTCACGATGGAGTTCGCGCGCTACGAGGAGGTGCCCGGACATCTCGCCGCCAAGGTGGTGCAGGAGGCCCAGGCGGAACGCGAAGCGGTGAAGGCGTAGCCGCGGGTTGGGTCAGCGGCCCACCGCGGGTTTGTGTATCGCCGGGCCCGTAGTAGGCTCAGACGTTCGTGAGTACCAGGGCAATTCGGACATCGACGGCCCAGGCCGCCTGCGACGTATGCGGCCGGACGCTGCTGCGTGGGGAGCGGGCGGAGATCTACCTGAGCGGCGGGACCCGGCGTTCGGTGTGCGAGCTGTGCACATCCCGGGCCCTGCACGGCGGCTGGGTCCGCGAGGGCGAGGTGCCCGAGTACGACGACTCCAGCGCGCGCCCGGACCGGCGCCGGTCGCTGTTCGGGCGGCGGCGCAGCCGGCCTGACCCCGCCGGGCGCGAGCCGGATGCGATCGAGCCGATCGCCGAGCCCGCACTCGACGACGAGGAGCCGCCCACCCAGCCGGCGCCGTCGCGACCCGAACGGGCGCGTCGGGCCCGGCCGTCGGCGCCCTCGTGGCCCGCGCCGGTCAGCCGCGCCGCCGGCCGGCTCGGCGTCTCCGGACGCGAGCCGGGCCGGGAGCCGCGTCATGTCCGGGCCGTGCCGACCAGCATCGAGCACAAGATCTCCTCGGCGGTGTCGCTGTTCAACGACTCCGAGCATCCCCGCACGGTCGCGGGGATCGGCCGCTCGCTGGGCCGGCCGGACGTCTCGGTGCACCCGTCCGACGCCAACGGGAGCGTCGTCAACGTCGTCGTCTCCTGGGAGCTGTGCTGGTATCGCTACGAGGTCGACCTGTCCGACGAGGTGCCGAGTGTCCGGGCCGCCGGCCAGGGGTATGAGCTGTCCGAGCTGAGCGAGCTCGAGCGCCAGAACAACGCGGTCGCCGACGACCGCGGGCGCGTCGCCTTGAACGCCTGAGCACCAGATCATTAGCCGGTCGGTCCGACCTAGACGGACGTACGATGGCGGGAACACCGCCTCGCCGGATAGCATCAACGCCGTGATCTACTGCGTGGTACCCGAGGCCCTCGCCGACGACCTGTACGAGAAGCTCGACAGCTACTACGCCGACGACCCGCACGTCACCGTGATCGTCGACCGGCGCAAGGCGTCGCGGCGCGAGGCCGGCGCCTCGGGTGGCGGCCTGCGCGAGGTCCGGGACCGTCGCCGGCCGCGCGTTCCCGGTGAGCTCCCCGAGCTGCCCGAGCTCGCGAGCGATTGAGCACCGAGGCTCCGGTCGCGGACGCGCCGACGGCGCTGAAGGTCATCGTGCACGTGGACGGCGGCGCCCGTGGTAACCCCGGGCCGGCCGCGATCGGAGTGGTCGTGTCCGGGCCTGACGGCGCGGTGCTCGACGAGATCTCCGAGCGGATCGGCGTCGCGACCAACAACGTCGCTGAATACCGGGCGCTGCTGCGGGGGATCGAGCGGGCCGCGGCTCTCGGGGCCCGCGAGGCCGAGTTCATCAACGATTCCGAGCTCGTGGCCAAACAGCTCAACGGCGCCTACAAGGTCAAGCATCCGGCGATGAAGCCGCTGTATGACGAGGCGAAGTCGGCGCTGCAGGGCCTCGACCGCTGGACGATCCGCAGCGTGCCCCGGGCCCGCAACGCCCGGGCGGATGCGCTCGTCAATCGCGCCCTGGACGCCGGCTGAGCCGGTCGTAGTTCAGCCGCATCAGCACGATCACGTCGCGGACGTCCGCAGCTGACTCGATCCGGCGGGCCGCCGGGCCGACACGGCCCGGGAACACCGGGTGATCGGTGATCCGCCCCTCGGCGCGCAGCGCCTGCCAGACGTCCTTGGGGAACGAGAAATGCGCCGCGTGATCGCCGTGCAGGTGGCCGATCTCCCGCCGGCCGAGCCGGAACGCGAATTCGCCGCGACTACCGTATCCGGCCTCGATGCCCGGCCAGCCGGTGACCTCGTCGGTGATCTGGCGGCTGGCCGTCCGGGGCGCGATCTGGGTCTGGGCTTGGGTCATGGCATCTCCGATCTGGGGGCACGGACCATCGTGGTCGACGGGGCGCCCGGTTCCCAGGGGCAATTGGTCGTAGGACCCGCCCGGGCGGTTGGCGGTCGGCAGTCGATAGTCTTGTGAACGTGACCGATGCCCTGATCGAGCTCAGCGCTCGACTTCATCAGACGGCCGATCTGCTCCGTGCCGGCGATCTGGAGCCCGACGCGACGCTGCAGCTGATCGAGGACTGCGCTCGGCTGGCCTCGGAGGCCAGCGCACAGGTCGATCAGCGAGCTCGTGCCGCGCTCGAGCCGCTGCCCGACCTTCCCGGTCAGCTTCCGCTGCCGGCGGCGTAGATCGCACTTGGCTGCCATTTCGACGCTGCGGCCGGCCTATCCGGAGCATTTGCGCGCCGACGTGGAGCGCTACCTGGAGGCGATCCGCTTCTCGGGCGAGTTCGCCACCGCCGGCCTCGAGGAGGCGATGCGCTACTCGCTGCTGGCGGGCGGGAAGCGGATCCGCCCGGTCCTGGCGCTCGCCACCGCGCAGGCGCTCGGTCGTGACCCCGCCGCGGTGCTCCCGCTGGCCGCCGCGATCGAGCTGATCCACACCTACTCGCTGATCCACGACGATCTGCCGGCGATGGACGACGACGACCTGCGCCGCGGCCGCCTCACCTGCCACAAGGCGTTCGGCGAGGACGTGGCGATCCTCGCCGGGGACGGGCTGTACGCCGAGGCGTTCCGTCTGCTGCTGTCCGCGCAGCCGGGCGAGCCGGCGGGCGTGCTGGCGGCCGCCCGCGAGCTGGCCGGCGCCACCGGGGTCCAGGGCATGGTCGGAGGCCAGTACATCGACGTCACCGAGACGGCTCCGGAGGGGGCCGCCGGCCTCCGCCGCCTCCACGAGCTGAAGACCGGCCGCCTGATCGCGGCCAGCATCGAGTGCGTCCTCCTGCTCGGCGGAACGCACAAACCTGCCACAATCTCCTCGTTCCACGCCTTTGCGGGCGAGCTGGGCGTCCTGTTTCAGATCGTCGACGACATCCTCGACGTAACCGGATCGCAAGAGACGCTCGGCAAGCAGCAGGGCAGTGACGAGAGGTTGGGAAAGCGCACGTATGTGACCGAGTTCGGTCTCGAGGGTGCCCGCCGGCTCGCCGACGAGGCGCATGCGCGGGCCCGCGAGGCGCTCGCCGCCGGTGCGGCGGACACCACCGAGCTCGAGCAGATCACGGACTTCATCGCGAATCGGAGCTATTGAACGATGTCTGACCTCCTGCAACGCATCCAACAGCCCCAGGATCTCCATAGCCTCACCGAGGAGGAGCTGCAGCAGGTGGCGCAGGAGGTGCGCGAGCACATCATCGATACCGTCGGCGAGATCGGCGGCCACTTCGGCGCCAACCTCGGCGCCTGCGAGCTCGCGGTGGCGCTGCACTCGGTGCTCGACTCCCCTCAGGACAAGATCCTGTGGGACGTCGGCCACCAGGCCTATCCGCACAAGATCCTCACCGGCCGCCGGGACCAGCTCGCCACGATCCGCAAGTACCAGGGGCTGGCGCCGTTCTGCTCCATCCTCGAGTCCGAGCACGACATCATGGGCGCGGGCCACGCCTCGACCGCGATCGGGTACGCGGTCGGGATCAAGGAGGCGATGCGCCGCGGCCACGGCCAGGAGGGCAACGTCGTGGCGGTCGTGGGGGACGGTGCGCTGACCGGCGGCGTCGCCTTCGAGGCCGTCCACCAGGCCGGCGGGGAGGGCACGCCGATCGTCGTCGTGCTCAACGACAACGGGATGTCGATCGCACCCAACGTCGGTGCCATGTCCCGCTACTTCAATCGCGTCCGCCTCAATCCGAAGTTGTGGCATGCCCGCGAGGGCGTCGAAGGGGGGCTGACCAAGCTCCCGGCCGGCATCGGCAACGCCTTCGAGCGCCTCGGCCCCCACTTCAAGGAGTCGATCAAGGCGTTCTGGGCGCCGGGGCTGTGGTGGGAGGAGCTCGACTTCGCGTACATGGGCGTCATCGACGGCCATGACGTCCGCGCCCTGCGGCGGGCCCTGCGCGAGGCGCTCGCCGCCGAGCGGCCGGTCGTCGTGCACTGCGCCACCGTCAAGGGCAAGGGCTTCGCGGCCGCCGAGGAGGGTGGCCTGGAGGGGATGGAGAAATGGCACGCCGCCAAGCCGAACTCCATCGCCAACGGCGCCCCGGCGCCGGCGCGCGCTCCGCGCCGGTCGGCGACGACCAAGCCCGCCCCGCCCGCCTACACGCAGGTGTTCGGTGAGGCGCTCGTCGCCGAGGCCCGCCGGGACGACCGCGTGATCGGGATCACCGCCGCGATGAACTCCGGCACCGGGCTGAACCTGCTGCAGCGCGAGCTCCCGGATCGCTACTACGACGTGGGGATCGCCGAGCAGCAGGCGATCCTGTTCGCGGCCGGCCTCGCGCTCCAGGGCTGCAAGCCGGTGGCGGCGATCTACTCGACGTTCCTGCAGCGCGCGTATGACCAGATCGTCCACGACGTCTGCCTGCAGAAGCTCAACGTCGTGTTCGCGATGGACCGGGCGGGCCTGGTCGGCGACGACGGCCCGACGCATCACGGCGCGTTCGACATCGCCTACCTGCGATGTCTCCCCAACCTCGTGATGATGGCCCCGCGCGATGAGGCGATGCTCGTGCACATGCTCCACACCGCGCTGCGCTATGACGACGGCCCGATCGCGCTGCGCTACCCGCGCGGCAACGGCGTCGGGGTCGCGCTGCCGCGGACACCCGAGGCGATCGAGATCGGCACCGGCGAGATCCTCCGCGAGGCCGATGGGGCGGCCGGCGCCGGCTCACGGGCAGCGTTGCTCGGCTACGGCAGCGGCGTCGCCAAGGCGCTGGAGGCGGCCGACATCCTCGCCGACCACGGCATCTCGGTGACCGTGGCCGACGCGCGCTTCGCCAAGCCGATCGACGCCGGGCTCACCGCGCAGCTCGCCGCCGAGCACGATCTGCTCGTCACCGTCGAGGAGGGTGTCCTCGCCGGCGGCTTCGGCTCGGCCGTGTGGGAGACCCTGTCGGACGCCGGCGTGGCGGTGGGCGGGGCGCGCATCCTGCGCGTCGGGCTGCCCGATGCGTACATCACCCACGGCACCCCCGCGCTGCTGCACGAAGAGGTCGGTTTCACCGGCCGGCGCATCGCCGAGCGCGTCGAGGCCGCGGTGGCCGAGCGCAGCGGCGTCGCCTGAGCGGGCTGTTGCCGCGGTCGGCGGTGGGTTGCCGTCGTTTTTGAGTATCGGCGGCCACTGCGGTTGCGGCGGCCGATCCCGTACCGTTGCGGGCGATGAAACGGGTCCGGCTCGACCATCTGCTCTCCGAGCGGGGCATGTTCCCGTCTCGGACCCGCGCGGCGGCGTCGGTGCTCGCCGGCGAGGTCATGCTGCTGCCGGAGCGCCGGCGGGCCGAGAAGCCGGGCCAGATGGTCCCCGAGGACGTGGAGCTCGAGCTCGCCGATGCGCCGGCGTTCGCGTCTCGCGGCGGGGTCAAGCTGGCCAACGCGCTCGACGCGCTCGGCGTCGACGTCACCGGCCGCCACGCCCTGGATGTCGGCGCCTCCACCGGCGGGTTCACCGACTGCCTGCTCCAGCGCGGCGCCGCCCACGTCGTCGCGCTCGACGTGGCCTACGGGCAGCTCGACTGGGGGCTGCGCTCCGACGCGCGCGTGACCGTCATCGAGCGCGCCAACGCCCGCGCGCTGACCCCGAACGCGCTGGCGTACGCGCCGGATCTGATCGTGATCGACGTGTCGTTCATCTCGGTGGTCAAGGTCCTGGGCCCGGCGCTGGCGTGCGCGGCGGAGCGCTTTGACTGCCTGGCGCTGGTCAAGCCCCAGTTCGAGGTCGGGCGCGGGGCCGTCGGCAAGGGCGGCGTCGTCCGCGATCCGGCGCTGCGACGCGAGGCGCTGACGGCCGCCGGGCGAGCCGCGGCCGAGCTCGGGGCCGCGGTGCGCGGCTACGCCAGCTCGGGCCTCCCCGGACCCAAGGGCAACCTCGAGAGCTTCCTGTGGCTGGCCGAGGCGTCGCGCGGCGGGGTGCCCGACATCGAGGACGCGGCGCGAGAGGTGGAGCCATGAGGCGGATCAGCAGCGCGACGGTGCTCACCCACCGCCGCCCGGCCGAGACCGAGCCGGCGCTGATGATGCTGATCGAGCTCGCCAGCGAGGCCGGCGTGACCCTCCGGTTCGACGCCGAGGAGACGGCCAAGCACTCGCTGCCCGACGCGGCGCACGTCGAGCGCGACGCTCCGCTCGACCCCCGGGTTGACATCTGCTTCGCGCTCGGCGGCGACGGCACCATCCTCAACGCGCTGCGCCGCTACGCCGGCACCGGCGTCCCGGTGTTCGGCATCAACTTCGGTGAGATGGGCTTCCTGGCCACCGTTGACCGCGACGAGGCGTGGGCGGGCTCGCTGCGCGCGCTGGCCGGCGATTTCGAGGTCCTGGCGCTGCCGGGGATCGAGATCGACGGGGCGGGCACCAAGGCCATGGCGATGAACGACGTCTCGATCCACCGCCAGCAGGGCAAGCGTGTCGCGGACCTCGAGTACTCCGTCGGCGGCGATGACGTCGGACGAGTCCGCTGCGACGGCCTGGTGGTGTCCACACCGGCGGGCTCCACCGGCTACAACCTCGCCAACGGCGGCCCGGTGATGGCGTGGGGCGTGCACGGCTACGTCGTCTCGTTCATCTCGCCCCACTCGCTGACCGCGCGGACGCTGGTCGTGGCGCCGGCCGACCGGCTGGCGGTCGAGAACCGCTCTCGGGAGGAGCCGGTGGATGTCACGGTCGACGGGCGCCCGATCGGCGTGCTCGAGGCGGGCGACCAGGTCGTCTGCCGGTTCGTCGTGGACCAGGGGGCGCTGGCTCAAGTGCCCGGCACCACCTTCTATCACCGGCTGCGTCAGAAGTTCGGGCGCCTGGCGACGCCCCTGTAGCCGCCCGCGATTGCCGGCGGCGCGTCTCGTCATTTCCGTCCTGCGCTCCTGGTAGACCCCACTGGTGCTCTACGAGCTGCGCGTCGAGAACCTGCTGCTGATGGAGCGGGCCGAGCTGCGGCTCGCGCCCGGCCTGAACATGCTCACCGGCGAGACCGGCGCCGGCAAGACGCTGCTCGCCCACGCCCTGGACCTGCTGCTCGGGGGGCGGGCCCGGCGCGGGATCGTCCGGCCGGGCGCTGCCGAGGCATACGTCGAGGGCGTGTTCGAGCTGCCGCCGGCGCTGGCCGGGGACGAGCGCATCCCCGCCGGCGCGCAGGAGCTCGTCCTCGCCCGTCGCGTGTGGCCCGACGGCCGCACCCGGGCGTATCTGTGCGGCCGGGCCGCCACCCAGTCAGACCTCCAGGAGCTCGGCGGCCGGCTGCTCTCCTTCTACGGCCAGCACGAGCACCGCAAGCTCATGCTCTCGACCGCCCAGCTCGAGCTGCTCGACGCCTATGTCGGTCGGCCCCAGCGCGCGCTGCGCGAGACGCTGCGCGAGGCGTATGAGCGGGTGCGCGAGCTCGAGGGACGCGCGGGCGAGCTGCGCGAGCTCGCCGGGGCCAGGGACCGCGAGCTCGATCTGCTCACGTTCGAGCTGCAGGAGATCGAGGCCGCGGCGCCGAGCGAGGCCGAGCAGGCATCACTGACGACCGAGCGCGACCGGCTACGTCACCAGGAGGCGCTCGCCCAGGCGGCCACCGTCGCCGCGCAGAGCCTCGACGGCGGGGGCGGATCCGAGCTGGGCGGGATCGCCAGCGGGGTCACCGAGCTGCTCGCCGACGCGACCGGACAGCTGCAGCCCGTGAGTGCCGTCGATCCGCGGCTGCGATCCCTCGCCGAGCGGCTCGAGACCCTGCGCTACGAGAGCGAGGATGTGGCCGCCGAGCTGCGCGGGTACCTGCTCGAGCTCGAGGGCGCCGGAGCCGGATCGGACCCGTCCGGCGCCGGCCGTCTCGAGGAGATCGAGGAACGGCTGGCGCTCCTGGCCCGCCTCGAGCGCAAGCACGGCGGCACGATCGCCGACGTGCTCGCCCATGCCGAGCGCTGCCAGGCCCGTCGCGACGAGCTCGAGCACGCCGACAGCGCGCTCGAGACGATCGACTCCGAGCTCGTCGCGGCCCGCGCCGAGCTGGAGAAGCTGGCCGGCCGGCTGGGCAAGGCCCGCCGCAGCAAGGCGCCCCGGCTCGCCGCCGCGGTTCGCGAGCGGCTGGGCGAGCTGGCGATGGCCGATGCCCGGTTCGAGATCGAGCTCTCGCCCCGCCCGGACGGCTGCGGCCCGCGGGGCGCCGACGCGATCGAGATGCTGATCGCCGCCAATGCCGGCGGCGCGCTCGGCCCGCTGCGGGAGATCGCCTCCGGCGGCGAGCTGTCCCGGGTCATGCTGGCGCTGCTCAGCGTCGCCCACGGCGAGCCGGATCGTGCCGGTGAGGCGGGCGCGCTGCTCGTGTTCGACGAGATCGACGCCGGCATCGGCGGACACACCGCCCGGGCGGTCGGGGAGCACCTGCGCCAGCTGTCGGGCGGCCGTCAGATCCTCTGCATCACCCACCTGCCCCAGGTGGCGGCGCTCGCCGACCGCCACTTCACCATCGTCAAGAACGGCTCGGTCACCCCGGCGACGACGACCGTCACCGCCCTCGACGGCGACGATGTGGTCGGCGAGCTGGTGCGGATGCTGGGCGGCGGCACCGAGGACCGGGCGGCCAACGAGCACGCTCGCGAGCTGCTGCGGGCGGCGTGAGCCGGTCTTTGATCGCAATGAGCGGGCAAACCCGACGGTCGCCCCGGTAGCCGCCGGAGCCGTCGTTAGACTCACTCTTCGACCGATGTCGAACGGCGAGACGCGTTTCATATTCATTACCGGCGGGGTTGTGTCCTCGCTCGGCAAGGGCATCGCCGCCGCGTCGATCGGCCGGCTGCTCGTCAGCCGGGGCCTGTCGGTCCAGCTCCAGAAGTTCGATCCGTACATCAACGTCGATCCGGGCACGATGTCCCCGTATCAGCACGGCGAGGTGTTCGTGACCGAGGACGGTGCCGAGACCGACCTCGATCTCGGCCATTACGAGCGCTTCACCTCCGCTAACACCAGCCGGGCGTCGAACGTGACGGCCGGTGGCATCTACAACACGGTGATCCGGCGCGAGCGCCGGGGCGACTATCTCGGCGCGACCGTCCAGGTGGTGCCCCACATCACCAACGAGATCAAGCAGCGGATCAAGCTGATGGCCGACTCGAGCGATGTCGATTTCGTCATCACCGAGATCGGCGGCACGGTCGGTGACATCGAGTCGCTGCCGTTCCTGGAGGCCATCCGCCAGTTCCCGGTCGATGTCGGCCGGCGGCGCTGCATGTTCATCCATCTCACGCTCGTGCCCTACATCGGTCACGCGGGAGAGCTGAAGACCAAGCCCACCCAGCACTCGGTCAACGAGCTGAGGCGCATCGGTATCGCCCCCGACATGGTGGTGTGCCGCTCCGAGGGCCAGCTCTCGACCGAGATCCGCGCCAAGATCGCCCTGTTCGCCAGCCTGCCGGTCGAGGCCATCGTGTCGGCGTACGACGTCGACGACGTGTACCGGATCCCGCTCGTGTTCAACGACCAGGGCGTCGACGAGTTCATCCTCGCCGAGCACTTCGGCCTGGAGGCCGGTGCGCCCGATCTCAGCGGCTGGGAGGCGATCACGCGGCGGGCCAGTGAGGCGCGCCGGCGCGCCCGTGTCGCGCTCGTGGGCAAGTACGTTCAGCTCGAGGATGCCTACCTGTCGGTGGCCGAGGCGCTGCGGCACGCCGGTGCGCACCACGACGCTGTCGTCGAGATCGACTGGGTCGACTCCGAGACCGTCGGCGACCCCGAGGTGACCGAACGGCTGCATGCCGCCGACGGCATTCTCATCCCGGGCGGGTTTGGCGGACGCGGCTGGGAGGGCAAGATCTCGGCGGCGCGGATCGCCCGCACCGAGCAGATCCCGTATCTCGGCATCTGCCTCGGCATGCACGTCGCCGTCAGCGAATTCGCGCGTCACGTCGCCGGGATGGACGGCGCCAACTCGACCGAGATGGACCTCGAGACGCCCTACCCGGTGATCGATCTGCTGCCCGAGCAGAAGGAGATCGCCGACATGGGCGGCACGATGCGCCTCGGCGCCGACCCGGTGAAGCTCCACGACGGGACCCGGATCCGTGAGCTGTACAACGACGCCGTCGTCTACGAGCGTCACCGCCATCGCTATGAGGTCAACAATCACCTCCGCCGCCGGCTGGAGAACGTGGGCCTGGTCTGCTCGGGCACGTCCCCGGACGAGCGCCTGGTGGAGGCCGTCGAGCTGGCCCGCGAGGCCCATCCGTTCTACGTGGCCTCTCAGTACCACCCGGAGTTCAAGTCGCGTCCGGAGCGTCCCGCGCCGCTGTTCCGAGAATTCGTCGGCGCCGCCCTGGAGCGCGCCGAGAGCGAGAGCCACTTACCGGCGCGCCCGCCCGCCGGTGAGGAGCGAGACATCAGCGTCTCGCGCGGCGCCGGTTCGTGACGCACGCCGGCGCCGGCGCTGTCGCGGGATGCTGAGGCGGACGACGGACGCGGAGCGCGGGCGTCTCCACGAGACGTTCGCCGCGCTGTGCCGCATCGAGAGCCCGTCGGGCCATGAGCGCGGCTGTGCCGACTGGCTGACCGGCCAGCTGCAGGCACTCGGGCTCGCGGTGCAGGAGGACGACGCCGGCGCGGCCGTCGGCGCCGACGCCGGCAACCTGCTCGCCCGGATCCCCGGCCGGTCGGATCGCAGCATCCTGCTCTGCGCCCACATGGACACCGTCCCGCTCGCCGCCGCGGTCGAGCCGGTGCTCGTCGACGGGGCCTGGACCAACGCCAACGCGGGCATCCTCGGCGCTGACAACAAGTCGGCGATCGCGGTCATCCTCGAGCTGGCGCGGCGGCTGACATCGTCGTCCGAGCCCCCGGCGATCGGGGTCGAGATCCTGTTCACCATCAGCGAAGAGGTCTCGCTGCGGGGCTCGCGCGAGTTCGACGTTTCCCGCCTGCGGAGCGCGTTCGGGTACGTGTTCGATCACGCCACGCCGATCGGTGAGATCGTGGTGGCGTCGCCGACGCATTACCGGATCGTCGCCGAACTGCACGGTCGCGCCGCCCATGCCGGCGTCCGCCCCGAGACCGGGCGCAGCGCCGTCGTCGCGGCCGCGAATGCGATCGCTCGGATGGCGCTCGGACGCCTCGACGCCGAGACGACCGCCAACGTCGGCACTATCGCGGGCGGCAGCGCCATCAACGTCGTCCCCGAGCGCTGCCGGGTCGAGGCCGAGGTCCGCAGCCTCGACGCCGATCGGGCCGCGGCCGTCACCACCGAGATGGTCGACCATCTCCAGGACGCCGCCAATGCCGGCGAATGTGACCTCGACCTCGATGTGGAGCAGATGTTCTCCGGCTACCGGACCCGGCCCAAGGCGCCGCAGCTGGCGGCGGCCGAGCGGGCTCTGGCTGCGTGCGGCTACGAGCCGCGCCAGATCGTGTCAGGGGGCGCCTCCGACGCCAACTCGTTTCAGGCGGCGGGCTTCTCCTGCACCTGCCTCGCCGACGGCGTGGAGCGCAACCACGAGCCCGGCGAGCGGATCAGCGGCCAGGCGCTGGAGAGCATGCTCGAGATCGCGTTGACGCTGCTCGACGAGTCCGCGCTTGAATTGGCGCCGTGATGAGCGGATTTGAGCCGATCGGATCAGAGGTCATGTGGCACGGCGCGATCGTGCGGGCCGGCGTGGCGCATTTCCGCCACGCCGACGGCGCCGTCGTGACCCGGGACAAGGTCTGGCATCCCGGCGCGGTGGGGATCCTCGCTCACGACGACGAGCACGTGTGGCTGACGCGCCAGCCGCGGGAGACCGCCGGCATGATCGCGTCGCTCGAGATTCCGGCCGGCAAGCTCGACGTGCCCGGCGAGGCGCCGCTGGCGTGCGCTCAGCGCGAGCTGGCCGAGGAGATCGGCAAGCAGGCGGCGGACTGGCGGGAGCTCCATGCCTTCTACACCAGCCCGGGATTCAGCGACGAGCGCGTCTGGCTGTTTGAGGCCACCGGCCTGGCCGACAGCGACGGCGAGGCCGCGGCCGATGAGGACGAGCGGATCGAGATCGTCCCGTGGCCGCTGGACCGGCTCGACGCGGCGATCGCCGAGACCGAGGACTCCAAGACGCTGATCGCATTGTTGTGGCTGGCGCGCGCGCCGGCCCGCGCTCGCAGCGACGCCTGAACGAGATCCGCCAGCCGCAGGAGTGCCGTAGGGGTGAGCGAATACGGCGGCGATGGCGATCGCCCAAGCCCCTCCGATCCCGCGCCGCCTGACTGACCTCACCCTCGAGTTCCTGGCCACCCTCGAGCTCGAGCGCGGCCTGTCGCGCAACACGCTCGAGGCGTACCGCTCCGACCTGCAGCAGTTCGGGCTGTTCCTGGGGCGGCGGGGGCGCGATCCGCTCGAGGTGACGCCCGCCGACCTCAGCGCGTTCATCTCCGAGCTCGCCGACGGTCGTGACGGCAAGCGCCCGGTGGCGCCGGCCACCCTGCAGCGCAAGATCGCCTGCCTGCGCTCGTTCTATCGCCATCTGCGCCGCGAGCAGATCATGGCTCACGACCCGACGGCGGAGCTACGGCCGCCGCGGTCACGCGGGCGTCTGCCCAAGGTCCTCAGCCGCGACGAGGTCAACCGGCTCCTCTCCCAGCCCCGTGGGGCCACCCCGGCGGCGCAGCGCGATCGGGCGCTGCTGGAGACGATGTACGCCTGCGGGCTGCGGGCGTCGGAGGCGATCACGCTCGAGCTGACCGAGCTCGACCTCGACGGCGGGATGCTGCGGGCGCGCGGCAAGGGCTCCAAGGAGCGCCTCGTGCCCATCGGCAGCAAGGCGGTGCAGACGCTGCACACCTACCTGGACCAGGGCCGGGCCCGGCTGGTGGGCATCAGGGACGAGCCGCACGTGTTCGTCAACCTCCGCGGCAGCGGGCTCTCGCGCCAGGGTCTGTACCGGATCGTCCAGGGTCACGCCCGGAGCGCCGGGCTCGAGCGGCGGATGAGTCCCCACACGCTGCGCCACACGTTCGCCACGCACCTGCTCGCCGGCGGCTGCGATCTGCGCTCGCTGCAGGAGATGCTCGGCCACGCCGACATCGGCACCACCCAGATCTACACGCACCTGTCGGCCGACCGCCTGCGCGACGTGTACTTCGACGCCCATCCCCGGGCGCAGATCGCCGCCGATGACCCGGCGGGTCCCGACTACCCCTGAGGCCGAGGCCGGAGCGGTCCCCCGGCGCACCGCCCTACTTCGGGACGCAGAAGTGGGTTCGCGCGGCGTTCATGCAGACGAGCCCGCGCAGGGTCTCGTCGTCACGGTCGAGCACCACCGCGCGGCACGCGTCACCGGCGTCGAGCTGGGCCAGCGCCTCGGCGGCCCGGCGCTCCGGCCCGATGACGTTGACCGGCCGGCGGGCGAACTCCAGCGCGAGCCCATCCGGCGGCGCGTCGGGCGGTAGGTCGGCGAGCGCCACCGCGCCGAGGAAGGTGGCGCCGTCGGTCAGCAGCGCGGTGCGCACATGCGCGTCGGCCGCAAACCAGGCCCGCAACTCCCCGACGGTCGTGCTCGCCGGCGTGGTCTTCGGCGCCGGGTCCATCACGTCGCGGACGAGGAGATCCGCAGCCCCGCCACGGTCGATCATCCCTCGATAGCACGCCTCGGGGGTCACTCCCGGGAGTTTAGGGAACGTCCTACGGGGTGGGGGCGAGCGAGTTGACGCGCCGGTGGCTGGCAGAATCGCCTCGTGCTCACCCGCCGCACGATCCCGCTCGCCTGCCCGCTGCTGGCGCCGCCGCCGGCCGCTCGATGAGACGCGCGTTCGTCATCGTGCTGGACGCCTGCGGGGTGGGCGCGGCCCCGGATGCCGGCGAGTACGGGGACGCGGGCGCCAACACCCTCGGGCATCTCGCCGACCACCTCGGCGGCCTCGAGCTGCCCACCCTGCAACGGCTCGGGTTGGGCTCGATCCTGCCGCTCGCCGGCCTTGCCCCGGCGGCGCAGCCGGTCGTTCACGGGCGGCTGGCGCCGTTGGGTCCCGGCAAGGACTCCACCGCCGGCCACTGGGAGCTGATGGGGGTGGTGGCCGGCGCCCCGCCGCCGACCTATCCGGACGGGTTCCCGCCGGACGTGATCGAGCTCGTCCGCCAGGCGAGCGGCCGCGGCGTCATCTGCAACCGGCCGGACAACGGGATCGAGGCGATCGAGCGCTTCGGTGCGCAGCACCTACGCGATGGCGACCTGATCGTCTACACCAGTCAGGACTCGGTGCTGCAGATCGCCGCTCACGTCGACGTCGTGTCGGTGGACGAGCTCTACGCCATCTGTGGCACGGTGCGCACCCGCATGGTCGGGGCCCACGCCGTCGGCCGGGTGATCGCGCGCCCGTTCACCGGCGAGCCGGGCGGCTTCGAGCGCACGGATGGGCGGCGCGACTTCGCGCTCGCGCCGCCGACCGCGAGCTACCTCGACGCGCTCCAATCCCACGGGATCCCGGTCCACACGGTGGGGAAGGTGGGGCAGCTGTTCGCCGGCGTCGGCATCGACGTTCAGCATCCCGGCGCCACCAATGCGGTGGCGCTCGTCCAGACCACTCAGCTCATGACCGGGCTGCACCAGGGATTCGTGTTCGTCAACCTGATCGAGACCGACCAGGTCTATGGCCACCGTCACGATTTCGAGGGCTTCGCCGGGGCTCTCCGCGGGATCGACGCCTACCTCGCGCGCTGGCTGACGATGCTCGGCGGCGACGATCTGCTCGTGTTGACCGCCGACCACGGCTGCGACCTGACATCACCGCGCACCGACCACACGCGCGAGCTCGTGCCCCTGCTGGCGCACTTCGCCGGCCACGGCTCCCGCCGTCACGACGGCGCGCTCGCTGACGTCGGCGCCACCGTGCTCGCGTGGCTGGCCCGCGCCGAGGCCCCCGAGCTGCCCGGCCGCTCGTTCCTGGTGTCAGGGCCGTAGGGACAAACGGACCCGAGATGCCCGAGCTGCCCGAAGTGGAGACGATCCGCCGTCAGCTGGCGCCCCATCTGGAGGGGCGAACGCTGCTCGACGTCGAGATCCTCGATCCGCGATGGACCCGGCCGGCGCCGCCGGGGGAGGTGCGGGATGCGATCCTCGGACGGACGGTGGAGGAGGTCGGGCGGTCCGGCAAGTACCTCATCTGGCGGCTGACCGGAGAGCGTTTTGTCCTGATCCACCTCCGGATGACCGGCGCGCTGCTGTTCGACCCGCCGGTCGACCCGCCGCACACGCGAGTGCGATTCGAGCTCGACGCCGGGCATCGGGTCGCGTACAACGACCCGCGCCGGTTCGGCACCGGGCATCTCGTGCTCGGCGCGGCGGCGCGCGATGCGTACCTGGCGCAGCGCCTCGGCGTCGAGCCGCTGACCCCCGGCTTCACCGCGGAGTACCTGCGGGGGATGGCGCGTGGGCGCACCGCGCCGGTCAAGTCGTTCGTGCTCGACCAGCGCCGGATCGCCGGCGTCGGGAACATCTACGCCGACGAGGCGCTGTTCCGGGCGCGAATCCATCCGCTGCGCCCGACCGGCTCGCTGAAGCGGCCCCAGCTGGAGGCGCTGCGCGAGGCGATCGAGTACGCGCTGGCCGCCGGGATCGACGCCAAGGGGGCGACGATCGACGATTTCCGCCACGTCGACGGCGCCCAGGGGTCGTTTCAGGATCTGTTCCAGGTCCACCAGCGCGCCGGCCGGCCGTGCCCGCGGTGTGGCGCCACGATCCGCAAGCTGGTCGTCGGCGGCCGGGGCACGTATGTCTGCGAGCGGTGTCAGCCGCGGCCTCGGGGGCGAGGCGGCACGGCCCGGGCGGCCACGGCGAAAAAACCAGGCCGCCGCCAGGCGGCCCCCCCAAATGAGCTCAGACGGTGATGAGCTGTGAGAGGGTCCCGGCGCGATCGGCGGCCAGCAGCTCCTGGAACCCGCCGAGTGGCTCGCCGTCGATCACGACCTGGGGGAACGTGATCATGCCGGTCAGCTCTGAGAGCTTGGCGCGACCGTCCGGGTCGCGTGCGAGATTGACTTCCTCGTACTCGATCGAGCGCTTGGCCAGCAGCGTCTTGGCGCTCGTGCAATATGGACAGTGATCAGTGGTGTAGACGGTGACCGGCTTCATAGCTTCATTTAGTATAGCGAACGAAGGGGGGACCTCGGAGCGATGCCGGGGCCGCTGAAGACCGAGGCGATCGTGCTGCGCTCGATCCGGTACGGCGAGGCCGATCGCATCCTGCACCTGTACACGCCCGACTACGGCCGCTTGAGCGCGATCGCCAAGGGCGCGCGGCGGTCTCGGAGCCGGTTCGGGGCGCGGCTGGAGCCGTTCTTCCACGTGCGCGCGGTGCTCCATGAGGGACGCAGCGACCTGTTGACGGTGACCGGCGTCGACACCGTCGCCGGCCACGGGCGGCTGCGTGAGCACGCGGCGACGCTCGACGCTGCCGCGCGGGCCTGTGACGCGGTGTCACGGCTGTTCGAGACCGCCGACCCGCATCCGGAGGTGTTCCGGCTGCTGGCCAACGAGCTGGGGCTCCTGCACACCGACGCCGCCCACGGCCGGCCCGGCAACGGCCTGGCGTTCCGGCTCAAGCTCCTGCTGGCGGCCGGAATCGTGCCCCAGCTGGCCGCGTGCGCGGTGTGCGGCGAGACCGAGCACCTGCGCGGATTCTCGGGCGCCGCCGGCGGCGTCGTCTGCAGCGCCTGCGAAGCCGCATCGTTCTCGCTGTCGCAGGACGCGTACCGGTTCCTGGTGGCGGCGCTGGGATCGCCGCTGTCTGAGGCGCCCGACGGCCCGGAGCTGATCCTGCGCCAGGTGGAGCGCGCGATCGGCGAGATCACCGAGCATCACGCGCACGTGCGGCTCCGCCCGCTGCTGGCCGCCTGATCAGGAGAAGCTGCGCAAGGCGTAGCCCTCCGGCGGCCTCCGGCTGTGCCTATCCGCCGGGCATACCCCCGGCGATCAGCGGCAGTTCGACGCTCGACGGTGCGGCCGCCGAGTGCTCCAGCGCGTAGATGCCGCCGATCAGGCCGGGCAGCTGGACCGCCGACGGCAGCACGTGGGGGAAGTCCGAGGTGGCGATCGTGACCCGGAGGCTGTGCCCGGGGGCGAGCGTGTCGAAGGTGGGGAACACCTCGACGTCGTAGCGCGTCACCTGGCCCGGGACGACCGGCGTCTGGGTCACCTTGGTGTACGGGTGGTAGGGCAGCAGCGGCTGGCCGTCCGCCGCGTACCAGGTCATCGAGGGATCCAGCGCGCGCTGGTTGCCCTCCAGGATCCCCGAGGTCAGCGCGGTGGCGTTGCCGCTGGGCGCCACGTCGGACAGCTGGACCACCCACTCGGTGTCGGTGGTGGTGGAGGTGGCGTACAGCGTGGCCCCGATCGGGCCGGCCAGCGTCGTCGCCGTGGTGAACGGCGCCGTCGTGTAGCTCTGGGTGCCCGGCCCGAGCTGGGACAGATTGACGCTCTGCGTGCACGGATCCGCGAGCCCGAAGTAGGACAGCGCGAGCGGACCGAGGCCGGCGACCCACTGCTCGGTCGAGCTGGTGCAGGGGATCTCCGAGCCGGTGAACGCGAGCGGGTCGCTCCCGCCGGAGACGGCCGGCTTGGCCGGCGACAGCGTCGAGCCGGGCTGGAGGTAATACGTCGTCGGCGTGGCCTGGTCCAGCGGATATCGCGAGACGTCGGCGTAGTCGCCGTTTGACAGATCCTCGAGGTGCAACGGCGTCGTGGTGTCGGTGATGCCGGTGTCGACGCCCTTGAGCCAGTGGTCGAACCAGGCGAGCTCCAGCCCGTCGAGATCGAGGCCGTGGTAATCGAGGCCCATGCCCGCGGTCACGTGGTACCACGGACCCTGGAGCAGCTGGTAGCGCGGGGTGACCGGCTGCGTCGGGCTCATCGGTGCCAGCACCGGCCGGCCGGTGCTGGCGTTCTGGAAGCTCGAGTAATTGAGCAGCTCGCCGCGCTGGAAGAGGTCATACCACCCGCCGATCAGGAACGCGGGGATCTGATCCTTGACGATCGCCGGGATGTACTGGACCGGGTTGCGCGCCCCCCAGTAGCTCTGGTCGTAGGCGGCGTCCTGCCCGGTCTCGGCGTCGGCGAGGAGGGTGGCGTCGAAGTCGGTCAGATCATGGACGTGGTCGGTCAGCGCGGTGGCGAAGTCGTCGTTGCCCTCGGTCGCCGGCAGCAGCAGGTTCAGCCCCGCCGTCAGCCCCAGGTAGAAGCTGGAGAACTCGATGTCCGGGAACCCGCCCGCGAACGACGTGTCGCGGTACAGGTCGTTGCCGGCGATGATCGGGAACATCGCCTTGACATGGGCCGGCCCCGCGTCCGCGGCCGTCGCGAACTGGTTGATCCCCATGTAGGACGCGCCGAGCAGCCCGACATCGCCGTCGGCGTGGGGGAGCGTCGCCGCCCAGTCGACGAGCGTGGCCCCGTCCTGGCCCTGGACCGGATCGAACAGCCCCCATTCGCCCTGCGATCCACCGGTGCCGCGGACGTCGGCGACGACATCGATGTAGCCGCGCTGGACCAGGTAGCTGCTCTCGCCGGCCAGTTCTGACAGCGACGAGCTGCCCGCCACCGATCCGTCGTCCTTGCCGTACGGCGTCTGGCTCAGGAGCACCGGGAAGCTGCCGGCGGCCTCCTGTCCGGTCGACGGATCGGTCGGGTAGTAGACGTTGGCGCGCAGCACGGTGCCGTCGCTCATCGTCACCGGCAGGTTGGACTGGCTCCCGAGCCCGTAGGTGGCCGCCTCGGGGGTCCACGCCCGGGCCGCCGGGGCGGCGAGCGCCAGCGCCGCCAGGGCGGCGATCAGCCCGCCGCAGGCCTGCGCTCGTCTCATCTCCCGGGTGACCTCATATCCCGGCGCGGGACTTTAGTCAAAAAGGTGGAGTGTTGGCAACCGGGAACCGTGTGACGCGGATCGAACGGCGCGCCACGGCGCAGCGAACGGCGGGTCAGGGCCGATCTGTGACCGATCGGTGACAAATCCGCCGGCCCCGCTCCGGGCGCTGTCAGAATCGATGGGATGAGCCAGCCGACGATCAGCTCCGCCGCCCGCCACCCATCCGGTCCCGTCGCCGACCGGTTCGAGGCACGGGTGCGGGCGCGCGAACAGGGTGATCTGTCGCCGCTGGCGGTCCGCTCCTACCCGGCGCATCGCGAGACCGCCGAGCCCGATTGCGGTCTGCGCACCCCGTTCCAGCGTGACCGGGACCGGATCGTTCATTGCAAGGCGTTCCGGCGCCTCAAGCACAAGACGCAGGTGTTCGTGGCGCCCACCGGCGATCACTACCGGACGCGGCTCACCCACACCCTGGAGGTCACTCAGGTGTCGCGGACGGTCGCCCGGGCGCTCGCGCTCAACGAGGATCTGTGCGAGGCGATCGGGCTCGGTCACGATCTCGGCCATCCGCCGTTCGGTCACGTCGGCGAGGATGCGCTGGACCGCTGCCTGCGGGAGCGTTTCAACACCGGCTTCCGCCACTACGAGCATTCCCTGCGTGTCGTCGACACACTGGAGCGCGACGGCCGCGGACTCAATCTGACCCAGCCGGTCCGCGACGGGATCGTCAGCCACTCGGGTCGCTCCACCCAACCGGCGACGCTCGAGGGCCGGATCGTCCGGCTGGTCGATCGGGTGGCCTACATCAACCACGACATCGATGACGCGGTGCGGGCCGGGGTGCTCGCCGCCGCCGATCTCCCGGGCGGGGCGATCGAGGTCCTCGGCGGGACCGGGGAGCGGCGGATCGACACGCTCGTCCACGATCTGGTCGAGAGCTCCGAGGCGGCCGGCGACATCGTCCAGGGCGAGCGGATCGGCGGCGCGATGACGCAGCTGCGCGACTTCATGTTCGAACACGTGTACCTCGGCCCGGTGGCGACCCGCGAGCACGCGAAGATCAACATCGTGATCGACGCCCTGTTCCGGTACTACTGCGAGCACCCGGACGAGATTCCGGCCTCGATTCCGAGCGGCGAGCTGTCGACCCGGGTGACTGACTATCTGGCGGGGATGACCGACCGCTTCTGCATCCGGGCGTTCGAGCAGCTCTGCGTCCCGGACTCGTTTGCCCCGTGAGTCGCTACACGGCGGATTCCCGGGACCGCGTGTTCACGGCTGTGGACATGGTGGCGCTCATCTCGGGGCGGACCGAACTGCGTCGCGCCGGGGTCAACAGCTACTTCGGGGTCTGCCCGTTCCACGACGAGCGGACCGGCTCGTTCCACGTCCGGCCCGACGAGAAGCACTACCACTGCTTCGGGTGTCAGGAGTCGGGTGACCCGTTCGACTTCGTCATGCAGACCGAGGGCCTGGACTTCAAGCGCGCCATGGAGTCGCTCGCCGACCGCTTCGGCGTCGCGCTGGAGACCGAGGACGAGGATCCGACGGCGGCGGCGCGCCGCGAGCGGCGCGAACGGCTGCACCGGCTGCTCGACCGCACCGCGACCTACTACTCGCGGTATCTGTGGGAGGCGCGCGAAGCGGAGGACGCGCGCGTGTACCTGCTCGGCCGCGGCCTCGCGGAGGAGACGCTCAAGGAGTTCCGGGTGGGGTACGCCCCGAGCGCCTGGGACCGGATCCTGCTCGCGTCCCGGCGGGCCGGCTACAGCGATGACGAGCTGCTCGCGGTCGGGCTCGCCCAGCGCTCGAAGACCCGGCCCGGCAGCGTCTTCGACCGTTTTCGCGAGCGGATCATGTTCCCCGCGGTCGATGCCCGGGGGCGGGTGCACGGCTTCGGCGCCCGCCGGATGCGCGAGAACCAGACGGGACCGGGCGGCGCCAAGTACCTCAACACCTCCGAGGGCGAGCTCTACCACAAGCGCGAGGTGCTGTTCGGGATCGATCTCGCTCGTGCCGCCGCGGCGAAGGCGGGACGGATGATCCTCGTGGAGGGCTACACCGACGTCCTCGCGCTGCACCAGGCCGGCATTCGCAACGCGGTCGGGATCATGGGCACGTCGCTCACCGACGAGCAGGTGGCCGAGCTCGAGCGCGTCGTCAAGGTGCTCGAGCTGTGTCTGGACTCGGATCGAGCCGGGCAGGATGCGATGCTCCGCGCCGCGCGCGTCGCCGCCGGGCGGTCACTCGAGCTCCGGGTGGTGGCGCTCCCCGAGGGGGCGGATCCCGCTGACCTGGTGGAGCGCGACGGGGCCGATGCGCTCCGCGCGCGGGTCGCGGCGTCGGCGCCGTTCGTCGTGTTCAACGTGGGGCGCATCCTGGACCGTGCCGACACGCGCAGCGCCGAGGGGCGCGACCGGGCACTCGCCGAGCTGCGCCCGGTGTTCGATCAGCTGAGCGCCAGCGTGCTGCGCGACGATCTCGTGCGGCAGGTCGCCGGGCGCCTCGAGCTGTCGGAGGGCCGGCTCTCGTCGCTGATGACATCGCCCAGCCCATCCGGCGGGGCCCCATCGGTCAACGGGGGCGCCGGCGGATCCCCGGGCGGGGCCAGCGGCGCTGACCGCGCCGGCGGGGCGGCCCAGGCGGTCCGCGGCGAGCGCGTGTTCCTCGCTCTCTGCCTCGCCCTCCCGGGGCCCGGTGCCGCCGTCCTGGCCCGCATCGATCCCGACCAGCTGCTGACCAGCGGCCTGCTGCGGCGGGCCGCGCGGCATCTCGCCGCCCATGTCGGGGCCCCGCTCGCCGAGCTTCCGCCCGACGACGAGGAGCTCGCCCGGGCGATCAGCGGGCTCGTGGAGCTCGCGGGGCGCGTACCGGACCCGAGAGACGAACGCCTGGAGGCGGCTCGACTCGCCTTGGAGCTCGATCGCCTGGAACGGGCCATCATCCGCGCCCGCGCCGAGGGCGCGGGGACGAGCGAGCTCGCGCGTGAGCGCGAGGTGATCCGCGACGAACGCCGCGCGATCGTGGCCCGGCTCGAGGACACCCAGTGACCCGGTGGCGGGCGCGTCGTGGCCCGGCCGAGACAAGCCCCGGCCCGATCGTGCCCCGCGGAGATTTTGGCGGCGCACTTTTCGCCTCCGGCTGCGTCTGTGGTGGTGAGCCGCATTCGCGGCGGTAACCAAGACCTCGGGAGGATTTGGGATGAGACGAAGTCTGGTCGCACTGATTGCGGCGCTGCCGCTCGCGCTCGGCGCAGGGGTGGCACAGGCCCACGGGCCAGGACATTGGGGAGATGAGGGCACCGGTCCGTCGGCGCAGCCCGTGGTCGCGGTCGCCGGCACGGTTGTCTCGGTTGATCCGTCGGCCTCGAGCTTCGTCGCCAGCGCCTTCGTGCCCAGCGGCGACGGGCCCGGCTGGGGCCACCACGACGGTCCGGGCGCTGGCGGTTCCCCGGGAGGTCCGGGACGGTTCGGTGACGACTTCGCCCAGCCATGGGGCACGGCCCCGACCGGTCAACAGGTCACGATCACGACCAACGGGGCCACGACGTTCCGGGTCGACGGGCAGACCGGGACGATCTCCGACCTTGCCGCCGGTGACCGATTCGTCTCGCTGTTCCCCAGCTCCCCCGGCGCCTCGCTGCAAACGCTCGTGGCCAGCCCGGCGCTCAGCGTGTTCGCGCATACGGCGCCGGCTCAGCGCCAGCTCTACGCCTTCGTCGGCACCGTCAGCGCGGTGAACGCCTCCGCCGACACGGTCAGCGTCCAGGTGACGAACTCGGTGCCGGCCGGCCTGGTCGGGACCACCGACAATCCGGCCACATTCACGCTCTCGCCGCAGACGCTCGTGCTCGGCGGAGCCACGACCAACGGCCTGTTCGGCGGCTCGGTCAGCGATGTCGCGGTCGGAGATGTCGTCGCCGGCGGCCTGGTCGGGACCACCGGCGAGACCCTCAGTCAGGTCGAGTCCTCGCCGCTCCAGGTTCTGATCGACTTCCCCGCCGCGCCGGGCTCGAACCCCACCGCGACGGTCGCCCAGCAGGCCAACGCCCAGGCGCTCAGTCAGACATTGGCCCTGTTCGGGTATAAGACCCACCAGACCCACGGCAAGAAGCAGAGCGCACACAAGCGGCATGGCCGGAGGTCTCACCCGAAGAAGATCAAGTGAGCGAGCGCACGTGACACACCCGGGGCGGCTGCCGGAGCCGAGGGCGTGGACGCGCTAGCGCCCATTCCCCGAGTCCCTCGGCCCGCAGTCGCCCCGCGGCGCCTCCTGCGCCTGCGGTCCGACGCGGCGCTCGGCGAACGGTTCGCCGCCGGCGACGAGTCGGCGTTCGCGGTGCTCTATGACCGCCACTGGCGCAGCGTGCTGGCGGTCTGCATCGGGGTCCTCGGCTCCCGCCATGACGCCGAGGATGCGGCGCAGGAGGCGTTCGCTGCGCTGGCGGTGGCGCTGAGCTCCGATCCGCCGCGCGAGCTGCGGGCGTGGCTGGTCCGGGTCAGCCGCAACGCGGCGATCGACCTCGCCCGCCGCCGGCAGCGGATGCATCAGGGCGCGACGGATATCGAGACCGTCCCGCAGCCGGCCGGCGATGCGATCGGCGCCGAGCTGGACTCGGTGCTGGCGGGTGTACGTCAGCTGCCGGAGAGTCAGCGCACGGCGCTGCTGATGCGCGAGCTGGCCGGCCATTCCTACGACGAGATCGCAACGATGCTGAATACACACCAGGACGCCGTTCGGGGACTGATCGCCCGCGCTCGGGTCAGCCTGCGCAACCACCGGGCCGCCGCCGAGCTGCCGTGCGCCGCCGCGCAGGCCGCCCTCGCCACCGAGCCCGATGGCCGCCGTCACGAGCGCACGGTGCGCCGCCACGTCCGCGGCTGCGGCCCCTGCCAGGCCTACCGCGAGGCGTTGCGGTCCGACTCCCGCGCGCTGCGGGCGCTGGCGCCCCCGCCGGTGGCCGGCGTGGCGGGCAGCGGGGCGATGGTCGGCATCGCCGCCAAGGGGGCGCTGGCCGGGGGCGGAGCGCTTGGCCTCGGCCAGCTCGGAGCGGCGTGCGCGGCCTCGCTCGGCTGCGTCGGCGCGGTCGTGATGCTCGCCCCGCACCCGTTCGCGCACCACCCGGCGCGCATGACGCGAGACGCCGATCACCGCAGCGCGATCCGCGCCGGCGCTCACCCGCGGGCGGCGTCCGGTCCGGCCGCCGGCGCCGCGGCCTCGGCCGCGTCGGCAGCGTCCGGCGGGTCGCGCCGGGGCAGCACGACGTCCCCGGCGCTGGTCACGGCGTCGGGCGCCGCCGCTGGGCACGTGTATGCGGCGGCCCCGCACATGAGCCGGGCCGCGCGCACGGGCCGGTCCTCGCACATCTTCTCCTGGCGATCCGCCGGCGCGGGTCGTGTCGATGGCGCCCGCCGGGAAAACGCGGACGAGCCGGCGCCCGGCGGGGGCACCCGTGGTGGCGGCGCCGGCGACGGTTCGTCCGCGGGCAGTCCCGTCCGGGGCGATGGCCGGTCATCGGCCGGGGAGGGGCGCAGCGGCGGGGAGGGCGGTGCCGGCGGCAGCGCCTCCGGCGGCCGGGGCAGTTCCGGCGCCCGGGGCAGTTCGCACGTCGGTGGCGGCTCCGGCGGCGGCACCCCGCACGGCGGGAATGACTCCGGCGGCAGCGGCGGGCACGGGAGCGCCGTCCCGGACTCGGGTGCCGCGAGCTCCGTCACCGCCGACGGTGCCAAGTCCGGCGCCGGCGGCGACCAGCCGGGATCGTCAGGCTCGGGATCGGGGCGCGGCGGCGGCGCCGGTTCCGGCTCCAACAGTGCTCCCGCCGCGGGCTCCAACAGCGTCCCCGCCGTGGGCTCCAACGGCGTTCCCGCCGTGGGCTCCGACAGCTGAAAACCACCTCTCAGCAGCGAGAAGTTCCGTCCGGCGCCTGTGGGAACATACGTTCGATCAGGAAAGGATCGGACGATGGACCAAGACTCACTGGACGGTCCGGCATTGGATGCGTCAATACGGACTGCGGTCGCTCAATCCATCCAAGAGGGCGTCTCGGCCGGCCGCGCTCGCTGCCAGGGAGGCGGGGCTGCTGACGGTGGTGATGGCGTGCCCAGCGCACGGCGAGTCCGAGTTCTCGATCGAGGGCCGCGGTTACTACCGCTGCAAGCGGTGCCGTTCCGAAGCGGTGACGAATCGGCGCCGCCGAGTCAAGGCGACGCTCGTAGCCGAGGCCGGGGGATGCTGTGGCCTGTGTGGATATGACCGCTACGCGGGCGCGCTGGCATTTCACCATCTCGACCCCACTCAGAAGCGCCTGCACGTCAGCGCAGACGGCCGGGGCATCGCGATCGATGTCCTGCGGACTGAGGCGCAGAAGTGCGTCTTGCTGTGTGCAAACTGCCATGCAGAGGTCGAGAGCGGAATGGCGTCACTGCCGGTAAAGTAGAACCTAGCTTGGCCGTTACACCATAATCCGGGGTAACTCAATTGGCAGAGTATTCGGCTGTTAACCGAAAAGTTGTGGGTTCGAGTCCCACCCCCGGAGCTGACTGAGTAGGCACAACGCGGATGAAGCTCGACATCCGCCATGGACGCTGAACGTCGGCGGGCCTCGTCCAGCCGCACCCGCCGGAAGCGCATGTCGCCGCTCAGGCCGCGAGGGGAAGCGGAGCGCCGGCGGCGAGTGCCGCTCGCAGCTCTGCTGGGGTGTCGCTGGTGATGGCGTCGAGCCCGAGCGGCAGCAGCGCGGGTAGCAGCGCGGGGTGGTTGACGGTGCCGGTCGTGACGCTGAGGCCGGACGCTCTCAGGGTCGCGACGAGCGGGGCCGACAGGAGAAAGTGCTCGACGCAGACGCCCTGCACACCGGTTGCGTGCGCCCAGGTGGCGAGCGCGTCCGGGCGGTAGTCGGCGATGATGATCAGGCGTGTTCGGAAGCCGAGTTGGCCGGCGAGTTCGCACGCGCTGGTGAAGAAGCTGAGGATCTCGATGCGCCCCCGAGCGGGGTGCTGGTCGAGTCGGTCGCAGATCGCTCGGGTGGTGCGCTGCGCGAGCTCGGGGTCGGCGTGGGCCTTGATCTCGAGCTGAAGCGTCGTGCCTGCCGGCGCGAGCTCGAGCAGCTCGTCGAGCAGAAGTGGACGCTCCTCGCTGGGACTGCCGTCGCGGTGACGCAGCCTGGCCGCTGTTATGTGCGCCGCGGTGCGCTCGTGCGCCCAGCCGGTGAGCGTGGTGCCGAGCTCGAGCAGCGGGTCGTGCAGCAGCACCAGCTCGCCGTCGGCGGTGAGACAGCAGTCGGTTTCGAGCCCGTCGACGTGCCGCTCGAGTGAACGGGCAAGCGCCGCGTGCGAGGAGTCCGGACCATATGCGCGGCCGAGGCGGTGGGCGTAGATCGCCGGAAGCACGATCACCAATCTGGCTGTGCGTGCTCCCCGGTCCGTTACGAATCTGCCACCAGGTTGTGAAGAAGTGGTGAGGACGCCGATCGCCGGCGGTCAGGCGACCAGCAGCCCGATGATCCGCGGGTGCCCGTCGACCTCCACGGAGCGAAGCGGCCCGACCTCGGAGAAGCCCGCGATCCGCGCCAGCCGCTCGAGACCGGTCACCCCGAACTCCCAGTACACGAAGTCGTCGCCTTCATATACGTCCCCAGGCCGGGAGACTCGGATCGACGCATCATCCTGGTGATCCGGGCCGGCGCCGTAGGTTTCGATCAGCACGTTGCCGCCGCTGACCGTCCGCCCGCGCAGCACGCGCAACAACCCCAGCGGGTTCTCCACCCGATGGAGAATGCCGCAGCAGTAGACGAAGTCAAAGCGCTCGTCGAGCTCCCCGAGCGCAAACGCGTCCATCCGCCGATACTCGACCGCTGAATCCAGCAGGCGGTGGATCGCGCGAAAGCCCTCCCCGCCCGCCAGCGTGATTCCCCAGCGGGCTGCGACCCACTGCCGGTACTGCTCGTTGTCCACGGCAACCACTCGCTCGGCGCCGCGGTGCTCGGCGAGGAAGGCGTAGAACCCATCGAACGTACCGACGTCGAGCACGCGGGCACCGGCAAAGTCGGTGGGCACCGCCGCCAGGCGGTAGCGGTGGTCGCGCGCGGCGCCGGGCGTGTAGATGCCCCCGGCGCGATTCAGCGCGAAGGTGTGAAACCAGAACGGCACCGCCTCGAGGGTCGCGCGGGCGAGCTCCCGGGGGACCTCGATCGGCAACAGGTCGGCCACCTGGCGCTCAGCCTCGGTGACCACGAACCGCTCTGTGTCACCGGCCCCGGGATCCGCCGTCTCCATCGAGCGTCCTCCTCTCTCCGCGCATGATTGGCTGCTCGGGCGCCTCGGCATCGCGTCTGTCGCAAACTGGCCGTGTCGGCACGTTATCCGTTGGCGCCCGTCGTCCGCCGCCCCAGCTGCTCGACCAGATCGCCGGCGCGGGCGGGACCCGGGTTGCGCGCCGCCCAGCTCCCGAGCTCGGTGGCCCGGACCTTGAGCTCGGGACGCCCGAGCGCCCGCCGGGTCGCGAGACGCAGCGTCGCAGGGGTGAGCAGCGGCCAGGGCAGCCTCACGCCGCCGCCCGCCCAGTCGACGCGGGCGGCGTTCTCGGCCATGTCGCCGACGTGTGGCACCGCCAGCACCGGGCAGGCGGATGCCAGCGCGCGGACAAGCGTGCCGTGGCCGGCGTGGCAGATCACCAGCGCGCAGCCGGCCATCGTCTGGGCGTAGGAGAGCCACTCCACCAGGCGGGTGTTGGGCCCGATACCTGCCGGACCGGGCAGCGGGCGGCGATTCCAGGTGGCGAGCACCCGCACCGGCTCGCCGGCGAGCCCGGCGAGCGCCGCCCGCAGCAGGCGATGCGTCGGGTCCTGGGCGGTCGACGGCGCCACGAGCACGAGCGGTGCGTCTCCGGGCGGGGGATCCACGCGCGCGCTTGGCGGCTCCCACATGAGGGGGCCGACGACGTGGACGTGATCGGGCCACTCGCGCGGATACTCCAGCGCCGGCAGGGTGCCGACCATCGTCAACTGCTCGCTCAGCCCGCCGTGCAGCCGCGTCACCGGCGGCAGGCCGAGCCGGCCGCGGGTCCGATTCAGGTCAGCCCGCCCGCGCTCCAGTCCGGATCGCACCGGGCGGTCAAACGCGCGCCACAGCGTGCTCCCGGCCCGCGTGCGTGGCATCCGGGCGCCGAGCGCGTACGGCGGGAACCCGGCCTGACCGATCGGATACACGTGGGGGATGAGCGTCGCCACCGGGATGCCCTCGAGCTCGGCCGCCATCGCCGGCGCGAGCGTGAGGATGTCGTGCACCACCACGTCGGCTGCGGCCGCGGCGACCGCCGGCCGCGTCACCTCGGTGGCGCGGACCACCGCCTCGTAGGGCCCCAGCGGCTGCTCCTGGGTGGGGAACACCGGGTACTCGGGGGCCGGCAGGAAGCGCATCCCGTGAGCCTCGACGTGGTCGCGCCAGCGTGACCACGTCTCGTAGGTCACCTCGTGCCCGCGCGCGACCAGCTCCGCGCCGAGCGCGAGCATCGGAAACGCGTGGCCGGGCTGGCCGAACGCGCCGAGGAAGATCCTCACCCGGCGAGCTCGGCCACGGCCCGCAGCTGCTCGATGCGGTCCTGGCGCCCGAACGCCATCGGCATCACCATCAGGGTGCCGACCCCGGCATCCCGGAACGCCGCGATCCGCTCGCGCACGACGTCCCGCGGGCCGCACAGCGTGATCATGTCGATCAGCTCGTCGGGGAGGGCCTCACCGGCCTCGGCCTTCTTCCCCTCCAGGTACAGATCCTGCACCTCGCGGGCGGCGTCCTCGAACCCGTACCGCTGGACGACGTTGTTGTAGAAGTTCTGCCGGCGCGACCCCATGCCGCCGATGTAGAGGGCGAGCCCGGGGCGCATGAGGTTGCGGGCCGCCTCGCGATCGTCGGAGACGTAGGACTGGACGGTCGGCGCGATCTGGAAGTCTCGGAGCGAGTGGCCGCTGCGATCGGCGCCCTCCTGCAGCAGCGCGCGGAAGTCGGCGACGTACTCGGGGGAGAAGAACGTCGGGATCCAGCCATCGGCGATCTCGCCGGCCAGCGCCGTGTTCTTGGGGCCGATCGCCGCCAGGTAGATGGGGATCCGCTCCTGGACCGGGTTGATCGTCAGCTTCAGCGCCTTGCCGGGGCCGTCGGGCAGCGGGAGCTCGAGTGTCTCGCCGTGGAATTCGAGCCGCTCGCGGGCCAGCGCCTTGCGCACCACCGCCACGTACTCGCGAGTCCGCTGCAGCTGGCGCGCGAACCGCTGCCCGTGCCAGCCCTCGGCCACCTGGGGTCCGGAGGATCCGATCCCGAGCACCATCCGGCCGCCGGACAGCTCGTCGATCGTCGCCGCGGTCATCGCGGTCAGGGCGGGGGTGCGCCCCGGCATCTGGAAGATGGCCGAGCCAAGCTTGATCGTGCTCGTCCCGGCGGCCAGCCAGGCCAGCACGGTGGCGGCATCGGAGCCGTAGGCCTCGGCCGCCCACACCGAGTCGTACCCGAGTCGTTCGGCCTCCTGGACGATGTCCAGCTGGTCCTGCGGGCCGAGGCCCAGACCCCAGTAGCCGACGTTCACTCCGAGCTTCATTGCAACGTTCCTTTCATCCGGCAGGCGATCGCTTGAGGGCCCCGACGATGACGATTACAGTGACTCGCGCCGCACGGCGAGCCGGCGACGAGCCGGCGGCACACCCTATGCGAACGAGGCCCCGAGCGACCATCGAGGATCTGCGGCTGGCGATCGACTGCCTGCCGCGCCGCACGCGGGAGGCGATGCTTGAGGGCATCGCCGGCAACGACATCATCGTCGGCGCCTACGCCAACCGTGACGGCATCTGCCCGATGCTGGCCGCCCACCGGGCCGGTGGCCGCACCAGCCTGATCGCGTTCGCCGATGCCTGGGACCGGCTCGCGTTCCGCGGCTCGCGCAAGGCCACCGCCCGCCGCGCCACCCGCCGTGAGCTGCTCATCCTCACCGCGCACCTGGAGGCGAGCCTGCTCGAGGACGATGTTCCGGCCGGCGAGCTGGCGGCCGCCCGCCACGACCACCTCCAACTCGTCGCGCAACGGCGCCCGGAGCCCGAGCGTCCCGGCGATCGCGACCGCGCTCCGGAGCTCGAGCGCCGGCACGGCTGGGCGTGGACTCGCGCGGTGCGCCGCTACGACGAGTACGAGCGGATCCTGCGGCGCCTGGACACCGAGCGCGAGGCGGTCACAGACGAGCAGCTCGAGCCCGTGGCGTAGCTAGTGTCCGTTTGACAAATACGCACGCATCCTGCATCCGAATTTCCCAAACGGGACACTAGATCGGCAGCCCGGCGGGCATTGCGCCCGGCGGCTGGAAGATGATCTCGGGGATCACGCAGGCGGGGGAGAGACGCAGCAGCATGCGGACGGCCTCGGAGACGTCTTCGGCGCGGATCATGTCCGTGCCCGGCACGTTCCGCTTGACGAAGTCGGTCATCGGCGTGTCCACGAATGCCGGGCACAGCGCGCACGATTTGATCCCGTCGCCGCCGAGCTCCTTGTTCATCGCCTCGGTGAAGCCGATGACGCCCGCCTTGGTGGCCGAGTAGACCGAGAGCCACGGCTCGCCCGACTTCCCGGAGATCGAGGAGGTGTTGACCACCAGGGCGTTGCGGTGCTCGGCCCCCGCCGCGCGGAGCAGCGGCACGGCCTGACGGTAGAACAGCACGATCGAGCGGAGGTTCACCCCCAGCTGCATGTCCAGGCGCTTGGTGTCGATGTCACCGACCGCGGCGCCGATCCCGACGCCGGCGTTGTTGACCAGCACGTCCAGTCGCCCGAACCGCTCCTGGTGCTCGGCCACGACCTGGGTGACGACGTCCTCGGAGGCCATGTTGCCGGCCACCTGCGCGAGCTCGCGGCCGTCACCCCGCAGCGACGCGACTGCCGCCTCGAGCTTCTCGGGCCGCCGGGCGGCGATCGTCACCGCGTACCCCTCCTCGAGCAGCATCCGCGCGATCGCATATCCGATCCCGCTGGAACCCCCCGTCACGATTGCCGCTCGCTCCGCCATCAGGTCTCCTCGCTTCGACGTCTCTGGTCTGGCGCGGTATCCAATCAGGAGCGCGCCGGCGGTGCGGTGATACTTCGGATGTGAGCGACCAGCCGCCGCCCACCGCGACCCCGCCGGCGGAGGCGCCCAGCCCCGTGCCAGACCAGGCGCCGAGTCGCGCGGCGGCCGAGATCGGTGAGCGCCGGACGAGCCCGGTGGAGCTTCTCTGGGACCTCGTGTTCGTGTTCGCCGTCACCCAGGTGACGACCCTGCTCGCCGACCGGACCTCGTGGGAGCGGCTGGGTCAGTCGATGCTCGTGCTGGCGCTCGTGTGGTGGGCGTGGTCGGCGTTCGTGTGGGCGGCCAACGCCCATCCGGCCGACTCCCGCGTGCTGCAGGCCTGCCTGCTCACGGGCACGATCCTCATCTTCATCGTCGGGCTATCCGTTCCGCAGGCCTTCGGCGACGAGGCACTGCTGTTCGCCGCCAGCTACGTGGCCGTGCGGCTGCTGCACCTGGCGGTCTATATCGACGCCTCGCGCCGCGGGAGCGCGGGTCGGGCCGCGATCGCCGGTTTCGGCGTGACGGTGCTGATCGGCATGGCGCTGCTGTTGGCCGGCGCCATTGCCCACGGCTGGGGGCGCGCGCTGCTCTGGACGCTGGCGCTGGCGATCGATTACGCCGGTCCAGCGTGGCTGACCCGTGAGCGCCTGCGCGGTCTGCAACGGCGGACGCCTACAGCTACCTGCACCTGCTGATCGTCGCCGGGATCATCATCTTCGCCGGCGGCGTCAAGCTCGTGGTGCACAACCCGATCTCGGCGCCGATGCCCGATCCGGGCCGCCTGGCGATGTGCGCGGGCGTGGCGCTCTACCTCGGCGGCCTGGCGGCGTTCCGGCGGCGGATGCTCGGTCAGCGCAGCCTCGGCCGGGTGGTCACGGCGGTCGCGCTGCTGGCGCTGTACGTGGTCAGCGGTGGTTTCCCGGCGTGGTCGGTGGGAGCGCTGATCGCGGCGCTCGTCGGGGTGCTCTGTGCGGTGGAGGCGGGCGCGACCCGGACCCGCGCGGCCCCGCTCCGCGCCGCCCCGGCCCGCGAGCCGGAGACCGAGGTCGCACCGCCGTCAGGCTAGGGCACGTTCGGGCCAGGCGCCGCCAGAAGCTGTCCCAGATACCCGGTCATCCGCTGCGCCAGCGAACCGCCGGCTTGCAGCGCCTGCTCCGGGTGCGACGGCGCCGTATCGTGGGCGGCGGCGATGGCCTGCGCCACGCGCGGGTTGAGCGGCTCGACGAGCTCCACGGCGGCCTCGATCGCATCCGCGACCACCGCGGGATCGAATGACCACAGCACCTCGAAGCGGCGCTCGGCGTCGGGCAGCGGCTCCGCGCTCGGCTGCTCCCACCCGGCCAGGCACGCCTGGACCGGGTCGGCGCTGATGACCACCGCCCACTCCCGCGAGAGGGCATGGCCCGATTCGATGGCGATCTCGATGGGACCGTCCGGGGACACGCTCGGCGCGGGGAACTCCGCCAGCGCCACCGCCAGGCGGGCAGTCCGGGCGAGCTCGCGCCAGCGTCGCTCGGCCCGGCGATAGAACGACTCACGCTGGAAGCAGCCGATCAGCACCCCCTCCGCGGCATGTGCGCAGTACTCGTCCTCGATGGCCCGGGTGAGCGCCAGGATCGCCGGTTTCGGCAGCACGATCGGCGCGACGCCGGGACGGCGTCGGCGCAGGCCCGCGAACACCGACGCGGCCGGGCCACGACGCCGTTGACGCGCCCGATCGATCGCGGCCGGCAATGACAGACCCTGCTCGCGGAGGCGGAGCACCGCCAGCACCAGGTCCACGTCCTGTCCCGAATACCGGCGGTGGCCGCTCGGCAGCCGCGCCGGGACGGGAAACCCGTGGCGGTTCTCCCACATGCGCAGCGTTCCGGCCGACAGCCCGGTCCGGTCGGCCAGCTGAGCGGTGGTCAGATCTGAGTTAGCGACGTCGATGGCGGGGAAACGATACAACTCGTGGAGCTTTTTCCAACAAGCAGTTAGGTGGGTCGGGCCGGCTGAAACCATCACGAACGGGGAGATATGCGATGCGAGTGCTGATCACGGGGGCGACGGGAACGATCGGATTGGCCCTGGCCGACGCGCTGACCGCGCGCGGTGACCGGGTGGTGGCGCTGTCGCGTGACCCCGAGCGGGGCCAGCGGGTTCTCGGTGATGGCATCGCCGTCGTCGGCTGGCCGGACCCGAACGCCGAGCCGCCGCCGGCGGCGGCACTGGAGGGTCTCGATGCCGTGGTCAACCTGATCGGCGAGCCGGTCGCGCAGCGCTGGACCGCCGAGGCCAAGGAACGGATACGCGACTCTCGGGTGCTGGGGACGCGGTCCCTGGTCGCCGGGCTGCGCTCCCTCCCCGCCGACGGTGCTCCGCGAGTGCTGATCTCACAGTCCGCGACCGGCTACTACGGGCCCCGCGGGGACGCGCCACTCGACGAGGAGGCGTCTGCCGGCACCGATTTCCTCGCCGGGGTAGTGGCCGCGTGGGAGCGGGAGGCGGCGGCGGCCCCGCCGACCATGCGCATCGTGTTGACCCGCACCGGTGTCGTGCTGTCATCGAGCGGTGGGGCGCTCGCCAAGATGCTGCCGTTCTTCAAGCTCGGGATCGGTGGCCCGGTGGCCGGCGGGAATCAGTATGTCCCGTGGGTCCACCTCGACGATGTGGTCGGCGCGTTCATGCACTGTCTCGACGACGAGCTGGCCACCGGACCGGTCAATGTGACGGCGCCCAACCCGGTCACCAACGCCGAGCTGGGACGGGCGCTCGGCCACACCCTGGGGCGGCCGGCGGTCCTGCCGGTTCCGGGGTTGGCGGTCAAGCTCCTGTACGGCGAGATGGCCGAGATGGTCACCACCGGCCAGCGGGCGGTACCGGCCAAGCTCGGGCAGCTCGGTTACGAGTTTCGCCATCCGGAGATCGGGCTCGCCCTCACAGATGTCCTCGGCGACTGACCCGCCCGCCGGGGACCGAACCGGCCTCGGCGACGACGCCGGCTGATGCCCCGCGCCCCCGTCCATCGGCTCGAGCGCCGCCAGCACCTCAACCATCCGCTCGAAGCCGTGTTCGAGTTCTTCGCGCGGGCGCAGAACCTCGAGCGCCTGACGCCGCCATGGCTGGGATTCGAGCTGCTCACGCCGGAGCCGATCGAGATGCGCGTCGGCGCGCGGATCGATTACCGCCTGCACGTGCACCGCGTGCCGGTGCGCTGGAGCTCCCGGATCGACGAGTGGGAGCCGGGGCGGAGCTTCGTGGACCGCCAGCTGCACGGGCCGTACGCCCTGTGGCATCACCGCCACGCGTTCGAGCGCGACGGCGAGGGCACGGTCGTGCGCGATCAGATCCACTACGCGATGCCGTTCGGCCGGCTCGGCGAGCTGGCCCATCCGCTGTTCGTGCGCCGTGACCTGCAGCGCATCTTCGACTACCGCCATCAGGCGGTGCAGCACGCCCTCGGATGACCGCGCTGCTGTGGCTGCGACGTGATCTGCGCGTGCATGATCACGTCGCGCTGCGCGCCGCGCTCGATCGCGAGGACGTGGTCATCCCGGTGTTCTGCTTCGACGACGCCCTCCTCGCCGGGCGCCACGCGTCCGGGCCGCGGACGCAGTTCCTGCTCGAGTGCCTGGGCGAGCTCGACGAGGCGCTCCGCGAGCGGGGCAGCCGCCTGATCTACCGGCACGGCCCGCCGCAACGGGAACTACCCGCCCTGGCCGGCGAGGTGGGAGCCGGCGCGGTGCATGTCACCGCCGACGTCGGGCCGTTCGCCCGGCGCCGCCAGCGGCAGGTCAAGCAGGCGCTCGCCGCCGATGGCGTCGAGCTGCGCGCCCACCCGGGGCTGTTCGCGGTCGACGGTCTGGAGCCGATCCGGACCCAGGCCGGCACGCCCTACACCGTGTTCACGCCATTTCATCGTGCGTGGCTGGCGCAGCCGCGCCGCGCCGTGCTCCGCGCCCCCCGCGCGTTGCCGGCCGCACCCGGCGCGGTCGCCACCGGCCCGCTGCCGACGCTGGCCGATCTCGGCCTCGAGCAGGAGTGCAGCGACCCGGCGCCCGGCGGTGAGCGGGCCGCGCGCGAGGTGCTGCGCCGGTGGTTGGCCGGCCCGATCCACGACTACGACGCCGGGCGGGACCTGCTGGCCGGCCCGGCGGTCTCGCGGCTGTCCGCGCATCTGCACTTCGGCACCATCAGTCCCCGCGAGATCGAACACCGGCTGCCGGCGGGGATCGGGGCCGAGGCATACCGCCGCCAGCTCTGCTGGCGCGATTTCTATGCCCACGTCCTCGGTCACTTTCCGGCCAACGCGCGATCCGAGTATCAGGAGCGCTATCGCGGTTCGATCCGCTGGAGCCGCGCCCGGCGCCCCTTCGAGGCGTGGTGTCACGGCCATACCGGGTTTCCGGCGGTCGACGCGGGCATGCGGCAGCTGCGACGCGAGGGCTGGATGCACAACCGAGCCCGGCTGCTCGTCGGCTCCTTCCTGACCAAGGACCTGGGGATCGACTGGCGATGGGGCGAGTCGTGGTTCATGCGCCTGTTGATCGATGGCGACGAGGCATCGAACAACGGCAACTGGCAGTGGATCGCCTCGGTTGGGGTGGACCCCCAGCCGGCGTTCCGGCGGATCTTCAATCCAAGCCGCCAGCAGGAGCGTTTCGATCCCGACGGTGAATACGTGCGGCGCTATGTGCCCGAGTTGGAGCGGGTCCCCGGCCGCTACCTGGCCGAGCCCTGGACGATGCCCGAGACCGTGCAGGCGCAGTGCGGCTGCCGCATCGGCCGCGACTATCCAGCGCCGATTGTCGATCACGCGCAGGCTCGACGGGAGGCGCTGGACCGCTACCGCGTGGCCTGAGCGCGCCACGTCGCGCCGAAAAGGGGTGCGCGGTGCCGGCGCCGTGCTCGTCCGTCGAGCGGCCGCTCGGGATTGTTTGCATCGTCACGGGCCGAGGTAGAGCACGTGTATGGCTACAGCGAATCCCACCGCCACACGTCCCGCGTATACCGCGGACTCGACGCCCGGACGTTCCCCGACGACGCGGACCGAAAAGGGAATCAGCCTCGCCCGCGGTCCGGCGCTCGTGCTCGGCACGATCCTCACCGCAGCCGGTTTGTACTTCCTCTACAAGGCGCACACGTTCGCCAAGTTCTCGAGCTTCCCCAATGGGACCGCCCACATCGACGGCAAATTCTTCCTCGGGATCTTCGGCGTCAACGGCTGGTCGGCGATGCTGACCGCCGTGGCCGGTGCCGTGCTGCTGTTCGGTGCCGCATCGCACCTGCTGGCCAAGACGATGAGCCTGATCGTCGGCGTCTGCCTGGCCGCCGCCGCCCTCATCGCGTTGTTCAGCAGCGGCAACATCCTCGGCATGGGCGCCGCCAACCACCTGACCGAGCTCGGGTGGGGTGTCTGTGCGGTGATCCTGTTGTTCAACACCCTCGCGCCGCGGCGCACCCGGACCGTGGTGGTGGCCGACGAGCCGGTGAGGACCGCCCCGGCCACCGCGGCACCCGTCCGCGAGCCGGTGACCCGCACCGAGGCGACCGACGCTCCGGTCCGCGAGCCGGTCACCCGCACGGAGGCGACCGACGCTCCCGTCCGCGAGCCGGTCACCCGCACGGAGGCGACCGATGCTCCCGTCCGCGAGCCGGTCACCAGCGACGAGGGCACCGCGGCTCCCGTCCGCGAGCCCGTCGCGGCCGCCACGCCCGGGGAGGGCGCTCCCGACGAGGCCGTCGTCCGCCACGCCGCGTTGCGCACCGAGTCCGCCCCGGCCGACGGACGAGGAATAGGCAACGAGTAAGGTGACGGGCATGGACGCCCGGCCCGCGCTGATCGAATTCCCAGCCGACGATCCCGACCGGGCCGTCCGCTTCTGGACCGAGGTTCTCGGGCAGCCGCTCGATCCCCGGGAGGCGCACCAGGGAGACGGCTGGCAGACGGCGGGGGACGCTCCGGCGGTCGGTATTCACGCCCGTGGCCGGGGACCCGGGGACTCCTTCTCGCTTCCGTATTTCGAGGTGATCGATCTGGCGGGGGCGCTGGCGCGGGTGACGGCGGTCGGAGGGACCGTGATCCATCCCGGGGAGCGTTGGGCGGTGTGCCGGGACTCCGAGGGCACCCCCTTCGGGCTCGCGCAGCGGTCGCCGTAACTCTCGACGGCTCGCTCGTCCCCGCCGCAGGTTCTCGGTGTCATCCGGTCACGATCGATTGGCGGCGGCGCCGGCGACCGCGGGCGCCCGGATGTGGAGCCCGGGAAGCTCGAGCTCGATCCTGGCGCCGCCGGTGGCGGTCGCCACCGCGCGGGCGTCTCCGCCGTGGGCTCGGGCGATTGCCAGCACGATGGCCAATCCGAGGCCGGCGCCGCCGGTCGTGCGGCTGCGGGCGGCGTCGGTGCGATGGAAGCGCTCGAACACGCTGTCGAGCTGCTCGGGATCGATGCCCGGGCCATCGTCGAGCACCACGAAGCGCACACGGCCGCCGGGTCGGGCCGCAACCTCGAGCCGCACCAGCCCGGTCGGCGCATCGGTGTGCTCCACGGCGTTGCGGATCAGGTTCCGCAGCGCCTGCGCGACCCGGTCGGGATCGGCATCCAGGCTGGCGTTCGGGACCGGACCGAGCTCGAACCGACGGTCGTCGCCGAGGCTCGCGGAGCCCCAGAGCTCCTCGATGAAGGGGATGAGGTCGATCTTCTCCGGACGCAGAAAATCTCGCCGCTCCGACCGGGCCAGCAACAGCATGTCGTCGACCAGGCGAGACGTCCGCGCGATCTCCGCCGCCACCAGCCGCTGTACGCGGCGGACCTCCTCGGGCGCCGGGTGATCCTGGGCGGCGAGGACCTCCAGCTGCCCGCCGATCACGGTCAGTGGGGTGCGGAGCTCGTGCGAGGCATCGGCGATGAACTCGCGCTGCGCGGCAAACGCCGCCGACAGGCGGTCGAGCATGTGGTTGAACGATTCGGCCAGCACCTGCACCTCGGTGCCGGCGCTCCGGGATACCGCCATCCGCGGATTCAGATCCCCATCGTCGACCCGCGCTGCCACCCGGGCCATCCGGCGCAGGGGACGCGAGACCGACGCCCCGGCCAGGTAGGAGGCGATCAGCGCGAGCAGCAGCGCCAGCGCCCCGGCGATCACGAACGATCGGGCGACGCTCCGATCGGCCCGGGTGACGATCGCCAGCGGCTCGCCGGCGCCCACCCGCACACGGAGCCCGTCCACCCTGACCACCCGCTCGTCGAAGCGCGCCTTGCCGATGTCGGCCACCCGACGGGTGGTCAGCCCCGTCGGCCCGGTCAGCAGCGCCCGGCCGAGCGCGTTCTCGTGAGTCTGTTCGGCAGGATTCTCATTGTCATCGGCCGCGGAATCTCCGACCAGCTCGGGATGGTTGCTGGCTGTCCCATGACCGGGAATGGCCGCGAACAGCAGTGACGACGTGCCGGTGAACGGCTGGGCATGCATGTAGGCGTCGACGTCCTGGACCAGTCGTCCCGCCGGCTGCGAGCGCAGGGCCCGGACGGCCTGGGACAGCTGCGATGAGTCGCCGGAGACGTCATGATCGATCTGGGCCCGCAGCTCGTTGCCGGTCTGCTCGTAGACGACGACGAACACGATCGCCGACACCGCCAGCAGCACCCCCGTCACCCACACCACCAGCCGCCATCGAACGCTGGTGCGGGGAATCATCCCGTCTCGTCCAGGCGGTACCTGCGCGAGCGGGTCATCCCGTCTCGTCCAGGCGGTACCCGCGCGAGCGGATCGTCCGGATCGGGACCGGCCGATCTCCGGCGCCGAGCTTGCGCCGGAGATAGCCGATGTAGACGTCGACGATGTTCGTCGCCGGGTCGTGGTCATAACCCCACACCGCGCGCAGGATCTGCTCGCGGTTGAGCACATGGCCGGGATGGCTCATCAGATAGGCGAGTAGGTCGAACTCGGTGTTGGTCAGGCGCACCGGCTCGCCGTCGTTGTGAACGCTGCGAGTGAGCAGGTCGATCTCGAGGCCGGCTCGGCGGACGATGGTGGCCGGTGATTGGCGGAGCGCCCGCAGCTGGGCGCGGATGCGCGCGTCGAGCTCGGCGAGGGCAAACGGCTTGACCAGATAATCGACCGCTCCGGCGTCGAGGCCCGTGACACGGTCTTCGAGCTCGCCACGCGCGGTCAGTACGATCACCGGTAGCCCCGGACGCTGGGCAGCCAGCTCGTCGAGCACCTCCAGTCCGCTCTTGCGCGGGAGCATGAGATCGAGCACAACGAGATCCACGTGGTCTGAGAGAGCGAGGTCCAGGCCGGTCTCGCCATCCAGCGCCGTCCGGACGCTGAACCCTCGAGCGGTGAGGCCACGGTCGACGAAATCGACGATCCCGGGCTCGTCCTCGATCAGGACGACGTTGGGCATGGCCCCATCATAAGAGCGTTCTGCAGCAAGAAATCCTGCATCGGGCGCCGCCAAGAGAGTTCTCATCAACACATAAATGCTGCTTAAGCGAAGGTGGGCAGTCTCAGGGCCATGAGCCGTATCACGTCTTCATTCACGCCGGCCGGCCGCGACGCCGGGCTGCGGCGCCTGCGCATCGCCAACCGGCTGCTGATCGGAACGACCGTCGCAGTGACCGGGCTGCTCACCGATGTCGCCGCGCAGGCGTTTCCCGGTCATAAACGGGTCATCCGGGCGGCGGTGGTGACGCCGCCGGCACGCACCCTGGGGACGGCCGGCGCCGCCCGACACCGCCACGCCGGCCGCCACCGCGAGCACGCTCGCCGAAAGCTGCGTCCGCCTGCGCAGGCTCCATCAAGCGTCTCGGGCACGACGTCGGCGACGGTGCAATCCGCGCCGAGCACCACCTCGACGCCCGCGCCGGTAGCTCCGGCGCCGGCCGCGGCCGCGCCGGCGCCGGTCGCCCCCGCGCCGGTGTCGCCGGCTCCGGTGGTGTCCGGCGGATCGTGATGGGCGCCGTCTCGGCAGCGGGCGCTGAGCTGCGCACCGAGACGTGGGACGCGCTGGGGACGACCGCGGTGGTGCGCTACGCCGGCGCAGAGAATCCGCACATCCGTGCCGCGGTGGAGGATGAGCTGCACGCCATCGACGCCGCCGCGAGCCGGTTTCGGTCCGATTCCGAGCTCTCGCGGGTCAACGCCGGGGCTGGATCGAGGGTCCGCATCGGGCCGCTCCTGCTCGAGGCGCTCCGGCTCGGTATCCGGGCGGCCGATGTCTCCCGGGGCACGGTCGACCCGACCCTGGGCGAGAGCCTGGTCACCGCGGGGTATGACCGTGACTGGCGGGAGCTGACCGCGGTCGCGCCCGACGCTCCACTGCATCCCAGCGACCGGATCGTGGTTCACCGGCTCCGCACCGCCCTGTGGGGCGATATCGAGCTGTGGGATGACCCGCCGAGCGTGTGGATCCCGGCGGGCGTGAGCCTCGACCTCGGGGCGACCGCCAAGGCATTGGCCGCCGACCGCGGCGCCCAGGCGGCCCACTCGGCCGGCGACGTCGGCGTCCTCGTCGCGCTCGGCGGTGACATCGCGACCTGCGGTCCGGCGCCCGGCGACGGGTGGCTGATCCGGGTCACCGACGATCATCGCGCGGCCCCGGACGCTCCCGGACAGACGATCGCCGCTCGCTCGGGGGGGCTGGCCACCTCGAGCCTCGTCACGCGCCGGTGGCAGCACCGGGGGCGGACAATGCATCACATCCTGGACCCGCGCCACGGCGGACCGGTGCGCACGCCGTGGCGCACCGTCAGCGTCGCGGCCGCCTGCTGCGCCGACGCCAACATCGCCGCGACGGCGGCGATCGTCCTCGGCGCCGACGCGCCCGACTGGCTCGCCGAGCACTCGCTGCCGGCGCGACTGGTCGCAATCGACGGGACGGTCCGGACACAGGGCGGATGGCCGGCATGACCGTCGGGCCGAGCGCCTATTGGTACCTGACCCGCGCCAGCGGCGCCGTCGCCCTGCTGCTGCTGACGGCGAGCGTCGTGATCGGGATCGCGGCGATCGCCCGGCTTCGCTCGCGTGCGATGCCGCGATTCGTGGTCGACGGGGTCCACCGGACCGCGTCGCTGCTGGCGGTCGTGTTTCTGGTGGTCCACATCGTGACCGCGGTACTGGACAGCTTTGCCCCGATCTCCCTGGTGAACGCGGTGATCCCGTTCACCGGCGCCTACCGCCCGCTGTGGCTCGGCCTCGGCGCGGCCGCCTTCGACCTGCTGTTGGCGGTGACGGTCACCAGCCTCGTCCGCCGGCGGATCGGCCTCGGCGTGTGGCGCGGCGTCCACTGGCTGGCGTACCTCGCGTGGCCGGTCGCGGTGCTCCACGGGTTCGGTACCGGCAGCGATGTCAAGAAGACGTGGCTGCTCGTGGTCAATGTGATCTGCATCGTGGCCGTGCTCGGCGCCGTGGTGGTCCGCGTGACGATCGGATGGCCGGAGAATCTGCGGCTGCGGCTCGGGGCGCTGGGGCTGGCCACCGTGTTTGCCCTCGGATTGGCGCTGTGGCTGCCCGGCGGCCCGCTGGGCAACGGCTGGGCCCGGCGTTCGGGCACGCCGACCTCGTTGCTGAGCCACGGAGCGCGCACGTGAGCCTCCCGCGGGTGTTGCTCGGCGCCGGCGAGGAACCGACCGGATACCAGGCCCACCGCCAGGTTCACGGCGATCTGCATCATCACGAGCCCGGAGCCCTGGTGGCGGAGCTCACCCGCTCGGGCCTGCGAGGACGCGGGGGCGGCGGCTTCCCGCTGGCCACCAAGCTCGAGTCCGTGCGTCGCGCCAAGGGGACTCCGATCGTGGTGATCAATGCCGCCGAAGGTGAGCCGATGAGCGTCAAGGATCAGGTGCTGCTGGGGTCGCTTCCGCACCTGGTCCTCGACGGGGCACTCGTGCTGGCGGAGGCGCTCGGGACCAAGGACCTGGTGATCGCCGTCGACGAGTCGCTGCGCGACGTCGATGAAGCGGTGGCGCGCGCGCTGCGCGAGCGCCCCGACATCGGCCGACGGATGGCCCAGCCTCGAATCGTCACCGTGCCGGCCGGGTACATCACCGGGCAGGAGACGGCGATCGTCAACTTCGTCAACAACGGCATCGCGCTTCCGACGACCCAGCCGCCCCGGATCAGCGAGCGGGGAATCGCGCGCCGGCCCACGCTGATGTCCAACTCCGAGACGCTGGCCCACGTCGCGTTGATCGTGCGTCATGGAGCCGACTGGTTCCGCCAGCTCGGCCCCGCCGAGGAGCCCGGCTCGGCGCTGGTGACCCTCGGCGGCTGCGTTCGTGCCCCCGGCGTGTACGAGATCGAATACGGGTCCCACCTGGGATCGCTGATCGATGCCGCCGGCGGGCTGACCGAATCGGCCCAGGGGTTCCTGTTCGGCGGCTACGCCGGCAGCTGGGTGACCGGCGCCGCCGCGCGGACGCTGCGCCTGTCCGCCAAGTCGCTGTGGTCAATGCGCGCCTCGCTGGGCGCGGGGATCATCGTCGCGCTGCCCGAGAGCGCGTGCCCGGTGGCCGAGGTGACGCGGGTGGCGGCGTGGATGTCGGATGAGAGCGCGTCGCAATGCGGCCCCTGCGTCAACGGCCTCGGTTCGATCGCCGCGACGCTGACCGCCGTCTGCGAGGGCCGCGCCGGCCGCGATGCGTTCGCTGACATCCGGCGCTGGTCAGAGCTGGTGGTCGGTCGCGGCGCCTGCGCGCACCCCGACGGGGTCGGGCGCTTCGTCGCCAGTGCGCTGCGCGTGTTCTCGGCCGCGTTCGATGACCACGCCCGCCACGGCCTGTGCGACGCGTGCGAGCGTCGTCCGGTGCTGATCACGCCCCGGCAGCGGAGCGTCGTCCGGTGACCGTGCAGATCGTGGTGGACCCGATCACGTGCGAGGCCCACGGCCTGTGCGCGGAGCTGCTGCCCGAGCGGATCACACTCGACGAGTGGGGCTACCCGATCATCGACGGCACGCCGATCCCGGCGGCGCTCCACGATCTCGCTCGGCGCGCCGCCAACGCCTGCCCGACGTTGGCCCTGTCGCTTCGCGCCGCCGCCGTCCCCGAGCCCGAGGCTCCCCGCCGTCCCCGCGCGACCGCTAATGGAAGTGGTGGTGCAGTGCGTGAGCGCCGGTCCAGGCGCTGAACTGCGGAATCAGGGCCAGCGCCAGCACGAGGCCGAACACCATCGCCGTGCCGAGTGAGAGCCAGCGACCCGAGGCGCCGGCAAGTGGCCCGGTCAGGGGCGGCTCGGCCGCTGAGCCGAAGCCGGGGATCCGCGATCGCAGCTCGTTGACATCGGCCCGTACCTGCCTCGACACGCGCTTGGATCGCAGCATCTCCGGCAGGTGACCGAGCACGTGGACCGCGAAGAGCACGACCCAGACGATGAACCCGGCCTTGTGGATGAGTGTCACCTTGCTCCGCAGGTCTGAGCCGGGTCCGATCACGACCAGCAGCACGCCGCTTGCGAACACGACCACGGTCAGCAGGACGATCCCCGGCGCGAGCATCCGGAGCACCGGCGCGGGCGGCCCCTTCTCGCGGTAGCGCGCGTTGGCGGTGTAGTAGCGGACGAATCGGTACCCGGTACTCGCCAGCTTGAGCGCCACGGGCCCGATCAGCAGGAAGCCGAGGAAGAGATGCAGCCACATGAGCTGGCCGATCTGCACGATCGTCACCCCGAGCACCGCCAGCAGCACGATCAGCACGAGCCCCGCCACCACCGTGAGACGCTCGTTCCCCTCGGCGCCGCCGGCCGTGAGGCGCCGGAGTCTGAACGGCGCAACCCGCCCGGCGGCGGTCTCGCGCTCGACGCGCTCCTGGCTGCGGGCCTGGCTCGGCATCTCACCGATCAGCATCGGACGGCGGGCTAAGAGCGCACTAACCCATCGATGAGAAGGTTCTTGGCATTTCGGAGCGCGGCGCCCGGGCTCAGCCGGGCAGCGTGATCCACAGCTTCGGGGCCAGCTCGACGAGCACGCCGGGATCGAGCTCGGCGACTGTCGCGGCCTCGCTGCTCCGCAGTGCCATCGCCAGCTCGCGCCACGCCATGGCGACGGGGGCGACGCGCGCGGTCGGACCCCAGCCGACGGCGGCGCGGAGCTCGTCGGCGTGGGCGGTGGCGTCATCGACGGTGAGCTCCCCGAACGGGCGATTGGCCCCGCGCGCGAAGACCGTCTGGGTGACGATGTGCTCGATGTCGGATTCGGTCATGGCGGCTCCCTGTCGATGTCAGGCCGCGGCCAGCCGGCTGGACGCGATGACGGCCTGGCCGTACGCGACTCCGCCGTCGTTGACCGGCAGCTGTTCGGGCACCAGCACCTGCAGCCCGCGGACGCCGAGGCCGGCGGACACGGCTTCGAGCAGCCGCCGATTCTGGAAGACGCCGCCCGAGAGGGCGACCACCTCGGTGCCGTGCGTGTCGGCCAGTCGAGCGCAGGCGTTCACGGTCACGTCGGCGATCGCCCGGTGAAACCGGGTCGCGATCGCGCTCGAGGCGACGCCGGCGTGCGCATCGTCGGCGACGGCTCGGACCATCGGGCGCGGGTCGATCAGCAGCTGGTCGCCGGTCTGCACGAGTGAGACGGGGTAGGTCCCGCGCTCGTCGGGATCGCACGCCGCCTCCAGCTCGATCGCCGCCTGTCCCTCGAAGGTGACCTCGGACCGGACGCCGGTCAGGGCGCCGACGGCGTCGAACAGCCGGCCCATGCTCGTGGTCGGCGGTGCCGCCGGGGTTCCCAGCAGGCTGCAGACCTGGCGCCACGAGCGGGCGCCGACCGTGGCCGACAGGGACGCCGGCAGCTCGGGCTCGGCGCCGACGGTCGCCGCCAGCCAGGCGCACGCCATCCGCCACGGCTGCCTGATCGCGGCGGCTCCGCCGGGAAGCGGCACCGAGACCAGTGACCCGACCCGCCGAAACGAGGTCAGATCGCCGAGCAGCAGCTCGCCGCCCCACACCGTCCCGTCGGTCCCGTAGCCGGTCCCGTCGAAGATGGCACCGATCGCCGGCCCGGCCGATCCGTGCTCGGCCAGGCACGCCGCGAGGTGAGCGTGATGGTGCTGCACGCCGATCAGCTGCACGCCATCGCGATCCATCGCGTATTTCGTCGACAGGTACTCGGGGTGCAGATCGTGGGCGACAACCTCGGGGGTGACCGCGAACAGCGCTCCGAAGTGCTCGATGCCGTCTGCGAACGAGCGCAACGTCTCGTAGTTCTGAAGATCGCCGATGTGATGGCTCACCCACGCGTGCCCATCTCGGGCCAGGCAGAACGTGCTCTTGAGCTCGGCACCGCACGCGAGCAGCGGCCGCGGCGTCCCATCGCCGGGCAGCGGCAGCCGCCGAGGGACATACCCGCGTGACCGCCTCAGGAACGTGCGCCGAGGGCGGCCGGCGATCGTGGCCACGCGCACCACGGAGTCGTCGGTGCGCGTCTCGATCGCCCGGTCGTGGATGAGGAACCGGTCGGCGATCCCCCGCAGCCGATCCAGCGCGTCGTCGTCGCGGTAGGCGATCGGCTCGTCGGAGACGTTGCCGCTGGTCACCACGAGTGTCGTGCCGCAATCGGCGAGCAGGAGATGGTGCAGCGGCGAGTACGGCAACATGACGCCGAGCTCGGGCGCCCCCGGCGCCACCGCGGTGGCGACCGGCGCGGACGCCAGTCGCGGCGCCAGGACGATCGGGCGCTCGGGGCTCGTCAGCAGCTCCGCCTCCAGTTCGCCGAGCGACACGAGCGTCTGCGCCGCGGCCGTCGATGGCGCCATCAGCGCGAACGGCTTGTCCTCGCGATGCTTGCGGGCGCGCAGGGTGGCGACCGCCCGCTCATCATCGGCCCGGCAGGCGAGGTGATAGCCGCCGATGCCCTTGATCGCCACGATCGCGCCGTCGCGCAGCGCGGCCGCGGCGCGCCCCACGACATCGCACTCGGGGCCGCCGGCCACCGGGCGGCCGTCGCGGGCGAGCAGCGCCACCGCCGGACCGCACTCGGGGCAGGCGTTGGGCTGGGCGTGGAACCGGCGGTCAGCCGGTTCCTCGTATTCGGCTCGGCACCGCGAGCACATCGTGAACGCGGCCATCGTCGTCAGCGGGCGGTCGTAGGGGATTCCCCGCACGATCGTGAACCGCGGCCCGCAGTTGGTGCAGTTGATGAACGGGTACCGGTACCGCCGGTCGGTGGGATCGAGCAGCTCGCGCAGGCAGTCGGTACAGGTCGCGGTATCGGCCGTCACCGCGGCGTCCGGAGCCCCGCCGCCCGGGCTGGGGAGGATGACGAAGGCGCCCTCCCCGGTTGGCGGCCGGTCCGCGGTGATGACGGCGTCGAGCACCGCCAGTGGCGGGGCGTCGCGCTCCAGCCGCGTCAGGAACTCCCGCACCGCGGCGTCGGGGCCCTCCACCTCCATGAGGACTCCGTGGGCGTCGTTGAACACGAACCCGCCGAGGCCGAGCTCGCCGGCCAGGCGGTAGACGTGGGGCCGGAAGCCGACTCCCTGGACGGTGCCGTGAACTCGCACCTGGGCGCGGCGCCGCGTCCGCACCGGCGCCGGCAGGCTCATCCGATCAGCTCCCGCAACGCGTGGTACGCGCTGGCCTGCGCCTCCTGGATGCGCGGGATGTGCTCCGAGCGGCTGACGACGACGTGATCGGCCAACGCCTCGGCGGCGATCCGCCCGCCGTCATAACCGACCATCGCCACGGTCACCAGCCCGCGACGGCGCGCTTCGGCCAGCGCCTCGATCACGTTGCGCGAGGTACCGGACGTCGACAGCGCCAGCAACGCGTCCCCGGCGGTGCCGTAGGCGATCACCTGGCGACTGAAGATCGCCTCGGGGCCGATATCGTTGGCGATCGCGGTGAGAATCCCCGGATCCTCGGTCAGGTCGATGGCGGGCCGGCCGGACGACCGGAAGTCCGCCACCGCGTCCATGGCATCCGTGGCCGAGCCGCCGTTCCCGAGCGCCAGGAGCTTGCCGCCCCGGTCGAACACGAGCCGCAACGCCATCGCCGTCTCGATGAGCACCGCGGCGTTGTCGGTCAGCGTCTGCGCCCGGAGCTCGCCGATCTCCTGTGCCTTGAGCAGAACCGACCGGCGGACATCGTCGAGCACCGGCTCGAGCTCGTGCTCACGCTCGTCGAGGAACGGGTACAGGAAGCTCGAGGCGCCGGCATCGTGGACCCGGCGCGGGGTGCGGCCGGCGAGGAGCCCCCGGTGGTCGAAGAACACGTGGACCAGCTCCCACAGCACGTGATAGAGGGTCTCGACCAGCTCCTGACGGACCGCCGGGTCGCCCGAGGGCGGCTCGAACTCCCACTCGGCGCCGGCCGGCGAGAAGGCGATCGTCAGACAGCCGCGGTCCCGGGCAGCGGCCAGTGCGCGCCCGGCCGCCCCGCCGTCCTCGTCGCTCCCGAACGCGATCGCGATGTCGTCGGGCAGCGCCAGGAGCTCCACCTGCGCGCGCAGGTCGCCGCCCTCGCCGGCGAGGCCGATGGCGGGCAGCGCCCGTTTGCCGACGATGACCGGGTGGACGAATTCGACGGCGACGTGACGCGCGTCAGAGCGCGCCGCCGGTGACTGTCCGAACGCGATCAGCCGGCCGCCCCGCGCGAACCGCTCCGCCATGAGATGGCACAGCCGGGCGAGCCGCTCGGCCTCGAGCTCGAAGAACCGCTCGTTGGCCCGCGTCCGTTCCGTCAGCAGCGACTCGATCCGGGCCGCAGGATCGGCGGCGAGCGCCGCCTTCGTCATACAACGGCCTCCGCACGGGCCGCGGCCCGCAGCAGCCATTCGCGCCAGGCGTCGACGCCCTCGCCGGTCCGGGCGCTCAGCACGATCGTCTCGACATCGGGGTGGACCTGGTCGATGTTGTAGAGCAGGTGGTCGAGATCGAAGTCGAGGTGGGGCAACAGGTCGATCTTGTTGACGATCACCAGCTCGCACGCCCGGTACATGAGCGGGTACTTCAGCGGCTTGTCCTCGCCCTCGGTGACCGCGCTGACCATCACGCGAGCGTCTTCGCCGATCCTGAACTCCGCGGGGCAGACGAGGTTGCCGACGTTCTCGACGATCAGCAGATCGATATCGGCCAGCGGCAGGGCCGGAATCGCCGAGCGGACCATGTTCGCGTCGAGGTGACACTCGCCGCCGAACCCGCCGTCGGTATTGAGCTGGACCACCGGGACGTGCAGAGTCGCCAGCCGATCGGCGTCCATCGAGCCCTGGACGTCACCTTCGAGCACGCCGACGCGCACGCCCGGCAGGTCGGCCGCCACCCGCTCGAGCAGGGTGGTCTTGCCGGCGCCCGGCGCGCTCATGAAGTTGAGCACCGTGACCCCGGCACGATCGAAGTCGGCCCGGTTGGCCTGCGCGATCGTGTTGTTGGCGTCCAGGGCGTCCTGGACCACCCTCACCTTTGTGCGATGCATTCGGTCTCCTCGATCTCGATTGACTCAACCTCGAATTCGTCGCCGGTGGCGATCTCGACATCGCTCCCGGCGCACGCCGGGCAGCGAAACGCCGGGATCTCGATCGCCCACTCGTGGGCGCACCCGTGGCAGCGGAGGCGAGCCTCGATCAGCTCCTGCTCCAGCCGCGCTCCCTCGCAGACGCTCCCGCGGGCCACGAACTCGAAGTAGAAGTCGAGCGTGTCGGGGACGACCTGGCGCAGACGCCCGACCCGCAGGTTGACGACGGCCACCGGTCGTCCCTCGGCGTGCTTGGCGACGGTGTTGACGATGGCGCTGCTCAGCGACAGCTCGTGCACGGCGTCACTCCGCCGTCGCGGCGAGGGTCCCCGAGCGCAGCTCGTCGACCGTCTGCACGACGAGCGCCACCGCTCGATCCACCGCCACGCCCACCTCGTCGGACAGGCCCCAGCCCATCTCCTGCACCTCGCCCGGCTCGCAGGCGATCACGACAACCCGTCCGGGCCACGCTCCCACCGACCGGACGAACCGCAGCACCGTCTGCGGGTCCATGGCATGGGGGTTGATCACGTCTCCATCCTCGATCCCGCCCGGCACCGCGGCCTCGTCGGGCTCCATCACGTACAGCGTCCCGGGCTCGCCGCCCTGCTGGGAAACGTCGATGATGACGAGCCCGTCGTACCCCCGCATCACCTCGTAGGCCAGGTCGAGTCCGCCGGTGCCGGCGTCCATCACCGACACGCCCGCGGGGAGGTCGCGCTCCGACAGCCGCCGCGCCACTGCACTGCCGAATCCGTCGTCGCGGAGCCAGGCGTTGCCGACTCCCGCGATGAGGATGCTCCGCAGTCGCTCCTCGGTCATGTCTCGATCACCTCCACTTCCGGGGCGAAGAAATACCGGTAGCGACCGGTGTCGCGCATCAGCTCCTGGCCCGGATCGCCGTCGATTGTCAGTCCAAGATGGGTGCGGCCGTCGTAGTCGGTGAAGATCCGCTCGATCGTCGCCGTGCGCCCGTCGAGCATCCGCGCCTCCAGGTCGGCCTCCGGACCGGGGCGGATGACCACCTTGCCGCCCTGGCGAAAGCTCTTGCCCTCGACCTCCACCGCCGTCTCGCCGGCGCGCGGGTCCAGCAGGCCCGGCGGTTCGCTCGGCGGCTCGCGCGTCTCGGGATCCCGCAGGGTGACCCGGCCGTGCAGCGCGACGATGTCCTCCGGCGTCGCCGCCGCGGCGCGGGCGATCATCTCCCGCACCGCCGGGTCCTGGCGCTCGATCTCCGCGCGCTCGCCATCGCTGAGGACCTGCACGTGCAGCAGCAGCGCCTCCTCGATCTCCGTCGAGTCAAACAGCCCGCCGCGGCTCTCCGGGGCGATCTGCGGATGGTCCGGAAGGATGATGGCGGCGCCGAGCATGACGTCGTCGCCGTCGCCGACGAGCACCGGGAACGTGTTGACCGAGCCGCACGACCGCTCCAGTGCGGATACGAACCGGCCGCCGGCCACGCGCACGACGGGGTGGGTCGAGATGAGCGAGCGGGCGAGCGCGGCGGCGCGGTCCAGGCCGCTGGAGACGAGCGTCCGGTTCTCGACCCGCAGGGTCACCTCGTACTCGCGGCCGCCGAGATGACGCGTGCTCAGCGCCAGCGCGACGGACAGCGGCGGGGAGTCGCCGGTGCCGGCCACCGACACATGCTTCTCGGCGGCGGTGTCGGTGAGCCCGCCCGCCATCGCGCCGGACAGCGCCACGCGGCGCGCCTGCGCCCGATGGCGCTCGCCGGTGCCGGCCAGGAAGTGCAGCTCGGCGCTGAGGACCGCGTCGGGCGGCGCCTCCAGAACGCAGCGGAGCTCGAGGTGGTCAAACGTGCTGGCGAGCGTCGCGGCATAGGCCGGTGGATAGACGATCCCGAACGGGGTGGGGGTGGCGTTCTTGGTGGCGTCCGGGGTGTAGGGGTAGAGCGCGTAGCCCTCCCACAGCAGCGACTGGACGAGCTCATCGAGGCGGTCAGCCATCGTCCGCCGCCGTCAGCAGCTCGGCGATACAGGCGTCGAGCGTTGGCAGTCCGCGGTCGGCCTTGGTGCGCTGGAGCGCGGCGAGGGTGTGGGAGCGCAGCGCCACCCAGCCGGTCCCGGGGTAGTAGTGCTCGATCGTCTCGTGCCACACCGAGACGGGCATCCGGAAGTCGATCGACGTCGCCCACGGAATGAGCACGATCTGTAGCCCGCCGTCGTCGCGGGGGTAGTACACCATGCCGTTGAAATGCAGGGCGAGCGGCGCCTCGCCGTCCGGGAGCGAGTGCAGGTACTTGGCCGCGGCCAGCTCCAGGTCATAGTGGCAGGCGATCGGCACCGTGATGATCGTGCTGCCGGTGAATGCCGGCACGATGACGTCGAGCTGGGACCACACGAGGCTGCGCGTCGTCACCGCCCAGCGCTCGGGGACCCCAAACAGCTCCACCAGCCGCTCGCGCGTGACCTCGTCGTAGGTGCGGCGGGCCGGCTCGAGCATGAGCTGGATCGAGAGCCCCACCATGTACACCTCACGGCCGGCCGGCTCGGTGACCTGCAGGTCGAGGGCGAGCATCGGCGCTGCCGCGTATCTCACCCGGTGGGCGCCGAGGACCTCGAACTCGAGCTGGGGCGGCTGCTCTCCGTTCGGCGGCGGCTCCGAGGCCGTGGTGGCGTCGATCTCGATCGGCCAGTCGGTCACGCGGCTCGCGCCGGGCCGACGCTCGCCATCCGGGCTCGCCTGTGCGTCGGCCGCGCGAGTCATCCGGCTGCCTCGGCGGCCAGCCGCTCGAAGAAGGCGTCGATCGCCGCCTCCACCGCCGTCCCGCCCGAGATCCCCTCCCAATGGGCCTTGATCGTGCCGGTCAGGGCGTAGCAGCGGTCGATCGGGGCGATCACGTACCTCGGCGGATCGGACATGCGGTTGGCGATGAGGCCCTCGATGTCGGGCTCCAGGGTGTCGAGCACCGGGTTGAGCTGGCGCATCCTCGTCCACGAGTCGAAATGCAGCTCGCTCTCGGTCGCCCCCCCGGGGCTCGGGTACATGGCGACGACGCACGCCGTCACCGTCGACTCCATGAAGAACGCCAACCCGATCGGGATCTGGAAGCTCGCCCACAGATCGTCGGGGAGCCGCAGCTCGGGCAGCCACACCGTCCGGTTGCCGACCGGCCGGTAATCGCCCTCGCCCGATCGCATCGCCCAGCAGGTCTCGCACGAGCACACGATTCGGCGCTCGACGAGCGCGAGCAGGTGGCGATGGTCCTCGGGGAGGCCGATGCCGCACAGATCGCACACCTCCTCGGCCGGCGCGGGAACCGCGAGGGTCGCGGTGGTGGCCACCGCGGACGGCATCGCCCGGGGACCGCCGGAACGGGCCAGCCCCCGCAGTCCCGTCACGAGTCCCGCCCTCCGGCGGGCCGCGATGGCGTCGTCGACGAGCCGGCGCTGGTCGCTCACACCGCGACCCGGACGCGTCCCTGGTCGCGCAGCAGCGGGACCGGCTCCAGCTGCAGCTGCTCGTCACCGAGCGACCGGCCCGCGCGCGGCAGGAAGAACGATCGCCGGCAGGCGGGACAGGCCAGCGCCCCGTCGGTCAGCACTCCGGCGTCCAGCGAGGCGCCGCACCCGGCGCAGCGGTTCCGATACGCCAGCAGCGTTCCGTCGACATTGGCGACGACGAGCTCGCCGCCGGCGACCTCGGCGGCGGTCATCGCCCCCTCGGCCAGTGCGCCGACCGATCGCAGCTCGTGCCACGTCGGCGGTGCGGGGCCGGCCATCACGACCGGAAGCTCCATCCCGGTCGGCGGGCTCGGGGCGCTGCCGGTGACCATCGGCAGGCCCGATTCGCCCGCCGACTGCGCGGTGATGCCCGCCACCTCCAGACCTTCCAGGTCGGGGGCGGCCTCCTCGAGCGCCTGCTTGATCGCCAGCTCGAGCGTCACTGCCGAGGCCGAGCAGTCCGAGCAGCTTCCCTGGAGATGGATCCGGGCAACGCCGTGCTCCAGGGACAGCAGCTCGACATTGCCGCCGTGGGACTCCATGTACGGGCGGACCGAGTCCAGGGCAGCCTGGACCCGATCGGCGAGTGGCGTGGGGTGCAGATCGTGGATGAGCAAGAGGGTCGCCACCAGCTCGTCATCCGCGATCGCCGCCGCGAGGCGCTCGCCCTCCGCTCCGCCCGCGAACAGCGCCGCCATGATCCGTTCCAGCCCGGCTCCGTACATCTGCACCACCGCCGACACCAGCTCGTCGGCGAGCTCGGCGACGGCCCCGCCCGCCGACTCGGTCACCGACTCCAACCGCTCCTGGAGCTCCTGGACCCGCTCGACGAGCGGGCCCGGCGCGATCGTCTCGGTGCTCGCAGCGCTCATTCGCCTAGGACATCGCCGTCGGCGTGTGCATCACCTTTTTGACCTTGCCGCCACCGGTGTACATGTGCACGCCGCACGGGAGGCACGGATCGAACGAGCGGACCGCGCGCATGATGTCGATCCCCTTGAACTTGTCGGGGCCGTTCTCCTCGAAGATCGGCGTGTTCTGCACCGCGTCCTCGTAGGGTCCGGGCGTCCCGTACACGTCGCGGGGGCTGGCGTTCCACGGCGTCGGCGGGTAGGGCTGGTAGTTGGCGATCTTGCCGTCGCGGATGACCATGTGGTGAGAGAGCACCCCACGGGCCGCCTCGTGGAAGCCGACGCTCACCGCGCTGTCGGGCACCGTGAACTTGTTCCAGCTCTTCGTCCGGCCCGCGCGCACCTCGACGAGCGCCCGCTCCAGGTTGTGCAGGGCGATCAGCGCGCTGTAGGCCTGGTGATAGGTCCGGGCGCGATCGCGCTCGATCGCGTTGGACTTCTCGGGAATGTGCCACTCGAGCTCCATCTCGGGCATGTTCGGCGAGCGTGGGAGCGTCATCTGGATCGAGTGACCGGTCGCCTTGGCGTAGCCGAAATCGACCAGGCCGGCCTTGGCGGTGCACCACTGGCGGGCGAACGGCCCGCCCCCGGTATCACAGCACACGTGCGTGTCGGTGCGCTTGTCATAGATGCGCGGCGAGACCACCCACGTGTACTTGTCGGCGAAATCCCGCTTCTGCGGGCGCGGCAGCGTGACCTTGTTCCACGGGTGGTTCTTGTCCACCGGGTTCCCAAGGGGATCGTGCGTGACGAACGTCTCCTCGTTCTGCCATCCGTCGAAGTACGACGAGCCGAGGAGGATGCGGATCATCAGGTTGATCTCGACGAGATCGGTGGAGATGAGCTCTCCTCCGATGACCACGCCGGGGGTGATGTAGCGCTTGCGTCCCCATTCGGTCATGTTGCGATAGTCGTAGTCGACGTAGTCGGGGTCGTCGAACGAGCCCCAGTTGACGAGGTTGGTCTCGCGGAATCCGACCATGTCGTAGCCCGGGAGCTCCGTCAGGAAGAAGTCGTAGAGGTCGTCGTGCATCGGTACGCTGCGCTTGACATAGTCGAAGTAGCGCATGAGGCGAACGTAGTAGTCGGTGCAGGTCTGATGGGTGATGTCCGCGCTGCAGCCGCCCGGCATGATCGTCGAGGGATGCGTATGACGTCCGCCGAACAGGCAGTACATCTCGCGCGTGTACCGAGCGACGTGCAGCGTCTCCAGATAGAACTCGCCGGTGAACGGATTCAGCGCCCGCATGATGTCCGCGATCGTCTTGTAGCCGTGGATGTCCTGGCCCGGCGCGGCGGTGTTCTCGGCCTTGGCGAGCAGGCTGGGGTTGGTCTCCTTGACCATCTGCTCGCAGAAGTCCACGTTCGCCATGCAGTCGTTGAAGATCGCGTGGTCGAAGATGTAGTCCGCGGTCTCGGCCAGGTTGAAGGCGAGGTCACCGAGCTTGGGCGGCTTGACGCCGTAGGCCATGTTCTGATTCAGGCACGAGCAGGTGCAGTGGTTATCTCCGCAGATGCCGCAGATCCGGCTCGTGATGAAGTGGGCGTCGCGGGGGTCGATCCCCTTCATGAAGATGTCAAACCCGCGGAAGATCATCGATGTGCTGTAGCACTTCATGACCTGCTGGTTGGTGAAGTCGATCTCCGTGTGGATGCCCAGGCTGCCGACGATCCGGGTGATCGGATCCCACGACATCTCCTTGATGACGACCTTCTTATCTGAGGCTGTGTCAACTGCCATCGGTGTTCTCTCCTCGGTGTGGCGCTGGATGAATGCGGGTGGGGGTCCCGCCTACCACCGCTTGACGTAGCCGGTGGTGAGCGTGCGGCCACGCCGCCGCCACTCGGGCTCTTTGTCGTACTTGGTCTTGATGTTGCGATGGCGCATGTAGCGGACGATCGGTCCGTAGGAGAACTTCATGATGTTCGCGGCCACGCCGCCGAACTTGTCCTCATCCATGAACGGCATGTACTTGTCGGGGAAGCCGGGCATTGTGCAGGCCATGCAGATCCCGCCGACGTTCGGGCAGCCACCGATGCCGTTCACCCAGCCGCGGACCGGGACGTTGCACTTGACCACCGGGCCCTTGCAGCCGAGCTTGACCAGACAGCGGTGATCGGAGCCGTACTCGGTGGCGAACTCCCCCTGCTCGGAGAACCCGGCGCGGTTGCAGCTCTCGCGGACGGTGCGGCCGAACAGCCATTTCGGGCGCAGCGCCTCGTCGAGCTCGGGAGCCGGGGCCAGTCCGGCGAGGTGCAGCGCGAGGTACAGCAGCGTCTCGGTCATGTTGTCGGGCTGGGCCGGGCAACCGGGGATGCATACGACCGGCAGGTTGGCCTTCGAGCGCCAGCTCCAGCCGAGATAGTCCGGGACCCCCATCGCGCCGGTGGCGTTGTTCTTCATCGCCGGGATCCCGCCGTAGGTGGCGCAGGTCCCCACCGCCACGACGGCGGCCGCCTTGGGCGCGAGCCGGTCCATCCACTCGTTCATCGTGATCGGCTGCCCGTTGGCGGGGTTGACGGCGAATCCCGTCCAGTGGCCCTCGCCGTTGATCTCCTCGTTGCCCAGCGACCCCTCGATCACGAGCACGAACGGATCCAGCTCGCCGTTCTCGGCGTCGAACCATGCCTGGGCGTAGTCCTGACCGTTCGCGTAGTCGACGACCTGGTTGTGGACCACCACCTTCGGCATGCCGGGGATCGCCTGCAGGATGATGTCCTCGAGGCTCGGGTTCGTCGCCGAGGTCATCGCGACCGAGTCGCCCTCGCAGCTCAGACCCGTCGTCATCCACAGCACATGGGCCGTGACCGCCTCCGTCTCCTTCTGCTTCGCGTACGGGCTTACCGTGGTCGCCACTTCAGGTCTCCTCTCGGCCGTCAACAGATCCGCGGGAGCGGGTCTCCCACCAGCTGGTCCATCACCCGTCTGCCGCCGAAGCTCGTCTCCACCAGCACCATCCCGGGGGGCTCGGTCCGGACCTCTCCGATCTCGGCCGCCGCCTCGCATCCCGGCACCTGCCGCAGGGCCGCCAGCGCATCCGCCGCGCGGTCCGGCGCCACGAACGCCACCAGCTTGCCCTCATTGGCGACGTACATGGGGTCGATGCCGAGGATCTCGGCGGCACCGGCGACCGCGGGCACGACGGGCACCGCGCCCTCGCGGACGATCATCGCCACCGACGAAGCGCGCGCCAGCTCGTTGAGCACCGAGGCCACGCCGCCGCGCGTCGCGTCGCGCAGGCAGCGCAGGTCGGGGCCCACGGCATCGAGCAGGGCGTCCACGACCGGCCACAGCGGGCGCGTGTCGGATTCGATGTCGGCGTCGAGCTCGAACTCGTTGCGGGCGAGCATGATCGCGGTGCCGTGCTCGCCAATACTGCCCGACAGGAGGATGCGATCCCCCGGTGCCAGCGCCGCGGGTGACAGCCGGGCTCGCGGATCGCGCCGGCCGATCCCGCTCGTGCAGATGTACATGCCGTCGGCGTGACCGCGCTCCACCACCTTGGTGTCACCGGCGATGATGTCGACGCCGGCGTCGCGTGCCGCGGCGGCGATCGCCTCGACCTCGGCGCGCAGCTCCTCCGCCGGCAGGCCCTCCTCCAGGATGAGTGACAGGCTGAGCGCGAGCGGCCGGGCGCCCGACACGGCCAGGTCGTTGACCGTCCCGTTGACGGCGAGCTCGCCGATCGAACCGCCGGGGAACCGCAGCGGCTTGACCACGTAGGAGTCGGTGGTCAGGGCCAGCTCGAGGCCGGCGACGGCGATCGCTCCGGCGTCGGCCATCTCGTCGAGCGCGGGGGAATGAAACGCGGGCGCCAGCAAGCCTTCGATCAGCGTCTGGGTGGCCTTCCCGCCGGCGCCGTGGGCCATCGTGATCCGCTTGTCGCGGAATTTGGCGCGCTTGCCGCGGGCCGTCTCGATGATCCCGAGGATCCTCTCCTCGCGGTCGGAGACCATCGTCCGATCGGCCATCAGACGACCTCTCGCTCGCGGGCGAAGCGGCCGTAGTTGTAATACGCGGCGCACGCCCCCTCCGAGGACACCATGCACGTGCCGATCGGCCGCTCGGGCGTGCACGCCGTCCCGAACACCTTGCACTCCCACGGCTTGATGACGCCCTTGAGCACCTCACCGCACTGGCAGGCCTTGGGATCGGCGACCCGCACGCCGGGGATGCTGAAGCGGACCTCGGCATCGAGCTCGGCGTAGGCGGCTGACAGCTTCAGGCCGCTGTGGGAGATGAAGCCGAGGCCGCGCCATTCGAAGTGGGGGCGTAGCTCGAACACCTCGGCCATCACCTCGAGCGCTCGCAGGTTGCCCTCGTAGGGGACGACGCGCTTGTACTGGTTCTCCACCTCGCAGCGCCCCTCGGCGATCTGCCGGAGGATCATCTCGACCGCGTGCAGGATGTCGAGCGGCTCGAAGCCGGCGATCGCGATCGGCTTGCCGTAGTCAGCGGGGATGAACTCGAACGGCTGCGCACCGACCACGGTCGAGACGTGGCCGGGGCCGATGAAGCCGTCCAGCCGCAGATCGGGCGACTCGAGCAGCGCCCGCAGCGGCGGCACGATTGTCACGTGGCTGCACATGACGGAGAAGTTCCGCAGTCCCTCGGCCCGGGCGCGCTTGAGTGTCAGCGCCGTCGAGGGGGCCGTCGTCTCGAACCCGATGGCGAAGAAGACGACCTCGCGGTCGGGGTTCTGCTTGGCGATCCGCAGCGCATCCAGCGGCGAGTAGACCATCCGGATGTCGGCGCCCGCGGCCTTGGCATCGAGCAGGCTGCCGTCGGACCCGGGCACGCGCATCATGTCGCCGAAGCAGGTGAAGATGACGCCGTCCTGGTGGGCGATCGCGATTCCGTCATCGACGCGGCCCATCGGGATGACGCAGACCGGACAGCCGGGTCCGTGGACCAGCTCGACGTTGGCCGGGAGAAGGTCGTCGATCCCGTACTTGTAGATCGAATGCGTGTGGCCCCCGCAGACCTCCATCAGCTTGTAATGGCGCCCCGGCTCGACCAGCGACAGGATCCGGCCCGCCACCGCGCGACCGAGCTCGGCATCCCGGAACTCGTCGACGAATTTCACAGATCGCCTCCCTGATGGGCGATGGCGGTGCCGGCGTGGACGAGGAGGCGTTCGGCGGGACGCACCGGCGCCACCAGCGCCGTCTCGATGGTGTGGTGACCTCCGTCGGGGGCGAGGCACAGAGCCAGTGCCCGGGTGTCGTCGACCTGGAGAACCGTCATCTCCACCGCCACGTCGCCGCAGGTGATGCAGTGCTGCGAGCCACAGGCGTCGTCCTCGATCACTCGATCACGCTCGCCTTGAGCTCTTCGAGCTCCTGCTCGTAGTCGGCGCCCATGCGGACGAGCAGGTCCCGGGTCGCCCGTGCCTCCTCCTCGTCGACCTTGGAGATGGCGAAGCCGACATGGATGAGAACCCAGTCCCCCGGGACCACGCCCCCGCTGTCCTCGTCGAGGAGCCCGACGTTGACGTTGCGCCGCACGCCGGCCACGTCAACCTTGGCCAGTCGGTTGCCCTCGTCGACGATTTCGAGGACTTGACCGGGGATCGCCAGACACACAGGCCCCCTTCTACCACCTGTCGCCGGGTCACTGGTAACCCGGGTAACGGGGGTTACGAACAGGGGCGGTAATCTGAAACACCACCCACGCCGGCGGGCGCCAAACGGACGGCGAAGGGCATAGACTGGCAGGGCAGCTTTCGATGGTCTGACGGGACCGGCGAGAGGGTGAGAGAGTGTCGTACCGGTGAGAGACGACGGGACTGTCGGACCCGAACCGCTTCGGTGGTCCAGCCGCCCGCGGCGACCGGAGGCAAACGCGCTGTTCGCGTACGTGCTCGACCTCGATGACGAGCTCGCCGAGGAGTTTGATCTGCGTGGTCGCGTCGCGGTTCGCCAGCTCGCCACCGCGCGGGTGCTCCAGCTCGCCGTCGGCGATTGCGACCTCGCCTCGTCGTTTGACCGCGCGCGCCGCGGACCGGGTCTGCTCATCCTCGACGGACTGGTGGCGTGCGAGACATGCACCGGTGACCGGGTGGCCGCCGAGCTCGTCGGCTCCGGCGATCTCCTGCAGTCATCGAGTCTGGTGACCGACGAGCTGCTCGAGCGCACCTGTCGTTGGCGGGCGCTGCGCCCGACGCGCTTGGCCCTGCTCGACGCCGACTTCGTCGACCGGGTGCGGCCGTTCCCGCAGGTGGTGCGCGCCCTGCTGAGCCGCGCCTACCGGCGATCCGCCGAGCTCGATGTGCTCCGGGCGATCACCTCGCAGCCACGGCTGGAGGTCAGATTGATACTGGTGCTGTGGCATCTCGCCGCGCGCTGGGGGCGCGTGGAGCCGGCCGCGGTCCGCCTGTGCCTGCCGCTCACCCATCGCCTCCTGGGCCAGATGGTCGCCGCCGAGCGGCCGTCGATCTCGCACGCGCTCAAGCGCCTGGCGCAGGCCGGGTTCGTGAGCGGGAGCGCCGGCGACCTGCGCCTGCACGGCTCGCTCGAGGATCAGCTCGAGCTCCTGGTCGATCGCCACATCGCGCTCGCCAGGCAGTCAGCGTCGGTCGACCTCCGTGCCGGGTGATTCGCGCCATGACGGTCGGCCGGTGCCCGTGTTGTGGATGACGAGCGGCCTCGGCTGCGACGGCGACTCGATCGCCATGACGGCGGCGATGAACCCGAGCCTCGAGGACCTCCAGCGCGGCTGCTTTCCGGGCGCACCGGCGCTCGTCATCCACAACCCCGTGTTGGCCTACGAGACCGGAGACGAGTTCATGCGCCCCTGGTTCGACGCCGCCGCCGGCAAGCTCGGAGCCTTCATCCTGGTGCTGGAGGGGTCGGTGCCCAACGAGGAGATCAGCGGCGAGGGATGCTGGTCCACGTTCGGCGTCGATCCCGTCACCTGTGAGCCGATTCCCACCTGCACGTGGATCGATCGCCTCGCGCCTGAAGCGGCGGCGGTCCTGGCGCTGGGAACCTGCGCCGCCTACGGCGGGATCCCGGCGATGCGCAACAACCCGACCGGCGCGATGGGGTTGCGGGACTATCTCGGAGCGCGCTGGACGTCTCGCCGGGCCGTCCCGATCGTCAACCTGCCGGGCTGTCCGGCCCAGCCCGACAACATCACCGAGACGCTGCTGCATCTGGCGCTGTATGTCGCCGGCGCCGGGCCGATGATCGAGCTCGACGACCAGGGTCGGCCAACCTGGTTGTTCGGCCGCACCGTCCAGCAGGGCTGCGGCCGGGCCGGGTTCGCGGAGCAGGGCGAGTTCGCGCGGACTCCCGCCGACCGGCGCGGGTGTCTCGTCAAGCTCGGCTGCAAAGGTCCGGTGGTGATGTGCAATGTGCCGATCCGCGGCTGGATCGGCGGGGTCGGCGGCTGTCCGAACGTGGGCGGGATCTGCATCGCGTGCACGATGCCGGGATTCCCCGACAAGTTCATGCCGTTCATGGATCCCAGCCCTCTCGGGCTGCTCGCCAGTCGGGGCGCTCGGTTCACCTACGGTCCGGTGCTGCGCCGGCTCAGGCACCGCGCGATCAGCCGCCACTATGACCGTGAGCCGGCGTGGCGCGGGCCATCGGAGAGGCTGGCCACCGGCTACGAGCCGAGGTGGTGACCGGATGCCGGTGACGGTCGTCTTCACCTGCGAGATCTGCGGGGTCCGGCCCGATCCCGACACCCAGCGATCGCTGGAGCACCAGCTGCTCGACCTGCGCCACGGCGAGTACGTCGACGCCGATACAGACCCACCCACCCCGCCCGCCCCATGGCTGACCTGGCACGGGCGCGGCATCTACGGTCCTCAGCGCTACGCGTGCGGAGCTCACCGGGGTGAGCTCAAGGCAGCGGTGCGCGAGCAGTACGGGACGCTGGGCTGGCACCCGTGGGCCGTTGGGCCTCACCCGTGGGCCGGCCGCCGCGGGACCGACCGCGCGCGCCGGCTCGCCCGGTCCCTGCGCTCCAGCTTCGGCGCCGGCGGGCGGGCTTCCTATTAGATGGTCGCCGGCCCGTGATGTAACGCTGAGCACACGTAGTCACGACCGACTTGCAATAGCGATGCGGTCGGCATAGGTTCTCGGCTCTGAGGCGACCCGGACGGGTCGAGCACCGCGGTCATGGAGAGCGAGTTGGAGGCAGCGACAGTCGGCAGCAGACGGCGGCCCGGGCCGCGTGCGCTCTGGGGCTCGCTGGACCACGGGCAGCGCCGGACGCTCGCGATGATGATCCTCGTCGTCGGCGGCCTCCACGTGCTCGGTTTCGTCGCGCTGTTCGCGCTCGTGGCCCCCAGCCACTATCACCTCGGCGCCTCGGGGACGTTCACCGTCGGGATCGGAATCACGGCGTACACGCTCGGGATGCGCCACGCGTTCGACGCCGATCACATCTCCGCGATCGACAACACCACCCGCAAGCTGATGAGTGAGGGCAAACGCCCGCTCAGCGTCGGGTTCTGGTTCTCGCTGGGGCACTCGACGATCGTCTTCGCGCTCGCGTTTCTGATCTCACTCGGCGTCCGCTCGCTCGACGGGCCGGTCAAGCACGGCAACTCGAGCCTGCACCAGGTCACCGGCTGGATCGGCACGACCGTGTCCGGCACGTTCCTCTACGTGATCGCCGCGCTGAACATCGTGATCCTGTTCGGGATCCTGAAGGTGTTCCGCGAGATGAAGACCGGGAAATTCGACGAGGCCGCGCTCGAAGAGCAGCTCAACAGCCGCGGGTTCATGAGCCGATTCTTCGGCCGCCTCACCAAGGCCGTGACCAAGCCACAGCAGATGTATCCGATCGGCGCCCTGTTCGGGCTCGGGTTCGACACCGCCACCGAGGTCACGCTGCTCGTGATCGCCGGCAGCGCCGGCGCGGCGGGCCTTCCCTGGTACGCGATCCTGTGCCTGCCGATCCTGTTCGCCGCCGGGATGTCGCTGCTGGACTCGATCGACGGGTCGTTCATGAACTTCGCCTACGGCTGGGCGTTCTCACGGCCGGTCCGCAAGGTCTTCTACAACATCACCATCACCGGCCTGTCGGTCGCCGTCGCCCTGGTGATCGGCACGATCGAGCTCGGCGGCCTGATCGCCCAGCACCTCAACCTCTCGGGCTCGTTCTGGAACTGGTTCGAGAACATCGACATCAACGTCCTCGGCTTCGTGATCGTCGGGATGTTCGTCACCACGTGGGCGATCGCCCTGTCGGTCTGGCGCTTCGGGCACATCGAGGAGCGCTGGAGCGCGCACCTCGGCGACTCGGCATGCACCGATGCGCCGCGGCCATGACCGTCGCCCCCGAAGCCCCACCGCTGGCCTGCAGCACCCTCGAGCAGGCCGTGGCCGTCCTGCGCGAGCGGGGCTTTCGGGTGACCGCGTCGCGCCGCCGCGTGCTCGAGGCGCTGTTCGCCGCCGACGGCCCCATCTCGGCCGACTACATCACCCGCACGCTGAGCCTCGACATCACCTCGGTCTACCGCAACCTCGAGACGCTCGAACGCCAGGGCCTCGTCCGCCACGTTCACCTCGGCCACGGTCCCGGCCTCTACGCGCTCCTCGGCCAGGGCGAACGCGAATACCTGTTCTGTGAACGCTGCGGGGCGATCAAGGCACTGCACCCCGAGCAGCTCGATCCAGTCCGCCACGAGCTCGAAGGCACGTTCGGATACCGCGCCCGCTTCACCCATTTCGCGATCGTCGGGACCTGCCCCACCTGCGCCCAACCGGCATCCGCCCGGCCCCCGCACGACGATGTCGACCACCCCCGCGAGCACGCCCACAGCCACGGCGATCACATCCACTCGCACCCCTACACGCACCCGATCCACCCCCACGACGACACGGACCAGGCCCACCCCGAGTGAGACGCTGCGGGAAGGCGGGCCGGGCGGAGCCGGGGAGGGGTGGGAGACCTCGCGGGCGTGCGCAGGCTCAGCCGAGCGCGTGCTGTGACACCGCCTCGCGTGCCGGGCCGACGAGCGTCGTCTGCAATCGGCGGACCGCGTCGAGGTGATCTCCGGTCCAGATCACGCGCACGGCGGTGGCGGTGGCGTGACCGTCGCGATCGCGGAGGTCGTGGCCCACCGCCTCCACGAGGCGCCCATCGTCGAGCTGATCGGGGTCCAGGGGGGTCGGGACCTCTCCCTGGCCGGAGAGGCTGCCGGCAAAGCGGCTGTACCAGCCGTTGACCATGTCGGAGCCGGCCATCAGCTCACGACGCGCCGCGGCCCGATCGCCGGCGTCGCCGCCGTCCTCGCGCCACATCTCCAGCACCGCATCGGCGGCCAGCCGCAGTCCCGCCACGCCGGTCACCAGCGCCGTCACCTCGGCCAGCGGCAGCGGCTTGGCGCCGCGCTCGGCCAGGTAGCCGCGGAACGTGTCGTCGAGCCGCCGCGCCGCGGCAGCGGCGGCGGCCGCCTGCCCGGCCGGCTCCGCGGGCGCCGGTCCGGCGGCGTCGCAGCGCCCCAGCCCGTAGGCCACAGCGCCCGCGAGGTAGTGGGCGCCTTCGGTATAGGCGGCCGCCAGCGCGCGGCCCAGGGCGGCGCCGGCCCCGCGGGGCCAGAGCATCAGGCCGACGACGAGGCTGACGGCTCCGCCCAGGGCGACGTCCTCGACTCGCACCAGGCCCACCTTCCAGCCGATCGGCGCCAGGAGGTTGTAGAGGATCAGCAGCGTCAGCGTGAACGCGGCCTGCCCGGCGGCGAATGAGATCGCGGCGGGCGCCAGCCCGGCCAGCAGGACGGCCAGCGGCAGCACGACCCACAACACCGCCGTGTTCGTCCCCACCAGGACCACGACCACCGCGCCGGCGACGAACCCGAGCGATGTCCCGAGCAGCGCGCGGACGAGGTTCTGCCCGGTTCCGAGCGCGCTGGAACGCAGCACCGAAAGGGCGCCGAACACCACCCAGAAGCCGTGTTGAACGCTGGTCAGATCGGCGATCAGCACCGCCAGCCCCAGCCCGACGCCTCCGCGCAGGCTGTTCTGGAGCCACAGCGAGTCACGCTCGGCGTGCGATCCGGCCCGCTCGTGCGCCGCGGTGAGCACGCCGGTGAAGCCGGCCGGCTGGCGTCCGAGCAGCCGTTGCAGCCAGCTTCGTCGCTCGGCCTGCGCGGCGAACGCGACGTTGGTGGCGACCTGCTCGGCCACGAAGCTCAGCTCGAGCGCGCGGAAGCTCGGGTCCAGCGCCGTCACCACCCGGTCGGCCGCCATGACCGACACCGCCGAATCGGGGGGTGGTGAGGATTCCGGGAGCTTGCTCGTACTGGACCGCTCCAGCTCGCCGACGCGCTGACGCAGATCCTGGAGCGCCGCCTGAAGGGCAGCGGGGCTCGATCCCGGCATGGCCAGCAGGTCGGTGGCCGCCTCCAGCGTCGTGGCAGCGGCGAGCTTGACGGCGCAGACGTGCTCATCGGGGGCCGCGCCCGGCGAACCGGGCACCGAGCGCAGCACGATCGTGTTCAGCCACCGCAGCTCGTCGACGAGGCGTACGATCGCCCGCGCCGATGTGCTGAGCCCGGTCGGGCGAAACGGCGTGGCGAAGAATGTCCGGCGCAGGCCCTCGTCGGCCGCGTCGGCCCGGGCCACGGCGGCATCGTGCGCGGCCGTGGCCTGCGGCAGGCGGCCGGCGAGCATGTACGCGACGTCGGCCCGCAGCCGGGCCGCCATCGCCCGGCACGCGTCGATCGCCGCCCCGCGCACGGGATCGTGGGCGGGGGCGGGCCAGAGCAGCGTGATCGCCAGCAGCGACGCGCCGGAGGCCAGGCCCCAGCCCGCCAGCCGATCCGGGATCGCGGCGACCGGTCCGGCGAGCGACACCGGCAGGACGAACGAGAGCAGCAACGAGGTGGTGGCTCCGGCCAGCACGGAGCTGATCACCCCTGCGAACAGCACTCCGAATGCCACCACCACGGTGACAACGGCGGCCAGCCAGGTCGTGGTCGAGACCAGCGTGCCGAGGGAGATGAGGACCCCGCAGCCGAGCGCCAGGGCCGCCTGGGATTGCAGCCGATCGCGGATCGAACCGCGGAAGTCGACCAGCAGCAGCATCGCGAACGACCCGAACGCGGCGAAGGTCGCCACCGCGGGGTTCTTGATCACCTGGCTGCCGATGGCGAGTGCGCCCGGCATGATGATCGCCGCCCGCGTCGCGCGCCGGAGCGCGCTGAAGCCGGCGTCGCGGCGTCGCAGCCACTCCCATCCGGCCAGGGGACGACGAGCGAGATCGAGCGAGAGAGCGGACACTGGAACGGGGTCCCCGGTCAGACGGGAGGGGCGCGCAAATTATCCCATCCCGCCCCGGGCCGCCCCCCGGCCGGGTCCATGGGTCAGCCCAGGTCGACGGGCAGCGAGCTGTAGCTGCGGAGCGTGAGCCCGGGGCGCCGGGTCGGCTCCCCGGAGATCGCCAGCTTCGGGAAGCGCCGGAGCAATCGCGGCAGCATCACCTGGCCTTCGAGACGGGCCAGCGCCGCGCCCAGGCAATGGTGGATGCCGGCGCCGAAACTCAGCGGCACACCCTCGTCGCGATCGAGACGCAGCTCATCCGGGGCGCTGAAGAAGCCGGGATCGCGATTGGCCGCGCCGAGCATCGCGATCACGCGCTGGCCCGGGTGCAGGGCGATGTCGCCGACGACGATGTCGTCCACCGCCGTCCGTCCATAGACGACCTGGACGGGAGAATCGAACCGCAGCAGCTCGTCAACGGCGGACTTGGCCAGCTCGGGCTCGCGGCGGAGGCGATCGAGCTGGGCCGGATGGTCGGTCAGTGCCACCAGGCCGTTGGCCAGCAGCCCGGTGGTCGTCTCGAACCCGGCGGCGAGGATCAGCGCCACCGTCCGGATCAGCTCCTCATCCGACAGACCCCGTTCTCCGTCGTCGCCTGCCGCCGCCAGCGCCGAGATCAGATCATCCTGGGGCTCGGCCCGCCGCCGGGCCACGAGCGTCTCGAAGTAGTCGATGATCGTCGTGGCGGCGCTGTCGGCCCGATCGACGGCGGGGGGATTGAGGAGCTCCAGCACCGTGGCCCACTCGTCGACCAGCCCGCGGAACATCCGGCGGTCTGCCGGCGGCACGCCGAGGAGCTCGCCGATCACCGTCACCGGGAACGGGAACGCGATCACGTCGACGAAGTCGACGGTCCCGCCCAGGTCGTCCAGCAGCCCGTCGGCGATCGCCGCGACGGCGGGGCCCAGCTCGGCGATCCGGCGAGCGGTGAACACCCGGGAGACGAGGCCGCGCAGCCGAGTGTGCTCGGGCGGGTTGGTCATCAGCAGGCTCTTGAACATCAGGCGTAACGCGGGCCGCTGTTCCCAATCGGGGAAGCCCGACGCGGACAGCAGGCGCCCGGGGTTCTTGCGCAGCCGGTGATCGCGCAGCAGCGCCGACGTGTGGCGGTACCCGGTGACGATCAGCGAATCGTCAGGGCCGGGGACCACATCGCCGAGGTCGCGGAGCCGCCGGTAGATCGGATACGGATCGGCTTGGCCGGAGGGCGAGGCCAGGTCCGCCATCAGGCTGACCACGGACACGTCGCCGAGATCGGTCATGAGGGAGTGGGTGGTTTCGCGCATCGGGGCCGGCCGCCTTGGATCGGGGTGGGAGAGGACGAGTACCAGCCTGGCGCTAAACCTCCGGACGCACATCACCCGTTCACCGCTTTATCGAGCGGCGGCGTTTAGATGGCGTGAGAGGATGTTTAGACAGTGTTGAAAGTGTTTAGGCGCCACCGCCGAGACATTTAGACTCCGAGCTCAGGGATCTCGAGGAGGCGCCGCCTGCCGTGCCCGCGAGCAACCGTTTCGAGTGACCACCCACCGATCAGCCGACCGCACGGAGGAGCCAGAGGCTGCGCTCGGCAACGTGCCCGTCCAGTTCACGCAGCTCGTCGGCCGTGACGGAGCGCTCGAGGAGGTCAGCTCGCTGCTGTGGCAGACCCGGCTGCTGACCCTGTGCGGGCCGGGAGGCGTCGGCAAGTCCCGACTCGCCGGCGCGCTGGCAGAGACCGTGCGGACCGATTTCGTCGGGGGCGCCTGGTGGGTGGATCTCGCCGACAGCGCCGACGACGCGCGCGTACCGCAGACGGTGGCCGCCGCGCTCCTGCCCGGCGAGCCGCTCACCGATCCCGCGGTGGCGGCCGCGCGCCGGCTGGCGACGGCCTCGCTCCTGGTCCTCGATAACTGCGAACAGGTGGTGGCCGGCGCGGCCAGGCTGGTCGCGGATCTGCTGGCCCGGGCTCCGGCGCTGCGGGTCGTCGTCACCAGCCGCCAGTCACTCGGCATCCCGGGAGAGCAGGTGTGGCGGGTCCCCGGTCTGGCGATCAATGGCGACGCCGGCGGGTCGGGCGCCGCCGGTGGCGCGGTGGCGCTGTTCGCTCAGCGCGCTCGGGAGGGGGCCGGCAGCTTCGACATCACTGCCCCGGGGGCGCAGCAGGCGGTGGCGCAGATCTGTGAGCTGCTGGACGGGCTCCCGCTGGCGGTCGAGCTGGCCGCGGCCCGCGTCTCGGTGCTCAGCGTCGAGCAGATCGCCGAGCGGCTGGAGTCCGACACCTCACTGCTGCGTCAGACCAGCCGGGCCGCGCCGGGGCGTCACCGGACGCTCGAGGAGACGCTGGAATGGAGTCATCAGCTGCTCGCCCCCGCCGAGCAGCGCCTGTTCCGCCGCCTCGGGGTGTTTCGCGGTGCGTTCTCACTTCGCGCCACCGAAGCGGTGTGCCCCGACGAGCTCTTGCCGGCCGAGGAGATCCTGGACCTGCTCAGCCTGCTCATCGACCAGTCGCTGGTCCAGGTCGTCGAGAGCCCCAGCCTGCCCCGCTACCGGCTGCTCGGGACGTTGCGGCGGTATGCCCTCAAGAAGCTGGAGGCCAGCGGCGAGCTCGAGGAGACCCTGGCCCGGCACGCCGATCATTACCACGCTCTCGGGCAGCGCGCCCGCGTCGGTCTCGCCGGCCCGGAGCAGGTCATGTGGGTGGAGGGGCTCGAGCTGGACCACGACAACCTCGCCGACGCGCTCGGCCGGTTGTTCGAGAGCGCCCCGGGGAGAGCGGCCGAGCTGGCCTCGGCCCTGTGGCCGTTCTACTACCAGCGGGGGTACTACGACGAGGCTCGGTCCTGGTACGAGCGCGCGCTGGGGCGCCAGAGCGAGCTGGCGCCGGCCGTTGCCCTCGATGCGCTGCTGCGGGCCGGAGAGGTGGCGTTCCTGCAGTGTGACTACGAGGTGGCCCGCGGTCACCTGGAGCGGACGCTCGAGCTGCTCGGCGGCGAGGACGCCAACCGTCGCGCCGAGGCGATCGCGCGGCAGCGGCTGGGGTCGATCGCCCGCGAGCAGGCTCGCTACGCCGAGGCCCGGGAGCTGCACGAGCACAGCCGGGAGATCTGGCAGGCGCTCGGTGACGCCGAGGGGGTGGCCTCGGCCCAGAACTACCTTGGCTTTGTCGCCTGGCTATCGGGCGAGCTCGATCGCGCCGATCCGCTCTGCCTCGAGGCGCTGACCGAGTTCCGGCGCACCGGCAATCTCCGTGACGTCGCCGTGACCCTGATCAGCCTGGGCGCGAGCGCGCTCTACCGGGGCGAGTCCGATCTCGCCGCGGAGCGCCTCGCCGAGGCCCTGGCGATCTCCCGGCGGCTCGGCTTCCAGGAGGGCGTGGCCTGGTCGTTGCATGAGCTGGCGATCCTCGCCCGGCGCCGGCGCCGGCCGACCGGCGAGCCGGAGCTGATGCTGCGCGACGCCCTGCTCGTGCACCAGCAGCTCGGCGATCGCTGGCGGATCGCCAGCGTGCTCGAGGAGATCGCCGGGTCCGCGCTGATGCGCCGCGATGCGCTGCACGCCGTCCGGCTGTTCGCGCTCGCGCAGGTGTTGCGCGAACGGATCGGCACGCCGGTGCCTCCGGTCGAGGCGCCCGACCGGGACGCGGCGCTCGCCCGGCTGCGCCGCCATCTCACCCCGGCTGCCTTCGAGTCCGCATGGACCGAGGGCAGCGGCCTCGAGCTCGATCGGGCGGTCGCTGACGCGGCCGCGGCGATCGGCGATCACGGCGATGGTTCCGTTGAGCAGCCGGGCAGCGACATCGCTCCGATCCTGACGCCCCGGGAGCTGGCCGTGCTCGAGCTGCTCAGTCAGGGACACACGAATCGGGAGATCGCCGCGGCGCTCTACATCAGCCCGAGCACCGCCGGGGTCCACGTCTCCAACATCCTGCGCAAGCTGCGGGCCAAGCGACGGGTCGACGCCGCCGGTCGCGCCCACACCCTCGGTCTGCTGGCCGCGACCTGAGCCGCCCACCCAGGGTCTGCCGGCCGCGAGCTGAGCCGCCCGCCTCGGGCCGCCGTCCTCGACTACCGCGCCGCCGGCACGATCACCGTCACCGAGCGTGGCGCCCCGACGCCGTGGCGATTGATCGCCGTCACGGTCATGCCATAGGTGCCGGGACCCAGTGACCCGCCGGCAGCGCGCAGCGGCACCCGCGCCGTGAACCGATGGGCGCCGTCGGTCACGATCGGGTGACCGCTGGTCCGTGACCGAGCCGCCCGCCGGAGAGGCGCCGCCCGCCGGAGAGCCGCCCGCCGGAGAGCCGCTCGGCGGAGAGGTGCGGCGCGGGGCCCAGCGGGCAGCGATGACTCGCCTGCCCCGGCGTGCCCCGCGAGCGGAGCGGCGGCTCGGTCAGCGTCCAGCGGATCGCGGCGGCCTGGCTGCTGGCCACGAGCAGGCGCGCGCCCGAGCGCCGTTCCGTGCACTGCCCCGTGGCGTCGATCACGGTCAGCCGGGTCACCCGTGGCAATGCCGATGCGGTGAATGACGGCGGATCGTCCAGCTGCAGCATCGAGTGGGCGCCGATCGGGCTGGCGGCGGCGGCCGCCTGACTCGGCTGCCGGCCGGGCGGTCATTTATCGTAAAGTCAATCGACATTGTTATATTGCCCGTGACGGCGACGACCTCCAGGGCCCAGTTCCCACGGACGCGTGCCGGCCGACCAACAGGAGACCGATCGATGAGCATCACCAACCTCAGCTCCAAGGCAGTCGGCGCGCTGCCGGGTGGCCGCCGGGTGGCCCGGGAGGGCGAGGCGCGCTCCGGACGGGGGGCGGTGCGGCTGCCTCGTGTCAACCGCATCGCCAGCCCGCTGTTGCTGCTGGCGATCTGGCAACTGGTCAGCGCCGTCGGCCTGATCTCGGCGACCAAGCTGCCGCCGCCGACGAAGGTGGTCAGCGAGGCGTACACCCTGATCACCACCGACTCGCCGGCCTACGGGACGCTCCAACACGCGATGCTGGCGTCGCTGCAGCGGGTGGCCGTCGGCTTTGCCCTGGGGGCGAGCGTCGCGCTGGTGCTCGCCATCATCGCCGGCCTCAGCCGCCTCGGCGAGGACCTCGTCGATCCGCTGATGCAGATGCTGCGCACGCTGCCGTTGTTCGGTCTCATCCCGGTGTTCATCGTCTGGTTCGGGATCGGCCAGCTGCCCAAGCTCCTGCTGATCGGCCTGGGGGCCGCGATCCCCCTGTACCTCAACACGTTCGCCGGCATCCGCAGTGTTGACGGCAAGCTCGGCGAGCTCGGACAGGTGCTCGGTCTCAACCGGCGCGAGCTGATCCGCCACATCGTCCTGCCCGGCGCGCTCCCGGAGATACTCGTCGGGCTGCGGCAGAGCCTCGGGGTCGCGTGGCTCTCGCTGGTGGTGGCCGAGCAGCTCAACGCGAACGCCGGCCTCGGCTTCATGATCAGCCAGGCGACGCAGTTTCTCCAGAACGACGTCATCTTCGTCGCGCTGCTCGTCTACACGATCCTCGGGCTGCTCACCGACTGGCTCGTCCGGCTTCTGGAAAGGAGGGCGCTGGTATGGCGTCGCGGACTGCTGGCGCGGTAGCGCCGCTCCCCAACGGTCGGGCCGATCCGACCCCGGGTCACACCGGCGACCCCGTCGTCCGGGTCTCGCGCCTGGAGCGGCGGTTCGGCAGCCGAGCGGTGCTCGACGGGCTGGATCTGGAGATCGCTCCGGGAGAGTTCGTCGCCCTGATCGGGCGCAGCGGATCGGGGAAGTCGACGCTGCTGCGGGCCCTCGCCGGCCTGGACCGCCCGCGTGCGGGCGAGGTGGCGCTCGACGGCACGGTCGCGGTGGCCTTCCAGGAGCCCCGGCTCGTCCCGTGGCGGCGGGTGCTCGACAACGTCTCCCTCGGCCTGCGCGGACGTGATCGGCTCGAGCGAGCCCGCGGGGCCCTGGCCGAGGTGGGTCTCGAGGATCACGCGGGGGCGTGGCCGCTGACGCTCTCGGGCGGAGAGGCTCAGCGCGTGTCGCTGGCCCGCGCGCTGGTGCGCGATCCGACACTCCTGCTGCTCGACGAGCCGTTCGGCGCGCTCGATGCGCTGACCCGGATGTCGATGCACCGGCTCGTGCTGACGCTGTGGGGGGACCATCGGCCGGCGATCCTGCTCGTCACCCACGACGTCGACGAGGCGCTGGCACTCGCCGACCGCGTGCTCGTGCTCGGCGACGGCCGCATCTCCCACGAGTCACCGGTGACCGTGCCGCGGCCCCGCGATCGCGACCACCCCGAGCTCATCGACCTCAGAAGCCGCCTGCTCTCCGAGCTGGGCGTGGATACGAAAGGCACCCCATGAGAACCACAGCCACACCCGACGCCGGTCCTTCCCGCCCTGACAGGCCGACCAGGCCGACCAGGCCGACCAGGCCGTTGTTGGCCGGACGAGCCGGCCGGCTCATCGTTCTGCTCGCCTCGGTCGCGGTGGCGGCAGCCCTCGCCGCCTGCGGATCGAGCGCGGGCTCGAGCTCCAGCTCCAGCTCCAGCTCCAGCGTGGCGACGGCCGCGAATGCGGCGTCGACGAAGCCGGCCAAGGTCCAGGTGACCGGCAGCGGCGGGCAGACGCTGCGCGTCGGCGATCAGGCGGGCACCGGCGCCCAGGCGCTGCTGACCGCCGCGGGGCTGCTGAACAAGCTGCCGTTCAAGGTCAGCTGGGCCGACTTCACGTCCGGCCCCCCGATGCTCGAGGCGATGAGCGCCGGAGACCTCGATATCGGCGGCGTCGGCGACGCTCCACCGGTGTTTGCAGCGGCGGGCGGGGCGAAGATCGCGGTCGTCGGGGCTCTGGCCAACAACCCCAACAGCGCGGCGCTGGTCGTCCCCAAGGGCTCGTCGATCACCTCAATCGCCCAGCTGAAGGGCAAGAAGATCGCCGTCGCCCAGGGAAGCTCGGCCGACTACCACCTGCTCACCGTGCTCGAGAAGGCGGGCCTCACGGTCCACGACGTCACGCTCGAATACCTCCAGCCCGCTCAGGCGCTCGCCGCCCTCAGCTCGGGCGCGGTCGATGCCTGGGACGTGTGGTCGCCGTTCGTCGAGCAGGCCGTCCACCAGGACGGGGCCCGCATCCTCGTCAACGGCCAGGGGTTCGGCAGCAACTTCTCCTACGCCGTCGCGTCGAAGTCCGCCATCTCCGATCCGGCCAAGGCCAAGGAGATCACCGAGTACCTGCAGCTGCTCGACCGTGCCCACCGCTGGGCCGACGCCCACACCACGGCGTGGGCCGCCGTCTGGGCCAAGGCGACCGGGCTGCCGCAGACCGTCATGCAGGCCGCTGCCCACGACGACACCCAGCACCCAATCGCCGTCGGGGCGAGCACGGTGACCGCCGAGCAGTCGCTGGTGGCCGCATTCGCCAAGGCCGGGCTGATCCCGAACAGCTACAGCTTCTCGAAGTACGCCAGCACCGGCTTCAACAGCGCCCTCGGTGGGCCCTGATGCCGACCGTGACCACTTCCCCCGATGACCACCGCGACAGAGGAGCAGGACAGCGATGAGCCCGTCCACCGTCCCGTCCCATTTCGAGCACATCGACGTCCACCGGGTGGGCGGCAACATCGGCGCCGAGATCGCCGGCGTGCAGATCGGTGGTGATCTCGCCCCCGAGGTGGTCACCGAGCTGCGCTCCGCGCTGCTCACCCACCGCGTCGTCTTCCTGCGTGGCCAGCGCCACGCCGACGAGGAATCCCAGCAGGCGTTCGCCGGCCTGCTGGGCACCTTGACCAAACCGCACCCGACCGTCGCCGGCGACGGCCGCGCCGTGCTGCCGATCGATTCGGACTTCAGCAAGGCCAACAGCTGGCACACCGACGTGACGTTCGTGGACCGGATCCCGGCGATCAGCATCCTGCGCGCGGTGACGCTGCCACCCTACGGGGGGAGCACCGTCTGGGCCAACACCGCCCGGGGGTACGAGACGCTTCACCCGAGCCTGCGGGCGCTCGTCGACGGGTTGTGGGCGGTGCACTCCAACCTGTACGACTACGTCGGCGCCAAGGACGAGAGCCGGATCGGTGGCGTCGATGTCAAGGAGCAGTCCTACCGCGACGAGTTCGAGCACCTCGAGTTCGAGACCGAGCATCCGGTGGTGCGCATCCATCCGGAGACGGGCGAGCGCACGCTCGTGCTCGGCCATTTCGTCCGCCGCTTCGTCGGGCTGTCCTCGGCGGACTCCCATGACCTGTTCGCGCTGCTCCAGCGGCATGTGATCGCGCTCGAGAACACCGTGCGCTGGAACTGGCGCGACGGCGATATCGCCATCTGGGACAACCGCTCCACCCAGCACTACGCGGTGGCCGACTACGGCGCCCATCCGCGGCTGCTGCATCGGATCACGCTCGCCGGTGACGTCCCGGTCAGCATTGACGGCCGGCCGAGCGTGGTGCGCAAGGGCGATGCCTCGGGCTACTCGCCGGTGGCCGAACCCGCCGGAGCCGCCTGACGGGTTGGCTCGGGGCGCGTCGGACGACGCGCCCTTACACCCGCAGTGCCTCGGTCGGGCTGAGCCGCGCCGCCTTGCCCGCCGGATACAGGCCGGCGAGCGTGCCGATCAGCAGCCCGGCGGACGGGGCCGCGATGAGCGCGTAGAGCGGTACGACGAACGGCTCGTTCCGGGCCACCGAGTACACCTCGGTGGCACCGGCGCCGAGCCCCAGCCCGACGATCGCGCCGAGCGCCGCCAGCAGCGCCGACTCGGCCAGGAACTGGGCGCTGATGTGGCTGCGCTTGGCTCCCAGCGCTCGCCGCAGGCCGATCTCGGCCCGGCGCTCGAGCACCGAGATGACCATGATGTTGGCGATCCCGATCGCGCCGACCAGCAGCGCCACGGCGCCGAGCCCGAGCAGCAGGGTGGTGAACTGGCCCTTGGCGGCGGCGCGGGCCTCCAACGCGTCCGACGGACGGCTGACATCGACGCCGCTGGCGTTCTGCGGGTCGGCCGTCGGCGCCAGGAGGCCGGACACCTGGGTGACGTCGTTCTGGTTGGCGCGGACGTAGATCTCCGATGGATTCGGTGCCACGCCGAACATCCGCTCGGCCACCGGGAGGGAGATGAACACGGTCGAGTCCAGCGACGTGTCCAACAGCGCCGATTTCATGATCCCCACCACGGTGAACCACTTATTGCCGAGGTAGACCATGACGTGGCCGCCGACCTGGGTGATCTGGAGGACGCTGGCGGCCTGGGCGCCGAGCACCGCCTCCGGGTAGCGGTTACTGACCGTGCCGAGGAAGTGCCCGGAGCTCATCGACGTGCCGACCACCTCGGGGAGGTTCTGGCCGGCGGCGTCGACGCCGATACCGCCGGTCTCCTGGGCCGGCACGAACGGCGTCCGCAGGACGACCGCGCTCGACAGCTGGTAGACGGCGGCGTCGCGCAGGACGTTGTGCATCCCGTCGATCATCGGGACCGAGGTCGCCGGGAGCACCTCGTTGTTGCCGGTGAAGGTCGTCCCGGGCGTGATCGTCAGCAGGTTGGTGCCGAGGGCGTCGATCTCGGCGAGCAGCTGGGCCTGGCTCGACGACGACACGCCGACGACGGCGACCATCGCGCCGATTCCGATCGCGATTCCCAGCGCCGACAGCGCCGCGCGCAGCTTGCGGGTCCGCAGGCCCTGGAGCGCGGCGCCGAGCAGTTCGCGCGGTGGCAGCCGGGCGCGGTCGATGCGGGTGCGGATCGGTGGGGCGGCCGCGGCGCTGCTCATGAGCGCTCGTCGCCGACGATCTCGCCGTCGCGCATCCGGATCTGGCGCCCGAAGGAGCCGGCGATGGCGGCGTCGTGGGTGATGAGAACGAGCGTCGCGCCGTCGGACGCGAGCTCGTGCAGCAGCGTGATGATGTCGCCGCCGGACTTGGAGTCCAGGTTCCCGGTGGGCTCATCGGCGAGGATGATCGTCGGGCGCTTGGCCAGCGCTCGCGCGATCGCCACCCGCTGGCGCTCACCGCCCGAGAGCTGGGTCGGCTTGTGCTCGAGCCGGTGGCCGAGGCCGACCCGATCCAGCGCGGCGCGCGCCGCCTCCCGCCGCGCGCTGCCGCGGGCGCCGGTGTAGAGCATCCCGTTGGCGACGTTGTCGACGGCGGTCGTCGACTCCTGGAGGTGGAAGCTCTGGAACACGAAGCCGATCTCGTGCGCGCGCAACCCAGCCAGGTCGCCGTCGGACGCCTGGACGACGTCACATCCGGCCACGTGCACCGCCCCGCTGGACGGGCGCTCGAGCGTCCCCAGGATCGTCAGCATCGTCGTCTTGCCCGAGCCCGAGGGGCCGACCACCGCCACCTGATCGCCGCCGGGAATCTCGACGCTGACCCCGCGCAGCGCGAAGACCCCGCCTGGGTACTCCTTGGCGACCTCCTGCAGCGCCATCGCCACGCCGGTCTCGGTCATCCCTGGGAGTCCGTCACCTGCAGCCCGGCGTACACGCCCGGGCCCGAGATCTGGACGTATCCGGCGGCGAACAGCCCGGTCGTGACCGGAATCAGCTGATGGGGCGTGGCGGCCGTCTGCACGTTGTAGCTGCCGCCCGAGGTCGCCACCAGCGCGGTGACCGGGACCGACAGCACGTTGCGGGCCTTCTGCTGGGCGAAGTTGACGCTGACCGCCGCCTGGTCCAGGCCGGCTCCGGTGTGATGGCCGCTCAGCCTGATCGTCACCGGGATCGTCGACGACGAGCCGCCGGAGCCGCCGGAGCCGCCGTTGCCGTTGCCGTTGCCACTGCCACCTCCGGAGGAGTTGTTGCCGTTGCCCGAGCCGCTCGAGCTCTGTGCGATCGGGCTGACCGCGGTGATCCGCCCGTTGACGGTGTTGCCGGCCGGCATCTCCACACTCACCCGCTCGCCTGTCTTCGCTTCGCTCTGCGAGCTCGCCGACAGGTCGACGGTGACGACGAGGTGCGTCGAGGTCGTCTGCAGGATCGCGGTCCCGCTGCTGCCGCCGCTGCTGCCGCCGCTGCCACCGCCGTTGCCGCCGCCGCTGGTGCTCGAAGGCGTGGTTGAGCTCTTCGGCTTCGATGACTTCGGTTTGCTGCTCTTCCCGGGGTTGGACGCCGCGCGGTCGGCGTTCAGCTGGGCGGTCTCGGCCCGGAGCTGAGCGGCCTCGGCCCGGAGCAGCGCCTCCAGCGCCGCCAGAGTCTGACGGTTGGCGGTGCCCGGCGGCGACGATCGCCTCCCCGGCTTGTGCGTGGGCGAGGATGTGCTCGGGGTCGAGGTCGTGCTGCTCGTCGTCGAGCCGGTCGTGGCCGGGGTGGTCGCGGTTGTCGACGTCCCGGCCCGCAGGCTCACGAACTCGGGCGCGGGCGCGGCGGCGGGACCGTCCGTGGCCGCTGTCCCGGAGCCGCCGCCGGCGCCGACCGTCCCGTCCACGGTGGAGATGAGCTGAGCGCCGGGGAGGAACACCACCTGCCCGAGCGACAGGATGCCGGTCGCGGTCTCGCCCAGCGACTCCTGCAGCAGCTCGACGCCGGTCGTCGTCGCCGGCTGCCAGATGTCGTCGATCACGAGCCCGTCGGGGTCGAAGCCGAGCCTGACGAGGTTGCGGTTCAGCTCGGTGATGTCGGCGCCGTCGGCGTCGGCCGCCGACAGCGTCCGGTACGCCGGGGTCGAGCCATCGAGGAGGATGACCGGCGCGCCGTCGACGCGGAACAGCGTGCCGCCCGGCTTGATCAGGTCTCCGACGCTCGGCAGCCAGGTGACCGTCCCGCTGAGGCGGTCATAGACGGTCTGGGCGCCGCTGTAGCTGAGCGTCCCGGCCTCGGTATCGGTGGACACCAGGTTGCGGCGGCGGACGGTCGCCGCGCCGGTCACCGTGGGGCCGCTTGCGGCGCGACTCGGCGAAGGGGAGCTGGTGCTGAGCACAACGGCGATCACCACGCCGATCGCCAGCACCAGCGTCAGCGCGGCCACCCATCCCTTGCGGTGGGCCGCGCCGCCCCTGAGCCTCGGCCTAGCCACCAGATGCCACCGCTGCCTTGGGGCCACCGCCGGCGCCGACGGGGCGAGAGAAGCGCCCGGCCGGGCGGGGGCCGCCACACCTGCGGCTGGCCGCCTGGAAGGCCGGCGATGTGGGATCGATGCCCGAGCCGGTCGCGATCTGGATCCTGGCCCCGCCACTGCTGGGGAACACCGGGTCCGGGAAGTTCGGGACCCCGTGGGCGCGCATGCAGCTCGACAGCGCGAGGAGCTGCCGGCGCTGGGCGGCCGGGAGCGGGTGGCCCGCACCGGGGCCGCCGCCGATCTTCCCGCATGACTGCTGCGCAGTCGCGAATGCCGGAGACTGTGGGTTGACGCCGCTGCCGGGCGTGACGTCGATGCCGCCGCCGTTGGGACTTGGGTCCGGGAAGTTGGGCACGCCGTGGGCTCGCATGCAGGTTGCGTACTTGAGCGCCACGGCATAACCGCCGGAGCTGTTGGTCCCGGTCCCCGTCCCGCCGCCGCCCGATGCCCCACACGCGGTCAACGCCAATCCGCAGCCGATCGCGGCCAGCGCGGCCCGGCGATCACCGGGCCGGCGGTGGCGCTGCCGCCCGACAGGCTCGCCGCCGGCCGGGGCGGCGAGAAGGATCGGCAGAATATGGCGGTGACCGGTGCGCATCGTGCGACTCTCGTGCGCTCGCTCGCATCGCGAGCGCCGGAGGGTTGTACGGCGTGGGCGGTAACACGGCTGTAACGGTGTTATGCCGCTGTTATACGGGATGGGGCATCCTGTGAGCCAGACGCCGGCGCGGGCGGCGCCCCGCGCCGGCGCTCCACCGAGACGAACGGATTGAACGGATGAGGGTGTTGGTCGTCGAGGATCACCCGCGCCTGGCCAAGACGGTCGCGACCGTCCTGCGCCGCGAGGGCATGGCGGTGGACGTCGCGTTCGACGGGCGCGAGGCGCTGGCGCGCGTGGCGGTGACCACGTATGACGTCGTGGTGCTCGACCGTGACCTCCCCGGCGTGCACGGGGACGATGTCTGCCGTTCGCTGATCGCCGATGGCAGTCCCAGCGGCGTGCTGATGCTGACCGCCGCCGCCGGCCTGGACGATCGGGTGGCCGGTCTCGGCCTTGGCGCCGACGACTACCTGGCCAAGCCGTTCCATCTCGTCGAGCTGGTGGCGCGGATCCGGGCCCTGGCACGTCGTTCCCGTCGCGCGCTGCCGCCGACGCTCGTGCACGGGGACGTCCAGCTCGACTCCGGCCGGCGACTCGTCACCCGGGCCGGCCACCCCGTCGCGCTCAGTCCCAAGGAGTACGCGGTGCTCGAGCTGCTGCTCGGCGCCGAGGGCTGTGTCGTCTCCACCGAACAGATCCTCGAGCGAGCCTGGGATGACGCCACGGACCCGTTCACCAACGCCGTCCGGATGACCGTCAGCCGGCTGCGGGCGAAGCTTGGCGATCCGCCGGTGATCGAGACGGTGAGTCCGATCGGCTACCGGATCGGAGACGGGGGATGACCGTCTTCGGCGCCGGCCGCGGCCGGCTGTCCCAGCTGCGCCATCCCAAGACCACCGTCCGCTGGCGCCTGACGCTGCTCTACGGGGGGTTGTTTCTGGTCTCGGGCGCGGTGCTGCTGGCCGTCACCTACACGCTCGTCGATCACGCCTCCGTCAGCAACGCCCCGTTCCGGGGCGTCACCGTCCAGCGCCCGATCAACGCGCCGCCGCCGCTGACGGGCGTGGCGCAGGGAACGCGCCTGAATTTCAAGGCGGTGCCGGATCAGGTCCGCAAGCTGCTGCTCTCCAAGAGCGGCCGCATCGCCGTCTCGTTCGTCGGTTCGGACCAGCGGATCTCCGATCTGCACCAGCTGGTCATCTGGTCAGCCATCGCCCTGGCGATCATGGCGGTGATATCCACCGCGCTGGGGTGGGTGGTCGCCGGCCGGGTGCTGCACCCGCTGCGCACGATGACGGCGACGACCCGGGAGATCTCCGAGGCCAACCTCAATCAGCGCCTGGCGCTGCACGGCCCGCGCGATGAGCTCCGGGAGCTGGCGGACACGATCGATGGGCTGCTGGGGCGGCTGGAGACGGCGTTCGAGGCCCAGCGGCGATTCGTCGCCAACGCCTCGCACGAGCTGCGCACCCCGCTGACCGCCGTCCGTGCGCTGCTGGAAATGGTGCTCAGCGATCCCCGGGCCACCGTGGCGACGTTCCGCGCCTCCTGCGAGCAGGTCCTCGAGGAGAGCGAGCAACAGGAGCAGCTGATCGACGCCCTGCTCGCGCTCGCCCAGGGGCAGCGCGGCATCGACCACCGTGAGCCGATCGACCTCGCGGAGCTCGTCGCCGGCGTGGTCCAGACCCATGAGCACGACGCCGCGGCCCGCAGCCTCGATCTCGCCGTCTCACTCCAGCCGGCGCCGGTATCCGGCGATCGCCGCTTGATCCAGCGCCTGATCTCCAACCTCTTCGAGAACGCGCTGCGCCACAACCGTCCCGGCGGGGGCGTCGGCATCCAGGTCCGCGGCGGTGAGGCCGCTGCCGTGCTCTCGATCGCCAACACCGGCCCGGCGGTGCCCAGTGAAGAGGTGCAGCGCCTGCTGCAGCCCTTCCAGCGCATGGCCCCGGACCGCATCGGCCACCGCGAGGGCGTCGGGCTCGGCCTGTCCATCGTCGCCGCGATCGCGGACGCCCACGCGGCGACCCTCACCGTCACCCCGGGCGAGACCGGCGGTCTGGAGGTTGAGGTCCGCTTCCCGGCCATCGCGGCGGACGGGGTGGATACCGCCGGACGCGATCAAGCGGACCCGCAATCCGGCCTCGGTGCACCGTCCGGTGGCGGCATACAGCCACCAGATCGAGCTCCGGGGCGAGCGACGGATGCTGCGCTTCTCCGGACGGCTGGGGACGGCTGACCCGGCTCGGGTGCCGCGGACGCGCAGACGCCGCTGTTAGCGTGTGGCGAGTGTCGCGAGTCGTGCGCATTGCCGGCGTTCGTGCTGCGCTGGTGATCGCCGCCCTGAGCTTGGCGGCCTGCGGAGCCGGCCGCGCCGTCACCCAGACGTCCCCCGTGACCGGTATCTCCGCCGGGAGCATTCCGAAGGCACATCCGCAGGTGGTCGAGCCGGCGGCGGGCCAGCAGGCGGCGGCGGTGACCTCCGGCGATCCCGTCGGTGATATCCACGCGCATGCGCCGTCGCTCGCGCAGGTGAGGAGTGAGCTCCGGCTCGAGCTCGTGGCGGCGCGGGTGACGAACGCGACGTACATCGATCCGTTGCAGTACGTCGACGTCTGGGAGCGCACCGATCAGGGCGTCGATGCGCAGATGCCGGTGGGATCGCCGATCCTGGCGCCGTGCATCGTCAAGGTGCTGGCGATCATCCCCGACTGGTACGCCGGCCAGCCGCTCGTGTACTTCGAGCTGCTCAACGGTGCCTATGCCGGCCAGGTCCAGTACGTGGCGGAGCAGATCACCAGCATCGCGCCCGCCGGCACCATCCTCCAGCAGGGCCAGGCGATCGCTCGCTACGCCAAATCGGGCACCGCGATCGAGTACGGCTGGTCCACGCTCAACGGAGTCACCCTGGCGCGAGCGACCACCGGCTACGAGGAGGGCCAGGTCACGCCGGCCGGCCGGTCGATACGGACCTGGCTGAACGATCTGGGCGCGAACGCCGGGCCGAGCTGACGGCGGCGGCGGGCCGGATCGAGGCTCAGCGTTCGGTCACGTGGCTGAGATCCCATGCGGATCAGCTCCGCTCGCCTCTCCGCGTCCGTTCGCACCCGCCCGACGACGACGATCATTCCGACCCCTCTCGCTCGCGTTCTGAGTCGACCTCGCGTCGCATCGACTCAGGTCCCCGGCCGTCAGTGTGGCATCGTCGAGGGCACCATGGAGCGTGTCTGGGACTACCCGCGGCCCCCTGCCGTGGCGGCGTGTCAGCACCGAGTGCGGGTACAGCTCGGCGCGGTGATGCTGGCCGACTCGTCGCACGCCCTCCGCGTGCTCGAGACCAGCCATCCGCCGACCGTGTACGTCCCACCCGGGGACGTGCGCCTCGACCTGCTGAGCGAGAGCGAGGCCGGCTCGACGTGGTGCGAGTTCAAGGGCGCCGCCCATTACGTGGACGCGACGATCGACGGGCGCCGCGTGACGGCAGTGGGGTGGGCCTACCGTGACCCGTCCGCAGGCTATGAGCAGCTGCGAGACCACATCGCCTTCTATCCGGGGCGGGTTGACGCCGCATGGCTCGGCGAGGAGCGCGTCGAGGGTCAGCGGAGCGATTTCTACGGCGGCTGGATCACGACCGACCTGGTCGGCCCGTTCAAGGGCCCACCGGGAACCCTGGGGTGGTGACCGCGATCGCCAGGGGTGAACTGTCGCCTTTTCTCCAGAAATCCGCCCCGGCCGCGCCCACGTGGGGCGCGGCCAGTCTTGTTCAGGCAGTTCAGGGCTGCATGGTCAGGCGAGTCACGACCCCGGCGCCTTGAACAGCGCAGGAGTGCCGCTGGGCCCGATGGTCTCCATCGCCGCGTCGACCTGCGAGATGTTCTCGTAGTTGCCGGGCGTTCGATTCCAGACGATGCCGAGCGTGTTGATGTTGAGGTGCTGAAGGGTGTGCATGATCGTCGTCTCATCCAACTTGCCGGCCTTGGTGACCGCCCAGTTGATCTCGAGCCCGGCGTCCCATCCCTCCTGGCTGTTGTCCAGCTGGTTCTCGCTCGTGAAGCCCGCCAGCTTCATGCCCGCGAAGTACTGCTCGAGCCCGGCGGCGGTTGCCTTGTCGACGGCCGAGGAACCGTGCTGCGCGTTCTGAAGCCAGTTCTGCATCGACCCCAGGACGTAGATGTGCTGCATGTTCGTCGCCCCGCCCGCGGCCGAGATGAAACTCGGAAGCTCACAGGCCGAGCACTCGCTGATCGGGATCGTCGGGTCCTGATTGCGCAGCGCCCGGATCGCCGTGATCGAGGGCGAGCCCGGCACCAGACCGAACAGGATGATCTGCGGCTTGGCGTTGAGCAGCGTCAGCACCTGGGGGGTGATGTCCGTCGCGTCGATCGGGACCACCTGCGTGCCCACCAGCTTGAAGTGGTATTGCGTGGCCAGCTGCTGGACGGTCGCCTGGTTTGCCGTGCAGACGGGGCCGCAGGCATTCTCGATGAGCGCGACCCGCGTCATGTGCTGGGGCACGATCACGTTCTTGACGCTGGCAACCTGATCCTCGTAGAACACGTCGTAGAAGCCCGGGAAGCCATACGAGGTCAGCTCGCTGGACTTGTATCCGTTGCTCTGCCAGCCCGACGAGAGGCTGATGAGGATCGTCTTGTTGGCGATGGCGATGGGGAGCGCCGCCTCGGTGTCCGCGCCCGACTCGGGGCCGACGATGAAGCTGGCCTTGTCCTGCCTGATGCACTTCTCAGCGATCAACGCGGACTGCGCGGGCTGGGACTGGTTGTCGATCACCGTGTAGTGGACCTTGTGCCCGTCGATGCCGCCGTGAGCGTTGATGTACTTGAAGTACGCCTGGGCGCCCCAGCTGTCGGTCTGGCCGATCTGGGTGTACGGCCCGGATAGGGCAAGGTCACCGCAGACGGTGATCGGGCCGTTCGAACTGGCGACGCTCTTGCCAGAGCTGCCGCACGCCGTTACGAGCCCCACAGTCGCCAGCAACGTCACGGCTGCGAAACCTCTCCCCCGCAGCCACCGAAATGGACTCCTGATCACAACTGTTCACCTCTTCTCCGTTGTTGCGGTTGGTTTGATCTCGAATGGCTTGGCACTTCCCACGCCGGCCCGTCACACGCCGATCAGCAGCGAACTCACCAGCTCGGAGCTACGGAACTCGTCGGCGCTGCCGTCGAAGACGAGAGCTCCGCTGGACAGGACGAAGATCTTCTCCGCGACCGCAGCCACCAGCGCCAGGTCGTGCTCGACGAGCAGCACGCAGGTGAACTCCCCGATCGAGCGCAGCACCTCCTTGAGGTGCTCCCGCTGCGGTGTGCTCAGACCCGAGGCCGGCTCGTCGAGGAGCAGCAGCGCGGGCCGCGCGGCCATCGCGCGGGCGAGCTCGACCATCCGCTGCGTCTCCAGCGTCAGCGACGCCACCTCACGGTGGGCGAGGTCCTGCATACCGAGATACTCCAGCGCCTGCATCGCCTGCTCGCGTGCCTCGGCGAGCCGGTTGGCGATGATGCCTCGGACCAAAGTCGATTGATGGGACGCGAGACAGGCCACCGCCACGTTGTCGATCACCGTGCGAGCGGGAATGAGATGCACGGCCTGGAACGTCCGGCTCACGCCCAGACGGAAGCGACTCTCCGGCAGCAGGCCGGTGATGTCGGCGCCGTCGAGCGACACGCGTCCGGCGGAGGGGGCGACGCTCCCGCCGATGACGTTGAGCAACGTCGTCTTCCCAGCGCCGTTGGGGCCGCACAGACCGAAGATCCCGTGGTGGGGGAGCGTGAGGTTGACCTCGCTGAGCACCCGCAGGCCCCCGTACTCCTTGTCGATGTCCGAGCACTCGAGCAGGTTCGAGGGCAGCGACCCAGAGGCGGCTTGGCGTTCCGCGATGTGCCGCCGAAACCCCGACACCTCGGGCTCGCTCACCGGCGCAGGCGCTTGTTGGGCCGCCGGAGGGGCGGGGGCGAGCGCGACCCCGCCCCGCTGCCCCCCAAGCGACGCTGACGCCACCCGCCAGACGCGGTTGGCGATGCCCGCCAGGCCCTCGGGCTCGATGAGGAGAACCACGGTGATCAGCACGCCCTCGATCAGGAGGATGTGGATGCTCACGAAGTTGCTGATGCCCGAGAAGTACTCGATGGCCACCGCGCCGAGCACGGCCCCGACGACGCTGCGCCGGCCGCCGATGAACACCATGATCAGCAGCGACAGCTCGGACGTGGCCTGCACGAGCGTGGGGGGCACGAACAGTTGCGTTCCCGCGTACACCGCTCCCCCGAGCGACGCGAGCATCGAGCCGAGGATGAACAACTCGAGCTTGCGCCGCGCCGTCCGCACGCCCATGGCGGCGGCCGTTCGCTCATTGACGCCCAGGACGTACATCTCGAGGCCCACGTCAGACGCGACCAGGCGCGTCGTGGCGTACACCACCACGGTGACGATGCCCACGGTCAACAGGCCGTTGGCGACGCCCGAACTGCCTCCCGGCCAGAGATTCCCGGTCAGGGGCATCCCGATGCTGCCGCCGAGCCAGTTTGCGTAGCTCAAGTAGCCGAATCCGATGAGCGGGAACATCAGCGTCGCCACGGCGAGCGCCAGACCGGATGCCTTGGAGACCGCCTTGCCGATCACGAACGCGACGATGCCGCTGGCCGGGGTGATGATCACGGCGGCGAGCAGGCTCGGAATGCCGACGTTGGCGTTGAGGACCGCGACGCCGTAGGCCCCGAAGCCCATAAACACCGACTGGCTGAAGACCACCTGCTGGCTGAAGCCGATCTGGACCGCCATGCCCGCGGTCACGATCGCGTAGGTGAGTGCCAGGATCACCACGCTGGCGAAGTACGACGCCGAGAAGAAGCCGGCGATGATGATCCCGGCGACGAGCACGACGCCGGCGGATATCAGTGGGCCGCGTTGCGATGCGATCGGCATCCGCATCCGTGCTCCCGGCATTCAATCGAACGCGACGTCGAGACCCATGGCGCTCGGCCGGATCAGGACCGCCGCGGCGAGGATCGCGTAGAGCAGGGTGTCGCCGTACTGGGCGCTGACGTAGCCGCCCAGGATCGCCTCCAGGAGGCCGATCGCGAGCCCGGCCACCACCGCTTTGCCGGGCTTCTGGAAGCCGGCAAAAGCGGCGGCGATGAAGCCGGTGAGGCTGATACTGGCGCCCGAGTTGAAGGTGTAGCCGGTGATCGGCGACTCCAGGATTCCGAACACCGCGGCGAGGACGGCCGACAACACGAACAGCAGGCGCCGGTACTGGCGGTTGTCGATGCCGACGATCCGCGCCCCGAGGTAGTTCTCGCCGCATGCCTCGACCGCTTTGCCCCTCAGGGTCCGCCGCATGAACACCGCCAGCCCCAGCCCGACCACGACTGCGAAGCCGACGACGAGCACGCCGGCCCGCTCGATGTGCAACCCGGAGAAGACGCTCAACGATGGCCCGGTCCACAGATCCGGGGCCGCGTGGACATCGGTGCCGTACAGGACCTCGGCGAGCCCCTCCAAGAAGAACGAGAGCGCGAAGGTGAAGAAGAAGGTCACGACGATGCCCTCTTGCCGGGTCCGGCCGTCCTGAGCCAGGCCCAATACGACCCGGTCGTATACGTACGCCCCGACCGCCACCGCCGCCAGCATGACCAGGATCGCCGGGGCGATCGCCCAGTGCTTGACCCGTACCAGGTCATCGACGCCCAGCGCGCCCATCATCGCGAAGTCGCCCACGGCCAGGTTGAGGATGTTGCTCACCCGGTACCAGAGCGCCACGCACGCCGCGAAAGCGGCGTAAATCGATCCCGTCACGATGCCGGCGATGATCAGGTTCCCCAGCTTCATCGGCGTGACCGTCGCGAATCGGTGGGCATCGACCTCCCGGTCATTCCGAGCCCCCGACGACGACGCCGTTGCGGACTTCGACCTGCCGAGTGGCGAGTTGCAGCGCGCGGACCGGCGCCTCCTCGACGATCAACAGCGTCCTGCCCTCGGCGTGGATGCCGGCGAGAGCGTCGTACACGCGTCTGCTGACGGTTTCGGCGAGGCCCAAGCACGGCTCGTCCACCGCGAGGATCCGCGGATCGGCGGCCAGCCCCCGAGCGATCGCGACCATCTGCTGCTGTCCGCCCGAGAGCGTCCCCGCCTTCTGCTTCATGTGGCCCTCGAGCTCCGGGAACAGCGTCAGGGCCCGGCGGTAGGAGTCCGACGTCCTGGCCCTGCGGAGGCTGCGGGTGCGGCTGTAGCAGCCGAGGATGACGTTGTCGGCAACTGACAGCTGCGGGTAGAGCTGCCGGCGCTCCGGCACCAGGGTCAACCCGTGCTGCGACATGAACATCACGTTGGCGGGCGGCGCGGTGCGTCCGAAGATCTCGACACGGCCGCGCCGGGCAACCAGGCCGGCGATACCCATCACGATGCTGCTCTTGCCGTTGCCGTTCGGTCCGATCAGCGCAACGCACTCGCCCTCGCGGATGCTGAAGCTGACGTCGTGCACGGCGGCGACCCGGCCGTAGGAGATCGACAGGTCGGTGACGCGCAGCGCGGCCGGTTGCGGCGATGCTCCGTCCCCGGAGCCGGGCGCGACCGCCGTCGCGCCGCCTCTCCGGCCCGCGCTGTCCCTCACCTCACGACACTTCCCGTGAAGTCGATTCCGCCGGTGACCTCCCCACCGATGCTGCCGGCGCCCGGGTCGCCATCCAACGTGGGTTGCACATAAGGTCATCGGTCCCCGTCAACCCGGCCCCCCAACCTGAACTCGCACGCGGAGGCGGCGAAGCCTGCACGGGTTGGCATGACCGACTCGCCAGGCCCACCATCGAAGCCCTCCGTGTGGAGTAGCCTCGAGTTACGTGAAGAAGCTCCTGGAACTTCTACTTTGCATCCTGCATCCGATTGCGGTCGTGCTGATCTGGCTCAATCTCGTGACGCGGCGCGACGTCGGCCTGATCGCGAAGCTCACTTGGGCGATCGCCGTGATCGTTCCGTTCGTTCCCTTCGTCTATGTCCTGACCGGCAACGATTTCATCTAGCCGGCCCGCGACTGCCGCGGGACCATCGCGCTCATCCGCTCGCCGCGCGGACCACGCCTCCGAGCTCGTCGTCGATGTACACCCGGAGGATCTCATCGAAGTTCTCCTCGGCCCGGAATCCGAGCGCCGCGGCTCGACGGGCGTCAAAGGAGCGCGGCCAGCCGGCCACCATGCGCGCGATGGCCTCGTCCGGTTCGTGCTTGATCAGCGAAACGACGTCATCACCGGCCGCGCGGCGCAATGCGTCGATCTCCATCGCGACGGTCGCCGAGACACCAGGCATCGTCAAGGATCGCTGCTGACCGATTACGCGGCTTTCCAGGGTCGCGGCGTGGAGCAGGAACTGAACCGCCGCTCGCGGCGACGCAAACCAATGACGTACCTCCTGCGACACCGGCAGCACGGCAGTCTTGCCATTCAGGGGCTCACGGATGATGCTCGAGAAGAATCCCGACGCCGCCAGGTTCGGATCACCCGGCCGCACACAGATCGTCGGCAGCCGAATGCCGATGCCATCGAGGACCCCCCGCCGCCAGTAGTCGGAGAGAAGGAGCTCGGCGATGGCCTTCTGCGTCCCGTAGCTCGTCGCGGGCGTCGTGGCGTGCTCGTCGCCGATCACGTCTGGAAACGGCGGCCCGAAGACCGCGATCGACGAACTGAAGACCAGCCGGGGCCGATAGCCGCGACCTGACGAGCGTGCAGCATCAAAGAAGCGACGGGTCGCGTCGAGATTCACGCGATAGCCCTTCTCGAAGTCGGCCTCCGCCTCGCCCGAGACGACCGCTGCCAAGTCGAAAATGACGTCAGGAAGCCGCGACAGCAAATCCTCACCAACTCCCGGCTCGGCGAGGTCAGCCACGAGTGTCTCGACGCCGACCTCGCCGGCCTCGACCGACTGCACCGGTACGACATCCACCAGCAACAGCTCCGAGATCGGTTCAGCCCCAAGCCGCGTATCCCGTGCGAGTCGCTCCACCAGCTTGCGCCCGAGCATTCCCGCGGCACCAACGACGAGCACCCTCATCGAGTCACCACGCGACCATCCAGCCCTTCCACCTCAGCCACAAGCGGAGCATGTCATGCCCGTTCGAACCGGTACCGGGGCCGTCCGAGGCTGGCGTGCTGCACGGCGCGGGCGAGGCACAGATCGACGACCTGGTCGCCGTCGACCAGCGCGCCGGTGCGGGTCACCGGGCCCAGCGACGTCGTGATCTCGTAGGTGACCAGTCGCATTCGCTATCGGACCTTCTGCTTGAGGTAATTGCCCATCCCGCGGAACATGACGGCTGGATCGGCCGCGGGACGTGACGGGTCGAGATCGCGGTAGATGGTTTCGACGGTCACGACGATCCGCTCGGAGTCGCTGAGGTCGGCGAACTCCCCCAGATCGATATCGAAGGCGGCGTCCATCGCGTCCATGCCGCTCTCCTGGCGCTGCCGCGCCTGGGCGAAGACGAACTCGAAATAGCGCTTGACGTCCAGCACGCCCTGCTTGTCGGTCACCGGGCCATGTCCCGGGACCACGGTGTCGATGTCGAGATCGACCAGTGTGTCGCACGCCGCCGTCCAGTTGGCGATCGGCCCCGCCCACGCGATCGGCGTGCCCTCCACGAACACGAGGTCCCCGGTGAACACGGTCCGCGCCGACGGCACGAGCACGATCGAGTCCGAGCGGGTGTGGGCAGGCCCAAGGTCGCGGATGACGAGATCGCGTCCGCCGACCGTCAACGTCAGCTCGGACTCGAAGGTCTCGTCGGGCGCGCGGCCGCTGACCTCGCTGAAGTCGAAGTCACCGAACGCGTAGTTGGCGAAGGCGGCGAGCTCCTCATCGGGCGCGGACTTCAGGAAGTCGAGCCGCGAGGCGGGCGCCTCCTTCATCTCCTCGGCGGCGGCCACCGTGGCGTAGATCGTCGCCCGGTCGGGGACGAGCTCGTTGCCGTAGCAGTGGTCGCCGTTGGCGTGCGTGTTCACGAGGCTCCCGAGCGGCCGCGTCGACGTGATCGGTTTCATCTGCTCGAGCATCTCGCGGGTCAGCTTGAGGTCGAACAGCGTGTCGACCAGCAGCGAGGCATCCTCGCCGGCGACCAGTCCGGCGTTGCTGTACCCCCACTGGCCTCGGGGCTGGAGGTAGGCCCACAGGCCGTCGCCGAGTTCGTGCAGTCCCTTCGTGTAGTCGGGGCTCATGCGATTACCGCGCCGGCCGGCCACAGCCGCTCGCTGGCCTCGGCGGCCCCCTCGAAGGAGACGGCTCCCAGCTTGCTCGGTGAGCCCTTTCGGCCGCGGCAGAGGCCGGTGTGCGTGATCAGGATCCGCTCGCTGCTGTGCCTCATCGACCTCTCCTCGTCATCAGTCGCTGGGTTGCGAACAGTCGCCGGCCGAGTCTCGCACCCGGGCGAGGCCCCTCCACATGTTGCAGCAGGCCCAAAACCGGGGTGGTCTCCTGTCCTGGCGGGACAAGCCGGCGATTGCACCGGACGGGTCTGCCTGGCCGCCCGGATTTCGTCTCGGAGCGAAAGCTCGACGTGCGGCGGCCGATCCCCCGCATGATGAGCACCATGCCTGCTCCCGCAACGCCGCACTGCCTAAAGGCCCGACTCGCAACTGCCGATGAATGGAGGTGGCAGGGTCCGAAGGACCTCAAAAATGCCCTTCTCCCTCGCGCAGGCACGTCGCGGACCGGAACCCCGACGAACGAACGGACGGTGATGTCGCCGCGCTCGTGCCGGACCCCGAACGTGGCGCTTATCGCCCTCGTGAGCGTCATCGCCGCGTTGGGCTTGGCGCCGAGTGCTCTGGCCAGCCCTTCGGTGTCCCTGGGCACCGCCGGCTCGTTCGCGGTTCTCGCCGGGAGCTCGGTTGACAATACCGGCGTGACCAGCCTCAACGGTGACATGGGGGTCTTCCCGGGCACCTCCATCACGGGCTTTCTGGCCGAAGATGTCACGAACGGGTCCATCCACCCGGGCGATGCCGTTGCCCAGCAGGCGCAGACCGACACGGCGGCCGCCTACCAGCAAGCGTTTGCCATGCCTGCGACCACCACCATCGCGAGCAGCGACCTCGGGAGCCAGGTGTTCCCGCCAGGGGTGTACGCCTCCCCGAACGCCTTGAGCTTGACGGGGTCCGTCACCCTCGACGCCCAGGGGAACCCCAACGCCGTGTTCATCTTCCAGGACCCGACCACGTTGGCAACCAGCTCCAACAGCCGCGTCATACTGGCCAACGGCGCTCAGGCATCCAACGTGTACTGGGCGGTCGGCTCGTCCGCGGCGCTCGGCGCAAATTCGACGTTCGCCGGGACGGTACTCGCCGCCTTCAATATCACCGTGAACACCAACGCGTTCGTCCAAGGCCGGCTGTTGGCCCAAAGCAGCGGCGTTACTCTGCGTTCCGACACCGTTGTCGTTCCCATCCCGACGGCCACCACGCTGACGTCATCGGCGAACCCGTCCGCGCAGGGAGACCCCGTCAGCTATATGGCGGCGGTCAGGCCCGACTCGGGCGCTCAGGCGGTCACTGACGGGACCGTCGCGTTCAGTGACGAGAACGGTTTCATTCCCGGCTGTGAAACCGTCGCCGTGGTCGCCGCCAGCGCCACGTGTGACCCCACCTCCGTACCGGCCCTAGGGTCGCACACCATCACCGGGACCTTTACCCCCGGTGTCAGCGACTTCACATTTGAGGAGTCCACCAGCCAGCCGCTCACGCAGACCGTCACGCTGACCCCGGCGCCGCCGGTCGCGACCACGCCCACGCCCACGCCCACTGCGCCAGTGACAACGCCGCCGGTGAGACCGCTCCGCCGGTGACGACGACGCCGGCGAACCAAGCGCCGCAGTCGCCCGCTCCGGCGAAGGCGACTGTCTCCAAACAGCCGACATGGGACCGCTTCGGGCGTCTGCTGGTGACCGTCCACTGCCTGGCGCAACGCAGCGCCTGCCACGGCCGGTTGTCGGTCACCACCGGGTCCGGGCGTCACCGCCGGACGCTGGCGACGCGGACGCTGTCGCTGCAGTCGGGCAAGAGCACCACCCTGAAGTTCGAGCTCGGCCCCGCCGCGGCGGCTGCCCGGCGCGCTCACTCCGTCCGTCTGCAGGTTCGCCTAGCGCTGCTCTCCGAAGTGACGGTCACCGTCACCGTCTGACCGCGCATAGCCGCTGTCCCGAAGCGAAACCAGCAAAAGCACCGTTGAGCAATGGTGCGCGGCAGATACCGACAGCCCACTCCGGCTGCCGAATTGACTTTCGAAAGGAACCACCCCGATGCGCCTTCTCACTGCCTGTTCTCATCGTGTCGCTGCCATGCCAGCGGCAGCGGTCGTGCTGCTGCTCGCCGGACTGCTGACGCCATCGTCGGCGCTGGCTCAGACCGACACCTACGCCTGCACGGGAGCGCCCCAGACCTCGACGACGCCTTCGGGCGCCAGCCAGGCGACGGTCACTCTCAACGGCGCCGCCGGGGGTGGCGCCTCGGGCGTTTCCGGCGGCCAGGGGGAGAGCTTGACGTTCACGTTGGCGGTCACCGCCGGCGAACAGTTTGACGTCAACGCCGGCTGCCAAGGCGCCAACGGCAGCGAGAGCCTCGGCGGGGCCAGCAGCGGCGCCGGCGGCTTTGACGGCGGCGGTAACGGCTCCGACGGCGACGTCTACGTCGCCGCCGGCGGCGGCGGAGCCTCAGACATCCTGCCGCACGGCCAAACCTTCAGTTCGTTGTACGGCATCGCCGGCGGGGGTGGCGGCGCCGGTGGCTTGGCCGGTTACTTCTCTAACGCGTTCAACGGCTCCGGCGGGCAGGGAGGTAACGGCGAGAGCGACGGCTTTGACGGCATCCTTGACAGCTATTCCGCCGACAGCGGGTTGGTCAGCGGCGGCGGCGGCGGGTTCGCCGGCAACGTCGGCGGCATCGGAGGAGCGGTCGGCACCAATAACGGCGGCGTGACGGGCACCGCCGGTACCGACGGCGGCGCGCTGCAGGGCGGCCGGGGCGGCGCGAACTCCTCCTGGGAGGGCGGCGGCGGCGGAGGCGGAGGCGGAGGCTGGGTCGGCGGCGGAGGCGGAGGCCTGGGCGGTACCGGCACCACCTACGGCGGTGGCGGAGGTGGCGGAGGGGGCGGCCAGGGCCTGGTCCAGAACGGCGCCGTCGATGTCTCAAATACCGACGACGCGGTGAGCGGCGACGGCTCGGTCATCATCGACTACGCCGCGCCGGCCCCCCCAGTCACCGCGGCCCCGCCGACGACCGCGAACCCGACGCCGGCACCCCCGGTCGTCACCGCTCCGGTCCCGCCGCCCGCGCCCGCGCTCGTGGAGCGACTGATGTCGGTCGGCACGCCGACCGCCGCGGCGCTGTTCACCCACGGCGAGCCAGTGCAGGTGTCGTGTAACCAGGCCTGCTCGGTCACCGTCTCGCTGATGGTCTACCACCGCGCCCGCGCCCGCGGTCGCAAGTACCGCGGTCTGCTGCACGCCGACACGGCGGTGTTCCCGTGGACCCGGGTGGCGGTCGGCCACACCATGGTCACGCTAGCCAAGGCCGGCGAGCAGACCGTGTACGTCAAGGTCGCCAAGGCCCCCGGCGGCCTTTTGTCCTACGCCGGCAGCATCCTGCTGGGCGTCCAGACCACGCCCGCCGGCGGTCACGGTCCGCACGCCAAGTGGGTCACCATTCACAGTCCGGACATGAACGCCAAGGTCGCGGCCCGCAAGCACGTCCGCTGACCGCCCAGCAGCATCACAGAAGGGAGGAGAGGGCGCCGGCGGTGGTGCCCTTCGTCGCGGCTTCCCACCCCGTCTAGGCGGCCTCATCATGGGGGGGCGGCATCAGTGATATCCACTCGTCGACGGTGAGCGCTTTGCGCTCGATGTGACGGTGCACGGCCTCGCCGTTGGGGCCGTAGCGCTCCACGTGCGCCGACGGCGGCAGCACGTCACCGGGGTCCGTCAGCGCTACGCCAGCGTAGCCGCCGCCGCCGCGACGGGCGGCCATCACGGATCAGAAGGGGTCCACGTCGGTATGGCCCGGGTGGGACTCGAACCCACGACCGACGGATTATGAGTCCGCTGCTCTGACCAACTGAGCTACCGGGCCGCCATCGCGCACGCTACCGACTCACGGGTGCAGCGGCGGGAGCCGGCGGCCCGTCGGGCCGCGTCGGGCGGTAATCTTGGGGAGCATGCTCTTCGCGGCGGACATTCTCGGGCTCGGGCACTCGATCAGCTCGTTCGGCCAGACGCTGGCCCTACTGATCACCTTCCTCGGCATCGGCGTGATCGCCAACATCCTGATCGGGTACGCGGTCGCCCAGGTCCTCGCCGAGCGCCGGCAGAACCAGGAGCGCGCCGAGCGGTTCCAGCGCTCCCGGGTCGACTGACCCCTCGGGTCGGCAACCCGTCTTGAAGGAACGGCGGCTGGCGGCGTCGAAACAGACGCCTGCCAATGAAGCAGTCATCCACTCCCACCATCAGCCCCGCGGCCATCAACGGCCACCAGGCGCTCTCGGGCTACATCCGGGCGCGCTTCGACGAGTTCTCCCGCTCGCAGAAGGACGTCGCTCAGTACATCGTCGATCATCTCGACGAGGCCGCCTTCCAGACCGCCGAAGAGCTGGCGCGGCGAGCCAACACCTCGTCCAGCACCGTCGTTCGCTTCTCCCAGGCGCTCGGCTTCGAGGGCTTCCCCGAGCTGCAGCAGGCCGCGCGGGACGAGTACCGCCGGCGGGTGAGCGGAGGCGGCTCTCCGACGGAGATGCTGGCCGCCGCCGCACCGCTGTTCTCCCTTGATCACACCGAGTTCGAGGCCGCGCTGGCCGCCGACCACGTCAACGTCGAGGACACCGCGCACAAGCTGTCACGGTCCGACGTCGAGGCTGCCGTCGACGCGATCGTCTCCGCCGAGAAGGTGCTGATCGCCGGCACCGATCAGATGGCGTTCTTCGCCAGCTACCTCCGGCACCTCCTGATGCTCCTGGACCTGCGCGCCGAGATCGTGGCCAGCCCGTCGCAGGAGGCACTGGGGCGCCTGAGTCGGATCGACGCCTCGACGCTCGTGGTGGGACTCTCCGCCGGCCGCCCGCATCCGCTGATCACCCGGACGATGAAGCTGGCGCGGCACCGCAAGGCGCCGACGCTCGCGATCACCGACGCCACGTTGTCGGAGGTCGCGCGGCTCGCCCGCATCCGGCTGTACTACTCGTCCAACACGCCGGCGTTCGTGCGCTCGCACGCTGCTCTGCTGTCCCTCATCCAGGCGCTGGCCTACGGCGTCTACGCCCGCGATGCGCAGCAGTACGACGTGCGCATCAAGGCGTTCCGGCTCAAGTAGCGCCCGGGCGCAGCCCCACCAGGAGCGACTGGGCGGCCCGGCCGATCCGGCCGCGCTCGTCCCACAGGACGCTCTCGGCCATGGCGACGCTGCCGGACATGACGCGCATCTGGGACTCCAGGGCGACCCACTCCCCGACCGGCGCGCGTTCGATGTACAGCGTCAGGTCGGGATTGATGAACACGTGCTCGTCCCAGCTCAGCTCGGAGGCGATGCCGTTGCCGAAGTCACCGGCGGCGGCGATCCGCTCGATGGGGAGAACCGGCTGTCCCGCGATCAGCGGCGCCGCGAGGCGAAGCCACGCGATGGCGGGCCCGGGCTCCCGAAAGCGGCCCTGGACGAAGCGGATCTCCATCCCCGCCGTGGCGAACATGGGCCTGGCGTCGTGCCAGTCGTTGACCCGGGCCTCGTCCGGCCCCGGGAACGGCGGTGGTGGCGATGGTGTGGGCCCGATCTCACTCGGCGCCACCATCAGCGCCCGGGCGCGGACCACCTCGGTCTGCTCGCCGTCGCGCAGCACCGCGTCCAGGAGCGTCACCCGCCGGCCGGGACGGACCACCTCCAGCTCGGCTCGCAACGGACCCTGCGGCACCGGACGAACGAACTCGTAGGTGATCCGCGCGGGTCGCAATGGCAGGCCGGCGACGTGCTCGGTGAACAGGTGAGCAAGGAGCGCGGCGGGGGCTCCGCCGTGCAGCGCCCCCGGCGCCCACGGCCCGAGCGCGAGGTCGGTGGCGGTGAACCACTCGCCATCCTGGACAAAAACGGCGTCGATCGTCATCGGCGGCACAACCTAGCGCCCGGCTACACTCGCCCGATGGAACACAACGGGGACGCGCCTCGCGACGAGGCCACTTTCACGGTCAAGACCGGGCTGGCCGAGATGCTCAAGGGCGGCGTGATCATGGATGTGGTCACCGCCGAGCAGGCCAAGATCGCCGAGGATGCCGGCGCCGCCGCGGTGATGGCGCTCGAGCGCGTTCCCGCTGACATCCGCCGTGACGGCGGCGTGGCCCGCATGTCCGATCCCGAGATGATCAAGGGAATCCAGGCGGCGGTCACGATCCCCGTGATGGCGAAGGCCCGGATCGGCCACTTCGCCGAGGCCCAGGTGCTCGAGGCGCTCGAGGTCGACTACATCGACGAGTCCGAGGTGCTGACGCCCGCCGACGAGGCCAATCACATCGACAAATGGCAGTACAAGATTCCGTTCGTGTGCGGCGCCACCAACCTTGGCGAGGCGTTGCGCCGGATCGGCGAGGGCGCGGCGATGATCCGCTCCAAGGGCGAGGCCGGCACCGGCGACATCGTCGAGGCCGTCCGTCACCTGCGGGTCATCCGGGGCGAGATCCGCCGCCTGGGCGTGCTCGATGCCGAGGAGCTGCCGACCGCCGCCAAGGAGCTGGGCGCCCCGCTGCCGCTCGTGCGCCAGGTCGCCGCCGACGGGCGCCTGCCGGTCGTGCTCTTCTGCGCCGGCGGCATCGCCACCCCGGCCGACGCGTCGCTGGTGATGCAGCTCGGCGCCGAGGGCGTGTTCGTGGGCTCCGGCATCTTCAAGTCCGAGGATCCCGAGCGCCGGGCCCGCGCGATCGTCGAGGCGACCACGCACTTCCGGGATCCCGCCCGGGTGGCCGCGGCCTCGACCGGGCTCGGGCAGCCGATGGTAAGCCTCGAGAGCTCCAAGCTCGAGACCGAGCAGTTGCTGGCCCCGCGCGGCTGGTAGCCGTGGCCGCCGACCCGGCGCCAGCGCCCCCGCCGGCTCCGGCGGCGACGTCGGTGGTCGGAGTTCTCGCTTTGCAGGGGGACTTCGACGCTCACGCCGCGATCCTGCGCCGCCTCGGCGCCACCGCGCGCGAGGTCCGGGTGCCGGCGGACCTCGACGGCCTCGACGCGCTCGTCCTCCCGGGCGGCGAGTCGACGGTGATGACGCTCGGAATCGAGCGCGAGGGCCTCGGCGAGCCGCTGCGCGAGCTCGCTCGCCGCGGCATCCCGGTGCTCGGGACGTGTGCCGGGATGATCATGCTCGACCGCGCTCATCTCGGCGTGCTGGACATCGACGCCCGGCGCAATGCGTTCGGCCGCCAGCTGCACTCGTTCGAGGCCGACCTCGAGGTCGCCGGCGTGCCGGGGGGACCCGTTCACGCCATCTTCATCCGGGCGCCCTGGGTTGCTGAGACGGGACCGGCGGTCGAGGTTCTCGCGGCTGTCGATGGCCATCCGGTCGCGGTGCGCCAGGAGAACGTCATCGCCGTCTCGTTTCACCCCGAGCTCAACGGCGAGCCCCGGCTGCACGAGCTGCTGCTGACACTGGCCGCGGCTCCGCGGCCCTGACACTGGCCGCGGCTCCCCGGACCGGCTGACGCGCGACCGCGCCGAATCCCGGTGCGATCAAGGCCCGCGTGGCCCCGGCGAACCCGCCGTTTGAGCCAATTCGCACACGGGTACCTCCGCACTCCGAATACGTCATCGGAGGAGGCGGACATGTCAGAACGAGTTGTGCGGGTGGTCGGCGACACGCCCCAGCGGCGTGTCGGGTTCGGGACGATCGTGGCGATCATCGTCGCCGCGGCGGTGACGCTGGCCTCCGGCGTGTTCGCGGCGGAGCCGTCGGCGCGGACGCTGCACCGCGGCGCCAAGGCACCGCGTCAAGCGTCGTCGGGACAGAGCAGTGCACTGCCGAGCCAGGCACAGGCAAACCGCTACGTCACGCAAACGATGTCGAAGCTGACAGTCGCCGAGAAGTTCGGTCAGCTCACGATGGCCGGTCCGACCACGCCGCTGAGCACGCTCGAGCAGCAGGCGTGCGCTGGACAGGTCGGCTCGGTGCTCGATCTGACCGGTGTCGCCAACATCAACGCGGTCCAAAACGCGGACATGGCACAGAATTGCCATCCCCGGATCCCGCTGATCTTCTCGCTCGACGTGATCCACGGCTACAAGACGATGTTCCCGGTGCCACTCGGCGAAGCGTCGAGCTGGGACCCGGCGCTGGTCCAGAACGACGAGTCCGTGTCGGCGTCTGAGGCAACCGCGGACGGGATCAAGTGGACCTTCAACCCGATGGTCGACATCGCCCGCGACCCACGCTGGGGCCGGGTCGTCGAGGGTGCCGGCGAGGACCCGTATCTCGGTTCGGCGATCGCCGTCGCGAAGGTCCTCGGCTACCAGGGCAACAACTTCGGTGCGCCCGACAAGATGGCGGCGACGATCAAGCACTTCGCGGCCTACGGCGCCCCGGTCGCCGGCCGCGAGTACAACACGGTCGATATGTCGACCCAGCAGCTGTTCAACGACTACCTGCCGCCGTACAAGGCGGCCGTCGATGCCGGCGTGGCGACCGTGATGAGCTCGTTCAACTCGCTCAACGGCGTGCCGAACACCGCCAACCCCTACACGCTGACGACGATCCTGCGCGACGAGTGGGGCTTCGGCGGCACGGTGGTCAGCGACTACCAGGCCGTCCAGGAGCTCGAGGACTTCGGCTATGCATCCGACGGAGCGGACGCGGCGCGGCTCGCGTTGACCGCCGGGCTCGACATCGAGATGGCAGTGCAGGTTGGATGCAACACCAACCCGGTTGAGTCCACCTTCGACTGCTACGGGCCGCAGCTGCTGGCCCAGGGCAAGATCACGATGCAGCAGCTCAACGCCGCGGTCCGGCATGTGCTGACGCTCAAGTACCTGGCCGGGATGATCGCCAACCCGACCACGAACCCGAATCTCGTCAACAGCGCCGAGCTGACGCAGCCGAATCTGAACGCCGCGAAGGCCTCGGCGGACGAGTCGCAGGTGCTACTTCAGAACAACAACCACGCGCTGCCGCTGAGCACGGGCACGTCGTCGATCGCGGTCGTCGGGCCGCTGGCCGATGCCCCGCTCGACCAGCTCGGCCCCGACGTGCCGATCGGCTACGACACGAGCCAGGCCGCTCTTGCACCGGGCGGGAGCGACAAGATCGTCACCGTCCTGCAGGGGATCAAGAACGATGACCCGGGGAACGTCACCTACGCCCAGGCATGCGACCCCGACACGACGAACTCGAACGGCGTCCCTGAGCCGTGTAACTCCGACGCGGGGTTCCCGGCTGCGGTGGCCCTCGCGAAGGCGGCGCAGGAAACCGTGATCGTGGTCGGCGAGCCGTCGTCGATGAGCGGCGAGGCATCGTCGCGGACCGATATCGGCCTGCCGGGCGACGAGCTGGAGCTGATCCAGCAGATCGCCGCGTCGGGCGCGCACTATGTGGTGGACCTGATGAACGGCCGCCCGCTGACGCTCGACTGGCTCCAGCAGAACGCCCCGGCGGTGCTCGAGAGCTGGTACCCCGGCACCGAGGGGGGCCAGTCCGTCGCCGACATCCTGTTCGGCAAGGTCGACCCCAGTGGCAAGCTGCCGATGACGTTCCCGGTCAATGTCGGTCAGATCCCGATCACCTACAACGAGCTGCCGACCGGCCGGCCGTGTGACCCCACCAACAAGTACACGTCGAAGTACCTCGACGCGCCCAACACGCCGCTGTATCCGTTCGGCTACGGGCTGTCCTACACGACGTTCTCGATCTCGCCGCCGCACCTGTCGTCTGGCACGGTCGGACCTAACGGCCAGGAGAGGGTGACCGCAACGGTCAGCAACACCGGGTCGGCGGCGGGCGCTGATGTCGCGCAGCTCTACCTGCACGAGAGCGACACCAGCATCCTGCAGCCGGTGGAAAAGCTCGAGGGCTTCCAGCGTGTGCAACTGAACCCGGGACAGAGCAAGACGGTGACGTTCATGCTCAACCGCCAGAACCTCGGCTTCTACAACGAGCAGGGCCAGTTCGGTGTCGAACCCGGCACGTTCAACCTGTGGGTGAGCGACACGTCGCAGCCGATGTCGACCACTGGCTGCCCGGCCAGCCTGCCGAACGGCGTCACGTTCAACGTCTCATAGGAGGGACCACCATGCGGCTCCGCCTGTTGATAGCGGCCTGCGCGACGGCTTTGATGCTTGCGTTCCCGGTCGGGGCGCTCGCGGATCAGGGTCAACTGAGCGCTCATCAGCGGGCGGTGCTGCACGGCATCGCGGCTGACACGTGGAGGTTCTATGCCGCCGACGTCGATCCCAACACGCACCTGCCGCTCGACAACCTCGGCCCCGGCACGACACGTGGCGCCTACACGTCGGCGGCCAACATCGGCGTCTACCTGTGGGCGGTCGTCGCCGCCCACGACCTCGGCCTGATCGACCGTTCGACGGCGGACTCGATGGTGCGCTCGACCCTGGAGGAGGTCCAGTCGGTGCCGCGTTTCGACGGCTTTCTGTACCAGTGGTACGACACCGACGACGGCAAGGTGCTGCTCAATCCGGGGCAGGGCGACTGCACCGAAACGGGCGGAACGACGGACAACTGCTCGTTTGTCTCGGCGGTCGATAACGGCTGGTACGCCTCCGGGCTGATCGAGGTCCGGCAGGGGCTGCCCGACGAGGCGTCGCTTGCTGATCAGCTGCTGGACCCGATGAACTTCTCGATCTTCTATGACAACCGGGCCGAGACGGGTTGCAACGTCAACGCGGCGCTCGGCGGCCAGCACACCGGGACCATGTACGGCGGCTACTACGCCGGCGTGGGGCCAGCCCCCTACCACGTCGACACGCTCTACAGCGACCCCCGGATTGCGATGTACATCGGGATGGGCAAGCGTCAGATGCCCGGCGACGTCTGGTGGCGCACGTGGCGGACACTGCCCCCTCAGCAGTGCTCGACCGACCCGGACTTCTCCTACCAGGGCCAGTGGCCGCCGGCGGGTTACTGGCAGACCTACACCGACCCGCAGTCGGGCAAGACGTTCCGGGTCTGGGAGGGCCATTACACCTACCCCGGTACGAACCTGACGTTCGTTCCGACCTATGCCGGCGGGATGTTCGAGGGGCTGATGGCCAACCTCGTCGTGCCCGAAACAACCTGGGGCCCGCACAGCTTGGGCCTCGACGATCTGCGCTGGCCGCAGGTCCAGATCAAGTACGCGACCCGGGTGCTGCACTACCCGGTGTGGGGCATCTCGCCGTCGAGCACCGCCGACGACTCCGGCGGCTACGGCGGCTTCGGGGTCGAGGGACTCGAGTTTCCCGCCGGCGAGGGCTTGGCGCTGTGCAACAGCTGCGCGACTGAGACGACAGTCAGCCCGCACGCCTCGGCGATCACGCTCCCGATCCTGCCCCAGCAGGCATACGCGAACCTCGAGGTGCTGCGCACCGAGTACCCGGGCATCTACACCAGCGATGGCGGGTTCTACGACGCCGTCGACCCGACCACGGGATCGATCGGCCACCGGCGGCTGGTGCTCGATCAGTCGATGATCATGGCCGGGATCGACGATGCGCTCAACGACGACGCGCTCGGGCGGTACTTCGCCCACGACCCGGTGTCGTGGGCGGCGCGGCTGTACCTGTCGATCGAGCGGATGTCGATCAACTAGCTGCGGTCGCCCTCGCGGTCCCGGATCGGGGACGGCGGGCGCTGCCGTTGCGCGTACTCGCGAAAGTCGCGCTCGAAGCGCTGCCAGTCCAGCCGCAGGCCGTCGGGATCGGGCGGGGGAGGGGGCGCCATCGGCTGATCGCCGCCGGGCGGGTCCTCCTGGTCGCGCCCGCGCGAGAGCCACGCGGCCAGCGCCGCGATCGAGATGCCGGCCCCGTACACGAGTCCCGCCAGCGCGGGGTGATGGCTGAGTGACGCCAGGCCGCCGACCCCGTAGAGAACCAGCGCGCAGATCACCAGCCGGCGCAGCTCGCCCGGCGGGGCCGAGCGGCGCGGCGCCCGCACGAAGGCGCTCGCCAGGATCGCGGCCACGAGGACGGCGGCGAAGGCCAGCTTCCACACCACAGAGAGCTGCACAACCACGGCAGCCACCATGATGGGCCCGAGCGGCGCGTAAATCAACCCCGCCGGATGAGGAATCGCCGAGTCGCTTCAGGCCGACAAGCCACACTCAGACCTCGAGCCCGTGGCGCATCGTGTTCTCGCTGACCGCGCGCTGCTCGACGAACTGGAGCAGGTAGTCCGGTCCTCCGGCCTTGAGGCCCGTGCCCGACAGCCGATTGCCGCCGAACGGCTGACGCGCGACCATCGCGCCGGTGATCCCGCGGTTCACGTAGAGGTTGCCGACCGGTGAACGCTCGCGCACCCGACGGACGATTCCCGGATCACGCGTGAACAGGCCGCCGGTGAGCGCGTACGCCAGCCCGTCGACCACGTCGCAGGCCTGCTCGACGTCGGTGACGCGCTGCACGGCGAGCACCGGCCCGAAGATCTCCTCGTCGAGCACGGCCGAGCCGGCGGGAAGCTCGGCGGCCAGCGTCGCCGGGCAGAACCAGCCGTCATCGTCCGGCGGTTGGGCCTGGGCGACGATCTGCCCCTCTTGCGCCGCGATCTGCGCGTAGCGATTCACGCGCTCCTGGGCCTCGCGCTCGATCACCGGGGGCACGTCGGTGCCGAGCGTCTGCGCCTGCCCGACGACGAGCGTCTGGACCGCGCCGGATAGCCGCTCGAGGAGCTGGTCAGCGATCGCCTCGTGCACCAGCACCCGTGATGCCGCCGAGCACTTCTGCCCGGCGTAGTGAAACGCCGAGCCGACGATCGCGGGGACGGTCTCGTCGAGATCGGCGTCGGCGGCGACGATCACGCAGTTCTTGCCGCCCAGCTCGGCGACGACCTGCTTGAAGTGGTTCTGCCCGTCGGTGACCTGCGCCGCGGTGGCGATGATCTCCCGGCCGACCGCCAGCGATCCGGTGAACGCGATTGCGTGCACGCCGGGATGCGCCACCAGCGCCGCCCCGGCGTCACCCTCGCCCGGCACGAGCGAGATCGCGGCCGGGGGCACGCCGCCGGCGCGCAGCGCCTGCACCAGGCGGTACGCCAGCGCCGGAGACTGCTCGGCGGGCTTGAGCACGACGGCGTTACCGGTCGCCAGCGCGGCCGACGTCATGCCGCAGGGGATGGCCAGGGGGAAGTTCCAGGGGGAGATGACGGCCACGACGCCGCGGGGCACGTAGTGCAGCTCGTTGCGCTCGCCCGGCATCTGCAGCAGCTCCCGGCCGTGGCCGAGCTCGACGGCGGCCCGGGCGTAGTACTCGAGGAAATCGATCGCCTCGCACACGTCGGCGTCGGCCTCCGGCCAGGGTTTGGCGCACTCGCGCACCTCGAGTGCGGCGACTGGAGACGGCGCTCGCGCAGCCAGGCGGCGGCGGCGGCGAGGGCGGCGGCGCGGTCCTCCGGCGCGGTGGCGGCCCATTGCCGCCGCCCCTGCTCGGCGGCGGAGACGGCGGCAGCGACGTCGCCGGCCGTCGCTCGGGCGGCGCGGGCGATGAGGCGGTCGGGGGCGCCGGGGTCGGTCGAGTCCAGCGTGCCCGCGCCGCGGGTGTCCTCTCCGATCCAGACCGGCACCTGCAGGGGGAGCTCGGCGTCGACCCCGTCGAGCGCCTGCCCCAGACCGGCACGGACCGCGGCGCGGCGCATCTCGAGGATCGGCTCGTTGCGGAACGGGGTCATCGGCATGGCGGGTGCACCACGTTACGACGCCGGGGCACGCGTCGCCGGAGTCAGGGCGCGGCGAGCAGCTGCTCCACCGGCACCCCGCGCGCCTGCTCGCTCAGAAACGACTCGTTGGACGTGTTCTCGAGCAGCCGCCGCACCAGGTAGGCCATCCCGGCGACGAGGTCCCCGACCGGGCAGTACGTGCGCACCCGGTAGCCGCAGGTGGCGAGCGCGTGCTGGAGATCGTCGCCGAGCCCCCGCAGCACCTGGAGCTCGAGGTCCCGGTCCTCGCCGCCGCCGACGCGGTTGCAGGCGATCGCGTGGGCCACCGAGCGCAGGTTGTGGGAGGCGATCGCCACCCGCAGCGCCGGGCGAGCGGCGAGCAGCTCCCGGGTGAGCGCCTCGAAGTTCCGGTCGCAGTCGTGCTTGTCCTGGAACACCGGGACCTCCCAGCCGTGCTGGCGCGCCTGCACGAGCTCGTGGTCCCAGTAGGCGCCTTTGACGAGGCGGACGGTCAGCGGCGGCACCCGGGCGGTCGCCCGGGCCCAGGCGATCACCTGATCGAGCTGTTCGGGCGAGTCGCGCAGGTACGCCTGCAGGACGAGCCCGGCCGAGGGCCCGGACCGGAACTCATCCTCGTCGAGGAGCTGCAGGACGAGCTCGAGCACCGCCTCGCGTGAGTCCAGGGACTCCATGTCGATGTGAACATGGACCCGGCCCTCCCCGCTGGCCTGGGCGGCGCGCAGCAGGGGCCGCAGCCGCCGCCCGGCGTCCAGCCGGCCGCGCTCGGGGGCGTCTGCGCGCAGAAGCGGCGTCAGCGCCGACACCTTCACGCATACGTTGGCGCGGGGCAGCGACCCGGCGCCGTCGGCCTCGAGCGTCTCCCGCGCCGGCCAGCGGCGGGTCGCCGCCGCCAGCTGTTCGATCGCCTCCAGGCACCGGGCGGCGTAGCGATCGGCCTCGGACTCGGTGACCGTGGCCTCGCCGAGCAGATCGACCGAGCTGGCGACCCCGCCGTCCCACAGCTTGCGCAGCGTGCCCAGCGCCGCCGCCGGGGTTTCGCCGACGATGAAGCGGTGCGCCAGATGGCGGACCCCGCCGGAGGCGGCGGCCCCGAGCGCGGCGCGGCCGGCGCGGGTCCCCGACATCTTCATCGCGACCGAGATCGGCGGCGGCGTCTCGGGCACCTCGGCGAGGAACCCGATCAGATGGCGGGCGAGATCGTCGAGCGAACGGCACGCCGGGACGACATCGACGAACCGGAACAGCGCCGCGCGCAACTCCCGGTCACTCGAGGCCAACTCCATGGCGCGGGCATCGAGGGCGCGCAACGGCTGGCGCGACGCCGACGGGAACGCCGCCGCCAGCTCCTGGCCGATCGTGCGCAGCTCGGTCTCAACCCGTGGGTCGGGGGCGACGGCGGTCACGGTGCGACCCCGCCGGTGGTGACCCCGCCGGGCGTTCCCGCGACGGTCGGATCGGGGGTCGGCGTGGCCAGCGTCGCCCGTTCGATCTGCTCCCAGCTCATGTCCCGGGCGCGCTCGGCGGCGTCGGCGTCGCCGCCGCCCCGCAGGCCGAACAGACGCTTCTTGAGCAGCAGGTAGACCACGACGGCGAGATTGATGAGGAAGCCGATCACCTTGAGTGCCGTCCCGCCGTGGATGATCTCGTAGATCTCCAGCGGGAGCAGGATCGTGGTGGCGACGAACGTCAGGTACTCCGCCCAGCGCCGGGCGAACCACAGGCCGATCGCCTCGATGCCCTCGAGCGCGGCGTAGGCGAGCAGCGCCACCCCGACCTCGCGCAGCGTCCCGGTTCGATACGAGAACAACCGGTCGAGGTCGTGCACGATGCCGACGTGGCCCGTGGTCTGGACGGGACCGCCGGCGACGCCTCCCTGCAGCGCCGTGAGCACGCGATAGAAGGTGTCGTGCAACGTCGCGCGGTTGGCCGCGAACGCGAGAACCGCCACCCCGAGCAACCCGAGGACGAGGAAGTGGACGATGCGGTCCAGCGCGATCAGCCGCAGGACGATCCGGTCGTGCAGCGCCTTGCCGCGCGGCGGGATGATGATCTGCGACCGGTCCGGGGGATGCTCGCTCGCCGGATGCTGCGGCAGCGGCAGCGGCACCCAGCAGTCGCAGCGCAGGCAACGGTGCCAGCGGACATCGCCGAGATCGCGGACGACGACGGCGTCCTGGGCGCGGGCCACGGCGGCCTCGCGCCCGACGAGGACGTGACCCCGCACGCCGCAGGTGATCAGCTCCCAGTCGAGCTGGCGGCGGCGGCGCGGGTGCTGGGTTCCGGGTGGGTGTGCCATCAGCTGAGGATGTTCACCGCCCTCGCCACGACCAGGCCGATCGTCACCAGCGCGGTCAGTGACTGGGCCGCCATCAGCGACTTGGCCATCGGCGTCAACGGCATCGTGTCCGTCGGGCTGAACGCGGTCGCGTTGGTGAACGACGTGTACAGGTAGTCCAGCAGGGTCGGCTCCCAGCCAGGCGGCGCCCAGCGCCGCTCGGTCATCTGGACGAACAGGAAGTCGGGATAGGCCTGGCGGCGCTGGGCTCGGACCAGCGGGCCGCCGCGGTCCATCTGCCAGAACCACACCCCGAACAGCAGCACGTTGGTGATCCACAGGACGATCCCCGAGCCGATCAGGGCGCGTCCGCTTGCGTGGCCGCCACGCAGCAGGAAGTGGCACAGCATGACCAGCGAGTAGCTGTTGGCCGCGGTGACGATCGCCAACAGCGTCAGCGAGAAGCGGCGGCGCAGCAGCGAGTGGCGCATCCGGGGGTGCGGAGACGACGCGATCAGCCCGGCGAGGGCCACGCCCTCGAGGCCCGGTAGGAGCCAGACGGGCTTGACCGTCAGCTTCGACGCGAGTGACAGCTGCAGCACGACCGCGGCGGCCAGCACCAGCTGCGGCCCCCAGAACGGATCGTGGCGTTCCAGGCAGGCGCGCAGCTCCGCGCCGTCGCGCACCGCGTGGACGTCAAGCGCGCGATGGCCCGGGGTGCTCGGTACGGGATCCGGGCTGCTCACGGCTCGATACTGGCACGAGCGCGCCGTGCGGGCCTCGGATGGCCCGCGGTTGGTGGCAGCCTCCCAGCGGAGCCGCCCGGCAGGATCTTGCGCCACCGAGGCCGAACACCTCAGCCATGCGGGTCTCGATTTTCGGTCTGGCCGTGGTGGCCGCGGTGGCGTTGAGCGCCTGCGGCGGGGGGAGCTCCGGCGCCACGACGGGCTCTCGATCGGCCGCGGCCACGGTGTCTCAGAGCACCGCGGCCGGCTCCTCCACGGCCGCGTCCACGACGGCCGCGTCCGCCACGGCGGGATCCACCACGGCCGGGTCGAGCACGACGACGACCGTGGCGTCGAGCGCGAGCGGCAGCGGGGGCGCCGGAATGGGCGGGTCGGGCACCGACTGCACCGCCGTGGGGCTGAGCCTCTCGTTCCTCGGTGGGCAGGGCGCGACCGGGCACGGCGAGCTCGGCTTCGCGCTGCGCAACACGGGGCCGGCGTGCACGACCGGCGGCTATCCCGGGATCCAGTTCCTGGACCGGGCCGGCGGCGCGCTGGCGACCACCCCGACGCACACCACCGATGACTTCTTCGGCCACCTACCCCTCAGGGTGCTCGCGCTGGCGCCCGGCCAGAGCGTGTCGTTCCGCCTCGGGGTCTCGCACGGAGCCGGCGCCACCAGCGCCGGCTGCACGACCGCCTACGGGCTCCAGGTGATCGCGCCGAATGACACCGCCACCATGCGGGTGCAGATCCCCGCCGGCGCCTCGGAATGCGGAGCCGCCACCGTGTCACCGGTCCAGCCGGGCGACTCGGCCTATCAGTGACGTCGGCGCGCGGACGCGTCCGGGCTGTGCGGCAGCCACACGGGGCCATGGGCCAGCATCCGCGTGATCTCAGCGGCCGGGACCGGCCGGGAGAAGTGGTAGCCCTGAACCAGATCGCAGCCGAGGCGTGACAGCTCATCGATCTGGCGGATCGTCTCGGCCCCCTCACCGACCACCTGCAGCGACAGCGCCCGGGACATGGCGACGATCGCCTCGGTGATGGCGGTATCGCGGGGTTCGGTGCCGAGTCCGGCGACGAACGAGCGGTCGACCTTGAGCGCGTCGAGCGGCAGCCGGCTCAGATAGGACAGTGACGAGTAGCCGGTCCCGAAGTCGTCGAGCACGAGCGCCACGCCGAGCGCCTTGAGCGCCATCAGCGTGTCGTGGAGCTCGTCGGCGTCGCCGACCATGACGCTCTCGGTCAGCTCGAGCGCGAGACACGACGGATCGAGACCCGAGCTGCGCAGGGCCGCCGCCACCGTGTCGGGCAGAGCGCGATTGGCCACCTGGGCGGCCGACAGGTTGACGGACATCGTCAGCGGTGGCGCGTCCGGGCGCTGGCGATACCAGCGGGCCGCCTGGCGGCAGGCACGATCGAGCACCCAGCGGCCGATCGGCTCGATCAGGCCGTTCTCCTCGGCCACCGGAATGAAGTCGGCGGGCGGAATCCGGCCGCGCTCGGGGTGGTCCCAGCGGACGAGCGCCTCGACCGAGACCAGCGAGTGATCTCGCAGCGACACGAGCGGCTGGTAGTCGAGCGTGAGCTCGTCGCGCTCGAGCGCCCGGCGCAGATCATTCTCCACCCGTAGGCGGGAGATGGCGCGCCCACGCAGTCGCTCGTCGAACAGCTCGTACCGCGCGCGTCCGCGTTCCTTGGCGCGGTGCATGGCTGCGTCGGCGTCACGGAGCAGATCCTCGGCCAGCTCACCGCCCTCGGCCAGGGCGATCCCGATGCTGGTGGTGACGAAGTGCTCGTTGCCGTCGAGCACGAACGGACGCGTGAACACGCCGGCGATCCGCTGGGCCATTTCGATCGCCTCCTGCTCTGACCCGATGTCCTCGAGCAGGATCCCGAACTCGTCGCCGCTGAAACGCGCCACCGTGTCGCTCGAACGCACCGCCTGCTTCAGGCGCGGCGCGGCGCCCGCCAGCAGCTCGTCGCCGACCTTGTGACCGAGGCTGTCATTGACGAGCTTGAAGCGATCGAGGTCGAGCGCGAGGATCGCGTTGAGCGATCCCGGGTGCCGGCGCAGCCGCTCCGTCGCCTGCTGCAGGCGGTCCAGGAACAGAATCCGGTTGGGCAGCCCGGTCAGCGGGTCGTGCAGGGCGCGGTGACGGATGTCGTCGTCGGTGAGCTGCCGGTCCAGGGTGTTGCCGAGCACGTTGGCCAGCGCCTGGGCGAAGTCGACGTCACCGGGCTTGAACGTCCGCGGCGACGTCGAGTGCAGGCCGAGCACCCCGAACGGCCCGCGGCGGCCCTCGATCAGGACTGTGATGCCGCTGCGCACCCCGCGCTGGCGCAGCACCGGAGACGCGGCGAAGCGCTCCTCGGTCTCGAAATCGGACACCACCACCGGGCCGCCGGTGAGGATCGTGTAGCCGGCGTGCGAGTCGGTGCCTCCCGGCACGAGCTCGTCGACGCCGACCCCGGGCAGTCCGTGGGTGACGCGGAAGGTCAGCGACTGGCGATCGAACTCGGCCACCGCGGCCAGCTCGACGTCGAGCAACCGGGCGGCGGCGTCGATCGCCTCCTGCATGAGATCGGTCGGGCTCGCGCCCTCGAGCGCCTGCTCCCCGAGCCGAGCGACCGCCGCCTGCTGCGCGCCGCGCAGCGCGAGCTCGGCCTCGGCCTCCTTCTGGTCTGAGACGTCGGACATGACGCCATGCCACCGGCGGACGCCGTCCTCGCCCTCGATCATCAGAGCGTCGTCGCGAATCCACACGGCGTGCCCGTCACGATGCAGCAGGCGGTAATCCAGCGGTGCGGAGAACAGCGCGCCGTCGGCGAACTCGGTCTCCTCGGCGAGCACGTGGGCGGCGTCGTCGGGGTGCAGCTGACGCGCCCACATGTCCACGTCGGCGCACCATTCCTCAGGGGTGAAACCGAGAATGGTCTCGATCTGCGGGCTGACGTAGTGCCACCGGCCGCTCTCGCCGGCATCGGCGGTGTAGAGGATGACCGGCACTCGCGCCAGCAGGCCGGAGTGCTCGTCGCCCGGCACTGGCACAAGGCTGGGGGCTTCGCGGCCAGACGCGGTGGGGCCCCCGGCGGGTGCACGACGGTCAGACATGTCTGCGATCGGTATCGGCACTACGGCTGTTGCTCACGCCCGTGCATACCCCTGACGTCGTGCGGTGTTCTACGGACCGACGCTCGGCGGCTCTCGTGGCACTCTAATGTCCCGACGTACTAGACCGCGGCAAATCGCGTGACCGGGCCGTCGAGGTCCTCGCGCACCTCGCCGTCGGCGATCAGCAGATCGAGGTGTCCGAGCACCTCGGAGATCGTCAGGAAGGCCTGCGTGACGGCCACGTTGCCCCACATCTGGGACGCGAGGTCATACGCCGTCAGCGGTTCGGGCTCGAGCAGGCGCCGAATCTTCCGGGCGCGGCGGGCGTGACCGCGGAAGCGCTCGTCGATCAGCGCCACGTGATCGAGCACCGGCGGTCCGTGCCCGCCGAGCACGAGCTCGGCGGGGAGCTCCTGGGTCCGGCGCATCGAGGCCATGTAGTCCACCAGCGCGTGGGGGCGCTCGGCGCCGGGATCGTCCGGTCCCGGCGGCGGGGCGCCCAGTGGCCGCGACAGGAGCGGATTGGACGAGATGCGAGACAGCAGATGGTCGCCGGCGATCAGCAGGCGCCGCCGCTCGTCGAAGAAGATCGTGTCCGAGGGGCTGTGGCCGGGACGGTGCAGCGCCGTCAGCGTCCGGTCACGGAACGTCAGCTCGTCCCCGTCGTGCAGCGGGATCGTCACCCGGCCGCTCGATCCGAACGCGCGAAACGCCGCTCCGACGGCGCCGAGCGCGGTGGCGAGCTCCGGCGGCACCCCGTGGCGCAGCATGATCTGCATCGAGAATGCGTCGTCCGCGGTGGCGTTGGCGGCGAAGTCCTCCAGATACGGCCCGAGCAGGTGGAGCGCCGCCACGTCGGCGCCGGAGCGACGGGCGAGGATCTCCAGCAGCCCGAGGTGGTCCATGTGCTGGTGGGTGATGATGATCAGCCCGAGGTCCTCGACGCGATGGCCGAGCGCGAGCAACGCCTGCTCGAGATCATCGAGCGATTTGCCCGAGTTCGGTCCGGTGTCGACGAGCGTCAGCGGGTCGTCCTCGATCAGGTAGCAGTTGACCCGCCCGACCAGAAACGGTGTGGGGATCGGGATGCAGCGGATCCCCGCGTCCCGGGCCTGCGCAAGGCCCGCGTCGGGCTCGGCCGGGGCCGGCCGGTTCACGACCGGATCACGGCCAGCACCTCGTCGCGCTTGGCCTCCATGTGCGCCATCGAGATCTGGGACTCGAGGCACAGGCGCAGCAGCGGCTCGGTGTTGGACGGGCGCACGTTGAAATGCCAGTCGGAGTAGTCGATCGAGACGCCGTCGAGCCGGGTCAGTTCGCCGTCGGAGTAACGCTCCGCCAGCGTGGCGAGCTTGGCGGCCGGGTCCGGCACCTCGGAGTTGATCTCGCCCGAGATGAAGTACCGGCTTCGATAGGGCTCGAGCAGCTGTGACATGGGCACCGCTCGCTCGGACAGCATCTCCAGGATGAGCAGGGCGGGCAGCGTGCCCGAATCGGCGCAGTAGAAGTCCCGGAAGTAGTAGTGGCCCGACACCTCGCCTCCGAAGGCGGCATCCGCCGCGCGCATCCGGGTCTTGAAGAAGGCGTGGCCGACGCGGTTGACGAGCGCGTGGCCCCCGGCGTCGTGGGCGGCGTCGGCGACGGCACGGCTGGCGCGCACGTCATACAGGACGGTGGCGGCAGGCTGCTTGGCCAGGACCGACTCGGTCAGCAGTGCGGTCAGGAAGTCGCCGTCGACGAACGCGCCGGTCTCGTCGATGAAGAAGCAGCGGTCGGCGTCCCCGTCCCAGGCGATTCCGAGGTCGGCCCCCTGTTTGACCACCTCGCGCATGATGAACTCGCGGTTCGCCGGCAGCAGCGGGTTGGGCTCGTGACCGGGGAAGTGACCGTCCGGCGTCCAATACGTCTCGATCAGGTCCAGCCCGAGCTGATTCAGCAGGGGCCCGACCATCGGGCCGGCCATCCCGTTGCCGCCGTCGACGACCACTCGCAGCGGTTTGATGGCGGCGGGGTCGATGAACCCCAGCGCCGCCTCCTGGAACTCCCCGTAGATCGACACCGACTCGTCCGAGCCGCCGCCGGGGGCCTCGCCGAGCCCGTTCAGGATGCCGTCACGGACGTCGCCGAGCCCGGCATCGCCCGACAGCGCCAGTGCGCCCCGCCCGACCAGCTTGGCGCCGGTGTAGGCCCGGGGATTGTGCGAGGCGGTGCACATCAGCCCGCCGTCGAGATCCCGGGACCCGACGAGGTAGTAGAGCATCTCGGTGCCGACCATCCCGGCGTCGAGAACCGTCGCTCCCTCGGCGACCATGCCGTTGCGGTAGGCGCGGGCCAGTTCCGGCGCGGTCAGACGCATGTCGCGGCCGAGGCCGAGCCGCAGCGACGCGGTCGGCTTGTCCTCCCGCGCGGCGATCACCCGGGCGAACGACCGGCCGATCGCCCGCGCGGTGCCGGCGTCGATCTCCGCGCCGAACAGCCCGCGGATGTCGTAGGCCTTGAAGATCTCGGGGTGGCTGAGTTCGGGCATGGCGGCTGATGATGCCTGATAATCCGCCGCCGTGAGACCGAGCGTGGCGATCCTGTGCGGCGGGCGAGGCACCCGCCTCCAGGAGCACACCCAGTCGATTCCAAAGGCCATGGTCGAGATCGGCGGGCGTCCGATCGTGTGGCACGTGCTGCAGATCTACCTCGCCCAGGGGTTCCGGCGATTCCTGCTGCTGACGGGCTACCTGGGGGAGCAGGTGCAGCGGTTCGTGGCCGCCGAGACCTGGCCGGGCGACGCGGAGGTCCGATGCCTGCCCACCGGGCCGGACACGCCGACCGGGGGGCGGCTGTACGGCGCCGCCGGTGAGCTCTCGGTACACGGCCGGTTCTGCGTCAGCTACGCGGACGGCGTCGCGGACATCGACCTGGCGGCGCTGCTCGCCGCGCACGAACGCCACGGCTCGGTGGCGACGATGACGGTCGTCCGGCCCGAGCTGCCGTTCGGGGTGGCGCGGCTCGATGGCGAGGATGTCGTGCGGGGGTTCAGCGAGAAGCCGCGCTCCGAGCACTGGATCAACGGAGGCTTCTTCTGCTTGGAGCCGGCGGTGCTGGACCTCCTCGGGCCGGACTGTGTGCTCGAGCGTGAGCCCCTGGAGCGGCTGGCCGCCCGGGGCGATCTGCGCGCCTTCCGCCACGAGGGGTTCTGGCACTGCATGGACACCTACAAGGACGCGGTCGCGCTCAACGACCTGTGGGAGGGGGGACGACCGCCATGGAAGCTGTGGGGGTAGACGGGCGCCCAGCCGGGGAGCCGGCCACCGCCCATTCGGTGCTGGTCACCGGCGCCCACGGCCTGCTCGGGGCGTGGCTGACCGCGGCGCTGCTCGCCGCTGGGCATCGCGTCGTCGCCATCCGGCGCGATGAGCCCGCCAACTCGGCGCTGGAGCTCCTCGGCGTGGGCGGCCGGGTCGACTCGGTCCGCGGCGACATCTGCGAGGAGGGGCTCGTCGCCCGGGCCCTGAACGAGTACGACGTCGACAGCGTCTTCCACCTCGCCGCTCAGACGCTCGTTCAGACCGCCAACCGCGCCCCCAGCTCGACCTTTGAGACCAACATCCGCGGGACATGGATCCTGCTGGAAGCCTGCCGCCTCCACGGCGCCCGCAGCGTGATCGTCGCCTCCTCGGACAAGGCCTATGGCCGGCAGCCCGAACTGCCCTACCGCGAGTCCCAGCCGCTGGCGCCCCGCTTCCCCTATGACGTATCCAAGGCGGCGGCCGATCTGATCGCCCGCTCCTACTGGCACACATTCCGGCTTCCGGTGGCGGTGACGCGGTTCGCCAACCTGTACGGCGGTGGCGACACCAACCGCTCCCGGCTGGTGCCCGAGACCGTGGGCGCGGCCCTGTCGGGCCGGTCACCGGTCATCCGCTCCGACGGCTCCCCGGAACGCGACTTCCTGTATGTGGAGGACGCCGTGACGGCGTATCTGGCGATCTGGCGGCTGCTTCTCGGCGGGCAGGGCGGGGGAGAGGCGTTCAACGCCGGCGGCGGGCGCCCCCATCGGGTCCGCGACGTGGTGGAGCTCATCTGCCGGCTGGCGGGCAGCGGTGCCACCCCCGAAATCCAGGGTCGGGGAACTCCTCACGGGGAGATCGACCGCCAGTGGGTCGACGCCGCCAAGCTGCGCGACCTCACCGGCTGGGAGCCGGCCGTGGATCTGGAGCAGGGTCTGGTGCGGACCATCGACTGGTACCGGCAGCACCCACAGGCTCTGGCTCCGCCCGGCGCCGGCCTCCAGAGCCCCTGGGCCGACCTATAATTTGACCAATGTCCGGTCATTCCAAGTGGGCTTCCATCAAGCACAAGAAGGCCGTCGTCGACCAGCGGCGGGGCCAGCACTTCACCAAGCTGACCCGCGCGATCACGGTCGCGGCCCGCGAAGGCGGGGGCGACGCGGACGGCAATCCCGGCCTGGCGCTCGCCATCCAGAAGGCCCGGGATGCCTCGATGCCCAAGGACAACATCGAGCGCGCGATCGCCAAGGGCACCGGCGAGGGCGTCGATGCCGACCAGATCGAGACCGTTTTGTACGAGGGCTACGGCCCCGGCGGCGTCGCGCTGCTGATCGAGGCGCTCACCGATAACCGCAATCGCACCGGCGCCGACGTTCGCCATGCGCTGTCCAAGCACGGCGGCAACCTCGGCGAGCCGGGATCGGTCTCCTACCTGTTCGACAAGCGCGGCGTGATCGTCGTCGACGCCTCCCGCTACGACGAGGAGGATCTGCTGATCGCGATCGACGCGGGCGCCGAAGACATCGCGCGGGACGACGACGTCTACGAGATCGTCTCCGAGCCGTCTGACCTCGTCGCGGTGCGTGATGCGCTGGCCGAGGCGGCGATCGAGATCGAGAGCGCCGACGTGACCCAGCGGCCCAAGGTCCGGGTGCCGGTGGGGGAAGCCGATGCCGCCCGGCTGATGAAGCTGATCGACATGCTCGAGGAGTCCGATGACGTCGGCGCCGTGCATGCCAACTTCGACGTCGACGCCGACGTGCTGGAGCGGATCGCCTCCTGAGCTCAGCCCTCTGATTCCGGCGCACCGGGTTCTTGGACGACTCTTCGGCGGGCTCGCTACCCTCCGGCACTTCTATGCGAAAGAAGACAACACTCTCCCTCGCCGCGCTGGGGCTCGCGGCCGTCCTGGCCGGCTGTGGCAGCAGCTCGTCCGCCGCGCCGGGCGTCGTCCTGGCCCCGTCGGCCGGAAGCACCGCCGACTCGAGCACCGTGGCCAGCGCCTCCTCCGCTTCGACGACGACGTCAGCGACCAGTACCAGCACGACGCCGCTGCCGGCGGCGCTGAAGACCCGGCCCAAGGTCGTCATTCCGTCCGGACCGCCGCCCACGAAGCTGGTCGTCAAGGACATCATCAAGGGCACCGGGCCGGTCGCGACGGCCAGCTCGACGATCACCGTCGCCTACGTCGGCGAGCTGTACAAGAACGGCTCGGTGTTCGACGCGTCGTGGGATCACCCCGGAGCCCAGCCGCTGACCGATCCGTTGGCCAATCTCATTCCGGGCTGGCAGCAGGGCATCCCGGGCATGCGGGTCGGCGGCCGGCGCGAGCTGATCATCCCGCCGAAGCTCGGCTATGGCGCGACGGCGCAGTCCAAGATCCCGGCGAACTCGACGCTCGTGTTCGTGATCGATCTGCGCTCGATCTCCTAGCCGGCGCCCCTCCGGACCGCCCGCCGGTCGCCTACGCCGAGGCGCCGCCGGCCCCGTCGCGGTGGCGAGGCCGGTACAGCGGCGTTGGCCCCGACACGCCCTTGAGCTTGTGGCGGCCCGCCGGCGACCAATGGAACCGTTCGCGAGCCGCGTCGCGCACCTCCCGGGTGCACAGCACGCTCCCGGGACGGGCGATGCCGGTGACGCGACTGGCCAGGTTGACCGAGTTGCCGTAGTAGTCGCCGGCGCGGATGATCGCCGGTCCCAGGGCGATGCCGGCGCGCAGGCTGGGCAGCTCCTCCTCCTCGAACGCCTCGACGAGGTCCAGGGCCACCTCCACCAGCGGCCCGGGATCGGCGCTGACGAACATGGCGGCGTCGCCGATCGTCTTGATCAGACGCACCGGGGGCTTGGTCAACGAGGCCGACAGGCTGGCCAGACGGCCCGCGACGGTGCCGAGCTCGCGCACCTCGACCTGGCCACCGAGCCGGGTGAAGCCGACGAGGTCGGCAAAGCAGACCGCCACTTCCTGGGCCCCGGGGAGATTGCCGGCCTCCAGCTCGGCCAGCCCGAGCATCCCGCGCTGGACGCTGTCGCGCAGATGGGTCTTGAACCCGGCCACCAGGATCGGCCCGAACGCCGGCGTCAGCTGCTCCGCCAGGGTGGCGAACCGCTCGGCCACCTCGGCCTCGCTCGCGCCTGCCTCCAGGAACGTCTCGACGAACGCCGCCGTGATCGTCGCCGATAGCCGCGCCATGCCCTCGCCCAGCACCCGGGTGATCTCGACGATCCGCTCCTCGTCGAAACCGGCATCGAGGAACAGCTTGGTGGACCGGGCCGCCTCGACGTCCTCGTCGGAGAACACGCGATCCTCCGGCGCCGGCTCGGGAAGCCCCTGGAGGCGGCGCAGGCGGCGCATGGTGGCCGCGGACAGCCCGGTTCGCTCCTCGATCTCAGCGGCGGTGTGGGCGCCGCCGAGCACGCGATCGACCGGTAGCAGCGCCAGCCGGTTCTCCTTGACCGCGGTCCGCAACTCGTCCTCGCTGAATCCGTCCTGGAGCAGATGGCTGAGCAGCTGCTCGCGCTGCGCGCGCGCGTCGCCCTCCAGATCGTCGAGCAGCCCGGCGGCGGCGAAGTCCATCGCCTCATCCTGTCTGATGACGGCGACGTTCGCTACCATCCAGCGTCCTCGCGGGGACCCAGGCCTTGCGGTACCCGCTCTAGTTGATCCCGAGTAACGGACCCATGCTCTCCATCTTGATGCCCGTCTACAACGAGCGCGAGCGCGTCGAGCGCGCCATCGCCGAGGTGCTCGCCACCGTGCTGCCCACCGAGTTCGAGCTGATCATCGTCGACGACGGCTCGACCGACGGCACCCGCGAGATCCTGCGCAACGGCAGCTGGGACGACCGCGTGCGCCTGATCGAGCACGAGCACAATCAGGGCAAGGGCGCCGCCATCCAGACCGCGCTGCGCGAGGCCCGCGGCGACTTCTCATGCATCTTCGACGCCGACCTCGAGTACGACCCGGCCGATCTCGGGGTCATGATGCCGCCGCTGCTCGACGGCCGCACCAACGCCTGCTTCGGCGTCCGCGCCTTCGACGGTTACACCAGCCATTCGTTCATGTTCGTGATGGGGAACAAGGGCGTCACGTTGGCCTGCAACGTGCTGTTCAACGTCTACCTGCACGACATCATGACCTGCCACAAGATGATCCGGACCGACCTGTTCCAGAGCCTGCCGCTGAGCGCGGCCGGCTTCTCGATCGAGCCCGAGATCACCGCCCGCCTCGTCCAGCACCACGAGCGGATCTTCGAGGTCCCGGTCCACTACCGGGCTCGGGCCAACGAGGAGGGCAAGAAGCTCACAGCCCGCGACGGGTTCCGCGTGATCGGGACCCTCCTGCGCTGCCGCTTCTCCCGCGCCTAGCCCGCTTCTTCTGTGCCGCCGATGCCGGGGCGATCTGCACGGTCGCGGTGTAGATCGACTGGATCGTCGAGAACAGCGGCTGCACCGGGTTGCCCTGCAGATCGATCTCGCCCTTCTCCACGAACGGCGGATGCGGGAACGGATCCCCGCCGCTCCACCCGGGCCGGGCGGCGAAATCCTGGAGGGCGAACCACATCGCGCCCGAGACGTACGGCTTGGACGCGAACACGCCGAGGTGGAACGCGGCCTGGCTGGTCTGGTACTGGTAGGTGCCCTTCTGCTCGACGGGGCCATTCTGGCTGCCCTCGAAGCCGAACTCGGTGATCATCACCGACTTGCTCGGATAGCAGGCGTGCAGGCTGTCCAGGAACGGGCTGAGCTCGCCGGGGTCGTCGGTGGAGCCCCCGCCGGCGTCGAACCAGCCGAAGTAGTCGTTGAAGCCGATGATGTCCAGGGGGGCGTACGCCGCCTGGCAGGCGACCCCGGGCCAGTCGGAGATCGCCATCGCCACCGGGCGGGTCGGGTCGAGCTGGTGGGCGAGCTGGGAGGCCCCGGCGATATAGCGCGCCTCGGCATCGTCGGGTGGAGTCGTCAGCTCGTTGCCGATGCTCCACACCAGCACCGACGGATGGTTCTCGTTGGTGAGGATGTTCTGGCGCAATTCCGCGTGCGCGGTGTTCAACCACGCCGTGCGGGTCAGGTAGGCGGAGTTCACCTGATAGACGGGGATCTCGGACCAGAGCAGGATCCCGTCGCGGTCGGCGGCCTCCTCGATCTGCGGGTTGAGCGGGTAATGGGCCCGGATGATGCCGCCGCCGAGCTCTCGCACCCAGCCGACGAGCGCGGACAGCTGCGCCGGGGTCAGGGCCGCCCCCGTGGTGATGTTCTGCTCGTGTAGGTCAAAGCCGCGCAGGTTCAGCAACCGCCCGTTGAGCAGCAGCTGGCCGGACGGCGTGACCGTGATGCTGCGGATCCCGCTGTAGTCGAGGTAGCCCTCCAGCTTGCGGCCGTGGGCGTCGGAGACGGTCAGGCTCGCCCGGTACAGGTACGGATCGCCCGGCGCCCACAGGTGGGGGGAGGGGATCGTGACCGAGGCCTGCGCGACCCAGGTGGCGCCGGCCCCGATCGTGTGGGCGCCGAAGTCCAGGGCCGCGGCGCCATAGGAACCCTGCAGAGCCACGGTCTGGGGCGCGTCGGTGAGGTTGCGAACCGACACCTGCTCGTGGACGGTCGCCGCGCAGGTCGGGCAGGGGAGGACCGGCCGGATCACCACCGGTGACATATCGACCGCCTGGACCGCGCGCAGGTAGACCTCCTGGTTGATCCCGCCGAAGTTCCACCAGCCGCCGCTCGGCCCGGGCGGCAGGTCCCCGCCGTTGCGCCGGTCATCGACGCGGACGATCAGCCGGTTGACGCCGGGCCGGACACCCTTGAGATCGAGCTCGAACGGCAGGTAGGCGCCCTGGTGGGTGCCGATCTCCCGGCCGTTGAGCCACACGGTGGCGTAGTAGTTGACCGATTCGAACCGGATGATCCAGCTGCGGAAGCGCGCCGGCACGTACGCCGCGAAGGCCCCCGCCGGCACGGTGAAGTCGCGCCGGTACCAGCCGACCGAGCCGGTCATGCTCGCGCTCGACAGATCGCCGGCGTTGTAGGAGTTCGGCACCGTGACCGGAGACCACCCGATGGTGCCGGCCACGTTGCGCCACCACCCGTCAGTGACCCCGGTCGCGGTCGGATCGGCGCGGTACAGCCAGGCGCCACCGAGCAGCCACCGGTCATTGGGGCCGTCGCGGTACAGCGCCCCCAGCGTCGGCGGGGTCGCCGTGTAGGCGGGGCCGGGGTTGGTCGGAGGGACGGGCTGCGCTGCGGCGGGGGCTGCGCTCAGCGCCAGCCACGCCGCGATGATCACGAGTAGGACCGGCCAGCGGCGGGGCCGGCTCGGGCGGCCGCCGTCGGCGGCGGGTGAGCGCCTGCACCCGTCGCTACACTCGTCCGCCGATGTCAGCCGTCGATTCGCGGGAATCGCCCCCGCCCGTCCCGCCCACGACCGGCTCCGCCGGCTCCGGGGAGTCTGCCGGGGGGTCAACCGCCCGTCTCCTGCGCGCGTCGCGCTCGCCGGCGGTGATCGCGGTGGTGAGCTGCATCCTGCTGGGACTCCTGTCGGCGGTGATCCTGCCGACGGTGCCCAGCTATGACCCGTGGTCGTGGATCGTGTGGGGACGCGAGGTGACCGATCCGCATCTCAGCTTCGTCGTGAATGGCGGCCCGTCGTGGAAGCCGCTGCCGGTGATCTTCACCACGATCTGGGGCCTGTTCGGCGGCGCCGCTCCGACTCTGTGGGTGATCACGTCGCGCATCGGCGGGCTGCTCGGGTTGTGGGGCGCCTGGAAGCTGACCAGCCGGCTGGTCGGCGGGGGCCGGCTGGGCGCGTTCGCGGGGCTGGTGGCGGCGGCCGGGATCGTGCTCACCGGCCGGCTGGACCAGGCCTGGTACTACTACTTCCTCCACGGCACCTCCGAGTCGATGCTGATCGGCGTCACGGTCTGGGCGGTCGACCGGTTCCTCGACGGGCGCCACGCCCAGGCGTTCCTGCTCGGCGCCGCCGCGGGCCTCATTCGCCCCGAGTTCTGGCCGTTTGTCGGCGTCTACGCGATCTGGCTGTGGTTCCGCGAGCCGTCGTTCCGCACCCCGTGGATGCGGCTGCTGCTGCTCGCCGGGCTGGCGGCCCAGCCGATCGGCTGGTTCGTGCCACCGTGGGTCACCACCGGACATCCGTTCCTCGCCGCCACCCACGCCGCCGACTACAACGGCCACCTGGGATCCGACGTCCTGCGCTCGGTGGTCACCCGCGGGATCCGTGATCAGGTGCTGCCCGCGCTGATCCTGGCGATCGTCGCCGTCGTGATCGGCTGGTTCCGAGATCGCAACCGGGCGATCCTCGGGCTGGGCCTGCTCGTCGTGGCCTGGTGGGTGGTGGTGGTCGGCGAGACGCTCGACGGATATCCCGGGCTCGAACGCTTCTTCCTGCCCGGGGCAGCGCTCACGTGCGTGCTCGGCGCGGTGGGGATGGCCCAGCTCGCCCGCCTCGCCGGCGATCTCGTCGCCGCCCGGCTGCGCTGGCCGCTGACCGCCGCGGTCGCGCTGGGGCTGCTCGCCGTCTGCGTTCCGTTCAGCACCGCCCAGATCACCAAGGTCCGCGCCGATGAGTCCGACGCCAACCAGGCGGTCAGCCTGCTGAACTCGCTGACCCGGGCGGTGGCCGCGGTCGGGGGCAGGGCGGGCGTGCTCCCGTGCAAGTCGAGCTTCGTCGCCGTCAACCACTCGGGACAGACGGCGCTGGCCTGGAAGCTGGGGGCCACGCTCGAGCGCGTCGGCACGTCGATGCGCGCTCCCGGCGTGGACTTCATCGGCCCGCACGCGGCGGCGATCGGCGGCGCGGCCAAGATCGATCCCCGCCTGACCACCGAGAAGACGCTGGCGGTCGTCGGGCCGTGGCGCGTCGTGACGCTGACCGACCCGCGGCTGCCCAGCAGCGGCTGCATCGGTCACTGAGTGGCCCGTTTGCCCTTCTTGCCCTTGTGCTTCTTCCTGGGCTTCGGCTTGTGCTTGATCGTGATCGTCTTCTTGAGCACCGTGCGGTTGCCGGCGCGATCGGTGGCGGTGATCGTCACGGTGTAGCGGCGCGTGCGCGTGTAGACGTGGCTCGCGCTGGTGCGGCGGATCCGCGCGATCGTCCCGTCACCCCAGTTGACCGACACCGTCGCGACGCCCGAGGCCGCTGCTCGCGGCAGTCCCGGTGGTGGCAGATCGCTGTAACGCACGGTCAGCCGCTCCCGGGTCGCGACGATGAACGTGCCCCGGATCGACTCGGACACCCGTGGCGCGACGGTGTCCACGAAGACCGTCGCCGGGGCGGCGGGGGTGCTCAGCCCGGCCTGATTGACGGCCGTGACCTGATAGACGTGCCGGCCGTTGGTCATCGGGGCTGCGATCGACGTCGCGGTGGTCTGAGCGATCAGCGTCCCGTCGAGCCTGACCGCGTACTGCGGGGATCCCCACAGCTCGGCGGCGCCCGACCACGACAGGGTCGGCGTGGGCGTGGTGGCGTACGTGAAGCTGCGTGCCGCCACGAAGCCGCCGGGGGTCTGGTACAGCTGCCCGGCGACGATGTAGGTGCCGGCGCCGGTGCCCTGCACCCAGGCCGCCGCCGCGTCCCCGGAGACGTCGCCGGCCGCCACCAGACCCCGATTGGCGTCGGTCGCGCCGAACGTCGGCGATGAGACGACCTCCTCGGGGCTGAAGTCCGCGCCGTCGGCCGCGTAGCGAAGCCGGATCTCGGCGGGCCCAGCGATGCCCGGAGACTGCTGCCAAGCGATCAGGTTGGAGACGAGGCCGGCGGTGGCCGGGACCGCGTCGGGCGGGACGCTGTTGGGCAGGCTGTCCACGCGCACGGTCCGGCCGAACACGTCGTTTGAGCCCAGGGTGGTGGCATACAGCTCGTGGGTCTGGTCGTGTTCGGACGTGACGAACCCCGCCCCGTACTCGGTCACCGCGGTCTGCGGCTGGTCGGCGCCCTCGGGGCCACCGGTGGTGATGCCGTCGCCCTCCTCGATCCCGTCGTACTGCGATCCGTGCAGGCGGTTCATCAGCACCCGTGACTGGGTGGCGCCGCCGCTGGAGATCTCCTCCTGGAAGGCGACCGAGGCATAGGTCGAATCGCCCCCGGCGGAGATCACCGGATCACCGGCTGACACCTCCTGCCAGCCGTCGAGTGACGGCACGTCGGCCTGCTCGTAGACCGCGCTCGGCGTGATCCCGGCCACCCGCCGGCTGAAGATCGCGCCGTTCTCGCCCCAGACGACGATGCCCGTCCCATCGCCGGCGGCCGCCACCTCGGGGCGGCCGCGGCCGGTGCCGGCGGCATCCGCCGGGTTGGCATCGAGCGGGGTCGACTCGAGCGCCCATTGACCCTGGTCGTAGAAGGCGGCCCGGACGTCGCCGCCGCCCGCGCCGTTGAGCGCCGTGAACGCCAGGTAGGCCTTGCCGAAGTTCGACATCGACAGCGACGGGTTCTCAACATCGGCATAGATGGCGGCCGGCGCCCCGAACGGAGTGCCGCTGCCGCCCGTCTGCACCACGTACAGCGTCCCGCTATTGACGAACGCGACCAGCAGCAGCCCGTCCTGGCCGGCGGCGATCACCGGCTGCGACGACGCCCCGAGCAACCCGGCGTCGACCTGCACCGGGGCGTGGAAGCTGCCGCTGAGCAATTCCGAGACGAACACGTGCGCCACCCCGCCGATGTTCGCGAGGTAGACGAGGCCGCCGGTGCCGTCCCGGTTGATCGACATCCCATCGAGACTCACGATCGCGGACGACGGTCCGGCGATGACCGTCTGGGGCGCCAGCGTCGGGGTCCGGGCGGCGGCCGCGCGCCCCGGTGACAGCGCCCAGACGCAGGCGAGCATCAGCGCGCACAGGATCAGCGCCCTGCGCGATGCCCCGGTGCAGAGGGTGGGATGGGCCGAGGGAGGAACATCTTCTAGAACAGCACAAGCAGGCGCGGGTTGCGCTGCTGACAGAGATCTTCCAGCCGCCCCGGACCGTTTGCGGAAGGCGTCCGCGCGGCCACGGAGAATGTCTCACCATGCTCGTCCTCGGCATCGATCCCGGCACCGCCAACACCGGATACGGACTCGTGCGCGGCCTGGGGTCGCGTCTGGAGGTCGTCCAGGAGGGGATCATCCAGACTCGCCCCGGCATCCCGCTGGAACGCCGGCTGACCGACATCCACGAGCGTGTCGGCGATCTGCTGGACGAATACCACCCCGACGCGATGGCCATCGAGGAGCTGTATTTCGGCGCCAACGTCCGGACCGCGTTCGCCGTCGGCCAGGCCCGAGGCGTCGTGTTGCTGGCCGCCGGGCAGCGCGGCGTGGCGTCGCGCGCGTACACCCCCCAGCAGGTCAAGGGCGCGGTGTGCGGGAATGGCCGCGCCGCCAAGGACCAGGTCGCCCGGATGGTCGCCCGCCTGCTGGGGCTCGCCGCCGCGCCGCTGCCGGATCACACCACCGACGCGCTGGCGGTGGCCATCTGTGACCTGAACCGGGCACCGCTGGCCCGAGCGATGGCGGCGGTGCCGGCGTGATCGCGCTCATCTCCGGAAAGGTCGCGGTGCGCCGTGGGGACCACGTCGTGGTCGACTGCGGCGGCGTCGGGTACCGCCTGGCGGTGTCGGCCGAGACCCTCAAGCATGTGCCGGCGGCGGGCCGTGAGGTCTCGCTGCACACCCACCTGGTCGTTCGGGACGACGCGCTGGCCCTCTACGGCTTCGCCACCGAGGAGGAGCGCGACCTGTTCCTGATGCTGCTCGGCGTCCAGTCGGTCGGCCCCAAGGTCGCGCTGGCGGTCCTGTCGGGCGCACCGCCGCGAGAGCTGCTCAAGGTGGTGGCCGGGGGCGACGTGGTCCGGCTGCAGGCGGCCCCGGGCGTCGGCAAGCGCACCGCCGAGCGGATCATCGTCGAGCTGCGCGAGAAGGTCGGCGCCGCGCTGCCCGATGACTCGATTTCGATCGTTCGCTCCGATGATCCGGTCACGCTGGCCCGCGAGGCGCTGCTCGGGCTCGGCTACAACGCGAGCGAGATCGAGGGTCTGCTGCAGGGCGCGCCCGGCGACAGCACGGAGGACCTGATCGCCCACGCCCTGCGCAGCGCGCGGCGATGAGCACTCCGCGCCTGCACGATCCCGAGGAGCTGCCCGAGGACGAGCGCGAGCTGGACCGGTCGCTGAGGCCGCGGCGGCTTGAGGACTTTGTCGGCCAGGAGGCGATCCGGGATCAGCTCGCGGTTTCGATCGAGGCGGCCTCCAGCCGCGGCGACGCCCTGGACCACGTGCTGCTGGCCGGGCCGCCCGGACTGGGGAAGACGTCGCTGGCCCAGATCCTCGCCGCCGAGCTCGGGGTTCCGTTCGTGCAGACGGCGGGGCCGGCGCTCGAGCGCAAGGGGGACGTGGCCTCGTTCCTGACCGCGCTCGAGCCACGCGCGGTGTTCTTCGTGGACGAGATCCACCGCCTCCCCCGCGCATTGGAGGAGACCTTCTACCCGGCGATGGAGGACGGCGTCCTGCCGATCACCGTCGGCCAGGGCGCCGGGGCGAGGATCGTCACGCTGCCGCTGCCGCCGTTCACGCTGATCGGCGCGACCACCCGGACCGGGCTGCTCACCACTCCGCTGCGCGACCGGTTCGGCATCCAGCACCGGCTCGAGCACTACGGGCCCGAGGACCTGGCCCGGATCGTGGTCCGCTCGGCGCATCTGCTCGGCGTCGAGATCCAAGACGGCGGGGCGGTGGCGATCGCCCGCCGCAGCCGCGGCACCCCGCGCGTCGCCAACCGGCTGCTGCGCCGCGTGCGTGACTACGCCGAGGTCCGTCATGGCGGGGTGGTCACCGAGTCGGTGGCGGCGTCCGCGCTGGACCTGCTCCAGGTCGACGAGGCGGGCCTGGACCGGCTCGATCGCGAGATCCTGCGCGCCATCTGCGACAAGTTCGGCGGCGGTCCGGTCGGCCTGTCCACGCTGGCGGTCGCCGTCGGCGAGGAGCAGGACACGATCGAGGACGTCTACGAGCCATATCTGCTCCAGCGGGGATTCCTCGAGCGCACCCCCCGCGGGCGGGCGGCGACCCCGCGAGCGTACGCGCACCTCGGGCTCGAGCCGGTGCTGCCCCCGCAGCGCAGCCTGCTCTGACCCGGATCGCGCTTCTTCACTAATTCGAAGGCTCGTCCCTCTATCCTCAGGCGCGCATGAGTCGCGAGCACTATTTCATCTGCCCTCACTGCGGCAACCGATCGATGGGAACCGACCGCAACGCCGGTTTCCGGCGCGAGGCGCGCGGGTGTGAGAAATGCGGGTTCGCCTACCTTTTCGAACTGCTGGACGACTACTACCCGGCGCCCAACGCGGCGTTCTTCGCCTGCGACTCCGACGGTCGCATCGTCGACTGCGGGCGCGGCTCGTTCGAGCTGACCGGGCTCAAGACCGAGCAGGCGATCGGCCGGCCCCTGCACGACGTCCTCGGGCTGCGCTTCGACGACGGCGCCGATCACGTCGCCACGGCGCTGGAGTGGGAGGTCCGGGTCCAGGGCAAGCCCGTCGAGGTCCACGCCGAGCACGATCTTCCGGCTCGCGCGGTCGCGGACATCTTCCCTGCATACGACGACGACGAGGGCGGCGTGCTGGTCGTGCTGACCCCGACCAACCACGCCTGACGCCTGTCCGTCACGACGGCGTCCCCCAGCCACTAGCATGCCCCTGAGCTGATGTCAGACCGCCAGCGTCACGGCTTCGTCCTGCTGCTCGTAGTGGGGCTGCTCGCCGCCTCGGTGTTCGCGATCGCCTCTGAGAAGACGATTCTGGGACTGGATCTCAAGGGCGGGGTCGAGCTCATCTACCAGGGGGAGCCGAGTCCGCAGACCCCGGTCGTCACGCAGGATGCGCTGAACCGAGCGGTCGACATCATGCGCTCCCGCGTCGACCAGCTCGGCGTGTCCGAGCCCGAGATCCAGACCTCCGGAGGCAACCAGATCACCGTGGGCCTCCCCGACGTCAAGGACGTCGGGCGCGCCGAGCAGGAGGTGGGCCAGACAGCAGAGCTGTACTTCTATGACTGGGAGGCCAACGTCCTGACGCCGAGCGGGAAGCCCGCCGCCGCCGGCCTGCTCACCCAGGATCCCACGGCGATTACGCTGAGCCAGGGCGGCACGGCGGGCCAGCCCGGAGTCCAGGGTGCGGGTGGGGTCTCGCTGTATCAGGCGGTCAAGCTCGCCTCCCAGCAGCCGGTGGCGCCGCTCTCGTCCACGTTGTCGCGCAAGGGGCCGGAGTACTACCTGTTCGGGGCGCCCGGCAGCGCCGCGTGCGCCGCCGAAGCCAAGGCCAACGGGACGACCCCGGTCCAGGGCGATCACTGCCTGCTGGCCGGCGGGACGGGGATCTCGTCGGAGAAGGCGTTACAGGCGGCCCTGCCGGCGGGGGTGTCGCTGGCGGGTAACGAGGTGCTGGCCGTGCCGCAGGGCACCGTCGTGCTCCAGGCCGCCAACACGAGCGCCACCAGCCATCTCACCGCTTCCAGCCCCACCGCCGAGTTCTACGTCCTCAAGGACCACGTCGCGATCCTCGGCCGCGACATCACCAACCCCACCGAGGGCACGGACACCGGGGGCTCCCCCGACGTCCAGTTCGGCTTCACCTCGACGGGCCAGGCCGAGTTCTCCAAGGTCACGGGGACGATCGCCCACCGCGGCCAGGACGTCAGCCTGGGCGGGGCGAGCCTCGACCAGCATTTCGCGGTGGCACTGGACAACCAGCTCGTCACGGTGCCGCAAATCGACTTCAAGCAGTACCCGGACGGGATCATCGGCGGTGGCGGCGCCGACATCACCGGCGGCTTCACCACCACCTCGGCGTCGGATCTCGCCAACCAGCTTCGGCTCGGCGCGCTGCCGATCACGCTCAAGCGAATCTCGGAGGAGCAGGTCTCGGCCACGCTCGGGCAGCAGGCCCTGAACCAGGGCCTGGTGGCGGGTGCGGTGGGGCTGTTGATCGTGGCGCTGTTCCTGATCGCCTACTACCGCGTGCTCGGTCTGATCGCGGTGGCGGGGCTGGCGGTGTACGGCCTGTATTTCTTCGCGTTGATCAAGCTGATCCCGATCACGCTGACGCTGGCCGGAATCGCCGGCTTGATCCTGACCATCGGCGTCGCCGCCGACGCGAACATCGTCATCTTCGAACGGGTCAAGGAGGAGATCCGCGCGGGGCGCTCGATCCGGGCCGGGATCGCCACCGGGTACAAGAAGGGGCTGACGGCGATCATCGACGCCAACGTGGTCACGATCATGACCGCGTTCATCCTGTTCGTGCTGGCGACCTCGGACGTCCAGGGGTTCGCGTTCACGCTCGGCATCGGCGTCATCGTGTCGCTGTTCACCGCGGTGCTGGCGACGCAGGCGATCCTGATGACGATCGGCGATTCGCGCACGATCGCGCGGCCGTCGGCGCTCGGCGCCGGGGGCAAGAAGCGCCAGTGGACGTTCGATTTCATGGGCGCGTCGAAGTACTTCTTCTCGATGTCGGGCGCCATCCTGCTGATCGGCGCGCTGGCGATCGGCGGCCGCGGACTCAACCTCGGCATCGACTTCACCTCGGGTGCGCGGATCGACGTCACCCTCACGCACAAGGCCACGCCGGCGCAGGTCCGGACCGTGGTCTCAGGGGCGGGCGTCTCGGGCCCGGTGGTCCAGCAGATCGGCGGCAAGGGCGTCCAGTTCCAGATCTCCTCCAAGCCGCTCGCGGGCGGCAGCAGCCGCGTCGAGTCCGCGCTGACCGCCAAGTACGGCAAGGTGGCCAGCTTCGGGGCCACCTCGGTGGGTCCGACGTTCGGCAAGACGGTCGCCAACAGCGCGGTGGTGGCGATCATCGCGTCGCTGTTGGTGATCTCGGTGTATGTGGCGCTGCGGTTCTCGTGGAAGTTCGCGGTGCCGGTGCTGATCGCGTTGATGCACGACCTGCTGATCACCGCCGGCGTGTACGCGTTGACCGGGAGGGAGGTGACGGTCGATACGGTCGCGGCCCTGCTCACCATCTTGGGGTACTCCCTGTATGACACGATCATCGTGTTTGACCGGGTGCGGGAGAACATCCCGCGGATGCCGCGGGCGGCGTTCTCCCAGATCGTCAACCGCTCGATGGCCGAGGTGCTGACGCGGTCGATCGCGACAACCTCGTGCACGCTGCTGCCGATCATCGCGCTGCTGCTGTTCGGCGGCTCGACGCTGCAGGACTTCGCGTTCGCGCTGCTGATCGGCGTCGCGTCGGGCGCGTACTCGTCGATCTTCATCGCCTCGCCGGTGCTGACGCACTGGAAGGAGCGCGAGCCGGTCTACCGCCACCGCCGCCACCGGATCGAGACCGACTACGGGTTCGTCGCCCCATACGCCCCCACCGGGGCCGATGTCGAGCCCGGGCGGGGGCGCGCACGCCGGCGTCCCGGCCGCCTCAGCGACGCCAGCCCCGAGGAAGGCGTGTCGGCGGCCGAGTTTGAGCAGATGAAGCGTGATATCGCCGAGGAGGAGGCTGAGCCCTCCCGGCGCACCTCGACGCTGACCAAGCGCCTTGCGCATTCGCCCGACGATGAGGACGGGCCGGGCAGCGGACGCGGCCCGGGTCCGCGGTCACCGGGCTCGCGGCCGGGATCCGGTCCGGGCGCCGCCAAGACCAAGCCGGCCCGGTCGACCAAGAGCCCGTCGCCGCCCGCGCCGGCGAGCGGCCGCTCGGCTGAGCCTCCCGCCGCCCCACCGCCGGCCCCGCCGCGGCAGCAGGCGTCGGGTCAGCCGGTGGGCGACGGCGAGCCGGCGGATGGTCAGGAGTTCCGCCACGCCCCGGACGAGGCCGAGAACGACGCGATGTCGCAGAAGCCCGAGCGTCCGGCCAAGCCGCGGTCACGCAATCGCCGCCACGGGAGACGCCGCTGATGGGAATGCTCGCCTGGGTGATGATGGGACTGGCACTGTGGCACTTCACCATCTGGCTGCCCGATCGGTACTGGGGTGGGATCGTCGGCGCGTTCGTCGGGGCGCTGATCGGCGCCGCGGCGTTCGGATTCATCGTCAACGGGTTCGTCATCCCCGGCCGCCACGCCACCCACATCACGACTGCGCTCGAGGCGATTCCCGGCGCGCTGATCGGCATCGCGCTCATCTACTTCGAGGGCGCCCGCCGCGAGCGAGCCGGCGAGGCCGGCGGGATCACGCTCTAGTCCGGCTGCCGCGGTAGCATGGCGGCGCCGATGCGGTGGCGACCGATCATGACCCTGGCCCTCCTGGCGGCCTGCCTCGCGCTCCCAGCGTCGGCGGCCGCGCACCGAGCGCGCGTGACGGTGGCGACGAGTCACGTGTCCGCTTCGCTCAGCGGGGTCGGCACCCCGGCCAAGACGCGGCTGACGATCAGGCTCAACGGCCAGCGGCTGTATGACCAGCACGTGCGCTCGCAGTTCTGCGGCACGCTCTGCGACGTCACCGCGCTCACGCCCGGGACCTCGCCGCTCAAGGTGCTGGACGTCGAGTCAGACGGTCAGCCCGACGTGCTGCTCGGCCTCTACAGCGGCGGCGCGCACTGCTGCTTCGTCGATCAGGTGTTCAGCCTCGACCCGGGCACGATGACCTACGTCAAGGTCGAGCACAACTTCCTCGACGCCGGCGCGCGGATCAAGAAGCTCGACACCCACTACGAGTTCCTCTCGGCCGACGCCCGCATCTCGGAGGCGGGCTTCACCGATTTCGCCGACTCGGGGGCGCCGATCCAGATCTGGCGGGTGATCAACCGCCGGTTCGTCGACGTGACCCGGCAGTACCCCAGGCTGATCAAGCCCGACGCGGCCATCTGGATGAAGGCGTTCCGGAGCCACCTCCGAAATGGCGTGGGCTTCATCGCCGCCTGGGCCGCCGACGAGGATCTGCTCGGCAAGTCCAGGCTCGTCAGCTCCACGCTGGCCGGACTGGCGCGCAAGCAACGGCTGCGCAGCACGCTCGGCCTGCCGCACCACAGTGAGACCGCGTTCGTGGCCGAACTGCAGAAGGCCCTGCGGGCGCTCGGTTACACGTAGGCGCCCGTCGTTCCCGGGCCGTCGGTCCGTCTGCGCCGCCGCTTAGGCTGGCGCCATGGTTCACGCCGCCGCGCTCGCGGATATTCAGCTGCCGGACGCGGCACCGTCGCCGCTGCAGGCCGTGCCATCGGCCGCGCCGCCGGCGGCCGATCGCGTGCAGCCGCATTTGGAGATCGCGCCGTACTCGCTGGCGGACGCGCTGACGCTCGAGCACGAGCTGGGCATCGGACATGTGCTGGCGCAGGTCCTCGTCCGCCGCGGCCTCGCCGACCCCGCCCAGGCTCGTCGGTTCCTGGCCGCCGGCGACGCTCATGATCCGCGGGAGTTCACCGGGATCGAGCGGGCGGTGGCCGCGATCCGTCAGCAGATCGACGCCAGAGGGCGGATCGTCGTCCATGGTGACTACGACGTCGACGGGGTCTGCGCCACCGCGATCATGATCCGGGCGCTGCGCGCGCTCGGAGCCGACGTCGGCTGGTTTCTGCCGAGCCGCAGCGAGGATGGGTACGGCCTCTCGGCAGCCACCGTGCAGCGCCTGGCGCAGCGCGGGACCGCGCTGATCGTCACCGTTGACTGCGGCATCACCGCCGTCGACGAGGTCGCCGCGGCCCTGGCGGCCGGCGTCGCGATGGTCGTCTCAGACCATCATGCGCCGCTTCCCGACGGCACGCTGCCCGATTGCCCGATCGTCCACCCCGAGCTGTCCGGATATCCGTGCGCCAGCCTGTGCGGCGCCGCCGTGGCGTTCAAGCTCGCCGAGGCGCTCGGCGCGACGACCGTCGCCGAGGATCTTGACCTGGTGGCGCTGGCCACGGTCGCCGACCTGGTGCCGCTCACCGGCGAGAACCGCCGGCTGGTGCGTCAGGGCCTGTCGGCGCTCGCCACCACCGCCAAGCCGGGCCTTCGAGCGCTCATCGCCGTGTCACGCGCGGATCCGAGCGCCCTCGATGCCGGGACGCTCGGCTTCCGTCTGGCCCCGCGGATCAACGCCGCCGGTCGTCTGCGCCGCGCCGACGCCGGGCTGGAACTGCTGCTGTGCGAGGACCCGGGGCGGGCCCGGGCCATCGCCAGCGAGCTCGACGGCGTCAACGCCGAGCGCCGCGCGGTCGAGCAGCGAATCCTGTGGGAGGCCGAGGCTCAGGTCCGCGAGCTCGAGGCCGACCATCCGCGGAGCGCCTACGTGCTCGCCGCCGAGGATTGGCACGCCGGGGTGGTCGGAATCGTCGCGTCACGGATCGTCGAACGTCATCACCGCCCGACGGTGCTGATCGCGCTCGATGGCTCGGCGGGCACCGGCTCGGGGCGCAGCATCCCGGGGTTCGATCTCCTCGAAGGCCTCCATGCCTGCTCGGCGCACCTCGGCCGCTACGGCGGGCATCGGGCGGCCGCGGGTCTGAGCATCGGCGCCGGGCGGATCGACGCCTTCCGGGCGGCGTTCGAGTCGCACGCCGCGTCGGTCCTCACCCCCGACCTGCTCGAACCGCGGGAGCGGGTCGATGCCGTCGTCTCCGGAACGGAGCTGGGCCTCGATCTGGCCGAGGAGCTCGCGGCGCTCGAACCGTGCGGGATGGGCAATCCGTCGCCTCGCCTGCTCGTGCCGGGCGGGCGGTTCGGGGACGTCAGCCCGATGGGGGAGGGCCGCCATGCTCGCTTCTCGGTCAACTCGGGGGGCGTGCGGGCCCGGGCGGTCGCATTCGGCTGTGACGGACGGGTCGCCGATGACCCCAGGCAGCCGCTTGATGCCACGTTCAAGCTGGAGCGCAACTCGTGGAACGGGGCGGTGGAGCCGCGGCTCGTCCTGCGCCACGCCCAGCCCTGCGCGCCGGCTCCGATCACGCTGCTGACCGAGCACGGAGGGGACTACCTGGCATCGGTTCTGGCCGAGCTCGACGCGCTCCTGGACCTTCCGGAGCGAGCCGACGGGGACAAACGCACCGTGATCGACCGGCGTGGCCACAGTCCGCTCTCGGTCCTCGTCGACGCCGTGTCCGGTGGCGAGCCGGTGCTGGCCGTCTGCGCGGATGTGTCGCGACGGCTCACCGGACTGCAGGAGCGCGTCGGGGGCTTCACCCTCGCCGGGTACGATCTGCTCGAGCACGAGCCCGCACGGATTGGTGCGTTCCCGCACGTCGTGGCACTCGATCCGCCCGCCGGCCGGGCCGCCGCGTCGATCCTCACGGCGGGCCGCGGCGTCACCCAACTTGCGTGGGGCGCCCCTGAGCTACGCTTTGCTGAGCAGATGCATGAGCTGGAGTACGGACTCCGTGCTTCGCTCGTCGCCTTCTATCGCGTCCTTCGGGCGCGGGAGCGGGCGGCCGGCGAGGAGCTCGAGCGCCTGCTCCGCGGCGACGGTCCGCATGGTCGATCGGCACGACTTGCCGGCCGGCTGGTCCGGGTTCTCGCGGAGCTGGAGCTCGTCAGCCTCGACCGGGAACTGCCGGCCCTTCAGATCGCGGGCGCCGCGCCCACCGCGCTGAACCGTTCGCCGTCATTCAGGGTCTATTCGCAGCGATATGAGGACGGAAAGCGATACCTGAACAGCGCAAATCTTCGAGTCGGCGGTTGAGAGGAATCAGCCGCGGCGAGGCCGGCGGCAGCGGCAAGCCGCCGCAGGAGAAATCCGGACGTGATGGTGACGGCCAATCGGCTGTGCTCGCCGGTGATCGTCCGCCCGTCGACGGTCCCGTCGGCGGCGGTGCTGGTCGGCCCGATGGCGAAGCCGGGGCCGGTGACACCACGCACAGCGCTCAGCTGTCCCCGTTCGAGCAGCGATTGCTCGGTGACCTGTTCGCGATCGTCGAGGAGCATGCCGACCACGCGCCCGTCGACCGCGACCGGGTGGCGGCCGCGTTTGCGTACGCGTGCGTCCACCACGCCGACCAGCGGCGCCTGTCGGGCGAGGACTTCATCATCCACCCGGTCGGGGTGGCCAAGATCTGCGCCGGCATGCGCCTGGACACCGAGACGCTGTGCGCGGCGATGCTGCACGACACCGTCGAGGACACGAGCGCGTCGCTGGAGGAGGTGGAGGCGACCTTCGGCGAGGAGATCTCCGGGCTGGTCGATGGCGTCACCAAGCTCGATGGCCTGACGTTCCAATCCCGCGACGAGGCGCAGGCCGAGAATTACCGCAAGATGGTGGTGGCGATGGCCACCGATATCCGCGTGATCCTCATCAAGCTCGCGGACCGGCTGCACAACATGCGCACGATCTCGGCGATGTCCAAGCAGAAGCAGATCGACAAGTCGCGTGAGACGCTCGACATCTACGCGCCGATCGCGCATCGGCTCGGCATCCATGCGATCAAATGGGAGCTCGAGGACCTCGCCTTCCAGACACTGCACCCCCGCAAGTACACCGAGATCAAGGGCCTGGTCGCCCAGCAGCGGGGCGAGCGCGAGCGCTACGTCAACGAGGCCGGGGACATCGTGGCCAAGGAGCTGGCTGAGCTCGGCATCGACGCCGCCATCTCCGGCCGTGCCAAGCACTTCTACTCGATCTACGCCAAGATGACCAAGAAGGGGCGGGAGTTCAACGAGATCTACGACCTGACGGCGATGCGCGTGATCGTCGAGTCGGTCAAGGACTGCTACGGCGCGGTCGGTGTCATTCACTCGCTGTGGAAGCCGCTGCCCGGGCGCTTCAAGGACTTCATCGCGATGCCGAAGTTCAACATGTACTCCTCGCTGCACACGACGGTGATCGGCCCCGAGGGACGGCCGCTGGAGATCCAGATCCGTACCCGGGAGATGCACGATCTGGCCGAGTTCGGGATCGCCGCGCACTGGATGTACAAGGAGGGCGCGCCGCGCTCGGACGGCAGCCGGGCGGCGAACGATCCCGATGGGAAGCTCAAATGGCTGCGATCCCTGATGGATTGGCAGCAGGACATGGCCGACTCTCGGGAGTTCATGGAGACCCTGAAGGTGGACCTGTTCGAGGACGAGGTCTTCCTGTTCACCCCCAAGGGCGAGGTCAAGTCGCTCGCTGCGGGCTCGACGCCGCTGGACTTCGCCTACGAGATCCACACCGACGTCGGCCACCGCTGCGTCGGCGCGAAGGTCAACGGCAAGATCGTGCCGCTGTCCTACCAGCTGCGCTCCGGTGACATCGTCGAGGTGCTCACCTCCAAGCGCGAGCGCGGTCCGTCCCGGGACTGGCTGGCGCTGGTCAAGACGACCCGTGCCCGCAACAAGATCAAGGCCTGGTTCAAGGCCGAGTCGCGGCGCGACACCGAGCACACCGGCCGCGAGCAGCTCCAGGACGCGCTGCGCAAGCAGGGGCTGCCGGCCCAGAAGCTGGTGGGGTCGCCGCTACTGGCCGACGTGATCCGGGAGATGGGATTCCGCAAGGGGGACGACTTCTACATCGCGCTCGGCGCGGCCAAGATCTCGGCCAACACGGTCGTCAACAAGGTGATGCAGCGCCTCAAGCAGGGTGAGGCCGCCGAGTCAGAGCCGACCGCCACCGACGACCTGATCCAGACCAACCGTCGCCGGACGCGTCCGACCACGTCGTCGACACAGTTCGGCATCGCCGTCGAGGGGATCGACGAGGTCATGCTGCGCCTGGCCAAGTGCTGCCGGCCGGTGCCCGGCGACCCGATCGTCGGTTACATCTCCCTGGGCCGCGGCATCACCATCCACCGCGACGATTGCCCCAACGTCGCCGTGCTCAAGAAGGACCCCGAGCGCTTCACCAGCGTCTCCTGGGACGGTGATGCCGAGACCTCCTTCCGGGTCGAGATCCAGGTGGATGGCTGGGACCGCCACCGCCTGCTCGAGGACATGACCCGGACGTTCGCGGAGGCCGGCATCAACATCCTCGATGCCCATTGCACCGTCAACCACCCGATGGTCAAGAACCGGTTCGTCGTCGAGGTGGGGGACACCCGCACGCTGGATCAGGCGATCAACCGCCTGCGCAACATCGACGCGGTCTTCGACGCCTACCGCGTTACCCCCGGCGCCGGCTAGTCGCGTGCCGGGCCGTCGCGTCCCCGCTGGTCGCGGCCCGGGTGGTCGCGCCCTCGATCCGGCGCCACTCGCACGCGTTGCGTCTTGGCCGTCGGCAACTTGGTGAGCACGACGGCGGTGCCGACCGGCAGCGTCTTGATCTCATTGGGGTGAACGATGTAGCGATCGGCCAGACGCCGCGTTCCCCGGTTGCCGCCGGTGCCGGTGAACCCGCCGCGAATGTACTCCGTCTCCTCCCACACGCGCTCGGTGCCGGCCATCTCGGCCACCATGTCGGCGGACTGCGGGACATCCTGGCGGTGGATGATCTTTATCCCGACGATTCCGAGGACCTGGTCGCGGAAGCCGCGGCCGGCTCGCTCGAGGTCCGCCATCTCCTGCGTGGCCAGCAGGACGCGGACGCCGGGCTCGCGCCCGCGGGCCACGAGCGCGAGCACGTTGTCGGTGCCGAGCGCTGAGAACTCATCGATGCCGACTGTGGCCGGCGCCGGTCCCGCCGGTCCCGCCGGTCCCGCCGGTCCCGCCGGTCCGACTGGTCCCGCCGGTCCGGCCGGTCCCCCCGGCTCCGCCGCGGCGTTCGGGAGCAGCCGGTAGCCGCTGGCGCTGATGAGGTCCTGGATCGCCAGGGCGCCCAGCTGCGCCGCGAGCTGTCCGTACACGTTCGCGTTGAGGCTGAGGAGGATGACGTCACCGCCCTGAAGGCCGGCGCGGAGGTCGACCGTCATGCCTGGCCGAGCGTCCCCGCCGCGCAGGAACTGACCGGCGCTGGACTCGCTCAGCAGCGCCAGCCGCGTCCCCAGGCCACGAGCGGCGCTGAGCTGATCGGTGGTCAGTCCACCCAGGTAGTCCTGGACGCGCTCGGCCAGCGGCGCCGGCACCCCCCGCAACATCGTCGCCAGCCGGCGCGGCTCCATCACCGCAACCACCTCATCGAGCCGCGCCGGACGGTCGGGGTGCGCGGCGTGCAGCACCTGGAGTGCCGTCTGCAGGTACCGCTCGGCGGCGCGCTGGTAATGCGGCTCGCTGAAGCGCTCGGTGGAGATGAGCATGTCCTTGAGCGCGGTGGCGTTGCCGTGGGCCAGCGGATTCCATTGGCTGGGGCCGTCGGGCGTCCACACCCGCAGCTCGCGCCCGGCGGCGCGCGCAGCAATGCGTAGCTCCGCGGCGAACGCGGGGGAGCCCTTCATGTCGATCGCGACGACCGGCCGGCCGAGCCGGATCTCGGCACAGAGCATCGCCAGCATCGTCGTCGACTTGCCGGCGCCGCTGCCTCCCACGATCAGCGCGTGCGCCGCCAGCTGGCTGTCTGACAGCGTCACCTGACGTCCCGCCGAGTCGACGCCGAGGGCGATCCTGTCACCGACGCGGTCCCGCGTGGCGTTGCCGCGACCGCGCATGCGCGCCAGCGTCCGCCACGCCGCCGGGCCGACCAGCGCGGCAGCTCCGGCGCCCAGCAGTGCCACGGCGATCGGGACCGACGGCGCCATCAGCACCGCCGCCCACAGTGCCAGCGACGCGTAGCGGCGAGCCGCGACCGAGCCCCGCGACGGCATCATCGGCCGCCTCGGGCGTGATTGCGCTGCGCGGCTCGAACGCCGGATGCGGGTGGCTGGGCTCGGGCCAGGCGCACGTTCTGGACGCGGACCAGATCCGAGATGCCCACGCGCGCGGCCGAGCGCTCGACCGCCTTTCCCACCGCCGGCCGGTCCACGAGGTAGACGACGGCATCGATGCGGCGGTCCGCGGCGTAGCCGGCCAGGATCCGCTCGCGGCGATCCCGGCCCTTGCTCGTCAACTCGAGCTCGAACGCGACGCGGTGGCCGGAGTCGGTCACCACCACCATGTCCGGATAGTGCAGGCGGTCCCGACCGTTGCGCCCGACGCCGCCGAGCCGCACCCCATGACGCGCGCCGCCATCCGGCCCCCGCGCGTCCTCGGAACGCATGCGGCGCTCGGAGACCACGTCGCGCAGCGCCCCGAACCGTCCCCGCCGGGCGGTCAGCATCAGCCACGCCAGTCCCTCGTCGTGGTCGTAGAGCGCGAGGTCGAGCCGGCGCGGCGTCGGCAGGTCGCTGCCGACCGCCCGGAGCCCCTCACGCGTGATCCGGTGAGCCGCCGGCGCGCGATGCAGCTTGAACTCGCGGCGCAGGTACCCGCCCGCGGACAACGCCCGCAGGCGCGCATCTGCGGCCGCGGCCGTCGTCTCCAGCACCACCGCGATCTGAGCGGCGGTGACGAACCGATGCTCGGCCGCGAACGCGAGCAGGAGCCGGTCGCGGTCGGTGATCTGGACCGCTCGGGGCGTCGGCGGCCGGCGACGAGCGGGGCGGCTCTCCACAGTGCTGAGAGCCCGCTCGCGGGCGGGATTCACCCCCTGCGACGCGGATTTCAGCGGCCGGGGTGGGGGACCGAGCTCAGAGGCCGGGGTGGGGGAGCGAGCTCGTATCGACGACCTGGAACTCGCGGCCGGTCAGCTCGTCGAGCTGGTGTAGCGCGTCGTCGTTCCAGCGCGGGTTCGGCGCGCCGGAGATGTACCAGGGACTGCCGTTGTCGGCGAGGATCATGCCGTAGGTCTTCAGCGTCTGGGCGACGACTCGCGCCTGGTACGGGAGGTGCGAGATGTTCACGCTGGCCTTGAGGCGGACCCGCAGCCCCATCGGCGGCGCGCCCGGTCCGCCGCAGGTGCCCGCCTCGTGGCGCGCGGGATACACATACCGAGCGCTCGTGCACGGTGCGGTGAATCGCAGCGCATGATCGATCGCGCCGTTCGCCGCCTGTCCGTAGATGGCCAGGCCGGCGAGGATCGGCAGGCCGGCGGCGTCGGCCGATGTCCAGCCGGCGGGACGCAGCTTGTCCGAACGGAGGTTGAAGATCGCGCCCGACCCCGCTGTCCAGCGCCGGCCGCCGTCGTGGGGGTAGGCGGCGAACAGCTCGTAGTCGGTGCACGTGTCCCTGTTGACGACGATCACGTGTCGGTCGCCGGCGGACTTCGGACCACCCTCGATCGGCACGTTGGGCGGGAGCGGATAGTTGTGGCCGTCGGACTCCGACGCGTACTGGAAGGTCACCGGGACGCGCTTGGTCGTGTTCGACACGATCGCGTACGGGATCCCGTTCGGCGCGCCGTCGTACACGGTGCCGAAGTCGGGATGGACCGGGTCACCGAGTCCGATCCGCGCGATGTACCGGGCCGATCCGGCGGCGACCGGCAGCCGGTCGACGCGCTGGTTGAAGGCATTGTCGGGCGGGAACATCGGACATCCGGGGGCGCCCGGGAGGGTTGGCGACTGCGCCGGGCTCGTCGCCGGTGATGCGGTGTGGGGCGGGCCGGGAGCGAGGCTCATCGCCACCGACGCGGCGTGGGGCCGGGCCGGAGCGAGGCCCAGCGCCAGTGCGACCGGCACGATGCCGAGCGCAAGTGCAGGCAGTCGGCGAGACATCAGGACACGACGAGGATGCCGTTGGGAACGCAGGTGAAAACCGCCTCATCCACATCCCCGATGTAGTCGCCGTCGACCTGGAGCGGCAGCGCGCGGTCGTCCTGCGAGGTGACCCGCAGCTCGGCCAGCCCGCGGTATCCGTGCACGTGGCGGTGGCGCACGACGTGGGCGCGGCCCGACAGCGCGCGCCACGAGATCGACGGTACGTCCAGCGGGTTGGCGCGTCGCAGCACGATGGCGGCGAGGTCGCCGCTGTCGAGCGCGGCGCCCTCGGCCATCCGCACCGCACGATCGCCGAAGTACGTGTACGGGTGGGCGTTCTGGACGATCGCGGTGACGCCCTCGACGGTGTCACCGCCGAGCTCGGCGCGCAGCCGCGGCGGCCGGATGAGGTAGCGCCGGTTGAAGGTCTTGACGGCGGCCCAGGTGTAGTACCACTCGCCGAGGCGGGCCTTGAGCCGCGGATGAGCGTCGACGACCTCGACGACACTGGCGTCCAGCCCGACTCCGGACGAGAACAGGAAGTGGCGCTGGTTGACGCGGCCGACGTCGACCCGTCGCGGGTTCCAGTCGTGGGCCATGCCGAGCAGGTGCTCGGTCGCGTCGACCACGTCGGTGGGGATGCCGAGCATTCGGCAGTAGACGTTGGCTCGGCCGCCCGGCAGGCAGCAGAGCGGCGTGTCGGAGCCGATCAGCCCGTTCGCGGCCTCGTTGACGGTGCCGTCACCGCCGAACGCGACGACGACGTCGTACCCCTCGTCGGCCGCCTGGCGGCACAGCTCAGTCGCGTGATCTCGCGCCTCGGTGTCGACGGCGTGGACGTCATAACGGCCCCGCAGGGCGTAGACGACGAGGTTCTTGAGGCGGTCGGACACCGTCGTCGCGTATGGATTGACGATCACCAGCATCCGCCGGTGGGGCGTGTCGGCATCCTGGAGGTCGAGGATCGCCTCGAGGCGAACCAGCGGATCGGTTGAGGCGGAGGCCATTGGCAGAGCGGTCAAACACCGCGGCAGCAGCGTCGTTACGCGACGGCGCGGCAGGCGTCAAGGTATCGCGTTGAGAACCGATGGCGGATATACTGCAGCGCACATAGCAGTACGCATCCAGAGGGGTGGAGGGAATGGCCCTACGAAACCCCGGCAACCTCCCGCAAGGGAAAGGTGCCAATTCCAACAGGCTCCAACAACAAAGGCCTGGGAGATGTGGCAGGGCGGTTTCTCACGGACCTCCGACCACTGACCCCGGCGGAGGTTTTTTCACATATGCCGCCAGAGTCGCTTCGCTGCAAGGAATGCCAGACCACCTACCCGCTTGACGCGCGGTACGTCTGCGAGCGGTGCTTCGGCCCGCTCGAGGTCGCCTACGCGGGGTGGGCCGGGCCCGATCAGGTCGATCCTGAGGTGCTGCGCCGCCGGATCCAGGCCGGTCCCCACTCGCTGTGGCGCTACGGCGACTTTCTCCCGGTTCAGGCGCCGCCCACGCTGGCGCTGCCCGCGGGCTGGACGCCGCTGCTGCGCGCCGACCGCCTGGCGCAGCATCTCGGGCTCGATGAGGTCTGGATCAAGAACGACGCGGCCAACCCCACCCACTCGTTCAAGGATCGCGTGGTGTCGGTGGCGCTGGCGCGGGCCCGCGAGCTCGGCTTTGAGACGATCGCCTGCGCCTCGACCGGCAACCTGGCCAACGCCGTCGCGGCTCACTCCGCCGCCGCGGGGCTCGAGTCCTACGTGTTCATCCCCTCCAATCTGGAGGAGCAGAAGGTGCTGGCCACCGGCGTCTACGGCACCAACGTCGTCGCCGTGCGCGGCAACTACGACGACGTCAACCGGCTCTGCACCGAGCTCTCGGGCGATCACGAGTGGGCGTTCGTGAACATCAACATGCGCCCGTACTACGCGGAGGGCTCCAAGACGCTGGCGTTCGAGACCGCCGAGCAGCTCGGCTTCGAGCTGCCCGATCGCGTGGTGGCGCCAATCGCCTCCGGGTCACTGTTCACCAAGATCGCCCGCGGCTTCCAGGAGTGGATCGACGTCGGTCTGCTCGAGGGCACACTGCCGACGTTCAACGGCGCCCAGGCCGAAGGGTGCTCGCCGGTCGCCCGGGCGTTCGCGGAGGGCCAGGACTTCTGCCGTCCGGTCAAGCCCGACACGATCGCCAAGTCGCTGGCCATTGGCAATCCCGCCGACGGGCCCTACGCCCTGGAGCTCGCCCGATCGAGCGGCGGGACGATCGACGCGGTCACCGACGACGAGATCCGCGAGGGGATCAAGCTGCTGGCCCAGACGACCGGGATCTTCACCGAGACCGCCGGCGGAGTGACGACAGCGGTGCTGGCCAAGCTGGCCCAGCGCGGGGACATCGATCCCGCCGAGCGCGTCGTGGTCTACATCACCGGTGAGGGTCTCAAGACGCTCGACGCCGTTCGCGGGACATTCGAGACGTGGGAGATCGACCCCAATGTGGCCTCGTTCGAGAGCGCCAACGAGCGCGTCGGGGCGCTCGCCTAAGATTCGCCGCCATGTCCGTCAGCGTCAAGATCCCCACCCAGCTCCGGTCCGCCACTGAGGGCGAATCGTCCGCGAGCGTCGACGGAGCGACCGTCGGCGAGGTCCTCGACTCGTTGTACGAGCGCTTCGGCGAGCTGCGCAGCCGTATCGCCGAGGACGGCGGCCTGCGCCGCTTCGTCAACGTCTACGTCGGCGGGGAGGACATTCGCTTCCTCGACGGCCTCGACACCCACGTCAAGGACGGCGACGAGGTCACGATCCTGCCGGCGGTCGCGGGCGGCTGAGGCAGGGGGCCGGTCGCGGTCGCCGGCAACCGACCGCTCAATGCGCGCCACCGCGAGCCGCGGCCCCGTCCCGCCGCGGCGCGACAGGGACGAGACCGCCTAGGACTGAGCGGCTCCGGGGGCGACGACCTCGACCTGGGCCGGGACGTTGAGCCCGATCGGGCAGCTGACTCCGGTTCCGCCGAGCCCGCAGTAGCCCCACGGATTCTTGTGGAGGTACTGCTGGTGGTAATCCTCCGCGTAGTAGAAGGGCCCGGCCTGGGCGATCTCGGTGGTGATCTCCGGATAGCCCTTCTCGCGCAGGCGCTCGTTGAACATCTCCCGCGACGCCTCGGCGAGCCGGCGATGCTCGTCGGTGTCCCAGTAGAGGGCCGAGCGATACTGGGTGCCCACGTCGTTGCCCTGGCGCATGCCCTGCGTCGGGTCGTGGTTCTCCCAGAACAGTTTGAGCATCTCGTTGTAGGAGGTCTTGGCCGGGTCGAACACCACCAGCACCGCCTCGGTGTGGCCGGTGCTGCCGCTGCAGACCTCTTCGTAGGTGGGGTTGGGAGTCACGCCCCCGGCGTAGCCGACCGCCGTGGTGTACACGCCCGGGGCCTGCCAGAAGACGCGCTCGGCGCCCCAGAAGCAGCCCATTGCAACCACCAGCTGGTCGAATCCCTCGGGGAAGGGAGGCTTCATCGGGTTGCCCAACACCGCGTGGCGATCGGCCACCGGCATCTCCTTCTGACGGCCCGGGAGAGCGCGCTCCGGGTCGATCATCTTGGACTTCTCTCGCATTCCGAACATGTCATCAAGGTTAGTCACTCAAGGATTACGGGTTGGGGAATTCGCGGTGTATCCGATCGGGATGGTGTGACGGGCGAAAACACCGAACCTGGGATACCGCGGCGCCAGGCGCCGCACCTCAGCCGCCAGCTGAGACATCGGGCCGCGACCGGATCGCGCTGAGAGGGCTAACAACCGAGGCGGCGCCCGCCGATACAGGGTTGGCAACAATGTGATCAGATGACCGATTCCGAACAAGCGCCAACCTCTCGCCGGTTCCGACCGCTGGCCATCGGCATGGCGGTGCTCGTGCCGTTGATCCCGATCGTGATCGCTCTGACGCTCGGCGCCGGCGGCTCGGCGACCGCGGTGACGACCGTGACCACGACCGGGCATTACACGCCGGTCCCGGCCGCGGCGAAGCCCACGCCCACGCGGGCCAGCCTGCTGCTGCCGGCGGGCCGGGGCGCGCTGGTGGCCGCGGTGGTGCACCCGACCGAGATGCGCTCGACCCCGGGCGGCCGTGGGTTCGCCAAGCTCGCGACCAAGACCACCTTCGGGTCGCCGACGACGGTCTGGGTGGCACGGCTGTCCGGCCGCTGGCTCGGAGTGGTCACGCCGCAGGCCGGCAACAACCACATCGGCTGGATCCCCGCATCTGACGCGTCGCTGAGCCGCGTGCAGTGGGAGCTCAAGCTGTCGCTGTCAGCGCGCCGCTTGACGGTGCTGCACGGCAGCCGCGTCCTGGAGCGCTACACCGTCGCGATCGGCGCCCCGGCGAACCCGACGCCCACCGGCCGCTTCGCCGTCACCGACCGCCTGCTGACCGGCGATCCGAGCGGCCCCTACGGCTGCTGCATCCTGGCGCTGTCGGCGCAGGCGCCCCACGCGATCCAGGACTGGAGCGGCGGCAACCGGATCGCCATCCACTCCACTCCGGAGACGTCGTCGATCGGCGAGGCGGTGAGCCATGGCTGCGTCCGGCTCACTCTCCCCGAGGGCCAGTGGCTGCTCGATCACATCCCGCTCGGGACGCCGACGCTCATCAGCAGTTGACGGCGCGGCGCACGTTTCGCCGCGCCCCGGTGGGGTAAACGACGCTCAGCAGTCGACCCGAGGAGTGACGATGCCACCACGCGGTGTGAAGCCAGGCACCAAGCGTGCCCGCCAATACGAGCACGTCAAAGAGAGCGAGCGCGGGCAGGGGCGCAGCGAGAGCCGCGCCGAGGAGATCGCGGCCCGCACGGTCAATAAGGAGCGGGCGCGCAGCGGCGAGTCCCGACAGGCGTCGCGGACATCGACCGAGGACATCTCCTCGTCACGCCGCGGCGGCCTGCGGTCCGGTACCGATCGCGCGAAGGGGCGCACCCGTGACCAGCTTTACAACGAGGCCAGACAACTCGGGATCGACGGGCGCTCCCAGATGAACAAATCCGAGCTGCAGCGGGCGGTCGACGGCCACCGGTCCACCTCCCAGCGGTAGTGGGAGGCCCACTGGACCGGCGCCACCCTCAGGGGCCGCGGGGCAGCTCGATGTCGCCGCTGACGCGGCGGATCTTCTCGATCGCCGCGCGCAGGAGGCGCGATACCTGCATCTGCGAGGTGCCGATCCGCGCCGCGATCTCCGATTGGGAGAGATCACGGGCGAACCGCAGGTACAGGATGAGGCGGTCTGACTCCGAAAGTGTCTCGACGCCCTTGGCGATCATCGTCAGGTACTCGGCCTGCTCGAGGCGCTCGTCCTCGGCGCCGAGCACCTGAGCGAGCTGCGGAGCCTTTGAGTCCTCGTCGTCGGATCCATGCTCGAGCGGCGTGGTGTGGCGGCCGTGGTACGCCTCGATGGCCTCGAGCGTCTGCTCCTCGCTGGTGCCAAGCTTCTCCGCCAGTTCGGGCAGTGAGGGGGAGCGCCCGAGCTTGGCCGAAAGCTCCTCGGTGGCGCCGGCCAGCTCGAGGGCTCGCTCCTTGACGCCACGGGGGACGTGCACCGCCCAGCCGCTGTCGCGGAAATAGCGCTTGAGCTCGCCGAGCATCGTCGGCGTCGCATAGCTGGTGAACGCGAACCCGCGGTCGGGGTCAAAGCGGGCAATTGCCTTGAGCAGGCCGACCATCGCCACCTGCGTGAGGTCCTCGAGCGGCTCGCCGCGGGCCTGATAGCGCCGCGCGACGCTTCGCGCCAGCGGCTCGAACTGCTTGACGATCGCCTCCAGCAGCACGGGGTCAGAGGTCGCCCGGTAGCGCCGCAGAAGCTCGTCAGTGACCTGTCGGCTGTTGGACTCGCGATCGGCGGTCACGCGGCACGCCGAGAGTGGCCGAGAGCCGTGACATCCAGAACTGGCACTCGCATCCTCCCATGCAAGAGGGCCTGTGCGACGGTCTGCATCGGCGGATCACCGCCGAACGCCTCCCATTGAAAGTAGCCACCACCGGGATGCGCCGGGCCGACGGATCCCCGAAGCCGGGGATCATAACGGCGTCGGACCGGTCCGTGAGCCCGCTCCGGACGGTGGGTCCTAGTCGTTCCCCGCGGGCGCGAGCACGAACACCTCGACCTGGAGGTTGCGTTTGAGATCGTTGGCGCTCATGAAGGAGTGGACGCGACGGGCGGTCGTCTCCTCCACGGCGGCGATCATCGCCTGACGCATCGCGTCCTGGAGCCCGAGCCGCCCCGCCGCCACGAGGTCGGCGTTGTCGTTGGCGGTGAGCGTCTGCTCGGCCCGGGTGTAGCCGCCCTCGAGTAGCACCACGACGAGGTCGCCATCGATGGTCGTGCGGGCGTTGGTCGGGCCCCGGCCGATGAACTCCTTGTGAAGCCGGGACATCGCGTTGGAGATCTCCAACGAACGCGAACCTGCCTGCGCCGGCTCGGACACGATGCCGGTTTCGGGGTCCTGTTCGATCGTCATGATGAGAGCGCCACCTCGGCGGGCGATTCTAGCTCCGGTACGCGGCATAAGTGGTTACGCCACCGGGCATGTGGAACCTCTCATGATGGAACGAGCGCCAATGAACCGCAACCCGGCCGGGAACCCTCGTCAGATCGCGAACGAACTCGCCGCCTCCGACGTCACGGGCGGCGTGATGGCGTTGGTGCTGCCCGGTCGCCGGCGATGAAACCGGTACGCATCGGCTGCTCGGGCTGGAACTACGCAGACTGGCGCGGCCGGCTCTACCCGCAGCGAGAGCCCCAGCGCCGGTGGCTGGAGCTCTACGCGCGCCGGTTCGACACCGTCGAGGTCAACACCACCTTCTATCGGCTGCCGCGACGCGACGCCGTCGCGGCGTGGGTGGGGCAGACACCGGACGACTTCACGTTCGCGGTCAAGGCCAGCCGCTACCTGACGCACATCAAGCGGCTGAGCGAGCTCGGCGACGGTATCGCTCGCTTCTACGAGCGGATCGAGCCGCTGCTGCAGGCGGGCCGGCTCGGGCCGGTGCTGTGGCAGCTGCCCGGCAATTTCCACCGCGACGACGCCCGGCTGCACGACTGGCTGGCGGCGCTGCCGAACGGCCGGCACACGATCGAATTCCGCCATCCCAGCTGGTTCGCCGCCCCGGTCATGCGCGCGCTGCGCGACCGCGGAGTGGCGCTGACGTACGGCGATCACCCACAGCGCCCGTTCCAGACCGCGGAGGCCACCGCCGGCTGGCGGTACGTTCGCTTCCATTACGGCGCCCGCGGCCGCAACGGCAACTATTCGGCCACCGAGATCGAGACGTGGGCACGCCGGATCGCGCAATGGCGGCGTCGACAGGAGGTGTGGGCCTACTACAACAACGACTGGCAGGGGTTCGCCCCCGCCAACGCCCTGCTGCTCGCGCGAAAGCTCGGCGGCTGAGGCTCAGCCCGGCGCGGTGAACGACGCCTGCGTGACCGGGATCCCGAACCGCTGCTCGAGCTCGGCCCCGTCGACGCCCTCGCGATAGCGCCGATCGCCCTCGGGATGGGTGAAGACGAGGATGCGGTCGGCCGCGAACGTCTTGAGCACGTCCTCGATCGCGTCGTCGGGATCGCTCTCGCCGGTGTCGGCGGTGGCGGGGACGCCCTCAGCTCCGAGCTGCTCGACGCTGCGGCGCCGGACCGCTTCCGCCTTGGCGATCGCCTCGTCGGCGTCAGACATCCAGAAGCGCAGCGCGCTCTCGTGCAGCGCCGGCGCGACCACCATTACCTCGGCGTCGGTCGGGTCCTCGTCGTCCGGGAGGGCGCTGCGCAGCTGTTGGGCCGAAACCGGCTCGCTGGTCATGACGAGGATCCTCATGTCAGCGGCGATACCCGCTGCTCGCCAGTGCTAACCGGTGCCCGGGGGCTCGCGGCAGCCACTCGGCTTCACCCGGAGTACAGAGATTCGAACAACTCGGCGTAACGCTCGTTGACGAACGCCCGCTTGACCTTCAGCGTCGGCGTCAGCTCGCCGTCCTCGATCGTCAGGTCGCGATCGAGCACGACGAACTTCTTGATCTGCTCCACCTGGGCGTAGTGGGCGTTGGCCCGGTCGAGCTCGGTCTGCACGAGCCGCTGGACGTCCTCGTGACCGGCGAGCGCACCGATGTCCTCGGGCAGCCCCTGCTCCTGGGCCCAGGGGACGATCTCCTCGGGATCGAGCGTGATCAGCGCCACCGGGTACGGGCGGCGATCGCCATGCATCACCGCCTGGGAGATGAAGCGCGACTGCTTGAGGTCATTCTCGATGTTCGACGGGGTCAGGTTCTTGCCGCCGGCGGTGATGATGATGTCCTTCTTGCGCCCGGTGATCGACAGGTACCCCTCATCGTCGAGCTGGCCGATATCGCCGGTGTGCAGCCACCCGTCGACGAGCGTCTCGGCAGTGGCCTCGGGGTTGCGCCAGTACTCGCGGAAGACGTTGGGGCCGCGGACGAGGATCTCCCCGTCGGACTCCGCGATCCGGATCTCGACGCCGGGCAGCGGCCGGCCGACGGTTCCGAACTTGAAGTGATCGAGGGTGGCGACGGTACCGACGGCCGTCGTCTCGGTCATGCCCCATCCCTCGAGGACCGGGACGCCGCAGGCGTAGAAGAACTCGAGGATGGCCGACGCGATCGGCGCCGCCCCGGTCACCGCCTGGTGGATCTGCCCGCCGAACAGTCCGCTGACCCGGTCATACAGCGTCTCCTGGGCGCGATCGAACGCATGCGCCATCTGCTCGGGCACCGCCTCGCCGCGCTCGCGCCGGCGGCGGACCTCGACCCCGATCTTGATCGCCTGGGCAAAGCGTTCCTGCTGCTGCTCGTCTGACTGCGCCTGCATCTTGAGCGCCGCCGTGTAGAGCTTCTCGAAGATCCGGGGCACCGAGGGGAGGTACGTCGGCCGGGTCTCGATCAGCTCCGGCAGGATCTGCCGCGGGTCACCGCCGTAGTAGACGATCGTCGTTCCCAGGTCATAGGAGGCGAGCTGGGCGGTCAGGGCGAAGGCGTGGGCCAGGGGCAGGAACAGGTACGTCGTCTCGCCTGGCTGGATGAAGGCCAGCTCCTGCACCATCTCGCACACCGACATGGCGTTGCGATGGGTCAGGACGACCCCCTTGGGCGGCCCGGTCGTGCCCGAGGTGTAGATGATCGTGTAGGCGTCCTGCGGCGCGACGCTCGACTGACGGGCGGCCAGCTCGGCGGCGTCGCGCCCGCGGCCGCGTTCACGCAACTGGTCCAGCGTCAGGTCGCCGGCTCCAGGCTCGATCGACACCACGTGCTCCAGGTCGGGGAGTTCGTCGCGGACCTGCTGGACCTTCTCCGCCTGCGCCTCGTTCTCACAGAACACCACCCTGGTCTCGGAGTTGCCGAGCACCCAGGCGCATTCCCGGGCGGAATTTGTCGGATAGACCGGGACGACGACGGCGCCCGCCGCCGAGATCCCGTAGCTCGCCACGGTCCACTCCAGACGGGTGTCGGCCAGGATCCCGACCCGGTCGCCGGGCTCGACCCCGAGCTCGGCCAGCCCCAGCGCCGTCTCCTCGATCGCCCGGACCACGTCCGCGTACGTGATCTCACGCCATTCGCCGTCGACCTTGTATCGCGCGGCCGTCCGGTCGCCGAACCGGTCCGCGGCCGAGCCCGGCAGGGCGGCCACGGTGGCGGCAATCGTCCTCGGGTCCGACGTCGTCTCGCTCATGCCAGCTCCTCTCCTGCGGGGTCTGCACTGAACTCTCTCACGATCTCCGCCGGCGCGCCCCAACCGACCGGAAACCCATGCCCTAGCCAGATTCGCCGCTGGGCAGCCCAGCGGTCACCGAGCTCCACAACGTGACGTGGGGACGGGGGCGGGCTCGCGAGGACACGCTCCCGGCCCGTCCGGTCGAGATCACCTGGGTGGCCTCCGGGCTGGTGGCGAACCGCTGGAGCGCCAGCGCCGCCGGCAGCGCCCGGCCGAAGCCGAGGGTGCTGGCATGCCACATCTCCAGCATCGGCGTCCCGCGGACGTCAATGCGGACCAGCGATCGGCGCCGCAGCTCCTCGATGGCGGTGTGGGCGAGGGTCAGGACCACCCCGTCACCGGCCGCCGCGGCGGCGACGGCGGCGGCATGGCTGCTGTAGCCGACGATGTCGGCGGGCTCCAATCCCGACCGGGTGAACAGCAGCCCGGCGCCGGTGGTGGGATCGAGCTCGGGCGGCCCCAGCAGCCACCGCTGGCCGGCCAGCTCTGCCGGCGCAATGTCCCGGCGTCCGGACAGCGCGTTGCCGGGCGCCGCGACCACGATCAGACGGCAGCGCAGGAACGGGACCGACGCGATCGTCGCCGCATGCTCGGGCGCCGGCGGCGGGCCGAGCGCGATGTCGGCCCGGCGATGCTCGAGCATCTCGGCCATCGAGGCACCCGGGGCGGATTCGATCGCCACGTCGAGGCCCGGCTCGCGGGCGGTGAACGCATCGATCATCGGCCCGATGTGCTCGGCCACGACGTTGGTGACGGCCACCTGCATCAGCCGGGACTGACCGGGCGAGTCCTGAACCGACCGGCGAGCCTGGTCGGCGAGCCCGAGGATCTCGCCGGCGAGCGCCGCCAGCCGCCGGCCGCCCGCCGTCAGCGCGATGGCGCGTCCGTCACGGACGAACAGCTCGTCGCCGAGCTCCTTGCGCAGCGCGGCCACCGCCACCGACACCGCCGGCTCGGTGACGCCGAGCTCCGCGGCGGCCGCCTTGACCGAACCGAGGCGAGCGACGAGGACGAATGACTGCAATTGCGCGAGGGTCATTTGGCCTAAGCGATCACTTAACTCTGGTTGCGTCCGCTACCGGGCATGAGCAAAATGCTATTCATGGAGAAGAGGCGGCTCGCCGCCACGAGCGCAGGCAGCAGGCGGAAAGGACGCCGTGCAGGTCCCGGCGCCGTTTGAATACGAGCGGGCCACCAGTGTGGACCACGCGCTGGACCTCCTGCGCGAGCTCGGTCCCGAGGCGCGCATCCTCGCCGGTGGCCATTCGCTGCTGCCGATGATGAAGCTGCGGCTGGCGACCCCGGAGTACCTCATCGACATCGACGGGCTGGCCGACGAGCTCGGCTACGTCCGCGAGGCCGGCGACGAGGTCCGGATCGGCGCGATGACCCGTCATCGCGCGCTGCTCGAGTCGTCGCTGCTGGCGCGCCGGGTCTCGATCTTCACCGACGCCGAGCACGTCATCGCCGACCCCGTCGTCCGCAATCGCGGCACGATCGGCGGAGCGCTCTGCCAGGCCGACCCGTCCGAGGATCTCAGCGCCGTGTGCGCGGCGATCGGGGCGAGGATGGTGATCCGCGGGCTCGACGGTGACCGGGTACTCGACATGGATGAGTTTCACCGGGGGCCGTACCGGACCGCGGTACAGGACGACGAGTTGCTGGTGGAGATCCGCGTCCCGCTGACCGATCGCGCCGGCAGCGCCTATGAGAAGGTCGACCGGCGGGTCGGCGACTGGGCGGTCGCCGCCGCCGGGGCGTCGGTCAACCTCGACGAGGCGGGACGGGTCGCCGGTGCGGGCGTCGCGCTGGCCGCCGTCGGGTCCGGGATCGCCTGCGACGAGGCCCGAGTGGAGCTCCTCGGCCACGAGCCGACCGACGAGCGGCTGCGAACCGCCGGGACCATCGCGGCGGCGGCCTGCTCGCCGGTGTCCGACCAGCGTGGCTCGGCCGAGTACAAGCGCCATCTCGCCGGCGTGCTGACCACCCGCGCCCTGACCCGGGCGGTTGCCCGTGCTCACGAGGCGGCGGGACGGTGATGCAGGTGACCGTCGCCGTCAACGGCAGCGAGCGCTCCGCCGAGATCGAGCCGCGGATGCTGCTGGTGCATTTCCTGCGCGACGAGCTGCGGCTGACCGGAACCCATTGGGGGTGCGACACGTCCAACTGCGGCACATGCGTTGTGCTGATGGACGGCGAGCCGGTCAAGTCGTGCACCGTGCTCGCCGCGACGGCCGCCGGCCACCAGATCCGTACCGTCGAGGGCCTCGAGGTCGATGGGCGGCTGGACCCGGTCCAGGAGGGGTTCAAGCAGGAGCACGGCCTGCAGTGCGGCTTCTGCACGCCGGGGATGCTGATGACCGGCCGCGCCCTGCTGGATGCCAATCCGCGCCCGACCGACCTCGAGATCCGCGAGGCGATCTCGGGCCAGATCTGCCGGTGCACGGGCTACACGACGATCGTCCGGTCGATTCGCTGGGCGGCGGAGTGGGAGAGAGTTCAAACCACGGAGGAGGTGTGAGGTGCCCATCGTTTACGGGGCTTCAGGCGGTTGGACCATCGGGCTGGTGCTCGGGGTGGTGGTGGTGATAGTCGCCGCGGCGATCGTGATCACGATCGTGGCGCTCGCCAGCCGGATCGCCAAGCAGGCCCGGACGGCCGTCGGCGGAGTGGAGCAGGTGCGCCGGCAGACCGACGCGCTCGGTGGCGTCGGTCAGATCAACGACTCCGGGGTGCGGATCCTGCATTCGGCCCGGGCGCTGCGCAAAGTGGCGGTGGGCAAGTGATGCTGTCGATCGCCGCTCTCTCCAATCACGGCGCGTGGGGCATCGCGCTGATCATCGGCCTGGTGGCGGCGCTGGCCGTGGCCGCCCTGCTGGCGGTGCTGATCCGCACCGTCGCCGACATCGACAAGTCCGCCGGGGCGTTGCTGGAGGCGGCCGGCGCGGTCGCCGCCAACACCGCCAACATTCCCCAGCTGCAGGCCACGGCGCCGGTGCTGGGACTGATCGTGGAGGAAGCCGTGGTTCAGGACGGATACATGAACGCGCTCACCGACGGCTACGAGGGGGCGGCGGCATGAGCTCGTCCACACTGACCGTCCTCAGCGTGCTGCTCGCGCTGGTGATCGTCGTCGTGCTCGCCGGGGCGCTGATCCTGATCCGCGCGTCGCTGGCGTCGGCATCCGGCAAGCTCGCGACCCTCGCCGTCGCGCTCGACGGTGTGGAGGCGGAGCATCTGCGCCCGCTCGAGCCGGCGGTCAAGGCGATCAACGCCCAGTTCGACGTGATCATCGGAGCGTTCCCCGGGATCGCCGCCAAGGCTGCCGTCGTGGCGGAGAGGAGGCCGAAATGACGCTTGAGTGGATCGGCGACGTGATCCTGCTGCTGGCGATCCTGCCGGTCGTCATCTACCTGCTCAACGGCGTGTTGCGCGCAGCGAAGGGCATCGTGCCGAGCGTCAACCGGATCGCCGGCGCCGCTCGGGCCGGCTCGGCCGATCTCGATGCGGTGCCGCTGCTGCTGACCACACAGGAGCAGGTGATCGCCACCGTCGGCGTGGTCGCCAACTATGGCGGCTCGCTCGACGTCATCCTCGACGACGCACCGGGAGCGTGACGCCATGCCGGCAGCTGGAGTGGTGATGATCGTCGCCGTTGTGCTGATCGTCGCGGCGGTCGTGTTCTACCTGGTGTCGACGATCATGGCCCTGCGCACGATCACGGCGGGGCTGGATGAGGCGATCGCCGGGGTCGTCGGGATCATCGAGAAGTCGGCACCGGTGGCCGAGGTGGTCGACACGATCAACCAGAACCTCGATGCCGGCGTCGACCTGCTCGAGGGCCTGCTGGTCAAGAAGGCCGGCCTCACCGACGCCATGGGTCTGATCGATGGCCTGTACCCGGGCGCCGCCGCGGCCGGCCTGCGCCGGTTCCCCGACAGCACCACGGTCAAGGCGCCGCGGATCGCCGAGGTCTACACGCGCGGCACCCTGACGCTGGCCCGGCTGGGGCGCGAGGCGCCGATCGCCGCGGCCTCGCCCAACGGCCCGGCGCTGCGCAATGCGGGCTACGGCAGCCTGGCGGCACGGGCCCTGTATCCCGACGGTCGTCCCGCCGGGGCCAAGGAGCTGCCCCGCTCGCCGGTGATCGGGGCAGACGCGCCCGTCCAATACGAGCCGTCCGAAGCGGCCGGCGGCCCGCGTACCCGCATGCCGGGCGTCCCGACGACCGGCGAAAGGAGCTGACCCGTCATGCAAACACCAGCGCCGTTCGGATACGAGCGTGCCACCAGCGTCGACGGGGCGATCGCGTCCCTGGTCAAGCATGACGGCGACGCCCGGATCATCGCCGGCGGCCACAGCTTGCTGCCGATGATGAAGCTCCGCCTCGCCCAGCCGGAGCACCTGATCGACATCAACGACCTCGACGAGCTGTCCTATATCAGGGAGTTCGCCGACGAGATCCGGATCGGCGCCCTGACCCGGCACGTCGAGTTGCTGGCGTCAGAGGTGCTGGCGCGACGGCTGCCGCTGTTCGCCGACGCCGAGACGGTGATTGCGGATCCGGTCGTCCGCAATCGCGGCACGATCGGCGGGTCGCTGTGCCAGGCCGATGCCGCGGAGGACCTCAGCGCGGTGTGCTGCGCGGTCAAGGCCACGGTCGTGATCCGCGGCGCCGACGGGGAACGGACCGTTGCGATGGACGAGCTCCACATCGGCCCGTACGTGACGGCGGTCGGGGACGGAGAGATGCTCACCGAGGTGCGCGTCCCGGTCATGCCGGGGGCCGGAAGCGCGCATGAGAAGGTCGAGCGGCGCGCCGGCGACTGGGCGATCGCGGCCGCGTCGGCGGCGATCTGGATTGACGGCGGCACGATCGCCGATGCGGGGGTCGCGCTCAGCGCCGTGGGCCCGACGACGGTCCACCTCACCCGCGCCGAGGAACTGCTGCGCGGCGCGACGCCCTCGGAGGAGCTGTTCGCCCAGGCGGGTCAGATCGCCTCACAGGACTGCTCGCCGTCGGCCGACGGCCGCGGTCCCGTCGACTACAAGCGCCATCTCGCCGGCGTGCTCACCACTCGAGCTCTGCGCCGGGCCACGGCCCGCGCTCTGCAACAGGAGGCCTAGTGAACGTAACGATCAGTATCAATGGACAGCAGGTCTCCCGGGACGTCGAGCCGCGGATGCTGCTCGTGCACTTCATCCGCGACACGCCGGGGCTGACCGGCACCCACTGGGGATGCGACACATCGAACTGCGGGGCCTGCGTGGTGCTGATGGACGGCAAGCCGGTGAAGTCCTGCACGACGCTGGCGGTGATGTGCGAAGGACATGAGATCCGCACCGTCGAGTCGCTCGAGATCGATGGTCAGCTCGACCCCGTGCAGCAGGGCTTTCACGAGCTGCACGCGCTGCACTGCGGCTTCTGCACGCCGGGCATGCTGATGACCAGCCGGGCGCTGCTCGACGAGAATCCGAACCCGACCGAGCTCGAGATCCGCACCGCCATCAGCGGCGCCATCTGCCGCTGCACGGGCTACAAGAACATCGTGGCAGCGATCCAGTGGGCCGCCGAGCACGAGGACGCCAACCGCGTCAAGGAGGAGGTCCTCTGATGGCCGTCACCGACTCACCCAATCTCCCCAGCCCCGATCAGGAGCGGCCGATCGGCTTCGGGCGCCTCAAGCGCAAGGAGGACGCGCGGTTCATCCGCGGTCAGGGCACCTACCTGGACGACATCCGCCTGCCCGGGATGGTGCACGGCGCGATCCTGCGCAGCCCCTACGCGCACGCCCGCATCGTCTCGATCGACACCTCGGCGGCGCTGGCGCTCCCCGGCGTCGCCGCGGTGGTCACCGCCAAGGACCTGGAGACGCTCGGGCTCGCCTGGATGCCGACGATCTCCTACGACACCCAGGCGGTGCTCGCCGGCGACAAGGTTCGCTTTCAGGGCCAGGAGGTGGCGTTCGTGATCGCCACCGACGAGTACATCGCCCGGGACGCGCTGCCACTGATCGACGTCGAATACGAGCCGCTGCCCGCGGTCGTCAACGCGCGCAAGGCGCTCGATTCCGACGCCCCGCTCATCCGCGACGACAAGGACGGGCAGGTCGACAATCTCGCCAGCCCGACGTGGGAGGCCGGTGACGAGGCGGCCACCGACCGTGCGTTCGCCGAAGCCGACACGATCGTCACGCGCGACATCATCTACCCCCGCTGCCACCCGGCGCCGCTGGAGACGTGCGGCATGATCGCCGACTTCAATCCCGAGACCGGGCAGCTCGACATCTACAACGGCAACCAGGCGCCCAACGTGCACCGCACGGTGTATGCCCACGTCGCCGGGCTGGCCGAGCACATGATCCGCATCCGCTGCAACGACATCGGCGGCGGCTTCGGCAACAAGGTGCCGGTGTATCCGGGCTACGTATGCGCGATCGCCGGCTCGATCGTCGCCGGGGTGCCGGTCAAATGGGTGGAGGATCGCTCCGAGAACCTGATGTCGACCGGCTTCGCCCGGGACTACGTCATGCGCGCCGACATGTGCGCCAAGGACGGCAAGATCACCGGTCTGCGGGTCGACGTGATCGCCGACCACGGCGCGTTTGATTCGACGGCGCAGCCGACGAAGTTCCCGGCCGGCTTCTTTCACATCTGCTGCGGCTCCTATGACCTGCAGGCGGCCCACGTGAAGGTCAAGGCGGTCTACACCAACAAGGCTCCCGGCGGGGTCGCCTACCGGTGCTCGTTCCGGATCACCGAAGCCGTCTACCTGGTGGAGCGGATGGTCAACGCGCTGGCGCTGGAGATGGGCGCCGACCAGATCGACCTGCGGATGCGCAGCTTCATCGGTCCCGACCAGTTCCCGTACGAGACGACCACCGGTTGGACGTATGACAGCGGCAACTACGCGCACACGATGAAGGTGGCGATGGACATCGCCGGTTACGACGACCTGCGGCGCGAGCAAGCCGAGAAACGCGCCCGCGGCGAGCTGATGGGGATCGGCGTCGCGTTCTTCACCGAGGGCGTCGGCGCCGGTCCGCGCAAGCACATGGACATCCTCGGCATGTCGATGAACGACGGCGCCGACCTGCGTGTCCATCCCTCGGGCAAGGCGGTGGTATCGATCAGCGCGCAGACCCAGGGGCAGGGCCACGAGACGACGTTCGCGCAGATCGTCGCCGAGGAGCTGGGCATCCCGCCCGAGGACATCCAGGTTCGCCACGGTGACACCGACCGCACGCCGTACGGGCTCGGCACGTACGGCTCGCGCTCGACGCCGGTGTCGGGTGCGGCGGTGGCGGTCGTCTCCCGCAAGGTGCGCGACAAGGCGCGGCTGATCGCGGCGACGATGCTGGAGACGCGGCCCGAGGACCTCGCCTGGGAAAAGGGCCCGCCCGCCCGCTGGTATGTCAAGGGCGACCCGGAGAAGGGGGCGATGATCGAGGACATCGCCGCCCGCGCCTACAGCGGCGATCCGATGCCCGAGGGCATGGAGGGCGGTCTCGACGCGCAGGTCATCTACGACCCGCCGAACCTGACCTACCCCTACGGCGCCTACATCGCCGTCGTCGACATCGATCCCGACACCGCGCAGGTGACGGTCCGGCGGTTCATCGCCGTCGACGACTGCGGGGTGCGGATCAACCCGATGATCGTCGACGGGCAGATCCACGGCGGGCTGGCCGAGGGGATCGGGATCGCGCTGATGGAGGTGATCACGTTCGACGAGGAGGGAAACTGCCTGAACTCGTCGTTCATGGACTACCTGATCCCGACCGCGCTCGAGTGCCCCGACTTCGAGCTGGGCGAAACCGTCACGCCGTGCCCGCACCATCCGCTCGGCGCCAAGGGGGTCGGCGAGTCGCCCAACGTCGGATCGCCGCCGGCGATCGTCAACGCGGTGATCGATGCGCTGCACCAGACCCACGGGGTCGATCACGTCGACATGCCCTGTACCCCCGCACGGGTGTGGGCGGCGATGCAGGGTCGCCCCGAGCCGCCGCAATGACGGCGGGCGAGGCCGCCAATCCGATCCGCCACCTCGTCCCCGACGTCGAGACCCTGGCCCGACGCCTGGCCGGCGTCGACTATCTGGTGGACGAGGGTCTGGCGACGTCGATGTTCCTCAGCCTCGCCCTGCCGCAGCCGCTGCTGCTCGAGGGCGAGGCCGGGGTCGGCAAGACCGAGGCGGCCAAGGCGGTCGCCGCCGTGCTCGACACACCTCTGGTGCGCCTGCAGTGCTACGAGGGCATCGACGCCGCCGAGGCGCTGTACGAGTGGAACTACCCCCGCCAGCTGCTGTCGATCCGGCTGGCGGAATCGGACCCCGCCCGCCCGGAGTTGCGCGAGGCGGACCTGTTCGGCCCCGAGTACCTGATCGCCCGGCCGCTGCTGCGCGCGCTCCAGCACCCGGGGCCGCGGCCGGCCGTCCTGCTGATCGACGAGATCGACCGCGCCGACGACGACTTCGAGGCGTTCCTGCTGGAACTGCTGGCGGAGGCCACGGTCACGATCCCGGAGATCGGCACGGTGCGGGCGACGCATCCGCCGGCGATCGTGCTGACCTCCAACCGGACCCGGGACCTGCACGACGCGGTCAAGCGGCGCTGCCTGTACCACTGGATCGACTACCCCAGCCCCGAGCGCGAGGTGGAGATCATCCGCCGCCGCGTCCGCGGCGCGGCGGAGACGCTGGCGGTGCAGGTGGCCGATGCGATCTCCCGCATGCGTGACTCCGATGTGCAGAAACCGCCCGGCATCGCCGAGGCGATCGACTGGCTGGCCGCGCTCAGCGTGCTCGGAGTGGCGGAGCTGGACGAGCCCGCGGCGGAGCGGACGCTGGGCTCGGTGCTGAAGTACCGCGAGGACCAGGAGATGGTTCGCGCCTCGGGACTGGACAAGCTCGTGAGCGGGGTGGCCGGAGGCTGATGTCCGCGTTCGGGGTCGAGACGATCGAGCTGGACCTGCCGGCGCTCGTCGGCGCCTTCAGCCGGCGGCTGCACGACGCCGGGGTGCCGGTGAGCGCCGAGCGGGCCGCGCGGTTCGCGGCGGCCTTGACCCTGGTGGGGCGGGCGGGGCCGTTCTCCCGGCGGCGGCTGTACTGGACGGCGCGCGCGGTGTTCGTCTCAGATCCTGGCCAGATGCGGATCTTCGACGCGGTCTTCGCCGACGTGTTCGGCACCGCCGCGGCTGCGGCGACCGCCCCGGCGCTCGACGACGTGCGCCACGTCGCCGCCGACGCCGACGACCGTCCCGTCACGACGACCGAGGCCGGCGAGTCGCTCGCGTCCGGCGCGGCCGCGGCGTCGCCGGCGGATCGCCGCTCCTCGCCGCCGGCGCACGAACTGCCCGTCCCGACCACTGCCTCCGATGAGGAGGTCCTGCGCGGCAAGCGCTTCGATGCGCTGGAGCCCGGCGAGCTGGCGACGATCTACGCCCTGATGGCCCGGCTGGTCCTGGCGACGCCGCCGCGGCGGACCCGGCGGGCCGAGCGCCACCGCCGCGGGGACACGATCGACCTGCGCCGGACGCTGCGCGGCAGCCTGCGGACCGGCGGCGACCCGTTCCGGCTGGCCCGCCGGCGCCGCCGGGTCGTCCGACGGCGCCTGGTCCTCCTGTGCGATATCTCGGGATCGATGGAGCCCTATGCCCGGGCCTACCTGCAGTTCCTGACCTGCGCAATCGGACCGGACCGATCCGGCGCGCACCCCGAGGCGTTCGCGTTCGCCACGCGCCTCACGCGGCTGACGCGGGCGCTGCGCTCACGCAATCCCGAGCGGGCGATCCAGCGCGCCGCGACCACCGCGCCGGACTGGTCGAGCGGGACTCGGATCGGCGATGCGCTGAAGAGCTTCAACGACCGCCACGGGCGCCGGGGAATGGCCCGCGGAGCGGTGGTGGTGATCCTGTCCGACGGCTGGGAGCGCGGCGACCCGGCGCTGGTGGGCCGTGAGATGGAGCGGCTGTCGCGGCTGGCTCACCGGATCGTCTGGGTCAACCCCCGCGTTGCCGCCGCGGGGTTCGCACCCCGGGCGGGTGGCATGGCGGCCGCCCTGCCCTACTGCGATCAGCTCGTCAGCGGCCACACGCTCGAGGCGCTCGAGGAGGTCGTGGCGGCCATCGGCGCCGACGGCACCGCCCGGGGCGCGAGCCACCCGGCCGCGGGGGGCGACGGGGCGGCGGCGCCCGAGGCGGAGACCTGGGCCAGCGCGACCGGGTGGGCGGGATCGCTTTCCGGTAGCTCGGTGGCGATGCCCTCGGGCTATGGACCCAGCCGAGGGCACACCACCCCCGGCTGGGACGGCCCGGGAGGGCAGCCGTGACCGAGCGGTCACCCAAGATCTGCATCTACCCGGGCTGTGACCGCCCGGCGGTGCCGCCACACCTGCTCGGTGGGCCGCAGCCGAGCTTCTGTGACCTCGAGCAACACAACGCGCTCACCGCGCATCAGGAGCGCCAACAGCTGGCGCGAGAGGCCGCCGGCCAATCGTCAGGACAGGAAAGGGAGGTCTAGGAGATGGCCAACGAGGCATACCGCGCGGTGTTCCTGCGCGTGCACCCGACCGGCAAGATGGTGCTCAGCCTGACCACCGAGGCCGACGGCCGCGAGCCCGAATACGCCGGTCAGGTCGCCGCCGAGCTCGGCGTCCCGGCGCTCGACGTCAAGGTCGTCCCGGCCGACAGCGATCGCTTCGGGATCGGCCACGGCTTCAACACCAGCCCGTCGTCCGGCACGACGGGCGCGATCTCGTCGGTGACCGAGAAGATCCTGTCCAAGGCCCGTCTGCTGGCCGGGGTCGCACTCGATGCGCCGCCCGAGGCGTTGCAGTGGTCAGATGGCGCGTTCGCGGCCGGCGACGAGGCCGACCGTGCCCGCACGATCGCCGACATCGCCATGTACGCCCACGGGACGGGCGCGCTGCCGCCCGGTGTGGAGGGCGGACTCGACGCCCAGACGGTGTACCGCGACTGATGCTGCGGCGGCCCGAAACCGCGGAGCGGACTCAGCCGGCCGGGCGCAGCCGGGCGTCGATCGACACCTTCACCTCGTCGGCCACCTTCAGCGTGCCGAACAGCGCCGAGTACGGCTTCATGCCCCACTCGGTCTGCGTGATGGCGGCGCTGCCGGTCACGCGGCCGTCGTCGCCGATCTCGATGTCGAACGCGACCAGGTTGACTCCGCCCGCCAGCTCGAGATCGCCGGTGACGTGGAGCTTGTCCTCCCCGTCGGGCCGCACCGCGGTGGAGCGAAAGCTGATCGGGGTGCCCTTGAGCACCTCCTCGTTGATCGTCTGGGCGATGCCCTCCTTGTCGTCGGCGCCGAGCGACTTCATCCCGCCCGTCCCCTCCTGGACCGTGAACGAGGTGGAGTCGGCGTTGAGCTCCAGGACGCTCTGGGCCGGATCGGCGGCAAGCTCGACGACGGCGCCCCACCGGTCCACGCTGATCAGCAGGTTGTGGCCCGCCTTGGAAGCCGCCCCGCCCTTGCCGGTGCGGACCGAGAGAGTTCCGTCCTTGGGCCCCAGCTCATACGTTCCCGGTTGCATCGACAAACATCCTCTCTCCGGCGTGGATAGTGACCGTCACCATATAAGGGCACACGCGAAAAATGCCGCGCGCGCCCTCAAGAAAAGGAGACCCGGACATGGTTGAACTCGATCAGCCGTTCACCACCGACAGGCCCCTGGCGGACAGCTGGCGGCTGGTCCTCGACCTCGAGCGCCTGGTGCCGTGCGTGCAGGGTGGCAGCGTCACCGAGTTGACCTCCGACGACTCGGTCAAGGCCGAGATCAAGGTCAAGATGGGCGCGATGTCGATGAAGTTCACCGGGACGGTGAGCATCGTCGAGCAGGACGCCGCGGCCCATCGCGCGCTGCTGCGCGTCAAGGCACGCGAGGCCGGCGGTTCCGGACACGCCAATGCGGACGTCGTGTTCACCCTTGAGAACGGCGGCGGGAATGTGCACACGTCGGCGCAGATCACCGGCAAGGCAGCGTCGATGGGTGAGGGGATGGTGTCCACCGTGCTCGAGGCGATGATCAAGGACTTCACCGAGAAGTTCGCGGCGGCGGCGTGAGTGCACGCCTGATGCCGGTGCGCAAGATGCGGGAGGTCCAGGCGGGAGAGGTGCCCATTGACGGGGGCACCGCGGTCCAGGACCACTCCGATCGTCCCGTGTTCCGTGGCAACGGCGACTATGACTACGTGTGCTCGTCGTGCGGCAACGTGCTGGCGGCCGGCATGGATCCGCAGTACATGACCCGCCGCGTCCGGGTCCGCTGCGGCCGCTGCGCGACGATCAACATCGCGGCCGAGATCTCGGTCCAGGCGGCCCGGCGGCGGGCGGGCGAGTGAGTGGATGACGATGACCGCGGGCGAGACAACGGGACCGCGTCCGATCGGCTTCGGTCGGCTGACCCGCAAGGAGGACGACCGCCTGATCCGCGGTCAGGGCCACTTCGTCGATGACGTGGCGCTGCCGGGGATGCTGCACGGGGCGCTGCTGCGCAGTCCGCTGGCCCACGCCCGGGTCGGCGCCATCGACGCCTCGGCGGCGCTGGCCCATCCCAAGGTCCACGCGGTGATCACCGGTCGCGACCTCGAGGCCCGCGGTCTCGCCTGGATGCCGACGCTCTCTCAGGACACGCAGGCGGTGCTGGCCACCGACAAGGTCCGCTTCCAGGGTCAGGAGGTGGCGTTCGTCATCGCCGACGACCACTACGCCGCCCGGGACGCGCTCGAACTCATCGAGGTCGACTACGAGCCGCTGCCGGTGGTCGTCGACCCGCGGCACGCGCTCGACGCCGACGCTCCGGTGATCCGCGACGATCACCCCGGCCGCCAGGACAACCACCTGTTTGACTGGGAGTCCGGCGACGAGGCCGCCACCGAGCGCGTGTTCGCCGCCGCCGACGTCGTGGTCAACCAGGAGATGGTGTTCCCGCGCTCGCACCCGGCGCCGATGGAAACCTGCGGCGCGGTGGCCGAGTTCGATCGGGTCAGCGGCAAGCTGACGCTGTGGGCGACGACCCAGGCGCCGCACGCCCACCGCACGCTCTACGCCGGCATCCTCGGCCTCCCCGAGCACCGCATCCGGGTCATCTCGCCGGACGTCGGCGGCGGCTTCGGCAACAAGGTGCCGGTGTATCCCGGGTACGTGTGCGCCGCCGCAGCCGCGATGACGATCGGGCGGCCGGTGAAATGGATGGAGGATCGCTCGGAGAACCTGATGTCGACCGGCTTCTCCCGCGACTACCGGATGCGCGGTGGCATCGCCGCCACCCGCGAGGGACGGATCCAGGCCGTCCGGGTGGACGTGCTCGCCGACCACGGCGCCTTCAACGCGACCGCGCAGCCGACGCGGTTCCCGGCCGGCTTCTTCCACGTCTTCACCGGCTCCTATGACCTCGAGGCGGCGCATTGCCACGTCCGCGGCGTCTACACCAACAAGGCTCCCGGCGGCGTCGCCTATGCGTGCTCGTTCCGCGTCGCCGAGGCCGTGTACCTGGTCGAGCGCCTGGTCGATGTGCTCGGCTCCGAGCTCGGCGCCGACCCGGTGCAACTGCGTATGGCCAACCTGATCGCGCCCGAGCAGTTTCCCTACACCTGCCGGACCGGGTGGGTGTATGACTCCGGCGACTACCCGCGCGCGCTGCGCAAGGCGCTGGACGTGGCCGGCTATGCCGAGTTGCGCGCCGAGCAGGCGCGCCGGCGGGACCGCGGCGAGCTGATGGGGATCGGGCTCAGCTTCTTCACCGAGGCGGTCGGCGCCGGACCGCGCAAGCACATGGACATCGCCGGGCTGGGGATGAACGACGGGGCGACGCTGCGCATCTCGCCGACCGGCACCGCGCAGCTGGCGATCAGCGTCCAGAGCCAGGGGCAGGGCCACGAGACGACGTTCGCCCAGATCGTGTCCCACGAGCTGGGGATCCCACCCGAGGACGTCGACGTCATCCACGGCGACACCGACTCAACGCCCTACGGGCTCGGAACCTACGGTTCGCGGTCGACCCCGGTCAGCGGGGCGGCCGCGGCGCTGGTGGCGCGCAAGGTCCGGGATCGGGCTCGGCTGGTCGCCGCGGCGATGCTCGAGGTGTCGCCCGACGACCTCGAGTGGCACAACGACTACACCGACCCCATCCATCCCGACGCCCGCTGGTTCGTCAAGGGCGATCCCGAGCAGGGCGTGACGATCCCCGAGATCGCGATGGCCGCCCGCGGAACCGTCGAGCTGCCACCCGGCGTGGAGACCGGGCTCGACGCGGAGACGGTCTATGACCCGCCGAACCTGACGTTTCCGTTCGGCGCCTACATCTGCGTGGTGAACGTCGACCCGGGAACCGGCAAGGTCCGCGTCGAGCGCTTCGTGGCGGTCGACGACTGCGGCACGCGGATCAACCCAATGATCATCGAGGGTCAGGTGCACGGCGGCCTCACCGACGGGGTCGGGATCGCGCTGATGGAGATGATCGCCTTCGACGAGCACGGCAACTGCCTCGGCGGCTCGCTGATGGACTACCTCATCCCGACCGCGCTGGAGGTCCCCGAGTGGGAGACCGATCACACGGTGACCCCCTCGCCGCACCATCCGTTCGGCGCCAAGGGGATCGGCGAGTCGGCCACGGTCGGGTCGCCGCCGGCGATCGTCAACGCCATCTGCGATGCGCTGGCTCCGTTCGGGGTTCGCCACATCGACATGCCCTGCACCCCCGGACGCGTGTGGGACGCTATGCAGAGAGGAAAGGCGGTGTCTGATGCTGCAAGGTGAGCTGGCGGTCCGCGTCGAGGCCTTGCTCAGCGAACGCGCCCCGTTCGTGGTGGCGACGGTGGTGCGGGCGCGCCGCCCCACCAGCGTGCGGCCGGGAAACGCGGCGGTCGTGCTCGCCGACGGGACGCTGGACGGGTTCGTCGGCGGCGTGTGCGCCGAATCGTCGGTGCGCCTGCACTCGCTGCGAGCGATGGAGACAGGGGAGCCGATCCTGCTGCGCCTCGTCCCCGAGGACGGGATCCGCGACGACGGCGCCGACGCCATCGACGGTGCCGTGGTGGAGTGCAATCCGTGCCTGAGCGGCGGCGCGCTCGAGATCTTCCTCGAGCCCCATCTGCCGCCGGCGCGAGTCGTCGTCGTCGGCGGCTCGCCGATCGCGGAGGCACTGGCGACGCTCGTGCACGCGTCGGGCTATGACTGCGTGCACGCGCCGGTGGGAGCGGAGGTGGCGGTCGACGGCGTGACCGCGGTGATCGTCGCCTCGCACGGCAACGGGGAGGAGCAGATCATCGACGCCGCCCTGAACGCCGGCGTGCCCTACGTGGCCCTGGTCGCCAGCCCCAAGCGCGGGGCCGCCGTACGCGAGGACCTGACGGTGCCGGCGCAGCTCGCCGCCCAGCTGCACACGCCCGCCGGGCTCGACATCGGCGCGCGCACGCCGATCGAGATCGCGATCTCGATCCTGGCCGAGATGGTCGCCGAGCATCACGCGGACCCGACCCGCCCGACCTTGTCACCCGGCCCGGGCGCAACCGCCGTGGACCCGGCTCCGTCGGCGGTTGCCGTCACCACCGACCCGGTCTGCGGAATGCGGGTGGCGATCACCGCCAACGCTCCGCAGCTGGAGGTCGCCGGCGACCGCTTCTACTTCTGCTGTGACCGCTGCCGGGACGCCTACGCTGTCGCCCCGCGCGAGAACGCATAGCCGGCCGCTCAGGGCTGGGCGGTAGCGGCTTGGCCGGAGCGGTACGGGCGGAGCGGCACGGCGGAGCGGCACGGCGGAGCGGGTCGGCGTACGGAAGCCGGCGGCGATGCCGCACTAGCAACGGCACCTCCGCCAGCATCAGCGCCCGGTCCCGGCACGCTGCCGCGCCCCCACGTCCCATACGCGATGGCTCCGTTCGTAGGCGTGAGCCCCGCGCAGCCATCAATAATCGAATACTAATGCACCACTCATATTCGTGTCATTTTTGCGGCGCGGCAGCGGAGCAGCCGAAAGCGCGCCCGGCAGGATTTGAACCTGCGACCTTCCGCTCCGGAGGCGGACGCTCTATCCCCTGAGCTACGGGCGCTCTGTGATCGGGGAAGATCGTTGGCCAGCTTATCGGGCATGGGACCCACGCCCGTCGCCTCGCCGACACCGCCCGCCCCTCGATGGAGATCGCGATCATCTCGGACACGCACCTGCCACGCGGCTCGCGGCGGCTCCCCGGCGCATGCGTGGAGCGGCTGCGGGCGGCCGATCTCATCGTCCACGCCGGCGATCTCAGCCGCCTGGCGGTGCTGCACGAGCTCCAGGCGCTCGGCCGCGTCGTCGCCGTCCACGGCAACGTCGATGATGCCGGGGTCCGGGCGGCGCTGCCTGAGACGGCCGTCGTGCACGCCGGGGAGCGGCGGATCGCCGTCATCCACGACGCGGGGCCGGCCGCGGGCCGGTTGGCGCGTATGCGGGCGCGATTCCCGGGCGCCGACGCCGTCGTCTTCGGCCACTCCCACATCCCGCTGCACGAGACCGGCGCCGGCGGATTTCAGATCTTCAATCCCGGTAGCCCGACCGATCGACGCCGCCAGCCCGATCACACGATGGGGATCTGTCACGCCGGCGATCGGCTCGACTTCGAACTCATCGTTCTCGGCTGACAGACTCAGAGCGCATGGAGCTCTCGATCTTCTTCGCCGGTACCGGCGGCTCGATCCCGACCGCCCGGCGGGGGCTGCCGGCGATCCTCATCCGCCGCGGGGGCGACCGGATCCTCGTCGACTGCGGAGAGGGGACGCAGCGCCAGCTCGTCAGCTCGGTCGGGCTGGCCGATCTGACCGAGATCTACCTCACCCACTTCCACGCAGACCACTGGCTCGGGCTGCCCGGCATGCTGAAGACGTTTGACCTCCGCGGCCGCGATCGGCCGCTGGCGATCCATGGTCCGGTCGGCCTGCGCGCGCTGCTGGGGCTGGTCCTGCGCATGGCGGGCAACGTCGGCTTCGAGCTCGACGTGGTGGAGCTGGAGCCGGGTGACGTCCTGCAGCGCGACGGCTACCGGATCGCCCCGGTGGCGGTCTCGCACCGCGGGACGGCGCTCGGATACGTGCTCTACGAGGACGAGCGCCCGGGCGAGTTCGATCGCAGCGCGGCGCTCGGGCTCGGCCTGACGGAGGGCCCCGAGTTCGGCCGCGTCCAGCGCGGGGAGACGATCCGCGAGGTGCGCCCCGATCAGGTGCTGGGCCCGGCGCGGCCGGGGCGCAAGCTCGTCCTGTCCGGGGACACCCGGCCGTGCGAGTCGCTGCGGATCGCCGCTCATCGCGCCGACGTCCTCGTCCACGAGGCCACGTTCGCCGAGGAGGAGCGCGAGCGCGCTCACGACAACGGCCACTCCACCGCCCACCAGGCGGCCACGATCGCCCACGAGGCGGAGGTGAGCCTGCTGGCGCTCAATCACGTCTCGACGCGCCACCCGCTCGGCCTTTTGCGCGACGAGGCGCGGGCGGTGTTCCCGGCGACGGTGGTGCCGCGTGACTTCGACACGATCGAGATCCCGTTCCCCGAGCGCGGGGAGCCGGAGCTGATCCGTTGGAACGAGCGGATGGCCGAGCAGGCCGCCGCCTCGCCGTCGTGAAGGCGCTGGCGCCCCGGGTTCTCGACACGCCCAGGATGCGCGGCGAGCCGCTCGCGCCCGAGCACGAGGCGGAGTTGTCCGTTCTCACGCTGGACCCGCGCGTGTACCGGACGCTGTGGCCGTGGGCCGACCCGCCGACCGAGGCCGATGTCCGCACCAGCCTGGCGGACAAGCGGGGCCACTGGGAGCGCCATGGCTTCGGCCTGTACCTGCTGCGCGATCGCGCCACCGGCGAGCTGGTCGGCCGCGGCGGCCTCCAGTACACGGACGCGATCGGCGGCTACGCGGTCGAGGCGGCGTGGGCGATCGTGCCCGAGCGGTGGGGGCAGGGGCTGGCCACCGAGCTGGCCGAGGCATCGGTCGGGGTGGCGTTTGCTTCACTCGGCCTGCCGGAGCTGATTGCGATCACGCTCCCGGACAACATCGCGTCGCGCCGGGTGATGGAGAAGTCCGGGTTCGTCTATGCCCAGGATGTCCGCCACCTCGGCCTCGATCACGTGCTGTACCGCCGCACCCCGGATGAGGAGTGAGGCTCAGCCGGGAGGAGCGTGGCATCTGAGTGGACCAGGAGGCCACTCAGATGCCAAGCCCCCGTGTGCGGCCGCCGGTGGCGCGTCGGGGCGCCGGGGTCGTGGCCGCCGAACCCGCTGCTAGGCTCCGCCCCCACAAGCCGCCCGCCCCTTTAACCCGGTCCCGTGAGGCCAGGAAGGAGCACGTTGGACACCCTAACGGTCGCCCTCGACCGCGATGACATCCGCCGCACGCTCGTGCGGATCGCCCACGAGATCGTCGAGAAGAACCCGGACGGGGCGATCGCGCTTGTCGGGATCCATCGCCGCGGGGCCCACCTGGCCAAGCGCCTGCACGCGCTGACCAGCGAGCTGCTCGACTCGCCGGTCCCGCTGGGATCGGTCGACATCGCCTTCTACCGGGACGACCTCACGATCCGGGCGGCGTCCGCGCCGGTGGTGCATGCCACCGAGCTCGACTTCCCGGTGGACGGACGCACGATCGTGATCGTCGACGACGTCCTCTACACCGGGCGCACCGTGCGAGCGGCGATCGACGCCATCTTCGACTACGGGCGGCCGGCGCGGGTCCAGCTCGCCACGCTCGTCGACCGGGGTCACCGCGAGCTGCCGATCCGCCCCGACTACGTCGGCAAGAACCTGCCGACCTCGCAGAACCAGCGCGTCAACGTGCGGGTCGGCGAGGTGGACGGCATCGACGAGGTCACGATCGCGGGCGGCCCGGGCGGCCCGGGCGGCCCGGACGGGCCCGACGGCCCGGACGGGCCCGGCCCGGATGGTCCGCACGCCCAGGACGGCCCGGATGGGCGGGTCGACAGCCACCAGACGAGGACGACCGCCCCATGACCAGCCGGATGCCCCGCCACCTCATCTCCATCGACGACCTCGACCGCTCCGGGATCGAGCGCGTACTCGACCGCGCCGAGTCGTTTGCCGAGGTCTCCGGACGGGAGATCAAGAAGGTCCCGGCCCTCCGGGGACGGACGATCGTCAACCTGTTCTACGAGGCGAGCACCCGCACGCTGAGCTCGTTCGAGCTCGCGGCCAAGCGGCTCTCGGCTGACGTGGTCAACATGCGCTCGGCCGGTTCAAGCGTCGACAAGGGCGAGTCGCTCAAGGACACCGTGCAGACCATGTCCGCGTATGACCCCGCCGCCATCGTCATCCGCTCGCCCCATGCCGGCGCGGCCCAGCTCGTCGCCGGCTGGACCGAGGCGACGGTCGTCAACGCCGGCGACGGCAAGCACGAGCACCCCACCCAGGCCCTGCTCGACGTGTTCACGCTTCGCCGCCGGTTCGGCTCGCTGGACCGGCTCAACATCTGGATCGTCGGCGACGTCACCCACTCGCGCGTCGCCCGCTCGGACATCCTGGCGTTCACGCGGATGGGCGCCGACGTCACCGTCTGCGGGCCGCCGACCCTGATCCCGCGGGAGATCGAAGCCCTGGGGTGTGCGTCCACGCCCAGCCTCGAGCATGTCGACGAGGCCGACGTCATCTACGTCCTGCGCATGCAGCACGAGCGCATGCGCCAGTCCTTCGTGCCCAGCCTGCGCGAGTACGCGGCGCGGTACCAGATCAACGCCGCGCGGTTGCGGCCCGACCAGCTGGTGATGCATCCCGGGCCGGTGAACCGGGGCGTCGAGCTGTCGGCGGCGACGATCGACTCGCCGCAGGCGCTGATCGGCGAACAGGTCAAGGCGGGGGTGGCGGTGCGGATGGCGGTCCTCTACGAGCTGCTGGTCGGCTCGCCGGTCCTGGCGGCGGTGGCCTGATGACCGACCGACTGTTCTGCGCTCCCCGACCCGGAGCCGATCTGCTCATCCGCGGCGCCCAGGTCCTGGATCCGCGCAACGACCTCGACGGGCCCCGGGACATCCTGATCCGCGACGGTCACATCTCGGAGATCGCCCCGCCCGGATCGATTGCCGCCGACGACCGGATGGACGTGGTGCAGGCGGCCGGGAAGCATCTGTTCCCGGGATTCGTCGATCCCCACGTCCACCTGCGCACGCCGGGGCAGGAACACAAGGAGGACCTGGACACCGGGACCGCCGCGGCGGCGGCCGGCGGCTACTGCGCGGTGGTGGCGATGCCGAACACCAGCCCGACGGTCGACACCGCTGCCGTGCTCGGCTCGCTGATCGAGCTGGCCCGGCGCCAGGCCCGGGTGCCGGTCGGCTTCCTGGCGTCGATCACCCGCGGCCTGGAGGGCGACGAGCTGACCGAGATGGCCGAGCTGCGCGACCTCGGGGCGATCGGGTTCACCGATGACGGCAAGCCCGTCGTGTCGGCGGGGATGCTGCGCAAGGCGCTCCAGTACCAGCGGCTGTGCGGCGGCGTCATCGCTCTGCACGAGGAGGATCCCGCCCTGTCACAGGACGGCGTCATGCATGAGGGCGCGGTGTCGGCGCGGCTGGGAATGGCCGGGATCCCGTCAGTGTCGGAGTCGACGATGATCGCCCGCGACGGGTCGCTGGCGCTCTACGAGGACGCTCGCGTGCACTTCCAGCACCTGTCGGCGGTGGAGTCGGTCCAGGCGCTCGCCGCGGCCAAGCACGCCGGCGCGCGCGTCAGCGGCGAGGCCAGCCCGCACCACCTGACGCTCACCGACGACGTGGTGCGCACGCTCGACAGCCGCTTCAAGATGAACCCGCCGCTGCGCGCCGAGTCTGACCGCCGCGCGCTGGTCGAGGGGCTGCGCTCCGGAATCATCGACTGCATCGCCACCGATCACGCGCCCCACGCCGTGCACGAGAAGGAGGTGCCGTTCGAGCAGGCGCCCATGGGGGTGACCGGGCTGGAGACGGCATTCGCGGCGGTGTACACCGAGCTGGTGATGTCGGGCGAGTTGGAGCTGGCCACCGTCATCGAGCGGATGAGCGCCGGCGCCGGCCTGTACGGCCTGCCGACGCCGCGCATCGCCGTCGGCGAGCCGGCCAACGTCTGCCTGATCGACCTCGAGACGCGCTACGAGGTCGGCGAGGACGGCTACGTCAGCCGCTCGGCGAACTGCGCGTTCCACGGCCGGACGCTCTACGGCCGGGTGCTGCTGACGCTCGCCGCCGGTGCGACCGCGTACCGCCGGCCGATGCTCGTCACCGGCGACGCCGAGTTCCGCCCCGCCGAGACCGCCGCCGCCAGCGCCCACCCGGAGCGCGAGCGATGACCGCGGCCACCGCGTACGTCCTGCTCGACGACGGCGCCCGCTTCGACGGCATCGCCTGCGGCGCCGATGGTCACGCGGTGGGGGAGATCGTGTTTACGACGGCGATGGCCGGTTACCAGGAGGCGATGACCGATCCGAGCTACGCCGGCCAGCTGATCACGTTCACGTACCCGCAGATCGGCAACTACGGCGTCAGCGAGGAGGCGATGGAATCGGACCGGATCCATGCTCGCGCCGCGATCATGCGTGCCGCCGTCGATCACGAGGACGCGGCCGGCGCGGAGGGTGGGTGGCTGAGCTGGCTGACGGACTGCGGGGTGCCGGCGATCACCGACGTCGACACGCGGGCGCTTGTCCGGCACATCCGCGACCGCGGCGCGATGCGCGGCGGGGTGTTCCCGGCGCGCCTGTCCGAGTCCGGGGCGCGCGAGCTGATCGACGCCGAGCCTCTCATGATCGGACGCGACCTCGCGCGCGACGTCACCCCGGTGACCGCGGTGACGCTCGCGCCCACCGGCGGCGACGCCGGCGGCCCGAAGATCGCGATGATCGACACCGGCGTCAAGCGCTCGATCCTGCTCCATCTGCGCTCGCGCGGGGCGACCGTGACGCTGCACCCGTGCGGCGCGACCGCGGCGGAGTTGCTCGACACCCGCCCCGACGCGGTGTTCCTGGCCAACGGGCCCGGCGATCCCGCCGCCCTGGACTACGTCGTCGACACCGTCCGCCAGGTCGTCGGCACGCTGCCGGTGTACGGCATCTGCCTCGGCCACCAGTTGCTGTGCCGGGCGGTCGGGCTGGAGACCTACAAGCTCTCCTTCGGCCATCACGGCGCCAACCATCCCGTCAAGGACCTCAGCACCGGCCGCACGGAGATCACCAGTCAGAACCACGGGTTCGCGGTGCTGGGACCCGGCGGCGCGCGGACCATCGAGGACGACGAGCCCGTCCGCTGGGAGACCGACTTCGGCGCCGCCGAGCTGACCCACATCAACCTCTACGACCGGACCGTCGAGGGGCTGACGCTGCGCGACGTCCCCGGCGCGACCGTCCAGTACCACCCCGAGGCGGGACCCGGACCACACGATTCGCTGTACCTGTTCGACCGCTTCGTCGACGCCATCAACGCCGCCGCCTAGCACCAGCGATGCCCCGACGCACCGACATCCACAAGATCCTGCTGCTCGGCTCCGGGCCGATCGTGATCGGCCAGGCCGCAGAGTTCGATTACTCCGGCACCCAGGCCTGCCGCGTGCTCGAGCAGGAGGGTTACGAGGTGGTCCTGGTCAACTCCAACCCGGCGACGATCATGACCGATCCCGAGATCGCCACCACCACGTACATCGAGCCGCTGCTGCCGGGGCCGGTCGCCCAGGTGATCGAGCGCGAGCGCCCCGACGCGCTGCTGCCGACGCTCGGCGGCCAGACGGCGCTGAACCTGGCCAAGGCGCTGCACGAGGACGGCACCCTGGAGCGGTTCGGCGTGGAGCTGATCGGCGCCGACTACGACGCCATCGACCGCGCCGAGGACCGCGAGCGCTTCCGGGACACGATGACCGGCGCCGGGCTGCGCGTCCCCCTCAGCACGATCGCGCACACCGTTGACGATGCTCGCGCCGCCGTGGCGCAACTCGGGCTGCCGTTCATCGTGCGCCCGGCGTTCACGCTCGGCGGCACCGGCGGCGGCGTGGTCCGCACCGAGGCCGACATCGAGCGCATCGTCGGCGGCGGCCTCACCGCATCGCCGATCGGCCAGGTGCTGCTGGAGGAATCGGTGCTGGGCTGGGGCGAGTTCGAGCTCGAGGTGATGCGCGACCACACCGACAACGTGGTGATCGTCTGCTCGATCGAGAACCTCGACCCGATGGGGGTCCATACCGGCGACAGCGTCTGCGTCGCTCCCCAGCAGACCCTCACCGACAAGCAGTACCAGGCGCTGCGCGACCAGGCGATCGCGGTCATCCGCGCCGTCGGGGTCGAGACCGGCGGGTCCAACGTCCAGTTCGCGGTCAACCCGGCCACCGACGAGATCGTGGTGATCGAGATGAACCCGCGCGTGTCGCGCTCCAGCGCGCTGGCCAGCAAGGCGACGGGCTTCCCGATCGCGAAGATCGCCGCCCGGCTCGCGGTTGGCTACACGCTGCAGGAGATCCCCAACGACATCACCAGGGCGACCCCGGCGAGCTTTGAGCCGGCGATCGACTACTGCGTCGTCAAGTGGCCGCGGTTCGCGTTCGAGAAGTTCCCGGGCGCCGAGGCCGATTTGACGACACACATGAAGTCAGTGGGGGAGGCGATGGCGTTCGGGCGCACATTCAAGCAGGCGTTCGCCAAGGCGCTGCGCTCGCGCGAGCTCGACACCACCCCGGTCTTCCCGCAGGACGACGAGGCGCTGTTGACGCTGCTGGAGATGCCCGGCGCTGAACGGTATGACCATCTGCTGGAGGCGCTGCGACGCGGCACCTCGATCGAGGAGCTGCGCCGGCGCACGAGCATCGACCCGTGGTTCCTGCGCGAGCTGTCCGAGCTGGTGGCCGATCCGGAGGCGCCGTTCGCCGGCGTGCGGACCTACAAGTCCGTCGACACCTGCGCCGCCGAGTTCGCCGCGAGCACGCCCTACTACTACTCGGGCTGGGAGCGCCCCGGCCCGGACGGCCGCCCCACCCACGAGGTGATCCGCGATCCCGATCGCCGCAGCGTCGTCATCCTCGGGTCCGGGCCCAACCGGATCGGCCAGGGGATCGAGTTCGACTACTGCTGCGTGCACGCCGCCCAGACGGTCCGCGAGCACGGCCGCGACGCGGTCATGATCAACTGCAACCCGGAGACCGTCTCCACCGACTACGACACGTCGGACCGGCTGTACTTCGAGCCGCTGACGCTGGAGGACGTGCTCGCGGTCTGCGAGGTCGAGCAGCCCGAAGGGGTGGTGGTCCAGTTCGGCGGCCAGACGCCGCTGAAGTTGGCGGCGGGCCTCGAGCAGGCGGGCTTTCCGATCCTCGGCACCGGCATCGACGCGATCGACCTCGCCGAGGACCGCGCCCGGTTCGGGGACCTGCTCGACCGGCTCGGCTACAGCGCGCCGCCCTACGCGACGGCCACCAGCGCCGACGAGGCGCTCGCCGCGGCGCCCGAGGTCGGCTTCCCGCTGCTCGTGCGCCCGAGCTACGTGCTCGGGGGCCGGGCGATGGAGATCGTCTATGACATCGCCGGGCTCCAGGACTACCTCAACCGCGTCCGAGCCCAGGCCGGCGCGGCGATCTACCTCGACCGCTTCCTGGAGGACTCGATCGAGGTCGACGTCGATGCGTTGTGCGACGGCGAGGCCGTGTGGATCGCCGGGATCATGCAGCACGTGGAGGAGGCCGGGATCCACTCGGGGGACTCGGCCTGCGTGCTGCCGCCGCACACGCTCGGCGGCGACATGCTCGAGCGCATCCGCGAGCAGACGATCGGGATCGCCCGGGCGCTCGGGGTGGTGGGCCTGCTCAACGTCCAGTTCGCGATCCGCGGCGACGACCGTCTGTACGTCATCGAAGCCAACCCGCGTGCGTCGCGCACCGTCCCGTTCGTGTCCAAGGCGATCGGCATGCCGCTGGCCAAGCTCGCCTGCCGGATCGCGCTCGGCGAGCGAATCGCTGACCTGGACCTGCCCGAGGACACGACATGTGGGCACGTCTGCGTCAAGGAGGCGGTGCTGCCGTTCAGCCGCTTCGCCGGCGCCGACTCGCTGCTCGGACCCGAGATGCGCTCGACCGGTGAGGTGATGGGGATCGCCGCCGACTTCCCGACCGCGTTTGCGAAGGCCCAGGCGGCGGCGGGGGCCAAGCTGCCGAACCAGGGCACGGTGTTCCTGACCGTCGCCGACGGCGACAAGCCGGCCGCGACCGGGATCGCCAGCCTGCTGCACGACCTCGGCTTCGAGATCATCGCCACCCGCGGGACCGCTCAATCCCTGCGGCGGATGGGCATCCCCGCCACCAGCATCAACAAGCTCAACGAAGGGCCCAACAACGTGGTCGACTGGATCGAGCGGGGGGCGGTGGACCTGGTCATCAACACCCCGGTCGGCACCGGCGCCCGCACCGACGGCTACGAGATCCGCTCGGCGGCGATCGTGCGGGGCATTCCCTGCATCACCACCATGTCCGGGGGCCTCGCCGCCGCGCGGGCGATCATCTCGGCGCGGCGCGGCGAGCCGGCGGTCGTGTCGCTGCAGGAGCTGCATCGCGGCCGGGCGGGCGGGCCGATGTCAGCGGGCGGCCGCGCGGGCGGGCGGGCGGGCTCCCCCTCCTCGCGGTGAGCGCGGTGATGACCGACCGGGTCCAGGCGCCCTTCGGAGCGCGACACGCTCGGGTCGTCGCGAACGAGCGCCACGGCGCCTACACGGTCCTGCGCTGCGCCGACCCGCACGGCCCCCGGCCGCAGGCGGGGCAGTTCTACATGCTCAGAGCCGCGCAACGGTGGGGTGGCGGAGATGGCGAGCGGCCGTACCTGCCGCGCGCCTTCAGCGTCCTGCGCGCGCCCGCCGGGAGCGACGAGCTCCACTTCCTGATCGAGGATGTCGGTCCCGGCACCGCGCGGTTGTGTGAGCTCGGAGTCGGCTCGGAGCTCTCGCTGCTCGGTCCGCTCGGGATCGGCTTCACGGCGCCCCGCGAGCACCGGCGCGCGCTGCTGACGGGGGGTGGGGTGGGGATCGCCCCGCTGGCGATCTGGCAGGACCAGCTGGCGCAGGACGCGACCGTGCTGCTCGGATTTCGCGACGCCGCCCACGCCCCCGGGGCGGGGCTCCTGCGCGCGGCGCAGGTCGCCACCGACGATGGCAGCACCGGGCACCCCGGCCTGGTCACCGATCTGCTGAGCGCTGAGCTACGCGCCGACGGCCACGCCGAGGTCTACGGCTGCGGCCCGCCGCCGATGCTCGAGGCCGTCCGCGCGCTGTGCGCCGAACGTGACGTGCCGGCGCAGCTCGCGCTCGAATCGGGGATGGCCTGCGGATTCGGCGCCTGCTTCGGGTGCGTCGTGCCGACCACCGACGGCTACGTCCGGCTGTGCGTCGACGGTCCGGTGATCGACGCGTCGCGGCTGCGGACGGCGCTGACGCCGGGGGCGGGCCATTGACGCCGATCGCCTTCTGCGGCATCGAGCTCGCCCACCCGATCATCAACGCGTCCGGAACCTTCGACGCGATCGCCGCCCGGCGAGCGTTCGGGGACGCGCTGGAGACCGACTTCCCGTTCGCCGCGTTCGTCTCCAAGACGGTGACGCTCGAGCCGCGCCAGGGCAACCCACCGCCTCGGCTGTGGGAGGCGCCCGCGGGTCTCATCAACTCGATCGGGCTGCCCAACAAGGGCCTCGACGGCTACCTGGCCCACGACCTGCCCGAGCTGGCGCGGCTGCCGGTGCCGCTGATCGTCAACGTGATGGGCTTCAGTCGCGACGAGGTCGCCGCGCTCGTGTCGGCGTTCGCCGCTCGTGACGAGGTGTCCGCGCTCGAGCTCAACGTCTCGTGTCCCAACGTCGAGACCGGCATGGTGATGGGCGCGGACCCCGACGAGGTGGCGCGGTTGCTGCGTGTGGTGCGGCCGCTGACCGACAAGCCGCTGATCGTCAAGCTGACCCCCAACGCCTCCGATGTCCCGTCGGTGGCGATGGCGGCGCAGGACGGGGGGGCCGACGCCGTCTCGCTGATCAACACCCTGCGCGGCATGGCGCTTCACCCGCGCACCGGCGAGCCGTGGCTGGGCGGGACGACCGGCGGCGTCTCCGGGCCCGCCGTGCGCGCTGTCGCCCTGGCGCAGGTGCACTCGGTCTGCGCCGCGATCAGGATCCCCGTGGTGGCGATGGGCGGGGTGACATCGGGCCCGGAGGCGCTCGAGCTGATGCGCGCCGGAGCGACGTTGGTGGCCATCGGCACCGAGAGCTTCAGAGACCCCGCCGCGGGCACGAGGATCGCCTCGGAACTGGTCACCGCCGGGGCGAGCGCCAGCGATCCGATGTAGGGGTCGCCGTCCCGGCGGGTCCGGTGCCAAGCGGCTGCCGCGGTGGATCAAAGGCCCTGCAAAAGCTCGAAATCACCGAAACTAGGCTCGACAATGCTGAAGCTCAAGTTGAGGTTGAGTCGAATTGGGGGATTTGGGCTTGATCGGCCAGCCCCAAGATGTATAGTCGCCGCCCATGCCGCCGGTCAGTGAATCGTTCTCCAAGACACTCGCCGCGCCCGAGCGTTCGCTCGTGCAGCGGATGGAGGCGCTCCAGCGGGCGAACGATATACGGAGCCGCCGCGCGCAGCTCAAGCGGGACCTCAAGGCGGGGCGCCAGCCGATTCACGAGCTGCTGCTCAAGCCGCCGGACTATCTCCAGACCGCCAAGGTGTTCGACCTGCTCCTCGCCGTTCCCAAGTACGGGCGCGTGAAGGTCAACAAGATCCTCTCCCAGTGCCGGATCTCGCCGAGCAAGACCCTCGGTGGGCTCTCCGAGCGCCAGCGCGACGAGCTCGTCACGCTGCTGCGCCGGCGCTGAGCCCGGCGGGCGGGGCGGGATTCCGGGCGGGCACGGCGGACGGGTCCGGGGTCATGGCCAGAGTCTTTGTCATCACCGGGCCCTCGGGGGTCGGCAAGGGCACGCTGATCCGCGGCCTGCTCGAGCGGGTGCCCGAGCTCGGCCTCTCGGTGTCGGCCACGACGCGCGCGCCACGGCCCGGCGAGAGCGACGGCACGGACTACCATTTTCTCAGCCCCGCGGAGTTCGATCAGCGCGTGGACGCGGGCGAGTTCGTCGAGCACGCCACCTACTCGGGGCGCCGGTACGGGACGCTGCGCTCCGAGCTCGAGGGACGGCTGGCCCGGGGCGAGCCGGTGGTGCTGGAGATCGAGGTCCAGGGGGCTCGGCAGGTCCGCGAGACGATGCCCGAGGCGCTCGCGGTGTTCATCGCGCCGCCTTCGCGTGATGCGCTGCGCGCGCGGCTCGTCGGCCGGGGGACCGACCCCCCGGAGCAGGTGGAGCAGCGGATGCAGACCGCGGAGGCCGAGCTCGAGGCCCAGCCGGAGTTCTCGCGCGTGGTGGTCAACGATCGGCTCGAACAGGCGACCGATGAGCTGGAGCGGATCGTGCGCGAGGCATTGCGATCGCCCGCTACCCTTCAGGCTCCCGACGAAAGACTGACACCGTGATCTCACCCCGCATCGACAAGCTCCTGGAACACGTCGACTCCGACTACGCCAGCGTCGTCGTCGCCGCCAAGCGCGCGCGCCAGATCAACTCGTATTACCACAATCTCGGTGAGGGGACCTTCGACGAGTTTCCGCCACCGATGGTCGACACGCGCTCCAAGAACTACCTGACGATCGCCCTCGAAGAAGTGGCCCAGGGCAAGATCAAGTACCACTACCGGTAGCGTCTGCAGCGGTGTCGGACGCGCCCGGGAATTCGGGGAGCAGGCGGTAGCGCAATGGCGCGGCTGCTGTTCGGGGTCACCGGGGGGATCGCCGCGTACAAGATGCTCGAGACGGCTCGGCTGGCGATCAAGGCCGGCCACGCCGTTCGCGTCATCCAGACCCCGGCCAGCCGGCAGTTCGTCGGTACCGCGTCCTTCGCCGGCATCACCGGCGCCCCGGTCCTGACCGGCGAGTTCGAGGATGACCCGCTGCGCGGGGCCTATCCCGGCGAGCCGGCGCCCGACCGGGCGCCGATCAACCACCTGGCGCTGGTGGAGAACGCCGACCTCTACCTGATCGCGCCGGCGAGCGCCAACACGATCGCCAAGCTGGCCCACGGCCACGCCGACGGACTCGTCACCACCGCCGCACTGGCGGCCGGCGGGGCGGACGGGCGGGGCGGGATTCCCGTTCTCGTGGCGCCGGCGATGAACAACCGCATGTATCTCCACCCGGCGGTCCAGGCCAACCTCGAGTTGCTCGCCGCGCGCGGCGTCACGGTGATCGGACCGGGCGAGGGGCCGCTGGCCTCTCACCGCGAGCACGGCCTCGGCCGGATGGCCGAGCCGGCGGAGCTGCTGGCCACCGTGGAGACGAGACTGCGCGGCGCGGGCGAGTGGGAGGGATCGCTGTTCGGGGTCTCGGTCCTGGTCACCGCCGGCGGCACCCGGGAGCCGATCGACAGCGTCCGCTACATCGGCAATCGCTCCTCGGGCCGGATGGGATTCGCCCTCGCGCAGCAGGCCGCCCGTCGCGGCGCCAGGGTGACCGTGGTGGCGGCCAACGTCGGGTTGCCGACGCCGCCCGGCGTCGAGGCCGTCGCGGTCGGCACCGCGGCCGAGCTGGGCGCGGCCTGCACGGAGCGCTTCGCCGACTGCGACGTGCTGCTCATGGCGGCGGCCGTCGCGGACTTCCGGCCCCGCGACCCGGTCGCGCACAAGCTCAAGAAATCGGACCCGCCCACCCCGCCGCAGATCGAGCTCGAGCCCACCGAGGATGTGCTCAGCGCGCTGGCGGCCCGGCGGCGGCCCGGTCAGGTGCTCGTCGGGTTCGCGGCCGAGCACGGCGCCGGCGCGGTGGAGTACGGACGCGACAAACTGGGGAGAAAGCAACTGGACGCGATCGTGGTCAACGACGTCTCACAGCCCGGGATCGGGTTTGACTCGTCCGAGAACGAAGTCACGATCGTCCTGGCGGGTGGCGCGGCACGGCGTCTGGCCAGAGCGGGGAAGACATCCATCGCGGACGGCGTCCTCGATGAGGTGGAGAAGCTGCTAGCCAAGGAGTCAGACGATCGAGCCATCCGAACAGGCCCCACACGCGCCGCAGGAGTCTGAGACCTTCGCCGCCGTCGGGCGGGCGTTGGCGGCGAACATCGAGAAGGCGGTGCAGGTACGGCCAGAGACCCTGCGCCACCTCCTCGTCGCGCTCCTGGCCGAGGGCCACGTGCTTGTCGAGGACTATCCGGGCGTCGGTAAGACAGCGCTCGCCCGCGCGCTGGCGCGCTCGATCGACTGCCAGTTCGCCCGGGTGCAATGCACCTCGGACCTGCTCCCGGCCGACGTGGTCGGCACCAACGTCTATGACCAGCGCGAGCAGCGCTTCGAGTTTCGCCCCGGCCCGGTGTTCGCCAACGTCGTGCTCGTCGACGAGATCAATCGTGCCTCGCCCAAGACCCAGTCCGGGCTGCTGGAGTGCATGCAGGAGCGCAGCGTCACCGTCGACGTCCACACCCATGAGCTGGCCCGTCCGTTCCTCGTCCTGGCGACGCAGAACCCGATCGAGTACGAGGGCACGTACCCGCTGCCCGAGGCCCAGGTCGACCGCTTCATGGTGCGCATCTCCCTTGGCTATCCCGATCGCCACGCCGAGGCCGGAATGCTGGCCGCCCACGAGACCGGCGACCAGGTGATGGCCCTGCGCCCGGTGGTGACCGCGGCCGAGGTCCTGGCCGCTCAGGACGCGGCGGCGCGGGTGCGGGCGACCGCCCCCCTGCGCGATTACATCGTCCGGCTGCTGTGGCGCACCCGCGAGGACCAGCGGGTTGACCTCGGGGCCAGTCCCCGAGCCGGCCTGATGCTGCTGCGGGCGGCGAAGGCCAACGCGATGCTCGACGGGCGCGACCACACCCTGCCCGACGACGTACAGGCGCTGGCGCTCCCGGTGCTCACGCACCGCCTGGTCCTCGCCCCCGAGACGCCCCGCGCCGCGGCGCGCGATGTGATCCTCGACGCGATCAGCGCCGTCCGGGCGCTGTAGGAGTCACTCGTGGCCGGCCCGCGGATGTTCGCCCGCCGAGCCATCACGGTCGCCGCCGCCGGCGCTCTGCTGGCGCTGGTGGCGCTCGTGTTCGACGCCTCGCCGCTGTTCGTCCCCGCGGTGGGCATGTTCGCGCTCGGCGTGGCGACGCCGGCGTGGGTGTGGGCCGCCGCGCGCGGCGCCAGGACAGAGCGCCAGCTCACCGCCGAGCGCGTGATCGAGGACGAGCCACTGGAGGCGACGATCGAGGTGCGGCGCGGCCGCCTGGGGCTACCGGGCGCCGAGGTGACCGATCCGTTCACCGGCTCGCGGTTCGAGCTCTCGTCAGAGCTCGCGCCGCTGCGCGGGGATCGACGCGCCAGCGTCCGCGTCGTGACCCGCTTCTCGCGCCGGGGGCTGCACCGCCTGCCGCCGCCGTCGCTGACTGTGTGCGATCCGCTGGAGCTGACGCAGGTCCGGACCGCCGGCGGTGGCAGCACGCAGTCGCTGCTCGTGCTGCCGCGCACGGAGCCGGTTCGGTGGTTGCGGCAGGGACAGGGCCGCCGCCTCCAGCTTCCCGACGGCCGGGCGGGGGTCGAGGCGATGGCCGCCGTCGACGTCGACGGCCTGCGCCCCTACCGCGTCGGCACCCCGGCATCGCGGATCCACTGGCCCGCGGTGGCACGGGGGGCCGGGCTGATCGAGCGCCGCCTGCAGGCCGACGGCGACGCCCGGCCACTGGTGGTGCTCGACGCGCGAACGGCGGAGCGGCCCACCCCGGCCGAGATCGACCAGCTGGATGCCGCGGTTCGCGCCGCCGCGTCGCTCGTGCTCGAGCTGGCCCGCGGCGGTGGCTGCGGCCTGCTGCTGCCCGGCGAACAGCGGGCCACGGCGATCGACCGGGAGCTGGCGGCGTGGCCGGCGGCGTACGCCCGGCTGGCGCTCGTGGCCGGGGGCCCGGGCTCGCCGGCGCCCGCCCTCGGGGTCACCGCCGGTGCCACCGGGGCGATGATCTACGTGGCCGCCGCGCCGGCGCCGCGCCTGGCGGCGGTCCTCACCGTGCCGGGCGGCAGCCGCACGGTGCTGGTGGTGCCCGACGCCGGCCTGGTCGGCGGACGTCCCCGCGGGCTGCGCGGCGCGGCACTGGCCACGCTGTCGGTCAGTGGCTGCCGCGGCTTCCTGCTCGGCGTGGGCCGCGACAGCGAGCGCACCCGCCCGGAGTCGGCGCCGGCATGAGCGCCGGCGCGCATACGGTCGGCGCCCGCCGCCGGCCGTGGGACCCGCCCCGGTTGCGCGACGCGGCGGCGACGCATGAGGAGCGCCCGTGGGTCCGGCTGGCCACGTTCACCGCGCTGGCCGCGTATGGCACCCAGCGCTGGGCGTCGTTGCTGCGCCCGGCACCGGGCTGGCGCCTGGTCGGACTGCTGATCGTGGCCGCCGTGATGGCGGGCGGCGTCCCGCTCGTGGCGCGCCGCAGCCGGCTGCTCGGCGCGGCCGCGTCATTGGCGTTGCTGCTCGTCGCCTTCCCGGTGGCGGGTCTGCGCTGGCACTGGTTCATCCATCTGCGGATCGCGGTCAGCGCCAACCGGATCGGCACGGGCCTGGAGGGATTGCCCAACGCGCTGGTCCCCTACGTGGGCACCAGCCACGCCATCCGGCTGGTGATCGTGCTCGGCGCTGCGGTGCTGCTGCTCGACGCGGCCGCGGTGCTGGCGTTCGCGGGCCGGGACGGAGCGTCATTCGGTGACGGCCGCCGGGCGGCCGCAGCGCTGCCGTTGACCGCGCTGGCGGTCGTGCCGTCGACGCTGATCCGGCCCGAGTTCCCGTACCTCCAGGGACTGCTGCTGTTCGCGCTGCTGGCGGCGTTCCTGTGGGCCGAGCGCGTCCGCCGCGGAACCGTCGCCTCCGCGCTGGCGATCGTCGGCATCGCCGGGATCGGTGCGGCGCTCGCGGCGCCGCGGATCGACCAGGGCAAGCCGTGGGTCAACTACCGCGCGTGGGCGGGATCGACTGCCGTGGTCCACGTGGACCGGTTCGATTGGAACCAGACCTACGGCCCGCTGCGCTGGCCCCAGGCCGGACACCAGGTGCTCGCGGTCCAGGCGCGCACGCCCGAGTACTGGAAGGCCGAGGATCTCGACACGTTCAACGGGTACGCGTGGATCGGCGGCTCGGCGACGCCGCAGGGAGCGCTCCCGCCGCCCGACGCCACATCGGCGCAGCGCTGGACCCAGCGGATCAAGGTGACGATCCTCGGCCTCGCCACCACCGACGTCATCGCCGCCGGCTACGCGGCTGAACCGTCGCCCCTCGCCGGGGGGCTCGGTGAGGGCAGCGATCCCGGTACCTGGATCGCCGGCCAGACGCTGGGCCCGGGGACGAGCTATGAGGTCTCGACCTACTCGCCCAGCCCCTCGCCGCACCGGCTGCTGACCGACGGCCGCGACTACCCAGCGGCGCCGCTGGCGGCCGATCTGACGCTCGCCCTGCCGGAGCCCGGCATCCCGGTGGGCGCCTCGCCGCAGGTGCAGTTCCCGATCTTCCACTCGTCCGGGCCGCCGTCGGTGTCGGTGCCGAGCCCGGTGCCCAACGCGACGTCGATGGTGCTCGGCTCGCCGTACGCCACGGCCTACCAGCTGGCGCGGAGCCTGGCGGTCCAGGCCACCACTCCGTACGCGTTCGTGGCCGCCGTCAAGCGGTACCTGTCGACCTATACCTACGACCAGAATCCGCCGATCAGCCGCTATCCCCTCGAGAACTTCCTGTTCTCGTCCAAGCAGGGCTACTGCCAGCAGTTCTCGGGGGCGATGGCGTTGCTGCTGCGGATGGGCGGCATCCCGGCGCGGGTCGCCTCCGGGTTCACCTCGGGAACGTATGACCGCGCGCAGCACCGCTGGATCGTCAGCGACATCGACGCCCATGCCTGGGTGGAGGTGTGGTTCCCTCGCTACGGCTGGGTGCGCTTTGACCCGACGCCGACGACCGCGCCGGCCCGCGGCGGCGGCGCGTCGCCGCCGATCATCAAGGCGCCGGTCGGCGATCACCCGACGAAGGGCCAGATCCCGCGCGGGGATTTCGGGGCCTCCGGTGCCGCCAGGCACGTCACCGCTCACCACGGCCGCGGGTCGGCATTCACCGCGTGGCTGATCCTGCCGGCGGTGCTGCTCCTCGCCGCGCTCGGGTGGCCGCTGGCCCGGATCGTCCGCTCGAGCGCGGGCACCGAGGATCTGCTGACCGAGCTCGACCGGGCGCTCGCCCGCACCCGACGCCCGATTGCCGACGGGGTGACGCTCGTCACGCTCGAGCAGCGCGTGTCCGCCTCGCCCGACGCCGCGGCCTACGTCCGGGCCCTGCGCCTCGCGCGCTACGGCGGCGCCGTGACCGCGCCCACCTCGGTCCAGCGCCGGGCACTGCGCGACGAGCTGTCGCGCGGCCTCGGAGTCGGCGGCAGCTTCCGGGCATTCTGGGCGCTGCCACCCTGGCTGCCGGTCCACCGCACGCGTCTCGAACCCGACCCCGGTGCCGGTCAGCGGTCCTAAACTTCTGGGAGTGGAAGACGTCTATGACCTGTATCGCCGCGGCACCGAGCTGCTCGAGGCGGGCCATCACCACCAGGCGGCGATCCCGCTCGCTCGCGCCCGTGATCTCGAGCCGGACAAGTCCTCGGTGCGCGAGGCGCTGGGCCGGGCGCTGTTTCACACGCAGCGCTACGAGGACGCCGCCACGGAGTTTCAGGCGGTCATCGACCGGGCGCCGACCAACGATTTTGCGCTGTTCTGCCTGGGCCGCTGTCTCCAGATGATGGGCCGCCACGCCGAGGCGCGCCAGCCGCTCGCGCTGGCCGCGTGTCTGCAGCCAAGTCGGCGCGACTACCGCGTGTATCGGGATCGCGCCCGGGCCCGCGCCGCCGGCAAGTCAGACGACTAAAACGTCGGAAAGGGCTGCACTGGCCGGAACCTGGGGCCGCACCACGCAACGACGGCGGTGCTACTCTCAACGGCACAGCTTTCCGGCCGGGCGTTCCCGGTGCCGTTTTAGAAAGTGGGCGCTCGCCCGCTTTTTTTATGAGATTTATGGAGGAGACAGTGAGTGCCCTACAGACCGAAATCGAAGCCAGACTCGCCGGCGTCGAACCTGAGGTCGAGGTGCTGCTGGCAGAGATCGCAGGCCCGACGCTGCGCCTGTTCATCGACCACCCGGACGGCGTGAGCCTGGCTCTCTGCGAGCGGGTCACCGGCCACCTCGCCGAATACCGCGAGCGGTATTCGCTGGAGGTCTCCTCGCCCGGGCAGGACCGCCCACTCTCCAAGCCCCAGCATTACAGCCGTTTCCTGGGCCGCCGCGCTCGCGTGCGGCTGCGCGAGGCCGCCGCAGGTCACACCCAGCTGACCGGAGAGCTGGTCGGCGCGTCGGAAAGCGACGTCACGATTGCCGCCGGCGACGGGATTCTGACGATCCCGTACGAGCAGATCGTCCGCTCCAACCTCGTACCCGGAGACTGAGTCCATGTCCAAGGAAATCGTCGAGGCCGTACGGGGCCTCGCAGCGGAAAAGAACATCTCGCACGAGAAGCTGATGGAGGCGCTGGAAGACGCGCTGCTGTCGGCGTACAAGAAGACCCCCGGCTCGGCGCCCTACGCCAAGGTGGAGATGGACCGCGACAGCGGTGACTTCATCGTCTGGGAGCTGAAGATCCCGCCGGAGCTCGAGGAGCAACTGCTCGTCGAGGCGACGACGGACGCGCAGCCCACCGTCGACCCCGAGACGGGGGAGATGCGCGACGCGCCCGAGCCCGAGATCGACATGGAGAAGCTCAAGGAGTACGAGGACCAGATCGAGATCGAGGACGTCACGCCGCATGACTTCGGGCGGATCGCTGCCCAGACCGCCAAGCAGGTGATCCTGCAGCGGATCCGTGAGGCCGAGCGCGACATGATGTTCGAGGAGTACCGCGACCGCGTCGGCGAGCTGATCACCGGCATCGTCCAGCAGTCGGACTCGCGCTACACGCTCGTGCAGCTCCGCGAGCGCGTCGAGGCGCTGCTGCCCAAGTCAGAGCAGGTGGACGGCGAGCGCTATGACCATTCGCAGCGGATCAAGGCCGTGATCAAGGACGTCTCCAACTCGACCAAGGGTCCGAGCATCATCGTGTCCCGGCGCGATCCCGAGCTGATCAAGTCGCTGTTCGAGCTCGAGGTCCCCGAGATCGCCGACGGCCTGGTCGAGATCACCGGTGTCGCCCGCGAGCCCGGCTATCGCTCCAAGATCGCCGTCGTCTCCCACGTCGACGGGGTCGACCCGGTCGGCGCCTGTGTCGGCCCACGCGGCTCCCGCGTGCGGATGGTCGTGTCCGAGCTGCGCGGCGAGAAGATCGACATCATCCCCTACAACGACGAGCCCGCCCGGTTCGTCGCCAAGGCCCTGTCACCGGCGCGGGTGCGTGAGGTGCTGGTCGACGATGCCGGCAAGCAGGCGACGGTGATCGTGCCCGACGACCAGCTGTCACTGGCGATTGGTCGCGAGGGTCAGAACGCCCGCCTGGCGGCGCGGCTGACCGGCTGGCGGATCGACATCCGCTCCGAGACCGAGTTCGCCGCCGAGGAGGCCGAGCACGGCTACGAGGAGGAGGAGACTCAGGGCCGCTGCGCCGCAATCCTGACTAACGGCCGTCGCTGCCCCAACGCAGCGCTGCCGGGGTCGCGCTACTGCGGCATCGACGCTCACCAGGCGCTCGCCGGTACCGGCACCGATCAGGTCGGAGCCGACGCACCGGCAAATGGTGCGGCGGGAGCGCCCGCCGCTGACAGCGCAGGGCAATAAGGGCCCTAGACTTCGGTAGATATGAATAAACGCGTGCACGAGATCGCCAAGGAGCGTGGCCTTCCCCCGAAGGACGTCCTCGCCCGCCTCAAGGAGGCCGGCATCGATGTGAAGGCGGCGTCGTCGTCGGTCGACGAGGACGTGGCCAAGCGCGTGTTGTCCAACGGCGGAGGGGCGCCGGCGCCTGCGAATGGCGAGTCGCCGCGCGCGGCGAAGGCCGAGGCGGCCGCCCCGGCGAAGGCAGCGGCCCCAGCGAAGGCCGAGTCGCCACGGGCGGCCAAGGCCAAGGCAGCGGCTCCGGCGAAGGATCAGGCAGCGACGCCCGCGAAGGCCGAGTCGCCACCGCCCGCCAAGGCCGAGCCCAGCGCGCCGGCCGTCACCGAGGCCACCGCGCCGGCTCCGGCGGGCGACGGCGGTGACGGTCAGAACGCCGGCGACGGTCAGCACAAGCGCCCCACCCGAGATTCGCTCCAGGGCGAGCGCGCCCCCGGCAACGCCGGTGGCCGGCGTCGCGTCGTGATCGACTCCCAGGCGTCGCGCCGCGCCGCGGGTGGCGGCCCGCCGCAGTCCAATCAGCCGCCGCGCCGGCAGCGTCGCGGGCGCCGGCGCCGCGGCGTCTACGACGAGGCAGCCGAGTCGCGTCCGAGCCGGACCGCGGTCGTGGACGCGACGGCGATCCAGATCAACTCCGGCTCGACGGTCAAGGACGTCGCCGAGTACCTGGATGTCCCGGTGCCCGAGGTCATGAAGAAGCTGATCGCGCTCGGGGAGATGAAGACCATCACCCAGACGCTGTCCGACGAGTCGATCCAGGTCCTGGCCGCCGAGCTCGAGAAGGAAGTGGAGATCGTCCACTCCGAGGACGAGGAGATCGCCGAGCCGGTCTTCAACGACGCCGCCGAGGACCTCGTCGAGCGCGCGCCGGTCGTCACGATCATGGGCCACGTCGACCACGGCAAGACCTCCCTGCTGGACGCCATCCGATCGACCCAGGTGGCCGCCGGCGAGGCCGGCGGGATCACCCAGCACATCGGCGCCTACCAGGTCCGGCACGACAACCATCCCGTCACCTTCCTCGACACCCCGGGCCACGAGGCGTTCACCGCCATGCGCGCCCGCGGCGCCAAGGTCACCGATATCGCCGTGATCGTGGTCGCCGCCGACGATGGCGTCAAGCCGCAGACCCAGGAGGCCGTCGACCACGCCAAGGACGCCGGCGTCCCGATGCTGGTCGCCGTCAACAAGGTCGACAAGGAGGGCGCACAGCCCGACCGGGTCCGCACCGAGATGACCCAGCTGGGATTGCAGCCCGTCGAGTGGGGCGGCGACACCGAATTCGTCAACGTCTCGGCCAAGACCCGGGAGGGGCTCGACAACCTGCTCGACACGATCATCGTCATGGCCGAGGTCGAGGAGCTCAAGGCCAACCCCGACGCCGCCGCCTCGGGCACCGTGATCGAGTCAAAGCTCGACCCCGGGCGCGGTCCGGTGGTCACGATCCTGGTCAGCCGCGGCACGCTGGAGGTCGGCGACGCGCTCGTGGCCGGCGCCCAGTGGGGCCGGGTCCGGGCGATGCACGACTTCCTCGGCAAGCGCATCGGCCAGGCGCTGCCCGGCGAGCCGGTCGAAGTGCTCGGCTTCGACGGCGTCCCGGAGGCCGGCGAGCACGTCCGCGTCGTCGAGCACGAGCGCCGCGCCCGCCAGCTGGCGGGCGAGCGAGCGACGCGCCTGAAGGCCGAGTCGCTGGCTCGCCAGAGCGGCAAGCGCGTGTCGTTGGAGAACATCTTCGGGTCTGACCTGCAGGAGCTCAACCTCCTGCTCAAGGCCGACGTGGCCGGATCGCTGGAGGCGATCGAGGACGAGATCGCCAAGCTGCCCCAGGACGAGGTCTCGGTCAACGTGATCCGCCGCGCCGTCGGCGCCGTGACCGAGTCCGACGTGATGCTCGCCGCGGCCTCCCAGGCGGTCATCCTGGCGTTCAACGTGCGCCCGGTCGGTGACGCCCGCGCCGTCGCCGAGCGCGAGGGCGTTGAGATCCGCCACTACTCGGTCATCTACCGCGCCATCGACGAACTGCGCAGCGCCATGCAGGGAATGCTCGTCCCCGAGGAGGTGGAGGACGCGCTCGGCTCCGCCGAGGTCCGCCAGATCTTCCGCGCCTCTCGCGTCGGGACGATCGCCGGCTCGCACGTCACCGAGGGCCGGATCACCCGCGGCTCCAAGGTTCGTCTGGTCCGCGACGGAACCGTCATCTGGGACGGCGAGATCCTCAGCCTGCGGCGCTTCAACGAAGATGCCCGCGAGGTGGCCGCCGGCTTTGACTGCGGGATCGTGCTGCGGGACTATGCCGACGTCAAGGAGGGCGACGTGCTCGAGACCTACACGACCCGTCAGGTCGAGCGCGAGCTCGCCTGAGCCGGGTCCGCTGTTCGAGGCCCGTCGGGGGCCGGACGCACGCTGATGTCCGCCGGAGGGTTCGTCGCCGTACTCGTGATCGAGCTTCATTTCCCCGACGCCGGCAGCCTGAAGGGCAAGCGCAAGGAGCTGAGCTCGATCAAGGCGCAACTGCACGGGCGCCTCGGCGTGACCGTGGCCGAGACCGGGCACCAGGACCTGTGGCAGCGCGCGACGCTGACCGCCGCCCTCACCGGCGGGTCGTTGCGGCGGGTGACCGAGGCGGCCGACGGGGTGGAGCGCTGGGTGCTCGCTCGCTGCCCCGAGGGAGCGCGCGTCGAGCGGCTGCTGGCCTCGGTCGAGGATTTGCGAGGATGAGGGGCATGAGCTCGCAGCGCGAACGACTGTGCGGGGGCTAGGATGCGTGGAAGCCGCATGCGACGGGTCGACGAGGCCATGAGGGCCGTTCTGTCGGATGCGATCGCCACAGATCTCAAGGATCCACGTGTTGGTTTCGTGACCGTGACCGGTGTCAAGACAAGCTCCGACCTACGACATGCTCGTGTGTATGTCAGCGTTCTCGGCGACGAGCCGGAGCGCGAGGCCAGCATGGACGGGCTGCGTTCCGCGCACGGCTTCCTGCAGCACCGCCTGGCGTCCGAGCTGACGCTCCGCCACACCCCGTCGTTGACGTTCGAGTACGACGGAACCGTTGACCGCGGTATGCGCATCAGTCGCCTGGTCGATGACAACGCCGCCACCGACGAGAGGACCGCCCGTGACCACTAACGGCGACCGCTCGGACCGGGAGCACGTCCTCGACGAGCTGCGCGCGGCCTCCAAGCTCGTTGTCGTGGCCCATGAGAATCCGGATGGCGACGCGATCGGCTCGCTGGTGGCCATGCAGGGGATCCTGTCGGCGATCGGCAAGGACTGCCTCATGTTCATCGACGCCCGCGAGCTGCCGCTGCCCCAGGAGTACCGGTTCCTGCCGCTGGAGGGCCTCGTCTCCGAGCCACCCGCCGACGTTCAGGAGCGCACGATCGTGTTCCTGGACTGCGGCAACGTCGATCGCAATCCGGCCGAGGCGTTCCGCCAGGTGGGGCGGGATCGGCTTCACATCCTCAACATCGATCACCACCACGACAACACCCACTTCGGGACCGTCAACCTCGTCGTCCCCGCCGCCTCCTGCACCGCCGAGATCATCTGGGACCTGATGCACGCGCTCGAGGTCACGCCGACCCGGACGGTCGCCGACGCGCTGTACGTGGGCCTGATCACCGACACCGGTCGCTTCATGTACGAGAACACCGGCGTCCGTGCGCATCTGATGGCCGCCGACCTGATCGGCGCCGGCATCGAGGTCCACGAGATCTACCGCCGCGTCTACGAAGGCGTGCCGTACGGCAAGCTGGCGCTGCTGGCGCGCGGCCTGGCCAACATCGAGCGCTACGACGACGGACGGCTCACCATCACCGATCTGTCAGCGGGGGACTTCAGCGAGTCCGACGCCGAGGAGAGCTACTCCGAGGGCGTCGTGGACCACCTGCGCGCGGTACAGGGCACGCGGATCGCCGCGCTCGTCCGCGATCGGCTGAGCGGTGCCGGCGCCGCCGGGCTGCGAAAGGTCTCGCTACGGGCCGGCGACGACAGCATCGACGTGTCGGCGATCGCCCGCGCCCAGGGCGGCGGCGGCCACCGGCAGGCCGCCGGCTTCAGCACCGAGCTGTCCCACGACGAGCTCGTGGACTTCCTGCGCGAGCAGCTCGCCGCGCAGCTGTAGTGCCCTCGGACTACGTCCTGCTGTGCGACAAGCCGGCGGGGATCACGTCCCACGACGTGGTGGCATCCGTCCGCCGCACGCTGCCGCGCAAGACCAGGGTCGGCCACGCCGGGACGCTGGACCCCTTCGCCACGGGCCTGCTGCTCGTCCTGGTCGGGCGAGCCACCCGAGCCCAGCGCTTCCTGATGGCCCTGCGCAAGCGCTATGAGGTGACGGCCCGGTTCGGCGCCACGTCGAGCACCGGGGACCCCGAGGGGGAGATCGTGGAGACCGGCCGCGTCCCCGACGGCGCGCTCGAGCTGCCGACCGGGCTGGTGCGCCAGCGCCCCCCGGCATACTCGGCGGTGAAGGTCGGCGGCCGCCGGGCGTATGAGCTGGCTCGCCGGGGGGAGACGGTGGAGTTGGCCGAGCGTGAGGTCCAGGTCCATCGCTTCGACGAGGTCTGGCGCCGCGGCGATCGCCGCGCCTTCGTCATCGAGTGCTCATCGGGCACGTATGTGCGCAGCCTGATCGCCGACCTCGGCGACGCCTACTGCGAGGCGCTGCGCCGAACCCGGATCGGCGACTTCGACGTCGCCCAGGCCGACCCCGAGCGCCCGGTCGAACTGTCGCAGGCACTGGCGTTCCTGCCGGAGGTGAAACTGGCCGGCGATCAGGCCCGGCGTGCCGCCCACGGGGCGCGCGTCGAGGGCGCCGCTGCCCCGGCGGGCGCCGAGATCATCCGCCTCACCGACACCGAGGGGCTCATCGCCCTCGCCCAGCCCGTTGACGGCGGGTCGGCGCTCAAGCCGATGGTCGGATTTCGTCAATAGTCTTGCGCCGATGCAGGTGACGATGCTCAAGGATGTCCAGCCGCGCCCGCGGCGGGTCGCCGTCGGCGAGTTCGACGGCGTGCATCTCGGGCACCGGGAGGTGATCGACGGCAGCGACACCGTGCTGACGTTCGAGCCCCATCCGCTCGCGATCATCCGGCCCGAGGCGGCGCCGCGGCTCTTGACCAGCCTCGACGCCAAGATCGAGCTGATCGCCCAGCTCGGGGTGCAGGAGCTCGTCGTGATCGGCTTTGACGACCGCTTCGCGGCGCAGACGCCGACCGAGTTCGTCGAGCAGGTCCTCGTCGGCACGCTCCGGGCCACGCACGTGTCGGTGGGGGAGAACTTCCGCTTCGGCCACGGCGCCGCCGGCGACACCGAGATGCTCGGCGCCGACCCGCGATTCGAGACGCGGGTGGTCCGCCTGGTGGAGGTCGATGGGGAGATCGTGTCCTCGAGCCACATCCGGGCGCTCGTGTCAGCGGGTGACGTCGAGCACGCGGCGCGGTTCCTGGGATCTCCGTTCCAGATGCGCGGCGAGGTGGTCCACGGCGACCAGCGCGGGCGGCTGCTCGGATTCCCCACCGCCAACATCGTGCCCGACGAGGAGCTCGTCTGTCCCGGGCACGGCGTGTATGCCGCTTGGGCCGACGGGGCCTGTGCGGCGGTCAGCGTGGGCGTGCGCCCGACGTTCGGGACCGGGCGAGCGGTCCTGGTCGAGGCCTTTCTGCTCGACCGCGACGAGGATCTCTACGGGCGGGTGCTGCGCGTGGACTTCGTGGCGCGCCTGCGCGGCGAGCGCCGCTTTGACACCGTCGAGGCGCTGGTGGAGCAGATGCGGATCGATGTCGTCCAGACGCGGGACCGGTGCCGGTAGCGGGCGGGGACGCGCCGGCGCCGGCGCCCCGGAGCCCAGCGCCCATTCTGCTAGCCTCACCGGCCGCATGACTATGACGCAGGAACGCAAGCAGGAGCTGGTCGCCAAGTTCGGTGACAACGAGGCCGACACCGGCAAGACCGAGGTACAGGTCGCGCTGCTCACCGAGCGCATTAACGAGCTGACCGAGCACCTGCGCGCCCATGGTAAAGACCACCACTCTCGCCGCGGCCTGCTGATGCTGGTCGGCCGCCGGCGCCGGTTCCTGAACTATCTGCAGCGCGATGATCTGGAGCGCTACCGCGCCCTGATCCGTGAACTCGGCCTGCGCCGGTGATCGAGGGCGGGACTCCGGTCCCCGAGTTCACCCTCAAGCGCGGCGACGGCTCTGACTTCACCACCGCGGACCTCGAGGGCCAGACGACGGTCCTCGTCTTCTATCCGTTCGCGTTCAGCCCCGTCTGCACCGATCAGCTCAACCTCTATCAAGAGGTGCTCGAGGACTTTCGCGCCAAGGGGGCGACGCTGTACGGCGTGTCGTGTGACGCCACCTACTCCCAGACGGCGTTCGCGGAGGCGCTCGGAGTGACGATCGAGCAGCTGTCTGATTTCGAGCCCAAGGGCGCCGTCTGCCGCGCGTTCGGCGCCTATCACGAGGGCGGCTTCGCCCAGCGGGCACTGGCCGTCATCGGTCCGGACAAGATCGTGCGCTGGAGCTATCAGGCGCCGTCGCCCGGCGACCTGCCCGGCGCGAACCTGATCTTCGACGCGCTGGAGTCCTGAAGTCCTGAGCGCGACCGACGCTCCTCGGAGCGTGGTGGGCCGGTGAGCGAGCTCGGCTCCGCGCCGGTTCCCGATCCCGGCGAGGATGATCACCGACGCGGATCGGTGGGTCCGGATTCACCGATCGTGATCGTCTACGCGGACTTCGAGTGCCCCTTCTGCGCGGCCCAGGAGCAGCGGCTGCGCGAGCTCCCCATCGAGGTGGTGTTCCGCCACTTCCCGGTTCGCTCCAGCCACCCGCGGGCCTGGCCCGCGGCGTGCGCCGCCGAGGCGGCCGGCCGCCAGGGGCGCTTCTGGGAGATGCACGACCTGCTGTTCGGCGATCAGGGGCGACTCGAGGACCCGCACCTGTGGCGCCGCGCCGAGCGGTTGGAGCTCGGTCTGGCCCGGTTCGACGCCGATCGCCGCAGCGACGAGGTCCGCGAGCGGGTCACGCGCGATTTCCGCTCCGGTGTGCGCGCCGGGGTGGTGACGACGCCGACGCTGTTTCAGTGGCACGACGGCGTCGCCGAGCCAGCTGAGATTGCGGTGCTCGAGCGGCGCCTGGGCCGCGGGAGCTAGCCCTGGCTCAGGCCGCCGGGGTCGAGCGCAGCGCCTCGGACGGCGGCACTGCGACGCTCTCGAGATCCTCGATCGTCGGCGGCTGGCCGCGGAGCGGCCGCAGCACCCGGTCGGCGCTGATCGCCGCCCGGACGAGATCGATCTGGCGCAATGCGATGTCGGGGTTGACGTGCTGGAAGGCGGCGGCCGCCTCGCAGATGCCCTTGATCATCATCAGCACATCGACGGCGCTGATGTCGTCGCGGACGCCTCCGGCGTCCTGGGCGCGGCGGACGAGCGCGTCGAGGACCTCGAGCAGCTCGGTGTGCGCGGCGTGGATCTCCTTGTGGGCCAGCCACGTGTCGGCCAGCGCGTCGAACAGCGCGCGATCGGTCTGCGAGCGGCCCACCGACTGCTCGATCAGGTCAAACAGCGCCGCGCCCGGGTCCGTGGATTCCAACGCCACGCGCCCGCGGTTGATCGACTCGTGGAGCCGCTGGACGAGGATGGCCGAGATGAGGTGCTCCTTGGAGGGGAAGTTGCGAAACAGCGTTCCCCGGCCGACGCCCGCCTGCTGGGCGATCTCGGCCACCCCGACGTCGAGCCCGCGGTCACAGAACATCTCGGTGGCGGCGTCGAGCAGCCGACGCCGGTTGCGCTCGGCATCGGCCCGCATGGTGCGGCGCTGACCATCCTCCATCGCCGGGGATTCTTCCACGTCCGCGGCCGCGTCGTGTCGATCCATGATCAGGCCGCCACCGGCGCCGCGCCACCCGCGGCCAGCTCGAGCTCGATCTCACGGATGTGGGCTCGGCGCAGGACAAACGCCATCAGGCCGGCGGCGATCGCCAGCATGATCGCGGCCGCCACGAAGGCGACGTGGTAGCCCGATACACGAGCCGACACCGTCGCCGCCAACCCGTGGCTCCCGGACCCGCTCAGGAGGCTGCTCGTCCGGCTGGCCGCCAGGGAGGAGAGGATCGCCAGCCCCAGCGAGCCGCCGACCTGCTGGGCGGTGTTGAACAACCCCGACGCCAGACCGGCATCCTCGGCCTTGACGCCGCTGGTCCCCAGCAGCGTGATCGGCACGAACGTCAGTCCCATGCCGATGCTCATCGGCAGCAGCCCGACGAGCAGGTTGCCGGCATAGCTGCCGTGGACGGGCAGTTGGGTGAGCACGACCATGCCCGCCGTCGCCAGGCTGATCCCGGCAATCGACACGGTGCGCACGCCGAAGCGCTTGATCAGTTGCTGCGCGAGGCCGGCTCCGACGATGATCCCGGCGCTCACCGGCAGGAATGCCAACCCGGCCCGCAGGGGGCTGTAGCCGAGCACCTCCTGCACGTAGAGCGAGGCGAAGAAGAACATCCCGAACATGCCCGACGCCACGAGCAGCAGCGCGCTGTCGGCGACGGCGAGGGTGCGGATGCGGAAGATGCCCAGCCGCATCAGTGGCGCGGCGCTCCGGCTCTCGATCACCAGGAACGCCGCCAGCATCGCGACCGCGATGGCGCCGAGTCCCAGCGTGCGGGTCGAACCCCAGCCGTAGGCCTGGGCCTTGACGATGGCGTACACGAGCACCACCAGGCCACCGGTGACGGCCACCGCGCCGGCGATGTCATAGGAACGGCGCGCCACGTCCATGCGTGACTCGGTGACGTAGCGCAGCGCCAGCACCACCGTGGCGATGCCGACCGGGACGTTGACGAAGAACACCCACCGCCACGACGCCACATCGGTGAGGATGCCGCCCACGAGCAGCCCGACCGCTGCGCCGCCGGCGGCGATCGCGCTCCACACGCCGAGCGCCTTGGTTCGGTCGTCGCCGTCAGTGAAGGTGGTGGTGACGATCGACAGGGCGGCGGGGGAGACGAGCGCGCCACCGAGGCCCTGGAGGCCGCGTCCGACGATCAGCATGCCCGAGGACTGCGCGACCCCGTTGAGCAGGGAGGCGGCCGAGAACAGCACGACCCCGGCGATGAACAGGCGTTTGCGACCGAGCAGGTCCGCCGCGCGCCCGCCCAGCAGCAGGAAGCCGCCGAAGATGAGCGTGTACCCGTTGACCACCCACTGCAGGTTGGCGGCCGAGAAGTGCAGCCCGCGCTGAACCGACGGCAGCGCGATGTTGACCACGGTGGCATCGAGCACGACCATGAACTGGGCCAGGCACGCGATCACCAGCACGAGCCAGGGGTTGACGCGCCTGGGTGGCGCGTCGACGATCGTGTGGCCGGAGGTGGTGGTTGCGCTCATGCCTGTGCTCCTGGAGAGGGTGCCGTGAGTAAACTGGACCAGCGGGTCCGGTTACGGTAGCACAAGTGGACCGTGGGGTCCGCTTAGTCGGCCGGGAGCCGCCGGCGGGCCTTGTGCGCGCGCGCGTCCGAGAGTCCGGTCAGCCCGAACCCGCTAGCATCAGGACCGTTCGGACGAACTAGAGAAAAGCAAAACTCCGCCGACCGAAGGGCGGGGCAGAAGGGAATTGAATATGTCTGACGCCGTCACGCGCGTCTCCGTCGAGATCGAGGGCAAAGAGATCTCGTTCGAGACCGGCAAGCTGGCCAAGCAGGCCTCCGGCGCAGTAGTCGTCCAGGCGGGCGACACGATGGTCCTCTGTACCGCGACCGCGGGCAATCTCCGCGACGTGGACTTCCTCCCGCTCACCGTCGATGTCGAGGAGCGGATGTATGCCGCCGGGAAGATCCCCGGCTCGTTCTTCAAGCGCGAAGGTCGCGCCGGCGAGAAGGCGACGCTGACCGCGCGTCTGATCGACCGCCCGATCCGGCCGTTGTTCCCCAAGGGCTGGCGTCATGAGACCCAGCTGGTGGCGCTGCCGATGTCGGTTGACCACGTCAACCCCTACGACATGCTGGCGATGAACGGGGCGTCCGCGGCACTGATGGTGTCCAACATCCCGTTCCCGTCGCCCGTCGGCGCGGTCCGCGTGGGCAAGATCGACGGCAACTTCGTCGTGAACCCCGACGAGGAACTGTTGCTGGAGAACGCCGACCTCGATCTGATCGTCGCGGGCACCGAAGACGCCATCCTGATGGTCGAGGCCGGCGCCCACGAGATCCCCGAGGCCGAGATCCTCGATGCGCTCGACATCGCGCACGAGAACATCAAGAAGCTGTGCGCCGCCCAGCGGGAGCTGGCCGAGAAGGCCGGCAAGGCCAAGACCGAGGTCGAGATCCCGCAGGTCCACGCCGAGCTGTACGAGCAGATCAAGGCCTCCCACGGCGCTGCGCTGGACGCGGCGACCCAGGTGGAGGACAAGCTCGACCGCCAGTCGGCCACCAAGGCCGTCGAGGAGCAGATCCTCGAGCACTACTCCGGCGCCCCCGAGTCCGAGACGTACGCCGAGTACCGCACCAACGCCCAGCGGGCGTTCGACAAGCTCGAGAAAACGCTGATCCGGGAGCGAATCGCGGTCCAGAAGAAGCGTCCCGACGGACGCGGCACCGACGAGATCCGCCCCATCTCGATCGAGGTGGACGTGGCCCCGCGGACGCACGGGTCCGCGCTGTTCACCCGCGGCCAGACACAGGCGTTCAGTGTCGTCGCGCTCGGCACCACGCGCGAGGAGATGCGACTGGACACGCTCGGTCTCGAGACGACCAAGCGCTACTTCCACCACTACAACTTCCCGCCGTTCTCGGTCGGGGAGGCCGGCTTCATGCGGGGTCCCAAGCGCCGTGACATCGGCCATGGAGCGCTCGCCGAGCGCGCCCTGGTCCCGATGATCCCGAGCCAGGAGGACTTCCCGTACACGATCCGGATCGTGTCGGACATCTTCGAGTCCAACGGCTCCTCGTCGATGGCGTCGGTGTGCGGTTCAACCCTGTCGTTGATGGACGCGGGCGTGCCGATCAAGGCCCCGGTCGCGGGTATCGCGATGGGGCTGATCAAGGAGGGCGACGACTACGTCATCCTCACCGACATCGCCGGCGTCGAGGACCACCTCGGCGACATGGACTTCAAGGTCGCCGGAACCAGGGACGGGATCACCGCCCTGCAGATGGACATCAAGATCACGGGCGTGACGTTCGAGATCATGCGCGACGCGCTGGCGCAGGCCAAGGTCGCGCGGGAGTTCATCCTGAATGAGATGAACTCGGTCATCGACATGCCGCGCGCGGAGCTGTCCAAGTACGCCCCGGGGATCTCCTCGGTCAAGATCGACCCGGAGAAGATCGGCCTGCTCATCGGCAAGGGCGGCGAGACGATTCGCGCCCTGCAGGAGGAGTTCGAGTCCCAGATCGACGTCAACGACGAGGGCATGGTCCTCGTCTACGCGTCGAACCGGGAGCTGGGCGATGCGCTGGTGGCCCGGATCAGCTCGATGACCAAGGAGGTCGAGGTCGGCGACGAGTTCACCGGCAAGGTCGTCAAGACGACCACGTTCGGCGCGTTCGTCGAGCTCTCCAAGGGCACCGACGGCCTGCTGCACATCTCCAACGTCGCGCCGGGGCAGAGGATTGCCACGGTCGAGGAGGTGCTCAACAAGGGCGACGAGGTCGCGGTCAAGGTCGTCGAGGTCGATCGTGAGCGGGGCCGCATCGGCCTCCGGCTCACCTCCGATCCCGAGATCCAGGGCAAGAACAAGGAAGAGCTGGCCGGCATCGCCGCCGCCGAGGCGACGCGCTCGCGGCCCGACCGCGGCGACCGCGGCGGATCGCGTGACCGGGACCGTGGACCGCGCAACGGTGACCGCGGCGGATCGCGTGACCGGGACCGTGGACCGCGCGACGGCGATCGCGGCCGGGTCCGCGATCGCGACCCCGAGCGTCCGCGCTCCTAGTCGCGCCGCGGACAGCAGTGAAGCAACAGCACCGCCTGACGACGCTCGAGTCGGGCGTCCGGATCGTGACGGAGGCAATGCCCTCCGTCCGGTCCGTGTCGCTCGGGTTCTGGATCGGGACCGGCTCGCGCTATGAGCTCGAGCACGAGGCGGGGCTGTCGCACCTGCTCGAGCACCTGTTGTTCAAGGGCACCGCGAAGTACGAGTCGCTGCAGATCGACCAGATCTTCGACGGCATGGGGGCAGAGCTCAATGCCGGCACCGGCAAGGAGACGACCTCGGTCTACGCGCGGGTGATCGACGAGCACCTCGCCGACGCGTTCGACGTCATGGCGGACATGGTGTTCCGCCCGACGTTCCGGGACATCGAATCCGAGCGCGAGGTGATCCTCGAGGAGATCGCGATGTACGAGGACGATCCCCAGGAGAAGGTGTTCGACATGCTCGGCGAGACGGTGTTCGGCGACGATCCGCTCGGCCGGGCGATCATCGGCCGGGCCAGCGTCATCTCCGAGACCCCGGCGGCTGACATCGCCGGCTTTCATCGGGCGCGGTACCGGCCCGACAACATCGTGATCGCCGCCTCCGGCGCGGTTGATCACGACGCCCTCGTCGAGCTGGCCCGCGTGCGGACCGGCCCGATCCCGGCCAACGGCGGCGCGGCCGCCGCGGGAATCCCGATGACGGGCGGCGGCGCGGCGCCGACGGCGCCGGCCGGCCTTCGCTTCGAACGCAAGGACACCGAGCAGTACCACGTGTGCCTCGGCGGCACCGGGATGTCGCGTCATGACGATCGGCGGTTCGCGCTGCGGGTGCTCGACACCATCTTCGGCGGCACCTCGTCCTCCCGGCTCTTTCAGGAGATCCGCGAGCGCCGGGGACTGGCCTACTCGGTGTACTCGTTCACCAGCGCCTACACCGACACGGGACAGGTCGGGCTCTACGTGGGCACGCGCGCCGAGAACCTGGTCCAGGCGCTGTCGGTCGTCGGGAGCGAGCTGACGCGGTTCCGCGCCGAGCCCGCGACCCCCGAGGAGCTCGCGCGGGCCAAGGAGAACCTCAAGGGCCGCGTCGTCCTGGCGCTGGAGTCGACCGGGGCGCGGATGAACCGGCTTGGCTCCGAGATCCTCGCCGGCTCGCCGCTGATGCCCCTGGACGAGGTCGTGGAACGGATCGATGCCGTGTCGGTCGATGATCTGGCGGCGCTGGTGCAGGAACTGTGGGACCCCGAGCGCCTGTCGGCGGTGGCGATCGGCCCCGACCAGGAGCGCTTCGACGAGGCGGTGGCGGGCGTCACCGGATTGGCCGGGGTCCCGGTCGGCGGGACTCGCTAGCCGCGCCGATGGCGGGGCCGCCGATCAAGGTCGCCGTCGCCGGCGCCGCCGGGCGAATGGGTGAGACGGTCTGCCGGGCGGTGGACGGCGCCGCCGACATGGAGCTCGTCGCTCGCGCCGATCCGGCGCTGGACGCCAGCCTCGCCGACGCGCTGGCCGCCGGGCCCGACGTCCTGGTCGACTTCACCATCCCGTCGACGGCGGTCGACAACGCGCGTCAGGCGGTCGCCGCCGGCGTGCATGTCGTGATCGGAACCACCGGCTTCGACGTCGCCGACCTCGGCAACGTGTCCGGCGCCAACGTGTTCGTGGCGCCGAACTTCGCCATCGGCGCGGTGCTGATGATGCAGTTCGCCGTGCAGGCCGCCAAGCACATGGCCCGGGCCGAGATCATCGAGCTCCACCACGATGGCAAGCTCGACAAGCCCAGCGGCACGGCGGCGCGCACCGCCGCCCTGATGCGCGACGCCAGCGAGGACGGCCACGAGGTGCCCATTCACTCGGTTCGCCTGCCCGGCCTGGTCGCCCACCAGGAGGTGATCCTCGGCGACGTCGGCCAGACGCTGACGATCCGCCACGACTCGATCGACCGCGAGAGCTTCATGCCGGGTGTGCTCCTGGCCGTACGCCGCGTGGGCGGCCTCTCCGAGTCCCCGGTCGTCGGGCTCGAGAAGCTCCTGTAGCGCCGGGCTCAGGCGTCGTGACCGCTGCGGCGGGTGGCGGCCGAGATCGCCGCCCCGGTGAGGCCGACGTACCAGTCGATCACGTCGTCACGCTCGACGTCGGGCTTGTTCAGCCACCAGTTGGCCAGCGCCTCGCCGGCGCCGACGATCGCCTCGGCGACTCCTTCTGACGCGGGCGGGCGCAGGCCGGACGACGACCGCTCGCCGTCGCCGTCGCCGTCGCTCTCGCCGTCGCCCTCGAGCATCCGCCGGACCTCGGCGACGATCTGCGAGCGCACCTGGGCCACCTGCTCGGCCAGCGGCCGGCGCGTGTTCAGCTCCCGGAACAGCACCGTCCAACCATCGCGATGCTCCTCGACGAAGGCCAGGAACTCTCCGATGACCGCCCGGTGGCGGGGCGGGTGGGGCGGCTTCCCGTCGGTCTGGTCGGCCTGGACCAGCCGCTGGACGAGCTCTCCGCCGGTGCGCTCGACGTAGGCGACGTACAACCCCTCCTTGGAGCCGAAGTAGGCGTACAGCATCGGTTTGGACACGCCCGCCAGCGACGCGATGCGATCCATCGAGGCGCGCTCGTATCCGCCCTCGGCGAACACCCGGCCGGCGACCCTCAGGATCAGCTGCTCGCGGACCGACCGGGGCATGCCCTGAGTGCCTGCCCGCCGCTGGGGGGCGTGGGCGCGGCCAGAAGTTGTGGCCTCCCGTCGCGACAAACCGAATAGGAATCTACTGAACTGGATATTACCCTTGAGTACAGGGATGCCCGAAAGAGGAGCGCGACCCAACGTCCACCCGATTCAGCGCCGGATTCTCGATGCGCTGGCGTCGCTGAGCTCGCCGTTGCTCATCGACGACTACCTGGAGCTGATCAACCCGCTGTGGTCGACGCGCGAGCTGCGCGGCCGGATCGAGGAGATCAACCACGAGACCAAGGACGCTGCCACGGTCCTGGTCAAGCCCGGCTATCGCTGGGGCGGTCATCGGCCCGGCCAGTACCTGCGCATCGGCCTCGACATCGAAGGGGTGCGCCACTGGCGCGCGTATTCGCTGACCTCGGACCCGCAGCGGCCCGATGGCCTGATCAGCATCACGGTCAAGAACGTGGATGAGGGCAAGGTCTCGCCCTACCTCGTGCGTCGCGGTCGTCCCGGGACGATCGTCTCGCTCGGTGGGGTGGAGGGCGAATTCGTGCTTCCGGACCGGCTGCCGGGCAAGCTGCTGTTCATCAGCGCCGGAAGCGGGATCACCCCGATCATGAGCATGCTGCGTCACCTGGACCGCAGCGGCGAGCTCGGCGACGCGGTCCTGCTGCACTCGGCCCGGCACGCCGACGAGGTCATCTTCGGCGACGAGCTGCGCGACCTGGCCCGGCGCCACGACCGATTCGTGCTGCACGAGCAGCTCACCGCCGGCAACGGGCGCATGGGGCCCGCCGATCTGGACCGGTTGTGCTCGGACTGGACCGATCGGGACACGTTCATCTCCGGGCCGAACGACATGCTCGAGGACTTCGGCCGGCACTACGAGCGGTCCGGCGCCACCGAGCGCCTGCACATGGAGCGCTTCCAGCCCAAGCTCGGCCTCGGCGACGGCGAGGGGGGCGAGGGGGGGACGATCGCGTTCCTGGAATCGGACTGCACGGCCGAGTCCGACGGCAGCGTGCCGATCCTGGTGGCGGGTGAGCAGGCCGGACTCGAGCTGCCCTACGGCTGCCGCGAGGGCATCTGCCACACCTGCGTCGGCGAGCTGCGCTCGGGCCGCGTCCGAGACCTGCGCAACGGCACGGTCTACGGCCAAGAAGGCGAGGTCATCCGGACCTGCATCAGCGCTCCCGAGGGACCGATCGAGATTGCCCTATGAGACCCGACCCCGAGGAGGACTCATGACCACCACTGTCCACAACGGAAATGGCCGGGCGCCATCCGCGCCGAGCGACACCTCCGACAATCCCCTGCACCGCCTGACTCCGGAGCAGATCGAGGCCCTGGGACGCGAGTTCGACGAGTTGCACGAGCAGGTCAAGGCCGACCTCGGCGACCGTGATGCCACCTACATCCGCTCGATGATCGCGTTTCAGCGCAAGCTGGCGCTGATCGGGCGCGCGGAGCTGATCGCGTCCCGCTGGCGAATCCCGTGGCTGCTCGGAGCCGGCACGCTCGGACTGGCCAAGATCCTGGAGAACATGGAGATCGGGCACAACGTCCTGCACGGCCAATGGGACTGGATGAACGACCCCGTGATCAACTCGCGGGCCTGGGACTGGGACACCGCCTCGCCGGCCGAGGCGTGGCGCCATTCCCACAACTTCATCCATCACACCTACACCAACATCCTCGGCAAGGACCGCGATCTCGGCTACGAGATCATGCGCATCGATCCCGAGCAGGGCTGGCACCCGGTCTACCTGCTGCAGCCGATCTACAACGTCGTCCTGGCGATGCTGTTCGAGTGGGGGGTCGCGGTCCACGACCTCAACTTCGAGGCGATCCGCCACGGCGAGAAGGACCCTGAGCAGCTGCGCAAGGAGCTGAAGGGCATCGGCAAGAAGGCCCGGACGCAGATCACCAAGGACTACATCGCCTGGCCGTTGATCAGCGGCCTGGTGATGACCGCCGTCGAGGCCGCCGTCATCGCCGCGAAGTCCCGGGACGAGAGCCGGGTCCAGGATCTGAGCCGCACGGCGCGCCGGGCGATGCGCAAGGCCGCCCGGAAGGCCGGCGACGACGACGGGCTGCTGTCCAAGCTGATCGATCGCCGATCCTTCCGCCAGCCGTTCGTCCGGACGCTCACCGCCGACGTCGTCGCCAACCTCATCCGCAACGTCTGGTCCTACGCGATCATCTTCTGCGGCCACTTCCCCGACCAGACCTACACGTTCACGCAGGCGGAGACCAACGACGAGACGCGCGGCGGCTGGTACCTGCGTCAGCTCTGCGGCGCCGCCAACATCGACGGCGGGCCGATGTTCCACGTGATCAGCGGCAACCTCGGCTACCAGGTGGAGCACCACCTGTTCCCGGACATGCCGAGCACCCGCTACGGGGAGATCGCCCCCAAGGTCCGCGAGATCTGCGAGCGCTACGACCTGCCCTACAACAGCGGGCCGTTCCATCAGCAGCTCGGCATGGTTCAGCGCACCATCCTGCGGCTCGCGTTCCCTGGCGGGAAGGTGCGTCCCAAGCCCGGTCCCTACCAGGGGCCGAAGTACCGCGGCAGCGGAGAGCGGCACGCGCCCGACCTGCCGCGGGCGGCGTAGCCGTCTCTCGGCGAGAGATGACTTCTATCGAGGAGGCGCGGGTGCCGCGGGTAGCCACGGTGCGTCGCCAAATCGCACTGGTTCGATGCGGATTCACCTTTCGACCTCTGCGGTGCGATTTGTCATCCACGTCGGGGCGCGGGCCCGGGATGTTTGGCCAGCAGCTCCAGCCGGTTGCCCCACGGGTCGGCGGTGAAGAACCGCCGCACCCCGGGCAATGCCTCATCCCAGGCCACCGCCGCGCCCGCCCCCGCCAGACTTGCCGCCAGCTCGTCCAGGCGCCCCGGCGCGACGCGTAGCCCCGGGTGGGCCTTGGCGGCTCCCGCGACGAACGGGTCGGCGACGCCGACGTGCAGCTGGGCGTCGCCGCTGAGGGCGAACCAGACGCCGCCCCGGGCCTGCAACGACTCCGGCTTCTCGATCTCGGCGAGGCCGAGCAGCTCCCCGTAGAACCGGCGGGCCGCCGCCTCGCACCCGGGCGGGGCCGCGACCTGCACGTGGTCGAGGATCGGGGCCGGCGCGGGTGGGGGCCGGTTCATCCGCTCCGCTGCGCCCAACGTCTCCACCTCCGATACGGTTGCGAGCCGATGCCGGTCGAAATTAGCGCTGTCACGGGCTTCAGGGATCTGCGGGAGTTCGTGGCGCTCCCATTTCGCCTGCACGCCGGGACCCCGTGGATCCCGCCGCTCAAGCTCGAGCGCTACCTGTTCATGACCCGCAAGCTCAACGCGTTCTTCACCCACGGGGAGGGGCAGTACTTCCTGGCCCGGCGTGACGGACGCGTCGTCGGACGGGCCACCGCGCAGATCGACTTCGAGTTCAACCAGTATCACGGCAGCCGGTGGGGGCTGTTCGGCTTCCTGGAGTTCGAGGACGATCAGGAGATCGTCGACGCGCTGCTCGCCGCCGCCGAGACCTGGTGCCGCGCCCACGGCTGCGACCGGATGGTCGGCCCGATGAACTTCCAGATCAACGACGAGGCCGGGGTCCTGATCGAGGGCTTCGAGCGCGAGCCGCTGATCCGGGAGCCGTGGAACCCGCCGTACTACCAGAGGCGCTTGGAGGCATCCCCGGGCGTGATCAAGGCGATGGACCTGTTTGGCTGGGATCTGTCGATCTCAGACCGGGATCGGATGAACCCGATCCTGCCGAAGGTCGCGGAGCGATCTCGGACGAAGCACGGGATCACGATCCGCAAGATGGAGCGCCGCCACCTGCGGCGGGAGATGGACGAGTTCGCCAAGGTCTACAACGCCGCCTGGTCGCACAACTGGGGGTTCGTCCCGTACTCCAAGGCAGACCTCGACGCCTACGCGATCGACATGCAGCTCGTCTACTCGCGTGAGTGGTTCATGATCGCCGAGCACGAGGGCGAGACGGTGGCGATGGCGATCACCATCCCCGACATCCACCAGGTCTACAAGAAGATGCAGGGCCGGCTGCTGCCATTCGGCTGGTTTCACTACCTCAATCGCGGCCGGATCATCGATCGGGTGCGGGTCGGGTTCCTGGGCGTCCTCCCCGAGTATCAGCACACCGGCGTCGCCGCCGCGCTGTACCTGGAGCATTTCGACGCCGCCGCTCGCAGCCGCCAGAAGGCCGGCGAGGCGAGTTTCATCCTCGAGGTCAATACCTCGATGAACCGTGGCCTGGAGGCGATGGGCGGACGGCTGGTCAAGCGCTGGCGGGTGTACGAGCGGCTGCTCGAGCCCGACGCCAAGCCGTCCGCCCCGCCGCCCGGCGACTGACGCCGGCGTCACGGCCCCCGGCCCGACTTGCCGCCCCTGCCCCTGCGATAATGGGCCCATGGCTGCCCACTTCGGCTCGATCCTGACCGCGATGGTGACCCCGTTTGACGAGCGGGGGAGAGTGGACGAGGCCGCGGCGGTGGCGCTCATGCACCATCTCGTCGAGCACGGCTCCGACGGGCTGGTGGTCTGTGGGACCACCGGCGAGGCGGCGACGATGGACGATGAAGAGCATCTCGGGGTGATCGAGCTGACCGTCAACGAGATGCGGTCCCACCACCCCACCTGCACCGTCATCGCCGGGGTCGGCTCCAACGACACCCGGCACGCGGTCAAGCTGACCGAGCGCGCCACCGCGCTGGGACCCGACGCGCTGCTGGCGGTCAACCCGTACTACAACCGGCCGAACCGGCGCGGGATCGTGGCCCACTACAACGAGGTCGTGCGCGCGACCGATCTGCCGATCCTGCTCTACAACATCCCCCAGCGCACCGGCTCCGACATGTCCAACGATCTCGTGGCCGAGCTGGGCCAGCTCGATCACATCGTCGGGGTCAAACAGGCCAATGCCGACAACCTCGCGAAGATCGACGGGATGGTCATCTACGCCGGTAACGACGACATGCTGGCCGACGTGCTCGAGCTCGGCGAGCCGGGCGGGATCCTCACCGGTAGCCACATCTTCGGCGAGGAGATGCACCGGATGGTCGACGAACCCGAGCACCGGCGCGAGATCGAAGCGTCGCTCCAGGATGTCTACCGGGACCTGGCGATCGCGCCCGCCGCCTGCAGTCTCAAGGCCGCGCTGCGTCTGATCGGTGTCCCGGCCGGGAAGCCCCGGCTGCCCTACGTCGAGCTCGACTCCGATGAGCTCACCGTCGTGCGGTCCCTGCTCGAGCGCCACGGAATGCTCGCCGCCGCCGCGTGAGTAACTCGAAACTCCGGGTCCTGCCGCTCGGCGGCCTGGGCGAGATCGGCAAGAACATGACGGTGGTGGAGTACGAGGACCGGATCGTCGTCGTCGACACCGGCCTGCGGTTCCCGACCGCCGACATGCTCGGCATCGATCTGGTGCTGCCCGACTTCGGCTACCTGCGCGAGCGGGCGCAGGACATCGAGGCGATCGTCATCACCCACGGACATGAGGACCACGTCGGCGCCCTGCCGTGGGTCCTGCGCGAACTCGACAGCACGCCTTCGGTATTGGGCGGTCCGCTGACGATCGCGATGGCCCGCTCCAAGCTCGACGAGCACAACCTCCGTGACGTCGACCTGGACGACCTCGCCACCGGTGAGCAGGTCTCCCTCGGCCCGTTCGAGCTGGAGCTGATCCACATGACGCACTCGATCCCGGACTCGTGCGCCGTCGCGCTGACCACCGAGCTCGGGACGGTGCTGCTGACCGGTGACTACAAGTTCGATCAGACGCCGGTCGATGGGCCCCCGGCGGACGTCTCGCGCCTGGCGGAGCTCGGGTCCGAGGGCGTGCTGTTGCTGTGCGGCGACTCCACCAACGCCGACCGGCCCGGGTTCTCGCCCTCCGAGCGCGAGGTCGGGCCCCATCTGGAGGAGGTCTTCGGCCGCGCCGAGGGCCGGATCGTGGTCACCAGCTTCGCCTCGAACATCCACCGCGTCCAACAGGTCATCGACGCCGCCGCGGCCCTGAACCGCAAGGTGGCGCTGGTCGGACGCTCGATGCGCAAGAACGTCAACATCGGCCGCTCGCTCGGGCACATCGAAGTCCCCGAGGGCATGCTGATCCAGCCCCACGAGGTCGAGGACTGGCCCGATCACAAGGTGGTCGTGATCTCGACCGGATCCCAGGGCGAGCCGCTGTCGGCGCTGCGCCGCATGGCCTACAACGATCATCGCCAGATCACGCTGCGCCGCGGCGACACCGTCGTGTTCTCGGCTACGCCGATCCCGGGCAACGAGCGCGCCGTCAACGAGACCGTCGACCGCCTCTACCACATCGGCTGTGACGTCATCACCCCGCGCGAGGCGCCGATCCACGCCTCGGGGCATGGCTTCGCCGAGGAGCTGAAGCTGATGCTCAACCTCGTCCGCCCCCGCTATGTGATGCCGATCCATGGCGACCACAAACGCATCCATCTCCACGCTCAGCTGGCCGACGCCGTGGGAATCGACCCCGACGCGGTGTTCCAGATGGAGAATGGACTCCCACTGGAGATCGACGCCGCCGGCGCCCGCCTCGGCGAGCCAGAGCGCGCCGGGATGATCTTCGTCGACGGCGTCGATATCGGCGACCCGGCCGACGTGGCTCTCCGCGACCGGCGGATGCTGTCGGCCGACGGCATCTTCATCGTCGTGGCCACCGTCTCTGAGCAGAGCGGCGAGTCGGTCGTCCCGCCCGAGGTGATCTTCCGCGGCGTGCCGTTCATCGAGCAGGCCGACCTGCTCGTCTCGGACATCCGCCAGGAGGTCGAGCGCTCGCTGACGGTGTCGGCCCAGGAGGGCGTGCGGGAGATCGATCTGCTCCAGCAGAGCCTCCACGACGACCTGGCGGCGTTCGTCTATGACCGGCTGCGGCGACGCCCGATGGTCCTGCCGGTCGTCGTCGAGGTCTGATCGACCTCATCTGTGCCCGGGTCGGTGACGCGGGGCGGCGTGCCGGGGATCGCCGGAATCCTGATGACAAACCGCGTCCCGGTGCCGTCGTCGGGAGACTCGAGCAGGACGGTGCCGCCGTGGGACTGGGCCACCGACCGCACGATCGCCAGTCCGAGCCCGGATCCCTTGCCGCCGTCGCGGCCACCGCGGACGAAGCGCTCGAACACCCGGCCGGCAAGCTCGGGCGGGATGCCCGGGCCCGAATCCTCCACCACCACGACCGCCTCGCCATCCCGGGCCTCGGTCCAGGCCCGGATCCGGGTTCCCGGCGGCGTGTGACGGACGGCGTTCTCGAGCAGGTTGAGGACCAGGCGGTGCAGCTCATCGCGGACGCCGGAGACCATCACCGGCTCGGCGTTGATCGACATCTCGTGCTGCTCGGCCATCGGCCCCAGTTCGGAGGCGGCCTCGACCATCACGTCGGCGAGATCGGTGGGGCGGTGCGGTTGTACCCGGCGGGCATCGGCCCGGGCCAGCAGCAGGAGGTCCCCGACGAGCCGGCGCATCCGCCGGGTGGAGCGCAGTGCCGCCTCAGCGGTCTCGGCCTGCTCGCCGGCCAGCTCCTCGGTCAGCAGCTCGAGATTGGCCAGCACGCTCGTCAGCGGAGTGCGGAGCTCGTGGGAGGCGTCGGCGACGAACTCGCGCTGGCGGTCGAGCATCGCCTGGGTGTCGTTGCGGGCGGAGTCCAGCGCCGCGAGCATGCCCTCGAGCGTTCGCGCGAGCTCAGCGATCTCGTCGTCGGCCTCGGGGTGTGGCACGTGGAGGGTGGGATCGCGGGTCCGCTCGATCTCCCCGGCCGCCTTGGTGAGCTCGACGATCGGCCGCATCGCCCGGGCCGACACGAACAGCCCCGCCAGCAGGGCCAGGATCGTCCCACCGAGGACCCCGAGCAGCAGGAACACCTCGACACGGCCGAGCGTGTGGTCCACGTCTGAGAGCGGCACGGCGTAGAGCAGGATCACCGATCCGCTCGGCTCGACGGGGAGCTGGCGGACCGCCACCCGGTAGCCGGCCTGGACGAACTCGCCCGAGGTCTCGCTCGGCGCCGACGCGAACAGGTTGAAGGGAACGGGGGCCTTGACGCCCTTGATGGCGATCTGGTCCTGGGTGCCGAGGAGGATGCCGTCACTGGAATCGAAGATGCGGATCTGGGCGTGCTCGCCACTGGCGGCGTCACTCAGCGAGACGTTGATGTGCGACCAATCGAGGTCGAGGGCGGCGCGCTTGTCGAACTGCAGCCTCCCATCGAGCTCGTTGTAGAGCCGGGTGACCGCCGAGTCCTGCTGGTCATTGAACTGGGTACGCACCTGGCGGTTGGTCAGCACGCCGACGATCGCGGCGAAGCTGGCCAGGATCACGAACGTCAGCGCCGCCGAGCCGCCGGCCAGGCGCCACCGGATCGGGACCGACCTATACGCGGAGTACGTAGCCTGCGCCGCGGATCGTGTGTAGGAGCCGAGGCTCTCCACCTGATTCCAGCTTCCGTCGTAGGTTTGACACGAACACCTCGATGGTGTTCGTCATGCTGAACGGGTCATAGCCCCAGACCTCGTCGAGCAGCCGCTGGCGGGAGATCACGATGCGCTCGTTGCGCATCAGATACTCGAGCAGCTCGAACTCGCGCTGGGTCAGGTCCACATGCCGGTCCCCGCGCAGCACCTCGTGGGTGTCCGGATTGAGCTTGAGGTCCCCGACGGCCAGGTTGGCCTGGCCGCGCGGAGGCCGGCGACGGAGCAGAGCGCGCAAGCGGGCGAGCAGCTCCTGGCGCTCGAACGGCTTGACCAGATAGTCGTCGGCGCCGGAGTCCAGGCCCTCCACCCGTGACTCGACCGCGTCGCGCGCGGTCAGCACGAGGATCGGGACGTCGTCGTCCTGGTCGCGCAGCCGCTTGGCCACCTCGATTCCGTCCATGCCGGGAAGCCCGAGATCGAGCAGCACCAGGTCGGGGAGGAATCCATGGGCGCCCTCCAGGGCGGCCGGCCCGTCGCCGGCGACCCGGACCTCGTAGCCCTCCATCCGCAGCGAGCGCTGCAGCACCTGCGCGATCGCGTCGTCATCCTCGACGACGAGTACGCGGGGGGGACGTTCGAAATCGGCCATCGTTGCAGGCAGATGGTACGGATAGTTCCCGCGCGCGGGAACGGCTGCCGAAGGTCCTTATGGACCCTTCATCGAATGCTTACCGACAGCAGGAGCGCGGGTGGCCGCGTCGAAGCGAGCTGCTTGAGAGATGGCCGCCAGCACGAAGCCTCGCCAGAAGCCCAAACCGCGGCGTAAATCGCCGCCGCCCGCACGCGCGCGCCGCTCGGTTCTGGCCAGCCGGCCGACGCTGCGGTCGGTGGCGCTCGAGCCACACCACGTCGACGTCCTGGCCCTGGCCCTGATCGCGATCGGGATCTTCCTCGGCGGCGTCGCCTATGTCCACTGGTCCGGCGGGGCGCTCGGCAACGGCAGCGTCACCGCATTCCGCTTCGTGTTCGGGGCGCTCGGCTACGCCGTCCCGGTGGTGCTGGTCAGCGCCGGCGGCCTGATCCTGATCCGCGAGCTGCGTCCGCCCACGCGTCCCCTGCGGACGGGCCTGATCTGCCTGGTCGCGGCGCTGACCCTGGCGTATGCCGCCGGCACGCTGGGAATCGGGCCCGGGGAGGTGTCCGCCCGCGAGTTCTGGCGTGCCGCCAGCTTCGAATCGCGCGGCGGCGTCCTCGGGCAGGCCGAGCTGTGGGTCAGCTCACACCTGCTATCACAGCTCGGCGCCGACATCCTCGCCGTGTTCCTGCTGCTCGCCGGGCTCATCCTGATCAGCGGCGCCACTCTCGCCGGAGTGGTGCGCGCTACCGGCACCGGCGTGGTCGAAACCGGGCGCGCCGTGCGCCGCTCCGGTGACAGCCTCACGACGGTGGCCCGCCGGCCGGCCACGTCGGCGGGCCGCAACACGAGCGACATCCACGTTTCGGACCAGCGCGATCGGCTGCTCGATCCCGACCTGCCGGGCGGCGTGGGATCCGATTCGCTGCTCCCGCCCGAGCCCGAGACCGCCGAGCTGATCGTGCGGGCAACGCACGTCGAGGCCCCGCCGATTCAGGACGACGGAGAAGCGACCGGCGGGCCGGACACGGACGGCGTGGAGGAGCTCGGCCTCGACGACGAGGACGAGGCGTTCGACGCGCCCGATCTCGACGCCGAGATCGCCGATCCGGCTCAGCGCCCCAAGGTCGACCCAGCCGACCTGACGCCGCAGGGCCGCTACCGGGCCTCGGTCACCGACGACCCGGGCTTCGAATGGCAGCTGCCGAGCACGCGGGTGCTCGTGCGCTCCAGCGCCGACGCGGCCCGGCCCGACACCGCCGGGCAGGAGCAGGTGGCCCGCACGCTGGTCGAGACGCTGGGCCACTTCGGGATCGAAGCCAAGGTGATCGGCCGTGTGACCGGACCGCACATCACGCGCTACGAGATCCGGCTGGCGCCGGGCATCAAGGTGGCCAAGGTCGCGCAGCTCAAGGACGATCTCGCCTACGCCCTGGCGGCCACCGACATCCGCATCCTGGCGCCGATTCCCGGCAAGCAGGCCGTCGGCGTCGAGGTCCCCAACGCGCGGCGCAAGATCGTCCACCTCGGGGACGTCTACCAACAGCCGCCCGAGGACTGGTCACCGCTGACGGTGTGGCTGGGCAAGGACATCGCCGGGCGGGCGATCGGCGCCGATCTGGCCAAGATGCCGCACCTGTTGGTGGCCGGCACCACGGGGGCCGGTAAGTCCGCGTGCGTGAACGCGATGCTCTCCAGCATCCTGCTGCGCGCGACCCCGCACGAGGTGCGGATCGTGCTCGTCGACCCCAAGCAGGTCGAGCTCAACCACTACGAGTCGGTGCCGCACCTGCTGACCCCGGTGATCACGAGTCCGCGGATGGCCGCCAACGCGCTGCAGAACCTGGTCAAGGAGATGGAGCAGCGCTACACGATCATGTCGCTGGCGCGGACGCGGAGCCTCCCCGAGCTCAATCGCGCGCGCGACAAGCGCGACGAGCCGCGGCTTCCCTACATCCTGTGCGTGATCGACGAGCTCGCCGATCTGATGATGGTGGCGCCGGCCGACGTGGAGGACTCGATCATCCGCCTGGCCCAGAAGGCGCGCGCCGTGGGAATTCACCTCGTCCTCGCCACCCAGTCCCCGCGGGTGGACGTGATCACGGGCATGATCAAGGCCAACGTCCCCTCACGGATCGCCTTTGCCGTCTCCAGTCAGACCGACTCGCGGGTCATCCTGGATCAGAACGGCGCGGAGTCGCTGCTCGGTCAGGGCGACATGCTGTTCTCGCCGGTCGGGTCGTCCAAGCTCCAGCGCATCCAGGGCGCCTACATCGACGAGGCGCAGGTCCTGGAGCTGACCGAGGCCTGGCGCCGCCAGGGCGAGCCCGAGTTCCACGAGGAGCTGCTGCAGGAGGTTGAGGCCGAGACGCCGCAGTCCGACGAGGAGGAGTCGCTCAGCGCCAACGAGGACCCCCTCCTGGAGGAGGCGATCTTCCTGGTGGCGCAGATGGGGACGGCGTCGACGTCGATGCTCCAGCGCCGCCTGCGGCTCGGCTACACGCGGGCGGGGCGGCTGATCGACATGCTCGAGCGGCGCGGGATCATCTCGGGCTACGAGGGGTCCAAGCCCCGCCAGGTGCTGATCGCCGAGGCCGACGTGCCCCGGATCCTGTCGCACCTGGCCGAGGCGGAGAGCGGCGGACAGGCCGCGCCGCCACCGGCGGCGCCGAGCCCCGAGCCCGAGCTTCCCGACGACCCCGCCGCCCCGGCGTCGTAGCCGGTCGCGTGCCGCGCCGCCGGTAGCCTTCTGCGCGATGGCAGATATCGGCGCCACACTCCGGGAGGCGCGGATGCGCGCCAAGATCGACATCAACGAGGTCGAGACGCGCACCAAGATCCGCGCCAAATATCTCCGTGCGATCGAGAACGAGGAATGGTCGCTGCTGCCCGGGGACGTCTACGTCAAGAGCTTTCTGCGGACCTACGGGGATTACCTCGGGGTCGACAGCCGCCAGCTGATCGACGACTACAAGCGGCAATACGAGCGGCCGACCGACCACGAGCTGCGGCCGATCACGCCCCTGGGTGCGCGCGATCGCGATCGCCAGAGCCGCGGACCACGCGGGCCGCTGATCCCGCCATGGGCGCTGATCGGCGTGGTCCTGGTGGCCGTCGTCGTCGCTCTGTATCTGGTGGGCCGCAACAAGGGCGGCGGCGGGTCGACGAGCTCGACCAGCACTCAGGTGACCACCACCCACCACCAACCCACGCGAGCGCGTCACCGGGCGGCCGGCACCGCGACGCCCAAGTCCCCCCCGACGACCGTCCGGCTCCAGCTGGTCCCGACCGGCCCGGGCCCGGTCTACGTGTGCCTGATCGACGGAGCGGGCAAGAAGCTCATCCCGGGCGAGATCTTCAACGTCGGTCAGACGATCCCCGCCAAGACATCATCCAAGCTGATGCTGACGCTCGGGAACGCCTCGGTGAAGATGAAGGTCAACGGGGCGACCGTCGCGGTGCCGTCGACGGGCAGGCCCGTCGGGTTCGAGCTGACGCCGAGCTCACACACGATGCTGCCGTCCGGCAAGCAGCCGTTGTGCACATGAGCGAGGTCGCCCAGGCCGACGCCGCCGCCCCGGACCCCGCCGGCCCCCCGCCGCGGGCCGGGATCCTCGTGACCGGCACCGAGGTCCTGACCGGAATCATCTCTGACCGCAACGGGCCATGGCTGTCGGAGCGCCTGCGCGAGATCGGAGTCGACGCGGCGATGATCCAGATCGTCGGCGACCGCCCCGAGGACCTGCTCGCGGCGCTGCGCTTCATGCGCGACGACGGGATGGCGCTGATCATCACCAGCGGCGGCCTCGGCCCGACGGCGGATGACCTCACCGCCGAGATCGTGGGGCGGTTCTGCGGCCGGCCGATGGTGCTCGACGCCGCCCTGGAGGAGCGGATCGCCGAGATCCTGAAACCGATGATGGCGCGGTGGCCGAATCTCGACGCCGACGCCATCCGGCGCTCGAACCGCAAGCAGGCGGTGATTCCGGAGGGCGCCACCGTGCTGGCGCCCGAGGGAACCGCGCCGGGGCTCGTGGTGGCGCCGCCGGGGGGGGCGGGCGGGCCGGATTCCGGGCCGACCGTGGTGGTACTGCCGGGGCCGCCCCGAGAGCTTCAGCCGATGTGGGAGACGGCCCGCGCCACGGAGGCGTTCGCCGCCGCGATCGTGGGCGCCACCGAGTACCGCCGGCAGATCATTCGGCTGTACGGGATCCCGGAGTCCGAGATCGCCAACACGTTGCGGGCTGCGCAGGACGACGGCCTGCGGCTCTCGCAGCTGGAGATCACCACCTGCCTGCGGCGCGGCGAGATCGAGATCGCCACTCGCTTCGAGCCTCCTGCCCAGCCCGACTATGACGCGCTGCTGGAGTTCATCCGCGGGCGCCACGGCGACACCCTGTTCTCACAGGACGGCTCCACCATCGACGAACAGGTGGCGCAGCTGCTGGCGGGGCACACATTGGCGGCAGCCGAGTCCTGCACCGGGGGCGGCCTGGCCACCCGGTTGACCGACCGCCCCGGGTCCTCCGCCTATTTCCTCGGTGGTGGCGTCGTCTACTCGGACCAGGCGAAGATCGATCTGGCCGGCGTCAACCCGGGGCTGATCGAGCGGTTCGGCGCCGTGTCCACCGAAGTCGCCGACGCGCTGGCCGAGGGCATCGCGGTGCGGTTCGGGGCCGAGTTCGGCGTCGGGATCACCGGCATCGCCGGGCCGGGCGGCGGGACCGAGGCGAAGCCGGTCGGAACCGTCTGCTTCTCGGTGTGGAGCTCGGATGGCCGGCGATTGACCCGGCGCGCGCTTCTCCCGGGGAGCCGGGCCGACATCCGGGACCGCTCGGTCACCGTCTCGATGCATCTCCTGCGGCGCGTGCTGCTCGGCGAGTCCGACGCGCCGGCGCCGGCCGCGGGCGGCGCCACCGCCGGTGGGCGCTGACCCGGCGCGGCTGTTCGTCGCGCTCGAGCTCGGAGCCGTCGTTCGGGCGGCGCTGGCCGATTGGGGCTCGGCGCAGGTGGGGCATGTCGGGGCGCTGAGGCGCGTGCGCCCGGAGTCGCTGCACGTCACGCTCTGCTTCCTGGGGTCACACCCGATGTCGGCGGTGGGGGAGATCGGGGACGCGTGCCGCGCGGCGGCGGGGCTGCCGGCGCCGCGGCTGAGGGTGGGTGACGCGTTGTGGCTGCCCCGGCGTCGCCCACGGGTCCTGGCGATCGAGCTGGCCGATGACGGCGCCGGTGGCGATGCCGGCGGTGGCCGGCTGGCGGCGCTGCAGTCGGCGCTGGGCGCCGCGCTGCAAGCCGGCGGGTTCTACAAGCCCGAGACGCGGCCGTTCCTGGGACACGTCACGGTCGCGCGGGTGGCCTCCGGGAAGCGCGTCGCACCGGTTGCGCTGGAGCCGCCGGAGTCGTTTCGGTTCGACGCGACGCACGTCACGCTCTACCGCTCGCTGCTGGGGTCAGGGCCGGCGCGCTATGAGGCGCTTGAGACGGTGGTGCTCAGGGCCGCGCCTACAGAGCCTGGGACTCGATCCACTTCTCCAGTGCCGGACCGCTCTCGCAGCTGGTGATCAGCGCGTAACGCGTTCCGGGGCCGTGGTGGAAGCCACCGTGGTAGAGGAACTCGGAGTCGACCACGGCCTGCTGGTACTTGGGCAGCGCGATCTTGACCTCGCTGGCCCTGCTGAACTGGTCACGCCGGACGACCAGGGCGCTGGAGTCGTCGTCGGTGAGCTCGAGCCACAACCGCACCACCCAGCCGTTCTCCTCCGGCTTGTTGGCGGCGTTGTTGTTGTCGAGGTGCAGCCCCCAGCGGCACTCGCGCATCGAGTTGGGCTTCATCTGGAGCAGCTGGACCCGGCCGAACCGGGCGCCGATCGACTCCACGTACTTGACGATCGTCGGGCACTTCTTGGCGTTCTCGGTCCAGACGCCGTCGAGATCGGGCCTGTCGTAGGACTCGAATCCCTTGAGCTCCAGCTCGCCGTTGGCCGACGTGATCGGCGCGAACGTGGTGCGGTCATCGCTGGAGTACGTCGTGTAGGCGAGGTTCTCGTACTCCTCGCGCGGGATCTCCGGGCCGTCGTACTTCTTGAGGCGCAGATAGCCGCCGTTGGCCTGAAGCTTGGGCATGCGGTAGTGCGGCGTCTCGCGTTGGGTCAGCGAGGGCCGGCGGACACCGGTGACATACAGGATGCGTTTCGTGTGCTCGTTCTTCAGAGCTTCGGTGAGAGGGGACAACGATCTCTCCAAGGTCGTTAGCTATGCAAGTCCATTCTGGCAGCAGCAGCGGCGGGAGGTCGTCCGCGCCGGCCGGTGCGTCCTCCCGCGCGTGCAGTATTGGCACAGATTCGTTGCACATCTGGCACGCCTAGGTCTTGTTTCGTTCCAAGGCCCCCGTCTAGCGTGCGTTTCCGTCCGCCGGTCGCCCTACCGTGACGGGTTCAACGCGCAGAGACAAAGGAGTTTCAGCGAGCATGAGTGAGAACCAGAAAGGCGCAACCGTCGGCGCGCCCGATCCCAAGGCCGACGTCAAGCGGCAGGCCGCACTCCAGGGCGCGCTGACCCAGATCGAACGGCAGTTCGGCAAGGGAACCGTGATGCGGATGGGAGACCCGGGCGCCCGCGTGAACTGCGACGCGATCCCCACCGGCGCGCTGTCGCTGGACATCGCGCTCGGCATCGGCGGCGTCCCCCGCGGCCGGGTCATCGAGATCTTCGGACCGGAGTCATCGGGTAAGACGACGCTCGTCTACCACATCATCGCCGAGGCCCAGAAGCTGGGCGGGGTATGCGCGTTCGTCGACGCCGAGCACGCGATGGATCCGCTCTACGCCCAGGTGATCGGGGTCGACATCGACGAGCTGCTCGTCTCGCAACCGGATTACGGCGAGCAGGCGCTGGAGATCGTCGACATGCTGATCCGCTCCGGCGCGGTGGATGTGGTCGCCGTCGACTCGGTCGCCGCGCTCACGCCGCGGGTCGAGCTCGAGGGGCAGATGGGAGACCAGACGGTCGGCGCCCAGGCGCGGATGATGTCCCAGGCGATGCGCAAGCTGGCCGGCAACCTGAACCGCGCCCAGACACTGTGCGTGTTCACCAACCAGATCCGTGAGAAGGTAGGCGTGATGTTCGGCTCGCCGGAGACCCAGCCCGGCGGCCGGGCGCTGAAGTTCTACGCCTCTCAGCGGCTTGACATCCGCCGGATCGAGACGCTCAAGGACGGGACCGAGGCCGTCGGCAACCGGGTCCGGGTCAAGGTCGTCAAGAACAAGGTGGCGGCGCCGTTCAAGCAGGCCGAGTTCGACATCGAGTTCGGCCGGGGCATCTCCACCTCGGGCTGCCTGCTGGACTACGGCATCGAGCACAACATCGTCACCAAGTCCGGCTCGTTCTTCTCCTACGGGGACGAGCGGCTGGGACAGGGCCGTGGTAACGCCAAGACGTTCCTGGACGAGCACCCGGAGATGGCGAGCGAGATCGAGGCCAAGGTCTACGACGCGCTTGGTCTCAGCAAGGATCTGGTCAAGGAGATCGAGCATGACGAGGCCCCGCTGGCAGCCGTCGCGCCGGCGGCGTAGGCGGTCGCTGGACGAGGATGGCGGCTGACGACGGGTCGCGTGCCGCAGAGCAGCTCCAGCGCGCGCTGGAGCTCGGGTACGCGTACCTGAACCGCCGGGACCGGACGACGAGCGAGGTTCGCCTCCAGCTGCAGCGCAAGGGCATCTCCGAGGAGCTGACCGAGGCGGCGATCCAGACGCTCGTCGAGCAACATCTGCTCGACGACGAGCGGTTCGCCCGGCTGTTCGTGTCCGACAAGCGCGAGCTGGAGCAGTGGGGCAGCGAGCGCATCCGGCGCGGCCTGCTGGCCCGGGGCATCGACCGCCACCGGGCCGACACGGCCCTGGAGGCCGACGCGCGCGCCCGGGGCGGCGACGGGGACGGCGCCGGGGACGATGAGGAGACCGAGCTCGACCGGGCGCTGGCGGTGCTGCGCCGCCGCTTCCCGACGCCCCCCGCGGATCGCCGCGAGCGCGAGCGGGCGTTCGGCGTCCTCGTGCGCAAGGGCTATGAGAGTGAACTCGCACTCGACGCCCTGGCGGCACACGCGCGGGGTGGCTGAGCCAGGTGGCTCCCAGGCTGACCGGGCGGTGACCCCGATGCGAGACCAGCCTGGCATCGAGCGCGCCGACCTGGCGCGATGGATCGAGGGTTACGAGCGGGCCTGGCGCACGCCGGGTACGGCACCGCTGGCGGAGCTGTTCACGCCGACAGCCCGGTACCGGCCCGGGCCCTTCGCCGATCCGATTGAGGGCCAGGCGGCGCTCGCTTCGTTCTGGGAGGCGACCCGGGACGGCCCGGACGAGGCGTTCACCATGGCGTGGCAGCCGGTTGCCGTGGAGGCAGACGTCGGCGTCGCCAGAGTGCAGGTCGGTTACGGCGATCCGCCGACACGCGTCTACCGCGATCTGTGGATCGTCACCCTCGACGGCGACGGGCGCTGCAGCGCGTTCGAGGAATGGCCGTTCTTCCCCGGCCAGCCGCTGAGCGTCCACGAGCCGAGCGGGGAGTGAGGCGGTCGCACCGTTCTCATGGCAGCGTTGCGCCCACATCAGCGCGGTACTAGGATGGACCCAGCGAACGAACGGCCCTTGCGGCCACAAAACGCCAGCAAATCTTCAGATATCGAGTACAGAGATCTTCAGTGTTGATGCCAATCCACAGAGGACCGGTGCACCGGTCCAGATCGGTTTCTGACTGCCCGGCCTAGTCGTGTAGGCCGGATCGCTGACTGCCGCTGCCTGGAGCTGGCTCCCGTGCATCTCGCACGGGCCGCTCGGTCGCCCTCAAAAAACCAATTAGTGGGAATTGTGGTCCGGGTCCCCGGACCACATGAGAGGAACGACCATGGAGATCATCGGCGCGGCAGCGCTCATAGCCGTGGGGCTCGTGGTGGCCGCGGTTCTGTACGGGCGCTCGCACGACGGCCCTCCGGTCGCCGCTGAGCGGGACGCCGCGACGGCCGCCGCGCTGCAGACGGCGCTGACCGAACGCGGCACTGCACTGGAGCGACGCGAGGACGCGCTCGAGCGCCGGGAGGCCGACCTGAGCGCCCAGCGCGAGGTGGTGACCGAGCGCGGCACCGAGGTCGAACGCACGCTCGAGCGGCTGGCCGGGATGTCCGCGGCCAAGGCCAAGGAGATGCTGCTCCAGGAGATCGAGGAGCAGGCCCGGCACGACGCGGCGCGACGGCTGCGCCAGATCGAGGAGGAGACCAAGCGCGACGCCGACCGGCGAGTGCGCAACATCCTGTCGGTGTGCATGCAGCGCCTGGCCGCCGGTCACGCCGCCGAGACGACGGTGTCGGTGGTCCACCTCGCCGCCGACGATATGAAGGGGCGGATCATCGGCCGCGAGGGCCGAAACATCCGTGCCCTGGAGAACCTCACCGGCGTCGACTTCATCATCGATGACACGCCGGGAGCGGTGGTGCTCTCCGGGTTCGACGGCGTTCGGCGCGAGATCGCCCGCCTGACCCTCGAGAAGCTGCTCTCGGACGGCCGGATCCATCCGGCGCGGATCGAGGAGATGTACTACCAGACGAAGTCCGAGATGGAGGGCCACATCGTCGAACTCGGCGAGCAGGGCGCGTTCGAGGCCGGCGTGCAGGGGGTGCATCCCGAGCTGGTCAAGCTGCTCGGGCGCCTGCGCTTCCGGACCAGCTACGGCCAGAACGTGCTGGCGCATTCCATCGAGGTCGCCCAGCTGGCGGCGATGATGGCGCACGAGCTTGGCGCCAGCGCCAAGACCGCCCGTCGAGCGGCGCTGCTGCATGACATCGGCAAGGCGGTCACGCATGAGATCGAAGGGCCCCACGCGCTGGTCGGCGGAGATCTCGGCCGTAAGTACGGCGAGTCCGCCGCGGTCGCTCACGCCATGGAGTCCCATCACAACGAGGTTGAGCCGCAGACGATCGAGGCGGTGATCGTCCAGGCCGCCGACGCGCTGTCCGGGGCGCGACCGGGTGCCCGCGGCGAGTCGCTGGAGCAGTACGTAAAACGGCTGCGGGACCTCGAGCAGATCGCCGCTCGGCACAAGGGCGTTGACAAGGTCTATGCGATGCAGGCCGGGCGGGAGATCAGGGTCATGGTCGCCCCCGGTGACATCGATGACGACGCCGCCACCCTGCTGTCCCATGAGATCGCCCGCGAGATCGAGTCAGAGCTCGAGTATCCGGGCCAGATCAAGGTCACGGTCATCCGCGAATCGCGCGCCGTCGAGTACGCGCGCTGAGCGCGAGCGCGACCCACTAGCCTTGGCGGACGGTGAAGCGGTACCACGTCACGACGTTCGGCTGCCAGATGAACGAGCACGACTCCGAGCGGATCAAGGGCATGCTCGAGAGCCTCGGATACGCGGAATCGACCAGCCGGGCCGACGCCGACCTCATCCTGTTCAACACCTGCTCGATTCGCGAGGCGGCCGATAGCCGGTTCGTCGCGCACCTCGGGGAGGCCAAGCGGCTCAAGCGCGAGGACCCGCAGCGGGTGGTCGGCGTGGGCGGCTGCTGGGCCCAGTCGGTCAAGGACGAGGTGTTCGCCCGGTTCCCGTTTGTCGATGTCGCGTTCGGCCCCGGCCAGGTGCACAAGCTCGCCGAGTTCCTGACCAGCGACTCGCTCACCGCCCAGGGCTTCTTCGAGTTCGAGGGATTCACCGGACACCTGCCGGCCAAGCGGGCCCGTGACTTCCAGGGCTGGGTGCAGATCAGCGTCGGCTGCAACTCGGTGTGCTCGTACTGCATCGTCCCGTCGACGCGCGGGCACGAGGTCAGCCGGGCGCCCGGCGAGTTGGTGGCCGAGGTGCGCAGACTGGCCGCCGACGGCGTGAAGGAGGTGACGCTGCTCGGCCAGAACGTCAACTCCTACGGTCGCGACCTGCCGCGGGACGACCGAATCAGCTTCTCCGAGCTGTTGCGCGAGGTCGACGCCGTCCCCGGAATCGATCGCATCCGGTACACGAGCCCTCACCCCAAGGACATGCGCGAAGACGTGATCCGCGCCCACGCCGAGCTGCCGGCGCTGTGCGAGCACATCCACCTACCGCTGCAATCGGGATCCAGCCCGGTCCTCAAGCGCATGCGGAGGACCTACAGCCGCGAACGCTACCTGGACCGGGTGGCCCTGATCCGGGAGCACGTCCCCGACTGCGCGCTGACCACGGACATCATCGTCGGCTTTCCCGGTGAGACCGAGACGGACTTCGAACAGACGCTGGAGGTCGCCGAGCTGGTCGGCTTCGACGGCGCCTTCACGTTCGTCTACTCGCCGCGACGCGAGACCGAGGCGGCGATGCTGCCCGACCAGGTTCCCCACGAGACCACGGTGGCTCGGATGGAGCGCCTGGTGGAGGTCGTCCAGCGCCGCGCGCGCGAACGCGCCCAGCGATTCGTGGGGCGGACGCTCGAGGTGCTGGTGGAGGGACCGTCGCGCACCGATCCGAGCCGCGTCCGCGGACGGTCCCGCCACAACAAGGTCGTGAACTTCTCCGGTCTGGGTCGGCCGGGCGAGCTGGTCGAGGTCCAGATCACCGGCGCCACCAGCCAGACCCTGAGCGGCGAGGCCTCGCTGGTGGCGCACGCCGGCCGGTAGGCGGATCAGGCGTCCCGCGCGCGGGTTCGCCAGGCCCCGAGAAGCTGCGGGATGGCCAGCCAGCCGCAGATGACGGCAACCGCGACGCCCGCGGCCATGATCACCTGGGTGCCGCCGCCCTGGAATGGCAGCAGCCGGCTGAGCGCCGGGCTCAGGAGCAGATCCCGGGCGGAACCCAGCGACGTGACATTGACCAGCAGGTTGGTCAGGATCGCCTGCCAGCCGATCACCGCGGTGAGCGTCAGCGCGCGCGAGCCGGTCAGCGACCCGACTCCGACGGTCAGCGCCACGACCGCCACGTTGGCCAGAGCGATCCAGCCGGCGCTCTGCAGGATCAGGCCGAGGCTCGGGGTGGGAGTCCCGTCGGCGAATGCGAACGTCGCCACGAGCACGAGCAGGTAGGCGACGGCGCTGAGGCACAGCGTCACGATCGCCGCGGCCGGCAGCCGGACGCCGAACAGCGCCAGACGCGACCGACCGGTGGTGACGAGATCGCGGAACACGCCGCTCGACAGGTCGGCCGTCCCGGCTTCGGCGCCGATCAGAATCGCGGCGAGCATCCCGAAGAACTCCCCGAGGTCGCGGACTCCGTGGTGAAAGCCGTCGATGCCGCCGGCCGGCTGGTTCAGGACCGGATTGGAGGCGTGTTCGATCGCGGTGTACCCATAGATGAGGACCACGACCGCGACGGTCAGCAGCAGCGCGAACGCCATCACGCTGCGGTTGCGCCGGAGCTTGAGGATCTCGGCCCCGATCATCTGGCGGGCGACTGTGATCGTCATGACTCATCTCCGACTCGGGATGTGATCTCCAGGAAGCGCTGCTCGAGTGACTCGTGCACCGGCGCCAGCCGCGACACGGCCACGCCGGCGCCGACGAGCCGCGCGTTGACCGACGCCGCGCCGTCGAGACCGGCCAGGGTGACGCGAACGCCGTCGGGTGTCGGGTACGCGGACGCCACCGCCGGGTGACCGTCGAGCAGGTCCAGCGCCATGCTGGAGTCATCGCAGCCGATGTCGAGCTCGGCGTGGTCGTCCTGCAGCAGTTCGCTGATCGGTCCCTGGGCGATGATCCGCCCGCGGTCGATGACCGCCGCCGCATCGCACGTCTTCTCCACCTCGTCGAGCAGGTGCGAGGACAGGAACACGGTCCGGCCCTCGCCGGTCAGCTCGGCGATCATGGTCCGGAACTCGAGGATGCCTCCCGGGTCGAGCCCGTTCATCGGCTCGTCGAGGATGAGCAGCTCAGGGTCGGCGAGCAGGCAGCGCGCGACGCCGAGGCGCTGGCGCATGCCCTGCGAGTAGGTGCGCACCCGGTCGTCGCCCCGATCGGTCATGCCGACCCGGCGCAGGGCGCCCTCGATCCGGCCGCGGGCCTCCGGGCCGCGGACCGCCGCGATCACGCGGAGGTTCTCCCGGCCGGTGAGGTGGCCATGGAAGTGCGGCTCCTCGACGATCGCGCCGACTCGGGCCAGCACCTCCGCGCGATCCCGGGGGACCGGGCGCCCGGAGATCTGCATCGCTCCCGCGTCCGCCCGGGTCAGCCCCAGCAGCATGCGGATGAGGGTGGTCTTCCCGGCGCCGTTGTGACCGAGGAACCCGAACGCCGATCCCCGCGGGACCGTCAGGTTGAGGTCGATCACGGCGGCCCGGGCGCCGAAACGCTTGGTCACGCCCCGGGTCTCGATGATGTTCGGTGTGAGTGTCATACCGGGATGATCGGCGTCGAGCCCGGCGCTGTCGTCGCCCGCAGGTGCGATTGGTGTCTCCGGCGCACAGCGGACGCTCGGGAGTGGCTCCGTCTCAAGGGGGAGGCGGATCCGCGTGACTGCCGGGCCTGACCAGCCCGATCTCATACGCCAGCACCACCGCCTGGACCCGGTCGCGCAGGCCGAGCTTCATCAGGACGTTGGAGACGTGGGTCTTGACGGTGGCGTCGCCGACGACGAGCGCGTCGGCGATCTCGGCGTTGGACATGCCGCGGGCCAGCAGCTCCAGCACCTCGCGCTCGCGGTCGGTCAGCTCGGCGAGCGACTCCGGCGTGTGGCCGACCGGAGCGGGGAGGCGGCGGGCGACACGATCGAGCAGCTGCCGGGTGACCGCCGGGGTCAGAAGGGCGTCGCCGGCGGCCACCACCCGAACCGCGCGGACGAGTTCGTCGGCGGGGACGTCCTTGGTGATGAAGCCGCTGGCGCCGGCACGGAGCGCTTCGACGATGTACTCGTCCAGGCCGAATGTGGTCAGCACCAGCACGCGATGGTTGGGGAGCCGCCGAATGGCCTCGATGCCGTCGAGGTTGGGCATCCGGATGTCCATCAGCACGACATCGGGCTTGACGGTGCGCGCCGCGGTGACGGCCTCCAGACCGTCCGCGGCCTCGGCGACGACCTCCATCTCGCCGGTGGCCTCGAGCACGGCGCGGAAGCCGGCCCGCATCAGCGGCTGGTCGTCGGCGATGAGCAGGCGAAGCTTGGGCATGGTCAGGGCATCGGGAGCCGGGCGCGCACGCGGTATCCGTTGCCGTAGCTGCGCGAGCCGGTCTCGAGCGCGCCGCCGAACAGCGCGACGCGCTCGCGCATTCCGACCAGCCCGTGCCCGGTGGCATGCTCCTCGCCGGCCGGCCCGGAGCCGTCGTCGAGCACGGTCACCTCCAGCGCCTCCGGCGAGTAGGCGAGCGTGACCTTCGCCTGGTCGGCGCCGGCGTGGCGAATGACGTTGGTGAGCGCCTCCTGGACGATCCGGTAGACGGAGAGATCAATGGCCGCCGGGAGGTCTCGCGGCGCCCCGTCCACCGTCAGCTTGGTCTGCAGACCCGCTTGGCGCGTGCGCTCGATCAGCGTGGGGAGGTCTCGGACGCCGGGCTGGGGCTCGAACTCGGGCGCGCCGCCGTTGTGCAGACGCAGGACGCCGAGCATCCGGTGCATCTCCGAGAGGGCTTCGCGGCCGAGGTCGGCGACGCGCCCCAGCGCCTCGTGCTGGCCCTCGGCGGGGCCGGTCGCCGCCAGCGCCTGCGCCTGCACCACCATCAGCGACACGTTGTGGGCGACGACGTCGTGCAGCTCGCGGGCGATCCGGACCCGCTCCTCGCCGACGGCCTGCTGGGCCAGCAGCTCCCGTTCGCGCTCGAGGCGCTCGGCGCGCTCGCGCAGGCCGTTGATGTAGTCCGCGCGGGCGCGGAGGTACAGCGCGACCGCCACCGCCAGCCCGACGACGACGAGGCGAGAGGCGATGGCGCCGATCGTGATCCGCTCGTGGTGGACCGCCTCGGTGATCACCAGGCCGGCGGCGGCGACGAGCGCCGCCCCGATCACGGTCGAGCGCTCGGTGTACTCGGCGACGTTGAAGATCGCCAGCATCACCGGCAGCACCACCACCGGTCCCCACCCGAGGACGACGGCGGCGACGACGACGAGCGCGAGCACGATCACCGGCGCCCGGTGGCGCAGCAGCAGCGCGACCGCGATGACCACCAGCCCGAGCAGGAGCGCCTTTCGCGACACGTCGCCCGCGGTGTGGTCGGCCGCCAGCGCCGACGCGCCCACCAGGAAGATGAACGCCACCGGTCCTACGTCCAGCAGCCACGACGGCAGCCGCCAGCCCAGCGCTGTCGTCAAGGGGCGATCGGTGCGGCGAGCCACGGTCCGAGGGTAAGCCCGGTGGCGCCCGGGCGCATCCGTCCGGTCGGTGAAGCGGGGCTCATCCGCAAGGGGGAGAGGTGCGTCCGCCGCGTGTGCGAACATGTGTTCGCATGCGGTGGAACAACCTGAGTATGGAGACCGAGGAGCGAGCGCGACTGCCCGGCTACGGGGACGAGGCGGTGGTACGTCATTTCGAGGCGCCCGACGCGATCTCCACCCGCTTCTACGAGGTCCGCGCCAAGTCGATCCTCAACCGGGTGCCCGAGGCGTCGCGGATGCCGTTCCGCTGGACAATCAACCCGTACCGCGGCTGCAGCCATGCCTGCAGTTACTGCTTCGCCCGGCCGACGCACACGTACCTGGGGCTCGACGCGGGGCGGGACTTCGAGCGCGAGATCGTGGTCAAGGTCAACGCGCCCGAGCGGCTGCGGGCCGAGCTGGCCAAGCCGTCGTGGCAGGGCGAACACATCGCGCTGGGCACGAACACCGACCCGTACCAGTGGGTCGAGGGGCGGTACAAGCTGATGCCGGGGATCTGGCAGGCGATGATCGACGCTCGTAACCCGGGCTCGGTCCTCACCAAATCGCCGCTGCTGCTGCGCGATCTGCCGTTGATGACCGAGCTGGCGTCACGGGCGGACTTCAGCGCGGCGCTGTCGGTGCCGACGATCGACGAGAAGGCGTGGCGGGCCACCGAGCCGCACACGCCGAATCCGCGGGCGCGGTTGGAGGCGGTGGCGGAGCTGACGCGGGCGGGGATCCGGACCGGCGTGCTGGTGGCGCCACTGATGCCGGGGATCAACGACGATCCCGCGCAGGTGGCAAAGATCCTCGAGATGGCTGCCGACGCCGGTGCGGCCTATGTCAGCGGCATTGCGCTGCATTTGAGAGGAGAGGTGCGGGGCCTGTTCATGGAGTGGCTGGCGGAGCATCGTCCCGACCTGCTGCCGCGCTATCGTGACCTCTACCGTCGTGGTGCCTACGCGCCGCAGCGGGAGCGCAGGCGCCTGGCAGGGCTGATCAGCGGCCCGGATCTGGTGCCCACGGAGCGCAGCAGAGCCGTCTCCATCCAAGGCGCTGCGCCGCCGCCTCCAGCGCGCCAGCCGACGCAGGAGTCACTATTCGAGGTTCGCTCGACGTGAGACCGCCGACGGCGAGCAGCACGACATACCGAACGGCCCCCAATCCCACCTTCAAGGAGCCATGCCGAGGCAACTGAGGCCCCGCCGGAAAGATCTGAATCTCGACCGGATGTTCGAGACCCGCAGCGATGCCTGGGCGAAGGTGGGGCTGTCGTTCGAGGTCAACGAGAAGCAGGTGAAGCGGGCTCAGCGCCAGGCGCTGGGGTTCTTCATCGTCCTGGTCGCCATCGATGTCGGGTCCCACATCCTGCTCGACGCCAGCCATGCCGTGGCCTGCGGGCGCAGGGGAATCTGTGACATCTCCCTCCTGCATAAATGGAACGTGAACTGGCTGACCACGCCGGTCCGGATCCTGGCCGTGATCGCCGTCATCGCATTCGGCTGGGGCTTGGCGCGGGCGATCGGCCGCTTCGTCGGTCCGACGTTCCTGCGCCGGATGGATCCCGCCACCGCCGGGACGTTCGGCTTCCTGACCCGGCTGCTGACGATGGGGATCGCGCTGATCCTGGCCCTCGGCGTCGCCGGTGCGTCATTGCAATCGCTCGCCGTGGGCGGCGCGTTCACCGCCGTTGTCCTCGGTCTCGCGGCGCAGCAGACGCTCGGCAATGTGATTGCCGGCATGGTGCTGCTCAGCGCCCGGCCCTTCCGGGTCGGGGAACGGGTGCGTCTGCAGGCCGGCGCTCTCGGCGGCACGATCGAGGGGATCGTCAGCTCGCTCGGGCTCCTGTACACAACCCTCACCCGTGGTGCCGATCAGATCATGATCCCGAATAACGGGGTGCTGGCCGCGGTCGTCGTGCCGGTCCGCGAGCCGGACTCGGTCGACGTCAAGGTCCGCCTCACCTCCGGTGTCCGCCCCAGCCAGGTGCAGGCGATCCTCGACCAACAGATCTCGACGCCCACCCGCAATCCGGCCTCGGTGCTGTTGGAGGAGGTCGATGGAGACGATGTCGTCATCCGTGTGCAGGCGACCCCGGAGATGCCCCACGATGGGGCCAAGCTCGCCGACGAGATCATGGTGGCGCTCTCCTCGGTCACCGGCGAGCACGAGACCGCCAGCGCTGGGACCACCTCAGCGCCCTAGGTCAGCGCTGACCTCGCTGGCCCTCGGACACGTCCTCGGCGATCCGGTCTGAGCCGAGCCGGCGGCTGCCCGCCGCCGCGAGCTGCGGCGCGACCGAGGCGAATGCCGCGCCGGCGCGGAGGCTCAGCGGCGCCACGTCGATCTCGGCGCGGTCCTGGTCGATCGCCCTGATCACCGCGGCGGCAACGTCCTGCGGTGATTTCGTGCCGACGCCCAGGGGAAGCTTGACGCCGGCCTTGGCGAACATCCCCGCGTCGCTGATGAAACCGGGGGCGATGACCGACACCCCGACGCCGTGCGGGTGCAGATCGGCCCGCAGCCCGAGCGCGAAGCCGCGCAGCCCGAACTTGGTGGCCGAGTAGATCGACGACGCCGGCGACGCCGCCTTGCCCGACAGCGAGGAGATGAACACCATCTGACCACGGCCGCGAGCGCTCATCGCCGGCGCCAGGGCGCGGGCCAGCGCGATCGGCGCCCGCAGGTTCACGTCGAGCATCCGGTCGATCTGCTCCGGGCTCAGCTCGACCAGCAGCCCGCTCGCCGGAAGCGCAGCGTTGGCGATCAGCACGTCCACGCCGGCGGTGACCGCCTCGTCGGCCAGCCGGTCGACGTCACCGCGGATGGACAGGTCGGACACGATCGCCGTCGCGCCGAGCTCGCCGGCGATTCGTTCGAGCTCCTCGGGGCGACGCCCGCTGAGGATCGGCCGGGCGCCACGATCGGTCAGCGCCCGGGCGATCGCCTGCCCGATGCCGCCGGTGGCGCCGGTCAGCAACACGGTGCTGCCCGCCAGCGTGATCCGTCCTGAGCTCGCCACGCCCGGCAGTGTACGCGGGGGTTGGGGCCCCACGACCTTCGTCGCGGGCTCTTAGCCCGGGAAGACGGCGATCGTCGCCGTGAACCCGTGCAGGAAGCTGCGCCCGCCGACCGGCCCAATCTCCCCCGCGGCGAAGAAGCCGGCCGCCGGCGTCCCGCTGAGCTCCTCCTGGACCAGCGACGCGTCGTGGTCGCAGGCTCCGAACATCGACTGTCCGCGGCCGTTGCAGGAGAACACGAGGGCTCCGGCCGGCTGCTGGCCACCGATCGCCGCCGCGCGCAGGCGCAGCTCGCGCCGCAGGTCCTCGTCGGCCGAGGTCGCATCGCGCGCATGCAGCCGGACGACCTGCCCGGGTTCGACGCGCGTGCCGACCGACACCGATCCGGTGTCGGGGTCGGCGCCGAGGACCCCCCGGACGAGGAAGTCGCCCTGCTCGTATTCCGGCTTGCCGCCGTCGATCACGATCCCGATCAGCAGGCCGGCCGCCACCAATGCCCGGTCGTCGAGCGCAAGCTCAGCGATCGTCTGCTCGATCGCCTCCACCGCCGGGCGACCGGCGAGCTCGTGGATGATGTTGTCCTGGGCCGCGGTGATCGTCATCTCGCGCCCGAGCGGCGCGGCCCCCTGCGACACGCACGGGAGCATCTCGACCCCGTTGAGGCAGACGCCGACGGCGCCGCGGCGGTGCACACCATCACCACTGAACAGCGCCGCCCCGCCGAGCGGCGAGCGAGCGCTCGACAGGCCGCCGAGCACCGACACCCCGGGCGCGTCGCGGGCGATGCCGTCGAGGACGGCGTCGGTGGGGAACGAATACGGATCACACAGCATGATCAGCGCGGCGTCGGCGCCGAGCTCGGGCAGGCCCTCGAGCACGCCGGCATCCGCGCCCCCGCTGACGGTGGCGTGAAACACCCGCGCCCGCCCGCCCTCCAGCGCCGCCGCCCACACGGCAACCCCGGTCCCGGACTCGAGCTCTCGCCCGGCGCCAAGGACGCCGCCGGCACCGCAACCGACCAGCGCGCCCGGCGACAACTCGGCGTCAACGGCCGCGAGCATCGCCTCTGGCTCGTCGAGATGCGCGCCGCTGGCGAACACGACCGCCAGATCCACGTCGCCCGGGCCGAGTCCCTGCGCGGCCGATCGTGCCGCTTCGGCGGCACTCTCCCGTGGCCGGAGTCCGGCCGAGATTCCCGCTCCGACCCTCATCGCTGCCGTTGGGCGCCGGCGGCCATCGCTGCACGATACTGACCGTCGTGGCCCGGCCCGACGTCATCGCCCTGTTCGGCCCCACCGGCGTCGGCAAGACCGACGTCGCGCTCGCCCTCGCCCGCCGGCTGACCGAACTGGGGGAGGACCCGGTGGCGGTCTCGGCCGATGCGCTCCAGGTGTACGCCGGACTGGAGACCCTGACCGGCGCCGCCGGGCCGGCTCAGCGCGCCCAGCTCGAGCATCGACTGCTGTCCTTTCTCCCCGTCGACGCCACCTTCAGCGCCGGGCAGTATGCGGAGCTCGCCCACGCCGAGATCGACGAGCTGGTGGCCGGCGGGCGCCGGCCGATCGTCGTCGGGGGAACCGGGCTGTACCTGCGCGCCGCGCTGACCGAGCTCAGCCTTCGGCCGCCGCCGGTCCAGGGGGCCCGCGAGCGGTGGATCGCCGAGCTCGGAGAGCGTGGGCCCGCGGCTCTGCACGCGGTGCTGGCGCAGCGGGCGCCGTGGGCGGCCGAGGCGATCGACCCGGCCGATCGCCAGCGGATCGTCCGGGCGCTCGAGCTGCTCGACAGCGGGGAGCTCGAGCCGCCGTCCGAGGACTCGGAGCTGTGGACCGCCGAGACCCGGCGCAGCACGTTGCTCGTCGGCCTGGTGATGGAGCGCGAGCAGCTCTACCGTCAGATCGACGCCCGGGTCGACCAGATGCTCGCCGACGGGGTGCAGTCCGAGGTGCTGCGCGCCCGGGCGGCGGGAGCGTCGGGGACCGCGCGCAAGGCGCTCGGGTTCGACGAGATGCTGAGCGGAGACATCGAGGGGATGAAGCGGCGGACCCGGAACTACGCGCGCCGGCAGCTCACCTGGATGCGCAAGCTCGCCGGCGTCGTCGTCATCGACCGAACCGGGGCGACCGCGGAGGACGTCGCCAACGAGGTGCGCGATCGCTGGCTGGGGATCCTCACCGGATAGGTGGCCGCCCGGCGTCAGAACACGGCCACGAACGGATACAGGAGCACGGCCGCGACCACGACCGACAGCCCCCACACGCCGATCAGCCCGGACAGCCACCCCCGGCGCTGCCGCCAACCGAGCGCCACCGCGTACGTCGCGGCGACGTAGATCCCGGGCATCACCACGACCATGTAGTACAGGTAGCTCGTTCGCTGATCGAGCAGTGCCTGGAGCGCGTACGGCACCCACGTGCCGAGAAACCAGGCGACGGCGAGGATGGCCAGCTGCTGGTCGTCGCTGGATTGCCCGCTCCCCGGCGCCCGGCGGCGCAGGAAGCGAACCGCCGCGAACACCAGCGCCGGCAGGCCGAGCGCCAGGATCGGCGGGCTGATCAGCCCGATGAACGCCGCCACCGGATGGATCGCGTACAGCCCGTGACCGGGCAGCGACGGGTTGATCCGCAGGTACAGGATCGGCTTGAGGTCAAGCAGCCACTGCCACGGGTAGGAGGCGATCCCGGTGGGGCCGTGGGGACTCGTCAGATGCGACGCGTAGCTGATGATGTGGGCGATCTCGCCGAACGGGCCGCCGGTGATCAGCTTGGCGTTCGCGTCGGCGTAGGGCGGCGCGATCTGATCCATGATCGCCAGCAGCCCGACGAACGCGCCCGCCGTGACGAACGCGGTCGACGCGAGGCGCCTCACCGCCGGCCCCAGGCGCCAGCGCGCCGGAGGGTCGGGGTCCCGCCGCGCCACCCACAGGCGGCCGAGCTCGACGAGGCCCAGCACGAACAGGGCGTACGGGGCCACCTCTTTGAAGGACGTCGCGACCGCGAGCGCCAGCCCCGCCGCCACCGGCCTTCCGCGCAGGTACAGCGCCACTCCCCAGATCATCGCCGCCAGCGCGTAGATGTCCAGGGTGCCGATCCGGCTGTGGACGAGCAACAGGTTGTCGCAGGCCATCAGCGCCGCCGCGCCGACCGCCGACCAGCGGCCGCCGCCGGCGCTGCGGACGAGCGCGAACATGCCGAGGATGGCGATCGAGCCCATCAGCAGGCTGCCGATCCGCCAGGCGAACGGGCCGTCGCCGAAGATCTCGATCGCGGCCGCCATGATCAACTTGGCGCCCTGGGGATGCTCCGCATTGGGGTCGGTGCCCAGCGGGGCATCGGCATAGTGGGCGCCCCGTGCCGGCCGGATCCCGGCGATCACGCGCGCCGCGTTGACGTAGTAGGCCTCGTCGAAGATCAGCGTGTGGTCGCTCGCGGTGGTGCACGGCGACTGACACGGCTCGTCGAGCAGCAGGCTGCGCGCCCCCAACGAGAGGATCGAGATCAGCAGTAGGGCGACCAGCGGCGCCCGTGCCGACATTTGGATGCGCCCGATTGCCGAGACCATGGCGGACGCGACGGTACACATAGACTGGCCGGGCGTGCACTTCGAGAAATGGCATGCCCTCGGCAACGACTACCTGATCGTCGAGGCGCCGGCGCTCCCGTTCGAATTGACGCCCGCGCGCGTCCGGGCCATTTGCGCCGCGCACACGGGGGTTTTCGGCGACGGCATCCTGCTGCTGTCGGCGCCCGACGAGCCGGGCTATGTGGCCCGGCTGCGGATCTTCAACCCCGACGGATCCGAGGCCGAGCTGTCGGGGAACGGCGCCCGCGAGGCGGTGCTGTATCTGCGCCGGCGGGGGTGGGCGACCGCCGACACGTTCTCGATCCAGACCGCGGCCGGCGAGGTCCGGCCGACGATCACCTCCGCGACCACGGCCACGCTCGACATCGGCCGGGCGCGGACCCAATCCGGCGATTTCCCGTCGGGCGGCGCGGGCGGCGGCGGTCGGCTGACCGCCCGAGGACACGCGTGGAGCTTCCAGCACGTTCAGGTCGGCAATCCGCAGTGCGCCATCCGGGTCTCCGGCGAGCCCGAGCTGCGGCAGCTCGATCTGGCGGCGATCGGCCCGGACATCGAGCACCACGAGCTGTTCCCCAACCGGACCAACGTGTCGTGGTACGCGCCGCTGGCGCCCGGCCGGATCCGGGTACGGATCTTCGAGCGGGGCGTGGGCGAGACGTCGGCGAGCGGCACCGGCGCCACCGGCGCCGCCGTCGCGTATGTGCTCACCGGAGGCGACTCGCCGGTGACGGTGGTGCTCGACGGGGGTGAGCTCGAGGTCGACGTCGGCGAGGACCTGCACGTTAGCCTGAGCGGCTGGGCGGTGCCGGTGTTCTCCGGCACGCTGGCCGATGAGTTCGTCAAGGAGTTGCATGAGACCGAGTAGACGCCTGGAGCAGATCCCCCCGTACCTGTTCGCCCAGCTGGAGCGCAAGATCGCGCAGAAGCGCGCCGCCGGGGTCGATGTCATCAGCCTCGGCATCGGGGATCCCGACATGCCGACGTACGCGCCCATCGTGGCTGCCGCCCAGCGGGCCGTCGCCGATCCCAGCACGCACCAGTACCCGTCCAACCGCGGCCGCGCGGAGTTCCGCGAGGCGATCGCGGCGTTCTATGACCGTCGCTTCGGGGTGACGCTCGATCCCGACACCGAGGTGATGGCGGCGATCGGCGCCAAGGAGTGCATCTTCAACCTCAGCCTGGCGTTTCTGGATCCCGGCGACGTGGCCCTGGCGTCGGACCCGGGGTACCCGGTCTACACCGGTGGCCCGCTGATGGCCGGAGCCGAGCCGGTCCGCCTCGGCCTGCTGCCCGAGCTGGGATTCGCTCCCGACCTGTCCGCGATCGACCCTGACCACCTGCGCCGTGCGCGCTTGATGTTCATCAACTACCCCAACAACCCGACCGGGGCGGTGCTGCCTGACGGGCTGTTCGAAGCCGTGATCGAGCTCGCTGCCGTGCACGACATCCTCGTCGTCCACGACAACGCCTACAGCGAGACGACGTTCGACGGCTACGTGGCGCCGTCGTTCCTGGCCACGCCCGGCGCCAAGGACGTCGGCGTCGAGGTGTTCTCGCTGTCCAAGGGCTACAACATGACCGGCTGGCGCTGTGCCGCCATCGTCGGCAACGCCGACGCCATCGAGCAGTTCTGGCGGCTGAAGTCCAACATCGATTCGGGCAACTTCGAGGCGGTCCAGCTCGCCGGCGCGGCGGCGCTCGCTCCCGAAGTGGACGCCGACGTGGCGGCGATGAACGCCGTCTATCAGCGACGCCGGGACCTCGTCTGCGACGCGCTGGCCCAAGCCGGGGTCAACGTCACCCGGCCGAAGGGCACGATCTACGTGTGGGCGCCGGTGCCCCCAGGCTTCGCCACCGCCGCCGAATACTGCGAGCACGTCCTCGAGCAGGCGGCGGTCGTGGTCTCGCCCGGCGGGGCCTACGGGCCCAACGGCGAGGGGTTCTTCCGCATTTCGCTGACCACGCCGGATGATCGACTCCTGGAGGCGGTGCAGCGCCTCAGCCGCCTGTGAACGCGTGACGCCGACGCGTCACGCGGCTACCATCGTCAGGGCTTGGCAGCGAATCACGCCACCCACAATTCGAGCGAGCGGTCGCACCAGGACGGCGAGCGGCCCCGCAGTCGCGCCCGCCAGCGCGCGCTGATGGTGGCCGCGGTCCCGGCCGGCGAAGACGATCATCTCGCCGAGCTGGAGGAATTGCTGCGGACCTCCGGAGTGGCATCGGTCGGCGAGCTGGTGCAGCGCCGCGATAAGCCGCACCCCAACTCCTACCTCGGCCCGGGGAAGATCGACGAGCTCAAGGTCCAGATCGCCGCCAGCGACGCCAACCTGGTCGCGTGCGACGATGAGCTCTCGCCTCGTCAGGAGCGCAACCTCGAGGCCGCCCTCGGGATCCCGGTGATCGATCGCACCGCGATCATCCTGGACATCTTCGCGGCCCACGCCCACAGCGCCGACGGCAAGCTCCAGGTCGAGCTCGCCCAGCTGGAGTACAACATGGCTCGCATGCGTGGCCTGTGGTCACACCTCGAACGTCTCGGTGGCGGGATCGGCACCCGGGGCCCCGGCGAGACCCAGATCGAGACCGACCGCCGCCTCGCCCGTAATCGCATGGCCGCGCTCCGGCGCCGGCTCGCCCAGGTCCGGTCCACCCGGTCGGTGATGCGGGCCGAGCGCGAGCGCGCGCACCTGCCCCAGATCGCGCTCGCCGGCTACACCAACGCCGGCAAATCGACGCTGCTCAACGCGCTCACCGGGGCGACGGTCCCGGTGCGAGACCGCCTGTTCCATACGCTCGATCCGACCACCCGCGTCCTGCGCGCGGGCGGTCGCGACTATCTGCTGACCGACACCGTCGGATTCATCCGCAAGCTTCCGCACCAGCTCGTCGACGCGTTCGGGGCCACCCTGGAGGAGACCCTGCGCGCCGACCTCATCCTGCACGTGGTCGATGCCTCGGTGCCCGAGGAGGACCTGGTCTCGATGATCCGGGCCGTCGACGATGTCCTGCACGAGATCGCCGCGGACGAGGCGCCACGCCTCCTGGTGCTCGCCAAGGCGGATCGGATCGACGACGAGCGCCGGTCGGAGCTGTCGCACCGCCATCCCGGCGCGCTGCTCGTCTCCGCCGCGAGCGGAGAGGGGATCGAGGCGCTGATCGAGCGGGTGCAGATCGAGTTCGCGCGGCGGCTGTCGGACGTTGAGTTGCTCGTGCCCTACGGCGAGGGCGGCCGGCTTGCCGAGTTGCACGAGCTCGCCGGGGATCTCGAGCGCGAGGACACTCCCGAGGGCGTGCGCGTGTCGGTCCGGCTCCCGGCGAGCGTCGCCGCTCGCTACGCCTCGTTCGCGCTGTCGCCCAGCGTTCCCGCCCCGGAGTAGCCCCGCCGCTCCATGGACCTGCGCTGCCGGCGCCTGGATGAGCGCGCTGTCCTTCCCACCCGGGCCCACGACGGCGACGCCGGGCTCGATCTCCATGCGCTCGAGCCGGCCGTGCTGGCGCCGGGTGAGCGGGCATCGGTGGGTACCGGCATCGCGGTCGAGATTCCGCCCGGACAGGCGGGGCTCGTGCTGCCCCGCTCCGGTCTGGCGGCGCGCCACGGCATCTCGGTGGTCAACGCGCCGGGGTTGATCGACTCGGGTTACCGCGGAGAGCTGCGGGTGCTGCTGCTCAACACCGACCGGCAGTCGCCGTTCGAGATCGCGGCCGGGGCGAGAATCGCCCAGCTGGTGCTCGTCTCGGTCGCGCTCCCGGTTGCGGTGGAGGTGGACGCGCTGGACGACAGCGAGCGCGGCGCCGGCGGGTTCGGCTCCAGCGGCAACTGACGTCCGCCGGCGTCGCCGGCCTCCGACCCTTAGGGCTCCTCAGGTGGGCGATGGCGTCAGCAGCCCGTGCGTCTGCAGAAACTGCTTGGCGACCGATACGGGGTCCTGCTGCGAGATGTCGACGGCCTGATTGAGCCGCCGGATGACGTCGGTGGTGAGTTCGTCATCCACGCGCTGGATGGTTGTGACGAACGCCGGGCCCTCACTGATCAGCGCCCGGTTGGAGACGACCGGCACGACGTTGCCCCACCCGAAGATCCGCCGCGGGTCCCGGAGGAGGACGTAGTCGCCGCTGGCCAACGGTCCGTCGGTGGTCTTGACGTCCGCGGCCTGGACGACGCCGGCGTTCAGCTCCGCGTACTGATCGCCTACCGCGAGCGGTTTGAACACGGCGGGGGTGACGCCGTAGCTCTCGGTGATCAGCGGCAGCCCGGGCGTTCCCTGCTGGAATCCCGGCGGCCCGCCGAACGTCAGGGCCGTCGCCACCCGCCGCAGGTCGTCGATCGAACGCAGATGATTGGCAGCGGCGTAGGCGTCGGTGACCGCGATCGCGTCGGTGTCTGCGAACGGCGTCGGCGCCAGCACCTCCAGGCCGTGCGCGAACGCGTAGTGCTGGGCCGCCTGATAGGCGTCCAGTTCGGTGCGAAACTCGTGGCGATAACCGGCGATCGCGGTGTTGAACGTGTCGAGGTACTCGGGGTACATGCTCAGCGATCCGCTCTTGAGTCCCTGGACGGTCACGGCAGTGGGACCGATGTTCTGATCGACGTTGACGGTGTACCCCTGGGCTCGCAGCGCCTGTACGTAGAGCTGGCCGAGCACGAACTGCTCGGTGTAGTTCTTGTCCCCGACGGTGATGACCGGCTTGCCGGCGCCCGGCAGGGACACCGTCGTGGTCTCGGTCTCGGTTCCGATCGTCGTGGTGCTCGTCGTCGTGGTGGGGGTGGACGAGGTCTCCGAGGTGGATGAGGTCTGCGAGGCGGCGGCGGGGCGCGACGTGGTGGGTGCCGTGGCCGAGCTCGTGCCGGCGCTGCCGCACGCGCTCAGTGACAGTGCGGCCAGCCCGGCGGTGAGCAGCGAGCCGGCGATTCTGGCGAGGCGGGCGGTCGGCATCGGACGGCGCCCCTCGTGTCGCGATTCGCGCATTCCTAGACCCCGGCCGCGCGTCGCGCCTCGGCGTGCGCGGCGTCCTCGAGCTCATCGGGCAACGGGCTCAGCGGGGTGGGCAGGCCCAGCGCGGCGCTGATCAGCCAGTCGGCGAACCAGGCGTTCTTGGGCAGCAGCGGGCCGTGTAGGTAGGTGCCGATCACGTTGCCGGCCCGCACGCCCTCGTGCCCATCCCGATCATTGTTTCCGTGGCCGGTGAGCACGCGACCGAGCGGGTCGGCCGCCCCGGCCAGGTAGGTCCGGCCGCCGTGGTTCTCAAACCCCGCCAGCACGCGGCGCGCGCCGGCGTCGAGCTCCACCTCGATCGCCGCGTTGCCGATCAAGCGGGGGCCGTCGGCGCGGATCGTATGCAGCTCGACGAGGCCGACGCCCGGCAGGGTCTCCTCGCGGAGTTGGTACGAGCTGCCGAGCAGTTGATAGCCCCCGCACACCGCGAACACGACCGCGCCGCGGGCGGCGGCCGCGTGCAGATCGTCGCGCTTGTGCTCGGCGAGATCGTGGGCGCACAGCTTCTGGTCCCGATCCTGGCCCCCGCCGATGTAGTAGATGTCGGCGGCGTCGGGATCCAGGCGGTCACCGAGGCCGCTCGAGATCAGCTCGAAGTCGATCCCGCGCCACTCCGATCGTCGCCGCAGCATGATCAGGTTGCCCCGATCGGCGTAGATGTTCATCAGGTCCGGGTACAGCGCGCACACGCGCAGGCGGCGCTCAGACACGGAACATCACCACGGTGCTGCCGACGTACTCATCGGTCGCGTCGATCTCCATCCGGCTGGCGGGGCGCAGGCCCGCCGCCTCGCCTTCGCGCTCGAGCGTGCCGGCATCGAGCCGATCGAGGCGGATCCGATCCTGCTCCACGACGTGCTCGCCGGCCGCCGTGACCGTCTCCCGGCGACGCTCGAGCACGAACCCGTCGCCATCCTCGCGGACGGCCGTGGGCCGGCTGCTGTAGACGACGCCATCGGTCTCGCGGACGTCGGGCAGCGGCCCGACCCCGCCGTCGGCGACCTCGAACAGCTCGAGATCGTCGGCGATCGCAATGGCCAGGACGCCGCCGGGAGCGAGGTGAAACCCGGCGCACTCCAGGAAGCCGGCGCGCGCGTCGGGCCCGCCGAGCAGTTGCACGGTCTGCATCGGCACAATGATGAGCGCAAACACGGTGCCGATCCCAAACGCGCGGGCATCGGCGGCGACGGTCGTGACATCGAGTCCGCCGGCGCGCTCGCGCAGCTCCTCCAGGAGGTCGTCGTGGAGATCGATCGCCGTGACCGAGTGTCCGGCTCGGGCCAGCTCCAGCGTCGTGCGGCCGGTGCCGGCGCCGACGTCGAGCACCGGCCCGCCGGTCCGATCGGCGAGCGCGCGCCAGAACGCCAGGTCCTCGGTGTAGCCGCCGCATTCGATGTCGTGCCAGATCGCCCGGGTGCTCATCGGCCGACCGGCTCGGGCGGGCGGGACCAGAACGCGGACACGTGACCGCGGCGCTCAAGCTCGTGGCGCAGCTCCAGCAGGGCGGTGTAGGTCGGCAGGGCGAACAGCTGCGTACCGGCACACTCCGCGAGGGCGGCGTCCAGGGCGCGCGGGAGATCGGGGGTGACGTGCAGCCGCGCCACCTCGACGCCGGCGTACTTGAGCCGCAGGGCCAGCTCGGCTGCGCGAGTGCCGGCGCAGGTCACTCGATGGGCCCGACCGGCGAGCAGCTCGAAGTCCGCATCCCACACCCAGGAGATGTCGCGGCCGTCGGCGGTGCGGTCGTTGAGCACCGCGAGGACGTCCAGCTCACCAGGCTCGAGCGTGAGGGTGCGCAGGATCTCGTTGGCGCCGGCCGGATTCTTGATCAGCAGGATCGACAGCTCCCGCTCGCCGATCATGACGCGCTCGGCCCGTCCGAACGCCGCGCTCACCGCGCCGAGACCGGCGGCGATCATGTCGAGCGAGGCTCCGAGCGCCAGACACAGCGTCGCGGCGCCAAGCGCGTTGTAGACGTTGTACAGGCCGGGCAGCGGCAGGTCCACGGCGACGACCCCGGCCGGCGTGTGCAGCTCGAAGCTCGAGCTCCGCGTGCCGTGCAGTTCGATCGCGCGCGCGCACACGTCGGGGTGGGGACGGCGTTGGCCGCACGACGGGCAGCTGTACACGCCCAGATGCCCGAGATAGATGCCCTCGTACTCATATGCCGCGCCGCAGCGCCGGCAATGCTTCGAGTCCGACGCATGCTGCATCTCGGCGCTCGCCATCGCCGGATCCTCCACCCCGAAATAGCGCACGCCGGCATGCTGCCGGCCGAGGTCGGCGACGAGCGGATCGTCGGCATTACACGCCAGCGCCGCCCTCGGTGCCAGCCCGCGGACCATCGCCGCCCAGCGATCGCCGATCGTCTCGAGCTCGCCGTACCGGTCCAGCTGGTCCCGGAACAGGTTGCCGAGCAGGACGGCGCGCGGGTGCAGCTGCGGGGCCACCCGATCGAGCCAGAACTCGTCGATCTCGAACAGGCCGAGCCGGCCGGCGATCGCCCCGCGGGGACGGGCGGCGTCGAGCAGCGTCGAGGCGACCCCGCCGGCCATGTTGGCGCCGGCGCGGTTGTGGACCAGCGTCCGCCCCGATCGCTCGAGCACCGCGGCGGCCATCGCCGCCGTCGTCGTCTTGCCGTTGGTGGCCGAGATCACGGCGGACCCCTCGGGGAGTCGAGCCGCAAGCCGCTCGATGGCACGAGGCTCGAGCCGGGTGAGGACCTTGCCCGGAAGGCTGGTGCCGCCGCCACGTCCAGCCCGGCGGGCGAGCCCTCCGACCGCGCGCGCGGCGACAATCTTGGCGTCGAGCGTGCTCACGCGACAGCCTGGGCCGACGTGCCCGGCACGATCGCGCGGACGGCGCCCGGAAGCGTGCTGACCGTGACCGGGAGCTCCGCGATCGGGTCGCCGTCGGCGAACAGGGTGAACGGGCGCGAGGCGGCGATCTCGATCGTCGCGCCGCGCAACACCTCGACGGCGTCGCGGCGGACGTGAGTGCCCTTGAACACGGTCGGCAGCAGCCGCAGGAACCGCAGCTTGGGGGTCTCGTGGACGATCACGATGTCGAGCATGCCGTCGGTCAGTGTGGCGTCCGGCGCCAGCATCATGCCCCCGCCGTAGTAGCGCGAATTGGCCGCGGCAACGGTGTAGCCGGTCACCGTCTGCCGGGTGCCATCGATCGTGATGGTGAACGTCGCCGGTCGCCAGCCGGCCAGGGCACGGAGCGCACCGTATGCATACACCAGCTTGCCGCGCACCAGCGTGGTCTCGTTGGCGATCTGGTTGGCCACCGAATCAAATCCGCAACTGGCGATCCCGATGAACGTACGGGCGCCGACCTGCCCGAGGTCGATCCGGCAGACGTGTCCGTCGGCCAGGACCGCGCACGCGGCCTGCGCGTCGAGCGGGATCCCGAGCATCCGCGCGAAGTCGTTGCCGCGCCCACCCGGGAGGACCCCGAGCAGGCCCTCGCCCCGCCGCAACGCGCCGGCCACGGCGCCGATCAGCCCGTCGCCACCGAACGCGACGGCCGTCTCTCCCGCGGCCGCGGCCGCCTCGGCCAGCTCGCGCGCGTGGTCGAGGCTGCGCGTGGTCTGGACGCGATGGGCCAGCCCCAGCCGCCGCAGCGCCTGCTGGACGCCGGGCAGCGCTGCCCCGGCCCGTCCACCTCCCGCGGATGGGTTGACGATCAGCGACAGGGTCACCTCGTCACCAGCGCGTACAGGCTGTCCGCCACCGCCACGGGGGCCGGATCCTCGGCGGCCTCCGCCTGCGCCCGCGTCGTCACGCCGGTCAGCACGATCGCGCCGTCCAGGCCGGCGGCGGCGGCCCCAGCCAGGTCGGCATCCAGGCGGTCGCCCACCATCAGCGAGCGCCCCGGGCCGAGCCGATCGAGCGCGGTCTCGAACAGCATGACGTCGGGCTTGCCGACGCTGCGAGCGGTGCGCTCGGTGGCGTACTCCAGCGCGGCGACGATCGCGCCGGTCCCGGGCCAGTAGCCGTCTGGTTGGGGGAACGTCCGGTCGCGATTGACGGCGATCATCTCGGCGCCGTTGAGCACCGCCTGGGTGGCGGTGCGCAGCTCGTCATAGGAGAAGTCGTCGTGCCCGGCGATGACGACGATCTCGGCGGTGGCCGCGCGATCGGTGCCGTTGACGATCCGCTGGCCGGAGTCGGACACGTGGCGGAAGATCGCCGGCGAGCCGATCACGTAGGTGGGGCTGCCGCGCGAGCGCTCGGCGAGTACGTACTGGATCGCCGATCCAACGGTGACGATCTCCTCGAGCGACGCCTGCAGTCCCAGGGACCAGAGCTTCCGCACGTACTCCTCCGGCGCCAGACGGCTGTCGTTGGTGACGAACGCGATCGTCTTGCCCGCGCCCCGCAGCTCGGCGAGCGCCTCGCGGGCGTTGGGGGTGGCCGACTGACCGACCCAGACGCAGCCGTCCAGATCGAGCAGCACGTGGTCGTAGGAGGCGAGGAGAGGGGAGAGGGGCATGAGAGACGGGCGAGACGCGTGGCGAGCATTCGGATTATCCAGTGCCGCGCCGGTTGTGCTTATCAGCACAATGTTTGCCAGGCTCCGTAGCTCCTACGGATACGCGACCGCAATACCTCCGGTCAACCCACCGGTATCCAGGCCGATATGTGTCGGGCTTGCCGCAAAGAGCGATGTTTCGGAGGAAAACTTGATCCCCAGCAATGAAACCGGACGGATGTCCCAGGAGGCGCTCCTCAGCCTCTGGCGCGCCTACAAGGAGTCCGGGGACACCAGCGCTCGCGACCGCCTCGTCTTCTCGCTCGCGCCGATCGTCAAGGCCATCGTGTATCGCAAGGTGCGCGAGATCCCATCCCACCGCGACGTCGACGACTTCATCTCCTGCGGGCTCGAGGCCCTCATCCGTTCGCTGGACCGCTATGACCCCGAGAAGGGGGCCACGCTCGAGCAGTTCGCGTGGACGCGGATCCACGGCGCCGTGCTCGACGAGCTGCGGCGGTTCGACTGGGCTCCCCGCTCACTGAGGCGCATGGAGCGTGAGATGAACCGCGCCCGCGAGCGCTTCACCGTGCTCCACGGCCGGGCCCCGACCAAGGCCGAGCTCGCCGACCTGCTGGCGATCTCCGCCGACGAGCTCGACTCGCTCAAGGGCGACATCGCCCGATCAGACGTCGGCTCGCTCAACACCATGGTCACCGGGGACGACGACAGCCAGAGCGAGCGCCTGGACATGCTCGCCAGTTCCGATCGTGAGCTCGATCCCGAGCACGCCGCCATGCGCGAGGGCGCCATCGCCCGTTTCCGCGCCGCATTTGACGAACTGCCGCTCCGCGAGCGCAAGGTCGCGCTCCTGCTGCACGTCAACAACCTGACGCTCCGCGAGGCCGGCGAGGTGCTCGGCGTGTCCGAGAGCCGCGTCTGCCAGATCCACGGCCAGCTCAAGCGCGGTCTGCGGGAGCGCCTGCAGTCCGACGAGCTGCTGTTCCTCGAAGTCGCCTAGGCCGCCCCGCCGCCCCAGCGCGGGCGTGGGGACTGAACCCCGGCCGGCCCCCGGTGGACAAAGGTACCAGTGGCCGACGGCCGTGCAGGGCTTGATTCCCTGCAGGACCGGGGTCACAATCCGCGCGGAAAGTTGACGCCGGGCCCGGAATGCGCGGCGTCAACCATCCGTTGTATATGCGTTGGTTGCCCTGGCGGCATCCCTGGGAAAGGAGAACCACGACATGGGCTACAAGACCGGCCGCTGAAGCGGCTCTTCTTTGAGAGGGACTCGCCCACGAGGCGGGTCCCTCTTTTTTGGTCACGAGCTTGATCGGCCGGCGATCGCAGACCTTGAGATCGTCCAGACGGGCTGGACGTCTGTTCAGCTTGCCTATGGCTCGGCCGATGAAGGGCAGGATGCCCGATTTCGAGACATCGCCTGAGACAACGCGCGCGACACGGTCCACCAGACCTGCCGTGCTCATCGCGTTGCTCGCCCTGGGACTCGTCGCTGCCGCGACTCCATTCACGGCGCCCTTCGATCACTGGTCCATTCCGCTCCTGACGATGATCGCCGTGTTCACCGTCGTCGCCGACCTCACCGCGGTGGGGACCGGTCATCGACTCAGCGTGTCGGGCAGCTTCCTCGGGCTCATCCTGGCCGCCGTCGTCTTGGGCCCGGCACCGGCCGCTGCGCTGGGATTCGTAGCCATCGCTGTCGGGTGGCTGCGGTCGCGAGAGGCCGGTCACTACCTCCTCAACAACCTCGCGAACTATGCGTTCTTCCCGATGCTCGCCGGTGTCTTCTTTCACGTGACCACGAGCCTGGTGGCCGCGCGACCAACCGCGCTTGCCTACTACCTGCTCGTGTTCGCCACATTCGTGGTCGCCCTGGCGGTCAACTTTCTCGCGAGCGCGGGTTACCAGGCCTATCTCGATCGGACGACGCTCGCCCACAAGACGCGTGAGGCGCTCGTGCCGCTGCTGTCCGCCGAGCTGTTCTCGGCGCTCCTGACGCTCGCCGCGGTCTATCTGACCGGTCGGCTCGGCATGACCGGCTTCATCCTGTTCGGCCTCGTCCTGGTCATCTTCCAGTACCTGATCGGCGAGCTGCTCACGTCCAAGCGGCGCAGCGACGCGCTCCAGCGGATCGCCACGACCGACGAGCTCACCGGCCTGGCCAACCGCGAGCATTTCCGGGAGGTGGTCGAGGCACGCATCATCCGGGCGGGTGACGCCGGCGCCCGCTTCGCGGTGATGCTGATGGACCTCGATCGCTTCAAGGAGATCAACGACACGCTCGGCCACCACTACGGCGACGTGCTGCTGCGAGACCTCGGGCCGCGGCTCGCGTCGGCGATCGGGGAGGGCGGCCTCGTGGCCCGGCTGGGGGGCGACGAGTTCGGGATCCTGCTCGCCGAGGACACGGACGATCCGGCGGTGCTGCACATCGTCCTGACGCGGCTGTTCGCGTCGGTCTCAGAGCCGTTCGGCATCGATGAGCTTTCATTGGAAGTGGGGGCGAGCGTGGGGGTGGCCCGGTTCCCGGAGGACGGGGAGGACTCGCACGCGCTGTTGCGCTGCGCCGACATCGCGATGTACGCGGCCAAGGAGGCACAGACCGAGTACAAGCTCTACACCGCCGAGCAGAACCAGCACTCGGTGCGGCGGCTGAGCGTCCTCTCCGACATCCGGCATGCGCTGGTGGCCGATGAGATCGTCGTGCACTACCAGCCGATCATCGACGTCGACAGTCTCCGCGTCCGTGGCGCCGAGGGGCTGGTGCGCTGGCAGCACCCCGAGCACGGGCTGATCCCGCCCGGGGCGTTCGTGCAGACGATCGAGCAGACCGGGTTGATCGGCCCGCTGACCCGGCACGTCCTGGAGCGCTCCATCGCCGAGTGCGCCGACTGGCGCCGCGACGGCCGGGAGATGTCGGTCGCGGTCAACCTGTCGGTCCGCAACCTGCTCGACCGCGACCTGCCCAAGCAGATCGAGCGGCTGCTCGACCAGTATTCCCTGCCGGCCGGCTCGTTGCAGCTCGAGATCACCGAGAGCATGATCATGTCCGACCCCGACCGGGCCCTGGCCACCGTCAGCCGCCTGAGCGCGCTCGGGGTGCGGCTGTCGGTCGATGATTTCGGCACGGGATATTCGTCGCTGGCCAACCTGCGCAAGATGCCGATCGATGAGCTGAAGATCGACCGTTCGTTCGTGTCGCCGATGCTGCGCGACGAGAGCGACCTGATCATCGTCCGCTCGACGATCAACCTCGGTCACGACCTCGGGCTCAACGTGATCGCCGAGGGCGTCGAGGACAGCGCCACGCTCGACTCGCTCGCCGAGCTCGGGTGCGACCTCGCTCAGGGGTACCACGTCAGCCGCCCGATGCCGGCCGACGCGTTCACCGCGTGGCTGACGCATTCCGCGCGGCACGGCACGACGGGCACGCCGCCGGCGCCGCCGACGGTCCCGGTGCCGATCATGCGCGGCGCCGTCGACCTGGCCGGCGTGACCGTCTCAGCGCCCGAGCGCTAGCGCCCCTAGAACAGAGCGTCCTGCGCGGCCGTCGGCGGCGCCAGGCACTCGGGCCCGTCGTAGCGGGCGTCGTTGACGGCGAATCCGACCTCGGCCAGCGCCGTCTCATCGGCGGGTAGGCCGGCGAGGAGCTCGTGGAGCTCGGAGTGGGGGGTGGAGCCGTCAAGCCACGTCGACTCGACACCGGGCGGGAGGATCACCGGCATGCGGTCGTGCAGGGACGCGATCGCCGCGTTGGCCGCCGTGGTGAGGATCGTGCACGTGCGCAAGCGTGCCCCCGTCCTCGCCGTGCCAGATCGACCACAGGCCGGCGAACGAGAACAGCTCGCCATCGGCGCGGGTGATGTGGAACGGCTGCTTGCGGGACCCCGTCCCGCCGCCGCCCCGGCGCCATTCGTAGAACCCGTCGGCCACGATCAGGCAGCGGTACCGCTCGAAGGCGCGGCGGAACGCCGGCTTCTCGGTCACCGTCTCGGAGCGGGCGTTGATCATCTTCAGCCCGGTTTCGGGACTCTTGGCCCACGACGGGACGAGGCCCCACCGCAGCAGCTCGCCGCGCGGATGGCCCTCCTTGTCGGTCGTCACCGTCAGGACGTCGTCGCCGGGGGCGACGTTGTAGCGGCGGCGGACCTCGACGGATTCGCCGATCGGGAACCGGCCACGGACGTCGAAGGGATCAGGCGTGGCCAGGCTGTAGCGCCCGCACATCGCGGCAGCCCGGGGCGGTCAGCGGGACCGGGACGCGATCTGCTCGGCGCGCTCGCCCTGAGCGCGCCGCTGTCGTCGCCGTCCGAAGAAGGCCAGGACGCCGATGGCGACCACGACCAGGACGAGACCCCAGAAGATTCGCAGGTCGAGCGACAGACCGAACGGCAGCGAGATCAGGCTGACGATGCCGAACCCGAGCAGCAGGATCGCCACGATCAGCGCGATGATGATCAGCACCCCGCGGACCCGGGCGAGCGCGCCGGCGCTCTTGGGCGGCGCCACCAAGCCCATGAACTTCAGTCCGCGCAGCTGCTTGTTGGAGGGGGCCTCGACGCCGAGGCGCTCGGTGGCGCGCTTGAGGTCGTCGGCGCGGCGCTCGGCCAGCGCCAGCGAGGCGTCGGCCATCCGGCGCAGCTGGAGCCGCTCCTGCGGACGGGCGGCGGCGATCGCCCGCTGGAAGTAGGCGCGGGCGGCCTTGGCGTCATAGCGCTCGGCAGCGCGGGCCCCGAGGATCGCCTGGGCGGCCGACTTGAACTTGGTCTCGGCCTCGAGCTCCTCGTCGCTGCGGCTCTCCAATTGCTGCATGGCGGCGAGCTGGCCCTTCTGCTCGACTCGCATCATCCGTTGCTGCTTGGGCATCGCCGTGGAGTCTAGTGTCTCGGCGTACGTATCTGTGGTGGGGACCGCTAGCTCGCCGAGCGCGGCCTGATCACGAAAATCCGCTGCGAGGCCAGGTCCTGACCGGAGTCCGAGGAACTGGCCGGCGGCGCGCGATACACGTCGATGTGATGTCCGGAGATCGCCCCCCCGGTGTCCTGGGCGATGAACCATCCGCCGTGACCGTCGTTGCGGTACGCGGGCACGTAGACGCGACTGCCGAGCGGAATCACCCCGGGATCGACGGCGAGCGACTGGTCGTAGCGCAGCGGCAGCGAAGCGCCCGCCGCGAACGACACATCGCGCAGCGGGACATACTTGGATCCGTCCCCGTCCGACCAGCCGCCGGCACCCAGCGGGAACGTGACCGCCTTTGACCGGTTGCGCCAGTAGCCGCCCGCGCGCCAGTACGGCGCCCCCGCCGACCAGCTGTCAGCCGGCGAGGTCGAGGCGCCGGTGGCGGTGACCCATCCCCCGTCCCCGAGCGCGTCGATGTGGTACAGCCGCCCGTCGAGGCCGATCCCTTCGCCCTCCATCGATATCCCGGTGGCCGAGTACAGCCAGTCGATGCGATGCAGACCCGGAAGCCCGGGAGCCTTGACCAGGCGCCCCATGAACCACGACTCGGGCGCCGGCCAGTACTCGGTGATGGTGACGCCCGTCAGCCAGCTGCCCTTGGCGTGCTTGCTCGGCGGCGGCGGCACATGGGTCGGCGGAGCGCTGGTGGGGGCGAGGCCGCCGCCGACGATGGCGGCGCCACCGGAGCTCGAGCCGGGACCGCCGGAGCTCTGCGGGCCGGCCACCGGCGGCGTGATTGCGCTGCCGCCGCCGGCGGCGACGGCGGGAAGCGCAGGGAGACATAACACCGACACCGCGAGAAATAACGCGGCGAGCGGCAGGGGGGCGATCGCGGCAATGCGAGAGCGACGGCTGCGGCGAGGTGCAGGGCGCATCGGGACTCAGAACCGGTACCAAAGCGGGTCGCGCCAGTGCGGCCGCCGGTCCCGGTGGGCGCAAGCCTATCGGCCAGGGCCGTCGGCGTGTGTGCCCGGAACGGGTTGTTCAGCCGGCGCGCATGCGGTTGTTGCGTGGGTTGTGCTCAAGTTCGGCGAGCCCGAGGTGCTCCATCACCGGCGGCACGTAGTTCGCGAAGCGTCCGCGCAGGCCCTTCCTGACTCCGTACCAGCCGCCGACCGGGTTCTCCGGCGAGCGGCCCCAGGCCTCGACGGTGCCCTCGGCAGCCGGCTTCTGCTCGTCGGCGCTGCCGAGCGCGATCCAGTCACCGTGCTCGGTGAGCATCGCGTGCAGGTCCTCGAGGCAGCGCAGCTCGTAGCCGAGCGTCGTCTTGCCGACGACGCACGCGAGCGTGGGCGGGTCGGTGGTCAGGTCGCGGTAGGCGAGATATTCGGATTGGCCGGGTGGGGTCCGCAGGACCCACGGATCGTCTTTGGTGCCGTTGCCGGTGACTGGTTCGCTCATGGTAACGGGAAGGTTACCGTAACCGGTCGGCTACCATCAAGCTCGTGTCCCGGCAGGCCGCGAACCCGTTCGACGCGCTCGCCGACCCGCATCGCCGCGCGATCCTCGAGCTGCTCCACGGCGGTGAGCGGTCGGTCCGCGAGATCGCTGACGAGATGCCGATCACACGGCCGGCCGTCTCCCGGCACCTGCGGCTGCTCAAAGAGGCCGGGCTCGTGACCTCCTCGGCGGAGGGCACCCGCCGGCTCTACCGACTCCACGACGAGGGCCTCGACGCCGTGCGCGCCTACCTGAACGAGGTCTGGGGCGACGCCGCCGCGCGCTTCCGTCTGCTCGCCGACAACAGCGGGCCGTCGTGACCGACCCGCTGCGGATCACGTTCGACGTCGCGTGCCCGCCCCAACGCGCGTTCGAGCTCTGGACGGAGCAAACCAGCAGGTGGTGGCCGACATCCCACACTGTCAGCGCGCGCCCCGACGTCGCGGTCGTGATCGAGCCGGGCGTCGGCGGCCGCATCTACGAGCGCACACCCGACGGCGAAGAACACGACTGGGGCCGGGTCACCGGCTGGAACCCGCCAAGCCGCATCAGCTACCTCTGGCACCTACGCCAGGACCGCGCCGACGCCACCGAGGTCGAGATCACCTTCACCGAGGCCAAACCCACCGGCACGAGAATGTCGATCGTGCACCGCGGCTGGGATGCGCTCGGCGCCCGCGGAGCCGACCACCGAGAACTGAACCAACGCGGCTGGGCCCGGCTGCTCCCACACTTCCAAGCCGTAGCCGGTTAGCGACTCCACGTTCAGCGCCGTTCGTTCGGTCGATTCCGGAATCCACGCGCCGTCCGCGGTGATTGGCGCTCTCATCCCCCTCTGGTGTACATAAGCCCGATTATCGAGCATTGCCAATCAGGCGAAACCCGAATCCTTGTTAGAAGCGGTCAGCCGGTGCACTCTTCCGCGCTGTGTTGGACGCTGTCGATTTCACGATCGCCATTCGTAGAGGAGATGAATGGCGCAGAGGGCGCCATCGAAAGGAGATAACGATGGGACGGATCGTGGTACACGAGTTCATCACGCTCGACGGCGTGATCGACAATCCGGCATGGACGATGGAGTACGGGTTTGACCCGAAGATGGGCGATGCGATCGGCCGGGTCATGCAATCGAGCAAGGCGCTGCTGCTGGGGCGCAACACATACGAGTTGTTCGCTCCGACGTGGTCGACCCGGACTGCTGCTGAGGATCCCGGCGCGCCGTTCATGAACGAGTCCCCGAAGTACGTCGTGTCATCGACGCTCCAGAACGTCGGGTGGAATAACTCGACGATCCTGGGCGCTTACGACGCCCAGACGATTCGTTCTCTGAAGCAGCGGATCGAGGGTGACATCTACGTCAGCGGCAGCGGAACGCTCGTGCGCGCGATGCTCGCCGACGGCCTGGTCGATGACCTGCACCTGTTCGTCTTTCCCCTGTCCCTGGGCGCCGGGCCGCGCCTGTTTTCGGACGGCCTCGAAGCCAAGTTCAGCCTCGCTGAGGCGGAGTCCTACGATAACGGCGCTGTGCACCTGGTCTACCGGCCGGTCAGATAGCGCTGGGCGGGCGCTTCATGTGATCGATCACGGGGAGCGCCCGACCCCCTGGCCGAGCGGGCATCGCGTCCGCCGAGAGCTCAAGACCCTCGGCCTGCTGCGAGGACCGGTGCAGAGCCGGGTCGTAGAGTTCTTGCCTGTCAGACGACACGCTGATTAGGAGGTTCCGACCAATGCCTCAATACATGCTGTCCGCGTGGCACGACGAGGACTACGTCGTCGATTTCTCCTCCCCCGAGGCGCAACATCGCGTCGCCCAGGTCGGAGCCTTCAACGACGAGCTGCAGCGATCGGGCGCCTGGGTGTTCGCCGCCGGTCTGCACCCGGCGTCGTCCGCCACGGTCGTGCGCCCGTCCGGAGATCACGTCTCGATGACAGATGGCCCCTACGCCGAGACGAAGGAGCAGATGGGTGGTTTCTGGATCATTCAAGCTGCGGAGCTTGACGTCGCGCTCGACTTGGCGGCGAGAGCCGCCGCCGCCAGCGACGGTCCGATCGAAGTCCGCCCGCTGCAGGGATGACCGAGACCCTCGACGCTGTATTCCGACGCGAAGCCGGCCGCTGCACCGCCACGCTGATCCGCGTCCTCGGCGACATCGACCTCGCCGAGGACGCAGTGGCAGAAGCCTTCGCGATCGCCGCCGAGCAATGGCCGAAGCGAGGCATCCCGCCGAATCCCGGCGGCTGGATCACCACCACCGCACGCAACCGGGCGATCGACCGGCTTCGCCGCGAATCGACCCGAGTTGAGCGTTACATCGCCGCCCACCAAATGCACACCCAAGACGCCGACCCGGACGCCACCCCTGAACGCGAGGCCCTCGACCGTTTCGTCGATGTCGTTCCCGACGACCAACTCAGGCTCATGTTCCTCTGCTGCCATCCGGCACTGGCCGCCGACTCACAAGTCGCGCTCACGCTCCGTCTGCTCGGCGGCCTAGAAACCAGCGAGATCGCACGGGCTTTCCTGCTGCCGGAAGCGACCATGGCCCAACGCATCGCGCGGGCGAAACGCAAACTACGCGGCAACCACGCCCCGTACCGCATCCCGGGTGGCGCCGAACTCCCCGGTCGACTCCACGCCGTCCTCGCCTCGATCTACCTGATCTACACCGAAGGACACACGGCCACCGCCGGTCTGGCCCTCACGCGTGTCGACCTCTCAACGGAAGCGATCCGCATCGGGCGGGTCCTCGCCACGCTCATGCCCGACGAGCCCGAGGGCATCGGACTCCTCGCCTTGATGCTGCTGAGCGAGGCCCGCCGGTCCAGTCGCGTCGACGCCCACGGATCGATGGTTCGCCTCGCCGACCAGGACCGTTCGCGATGGGACCGCAACCTCATCGAGGAGGGCCATGGACTGGTCCAGGCGTGCTTGCGCCGCAACGAACCCGGACCCTTCCAGATCCAAGCCGCGATCGCCGCCGTTCACACCGACGCGCCCACGGCCGCCGACACCGACTGGGCTCAGATCGTCGCCCTCTACGACCAGCTTCACGCGATCCAGCCGAACCCGGTCGTCGCCTTGAATCGAGCTGTCGCTGTGGGTGCGCTCGATGGCCCCTCAGCTGGGCTGGCCGCGCTCGCCAATGTCCAGCTCGCCGACTACCAGGCATACCACGCCGCCCGAGCAGACCTGCTCACCCGAGCGGAACTTATTGACGAAGCGATCGCGGCCTACGACCGCGCCATCGAACTCACATCCAACTCCGCCGAACGAGAGTTCCTCCGCCGGCAACGTCAACATGCAGCAACCAACTGGTCGCTTTCCTAAACCTAGAGGTGGTGGCGGCGATGATCGTGGCGGTGGCCGCTTCGATCACGAGCGGGACCTGTTGGGCCTGGGCGCCCCCGCCGGTAGCGTGTCCGGCGTGTTCGACGGCTTCGAGACCCGGACGCTCGAGACCGCACGCGGCCCGATTCACGCCCGGGTCGGCGGCAGCGGTCCGCCGCTGCTGCTGCTGCACGGGTATCCCGAGACGCACCTGATGTGGCACAGCGCCGCGCCGCTGCTGGCTGAGCGCTTCAGCGTGGTCGCCACCGACCTGTCGGGTTATGGCGAGTCCTTCCGGCCGGTCACGGCCGCCGATCACGCTCCGCACTCCAAGCGGGCGCTCGCACTGGACCAGGTGCAGGCGATGCGCGAGCTCGGCCACGACCGCTTCGCGGTGGCCGGCCACGATCGCGGCGGCCGCGTCGCGTACCGGATGGCGCTCGATCACCCCGGCGTCGTGAGCGCCTTGGCGGTGCTCGACATCGTGCCCACGGCCGAGGTCTGGGCCCGCGCCGACGACCGGCTGGCGATCTCGTACTGGCACTGGGGATTTCTCGCCCAGCCGGCGCCGCTCCCCGAACGGCTGATCACGGGCGACCAGGAGGCGTTCTTCGAGCATCACCTCCGCTCGATCGGCCTGGGCGCGGTCCCCGAGCGGTATCCGACGGCAGTCATCGACGCCTACCGCCGCCAGCTGGCCGATGCCAGCGCCGTTCACGCCATGTGCGAGGACTACCGCGCCGGCGCGACGATTGACCGCCAGCTCGACGAGGCCGATCGCGGGCGCCGGATCGACTGCCCGGTTCTATGCCTGTGGGGGCAGCGCGGCGCGCTGCCGCTGCTCTACGGCGATGTGCTCGACGTGTGGCGGCCCTGGGCCGAGGCGATCACCGGCCGGGGAATCGAGGCCTCTCACTTCCTGGTCGAGGACGCCCCCGACGAGGTCGCGGCGGAGCTGACCGGCTTCTTCGGCGCGGACTGAGACGGTCGAGGGCGAGGTGTCGCGCCGGCGGCGACACTGATCAGGCCGGCCCGTAGCGGTCGGCCTGCTCGCGTGCCGCCTGCGCGGCGCGGCCGGCCTCCTCGGCCTCGCGTTCGGCTTGACCGGCATCGGTGCCGGCGGACTGCGCCCGCGCACGGGCGTCCTCATGGGCGGCCTGCTTCTGCTGCGCTTCGGCCTCGAGCCGCGCGGCGCGCGTTCGGGCCGCTTCGGCCTCGGCCTCATTGGTCTCGCGCTCGGTGGCGCTCTCCAGCTGCACGCGGTCGGAGAACTTCAGTCCGTACGCCGTGCCCAGCTCGCCCAGTAGTTCGGCGTCGGGGGCGGTCTCGCCTCCGATCGCTCCGGCGCGATCGACCATCTCCTTGCGATGGGTGACGCGGACGTAATCCGGGCCGACCGTCGCGTCGTTGATCGGCACGAGCGTCGACTTGCGTCCCAGCAGCCCACTCTTGACGGCGATCAGCATCGGCATGCCGGTCACCGCGTCAAAGAACACCTCATCGAGCTTGCCGAGCTCGTCGCCGTCAGGATCGACGACGCGCTGGCCACGCCAATCCTGGATGCGTTCGACGCCGATCATGTCCGGAGTTCGATACCCGCTGCCGGCGTCGGCAATCCTCCAGCTCGGCGTTACGACGTGGGCCGGGTCATCTGAAAGGCCTCGGTGACCACGGTGTAGTCGGCCGGTCCGCCGAGCCTCGCCACCGGGTGCAGCGTCGCCGTCTCGACGATCCCGTCCGTGATCGCCGCCTCATCGAGGTGGACGCCCACCACCTGGCCGATCACCAGATGCTGGTCGGTGCCGCGCCCCTCCAGGTCACGCAGTTCGAGCCGCTCCACCACCTTGCACTCCATGGCACACCGCGCCGACGCCACGCGCGGCGGGGCCACTCGTATGGACGGGGCCATCTCGAGGCTGGCCCGCTCGAACTCGCTGTGCCCCCGCGGCAGGGGCGCCGAGCTCGCATTCATCGGCTGCCGCAGTTCGAACGTGACCAGGTTCCAGACGAACTCGCGGATCTCGCCGGCAAACGTCGCCGAATGCTTCGCACCCGTGGAGCAGAACGCCAGCATCGGGGGCCGCTCTCCGACCGCGTTGAAGAAGCTGTAGGGAGCGAGGTTCACCGAGCCGTCGCCGGCCATCGTCGACACCCATCCGATCGGGCGCGGCGCCACCAGCGACTTGAAGGGATCGTGGGCGATTCCCGCGGATTTGTGGGCGCCGGGTTCGTAGAAGATCACCGCCGACAACCTACCGGCTGTCAGATCGGTCCCGGCCCCGGGCGCAACTTCCGACCGCAGCCGGGTATAGAAAGCGGCAGACATCGCGAGGAGGCCTGGGAATGAAGCGCATCTGGAAACTGCTGGGTCTGACCGTCCTGATCGCCGCGTCAACGACCGGCGTCGCGCTGGCCGCATCGTCTCCGACGGTGGTCACGGGCGCCGGGAGCAACGTGACCGATACGAGCGTCGTGCTCAATGGCAAGGTGAACCCGAACGGGAGCCGGACGACGTACGTGTTCTCCTACGGCCCGACAACCGCCTACGGCGCCAGTACATCCGCGCGCTCGGTCGGTGCCGGTATCAAGGTGGTGCTCGTCGCCCGGACGCTCACCGCGTTGACCCCCGGTACGACCTACCACTACCGGATCAGCGCGATCAACGGCGTCGGTTCCACGATCGGGATCGATCGCACCTTCACCACCACCGGCCACCCGCCGGCGGCGGTCATCACCGGAGCGGCGATCGACGTCGGCAAGACCGGCGCCACTCCGACCGGCCTGATCAACCCCGAGGGCGCGGTCACCGACTGGGCGATCCAGTACGGGCTCACCATCCCGTACACCTACCAGACGACGAGCGAGCCGCCGCTGGGCCCGGTCGCCACCTCGGTGTCGGTCTCCGGCGCGTTGGTCGGCCTGGCGCCGGAGACCCTGTTCCACTACCGGATCGTCGCCTACCACGGCTCGACCGTCGTCTCCGCCGGAGCCGATCAGACGTTCTTCACGGAGCCGGCGACGCGTCTGAAGCCCAACCTGAGCGCGCACACCGGGCCGTCGCGTGATAAGCGCTCCCCGTACACGTTCACCACGAGCGGCAGCCTGGGCGGCGCCGGTGCCATCCCGGCCCTGCAGCGGTGCACCGGGAACGTCGGTGTCCGGTTCTACAACGGCCGCCGCCAACTGGCGTTCGTCGTGGCGCCGGTGGGCACCGACTGCCGCTTCGCGGTGACGGCGTCGTTCCGCAGGCTGTTCGGTAAAGGTCCCGTCGGGCTGAAGGTGACGGTCGACTACCGCGGCAACGGATACATCGCGCCGGCCACGCGGACGGATCACGTCGCCGCCGGCTGACCCGGTGTGAGGCCTGGTGGCGGCCGTCGCGACGCGCCGCCACCGTGTGACCGGCGCGGCTAGTCTTGCGCGCCATGCCGGAGAGAGGGCCGCGAGCCTCGCGCGCTGAGATCGTGCTGCTGGTGGCGCTGGCGGCGTGGGGTCTGTTCCCGATCGTCCTGCTGTTGGTGCACGCCGCGCAGCTGCACGCTCAGTTCACCGGAGCCGACGGGCTGATCGGCGCGGACGGCGTCCTCGGCGCCGATCAGCTCCAGTACCTGGCGTGGGCACGGGACGGCGCCGTGCACAGCGGGCTGGCCTCCGATCTGTTCACGTTCGCGCCCAGCGGCCACGTCTACCTCGAGCCGCTGTTCGCCATCACCGGCTGGCTGTATCGCCTCGGCCTCTCCCTCCCTCTCGCCTACCTGCTGTGGAAGCCGGTGGCGATCGTCGCCATGTTCCTGGCGGCGGTGGCGTGGGCGCGGCGGATGTTCGGCGATCGGCTGCCGGCACGGGCGGCGGCGATCATCCTCTGCCTATTCCTCTACACGCCGCTGACGGCGCTGTTCAGCTGGACCCAGCTCGGGTCCAGCGGCGCGTTTCGATTTCAGCTGTATCTGCTCGGCAACGAGCTGCTGGCGGCCGACAAGCTGTGGGGGTACGTCCCCAGTGCGATCGGCCTCGCGCTCGTGCCGGCGGCTCTGCTGGCGGTCGAGCGGGCGCTGGATCCCGATCGCGGCGCGGCCCCGGCCCGGCGGCGGCAGCGCAGCGAGCTCCCGGCGGTGATGCTGGCCACGGCGGCCTCGCTCGTCGCCTCGTGGCTGCACCCATGGCAGGGAATCAGCCTGATCCTCATCTTCGGAGGCCTGGCGCTGCTACGGCGGCTGCGCAATTGGCGTTCACTGGCGATCCCGGCGATCGGCGCGGCGCTGCCGCTCCTCTACTACTACCTGCTCTCCCACCATGACCCGGCGTGGGAGCTCGCGTCGCACTACGAGGTCATCCCCCGCGTGTCGGCGCTCGTGCTGCTGGCCGGCTTTGGCCCGCTGGCGCTGATCGCGGCGATCGGCGTGCGGCGCCCCCACGGGGTGGTGATCGAGCAGGCGCTGCTGCTGTGGGTGGTCGCCTGCTTCGTGACGTACTTCATCAATGACTCGTTCGCCCCGCACGCCCTCCAGGGCCTCAGCTTCCCGTTCGCGATCCTCGCGATCCGCGGCTGGCAGCGGCTGCACCTCCCGACCGCGCTCAGCGTGCTGCTCGGGACCATCGCCATCGGGCTCGTCACGATCCCTGGGCTCGCCTACGACGCCCGCAAGTTCGTGCGCACCGCCGACAGCTCGGTCCTCCAGTACTACCTCCCCCGCCCCGACGCCGACGCGCTGCACTGGGTTGACCTCCATGCCCCGGCCGGAGGCGTGCTCGCCCCGACCCCGTTCGCCGTGATCGTGCCATCGCAGACCGGGCGCCACGTGTGGGTCGGCCATGGCTACTGGAGCCGGGACTACGAGGTGCAGGCCAAGCAGGCCGATCGTCTGTTCGGCGGCCGGATGGCCCCCGTCGCGGCGCGCGCGTTCGTCGCTTCCACCGGCGCCAGGATCCTCGTGGCGGACTGCACGCACCCGAGGAACCTGACGCGCGCCCTGGGGTCCCTCCTGGGATCGGTTCACCGTTTCGGATGCGCCCGCGTCTACGTGCTGGCGCCCACGTAGCGCCGCGACGGGCTCACCGCGTTGATGCCTTCGGCGGCCGATCGGCCAGCCGATACACGAACCGCAGCCCCGACCACGTCCCGTCGATCGCGCACACCTTGTTGTCAACCAGTCCCGCCGCCAGCCCGAGCTCGCGGACCGTCCTGTCCCCCAGGTCGGTCTCGACTCCGGAGGATCGTTTCGGCCAGGCGATCCACAGGCCGCCGGCGTGGTCCAGCGCCGCCGTGAGCGCGGGCAGCCGCCGCTCCAGATCGGCGCGCCGGGTGGCGAACGCCACCATCACGTCGAACGTCCCCTGCACCCGCCGCCGAACCGTCACCCCGGGCGGCAGCTCCCCCAGCGCCTCGTCGAATCCGTCGGGAGCCGCGCTCAACCCGAGACGGGCCTCCGACTTGATCCCGAGCCTGCGAACGAGCGGGGGACTTGAGCCTGTTGTGGCGCCCGTTGTGCTTGGGTTCGTTCCGGGGCTCATCCTGGCCGCGGACACTACGCCCACTCCCCCACTCCGTGAGGCGGCGGCACGACCGACCGGCATCTGGTTCATCCGGGCTGTTGTGGGGTAGGAACGCCGCGACGGAAGGTGAAGCTCCACGCCCGGCGAAACGTGCAGTTCATCCGGGACAACAGCAACAGGAGGAGCGATGGACGCGCCTACCGCGCTCGGTGAGCATACGGTGATGGCCCTGGGTATTGGTGCCCTCTGTGCGGCCCTTGCGACGGTCACCACCCAGCGCCAGCGCGTGGAGCGCGAGTTCGCCCGCGAGCGCGAACGTGACCGTCGCTCGCGAGCCGTGCAGGGCTGGCGAGAAGCGCAACTGCGGACCAAGCCGGTGCTGGTCAACCCGCCCGCGGCCCCCGGGGTCAGAGCGACGCCTCCCGGGCGGTCTCGGCGATCAGCCGGGACAGCTGGCTGCCCTGCCACGCGATCGGCGAGCGGCCGGGCTCGTCGGTGACCAGCCGGGCGCCCGGGATCGCCTGCGCGTAGGCCTCGCCCACAGCGCGAGGGTGCTCGGGATCGGCGTCGTCATCGGAGGCGACGATCACGGTCGGGACGGAGATCGCCGCCAGGTCCTCCACGGAGGCGAACGGCCGCGAGCGGGGGACGACGTGCAGCGCGTCGGCCACCGCCTCGGGGTGCTGATGCAGCGCCAGCCGCTGGCGGATCACCGTGATCACGGTCTCTCGCCAGCGCTCCGGCACCCGGTCCCACCCGGCCTCACGATACGCGGCCACGAAGCCGTCGATACCGCCATCGCGCAGGCCCGCGGACAGCGCGTCCCAGTCGGCGAGGCGAGGCGGATCGTCGGACCCGGCGGTGAATGCCGGGGTGATGAGGACCAGTCCGCCCACCCGTTCGGGTTGATTCAGCGCGAGCCACAGCAGCGTGTGGGCGCCCATCGACGCCCCGGCGAGGACCGCGCGCCGCAGGCCGGCTCGGTCGAGCACCGCCGCCAGGTCGCGGCCGAGATCCTCGTATTCGTACGCGTCCGGGGTCGGCGCCGGGGACGACGCGCCGTGTCCGCGGGCGTCGTAGGCGATGACTCGGTGGCCGCTGCGCTGGAGCGCGGTCGAGCCCATCACGACATACCGGCGCGTCGCCGTCAGGCCGTGCGCGAGGACGACCGCCGGCCCCTCCCCCGTGTCGCTGACCGCCAGCCCGACGGGCCCCCGCTCTGCCACGTACTCGGACACGTTCCGGTGTCTACACGATTGCGCACGCCGTGGCTACCATCAATGGACAGCATGGACGTCACCGACGCCACCTTCCAGACCGCGGTCATCGACCGCTCCCGCACGCTCCCCGTCGTCGTCGACTTCTGGGCGGAGTGGTGCGGCCCCTGCCGTCAGCTCGGCCCGGTGCTGGAGCGCAGCGTCGCCGCCCGCGCCGGCAAGGTCGAGCTGGCCAAGATCGACGTCGACGCCAACCCTGCGGTCTCGCGGACCTTCGGGATCCAGAGCATCCCGGCGGTCAAGGCGTTCCGTGACGGGAGCGTGGCCGCCGAGTTCGTCGGCGCCCAGCCGCCGGCGGCTGTCGAGAGCTTCCTGGACTCGCTGCTGCCCTCCGAGACCGACGGTCTCGTCGCCCAGGGCGACGAGGAGTCACTCCGACGGGCCGTCGAGCTGGAGCCGTCGCGTGCCGACGCAGCCGTCCCACTCGCCCGGCTGCTGTACGGTCGCGGCGAATCCGAGGAGGCCCTGACGCTGCTGCGCGAGGTTCCCGGCAGCTTCGCTGCCGACGGCCTCGCGGCGCGGATCGGGCTCGAGCAGCGCGGGGCCGGCGAGGATGTGGAGGCCGCGTTTGCGGCGCTCGATGCCGGCGATCACGAACGAGCCCTGGACCTGCTGCTCGGCTATCTGCCCTCCGCCGACGGCGCCCGGGATGACATCCGCCGGGTGGTCGTCGGGATTCTCGACGAGCTCGGCGTGGACAACCCGCTGGCGCGCGAGTCCCGGCGGCGGCTGGCCACCGCGCTGTACTGATTTCCGCTTCACGACACTCGCGCCCCGCGCCCTACAGCGCCAGGGTCAGCTGCTGGGCCGCTTGGGCCGACGCCGGCTCGAGCCCGGCGACCCTCACCCCGAGCAGACGTGCGGGTCGGGCCGCGGCGAACCGCCGCAACAGATTCAGCGCCACCGGCAGCACCTGCTCCACCGTCGCCACCGGCTCGGCGAGCGTTCGCGCCCGGGTGTGGGTGGAGAAGTCATCGAGCCGGATCTTGATGCCGATCGTCCGCCCCCGACGCTCCTGGCGGACGAGCGCCTGGCACAGCTGCTCGGTCAGCTGCTGAAGGATCGGCTCGAGCGCCGCCGGGTCGGCGATGTCGTGGTCAAATGTCGTCTCCCGTGACTCGGAGATGACCTTGCGCTCCTGCGTCACCGGACTGTCGTCCTCGAATCGGGCGCGGCTCTGCAGGGCGGCTCCGAACCGGACGCCGAACCGCGCGGTGAGCTCCGCGGGTGGAGCACTCGCGAGCTTGGCGAGCGTGTCGAGCCGGCCGGCGCGCAGGCGCTCGGCGGTCTTGGGGCCGATCCCGGGGATCAGCCCGCACGGAGCGTCCGCGAACCGAGCGCATGCCTGTTCGCGGCTGAGCACGACGAACCCGCGTGGCTTCTCGGCATCGGAGGCCACCTTGGCCACGAGCTTGTTGGGCCCGATCCCGATCGAGCAGCCAAGCCCGGTCTGGCGTTGCACGTCGAGCGCCAGACGGCGCATCTCCGCCCGCGGCGCCGGCAGCTCGGACAGATCGAGGTAGGCCTCATCGAGGCCCACCACCTCGACGGTGTCGCAGCAGGCGCGGACGAGCGCCATCACCTCAGCCGAGGCCTCGCGGTAATAGGGAAAGTCGGGCGGCAGGTAGACCCCGTCGGGACACAGCCGCCGGGCCCGCGCCGCGGGCATGGCCGAGCCGACTCCGAATCGCCGGGCCTCATAGGAAGCGGTGGTGACGACGGCCCGCGGGCCGGTTCCGGCCACGACCACCGGCAGGCCCCGCAGCTCAGGCCGGCGGCGAAGCTCCACCGACACGTAGAACGCGTCCATGTCGACATGGGCGATGCACCGTCCAGCCATCGCCACAACGGTAGGTCAGCGCCCAGACGTCGCCGGGGCGCTGCGGGCCCCGCGGCCACCGATGGCGTGCCGCGGGGCCCTCAGTCGCGATCCTTCAGGTGCTAACTACTGGACCAGACGGTGCCGACGCCCGAGAATCCAAGCGCGGCGGCCGTGTTCTGGTTCAGATCCCACTCCCGGCCCCCGACATAGGGGCCCCGGTCGTCGACCACGGCCGTCACCGTGCGGTTGCCGTAATGGAACGCGACCTTGCTGCCGCACGGCAGCGTTCTGTTGGCCACGCCCAGACCGGCATGGAAACCGCAGGCGGTGTTGCCGCCGTCGTCATACCAGGAGGCGACGCTCTGGTCATAGACCGTCACGCTGCCGGCCGGCTGGATCGAGCGGCCGTTGCGGTCGTCGCCCGCGAACACCATCCGCAGACGCTGGGGGGTGCCTCCGGCGGGCGCATAGCGCACCCGGAAGGCGCCCCGCGCACCGGTCCGCCCCGTGGCCAGCGTGTGCCAACCACGGGACGTGCGGCCCTGGAGCCGCACCGAACGGCCCGGAAGCGCCGGCAGGAGCTTCCCGCCGACATGCACCGGACCGCCACCGAGAATGGAGAACCGGTGGTGGGCGATGGCGAACCGTGCGGTGACCGTCACCGCACGCAGCGTGGTCGACGGCAGGTCCGAGGACGTGTCGACGGCCGCCGCACTCGCCGCCGGCGCCGTGCCGGCCGGAGCCTGCACCAGCGCCCGCAGCAGGCTGGAACGCCGCGGCACGACGCGAAACCGGAACCTCCCGTTCGCGTCGACCCTGGTTGCTGCGGTCCTCTGCCACGCCCGGGCAGTTCGTGCCGCCGTCTCCAGCAGCACCTGCTTCCCGGCGTCGGCGGTGGGCGCGGCACCGGTGACGCTCACGGCGTGACCGAACTTCACCCGCCCGGGGCTGACTCGTAGGTTGACGGGATTCTGTTCAGAGTGGCCGTTCGCCGTCGTCGCACCCGTGAGCGCGAACGCCGACGCAGGAACGGCCAGCATTGTCGTAGCAATAATCACATGTACGGCGCGCGTCCTGCGCAACAATCTGCTGGGCCTCAAACCGAGGACCTCCTTACGTCTCGACCGGACGCCTACGTGGTTAGCTGTCGGGCTCGCGGCCGCACAAAGGCACAAACAGGCTCTTGTGAGAGGTCGCTACGGTCGCCGCTGGCCGATGGCCATGCGATCGATTCGCCCCGGCCGGATGCGGTGCTGGCCATCCGGCGGTGGGTCCCCCGCTCGCCTCCGCACCGGGCAGAGGCGATTCGGCAGGTCGGGTATGAAGTCGGCGACGTTCGCAGCACCTTGAGCGTCCTTATGTGAGCCTCATCACACGCGGGCTGGCATGTCAGAATCACTTCGTGGCCAATCCAGACCGACTCAGCGGGCTCGACAGCTCATTCCTGCACCTGGAGCGCGACTCCGCCCACATGCACGTCGCCGGGTGCATGCTGTTCGATGGCGAGGCCCCGACGTACGACGAACTCGTCGGTCAGATCGTCTCCCGGCTGCACCTGGTGCCGCGTTACCGCCAGCGGCTCGCGTTCGTCCCGCTCAACCAGGGGCGCCCGGTGTGGGTCGACGACCCTCATTTCAATGTCGGCTTCCACGTCCGCCACACGGCGCTGCCCAGCCCCGGAGGCGAGGATCAGCTCAAGCGCCTGGCCGGCCGGGTCTTCTCGCAGGCACTGGACCGCTCGCGGCCGCTGTGGGAGATCTGGCTCGTCGAGGGCGTGTCCGAGAGCCGGTTCGCACTGCTGTCAAAGACGCACCACGCGCTGGTCGACGGGGTTTCCGGCGTCGACATCGCCACCGTCCTGTTCGACACATCACCTGACCCGATGCCGGTCGGCACCCCCGATCAGGAGTGGCTGCCGCGGCCGGTCCCGACGAGCGCGCAGCTGCTCGCCGACGCCCTGGTCGAGCGCGCGACGGTGCCGGCGGAGATCGTTCGCGGCGCCCGGGCGACGCTGCGCGGCCCGCGTCACATGGCGGGCCGGCTCGGCCGCGCGCTGGGGGGCGTCGGCGCCATGGCCAAGGCGGGGCTCCAGGCGGCGCCTCCCAGCCCGTTGAACGTGCGCATCGGCCCGCACCGCCGGTTCACCTGGGTGCGGGGCGATCTGCCGCAGTTCAAGGCGATCAAGAACGCCCTCGGGGGTACCGTCAACGACGTCGTCCTGGCCTCGGTCGCCGGGGCGCTCGGCCGCTATCTGCGGATGCGCGGCGAATCGACCGAGGACACCGTGCTGCGGGCGATGGTGCCGATCTCGGTGCGCGCCGACGTGGAGCGGGGCGCTCTCGGCAATCGTGTCGCGGCGATGTGGGCCCCCCTGCCGCTGGGTCTGAGCGATCCGGTTCAGCGGCTGCTGACCATCAGCCGTGCCATGGACGGGATCAAGGCATCGGGCCAGGCGGTCGGAGCCCAGGTGTTGACCGAGCTCACGGGCTTCGCGCCGCCGACGATCATGGCTCAGGCGGCGCGGCTGCAGGCCCGCCAGCGTCTGTTCAACCTCGTCGTCACCAACGTGCCCGGCCCGCAATTCCCCCTGTACATGCTCGGTCGCGAGCTGGACGCGATGTTCCCGATGGTGCCGCTCGCCGAGAACCAGGCGCTCGGCATCGCGATCATGAGCTACAACGGGCAGCTCAATTTCGGGCTCAACGCCGACTACGACGCGATGCCCGATCTCGAGGCGCTGGCCGACGAGTTGCGAGCGTCGATCGAGGAGCTCGCCGCCGCGGCGGGCGAGGACTCCCGCACCGGAGCGCCGACGGGCCGACGGTCGGTGCGCGCGTCGGACTGATCCGTCGCGCTTCGCTCTCGTCCATGCCACGTCTGATCGAGCGGTTGCTGATCGCCGCCGTGGCGCTGGCGATCTCGATCGGGGTGATCGCGCTGCTCTCCGGGGGGCTGCTGGCCGGACGTGACACGCCGGGGATCAACGGCACCGCGGCCGGGCCGGGCATCGCCTTCCGGGACCAGGGTGACCTGCACCTGCGGCCTGGCGACCTCGAACCGATCTATGACTCGAACCCTCCGACCAGCGGCCCGCACATTCCGGCGGCGATCACGCGCAACGGCGCCACGCTGAGCAACGACCAGCTGCTGCAGGCGCTCCAGGTCGGCGACGTGGTGCTGATGTACGGCACGCGGCGCCCTCCCGCCGGCCTGACCCAGCTCGCCGAGAGTGTCGCGCCGCCGTTCACCGCGGCACTGGCGGCATCCGGCGGAGCGGTGGTGCTCGCCCAGCGCCCGGGGACCGCCGGGGTGATCGGGCTGGCGTGGGCGCACATGCAACGGGTCGCAACCGCCGGCGATCCGGCGCTGCGCAGCTTCGTCGAGTTCTGGCTCGGGCGGGGCGCGACCAGCGTGCTGCCGACGAGCTAGGTTGCTGAGCTGGGCCGCGGGCGTACCGCCACCGTCACCCGCGTCAGTGCGCACAGCCGGCCCGCGTCGTCGGTCAGCTCGACCTCCCATACCCAGGTGGTGCGTCCCCGGTGACGGGCACGGGCGACGGCGTTGATCGTGCCCGAAGTGATCGGTCGCAGGAAGCTGGACTGGTTGGACAGCCCGACGGCGGTGCTGCCGTCCTGGAACACCGTCACGGCGGTCCCAGTGGTGGCCATGCTCTCGGCCATCGCCGCATAAACACCGCCGTGCACGAGGCCGGCCGGCTGCTTGATCTCATCGCGGACCGACAAGCGGGCGCGCACGATGCCGTCGACGATCTCGGTGATCTCGAGCCCGTAGAGGCGGTCGAACCCGACATCGAGTTCAAATGGGACGTCGACGCTCATCCGGGCGCAACCTTAGACGTTCGTTCCGCGTCATCGCCCGGCGCGTCCGGAGCATTCCGCTGGTCTCTCATCTAGGCTACGGGCCGCGATGCCATCGTTGGACAGCCTTCCGGGTGACCAGCGCGCGGTACTCCAGCTCGTGCTCGGCCGAGGTCGCAGCTACGACGAGATCGCGCGCCTGCTCTCCATCAACGCCTCGGCGGTGCGTGACCGTGCCCTGAGGGCGCTCGACTCCCTCGGCCCGCAAACGAGCGTCTCCGCCGAGAACCGGGCGAAGATCTCCGACTATCTGCTCGGCCAGCTGTCTGACGAGGACGCCGCCGGCGTCCGCGATCTGCTCGCCGGCTCGCCGAGCGATCGGGCGTGGGCGCGAGTCCTGTCCTCTGAGCTGGCGCCGCTGGCGGCCGACCCGTTGCCGGAGATCCCGCTCGAGGGGTCGGCCTCCGAGCCGGAGCCCGAGCCGGTGGCGCTCACGCCGCCGCCTCCCGCCGATCCGGGCCCGCAGCTCGCGGCGAGGATCGGGCTCGGTCCCGCCGAGGAACAACCCCGGGAGAAGAAGGGCTGGGGGCGCCGGCGACGCGAGCGTGGGCCTGCCGAGCCGCCGCCACCGACATCGCCCGACTTCGGAGCGCCGCCCGACTCCGGAGCGCCGCCCGACTCCGGGGCGCCGCGCAGCTCGCGGCTCGGCGGGATGATCGTCATCGTGGCGGGCGTCGTCGTCGTGGCCGCCGTGCTCGTCGTCATCCTCACCGGGGGGAGCTCGAAAAACCACACGAACTCGACTCCCACCACGACGACGATCGCCTCGTCGTCCTCGTCGGCCGCCGGCTCGAGCACCACGACCAGCTCCGCCAGCTCCAACGCCGGCAAGGTGCTGGCCCAGATCAACCTCACTCCACCGACCACCGGTACCGCCAGCAAGGCGGTCGGAATTGCCGAGGTGCTCAGCGAGGGGACCACCAACGGGATCGCCATCGTCGCTCAGAACATCACCGCGAACACGACCAAGCCGCCCAATGCGTATGCGGTCTGGCTGTACAACTCGCCGACGGACGCCAAGATCCTCGGCTTCGTCAACCCGGGCGTCACGAAGACCGGCCGGCTCTCGACGGCGGGCCCGTTGCCCGCCAACGCCAAGCACTACAAGCAGCTGATCGTCACCCTGGAGACGACGGGGCAGCCCAAGACTCCGGGGACCATCGTGCTGCAGGGCACGATGACCGGGCTCTAGCCCGCTCCGCGCTCAGCCGCAGATCCGCTCGAGTCCGTCGAGCGCCTCGTCGAGCTTGGCGGCGGTCGCGCGGCGCAGCATGAATCCGCCGGTCCGCGAATAGCCGCGCAGCTTCTGGTGATGGGCGAGCGTGACCTCGGTCGCGCCGCCGGCCGGCTGCAGCTCGACCTCGATCACCGATTCGTTGAGCACCCGCTCAAACGGCGTGCCGGCGACCTCCTGGGCCCAGCTTCGCATCCACGGCGGATCTGACATGACCACCCGGAAGTCGGCGCGGACCGGGCGACCCCGCTTGGTCTTGAACACCTGGGTGAAGCGATCGTCCTCCACGCCCTCCATGCGGTCCACTCCGGGCCACCAGCGTGGCATGTGGTGCGGATCGGCGAGCAGCTCCCACAGCTGCTGCTGAGGGACGGCCAGCGTGCGTTTGCGCCGTGCGGTGGCCACGCCCGGTTCCTACGCCTCGTACTCGATGAGCGAGTACACGTGATGGGGCCGCAGCCGCTCTCGGCCGCCGAGGACGCGCAGCTCCACCAGGAACGCGCAGCCGAGGATCTCGGCGCCGAGATCGGCGACCAGGTTGCACAGCGCCCCGGCGGTGCCCCCGGTGGCCAGCAGATCGTCGTGGACGAGCACCCTGGCTCCATCGGCGAACGCGTCGGCGTGCACCTCGAGCGCGTCGATCCCGTATTCGAGCGTGTACTCGGCGGATACCGTGTCGCCGGGCAGCTTGCCCGGCTTGCGCGCCGGCACGAACCCGGCGTGCAGCTCCCGGGCCAGCGCCGCCCCGAGAATGAAGCCGCGGGCCTCGGCGGCGACGACGAAGTCGACCTCATGCGGCTGGACCTGGGCAGCCAGGCCGGCGACCGCTGCGTCGAGGGCCCCGGGGTTCAGCAGGAGCGGCGTGATGTCCCGGAACAGGATGCCCGGGCTCGGGAAGTCCGGAATGTCGCGAATGAACGCGCGCAGGTCCACGCTGGTCACGCCCGGGACTACCCGATACGGGGCACTGACACTAACCCGCGATCTTGCGCAGATCACGGATCAGCAGCAGGTGCTTGAGGTGGGTCGTGACCGATGCGAGGTTCTCGAGCGCCTCGATCGCCTCCCGGCGGCGCTCCGGATTGCGCGAGCGCAACGCCGGCGCCAAGATGCTCTGCAGCAGCTGGGCTTCGCGATCGGCCGAACTGCGGAAGACCCGGAGATTCCGTCCCCCGACGCCGTAGCGGGCGAGCTCTGACACCGCCCGGATGATCTCCCGCTCGGTTTCGTCGTAGTACGGGACGCCGGCGCGGTTCTCGCCCTTGATCACGCCGAACTCCACCAGCTCGCGGACGAGCTTGGGATCCGCGCCGGTCTCCTCCACCACGTCGTCGAGCGAGTACATCGAACCCGAATCGCGCACGTTGACGCCGGCGCGCCGCGGGCCGGCGCGTTCACCGACCACGGGCGGCGCCACATCGTTATCGGCACGCCCTCCGGCAAGCTCCTGGCGGATCACGCGGAGCGGCAGGAACTCGTCGCGCTGCAACCGCAGGATCGTTCGCAGCCGGGCGATGTCAGATTGGGTGTACAGGCGATAGCCGCCCTGCGTGCGCCGCGGGGCCAGCAGCTTCTGATCCTCCAGATACCGGATCTTGGAGATCGAGATATCGGGGAACTCCTGATGCAGCGCCTTGCAGACGGCGCCGATCGTGACCGCCTTCTGCCGTGGGCGCTGTTCGTCGGACTCCGGCGGCTCGGGAAGCTCGAGCTCGGGGGTGGGAGTGTCGGTGCTCATCAGCGACTCAGGAAGGCGAGCTTGTATTTGCCGATCTGAAGCTCGTCCCCGTCGGCGAGCCGGTGGGAGTCGATCCGGCGGCGGTTCACGTAGGTTCCATTGAGGGACCCGCAGTCGTCGAGGTGGTAGTCGCTGCCGCGGCGCACGATCACGGCGTGGTCCCGAGAGACGGTGACGTCATCGAGGAACACGTCACTCTCCGGCCGCCGGCCGACCGTGAGCCGGTCGCCCTCCAGTGGGAAGCTCTCGCCGGCACGCCCACCGCCCGCCCGAATGACGAGTGCCGCCCCCCGCGAGACGACGTCCTCGAGCTCGACCACTTCCAACTCGCCGGTCTCCCCCACCTTGTACGTGGCGGTCGCGGCGCCGGGAGGCTGCTCGCTCTGGGCCAGGAACGCGCCGCAGCGCTGGCAGTAGCTCGCACCGTCGTCGTTGGAGAAGCCGCACTCGGGGCAGTGCTGGGCCATCGTGCCGTGTGGCGTTACTCGGGCTCTGAGCCCGGCACCCGTCCAGCCAGGATGTCCGTCAGCTGCTGAACATCGGCGCCGGAGATCACCAGCTCGCCGGTCTCGTCCTTCTTGCGCAGCCGGTTGACCAGCTCCGCCCTCAGGATGTCGATCTTGCCGTGCAGGATCCGCCGCCGGTAGGAGATCTCCATCTCCTCCTCGGTGAGCTGCTTGATCAGGTCCTTGAGCTCCTGGTCAGTCAGCGAGCCGAGGTCTGGAAAGGTGTCCATGCTGTTTGCTCCCTCCCGCGCCCGGCGGGATCGATGTGGGCACCGGCGAGTATATCCCGAACCCCCCAAGGGTCAAGCTGAGCTTGAGAGTAGGTCCGCCGGGCCGGCGGATGAGCCCATGCGGTCAGAACGCGCGCGGCGCAGCGGGGCTGTCCCGCCCCGCCTCACCCAGCCGGCGGGCTTGCCGGATTCCGCTGCGCACATACAGCGCGGTGGCCAGCAGCGCGAGGGCGAGTCCCACGTAGAGCATGATCAGCGCCAGCCAGTGCACGCCCGCCATGGCGAAGAACGGCGCCCCCATCGTCGGCGCCACGCCGATCCGCCCGGGCCAGTTGATCTTCGGCTGCACTCCTCGCGACAGGCCGTAGCGGCTGAGCGCGAGCATGAACAGCTCGCGCGCCACCACGATCACGATGACCCAGCGCGGCAGCAGCGAGAAGTCGTAGGCGACGACCATCCCGGAGATGACCAGCAGGCGGTCGACGATCGGATCCAGCAAGGCGCCCAAGCGGCTGTACTGGCCGGTCAGACGAGCGGCAAACCCATCGAGGTAGTCGCCCCACCCGATCACCGCGAACAGGACCGTGGCGGCGACGCTGTGCCCATCGCGGCTCGACAACGCCAGGATGAGAAACACCGGGATGCCCGCCAGCCGCAGGAACCCGATCCCGTTCGGGATCGTCCACGGGTTCAGCGGCTGGTCTGACCGCGTCTGAACCGGCGCCGGGCCGGACCGGTCGATACCGAAGAGGCGGCGCTTGGTGATTCGCCGGGAACGGGGCATGCGACGCCGCTGCTCAGAGCTCGCGCCACAGCTCCAGCACCGCTGCTGCGGCGCCGTCGACGGGCACGCTGCGCTGCTCCTGGCCCCGCCGGATCTGGACCTCGATCTCCCCGGCGCCGATCGTGCGCCGCCCCACGGTCAGGCGCAGCGGGCAGCCGAGCAGCTCGGCGTCGGTGAACTTCTCCCCGGGCCCGGCGTCCCGCTCGTCGTAGAGCGTCTGCAGTCCGGCGTCCTGGAGCTCCTGGTACAGACGATCGGCGAGGTCTCGCTCGGGCGTCCCGGGCTTGCCGAGCGTGACGAGTTCCACGTCGAACGGCGCGATCGCTCGCGGCCACGAGATCCCCTTGTCGTCGGCGTACTGCTCCACCGCGGCGGCCGCGGCGCGCGCCGGCCCGAATCCGTAGCAGCCCATCCAGACGAGCTGCGTCTTTCCGTGCTCGTCGAGGAACGTGGCGCCGAGCGGCTCCGAGTAGCGGGTGCCGAGCTTGAAGATGTTGCCGATCTCGATCGCGGGCTCGATCCGGATGACGCTGCCGCCGACGGTGTCGCCGGCGACCACGGTGCGAATGTCGACGGTCTCGAAGTTGAAGTCGCGGCCCGGCCGAACTCGGGTGAGATGGGCGTCGGTCTGGTTGGCGCCGGTCACGTACGAGCCATCTCCGTTGACGCTGACACCGGCGTCGAGTAAGACCGGCAGCTGCGTTCCGACCGGCCCGATGAAACCGGGGGGCCCGAGTTGCGCGGCGACCTCGTCGGGGCGCGCGGCCCGGAACGGCTCCCCGAGCGCGTTCTGGAGCTTGATCTCATTGACGCGGTGATCGCCGCGGAGCATCACGAGCTTCATCTCGCCGCCGTCGAGCACGACGGGGAACGCCTTGAGCAGGGCTCCCGCCGGGACGCCGAGCGAGTTGACCAGCGCGTCGATCGTGTTCGCGCCCGGCGTCTGGACCACGGTGGGCGGCCCGTCGGCCACCGGCAGCTCGACCGGTTGGGGGTCAGCGCTCGCCACCTCGACGTTTGAGGCGTAGCCCGTGGCCAACGCCACGTCGTTCTCGCCCGCCGCGCATGGCGCCATGTACTCGTGGGCGCCGATGCCGCCCATCATCCCGACGTCTGCCTCGACCCGGTACCACTCGAGGCCGAGCCGGTCGCACATCCGGTCATAGGCGACCGCGTGCCGGTTGTAAGCCACGTCGAGGCCATCGGCGTTGCGGTCGAAGGTGTAGGCATCCTTCATGATGAACTCGCGGGTGCGCAGGATCCCGGCCCGCGGGCGCGGCTCGTCGCGCTCCTTGACCTGGAAGTGGTAGAGGATGAGCGGCAGGTCGCGATAGGACTTGACCGCCGCCGCGACGTGCCCGGTGACGATCTCCTCGTGGGTCATCGCCAGGACCATGTCGGCGCCCTTGCGGTCCTTGAGCTTGAACAGCTCCTCGATGTCGTAGCGCCCGGTGCGCCGCCACGGCTCGGCTGGGTGCAGGACCGGCATCAGCATCTCCTGGCCGCCGATGGCGTTCATCTCCTCACGGATGATCTGCACGATCCGCTGGTGGACCCGGTAGCCGGCGGGCAGCCAGGACCACAGCCCTGATCCGACCTGCCGGATCAGTCCGGCGCGCACCATGAGCTTGTGGGAGATCGCCTCGGCGTCGGCCGGCGGCTCGCGCTCGGTGGGCAGGAAATAGGTGGAGAGGAGCGTCATCTGTGGGCGGCCGGGCGTGTGGCTCGGGGCACTAGCGTACCCGCCGTGAACGTCGGTCAACGTGCGACTATGTTCTGATAGAACGCAGGCACTTTCAGCTGCAGAAAAGGAGAAGTGAGATGGCGTATTCCGTTCCGCCCCTTCCCTACGACTACAACGCGCTCGAGCCTCACATCGACGAGGCGACGATGCGGTTCCACCACGACAAACATCATCAGGCCTACGTGGATAACGCGAACAAGGCGCTGGACGGCACCGAGTGGGCCGACAAGGACGTGGTCGAGGTCCTGAAGAACCTCAGCTCGCTGCCCGCCGACAAGCAGGGTCCCGTGCGCAACAACGCCGGCGGCCACTACAACCACTCCCTGTTCTGGACGTGGATGGCTCCCGGCGCGGGCGGCGAGCCCGGCGGCGCCCTCGGTGACGCGATCTCCTCCACCTTCGGCTCGTTCTCGGACTTCCAGGCCCAGGTCAAGGCGGCCGGGGTCGGCCGGTTCGGTTCGGGCTGGGCGTGGCTGGTGCACGACGGCTCCGGGCTGGCCATCGTCTCCACCCCCAACCAGGACAGCCCGGTATCGGACGGCAAGACGCCGCTGCTCGGCGTGGACGTCTGGGAGCACGCCTACTACCTCAAGTACCAGAACAAGCGTCCGGACTACCTCGACGCCTGGTGGAACGTGGTCAACTGGCCGGTCGTGGCCGCCGCGTTCGACAAGCTGAACTAGGCACTCGGCGACGGGTTGCCGCGCTGCGGCGGCGGGGTCGCCCGTCGCCGCCGCGGCGGCCTCCCCAGCGTCCCGAAGCCGGAAATCCGCTCGGGCGCGGAGGGGCGCTCAGGCGCGCGTGAAGCGTCGCCCGGCCACCGGCGACTGGGTCTCGTCGAGCCGCGCCGGCTCCACTACCTGCAGGATCCCCGGATTCTCTTCGCCGGCGGCGGCGGCCTCCATCGCGGCCAGGCGCTCCGGGGTCATTGCGGTGGCGTCCTCGTTGGCGGCGAGCCAGGCGCGCGCCTCGGCGGCCGACGCCGCGTCGCGGACGACCGTCTTGCCGGCCGCGTAGTACTTGTCGATCTCCACGAACAACTCGTCGACGAGGTTCTCGGTCTTGACGATCCGGATCATCTCGCCCTTGGAGTAGAGCGCCCCGGCGTTCTTGGCGCCGGTGATCCCGAAGTCAGCGTGGCGCGCCTCGCCGATGCCGTTGACCGCGCAGCCGAGCACCGACACCTCGATCGGATCGTCGTAGGCCTCGAGGCGGCGCTCGACCTCGGAGACGACCGTGTCCATGTCGAACTGGAGCCGCCCGCAGGTTGGACAGGCGATCAGCACGGGGCCGCGCTCACGCAGCTTCAGCGCCTTGAGGATCTCCCAGGCCACCTTGACCTCCTCCTCGGCGTGGAACGTCGACAGCGAGATCCGGATGGTGTCCCCGATCCCGTCGGCCAGGAGCGTCCCGAGCCCGACCGCCGACTTCAGCGAGCCCGACCACTTCGTACCGGCCTCGGTGACCCCGAGGTGCAGCGGATACGAGATTCGCTCCGCCAGCAGGCGGTTGGCGGCGATCGTATTCGGCACCGACGTCGACTTCATCGACACCTTGAAGTTCGTGAACTGCAGGCGCTCCATCAGCTCGACGGTCTCCACCGCGGCGGTGACCAGCGCCTCGACCGGGTTGTCGTACTCGAGCTGGCGCAGATGCTTGGGCAGCGACCCCGAGTTGACCCCGACCCGCAACGGTGTGCCGAGCTGGTGCGCCCGGGCCGTGACCTCGGCGACCTTCTCGGGACCCCCGATGTTGCCCGGGTTCAGCCGCACGCAGTGTGCGCCGGCGTCCAGCGCCTTCAGCGCCAGGGTGTGGTTGAAGTGGATGTCCGCGATGACCGGGATCGGTGACTGAGCGACGATCGTGCGCAGCGCATCGGCGTCCTGCTCACGTGGGACGGCAACCCGGACGATGTCGGCGCCGGCCTCGGCAACGCGGTGGATCTGGGCCATCGTGGCCGTCAGGTCGGCCGTCTCGGTCTTGGTCATGGTCTGCACGACCACGGGGGCGCCGCCGCCAATCGGCACGCCACCGACATGAATCTGGCGCTGTGAGGGCATGGGGCTGAGTGTAGAAGGGCCGCTCTCCGGCTACGGCGAGTCGCCGCCCGCGGGGCTTTCCGGCTCGTCCGGACCCGCGGCGCTCCCGGAGTCACCCGGCCCGTCACCCGGCTCATCCGGGCCGTCACCGCCGCCCTGCCGGCGCCGGATCGCCATCGCGCCGAACGTCACGGCAGCCAGGATCAGCACGACCAGGATGACGATCACCGGCGTGGGCAAAAACGACCCGCCGGAGCTGGTTCCCGAGCCCCCGCCGCCGCCGGCGCGTTTGCGCTGGATGAGCGCGTGCTCGATGACGTCAGGGCAGTCGGTGTACTGCTTGACCTCCGCGTCCATCGCCGCCAGCGCGTGCTCCAACTGCGGGACGGTGTAGTTGTGCGTCAGCTGGCCGTTGGCCTCGCAGTCGTTGATGATCGCGTTGCCACCGGCGGCCAGCGCCGACGGCAGGCCGCCGCTCGCCGCGGCCAGGGCGGTCATGGCGCAGCCGAGCGCGATCAATCTCATCCACCGTCTCATCGGCGACAAGGTTAGGCCGCAGTCCGCTGGATCATCACGGTGGGAGGGGTGACCACCCGGGCCAGCGCCGGGGTGAGCAGGTTCGCGGCGCGCGCGGAGATCGCCGCCGGCGTCGCGTCAGGCCATGACGGCGCCAGCGCGAACCGGTCGACCTCGTAACGGCCGTCCACCGACCGCTCGCCGATCCGGCGCATCCCGTCCGGCAGCGGGCCCAGCGTCTGCCAGCTGTCACGGACGAGGTCGAGCTCGGTGATCGTCGCCGGTGCCGAGTCGGCGCCGCGAGGCGCTCCCGGGCCCAGCCACGGGATCCCCGGCATGTAGAAGGACAGCGGCCCGGTGGCGAACTCCCCGTCGAACGCGGCGACCGCCCGGGTCCCGGTGGACGTCCCGAGCGCCGCGGCGACGCCGCGCCAGTCCGGACGCTGGAAGGAGGCGTCGGACTCGATCTTGGTCCCCGCCCAGACGAAGGAAGCCACGAGCACGACAACGAGCGCCGCTCCCGGAAGTTTCGCCCGGCGACCGGTGCAGGCGGCGCCGATCACGATCGCGAGCGGCGGCCACGCCGGCATCAGCCCGCGGGCGATGTAGTCGTCGTGGCCCGCGAGAGCCAGCGCCAGCGGGACGAGCAGCACCACGCCGGCGAGGATCGCCGCCAGGCCGGCGCCGCGCAGCTCCCGGCCGTCCGCACCGATGACCAGCAACACGATCACGATCGCCGCCAGCGCCGCCGCCCCCAGCAACCCGTAGCGGACGCCGGGGCTCTGATAGAGCGTGTTAAACCCGAATGCGACCGGGACCTGCTGCAGCCGCGTCACCAGGTGCTGGCTGGTGATGAACGACGCCTTGCTCTGCAGGCGCGGGATGACGTGCGGGATGAACGGCGCCAGCACCACCACCTGCGCGCCGCACGCCACCGCGGCCACGCGGTTGCGCAGCCGGTAGACGAGCAGAGCTCCCTCGGCGGCGATCAGGAATCCCGCGAAGTACTGGGTCAACAGCGCCAGCGCTGACAGCACTGCCCACCACACCACCGCCCGCGAGGAGCCCGACCGCCACGCCCGGGCGAAGCACACCATCGAGGCGGCGCACAGCACCACGAGGAGCATGTACTCGCGGGCCTCCTGCGAGTACCAGATCATGAACGGGTTGACCGCCGCCAGTGCCGCCGCAGCGATGCCGGCCCGCCGCGACACGAGCTCGCGGCCACCCAGATACAGCAGCGGGACCAGACCGGTGCCCAGGATCGCCGACAGCGATCGCAGCCCGGCTTCGCCGGTCCCGAACACGCGGGCCCACGGCCACGCGACAATCAGATACAGCGGCGGATTCCATTCCGCCGAATTCCAGGCGCCGAACATCGATCCGAACGACAGGGTCAGCTCGTGCGCGGCCTGTGACTCATCGAGCCAGTAGCTCTGACTGCTGATGTCGACGAAGCGCAGGACCGCGGCAAGGAGAGTGAGGCCGACCAGGATCTGGGTCTCGGCCCCCGCGCCGAACGGCTCCGGCCACCGGCCCGTGCGGCCCCTCGTCGAGGCGCCCGTGCGGGCCTGGAGGAGCATGCGGCGGCAGTGTACATCCGGCGACCACGGCGTCGGCAAGTGAAACTCGGCGCGGGGGCCGACGTTATTGTCACCCGCCTGTCCCCACCGTCCCAGCGTCCCCGGAATGCCCGCTGGCCGATCCTGGCGGGCGTGGCCGCGCTGGTCGTCATCGCCGTCGTGGTGGTGATCGCCGGCGGCGGCAGCAGCCCCACGCCCGCCACGCTGCCGCCGATCTATCCCAACCGGGAAGGACCCCAGACGATGTTCACCGCCGGCTCGGTGTCCAGCGACACGCCGGCGGTGCTCGCCCAGCTCAAAGCGCTCGGCGTCGATCGGGTCCACATCTATATGCACTGGGCCGACATCGCGCCCGATCCGGGGTCGCTGCGGCGACCGGCGTTTGACGCGGCCGACCCGGCGGCGTACCCGCCGGTGGGCTGGGCGCCCTATGACGCGGAGATCCGCGCGCTCGGCAAGCTCCATATCGGCGCGGACCTCGATCTGGTGGCGCCGCCGCCCGACTGGGCCGAGGGCAACGGGGCACCCCAACCCCATGCGCACCCCGAATGGAAGCCCAACGCGCCGGAGTTCGGCCAGTTCGTCCGCGCCGTCGCGACGCGGTACGACGGCCACTACACGCCGGCGGGCGCATCGTCCCCGCTGCCCCGCGTCGGCTTCTGGTCGATCTGGAACGAGCCCGATCTCGGCACGCAGATCGCCCCCGAGGCCGTCGATGACCATCAGGTCGAGGTCGCACCGAGGTACTACCGGGCGATCGTCGAGGCCGCCTGGTCGCAGCTGCACGCCACCGGCCACGGGCACGACAACATACTCATCGGCGAGATCGCGCCGGCCGGCGTGCGCAGCGGGGTCGGCGAGTTCAACCAGATGCAGCCGCTGCGGTTCCTGCGCGCCCTGTATTGCGTCGACGCCGAGTACCAGCCGCTCCGCGGCAGCGCCGCCACCGTGCGCGGCTGTCCGGCGACGGCGGCGGGTTCCGCGCAATTCGCCGCCGCCAATCCGGGCCTGTTCCACGCCACCGGGTTCGCCGACCATCCCTACTCGCAGGGCCTGCCGCCCAACGAGCCGACGCCCGACGAGCCCGACTACGCCGAACTGGCGGCGATCGGCACGCTCGAGTCCGCCCTGGACCGCATGCAGCGGGTGTACGGCTCGACGACGAAGTTCCCGATCTGGTCGACCGAGTTCGGCTATCAGACGACCCCTCCGGACCCGGAGACCGGGACGGTGACCCCCGCCAAGGCCGCGTATTACCTCAACTGGGCGGAGTACCTGACGTGGCTCGATCCCCGGGTGCGGTCCTATGACCAGTATCTGCTGACCGACCCGCCCACCGGCTATTTCGCCAGCGGGCTGCTGACGGCGGCCGGCGTCCCCAAACCCGGCTACTACGCCTTCCAGATGCCACTGTTCCTCCCGGTCACCGCAACCACGACGGGCCATCCGCTCGACGTGTGGGGCTGCGTCAGGCCCGCGCCGGATGCGCGGCGGCGCACGCACCGGACCCAGATCGTCCAGATCCAATACAGGCCCGGAGGCGGCGGGGTCTTCCGCACCGTCAGCCGGGTTGCCCTCACCGGCAAGTACGGTTACTTCGAGGTCCGCCACACGTTCCCGGGCAGCGGCGCTGTGCGGCTGGCCTGGACGCCGCCCCACGCCACGACGCAGTTCAGCCGGACGGTCGAGATCACGCTTCGCTAGCCTGACCCGCGGTCCGACCGCCGGGACCTCGCGTCCCGGCGCCTGACCTGCGCTCGACCCGTGTGTGAAACCTCGACCGCGGACCCCGCCGCCAGCGCGCGGCCGCAACTCCGTCCGCCTGGAGCTGTTATCGACACCATGCCCCCTCTCTCCTCTGCAGTCATCAAGCCCTTCGCCCGACGCTGGACCAAGCTCGCCGTCGGCGCCGCCGCCGCCCTGGCGGGAGCAGCGTTCCTGCCGGGAACCGCGCTGGCCAGCCACTCCCAGGTCGCGATCATCCAGGACGGGAGCGACCTCGCCAACCCGGGGGCGGCGATGCAGAGGTTCCGGCAGCTCGGAGCCACCACCGTGCGGGTCGTCGTGCCGTGGGCGCAGCTCGCGCCATCCCCCGGCGCCACGAAGCCGCCGCAGGGGTTCAACGCCACCGATCCCAACGCGTACTCGGCGGCCGCGTGGGCGCCCTTCGACGGCATCGTGCAAGCCGCCAAGCAGTACGGATTGACGGTGTACTTCGACGTCACCGGCGGCGCGCCGCGCTGGGCCGAGGGATCCGCGCCGGCCAAGCCGGTGGGCGAGAGTCTCCTGTTCCTCGCTTGGAAGCCCAACGCCGGCGATTATGGGCAGTTCGTGCGCGCCGTCGGGACGCGCTACGACGGGCGCTTCACCCCGAAGGGCGCGTCAGCGCCCCTGCCGGCCGTCCACTTCTGGTCGATCTTCAACGAGCCCAATTTCGGCGAGGACCTCGGGCCGCAGGCCTCCAACGACTCGACCGTGGCGACCGGTCCGATGATGTTCCGCAGCCTGCTCAACGCCGGCTGGAGCGCGCTGCACGCCACCGGCCACGGGCGCGACACGATCCTGTGGGGCGAGTTCGCCGCGCAGGGCGCCGAGCCCGGGCGGTATCCCAAGAAGAGCGGGGGACTGCCCGGTAGTTACGGCCAGACCCGGCCGCTGCTGTTCCTGCGCGACGTGTACTGCGTCGATTCTTCCTACAACGAGTTGCGCGGCAGCGCCGCCAAGTCGGTCGGCTGCCCGACAACGGCTGCGGCGTCTCGCCGGTTCCGCAGCCAGAACCCCGCGCTGTTCAGCGCCAGCGGCGTCGCCGACCACCCGTATCCGCAGACCGCCTCGCCGGTCAGTCAGGCCGGGAACCTCGTCGACTACGCGACCTTCCCGGACCTCGGGAACATGGAGAGCGAGCTCGACCATCTCAACCGGATCTACGGTTCGGGCAAGAAGTTCTCGATCTACAACACCGAGTACGGCTACATCACCAACCCGCCCCACCCCCGGTATCTGTCCCCGGCGACGGCGGCGACGTACATCAACTGGGCCGAGTACCTCAGCTGGCGCAGCAGTCGGATCGCCAGCACCATGCAGTATCTGCTCAACGATCCGCCGCCGAGCACCGGCGTGTACGCCGGGTTCGCCAGCGGCCTGTACTTCTCCAACGGCAAGCCGAAGGCGACCCTGCCCGCGTACGAGATGCCGCTGTACCTGCCCACAACCGCGTTGCGCCACGGCCAGTCCGCGGAGGTCTGGGGTGAGGCGCGACCGGCGCACTCGATGAGCCTGGACACCCATCAGACGCAGTCGGTCCAGATCCAGTTCCAGCCGTCCGGACATGGGGTCTGGCAGACCGTGAGCACGCAGAAGACCAACGGGTACTTCGACACCCACGTCAAGTTCCCGACCGGCGGCAATGTCCGTCTGGCGTACAGGTATCCGACCACTGATCCGTTCCTGCCGGTCGGTGTCAGCGACACGACGCTCTATAGCCGCACGGTGAAGATCTCGTAACAATCGGGAATACTGGTGGGGTGATGCCATCCGGCTCGCCCGCCCTCATCTCCCGCCTACAGGAGATCTGCGGTCGCGAGTTCGTGTTGACCCATCAGCACGAGCTCGCGACCTACCGTTCCGACGGGCTGTTGCACTACCGCCAGGTGCCGATCGCCGCGGTCCTGCCGGGCACCGCTGACCAGGTCCGCCAGGTGGTGCAGGCCTGCCACGAGGACGGCGTGCCGTGGGTGGCCCGCGGCTCGGGCACCGGTCTGTCGGGCGGTGCCCTGCCGGTGGCCGAGGGCGTCCTCATCGTGCTCTCGCGGCTGCGGCGCATCGTGTCGGTGGAGCTCGACGACTCGCGCGTCGTCGTCGAGCCCGGCGTGACCAACATCGCGGTCTCGCGGGCGGTCGCGCCCACGCACTTCTACCCCCCGGACCCATCGAGCCAGATCGTCTGCTCGATCGGCGGCAACATCGCCGAGAACTCGGGGGGGGCCCACTGCTTCAAGTACGGTTTCACCACCAATTACGTGGTCGGGCTCGAGGTCGTGCTCAGCGACGGCTCGATGGTGACGCTGGACCGTGACATGCCTGGCTATGACCTGCTCGGCGCCTTCGTCGGCTCCGAGGGGACGCTCGGCGTCGCCACCAAGATCGCCCTGCGGGTGATCCCGGCGCCGGAGAGCATCCGGACGCTGCTGGCGTTCTTCGCGGACACCGGCGCCGCCGGAGACGCGGTGACCGCGATCGTCGACGCCGGGATCGTGCCGGGCGCGATCGAGATGATGGACCGCCTGTCGATCGAGGCGGCCGAGCAGTCGACCGGCGCCGGGTATCGGCTCGACGCCGGGGCCGCGCTGATCGTCGAGCTCGACGGCCCGCGCGAGGAGTGCCTGGCCGGCCTCGAGCGGCTCACCGACCTGTGCAGCTCGGCCGGCGCGCTCGATGTCCGGATCGCCCAGTCAGACGCCGAACGGGACCTGATCTGGCGCACGCGCAAGGCGGCGTTCGCGTCGATGGGGCGGATCGCCCCCGCCTATTACGTCCAGGACGGAGTGATCCCGCGCACCCGGCTGTCAGAGGTGCTGCGCCAGATCGACGCGCTCGCCGACGAGTACCACCTGCGTGTCGCCAATGTCTTCCACGCCGGCGATGGCAACCTGCACCCGCTCGTCTGCTACGACTCGGCCGTCGAGGGCGAGCCGGCCCGGGCCGAGGAGCTGGCCGGGCTGATCATCAAGGCCTGCGTCGACGCCGGTGGCTCGATCACCGGCGAGCACGGGGTCGGTGTCGACAAGAAGGCCTACATGCCCTCGATGTTCGGCGAGCCCGATCTCGACGCCTTCCAGCGGCTGCGCTGCGCCTTCGATCCCCTCGGCCTGGCCAATCCGGGCAAGGTCATGCCCACGCCACGCCTGTGCGGAGAGGTCCCGGGGCCCTACCGTGAGCACCCGCTCGAGCGCGCCGGCGTAGCCGAGCGCTTCTAGCCGATGGCCACCGTTCCCACATCCGCTCCCCAGACGTTCGAGGACGCAGCGGCGGCGCTCGCCGCGGCGACCGCCGAGGGCCGCACGGTGCGGATCGTCGGCGCCGGAACCAAGCTCGGCTGGGGCCGAGAGGCGCCGGCGCCCGACATCGCGCTGCACACCACCGGGCTCGATCGGATCCTCGAGCACAATGCCGGGGACCTCACCGCCAGCCTGGAGGCGGGGGTCTCGCTGGACCTGGCCCAGCGCACGTTCGCCGCCGCCGGCCAGATGCTCGCACTCGACCCGCCGCTCTCGGTCAATGGCACGTCCGCGCCGACGATCGGCGGCGTCGTCGCGACCGGCGACTGCGGTCCGCTGCGCCATCGCTACGGAGGCCCGCGGGACCTCGTCGTCGGCGCCACGCTCGCCCTCAGCGACGGCACCGTCGCGCGCGCCGGGGGAAAGGTGATCAAGAACGTCGCCGGCTATGACCTGGCCAAGCTGTTCGCGGGCGCGTTCGGCACGCTCGGCCTGATCCTGTCGGTCAACGTCCGCCTCCATCCGCTGCACGAGATGAGCGTCACCGCATTCGGAGCTGCGGCCGATCCCGATCGCCTCGCCGCCGCCGCCATCGCCCTGACGGCGGCGCCGCTCGAGTTCGAGGCACTCGACGTCGCCTGGCACGCCGGGCGTGGGGGTCTGCTGGCGCGCTGCGCCGGACCGCAGGCGAGTCGCCGAGCCCGCCGCGCGGCCCGGTTGATGGAGGCGCATGGACTCGCCGAGGTCGACGTCACCGACGCCGACGGCCAGCTGTGGGAGCGCCAGCGCGCCGGGCAGCGATCGGCGGATCAGGCGCTGGTGCGGATCGCCGCCGCGCCGAGCGCGCTCGCGGCGGTCGCCGCGGCGGCGCAGGCCTGTGACGGCACGCTCGTCGGCCGGGCGGCGCTCGGCGAGAGCTTCGTGGAGGTCGAGCCGGGAGCGGTCACCGGACTGCGGGAACGGCTGCCCGCCGGCGCGACGGCGGTGCTGCTCGATGCCCCGCCGTGGCTGCGCGCCGAATCTGACCCGTGGGGTCTGACCGACGGCGCGGCGCTGGCGCTGATGCGCCGCGTCAAGGCCCGGTTCGATCCCGCCGGCACCTGCAACCCCGGGCTGTTCGTCGGCGGGATCTGATGGGCGCGTTCGACACCCATCGCCCGCCGGAGCAATCGGTCATCGACGACTGCGTCCACTGTGGCTTCTGCCTGGAGACGTGCCCCACCTACGTCCTGTGGGGCGCCGAGGCCGATTCGCCACGGGGACGGATCGTGCTCGCCAACGACGGCCTCAACTCGCAGGCCCCGATGTCGGACGAGATGGTCACCCACTTCGACCGCTGCCTCGGCTGCATGGCCTGCGTCAGCTCGTGCCCGTCCGGGGTCCGCTATGACCGCCTGATTGAGCGCGTCCGTCCCCAGGTGGAGCGACACCATCACCGCTCCCCGGGCGAGCGCGCGCTGCGACGGCTCCTGTACGAGACCCTCCCCCACCCCAAGCGGCTGCGCGCGCTGGCGCCGATGCTGGCCGCGTCCCGCCGCCTCGGCATGGAGCGAGCGCTGCCCGAGCGCCTCGCCGCCGTCGCCAAGGTCGCTCCCCAGGCGCCGGTCGGCCGCGCCGCCAAGGCCCGGGTCCCGGTGCTCACCCCCGCTGTCGGCCCGTCCCGCGGCCGCGTCGGTCTGCTGCTGGGGTGCGTACAGCGAGTGTTCTATCCCGGCGTCCACCGCGCCACCGTGCACGCGCTGTCGGCCGAGGGGTTCGAGGTCCACGCCCCCACCCTGCCCGACTGCTGCGGGGCACTCGAGTTCCATGGCGGCGAGGAGCCCGCCGCGATCGGCCGGGCGCAGGCGACGATCGCCGCGTTCGCTGCCGCCGGGGGCACGGCGGGGCTCGATCACATCGTGATCAACGCCGCCGGGTGCGGTTCGGCCATGAAGGAGTACGGCGAGCTGCTGGGCACCGACGAGGCGCGGGAGTTCTCCGGACGGGTGCGCGACGTCAGCGAGCTGCTGGCCTCCGTGGAGTCACGGGCGCCACGGGGCCCGGTGCCGCTCCGGGTCGTCTACCACGACGCGTGTCACCTCGCCCACGCCCAGGGCGTCCGCACCGCCCCGCGGGAGCTGCTGCGAGCCCTCCCGGGCCTCGAGCTGATCGAGGTCGGCACCGAGCGCGACGTCTGCTGCGGTTCCGCCGGGATCTACAACCTCGTCCAACCCGAGGCCGCGGCCGAGCTCGGCGCCCGCAAGGCCCGCCACCTGATCGATACCGGCGCTCAGGCGATCGCCGCCGGCAACCCCGGCTGCGCCGCCCAGCTCGACATGCACCTCCGCCAGCTCGGCTGCCCGCTGCCGATCCATCATCCGGTCGAGCTCGTCTCCCGCTCGATCACCGCCGCGACCCGCTAGGAGTACATCGCCTCGATCATCTCGGCGTACTTGGTCACGATCGGCTTGCGCTTGAGCTTGATCGTCGGCGTCAGCTCGTCGCCACCGGGCAGCCAATCGCCGCGCACGATCGTGAACCGCTTGATCTGCTCGACCCGGGCGAGGCGCTCGTTGGCGGCGTCGACCCCCGCCTGGACCGCCGCGACCACCGTGGGCTCGTCTGCCAGCTCCTCCAGCGAGCGGTCGCCGAGCTCGTGCTGGCTGGCCCACTGCGGGGCGAAGTCGGCATCGAGCACGATCAGCGCGGTGTTGTAGGGGCGGCGATCGCCGATGCAGCACGCCTGCCCGATCAGCGGGCTGCCCGACTTGAGCGCGGCCTCGATGTTCGCCGGCGACATGTTCTTGCCGGCGGCGTTGATGATGATCTCCTTCTTGCGATCGACGATCGTCAGGAAGCCGTCGGCGTCGATCGTGCCGATGTCCCCGGTGTGCAGCCAGCCGTCGGGATCGATCGCCTCGGCGGTCTTCTCGGGCGCGTTGCGGTAGCCGCTCATCAGAAACTCGCCTCGACACAGGACCTCGCCGTCGTCGGCGAGCTTGAGCTCGACGCCCGGGCACGGGGGCCCGACGGTGCCGATCCTGACTTCTCCCGACCGGTTGCAGGTGCCGGTCCCGCACGTCTCGGACATTCCCCACAGCTCGGCCAGCTCGATCCCGATCGCGTGGAAGAACTCGACCACGTCCACGGGGGTCGGCGCCGCGCCGACGTTGACCGCGGCGATCTGGTCGAGGCCGAGCATCTCGCGCAGCTTGGAGAACAGCTGCTCGTCGGCCTGGGCCACCCTGGCCTCGAGCTCGGGCGGGACGGGCTCGCCGCGCTGGCGCAGCCGCACCCGCTCGGTCGCGGCGGCAAGCGCCTCCTGCACGGGGCGCCGCTGCTCCTCGGGCTGGGCGGCCTGCATGGCCTCCAACCCGGCCTTGAGCTTCTCCCAGATCCGCGGCACCGCGAAGAACCAGTTGGGCCGCACCTGCGGCAGGTAAGACAGGACCTCGCGGGGATTGGGCGCGGAGGTGACGCTACCGGCGTACATGACGGGGATGTAGTGGTGGGCCATCCGCTCGGCGATGTGGGCCGATGGCAGCCACGAGATCACCCGCGAGCCGGGGGGAAACTCGATCAGCTCTCGGACCCGCCGGGCGGTGAACATGACCGCGCGATGGGTCAGCTGCACGCCCTTGGGGTGGCCCGTGGTCCCAGAGGTGTAGATGAGCGTCAGCACGTCGTCGGGTGAGACGGCCGCGGCGGCCGCCGCGGCATCGAAGCCGGGGTTCGATCCCTCCACCTCCGCGAGCGTGAGGACGTTGTCCCCGCCGTCGCCGTCGACGACGACGACGTGCTCGAGCTGGGGCAGCCGGTCGCGGACCTCGAGCATCGCCGTTAGGAACGCCTGCTCCACGATCGCGACGCGCGCGGCCGAGTCGGTGATGAGGAACTCGATCTCGTCGGCTGGGTAGGTGACGTAGATCGAGAACGGGGTCGCGCCGAGCGTGGCGACGGCGAGGTCGGCGATGTGGAACTCGGGCCGGTTGGTGAGCATGATCGCGACGCACTCGCCCGCCTGAACCCCGAGCTTGGACAATCCGCCGGCGAGGGCGTCGACTCGCTCCAGCAGCTCCCCCCACGACAGGGACACGGAGTCGTCCGGCGTGCGGACGGCGATGATCTCGGGGTGGCTGGCGGCGGTCCGACGCAGGGCTTCGTTGACGGTGGCGGCATCGACCGCGCTGCCCGCCGCTCCCATCGTGGTGGTGCTCTCCATCGTCTGCTCCTCGCCGCCGGATCGTGCCCCTGCGGCGGTAAAGCTACCGCACCCCGAAGCCCTTGCCGCTCAGCGTGGAGATGTCATTGGTGAGCCCGATGACGAACAGCACGAGGATGAGCGCGAACCCGACGACGCCCGCCCGTTCCATGACGCTGAAGGGGATCCGGCGTCCGCGGACCTTCTCGGCGAGCGCCCAGAACACATGGCCGCCGTCGAGCGGCAGGAACGGGAACAGGTTGATGATGCCGAGCGACAGCGAGATGAGCGCGAGGACCTCGAGCGCCTGGGTTGTGCTCGTCGCGAACGACTCCTGGGTGACCGTATAGCCGCCGACCACCCCGGAGAGCTGCTTGCGGTCCTTCGACTCGAAGATCCGCCCGATCGTTGAGACCGTCTCGGTCGTGACCGACCACAGCTTCGATACCGAGGTGGAGGCGGCGCCGAACACGGTCGGATACGTCGTGCCGGCGACCCGGGAGCCGAAGTCGAACCCAAGGATGGTGGTCTTGTCCGCGGCGACGTACCGGGGGCGCGCGCTCACCGTGAGCAGCCGGCCGTCGCGGCGGATGACGAGCCGCGCGGGCGTCGCCGCCAGGCACCCGTCGACCTGGGCGCCGGCGCACCGGTGGCTCTCGATCTCGCCGCGAATCTTCGCCTCTGATCCGGTCACACCGTCGACGGAGACGACGACGTCACCGGCCTTGAGGACCGTCGCGGCGGGGGTCGCCCGCTCGACGGCGGCGACGGTCCTCGTCGCGACGATGGTCTGCTGCCCGCTGGACAACAGGAGCGCCCACACGATCACGAACGCGATGAGGATGTTGACCGCGGGTCCGGCGAGGATCGTGACCACCCGCTTCCACACCGGCTGGTTGTAGTACGCGCGTCCCACCACCTCGGGCGGGATCTCCTCGTTGGGGTTCATCCCGGTGATCTTCACGTAGCCCCCGAGCGGGATCACGCCGATCCCGTACTCGGTCTCGCCCCGCCGCCGCTTGACGATCATCGGCCCGAAGAACAGCGAGAACCGCTCCACCCGCATGCCGACCGCCTTGGCGGCCGCGAAATGGCCGGCCTCGTGCAGGATGATCAGGGCCGCGAAGCCGAGGAATGCGAGGACGTAGGACATGGAGGCTGCCTTCGAGTGTGCCAGGCGGGGCTATGCGAGCGCTCAACCGGACGTGAGAACCGCCGATGCCGTTCGGCTCAGGCCGGGGCGAGCGACTCCACCAGTTGCGCCGCCACCCGTCGCGCCTCGCCGTCGGCGACGGCCAGGGAGTCGAACGAATGCACCTGCCGTTCGGGCAGCCGGGTGAGCGTCTCCTCGATGACCTCGGCGATCTGGAGGAAACCCAGCCGGCCGTCGAGGAAGGCGTGCACCGCGATCTCGTTGGCGGCGTTCAGCGTGCACGGCGCCGTCCCGCCGGCGAGCCCCGCCGCCCGGGCCAGGCGCAGGCAGGCGAAGGTGTCGCTGTCGACGGGCTCGAACGTCAGCGCCCCGAGCTCGACCAGGTCCAGCGCACGGATGGGGACGTCGACCCGCTCGGGGTAATGGAGCCCGTAGGCGATCGGGACCTGCATGTCCGGGTAGCCGAGATGGGCGAGCGTGGCCCCGTCGCAGAGCTGGATGAGGCTGTGGACGATCGACTGCGGATGGACGATGACGTCGATGTCGGCATACGGGGTGCCGAACAGATGATGGGCCTCGATCAGCTCCAGCCCCTTGTTCATCAGCGTCGCCGAATCGATCGTGATCTTGCCGCCCATCGCCCAGGTGGGATGCGCCAGCGCCTGCTCGATCGTCACGTCCTCCAGCTCCGCTGCCGTGCATCCGCGGAACGGACCTCCTGACGCGGTCAGGATCAGCCGATCGACCGTCCCGGGACCCTCGCCGGCGAGCAGCTGGTGCAGCGCCGAATGCTCGGAGTCCACCGGGATGATCGCCGCGCCGGTCGCTTCCGCCAGCTGCATGACCAGCTCGCCGCCGACCACGAGCGACTCCTTGTTGGCCAGCGCCAGATCGATGCCCTCGGCGAGGGCGGCGACGCTCGGCACCAGGCCGGCGGAGCCGACGATCCCGTTGAGCACCAGATCGCAATCGCCCTCGGTGATGAGGCTGACCAGCCCGTCGGGACCCGCCAGCACTTGTCCGTCGGTCCATGCCTCCGCCGCCTGGGCGGCGCTCTGCGGATCGGCGAGCGCCACCCGGGTCACGCCATGGCGCTGCGCCTGTGCGATCAGCGTCTCCCAGTCGCTGCCCGCGCTGAGGCCGACGACATCGAGCTCGTCGGGGCTGCGCGAGACGACATCGAGCGCCTGGACCCCGACCGAGCCGGTGGACCCGAGGATGACAAGCCGGCGCGACACGGCCCGATTGTAGGCGCGGCGGCGACCCGGGCTAGGGCTGAGCGCCGCGTTGGGCCTGGCGCACGATCCCCAGCGCGCTGACCTTGACGATCCCGCGATCGGCGAACCTCAGCGTGGCGATCGTCACCTTGGTCATCAGCAGATCATCGCCGGCCCCCAGGGTGAAGCCGAGGTCGGCGCGTCCCGGCGCGTACTCGGCGACGTCGCCGAAGCCGAACGTCGGCCCGCCGAGGCTGCCGACATCACCGGTGAAGTCCAGCGGCCAGTCGGTGAGGTTGCGCACGAACGTCTGCAGCGAGTCGCCGTGGACGCGCACGTCGAGCCGGAACAGCCCCTCGGCGTGCAGGAGCATCGCCCGGGTGTCCGGCTCGAGCTCCTTGGAGGCCGAGAGGGCCAGCCCGCGCCGTCCGTCGCGGGGTTGGAGCTCGGTGGCGAGCTGGCCCGGCACGGGGCGGTCAGACGCCCCCGGTGAACGCCTGGGCGACGAAACTGGGCAATCCGGATTGGTTCTCGCAGCTCACGATCAGGGTCACGACGCCCGGGCGACCAACACGACCACCCACCCGTGGACAACGTGACGGCTCACCTCGCCCAGGCCGAACGCCGCATACGCATCGACGACCGGCTGCGCCTGCTCGGGCCCGAAGCCGCTGATCAGCCCCACCATCGGCATCATCTGCTCGCCGCCCCAGCCGGCGAGCAGCGCGTCGTGGATGGCCGGAGGGATGTTGGCCGCGAAGCCATCGGCGGCGGGCGGCGGGACCTGGGTCAGATCGCGTGTCTCGGCGTGCACCTCGGCCCCGTTGCGGGCGGCGTTGGCCCGCGTGGCCTCGATGCTCGCCGCCTGGATGTCCACGGCGGTCACGGGCGACCATCCGCGCCGCCGGGCCAGGATGGCGAGCACGCCGCTGCCACAGCCGAGATCGGCGAAGGAGCCCGCGGGCGCCAGGTCCAGGAGGAGCTCGAGGCAGGTGCGGGTGGTCGGGTGGGTGCCGGCGCCGAACGCGCCGCCCTCCTCGAGCACGATGTCAATCAGGGCGCCGTCGGCCGGTGGGGCCCAGGGCGGCCGCACGACCAACCGCCCGCCGATCGGCTCGGCCACATATTCGGCCAGCCGCCGCTCGCGCCAGTCGTCGGCGACCTCGTGCTCGGAGATCTGGAACGGGAGCTTGCCCAGCGCCCGGGCGATCGTCGTCAGCGGGGGCAGCTCGGGGCCGCGCATCCGCAGCTCGATCTGGAGTGGCGGCCTGGGGATCTCGCGCACGCCATCGGGCACGACCGGCAGGATCCGGTCCAGGACGTCGTCCAGAGCGCGCGCCGGGACCCGCAGCACCACCTCGCGCATCAGTGCAGGATCGCGACCCAGACGTAGTAGCCGGCGACGACCGTGAAGATCACCGCGTCCAGCCGATCCAGCGCCCCGCCGTGGGCGCCGAACAGGTTCCCGGCGTCCTTGATCCCGGCGTCGCGCTTGACCATCGATTCGAACAGGTCCCCGATCGGACCCAGCACCGCGATCGTCACTCCGAGCAGCAGCGCGTTGCCCTTCGTCAGCCAGGCCTGGTTCAGCCCCGCGATGAACACCGCCACGACGGCGATCAGCATCCCGCAGAACAGCCCCTCGACGGTCTTGTTGGGCGACAGGCTCGGCGCCAGCGGTCGGCGCCCGAACAGGCGCCCCCCGACGTACGCGGCGGTGTCGGCAAGGAAGGTGCCGACGAGGATGTCGATCATCACCCCGTTGCCGTGAAGCAGCTGGCGCAACAGCACGGCGTGAGCGAATGCCAGCCCGAGCCACCAGGCGCCGAGCAGGGTGCCGGCGACCGACACGGTCCCCATGCCGCTCTGGCCGCGGGCGGCGACGATCAGGAACGCCACCGGCAGGGTTGCCGCGGCGATCTCCAGAACATCACGCTGGGTCCCGAACCGCGCGGCCAGGACCATCGCCGCCGCCGCGGCGAACCCGACCGCGGGCGCCGGGCGCCAGCGAGCCAGCAGACGGTAGAGCTCATGCAGGCAGACGAGACAGATGGCGAGCATGAACAGCGCCCACGCGGTCCCGCCGAGGTCGACGAACACGATCGCGACGATCGCCGCCGGTACGGCCACGACGACGCGCGCCAGTAGATCCGAGGTGCGCCGTGGCGCGCGCTCCCGATCGCGCGCGGCCGCCCGTCGGCTGGAGCGAGCGCTGCGGGCGGCATCCTCCGATTGGCGTCCGGACGCCCGCGGTCGACGCCCACTCGGGGCGCGAGACGCCGGCGGCATCACCGGCCCCCAAACCGGCGGCGGCGGGCAGCGAACTCCTCGAGCGAGGCCTCGAACGCCTGCCGGGAGAAGTCGGGCCACAGCTCGTCCCTGAACACGAACTCCGAATACGCCGCCTGCCACAGCAGGTAATTGGAGAGGCGGCGCTCTCCGCTGGTCCGGATCACCAGATCCGGGTCGTGCATGTCCGGGGCATACAGGTGCTCACGGAACTCAGCCTCGGTCGTCCCGGTGAAGGTTCGCGCCGCATCGATGATCTCCGCCCGGCCGCCGTAGTTGAAAGCCACGAACAGCGTGATCCGGTCGTTGGCGGCGGTCACCCCCTCGGCCCAGTTCATGCGCTCCACGAGGTGGGGAGCCACCGGGGCGTTGCGCCGACCGAGAAATCGCATCCGTACTCCTTCGGCGTCCAGCTCCGGCGTCTCGACCTCGATGCGGCGCGCGAACATCTCCATCAGCCCCGCCACCTCGTCGTCGTCGCGGGACCAGTTCTCGGTGGAGAACGAGTACACGGTGAGCTCGCGCACTCCCAACTGCGCCGCATCGCGCAGCCGGGCCTTGACCGTGTCGGCGCCGGCCTCGTGCCCGGCGATGACCGGCAGCCCGCGCCGGCGGGCCCAGCGGCCGTTGCCATCGGTGATGATCGCCACGTAGCGAGCGCGCCCGCCCGGCTCACCCTGTGCGTCATCGTCACGCTTCCCGGGGAGCGTGGCCGAACGGAGGGGCTCCTGATCAGGTCCGGGGCCCACTCACCTACACCTCGAGGATGTCTTCTTCCTTGTGCTTGAGCAGTTCGTCGAGGTCGGCGATGCGGGCGTCCGTGACCTTCTGGAGCTCCACCTCGCCGCGATGCTCGTCATCGGAGCCGGTGTCGCCGGCCTCCTTGAGCTCACGCAGATCGTGCATCACCTCGCGGCGGATGTTGCGGATCGCCACCCGCCCCTCCTCAGCGATCTGGCGCACGACCTTGACCAGCTGTTTGCGCCGCTCCTCGGTCAGCTCGGGGATGCTGAGGCGGATCAGGTTTCCGTCGTTGCCCGGGGTCAGCCCCACGTCGGATTCGAGGATCGCGCGCTCGATCGCCTTGATCGAGCTCTTGTCGTAGGGCTGGACGGTGAGCAGGCGGGCCTCGGGAGCGCTGATCGTCGCCAGCTGCTTGAGCGGCGTGGCGGTCCCGTAGTAGTCGACGAAGATCCGGTCCAGCAGCGCCGGGCTCGCCCGGCCGGTGCGCACCGACCCGAACTCGTGGCGCATCGCCTCCACGGACTTGGCCATCCGCTCGCGTCCCTCCGCGAGCAGCTCGTCGATCATCTCTGAATCGCTCATCTGAGTCCTCGCTTCCGCAACTCGCACGGCCTGCCGGACACTACCTCAGCCGCCGACCGCGAACCGGGAGAACCGGCGGATGACGATGTTCTCCCGCGTCTCGGCCGACAGCGCGGTGCGGAGCTCGTCGATCGTCTGACCGCTGTGCTTGTCCTCGTTGACATGCTTCTGGCGGAGCAGCACGACCTCGTCGAGCCACTTGTCCAGCTTGCCGGTCACGATCCGCTCGCGCACGTTCTCGGGCCGGTCGGCCGCCTGCTCGGTGGCGATCCGGATCTCACGCTCGCGATCCTCCGCCGGGACCTCGTCCTCGCTGATGGCGATCGGCGTCGACGCCGCCACGTGCAGCGCTACGTCGCGGGCGAACTCGACGAACTTCTCGTTGCGGGCGACGAAGTCGGTCTGGCAGTTGACCTCCACCAGCGCGCCGATCTTGTTCCCGGCGTGGATGTAGCTCTGCACGACGCCCTCGCGGGCCTCCTCGCCCGCGCGCTTGGCCGCCTGAGCCTCGCCGCGGGCGCGCAGGAGCTCGACCGCCTTGTCCAGATCGCCGTCGGCCTCGGTGAGCGCGTCGCGGCAGGCGAGCATGCCGGCCCCGGTCAGGTCCCGGAGAGCCTTGACGTCCTGGGCGGAGACGGGGCTCATCACTGGCCCTCGGCATCGGTGGGGGTGGACGCATCCTCGGCGGGGGGGCCGGCAGCCGCGGCCGCCTCGGCCGTGTCAGGCGACTCGGGGGGCGGTGGCGCCGGTGTCGCCGGAGGCTGCGGGGCCGCCGCCTCAGGTTCAGGCGGGGGGGCGGCTGGTTCGGGCGTCTGGGCCGCGGCGGGCTCCGGGGCCGGCGGCGCGGCCTCCGGCTCCGGGGCTGGCGGCGCGGCCTTCGGCTCCGGGGCTGGCGGCGCGGCCGGCTCCGGCGGCTGTGGGGCCGCCGGCGCCGGGGCTGCCGCCGGTTGCGGGGCTGCCGGCGTCGGAGCTGCCGGCGGCTGCGGGGCCGCCGGCGTCGCGGCCGCCTCGGGCTCGGCCGCCTGGCGCGCCTGCTCCTCGGCTGCGGCACGCGCCTGCTCCTCGGCCTCCCGGCGCGCCTGCTCCTCGGCACGCGCCAGCTCCTCGGCCTCCCGGCGCGCCTGCTCCTCGGCCTCGCGCCGGGCGCGCTCCTCGGCTTCCAGGCGCTCGCGCTCGAGGCGGGCGCGCTCCTCTTCCTCGCGGAAGACGTTATGGCCGCTGGCGACCACGTCGCCGATCGCACCGGTGATGGCCGCGCACGAGCGGATCGCGTCGTCGTTGCCGGGGATCACGTAGTCGATGCCCTCGGGGTCGCAGTTGGTGTCGACCAGCCCGATGATCGGGATGCGCAGCCGCTGGGCCTCGCGGACGGCGATCGCCTCGACCTTGAGATCGATCACGAACACCGCATCGGGGACCCGCTGCATGTTCTTGACCCCGCCGAGGTTGGCGCGCAGCTTGGCGAGGTCGGCCTGCGCCGCCATGCGCTCGCGGGTCGGCAGCAGCTGCAGCTGGCCCTCGGTCTCGTAGCGCTCGAGATCGTGCAGGCGCTTGATCCGCAGTGAGATCGTCTGGAAGTTGGTCAGCAGGCCGCCGAGCCAGCGGTGGTTGACATAGGGCATGTCCGACGCGTCGGCGGTGTCCTTGATCGCGTCGCGGGCCTGCTTCTTGGTGCCGACGAACAGCACCGTGCCGCCGCGGTGCGCCACCTCGGAGGCGAAGTCGCGCGCGTTGTGCAGCAGCGCCTCGGTCTGCAGCAGGTCGATGATGTAGATGCCGTCGCGCTCGCCGAAGATGAAACGACGCATCTTGGGGTTCCAACGGCGCGTCTGGTGGCCGAAATGCACGCCGGCCTCCAGTAGCTCCTTGATGCCGATCTCGGCCACTGGTCCTGCTCCCTTGTATGTGGTGGTGGGTACTGCCCACCGGGCGGATCGCGCACCCCGGTTGTCCGGGGCAGGGTCGCGAGCCGTGATCGGCGGGGTCGAAAGATGAATTTCGTCCGAGTCTACGCAAGTTTTCCGCACACTCGTCGTTGCAGGGGTCAGCGAGTCGCCGTACCCCTACCACCACGGCGACCCGCACAAGCGAGCCGAACCTCCCTTCCCCTACCTCCGGTGGTCGGTTCGTGGTAGTAGCGGCGGGGCGGCTTTGGACGGGCCGCCCCGCCGTTTTTTCTCCCCCGCCCCTTACTCCTCGGCCTCCGCCACCGCCAGCGCCGCCGCCAGGTCCTCGGGCAGCGGCGAGCTGACATCCACCGCCGCGCCGGTGACGGGGTGCGCAAATGCCAGCCGGGCCGCGTGCAGGAACTGCCGCTCCAGGCCGTACTCGCCGGCGGTCCCGTATTGCGGGTCGCCGCACACGGGGTGGCCGATCGCGGCGAGGTGGACCCGGATCTGGTGGGTGCGCCCGGTCTCCAACATCACCCGCAGGAGCGTGGTGCGGGCCAGGAGCTGGGCCACCTCGAAGTGGGTGCGAGCCTCACGTGGGTCGTCGGTGTCGATCGACATCAGCACGCGGTCCCGCCGATCGCGGCCGATCGGCGCCTCGATCGCCCCGGTTCTCGCCGGCGGGCGGCCGTTGACGAGGGCGAGGTACTCGCGCCGGAGCTGGCGGGCCGCCAGCAGCGCCTTCAGAGCGCGGTGGATGTCGTCGCGCTTGGCCACCACCAGTAGGCCCGACGTGTCACGGTCCAGCCGGTGCACGATCCCGGCGCGCCACGGATCCTCGCCCCCGGCCGCCCGGCCGGCCAGCGCCTGCGCCAGCGTACCCGTCCGGTGGCCGCGGGCCGGGTGCACGACCACGCCGGCGGGCTTGTCGACCACCAGCAGATACTCGTCCTCGTAGGCGATCCCGAACGGCGCCGGGGCCACGTCCGGGCTCGCGATCGCCGTCTCGGGGACGGTGACCGTGATGACCTCGCCGGCGGCGACGATGTGGCGCTTGGGCCGGAGGTGCCCATCGACGCGGACCCGGCCCGCGTCGATCAGCGATTGCGCCTGTGCGCGGGACCCGAGCGGATCGGCCAGGAAGCGATCCAGGCGCATCCCGGCGCTCGCCTCGGTGACCGGGATCTGACGAGGCGGGCCGGTCACTCACTCGCGCGTCGCGACGGCGAGCCCTCCAGCACGTACAGCAGGCTCACCACGCCAAACGTGATCGCCATGTCCGAGACGTTGAAGGCAGGCCACAGCGGCAGTTTGATGAAGTCGGTGACCGAGCCGTTGACGAGCCGGTCGATCAGGTTGCCCACGGCTCCCCCGACCAGGAGCCCCGTCGGCACCCACAGACCCGGTCGGGTCGGTCGCAGCAGGAAGTAGACGACCAGGGCGGTGAGCGCGGTCAGCGTCAGGATCAAGACGATCGCCCCGCCGCCGGAGAAGAAGCCGAACGCCACCCCGGAGTTGCGGACGTCCACCAGGTTGATGCCGGGCAGGAACTTGTGCACGTCCCCGACGGCGATGCCGGTGACGACGGCGTGCTTGGTCACCCGGTCGACGATGAGGACGACGGCGATGATCGCCAACGCGCGGACGAACGCGACCGAGCGCCGCGCCCGTGGCGCCTCCCCAGCAGTGCGCTCCGCCATCGCGAGTCCGGCCCGCTCAGCCTTGGATGGCACCGACCACGAGTGACTGCACGATGTACAGAACGATGATCGCGATCATCGGGGATAGGTCGATGGCGCCGAGCGGAGGGATGAAACGGCGAAACAGGCGCAGATATGGCTCCGAGACGTCGCGCAGGAAGTTCATGACGGAGTCGCTCCAGCGCGAGTACGGCAGCCGCAGTCCGAAGCTGAACAGCAGGTTCAGCAGGATGTAGAGGAAGATGAGGATGATGTAGACGTAGAACAGTGCGCTGACGTAGTTGGCGATGTCCCCCCGCGTGGTCGCCAGGACGAACATCAGCTGGCGACCTCGCAGACGCGGTCCATCGCCGCCGAGAATGCCGCTCGGACCCCGCCACGCTCGAGCGCGTCGAGCCCGCGCGCGGTGGAGCCGCCGGGCGAGGTGACCTCGCGCCGGACCGTCAGCGTGTCGTAGTCACGCGCCGTGAGCAGCGCGGCGGTGCCGGACATCGTCTCCACCACGAGTTGTGACGCCAGTCCGGGCGCAAGGCCGAGCCGGACGGCGGCGTCGACCTGGGCCTCGGTGACGAGCGCCTGGTAGGCGGGGCCGAGACTGAACACCGCAGAGGCGACGCCGAGCAGCCGCTCCTCGATCGTGACGACCGTTCCCACCAGCTCAAACAACTCGAGCACCTGGCGCTCCAAGGCGTGATCGATCGTGTAGCCGCCCACCGACGGATGCGGCGTGTAGCACGTGACGCCCTGGCGGACCTCCACCGGCGTGTTGGGGATCAGCCGGAAAACCGGCGTGTCCGGATACGCCGTGGACAGCGCCACGTTGTTCGTGGAGCCGAGCACCGATGCCACCGCCTTGACCTGGCCGGCGATCTCCTGCGCGACCGCCCTCAGCTGGTAGGGCTTGTGACACAGGACGACGAGGTCGGACTGCGCAGCGACCTCGAGATTGCTGACCGCCCGCCCGCCGAGTTCGGCGGCCAGCGCCGCGGCCCGTCCGGAGCCCGAATCCGAGCAGAGCACGGGCTCGCTCCACCCCCGCGCGAGGGCGCGGGCCATGTTGCCGGATCCGATCAGTCCTACGCGCATCACATGCAATCTACCGTCGCCGTCACTGCGCCCGGCGCACGATGTCCCGCGATCGCCCGAAACCGCCGTTAAGACTGGTTGAAGAAGCCCTTCTCCACCAGGCGCGCCCGCTCCTCGGCGGACACCTCGACGTTGCGCGGGGTGAGCAGGAAAACCTTGTCGGCGATGCGCTGCATGCCGCCATCGAGCGCATACGTCAGCCCTGAGGAGAAGTCGATGAGGCGCTTGGACAGGTCGGTGTCGGTGCCCTGCAGGTTGATGATCACCGGGATCGCGTCCTTGAACTTGTCGGCCACGTCCTGAACGTCGTTGAAGTTCTTGGGCGCGACGAAATGGACTCGCACGTCGCCCCCGTTCCGGGTATTGGAGTCCCGCCCGCTCGCGCGCCCGCCGCTGACCGGCCGCAGCGATGTCGTGCGCCGCTCGCTGGTGGCGTCGTCGGCGAAGATGTCGTCGAACTCGTCGCGGCGACGCCGCGAGCTCAGCTTCCGGACGTTGGGGCGCTCGCTGTAGCTGTCCCTTAGCTCCGCCTCGGGCTCGGCGTAGGGCTCGAGGTCCTCGTCGTCGTACGCGTCATCCTCGGCGAGGCCGAAGTAGACGAGGGTCCGATGCCAGGTATCTCGAAAGGCCATGTGCGTTGTCAGGGTTCGCGCAGGAAAGCCGTTTCCCTGCCGGTGATTATGGCGCGCTGGCGTAAAGGATCGTTCCCAAGCGCACGATCGTGGCGCCTTCCTGCACGGCCACGACGTAATCCTGGCTGGTGCCCATCGACAGATGCCGCAGGCCGTGGCGATCGGCCAGCCGCCGCAACGACGCGAAATGAGTCCGGTTGTCGTCAGGCCGCCGGGCCAGCGGAGGCATCGTCATCAGCCCCACGATCGTGACCGGGCAACGCTCGAGGAAGGCCGGCAACTCGGCGGGCGCAATCCCCCCCTTGCCTGCCTCGCCGGCGACGTTGACCTCGATCATGACCTGGGTGTCGGCCGTGCCGTGGCGTCCGAGCTGAGCCAGCACCGAGTCCGAGGCGACCGAATGGATGTAGCGCACATACGGCAGCACGTCGCGGACCTTGCGGCTCTGCAGCTGGCCGATGAAGTCCCAGGTGAACCGGCCGGGCAGCGCATCCGCTTTGGCGGCGAGCTCCTGGGCGCGGTTCTCCCCCACCACGGTGATCCCACCGCCGGCCAGGGCCTCGAGCTCTCCGACCGGCAGGTATTTGACGGCGGCGAGGATCTCCACATCGGCGAGATCCCGGCCGGTCGCGGCGATCTGGTCACGAACGCGCTCGAGGTTGGCGCGGACGCGCTCAGCGGTGATCCCATGGATCAGGTCAACCACGCCACACCCGCCTGGCGGCCGGTGACCCCGTGGTCACGCCGGTGCGAGAAGAGCAGCCCCGGGTCTGAGCAGATCGTGCAGATGCCGATGTCCGCCACCGCGGTGACTCCGGCGCGCTCGAGCTGGCGCGCCGCGATCGTCTTCAGGTCCAGGTTGGGGCCATGGCGGGCCTCGGGGACATCGGCGAACGCCTCGCGCACCTCGTCCCCGACCTCGTAGCAGCAGGGCCCGGCGCCCGGGCCGATCGCCGCGCCGAGCTCGCCGGCGGCGCCGAGCTCGCGCACGGCCCGCACGCCCGCGGCGATGATGCCGCCGGCGAGGCCGCGCCAGCCCGCATGGAGCATCGCCACCGCCCCGTCGCCCGCCACCGCGATCGGCAGGCAGTCGGCCACCAGCGCCGCCGGGGCGATATCACGCACGTTCGTCGCCTGTCCGTCGACCCGCGGGCGCGGCGCCGCCGGCGGGGTGTCAGCCGTGACTCGCCGGACCTCGGTGCCGTGCACCTGGTGCACGAAGCTCAGCGGCGGGGCGCGGAGATCTGACTGCAGCGTCGAGCGATTGCGCGTCACCGCGTCCGGGTCGTCGTCGGTCAGCCACCCGAGGTTCAGGCTCTCGTAGGGACCGTGAGAGTGCCCCCCGCGCCGCGTCGAGAACGCTGCTCGCGCGCCAGGCAGATCGACGGCGAACTGCCGGCCGAGCGCGAAGAACGGGGTGGGTGGCTCCATGGCGCCAGACTAGCCGCGCCGGCTACTGTGCCGCACGGAGCGCCTCGGCGAGCTCATCGTCATGCCCGGCGGCGCGGCCGTCGAGCTTGGCGGCCAGCGCCGCGGCCAGCCCGGCGCCGATCGCCGGCCCCCGGGCCACGCCCGCGGCCAGCAGATCGTTCCCGTCGATGTCCAGGGTCACGTGCCGCAGCTCGCTCAGCCAGCGACGCGCCGGCTCCGCGGGGCCCAGTGCGCCCGCGAGTGCGACGAGCTCGACCGGCCCCGAGCCGGCGGCGGCGGCGATCGCCGACGGGCGCCGTGCGTCGTGCAGCGATCGTGCCAGTGCCCGTGCGTGGGTCGTCGCCGCGACGATCCGCTCGCGCCGGGGGGCGGTGAACCCCCACTCGTCGAGCTGTCGCGCGAACGTGTCCGGCGAGATGTCCAGCGCCGCCGCCGCGATCACGAGGTCGGCGGCCCGGCCGTCGGCGGGCAGCAGGGCCAGTGCCCGCCGGGCCAGTCCGGCACGGTCCGGACCACGGATCCCGAAGCCGGCGGCGATCGCCTCATCCACCCCGAGCACGCCCAGCGCCTGGAACGCCCCGACCGGATCGGGCTCGCCGGCCAGCAGGCGCAGCTCGGTCCCGATGCGGGCGCCGCTGACGCTCGCCGGCGCCCCGGCCGCCACCGCCGCGGCGGCGAGGTCACGCGTGTGCTCGTCTATGGCGAATCCGAGGCGGTGGGAGTATCGGGCGAGGCGCAGCAGCCGGGTCGGATCGTCGACGAAGCTCGCGTCGTGCAGCACCCGCAGCCGGCCACGCGCGAGATCCTCGCGCCCGTCGGGCACCGCCAGCAGCCGGCCTCGATCCGCGCCGCCGATGCCGAGGGCGAGCGCGTTGACCGTGAAATCGCGGCGCTCCAGATCCTCCCCGACAGATGCCGGGGTCACCGTCGGCAGCGCGCCCGGACGGACATATCGCTCACGCCGCGCCCGCGCCAGGTCATAGCTGAACCCGTCGAGCACGACCGTGGCGGTCTCGAAACGATCGTGCGATCGGGCGGGCGTGCCCAGCCGGGCGGTCACGGGCTCGAGCTCCCCGTCGACGACGAGATCGAGGTCGAGCGGCTCGGTGCCGCGGAGCAGGTCACGGACCGCGCCGCCGACGAGATAGACGCCGTCGCTCGCGCCCAGGCGATCGAGCAGCGGACCCGCGGCCGGCAGCTTCGCGAACCGGTCCAGCACGTCATCGGCGGTGGCAACGTCCACCGCCAGATCATCGCGCGTCGGGTGGCGGTGGCGCCACGGGGGATGGTTACCATGCGCGACATGCCCAGTCCCGTTTCGCGGCGACTGCTGTGGCGCGGGCTCGTCGCAGCGGCGGTCGCCCTGGTGATCGCGGGCGGCGCGGCGGCGTTCGTGCTCCTGCACGAGCCCGGGAATGTGTCGCATCCGAACCTCCAGTTCACGACGCCGACAACCAGCACCGCTCCCGCCGCCCCGGCGGGTCGAGCCCGTTCCCGGCAGGCCGTCGACAACTTCCAATGGCCGTGGTACGGGCTCGACGGCGGCCGCACCCGGTTCTTCGCCGGGCCGGCGAAGCTGGCCCCCCCGCTCCACGTCGGCTGGAGGTTCTTCGATGGTGCGCTGCTCGAATTCCCGCCGGTCATCTACCACCAGACGATGTTCGTGCTCGATGACGACTGCTCGGCTCGCGCCATCGATCTGCGCAACGGCCACGTGCTGTGGCATCGCGTCATCGGAACGCTGTGCGCCTCCTCGCCCGCGGTCGCCGGCCAGGCCGGCGTCGTGCTGATGCCGGTGCTCTCGAGCGGAGGTCATTCGCCCGGCGGCGGCCGATTCGTCGGTCTGCAGATGCGCACCGGCGGCATGATGTGGTCCCGGCCGGTGCCCGCCGGCACCGAGTCCTCCCCCATCACCCACGGCAACACCGTGTACTTCGGGGATCAGAGCGGGACGCTGTATTCGCGCAACGTCTCCAACGGCCATCTGTACTGGACCTACCGCGCCAGCGGCGCCATCAAGGGCGGCCCGGCGCTCGTCGCCGGGGTGCTCTACTTCGGCGACTACGCGGGGCGCGCCTACGCCATCAACGCCGTCAGCGGACGCGAGGTGTGGGCGGTCGGCACCAGCGGCGCTCACTTCGGGTTCGGCTCCGGCCAGTTCTACGCGACGCCGGCTGTCGCCTACGGGCGCGTCTACATGGGCAATACCGACGGCCGGGTGTACTCGTTCGGGGCGCGAACGGGAGCGCTGGCCTGGGCCACCTCCACCGGCGCCTATGTGTACGGCTCGGCGTCGGTGGCCGACCCCAAGGGCCTCGGTCCGACCGTCTACGTCGGCTCGTACGACGGTGACATGTACGCGTTCAATGCCCAGTCGGGGTCGATCCGGTGGACCCACCCGGCCGGCGGGCGCATCTCGGGCTCGTCGACGGTCATCGGCAACGTTCTCTACTTCTCCGATCTCGGCTCCAAGACGACCGCGGGCCTGAACGTGGTGACCGGCCACCAGGTGTTCTCGTACCCGGACGGCGCCTTCACGCCGATCATCGCCGACTACCACGCGCTGTATCTCGACGGCTACAACCAGATCTACCAGCTGTTACCCGGCCCACCGCCCTCCCACCCGGCCCATCACGCCCGCGTCCGGCGCCGGCGCGCGGCGACCAAGCCCCGGGCGAAAACAAAAACGAAGGCGAAGAAGTCAAAGGCCCGGAGCCGTCGCCCCGCCGCTCACCGCCGCGGGCTCAAGAAATAGCCCTTTCAAGGATGCGGGGCCCGCCCCGGGCTCGCAAACGCCACCAAACAGCGGCGAAAACGCCACCAAACAGCCGACACTGCGGCCGATTCCGGCCGTCTTGCTATCATTATACGTCTATGCGTTGTCGAAGTGGAAGTCACTGCCAGCAGTCGGCCGAAAAGGGTCGTCGGTTCTGCGCGGAGCACGCGGCCGAGCTCGATCGCATGCGCGAGGAGCTCAAGGACGCCGCCGCCGCTCGCATCGGTCGGGGCCGGCCCAAGCGATCGTCGACCTGCTGTCGTCCCGGCTGTTATGAGCCGCGAGTCCCGCCCGCCGCGTATTGCGATACGTGTGCTGCCGCGGGCTATGTCGAAGAGGCCGCGTAACCGCGGCCGTTCGCAGTCCGGGTCTCAAACACAAAACTGCATCGGACCCGACGGTCACGTCATGGCGTGAGCGTTGTCACGCGTTGACCTCCGGCCGGACGGCAATCCCGCTGTCGGCCAGGAACCGCTTGATCTCGCTCACCGTGTGATGACCGTAGTGCAGGATCGACGCCAGTAACACGGCGTCGGCTCCCGCCCGAACGGCCTCGGCGAGGTCCTCGAGACGGCCGGCGCCACCGGAGGCGATCACCGGCACACCGACGGCCTCCGCGACTGCGCGCGTCAGTGGCAGGTCATACCCGGCGTTGGTGCCGTCGCGATCCATGCTCGTCAGCAGGATCTCACCGGCGCCCCGGGTCTCCGCCTCGCGCGCCCACTGGACCGCGTCACGTCCCGTCGGAGTCCGCCCGCCGGCGACGTAGGCCTCCCACACGGGGTGAGCCGCAGCGGGGTCAGTCTGCTTGGCGTCGATCGCCAGCACCACGCACTGGGCGCCGAACGTCCTCGCCAGCTCATCGATCAGCTCGGGGCGCTCCAGTGCCGCCGAGTTCACCGACACCTTGTCGGCGCCGGCGTCGAGGACCGCCTGCGCGTCGGCCACGGACCGAATGCCGCCTCCGATCGTGAACGGGATGAAGAGCTCGTCGGCGGCCTGCCGCGCCAGCTCGACGACCGTCTGACGCTTGTCCGAGGTGGCGGTGATGTCGAGGAACACCAGCTCGTCGGCGCCGGCCGCGTCGTAACGAGCCGCCAGCTCGACCGGGTCGCCGGCGTCGCGCAGATCGAGGAACCCGACGCCCTTCACCACCCGTCCGCCATCGACGTCCAGGCATGGGATCACGCGCTTGTAGTGCATGCCCGGACTACTCGGCCACCGGCGGGCGGGCGAGCGCCGCCTGCCCGGAGACGACGTCGAAGCGATCCTCGTACAGCGCCGTGCCGACGATCACGCCGGCCAGATTGACCTGGCGCAGGCCGGCGAGCGCCCTGAGATCCGCGAGCGACGAGACGCCGCCGGAGTAGATGAACGTCCCGCGCACCACCTGGGCGATGCGCTCCACCTCGGCGAGATCGGGGCCGCTCAGCATCCCGTCGCGTTCGATGCTCGAATAGACGAAGCGGGTGACCCCGCGCCGGCCGAGGGTCCGGATGACCGAGTCGGCCGGGATCTCGGTCTGCTCGGTCCACCCCGAGGCCGCCACCTTCCCGTGCCGCGCGTCGACTGACACCACGACCCGGTCACGGTGCTCCTCGAGCGCCTGGTCCAGGAAATCGAGGTCGGTGTAGGCGGCGGTGCCGAGGATGACCCGCGTCGCGCCCGCCGCCAGCACCTCCCGCACCGCTTCGATGCTGCGCAGACCCCCGCCGACCTGTACCGGGACGTCGACCTCGGCGGCGATGCGCCGCACGTGCTCGAGGTTGGCCGGGGACCCGCTGCGGGCCCCGTCGAGGTCGACCACATGGAGGCCGCGGGCGCCGCCGCGCACCCAGCGTCGCGCCGCCTCCAGTGGATCGGCATCGTATTCGGTGCGCTGGGAGAAGTCGCCGCGCGCCAGCCGCACCGCCTTGCCCTCGAGGATGTCGATCGCCGGCAGCAGGATCACGCGGACGCTGACCCCACCCACCGTGGCCGAGCCACGGCGCGGCACAGCTCCACGAAGCTGCTCAGCAGGCGCAGCCCGTCACGGGAGGACTTCTCGGGGTGGAACTGAACCCCGAAGACGTTCTCATGGGCCACGATCGTCGCAAACCGCTCCCCGTACTCGGCGGTGGCCACCACGTCGCCTGGATCCGCCGGCCGGGCCGCCAATGAGTGCACGTGGTAGAAGGGGCAGCCTCGGTCGGGGAGCGCCGCCGTCAGCGGCGACGGCCGCTGGAGCGTCACCTCGTTCCAGCCGATGTGCGGGATCCGCAGGCCATGCGTCCGCAGCCGGCTCACCTCCCCGCCGATCAGCCCGAGGCCCTCGGTGAGCTCGTGTTCCGGCGACCGCTCGAACAGCAGCTGCATGCCCAGGCAGATCCCCAGGATCGGCTTGCCGGCGCCCGCGGCGGCCCGAATCTGCTCGTCGAGCCCGAGCGCCACCAGGTTGCGCATCCCCTGGGGAAATGCGCCCACGCCCGGCACGACCAGCGCGTCGGCGTCCTGGAGGTGGCGGTGGTCCCGGGTGATCTCCGCCTGCGCGCCGACATGCTCCAGTGCCTTCTCGACCGAGCGGCGGTTGCCCATCCCGTAGTCGACGACGGCGATCGTCGTCATGTCAGCGTGCCCTTGGTGCTGGGGACCCCGGTCTCGCCGGGGTCGAGCGCGACCGCCGCTCGCAACGCCCGCGCACACGCCTTGAAGAGCGCCTCGATGACGTGATGCGCGTTGGTGCCGGCCTGCACCGTCAGGTGCAGCGTCAGCCGGGCGTTGCTGGCGAGCGCCCGGAAGAATTCCTCGGTCAGCTCGTGATCGAAGTTGCCGATCGCGCCGGGCGGCAACGAGGACTCGAACGCCAGCAGCCCGCGCCCCGAGATGTCGACCGCGCACGCCGCCCGTGACTCGTCCATCGGCACCGTCGCGTGGCCGTAGCGCGTGATCCCGGCCCGATCGCCGAGCGCCCGGTCCAGCGCCTGCCCGATGCAGATCCCCACGTCCTCGACGGTGTGGTGCGCGCCGGTCTCCAGGTCACCGCGGGCCTGGACGTTCAGGTTCATCGCCCCGTGCCGGGCCAGCAGGTCCAGCATGTGGTCAAAGAACCCGACGCCGGTCTCCCGCGTTCCCTGACCGTTGCCGTCGAGCGCCAGCGAGACGTGGATCTCCGTCTCGGCGGTCGCGCGGTCGATGTCGGCGGCACGTGGCATCACGTGCCATTGTCGCGAATGCGGGCCTCCATCGACTTGGCGTGCAGCTCAAAGCCCTCGGCGCGGGCCAGCGGGATCGCCGCCCGCGCGAGCGCCGACGCATCGTCGCCGATCCTGATCTCGGTGAAGCGACGGCGGAAATGCGCCGGCGACAGGGCCGACGCGAACCGGGCCGCGCCGTTGGTCGGCAGGACGTGATTGGACCCGGCGATGTAGTCGCCGAAGGCGGTGCCGCTGGCGCCGCCGACGAACACGCAGCCCGCGTGGCGGACCCGCGGAGCCAGTGCCTCCGCGGCGGCGCCCATCAGCTGCAGATGCTCGGGGGCGAAGCTCTCGGCGATCACCAGCGCCTGATCGATGTCTGCGACCTGCACGAGTCGGAGAACCGCCTCGGTCTCGGGTTCGTCGGCGATCCGCGTCGCCAGCGCGTCGATCAGCGCGCCGGAATCGGAGATCGCCACCACCATCGAGCCGGCCCCGTGCTCGGCCTGGGCGAGGAGATCGAGCGCCAGCGCCTCGCGGTCGGTGTCGCCGTCGGCGATCGCCACCATGTCGCTGGGGCCGGCGAAGCCATCGATCCCGACCTGGCCGAACACCTCGCGCTTGGCCTCCTGCACGTACAGATTGCCCGGTCCGACGATCACGTCGACCGGGGTGACGGTCTCGGTTCCGAACGCCAGCGCCGCGATCGCCTGCGCCCCGCCCATCCGGTAGACGACCGACGCTCCAGCAAGCCGGCAGGCGCCGAGCACCGCCGAGTTGACCTCGCCGTCGGCGCCCGGCGGGGCGCACACCGCGATCTCGGTGACGCCGGCGACACGAGCGGTGATGACGCCCATCACCACGGTGCTCGGATACGGTGCGCGGCCGCCCGGCACGTACACCGCGGCGCGATCGACCGGGACCTCGCGCAGGATGATCTCGTGACCGTCGAAGGACACGGTGCGGTCGGGCTGGAGGCCCGCCTCCGCCACCCGGGTGACGTTGGCGATCGCCAGCTCCAGCCCCGCTCGCACCGCCTGGTCCAGCCGTTGCAGGGCGGTGTCGAGCTCGGCCTCGGGCACCCGCAGCGCCGACGGCGTGTTGCCGCCGGTGTCGTACTCGCGGGTGTAGAAGCGAAGCGCGTCGTCGCCGCTGGCGCGGACCCGGGCGATGATCTCCCCCACCTGCTCCTGGACTGACTCGGGGGCGGGGATGAGGTCGCGCAGCTCCTGCGCCAGACCGGTCGGGTCGCCGGACAGAACCAGCCGTTCACACTGCATGGATCCGCTCCAGGAGTCGATCGATGGTGGTGGCGCGCAGCTTGTGGGCGACCGGGTTGGCGATCAGCCGGGCGGTGCAGACGGCGATCTCCTCCCGCTCGACCAGCCCATTCTCGCGCAGCGTGGTGCCGGTGGCGGTGACGTCGACGATGGCCTCGGCCAGGCCGATCAGCGGCGCCAGCTCGACCGACCCCTTCACCTCGACGATCTCGGCCTGGCGACCGGTGCGCAGGAAGTGGGCCGCCGCGATCCTCGGGTACTTGGTCGCGATCCGGACGACTCCGAGGCGGCGAAGAGCCTCTTCCGCCCGATCCTCCCCGGCGACCCCGGCCAGGATCATGCGGCAGCGGCCATACCCGAGATCGACCAGCTCATACACCTCACGTTCGGACTGCTCCATCAGCACGTCCTTGCCGGTGATGCCGAGGTCCGCCGCGCCGGCCTCGACATAGGTCGGCACGTCGGACGGGCGCATCGTCACGATGCCGACGTCCTCGAACAGCAGCTTGCGGTCGTTGTCACGCACCTCTCGGGTGTCCAGGCCGAGTCCATCCAGGAAGTCCAGCGTCTCCCGGAACAACGCGCCGCGCGGCACGGCGATCCGCAGGTCGCTCATCGGCGGCGAGCTCCGCTGCGGCCGCGCTCCTCGCCGGTGAGCGCGATGTGCACCCGCTCGACGTTGAGCGCAAAGCCGACGGCCGGCAGCGGCCGGCCGAACGATCCCAGCAGCTCGTCGTAGCGTCCGCCGCCGCCCAGCGGCACCCCGTAGGCCGGGTCATACACCTGGAACACGGCGCCGGTGTAGTAGCCAAGATTGCGTACGAGACCGAGATCGAAGATGATCCGCGCGGCGACCTCGGGCGAGACCCGCCGGTGCACGTCGCGCATGCCGCTGAGGGCATCGTGCAGCGCCTCGGACTCGCCCTCCAGGATCTCGGGCCCCCCGCGCGTCCGGGCCAGGCGCAGCAGCAGATCGGCGTCCGCGTCGGCAAGGCCGAGCGAATGCACCTGCTTGTCGGCGCCCACGAAGTCGCCGGCGGCGAGCTCGGTGAGGATCAGCTCCTGGGACTCGGCGGCGACGCCGAACGCCTCCATCAGCGATGGATACAGCGCGGCGTCGCCGAGCCCGACTCGGTAGTTCTCCAATCCGGCGGCGTCGAGGGTGGCGCACAGCACTCCGAGCACCTCCGCCGTCCCCTCGGCTCCGGGGGAGCCGATCAGCTCCACGCCCGCCTGGAGGAGCTCCCGCGACTGACCGCGCTGGGGTCGCACCCCCCGGTAGGCGTGCGCGACATAACAGAAACGCAGCGGCGGCTCGGCCTGAACGTACCGGGTCGCCACCACGCGAGCGATCGGGACCGTCATGTCCGGCCGCAGCACGAGCACGCTGCCGTGCTCGTCGAACACCCGGTAGGCCGGGCGGGCCCCGCCGATGTCGGCCCGCGCGAAGGTCTGCTCATACTCCAGCGCCGGCGTGTACACCTCGCCGTATCCGGCCGCGTCGAACACGGCCCGGAGCCGTTCGGTCAGCGCCCGCAGCTCTCCCATCTCGTCGGGCAGCACATCGCGAGTGCCGCTCGGGATGCGGTCCACCATCGGTTCGATTCCGCCAGCTCGCGCCGGGCGAATCGTGCTCACGCTGGTACGGGCGCGTCTTCCAACCGGGTGATGCGAGCACCGAGGTCTCGCAACCGCTCATCGATCCGCTCGTAGCCGCGGTCGATCTGGCGGATGTTGCCGATCTCGGTGGTCCCGTCCGCGCACAGGGCGGCGATCAGCATCGCCATCCCCGCCCGGATATCCGGCGACTCGACCCGCGAGCCGTGCAGACGCCGGGGACCGTTGACGATCGCCCGGTGCGGATCGCAGATCATCACCGATGCGCCCATGGCCACCAGCTTGTCGGTGAAGAACAGCCGGTTCTCGAACATCTTCTCGTGGATGAGGACCGAGCCTTCGGCCTGGGTGGCCAGCGCCAGCGCGATGCTGGTCAGGTCCGCGGGGAACGCCGGCCAGGGGCCATCCTCGACCTTGGGGATGTGATCGCCGTGGTCGTTGCGGATCCTCAGGTCCTGGTTGCCGGGCACGATGACATCGTGTCCGTGGACCTCACTGCGCAGGCCGAGGCGCTCGAACACCAGGCGGATCATCCGCAGGTCGTCTCGCCGCGTGTCCTTGACCACGAGCTCCCCGCCGGTGACGCCGGCCAGAGCCATGAACGAGCCGATCTCGATGTGGTCGGGCGCGATCGTGTGGGTGCAGCCACGGAGGCCGGCCTGACCGTGAACCGTCATCACGTTGGAGCCGATGCCATCGATCGCGGCGCCCATGTGCTCGAGCAGGCGCGCCAGGTCCTGGACGTGGGGCTCGGAGGCGGCGTTGCGGATCACCGTCGTCCCGCGGGTCAGCGCGGCGGCCATCAGCGCGTTCTCGGTCGCCATCACGGACGGCTCGTCCATCAGGAAGTCGCACGGGCTGAGGCCGAGCGGCGGCGCGGTGAGGACGATCTCGTCATGGCGGTCGTCGACGACCGCCCCGAGCGCGCGGAAGGCGTCCAGGTGCGGATCAAGGCGGCGACGCCCGATCACATCTCCACCGGGCGGCGGCATCCGGGCGCTGCCGAAGCGGGCCAGCAGCGGTCCGGCGAGCAGGAAGGAGGCACGGATCCGCTCGGCCATCGGGCGGTCGACGCTGGTGGTGTCGACGGTGGAGCTGTCGATCAGCACCTCGCTCGGGCCGATCCACTCGACGCGGGCGCCGAGCAGCTCCAGGAGCTTGGCCATAGCCTCGACGTCGGAGATCCGCGGCACGTTGCGGAGAATCACCTCGTCGCTGGTGAGCAGGCACGCGGCCAGGATGGGCAGCGCGCCGTTCTTGTTCCCGGCAGGCGTGATCGTCCCTGACAGTGGCACGCCGCCCTCGATGACAAACTTTTCCAGTGGTATCGACCTCGCTGGGCTGGTTGGTGCTCGGGCGTCAGTCAGGGTAGCTGGTGGCGGCGAATCCGGACGCCACGACGGGCGGGTGGAGCTCGCGCCGTGAGCTAGGGTAACGGCCATGCTGACGCAGAATTCGCGGGCGGCGGCGTGGAACCTCCTTTGCGAATGGACACAATCGGACTCGCTGCGCCGCCATATGCTGGCGGTGGAGGCGGCGATGCGCGCCTACGCCCCGCGATTTGGCGGCGACGTGGATCTGTGGGGGCTCACGGGCCTCCTGCACGACCTCGATTACGAGCGCTATCCGAGCCTCGAAGATGGCCATCCACGCTACGCGCTGCGTGAGCTGGAGGGCCAGGGATATCCGCCGGAGCTGATCCGCGCCGTCGCCTCGCACGCCACGTACCTCGGCGTCTCGCGCGATTCGCCGATGGAGAAGGCGTTGTTCGCGGTCGACGAGCTGTGCGGGTTCATCCTCGCCTGCGCCTACGTGCGGCCCGAAGGCCTGGTGGGGATGGCGCCCAAGTCGGTCAAGAAGAAGATGAAGACTCCCGCCTTCGCCGCTGCGGTGAGCCGCCAGGACATGACCGAGGGCGCCGCTGAGCTCGGCGTCGACTTCGACGAGCACCTGACGCTCGTGATCGCGGCGCTGACCGAGCGGCGCGAGGATCTGATGCCGCCCCCGGGCGAGACCGAGGCCACGGGGGCCTGACATGGCGCCCGTCGAGGTCGCCGTGCTCGAGGGCGATGAGACCGGCCAGGAGCTCCTGGAGCAGTCGCTGAGGGTGCTGGAGTCCGAGCTGCTCGGCCTGGACCTCGAGCTCGAGCGGTTCGACCTGTCGCTGGAGAGCCGGCGCCGGACCGCGAACGGGATCGTCCACGAGGCGGCGGTGGCGATGCGGCAGGCCGGCCTGGGCCTGAAGGCGGCGACGATCACCCCCGAGGGCGCCGGCGACGTCGGCTCCCCCAACCGGATCCTGCGTGAGGAGGTGGACGGGAAGGTGATCGTCCGCACCGGACGCCGGCTTCCGGGTGTGGCCCCGATGGCCGGCGTGTATCACCCGATCTCGGTGGTGCGCATGGCCGTCGAGGATGCCTACGGGGCCGCCGAGCGCCGGGAGGGGGCCGCGGGGGCCGCGGACGAGGTGGCCTACCGCATCGAGAAGATCACCCGCTCCACCTGCCGCGCCGTCGCCGAGTACTCGTTTCGCACCGCCGCCAAGATGGGCGCGCGCGTGTACGGCGGGCCCAAGTGGACCGTCTCGCCCGTGTATGAGGGGATGCTCAAGGAGGAGATGGACGCCGCCGCCACCCGCCACCCGGACATCCCGTACCAGCCGGTGCTGATCGACGCGACGTACGCCGGCCTGCTGTCAGGCGCCACCGACGCGCCGCTGGTCATCCCGGCGCTCAATCGCGACGGCGACTGCCTGTCGGATCTCGTCCTGCCGATGTTCGGCTCGATCGCCGGCGCCGAGTCGGTGCTCCTCGCCTTCGACGACGGCTACGACACGACGTGCGCGATGGCCGAGGCCCCACACGGGACCGCGCCGGCGCTGCTGGGCAAGGACGTGGCCAACCCGCTGGCGATGATCCTCGCCTGCGGCGCGTTGCTGCGTCACGCCGCCGACCGTCACGGCGCCGCCTGCGAGCGAGCCTCCCGAGCGATCTACGAGGGCACGCTGGAGACGATCGCCTCGGGCACCAAGACCCCGGATCTGGGGGGCCACGCCGGCACCACCGAGTTCACCTCGGCGGTCGTCGATCGGATCCGGACCAAGCTCGACGTGTGGTCATCGCTCGGCTCCTGACGGTCCGGTGGTTTCCGTCCGCGCCCTGTCCTACTCTTACGAACATATGTTCCAGGGATCAAAGAGCCGATTGCGCGCACTGATCACGCTGCTCGACGACGTCCTCGGCGATCCCGAGCCCCCGGCCGCTCCGCACCCCCACCGCCGTCCGGTGAGGATCGAACGCACACGCCGAGCGGGCACCGTGGCCGCTCGTCCCGCCCACTGCCTCTCCCCCGTGCAGCGCAGCCACGACCGCTCCTCGCGCGACCGCGTGAGCTAGCGGCTCGCTCATCTCAGCGCCAGCAGCACGCCGGCGAGCGCGATGACACCTTCGGGCTCACCCGTCGGTGTGCCGTTGCCCGATTCAGCGATCGCGATCAGGACGGCGATGAACGTTCCCAGGCCGAGCACGAGGCTGATGACAAGCAGAACCAACGCCTGCGGATTCTCCCGGAAGAACTTGGTCAGCGCGCGCATCGCCCCGGGGATACTGGCAGGGTTCCGGCGGGCCCGAGCCGTCACCCACGGGCGTGCCAGAATGCTCGGATGAGCACATCAGACAGCGACGGCGAGCCCATCACCGAAGCGGGGCTGGCCGCTCTGAAGTCCGAAATCGGGGAGCTCGAGACCGTCGCCCGGCGGGACATCGCCGCCCGGATCCTCACCGCCCGCGGCCACGGCGACCTCAAGGAGAACGCGGAGTACCACGCCGCCAAGGAGGACCAGGCTCACCTCGAGACGCGCATCCTCCGCCTCCGCCGGCGCCTTCGCAGCGCGGTCGTCGTGGACACCGTCGCCAACGCCGACAGCATCACGTTCGCCTTCGGCCACTCCGCCGAGGTCCGCGACGAGGGGACCGGCGAGGTGCACATCTGGACGATCGTCGGTGCCACCGAAGCCGACCGTGCCGCCGGCAAGCTCTCGGCCGAGTCGCCGGTCGCCAGGGCCCTCATCGGTCATACCGCCGGCGAGACGGTCGAAGTGGCGACGCCGCGCGGGGCCCGCCGCCTCAAGATCGAGCGCATTCTCTAACCGGTCACGCGCTGGGCGCGCCTCTCCCCGCCGACTGCGCGGCTGGTGAGCCGTAGAGCCGGGCCACCGTGGCCTGGCCCGTCTCTGGCCCCTGCACCGACCGTCTCTCGCACAAAGGCGGCGTCCAGGCGGTCCTGGTCCGCCGCCCGCGCCGCGGTCGCACGTCCCACAACGCGCAATCCGCACGTCCACGCCAGGTGCAGACCGTGGCGCGGGCGGCGGGCGAGGCCCGCCGTTCGCAGCGACGCTCGTGCAGAACAGCCACGGCCATGACCACGGGCCAACAAAAAGACCCCACTCGTACCGTAGGTACAAGCGGGGTCATAGTAAGAACCGGCGGCGACCTACTCTCCCAGGCCCTTGCGGGCCAAGTACCATCGGCGCTGAGGGGCTTAACGGCTCTGTTCGGAAAGGGAAGAGGTGTTTCCCCCTCGCTATAGCCACCGGAAACTTGTCAAGACCGCTCTCCGCGGGCCTTCAAAACTACACAGCGCCAATGCACGGATATCTAAATATCCGTCAAGCCCTCGACCGATTAGTACCAGTCTCCTACGGATGTCACCATCCTTCCAGATCTGGCCTATCAACCTGGTGATCTTCCAGGGGTCTTACTCTCTCAAGGAGATGGGAGAGCTCATCTTCAGGCCGGCTTCCCGCTTAGATGCTTTCAGCGGTTATCCGATCCGCACGTAGCTAACCTGCAATGCCCTTGGCAGGACAACAGATACACCAGAGGTGCGTTCATCCCGGTCCTCTCGTACTAGGGACGAATCCTGTCAACTCTCCAACGCCCACGGCAGATAGGGACCGAACTGTCTCACGACGTTCTGAACCCAGCTCGCGTACCGCTTTAATGGGCGAACAGCCCAACCCTTGGGACCTACTTCAGCCCCAGGATGCGACGAGCCGACATCGAGGTGCCAAACCGGGCCGTCGATGTGGACTCTTGGGCCCGATAAGCCTGTTATCCCCGGAGTACCTTTTGTCCGTTGAGCGACGGCGCTTCCACTTGCTACCGCCGGATCACTAAGGCCTGCTTTCGCACCTGCTCGACCTGTCGGTCTCGCAGTCAAGCTCCCTTGCTGCCTTTACACTCTACGCACGATTTCCGACCGTGCTGAGGGAACCTTTGCGCGCCTCCGTTACATTTTGGGAGGCGACCGCCCCAGTCAAACTACCCACCTGTCACTGTCCGGTGCCCCGATTCAGGGCGCACCGTTAGAGATCCAATACACCAAGGGTGGTATCTCAAGGATGGCTCCACGCTAGCCGCAGCCAGCGCTTCCAAGCCTCCCACCTATCCTGAGCGAAATGGATCGAACCCCAATACCAAGCTGTAGTAAAGGTTCACGGGGTCTTTCCGTCTAGCCGCGGGTACTCGGCATCTTCACCGAGACTGCAATTTCACCGAGCCCCTCGTTGAGACAGCGTTCAAGTCGTTACTCCATTCGTGCAGGTCGGAACTTACCCGACAAGGAATTTCGCTACCTTAGGACCGTTATAGTTACGGCCGCCGTTTACCGGGGCTTAGTTTCGGTGCTTCGAGCCGAAGCCCTAACACCTCCACGTAACCTTCCGGCACCGGGCAGGAGTCAGCCCCTATACGTCGTCTTGCGACTTAGCAGAGACCTGTGTTTTTGGTAAACAGTCGCTTGAACCTATTCACTGCGGCCCTCTCGGGCTCCACTCGCGAGGAGTTTCACCCTACTGGGGCGCCCCTTATCCCGAAGTTACGGGGCGATTTTGCCGAGTTCCTTAACGAGGGTTATCTCGATCACCTTAGTGTTCTCCACTTGCCCACCTGTGTCGGTTTTGGTACAGGCACGCGCGACCTCCCTAGAGGCTTTTCTTGGAGGCATGGCTTCCGGGACTCGCCGGCTTAGAGCCAGCTGGCATTGCACCTCAGGTTATGCGGCTCCGGATTTACCTAGAGCCACCCCTACATGCTTACCCCAGGACGACCATCGCCTGGGATCCCATAGCCTTCCCCGTCCCCCCTTCGGTCAGACGGTCACGACGTGGTACGGGAATATCAACCCGTTGGCCATCGACTACGCCTTTCGGCCTCGCCTTAGGTCCTGACTAACCCTGAGCAGACGAACTTTACTCAGGAATCCTTGGGCAATCGGCGGAGGGGATTCTCACCCCTCTTTCGTTACTCATGCCGGCATTCTCACTTCCGGAGCCTCCACAGCTGGCTTACGCCGCTGCTTCACTGGCGCCGGAACGCTCTCCTACCGCGTGATCGGTCCGAAGACCTCACACACCCGCAGCTTCGGTGACTAGCTTGAGCCCCGTTACATTGTCCGCGCTCGAACACTTGACCAGTGAGCTGTTACGCACTCTTTCAAGGGTGGCTGCCTCTAAGCCAACCTCCTGGTTGTCTGTGCATTCAAACATCGTTTACCACTTAGCTAGCACTTAGGGACCTTAGCTGGCGGTCTGGGCTGTTTCCCTTTTGACGCTGAAGTTTATCCCCCAGCAACTGACTCCCGGAGTAGCCGTGACGGTCTTCGGAGTTTGCCTGAATTCGGTAACCTGGTAGGGCCCCTAGTCCAAACAGTGCTCTACGGCCGCCACGGAATTTATCCGAGGCTATACCTAAATATATTTCGGAGAGAACCAGATATCACTGAGCTTGATTAGCCTTTCACTCCGACCCACAGGTCATCCGCCCAGTTTTTAACCTAGGTCGGTTCGGTCCTCCACGAGGTCTTACCCCCGCTTCAACCTGCCCATGGGTAGCTCGCTCAGCTTCGGGTCTACCGCCTACGACTGTGACGCCCTATTAGGACTCGCTTTCGCTACGGCTCCGCTCATCGCTTAACCTTGCCGCAGACGAGTAACTCGCCGGCTCGTTATGCAAAAAGCACGCGGTCACGGGACAAAGCCCGCTCCCACCGCTTGTAGGCACGCGGTTTCAGGTACTATTTCACTCCCCTTCCGGGGTACTTTTCACCTTTCCCTCACGGTACTAGTCCGCTATCGGTCACCAAGGAGTACTTAGCCTTGGAGGGTGGTCCCCCCAGGTTCAGTCCGCGTTTCACGGGTGCGGACTTACTCAGGAACATCTGCGGAAGCTCATGCAGTTTCACCTACGGGACGATTGCCCTCTTTGGTGCGCGGTTCCACACGCTTCGGTTACCACATGAGTTTGTAACTTCCGCCGGGCTGGTCACAGCTCGGATCAGACGTCCTACAACCCCTGCCGCGCAACGCGTGACCGCTTGCACGCGACAGGTTTGGGCTGATCCCCTTTCGCTCGCCACTACTCGGGGAGTCTCGTTTGATTTACTTTCCTCGGGGTACTGAGATGTTTCACTTCCCCCGCTTGTCTTCGCCACGTCTATGTGTTCAACGTGGGATAACGTCGCATTACCGACGCTGGGTTTACCCATTCGGAGATCCGCGGATCAATGGCTATTCAGCGCCTCACCGCGGCTTATCGCAGCCGTTCACGTCCTTCATCGACTCTTGGTGCCAAGGCATCCACCATGTGCCCTTACTATCTTGACGGTGATCGTTGTGTCTCGCTTGCGCGAGGCGCAACGGAGAAATCATAGATTTCTCCAGGCAAAGCCTTACGGGCTTTGCCCAGATACCCAATACATTGGCTACTGTGCAGTTTTCAAGGTCCGCGAAGAGGCGGACGGCACCGGTCGCCGATCAGGGACCGAAGTCCTCTGAGCGACGCCGGCGGCACGCCGGTCTCTCAAAACTCAACAGCATGCGGCCGTGCTCGTCCGCGTCCAGAAGACGCTCCGGCACGACCTGCCAGGCCCGGTCGACATGCTAGTGACCGAATGCGCTCAGAGGGTGGACCACTCTGATGAGCTCGAGAGCTCTGGTGGCCGTCTCCGGCATTCGGTGCCCTCGCTATGGAGGGCTCCCTAGAAAGGAGGTGATCCAGCCGCAGCTTCCGCTACGGCTACCTTGTTACGACTTCACCCCAGTCACGAGCCCCACCTTCGACGGCTCCCTCCCAAAAGGGTTAGGCCACCGGCTTCGGGTGTTGCTCACTCCCGTGGTGTGACGGGCGGTGTGTACAAGGCCCGGGAACGTATTCACCGCGGCAATGCTGATCCGCGATTACTAGCAACTCCGCCTTCATGCAGGCGAGTTTCAGCCTGCAATCCGAACCGAGACGCGCTTTAAGGGATCCGCTCCACCTCACGGTATCGCAACCCTCTGTACGCGCCAATGTAGCACGTGTGTAGCCCTGGACATAAGGGGCATGATGACTTGACGTCATCCCCACCTTCCTCCGGTTTGTCACCGGCAGTCTCGCATGAGTCCCCAACTAAATGCTGGCAACATGCGACGGGGGTTGCGCTCGTTGCGGGACTTAACCCAACATCTCACGACACGAGCTGACGACAGCCATGCACCACCTGTGATCCTGCCCCGAAGGGAAACCGTGTTTCCACGGCGGTCAGGAACATGTCAAGCCCAGGTAAGGTTCTTCGCGTTGCGTCGAATTAAACCACATGCTCCGCTGCTTGTGCGGGCCCCCGTCAATTCCTTTGAGTTTTAGCCTTGCGGCCGTACTCCCCAGGCGGGGCACTTAATGCGTTAGCGTCGGCACGGAGGGAGTCGACACCCCCCACACCTAGTGCCCATCGTTTACAGCGTGGACTACCAGGGTATCTAATCCTGTTTGCTCCCCACGCTTTCGCGTCTCAGCGTCAGTACCGTCCCAGCGAGCTGCCTTCGCCATTGGTGTTCCTCCTGATATCTGCGCATTTCACCGCTACACCAGGAATTCCACTCGCCTCTTCCGGACTCGAGCTTGACAGTTTCCACCGGCATTCCAGGGTTGAGCCCTGGACTTTCACAGCAGACTTACCAAGCCGCCTACACGCTCTTTACGCCCAATGATTCCGGACAACGCTTGCCCCCTACGTATTACCGCGGCTGCTGGCACGTAGTTAGCCGGGGCTTCTTCTGAAGGTACCGTCACTCCAACCGGCTATTCACCGACGAAGCTTCGTCCCAACTGAAAGGGGTTTACAACCCGAAGGCCGTCTTCCCCCACGCGGCGTTGCTGCGTCACGCTTTCGCGCATTGCGCAAGATTCCCCACTGCTGCCTCCCGTAGGAGTCTGGGCCGTGTCTCAGTCCCAGTGTGGCTGATCGTCCTCTCAGACCAGCTACCCATCGTTGCCTTGGTGAGCCGTTACCTCACCAACAAGCTAATGGGCCGCGGGCCCATCCCGATGCGGAGGCCGAAGCTTCCTTTCCCCACAGGCCTTACGACCAGAGGGCACATTCGGTATTAGCCCGAGTTTCCTCGGGTTGTCCCAATCATCAGGGCAGGTTACCCACGTGTTACTCACCCGTTCGCGGCTTTGCCCCAGGCCGAAGCCTGGTTCGTCGCTCCACTTGCATGTGTTAGGCACGCCGCCAGCGTTCGTCCTGAGCCAGGATCAAACTCTCCGTGAAGAACTTCACACGAAAAGTCGTCAGGAATTCTCTCGATCCGCCGGAACCGGCAACGAGCTTTGTCGCGGCCGGCGACGGATCAAAGTCCTGGGTCCGCCCCTGGTGGGACAGGACCCTTGCGCCCACTACATGAAGGCCCTGGGTACACAGTGGGCCTACGAGCGCAAGACGGGGTCAATCTTGGCACCGTCGTCCGAGCGTTCCCACGAAGGGGCGTTCGAGCGACGGCGTCGAACCTGGACACACAACTCGACCGATGATTCGGTCGAAGAGTGCGCATGCTGTTGAGTTTTCAAAGACCGTCGCACCTCTTCAGGAAGGAACTCCTCCTCAGGGGGCGCGCCCGGGACCATAAAACCGGATCCCGGGGCGGACCGACGAGTATAGCGCTCCGGAGCGGCGTCATCGCGTGGCGACGAAAATCGGACCGGGCCTTTCCCGACGGCTTCGTCAGGATACGACCTGGACCGTGATCGTGCGTTCCCGTGGCCGATCGTCGAAGTCGATCAGCACGATCTGCTGCCACGTCCCCAGGGCCAGGCGCCCGTCGACCACCGGGATCGTCTCGGACGGGCCGATCAGCGCCGCCCGCAGGTGGGCGTGCGAATTGGAGTCGTGATTGAGGCGGTTGTGCTCGTATTCGCCGCGTGTCGGGATCAGGCGCTCGAGCAGCTGCTGCAGGTCGCTGACCCCGCCGGGCTCGTACTCCATCGTCGTCACCGCGGCAGTGGAGCCGACGGCGAAAGCGGTCACCAACCCGCGGTCGACGCCGACCGTGGCGACGACCCGGCCCACGCCCTCCGTGATGTCGATGACCTGGCCGTCCCCCTCGGTCTGCAGGCGCAGCACCCCTCCGGTGACGGTCATCGCCCCAGACCCGGACCCGTCAGCTCGGCTTCGGCGGGGAGATCTGCACCCGGGCGAACCGCCGCTTGCCCAGCTGCAGGACCCGTCCGTCCAGGTCGGCGGCGGGCAGATCGAGCACCCCGCCGGCGACCGGCTCGCCGTCGAGCTTGACCGCGCCCTGCGCCAGGCCGCGGCGCGCCTCGGACGTCGAGACACCGAATGCCAGAGCCAGGAGCGCCGGCAGGTGGACGGGCTCGCCATCATCGGGCCATACGACGAGCGCGACCTCCTCGGGAAGCTCGTGACGCACGTGCACGCGATCGAACTGCTCCTGCGCGGCGGCGGCGGCGGCGTCGTCGTGGAAGCGCTCCACGAGCGCGCGGGCGAGGGCTCGCTTGGCATCCCGCGGAGAGAGCTCGCCCGGGACCGAGGTACCGAACAGGAGCGTGTACCAGCCCGCCAGCGACGAGTCCGGGATGCTCAGGGTCCGCCCGTACATCTCATCGGGGTCATCGGCGACGCCGACCTGGTTGCCGTAGGACTTCGACATCTTGCGGTCGCCGTCGGTGCCGGTCAGCAGCGGGAGCGTCATGACCACCTGCTCGGGCTGTCCGTAGTGGCGCTGGATGTTGCGCCCGAGCAGCAGATTGAACTTCTGATCGGTGCCCCCGAGCTCGACGTCGGCGCGGATCGCGACCGAGTCGTAGCCCTGCATCAGCGGATACAGCAGCTCGAGCACTGAGATCGGCTCGCGGGCGGCGTAGCGCTTGGCGAAGTCGTCGCGCTCGAGCAACTGTCCCACCGTGGTCGTGCGCGTCAGGCCGAACAGCTGCTCCATCGTCATGTCGAGCCATTCGCCGTTGAACCGCACCTCGAGCCGCTCGCTGTCGAGCACCCTGACCGCCTGCTCCTGATACGTCCGGGCATTGGCGTCGATCTCAGCCGGCTCGAGCAGCGGGCGCAGGCTCGAGCGCCCGCTCGGATCGCCGACGCGCGCGGTGTAGTCGCCGATGATCAGGACGACGATGTGCCCGAGCTCCTGGAACTCGCGGAGCTTTTGCAGCACGACGGTGTGCCCGAGGTGGATGTCGGGCGCCGTGGGGTCGACGCCGAGCTTGACCCGGAGCGGCCGGCCCTCGGCGAGCTTGCGCGCGAGGGCGCCCTCCGGGAGGCAGTCGACCGTGTTCCGTGACAGCCAGGCGGCGGTCTCGCGTGCCTTTTCCGCCCGCGGGCCGGGATCGTCAGCGGCCGGCTCAGCCGCCATGGCGTCCGTCCGGAAGCGCGAGGGCGGAGGACTCGGGGTCAGATTCGGTGCCCACCTGCCCGATGCTAGACTCTCGCCGCCGCCTGGGAAGTGCCGCCCGTCCTGACGTTACGCTGGGCTTTCCCACCAGCCGTCGCGCCGTCGCCATGGTCGGCCCCCCGCGTCGGTGCACCGCTGGATCGCATGAGTGACGACGATCACATCCTGACCACGGAGCGCCCGGATCCCCGCGCTCCCATCCCGTTCGCACCGCCGCGCCGGCGCTGGCGCCGCGGGGGCCGCGGCCGCCGGCCGCGCGTCAAGAAGCTGCGCCTGTTCTCGATTCTGATCGGCTTCGGCGCGCTGGCCGCAATCTCGACCATCTTCGGGATGATGATGGCCGTCGCGTCCGACCTGCCCCAGATCGAGAACCGGGCCGAATACAAGACCGCGGAGCACAACTCCTACCTGTACGACGACCACTGGAACAAGATCGGCATCCTCGCGCCGCCGAACAACGAGGTGATCGACACCTATCCGCAGCTTGGCTCAATGATGGTCGACGCGATCATCTCCGTCGAGGACAAGCGCTTCTGGACCGATCCCGGGGTGGACATCCGGGGCATCGGACGCGCGTTCATCGCCGACGTGACCGGCCGGCCCACCCAGGGCGCGTCGACGATCGCGGAGGAGTTCGTCAAGAACGCCCTCTCCCAGGAGGGCAATCGGACGATCTTCGAGAAGCTGCGCGAGGCGGCCCTCGCCTACCACCTCACGCGCGAGTGGAAGAAGAGCAAGATCATCACCGAGTACCTGAACTCGATCTACTTCGGCAACGGCGCCTACGGCGCCGAATCGGCCGCCCGCGTCTATTTCGGACAGGTCCACGGCTACACCCCGAGCGGGTCCACCACCTCGGGTCGCAGTGGCTGCGGCGATCCGCCGCTGCCGTCGTGCTCATCGCAGCTGTCTCCGGCGGAGGCCGCGCTGCTGGCCGGAATGGTGGCCAACCCATCGGCGTTCAACCCGATCGCCTTCCGGAGCGCCGCCAAGGCCCGGCGCGACGTGGTGCTGTCGGACATGCTCCACCAGGGGTACATCAGCCGGGCCCAGTACAGCCAGGCTCGCGCCACGCCGCTGCCGACGACCGCCCAGATCGAGCAGCCCGAGGAGCCACCGGCGGCGCCGTACTTCACCAGCTGGCTGGGACCCCAGATCATCACCGCGATGGAGCGGGGCGGCGTGTCCCAGCCCGTCGCCGAGTACCGCGCCTACTACGGCGGGCTGAAGATCCGGACCACGATCGATCTCCCGATGCAGCGGGCGGCCGAGGCGGCGATCTCCCAGGATCTGCCCAGCGGCCCGAACGAACCGGCGGCATCGCTGGTGGCGATCGACAACAAGACCGGCCAGGTCCGCGCCATGGTCGGCGGACCGCTCGTCAACGGGCAGGAGAACTACAACCAGTACCCGTTCAACCTGGCCACCGAGGGCTACCGGCAGCCGGGATCGGCGTTCAAGCCGTTCACCCTGGCGGTGGCGCTGGAGCACGGGTACGGGCCGTCGTCGGTGTTCGACTCAAAGCCCCTGGACCTCATCGTCCCCAACAGCGGCGGCAAGGAGCACTATCAGGTCAAGAACTTCGGCAATGAGTACTCGGGACCGATCAACCTCGCCGATGCCACCATCGTCTCGGACAACAGCGTCTTCACCCAGCTCGGCCTGTCGCCCGGCGTCGGCACCACGCGAATCGCGAAGATGGCCAGGAACATGGGGATCCGCTCCCCCGTCTCCACCAACTACGCGATGATCATCGGCGGGCTCAAGCAGGGCGTGACCACGCTCGATATGGCACACGCCTACGAGACGATCGCCACCGGGGGGATGCGTGTCTACGCCCCCGGGCTGGGCGCCCCGAACGAAGGCCCGATCGGGATCGCCCAGATCCAGTGCCTCCACATCCGCTGCGACGGGAAGCGAAATGTGATCGCCACGCCCAACTACCGGCGCGTGCTGCCCGCCAGCGTCGCCGCCACCATTCACGAGTTGCTCCAGGGCGTCGTCCAACACGGCACGGGCACGTCGGCGGCGATCGCCGGCGTCGACGTGGCGGGGAAGACCGGCACCACCAGCAACTACGGCGATGCCTGGTTCGTCGGCTGGACCCCGCAGATCACGACCGCGGTCTGGGTGGGCTACCCGAACAAGCTCATCCCGATGACCACTCTGTACAACGGCGCGCCGGTCGAAGGCGGGACGTTCCCGGCCAGCATCTGGCATGACTTCATGACCCAGGCGCTGCAGATCGAAGCCACCGAGGCTGCGGAGTACGGTCCTCACCCGCGTGGCCACGCCCACACCAGCACCGCCGGGTCGGGTCAGACCGGCACGGGGCCATCCGGCGGGACCGGTACGGCGAGCGCCCCAGCGACCCCGCCCTCCGGCGGCGGAACCGGGACCACCGGCGCCACCGGCGGAGCGGCCGCCGGGACGGGCACGACCGGGAACGGTGGCGGGACCGGCGGTGGCGGAACGGGTGGTGGCGGCACCGGTGGCGGGACCGGCGGTGGCGGAACGGGTGGTGGCGGCACCGGCGGCGGCACTGGCGGTGCTGGTGGCACCGGCGGCGGCACTGGCGGTGGCGGCGGCAGCAGCGGCGGCGGATCGAGCGGCGGCGCCGGCCTCGGCGGCGGGGGCGGCGGCGGCTAAGCCAAGCCCGCCGGACCCGGGGTAGCGCCGGCCTTCGTCGCCCCTGGCGAGCCGCTCAGACCGCGGCCACGCGGCGAACCGGCCGGGAAACGAACCGGCTGCCGGCGGCGACGAAGCGCCACGGCAGCTCCGCGGCCCGGGTGATCCCGACCCGCGTGTCCACCTCGATCTCCACGTCTCGCCACCCCGGCGGCCGCGCGGAGAACACGATCGGCCCGCGCCGCAGATCGGAGCCGTTGAGCTCGAGGCCGATCCCGAGCGCCTGCGTCAGCTTGCCGGGCCCCGAGCACAGGTCGCGCACCCGGTCGACGCCGCGCCGGGCGCGCATGTGGTCGATGCCGTCGATCGGCTCCAGGGCGCGGATCAGCACGGCCGCGCCCACCTCCTCGTGCTCGCAGACGGCGTTGAGCAGGGCGTGGATTCCGTACGAGAAGTAGACGTAGGCCCGACCCGGGGGACCGAACAACGTCCGGGTCCGCGGCGTCAGTCCGACGAACGCGTGGGACGCCGGCTCGGAGTCGTGGTAGGCCTCGGTCTCGACGATCACGCCGGCCGTGTCACCATGGGTGACGACGCAGCCGACCAGGTCGCGGGCCACCTCGAGCACCGGCCGGTCGTAGAACGCCGGCGGCATCCCCGTGTCCTGGCTCACAGCACCAAGGCCGCGCGGGCCCGCTCGAGCTGCTCGCGCACGCGGGCCAGGCTGGTGCCGCCCTCCGAGACCTTCGTCTCCAGCCACGCGCCGTCCTCCAGCAGGCGATAGAACTCGTCGTCGAGCAGCGGCGACTGGGCAGCGAGCTCCTCGGGACGCAGATCGGACAGGAGCTTGCCCTGCTCCAGGGCGCTGCGCACCAGCCCGGCGACGACCCCGTGGGCTTCGCGAAACGGCAGGCCGCGCCGGACCAGGAGGTCGGCCACGTCGGTGGCGGCGAGGAACTGATCGCCTGCGGCGGCGGCGAGGCGGTCGCGCTTGAAGGTGATCGTCGCCAGCATCCCGTTCGCGGCGTCCAGACACAGCTCGAGGGTGTCGCAGGAGTGAAACAGCGGTTCCTTGTCCTCCTGCATGTCCTTGTTGTAGGTGAGCGGCAGCCCATGCATCACCCCGTGCAGAGCCGCCAGGTTCGAGACCAGCCGTGGCGCCTTGGCGCGCAGCAGTTCGGCCGCATCCGGGTTCTTCTTCTGGGGCATGATCGAGGACCCCGAGGCCCACGCGTCGGAGACCTCGCAGAACCCGTACTCCTCCGTGGACCACAGCACGATCTCGGCGCCGAGCCGCGACAGGTGGGTGGCGCAGGTGGCCGCCGCGGACAGATAGTCGAGCACGAAGTCTCGGTTCGACACCGCATCCACCGAGTTCTCGGCGACGCCCGAGAAGCCGAGCGCCGCGGCCACCGCCGCGCGGTCGGTGTCGAAGTTGACCCCGGCGAGCGCGCCGGCGCCGAGCGGCATCCGCCCGCTCGCGATGATCACCGCCTCGAACCGCTGCCGGTCTCGCAGCAGCATCCACACGTAGGCGAGCAGGTGGTGGCTGAGGTAGATCGGCTGGGCGCGCTGCATGTGGGTGTAGCCGGGCATCGCCCAGTCGAGATGGCGCTCGGCCTGGTCGGCCAGCGTTCGCCCCAGGCGGGTGATCCGATCGACCGCGTCGTGCGCGTGCGCCCGCACGAACATCGAAACGTCGGTGGCGACCTGGTCGTTGCGCGAGCGTGCGGTGTGGAGCCTGCCCCCCACCCGGCCGACGATCTCGGTCAGCCGCCGCTCGATCGCCATGTGGATGTCCTCGTCGCCGTCCGCGAACGGGAACGAGCCGTCGGCGAGCTCGCGGCGCACCTGCTCCAGACCGCGCTGGAGCTCGGCGCCGTCGGCGTCGGAGATGATCCCCTGCGCGGCGAGCATCGTCGCGTGGGCAATCGACTGGTCGACGTCGTACGGGCTCAGCCGCCAGTCGAAGCCGATCGAGTCGTTGAGCCGGCGAAAGCCGGCGTCCGGGGGCTCAGCGAAGCGACTCACCTAGGGCTCCAGGATGGCATGCAGCTCGCTGACGACGCGGAGAACCTGACTCTCGGTCATCTCGGGGAAGAACGGCAGCGCGATCGACCGCTCCGCGACGTCCTCGCAGACCGGGAACTCGCCCTCGCGGTGGCCGAACCGCTCGCGGTAGAAGGTCATCAGGTGGATCGCCGGCAGGTACGGCCGGCTCTGGATTCCGCGCGCGGTCAGCGCCCGCACGGTGTCGTCGCGGTCCATCCCGTGGGGCAGCTGAACGACGAACACGAACCACCCGCGGCGGTCGCCGCCGGCGTCGGCGCAGGGCAGTCCGAGCCCCTCGATGTCCGCCAGCGCCGACCGGTAGAGGTCGGCCACGCGGCCGCGGCCGGCGAGCATCTCGTCGAGGTGGGAAAGCTGCGCCACGCCGAGCGCGCAGGCGATGTCCGACAGGCGGTAGTTGAAGCCGAGGCGGTCGTGATCGAGCCACCCCATATCGGGCGCGCGGCCCTGGTTTCGCTCCGAGTCGATCCGCTCCTTGGCCGCAGCGCTCGCGGTGGTGATCATGCCGCCCTCACCGGTGGTCAGCTGCTTGTTGGCGTAGAACGCGAACACCGCGGGGTGGCCGCGAGCGCCGACGGCGACGCCGTCGCCATGGACGGCGCCGAGCGCCTCGCAGGCATCCTCCACGATCGGCAGGCCGAGCCGCTCGAACGCCGGCACGTCGGCCGGATACCCGAAGATGTGGACCGGCAGGATCGCCGCGGTGCGCTCGGTGATCGCCGCCCGGGCGGCGGCCGGGTCGAGGTTGAGCGTCACCGGGTCGATATCGGCGAAGACCGGACGAGCCCGCTCGAACACGATCGCGTTGGCGCTGGCCACGAAGCTGAACGGGCTGGTCACGACCTCGTCGCCGTCGCTGACCCCGGCGACGCGCAGCGAGAGATGGAGGCCGGCGGTGCCGCTCGACACCGCGCTGGCGTGCGGCACCCCGAGACGGGCGGCGAACGCCTGCTCGAACTCGAGCAGCCGCGGACCCAGGGACAGCCGGCCGGAGCGCAGCACCGCCAGGACCGCTTCCTCCTCGGTGGTCCCGATGACCGGCCGGGCGGCCGGGATGATCTCCGGCGGCTCGTCGCTCACACGCCGGGGGTGGCCGTGGCCTCGCCGGCCAGCCGGCGGCGGCCGTGCTGCATCCCGTATTCCAGGGAGTCGACCAGCGCCTCCCAGGAGGCCTCGATGATGTTCTCCGAGACGCCGATCGAGCCCCACTCGCGGTCCCCGTCAGAGACGTCGAGCAGGACCCGCGTGACGGCATCGGTGCCCTTGGTCTCGTCGAGTATCCGGACCTTGAAGTTGACCAGTTCGATGTCGCGGAGGTGGGGATGGATCTCGACCAGCGCCTCGCGCAGGGCGCGGTCCAGCGCGTTGACCGGGCCATCGCCCTCGGCGGTTCGGACGTACCGCTGACTCGTCCCACCCGCCTCCGGCGGGACCCAGATCTTGATCGTGGCCTCGGTCTCGACGCGGCCGTCGGCGCGCTTCTCGGCGATCACCCGCCAGGACTCCAGCAGGAACAGCGGCTCGTATTCGCCGGTCTCCTTGCGCAGCAGCAGCTCAAACGAGCCGTCGGCGGCCTCGTAGTGGTAGCCGCGGTGCTCGAGCTCCTTGACGCGCTCGACGACCCGCGCCGCCGCTCCGGCCTCGAGCTCGATACCGGCGGCGCGGGCGCGCGACTCGACGGTCCCCTTGCCCGATAGCTCGGAGATCAGCATCTCGCGGCGATTGCCGACGATCTCGGGGGCGATGTGCTCGAACGTCGACGGATCGGCACTGACGCCGGCGACGTGCATGCCGCCCTTGTGCGCGAACGCGTTGCGCCCCACATACGGCGCGTCGGGATCGGGCGTGAAGTTGAGCAGCTCGGCGACGTAGTGCGCCGTCGGGGTCAGCGCCGCGAGCTGGGCGTCGGTGAAGCACTCATAGCCGAGCTTGAGCTGGAGGTTGGGGATGATCGAGATGAGGTTGGCGTTGCCGCAGCGCTCCCCGTAGCCGTTGATCGTCCCCTGGACATGAGTGGCGCCCTGCCGCACAGCGGCCAACGCGTTGGCCACCCCGCACCCGGCGTCGTCGTGGGTGTGGATCCCGATGCGGGCGCCGGTCCCGTCCTCCCCCGCCAGGCCGGCCACCACGTCCCCCATCGCCGCGGCGACGTCGTCCGGAAGGGTGCCGCCGTTGGTGTCACAGCAGACCACGGTCTCGGCGCCGGCCTGCACCGCGGCCCGCAGGCACCGCAGCGCGTAGCCCGGATCGTCACGGTAACCGTCGAAGAAATGCTCGGCGTCGTAGACGACGCGCTTACCCTCGGCGACCAGGAACGCGACGGATTCGGCGATCATCCGCAGGTTCTCGTCGCGATCGACCTTGACCACCTTCTCCAGGTGCAGCGCCCAGGTCTTGCCCACGAGCGTGCAGACCGGCGCGAAGCAACCGGCCAGTACCCGCAGCGCCGGATCGGCGTCGGCGGCGGTGTCGCGCCGGCGCGTCATCCCGAAGGCGGCGATCTCGGCGTGCACGAACGTCTCGGCCGCCAGCAATCCGAACAGCTCGAGCTCCTTCGGGTTGGAGCCGGGGAACCCGGCCTCGATCAGATCGAGGCCGAGCTCGTCGAGCCGATGCGCCACCCGCAGCTTCTCGCCCGCCGACAGGGACATGCCCTCACCCTGCATCCCATCGCGCAGGGTGGTGTCGTAGAGCTCGATCTGCTTCATCCGGCGGCAGCGGTCCGGGACGGAACCTTGACCACGTCCAGCCACTCGAGGTAGCGCTCGTCGCGCCCATGCAGGGCGTCCACGTACACGGCTTGGACCGCTCGCGTGACCGGTCCCGAGACGCCCTCGCCGATCGTGTGATCGTCGATCTCGCGCACCGGCACCAGCTCGGCCGCGGTGCCCGACAGGAACACCTCGTCGGCCAGATACAGCTCGGCGCGCGCGAGGTTGCGCTCCACCACCTCGTAGCCGAGGTCGGCCGCGATCGTCAGGATCGACTTGCGGCTGATGCCGTCGAGGATCCCGGCCGTCTGCGGCGGGGTCAGGATGACGCCGTCACGCACGATGTAGATGTTCTCGCCGGTGCCCTCCGAGACGAAGCCCTGGGAGTCGAGCAGGATCGCCTCCTCGTAGCCCGCCTTGGTCGCCTCGACCTTGGCCAGGACGCTGTTCAGATACTGACCCGACGCCTTGGCATGAGGGATCAGCGAGTCGGACGAGATCCGCCGCCAGCTCGCCACCTTGGCACGGATGCCGTGCATCGCCGAGTCCTCGCCGAGATAGGCGCCCCACGGCCACGCCGCGATCGACACCGAGACCTCGCAGTCGAGCGGGTTGAGTCCCATCTGGCCATAGCCGCGAAAGATGATGGGGCGGATGTAACACGTGGTGAGACCGTTGGCGGCGATCAGCTCGTGCGTGGCCGTCCGCAGCTCCTCGAGCGTGTAGGGGACCGGCATGTAGTACAGCTCCGACGACGCGAGCAACCGCTTGAGGTGATCGCGGTGACGGAAGATCGCCGGGCCGTGCGGCGTCTCGTAGCAGCGTTCGCCCTCGAACACGCCCGTGCCGTAGTGCAGTCCGTGCGTCAGTACGTGAACCTGCGCGCTCTCCCAGGCAACGAGTTCTCCGTTGTGCCAGATGAGGTCGGCTTGTTCCACGACTGCTCCTTACGGTTCGCGGCTGGGCGGGTCGGATGGGTGGGACGGTTTCGGCTATAGGTGATGTAGAACTGCCCGGGTGGCGTGCGCGGTCGTGGCACCGCCCCCCAGGTCCGGCGTGCGCAGCCCCTCGGCCAGCGCACGGTCGACGGCGGATTCTACCGCCGCCGCCTCGCCCTCCATCCCGAATCCGTGGCGGAGCATCAGGGCGGCCGAGAGGAACATCGCCAACGGGTTGGCGGTCCCGGTGCCGGCGATGTCCGGAGCCGAGCCGTGCACGGGCTCGAACATGCCCGGGGTGGCCCCGGGGTCGGTCGGCGGGAGCTGGCTGCCCAGCGACGCGCTGGGCAGCATTCCCAGCGATCCGGTCAGCATCGCCGCCTCGTCGGACAGGATGTCCCCGAACATGTTCTCGGTGACGATCACCTCGAAATGACGGGGCGCCGACACCAGCCGCATCGCGGCGTTGTCAACGAGCAGATGCTCGAGCTCGATGTGGGGGAACTCGGCGGCGTGGAGCTCGCGGATGACCTCGCGCCACAGGCGGCTGGTCTCCAGCACGTTGGCCTTGTCGACGCTGGTGACGCGACTGCGCGCGGCGCCGAACGCGACCCGGGCGATCCGTTCGATCTCCGCGCGCGTGTAGACGCACGCGTCCGACGCACGGTCAGCCGTCCGCGTCTTCTCGCCGAAGTAGATCCCCCCGGTCAGCTCGCGCACGACGAGCAGATCGGTGCCGTCGATGATCTCGCGGCGCAGCGGGCTGGCGTCATACAGCGCCGGGAGCGGTTTGACCGGACGCAGATTGGCGAACAGTCCCAGTCCCTGGCGCAGTCCCAGCAGGCCCTGCTCGGGACGGGGCTTGCCCGGGTCGGTCGTGTCCCATTTGGGACCGCCGACGGCGGCGAGCAGAACGGCGTCGGCGCCCCGGCACGCGGCGAGGGTCTCGTCGGTGAGAGCGGTCCCGTGGGCATCGATGGAGGCGCCGCCGAAGGCGTGCTCCTCATACTCGAAGTCTGCGCCCACGGCGCCCAGCACCTCGACCGCCGGACCGATGATCTCCGGGCCGATCCCGTCGCCGGCGAGCAGGATGACTTTGCCGCTCATTGGGGCCGCCACGGTAGCCGATCGTCGCGCTCAACCACGGGACGCGGTCATGTTGAGCCGCACGTAGTCGAGCACCAGCGGCTGGTCGCAGCGCGCCAGCACGGTGTCGATGAACTGGTCGCGCAGCGTCGCCGGCAGCGGATCGAGATGGCGCACCAGGCAGACCGTTGCGATGAACGTGCGCCCGTCCTCGAGTGCGGTCGGTCGGTCCGCGAGCCACGTCGACACATCCGCGAAGCCGGCCCGCTCCAGGCGGGTCGCTGTCTCCTCGGCGCTCGCGTAGTTCCAGGGCCGGGTCCAGTCGCTGAAGTACGGCGCAAACGGCTTCTCGCCGGCGACGGCGTCGGAGATCCGGCGGAACTCGTCGATGTTGCCCTTGCCGCCGCATTGGGCCAGCAGCCGGGCGCCCGGCTTCATGTTGCGGTGCAGCGCGGCGAACAGCGCGTCGTGATCGGGAATCCAGTGGAAGGTGGCGTTGGAGAACACGACGTCGACCGGCTCGGGCAGCTCGAGCTCGGCGAGGTCCTGGCACAGAGCGGTGGCCCTGTCCCCCACCGCCGCCCGGGCGTGGGTGACCATCGACGGCGCCGCGTCGACCGCATATACCCTCCCGCGCGGGACGCGCCGGAGGAGCTCGAGCGTGACCTTGCCCGAGCCGCAGCCGGCGTCGAGCACGACCTCGTCGCCGGCCAGGTCGAGGCGGTCGAGCTGCTCGGCGGCCCATCGCTGCTGGGGCGCCGAGACGCGGTCATAGGTGGTGGCATCCCAGTCGCGCCCGGCGCTCATAGCGCGCTCGTCTGCGGCCCCGATCGCTCCCGGTCGCGCTCGTAGGCGGCGATGGCATCGCCCTGCTCGAGCGTCAGCGCGATGTCGTCCAGGCCGTTGAGCAACCGGTGCTTGATCTCGGGATCGATGTCGAAGCCGGCGCTGCCGCCCGGCCACCGAACCTCCTGACCGGCCAGGTCGACCTGGGCCTGCCCGGCCTGGGCGATCGCGGCGCACGATGCGGGATCCAGCTGGACCGGCAGCAGGCCGATCTTGCTGCAGTTGGAGCGAAAGATGTCAGCGAAGCTCGACGCGATCACCGCCTGGAAGCCGTAGTCCTCCAGCGCCCACGGGGCGTGCTCACGGCTGGAGCCGCAGCCGAAGTTGCGCCCGGCGACGAGGATCGGATTGGCCGGCAGATCCCAATCGGGCTCCTGGGCCCAGTCGTAGAACAGATATTGCCCAAAGCCGGTCCGCTCGACCCGCTTGAGGAACTGCTTGGGGATGATCTGGTCGGTGTCGACGTCGTCGCGATTCAGGACGCTGACGGGTCCGGTGATGGTCTCGATCGCCTTCATTTAGTTCTCCCACTCCCGGATGTCGACGAAATGGCCCTCGATCGCCGCCGCCGCCGCCATCTGGGGCGAGACCAGGTGCGATCGCGCGCCGCGCCCCTGCCGGCCTTCGAAGTTGCGGTTCGAGGTCGAGGCGACACGCTCCCCGGGGGCCGCGATGTCCGGGTTCATACCGAGGCACATCGAGCACCCGGCGCCCCGCCAGTCAAACCCGGCGGCGCGGAACACCTCGTCCAGGCCCTCGCTCTCGGCCTGCGCCTTGACCTGCTGGGAACCGGGCACGACCATCGCGTACACGGTGCCGGCGACCTGGCGCCCCTGCACGACCTCCGCCGCCGCGCGGAGGTCGCCGATGCGGGAGTTGGTGCAGGAGCCGATGAAGACGCGGTCGAGCTTGATCTCCGAGATCGGAGTCCCGGCGTCCAGGCCCATGTAGTGAAGCGCTCGCTCGTCCTGCTCGGAGTCCGGCCGCGGGACGGTCTCGCCGACGCCGACCACCATCCCGGGATTGGTTCCCCAGGTGACCATCGGGCTGACCGCGGCCGCGTCGACGACCACCTCGGTGTCGAAGCCGGCGCCGTCGTCGGTGCGCAGGTCGCGCCAGGCGTCCGGGACCGCGGCCGGCGCCGCCGGGCGCCCGATCATGTAATCGAACGTCGTCTCGTCGGGAGCGATCATTCCGGCGCGGCCGCCGCCCTCGATCGTCATGTTGCAGACCGTCATCCGGCCCTCCATGGTCAGCGACTCGATCGCCGGGCCGGCGAACTCCACCACGTGGCCGACCGCCCCGGCGACGCCGACCTGGCCGATCGTGGCCAGGATGAGGTCCTTCGCGGTCACGCCGAAGCCGAGCTCCCCCTCGTACTGGATGCGCATCGACTTGGGCTTGGTCTGGACGAGGCATTGGGTGGCCAGCACGTGCTCCACCTCGCTGGTGCCGATGCCGAACGCCAGCGCACCGAATGCGCCGTGGGTGGCGGTGTGAGAGTCGCCGCAGACGATCGTCATCCCCGGCTGCGTGACGCCGAGCTCGGGCCCGATCACGTGAACGATGCCCTGGCGATCGGAGCCCAGTGAGTACAGCGGAATCCCGAACTCCTCGCAGTTGCGCTCGAGCGTCTGCACCTGCACGCGGGACAGTTCGTCGCGGATGCGTGCGGCGACCGGGGTGCCGTCGGTGGGGACGTTGTGGTCGGCGGTGGCCAGCGTGCGATCGGGGCGCCGGACCGGGCGTCCGGCGAGCCGCAGGCCGTCGAACGCCTGCGGACTCGTCACCTCATGGACGAGATGCAGGTCGATGTACAGGAGACCACCGCCGCGTCCCGCGACTTCGTGGGCCTCCCAGATCTTGTCGAACAGGCTCCTCGGCATGCTCAGCTCCTCCTGAGACCGGCGCTGACCACGGCCAGCAGCACGGCTTCGCTCGTTGCGGGGTTCTCGAAGTGATGGGGAAGGTCGGCATCGAATGTGACGCAATCGCCCGCAATCAGCTCGTGTCGCGCCCCATCGCAATGCAGGACCACCGTCCCGGCCTGGACCAGGGCGGTCTCGCGGCTGCCGGGCTCGTGCATCGGCGGATCACCGGGGCCGCCGGTGACGGCGCCCGCGCTCAGCGTGTGCCGCGACAGCTCCGCGCGCTGTCCCGGCAGCGGCGGCGTCAGGATCTCGTAGGTGTGTCCGGACGCGCCGGGAGGGCCGGTCCGTCGCTCGCCGCCGCGGACGATCGTCACCGCCCCGCCCTCGTCGAGACGCAGCAGCTGGGAGAGGCGGAGCTCGAGACCATGGGCGATCCGGGTGGCCACCTGCAGCGTCGGGCTCGTCTCGCCGCGCTCCACCTGGGACAGCATCGGGGCACTGACGCCGGACCGCCGGGCCAGGTCACGCAATGACAACTCCATCGCCTCGCGCAGGGCGCGCACCCGCACGCCGAGGCTCTCGGGAGACGTCGTCGGTTCGCTCAGCGCCACGCTTCTGTACGTTATCACGTACGGCCGACTGCTGTTCCGAGACATCGCGGTCCCGGCGCCGTCATGGGTAGCCTGGGCTCCGTGCGCTCTCGACCCGATGTGCTCGTGCTCGGTGGCGGCGGCGTGCTCGGCGAGGCCTGGATGATGGGCGTGCTAGCGGGAATCGAAGATGCGGCCGGCCTTGACCTACGCGATTGCGAGGGGTTCGTCGGCACGTCCGCGGGCGCGATCGTCGCCGCTCACCTCGTCGCCGGCAATGCGCCGCGGCGCCCGTCCTCGGTCGGCACCGAGCTCGAGGCCCGCGGCGCCGGCCCGGCGCGAGGGCTGGCGGTCGCGGCGGTGGCGGCCGCCCGGCGCGCCGGGCAGGCCGCGCTGGCCGCCGGCGCCACGTTCGCCCCGCTGGCGCTCGGCGCCGCCGCCCCCGGCGGGGCGCTGGTGCGCGCGTTGCTGTTGCGCGGGCTCCCCCGCCCCCCGGACACGCTCAGTCAGCTCCGGGCGCAGATCGAACGGTCCGAGGCGCGGTTCGATGGGCGCCTGCGGGTGACTGCGGTGGATCGCGGCACCGGCCGCCGGGTGGTCTTCGGCAGCCCCGGTGCACCGCGGGCGACGGTCGCCGAGGCCGTCGAGGCGTCGTGCACGGTCCCGTGGCTGTTCGCTCCGGTGACGATCGGCGGGCGCGAATACGTCGACGGCGGCGTGTGGAGCCCGACCAACCTCGATGCCGCCCCGGCCGGCCGCGACACCCATGTTCTGTGCCTCAATCCGACGGCGAGCCTGACCTCCAGCCACACGATGCTGACGGTGATGCGCAACGTCGCCCGGTCCGCGGTGTCGGTCGAGGCTCTGGTGCTGCGCCGGCGTGGGGCCCGGGTCAAGACGATCGCCCCGAACGCCGAGTGCGCCGCGGCGATGGGCTCCAACTTCATGGACGAGCAGCCGCGCACCCGGGTGCTCGCGGCCGGGTACCGGCAGGGCCTGCTGGTGGCCGCCGACGGCGCCGGCTGGTAGCTCGGGGGCCTCAGGCTCAGCCGGAGCCGCGCGCGCCGGCGAGGAGCATCGCGCTCCATGGGCCGATCACGGTCGATCCCACCGCAAACGGCGCGCCGTCGACGGCGACCGTCCCGCCCGACTGCACGTCGCCTCCGCGCAGAGAGATCTCCGATCGATAGGTCTGGGTGAGCCAACCCGGCGCCACGGTGTGCCCGGCAGCGGTGTCGTTGACGATCGCCGCACACGGGCCGAACAGGCTCCCCTGGTCATAGCAGTCGTGGAATTCCCGCACGTAGACCCCGGGGGCGCCGTGCACCTGCAGATCGACGTGACCGCCCCCGGTGCAGACGGCGCCGTCACCGGCCAGGCACCCGCTGCCCGTGGGAGCCGCCATCGACCGGACCGGATCGGTGGGCACGATCCCCTCCTCCGGCCAGACGGCCAGGTCGCCGGCGGCCGCGTCGCCGGTCTCCAGATCCGCCCAGTCGACGACGTGAGCTCCGCTGTAGCCGAGCATCTCCGTCGCCTGCTGGATCAGGCGCGCCGACGTGCTCCCCGCCGGGTCGTAGGAGAGCAGGACGATGAAGTCGTCACCCCCGCGGGTGTCGACATACGCGAGCTCGTCGAGGAGCGTGGCGTAGTAGGTCGGGTCCGGGGCGGGAGGGTCGGCGGCGTCGGGCGTGATCAGGCCCCCGCCCAGCGGTGCGCCCTCGGCGATCAGACCGCGCACGCCGGCGGGGCGGCCGAGCAACGGGAACGGCGGCGCGAGGCTGTTGTTGGCCGACAGTCCGTTGTCGATCTGCAGGTACCCCGAGCCGTCGGCGCGAGTCAGCGCGGCCGCCAGCTGCTCGTGCGCGGCAACCAGCCCGGCGTCGCCGGAGATCTCGCTGGTGGCGCTCTGGCCGCCGGTCGAGATGAACAGCAGCGCGGCCAGCGACGCGCCGGTGTCGTCGATCATCAGCGCCGGGTACCCCCCGAGGCACTGCCGGGCGTAGGCCTGAAACCAGGCGCGCACCGCCTGCGTGGTCTGGTCGAGCAGGGTCCCGCCCCCGCCGGCCGCGGTGGTCACCCGGTTCTGCGGGCTCGGGGTGGTGGTACCGGGGACGTGCAGCCACCAGCTCTCGGGCTCATCCGGGGAAACGCTCGGATTGCACGCGCCGAGGATGGGCCGGGCGATGGCTCGGTAGCTCCAGTTGGGCTCGACGTAGGCGACCGGCGTGCAGTAGGTCACCCCGCCCTGGCTGCAGTCGGTCAGGGCCTTGCGCGTGAGGGACTCGGGGCCGCAGTTGCTCTCGGCGTAGGTCAGCCAGCGATCCACGAGGGCCGGCGACGCGCCCCGGCCTCCGTTGCAGACGCTCTGAACGGTCGCGTCATCGTAGGCCCAGGTGGGCACGTGTCGGGTGGCGATCGTCGTCGGAGCCGTGGCGGCGCAACCGGAGAGCAGGGCCGCCACGGACGCAGCGACGATGGCGAGGGCCGACGATCCCCGCAGGCGGCCTATGGCGCTCGGACGACCTCCGGCGCGAGCTGGTCGGCGGCTTCCCGCTCGGCCAGCACGCCGTGCCGGCGCACCGCGTTGGACAGCGCGCGAACGTACGCGCGGGCCCCGGCCTCGAGGATGTCCGTCGACACGCCCTGGCCGGCGCCGGTGACGCCGCCGACCTCCAGCACGACCGAGGTCTCGCCCAAGGCGTCCTGGCCACCGGTCACCGCGTCGACCCGGAACTCCCGGAGCCGGGCATCGACCTTGGTGGCCGTGTTGATGGCGTGGAAGATGGCGTCGACGGGGCCGTCGCCGGTGAACGAACCGACCAGCTCCTCGCCATCGGGACCGCGGACCCCGACGGTGGCATGCGGCGGGCGGCGGCTGGACGCCTCCACGTCGAACCACTCCAGGGTGTAGCCCGCGATCTCCTGGCGCAGCTCGTCGGTGACCAGCGCCTCCAGGTCCATCGCGGTCACCTGCTTCTTCTTGTCCGCGATCTCCTTGAAACGCTTGAACGCGGTGTTCAGGTCGTGACCCTGCAGCTCGAAGCCCAGCTCGGCCAGGGCGTCCGCCAGCGCGTGGCGGCCGGAGTGCTTGCCGAGGACGATGGAGTTGGCGTCGAGCCCGACCGTGGTCGCGTCCATGATCTCGTAGGTGGTGCGCTCCTTGAGGACGCCGTCCTGGTGGATGCCGGATTCGTGGGCGAAGGCGTTGCGGCCCACGATCGCCTTGTTCGGCTGCACGGCGTAGCCGGTCATGCGCGACACCATGCGGCTCGTGCGGGCGATCTCTCGGGTCGCCGCGCCGGTGTGGAGGCCGATGTCGGCCTGGCGCGTGTGCAACAGCATGATGATCTCCTCGAGCGCGGCGTTGCCGGCCCGCTCACCGATGCCGTTGATCGCCGCCTCGACCTGGCGGGCGCCCGCCTGCAGGCCGGCGAACGAGTTGGCGACGGCGAGCCCGAGGTCGTCATGGCAGTGCACGGAGAGCACGACGTCGTGGAGGTCGGGGACCGCGTCGTAGAGCCCGCGCAGGAATGCCGCGTACTCGTGGGGCATCGTGTACCCGACCGTGTCGGGAATGTTGATCGTCGTCGCGCCCTCGTCGATGGCGATCTGGCACACCTCGGCGGTGAACTCGAGCTCCGCCCGCGTCGCGTCCATCGGCGAGAACTCGACGTCGTCCAGATACTGCTTCGCGTGCGCGACCGCGGCGCGGGCCTGGCCCTTGACGTCCTCGCGTGTCGTCTGCAGCTGGTACTTGATGTGAATGTCCGACGTGGAGATGAACGTGTGAATTCGTGCCCCACCCGCCCCGGCGGCGTCCTTGACGGCGTTGTAGGCGGCGTCGATGTCGGCGACGTGCGTCCGGGCCAGCCCGGCGATCACGGGACCCTCCACGGTCCGGGCGATTGCCTGGACCGCCTCGAAATCGCCCGGCGAGGTGATCGGGAACCCGGCCTCGATCACGTCGACGCCCAGGCGGGCGAGCTGCTGCGCGATCTCCAGCTTCTCCTGTGCGTTGAGCGAAATCCCCGGTGACTGCTCGCCGTCGCGCAGCGTCGTGTCGAAGATCAAAACTCGGTTTGGATCGTCAGGTTGCGTCATGTCGCTACTTCCCTTGGCTCGAACTTGACTGCTTCTCGATGCTGTAGTTCGCGGCTACGTGCGGCCGCCCACGCGCTATTCCCCCTTGCGGGGGAGGAGAAGAAGTCGGAGGTCGAGGCTCAGCGACATTCGACGCACAGCGTAGCAATGCCTTCCAGCGACGCGTGCCACCGCCGCGGGGTCCTCTGTCCTGTCCGCCGCGGGGCGCCGGCGGACGGGGCGTTGGGGGCGGTGCGTTGGGGGCGGAGCGAACGTCAACGACGGCAACGAAGGAGGCCCCGGTGGCGGCTCCGGCCGCGCCTGCGCCTGCAAACGTCCCTCCGGGAGACGACCGGTGGCGCGGAGGGACGTTTGCCGTCGTGAGAAAGGCGAACGTCCCTCGCGATTCACGGCAGCGGCGCCGGGGGACGTTTGCCGCTCTGACAAAGGCGAACGCCCCTTTCAACCCGCCAAAGCGACGCCGAGGGACGTTTGCAGGCGCCGGAGCCCCAATCACCCCTGCTTCGTGGCCGTCGTTCGTCTCTTATCCGGCGACCGGGGCGGGCGGGCTCAGCGCCAGCTCAGCGGCAGAGTTCGTCGAGCCCTGTCATCGCGCGCTCCCACGCCCCGGCGAGCGTGGCGATCGTCGGAGACGGATCGAATGCGCGGCGGCGCGCGAGACGGAACGACAGCGCCTTGCAGCCATCGACGATCTCGACCATCGCGGCCCGGATGTCGGCGGCATCGTCGCCGAACAGCCAGCCGGCGTGGTCGGCGGCGATCTCGAACGCCGAGCCGGCCATCCGCACCGTGGCGAACGCGTACGCGTGATAGTCCTCCAGGCCGCGCTCCAGCAGCGACGGCAACTCGCGCTCCAGCTGGGTCCCGAATCGCTCGAACGGATTGGACCGGGGACGGCGCGTCAGGTGGCGCCTGAGCACATCGAGCGCGGCGCCCTTCAGCCGCTCACCTCCGAGCCGCTCTCCGGCGTCGAAGCGGACGATCTCCGTGTAGGGCGGCAGGACCGACGGATCGTTCTCGCCGACCCGGAAGATCCCCCGGTAGTCCTCGCCCGACAGCTCGAACAGGCCGGCGCTGTGGAAGTAGTGCAAGGTCCCGGTCTCCGCGTCGATCGCATCGGGCGCCACCGAGGTCTTGACGTGCTCGGATCGGTAGCTGGTGGACGCGGTGTCGGGCAACCACCAACTGTCGAGCTCGACGATGATCGTTCGGCCCTGCTCGATCTGCTCGGCGATCTGGACGGGCAGCGGCCGGTAGGGCTGCATCTCGTGGATGTCGATCCCGAACAGGCGCTCGATGTCCTCCGGGGGCGGTTTGAAGAATGTCCACTGGTCGCCCTCGAAATCCATCCGCACGAGGTGCCCGAACGCCGCCAGGGGCTCGTACCCGCAGGCGTGGAGCAGCTCGATGACGATGTCCGAGTAGCAGTTGGTCTCCAGGTAGGAGCGACCGGTGGAATGCAGCGGATGGGGGCGATATGCACCCGGATCCTTGCCGGACAGACTCAACATCTGCCTCCGGCTGGCCACGCTCATCGCCACAGCTGTCCGCGCACCGCCTCGGGCCACGCGGTGGGATCGAGTCCGTGGGTCCGGAGCAGCGCCAGCACGATCCGCTCGTGGCCGAAGCCGAGGCACGCCGTATGCGCGGTGCCGCCGTCCGACAGCTGGATGCCGTACGTGCCGCCGAAGTGGTCACGGTGGTGGTTGAACGAGGCGCACGCAGTCGGCTCCGGGCCGGCGATCTGGACCAGCAGCTCCAGCTTGAGGCGCTCGGACTGCTGATTGGCGGCGAGCATCCGCCCGCGGCGCCCGAAGAACGGGTCGTTGGCGACGTCGAGCTCGGCGGCCAGGCCGAACGCGCGCAACAGGTCCAGGCCGCGCTGCGCCCACTCGTCGCGCCACTCGAGGACCGCCGCGGGCTCACCGATCCGCACCAGCTCGTGCTGGTGGAAGATCTGGCGCCGGGCGGGATCGTGCGACGGCTCGTGCCGGAACACCCAGGCCCCGCCGGCGTCGATGAACGCCCCGCCGACCGGGAGCCGGCCGCGCGCCGCGATCGCCGGATACACCGGGTAGCAGGCGGCCGGCATCAGCGTCAGCTCGGTCATCTCCTGAAACTCGCCCCACGGCTCGTGCCGCGCGGCGCGCTCGCTCTGGCTGGCCGCCTCCTGCTCGTTTCCGTCGAACGAGTAGATGCTGCCGGCCAGATGCGGGAACGAGTTGAGATAGCCGCTGGACTCCAGCTGCCGGCGCGGAAGCAGCGGCGGAAAGCGCAGACGCTCGGCGCCCCGTGACCCGGCCTCGGAGCTGAGCCGCTCGTCCAATCGGGATCGGACGTCTTCGAATACCGAGTTGTGCCCGTAGACGCCGGGCACCCCGGATTCGAGCAGCAGCCCGGCGCCGACCAGTTCGGCCAGGAACTCCGCCTGGTCGGCGGAGGCTTCGCGGACCTCGACGGGCACCCCCCTATACCTCCTTGGCGATGAGCAACAGGCCGGCGTCGACCGCGTGGATTCGCTCGTTGGCGACCATCAGGCGGGCCGAGAGCGCGTCGCGGAGCTGGCGCCCGACCCCGTAGGGGGAGTCGTTCTTGTAAGCCATGATCCCGATGACCTCCAGGACCGCCGAGCAGATTCGCGGAGCCTGCTCGGACGCGGCCAGCTTCAGATTGTTGAAGCGCAGGATCGACGCCATTGTCCCGAGCCGCTCGCGGTCGACATCCTCCCCCTCGCCGACGAAGTCCTCGAGCGCGCTCCGCACCTCGGCGCGCAGCATGAACAGCTCGCTCATCACGCGCGACAGGCTGTGGGCCGCCGGCACCGGGATGCCCGGAGTCCGCCGCGCCGCGGCACGGACGAACGCGCGCCCTCGCTCGAACGCCTCGGTGGCGATCCCCAACCAGCCGTGGGACCAGAGGATGTGCGAGATCGGCACGTGAGACTCGTTCATCACCGTCGAGAACGGCGCCGGGAGGATCTGCTCGGGACCAAAGCGCGCCCGCACCTCGAAGCCGGGCGAGCAGGTGCCCCGCATCCCGATCGTGTCCCAGGTCCCGTTCAGCTCCAGCTCGGTCTGCTCGGCGTGGTGCAGGACCAGCACCTGGTCCTGCTGCTCGGCACTGTCCGACCGCCGGACGGTGGTGAACAGGTCATCGGCGTGCTGCCCGTAGCTGACCGTCGGGGCCTGCTTGACGAAGGTCAGCCGACCATCGTCGGCGGGCGTCACCGGGGCGATCGACCGGCCCATGTCGCCCCCAGTTCCGAGCTCCGAGGTGACCGAGGCGACGAGGCGTTGCTCGGTGGCGACGCGCCGCAGGTAGTCCTCGAACCAAGCGCCATCGAGATGGCGGACGATCGTGGCGATCTGGATCTGGTGCATGGCGAACACCATCGCCGAGGACGAGCACCGGCGTCCGAGCTCGAAGCATGCCTGGGCGATCCCCTCCAGGGATACGCCGCCACCGCCCAGCTCCGCGGGGATGTACGCCGACAGCGCCCGCGCCTCGCGCAGGGCGGTGATCGTCTCGATCGGGAACCGGGCGTCGCGGTCAACCGCGTCGGCATTGACTGCCGCCACCTCGTCAGCGATCTGCTTGACCTGATCCAGAAACGCCTGGTCGCGACCGAGCACGACGGTCATGCCGCTTGATCCTCCAGCGATCCGATGGCGGCCGCGATGCCCGCGACGCTCTCGAACACGCTGCGCTTCAGCAGCGCGTCGGGGAACTCGATGTCAAATGTGTCCTCCAGCGCCAGCATCACGTTGACGCTGGCGTGCGAGCTCATACCGGCCTGGAACAGATCAGCGTCGTCGGCGAGCGTGTCGACATCGACGGGCAACCGGCCATGCTGACGGATGACGTTCCGGATCGCCTCACGGACAGAATCGGTCATCGAGCCGCCTCCGCGACCACGATCGCGGCCGCCTGGCGCCGCTCGGTGGTCATGCTGACGCGCAGCGCGCTGACGCCGCGCGCGGCGGCCAGCTGTGCCGCGGCGCCGCTCAGCTTGATGACCGGCCCGCCGCCGGTTCCGTCGAGCACTTCAATCGACCGCCAGCCGATTCCCTCATCGGTTCTGCGTAGTGCTTTCATCGTCGCCTCCTTTGCGGCAAATCGTGCGGCGAGCGCCGCGGTGTGCCCCCTGCTTTCCAAGCACTCGCCTGTCGAGAAGACCCGGTTCATGAACCGCTCCCCGTGGCGCGCTAGCGACTCTTCGATCTGCCCGAAATCGACGAGGTCGATACCAACATCAAAGGACATCGCACATGTAACGGCATAAACCCGGCAAACCTTGATCCCCGCTGAGGTGGCGTTGACGTTCGAGTGAAGCTACCGAGCCGTACCGCGAGAGTAAAGGACGCGATCGCGCCGGCCGCCCGGCTGCATGGCGCGGTGCAGCCACGCCTACAGCGAGACGGTGCGCCCGACGACGAAACCTTCGCTGGAGGCGATCTCGTCAACCACGTCGCCGGGCACCGGTGACGTCGTGGTGATCGCCATCGCCGCCAGGTCCCCCTCGCCGGTGGCGCCCTCGTCCGGGACGCGGCCGACGGCCGCCGACACGATGTTGACGCCGTGGACGCCAAACGCGGTCCCGACACGACCGAGCATGCCGGGCACGTCGCGATAGCGAAACAGGGTGATGTGCTCCTCGAGCTGGACGAAGAAACGCTGGCCCCAGGCCTCGATCAGATGGGGCCGGTGGCGGTGGCCGACCAGAGTGCCGGCGACGCGGACCGTGCCGGCGCCCGCTGCCACCTCGACGCGGACCAGATCGTTGTAGTCACGCGCGACGCTGTGCTTGGCCTCGACGACGCGGATGCCGCGCTCGTCGGCGATCGTCGGCGCGTTGACGGCGTTGATCTCCTCCTCGGTGTGGCCGGCGAGCGCGCCGAGGAGCACGTGGATCGAGAGCAGGCGCGTGTCGCGCTCGGCCAAGCGGCCGAAGAAGTCGGTCTGGATGCTGTTGACCGACCCGCCCTCGGCGACGGCGAGTGCCGTGGCGATCCGTCCCAGCGACTCGCACAGCGGCACGTACGGTCCGAGCACCTCCAGGTCCTCGGCGGGGATGGCCGGCACGTTGACGGCGCTGGTGACCACGCCACCGGCCAGCGCGGCCACGACCTGCTCGGCCGCCTGGTAGCCGGCCCGGTCCGTCGCTTCCGCGGTGGAGGCGCCGAGATGGGGGGTGACGATCACGTTGGGATAGCCGAACAGCGGGTGGTCGGTGATCGGCTCGCTCCGGAACACGTCGAGCGCGGCGCCGGCCACCTTGCCCGAGTCGATCGCCGCCTTGAGATCGGAATCGACCACCAGTGGCCCCCGGGCCACGTTGAGGACGCGGACGCCGTCCCGACACTTGGCAAGTGCATCCGCGTTCAGCCAGTCCTCGGTGTCGGGCGTCTTGGGCAGGTGCAGGGTGATGAAGTCCGCCGCGGCGTACACGTCCTCGGGTGAAGCGGCCTGGTGCACCCCGAGCTCGCGGTAGCGTTCGGCGCCGACGTAGGGATCGAAGGCGATCACGTGCATGTTGAAGCCGCGAGCCCGCTGGGCCACCAGCTGGCCGATGCGGCCGAAGCCGAGGATGCCGAGTGTCTTCTCGTACAGCTCCACGCCGGAGAACTTGGCGCGCTCCCAGGCGCCGCCGGTCAGTGAGGCGTGCGCCTGCGGCACGTTGCGGGCCAACGCCAGCAGCAGCGCCATTGTGTGCTCCGCGGCGGTGATGACGTTGGACTCGGGCGCGTTGGCGACGACGATCCCGCGCTTGGTCGCGATGGAGACGTCGACGTTGTCCACCCCCACCCCGGCCCGGCCGACGGCGCGCAGGCGGGTGGCCCGGGCCAGCAGCTCGCCGTCGAGCTTGGTCGCCGAGCGGATCAGGATGCCCTCGTAGTCGCCGATCCGCCGCTCGAGCTCGGTACGGTCCCAACCGGTACCGAGATCGACCTCGAAGTGCTCGCGCAACAGGTCGACGCCCGACTCGCCGATCTTCTCGGCCACGAGAACCCTGGTCGCGCCCACCCCGCCGTTTCCGCTCATGACCGCTCGAGCACCCAGTCGATGCAGGCGGTGAGCGCCTGGACATCGGCGGGGTCGGTGGCGGGGAACATGGCGATGCGCAGCTGGTTGCGCCCCAGCTTGCGGTAGGGCTCGACATCGACGATCCCGTTGTCGCGCAACGTCGCGGCCACGGCGGCGGCGTCGACCCCGTCGTCGAAGTCGATGGTGCCGACCACGAGCGAACGCTTGCCCGGATCGGCCACGAACGGGGTGGCGTGGGCATGGCGCTCGGCCCAGTCGTAGAGATGCGCGCTCGACGCGCTCGTCCGCTGCACCATCGCGTCGAGGCCGCCCTGCCCGAGCATCCAGTCGAGCTGGTCGGCCAGGAGCAGCAGCGTGACGATCGCCGGGGTGTTGTAGGTCTGGTCCTTGACCGAGTTCTCAAGCGCGATCGGCAGGGACAGGAAGTCGGGCACCCAGCGCCCGTCCGCCAAGGCGACGACCTCGTCCAGCCGGGCCAACGCCGCCGGGCTCATGATCGCCAGCCACAGCCCGCCATCGGAGGCGAAGCCCTTCTGAGGGGCGAAGTAGTAGACGTCGGCGTCGGTGATGGTCACGGGCAGGCCCGCCGCTCCGGAGGTCGCGTCGATCATCACCAGCGAACCGTCAGAGCCGGCCGGGCGCGTGACCGGGACCATCACCCCGGTCGAGGTCTCGTTGTGGGCCCAGGCGATCACATCGACCGCGTCCCCACCCATCGCCGCCGCCGGGTCGGGCGCATCGCCGGGGTCGGCGGCGATCACCACCGGATCCCGCAGGAACGGCGCGGCGCGGGTGCAGGCGGCGAACTTGGCGGAGAACTCCCCGTAGCTGAGGTGCAGGGCGCGCTCGCGCACCAGGCAGCACGTGGCGGCATCCCAGAACGCGGTGGTTCCGCCGTTGCCGAGCATCACGTCGTAGCCGTCGGGCAATCCGAACAGCTCGGAGATGCCGGCGCGGACGCGCGCCACCAGCTGTCTGACGGGCTTCTGGCGATGGGAGGTGCCGATCAGCGGGGGCTCGGACCCACCCGCCCTGGCGACGTAGTCGAGCTGCGCCCGGCGTACGCGGGACGGGCCGGAGCCGAACCGCCCGTCGGACGGCTTGATCGGCAGCGGGATCTTCAGTTCTGTCGACGTCTGCGCCATGGGCGATCCGGGCGCGGTTCTATTCCGAGAACTCGGTGTCGATCCAGTCCATCTGCGCGCGCAGCTCCTTGCCGACCATCTCGACCTGATGGCCGGCCTGCTCGGAGCGCATGCGCTTGAAGTTCTCCTGACCGGCGCGGTTCTCGGCGATCCACTCACGGGCGAAGTCGCCGGACTGGATCTCGGCGAGCACCTGCTTCATCGCCGCCCGGGTCTCCTCGCCGATGATCCGCCGGCCCCGGGTCATGTCGCCGTACTCAGCGGTGTTGGAGATCGAGTACCGCATACCCGAGATGCCCTTCTCATACATGAGATCGACGATCAGCTTGAGCTCGTGCAGAACCTCGAAGTAGGCCAGGCGTTCGTCGTAGCCGGCGTCGGTGAGCGTCTCGTACCCGGCGCGGACCAGCTCGGTGACGCCGCCGCAGAGGACGGCCTGCTCGCCGAACAGGTCGGTCTCGGTCTCGTCCTTGAACGTCGTCTCGATGACGCCGCCGCGGGTGCCCCCGATCCCCTTGGCGTAGGCCAGCGCCACGCCGAGCGCATCGCCGCCGGGGTCCTGCTGGACCGCCACCAGGCAAGGGACTCCCGAGCCCTCCTGGTACTGCCGCCGGACGAGGTGACCGGGCCCCTTGGGGGCGACGAGCGCCACGTCGACGTCCGGCGGAGGGACGATCTGTCCGTAGTGGATGGAGAAACCGTGCCCGAACAGCAGCATGTTGCCGGGAGCGATGCCGTCCTTGAGGCCGTCCTCCCAGATCTGCCCGTGCAGCTCGTCAGGAGCGAGCAGCATCACGATGTCGCCTTCGCTGGCGGCGTCGGCGGGCTCGAGCACCCTGAGGCCGTGGGCCTCCGCCTTGGCGACACTGCCCGAGCCGGCTCGCAGGCCGACGACGACGTCTACACCGGAATCTTTGAGGTTGAGCGCGTGGGCATGGCCCTGGGAGCCGTAGCCGATGATCGCGACGGTCTTGCCGTCGAGCTTGTGGAGGTCTGCGTCGTCGTCGTAGAACATATGCCCCGCAGGCTACAAGGCGCCGTTGCGCGGGCGCCCTGCGACCGGCGCGAGCCGTCGCCTACGACCCGCCGAACCGCTGCGACAGCGCCATCACGCTGTTGACGTACTGCTGCGTGTCGGCGAACAGCCCGTGCGCCTGCACGGACCGCAAACCCTGGTAGTAGGCGGCAGCGGCCATCGCCGGGTCCCCCCCGGTCTGGTCCAACAGCGACCGCAGCAGCAGCACGCCGCCCCGGATGTTGTCGGTGGCCGAGGTTGGGGAGAGCGGCGGCGGCGTGGCCAGGTTCCGGCCGATGTAGCTCCACGTCCCGGGTTCGATCTGCATGACGCCGGTGGCTCCGCTGCTCGAGACCTCGTTGTTGTTGAAGCCGCTCTCCTGGTAGCCGATCGCCTCGGCCAACCCCGCTGGGACGCCGTTGGCGGCGGCGATCGAGCCGACCTCCGAGGCGCTGACCGTCTCCGGCGTCGGCTGGGCTCCCCCGCTCTGGTCAGAGCCCGTGCCCGCGGCAGCGACCCGCGCGGCCGTCGCCTCCGGGGCGGCGCCGCTCAGGCCCGAGACGTCGATGGTGGTGCCGGAGATCAGCACGCCCGCGGGGTCGAGGTTGTTGTCGGCGGCCAGCGCGGAGACGCTGACGCCGTAGTGGGCGGCGATCGCCGACAGCGTGTCGCCCGGCTGGACGAGGTAGCCGCCGGCCGCGGTCGAAGCCGGGGGCGAGGTCGGCGACGAGGTGGCGCCGGACTCCCCACCGTCGGATTCATTGGTCGCGACCGGCGCGCTGCCGCCCGCAACGCCCTGGCCCGGGATCGCCAGTGACGATCCGGCGATCAGCGGTGAGTCGGGCGACAGGCCGTTGGCCCCGGCGAGATCGGAGACGGACAGGCCATCGGCGGCCGCCACCGAGGACAGGCTCTCGCCGGGAGCGACCACGTGCCGGAACGCGGCCGACGCAGCGGCGGGGACGCAGAGCGCCACCGCGACCGCGGTGAGCAGGAACAAGTGTCTCGAGGTGCGCATAGCCGGACAGTGTCCGGCCTCCGGCGCCAGCGGAAAACCCCTGCATGCGGTGTTTCAGCATGCAAGACCTCTGTCAGGCGCCGGCGCTCGCCACCAGCGAGCTGCCGGGCAGCCGCACCGAGCCGTCGGCGGCGGTGAACGGCGCCGCCGCCGCGGCGATGCCATCGGCCACCGTGGCTTGTTGCTCGGCGCTCAGCTCGCGGAAGGCAACGCTGAAGCTCGGGGACATGTCGGCTGTCTCGGCGACGAACTGCTCGATGGCGTCGTAGGTACGCGCCACCGCCACTGCCTGCACCGCGACGTCGGTGAATCCGGCGTTCTGGAGCAGTTCGGTGAGGCGGCTCTCACTGCCCAGGGAGAACATGTTGCCGGCCGCGTCCGGATCCGTCGGCTCCGCGAGGCCCAGCTTGACCAGCGCCATACCCGGGAGCGTCGCCCAGGGGTTGCGGTCGCGTTCGTCCCAGACCGCGAACGCGGCCCGTCCGCCGGCGCGCAGGACACGGCGGACCTCGTGGGCGGCGGCCGCGGGGTCGACGATCAGCATGATCCCCCAGCGACACAGGACCGCGTCAACGCTGGCGGTGGGCAGGTCGATCCACTCGAGCTCGAGCTGCTGGAACTCGACGTTGTGCAGCCCGGCCTCGGCCGCCCGCCGGCGGCCCACCTCCAGCATCGCCTCCGCGCCGTCGCTGGAGACGAGCGTCCCGCCGGGCGCGATCAGCTCGGCGGCCATGAAGCCGGTGTCACCGGGTCCCGCCGCGAGCTCGAGGACCCGCTGGCCGGGCTGGAGGCCGAGCGCGTCGATCATCGCCACCGAGACCGGCATCCCCCACTCGCGCACGTGGTTGGCGCGCCGGCCCCACGCATCCGCTGCGCCCTCCCACGACTCGCGGCTGGCAGCGCGCTGCTCGTCGGGATCGGGCGGGCTCACGCCCGGCAGACTATCCGGCGCCGCGCGGGTCCGGGGCTGACGCGTTGTCCGGCGGCCGGGGCAGGCGACGCGTGAGCTGTCCGAACGCCGCCTCGATCTGAGCGCTCATCCGCTGGCCGAAGATCGCCACCAGCGCCTCGGTGGCCAGCGGGCGCAACCGCGCGATCGACTCCTCGATGTCGGTCCAGCGCTCGGTCGGCATGCCGGCGGCCTGAAACGGCTCCCACACCTCGCTCATGAACAGCGCCACGAATGCCGCCGACACGGCGTCGCAGTGCTGTTCGACCTGCTCGAACACCGCCAGGGCGCCGTCGAGCGACACGCCACGGGCCGCCACCTGCTCGGCCACCGACAGAAGTGACGGGCTGGGAACGTCGTACCGGTCCTCGCCGGCCGCCACCAGTACCCCGAGTCGCTCGGCGCGAGCCAGCACCGCCGGGGCCTGCTCGGCGTCGACCCGGAACCGGCGACCGAGCTCGGCGACAGTGAGCGTCTGCGGCGACTCAGCGTTCGGAGCCTCTGTCAGCGCCTGGCGGAACCGCACCAGACGCGCGGCGATGGCTTGGTCGTGATCGACGAGGTGCTTGATCCCGGCCAGGTTGAATCCGTCCTCCTGGAGATCCTGGATCAACCTGAGCTGGGCGACGTGCTCCGGTCCGTAATACCCGACCCGGAGCCGGACCTCGGGCGGTGACAGCAGCCCGCGCGCCTGATGGGCCCGGATGTTGCGCACCGTCATCCCGGTCGCCGCGGCGAGCTGCTCGATCGTCAGGTCGGCGGGCATGGGCCGATGATACGCGCGATGACGGTGGCTGATGTGACGTCGACTGATGTGACATCACGTGAGCTCGCGGCGCAGGAGCTTGCCGGTGATCCCGCGCGGCACGCCGGCCACCGCCTCAATCCGCTTGGGCACCTTGAACGGCGCCAGGCGCTCCACGCAATGCACCCGCAGCTGCTCGAGCGCGACCGTCTGCCCCGGCGCCAGCACCACGTGGGCGACGACGGCCTCGCCCCACTCGGCATCGGGACGGCCGAACACGGCCACGTCGACGACCGCCGGATGCTCGAGCAGCACCGCCTCGACCTCGGCCGGAGCGACGTTCTCGCCGCCGGAGACGATCGTGTCGGCCTTGCGCCCGGCGATCACCAGCCGGCCGCCATCGTCCAACCGGCCGAGGTCCCCGGTGTGCAACCAACCGTCGGCGCCCAGCGCCCCGGCGGACACGTTGCGCCCCCGGACGAGGATCTCCTCGTCGTCGGCGATCTGCAGCTGCACCCCGAGCAGCGGGAAGCCGTCGGTGGCGATCTGCGAGCACGCCTCGGTCATTCCGTAGGACGGCGCCACGTTCACGCCGGCAGCCGCCGCGCGGCGCAGCAGCGCCGGCGCGATCGGTCCGCCCCCCAGGAGGACCCGCCGCAACGACGGCGGCTCGCGCAAGCCGGCGTCGAGCAGGCGGGCCAGCATCGTCGGCACCAGCGACACGAGCGTGACCCGCGGCTGCTCGCCCATCAGCGCCGCCAAGGCGCGGTCGGTGTCGAAGCGATCGTGCAGGACGACGGAGGTGGCGTAGATCGCCGAGCGCAACTGGATCGAGAGACCGCCGACGTGGGCCAGCGGCATCGGACACAACCACGTCTCGTCCGGGTCCAGGCCGAGCGCCATCGCCGATCCGATCGCGTTCCAGAGCCAGTTCTCGTAGCTCAGCGCGACCGGCTTGGGACCGGCGGTCGTCCCCGAGGTGAACATCATCGTCGCCGTCGCCTCCGGGTCGATCGGCCGCGGCTCGCGGAGCGCGGGCGCCGAGCCGCGGACGAGCGGCACATCGTCGAGGCTGTGCAGCACGAGTGCCGCACCCGCCTCGCGGGGCTGCCGCTCGTGTTCACCGAGACGGAGATCGATCGGAACCGCCACCGCGCCGATCAGCAGGCACCCGTGCAGGGCGACGACCAATTCGTCGCTGGGCAGCGCCAGCGCGACGCGGTCACCCGCGGTCACACCGCGCGCCACCAGCGCGCCCCCGACCGCCCGGGCCTGGGCGTACAAGCTCGCGTAGTCGACGCTCGCGCCGGCGGTGATCAGCGCCGCGCGGTCCCCCCGCAGGCGCGCGGCGCGGGCAATCCAGGCCTCCACGAAACAGCTACTTGGTCAGGGTCGCGACCGGTGGCGGCGACGGCGCGCTCGATCGCGTCGGCACCGGGGGCGGAACGTTCGGACGCACGGCGGCCTGCGCCCCGCGACGCCGCGGGCGCCGGACGCGCAGCTCCTCGGCGAGGAAGTACGAGCCGATCACCAGGAGCGCCGCCACCGCCTGGGCCACGACCGTCTCGACGTTGGGGAAGACCGAGAACCACAGCCCGAGCCAGCCGGGAATACCGACGTGAATCGGAGTCGTGCCGATCCAGCCCGCCTGCTGGAGCTCCTGGATGCTCTCGCCGACCATCACCAGCAGCACAAATCCGAGCATCACGCCGGTCGCCACCAGCATCCGGCGGTAGGGAAGCCGGCGCTGCAGCCCGAACGTCAGCCAGCCGATCGCACCGACGAACACGAGGCCGAGGGCGACGCCCTCGAGCACCGTGCCCGAGCCGTAGCGCAGCCTCAGGTTCTGGAGGAACAGCACCACCTCGAACCCCTCGCGATACACCGAGGTGAAGCCGAGCAGCGCCAGTCCGAGCATCGTGCGCTGAGCGCTGACCGATCCCGCCTCGCCCATCAGCTCCTTGCGGCGCCGGTTGTGGCTGGCGATCCAACCGGTCCAGTAGACCTTGTGGAAGAACCAGTTCATGACGACCAGCAGCACGGCGATCGCCAACAGCCCGGTCGCCGCCTGCAGGTCGAGGCTGCCCTGGCCGACCGCGTCGGTGATGGCGATCGCGATGAACCAGGTGGCCACCGCCGCGACGAGCGCGGCGACGCCACCGAGCGCCAGCGGCTTGCGGTAGGCACTGTTGCCGCCGCGCATGCTCGCGGTGAGCACGGCCAGGACGAGGATCGTCTCCAGACCCTCGCGGAGGACGAGGATGCCGCTGTCCACGACGACGGCGAGGTGGCTGAGGTGCTCGGTCGGATTTGTCGGATCCGGCGTTCCGCCGCCGGCGCTGACCAGCTGCCAGATCAACAGCCCCGCGGCCGCCACAGCGAGCAGGCACCAGGCGAGTCGCTTGCGCGTAGCGCTGGCCATTAGGCCACCCTAACAGAAGTCATGCGGCGCATCTTAGGGACACCTAAGCGATCTTTCGACATCGGGGATCACCGGCCTGCTCGTCGCTCCTGGCATAGAGTCATGGGACTTCCCTTGCGACCAGAGGAGCAATCGTTGAGCACCAGCTGGCACGCCGCCGGCGAGTACACCGATATCCGATACGAGCTCGCCACCGGCGAGGACGCCGGTATCGCGAAGATCACGATCGATCGGCCCGAGGTGCGCAATGCCTTCCGGCCCGAGACCGTGCTTGAGATCTCGGACGCCCTGGAGCGCGCGCGTGAGGATCAGGACGTGGGCGTGATCATCCTGACCGGCGAAGGTCCCGACGCGTTCTGCTCGGGCGGCGATCAGCGGGTTCGGGGCAGTCGGGGCGGCTACGTCACCGGCGCTGACCCGTCGGCGGCAGGCTCCCATCGGGCGGTCGGCCGATTCCACGTGACCGACCTGCACATCCAGATGCGGCGCATGCCCAAGCCGATCGTGGCGATGGTCGCCGGCTACGCGATCGGTGGCGGCCACGTCCTGCACGTCGTCTGTGACCTGACGATCGCCGCCGACAACGCGCGCTTCGGCCAGGTCGGCCCGAAAGTCGGCTCGTTCGACGGGGGCTTTGGCGCCAGCGTCCTGGCGCGCCTGGTCGGACCCAAGAAGGCCAAGGAGGTGTGGTTCCTGTGCCGTCAGTACGACGCGCAACAGGCGCTGGCGATGGGCATGGTCAACACGGTGGTGCCGTTGGAGCGTCTCGAGGAGGAGACGGTCCAGTGGTGCCGCGAGATGCTGGCGATGTCGCCGTTCGCGTTGCGGATGATGAAGGCGAGCTTCAACGCCGACGAGGATGGCCTGGCCGGGATCCAGCAGCTCGCCCACGACGCCAACCTCCTCTTCTATATGAGCGAGGAAGCGCAGGAGGGGCGCGACGCCTACCTGGAGAAGCGCCGCCCCGACTTCTCGAAGTTCCCGCGCCGGGCTTGACGGCGCGGATCGGACGGCGAGCGGTGAAGACGAGCCGATGAGCGGGATGCGGATCTGGCTGATGGCGGCGCGGCCGCGCACCCTGCCGGCGGCGATCGCTCCCGTGCTCGTCGGGACCTCGCTCGCGGGCTTCGCCCATGTGTTCCACCCGCTCCGGTTCCTGGCCGCGCTGCTCGGCGCTCTGTTCATCCAGGTGGGCACCAATTTGAGCAACGACTACTCTGACGCCCGCCGCGGCGCTGACGCCGAGGACCGGCTGGGGCCGGTACGGGTGACCGCCGGCGGGCTGGTGCCGCCGCGCCAGGTTCTCGTCGCCACTTATGTCACCTTCGGGCTGGCGGTGCTCGCCGGCGTGTATCTGATCGTCGTCGCCGGCTGGGAGCTGGTGATCGTCGGCGGCGCCTCGATCCTCGCCGGCGTCGCCTACACCGGAGGCCCACGACCCTATGGCTATGAGGGCCTTGGGGAGGTGTTCGTGTTCCTGTTCTTCGGGGTGGTCGCGGTGGCCGGCTCGTTCTTCGTCGAGGTCAAGCATCTGGAGTGGGAGGCGTTCGCGCTGGCCGTGCCGGTGGGCCTGCTCGCCGCGGCGATCCTCGTCGTCAACAATGTGCGTGACATCGATTCGGACCGGCGCGCCGGCAAGCGCACGCTCGCGGTCAAGCTCGGCCGCGAGCGCACCCGGGCCCTGTTCGCCGGGGCCGTCTATCTCGCGTATGTCCTCGCCCCGGTGACGTGGGTGTTCGGCCCGACCACCGCCTGGGTGCTGCTGCCGTGGTTGACCCTCCCGCTGGCCACCGGCGTGGTGCGGATCGTGCGCAGCCGCACGGACGGGCCGTCGCTCAACGGGGCGCTGGCCCAGAGCGGCATGCTGCAGCTCGCGTTCTGCATGCTGCTGTCGGCGGGGCTCCTGCTCAGCCGGTGAGCGCCGGAGGCGTCAACCCGTGAAGCTCACCGTGGCACCGGTGACGGCGGCGATGCGATCGCCGTTCGCGGCCGGGCACGGCACGGTGACCGAGCGACAGCTGCTGCTCGTCTCCCTCGAGGCGGCCGACGGGCGAACCGGCCACGGCGAGGCCGCGCCGCTGGAGTCCTATGACGGGGTGTCGACCGACACGGTGCTGACGGCGCTCGACAGTTGCCGGCCGGTGCTCGAGGCCTATCCCGACGCAACGCCGATCGCCGACGTGCTGGCCCGGTGCGCCGAGGCCACGGTCGTCCCGCAGGCGCTCGCCGCGATCGACCTGGCGCTGTGGGACCTCGCCGGCCGGCGCACCCGAGAACCGGTCTGGCGTCTGCTCGGCGCCACCCGCCCCGCCCCGGTGGAGGTCAACTGGACGATCGCCGCCGCCGACCGCTCCGGGGCCGCCCACGAGGCTGCCCAGGCCCGCGCCGACGGGTACTCGACGGTCAAGGTCAAGGTGGCGATCGGGGACGACGCGGGGCGCCTGGCCGCGGTGCGCGCCTTCGGCGGGCCGCAGATGGCGATCCGGATCGACGCCAACGGCGCCTGGGCACTGGAGGAGGCGGTCACCGCGCTGCGGGCTCTGGACCCGGCCGGGATCGAGCTGTGCGAAGAGCCCGTGTCCGGCGTCGCCGCGATCCGCTCATTGTGGGTGCAGACCGACGTCCCGCTGGCGCTGGACGAGTCCGCCGGCGATCCCGACGCGCTGCTGCGCCCGGCTGCCGATGCCATCTGCCTGAAGATCGCCCGCTGCGGCGGCATCTCGGGAGCCATCGAGACCGCCGGGCGGGCGCGAGCCGCCGGTTACGAGATCTACCTGGCCTCGACGCTCGACGGGCCACTCGGAATCGCCGCCGCCCTGCACGCGGCCGCCGTGATCAAGCCCGACCGAGCGTGCGGGCTGGCGACGCTGGACCTGTTCGACGGCCGCTCCGATCCACTGCCCCCGGCGCGCGGGGAGATGGCGCTGCCCACCGGTCCCGGACTCGGGGATGGCCTGATCGACTGGTACGGCTGACTGAGGGCCCTCAGGCCCTCGCCCCCGGGTCGTCGGCGATGATCGAGGCCACCGCGGCCGGGTCCTCCAGGTGCACCGCGTGCCCGGTGCCCGGGACGACGGTGATCCGCGCCCGCGGCAGGTACGCGGCCATTTTCTCGGTGGCGGCCCGGAACTTGAGGTCGCGCTCGCCGGCGATCAGATCGACCGGGATCTTCACCTCCCCCAGTCGGTTCCACAACGATGGCAGCGCTCCGGTACCCAGTCCCCGCAGGGCCTCGGCCAGCCCATCCGGCGTGTTGCGGAGCCGGTCGGCCCGGGTCGCCGCCTGGACGTCGGCGGGCTGATCCGCAAGCACGGCGGTCAGCGCCCAGCGCGCGGCGAACCGCTCGATCGTCATCATCCGCACCGCGTCGGCGAGGTGCTCGTCGGCCGCGTGACGCTGCGCCCGTTCGCCGGGATCCGCGATGCCGGGGCTGGCGCCGATCAGCACCAGCCGTGTCACGCGATCCGCGAGCGCCAGCGCGACGTGCAGCGCCAGGCGGCCACCCATGGAGTACCCGACCAGCTCGAATTTCCCTGGCGCCAACGCCGCCACGTCCTCGATGACGCCGTCGACCGCCACCGGCCGGCGGTCCGTGGCGTCACCGTGTCCGCGGATGTCGGGAGCCACCGGCCGGTAGCGTGGGGGGAGCGCCGCGGTGACGTCCGCCCAGCTCGCGCCGGTGTTCGTGAACCCGTGGAGCAGGATCAGCGTCGTGGGACCGGTCGGCAACGGCCTACCCCGGGGTGACTGCGACGATCTCCCCGCCGCTGCCGGGCACGCTCGGGTTACCGTTCGTGATGCCCTTGACCGCGACGTAGATGATGCCCTGGCGACCGACGGCCAATCCGGTCGCAAACTCCAGGCCGGAGGCGGCGATCACGGTTCGGCGGCCGCCGGGAGCAATCCGGATGATCGCCCCCGACACGGGCGGCGCGCCCGAATTCAGCGCCGGATCGGAGAGCCCCCGGCGGTCGATCTCGAGGACGAGCAGCCGTCCCTGCCGATCGAAGGCGAGCGCGCCGACGGCCGTCAGCCCGCGCGCGTATATGGTCGCGGTGTGCCCGGGGACGACGCGGTAGATGCGTGAGGTACCGGCGTCGGATGGCGAGCCGCCCAGTTCGCCGACGTACAGCGCACCGTCCGGGCCCACCGCCAAAGCGTCCGGGACGGCCTGCGCCTGGAGGATGCTCGAGCTGCTATGACGCTGACCGGAACTTGGCGCGGTTGATTCGGGGATCGTGGGAAACACCGACAGGACGCGGATCCGTCCGGTGGCCGATACGAACAGCAGATCGTTGCCGCCGGCGTCGGCCACGGCATAGCCGCCGCGGTACGGCACGAACGAATAGGGATCGCTGTCGATGCCCGCCTCCCGATGGCGGGCCACGTCCCACCCGGCGCCGTGGTCGGGGTTATGAGCCGCCTCAAACGGACCGAAGCTCGCCTCGACCCGTGGCGGGCGTGGCGAGGAGGGGGAGATCTGAGCGAGGTCGCCCAGCAGCGCTCCGCCTGGCCCGTACGGCTGGCGTCCGGTCACGGAGGCGATGCCGTTGTCCTGGAAGAGGACCTGAAGCTTGCCCCCGATCAGTCGCGCCTCGGCCGGCCCGTAGGCCAGTCCCGCAGTGCTGCCCGAGGAAATCGACGGGAGGCCGGAGAGCAGCGTGCTCAGCGTGCCGCTGCGGCCGACCTCGTCGATCGCCCCCGACTGGTCCAGGCACTCCGGCTGGTCGCCGTCGGTGCAGCTCGGCGGCGCCACGCCATCGCCCGACACGGCGACGATCAGCGAGCCGTCGGGCGCCACGGTGATGCCCTTGGGCTGGTCCAGACCCGCCACGAGCATCTTGATCGTCGCGGACGAGGCTGAGGCCGTTGTCGCCGAGGCGCCCATGGGCGCGCCGCCCACGCAGACGCTGCCGATCGCGGTCACCAGCGCGACCGCCCTCCAGAATCGGAGCCCGCGGCCCGTCATCCGCCCCGTGCGCCGGCGCCGCCGACCGGCCGGAGCGCTCTCGCTGTCGTCAGGGGTGCGCACGGTCGCGGAAGTCTAGTGTTCCGGCCGTGGCTCAGACCGATACCTACGTGCTGCTCCGGGCCTTCTGTGACGAGCTCGCGCGCTGTGGACTGGAGCACGCCTGCACCTCGCCGGGGTCGCGCAACACCCCGATCCTGCTGTCCCTCGTCCGCGAGCCGCGGATCGCCTGCTGGTCGCATATCGACGAGCGCTGCGCCGGTTTCTTCGCCATCGGCGCGGCGAAAGCGGCCGGGCGGCCGGTGGCGATCACCTGCACGTCGGGGACCGCCGCCGCCAACTACGCGCCGGCGGTGATCGAAGCGTTCCACGCCCGCGTCCCGCTGATCGTGCTGACCGCGGATCGGCCGCCCGAGCTGCGCGAGGTCGGCGCCGGCCAGGCGATCGACCAGGTCAAGCTCTACGGCGACGCCGTCAAGTGGTTCGTCGAAGTCGGCGTCGACCGGGCCACCGCAGCCGCGCTGCGGTGGATTCGCCAGCTCGCGTGCCGTGCCTACGGCACCGCACTGGGCGGCCGCCCCGGCCCGGTGCACCTCAACTTCCCGCTGCGCGAGCCCCTCGTGCTCGACGGACCGCTGCCGGCCGACCCGGTCCCCGGCCGCCGGGATGGGCGCCCGTGGACGATCGTGGCTGCGGCCCCACCGGATCCCGCCGCGGTCCGCCGGGAGCTCCCGGCCCGTGGGATCGTCGTCGCCGGTCGCGACGAACGTGCCGCCGGGCTCGGCGAGGCGGTGGCACGGTTCGCGCAGGCCGCCGGCTATCCGCTGTTCGCCGATCCGCTCTCCGGAGCCCGCCGCGGCCCCGCGGCGATCACCGCCTATGACCTGCTGTTGCGCGATCCGGGGTTCACCGCCGGCCTCGTGCCCGACCTGGTAATCCGGGTCGGCGATCTGCCCACCTCCAAGCCACTCCGAACGTGGTTGGCGGATCTCGATGGGGTCGAGCAGGTGGCGCTCGACCCCGAGGCGGCGTGGCCCGACCCCGCCGCGGCGGTGAGCGAGATGCTCTCGGCAGATCCGGCGGCGACGCTGGGAGCGTGGGCACCACCTGAACCGGTGGATCCCGCCTGGCTGCAGGCCTGGCGCGGGGCCGACACCGCCGCCGCCGCGGCGGCGCGGCGGGAGCTCGGCGATGAGCTGTCCGAGCCTCGAGTTGCGGGCCTGCTCGGCGAGCGACTGCCCCCGGATGCCACCCTGGTCGTCGCCTCGTCGATGCCGATCCGCGACATCGAGTTGTGTCTGGGAGCCGGCGACGATCTCCCCCGGGTCCTGTCCAATCGCGGCGCCAACGGGATCGACGGGACCGTATCGACCGCCTTCGGAGTCGCGGCCGCCTCGTCCGGCCCGGTGGTGCTGCTCATCGGCGACGTGGCCCTGGCGCACGACGTCGGCGGCCTGCTGGCGGCGCGCCGGCTCGGCCTCGAGCTGACGATCGTGTTGCTCAACAACGATGGTGGCGGGATCTTCCACTTCCTGCCGGTCAGCGGCGAGACCGACGCGTTCGAGCAGCACGTGGCGACGCCGCACGGCCTCGAGTTCGAGCGCGCCGCGGCGCTGTACGGGCTGAGCTTCGAGCCGGTGGCCACCGTCGCCGAGCTCGAGTCGGCGCTGACATCTGACACGGGGCGGAGCCGGATCATCGAGGTCCGCACCGATCGCGTCGAGAATCTGGCGCTGCACCGCCGGGTGGCCGACGCCGCGCTCAGTGCGGTGCGCGATCTCAGCCGGTCAGTGCCGGCAGCATCACCTGGAGCTTGACCTCGGTCTCGGCCAGCTCGGCCACGGGGTCCGATTCGCGGACGATGCCGCAACCGGCGTAGCAGCGGGCGAGCCGATCGCGCAGCAGCGCGCACCGCAACGCCACCAGGAACTCGCCGTCGCCCGCGGCATCGGTCCAGCCGACGGGGCCGGCGTACCAGCCGCGGTCGAACCCCTCGAGCGCCGGGATGACCCCGAGCGCCGCCGCCGGCTCGGCGCCGACTGCCGGCGTCGGGTGCAGACAACCGGCGAGCTCCACGGCGTCGATCGATGACCGCAGCTGAGCGCGGATCGGCCGCGCCAGATGCTGGATGTTGGCGACCTGAACCACCACCGGCTCGTCGGCGGCGGTGACCCACACCGAGTGTGGGCGCAGCGTGCGGGCGATCCGCCGGGCCACGATCGCGTTCTCCTCGCGCTCCTTGTCACTGCGCCGGAGCTGCTCGCCGAGATGGTCGTCGACGGCCGGATCGGCACTGCGGCGGGCTGATCCGGCCAGCGCCACCGTGCTCGCCCGCTGGCCCTCCCGGCGGATGAGGAGCTCCGGGCTCGCGCCGATGAAGGTGGCGTCGCCGCGGCCGACGGCGTAGACGAACGAGCTGGCGAACGCCTCGCGAAGCAGCCCGAACACCGCGGCGGGGTCGTGCGCGACAGGCGCGTGCACATCGACCTCGCGGGCCAGCACCACCTTCTCGAATTCTCCGCCGGCGATCCGCTGCACGGCGCGGGCCACCGCCTCCTCGTAATGGGCCGGAGGCATCGGGCTGACCACCTCGTAGGCGCCAACCGGGGCGGGATCCAGCAGCGGCAGCGGCGTCTCGCGCAACTCGGCGAGCCGGCGGTGCACGCGGCCCAGCGCATCGGTCACCGACTCGTCGCCGGCCACCTCGACGTTGACGGTGAGCCAGCTGCGACCGTCGCGGCGTGCCAGCGACAGCTCCGGGACGAGCAGTGACGCCGGTGCGAACCCGCGCCAGGCCGGAGACGCGCCACCGCCGTGGTCAAACGCGAACCCGCCGATCGCCGTGAGCCCGGCGCCGCCGGGGCCCTCTCCGGCATCGGCCAGCGCTGCGCCGGACACCGCGCGCCAGCGCTCAGCGAGCCGGGCGAATCTGTCGGGGCCATCGGCCTCGAGCGCGACTACGCTGCCCAGCGCTCCGAGGGCGGCGCCGTCACGGTCGGGCTGCTCCAGACAGAACCACGGCTCGTCCCGGCGGCGGGAGGCGGCCACGACCGCGCACGGATCGGCCGGATTCTCCAGCGCCGAGGTCACGCTCACCAATCCCGACGCGGTCGATGGTGGCCGGCGCAGCGCCATCTCCAGCCGGCGCTCGAGCCGGTCGGACGCGGCGGCATCGAGCCAGCGGCGGTCGCCGGTCCGGACGGCGGTCAGCGTCATGCCCTGAGGCTACCCGTCGAGCTTGAGGCGGACCCGGCCGGCGAGGTTCAGCGCGGTGACGGCACCCTGCGCCCCCGCGTCCGGCGCCGGTGCGGCGGTGAGCGTCACCAGCCGCTCGTGGCCGGGCTCGACGCCGAAGGCGTCGTCGGACAGCGCGTACCCGGGCACCGTCGCCCTGACGCCGTCGGCGAATCGGCCGCTGGACACACGCAGCGCCGTTCTGCCGCCGGGACGCTGCACCAGGCTCGCCTCGAGCCCGAGCTCGCCAGCCGTGTGGAGACCGCGGGGACGCCCGGCGGGGAAGCGGAACGCCTGCGAGATCAGGCAGGTCTCCCCGTCGTGGTCGTCGCGCTCGAGGCTCACCGCAATCAGGTCCTGCGCCGGCGGACCGAATCGATAGGCCCACGCCGCGTCGACGAACCGTCCGAGCAGCTCCTCGACGTTATGTGACGCAGACGAGCGCCCGGGCACCTCGATCTCCCGCACCGTCTCGTCGACGAGCCGGCTGAAATCGCTGTAGAACGCGACGCGCAGCCGAGCCTCGAGGGGCTCGGGCCGATCGTTGGCGATATGGGCGACCACCCCGCCGAGGCCTTCATCGGTCGTCCACACCGCCACGGGCGCCAGTGCCCGCCGGAGATGATGGTGGGCGACCTTCGGCACGCCGCGGTGGTCGAGCAGGCCCCAGCCGGCGCCGGGGCGCAGATCCTTGAGCCACAGCACCAGCCCGCCGTGGCACGGGGACGCCGGTCGACGCCACTCGCCGAACACCTCGGCCATGACCTCGCCGGTCACCGCGCGCGACAGCTCCAGGTACCGCTCCGGGTCGACGTAGCGCAGCGCCACCGGATCGACCTCGAACACCAGCCGCAGGTAATGGTCGCGGACGTCGTCGAAGTCCCAGCCCGCACCGGCGTCGCGGGGCACCCCGGCCTTCCACGCCGGATGGTGCACCGCGAGTCCGCCGGCGGCGTCCAGCGCCGCCAGGGCGGGCGCGTCCGGGACGTTGGCGAAGGCCAGGCACTCGGCGGCAAACCGGACCTCGGCTCGGCGAGCGTCCGGCAACGGTCGCAGATAGGCGCCGACGCCGTAGTAGTTCGCCACGCCCCGGTCGGTCCGAAACGGCAGGTCGCCACCCCACGGCGCCGACGGCACGTACGGCGCGTCGATGTCCGCTTCGGCGACGAGCGCCGGGAGGAGCTCACCGTAGAGCGGGCCATTGGCGAGACCCGGATCGAGCCCGAGCATCGCCACCTGTTGCGCCACCTCGCTGCCGCCGCAGAGCACGGCCAGGCTCGGGCGGGGAGCGAGCGCGGCCAGCACCGTCCGCGCCTCGTCGGTCACCGCGGCCATGAACTCGGGGTCCTGCTCCGGGTAGTCGAGGTTGGCGAACATGAAGTCCTGCCAGACGAGGATTCCGAGCTCGTCGCAGAGATCGTGGAACGCCTCGTTCTCGTAGGCGCCGATGCCGGGGATCCGGAGCATGTTCAGTCCGCCGTCGACCACCGTCTCCAGCGCCCGGCGCAGCCTCACCGGCGATGCGTGCGGGTCGCGCTGATCGAGCGGAGTCCAGATCGCGCCCCGGGCGAATATGCGCACGCCGTTGATGCGCAGGTCCGGGCCGTCGGCCAGCAGATCGGTGGCGGGCACGAGTGTCCGGAACCCGACTCGGGTCCAGTACAGCGCGTCCGCCGAGTCGCCGATCGTGACGTCATACAGCGCCGGGGTCCCGTGGGTATGCGGCCACCACAGCTCGGCCCCGGGCACCGTCACCGTCCCCGATGCGGCCGCGGTGCCGTCCGGTCCGGACACGATGTTCAACTCATGCGTGTGCGCGTCCGCGCCGCGGGTGGTCATGACCGCCAACCGCTCTGGCAACGACGACCCGGGTAGCGCCCGGACCTGCACGCGGATATCGAGTACCCCATCGGCGCCGTGCACCCGGGCGCGGAGCCGCGGCCGCTGCACCGCGACCACCCCACGGCGCCGTTCCAGCACCACCGGGCGCCACGGCCCGGCGACGGCCGGTCCTGGAGCGAACCCGGGCGTCCGCCCGATCAGCATCGTGCGAAAGAAGCGCAGGTTCCCCTCGGACACGAGCTTGGTGCGCCACCGCGCGCGCGGCCGGCGGCGCTCTCGGAGCCGCGGTGTCAGCGCGCGGCAGCAGATTGCCAGCTCATTGCGCCCGGCGAGGAGCTCGCCGACGTCGACTCGATGGGCGGCGAACATGGACTCGCTGTCCAGAACCCGGCGCCCGTTGAGGAACACCTCGGCGACGGTCGCCAGCCCGTCCAGCGCCAGTGTCACCTCTTCTCCGTCCTGCGCGGGGGCGGCCTCGAATGCGAGCCGGTACCACCAGTCGCGGCCATCGATATCCGGCTCCGGGCCGCTACCGGCGGCGGCGAGCGCACCGGCCACCGTCCCCGGCACGGACGCCGGGACCCAGTCGAGGCCGTCGAGGCCGCCGGGGTCGCGGCACGCCCCCGGGGCGGTGCCGGCAAGCTCCCATCCGTCGCTCAGCTCGAGCCGTTCACGGCCGGGCGTAGCGAGTTCGTTCACGGGTCCCAGTCTCGATCCCGGTCCGGACGGCTCACGTCAGCCGCCCGCTAGCGGATCGTGGCGACGTAGTACAGCGAAGGGCCCCGGCCCTCCGTGCCCGGCGCGACGGGCTCGCCGTCGAGCGCAAGCACGTCGACGAGGGCGTACCCGAGCTGGTCGAGTTGGAGCTCCTGATCGGCACGGGAGATGTAGTAGTGCAGAAGGCTGTAGTCGTGGGCCTCGTCGTTGATGATCGCGTGGTCTGCGGCGCGGTGCTGGAGCGGACCCAGGCGCCGCCGGTTGGAGCGCCGGCGGGGCAGGCGCACGACGGCGCCCAGCATCCACACCGGCGAGCGGTTCGCCAGCTGACGCAACCGGGCGCCGACCTCGCGCAGCCGTCCCGAGGCGACCTGCCCGGACTCCGGGGGCGCGGTGCGCTCCCAGTGGGCCAGGTTATGGGAGGAGAAGACCACCAGGCCGCCCGGGGCCAGCAGGCCGGCGAGCTCACCCAGCACGGCCCGGCGGCGCGAGTCGTTGAGCACGTCGAGCACGTTGTCGGACATCAACACGACGTCAAACGGCCCGTCGACGCTGTTCGGGAGCATCTCCAGGTCGCCCACCCGGACATCGGCGCCCGGAAACCGCTGCCGGCAGCGCTCCACCATCGCCGGGGCTATGTCGATCGCCACCGCGTCCGCGCCGAGCGACAGCAGATAACCGAGGACGCGCCCCGCCCCGCAGCCGACATCCAGAACCCGGCCCGAGAACTTCTCGCGGTAGCGGGCCAGCAGCAGGATCTCGACCGGCTCCAATACCCGGCTGTCGTACTCAGACACATGCGCTGCGGTCCGCCAGACCGCCGTGTTGACATCCCCCGGGACCATGTCCTGCGCCGGCTATGTTTCGCTACGCCCGCGCGAGATCGCGATCTCGCCCGTCCGCGCCATCTCGATCAATCCGAACGGGCGCACCAGCGCCTCGAACGCATCGACCTTGTCACAGGTTCCGGTCACCTCCACCACCACCGAGCGCTTGGTCACGTCGACCACCTTGGCGCGGAAGATCTCGCAGATCTGCATGACCTCCGCGCGAGACGAGCCATCAGCGTTGACCTTGAACAGGGCCAGCTCTCGGGCGAGCGTCTCCACTGGCTCCAGGTCACGGATCTTGAGCACGTTGACGAGCTTGTGCAGCTGCTTGGTGACCTGGTCGATCGGGTGCACCGCCCCGTCCAGGGTCAGCGTGATGCGAGACAGGTCGTCGTCGTCGGTGGGGCCGACGGCGAGTGTGTCGATGTTGAAGCCGCGCCGGGCGAACAGGCCGGCGATCCGGGTCAGGACGCCCGGCTTGTTCTCCACCAGGATCGAGAGGATGTGCTTGCGGCCGGTGCGTAGACCGGACACCGCCTCCAGCTGATCCAGGGACAGGATCTCCTTGGTTCCAGGCTCTCCCATCGCTCTAGCCGACCATGTCCCGCGCCGCCTGCCCGGGCGCGATCATCGGGTACGTGTTCTCCTCGCGCGTGACACGGACGTCACATAGGACCGGGCCGTCGGTGGCCAGCACCTGCTTCATGTCGGCCACGAGCGTCCGCTTGTCGGTCAGCCGGACCCCGGTCGCCCCATAGGCCTCCGCCACCTTGACGAAGTCCGGGTACTGGCCCATGTCCACCTGGCTGTACCGCTTGTCCCAGAACAGCTCCTGCCACTGCCGAACCATGCCGAGGTAGCCGTTGTTCATGATGAAGACCTTGATCGCGATGCGCTCCTGGGCGCACGTCGCGAGCTCCTGCATGTTCATCTGCACCGAGCCGTCGCCGGCGATGCAGACCACCGTCTCCTCCGGCTGGCCGACCTTGGCTCCCATCGCCGCCGGCAGGCCGAAGCCCATCGTGCCCAGTCCACCGGAGTTGATCCAGCGGCGCGGCTTGGCGAAGTGGAAGTGTTGCGCGGCCCACATCTGGTGCTGGCCGACGTCAGAGACGACGATCGCGTCGCCCGCGGTGGCCTCATACAGCGCCTGGACCATGAACTGCGGCTTGATCTCGGCGTCGGTGGAGTCGGCGTAGGTGAGCGGATGGCGTTCCTGCCACACGCTGATCCGTTGCCACCACTCCTCCAGCCGCCCGGCCTCGGGCTCGAGTGCCCGGTACTCGGCGGTCAGGCGAGGGATGATGTTGCGGGCATCGCCGACGATCGGGATGTGCGCCGGGACGTTCTTGGAGATCTCCGCAGGGTCGATGTCGATGTGGATGAACTTCGCCCGCGGCGCGAACTCTGAGAGCTTGCCGGTGATCCGGTCATCGAAGCGCGCTCCCACCGCCACGATCAGATCCGCCTCGTCCATCGCGTAGTTGGCGGTGCGCGTGCCATGCATGCCGAGCATGCCGAGCCACTGGGGATGCGGGGCCGGGAATCCGCCGAGGCCCATGATCGTGGTCGTGACCGGGAACCGGTCGGCCATCGCCAGTTCGGTCAGCTCGGCCGCGGCGTTGGCGTTGATCACGCCGCCGCCTGCGTAGATCACCGGACGTCGACTGTTGGCCAGCGCCTTGGCGGCGAGCCGGATCTGCTTCTGGTTGCCGTCGGTCGTCGGTTGATAGCCGGGCAGGTGCACGTCGTCGACCGGCTCGTAGGGGATGTCGGCGCGGCTGAGATCCTGCGGGATGTCGACAACCACCGGCCCGGGCCGGCCGGTGCGGGCGATGTGGAACGCCTCATGGATGGACCGCGGGAGCTCCAGCGGGTTCTGGATCATGAAGCTGTGCTTGACGATCGGCATCGTGATCCCAATCGTGTCGGCCTCCTGGAAGCCGTCGGTGCCCAGCAGGTCCGTTCGCACCTGACCGGTAATGAAGACCACCGGCACCGAGTCCATCATCGCGTCGCAGATCGGCGTGACCAGGTTTGTGGCGCCGGGACCGCTGGTACCCAGCGAAACGCCGACCTTCCCGGTGGCCTTGGCATAGCCCTCGGCGGCGTGGCCACCGCCGGCCTCATGGCGGACCAGGATGTGCCTGATCCCGGCGTCATAGAAGGCGTCGTAGGTCGGCAGGTTGGCGCCGCCCGGGAGGCCGAATACGACGTCGACACCTTCAGCTTTCAGACATTCCATCAAGGCGTCAACGGCACGCATGGTGCTGGCCTCCTTTCGGCGGAGATAGGCGGGCGGGGTACCGCGTACGCGCCTCAGCGCCTGCGGCATCATCGAGTTTACGGGATTTGCCCGCGGTTTCACGACTACTCTCTGGGGCGACGAGGGCCGGCGATCACGTCTGGCCCAACGCGTCCGCGACCACCCCATGAGCGCTCTCCCAGCCCCCGAGCCACTGTTTCTGCCCGCCGGTCCGGACCCGGTGTTCGCGACCCTGCATCGCCCGGCGCCGGGCACCGGCGGCGGGGCGGGCGAAGTGGGTATGGCGGCCGCGCGTACCGCCGTCATCCTGTGCCCACCGTTCGGCTGGGAGGAGGTGAGCTCGTATCGGAGCCTGCGCTTCTGGGCCGAACGGCTCGCCGCCGCGGGACATCCGGCGCTTCGCGTCAGCCTGCCGGGCACCGGCGACAGTGGGGGCAGTCCCCGGGACGATGACCGGGTCGAGGCGTGGATCGCCGCGGTGGGGGTAGCCGCGAGCCGCCTGATCGAATTGACCGGCGCCGGCCGAATCGTTGCTGTCGGGATCGGGCTGGGCGGGATGGTCGCCTGCCTGGCGGCCGCCGGCGGCGCCCCGATCGACGATCTCGTGCTGTGGTCCACGCCCGCGCGCGGCCGGACCATGGCGCGCCAGCTGCGGGCGTTCTCCTCGCTCGAGCGTTCGATGTTCTACGAGGGCATGGCCGATCCGCCACCGCCGCCGGAGGGCGAGCTCGAGGTCGGCGGGTTCGTGCTGACGGCCCAGACGCGAGCGGCCGTGGAGGCGATCGACCTCACGACCCTGGAGCTCGGGGCGGGCAACCGCCGCGCTCTCCTGCTCGAGCGCGACGGGCTCGCGGCGGACGCGGACCTGGAGGCACGACTGCAGAGCATCGGCGTCGCGGTCACCGTGGCGCCCGGCGACGGCTTCGGGGCGATGACGTCGACGCCGCAGCTCGCCCGGCCGCCGCTGGCGGTGATCGAGACGGTGCAGGAGTGGCTGGCGGGCGAGCCGGCTGGTGTCACCGCGGCGGAGAACAGCGCCTCCTCGGTTCCGGCGGTGACCGTGTCGGCCACAGCGGTCCGGGCGCCGGTCGGGCCCATCGCGAGCCTGCGCGTCAACGGGGTCGACGATGCCGTGCGTGAGACCGCCATCTCCATACCCGGTCGGTCGGGCCAGCTGTCCGCGGTGCTGTCGGAGCCGGCGGGCCGCCGGCGTGAGGGCGTTCCGTGCGTGATCCTGCTCAACGCCGGCGCGGTGCGGCGGATCGGGCCGAGCCGGCTCTGGGTGGAGGCCGCGCGGCGCTGGGCCGCAGATGGCGTCCCGGTGGTGCGGCTGGACATGGAGGCGATAGGAGACTCCGACGGCGACGAGGCCCCCTACCGCGAGGACGCGGCCCTGTACACGCCGACGTTCGTGCCGCAGGTGATCGAGGCGATGGACCATCTCCAGGCCCGGGGCGCCGGGCAGCAGTTCGTGCTCGGCGGCCTGTGCTCGGGAGCGTTCTGGTCGTTTCACGCCGCGTTGCGCGATCCGCGCGTGGACGCGGTCCTGCTGCTCAACCCACGCGCGCTGATCTGGAGGGCGGGGCTCGGTCCCGGCCGGGACCTGCGCGCGTTGCTGACCCAGCGCCCATCGTTGTCGAAAATCCGCCGCCTGGCCACCGGCCCGCGCCTGAACGATTTCCTGCTCTGGATTGCGGCGACCCCGCTGCGCCTGCTGAGGCGCCTGAGGTCACACGAATCGGAGGCGGCGGCCACCGAGCGGCAGCTGGCGGACGAGCTCCGACGGCTGGTCTCCTCCGGTCGTCGGGTGCTGTTCCTGTTCTCGGCGCATGAGCCCCTGCACGCGGAGATGGAGCGGACCGGGCGGATGGCTGAGCTGGCGGCGGCCCCCAACGCGACGGTCGAGTACGTCGACGTGCGCGATCACACGATGCGTCCCGGCTGGGCGCAGCGAGACCTCCATGCCGCCCTCGATCGCGCGCTCGCGGCGACGCGTTGGGCCGACCCCACCGCCCCCGCGACCGACTCGGTGGCGAGCGCCTCGCTCCCCGACTGATCGCGGCGGACGAGCTGCGGCTCAGCTGGGGCCGGCGGAGCGCATCGCCGCCTCGGACGCGATCGCCACGTCGGGAAACTCCAGCTCATAGCCGCAGTTCGTGCACACGGCGTCGTGGAGCTTGACCACGCGACGGCAGCTCGGGCATTGGCGACGGAGCTCGCGGTCCTCCCAGCGGTAGCAGACCGCGGCGATCAAGCCGAGGAACGGGATACAGAACGACACCAGGAACCAGATGAAGAACGAGCTGCCCTTCATGCGGCCGACCATCCCGCCGGCGAGGCCGAAGAAGAACAAAATGACGAGCAGGCCCAATCCCTGCATGGCGCGTCGCTACCAGACGAGAGTCTTGACGGCCCACAGCACGGCGACGATCGCCGCCACGACTACCGCGACCCAGAACACCGCCATGACGAGCCCGATGACGACCTTGACCGCCAGCGCGATAACGGCGATCAGGACGACCCCGGCCACCGCCTTCCTGACGATCGGGGGTCGGGACCGGCTGTGCTCGAGCTCACGTGCCATGAGCACAGCGTAGCGCGACGCCGGCCCGTCGTCGACCCGTGATCGGACGGGGTCTCGGAACTGGCGTCGACGTCAGACGGATTTGGCGGGCTGGTCGCCCGCCGCGGCCGCCGGCCGCCCTTGGACCTGAACGCGGGCGAGCCGGAAACGACGGACTGCCACCTGGCCCAAATCCGAGTCGGGCTGCCGCCGGTCGGCGACAAGCAGGAGCCTGGGAGATGTGGTTGTACGGAGCATGCGAGAAATCATGGCGACGTGGGCCGCCCACGGCATTGGCCCCAGGGCCAAGGTTGCCCGCGTCCGCCGCTCCGTATGGCGAGGCCGCGTGTTCTAAAAGCTGGCGGACGCTCCGGGCGAACCCGCCGAAACTCAGGGGTTTCCCGCAGGCACGTTGCGGGTTAACCCGGCTCATCGGGAGGGCGCGAACGGACGATGAAGATCACTGACCCACACTGGACTCGGGGGCCACTGCCGCCCGGTCAGGCCGATAGGAACGGACGCCGACGGCAACATGGATTTCGACTACTCACCGGCTTCATCAGACGTGGCCGGATCGCGTCCGCAGCCGACGATCGGGGGCGGGGCGGATCCCGCGGGATCCCTGCCCAATCCGGGTGATCCGAGCGCTATGATTCCCTTCACGGGGTCAAGTCTGGATGCGCGAGTGCATTCGGTCGTTCCGGATGCCTTGGTGGAGGGGCGCGTCTGGCTTCCCGACAGGGGTAGGGAAAAAACCGACGCGGAGAGCAAAGGTCTCAGTTCGATGACACCTGTACAGGCCGGGAGCCACGCGGCAACGCACGGCCACCTCATCGCCCCCCGGCGGTATCCGGGTCGACGGGCTCTTCGGATCTCGGCGCGGCTGCTGGACGCCCAGCAGTGGAGCCGGATTCAGCTCCTCACCGATTTCGCCGTCCTGTATCTCGCCTCGAGCCTGGCGCTGTTCGCCGACACGCCGGTCCGCGATGTCACCACCAACCGCTGGCTGGCTGGGATCTTCCCGCTGATCGTCGTCGGCATGGTGCGCACGCGGCGGTCTCCGGACGCGCGCCTACACGCCTCACCGCTCGAGACGGTCGCGTACGTGCTCGGCGTCGTATCGCTGTCGGCGATGCTCACGATCTCGCTGGACTCGATCCTCGGCGGCTCGGACCCACTCGGGCTGGCGTTGCGTCTGTGGCTGTTCGCGGCGGTGTATCTCGGCGTCGCCCGGGCGATGCTCGTCTCGGTCCGTCACCAGGCGATGCGCAACCCGGAGCTGGCCAAGCCGACGCTGATCGTCGGCGCCGGCGTCATCGGCGCCCACGTCGTCAAGCGGCTGCTCGGCGAGCCCGATTACGGCATGCACCCGGTCGGGTTCCTCGACGCCGATCCGCTGCCGGCGGCCGAGCTCGATGAGGGCGTCACCGTTCCCGTGCTCGGCGGCCCCGATGAGCTGGCCTCCGCGATCGCCACCACCGGCGCCCGCCACGTCATCCTCGCCTTCTCCGGCGAGCGTGACCACATCCTGATGAACAAGGTCAAGCAGTGCCAGGCGATGGGGGTCGGGGTGTCGCTGGTGCCGCGGCTCTATGAGGCGATCAACGAGCGGACCACCCTCGATCACCTCGGCGGCCTCCCCCTCCTCACGCTGCACACCATCGACCCGCGCGGCTGGCAGTTCGCGATCAAGCACGCGATCGACCGAACCGTCGCCGGCGTGGCCCTGCTCCTCGCCTCACCGGTGATGCTCCTCATGGCGCTCGGCGTCAGGCTGTCCTCGCCGGGGCCGATCCTCTTTCGCCAGGAGCGCGTCGGCCGTGACGGCCATGCGTTCACGATGTTCAAGTTCCGCACGATGCGAGGCGACCCCGGCGATTCCGGCGAGGCCGATGCCCAGTGGGCGGCGAGGATCCTCAAGAGCGTGTCGGGTGCGCCCGATTCCGACGAGGCCGTCGCCTCGCTCGCCCCCCCGGCCGACCGCACGACGCGCTTCGGGCGGTTCCTGCGCAACTATTCGCTCGACGAGCTGCCCCAGCTCCTCAATGTGCTGCGCGGCGACATGTCCCTCGTCGGACCGCGGCCGGAGCGCGAGGCATACGTCCGGAACTTCGAGACCCATGTGGAGCGCTACGCCGATCGCCACCGGGTGAAGTCCGGGCTGACCGGGTGGGCCCAGGTCAACGGACTGCGCGGCGAGACCTCCATCGCCGATCGCGTGGAGTGGGACAACTACTACATCCAGAACTGGTCCCTGCATCTCGACCTCCGCATCGTCGCGATGACGCTCGCTGAGATCTTCCGGGCGGCGAGTCACTCCGCCAACGCTGACGCCACCACGGTGTCCGCCGGCGCTGCACGGCGCGAGCCCTAGCCCCGCAAGCCGCCCGACGTCCCATGCGGCAGACCGGTCCGGGCACCCGCACGCGCATCCTCTATGTGATCGACTATGCGCTGTCAACGGGCGGCGCCGAGCGGTTCGCCGTCGGTCTCGCCACCCACCTGCCCCAGGATCGGTTCGAACCGTGGGTGTGCAGCACCCGTAACTCCGATCCGGGTGCCGAAGCGGCGCTCGCCGCCGCCGGTGTCCCGCACCTCAGCCTCGGCCGCGTCGCCAAGTGGGACGTCTACAAGTTCGCCGGCCTCGTCCGCATCCTCCGCCGCCAGCGCTTCGACGTGCTGCACTCGCATATGTTCGGCTCCAACCTGTGGGGCAGCGTGATCGGCACGGCCTGTCGCGTTCCGGTGATCGTCGCCCAGGAGCACAGCTGGTCGTTCGAGGGCAACCCGCTGCGCACCTGGGTGGACGGTAACGTCATCGGCCGGCTCGCCGACCGATTCGTCGCCGTCTCACGAGCCGATGCCGAGCGGATGGTCGCGCGGGAGGGCGTTCGTGCCGACAAGGTGGAGGTGATTCCCAACGGCTACATCCCGAGCCCGGCGAACTCCATCACCGACGTCCGGGCCGAGCTCGGCCTCGACCACGCGGTGCCGGTCATCGCCATCGCCGCGGTGCTTCGCCCCGAGAAGCGCCTGGATCTCCTGCTCGCGGCTCACGCCGAGGTCCTCCGGGCCCTCCCGGCCACGCAGCTCCTGCTCGCCGGCGATGGCCCGTGCCGCCAGGAGCTCGAGGACACGGCACACGATCTCGGCCTCGACGGTCACGTGCAGTTCCTCGGGCATCGCAGCGACGTCGACAGTGTCCTGCGCGCGGCGAACGTCGCCGCCCTCTCGTCGGATCGCGAGGGTTCCCCGCTGCTGATGTTCGAATGCATGGCCAACAGCACGCCGCTCGTCGCCACCGCCGTCGGCGGGGTCCCCGACGTCATCGACGACGGCCGGACCGGCGTTCTGGTCCCCCGCCGCGACCCGGGCGCCATGGCGCGGGCCCTGATCGGGATCCTCACTGATCCTGAGCGGGCGGGGCAGCTGGCCGCGGCGGCGCGCGAGGACCTCGATCGCTTCACCATCGATGCCACCGCAGCGCGCTATGCGAGCCTATACGACAGATTGCTCAGTATTGAGCGATGAATCGGCCGCTCGTCCTCTGTTATCACGCCATCAGCCCGACCTGGTCGGCCGGCCTGTCGGTGACGCCCGAGGCATTCGAGAGCCAGATCGCCTTCCTGCTCGAACGCGGGTGGACGGCGGCGACGTTCGCCGAGGTCGTCCGGGTCCCGCCGGCGAAGACGATCGCCATCACGTTCGACGACGCGTTCGCCTCGGTCAAGACGTACGCCCTGCCGATCCTGCGCAGGCTGGGCGCTCCGGCGACCGTGTTCGCCCCCACCGACTACGTCTCCCGCCAGGCGCCGCTTGCCTGGCTCGGGCTCCATCACTGGGACCACGGTCCCGACGCGACCGAGCTGACGCCGATGAGCTGGGACGATCTCGGCGAGCTGGCGGAGCTGGGCTGGGAGATCGGCTCCCACACCCGGTCACACCCGCTGCTCACCCGGATCCTCGACGACGACCGGCTCGCCGCCGAGCTGGCCGAGTCCCGCCGCGAGTGCGCCGACCGTATCGGGCGGCCCGTCACCACGATCGCCTACCCCTACGGCGACGTCGACGATCGCGTCCAGGCGTTGACCCGCCAGGCCGGGTACGAGGCGGCGGCCGCGCTCGGATGGCCGATCGGCTCCGCCGACCCGTTCCGGTTCCCCCGGATCGGCGTGTACAACAAGGACTCGTCGCGGCGCTTCCGCTTCAAGGTCGGGCGCTGGGCGCACATGAACGCCGCCGGGAAGCTGATCACCCGCCGCGCCGCCAACGCCGTCCGGTACTGATCATGGCGCGACGTTGACCGCCGTCTCCGGCCGGCGCCTGCGGCTCGGCGTCTACGCCGACTTCTCCTACCGCGTCAATGGCGACGCGGTCTCGGCCGAGTTCCCGGTCAGCCGCTTCATCGAGGGCCTCGCCCCCCATTGCGAGCGGCTGGTGGTGATCGGGCGCCTGGACCCGACTCCCGGCGCGTTGCCCTACCCGTTGCGCGTGGCGGAGTACGTGCCCCTCCCCTACTACCGCAGCGGCGCCGACCTCGGGGCCGTCATGCGCGCGGTCCCCGTCTCGGTGCGCCGATTCTGGCGCGCGCTCGACGGCCTCGACGTCGTGTGGGTGCTCGGGCCCAACCCGCCCCAGGCGCTGCTGTTCGCGCTGCTGGGAAAGCTGCGCCGCCGCCGAGTCGTGCTCGGGGTCCGGCAGAACCTACCCGAGCTCATCCGCCACCGGCGGGCGGGCCAGCCCATCGTGATCGCGGCCGCCTACCTGCTCGAGTGGGCGTTTCGTGCCATCGGCGCGACCACCCCGGTCGTCGTCGTCGGCCCCGACCTCGCCCGCCGCTACCGCCACGCCCGCTCGCTGCTCAGCGTGTACGTGTCGTTGCTGGGGGAGGAGGACCTCCTGGCCCCCGGCGAGGATGACCGCGCCTACGACGGCGACGAGCTCACGCTGCTGAGCGTCGGCCGTCTCGACCCCGAGAAGAACCCCCTGCTCCTCGCCGACGTGCTCTGCCGGGCGCTCCACGCCGACCCTCGCTGGCGGCTGGACGTGTGCGGTGACGGGACCCTCGCCGCGGCGCTCGACGAGCGGGCCGCGCAGCTCGGCGTCGGAGACCGTCTGACCCAGCACGGCCACGTCTCGATCGACGGCCCGCTGTGGGACTTCTATCGTCGCTCGCACATGCTCGTCCACGTCTCGATGACCGAGGGCGTGCCGCAGGTCATGCTCGAGGCCTTCGCCGCCCGCCTGCCGGTGGTGGCCACCGACGTCGGGGGCGTGGGCCACCTCGTCCGCGGCCGGGGCCTGCTCGTCGGACCGGGCGATCCCGACGCCGCGGCCGCCGCGCTGAACCGGCTCGCCACCGATCCCGAGCTGCGCCGCGAGTTCGTCGAGGCGGGCCAGGCGCAGGCCGCCGAGCACACCCTCCAGGCCGAGTGCGCCCGCCTCGCGCGATTCCTCTCCGACGGTTGATGGCCGAGCCGCGGATCGCCTGCTCGGTGCTCGTCCCCGTGTTCAACGAGGAGCGCTACATCGAGGCCAGTGTCGCGGCGATGCGCCGGCAGCGATTCGACGGCGAACTCGAGTTCATCTTCGCCGACGGCGGATCGACCGACAGCACGGCGGAGATCCTCTGCCGCCTCGCCGTCGAGGACTCCCGCATCCGTGTCGTCGCGAACCCGCTGCGGACCGTCTCGAGCGGCCTCAACGTCGCGTTGCGTCATGCCCGCGGACGCTGGGCGGTGCGGATGGACGCCCACACCGTCTATCCCGACGATTACATCGAGCTCGGTGTGCAGCGCCTCGCCCAGGGGGGGACCCGCTGGGTCTCGGGCCCCCAGGTCCCCGAGGGGCATAGCCCGATCTCCCGCGCGGTGGCGCTCGCCCTGCTCGGATCGATCGGCCGCGGCGGGTCGCGACGCTGGGGCGAGGGTACCGCCGGCGAGGACACCGAGTACGAGCTCGACACCGGCGTGTTCGCTGGCGTGTGGGATCGCCGGACGCTGCTCGAGTACGGCGGCTGGGACGAGGATTGGGATGTCAACGAGGACGCCGAGATGGCAGCGCGGTTCCTGGCCAGCGGGGAACGGCTCGTCTGCGTCCCCGCGATGTCCGCCCGGTATGTGCCCCGGGACACTCTGCGCGGGCTCTGGCGCCAGTACCACGGATGGGGCGAGTTCCGCGCGCGGACCGCACGCCGGCACCCGGGCTCGATGCGACTCTCCCAGCTGCTGCCGCCCGCGGTCGTCATCGGCGCGGTGGCGACGGTCGCCGGGCCGCAACGGCTGCGGCAGCTGGCCCGCCTGGGCCAGATCGCCTACGACGCGTCGCTGCTCATCGCCGGCGCCCGGTCACGGCCGGCCGCGCACACCCCGGCGGACGCAGCGCTGGTGCCGGTCGTGCTGTTCGTCATGCACTTCGGCTACGGCGTCGGTCAGCTGCGCGGGTGGATGAGGTACGGCATCCCGGTGGCGGCGCTCGCCGGTCTCGCCGGCGTCGACCGCCCGGACGCCGGGTGGGATCCCGACCGTGACCCGGTGTTCGCGCCGTCGCTGCACGGCGGGCAGTCCGGGAGGAGACCGTTCGGGGGTTGGTAGATTGCCGGTTGTCCAGGCACGCGAGGGGGTCTATGCAGGCGCAGGTGGCGAGAGTTCGTCTGACGGTTGAGAAGTTGCGTCTGGCATCTGATCTGCGCAGTGCGTGGCGGATGGTGAGGCTGGCGGGGACGTCTCCGCGGCACGCCGACGCGGCGGGGCACGGCGGGATGGCGCCGGTAGCGGTCAACCTGCGGTCGCTCAAGGGCGAGCGGGTCATGTTGCGGCCGTACACGACTGATTACGACGTCATGCTCGAGACATTTCTCGGCCGGTTTCACGTCGAGCAGGTGAACCGCGCACCGCGGACGATCTTTGATCTGGGCGCCAACATCGGTCTGACGATGGCGCATTACGCCGTCCTGTTCCCGCAGGCGCAGATCCTGGGGGTCGAGCTTGACGCTGACAACTTCGCGCTGTGCCAGCAGAACACCGCGCCCTATCGTGATCGGTGCACGGCTCTGTGCGGAGCGGTGTGGAAGGAGGACGGGGAGGTGACCTATGGCCGCCGCCCCGGATTTGAATGGGGGTTCGCGGTCGGCAGCGCGCCGGGGGATGAGCAGGTCACCGCGCCGGCGTTCAGCATGGACAGCCTGTTTGAGCGTGGCGGCTGGCCGGCCGTGGATTTCGTCAAGATGGACATCGAAGGCGCAGAACGCGATGTCCTTCGTGACGGAGCGGGATGGTCGTCAAAGGTCGCCAGCATCGGAGTCGAGGTGCACGCGCCGTACACCGTGGAGGAGTGCGAGGGTGATCTCCAGCAGCTCGGCTTCCGGACCGCCCGCGTGACGTCTCACGCAGCCGGCGTGTTCGGCCGGCGACCCGGGTGATCAGCCCGATGCGGACTGCGATCCTCTGCGCAGCCTGGCCCGGGCGGCGCGCAGCTCGCCGGCCGACACCTCCCGGGTGAGCAGCAGCACCGCAGCGTAGGCCGCCAGCCCGGCGACGAGTCCGGCCACCCACCCGATGGCGGTGAGCGAGCCCGTCCCGATCGCCAGCATCGGGAGCGCCATGCCGGCGGCCGCGAGGGCCGTGCGCGCTGCCGCCAACGCCAGCGTGCGCACCTCGATCGTGATCAGGCGGCTGCAGATCCACACGTGGGCGGCGAGGTACACGACCACGATGATGTCGTCCCCGATCGCGGCGCCGACCAGCCCCAGGGCTTTCAGGAGCACGAAGATGGAGACGGCGCCGATCAGCAGTGTGCCGAGCACGATCGCGACCCGGCGCCGCCCCTCGCCCAGGTAGGTGACCGACACGGAGATCAGCGCGGATGGCGCCGAGACGAAGGCGTACACCGTCAGGACCCGCAGGACGTCGGCCGAGTCCCGATAGGCAGGCCCCAGCAGCAGCTCGACGATCGGCCGGGACCACACGAGCATCGGCGCGATGACCAGCCCCTGCGCGATGATCAGATATCGCAGCGCCTGGTTGAACGCCACCGTGTCGGGCGAGCCCCCGCTCAGGGACAGTCGCGGTGCCACACCGCCGGATACGGCCGCTCCGAGGTAGCCGGCGACGACCAGGAGGCGCATCACCGCGCCGAAGCTCCCGATGGCCGCGGAGCTGAGCACCGCGCCGATCAGGAGCACGTCCACCTGCGCGATCGCGCTGACACCGAGGTCGACGACGAACATGACGCCCGCGTAGCCCATCACCGCCCGCGCGCCGACCCGACGCGCTCCGGCCGGGCCGCCGCGAGGGCCGCCGAGGAGGCGTACCGCCAGGTACAGCCCGGCGACCCCGGCGACGCAATACCCGATCGTCTTGCCGAGTGCCGCCCCGGCCGCGCCCGCTCCGACGAGCACGAGGACGATCGCGGAGGACGTCTCGGCCGCGCTCTCTATCACCGCCATCCATAGCCCGACCCGGGCCTGGCGGACCGAGATGGAGACTGCGGCGACGAAGCTGAACAGGGCCTGGCCGGCCACGGACAGGGCCACCCAGCGCAGCGGCCACAGCAGACCGGGATCCTGGTAGGCGTGGGCGATCGGGCCCGCAGCGGCGAACAGGGCCACGCTGGCCAGCACCGCCACCGGCACCTGGAGCCGGATCCCGAGCGCCAGGATGGCCCGCAGCTGATCGGCATCGGTGCGGTGATCGGCCAGGAAGCGCCCGATTGACATGGGGAGGCCGAGACCGGCCGGGAGCACGATCAGCCCGCCGATGCTGACCGCGAGCGCGTAGAGCCCATAGCCGGAGGGACCGAGCGCCCTGACGAGGTACAGCGTCAGGCCGCCGGTGAACACGGCCCCCGCGAGCTGGGTGGCGAGCTGCAGCAGCGTGTTGCGGACCACCCCGGCATCCGGCACGCCGGCACCGTCGGTGCCGCGCTCGGGCGCGGCGTCACCCGCGCCGGGATCCGGCTCGGAGGCGGGCCGCCCAGGTCGGACCCGGCTGGTCACCGGCTCTGTGTCCGCCTCACGGGTTCGCAGCGCGCCGGGGCAGCCAGCGGCGGGCGCCGCGTCGGGGCGGCGTCGCGCGCCGGGTCCGCCAGTCCCGGCCGGCGGCCTTGACGTAGGCCAGCACCGAGGGACCGAGGAGCCCCAGCACGAGGGTCGCCGACAGCTTGGCGCGAGACGAGCCGGCCCTCAGCGCCGCGCGAGTGTGGCGGATCCCGGTGAGACGATCACCGGCGAGGAAGGCCTGCTGCGCCGCCGACTCCACGACCCACCGGCGATACAGGGGGGCGACGCGGGACAGCTCGTCCCCGTGCTGCGCGAGCATCGTCTCGGCCATCCACATCTGGTCGGGCGCCTCGCTCAGCAGCCGGGGGATCACCCGCCGCGGGCTCAGGCCCCCCGAGTGGCGATTCGGGGCGTCGGCGTGCACCAGGCTGAGAACGTCCGGGACCCAGAGGCTGCGCTCCCGGCGGGCCAGCTCCAGCTCCCACAGTCCTTCCATCACGCCCCGCCGATCCCGGAAGTAATTCATGGTCTCGAAGATGGATCGGTGCATGCAGTGAGCGGCGTCGGTGGCCGTGCGGTGGACCGTTACCGTCTCGAGCCAGACGAGGCGACCGTGGTAATCGGTGATCCCGGACGGGATGATGTCCGGAGCCACCCGGCCGTCGTCGAAACGGTGGCGGCTTCGGATGATCCGCACGTCGTCCGGCAGCTCGTCGATGAGAGTCCGGAAGCGAGCGAGAGCATGCGGGAGCAGTTCGTCATCGGAGTCCAGGATGACCACCCACTGCCCGCGGGCGTTGTCGACGGCGGTCGCCCGCGCTGCGATGTAGCCCTGGTTGCGCTCGTGGCGCACGACCCGCAGCCGCTGCTCTCCGAGCGCCTCGAGCACTGCCGCGGTGTCATCCGTGGATGCGTCATCGACGACGACGATCTCGAAGTCCGGGAACGTCTGCCGGATGCAGCTGCGCACGCACCGTTCCGCCAGTTGCGCCCGGTTGTAGGCGGTGATCAGCACGCTGAAGAAAGGCCCAGTGCGGGAGGTCATTGCGTCGTTCCGCCGGCTCAGGGCGCCGTCGACGTGACCGGTTCCGCCGCCCTGTGTGGGTCGGCCGCCGCGCGGTGGGCGAGGCCCAGCAGCGCCGGGCACAGGGCAAGCAGGATCCACTGATACTTGCCGTAGTTGCCTGAGACGAAGAAGTCCTGGGTCACGATCGCGACGAGGGCGAGGAATACCGCCCGCGAGATGAGCTCCATCTGGTCGTCCCCGGCCTGCTGGAACAATCGTGCGGCGCGCACCACTGCCCGCATCGAGAAACCGAGCACCGCGATCAACGTCAGCAACCCCGGGATCCCGAGATCGGCGAGCGCCTCCAGGAACGCGTTGTGAACGTACTTCGGTGCGGTGACGACGTAGAAGGCCTGGATGGAGCCGGGTTGGTTGATGTAGCGGTTCTCGACCACCGGGAAGTTGTTGTTTCCCACCCCGAGCACCGGATGGGCCTCGATCACTCGCCATGCGACCGTCCACAGGCTGGAGCGGCCCTCTGTGTTGCTCATCGTCACCCGGTCACGGGACGCCGCCGGCGCGAGCACGAAGATGTAGGTGACGGTCGCCGCCACCCCCACCACCAGCAGGACCGCCGCCACCCGCCGCCACCGGCCGCCGAAGAAGACCGCGGCGAGCATGACGACGCCCAGCTCGACGAGCCCCTCGCGGGAGAGGGTGCTGACCAGACCGACGAACAGGATCACCACGCCGACCACCGCGGCGAGCTTGAGGCGGGCGGAGTCGCGCACCACCCCCAGCAGGCTGATCAGCAGCGGAATCGACGCGGCCAGCACGGTCGCCTCGGCGTTTGACTCGCCGATCAATCCGGTGGCCCTGCCGGCGTCCAGGCCACTCGTCGCGCTCGGAGCTAGGAGTCCGTACAGGCTCGACAGCAGCGCGCCGGCGACGAAGGCGATCACCACCCAGATCGCATGCTCGCGCTTCTGGATGGCGCCGTAGCCGAGGGGGACGAGCAGGACGACCAGCGCGTAGGTCAGGGAGCCGCTGAGCGCGACGCTGCGGCTCGTGGCCCAGGTGAAGCTGATCGCCGCCCAGACGAGAAACGCCACCAACGAGGCGGTCAGCGCCGGGTTCTCCGAGATGAACGACCCGAGGTCGGTCCCCCGGCGGGTCCCGCTGCGCGCCAGCCAGGACAGGAACACCACGACTCCGATCACCTTGGTGCCGCTGAACTGCCCGCTTCCGCTCAGTTCGTCCACGAACGAGGCCACCGTGAACAGGACGAAGCCCATCGTCACGTCCCTGAGCGCCACGATCGCGAACAGGAGCCCGACCGCACCGAGAATGCCGTACTCGGGCTTGATCCCCGAGACGACTCCGATCACGACGCAGAGGCCGAAGTAGCCCAGCAACCACGGATCGACCGTCAGCCGGGCGCGCCCGGCCGCCCATGCCCGCCCCGGACCCAGACCCGGACGGATTCGCCCGGTTGCGGCCATCAGTCCTGGAGCAGCCCGCCGCGCGAGGGCTCAGCCTCGACGTCCGCCGTCCGGCCCGTCCGCTCGGGTCGGGAGCTCCCGTTGGCGTCCGCGTAGTAGTACGGGGCGCGGCGCATCGGGTGCTCGCCGATAAGGACGACACCGGTGCGGGTGACGCCGTTCTGGGCCAGCAGATCGTCGAGCTCCTCGAGCTTGTTCAGGCGCGTCTGATCGAGTCGCGTCACGATCACCACCTCGTCGGCCGCCTGCGCGAACGGAAGCGCATCGATGACCGCGGTCAGCGGCGCCGAGTCGATGATGACGAAATCGGCCATCGCCTTGGCGTCACTGATCAGCTTGCGCACGACCGAGAACGAGAGTCCCGGCGTGTCGCCCGTCGACGGATGGGCGGGCAGGACGCGGAGGGGGACGCCCTCGATCCGGACCGGCACGACCGCCTTGGCGAGCTCGACCCGACCCTCGAGCACGCGCTCGATTCCGGTGAAGTCGACGAGGTTGAACGAAGCGGCGAAGGTCGGCTTGCGCAGGTCGGCCTCGACGAGGATGACCCGGGCGCCGCCCTGCGCCAGCGCCGCCGACAGGCTCAGCGCGGTCGTCGACTTGCCCTCTCCGGGGGCCGAGCCGGTGACGAGCACCGCTCGCGACTCCGAGTTGCGAGCCCGGGCGGCGAGGATCGTCCGCAACGTCCGGTAGCCCTCCTGCGCCCCGGGGGACAGCTCCGATGGCAGCAGCGGGCGCGGGCGGTGGCTGTGGGGCTGGCGCGGGATCCGCGCGAGGATCGGCAGGCCGAAGCGCTCGCGCAACTGCTCTTCACGGCGGATCCGCGGATCGAGGGCGTGGAACAGGAAGGCGGCGCCGATGCCGATGAGGAGCCCCGCCACGAGCCCGGCGACCAGCGAGAGCTTCGTTCGCGGCGACGTGGGGGCCAGCGGGAGCGTCGCGGGCGCGGCGAGGACGAGCGTCGGATCGCTCTGATGCAACAACTGCTGAAGCTCGTCGATCTGCTCGCCGAGACTGCCCGGGCCGTAGCGCTGGGACACCGGTACCTGGGCGAGCTCGGACTGGAGCGTCGGGAGCTCGCTCGAGATCGCCGTGTGGAGGCGATGGGTGCTGAGCGCGATCGTCTCGCTGACGAACGCGTTGGCGAGCTTCTGGGCCAGCTGCGCCGAGTCCGCGGTCGACTGGACCGCGACGAGGCCGGCCTGACCAACCGGGGTCGCCGTGATCGTCCCCAGCGCGGCGGGGACGGACATGTGGAGGTGCGCCGACGTGATGGCGGCGGACGCGACCGGCTGGGTCGTGACCAGGCTCGCCGCGGTCAGCACGTCCTCGGTCGGATCACCAGTCTGGTGGAGCACCGGCAGTGCCGACAGCACCGCGTCCCCGGACGCCGCCGCCTGGACCTCCATCTCCGCCGTCGCCTGGTAGGTCTTGGTGGCGACGCGCGTGTAGATAACCGCCGCCGCGAAGCACAGCACCGTGCAGGCGACGATCACCCAAGCGCGCTCGCGGAGGACGTTCCAATACCGGAGCAGGCTCTGGTCATCGCCGCCAGACCGAGCCCGCGTGCGCCCGTTGCCGACGCTCGAATAGGACATGGCCCCATTATTATGGCCGTGGAGGACAGGCAGCGCGGGTTCATACGATCGAGTGGCGTCCGCGGAGGACGGCGGCTCGCCGGGCACGTGCCAATGCAGACCGTTCGTTGGTGCCGGCATCGCGGGGAGTGATCAGCCGGCGAGCAGCGCGGCGTCGTCGGCGGGAACGGTCGTGGTGGCCGGCTCGTTGAGAGTGATGGCACCGCCCGACTGCACGTCACCTCCGGTGAACGCGACCTGGTGGGCGTAGCTGCGGGTCAGCCAGGACGACTCGATCGTCACCGGGCTCGAGGTCGTGTTGACGATCGTGGCGCACGCCCCGAACGCGGCGTTCTGGGCGTAGCAGGCGCCGAACTCGCGGCGATAGACGCCGGGCGCCACCTGCAGGTCGTTGTGACCGCCGGTCGAGCACACCTGCCCCGACCCCGCCAGACACCCGCTGCCCCCCGGCGACCCCATCGACTGCACCGGCTCGGTCGGATAGATCCCCTCCTCCGGCCACACCGCCAGATCACTCGAACCCGTCTCCAGATCCGCCCAATCCACCAGATGCCCCGGGCTGTAGCCCAACAGCATCGTCGCCTCCTGCACCCGCCGCGTCTGGGACTGATACGACGCCCCCGCCGGCGCATAGGACAACGGCACCACAAAACTATTGGTCTCATCAGCGACATAGGCGATCTGATCGAGCAACGTCGAGTAATACGGGTCAAGCGTGCCGTCGGACTCCGGCTCGCCCTCGCCGATCAGCCCGTTGACGTCGGCGGTCCGGCTCAGCATGTCGAGGCCCTGGGGCAGGAACGGGTTGGGGGGCAGCGTGTTGTCGATCTGGGTGAACGGCTGACCGCTCGTGTGGGTCATCGCGGCGCTCATCGCCTCGTGAGCGGAGACGAGCGCCGCGTTGGAGGCCGTCTCGGCGCTGGCGCCGCAACCGCAGGTCGAATACCACAGCTGCGAGTCCAGATTCGAGGACTGATCATCCATCATCAGCCCGTCATCGGCGTTGTAGTTGGTGCGCGCATAGGACTGAAAGAAGGACTGCACCGAGGCGTTGGCCTGGTTGATCAGATAGCCGCCGCCGTAGCCGCTGGACTGGATCCGCGAGGTCGTCGAGCCGGGCGTGTGCTGGTACCAGTTCTCGGCGGCCGCAGAGCTGAACGGATGCCAGGTCGGGGAGTCGGTCGGATAGATCCAGTTCGTGTCCAGATACTGGATCACGTCGCAGTAGGTCGTCTGAGCGGAATGGCAGTCGCTCAGCGCCTTGGCGTCCCCGCCCGGACCGCAGTTGGATTCGGCGTAGCTGACCCACGCGCGGACGAGGCCCGCGCTCGCGCCCGACCCGCCGTTGCCGCAGTCGTCGTAGGCCCACGTCTCGATGTGGGAGCTGAACGTCGACCACGTCGTCGGCGGAGTCGTCGAGCCCGAGCCCGAGCCCGAACCCGACGTCGGCGGGGTCGTCGAGCCCGAGCCCGAACCCGACGTCGGCGGGGTCGTCGTGCCCGAGCCCGAACCCGACGTCGGCGGGGTCGTCGTGCCCGAGCCCGAACCCGACGTCGGCGGGGTCGTCGTGCCCGAGCCCGAACCCGACGTCGGCGGGGTCGTCGTGCCCGAGCCCGAACCCGACGTCGGCGGGGTCGTCGTGCCCGAGCCCTTCTTCACCGGGGCCTTCGGCGTCGGGCGGCGCCGGCGGCTCGCCGCGGCGGCACGTCCCAGGACGACCTTCGGCTTCGCGGGCGAGGTGCAGCGGCCGGTGCGCTTGGCGGGATGACTGCCGCGGCGCTGCGGGCACGTCTTGTGCGCCGCAGCGTGGACGGCATGAGCCTTCGGAGCCGAGCTCGGAACCGCGGCGGCGGCGGCGCCGGCAGACATGCACGCGGCGGCAACGGCGGATGCGAGCACGACCGCGAGACGCTTGACCATGTAGGTCTAGTCGCCATCACGCTTCCTCTTCGCCACTCTGTCCACCAGGCGGTGGACGGATGTCCAGACGGCGTCCAATCGCGCTGGACACGTGGCCCCGGACCGTCCTCGGGCGGGGCCGCCCCGGCGCCGCGACGCCTACTGGGCGAGCAGCATCGCGTCGTGAGGCCCGACCGCGGTCGTCCCCGCTGAGAACGTCGTGCTGGTGAGGTCGAGCTTGCCGCCGGACTGGACGTCCCCGCCGGCGAACGCGATCTCATGGCCGAACCGGCGCTTGAGCCACGACTGCCTGATGATGACCCAGTTGTTCGTGTCGTTGACGATCGCGGCGCACGGGCCGATGGCGACCCGCCGGTCGTAGCAGTCGCCGAACACGCGGCGGAAGACGCCGGAGGCGACCTGGAGGTTGTTGTGACCGCCGCGCGAGCAGAGAGTCCCGGTTCCGGCCAGGCAGCCCCGACCACGCGGGGCCGCCATCGTCTGGAGCGGATCTGAGGGATAGATGCCCTCCTCGGGCCAGATCGCCAGGTCGGAGTTCCCCACCTCCAAATCGGCCTGGTCGACGACGCGGTTGCCGTGGAACCCGAGCAGCATCGTCGCCTCCTGAACACGGCGGCTCTGTGCCTGATAGGCGGCGCCCGCGTCGCCGCGCGTGAGCAGCACGACGAACGCGTGACTGTAGTCGACGAACGCGAGCTGATCGAGCAGCGTCGAGTAGTAGGTGTCCATCACGCCGTCCTCCACCGGCTCGCCCTCGCCCATGATGCCCTGCACCCCGATGCGGCGGTTGAGCATGTTCAGGCCCTGAGGCAGAAACGGGTTCGGAGACAGCGAGTTGTCGACCTGCATGAACGGCGCGCCGTTGCGATGGGCGAGCGCGGCGCTCATCGCGTTGTGCGCGGCCCGTAGCGCCGAGTTCGTACGGATCTCGCGGGTGGACGAGCAGCCGCACGTCGAGTAGTAGAGCTCCTGGGGAAGGCTCGGGCTCTGCCAGTCCATCAGCAGGCCGTCATCCGCGTTGTAGTGCTGCTGCACGTACGAGCGGAAGAAGGAGCGAACCGCCGGCCGCGTCTGATTGATGAGGTTCCCGCCCCCCAGCGCCGTCGTCCAGATGCTCGAGCCGATGCCACGGGTGGGGACGTGGAGCCACCAGTCGGCAGCGGCCGCGCCGGCCATCTGCGGCTGGCCGCCTTGGAAGTCCCAGTCGGTGTCGAGGTACTGGATGGTCTCGCAGTAGCGCCGGCCGCCGGCGCGGCAGTCGGTGCGCACCTTGCGGTCGCTGGGGCCGCAGTTGCTCTCGGCGTACGTCACCCACGAGCGGACGAGTGCGGAGCTCGCACCGTAGCCCCCGGCGCAGCCGTCGTCGACCGCCCAGGTCGCGATGTGCGACTTGATCGACGCCGGCGGGGTGGCGATGGAGTTGTGCACCGGCCGCCTCTGCCCGCGGTGGGCACGATGGGCACGATGGGCACGGTGATGCTTGCGCTGCACCGTCGCGCCGGCCGGACCGGCGAACACGACCGCGACGAGGCTCAGCGCGAACAGAGCGGCCGCGAGCACTCTGCGGCGATGGGCGCTGCAGAGCCTCGCGGTGGGCGCGAACACCCGGCGACGAGGCGCGGTTACGGCAGGATTCAGGGTGGGGACGACGGGCACAGGGCGGCACTCCTGCGTCAGGGAACGTTTCTCCGGGGGGAAGACATTCCGTTCTCTTTCTCGGGCCTACGGGGTTAGCTGACGGGCTCGCGCTGAAAGATGAGCGCTACGTCGAAAGTGACGATTCGCCCCGGGGGCGACGACGCCCCAATCGGGTTCCCCGCTCGCCAAGGCGACAGACGCCTCAGCGACTCGGCTGGGTCTTATGTAGGCGGGGGGCATCGTACAAAATGCCTCGGCACGGCGCGCGACGACTTGAGCGATCTCGCCCAACGTGTCGTCTTTGCACGGACAAATACCCGTTTCTTGATGGCAATCCACACGCTTTGAGCGCGAGCGAACGGCTTTTTGCCGGCCGTTCAGCGAGCCATGAGCGCGGCGTCGTGCGCCGGGACGCTCGTGCTGCCCGCCGTGAACCGGCTGCCGTCGAGGCTCAGCTGCCCGCCCGACTGCACGTCACCACCAGTGAACGCGATCTCATGGCCATAGGAGCGCGTCAACCACCCGGACCGCACCGTCACCGGGCTCGAGGTCGTGTTGACGATCGTGGCGCACGCCCCGAACGCGGCGTTCTGGGCGTAGCAGGCGCCGAACTCGCGGCGATAGACGCCGGGCGCCACCTGCAGGTCGTTGTGACCGCCGGTCGAGCACACCTGCCCCGACCCCGCCAGACACCCGCTGCCCCCCGGCGACCCCATCGACTGCACCGGCTCGGTCGGATAGATCCCCTCCTCCGGCCACACCGCCAGATCACTCGAACCCGTCTCCAGATCCGCCCAATCCACCAGATGCCCCGGGCTGTAGCCCAACAGCATCGTCGCCTCCTGCACCCGCCGCGTCTGGGACTGATACGACGCCCCCGCCGGCGCATAGGACAACGGCACCACAAAACTATTGGTCTCATCAGCGACATAGGCGATCTGATCGAGCAACGTCGAGTAATACGGGTCAAGCGTGCCGTCGGACTCCGGCTCCCCCTCGCCGATCAGCCCGTCGACGCCCGTGGACCGGTTGAGCAGGTTGAACCCCTGAGGCAATGATGGGTTGGGGGGCAGCGTGTTGTCGATCTGGGTGAACGGCTGACCGCTCGTGTGGGTCATCGCGGCGCTCATCGCCTCGTGAGCGGAGACGAGCGCCGCGTTGGAGGCCGTCTCGGCGCTGGCGCCGCAACCGCAGGTCGAATACCACAGCTGCGAGTCCAGATTCGAGGACTGATCATCCATCATCAGCCCGTCGGCGTTGTCGTAGTTGGTGCGGGCATACGCCGCGAAGAAGTTCTGGACGGCCGGGTTGGCCTGATTGACGAGATACCCGCCGTTATTGCCACCCGACTGGATGCGACTCGAGGCCGAACCGGGCAGATGCTGGTACCAGTCCTCCGCCGCCGCGCCGCTGAACTCCGGCCACGTCGGTGAACCATCCGGATACATCCAGTTCGTGTCCAGATACTGGATCACGTCGCAGTAGGTCGTCTGAGCGGAATGGCAGTCGCTCAGCGCCTTGGCGTCCCCGCCCGGACCGCAGTTGGATTCGGCGTAGCTGACCCACGCGCGGACGAGGCCCGCGCTCGCGCTCGACCCGCCATTCGCACAATCGTCGAATGCCCACGTCGAGATGTGGGACGCGGACGACGACCATGATGTCGGCGCCGCGCTCGCCCGGGCGCCCGGATGCCGGCGCTTCACCGGCGCGCCATCCGCATAGGCGATCGGGCCCTTCGTCTTCGCGCGGGCCTTCGTGGCCTTGGCGCGGCATGGGCTCCGGCGGGGACCCGTGGCCGGGTGACCGTGCACTCTGGCGCGCTTGGCCGGAGAGCAGTGCTGTCGCGCCGAGCGCTTGACCCTGGCACCGGCCTGACGCGCGCTCGCCGCAGACCTCGACCGCCGCGACGAGCGAGGGAGCGTCGTGGCGACGGCGGCGGCGCTGAGCAGACAGGCGACGGCGATCACGGACACAAGCGCTTTCCCCAGCCGGGTGAGCATGGCTTGTTCATCGGCAGTCGTTGGGCCCGGCTGCATCCCCGGTTGGACGTATATTCGAGCGCGAGCGTCGCCGGAGGCGGTTACCGGATCGCAGCGCCGATCTGCACCCGATGGGACTGCCGATCCTCACTGCCTTGCGCCCGGCGGCGTCCGCCGGCGTTGAAGGTCCGCGGGACTTGCGACCATCCCCGCCAGAACCCGTCGTGCAGGCCATGCCATTTCCAGCGCGGCTCAAACCGCACCTCG
>CAVOUS010000003.1:0-928085 GCA_963699675.1 uncultured Actinomycetota bacterium
GAAAGCACGGCCCGGACCGACGCGTGCGGAGCTGGTGAATTGCGTACGCAGAGTGCGTCCGTCCCGGCCGCACGGGGTCCGCCGCCGAAATCTCCGGCGTGACCGGACGGCCAGGCGCGCGGAACTTGCGCGGTGCCGCAGCGCCTCACCGCTCACTCACCTCGTCGTCGCAGCTTGCGCTGCTCGGAGCCGAGAAGAAGGAGGGGAGAGACATACTCCTACCGTGCGCGCCTGCCTCCCCGATCAGCAGATCCTCGTGGCAATCTGCACTAAGCTCCGCACGCCTTGGCCCTCCACAGTTCCGCGATGTACATCCGCTTCGGCGAACAGGCTTTCATGGAGCTCGTTCGTGACCAAGGCGCTGTCCTCGTCCGAGAGGCTGAGGCGAAGATCTCTGATGTCCGCTGGCCGACAGTGCCATCCGCGGTCAACCCTCATCATCTGACAACCGCACGCGCTCAACTTCTCAGACGTAAGTGGATCACTTTGTCTGAACCGTTCGACGCGAGCGGTACACGCTTGATTCATCCAGCGGACACTCGCGGCAAGAAGGAGCTGATTCGCGTCGCGTCAAAGCGGAAGCGTGCCCTCCACGGCTACACCGAGACGTGGGCCCGGCCGACCGGCCGCTTCCGCTCCGGCATCATCGGAGAAGCTGGCGAACGCGTGGCGCGGGCCTCCTTCGCCGTAGCGGCGACTCACGGAGTCCGTCCGGTCGCCCCCGACGCAACCGAGGTCGCCCGGCTATTCGGAGAGCCCGTCCCAGGCGGGGCTCTCGACCACGCAGTCTGGGTCGATCAGCTTGACGAGTACGGGCGATCTACCGGGTCGATCTTCAGTCCGGTCGAGGTCAAGAACATCCGCCACTGGATTTACCCTCGCTCTCACGAGCTCTTCCAGCTGCTGCACAAGGCGGCGCTCATCCAGCAGGGGCATCCGGACATTGACGTCTGCCCAGTCCTCGTTACCCGCAAGCGGTCGTGGACCGCTGATCAGATGAGTCGCGATCTCGGGTTTCGGATCTTCGACCTGCACAAACAGTTCGTGCTGCCGATCGCCGACGTGCCGGAAGACCGGGTTGAGGCGATACGTGCTGAGCTGGGCTACGCCGACCTGACGAGAACAGACCAACCCGATCCAACGATGATCGTGCTGGCGCGGCGCAGCCTTCGTACGACCGCGCGCTCGAACGCTGAGCGCTGGAAGAGCTTCGGTAGCCAGCTCGTCGATCACTACGGCTCCCTCCGTGACTCAGGCTTGTCTGAACAAGAACGCGACGGGGCGATGCTGGAGCTGCGTGAAGCCGCGGAGCAGATCGGCGCCCACGACCGCCCATGGTGAGTGGCCGGCCCGCGGTGGACACACGAAACTGTGGCCGCCGCGGACCAGGATTAGATGTCCTTTCCAGGTTCAGACGCCGCACGCCCCGAAGTCCTACTCGCCGGAACCAGGGCGGACTTTGCGCCCCAAATCAGTATGCAGGCACCTATGCAGTGCCGACTCGTGTGAGCGAGCGTTGCGGACGAGATGAAGCGCTCCTTGCTTTGGTTGGCGACGCTACGATGCCCTAGGTGCTTCGCGACTCTGAACAGCAGCGGATCACATCCGCTTTGCGGATCTGGCTCGAGAATCATCCTGAGCCAGACGTGCCTGCTTTTCGTATCGCCCAAGAGCAGGTGGAGCTGACGCCCCGTCAGATTGTGGGCTCGGTAGTTGAGAATGACCACCTCGGGCAGCAAGTGCTCGCCATACTTGAGTACACCGTCCGACGAACGTCGTTAGAGGCGGTCGCGAGTGACCTCGAGTCGCTAGACACCGAGCCACCGTCGGCTGCAGCCGGGGAGACCCCCCTGCATGCCTGAAGTCGCATATATCCGTCCCGGCGGCGATCCAGCCGCCGACGACCTCGCGAGGTGGGGCGGGTATCTTCGTGACCGACTGGCAGGTAGTGGTCACCCTCCTTCGGTCGACGTCTCATTTGAATCACCAGCGGATCGTCTCGGCTGCGAACTGGCGATGAGTGCGGGGCTGCCGCTGATTGTGTTCTGCGGACATGGTGATTCGAATGCCCTGCTCGGCTCCAGCCGACAGTCGGTGATCGACGAGAGCAACTTGGCGCTTGCCGCGTGGAAGACCATCGTGTCGGTGGCGTGTGAGGCAGGGCGGGTGGTGGGGCCAGCTGCGATACAAGCGGGTGTGCGGGCACATGTGGGCTGGGACGTACTCTTGCTGTGGCTAAGCAGTGACGTGACTGCTTACGGCGAGGCCATCGTCGAGCCACTCGCCGACCTGGGCGGCGGCGCCTCGGTGTCTGAAGTCGCGGATGCGCTAGGCGATAGGCTCAACGGCGTGGCGCAACGCCATCGCGTGCGCTCGCCATACGACTCGAACGCCAAGCTTGCGTACTACGCGGCGGCGGCTGCAGCAGGCCAGATTACGATACATGGCGATCGCCATGTTCGCCCGTTGGCCGGTGGGCTGTCCTCAGTCATTCGCGTGGCCTTATGGCGCGCTGGAAGATTGGGTAAAGCAGTAACCAATTCTATTCGAGGGGTGGGTCATGGCCGATAGCAAAGTGCCAGCTACGAGCCTGTCTCTGATTGCGTTATCGGCTGAAGGCGAACCCGTAGCCGATGCTGAAGAGATAAGGGAAGCGGGGCTAATAGCCGCAGTCAAGAGCCTCACCGCAGGTCGTAAGGATGTCCCACTCGAGAAGATCGACGCCGAACTGACCCGCGTTCAGGGCGAGATCGGCGCTGTTCTCGCAAAGATCGACAAGGACACTCGACACGGGTTCTCGCTATCTGAGGTGGAGATATCTCTAGGGATGTCGGCGGGGGGGAGCATCGGCGTTGTCACGGCCGGAATCGAAGCTGGAATCACGCTTCATTTCGTCAAGGACTAACATCGTCGGTCGCTAGCGGGCGCAACCTTTCTGACCGATCGGATCTTGGAGACCGGCGGTGAGCTGCTGCCACGGCTATTGCGATCGGCCGGCGACGGGTCTAGTCGTCGCGACCTGAGTCCTGTCCCACCGGTACTACCTGGAGCTTGGCTCATCCATACGACCTGGGTGGAGCCGTTTGCTGCTTGGCGACGGGTGGTCGTGCGGACTTCCGTTGCGGCCAGGGGCTCGTTCGTCGAGCCAGCCACCGGTCCGTCGCCGAAACCAGCCTGAAGATGGCCGCTTGCAGAACCGCGGCGCTGCTACGCAACACCCGTCTGCATCGACGGCGCCACGGCCCGGCTTCGATGCGCATGGACTGCGCGCGCAATGATCGAGATGTCGCCTAAGCACAAGCCAGCCGAAACCTGCTCGCCGCTGACGAACGCGATTGTGCGGGCCGGCCTCGCCGAAGGCGTGTTCGTCGCCGAAAGGAGGGACGAGGCGACGACCCTCAGGGTCGCCGTGCTGCCTACGCAGAGCCGGTCTGCGCCGCCGGTGCTGTGGTGACGAGCGGGCGACGGGCGATCCCATCGTGGCACCGCGGTCGTCCTGCTCCGGGCGCGGATGTTGGGGCGTTGAGTCGCGGATGCGATCGCGTGGACTAGTGCGTTGCGTGAGACGAGAGCGAAGATAATCGCGGCCGAGCCGGCGTTCGCGAACTGGTGCCCGACCTACCTAGCAGCTCGGCGCGTGCTGAGTCCCGTGCTGCGGGAACGACCACCTGAGATTCAGGTAAGCGCGCTTGCCATGCCAGCGGCCGAGGTGCGAGGCTTTGACAATGGCGACTGCCGGGTGTCCTTGTGCGACGCTCTGGTGGGTGTTGACATACCAGCCGGTCCCATAGCCCGTAGCGATCTGGGCGCCCCAAGTCTTCCAGCGGATGTTGCACACGAGGCCGGTCGGGTCTCCGCCGTAGAAGATCTCGCGGGGCTGGGCCTTCCCGAAGCCTTTCGTGTTCTTGAGGCCGCCGTATTTGTAGTAGGGATCGGCCGTTGGGCTCACGATGGGCCCTGAGTCCGCGAAAGCTGTAGCGCAGAGGAGTGCGGCAGTCGCGATGGCACATATGAACAGGGATGTAATGCGGGGCATGGGTGCGAGTCCTTCCTATCCGTAAGGCAGGGTCCACAGGTAGATGCTCCGATGCCCCGAGGTGTGCAAGAGCGTGTACATGAGACCCTTGGCCTTGTCGTAGTTGCGGTACTCCCACCACTTGAATCCCGCGGCAATGAAGGGCGGGGACTCATGACTGTTCCAGACCGGGATTACCTGGCGCACCATTCGACACGAGACGTTCGACGACGCCTGGATCCTTTTGAAAAAGCTGTGAGGCTTTGGAGGCGCGCAGCGATGACGGGATCCGGCCGCGCCGGCCTCTGCTGCGGCGAAAACGATCACGCCTGCCGCGATGAACCCAATGGCGAGAAGCTTGAGACCTGCTTGAACCACTGATCTGCTCATTCGAACGCCTCCCCGCGACCAAGGACCAGCGCCCCTCCGGTACAGCGCACTTGTGCGCGATCGTAGCTCAGCGCCATGGTCCCGGGTATCTCGGTGATGGCCTCAGGCCACAGCAGCCGTCTCACGACGCGCGCGGCACAGCTTGGTCCTAGTAGACGAACGCACCTAGCGCGGCCGCGACGTCGGTAGCTTGTAACGGTCCGAACCGCAGGGTCCAGCCACCGTCGAGCTCTTGGACGAAGCGATACGGCACGCCGCGCCGCGAGCGTTCCTGCTCGTGGTGCTCGGCGCGCTGATATCCAGACGCTCCCTGAAACGTGGCGTCAAGTCCGTAGCGACCATCATCGACGGGCCAGATCGTCAGCTTGTCAGGTACCGGGCCCGCCTTGACGGGCAACGCGTCGGGCGGAGTCATGGTGGATTGATCGACCAGCCAGAGCACTGCTTGACCGTCGGCCACGGTTGCAGAACGGCCTACGGTCAGCACGCTGACGCTTTTGATGGGTTGCATTAGTCAACCCGTATTGAATAGGGTCGGCCAGGGGCCGGAGGACCACTGAGAGTCAGGGAGGGGCATCATGCGCAACTTCGTCACAGCCGCTCTCGCGAGCGGCGCGTTGATCGGCGGCTTCGCGTTCTTGCCCACGGCGGCGCTGGCAAAGCGATGCCCGTCGCGGGACACCCCCGCCGTGATCGCAGGCCACCAAAAGTGCCTCGGGCGCGGCGAATATTGTTCGCACGCCGAGGCGCGCCAGTATCGGCGGTACGGGTTCAAGTGCGTGCGCGTTCGTGGCACATATCGCCTGGAGGACAACTGACCTCGTCCGCCGGCAGCCGCTCCGACGATCCCTTGACGGCAAAGCCACCATCAGCCAGCCCCGCAGCTGGAGCAGCACCGCACAGCAAAACGCAAGCTTGTCTGAGCTTCGACACGATCGCGCCGTGCCCGCATTCCCTCTGACCGATCCGCCTGGAGAGGACGCGGGCGCGGCGACTGCAGACCGGTACCGCTTCCAATACTGCTGCGCTGCCGCCCGGCTGCTGGCGGCGGTCGCCGCCGGCGTGGAGTGCGAGGTCATCTGCGAGTGGCACGAGGACTTCCTGGTCATCAGCAGCGACGGGAAAGTCGAGGCGGTCAGCATCAAGCATCGCGACGACGGCTCGGCAGCGTGGACGATCGCCACGCTGGGGGGCCCGGCGGGCAACCTTGGCCGCCTTTTAGATACGTTCCAGCGTGCCAACGGCCAGATCGACTGCTGCTTCGAGACCAACCGAGCGAGCAACGCAGTGGACCTGAACTCCGCAGACCCTGCCAAGCGCGAGGCGGCCCGCGCCGAGCTCGCCCAACGTCTCGGCGCCTCGCGTGAGGACCTCGACGTGTTCCTCGAGCGTCTGACGGTCACCCGGGTTCCCGACCGGGCCTACATCATCAGCACCTACGCCGACCTGTACGCAGCCCCGGCGCTCGACCGGCTCGGCGTCACCGCGCTTGAGCCTTCCCGTGCGGTCCGAATCGCCTATGAGCTCATTGCCGACGCCAGCACCGAGCGCCTCTCCACCGCCGCCGCGGTGATCGTGCTGACCGCCGCGCCCGCCGACCGCCGGACGGTCATTCAGGCGGAGGTCCTCAAGGCCCGGTGCGTGAATGAACGCGACGTCGCCGAGGCGCTCCGAGAGGCGGCACGAGCGCGAGTGCCCCGCCTTCCGACTCTGGAGGCTGAAGCGCCGGAGGAGACGTCGATGTCGAAGAAGCTCAGGGCCGGCGGGCTGGGCGAGTCCGTCGTGGAGACGGCTAAGCGCCGGCGAACGGGCTGGTTCGCGCACCGCGCACAGTACCGCGACATCCCCTACCGCCAGGAGGAGCTCAACAGCCTTCAGGAGTGGGTCCAGGATCAGGCCAACCTTGCGGAGTCGTCCGCATTGGACACGGGCACGCTGCCCTACGGTCGGGCCATGCACTCCGATCTGATCGCCCGCCTGCACAACGCCGCCACGGTGCCGGAAGGCACGCGACCCGAAGACCGGCACCCGACGTTGCTGACCGGCGCGGCCTATCAGCTCACCGACGACTGCACAGTCTGGTTTAGCCCTCCCGGGGAGGTGCCGGGACTCGATGCGTGACCTGCGTGCCTCGGCTCGCGAAGGCCGGCTCTTGGCCGTAATCATGCGCGGCACGCGATCCGATGGTCTCAGCGACCTGGATGGTCTGTGCGCGGTCGACTTCCTGCTGCAACACCCGTCGGTGCTGCGGCAGTTCGCGCGTCTGTCGCAGACGGCGTGGGCGACCTCGCTGCTGCCGAGCCTGCAGGAGGCACGATCAACAGAGGAGACGTTCCTGGCCTGGAAGCGTTCCCTGGCCGGGGAGGTCATCGTGCCCATTCTCCGGCGCCTGATCGCCCGCGGACTCGTCGAACGAGACTGGCTCTACCTGCGGCTGACCGTGACCGGACACGCCGCCGCGCAGACGCTCCAGGCCGGGGTTGCCCCGGAGCGACATGAACGAACGGAGCGGGTCACCGCCGAGTTCCGGGCCGATCCCGAGCGGGCGCATACACACCTGCGCCGCGCGCTGGTGGGACACAAGGGCTGATGGGCACCGAACTGCGCATCAGACGCGTCAGCCTGGAGCACGCCGACCCCGAACACTCCTGGCGATTTCCCGATGGCGTGACGGTGATCGTCGGCGCCAGCGGTGGAGGCAAGAGCTCACTGCTGCACCTCATCCACTATGGGCTCGGGATGAACGACGACCTCGTCGAGGAGATCACCCGAGCATCCTCCGGGGTCATCCTCGACATCGACGCGGGCGCGCGCTCACTCCAGCTCATCCGGGGCTTCACCCAGGACCGCAATCGCGTGACGGTCAGTGACGGCAACGGCCCCGCCCGCACTTATCAGACCACGCGACAAGGCACGAGATACCCCGTGCTCGGTGACTGGCTGCTCGGCCAGCTCGGCATCCCTGTCGTCCGGGTCGCGAAATCCAGGGCGGCCCGGTCCAACGAGCTCACGTCGATCTCGTTTGCCGACGTCTTCAACTACTGCTACCTGGATCAGGACAGCGTCGATCAGTCGACCGCCCACAGCGAAGACCCGTTCATCGGACCCAAGCGCGCTAGCACGTTCGAGCTGCTCTACGGAATCATCGACGAGGTGGTCGCCCGGCTGGAAGTCGAGCGGCTCACGTTGCAGAAGACGCGCGCTGAGCGCAGGAAGGAGATCGATACCGTCGAGAAGTTCGTCCAGACCAAGGGCATCGTCGGCACGGCGCAGACGATCGAGGCGCGGGTCGCGGAGATCGACGAGCAGGAAGCTGCCCTGACACGGCAGCTCGCCGAGGCGCGCGCCGGCGCTGAGCTCGCCGCCCGAGAGGTGTCCAAGCTGCCGGAGCTGATCGCCGCAACACAACGCCGGCACGCCGACGCGCGTGAGGAACTGGACACGGTGCGCCAGGAACTCGACGGGGTCCAGCGTGCGGCCAACCAGTTGGAGCGCGACCTCCAAGCCGTCAAGGAGGGCCGGGACGCTCACTCCGTGCTCGATTCGCTTCCGTTCCTCACCTGCCCCCGGTGCGAGCAGCGACTGGATGCGCGGCCGCACCCCGTCGGTCATTGCGTGGTCTGCCTGCAGCCGGACCCGCCCCCCGTCAAGGACCCGGTGGCGGACGCTCAGGCCCAACTCCTCGGCCAGCTCTCCGAGACGCAGGCACTGGAGGCCCGCCTGGTGTCCGCGCGGGACTCGCTCATTGCCGAGGTGGCAGCGCTGTCCTCCGAGCTGAAGGCGCATCGCGCAGAGCTGCAGCGCATGATCGCCGAAGCGACGGCGCCGCACCTGAACATCGCCCAGGAGGTCACCCAGCAGCTCGGAGCGCTCACGGGCGAGCGCACGGTGCTGGTCGAGGCCCGGCAGGTCGCGGCGGCGGTTCGCCAGGAGCAGGCCGAGATCGACCAGATCCCCGAGCGCACCGGCAAGCTCGAAGAGGAGGAGCAAGAGCGCCGCGACGCGCTCTCGTCCTCTCGCCAGAGAGTGGAGGAGTTGTCGGACGAGTTCGGCGAGATCCTGCGCCGCCTCACCCTCCCTTGGCTTGAGTCCGCGGAGGTCGACCGCTCGACCTACCTGCCGGTCGTCAACGGCCGCACCCTCAAACAGCTCTCCTCCGGCGGGATGAAGACGACGACGAACGTCGCCTATTACCTCGCGAACCTCGCCATGGCGGTCCGAGATCGCCAGATCCTCACCCCGAGCTTCATGATGCTCGACAGCATCCGCAAGGCCTCAGGCGCGGAGCGTGACGACCTCGCCCGCGCCGAGCACATCTACAGCTACCTGCGAACGCTCCACACCAGCCGCAACCAGCCGGGCGCGCTGAGGGGCGACTTCCAATTGATCGTGGCCGACAACGATCTCCCGCAGCAGTTCGAACGCGAGTTTCATGTCATGCGCATCGACCCGCAGCACCCGCTCATCCGCGGGCTCTAACCGGCGCGTAGCGAGAGGTCGCAAACGCTGAGTGTCCGTCGCGCGCTGGCCGAACCGCGACGGGGACTGAAGCTCGCTTTGGCGCCAACGCGCTAGCGCTGCGGTATGGGCTGCGAAGATCTAAGCGATCGTCGTGGCGCCTAAGAGACATCGCGGCCCCATCCCGTCGGCCGTGTCACCGTGCGCCCGTCGCGTCGGTCCGGCGTGACGACTACGTCGGCCTGCCGTTGTCGTGATTTCTCGAACCAAGCGCGCTTCAGCCGGATTCCACAGAGGCCCTGGGCTCGGACATGCGTAGGCCCTACATGCCCTGCTCAAGCCGGATCCAGTAATCCCGCGCGTTCCGATCCAGAGAGAAGAGCATCGACGTGACGGAGAAGCCGCGACGCTCCGCGTGTCGCTCGACCGCGGCACGGTGGACGTAGGCAAACGCGATCATCCGGCTCGGAAGTGTCTCGGGCGGCAGGGGCCCGATGAGCGAGCACGCTAAGAACCGGTTGGGGCCGTTCCTAATTGGTTGGATCTCGGCAGGGGTGAACCGGTCCGCGATGTAGACCGACGCTGCCGCGTTGCAGTCCATCTCGCTGGGGACCGTGTTGATCAGCCCGCCGTTGCAGCCGTCGAGGCCACCCGCGATCTCCGTGAGGACGTCGTCTTCGATGAAGCCTTGGAGATCGAAGATGATCGATCGGGCGTCCCACTGGCGGGCGTGCTCAAGCTCGTGGCGGACGAGTGCCGCGAATAGCACGCGATCGTCGGGCTCGGCGGGAACGGCGACACGGTGCAACCTCCGGCTCTCGAGGTTATTGGCCTCCTCCCGCTGCGCGTCGTCGCCGGGAAAATGACGGTCGTGTAGCTCAATGTCTGTGTGAGGCCGAAACCAAGCAGCCCGTATGGTGCCCGTTCCGAGTTCACGGAGCTGGAAGAAGCGAACCTGTTCGGCTGTGAGACCAGCGTCCGCTAGCGCGTCGCGGCACTCGGCACGAACATCCTCGTCGCTCATCGGCACAACGCGAATGATGCAGGCTTCCGCAGACGTTCGGAGGGTCCCGTCCGTCTGCCTCGCTCACTCGACCGACCGGCTCGCCGAGGCCGAGCGGTCGCCGGCAAGACCCCCGAGCGAATGGGCGGAGTCACGCGCTACTACCTCGACGGGAGCCTGCCCGCGTGACAAGCAAGCCCGGAGGGAAGACCTGTGGCCATGGTTCGCCTCATTCGCGGGGCGGATCAGTAGAGGTGACTTCAGTCGATTGTCAGTCCGGCAGAACCCCGAGTTCGTCAGGCGTGATCCCGAGCTCCTCGTAGGCTGCCAAATCGGGTTCCTGCTGAAGCATCTGCTGGAGCAGCTCATCGGGCATGTGCCTTCGCATCTGCTCGAGCGCCCGCTCCGCCTTGATCGCACGGTCAGCGAGCGTCAGGTCACGGATGATCTGGTCGACACGGCTCTTGTGCATGTCCACGGCGCTCGCCATGTCCTGCCGGCTGAGGCTGTTGCTCAAAGCCCAGGCTTGCATCTGGCGGTCCCGCCTCACGAATCCGCGAGGGATCTCGTTGTGCATCGAGCGAAGCTCGCGCATCGCCTCGGCTTGCCGCTCTAGCGGAACTCCGGGGACTGGGTGTTTCGGCTGGAGGTCGTCGTCAGGCAGGACCTCGTAGCGGGAAGATTTGTTGGCCATGAATAAATAATAAGTCACAAGTCAAGCGTCTAGCCGGCATCGCTCCGTCGCGCCCATGCGATGACGCGGACCCTTGCTCTGCCGGCGCGCACATCCGCGGCAGAGCGATCGCCCGAGCGCTCTCTGGCTGACGATCGGAATCGCTGTTTCGCCGCGAACCCGAACGTGTTGGCCACGGCGGTCTACACGTGTTCGTGTTGGGCAAAGCCGGCCGCTAGCTGGCCGCGGCTGCGCATAGGTCGCAGGTGCCGCGGATCACGTGTTGCGCACGGAGCCGTTCAAGCTGCTCGGTGATCGTCACCTTCGCCGTATCGATCCGCCTGCGGGCGGCGACCAGCTCCCCGGCCAGGTCGGTGGCCAGCACCTCCAGCAGGAACTCGTCGTAGGGCCGCTTGACTTCGTCGATGTCGAGGCCGTCGGTCACCTCGGCAATGCCGTGCCCGCCGCCGAGCGTCAGCCAGTCGTTCTGCACCCACGGCAGCTCGGTCTTGCCCGCTTCGATGATCTGCGTGTAGACGATCGTGGGAGGCGGCAGCTGCGCTCGGTCATCCCAGCCCTTGTCCATCCGCTCCCAGAGCTGCTGCACTATCGACTGGCGCGCTTGGAGTAGGCCATCCCATTCGGCCAGCATCCGTGCGATCGCCGGGAAGTGCGCCTGGAAGGACTCGGCCAGCAGCACCGTCCCGTCGCGGCCGGGAGGGTGATATGAGGCGCTGCGCTCGTACCGCAGCGAGCCCTCCATCAGGCCGGCGGCGATCTCCTGGAGCTCGTCGCGATGGGCGTCCGGGACTGCGTTCTCCAACGGCGCTTTGATCGGCATCCCATCGCGTGAGGCGCGGAACGCGTGGCGGCACCAGGAGAGGCGCTCGCCGTAGTAGCGGTCGTACTCGGCCGTGTCGTGTGGCGGCCCGGGTCCGTCGACCAGCCCGGTCTTGGGGCTGCAGCGATAGTTGTCCAGCAGGTCCGGCGCTACCGGCTCGTCGCCCTCGTAGAGCTGATTGCAGTTCTCGACATCCCACTCGCCCATGGACGAGCGGTACCAGGCCTCACCGCGAGTGGGGCGCTGCCGCTTGATCTCCTCAGCGGCGTCGATCCGCGCCTGCAACCAGGTTTCCAGCGGGGTCAGCGGGGCGGGCGGCGGTGCCGGCCGGCGCAGCAGCAGGCTCGGGATCACCAGCCCGGCGGCGAGCAACAGCATGCCGACGGCGACGTCCACCCAAATGTCCTGCCAGGGAGGGTGATCGGTGTGCAGCACCGTCAGGCCGTAGCCGCCGACGATAGCCACGATCCCGACGAGAATCGCCGCCAGCGTGAGCAGGTAGTTGGAGGTCTCCCGGCGGTCGTTCACGCCCCCAACCTAGGGCCTCAAACGGACAGCGCGGCAGCGGGATTTCTGTCCTGACGCCCGCTTACGCTCGGCGAGCACTATGGGAAAGGCACACCGCATCCACCTTGCCTCTCGCTGCTACATCCGGGGCTGGGCGACCAACGAGCAGGTCGCGGTGCAACCCGAGGATCTCGGCGTCCCGCCTGAGTTGCGCAACGTCACCTCAGTCGGGTGGCGTCACGCGTGGTGGGGCAAGGACCACGTCCTCAGCAACGCCGCCGAGCACACGCTGCAGCGACTCGAAAACGCAGCGACGCCCATCTTGCGCAAGTTTCGGAGCCGTTGGCCGTTGACCCAGGTGCAGCGAGCAGTGATCGCGCAGTTCATGGCGGTCCACACGGTGCGCACGTCGGCGTGGCGCGCCGCCTATGAGAGCGTGAGTCTGGCGGCGATCAACGACGAGCTCGCGCGCAAGCGTTGGCAGGAGGACATGGAGAAGGCGGCCGTCGACGCTGCCGTTGGCGATCGGGTACGGGTCAACACTCTAATGCAGCAGGTTCCTCGCCTCGCGTCGTTGTTCATGTCGATGCACTGGTCACTGGTGACCTTCAACGAGCCGCTAATCGCCAGCGGTGACCAGCCCGTCGTGTGCGTTCCGCGTCTTCCGGCTGGTCGGGAGATGCCGATCAGGGCGATGCCCAGCGTTGGCTTCATGGAGACCGCGGAGATCCGCTTTCCGATCGACCCGTTCCAGACGCTGTTGCTGACCTGGAACCCGGCCGAACACACCGCCAAGCCGATCGCCGGCGAGCATCGTCACGCCGCCGACATCAACCGCACCACCCGCCAGCAGGCCGATCAGCACTGGTTTCACCTGCCCGAACATCGTCCGCCGCTGCTCAGCCCGCCGCGGCTCGATCGCCACTGCGCGCCGGTCTCCTACGAGCTTGTCAGCGGCTATACGTATAAGGTCGCGCGCGACTCCCCACGTCGCAAGCGCGCCGATGAGACGATGCGGTCGATGTTGATCGACCGGCAGATCGACGTCATGCGCTTTGTGACGGTCAGCACCCGAGCTCCCGCCGCCTGATCGAGCACGAAAGCCGCCGCAAGGGCAGTCAGGCCGTGGCGCGCGCTTCGCTGTGATGTGATCGCTGGCAGCAGCACCACCTGACGAGCGCTACGCCGCGGACGCGATCGTTGACGTCGGCTCACCCTGACGATCGCAACGCCACGACACCCATCGCCCGCCCGCGCGGGATAGGTGTGACCACAACGCGGGCGATGCCGACCGGCTTTGCGTAGGCAGCACGGCGATTCTGCGGTTCGCCGCGTCGCCCCTCCTTTCGGCGATTCTCGAGTCCCGCGGTCCGAGAGTCGGAGGCAGCCTCGTTCCGTTCGCCGGCCGTCGGGCTGGGGCGCGCTTTCCGCGCGCAAACGAGGACCCTCGCGATGGCCGTGGGGATGCCCGCCAGGAATCGAAAGGAGGGCTGCCACGCTGCTGGATTCGGCCGAGAGCGGAAGCCTTGCGATGCTGTTTGTCCTCGCCGGAGGCTTCTGCTTGTTCGTGAGACCAGCAGTCTCGACTGCGAAGGCTGCGTGATCATCCTGGGCTGGTGGTTCGTTGGGCCTGAGCGGCAGCGCAGACGCGACGCTTCGTAATTTATGACGCTCGCTGCCCGCGACGCCCAGCAGTTGATGCTGCTGGACGTCGGGGCTGTGAGCGGCAGCGCGCCTGGCGTTCTGCGAATGCGTCTGGCGTGTTAGTGCGCTGCGGTGAGGCTCGGTGCGGTGACCCGGCTGACCTTGTAGGTCGTGGTGCCGGTCACGCCGGTCGAGCCACGGCCCGTGTATGCGAGGAGCAGAATTCCGGTCTGGCTGTCGACGGTCAGGCTCTCGACGAATTGACCGGGCCCCTGATGCCAGGTGATCTGGACCACCGGCTGACCGTCGTAGGTCGTGTTGGTCACGGTCGTGTCGGGCATCGCCGCCGCCGCGCGCAGCGCTCCGGCGCGGACCTGCGGCTTTCCGGCGCCGCCCTCGAGCGCTGCGCTGATTGACAGCCATTCGATGCCGTCCAGGTCGCGGTCGATCGCAGCCTGCGTCCAGGTGAACGGCTTGCCCTGCGTCGTGTCGACCTGCCCAACCTTGGGCGGCGTGGCGTGCGGGCCGGCCGCCAGGAGCTTCTCGGCGGCCTGCCCCGGGGTCAGATCGGCCGAGGCGGCCGCGGCGGCGACGACCTGACCGTTCGGCGCGGCCTGCGCGTCGGACGGCGAGGGATCGCTGGCCGCCGAACGCACGGCCGCGAGCGTCTGACCGTAGTAGTAGTCACCGTTGTCCTGGAACAGGTCATAGCCGGTGAAGACCGTCGGCCCCCGACCCGGCGTGATGACGTCGCTGGATCGCCAGACCAGGGTGGCGTTACCGGGCAGCGCGGGGGTCTGAGCGGCGCGGCCCGCGACCTGCAGCAGCACGAACGACGGCCTGACGGGTTGCTGCGCGAGGCTCGCGACCGGCGTGGCCGATCCGCTGCGGTGCGGGGCCGAGCCGGCACCCACCCCGACGGCGAGGACCACCGCGCCGGCCGCAACGGCGCTCGCGCCGATCAGCCACGGCAGCCGGCGCCCGGGCCGATCGATGGCGGCCGACATGTGATTCACGAGCGCCATCCGCGCGCGGTCGGTCATGGCGCCGTCGGGGTCGGGAACGTCCAAGCGGTGGTCGCTCACCCACGTGAACTCGTCAACGTTGGAAGGCATCAGCACACTCCATAGATTCGAGATGAGCACGCACCAGGGCGCGTGCACGATTGAGACGCGACGCGACGGTCCCCTCGGGAACGTCGGTGGCGCGCGCGATCTGCTCGTAGGTCAGATCAGCGAACGTGTGCAGCAGCAGCGTGTCGCGGTCAGCCGGGGAGAGTTGAGCCAGCACCGAACTCAGTTGTGGGCTGAGATGCTCGGCGTCCAGCCGCTCGACGATCTCATCCAGCTCCTCACCGCTGACCTCACTGCCGAGCCGTGACATCGCCCTCGATCCGCGTGCCGCAGCGCGAAACCACCGACGCAACAGGTTGGTCGCGATCCCGTACAGCCACGGCGCCGCGTCGTCACGGCCGTCATAGCGCTCGCGCTCGGTGAACGCGACGCGAAACGTCTCTGCCGCAACATCCTCCCCCGCGGCAGGCCCGGCACGCTCCACGCAATACCGATAGATCCGTGGCCAATGGCGATCAAAGATCACCCCGAACGCGGCTCGGTCCTTTCGAGACGCCCGGATGACCGCGGCGTCGGTTTTGTCTTTATGCATGTCCCTTATTGCCCGATCGCCGCCAGACCCTTCACGCAGCCCCCACAAGCTCTCACCTCCGCTAACACCGCCTCACCCCGGCCGCCGGCCGCCGGCCACCAACATCGCAGCGCCTGCCGCGACCGCGAGCTCGGTCGCTTTCGTCCTCACGATCATCCCCCGTTCGCCACCGGCGCCCTCGGCGGACCCCGCCACGGGTCCGCACGTATGCACAGGCGGGCGAACACCCGAGGACTCAGAAATGCCGCTGCTGGTATCTCGCCATTCCGGCACTCTTAACGAGACGGTCGCTCCCGGCCAAGACCAGAAATCTGGCCCCGGCCGAGTCTCGCACCCTCGGCCAGAGCAAAGCAGGGCCGCGGAACGAGATCCATAGCCGCCCTGCTCATCGCCAAATCCGCTACTCCAGTGCCAGGGTCGCACCTAGGCACGAGGACCAACGGAGACCCCGCGCCCGGAGCCCTGGTTACGGCGAGGCACGGACCCGACGTTCAAGTGGCTCATGCGGACACGCACTAGCGAGCTGAGACCGGAGCTCATGGAGGCGGACCATGCCGCCGACCCTTGGATGCTTCCCAGCCCCCATGGCTCACAGGCCTCGGGGCACGTCCGCCGTGGGAGGGCGCATGTGCCTTTAGCCGCGCGGCTAGGCCGGGACAGCATGTGTCTCGTCGGGTACTCGTCCCACATCCGGCCGTCCAACTCCCGCCCGTTGGACTTAGGGCGATGGCCACCCCATTGTTTGAAGAAGAAGGCGACATCGTGCTGGACGCTGAGGTCTCGCAAGTCGCGGATCCAGTCGGGGTTGACTCGACGGTGCCGCGGGCCGGACTCTCCGCCGGCGATGAGCCAGTCGATGTCGTGTAGGTCGAGCCCTTCAAGTGGACCGATTAGCGGCTCAGCGCTGATGAACCGGACCGCCGCGGGGTCGCGGCGGAGTGCGTCGGCGCGGTGGACGAACCGGCAGCGGCCCAGAGGCGGTAATGTCGAGCTGCTCGCTAACGATCGGGGGAGGGAAGAATGAGATGGCGGCTGGTCGACACCAGCTTGATGATGGTCGCCAGTGTACTGCTGCTCGCGTCCGGCGCGGCGCAGGCGATGGGCACGCTTGACCAACAGCAAACCCAGCTAAACACTAACTTCCAAATAAATACGGGCCCGCCCGGGGCGCTATCCCAGAGCCTCGCTCAAACGTTTACCCCTGGGTTGACCGGAGGGCTCAACGAGGTCGACTTGGACCTCTGCGAATACGGCGCGACGGCGCCGCTGATTGTTGAGATTACGACGACGAGCGGAGGGGCGCCGACCTCGACTGCGCTTGCGAGCGAGTCCGTCCCGCGCTCGAGCATCACGACCAATTGCAACAACAACGCTCTTACGCCGTTGTGGGTCGCAGTCAATTTTGCGTCGCCCGCACATGTGGTGGCTGGTACGCAGTACGCGATCGTCGCCTTTACCACCGACACGTCGCCGTATAACTGGGGGGCGTGGAGCGCGCCGATCTACGGGGGCGGGGGGATGTTCTACAGCTCGGCGTCGCCGCCCACCAGTTGGGCATCGCACTCTGCTGATATGGCGTTTAAGACCTACGTCGAGACCGCCGTTGGGAACCGACCACCGCGTCACCATAGAAAGCACCATCGGGGCCATCGAGGGATTCCGGGACGAAGCCATCACCGCCACCACCGGCGCCAGACGGCACCCTTGCACAGCAGACCGTCCGACGCGTTATAAGGCTCGATCCAGTCTCCGCTGGACAGCTCGAAGGCCGACTCACGTAATCGCTTGCTTTCGTCCAGCGGAGTAGCCGCACCTGCTGAACTGCCTGGATGGCTGCATTAGGTCCCTGGTGTCGCCTTCGGTGTCATCACAGCGAGCGTCCTGCTGGTGCGAATGCGGAACCCGAGGCGCTCGTAGAGCCCGATCGCGTTGGTGTTGGTGGTGAGCACGCTGAGGAACGCTCGCTCGTGGCGACATGAATGCCGTCGGCGAGCGCGCGGACCAGTCGGGAACCGAGGCCCTGACCGCGATGGGCCGAAGCTGTGCACACCGCACTGATCTCTCGCCAGCCCACGCGCTGGCGCTCGAGGTGCTGCGCCGCCGGTCCGGGAGGACGTGCTCGGAGCGCGCGAATGCTGAACCGGTCAGCGGTCGGGTCAATTCCGGAGATGGCCGGCACGTCGTCACCGTATCCGCCTGGTCGGTCGTGGCTCTCAAGGTCAGAGTCGAGCAAGAGCGTGTCCGCTCGAGCGTGCGCACCGACGCGAGGCTCGCGTGTTGGGCTGGCCGGGCCGCGTGCGCGGGAGTAATCAGCGAGCGGGCGGGAGCGCCACGGTCAGATGGTGTGCCAGGCTCCCCAGGACCGGGGGGGTAAGGGGACCATCGGCGTTGAGTTGCTTGGCCAGCGCCTTGCGGTAGAGGAGTAGATGTCCTCGGAACTTCTGCGTCCTCAGGAATGGGAGATCGGCCTGGGTGAAGCACAGGGCACCGTGGACCGGGATCTCGTGATAACCGTCGCGATCCAGCGCGCCCCGGACGGCGGTGATCTGCCGCTCCAGGCCATCGAAGAGCTCGGTGCAGTCACGGCCGCGGATGAGCAGCTTGGCCGCTCCAAACCACGGCGTCTGAATCCGGACCTTGCCCTTCCAGTCTTTGGTGTCGATCACGTAGACGCCGGTCGGCGCGATGGCGATGTGATCGATGTCGCCGCGCCCGCCCGGCATCCGACGGTTGTGCAACGTGATGACCGGACTGCCCGCCGTACGTTTGCCCAACGAGTCCGCAACAGCACGCTCGGCGACGGCGCCCTGGTGAAACGCGAATTCATGTTGAGGCGTGCCGCGCATGGCGAGCAGCAGCCCGCCGATGTGAGGATGGGCGTCTCTCGTGCGCCGCTCACGGTTTCGCTTGCGCCGCTCGTACTCGCGCTCCAAGCTCGCACCCGCCTGTCCGGACTCGAACTCGTCAGCGGGAAGCGCAGGTCGTGCCGGGGCCGCCTCGTCGCGGTCCCAGCACATGACGCAGGTGACCGTGCGGGCGCTCTGGTCCCACCACGCCCGTGTTCCCGCAGGGAGCTGCCCGTCGCACGCGACGCACATGTCCGGGTGGCGGAGACTCAGTTGCCGTGCCGGCACCGGCTATCTATCGATGCCAACTCACAGCCGCTTGAGGTCACCGTCGCTCAGTCAACGCTTGGACGACACAGCAGGGGGCTGGCTGCGATCTGACCTGGGCCGCCAGCGACACTGACGGATAGTGCATCACGCGATTGTGACCGGCGAACGATGGGCCCAGCAAGGCCGGCTTGTGCTCTCAGATCAGCCAGGAGGCCGCCGACGCCTCCTCTTGTGGGCCTCCTGGCCGGGTTGCCCGCGACCTGCGCTCTCGCACCTCCCCGATGCCAAGTGCGGCCGTGCCCCCTTCTGACAAGGCAGCAGACCCAGGGCGGCAGCGCGGTCGCTGCCTAGGTATTGCCGCGGTCCTGTGCCATCTCCACCGAGCCCTGCTCCCGGCGATGCGCAAGCGCGCCGCGGGCGGCCGCCTCCTGCCTGTGAGCAGCAGTCGGATCATCCGCGCTCGGGCGCGGCGAGAGTGCCGCCTGTGCGTGGTTGCGGCAGTGTTTTTGTCGGCCCGGGTGGTGCCTGAGCTCTTCCATCGGCATGGGGCGAATTCCCGACTAGTGTTCGCCTACATGAAAGTCGCCTATGTTTTCTCTACCTCCGGCCACACGGCCAGCTACAAGCTCGGAAAGATGATCCTTCCGCAACTGGAGCAGGGCACGCACGGCGTCGAGGTTGTCGGCATGTTCTTCTTTGACGACAACACCTACGTGCTACGAGCCGGCGACCAGCTGGGCGAGCGGCTCGGGAAGGTGGCTGCCGAGCAGGGAATGCTTCTGATGCTCTGTGACCAGTGCGCGCTGGAGCGCTCCCTGGCCGAGGGCGAGATCGGCGCGGCCGTGCCCAAGGACACGGTCGATGGCGTGCGGGTCGGCTGCTTTCCCGACCTCTATGCGGCGCTGGCGGGCAACCCGCCGGACCACGTCATCACGCTGTAAGGGGGCGTGGAGGCTCCCGCAGAGCCGACCGCTCGCAATTGGCGGCCTGGAGCGAACCGAACTGGTCTTCGGTAGGTTCCGCGCAGCAGAACCACGGCTCGGTCAGCCGCGGTCGCCCCTCGCTTGTTCCCATCGCGATGACCTCGATTTCGGCCAGGGCCGGCTCACCCGCGGCCTCGCGCACCGCGGCACGGATGCGGGCGAACGTCACGCCCGCCGGTTCGCCCGCGGCGGTGCTCTGCTGCACGAGCGCATTGAGGCGGCCCTGGAGCAGGTCCGCCGCCGGGTCGGCTGACTGCCACGGGTAGCTGAGCCGCTCGGGTTCGTAGGGACCGAGATGCTCTTGCAGTTCCGGGAGCGCGAGCAAGAGTGACCCTTCGGGGACGAGCAGCCGGATCGTGTACTGGACCGGGTCGACATTGGCCATCATGTCGTGTTCGGCGACGAAGTCCAGTATCTCCAGCACGTCCCGTGGGGTCGTCCACGGGGTAAACGGCATGAACGACGGCCGCGTCTCGATCCCGTGCTCGCGCAGGAGGTTGATCGCGAGCACCGCCTCGGCGGTGGTGTGGCCCTTGTCCAGGCGGACGAGGATCTCGTCGTTGACGCTCTCCAACGCGCAGACGATGAACAGGCAGCCTGCGGCGGCCATCTCCGCCCACACGTCAGCGCGCTCCAGCACATGCTCGACCTTGGTCGTGCAATCAAAGGTCAGCTCCGGAAAGCGCCCGTGCATCGCTCGCACGATCGCCAGCGAGTGGCGCCACCCGTTGAGAAAGTCGGGGTCGCCGAACGTGATGTGGCGCGCACCCAAGCCGACGAGACACTCGATGTCTCGGAGTACTGTGTCCGCCTGCACGATGCGGATGCGCCCGTCATACACGGCAGGGACCGGGCAGTGACGGCAGCGATGCACGCACCCGTGGCTGGCCTCGACGTAGCCGACGAGCCGCTCCTCCCCGCCCACCGCGAGCTTGGCGTAGGCGTCCAATCCGGGCAGCAGCTCCCGCGCCGGCGGATCAAAGCTGCCGCGCTGCAGATGGATGATCGGCCGGTCGCCGTCCCCTGCGCTCGCCTCAGGGGCGGCCAGACCGGCGACCCAGGCGACCAGCGCCGGCTCGTACTCCCCGGCGATCACTTCGGCATCAAGCTCTCGCTTGACCAGCTCGCGGCTCACCGTCGCATAGAGCCCGTAGAAGCAGATCGGGAGATCACGGTCGTCCGCCCGCACTCGCCGTCCCGCGCTGAGGCCCAGGCGCATCGCGGTGTGCATCGGCACTGAGAAGGCGACAGCTTGCGTCCACTGCAGCGCCTCGGAATCCCACGGCTGGACGCTGAGGTCCAGGCATTTCACGTCGTGCCCCGCGCGACGCAGCGCGGCCGCCGGTGACGCCACGTGCAACGGCTGGTGGCCCAGCTCGTAGGTGGAGATCAGCAGGACGCGCACGAACGGTCCACGCTAGCGCGCGCTGGTCGCCGTAGGCGCGTGCGGCAAGATCTCGATGCGCAGCTGGCCATGTGCGGAGCGCAGGCAGCGCTCGACCTCCTCAGCGCTGTCGGCGCGCGCGAACATGAAACCGAGGTAGCGGTCGCCCTCGGGCAGCGGCACAACCGGGCGGCCGCGGGCGATCGTGATCTCCACGCCGAGGATGCCCTCCACCGCTCGCGCCTCCTGCAGTCCGTCCACCTCGCCGAGCAGGCCCGCCCGGGGAATCGGGATCATCATCACCCCGGACGCGGCTGACTCACGCGCTACGTCATCGAGGCCGAGGCCGAGAGCGTGGCGCAGGATCACCTCCTCCAGGCTCACGCCCGCCCCGAAGCGCAGTGCGCGGGAGCACAGGCCACCGATTGAGCGGGCCGCGAGTTCCAGGATGCTCACGCGGTCGCCATCGACCCGGAGCTCGGCGTGGATCGGACCCTCTCTGAGACCAAGGGCATCTGCCGCCCGGGCGGTCACCGCTTCGATCTCGGCCTGGACGGGAGCCGGCAGCCGGGACGGCGTCACGTATAACGTCTCCTCGAAGTACGGGCCCTCAAGCAGGTCAGGCTTGTCAAACACCGCCAGCACCTCGAGCCGGCCCGACCGCAACAATGCCTCGACCGCGACCTCCCGGCCGGGCAGGTAGCTCTCCACCAGCAACCGCGCTCCGGCAGGCTCGTTGGTGGCGGCGAGAATGCGCCGGATGCGCTGCACCGCCGAGCGCGCCTGGTCGGCGTCGTCAGCCCGGATGACGCCGCAACTGCCCGACAAGCCGAGCGGTTTGAGAACGCACGGCAGTCCCACTAGGCCTGCCACCGCGGCGATATCGCCGTCGTCGGCCAAGAGCGCAAACCGTGGTTGCGGAATCCCGTGCGCCGCGAGGGCGTGTCGCATCGCCGCCTTGTCGCGCGTGCGGGCCACGGCGTCGGGTGGGTTGTGGGGCAGGCCGAGGCGCTCGGCGCCCATCGCCGCCGCCATCACGCCCTGGTCATCCACGCCAACAATTGCCGCAAACGGGGTATCCCGGGCACGTTCGGCGATCTGCTCAGCCGCCCGTACCGGATCTGACAGACGCAGCGTGAGCGCACGGTCTCCCATCGCCGTCGACATCGCCGCCCGGCGGTCGGATGCCACCGTGACCGCGACCCCGAGGCCTCGGGCCGCCGCCATGAAGTCCGGCGCCCGGTACGTTGCCGACGGCAGGATCAGGAGCAGGCGGTCCACACCGCTATCGTAGGTCGGAGGCTCTCCAGTGTCCGCCCTCCTCGCTATCACGACATCGGCGCTGCAGCGCGTTCGAGGCTTCCGCGCCACCGACGCCGACCCTGCCGATCGCGTCCTCTCCGTGCGCGTGAGCGGGGAGGCTAACGGCGAATACACCTGCGGGCTGACGCTCGAGCCGGCGGCCAAGATCAGGCCCGGCGACACCGTGCAGCAAGAGGGCGATCTGACCATCGTGGTGGCACAGGACAGCGCCGAACGGCTCCGCGGGGCCACCATCGACTGGAGCGAGGACCCGCTGCAAAGCGGCTTCGTCGTCATCAACCCGAACAAGCCGTCTCCCCCGATCGCGTTCCTTCCCACCCTTCCCATGACCATGAGTCCGGGAGCCGGTCCTGCCGGTCTGGGCCAAGGCCCGAGTGCGTCGATGACCCCCGGTGCCGGGCTTGACACCGACGCGGCCCGGCGGGTCGTGGCCGTGCTCGACCGCGAGGTCAACCCGAGCATCGCCAGCCACGGTGGCCACGCGGAGCTCGCGGCTATCGACGGGTCGACGGCCTACCTGCGGCTCGGCGGAGGATGTGTCGGCTGCGGCATGGCCACGGTGACACTGAGCCAGGGCATCGAGGTCGCTATCAAGGAGGCCGTCCCCGAGATCGACCGCATCGTCGATGTCACCGACCACGCCTCCGGCACCAACCCCTACTTCGAACAAGCCAAGAAGTAGCGGCCCGGCGCCCTAGATCTCCTCGCGGAGCCCCGCGAAGATGCCCCGGCGGCATGGCGGTCATGACTTGAGATGGTGCAAGCGAAGGAACATCGCGTCGGAATCGTCGGACTGGGTCAGATGGGGCTGCCGATGTGCGCGGGACTCGTAACGGGGCTTGCCGTGACCGCGACCGACGTGGTGGCTGAGCGAGAGCCCGAGGCCGTGACGGCCGGCGCACACTGGGCTGGGTCGGCCGCGGAGGTCGCGGCGGAGGTCGGTGTCGTGATCACCGTTCTGCCGGGAGCCGCAGAGGTGACCGCCGTCGCCGGACCGCTGATCGCGGCGCTGGCGCCCAGGGCGATGTGGAATCGACATGCAGCGCCGAGCCCAATACTGCCCGTGCGGGTCGCGGCTGAGCGGAGAACGAGCGTGCCGCAGTGCATCGCCCCGACCTCGACTGCCGCTCTGTCGCCGTTGAGGCACTCTCGATCTCGCTGCCCCTCCCTACTGAGACCGGAAGCGGACACGAGGGACGGACCAACGGATAGCAACACGGCCCGGCGCTGCGCTTGCCGAATTGAGGCCGAACGTCGCGGTTGGCTTGCATATGCATGAACGGGGACTCGGCGCCATTCGCGCGCGCCCTGCATCCGGCGAGGCGCGGGGTTTGGGCTCGTTTGACTCGCGGCGCAGGCTCGATCCCAGAATCCCGAGGTCGCAGGAGTCAAAAGCGAAGACTGGAAAGCGAGCCTCGAACCGGAATGTGAGCTACACCGGCGTGCGGAAGCAAGTCACGCCGTAACGCTCAGGCGTAGAGCGCGTAGCGGTGGTGGAGCATGAGGTCGTTGCCGTCTGGGTCTGAAAAGAAGGCCATGTGGCAGACACCGGTGTCAAAGGTGTCGCCGGCGAACTCGACGCCTTTTGCCTCGAGCTCGCCGCGTGTGGCGGCGACATCGTCGCACCCCAACGCCCATGGGTTGCCCTTCTGGGCGACGAACGGCATCCCCATCTTCTTGGGTTCCCAGATCCCGAAGCACGTATCGCCGGCCCACTGCTCATAGTCACCGTGCGCGTCGGGGCGAAGGCCAAGCGTGTCGCGATAGAAGCTGCGGGCGCGGTCGGCGTCCTGCGAGGGGATGCCAATGAAGTCGAGTCGATTAATCATGGTTGAGGTCTACCGCGCAATGCGGTCAACAGCGGTCCTCAAGGCCATCAGTGAGGCGTGCTGACACCCGAAGCAGGGCCGGCACCGAAAGGCCTGGTGATGCTTCCCGTCATCGGGGCGCCGTATCGAGACATCGCGATGGCAAGCAGACGCCGTCCCTGGACTGCGCAAGAGCCGCTCCCCGGACCAGCCACTCAATACCCGTGGTCGTCGCCAATCTCGAGGATTGCTCCCGCCGGCCCTCGCCTATGCAATCGCCCGGTTCGGACCACCGTCGCCGCCGCCCTGCTCTCGGCGAGATCGATGTCGCCGCCGCAACGCCGCTTAGCAACGGGAACAGCCGCGCCGGGCGCGGTCATCGGCGAGCGTGCTGAGCAAGCCGACGGTCCAACACGTCGGGCAGCCCCGCCAGGCGACCGCGGTGAGAAGCAGGAGCACGAGCGAGATCGGGCCAACGACGGCGACCAGCACGATCGCGAGCATCGCCCCAGCCAGGCCGACCGCGCCTCTAAAGAGATGCTCTCGTACCGAACCGCTCGCAAGCGGCGATCGCTGCGCACCCGCTGGTTCTGGCGTGACCTCGCGCTTCGTCGACATCGCACCCTTTCTACGTGGCGAGGTGGTGCGCGGATCACCCACCCGCTCCTCAAGTCCGCGCGGCTGTCCTACCGACGGCGGCGACCGATCGCTTGACCTCTGACTGAAACCGACGATCGATCTGTATCCCGACACCTTGTTGGAGACCAGTGGCCGGCGCGACATTCCGCACGCGCAAGCCGGATCTCAGACCCACCCAGCGTGGCACCGGTGGTCGCATGGCCAAGGCGACTCCGCATCCGCGGCCGGCCGGTAAGTTCGTCCCGTCTCCCACTCCTGCCTTGGGCGGCGGCCACGCTCGGATTTGGGCGATTGCGGAAGCCGACCGAATTTCGCGTGTTGCTGCTTGCTAAGAGGGCCGAGCCGCACGCGGCAGCTAGCGCCGGACCGGTTAGCGGTGGGCGCTTGCAAGCACCCGACGGTCCCTGTCATGACTTGTGGCTGCGGCCACGCGATCGCGCGCCAGTGGCGCCGCGTGCGGTGGTGGATGGCGCTCGGAGACCGGCCGGGGAAGGTTCGGCCAAGCACCGGTCCCGTGCTCAAACTGCGAGACGGCGTCGAGTAGGACGCTGCCGCAGTAGATCACAGCCCGCGGTTACCCGTCTGGGTGACCGTCAGGCCGAGGTGAACTCATGCGACAGAGCGACCTCGTCCGCGACGGTGAAGCGGGCTTGGGTCGCGGCGGTCACGTCGTCGACGGATGCGCCGGGCTGGAGAGCCACGAGGACGAGGGCACCAGGTTCGACAACGTCGAAGACGGCGAGATCTGTGATGAGGCGATGGACGACACGCGCGCCGGTCAAGGGAAGCGTGCACGTGCGCCTGACGCGGGATTCGCCGCTGCGGGTGCGGTGTTCCATGATCACCACGACTCGCTTGGCGCCGTGGACGAGATCCATCGCGCCACCCATCCCCCTGATCATCTTGCCGGGGATCATCCAGTTGGCGAGGTCACCCGTCTCGGAGATCTCCATGCCGCCGAGGATCGCGAGATCGATGTGTCCTCCGCGGATCATCGCGAAAGACTCGGCGCTGTCGAAGAACGACGCGCCGGGCACCGCGGTCACCGTTTCCTTGCCGGCGTTGATCAGGTCGGGATCGGCGGCGCCAGGTTTCGGGTAGGGGCCGATGCCCAGCAGGCCGTTCTCGGATTGCAGCATGACGTTCTGCCTGTGAAAGGTGTGATCGGCGAGGAGCGTCGGTAGCCCGATCCCGAGGTTGACGTTCATGCCGTCCTGAATCTCCTGGGCGGCTCGCAGGATGATCTTCTGACGGGCGTCAGACGGGGGCGTCATGCCGCCTGCTCCACGAGACGCTCGATGCGCTTCTCATAGCGGTGACCCTGGAGAATGCGCTGCACGAAGATCCCTGGAGTATGGATCTGATCTGCGTCGAGCTGTCCGACGTCCACCAGTTCCTCGACCTCGGCGATCGTGATCTTGCCGGCCATCGCGGCCAGCGGATTGAAGTTCTGGGCGGACTTGCGGTACACGAGGTTGCCGAACGTGTCTCCCTTCCATGCCTTGACCAGCGCGAAGTCGCCGGTGATGGCGCGCTCGAGGAGGTACTGGCGTCCGTCGAACTCGCGGATCTCCTTGCCCTCGGCGATCGGCGTCCCCAGGCCGGTGGCGGTGTAGAAGGCGGGAATCCCACTGCCCCCGGCGCGCATCCGCTCGGCCAGCGTTCCCTGCGGGTTGAACTCGACTTCGAGATCGCCGGTCAGGTACTGCTGCTCGAAGAGATGGTTCTCACCCACGTAGGAGGAGACCATCTTTCTGATTTGACGGTTCGCGAGCAGCAGCCCGAGGCCGAAATCATCGACGCCACAGTTGTTACTGACGACGACCAGATCCTTGGCGTCGAGATCCCGGATCGCGGTGATCGCGTTCTCGGGGCACCCCGACAGACCGAATCCGCCCACGATCAGCACCGATCCGTCGCAGACGTCAGCGACGGCCTCCGCGAACGACGTCATGACTTTGCCTTGACTCATCGACCTCTGACCCAGTTTCCGCTCGATGGGAGCGCCGACTCATTCGGCGAGGCGCAAACACGACGCCGCCCTCCGAATCGGCGCATCGTGGCGCTGGGGGCCTTGAGAATCAGCCCCTCGCCGTTGCGCACGTTCAGATTCATCGATCCCGGCGTCGAGAGCTCGCTCAGCGCGCGCTCTCGGCCACGCGGGGGCGAAGCTGGGCCTCGGGGGTCTGGTCCGCGTACCGTTCCAGCAGCGACGCCGTGAGGTTGATGTGGTCAGTGATCAGGCCGACCGCGCGTTCGGCGTCGTGGTCGAGGACGGCCTGCATCAGCGCACGGTGCTCGTCCGGGATGTCACGCGGCGGCAGGGCCGTCGTCAGCGTGCCCGACCAGCGTCGGTAGAGCTCTGAGGTGTCACGCAGCCGGTCGGCGAGGTCGCGTAGCCGGGGGCTGGTCGATGCGCTGAGCAGCTGGTGGTGAAACTCGCCGTGGGCGGCAGCCCACTCCTCCGTGATCTGGCCCGAGCCGTCCTCGAGCAGGTGGGGAGTTCGCTCCAGGCGGTGATGGCTCGCCACGACGCGGGTCTCGTATTCGACATCGCCCTGCTCGATCGCATCACGGAGGGCCGCCCCTTCGATCAACACCCGCAGTCGGTACAGATCGCGCATGTCGTCGAGGTCGAGATCGACGACCGTGAAGCCCAACTGCGGCTCGGCGACGACGAGACCTTGCTCGGAAAGCCTGGTCAGCGCCTCCCGAACGACCGACAGGCTCACCTCGTGCTGCGTGGCGAGCGCTCGTGGGCTGAGTCGTGAGCCGGGAGCCAGACGGCCGGACAGCACGTCGGCGCGAACGGCGGAGAACACGGCTCTGCTGAGGTTGCGCGGTGGGGTGAGCTTGCTCAATTCGGAGCTCCGGGATTGGACGACTGACTGCCCGACGAACGGTACAAGATAAATCGACTTCGCGCAAAGAATCGATTTTTATTCTGAAAATCCTTGACATGGCGCAGTATCGATTGCAAGACTCTGGGCGGAGCATTGGAGAGGAAACAATCAGAGCCGAAGCGGCGACGCCGTGTGCGAGTTGCGCACGGGTCCCAGTGGTCGCCACCGTGTCCTCTCGCTCATCCGACATGAGGAGCCTGGCAGCTATGACACACCCGGCCGCGTACCTGACGAACAACTGGTACGGATCGAATTCGTTCGAGCATGGGGTTCCTCGCGGCGTGGGGGTGTCCTGAGGCCATGGCTGTGACACCCCGGCTCCAGGTCCGCGGCCTATCCAAGACGTTTGGCACCACGACCGTGCTCCACGACGCCGAGCTCACCGTTCTGCCTGGAGAGGTCCACGGCCTCGCGGGGCAGAACGGGTCGGGCAAGTCGACTGTCATTAAGCTGCTCACCGGTGTGCACGCACCCGACCCCGGTGCGGAGTACTGCGTCGATGACGTGCCGGTGCGGCTGCCTGTCCGCTGGCCGCAGGTGCACGCGGCCGGCGTCTCAGTGGTGCATCAGGACCTCGGACTGCTTGACGCGCTGAGCGTTGCCGAGAATATCTGTGTCGGCGGCTTCCCTACGGCGTACGGGCGGATCGACCGGCGCCGGCGTGACGCACTGGCGGTGCGGACGCTCGCGCGGCTTGGGGTGCAGATTGATCCGACGGTGCTGGTCGAGACGCTCACTGCCGCGCAGCGGGCGGAGGTGGCGATCGCCCGGGCGATGCGCGACCAGACCGACGGCCGCGGTCTCATCATCCTGGATGAGTCGACCCGCGCGCTCACCGGCGATGACCTCGAGCGGGTGCACTCCATGCTGCGCCGGCTGGCCGCGTCCGGCTCCTCAGCGGTGGTGATCAGCCACAACCTCGGCGAGCTGATGTCGGTCACCGACCGGATCACGATTCTGCGCGATGGGCACGTCGTCGGGCGGGGGCTTGCCACGGCCGAACTCGACGAGCCGGAGATCGCCCGTCGGATGCTGGGCGGCACCGTGGACAGGGTCACGCGGGGCCACAAGCAGGCGCCCGCCGAGACCGACGAGGTGATGACGGTCTCCAGTCTGGCGGGGGACGGGCTGGAAAACGTCAGCTTCGGTGCGCGGCGCAGCGAAATCCTCGGCATCATCGGGGTGCCGGGCAGCGGCTACGAGCAGTTGCCTTATCTGATCAGCGGCGCCAAGCGCGCGAGCGCTGGAATCCTGAGAACGCCCACCGGAGCGCTTGACCTCAGCCACTCCTCGGTGGCCGGCTGCATTCGCCTGGGTGTGGTCCTGGTTCCCGAGCGCCGGGATCGCGACGGCCTGGCCTTCGAGCTCACCGTCCGCGACAACATCAGCCTGCCGGCGCTGCGTCGTCGCGGGCGACCCTGGTTTGTCTCGCGTCGCTGGCAGGACGCCGAGGCCGAGCAGGCGGCCGAGCGACTCGACATCCGACCGCGAACACCATCACTACTGGTCAAGCAGCTCAGCGGCGGCAACCAGCAGAAGGTGCTGCTGGCGAAATGGCTGCATCTCGGCCCGAACGTGATGATCCTGCACGAGCCGACCCAGGCGGTGGACGTCGGAGCGCGCCAGGACATTCTCCGCGCGCTGCAGTCGGCGGCCGCTGCCGGCGTTGCCGTTGTCATCGTCAGCAGCGAGGCGGAGGACCTGAGCGCGGTCTGCGATCGGGTCCTCATCCACACGCGCGGCGGGGAGTTGACGCCCGCCGACATCGGCGGCGACACCCCGCTGCTGGAGCAGGTCTATGCCTACACCGAGTCCGCGGTAAGGAGCGCAGCATGATCGAGTCCGAGCAGGGCGCAGCAACATCCGTTCGGTGCGAACCGCAGGGCGGGTTCCCGGAGGCAACTGAACCGGCTGCGGCGCCGGCACCGCGCGCTCGCCTCACCGCCTCTGACCGGCTTCACTCGGTCGCAGCTCGCTACGCGCTGATCGGTGTGTGGATCGTCATGGCCGCGATATACGGCGGGGCCATGCCGGGCAAGTTCCTGCAGATCTCGACGCTGCAGACCGTGTTCGGCTCGCAATCGTCGTTGGTGTTCCTGGCCGTCGCGGCGCTGTGCACGTTCGTGGTGGGGGAGTTCGATCTCTCGTTCGCCAGTGTGATGGGGCTGTCGGCGACGATCATCCCGGTGCTCAGCTCGCTCGATCACGTGAGCCTGGCTCTCTCGTGCGCCATCGCGATGGCCGCGAGCATCGGCTGCGGCTGCCTGAACGCGCTGTTCGTGGTCGGTATTGGAGTGCCGTCGCTGATCGTGACGCTCGGTTCGGCCAGCCTGTTCCTGGGGATCTCCGAGCTCATCTCGGGATCGAACACGATCTCGGTCACGAGCACCAGTTTCTCCAACCTCGCGTTGACCAACGTCGCCGGACTTCCCCTGTCGTTTTATTACGGCCTCGCCCTGTGCTTGGCCTTCGCCTACGTCATCACCTGGACGCCGATCGGGCGCCACATCGTGTTCGTCGGCGCCAACCGCGAGGTTGCGCGGTTGGCCGGCATCCCGGTCAACCTGATCCGGGCTGGGAGCTACGTGGCGGCGGCAACGATGGCCGGCCTCGCGGGCATCCTGCTCGTGTCCAGCGTCGGCGGCTTTGACCCGACCGGGGCCTCGACATACCTGCTCCCAGCACTGGCGGCCGTGTTTCTCGGCACGGCGATCGTCACGCCGGGCCAGTTCAACCCGATGGGAACGTTCTTCGGGATCTACTTCCTGGAGACCGGGATCCTCGGACTGCAGTTGCTGGGCGGCAGCGGCTGGGTTCAGGACGCCTTCTACGGAGCGGGGCTGGTCACCGCCGTGACCGTGGCGACCCTGGTCCGCCGCCGCACCCGCCACGCCTGAAGCCGGCCGGCGCCGGTAGGCGCGCGCCCCGAGCCGCCGTACATCCCACAATCGATGCCGTCGATAGGAGACCGCCATGCGTTTCATCAAGGCCACAACCCCGCAAGGACCCCGCCTCGGTGTGCTTCGCGAGGACGATGTCGTCGAGCTCTCACCGAGCGAATCCAGGCTCGAAGACCACTTCGGCGACGACGGCGAGAGGCTCGACCGGTTGGGCGCGATGATCCACGCCGCGCCGGCCGGCGAGGCGCCCCTGGAGAGCTTGGCGCTGCTGCGGCCGGTTGACCCCGTGGCGATGCGTGACTTCATGGTCTTCGAAGAGCACGTGCTTCCCGCCTGGCGGCACGCCGGAATGGACCGCGGACCTGACGTGTGGTACGAGCGGCCGATCGGGTACCTCTCGAACGTCGCCAGCATCCTCGATCCAAGGGAAGCCGTCGAGATCCCCGGCGGCTCAGAGCAGCTCGACTTTGAGCTCGAGGCGGGCGCCATCCTCGGGCGCGCCGCTCAGTCACTGACGCCGGATCAGGCGGGGGCGTGCATCGCGGGGTTCGTCGTCCTGTGCGACTGGTCGGCCCGCGATCTCCAGTTCCGAGAGATGGATGGGCGACTGGGGCCGTTCAAGGGCAAGGACTTCGCCTCGTCACTGGGTGCGGTGTTCGTCACTCCCGACGAGATCGCGCAAAGCAGGTCGGGCAACGGTTATGACCTGCTCATGACCTCCCAGGTCAACGGCCGGGTCTATGGAACCGACCGGTGGTCCTCGGCGTACTGGTCGTTTGAGGAGCTCATCTCCTACTCCTCATGGAACACGAGCGTGGAAGCCGGCTCGCTGATCGGCAGCGGAACCTGCCAGGGCGGCTGCATCCTTGAGCTCTCACTGCGCCATGGCGGCGACGAGTACCCGTGGCTGGCACCCGGCGATGAGGTGTCGCTGGCGATCGAGAGACTTGGCTCGATCAATGCGCGCATCGCGTCACCGGTCCGCGGCGCATGGCCGGGCCTGCGCTCGCTGGTCTGAGCGCCCTGTGACGTGATCTGACCCGGTGGTCTGGGCGCGGTCAGTCGTCTGGCGGGCGGACGACGTCATCGTGGCCGAGCAGTGCGACCACCCGCGCCGGCGCGGCGCTCCCGCCGACCAGGCGTAGAGGAAAGCACGCGACCGTGAATCCGCGGGCCGGCAGCTGGTCCAGGTTGACCAGCCGCTCGATCTGCGAGTACGCCAACTCCGCCTGGTGTGCGGCCCAGAAGATCCCAGGGCGCCCGGTGGTGGTCGCTTCCTTGGCTTGCATGGGCAGCGGACGGTCCCAGCCCCACGCGTCGATGCCCATCACACGCACGCCCTGGTCATACAGCCAGTGCGTCGCCGTGGCGCTCACGCCCGGCCCGCGGCTGGCATAGTCGCTCTCGCCGTAGTAGGCGTCACATCCCGTGCGGATGAGGACGATGTCGCGCTGGACCAGCTCATGCCCTGCCGCTGTCAGCGCGTTGCGGAGATCGGCGACGTCGATCGTCTCCCCGTCGGCGCGATCGTGAAAGTCGAGCAGGACTCCCGGCCGGAAGAACCAGTCAAGCGGCAACTGATCGATCGTCTGGGCAGGCTGGCCGGCGATCGTCGAGTTGTAGTGATACGGGGCGTCGACGTGTGTGGAATTGTGCGTGCCAAACCGCCTGAACGCTTCGATTGCCCACCCCTCGCCGTTGCGCAGCAACTCGCTGGCGACACCGAACATCTCCTGGATCTGTGCTGCGCCGGCCGTGTGATCGACGAACTCGATCTCGGTGCGCAGGATGTCAGGAGCGTCCTTGGGGCCGGCCACAATCGGCGCGGAGAGATCGATGATCCTCATGGCGACGTCTCCATCAGTCAACCACCATGCCGCCGGGGACGTTGATGCACTTTCCGGTCATGTGATCGGAAATTCCGCCGAGGCAGGAATTGTGACGACTGGCGACGTCGGTAGGCGCGGATGGGGGTCCGAGCGCGGACCTGGCGCTCATCAGCATGTGTCCTCTGGACCACCCGCACCTCCTCGTCAACAGTCGGCGGGCGGTCGCCCGGCCGATGCCACCTCGTGCGCTCGTGACCAGACAGGTGAGGTCAGCGAGTCGCGGCATCGGCCGGGCGGTGCGACGCTACTTGCCTGCCCAGGCGTTCAGGAACTGCTGTTCGAACGAGTTGGATCCGTACCAGGCCTCGGTCGCGGAGGCGGCCGGGGTGAGGGTCAGTCCCGAGACGTTGCTCTTGGTGAAGACCCGTTCGACGGTCGTGGTGGGCTTTGGCAGCGAGCCGGTGAGCAGTCGCTCGATGCCGTCAGAGAACAGCCAGCCGAAGTACGTCGCGCTGATGCCGACGTCGGCGGTGAGCAGATGGCCGCCCTTGACCTGCTGCAGCGAGGAGAGATTTCCGTTGGCCGAGAACAGCTTCACCTTGTTGGTGTATCCGGCGGTTTGGATCCCCTGAGCCGCGAACGGCTCGCAGGCGTCGACCTCACACACCACATCGGTGGTGTCAGGATTGGAGAGCAGCGCCGCGCTGACGGCTGAGGACAGCTTGTTGATCGCCGCTGTGTCGTAGTCGATTTCGGTGAACGAGCAACCCGGGCATTTCTGGGCCGCGAAGGTCTTGGCGTAGGCGGCCTCCTGCTTGGTCTCCGGGGAGTCGGTGACTCCGATGTAGAGAATTTTGGCCTTGCCGTCGCTGTTGGTGATCGTGCTTTCCATGTCGAGTCGCTGCATCTCGTCGTCGGCCGAGCGTGTCGGGTAGAACGCCAGCTGCGTGTTCGACGTCCTGTTACCGTCCGGCTGCTCGCCTGCGACCAGCACGGGGACGTGGTGGGCGACGAGGTTGTTGAACGAGTTCGGCATCGCTGCGTAGTCGACGAAGCCGGTGACGACTCCTGCCGCGCCTTGCGAGGCGGCTTGCGACAGGCAGCCCGCGATCGCCGTCGGCAGCAACTTTCCGTCGCACGTCTGCAGCTTGATGCCAACGTGCGACAACGCCGACTGCATCGCGCTACCCATGGCGGCGAGGGTGGGAATCGACGCGCCGATCGGAACCCACCACACGGTCTTACCCTTCAGCGAAGAGACCCCGTGGGCGATCGGGCTAACCGTGGGATACGAGGTGACGGAGCTGGAGTGCGCAGCCAGATCGGCGCTCAGAGCGGCGAAGCTGCTGCTAGTGCTGCTGCTGGTAATGGTGCTGGCAGCGTTGGACGCCGCAGCCGACTGCGTGGAGCTGTTACTGCCAGACGAGCTTGAGGTGCTTCCGCACGCGGCCACGGCGAGCGCGCTGAGTGCGATCCCCGCGGCGGCGGCACACCGCGCCACGAGACGATGCGGACGAACTGGATGCGACATTTGGGCCGTCCTCGGTTGGGTATGGATCCGCGCCGGCCTGCCCGCGCGCGTCGCTTGGCGTGCGCCGGCCCTGGCCAGGCTGGCTTCTCTCCTCTGGCGCACACCAGGACCGGAGGATTCGCTCCGAACGGTCTCTGTTGCCCGCTGAAGCCATAGTAAGTTCTGGCTCTCGCCGTGTCAACCGATTAAACGTGTTAAATGTGTTTGGTAGGTGCAATCGGGTCGTGGCGCGCTATTGTGTGTGACGCTTGGCGCCATTCGTCGCCGAGTGCAGCGCGTCAGACCAGGCGGGTAACCTTGAGCCGAGACGAGGGTCGAACCATCCGATCGTCACACCAGGAGCGGCAGGACACATGGCTGAGGGACTAGCGCGTCCCGCGCACGACGACGGTGAGGGCTGGGAGTCACTGACGGTCCCCCGGCGCGCCTCGCGGGCCGAGATGGTCGCTGAGGCTGTCGAGGACCGAATCGTCGATCAGAAGCTCGCGCCCGGGACACGGCTGGGAAGCCGCGCTGACCTCGGAGCGTTACTCGCCGTCGCGCCATCGACGGTCAGCGAAGCGATCAAGCTGCTGGAATCACGCGGCAGGGTGACGACCCGGACTGGGCCCGGCGGCGGGGTGTTTGTGGCCGAGCCGGGCATGCGACTGCGCCTGGCCCGGACGATGATGTCGGTCACGGGGTCAGAGGACGAGGTGGCGGAGGCGCTCGAGGTCCGCGATCTGCTGGAGGCGACCGTGATCGGCAGCGCGGCGGAGCGCGGACACGGTCGGCGCGCGCTCGGGCCGATGCTGCGTGCGCTGCGCGCGATGGATCGAGCCTCCGACACGGCTGAGTTCTACCGGCGCAACCTTGACTTCCATGCCGAGATCGCCGACCTGTGCGGAAACCGCGTGCTCGGCGCGATCTATCGCAGCGTGCTCGAGCTCGTGCGCTCCCACCACCCGCGCCTGCGGGTGCTGCCGGGGCAGGACGAAGACGCCTTGCACGCAGCGCGCTTTCAGGTGCACCAGGCCATCGCCGACGCAATCGTGGCCGGTGACGTTGAGGCGGCCCGCGCCGCCGCAGAGGCCCACTCGCTCCACGATCCCGCCGCCACCGTCGTCGGCGCGTAAAGCTCCGGACCGCGTGGTGCCGTCGGTCGCCTGAGGCGCCGGTTGCTCAGGCGACGGTCCCGGTCAGTGCGCACACCTCGCGAAGCGCGTCGCCGGCCTCGGCGAGGTCGTCCGCGATCGCGTGGACGTAGCGATCCGGGCGCAGAACGGCCATCGTGCCGCCCCGCTGGGCGATCCAGTGCTGGACAGCGACCGGCGCCGGTACGCAATCGCCTGAACCGTTGCCGTCCAGCGTTACGGTTGCGGCGCCGACGCGCATCGCCAGCTCTGCCAGCTCGCGAGTGGCGGTCGGTCCCGCCACGAGTGCGGGCCGGTCGCCCACGACATCGTCCATCAGCGCAGTCCGTCCGTGACTGGTCCGGACCTCCGGTTGGGGAAACAGCTCACCCGCGCCGCGGCGTGTGAACAGTCCACCATGCAATGGCGGCATTCCCTGAAACGTGGTTCGCGGCAGCCGTCCGGCCGCGGCCTCGCTACGGATGCGGGCGTCCCGCGCGGATGCCGCCGTCGGGTCAAGCAGGCAGATGTCGCGGCCCGCCGCGACGGCCATCGCGATGATCGTCTCGACGTGCGGACGGCGCTCGGCCTCGTAGCTGTCGAGCAGATCAGTCTCGGGGGCGCCGCCGAGGACAGCCGAGAGCTTCCACATCAGGTTCTGTACGTCACGGATGCCGTGGCACAGGCCCTGCCCCAGGAATACCGGCGTCTGATGGGCAGCGTCGCCGGCCAGCAGCACACGTCCATCTCGCCAGCGGTCGGCCACGAGCGCATGGAAGCGGTACACCGACGCTCGGAGGATCTGAACTTCGTCGATTGCCACCCAGGGGCGCAGGAGGCCCTCGATCGATTCCGGCCGCTGGATCTCCTCGGCCGTCTCGCCCGGCAGCAGCATGAACTCCCATCGGTGGTGGCGCCCAGGCCCGGGAACCCGGGTGCCGGGCCGACGGGGATCGCAGAACATCTCGGACTCATCGGCCCGGCCGAGCGGGCGATCGCACAGGAGGTCGATGACCATCCACGGCTCATCGAAGCCATGGTCGATCAGGTCGATTCCCCGCTGCGCCCGGACGAAGCTCGAGGCGCCGTCGGTGGCCAGAAGATACCGGGCCCTCACCTCGCCGCTGCCACCGGTGGCGGGGTGGCGGACGCGCACCGAGACCGCGTCCCCATCCTGGTCAACGCCGATCACCTCGGTACCGAGCAGGACGTCCACGTGGTCGCGATGCTCCAGACGGGCGCGCAACGTCGCTTCCAGCGTCGGCTGGTAGAAGAGGTAGTGCGCATCCCATCCGAGCGAGCGCTCCTGCGCCCATTCGTGAACCCGGATCGGCCCGCCGTCGGCGCCGTAGAAGGTGCTCCGCTTCCACACCCGAGTCGCGGGCAGCACCTCGTCCGCCACGCCGGCCTGCTGCAGGATGCGCATCACGTGCGCGTCGAAATGGATCGCGCGGGGCAGGATAAAGACGTCGTCGGCGCGCTCCAGAACGCAGGTGGACAAGCCGGCCGCACCCGCCAGGTTCGCTGCCGCCGCGCCGACCGGACCGCAGCCGACGATCAGCAGGTCATACACGCTCGCTCGCGGCCCCGCGCTCGACGCCGAGGTGGCTGTAGAGCGGGTCGGCCTCGCCGAACACCCCCCGGAGCAGCTTCGCACCGTCGAGCCCGACAAGATCCCAGTACGTGGCGGTCGCCTCGCCGACGAGGCTCCAGTCCAGCACGACGTCTCGGTGGGTGATCGCCCACCGGCCACCCCGGTGGGCGAACTTGTCAAGGTAGCGACCGCCGATGAACGACTGGGTCTCACCATCCCCCTCGTCCCGGCTGACCAGCGCGATGTGGTAGCTCTCCACATCGGCGGTGTCTCCGTCCAGCTCGATCAGCACGTTCGAGATGAGATGCCACAAGCCGATGACCGGCGCAGGGGAGTTCGGAGAGATCATCGACACGTTGCGGATGAAGTCCGCCGCTTGACCGCTGAAGCCCTCGTGCTCCTCGGTCGCGCCCTCGTGATAGCAGGACAGAGCCAGTGCGACGTCTCGCCGGTCACCTGCCCGAGCGCGCCGGTACAGCACCTCGGTGATCTTCTGCTTGACGACCAACGCCGTCACCGCGTCGTGCGACTCAGTGGTTATCGGACTCGTCTCGCTCATGTATTCCTCCTGATCGTGAGATCGACGGCCCGCATTGAGCGAGACCAGTCATAGACGACCGTGCGGCTGGCCAGCAACCACCGGCCGGCCACGCGCGCGCAGCGGTCGAGATACCGCCCACCGATGTAGACGTGGAAGGATCCAGAGGCCAGCTCGATGCGGTGGTAGGCGAGGTGGCAGGACTCGACGCTCGCTGACGAGGACGAGTTGAACTGGATCACGACGTTGGTCACCGTGTGTCGCTGCGCGCCATAGCGCGGATCGCGGTAGTTATGGGTGCGGAGGTGCTCGACGAACTCCTCGATCGTTCCGTCGAAGATGCCGTGCGCATCGCGTGAGCCGGGCACGTGCTCCACGACGATCGCGTCAGGATCTTTGGCGTCGGCCGCCCGCCCTCTCCGCATCAGCAGTTGCTCGATCTCACTGCGCGCGATCAGCTCGTCGACCGCGTCGGCGAACCGGTGCGCCGCCCCGAGCGCGCTCACGCCCGCACTCCTCGCCGAGTCAACCCGCCACCTCGACCTCTGACATCCGATCAGTCACCGGGTCGCCCTCACGCACGATCGGATTGCTGAGCAAGCCCACGCCTTCAATCTCGACGTCGACCGTGTCTCCCGTCTGCATGAACACCGGCGGATCCTGACGAGCGCCGACGCCCCCGGGGGTCCCGGTCACGATCACGTCACCGGGCAACAGCTCGCACATCGTGCTCACGTAGCTGATCAGCTGCGGAATGCCGAAGATCAGCTCACTGATCTTCGCGCGCTGCATCACCCGGCCGTTCAGCGTGGTCGTGAGCTCAGCGGCCTCGATGTCAGGCAGCTCGTCCCTGGTCGTCAGCCAGGGTCCGAAGCTGCCCGTAGCGGCGAAGTTCTTGCCGGCGGTGATCTGCTTGGTATGGCGCTGCCAATCGCGCACCGAGCCGTCGTTGAAGCACGAATACCCGGCGATCACGTCGTAGGCGGCCGACTCGGGCACGTGCCGGGCCCGCGTTCCGATGACCACGGCGAGCTCGCCCTCGTAGTCGAGACGATCAGAGACGATCGGCTGGACCATCGGCTGCCCGTGACCGCACAAGCTCTCCGCCACTCGAAGGAACAGCGGGGGCTGCGCCGGAGTTTCCCAGTCTCCCTCCTCGATGTGCAGACGATAGTTCAAGGCCACGCACCAAACCGCCTGCGGGTGAGGCACGACCGGCAGGAACCGAACCAAACCCGGATCGATTCGCCGGCTGGTCTGAGCGATCCGGCCGTCGATGTCAGCGAGCACGGAGGGCCCGAGCTCGAGCAGCGCCTGCATGTCCGCCGGCAGCCCGGGGTCGACCTCGCGCAGGTCCACCAGTCCACCGTCATCGGCGAGCACCGCGACCGCCGCTCCGGCACCCAGATTGATTGAGGCGAGCTTCATGGAGTAAGTCCCTCGTCGGGGAAAGAATTGAGCTAGATCAACATGATAAGCATGTATGATTGCGCGACGCAAGGCCACCGGGATCTAATCCCGGTCTAACGTGTCCGACGTCTGATCCCCCCGCAGCACGAGGTGACCCGAATGAGCGCTGTCCCCGTCTCCAAGCTCGGCTTCTTTGAGGTGCGCACCCGCGACATCGAGCGCCTGGCCAGCTACTACGAGCAAGCACTGGGGATGGCCGTGACCGAGCGATCCGAATCGGCCGTGTATCTCACCACGGGCCCTGATCACCACTGTGTCGTCGTCGGGGCGGGAGTGCCGAACGGTCGCGCCCGCCTCGGGTTCGAGCTGGCCTGCGGGCTCGACGAAGCGGCCAGCGGGCTCAATGCCGCCGGCATCGGCAACGAACGCCGGACAGACCCGGAGCCCGGGATCGCCGACGCCATTCAGCTGACCGAGCCGGTCACCGAAGCACCGATCGTCCTATATGAGGGGCAGACGAAGATCGAGGCATCCCCGCCTACCGCTCGGCCGACGAAGCTTGGCCATCTCGCGGGCTACGTCGAAGACCTCGCGACGGTGCGCGCGTTCTACGAAGACGCGCTCGGCTTCCGCTGGTCCGACATGGTCGGAGACTTCTTCGTCTTCCTTCGCTGCAACGCCGACCACCATGCGATCAACCTGCTGCAGAGCGACAAGCGGTCGGGACTCTTCCATGTCGCATTCGAGATGCGCGACATGATCCATCTCAAGCACGCCCTCGACGTGCTCGCTATGAACGGCATCCGGCTTGACTGGGGACCAGGCCGCCACGGCCCGGGGCACAACATCTTCACCTACCACCGCGACCCCGATGGCAACATCATCGAGCTGTTCACCGAGATCGACGTGATCCGTGATGAGCGCACCGGCGAATTCGAGCCGCGGCCCTGGCACGAAACCTCCCCCCAAGGCCCCCAGGTATGGGCCCCTACTGACGAGGCGGCCAACAAGTGGGGTCCGCTACATCCGGGCTTCATCGATCGCTGAGTGCCGGCGCTCTGCTGGCTATTGAGATCTGAACGCCTTGTCCGGCGGCCACCTAGCGCTGACGACACGCGTGTGCGGCGAGCAAAGCGGGGACACGCGATACCGCTCGTGGGACGTTCCGGTCTCGTCACAGACGCGAGGTGACGACCTCGCTACCTGCGAGCGGGGTGCTGCTCCATGCTGATCGAGCAGCAGCAGCCGGCGCCGTCGGCGTGCGCGTTCGGTGGCCGTTGGGTTGCTGAGAACCGCTCCGCACTGACTCGGCCGCGCCCCCGCGCAACCCGCTGGCCGTCGGGCGCTATCGACTTTGACTGCTTGCTCGACCGTGTCTGAGCAAGCGGTGCGTGGGTTAGCTGAGACAATCTGATTGTGGGTCAAAGTAAGCACCTGAACGATGGCGACCGCTTCCGCAATTCGACGTCGATGACCTGGCCCTGACCCGCGCGAGTCTTCGGAGACGATGGAGCTGACGACCTGGGCGATTTCCTCCGGGCGTCCCCATCGGGCCGCCGGGAAATGGGGGGTCAAGTCGTGCGTCGGTAGGCCAGCCGCTGTCGACGGGTCCGGGATTGAACGCGTCGACCGGCGATCGGACGCTCAGCGAGGGCGTCGGCGGGCGATGCGGGGGGTGCCAGCGCCAAGGCGGCGGTGGGCGGGTTCTCATGCGACTAGATCTTGTTGCCCGCACGGAGCCAGCCGATGTAGTCGGCCGCCGCGCGCTCGGTGTCCCACTCGGGCGTGAAGCCGGTGTCGGCAGTGAGCCGGCCGATGTCGAGCCAACGGGCGGGGCCGCTTGATCCCTCGGGCAGCTGGTAGCTGAACTCCGGGACGGTCGCTCGGATCGCGACGACCACCTCGGCGTTGGTGGTGAAACGACCGGACGCGACGTTGTAGGTGTGGTGGTTCAGGGTCTCGGCGAGGTGCAGCAGAGCTATCGCCCGGCCGGTGTCCTTGACGTAGAGGAGATCGAGTCCGTCCTGGAGATTTTTGTAGCCGGCCACCCCCGAAAGATCCGGCTCGGTCCCGCGCGCCGCGGCGAGCACCAACTGGGAGGCTGGGAAGAACGGATCCGGCAGGTGGCCGAGCGGACCCCAGGTCCCAGAGATCCGTAGGTTGATCAGCTCCACGCCGGTGGTGGTCGACAAATGGCTGCTGAGCAGCTCGCTGACCTTCTTGAAGGTTGGGATGAGGTGTGGTGCGGTCGTGGTGATGGGCAGCTCCTCGGTGAGGGCGCCAGTGTTCTGCAGGCCGGCGTAGACGCCGATGGTGCTGGCCAGGCCGACGCGTTTGACGCCCCACTCCTGGGCGACCTCGACGAGGTTGAACAGGCCCCCGAGGGAGCGGCGGGCGTCCTCGGCCGGGCTCAGTTCCGGGTCGGCGGGCCAGGGCATCGAGCCGGCCAGGTGCACGATGCCGGTGATCTTGTGCTCTCGGCCGATCGCCCGCAGCGCCGCGATGTCCTTGACATCTCCCCGCACCGCGGTGACTGGCCGGGAGAAGCGGCCGTCAGGGATGTCCGCCGGTCGGCGCTGAATGAGCACGCACTCTTCCCCCAATTCAAGCAGCGCCTGCACGGTGGCGGTCCCGATGAAGCCCAGGCCTCCGGTGATCAAAATCATCAGTCGTTCCTTTCGTCCGTTTGGCTGATCGTCAGTATAGCTGACGATCAGCAAAGGTAGGCTTGCCGGAGATGGCACGCGAGGTCACACCCCTCCCCGGCGTCGGCATGCGACTGGGTTACCTGCTCAAGCACGGTCACCTCGAGATCGAAGCGCTGAACGATGTCGCGCTAGCGCCCTTCGAGATCGACTCGCGAGAGCTCGGAATCCTCCTCTCGATTGCCGACTTCGGCGCAGCTTCCCAGCAGCAGGTGGCCGAGCGGCTTGGAATCGACCGGACGACCATGGTCGCCCGGATCGATGCACTCGAGGTCAAGGGCTTCGTCTCCCGCCAACCCGACCCCGATGACCGCCGGCGTAACCTCGTCACGCTGACCGAGCCGGGTCAAGAGACCGTCACGGCGGCCACCGCGGCCAGCGACAAGGCCGAGCGCGACTTCCTGTCGGGCCTCTCAGTCGCGGAGGTCAAACAGCTGCGAGAACTGCTCGCTCGGGTCGTGCACCGACCCGACTGACGTAGCGTCCGCCGGTCGCCTATGCGAGCCCCGACCCGCCGGCTCGCTTCGCGGCTACTCAAGCCTGATCGACGGTGGGATCGGCTTGCGCTTCCGTCGCTTAGCGACCGTGCGAGGGGGCGGCCGCGTGCTGTCAACGCGCAAGTCAGCGTCGGCGTCTCGGCAGTGGCAGCGTTGCGTAACAAGTCATGGCTACGCCCGCAAAGGTTTCACGCGCTTTACATCGCGTTGCTCCCAAACCCGCCTCAGCTGGGACTTGAGGACCTGATCACTCCAGCAGCGGGAATCGGCCGGACTGCAGCAACGCCACGATCGCGTCGACCCTCGATTGAGGCGCGGCGTAGTCCGGGTGCGCCCTCAGCACGGCAGCGGCGTTGTGCAGCGTGGCGAGTTGCGCTGCAGCCTGCGCGACGTCCCGACCCGATGCGCTCACGAGGTGAGTGACGAATGCGGGCCTGTCGGGGTCGATGCGACCCAATGCGATCGCCGGTGGCACCCGCCGGGCGCAGCGGCAGAACGCATTGGGGTTGACCAGGCCGCAGGTGGATTCCATGAACCCGCGGATCCGAGTCCGCGCCCGCTCCAGACGCTTGCGAAAGGCAGCCGGCGTGGTGTCGAGGATCCACGCCGCATCGGCGGAGGTGAGCTCGAAAATCTCGCCGAGCACGAACGCGATCCGTTCGTGACGCTCGAGGCACTGGAGCATCGCCTGCGTGCAGGACAGCCTCATCTCGTCAGCCAGCACCTGAGCCTCTGGACCTCGGTAATCGGCCTCGGCCAATCCCTCCGCCAGGCCGTCGCGAAACTCGTCAAAGCTCAGCGACGTCGCCTCGGCGCTGATGCCACGGCGAAGGTTGAGCAGATAGTTGACGGCGACCCGATAGGCCCAGGTCATCAGCTTGGCCTCGCCACGCCAGGTGGCCAGCCGCGTGATGACTTGAATGAGGATCTCCTGGGTCGCGTCCTCTGCATCCGACGGTCGTCTCACCATCCGCAGCGCCAGCCGGTAGAGCGGATCCTGGAGGAGGCGGATCACCTCCTCCAAGGCCGCGTTGTCGCCGTCGACCGCTCGCGCGACGAGTTCGATCTCGCCGGGGTCTCGGCTCACGCGCCGACTCGCGCTACCGCGGCCGGTACGCGTTGGGCGAGCCAGTCCGCCACCGCCGTACCGATGTGATCGGGCTGATCCTCCGGGGCCTGGTGGCCGCCCGGCCCGACCGACACGACCTGTGCGCTGGCGAAGGTCTCCGCGGCCCAGCTGATCATCTCCGGCGACCCCAGTCCCACGCCGTTGTCCATCGTCATGAGCAGCTTCGGTACGTCGGGGGTCTCGGCCATCCATCGGCCATAGTCCAGGACGATCTCGGCGACATCGGCGGGTTCGCCGTCGAGCGGGAACTCGCGGGTCCAGGCCAGCATCGGCGTGCGCGAGGCCGGCTCGAGGAACGGCGCCCGATACACGTCGAGGTCGGACTCCGCGAGACCGCTGGCGATGGTGAGCGCGAGGTTGGACTCGATCATCATGTTCTTCTGCAGGATCATCTCCTTCCCCTGCGGTGAGCGAAACCCACGGAATCGCTCGGCGGCCGCAGGCGCCATCTCATCCCAGCGCACCGGGCGCAGAAACGTCTCGATCACGGCGATGCCGCGCACCCGCGATGGGTGTCGAGCCGCCCAGTCCATGCCCAGAGCACCGCCCCAGTCGTGGCCCACGATCACGACCTCCGACGGGGCGACTGCATCAAACCAGGCGTCCAGATAGCGCGCGTGATCGGCGAACCGGTAGGCGATGTCGGGCTTGCCGGATTCACCCATCCCGATCAGGTCCGGCGCCAGGCACCTGGCCCGGTCGGCAACGTGCGGGATGACGTTGCGCCAGCAATAGGACGAGAGCGGATTTCCGTGCAGGAACAAGACCGCGACGTCACCGTGTCCCGTGTCGCGATAGCTCATGAACGAATCGAGTATTCCAATGGTGGGCATGTGCCGGCCTTCCTCGTGATCCTAGGGGTCACGAGGTTTGACACCGTGACGCTCGGGTTGTGACCGGCACTCGACAATCCTCTGAACGGCCCGGACCCCCGCGGGGCGAACGCTCGCTTTCCAAGCCCGATCGGAGTGATGCTTTCAACGGCAAGCGCAAGTCCGCGGTGAGGGCCGGCTTGCTTGCCGCTCGCCTCGCCGGCTTCCGGCCAACGGCGGGATGGATCGAGCCGGTCGGTCCCCAGAGTCGACGATTACCTATGCAAACGCGCGTCCTGCCCGCCACGAGGCGGGGCCCTGCATCCGGCGACAAGCAGGTGCGTCGCGACGGGCGGGTCGAGACCCGCATGCGTGCTCTCGCGGGCATGGGACGCGGGCACGGTTTCATGACCGCGTGTGTCGGGCCGAGGGCGATGCGACCTTCCGCGGAAGCCGGAGCGTGAGGATCGCGCCGCGTGGGTGAGCGTTTGCAGCTTCGATCGTGCCGCCTTGGTTTCGGAGCAGGCGGGCTGCGATGGTGAGTCCGAGGCCTGCGCCGTCGGGGGATCTGTTGCGGACGCTTTCGGCGCGGACTGTCGGCTCGAATACGCTCGGGAGGAGGCCGGGCGGGATCCCGGGGCCGTCGTCGACGACGTGAACGAAAGCGTTGTCGGTGTCTTCGCCGCAGGTGATCTCGACTGTGCCTCCTTGGGGCGTGTGGCGCAACGCGTTGTCGATGATGTTTGCGAGGGCGCGTTCGAAGCCGTCGCGGTCGATTCTCACTTCGTGGCCTGTGTGAGCTGTCACGTGCAGCTTGATTCCACGTTGGTCGGCGGCGAGCTCGAATGCGGCCGTCGCGTCGGTGACGGCGTCGGCGAGGTCTGTGGTCTGCAGCGTGGGTCGCTTGTCGAAGTCCGCCCTTGCGTAGTCAAACAGGCCGGTCACGAGACGATCGATCTGCTGGGCTTTCGCCCGCGCTTGCTCGAGTCGTTCACCGGGGTCGCCGACGCCGGTTGCGATCGCGTCGAGGTAGCCGCGCAGCGAGAACAACGGCGTGCGCAGGTCATGAGCGATCGAGCTCACCAGCAGGCGTCGCTCGGTCTCCAATCGCCCGTCCTGCTCGGCTGTGTGCGCGAGCGTGGCGCCCATGCCCGCGATCGCTTGAGCGACGTTCTCGACTTCGCGGATCGGCGACGTGCCGGGAGTTTTGATGGGGTCGCCGCCGGCGATGGCGTCGACCTGCGTGTTCAGGCGGCGAAGCGGGACGACGAGCCAGCGTCCCGCCGCCCACATCAGCAGCATCGCGCCGACGAGCAGCGCGGCAAGCCCGGACGCGAGCGCGACGAGCAGCCAGCGCGAACGATCGATCGAGGGAGCGTAGAGATCCAGTCGGAGAGTGCTGTCTGAGAGCGGGAACAGATAGGTCGCGGTGGGCTGGACGGCCGACCGCGGGGGAGTTGGCGTCGTCATCGGGACGAGCCCCCTGCTCGCGTAGAACGTACGCCTACTCCCCAACGAGACGATCGTGAGCTGCGCGCTGAGGCCGAGTCCGGTGAGCTTTCGGGTCAGGGTCTGCTGCCATCGCATCGTCTCGGCCCGCTTCGCGCCGTGCTTGACGTAGCCCGCCGCGTCGGCGAGTCGGTGGGCGCGGTCGGTGCGCTGGTTGTGTGCTTCGACCAGATAGCCGGCGCTTGCCGCCCCGGCAGAAAGCAGGAGCAGCGCGAGCAGCGAGACGGCGAGAGCGACGCGGGCGGACGCGTGGAATCGGCTCATTCAGCGTCGCGCCGTGTGAGGTGACCGTCGAACCGGTAGCCGGCGCCCCAGACGGTGACGATGTAGCGAGGATCGGTCGGGTCGTTCTCGATCTTCTCGCGCAGCCGGCTGACGTAGACCGACACGGCGCTGCGGTCGCCGTAGCTCCCCCAGACGAGCTCGAACAGATGCTCGCGGCTGAACACCTGCCGCGGATGCCGGACCAGCACCCGCAGCAACTCGAACTCGCGGGCGGTCAGCCGCACCGGCCGGCCGGCGACGAGCACCTCGTGCGCGGCGAGATCGACCTCGAGGCGGCCGAAGCGAAGCTGCCCCGGGTCGCGGCCCCCGCCAGAGCGGCGCAGGACCGCCTTGACGCGGGCGACGACCTCTGCCGGGGTCGCCGACTTGACGATGTAGTCGTCGGCGCCGAGCCCGAGACCGCGGATCTTGTCGCCATCGCCGTCCCGAGCGCTGAGAAATAAGATCGGGACGTCTGACTCGGCCCTGATATCACGGCACAGTTCGAACCCGGACGCGCCGGGCAGCATCACGTCGAGCAGCACGCAAGCCGGCGTCATCCCGAGCGCCCCGGACGCCTCGTCGGCGTCGGCCGCGAGCCGGACGCGGAAACCGTCTGCCTCAAGGAAGTCCCGCATCAGCGAGGCGATCTCAGGCTCGTCCTCCACAACAAGCACCAGGGGACCGGCGGGGTCCGAGATGGCGCACACCGGCACAGTGTCGCCCACCTCCGGCTCGGTAACGATGATTTTCGCGGTTTCTTCGCAGTCTGTTCGCACACGGTCGAACTCCCTGCCCAACCATCCAGGCATGTACAACGATCCGATCTCCCGCCGGACCCTGCTCCGTGGCGGAGTGTCCGCAGCGGCGCTGGTGGCTATCTCCGCCTGTGACATCGCCGTGTCACCTAAGTCGGCCGCCGTCTCGCCGACTTCGGCTACGGCATCATCCAGAGTCGGTGGGAATGTCCGCGTCAGGAACGTCCGCGTCACTCACGACCGTTACGGCGTGCATGTCGAGCCGTCGGTCGCAGCGAATCCCCGGCACCCTCAGCAGCTCCTCGCCGGCTGCCAGGCCTCGCCCACGGCGGACCCCGAGTTCATCGCGACCTACCTCTCGTTCGACGGAGGCGCAACCTGGCAGAACGGCGGGCTGCCACCGCATCCGGCGGCCGGCCCGGCGGGCGACGACGTGACCGTCGCCTTCGACGCGCACGGCCGCGGCTATCTCTGCGCCACGCGCGCTGGTCACGGCCCCGGCCCAACCAACCCCGCTAATCCCGACGCAAACCGCGCCGTGTATGTCTGGCGGACCGATGACGGCGGGCGCAGCTTCTCGGCACCGGTCACCGTGCTGGAGGCACAGTATTGCGACCATCCCTGGCTGGCCGCTGGCCGAGGCCAGAACCCGCCCGACCACGATGTCTACGTCGTATGGGGCGCCGGCGCCACGCACACCGCTCTTGACCTCGCGCGCTCGGGCGACGGCGGACAAACCTTTGCCCGGCCGCGCAGGATCCTGGCGGAGGCCCACACCCCCTCGCTGGATAGCGCAGGCCCGGAACTTGCCACTGGACCGGATGGCCTCGTATGCGCCGTCTGCGACTGGACCACCCAGCAGGACTCATCCGGCGACATGATCGGCCAGGTCGTGGTCGTCTGCTCGACCGACCGGGGACAGAGCTTCGCCGCACCCGTACACCTGGGCACGGAATCGGCCGTCATCGCACTGCCCGACGGCGTTCAGCCCAACAGCAGCCCAGCGGTCGCCGCCTCGCCCCAGGGCGATGCCCTCTACGTCGCGTTCGTCAAGCACCAGCCGGGAGCCACGCACTCCGACATCGTGGTAGCCGCATCCCACGACCGAGGCCGGACCTGGTCCGACGCGGTGAGCGCAACTCCCCCCGACGGGGTGACCTATTTCCAACCGAACCTGGCCGTCGATGAGACGGGGCGGGTGGCGATCTCCGCGTTCGCCCTGGCGAACGGCCGCGTGGACCAAGTCCTGCTCGTCTCACAGTCTCGGGAGCTCCGTTTCCAGCTACCGCTGCGGGTGACCACCACTCCGTTCGACCCGCACAGCCCGACGACCTCCGGCGCGAAGCACGGCGCCTGGTGGATCGGCGACTACCAGGGCATTGTCAACAGCGCCGGAGCCTTCTATCTCGTCTGGAACGACACCCGAACCGGGAAGCTAGACCTATTCGGAGCCGCGGTGCGCCCATGAAGCGCGAACCACAGACCCGAGGAGCACCCACGCGTGGTCTCCCAGTTGCCCGCGCAGCATGGCCGTCGATCTCTTCCCGATTGATCGCCCCGCCAAGAGTTCGCCGGCGATGGGAATGTCGTGGCGGAGCACTCGCCCTCGAAGACCGGTGCGCGTCATCCCTCTCGTCGCTACGAGGATGACGAGCATCACGGTGTCCGTGAGGCGGAAGGGATCGTGCGCGACGAGGCCCGTCTAGCGGCTCGCGGTGGACGCTGCGGAGAAGGCCGGGTCGGCCGCAACGGCTGTGGACGTCCACTTCACGATGCCTCTGCATGCGTTGATTCGCTCACGCGACCCGACGCTGCTGCTATGTGCTCTCAGATGCACCGGCCGGACATCGGGCTTACGGCGGTCGGGGGCGAAGTCCAGAGAGCCGTTTCCACTTGGTTCTAAGCGTCCGGCGGGGTCAGCGTGCCGTCGACCAATCTCCGTGACGCAAACTGCCATTCACTTGAGAACGGGAACAGGACGCTGACCGGGTCGACTTGTAGCTTGGGCTTGAAGCGAGGCTGCCAGGCTGGCTTCCAACGTCGCGGCGATCGCCCGATATCGGCGTGGAGATAGCGCGGGCATGTGGTTGGTGTGCGCTCCGGTAAGAGGAGCGCTCCTGTCTGCAGTGACGCGTCCAGGAGGCCGGGGCGGGGTGCGATGGGAGGCGCCGGCCGACGCACAGCCAGCGACCGCGCAGGCGAGCACGAGTCCCACGAGAACTCCGATCGCGACCATGGATGACCGCTCGGTCGCCCCGCCACTACCACCTTGCCCCCGGGCACCCGACGGCGCTGGGTCCTCGCCTCGCACATACCCCGTATCGGCACTTCGATGGGCGCCTTGAGCCGCTCCCAAGCCACCAACAACAGGGGACCATGAGCGACCGTTGTACATAAAGCCCCACCGCAGCATCTCGGGTGAGAAGTCCCCGCGTAGAACTCGATCGCTTCGTGGGCCCCATCGGCGGCCACGTTCGGGCGGCCGTCCGGACGTAAGACGCAGGCTGGGGACCGCCGACCCCGCGCTCGGATTGCGCGGGAGCCACAGAGCCGTGATCGACCGCGGGAACGATCCACTTGAGCAGCGGCCGGGAGTTCGCTGGCTCAGCGGAGCGGCGAGACCCTGAACAGAACTGCGGAGCGCGGGGCGACGCGGGCGCTGACCGCTCCGCTGGTCGTGAACGACTTGTGAGACCAGAGGTTCGTGACCCGGTAGCGGGCCGTATGCGTCAGCCCGAGCGCGCGGGCGCGGGTCTCGATCCGCGTCGTGGCGGCGCCGCGGTTGAGCAACGCGACCGCGCGGTCGCCGCCCGCGAGCGGCTTGACCCACACCTGCTCGGATCCCTCGCGGCGGATCGCGGTCCCCTGAACGCCCAGGCGGTCCTGGTCGATGGCGATCACCTGCCGGTTCTCGAGCATCCGGATGGTCGCCGGCGAGAGCATGCGCGGATCGCTGCCGAGGATCAGCGGCGCCGCCACGATCGCCCACATCGTGAACTGGGCCCGGGCTTGGGCTGGCGTCATGCCGAGCTGTGGCCCGAGGTAATCCGGATCATTCCAATGTCCGGGTCCTGCCTTTTTCGGGTGTGCGGCGTCGTGGTCGAGGTTGCGCAGGACGTTGACGAACTGGATGTTTCCGGTGGATCCGATGTCCGTGTCGGTGCGCCAGCTCTGCGCGATCGCGGGCGCCCACAGCGCGTTGGCATACGACGAGTCCGCGTAGGAAGGTCGCTGGCCGTCGATCTGGCCCGGCACCCAGAAGTTGCAGACGTTGAGCAGCATCGGACGGTGGCTGGAGTTGTTACGCAGCGCCTCGGCGAACTGGGCGTAGAGCGACTGGGGCGTCAACCCGGCCTGACCGGCGCCGCAGAAGTCGACCTTGACCGCGTCGAACCCCCACGCCGCGAACGCGTCGGCATCCTGCTGATAGTGGCCCAGCGAGCCGACACCCTGGCCGTAGCAGCCACTTGCCCCCGCGTCCGTGTAGATCCCGGCCAGTAGCCCCTGCGCGTGCAACCAGGCGGTCAACCAGGGCAGACCGTCGGGCCATTGCGTCGGGCTGACGATCAGATTGCCGCCGGCATCGCGCTGCCCGCTCGCCCAGCCGAAGTCCAGCCACACGATCCGGTACCCAGCACGCGCAAGTCCGCGGTCAATCAGCGACTCAGCGACCGAGATGATCGTCTGCTGGTCAAACACGCCGCCGACGCCGTAGTACGTGTTCCACCCCATGTAGGGGGTCGCTGCGAGTACGGGCGGTGCCGCATCAGCGCTGGCCGCGTCTGTGGCTTCAGCCGCCATGCATGTAGCCAAGCAGGCGAGGACTATGAGCGAACAACGCCTCACACGCGTCACCTACCCAAGAAGGGCTCGCGCGTCTCTTAAGGCTTCGCGTCGGCAACAATGATCGCAATCGCCGACACCAGCCGTCGGCGGCTGCTCCGTCACGCGAAGTCGCGCTGGCACGATCCAGAGCTCGCGTTGCAAAGCACGACACTGCCGGATCGAGCTGACCAACGGCACTCGTCACGGCCATGAGACTGCTGGACTTGCCCGGCGCTATAAGAGACGCCGGAGTCAAGAACCGGGTCTCCCGCGACCCGCAAGTAAAGGTCGCTGCCGCTCTGCTCCCGAGCCAATTGAGGCGAATGTCAGTTTCATCCGAGAAGGAGCCCGCCACCGGCGTGACCACGTCAGGCGTGCTCGAGCAGCCCAGGCACGCCGACGCCGCACCGCCGCTTTCGGGTTGCGGCGGGCGTGAGAAAGCGGCGATCGCTCCCGTCACCAGGCCATCACCAGGCCGGCGTCTAGCCTGGCAGCGCTTCGGCGACATCCCGAGCGCCGGGCATCCTTTGCGCGCGCGGGCATCTGGTCGACACCTGAGCGCGCACCTGGTTAGCGCAGAATCGGAGTGTCCCGCGGCTGACCCCGAACGCTGCTGATGCTCCCGGACGGGTTGTGGGCCCGGGCTATGTCATGCCGACTCGAGTTTCGCGTCCGGTCCACTCGCGCTCGCGCAAGGCGAATTTCTGGACCTTGCCGGTAGAGGTTTTCGGGAGCGGGCCGAACTCGATTGCGTCGGGGCACTTGTAGTGAGCGAGCCGCTGGCGGCAGAACGCGATGATCTCGTCGGCGCTTGCCCTGGCCTCGCTGTTGAGGGTGACGAACGCCTTCGGTCGCTCTCCCCAGCGCTCGTGGGGAATCCCGATCACCGCGCACTCGAGGACGGCCGGGTGAGCGCAGATGGTCTGCTCGACCTCGATGCTCGAGATGTTCTCGCCGCCGGAGATGATGATGTCCTTGCTCCGGTCGCGCAGCTCGATGTTGCCGTCGGGGTGCCAGACGGCTAGATCACCTGAGTGGAACCAGCCGCCGCAAAACGCCTTCTCGGTGGCCGCCTGGTCTGCGAAATAGCCGCTCATCACGTTGTTGCCGCGCATCACGACCTCGCCCATCGTCTCGGCGTCCCGGGGAACGTCGTGCATCTGCTCGTCGACGACCCGGACCAGATCGGCCGAGGGGTACGCCTGGCCCTGGCGCGCGAGCAGCTTGGCCCGCTGCTCGACCGGAAGGTCCTGCCAGCCCTCCTGAGTGGGGCAAACCGTGATCGGGCCGTAGGTCTCGGTCAGGCCGTAGACGTGCACGACTTGGAAGTTGAGCTCGGCCATGCGAGCCAGCAGCGTCGGCGCCGGTGGAGATGCGGCAACCATCGCGGTCACTTGCCGCTCCAAGCGATGAGCCTTGGGATGGTTGATGATCATCAGCTGGACAGTCGGCGCGCCGTTGTAGTGCGTCACCCCTTCCTCGTCAATCAGCTGCCAGACGAGGTCGGGATCGACGGTGCGCAGCGCCACGTGCGTTGCCGCGACCGCGGTTACGGCCCACGGGAAGCACCAGCCGTTGCAGTGAAACATCGGCAGCGTCCACAGGTACACCGACTCGGGGCTCATCCCCGCGACGATCACCTCGCTCAGCGCATTCAGATAGGCGCCCCGGTACGTGTACTGCACCCCCTTCGGCCGCCCGGTAGTGCCCGAGGTGTAGTTGATCGAGATCGTCTCCTCCTCATCCTCGAGCCAGCTATCGGGGATCTCGCCGGACGCGGCGGCCAGGAGTTGCTCGTACTGGTTGTCCGTATCGCCACGGTCACAGCGGATCACCGTGACGTCAGACAGCGCGAGCGGCGCAACGAGGGGCTCGAGTTCGGCGTCGAGCACCAAGAAGCGAGCACCGCTGTGCCCGAGGATGTACGCAACCTCTGGGCTCGCCAGCCGATTGTTGATGGCCACGAGAATCCCGCCCGCCGCTGGAACGCCGAAATGCGCCTCGAGCATCGGCGAGGAGTTGAACAGTAGGGTGGCGACGCGGTCTCCCTTGCGCAGCCCCGCCGACCTCAGGGCATTAGCCAACCGCCATGCGCGCTCCGCCAGCTGATGGTACGAATAGCGGCGGTCTCCGTCCACCATCGCGATCTTCTCGGGATACATGTAGGCGGCCCTCCGGAGGAAGTCGACCGGGTTCAGCTCCGTGCGAAACACCCTGCGCGCGACGGGACCAGGCGCGGACGCGTCTTCGCTCGCAATCAGCGCGTCGGTCATGCCTTCCTCCTTCATTCGAAAGTCGTCTGCCACCGGGCGCCATCAACCCCGTCGGGCGGATTATCGCGCCTCGGTCCGCCCCAGCCAAGTGCCGACCGGCGAGCCGGCTTGTGTCACGGGCAGCACGGCAGTACGTTGTCCTCATGAGCTCGCTACCAGACACCGACTACCGGAATCTGCTCGTTACCCGCGACGGATCGGCCGCGCGGATCGTGCTCAACCGCCCCGAGAAGCGCAATGCGCTGTCGCTGGAGCTGATGGAGGAGATGATCGCAGCCCTGCGCGAGGTGTCCGCGCGGCGCGACACCCGCGCGATCGTAATCGAGGGCGCCGGTCCGGCGTTCTCGGCTGGGCACGACCTGTCGGAGATGATCGGCCGAGACAGAGAGTTCTTGGCACAGCTATTCGATCGGTGCAGCGTGCTGATGGAGACGCTCCACGAGGTTCCCCAGCCCGTGATCGCCAAGGTCCATGGCATCGCTACCGCCGCTGGCTGTCAGCTAGTGGCGGCGTGTGACCTGGCCGTCGCAGCGGAGGGCACGCGCTTCGCCACGCCGGGGGTCAAGATCGGCCTGTTCTGCTCCACGCCGATGGTCCCTGTATCGCGAGCGGTAGGTCGCAAGCGTGCGATGGAGATGCTGCTCACGGGCGAACCGATCGATGCCGCGACCGCGCTGGACTGGGGGCTGGTCAATCGCGTGGTGCCGCGCGAGGAACTTCAACCCGCGGTCCTTGAGCTGGTCCAAGCGATCGCCCGCTCAAGCGCATACACGGTCGCTACGGGAAAGCAGACCTTCTACTCCCAGATCGATCGCTCCGAGGACGACGCCTACGAGCACTGCGAACTGGTCATGACCGACAACGCGCTCGCGCACGACGCGCAGGAGGGCATGACCGCGTTTCTTGAGAAGCGCGCCCCCGTCTGGCGCGGCGAGTAGCAATCCGCCGCCGCCGAGCGGCAATCGCGACCCGCCAAGCAGCTCGACCGGCCGCCGGCGGCCGGACTGGGACGACCGGCGCCACCGCCAGGCGAAGTGCACCCGCTTGCCGGATCTGGACAACTCAGCGGGCGCCCTGCATCCGGCTGCCTGGTCGTCAATCACTCGTGTGCGACCTGGCAGACGGGAGGCCGAATGCGATCGCGCCGGCGATGTCGGGTGGATCTTCCAGACGGGATGGACGTCGTGGACGCGCGAAGTAAGGGATGAAGGCGCCGTCGTCACGAGCACACACGTACGATCCCGAGCCATGAGTACCGTGATGATCCAACCGGTGGCCACGGACGATCAGCCAAGAGTGATCGCCACGTTGGTGTCGGCGTTCATCGCGGATCCGGTCGAGCGATGGCTCTACCCGGAACCCTCCGCGTACCTCACCCATTTTCCGGCGTTCCTCGCTGCCTTTGGTGGCGCGGCATTCGAGAGTCAGACGGTGTGGAGCTTGGGCGAGTTCGCGGCAGTGGCGATGTGGCTGCCGCCGGATGCGGACACGGACGGTGAGGCGATCGTCGCTGTCTTGAGCGAATCTGTTTCGCGAGACAAGCACGCGGACACGTTCGCGGTCGTCGAGCAGATGGACGCCGCCCACCCGAAGGATCCCCACTGGTACCTGCCATGGCTCGGGGTCGATTGTTCACGTCAGGGCGCCGGCCTTGGTGCGCACCTACTCCGGCAATGTCTGGCGCGCATCGACGCCAATCACAGCCCGGCGTTCCTTGAGACGCCAAACCCGCGGACGGTCCCGTTTTATGAGCGGCACGGGTTTCGGGTCACGAGCGTCTCGCAGGCCGGGGCCTGCCCGCCGGTAACCAGCATGCTCCGACCCGCGCAGTGACCGCCCGACTCCCAGTCCTCCATCTCGGGCTCCGCACCGACACCGCGAATGTCGCGGACGATCGCTCTGGACATCCCATGCTCCGCTAGACGATGATCGCCTTGGCGAGAGGCCGTCGCCGGGGCTCAGGCTCGGGGGACTACCACCTCAGAAGAAGTCGCGTCCGACCGCGCGGGACTTGCTTGCCGCGCAAAGCAAGACAGTCACCGGCGGCATCGGCCGGCGCGTCCGAACGCGAAAGCGGGTCCAGCCGGAGAACTGGCGCGGGATTTGTTGGCAGCGGCGTCGGCCGCGGAGCTGGCGGTCACGTTAGGCTTCGGTATCCGAGGATGACCGTGCGAACCAGCGGAATCCGGCAGCCGCGCGTCTGGGCGAGCGTCGTCAGCGACCATGCGTTGGTGTTGCGCAACTGGTTGCTTGGTCTCGGGTTCACCGAGGATCTGATGTCCCGGGAGAGGAGGAGGGGCTCGTCCATCACTGTCTGCTGATCGGTCCCGATGACGTGGAGGTGCCGGTGTTCGACACCACCATCATTCACGCACAGCGAGCGGTGGAACTTGCCCTCGCGCCCGGTTAGCCCAAGCCCAGAGTTGCGTGACGCCGATCTGGATGCACCGCTTGACGCTCGCACGGCGGTGGGCATCGCTAGGTGATCGCCGTGGGCCCGCACTACGACCGCTCGGACAGTCTGGTCTGAGCCGGCAGATCCGGCCAGGGGGCGCCGTTTACCGAAGCTGCCTACCAGCTTGGGCGGTGATGTGGATCTCGAGCATCCGCTCGATGTACTCGTCTTCGGTCGGCCACGGGAACGTGGGGATGGCGTCGCCGAGCGCGACGCGGCCGTGGAGTCCGGCCAGAGGTAGGCGGCTTGGGCGAACGCGTCTACGTCATCGGGCAGGCACCGGGCGATAATCGCGACAAAATCGTTGAAGGAATCGACGCCTTCGTCCTCTTCGACGGGACCGTCGCGAACGGGGACGGGTACGCCATCGCGGATCCTGGTGATGAAAAGAACGCGGAAGATCCCGCCGGGCTCACGCGCGAAGCGAAAGTAGCCGTGGCAGTAGTCCCGCAGCGCATTCATCGGTTCTGTCAAGTCAGCGATCGGAGGACCATGCAGTGTTGATGGGCGGAATCGACCCGCCCCAATGCGATCTCGTTCGGTGAGGATCTGGAGCCTTTGGCCCGTCTCACGGAAGCCGGGGACCGCGGGCCGGTTGGATGCGGCTGTCCCATCGCTCGTAGTAGGGGCGCACGCCGAAGACCTTTGCCAACGCCGCCAGCGGCGGGAGGAGGAGGTTCTGCAGCCAGATCGGTGGTGAGGTGGCTCGGCTCTCATGGCGGAAGTGCCAGAGCGTCGCACCGAGCTGGAGCGGATTCTTCGGTGCTCCCCGGGGCGTGGTCTTGCCCTCAGAGCCGAGGCCGCCGAAGGCCTCGAACATCTCTTTGGTATGCAGCGCTGGACGCAGCTCGACCACTCCTTCCACGGCGACCGATCCGGGGTTCCACTCTGAGTGAGGCACGCCGATGGGCACGACGAGCGTCTCGCCTGGGCCGGCCACGCGGTGCTCGCCGGCGACGGTGAAATGAGCTTCGCCGACGGTGATCGCGAAGCGCTCCTCCTGGTGGGGGTGCAGGTGCTCGGTGATCGATCCGCCGGGCGCGCTGCGCCAGTTGAACCGCACGACATCCTCGGCGCCGTCCTGTGCGGTGGCCGTAACCGTGATCGACTCGCCGGTGGCCGGGTTAGAGAACTCCCGAAACGCAGCGGTCGCGGTATCTGTGGGGGGCATGGTTCAGGTCTTTTCGTTGGCGTGGGTGGTGGAGCCGTTCTGGCGGCGATACCAGTCGACTGTCGTGGTGATCGCCGTCGCGAGCGGCGTGCCCGCGCTTCCGAACGTGGACTCGTACTTGGTCGTGTCGAGCACGAAGGACTCGTCAAACTCATAGGACATCTCGACCAGCTCCCGCAGCAGCGGGTTGAACAGGCCGAGAGCGCGTACGGCCAGCTTGGGCAGGTTGCGGATGCCGACCGGGTGCCCGACATCGTCGGCCAAGAGGTCGAGGAGCTGGCGGGTCGTGAGCGTCTCGGGTCCCGGTAGGTGCCAGACCTCACCGATCGCGCGTTCGTCGGTCCCGAGTGTGGCCAGGCCGGTGGCGATGTCCGGGACATAGCTGTAGGTGTGGGGCAGATCGGGGTTGCCGATGAAGTCGGCGCGTTTGTCGGCGAGCGCGTTGGCGAACACTCGCTCGCCGAGTGTCGTGCCGGTGGTGATCCCGGCACCGAAGAAGTCAGACGCGCGCCCGATCGCGATCCGCACGCGACCGGCCTCCGATGCGTCCAGCAACTCCTGGGTCATGGCGGCCCGCGTTCTTCCTTTGACGGTGGTGGCCGCGAGCGGGAGATCCTCAGTCATCGCCTGGCCCGCGGTCGGTCCGTAGCCGTAGAGGTTCTCCAGGCTCACCAACAGCGCTCCGTGGCGTTCCGCCGCGCTCAGCACCCCGCGCTGCAGCGGTGGGAATCGCTGCGGCCAGTCGGTGTATGGCGCGTTCAGACACTGGTAGATGACGGACGCGCCCTCGGCGGCCGTCGCGGCAACGTCGGGGTCGCTCGCGTCGGCTGTCCGCCAATCGACGCCATCGGGCAGGCCCGCCGGCCGGTTCCTCGACACGGCCCGGACTGCCAGCCCCCGTTCCGCCAGGCGGCTGGTCAGGGCACGCCCCACCTGCCCCGCGCCAAACACCACGTGAAGCTGATCGTTACTCATGCCCGCACTCCCCCGATCGCGGGGACAACGATCTCCTCAGCCTTCGCGCGCTGCGCGGCCTGACGAACTGCGGCGAGGTCGTGGAAGCCCGCTGTGGCGGTGCCGAGAAGCAGGAGGCCGGCGCCCAGGCCGGTGGTCGCCACGAGCGCTGTCCCTGACAGCACAATCACCAGGATCACTGGCCCGATGGTCAACGCCCAGCCGACAGGGCGATAGCGCGGAACGCTCACGCGATAGTCGAGCCACAGCAGCAGCGGTCCGATCGTGATCGCGATCGACGGCAACACCCAGTCTGAATGACCAGCCCCGCTGACGATCACCGGCAGCACGATCGCCGCGGCAAACTCAAGCACCGTCGCGATCGTGACAGCTCGCTCGATCCGCTTTCCCTCCGCGCTTCTCGGCCGCGGCGCCGTGCCGGCGGCAGTCCTGATCGCATAGAGGAACACGGCGATGGCGGCGAGGCCGAACGCGACGGTCAGAACCGACGCCGCGTCTCCTCCGATGGCCGCGCTGCCCCGGACCAGCCAGAACGCGGCGAACCCTGCCTGGATCAGCCCGCCAACCCACCGCACGCGCTTTGACCACGGCGTGAGTGGCTCACCCGCCACCGGTTCGTTGACGCTCGAGGCGTGCTTGGAGAGATCGCGGATCTCGACGGGGGCCATCGACCCTCCGATCCGACGGCGACCGCGGCCAGACCCGGGCTCTTCGGCTTTCCGAGCGGAGAGAACTTCTTCAAGCACGGCGTGTGGTGCGGTCATCACTGCTCCTCAGGTTGGTGCAAGTAGCCTGGGGATCAGTCTGGGACCGCCGCCTGCGCCTGTCATCGCCCACAGGGCGCGTCTGGCCTCCTCCTCAGCGCAGATCTTTGCCGCTCGCGCCTCTGTCAAAGGACAGAGGCGCGTCTACGCGCCGGGCGTGACCAGCCCGCTCTCGTACGCCAGGACGACGGCCTGAACGCGGTCACGGAGCCCGAGCTTGGCGAGCAGGCTGGAGACGTGGGTCTTGATCGTGCCCTCGGTGACGAACAGCTCGGCGGCCAGCTCGGCGTTGCTCTTACCGTGCGCCAGCATCCTCAGCACCTCGCGCTCGCGCTGCGTCAAGGCGTCCAGCCGCGTGCCGAGCTCCGGCCTGACCGGCCGGCGTGCGAACTGCTCGATGATGCGCCGCGTGACCGACGGGGCGAGCAGCGCCTCGCCGGCACACACGACATGCACCGCGTGCAGGAGCTCCTCGGGTGGGGCGTTCTTGAGCAAAAAGCCGCTGGCGCCCGACCGCAGCGCCTCGAACACGTACTCGTCACGCTCAAACGTGGTGAGGATCACCACACGACTGTGCAGCTCGCCATCTTCGGTAATCCGCCGCGCGGCCTCCAGTCCGTCACCGTCGGGCATCTGGATGTCCATCAACACGATGTCGGGCCCCAAGCGCCGGGTGCTGGCCATGGCCTGCTCGCCGTTCGCCGCCTCGCCGACAACCTCGATCTCGGGATCGGACTCGAGGATCATCCGAAAGCCGGCGCGAACCATCGCCTGGTCATCGGCCAACAGCACACGGATGCTCACAGCGCACCGTCCGAGGTCGGCAGCTTGACGCGCACGGCGAACCCGCCGCCGGATACCGGCCCCGCCGTCAGTTGGCCGCCGTGCAGGGCGGCACGCTCGCGCATGCCGATCAACCCCAGGCCACCCGGGCTCGTCCCTGATAGCGCCGTCGCGCCGCCGCCGTCGTCGATGATCTCGACCTCGAGCTCATCAGGCCAGTACCGCACGCGAGCCAGCCGAAGATCGCGGTCCTGCGATGGCTCGCGCCCCAGCGGCCCCTCCGGGCAGCCAGGTTGTTTGAGTACTTCAGGGGGTGACATCTCGGCCCCTTTCTGCTGTGGGTGTGGGCGTGAGTAATGTGTTGAGTCCGCCCGGCTAGGCGGCGTAGGCGAATGAGTGATAGAAGGCCTCTAGCGCGCCGTCGCGGGCGACGGCAAGGTCGAAGCGGTGGCCGCTCCGCGTGTCGTCGACCGAGACGGTCACTGCGTCTTGGCGGGTGTGCCAGAGCAGCAGGACGTGGATGCCGTCGTTCTCGCGGGCGGCGAGTTCGCGCGTCTGAAGCGTCACTGGAGTCATGCTCCTGTCTCCGGTTCAAAGGTGGTGAGTGGTCGGGTGGTTGGGGCTTGCATCAGCGGTCCTTTCGAGTCGATTCGATGCCACGAACCTGGCGGCCGGCGTCACGTGTGAGTCCTGCTTTGGCTCCGAGGGAGCGCGAAAGCGCCGGAGCTCATCGTGTTGCAACTCCCGCCTCGAGGGCGCTGCAGCACAAGGGCTGGAGATCGACGCGAGCCCTCAAGAATCAGCGTCCGCCGATCGGGGGCGGGCCAGAAGTCCTGATCTACTCTCGCGCCCCGATCGCCTCAACGGGCCGGGAGTGGAGCGCTCGTCTGGTTGGCAGCGCAAGGGCCAAAAGCGCGAGGAGCGCTGAGATGCCGAGGATCGCGGCGAATGGTCTCGCGGGTATGTGTGGGAGGCCGCCGTTGAGCGCCTGGCTGAGTGGTAGCAGCGCGATGGCGGCGATCGCCAGGCCGATGCCAAGTCCGATGGTGATGATCAGCGCTGCCTCCCAGCGCGCCATCGATCGGACCTGGCGGGGGGTCGCGCCGACGAGCCGCAGGAGCCCGAGCTCGCGACCGCGCCCGAGCGCGATCATGATCAGCGTGGTGATCACGGCGATTGATGTGAAGGCGAAGATCTCGGCGACGAACTGTGGGCCGAACCAGCGGTTCATCTCGTCGTCGGCGGCGGTGGCGGTGGCGAGCGTCGCGCGGTTGCTGATCTTCAGTCCGGGATACCGCGTAGCGAGGGCGTAAAGGCGCCGCGCGACCGCGGCGGGGTGGTCTGTTTGGATGAGGATCGTCCCGAGCAGCGGGATCGTTTGGCGGCCGGCGGCGAGCTCGGGGGAGAGCAGAGCGTCTCCGAAGGCCAGGTCGCGGCTGTAGATCGCGACGACGGTGGCGTGGGCGAGTGTGCCGTCGCCGAGCATGATCTTGACGCGTTCGCCGATGTGGGCGTGCGCGGCGTTGGCGCGGGAGCGCCCGAGCGCGATCGTGTTGCCGTGCAGGGCGTTCAGGGATCCGGCAGTGACGCCGACGTCGAGGCCGCCGCCCTGCCCGCCGGCGAGGATATAGGCGGGGAGGTTATCGTCGGAGTCGCCCAGGCCGGGTCCGAGCGTGGTTGAGGTGAGCGCGACGGCCGAGCGTACCCCGGGGGTGGCGCGAACGTCGCTCAGCGCTGCGGTGGGCAGCCCCGGACCGGTGCTGGTGAGGGCGAGCTGGCCGGTCAGCCCGGCGTGCCTTTGCTGGGTGATGGCGTGCTCGATTGTGGTCGTGCTGAACAGCAGCGTGCAGCTCATCGCGACGGTGAGCACCAGTGGGGTGCTCGCCGAAGAGAAGCGCCGAGCGGCGGTGCGCAGGTTGGCGGAGGCGAGGAAGCCGCCGACCGGCGAGATCGCCCCGAGCGCCGGCGCCAGCAGCCGAGAGACCACGTACGCGAAGATCGGTCCCAGGAAGCCGACCGCCACGACGAGGCAGATCGCGGTCATTTCCGCTGTCGCCGCGGCGGTATCGGGCGTGCTGGTGGTGACCGACACGGTGAACAGCGGCACGGCGCAGGCGAGCGCGAGCAGCCCGCCGATGATCCGCCCCGGGCCGAGCAGCCGCGGCTCCACCGCGGCGTCGGTGAGCGCGAGGGTTGGCGGCACGCGGGCGGCGCGCCGTCCGGCGGCCAGGACCGCGAGCAGAGATATTGCGACCGCGCAGCCGATCGCGGCGGCGGCGGGGAGCCAGTCGTAGTTGAGGACGAAGTTCGGCGGGGCGATGCCGTGACGCACGAGCCCGTGCGCGAGCGTGCGGCCGAGCACGATCCCGGGCCAGATCCCGGCGGCCGAGCCGATCAGGGCGATGATCGCCGCTTCCCAGGCGATCATGCGGCGGATCTGCCCGGGCGTCGCGGCCACCGCCCTGAGCAGCGCGATCTCGCGCTCGCGCTGCTGGATTGAGAGGCTTAGCGTGCAGGCCACGACGAACATGGCGATGAACAGCGCGAGTCCGCCGAAGGCCGCTGTGACGGGGATAAGAGTGGTGCGGGCCGCCTCGAGCTCGGGGTATTCGCCCTGCCCGCGGGCCGCGCCGGTGAGCACCTGGGCTCCCGAAGCGGCGGCGCGCACGCGGTTGATGTCAAAGCCAGGCCCGGCGAGCAGGCCGATCGCGTCGACTCGCCCGGGGTGGCCGGCCAGCGCGGTTGCCTCGGCGTCGGTGAAGAAGATCGCGCTCTGCTGGGTGACGGGATGGCGGGGGCGAGCGACGCCGACCACGGTGACCATGCGCATGCGCGCGGTCGATGCGAGCGGCAGCCGCGCGCCGAGCACGGCGGGATAGCCGGTGACGACCTCGTCGGGTCGGGCGGGTGGGCGTCCGGCGCTCAGCACGTAGGGGGTGAGCGCGGCGCTTGACCACCCATGGGCAACGTCGGCGCGGTCGCCGAGCCGGGCAGGCACCGACACGTCGCCGATCGCGGCCCGGACGCCGGGCAGCCCTGCCAGGCGAGCGGTGAGCGCGGTGCTGACCCGCGCGAGCTCGGTGAGCTGCACGTCGTGATCGGCGCCGACGATCTGTTGTCCGGCCACGACCGCCGCGGCGCCGGCGTACCGCTCGACGGGCGCATGGGTGCGGAGCATCGACTCGAGTTGCATGCCCCAGGCCATCGCGAGCACGGACGCGGCGAAGAGAGCGATCAGGGCGCCGGTGAACGTGCCGAGCCGGCCGCGGGCGCTGAGGATGGATAGACGCAGCATGGCTCAGCCCCCCAGATGCGCGAGCTGTTCGGCGACTTCGTCGGCGCTGGGAGCCTCGAGCGTCGCGGCCACGCGTCCGTCGGCGAGCACGATCACGCGGTCGGCGTACGCCGCGGCCACGGGGTCGTGGGTGACCATCACCACGGTGCGGCGGTCCTGGTCGACGATGTCGCGCAACAGCGCGAGCACCCCGCGTCCGGTGCGGATGTCGAGCGCTCCGGTCGGCTCGTCGGCGAACACGACCTCGGGCCGGGTGACGAGCGCCCGGGCGATCGCGACGCGCTGCTGCTGTCCGCCGGACAGCTGCGAGGGACGGTCGCGCAGCCGCTTCTCCAGGCCCACGCGCGCCGCGACCTCGCGCACCGTCGAGCGCCGCGGACGGTGACCGTCGAGGCGCAACGGCAGGCCGATGTTCTGAGCCACGGTCAGCGAGGGCAGCAGGTTGAAGGCCTGAAAGACGAACCCGATCCGCTCGCGCCTCAGGATCGTCAGCCGCCGCTCGCTCAGTCCCGCCAGCTCGGCATCGGCGAGCGTGACCGTGCCCGACGTCGGCCGGTCCAGCCCCGCCGCCACGTTCAGAAACGTGCTCTTGCCCGAGCCCGACGGGCCCATCAAAGCTGTGAATGATCCGCGCGCGAGGCCGACCGTGACCCCGTCGAGAGCGACGACCGATCCGTCGCCCCGGCCGTACACCTTGCGCACCTCACGCAAGGCAACTGCCTGAGTCGAGGTGACCGCCTCGGAAGTGCGGAGAGGTTGAACATGGGGTGCGGATAGCCGTGCGGCGTGTGGTGCGGTCATCACTGCTCCTCAGGTTGGTGCAAGTAGCCTGGGGATCAGTCTGGGACCGCCGCCTGCGCCTGTCATCGCCCACAGGGCGCGTCTGGCCTCCTCCTCAGCGCAGATCTTTGCCGCTCGCGCCTCTGTCAAAGGACAGAGGCGCGTCTACGCGCCGGGCGTGACCAGCCCGCTCTCGTACGCCAGGACGACGGCCTGAACGCGGTCACGGAGCCCGAGCTTGGCGAGCAGGCTGGAGACGTGGGTCTTGATCGTGCCCTCGGTGACGAACAGCTCGGCGGCCAGCTCGGCGTTGCTCTTACCGTGCGCCAGCATCCTCAGCACCTCGCGCTCGCGCTGCGTCAAGGCGTCCAGCCGCGTGCCGAGCTCCGGCCTGACCGGCCGGCGTGCGAACTGCTCGATGATGCGCCGCGTGACCGACGGGGCGAGCAGCGCCTCGCCGGCACACACGACATGCACCGCGTGCAGGAGCTCCTCGGGTGGGGCGTTCTTGAGCAAAAAGCCGCTGGCGCCCGACCGCAGCGCCTCGAACACGTACTCGTCACGCTCAAACGTGGTGAGGATCACCACACGACTGTGCAGCTCGCCATCTTCGGTAATCCGCCGCGCGGCCTCCAGTCCGTCACCGTCGGGCATCTGGATGTCCATCAACACGATGTCGGGCCCCAAGCGCCGGGTGCTGGCCATGGCCTGCTCGCCGTTCGCCGCCTCGCCGACAACCTCGATCTCGGGATCGGACTCGAGGATCATCCGAAAGCCGGCGCGAACCATCGCCTGGTCATCGGCCAACAGCACACGGATGCTCACAGCGCACCGTCCGAGGTCGGCAGCTTGACGCGCACGGCGAACCCGCCGCCGGATACCGGCCCCGCCGTCAGTTGGCCGCCGTGCAGGGCGGCACGCTCGCGCATGCCGATCAACCCCAGGCCACCCGGGCTCGTCCCTGATAGCGCCGTCGCGCCGCCGCCGTCGTCGATGATCTCGACCTCGAGCTCATCAGGCCAGTACCGCACGCGCACGTCGGCGCGCGACGCTGCCGCGTGCTTGAGGGTGTTAGTCAGCGCTTCCTGCACGATGCGGTATGCCGACACGCCGATCAGCGTCGGCAACGAGCGTTCCTCCCCTTCGATGCTGACCGAGACAGCGAGCTCGGACTCACTCATGCTCGCCGCCAGCCGCGGCAGCTGGCTCAGGCCAGGGCGCGGAGCCAGATCGTCCTCGTCGCCGGCCTGCCGCAGGAATCCGAGCAGGCGGTGCAACTCCCCCACCGCCTGTCGGCTCGAGACCTCGATCGCGGCCAACGCCCCCTTCGCCTTCACACGGTCACTGTCGATCACGACCCGGGCAGCGCCGGCCTGGACGCCCATCATGCTCACGTGGTGAGCGACGACGTCATGCAGCTCCCGCGCGATCCGCACCCGCTCCTCGAACACGGCGTGCTCGGCCTGTGTCGCACGGGACTCCGCCACCTCGGCCCGCTCGGCCCGCGCGCGGACGGCAACGCCTGCAACCCAGGCGACGGCGAAGTCGACGGGAATGAAGACGAGCTGGAAGACCGAGTGCCCGGGAATGTTGTAGATGAGGGTCGCCGCAGCGCCGACCACGATCGCCAGTCCGAGGGCAGCCCGCCGGACGTCCCGAAGGTTCCCGAGCAGGAACGCGGCCACCAGCCCGAGCAGGAAGATGGACTCGGGGTACGGGATCAGCAGCGGGTCGACGAACGAGATTCCCGCGGCCAAAAGCCAGTACGCCGCCGGTCCGGCAAACGGAAACCATCGCCGCGCGAACACGGGTAACACCAGGATCGCGAGCGCGGGAAGGCAGAACCACAACGTCGTTGTCGGAGCTCCGGACGAGCCGCGTCCGAGCACCACGTCAAGCATCGCCACGATCGCCACGAGCGCGATCAGCAGGTCGAACCAGTACGTGCGGGCGAGATGTTCGATTCGGCTCACGCATCGAACGTACTCCACCGCTCGCGGACCGCCTCCCACAAGGTCAGACCCGGGATCCATCTCAAGTACTACCCACCTCGGAGCCGGCAGCCTGGCGACGCCGCCGCGCCGGCGACGGAACCGCTACCGGTCGGTCCCCCGAGCTCGCTGCCAAGACAGCCGCATCGCCGCCGCAGCGGAGCTCATCAAGAACGACCGCTTCCGATCCGCCAACTGCCCAAAGGAGGCCTCGAGCCCCGATGCCCGTGCCGACGTCAAACCCGTGCGGCCGCCCGGCACGCTACCCGACGTGGGTGATGACCTCGACCTGTGCCGAGGCCGACTGTCCCGATGCGTTGGTTGCTGTGAGGGTCAGCTCGTGGGTGGTGCCGTTCGGGGTGGCCTGCTCGCAGGCGAGACTCAGCGTCGGTGACAGCTGCGTCGAGACCTGAGAGGCCGTGTTGCCGTTGATGCTGTCAGTCCAGCGGTAGGTCAGGCTCTGGGGCGGGCTGTTCGGATCGCTCGCGGTAGCCGTGAACGTCACCGCCACGGGAACGGAGGTGCTGCGGCAGATGGCCCGGACGCCGTTCGGCGGTGCGGTAATGGAGACGCTCGGTGGCAACGGCTTGACGACCGGGGCGGTGACGACGATCGTGATCGACTGGCTGGCGGACTTACCGTCCCCGTTCGTTGCTTTCACGGTGATCGCGTGGGTTCCGATCGTGTTCTCGATGTGATGGACGGTGGGGCCGGTGCCGATGACCGAGCCGTCCTCGGTCCAGACGATGGCGGCATTGGGCAGGGTCCCGTCGACGGGATCGCTGACGTTGGCCGAGTAGGTCACCGATGTTCCCTGCAGGAAGCTCGCCTGGTTGGCCGGCGCGGTGACCTGGACGCTCGGGGGCGCCACGTAAGGCGAGCGACCGTGCCCGTACTCGACGTAGGCCCAATGCATCTGGGGGTTGCCGAACGCGTCGGTCTCGACCGTCTGGGCGGTCATCACGAACGACTGAGAAGTGCGGCCGGGGCGAAGGCTGTAATAGTCGCCGGTCTCGTGCGGAAGCCCCGGCGGCTCGGCGTACACGAACTGCTCTGACGGGGTCAGGAAGCCGGCCACCGGCTGGGCGTTGTGGTTGTCAGCCGACGCGCGGAAGACGAGGCCGACGTCGCCGGCACCATCGGTCTGCAAAGCGGGCCAGCCGAACGCCAATGTCGGATTCCAGATCCAGCGCTCCCCCACGTCGGTCCACGAATTGACGTCGTACCGGGCGGTGAACACCGCCGGCTCGGTGAGCTCCTGCTTGAGCGTCGGAGTCTTGGAGCTGCAGTTCGCGGTGCAGTAGTCGCGGCCCGTGCCTTGCGCGGTGTACAGCGTGTTGCCACTCACCGTCGCGCTGTCGACCTGACCACCGAAGATCGGGTACCGGTCAAACCAATCGTTACCGTCGGTGCCGTCGACTGCGCTATCGAGGTTGGGAACGCTGGAATGGTCGATGTCGTGGCGGAACATCGTTCCGGAGAAAGCCGCGAACGACCAGATCTGATCCTCGCTGAGCGAATCGTCGCCGACGTAGTAGGTGGTGGTGGAGTTCAGCCCCTGGGCGACTCCGATCCGCTGGCTGGCGTCGGTGATGTAGCTGATCGAGATCGTCCCGCGATTTGCCAGATCGGCCAGCGACACCCGGGTCAGCAGCGAGGCCACGCCCTTGTTGGCGCGCAGCACGTCAACCGTCCACTGCATGTTCCAGATGTTCACGCCCATGTCGCTGCGGTCAAACCACGACCCCGATGGTTGGCCGAACGTCTGGGGGGTGATGTTCCAGTAGGTCCACGCGCCGCCCGGGCTGGAGGCGTGGGCGATCAGCGCCTGCGGGCTGGCCACGGCGATCCGGATCCGGTTCGACGTGGTTCCGGCCTTGGTGCAGTTGTTGGTTGCGGGGCTCGATGATCCGGCGCCGCACCAATACTGCATCACCCACACGAACAGATTGCGCTGGGGCGAGTACGACACTTCCTGATCACAGCAGAACGGGATGCCGCTGTCGGGTAGGATCGTCGACGGATTAAAGGTCGTGAACGTCCGCCCGGCGTTGGTGGACAGCGCGACGGAAGAGTTGCCCGTGTACCAGACGACATTGTCGCCCTCAGCGGTGGTCGGCTCCTGGGGACTGGCCTGCGCCGGCGGGATCCCGACATCGGAATTCCGAAAGAACGTGAGCGGATCGCTCGCGATCGACGCCGGCGGACTCGAGCCGCGCCTGAACGCTGGAGCCTGAAGATCCGCACCGAGGCCGGCCTGTCCCCCGATCGTCTTGGGCGGATGAAACGTGCCAAGCGGAAGCGGCGGTCCGACACCCTGCTCCGGGCCCTCCACCGGCGGAGGAAGTGGCGTAAAGCCACTGCCGCCACGGACAGGGTGGAGGCTCACCGTCTGCCGAGGCTGGACCGCGCACCGGCCGCCAGCCTCGCGCATCAGCGTCCGCTCGGCCCCGCTGAGGAGACGAATGATCGGTCGGATCACCGCCCGCGGCACCCGGTCTCGCTTCCACGTGCTCGGCAGCTGGAGCTCTGAGGTCAGCGCGTCGGCGCCCGCGAGAACCGAGCACGCGCTATGCCGGCCGCGCGTCAGCCGCACCGCGCCGCGAGACGCCGTCAGGACGTGACCACGCTGACCGCGCGCAAACCGAATGTGCCCGATCTTGGTGACCTGCGCCGATGCCGCCTGGATCGCCTGATGGGCAGTCTCGGTGTGGGTCCGCGTCCGGGCCTCAGCCGAACCCGGTAGCAATCCGGCGCCAGCCACCGCCAAGGTGATGACGGACGCGGCGACCGCGCCTCGCGCCCATGACGGGGCGTACATCCTCGGCGGCGTCGGCCGCGCGTACCCTCTCGATCCGCTCACGGTGCCACGATCCCAGTCCCATGCACACGTTATGCCCCTGCCAGCCCGGGATCAAGGCCCAGCGCTTGGCTGACCGCTGGGCTGGCGAAATCTCCACTCTTATTGCCATTTTGGACGTCGGAGTCCATCGGAACCCGGTGTGAAGACGTGGGCGACGGCTCCGCCACTGAAGGCGGTGGTGCTCACGGACTCGATGGTGAGGGGTTCGGTGAACAGCCGCTCGCCTGCACCGAGGACGACCGGATGGACGACGAGGCGGTACTCGTCGATCAGCCCGGTCTCGACGAGCGACCGAGCGAACCGGACGCCGCCCTGCGCGAGCAGGTATCCGCCTAAGCGCTCCTGCTTTAGACGCGTGACGGCGTCGACCAGCTCTCCGGTCGCGATCGTCGTCTCGCCCCAGTCGGCGGACGTGAGCGAATTCGAGAACACCACCTTGGGGATCTCGTTCATCGGCGCCGCGAACGGCCCGGATACACCGGGCCAAAGGCCGGCCCAGCGCGCGTAGGTCACGGCGCCCACGAGGTGCGCGCCGGCGTTGCTCACGGTGTCGAGGACCCATTCGGCCCCGTCGGGAGAGCGTCCCGCGGCCTCCCAGTCGGAGCTCCCGTCGGTCGGTGCGATGTACCCGTCGAGCGATACGGACATCTTCAGGATCAGTGAGGTCATGCACTGCTTCTTTCCGGTGATGGATGACATACCGCTATGGACTCCGCCGACTTCGGAAAGTCATTGGTGGCGACCGCGACGGCGAGGGGAAATCGTCAGGTGCACGCAACGCCTGCTTGGAGATCGCGGATGATCGTGCCAAGGACGCCCGATGCGAGCAGGCCTGGCCCCAGCGGACCGGACCGATCCGCACCGAGCGGCGGAAGCTGTTGTAGGGCGGCCCTGGCTTCGGCGGACAGGTTGCCTAGCTGCCAGTTGATCTCCTCGCTGACCGCCTCCGGACGGTTCGTGGCGGCCAATCCCGCGGCCTTGGCCGCGTACGCCGCCGCGCCCAAAGCATGCGCACCCATATGAGGGACCGCAGAGGCCTGCCCGGCCGCTCGGGCGGCAGCGGCCGCTGCAGGGCTCACATCACGTGCGGCGCCACCTCCAGCGAACCGGCGGCGAATCTCTTCTGCGACGTCGAGCTCACCGCGGCCAAAAGCCCGCGTCCGGACGATGGCGTCGCGTGGCCGGCTATCGCCTGGAGCTTCCGCCTCGAAGAGCCCGAGCGCTCGCTCCGCGCAGTCAGCCGCCCACACAGCGACGATTCGTCGTTCGGCTTCGCTCAGTGTCTGCGGAGAACGCACACCAAGATGCTCTCAAGCCTCCCCGACTTCAGCGCGCCCACCAGGTTGCAGGCTGCAGGGGACGCTACCGAGCTCGTCCGGCGAGGAGCTACCCGTTCTCAGCCACGAACTGGCTGGCCGTAAACGGCGTACCTTCGGGATCCGCCAGCACGGTCAGACGAACGTACGGGGCGTCGAGCGGTGGAACTAGCACCTTGCCTCCGAGCTTGGGCGCCTCGGCGGCGGCCGCGTCGGCATCGTTGACCGCGAATGTCACATGCCAGTGCGGCTGCTCACCATCCTTCAGCGGATCGAGTACCGCGACGACGTCCTCGAACCCGGCCGCTCCCATGTCAGCGGCACCCTGGCGCATCCCCGGAACGATCGTCTCAAGATAGTCGCCGTAGCCCGGGAGCGTCCAGAACTCCGCACCCGCGAGCGACAACGTGGCCCAGCCGAACACCTCGCCGTAGAACCTCTTGGCCGCTGCCAGGTCGGAGGTATGGAGCGTGTTGAAGTTGACAGCGCCGTGCTCATTGACGACCTTCGCACCCTTGGTGCGGCCGGCCTGCCAGACGCAGAACACCGCGCCCTGCGGGTCCTTGAGGATCGCCATCCGGCCGGCGTCAACGACGTCGAACGCTGGTGCGAGCACCTCGCCGCCCGCAGCCTGCACCTTGGCGACCGCTTCATCCGCGCTCGTAACGGCGACATACGTGTTCCACGCCGGCACCGGCTGGTGATCGGCGGGCAGCTCACCGACCCCGGCGGTGCTGCCACCGCGGATCGTCGCGATGAAGAACCGCTCACCCGGAGTCTCCATAGCCGGGATGAACTCCCAGCCGAACAGCCCGCGGTAGAACGGCAAAACGCTCTCCGGGTCCTTGTAGCTCGCATCGACCCAGCACGGCACGCCGGGAATGTACTCGTCGCGTTCCGACATCCTGCGCTCTCCCCTACTCGTTGACGGTGCCGGGGACCCTATCCGCGATTTAGGTCAGCTCCGGTCCGGTTTAGCAAATGGCAACCAGATCGCCGAGAGTCTCCCGCCCGCCTCGATCATCGAGGCTCACGCAGTCGACGGAGTTGGCCCGTCAGTTAGTCAGCGACGTGAGCAAGCCGGAGGCCGCAACGGTGTGGTCGAGCGGTCCGGGCAGACCGGGGTTGCTCGAACCGGTCGGCGTGCACCGCGCCCATCGCGGTCATGGTTACGGCACAGCGATCACGATCGCCCCGGCGAGTGCCTTACGGGAAATGGGCTCATCGAGCGCGAGCGTCTGCACCCAAGCTCCAACATCCGCGCCGTTGCCACCTACAAGTCAGCCGGCTTCGACCAGCTTCCCGAGGTCCCAGACCTGCGTCGAGTCAACGGCGCCGGCGGTCAATGACGGCGTTGGAGCCGCCTTGTTCGCTGCGATTCCGGTCGGCGCCATAGCGGGCTGCCGGCGACGGCGCGAGCCGCTTGACGCCGGCGGCGACGATCCCGTACGGTAGGCCGATGTGGCGTTGGGGGGCGCCGTCGATGAAGGAGGATTCATGACAGGACGCACGCGGGCCGGCGCGGCCGTCGCGGCTTCAGTCGCGGTTTCTGGACTGCTGGCCGTCGGCGCAGCTGCGGTTGCCGCACGAAGCACGGGTCGAGCCGACAGCGGCACGATCTACGCCGCGACCACACACACCTCTGGTGGCTACACGTTCGCGGCGGGCCAAGGGACGGACAAGCTGTTCGGCCCGATCACGATCACCTACAGGATCAAGGCGATCCCGACGGGGACGACCGGGACGCTCAAGCTGACGATCAAGCCGGTGATCGAGTACACCGCCACCGGCTCGATCCTGGGCAGCGCAACCGCGACGCTGACGCTCGGCCCTAATGGTGCCGAGACGATCAGCAACGGAAAATTCTCGCTGACCCACGGGGCGGGAGCGCTGCGCGGCCACACGATCAAGGGGACCTTCACGGGCATCGGAAACAGCACCGCCAACATGCTGGTGATCCACCCCAAGAGCACCTACAGGTAACTGTGCTCCCGTGCGGAGGCGTGGCCGGCGCCTCCGCTCGACACCCCAGCGCCCAGTCGATCGCCCCCTTGCTGACCTTGACCCTGCCGAATGCGCGGCCATTAACGGGCGGGCGCTCACAAGCAGTTCGGAGCACTCCTGCGTTCCATGTCGGGGGCATCGGTCGCTTGCCAGAGACGCTGGGGATGCCGATACTTCGACTTCTTGCGGCGATCTCGAGGCAAGACCGGCCGGGTTCCTCGGCGGCCCGGGCGGCGAAGCTGGTGTGTGGCGGTTGCGCTGATCGGAGCCGGGGTGTGGCTGGGAGCGATCAGCGAGGGGTTCAGCGCGGGTAGGCTCGGGTCAAGCCCGCACGGCAGCGTGAGCTTGGCAGAGCGTTCTGATCAATCCGCTCGCGGGGCGCGTATCGCGATGCCGGTCGCGACCGGGGGTGCGAGGATCACGATCACCTCACCGAGAGACGGCGGCGAGTACGAGGGCGGGGCCCGGCTGTACGTGCGCTACCGGTGCCGCCCCGGTGCCGTGGGCGAGCGCATCATCTCGTGCCGCGGGACCGAGCGCTCCGGCCGCGCGCTGGAGACGCGCTCGCCAGGCGCGAAGAGCTTCACGGTCACCGCCACCGACGCCAGCGGCGCGACGGTCGCCAAGACCGTCCACTACACGATCTGGTGGTACGTGAACCCCCTGCACGAGGTGACCAACCTCCAGGCGAGTCGCATCGACATGGGCGTCGACTACTCCGGCTCCGGTCCGATCCTGGCCCTCGGCCGGGCCCGGATCGTTCTCGCGAGCGACCGCGTCGCCGGCCCCGAGAGCTGCTGGGGCAAAACCTGCGTGCCGCCGCCGGGCGACTGGGTCATGTACCGACTCCTCGACGGCCCCTTCGCCGGCAAGTACGTCTACATCGTGGAGAACATCACCATCACCGTGCACACCGGCCAGACGGTGGCGGCAGGCCAACCAATCGCGATCCTCCACGACGCGTCCCCGAACCTTGAGATCGGCTGGGCCGCTGGGCGCGCCACCTACACTCTCGCCGCGGCCCGGGGACATCGATGCGCCTGTGCGGACCCGGGCGGCTCGTCCTCGATCGAGGGACGCAACTTCGACGCGCTCCTCACCTGGCTGGGCGCGCCGTCGGGCTACATCACGTCGATTCCCGCCGGCCAGCGAATGCCCGCTGACTGGCCCGCGCTCCCCAAGGCCGCACCGCGCCCACGCCCGAGAGCCCGCTAACGGACTCGAACCTGTACCAGGCCGGTCTACCTGCCGTCGACATTCCGATTCCTGCGGGCCGAACTCCCCCACGACGGCTGCCGGCTCCCGTCGGCCGGTTCCGGTCAGCGGACGGCGATTTCAGCTGACAGCTCGTATGGGGGGATGAGGCCGAGATGGTCGCCACTCCAGAACCGCCCTGGGTCGTACCAGCTTGGCGGTCGGGTGTTGGGTAGTAGACCCATGTGCTGGTAGGTCGTGGCCACGAGTTGGGCGCAGAAGACGGTTTCGACTGACGAGGGGCGGCGAGCGCGGCTACCAAGCCACCCTGTGAGGAGCTTGACCGTGGTCGGGAACGGCCGGCCGTCGAAGCGGTCGATGATTTCCATGAGTCGGTCCTCGTGGTAGCGGTCGATGGGGCCACTGAGCTGGCGCACCCAGGCGCGCTGCCGGTAGCGCGTGTTCCATGTCGTGACGGCGTCTGAGAGCAGATGAAGCTGGACTCCGCGGTGCTGCTGCCCGGTCCACACGTCGGGCAGTGATCGACCAAGCTCGGCGTGCCAGAGCAGCGGCGGCAGGTCGTCGAGCGCGACGACCATGCCGACATGGTTGACCGGACTGTTGGTCGCGGCCCGAATCGTCCAGTCGGCAACGGCGGTGCCACGAAACAACCAGAGGTCGCCGGTCGAAGCCATCGCGACGGCGTCGTGAACAGACACAGCGGAGTCGGTCACGCCACTACCCTACGCAGCTGATGCAGCTGCGCTGGAAGCTGGTCGGGCTTGCTGGCCTCGCGGGGGTGGCCGCGACGGGTGTCGTGGTCGCCCGCAAGCGTCGTGCGCAGCGCGATTATCAGCCCGATGAGCTCCGTGAGCGCCTTCATCGCCGACTCGACCAGGTGTCCAAGCAGCAGACGGCCCACCCGGCCTAACTCGTCAGCCATGACCTCGCGTGCGTGTCTGGGTGTCCTCGGACCGACGCGATCTCGGGAGATCCGTAAGGAGTTCAAACAGGCGGGCGTGAGCCGAAGACACGGTCATGGTCGATCTCGCATGATTGCGAACACTCGATGTACGGCCGGTGTGGGTCCGTCGATCCGGGCCCCGCGCTCGCGGCGAGCCGCGGCGGGGGTGAGCACGCGGCGGTCGAGCATCAGGAGCGTCGCCACGTCGCATTGGATGCTGACGTCTGGGGTGATCGGCGATGGTCCGGAGCGCGGGAGCGCGATGCCGGCGGCGACGATGATGTGGAAGCGCTCGTCGCCGATCGTGAAGTCGTAGGTTTCTCGGACGTCTCGGATCAGCTCCGCCGGAGCTGTCGCGCACCGCACCAGGGCAAGCAGAACGCCTCGCCCGGTGCTTGGGTCGATGCGATCGTCGATCGGTAGCGACCGTCCCCACAGCGCGAGACTGGCCACCACCTGACGCAGGCCCTCTCCGAGCTCGGTGAGGACGTAGACGTGCGCCTCGCCGGGTGGGGGGAGCGTCGTCTTGGTGATGACCCCGTCGGCCTCCAGCGTCTTGAGGCGGTCCGAGAGCCGGTTGGTGCCCATTCTCGGCAGCTGGGACAAGAGGTCCTTGAAGCGCTTGGGGCCGAGCAGCAGCTCTCGCACGATCAGCAGCGACCACCGCCCTCCGATGACGTCGAGCGATCGAGCGATCGGACACATCTGTCCGTAGGTGCGGGTTCCGGCGGCCATCGCAAAAACATTAGTCCTAATAGTTGGATAAGCGTTCTGCCAGTAGCAACTATATGTTACGTATAGTAACGCCAGCTCCAGCCCGTACCGCTCAGGGCGATGCATGTCAACACCTCTCGGGGAGATCGGACACGATGAGCACAATCACCCGCCACGGACCACGACCGGGACTGGTGGCCAGACTCGCTGCCGGGACGACGCGACATCGGCGAGGTGTCCTGTGGACATGGCTCGTCGTTCTCGTCGCTGCGCTGTTCAGCTTCAAGGGCGCCGGATCTGACTTCTCGAACAATCTCACGCTTCCCGGCACCCAATCCCAGGCGGCGGCGAGCCTGTTACAGCACGACTTCCCCCGGCAGGCCGGCGACCAGGACCAGGTCGTGTTTGCAGCCTCCCAGGGGTCGATCAGCGCGCCCGCGGCCAGGGCGCGGATCGGTGGCGTTCTCGCCCGGGTGGCACGGCTGCCGCATGTCGTGTCGGTGGTGAGCCCGTATTCGGCACAGGGCGCCCACCAGATCTCCGCTGACCAGACGATCGCGTTCGCGACCGTGACCTTCGACGAGCAGGCACGGATACTTCCCGACACGGCGATCGACCGCGTGATCTCGACCGCGCGGGCCGCGCGCACGCCATCCCTGCAGGTGGCGCTCGGCGGTCAGGCGATCGAGCATGCCGAGAAGCCGTCGCTTGGTTCCGCGACCGCCATCGGTCTGCTGGCGGCCGCGGTCATCCTGTTGATCACGTTCGGTTCGTTCGTCGCGATGGGCCTGCCGATCGTTACCGCCCTGCTTGGCCTCGGGGTCGGCATCAGCCTCGCCGGCCTGGGTTCACACCTCATCCAGATTCCCGACTTCGCCACCCAGCTGGCCGCCATGATCGGCCTTGGGGTTGGCATCGACTATGCGCTGTTCATCGTCACCCGGTTCAGGGAGAACCGCCAGCGTGGCGAGACCGTCGATGACGCCGTCACCGGGGCGATGGACACCGCGGGACGCGCTGTTGGTTTCGCCGGCGCGACCGTGATCCTTGCCCTGCTTGGGCAGCTCCTGCTCGGCGTCGGCTTGCTGAACGGCTTGGCGGTCGCCTCAGCGCTTGCCGTCCTGACCACCATGCTGGCCGCGCTCACTGCGCTGCCGGCGCTGCTCTCGCGACTCGGCGATCGTGTCGGGGGACGGTCGCCCCGGCTGTCGCGCCAGCGCGGTGACAGCGCGCCCGCGTCAGGACTGTGGCTGCGCTGGTCACGCGCGATCGCTCGCCATCCGCGTCGGGGGGTGCTCGCCGGGCTGGCGATCATGCTCACTCTCGCTGTTCCGGCCCTGTCGTTGCGAGCAGGGACCAGCGACGCCGGTAACGATGCCAGCAACCTGACCTCCCGTCACGCCTATGACCTGACCGCCAAGGGGTTCGGCGCCGGCGCCAATGGTCCGCTCTCGGTCGTCGTGCGACTACCCATCCGACAGGACACCTCGGCGGTGAACACGATCGACAACGCGCTGCGCGCCAACCGCGACATCGCGTCGGTCTCGCCCCCTCGCATCAGCTCGGCGGGCACCACCGTGCTACTCGAGGCGTATCCGCGCTCCTCGCCGCAGTCCGCGGCGACATCCAGCCTCGTAAACCAGCTGCGAGACCACGTGTTTCCGCGCGCTGCGCAATCCACCGCAACGACGATCCTGGTCGGCGGGGCGAGCGCGTCGGCGATCGACTTCAGCCATGTCCTGTCAAGCAAGCTGCCGCTGTTCATCGCGGTGGTCCTGCTGCTGTCAGCGATCCTGCTCGCGTTGGCGTTCCGTTCGCTGATCATTCCGCTGCAGGCCGCCGTCATGAACCTGCTATCGATCGGCGCCTCGCTCGGCGTGATCGTCGCCGTGTTCCAGTGGGGCTGGCTGGACAGCGTGATCGGCGTCACCCCGGGACCGATCGAGGCGTTCATCCCGGAGATCCTGTTCGCGATCGTCTTCGGACTCTCAATGGATTACGAGGTATTCATCGTCTCGCGTATCCACGAGGAATGGGTCCGCCGCCACGACGCCAGCGCCGCCATCCACCACGGGATGAACACCACCGGACGGCTGATCACCGCGGCCGCGGCGATCATGATCTGCGTCTTCGCGTCCTTCGCCCTGGGTGACAACCGCGACGTGAAGCTGTTCGGCGTCAGCCTCGCCAGCGCGGTCTTCCTCGACGCGTTCGTCGTCCGCAGCCTCCTGCTCCCCTCGGCCCTCCAGCTCTTGGGTCCGCGCACCTGGTGGATGCCGGACTGGCTGAGCCAACGCGCTCCACAGATCTCGATCGAACCCACGATCCCCTCACGCAACCCGGCGCTCGAGCAGCAATGACCCGAGTATGACGTCGAGGTTTCCTGATGCGCCGTAAATCGGCGCGTCGGCGTATATTCGCAGCACCCATTGAACCGAGGGAGGATCCATGCCCGATGTGGAGGTTGAAGAGCACGCCGGTACCAAGGCGATCTCGCGCCGGAGGTTCATCGGGTATCTGATTGCGGCGCCGACGCTGGTGGCCGCCGCCGATCTGCGTGGCGCATCACCGGCCAGCGCGTCGGTGCCGACGGTCCAGCCGGTCGACTTCTTCGACCTGACGGACCTCCTGACCGACGCGGCCAATCTGACCGCGAGCCTGATCACGGTGACGATCAATCCCGACGGCACGGCGTCGTTCGCGCTTCCGCGCGCTGAGGTCGGCCAGGGGATCACGACCGCGGTCGCGATGGTGCTCGCCGACGAACTCGGGCTCTCGCTTGACAAGGTCGACATCGTGCTGTCCGATGCGCGGCCGGAGCTCGAGTTCAACCAGCTGACCGGCGGGTCGAACTCGATGCATGCTCTCTATGACCAGGTCCGGGTTGCGGCTGCGACCGCGCGTGGCCAGCTGGCGCGGACGGCGGCTACGCAGCTCGAGACGCCGGTGCGCAATCTGACGCTCAAGGATGGCGTGGTCAGGGCGCCGGACGGAAGGGCGCTCTCGTATGGCTCACTGACGCGCACGGCGGCGGCCACGCGCACGCGGGCCGTGCTGGCGCAGCTGAAGCCGGCCTCACAGCAGACGCTGGTCGGCACCCCGCAGCCGCGGATCGACGCGATGGAGATCGTGACCGGCACGAAGCAGTTCGCGATGGATCTCGAAGTGCCCGGCGCGCTGCCGACGATGGTCTGCCGTCCGCCGACCATCAATGGGACTGCGCTGGCGATCCTGAACGAGGCGCAGGTCACGGCGATGGACGGCGTCACCGACATCGCGATCATCCCGCACACACAGTTCGTCCCCGGCGGCGTCGCGGTCCGCGCCTCAACGTTCGGGCAGTGCATCGACGCGATTCGGGCTCTCCAAGTTCAATGGGCACCCGGGGCCGCGGCCGGCAAGTCGGACGCCGACGTCCTCCAGGACCTGAGCAACGCCGAGCTGCCGATGACGCCAATGGTGGGACAGACGCTCAGTGAGCGCTTTACGTTCTACTTCCGTCCTGGCGACCCGCTGGAGACCAACTGCGCGGTTGCCGATGTCCGTCCCGGCAGCGCCGAGATCTGGTCGGCGATGAAGTCGCCGATCTACTTCCAGGAGACGGTCGCCCAGATCCTGGGACTGCCTGTATCGGGCGTGCAGGCACACGTGACCCAAGGCGGCGGATCGTTCGGCCGGCATCTGTTCGCCGACGCGGCGTTCGAGGCCGCCGCGATCTCCAAGGCCATGGGGAAGCCGGTCAAGCTGATGTGGCACCGGACGGACAACTTCCGCCAGGGGCGCGTGCACCCGATGTGCACCTCTCGGGTGCGGATCGCCTACCTTGGGAACAACGTGCTGGCCTTCGACCAGCGCCATACGAGTGTGGCGACGGACTTCACGCACGGGCTTGGCGAGATCCTGAGCGCGACGTTAGGCGACCTGCCTGAAGGCGACTTTCTCGGCTATTCGCAGAGCATATTCACGCTCACGGCTAACGTGCCCTACAACTTCGGGCTGGTCACGCAGCTCCTGAACGAGGCCTACCACCCGCCGGGCAGCGTGTTCAACACCTCGAGCGTGCGCAACATCTACAGCCCGGAGGTGACCGTGGCCAAGGAGCTGATGGTCGACGAGGTCGCGAAGGCGATGGGGCAGGACCCGTACCAGTTCCGGCGCTCGTTCGTGCGGGATTCCCGCATGCTCGCGGTGCTGGACGCGGCGGCCAGGGCGGCCAACTGGGGCAAGCCGATGGCGCCGCTCACCGCCCAGGGACTCGGTATCCACCGCGAGTACAAGGGCTACGCCGCGTGTGTGGCCGAGATCGACTGCACCCCGCAGACAGTCAACCGGGTGGTCGAGAACGGGTATGCGGGTCCGCGCGTCACGAAGGTCACCTACGCGGTCGACGTCGGCCTGCCGATCAACCCGCTCGGGCTGGAGGCCCAGATGATCGGCGGGATCATGGACGGGATCGCGCAGGCCCTGACCTACAGCCTGCACCTCCAGGACGGCTACTTCCTCGAGGGCAGCTGGGACAACGCTTACTACACGCGGGAGTGGAACTGCCCTCCGAACAACCCGCCCGCGGAGGGGATCCAGGTGATCATCATGCCGCCCAATCAGAGTGAGCCGGGCGGAGCCGGCGAGTTCGGGCTAGCCGCGTCGATGGCGGCGGTCGCCAACGCGTACGCGCGCGCGACCGGCACGATGCCGACCAGCTTTCCGATCAATCACAACCAGCCGCTGGGGTTCACGCCGTTACCGACTGTGCCGCCGATACCCCAGTCGCCTACCGACGGGTTGCAGGAGGCGTTCTGATGCCCACATACACATTCATCCTCAATGGCAAGCAGGTGAGCGTCGACTGTGCGGGCGAGGTCCGCCTGCTATGGGTGCTGCGCGATCTACTACGCATCTATGGACCGAAGTACGGCTGCGGCCTTGACGTCTGCAAAGCCTGCACCTGCCACCTCAACGGGAAGGCGTTCAGCCCCTGCTCGGTGCCGGTGAGCGACATCGAGCCGACCGACCAGATCACGACGATCGAAGGCCTCCCGACGACCATCGGCCAGCCGCTGCATCCGATGCAGCAGGCGTGGCTCAAGTACGACGTTGCGCAGTGCGGCTACTGCCAGCCCGGTCAAATCATGGCCGCCGTCGCGCTCGTCAACGAGATCAGGGGGGAGGGCCGGCAGATCACCGACGCTGACATCGACTCGCTGCGCAACATCTGCCGCTGCGGCACGTACCCGCGCATCCGGGAGGCGATCGTCGAGGCGGCCGCCAGTATGTGAAGCGGCATTCGTACGACCACGCGTAATCCCGAGCCGCTCCCTGCGCGAGCTCATCCTGGTCGCGGGCGATGCCCACGCGCTGATGCCCCGCCCATCGAGCCGAACTGCGCTGGGCAGCGTTGAACGGTCGGTGGGCGGGGTCGGGTGTTTGGCAGCTAGGCCTGGTCGCCGAGCGCGACGATGTGCTCGGGGAGCCGCTCGTTGTCGCCGTACATGAAGTGGTTGTGCATGTTCTCGGAGAATCGGCTGGCCTCGGTGGACTTCCCGACCGCCTCCGCGGTCTCGCGGATCAGCATGGGCGAGGCACCGCAGCAGACGCCGATGTAGTTGATGCCGAGGTCGTGGACCGCCTTGGCGAAAGCGCCGATCTCGTAGCGGTTGGCGTACAGCGGGTCCAGCGCGGTGGGGAAGGTGCGGCCGTGCGGCGATGGCACCCTCGCGCGGTCGTCTGAGAGGTTGAAGAACGTCGGTTCCTCGGCAGTGGTGCGGTAGGGGATCGGCAGTGCGCCGACGTGGCACGACACGGCTGCGCGGATCTGCTTCAGCCAGGGCAGCATCGTCTCGGGCCCGCGGAAGCAGTTCATGCCCACCACGTCCGCGCCGGCCTGCTCCAGCCGCTGGCAGGTCTCGACGATGCCGACCCCGTCGGCCATCTCCTCCAGCGCCATCGGCGCGATGGTGACGACGACGGGCAGGCCGGTGGCCTTCGCGACCTCGAGCGCCGCCAGCGCCTCGCCGGCGTAGTAGAACGTCTCGCCGATGATCATGTCGGCGCCGCCCTCGACGGCCCAGCCCACCATCTCCTCGAACATGCCGCGCACCTCGGCCTGGCGGGCGGTGTCCTCGGGGTCCCAGATGTTGGTGTTCGAGATGTTGCCGGCCATGAGGTCGCCGGGTCGCTGGTCGGCGACCTCCCGGGCGATCTGGAGTGCGGCGCGGTTCAGCGGCTCGAGCAGGTCCTCCTTGCCGATGACCCGCATCTTCTCGCGGTGACCGTTGTAGGTGAACGCCTCGACGATGTCGGAGCCGGCGCGCTGGAAGTCGACGTGCAGGGTCCGGAGGGCGTCCGGGTACTCCAGGGCGACCTCGGGGACGAACTCACCGGCGCTCAGGTAACCGCGGCGCTCCAGCTCGAACAGGAAGCCCTCGGCACAGATCACCGGCCCGGCGTCCAGACGCGCGGTCAGGTCCCCGCTCGGAACCTCAAGGGTGGACTCGGTCATGTGTTGCTCCTCGGTGGTGAAGGGACGGGTCGTGCCACGAGAGCAGACAGTCGGACGTCGACAGCCGCAGGCGACGCCAGTCGCCACCGCGCGTGGTGGCGGCAGCCCTGGCGATGAGCGCAGGCATGATCGGTCGGCACAGGCCCTCCCTCTCTCGTGGATCGGCACTACACGACGATGCAGGCGGTCTCCTGACTCCCAGGTCAAACACTCTCATCCCGCCTTCCCGGGCCGATAGGCCCAGTGGCGATGTGGGTTTCAGCTCCCTGGTCACAGTGGCGAGGACCGTCTCGGACTTGCACCGACTTCCCGGTTCTGCATCGCCGTCGCGAGTGTAGCCGCCGACCACGGAGCCTGTACCGGGACGTCGTGGACGATGCCCGACACCCCGGTGAGTAGCACCGGGAACGCGGCGGGCATCCAGTGGGCTCCGCCCGGACGCCTCTAACTCTTGGAGCATCGGAGCGTCATCAGCCGGCGACGGTTCCGGCCGGCAAGATCTGTCGGCCCGGGGCGGAGGACGTCGCGGGTAACGGCGGGTACGGCAGCTGTCCCGGCTTTGCGCCGGCCGGTCGCCGCCACTAGGCTCCGGGCATGTCACTCGTGATCGTCGGCGCCGGGCGCAACCTCGGGCTGGCCGTCGCTAGAAGGTTCGGGCGCGAAGGCTTCGCCGTCGGCCTGATCGCGCGCAGGGAGTCCAGGCTGGTCGAACTTGCAGCCCAGCTGCAGCTCGATGGGATCACCGCGGCCGGCGCGGCGGCCGACATCCGCGACAGTGACGCGCTGTCGGGCGCAATCCTGAGGCTTGCCGACGAGCTTGGCCCGGTCGAGGTGCTCGAGTATTCGCCGCTGCCCGCGCCCGAGTTCATGAAGCCGGTCCTGGAGACGACGGTCGAAGACGTCCGGGGTCCACTCGAGTTCAGCGTGCTCGGCGCCGTAGCTGCAACCCAGGCGGTCATCGGGCCGATGCGCGAGGCCGGGCGCGGGACGATCCTTTTCACCACCGGCGGGGCCGCCGTCAACCCGTATCCGGCTCGAGCCGGTGTCGGGATCTCCTTCGCGGGCGAGGTCGCCTACGCGCGGATGCTTCACGACGCGTTGGGCGACGAGGGGATTCACGTCGCCCACACCGCAATCGCTGGGCAGATCGCACCCGGGGCCGACAACGAGCCCGACGACGTCGCCGAGGTCCTGTGGACCCACCACGTCGACCGCCGAGTCTTCCAAACCCGGCTCGGAATGCCCTGAGCACTATCGGCCACACCCCAAACACTGGGCACGCTCGCCGACTGCGAACACACCTTCGCTTACTTCACCGGACGGCGCCGACAGCCGACGCGTGCGTCTGAAGCTCGGCGCCCGACGCTCGCTTCGGACACAGAAAAAGCCCCGCCAGCAGGACTTTCTGATGGGCCGTGGAGGGATCGAACCTCCGACCTTGGGATTAAGAGTCCCCTGCTCTACCAGCTGAGCTAACGGCCCTTCGGAGACGCGATGTTAGCCGGGCGGGCAGGCCACCGCTCAGCACTGAGCGGCGAGCGTGGGCTGTGTCTTGGCGGTGTCGATCTCCGTGGCCAGCGACTTACGGCTGGCCTTGGGGACCATGCTGGCTGCCTTGGCCGCCGCGAGATCGCCCTTGCGGGTCTGCTTGGCCGCGTAGGCCGAGATGGCGAGACATTCGAAGCCCTTGACCTCGGAGGGCGAGGCCGCGGTCTCGGCCTCCCAGGCGCTCGCCTCCTGGGCGTATTGGCCCAGGGTTCCGTAGGCGTTGGCGGCGAGGATGGCGAGGCTGCTGCTCGGATTCTGCGTCAGCGTCTGGTAGTGCTGCCAGGCCAGGGTCACGTTGGCCAGCTCCTTCTTGCCGGCGGTCGTGTAGGTATTGGTCGCCTGGTCATAACCGACGCTGGAGGCGTTCTCGTAGCGGGCCTGCTCGAGGTTGCCCCAGGCGACGGCGCTGTTGGGGCTCGCCTTGACCTGCTTGAGCGCGGTCTTCTCCTGCTGGCTGATGGCGCTGGACTGGTTGTTGGAGCCGCTACCGGTGAAGGCGTTCAGCAGACCGCCGTTGCCGCTGCCGGTGCCGACGCCGAACAGGATCAGCCCCCCGCCCAATACCAGCGCGAGACCGAGGTACACGACCTGCACGGTGCGTCTCCGGCCCCGGCTGCGAAGGTCAAACAGCACGGTCAGTCGTCCCCGGCGGACTCGGAGGCAGCCGATCGATCGACACCGAGCAGCTCAGCGGCTGCGCGGTTGGCGTCACGACGATCTGCGATCTTGAGCATCACGATGCTGGCGAGGAAGAGGAGCACGAGCGGCAGGGTCTCCAGACCCGTGGTGACCGGGTCCGCCCCTGGCATGGCTGCCGCGATGACGGCGATGATCACCGTAGCGTAGCGCCAGTGCCGGGTCAGGGTGCTGCCGTTGATGACGCCCAGTTGCCGCAGGGCGAGCATCGCCAGCGGCAGCTGGAACGCCAGCCCGATGGCGCCCATCGTGAGGACCTCGAACGAGTACAGGGGCTTGGCCTGGACCAGGTTGTTGAACTGCTGGTTGTTGTAGCCCTGGAGGAACTTGACCGCCGCCGGGAGGACGATGACGTAGGTGAACACGACCCCGATCACGAACAAGACGGGCGCGGCGATCATCGCCGGGGCCGCAACCCGGCGCTCGTCGGGGCTCATCGCCGGAATGACGAAGGCGTATAGCTCGTAGAGCAGGAGCGGGAGCGTCAGCAGCAGCGCGGAGAAGAAGCAGACGGTCAGCGTCGTGGTGAACCCCTCGCCGACGCCGATCGTGATGGGGATGTTCTTGGGCGTGGTCTGGGGCAACGCCTTGGCGGCGGCGCCCATCTGCTGAGCCGCCGCCGCGATCACCGCCGCATCGGCCGGGGCCAGGGTGGTCGACCGGGACAGCAGTTGGAGGAGGCTGGCGGCGCTCTCGAAGTGGTGAGCCGCCGAAACCGAGTCGGTCGTCAGGCCGCCGAGATGATTGGCGGCTGTCCTGGAGGGCGGTGGGAGGCGGCTGTTGAGCGCGTTGAGCAGGATGTGGTTCTGCCAGAAACACAATCCGAACGCGACGACCAGCGCCGCGCCGCAGATCATCAGCCGGCTGCGCAGTTCGTCCAGATGGTCGACGATGCTCAGCCGATCCTCATGCCCGATCGGGCGGAGAACCTTCGGCATCGCTTGGGTCTCGCTCTAGGCGCTAGGAAGGCTGCTCGGAACTGCCCGAGCCCGACCCGGAGGTGGCGGCGGGCTCGCTCGAGCTGGGCTTGGACTCCGGCATGGCCCGAGCCTCGGATAGCGCCGGCTTGTCCTCGTCCTTGGACTCGCCGGTGATCCCATCCTTGAACTCACGCATGCCCTGACCGAGGCCGCGACCCATCTGCGGAAGCTTCTTGGGCCCGACGATCAGCAGGACGATGATCAGGACGACGATCAGATCAACTGGTGGACTGCGGAACATGGCTCCACGCCTCTTCGAATAGGGGGGAGGACAAGCGTAGCGGTCAGGGCTCTCTGCAGATGCGTAGATGCCCCGGATCCGCCTCAAGGTCAGACGGCTCAGGGCCGATATAGCGGACGAGCACCAATGAGTCAACCTGATCGCCATTCCATCCGCCGCATCGTCCTCCCCAGCGGGCGCACGATCGAGGTCGTCCGGTTCTACACCGAGGAGACCCACGAGGGCGGGCTTCACGTCTGCCCCGAGTGCGATTCGCATCTCGTGCAGCCGGTCGACTGGGCCGAGGCGCCGCAGGGGTTCTGGGAGCTTCTGCTCGAGTGCCCCAACTGCTTCTGGACCGACGAGGGCATGTTCGACCAGGATCAGGTCGACGCGCTCGAGGAGCATCTCGACGACGGGCTGACGGACATGTTGTCCGACCTCCGTCGCCTCACCCAGGCGAACATGAGCGAAGAGATCGAGCGGTTCGCCGCGGCGCTCAACGCTGACCTGATCCTCCCCGAAGACTTCTAGCCCGCGGCTCTCGTCGCCGGGCTGCGCTCAGCTCAGGCGTACCGCAGCACCACTCCGTCAGCGATCAGATCCAGGGCGGCTCGCTGGCGTGCCGGCAGATCGGGCAGCGAGTCCTTGGCATCCGCCACGAGCTCGAGGGCCCGGTCGCGGACGACCTCGAGCGCTCCGGTCGCGGCGATCCGCGTGCAGATCGCGGCGGCGTCCGGCGCGGCGCGGATCGAGCGCAGGTCCACCGCTCGCAGCTCCGGGTCACGATCGCGAGCGACGATCATCGGCAGAGTGACGGTCCCGTCGAGGAGATCGGCGCCCTGCGGCTTTCCGGTGCGCTCGGGCGGCCCGGAGACGTCCAGGACGTCGTCGAGCAGCTGAAAGGCGAGACCGATGCGCTCGCCGAACGCGGCCAGCCGGGGAACCGCGCCGCCCGCCTCGATCGCCCCCAGCTCGCACGCCGCCCGGAACAGCACCGCGGTCTTCAGCCGGCAGCGCTCCAGGTAACGCTCGGTGCTCACCGCCCGCCAGGCGTCGGCACGCTGCATCAGCTCCCCGGTCGCGAGCTCGGAGCTGGCCCGCGAGAGCACCCGCACGGCCGCGACCGAGTTCGATCCGGCGAGCTCGGCGAACGCGCGCGAGAACAGCAGGTCACCCGTCGCTGTCGCCACCAGCCGGCCGCCGGACGCCGCCACGGTCGGGCGGCCGCGGCGCAGCGGCGAGCCATCGAGGACGTCGTCGTGGACGAGCGTCGCCGAATGGACGAGCTCCACCGCGACGGCTGCCCGCAGCAGCGCGTCGGATTCTGGTGGCGGCGCGCCCGCGGCGAGGAACAGGAGCAGGGGGCGCAGGCGCTTGCCGCCGGCCGCGATCGTCTCCCCGGCGTGGCGGGCCAACAGCGGCCCATGCCCGGTGGCCAGCTGCACCAACCGGCGCTCGAGGCGCTCCATCAGCCGTGCCGCCGGGTCCCCTCCGGCCGCGACGACTGCCTGGACCGCCCCCGGCGCCGAGCTCACGCGGGCACCTCGCCGACGTGCAGGGCGATGATCCCGCCCGCGGTGATCCGGTAGTGGACCGATCGCAGGCCGGCCTGCCACATCACCGCGGCCAGCTCCTGCGGAGGCGGGAACCGGCGGACCGAGCTCGGCAGGTAGCTGTAGGCGTCGGCGTCACCGGCCAGGCGGCCGAGAACCGGGACGATGTGATCGAACCAGAGGTCCAGGAAGGTCGACAGCGGCGGCCCCGTCGGAGTGGTGATCTCGAGCACGACCACGCGGCCGCCCGGGCGCACGACCCGCACCATCTCGGCCACCCCCCGCTCCAGATCGGAGAAGTTGCGGGCCCCGAACCCGACCGTGGCGGCATCGAATTCGTCGTCGGCGTACGGGAGCTCCAGCGCGTTGCCGGGCTCGAAGCGCAGCGACACATCGGACGGGATCGCGGCCTCGCGACGAGCCGCCACCACCTTGTCGGCGGCGAGCTCCAACATCCGCGGCGAGAAGTCCGTGCCGACGACGGCGCCGCCCGGCGAGACGCGCCGTGCCAGCTCCAGCGCGAGGTCCCCGGTTCCGGTGGCCACGTCGAGCGCGCGAGCCCCCGGCCCGATCGCGGCCAGATCGGCGGCGCGGCGGCGCCACTGGTGATGCAGGCCCGCCGTCATCACCGCATTCATGCGGTCATAGCCCCCGGCGATGCGGTCGAACATCGCGCGGATCTGGGGCTCCGGGAGGGTGCCGGAGGCGACGACGCCCGGAGTGGGCGCTGTCGTCGCCTCCTGCCCGGTCCGATCAGCGCTTCCCGGCGGCGGAGGTGCGCTCGCCGTCATCTCAGCGTGCCCTGACGGTCCGCCTACTGGAGCTCGGACAGGAAGTTGACGAGATTGTTGAACTTGGTCGGGTCCTGCTGGGCCAGGCCGGCGAACGACGGCATCGGCGCGGTCGGATTGCGCAGTGTCGATGCGATCGCGGCGGGCCGCAGGGTCGAGCCGACATGGGTCAGCACCGGCCCGGGTCCGTTGTTGCCGTTGTCGCCGATGACGTGGCAGGCCAGACAGCCGGACTCGCCGACGACCTCCTCGCCGGCCGTGAAGTTGGCCTTCTGCGAAGCGGTCAATGACGACGGCGGCTTCATGTCGACTGAGTTCGGCGAGCCGGTGTTGGCGCCGGAGTAGGTGAGGAACGCCATCGCGAAGATCGTGGTCAGGCCGGCGGCCAGGGCGACGGGACGCCGCTCGATCCGCCGCTCCGGGCTGCGGTCATAGAACGGCAGCAGGAACAGCAGGATCATGCAGATCGTCGGCACGCCGATCGTCGCCATGTCCGTGAACTTCGGCACGTTCTTCATGACGCGCAACACCTCGAACAGGAAGAAGAAGTACCAGTCCGGGCGCGGGACGTACGTGGTCGTGGTCGGGTCCGCCTTGGGACCCATCTCGGCGCCGAACATGGCCGCCAGGAAGACGATGACGAGCACCACGATCGCCGCCATGACCGAGTCCTTGGCGACGCTGTACGGGAAGAACGGCTTGCCCTGGTTCTTCAGGGTCGCGTATTCGCGGAGGTATTCCTCCTTCTCGGCCTGGTTCATGCGCGGGCTGCGGGCGTCGTCATGATCAGACCTTGGTCTCGCGCATCGCGGCCGGCTCCTCGGCATGGATCCACGGCGGCGCCGAGATGCCGAGCTTGGTGACGAGATACAGGTGGGCGCCGATCAGCGCGGCTATCAACCCTGGGATCAGCATCATGTGGATGGCGTAGAACCGCGACAGGGTCGTGGCTCCGAACTCGGGGCCGGCCCGCAGGAAGTCCGACAGATAGGGCCCGATGAACGGCCCGGTGCCGTTGATGTTGACGCCGACGATCGTCGCCCAGTAGGAGCGCTGGTCGAACGGCAGCAGGTAACCGGTGAAGCCCATGGCCAGGGTCAGGATCAGCAGCACCACGCCGATCACCCAGGTCAGCTCCCGCGGATACTTGTAGGCGCCGAAGAAGAACACTCGGGCCATGTGCAGGAAGATGAGGATGATCATCACCGAGGCGCCCCATTTGTGCATGGCGCGCACGAGCTGGCCGAGAAACGCGTCGTCGGTGATGTAGCGGATCGACTCGTAGGCCCCACCGGAGGCGTCGGGCCGGTAGTACATCGCCAGGAACACTCCGGTGACCGCCTGATTCAGGAAGGCGAACAGCGTCGCCGAGCCCAGTGTGTAGAACCAGTTGATCCCCTTGGGGACTTTGCGGAACAGCAGCCAGCGAAGGCCGCCCGACATCGACGTGCGCTCGTCGATCCAGTCGACGACGTGGATGCCGCCCTCGGCGGCGGTCTCCAGCGGCGTCATCGGCTCGCCGTTCTCGCCGGGGCGCTTGGGCAGCGGCTGGAGAGCCTTGGGAAGTGGTGGTGCGGGAAGCTTGGGCATGGCGGCGACGGTGCTCGGGACGGTTGGCCGGAACTAGCTCTTGGGCAGTATCGATGTGTCGAACCGCGCGGGATACAGATACTGCCCGATCCCGTCCAGCGGCTGCCCCGGATCGCGCGCCGAGAAGCGCTGGAGCTCGGAGTTGACCGAGTAGCGCGGGCCGATCTCGACCAGCCCGCTGGACGTGTTGAGCCGGGTGTAGAAGCGATCGAGCGGTCGCACCGGCGGGCCGCCGGCGACCATGCCGCGGAAGTCGTAGACGCCGCCGTGGCACGGGCAGATGAATCGCTCGGCGGCGGCGACGAAGCGCACGGGGCAGCCGAGGTGCATGCACCGCGAGGACAGCGCGACGTAATGGTTGTACTGGTCCTCGGGCTCGGTATCGATCGCCGGATCGCGCTGACGGACGTAGGCGATCGAGTTGCCCGCCTCGCCGATCCCCTGGACGATCGTGATCACCTTGGTGGAGTACGTGGTCTTGGTGAAATCGCTCGGCGGACCGATCGGCTGCCAGTTGAACGGCACGCGGCTGAACAGGGGCCCCAGCGCGAAGCCGAGCGCGGGCAGCGTGAACGCCATCACGGCGACGGCGCCGGAGCCCTGCGTGACCAAGTTCATGAAGTTCCGGCGCGTGACGGTTTCGCCCTCGAAGGCGCCCGGCATCTGACGGTCAGCCGTGTACTTGGACTTGCTTCCTTCTTTGTGCCGATCTGCCACTTGTTCCTTCGATCAACCGCAGCTAAATCACATTGAACGCGCCGGTAAGCCTACCGTCAACAAAGAGGCGAGCGTCACTTGCCCTCGCCCGCCGATCCGGGCACCGTCGCGCCGTGAAACGTGATAAGCGCATCGATCGCACGAGCGTCACCGGCGCGGGTCAGCGCCTTGGCCGCCTCGTGCTCGGCAGAGCCTCCCCAGCCGATTGCGGCGGCCCCCGCATCCCAGATCGCGGCGGCCAGCGCCGGGTCGCCCGCCGCCTGCGCCTGGGCCAGCAGCGAGATGAGGTCCGCCAGCTCGGAGACCGCGGCGAGATCGCCCAGCTCGGCCAGCCGGGAGAGTCCCAGGGCGTAGAGCTGGTCACCGAGCAGCAGGGCGAGGTCGGCGTCCTCACACCGAACGAGGCGGGGCGAGCCGTAGTGGAGCAGGGAGCCCTCCAGGATCATCTCGAGCAGCAGCTCGTACTCACGTTCGCGCCCCGCCGCCCGGGGGCCGCTCGCCGCCAGCTGTGGCGGACCGGCCGCGCCGTGATCACCGCCGGCCGCGCCGTCCTGCGCCGCCGGGGCCAGCGTCTCGGCCACCGTGCCGCCGCGTGCCACGAGCGCCTCTCGCAACGCCGAGAGCGTCACAGCGCCTCAAACGCCTCGGCCGCCGCCTGCACGGTGCGCTGCACCTGGTCGGGCCCGTGGACGAGCGAGGGGAACCACGCCTCGAACTGGGACGGGGGCGGATACACGCCCCGCGCGAGCAGCTCCCGGCACCAGCGTCCATATGCGTCGGTGTCAGACGCCGCGGCGCCCGCATAGTCGCGGACCGGCCGATCGGTGAAGAAGACGGTCATCAGCCCGGGGAGACTCTGGACCTGCACCGGCCGGGCAGCCGCCTGCGCCGCCTGCCGCATCCCGTCGGCGAGCGCCTCCGTGGTCGCGGCCAACTGCGCGTAGGCATCATCGTCGAGCCGGCGCAGCGTGGCCAGCGCGGCCGCCACCGCCAGGGGATTTCCGGACAACGTGCCGGCCTGATAGACGTCGCCGGCGGGCGCGATGCGCTCCATCAGCTCACGCGGGCCGCCGTACGCGGCGGCCGGCAGGCCCCCGCCGATGATCTTGCCCATGATCGTCAGATCGGGCAGGACGCGGTAGCGATCCTGGGCCCCGCCCCGCGCCACCCGGAAGCCGGAGATCACCTCGTCGAAGATGAGCAACGCGCCGTGATCGTCGGCCTCGCGGCGAAGCAGCTCCAGGAACCCGTCATCCGCGGGAACGACGCCCATGTTTGCCGGGACCGGCTCGACCAGGATCGCAGCGATGTCATCGGTGGCGGGCATCCGGTGCGGGTCGTTCCAGGGCACGATCACCGTGGCCGCCGCGGTCGCCGCCGTGACCCCGGGGCTGGCCGGGATGCCCTGGGTGGCCAGGCCCGATCCCGCCTCGGCGAGCAGGCCGTCGACGTGTCCGTGGTAGGCGCCGGCGAACTTGAGGATCTTCTCGCGGCCGGTCACGGCGCGAGCCAGCCGCAGCGCACTCATCGTCGCCTCGGTCCCCGACGAGGTCATGCGCAACATCTCCACCGACGGGATCCGGGCGGCCACCTCCTCGGCGAGCTGCACCTCGCCGGCGGTCGGCGCGCCGAAGCTCGTGCCGCGCGCCGTCGCCGCGGTGACCGCCGCCACCACCTCGGGATCGGCGTGCCCGAGAATGAGCGGACCCCACGAGCAGACCCAGTCGATGTAGTCGTTGCCGTCGACGTCGGTGATGATCGGCCCGGTGCCCGAGGCGATGAAGATCGGGTCGCGGCCGATCGAGCGCATCGCCCGCACCGGGGAATTGACGCCGCCGGGCAGGACCCGCTGCGCGGCCTCGTACAGCTGTGACGACCGTGCGGTGCCCTCAGCCGCGACGGGAAGGCCCACTGACTCGCTCACACCCCGGCGTGCTGACGTTCCCAGTCGCGGTAATCGCTGGTGAAGTAGAGGAGCCGGACCTTCTTGAACTCGGTCGACGAGTACAGCGTGGCCCGGTCCGAGATCCCGGTGTCGGCGGCGATCGAGTCGAGGATCGCGTCGCACTCCTCCTTGGAGCGCCCATGGGCCATCGTGAACACCGAGTAGGGCCAGTCCTGGTAGGTCGGGCGCTCGTAGCAGTGCGAGATGCCGCGGAACGACGCCATTCGCATGCCCAGCTGCAGGATCTGCTCGTCCGGGACCTTCCAGACACCCATCCCGTTGGCGCTGAACCCGGCGCGGCGGTGAAACAGGATCGCTGCCACCCGGCGCAGCAGCTTGCGCTCCTGCATCGCCCGCAGGTGCTCGAGCAGTCGCTCCTGCGTGATCCCGAGCTCGGCGGCCGCCGGAGCGTAGGGCTCGGCGATCACCGGCATGTCGCCCTGCAGCGCGCGGATCACCGCGCGGTCGAACTCGTCGTAGGGCTGGGCCTCGATCTCGGCCGGCTCGGCGGCCTGCGCGACCGTCGCCAGTGCGTCGGTACCGCCCTCCATCTCGAGGTCCATCCGGATCTTGAACAGCTTCAGCGTCGGTAGCTGCCGCACCGACTCGGCCCCCGCCTCCCTGGCCAGTACGTCGAGCGTGCCCTGGAGCCCGAGCGGCGAGTCGGGTTCGGTGGCGATCGTGAACCAGATGTTGAACTCGTGGTTGCGCAGGTAGTTGTGTGACACGCCGGGATGCGCGTTGATGATGTTGGCGGCGCGCCACGGGTTCTCCGGGTCGACCTTGGCGGCGACGAGCATCGACGAGTAACCGAGAGCGCGCGTGTCGAAGATCGGCGTGACCTGCCGGATGATCCGCTCCTGCAGAAGCGTGCGCACCCGGGCCATCACGTCCTCCTCGGTGCGCCCGGCCTCCCCGGCGACATGCTGGTAGGGCCGCGGCGCGATCGGGAACTGGCCCTGCATCAGGTTGAGCAGGCGCTTGTCCAGATCATCGAGAACGATCGCCGCTCCCTCCTTGCGGCTGCGCAGCTTGGGGCCGTGTCGAGAACCCGTCCCACCCGCCGCGCCGGTCTCGCCCACCGCGGGCTGGATCCCGTCATGAGCCTCGGTGGTCCCGGAAGGGTCTAGTGCAGCCATCGCGCGGCATCCTTAGCGTGGTAGGTGATGATGATGTCGGCCCCGGCGCGGCGAATCGAGGTCAGTGCCTCGAGGACCGCCGCGCGTTCGTCAAGGTAGCCTGCCGCGGCCGCGGCCTTGAGCATCGAGTACTCGCCGCTGACGTTGTAGGCGGCCACCGGCAGGGTCGTATCGTCCTTGATCCGGCGGATCACGTCGAGGTAGGGCAGCGCGGGCTTGACGATCAGGATGTCGGCGCCCTCGTCGACATCGAGCCGGGCCTCACGGACGGCCTCGTCGCCGTTGGCCGGATCCATCTGATATCCGCGGCGGTCGCCGAACGCCGGCGCCGAGTCGGCCGCCACCCGGAACGGGCCGTAGAACGCGGACGCGAACTTGGCCGAGTAGGCCATGATCGGGGTATCGGTGAAGCCGTCGTCGTCCAGGGCGCCCCGGATCGTGCCGACGCGGCCGTCCATCATGTCGCTGGGAGCGATGATGTCGGCGCCGGCGCGAGCCTGTGAGATCGCCGTGCGAGAGAGCAGGTCAAGCGTGGCGTCGTTGTCCACGGTGACCCCGTCCCCGCCCGCCCGAACCACCCCGCAGTGACCGTGGCTGGTGTACTCGCACAGGCAGAGGTCGGTGACGACCAGCAGCTCCGGGTGGGCCTCCTTGATCGCCCGGGTGGCGAGCTGGACGATGCCCTCGTCGTCCCACGCCCCTGATCCCTCCTCGTCCTTGGCCGCCGGCAGGCCGAACAGCAGCACGGCCGGGATCCCCAGCTCGACCGCCTCGCCGGCCTCGGCGACCGCATGGGCGATCGACAGGTGATCGACGCCGGGCATCTCGGCGATCGGCTCGCGCCGATCGATGCCATGGGCAACGAACATGGGGTAGACGAAATCCGCGGCCTCCAAGCGCGTCTCGCGCACAAGACCGCGGAGCGCGCGATTGGCACGAAGCCGGCGCAAGCGGGTCTGCGGGAACGACATAGCTGTCAACCGAGAATATCGCCGGGGCGCACCGGCGATCTCAGCGGGGCACATCGGCACCCGCTCCCGCGCTGATCTGACCGATCAGGTGGCGTTCCAGAGCTCGATGCGCCGGGACGTGACGAGCCCGGCCTCGACGTAGGGATCGGCGGCGGCGAACTGCTCGACGTGCTCGCGGGGGACCCCGCGGAACGTGATCGCGCCGCCGGTGGGCGGGTCGCCCAGGGCACCGGCGAGGATGACGCGACCCGCCTCGCGCTCGGCATTGATGCGGTCCAGATGCGCCTCGCGGTGCGGTGCGCGCCGCTCGATCATGTTCTCGACGTAGGTGTAGAGCAGCAGGTAGGTCTCCGCGCCGGGCATCGCCGGGGGACGCTAGCGCGAATCGTGACCCGGGCGTGCCTTCGGAGCGCTAGGCTTCGCGAACCATGAGCAACCTGCAACGCCGCGGCGGCTATACGCCCCGTCGAGCCCGCGAGCAGCGGGCCTACCGGCTGGCCGTCACCGGCGCCGGCGCCGGCGGGGTCGGCGTCGTGTTGGTGGTGCTGGCCGCGGTTGGCGTGGTCAGCTGGGGACTGCCGATCATCCTGTTGATCGTCGCCGCCCTCTGCGCGTTCGGGTTCATGCGCGCCACCGGCCAGCGCTAGGGCCGGTCTAGGCGCGGCCACCGACCGGGCGGCCGCGCCGTCCCAGCGCCGACACGCCGGTCACGCTCACGCTGAGGTGATCGTTGTAGCCCACCACCGGCAGGCCCAGCGAGTGGCGCCGGCCCCGAACGACGTCGAGGAGATGGCGCCCGTCGCTCCCGGTGACCGCCACCAGGTAGTAGGCGGCCCCGGTCGCGCCGGAGAAGCTCACGCTGAACTGCCCGCTGTGCCGGCGAACCCGGAGGCCGCGCACCCGCGACGGGGTGACCGGCCCGGGGGCGCGATAGCTGCCGACCGTCAGGGTCTCGCGCGGCACGCCGTTCTCGGATACCAACGCATAGATGGTGCGCTTGCCGGCGGTGCCCGCGCCGGGCACGAAGCGGAGCGAGCCACGGGCGCCGCGGGCGACACCGAGCACGTGGAACTCGCGATGCGCGCGCTCGGCGAAGGACACCGACAGGCCCGGATGACCGGTGAGCGAGTAGGTCAGCCGGCGGGTGGCACCGCGGCCGCTCACCTGCACGTGCACCTGCGCCGGCGCGTAGCCGCGGGCCTCCTTGACCGAGGTGATCGCGCTCGAGCCGGGCGCCGCCGACACCGTCCAGGTCCCGCCGCCGGGGTGGCGGACGACGACGTAGGTGGTGTCGTCGTTGACGTCGGCCAGAGCAAGCGCGGGACCGGCGGCGCTCGCCCCCGGGGCGAGCTTCGCGGGCGTGACCGTCTGTCCGGAGGGGCCGTGCAGGACGACCGACGGGGGCGCGCCGGACCCGGTGACGGCCAAGTCCTCGAACGGCGCCCCGGCCGTCATCGCCACCGCCGCAACGCGATCGCGCTCGCGGCCGGCCACCGACGCCACCGAGACGGGCTTGACCACGTACGGCGAGACGTCGCAGCCGAACCCGGCGCTCGGCGTGTCGCCCCAGGCGTAATAGAGGCCGAACGCGGCGCCCAGGTACGAGCCGCAGGCGGCGACGCCCTTGGACGAGACGACGCCCTGGATCCCGATCGCGGGGTAGCCGATGATGCTGAGGTTGCCGTTGATCTGGGCGGAGAACTCCTGGGCCGGAAGATCCGCGAACGCGCTGAGGCTCGCCTGGAGTTCGGCGACGCCGAGGTCGACGTCAAGGTTGCCGTCGACCTCGAAGTAGCCGTTGGTCTGGAACAGCAGCTTGGCGGTGGCGATCTGGAGCCCGTGCACCGACCCGGAGCCGTCGACCTCGAGCACGACCGGCCCGCCGTTGATGAACGTGATCGTCACCGTCCCGGTCACCCCGATCGTGTAGTTGGGATAGTCCAACGGCATCGCGCCAATCGACACTGAGCCGTGGAAGCTCCGGCGGTCCGGGTGGATGTCAAAGCCGCCACCGAAGCCGTCGAGGAACGTGTCGGTGAAGATCGGCACCCCGGGGAACGGCACGTTGACGTTGAACGAGCCCATCGTGAAGTCGCCGGCGTCGAACCGCACCGCCACCGCGATGGCGAAGTAGGGGCTCCCGGCGGGGATGTTCAGCGTCGCGGAGCCGCTCCATTGCTCGCCCATCTGGGCGTAGTCGATGTTGAGGTCCTTGACCTCGAGCGCGCCGAGCACGAGATCCGGCACGCCGATGTGCAGCGACGTCAGGTGGAACCCGGAGGCGTTGTCGGCGACCAGTGTGGCCGACCCGGTGACGTTGCCCATGTACGGCGGCAGCTTCAGCGACACCGGGATGACAACCGCGTCGTGGGCGATCTTGACATCGATGCTCGTGTCGAATGGGAAGCCCTCGAGCGACGACGCCGTCGCCGTGTTGAAGTCAAACAGCGTCTGCCCGGCGTCGGCCAGCGACCCGCTCAGCGAGATGTTGAGCGACCCGTGGTAGAGGGTGATGTCGCCGATCCCCGGCGCCCGCAGCACGACGCGGACCGAGCCGGTGGTGTTGATCGTGTGCTGGCGCGGATCGATCACGATCTGGACCCCGGCGTCGGGAATGATCTCCAGGCCGTTGAGGCGGATCTCGCCCTGGATGATGGCCGCGCCGCTGGTGGGATTCTTCGGGTCGCGCAGGAAGCAGCCGGCCTCGGCGATCGCGTCGATGTCCCCGAAGTGGACATCGGTGCACGAGACGGAGCCGAGCGGATCCCCGCCGAGACCGCCGATGCCATCGCCGTCGAGGTTGCCCAGGCCCTTCAGGCCCGTGGCGGCGAACGAGCCGAACGCGGCCACGTCGATCTGCGATCCCGTCGGACTCCCCTGATCGGGCGCCTGGAACGCGGCGAACCCGCCCGAGTCACCGGCGGCGCCGAGCGACAGGTCACTCGGATTGTTGAGATTGCGGGCGATGATCTGCGGTGCGGACCAGTGACGCCCGTCGGCCGAGTTCTGGACGTAGAGGCTCTCAGTGGTCCCGAAGTTGAACCACCCGACGGTGAGCCCTCCGTCGGCGTTCTCGGTGATGGCGTAGTTGGCGTGCGAGAAGTCGTTGTCGGGCGTGACCTGGGACGGGGCGCCCGACGGCTGGCCCTGGACGATGCGCTGGAGGAACAGCGGGCCCGAGAAGGTCTTCTGGTAGAGCAGCCAGACGCCGCTCGGACCGCCGACCAGGCGCGAGTAACCCTGGCCGTTGATCTCGGCCACCGACCAGCTCGACGAGCTGTTGATGTCCCCGACGCCGTTGTACTCGCGGATGTAGATGTGGTTGCTGAGATCCTGGAACTCGGCGACGGGGGTGCTGCCGTCAAGCGCGAGCCGGCCGTCGTAGGCCTCGTCCGGACCCTGGTCACCGAGGTTGAGGCGGTTGCTGGTGTACGCGCCGGGCGGGGTCGATTGGAAGATGGTGCCACCGGTCATCGTGTCCGTGATGACGCCGATCTGCGGTTGGTTGCCGCCGAAGACGACAGCGTTGCCGCTCACTCCCAGGTTGCCGATGATCCCCGGCCCGGTGAACGTCTTCCCGCCGTCCTCCGACGTCCACAGGAAGGTCGGATAGCCCGTGGTGCCGTCCGGCAGCGTCTCGGGGTTGGGATAGCGGTGATCGAGCATCAGCAGCTGGTTGCCAACCGCCAGCGGCGTCGGTCCGTCGTCATCGATGTTGTAGGCCGGATCCCCGGCCTCGGACGGCACCAGCCCGGAGTTGGCGGCACATCCGGTCTGGCCGCGAAGCAGGACGCAGTCGTGCAGCACCGAGGGGCCTGGAGTGGGGCCGGTGGTGTAGGCGATCTGGCCGGTCCCGGCCGCATCGACGAGCACGTGCGGGTACTCGCCGTCCCCGAGCGTGATCAGCTTGCCCGGGATGACCGGCGCCACCGTGGGGAGCTTGTGATTCCAGCGGTACCCAGGTGACCGATAGGTCTGTCGCGCAGTCGCAGGCGTCGCGGACATGGCGACCACCATCAGGACGACGAGCGCCCCCAGCATCCGACCCCGGTCCCGTCGCAATGCACACCCCCGGACTGCCGGCGTCCCCCGATGAACGCCGTATTAACCGAACCGTAACAGACGTCTAACAGACGCGTCGAACGGAGCCTCTCAGCGCGCGGCGAACCGGCGCATCGCGACCGTCGCCAGCGCCGCGAACGCCGCCGCCAGCACCGCGAGGTGCAGCAGCGGCAGACCGATGCCCGGAGCGGTGCCGCTGAACGCGTTGGACGCCGCCTCCAGCGCCGGCTTGAACGGGAACAGGAAGGCGATCACGTCAAGCACCACCCTGACCGCGCCCGATACCGCGCTGGCCGGCACGAGCGCCACGAACGCGATCGGCAGCGACACCAGGAACGCCATCAGCGACGCGGCGCTGACTTCCCTGGCGACGGCGCCGATCGCCACCCCGAGCGCCCCGAACGCGACGCCGCCGAGCGCCAGCGCTGCCAGCCACAACTCAAAGCGCGCCCATTCCAGGTGCACGAACAGCGACATGAATGCCGCCATCACCAGCGTGACGACCGTGGCACAGCCGCCGGCCAGGGCGATCTTCTCGGTCAGCAGCCGGCCGGGGGTGATGAGGCCGCGGATGAGCCGCCCGTACGCGTTCTCGGAGCGCTCCAGGGCGAGCATGCCGGCCGCGAGCAGCATGGTGACGAACATCAGGGAGACGATCACGGCGATCGCCGCCGCGTATGCGTCGGTCGGCGTCGTGCGTCCGGCGAGCTGAGTCTCGTCGACGGTCAGCGGAGTGCCGATCGAGCCGAGCACGGGCTTGGCGAACCCGAGCCCCTCGATCGCGAGGTCAGCGAAGCTCACCACCTGCCGGAGCGCCACCCGCAGCGGCGAGCCGCCCGGCAGCGAAGCCAGCGTCCCCTCGATGATCGTGCGCGCGTTGCGCAGTCCCAGCAGCGGCACGTTCTGGCCGAGGATCTGCACGGTGCCGCCGTTGAGCACCTCCTGCAGGTCGTCGACTGCCACGTGCAGCACCTGCTTGGAGACATCCTGCTCAACCTGGTTGATCCGGGTCTGGATCACCTGGTTGACGTATTGGCGCTCGATCGGATCGTTGGTGTTGAGATACAGCTGCACCGTCGGGCTGCCGACTCCCTGGGTGACCAGGCTCTCGATCTGCTGCGGCAGATCCGCCGGGATGATCACCGCCGCGAGCGCCTGCCCGCTGCGAACCGCGGCGATCGCCTCGGCCTGGGAATGGACCTTGAGGGGCTGGATCGAGCGCAGGAGATCAGCGGCGTAGGCGGCCACGTTCAGCTGCTGGTTGCCGATGCGGATCTTGCCCTTGCCCGGCGCCACCTCGTTGTAGAACGCGACCTTCGGCTTCCCCGGTGGGCTGGAGAGCGCGAACCCGATCATCAGCGCGATCGCGATCGGGTACACCACGAGCAGCCCCACCAGCAGCGGTGACCGGCGGAGGATCTGCAGGTCCTTGATCAGCAGCCAGCGCATGGCGGCCCGGCCACTAGTGGCCCCGCTGATGCAGGAACGCGACGAGCGCCGCCTCGAGGTCCCGCGGGTCGCCGCCCACCGCCTGCTCGAGCTCGGACGGAGTTCCGGTGAACAGCAGCTCGCCGTCGGCCAGCAGCAGCACGCGGTTGGCATAGCGCTCGACCTCTCCGACGTCGTGCGTCGAGAAGACCACGGTCGTGCCCAGCGCCGAGATGAAATCCCACAGACGCTCCCGCTGGCGGGGGTCGAGCGCGGCCGACGGCTCGTCCAGCAGCAGCAGCGCCGGCTCGGACAGCAGGCCGATCGCGATGTTGACCCGCTGCTGGTTGCCGCCCGACAGCTTTCCCACCTCGTCGTCGGCGCGGTCCTCGAGTCCGGTCTGGGCGAGCATCCGCGCCACGGCTCCATCCACATCCGGGACCTGCTCCAGCCGCGCGAACAATCGGAGATTCTCGGCCACCGACAGCTTCGAGTACAGCGCCGGCTGCTGCGGCACCCAGCCGGCGGCGCGGGCCGCCAGCGTCAGCTCGCCCTCGTCCGGAGCGACGACCCCGGCGAGAATCGACAGCAGCGTGGTCTTGCCGGCGCCATTGGGCCCGACGATCCCGACCAGCTCCCCGGGCTCCAGCTCGAAGCTGACCGACTGCAGGGCCGCCCGATCGCCGAAGCGCTTGGTCAGCGAGCGAACCGCCAGCGGCGGCGCGGTCGGGTTGACGGATGGGCGGGCGGGACCGTCTCCTTCGGCAGCGGTCGACACCGCGGTCAGGCTACCGGGGGCTGGTCACCCCCGCCTGGAGCGACGCACCGCACGATCGGCAGAACGTGTCGCCGGCGGCGAACGGCATTCCGCAATCCGGACATCGATCCGGGTCGGTCGGGCGCGTGATCAGCCCGAGGCCCACGCCGCTGGTGCCCCATGGCTCGAGCACGAGGTGACGGCGCAGGTACAAGACGGTCTGGCGCAGCACTGCGATCACCGGCAGCGCCACCAGCGACCCGACCACCCCATACAGCTGATAGCCGATCAGCAGGGCGAGGATGATCAGGATCGGGTTGATCCGCAGGGAGATGCGGAACACCTGCGGCGCCACCACATGGCCCTCGAGCTGCTGGAGCGCGACGAACAGCAGGATCAACCAGACGGCGCTGATCGGGTTCTGGAACAGCGCCACCAGGACCGCCGGGATCGGCCCCACGATCGGTCCGATGTAGGGGATGAACTCCATCAGGCCGTAGAACGCCCCGAAGAAGATGGCGTAGTCCTTGCCGGCGGGGAAGATCCCCAGGAGGCCGAGGATCTCCAGGGCGATCGCGGCGCTCCCGCCCATGACCAGGCTGAACAAGAGCTGGCCGCGGACGTAGCCGGAGACCGCGCGCTGGACCAGGAGCGGGAAGTCGTCGTCCGGCGTGCCGTCGCCCGGCGGCATGATCCCGCGCACCAGCTCGCCGATCTGCCGCCCGTAGACGAGCAGGTACACCGAGAGCACAAACGTCAGCACCAGGTCGAAACCGATCGTGACGACGCCCGAGAGCAGATCGCGGGAGAAGGAGACGATGTCCCCGCTGCGCTTGAGGACGTCCTTCTGCAGAGTGTCCAGCGCCGACTGCCCCTGCTGCTTGATGTGGACGTTGATCCCGCGGGCGGTCAACCACCGCTGGATGCTGTCGAGCTCCTTGTTGGCGTTGGCGACGATTTGGGGGATGTTGTGCTGCAGGCGGGTGATCTGGGTGGTCACCGGGCTGGCCAGCAGCACTCCGATCCCGGCGATCGCGGCAAAGCAGCCGACGTAGACGAGCAGGATCGCCAGGCCGCGCGGGACCGCGCGCTCGAGCAGCCGCACGATCGGAGCCAGGATCAGCGCCAACACTCCGGCGACGATGAGGATGAGCAGGACCGCCCCGGCGGCGCGGGCCAGCGCCCACAGGGCCAGCAGACCGATCGGCAACAGCACGATCTGCACCCAGCGCGGGACGACGACCGGCGCCACCGGATGGCCGACCGGCGTCAGCCGCTCGGACGGCGGGTGAGCCGCGTCCGGATTCGCCGCGCCGTCCAGATCGCGTGGATCGTCCGAACCGGCCGCGCCGTCGGGATCGCGGTCGGCCGGGCCACCGGCCATGACCGCCTCGGGAGTGGGCTCACCCTCGGGCGCTCGCCGGGCCGCGGTGCGCAATCGGGCCCATACACGCATACTCGTGAGAGTATGCGCCGCGACAAACTTGATCGGCCGGTGAAGATCCTGTTCGCCGGCGACCTCGTCGGCGGATTGGGCAAGCGCACGCTGATCGGATTGCTCCCCTCCCTGCGCGAACGGTGGGCGCCCGACTTCGTGATCGTCAACGGCGAGAACGTGGCCGGCGGGCTGGGGATCACCCCTCGGATCGCCGACCAGCTGTTCGGCGCCGGGGTCGACGTGATCACGCTCGGCAACCACACATACCGCCAACGCGAGATCTACGCCTACCTCGACGACCGGCGCGAGATCCTGCGCCCGGCCAACTTCCTGCGCAGCCAGCCGGGCCACGGCTGGTGCGTCGTCACCCGGGACGGCGTCTCGCTCGGCGTGGTGTCGTTATCGGGCAACCTGTTCATGGACGCCGGGCGTCCGGTGTTCGCCGAGGCCGACGCGGCGATGCATGCGCTGCGCGACGAGGCGGACCACATCCTCGTGGACATGCACGCCGAGGCGACCAGCGAGAAGGTCGGCATGGGCTGGTACCTGGACGGGCGGGCGACGGCGGTGGTGGGAACCCACACGCACATCCCCACCGCCGATGCCCGGGTGCTGCCTCAGGGCACCGCCTACATCACCGACGTCGGGATGACCGGACCCCGCGGCGGGGTCATCGGCGTCAAACGCGAGCAGGCGATCGAGTCGATGGCGACCAAGATGCCGGTGCGCTTCGAGACCTCCACCGAGGACCCATGGCTCAACGCGGTGCTGATCACCACCGCGGACGAGCCACGGCGGGCGGTCTCGATCGAGCAGATCCTGGAGCCGGCGGCGCCCGTGTAGGCGTAGCGTCTACGGCGAGGTGATGTGGATACGGAGGGGCGGGCCCTCCGAGACCGCCGGATCAGACCATGCCCGCAGCGGCGGCTCGTCGCGGTCGGGGTGGCTCGCCAGCAGCGCCACGATCACCAGCGGGTAGAACCAGACGATGTAGGGATACAGCCAGTAGTTGAGAGTCAGCTGCAGCGCGATGAGAACGGCCGCGCCGAGCGCCGCGACGTCAATCAGAGTGCGGCGAGACGGCAGGAAGGCGATCCCGAGCGCCAGCGCGACCACCGCTCCCTGCAGCAGGCGCTGGACCCCCCCGAGCCCGCCCCACAGTCCCCACACGGAGAACGGCGTGACGCGGTCCGACTGGTACTGCACCGAGTCGCGCCAGAACGGACCCAGGTCGTGGTGGAGCAGGACCGGGAGCATGACCACGACCGCACTCAGCCCGAACGCCACGACGAACGCGACCAGCGACCGTCCCCGCGGGCGCTCGGCGGTGCCGCGCATGAGCAGCGGCGCCAGCGCGAACGGGGCGAACTTCGTCATCCCGGCGAGCAGCGCCATCACGCCGCGGCCGGGAGCCGATGTGATCGCCAGGAGCGCGAACACGAGGGTCGCTGCGACCAGGCTGTCGTTGGTGTTGGAGTTCAGCGCGTAGAGCGTGAAGGGATACGCCGCCCACAGGTAGCTGAGGACGATCCCGAGCGCGTGCCCCCTCAGCCGGCGGCCGAGCAGGTACAGGCCCGCGATCGTGAGCAGATCGAAGAAGATCGCGGCCGCATGCGCGGCGGGCAGCGAGTCCCACGTGCCGCTCCAGCCGAAGATGAGGCGGAACGGGACGTACATCAGGTAACTGACCGTCCCGTAGGTGTCGCCGTACAAGTTGTCATGCGGCCAGTGGCCGTAGAGCGGCACGCCGTGGATCAGCTTGTCGGCGCCGATGACGCCGGCGTAGCCCACGTCGATCACGTTGGAGTTGAACACGTTGAGACCGATCCGGAACGCCATCAGGAACACGGTCGCGACAGCCAGCCACTGCTCCGGGACGAGCAGGCGAAGGGGGGCGCGCGGCAGGCCGCGTCCGTTGGCGAGCAACAGCATCCGCACCAGCAGGTAGATGAGGAACGGGTAGACGAGCGGGACCGAGAGACCGATCCGGGCGTGGTTGAAGAACGCCAGCGAGATCGAGAATCCGAGCAGCATCAGCAGGTCGAGATGCAGCAGGGTAGGCCGGCGCTTGAACGGCACGAACGGCGCGAGGAACAGCAGACACAGCGGGAGCCACAGGTACCAGGCGTTGACCCGGCGGCCGAACGCGCCGGGATAGCCGCGGGCCATCGTCCACGCGACCTGAAAGCCGGTCCACGCCTGGGTGACCGCGCCGGTGTTGTCGTCCACGTAGACCTGGAGCAACTCGTGCTGCGGCTTGGTGTCCGAGAACCAGCTGACCTGCCACGTCGGCGCGCCCTTGGTGTACTCGTACGGCGTCGCCTTCCGATGGCGTGCCAGCTCGGCCTTGACGCGCGGATCGCCCGACGCGATTCTCAGCACCTTGGCCGCGGTCAGCCGGTAGCCGGCCGGCGGCGTGTCCATCGAGCTGACGAGGACCGGCGTGCCCGGCGCCGCGGTGGTGGTGGTGGTGCTCGCCGCGGTCGTCGCGGCGGCCGGGTTGGTGGTGCCGGGGGCGGTGGTGGTGGTGGCCGTCGCCGGGACGGTCGATGTGCCCGAGCCGGTGCCGGCCGCGCGCGCCGGGCCGGCGGCCGCCAGCGTGGTCAGCGCGAGAACGAGGAGCGCCAGAAGCGCCCGCATCGGTCTCAGGCCCGGAAGCTCCAGAGCTTCTGCCCGAGGAAATTGATCGGCGTCGCCGCCGCGTTGGCGATCGCCTGGGCGAGCACCTTCTCCATTCCGGTCGCGCGGACGAGCGAGACGAGAATGACGTAGTTGAAGCCAAACGACACGAGCGAGACGGCGTAGAACTTCCAGGCCTGCCGAGCGGGATGGGCTTCCCGCTTGTGACCGAAGGTCCAGTGGCGATTCCACCAGAAGTTGTTGGTGGTCGCGATGAAGTAGGCGATCGGCGAGGCGACCTGATAGTTGATCCCCAGCACGTGCACGCACAGCGCGAACACCAGGAGGTTGACGGCGTAGCCGCTCGCCCCCACCCCGGCGAACCGGATCAGCTGGAGCCAGTTGTCGCCCTTGCGGATGCCGATGCGGACGCGATGATGGAACGGCAGCTCGACAACGCCGGCGCTGAACTCTTCGGTCGACATCAGGCAAATGTATCCACGGATCGTCGCATAGCGGCGCGAGGCGTCGGTTGCTAACGCCTCGCTAATTGGCCGCAGACACGGATCCTAAACCGAAATGGCCGCGCACCATGGGCGCGACATCCCGCAGCGACCACTGGTCGCGGGCCGCCCTGGAATCCGGCCCGGTGCCGCACCACAGCAGCGCGCCGAGCGAATCGGAGCGGTGCAGCGAACCGTGCGAGCCGCCGCCGACGTGGTCCGATCCGCCCCAGTCGACGAACTCGTAGCCGGGGGCGGCGGACAGCAGGATGTCCCCGGCGGTGGGGCAGTTCAGCGCCGACCAGACCCGGCCCAGCGCATCCGGATACTCGGTGCAGTGCAGGCGGCCGTCCTGGACCTCGGCACGCAGCACGCCGAGCTCGCCGTCGACGCTCCACCGCTCGCCGCGGGCGTCGGAGAGCTCGCCGCCGCGAGTGAACCGAAGTTCGCCGCGGCGGCTGCGGATCACCGCCTCGCCGTTCTGGCGCCACATCGTCAGGTCCACGCCGTCGAGACCGGCGACGATCTCCCGCGCGCGTCCACACGTGTCCGGCGCCTTGTCGGGATCCAGGGCATAGATCATCGCCGAGCGCTGCGCCGGACTCAGCGCCAGCTCGGCGCCGGCCGATCGCGACGCGCTCGGCCGCGCGACGTCGAACTCGGTGAACGCGAGGTCCAGCCGGATCCGCTCCTCCACCGGTGCCTGCGAGTGGTCCGAGCAGATGATCACCGCGTACTGCTCCAGGAACTCGTCAGGGCCGCCGGCGGCGTGCATCAACCGCTCAATCTGGCGGTCGGCAGCGGCGAGCGACGTCACCTGGGCGTGGGGTCCGTTGCGATGCGAGAACGCATCGTTGTCGGGCAGCGAATAGAGCATGAAGTCGAACAGGTCGTGCTCGACGAGGTAGGAGCCGACGCAGCCGGTGTGCTGATCACGCGCACCGGGGAGCCCGAGCTGGCCGCGGCAACCCGTGCGGCGCGAGGCGTACAGGTCCGCGTAGAACAGCTCCCGCGGGCCCTCGATCGTGCGCCGGAAGAAGGTGGAGGTCGCGATCCGCGCCAGCGCCGACTCGTTCGAGACCTCGTGCTGATGGCGGCCCCGGTAGATCAGGTAGGTGGTGCCGGCGGTCCGCACGTCGGCGTCGTCGAGGGACTCGAACACCGTCTCAACATCATGGGACAGGTGCTCGGCGTTCATCCGATACACCGTGTCGGTCAGCGAGCGCAGCACGCCGAACTGACGTGATGCCGAGAAGCTCGAGCCGTATTCGACGTAGCGCCCCTCCTCCCGGTGATACCAGTTCATGCTGGGGATGTCGTGCTGGTCGGGACCGACGCCGGTGGTGATGGTGGCGGCGCACACCGGCGTCACCGAGGGGAACGCCGCGGCGCAGTCGCCCACATAGACCCCCTCGTCGCGGATGCGGGCCATCGCCGGCGCCTTCCCGGCGGCGATCACGCGTTCGAGCATCGCCGGCTTCATCGCGTCGACGACCACGAGAACCAGCTTCTTGGGCTCGCTCACAGCGGTGGGACCGGGCGCGTCACCGCGAGCGGCGGGTCACCGGAGGATTCGCAGGCCGGCGTACTTCTGCTCGCCGCGGCCGCGGCCGGCGTACACCAGCCACAGCAGCAGGGCGAGCACCACCAGCCCGACCGGTGGCAGCAGCACCGACAGCACCGCCGAGACCACGGCCGCCGCCTCGGCGAAGATCGGCAGCGCGCTGGCCGCCTGCGCATCGAGCCGGGTCCGGACCCGCGCCAGCAGCGGGCGGGTGGCGACGAGGCCGACAGCGGCGCAGATGACCCCGCCGATCAGACCGGGCCAGATCGCATAGTGGCCCTGGGCCAGGGCGCCGCCGAACAGCAGCGCCCCGATCACCAGGCTGGCGGCGGCGAGCGTGACCGTCACGTAGCGGACCTCGAGCGCGTCGCGCGCCACCTGCCGTTCGATCAGCGCCAGCAAGGCCACCCCGATGACCATCACGAGCAGGAATGGCCCGCCCTGCAGGAAAGAGTACGAGGAGTGGGCGAAGTCGATCTGGATATCGCCGGCCGCGAGCGCGCCGACGACGAGCGACGGCAAAAAGGGACGCATCCCCACCGCCGCGGCGACGCCGATCCCCTGGAAGATGTCGAAGGCGAGGTGCACCGTGCTGTACCGTGACCAACCGTGACGATAGACGAGAGGGGAGCGTGAGCCCGCCCGGGTTCGACGCGCGCTCCGGTCACGGCCCGGACACCGCACGCACACGTCCGCGCCGGTCGACGGCACGCGATATCGAGCGCTACGCGGCCTTGTTCGCGGAGCGCACGAAGGTCATGCGCTCGTCGGCGATGCGCGACCTGATGGCGCTGACCGAGCGCGACGACGTGATCTCCCTTGCCGGAGGGCTGCCCGACACGTCCACCTTCCCGGCTGACTCGTACGCCGCGCTGATGAGCACCGTCGCCGCCGAGTCGTGCGCGCGGGCGCTGCAATACGGGCCGACGGAGGGCCTGCACCGGGTCAAGGAGTGCATCGTCGAGGTGATGGCGGCGGAGGGCATGGAGATCGATACCGACGAGGTGCTCGTCACCACGGGTGGCCAGCAGGTGATCGATCTCGTCTGTAAGACCCTCGTGGACCCAGGCGACGTGGTCGTGGCCGAGGCCCCCACCTACCCGGGCGCGATCCCGACCTTCCACTCCTACCAGGCCGACGTCGTCCAGATCACGATGGATCGCGACGGGATGCGGACCGACGAGCTGCGCGCCACGCTCGACGAGCTGGAGCGCACCGGCCGGCGCCCCAAATTCATCTACACCGTCCCCAACTTCCACAACCCGGCGGGCGTCACCATGTCCCTGGACCGCCGGCGGGAGCTGGTGCGCATCGCCGGTGAACGCGAGCTGATCGTGCTCGAGGACAACCCGTACGGCCTGCTGCGCTACGAAGGCGAGCCGCTGCCGACCCTGCACTCGCTCGACGACGAGTTCGTCATCTACGCCAGCACGTTCTCCAAGATCCTGTCGCCGGGCGTGCGGCTCGGGTGGGCCGTCGCGCCGGCGCCGATCCTGCAGAAGATGCAGATCGGCAAGCAGGGCGCGGACCTCTGCTCGTCGTCGGTCTCGCAGTACTTCGTCAGCGCCTATTTCGAGTCCGGGCCCTGGGACGACTATGTCCGCTCGCTGCTGGAGATCTACCGACGGCGCCGCGACGTCATGCTCGACGCGCTCGCCGAGCACTTCCCCCGCGAGGCGGAATGGACCCACCCGCAGGGCGGCCTGTTCATCTGGGCCACGATGCCCGACTACATCGACACCACCGACCTGCTGGCCCGTGCGCTGCGCGAGGAGGTGGCGTTCGTGCCCGGCCGGGCCGCCTTCGTCGATGGGCGCGGCGGCTCGGCGATGCGGCTGAACTTCTCCGGCGTCAACGAGGACGCGATTCGCGAGGGCATCCGGCGGATCGGCGAGGTCGTGCGCGAGCAGGTGGCGATGTACGGCACCCTCACCGGGGGTGGGACGGTCTCCGAGACGGCCCCTCAGGACGTCGCGCCGCGCCCGGGCGCCGCTCGTCAGGCCGCCGGTGATCGCGGGCCGGCAGCGCGGGGCACACCCCCGGACCAGGTACGGCGAGCCGAGGACGAACTGGCCAAGATCCTCACGCTGCCCGCCGCGCGCAAACGCGCCGGATGATGCGCGTGGCGGTCCTCAAGGGCGGGCGCTCGCTCGAGCGCCAGGTCTCGCTGCGCTCCGGGGCCCGCGTCCAGGATGCGCTCGAGCGCCTCGGCCATGATGTGGTGCCGATTGACGTCGGACCTGACCTGGTGTCCCAGCTGACGACGACGCGACCCGACGTGGCATTCGTCGCGCTGCACGGTCGCGACGGCGAGGACGGCACCGTGCAGGAGTTGCTCGAGGTGGTCGGCATCCCGTACACCGGTTCCGGGGTCTCGGCCTGCATCCGCGCCGCCGACAAGGTGCTGGCCAAGCACGCGATGCGCGATCACGGCATCCCCACGCCGGACTTCTACGCCTTCAACGAGACCGCCCTCGGCGCGTTGGGGGCCGCGCAGGCGCTGCCGGCGATCGAGGACCGGCTGGAGTTTCCGATCGTGGTCAAGCCGGCTCGCCAGGGGTCGGCGCTCGGGATCAAGTTCGCCCGCACGGCGGCCGACGTACCGACGGCGCTCGTCGCGGCGTTCTCGTATGACCGCAAGGTGCTGCTCGAGCGGTACGTCGCCGGGCGCGAGCTGGCGATCTCGATTCTCCAGGACGCCGATCCCGGCCGGGCGCCAGTGGCGCTGCCGATTGTGGAAGCGGTCCCCGAGCAGGAGGACTTCTACGACTTCGAGTCCCGGTACGAGATCGGGCGCACCCGGTTCGTGTGCCCGGCCGAGCTGGACGCCGCGCTGGCCGAACGGGCGAGTCAGATCGCGCTCGACACGTACGCGCTGCTCGGCTGCGCCGGCTTTGCCCGGGTTGACCTGATGCTCGCCTCCGCGACCGACGAGCTGTACGTGCTCGAGGTCAACACGGTCCCCGGCCTGACCGAGACGAGCCTGCTGCCCCAGGCGGCGGAGGCGGCCGGGATCTCGTTCGACGAGTTCGTCGAGCGGGTGCTGGGCGCGGTCGTCGTGGCGGCCTGATCGCCGGGCCGAACTACTCGTCGGACGCGAAGTCCTCCGGCGTGACCCGATCCAGGAAGTCCTTGAACTTCTCGACGACCTCCTCGGTGTCCTCCACCTCATGCTCGAACTCGATCGCGGACTCGGTGATGACCTCGTCGGCGGCGAAGATCGGGGCGCCGGAGCGGACGGCGAGGGCGAGGGCGTCGGACGGCCGCGAGTCGATCTCCAGCTCGCGCCCGGCAGCGCGCAGGGAGATCGACGCGTAGAAGGTGTTCTCGCGCAGCTCCGTGACGGCGACCCGCGTGCACTCGACCTCGAGCTCACCGAGCACGTCGGAGAGGAGGTCGTGGGTCATCGGCCGGGGCGTGGACGCGCCCTGGAGCTTCATCAGGATCGCGGCAGCCTCCGGGTGGCCGATCCAGATCGGCAGGAACTTGTTGCTCTCCACGGTCTTGAGCAGCACAATCGGCTGCTTGCCGACCATGTCGAAGCTCACGCCGTAGATCACCATCTCCTGCACGCGTCGCTCCTCGTCGGGGTCGGGCAAGTATAGGCCCCCCCTCTCTACCCCCTCCGCCACCCCGCCCTCGCGCTGGGCCCCCGATTCCGGCGGAGGTGACCGGTGTTCGCTCGCTGAACGGTCGACCGGATGCGCGCGGTCCGGCCGGGCCGACACCGCCCGTTCCGGCCCCGCGGCCCTGAGTTGGGATTACTGATGCAGGCTGGGTAGGAATTTGTGACCCAGGCCTGTCGCGTCAACCGCGAGGGCTGGAGCACCGGGGCTTGAGCGAAACGCTCGAAATTGGACGAATGTCCTGGTCTGCGGGGGCAACAGCCCGGCGCCGTTCACCTCGCTAGGCGGGTTCGGCAACACGATCGACGGACACTCCGTCGGTCGGTCAGGCGGCGGCGGGCCGCTGCTGGAGCACCAACCGCTCCGCCTGATGTGCGCGCTTGTCGACGAACATCGCCGCGTCGGCGTGCCGCAGCAGGCCGTCGGCATCCTCGGCGTCGAGCGGATACACCGAGCGCCCGATGCTGACGCCGAGGTGAAGGCGGTGCCCGTCGATCGCGATCGGCTCGCTGAAGGCGGCGACGATGCGCTCCGCAACGCGCTCGATGTCCTCGGCCTCGGCGCCGACCAGCAGGACCGCAAACTCGTCCCCACCCAGCCTCGCCACGATATCCGAGTCGCGCGTGCAGCGGTCCAGGCGCTCGGCCACGGCGACGAGCAGCGCGTCGCCCGTCTCGTGTCCGAATTCGTCGTTGACCGGCTTGAAGCGATCGAGGTCGACGTACAGGAGGGCGCCCGACTCGGAACCGTCCTGGGCCCGAGTCATGGCGCTCCGTAGCTCGTTGGTGAACTTGACTCGGTTGGCCAGCCCGGTGAGCTGGTCGTGCAGCGCCTGGTGGGTGATCACATCAACCAGCCGTCCGTTCTGCAGCGCCGTCGTCGCCTGCGCCGCGACGCCGGAGAGGCGGTTGAGCAGGTCGTCGCTCGGCGCCAGGCGCTCGGGCCGGTCCCTGACCGAAACGGCCAGTAGCCCGAGGAACTGGTCCGGCATCGCCAGGGGCACGAGGATCGTCGCGGTGAATCCCAGATCGGAGAAGATCCGCACGACGCGCGGATCGCCGGTGTGCGCGTTGATGAACAGCGGCGCGGAGCGCGGGTCGTTGATGAGCGTCTCCAGTGAGCCGCCCGGCAACGGGGCCCAGACGGCGAACGGGGACGCGGTGGCGTCGGGCTCCTCGGGCGAGGCGGCCTGGCGGACCAGCACCTCGCGCGCCGGATCCCAGACGTGGGCCACGACGCGATCGCAGTCGACGACCGCCGGGACGGCATCGACCAGCCGGCGCGCGATCTCGGCGCTCGTCCCGGCCGCGGCCAGAGCCCGAGCGAGCTCGAGCAGCGCGCTCGACTGGGCATTGCGATTCTCGGCCTCGACCAGCGCGGCGGCGCTGTCCAGCGCGCTGGCGGCATAGCGGGCGTACACCTCGAGCAGCTCGTGCTCCTGGGGGAAGAAGCGTGATCCATCGGCGCATGTCGCCAGCAACCGGCCATAGTCGCGGCGATTGGAGCGCACCGGCACCACGAGCCAGGATTCGGGCACGTCGCTGAGGTCGTCGCTCAGCAGCCGCTCAGCCACGTCGTGCACCTCGTCGGGCGCGAAGCCCTTGTGATGACAGTGCAGCGGTCCATCCGCGGTCATCCGAACGGCGAGGAGATGCCGGGGCGCCCGGACCTCGACCGACGCGCGGTCGGCGATGCGGCCCAGGACCTCATCGACGCCCCCGGAGCCGATCAGGTCCGAGGCGGCGTGGAACATGCTGTGCAGTCGCACCTTCATCGCGTCCAGCTGTCCGTGCAGCGCCTGGATCTGTTCGGGGTCGCCGGGATCGCCGATACCGTCAATCGCCCAGGTCACGCGGTACTCGCAGGCCGGCGCGCCGTAGGCCGCGCATCGCTCGTGATGGACCGTCGCCGGCGGCAGGCCGAACAGGATCGTCGGCTGGGACAGGAGACCGCAGGTCCAGGCACAGTGATCGGGATCACGCCGAAAGCCCGGCGCCGCCGTCGAAACCAGCTCGGCGTAGCCGGGGCCGTACGCGACGGCCCGCAGCTCGCTGGCGGTGCTGTACTTGGTCGCGGTCAGGGCCATCTGCCCGTAGACCGCCTCCGGTGATCCCAGCGACCGCAGCAGGTTGGCCACCGGAGAGCCCTGGAGGTAGCGGACGGCGTCCTCGCCGACGCCCCGGGCGAACTGGGGGTGGTTGGTGACCTGGGCGCCGGCCCGCCACAGGGCGATCGCCTCGCGGAACGAGATCCAGTTGGCGATGTCGATCAGGTACGCGGCCGAGCGCTCACTGCCGGCCACGCGCAGGACCTCGGCCACCGCCTCGTCGCCCCCGTGCTCGCGCACGCGCGCCACCAAGACCGCGGTCATCGAACACGAGAAGTGATTTCCGGGGGAGTCCGCTTCCAGGACCTCCGGGGCAGCACGCACACTCATGAGGTGAGTTATCGGTGCGGATGGCCGAAAGGCCTCAGTAGTTCCCACGGGCGCGGCCGGGAGAACTACCTGGCGTGCGCCGCGATCGCCCACCGCTGCGGGCGCCGGGGCGATGGTAGCGTTCAACCGTCCGGCAGCCCGTCCGGCTCCGGTGTCCACCGACCCTGGACACCTGATCAAAACCTCGCAAAGGACGACCGTGAGTAGCTCAGAGACTTCCGGCCTGGTCACGACTCTGGCCGGCCTGCGTGAACTGGTCGGCGAACACGCCGGCTACACCGATTGGCAGACGATGGAGCAGGAGCGCGTCGACAAGTTCGCCGACGCCACCGACGACCACCAGTACATCCACGTCGACGTGGAGAAGGCCAAGCAGTCGCCGTTCGGTGGGACGATCGCGCACGGCTTTCTCACGCTCTCGCTGCTCGCCCCGATCACCGGCGAGCTGGTCACCGTCAGCGATGCCACCACCGGTCTGAACTACGGCCTGGACCGCGTGCGCTTCCCGGCCCCGCTGCCGGTCGGCGCCCAATGGCGGGGTGGGGCTGAGGTGCTGGAGGTGTCGGATGTGGCCGGCGGCATCCAGATGAAGCTGCGCGTCACCGTCGAGGTCAAGGGCACCGACAAGCCGGCGATGGTGGCCGACTCGCTCGTGCGGCTCTACGGCTGACGGCGCCGATGGCCGCTGCTGAGATCGATCTGGACCAGCTGGTGGCGATCGACGTGCACGTGCACGCCGAGCGCAACCACGACGAGCCGCAGGATCCGGTCACCCTCGAGGTGCTGGAGGCCGCCGGGAGGTACTTCGGCGGGAGCCCGCCGCAGCCCAGCGCCCAGGAGGTCGCCGACTACTACCGGCAGCGCAAGATGCTGGCGGTCATCTTCAACGTCGACGACGAGGCCGGTATGGGCCGGCGGCGGCTGGGCAACGGCGAGGTTCTGGAGGTGGCCCGCGCTAATCCGGACGTGCTGATCCCATTCGGTTCGGTCGATCCGCACAAGGGCAAGCTCGCCGTGCGCGAGGCGCAGGAGCTGATCGATGCCGGCGTGCGCGGATTCAAGTTCCACCCCAACACGCAGGCGTTCTGGCCCAACGATCATGCGTTCTTCCCGTTGTATGACGTGATCGCCCAGGCGGGGTTGATCGCGCTGTTCCATTCCGGGACGACCGGCATCGGTGCCGGGATGCCCGGGGGCGGGGGGGTTCATTTGAAGTACTCCAACCCGATGGTCGTCGACGACGTCGCGGCCGAGTTCCCGGGGCTGGACATCATCCTCGCCCACCCGTCGTTTCCGTGGCAGGAGGAGGCGTTGGCGATCGCCGTGCACAAGCCCAACGTCTACATCGATCTGTCGGGCTGGTCGCCGAAGTACTTCCCGGAGATTCTGGTGCAGTACACGAACACCCGCCTGCGGGACAAGATGCTGTTCGGATCCGATTACCCGCTGATCACTCCCGACCGGTGGCTGGCCGATTTCGAGAAGCTGGCGATTCGCGACGAGGTCCGCCCACTGGTGCTCAAGGAGAACGCGGCGCGGCTGCTCAAGCTCGGCGCATAGCATGCCCTCCGGGGGCGAGACGAGCCGCCGGATCGCGGATCGGGGTTTAAATCGAGAGCGCCCCGGTACCGGCGGGATATGAGGCCGGACTCGGGGCGCGCTCGAGGGAGGAGAGGTACTGCGCTACGCATAGTGACGGGCGCAGCTCTAGAAGTCCAAGACAAGTGGGGCCACTGATTTATAATCTGCGCTTATGGAACTCCGCCAGCTCCGGTACCTGGTCGCACTCGCGGAGGAGCTCAACTTCACCCGCGCCGCTGCCAGCGAGCACGTCGCCCAGCCGGCGCTGTCTCAGCAGATCCGCCGCCTCGAGGACGAGGTCGGGCTCGGGCTGGTCGAACGGACCACCCGACACGTGACGCTGACCGCCGCCGGCGCTGTGCTCGTCGGCCGAGCCCGCCGGGTCCTGGCCGAGCTCGATGCCGCCGAGACGGAGCTGCAGGCGCTGCGCGGGATGGACACTGGGCACGTGACGATCGGGGCGATGCACACGATGGGGCCGGTGGATCTGTCGTTGGCCCTGGCCCTGTTCCACGACAGCCATCCCAACGTGGGTCTCACCGTGCGCGAGCAGTCCAGCGAGGAGATGGCGGAGATGCTGCGCGTGGACGAGCTCGACCTGGCGTTCCTGTCGGTCACCGAGCGGGTGGAGGCACACGGCCTGGGCCTGCACCAGCTGATCTCCGAGGAGCTGGTGGTCCTGCTGCCGCCCGACCATCCCCTCGCCCGCGAGTCCCAGGTCCGGATGATCGAGCTGGCCGACGAGCAGTTCATCAGCTTCCGCGAAGGCGCCCGCCTGCGCGAGCTGCTGCTCGCGGCCGGACGCGAGGCGCACTTCGTCCCCCGGGTGACGCTCGAGTCCAACGAGAGCCACCGGATCCGCCAGCTGGTCGGGCGTGGACTCGGCGTCGCGATCCTCCCCCGTTCCGATGCCGACGGGCCGGGAGCCGACGTCGCGGTCGCGCCGCTGGTGGAGCCGTCGCTGCGCCGGGACATCACCCTGGCGTGGCGCGAGGGCCGCCGCCACGCCCCGGCGGCTGCCGGGTTCATCGATCTCGCGCGGGAGACGTTCACGGTACGCGACTGAATGACGGGAGCCGTTGGTCAGACCGAGCCGATCGCGAACGCCGCCGAGCAGCTCTACTTTTAGGTTTGAGACCCGGCCCGCCACGGTAGGAGTCCACTGCCACCGTCCCGGCGCCCGGCCGCGGCGCCGCCGAGCGACATCTCCAGGAGGTCTTCTATGTGGACCGGCCGTACCGCCCGCTTCTGCCTGTCAACCGTTGCGGCGATCGTGCTCGCGGCGACGGCCGCTGCGCCCGCCCTCGCCGGCCCGGCCGGAACCTCCGCCTGGCGTGATCGCAACGCGAATGCCGTCGGGCCGTTCACCGCCTCACGGATGTCGGTGACGCTGGCGCTCGGCTGGCGCGATGCCAGTGCGCTGAAATCCTTCCTGGCCGGCCCCCACGCCGCGCTGACTCCGGCCCAGTTCGACGCCCGCTTCGCGCCGACCACCGCGACGGTCGACGCGATCCGCAGCTGGGCGGCCGCCCACCATCTCACGGTCGGCTCGGTCGCGGCCAACCGGCTGCTGGTCAGCGTGTCCGGATCGTCGCAGCAGATCGGCGCGGCGCTGGGCACCGGCTTTGAGAACTTCCAGTCCCAGGCCGACGGCAGCTTCTTCGCCGCCGCCCAGCCCGCCACGCTGCCACAGTCGTTCGGCTCCGCGGTGACCGCCGTGCTCGGGCTCTCCAGCCTCGGCAAGGTGACCGTGCCACAGCCGCCGATGCGCAGCCCCTCGGCGCTGAGCCAGGGCACGTCCGCCGCCGCGGGCGCCCTGTCGGGCGCGGGCCTCAGCCTGCCGGCGCTCAACTACCCGGCGCAGTACACCCCCCAGAACTTCTGGTCCATGTACGACGCACCCTCGTCTGAGACCGGCAGCGGTCAGCAGGTCTCGATCATCACCGAGGGCGATCTCAGCCAGCCCAAGGCGGACCTGGCGACGTTCGAGAAGACCTATGGCCTCCCGGCCGTGACCTGGAACCAGATCGACGTCGGCGCTCAATCCACCGACACCTCGGGTGACGACGAGTGGGATCTCGACAGCCAGTACTCCACCGGTTTTGCGCCCGGTGTGACGCAGATCAACGTCTACGACGGCCCCTCGCTCAACGACCCCGACATCCTGACCACGATCGACAAGTGGGTCACCGACGACCTGACCCGGCAGGGCAGCTTCTCGGCCGGCGAGTGCGACCTGCTCGCCGACGCCTCGGGCTTCACGAGCGGTCTCGACGCCGTGCTCCAGCAGGCCGACGCCCAGGGCCAGACGATGTTCTTCTCGTCCGGCGACACCGGTTCGCAGTGTCCGGCCCTCACCGGCGTCAACGGCGTGCCGGTCGGGATCCCCGACACCAATTACCCCGCCTCCAGCCCCTACGGAATCGGCGTCGGCGGCACCAGCGTGCTGTCACCGAGCGGTCCGGACGAGATCGGCTGGTACGCGGGTGGCGGTGGACTGAGCCCGCTCGAGCCGGCGGCCACCTTCCAGGCCAACACCAAGCTGCTGGGCGCCGCTCCGCTGACCCAGCGCGGGGTGCCCGACGTCAGCCTCGACGCCGACCCCGAAAGCGGTTATGACGTGGTCGTCAACGGCACCGTCGAGGGGATCGGCGGCACCAGCGCCAGCGCGCCGTCGTGGCAGGGCATCTGGGCCCGCGTCGAGGGGGCCCACAGCGGCGGGATCGGCTTTGCCGGCCCGGTGCTCTACTCGACCGAGCCCTCAACCGCGTTCCACGACATCACCATCGGCGCCAACGGCCTGTACACCGCGGGCCCGGGCTATGACCTGGTCACCGGACTCGGCACTCCGGACATCAGCAAGCTGATCAGCGGCGCCTGAACCGTTTCGGTCTCCGATCGGGTCAGAGGTATCGGCGGCGGGGACCCTCGCCGCCGAAGTCGAAGGAAGTTCGTTGGCGGTTCTTCACCGGCCTAAACGTCCAATTGAGCGTATGCCTGCGTAATCCACGGAGATGCGGGAACAATGGGCTTGTGGGCGAATACTGGTCTGTCCGCCGGCCCTGGTAATCGCTGGCGAGCTTAGTTCGACAATCATCGAACTAACTGTTATGATTACTGGCGGAGTAAACCCATGCGAGACACGGAGATTGTTCTGAAAAGCTTTGAAAACGATGCCCCCGAGACCCCGACACAGGGTAGCGAGCATCACGACACAACCAAGCGCGCGCGGACCCGCGGCGAGCACGGTTCCGCGACGGGAGCCCCGGCGCGGCGCCGGCAGCCTCGTCGTCGTGCGCCCGCGCGGGCCGGCGAGCATCGGACTGCCGATGGCCGCCTGACCCCAGGCGCCAGTAGCGGCGCCATGACGGAAAACTCGCTGGATCTCTTCCTGCGGGCGGCGCGTGCTCACGCGCTGCTCACCGCCGACGAGGAGATCGAGCTGGCCAAGCGCATCGAGCGTGGTGACCTGGCGGCCAAGGAGCGGATGATCAATTCGAACCTGCGGCTGGTCGTATCGCAGGCGCGGCGTTACCAGGGCCACGGCCTCCCGATGGAGGATCTGGTCCAGGAGGGAATGCTGGGGCTGATCCGTGCGGTCGAGAAGTTCGACTGGCGGCGGGGCTTCAAGTTCTCCACCTACGGCACGCTGTGGATTCGCCAGGCGCTCCAGCGCGGGCTGCAGAACCACGGCCGGACGATCCGGCTGCCGGTGCATGTCGCCCAACGCCAGACGAAGGTGCGCAAGGTCGAGAGCGAGCTGAGCACCAAGCTGGGCCGCGAGCCGACCGACGAGGAGATCGCCGCCGAGGCGAAGCTCGACGTCGACGAGGTGGCCGAGCTGCGGGAGCTGACTCGCGGACTGACGAGCCTCGACCAGCCGGTCGGCGAGGACGGCGAGACCGCCTTCGGCGATCTGCTTGCCTCGGAGCGTCCGGAGCCGTCCGACGAGGTCGAGCAGGCCGAGCGTCAGGAGCTGATCAGCGACGCGGTCGGGCTGCTGCCTGAGCCCGAGCGCAACGTGATCCGGCTGCGCTTCGGCTTGGCCGGTACCGAGCCGCTCAACCTGCGCCAGACCGGCATCGAGCTGGGCATCCCGCTCGGCAAGGCCCGGGAGCTGGAGCAGCAGGGTCTGAGCCGCCTGGCGACCAGCACGGATCTCGAAGAGCTTCGTCGAGCCGCCTAACCCGATTGAGCCAGGAGCGCCGGCCGCGAGAGCGCGACCGGCGCTCTTTGCGTTTAATCGGTTGTGGTCCTACGGGCCGGGGCCGGCGGGATCGCCGTCACCGTCATCGTCCCCGTCGCCCGGCAACGATCCGACCCGCTCCAGGGCGTTGATGGCCGCCGCGCCCGCCGACCGTGCTGACAACGCGTCGGGGTCGGGCCGCAGCCGCGCCGAGTAGATCGACGGCGCGCCCAGCCGTCGGGCGATCACCGTTGCCTCGATCACCGCCACGAGCGTCGGCGCCATCAGGGAATCGAAGTTACGCGTCAGCTCGAGCACCAGCACCACACCCGACAGCGGCCCCTGCATCGACGCCGCCAGGAAGGCGCCGCCGCCGATCACCGCATAGCTCCCGAGGGTGCCCCCCGGCCAGATGTGATTCCACAGCGTTCCGAGGACGCCGGCGAGCAGCACCCCCACCGTCAGCGACGGGGTGAACAGCCCGCCGGGCGATCCGGCGCCCAGGCACGCCAGCGTGGCCAGCGGCTTGAGCACCAGCAGCACGATCATCAGCCCCAGCGAGAGCCCGCCGAGCGCCGCGAGCTGAACGACGCCCTTGCCGTTGCCCAGCAGCTGCGGATACTGGATCGAGACGACGCCGAGGATCGTGAACACGACCAGCGGCGCCGCGAACCGGCCCCACCGTCGCGGGCGCATCGCCCCGGCCCGCCGCACCAGGCGCACCCAGGCGATCGCCACCAGCCCGATCAGCGGGCCCACCAGCAGCGCCCACACCATCTGGGTCGGATGCAGCGCGTACGCCGGCAGGCGGTACGTCGGACTCGTGCCGAGGGTGATCCACGCCACCGCGGTCGCGATCACCGAGGTGGCCAGCGCGGGCAGCACCAGCGGCAGCGCCACCGTCCCCAGGAGGACCTCGAGCGCGAACAGCGACCCGCCGAGCGGAACGTTGTAGACGGCGGCGAACCCAGCGCCCGCGCCCGACGCCACCAGCAGCCGTCGCTGCCAGGTGGGGAGGGCCGCCCACGCTGAAAGCCGGCTCGCCGTCGCCGCCCCGACAAGCTGCGGCGCGCCCTCCCGCCCGAGCGACACCCCGAGTCCGACAGTCACGATCGACAGCAGGGCGCGAGCGACGCTGGAGATCCAATCGAGCTTGGCGCCCCGTAGCCACAGCGCTTCGGACACCTCGGAGCCACCTGACGTCGGGAGCCGTTGCAGCAGGAGCAGGCCGCCGCAGACGACCACGGCCGCCACCACGAGGGCCACGACATGCCGCCATCCCGCCGCCGCGGCCACCCCGTCGAGGAACGGCCCGGAGCGGTACCCGTAGGCGAGATGCTCGACGAGGTGCAACACGGCGACGAGAACGGCGGCACCGATCCCGGTGGCGACCCCGAGAACGATCACGATCCCCCAGAATCGCGCGTCGTAGCTGGCAACGATCCCGCGCCCCGTGACATTGGGCTGGGGGGAGAACCAGTTGCGCGACGGCCGTCGCGAGGCCGGCGTTTCCATTCGCGTCAGACCGCCTCCAGTTTGATGCCGTGCGCGGGCAAGCCTGGCAGGTTTGGCGGCCGCCCGGCGGTTGGCCATGGGGTCGGGGACGGCGACCGGCGGGTCGGGGAGGGCGGCCGGGCATACGCTAGGCTTGCGCCGTGCCCTCGCTCCGCTATCGGCGCGTGATCGTCAAGCTCAGCGGGCGTGCATTCGCGGGCGCCGCCCCGTTCGGGCTGGACTCCGAGGCCCTCGGCTACGTCGCCGACCAGCTGATCGCCGCCCGCGCCCTCGGCGTCGAGGAGGCAGTGGTCGTCGGCGGAGGCAACTTCTTCCGGGGGAACGTCGCCGACGAGTGGGATATCGAGCGCGCCGAGGCCGACAACATCGGCATGCTCGGGACGGTGATGAACGGCATCCTGCTCCGCGGGGTGCTCAAGCATCGCGGGCTCGATGACGTGCGGCTCATGACCGCGTTGCCGATGCCGTCGATGGCCGAGCCGTTCATCCGCCTGCGCGCGCTGTCGCACCTGGAGCGCGATCGCCTGGTGCTCCTGGCGTGCGGAATCGGCCAGCCATACGTGACCACCGACTACCCGGCGGTTCAGCGCGCCATCGAGCTGCGCGCCGACGCGATCCTGCTGGCCAAGCACGGCACCGACGGCATCTATGACCGGGATCCGCGCAAGGAGCCCGGCGCCCACCGGTACGACAGCCTCGGCTACAGCGATGTCCTCGAGCGCGACCTGCGAGTCATGGACCAGCAGGCGATCGTGCTGGCGCGCGACCACGCGCTGCCGCTTCACGTGTTCGACTTTGACGAGCGCGACGCGATCTCCGCCATCTGCCACGGCGAGAACCGCGGGACGTACATCTCCCCGGCGACGAAGCTCGTCAAGTCGGCCGTGGCCCCCGTCGGCTGAGCGACCGCTCCGGCCGCAGGCTCAGCCGTCCGCGGCGCGAGCGGCGTCGGCGAGCGCCGCCACCAGCTCGGCGAGGGTGGCGACGATCCGGCCGCCGCTCTCGACGATGAACGCCTCCACCTGGAGGTTCACCGCGACCCCCGCCTCTCCGATCTGCCGCAGATCGGTCCGTAGGCCGAAGCAGGTGAGACCGAGGGCCGCGCCATAGCCGACCTCGGCAGCCGTACCCGAGTCGAGCTCCTGCCCGTCGAGGTCGGCGGCGAGCAGCCGGCACGACCGGATCGCCTCGGCATTGCGACGCCCGACCGTCAGCGCCAGCTCGCGCTCCCGGCGCTGCCGTGCGGCGTCGGCCATCTCCTCGGGCGCCGTGAGGGACCACGGGTCGATCGGCTCGACCACGGCGGCCAGAGCCGGCAGGTACGTCCGCCGGTAGTAGTCGCGGCCGGCGGCGGTGAAGCCGAGGGGGCCGGCGACGTAGCAGCGCGGGCGCATGCCAGCCAGCGTACGGCGCTGAGCTCAGCTCGGCGCGGCCACCCCGAGGCGCGAGCGGACGCTGTCCACGATCGCCTCGGCCTGCGGCAGGAACGCATCCTCCAGGGTCGGGCTGTAGGGGATCGGTGTCTCGGCGGTGGCCAGGATCCAGGCATCGTCGAGGTCGTGCAGGCCCTCCTCGGCGACGGCGCCGAGCAGCCCCGCCGCCCAGCCTCCGGTGCGCGGCCCTTCCTCGACGGCGACGATGCGGTTGGTCCGCGCCACCGACTCCAGGACGGTGTGGACATCCAGCGGGCGCAGCGTCCGCAGGTCCACCACCTCGGCCGAGATCCCCTCGCCGGCCAGGGTGTCGGCGGCGGCCAGTGCATCGGGAACGCCCTTGCCCACCGAGACGATCGTCAGGTCGCTGCCCGGGCGGGCGATGCCGGCCTGGCCGAGGGGGATGACCTCCTGCTCTGGCGTCGGCGCTGGCCCCTTGACCGAATACAGGCGCTTGTGCTCGAGGAACACCACCGGGTTGTCGTCACGGATCGAGGCCTTGAGCAGCCCCTTGGCCTCCGCCGGCGATGACGGAAACGCGATCTTCAGGCCGGGCACCCCCTGAAACCAGGTCCCGTGCGTCTGGGAGTGGATCGCCCCGAAGCGCCCGCCGGCGCCGACCGCCGAGCGCACCACCAGCGGCACCGTGCCCTGCTCGTTGCTGATGTACCAGAACTTCGCAGCCTGATTGACGAGGCTGTCCATCGCCAGCGCCATGAAGTCACCAAACATCACCTCGAACACCGGCCGCATCCCGGTGACGGCCGCGCCGTAGGCGGCGCCGGCGAGGGCGAGCTCGGAGATGGGGGTGTCGAACACCCGGTCGGGCCCGAAGCGCTCGAACAGGTCCGGCGTGGCCTTGAAGACGCCGCCGGCGACGGCCACGTCCTCGCCGAAGAACAGCACCGTCGGGTCGCGCTCCAGCTCCTCGGCCAGCGCGTCCCGGATCGCCACCCTGAACTCGAGCTCGCTCATGCGCTGAACTCTGTCGCGGCGTCGGCGGCGGGATCCGGGTACGGCGCGGCCAGCGCGTTCTCGATCGCCTCATCGATCAGCGACGTCGTCGTCTGCTCGGCCGCGGCCACCTGCTCTTCGCTGAGACCGTCCTTGAGCAGGCGGGCGCGGGCGAGCTTGAGCGGGTCCCGCTCGAACCACTGCTCGACCTCCTCCTTGGTCCGGTACGGGGCCGGGTCGCTCTTGGAGTGGCCATAGTGCCGGTAGGTCTTGCATTCCAGCAGCGTCGGTCCGTCGCCCGAGCGCGCGCGCTCCACGGCCGTCTGGGCGGCCGAGTGCACCGCCCACAGGTCGTTCCCGTCGACGACCGCCGACGGGGTGCCGTAGGCGGCGGCGCGCGCGGCGATGTCGGCTCCGGCGGTGGCCTCGGCCATCGGCGTGAACTCGGCGTAGAGGTTGTTCTCGCACGCGAACACGACCGGCAGCCGCTGGACGGCCGCCATGTTCATGCATTCGTGGAAGTAGGCCTGATTGGTGGCGCCGTCACCGAAGAAGCAGACGGCCACCCGGCCCTGGCGCTTGGCCGAGACCGACGCGCCGAGGGCGGCCGCGATCGACCCGCCGACGATGCCGTAGCACCCGACGAGCCCGTGGGCGAGATCGATCACGTTCATCGAGCCGGCTCGTCCCCCGCACACGCCGGTGGCCCGGCCGAGCATCTCGGCGATCAGCGGCTCAGGCTCGGTGCCCTTGGCCAGGGCGTGCCCGTGGCCGCGGTAGGTGCCGGCGACGTAGTCGTCGGGGTTCAGCGCCATGCACACGCCCACGGCGACGGCCTCCTGGCCGGCGTAGAGATGCGTCGTCCCATGCACCTCGCCGCGCAGGAACAGCCGATGCATCGCCGACTCGAACTGACGGATCAGCAGCATCCGGGCGTATCCGTCCAGGTATGCGCCGGCGGTGTCCTGCTGTTCCGGGGCCTGGAGCCTGGCCATCCCGTCTCCTTCCGGACTCGTTTCACCCTCGCCCAACGGTTGCGTTAGGATGGTATCGCAAACGTTTGCAGCGCGCTGCCGAAGGAGAGATGGTGCCCGTCGAAATCGTCATGCCGCGCCTATCGGACTCGATGGAGGAGGGCACGATCCTCCAATGGTTCGTGTCCGAGGGCGACGCCGTGGTCGAGGGCCAGCCGCTGGTGGAGGTCGAGACCGACAAGGCCAGCGTGACGTACGAGTCAGAGCACGACGGCACCGTCCTGGCGCTCGGTGCGCAGGTCGGGGACAGCGTGGCGGTTGGCGCGGTCATGGTGACGATCGGGGCCCCCGGGGAAGCCGTGGGCCGCCCGGGGGCGATGCCCGCAGCGGTCAGCGCGTCCGCCGGCGCGCCGGCGACGGCTGCCACTGCCTCCCCGCCGGGTCCCGCAGCCCCGCCACCCGCCGCCGCGCCGCCGGCCCCGGTCCGGCGGAGCGCCGGCGGGCGCACGAAGGCGTCGCCGCTCGCCCGCCGGATCGCCGCCGAGCTCGGGGTGGACCTCGCCACGCTGGCCGGCTCCGGTCCGCAGGGCCGCGTGATTCGGGCCGACGTCGAGCGCTCCGCGCGCGGGACCGCGACGACCGGCAACGGCGGCGGCGCCCCGGCGGCCGGCACCGCCAAGGGCGAGACCACCCGCGAGGAGCTCACCCGGCTCCAGCAGACGATCGCCCGGCGGATGGCCGAGTCGCGCGCCACCGTGCCCGATTTCGAGCTGCGCGCCGAGGTCGACATGACCCGGGTGGTGGCGCTGCGCGAGGAGATGCGCGAGGTGACCGACCGGCCACCCTCCTACAACGACTTCCTCGTCAAGGCCGCGGCGCTGGCGCTCCGGGAGTTCCCCCGCGTCAACGGCGCGTACCGCGACGGCGGCTTCGAGCACTACGGCCGGGTGAACGTCGGGATCGCCGTGGCGGCGCAGGACGCGCTCGTCGTGCCGACGATCTTCGATGCCGACACCCGCTCGCTCAGCGAGATCGGCGCAACCGCCCGCGAGCTCGCCGCCAAGGTCCGCGACGGTTCGATCACACCGGGCGACCTGTCGGGCAGCACCTTCTCGATCTCCAACCTCGGGATGTACGGGACCGACAGCTTCTCGGCGGTGATCAATCCGCCCCAGGCGGCGATCCTCGCCGTCGGGTCGCTGAAGCTACGCCCGGTCGTCGACGAATCGGACCCCGCCCACCCAGTCGTGGCGCGCCCGACGATCCACCTCACCCTGGCCTGCGACCACCGGATCCTCTACGGGGCCGACGGCGCTCGCTTCCTCGCGCGGCTGCGCGAGCTGCTCGAGGCCCCGATCGCGCTGCTGCTGTAGGAGGCATGGCGCCTGGGTGGCCGTGGGGGCCACTCAGTTGTCACGCTCCCGGCACTCAGGGGGTCTGCGCCGCCGCCGGACTGCGCCCGTCCCCGTTGGCGCTGGCCGCCAAGGGGCTGAGCCCGTCGTCGACCTCGACGTTCTCGGCCTGCAGCAGGAGTCCGGAGGCCTCCGCCGCTATCTCGATGAGCGCGGCGAAGTCCACCTCGTTGCCCTTCAGGCCGGCGAGTCCCTGGACGATCTGCTCAGTGGCAGCGGCCAGCGGCATCGCCACGTCCATCTCCCGGGCCGCCTCGAAGCCGAGGTGGAAGTCCTTGAGCAGCAGAGCCGGGGTGAACGTCGGCGTGAAGTCGAGGTTGACGTAGGCCGGCGTCTTGTAGCGGGTGAACGTCGAGCCCATCACGCTGTCGTTGAGGAACTCGAGGAAGTCGGCGCGCGTCACCCCGCCCTTCTCGGCGAGGACCGTGATCTCAGCCATGCACTGCGCCACCACGCCGAGCATCAGGTTGTGGCAGATCTTGACCAGACGGGCACGCTCGCCCTCGCCGACGTACGTGACGCGGCGGCAGAGCAGCTCCAGGTACGGGCGCGCACGCTCCCAGGCGTCGGCCGGCCCCGAGGCGACGATCGTCAACCGGCCGCTCTCCGCGACCTTCGGGTTCCCGCTGACCGGAGCGGCCAGCATCGCGGTGCCGCGCTCGTGCGCGTAGGCGCGGATGCTCTCGGCGGCGGCCGGTGAGATGGTGGTCGAGTCGACGATCAGTCCGGGACGGACGCCGGCACGGGAGAGCAGTCCGGAGGGTCCGGTCACGATCTCCTCGACGTCGGCGGAGCCGGCGACCATCGTGAACACGATGTCGCGGTCGGCGAGGTCGGCAGGCGAGTCGACGATGACCGCGCCGATCTCGGCCAGATCGGCGCATTTCTCGCGGGTGCGGTTGTAGACCCCCACCTCGTGCCCGGCGGAGAGCAGCCTCGTGACCAGCGCCCGACCCATCCGCCCCACCCCGATCCAGCCCAGACTGGTCACCTGATCCCCATCCATACGCGCTTGCTCCTAAGTGTGCAATCGTTTGCAGCAACTCTAGCCGAGCGGTTGAGACCCGTCAAGCTCGGGGGTATGCTTGCTGCAATCGTTTGCAATAGGAGGTGGCACCGGTGGGTCTGCACAGCTATGGCGTCATGGGCGTCGACTGGGAGGAGCGGGTTCGGTACGACCGGCTGCGGGAGGAGCGTCTGGCGCGGGCCAAGGCACTGCTCGCCGAGTCCGAGCTCGGCGCGCTGCTGTGCTTCGACATGTCGAACATCCGCTACCTGACCGCCACCCACATCGGCACGTGGGCGGCCGACAAGCTCAACCGTTTCTGCCTGCTGCCCCAGGGCGATGAGCCGATCATGTGGGACTTCGGCTCGGCGGCGCGCCACCATCAGCTCTACAACCCATGGCTCGGCGACGGCCGTTCGCGGGCCGGCATCTCCACGATGCGCGGCGCGATGTCCCCGGAGTCGGGGCGGGCCGAGGACGTCGCCGCCAAGATCCGGGTCGAGCTCGAGCAGCGGGGCCTGCTCTCAGAGCCGGTGGGGATCGATGCGATCGAGCCTCCGGTCCTGTTCGCGCTCCAGCGCGAGGGCATCCAGGTCGTCGACGGGCAGCAGCTGATGCAGCAGGCGCGGATGATCAAGACCGAGGACGAGATCACGCTGCTGAACATGGCGTGCGGGATGGTGGACGCCGCCTACGAGGAGCTGTACCGGACGATGCGGGCCGGCATCCGGGAGAACGAATGCGTGGCACTCGTCAACAAGGTCCTGTACGAGATGGGGTCAGAGTTCGTCGAGGGGGTCAACGCGATCTCCGGGGAGCGCTGCAGCCCGCATCCGCACGTGTTCACCGACCGCGCGCTGCGCCCGGGCGACCCGGCGTACTTCGACATCCTGCACAGCTACATGGGCTACCGGACCTGCTATTACCGCACGTTCGCGGTGGCCAGCGCGTCCCGTCCGCTGCTGGACGCCTATAAGCGCTGCCGTTACTACCTCGACGCCGCGATCGCGATGATCCGCCCCGGCGTCACCACCGGCGAGGTCGTCTCGATCTGGCCCAAGGCGCAGGAGTTCGGCTTCCCCGACGAGGAGGCGGCATTCGCGCTCCAGTTCGGGCACGGCGTCGGGCTGACGATCTGGGAGAAGCCGATCTTCAGCCGCCTGGTCTCGCTCGACCATCCCGAGACGATTCAGGAGGGGATGGTGTTCGCCCTCGAGACCTTCTGGCCGGCCACCGACGGCTGGTCGGCGGCCCGCATCGAGGAGCAGCTGGTGGTTACCGCCGACGGCTGCGAGGTGATCACGCGGTTCCCGGCCGAGGACCTCGTCATCGCCGGCAAGCCGTACTTCACCACCGGCGGCAGCCTGTCGTTGGAGCGTGACCCCCAGTCGAACCGCAACACCGAGCTCGACGCGGACACCAAGCAGGCGATCCCCAGGGGCCAGGGCTGACCTGACGGGGTTGAGGGGCGAAAAACGGACGCCACCAACCCGCCGCGGGCAACGCCTACGCCCGACCCGGCGCCGGTCAGTCCCGGGGCGGCCAGGTCGGGATCTCGCCGCGCCCCGAGGGGAAGCGGATGTTCTTTGACCGGACGAACTCGTGCAGGGTCTCGATCGCGTTCTCCCGACCGAACCCGCTCCCCTTCTGTCCGCCGAACGGCGAGCCGAGGAACGCCCGGCGCATGTAGTTGTTGACGAACACCATTCCGACCTCCAGGCGCTGGGCGATCCGGTAGGCCCGCGTCTCATCGGTGGTGCAGATGGCGGCGGTGAGCCCGTACCGGGTGCCGTTGCAGATCTCGACCGCCTCGTCCTCGTCGGAGAAGCGCATGACGCACGCGATCGGGCCGAAGATCTCCTCCTGGGCGATCGACATCGTCGGCCTCACATCGGCCAGCACGGTCGGCGCCACCCAGTACCCACCCTCGAGCCGCGCGTCGGTGGGCAGGTCGCCCTGGGCGACCAGCCGCGCCCCCTCGCGCAACCCCGTCTCCAGGTGGGCGAGCACCTTGTCGCGTTGGGTGGCGTCGACCATCGCGCCGATGTCGGTCCGGGGATCGAGGCCGTCCCCGACGACCAGTCGCTGGGTGGCGGCGCTGAACCGCTCCAGGAAGGCGTCGTGGATGGAGTCGTGGACGAGAATCCGGGCCGTCGACGTGCACGCCTCGCCCTGGTTGTAGAACATCCCCTCCAGGACGACGTTCAAGGCGACGTCCAGGTCGGCATCGGCGAGCACCATCACCGCGTTCTTGCCGCCGAGCTCCATCGTGGCGAAGGTGAGGTTCTCGGCGGCGCTGCGCAGAACACGCTGGCCGGTCGCGGTCGCACCGGTGAAGGTGATCCGCTCCACGCGCGGATGGGTCGCCAGGGCGGGGCCGGCGTCCACGCCGGGGACCGCGTTGAGCACCCCGGGCGGCAGGACCTCGTTGGCCAGCTCGACGAGCCGCAGGACGGTGAGCGGCGCCTGCTCGCCGGGCTTGACGATCACGGTGTTCCCCGCGGCCAGGGCGGGCGCGCACTTCTTGGTGAAGTGGATCGGCGGCCAGTTGAAGGGAAGGATCGCCGCCACCACGCCGTAGGGCTCGTAGACGACGCGGGCCTCGATCGGCCCCTGGTCGAGGATCTCGCCGTGCAGCGTGTCGGCCAGACCCGCGTAGTAGTCGTAACCGGCGTGGCAGTACGAGAGGTCGAAGCGCAAGGCGTCCCGGCGTGGCTTGCCGACCTCACGCGCCTCCAGCTCGGCGAGCTCGTCGAGGTGCTCGCGGATCTTGGCGGCCACCGCGCGGAGCAGGCGGCCGCGCTCCCGAGGAGCCAGCGCCCGCCACTGCGCGAACGCGCGCCGCGAGTCGGCGACCGCCTCGGCGACGAGCTCCGCCCCGGCGTTGACGACCCGCGCGAACTCCTGGCCGGTGGCCGGCTCGGTCACTCCAAACGTTCCCCGGTCCCCGGCCGGGATCCAGGCGCCGGCGATGAACGCGCCCCAGACCTCGCCGTCACCGGACTGCCTCCCGGCCGGGCTCGGCACTTCCGACGTGTGGGTCGTGTCAGTCACGGTCACTCGCTTTCAATCGTGGTACGGCGGCGATGCGTCGCCGGGTCAGCGCGCCGCCGCTCATCTCAGGTGGCCGCCGATCCAGTCCGCGACGAGCGGCCGGTACTTGAACGGGATGTTGTTGCAGACGTGGGTGCCATCCGGGTAGAGCAGCCACTCGGAGTTCGGGGCGGCGTCGGCGATCCGCTTGGTCTGCTCCCAGGCGATGACGCGGTCCAGCGTCCCGGTCACCACCAGGCACGGCTGGCGCACCCGCTCGGCGACGCCATCGAGGTTGAGCTCGTGGGCTCGCTCCCGCGCCTGGGCGGGAGCGTCGGCGCCGGTGTGATGCTGGATCGTCTCCCGCGTCAGTTCCGGCATTGTGTCCCAGCCGGCGGCCAGGTCATAGGGGCCGCTGATCCCGGCCAGCGCCTTGATCCGCGGCTCGAACGCGGCCGCGCGTACGACGTAGTGACCACCGAGGCTGACCCCGACGGCGCCGACTCGGGTGGCGTCGATCTCCGGCGCCTGCGCGAGAGCGTCGAGGATGGCCGACACCGCGATCTCGTAGTCGGGGCGGATGTCCATCGTGATCCCCGTCTCCCCCTGCCCGGGACCGTCCAGCGACACCGTCGCCATGCCCCGGTCCAGGAAGACCGACTCCCAGACGAAGAACTCCTCCTTGGTCGAATCGAGTCCGGGGATCAGGACCACCAGCGGTGCCGGCCGCGGCCCGGCGGGGAGGCGCAGGTTGGCGACGACGATGCCGCCGTCGACGGCCGCCTCGATGCGCCGCGCGGTGGGATCCAGCAACGCGTGGGCGTCGTAGAGCGCGCGGACGGCGGCTTCGGTGTTGCGGCGATTGAGCTCGGGATCGAGCACCCAGACGAACTTGGAGAAGTGGTAGCTGACCGCCGCCCGCAGGTAGGCCTCGCCGGCGCTGCGCTGCGCCCCGCGGACACGCGCCTGCTCGGCCAGCTCGACGTGGATCTCGGCGGTGGCGGTCCACGCGCCGAGCCATTGCTCCCACCGCTCCACCGTCGCCGTGGTCCGAACGAAGTCGTTGTAGTCGATCCCGTTGGCAATGAACCGCGAGGCCCAGTGCCGGATCGCCGCCTGCACGCGCTCGTCGGGCATCCGGCTCTCAGCTCCCGGCCATGGTGGGAACGTGCAGCTCACGCTCGGCGTTGCCGCCCAGGACGGCGCGCTCATCGGCGGGATCCAGGCCGGCCGCCCTGACCGTGCTCACCGGGTCCGGGTCCGCCATGTCGAACGGATGGTCAGATCCAAGCAGCACGCGGTCGGCGCCGACCGCCTCGACGAGCCTCCGCAGCAGTCGCGGATCGTGGGTGACGGTGTCGAACAGGAACCGGCGGACGACGGCATCGGCGGGCTGCGCCGGGGGCGGCCCCGCAGCCGCGACGTGCTCCTGCCCGTGACGGAGGCGGCCGCTCAACGAGACGATCGCGCCGCCGCCGTGCGCGAGGAGGACGCGCAGCCGGGGATGACGCTGCATCGTCCCGCTGAGGATCAGGTGCGCAGCCGCGATCGTCGTCTCCATCGGGTTGCCGACGAGATTCCACAGGTAATGCTCGTCGAACACCGGCACGGCGAAGCCTCGGGTGGTCGGATGCACGAACACGAGGGCGTCGCACGCCTCGGCGGCGCTCCAGAACGGCTCGAACACCGGGTCGCCGAGATATCGCCCGTTGACGCTGGCGGTGATCTCGACCCCGGCGAACGTCCCGTCGGACATCATCGCCGTCAGCTCGGAGGCGGCGAGCTCGGGGTCCTGGAGCGGCACGGCACCGAGCACCGCGATCTGCTCGAACCGCGGCTGCCGAAGCCGGGCGAGTCCGAGGTTCTGCAGGCGGCAGCGCTCGAGGGCCTCGCGGGGATCGACGTCATAGAACAACAGCGGCACCCAGGGGCTGAGGACGGCGCCGTCGACCCCGCCGGCCCGCAATGAGCCGAGGATCTGGTCGGCATCGACGAACTCCCGGACCGCCGAGCGGATCCGGCGTCCGGCCAGCTCCACGACCTGGCCGTCCTCATCGCGCCCGACGCTCGGGCGCCACGTCTGCGCCGGCGCCGCGCCGCGCAGCAGCTCGGGCACGATCACGTGGACGTGAGCGTCGATGACGGTCATCGGCGGTCCAGTGCTCGCAATCACGGCACTACTCGCCGGGCGGGGGCCCCGTCGACCCGCGCACGACCAGCGTGGGATTGAGCAGGATCTCCCGAGCCGGCTCGGCGGCGTCGCTCAGCTGCGCCAGGAGCAGGTCCGCCGCCGCGTTCCCGATCTCACGCTGTGGCACCCGCACCGAGGTCAGCGGCGGGCGCAGCCGGTCGATGAACGGCATGTCGTTGAAGCCCACGATCGACACATCCTCCGGGCAGCGCAGCCCCTCGGCGGCGAGCGTGTCGTAGCAGCCCATGGCCAACCGGTCGTTGGCGGCGACGATCGCGGTGACGCGCGGCCGCGGCGCCAGGACCGCGGCGCACGCCTGCGCGCCCTCGCCCTCGGTGAACGCAGCGCTGAAACTGACCCGCTCGGGCGGGACGTCGAGCTCTGCCTCGGCCATGGCGGCGAGGAAGCCGACGTAGCGGCGATGTCCGGTCGACACGTTCTGCGGTCCGGCAACATGACCGATCCGCCGATGGCCGAGCCCCGCCACATGCTCCACCGCCAGCCCGATTCCCTTGCGATCGTCGATGGTCACCGCCGCCACGGAGCCGTCCTCGAAGCTGCGGTTGACGAGCACCAGCGGCATCCCGCCCGCCGCCGCCTCGGCCAGCAGCTCGACGTCGAGCCGAGCGGTGGCGGCAATCAGCCCGTCGATCTGCCGGGCGAGCATCGCCTCGAGGTGACTGCGCTCGCGCGCCGGGTCGTTGTCCGTGTTGACCAGAAGCGGCGTGTAGCCGGCCGGCCCCAGACGGTCTTCGATCCCGCGGACGATCGGCGGGAACAGCGGGTTGGTGAGATCGGGGATGAGAACCCCGACCGTAAACGAGCGATTGGTCTTCAGGCCGCGGGCGATCGGGTTGGGCCGGTAGCCGAGCTCGTCGGCGGCGCGCAGGACCCGCGCGGCCGTCTCCTCGTTGACCAGGGCGCGGGTCTGCGCGTTGAGCGCCCGCGACACGGTGCCGGGATGGACCTCGGCCAGCCGAGCCACGTCCCGGATGGTCACAGGCGTCCGCATCGCGTCAATTATGTGGTCGCTGCCGGGTCAATTGCCGGCGCCCGCGATCGTCGCAGCGTCCGCGAGCGCGACCGAAGCGCCACCGGCTGCCATCACGTCATTGGGATCTCGGCCGAGGTCGGTGAGCATCACCATGGCGGCGTTGCGCCCCGGCCCGCCGGTCACCGATCCGCCCGGGTGCGTCGTGCCGCCGGTCTGGTAGAGCCCGGGAATCGGCATGCGGTGTGTGGCCCAACCCGGCGCCGGGCGCTGCGCACCGCTGCCGGCCAGAGAACGATCGCCACCGTGGAAGGTGCCGTGCCACATGTGGGGATTGGCGGCCTCCAGATCGACCGGGGACACGATCAGCTCGGCGAGGATCGTCTCGTCGGTCAGGTTGGGGGCGGCCCGGCGCAGGTGCTCGAGCTGCACCGCGGCGATCTCCTCACGCAGACCCGCCCACGCGCCGGCGGCGGCCTCGGCGGTCGCCGGCCCGGCGCCGTCGACGGGGAGATAGGGCTGCATACCGAGAACCTTGACCGTATGGCGGCCCACCGGGGCACGCGATGGATCGGCGACCGTCGGCGCGGGGAACAGCAGCCACGCGCCGTCGCGAACGAGCCGTCCCTCCCGGACGTCGCGTCCCATGCGCAGGATGTCAGCGGGCCACCCCGCGACGCCGGCCGACACGACCTCCACCTCGCCACCATCGCGGGTTCGGTATCGCGGGGCCTCGGTGGTGGCGTAATGGGCGGCGAAGGCGGAGACGCCTTCGTCGTAGGTGTCGATCGCGTAACGGAAGTCGTCGCCCCAATCCTCGGGGTCGCCCATCGTGACCAGGTCCTTGACGTGGATCGTCGAGAGGACGGCCTGGCCGGCCAGGTGGCGCTCGCCGTTCTCGGTCACCACTCCGACGCAGCGTCCATCGGACACGATCAGGTCGACCACCCGCTGGTCGCAGACGATCTCACCGCCGCCCTGCTCGATCACCTCCACCAGCGCGCGCACGAGCTCGCCGGAGCCGCCGCGGGGGATCGTCCAGCTGCGCCGCTGGCGGCCGAAGGCGATCGAATAGGCGAGCGGTCCCGAGCCGGCGGAGCCGACCGGCTGACCCGTCTGGAACGCCATCCACAGCATGAACGCCTGGACGTGGGGGCTGTCGAACTCGCGGCGCACGACGTCCCACGCGCTCATCATCGCCCGCCGGCGCCAGCGCCCGGCGCCGGGGCGGCCGGCGAGCATCTGCTCCAGGCTGGGACCGAACCCGACCGGCGTGAACCGCTGGCGATTGAAGACATCCTTGACCGCGTCGTACTCGGTCAGCAGCTGCCGGTAGGCGGCGGCGTCGGACCGTGAGTAGTAGGCGATCTCCTCGCACGTGCGCTCCAGGTCGAGCCACATCGTCAGCGAGTCGCCGTCGGGGAACACGACGTGGGCGACCGGATCGGGTTCGATGTAGGCCAATCCGTGATCGGCGAGCAAGCCGAGCTCGTCGCTGCTCAGCAGCGGATTGGTCTGGATCAGCGTGTGACCCGTCGAGCACGAGTCCAGCTTGAAGCCGTCCAGCAGCAGCTCCTCGGACGCGACACCGCCGCCGGGACTGGCGCGGGCGTCGAGCACCCGGCAGTGATAGCCGGCGCGAGTCAGGTATGCCGCCGCGATCAGGCTGTTGTGACCAGCGCCCGCGACGACCACGTCCGCCACCGCGCCGGGGGTCATGTCCCGGCGCCGGCCTGGGTCACCGCGCCGCCAAGGTAGAGCGCGCCGATCTCCGGATGTTGCAGCACCTCCTGGCCGGAGCCGGTGAGGCGGATGACCCCGTTCTCCAGCACCACGCCGTGGGTGCTCAGCCTCAGCCCGGCGCGCGCGTTCTGCTCCACCAGCAGGATCGTCTTGCCCTGGCTGTTCATCTGTTCGATCATCCCGAACACCATCTGGCGAGTCTGGGGGTCCAGACCCATCGACGGCTCGTCGAGCATGATCAGCTCCGGGTCGAGCATGAGGCAGCGCGCGAATTCCACCAGCCGCTGCTGGCCGCCTGACAGGCTGCCGGCCTTTTCGCCGGCGCGGTCCCGGACGATCGGATACAGCTCCTCCACCGCCGCCAGGCGCTTACGCACCAGCGCCTGATCGGACACCGTGAAGGCGCCCATCTCGACGTTCTCACGGACCGTCATGTCCCCGAACAGGCTGTGAGCCTGGGGAATCTGCGCGATCCCCCTGGCCAGGATCTGCTTTGGCGTCAGCCCGGAGATGACGTCCCCGCCGAAGCGGATCTCGCCCTCCCGGGGTCGCAGCAGGCCGCTGACCGTCGCCATCAGGGTCGACTTGCCGGCGCCGTTGGGACCGACCACGCAGGTGATTCCACCGCGCGGAACGTCGAGGGACACCTGCTTGAGGATGTCGCCGCCGCCGTAGCCGGCACAGATGCCCTCCAGGCGCAGGAGCGCCGTCGAGTCCCCGAGGCGGGGGCGCTCCGGCGTCCGCACCGCGCCGACCGAGATGCTGGGGGCGTCGTGCGGCGTCGGCTCCTGCGCGAGCTCGAGCTGGGTGGAGGCGTCGTCCTCGCCGCCGAGATACGCGTCGAGCACCGCCGGGTTGGATCGCACCTCCTGCGGCGTTCCCGAAACGAGCGCCGTGCCCTGGCTGAGGACGGTGATACGCGAGCACAGGCTCATGACGAACTCCATGTTGTGCTCGACGACCAGGATCGTCTTGCCCGAGCGATTGAGCTCCTTGATGCGATCGGCCAGATGCGTGATCAGGGTCGGGTTCACGCCGCCGGCCGGCTCGTCGAGGAGCAGCACCGCCGGGTCGGCCACCAGCAGCGAGGCCAGCTCGAGCAGCTTGCGCTGGCCGTAACTCAAATTGGCCGCCGGCTCGTGGGCGAGGCGGGTGATCCCGACGAAGTCGAGGAGCTCCATCGCGCGCCGCTTCTCACTGACCGAGCCGGCCAGCCGCATCACGCCCCGCAGCCATCCCTCCTCGCGCTGGGTGGCGACGAGCATGTTCTCCAGGACGGTCAGCCGGGTGAACAGGCGCGTCAACTGGAATGTGCGCCCGATCCCCAGCCGGAACACCCGGTCGGGAGGGGCGTTGGTGATCTCGGCGCCGTTGAAGTGCACCTCGCCCTGCTGGATGCGCTCGTACCCGGTGATGACGTTGAAGAGCGTCGTCTTGCCCGAGCCGTTGGGTCCGATCAGACCGTTGATCGCGCCCTCCTCGACCTCCAGGTCGCACAGCGACAGCGCCTGGACGCCGCCGTAGGCCTTCGACACGCCCTTGACTTCGATCAGGTTGCTCATCGGGCCGCTCCCGCGACGCTGCCGGCCACGTTGGCGTCACGCTCCTCCGATGCGGTGGACGCCGCCCGCCTGCGCCTTCGCGCCAGCCGCTCGGACACGCTGGGAACGACGCCGCGCGGCAGCAGCAGGATCACGGCCAGGAACAGGACCCCGTAGGCGATCAGATAGGTGGCGTTTGAGGAGAACGTCTGGGTCAGGTACTGCTGCAGCGACTCCAGCACCAGCGCGCCTAGCAGCGGCCCGACGATCGTGCCCAGTCCGCCCAGGAACGCCATCAGCGCGATCGACAGGTCGAACAGGGGGTCGTAGGCGAACTGCGGGAAGATCTGGCCGAGGAAGTCGAAGTACAGCCCGCCGACCATCCCCACGGGGATGGCGGAGATCACGAACGCGGTCAGCTTCACCCGGCGCGTCTTGACCCCCAGCCCCAGCGCGCGGTCTTCGTCGTCGCGGATCGCCAGCAGCTGCAGCCCGAACCGGCTCCGGCGAACCGCCCACGACACGATCACGGTCACGATCAGGATGCCCAGCCCGACGTAGTAGAAGGACTGGTTGTAGTTGGCCGCCGAGAACGGCGCGAGCGGCAACAGGATCCCCGACGTGCCGCCGGTGAAGCCGAGGTTGGTCGCCGCCAGCTGGAAGATGAAGAAGATGGCGATCGTCACCACGACGAACGTGTGCCGGCGCGTGCGGAGCGCCACCAGGCCGAACGGGACCGCGATCAGACCCGCGACCAGTCCGCCGAACGGCAGCAGCGCGAACACCGGCCAGCCGCCGGCAACGTGCCAGTCGCGGGCGGCCATCGCGACGGCATAGCCGCCGCCCCCGAAGAACACCGCGTGCCCGAGCGCCAGGTAGCCCGAGTAGCCGCTGAACGTGTTCCACGATGTTGCGGCGACCATGAACACCACCGCAAAGAACCCGATCGAGGTGGTCGACGGGTCGGTGACGACGATCGGGAACAGCAGGAACACCACCAGCGCCAGCGCGATCGCACCCGTGATCGTCCCCCGCCGCGGCGCCGCGGGCTCTGGCGCCGGCGCCGGCGCCGCCGAGTTTCCCGCGTCGGCGGCGGCGGTGGCCAGCTCGCTCATTGGGCCCGCACCACCGTGCGCCCGAACAGACCCTGCGGCCGGACCGACAGCACCACCACCAGGGCCGCGAAGTAGACCAGCGGCGCCCATGTCGGTGACCACCAGACGGCCACCACGTCATTGATCACGAGCAGGAACACGGCGCTCGCCATCGCTCCCCCGATGCTGCCGATCCCGCCGAGGATCACGATCGCCAGCAGGCGGGAGATCAGGTCGGCTCCGCTGTTGGGGTCGAACGCGTTGGTGGCGCCGAACACCATCCCGCCGACCGCGGTGACCGCGACGCCGATGCCGACCGAGATCGTCCGCACGCGGTTGACGTCGATCCCGATCAGGTCCGCGGCCGTTCGGTTCTGCAGCGACGCCCGCACCGCCCGGCCGAACTTGGTGCGATACAGGACGTAGTAGAGGACGACCAGCAGAGCGACCGCGAGGACGAAGCCGATCAGGTAGATGTAGGGCAGGTAGAAGCCGAGCAGGTGCACCGAGCTGTTGACGTAGGACGCCTGCAGCTGCTGGTAGTCGACCCCGAAGATGGCAGTCAGGATGCCCTCGATCACGATTGCCACCGCGTACGTGACCAGGATCGACATCTGCGTGCGGTCCTGATCCCGCAACCGGCGCATGAAGCAGAACTCGATCGCCATGCCGAGTCCGAACATCAGCGGAGTCGTGATCAGCAGACCGGGCAACAGGCCGATGCCGACGTGCACCGACAGCTCGAAGCTGAGGTAGGCGCCGAGCACGACCATGATGCCCTGGGCGATGTTGATGATGTCCATGACGCCGAAGATCAGCGTCAGACCGGCGGCCATGAGCGCGTACACGCCGCCGGTCAGGATGCCATCGACGATGGCCTGCAACAGGGCAGTCGTCGACATCGACGGCGCTAGCCCTGCCAGGCCGGCTTCGGATACAGAGGAGCCTGGGAGCCCGCCGTGGCGGTCGGGATCACCTGCAGCAGAGCTCCCTTCTGCCATTGGAAGGTCAACGTCTTCTGGGCCGTGTTCTCGCCCAGCGCGTCGAACTTGACCGGGCCCTGGACGCTGTTGAGGGTGACGCCGCTCTTCAGATAGCTGAGGATCTTCTGCTGGTTGAACCCGTGCGTCGCCTGCACCGCCTGGGCCAGCACCTGACCCACCGAGTACGCCTCGGCGACGTCGGAGTTGACCCCGGATGCCGTGCCTCCGTACTTGGCGATGTACTCCTTGACCATGGTCTCCGAGTCGGCCTTCTTGAAGCCCGGATACCAGCCATTCGGGACGAAGATGCCGTTCTCGTTGCCGGTGCCGACCGCCTTGACGAACGCGGCCCCCTGGTCCGGCCCGCCCGTGGCGATGAACGCCTTGGGGTTGTAGTGCTGCTGGACGAACGCGTGCGTGAACGCCGAGACGGTCGGAACGTCGACCGAACCGAGTATGGCGAGGTCGGCGTGGCTGGTCGCCATCTGGCCGGCGATCGCCGTGTAGTCGGTGACCTCGGCCGGGAACACCTTCGACAGCACGGTCTTGACGCCGGCCGCCTGCAGGATCTTCTGTGCCACCGGGATCTGCGGCTGGGTGAACGGATCGTTGACGGTCGCATAGGCGGCGGTCTTGGGCCGCTGGGAGGCCGGCAGCGAGGCGATCCACTGCGCGAAGGTGACGAGGTTGTTCCTGACCGGGATCGACACATCGAACACGTTGTGCAGCCCGGCCCCGAACACCGACGGAGCTCCGCCGGCTCCTTCGACGAACGCGTAGCCGTACCGCGCCGCGATGCGAGCGGCCGGCACGGTGAGCAGCGAGGAGAACGGCCCGAAGACGAGCTGGTCCTTGTTGGAGCCAATCAGCTTCTGGTAGTTGCTGACGACCTGCGCTGGGTTCGACGAATCTGACAGCACGTCGAGATTGATCTTGTGGCCGAGGAGGCCGCCGGCCTTATTCTGATCGGCCGTCCAGAGCTGATAGCCCCGTTCGAACGCCTGCCCGTCGGCGGAGAAGTCGCCACTCAGCGAGAGCGACGTACCGATCGTGATCGGGGACCCCGTAGCCCCACCCGAGGCGGAGGTGCTGGCGCTGGAAGCTGCGCCACCGCCACTGCTACTGGCACTACTACTGCTACTGCTGCTGGACGAGCCGCCGCAGGCCGCTACCAGTGTCACCGCGCCGAGCGCCAATCCGGCGCTCACACACTTCCGAAGGACCCTCATCTCCTCAACCCTCCGCTCTCTCGCCGCGCCGCTGCTAGCCGCCGCGGCCCCGGTCCTGCAATCGTTTGCAGGTGCAACTTAGCGTCGCGTATGGATCGTGTCAACCGCAAACGTATGCAACTCGCGTTAAGAAACCGCGTCAGTGCGCGGGGACGGTGACCAGGGTCGCACTGACCGGCGGCAGGCGAACCACGAACCGGTGCTGGACCGCCGTGAGGGTGAAGGCGCGAGGCGTTCCGGCAAGCTCCCCGGTGGTGGTGGCGGCGCCGAACGACTGCCCGCCGAGCGTGATCTGAGTCCGGGCGTTGGCCCGCGGCGCACGCAGCCGGATGCCCGCCGCGCGGCCCGCGGCCGTGGGGGCGTGCACGGCCACGGTGACCGACCGACGGGGCGAGTCGTTGATCAGAGTGACCGAAACCCGACCGCTCGGTGCCCGCGTGGCCCACAGCCGCACGGTCTCCGAGGCGCGACCGCCTGGCGAGGCCGACACCGGCAGCAGCCGAGAACCGGGCGGCGCGGCTCTGGCGAACATCAGCAGCCCGTAGTACAGGGGCCGAACCTGGGCCTGCCAGTGGCCGTCGGCCCGTCGCAGGGCGAAGGGCTCGTAGATCGCCTTCTGGAAGGTATGGATGTTGACGCCGTCGACTCCGACCCGCGCCATGTTGAACAGGGTGTCGAGGACCCACAGGGCCGAGGCGAAGCCATCGCTGACGCCGCGAGCGCCGCCGCAGGAGACGCTGTTCAGCTCATCGGCGCGCAACGGCAGTCCGCGCGCATGCGCCGCCAGGACGGCGGACTGGAGGCTCTCGGCGGGTCCGCTGGCGGCGGCGGGGGAGAGGAGGTTGGCGATCGACGGGTAGTCCGGGGAGCTGGCGGGGGTGAAGCATCGGTGCAGCGGATAGCGATGAAACGTGACGAGACGGACGCGAGGGTCGGCGGCGAGGTAATCAGAGACCCCCGCCAGCCACTGCGGCGCGCCCGAGGCCGGGCCGGCGATCGGCACCCCGGGCGGCAGAGCGCGCAGGATCCGCGCGTAGTCCGGCAGATAGCGGTCGAAGTCATAGCCGGACGGACGGCCCGGCACACTGACGCCGGCCCTGGTCGCATACCAGCCGAGCGTCCCGTACACCTCCGGCTCGTTGCCGAGCTCGAGTCCGGCGACGTACCGGCGGCCGAGACCGCGCACCAGAGCATCCGCCTCGGTCCGCGCGATGGCGCTGCTGTCGGATTCGAAGTTGATGCCGAGAATCAGGCGAGCATCGAGCGCGCGGGCCATGCCGGCGGTGGCGTTCACCCATTCGGGCCCGAGCGTGTATCTGATGCCGGCGGGACGCTGAACGCCCGGGGTGCTCCACCAGGTCCAGTCGGTGGTGTCGCCGCCGAACCGAAGCACCGGTGATTGACCGGGCGTGAGATTGCGCACGAGCTGGACGAACACCGGGTCCGGCCGGGCCGGATCGGTACCGAAATACGCCAGCGCCGACCGGTACTCGATCGACAGTCCGATGAAACCTCCGGGCACCGGACGGCTCACCGGCCGGCTGCCGACGTCGACACGAATCGCCGACGCCGGGATCGTCGGCTGCGCCCCGGCTCCGCTGTGCACCAGCAGGTCAGCGACGATGGCGAGCAGGACCAGCGCGATGGCGCCGGTCCCCAACCGCGCCCGCCTCCGGCGGCGACGGCGGAGGCGGGCGGCCCGGCGTGAGCCGGGTGGGATCCGGGGCGCGGGGGCAGGCGCGGGGGCAGCCGGCACCGCGCCGACTATCCCGACGGGCCCTCATCGAGAGCTAAAGGCCTACCGGGAGGCGCGCCGGAACCGCCGCTCCAGGTCGGCGGCGTCGATGCTGAACGTCGGCTCGGCCGGCGGGAGGCCGGTCCGGATCTCGAACATGCGACGCTGGGCGTAAGCCATCTCGCTCCAGGTCCGGTGGATCCGATGCGTCAGGCGGCGGGTGCGAGGGGCGATGGTGGTCATGATGGCTATCTCCTGACGGTGGTTTTCTGAAATCGATGGGCCGAGTGGGCTTCACTCAACCTCGTGCCCTGAGTTTGGGCTAAGCCGCGTCGGCCCACATCGGCAATTCGCAGGCGGGTTGGGGGGATGGGGCCTTATCACCACGGGATCGACCCCTTACTCGAGCGTCGCTGGGGCGACCCAGCGGCGCCCGGGTGGTCAGACCGGGGGCGCAGCGGGGTCAGACGAGCGGCCCGGGGGCCGGCGTCGTCCCAGGCCCGGGCCCGGGCGACCCGTTGTCCCCGGGCTGGTCCGGGGCCCTCAGCCACACGGTGATCCGCCCGGCCTTGATGACGAAGTCGGTCCGCGCCGTCTGACCGACCCCGGGATTGCAGCTGCCGCCGCCCGGGCCGGGACGGCCGGTGAGGCGAAACAGGACGTTGACGAACGGGCCCCGCTGGGTGGCGGAGATGAACCGCGCCCCGCATGGCAGTGAGGCGTTCGCGGCCTCGGCCTGGGCCAGGTTGCGAATGGTGAGCGCCGGGCCCGAGCCGTCGACGAGGACGCTGGGGATCTTGAAGTACCGCGCGGCCGCGACCACGTCGCCGCGGCGCAACGCGTCGGCCCATCCCTTGATGACCGTCACCGCCTGCGCCGCGGGGGGGCGCCCGGCGTGGGCGACGGTCCCGGCTGAAGGTCGAGCAGTTGAGGTCGAGGAATGCCCGGAGCCCAGCAGCGTCGTCGAGGCGCAGCCCGCCGAGGTCAGCGTGACGGCCGCCAGCACGATCGGCAGCGCGCTCCTGCGCCATCGGGCCATGGCCTGATAATCGCAGGTCGGCGACGCGGCCGGAATTGCTCAGGACCGGCCATTCGTCGGGTTCGTCCACATCGGGTCATACCGGGGCCCGCCGGCGTCGATATCACCTCCGATGTCCGTCAGCCCGATCAGCAGCGCCAACTCGTGGGCGTACGTGCAGCTGCATTCGGCGCCGAGCAACCCGTCGCCGAGTCCTTCGCCGGCGGCCCCCCCGTCAATTGCCGCGGCCGCATCGGCGCCGACGGCCGCATCGGCGCCGGCGACCCCATCGGGGACGACGAGCTCTGGCTCATCGCCGGGGCCGGCGGCAAGCCCCACCTCGGGCGCGGCGGCGATTCAGCAGGCGCTCTCCCTGGCGGCCGACTCACCGACGACGGCGCTGCTGTCGACGATGACCCCGCCCGGATCGGCCGGCGCGTACGACTCCCAGATGGCCAGCACCGCCGCGTCGAGCGCGGTGTGGCACGGCATCGACGTATACGCCTGACGGCAGCCGGGCACGGCGGAGCTCGCCATCGGCGGGCGGAGGCCCATGACGCCGGATGGACGTCCGGGTCGATAGGAGGGAGACTGCTCGCCTGATGCGCCGCCGCCCGTGCGTTGACCCGTCCCCAAGCGTGAGCTGACCACGATGTCGCACGCGAGGGCGGTGGTGACGGCGATCGTCGCGCTCGCGGTTCTGGCAAGCCCCGCGGGGGCCTCGGGGCATCTGCGGACCGGCACCATCGCCGTCGACTACCGGGCGACGGTCCTGGCCGCGGATACTCCCGCCTACAGCGTCCAGATCTTCCAGAGCGACCATGGTCTCAGCCTCACCGTGCACCCGGGGCATGTCGTCGTCATGCTCGGCTACCTCGGGGAGCCGGTGTTCCGTCTCGACGCGGCCGGACTCGCGGTGAACGCCGGCTCGCCGACGGCGGTGGTCGTCGGCCTGCTGCGCAAGGCGCAGCGGGTCACGGGGCCGACGCCGGTCTGGCGGCTGCAGCGGGGCCGGCACGTCGCGGTGTGGCACGACGCGCGGACCCAGGGGCTGTCGCCGGGAGTCGAGCGGGGCCCGTGGACGGTGCCCCTGATCGTGGACGGCCGCCGCGCGACCCTGCGAGGTGAGTTGCGGCGCTTCCCGGCCCCATCCCTCTGGCTGTGGCTGGCGATCCTCGCCTGCCTGCTCGCCGCCGGCGCAGCGCCGCTGCTGCTCCGGCGCGACGAGCTCGTGCCCCGGGGCGCGATCCGCCTCGGCGTCGTGGCCGCCGGCGCGTCGGTGGTGGTCGCGCTGGCGTTCGCGCTCGACGCCTACGCCTCGCCGGGGACGTGGATCGAGGCGTTCAACCTGATCGTGTTCGTCGCGATCGGGCTTGGCGCTCTGCTCCGCGGTCCCGAGAACGTGCGGGTCGGAGCCGCGATCTGGCTGGGTCTGCTCAGCCTTGCCGTCGGGCTGCTCAACGGCCCCGTCTTCCTGCACCCGATCGTGCTCGCCGTCCTCCCGAGCTCGGCGGCCCGGGCCGTCGTGCTCGCCGCCATCGTCGCCGGAGTGGACGCGGCGGCGCTCGGCTGCATCTTCTACGTCAACGCGGCGACGGCGGCGCAAGATGCGGGGCCCGAGCCGGGATTCCGGCCGATGTCACGCGGCTGATGGGCGATCCAGGACTCGAACCTGGGACCTCTTCCTTATCAGAGAAGCGCTCTAACCGACTGAGCTAATCGCCCTGGGTCACGCGATTCTAACGACGCCGGCGAGATACGAAGAGGGCCGCGGTCAGCCTGGACCCCGGCTCTAGGCTGAGGGATCGAGTCTCAGGCTCCGGGCCAGATCCAGCGCGTCGTCGGCGCTGACGAAGTCGAGCTGGGCGCGGTAGCCGCTGCCCGAGGCGGTGACCTGCACCGAGCGCCCGAGGGCGAGCTCCAGGCGATCGGCGAGCTCCTCGATCGCCGCCTGCTGGTCGGGGTGCACGCGCTGGGACCGGCGGCGGGGGCGGGCGGGCGGGGCTTCGTCGGAGCGGGTGCCACGGGCCCGATGCTCGAGCTCGCGCACCGACCATCCGCCCTCGACGGCATCCCTGGCCAGCCGCCGGCGATCGGCGTGGTCGGGCGCGGTCAGGAGCGCCCGACCGTGACCCTCACTCAGGTCTCCGGACTGGATCGCCGCCAGCGCCTCGTCGGGCAGGTCGAGCAGGCGGATGAGGTTGGACACGGCGACGCGGCTGCGTCCGACCCGCTGCCCGACGTCCTCGCGCGTCAGGCCCAGCTCCTCGGTGAGGGCGGCGCACGCCCTGGCCTCCTCGATCGGGTTGAGATCCTCGCGCGCCATGTTCTCGATCAGCGCCACCTCGAGCGTGGCGGCATCTTCGTGGTGACGGACGATCGCCGGGAGGGATGGCAGCTCGGCGAGCTGCGCCGCTCGCCAGCGGCGTTCACCGGCGATCAGCTCGTACGTGCCCCCGGGCAGCGGCCGCACGAGGACCGGCTGCAGGACGCCACGTACCTTGATGGACTCGGCCAGCGCCAGCAGCGACGCCTCGTCAAACGTCTGTCGTGGCTGGTGAGGGTTCGGGGCGATCATGTCGGTCGGCAGGTCACGCAGTTCCTCCGGCTCGTCGCGCGGAGCCGCGGAGAGGATCGCCGCCAGACCGCGGCCCATGCTGCGCTGACGGTCAGCCATGAGTCGGTCCCGGGTCTCGCCGGTCAGCCACGGGCGGCCACCTCCTTGGCCAGCTCGAAGTAGGCGTCGGACCCGGCGCAGTGGGGGTCATAGTGGATGACCGGCTTGCCGAAGCTCGGAGCCTCGCCGACGCGGACGTTGCGCGGGATCACGGTGTCGAAGACGAGCTTGGGAAAGTGACGGCGCACCTCGGCCTCGACGTCCTGAGCGAGACGGGTGCGCCCGTCGTGCATCGTCAGCAGCATCCCGGCGACCGTCAGCCTCGGGTTGAGCTCTCGCTGGACCAGTGACAACGTGTCCAGCAGGCCCGCGAGGCCTTCGAGCGCGAAGTACTCGGCCTGCACCGGGACGATCACCCGATCGGCGGCCACCAGTGCATTGACGGTGAGGGGACCGAGCGACGGAGGGCAGTCGAGCAGAATGAAGGCATACCGGTCGCGGATCGGCGCCAGCACCTCCCGCAGCCGGTTCTCGGAGCCCGGAAGCCGCGGCAGCTCGACCGTCGCCCCGGCCAGATCGGGCCCGGCCGGCACAACCCCGAGGTGCGGAATGGTCGTCGTCACGATCGCGTCGGCCAGTGGCCGCTCGCCGAGCAGCGCGTCGTAGACCGTCGGGGTGATGTGCTTGTCGATGCCGAGTCCGAGCGTGGCGTTGGACTGAGGGTCGATGTCGATGAGCAGCGACTCGTACTCCGCTTCGGCGATGCAGGCGGCCAGGTTCACGGCGGTGGTGGTCTTTCCCACCCCGCCCTTCTGGTTGGCGATTGCGTAGACGGTCCCCATGCGCGCTTGACGCTACCGCGGTCGACGGTCAGACGGGAGCGTGGGCCGGGGAATTCCGGTGCCGATCATGGCCATGGAGTAGCGGCGGGGGAGCTCATGTCCCCAACGGCCGCTTGCGCGCCATTCCGGGGCGGCGGGGAAACCGAGCCGGGGTGTCGGCGATCTTGACCATCGGATGCAGATGGCGGTGGAGCGCCCCCGGGTACGGCTCGACGTGGACCGGCGCGCCGGGTTGGAGGCCAAGTTCAGCCGCCGCTCGGGCGCCTGCCGCCTCGTCCGCCGGATCCCGCCGCCCGCGCCAGGCGACGAGCGTCCCGCCAAGCCGCAACAGCGGCGCAGCGTACTCGGCGATCACCGCCAGCGACGCCAGCGCGCGAGCGGTGACGAGATCGCATGTCCCGACGCCGGCGGGCCACGCCTCGGCGCGGGCATTGACCACCTCGGCGTTGGCGACGCCGCAGGCCTCGACGGCGTGGTCGATGAAGGCACACTTGCGGGCATTGCTCTCGACCAGTTGCACCCGCGCCGCCGGGAGCGCGATCGCCAGCGGGAGGCCGGGAAACCCAGCGCCGGATCCCAGGTCCGCGAGCATCGTGGCCTGCCGCACGACCGGCAGGCCGAGCGCCGCGAGTGAGTCGGCCAGGTGGTCATGCAGGACTCCGACGGGGTCGGTCACGGTCGTGGGCGCGGCGGGATGGCTGGTGACGTAGTCGAGCAGGAGCTCCAGTTGGCGCGCCGCCGGCTCGATCAGGCCGTAGCGCTCGCCCAGGGCGCCGGTCACGTGTCCGGGGCGCCGCGATCCGGCCCGGTGATGTCCGCGTCGGGTCCGAGACGCCGGCGCTCTCGCTCGATCACGGACGCGTATCGCTCGCACATCGTCCGGAAACGCTCGGCGCTGTGAGCGTCGCGCTCCGCCAGGAGGTCGGTCTCGAGGATCGGCAACACGTCCTGCACCAGCGCCCGGCCGCGAGCCATCCACTGGTAGTACGACCGTCCCGAGTGGTGATACGGCCCGTAGAGGCGACAACGAGGAAACCGCGCCTCGAGCCAGTGGAACAGCGCCTCATGGCGCACGTGCATGCGCAGGACGACCTGCGGCTGGCGTCCATCGCCGCCGAACGATCCCTCGCCGACGAGCAAGCCGATGAAGAAGCCGCGATCGAAATCCGAGAGGAGCTCCGTCACACCTGAGTTGTACCGGCCCGCGTGTTTCACCGTCAAGAAAAACGTGAAACGCCGCCGCGGGCGAAGGCGAGGCGCGCCCGCCCGAGCGGGCCGGCGAGATCGGGCTGCCCGGTCAGTCCACGAGTGGGGCGACGACGAGGTGGCGCGCGGGCTCCTGGCCCTCGCTGTAGGTCTCGATGTCGTGACGATCCTTGAGGTGCTCGTGGATCACCTTGCGCTCGAGCGCGCTCATCGCCTCCAACGGCACCGCGCGGCGATCGCTGACGGCGGTTTGCGCCGCCTGGTCGGCGGTCGCCCGAAGCGTCTCGGCCCGCCGCTCGCGATATCCGGCCGCATCGACGACGACCGGCTGGCGATCGCCATCGCCGCGCGTGGCGACTCGATAGGCGAGATGCTGGATCGCGTCGATCGTCTCACCGTGATGCCCGATCAGCAGCCCGAGGTCGTCTCCCACGTACTCCGCGTGCAGGCCGGCCTCGTTGGCGCGGACATTGACCGCCGCCTCGACGCCGGCGGCATCCGCGATCCGCTCGAGCAACTCCTGGACGCGCGCTGTCGGAGTGTCGTCACCGGTCGACATCGCGCTAACGCCGGCGCCCGGATCGCTTCTTCTTCTTGCGCGGAGACTTCGGTGGAACACCGCGGGCGCCCGTCGACACCGGCTGCTTCGTCTCCTCCGCCGGCTTGGCGCGCTTGATCAGGCCGCTGAGCGGTCCGCCTCCAGAGCCGTTGGGGCCCGGCTTGCCGGGGCCGCCACCGTTGCCGCCTCGGTTCGGCGGAGGTGAGCCCGACCCGCCTGAGCCGCCTCCTTTTCCGCCGGGACCATCTGACGCCACGACAGCGTGGACGGGACCGATCCGACGCCTGACGATGTACTGCTGGGCGACGGTCCACAGGTTGGTGGTGATCCAGTAGACGAGCACGCCGGCGGGGAACCGGATCACGAACAGCACGAAGATCAGTGGCATGAACAGCATGATCTTGCGCTGCGTCGGGTCCATCGTCGCCGCCGACATCATCAGGCTGGACCCGAGCTGGCTCCCGATGTACAGGATGATCAGGATGATCAGCGTCGCGCCGGCGGCCTTGTTGGTGATGTCCCCGATGAACAGGAAACCCGATTGGCCGTGCGCTCCGCACGCGACCGTATGGGCCGTGCTCAGCACACCATGGTTGTGCGACTCCTGCCACTTGGGGCAGATGTCGACGCGCAGGCTCTCGCGCAGCATGTAGTACAGGGAGATGAACACCGGCAGCTGGGCGACCATCGGGAGGCACGAGCCCAGCGGATTGACGTTGTTCTCCTTGTAGAACTTCATCATCTCCTGCTGCTGGCGCTGCTTGTCCTCCTTGTACTTGGCCTGGATCGCCTTCATCTCGGGCTGGAGTCCCTGCATGCGGGCCATCGATCCGATCTGCTTGACCGTCAGCGGGATCAGGGCCGCGCGCACACAGATCGTCAGTAGGACGATCGACCAGCCCCACGGCACGCCGATACTGTTGTGGAAGAACTTCAAGACCGCCTCGAACACGTCGATGAGCGGCTGGAAGATGTTCGCTGGAATGAGAAGCATGTTCAGGCCGTCGGGGCGGTGGCTCGGGGCTTGAACAGCCGCTGCTCCTCGACGGGGTCAACACCGCCGCGGCTCCATGGGTTGCATCGCAGCAGCCGCCAACCGCCGAGGACGAGCCCGCGCAGTATGCCGTATCGGTTGACCGCCTGTGCGGCATATTCCGAGCACGACGGGTAGTACTTGCAGCGCTCGCCGCCCAGTGGGGAGAGCAGCAGCTGGTACGCGCGGATGGGCAGCACAACGAGCCGGCGCAGCACCGTCATGAGTCGGCCGGCTCCTCCGCGTCGACGGCGGCGGCAGCGGGGGGCTCGGCCCCGGGAACGGCCAAGGCGCCAGGCACCTTGTCGATCAGCGCGCCCAATGCGCCCTGGATCCCGGCCAGCCCCTCGCGGCCCGCGAGCTCCTTCGCGCCGTGACGCGCGATGACGACGGCGTCAGTGCCCTCGGGCAGCCGTTGGCTTTCCCGGGCGAACGCCTCGCGCAGCAGTCGCTTGACCCGGTTGCGGTCCACCGCACCGCCGACCTTGCGCGAGACCGACAGACCGAGCCGGGGTGACCCCTCGTCGGCTCCGCGCGGGAACACGTACAGCACGAGGTCACGGCCCGCGTGAGACCGGCCGTGACGAAAGACGCGATCGAATTCTGCGCTGCGGGAGAGCCGCCCTCGACCTGGCCGCCGCGCGGACACCGATCCCGTCCGCCCGGAGGACATCAGACCGTCAGGCGCTTGCGTCCCTTGTCGCGCCGTCGCTTGAGGGTCAAGCGCCCCGCGCGCGTCTGCATTCGGGCGCGGAAACCGTGGGTACGGGCGCGCTTGCGCTTCTTTGGCTGGTAGGTGCGTTTCATGGCAGGGACCGCAGGGGTCAGTCGGACGAGCGGGGCGGCGGGGCCCCAATCGAACTGAGTATACGCACGCGCAAGGCGCAGCTCGCAGGCCCGCTCTCAGCCATCCGTCCATGCCGACACGAGCCGCCCCGAGCTTTTTCCCGCGCTTTGCGCCAACGCCCCGACCGACCTCCCGAGGGACCCAGCCCCGTTGGTATATTCGCCCATCTCCGGGCCATTTCGGCCGGGCCCTCATCATTGTCCCTCGAACGCTCCCGGGAGGAGTCGCTTGGCGCTGCCCGCGCATCCTGATGCCATGTCCGCATGGCACGCGATCAGAGCCGAGCTCCAGCGACTGATCAGCGACTCCGCCTACGAGATCTGGCTGGCGCCGATCCAGCTCGAATCGTGGGACGGCGAGGTCCTTCTCCTCACCGCTCCCAGCGCCACGCAGAGCTGGTTGGCCGGCCGGTACGGAGCGCTCGTCGAGCGCTGCGCGAAGCAGGTTCTCGGACCCGGCGTCCGCGTCGTCTTCGCCGGCGCCGGCCCCGGGCAACCCGCCGAACCCCGAGCTCCCGCTCCGAACGACGGCGGTGGTCTCAATCCCCGGTACCGCTTCGAGCAGTTCATCATCGGCGAGGGAAACCGGCTGGCCCACGCCGCCGCCCTCGCTGTCGCCGAGCTGCCCGGTCAGGCGTACAACCCGCTCTTCCTCTACGCGCCTCCGGGGCTGGGCAAGACGCATCTCCTCCATGCCATCGGCAACTATGTCGTCGCGTTCGGCGGCGGCGCCACCGTCCGGTACACGACCGCCGAGGCGTTCACCAACCACTTCATCACCGCTCTGGGGTCCCGCTCACTCGATGGCTTCAAGCAGGCCTACCGCGGAACCGACGTCCTCCTCATCGACGATGTCCAGTTCCTCGCGAGCAAGGCGCGGACCGAAGAGGAGTTCTTTCACACCTTCAACGCCCTGTATGAGAGCGGCCGCCAACTCGTCCTCACCTGCGATCGCCTCCCGCGGGCCCTCGTCTCCGTCGAGCAACGCCTGCGCGAGCGCTTCGAGGCCGGCCTGGTCGCCGACATCAAGCCGCCGGACCACGCCACCCGTGTCGCCATCCTGCGCAAACGCGCCGCCCTCGACGCCGTCACCCTCGCCGACCCGGGCGTGCTGGACCTGATCGCCGATCGCGTCACCGACAACATCCGCGTACTGGAGGGCGCGCTGATCCGCGTCGTCGCCTTCCATTCGCTCACGCAGCATCCCATCGATCGCGTCCTCACCGCCGAGGTGCTCGATTCGATGTATCCGGGGCGCCGTTCGGGACCTCCTTCGATCGCCGACGTCCAGGCGATCGTCGCCGGCCACTTCCAGCTCTCAATCGAGCAGCTCACCTCGGCCAGCCGAGCCAACCAGGTCCTGTGGCCACGTCAGATCGCCATTCACCTCGCGCGCGATCTCACCGGTGCGTCGCTCCCCGCCATCGGCAAGGCCTTCGGCGGTCGCAACCACGCGACGGTGCTGCACGCCTGTAAACGGGTCTCCGAACGACTCAAGAACGACCGTCACGTTGTTGATGAGATCGCCGGACTTGCCGAGCGCGTCTCCGCACCCCGAGCCGACCGCAACAATTGACAGACTTGTCTGTCCCCCCGCAACGACAACTTCTCTCCACGCTGCGGGCGATCGCGCAGTTGTCCACAGCTTCTATTCGCTCTATGACTTCTAACTCCTTTCTGAGGTATCAATCGTGAAGATCTCACTCGAGCGCGACGTTCTGCTCGCTCAGCTGCAGACCGTCAGCAGGGTGGCCTCGACCCGGAGCGCCATCCAGGCGCTATCCGGCGTTCAGCTCTCTGCGCAGCAGTCCGGGTCCGAATTACGAGCGACCGACATGGACGTGGGTCTCCGGGTCCCGCTCGAGGCCGAGGTCACGCGTGACGGAACCGTGGTCCTCCCGGCGCGGCTGATGCTCGACGTGGTCCGATCGCTTCCGGCGAGCGCGGTGACGCTCGAGCTGCGCTCGGCCGAGCAGGACGTCGAGGTCGTCTCCGGCAACGCCAGATTCCACATCCGTACGCTCCGCGGCGACGACTTTCCGCCGTTCCCCGAGCCCGAGCCCGACAGTTCGATCGAGGTTCCCGCGGAGGCGTTCGTGTCAACGGCCCAGAAGGTCGCCGGGTCCGCCTCGCGCGACGAAACCCGCCCGGTGCTGACCGGCATCCTCGTCTCCGCCTCCGAGCGCGACCTGCGCATGGTGGCGACCGACTCCTATCGGCTCAGCGTCAAGGAGACGACGCTCGAGACGCCGCTGTCGTCGGGATTCGAGGTCAACGTGCCGGCGCGTGCGCTCCAGGAGTTGGGGCGGCTCGTCACGCACGCCGAGGACCAGTCACTGAGCATCAGCGTGCGCCAGAACCAGGTGCTGTTCACGCTCGGGCGAGTCGTCCTGTCCTCCCGCCTGATCGACGGCCAGTTCCCGAACTATCGCCAGCTCCTGCCCGAGACCTTCGAGCACGAGCTCCGGCTGGCCGGAGGCGAGTTCACCGACGTGGTCCGGCGGATCAGCCTGCTGGCGCAGAAGAACGCGCCGCTGCGACTCGCGTTTGCGCCGGGCGAGTTGACCGTGTCGGCACAGACGCCCGACGTCGGTGAGGCGCTCGAGTCGCTGCCGGTCGCGTTCCAGGGAGAGCCGCTGGAGATCGGCTTCAACCCGGAGTTCCTCCGCGCCGGGCTCGAGGCGATCGAGGAGGGCGACGTGGTGCTCAAGCTCATCAGCCCGTTGCGTCCCGGGCTGATCGAGGCCGGCGACGAGAGCCGCTTCCGGTACCTGATCATGCCGATCAGGCTCAACGTCTAGCCGTCGCGGGGTGGGTGGGATTGAATCGATGCGCGTCCTGCGTGTCAGTGTTCGCAACTTCCGCGGCTACCCGGACGCCAGCGCCGGATTCGGCACCGGCCTGACGGTGATCACCGGCGCCAACGGCGCCGGCAAGACGAACCTGATCGAGGCTCTGTACTTCGGGTGCACGGGTCGCTCGTGCCGGACGGCCAACGAGCGCGAGGTGGTGCGCTTCGGGGAGGGCTCGACGCGCGTGGTGGTCGCCACCGAGTCAGAGGATGGCGCCCACGAGCTGTCGGTCGGCTTCGCCCCGGGTGAGCCGAAGCGGATGCGCGTGGACGGTGCTGACGTGGAGCGGATGGTGGAGGTGTCGGAGCGCCCGCTGGTCAGCGTGTTCCTGCCCGACCGCCTGGAGCTGATCAAGGGCGCCCCCTCGCTGCGTCGTGCGCATCTGGATCAGCTGGTCGGTGCGCTGTGGCCGTCTCGCGTCGGCACTCGCCGCGCCTACGCGCAGACCCTGGCGCAGCGCAACGCCCTGATCGCGCGGATCCGCTCCGGCGCCGGGAGCCGCAACTCGCTGCACAGCTGGGACCAGCAACTGGCGCAGCATGGCATCGCCCTGATGGCAGATCGGCGTCGCGCGGTGGAGGCGGTGGCGGAGCCGTTCCGACGCTGGTGCGCCGATCTCGGGCTGAGCGGCGATCCGGCGATCCGGTACCGATCGCGGTCAAAGGCCGACACGGCGGACGAGCTGGCCGCGGAGTTGCGCGAGCGGATCGGCGGCGACCTGGAGCGCGGGTTCACCGGTCATGGTCCGCACCGCGATGATCTCGTGACCAGCCGTGAGGGACGCGAGCTGCGGGCGTACGGCTCCCAGGGTCAGCAGCGAATGGGCCTGCTGGCGCTGCTGCTGGCCGAGCGCGACGCGCTGACCACGCATCGATACGCGCCCCCACTGCTGTTACTCGACGACGTGATGAGCGAGCTCGACCGTCAGCGCCGCCGCGCGCTCGTGGACCTCCTGCGCGCCACGCCGGGACAGTCGGTGATCACCGCCACCGATCTGGATCAGGTACCCGGCGCCGAGGAGCCCGGAGTGACTCGCCTGGCGGTCACCGAGGGCCGCGTCCTGGCGGAGGCGATCGCGGCGTGAAGTATCGTCGAGCCCCGCGGAAGATGGAGTCGGCGCTCACCGCGCTGGCCGACGATCTGGCCCCGCGGACGCTCCTGGCTGATGTCCAGCGGGCGTGGCCGGCCGTGGTCGGAGCATCGATCGCCGACCAGGCGGACCCGACCTCCGAGCGCGCCGGCGTGGTCACGATTTCCTGCTCGGCGTCGGTGTGGGCGCAAGAGCTCGATCTGATGGCTCCACAGATCATCCCGCGCCTCAACGAGGCACTGCCGACCGGGGGCGTGGCCCGGCTCCGCTGCGTCGCCGTACGCCGCTGACACAGCCCTCGGAGAGCGCGCATTTTCTCCGGTTTTGCAGGCAAAACGACTCCCGCCGGGGAGCGGTTTCGACCGCCCGTTGTGCTATTGTTCTGTACACCATTTCCTGACGTTCCGGCGCGCTTCGCATAGCGCGGGACCGGAGCGTCCCAACGTCATCGGAGGATCGTGGCGAACGACGATGGCGCCCGGACGGGCGCCGGCTCCAATTCCAGTTACGACGCGCAGGACATCACCGTCCTCGAAGGCCTCGAGGCGGTTCGCAAGCGACCCGGCATGTACATCGGCTCGACCGGTGTGCGCGGACTGCACCATCTCATCTACGAGGTGGTCGACAACTCCGTGGACGAGGCGCTCGCCGGTCGCTGCTCCGCCGTGACGGTCACGATCCATCCCGACAACTCCGTCACCGTCGTCGATGACGGCGCCGGCATCCCGGTGGCGATCATGGCCAAGGAGCAGCGTCCCGCCCTCGAGGTCGTGCTGACCGTGCTGCACGCCGGCGGCAAGTTCGGCGACGGCGGCGGCTACAAGGTGTCCGGCGGCCTGCACGGCGTCGGGGTTTCGGTGGTCAACGCGCTGTCCGAGCGCCTCGACGCCGAGATCCGCCGCGACGGCCACGTGTTCCGCCAGACCTACTCGCGCGGGAAGCCGCAGACCGAGCTGCAGAAGGGCGAGGCGACGTCGGAGACCGGGACGACGATCACGTTCCTCCCCGACGACGAGATCTTCGAGTCGCTCGAGATCGACTTCACCGTCATCGAGGAGCGGATGCGGGACACCGCGTTCCTGACCCGGGGCCTGAAGATCACGATCATCGACGAGCGCGACGAGGGCAAGCGGGTCGAGTTCCAGTACGAGGGCGGGATCAGGGATTTCGTCGCCTACCTGAACCAGAACAAGGACCCCGTCCAGAAGAACATCATCTTCTTCGAGGGTGACAGCTCGGAGGGCGCCGTCGAGGTGGCGATGCAGTGGAACTCCTCCTACCAGGAGTCGGTGTTCTCGTTCGCCAACAACATCAACACGATCGAGGGCGGCACCCACCTGTCGGGCTTTCGCTCGGCGCTGACCGGCGTGCTCAACCGCTACGCGCACGCGACGGGCGAGCTCAAGGACAACGACGACAACCTCACCGGCGAGGACGTCCGCGAAGGGCTGACCGCGATCATCTCGGCCAAGCTCACCGACCCCCAGTTCGAAGGCCAGACCAAGACCAAGCTCGGCAACCCGGGGATGGCGGGGTTCGTGCAGTCGGTGGTCAACGCCAAGCTGTCGGAATTCCTGGAGGAGAATCCCGCGGACGCCCGCGCGGTGATCCGCAAGGCGGTGTCCGCCGCCCGGGCGCGCGCGGCCGCCCGCAAGGCCCGGGACCTCACCCGCCGCAAGTCGGCGCTGGAGAACTCGACCCTCCCCGGCAAGCTGGCCGACTGCTCGGTCAAGGACCCGTCCCTGGCCGAGCTGTTCGTCGTCGAGGGCGACTCCGCCGGCGGCTCCGCGGTGAGCGCGCGGGACCGCAATACGCAGGCGATCCTGCCGCTGCGAGGGAAGATCCTCAACGTCGAGAAGAGCCGGATCGACAAGGTGCTCGCCAACACCGAGGTCCAGGCCCTGATCACGGCCATCGGCACCGGCGTGCGCGACGAATTCGACATCGCTCGGGCGCGCTATCACAAGATCGTGCTGCTGACCGACGCCGATGTCGACGGCGCGCACATTCGCACCCTGGCGCTGACGCTCCTGTTCCGGGAGATGCAGCCCCTGATCGAGGCCGGCTACGTCTACATCGCCAAGCCGCCCCTCTACCGCCTCACCCGCGGCCAGAAGCACCGGTACATCGAGCGCGAGACCGAGTTGGAGGACATCCTGCTCGGCGACAAGTTCGAGAAGCTGGAGATCACCGACAGCCAGGGCAAGGCGTTCAAGCTCACCGAGGCGCGGTGGAAGCGCTTCACCCGGCTGCTCAAGCAGTACGAGGGCTGGGCGTCCGCGCTGCGCGCCGCCCACGGCCACGGTGTCGTCCAGTTCATGCAGCAGGCGCGGATGCTCGAGGAGCACATCACCGACGTTCCCACGTTGCTGCGGCACGTCGCCGCCGACGAGGGCAACGGCGACGGCCACGCCTACAACCTCAAGCTGATCGAGGAGCGTCCCGAGGAGTTGGTGATCCGCACCTGGGAGGCCAAGACCGGCCTGGCGACGACGCACCACGTGCGGCGCGCCGCGCTGGACGCCACCGAGTACCAGCGCCTGGCCGATGTGCACCGTGACCTGGACTCACTGACCGGAACACCCCCGTTCACCGTGCGGCTGGGTGAGACCGCCTCCGACGCCGACAGCTTCGAGGATCTTCACGACACGGTTCTGGCGATCGCTCAGAAGGGCATCGAGTACTACCGGTTCAAGGGCCTGGGCGAGATGGACGCCGAGGAGCTGCGCGAGACCACCATGGACCCCGAGACCCGCACCCTCGTGCAGGTGACGATGGAGGACGCCGCCTCGGCTGACCTGGTGTTCTCGATGTTGATGGGTGACCAGGTGGAGCCCCGGCGCGCGTTCATCGAGGAGAACGCCCGCCTCGTCACCAACCTGGACATCTAAGGAGGCGACCGATGTCTGCGATTGACACCATCGGCGGCGGCAACATCGAGCCCCGCGGGCTCGAGGAGGAGATGCGCTCGGCGTATCTCGACTACGCCATGTCGGTCATCGTCGGCCGCGCACTGCCCGACGTCCGTGATGGCCTCAAGCCCGTCCACCGCCGGGTCCTGCACGTCATGAACGAGTTGGGCCTGCAGCCCAACCGCAAGCACGTCAAGTGCGCTCAGATCGTCGGCGAGGTGATGGGCAAGTTCCATCCCCACGGCGACACCGCCATCTACGACACGCTCGCCCGGATGGCGCAGGACTTCTCGATGCGCTATCCGCTCGTCGACGGTCACGGCAACTTCGGCAACATCGACGGCTGGGGCGCGGCCGCCATGCGGTACACCGAGGCCCGGCTCGAGCGGCTGGCCACGGAGATGCTGCGCGACATCGACTCCGAGACCGTTGACTTCGCGCCCACCTACGACGGCACGCGCCAGGAGCCCGTCGTGCTCCCGGCCCGCTTCCCCAACCTCCTCGTCAACGGGGGCTCCGGGATCGCGGTCGGCATGGCGACGAACATCCCGCCGCACAATCTGAGGGAAGTCGTCGCCGCCACGGTCGCCTACATCGACGATCCGGCGATCGACATCGAGGGCCTCATGAAGTACATCAAGGGCCCGGACTTCCCGACGGCCGGAACGATCCTCGGCCGCGAGGGGATCCGTGACGCGTACGCCACCGGCCGCGGCCGGGTGCGAGTCCAGGCCAAGGCGCACATCGAGCCGATCGGCCAGGGCAAGGAGGCGATCATCGTCACCGAGCTGCCCTTCCAGGTCCGCAAGGGTGGCGACGGCGGGCTGATCGAGAAGATCGCCGATCTCGTCCACGAGAAGAAGATCCCCGAGATCACCGACGTCCGCGATGAGTCCGACCGGCGCGGGATGCGGCTCGTGATCGAGCTCAAGCGCGACGCGATCCCCAAGGTCGTCCTGAACAAGCTGCACAAGCACACGTCGATGCAGACGACGTTCGGCGTCAACATGGTCGCGCTCGTCGACAACGTGCCGCGCACGCTGTCCCTGCGCGAGGTCATCGGCCACTATGTCGATCACCAGCGCGAGGTCATCGTCCGCCGGACGAAGTACGAGCTGCGGCGGTCCGAGGAGCGCGCGCACGTGCTCGAGGGCCAGCTCATCGCGCTCGCCAACCTCGACGAGGTGATCGCCCTCATCCGCGGTTCGCGCGATTCAGAGACGGCGCGGGCAGGGCTGATCGAGCGGTTCGAGCTGTCGCTCATCCAGGCGCAGGCGATCCTCCAGCTGACGCTGAGCCGCCTCACCGCGCTCGAGGCCGACAAGATCAAGCAGGAGCACGCCGACCTCAGGGAGCGGATCAAGGAGCTGCGCGAGATCCTCGGCGACGAACAGCGCGTCCTCGATCTGATCAAGGACGAGCTCAACGAGATCGCCGAGGCCTACGGCGACGACCGCCGGACCGAGATCACGCATGCCGAGGGCGAGATCGACATCGAGGACCTGATCGCCGACCAGCAGATGGTCATCTCGATCACCCACTCGGGTTACATCAAGTCGCTGCCGCTGTCCACGTACCGCCAGCAGCGCCGCGGCGGCGTCGGCGTGACCGGCATGGACATGAAGGACGAGGACTACATCGAGCATCTGTTCGTGACCTCGACGCACGACTACCTGCTGTTCTTCACCAACCGCGGGAAGGTCTACCGGCTCAAGGTGTACGAGCTGCCGGAGATGTCGCGGACCGCCAAGGGCCGGGCGCTCGTCAACCTGCTGCCGCTGCGCGAGGGCGAGCGCGTCCAGTCGGTGCTGTCCACCCGCGACTTCACCGAGGGCAGGTACCTCGTCTTCGCCACCCGCAACGGGATGATCAAGAAGACGGAGTTCCTCGCCTACAACACGCCGATCAAGGCCGACGGCATCATCGCGATCAACATCCGCGACGACGATGAGCTGATCGCCGTCCGGCGGACGAGCGGGAACGACGACATCATCATCGTCTCGCGCTCAGGCCAGGCGGCCCGGTTCAACGAGTCTCGGGTACGGTCGATGGGCCGCGACACGAGCGGCGTGCGCGGCATGAACGTCGCCCAGAAGGGCAACGCCGTCCTGTCGATGGACGTGGCCCGGGACGATCAGGAGCTTCTGGTCGTGACCGAGAACGGCTACGGCAAGCGCACCCCGATCCCCGAGTACCCGGTCAAGGGCCGCGGCACGATGGGCGTCAAGACGATCACGCTGACCGAGAACAAGGGTGCGCTCGCCGGCGCCCTGGTCGTGCGCGAGCACCAGGAGCTCGTGTTCATCTCCCAGAACGGCATGGTGCAGCGGACCTCCGTGCGCGGGATCAACCGCTACGGGCGTGCGTCGCAGGGCGTGCGCGTCATGAACATCCGTGACGACGATCAGGTGAGCGCGGTGGCGCTGGTGGTCGAGTCCGAAGCCGCCACCGCGGCTCCGGTGCTCGACGATGGCGCCCCGGTGGACCTGACCGATTCCGGCGCCCCGGCCGAGCTCACCGACCCCGCGCTGCTCGCTGACGACGACGCGGTCCCGGTCGACGACGAGCCGCCGGTCGACGACGCGCCCCCCGAAGCTGAGGAATAAGCCTCCCGAACCGGCTCGGGGCGTCAGATTTCGGCCGACGTGGAGATTCCGCCGGGCGGATTCGATATTCTGGTCGTACCAGAGAAAGGAGGTGGTCCGAACTTGTCTGACAGTTTTTGCGGGACCCTGGAGGTGTCCGGCCGCTAGGTCGGAGGCTGAACCCGCTTAGCGGAGTCCAACCCGTGACACCGCCGTCGGTGAGCGCCCGGTATTAGTCCCTCCGGCACTTGTTGGCTCACCGAGGTCTAAGCAGCCACATTGCGAAGGGCGCCGCGTCGAACGGCGCCCTTCGCACGTTAAGGGCGACGGCGGGGGTGATGCGTTCAGGTCCGAACACGATGCGCAATCCACATCACGTGACTGGCGGGCGCGCGATGCCGCGGCTACTCTCGGCGTATGTGCCGAAACATCAGGACTCTCCACAACTTCGAGCCGCCGGCGACCGATGATGAGGTTCGCGCGGCCGCGCTGCAGTACGTCCGCAAGATCAGCGGCTTCACCAAGCCCTCCCGGGCCAACGAGGAGGCGTTCGCGCAGGCGATCGATGCCGTCGCCGCGGCGTCGGGGACGCTGCTCGCTCACCTGACGACGACGACGGCGCCGAAGAGCCGCGAGGCGGAGGCGGCCAAGGCCCGCGCCCGCAGCGCCCAGCGCTACGCCGCCTGAGCCACCGGCGCGCGGACCCACCCGAGACCGCCTAAGCGGCCAGGTATGCCCGCCAGGCCGCGGGGATCGTCGGGCTCGAGACCTGGATGAACACGTTCGGGTTCGGGGTGCGCGGCTCGCGCGTCAGGTGCATGCCGACCTGTCGCGGCGAGGAGCTGCCCTTGCGGCGGTTGCAGGGGGCGCAGGACGCGACGATGTTCTCCCAGCTCGAGGGACCGCCCTTGGAGCGGGGCACCACGTGGTCGACGGTGAGGTTCGAGCGTGAGCCGCAGTACTGGCAGGTCCAGTCATCCCGCGCGAACACGGCGCGGCGGGTGATCTTGCGCCGGTGGGTGTCGCGGGGGACCCGCACGTAGCTGACCAGCCGGATCACCACCGGGCGATCCATCGTCGCGGTGGCCGAATGCAGCTGCCAGTCGCCGTGCTCGATCAGCTCGGCCTTCTCCTTGAGCAGGAGCACGACGGCGCGCCGCACGGTGCAGACGTTGATGGGCTCATACGTCGCGTTGAGCACGAGCACCCGACCAACCTCCCGCCCGCGCCGCTGGTGCTCTGGATGCGGCGCGGACCCCAATGGCTCTGTTGGTACGGAGGACCCCATGGCGATTCTCGCTGGCGCCAGTTTAGCGGTGCGGCTGGCGGTCCAGACCCCTCAGCCCGGCTCACATCGTCAGGCCACCGGGAACGAGCCGAGCACCCGCAATCGCTCCACTCGCGCTCGCAGCCCGGCCAGCCCGTCGGCGATGTGGGACTCGTCCTGGTGCCCGTCCAGGTCCACGAAGAACATGTAGCGGCCCAGGCCCTGCTTGCGCGGCCGGGACTCGATCCGCGTCAGGTTAACGCCGCGCTGGGCGAACTCCGAGAGGCAGGCCACGAGCCATCCCGGCGCCTCAGACCCCAGGCCCCAGAACACGATCGCGGTCTTCCAGGGGCCGAGAGGCGCCGCGTGGCCGGCCGTCGCCCGCGGCCCCCCGGCGGCGGCGCCGGAGCGCGCCAGCCACACGAACCGGGTCTCGTTGTCAGCCACATCCTCCACGCCGGCGCGCAGGACCACGCAGCCGTAGTGCTCCGCGGCGAGCGGGTTCCCCAGCGCCGCCCACGGCCCCTCCTGCCCGGCGACCGTGCGGACCGCATCCGCGGTGGAGCTCCCGGCCAGGACCCGCGCGCCAGGGAGGAAAGTGCGGATGAAGCGGGCGCACTGGGCGGTGGCCTGAGGATGCGAGACGACCGTCTCGATCTCCGCCAGCTCCAGCGCCCGGCGCGCGATCAGGCAGTGGCGGATCGGATGGACCACCTCGCCGACGATCGCCACGTCGACGGTCTCCATCGCCAGTGCGTCGAGCGTGGCGTTGACCGAGCCCTCCAGCGAGTTCTCGATCGGGACCAGCGCCTGGTCGACGGTGCCCTCGTGGACGGCCATGACCGCGTCGTGGATCGTCGGCAGCGGCACCGTCTCGAGCTCGAGCCCGACGGTGTCGGCGAGCAGCGCCTCCTGTGTGTGGGTCCCCTCGGGACCGAAATAGCCGGCCCGCATCCAGGCTCAGTGCGTGCTGGTCGGCGCCCAGCCACCCGACGGCTCCGGGGCCGCCGTCGCCCCGCCCGCCAGGGCGAGCTTGATCGCCTCGTTCTCCTCGGGCGACAGCTCCAGCTCGCCGCGGCCGTCCTGCAGTTGCTTGGCGTAGAGCCGGGCCTGGTCGCGATGGTGGATCGCGGTCAGCACGACGCCGGAGCGGTGGGCGTCCAGCAGCGCGATCGAGATCGACTGGCGGCCGGACATCTCCCCGTAGGCGTCGTAGCGCACCAGCGAGCTGTAGGCGATGGCCCCGTCCAGCCGGGTCTCGGCGGTGCCCATCCGCTGGTCCAGGCGGCCGGCGACGTCCTCCACGTACCCGTGCAGGGCCTCGAACTGGGCCTGCAGCGACGCCGCATGGGCGACGAGGTCCTCGCGGCGGTCACCGAGCACCGCGCGCTGGTCCGAGCGCAGCCGCCCGAGGCGAAAGGCCAGGATCACGCTTGTCCCCAGCGCCACCACCGCAACCGCGCCGGCCGCGATCGCGACGATGCCGACGGTGCTGGTCAGATCGTGCACCGGAGAGAGGATAAGGGCCGCCGCGGAGGCATGCGCCCGCCGTCCGCCTGCCCGCCATCCGTCCGTCCACGGCGGCCCGCGGCGCGCGGCCGAGGTCCCCTACTGGAAGGTGACCGGGAACGTCTGAACGTTGTTGGCCAGGTTCTTCTCCCCCGGCACCTTGTCGATCCTCGCCACCACCGAGTAGGTCCCGGTCGGCGGCGCCGCGTTGAGCTTGACCTGGCAGGTCGTCGACTGGCCGGCCGTGGTCGTGGCCACGACGGTCTTGCCAGTGACGCTCGTGCCGGTGACCGTCACCTGGCAGACGACGTTGGTCTCGTTGACGGCCCCGCTGTTGGTGAAGTTGAGCGTGAATGTCGGGGCTGGCTTGGCGGTGATCGCGTTGGTCGATCCCGTCTGGAGCGTGATGCCGGCGACGCTGACCGAGTTGAGCGCGTGCCCGCAAGTGCTCGGGCAGGTCTTGCCCGACGAGGACTGCGACGAGGAGCCCGGGATGGTGACGTGCAGCGCGGTGGCGATGTAGCTCGGCAGCAGCCAGTTGACGTTGGGCACGAACTGTCCGGCGTTGAGCCCGTTGAAGCGCGTCCCGTTGGCGCGGAGTGCGCTGTAGACCTCGGGCACGACATAGTCCTTGTAGAGGACGTCGGAGGCGTAGAAGCGGGCGGTCTCGCCGGCGATCGAATTGACCGCGCCGCTGGCGTTGGTGGTGCCGAGCGCGGGCTGGATCTCGTTGGAGATGTTGGTGATCCCGTCCACCCGCATCTGCATGGCCTGCAGGAGCTTGGAGTTGGCCCCGGCCACCTGGCTCGGCGGGCTCAGGCTCTTGGCGGTATTCAGCTCGTCCCTCGCCTGCGCCAGCGCCTGGTTGATGTTCTCATTGACCGTCGTGCTGCTGGAGGAGCCCGACGCGCTCGAGAGGACGCTGAACAGGCCATGTCCAGTGGTCGTGGATCGCGCGACCACCGACGAAACCTGGTTGGTGTAGTCCTGCAGGGCGCTGTCGGTGGCGCTCTGCTCGCAGCCGTGGACGCCGAGGGCGATCAGCAGGATGACCACGAGCAGGGCTCCGAACGCGACCGCGCGGCGGACTTGGATCGCCTGCTGGTCTCCCGGCGGGCGGCGGCCTCCGGTACCGGACGGGCGACGTCGACGGGGCGCTGAGCGAGACGACGTACGGGGGGTGCTACGAGGCTCTGTACGAGGTGGTTCGTCGACCTCGTCGAAGAACGACAAGCGGTACCGCTCCTTGCTGTGCCGGTGAAAGCCAGCAGTATGACCGCCTGAGCGGCTGGATTCGCAAATTGGCAACAGTGCGTGCAGCCGGCCCGGTCCGGGCCGGCCGACGGCGCTCGAGCGCAGGGACCGCCCCCGCCGCGTGGAAAAGCGCTCCATGAGCTCCAGCGACGCGCGGACCGGGCGGACGACGCGCGCTCTGACCCGCTCCACCCGCCGTCACACGGGCGATCAGCCGCCGGCGCCGCTGGTGCTCGATCGCTACCGGCTCCAGCGCCGGCTCGGCTCCGGGGCGTTCGGCACGGTGTGGCTCGCCCGGGACGAGCGGCTGGACCGCGATGTGGCGGTCAAGATCCTGGCCCGCGAGCGGATCATGGGCGGCCGTTTCGAGCGTGAGGCCCGCGCCGCGGCCCGGCTCTCGCATCCAGCGATCGTCACCCTGTACGAGGCGGCGGTCGACGACGAGGGGGGATATCTGGTCTCGGAGCTGGTCCGCGGGTCGACGCTGGATGAGCTGCTGCACCAGGGACGCTTGTCGGATCGGGACGTCGTCTCCATCGGGATCGCACTGTGCGACGCGCTCGATCACGCCCACGCTCAGGGTGTCGTCCACCGCGACGTCAAGCCGTCCAACGTGCTCGTTCCCGACGCTCCGGCGAGCTCGCGCGACCGAGGCGGCCGCCGCCGGGTCGCCAAGCTGACCGACTTCGGCGTCGCCCGGGTGCTCGGCGGGGACTCGCTGACGATCACCGGCGATGTCCTCGGCACCCTGGCCTACATGGCGCCCGAACAGGCCGAGGGACTGGAGGCCGGATCGCCGGCGGACCTGTATTCGCTCGCGCTGGTCATCTACGAGGCGCTGAGCGGCGTCAATCCGAACGCCGGCTCGGCCCACCGCGTGCGCCGGCTCGGGACCCACCTGCCGCCGCTGCGCCGGCAGCGGCGAGACCTCCCCCGCGAGCTCGGCCAGGGCATCGACCTGGCGCTGCGTCCGCGTCCCCGGGAACGCGGGTCGATTCAGGAGCTGCGCGCCGCCCTGACCGCGTCCGAGCGCCACGTCGGCGACGAGCCCGGCGTGATCGAGGGAGCGTGGACGACGGTGCTGACGCGGCCGGTCCCGGGATCGGAGACCGCCGCGGATGACGCCGGCGCGGCCGGCGACGAGGCCGGGCGCCGGCCGTTTCGCTGGAGCCCGAGCCGCGGCGACGCCGCCGAGCGCGGCGACCCCGCGCTCTCCGCCGGGCCCTCCGCCGCGTACCCGTGGCCGCCGCGGGCCCTCGGTGCGACTGCCACCGCTGCCCTCACGGTCTGGCTGATGGCGACCGCCCTCTCCCCGGCTGCGGTGCCGCCGGCCGCTGCCGGGCTGCTCGCCGGGGTGGCGACCGTGCTGCTGCCCCGGCTCGGCTGGGGGGCGGTTGGCGCGGCGCTGTGCATCGCCGCGGTGTCCCAGCACCACTCCGGCCTGGCGCTGGTCCTGCTGATCGCGTTCCTGGCGCCGCCGCTCCTGCTTCCGGCGCACGCGCCGAGCTGGCCCCTGGCCGCCGCGGCGCCGGCGCTCGGACTGATCGGGCTGGCCGGCGCGTGGCCCGCGGTGGCCGCGCGCGCGGCGACGAGCTGGCGCCGGGCGGTGCTCGGCGCCGCTGGATGGGTCTGGCTGCTGCTGGCGGCCCCGATTGCCGGGAGGGGGCTGTATCTGCCTCGGATCCCGTCCCCGCCCACCCGTTCGCCGGACGCCTGGATGGGATCGCTGAGCCAGACCGTCAGCCACGTCCTCACCCCCATGGCGACGACCGGTGTGCTGGCGCCGGCGCTGGTGTGGGCGCTCGCCGCGGTCGTGCTGCCGTGGCTGGTCTCCGGTCGCTCACCGGCGCTCGATGTGGTCCGCGTCGTCATCTGGGCGGCCATGCTCGCGACGGCGACCGGGGTGGCGATCACCGCGGTCCACGGATCCGATCCGGTCGGCTCGGCTCCCGGAGCCGCAATCGGCGCCGTGGTGGCGGCGGCGGTCGCGCTGATGCCCGTCGCGGTGATGATGTGGCGCCAGGCGCTCGCGACTTCGTGATTCTCCGGCGAGAGTTCCGTAGCATGGACCCGCCCGGAGGGCCGCCTGAATGAGCGTTCTCAAAAGCCTCGAAAGCAAGATCGCCGGCCTCGTCGAAGGCACGTTCAGTCGTGCCTTCCGGTCCGAGGTGCGCCCGGTCGAGATCGCTCGCAAGCTCGCCCGCGAGATGGAGGAGCACAAGACCCTCTCGCTGTCGCGCACGTATGTGCCGAACGAGTACCGGGTGTTTCTGTCCCCGCGTGACCGCGAGCGCTTCACGGAGTTCGAGGACGCCCTGGTCAGTGAGCTGACCGGCTATCTGCTCGAGCACGCGCGCCGCGAGCGCCTCGTGCTGATGTCGCGCCCGGTGGTGGAGTTCGAGACCGATGACCGCCTGGGTCTCGGGGAGTTCGGGATCCAGGCGCGCGTCGTCAATCCCGAGCCGGAGGCCGAGGACGAACCCGTCGAGCGGGCGGGCGGCGAGTCATCGGGGCGGACGATGATCTACAGCACCGCCGGGCGGGTCGCGGAGCCGCTCGAGGAGCGCGCCCGCCAGCGCCAGGAGACGGCACTGTTGCTGATGGGCGGCAAGCGACTGGTGGTGGGACCCGCCGGGGCGACGATGGGCCGCAGCCGCCAGTGCGACGTGATGGTCGATGACCCCAACGTGTCCCGGACGCATGCCGAGGTCCGCCCCCGTGGGGGTTCGTGGGTGCTCACGGACCTGGGGTCCACGAACGGCTCCCGTCTCAACGGGCGTCGCGTGGAGGGATCCGAGGTGCTCAAGCCCGGCGACGAGATCGAGCTGGGAACCACCCTGCTGACGTTCGAGCTGGAATAAGGACGTCGGAAACGGTGCTGCAGCCCGTCTCAGTCGGCCTGAAGTTCGGCTTCCTGGCCGTCCTCTACCTCTTCCTCATGTGGGTCGCGTGGAGCGCCGTTCGGGATCTGCGGCGCGGCCGCGAGGGTCGGGCGCTGCCCGACCAGGCCCCGTCGAGTGACGAGACCGGCATGTACCAGGCCGGGTCGGTCCTCGGCGAACCCGGTGAATTCGAGCCGCGCCTGTTGGTCGAGCGCGCCGCGGGGCATCAGAGTGGTGTGGCCTATGACCTGATGGACGGCGCCACCCTCGGCCGCGGCGACGTGGAGATCCGCCTGGAGGATCCGTTCGCGTCCTCGCGGCACGCCCGCATCACTCGCGAGGGTCACGTGTTGGTGGTCGAGGACCTCGGCTCCACCAACGGGACCTATCTGAACGAGGAGCCCCTGTCGGGACCCCAGCCCCTGTACGACGGCGATCGAATCCGGATCGGCGACAGCGAGTTCTCCTACCTGCAATGACACAGCGTCCTCGGTAGAACCCTTCGAGCATGCTTCGCGCAGCCGACACGATCTGGAAGACGGACACCGGCCGCCAGCGCCGCGACAACGAGGACAGCGCCTTCGTGCGCGCCCCGCTGTTCGTCGTCGCGGACGGCATGGGCGGCGCGCAGGCTGGTGAGGTCGCGTCGGCGATGGCGGTCGAGGCGTTCCACCAGGATCTGCCCGACGAGGGAAGCCCCGAGCAGCGGCTGACCGCGCGGATTCGGTCAGCCAACCGGCAGATCTACGACGTGTCGCGCACGGAGCATGAGCACGCCGGCATGGGCACGACCCTGACCGCGGTCTATCTCGCCGACGATTATCTGGCGGTGGCCCACGTCGGTGACAGCCGGGCCTACATCTTTCGCGACGGCGGCCTCACCCGGCTGACCCAGGATCACTCCCTGGTGGAGGAGCTCGTCCGCCAGGGCAAGCTCACCGAGGCCCAGGCGGCGGAGCATCCGCAGCGATCGATCATCACCCGAGCGCTCGGGATCGAGAGCGACGTGGACGTCGACACGTGGAGCTATCCGATGCGCGCCGGCGACGTCGTGCTCCTGTGCTCGGACGGCCTGACGTCGATGATCAGCGAGGAGCAGATCGCCGGCATCCTGGCGGCGGAGGCCAGCCTCGACCGGGCCGGGGACCGGCTGATCGCCGCCGCCAACGATGCCGGCGGTCGCGACAACATCACCGTCGTGCTGTTCCGCCTCGACGAGATCGGCGAGACGGATCCGGCCGGCCGTCAGACGGTGGATGAGCCGACGGTGATCGGCATGGAGCCCGTGGGCGACGCCGCCGACGGGTCGCATGCCGCCGACGGGTCGCATGCCGCCGACGGGCAGCATGCCGGCGACGCCGTCGGGCCGACCGCCGGCTCGGATCGCGGCGCGGGAGCGATCCTCACCGCACCGCCGCCGTCCCTGCGCCGGCGCAGCTCCAGCCCGAAGCTGGCGCGGACACAGGGCCCACCCGTCCGGCCGGACGGGGCGGGCGGGCGGGGGCGCCGCCGCCGCTCGGACCGGTTCATCAAGACGGCGTCGGCGCTGATCGCGATCGTCATCGTGCTGTTCCTGGTCGGCGGCGGCGCCTATCTCGCCAGCCGCGAGTACTTCTTCCTGGGCACAAACTCCGACGGGATCGTGACGATCTTCCGTGGCTTCCCATACGACCTGCCGCTGGGGATTCGCATGTACGAGCAGTTCTACGTCTCCGGCGTGCCGGCGAGCGCGGTGCCGGCGGACCGCCGGGCGGACCTGCTCAACCACCAGCTGCGCTCCCAGGGCTCAGCGATCAGCCTCGTGCATGCCGCCGAGCTGGACCAGCTCAGCAAATGAGCGCGCGCAACCGTGAGCTGTTCGGGCTGATCCCGGCCGCGCTGTTGGTCACCGCTGGGTTCGCCGGCGTGTTCATCCAGCGCCAGAACGCGCTCTCCAACGTCTCGCTGACCTACGGCGCCATCTTCCTCGGGCTCTGCCTGGCCGGCCACATCTTCATCCGCCTGACGCTGCCGTACGCCGATCCGTACATGTTCCCCTTGGTGGCGCTGCTGGCCAGCTTCGGGATCGTGATGGTCTACCGGATCAGCTCCACTGACGCGCGCCAGCAGGCGCAGTGGTTCGTGCTCGGCCTGATCCTGTTCGTGGTCACGATCATCGGCTTCCGGGACTATCGCAAGCTCGAGCAGTACCGGTACCTGATCGTCGCCGTCTCGCTGGTTCTGCTCGTGTTGCCCCGCGTCCCCGGGCTGGGTGAGCAGGTCAACGGCGCCTACCTGGAGATCAAGGTCCCCGGCGGGCTCAGCTTCCAGCCGACCGAGTTCTCCAAGGTCGGCCTCGTCATCTTCCTGGCCAGCTACCTGCGCGACACGCGTCAGGTGATGGTGATGGGCGCTCGCCGGGTGCTCGGCGTGACCCTGCCTCCGCTCAAGCACTTCGGGCCGGTGCTGGTGATCTGGGGCCTGGCGATGGTCGCGCTCGTCCTGCTCAGCGACATCGGCTCGTCGCTGATGTTCTACGGGGCGCTGCTGTCGATGCTGTACGTCGCGACCGGGCGCTTCTCGTTCGTGGTCATCGGGCTGGTGGCGTTCGCGCTCGGCGCGTGGTTCCTCGGCACGCACATCCCCCACGTCCACGCCCGCTTCGAGGACTGGCTGCACCCGTTCAGCCCGCACCTGTACAACGCCCAAGGCGGCAGCTACCAGCTCGCCAACGGCAACTTCGCGATGGCCGCCGGCGGGCTGTTCGGGCAGGGCTGGGGTCAGGCGATCCTGTCGCTGATCCCGTTCTCGCAGACGGACATGATCTACGCCGTCATCACCAACGAGCTCGGGTTGTTCGGCGCCACCGCGGTGCTGCTCGCCTACCTGCTGTTCGTCTACCGCGGCTTCAAGACGGCGACGCTGTCGCGGGACTCGTTCTCGACGCTGCTGGCGGCCGGGCTCTCGGCGGTGTTCGCGCTCCAGGTGTTCGTGATCGTCGGCGGGGTGACGCGGGTGATTCCACTGACCGGGGTCACGCTCCCGTTCATCTCCTATGGCGGCGCCTCGATCGTGGCCAACTTCGTGCTGCTGGCGCTGTTGCTGCTCGTGTCCGACCGCGCGCGGAGGCCGACGACGCGATGAACGCCCAGATCGTGAAGCTGTTCGGGTTCTTCGTGGTCCTGTTCGCGCTGCTGATCGTCTTCACCACCCGCTGGACGGTGATCGATGCGACGGCGCTCAACAACAACAAGCTCAACCACCGAACGATCGACATCGAGCTGAAGATCAAGCGCGGCCGGATCCTGGCCGCCAACGGTGAGCCCCTGGCCCGGTCGGTTCCCAAGCAGGGCGGGGGCTGGAGCCGGGCGTATCCGCAGGGTTCGCTGTTCGCCCAGGCGGTCGGCTACTGGACCGGCGAGGCCGGCAACGCCGCCGGGCTCGAGGTCACGCGCAACAAGGCGCTGGAGGGCCTGCAGAGCCAGCTGAGCTCGATCTTCGGCCCGCTGAGCACCGGCCCGCAGGTCGGCGACGACGTGTACACGACGCTTGACCCCAAGGCCCAGGAGGTCGCCCGGCAGCAGCTCGCCGGCCGGGCGGGTTCCGTGGTCGCCCTGGATCCCCGGACCGGCGCGGTGCTGGCCATGTACTCCAACCCGTCGTATGACCCCAAGCATCCCAACGCCTGCAGCAACGCCTGCCAGCTGGATCGCGCCACCCAGGGCCGCTATCCGCCGGGTTCGACGTTCAAGGTGGTGACCGCCACGGCCGCGATCGACTCCGGGAAGTACACGCCCAGCTCGATGGTCAACGGCAATTCGCCCAAGACGATCTCCGGGGTGCCGCTGGCCAACGACAACAACCAGAGCTTCGGACCGATCAGCCTCACCTACGCGCTGACCCAGTCGGTCAACACCGTGTGGGCGCAGGTGGCGCAGTCGGTGGGACGCCCGACGATGACCGAGTACATGAAGCGGTTCGGCTTCTACTCCCAGCCGCCGATCGATCTTCCGGCGGGGGAGGTCGGCACCAGCCGCCCGTACGACTTCAAGGGACACGCGTTCGCGCCGGGTAGCCCCGACGAGGACATCGGCCGCATCGGCATCGGCCAGGGCGGCCTGCTCGTGACGCCGCTGCAGATGGCGATGGTGGCGGCCGCCGTCGCCAACCACGGCACCCTGATGACCCCACGGCTGACCGACAAGGTCGTCGACCAGACCGGCAAGACCGTCGAGACGTTCGCCCCCAGCGTCGACAGCCAGGTCATGAAGCCGACGGTGGCCGCCGAGATCACCCAGATGATGAAGACGGTCGTCGACGAGGGCACCGGCACGCCGGCCCAGCTCGGCTCGGGCATCGCCTTCGCCGGCAAGACGGGCACCGCCTCGATCGGCCCCACCGGGGCCAACGAGACCCAGCCGTGGTTCATCGGCTTCGCTCCCGCCGGGGCTCCCCAGGTCGCGGTCGCGGTGACGATCGAGAAGACCGTCGGCGGCTTCGGCGGCCAGGTGGCAGCTCCGATCGCCAAGCAGGTGGTCCAGACTCTGCTGGCGGAGGGCAAGTGACGATGGCGTGGCGCGACGGGACCTCGGGGGGAGCGCGCTGATGGCAGAGCCCGTCCCCAACACGATCGTCGACGGCCGCTACCGGGTGTTGTCCCGGCTCGGCGCGGGCGGCATGGCGGACGTGTTCCTGGCCGAGGACCAGCAGCTCGGCCGTAAGGTCGCGCTGAAGCTGCTGCACCGCCGGTTCGCCGAGGATCCCGACTTCGTCGAGCGCTTCCGCCGCGAGGCCCAGGCCGCCGCCGGTCTCCAGCACCCCAACGTCGTCAGCGTCTATGACCGGGGGTCGTTCGATGACACGTACTACATCGCGATGGAGTACCTGCCCGGCCGGTCGCTCAAGCAGCTGATCCGCCAGGAGGCGCCGCTCGATCCGTTGCGGGCGATCGACATCGCCATCCAGATCCTCAAGGCGGCGCGTTTCGCCCACCGGCGGGGCGTCATCCACCGCGATCTCAAGCCCCACAACGTGATCGTCGACGACGCCGGCCACGCCAAGGTGACGGACTTCGGGATCGCGCGCGCCGGGGCGTCGGACATGACCGAGACCGGTTCGATCATGGGCACGGCGCAGTACCTGTCGCCCGAGCAGGCCCAGGGGCACGCGGTCAACGCCGGCTCTGACCTGTACTCGGTGGGGGTGGTCCTGTACGAGATGCTGACCGGGCGGGTCCCGTTCGACGGGGAGTCGGCCGTGACGATCGCGCTCAAGCACGTCTCGGAGGCTCCGATCCCGCCGCGGGAGATCAACCCCGACATCCCGCCCGAGCTCGAGCAGACCGTCCTGTGGGTGCTCAACAAGAACGCGTCGGATCGCCCCGTCGACGCCGATCAGCTGATCACCGTGCTCGAGCACTGCCGCGAGGCGATCACCTCCGCCGGCGCCGGGCAGCACACCGCCAGCATGGCGGCGGTGGCCGCCGCCGGAGCCGCGGCGGGTGCCGGTGCGGCGATCGCCGGCGGGTATCCGCGCGCCGACCCCGCCACCAACGGGTCGGGCGAGATGGCGGCGATCGGACCGCCGGAGGAGGATCGTCGCCGCGGGTGGGTCCCATGGGCATGGGCGGCCGTGGTGCTGCTGCTGGTCGCCGCGGCGGCGGCGGCGGCGTATCTGCTGACGCGCCCCAAGGAGTACACGGTGCCCCGCGTCGTCGGCGACCAGTACACGGTGGCCCGTGGCGTGCTGACCGCGTCGCATTTCCAGGTCGACTCGGTTCCCCAGTCCAGCCGCAAGCCGAAGGGGATCGTGACCGGCGAGCAACCGCCCGCCGGCAGCACCGCGACGAAGGGCTCGACAGTGACGCTCGAGGTCTCGACCGGGCCGGGCGGGGCGCGCAACGTCTCGGTGCCGTCGGTCCAGGGCCTGACCGTCGCGCAGGCCACCCAGCACCTCAAGCGCGCCCACCTCACGGTCGCCAACGTCGTGCCGCGTCCGTCCTCCCAGTTCCCGGCCGGGCAGGTCACCGACACCAACCCCGGAACGGCCCGGTCGGTCTCCCGGGGGACCGCGGTGACGCTGTTCGTGTCCTCCGGACCTCAGACCGTCTTGGTCCCCAACGTCAGCGGAGACACCCAGACCGCCGCCGGCACCCAGCTCGCCCACGCCGGCTTCAACGTCAACCAGAAGAGCCAGCCGTCGACGACGGTGGCGGTGGGGAACGTGATCAGCCAGTCACCGGCTGGCGGGACAACCGCCGCCAAGGGCTCCACCGTCACCATCACGGTGGCCACCGCGCCCGCGACGGTCACGGTCCCCGCGGTCACCGGCGATCCGGTGTCAAGCGCCGACAGCGCGCTGACCACCGCCGGCCTCAACGTCGTGCAGACGAGTCAGGACGTCAGCAATTCCGCCAAGAATGGGATCGTGATCCACCAGAGTCCCCGCGGGAACTCCACGGCCAAGAAGGGCGCCACCGTCACGATCACGGTTGGGCACTACGTGCCGGTCACGTCGACCTCCACCTCCACCTCCACCTCGACCACCTCTTCTCCGACCACCCCGACGACGTCGTCGAGCCCGACGACGACCAGCCCCGCTCCATGACCGCCCAGCGGCATGAGCCGGGAGCGACTCCCGCCGCCAGGCGTGTGGCGGTGCTCGCCGGCGGACGGTCCTCCGAGCACGAGGTGTCGCTGGCCTCGGGGGCCTCCGTCGCCGACGGGTTGCGCGAGGCCGGGCACGATGTGACGACGATCGAGATCGGGCACGACGGGGTGTGGCGGCGAGCCGGTGAGCCGGTGTCGGTCGCGCTCGGCGCCGGCCTGCCCGAGATCGACGTGGTGTTCCCGGTGCTCCACGGCCCGTTCGGCGAGGACGGGACCGTCCAGGGCCTGCTGGAGTGCCTCGACATGCCCTACGTCGGGGCCGGCGTGCTGGCGTCGGCGCTGTGCATGAACAAGGTGGTGTTCAAGCAGCTCATGGCCGAGGCGGGGATTCCGCAGGTCCGCTACCGGGCCATCGACGAACTGGAGTTCCGCACCGACCCGGCCGCGGCGGCGCGTGCGGTGCACGAGCTGGGCTTCCCGGTGTTCATCAAGCCGGCCCGGCTGGGATCCTCGGTGGGCATCGCCCGGGTCGCGGATGCCGGCGAGCTGGCGGCGGCGCTGGAGACGGCGTTCGCTCACGATTCGCTGGCGATCGCCGAGGCCGGCGCGGACGGGCGCGAGATCGAATGCTCGGTCATCGGCAACGGGGATCCGATCGCGTCGCAGCCGGGCGAGATCATGCTCGCCGCGGGCGAGGGCGGCTGGTATGACTACGAGGCCAAGTACACGCCGGGTCAGATGCGGCTGGTCGTCCCCGCGCGGATCGACCCCGCGGTCTCAGAGCGCGTCCGTGAGCTCGCCGTCCGGTCGTTCGTCGCGTCGGGCTGCTCGGGGCTGGCCCGGGTCGACTTCTTCGTGCTCGCCGACGGCGAGGTGCTTGTCAACGAGCTCAACACGATGCCGGGCTTCACCCAGACGAGCGTGTTCGGCTCGCTGTTCGCGGCCAGCGGGATCGCCTACCCCGAGCTCCTGGACCGCCTCGTGGCGCTGGCGCTCGAGCGGCACAAGGCCGAGCGCGCCCATCGCTACTGATGGCCGCCGCGGGGCAGCGCGCAAACGGCGGGGCGCTTAGAGCGTGGCGATTAAGCGAACCAGGAGTTCGCTTAATCGCCACGGTCCGTCCACCTACGTGTAGAGCGCGATCTCGTTGACGTCCACCTGGGCGTGATTGCCCAGGCTCGTGATCCACACCAGGTAGTAGCGATACCGCACGCCGGCGGTGTGCAGCGGGATCGTCTGGGTTGCGTGGACGGTCGGGGCGCTGCCGACGGGCACCCAGCCTCCGGGCCCGGTGTCAAAGGTGTTGGGATTGGGCGTCGATTTGCGGGCGTAGATGACCACCCGGTAGCCCGGCGTGTCGGTGTCGATGATCATGTTCCCGGCCGCGACGCCCGGCTTGGCGTCCACGTAGATCCCGACCCCGGGCTTGCCGAGCGTGTCGTTGTCATAGCTCTCGGTGGTCCAGGCGGTGTTGCGGTTACCGTCGATCGCCAGCGGATCCTGGCTGGGATGCTGGTTCTTGGGCCCGCTGAGCGCGTCCGGGTTGTAGTCCGTCGCGCACGAGTCGCACAGGGAGATCGGGTGCGGCGTGGCCTTGGGGGCGGCCTGGGGCAGCGTCCCGGTGCCGTGGTGGGTGCGTCCGGCCAGATACAGGATTCCCCCCACGATCACCGCCGCCAGTGCCAGCGCCAGGACGGTGACCAGGAGCGGCTGGCGCAGCCGCAGCGGAACCCGCCGGCGAGTCCCCTGTGGCAGCGTCCGCAGGACGGTGGTGACCTCGCCGGTGGCGCTGCCCGAGCGGGCGGTCTCGATCGCCAGGACGTCCTCGAGGTCGGCGATCAGCTCGGCGTCGTCGGCGTAGCGCTCGTCGAGGCGCTTGGCGGTCGCCGTCTCGAGCACGCCGGCCAGCGCCGCCGACACCTCGGGGCGGCTGAGCTGGACATCGGGGATCGTCTCGCGGACGTGTTTCATCGCCACCGCCACCTGGCTCTCGCCCTTGAACGGGACCTCGCCGGTGAGCATCTCGTACAGGACGACCCCGAGCGAATAGAGATCCGACTGGCCGGTCACGTGCTGGCCGAGGGCCTGCTCGGGGGACACGTAGTCGGTCGTTCCCAGGACGCGTCCGTCGGCGGTCAGCCCATCCTCCTCGAGCGTCCGGGCGATGCCGAAGTCGGTCACCTTGGCCGAGCCCTCATGGTCGATCAGCACGTTCTGGGGCTTGACGTCCCGGTGCACGATGTGGCGGGCGTGGGCGGCGCCCAGCGCCCGGGCGATCTCGATTGCGTAGGCGACGGCCTCGGTGATGGGGAGCCGTCCGAGCCGCCGGATCCGCTCCTTGAGCGTCTCGCCCTCGACGTACTCGAGCACGATGTACGGCCGGCTGTCGTCCTCGCCGGCGTCGATCACGCCGACGATGTGCGGATGCGAGAGCTGCGCCACCGCGCGCGCCTCGCGCCGGAATCGCTCGAGCTGATCGGAATCGGAGGCGACCTCGCGATTCATCAGCTTGACCGCCACCTGGCGCTCCAGGGTCTCGTCGAGCGCCCGGTAGACCGTCGACATGCCGCCGGCGGCGATCCGCGCCTCCAAGCGGTAGCGGCCGTTGAGGCTGGTGCCCAGAAGAGTGCTCATCGATGGGTTTCGGTGACAGCCACCAGACGTTCGTATTTTGCGGTACGCGCCGGGTGAGCGCGCGGGTGGGCGAAGCCGACCAGGTGAGAGTCTTCTCAGACGGCCCGGATGCGTCCCGATTCGCCTTCGATCCCGACGCTCGGAACCGACACGACGCCGCCCCGATCGTCGCAGCGGCCGATCACGGCGGTCCCGGGATGACGGGTCTCCAGCAGGGCGACCGTGCGTTGCGCGTCTGCCTCGGGAACGACGGCGACGAAGCCGCATCCCATGTTGAAGACCTCCCACATCTCCTCCGGGGGGACGCCGCCGAGCCCGGCGATCAGGCCGAACACGGGCAGCACGGGGAGCGGCGCGGAGATCTCGAATCCGATCCCGTCCCCGAGGCGCAGGAGATTGAGCAGGCCGCCCCCGGTGATGTGGGCCAGGCCGTGCACGTCGACATCCGACCGCAGCAGCTCCAGGATCGCCCGCACGTAGATGACCGTCGGCTCGAGCAGCGCGTCGGCGACGCTGTGGCCGCCGAGCGCCGCCGGGCGGGCATCGAGCGCCAGGCCGCCGTCGTCGAGGAGCACGCTACGGGCGAGGGTGAGTCCGTTGGAATGCACGCCGGACGCCGGCAGGCCGATCACCGCATCCCCCGCGGCGCACGACTTGCCGTCAACGATGGCATCGAGCGACACGGTGCCGAACGCCGAGCCGACCAGATCGAAGCCGTAGGGGGACGGATGCCCGCGGATCACCTCTGGCAGCTGGCAGACCTCGCCGCCAGGGATCTCGACGCCGGCGTCCTCCGCGCCGACGCGCAGACCCTCGGCGATCTCGGCCAGCAGCTCCGGGTCGGCCGACTCCACCGCCAGATAGTCGAGCAGGGCCAGCGGCTCGGCGCCGACGCAGATGAGGTCGTTGACGTTCATCGCCACGCAGTCGATCCCGATCGTGGAGAAGCGCTGCGTCTGCTCGGCGACGATCAGCTTGGAGCCGACGCTGTCGGTGGCCAGTGCGATCCCCAGCCCCGGCGCGATTCGCAGCACGCTGGCGAAGTGCCCGGGCAGCGGCACCGCCAGGCGCTCGCGGCCGGTGTCGATCGAGCGCAGGACCGACACCAGCGCCGCTACGCCACGGTCGGCCCGGCGGACATCGACTCCGGCGGCGGCATAGGCGTCGGGGGCGTCGCTCACCTGGCCATTGTCGTGCATGGTCCGGATCAGTTGCGGCCGCGGAACCAGCGGCGCAGGACCACGGCGGCGAGCCCGATCCGGTAGACGGCGTAGGGGGCCAGCGAGCGGTCGCGCTCGACCTGCCGGATCAGCCACGTGGAGCCCAGCGTCGAGGCGAACGACGCGGCCACGCCGGCGGCGATCGGGACCGTGCTGGCCGGTGGCAGCCCGCGCCGGGTCAGGCGGACCGTCTTGAGCAGCGTCGCGCCGGCGATCACGGGCAGCGCCACGTGACGCGAGAGCTTGTTGGCGTCCTCGCGGTTGAAGCGCCGCATGCGAGCGGCGGCGAGGGTGGCTCCGTTGCGCGAGACGCCGGGGATCAGCGCACACGCCTGGGCGAGCCCGAGCAGGAGCGCGTCGACCGCGCCCGCGTCGTCGGAACTCCGATCCTGCGGCGCCCGGTCGGCCCACGCCATCGCCACCGACCCGCAGATCAGGCCGACCGCGATCGTCGCCGGCGTCCCCAGGTAGCGCTCGATCGGGCGCTCGAGCACGAACCCGACCACCGCCGGCGGCACGAACGACAGGATCACCAGCTCGGCCCGCCGCGAACTGATGTCCCGCACGGCCTCCTGCACCTCCGGGCGCAGCGTGATCAGCAGGGCGGCCGCGGTGCCGGCATGGAGCGCCACCTCGAATGCCTTGCGCAGCTCCGGATCGACGCGCGCGTAGTCCCAGCGCAGGAGCCACGGGATGACCGCGATGTGGCCGGAGGAGGAGATCGGCAGCAGCTCCGCCGGCCCGTGGAGCGCTCCGAGCAGGATCGCCTGGCCGACAGCCAGATCCTGCCCCCGCTGAGCCGCCAATCCAGGCTCAGTCGGAGACGACATCGGCCGCCGGACTCTCGCGATCGCCGGCCCGCCGGCGCCGAATCCAGCGCGCCAGCACGTAGACGATTGCCGCGACCAGCGCCAGGGCGCCCGCGTAGTCGACGTATTCGAGGTGGTGGCGCCACGTCTGCCACTGGCTGCCCACCTCGCGGCCCAGGACACCGAGCGCGCCGATCCAGATGATCGACCCCAGCGTCGCCAGCACCAGGAAGCGCCAGTAGGCCATCCTGGCCACCCCGGCCGCGTACGGGAATGCGGCGCGGACGAACGGCAGCATCCGGGAGATGAAGATGACGGAGGTGCCCCAGCGCTCGAACCAGCGGTGGGCGCGGTCCAGCCCGGCGGCGTTCACGTGCAGCTTTGAGCCCGGGCGTTCGAGCAGCTCGCGGCTCCCGAAGTAGCCGATCGCGTAGGCGATCGACGCGCCGAGGACGTCGCCCACCACCCCGGCGACGATGATCCCCGGCAGGGTCAGGTGGCCCTGGAACACGTCGAAGCCGGCGAACAGCATCGTCGGCTCGGTCCCGGGCACGCCGACGACGCTCGTCATCATGGTCAGCAGGCCCACCCCGGCCAGCCCGAGGTGGTCGATGAGATTGGTCGCGAACGTGACCAGCGGGCCGGTCAGAGAGGCCAGGAGCAGTGGCACAGCGGCTTAGCGTAGCGGGGCCGCGTGAGCCGACCATGAGCGTCGAATCGCTAGGGTGCAGCGATGGCTGTCCCCCTGTTCGATTCGGCCACTCCGCTGCAGTCCGTCCGCCCCGCGATCCTCGATCGCCTCGCCGCGGTCGTCGCCGCTGGCCGGTTCGTCCTGGGGCCTGAGGTCGAGGCGTTCGAGCGTGAGTTCGCCGACTACCTCGGTGCCCGTCACGCCGTCGGAGTGGCCAACGGGACCGACGCGATCACGATCGCGCTGCGCGCGCTGGGCGTCCGCCCCGGTGACGACGTGGTGGTTCCGTCGTTCACGTTCTACGCCAGCGCCGAGGCGATCGTCAACGCCGGCGCCCGCCCGGTCTTCTGCGACGTGGACCTCGGCACGCGCAACGTGACCGTCGACAGCGTCCGCGCCGCGCTGACCCCGGCCACCACGGCGATCGTCGCCGTCGATCTGTTCGGGATGCCGGCGCCGATCGCAGAGCTGCGTTCGCTGGGAGTCCCGATCCTGGAGGACGCCGCGCAGGCGGCCGGCGCGCGTCACAACGGGCGGATGGCCGGGACGCTCGGTCACGCGGCCACGTTCTCGTTCTACCCCTCCAAGAACCTCGGCGCGTTCGGTGACGGCGGCGCGGTCGTCACCGACGACGACGACGTGGCCGACCTTGTCCGGGCGCTGCGCTTCCACGGTTCCCGGGACAAGCAGACGTTCGAGTACATCGGTTACAACTCACGCCTGGACGAGATGCAGGCGGCGATCCTGCGCGTCCTGCTGCCCGAACTGGACGGCTGGTCCGATGGCCGCCGCGCCGGCGCCGCGGCCTACGTCGCGGCCGGTCTCGGCGAGCATGTGTCGCTGCCGGTGGTTCCGGCGCAGACCGACCCGGCGTGGCACCTGTACGTCGTGACGCATCCACGGGCCGATCAGGTGCTCGCGGCGCTCACTGCCGCCGGCGTCGGGGCGCGCGGGTATTACCGCAGTCCGCTGCATCGTCAAGCCGCAATGGCCCCGTTCGTGTCGGGGCTCGGCCCCCTGCCCGCGACCGACGAGCTCGCCGCCGACAACTTCGCGCTTCCGATCAGTCCCGTGTTCACCCCGGCGCAGGCGCAGGAGGTCGTGGCGGCGGTCGCCGCGGCGGTGTGACGATCCGACCGGCGGCGTGATCTGAGTGCGCGTCTGGGTCGACCTGACCAACTCGCCGCACGTCCTGGTGCTCAGGCCGGTGATCGAGCGGCTGCAGGTCGAGGGACACGAGGTGCAGGTGACCGCCCGTGACTTCGCCCAGACGCTGGCGCTGTGCGACCGCTTCGGGATAGAGCACACGGCCATCGGCCGCCATCGTGGTGCCGGCCTGGCGGCGAAGGCGCGGGGACTGGCGGCGCGCTCGGCCCAGCTCACCCGGTGGGCGCGCGGCCGGCGCTTTGACCTGGCGCTCGGGCACGGGTCCAACGACGTCACCGTGGCCGCGGCGCTGCTGCGGATCCCGTGCTCGACCACGTTCGACTACGAGTGGGCGACGGTCCAGCACACCATCAACTGCCGGCTGGCGCAGACGGTCGTCGTCCCGGAGGCGATCCCCCCCGAGCGCCTGTACGCCTACGGCGCCCGCCGCAAGCTGCGGCGCTACCCCGGCCTGAAGGAGGAGTACTACCTCGCTGACTTCGAGCCCGACCCGGCGGTCCTCGCCGAGCTGGGCCTCGACTCGCGCGAGCCGATCGCCGTCGTGCGCACGCCCCCCACGGTCTCGCTCTATCACCGTTTCGAGAACGACCTGTTCGGCCAGGTGCTGCGCACGCTGCGCGGGACCCAGACGGTGGTGCTGCCGCGCACGCCGGAGCAGCGCGCCGAGCTCGCCCGGGACGGCGGCTACATCGTTCCCGAGCAGGCGATCGACGCGCAGTCCCTGATCGCGTACGCCGACCTGGTCGTCTCGGCCGGGGGCACCATGAATCGCGAGGCGGTGGCGCTCGACACGCCGGTGTTCACGGTGTTCGAGGGACGCCTGGGCGCCGTCGACGAGGGTCTGATCGCGGATGGCAGGTTGCGCCGGCTCGACGATCCCGATCAGGTGCGGATGGTCAAGCGCGACCCGGCCACGGCCTCGGGGCGCCGCGTCCGCCGCGATCCGAGGCTGTTCACGGACCTGCTCACGACCCCGGTCAGGGTCCGCGACTGAGGCTGGTACCGTCCGTGGCGCCTCGTGTCTGACACCACGCTAGAGACGCCGCACGCCCTCGACCCAGAGGGCCGCCAGCCCTCGCCGGACGACGGGTCCGCCGGGAGCCGGGACCAGCCCTTCTACCGACGTCACGTCTGGTGGCTGGTGGCGATCGCCATCGTCCTCCTCGCCGAACTGGCGCTGCGTTGGGCCAAGACCCGTCCCGGCTATGACCCGTACGGGTGGCTGATCTGGGGCTATCAGACCCTCCACGGCAGCCTCAACCTCGGCGGGGCCCCGTCGTGGAAGCCGTTCAGCTACATCCCCAACGTCGTGTTCGCCCTGTCCGGTCACGAGGCGCTGCACCTGTGGATGCTCACGTCGGTGTCGGTGTCCTTTGCCGGGGCGGTGTTCGCCGGTCGGATCGCCTACCGGCTGACCGCCGTGAAGGACGCGCCGCGGTGGGCGCCGATCATCGCCGCCATCGTCGCCGGGGCGTGCGTGCTCGGAATCCAGGACGGGAGCCTCTCGCTGCCCGGCTCGATGAGCTACTTCCACTACGTCCTGAGCGCCCAATCGGACTCGATGATCGTGACGTTCTGCCTGGCCGCGATCGACATGTTCCTCGCCCGCCGGCTGGCCTGGGCCTGGTGGCTGGGCGTCTACGCCGGCCTCGGCCGGCCCGAGCTGTGGCCGTTTCTCGTCATCTACGGGGGGTGGATCTTGTGGAAGCGGCCCGCCATGCGCTGGATGGTCGCGGCCGGCGGGGTGGTGACGCTGTTCTTCTGGTTCGGGGTCCCGACGATCACCAACGGCAAGCCGGACATCGCCGGCCAACTCGCGCTCAAGTCACCGCGGGAGTGCACGACCAACAAGATCGTCTGCACGATCGATCGCTACCGGGATCTCCTGTACCTGCCGATCGAGCTGGCCGCACTCGTCGCCGTCGGTCTGGCGGCGCTGCGCCGCAACCGCACCGTGCTGGCTCTGGCCGGGATGGTCGTGCTGTGGGTCCTCATCGAGATCGCGTTCGTGCTGCATGGCTTCCCGGGCGTCCAGCGGTACCTGTTCGAGGCGGCCGGCCTCACCGGTGTCCTGGCGGGCGTCGCCACGGGCTGGCTGCTCCTCGACGCGCGGCGATGGCACTCCGCGTTGCCGAGCTGGTGGCCCCGCTGGGCCGGGATCCCGCTCGCCGTCGTGTTCGTGGCCGTGTGCCTGCCCCATGCGCGGGCGCTCGCCGATCGCGAGCATCGGGACATCGTCGCCCAGCGCAACCGCACCACCCGGATCCTCCAGCTCGGGTCCTACATCACCGCCCTCGGTGGCCCGGCGCGCATCGCGGCCTGCGGCGGCGCGCTGCTCAACGTCGAGTACGTCAGCATCGCCGGCTGGTACCTGCACCGCGACACCGGCCAGGTCGCCTACCAGCCGCTGAAGGTTCTCAAGCGCACCAACCCGGTCATCTACTTCGTCCTGCTGCCGAACGGCTGGGCGGCGCAGCCGCTGCGCCCCCAGAACGCTCATGCGGCCGGCTGCGCCTCGCTGAAATCGCTGTACGTGCCGACGGCCCGCCATCCGCAGGGCGTGCTCGTTCCGAAGTCGTAGGCCGTCGCGCGCCGGCCCGCCCCGAAAAGCGGCGGCTTTCGAAGGGGCGCGTCGGGTGGTGGCTGGGCTGCGGTGGGCGGCCTTGGTCGCCCGGGACCTCGGCAGGCTGACCCGGAGCCCCGCGACGACGTGGAGGAGAAATCGCACACATACGGTCCAAATCAGCCTCCACGTCCCCCGGGTGGCGCCTTGCGCCCGGCCGGTGCCGCCGCCCACCTCTCGTCCCCCTCATCGATCGCTGCCGTTGACGTTCGCCTCGTCGGTCGCGCCGGCCCGCGCGGAAACGGCGGCTCTCGAAGGGGGCGGGTCGTGGTTGCCGGGCTCCCGTGGGGCCGCCCGCCGGCCGGGCCGGGCTGACCCGCCGCGGCGCTCCGACGTGGAGGAGAAATCGAGTACTGGAGACCCGAATCAGCACCCGCGTCGCCCCTTTGCCCTCGCCGGGTGCCGCCGCCCACCCAGCGTCCCCTCATCGGTAGCCGCAGTTGACGTTCGTCCCGCACCCCCGCAACGACCCGTAGCGGCGCTTAGCGGCGCTTCACATTTACGCCACTAGAATCCCCGCCGCATGCGCCGACGGATCAGATCCGCGGCCTTTCCCGTCCACCGCCACGCTCTGCCCCAGTTGCTGGTGGACGGAGTTCTGGTCGCGCTCGCATACTTTCTGTCGTTCTGGCTTCGGTTCGAGGGTCGCTTCGGCACCCCCAACGAGCGCTACGGGCATCTGCTGGGGACGACGATCATCGGGGTCGTCGCCGTCACGCTGATCGTGCTGGCCTCGTTCGGCCAGTACCAGCGCCTGTGGCGATTCATCGGCCGCCGGGACTACGAGGCCGTGCTCCAGGCGGTCGTCGTGTCCACGATCGTGGTGGTCGGTCTGATCGCGCTGGTGCATCCGGTGCTGGCGTCGATCCCGCAGCAGGTGCCCCACTACCACGCCGTGCGCCACCACCACGGCAAGATCACGTTCACGACCCGCTACGGCCCCCGGGGCCCGGTCGAGCTCCCCGCCAGCGTCATCGTCACGTTCGGCCTGCTCACCCTGGCGCTGCTGGTGGCCGCCCGCTTTGCGGTGCAGCTGATCGGCGAGGGTCGCGTGCGCAGCCTGCGCGCCACCAAGGGCGACCGTGAGGCGCTGGTGATCGGCGGGGGCGACGGCGGCCGCCTCGTCGTCCGCGAGCTGATGCGCAATCGCGAGCTCGGTCTGCGCCCGGTCGGCTTCCTGGACGACGACCCCCGTAAGCAGGGCATCAAGGACGAGTACGGGCTCAAGGTGCTCGGCACGACCACGTCTGACCTCGAGCGGGTCCTCGACGAGGTCGAGCCCGACGAGGTCGTGATCGCGATCCCGTCGGCGCCGGGCACGCTGCGGGCGCGCGTCGTCGCCGCCTGCCGCAAGCGAGGCATCCCCGTTCGCACGACCCCGACGGTGTTCGAGCTGCTGCGCGACGGCTCCGGTCAGGTCCGCGTCACCCGGCAGCTGCGCGAGGTGCGCGTGGAGGACATGCTGGGACGCGAGCCGGTGCGCGAGGAGCTCGCCCAGGTCGGCGCCTACCTCGCCAACCAGGTCGTGCTCGTCACCGGCGCCGGCGGATCGATCGGCGCCGAGCTGTGCCGCCAGATCGCCCGGGTCGGCCCGCGCAGCCTGGTGCTCGTCGATCACGCCGAGGACAACCTGTTCGAGATCCGGCGCGAGCTCGAGGACGAGCGCCACATTCGCACCGCCGTCCCCGTCCTGGCCGATTGCAAGGAAGAGGAGCGGATGCGCGAGGTGATCGCCGAGCACCGTCCGTCGGTGGTGTTCCATGCCGCCGCCTACAAGCACGTGGCGATGATGGAGGCCAATCCGGTCGAGGCGATCCGCAACAACGCGCTGGCCACGCGACTGATGGCGCGGATCTGCGGGGACCTCGGCGTCGGTGCGTTCGTGCTCGTCTCGACCGACAAGGCCGTCAAGCCGGCGACCGTGATGGGAGCGTCCAAGGCGCTGGCGGAGTGGGCCGTCGAGGCCGAGGCCGCCAAGCACCCGAGCACCCGGTATGCGACCGTCCGATTCGGGAACGTGCTCGGATCCTCGGGCTCGGTCGTGCCCATCTTCCGCCGCCAGATCGCCGCCGGCGGTCCGGTCACGGTCACCGACGAGCGCATGACCCGGTACTTCATGACGATCCCGGAGGCGGTCCAGCTGATCATCCGCGCCGGTTCGCTGGACGGCGAGGCCAGTGGGGAGATCTTCGTCCTGGAGATGGGCGAGCCGATCAAGATCATCGAGCTCGCCGACACCATGATCCGCCTGTCGGGTCTGGAGCCCGAGCGGGACATCGCCATCGACATCGTCGGCGCGCGCCCGGGTGAGAAGTTCCACGAGGAGCTGTTCGACGTCCACGAATACCCTCAGCCGACGCCGGTCCAGCGCATCCAGCGCGCCAGCCACGACCGCCTGGACCCGACCTGGGTCGACCGGACGTTCGCGGACATAAACCTGCTCGTTCTCGAAGGGGACGCGGCCGCGTTGGCGAAGACCGTGTCAGAGCTCTCCGGGGCCCGTGTCACTCTGACCGCCGGCGATGGCGCCGGCATTGCCCCTTAGACTGCGCGCTTGATCATGGCAGCGATCCCGTTCGCACTCTCCATCCACCACTTCATCAGCTCGGTGGGCGCCGACGTCGGTTTCGCCTCCATCATCGGACTGGCGCTGCTGGTCCTGCTGTTCTTCACGCAGGCGCGGGAAACCGCGAACCTCCGCCGCCGCGCCGACTACGCCGAAGGCCAACTCGAGGAGCTCCATGCCTACATGGACCAGCTCTCGCGGACGCCCGCTCCGGCGCCGGTGACGGCCACCGCCCCGGTCGCGGCGCCCCCGGCGGCCGCCAGACTCGCGGCCCGGCCGGCGGCCGCGCCCGTGGCGTCCCGATCGGTGGCCGCCCCACCCGTGACCGCCGCGCCCATCCCGGTCGGGGCGGTGGCGACGATTCCCGCCGCGCCCGCCGGCGTCGGCGCGCCGGCGCTGAGCGCCGCCACCCGGCTCATCCCGGTCGGCGACGATGACCCGATTTCGATCCGCGCGCTGAAGACCGGCGGCAACGGCCAGCCGGCCAACGGCGCGGCCGCCGACCCCGGCACCGCCGTGGCGCCACCGCCGCCGGTGGGCCCGCCGCCCTCGACGGCGGCCGCCGGGGCAAACGGAATGTCGTCCGTCGCGCCCGTCCCGGCTCCGCCACCCTCCCTGGAGGGCCGCCCGGCCAACGGCGCCGTGGCGCCCCCACCGCGCGTTCCGCTGCGTCCCCAGGGCGCGCCGCCGTCACGTCAGGGGCCCCCGCCGCTGCGGCGGACATCCGAGTCAGACCCGCGCGGCCGCCGGCTGAACCCGGTCGCCCTCGTGCTGCTGATCGCGCTCGTCGTGGCGGTGGTGGTCGTCGGCGTGCTCGTGCTGACGAGCTCGGGCGCCACCCCGTCGCGCTCCTCCTCCTCGACGGCCGCGTCGAGCTCGACCGCCGCGAACACGGCCGGCCACCGCAAGCGTCACACCACGACGCCGGCGTCCAGCGCCCCGGTGACGCCCGCCTCGGTGACGGTCGCGGTGCTCAACGGAACCACGACGAACAACCTCGCCCACGACGTGCTGGCCAAGCTGACCACCGCCGGATACAAGAGCGGCCCCACCCCCCAGAACGCCGCCGAGAACGCCGTGAGCTCGACGATCGTCGGCTACACGCAGCCTGCCTATCGCGCCGACGCGCTCGCCGTCGCCAAGTCCCTGAATCTCGGGACGGCCTCGGTCCAGGGCGTCAGCCAGGGCGATCGCACCAAGGTGTGCGGCGCCACGGCGACCTGCCCGGCGCAGGTCGTGGTCACCGCCGGGTCTGATCTGGCAGCGGCCGGCTGACGCCGCGCCGCGCTCGCTACTCTCCACCTCCGATGTCAGCCATCACGGATCTCCTCGACCTGCCTCCGCGCGCCGCCAAGCCGCGCTCGGAGGGGATCACGCACGTGCTCGATCGTGGCCTGTCGGTCGCCGACGTCGATGGTCTGGTGGAGGTCGCCGGGGAGTACATCGATTTCGTCAAGCTCGGCTGGGGCACCGCCGTGGCGACCGGCAACCTCGAGGCCAAGCTGGCCCGGTACAAGCAGCTCGGCATTCCGGCCATGTTCGGCGGCACGCTGACCGAGCTGGCGATCGCTCAGAATCGCCTCGATCGCTTCGTCGCCTCCCTGCACGAGCTCGGGATCGAGCACATCGAGCTCTCGGACGGGACCCTCAACATCGAGTCCGAGCGCAAGCTCGAGCTGATCAGTCGCCTCGCCGAGGAGTTCACCGTGCTGTCGGAGGTGGGCTCCAAGGACGACACCCGGATCATGGCTCCGTACCGCTGGGTGGAGCACATGCAGTCAGAGCTCGAGGCCGGGGCCTGGAAGGTGATCGCCGAGGGACGGGAGGGCGGCAACGTTGGCATCTTCCGTCACGACGGCGAGGTTCGGCAGGGGCTGGTCGACGAGATCCTGCACGCCATCCCGGCCGACAAGATCCTGTTCGACGCGCCGCGCAAGGACCAGCAGGTGTGGTTCGTGCGCCGGCTCGGACCCGATGTCAACCTCGGCAACATCACGCCGGAGGACGTGCTCTCGCTCGAGACGATCCGGGTGGGGCTGCGCTCGGACACTGCGGTTGCCGAACTCGATGACTGAGGTCGCGGGGCCCTCGCCCGCGGTGTAGCGATGGACCTCGGCGGAATCCTGCTCGCTCGCCACGGGGAGACGAACGACAACGTCGATCCGCTGCGCTTTCAGGGCTGGACAGACACCCCGCTCAACGACACCGGACGCCGGCAGGCGCACGCGCTCGCCGAGAAGGTGGCCGCCGAGGACCGGGTCGCGTGGCTGTGGGCGTCGGACCTGAGTCGCGCCCGCGAGACCGCCGAGATCGTCGGCGCCCGCATCGGACTGACCCCGACGCTGGACCCGCGGCTGCGCGAGGGCGCCCGCGGCCGCTGGGAGGGCCACCTGATGGCCGACATCGAGCGCGCCGAGCCCGAGCTGTACGCCGCCTGGCGGCGCGCCGGGGCCGATTTCCGCTTCCCGGGGGGCGAATCGCTCCTCGAGCACCAGCAGCGGGTCCTTGCCGCGCTGACCGACATCCACGCCGGCGGCCCGGTGCCGGCGCTGGTCGTCTGCCATGGCGGAAGCATCCGCGTCGTGTTGTGCCGGCGAGACCCACGCGGGCTCGACGCCTTCCATGACTTCGACGTGCCCAACGTGGCGGTGGTCCCACTGTGAGCCGGCTGCCGGTCGCGGCCTTCGTCGCGCTGGTGATCGCCACGGTCGGCGCGTTCTTCGTCGTCCAGCATCTGAAGGTCACGACGCCGCTCATCCAGGGCTCGCCTGCCCCGGTCCCGGACACGATCAATCCGGTGAGCGGCGGTGTCTGCCCGGTGCGCAACGGCAAGGGAGTCCTGCGCCTGGTCAGCTTCCGGCAGATGCGGATCTCCTTCTACCTGCAGAACCGCTCCGACGACGTCGACGTGTACATGGTCGATTCCGACGGCAGAATCGTCAGGCAGATCGGCTCCGACGTCTACATGCGGGCCGGCGCGCATCCGCGGCGCCACACGTTCCGCTGGCTCGGACGCGCGGCCGATGGTTCGGTGGCGCCCGATGGCGTCTACTACATCCGCGTCTCGCTGGTGCACCAGGGTCGCGACCTGTTGATCGCGAGCCCCGCCGGGGCCGACAAGCCGGTGACCGTCGACACCGTCCGCCCCCATCCCGCCGTCACGGGCGTGTCGCCGGCGTCGCTCACGGCGGCCGCGCCCCAGCCGGTCACGATTCACTACACCGGCACCCGCGGTTTCCGGGCGCGCATCCTCATCTACCGCATCGGACCCGGGGGCCCGCGGGAGGTCAAGAGCTACTCCGCCACCTCACGCTCCGGCGTCAGCGTCTGGGACGGCACCGTCGGTGGCCGCCCGGCGCCGGCGGGCACGTACGTGATCGGGGTGCGCGTGACGAACCGGGCGTGCACGATCGGGACGTCGCCGGTCACCGTCGCCGCGGCGCCGCACGCGGTCGTCACGGTGAGTTGAGGGGCGGCCGCCGACCCGGTTGCCGGGCCTGACGTACCGTTTGGCGCCGTGACCTCCTACCTGAAGCGGCTGGTCTCGTCGCTGGCCGCCTATCAGCTGGCCGATGTCGTCTCCAAGTTCATCGCCGTCCTGCTGCTCCCGGTGTACACGCGGTACATCAACCCGGCCGGCTACGGCGTCGTCGAGCTGCTGGCCAACGGCGTCATCTTCGTCAGCATTCTCGTGCGCTTCGGGATGATCGAGGCGTTCCTGCGCTTCTACTTCACGGACGCAGATCAGGAGCGCCGCGACGCGCTCGCCCGCCGGGCGATCGGCTTCCTGCTGATCGCCAGCACGGTCGCCTCGGTCATCCTGGCGGTGTTCGCCGCGCCCGTCAGCCGGGTGGTCCTCGGCTACCGCGATGCCACGACATTGCGGATCGCGGTCCTGGGACTGTGGTCGTTCACCAACCTCGAGCTCGCGTACGGGCTGCTGCGCGTGGACGAGCGGTTGCGCATGTATGCCATCGCCTCCGTGAGCAACGTGCTGCTGACGGTGGCGTCGTCGGTGGTGCTGGTCGTCGGCCTCGGCGATGGCGCGCGCGGGCTGCTGCTCGGCAACTACGCGACGACGACCGTGGTGCTGCTGGCGCTGTGGTGGACGATGCGCCACCGGCTCGTGCGGCGGCGGGCGCCCAGCGAGCGGATGGCGGCGCTGCTGCGCTTCGGCCTGCCGACCGTCCCGGCCGAGGCGTCGGTCTACGCGCTGAGCATCGTCGATCGCTACTACATCTTTCATCACCGCAGCCCGGCGCTCGCCGGCCTGTACTCGATCTCGGTCAAGCTGGCCGGCGCGGTCGCGTTCATCGTCAGGGCGTTTCAGTACGCGTGGCCACCGCTCGCCTACTCGGTCACCGACGACCGTGAGGCCGGCCGGCTGTACGGTCTGGTGACGACCTACTACCTGTTCGTGAGCGGCTGGGTGGTGGCGGGACTGGCGCTGCTCGGCCGCTGGGTGCTGCGACTGCTGGCGGCGCCGTCGTTCTTCGGCGCCTACAGGGCGCTGCCGTGGGTGGCGCTGGGCTGGGCCATGTACGGGCTGTGGGTGGTGTTCCTGGTCATCGCCGGCCGGGCCAAGGTGACCACGCGCAACTTCCCGGCGTCGATCGCCGGCCTGGCCGCCAACGTGATCCTGCTCCTGGTGCTCGTGCCGCCCCTCGGCCTCGCCGGGGCCGGCCTGGCGCTGTGCGGTGCCTACGTGGTGATGCTGAGCCTCATGCACCTGCTCACCCGCCGGGCCTTCGCGGTGCAGTTCGAATGGCTGCGGATGGGTCAGCTGGTGGTCATTGTGGGCGGCCTTGCGGCCGCCGGTGATGTGGCCCTGCCCACCTCCGGCGTGATCGGCCTACTGAGCCGCGCCGCGGTGGCGGCGGCCATCCCGTTCGCGCTGCTGGGCACCGGCTTCCTGCACCCCGCCGAGCGGCGCCAGGCTCGGGCGCTGCTACGACGGGCGCGGGCCACGTACCCGCGGCCGGCGCGGAGCGAGTCGTGAGCCGTCCGGGCGTCAGCGTGGTGATGCCGTTTGCCGGGACGCAGGCGGAGGCGGCGTCGGCGCTGGAGGCGCTGCGGGGGCTGGACGTCGCCGGCGGGGATGAGCTCATCCTCGTCGACAACACGGGGACGGCGCCGGCGCGCCGTGACGGCGTCGCGGTGATCCGGGCGGCCGGTGAGCAGTCGCCGTCGCATGCGCGCAATGCCGGCGCCGAACAGGCCCGGCGCGACTGGATCCTGTTCCTCGACGCCGACTGCATCGCGCCGGCTGACCTGCTCGATCGCTTCTTCGCCGACCCGATCGCCGACGATGTCGGAGCGGTGGCCGGCGCCGTCGTCCCGATCGACCCCGCCCCGCCCGGGGCCGGATCGATCGGCCTGGCCGGCCGATATGCGCAGGCCAAGAGCTTCCTGGACCAGGATGCCCACCTCTCGCACAGCTACATGCCGCGCGCGGTCGCGGCCAACCTGCTGGTCCGCCGTGAGGCGTTCGAGGCCGTGGGCGGCTTCTACGAGGGCGTCCGCGCCGGCGAGGACACCGACTTCAGCTGGCGGATCCAGCGCGCCGGCTGGCGGCTGGTGGGACGGCCGGCGGCGTCGGTCGAGCACCGCTACCGGACCTCGCTGCGGGCGCTGCGCCGGCAATGGCGCGGATATGCCGCCGGGCGGGCGTGGCTGGGACGCCGCTATGACGGCTTCGCCCCCGAGCCGGCCGTCAAGCGCGCCGCCGGGCGCGTCGTGCACCGCGGCCGCCGCGCCCCGGCCGGCGACCCGGCGCTCCGCGCCGCCCCGTCATCGGCGCCGCCCGCGAGCCGGCTCGAGCGCGGTCAGTTCCTGGCACTTGACGCGGTGCTGGGGGTCGAGGAGCTGGCCGGCTTCACCCTGTCCAACCGGCCTCGGCGGGCCGATCCGGCGACGGGCGCCGAGGCTCGGGTGGTGCTGGTGGCCGATCGCTTCCCGGCCCGCGACGATCCGCTGACCGACTTCGCGCTCTCCCTGGCCGGCGCCCGCGTCGAGGCCGGCGTGCGGCCCGAGGCGCTCGCCTGGCAGGTCGCGCGGGGGCTGATCATCGATTATCGCGAGGACGATGGCGCCGCCGGTCGTGCGCTGGCACTGACCCGCCTGCTGCTGCGCCACCCGCTGCGCTGCGCCGGTGATTTCGCCGGCCGGCGCGCCGGTGGGGTGGGTGGGCCTGGTCTCGCCGCGATCGCCCCGGCGGTCGTCCGCCTGCTGCGCGAGCCCGACGCCCGCGTGCACCCGCTCGGGGGCGCCGAGCCCCGCGCCGTCGCCGTCCGTCTGGCGCGGTTGGCCGGCCGGCGGCTGCAGCCCTGATGCGCGTCCAGATCGTCGACCCCTCGGCGTTCACCCCCCCGTACGACCACGAGCTGGCGGCGGCGCTGACCCGCGCCGGGGCGGTCGTCGAGCTGGTCACCAGCCGGTTTGCCTACGGTGACGTCCCCGCGGCCGCGGGCTATGAGCGGCGGGAGCTCTTCTACCGGCACTCCGTCGGCGCGCCCGGGTCGCGGCTGCGGCGGCTGAGCAAGCTGGCCGAGCACGTCCCGGACATGCTGCGCTACCGGCGGCTGGCGGCGTTGACCGATGTGGTGCATGTGCAGTGGCTCACGGCGCCGGTGCTCGACGTGCGCCTGCTGCCCGACCGGCCGCTGGTCCTCACCGCACACGATCTGCTTCCCCGCGAGCCGCGCCCCGGCCAGGTGCGCGCGCAACGGCGGCTGTTCGATCGCGTCGACGCGCTGGTGGTGCATTCGGACTACGGCCGCGAGCAGCTCGTGGAGCGGCTGGGGGTGAAGCCGGACAAGGTGCACGTCATCCACCACGGCGCGTTTGAGCACGTCGCCGCCTCCCCGGCGGGAACGCTGCCGGCCGAGGTTGCCGGCGGCGCGGGGCCGGCGGTGCTGTTCTTCGGGCTGCTGCGCCCCTACAAGGGCCTGGAGACCCTCCTGCGCGCCTGGCAGGGGATCGATGGCGCGCAGCTGTGGATCGCGGGGCGCCCGATGATGGATCTGGCGCCGCTGCGCGCGCTGGCGACACCGAGCGTGCGGTTCGTCCCGCGATTCGTGGTCGATGGGGAGGTATCGGCACTGTTCACGCACGCGGACGTCGTCGTGCTGCCGTACGCGCGGACCGAGCGCTTTGACCAGTCCGGGGTGCTCGCGACCGCCCTCGCGTTCGGCAAGGCGGTCGTGCTCAGCGACGTCGGCGGCTTCGCCGAGGTGGCAGCTGCCGGAGCGGCCCGCCTGGTGACGGCGGAGGACCCATCCGCGTTGCGATCGGCGCTGGTGGCGCTGGTGTCCGATCGCCCGGCCCGCGACCGGCTCGCCGCGGCCGCGCTGGCGGCCGCCCGCGGCCCGTATTCCTGGGACGAGGCGGCGCACCGGACGCTGGAGCTCTACGAGCGGATCAGACGCTGACCGGCTGGCGCCGGGCGACCTCGGCGCGGACGACCGGCGCCACCTGCGTGCCGAACATCTCGATCGAGCGCAGCACGTCCGCGTGGGCCACGGCGCCGACGCTCATCTGGCCGATGTAGCGCGAGTTTCCGAACAGCTCGTGCTCGAACAGGATCTTCTCCGCCACCTGCTCGGGCGACCCGGCCGCGACGGCCCCGCGCGGCGCCCGCAGCGCCTCGTACTCGGGCCTTCCCGACGGCGGCCAGCCGCGCTCGCGGCCGATCCGGTTCATCATCGCCAGGTAGGGCTGGGCGAAGGCCGAGTCGGCAGCCGCGGAGGTCTCGCCGACGAACGCGTGGGTGTTGATCGCCAGCGGCAGCTGGGCGGCGTCGTGCCCGGCCTCCGCGGCGGCGCGGCGATAGAGCTCCACCAGCGGGGCGAAGCGTTCCGGCTGCCCACCGATGATGGCCAGCGTCATGGGCAGCCCGAGGGCGCCCGCGCGCACCACCGACTGCGGCGACCCGCCGACCGCGACCCAGACGGGCAGCGGGTCCTGCACCGGGCGCGGATAGACGCCGGCATCGGACAGCGGCGCCCGCAGCCGGCCCGACCAGGTGACGCGCTCTGACGCGCGGATGGCGAGCAGCAGCTCGAGCTTCTCGGCGTAGAGGTCGTCGTAGTCGTCGAGGTCGTAGCCGAACAGCGGGAACGACTCGATGAACGAGCCACGCCCGGCCATGATCTCGGCGCGCCCACCCGACAGGAGATCGAGCTCGGCGAACTGCTGGAACACCCGCACGGGATCATCGGAGCTCAGCACGGTAACCGCGCTCGACAGCCGGATCCGCTCGGTGCGCGCCGCGATCGCGGCCAGTGCCACCACCGGCGAGGAGATGAGGAAGTCCGGCCGGTGGTGCTCGCCGACGGCGAACACGTCCAGCCCGACCTGCTCCGCCAGCTCCGCCTCCTCCAGCAGGTCCCGCATGCGCTGCTCCGGGCTGACGCCCGAGGAGAGGTCCGCAAATGTCGCCAATCCAAGTTCCATGCTGATGAGCATAGCAAGGTAGTTGCGCGGACAACTATCCCGGGGAACGGGCAGAGAAACGCCCGCGCCGGCCGAGTGGCCGACGCGGGCGGTCTGGCGGGGCGCCAAGCCCGCGGGGTCGCCGTCAGGAGGCGATGGGCACCCGTCCGGCCAGCATCTGCTTCTCCGGGGCGGTCTGGCGAGCGTGGGCAAAGCCGAGTCCGACGAGGACCGACATCATCAGCGCCAGGATGAAGGACGCGATCGCGCCGATCATCATGATGGAACCGATCTTCGAGAACGCGTAGGCCTCGAGCAGCAGGCCGCGCAGGGTCGTGCCCTGGAAGGACGTCGCCTTGAGTGCGGCCAGCTTCGCGTTGGTCGGCGCGGCGATGGCCGCGGCGCTGACCTTGGAGTAGACGCCCCCGTACGGCATCTCGGAGAGGTGGATGGCGATGAAGTGATCGGCGTAAACCTCGGCCTGGGCGCCGGTGAGCAGCTGTTGCCCGGCGTACTGGGACACGGAGGGGATCATCGCGGGGGTGACCTCGGTGCCGGCCTTGGCGTGCGCGAACGCCGCCGCCGGCGGGAAGGAGATCTGCTGCTGGGCGAGCTGGTTGTGGACGTTGGAGTTCACGAAGCTGTGGCCCCAGGTCAGCAGAGCGCCGGCGACCACGAGCACGACCACGACGATGACGCCGCCGCCGCTGGTGAGTTTGTCGAATACCTTGCGAGACATGGTGAGTTCCTTTTCCTGACGTTCGATAGCGCCCAGTGGGCTTGACCACTGCATCGTCGCCGCCCGCCCTGACCCCGCCATCCGCGCTTCTCCACCAAACAGGGTGCCTAACTACGCAGCCGTCGGTTCCGCCGCGCCGCCCTCGAGCAGCTCCGCGATCGTTCGCGCTTCTCGAAGCGGGCGATGACGTCAGGGGAGAGCGACGTCGGCAGCTCGATCTCGATCACGTCACGGGTAGCGTGGGTGTCGATCGGAAAGCCGCTCTGCCGGAGCACATCGATCATCCGGTGGTTGGCCGGCAGCACGTCGGCGACGAAGATCCCGATCCCGTGCTGGTCGGCGGCGGCCGCGAGGTGGGCGAGCATGATCGTCGAGATACCCCGTCCCTGCCACGCATCGGCGACGAGGAACGCGATTTCAGCCCGGTCGTCGTTGATCCGGATGTACGAGGCATGGGCGACGATCCGCCCCGGGGTACCGGTCTCGGCGAGGAGGCCGTAGCGGTCGGCGTAGTCGACGTCGAGCGACCAGGAGGTGACCCAGTCCAGGTCAGCGGCGCCGAAGAAGCGAAACCCGATCGACTCACGGGAGACGCCGTCCAGGAAGGCGCGAATCGCCGGTTCGTCGGTGGCACGGATCGGCCGAATGTGCACGGTGGAGCCGTCACGCAGCGCAACATCCGCTTCGCATTGCCAGGGGTAGGGTGCGGCGGCGGTGGCGGTGCCGGCGTGGTACATCGTCGCTTCGAGTATTCCGCGGTCGTGACGGAGACGGCATCAGTGGTTGCCACCGACAGGTGTGCATTGCCCTGCGGATCCGCTCGCGCCCTGAAGCCCCTAGCCTCGATGGATGACCGCTCGTTATGAACCGCAACCCACGTCGGCTCTGGTTCAGTGCAGTCGCGAGGAATGCCTGGACCTGCTTGCCGGGTCCTCCATCGGACGGGTCGTGGTGCCGATCGGCATCAACTCCCAGCCCGTGATCCGTCCGGTCAACTTCGTATTCGACGCCGTCTCACAGTCGGTGATATTCCGCTCCGCGGAGGGCAGCAAGCTCTACGCACTGCTGCATTCCACACGAGCCTGGTTTGAGGTGGACGACATCGACGTTGCCGGACGCAGCGGCTGGAGCGTGATCATCGAGGGCGTGACCGAGCCGGTGCGTGACGCCATCGAGCTGCGCCGGCTTCAACGACTCGGACTGCATAGCTGGGTCGCCGGTCCGGACTCGCGCTGGATCCGTATCCGAGCCCGGACGGTGTCGGGGCGGCGGATCGGCGCAGCGCGGTCGGACGTAGCGGGGTAGGACTGAAGGTCAGCTGAGGAGCCCGCGCTCGCGGGCATACCCGACGAGCTCGGACCGGGTCGTCAGCCCGATCTTCTGCTGGATATGCGCGCGGTGAGACTCCACCGTGCGCACGCTGAGGACCAGCGAGGCCGCAATCTCGCTGTTGGTGTGGCCGAGCGCGATCAATCCCAGCACCTCGACCTCACGGGGCGAAAGGCTGTCGGGCCGGGTGTCACTCTCCGGCGGCTGCGCCGCCAGCTTGGCTCCCAGCTCGGGATTGAGGTACGTCCGGCCGTCAGCGGCGGATACGACCGCATTCATGAGCTCGGCGTCGGCGGCATCCTTGAGGACGTAGCCGAGCGCGCCGGCGCGGAGTGCCGCCTGCGCGAACGCCGGGCTCTCCTGCATCGTCAGCACGACGATCTGCGTCCCTGGCAGCTCGGTGCGCAGTTGGGGTATCGCGTCCAGGCTGGATTCGCCACCCATGTTCAGATCCAGCACCAGCACCCGGGGGCGACACTCGCGAACCTTCGCGATCGTGCCCGCGACATCGCCGGCCTCGTCCAGGACGGAGAACCGGCCGTCTGACTCGAGCAGCACCCTCAGTCCCGAGCGGACCACCCGGTGATCGTCAGCCAGGACGATCGTGATCGTCTGGTCGGTGGCCGCATCGGTCGACGGAGCCGTACCCGTCGACAGCGCAGTCTGGCTATCCAATGGATGCATGTGCGCACACCGTATGCGCCGCTGCATGCATTGGCATCGGTCGTCGCCACTCACCGCCATCGGTAGTGACTACTGACCTCGTCATCGCGCGTCGCTGCTGCGAAGGGTCGCCGGCGCCGGTGCCGGGGCTCCCTGCCGCCGGCCGCGCATCGCCGGCAGAGTCACGCCGATCGTCGTTCCCTCGCCCGGAGCCGCGTGCACCGACAGCTCGCCACCGAGCAGCTTGGCGCGTTCACGCATCCCGGTCAGTCCGAAGCCCGCGGTGAGGGGATCGGGGTCAAAGCCCGCGCCGTCGTCGCGGACGGTGACGATGATCTGCTGCTCGTGCTCGAGCACCTCAACGCTCGCGCGACCGGCGCCGCCGTGCTTGACCGCGTTGGTCAGCGACTCCTGCACGATCCGGTACACCCCGGTCTCCATCTCGGGATCCAGGCGCTGGGGCGACCCCTCGTGCTCGTGCGCCAGCTCGACGTGCGCATCGATGTCCAGACCCCCACCGCGGACGCGGTCGATCAGGGCCAGCAGTGCCGGTTCCAGGCCGAGCTGATCGAGGGCGGCCGGCCGCAGCTCGGTGATCAGCCCGCGCAGCGTGGCGATGTCGCTCTCCAGCTGCTCGATCGCCTGGTCCACCGCGCTCGCCAAGCCGGCCGGGTCCCCGCCCCGCCGCGCGCTCGACAGAATCAACCGCAGGCTTCCCAGCGCCTGCAGGGTCTCGTCGTGCAGTTCGCGGGCCCATCGGCCGCGCTCGGCCTCGGCGGCGGCGACCCGCTGGCGGTCGCGCTCGTCGGCCGCTGATTGCGCCGTGGCGACCGCGGTGGCGGCGCTGGCCGCAAACGCCTCCAGCAGCCGCTGATGGTCGGCCGTGAAATCCCCCCCGTTGAGATGATCAAGTGCCACCAGCACGCCGTAGGTCTGATCGCGAAACACCAGCGGGACGATCAGGCCGTTCACGGCGGACAGACCCAGATGGCCGAGGCCGTGCTGCTGGAAACGAGCCCGATTGAGCTGATCGGTGAGGCGTTGGGTCTTCCCGGCGCGCAGCGCCGCGCTTGCCACCGTATTCGCCAGGCTCACCCGCTGACCGAGCAGCCCGTCCGGCAGCTCACCGGCGCCGGCGGCCAGCTCCAACTCACCGCCGCTCAGCAACTCGATGATCAGCGTCCGCGCGGAGACCAGCGCCCGGCCGCGCTTGGCGACCAGCGCGAGGATCGCGTCGAGGTCGGTCTCGCCGCCGAGCGCTCGGGCGATCTGGATCGTGGCATCGAGTGCGTGAACCGTCTGCTGAAGCGACGCGCGCTTGGCCTCTGAGCCGGAGAGACGGCCGGCGTGATCAATGGCCAGCCCGGCGAAATCGGCGAGCAGGATCGCCGCCTGCTCGTCTTCCTCGCTGAACTGAGCCGCGTCCTGTTTCTCGGTCATGTACAGGTTTCCGTAGGGCCGCCCGTCGACCAAGATCGGAACTCCCAGAAACGAGCTCATCGGTGGATGACCGACCGGGAAGCCGTAGGAGTGCGGGTGGCTGCCCACATCGGCGATGCGCAGTGGCGCCGGCGTGCGGATCAACTCGCCGAGCACCCCACGGCCGGTGGGCAGCGGGCCGATCAGACGTCGCGTCTGCTCGTCGATCCCCACTGTCAGGAAGCGACTGAGCTCGCCCCGGGATTCGTCGAGCACGCCCAGCGCCGCGTAGCGTGCGCCGGTCAGATCTCGCGCGGCGTCGAGCACGCGTTTGAGGACCAACTCGACGTCCAGTTGCTCGAGCACGCTCCGAGCAACCTTCAGAACTCCCTCAGTGGCCTGATCCATGCATGTCCTCAGTCCGAGCCGGTCTCCAGCAGGCCGTGCTCTCGAGCGTAGGCCACCAGTTCCGCCCGCGTCGCCAGTCCCGCCTTGCGCTGGATGTGGGCGCGGTGGGACTCGACCGTGCGGACGCTGAGGTACAGCTGCGCGGAGATCTCGGCGTTGGTATGACCCAATGCGACCAGCCGGAGCACCTCCACCTCGCGCTCGGAAAGATTGTCCGGGGGGCCCGCCGGCGTCTGGGGCGCGGCGGCGATCAGGCCGCCGAGCTGTGGGTTGAGGTACCGCAGCCCCCGAACCGCGGCCCGCACCGCCTCCACGAGCTCGCGGTCCGCCGCCTCCTTGAGCACGAATCCCAGGGCCCCGGCTCGGAGGGCCTCCCGGGCAAAGCGCGGCTCGTCTTCCATGGTCAGCACCACCACCGCGGTATCCGCGGACGCGGACAGCATCCGCGGGATCGCGGCCAGACTGGAGCCGCCCGGCATGCTCAAGTCGAGCACGATCACCGCCGGCTTGTAGGCCAGCACCTTGCGCACGGCCTCGTCCGCGTCGCCGGCCTCGGCGACGACCTCGAACTCGGCCTCGTCCTCCAGCACCGCCCGCAACGCGCTGCGGACGATCGCGTGATCGTCGGCGAGGACGATCGTTGCGCGAGGCGGAGTGTCGGGCGCGATTTCGATGGGCGAGACGGTATCGCGCCCGGACGTATCGGTCAGGCGGACATCGGGACGGCGGGAGCCGGCGCCTCACGCAGCGCTGGCTCCAGGTACCGGGCGGCGATCTTCGGCAGGTCGGCACCGCGCGCGACCGCAGTGAACGCTGACTTCTCGGCTGCGGTTCCGGACGCGGGCCGGTGGAACAGATGGCGCGGCGCGCCTCCGGTCATCAGGAGGCCTTCGAGCACCGGGGCAAACGCACGGACCTCGAGCGAGGCGCCCGCCAGCCGGGCGATCGACCTGGCGGCCGTATCCGCCAGCTGGGCGGCGACGCCGCCCTGCTTGATGGGAATGTCGGTCGCGTCGCCCGCCGCCCACACGCGATCGACGCCTCGTACCCGCCCATACTCGTCTACCGGAATGAAGCCGCCGCCGTCCTGCGGGAGCCCGTCGACGGCGGGGCCGCGCAGCTGCGGGAGCGCCACGACCCGGTCGGCGGGAACAGATCGGCCGCCAGGGTGCACGATCACCAGCTGGGGGCGCGGGATCTCGCAATAGGCCGAGGTCACCACCTCGATGCGGCGATCGGCCAGGAGCTCTGACAGCGCGCGGCTGGCCTGCGTGCCAAAGATCTCGAGCGGCGCGCGCTCCGGGGTCAGCAGGGTGACGTCCATGTCGGCCTGCATGTCCCATGCCCGCTCGGAGGCCATGAGGGCGAGCTCGTACGCCGGCAACGGCCACGGGGTCGGTGCCGGAATGACGATCGCCAGGCGGCGCACGAAGCCGCCCTCCACGTCCTGGATGAGCCCGTGGAGGAGTTCGTCCATGTGAGCGTCGTCGACGTTGGTGGCGTGCTCGAACACCGGATGGGCCGTGGCTCCGACGCCGATCAGCAGCGCGTCGTAGTCAATCTCCAGGCCGCCGGCCGTGTGGACCGTCCGGTGGTCGGTGTCGACCCGGGCCACCATGTCGCGGACGAGTTCGGCCCCGGCCTGCTGAGCCAGCTTCGACAACGAGAATCGCGCCGCGTGGCTGGAGTTGAACGGCTCGCCGACCGACCAGGCACGCTCGGTGTAGCTGTCGGTGGCTGCCAGCAGCGTGACGCGCGCGCGGTCCCCGGCGAGCTCGCGCACTGCGAATGCGGCCTCCAGTCCGGCCACGCCGCCGCCGGCGATCAGGACGTTGACGGGGCCCTGGGGGGCGCTGATATTGCGACTGTCGTGAGGGTTCATGGTGTCTGCTCTCTGAAGTTGTGATCCGGCCGTGGTGTGGGCCGCGGCGCGGCCATTGACGTCAGCGCCCGAGCGCTCCGGCCACGTCGAGCGCCGAGATGATGCCCTCGGCATGCGCGCTGGCCGGGTCGATCACGACCAGGTGCTCGACCCCGTGGGTGGCCATCAGGCGAGCGGCCGCCTCGATCGGTTCACCGGCGCCGATGGCTCGCAGCTCGGTCTGCGCGGCCTGACCGGCCGTCAGGTCCTCGCCGGCGGCGACCGCGGCGGCCACATCGAGTGTGGAGACCATCTTCAGCGGCCGGCGCATCTGGCCGTCCTCGGCGATCGCCACGACATGGACGCGGCGCTCGGCCATCAGCCGGCCGACCACGCGCAACGGCGTGTCCGGGTCGGTCATGAGGATGCCGGTGTGCATCGCAGCGCCGACGCTGATCCGGGCCAGGGGGGTTTCGGAGATGCTCATGAACGACGTTCCTTTCCAAGCGGGTTCGGGCTAACCGTAGGCCCGGTCGGCCGCTCCTCCATCGGGGTCTGACCGCAGCGTCGTGCGTACTTCCTGCGGCTCGGTGCCGCGAGTCAGTCGGGCGGGGGATCCAGGTTGAGGCTGAGCTGCTCGATCGGCGCCACCGCCGACTCGGCGTCGTCCCGGCCGGAGCCGCGCCGGCCGGCGCGCCGCCAGTGGCCGACGATCTGATGTGCGCTGGCGTGACGCCAGCCGGCGCCACGGGAGATGGGGTTGAAGTGAACGACGCCGCCGCTGATCTCCAGCACCTCGCCGTAGACGACGCGCCCGCCGATCGACGCGCGAATGATGTCGCCGGTCGCGATCCCGTCGATCCTCATCGGGTGTGCTGTGGGCCGAGCTCGGTCACGACGCCATCGTGGCGTGATCCGCCGACGGATCCTCTGCCGGCCGCCCCCGCACAGCCGCCCGGAGAGGCGCGCTGACGCGAATGCGGCGAACTACGGATCACTTTATGGGCGCGCGGACCGACATTCCAGGTGAACGGACACAGGCGGTATTCCCACGGAGGGGGAACAGATGAGCATCAGCCGGGCGCAACCGGAACCGGATGGCACGCCGAGCACCGAGGAATCGGTGCTGAAGGGCATGCGCCTGCTGATCGTCGATGACCTGGCGTTCAATGTCGCCCTGATGCGGGGGCTGCTGCGCGAGGCGGGGTACACGAACATCCAGAGCACCCGCGACGCGTTCAGCGTTCCCGAGCTCTGCGAGCGCTTCGAGCCCGACCTCATCCTGCTCGACTTCCACATGCCGGGCGCCTCGGCGATCGACGTTCTGCGCTCCATCGATCACCTCGTCCACGGTCGTGACCGCCTCCCCGTCCTGATCGTCACGTCCGATCCGACCGCGGAGCGCCGTCACGAGTCGCTGTCCGCGGGCGCGCGGGACTTCGTGAACAAGCCGATCGACGAAATCGACCTGATGCTGCGCGTCCGCACGCACCTGCTGACGCGCCACCTGCAGCGCGAGGCCCAGCACCGCGGCGACGTTCTCGACGAGGCCGTCCGCGCCCGGACCGTCGAGCTCGAGCAGGCCCGCCTGGAGAGCCTGACGATCCTTGCGTCGGTCACGGAGTACCACGACGACGACACCCACCGCCACACCCAGCGGGTCGGTGCCACCGCGGCGCTCCTGGCCCGAGGCCTCGGGCTGCCCGAGCCGTTCGTCGCCGCCATGCGTGCCGCCGCTCCGTTGCACGACATCGGCAAGGTCGGGATCGCGAACGAGATCCTGCTCAAGCCGGGTCCGCTGACCGACGACGAGCGAGCGGTGATGATGCAGCACGTCGCAATCGGGACGAAGATGCTCGCCGCCGCGTGCTCGCCGATCCTGCAGCTCGCCGCCGAGATCGTCGGCACCCACCACGAGCGGTGGGATGGCACCGGGTATCTGCGCGGCCTGGCCGGCGAGGAGATCCCGGTGTCGGGCCGGGTCACCGCCGTCGCCGACGTCTTCGATGCGCTCACCCACGCACGGCCCTACAAGGAGGCCTGGGACCGCCGTCAGGCACTGGCGGAGATCGCGTCTCAGGCATGGCGGCAGTTCGACCCGCGGGTGGTCGACGCGCTGCTCGGGCTCGACTTCGACGAGCTCGACGCGATCACCGCTTAGCTCGCCGATCCTGACCGCGAGCCGCCCGGCGCGGTGAGCTTGCGCCACAATCCCCCGCCGTGACGCTGCGCAAGACCGTGTTCTGGGCCTCCGCCGGCCTGCTCGTCTACACCCACGCCGGATATCCGCTGGCGCTGGCGGCGGCCACGCGCGGTCGCGGGCGCCACGGCGCCGCCGACGCCGGCCCGGCCGCGCCGGGCGACGCCGAGCCGCCGGCGGTCTCGGTGATCGTCGCCGCCTACGCCGAGCAGGACGTCATCGCCGACCGCGTTGCCAATCTCCGCGCGCTCGACTATCCGGGCGACCGCGTCGAGGTGATCGTCGCCAGCGACGGCTCGCCGGACGCCACCGCGCAGCGGGCGCGAGCGGCCGGGGCCGACGTCGTGCTCGAGCTCCCCCGGGGCGGCAAGGTGCGCGCGCAGGACGCCGGGGTTGCCCGGGCGCGCCATCCGATCGTCGCGTTCTCGGACGCCAACGTGACCTGGGCCCCGGACGCGCTGCGCGAGCTGGTCAAGCCGTTCGCCAACGCCGCTGTCGGCTACGTGTGCGGCGACGTCCGCTTCGTCAACGACCGCGGCGACAACCAGGAGGGGCTGTACTGGCGCTATGAGATGGCCGTGCGCCGGATGGAGTCCGCGCTGCGCTCGGTCACCGGTGGCAACGGCGCGATCTATGCGACGCGCCGCGCCGCGTACCTCGTCGTCGATCCGATCATGGGCCATGACCTGTCGTTCCCGTTCAACATGGTCAAGCACGGCTGGCGCGCGGTGTACGCGCCGGATGCCCACGCCGCCGAGAAGATGGTGCCGACGATCGCCGGCGAGTTCGCCCGCAAGCGGCGGATGATGAGTCACGGCTGGCCGATCGTGCTCCGGGGCGGGATGCTCTCTCCGCGCGGATATGACCCCGGCTACGCGCTGATGATCGTCTCGCACCGGGTGCTGCGCTACGGGTCGCCGTTCCTGCACGCCGCCGCCCTGATCGCCGGCCTTGCGCTGCTCGGTCACGGTTGGATCTATGCTGCCGCGACGGTCATCCAGCTGTCGCTCCTGCTGGCGGCACTGGCCGCGCGCGTCGTCCCCGCCCGCCCGTTGCTGGTCGCGAGGTATTACGTGCTGACGACCGCGTCGCTGGCGGCGGGCCTGTGGGATTGGGCCACTGCGGGCACGCACGCCGGCTGGGAGCCGGCCGAGGGCACCCGATGATCAAGCGCGCGCTCGACATCATCATCTCGGCTCCGCTGACGATCCTCACCGCGCCGCTGGTGGCGCTGCTGGCCGTGGCGGTCCGGATCGAGTCGCCCGGCGATCCGATCTACCGCCAGGTCCGCGTCGGCCGGGACGGGCGCCTGTTTGAGATCTACAAGCTGCGAACGATGGTCTCCGGCGCCGAGTTCACCGGCGCCGGGCTGGCGATCGCCTCGGGCGACTCGCGCATCACCCGGCTCGGCACGCCGCTGCGCCGCTACTCGCTCGACGAGCTGCCCAACCTGTGGAACGTGCTGCGCGGCGAGATGTCGATCGTCGGGCCGCGACCGACGCTGAAGGGCCAGGTGGATCAGTACACGCCGCGTCAGCGCGGCCGGCTGGCGGTCAAGCCCGGCATCACCGGCTGGGCGCAGATCAACGGCCGTGCGTCGCTGCCATGGCCGGAGCGGATCGAGCTCGACCTCTGGTATGTGGAGCACCGCTCACTGGCGCTCGATCTGCGAATCCTGGCGCGCACGCTCGGCCAGGTCGCGCGCGGCAGCGGCATCTACAAGGGAGCGGAGGGCGGATGGCAGCCTCCCAGCCAGACGTAGCCGTCCTGCTCACCGGCGTCGGCAAGCGCTACGCGCTCGTCTCCGCCTTCGGACAGCACGCCACGACGATCGCCGCGGATCCCAACCCGCTGGCGCCGGCGCAGTACGCCGCCCACCATCGCCGGGCGGTGCCGCGATTCGATGATCCCGCCTACGTGCCGGCGCTGCACCAGCTGTGCCTGGAGTTCGGCGTGCGGGCGGTCGTCCCCCTCACCGACCTGGATCTGGAGATCCTCGGCCACGCCCGGACCGACTCCGACCACCCGCTCCCGGCGTTCGTCCCCGACGGCGATGTCGCCCGGGCCACGTTTGACAAGTACGAGACTCACCTGCTGCTGCAGCGGCTCGGGTTGCCGTCCCCGCCGACGGTGCTCCCCGGCGAGCCGGTCCCCGCTTATCCGGTGATGGTCAAGCCGCGGTGGGGCTCCGGCGCGCGCTCGATCTTCCTCGCCGCCGACGAGGCCGAGGCGGAGTTCCTGGCGAGGTACATCCGCGAGCCGGCGATGCTCCAGCGTGCGATGCAGGGGCCGGAGTTCTCGATGGACTGCATGTCGGATCTCGACGGCCGCTGCCTGAACGTCATCCCCCGCACGATGATCGAGTCCCGCGGCGGCGAGTCGATCAAGGGCACGGTGATCGACGATCCCGAGCTGATCGACCTCGGCCGGCGCGTCGTCGAGGCGATCGGCTGTCGGGGGCCCTGCACGGTGCAGGCGTTTCGCGACAGCGAGGTCGGGATCGGCATCACCGATGTCAACACGCGCTTCGGCGGCGCGTGCCCGGCGCACCTGTATGCCGCGCTGCCGGGTCGCACCTATCCCGAGCTGATCGTCGCGCTGGCGCGCGGCGAGCGGGTTGAGCCGCACCTGGGGGAGTTCCGCGCCGGGGTCACGTTCACCCGCTACTACTGGCAGCTCGAACTCGACGACCGGCTGCGGCCGACCGGCCGCGACATCCTCGATCGGTGACGGCCGCCGCCGACTCGCGCGACTACCCCGCCGGCGAGGGCACCGACCGCGTCGGCTGATCCACGCGGGCGCCGCTGGCGCCCAACGCCACCGCGGCCCGCGCTGTCGCCAGCTGGTAGAGGACGAGCAGCTGCACGATCGCCAGTGGCTCCGACCGCTGCAGGTCCGTCCCGACGGTGAATTCCCCCAGCCGCTCGGTCCGCAGGTGGCTGGCGAAGTGCAACCGATCCCAGATCGCCGCCTCGAAGGCGGCGCTGCGCGCCGGATCGATCGTCCCCGGAATCCACAGCACCGTCTCGGATCCGCGCTGCGCCAGCCTGATCCCGTCGCTTCTGTCGACCCCCGGCACCAGATCGGGCTGGGCGAGGCCCGGCCGCATCGCCAGCCGAGCGTCGAGGTGCTCCGGATCGCCGCGATCCCCCGGCATGAACGAGATGACGATGTCGGCATGCCGGCGCTGCGGTCGGATGTGGGTCTCGGCGTCCGCCTCGCGGCGGTCGAGCTCGGCCAGGACCTCATCGGTGGTGTAGCCCCGGCGCGTGCAGTCGCGCTGAACCTTCCAGCGCCGCCGCAGATCCTCGGGCGGATCGAGGTAGATGCGCACGTCGTAGACATCGCGCATGGCCGCGGTGTGAAAGCCGAGCAGGCCTTCGACGATCGTGAACTCGGTCGGCGTCACGTACTCGGCGGGGGCCAGCGTCCCGTCCTGGTGGCGGTAGACCGGCTTGAGGATCGGCCGGCCCGCGCTGAGATGGACGAGATGCTGCTCCAGGATGTCGAGGTGGTTGCCGTCGGGGTGCAGCGGGGTGATGCCACGCTCGGCTCGCTGCGCCCGCGAGTACCGGTGATAGTGGTCACCGGAGATGCGCGTGACGTGGGCCTCGCCGAGGACCCGGACCAGCCCGCGCGTCAGCGTCGTCTTCCCGGCGGCGGAGTCGCCGACGACGCCGAGCAGAATCGGGCGGGGCATCAGGACAGCGCCGGTTCGCAGCCGCTCATGAGCCGCGCGAGCGTAGCAAGACGAGGACGTCCCTCGGTAATGTCTTCACCCTGTGATCGATTCAGCTGTCGTCAGTGCCACGCAGGAGGTTGCGATCAGCTGGCTCGCCCAGGATCGCCGGGTGGTGCAGGGACTCCTGGTGGAGGTCGAGGGCTCCGCGCCGCTTCCGGTCGGCGCGATGATGGTCATCGACGACGCGGGGAACATCGAAGGCTCGATCACCGGCGGCTGCGTCGAGGGCGCGGTCGTCTCCGAGGCCGAGGATCTGCTCCAAAACCGATCCGGAGACCAATCCTCGCCCTCCCCGGCCAAGCTGCTGCGTTACGGGATCTCCGATGAGCTGGCCGGGACGGTCGGCCTGATGTGCGGTGGGATCGTTCACATCCTCGTCAGCGAGCTGTCCGGCGAGGTCGCCGCGGTCGAGCGCGCCGTGCTCGAGGAGCACGCCGCGGGCCGCCCGGCGGCCGTGGCCACGATGATCGACGGCCCGACCGCCGGCGCCCGGCTGGGGGTGATCGACGACCAGATCGTCGGCTCGCTCCGGTCGACTGACCTGCTCGACCGCAACGTCGCCCGCGAGGCGCAGGGACTGCTGGAGGAGGGCAAGACGACGCTTCGGCGATTCGGCGCCGACGGCGCCACCCTCGGCGACGATCTGCGCGTCCACATCCGCTCCTACGCGCCGCCGCCCCAGATGTACATCATCGGCGCGATCGATTTCTCCGCCGCCCTGGCGCCGTTCGCCGCGCAGATCGGCTACCAGGTGACGATCTGCGACGCCCGAGACCGCTTTGCCCGCTCGTCACGTTTCTCGTCGGCGGCGACGGTCAAGATCGGCTGGCCGCAGGACGTCATGCGCGATCTCGAGCTCGGTCCCCGTGACGCCGTGCTGGTGTTCACCCATGACTCCAAGTTCGACGAGCCGGCGGTGATCGCCGCCCTGGCAACCGGCGCCGGATACATCGGGGCGCTCGGCTCGCGTCACACGACCGCTGATCGCGAACGGCGCCTGCGCGAGGCCGGCGTCGGCGATGCCGATCTGGCTCGGATCCACGCCCCGTGCGGACTCGACATCGGCAGCCGTACGGCCGAGGAGACAGCGGTCTCCGTGCTGGCCGAGATCATCGCGGCCCGGGCGCAGCGCGCGGGGTCGCCGCTGCGGCAGACACGCGGTCCGATTCACGGCCGCGACCTGGTCGCCTGAGCAGCACTCCGCCGGCCGCTGCCGCCGCGAGTGACGTGGCCGCGATGACGATCCAGCCGTGCTGGAAGGCCGACAGCTCGTCCGCGGGGCTGTGCGGAGTGCCGATCACGGCCACCAGCACCGCGACCCCGACGGCCAGCCCGACCTGGCGCAACATGTTGACCACGGCCGAGCCGGTGGCGAACGACGCCGCCGGCAACGACGCCGCCCCGGTGGCCATGAACGTCGGCAGCGTCAGACCCACGCCCATCCCGGTCAGCAGCATCCCGCCCAGCATTTCGCCCGCGTAATCCGGCGTCAGACCCGCGGCCAGCGCCCACCAGGCCACGCCGGCGGCGAACGCGGTGGCGCCGCCGGCGATCACCGGGCCGGGACCGAAGCGCGCGATCAGGCGGCCGGCCACCAGGAAGCTGAACAGGGGCACCATCAGCGGCCCGGGCGCCACCGCCAGGCCGGTGCGCAATGCCGACCAGCCCCACACCTGCTGGTCCCACAGCACGACCGACAGCAGCATCGCGCCGAACGCCACTGAGAACGTCAGCGCGACCGCCGATGAGCCGGAGAACGCCCGCACCCGGAACAGCCCGGCGTCGATCAGCGGGTTGCGGTGACGCGCGCAGTGCAGGGCGAACAGGGAGAGCGAGCCGACGGAGCCGATCAGGGCCGTCAGCGTCGCCACCGAGCCCCAGCCCCAGTCGTTGCCCTTGACCAGGCCGAGCGTCAGCGCGGCGACGCCGGCCGTGACCAGCACGGCGCCGAGCGCGTCCGGGCGCTGGACCGGATGCCCGGGGACCTGCGGCAGCCGGCGCCAGCCGATCGCCACGGCGGCGATCCCGATCGGGACGTTGACCAGGAACACCCAGCGCCAGCTGGCCGCGACCAGCACGCCCCCTACGACCGGCCCGAGCGCGGCGGCGAGACCGCCGACGGCGGTCCACGCGCGGACGGAGCCCTGGCGCCGCTCCGGCGCGGTGGTGGCGAGGACGAGGCTCAGCGACGTGGGGGTCAGCAGCGCGGCGCCGGCGGCCTGCAGGATCCGGAAGCTGACCAGCATCGTCAGGCTGGATGCGGCTCCGCAGGCGGCGGACGCCGCGGTGAACACGATCACTCCCAGCAGGAAGCCGTTCTCCCGCCGCCGGCTCTCCGACAGCCGCCCGAACAGCACCAGCAGGGCGGCGTAGACGATCGCGTAGCCGTTGAGCACCCACGACAGGTCGCCGAGACTGCGCGTATGCAGGTCCCGAGCGATATCGGGTAGCGCCACGTTGACGATGAACAGATCCAGGCTCGCCAGCACGACCCCGGCGCAGACGATCACGAGCACCTGGGTCGGCGACGCGTCCGCGCGCCGTCCGGGCAACTGACTTAGGAAGCTCATAGCCAGACCCTACCACACTGACTAAGGTATTCTTTAGTCAGATACAATGGACGGCATGACGAGCACGATTCACATGACGGGGATCCTCGATCCCCGGGACGGCTGGGACGCCGACGGTTGCCCGATGGCCGCGGCGCTGGACGTGGTCCGGACCCGGTCGGCGTTTCTGGTGCTGCGTGAGGCCTTCTACGGCGCCACCCGCTTCGAGGAGTTCACCGAGCGGACTGGCCTCAGCGAGCCGATCGCCTCCGCCCGGCTGCACGAGCTGGCCGACGCGGGCGTCCTGCGCCGCGAGCCCTATCAGGAGCCCGGGCAGCGCACCCGCCGGTTGTACCGGCTGACCGACAAGGGGGAGGAGTTGCTCCCGGTGCTCGTCGCCCTCATGCACTGGGGCGACAGGTGGCTGGGCGAGCCTCGGTCGCGCGTCGAGCTGCGCCACCGCGACTGCGGCGCGCCGGTGGCCGCCGAGCTCCGGTGCGCCGCGGGCCACGCCGTGACCGGCGACGAGATCGATCTCGTCGCTCGCGGCCGGGACGCATCGCCGGCGTAGCGGTCAGCCGCTCGCGCCGAGCGGGTGGGTCGAGGTACGGACCATCCGCACGTCGCGCAGCCCCACCTCACGACCGAGATCGTCGACGAAGGCGACGCGCAGCGGCCGGCCGTCGGCGCGCCCGCGCCGGGCGACGGTCGGGCTCAGCGGGTGGGGCAGATGGGCGTCGCCCCATTGCTGGAGCGCTCCGAGCACGACCAACAGCTCACGCCCCGCCGGCGTGAGCTGGTAGCTCCAGCGGGAACGTTCGCCCGGCTCCTGATAGCGCTCACGCGCCAGCACACGGGCCTGCACGAGCTTGGCCATCCGGTCTGACAGGACGTCGGGCGCGATGCCCAGCGCCTCCCGGAACTCCTGGAAGCGGCTGGTGCCGGACAGCGCTTCGCGGAGGATGAGGAACGTCCACCGCTCGCCGATGACATCACTGGCCCGGGCGATCGAGCAGGCCTTATCGGTGTCGCTGGCCCGCATGCCCCACAGCATACTCTGGGTTGTCGTTTCATACGCAGCATGGCTCGGCGGCCGGGGGGTGGCGGCGCTCCATCCGGATCTGCCCTGAGTCTCGGGTACAGTTCCGCCGTCCGTAGAGCCCGCGCGATGACGGGGAGAAGCGATGCCGGCGATCGCCGGGTGATGGTGATGATCGCCGGGCCTCGGTGCCGGCAGATCTGGCCGGCGGTCGGCGGCCTGATCGTGGCGCTCCTGATGGCGGTGCCGGCGCCCCGAGCCGCCGCCGCCGGCGGCGGGGGCGGCTGGGGCCAGGCCGGGATGACGCAGGCCCCCGGCGGCCCGTATCTCACCGATGCGCTCGGCCGGCGGCTGGAGCTGCACGCGGTCAACGTCGTCGGCAAGTGCGGCGGCGGCTCGGTGGACATGGATGTGGCGGGGTCGCCCTGCGTCGGCCCTGCCCAGGGTCACCGGCTGGCATTCGTCCTGTCGCCGGATGCCGGGGATCCGGGACGCCGCTTCACGGCGGCCGATGCCCGCACCCTGGCCGGCCTCGGCTTCAACACCGTCCGGCTCGGGATCGTCTGGGAGGGGCTGGAGCCCGGGCCCAGCGGGGTCGGCCCCAACGATCCGGCGTATTGCGCCCCCCACCGTCCCGGCACCCCGTTCCCGGCGCTGGACCGCGCCGATCCCTACGACCCCGGCGCGGTCCGGGCCTACCTGGCCAGGACCGACGCCATCGTGAAGCTGCTGGCACACGCCGGCCTGCGGGTGATCCTCGACATGCACTCCGACGTGTACGGGTCCGCGTTTCGCTACGCGGGCGGCACGAGTCCGTGGAACGGCGAGGGCGCCCCGCCATGGGCGACGTGCACCGGACGCTCCAGGTTCAGGGCTCCGCCCGGCTGGGGCTCCGCGTACCTGTCTGTCGCGGTGCAGATCGCGCTGCACCACTTCTGGGCCAACGACGTCCGCGCCGACCTCCAGGCCCAGTACGCGCGGGTTTGGCAGACGGTAGCGCGCCACTACCGCGGCGACGCCGACGTGGTCGGCTACGAGGTCGCCAACGAGCCCAACGACTATCTCGTCGCTCATTTCGACTCAGAGCTCCAGTGCGACTACGGCGGACCGGTGCACGAGCCGGCGTCGTGCCGCGCGAGTCATCCGCAGGCGCTGAGCGACGGGCTGATCGGAGCGATCGAGTCGGCCGACCCCACCCACGTCGTCCTGTTCGAGCCGTCCGGTGACACCGACTTCGGCGCCCCGGAGACGATCGGGATTGCCGAGCCGCTGCGCTTCCCGCGGCTCGCGCTCGCGTTCCATGTCTACGGCGCGGTTCCGGCGCAGTTGCGCCAGACGCTCGGCGAGCGAAACGAGACGCGCACCGGCCAGCCCAACGGCCCGGCGTGGATCATGGACGAGTTCGGCGCCTCCAACGACGCGCCGGCGAGCGCCCACGTCGTGGACGCCGCCGACGGGATGGGATTGTCGTGGGCCTACTGGTCCGCGATGCAGCTGCACGATCCGACCGGCGGCGACGCCTACGAGGGTCTGCTCGACCAGATCACGCGCCGCCCGTATCCGGATCTGGCCCAGGCGCTGGCGCTGCCGTATCCGTGGGCGACGGCCGGGAGCCCGGGGCCGTCGTCGTTCGATCGGGTCACGCAGACCTACCGCTACCGCTACGCGGTGGACCCGGCGATCGGCGCGCCGACCGAGATCGAGGTTCCCCACTACACCTATCCCCTCGGCTACACCGTCACCGTCAGCGGCGGCCGGGTGGTGTCGGCGGCCGATGCGTCGCTGCTCGAAGTCCGTGCCGCTCGGCACGCCATCCGGGTCACCGTGACCCTGCGCTCGCTGAGCGGCTTCCCGTTCCCGCGGTACTGAGCTGCGATCCGCTTCCGCCGGTCTCCTACGGTGCGGGGCGGCGCGCGATCGCCGACACGAACGTCTGGGTGAACCACAGCTCGCCGCCGGGAGCGTCCCCGCCGGGAGCGTCCCGGTCCTCGCGCGGGGCAAAGCCGGTCACCGGGCCGCCGGCGAGCTCGGACCGTAGCCCCCCGCGAATCTGAGCGGCGGTCTGAACGGTCACCTCCGCCTGATCCAGCCACGGTTCCAGGCTCCGCTCGAGGCGACGGACGACCAGATCCACGGCGCGCAGCCCGGCGCCGGCCAGTAGCGTCTCGAGCTCGCCGGCGCTGAGCATGCGCGAGTGTGACGGGTCGCGCAGGCGCTCCAGCCGGTTCTGCGCGGCGGCGATGGGCGGGTCGTCGGCGGCGATGAGATCGACGAGCGCGACGTGACCGCCCGGGCGGACGCAGCGCGCCATCTCCGCGACGACCGCGTCGGGTTGCTCGAAGTGGTGGGCGGCGAACCGGCACACGACTGCGTCAAATGACGCGTCCAGGAACGGCAGCGCGGCCGCGTCGCCGGGGATGAAGACGACGTTGGCGATGCCGTCCACGGTCGCCTGGGCGTGCCCCCGGGCGAGCATCGCCGGCGTCGCGTCGAGCGCCACCACCGCCCGCACGGCCGGGGCGAGTTGGCGCGCCGCGTGGCCGGTCCCGGCCGCGACGTCGAGGACGAGGTCATCCGGACCGACGGGCAGCCGCTCGAACACCCACCGTGCGTCGGACGTGAACACCTGATTGCGGCCGGCGTCCTCGAACGAGTCGGCCTGAATGGTGAAGGCCCGCTCGACTTCCCGCGCGTGATCGGTGGACATGGGCTAACCCAGGTATGGCGCCAGGAGCGCGAGGTCGGCCTTGCTGAGCCGGTCCGACGCGGAATTGCGCTGGTGCCAGTACGGGTACAGCAGCGGCTGGCGGCTGACCTCCTCCAGGCGTCCGAGCTCGTCATCGGAGAGCTGCAGCTCGATCGCCGCCAGGTTGTCGGCGAGCTGCTCGTCGGTGCGGGCTCCGACGATCACCGAGCTGATGCTCGGGCGGGTCAGCAGCCACGCCAACGCCACCTGGGCGGCCGACACCCCGCGTCCCTCGGCGATGTCGATCAGCACGTCGATCGTGTCGTAGAGCCGATCCTCGTCGTACACCGGCGGCTCATCCCAGTCGGTGACGCGACGCGAGCCGGCCGGCGCGTCCTGGCCGCGCCGGTATTTGCCGGACAGCAGGCCCCCGGCCAGCGGACTCCACACGAGGGTTCCCAGCCCCTGGTCGATCGCCAGCGGGATCAGCTCGTACTCCGCCGAGCGCTCCTGCAGCGAGTAGTAGATCTGCTGGCTGACCAGGCGGAGTCCACCCACCCGCTGATCGCGCACCGCGACGCCGAGCGCCTTCATCAGCTGCCAGGCGGCGTAGTTCGAGACCCCGACGTAGCGGACCTTGCCCGTGTCCTGGAGGTGCTGGAGCGCGCCGAGCGTCTCCTCCAGCGGCGTCAGCCCGTCCCACTCGTGCACCTGGTAGAGGTCGATGTGGTCGGTGCGCAGCCGCCGCAGGCTTGCCTCGCAGCCGGTGATCACGTGATGGCGGGACAGCCCGGCCATGTTCGGCGAGTCACCCATTCCGAACCGGACCTTGGTCGCGACCAGCACGTCATCACGCTTGCCCTCGATCGCCGCACCCAGGATCTCCTCGGCATGTCCGGTGGAGTAGATGTCCGCGGTGTCGATGAGATTGATGCCCGCGTCCAGGCACATGTCGATCTGGCGGCGCGCGCCGGCCAGGTCGGTGTTGCCGACGTTCTTGAAGTTGCCCCGGCCGCCGAACGTCATCGTTCCGAGCGTCAGGGCCGAGATCTGCAGTCCGGAGCTGCCCAGCGGTCGGTAGTCCATGCGCTTTCCTTTCGGCGTCAGCGGTCGCGGTGGTGAAGAGACGAGCTCTCGCGGGTCCTGCCGCTCGAGCTTAGTGCCCCGTTTTGGGGCCCGGCCGGCCCGTCGCGTCAGGCGGCGGCCCGGGCGCCCGCGGCCGCCGCGGCGTTCCAGCAGCCGTCGACGAACGCGGCGATCTGGCCGGTCAGCCGCGCCGGCCGCAGCCGGAGCTCGAGGACCGAGTGGGCGTTGATCAGCCGGCCGTTGGGCAGCTCGGAGGCGAGCATCCCGGCATCGGAGAACGGGTGCACCGGATCGCGCGGGTGGCCGATGACCAGTGCCGGCGCCTCGAAGGTGCGCCGCTCGTTGTGGTCGGGGGCGACGCGCCCGTAGAGGATGCCGCCGAGCACCGCGGCGCTCGGCGCCGGGTCCTGGGAGATCCAGTCCAGCCCGATCTGGGCGAGGAACGGCAACGGCTTGCGCGGAACCGCTCGTGCCCCCGTGGCCAGTGCCCGCATCGCCGGCTCGCCGAACTTCAGCGCGAACAGCAGTGGCGTGAACGCCGCGCCGCACGCCGCGATGGCGTTGTCGAGCACCGGCATCTCCACGATCATCCCGGCGAGACGCGCCGGTGCCCGCGAGGCGACCTCGAGGGTGATGTTGGCCCCCAGTGAGGTGCCGCCGATGACCGCCTGATCGATCTCGAGGTGATCCATCAGCGCGATCGTCTGGATCGCGAACGAGGCCATCGAGTACCGCCACACGTCCCCGGGGCGCGACGACTCTCCGTGGCCGAGGGGATCCATGGTCACCACCCGGTTGCCGCGGGCGGCGAGCTGGCGCGCCAGGGGCGCCTGCATCTTCTGGGAGAGGAGCAGCCCCGGAAGCAGGATGGTCGTGCGCGCCCCCTCACCGTAGGCCGTGTAGGCCAGTCGCTGTCCGTCGAGCCGGAAATGGGCCATCGCAGGCGCCAGCATAGTCGCCGCGCCAGCGCGATCCACGCCCTGCTTGGCTGGCCAGCCAGAGGACGCTCCGCCGGTAGCGGGCGCGGTACAGTCTGGTACCAGTACCGCATTTGCGAAATCTTTCAGGAGGACGACTCACATGGCGAAAGCTCCACGATCGCTCGCCGGCAGGATCGTTGCCATCACCGGCGGAGCACGGGGAATCGGCCGAGCGACGGCGACCGCGCTGATCGCGCAGGGCGCCCGGGTCGCGATCGGTGACATCGACGCTCCGCTGGCGGCACAGACCGCCTCCGAGCTCGGGAGCGGCACGATCGGACTGCCGTTGGACGTCACCGACCGCGCCAGCTTCGACGCCTTCCTCACCGAGGTCGAGCGCCAGCTCGGCCCGCTCGATGCGCTGATCAACAACGCCGGGATCATGCCGGTCGGCCCGTTCGTCGACGAGACCGACGCCACCGCGGAGCGGATGATCGACATCAACCTCAACGGCGTCATCATCGGCTCCAAGCTGGCGCTGGCGCGCTTTCTGCCGCGCGGGCGAGGCCATCTGGTCAACATCGCCTCGGTTGCCGGCAAGGGGGGCTTCCCGGGTGGGGCGACCTACTGCGCCACCAAGCACGCCGTCGTCGGGCTGAGCGAGGCGATCCGCGCCGAGGTGCGCAAGACCAACATCGACGTGAGCATCGTGATGCCGGTCGGCGTCAACACCGAGCTGTACGCCGGCATCCCCACGGCTCGCGGGATCAAGCTGGCCGAGCCCGAGGAGGTGGCGGCGGCGATCGTCGAGGCGCTGCAGACCGGACGGGTGGACGTGTTCGTCCCCAAGCGCCTGAAGGGCATGTTCCGCTTGATGAACGTCATGCCCCGGTCGGCGGCGGACTTCGTCGCCAAGGTGATGAACACCGATCACATACTCGCCAACCCGGACCATCTCCTCCGCAGCTCCTACGAGACGCGCACCGGGGACGAGGCACGGCTCACCGACGCCCCGCCGGCGGTGCCGGGGGCGCCGGCCGGCTTGGCGGCGGGCTCGGTCGAGTCCGAACCAGAGCCGGAGAAGCAGACCGTCTAGTTTTCCGTCCCGGGGCGACGCTCCGCCCACCGCGGGCTTCGGCGAGTCCTGACCGGACCGCGGCTCACTGCAGCCAGTCGGCGATGAGCGCGCCGATCTGCGCCCCAGCGTCCTCCTGGAGGAAGTGGCCGGCGTCCTTGATCACGTGGGCGATCTCGCCGTTCAAAGCGGCGGCGAAGCGCTCGCCGGTCTCCAGCGGCAGCACCGGGTCCGAGTCGGCCCACAGCATCAGCTTGGGCCGCGGATCGTCGCGCAGCGCCGCCAGCGTCCGCTGACCCGCTTGCGCCCCCGGGGACTCGGGCGACACCGGGAGGATCAGCGGGAAGGCGCGCGCCCCCGCCTTCGAGGCCACCGAGGGAAACGGGCGCTCGTAGCCGGCGATCACATCCTCGCCGGGGTCGTGCTTGCACGCGCCGCGGACGAGAAAGCCGACCGGAAGGTCCTCGGTCCGCTCCACGAAATCCCGGAACGCGGTCCACGCGTCGGTCATGCGCTGATGGCCGGTGAACAGGCCGGTGTCGAGGATGATCAGCCGCGAGATCCGTTCACGCAGCGCCACCGCCGCCCGCAGCCCGATCGGGCCGCCCCAGTCGTGGACGACGATCGTGGCGTCCTGGATGTCGAGCTCCTCGAGCAGCGCCGTCAGCGCGGCGGTGTGGCGGTCATACGTGTACCAGCCGATGTCGGTGGGCTTGTCGGACCGGCCGAAGCCCGGCAGGTCGGGTGCGATGCAGCGAAAGCCCGCGTCGCGCACCGGCCCGAGCACCTTGCGCCACAGAAACGACCAGGTCGGCTCACCGTGGACGAACACGACCGGTGCGCCATCGCCCTCGTCCACTCGGGCCAGGCGCAGGTCCTGAAACGAGGTCCACCGCGGCGCAAACGGGAAGTCGGGCAGGCCCTCCAGGTCCTCCTCCGGGGTGCGGACGGCGTCGGTCATAGCGGCAACCTATCCGGTCACTGCGAGGCGAGCCACGCCGCCGCATCGGAGGCGACGGTGACCTCGATCGTCGACGGCTCGCGCGCCCACGCGATCAGGTTGAGCGACTGGAGTCGGTCAAGCGTCGATTGCAACGCGCCCGCCTGGGCCCCATTGGCGTAGCGGCGCTGGATCTCGAACGAGAATCCCGAGGCCGACGGCGCGTAGTAGATGCCCTCCTGCTGCTGGTAACGCTGGTCCTGGACGGTGGTGGCGATCGTCAGCGGCGCGGCCACCCCCGACAGCCGCCGCACCTCGGCGGTCAAGTCGATCAGCAGCCGCAGCGCCACCGGGCGCAGGCCGCGATACAGCGAGCGGGGCGCGCCCACCCGGTTGGCCCCGGCGCCCATGTCCGCGGCCACGTCGATCCCCAGCGCGGCTGCGTTTGACGGCAACGGCACCAGTTCGCGGTGCTGGTAGGCCAGCGACAGGGCCGCCGGATCGGTGTACGGCCGCGTCAGCGAATGGAGCACCGCTCCGCCCGCGTCATCGGCGGTCTGCAGCGCCGCGATCCGCTCGAGCGCGCCACGGTCGGTGCGATACAGGTGCATGATCGCCACCGCGCCGAGCACCCGCCAGTAGTAGAGAACCGAGTCGTCACTGAAGCCCGCCATCAGGCCGAACGCGGCGGCGTGCCGGGTCGGCGAGCTGTCGAAGTACAGCTGCGCGTACGGCACGGGGCGGCCGGAGTCGTAGTCGGCGAGTACCTGGTGCAGGTTCCCGATTCCCATGTGGTAGGACTCGATCGCCAGGTCCGTGCGCCCGAACTCCTGCCGGGCGGTCTCCAGGTATCGCACGGTGGCGGCGAGCTCCTTGGTGGTGTTGAAGCGATCGTCGGCGGCCTCGCGCTGCGCCAGCAGCGGCCCCAGCCGGCCGCGCGCTCCGTTCTCCACGGCGTTGATCCGGTTGGTGAGCCGCCGGCTCGCGGCCAGGTCGATGTGCATGCCGAGCATCGACTGGCCGGTGGCGGCGAGGATCTGGGTCAGGCCGGCGGCGTTGGCCGGATCGGTCCCGGCGATCGCATCCGGGCGGCCGGCGCTCTCCACGAACACCAGTCCCTCGAGCAGGTTTGGATCGATGGCGGTGCCCGCGGCCGCGCGGTCGATCGCGGGGCGAAGGGCGGCGACCCGGGCGGCGGTCGCCAGGGCCCCGCCGGGGCTCTTGGAGAACAACACGTGGGCATTGCCGGTGGTGGCCCGGGCGACGAAATCGGCCTCGTGGGACGAGCGATAGGCGAACGGGTCGCCGGGGCCGGCCCCGTCCACGATCATCGCGGGCGGCGGCCCGGCGAGACCTCCGCCGCCGAGCCCCTTCACGACCACGGCGACGACCAGCACGAACGCGGCGACGGCGACGATCAGACGGGCGCGTCGTTGTCCGATCGTCAGCTGTCGCGCGCGCGGCCGCCTCGCTCGAGATCCGGGCTGGCCCGGAGAGCTGTCGAGCGTCAGGCGATACGGCGGCGTCGGGCGGCGTGCCTTGCGCACAAGGGGGCCGAAAGTATCAGCCGCTCGGCTCCGTCACCCCGCCGTCGGCTATGCTCGTGCGCTCGCTGGGCCGCGTCCGTGCCGTTCTGGCCGCTTTGTGTGAACCGCCACGGCGGGCCGCGACCGCATCTTCTCTGACCACTCTGATCGAAGGCAACGGATCGTCGTATGGACACCCTCGCGGGGGCGATATGAGCCCCACGGACTTCAACGGGCGTCGCGTGCTGGTCACCGGAGGCTCCGGATTCATCGGCCGCCACGTTGTCTCCGAGCTGTCGGCCGACGGCGCCCAGGTGCGCGTGGTCGACCTCCAACCGCACCCCGACCCGGCGGTGGACATCGTCATCGGGGATATCGCCGATCCGGCCGTGCTGGCCGAGGCGTTGCACGGCGGGTGTGACTCGATCGTCCATCTCGCTGCCGTCACGTCGGTGCTGAAGTCCGTGGAGCAGCCCGAGCTCACCTTCAACACGAACGTGATCGGCACCAACGCGGTGCTCGCCGCGGGGCACAAGGCCGGCGTCACGTCGCTGGCGTTCGCCTCCACCAACGCCGTCACCGGTCCGATGACCGCGCCGAAGATCTCCGAGGCGGCGGTGCTCAACCCGCTCACCCCGTACGGATCGACCAAGGCCGCCGGCGAGATGCTGATGTCGGCCTACACCGCGGTCTACGGCCTGCGCTGTGCCGTCATCCGGCTCACCAACGTCTACGGTCCGGGCATGCAGGCCAAGGACAGCATCATCGCCAGGCTGATGCGCAACATCCGGCTCGGCACCACCTTCGAGATCTATGGTGACGGCACCCAGGTGCGCGACTACGTGCACGTGAGCGACGTGGTGGCGGCGATGCGCCTCGGGCTGACTCGCGAGGACTGGGCCGGCCCGACCGTGATCGGCTCGGGCACATCGCTGTCGGTGCTCGAGGTGGTCGATGCCGTCCGCGCCGTGTCGGGCGCCGATATCGACGTCCGTCACGGGCCGGCCAAGCCCGGCGAGATGCCCGCGGTGATCGTCGATCCCAGCCGGGCGCATGCCGCCGGCTGGTCGCCGCGATTCCCGTCGCTGCACGACGGCCTGATCGGCGTCTGGGACGAGTGGTCCACGGCCGAGGTCAAGGCGCCGGCAACGACATGACGGCGGTCGAGATCGCGCCCGACGAGGACGCTCGGCTCGAGGCGGTCGAGCGCGGCGCCGCGGAGGCCTTCCTGGAGCAGCATGGCCCGGGTGCGGGCGCGCCGCTGGCGATCGTGATCCCGGCCTACAACGAGGAGCCCACCGTCTCCGAGGTCATCGCCGACATCCCGGGCGAGGTGGCGGGACTCGCGACCGAGGTGATCGTCGTTGTCGACGGCGCCAAGGACGCCACCGCCGCGCGGGCGGCCGAAGCCGGCGCGCTGGTCTGCGATGTGCCGGTCAACCGCGGCCAGGGCGCCGCCCTGCGGCTGGGCTACTGGCTGGCGCGCGTCCGCGGCGCCCAGGCGATCATCACGATCGACGCCGACGGCCAGTACGAGGCCGACGAGATCAGCCGGGTGGTCGAGCCGATCCTGGCGGGCAATGCGGACTTCGTGTCGGGCTCGCGGCGGCTGGGAACCGAACTGACCACCGATGCCACCCGGCATGCCGGCGTGCTCGTGTTCGGCGCGCTCATCTCCGTGCTCGTCCGCCAGCGGATCACCGATCCCGCCTGTGGCCTGCGGGCGATGCGCTCCGAGGTGACCGCCGCGGTCACGCTCGAGCAACCCCAGTACCAGGCCTCAGAGCTGATGATCTCCGCCGCGCTGCACGGCTTTCGCCTGGCCGAGGTGCCCACGACGATGCGCGATCGCGGCCGGCACGCGACCGGCACCAAGAAGGGCGGGAACTTTGGTTACGGCGTCCGGTTCGCCCGCGCCGCGGTCCACACCTGGTGGCGTGATCGGACGGCGGCGCGCAGGCGCGACTGACCGGAGAAGACCCACTTCTCGTAGATCACGAACTTGACCGCGAACATCACTGCCTGCACGAACACGTAGGCGCCGGTCACGAGAATGACGCGGATGCCGTGATGGGGCGTGACGTTGGTCTTGACCCAGCTCTGCATCGCCCCCGTGCCCAATGACGAGGCGACGAGCACGACGCCGGAGATCGCGATGTACGCGACGATCTCGCGGAGGAACTCCACCTCGCCCTTGATCTTCCAGGCCCAACGACGGTTGAGGATCCAATTGGGGACCGCGCCGGCGACGAACGCTCCGATCGAGCAGATCGTCGTGTGCTTGCCACCGAGCGCGACGTACATCACTGCGAATACGACGATGCTCGTGACTAACGCGATCACCGACCCGATCGCGTAACGCGTCACTTTACCGGCGCGAGCCGAGGTACGCGCACGCATAATGACGTTCGAAAGCACTGATGGATCCTAGCGATTCGCGCGCAGTCGCCGGAACGAGCCCCAGCGGAGCTTACGGCCGCTTTATGCCGGGAAGCGGCGCGTCGGCCACCTGCCGCCGCTCGCTGTAGCTTCCGCTCATGCGGATCCAGGCGGCCACCGACGAGATCGATCTCAACGACGACCTCGTGATCGCCGGGGACAACGCCGCCGTGCTGGACCGGCTGCCCGCGTCGACGTTCGACCTCATCTACCTCGATCCGCCGTTCAACACAGGGCGGACGCAGGCGCGTCGATCGGTCGTCGTGACCGCTGACCCGACCGCGCAGCGCATCGGCTTCGGCGGCCGGCGCTACCGCTCGCAGCTGTTGCAGCGCCTCAGTTACGACGATCAGTTCGAGGACTACCTGAGCTTCCTGGAGCCGCGGCTGACTCGGTCCCGTGAGCTGCTGGCCCCCCACGGCACCCTGTACTTCCACATCGACTATCGCGAGGCGCACTACTGCAAGCTGCTGCTCGACGAGGTGTTCGGGCGCGACGCGTTCCTCAACGAGATCATCTGGGCCTACGACTACGGCGCCAAGCCGCGCCGCCGCTGGCCGGCCAAGCACGACACGATCCTGGCCTACGTGCGCACCCCCGGCGCCCATCACTTCGACGCCGACGCCGTGGAGCGAGAGCCGTACATGGCGCCCGGGCTGGTCGGAGCGGAGAAGGCGGCTCGCGGCAAGCGTCCCACCGACGTCTGGTTTCACACGATCGTGCCGACGAACGGCGCCGAGAAAACCGGCTACCCGACGCAGAAGCCGGCGGGGGTGCTGCGGCGGCTCGTCGCCGCCTCGTCGCGGCCGGGGGGCTGGTGCCTGGATCCGTTCGCCGGCTCCGGCACCCTTGGCGCGGTGTGCCAGGAGCTGGGGCGGCGATTCGTGCTGATCGACTCCAATCCGACGGCGCTCGACGTCATCCGGGAGCGGCTTGCCCCCGTCGATGCCGCCGGGGTCACTTCTCCGCGCCGTGCACGAGCGGCACGAATCTGACCGGATCCAGCCGCTCGCGAACAAAGCCGTCCGCGGTCCGGCGCACCCGGACCAGGAACTGACGGTCGGTTCCGACCGGGGCGATCAGGCGCCCGCCGACGGCGAGCTGCTGCTCGAGCGCGGGCGGGAGGCTGTCTCCCGTCGCCGCGGCCACGTTGATCGCGTCGAACGGAGCCCGGTCGGGGAGGCCGTCCCAGCCGTCGCCGACGACACAGACGACGTTCGCACAGCCGAGCTCGCCGAGCGTCAGCTTGGCGGCGGCGCTCAGCTGCGGGTAGCGCTCGACCGTCCACACCTCCGCCGCCAGCAGGCTCAGCAGCGCCGCGTGATATCCGGAGCCGGTCCCGATGTCGAGTACCCGGTCGCTCGGCTCGAGCTCGAGCAGATCGAGCATCCGCGCGACGACGATCGGCTGTGAGATGGTCTGCTCGCAGGCGATCGGCAGCGCGACGTTCTCATAGGCGCGCGGGCGCTCGGGCTCGGGAACGAAGCGCTCGCGGGGGACCGCGGCGACCGCGGTCAGCACCCGCTCGTCTCCAACTGCCTCGGCCAGCCGGCGAGCCAGTGCGAGTGCCAGGTCCACCGTCGGATTGTCCTCTATCCGCGGTCCCGCTACCTGGGCCGCATGCGAGAATCACTGAGATGCCGGTCAACCCGAGGCTCCAGGGCGGCCTGATGGTGGACGATGGCCGCGAATAGCGAGCCCGATACCGCCGCACCTGGCTCCAGCGCTTCGCAGCGCTGGAGCCTAATGTCGTTCATACGTGCCCACAAGGCGGCGTCCGCGGTGTCGATCGCCGTCGTGCTGGCGTTCATCGTGGTGACGGTCCTCACCACGGTCTCGAGTCCCAGCCGCCAGCCGCTCAGCGACTCCGCGACCTGCTCGCAGTGGGCAGCGGCAACCCCGGGACAGAAGATCGCCTACGCCCATGTCTACATCGATGAATATGGCTCGTTCGCCGACACGGCCAGCGCCGCGGATACCGTCGAGACGACGATTGACAACGAGTGCATCCGAGCTGCCTATCTGGGCGAGGCCGACGACATATCGGTGCTGGCGAGCATCAGGCACGCGTTCTGAGCTAAACCGGGGCGACGCCTGAGGTGGCGCTGGCCCTGACCGTTCTCGAGGGCCGCGCGGCGACGGCCGGAGTGAAATTCGGGAGATGCAGGGTGAAGATCGACCCGGCTTCGGTGCTCGTCACGGTACAGCTGCCACCGTGGGCCTTGGCGATCGAGTCGGTGATGGCCAGTCCCAGACCGACGCCCCCGGCGGACCGCGTGCGCGCCGAGTCGACGCGGGCAAAGCGATCGAAGATCCGTTGCAACGCCTCCGCGGGTACGCCGCAGCCCTCGTCCTCGATCTCGATCCACACCTCGCCGAGCCCGTGAACGCTCGCCCGCAGCTCGATCACGGCGTGGGCCGAGGAGTACTTCACGGCATTCTCGATCAGTGCATCGAGCGCCGCCCGCAGCCGGTCGGCGTCGACCAGCAGGCGGCCCGGCGCGAGCGCGCCCAGTCGCCAGGCCCGCGGCGCGAGCTCTGACCATCGCATGAACACCTCTTCCAGCAGCGGCTCGAGCTCGATCTCGGTGGTCACCAGGAAATCGGGTTGGTCGGCGCAGGCCAGGACGAGCAGACGTCCGATGAGCGCGTCCATCCGGGCCAGCTCATCGAGCGCCACGTCCAGCTCGGGGATCGGTGGACCGTCGCCGGAGAGAAGCTCGAGGTGGCCGCGAGCGATTGTTACCGGCGTGCGGAGCTCGTGCGAGGCGTCGTGGACGAACCGCTCCTGACGCTCGAGCAGCGATCGGTGCTCGTCGGCCCGGCCCTCGGCGATCCGCACCGCCTCGACGCGCCGCCGGGCATGCCAGACCATCGCCAAAAACATCGCCGCCATCAGGGGCACCTCGAACAGCTCGCCCCACAGCTGGATGCCGCGGAATGCGTCCAGTCCGATCGAGACGCCCGTCATCCCCATCACGCACGCCAGCACGATCAGGGTCGGGCGCAGCGCCCAGACGCGGAAGCCGTACATCAGGGTGAGGCTGATCCAGACGAAATGAAACGGGATCGTCTCCCAGCTCGGCCAGGCGATCATCGCTCCGTAGTTGGCTCCGGCGAAGGCGACCCAGGCAATCTCCACGTCGCGTCGGCGGAGCGCGTCCCAGCTCATGCCGCGGCGCGGTAGCCGGCGTTGCGAACGGTCTCGATCGGAGCGGCGGGCCCGAGCTGGCGCCGCAGCCTGCGCACGCAGACGTCGACGACGTTGGAGCGCGGATCGAAGTCGAACCCCCAGACCTCGGACAGCAGCCGCTGGCGGCTGACCACCTCGCCGGCGTGGAGCATCAGGAAATGCAGCAGGCGAAACTCTCGATCGGGTAGGTCGGCCACGATCTCGCCGACCCGTGCTTGGCGCCGGGTGACGTCGAGGGCCAGACTGCCGGCGCGCAGGACGGCGCCACTCTCGGCGCGATGGGCGCGGCGCAGCTGGACTCGCGCCCGGGCGAGCAGCTCCTCGAGCGAGAACGGCTTGGCAAGGTAGTCGACCGCCCCCAGCTCGAACCCCTGCAGTTTCGTCGCCAGGTCGCTGCGGGCCGACAGGATCAGGACCGGCAGCTGCGGGCGCTGTCGATGCAGCGCGCGCAGGACATCGAGACCGTCGAGGCTGGGCAGCAGCAGATCGAGGATGACGAACTCATAGCTGCCGGCCAGCGCCAGCGTGAGTCCCTCTTCTCCGTCACCCACAACATCGACCGCGAACCCCTCCGCTTCGAACGCGCGAGCCAGAAACGCGCGGATGCGGGCCTCGTCCTCCAACACAAGTATGCGCATCGATCTGACTTCAGCTCCTCGCTCGGCGGACAACATAGCTCGTCCCGGGTTGCTTGTAAATGACCGGGGAATGACATCCCGGTCATCTGACTTGCCTTTCGGTGCGCCGTTGCATACGTTTGCGGCCGACATGGAGAGGACACGATGAGCGCATCGGCACGGAGGCTGGTCGGAACCCTGGTGGTCACGGTTCTGGCGTGCGTGGTGCTCGGTCTCTACATTGGTCTCTACCTGACCAACGTGCCTGGCTCGGCCGCCGCCGCCCAGGTTCAGGGCGGCGCTCAGATCTACCTGGCCACCGTCCCTGCCGCCGCGCTGGATGATGCGCATCCGACCTGGGTCTCCTACTACGCGGTCAACGCACACGCGGGTGACTGGCGGCATGTCACGACGTTCACGCTTCCGGCGAACACGCTGGTGCACGTGACGATCTTCAACTACGACTCCCAGACCGGATTGCGCAACCCATTCATCTCGCAGGCGACCGGCACCGGCGGTGGCAACTTCGTCCTCAACGGCAAGTCGACCCAGGCCCTGGATCCCGACACGGCGTCGCACGTGTTCGCGATCCCCCAGATCGGGCTGTCGGTGCCGATCTACGGGATCCCTGCCACCGCCAAGAACCCATGCGGCAACGCGCCGTGCACCCTCAGTCAGGACCACTCGACGACCTCGTTCACGTTCCGGACGCCCGGACGCGGGCTCTACCGCTGGCAATGCTTCGTCCCGTGCGCGGCGGGGTTCATCGAGGGTTGGGGCGGCCCGATGCAGACCGTCGGTTACATGGACGGCTTCATCAAGGTCGTATGAGGCTCCGTCGGTGACCAACGAAGTGAATCATTGGCGCCGCGTGGTGCTCTGGTGGCTGGCCGCGACCGTCATCTGCACTCCGCTCGTCATCTTCGTCCTGGCCCCGATCGTCCCGCCCGGAAACGGCACCGTGGAGTCGGCGGGACAGGTCACCGACAACACCGTGCTGTTCGGCATCTCGACGCCGGTCGCGCTGGCGGTGATCGTCTTCTTCATCTACGCGATGATCGCGTTCCGCGAGCGCGAGCCGGGGGCGGTACTGGACGGTCCGCCGATCCGGGGGAACGCCAGGATCCAGGCGTGGTGGCTGGTCATCACCACGGGACTCGTCCTGTTCCTGGCGGCGTTCGGTTCGATCCGCCTGCTCGAGGACGGCTCCGGCGGCGGCCAGGGTCCGAACCCGATCGCCGCGCCGAACGGGGCGAGCAAAGCCCTGCAGGTGCAGGTGATCGCGCAGCAGTGGAAGTTCGACTACCGCTGGCCCGGCTACGGCGGCGTCGAGACGCCGACGCTCGAGATCCCGACCAACACAACGGTCGAGTTCCACGTCACGTCGCTTGACGTGATCCACTCGTTCTGGGCCTATCAGCTCGGGGTCAAGGCCGACGCCAATCCCGGGATCGACAACATCGCCTACGTCACCACGAAGGCCCCCCTGTCATTCGACATCCACTGCGCCGAGCTGTGCGGCGTCTTCCACGGTTACATGTTCGAGACCGGCAAGGTCGTCCCCCAGGCGCAGTTCGCCACCTGGATCAAGCAGCAGGAGCAGCAGTACGCCCCGGCGACCAAGTCGCTGCCACCATATGCCCCGCAGTACTTCCCTGAACCCACGAGGAGGGGCGGATGAGCGCGATCGCCGTGTCACCCGGCCGGCGTCCCGCATGGCGCGGCCTGATCGGCTTCAACCTGTTCACCGGGATCCTCCTGGCGATCGTCGGATGGCTGATCGGCGACTGGATCGGTAACCGCTTCAACCAGCCCAGCATTGTCTACTTCAGCACCGAGTCGGGCCAGAACGACATTTCGGTGCTGCTGGGCTACCTGTTCGGCGTGGTCGGCTTCCTCGTCGGCCTCGGGTTCGCCAACTACCCCGTCCGGCGCATGCTGGGGCATCCGCCGTCGCTCGCCGAGCACGAGTCAGAGGGCGAGGGTGCCGGCCGCTACTTCCGCCTGTGCACCGACCACAAGGTGGTTTCGATCCAATACATCGTCGGGATCGGCGTGTTCTTCCTGATCGGGGGCATCAACGCGATGCTGATCCGGACCGAACTGCTGCAGCCCAATGTGCACGTGTTCGGGGCCAATCAGTACCTGACCCTCGTCGGGATGCACGGCGCGATGATGATGGGGATGATGACCTCGGGCATTCTCGGCCCGTTCGCCAACTGGCTCGTGCCGCTGATGATCGGGACGCGGCGGATGGCGTTCCCGCGGATCGAGTCCCTGACCTTCTGGCTGCTGATGGCCGCCGGCGTCGTTCTCGTGACGACGATCTTCTTCGGCGGCTTCCAGACCGGCTGGACGGGATACCAGCCGTTGGGCGACCAGGGCACCGCCGGCTACGACGCCTACATCGGGTTCTTCGCGCTCGTCGGGCTGTCGATGTGCCTGCTGGGGTTCAACCTGCTGGCCACGATCATCACGATGCGGGCGCCCGGGATGACCTGGACGCGGCTCCCCATCTTCGTCTGGAGCGTGCTGGCGACCGCACTGCTGATGATGCTCGCCGCGCCGATGCTGATCGCGGCGCTGCTGATGGGAGCGTTTGACCGGACCGTGCAGACCGCCTTCTACGTCGCGGGTAACGGCGGCAGCTCGTACCTGTTCCAGAATCTGTTCTGGGTGTTCGGCCATCCCGAGGTGTACATCGTCGCGCTGCCGGGCTTCGGGATCGTGCTCGAGCTGCTGCCCGTGTTCTCCCGCAAGCCGCTGTGGGGCTATCGCCTCGCCGTCGCCGGGATGCTCGGAGTGACGGTGCTGAGCTTCTTCGTCTGGCAGCACCACCTGTTCGTGAGCGGGATCGACGCCGATCTGCGCCCGTTCTACATGCTCTCGACCGAGCTGATCTCACTGCCCACCGGGTTCATCTTCCTCTGCGCGATGGGCACGATCTGGCGAGGGCGAATACGGTTCACCGTGCCGATGTGGTTCTGCTTGGCGTGGGTGTTCAATTTCCTGATCGGCGGCATCTCGGGCGTGTTCCTGTCCGACGTCCCCAGCGACGTGACGACCCACGGCAGCTTCTTCTCGATGGCGCACTTCCACTACACGATCATGGGCGGGCTTGTCTTCACGCTGTTTGCCGCCATCTATTACTGGGCTCCGAAGATGACCGGCTTCAAGTTCAACGAACGGCTGGCCAAGATCCACTTCTGGTCGCTGTTCATCGCGTTCAACTCGACGTTCGGACCATTGTTCGCGCTCGGCCTGCTCGGCCAGCCGCGGCGGGTGGTCACGTATCCCAGCAACCTGCAGCCGCTCAACGTCTGGGTGTCGATATCGGCGTTCGTGATCGGCCTGTCGATGCTCGTGTTCCTGGTCAATCTGATCTGGTCGATGCTGATCAAGCGCGAGCCGTCGGAGCCCAATCCGTGGAACTCCAAGTCGGCGGAGTGGCAGCTGCCCACGCCGGTGCCGGTCCACGACTTCGATCGATTCCCGGTGTTCGACGCCGATCCGTATCCGTACGGCGTCGAGCCGGTGTCGGCGCCCGCCATGACGCCGGCCGCAGGAGGTGACTAGTCGTGGAGGGATCCGCCTCAGCACCGACTCATCCCCAGATCGAGCTCGAGCCGCCGGAGTGGCAGCCGCGCGCCATGTGGGTTGGGGCCCGCCAGCTGTGCGGCGCCATATCGTTCTTTTTCATCTCGTTCGTCTTCGCCTACTTCTACCTCCGCTCCCTGGACCCCAACAAGGGCTGGAAGATCGGCCACAACATCAACCCGTCGATCGGGCTGGGTGTGGCGATCCTGGTGGCGCTCGGGTTGAGCGCGGCGGCGCTGCGAGTGGCGGCCAGGTCGGGCCGCCGGGAGATGGTCGTGCGGGCGGGGGGCGCGGCGGTGGTGCTCGCGCTGCTGGCGATCGTGTTGCAGGTGATCGCGTGGACCGTCCTGGGCTTCGGCCCCGCCAGCGGCGGCTACGCCAGCGTCTACGTCGGCTGGACGGCCTTCTATAACGTCGTCGCGCTGGCCTGCGTGTACTGGATCGAGACGCAGGTTGCAACGGCCTGGCGCCGGTCTCGCCAGGGAGTCCCGGACACGCCCGCCGAGGTGCTGACCGACACGGCGGTCATCCAATCCGGGTTGGACGCATGCTCGTTCTTCTGGTCGTTCTGCGTCGCCAACGGCCTGGTCCTGTTCGTGCTGCTCTACCTGCTCTAGTCATGAGCTTCGGCGGCTGGTCGATCCAGGTTCCGCTCGTCTACGTGGCGATCGCGGCGGTGCTCTACTGGGTCGGCGGCCGTCGCCACAGCCGAGCCGCTGCGGACCCGCTGCGTACGGCGTCGTTCGCCGCCGGCCTGGTCACGATCGTGCTCGCCCTTGAGTCGCCGATCGACGGATACGCGGAGCAGCTGTTCTGGGTCCACATGCTCCAGCATGTGCTGCTGCTCACGGTCGCGCCACCGCTGATCCTGCTCGGTCGCCCATGGCCGCGGATGTGGCAGGGGCTGCCGATCGAGTCCCGGACCCGGATCGGGCGGACGCTGGCGGCGGGGCGCTTCGCCGCACCGCTGCGCGTGCTCGCGCGGCCGCTGCCGGCCTGCGTGCTGTTCAACGCCACCATCATCGGCTGGCACATCCCGGGCGCCTACGACGCCACGCTGAGCTCGGGTCTTGTCCACGACATCGAGCACGCCATGTTCTTCTTCACCGGGCTGTTGTTCTGGGCGCGCATCATCGATCCGGGCCCGCTGCGCCCGCGCCTCGTCTGGCCGGCGCGGATCGCGTTCGTGCTCACGTCGATGATCGTCGGATGGATCCTGGCGATCACACTGGTGCTCATCCAGCACCCGATATATGTCCACTACGCCGACCTCGCGCAACGCCCTGGCGGGATCAGCGCGCTGACCGACCAGCAGCTCGCCGGCGGCATCATGTGGGTGCTCGGCTCGCTGTCCTACGGGATCACGATCATCGTCGGCTTCTATCGCTGGCTCGAGCCTGAGCCGCAGCCGGATCCCCCGAGCCCCGCGCTCATGCCCGAGCCCGAGCCCGATCCCAAGCCGGCTCCCCGGACCCCCGCGCTCACGACCTAGGAGGACTGTCCCACGATGCCCCCGATCCTGTTCGCTGACAATTTTCTCGCCGGCTCACTGCTCACCCTGCTGATGCCCACCCTCCTGCTGATCGCCATCGCGGTGTGGTACGTGCTGTCGGTCAAGCGGGTCCCGGAGGACACGCCGGCGTCGTCAGCCGCGCTGCCGCCGCCCGAGGTGGTCGCCGCCGCTCCCGCGGCCGCCGATGACGTGACCCCGGCCGGACCTCCGCCCGGGGAGATCGTTTGATGGGCGCCGGCGCCGCTCCGCATCCCAAGGTCGGGCGGATCGGCGTCGCGCGACTGGCCGCGATCCTCGCCGTCGCGGTTCTGGCCGGCACCGGTGCCGCCGTCGGATCGCACTTCCTGTTCGCCAAGTCCTCCCCACCGGGAGCGACCGTCCGGCCCGCGGACGGGCTTCGCGGAGAGGCGACCTGGGCGGCGGGCGTGCGCGTCGCGCCGGCGATCACCACCCTGCGCGATCAGACCGGTGCCCGCTTCTCGCTTGGCTCGCTGCGCGGACACACGGTCGCGATCGAGTTCTTCGATTCGCACTGCACGCAGGAGTGCCCGCTCGCCGGCCGAACGCTCGCTGCGACGGAACGCTCGCTGCCGCGCGCGCAGCGGCCGGTTCTGGTCGTGGTCAGCGTCAACCCGCTGGATACGCCGGTGAGCACACGCGCGGCGATGCGGGCCTGGGGGCTCGCCGGTCTGGCCTCGTGGCACTGGTTGCGCGGGACCCACGCCCAGCTTGCCCCCGTCTGGAAGGCCTACCACATCTACGTCCAGCCGATGAAGGGCGACATCAGTCACACGGAGGCGCTGTACCTGCTCGACCGCCGCGGTAACGAGCGCTCCGGCTACCTGTACCCCTACCTCCCGGCTTCCGTCGGCCACGACCTACGCGTCCTGTCCGGCCGCGCCGGGGGGCCGGCGAGCCCGCATGCCTGAGGTGGCCGAGGCGCTCGCCGCCGACGCCCTGTCTTCGGGCGTGCTGTCCGCCGACGGCGCGCCCGCGGCGGGCCGCTCCGCCTGGTCCGAGACGCTCGCGGACTATCTGACCCTGACCAAGCCGCGGATCATGTCCCTGCTGGTCCTGACCGCGCTGTGCTCGATGATCGCGGCCGCCGGCGGCTCACCGGCGACGCTGCCGCTGGTGGGGCTGGTGATCGGCGGAGCGCTCGCCTGCGGCGGCGCCAGCGCGCTCAACCACGTGCTGGACCGTGACATCGATCGCCTGATGGGCCCTCGCACCGCCTCACGGCCGGTGGCTGCCGGCCGCATCACCCCGCGGCGCGCGGTCGCGTTCGGCCTGGGCCTGTCCGCGCTCTCATTCGTCGTCATGACGTTGCTCGACAACGTGCTGGCGGCGGCGCTCGCGCTGAGCGGCGGCGCGTTCTACGTCGTCGTGTACACCCTCTGGCTCAAGCGGAGCACGACCCAGAACATCGTCATCGGGGGCGCCGCCGGCGCGATTCCACCGCTGGCCGGATGGGCGGCGGCGCACGGTCACCTCGGCCTCGGCGCCGGGCTTCTGTTCCTGATCGTGCTGTTGTGGACGCCGCCTCACTTCTGGGCGCTGGCGCTGCTCCTGTCTCCCCACTACGAGGCGGCCCGGGTGCCGATGCTCCCGGTCGTCCGCGGGGCGTCCGCCACTGCCGTCCAGGTCCTCGCGTACAGCGTGGTGCTGGTGGCGGTGTCGTTGCTGCCGGCCGCGCTCGGCACGTTTGGGGCGCTCTATCTGGTGGCGGCGGCGCTGCTCGGCGGCGCCTTCTGTGCGCTCGCCTGGCGGCTGTGGCGGCAGCCGACCGCCCCGCGGGCGGCGGCGCTCTTCCACTACTCGCTGCTGTACCTGGCGCTCCTGTTCGTCGCCGTCGCGGCGGACGCCGCGGTCCGCTGAGCTTCGATCCGACACCGCTCACCACACGGTGACGCCGGGAGTAACCGGTGCACCGTACGTGACATTCGCCACTAGCGCCAAGCCGGGCCGCGCCTAAGAACGAGGCGGACCGCGCCTAAGAGGGTTCACACGGTGGTCTCACGCTAATCCGACACAACGAGATTAGGTTGATTAGCGTCCAGGTAACGAACGGAGGCCCCGCATGACACTCGTGACAGTCCTGAACATCGTCTTCGCCGCGCTCGTGATCATCGGGATCCCGGGGATTCTCGGCTTGGCGATCTACAGCTCACCCAGGGACGAAGCCCGCGCCGTGGCTGCCGCCGCACGCCGGTCGCGCCGGATCGCGGCGCCGAGCGCCGCGCGTCGCCCGGCACCCCGGACCGGCCCCGCTCGGCCCTGGGCGTCCTAGCCGCGATCGGCGAGGGTCCGCGCCAGCATCGGCTCGAGGTGCTCCTTGAGTTGCTTCTCGGTCAGTCCGGGAAGCTCGAAGCTGGCGCGGCCCCGCGCGGTCTCGATGTGCAGTTCGTGCGCCCGTCGCCGTCCGGCCCGCAGGCCACGACGGGGCGGGCGCAGCTCGGCGGTGGAGATGTCACTCGCATTCAGGCGACCGACGGGGGCGCCGGTTGAGCGCTTGAGGACGTCGAGCCCGACGTCGGAGAAGCGGAGCTCGATGTCACGCTCGCCGGCGCGCAACGCCTCGATGCCGCCGATGTGGACCGCGGGAATGCGCAGTGCTTCGAGCTCGGAGCCGTCGTCGGCCGCGGGCGTCGCCGGCGGCTCGTAGGGTGGGGCGCCGACGAGCTCGTGGGCCCGGAGCACGTCCGGGTGCTCGATCGCCGACGGAAGGTCGATTCCCAGCTCGGCGATCGCGGCCTGCGCCAGTGATCGACGCCACAGGCTCGGGCCGGCCCGTTCCGAGGCAGCGGCGATGCGTCGCTCGACCTCGTCACCGTCCAGGGCGACTCCGGAGCTCCGCTGCGTCTCGTCGGCGAACGCGGACCGGAGCCGGGCCAGCAGCTCCTGGCGACCGTGGTGCGCGATCCGTTCGGCGGTCGGCTCCGGGGTCTCGCTCACGCGGCGCTCTCCAGCGTCCGCGCCACCCGGGCCAGGAACGCCGCGGCCTGGGCCGGGAACACGATGCGGTGGTCACAGGCCAGCGCCAGCGTCAGCTCGTGCCCGGCGACCACGGCGCCATCCCGGATGCGCGGCGCCGCGTGGATGGCGCCGGCGGTGAGGGCCGCCGCCTGGGGCGGCGTCACCAGCGCTCCGACCCGGTCGACGCCATAGCCGCCGAGATCGGTCAGGGTGAACGTCGCCCCGGCTTGCTCGGGTGGGGTCAGCTCGCCGGCGCGCGCTCGCGCGCCGAGCCGTGACAGCTCACCCTCGAGCTCGGCCAGCGATTTCGTGTCGGCATCGAGCACGGTCGCCGCCACCGGCAGGTCCTCGGTCTGAATCATCACCGACACGTTGACGCGAGAATATTGCTCGTAGCGGCCGTCACGATATGCCGCGTTGACGCGAGGGAATGCGCGCAGCGCCAGCGCGCACGCGCTCACCAGCACCGCGGTCGCGCTGCATCCCTCGCGCTGGGCGAGCACCAGCAACGAATCGGCATCGACGTCGGTCGCCAGATCGAGGTCAGGGACGGTGGCGCGCGTCTCCGCGGTGCGGCGCGCGATCGCGCGGCCGGCGCGGCTGGGTTCCCGGACGTCGGCATCGCCCTTGAGTGAGGCGGCTGAGATGGGGGTCGGGGCCGTGCCGTCCATGAGGAGGACTGAACATATCGCTACGCCGAGGAGCCGTCCGCCCCCTCCCACATGGCCAGGAATTCCTCGGCCTCGAGCCCGGCCAGATCGGCGCGCAGCTGCTTGAGCAGCTTGGCCGCCTGCTTGGCCGGCAGCTCCCAGTACAGCAGAAGCTCTCCGTCCTCGACTGAGACCACCTCGATCCGATCCGTACGCGATCGGTCAGCCAGGAACGCCGGCTCCCGCCCGCCCCGAGTGATGATCAGGTGAAACTCACGGTTGGCCTTCATCGTCTCCTGGTCTGAGAGTATGCGCCGCTCACCTCGCCGTTTCGCCGGCGCCGATCAGCGCGCCCGTTGCGTCATCGAGCGCCTGGCGGCCCGTGAACACATCAGGACCGATCTGGATTGCGGGCAGCGCCCGCACCCCGGCGTCGTGAGCGCGCCCTCCGGCCCGGGCCAGGGAGGCGATGACCGAGCGCAGGCCGATGCCCTTGAGCACCGCGTTGGGGTGCATCTCGCACGCGGCGGCGGCGATCAGGACGGTTCCCTCATCGCCGGGGTCGCGCCCGCCGGCGAACACCTGCCGAAACGCGGCGAGCGAGAATGCGACGGCGCGTCCTCCGCCCTTGGCGTATGTCGCCGTCAGCATCGCCAGCTCTGAGTCGGGTGGCCACCCGGGCGGCAGCCGGAGCGGCTGCAGGCCGGCTCTGGCCACCGCCAGGGTCAGCTCGTCCGCATCGATCGGGGGTGCGACGATGCCGATCTGCGCCCCGTGCACCGGCTCCCACTCGGGCACGACCGGAAGCTCGGCCATGATCCGCTCGGCGATGAGGTAGCAATCGGGATCGCCGATGTCGTAGTAGAACACCGGCTGAGCGGATTGCAGCGATCGAGTCGCGGACACCACCTCCACCCGGAGGTCTGCGGCACCGTCGGGACGCACGCGCGTCAGCCGTGGATCAGCCAGCCGTCGGCCGCCCGAGCGGCCTCCATCACGGCCTCGGACATCGTCGGATGGCCGTGGATCAGCCGCGCCACCTCGGGGTAGCCGCCCTCGAGCGCGCGGGCGTTGACGAGCTCCTGGATCAGCTCGGTCGCCTTGGCGCCGATGATGTGGCCGCCGAGGAGTTCCCCGTAGCGCTTCTCGCCGACGATCTTGACCAGTCCGGTGCGATCGCCGTAGACGGTGCCGGCGCCGACAGCGCCGTACTGGACCTTCCCCACGACGACGTCGTAGCCCTGCTCGCGAGCCTGAGCCTCGGTGAGGCCGAAGCTGGCGACATTGGGGGTGCAGAACGTCGCGCGCGGAATGTCGATGTACTCGATCGGGTGGGTGGTCAGACCGGCGGCGTCCTCGACGGCGATCACGCCTTCGTCGGACGCCTTGTGGGCCAGTGCCGGGCCGGCCGTGAGATCGCCGATCGCATAGATGCCCGCGACGGTGGTGCGCATCGCGCCGTCGACCTCGATCAGACCGTTCTCGGCGAGCTTGACGCCGGCGGCATCGAGTCCGAGCCCCTCCACGTCGGGGCCGCGCCCGGCGGCGATCACCAGCCAGTCGGTCTCACCCGACGCGTCGCCGTACTTGAAGGTGACACTGTCATCGCCAGAGACGATGTCAGTGACCAGGGTGCCGGTGTGAATCGTCATGCCCTGTTTCTTGAGGCCGCGTTCCGCCAGCTTGGAGATGTCAGCGTCCTCGGTCGGCAGGACCCGGTCCAGCGCCTCGAACAGGACGATGTCGACCCCGAGCCGCGCGTAGGCCGACGCGATCTCCGACCCCGACGCGCCGGCTCCGACGACGGCCATCGACGTCGGCAGCTCGTCGAGCGCCCATGCCTCCTCGGTGCCGATCACCCGGCCGCCGAACTGTGCGCCCGGGATCGGGCGCTTCACCGAACCGGTGGCCAGCAGGATCGTGTTGGCCGTGATCTCCCGGCCGCCGACCGCGATCGCGCCGGCGGCGATGAGCGTCGCCTCCCCCTCGATCACCTCGACCTTGTTCTTCTTGAGCAGACCGGCGACGCCGCCGGTGAGCGTCGTGACCACCTTCTCGCGCCGGGCGCTGACGCCGGCGTAGTCGACCTGCGGCTCCGACACGGTGATGCCGAAGTCAGCAGCTTCGCGGATCTCGGACAGGATGTCGGCCACGCGCAGCACCGCTTTGGCCGGGATGCAGGCGTAGTTCAGGCAGCGGCCACCCACGCGGTCCTTCTCGACCACGGCGGTGTTCATGCCGAGCTGGGCGGCGCGGATGGCGGCAACGTACCCACCGGGGCCCGAGCCGACGACGATGCAGTCAAAGGAGGTGGCAGACATGTGATCTGAGCCTATCCACTCGCGCGTGGACCCGCCGGTCAGCTCGACGGGGCCCGCGGCATCTGGATCCGGCTGAGCACCCGCACGAGCTTGAAGAACAGCCAGCCGGCGGCGATGACCACGATCAGGGCGACGAAGAACCCGAGCACGTTGCTGGCCTCGATCAGCAGCAGCGCGAACGCGGTGGCGATGATCGCCAGCAATGCCATGAACCCGAGCACGGCGCCGTACCACGCCCGCCAAAGGCCGACGGCGCACGCCAGCAGCACGGCGGAGAACACCAGGATCTCACCGACCGCCGGGCGCTTGCCGCCGATCTTGTCACCGGCCAGGAACGCCACCAGGTTGGTGAGCGCCAGCAATGCGGCGACGACGGTCGAGATGATGATCACGGGCGGGTGCTCGCCGCGAGCCAGCGGGGTGAGGTGGGCGCGCGCCTCGGCGTCGCGACGCTGCGAGCGGGTCAGCTCGTCGCCGGTGGGGGCGGTGAACCACTGCCCGCGGCCGGGGTCCGCGTCGGCCTTGGGCCCGCGGCTCGGCGCGGCGACGGGCTGGGTCTGGGGTGCCGGCGATCGCCGCGGCGCCGTGGACTTCGGCGCGGCCTTGGCGGCCCGGGCATGGCGCCCGCGCTTGCGGCTACGTTGCGCCAACGCCGGCCCCGCTCGCTCGTGGCGCCCCGATGGCGGCGCGCAGGGTCGCGGCCCCCACCGCCGGATCGGCGGCCTGGGTCAGCGCCCGGACCACCGCGATGCGCTCGGCCCCGGCTGCGTGGACGGCAGCGGCGTTGGTGCTGTCCACGCCACCGATGGCGAAGAACGGGATGGCGGCGTGCGCGGCCGCATAGCGCACCAGTTCCAGACCGACCGCCGGGCGCCCGGGCTTGGTCGGCGTGGCATGGACCGGGCCGACGCCGATGTAGTCGACATCCGCCAGCTCGCCGGCGGCATCGATCTGGGCCGGGCTGTGAGTGGACAGTCCGACAATGCGGTCGGGACCGACATCCCGGCGTGCCTGCTCGGTCGCGACATCGTCCTGGCCGACGTGAACTCCGTCGGCGCCGATGACATCGACCAGATCGGGGCGGTCGTTGATGATCAGCAGCGCGCCGTGGCGGGCGCACACCGCGGCGTACCGGCGACCCGCGGCCACGATCTCATCGTCGCCGGCGTGCTTGGCCCGCAGCTGGACGATGTCCACCCCGCCGCGCAGGGCCGCGTCCAGGAACGCATCGGGCTGGGCGTCACAGACCAGATAGAGCCGGGAGCGCTCGAGCGCATGTCGTGGATCTTGCACGTTGCCAGTCTGGCAGGCACCGGCGGGCCCATCCGTCCCGCCGGTCCGACGGGCTAGGATTGATGCCAACGGGAGCCCCACCGTCGAGGCTGAGAGGGCGGACGCCGATCCGCCGACCGTCACAACCTGACCCGGGTAATGCCGGCGCAGGGAGGTTCATTGTCCGAGCATCGAGCAGCAGCAGATGTCGTCGTCATCGGCGGCGGCGCGATCGGTCTGTCGATCGCCTGGCGGACGTCCGCCCGCGGCCTGCGCACGACCGTGCTGGAGCGCGACCGGGTCGGCGGCGGGACCTCGCATTTCGCCGCGGGGATGCTGGCGCCGATCGCCGAGGTGACACCGGGCGAGGAGCCGCTGTTGCACCTCGGGATGGCGAGCGCGCAGCTCTATCCGGCATTCGTCGCCGCTCTGCTCGACGCCTCCGGCGCGGATGGCGTCGGCTATACCCGCTGCGGGACCCTGCTGGTGGCGCGAGACGCCGACGAGGCCGAGGCGCTCGAGCGAGAGCTCGAATTGCGTCACCGCCTCGGCCTGCGAGTGGAGCGGTTGCGCCCCAGCGAGGCGCGTCGCCGCGAACCGGGTCTCGCCCCGGCGCTGCGGCTGGCGCTCGACGTCCCCGACGATCACGCGATCGATCCGCGCGCGCTGATCCCGGCGCTGGCGGCGGGGGCGCGCGCCGCCGGTGCCGAGCTGCGCGAGTCCGCGAGCGTCGAGTCCGTCGCGCTCGTCGGCGACCGGGTCGCGGGCGTGGTCCTGTCCGACGGTTCGCGCGTCCGGGCGGATCATGTCGTCGTCGCCGCCGGCGTGTGGGCGTCTGAGATCGGCGGGATCCCCGAGCCGCTGCGGATTCCGCTGCGCCCGGTCAAGGGCCAGATCATGCGCCTGCACGACCCCGCCGGCCCCGGTCTGCTGCGCCGCGTGATTCGCATGGGCCCCTCCTACATCACTCCACGCGGCGACGGTCGCTATGTGCTCGGCGCCACCTCCGAGGAGCGCGGGTTCGACACCACGGTCACCGCCGGCGCCGCCTTCGAGCTGCTGCGCGACGCCAGCGAGCTGGTGCCGGGGATCTCCGAGCTCGTCGTCGACGAGTTCGCCGCCGGCCTGCGTCCGGGCACCCCGGACAACCTGCCGGTCATCGGTCCGAGTGAGATCGGCGGGCTGCACTGGGCGGTCGGTCACCGTCGCAACGGGATCCTGCTGGCGCCGATCACCGCCGAGCTGATCGCTCGTTCCCTGCTCGGCGAGCCGGCAGCCGATCCGGGACTGTCCGCGGCGTGCGCGCCCGATCGGTTCCACGCCGCCCCGGCCGGGCGCCCGGCGTGAACGTCACGATCAACGGCGAGCCTCGCCGAATCGATCCCGGCGCTACTGTCGCGAGCGTGGTGAGCATGCTCGATGTCGCTCCCGGCGCCCGCGGCGTGGCCGTGGCGCTCGACGGCGAGGTGGTGACGCGCTCGCGGTGGTCCGAGACCGAGCTGCGCGACGGCTGCATGGTGGAAGTCGTCGCCGCGATTCAGGGAGGATGACGGCGGTGACCGATTCTCTGCGCATCGCCGGCCGGGACCTGGGATCGCGGCTGATCCTCGGCAGCGGGGGGTTCGCCAACCACGAGCTGCTGGCGCAGGCCTGCCGGGCCGCGGAGGCCGAGCTGTGCACGGTGGCGCTGCGCCGGCTCCCGGACCCCGCCCACCCGCAGGGCTCGATCCTCGACGTGCTCGATGAGGCCGGCGTCGACGTGCTGCCCAATACCGCCGGCTGCTTCACCGCCCGTGACGCGGTGGCGACGGCGCAACTGGCGCGCGAGGCGTTCGGCACCCATTGGATCAAGCTCGAGGTGATCGGTGACGACCGCACGCTGCTGCCCGACGCCGTCGAGCTGCTCGCCGCCGCCGAGGAACTGGTCGACGACGGCTTCACGGTGCTCCCCTACACCACCGACGATCCGGTGCTGGCACGGCGCCTGGAGGACATCGGGTGCGCCGCGGTGATGCCGCTCGGCTCGCCGATCGGCAGTGGCATGGGGATGTGCAACCCGTACAACCTGTCGATCATCATCGAGCGCGCCGGGGTGCCGGTGATCCTCGATGCCGGCGTCGGCACCGCGTCGGACGCGGCGCTGGCGATGGAGCTGGGGTGCGACGCCGTCCTCTGTGCGAGCGCCATCTCGCGTGCCCACGATCCGGTGGCGATGGCCACGGCGGTGAAGCTCGGCGTGCGGGCCGGGCGGCTGGCTCGCGCCGCCGGGCGAATCCCGCGGCGGCGCTACGCGCAGGCGTCGACTGAGCAGGCTGGGATTCCCGCGTTCGACGCCCCGGGCATCGCGCAGTGAACGTCGACGAGTTGATCGACGGCTGGCAGGACGCCTGGTCGGGCAAGGACCCGGCGGCGTTCAGCGAGGTGTGCGCCGCGGGCGTGCAGTACGAGGACCCACTCACCGATCAGCCGCTGGAGGGGATCGACGCCCTGTCGGCCCACGCCGGCCGGTTGTGGACGGGCTTCCCTGACGCCCGGCTGGAGCGGACGGGCGAGCGGCTCGCCAACGAGCACTTCGTCGCCGCGCCGTGCAAGGCGCTGGGCACTCACCGGGCGCCGCTGGAGGGGCTTCCGGCGACCAACCGGTTCGTCGTCGTGCACTGCGTCTTCTACTGCGAGCTCCAGCACGACCTGCTGTTGCGGGTGCGCGGGTTCTTCGACGTGTATGACGCCGCCACGCAGCTCGGCGTGCTGCCGGCGCGCGGGACGCTCGGTGAGAAGGCGCTGCTGATGTTGCGCGGCTTCGGGCTGCGCGCCGCGCGGGGGTAGCTCGCGTCCGCGGTCGTCCGGGGACGCGAGCCGAACGTCAACGCCGCGGATCGTTGCCCACCTTCTGGAGTGGCCACAACCCTCTGATGCCGACGCCGGTCGGTCAGCCGGCAGAGCGCGCCGCCGCACGCGCCGCGGCCAATGCGACGCGAGCGGGTGGCGCCAACCGCCGGCGCAGACGCCAGCAGGCCCCGGAGAAGGTGAGGTTGGCGACGGTGACAAAACCGGTCTCGTCGGCGCGAAGCGCCAGCAGCAGGTGCGCGATCCGGTCGGCTCGCGGCAGGTCCGCGTCGGGGACCCGGACGCAGTGGCACTGCACCCGGCGGCCACCGGGCCGCACCAGCAGCGCCCCGGCGGGCCCCACGACCCACGCTCCGAGCTCGCCGCGCTCGAGCACCATCCCGGTGCTCGCCAGCAGCTCGCGCGCCCCGTGGCCGACGAGGTCGCCCAGCAGCCCCAGTGCCCGGCCCTCGGCCGTCGCGCTGCTGCCGGCGCCACTCGGCCTCAGCGCGGGACGGCCGGCTCGCAGCACCCCGGCTCCGCGAGCGGCGTACAGCTCGGGGATCGTCCACGCGAACGCCAGCGCGAACACCGACACCGGGGCCAGCAGGGGATCGAGCACGGGCAGCGCGGCCGCGGTTGCCAGGAACGGAATCTCGTGCGCGACAGTGCTCAGTGTCCACCGCCGGTCGGCGCGTCGCAGCGAGGCGGCGTCGGCTCGCGGCCGCCAGTGGACGGCGGCAAGCTCGGGAAGCTCGCCGGCGATCGGCAGCGCCGGCGGGGCGGATGCGCTCATCAGCCCCCGGCGATCGGCCGGCGCAGGATCACCAGCTCGGCGTCGAGCGGAAGCTCGCGCACGGCGATGGCGGTGCCGTCCGGGTCGCTGGCGACGGCGAGGTAGCCACGTTCGAGCTCGGCGTGCAGAGCGGCCCGGGCCGCCGCGACGGCACTTCGGTCCTCCGCGCTCCATTGCGCCAGCATCGTGTGCCCGGTCTGATCCATACGAACGAGTGCAGACATCAAACCTCCAACGGAGAGTGGTGTGAGCATCATACGTCCGTGGCCGTGCCGCCTCAGCGGGTGGCCAGGGCCAGGCTCGGGTCGACGGCCACACGGCCCAACGTACACTGCGCCCGGTGACGCGCCACTTCCTCACCGGAGCCGAGCTCTCGGCCGACGAGTTGACTGCGCTGCTGGCTCGCGCCGCCGAGCTCAAAGCGGCGCCACTGAGCTCCGACGCACTGGCGCGCCGCTCGGTCGCCTTGATCTTTCAGGCACCGTCGACGCGCACCCGCACGTCGTTCGAAGCCGGGATCGTCGAGCTCGGCGGACACCCGATGGTGCTCCGCCCGGATGAGATGCAGATCAGTCGCGGCGAATCGATCCGTGACACCGCGTACATCCTGTCCCGTCATGCCGCGGCCATCGGGATCCGGACCGGACCGGATGAGCAGGTCGTCGAGCTCGCGGAGCACGCGTCGGTTCCGGTGATCAACATGCTGACCGCCGGGCACCACCCCTGCCAGGCGCTGGCCGATCTGCTGACGCTGCGCGAGGCGTTCGGCTCCCTGGACGGACTGACCATCGCCTACGTCGGCGATGGCAACAACGTGGCTCGTTCACTCGCGGTGGTGGGTGGGCTGGCTGGGGTGAACCTGCGCGTGGCCGCCCCTGACGGATATCAGCTCGAGCCGTTGCCCGGCGTCGTGTTGACAGCTGATCCGTTTGTGGCGGTGCAGGGTGCCGATGCCGTGTACACCGATGTGTGGGTCAGCATGAGCGATGACCCGGCGACGGCGCAGGCCCGCCGCACGGCGCTGGCGCGGTATCGGATCGACGACGAGTTACTCGACCGCGCCGCCCCGCACGCGATCGCCTTGCACTGCCTGCCCGCCCATCCCGGAGACGAGATCACCGCCGGTGTTCTCTACGGGCACCGTCAGCGAATCTGGGACCAGGCGGAGAACCGGCGCCACGCGCAGAAGGCACTCCTCGAGCTGCTGCTCACCTGACCTAAGTTTTAGGTACACCCCCGCGCATGTCCGGCGCGGTTTGGATAGGCTCGCCACCAAGCGCCCCAGTAACTACGGAGCAGGAGTCTCAGCATGCCCCCCGCTAAACGCTCGTCGACGACGAGCTCTCGTCCATCATCTTCACCGAGGTCGCCCGCGAAGCGCACGACCTCCCGCTCGCGGAGCAACGGCGCCCAGGCCACACCGGCCGCGGCTCGGAGCGGGGCCAAGGCGACCGCCACCAGTGCCCGCAAGGCGGGTGCTCGCACGACCACTCAGGCCAAGTCCGGCGCCACCAAGACCCGGACCGCGGCCAAGACCGGCGCCGCCAAGACGACGCGGGCGGCGAAGACGACCGGCACCGCGGCTGTCACCACCGCCAAGACGGCCGGCGCCGCCGCGGCGAGCACTGCCAGGTCGGCGCGCGCGGGGGCCAAGGGAACCGCCACCGCGGCGTCCGCCGGCGCCAAGAACACCAGGACCAGCGCCAAGGCGGCGACGACGCGGACGCGCCGCGCCGGCGGCGGCTCGGAGAGCCTCGTGTCGGTCGCCGAGCAGTTGGCCAAGGGAACGATCAAGCCGCGCGATGTCGTGCTGCTCACGCGCGGCCGCATCCAGGAGACGCTCGATGACGCCGCCTCGCGGGGACGGGTGACCCGCAAGGACGCCAACGATCTCGTCTCCGAGCTGGTGCGCCGCGGTCGCTCTCAGGGTGACGACCTCATCGGCGAGGTCGAGTCGTTGCTGGCGCGTGGCCGCGCCGAGCTGGGATCGGCAACCAAGCGTGCGCGCGGCGCCGACTCGGTTGACCGCATCGTGCGCGGCGCCGATCGTGCCCGGCGGGCCGCCGGTGTCGGACCGTCGTTCCCGATCCTCGGTTATGACGAGCTCAACGCGCCCCAGGTGCAGAGCCGGATCAAGGAACTGAAGAAGCCGGAGCTGCGCAAGGTACTGACCTATGAGCGCAAGAACGCCAACCGCAAGTCGGTCGTCGGCGCGCTCGAGAAGTCACTCGGCTAAAGCGTCACTCGCCGGAGCCGGACGCGCGCGCGTCCGGCTCGGACGGCGCTCCGGGTGCGCGTGCGTTCGGCTCAGATCGTGCTCCGGGTGCGCGTGCGTCCGGCGCCGGCGCTGACGGCGTGCTAGTCATGTGGGACGCATGTCAACCACACCAGCGCCACAGACCCGCCCCCAGCGCGGCGACGAGCTCGAGCTGACGATCGACACGCTCGCCTTCGGTGGCGCCGGCGTGGCGCGCACCGACGGCTACGTCGTGTTCGTGCAGGGCGCCGTCCCCGGCGATCGCGTCCGCGCGGTGATCGGCAAGCGCAAGCGCGCGTATGCCGAGGCACGCGTGACGGAGATCCTCGCGCCGAGCCCCGATCGCATTGCGCCGGTCGCCGATCATCCGGGGGCGCCGTGGCAGGTCCTGCCCTACGAGCGCCAGCTCGAGGTCAAGCAGAGCCAGGTGTTCGACGCGTTGCGGCGGATCGGCAAGCTCGACGGGTTCGCCCTGGAGCCGATCGTGCCGGCGCTGACGCCGTGGCGCTACCGCAACAAGCTCGAGTACTCGTTCGGGGCCGGTCCGTCCGGCGAGCTGGTGTGCGGGTTCCACGCGCCGGGTCGGTGGGACGAGATCGTCGCCATCGACGACTGTCTGCTCGCCTCCGAGCGCGCCAACGTCGCTCGCGAGCAGATCGTCAGCTGGTGTCGCGCCCAGGACCTGAGTCCGTTCGACCGCCGCAGCGGCGAGGGGTTGCTGCGCAATCTCGTCGTCCGCGAGGGACGGCGCACCGGCGCGCTCCAGGTGCGGCTGGTCACCTCGCAGGGACGGCTGGACCGCGAATCGCTGGCCGCCGCGGCCGAGGGGCTCGACGGCGTGCTGTGGACGCGGCAGTCGAGCCTCGGCGAGACGACCCAGGGCGGGGAGACCGAGCTGCTGGCGGGCTCTGACCGCTTCGAGGAGACGCTGAGCGACATGCGCTTCGAGATCTCGGCCGGGGCGTTCTTTCAGACCAACACCGAGATGGCCGAGCGGCTGTATCAATTGGCGATCGAGTACGCCCAGCCGGTCGGGTTCGAGCGCGTGTACGACCTGTACTGCGGGATCGGGACGATCGGGCTGCTGATGTCACCGCGCGTCGCCGAGGTGTGGGGACTGGAGCTGATCCCCGAGGCGATCTCGGATGCGATCGCCAACGCGCGCCACAACGAGATCGACAACGCCCATTTCTTCGCCGGTGACGTCCGGCTGGCGATGCGCGAGCTCGTCGAGCGCGCCGGCCGGCCCGACGTGCTGATGGTCGACCCGCCCCGGGCGGGGCTGTCCCAGAAGGTCGTGCGCCGGATCATCGAGGCCTCGCCGTCGCGGATCGTCTACGTCTCCTGCAATCCGACCACGCTCGCGCCCAACGCCGCGCAGCTGGTCGAGGCCGGGTACGAGCTGGTGCGGGTGCGTCCGGTCGACATGTTCCCGCAGACGCCGCACATCGAATGTGTGGCGGAGCTCGTGCGGCGCTCGTAAGCCCTTCGCGCTCGCGCCTTGTACTAGGGTGAACAGCCAGATGCGCGCGGTCACCTTCACCGACAAGCGGCTCAGCGTCAAGGAGCACCCCGACCCCACCCCGGGTCACGGCGAGGCGCTCGTCCGCGTTCACGCCGCCGGCCTCAACGGCGCTGACATGCATCAGCTGGCCGGCGCCTATCCGGCCCCGCCCGGCTCGCCTCCGGACATTCCGGGGCTGGAGCTGGCCGGCGAGGTCGTGGAGCGCGGCCCGGGCGCCGAGCGCTTCTCCGTCGGCGACCGGGTCATGTCGATCGTCGGCGGTGGCGGCCAGGCTGAGCTGGCTGCCGTGAACGAGCGCATCCTGATGCCGGTGCCCGAGAACCTGTCGTGGATCGAGGCGGGGGGCGTGCCCGAGGTGTTCACCACCGCTCACGACGCCGTGTTCACCCAGGCTGGGCTTCTCGTGGGCGAGCGACTACTGGTGCACGGCGCGGCCGGCGGGGTCGGCACCGCGGCGATCCAACTCGGCGTCGCCGCCGGCGCCCGCGTGACCGCCACCGTGCGCAACCCGGACCTGCACGACCGGGTGGCCGAGCTCGGGGCGACGGTGATCGAGCCCGAGGGCTTCCGCGAGCACGGTCCGTTCGACGTGATCCTGGAGTTGATCGGGGCGATCAACATGATGGACAATCTCGGGGCACTGGAGATCGGCGGCCGGATCACCGTGATCGGGATGGGCGGCGGCGCCAGCGGGGAGTTGAACCTCGGCCTGCTGCTGATGAAGCGCGCGCGGATCCACGGGTCCACGCTGCGCTCCCGGCCGCTGGAGCAGAAGGCCGCCACCGCTCGCGCGATGGAGCGCTCGGTGCTGCCGCTGCTGGCCACCGGCGCCGTCGCGGTGCCGATCGCGCAGACGTACCCGCTGGCCGACGCCGCCTCCGCCTACGAGCACTTCCAGCGGGGCGGCAAGCTCGGCAAGATCGTCATCACGCTGGACTGACCGACAGCGCGGTCGGCTCCGCGGGTGCCCGTCGCGCCGCGCGACGCGCCGGTCACGCCCGCAACAGTTCGGGCCCCGTGGTCGACTCGGCCTCGGTGAGGTCGATGTAGTCGGCCGCGGCGGTCTCGTCGACAGCCTCCCGGCGGTCGAGGCGGCGCGTGATCGGCGTGAGCACGATCGTCACCACCAGGTTGGCGATGATCGCCAAAAACGCCGAGTACATCGTCACCTTGAACGAGCCGATCGACAGCGGGTAGGCGGATTTGAAGCTCTGCGAGGCGGCCATGTAGGTGCCCAGGCCCATGCCCACCGCCCAGCCCGCCAGGAGCGCCCAGCGATCAAACCACCGGGTGTAGAGGCCCAGGAACACCGCCGGCAGGGTCTGGATGATCCACACGCCGCCGAGCAGCTGCAGATCGATCGCCGACTTGGTGGAGACGAACAGGGCGAACGCCAGCGCCCCCGCCTTGACCAGCAGGGACGCCAGCTTGGCGACCAGCGTCTGCTCACGCGGATTCGCCTGCGGGCGCAGGTACTGCGTGTAGATGTTGCGAGCGAACAGGTTGGACGCGGCGATCGACATGATCGCCGCCGGGACCAGCGCGCCGACGCCGATCGCCGCGAAGCCGAAGCCCTGGAACCAGCCGGGGAAGTACTTGATGAACAGGTCCGGCACGGCGAAGTTGGCGTTGGCCGGCTTGAGCTTGGCGGCGATCGCCATATATCCGAACAGCGCGATCACGCCCAGGGCCAGCGAATAGACCGACAGCAGGGTGGCGTTGCGCCGGATCGTGTTGCCGCTGCGCGCGCTGAGCGCTCCGGTGAGCGCGTGCGGGTACAGGAACAGGGCGAACGCCGAGCCGAGCGCCAGCGTCGCGTAGGCCTCATACGACGCGGGCTTGCCCGGAACCAGAGCGGCGGCGGGCGTGCGCTTGGGCAGCGCCTTGGCGGCGGCGTCGAAGATGTGGCCGAAGCCGCCGAGCTTGATCGGGATGTAGATGATCGCCACCAGGACGGTCACGTAGATCGCGATGTCCTTGATGATCGCGGTCAGCGCCGGCGCGCGCAGGCCGGATTGGTAGGTGTAGGCGGCGAGCACGACGAACGCGATGATGATCGGCCAGTCGCCCTTGATGCCCATCGCGGCGATGACGGTCTTGAGCCCGACCAGCTGCAGCCCGATGTACGGCATCGTCGCCAGGATCCCAGTGAACGCGACCGCCAGCGCCAGCGATCCGGAGTCAAACCGGCCCTGGACGAAGTCGGCCGCAGTGATATAGCCATGGCGCTGGCAAACCGACCACAGGCGCGGACCGAACACGAACAGCACCGGGAACACCAGCGTCGTGTACGCGAACGCGAAGAACCCCGCCGCCCCGGTCGAGAACATCGCGGCGGGCACGGCGATGAACGTGTACGCGGTGTAGATGTCGCCGCCGACGAGAAACCACGTCAGCAACGTGCCGAACTTGCGTCCCGCCAGCCCCCACTCGTTGAGATCGTGAAGGTCGGCTCGGCGCCAGCGGACCGACAGAAAGCCGCCCACCGTCACGAGCAGAAATAGCACGCAGAACACGACGATCGCGGCGGGGTGCACGAGATGCTTGTCCACGCGCTATCTCGTTCGGCGATAGACGAAGGTGGTGATGGCGCCGGTGATCAGCAGCCACGCCACCTGGTACCAGTAGAAGAACGGGATCCCGAACACCCGTGGCGAGTCGTGGGCGTACAGCGGCGGGTACAGCAGCGCCAGAAACGGCAGCACCAGCAGCCAGTACCACCCCCGGCTCCGCGCGCCGGGTGACTCCGCGCTGACACCCGGTCGACGGTCTCCCTCGCCCGACATATCGCCCACCGTGCCCGCGTCCCGGGGATGGCAAACCCCGCCGGTCCGATCGCGGACGGGCGTGGCGAGACCGCGGATCCGAGCGCTATGTGGCCGGCGTCCGGACGGCGGGAATCGGATGGCTGTGGGGCGGCCTCAGTACGGCGGCAGGTCGGCCCACCACTGGCCGAGCACGCGAAACGCCGACCAGAACGTGCGCTTGGCGGTCTCCTCGTCGAGTGAGTCGTCGATGTTGGGCACGAGCAGGGCCTCGATCGTGGGGGCGAAGCGCTGCAGCTCCCCGGGCACCGGACGGATCTCGCGGGACATCGGGACGTCGAGCTCGTTGACGACGGCGAGCGCGTCCTCGCCCATCACCACGACGATCTTGGGCTGCACGATCGCCAGCTCCTCCACCAGCCTGGCGATGCAGTCGGGGTCGGCCATCGCCGGATCGACGACCGGGCACTTGACGCACAGCGTGCCGTACACCGCGAGCGGATCGATCGACAGCCGCTTGAGCGACTTCATCAGCGCGTTGCCGGTGCGACCGTAGAACGCGACGCCCTCCTCGACCTCCGACGGGCGCGCCGAATGCTTGACCATGAAGATGTCCGCCTGGGGGTGGCCGGAGCCGAGCACCGGCATCAGCTGGCCGCGCGGACACTGGCTGCAATCGCCCAGCCGGCGCGCGAACGCGTTGAGCTCACGGATCGCCCGCTCCAGATACTTCTCTTTGATCTCGTCGTCGGTTGCCGGCACCCCACTCGGATTGGACGGCCGGCGTGCTTGTCCTTGCGACTGCATCAGGACTTGCGGCCGGTCGCCCGGCGGACCCGCCGCTCGCGCGAGGCCCGTCGCGCCGCGCCCGGCATTGCCTTTGTCTGCAGGAATTTCAGCGCCTGGACGTAGAGCAGGCTCGCCGGGTTGCGGATGATGTCGGCGTCGCGCAGCGATTGCAGGAACTCGTCGGGGCCGTTGAAGTCGCGCATCCGGATCCGGACGGAGCCGAGCCCCTGAGGGACGTGCGCGTCGGAGCCGGCGCCGCCGGGGATCCGGTACTTGGCGGCGAAGCGGACCGCCTCCTCGTTGAACTCGGAGATCGCGATCCGCGGATTGAACACCTCGATGGCGTCGACGTCATCGATCACCGCCAGCAGATGCTCGTAGTCGGGCACCGAGTGCATACGGTCAAACGGGTGGGGCACGTACACGATCCCGCCCTGGCGCTTGATCTCGGCGATCGTCTCCTGCAGCGTCATGCCGCGGGGGATCTTCTCCTCGATGAACAGGCCGATGACCTCCCCCTGCTCGGCGGTCTTGACCTCCTCGCCGACGATCACCTTGAGCCCGTTGGCCTTGGCGCGCGCGTCGAGCGCGCCCGAGATCTCGTTGTGATCGGTGACCGCGATCGCGCCGAGTCCCCGCGCCTGCGCCTGCGCCAGCAACACCTCCACCGGCGTGGCGCAGTCGTTGGAGTGGTCGGTGTGCATGTGCAGGTCGACGTCGATCAGCGGTCGCGTGGAGAGGCGCGAGCGCAGCTTGCGGTCACCGCCGCCGTCACGCCGGCGCCCGGCGAGGTCGACGTACACGTCCTCCAGCTCGCCGGCCACGCGCGGCCAGCCGAGCTGCTCGCGCCGGCGCCGGGACGCCTGCGCGCTGCGGGTCAGCAGCTCGGGGTCGGAGATCAGCCGGGCCAGGTGGGCGGTCAGCATCTCGGTCTCGGCGGGCTCGAACATGAACCCCCGCTCGCCGTCGCCGAGCACCTCCTCATAGACAGGGAGCCGCGACGCCACCGGCACCGCCCCCGCTCCCAGCGCTCGGACGAGCGTGCCCGGCGTCGCCCGGTCACCGTCAGATGCGAACACGGCGATGTCGGCCGCGGTCAGCACATCGGCCTCGTTGCGATCCGACGCATCGACGAACGTGGTCCGGTCGCGCAGCAGCCGGCTGAGCGTGGCCGGCGGGGCGGCCGGCCGGGGCAACCAGATCGTGGCGTGCCATTCCAGTTCCGGCGGCAGCGCCCGCAGCGCGCGCAGGAAGACGCGCACGGCGGCCCGCTCCTCGGTCGCCACCATCGCCAGCTCCGGCGCGCCGCCGCCCCGGTGCGCCCGCTCCGCCCCGACGTCGGCGCCGGGACTGATCACCGCGTAGTCGCCGGGGAAGTACCGCTGGAGCAGGTTGCGGGTGGCGGCATAGCTGGCGATGCGCGCGTCGATCCGCGCGAACAGCAGCCGTGACAGCGGGCCCGTCAGCTGCGTCGAGAGGATCCGCTCGGTCGGGGCGTGGAAGCTGCCGACGTTCAGCGCGCGGGAGTGGCGCAGGGCCACGCTCGACGCGCTCGGAGCGAACGGCTCGTGGACGTCGACGATGTCCAAGGGGAGCACGGTCAACGCCTCCTCGATGGTGCGCGCCACGTCGACCGGCAGCGACGCGGTGCGCCGCCGGGCCGGCGCGAACGGGAGCACCTCGCCGACACCGAGGACCAGCGGCTCGCCGTCCGCGTCCTCGAGGAGCGTCTCGCCGCGAGAGCGCAGCGCACGCCGGCTGTCCCGGACCAGGCCGTCGGACTGTGAGGGCGCCACGATGAGCACGCGATGGCCACGCCGGGCGAGCTCATCGGACACCCGGGCGACGTACTCATTGACCTCATTGGCGACCTCCCAGGCAAACGGGGTCACCTGGGCGATGGCCAGACGCGGCGCCGTGGGCACGATCACATCTTAGGGTCCTACGGGCCGTCAGGGTCCGCGGCGTCGTGGACCGTGATTGGGGGGGCAGCTTGCGCGGCCCGGTTATCTGGCCGCCTTCTCCCCGGCCTTCGCTGCAGCCTTGGCGGCGACCTTGGCGGCGACCGGCCGGCGGGCGTACTTCTTGATGAACGCCCCGGTCAGCTCGTGGGCCTCATCGTCGGGACGCTGGTGCATCGGCGACTTCATGAGATAGGAGCTGGGGCCGTCGAGCTGGCCCGACAGGCCGTTGTTGAGCGCCAGCTTGCAGCAGCGCACCGCGTCGGTGACGATGCCGGCCGAATTGGGGGAGTCCCACACCTCGAGCTTGAGCTCGGCGATCAGCGGCACGTCGCCGAACGCCTGGCCCTCGAGGCGGATGTGGGCCCACTTGCGGTCGGTCAGCCACGGCACGTAGTCCGAGGGGCCGACGTGGACATCGTCGGCGGGAAGCTCATGGCCCATGATCGAGGTCACGGCGTTGGTCTTGGAGATCTTCTTGGACTCGAGGCGTTCGCGCTCGAGCATGTTGAAGAAGTCCATGTTGCCCCCCACGTTCAGCTGCGAGGTCCGCATCAGCTTGACGCCGCGGTCATGGAACAGGCGGGCGAGGGCGCGGTGCACGATCGTGGCGCCGACCTGGGACTTGATGTCATCGCCGATGATCGGGAGCCCGGCCTTCTGGAAGCGCTTGTTCCAGTAGTCCTCGCGGGCGATGAACACCGGAATGCAGTTCACGAAGCCGCAGCCGGCCTCCAGGATCTGCTCCACATACCACTTGGTCGCCTGCTCGGAGCCGACCGGCAGATAGGACACGACGACGTCGGTCCGGGTCGCCTTGAGGACGTCGACGATGTCGGCGGTCGGGCCGGGCGCCTTGGTGATCTTCTGCGACAGGTACTTGCCGAGGCCGTCGTGCGTCATGCCGCGCATGACCTCGATGCCGAGCTTGGGGATGTCGTCACCGAGCTTGATCGTGTTGTTCTGCCCGGAGAAGATGGCCTCGCTGAGATCCTTGCCGACCTTGTCGGCGTCGATGTCGAACGCGGCGGAGAACTCGATGTCCCGCACGTGGTAGCCGCCGAGGTCGACGTGCATCAGCCCGGGTACCTGCTGCTCGGGGTCGGCGTCGCGGTAGTACTGGATGCCCTGGACGAACGAGCTCGCGCAGTTGCCGACGCCGATGATGGCGACGCGGACCTTCTCGTGCTGATGACGCGCGGTGCCGTTCGTCGCACCGTTGGTGGTGGTGGTCACGTGGAAGCGTTCCCTTCTCGAGGTTCGAAGTTCGTCACATGTACCGCGGCGGCCCCCGCGCGGTTACACCCATTTGTACACCGATCGGTTTCCAGCGATGTCGGGTCGCAAGGGCTGGAGCCCCCCAGGTAGACCGATCGGTTTCTCTCAGGGCCCGGCGGGCGACGCCGGGTACGCGTCAGTCGATCGCCTCGCGCAGGACGGCCGCGGCGAGCGCCTCGGCCTCGGCGGCCGCGTCGGGGGCGTCGTGGACGACGATCTGGGCGGCGGCTCCGTCATAGAGCAGGGCCAGCCGGCGCCCGACGCGGTCGGCGTCCCGGGCTCCGGCTTCACGGGCCAGGTTGGCGAGGCGCTCGCCGAAGTCCCGCTTGTGAGCGGCGGCGGCGCGGTGGCCCGGGCTGGCGGGGTCGGCGAGCTCCACCGCGGCGTTGACGAACGGGTCCCCGCGCATCGGCCGGCCGGCAACCGCCAGGGCCCCGAACAGCTCCAGCAGCCGCGACCGCGGGGCCAGATCCGCGCGCGCCAGGATCGCCTCGGGCGCGGACAGGGGATCGCCGGCGAACGCCTCGAGGTACGCGACGACGAGCTCGTCCTTGCCGGAGAAGTGCTGGTACAGCGTCCGCTTGGACACGTGGGCGGCCGCGCACAGTTCCGCGACGCCCGTCGCGTTGATCCCGCGCCGGTAGAAGAGCTCACGCGCCGCCGCCAGGATCCGCGCCCGGGCGGGCGGGCGGGGCGGGCTCCCTACGGTCTCCGGCCGATCCTCGGCGCTCACCGCCCCGACGATACCGATCGGTTTTCCGAGGCCACGCCTGGGGGACGTGCCGTGCAACGCAGAGCGCCCGCGCGGATGGCGCGGGCGCTCTGTGACTCCGATGTGATCGAGGGCTACTACTTCTTCTTGGCCTTGAAGCTGACGGTCTTGGCGGAGACGGTCTTCGTCTTGCCCCCGCTGCGCCGGGTGACCGTGAGCTTGGTGCTCAGCCGGCGGTCGGCGGCCAGCAGCCGCTTGCCGGTGCCGTTGAGTGAGACCTTCACGCCCGTGGACCTACCGGCCGTGACCGTCGTGGTGGCGGTCCCGATCGTGACCGTCACCTTGACCGTCACGACCTTCTTGCCCTTGCGGACCTTGACCTTCTCGATCGTGGTCAGCACCAGCTTGACCGTGCAGGTGGCCCCGCCGGCGGGGCAGCTGACCGGCAACGATGCGCTGGTCCCGCTGCTGGTGGCGTTTCCCACGTGGGGCGTGCCCGTCCCCGGGGTCGGTGCGGGTGCCGGTGCCGGCGTTGGTGCCGGCGCGGGCGTCGGCGCTGGTGCCGCGGCCGGCGCGGCCGGGACTGTCACCGTGGCGGCGGTCGAGCTCGACGAGTTGAAGTCCCCGTCGCTCTGGTACTGCGCCGTGATCGCGTGGGACCCGGCCATCGCGTACGTGGTCGTGCACGTGGCGGTGTCCGGGGTGGTGCCCTGCAGGTACCCGTCGTTGTCACCCGAGCAGGTGATCGGCGTCGCCCCGTCCAGGAACTCCACCGTCCCATAGGGCATCGTGGCACCGTTGGGGTAGGTGACCGGCGAGACGGTGGCCGTGTAGGTCACCGACGAGCCTGCGGCCGGAGACGTGCTCGAGGCCTGCAACGTCGTGGTCGAGTTGTCCGGGTTGACGGTGATCGACAGCGGCGAGCTGTAGTCCGACGTGGCGTAGTTCGCATTCGTCGGCGTGAACTGCGCCGTCAGGCTGAACTGACCCTGAGCCGCGTCGAACGTCGTCGTGCAGGTGGCGGTGCCGTTTGTGACCGGCTGCGCCGTGCAGCCGGAGATCGGACCGTAGTTGTCGAACTCCACCTTGCCTGCGGGCGTACCGGAGCTCTGGGTCACCGTCGCGGTCAGCGTCACCGGCTGGTTGGTGATTGCCGTGGTGGGGCTCCCCGCCAGAGACGCTGTCGAGGTGCCCAGGGCCATGGCCGTCACCGACGTGGCGGTGTAGCCGATCTGCATCGGAATGGACACAAGCTGCGAGTTGCAGAACCCAATCGCGTCGACCTCAGCACCGTTGGCGAGGTTGTTGAAGGTCCCCGATCGCGTGCCGCCGGTGCTCTGGATCAACGTGTACGGGGTGCCCGGCGTGAGCGCCGAGCAGCCGCCGCCGTACAACAGGCTCAGCGTCCCGCCGACCGTGACGTTGCCCGTGGCCTTGAGTTGGGAGTAGTCCGTACCCGCCACCGGGTTGGTGTTGTTCGTGTCGACGGACATGTTGGTGTCGGTATTGGTGTCCATGGAGGCGGCTCCAGCGACCGATACGTCGCCGGCCGGGCTGTCGCTCTGTCCGATCTCCAGGTTGTCCCCGGTCGCCGTCAGCGCTCCGAGGTCGACCGGGGAACTGGTGCCGGACTGCAGTTGCAGGTCCAGATCCGACACGTCCACCGAGTGGACGCCGCTGGCGTTCAGGCCGTTGGACACGTCAAGAGAGCCGTTGGTGCTGGCGTCCTGACCGGCGTTCGACGGATCCGCCCCGGCGGCCGAGAAGTTACCGACGGAGTTGGTCGCGCCGGAGAGATTCAGGTCGCCGCCGTCGCTCACGGCCACGTCAACTGCGCCGGCGCCGGTCAGTCCGCCGGAGAGCACGAGCGACGCCAGCCCAGAGCCGGTGCCCGCCACCGACCAGTTCTGGTTGTCCGCGATCACGAGCGGGGCGCTGATCTCCGCTGTGTTGCCGATGCTGGCGGACGCGTTGATCCCGTCGGTGCCCGACGTCGGGTCCAGTGTGATTGGGTTCCCGCTGATCAGGTACCCGGTGCCGTCGTCGATCGTCAGGTTGGTGGCGGTGGTGGGGTTGGTGAGGTCGTTGGCGCTGTCGCAGCTGCCCGAGCAGCTCAGCGGCGGGAAGTCGAATGACCCGGTGGCCGGCGTGGTCGGGTTGGTGCCAGTCCAGTTGCCGGCGCTCGACCAGTTTGAGGCTCCGCCTCCGGCGGCTCCGCTCCAGGTATAGGGGCCGCTGTTCGCCAGCGCGGCCGGCGCCAGCGCCAGCATGCCCAGCACCGCCAGAGCAGCGCTGCGCCGGACGACCCGCCCGCCCACGTTCTCGGGCCGGAATCGGCTCAGCTTCTTCATCGTGTCTCGCTTCTGCTTGCGCCCTGCCGGATCATCCAGCAGTGCTAATCGCAGCCCCAGTCGGGGTGTAGCAAGGCCCGGTACGCAATACCACTCCGATTTCCGGAGCGGCCCAAAGGGTGGGGCTTTATGCGGCTAAGCGTGCGCGGGGGGGTTCAGTTGGTTCAATTGCTTGCGGACATAGAGGATCCGCTGCACGACGGTGAAGGCGCTGAGGGCGGCGAGCACGTAGACCGCCGGGGCCAGCAGTTCGAAGTGGCCGATCGAGGCGCCACGGGCGAACACCAGGCCGATGGCGAGGATGACCACCCGGACGGGACGGGTGGCCAGGCCGACCTTGCAGGAGACGCCGAGCGCCTCGGCGCGCGCCCGCGTGTAGGACACCATCAGCGATGCCAGCACGGCCACCACCACCGCGGCGACCGCGGTCTGGTTGTGACGACTGGCGAAGTAGGCGGCGACCGCGGTCAGCACGATCCCCTCCTCGACCCGGTCCAGGGTCGAGTCCAGGAACGCGCCGAACGGAGATCCCTTGCCCGACATGCGGCTGTAGCGGCCGTCGAGCGTGTCCATGATCGACCCGATGATGAAGGCCAGCCCGCCGACGAAGAACAGACGGTCGACGATCAGCGCGGCGGCGGCGAGATTGAGAACGAACCCGGTCAGCGAGATGGCGTTGGGCGTCAGCCGGCTCTCGATCAGCCGCTCCCGCATCAGCTCCTGGGTGGTGGGCCCCTCCCGGCGGGGGCGGGGGCGCCGTTGCCGCGGCGGGCGGGGTAACGGCGGTGAGCTCTGCCGGGCCATCCGCTGCGACAGGCTAGTGGTTTCTCATCGAAAGGTCGCGCGTGACGGGCGTCACGCCGCCGCCTGACCGAACGCCCACGCGTCCGGCCGGGCTCGGGCGAGCAGCTTGTCGGCCAGCAGCCCCGAGATCCCGGCGGTGACGGCGCCGAGGACCACATCGGTCAGGTAGTGGTTGCCGGTCGCGATCACGACGAACGTGATGAACATCGGATACAGGAGCCAGGCGATCCGGGCGATCCGGCTCTTCACGAACCGCGACATCGGCCACCCGATCATCAGCGAGAAGCAGACGTGCATCGACGGAATCGCGGCGTAGAGATTCAGCAGGGCGCTGCTCGGGCCGTGCTCGGCGGTGACGCCGGTGAACTGCTGGATCGCGTCGGTGAACCCCCACTCGGGCATCAGCCGTGGCGGCGCCGTCGGGTACACGGCGTAGCCGACGAGCGCGAACAGCATCGCGATCATGAACATGTTGCGCACGAAGTAGAACGAGTCGTTGCGACGCAGGTAGATGAACACCAGCGCACCGAGCGTGACGATGTAGTGCGCGTTGAGGTAGGTCCAGTCGGCGATGTCCATCAGCCAGTGCCGGTTCAGCACCCAGGCCTGGATGCTCGGCTCGATGAACACGTGCAGCGAGCTCTCGAGGTGGATGATCTTGGTGGCGTTCCAGGACGCCTTGGCGACATCGTTGCCATCGATCAGCCCGCGGACGAGCTGGTAGAGGAGGTAGGCCCCGAGGAACAGCGAGATCTGCCGCAGCACATCGCGCCACCCGTGCGGCAGAACTCGAGCGTCGAATGTCCGAAGCCGCGCGCGCATGACGGATGCTCATCCTAGTCTCACACTCCGATCGCCTCCGCGGTGGGATCGCGCCAGTCAGGCTCAGCCGCACCGCGGCGAGGTGGCCGCGATGCGGGCGAACGAGAAGCTCATGACGAGGCGGACCGCGCCGGCGTGCCGCAGCGTCAGCCGCATGTAGGCGCCGTCCGGGGCGACGCAGCCGACGGGTGAACGCGGCCCGGTCAGCCTCCAATAGGGGGAGAAGCGCACGCGCACGATCGTGGCGCCCGGGGAGCGCGCTTCGAGCGTCAGTGAGTCGGGGCCCATCGCCGTCAGCCGGGCCACGCCCTGGGCGATCGGCGTGGCATCGGCGACCGCGTACACGCGCCAGTGCGCCGAGCGCATGACCGGCCGCAGGTACGGCAGCCCGGCGCGGATCTGGCGCGCCTCGGCCGTGGCCGAGTAGTCCAGCGGGGCGTCGGCGACGGCGACGAAGCGGATGGCGTTGCGATGCAGCCAGCCCTCGTAGGCGGCCGCGGTCAGGTGCCCGTCGTAGAAGATCGGGTTGTCGGCGATGTCCAGCTGACGCTCCCAGCCACGCGCGAGCGGGAACTCGCTCGCCACCCGGTAGGCCTCCCAGTGCGATCGGGTGAACGGGATCTCGATCCGGAACGGTTGCGCGGACCCCGCCCGCCCAGCGGGCTGCGCCCGCAGGAAGCTCAACAGCGGCTGGTAGTAACCGGCGGACGTGGTCGGGTCCCCGCTCACCGTGGCCACGTCGCTGACCGGGGCCTGCCAGCCGATGTAGAGCAGCGGCAGCGCGACGATCGCCAGCAGCGTCGTGCGTCGGCGCCACCAGATCAGCGCCGCCAGCGGCGCCGCCATGAATGTCCCCAGCCGAGCGATGTTGCTGCCGATCGGCGATGGCACCGCGAACACCACCAGCGTCGCGGCGGCGTAGACCGCCACCCCGACGCGCAGCGTCAGCGCCTCGCGGGGCAGGGCGAGCAGCGCGACGGCGGCGATCGCCAGGATCGGCAGCAGCGTCGTGACGCCGAACGGCTCGGTGCCGCCCTCGGGAAACGCGATCGCCAGCAGGCCCACCGGTGCGAGCGCGGCCACGACCACCGCGGCACCGGGGAGCGCGGGTGCCAGCCGGCGTTGCGAGATGAGTGCGGCCAGGGCGGGGGCGGCGGCCGCCAGGGCCGTGAACAGCGCCGCCACCGGGCTGCACAGCGCGGACACGAACGCCAGGACGCACGCCGGCGCCGGCGCGCCGCCGTCGAGGGCGAGGATCGCGCCCATGGCCGGCAGGGCGCCGAACGCCAGCGCCAGCCGCCCGGTGTACAGGTCGATGGCGGTGGCGGCTCCGAACAGCACTGCGCCCGGCAGCGCGCGCGCGCCGAAGTGCCGGCGCGCCAGCAGCTCGAACAGCGCGGCGGTGCCCGTCGCCGCCAGCGCGGCGGCGAGCTGAGGCGTGAGCGCCGCGGCGATGGCCGGATACAGGACGCTGTAGCCGACGATGTGGTGGCCGCCGTACCAGTAGTTGTCCCAGATCCCGAAGCCCTCCTGCGAGAACAGGTGCGCGCGATACAGCTGCGCGGCCAGGTCCAGGCTCGGCGGGGCGACGATCACGTAGCCGGCGGCGAAGGCGGCCGCCACCAGCGTCGGGGCGAGACGTGCCCACCGAACTCCCGGCCGGGCTCGCGACGGTGATCGGGTCGCGGGCAGCGTCGCGGTCACGTCGCCGGCGAGCCGGCCACGAACGCCGCCAGCCGAGCCCGGAGCTCGGGCTGGTCGAGCCACGGCCAGTGCCCGGCGTCAGCCACCCGCTCCACCGTGGCCTCGGGAAGCGCTCGGGCATAGGCGTCGGCGAACGCTGGGTCAAGCCAGGAATCCTGCTCGCCCCAGACCACCAGCACGGGTCGCTCGAGCGTGCCGAGGTCCAGACCGGCGGCCGCCAGGGAGCGCTCGTCGCTCGAGCGGAACAGACGCAGGATGGCGCGCTGCGTGCCCTGATCGAATTGCTCCCAGATGGCGGTGACGCGGGCGTCGGGCCACGCGGCCGTGGCGACGGAGGCGTTTCGCAGCAGCCGCGCCAGCATGCGCCGGCTCAGCGAGCCCATCATCATCTCGCCGATCGCCGGTCGGCGCAGCCAGCGAGCGCCGGCCGGCCACCTGAAGCCGGGCAGCAGCGGGATCGCGTCGATGATCGCCACGCGCTCCACGCGGTCCGGGTGGCGTTCGGCGAACAGCAGCGCGATCGCCGCGCCCCAGCCATGGCCGACCAGGTTGACCTCGGAGAGCTGCAGCGCATCCAGGAATGCCTCCACGAACGTCACGTAGCCCGGCAGCGAGTAGTCGATGTTCTCGGCCTTGGCCGAGCGGCCGAACCCGGGCAGGTCCGGCGCGACACCGCCGGTCAGCGTCAGCAGTTCTCCCCAGTCGTCAGAGCTCGTCGGGACGCTGTGCAGATACAGCGTCTCGGTACCGGCGGCGGCGGCTCGGCGGTAGAAGACGGAGGCTCCGGCGACTTCAGTCGTGTGCTCGTCGACGCCCACGCGTCGCCGAGGATAACGTCTCGGGCGATGAGCGCCGCCGCCCGCAGAATGCTGTGCCTCGGCGAGGCGCTGGTCGACCTGATCGGCGAAGCGGCGGTCGACTCCATCGGCCAGGTGAGGCGGTTCGCGCCGCACTTCGGAGGCACTGTCGCCAACGTGGCGGTCGTCGCCGCGCGGGCGGGCGCGCCGGTGGCGCTGGCGGGCGGCGCCGGGGACGACCAGTGGGGGCGCTGGCTGCGCGCGCGCCTGTCGGAGGAGGAGGTCGACGTCAGCCGATTCGCGCTCCTGCCCGAGGTCCAGACGCAGCTCGCGTTCGTGGCGATCGACCGCGACGGCGAGCCGACATATCTCCTCTACGGCGAGCCTGCCCAGGCATTGGTGGAAGCGATCGGCGATCGCGTCGCGGAGATCGTCGGCGAGGCCGCGGGGCTGCTGATCAGCTCCAACACGCTGGCCGGGGAGCGCGAGCGGGCGGTGACGATGCACGCCCGCGAGGTCGCACGCGAGCTCGGCCGCCCGATCGTGTTCGACTGCAACCTCCGCCTGCACCGCTGGTCCTCGCGCGCCGACGCCGGCGCCAGCGCCAACGCGTGCGTGCCCGGCGCGCTGCTGGTGCGGGCCAACCAGGCCGAGGCCGAGCTGATGACCGGCGAGTCCGACCCGGAGCGCGCGGCCGTCGCCCTGCGCAAGGCCGGCGCCGAGCTGGTGGCGATCACGCTCGGCTCGGGCGGGGCGATCCTGCGCGGGACCGAGCGGGCCGATGTGGCGGCGTTCCAGTCTCGCGTCGTCAGCACCGTCGGCGCCGGCGACGCGTTCACGGGGACGCTCGTCGCGCGGCTCGTCCTCAGTGACTTCTACCCATCGGCGGTGGCGGCGTCGCTGAGCGAGGCGGCGCATGCCGCGGCGAAGGCGTGCGAGCGCTGGGGCTCGCTTGACTGACGGTTCGTGGGATCGGCCGGCGTCCCGGCGCGTGCGCGCGCTGCGCGACCGGCTGCGGCTGGTCTACGGGATTCCGGGCTGGGAGCCGCACGGTCATCCGATCGCCGAGCTCGTCCTCACCGTGCTGTCGCAGTCGACCAATGACCGCAACCGCGACGTCGCATACCTACGGCTGCGCGAGCGGTTCGACGGCGACACGTGGCGCGAGATCCGCGACGCGCCCGTCGACGAGATCGAGGCGGCGATCCGGCCCGGCGGGATCTCCAAGGTGAAGTCGGCCCGGATCAAGTCGATCCTGCAGGCGATCACGCAGACGGCGCCCGACCCCGGAGATGGCGACGACGCTCTCTGGCTCGGCTGGCTGGCCGACGTGACGGTGCCCGAGGCCCAGGCCTACCTCACGTCCCTGCCGGGGGTGGGCCGCAAGACCGCCGCCTGCGTGCTGCTGTTCGCGCTCGGCATGCGCGACGTCCCCGTCGACACCCACGTGTCGCGGGTCGGCACGCGGCTGGGCCTGTTCCGCCCGGGCGCTCCGTTCGAGGAGATGCACGACGAGATGCTCGCGATCACCCCGCGGGGCCAGGAGCTCGAGTTCCACATCAACCTGCTCCGTCACGGCCGGCGGACCTGCCACGCCCGGCGGCCGGAGTGCGGCGCGTGCGCGCTGGCGCGGATGTGCCCGAGCGCGTTCAGCTTCGGCTGACGCCTGACCGCCGCCAACACCCGTCCCACCCTCGACGGCCGCCGTTCTGGCGGCGCTGAACCGGCTCACAGATCTGCTAGTCTGCCACTGAGATTTTTGTAATCGTACGGGAGCAGACAAGAACATGGGAAAGACAATCGGAATCGACCTCGGGACGACGAACAGCTGCATGGCCGTACTCGAGGGCGGCGAGCCGACGGTGATCGAGAACGCCGAAGGTGGGCGCACGACTCCGTCGGTGGTCGCGTTCACCAGCGGTGGTGAGCGACTCGTCGGCACCGTCGCCAAGCGCCAGGCAGTGACCAATCCGCAGAACACGATCTTCTCGATCAAGCGCTTCATGGGCCGCAAGGAGGCCGAGGTGCAGGAGGAGGAGTCGATCGTGCCGTACAAGGTCGTATCGGGCCCGGGCGGCGACGCCCGCGTCGAGGCGGCCGGCAACCAGTACTCCCCGCCGGAGATCTCGGCGATGATCCTCGGCAAGCTGAAGGCCGACGCCGAGGCGTATCTCGGCGAGACCGTCGACTCCGCCGTCATCACCGTCCCGGCGTACTTCAACGACGATCAGCGCCAGGCGACCAAGGACGCCGGCAAGGTCGCCGGGCTCGACGTCAAGCGGATCATCAACGAGCCGACCGCCGCGTCGCTGGCCTACGGGCTCGACAAGGAAGCCGACCAGACGATCCTCATCTTCGACCTCGGCGGCGGCACGTTCGACGTGTCGGTGCTCGAGATCGGCGACGGCGTGTTCGAGGTCAAGGCGACCGCAGGTGACAACCACCTCGGCGGCGACAACTTCGACAAGGCGCTGGTCGACTGGCTGGTCGCGGAGTTCAAGAAGTCCCAGGGGATCGACCTGAGTGCCGATCCGATGGCGCTGCAGCGTCTCTACGAGGCGGCCGAGAAGGCCAAGATCGAGCTCTCCACCACCCAGGAGACGCAGATCAACCTGCCGTTCATCACCGCTGACGCCTCCGGGCCCAAGCACCTGGACACCCGGCTGACCCGGGCGAAGATGAACGAGCTCACCAGCAAGCTGCTCGACCGCACGGTCGCGCCGGTCCGACAGGCGCTCGATGACGCCAAGGAGAAGGGCGCGTCGACGATCGATCACGTCGTTCTCGTCGGCGGCATGACCCGCATGCCCGCCGTGCAGGAGAAGGTGAAGGAGCTGACTGGCAAGGAGCCGCACCGGGGCGTCAACCCCGATGAGGTCGTCGCCGTCGGCGCCGCGATCCAGGCCGGCGTGCTCGCCGGCGACGTCAAGGATGTGCTGCTGCTCGACGTCACCCCCCTGACCCTCGGCATCGAGACCAAGGGCGGCGTGATGACGAAGCTGATCGAGCGCAACACGACGATCCCGACCCGCAAGTCCGAGGTCTTCTCGACCGCTGAGGACAACCAGCCGTCGGTGGAGATCCACGTGCTCCAGGGCGAGCGTGAGATGGCGACCTACAACAAGTCGCTGGGCAAGTTCCAGCTCACCGGCATCCCGCCGGCACCGCGCGGCATCCCGCAGGTCGAGGTCGCGTTCGACATCGACGCCAACGGCATCCTCAACGTGTCCGCCAAGGACCTGGGGACCGGCAAGGAGCAGAAGATCGAGATCCGGTCGGGCTCTGGCCTGTCCGAGGATGAGATCAAGCGCATGGTGACCGACGCCGAGTCACACGCCGAGGACGACAAGCGCCAGCGCGAGCTCGCCGAGGCCCGCAACAACGGCGAGAACGCCGCCTACCAGGCCGAGCGCCAGCTCAAGGACCTCGGCGAGACGGTGGACGCCTCCTCCAAGGAGGAGATCGAAGCCGGGATCAAGACGGTCCGCGAGGCGCTGACCTCCGACGATGCCGCCGAGATCAACGCCAAGACCGAGGCGCTGCAGTCCTCGTTCCATAAGGTCTCCGAGGCGATGTACCAGCGCGCGCAGGAGCAGTCCGCTGACGCGGGCGCCGAGGACGCTACGGCTGAGAACGGCGCGTCCTCCAGCAACGGCGCGAGCGCCGAGGAGGACGTCGTCGACGCCGAGGTCGTGGACGAAGGCAAGTAGTCGATGAGTTATTCCGATCCCACGAAGGCGCCGAAGGTTGACCCGCGGGCGTCTGAGGCCGAGCTGCCTCAGACGCCGCCCGGGGCTCCCGAGGGCCATGACGCCGTAGCGCCGCCGAGCGCGGCGGACAGGTCGGAGGCCGACCCCGAGCCCTCGGCGCAGCCGGGCGGCCCAACCGGGTCGCCGCCCGATCTGGACGCGCTGATCGCCAAGGCCGAGAAGGCCGATGAGTACCTGGCGTTGGCCCAGCGGACTCAGGCGGACTTCGAGAACTACCGCAAGCGCGCCGTACGTGAGGCCGCGGCCGCGCAGGAGCGGGGCGCGCTCAAGCTCGCGCTCGCGCTGCTGCCGGCGATCGACAACCTCGAGCGGGCGCTGGCCCACGTCGACACCGCCGACGCCGACGCGGGCGCTGACGGTAACGGCGCCGACTCGCTCGTCGCCGGCATCAAGCATGTCCATTCCGACGTGGTCGCCGCGCTGCGGCGTGCCGGGATCGAGCCATATTCCCCGGAGGGCGAGCGGTTCGACCCGCAGTTTCACGAGGCGGTCGCGCAGCAGCCGGTCCAGGGCGCTGCGCCCGGCGTCGTCGTAGAGGTGTTCCAGCGCGGCTATCGCATGGGCGAGAACGTCGTGCGCCCGGCACGCGTCGTCGTCGCCGGGTAGGAGTGACCACCGATGGCTGACCGGCCCGACTACTACAAGGTCCTCGGCGTGGGGAAGAACGCCTCCGACGAGGAGGTCAAGAAGGCCTACCGCAAGCTGGCCCGCAAGTATCACCCGGACACCAACCAGGGTGACAAGAAGGCCGAGGAGCGCTTCAAGCAGATCTCGCAGGCGCACGACGTGCTGTCGGATCCCGACAAGCGCAAGGCGTACGACCGCGGCGGGATACTCGGCGGCTTCGGCGGGCCGGGCGGGACCGGCTTCGATGCGAGCTCGTTCGGTGGCAACTTCTCCGACATCCTGTCCAACCTGTTCGGCGGCGCCGGCGGGGCGCCCGGGACGGGTTCCCGTGGCTCCGGCGGATCGGCCGGCGGCGCCCGCGCGGGCCGCGGCGCGCGGGCCGGCGCCCAGCGCGGTCGCGATCTGGAGACCGAGGTCTCGCTGACGTTCGAGCAGGCGGTCAACGGCGCCCAGGTTCCGCTCGCGGTCCCGACGTCGCAGCCGTGCCCCACCTGTCACGGCTCCGGCGCCAAGCCCGGGACCTCGCCCCGTGTGTGCCCGGTCTGCAACGGCCGCGGTCTGGAGTCCCAGAGCCAGGGCATCTTCTCGATGTCCCAGCCGTGCTCCAACTGCCACGGGTCCGGGACCGTGATCGACGATCCCTGCCCGACCTGCCAGGGGAGCGGCGCTCAGCGCTCGGTGCGCCGGATGCGCGTCAACATTCCCGCGGGCGTCCGCGACGGCAGCCGGATCCGGCTCCCCGGCAAGGGGGAGCCCGGGTTCTCCGGCGGCAGCGACGCCGGCGTTCCCGGCGACCTCTACGTCATCACCCGCGTGTCGGATTCCGCCGTGTTCAAGCGCAACGGAGACAACCTCGAGGTCGAGGTCCCGCTGACGATTCCCGAGGCCCTGCAGGGCGCGGTCATCGAGGTACCGACCTTGAACGGGTCCAAGCGGCTGCGGGTTCCGGCTGGGACCAGGCACGGCACCGTCCAGCGGCTGCGCAGTGAAGGACCGCCGCGGCTGGGCGCCAAGGGCAAGGGCGACATCCACTACCGCTTCGTGCTCGACGTCCCGGCGTCGCTGTCCCCCGAGCAGTCCGAGGCCGTTGACAGGCTCTCCCAGGTGATGAACGGCAACCCGCGCGAGCGGCTGTTCGCGGCGGCGGCGCCCGAGGAGTCGTGATGGCCTCCTCGCGCCGCGTTCGGACCACGACGCGCGTTGAGGTCTCCTCTGACCGCGGCGTATTCATGATCTCGATCGCGGCCGAGCTGGCTGAGATGCACCCGCAGACCCTGCGGATGTACGAGGCGCGCGGGCTGATCGAGCCCAAGCGATCGCCGAAGGGGACGCGGCTGTACTCCCAGAAGGACGTCGACCGGCTGCGCCGGATCCAGGAGATGACCGCTGAGCTCGGCCTGAACCTGGCCGGCGTGGAGCGGGTGCTCGAGCTCGAGCAGCAGCTCGACATGATGGCGCGCAAGGTAGCCGCGCTGCAGAAGCGCGCCGACGATCTCGGGGCGGAGGTGGCCCGGCTCGAGACGCTGCGGCGTGAGCTCCGCGCCGAGATCGTTCCGTACGTGCGCGGGGGCGAGCTGGTTCGCCATGCCGATCTCCAGTCGCTGGACCTCACCGGGCGTCATCGGCGCGAGGCGTAGGCTCACCCCAAGGCTCAGAGCTCGCTGGGAAGAGGCGTCCGCGCCGCACCAAACCGCGGTTTGCCGTGTTGGGTATGCAACGATCCTGCGTGCGGCCCGGGCGGAGGACCGCAGCACGTCGCTCACTGATCAGGGGAATGGACACGCATGGCTAGAAAAAGCTGGGGTCTGAGGTCTGCGTCCGGCCGCGCCGGATGTCTCGCGGCAGTGGCCTGCTCCGCGACGGCCGCGCTGGCGCTGTCGGCCCCGCCGGCCCTGGCCGCCGGGACTGGTCCGGCGTCGGCCCGGGTGGCTCGCCTCGGCGCGGCGTCCGCGTCCGCGTCCGTCTCGCTCGCCCTCCCGCTGAAGGCGAACGAGGCCGGCCTGGGGAGGTTCGCCGGCGCGGTCTCGACCCCCGGCTCGCCCGAGTACGGCCAGTACGAGTCGATCGCCGCGCTCGCCAAGCGCTTCGGCGCGTCCGCGGCGGACCGTGCGCGAGTAGTCGGTTACCTGAGGCGATCGGGGGCGACCAGGGTCAAGATCGACGTCACCGGGCTGTTCGCCGACGCGACGATGAAGGTCGCCGACGCCCAGCGGCTGTTCGGGACTGCGCTCGGAGACTTCCACAGCGCCCGAGCGGGCCGGTTCATGGCGCCGGACTCGAGCGTCGAGATCCCGGCGGAGTTGCGTTCGGCGGTGACCGGCGTGCTCGGCCTCGACACGCAGCCGCTGTTCGGCACGCCGCAGACGCAGCCCACGAGCAACGCCGCGTGGCCGCACGTGGCCGCGGCGCCGGCGGAGCGGGCGGGGACCGTCTCGACCGACGACGAATCCGGGTACCTACAGCGCACCGGGACGGCGGCCGGCTGCCCGGCGGCCGTGGCCCAGACCGGCTTCACGCCCAACCAGTACCTCACCGCCTACAACTTCACCCCGCTGCAGACCTCGGGGCTCCAAGGGCAGGGCGAGCGTGTGGCCCTGATCGAGATCGACGGCTTCCGCTACACGGATCTGCGCAACTTCGCCAAGTGCTTTGGCCTGGCCACCCCGGCGATCAACGGCTATGGGGTCGGGCTCAAGAAGCCGCTCCCGCCCGGCGGCGAGTCGACGCTCGACCTCGAGGTGCTCGACGCCGCCGCCCCCAAGCTCAAGGCCGTCGACGTCTACGAGTCGCGGCCCAGCGCGGTCGACGTGCTGCATTCACTGACCGCCCCGCTGACGAACACCGGGTCCAAACCCGATGTCATCTCCGCGTCGCTGGGCTCGTGCGAGCTGGCGACGCTGGACACGATCCGCGCGTCCGGCCTGCGCACCGTCGAAGGGGCGCTGGCGCTGGCGGCGGCCAGCGGCATCTCGGTGCTCGCCTCCAGCGGCGACGATGGCTCCTCGGCCTGCCTGACCCCGGACGGAAAGCCGCTCCCGGGGCTGGCCGTCAGCTACCCGGCGTCGTCGCCGTTCGTCACGGGCGTCGGCGGTACCAACATCGCGCTGAACCCGGCCAACCAGATCGCCTCCCAGGAGGTGTGGAACGACTCGCCGCTGGTCGTCGCCGCCGGCGGCGGCGGGATCAGCACCCTGTTCGCCCGGCCCTCGTACCAGAAGGGCTTTGTCGTCCCAGATCATCGATCGGTCCCCGACGTCTCGATGCTGGCCGACGTCGCCCCCGGATACGAGATCTACTGCACCGCCAAGGGCGATTGCCTCAGTGGCGGCAACACCAACCCGTGGACCCAAGTGGGCGGCACCAGCGCGGCGTCCCCGCTGCTGGCCGGCGGGCTCGCGCTGGTCGATCAGGCGCTGCGGCGCAGCGGGCGCCAGGACGTCGGGCTGGCGAATCCGCTGCTCTATCAGGTCGCCCAGTCGCCGGCGGCCGCCAACGTGATCTCCGATGTGGTCAGCAACAACAACGATCTCGGGGCCAGCATCAGCGGCAAGCCGTTCGGCTGCTGCACGGCGGTGCCGGGGTACGACGACGCGTCCGGCCTCGGCAGCATCAACCTCGCCGGGCTGGCCCTGGTCGCCGGCACGCTGGTCCCGAAGGTGGTGCGCGTCGGCGTGTCGCTGCCGACCCAGCGCCATGCGGTGGCCGCGATGCATGTTCTGGCGCGGGTGTCGTGCTCCGGGCGATGCCTGATGGGCGCCTACGCCCACATCCAGATCGGGCGCTCGCGCAAGCTGATCACCCGGGAGTCCACCATCTACCTGCTGCGCAACGGCGGACGCAAGACAATCAAGATCCCGCTCGATTCCAAGACGCTCGGGAAGCTGCATGCCGCGCTCGCCCGGCGCGAGAGGGTGACCGCGATCGTCTACGGGGCGATCCTCGACCCGAGCGGGAACATCGAGGAGCAGACCGCCGGGCTGCGCCTCAAGCTGTCGAACTGACTCGGGGCCTGGGCGGGTCTCCTGCGGGGTTGGCGCGCGGCGCGGGTTGGAAAACGGCGGGCGGGGGACGGGGCACGGTCCCACCGACCGACCCATACGCGACCCCTTGCGGACAGCGACGAACCGTGCGATAATCTTAGTCACACAGACTTAGATTTGTACCTCTCGATACGGAATCGCCTATGCAACCAGACCGTTTCACCATCAAGTCACAGGAGGCGCTCCAGGCCGCCCAACGGCTGGCGGACGAGCGCCGCAACCCGCAGACGATGCCCGAGCATCTGCTGGCCGTCCTGCTCGAGCAGCCGGACGGCGTCGTGGTGCCCGTGCTGCGCAAGCTCGGCGCCGACCCGGCCGCGGTGCGCCGGACGCTCGGCGCCCGCCTCGATGCGCTGCCGACCTTGACTCCGTCGGCCGGACGTGCCGATCCCGCCGGTGGCTCCTCCGAGCTCGTCCAGGTCCTCCAGGACGCCGAGACCGAGATGCGCGACCTGCGCGACGAGTACGTCTCGACCGAGCACATCCTGCTGGCCCTGTCGGCTCACCCCGGCGGCGCCGGCGACGCGCTGCGCGCCAACGGCGCCAGCCACGATGAGCTGATCAAGGCCCTGTCGGAGGTGCGCGGCTCGCATCGCGTCACCGACCAGAACCCCGAGGAGAAGTTCCAGGCGCTCGACAAGTACGGCCGGGACCTGACCGAGGCGGCGGCCCAGGGCAGGCTCGACCCGGTGATCGGGCGCGACGACGAGATCCGTCGCGTGATCCAGGTCCTGTCGCGCCGCACCAAGAACAACCCCGTGCTGATCGGCGAGCCCGGAGTCGGCAAGACCGCCATCGCCGAGGGGCTGGCCCAGCGCATCGTCTCCGGCGACGTGCCGGAGGGCCTGCGCGACCGCCGCGTCATCTCGCTCGACGTCGGCGCGCTGATCGCCGGCTCCAAGTACCGCGGGGAGTTCGAGGACCGCCTCAAGGCCGTGCTCAAGGAGATCGCCGACGCCGAGGGCACGATCATTCTGTTCATCGACGAGCTGCACACGATCGTCGGCGCCGGGGCGGCCGAGGGCGCCGTGGATGCCGCCAACCTGCTCAAGCCGATGCTCGCGCGCGGGGAGCTGCGCGCCGTCGGCGCGACCACGCTCGACGAGTACCGCAAGCACATCGAGAAGGACGCCGCGCTCGAGCGGCGCTTCCAGCCGGTGTACGTCGGCGAGCCGACCGTGGAGGACACGATCGCGATCCTGCGGGGATTGAAGGAGCGCTACCAGGTCCACCACAAGGTCCGCATCCAGGACTCCGCGCTCGTCGCCGCGGCGACGCTCAGCCAGCGCTACATCGCCGATCGCTTCCTTCCCGACAAGGCGATCGACCTGGTCGACGAGGCGGCCTCGCGGATCCGCATGGAGATCGACTCCAAGCCGACCGAGATCGATGAGGTGGACCGGCACATGATGCAGCTGGAGATCGAGCTGCAATCGCTCGGCGATGATGACGATGCCGGGACGGTGGCCCGTCGCGAGCAGTTGGAGCGCACGCTGGCCGAGGAGCGCGAGCGCTCGGACGCGATGCACGCCGAGTGGCAGCGCGAGAAGGACTCACTCGGCGCCGTCGCCGACGTCCAGGAGAAGCTGGAGCAGGCCCGGCAGGAGCTCGAGCGCGCGCAGCGCGAAGCCGACCTGGGTCGCGCCGCCGAGCTTCAGTACGGGACCATCCCGGAGCTCGAGAAGCAGCTGGAGGCGGCCGAGTCGGCGGAGGCCGATGCGGCCAACGCCACCGACAGCGCCCACGGCCCCCGCTTCCTCAAGGACGTCGTCGACGCCGACGACGTGGCGGAGATCGTGTCCAAGTGGACCGGCGTGCCGGTGTCGCGGCTGCTCGAAGGCGAGATCGAGAAGCTCGTGCGCATGGAGGACCGGTTGCACCAGCGGGTGATCGGCCAGGACGAGGCGGTGATCGCGGTCGCCAGCGCGCTGCGCCGGTCCCGCGCCGGCCTCCAGGACCCCAATCGGCCGATCGGAACGTTCCTGTTCCTCGGCCCGACCGGCGTCGGCAAGACCGAGTTGGCCCGTGCCCTGGCCGAGTTCATGTTCGATGACCAGAACTCGATGGTCCGCATCGACATGTCGGAGTACATGGAGAAGCATGCCGTCAGCCGCCTGGTCGGCGCGCCTCCCGGATACGTCGGATACGAAGAGGGCGGTCAGCTGACCGAGGCGGTGCGCCGCCGTCCCTACTCGGTCGTCCTGCTCGACGAGATCGAGAAGGCCCACCCCGACGTGTTCAACGCGCTCCTCCAGGTGATGGACGACGGCCGGCTGACCGACGGCCAGGGCCGCACCGTGTCGTTCAAGAACGTGGTGCTGATCATGACCTCCAACATCGGGCGGGTGGGGGCGGATATACGGGCGGGGGTCGAGGCCCACTTCAAGCCGGAGTTCATCAACCGCCTCGACGACATCGTCGAGTTCGAGCCGCTCAGCCGCGAGCAGATCGCGGAGATCGTCGACCTGCAGGTGGCGGGGCTGATCACGCGGGTGCGCGAGCGCGGGCTCGAGCTCGAGCTGTCCGACGACGCCCGCACGTTGATCGCCAACGTCGGCTACGACCCCACCTACGGGGCGCGACCGCTCAAGCGCGTGATCCAGAAGCGGCTCGTCGACCCGCTGGCGCTGGCGATCCTCGAGGGCCGGTTCAGCGCCGGGGACACGGTGCGGGTCGATGCCGCTGACGGCGAGCTGACCCTCACCCGGGCCGAGGTCGACACCCCGACGGCGACGACCGTGCCGTAGCGCTTTTTGCCGGGGGCCGGCGCCTCACGCCGGCTTGAGGTGCCGGCCCCAGGCGAAGACGTTCTTCTCGGTGCGCAGGTGCATGAACGTCGCGATGTCGCGGACGCCGTCGATCGCGCGGATCTCGTCGTTGATGACGCCGAGCAGCTCCTCCTCGGTGCCACACACGACCTCGATGATCACGTCGTAGGCGCCCGCGGTGATGACCACGTATTCGATCGCCGCGACCTCGGCCAGGCGGGCGGCGGCGACGCGGGGGTCCCCGCTGACCGCAAGCCCGATCGTGGCCACCACCCCACGTCCGAGCGCGACCGGATCGGTGACCGCCACGATCCGCATCACCCCCGAGTCGCGCAGCCGGTTGACCCGCTGGCGGGTCGCGGCCTCCGATAGCCCGACCGCCTCCCCGATCTCCCCGTATGAGCGGCGGCCGTCCTGTTGCAGCACGGCGATGATCGCCTCGTCGGTGTCGTCGACCTTGTTCTGACGCGCGGGGGTCATCCGAATATTTGCGAATTCAGTTGCATAATACCTTAGTGACGACTATATTAGCGCTCACGACGACGGAATAAGTGAGAGGAGCGCAGTATGGCGACGACTGTAGCGCCGGCAGGCGAGCCGGCGACGGGATCGGTGGGCGGCGGGGCGGGCACGCATTCCAGCCTGCGGGCCGGGGCGATCGGGTTCGCCTCCAACGTGGCGATCGGAGTCGCGTCGACGGCACCGGCGTACTCGCTGGCGGCAACGCTCGGGCTGCTCGTGGCGGTCGCCGGCGTCGGTACCCATGCGCCCGCGGTGCTGCTCGTCTCATTCGTGCCGATGTTCTGCATCTCGGTCGCCTACCGGGCGCTGAACCGTGCCGATCCGGACTGCGGCACCAGCTTCGCCTGGGTGACGCGGGCGCTCGGGCCACGCCTGGGCTGGACGACCGGCTTCGCCATCTTCGCCGCCGACGTGATCGTGATGGCGACCCTGTCGGAGATCGCCGGCAAGTACCTGTTCATCCTCGTCGGCTGGGACAGCGCCGCGAGCTCGACCCTCGGCCTCGCGGTCGCCGCCACGATGTTCATCGCCCTGATGACCTGGGTGGCCTATCGCGGCGTCGAGTTGAGCGCCCGCGTCCAGCAGGCGCTGCTCGCGCTCGAGCTGACGATCCTGGCGGTGTTCTCGGTGGTGGCGCTCGTCAAGGTGTACGCCACCGGTCCGGCCGGCTCGATCCATCCCTCGCTCGGCTGGATCAATCCGTTCGCCCTGTCGCTGGGATCACTGGTCGATGGCGTGTTGCTCGGCGTGTTCGTCTACTGGGGATGGGACGCATGCGTCACCGTCAACGAGGAGTCCCAGGACTCCCGCCGCGGACCGGGCAAGGCGGCGGTCGTCTCCACTCTGATCCTGCTGGTGACGTTCGTGCTGGTCGCGATCGCCGGTCAGGCCACCGCGGGCCCCGGCTTCCTCAGCGCCCACTCCACCGACGTCCTCAGCGCCCTCGGCTCTCGGGTGCTCGGCAGTCCCTGGGACAAGCTGCTGGTCCTGGTGGTGCTGACCTCGACCGCGGCGTCGACCCAGACGACGATCATGCCGACCGCCCGGACGATGCTGTCGATGGCGCGGTGGGGCGCGCTCCCGGCGTCGCTGGCGCGCATCCACCCCCGGTTCGCCACGCCCTCCACCTCCACGCTGTTGATGGGCGTCGTGTCGGCGGTGTGGACGATCGCGCTGCTGGTGGCCAACCCGGCGCAGAGTGTCCTCGGTGACTCGATCACCGCGCTCGGCTTCCTGATCGCGTTCTACTACGGCCTGACCGGCCTCGCGTGCGCGGTGTACTACCGCCGTCGCCTCGGCGCCGGCGTCAGGCAGCTGGTCGGGCTCGGGGCCATCCCGCTCCTCGGGGCGCTGCTCCTGGCCGGGATCTTCGTCAAGGCCTTCGCCCACTACTCCCAGCACGAGATCGGTGGCGCGCTCGTCAACTACGCCGCGCCGGTGGCGGGGATCGAGGTCCCGGTCGTCATCGGGATCGGCTCGCTGATCCTCGGATTGGTGCTCGCGCTCGGGCTCGGGGCGACGCACACGTCGCTCGCCCCCTACTTCGGGCGTCGCCGGGAGACGGTGACGTCCCTGACCATGGAGGACATCGATGCTTGACCCCCAACGCCGCTGGGCCCACGTGGGCGAGAAGCCCGACTACGCGGGGCTGCTGAGCTTCTGCGGCCTGCCCTACACCGAGGATCCGGCCGAGCTCGAGGGCGTCGACGTGGCGATCGTCGGCGCGCCGATGGACGAGCTCGTGTCCGAGCGACCGGGGACGCGCTGGGGGCCGCGGGCGATCCGCGCCGCCAGCGCCATCCCCGGCCCGCACCTGGAGGCCCGCATCGATCCGTTCGCGCAGCTGCGGGTGGTCGACTTCGGCGACGCCGCCGTCCTGCCCGCCGACCCGGTCCGGTCCCACACCGCCATCCAGGACACCGTCCGCCAGGTCCTCGCCGCCGGCGCGCTGCCGCTCGTGCTCGGCGGCGATCATTCGATCGCCGAGCCCGACATCCGCGCCTGCGCGGCGGTGCACGGACCCGTCGGGCTGGTCCACTTCGACGCGCACACCGACACCGCGGCCGAGTGCTTCGGAGTCACCCTCTCGCACGGGACCCCGATGTACAACCTGATCGAGTCCGGGCACGTCGACCCGGCGCGGTATGTGCAGGTCGGACTGCGCGGCTACTGGCCCGGCGAAGAGGTGTTCGAATGGCAGCGCGAGCGCGGGATCACGTCGGTGTTCATGCACGACGTCGCGCGGCGCGGGATCGAGGAGGTGGTGGCCGAGACGGTGGCGCTGGTCGGTGACGGTCCGGTGTTCGTGACGATCGACGTCGACGTGCTCGACCCGGCGTTCGCGCCGGGCACCGGCACCCCCGAGCCCGGGGGGATGACGTCGGGCGATCTCCTGTGGGCGACGCGGACGCTCGCGTCCGCGCTGCACCTGGTGGGTGGCGACGTCGTCGAGGTATGCCCCGCCGCGATCGGCGCCGCTGACATCACCGCACTCGTCGGGTCGCGGATCGTGCACGAGATGCTGACTGGCATCGCGCTGGGACGCCGCGACCGGGTCGGCGGCGACGTGGGACCGCGAGTGAGGCTCGGCGCTGATGGCAGCGCGCCGCTGGCGACCGCTCGGTAGGCCGTCTTCGTGCGTGCCGGGACTCTGGGACGGCCAAGCCGGCCGGGCTTGGCCGCCCCTACTGCGATCCGCATCAGCGCCGGATTCCCACCTCGTGGGGGGAAATGCCCGGAGAGTCGCACCGGTGGAAGTCGCACACGTACGGATGACCGTCGGTGCCGGCATGGAAGTGCACGCCGTGGTGCAGAGCGCCTGACTCGCCGCGCAGTGCGCGCCGGATCGAGGCGGTGATGTTCAGGCTCATCGGCTTTCCTTTCGAGTGGTCGTTCTGACCGCACGCCACGCTCTCCTCCCGCGGCGAGCGACAGCTTGGACACATCTTGCATACAAGCTGTTCCTCTAGGTTAACGACCGGTGACGGCGGATCTTCAATCCACCTCCACGCGGCGCCCCGTGTCGGCCGCGGGCCGCGCCTACCGATACGCGAAGGAGCGCCTGCTCGATGGGCGGTTCGCCGCTGGGACCCTGCTGTCCGAGAACGAGCTGGCCCGGGCCCTCGGCATCAGCCGGACCCCGGTCCGGGAGGCCTTCCTCCACCTCGAGGCCGAGGACCTCATCGAGCTCTACCCGCGCCGCGGCGCGCTCGTCAAGCCGATCTCTCCGTCAGAGGCCGACGACGTGCTCGAGGCGCGGCTGCTGATCGAGCGCCACTGCATCATCCGCGTCGCCGAGGGTGCAAGCGGACTGGCGCCGGCCCTCCGAGAGGCGGTGTCCGCCCAGGAAAGAGCGCTCACCGGGGGAGGGGATCCGTTCGCCGTCACCGATCGGGCGTTCCACCGCATGATCGTGGCGGCCAACGGAAACGAGGTGCTCAACCGCCAGTACGACGCACTGCGCGATCGCCAGCAGCGCATCGCCGCCGGTGCCGTCGCGCGTGATCCCGGCGCCCTGGCGCAGTTCATCGCCGAGCACGGGCAGCTCGCCGCCGCCATCGAGCAGGGCGACGGGCCGCGTGCCGCCGACCTGATCGCCGTTCACCTGGAGCGGGCGCACGCCCTGGCTCGCACCCGGCGATAGTCGTCCGGGGGCCGCTGATCGGAGCGGCCCGCGTCCGGATCGGGTAAGAAGGGAGCCGAGGACGGTCAACTCGTAAGGAGAGAGCCCGGATGCCGACGTACATCATGCTCACCACGCTCACGCCGGATGGAGTCCAGACGATCAAGAACAACCCGGCACGCATCCGTGAGGTCAACCGGGAGGTCGAGCAGCTCGGCGCCACGGTCAAGGCGCAGTGGGCGACCCTGGGCCAGTTCGACTTCGTCAACGTGATCGAGGCGCCCGACGAGCAGACGATCGCCCGGGTGTCGCTGGAGCTCGGCTCCCGCGGAACCGGCCGCTACGAGACGCTGAGCGCGATCCCGATCGATGACTTCATCGGCTTGATCTAGTGCGGCCCCATGCCACGCCGTGTGGCGGCGCAAGAAACCGAGCCCCGGCGTGACCGAGCGCGTACTCGTGCTCGGCGCCGGCGCCCGTGAGCACGCGATCGTCCAAGCGCTGAACCGGTCGCCGCGCCGGCCCGAGGTGATCTGCGCGCCCGGCAACGTCGGCATCGCCGCCGAGGCGGCGATTCGCCCGCTCGACCTCCTGGACGTCGCCGCCGTGGTCGGCGCCGCGCGGGAGATCCAGCCCGACCTGGTCGTCGTCGGCCCCGAGGCGCCGCTGGTAATCGGCATCGTCGACGCACTCTCCGACGCCGGGATCCGCTGCTTCGGTCCCGTCGGGGAGGCTGCGCGGCTGGAGGGCTCCAAGGCGTTCTGCAAGGAGATCATGGAGGCCGCCGGCGTCCCCACCGCCGCGTATTCGGTGGTCAGCACCCCCGCGGAGGGCATGGCGGCGATCACCCGCTATCCGGTCGTCATCAAGGCTGACGGATTGGCCGCGGGCAAGGGCGTGATCATCGCCGCCAACGAGGCCGAGGCCGCGGCGGCGCTGCAGGACCTGCTGGTGGCCCACCGGTTCGACACGACGCGCGTCGTCGTGGAGGAGCACCTGGTGGGCGAGGAGATCTCGCTCCTGGCGGTGTGTGACGGCGTGACCGCGGTGCCGCTCGCCTCCGCCCAGGACTACAAGCGCATCTTCAACGGCGATCTCGGTCCCAACACGGGCGGGATGGGCTCCTACTCGCCGGTGCCGTCGGTGGGCGAGGACCAGGCCCGCGAGATCTGCGCCACCGTGCACCAGCCGGTCCTCGACGTGCTCGCCCGGCGCGGCAGTCCGTTCCACGGGGTGCTCTACGCCGGGTTGATGATGACCGGCGGCGGGCTGGGCGGGGTTCGGGTCCTCGAGTTCAACGTCCGCTTCGGCGATCCCGAGACCCAGGCGATCCTGCCCCGGCTGCGCAGCGATCTGCTCGAGCTGCTGACGGCGGCGACCGAGCCGGGCGGGCTGGCCGGAGTGGCTCCGTTGCAGTGGGCGTCGGAGATCGCCGTCACCGTCGTCCTGGCGAGCGCCGGGTACCCCGAATCGTCCTCGTGCGGCGATGTCATCACGGGTCTGGACACCGTCGAGCCGGGCGTGTTCGTCACCCACGCCGGCACCGGCCGGTCGCCGACGGGCCAGATCGTCACCGCCGGCGGCCGGGTGCTGAGCGTCACCGCTCTGGGAGCTGACGCGGCGCGCAGTCGTGCCGCGGCATATGCTGCAGCCGACGTGATCCGATTCCAAGGCAGGCAGATGCGACGGGACATAGCGCTGAAGGTGGTCCGATGACGACCGAGGGCGAGCTCGAATCGATGCCCGCGCCGCCACAGGGCGAGCCGGCGCCGCCGGCGGCCGAGACCGCGGCCGAGCTCGAGCAGATCGAGGTCGACGCCCCTCAGGTGGCGATTCTGATGGGCTCCAAGAGCGACCTGCCGGCGATGGAGAAGGCCGAGCAGGAGCTCTCGGACCGTGGGATCAGCTCCGAGACGCGCGTGATGTCGGCCCATCGGGAGCCCGACGTCGTGTCGGACTACGCCCGCAACGCCAAGCTGCGCGGAATCAAGGTGATCATCGCCGGGGCCGGCCTGTCGGCCGCGCTGCCGGGGGTTGTCGCCGCCCACACCGAGCTACCGGTGATCGGAGTTCCGCTCACCAGCCGTACTTCGATCGCCGGTGGGCTGGACGCGCTGCTGTCGATCTCACAGATGCCCCCCGGGGTTCCGGTGGCGTGCGTCGGCGTCGACAACGCCCGCAACGCCGCCGTGCTGGCGGCGCGCATCCTCTCGATCTAGTGCCGTCGGCGGTCTCGGCGGTCGTCCCTAGGCGGGACAGTCCGCCGGCGCCGCCGGGGACGTGAGGTCCTGGATGTACTGGGCGATGACGGCGGCGGTGCTTCGCGTGACGCGTAGCGCCGTCCGTGTGTCCGATATCGGGCTGGGCTGGATGGTGGCTCTCATGTGCTTCCTCGCAACGCGGTCCGTTGTACGATGAGCGTCGTACGTTAGCACGTTGTACGATCGCCTTCGTACAAAGCCCTGTAGGCTTCCTACAATGAAAGGGGCAATGTCCACACACGCCACCGAACAGATCGTTCATCCGACCGTGGAGGAGCTCGAGCTGGGTGCTGTGCTGCACGCGCTCAGCGATCCGGTCCGCCTTCAGATCGTCGCCGAACTGGCTCGCCGCGAAGGCGAGTACACGTGCGGTAGCTTCGCTCTGCCGGTCACCAAGTCGACGTGTACGCATCACTTCAAGGTGCTACGCGAGGCGGGACTGATCCACCAGCGCCCGCAGGGCACGACCCGGCTGAACCGGCTGCGCCGCGAGGATCTCGAGGTGCGGTTTCCCGGCCTGCTGGCGACGATCCTCAAGGCCGCCGAGACCGCGGGCCACATCGAGGCGGCCCAAGCCGCTCGGGCCGCCAAGGCAGTCGGCGCCGCCAAGGGTCCCCTCGCCGCCGAGCGCGAGCTCAAGGCGTCCGCCGCCCGCGCCGTCGCCTAGCCGGTCGCAGGCCGCGTTGATCACGCGTTACACCCGTCGCGAGCTCGGCGAGGCCTGGTCTGACTTCGCGCGGTTTGACGCGATGCGCGAGGTCGAGGTGGCCGCCTGCGAGGAGCTGGACGGCCCCACGGAGGCCGAGCTGGATGCGATCCGCGCCGCCACGTTCACCGTCGAGGCGATCGACGAGCGCGAGAAGGTCACCGATCACGACACGGCGGCGTTCGTGGACGTGCTGTCGGACTCGGCCGGGCCGGCCGGACGGTGGATTCACTACGGGCTGACCTCCAGCGACGTGCTCGACGCCGGGCTGGCTCTCCAGATCAAGCGCGTCTCCGAGCTCGTCCTGCCCGATGCCCGGGCGCTCGTCCAGGCATTCGTGGCCAAGGCGCGCGAGCACGTCGACACCCTGTGCGCCGGGCGTACCCACGGCATCCACGCCGAGCCGACCACGTTCGGGATCAAGCTGGCCGGGTTCGCCTTCGAGGCCGAGCGCAACCTGCGCCGGCTGGAGCGGGCGTTTGACCAGGCGGCGGTCGGCGCCGTCTCGGGCGCCGTCGGCACGTACTCGGCGACCTCCCCTGACTTCGAGGCGCGGGTTCTCGCCCGGCTGGGGCTCGAGCCCGAGCCGGTCTCGACCCAGGTGGTGGCGCGTGACCGTCATGCCGAGCTGCTGCAGGCGATCGCGCTGGCCGGAGCCGGTCTGGAGCGCTTCGCCACGGAGCTGCGCCACCTGGCCCGCACCGAGGTTGGCGAGGTCCGCGAACCGTTCGGCGCCGGCCAGAAGGGCTCGAGCGCGATGCCCCACAAGCGCAACCCGATCAAGTCAGAGCAGGTGGCCGGCCTCGCCCGGGTGCTGCGCGGCAACGCGTCCGCGGCGGTCGAGAACGTGGCCCTGTGGCACGAGCGCGACATCTCGCATTCGTCGGTCGAGCGGATCATCCTGCCCGACTCGACGATCCTGCTCGATCACATGCAGCGCCGCACGCTCGTCCTGGTCCGGGGCATGGTCGTCGATGCCGAGCGCATGCGCGAGAACCTGGAGCTCACCCACGGCGCGCTGTTCTCCCAGCGGGTGCTGCTCGCGCTCATCGGCGCCGGCAGCACCCGCGATGACGCCTACCGCGTCGTGCAGCGCCTGGCCCAGGAGGCGCTCGACGAGCGGGTGCCCCTGCGCAGGTTGCTGGCGGCCGACCCGGCCGGGGCGGTTCTGGACCTCGACGCGATCTTCGACTACGCGCCGTTCGTGCGCAGCGCCGCCGAGATCGTCGGGCGGCTCGATGCGATCGCCGTGCCGGCCCCGGTCGAGACTCCCGCTTAACCAGCAACCCGACCGCCGGTGGGATACGGTGGCCACCCCGGAACGCACCAGGAGACCCCCCATGCACAAGCTCGTCGTTCTGTACCCGCCCCCGGCTGATCCGGAGGCCTTCCGCACGTACTACATCGAGACCCATCTGCCGCTCGCGGCCAAGCTCCCGAATCTCCGCGCCTACCGGTACGCGTTCAACGTCGGCTCGCCCGCCGGGGACAGTCCGTACTTCTGCATCTTCGAGGCCGATTACGACGACGCCGCCGCGATGGCCGAGTCGATGGGCTCCGAGCAGGGTCAGATCGTCGCCGCCGACGTGCCCAACTACGCGCCTCCCGGCGTGGTCATGATCCACTACGACGTGACCGACGGCGCCTGATCGCAGGGCCCCGGCCGACGGCGCGGTAGCCGGCGCGCCGGTCTCTGCCTCCGGGCGTGCTTCACTACGGCGCTGTAGAGGGGGGTCCGAAGCTCGGAGACCGGGAGGTGGGACATCACGCGTAGACCGTCTGCATCGCTCGTCGTGTCGGTCATCGCGCTGATCGTCGCCCTGTCCGGGACAGCGATCGCGGGCAGCCGGCTCGTCAACGGCGACAGCCTGATCCGCAAAGGCACCCTGTCGGGCGACAGGTTGCGCCGGCACACGCTCACCGGCACACAGATCAACGTGAGGAAACTGGGCACGGTGCCGCGCGCGACGCGCGCGAACCGCGCCACCACTGCTCGGACGGCCGGCTCGGCACTGACCGCCATCTCGGCGCAGACGGCGGCGAGCGCGACCAACGCGGCCACCGCGGCCAACGCGAACGAGCTCGGCGGGGTTGGCCCCAGCGGCTACCTGACGGCGGGGAGCCGGATCGGCACCGGCGGGATCGTCAGGGCGACCCCGAGCGCCGCCGGTAACACCGTGACGCTGTTCACCTACGGTCCGCTCACGGTGACGATGACGTGCACGAGCAGCGCCGGCGGCACGGCGCTCAGCATCGGCGCGGTGTCGACGGAGGCCGACTCCTACATCAACGGGATGTACGCAACGACCGCGGGGACGCACGTCAGCCTCACCACCCTGGCGGTTGCCGCGACGACCGGCCCGTTTGCCAACGACGGCTTCACGCTCGGCTTCGAGGCGCCGAGCGGCGCCGAGGCGGAGCTGCTCGCCTCCGATGGGGTCAACAGCCTCGGCTCCCCCTGCTGGGCGCACTTCGACGGAATCGCGTAGTTCGATGCACTCGGCCGGGAACGTGTCGACGGACGCCAGGTCGTCATAACCAGGCGCTAGCATCGCGCCCATGGCTGCCGCCCTCTCCGACCTCCCGCTGCTCGCCTCGGGCAAGGTCCGCGACATCTATGACCTCGAGCACGAGCTGCTGATCGTCGCATCGGACCGCATCTCCACGTATGACGTCGTCCATCCCACGCCGATCCCCGACAAGGGAAGCGTGCTCACCGGCCTGTCCACCTTCTGGTTTGAGCGGACCGCTGACATCGTTCCGAACCACGTCATCTCGGTGACCGACGGCGTGCCCGACGAGGCTCGTGGCCGCGGGATGGTCGTGCGCAAGCTGTCGATGCTCAGCGTCGAGTGCGTCGTGCGCGGCTACATCACCGGCTCGGGGTGGAAGGACTACCTGGCGACGGGGAAGGTCTCGGGCCACACCCTGCCCGAGGGCCTGCAGGAGTCAGATCGCCTTCCCGAGCCGCTGTTCACCCCGTCCACGAAGGCCGACGTCGGCCACGATGAGGCGATCGACTTCGAGGGAGCAGTGGCGCTCATCGGCGATCGCGCACTCGCCGAGCGCGTCCGCGACGTCTCGATCGCGCTCTACGAGTTCGCCGCCGAGCACGCCCGCGCCAACGGAATCATCCTCGCCGACACGAAGTTCGAGCTCGGCCTCGACGCCGACGGGACGCTGATGATCGGGGATGAGATGTGCACGCCCGACTCGTCGCGGTTCTGGCCCGCCGACGAGTACCAGCCGGGCCGCGGTCAGCCGAGCTTCGACAAGCAGTTCGTCCGCGACTGGGCGTCGTCGACCGGCTGGGACCGGAATCCGCCGGCGCCGCCGATCCCCGACGACGTCGTGGCGCGCACGCGCGAGAAGTACGTCGAGGCCTACGAGCGGATCACCAGTGAGCCGTTCGACGCCTGGCTGACGCGCACGAGGGCGTAGTGCGGGCGCGCGTCCTGGTCAAGCCCAAGGCCGGAATCCTCGATCCCCAGGGCCAGGCAGTGGAGCGGGCGCTGCCGGCGCTCGGCTTCACCGGCGTGCGCAACGTCCATGTCGGGCGCCTGATCGAGCTCGACGTCGAGGACCCCGGCCGGCTGCCCGAGATGTGCCAGCGGCTGCTGACCAACCCGCTGATCGAGGACTACGAGATCGTCGAGGCGGCGGACGCGTGAAATTCGGTGTCATCCGGTTCCCCGGCTCGTGCGACGAGGTTGACGCCCAGCTGGCGTGCCAGCGCGTCGGCGAGGCGGTGATCCTGTGGCACGGTGACCGGGACCTTCAGGGCGTGGACGCCGTCGTCGTCCCCGGTGGCTTCTCCTATGGCGACTACCTGCGCGTCGGTGCGATCGCGCGCTTCGCGCCGGTGATGGAGGAGGTGACCCGTTTCGCTCGCGCCGGCGGGATCGTGCTCGGCATCTGCAACGGCTTTCAGGTTCTCTGTGAGGCGGGCCTGCTGCCGGGGGCGTTGCTGCCCAACACATCGCTGAAGTTCATCTTCCGCCAGGTCGAGCTCGAGGTGGCGTCGAGCAGCTCGGCGTTCACCGGCACCTGCACCGTGGGCGATCGGCTGTCGATCCCGGTCAAGCACACGACGGGCCGCTTCTATGCGCCGGACGACCAGCTGGCGGCGCTGCAGGCCAACGACCAGGTGCTGCTGCGCTACGCACCCGGTCACAACCCCAACGGGTCGCTACGCGACATCGCCGGCGTCTGCAACGAGGCCCGTAACGTGTTCGGGCTCATGCCCCATCCCGAGCACGCCGTCGATCCACTCACGGGGCCGACCGGCGGGCTGCCGATCTTCGAGTCGATCCGCGCTCACGTGTCCGCGCACGCGCTCGTCTGAGTGAGCGCCGCTCCCATGGCCAACGCCAGCCAGGCCAAGCACCGCGAGCTCGGGCTCACCGACTCCGAGTATCAGCTGATCGTCGACGGGCTCGGCCGTGCGCCGGGCGACACCGAGCTGGCGATGCTGTCGCTGATGTGGTCCGAGCACTGCGCCTACAAGCACTCCAAGAAGCTGCTGCGCCGCCTACCCACCGAGGGCTCGCACGTATTGATGGGCCCCGGGGAGAATGCCGGGGTCGTCGATGTCGGCGGCGGTCTGGGGGTCGCGTTCAAGGTCGAGTCCCACAACCATCCCAGCGCGGTCGAGCCGTTCCAGGGGGCCGCCACCGGGGTCGGCGGGATCCTGCGGGATGTGTTCGCGGTCGGGGCGCGACCGATCGCGGTGCTCGACTCGCTGCGCTTCGGGGAGATCGCCGGGTCCGAGCGCTCGCGCTATCTGCTCGATCGAGCCGTCGGCGGGATCGGGCATTACGGCAACTCGATCGGCGTGCCCACGGTGGGCGGCGAGATCTACTTCGAGTCCTGCTACGAGCAGAACTGCCTCGTCAACGCGATGTGCCTCGGGTTGGCGCCGCATGAACGGCTGATTCGGGCGGCCGCCGCCGGGCCGGGTAACGTCCTCGTCCTGTTCGGGGCACTGACCGGCCGCGACGGCATCGGTGGCGCTTCGGTGCTGGCCTCGGCCGAGCTCGGCGACGGGGACGAGGCCAAGCGGCCGTCGGTCCAGATCGGAGATCCGTTCGCGGAGAAGAAGCTGCTCGAGTGCTGCCTGGAGCTGCTCGACTCCGACCTGCTCGTCTCGCTGCAGGACCTCGGCGCCGCCGGCCTGACCTCGTCGTCCTCGGAGATGGCATCCAAGGGGGGCGTCGGCCTGGACATCGACTGCGCCCGGGTCCCACTGCGCGAGGCCGGAATGGAGCCGTTCGAGATCATGGTGTCCGAGTCCCAGGAGCGGATGCTATGCGTCGTCGAGCCTCACCGCGTCGACGCGGTGATCGCCGTCTGCGAGCGCTGGGAGACGCTGGCCACGCCGATCGGGACGGTCAACGACTCCGGGTCCCTGCGAGTGCTGTCAGCCGGCGAGGTCGTGGCCGACCTGCCGGTGGGCATCCTCGTCGACGACTGCCCGCTCTATGACCTCGAGCCGGCCGAGCTCGGTCCCGGCGATCCACCCCTGTACGCGCCGGCGCCCGCGGTGTTGACCGGTCACGAGTCACCCGCCGAGACCCTCCTGGCGCTGCTGGGATCGGTGAACATCGCGTCGCGGCGGCCGGTCTTCGAGCAATATGACCCGGTCGTCCAGTCGCGCACCGTTCGCCGGCCTGATGACGCCGATGCCGCGGTGCTGGCGCTGCCGACAGGAGAGGCGATCGCCGTGTCGATCGACGGCAACGGCCGACGCGTCGCCTGCGATCCGCGGCGGGGGGCGGCCGAGGCGGTCTACGAATGCGCCGCCAACCTCGCCTGCGTCGGTGCCACGCCGCTCGGCCTGACCAACTGCCTGAACTTCGGCAACCCCGAGAAACCCCACGTCGCCTGGCAGCTGGTGGAGGCGGTCGAGGGGATCGCCGAGGCCTGCCGCCAGCTCGACGTTCCGGTCGTCGGCGGCAACGTGTCCCTGTACAACGAGGCGCCGACGGGACCGATCTTTCCGACGCCCGTGATCGGCATGGTCGGCCGGCTGCCCGATCCCGCGCGCGCCGGACGCCTCGCCTTCGGGACGCCAGGCGATGCGATCGCGCTGCTCGGGTCGTTCGCCCCCGAGGCCGCCGGATCGGAGCTGGCCAAGCTCAGGGGCGACGAGATCGCCGGCCCGCTGCCGGTCCTGGACGGGCCTCTCGCGCGCGAGGCGCACCGGACCGTGCGGATGCTCGTCAACTCCGGCGCGCTGCGCAGCGCGCATGACATCGCCGAGGGCGGTATCGCCGTGGCGCTGGCCGAATGCTGCATCGCCGGTCAGGTCGGCGCGACTGTCCAGCTCCCCGACGGCCTTGACCCGTTCGCCGAGGCGCCGGGGCGCGCGTTCATCGTGTCAGGCCCCGAGGCGGCGCTCACCGGACAGACGATCATCGGCCGCGTCGGCGGTGAGCGGTTGTCGATCGGCGACGAGCTCAGCGTCTCGATCGCCGAGCTCGACGATGCTCGCAGCGGCGGCCTGGCGAAGTTCATCTAGCTCCCGGACGGTGAAGTGACCGGAGATACCGGGATTCGCGGTCGTGCACCCTGGGACCGCTGCTAGCCTCTCAGTTCCTTCCGCCGAGCCCTGCGCCATGCTTGGCCCGACACATGGACTCTGTGAACGACCACCGCGACGGTCCTCGTGATGAATGCGGCGTCTTCGGGATCTACGCCCCCGATCACGATGTCGCGCGCCTCGCCTATTTCGCGCTGTTCGCGCTCCAGCACCGCGGCCAGGAGTCGGCCGGGATCGCGACCGCTGCCCACCGCGGCAACATCATCGCCATTCGCGATCAGGGCCTCGTGTCGCAGGTGTTCAACGAGCACACGCTGCGGTCGCTCGTCGGGGACATGGCCATCGGTCATGTGCGCTACTCCACCACCGGGTCCTCGGATTGGGAGAACGCCCAGCCGATCGTGCGCGATGACCAGCGGATGCTCGCTCTCGCCCACAACGGCAACCTCATCAACGCGGTGGAATTGCACACCGAGCTGCGCGGTCGCGACGTCCCGTTCCGCTCCACCTCGGACTCCGAGATCATCGCCGCGCTGCTGTCGATGCACCCCGCCGAGCAGATCGCGGACGCCGTCGCCGACGTGCTGCCCCGCCTGCGCGGCGCGTTCTCGACGGTCGTCATGACCGACGACGCGGTCGTCGCCTTCCGTGACCCCCAGGGGCTGCGGCCGCTGTCGATCGGCCGGATCGACAGCGCCGATGGCGGACCGCCGGCATGGTGTGTCGCCAGCGAGTCGTGCGCGTTCGATCTGATCGGAGCCAAGCTGATCCGTGACGTGCTCCCGGGCGAGGTCGTCACGTTGACCGCCGATGGCGTCACCTCGCGGCAGGTCACCCACGGCGAGCGCCAGGCCTTCTGCGTGTTCGAGTACATCTACTTTGCGCGGCCCGACTCGCGGATGGCGGGAACGGTGCTCCAGGTCGCGCGCGCCCGGATGGGCGAGATCCTGTGGCGCGAGGCGCCCGTCGATGCCGACGTGGTCATCCCGGTGCCGGACTCCGGCAACGCCGCGGCGCGGGGGCTGGCCCGGGCCGCCGGGCTGCCCCAGGACGATGGCTTCATCAAGAACCGCTACGTCGCGCGGACATTCATCCAGCCGGGACAGGAGCTGCGCCGCCACGGCCTCCGGCTCAAGTTCAACCCGCTGCGCGAGGTCGTGGAGGGCAAACGGCTGATTGTCGTCGACGACTCGATCGTGCGAGGCACCACGATGCCCCAGATCGTCAAGATGCTGCGCGACTCCGGCGCCGCCGAGATCCACCTGCGGATCTCCTCGCCGCCGATCAAGCATCCCTGCCACTACGGGATCGACATGTCCACGCGCGAGGAGATGATCGCCCACAACCGCTCGGTGGACGAGGTCTGCGCCGAGCTCGGTGCCGACTCGCTGCACTACCTGTCGCTGGAGGGCGTGTACGAAGCCGTCGGGGCCCGGCGCGAGGACCATTGCGACGCGTGCTTCACCGGCGACTATCCGCTGGCCGGAACCGAGGACGCGAACGGCAAGTTCGCGCTCGAGCCCGAGCTGCCGCTCGTCCGCGCCTGAGCGTCGCTACGGCAGATCAGCCAGCCGGGCGAGCAGCGACTTGCCGTGCTTGGCGAGGAACCCCGGGCCGATGCCCTTGATGGCGAGCAGGCCCGCGTCGTCGGTGGGGCGCCGGCGCAGCAGCTCCTCGAGCACCGCGTTGGCGGCGACGGTATAGGCGGGCTTGCCGTCGGCCTGCTCGCTCCGCCAGGCCTTGAGCGCCTCGAACTCGGTGGCGTCGACCGGTGGCCCGCTCGGCGCGGCTCCCGCGCCGCCACGGCGCTTCGCCGGGGCGCGGTCGGCGACGACGAGCCAGTCGAGCGGGTCGCAGAGATCACAGCAGCGGCCGGTGGCCGCCGGCGGCCCGGGATCGCCGAAGTGATCGAGCAGCTGCTGGCGGCGGCAGACCTCCTCGCTCGTCGCGAACGCCTTGAGTGCCTGATACGCGTCCCATCGCCGGCTCCTCGCCTCCCGGCAGACGCGCTGTGCCCGCGCGGAGTCCAGCTCGCCCCATAAGCTGACGGCGACGGTGCCGCCCGGCCCCGGCGCGAGGCTGACCGCGCCGCATCGCTCGGCGACAGCGAGCGCGATGCGGTCCCGGTCCTCCTGGGCGCGGGCGTCGATGAACGCGACTCCGTCCTGCGCCACGGCGCGGAGCCGGCGCAATGTCCGCTCGACGTCGAGCGGCCCCAGCTCGGCGTTGCGGATGAACTGGACGAGGCGGCCGAGATCGCCGCGCATCGCCAGCATCACGGCGCGGGCCGGCCGGCCGTCGCGCCCGGCGCGGCCCGCCTCCTGGTAGTAGGCCTCGACGCTGACCGGCAGCGCCCAGTGCCACACGCTGCGAACGCCGAACGGGAAGTCGACGCCCATGCCGAAGGCGTTGGTGGCGACGATCACATCGGCCTCGCCCGCGGTGAACGCCGCCTGGGCGTGGGTTCGCTGCTCGGCCGCCAGCCCGGCGTGATACCCGACCGCGGCCAGTCCCTCGGCGCGCAGGGCTCCGGTCAGCTCCTCGGTATCCTTGCGGGTGCCGCAGTAGACGATGGCCGGCCGGTTGGCGGAATCGCGCAGGCCGTTGAGCAGGGTCGCCCGCTTGCGGCCGACGGCGCCGTCGCCGGAGAACGCGACCGTGTCGAAGCTGATGTTGGGCCGGTCAAAGCCGCGGCGGACGAGCACCGGGTCCTCCATGCCGAGCCGCTCGACGATCTCCGAGGCGACCTTGGGGGTCGCCGTCGCGGTCGCGGCCATCACCGGCGGGCGGCCGAGCTCGTCGATGATCGGCCGCAGACGGAGGTAGTCGGGCCGGAAGTCATGACCCCACTCGGAGACGCAGTGGGCCTCGTCCACCACGAACAGGCCGATGCGCCGCTGCGACAGCGCCCGGCGAAACGCGCCGCTGGCGAACCGCTCGGGAGCGCAGAACACCACCTGGGCATCGGCGGCGACCGACCCGAGCGCCGCGCGGTTGGTCTCGGCGCCGAGGGTCGAGGCGAGCATCGTCGAGCGCACACCGAGGTCGGCGAGCCGCTGATGCTGATCGCCGATCAGGGCGATCAGCGGTGAGACGACGACCGTCAGGGCGTCCGACGCGATCGCCGGCAGCTGATAGCAGAGCGACTTGCCGGCGCCCGTGGGCAGCGCCAGCAGGCACGACCGCCCGTCGAGCGCCGCCTGCACGGCCTCCCGCTGGCCGGGGCGAAAGCTCTCCAGCCCGAAGCGGGCGAGCAGCTGCTCGGGGGTGGCGTCGGTCCTCATGCCGACCGCCCGGCGGCCGGCCTCGGCGAAGATCGCGGTGTCGAGCCGTCCCTGCCCGCCGGCGCCCTGAAAGCCACCGGCATGGTGCTCGCGGCACTCGGCCAGTGAGGCGGCCACCCGCGCATCGGCGGCGACCCGAGCGCCCAGCTCTTGCGCGACCGGCCGCAGGACGTCCTGCTGCTCGGGGCTCAGGCCGCCCCACTGCGCGCGGAGCGCCGCGTCGGGATCGGGTGCCATCAGGGCCCGTAGGGGTCCGGCCCAGGCGCCGGAATCGGTCCGAGCGACTGCCTGGGCCAGCGGCGTGATGAGCAGCCGGTCGATGGGATCGAGGTCGCGGAACGCGGCGCGGGCGCGACCCAGGGCCGCCTCGCGATCGGACAACTCGGCGGCTTGCGCCAGGGCGGAGACGACGGTGATCACTGCCCCACGGTACTCACCGATGGGGACGGTACGCCGGGGCTTCGACGAGCTAAGCTCGCGGCGCCCTGGCATCGTGCCACGCGGACCGCATCGCACCTCGCGACAGGATCGAACCAGCTGAAAGCCCACCACGTCACCACCTGCGGGCCGGCGTCATGAACGTCGGCGTGCTGGCGTCCGGCACGGGGACCAATCTCCAGGCGCTGATCGACCGGGCCCACGGCACGGATGGGATCCGGATCGCCGGGGTGGCATCCGACAAGCCGGACGCGGGCGCGGTGCAGCGCGCGCGGCAGGCCGGTATCGATGCCGAGGTGTTTCCGGCGGACCGCTTCGCCGGTCGCGGCGGCCGCGACGCGGCGATCGCCGGCTGGCTGCGCGAGCGCGGGGTGGAGTTGGTGGTGCTCGCCGGCTACATGCAGCTACTCAGCCGGGAGTTCCTCGAGACCTTCCCGCAGCGGGTCATCAACGTCCATCCGGCGCTCCTGCCGGCCTTCCCGGGCCTCGGGGCGGTGCAGCAGGCGCTCGACTACGGCGTCAAGGTGTTCGGCGTGACCGTCCACTTCGTCGATCACGGGGTGGACACCGGGCCGGTCATCCTGCAGCGCTCGTCGAGCTTCCGGATGCGATCGATTCCGCCCACGTGCTGGACGAGCTGCACCCGATCGAGCACGATCTACTGGTGGAGGCTGTATCACTGATCGCCCGGGGGGCGGTCCGCTTTGACTCCGTCAATCCCCGGCGCGTCGTCATCTCCCGATAGAGTCGGGCCCTATGGACGCGAGTGCACAGCCGATGAGCGTGCTGTCGGCGGCGTCCGAGGGCCCACCTGTGCGCCGGGCCCTGCTGTCGGTCTCGGACAAGACGGGGATCGTCGAGTTCGCCCGGGGGCTGGCCGATCTGGGCATCGAGATCATCTCCACCGGGGGAACCGCCCGCGAGCTCGAGGACGCCGGGATCCCGGTCCGCTCGATCACGGATCTCACCGGCTTCCCGGAGATCATGGACGGCCGGGTCAAGACACTGCACCCCAAGCTGTACGCCGGCCTGCTCGCGGTCCGTGACAATCCCGATCACGTTCGGGCGGCCGATGAGCATGACGTCGAGTTCGTCGATCTCGTGTGCGTGAATCTGTACCCGTTCGAGCGCACCGCCGCCCGCCGCGGCGCCAGCGACGAGGAGGTCGTCGAGAACATCGACATCGGCGGTCCGTCGATGATCCGCGCCGCGGCCAAGAACAACGGCTATGCCGCGCCGATCGTCAGCCCAGTCGCCTACGACGCGATCCTCGCCGAGTTGCGTGAATCCGACTGCCGCCTGTCGGCCGGCACCCGGGACAGCCTGGCGGCGGAGGCGTTCGCCTACACCGCGCGCTACGACACGGCGATCGCCCGGTGGTTCCAGGAGAAGCGCGAGGACTTCCCACCGTTGTTCGTGCGTGCGTTCGAGAAGGTGCTCGAGCTGCCCTACGGCGAGAACCCCCATCAGCGCGCCGCCTACTACGAGCAGGTCGGTGCCCGCACCCACGTGCTGTCGATGGTCTCCCAGCTCGGCGGCAAGCCGATCTCGTTCAACAACCTGCTCGATCTTGACGCCGGCCGTCTGCTGCTCAGTGAGTTCCAGATCCCGGCGTGCGTGATCATCAAGCACAACAACCCGTGCGGGGTGGCGTGCGGCTCGACCGCGATCGAGGCCTACAAGAAGGCGTTCGCCTGCGACCCGCAGTCGGCGTTCGGCGGGATCGTCCTGCTCAACAAGGCGGTTGACACCGAACTGGCTCGCGCGCTGTCGGATCAGTTCGTCGAGGTGCTGTTCGCCCGCGGCTATGACGACGCCGCCCTGTCGGTGCTGGCCGAGAAGCCGAATCTGCGCATCCTGGATGACCGTGAACGGCGGACGCCCAACATGATCGAGCCGCACCTGCGCCAGGTCGTCGGGGGTCTGCTCGTCCAGGACCGCGACTTCGACCTCGAGGAGCGCAGCGACATGCAGGTGGTGACCGAGCGCCGCCCGAGCGAGGCCGAGTGGCAGCAGCTCGCCTTTGCCTGGCGGGTGTGCAAGCACACCAAGTCCAACGGGATCGTGATCGCCCGGGACCTGGAGACGATCGGCATCGGCGCCGGTCAGATGAGCCGCGTTGACGCCGTCCGCCTGGCGCTCGAGAAGGCCCGCGATGGCGTCACGGGCGGAGTCATGGCCTCCGATGCCTACTTCCCGTTCTCGGACGGACCCGAGCTCGCGCTCGAGGCCGGAATCACCGCCATCATCCAACCCGGCGGCTCGGTCCGGGACCACCTGACAGTGGAAGCCGTCGACCAGGCCGGCGCGGCGATGGTGTTCACCAGCCGCCGCCACTTCCTCCATTGAGACTCGAGGGCGACCCTCCGTCCCCCTACGAGGGACAGTTCGGCTTCAGCCGCATCGTCCGCGCCGGTGACTTCGTGCTCATCGGCGGGACGACCTCCGTCGGCCCGGAGGGGTCGGTGATCGGCGAGACCCCCTACGAGCAAGCCGTCGAGATCCTGCGCAAGATCCTGCACGAGCTCGACCGCGCCGGCGTCGGCGCCCCCGACGTGATCCAGACCCGCGTCTACGTCACCGACATCTCCCGCGCCGAGGAGGTCGGCCGCGCCCACGGTGACGTCTTCGCCGAGCATCGCCCGCTCATGACCATGGTGGAGGTCAGCGGTCTGATCGACCCCCGCATGCTCGTCGAGATCGAGACCGTCGCCTACGCTGGATAGCTGCTGTCCCCGCGGCGGCGCGGCTCGTGGTGCGCTCGCACCGTCCCGGAGTGCGCGATCATGCGGTTCTCGCCGCCGTAGCTCAGTTGGTAGAGCAGCGGACTTTTAATCCGAAGGTCCTGGGTTCGAGCCCCAGCGGCGGCATCGGACGGTCCGGTCCCCACCATCGCCCCGGGGCCAGACCGCCAACCACGCCCGCGCCGGGCGGGGGCCGGCGACCGTCGTGCCCAGCGAGTCACGCTTGACTCGCTGGCGACCCGCTCGGCGCGCGTAGACTCACCCGCCGATGTCGGCGTTGTATGACCCGGCGCGTCACGAGAAGCTCGCCGACGTGGACTGGAGTGCGCCGCGTGCGCGCGATGCGATCTCCGCGATCTCCCGCGATGCGGAATCTGCATTCGACGGTGACCGCCTATGGCCGCTGCACCCCGGCGACGACGAGCCTGGCGCGCCGGCACGCGGCATCCGGCGTGGACTGTACGCCGGCGCCGCCGGCATGCTGCACGCGCTGGGGCGTCTTGCCGAGTCGGGCCTGCACGTTCCGACCGTCGACGGGGCGGTCATCGCTGGCGAGCTCTACGAAACCGCGTTGGCGTCGCCGGACGAGGACGGCGCCGGGCCGTCACTGCTCGTCGGATCGAGCGGGATCCTCCTCGTCGCCCACCGCGTCGCGCCGTCGGCTGGGCTCGCGGACGCGCTCGCGGACGCGATTGCCGCGAACGTGGAGCACCCGTCGAACGAGCTGCTGCTCGGCGCGCCCGGGACGATGCTCGCCGCTCGCGTGATGCACGCCCGTACCGGAGAGGAACGCTTCGCCGAGCTCTGGCGCGCGAGCGCCCGCGCGCTGCTCGCGCGCCAAGACCCGGACGGCCTCTGGACGCAGGAGCTCTACGGCGACCGGCTGCAGTACGTCGGGGCGGCGCACGGCTTCGCCGGCATCGTGCGGGCACTGACCGGCGCGCCGGAGTGGCTGGATGATCCCGCGGCCGTTGAGGCGCGCGCCCTCGCCACCTCACGCGCACTCGCGATCGTGGACGGTGAGCTCGCCAGCTGGCCGGCGCTTCCGACCGGCTCTCGGACCGGCGCGCCGCCGCGGGTGCAGTGGTGTCACGGTGCCGCGGGGTTGGTCACGTCGCTCGCCGGGCTGGGAGACGTTGACGACCGGCACGGCGCCCTGCTGGACGCGGGTGGCGAATTGGTGTGGCGGGCTGGCCCGCTGGCAGCGAATGCCGGGCTCTGCCACGGCACCGCCGGCAACGGCTTCGCATTGCTGGCTCTGTTTGCGCGGACCGGCGAGGAACGCTGGCTGGAGCGCGCTCGCGCGTTCTCCATGCACGCCATCGCGCAGGTCGCTCGCTTCCGCGCGGCCGCCGGCCGCGGCCGATACACCTTTTTCACCGGCGACATCGGTGCGGCGCTACTTGCGGGGGCCTGCCTGAACGGCGATCCTGCCTTCCCAGGCATCGACGACCTGTAGGCGCGGTGCGGGAGTCAGCCGTCGCACGGGAAGTTCTGAACGCCCTCGCCCACTGCCGACTAGGAGCTCGGGTGGATTGTCCTGATGACGGTGCCGTTCGCGGCCCGCCAGGTGATCGAGTCCGGCGTGGTACCGCCGAACGCCTGCGGTATGAAGCTGCGTGGGATGCGCACGACAAAGACGTTTTTGACCGGACGCGCTGTGACGCTCAATGGCGGTTTCGGGTTCGCGCCACCGAACCGGGCCGGGAAGTGCAGCGTCACCAAGGCCACCCCATCGGGCACGACGCCGCTGAGGACCGTGCTCGTGCCAGACTGGAAGCCGACCTGGCTGATCGCGCCGCGCTGCAGGAAGTGGGTCGTCGTGGCGCTGTACGCGTCGATGCTCGGGCCGCTCGCGTCGTGGGAGACGGCCACCACCGCGATCCCCTCGGCGCTCTGGGCGGTGGACCGGCGCTGGGCGAGTGTTCGGGCCGCGAGCTGCAGCGTCGGGGTCCGCAGCGCGCTCGGGATCTGTGGCAGTTCGCCGCGCAGCACGGCGGTCTGCTCGGCGTCGCAGCGCGAAGGCGTCGACACGGCGCCGGTCACGTTGGCGGCCGCGACGACGTAGACGCTGATAGACGCCGCTGGCGCTGAACGGGTCGCGGGCAGCGCCACAGTTCTTGCCAGGCGTTCGTACAGCGCATAAACCCCTGTCGGTACAGGCGGTCCCACATGCTGCAGGTCGTCCCCCATGGCGCCGATCGGCCCGCCAACGGGGGCGCGCAGCGCCGCCAAGCTCGACAACAACCCCCGTGACGGCGTCCCATCGATGCGCACGAACGGCTGCACCGCCGCAGCGCACGCGGGATCCCGCCGCTCCGTCTGCAACCTCGCGGTCGTGATGTATCGCTGCTCACGCCCCAGCCGAGCCGTGGCCGTCGCAGTCGCCGCGTGCCTCCCATGCACTAAGACGACAAACGCCACTCCCACGCCAAGCGTCACCGCGACCACGAGGATGGTCGGGAGGCCACGAGCGCCCGCCAGTGCCAGCCGCCGAGATCGAGCGACTGACCCAAGGGCGTCCGCGCCAGCCGCCCCGGCGCGACGCGTCAGCCACGCATGCCACAGGCGGCTGCGACGCGCGATGACCCGAGCGTGCGCCTCGACCAAATCGCGCTCGAGGTCAGGCAGAACCGTCATCCCGACTCCTCCTCCAACGCATCCCGTAACCTCGCCAACCCACGACTCACGCGCTTGCGAACGACCGCCGGGGAACACCGCAGCTCCCCCGCGATCTCCTCGTAGGACCGTTCATCCAGCACCCGCGCCGCCACCGCGTCATGTAACGCGGCCGGCAACCCCTCGAACAGACCAACAACAGTGCTGCCCCCGCCCGCCAGACTCTCGATCCGCTCGATGTCCTCATCCTCCAGCACTAACAGCGGCATCCCCAGCCGACGACGCGCACGATCCTCAACCACCCCCCGCCGCCGGCTCTTCGCCAGCTTGTGCTGCGCGATCCCGAACAACCACGCCGCCGCCGGCGCCCCACCCGGCCGAAACCGCGCCACCCCCGCAAGTGCCGCCGCAAACACCTCAGCCGTGAGATCGGCCGCTAGTTCGGGCTGATGAGTGCGGTGAACAAAGAACGCCAGCATCGCCCGCTCGTAGCGGCTGTAGAACTCAGCAAAAGCGCCCGGATCGACAGCCGCGGCGGTCACCAGGCGATCGTCGTTCTCTGACCCCCAGTCGTTCATCCCAACCCTTAACTCCCGTCAACCCCAAACTTGTGACCAACCCCGCGAGAAACCCGAGCAAGGCCGACCCCTCGCGCGCGGCCCGCACAGGGACCATCACCAGCGTCCAGCCCCCTAATCCTGGTCGCAACGCGATCCATCCGCAAGGCGCCGATCAGACGGGTGAGTCTGATCACGGGTGCCTCAGTGCACGCAATGGGCACCATCGTCAACCGCGCCACCGCCGGCGCCCCCGGCGTGCGCACCGCCCACGCCAGCGCCGGGGTCAAGGCGGCACGTGCGCCGAGCGTGCCGTGCGCCAGCGCGTCGCTGGCATCCCTGGCCGATACTCCGCACACGGCCGTGCACGAACCGACTGCCGCCGCCGCCTGCTGACCCCCGCGCCGCGGAAAGCGCGGTGAAAACTATTGAGGTCCGGGATTACATAACCCCTCGTGATAGGAGTACTGTCGGTAGGGCGCTGGCCCTGCGGCCAGGATTCCCGGCCCGAGTCCGAATGCCACCAACGGCGCAATATGCTGCGCCACGAGGCGGGAGACTCGGGTTACCGGTTTTGACTGCGGGGTCGGTGTGGGGGCGTCCCGCACGGGCTACAGCTCCCCTCGGTGCGCCGGGCCACCGCTCGACGCGCGAGCACTCGCCGCGCCACTGCGCGCAGCCGCCAAGCCGACAGCGAGGCGAGCATCATGGAGTGCCTCGTCCAGCACCCCGGAAGCATTGCCGGCGATCTCGCGGCCAGCGCGACGCCGCCCGCACGAGCGCCCACTCGGTCGCCCACAGCAAGCCTTCAGACCAGCGCGTGTGTCGGCGGCACCCCGTCGCGCGTCTGATGCCGCGGCGGGGTTGTCGCCGGAGCTGAGCCGTTCCTCACAGCTCGCACGGACGCGGCGATCGCCAGGGCGGACAGGGCCGCGAACACGAGCATCACATCGCGGGCGGGGGCATATGTGGTGGCGACACCGAGACCGACGACGGGCAGCGATAGGCCGATGTAGGCACCGAGGAAGAACCCGGCGAGGACCTCGGCGCGAGATTCCGGCGGTGCCGTCGACGCAGCCACCACCAGTGAGCCTTTGAACACCAAGCCACCTCCGGCACCGGTGATCAACCCTCCGACGATGAACATCGCCAGACTGCTGGACCACATCGCCCCAGCCGTCAGCGCGAGGCCGAGAACGGTGATCGGGACGCTGCGCCGGAGCAGGGTGAGGCTGGGTGTGCGGGCCCCGGCGATTTGCGCGAGTGCGCCCCCTGCGAAGGCGGCAAACGGAACGGCGCCGGCGATGGCGTGCGAGGACTCATGAAGGGCGCCGGCGAGAAAGCTTGGGACCAGCGAGTTGAAGACGCCGAAGACCGCGAAGGCGGCCATCCCGGCCAGCGTGGCGGCGTAGAAGGTCGAGCGCTCGCCTTCGGGTACGACGATCCGCTGCGGGCGATACCGGGGCCGGGGGCCGGTCCGGTGCACGGTCTCGGGGGAGAGCGCAACAGCCCCCGCGAGCACAAGCAGGGCGATGCCGAACACCACGTAGGGCAGACGCAGTGGGGCGGGTGCGAATTGCGCCAGCAGACCGGCAGCGAGCGGCCCAAAGCCGATCCCACCCAAGTTGGAGGCCGTGGCGACAACCTCGCCCCGACGCTCCGAAGCCGACGGCCGGGCGGAGGCGTGGAGCTCGGCGAGGTAGCTGGTGGCGGTGGCCGTCGTCAACCCCACCGAGACGCCGGAGATGATCCGGGCCACGATCAGACCGGCCAGGCTCGGATCCAGGATGAATATCGCGGCGCTGACCGCGTTGGCGAGTAGCGCGGGAATGAAGATGCGACGGCGCCCGATCCAGTCAGACAGATGGCCGCCGAGAAACAGGCTGGCGATGACGCCGATCGCGTATACGGCGTACACGACGGTGACGATCAGGTTCGAGATGCCGTCGCGCTGTTGGTAGAGCACGTAGAGGGGGGTCGGCACGGCCGAGAACGCCATGTTGAGGAGGAAGGCGATCGCCGCCACCCAGAATCCGACGCTGTGGTGTGTGCGTGACGAGACGCGGCCGGTCGGAACGGCTCCCGTCGATTGCTGAGATCCGTTGTTCATCGCTCCAGGATGCTCTCGCATGGTCATCTTGTCCAACGAAGACGCTGCAGAGCAGTTATTCTTTCTGCGAATAACCATGGAGATTCGTCAGCTCGACCATTTTGTGGCGGTCGCGGAAGAGGAGAGCTTCACCCGCGCTGCGCGTCGACTGAGCTATGTGCAGTCCGCCCTCTCCGTGTCCATCCAGTCGCTGGAGCGCGAGCTCGGCGTCCGGCTGTTTGATCGCACGACGCACCGGGTTTCACTGACCGACGCCGGCGAGGCGCTGCTGCCCTCGGCTCGTCAGACCCTCGCATCGGTCGAGCAGACGCTGGACGTCGCTGCAGCGCTCAAGGGAATTCTGCGGGGCACGCTCCGGGTCGGGATCATGCAGTCGTTCACCTTCCTGGACATCGCTGATCTGCTCGGGAGCTTCCATCGCCAGCATCCCGAGGTGGACATTCAGGTCCGTCCGTCAGCGGGCGGCTCGACGGCGCTGGTGGAGGAGCTCAAACGCGGAAGCCTGGACATCGCCTTCGTGTCCCTGATCGACACCCCCGCCGGCGTCACGACGACCGAACTGGGCGTGGAGGACCTGCACCTCGTTGGCAGGCCGGAGCTGCTCCCAGCCCGGCGAGCCAGGATCGAGCTGAGCGACCTGGCCAACGCCACCTTCGTCGACTTCCCCGCTGGATGGGGCGTCCGCGTCGCGGTGGACCAGGCCTTCGCCGCCGCCGGCGTGACCCGCCGGGTCACGATCGAGGTCGCCGACGTCAACGCCAGCCTGGGGCTCCTCGCTGCCGGACTGGGCGTGGCGCTGCTTCCCCGGTCGTTGTTGCAGGGCGATGACCGGTTGCAAACGCGGCGTCTCGCCTCCCCATTCAGCTGGCGGGTGGTGATGGCCGTCCTGAGGGACCAACCGACTCGAGCGACCGCCCGCGCTTTCATGGATCTGGTGACGGCCTCCCGATGACACTCAGTAGCCGCGTCGCGCGGTACCGGTGTTGGCTGCGTGCGGTCCCAGTTCTATGGCCGGGTGTCAAGCTCGTTGTCTTGTACGCGGGTTCTGCGATCGTGCCGCCGTGTGAGTCCGGTGATGCCGGTCTGGATCTCGAGCATCCGCCGTTGTGCGTGGTCCATCTCGGCCCAGGTGGCGGTGATCCGGCTAACGATCCGATGTCCGCGGGATGGGGTCATTGGGCTCATGGTGTGCTCCTGTCGAGCTCGTGCTTCGTGGGAACGGTTATGCCCACACACTGGCGCTGGGTGCTCATAAACGCAAATAGGGATCCCGTGGGTCTGATATAACTGCTGGTAATGCTGAATGTGACCCGCATCGGGGTGCTGCGAGAGGTCGCGCGCCTCGGCTCTTTCTCGGGCGCAGCCGAGTCGCTCGGATACACCCAGCCCGCGGTATCGCGACAGATCGCGACGCTCGAAGCCGAGACCGGCGCGGTGCTCGTCAAGCGCACCGCCAGCGGAGCACGATTGACCGACGCGGGCGAGGTACTCGTACGCCACGCCGAAGCGATCTTCGCCGCGCTCGATGACGCTGAGAATGAGCTGCGCGCCGTGATCGGGCTCGAGGCCGGACGGGTGCGACTGGCGACGTTCTCCTCCGCAGCCGCCAGCGTCGTGCCACTCGCGATCGCGCGCTTCCGCGATACGCATCCGGGTGTTGAGCTCGTGGTCGAGATCATCGAGGAAGAGGAATCGATCCCGCGCCTGCGTTGCGGCGAGCTCGACATCGCGCTCAGCAACGGCGCGGAGCCGGCGCCAGGCGAGCTCATCGAACACATCCATCTGTTCGAGGATCCGATGTACGTGGCGCTGCCCACGGGTCATCGGCTCGTACGGCGTCCGAAGCTTCGCCTGCGCGACCTGGCAGACGAGCCGTGGATGCTCGGCACGACAACCACCTGTCCCGACGCCCGGATGTTCAAGCGCGCGTGCCACGAAGCGGGATTCGAACCGAACATCGCCTTCGAGAACGACGATTACCACGCGATCCTCGGCTTCGTCGCCGCCGGAGTCGGCATCGCGCTGATCCCCGACCTGGCCGCGCGAGCCGCGCGCGAGGATGTCGTCATCCGCTCGCTCGGCACGGGAGCGCCGGTGCGTCAGGTCACGGCAGCCGTTCCCACTGGCTATCGCGCGCCGGCAGCCGAAGCCATGCTCGAGGTCCTGCTCGCGGTCGGTTCGGAATGGCAGCATGCCGGCCAGACCCTCGTGTACGCCTGACGGACTACGAAGGCCGACGCCAGGAGCACGCGGTCGGGCCTTGGCGCGAACGCGGTCCCCGGCGCTGCCGTGTGTGGGTTCTCCTGCGTACTACGCGCCGGGCATCTGACAGGTCTTGGCGGCCTGCTCAAATGCCGGCGAGTGCGGGTCAAGCGCGGCGGGGATCACGAGGAACGCCCCGGGGCGCCCAAAAGCCAACGCCATCCCGGCGGGATCGGCAGGCGGCGAGCTGACCGGGTCGGGGAAGCCAGACACGCCGTGCGCGCGCATGCACCGCGCGAGGTTGAGCATCGCTTCCTTCTGCTGCCCGGTCGCTGGTGTGGGACCACCGCCGCCGGGCATCAGCGACTGACAGGCGTGCTGGGCGGTTTGGAATGCCGGCGAGGAAGGGTTGACGCCGTTGGGGATCTGAACGCCGCCACCACTGGGGTCCGCGAAATTCGGGACCCCGTTCGCTCGCATGCACGCGGCGTACCTGATGCCGGCCGATACCCCGGCCGCGTGCCCGGGGTGCGGGGATTTCGCGGATGACCCACACGCGGCGATCGCGAGGACGATGGCGGTTGCAGCAAGCAAGACGCAAGCGTTGCGAGGCATGCCCTACCGAGGTATACACGGCTCGTGATAACAGCCGGGTAACGGCACACCGACCGTGCAACCCGAACGAGATCGCCTCCGGCGTGCAGCTCGGCGGCGCGCTGTTCGCCGAGGCCAGGCTCCGAGGCGCCGGTCTTGACGGCGAGTGGCGGCTCGCCCTAGGCTGGTTCTCGACAGCAGGAGGGGACATTCGTCGACGAGGAGATAGCGATGGCTGAAGCTTCGCAGGACACCCACCCTGACGAACTTAGGTCGGATCTCGATTTGTTGGTCGAGATGGTCAAGGATGCCAAGCACGATGAACAGGCGATCCATCGACACTTGGAGTCACTGAAGACGAAGCTGGACAAGTTCATCCACAAGAAGGGGACCCGCTCCGGCGGCGGCTCCGCCGGCTAGAGCGGCGAACTGGGGCGCGGCGCGCCTGCTCAATCGAGCTGAGGCTGAGCCGGCACGGCGCTTCGGCTGGCGAGTTCGGCTGGGGTGATGCCCAGAGCGAAACAGGCGACGCGCGCGGCGATGGCGGCCGTGGGCAGGTTGATGTTTCCGCGAGTGATGGTGGGCATGATCGATGCGTCCGCGATGTGCAGGCCATCCACGCCGTATGTGTTGCCGTCGTGACCAACGACGGCTTGGGGGTCCTGCGACGGCCCGAGCTTGCACGTTCCGGCGGGGTGGCAGTAGTTCACTACAGTGTCGGACAGGTCGGTCGTCGAGGCGTTGGCGGCCGGTCCCAGCAGTGTGGCGAGATCCGGCACGCGGGTGATTTCGGCCATGAGCTCGCGGGCTTCGCAGAGTACGGCGTGGTCGTGGCCGTCTTTGTCGCTGACGTACCGGGGGTCGATGATCGGTGAGCTGTGCGGGTCTTGGTCGCTGAGTGTCACCTTGCCGGCCGAAGTCCCCTTCATCGCGCCTCCGTAGATCGAGATCGGAGGGAGGTTGGGGTGCCCGGAGTTGGCGCCGGCGACGACGAAGATGTGGATGTCGTACGGCCCGTCGTCGCAGCGTGACGATCGAGCCCGTGCCACGGACTGCTCGTCGGGAAACCAGGCATCGGTGATGAGCGAAGCCGCGAATGCGGGACTGCCTCGGAAGTCCAGTTGCGTGCATGGGTGGTCAAGGAGGTTGGCACCGACGCCGGGGAGGTCGACGACGAGGGGGATCCCAAGGCGGTTCAGGTCGGCGGCCGGCCCGATTCCAGATCGCAGCAGGACGGCCGGGGTGCCGTATGCGCCGGCGCATAGCACGACGCGCGCGGCTCGCACCGTCGAGCGCACGCCGTCCCTGACCGCGATGACCCCGGTGACGACGCCGTGTTCGATAATGAGCCGATCGGCGAGGAAGTCGCTCGCTATGTGGAGCAACTGGTTGTCGCGAACGGGATCAAGGAACGCGAACGCGCTGTTCCACCGTGTCCCGTCGACGACGTTGGCTGCCATCGGTCCGACCCCGACCCCGGCCTCGAGCGAGTCGAGATCGTCGGCATAGGGAAGGCCGACGCTCTGACCCGCTCGCACGAACGCGGCCTGGGCGGGGGTGAGCTCGGACATCGGGTAGGTCCGCACCCGAAACCTGGCGCGCACCATCTCAAGCAGTGGCGCCATGTCGTCGGCGCCCCAGCCCACGTTCCCCGCGGCCTCCCACTCGTCGTAGTCGGCGCGCGCGCCGAGCGCAGCCGTGCATCCGTTGTGGGCCGAGCATCCCCCGATGACACGGGCTCGCGGAAAGTCGAGCACTCGGCTGCGTAGCGCGGAGCCACTGTCAAATCCCCAGTCGTGACTGAGCGGGATCGAGCGCGCATCCAGCAGCTCGGCCGGCCATCGGTTGTCGGCCAGCGCACCGTAGTCGGGTCCGGCCTCGAGGAGCAGGACTGAGTCGGCTCCGTGCTCGGCGAGTAGGCCTGCGCAGACTGCTCCGCCGGTGCCACCGCCGATCACCAGCGTTCCGGTTTCCGTCGGCAGCTCGCTCACCATGTCGGCGCGTCTCCCGCCCGCTGCCATGCGGTGCCTCGTGGGGGTGTCATGCGATGACGACCTCGACGCCGGCGCTGCGGATCTCATCGAGAAAGCCCGGGGAGGCGTCGGAGTCGGTGACGAGGACGTCGAGTTGCTCGATTGGCGCGACGCGGGCGAACCCGGCCTTGCCGAGCTTGGTGGCGTCAGCGACGGCGATCCGCCGTCGGGCGCCGGCAAACGCCGCGCGCTTGACGGCGGCGTCGTCGAGGTTGTATTCGCTGACGCCGTGGTGTAGGTCGATCCCGCCGACGGTGAGAAACAGCGTGTCGAAGCTGAGGTCGGCGAATGCCTGCTGCGCGAGCGTGCCGATCAGCGATCGTTCCCCCGCCCGCGCGATACCTCCCGCGACCATCACCGTGAGCCCCGGCTCGTCGACGAGCAGATCGGCGATACGCAGGCTCAGCGTCATGAGGCGGAGGTTGCGTCGCCCACGCAGTGCTCGAGCCACCTCCAGGGTGGTGGTTCCGGCATCCAGGATGGCGGTTTCCCCGTCGTGAAGGAGAGCCGCGGCGGCTTTTCCGATGCGCTGCTTGGCCTCGACGCTCCGGGTCGCGCGTAGCGCGAACGGGGGCTCATAGCTCTGGCTCTGCGCCGAAACAGCACCGCCATGCACCCTGCTGAGCACTCCAGACTGTTCGAGCGCCTCGAGGTCTCGGCGGATCGTCATCTCCGAGACCCCAGCGCGTCCGGAGAGCTCGGAGACTGAGACGCGGCCGTCTGTCTCGAGGCACTTGAGGATGAGCTGGTGGCGTTCTGGGGGTTGCACGGTGCGAAGCGGTCTCCGGCCATCCGCGCGGAGGCCGGGATCCCGCTGCGCCAAGCCTAAAGTGCTCATTTCGCCTCCGCTGTCCCGGCCGGGGCTAGCCCGGCCCCGATCGCCACCCGACCCGGCTCCTGGGGTGACGCGCTCTGCTCGCGGTCGTTGAAGATCTGTTGGGAGAGGGCGCGCCATTCCTGTCGACCGGAGCGGCGCAGGCCCCACAGCGTCAGCCCACCGAAGACCAGCCAGAGACCGGCGATCACGGGCGCGTAACTGACGGGCGCGGCGGGCAGAGGGTCGAGGGACTTCCACGCGACCCACAGCAGCGCGATCGAAGAGATGACCGGGAAGACGACGTGGAGCACGAGGTTGAACTCAGTGCGTTGGGTGGTGCGGAAGAAGCGCACGACGCCGAGGTTGCCCAGCAGGTAGACGACGACGTAGGCCAGCGTTCCGACCAGTCCGAGCACGAAGAACGTTTGGTCCGGGCCGATCCAGGCGCCGGCACCGAGCGCCACGATGAGTGCCAGGGCGCCCTGCGCCAGGATGGCTCGCGATGGGGTGCGGTGGGTCGGATGGATGTAGTTGAGCGCGCTTGGGAACGCGCCCGATCGCGCCATCGCGTACCAGTTGCGCGTCGAGTCAGTCGTGCAGGCGATGCAGACGGCGATCCCCGAGTTCAGCAATGCGAGCAGCGCGAGGAACCAGGCACCGCCCCAGACGCGATGCGCGACGACGAACGCCGGGTTCTCCGCGGAGCTGGCCAGGCTCGTCAGATGGTGTGTGCCCCATCCCACCTGCAGACCCCAGGCGCAGAACACATAAAAGACTCCGAGCACGACCACCGACCACACCAGCGCGCGCGGAATCGCCCAGCGCGGATTGCGGGTCTCCTCCGCCACGGCAGCAGCCGATTCCCAACCGGTGAAGGCGAAGATCGAGAAGACCACGGCCAGGTAGAACCCGTTGAGGTTGGTGCTGCTGCCGGGGTTGAACCCAGCGAGCGTGAGTCCCCCGGGACCAGGCGAGATCAGCCCGGAAAGCGACAGGGCAACGACGATGATCATCTCGATCACCGAGAAGATCATCAATGTCTTTCCCGACACGCGGATTCCGCGGTAGCCGAGGTAGGTCACGAGCCCGAGGATCGCCACGGTCCAGACCGGCCAGGGGATATTGACTCCGTACTGATGGTTGATCTCGTCGTGGAGGATGAACCCGGTGTAGCCCGCCAGGGCCCCCGGGATGGCGGCGACAAACCACGAGTAGAGCCAGCCGACGATGAATCCGGCATCGGGCCCGACGGTCGCGCTGACGTAGGTGAAGAATCCACCAGCTGAGGGCAGGAACTTGGCCAGCTGCCCGATCCCGACAGCAACCACCAACGCGATCACGAACGCCACGAGATAGGTCGACGGCGCGCCGAGCCCCGCCAGCTGGGTGTTGAACGCGATCGTGAACAGGATGCCGACCGCAGGCGCGATCTGAGCAACGCTCTGCATCAGCACGGTCGGCAGGCCCACGGCATTGCGCTGAAGCCCGCCGCCCGTTTCCGACTCCACAACAGCCATCCGTCCTCCTTTGCCTCGCCTCAGTGGCAGAAGCGCTGTGTGCGATTGAACACTAGCAATGTGTGATCGCACAGTATCGTGATCGTTAGGAAGATGTCAAGAGCCGTTCCCGCCGCCATGATTCCGCGCAAACGAGCCATCCAGCTTGTAGATTGAGTCGAACAGCGATATCGTGCGAACGCACATTCTTGATAGGAGCCGAACGTGATCAGGATTGATGAAGCAGCGCTCCCGGCCGGAGCGGTCCGGAGATGAGTGTCTCGACGTCGTCGTCGGCCTATCTCGCCGACATCCTCGATCAGCCAAGCCGACTGCGGGCGCTGCTGCTGTCCCGTTCGTGGGAGGCGGTCGCGCCACTTGCTGAGGACTCCCGGTTTGAGCGCATCGTGCTGACCGGCATGGGCGCCTCACTGTTCGCGCTGTGGCCGGCGTGGCTGATCCTCGCGCGGGCGGGCCAACCGGCATGGCTGGTGGAGACTGGCGAGCTCCTGCACGCCACGCCGGAGTTGATGAGCTCCCGAACGCTCGTCATCGCCGCCTCCCAGTCCGGGCGAAGCGCCGAGGTCGTCGCGCTGGGCGAGCACCGCACCACGTTCGGGATGCTCGTCGGGCTCACCAACGACTCCACGAGCCCGCTCGGGCAACAGGCTGACGTGACGATCGATATCGAGTCCGGTGAAGAGCACGCCGTCAGCACACGCAGTTACGTCAACACGCTCGCCGCCGGCGCGCTCGCCGCTGACATCCTCACGGGCCAGACGAGTTCGTGGGAGAGCTTGCGGGGCGGCGTCGAAGCCATTGACGCCTACCTGGAGACCTGGCGCGACCGCGTGGACCTCACCACAGAAGTGATCGGCCTGCCTCAACGGCTGTTCCTGCTCGGACGCGGCGTATCGCTGGCCGCGGCCCACTGCGGCGCGCTCGTCATCAAAGAGGCCGCCAAGTGGCCCGCCGAAGCGATGAGCAGTGGTCAGTTCCGTCATGGGCCACTCGAACTCGCCGATCCGCTGATGACGGCCGTCATCCTCGCCGGGCACACAGTGCCCGATCGCGAACGCAACCTTCGCTTGCTCGATGACATCGAGCGCTACGGCGGCCGAGCGGCACTCGCCGCGCCAGGACTCGGTGATGGGCGGACAGCCCTTCCGATCGCATCCGCCGAAGGGCCCGCGCTTGCCATCGCCGAGGTCATCGCCCTACAACTGCTCAGCGTCGCGATCGCGGAGCAGACCGGCATCGAGCCTGGCGTCTTTCGCCACCTCGGAAAGATCACGACCGTCGAGTGAGCATCATCGCCGCCGACATCGGCGGGACCCACACGCGCGTCGGCTTGGTAGCCGCGGACGGCCAGATCCTCGCGCGGCACGTCGTCGCTACCCAACCCGTACGCGGATCGGCCGCCGCGATCCACGACCTGTGCGAGCTCATCGACGTCCTCAGGACTGAATCGGAGACCCGTATCAGCGCGATCGGAGTCGCAGTCACCGGACCCGTCGACATCAGCACCGGCGTCGTTGACAACCCACACACGCTCCCGGGCTGGGGACCTACGGACCTGGTGACCCCATTGCGAGAGCGCTTCGGGCTGCCGGTCACGATTGAAAACGACGCGAACGCAGCCGCTCTCGGCGAATGGTGGCGCGGCGCCGGACGCAGCGCCGCGAGACTTGCCGTGGTCACCATCGGCACCGGAATCGGCGTCGGGTTGCTCATCGACGGAACCGTCCAACGCAAGACGGACGGAAGCCACGGAGAGGCAGGCCATCACCTACTCGATCCCAACGGGCCGCCGTGCTACTGCGGGGCCCGCGGATGCTGGGAAGCCCTCGCCGCCGGTCCGGCGCTCGTCCGAACCGCCATCCAAGATCCGGCGCTCATTGCGCGACACGGCTTGTCGGCAAACGATCCTGGAGGCATCGCCGACGCCGTGATCAAGCAGGCAATCGCGGGCGATGCCCACGCAAAAGCGCTGCTTGACCAAATGGCGCACTGGATCGGCGTCGGCCTCGTCAACACCATCGCGTTCTTCACTCCCGACACGATTGTCATTGGAGGGGGCATCGGCGCGCGTTGCTTCTCGCTGATGCAGCCGACCGTCGACTCGGTGCTCAAACACCACCACAAACTCGTCCCAACCACCGTAGATGTAGTCCCGGCCAGCGCCGGAGACGACGCCGGCATATTAGGAGCCGTCTACAGCACTCTGATACCCCGGTAACGCGGGTGGGGCCCCGGCGCCCGCCTCGCGCGCACCCGCCCGCGGTGGTTTGTCCCGCCGGATGCGCTGAGCGGACCGACCTTGGACACTTGGCCGACGCCCAGCGGCGGCCGAACCTGCTTAATGTCAGAGGTGGCCGAGCCGTGGGCGAACTGGAGCGCATCTGCGCCATACACCCTCGGTGTCGAGGAGGAGGTCATGCTGCTTGACCCCGACGATGACTGGTCACTGGCCCAGCGCATCGACGACGTGTTGCCGGAGCTGTCGAAGCGTCTGGGAGATCGGGTCGCCGGGGAGACCCATGGCTCAGCGGTGGAGCTCTCGACCGATCCCCACGCCGCGGTCAGCGACGCCATGGGCCAGGTGCAGAGCCTGCGCGCGATCCTGTCGGCGGAATTGGCTCCCGTCGGGTTGCGTACGGCGAGCGCGGGGACCCATCCGTGCGCGATGTGGAACGACATGAGGATCGCCGGTGGCGATCGGCATCAGGCGGTGTATGGCGCGATGCGCGAGCTGGCCCGCCGGGAGCCCACCTTTGCGCTGCACGTGCACATCGGGGTCGGTGATCCTGAGCGGGCCATCGAGCTGTACAACCGCCTGCGCGGTCACCTCGCCCTGCTGCTCGCGCTGGCCGCCAACTCGCCGTTCTGGCAGGGTCGCGACACCGGACTGGCCTCGGCACGAGTGCCGATCTTCCAGGCCTTTCCACGGGTCGGCGTTCCCCGCCAGTTCGGCGATTACTCCGATTACGTGGAGACGGTCGACCTGCTGCTGCGTTGTGGGGCGTTTCCCGAGCCGACCTTTCTGCGGTGGGACGTCCGGCCGCAGCCGAAGTTAGGGACCGTCGAGGTCCGCGTCATGGACGCCCAGACCCGAACGAGCGCCACCGCAGCACTGGTCGCGCTGCTGCAGTCGATCGCGTCGCTTGAGCTCGAGGAGGGCTACCTCGCGCCCGATCGGATCGGCAGCCCCGAAGTGCTGGCCGAGAACCGCTTCATCGCGACCCGTGACGGCGTTCCCGCCCGACTGATCGACCCAAGGAGCGCGGCAGCCTCACCGGCGTGGTCGAGTTCCTCGCTCACGAGTTCTGCGCATCAGCGATCACACGATCCTGAGCGCCTCGAGCTGGGCTCAGCCTGGCCCATCGTCCCCGGCCGCGCGGCGCCGGGCAGCTGATCAGCGGCCGGCGGGGTTCCGCGTTGACATGAGGCGCCCGATGGGTAGCGAGCCGCCCGGTGGGTAGCGTCTGTCCTATGACGACGCAGCCCCATGCAGTAGACGTACGGCGGCGGGCCGGATGGCTACCAGGAGACCAGGAGGACTTGGAAGCGTGGCTCGATGGCCACCGGCAACGGGTGGAGGCCCGGGGCGAGCAGATTGTGCTTCATCCTGTGCTCACCGAGTTTCAGGAGCTGATCGACAGCGATTCGGTGGTGCGCATGTACGTCAATCAGATGATCGCTCAGGTGCCGACCACCAAGGCGTACCGCAAGCGGCATGTGGAGAGCGTCGACCAGCTGCTGCGCCTGATCAACGAGGTGCTGACGATGGCGCCCGAGTTCGGCCCCGCGATGGTGGCGACTCCCTTGGGCGCGATCCTCGACTGGACGATGGGGACACGGGCTGGCTTCGCCGCCTATCGGGACCCGCGGATCAACGCGATGCTGAAGAAGATCCTGACCGTCTGGTGCGAGTTTCTCAGCAGCGCTGACTCGCTCTACGTGCTCAACGACTCGCCGTCGGGCTGGAAGTCCGCCGAGGCCCAGCGCGCGGTGGGCATCGAGCAATTCGAGCATGACCCGCAGGACGAGCATTGGGGCTTTGGCTCCTGGAACGATTTCTTCACCCGACGCTTCACGGACGACGCGCGCCCGGTGGCCTGCCTGGACGACGACAAGGTGATCGTGAGCGCCTGCGAGTCGCTGCCATACGGGATCAGCACCGACGTCCAGCGCCAAGATCGCTTCTGGATCAAAAGCCAGCCGTATTCCCTGGAGGACATGCTGGCCAACGACGACTCGGTTGACGAGTTCGTCGGCGGGACGGTGTACCAGGCGTTTCTAAGTGCGACCAACTATCACCGCTGGCACAGTCCGGTGGCGGGCACGATCGTCCGCGCGTTCGTCCAAGAGGGCACCTACTACTCCGAGGCCGATTCGGAGGGTAAGGATGCGGTCGAGCCCATGAACTCGCAGTCCTATCTAGCCCATGTCGCGGCGCGGGCGATCATCCTGATCGAAGCTGACGATCCCGTCATCGGGCTGATGGCCTTCGTGCCGGTCGGCATGTCCGAGGTCTCCTCTTGCAAGATCGACTCGAAGCTGACGCCCGGTTACCACGTCGGGAAGGGGGAGGAACTCGGCTACTTCCAGTTCGGCGGCTCGACCCACTGCCTCGTCTTCCGCCCTGGCGCGATCGCCGAGTTCACGCTGGCGGCGATCCCTCAGCCGCACGACCCCGAGGCGCCGCTGGTGCTCGTCCGCTCCAAGCTTGCCACCGCCAACGTCACAGTTGAAGCGGACACCGGAAGGCGGCAGGCAGCCGCTTAGCCAGCGCGTGCGGCCGTTTTTCTTGGGCCGAATGCGGACGGGGGCTAGGCCGGCCCGGGAGGCGGGCTCTCGCCCGAGCACTGGGACGGGAGCATCTCCAGCTCGACCACGACTCGGCTGCGCGCCAGACATCGCGGACAGTGCCGGGGAGCGAGAGTTGGCATGCGGGGAGCGATCACGAGCTTGCAGCGCGGGCAGCGGACGGCCGGACCGCGGCATTTGGTCATCGACGCCGCGAGCTCCGACTGACGGCCGACCCACGCGACCTCAGTAGTAATGGCGTCGTCCCCCGACGGCACGACCCATTGAGCCGAGCACAATCAGCACGAGGCCAATCACCAGCAGGACGATGCCGATCGTCCACAGGATCGCGATCTTCGCGATGAAGCCGACTATCAGCAGCAGGATGCCCAAGGTGATCATGACCGCTCCTCATGTGATGTCACGCATCAGCCGTGACCGGTGGATGTTCGGGGAGACTGGATCGCGCGAGGCCCGAAAGCCAGCGACGTGGTACACGCGCGAACGTACGCATGCGGACATGACTTCGCACCGCGCTTCGGACCGCCGGTCGTTTGCCATTGCTCATGACACGTTTGGAAGGGGACGCGGAGTTGGGTATTTCTCGCAACCGATTTCCGGAGGGATCCTCTACCGCCATCGCAGGGTGGTGGTCGCGTGCGGCGGGATCCGGTAGGTGAACGAGCTGCGGTGCCAGCGGACGGCGAAGGTGATCGGGGTCCTCCCGGTGTTGTAGGCGAACAGGACGCGGGTGCCGTCGGGGTTGAGGAACGCGACGTCGTCCAGTCCCGAGCTGACCACGGTCTGAAAATGCCCGAGACCGCCCAGCCCGTACGAGACGAAATGCGGGCTGGAGATCCGCACCGCTCCGGGCTGGATGAAACGACTGAATTGGGCGAGCTCGTAATAGTCGCGGCTCAGCGCGTACCGGCCGGTCTGGGGGTCGATGCTCACCACCCCGGTGCAGCCCTCGCAGCCGTAGCCCAATGCCTGCGCCGGGCCGCCCTGCGGGTACAGCGCGAGGTTCCACAACGCGACGGCGCTCGCCCAGTTCCGGGTGGAGGAGATCAGCAGCTCGGAAGTCGCGAACACGTCCTTGGCTCCCGTGGAGCACTCATCGACGATCTGCAGGGCGCGCGGCGCGGCTATGTGCGCGCTGGACATGAACTGCGGAGTTCCGTCGTAGCAATGCCACGCTAGGCCCGAGAGCGCGCCGTTGTCGGCGTCGCCGATCAGCGGGGCGACTGCCTTCGGGGGCCCCCAGCTGAGATCCCACCCGAACACGTTCACCGACAGACCGGCGGAACGCAGGGCGGGCCGGACGTAGCGGGCGACGAGACCGGCCTCCTGCGAGGTGCTGATCTGCATGCCCGGGTACGGGTTCGGCTCGTTCGGCTCGTCCTGTACCGCGATGCCCTTGACCCACACGCCCTGATCCCGATAGGCGCGAACGAAGGCGGCGAGATAGCGCCCGAACGCTGCGTCGTCGCGCGGCAGCAGCGTGCCAGTGTGGGCGTGGTTGTCCAGCGCGTCGTTGGCCTTCATCCATCCCGGCGCCGACCACGAGACCCCCTCCAGGTACACCTTCGGGTTCAGGTGCCGAGCGGCTCTGAGCGCCGGCAGGACATAGGGCTCGTCGTGCGCCACCGAGAAGTCGGTCAGCCGCGGATCGGTCCGGCCGGCAGGCTCGTCGTCGTAGGAGTAGGGCACTCCGTCGGCCGTGTAGTCCGATGCGCCGATCGGGACGCGGAGGAAGCTCAGGTGGGCGCCGGACGCCGCGAACAGCAGCTTCATCAGCCGACTGCGCTGCGGCGGTGCCAGCTGCGTCCAGATCAGCCACGCTGACGAGTCCGTCATTCCCCCGCCCGCCCCGATGAACCTCTGATATCGATGCGTGTCCTCGACGTCGATGACACGGACGCCGCGAGCGATTCGCGTCGTCAGCGAGAAGCGCTTGGGCGGCAGCGAGCGCATGGCCTGCGATAGGTCCGCACTGGTTTGGGTGACCCGCACTCGGGTCCGAGGCGGCGCGCTCGCCTGCGCTGGGCCGGCGACCATCAGCGTGGCCGCCGCGCCCAGCAGAAGCGTCCGAATCGTCCGCAGGTGATGAGTCATCACGTCGCGCATGATCGTCGCTGAGGTCACGGCGGCGGCGATAGGATCGCCGCGAGCCGGCAGCGATGAGGCCTGGAGTGGTGAATGGCGTATCTGTTCTATGGTCGTGATCGGCCGGGAGTGGGGGAGTTGCGCCGGCAGACGGCGGAGGCCCACTGGTCGTTTATGGACCGGTACGCGGATGTGATGATCGCGCGGGGACCGACGCTCGCGCCTGACGATGATGAGTGCATGACGGGGAGCCTGCACATGGTCGATCTGTCGGATGCGGGCGCGGCCGAGACGTTCGCCTACGACGAACCGTTCTACAAGGCGGGCGTGTTCGCTGAAGTCCTCGTCCGCCGGTGGCGCAACGTGCTTGGGCGAACCATGTGGGACTTCGCTGGGACCGGCGGGCGACGCTTCATGGTTCTCGCCCATGGTGATCCCGCCGCGACGGGTCCGGCAGACGATCTGCGCGATCAACAGCACGAGTACGTCACCCATGGCGGCAACAGCGACGGCCTCATCGCCTACGGCCCGATGCTCGCCGACAACGGTGAGGACTGGCTCGGCACGGTCGTGTTGGTCGAGCGAGCGGACCGAGCCGCCGTTGAGGCGATGATCCGGGACGCACCCTATGCCCGAGCCGGTCTCTATACAGCGATCGAGACGCACGACTGGCGATTTGGTGGCCGGCCCGCCACGTGAATCCGCCGCGTCGGTCGCGGCGAACACGGATCAGACAGGGCACCGAAGCGCGATCGCGGTGGTGGATGACACTGAGATCGCCCTGCTGCATCTGGACGACGACGAGCAGTGGAGATGGCAGCGGCGGCGTCATCGGGTTGGCCGACGCCCGCCAGGTGACGGTCGACCCGCGAAGGCACGGCGACGCTGCCGACGACCAAGGCCACGATTGTTCAGCTGGCGAACCCCCCCGGCTCGGTTTCCAAGCTCCACGTCTCCCCATCGAGGTTCTCGCTCTCCGGGCGCCGAGCCGGGCGACGATGCGTCAAACCTACGAGCAAGAACCGAGCCCACCGAGAGTGCATGCGGCCGGTGGCCCTGTGTGGGCAGATCGCGGAGCCCGGCACCGCAGGCGCCCATCGGTTCACGTGAGGCGGGGTGATCGACGGCCATCGGCTCGGTCCCGGCAGGTACGTGCTGATCGCCACGCCGCTCGGTGGCGCCGCGAAGCAGGTGCTGTCCGGCGTCGCTCCCTCCGCCGATATCGCAGCGCTCCGGTTGTCAGAGTGATGAGATTCAGTCAAGATTAGTAGCAAAAAGTTGATTTGCGGAGCGTTAAGCGGGTAGGGCACCTTAAGTTAGGCGAGATCGGGGAGAGCGAGATGACGGGATCGATGGGGCGGGGAAAGGGCTTCGGGAGTCGTGTGCGCCGCCCGGGCCTGGGTGGTGTGGCGCTGGCGCTGATCCTGCTGCCGCTGGCGGGAGACATGCCGGCCGTGGGCCTGTCGCTGGCGATACCTTCGTCACGCGGTCTCTCGGTCACCGTTCCCCCCGTCACCGTGCCCACCGTCAGCGTGCCGTCGATCACCGTGCCGACCGTCAGCGTGCCGTCGGTCACCGTCCCCTCGGTTACCGTGCCCACCGTCAGCGTCCCGTCGGTCTCCACGCCCGTGGGCACGACGCCGACGGTCACCACGCCCCGCGTGACGACGCCGACGGTCACCACGCCCCGCGTGACCACGCCGACGGTCACCACGCCCCGCGTGACGACGCCGACGGTCACCACGCCCCGCGTGACGACGCCGACGGTCACCACCCCGCACGTCACCACGCCGCCCGTCCAGGGGACGGTCTCAACCCCTTCGGTGGCCGCGCCCCGGGTCACGGCCCCTTCCGTCAGGATCGCCCCGGCGGGCGCACCCTCGGACGCACGAGGGTCCGGCTCCGCGGCGCACGCCTCGGCGCCGTCCTCAACGTCGTCGGCCGGGGCTCGGGCGGCGCCGGTCGGTGCGGCGACGGCCGGTGGTTCGGCGGCCGGCACCGCCGGTGGGTCGGCCGCGCCGGGAGGACCCGGAGCCAGTGCCAACTTCGCTCGGCGGCTGACGCCGAGGGCTGCTGAAGCAGCGCTGTGGAAGAGCCTGCGCGCACCCGGCAAGCACGCCAGCCCGGCCGTATGGACCCGATACCTGCGGCGGCTGGTCGAGCGCCTGGGCGGTTGCCTGTCCGCCCTCTCACCCCGAGCGCGACACATCCTGGTCTGGCGCACCGGATTCGGCGGCGGTCACGCCGGCAGCCAGCGCCAGGTGGCGAGGCGGTTGGGCCTCGGGATCGCTCGCGAGCGCCGTCTGGAACGCAACGCGGCTACCGAGCTGCGGACCACCGCGTCCGCCGGCGGCTGCGGCCGCCCGGCGACGTCGCTTGCCGTGCTCACGACCTCGGCCCACCGCACCGCGGTGGCGGGTCCCGCCGTTGCCGTCATCGGCGGTCAGACTCAGCCCGGCTCCGCCGCGGCGCCGGCAACGTCCGGGCGGTCGCCGGCGGCGCCGCGCTCACGGCCGTCACCCCGCGTCGCGCGGTCACGCGCCCGCGTGGTGCAGAGCGGGTTCCCCATACCGCCGCACGGGGGCCTGGGCGTCACTGGGCTGCTGATCGTCGTGTTGGCGCTGGTCGCGCTGGCAGTGTTGAGTCCCCTCGCCCGCCGGCTGATGCCGCTACTCGCCTCGTCGGCTGCGCCCGCCGTCGCCGCTGCTCCTGTTCCCGCCGCCAAGCTCGCCGAGCGAGACGAGCGCGCCAGCGCGGTGGCCATGCCGGAGAACCAGGCTCCTGCCGATCCGTTCGAGCTTGGGATCGAGCGCTACCAGCAGGGCGACCCGGCCGGTGCGATCGTCGCGTTCCGCGCCGCCGAGGAGCGCGATCCCGCCGCCGCGTCCAATCTTGGCGTCCTGCTGGAACAGCAGGGAGATCTGGACGGGGCCCAGGCGGCCTATCGTCGCGCGGACGAGCGCGGCGACGCCAACGGTGCGTTCAACCTCGGCAGCCTGCTCGCCCAGCGAGGCCAGCTGGGGGGCGCGGTCGCCGCCTTTCGCCGGGCCTACGAACGCGGCGATCCCGCCGCGCTCCACAATGTCGGAACCCTGCTGCAACAGCAGGGGGACCTCGCCGGCGCCGAGGCGGCCTTCCGCCGGGCGATGGCGTCCGACGATCCGGAGGCGGCGGCGCAGGCCCGCTCGGCGCTAAAGCAGCTCCGCGTGCAAACTCGGAGCTGACTGCTGATCCGTGCCGCCAGGGGGAGTCGGCGCGTGTCCCCGTTGGGATATGTTGTGCCCGTGGCGGCTGACCTCGTTATCTCCTATGACGGCACCTCGAACGACGACGATGCCCTCGCTCTGGGGAAACTCTTGGCTCAGACCGGATCCTCGGTCGCGCTGGCTTATGTGCGCCACTCCAGAGAGTTCGACCCGCGACGCGAGCAGGTCGCCCAGCACGACGCCGAGCAGCGTTTGGAGCGGGGCGCCGCACAGATGGACGCTTCGGTTGCTCGTTACGTCGAGGTCGGGGCGGCCACCGGGGAGGTCCTGGAGCAGCTCGCGCAGCGGGTTGGCGCCTCGATCATCATGTTCGGCTCGGATTACCGCACGCCGCTGGGCCGCGCGGAACCGGGAACATCCGCGCAGCGCCTGCTCGAGGGCGGCCGCGTCGCGATTGCCGTTGCGGCGGCGGGGCTACGCGCCAAGACGGACTTTGGGATCAGGTCGATCGCGGTGCCGTTCGCCGGTCCGGTCAATGATGACGCGCGGGCGACTGCCGCGGCGCTCGCTGCCAGGCTTGGGGCCGCGGTGGTAGACGCGAGCTCCGGATCGGTGGATCTGATCGTGGTCGGCTCACAGGCCGGTGCGCCGACAGGTCATGTGGTCGTCGCCGGAGAGGTCCGCAACGAGCTCAACAGCGCTCGCAGCTCCGTGCTCGTGCTCCCCGCTGAGAGCCGCATCGAGTTCTGAGCGCCTCCGCGCGGGTGGCGTCGGCGCGTGGTCGGGGCGGCGACCCGAAGGCCGGCCGCCGCCCACGATGACCGTCAGCGGCGCCAGCCGCCGCCGTGGGTTTCGATGCCCGGGAGCACCTGCGTGCCCTCCTCCCGGACCGCCTGCAGCTGGTTCGGGTCGAGTCCGAGCAGCTTGAGGATCGTCGGAGCAACCTGCGTGTTCTCGACCCATCGATCGGAATGGCCGGGCGCGACGTTGCTCGGCGCGTACACGACGAGCGGAACGTCCCGGTCGCCCGGGTTGTCCCCGCCGTGCTCGGCGATCTTGGAGCCGGTCGTGTAGATGGTGCCGACCTGCGCGATCCCGAACACGTCCGGGTGGTGCGGGTCGGAGTTCGCGACGCCGAAGAACCTCGCCGACTCCTGGCCGGCGAAGATCTGCTTCAGGCCGGAGTGCTGCACGGTGACCGTCTGGCCCGCGTAGTTCACCGCCGGGGCGCTGTGCGTCCACAGGTAGCTCCTGACGAACTCAGTCGCCTGCTGGGAGCGGTCCGACAGCCACCACAGCAGCCCGTCGTCGTCGGCCTCTTGGACGACCAGGGTCGGGTTGCTCGGGTGCTCCTTGGCCCACGCGGCGTTGACGCCGGAGATGATCGGACCGTCATCGATCCGCTGGAGCTGGCTGTTGTTCAACGGCGACTGGCCATGCTTGGCCGTGAGGATGATCGCCGTCGAATTGGTCTCACCGGCGGCCTGGATCGCATCGACCATCTGCTGCAGCGAGTCGTTGACGTAGTCAAGCGCGCTTTGCAGCAGCGGCCCCGGCACCTGGACGCCGTTCTCGGTCACGTAGCCGCCGAGCAGCGATGGGCCCTCGGTGTAGTTGCCCTGCGGGTTTGGCCCGATCAGCACCGCCGGGGAGCTCTTCAGCTTCTCGGCGGTCGAGACGGTCTGGAAGTTCATCCCGTAGATCGCCGGCGTGCCGACCTTCGGCCCGCTGCCGGAGTGCTCGTAGCCGTTGATCCAATTGATGACCGCCTGGACCTTGTAGGAGTCGTACTGCCTGGTCGCGGCGTTGTCGGCCGTCCACGCGCCGTCGACCGGGTACGGCACGCCGTTCGGCTCGACCGCCTGCGAGTCGATCTCCGGCCCGAAGAAGTCGTCGATGCTCATGCCGTTGGAGCCTGGGCCGTTGAACGACGTGTAGATCGCGTGCTTTTCCGAATACGCCGTCCGCATGCCGGCGTTGTGGATCACCTGGAAGATCGTGTTGACCCCCAGGAAGTCCCACGGCTGGATCGGCTCGCAGGTCTTCGGGTCGACCGGGTACGTCGCCGGGTTCAGACCCGACTGCGGGTGCGGACTCAGGTTCATGATCTTCCCCGGGTCCTGGTCAATGCCGCTCGGGTAGATCGAGCCGCCCTCATCGAACGACGGGAAGGTGTTGCCGCTCCCGTTATTCAGCAGGTCCGGTACGGCGGGAAGATTGTCGTCCGGCGAGTCGTAGATCACGTTGCCGCCCGGGACCGGCCCGGAGCAGTTCGTCGTGCCGGCCGGGAAGACGCCGTGGCTGTACTCGTCGTCGTAGTAGATGCCGGTGGCTTTCGGGTCCGCGCCGGTCATCAGCGCCGTGCCGCCCGGGTCGGAGTCCGACGGATCTGACGTGTGGTCGTTCGTGTACTCCTGCCCGCCCTCGCCGAGCTTGGCCAGCTCCGAGTTCGGATGGTTGGCCACATACCAGTCGAGGTCAGACTGGTGCATGCCATCGACGGAGATCAAGACAACGTGCTGGACTCGGGCGTGGTGCGGGTGCTCCGCGACCGCCGGTCCAGCTGTCAGGCCTATGGGGATCGCCACTGCCGTTGCTGCGGCAGCCAGCGCCGCGACCCGTGCTCGTGCTTTCATCGCGCGCCTCCTTGGTCGGTTTGATCACGTCTAGACGTGGTGCGGCCGCTGACCCTATGGGTGCCGACGGGGGCGGTCGTGAACGAGGCGTGCCCGGCACATAAAGGTGCTTAAGGCCGTTGCGCTTTCGAGACGCGCCGTCAGGGCAGAATCAGGAAGCGCCCGCAACCCTGCCACAGGCGATGCTCGGAGGCGGGTGCGCTACCCTGGCAGGGTCAGATAGCGAAGGCAACCAGAGGGCGAGACCTTCACCTGAACGTCCCCTTCCCGCGTAAGCCGCCGGATCTTCTGATGGCCGAGAGTCCACCTACGGGTGGGCTTTCCGCGTTAACGGGCCCGGCAGCCGCGCGACTAGAACCTTGTCAATCAACGCTCGAGGTGCGGTGTGGGACGCATCTCTGGAGGACGGCCTGCGCCGGGCGGGAGCATCAGTCCCGTCGAGGCCGATCATCACGGAGTCGACGGACCGCCGACGCGGCGCCGGACGGCGGCGGATCAGGGCAGGATGTCGTTCAGCGTCGCCGTGAACCGTTCGCCCGACTCCTCGAGCTCGCCCTCGATGTGCAGGCGTGCCGGGCCGGTCTCCGTCCACAGGTCGAGGAAGTACGCCCAGCCCGGCAGGTCCGGATCGTCGGACTTGGCGACCGCCTCCACCTGGTAGATCTCGCGCGGCGGCAGCACCAGCGACTCGGGGCAGTCGTCCTCGACGCGACGGCGCAGGTCCTCGACTCTGAGCCGATCGCCGGACGCGACGCGCAGCTCCTCGTAGTCGCCATCCACGACGAAGCCGACGACCTCATCCAGTGCTCGGTACATCGGCTCGGGCATCAGCTCGAGCGATTCAGCGATCTCCCCTCGTCCGCCCAACTCGTGGCTCGGCGTCAGGTCGAGCCGGCCGTAGAAGTAGTCCTCGCAGGCCGCGCGCGCCTGACGGCGGATGCCCTTGGACAACCCCGCGGCGCCGAGTGCAAACACCGCAGCAGCGAGAGCGTCCTCGAGCGTTCCGTGGCGGCGCGTCAGCTGCGCCGTGATCGCGCGACCGTGCTCGGTGTCACGCGCAATTGATGAGCCGTCCAGCAGAATCGAGGGAGCGTCGTGGCGGCTGTAGCCCGCGCAGGCCCGCACCGCAGAATGAAGGACGATGAGGTGGTCGCCCATTACGCCCGCGCGGATGATGGATCGCCGGGCGTCAACCGGATCGACCAGTACGCCGAACGCGTGGTAGTAGCGCTGCCATGACTATGCATCCTACGAACAAGAGAACGACCGTTATGCCGGGAGCCCTGCGGCTGTCTGATGTTCTTGTGGGGTGGTCGGGGGTCGTCATCGGCTGGTGTGCGGTGGCGCGGTGGGTAGTTGGACGGTGACGCATAGCCCGCCGGTGGGGCGGGGGGTGAGGGTGAGGGTTCCGTCGTGGGCTTGGGCGATGCGGTTGACGATCGCGAGGCCGAGGCCGGCGCCGGCGTGGTCGGTGCGGATTCGCTGGGTGCCGCGCTGAAACGGCTCGGTGAGCGTGGAGACCAGCTGTGGGGTGAGCTGCTGGCCGGTGTTCTCGACGGTCAGGGTCATGCTGTCGGGGTCAGCGCTGGTGGTGACCCGCACGGTGCCGTGTTCAGGGAGGTTGTGGACGATCGCGTTGTGGACGAGGTTTGTGGTCATCTGCACAAGCAGGGTGGGCGAGCCGATGGTGGGGGTCGTGTCGCCGGAGGTCTCGATGGTGACGCCGCGCTCCTCCGCGAGGCCGAGGAGCGTTTCGGTGGCTTGTTCGGCCATCAGCGACAGGTCGACGTGTTCGGGGGTGAAGGATCGTTGGTCGGCGCGGCTGAGTAGCAGCAATGCTTCGGTGAGGTCGATCGCTCGGGTGTTGACGGCGTGGAGGCGGTCGACGAGGTCGCGGTCGCCGCGGTCGCGGTCGTCGCGGTCGGGGTCGCGGCGGGCGACGTCGAGCAGGGTTTGCGTGATCGCCAGCGGGGTGCGCAGCTCGTGAGACGCGTTAGCGGCGAACCGCTGCTGTTCACCGACGTGCGCCTCCAGGCGCGCGAGCAGACCGTCGACGGTGTCAGCGAGATCTTTGAGCTCGTCACGGGGCCCTGACAGCGCGAGGCGCTCGTGCAGGTTGCGCTCAGAGATCTGCCGGGTGCTCGCCGTCATCGCCCGCAGCGGACGCAGCACCCGGCCCGCGACCAGCCACCCCAGCGCGATCGACACGACAGTCATGATCGCCAGCGCGATCGCGGACTGGATGAGCCCCTGGTGCAGACCGTGACTGTGACGAGCCACGGACGTCTCATACATCTGGGTTACCTGGCGGATGACCTCCGGGGTCGGCGAAATCCCGTGCCGGCCGCCCCGGTCCCCGGTCGGGACGATCAGGTCGACCCCGCTGTTGCTGCGAAAGATCAGGTAGGTAGCCGCCAGCAGCGCCACTCCCGAAACCAGGAACAGGCCACCGTAGAGCAGGGTCAAACGCAGACGCACCGTCCCCGCGGGCCGATAAAACCACCGACCCGACGCAAGCCGGGCCAGCGAAACGCGCGACAGCCTCACGCCCGAAGCCCTAGCCACGATCCCCTCCCCCGCGCCCGGTGCCCGGCTGGATGGCGATGCGATACCCGACGCCGGGCACGGTAGCGATGATCGCGGGGTCGCCCAGGCGCTTACGCAGCGCCGACACAGTGATCCGCACCGCATTGGTAAACGGGTCAGCGTTCTCATCCCACGCGCGCTGCAACAGCTCCTCAGCGCTGACCACACCCCCCTCCGCCGCGACCAGCACTTCCAGGACGGCGAACTGCTTACGGGTCAGCGCGACATAACGACCCTCGCGGTGAACCTCGCGACGAAACGGATCCAAACGCACCCCCGCGATCTCCCGCACCGGCGGACGGGGCTGCGCCCGCCGACGATCCAACGCCCGGAGCCGCAACACCAGCTCCCGGAGCGCAAACGGCTTGGTGAGATAGTCATCCGCGCCCAGCCCAAACCCCGACGCCTTATCCCCGAGCCGATCAGCCGCAGTCAGCATCAAGATCGGCATCCCGCTCCCCGACGCCACGATCCGCCTAGCGACCTCATCACCAGACCGCCCCGGGATATCACGATCAAGAACCGCGATGTCATACGCGTAGACACCCAACAGCTCCAACGCACGATCGCCATCACCCGCGATATCGGCCGCGATCGCCTCCAACCGCAAACCAGCACAAATGGCCTGAGCCATCACCGGCTCGTCCTCGACAACCAACACACGCACCCACCCGACGCTACCGACCCGAACCTATCGCCGGCATATCAAAAAACACATACGCCCCGGCAACACCACGCCGCCTTCACTAGCAGCGTGGCCCACAACCAACCAGCACAAACAGCAACCCGGGTCAGACTCCGCAGCGGGCGGGTGCCTGGTCTTCTTCACCCGCGTAACGGTCGGCGGGCACGGGCTGACCGCGGTCGGCGTGGTGATGGGGCAGGGGCAGGGCAGCGACACGTCGGAGCTCCTCGCCACCGGTCCCGCTCGGCATCGCGCTGGGGTCAACGTACTCACTACCCGCGGGAGAAAGCATGCGTAGAACCAACATGAGTAGAACATTACGGCCGCTGGCCGCCCTAGCCCTGATCGCGATGGTCGTCCTGGTCAGCGCGTGCGGTTCGAGCGCATCCGTCGAGACCGGCACCGGCAGCGGCAGCGGCGGCGGCGACCCCACCGCCACCGCCCACGAGAAGGGGGTGAAGTTCGCTGGGTGCATGCGCAGCAACGGGGTCAGCGAGTTCCCGGACCCGGGCGCGTCGGGCAAGCTCACCATCGATGCGATAGCGAACGGCTCGTCGCTGAATACGAGCACCCCGGCGTTCAGGCAGGCCATCAGCGCGTGTAAGGACCTGGAGCCAGCGGGGTTCATGGGCAGCAAGCGGAGTTCCCAGCAGCAGGAGGCGGCCCTCAAGTTCGCCGAGTGCATCCGCGAGAACGGCGTGAAGGACTTCCCGGACCCCCTCCCAAATGGGCCCCTCGTCGACACGGGTCGAATCCCATCCGCCGCAACGACCAGTGGTATGAGCATTCTCAAGGCCGCGATGCAGAAGTGCCGCGATGTGGCAGCCGCAGCGGGAGTCACGCGGTGAGGCGGACGACGTGGGTCTCGACGATCAGGTCGGCGCGGGGGCTCGGTAGAACACGCCCTGGCCGACAGAGTTCCCAAGCCGCCGACCCATCTCAGCTGAGAACGCCAGGACGGCGCCGAGCGGCCGATGATGGATTGCCACGTGGTCGATCATCCCGGAACCGTCGAATGTGAGGACGGTGACTCCCTCGAAGCGCTCGGTCAGGGCCTCTAACTCCCATTCGAGGTAGCTGCGACCAGACGCTGTTAACTCGTGGGTGAAGTTCAACGTGTCGGTGATACCGCCGGCGGTGCGCAGGCTCGTCCACACATTCCCGCGCCCGTTGATCGGTGCGGCGAAGATGCTGCCTTCCAGCGTGACGTCTGGCGTTACCACCTCGCCGAACGTCGCTCCGGACTCGTCGGCCAAAGCTCCCCTCCAGATCGGGAGGAAGGGCAGGTCCACACGGTCGCGTTCTCCGAGCATGTTCATTGCCTCTCATTCGAGCGGGCCGACCCTGCGTCCCGCGCTGGACGATTTCTCCCGACTGAGGGTCATGCGCTCGCGCGGTCGCGTCATGGCACGTTCAGGCGATCTTTTGCGGCTCGTCCCGCGAACGCTCGGTGGCAAGCCTCGCGAGATCGACCCGCGAGTTGAGGTCGAGCTTGGCGAACACCTGGCGCAGATGCGTGTTCACGGTGTGCGGCGATATGAACAGCCTCTCGGCGATCTCGCGATTGGTAAGGCCGCTGGCTGCGAGCTGAGCAACGGCGAGCTCTGACTTTGTCAGCGCCGCCCATCCCGAGGCTGGCTTCTCAGCTGTCGTCACCCGGCGACGAATCCCGAGCGCTCGCAGGCGGCTTCGAAGTCTCGCTGCGTCCCGAGTCGCTCCGGCCCGCGCAAAAAGGACCAGAGCCCGGGTCAGGGCGTCGATCCCCAGGTCTGCGGTTCCCTCCCGCTGCTGCGCGAGGCCGAGGTCCTCCCACGCCGCGGCAAGCGCGAGCGATCTGGGCGTTCGCTCGAACAGGCTCACGGCCTCGGACAGCTTGTTGGTATCTCGGTTGAGCAGCCCGCTGGCGTGGGCCGCAATCGCGGCAAGCGACGTCACGCCGGGGCAGAGCTCGGCGCGTCGGATCGCGTCAGCGGCGGCGCTCTCGGCGAGCTCGCGGTCGCCGACGGCGTCGGCGATTCGCACCATCTGCGTCTCGTCGGCCGTATCCGGCCAGAGTCTTGAGAGCAAATACACGCGCTGTGGCCGGCCCAGTGCACACAGCCACCGGTGAGCCTCCTGTGGCTCGCCGTCGGCGGTTGCCTGCAGACTCAAAAACCAGGCGGCGTGACGGCGGACGCCCGGAGTGCTCTCGATCAGCATCGTCTTCGCGATCTCGCTCGTCTGGCGGACCTGCCGGTCGTCACCGGTGTGGAGCGCCAGTCGCCCGAGCGCCACCACGCCCGCAGCGTCCATGGGAGTCGTGACGGGGGCCGCGTGCGGTTCGAACCGACTCGCCAGCATCACGGCGGCCTCGTCGAGCCGACCCAGCTGCAAGAGCAGCTGCCCCCGCGTGACTTCGGCAATCTGCAGGAAGTAGGCAAACCCGCGCTTGAGCGACTCAGCGATCAGTCCGTCGGCCTCCCGGAGCGCGTCTTGCTCGCGATCGAGGGCCATGAGTGCGTTCGTCCGCCACAACCGCGTCAGGAGCTCGTCGAGTCCGTGTGCATCAGCGAACCCGTCGCGTAGGACCATCTCGAACAGCTCGAGTGCGCGCCTGAAGTCCCCCCCCACGTATCGAAGACCGCCCGCGCTCAGCGCGAGTGGGAAACGCGCAACCCGGTCAAGGCGCCCGCCGGCGGCTACGGCCTCTGACCATGCGGCCTGCGCCTCCTCAGTCCGTCCCGCCGACACGAGGTTGTAAGCCAACGTCGCCATGTGCTCAAGATGCAGATGACCGGGGAGACCTGGCAGGTTCAAGGCCTCCCGGCTCGCGTGCACCCTCACGTCGGGGGAGACCAACCACATATCGGCGATACCGAGGCGCACCTCCGCCTCTTCCGCGACCGGAAGAACGTGGCCAAGCGCGTTGTCGGCAAAGAGCTTGGCCTCATCGATCCGTCCCGCCGCATGAAGCGACATCGCGGCTTGGACGACAAGCGGACCTCGCAGAGGATGCCTTTCGGGGGCTAGCTCCAGCGCCCGCCGGCTGAGGTCTGCGCTGGCTCCCGGATCTGTTGTCGCCAGCGCCTCCGCGGCCGCCAGGAGCGTGCTGATCGCGACCTCGTCCCCGGGCGCGGCGCTGGCGGCGAGCTGAATTGCGACTTCGACGGGCAATGCCCCCCTGGCGAGCATCACGTCTGCAGCTTGCCGATCGATCGCCCGGCGGGCCGACGGCGCACATGCCTGGCGCACCGCCTCGCGGACGAGATCGTGCTGGAAGGAGAGCTGCTCGGCGCACTCTCGCACGATGCCGGCCTCGAGCAGCTCCTCGATGGATGGCAGCAGCGAGGCCGGGGGAAGATCGAGCATCGTTGCCAGATCGGAGACGGAGAACGCTCGCCCCAGCGATCCGGCGACCGTCGCGACCTGACGCGCAGCATCGGACATTCGTCCCAGGCGCTCTCGCATGCTCACGCGGACTCGGTCGGGAAGCCGGTCGGCGGTCAGCGTCGCACGCCCGGAATCGACCCGGACCAGCTTCTCCTGCCGGAGGCCCTCAAGCAATTCCACAAGCAGGAACGGGCTGCCACCGGCCTCACCGGCCATGCGCAGAAGGGTCTCATCGGGCTCGGCCCGCATGACATCGCTCGCGACCTGCGCTACGGCGGCCGTGGTGAGCGGCTCGAGCACCAACCTTTCTGCACCTTCCCCGGCGAGATATTCGATGGCGCTCCGAAGCTGTCCCGGACCCTGATCAGGGCGCGTCGCCAGAACCCATCCGATCGGAAGTGACGCGAGACGCGGGGGCAGCGCGCGCAACGCCGCCACGGTCCCGCTGTCGACCCACTGCACGTCGTCCAGAAATATGAATAGTGGGCTGTCCATCGCGGCGCGCTCCAACAGAGACTGCAGATCCTGCAGCCGCCAATAGCGCTGCTCAGGTGCCGCGTGGAGGCTGCTCAGCCCGGCGCGGTCCAGCAACGGTTCTGGCCCGTCGAAGAGCGCCCTGAGCAGAGGCGCAAGCTCGGCCACCGATTCCGAGGGCTCAGCCGTGCCGACGCCGACCGGAAACGACAGGCGATGCGCCATCCTGACGCCCTCGTCGATCACGCGGCTCTTCCCCATGCCAGCCGCTCCCTCGATCAGGAGAACCGCACCCGAACCCGAGCGCACCCGATCGAGCAGCTCGCTCAACGCGGCGAGTTCCGCGTCCCGGCCGCGGATCGTCGGGCGAAACGCTGGTAACAGCGCCACAGGTCCGTACATCCTATAGCTCGGCTGTCCCCCCAAAAAGATCCCTCATGCGTGCCATGCGTCCCCCAATGGCTCGTCGCACCCTTCGCAGAGACGATGAACGGAGGGACGGCAATGTCGACGGTCACGTTGGACAATCTCGAGGGGCGGGCGCTGGTCACGGGCGCGACGTCGGGTATCGGCCGCGCGGTCGCACAGGCGCTGGCCCGCGACGGCGCCGAGGTCCTGGTTCATGGGCGCGACGCCGCTCGCGGTGCGCAAACGGTTCAGGAGATCATTGCGGCGGGGGGCAAGGCGAGCTTCGTCGCCGCCGACCTCACCGACGACGACGACGTGCAGTGGCTGGCCGACGAGGTCGGTGAGGTCGAGATCCTGATCAACAACGCCGGGATCGCGTTCTTCGCCCCGACCGCAGAGTTCGACGTCGCCGCGTTCGACAAGATGTTTGCCAGCAACGTTCGCGCGCCGTTCTTCCTCGTCGCGGCCTTCGCCCCCGGAATGGCGGCCAGAGGCCACGGCAGCATCGTCAGCCTGAGCAGCATGGCCGGCGGCGTCGGACTCGTGGGCGGCGCGGCGTACGGCGCGACAAAGGCATCGCTCGAGGCGATGACACGCGCATGGGCGGTGGAGTACAGCGCGAGCGGGGTCCGGGTCAACACGATCGCCGCAGGGCCCGTCTACACCCCGGCATCACAGCGCACAGAAACGCTCGGAGAGACCACGCCGATGCGCCGCGCCTCCCAGCCAGAGGAGATCGCCGAGGTCGTCGCATTTCTCGCGTCCCCGCGAGCGAGCTACATCACCGGCACCACCGTCGCCGTCGACGGCGGACGCCGAGCGATCTAACCCGAACCAGAGCCATCGACCGAGCCGATCACAGGAGCCACTCATGAGCCTGCAAACGAATCCGACGCCGGAAGCGGATCGAGCACATACCGAGGTGATGCCCGATACCGCGCTCTCGTCGACGGTGCACCAAACCGGGAACACGCACAACACCGCGCCGACACGATTCGCCCAGGGCGACGGTATCCGCTTCGCCTACCGTCGCTTCGGTAACCCGATGGGCACGCCCATCGTGCTGCTCCAGCACTTCATGGGCAACCTCGACAACTACGACCCGGCGATCACTGACGCCCTCGCGACTGGTCGCGAGGTGATCCTCACCGACAACGCCGGCGTCGGGCTCAGCACAGGTCAGGCGCCCGAGACCGTCGCCGCAATGGCGCGGGACGCCGCCTCGCTGATCGACGCGCTGGGCCTTGAGCGCATCGACCTGTTCGGCTTTTCGATGGGGGGATACGTCGCCCAGCAGATCGCCGTCGAGCGACCCGAGCTCGTGCGGCGACTGATTCTCGTGGGCACGGGCCCTCGCGGAGGCGAGGGCATGGACGGGCTCGCCGCCGACGTCGCACCACTGTTTGGGAAGGTCTATGACCCGCAGGATCTGATGTGGCTTCCGATCTTCTTCTCGCCATCCGAAGCGAGCCAGGCCGCAGGTCGGCGCTTCCTGGAGCGCATCCGGGCCCGAACGGAAGACCGAGACGTCCCCGTCTCGCCAGTCACCATCGCCGCTCATACAGCGGCCGCCCGCTTGTCGTGGGGAGGGCCCGCCCCGGGCAACTTCGACTACCTCAAGGGAATCCCCCACTCGACGCTGGTGATCAACGGCAGCAAAGACATCGTGGTCCCCACTGTCAACTCCTACATCCTGCAGCAGAACCTGCCAAACGCCGAGCTGATCCTCTTCCCAGACTCCAACCACGGATCGCACTTCCAGTTCACAGAACCGTTCAACCGCTACGTGGCCGAGTTCCTCGATCGCTAGGCCACGATGTTCGCCGACGTCACCCTTCGCTTCTCGAGAGCAGGGTCCGGCTGATCTGTGCTTGATGGCGTACGAGCCGGCTAGCGCTGACCGATGGCGGAGCTTCGCCTTGTCGCGGTGCGACTGTGGCCGGCGTTCGTTGCATCGTTCGCGTTCGCGTTCGCGTTCGCGTTGGCGTTGGTGCCGTGGCCTGGCTCGTGCTCGCCGGGTACCGGCCCGCCTGGTTCGAGCGCGCCGGCGTTGATCTGCTCTGTAGCCCAGTCGGCCCACTCGATGAGCATGCGGTAGTTGCGTAGCCCCTTCTCCAGGGTGAGCCGGGTGGCGCGGTTTGGCACGTCGGATGTCCAGTCAACGGATCGGGCGATGTTCTCCAGCTCGGCCAGGCGACGGCGGTAGACGTTGGTCGAGCGCTCGAGGTAGGCCAGCGCCTCGGCGGGCGGGATGACCCAGAGGAAGAACTCGCGGAGGTCCGCCTCGCTCCGGCGGTCATAGCCAGGCTCGGTTGATTGCATCCACTCCCGCAGCGCGGCCACGCCGGCCGCTGTGGCGGCGTAGGTCTTTCGCCCTCGTGGCCCTTGCTCGGTCTGCTCGATCAGGCCCTCGGAGGCCAGCCGGGCAAGCTCAGGATAGATCTGGCTGTGTGACACCGGCCAAGCGTGGGCCATGGAGACTGCGAAGCGTCTGGTCAGCTCGTAGCCGCTCGACGGCCTCCAGGCCAGCAAGCCGATTAGGGCGTAGCGCAGCGACATGACCAGAAGTATTGCACATGTTGGCCTTGACATGTCGATCGGAGAGAGGTAGAACTTCCGACATGTCAAGTTCGATAGGTGAGGAGCTGCATTCCGGATGACAGAGCCGGGCGAGCAATCGACGAGCGCATTGGCAGCCAGGACCGGACAGCAGAAGGCGGTGATCGATGCAGCCCACCGTCGTCGGTGGGTGATCCTCGCCGTCCTGTGCTTGAGCGTTTTTCTCGCCGTCGTGGACAACACGATCGTGAACGTCGCGCTGCCGACGATCAGCCGACGGCTGCACGCCACCACGAGCGAGCTGCAATGGATCGTCGACGCCTACTCGTTGGTGTTCGCTTCTTTGCTGCTTGTGGGCGGGAGCCTGGGCGACCGGTACGGACGCAAGGGCGCACTCCAGCTAGGGCTCGCGGCGTTCGCCGGTTTCTCGGCCTTCGCCGGCCTCTCGGGCAGTATCGGCGCCTTAATCGCGGCGCGGTGCCTGATGGGGCTCGCCGCGGCGCTGATCTTCCCAGCCACGCTGGCGATCCTCGCTAACACCTTTAGCGACGCCAAGGAGCGGGCGGCGGCGGTCGGGGTATGGACCGCGATCACCGGCCTGGCGGTCGCTCTCGGCCCGGTCACCGGCGGCCTTCTGCTCGAGCACTTCTCCTGGGGTTCGGTCTTTTTCGTCAGTGTCCCAATCGCTTTCGTGGCCCTGGCGCTTGGCGCGTGGCTTGTGCCGACGAGCCGGGATCCTTCCGCCCCACGGCTCGATCTGGTCGGGTTTGTCCTATCGATCCTTGGCGTCGGCGTGGTCGTCTACACCACAATCGAGGCGCCGAGCCACGGCTGGCTGGCCGCGGCCACGCTGGGTGGCTACGGCGCCGGGATCGCACTGCTGGCGAGCTTCGCGGTCTGGGAGCGCCGCGTGGCCCAGCCAATGCTCGACATCGCGCTGTTTCGCAACATCCGCTTCAGCGCCGCGAGCTTGTCGATCACCGTCGCGTTCTTCGGCCTATTCGGCTTCATCTTCCTGATCACGCAGTACTTCCAACTCGTCCACGGATACAGCCCCCTCTCAGCAGGCCTACACACGCTCCCGTTCGCCCTCGGCGTCGCTGCGGCCTCGCCGCTGGCGCCGATCCTCGCCCGGCTTCTGGGCACCAAGATCATCGTTCCGGCCGGCCTCATCCTCATGAGCGCCGGGTTCCTGATCGCCTCGACACTTGGGAGCGACACGGCTTACCTCGGCCCGGTGATCGGCTCGATGCTGCTGATGGCGATCGGACTCGGCTTGGTCACCGCGCCCTCCACCGACGCCATCCTCGCAGTGCTCCCGCCAGCCAAGGCAGGGGTCGGCTCGGCCGTCAACGACGTCACCCGCGAGCTCGGCGGAACGTTCGGAGTAGCCGTCGTCGGCGCCGTGTTCTCATCGGTTTACGGTCCGCACCTCGTCCGGCTGCTCCACAACGTCCTCCCGAGCGCTGCCCTCACGATCGCCAAGAGCTCCCCCGCGGCGGCCCTCCAGATAGCCGGACACGCACCCGCCAACGCTCACACGGCGATCATCCACGCCACCAACCAGGCGTTCGTCGACGGGCTTAGCCAAGGCTCGCTCGTGTGCGCCGCCACCGTCGCCCTTGGAGCCCTCTTTGCGTTCCTCGTCCTCCCTCGCCGGCTTCCCCGCATCCCGACCACGACCCGTCCGCCGCAACCGATCGCCAGCGAAGGCAGCGGCTCCTGACCACTAGGACACTCCCGACGCGCCGGGAGTTTAGTGTCCCCGACCCCGACCCGACCCTGTCAGTGTCGGTAGGGGTTGGCGGGCACCGGAGTTCGTGTTGGTCACCGGCTGATAGATCGCGGTACTTGTGCCGGTAAGGGGTGCGTTCGCGCCGTGCTGGCTTGATGTCTGGGCGAGCGCAGCGCCGGCTGCACGAGCGGAGTCCGGAGCAGGTCGCTCGCCGCCTCATAGACGTCATCCTCGCGCACGGCGGCGGAGGTCGGGCTCGTTGCCCCGATATTGATCCGTGGTTCTGGTTCAGGGCTGCTTTCACGGCCGAGCAAATCGATCACAGGTATACGCCAGCTGGGCCGAGCAGGCCAGGTCCGGGTGATTCACCTCTTTAGTCGCCGGCCCGGTCGAGTCGGCAATGGGAACCCCGGCCCGGAATGCTGGGCACTAGTCGGACAGGCCGCGTGTCAGCAGGTACAGCATTGCCAGGAGGAGCACGGGTGCGAGAGTGAGACTGGGGATGACATCTCCGTGCCCGATCCCTGATGAGACGATCGCGACGAGCATCGTGACAGAGAGCAGGAACGAGACTGGCACGAGATAGCGACGCAGAACCAGGAGCACGCCACCTCCGATCTCGAGGACGCCGGCGATGATCTCGAGCACGGAGGGCCACGGCAACCCAAAGCTACGGAAGGCGTGCAGCTCCCAATGATGAAAGACGAACTTGACCAGGCCGGCAAACACGAACACGATCCCGCTCATCACCGCGACGGTCCCGACGGTCCGGTCCCGGCGTGCCAGCCGGTCAGGTCCATCAAGCAGCAGCCGCTTGAGCGCGCCAACCCTCGTCACGGCCCGCAACTGGCTCCTCACCCTCAGTGGTTACGGCAGTCCGCGGCGCTCGCGGGCCCGAGGCCGAGGGCCGGGACGGTCAAGCCGATGGCCGCGGCGGTGATGGTGAAATGGCGCAGGCGAGCGAGCAACGCGCGCATGTTATCCCCGCATGGTCATCAGCGTCCCGCCGTCACGGGCTTCGAAGGAACTCTGGTGCGGTGAGCTACCGGTCATGTCCCCTCAGCCAGTCGACGTAGTCCGGCACGGCGCGGTCGACGTCGTACTCCGGCCGGAAGCCGGTGTCCGTCCGCAGCCGGGCGATGTCGAGGTAGTTGTCCGGGGCCCCGTCGGGATTGCGACCGTCCGGGAGGGTGATGTCCGCGCCTGGAACAACGGCGTTGATCGCGGCGACGACCTCGCTGCTGCGCACCAGCCGTCCCGTCGAGACGTTGTAGATGTCGTGGTTCAGCCGCTCCGCGAGCATCAGCAACGCGATTGCCCGGCCGCAGTCCTTCACGTAGCAGAGGTCTCCGCCGTCCTCCGCGTACGCGGGCGGGCGGGGCGGGGTGAGATCGGGGTCCTCGCCCCAGACCGCGGCGCTGAGCAGGCGGGGAAGCCCGAAGAACGGCGAGTCGGGCAGGCCGAGGGGCCCCCAGATAGTGCCGATCCGCAGGTTCACCACGTCGAACCCGGCACGGTCGCCGGTCAGCATGGCGAACAACTCCGCCGTCTTCTTGAACACCGGGATCTGATGCCCTGCGATGACCGGCAGCGGGGCCTCCTCGCGCCACGGGACCTCGTCCACCCCCGCGTACACGCTGATGCTGCTGGCGACCGAGAACCGCCGCACGCCCCACGCGGCCGCCGCCTTGAGTGCGTTGAGCAGGCCGAGGGTGTCGGCGCGGAGATACTCGATCGGATCGGGCAGGTCGTAGCGGGCCGCCGCGAGGTGCACGATGCCGGTGATCTCGTGCCGCTTCCCGATGTCGAGGAAGGTCACATCGTCAGCGGTGTCCAGCGGCTCGACCACGACCCGGCCGCCGGGCTCGTCCGCGAGGAACTCAGGCAGCCGGGTGGACCGGTGCGCGGTGAGCACTACGGATTCGCCCAGGTCGAGCAGTGCTCGTGCGGTGTGCGACCCGATAGAACCCAGGCCGCCGGTAATGAGAATCATTCAGATCTCTCCATATCGTGGTCGCGCAGGTTGAGGGTCCGTTGAAGACAGGCTGGCGCATCGGTGTCACCGCCCCACGGAGAAGGTGAGGTGGGTGACCCCGGGGGCGGGCACGACGGCGACCAGTTCCAGCGGCACGGCGCGGGGCAGCGCCGCGAAGAAGGCGGTGCCGCCGCCGAGCAGGACGGGGACCTGATGGAGGGTGACCTCGTCGAGCAGGCCAGCCTGGAGCGCGACGGCGGTCACGACTGAGCCCATCAACGCGACGTCCTTGCCGGCCGCGCCGGCGACCTGCTCGGCCGCGGCGACGGCATCCTGAATTCCGGTGGTGATGAAGGTCTGAGCCGCTGAGCGACGCGGGTCATCTTCGTCCGGAGGCTGGTGGGTAAGCACGAACAGCTGCGCGCTGGGGTGGGGGGAGCCTCCGTGCCAGCCGTCGGAGTGGTCGTAGGTCCTGCGCCCGGCGATCACGGCCCCGACCCGGGCGGAGAGCGAATCGAAGACCTGCGCGCTGGCGACGGACAGACGAAAGCCGTCGAACTCCCGGCTTGGGACGTCGCCGTCGGTGTACCAGTCAAACAGCTGCCCGCCATCGCGTCCGAGCGCCTGCGCGGGACTCGGGTCCGGACCGGTGATGTAGCCGTCGACGGACACCGCCAGCGCGACGAACACTGACGGGCGCCTCGCGGGCGCGGCAGTTGTCGGCCCTTCGATGTTTGACGACACTTGAGTTTGTGGATCGATCGTCATTGGCGGTATTCCTTGAGGCCAACCGTGGGGCCTGTGTTCCGCCCGAGCTCGCCCAGCCCGCGACCGAAGATCGCGCACCCGCCGACGATCAGGACGTAGCCCACGATCGGCGGCAGCGCGCCTGCGAGCAGAATCACACCGACGGCGGCAGCCACGAGGAGAGACGCCCGCCCGCCGACCAGCGCCCGGCCCGCGTGCTGGATGGGCGCCGACGGCCGATCCGCCGGCTCGCCGCCGTGGTGCAGGTTTGCAACGCGCTCCCGATCAGCGCGCCGTCGTAGATCCGCCACGTGCTCCTGGCTGAGCATGTGGTTGAGTTTGGAGGTCATTCGTTTGCTCCCAGCGGTTGACTGTTGACATCGAGCATGAGCCCGATGATGCACCGCCGGGGGAGTTCTCACCAGAGGCCGTTGTCACCGACTGACACTGACAAATGTCACCGCGCCGGCCGACCGTCGGCTGGGACCGGGTGACGGCTAGATCCAGCCGGCGTCGCGCGCGAGCCGGATCGCGTCGATCCGGTTACGCGCGCCGAGCTTCGCGATCGCGTTGGACAGGTAGTTACGCACGGTCGCCGGAGTGAGAAACAAGGCTGCGCCGATCTCGTCTGTGGAGCCACCATCAGCCGCGGACCTGAGTACGTCCACCTCACGCGCCGTGAGCGGGTTCTTGCCGATCTGAAGAGCCTGCGCGACGAGATCGGGATCGAGGAAGCGCTGTCCCTTCGCCACGCGCCGAATTGCGTCGGCAAGCTCCTCCGAAGGAGCGTTCTTGCGCATGTACCCGGCGACGTGCGCCGCCAAGGCGCGGGTCAGGTACCCGGGCGGAGCGAGCCCGGTGAGAATCAGCACGCGCGTCTCCGGCAGTTCATCACGCAGCACGCTGGCGGCGCTCAAGCCGTCAAGTCCAGGCAAATCGATGTCGAGCACCGCAACGTCGGGGCGGATACGGATCGCCGTCGCGACGATCGAGTCGCCGCGATCGAGCTCAGCCACCACCTGCATGTCGTCCTCCAGGTCGATGAGCGCCATGAGCGCTCCGCGGATCAGATGCTGATCTTCGGCGAGCAGAACACGAATCACACCGCCACCCGCTCCGGCACGCTCACGGCCAGAACGAACTGCCCGCCCGGCAGCATCCGGCCGGCTGCCCGTCCGTTCTCAGCCGCTGCCCGCTCGGCGAGACCGAGCAGGCCGGTGCCGGTGGCCATCGCACCGCCGACCCCGTCGTTGCGAAGCTCCAAGGTGACTCGTCCGGAGTCGCGCTCCGCCCGTATCCACACGCGCCGCGCACGAGCGTGGCGGAGGATGTTCGTCGCTCCCTCGCGAATCGACCACCCGAGCAACTCACTGGTCGTGTCGTCGAGCTCGCCCATATTCAACTCAGTCGAGACCTGGATGCCTGCCGCTCGGAGTAAGTCAGTCGCGTTCTCGATCTCTGCGTCGAACACGACCTCCCGCTCGCCGCGGGCGATCACGCCCAGCTCGTGAGCCTGATCAGCGGCGAGCTCAATCACCTCGTCGAGCTCGGCGAGCGATCGTGTCGGCGCGCGAGAGATCATCCGCCGGGCGAGATCCGTCTTCAGCGTGATGGCCGTCAGCGTGTGGCCGAGCACGTCGTGAACGTCACCCCAGATCCGACGCCGCTCCGCATCGACCGCGAGGTGCACCTGCGCCGCTCGAGCGCCGTCGAGCCGCCCGAGCAACGTGATCAGGCGAGCCGACCCGTACAACCCGGTCACGCCGAGTGCGGTGAGCGTGGCCGTATACAGGAAGGCCCAGCTGACCTCTCCAAACCCTGCCGCGGGCAGCTGCTGCAGCGTCCGCCAGACATCGTAAGCCCCGGCGAGCGCGAACACACCAGCGACCACTGCGATCCGTGCCCGCCCCCGGAACGCCACTGCGGCAGCGACCCCGACGTACCAGCCGGGGTCCCGCCAGCCGGTACCGAGGACCAGCATCATCGCGACAGCGATCACGACGACGAGGGTCAGTCGCCCGAATGCCCACTGCGGGCGGACCCCGCGAGCGACCGCAAGCAGGCTGCTCACATCCACCAGCGTCAGTACCACCCAGGCCGGAATCGCCTCCGGGCCGGCACCCGCGCCCCCGAACGCGCCAAGTCCAGCGAAGAGAACGAACCCGAGCACCACCACGTTGGCGGCAACGAAGTACCGCCATGCTCCACGCACCGTCAGCCCGCGACCCACCGGGGTTCGCGCGCGAACCTCCGCGCGCGCCAGCTCGACCGCAGGATCAAGGCGACTCGGGGCCGTCCGTGCTTCGAGCACGACTCGTCGCAATTCGTTGGTAGCCGCCGTGGCCACCTCCAACATCCGATCGAGCGCGACGAACGCAGCCGAGACACCCGGCTCCAGCACCGCAGCACGGGCCCGACGAGCCTCGGTACCAAGCCGGAGGAGGCTCTGCTCCAACATCGCTCGCATCGACCTCTCCAGCCGCCCGTGCTCATGCTCCGCCTCCTGGCGCGCCAGCAGCGCACGCGAGGCGGCGAGTTCTCGCGCGCACGCGACAAGCCACACGAGCGTGAACTGCAGGCACGCGCGGAACGCCACCGACACCATCAAGTATGTGTCGTTCGAGCCAGACGTCACGATGTAGTCCGGATGCAGGTGGGCGGCCGGCACCGGCGCCAGCACGCACACGCCGAGCATCGCCAGCGACCACGGCGAACGCAGCACGATCAGCGATGAAGTCGCGAGCGTGGCCAGGACAAACGAAAACGCCGGCCCGATCAGCCCCAGCGCCGCGAACTGGACGCCCGCGATCACCGCGAGGGTGGCGCCGGACCTCGGCGGCCGCTCGCCCCGCAGGCCGTAGCGCAGATGCCACAGGTGCAGGGGCAACCACACCGCCGTCGCGATCCCATCGATCACCACATAGCGGGCGCTGTACAGCACCGCGACACGGCCCACCTCGACCAACGCCAGCACGACCGTGAACGCCAGCACCGCCAGTTCCGCATGCCGCACCAGAGGTGCGGCATGCGCGGGCAGAGCGTCGTCCCCCCGCTCCTCGGTCAGATCATCAGCGAGGCGCACCAAACCCATCGCCGACGCACCTTGACACAACTCTGGCCAGACCGCGAGCGATTGATGACATTCGTCATGAGCTGATTGCGGACGGGACCAGCGGTTCGCGCCCACGTGAGCGACTCCCGCCACACCGGCTGAAGATCAGCTGAAGAACCGCCGCGCTTCAGCTTCATTTCAGGTTCCGCCTGGATCGTGGGTGTGTGAGGAATCGCAACTGCAGGAACGTCCGGCTCCGGCACGACCGCTCCGCCGCACTCGTCGCAATCGCCGCCGCCATGGTGATCGCGGCGTGCGGCTCAAACTCACCCAGCAGTTCGGGCTCCTCGGGCAGCCCGGTCTCCAACCCGAGCCAGGCCCAGGCCCAGCAGGAGGGGCTGAGCTTCGCCCGTTGCATGCGCGCGCACGGCGTATCGCGCTTCCCCGATCCGACCCCCAACGGCGGCGGATTCAACCTCGACGCCCCTGGGATGAACTCGTCCTCCCCGGCGTTCAAGGCCGCTCAGACCGCCTGCAAAGACCTGCTGCCGGTCAAGCACGTCCAGTCGGAACCGCCGTCCGCACGGGCGTACGCACGGCTGCTGCATTGGGCGAAGTGCATGCGCGAGCATGGGATCTCCGCCCTTCCCGACCCCAAGCCCGACCCGCCCCCCGCGCCCGGGTCGCCCGGGACCGCCGACATCGGCACGCTGATGGGAGACGGTGGCTACTGGGTCGGAATCCCGGCCACGGTCGACGCGCACTCGCCCGCGTTCGCGCGTCTGTCAACCGCGTGCGGCGAATCACCCGGTGGGCACAAGGCGTAAGCGACGACGACATCAACCCGGGTACCGGCGGGAGGTGAACCCTCCGACCTTCGCGTGCGTTGCCTCGGCGGCAGGATGCCCTCGTATCGTGGTGGCGATATCGCGCCGCGGCCGTCATCCTCAGCGCACCACGTGAGCCGGTCGCGTCGGCCCAGGGTCGCCCCCATCTCGCGCGGGCGGCGCGTGCTCGTTGCCGCCGTGATCGGTCTGGCCGCTCTGCTGCTGGTGGGCGGCCTGGTCTCGATCTGGGCCGACGACCTGCTGTTGAGCCCGGACAACTGGGAGAGCACGAGCGCTCGGCTGCTGGCAAATCCGACTGTCCGCGCCAGCGCCGCCACCTATCTCGTCGACGCGCTCGACGCTCGAGTTGCGGCGCTGATCGCCGCAGACCCGTCGGTCGAGCTGCCGCCGGCGGCGAGGCTGGCCTCCCCCGCGGCACGCGCGACGGCTGTCCGAGACGTCGAACGAGCGCTCACCCGGCCGCAGGTGCGCGCGTTGTGGGCTGCGGCCAACCGCGCCGCGGCCGCGTCAGTGATCGCGGTCATCGATCGCGGTGCCGGCGCCGTGAAATCGACCGGGGGCGCGGTCACCATCGATCTCGATCCGATTTTGCGCAGCGTCGCGGACCGGGTGGGACTGCCGCAGCAGCTGACAGCGCAGCTGCCGCCGGGCGTCGCGCGGCTGACGGTGCTGGGCTCGCAACGGCTGGGCACCGTGGAGACGGCGGGGACAGCGATCCGGGATCTGGCGCGCTGGCTGCTCGTCGCCGTCGCCATTCTGCTCCTCCTCGCCGTGGGGCTGGCCCGCGACCGGCGGCGAACGACGCTGTTGATGATCGCCGCCGCAGGGGCGCTGGCGGGCGTGGTCGTGCTCGTCGCCCGGTGGGTGCTGGCCGAGCCGGTCGCCGGCGCGCTCACCGCCAGCCCGTCGCTGCGCCGCACCCTGACCGCGATCATCGGCATTTGCGCCCAGCCCCTGGAACGGTCCGCGGCGGCGGTCATCGCTGGTGGCCTGGTGCTGGCCGCCCTGGCAGGGTTTGCCGGGCGAAGCGCGCGGGAGCGGTGGAACCGGTGACTGTCAGTGGAGCGCGACCGGGAGCGCGTGCTCGATCGCCTCGACGAGGTAGGGACTCAGGGTTCGGGCGTAGCTGGCGGTGACGTGCGCGGCCGTGTCCCTGTACACGATCACGTTTCCGACGGTGGCAGGACAGAAGCCGTGGCGGCAGTAGAACCGGCGGGTCTTGACCACGCGTGCCCCGGGGATCCGTCCGGCGGCTTGCGCCAGGCGATCCGGGTCCCGATAGGCGACGGTGGCGCGGGTGCCGCAGTCGCCGGTCGCGCGGTAGGTGATCCGGTCGACGCACGCCGTGCTCGCGGGCGAGACGCTGGGGTCGTCTTCGACGACCACGATGCGCGCGCCAGTGGCGGCGACGGGTTTCATCGCTTCGAGATGGTCGGCGACGGAGCTGGTGTACACGCGAATCTCGGTGGCGATGACGACCGCGTAATGGCCACGAAGGAGGTCTCGCCGGATCAGTCGCAGTCCCGGGCAGTCTGGTGAGAGAGCGGGGCGTAACCATCCACACGTCTGTCCGGTGAATGCGGTGACGTGCCAGTTCAGCGCGTCCAGCTGGGGTTCGAGGGCGGCGAGGAGCGCCGCGGCGTGGCTGTCGCCCACGAGGGCGACCCGGATCGCGTCGGGTTGCCGGCTTCCGTACCCGCACGGGTGCATGGGCTGGCGCAGGTAGGCGTAGCAGGCGTAGGCGCCCCCGGTGTCGTCAGGCAGCTCGCCGGGCAACGGCGCGACTCGGTTGCCGGTGTTCAGCCTCGCGCAGCGATGGCGGGGGTCGAGCGCCGCTGCCCCGACGCAGCTGCGCGGATCGTCCTGTGTATGTCCGATCAGCACCGGCGCCGGAAGCACAAGTCGGCTCGGAGTGACCGCTCGCACGACGAGGAGGCCGGCTCCTGCGATGAGGGCGGTGACCGCGCATGCGGCGACGTACCTCAGCCAGCCGGCCGCGGGGATCGGAAGGCGTCCGGAGCGTCGCCGAAACCAGGTCCCGCGCCGTGCGGGATCCTCGAGCAGGTGAAACGAGGCGGCGGACAGCCCGAAGATGAGGGCCAAGCCCGCGAGCCAGTACGCCACCGAGTACCGGGGGACGACGGTGACGATCAGAACGACGACCGGGAAGTGCCACAGATAGATGCTGTAGGAGAGCTTGCCCAGGTACTGGCTGACCGGGTTGGTCAGCGGCAGCAGCGAGCGGCCCGAGAGGCCGGCGCCGGCAGCGAGCACGGCGGCGGTCGACAGCGTCGGCAGCAGCGCCCACGGCGCCGGGAACCCGGAAGATGCTGGGACGACGAACAGGGAGCACAGCACGCCGAGCAGGCCGACCGACGCGACGACTCGGCGCCGGCGCGCGTCCCATCCGGCGATCGACCGGGCGGCGATCGCGACGAGTGCTCCGGCGCCCAGCTCCCAGGCGCGGACGAACGTGGAGAAGTAGGCCGCCGTCGGGTCCTGCGCGGTCTGAGCGAAGGCCCACGCGAGGGAGATGCCGGAGATCACCGCGATCGCGACCCCCGCGACCAGACGGGTGTGCTCGTGCCGCCAGAACCGCAGGCGGAGACCGATCAGCAGTAGGCCCAGCATGAGCCAGGGCCACACGAAGTAGAACTGCTCCTCGACCGACAGGGACCAGTAGTGCTGGAGGGGTGACGGCGGCAGCGACTGGTTGAAGTAGTTGACGCCGGTCTGGGCGAAATGCCAGTTGGCGGTGAACAGGACCGCCGCGATCGCGTCGGCGGCGGTGGAGTGGTAGCGGTCGATTCCCGCGAGCACCCGGGTGGCGCACACGGTCGCGCCGATGACGAACAGGCCCGCGGGAAGGATCCGTTTGATCCGCCGGGCATAGAAGCCGCGGAATGAGATCGCCTGCCGCGTCTCGAACTCGCGCACGAGGATCCCGGTGATCAGGTAGCCGGAGATCACGAAGAACACATCGACCCCGACGAAGCTGCCTGTCGGCCAGCCCGCCATGTGGTTCGCCACCACCGCCAGGACGGCGATCGCGCGCAGACCCTGGATGTCTGCCCGATACCCGACGCGGCGATCGTCAGGCGGAACCCGCGACCGGCTCCGCTGTGGCGTGGCCCCCATCCGTCGGCATTGTGCCCAGCTTGCGCTTGGCTGTGCCCGCTCCGCGCGACGACAGCGGGACGTCCCGATTACAGATAGCGTCTCCAGAATGGCCGACGAGGGAACGAAGGACGAGCGGGCCGCCGCGAAGGCGGACCACAAGCCGCCGGCCGGCGCGCAGACGGCCGCTGCCTGGACGGCGGCGGGGGTGTCGATCGACTACACCACGAGCGCGACGTGGATCGTCCTGCGCAAGAAGGAGAAGCCGGCGGCGGAGATCTTCTCTGTCTCGTACGTCGCGGACCGCGATGACGACCGTCCCGTCACCTTCGTCTTCAACGGCGGCCCGGGTGCATCGTCGGCGTACCTGCACATGGGCGCCGTCGGACCGCTGCGGGTGGCATTTCCGGCCGACGGAACGTTGCCGCGGTTGCCGCCTGCGCTCGTCTCGAACGAGGAGTCGTGGCTGGCCTTCACTGATCTCGTGTTCGTCGACCCGGTGGGCACGGGCTTCAGCCGCGTCATCGAGGATGACGGCAAAAACGACGAGGACGGAAAGAAGCAGGAGGATGGCGACCTCGGCGGCGCGCGGGAGTACTTCGGCTACAAGCGCGATCTCGAGTCGTTGTGCGAGTTCATGGGCCGGTGGCTCTCCGGCCGCGGCCGGTGGGGCTCGCCGGTGTTCATCGCCGGCGAGAGCTACGGGGGATACCGCGTCGGCCGGCTCGTGCGCATGTTGCAGGAGACGGCGGGTATCGGGCTCAGCGGCGCGGTGCTCATCTCCCCGGCGCTCGAGTTCGCATCGCTCTCGCCGACCGATTACGACGTGCTCGGGTGGGTCGACCTCGTGCCGACGATGGCCATCGCCGCCGTGCACCACACGCGCTCGCGCGCGTTCGCGGCCGGCACGCCGGCGGAGGACGTGCTGCGAGAGGCGGAGAGGTTCGCCACGGGTGACTACGCCACCCTCCTCACGCGTGGCGCGTCGATGCCGGTGGCGGACCGCGATCGGATCCTCGGGCGTCTCGCTGACCTCATCGGCCTCCCGGCCGAGATGGTCGCGCGCGCCGAGGGCCGCATCACCATCGGCAGGTTCACGCGAGAGCTGTTACGCGACGAGCGGAAGGTTCTCGGGTGCTACGACGCGACGATCACCACCACCGATCCGTTCCCCGATCGGGAGACGTTCGCCGGTCCTGACCCGACGCTCGCCGGCATCGGTCCCGCGTACACGACGGCGATCAACCGGCAGCTCCGATCGGAGATCGGCGTGAAGACCGATCGCGAGTACGTGGTGCTGAGCCACGAGGTGAATGAGTTGTGGCGCAACGATGCGCCGCAGCACTTCTTCACCCCGCCCGTCGGCGCCACTGACGACTTCCGCTACGGCATGTCGCTCAACCCGCACATGAAGGCGTTCATCACGCACGGTCGCTACGACCTCGTGACGCCGTACTACGCGAGCGACCGGCTGCGGAATCTCATGCGGCTCGACCCGGAGATGGCCAGCCGGCTGACCGTCCGCCATTTCGGCGGCGGCCACATGTTCTACGCCTGGGAGGAGAGTCGGCGCGAGTTCACCGCCGCGATCGCCGCGTTTGTCGCCGACGCGGTCGCGACGGCGTAATTTTGGTCACGCGCGCCCACCGTGGCGGGAGTACTGCTACCAGCAGACGCCGATCGGCGTGAGGCCGACCAACTTTGGGTAGATTGGCGCTGGTTTGCGAGCTCACGGTTGGACCCAGCGGCTGCCGGCCCTGATCGGGTTGACGGTCGTGGCGGCGCTGGGAGCGCTCGGTGGGTGGGTCGCGTCGGCGAGCGCGGCCACGCCGACGCTGCCGTCCAGCGACCCGTTCTACACCTATGCGGGCTCCACGCCGTTGGCCCAGTTGGCGCCTGGCACGGTTCTCAGGGAGCGCGCGGTTCAGATCGTGGTGCAGGGCGCGCCGGCTCCCTACGGGGCCGTGCAGGTTCTATACCGGACGACGGGCGAGTTGGGACAGCCGACGGCGACGGTGGCCACGATCATCAGGCCGCTGTCCGCGGGGCCGGTGAAGCTGATCTCGTACCAGACCTTCTACGACGCGCTGGGATCCGAATGTGACCCGTCGTACACCCTTCAGGGCGGCGACCCCAGCTACAGCGACGCCCAGATCGATGCCGCGCTGATGGAGAGCTACCTGAACGCCGGCTTCACCGTTGTTGACTCCGACTATGAGGGGGAGAATCTGGATTGGGCTGACGGTCAGGAGTCGGGCTACAACACCCTTGACGGCATCCGCGCCGCCGAGCATCAGCTGGGGGCGCCGAGCACCACTCCGGTCGGGATGGTCGGCTACTCGGGCGGCGCGATCGCCACTGAGTGGGCGAGCGAGCTGGCACCGACCTACGCGCCCGAGCTGCCGATCGTCGGCACTGCCGAGGGCGGCATCCCCGTCGACTACGCCCACAATCTCACCTACATCAACGGCGACAACGACGGCTGGGCAGGGGTGATCCCGGCGGTGCTGGTGGGAACCGCGCGCGCGTTCGGCCTGAACTTGAGCACCTACCTCTCCAGCTACGGCGAGCAGGTCACCAATCAGGTCTCCGGCGAGTGCATCAACAACTTCGCCGGCAACTATCCCGGATTGACAATCGAGCAGCTGCTCAAGCCGCAGTATCAGAACTTCCTGGCCAACCCGACGTTCGCCACGATCATCAACAAGCTGACGATGGGTACGTCCCCGATGCACCCAGCGGAGCCTCTGCTCATGGCGGTGGGCAACTCCGACGGTACCGGCGACGGCGTCATGGTCGCCGCCGACGTGGAGGCGCTGGCCCACAAGTACTGCGCGGAGGGAGTGCCGGTCACCTTCACGGAGTACCAGGGCCTCGACCACGAGGAGACGATCGCCCCGTTCGAGTCGGCGGCGATCGCGTTCCTGACCGGCCGGTTCGCCGGCGGACCGGCTCCCAACGGTTGCGCGACGATCGGGCCCGGCAACTCGCTGGCTCCGCTGCCGATCTACCCGGGGTCGTCACCGGGCGCGGCGTCGTCGCAGGGGGCGGCGGGCGCCCGGTCCTGCCCGCTCGTGACCGGGAAGCTGAGCGGTGACGGTCTCGGGCTCGTGCGCCTCGGGATGACGCGCGCTCAGACCGACAGGGCCTACGCCGACAGCTCAGACCGCGACAAGCGCTACGAGGACTTCTTCTGCCTGACGCCGATCGGCGTGCGCGTGGGCTACGCCTCTCCCAAGCTGCTGAGCACCCTGGCGCGACACAGACGCGGCGCCTACCGCGGTCGCGTCGTGTGGGCATCGACATCCGACATCTACTTCACCCTCAAGGGCGTGCGGCCGGGGACCACGATCAAGGCCGCCCGTCAGCACCTCAAGCTGCGCAAGCCGTTCTACGTGGGGCGCAACACGTGGTATCTGGCGGCCAACGGCTCGTCCACCGCGGTGCTCAAGGTGCGCCGCGGGGTCATCGAGGAGATCGGGATCGGCGACAAGACCCTGACCCGCACCCGCACGGCTGACCGGACATTTCTGAGAAGCTTCTCGTAGTTCAATCATGACCAGGGTCGCGATCATCGGCGGTGGCATCGGCGGTCTCACCGCGGCGCACGCGCTCTCGCGACGTGGCATCGAGGTCGCGATCTACGAGGCGGCGCCCGAGTTGCGTGAGATCGGCGCGGGGGTCGCGCTGGGCCCAAACGCGATGAAGGTGCTTCGGGCGCTTGGCCTGGAGGATGATGTCCGCGTGATCGCCGGCCGCTCCGAGTGGCTGGTCACGCGCAACGGGAAGACGAGCCGGGTGATCTCGAAGACGAGCCGGGGACAACAGACCGTCGCCTATGGTTGCGCGAGCGCGACCGTGCACCGCGCCGACCTCCTGGACGTCCTGACGCGCTCGCTGCCGGGTGACATGGTCACGCTGGGAGCGCGCTGCACGGGAGTCGAGCCGGACGGCGACGTCGCCGTGGCGCGCTTCGCCGACGGGCGCGAGGTCGAGGCGGACGTCATCATCGGCGCCGACGGGATCCATTCGGCGGTGCGAGAGTCGCTGTTCGGCTCCGGTAAGCCGCGTTTCACCGGGAAGATCTGTTACCGGAGCGTGGTCCCGGTTGATGCTGTCCTCGGCCGACCTCCCGCGAACGACAACGCTCAGTGGCTCGGACCCCATGGCACGATCGTGCTCTACCCCGTCCGCCGGAATGAGCTGATCAACGTGGTCTGCCACTACGACGACGAGGATTACCGGCACGAGTCCTGGGTCTCGGAGTGCGAACGCGACGAGGTGCTGGAGCGCTATGCCGGTTGGCACGAGTCGCTGCTGCGGATCTTCTCCGCCGGTGATGTCTGGTACAAGTGGGCGCTCTATGACCGGGACCCGATCCCGCGCTGGACGCGGGGTCGCGTCAGCATCCTGGGTGATGCCGCGCACCCGATGCTGCCGTACCTGGGGCAGGGCGCCTGCCAGGCGATCGAGGATGGCTGCGTGCTGGCGGCGGCGCTGGACCGGGAGTCCGATGACCCGGTGGCGGCGCTGGCGCGGTATGAGCGCTCGCGCCGGCCTCGCGCCAGCCAGGTCGTCCTGACTTCACGACAGCGGGGGACGAGCAATCATCTGACCTCGCCGGTCGCCGCCTTGAAGCGAGACATCCTCATCGCCTGGCGGCGGCGGTTTGGTCGCGATCCCGACGGTCGTGGCGCCGCCTGGATTCCTGAATACGACGCGAGCTCGCCCGACGTTCTCGCCGCCTGACCGTCCTCGGTCGGCGCCCCGAGTGCCCAGATGTGCGTCAGTACGTCTGGGTGACCTTGGAGAGTCCGCGTGGACGATCGGGGTCGAACCCTCGATCCAGCGCCAGCCGCCACGCCAACCGCTGGAGGGGCATGATCTCCAGGATCGGGAGGAGGGGCTCGCCGATGCCGTCGGAGGCGATCGGCAGTCCGTCCGGTGCGCCGACGCGCAGGATGAGCGCGTCGAGCGCGGCGAGGCGCTCGAGCACCGGCTGCATCGCGTTGCCACCCTTGCCCGGTGAGGTGATCGCGATCACCGGTAGGGACCGGTCGATGAGGGCCAGCGGACCGTGCAGCAGATCGGCGCCCGAGAAGGCCTGGGCGCTCAGGTAGCTCGTCTCCATCAGTTTCAGCGCGGCCTCCCGTGCGGTGGCGTACGAGTAGCCGCGGGCGGTGAGCACGACTCGTTCCGTGCCCTCGAAGGGCGTTGCGAGTTGCGCGAGGCGTTCGTCCGGCGTCATCGCGAGGGTGCGGGCAGCGGCCTCCGGCAGTGGCGCCGCGTCGCGGGCGGCGTGCTCACCCGCGAACAGGAGGAACACCGTCAACAGCTCGGCGGTGTAGGTCTTGGTGGCGGCCACCGCCCGCTCGACGCCGGCGCGAACGTCCACCGCGATCTCGGCGGCCTGCGCGAGCGGCGAGTCAGAAGCATTGGTCACCGCCAGCGATAACGCGCCACGCTCGCGGGCGACGGTGAGCGAGTCGACCAGATCGGGGGAACGTCCGGACTGGCTGACGGCCACGAACAGCACGTCGGTCATGTCGGGGGCGGCTCCATACACGGTCAGCGCCGAGGGCGAGACCAGGCCAACCGGCAGCTGCATTCGGACCTCGGCGAGGTACTTGGCGTACAGCGCGGCATGGTCGCTGGTGCCGCGCGCAGCGATCAGCACGAAGCGAGGCTTGGCGGCTGCGATCCGCGCCGCCGCGCTGACGATCTCCTCCGGTCCGGCGAGCAGCCCGGCGAGGACATCCGGCTGCTCGCCGATCTCGGCTGCCATCAGCTCTCCGGAGATGTCGTCCACCCTCCAAAGGCGTTGACGCCAAGCCGTTGCCACCCGAGCACGGCGGCGCCGATGAGCCCGGCCCGTCCGCCCAGCGGAGACAGCCGCACCGGCGGAGGCTCTCGCCAGGTGAGGCGAGCCGCGAGCTCCGCCTCGACCGGCGCCAGCAGCTCGTCGCCGGCGGCACTCAGGCCGCCGGCGAGCACGATCATCTCCGGGTCGAGCAGCATCGTGCAGGTGACGAAGGCGATCGCCAGCGACTCGGTTGCGTCGTGCCAGGCGCGGGCGGCGGCAGGCTCCGACGTGCGCCTCTCGGCAACCTCGTGGGGGGACGCACCACGCTCCCCGCCGAACTCGACGTACCGGCGCGCGATCGAGGACGCTGAGGCATACCGCTCCAGACAGCCGCGCTGCCCACAGGCGCACGGCTCGCCGCCGGGCCACACCGGAATGTGGCCGAGCTCTCCGGCGATCCCGCTCGCCCCTCGTACCGGCTGCCCGCCCGCGTGGACGACGCCTGAGATCCCGGTGCCGATCACCGCGAGCAGATAGTCGTCCACGCCGCTGGTGATCCCGACCGTGCGTTCCGCCACCCCGGCGGCGCGGACATCGTGCTCCAGGAGCGTCGGCAGACCGACGGTCGACTGGATCAGGTCGCGCAGGGGTACGTCGCGCAGGCCGAGGTTTGCCGAGTACTCCGCCCGTCCCGCGGCTGCGTCGACAACCCCCGGGATCACAACGGCGACCGAGCGAACGCTCGCCGGCGGTCCGGGCGCCGCGGCGCCGAGCTCGGCGACCACCGCCTGAACCTCGGTGATCACCGCGTCGGGCCCGCGGGCCGCGGGCGTGGCCCGCGCGAGCTCCCGCATGAAGTGGCCGTCGGCATCGACGAGGGCCCCCTTGATGCTGGTGCCGCCGACATCGACGGCGATCACGGCGCCGTCCGGCGAGGTCAGCATGGCCGGTCCGGTCATGACCTCCTCGACGAACCGCATCAGGTGATCACCTCAGGCGGCCTATTTGATCGATCCGGCGGTGAGGCCGCTGACCACGCGCCCCTCGATCACGGCGAACAGGATGATCACCGGGATCGTGGCGATGACCGCACCTGCGAACAGGTGCCCCCAGTCGATCGAGTACTGGCCGATGTAATTGTTGATCGCCACCGTCAGGGGCTGCCGGTTGCCCGATTCCCCGAGCGAGAGCGTCAGCGCCACGATGAATTCGTTCCACGCGGCGATGAACGTGAAGATCAATGCCGTGACGATCCCGGGCGCGGCCAGTGGCAGCGTGATGCGGACCAGCGCCCCGATGCGGCTTGAGCCATCGATCATCGACGCCTCCTCCAGTTCGACCGGGATCGCCGCGAAGTAGGCGTTGAGGATCCACACCGCGAACGCGAGGTTGAAGCCCGCGTTGACCAGAATGAGAGACAGCGTCGGCGGCAGGTTGAACGTGGTGAACTCGCGCTGGATGCCGACGAGCATCGCCGCCGGCTGGAACATCTGCGTGCCGAGCACGAGCAGCAGGAACAGCGACCGGCCCCGGAAGCGATGGCGGGCCGAGTAGTAGGCCGCCGGCACCGAGACAAGCAGCACGAGCACGGTCGCGCCGCCGGCGATGATCAGGCTGGCGCCGAGGTTGCCGCCGAAGCCCGTCTGCCAGATCGTCGTGAAATTGCTGAACGTGAAGTGGCTCGGCAGCAGGTTGGCCGACAGCAGCTGGGCGTTCGGCCGCAGCGCGGCGATCACCATCTCCAGGTACGGCAGCAGGAAGAGCGCCGCGATGCCATAGGCGAGGATGCTGAGCACGAACGTGCGCCGGGTGAGCGGCCTCCGCCGGGGCGGGCCTGCGGTCGGGACGCTCTGCGACGTGGCAGGCAGCGACGGGTTACTGACAGCGCTCATGCTCAGTTCACCTGTTCCTTCCACCGGGTGAGCTTCAGGAAGATCAGCACGACGACGATCACCAACAAGAAGTTGACGACGGACATGGCGGCCGCCTCGCCGATGAACGCCTGCTTGAGGATGTACATGAACGTCGTGGTCGTGCTGGTCTCGTAACCCGGGCCGCCCCGCGTCATCTCCCAGATGATCGGGAACGAGTTGAACACGTTGATCACGTTGATCGTGGATGCGACCAGGATCGCCGGGCGCAGCAGTGGCAACGTGATCGTGCGATAGGCGTGCCAGCGGCCGGCGCCGTCGACGCGCGCGGCCTCGTGGAGCTCGTCGGGGATCGTCTGCAGGCCCGCGAGCAGCGCGTAGGTGGTGAACGGCAGCGACACGAAGATCGCCACGATCATCATCCAGAACAGTGCCCAGCCCGGGTGACCGAGCCAGTCGGCCTGGCTGGAGCCCATGCGGTGGACGATCCCGAGGGCGTGCAGGATGATGTTGATCGCCCCGACGTTCGGATCGAGCGCCCAGCGGAAGCTCAGCGCGGTCATCATCACCGACGCGGCCCAGGGGGCGATCAGCGCCGTCCGCGCCGCCCGTCGAAACGGGAAGCGCTGGTTGAAGAGCTGGGCCAGCGCGAGCGAGAGCAGCAGGGTCACGCCGACGACCGCCACCACCCAGATCACCGTCCTCAGCACGACACCGTGCAGCGCGGTCTCGTGCCAGAGGTTGCTGTAGTTCCTCCAGCCGGCACCGCCGACCACGAAGCCGTCGACGGCGATGTTCTGGAAGGAGCTGTGGATCAGCACCACCACCGGCCACAGCACCACGACGGCGATCAGCGCCACCGCCGGGCCGACCCACAACAGAGGTCGCATCGCGCCCGCGACCCGCGCCGGCCACACCCGTCTGATCGAGATCTGGGACTGACTGCTCACCGTGGGTCTAACTGGAACTCGTCGTCGAGGATGGAAACCCGGGGTGCGCCGCGCCGCGCGCCGCACCCCGGGAGGGGTTGGTCAGCCGAGCTTCTGCGCGGTGCCCTGGAGGGCGCCGAGCACGCTGGCCGGGTTGCCGGTGACAGCGGTTCCGATCGTGTTCTGGATGCTGGTCTTGACCTGTGCCCAGGCGGTGACGCTCGGATACTGAACCGAGTGCGGCAGCGCCTTGATGAACGAGCCGAAGGTCGGGTCGTGGGTCAGGGCGTTGGCGGCCGAGACGGTCGCCGGCAGCAGGTCGTACTCGCGGTCGAACTGCAACTGGTATTTGTTCTGGTACACGAAGTCCAGGAACTTCTTGATCTGGGCTCGGTGCCCGTTGGCTCTGAACGCCGCGACGTTGTCGCAGACTCCGAGCGTGTCGGCGAGCGGGCCGGTCTTGCCGGCGATCGCCACCGAACTCCAATCGGACGGCTTCAGCACGCCGGCCGATTGGATGATCGGGATCAGGGCGGGAGAGCCGTTGATCATGCCGATCTTGCCGTGGGCGAACTGTCCCCACAGCGGAGTGCGGTTCTGGGTCCCCGGGTTCGGTTCGGTGTCGCCGGCCGACACCATGCCCTTGACGAACGAGAACGCGGCCACGTTCGGGGCGCTGCTGATCGTCCACTTGCCCGCGGCGTCCTGGTAGTTGCCGCCATCGCCGAGGAACCACAGCAGCGACTCCGCCTGGGCCTCCTCGGGCCCGAGCGGCAGGCCGAAGCCGATCCCGCCGTGCGTCTTGATCTTGGCCGCGTCGGCGCTGATGTCCGCCCACGTGGTCGGCGGCGCCTGGATCCCGTCCTTCGCGAACATCTCCTTGTTGTAGAACAGCGTGCGGGAGCTCGTCGTGAACGGCATGCCGTACTGGATCCCGTTGTAGGTGCCCTGTTTGGCGAACACTGGCAGCAGGTTCCCCGGGGCGGAGAGGACCTGGCTCGCCGGGTACAGCAGCCCCTGCTGGGCGTCGGACGAGAAGTAATCGCCCTCGGTGATGTCAGGGTAGTTGTGGTTCTGGACCATCGTCTGAATTTCGCTGTCGAAGTTCGTCCAGGGAACGACCGTGATCTTCACCGTGATCGACGGGTTGGCCTTGTGGAACGTGTCGGCGATTCCCTGCCAGTACTTGGCGCTGGTGTTGCCGGGCCCAGTGCCGTAGTCGGCCGCGACCAGCTTGAGTGTCACGTTCCCGCTCGAGCCGGAGCCTGAGCCGCCGGAGCTGGAGCTGCCACAGGCGGCGACGGCGAGCGCCGCCGCGACTGCCGCCACTCCCGTGCCGAATAGACGTTTCCTCATCCTTTGGTCTCCTCTCCAGGATGACTCGATGTGTGATTACCCGGACGCTACAGGCTGGACGGCAAGTTGTCTAGACCAATCTGCTTGAAGGCAACGTCAATTCTCGGCGTACCAGGCGCCCCCGGCCATGACGGCGGTCACCTGGAGGTCGTCGTCGAGGACCACCAGGTCGCCGCGTCGGCCGACGGCTACCGATCCGATCGATGCGTCCAGCCCGAGCACCCGGGCCGGGTTGGTGGACGCCGCCGCCGCCGCCTGCTGGAGGCTGAGGCCGCTGCTCTTGACCGCGCGGCGCAGCGCTTGGTCCATCGTCAACGTGCTTCCGGCCAGCGATTCGGTGCTCGGCAGGCGGGCCTCCCCGTCGCGCACGTGCACCTCCTGTCCGGCGAGGACGAACATCCCGTCCCCGACGCCGGTGGCGTCGATCGCGTCCGTCACCAGCACCGGGCAGGTGATCAGGCTGGACACCAACCGGATCACGGCGTGATGCACGTGCCTGCCATCGTTGATCAACTCGCACGAGATCCCCGCCTCCAACACCGCTCCGACCAGACCGGGCTCGCGGTGATGAAACGGCGGCATGGCGTTGAACAGGTGGGTCGCGTGGTTGGCGCCGGCGCGTATCGCGGCTGTCGCCTGCTCGTAGGTGGCATCGGAGTGCCCCATCGCGACGATCACGCCGGCCTGTCGCAACGGCGGGATCAGTCCGAGCGCCCCGTCGAGTTCCGGGGCGAGCGTGATCATGCGCAGAGTGCCCTCGGACGCGGCGAGCAACCGATCGAGTACGGCGCGGTTGGGCGCGATCATGTGCGTGGCGTTCTGCGCCCCGCAGCGCCGGGGCGAGAGGAACGGCCCCTCGAGGTGGGATCCGAGCACGCTGCCGCGTGGCACGGGCCCGCGCCGGGCCAGCTCGGCGGCCCACCCGAGCTGCTCGGTGAGCTCGGCCACGGACGCGGTCATCAGCGACACCAGCGTCGAGGTGGTGCCGCGGACCCGGTGGAAGGCGACCGCCGCCTCCATCGCCTCGAGCGAGCTGGCCACGCTGTGTCCGCCGCCGCCGTGCATGTGGAGATCGATGTAGCCCGGCAGCAGCCAGGCCCCGGCGAGATCGACGACGGGCGCGTCGACCGCCGGCTTGCTCGTCCCGATCGAGACGATCGTGTCGCCGGCCACGTGCACCCAGGCGTCGGACAGCACGCCGTCGGGCGTGACCACCCGGCCGCCGGCGAGAAGCTGCGCCGGCACGTCGATCGCCGCCGCGATGGTCATCCCTGCTTTGGTCCCAGGCGCGTGACCAGGGTCACACGGTCGCCTCTGAACCAGGTGCGGCCGAAGTCCACCGGGGTCCCTTCCGAATCGAAGCTCTGGCGGCTGACGACGAGCATCGGAGTGCCCACGTCGACCCGCAGCGGGCCCGCCTCGCGTGGGGTCGCCGGGACCGTCTCGATCGACTCCTCGCCCGTCTGCAGCGTGGTCCCGTAGTGGCTGGCGAGCATCGCGTGCAGCGAGCCGTGCGTCCGGATCAGACGAGTCAGGCCCGGGAACCGTTTGGCCGGGAGCCAGGAGGTCTCGATCGCGATCGGCCAGTTGTCGGCGAGCCGGAGGCGCTCGATCTTGTAGACCGGGGCCCGTGCGCTGAGCCGGAGGCGCTGGCTGAGCTCGGCGCTCGCGGCGATCCTCTGCGTACCCAGCACCTGCGCCGACGGGGTGAACCCGCTCGCGTACACCTGCTCCGTGAAGCTCGCCACGTACAGCGGCCAGGTGATCTTCGGTTCCGCCACGTACGTCCCGGACCCCTGGCGGCGCACGAGCCGCCCCTCGACGACCAGTTCGCCGAGAGCCTGCCGCACCGTTGTCCGCGAGGTGTGCATCTCCAGCGCGAGCTCGCGCTCGGTCGGTACCGCCGCGCCCGGCTCCAGCGAGCCGATGAACTCGAGCAGGTGCCGTTTGACGGTGTAGTACCTCGGCTCGGACGCGGGCCGATCAGCAGCAGTCGTCATCGCGTTCCCATGTGCCTGTCAGTTGAGGCGCAGACCGGTCTGGCGGTTGAACACGTGCGCGTCGGAGGCCTGCACGACGATGCCGACGTTGTCGCCGATGCGCGGCGCCGCGCGGCCGTCACAGCGGACCACCCACGGCTTGTCGTCAGGGGTGTCGCCCCCCAGTTCACCGTAGACGTAGGCGTCGGCTCCGAGTTCCTCAACCAGGGCGACGGTGAGCGCCAGCGCGCCCGGCGCGCCGGCCGGGACCACGCTGGCCGACTCCGGCCGCAGACCAACGGTGACCTCGTCGAGCCCGCCGGCGCGCGCGGCATTCAGCGTGTCCGCGGGCAGCGGCAGCACCGTGCCGCTGACCAGCGCGCCCTCCGGCGCAAGCCTGGCGCCCCGCAGGTTCATCGCCGGCGAGCCCATGAACCCGGCGACGAAGACATTGGCCGGCCGTTCGTAGAGGTTGCGTGGCGTGTCGACCTGCTGCAGGCGCGCATCCTTGAGCACCGCAACGCGATGGCCCATCGTCATCGCCTCCACCTGGTCGTGCGTCACGTACACGGTCGTGGTACCGAGCCGGGCCTGGAGGCTCGCGATGTTCGCACGCGTCTCGACTCGCAGCTTGGCGTCGAGGTTGGAGAGCGGTTCATCCATCAAAAAGACGCGGGGCTCCCGCACGATCGCGCGGCCCATCGCCACGCGCTGGCGCTGACCGCCCGACAGCGCCTTGGGTCTGCGGTCCAGGTGGTTCTCCAGGTCGAGCAGCCCTGCGGCCTCGCTGACCTTCGCCGCGCGCTCGCGCTTGGGCACGCCGCGGATCTTGAGCGCGTAGGCCATGTTCTCGGCGACGGTCATGTGCGGATACAGCGCATAGTTCTGAAACACCATCGCGATGTCCCGATCCTTGGGGGCCTTGTGCGAGACGTCGGCGCCATCGATGTGGATCTCGCCGGAGCTGATCGGTTCGAGTCCGGCGAGCATTCGCAGCGCCGTCGACTTGCCCGAGCCGGACGGTCCGACGAGCACCATGAACTCACCGTCCGCGACGTCGAGACTCAGATCGGCCACCGAGGGGGCGGTTGCCCCCTGGTAGATGCAGGTCGCGTCGATGTAGCTGATGCTCGCCATGCGTCAATATCTCCCGGGTCGGCTCCCGCTGCGGAGCCAGACTGGTCTAGACCAGTGCCGCAAGGTATAACAACGCCGGCCGCGGCGTCAAGTCGCCGGTCACGGTGAAGCGAATCGGGGCCGGGCCACCGGCCTCATGGGGGTGGAACGGGCGCGCTGACGAACAGTTCGCCCAGGGGTGACCGCCGACCTCGGTGATCACGAGATCGGCGGCCCAATCACCCGCTATCGGCTTCGTCCAGGTTTACGTGTGAGCGGCGGCTGCGCCGGCCATTGTGGTCTCCACGTGAAGCTCCTCAACCGTCGGGGGCCCTGACAGCGGCGCCTTCTCGATGAGGTGGCGCGTTCGTTGCATGAACCGCTCGCGGCTCTCCTTGGAGGTCCACCCGTCGATCACACACCAGCCGCCGTCGGCCGGCCCGTTGATATGGAACGTCATGCCCTCGGGCCGCTCGCCGCCCGGCACCACCTCTTCGTGGAGGGCCCGGAACGCCACGCGATCGAGGCCCGGCAGGATCAGGTACTGCACGAACGCGGCACTGTGTCCGTCGTCGGTCATTTCGTCATCTACGTCCACCGTCTGTACCTGCGGCGGCGCCAAGCCCACGGCTTGGACGTGTGGCACGATCTGGTCGTCGCGGAAGCGCTCGAACGCCTCGAGGCTGTCCCAGACGTCGATCACCCGCCAACCGCCGGCGTGACTGCCGGCGACGTGAACCTGGCCGCCGGGCGCCATGTGTCCGCCCAGCTGCATCCGTTCGACGACTTCGTCGTACTGCTCCTTGGTGGCCTCGGGAAAGTCGAGGACAAGGGCAACGGTCATCAGTACCTCCGGTCCCGGCGAGGTGATTGGTTCCTTCGTTCCTGGCCCCTCGCCGCCGGGGGTGATCATGTCACGCCCCCTCCTACGGTGGGAAAGACATCTCCCCGGATCTCGCACGGTGCTCGACGACGCACGAGCTGGCAGCGCGTCGGCGCGCGTCGTACGATGCCACCCATGTCGACCTCCCCCGCCGTCGCATTGACCGAGTCCGCCATCGAACAGCATCGCTCCGCGTTGAACGGTTATTGCTACCGGATGCTCGGCTCCCCGTTCGAAGCCGAGGACGCCGTGCAGGACACGGTGTTACGCGCGTGGCGGAGCCGAGATCGCTTCGAGGGCCGCTCATCACTGAAGTCCTGGCTGTACAGCATCGCCACCAACGTCTGCCTGGACCACCTCGATGGCCGCAAGCGCCGCGCCACGCCGATGGACCTCGGGCCCGCCAAGGCGGCCGAACTGGCCAACCTCAACGTCCTGCCCGACAACGCGTGGATCGAGCCGATCCCCGACACGCTCGTCTCCCAGGATCCCGATCCCGCCGAGGCGGCGGTGCGCAGCGAGAGCATCCGCCTGGCGTTCGTGGCCGCCCTCCAGCGACTCCCGGCCCGCCAGCGCGCCGCCCTGATTCTGTGCGAGGTGCTGCATTGGAAGGCGGCAGAGGCCGCCGAGCTCCTCGAGACCAGCGTCGCCTCGATCAACAGCGCGCTCCAGCGAGCTCGGGACACGCTCGGCGACGGCGCCGACGCGAGCGCCACTCGCGTGGCTGACCTCGGCGCCGGCGACCAGGCGTTCCTGGCCCGGTATGTCGATGCGTTCGAGCGCTACGACATGGACGCCCTGTCCTCCCTGATCCGCGAGGACGCCACCCAGTCGATGCCGCCCTATGACCTGTGGCTGTGCGGCCGGGACGACATCTTCGAGTGGTGGGTCGGCCCAGGCAACGCCTGCCGTGGCTCACGCATGATCCCCACCATCTCGGCCAACGGATCCCCGGCGTTCGGCCAGTACAAACCGGCCGCCTCCGGGGTCGGGTACGAGCCGTGGGCGCTCCAGGTGATCGAGATCGAGGACGGCCGGATCGGCCAGCTGACCTTCTTCCTCAATACGCAGACGCTGTTCCCGTTGTTCGGTCTGCCCCTGACGTTCGAACACCAAGCCTGAACGTCTCGCCCAAGCCCACCAGCTCGATCAGCGCGTCAAGCTCCGCCGTCGAGCCCCGCAGCTGCACCCGGCAGCGGTGCCGGCGCGCCCCCAGCGCCAGCCGGGCCAGAGCCTCGATTGCCACTGCATCCGCGGGAACGCCGCTCACGTCACAGATCAGCACCCCGTCCGGGCACCGCTCCAGCGCACCGCACGCTCGGCGATAGAGGCCGGGAAGGTCCGAGCGGGCGAGCGGCCGGCGAATCGCCAGCCTCGCCTCCGGGCCGAGCCTCATTTCCGCCTGCCGTCGCGCCGCCGGTTCGTCCTCAGCTCACCTCGGTGCAGACACCGGCCGGCATCTTGTCCATGCGCCGGGAGTCGCCGGCCGGGATGCCCGCGGGCGCAAGCGACGCGCTGCCCTCGAGCACGAACACCGCCACCGCGATCGCCACCACCACCAGCCCCGCGCCGATCCAGAAGGCGACGTGATAGCCGGAGGTCAGCGCCGCCGCGGTCGACGTCCCGTGGTCGATCAGGCCGTGGCTGTGGGTCGAGGCCACCGTCGCCAGGACCGCCAGCCCGAGTGCCCCACCCACCTGCGCGGTGGTGTTGACCAGGCCAGACGCCAGGCCCGCATCCTGCGGTCCGGCGCCGGTCATCGCCAGCGCCATCAGGGCCGGGAACGAGCCACCGATGCCGAGACCGAGAACGATCAGCGCCGGCAGCACGTGCACCACGTAGGCGTCGTGTACGGGCACCTGGGCGAACCAGGCCAGGCCGAGCGCCCCCAGCGACATGCCGGCGATCAGCACCCGGCGCGGACCGAAGCGCATCACCAGCCCCTCGGAGAAGCGGAGCGACATCGTCCCCATCACCAGCGTGGTGGGCAGGAACGCCAGCCCGATCTTGAGCGCGTCGTAGTGCAGCACCCGCTGCAGGTAGAGCGCACCGAGGAAGAACATGCCGAACATCCCGGCCACCACCAGCGCCTGGATCAGGTTGGCGCCGGCGAGATCCCGGGAACGGAACACCCGCAGCGGGATCAGCGGTCGCGCCGCCATGGCCTCGCGCACCAGGAACCCGACCAGCAGGGCCAGCGATGCCCCGCCCAAGCCCAGCGTCTCTCCCGCGCCCCAGCCGTGCTGGGCCGCCGGGACGACGATCGTGTAGACGCCGAGCATCAGCGACGTCACCAGCAGCAGCGCTCCGGGGACATCCGCGCCCTGATCCAAACCGAGGCCCTGGCCGGGCTCCAGCAGCCGCACGGCCAGCGTCGCCGTGATGATGCCAATCGGGACGTTGATGAAGAAGATCCAGTGCCAGTCGATCGCCTGGGTCAGCACGCCGCCGGCCAGCAGGCCGATCGAGCCGCCGGCGGAGGCGACGAAGCCGTACACCCCGATCGCCTTGGCCTGCTCGCGCGGCTCGGGAAACATCGTCACGATCATCCCGAGGATCACCGCCGACGTCATCGCGCCGCCCAGACCCTGGACGAAGCGAGCGCCGACCAGCACCTCCTGCGAGTCGGCCAGCCCGCAGACCATCGACGCCGACGTGAACACGACCAGGCCGGCCAGGAACATCCGGCGGTGGCCGAGGAGGTCGCCGAACCGGCCCGCCAGCAGCAGCAGCCCGCCGAAGGAGATCAGGTACGCGTTGACCACCCACGCCAGACTCGATCCGGAGAAGCCAAGATCGCTCTGGATGGAGGGCAGCGCCACGTTCACCACCGTGACGTCGAGCACGATCATCAGCATGCCGGCGCACAGTACGTAGAGCGCGATCCACCGCCGTCGCCCATCGGTGACGGGCGGTGCTTTGGATAGGGCGTGAGCGGTCATTGGCAATCTCCTGACTGGTCTTGGGTCCACCAGCTCTGACCGCAGCCGCGTCCAAATCTCATCGGTCCCACCGCGTGGCGGCTGGTGGGCTACGGCCGGGTCGACGCAATCGCCGGACGTGCCACGCGCCCCGAGCGTGTAACAGCCCGTATCGTCGAGGCCATGAGAAGCGATCGGGGGCCCTACGAGGTCGCCTTCGTGCTCGGGGGAGGCGGTGTCCTGGGAGCACACGAGGTCGGCATGCTGCACGCGCTGGCGGAGAGCGTGATCGAACCCGACGTCATCCTCGGCACCTCGATCGGTGCGATCAATGGCGCCATGTTTGCCGCCGACCCGACCGTCGAGGGCGTGCGTCGCCTCGGCCGGCTGTGGCGCGACCCAGCGATCCCGGGGGTGTCCGCCGGTTCGCTCCTGCGTCGGGTGACCACGCTCGCCCGGACCGGCACGCATCTGCAGTCGCTCGAGGAGGTCCGGCAGCGGCTCGCGGATGCGTTTCCCGTCGAGCGCGTCGAGGAGTTGGCAGTTCCCTTCCAGTGCGTCGCCGCCTCGATCGAACGGGCTGCGGAGCATTGGTTCGCCGAGGGACTTCTGACCGATGTCGTGCTGGCCTCGTGCGCGGTCCCCGGCATCCTTCCGCCCGTGGCGATCGGGGATGAGCACTTCATCGATGGCGGGATCGTCAACTCCATTCCCGTGGCTCGAGCGGTGGCGCTCGGCGCGAAGACGATCTATGTACTGCAGGTCGGTCGCTTGGAGCGGCCCCTCCAGCCTCCCCGCTGGCCGTGGGAGGTCGGACTGGTCGCGTTCGAAGTGGCACGGCGCCATCGGTTTGCGAGCGATCTGGTCTCGCTTCCTGATGGGGTGCGACTGCACGTGCTTCCGACGGGCGGGTCCGCTGCTCCTGCCTACAACGATCTCTCAGGGCAGCTGCGGGTGATGCGTATGACCCGCGGCGTCCAGCAGCAGATCGACTCCTCGTACGAAGCGTCGCTGCGCTACCTGCGGGGGCTGTGATGCCGCCGGCGGCCGTCCGGCGGCCCATCACGGTCACGTTGTGGCTGGTGATGTCGATCGTTTGCCTCGCGCTGTCGCCGGCTCTGCTCGCGCTGGCCGCGCTGGCATCGGCCGTGACGGCGCGCCCGCAGGTACTGATCTTCACGCGCCTGGTGGTTACCTATTTCGCGCTGGAGCTCGCGACACTGATCGCCTGCGGGGCTCTCTGGCTGGCCAGCGGGGGTGGTCTGCTGATCGGCACGCCCCCCTTCCAGAGCCTGCACTACCGGCTCCTGCGCTGGTTCGTCCACGGATTCGCGCGGCGTTGGCTGGCGCTGCTCGAAATCCACGTGCCGGCGCCGGCGCCCTCCGAGGCAAGCCGCGCTCTCCAGGCCGACGGGCCGCTGCTGTTCTTCAGCCGGCATGCTGGTCCGGGCGACACCATCGTGCTCATCGATCTTCTACTCACCCGTTTCGATCGTTTGCCGAGCGTGGTGTTCAAGCAGAGCGTGGCGATCGATCCGTGCGTCGATCTGATCGGCCATCGCCTACCCCACGCGGTTCTTGACACGTCTGACAAGGAAGAGTGCGAAGCCCGGATAGAGGAGGTCGCCGCGGGCCTTGGCCGTCGAGGCGTGCTGGTGCTCTTTCCGGAAGGAGGCAACTTCACCGCAGAGCGTCGGCGCCGGGCGGTGCGCAAACTGTGGCGCACCGGCCGGCGGCGGGAGGCGGCGAAGGCCGAGCGCATGTCACACGTCCTTCCGCCTCGGCCCGCCGGAGCCCTGGCCGCCTTGCGGGGCAACCCCGGAGCCGATGTCATCTTCGGCGCCCACTCGGGCCTCGGCCTCGCTGCGTTTCCCCGTGAGATCTGGCACGAGACGCCGTTCGGGAAGGCATTCAACACGCGGATGTGGCTCTCGCCCGCCGCCGAGCACCCACTCGAGTCCGACGCGCAAGTCGCTTGGATCTATGAATGGTGGAAGCGTGTTGACGAATGGATCGGCGAGCAGGAAACCGAGCCAAGGCCGCCGCATTAAGGCCCTCCCGGGAGCGGCGACGTCGGGGATCAGCAGCCGGCGTGGTTCAGCGATCGTCGAGAGCGAGCTCGGCGAGCCGCTGGACCCCCGCGCGAGACCGGGCGACGGCGAGGAATCGCTTGGCGTGACAGAACACGGCGTCCTCGACGCCCGTGACCGCCACCAGGTCGGCGCCCTCGAGTCCGCCCCAGCCGGCGGGGAGATCGCGCCGGTTCTCAAATGCGCCGAGTTCGCGTGGCACCGCTTCGAGGCCGAAGCCCTGGCGCTTGGGGTAGATCACGAACAGGGCGTCCGGGGCCTCGGGCACGAGCACATGCTTCCACGGGGCGTTGACCGGCAGCTCGACCACCCGCGCATCCGTCGCCGCGGCGATCGCCTCGCGCACGGTGCGCTCAGCTCGGCGGCCGGCAGCGACGGAGGCCACCTCGCGGGCGAGGATGCCCTGGGCCAGTGCTACGGCCGCATCAAACCGCTCGCGCTCCTGTTCCGGCGTGAGGGTTTCATCCCAGCGTGCGTTGAAGCCGCCGATGATGGCGTTGGCGGTCATCGGCCGCACACCGTCGATCAGCGACTGCGCCAGCTGCTGGCCGGTGTCGTTGGCATCCACGGCCTGCACGAGCGTCGCGTCGACGGCGGTGGCGACGTCCTGGTCGCCATCGCAGATCCGCGCGCCGAACTCGCGCCACACCAGGCCGAAGGACGCGTAACGCACGCCGTTGTCCCGCGTGGCGTGAAAGTCCCGCTGGTGGTGGTCGAAGTCCCCGGCGCGAGCGTCGTCGCGAAAGCCAACGTCGACACGGAGATCGGCCCGGGCGACGGCGTCGCGGTCACGCGTGCGCACCACCTGAACCGGGTCGCCGAGCAGGCCGAGGGCGGCGATGGCGAAGACCTCGTCCGCGTGAAAGGAACCGTCGTGGGTGGCGATCAGCATCCCGCGAGACTCTAGGACGGGCCCTCCCGCCCAGCGGCCGTCACGGCGGCACGGGCTCAACCATGATCACCTCGGCGGTCAGCGCGCTGCGGCGCGCGGCGTCCAGGACCGCCGCCGTCGCCACCGCGTCCCACGGATCGACCGGCGCCGGCCCGGCACCGCGCACCGCGTCCGCGAAGGCCGGGTAGAACAGGTCCCACGCCCCTCGCTCGGAGGGCAGCACCTCGGTCTGCCCGCCGCGAAACACCCGACCCCAACGGTGCTCGGGCTCGGTGCCCCAGTGCGCGGACGTCGCCGGTGAGTGGCCGGTCACGAGCCGGCCTTCCTGGCCGTCCATGTCGGGGACGACGATGTAGCTCGCGGCCGTGCCGGTCACACGGAATCGCGGCCCCGGGGCGCTCTGTCGCCAGCTGCCCCACAGGTGCGAATGCACCCCGCCTGCGTGAGTGATCGCCATGAAGGTGTCGTCGTCCAACGCCGCCGGGCGGTCGGGCGTGTGCATCTCGGCGTAGACGGAGCGAGCCGGACCGAACAGCACCAGCGCCTGGTCGACCAGATGACTGCCGAAGTCCAGCAGGGCTCCGCCGCCCGAAGCCGACGGTCCAGGGTCGGGAGCGAAGCGCTCGAACCGGGACTCGAACCGCACCGGATCCCCGAGCCGACCGTCAGCCAGAGCTTTGCGAACGGTGCGAAAGTCTGAATCCCAGCGGCGGTTCTGATAGACGGAGAGCGGGCGCTGAAGTTGCTCTGACAGCAACACGGTCTGGCGAGCTGATTCCGCGTTCAGAGCGAACGGCTTGTCGCACACCACGGCCAGTCCGAGTCTGAGGGCTCGCTGGGTGAGCTCGACGTGCGTGCTGGCCGGCGTGGAGATCGTGACCGCCTCGGCGCCGGCGGCGGCGAGCTCCTCGAGCGAGTCGAAGATCGCCCGGTCCGGAAACTGCTCGGCGAACTCGCTCCGGCGCTGTGCGGACGTCGTGATCACACCGAGGAACTCACATTCCGCTGTACTGGCAAGGAACGGCGCGTGGAAGTACCGTCCGCCGAATCCGTACCCGGCCAAGCCGATGCGCACCGGAGTCACGACGGCAACAGCAGCTCGGTTCGATACTGCGGTGCGAGGGCCTGCGCCTTGGCGATGAAGGCCGCCCGCCCGGCGTCGTCGAGTGCCGGCGGGGCCTCGGTCCGGTGTCCGACCGGTACGCCGACCGCACGGAAGAAATCCTCTTGTCCAGACGGCGAGCACAGGCAGAGCAGGCGTGCCGCTCGATCGCTGGCGTTGCGAAAGACGTGCGGTGCGTTCGCGGGGATGTTGACGGTCACGCCGGCAGTGGCGACCATGGTCTCGCCGCGGAAGGTCAGCTCGATCTCTCCCTCGAGGATGCTGAACATCTCCTCGAAGTCGTGGCGATGCGGCGGCGGCCCGCCGCCCGGCGGGACGTGCATATCGATCAGGGTGTATCGACCGGCCGTGTCCTCGCCGGTGACCAGGATGGTGTAGGTGTCGCCGACCACTCCGAGGTGGGTCAACGACTCATCCGAATTGGGCCGCGCCTGCGCCAGGGCGCGGGCGGCATCGTCGGGCGGAATCGCACCGGTGGGCTGAGTCTCAGGGGGCGAGCTGTCGGTCATGGGTGTTCTCCTGGGGCGCGGCGATGTAAGCGGTCGAAAGGGCCCTTAGATCGTAGGGCTGTCGTCGCGCCACAGCCGTGCGCGGTCGCCGGCTCGGGGACAATGGTGTCCGTGGAGTATTCCGACGACCGCAAAGGACGCGAATGACACGAAAAGCCGACTTCAACGCCGAGGAGTGGTCCACCGTCATCGACGGCCCGCTCTACGCCGGCATGCGGGTGATCAGTGCCGATCGTGGCGGCACCCTGCGTGAGAGCCTGGCGATGGGCCGCGCCTACCAGGAGGCGCGCACGCATCACGGGGAGAGCGAACTGCTGGACGAGTTGGTCAAGTCGCCGCCATCGATCGATGCCGACCGGGTCCGGGAGGCGGGCGGGGACATCTCTGCCGTCGCGTCGCAGCAGTTGCGGGAGGCGATGGGGATCCTCGAGGCCAAGTCGACGGCCGCGGAGCTCGATGCCTACAAGCGGTTCGTGATGACCGTCGCGCAGGCGGTGGCCGGGGCTCACAAGGAGGGCGGGTTTCTCGGGATCGGTGGCAAGCAGATCAGCAACGCCGAGAACCAGGCGCTCGACGAGATCTCGGCGGCGCTCGGAGCACCCCCGGCAGCCTGACCCGTACCCCATCGTGAACCCGGATCCCGTCGTCGAATCGCTCTCCCTCCTGGATTGGCGGCGGACGATCGCCGAGCTCTACGCTGCGGTCAGAGCCACGTCAGACGCGCAGGCCGCCTGGGAGCGCTGGCGGGAGACGCGCGCTCGTCTGTTCCGGGAGCACCCGCAATCTCCCATCCCGGCGGGAGAGCGACACGGCTACACCGGTCCGCACATGTATGACTACGACCCGGCGTGGCGGGCGGTCGCCTCCGTGGAGCCGGTCGAGGTCAGGCGCTTCGAACTGACGACGAGCAATGCCGAGGTCATGGGCTTCAGCCGCTTCGGCATTGCTCGGTTCGTCGCCGCCGGAGCCGAGCTGAGCCTCGAGCTGTATTGGCTCGAGGGCTACGGCGGCGGCCTGTTCGTCCCGTTCGCGGACGCCACCAGCGCGACGCACACCTACGGCGCCGGCCGCTACCTGCTCGACACCGTCAAGGGCGCGGACCTCGGGCAGCAGGACGGGCTTCTCGTGCTGGACTTCAACTTCGCCTACCCACCGTCCTGCTCGTACGATTCCCGCTGGATCTGCCCGCTCGCGCCGCCGGCCAACCGGCTCTCGGTGCCCGTGCGAGCCGGCGAGCGCCTCGCTCCGGGGTAGAGATCGCGCTCTGCTCGGAGACGGATGAGCTCAGCACGAGCGGAGGCTCCGCGGGGCGTTCGCCTATCGCAGGACGGAGCCGGTGATGGCGGGCGGGCGGACCCCGAGGAAATAGATGCCGGGGAGACCGGGGGTGTGGAAGCGGTCGCTGGGATTGCCCCGGAGGGTGCTGTCGGTGATTCGCATCGTCCCGGTGCGATCGTCTGAGACGAAGAAGATCGCGCCCCCGCCCTCGTTGGCGTGGTTGCCCTCGAACACGCTGCCGGCGATCGTCAGCGTCATCTGATCGCCGTCGTTGTAGATCGCGCCGCCACTGCCGCCGCCCGGGGTGCCGGACTGGGCGGGGTTGGCGCCGTTGCCGATCGCACGATTGTCGATGAAGCGGCTGTTCAGCACCGTCCAGGAGACGCCGATGCTGCTGAGCGCCGCGCCATTGCTGCAGGCGTTGCCGGTGAACCGGCTGTTGACCACGTACACCGGCAGGTCGCGGTACTGCGACAGCGCCCGGACGGCCGCGCCGCCGATATCGGGGCCATCCCGCTCGCACCGGTTGCCGATGAACATCGAGTCGACGATGCGCAGCCGCCCGCCGCGGTCGAAGATCGCGCCGCCGCCGCCGCCGTCGAAGCTCTGGCCGGTCGAGTTCCCGTCGGCGAAGGTCAGGTTCTGAACCACCAGCCTCGGCGAGGCCTGATCCTGGCAGTGCGACGTCGTCCACACCTGCGCCGGATCGCATGTGTCCATGTAGAGGATGCGCCTTCGGCCGTCCCCGCTGAGCGTCACCAGGCCGCCACCGTCGAGGACGACCTGCGGACTGGTGTTCCTGACCTTGGCCGTCGTGCTCATCGTGATGGTGACGGGCGTCGGTCCGCACGAGAATCGGATGATTCCGCCCGTGCGCACCGCGGCGACGACCGCCGCGGAGGTGCAGCTGGCCGCGGTGCCGTGCCCGATGACACGGCTCGGATGGGACGTGTTCACCGGGCGGCCGGCGGCGGGGACGGGCGCCGGCCGCGCTCCGGGGAGCGCGCGGTGCGGGGTCGACCGTGCCGCCGACACGGCCGACGCGGCGACGATCGCGAAGCAGAGCGAGGCGATGAGAACCGACACCGGTCGTGGCATGCCGGAAGGGTAGGCCAGGGCGGCTGATGAGGGTGGCCAGCGCGAGCCGCAACTGGTCGAGCCCCCGGCCGCTTGTGCCGATGAACCCACTGGGTCCGGACAACGCCCACCGTCAACCGCACAATGATTCGCGTCGCATCGAAATCTGCGCTGCTCCGCGTCGCCATCGCGACGATGGTGCTCGGGGTCGTGGCTCATGGCGCTCACGCGCTGTTCGACGCCGGCGGGCATGGTCTTGACGATTTCATCGAGAACGGCGTCTACACCGGCGTTGAGCTGATCGCCGTGGCGGTGTGCGCCGCCCGGCTGCTGACCATTCGGGAGGACCGCTGGGCGTGGGGTCTGATGACGTTCGGTCTGTTGACCTGGACCGGCGGCGACCTCGTCTGGACGCTGTGGCTCGACAACGTCGCGAACCCGCCGGCTCCGTCCCTGGCCGATGGCCTGTACCTCGCCATGTATCCCGCGATGTACGTCTCATGGATGCTGCTCATTCGATCCCGGCTTCGCCACGTCGGGACGGCGCAGTGGCTGGATGGCGCGGCGGTCGGCCTGACGATCGCGGCGATCGCGGCCGGGCTCGTGCTGCCGGCGATCCTGCGGATCAGCACCGGGCATCTCATACAGGACGTCGTGAACCTGGCGTATCCGCTCGGAGATTTCACGCTGCTGGCGTTCGTCGTCGTCGCGTTCTCACTGGCGGGCTGGCGACCCGGGCGGGCGTGGCTGTTGCTCGGAATCGGAATGGCGATCTCGGCCACTGCGGACCTCATCTACGTCTACCAGGCCGCCGGGAACGCCTACGTGGCCGGTGGAATCCTGGACACGATGTGGATCGCGTCGATGGGGCTGCTGGCGATGGCCGCCTGGCAGCCGCCGAGCGTCCGCGCATCTGATCCGGGCGCGGTGCCGCATACGATCGCGGTGACAGCCGTGTCCGCCTGCGGCGCCCTGGGCCTGCTCGTCTACGCCGCGTTTGACCACGTGACGCCGCTGGCCGTCGGCCTGGCTGCCGGGGCGCTGCTCGTCACGTGGCTGCGCGGCGGGCTCACGTACCTGCAGAACGTGAGGATGCTTCGGCGCAGTGCCGGCGACGTCGTCACCGACGGCCTCAGCGGCCTGGGAAATCGCCGTCGGTTGATGGAGGATCTCGATGCGGCGATCAGACAGGCCGACCGCCTGCATCCGCACACACTTGCGTTCTTCGATCTGAATGGGTTCAAGCGCTACAACGACACGTTCGGGCATGCCGCGGGCGACTCGCTGCTGGCGCGGCTCGGGACCGCGCTCGCTCGCGCCGTCGCCGGCAGCGGGTGGGCATACCGGCTCGGCGGAGATGAATTCTGCGTCCTGCTGCAAGGACGCTTCGATCGTCAGGACGCGTTGATCGCCGCGGCCGCGGCGGCCCTGACCGAGAAGGGAGCGGCATTCACAGTCAGCGCTTCGGTGGGGGTGTCGCTCGTGCCCGACGAGGCGACCAGTGCCAGTGCGGCACTCCAACTTGCCGACCAGCGCATGTACGCCGAAAAGGCCAGGGCCACCCGGACTGCCCACTCGGGAACGCGTGACGCGCTCATGCAGCTCCTCAACGAGCGCACCCCCGACCTCCACGAGCACGTCGATGGCGTCGGCCGGCTCGTCCTCGCCCTCGGGCGCGAGTTCGGCCTTGACGCCGAACAGCTCGACGAGCTGCTGCGTGCCGCCGAGCTCCACGACATCGGCAAGCTCGCCGTTCCTGACGACATCCTCCACAAGGCCGGCCCCCTGAACTCGGCTGAATGGCACTTCATGCGTCAGCACACGCTGGTCGGCGAGCGGATCCTCACCGTCGATCCCGCCCTGCGACCCATCGCTCGTCTCGTGCGGGCGAGCCACGAGCGCTGGGACGGGCGGGGGTACCCGGACGGTCTGGCCGGCGCGCGGATTCCGCTCGCCGCGCGCATCATCGCGGCCTGCGATGCCTTCGAGGCGATGACGGCCGATCGTTGCTACCAGGGCGCACGCGGGGCGAGCGAGGCGATCGCGGAGCTGCGCCGCAACGCCGGCAGCCAGTTCGACCCGGCGGTCATCGATGCGCTGTGCCGGTTGCTGTCCAGCGAGGTGACGGCGGCGGTCAGCGGGAGGTCCGGCGGCCGTCCAGCCGGATCGTCCACGATTCGATCGTGCTGATGACGAGATGCGTCGCGCTCCACGGATCTCGCGCGAGCGTCTCGCGAACTGCGTGCTCGGAGTCGGCCTGCACGGCGTGGACGACGCGCTCCTCGTCGGTGAGCGGGCCCCCGAGGACGAGAAAGCCCGACTCGACGAGCCCATCCATGAACTCGGCGTGATCGGCCCAGCCGGACTGCTCCTCGAGGGGGCGGCCACGCCTCCACTCGGGGCCGGAGCGGCGGATCACCACGAGGTACATCGGCATCTGCGCTGTCTTAGCACGGGAGCGCGGTGTCGGGAGGCCCACTCGTTCTCGCCATCGACGATCACGCCGGTCGCGACCAGTCCCAACCGCCGGGACACACCGATCGAGGCGTCGTGACCAGGCCGGACGTGTGCGACGAGGGTGACGACACCCTGGCGCCGGAGCCACTCCACCATCGCTGTGGCCGCATCCGTGGCATAGCCCCGGCGTTGATGGGCGACGCCAACGGTCCAGGCGATCGCCGCCGCCATCTGCCCGTTCTCCGAGGTGAGCGTCGCCTGAACGCTCCCGACCAGGACTCGCTGACTCCGATGACGCATCACCCAGTTCAGCCAGCCCTGCGCCCCATCGGGCGAGTGCCCGGCGACCTGAGTGACGTAGCGGGCACGCAACTCCGCGAGGCGAGGCGGTTCACCTCCGGTGAATTCGTACAACGCTCGATCGTCGAGGACCGCCACCATCTCCTCGGCGTGCTCGATACGCAACGGCTCGAGCACGAGACGCCGGGTTTCGATTGGCGCGGCGGCGGGCCACGCTGCCGAGAGCGGCATGCTCGTACCGTAGAGCCAGCGCCATTCGGGCGCCGGATCAGCTCGTCGTACCGGGTGGCCCGCGGCCGCGCGGTTTGGGCATCCATGGCTGGCGGCGATCGTACGCCGTGCTGATGAGCTCGACGGGCGGCTATGCCGGCACGGGCATGGCCCCGGCTCGCGCCGCCGGCGACGCCGACACCGACGGGCTGGGCTCCGGCCGCTTCGTCGCCACGATCGAGCGAAGCGCCGCGACGCACTCGGCGTCGAAGGCGCTCCCGGTCTCGTCGTCGAGCAGCGCCAGCGCGCGCTCGGCCGGCCACGCCTCGCGGTAGACGCGGTCTGCCGTCAGCGCGTCGTAGACGTCGGCGACGGTGAGGATCCGGACCGCCAGATCGAGCTCACCGGCACGAACGCGGTTGGGATAGCCGCCGGCATCGAGTCGCTCGTGGTGGCTCTCGACGAGGTCGAGCACCAGTGGCGTGAACCCTCCGAGCTCAGTGAGAAGCTGCCGCCCGGCGCCGGGGTGGCGGCGAATCTCGGCGAACTCGTCGTCGGTCAGCCGGCCGGGCTTGTTGAGGATGTGGTTGGGGACCGACAGCTTGCCCATGTCATGGAGCAGGCCACCGAGGGCGAGCTGCCGGAGGCGACCCTCCGGTAGGCCGAGTCGCTCCCCGATGGCAACGGCCAGAGTGGCGACCCGGCGGGTGTGGCCCTCGGTCGACGGGTCCTTGTCGGCCAGCCGGACCAGGAGAGCCCGTACCCGACCGCCGAGGAAGGCCTCCTCGTGCTCGACGAGGTCGGCGGCGCGCAGGTCGCCGACGAGCGGACGAGAGGCCGCCGCAAACCGGAGGTCCAGCGCGGTCGGGATGCCAACCAACCCGATGCCGGTGAGCTCGAGACCGTGGGCCGCCCACCACGCGGCGTTCATCATCGTGAAATGCAGCAGCCCGTACTGGGCGCCGAGCAGCCAGACGACGCCGACGGCGACGAGCAGGTCCGAGACGCGGCGTGTCAACAGGTAGGTGCGGCCTGCGCGCCAGGCGAGGAGTCCCAGTCCGAGTGCACCGACGACGAACAGGACGTTCGCTGCCGCCGTCGAGGGCTGGGGCACGATCGGGACGAGCCGCGAGAACACCAGCGCGACGGCGCCGGCGAGGGCGAGAAGCGCGACCACCGAGAGCTGGATGAGGAGCAACAGCTTGACGCGGCGCGGCCGGCGGAGCACCGGCAGTCCCGACGCGGCGAGGATCGCGCCGCCGATCGGCAGGTTGAGCCCTCCCGCCAGCTGCACCAGTCCGTTGGCCGGGAGGATCGCTCCGGGCGTGGCGAGTGCGTGGATGACCAGCAACATGGCGATGACCGAGAAGGCCATGCCGAGCAAGACGGCGCGCCCGTCGTTCAGCCGAGCGGCGATGACCGACATCGCGATGGCGGCGGTCCCGGCGAGAAGGCCGGCGAAGCCGACGACGATGATGTGGACCGCCGGCGGCAGCATCACCATGTGGTCCCCGGTGACGATCAGCAGCAGCGCCGGGAACAGCGCCACGCTCGCGAGCAGGCCGGCGACGGGGAGCCGGGAGCGGATCTGACCCATGCAGTTGACTTCGGGCGCTCACGGCCCGAGCTTGAACCCGACGGCGGGCGATCCCGACAGACGTCCACGTCAGTCCGGGGTCGGACGCCATCTTCATGGCGCTGCTGCTCGTGGGCGATCGGCCTGCTGATCGGGGTTATGTTTCTGCCGTGATGACGCTGCTACGGCGCGCGCGCCACCGTCCCGAGCCCGACCACACCAACACATGCCCGAACCGACGCCCGAACTTCACCTCACCGCCGGGGCCGCGCGGCGCATCGCGATGGCGGCGCAGGGATTCGACCGCCCGCGGCCGGCCCGGCCGCCGAGCGTCAATCAGATCGCGGCGCTGATCGGCCGCCTCGGGGTGCTCCAACTCGACTCCGTCAACGTCTTCAGCCGCGCCCACTACATGCCGGTGTTCTCGCGCCTCGGTGCCTATGACCGCTCGCGCCTGGATCGCATCGCCGGCCACGGCACCGGCCGGATCGACCGCCGGCTGGTGGAGTACTGGGCCCACGAGGCATCGTTGATTCCGATCGAAAGCCATCCGCTGTTCCGCTGGCGGATGGCGGATGTCAACCGAGAGGCATGGGGATCGATCTCGAGGATCGCGCGCGACCGGCCCGAGCTGGTGGCTGAGACGCTCGCGCTCGTCGCCGAGCAGGGACCGATCCGGGCACGGGACACCGGCGCGGTCCGGCGGCCGCCGCGCCCCGGTCACATGTGGAACTGGCACGACGGCAAGGTCGCGCTCGAGCACCTGTTCTTCACCGGACAGGTGGGGGCCGCCCGGCGGGTCAACTTCGAGCGTCTGTACGACACGATAGATCGGGTGCTGCCGGCCGAGATCCTCGCGCAGCCGACCCCGAGCACCGCCGACGCGCAGCGCCAGCTCGTCCGGATCGCCGCCGGCGCGCTCGGCGTGGCCACCGAGCCCGACCTCGGTGACTACTTCCGGCTGCGGCGCTCGGACTCCAAGGCGCGGGTGGCGGAGCTGGCCGCGGCCGGGGAGCTGATCCCGGTCGACGTCGACGGCTGGGGCGCCCGCGCCTATCTGTGGCCGGCCGCTCGCCGGCCCCGGAAGCTGCACGCCCGCGCGCTGCTGTCCCCGTTCGACTCCCTCATCTGGCTTCGCCAACGCACCGAGCGGCTGTTCGGCTTCCGCTACCGCATCGAGATCTACACGCCGGCCGCCAAGCGCATCCACGGGTACTACGTCCTTCCGTTCCTGCTCGGCGACGCGCTCGTCGCTCGCGTCGATCTGAAGTCCGACCGCCAGCGCTGTGCCCTGTTGGTCCAGGGCGCATTCGCCGAGGCGGGCGTCGATACGGCTCAGGTGGCCGCCCAGCTCGCCGCCGAGCTGCGCCTGGTCGCCGACTGGCTGGGATTGGAGCGGATCTCGATCGCCGGCCGCGGCGATCTGGCGCCGGCGCTGGAGGCGGCGCTCGGCTGACGGCGATCAGTCAGCCGGTGCCGGTCAGTCCGTCGAGTTGGGGCTTGACCTCGGTGATGAACAGGTCCAGCGTCCGTTTGGCTTCGTCTGCCGTCATGTCCCCCGTGGGCAGCATGAAGCAGATGTAATCGCTCATACCGTCCTCGAGCAGGTCGGCCAGCCGCTGAGCGATCTGCCCGGGCGTGCCGGCGCCGGCTCTCACCGCGACCTCCATGTTGGCGATGATCGCGCGGAGCGGGCCCTGGGCGGCCTCGCACTCGTCCGCGGGCAGGATCAGCGGGTCAAAGCGATGGCTGCGGCGGGTGCGCCGCACCAGCCCCTCGATGCCGCGGCGGGCGATCTGCACCGCCTGGTCCTCGGTCGGGGCGATCGCCAGCAGCATGCTGTAGGCCACGCGAGGCGTCGCGTCCGGCCGATTGAGACGGATGTCGTCGTCCTTGTGGTGCTCCCACGACCGCAGGTATTCCTCGTAGGCCGCCTCGTCGATCTTGCCGGGCCACATGAGGTTCAGGCCGTGACGCCCGGCGGTCGCCGGGTTGCCGGGATACCAGAACGGGATCCATTCCTGGAACGGCCTGGCTAAGAGCGGGACAGGGTGAAAATCGAAGAAACGGCTGCCCTCGCTCGAGATCTGATCGCCGGCCAACGCGCGCTCGATGATCCCCAGCACGTCGACAAACCGGTCTCGCGAGTCGGTCCACTCGCGGCCGAACCAGTGATGCTCGATCGGCACCGCGCCGCGGCCGACGCCGAAATCCAGCCGTCCCTCGGTGAGGTGATCGAGCACGCATATGTCCTCGATGATCCGGACGGGGTGATGCAGGGGCAGCAGCTTCACCATCGGGCCGAGCCGGATGTTCTCCGTCACCTGTGACGCCGCCGCGATGAACGCCTCCTGGCTCGGGGCCATGCAGAGATCGCTCCCGTGATGCTCGGCCAGGTAGTACCCGGCGAAGCCGCCCTGGTCGGCCATCGTGATGAGCTCGAGCCGGTCCTTGAACAGCCGGCTGGGCGGCGTCCCCTCAATGCCCTCGATGTGGTCGAAGATGCCGAACGTAGCCGTGCGTCCACCCTCCGTCGGGAAGGGCGGCACTCAACCACACGAGAGGCGCGTGGTCAAGACGCCGACCTCCAGGCCGGCGGGGCGGTCGCGCCGCGCGCGATCGCCGCGACCGCCGCGACCAGATTGACGGCGATGAAGACCCCGATCAACGCCAGCGGATCATCGATCGCACCGCCGGCGGCCGCCCCGGCGGAGAGCGCCAGCCCCGAGAACCCGCTGACGGTGGTGAGGACCTGGGCCCGGGCCTCGACCGGCGAGTGGCGCTGGCGCAGGGCGACGCTGCCGGAATAGGCCGGCCCCTCGAGGAAACCGGTCAACCCGATCAGCGCGATGCCGAGCACGAGCGTGCCCGCTAGCGGCCACAACAGCGCCGACAGGCCGAGGATGCCGTAGGACAGCCCGATCCGGCGCAGGCTGGCCGGCCCGTGCAGCACGAACGTCCCGATGATCGACCCCGCGGCGACCGCCGCCCACAGGTAACCGCTGGCGTGGGCCTGGCTGTGCAGCGTCTGGACCGCGTAGAGCGGGAACCCGATCAGCATCAGCCCCCAGCCAAACGCGGCCAGGCTGCTCGAGAAGGATGTGGCCCGGAGCACGCGCTCCCGGGCCAGCGCCCGCAGTCCACTGCGCAGCGCACGCGCCACGCTGTCGGGGCGGCCAGGCGCCCTGGCCTCGAACGCGGGGTTGATCGACACGAGCCCCGCCACCACGACGGTGATGGCCGCCTGGCACTCGACCGTGGGGGCGGCGCCGATGATCCCGACCAGCACGCCGGCGAGTGCCGGGCCGACGATCACGGCCAGATTGAGGCTGGTGGCCTCGACGGCGCTGGCGTGATCCAGGAGCTCCGGCCCGGCGATCTCGGCCAGCGCGGTGAAGAAGCTGCCGGAGCTCAGTGGCTTGGTGATGCTGTACAGGACGGTCACCGCCGGAACCGTCCAGTCGGCCGCGTGCCCGGTCAGCGCGACGATCGCGGCGAGGCCGAGGACGCTCAGGAGCTGGTCGATGACGATCAGCACCCGGCGGCGACGGGCGACGTCGAGCCACGCGCCGAGCACCGGACCGGCCAGCGCGCTCGGCACGACCGCGGCGGCGGCAGTGGCACCGGCCAGCGGCGCGCTGCCGGTCCGCTGCAGGATGAGCAGCACGCCGGCGACGTTGAACATCGCGCCGCTCGTCCGTGACAGTGACACGGTCAGCACGAACCCGCGGTATCGAGGGCGACGCCAGAGCTCACGGAAGCCACTGCCGCGGGCGGATAGGGCCGGTGAGGCCATCGGCTCATCTTGCCGCACGCGTGGGCGCGCGTTCCACCCCGCGGCGGCGGCGAGATCTAGACTCCGCGGATGGCCCCGAGCGCGAGCATTCCGGCGGGACCGGACGGGGACGGGGTTCCTCGGCCGGGGCCTGGTTTCCTGCGGTCCTCAGGGGTGGCGCCCGGTACCGCGAACCCGGCGATGCCGTTCGATCACCTGATCGTCGTGATGATGGAGAACCACTCGTTCGACAACCTGCTCGGTGACCTCGGCCGGACGCGGCCCGAGGTGGATGGGCTGACGTTCGACGGCGCCGGCAACCCGACCAACACCAACCCTGGTACCGATCAGACGCCGGCGGTCGTGAGGGCGTTTGCGCTGGCGGACACCGCCCAGGCAACGCATGTCACCCAGAGCTGGGCCGCGTCGCACGCGCAGATCAACGGCGGCGCGATGGACGGCTTCGTCACGACCGCGGGAGCCATCGAGCCGATGGGTTACTACCCGCCCGAGGTGCTCCCGTTCGCGTATTCGCTCGCCGACCAGTTCACGCTGGCCAACCAGTGGTTCTGCTCGCTGCCCGGACCCACCTACCCGAACCGGCGCTTTCTCCTGGCCGGCACGGCGTATGGCGGCACTGTCACCGGCATCGACGCGCTCCTCGACAAGCCGCCGCCGAACGGCACGATCTGCGATCGCCTCTCCGAGTACAACATCAACTGGTGTAACTACTTCACTGACATCCCGATGACGATGGCCATCCCGTCGATCATCTACAAACATCCTCGCCATTTCGCTCCGCTGCGCAAATTCTTCAATGACTGTCAGGCGGGCACGCTTCCCGCGGTGAGCTTCGTCGATCCCGGGGTGGGCGTGCTCTCATCGTTCGCTTCGCACGTCGAGCAGGTACCGCTCCTGAAGGCCGCTCTCCGGAGGCTGGGCGCCAATGCCCAGGGCTCCGACCCGGCCGAGACCGAGGAGGACCCGCAGGACATGTATTGGGGCGAGGCCTGGGCGGCGGCGGTGGTGCAGGCGGTCCTGGACTCCGAGACCTGGGAGCGCACGCTGCTCATCTACACCTACGACGAGCACGGTGGCTACTTCGACCACGTGGCGCCGCCGGCCGCCGCGCTACCCGACGACATTCCGCCGGCGCTCGGACCCGGGGACCCGCCGGGCGGCTACGACGTGTACGGCCCCCGGGTTCCCGCCATCGTCGTCTCGCCGTACTCCACCGCCGGTGCCGTCACCAACACCGTGCACGATCACACGTCGGTGCTCGCGACGATCGAAACCAAGTGGAACATCCCGGCGCTGACCGCCCGCGACGGCAACGCCAATGACGTGATGGATTTCCTCGACCTCGGCCGGCAGCCGCGAACCGGCCTGACCGTCCGGGTTCCGCCCAACTCGGGCCCGCCCGGTCCGGTGGGGCCGGAGAGAACCGCGAGCTGACGCGAGCGCTGGGCGGGCCCGGCGGAATGTCCCGGTTCGCCGGGTTCCAGACGGTCAGCTGAAGAACTCGATCCGCCCGCGGCCTTCGGCCTTGGCCCGGTAGACGGCGGCGTCGGCCTCGCGCACGAGCGTGTCGGGGTCGGCGTGGCCGAGCGCGATCCCGATGCTGGCGGACAGGACATGCTGCACGTCGCCCGCGACGAGTGGCGTCTGGATCGCGGTCATCATTCGGCGCCCGATGGCAATCGCCGATTCGGCGTCGAGCTCCTCGCACACCGCCACGAACTCGTCTCCGCCGAACCGCGCAACGGTGTCGCCCGGCCGCACCGCCACCCGCAGGCGGGAGCCGAGCTCGACCAGGACGGCGTCGCCCATCGGGTGTCCGTAGCGGTCATTGACCTGCTTGAAGTTGTCCAGATCGACGAACAGCACGCCGGTCGCAGCGCCGCTCCGCGCCGAGCGCTGGAGCGCGTGCTCGAGGCGGTCTCGCAGCAGCGTCCGGTTGGCGAGGCCGGTCAGCGGATCGTGGACCGCCTCGTACCGCGTCCGCTCCTCGTCGCGCAGGCGGGCCAGCGCGGTGGCGAGCGTGTTGGCGACGGCGCGCACCAGGTTGATCTCCTCGTCGGCGAGCTCGCCTTCGGGGACGACCACCAGCTCGTCCCCGGTGCCGATGGGCAGTCGCAGGCCCTCATCGCCGACCTGGCCGACCGAGGCCAGGGCGGCGCCACCGGCAAGCCGGATCTCGGCGCCGACGATCGGCAGCGTCGCGTGCATCAGCTCGACCGCCTCGGCGGCGAGCTGCGCCGCGTCGGCTCCCGCCAGGGCCCGCTCGCCCATCGCCGACACCGCGCGCAGGCGTGCCTCGGCCGCACGACGGTCGGAGATGTCCCGGCCGATGGCCAGCAGCAGCGGACCGCCGGTGGTCTCGACGATCCCCCAGCTCATCTCGCCGACGAACTCCGAGCCGTCGCGCCGTCGGCCCCACACCTCGGTGGAGAAACGCAGTGGGTCCTCGGTGGCGAAGTACAGGTTCATGTTGCGCGTGTAGCGCTCACGCACCCGCTCAGCCCACAGCATCTGGACCGGATGTCCGAGGAGCTCCGGTCGGGGATACCCGAACAGCTCCTCGGCGAGCGCGTTCACGAACACGATGCGCCCGTCACGCGCGGCCGCGACCACGGCATCCGGTAGGCCCTCGAGGATCGCCGCCGGCGCGAGCAACATCTCGTCAAGGTCACCGATCCGCGGGACCATGGCTGATTCGTCTGCGTTGGCGTCCATGACCCTGCTTCGGGCACGAGCGTACATCGTCGGCCAGGCGGCGCTGTCGTTCACGGGCTGAGCGGTAGGGTCCGAGCGTGGCGGCCCGAGATGTGGCGGCGTTGATCGACGACTTGACCGGATGGGCGGAGGCGAACGGTCGCGCGCCGCAGACCCACGCGTACGGGGATGACCCCGAGCAGACGGCCGATCTGCTCCTGCCCGACGGCGAGGGCCCCCATCCGACGGCGATGCTGCTGCACGGCGGGTTCTGGCGCACGCGATTCACGCGGGCGCTGATGACGGCGCTCGCCGCCGATCTGGCCAACCGTGGCTGGGCCACGTGGAACGTCGAGTACCGCCGGGTCGGCAGCGGCGGTGGGATCCCGGAGACGCTCGACGACGTCCGCGCCGCGATCCAGGCCCTGCCTCACGTCAAGGCGCCCCTGCGGACCGCCGGGATCGTCATCATCGGGCATTCGGCGGGTGGGCAGCTCGGGCTGTGTGTCGCGGACGACCCGCAGATCGGCTCCGTTGTCGCGCTGGCCGGCGTGTGTGACCTGCGCGCCGCCGCGCTCGAGCGGATCGGCGAGAACGCGGCGCTGGAGTTCATCGGCGCGATGCCCGCGCGGCGCCCCGATGCCTATGCGCTCGCGGACCCGCTCAGCCGCCTTCCCAGCGGGATCCCGGTCCTGCTCGCGCACGGGGATGCCGATGCCCGCGTCCCGGTGCAGCAGAGCCGTCGGTACGCGCAGTCGGCTCGTCAGGCCGGAGACCGGTGCGAGCTGCTCGAGCTCCGCGGGGTTGATCACTTCGACCTCATCGACCCCCGGACCCGGGCGTGGACAGCCGTCGCCGCCAGGCTCCCGGCCCTAAGCTGAATGACGGTGACTGCGCCCATCCTCGTGGTCGGCGGCGGGATCGGCGGTCTGGCGACTGCCCTGGCGTTGCACGGGCGCGGTGTGGAGTGCCGGGTGTACGAGCAGTCGCCGCAGATCCGAGAGCTCGGCGTCGGCATCAACACCCTCCCGCACGCGATCGGCATGCTCGCCGGGCTGGGCTTGCTCGAGCGGCTCGACGCGGTCGCGGTGCGAACCCATGAGCTGATCTACATGAACCGGCTCGGCCAGGAGATCTGGCGCGAGCTGCGCGGGCTGGACGCCGGGCATCAGGTCCCGCAGTTCTCGATCCATCGCGGCGTTCTTCAGGGGGTGCTGCGTGACGCGGTGCTCGAGCGGCTCGGCGCCGACGCGATCGTCACCGGCCACCGCCTGACCACCTTCGATCAGGACGCCGGTGGCGTGACCGCCCGCTTCGCCGATGCCGCCGGAGACACGATCGAGACGGTCCGGGCGCGGGCGCTGATCGGCGCCGACGGGATCCATTCCACCGTCCGCGCGGCGCTGGTGCCCGGTGAAGGCCCGCCGCGCTGGAACGGCACGATGCTGTGGCGGGGCGCCACCGATTGGCCCGTCTTCCTCACCGGACGCTCGATGATCATCGCGGGCGGGATGGAGGCGAAGATGGTCGTCTATCCGATCGGCGAGGGCGCGACTGGCGATCGGCGGCTGACCAACTGGGCGGTGATGGCCAAGACCGGTGTGGGCGGAACCGCTCCGCCACGCCGCGAGGACTGGTCGCGTCCGGGACGGATCGAGGACGTGCTGCCGCGCGTCCGGCGGTTCAAGATCAACGAGGTGAACGTGCTGTCCCTGATCGAGTCGACGCCGGAGTTCTGGGAGTACCCGGTCTGCGACCGGGATCCGATCGATCGCTGGTGTCAGGGCCGGGTGACCCTGTTGGGCGATGCGGCCCACGCGATGTACCCGGTCGGCTCCAACGGCGCCAGCCAGGCGATCCTCGATGCCCGAGCGCTCGCCGAGGCGCTGGCCGACGCAGACGCAGACGCAGACGCGGATGCCGGCGGCGTGGCGGAGGCGCTGGCCGGCTACGAGCGGGCGCGCAACGGACCCACCGCCGAGATCGTCTACTCGAACCGCCACGGCGGACCCGAGGGCGTGATCGATGCCGTCGAGGCGCTGGCGCCGGACGGTTTCGATGACATCGACGCGGTGCTCTCGCACGCGGATCGCGAGGCGATCGTGCGCGGGTACGCGCGCAAAGCGGGCTTCGCCCCGCCAGGACCCGAGCCCGTAACCACAGCAAGGAGCAACGGCATGACCGAGTCAACCGGACCAGATCTGATCGCCGCCGAGGCCGCGATCGACGGCATCGAGTGGAACATCCTCGGCCAGATCTACCGACCCAAGCAGCTCAGCGAACGGTCGTTCAGCTGGCATGCGACGTTCCCGCCCGACACGTTCGTTCCGCCGCACGTCCACCCGACGCAGGACGAATACGTCTACGTGCTCGACGGCGAGCTGACCCTGTTTGATGGTGAGTCAGACCATGCGGCCCGGCCGGGTGATCTCCTGCGGATGCCGATGGGCAGTCCGCACGGGCTGTTCAATCGCTCCGGGGCGCCGGTCGTCTGTCTGTTCTGGGTAACCCCGACGGGGCGGCTCTACGACCTGTTCGTTGGCATCGACGGGATGGCCGAGCAGACGCCGGACGCCGTCGTCGCCCTGGCCGCCGAGCACGAGGTGGAGTTCCTGCCCCCGCCCGAGAGCTGATGAGGTGACCGCCGGCGCGACTCAGCCGGGCATCAGCACGCGGAGACCGGTCTCGATCATGATCGCCGCGACGAGGCCGTCCACCACCCGCCAGGCGGCCGGGCGCCGCAGCACCGGTGACAGCAACCGGGCGCCGAAGCCGAGCCCGATGAACCACACGACGCTGCCCGCCGCGGCGCCGCCGCCGAACCACCACTCGCGTCCGGGCGACGCGTTGGCGACCGATCCGAGCAGCACCACCGTGTCGAGGTAGACCGCCGGGTTGAGCCAGGTGAACACGAGGCACGCGCCGACGGCGCCCGCCCACGTCGACGTGAGCCGGCCGGCGTCGTCGAGTGTCTGCCGGCGGAGCGCGCGCCGCCCGGCCGCCGCCGCGTAGGCGAACAGCAGCGCCGCGCCGAGCACTCGCACGGTGGTCAGCAGGCCGGGCCGACCGGTCAGCGCGGCCCCGGCGCCGCCGACGCCGACCGCGATCAGCAGCGCGTCCGACGCTGCGCAGATGACCACCACGGTCGCAACATGCTGGCGGAGCACGCCCTGACGCAGGACGAACGCGTTCTGGGCGCCGATCGCGACGATCAGGGACAGCCCGAACACAAGGCCCCCGATGAAGGCGCTGCTGGAGGCCGCGGAGATCACACGTCCACGCTACGGTTCACATGCTCATTCCGAAAGCTAATGTTTCTGCGGTGCCATTAGTTTCGCTAATGACATGAACCTTGACCTCGACCAGCTGGCGGCCCTGGCCGCCGCCGTCTCCGAGGGCAGCTTCGACGCGGCTGCTCGTGAGCTCCACGTCACTCCGTCGGCGATCAGCCAGCGAATCAAGGCGCTCGAGACGTCGGTCGGCCGCGTCCTGCTCACGCGCACCAAGCCGATCGCGCCGACGAGCTCCGGCGAGAGCCTCCTGCGCGCCGCTCGCCAGATCACCGCGATCACGTCGGACCTCGCCCGCGAGCTCGGCGACGATGACGCGACGGCCGGGGTCGCGATCGCCCTCGCCGTCAACGCCGACAGCCTCGCCACGTGGTTGATGCCGGCGCTCGCCGCCGTGGGGTCGTCGGTGATCCTCGACGTCCGCCGCGATGACGAGACACGCACGGCCGAGCTGCTGCGGGACGGCACCGTGATGGCGGCGGTGACCGCCACGGCGATCCCGGTTCCGGGGTGCATCATGCAGCCGCTCGGACGTATGCGCTACCGGCCTCGGGCCTCTCCGGACTTCGCCGCGCGCTGGTTTCCCGAGGGCGCCACCATCGCCGCGCTGGAGCGGGCCCCGATGCTGACATTCGATCGCGGAGACGAGCTTCAGGACCGGTACCTGCGACGCCGCACGCGACGCCGGCTGGACCCGCCCCGCCATTACGTCCCCGGCTCGAGCGCGTTCGCTCAGGCGGCCCGGCTCGGGCTCGGGTGGGGAATGATCCCGGATCTCCAGTCCCAGGCCGGCGGCGAGGGCGCCCTGGTCGAGCTCGACGAGCGAGGCACGATCGACGTTCGGCTGTTCTGGCAGCAGTGGCGGTTGCGCTCGGCGGCGCTCGAGCGCGTCGCCGGCGCGGTCCGCGCTCAGGCCGCCGCCGCGCTGCGGTAACCGTCTCCCACGTGCGGCGCGTCTTGTCCTCACGCAGGCCTTATTCTGGGGAACGATGCCCTCCTCCGGGATCGAGATCCGCGGCCTGGTCAAGTCCTATCGTGGCCCGCAGGGGACGGTTCGCGCCGTGCGCGGAATCGACATCTCGATCGCCGAAGGCGAGACGGTGGCGCTGCTCGGGCCCAACGGCGCCGGCAAGTCGACGACGATCGACATCATGCTCGGGCTGACCCGGCCCGACGGGGGAAGCGTCTCACTGTTCGGCAACAGCCCCCGCGACGCGGTTGACAGCGGCATGGTCGGCGGGATGCTGCAGACCGGCGCCCTCATTCGCGATCTGTCGGTGCGCGAGCTCATCCAGGTGATGGCGTCGCTGTATCCCGACCCGCTGGACGTGGACGAGGTCATTCACGTGGCCGGTCTGCAGGAGGCGGCGGGGCAACGGACCCAGAAGCTGTCGGGCGGCCAGACCCAGCGCGCCCGGTTCGCGATCGCGCTGGTCGCCAATCCGGCGCTGCTCGTGCTCGACGAGCCCACGGTGGCGATGGACGTCGAGGGACGTCGGGACTTCTGGACGACGATGCGCGAGTACGCCGGACGTGGCAAGACCGTCCTGTTCGCCACCCACTACCTCGAAGAGGCGGACGCCAACGCCGACCGGGCCGTGCTGATGGCGCACGGCCGGATCGTCGCCGATGGCCCGACCACCGAGATCAAGGCCCGGGTGGGGACCCGCACGATCCGGGCGACGCTGCCCGAGGTCGACCGTGCCGCGCTGACCGACCTGCCGGGTGTGACGACCGCCGAGCGCCACGGGGATGCGGTGATTCTCCGCTGCACCGACTCCGACGCGGCGATCCGCGAGCTGCTCGCGCGCTACCCCCAGCTGCGCGACATCGACATCACCGGCGCCGGACTCGAGGACGCCTTCCTCGAGCTCACCAGCGATCCCGATTCCGACAGCGACGCCGCGGTCCTCGATCGGGTGGGGAGCGGATCGTGACCGGCCTCCTCTACACCCGGTTCGAACTGCAGCGCGCGTTCCGCAGCCGCCGCTTCCTCATCTTCTCGCTCGGCTTCCCGCTCGTCCTGTACTTTGTGATCGCCGGCCCGCAGAGCAACAACCACGACTTCGCCGGTACCGGCATCTCGGCGCCGCTGTATTACATGGCCGGGCTGGCCTCGTTCGGGACGATGATGTCGATGATCTCCACCGGTGCGCGCATCGCCGGCGAGCGTCAGGCCGGCTGGACGCGCCAGCTGCGCATCACGCCCCTCTCATCGCGGGCCTACTTTCGCGCCAAGGTGCTGACCGCCTACGCGCTGTCGCTCACCAGCATGGTCCTCCTCTACATCGCGGGCACGTCGCTCGGGGTGAGCCTGTCCGCGCCCCGCTGGCTCGAGATGAGCGGCCTCATCGTGATCGGGCTGCTGCCGTTCGCCGCGCTGGGGATCGCGCTCGGGCATCTGCTCAACGTCGACTCGATCGGCCCCGTCACCGGCGGAACCGTGTCACTGCTGGCGCTGGTGAGCGGCACCTGGTTCCCGGTGACGCACGGCTTCCTCCATGACCTCGGGCAATGCCTGCCCTCCTATTGGCTGGTGCAGGCCGGTCACATTGCCATCGGCGGCTCGGCGTGGGGAACGAAGGGGTGGTTGATCGTCGCCGGCTGGACGGTGCTGCTCATCGCACTCGCCGGATACGCCTACCGGCGCGATACCAGCCGAATCTGACCCTGCCTCGCTGGTCGTCAGCGACGTCGACGTCCTAAACACCGGGGCGACGGGGACTAAACACCGCGTCGCCTCGTAAACGCCCGGCTCAACGAACTGGGCGCTTGCCCGATGCGCGGGCGCCGGGTTTACGAGCAGGATGCTCCTGTCGGTGGACGGGGTGACAGTCCATCGCCGATCGTCCTTCAACAAGTCGGAGGTAGGAGACATGAAACTGGCGAGCAACAGGTCAACTCGCGGCGCCCGGCGGCGTCGCACGGCGTCTCGGTGGGGCCGCCTGGCATGCACGGCCTCGGCCACGGCCCTGGCGGCCGGCGCGATGGCGGGATCCGCGGTCGCGGCCACCGCGCCCAGCGACATCAGCGGCAACTACACGTTCCGCACGGTCAACAACAACCGTGACAACACGTTCAACCAGCTGCTCGGGATCAACAACTCGGGCAAGATCGCCGGCTATTTCGGGTCCGGGCAGAAGGGCCATCCCAACATGGGGTACGTGGTCTCTCCGCAGTACGGGCAGGGCAACTTCAAGAATGAGAACTTCCCCGGCGCGGCGCAGACCCAGGTCACCGGGATCGACAACAACGGCGACACCGTTGGGTTCTGGGTCGACGGTCAGGGAGCCAACAACGGGTTCTACAAGCTCCACGGCGGAACGCCGCAGACCGTCGACTTCCCCACGAATGACAACGCCAAGCCGAAGGTCGACCAGCTGCTCGGGATCAACACCGGCGGGATGACCGTCGGGTTCTACACCGACGGCAAGGGCACCAACCACGGTTTCTCGTACAACGTCGCCAAGCACCACTTCAAGCAGATCAACGTGGCCGGCGACTCCAACGTGACCGCCGCTGCGGTCAACAACCTCGATGACGTTGCGGGCTTCGCCACCAACTCCGGCGGAACCACCGAGGCATTCCTGCTGCGCTCCGACGGCAAGCTGTACCGGCTCGACTTCCCCGGTGCGTCGGCCACGCAGGCGTTCGGCGTCAACGACGGCGACGAGGTGGTCGGTGACTACACCGAGGGAACCGGCAACAGCGCGACCACGCATGGGTTCGTGTGGGCCCCGGGCTTCGGGTTCGAGAGCGTCGACGATCCGAATGGCATCGGCGCCACGACGATCAACGGCGTCAACGACCGGGGCACGTTGGTCGGGTTCTACACCGACTCGGCCGGCAACACCGACGGGTTGCTGGCCAAGGCGAGCAACTGATCGCCGGCCGCTGACCGGCCCTCGCCCGCGGCGGGCGGGGTGACCAGGACGGCAAACGCCAGGCGGGCGGCCGCGAGCCGCCCGCCTCAGGCGTTAAGTGCCCCCGGATGTTCCTCGGTCATCCGGACCCGCCCCGAGCTCGAACCGCCCCATGAGCTCGGATGCCGGTCGCCGAAGGTGCCAGTCGCGCTGAAGAGAGCCCCCACGGTCTCGCCCTGGAGCCGCGCCCCCGGCTCGTGACGGGCGATTCTGCTGCTCTCTTCGTTGATCGTGATCATGGTGTTCTCGGTCTCGCGACTGGTGGACGGCTGATCAGGTGCAGCGCCGTCGCTGGCTGGTGGTGCGCACGGCGCCGACCGCCGCGCACCGGAAAGTTGGCATTCCACCGTTGGCAAGACGTTTCCAGAACGTTGCCGCGCTCGCACGGCCGCCGGGCGAGGGGCGCATCCGCGACAACGCGTGAGGCTGCGCGGACCATCGGTGGGCCAGGGGCGGCAACCCTCAATGGCGGCCCCTCGCCTGCCGATCACTCGGGCGTGAGTACAGAAACCAGTGGATGGAGGGCGCCCGCCGCGCGTGGGGCCCTGGTGGTCGTGCCCAGCGGGGTGGCCGTGATCGCCGTCGCGCTCAGCCGGCTGACCGCCGGCTGGACGGACGGCTGGTGGGACGTCGCGTGGACGGCGGCCGCGTTCGGCGCCTTCGCCGGAATGTGGTTGGCCCGCCGGGCGGCCGGGCCGGCGGATCGAGCTCGCTGGACGCTGTGGACCGCCGCCGCCGGATCCTGGTTGGTCGGGCAGATGATGTGGAACGTGTACGGCGTCGCCGGGTTCCCGTCATCGCCGAACCTGGCCGACGCCGCGTGGTGGGGCTTCGCGGTCCTGGTGATGACCAGCCTGCTGCGCAGCCGCGCCCGCTCGCGATCTGTCCGCACCGTGGCCCTGGTCGAGACGCTGCCGACGGTTGCCGCCGCCGTCGCCCTCAGCCTGGCCGAGCTGTGGCACGACGCCTCGGCCTCCTCGCTGGCGCTGGCGCCCAAGCTGTCCGCGCTCGTGTACCCCGCCCTGTACATCGCCGCGGCCGTACTCATGCTCCAGGCGATGATCGGCGGTTCGCTGCGCGGGTCGCGCTCGGCGGTGACGCGGCTGGTCCTGAGCGGCATGGTCGCCCAGGCGGTCGCGTTCGCCCTGTGGAGCAGGCAGCTGCTGGCGGGCACCTACGTGCCCGGCCACACGCTCCTTGACCCGCTGTGGGTGATCGGCCTGGTCGTGATCGGAGTCGGCGGGTTGATCGCCTCCCGTCACCCGGAGGAGATCGTCGAGCGCGATGAACCCGCCGAGCGCGGCGGCGTCCTGCCGGCGACGATGTTCCTGTTGCTGATCGCCGGGCTGATCAAGGCCCTTCTCGAACACTCTCCGTCGGGCGCGGCCGTCACCCTCGGCGGCGGGCTGCTGTTCTCCGGAGCCGCCCTCATCGTTCGCAGCACCCTGCTGGAGCGCCGGCTGCGCGAGATGCTGGCGCGCGAGCGCGACGCCCTGGCGGCCCTCGGCGAGCGCGAGGCGGAACTGGCCCGGCTCAACGCCCAGCTGGTGGAGGACTCCCGTCGTGACCCGTTGACCGGCCTGCGCAACCGACGCGCCCTGTCAGATGATCTGCCCCGGCTCGAGGTGGTGCGTCACCAGGAGGGACGCTCGTTTGCGATGGCGCTCTGTGACGTGGACCACTTCAAGGCCTACAACGATCACCTCGGCCACCTTGCCGGTGACCAGGCGCTGCGCGCGATCGCCGCGACGGTCCGTGGCGCGTTGCGCGCCGGCGACGTCGCGTACCGGTTTGGCGGCGAGGAGCTGCTGCTCATCCTCCAGGACGCCGATGCCGGAGAAGCGCTGGCCGCCGCCGAACGTGTCCGCGCCGCCGTCGAGCACGCTGGTCTCGGGCATCCCGAAGGCGTCGACGCTGTGCTCACCGTCTCGATCGGGGTCGCCGCCGGTGACGACGACGCCGACACGCTCCTGGCACACGCCGACGGTGCCCTGTACAAGGCCAAGCGCGCCGGGCGCAACTGCAGCCTGGCGGCCACGGACATCGACGGCGACCTGCCGGTCGGCACCGGGCGCCGGCGCGAGCGGCTGGAGGAGCCGGTCCCCCGTCACCTGCGTAGCATGCTCGCGGTCTCCCGCGCCGCCGCCTCCGGGGGCGGCCCGATCCCGGTCCTCGAGGCGCTCGCCGAGACGCTTCGCTCGGAGCTGTCGTTCGACGTGGTGGCGGTCCGACTGCTCGATGCCGACCGCCGCGAGCTGACCTGCATGATCGTGCTCGGTGACGACGACGCTCGCCAGGTGCTCCTCGGGACCGTCAGCCCGTGGGGCGAATGGGAGCCGCTGCTGCGGTCAGAGAACGAGCGCTGCGGCGCCATCTGGCTTCCCGCCGGCACCCCGACGTGGGAGACCGAGACGATCACCTGGACCCCGGCTGCCGTGGCGGCCCCCGGCGCCGACGGCTGGCACCCCGACGACATGCTGCTGCTCCCGCTGCGCGGCCAGAGCGGCGAGGTGCTCGGTCTCGTGTCCGTCGATCAGCCCGCCAGCGGCCGTCGCCCGGACGACGGCCAGATCGCCTTCCTGATGTCGGTCGCCGACCACGCCGGCCTCGGAATCGAGCAGAGCCTGCGCGACACCGCCACCTCCGCTGCGGTCCAGGACCAGTCCTCCGAGCTGCGGCTGGCGGCGGTGATGCTGCTGGCCGAAACGCTTGACCTGCGTGATCCCGGTACCGCTCGGCACTCGCGCACGGTGGGCGGGTTCGCCCGCATGACAGCGATCGAGCTGGGTCTCGCCGCCGATCGCGTCGATCGGATCCATGCCGCCGGCGTCCTCCACGACCTCGGCAAGCTCGGGATCGCCGATGCGATCCTGTACAAGCCCGGCGCGCTCGACGACGCCGAGTGGCGCGAGATCCAGCGCCATCCGGAGATCGGCGCGCGGATCCTGGAGCACGCCGGCCTGCGCGACATCGCCACCTGGGTCCGCGGTCATCACGAGCGGATCGACGGGCGCGGCTATCCCGACCAGCTCCGCGGCGAGGCGATCGCGCTGGAGGCGCGGATCCTGGCCGTCGCCGACGCCTACGAGGCGATGATCGCCGACCGGCCCTATCGAAACGGCATGCCCACCGCTGAGGCACGGGCAGAACTCGAGCGCTGTAGCGGGGCGCAGTTCGATCCCGAGGTGGTGCGCGCGTTCCTGCGCACGGTGAGCGATGGTGATGACGCGCCGCTGATGGACGCACTCGCCGGCGCCGTGTAGTCCCTGCCTCGGGCGCGCACCGGGGTCAGTCGAGCCGCTTGGACAGCACCACCACGTCATCGCGTCCGTATCCGAGGGCGGCATAGAACGCCGCCGTGGACTCGTTCTGGCCCCGCACCATCAGGTTGAGCTTGGGGATCCCGTGATCGCTCAGCCAATCCTCACAGGCGCGCATGATCTCTCGGCCGTGGCCGTTGCCGCGCGCGTCGGGGCGAACGGCCACGTAGTACACCGAGCCACGGTGGCCGTCGTGGCCGACCATCGCGGTGGCGAGCAGCCTTCCGTCATCGAGGCCGGCCAGGACCGTCGAGGCGGGGCCCGCCGCCGCCCGCCGCAGATCGGCCACCGGATCGTTCCAGGGACGAGTCAGGCCGGCCTCGTGCCATAACGCGACCGCGGCGTCGAACAGGGTCGGTGGGAGCGGCTCGATGAGCATCGTTGCCGAGACGATGCCATGCCACGGCGCGGGGAGGCCGCGCTCGATGTATGTTCGGACCGATGACCGCGCCGGACCGCGCCGCCGTGGAGCGTGTGATCGAGGAAGCACGCACGATCTGCGCGGTGCCCGCCCCCACGTTCGCCGAGGGCCCGCGTGGCGATCTGGTGGCCGCGCTGTTGACCGCGGCTGGGCTCGCGCCGCGCCGGGACGCCGTCGGCAACGTCGTCGCGCAGCTCGGTGACGGGCCCGCCGGCGAGGCGATCGTGTTCGCCGCCCATCTCGACACCGTGTTCGCCGCCGGCACCGAGATCATCTTTCACGAGCAGGGCGGGCGCCTGGCCGCACCCGGGATCGGGGACAACTCGCTGGCCGTCGCGGCGATCGTGCATCTCGCTCGCCGGCTGCGCGGTTCCGCGCTGCGGCGGCCGGTGGTCCTGGCGGCGACGGTCGGCGAGGAGGGGCTCGGGGACCTCCGGGGAGCCAAGGCCCTGGTGGCCGACGGGCCGTGCGGCGCGTTCGTCGCCGTCGAGGGAATGATGCTGGACGGCCTCACCGTCGCCGCCGTCGGATCGGTGCGGTTCCGGCTCACGGTGCGCGGGCCGGGCGGCCATCCGTGGAGCGACCAGGAGAACCCGAGCGCGATCCACGGGATCCTGCGCCCGCTGCAGACGATCGTCGACGAGCTGACTGCCGCCGGCGTCGTCGTGAACGTCGGCGTGCTGACCGGCGGCACCGTGATCAACGCCATCGCCGGCGCCGCCAGCGCCGAGCTCGATGTGCGCAGCGAGGACGATGACGCCCTGCGCCGCGCCACTGACACCGTCCAGGAGGCTTTTGCCGAGCTCGGGCCGGGGCTGACGGCGGACATCGAGCCGCTCGGCCATCGTCCGGGCGGTCGTCTGCACCCGGGGAACGAACTGCTCGCCGCCGCTCGCCGCGCCCGCCGGCGAGTCGGTCTACCCGAAGCGCCCGAAGGGGCGTCGTCGACGGATGCCAACGCCGCTCACGGACGCGGAATCCCGGCGATCACCGTCGGCGTGAGCACCGGCGCCAACGCCCACCGGCTCGACGAGTACATCGACCTCGAGCCGATCCCGGCCGGGCTGGCATCGTTGGAGGCGCTGGTCGACGAGCTCGCCGGCGCGGGCTGAGCCGGCCCCGCTAGTTTGGGTCGGATGGCTGAGCCCTGGGAGCTGGTGATCTTCGACTGCGACGGTGTGCTGATCGACAGCGAGCGCCTCGCCGTCCCCATCGACGGGGCGATCCTCAACCACTTCGGCATCGACATCCCCGAGGCGGAGATCATCGACCGCTTCGTCGGCCGCTCGTCCTCGGTGCTGCCCGAGTTCATCGAGGCGCGCCTCGGTCACCCGCTGCCGGCCGGCTGGGACGTTCCGTTCCGTCGCCTCTACCGCGAGGCCTACGAGGCCGAGCTGCGGCCGATCGACGGCATCGAGGCCGCCCTCGACCAGATCACGCTGCCCATCTGCGTGGCATCCAGCAGCGAACCCGAGCCGTTGCGCTCCAAGCTGGAGCTTGCCGGTCTCTACGACCGGTTCGCCGGGAGCGTGTTCAGCGCCGCCGAGGTTCGTAACGGCAAGCCGGCGCCGGATCTATTCCTGTACGCGGCGGAGCGGATGGGCGCCGAGCCGACCCGCTGCGCGGTGGTGGAGGACAGCCAATACGGCGTCCAGGCTGCCCGTGCCGCGGGCATGAAGGCGTTCGGGTTCGCCGGCGGCCTGACCCGAGCCGAGTCGTTGGAGGGCCCCGTCACCACCGTGTTTGACGACATGCGAGACCTGCCGCGACTGCTCGGCATCGAGTCGGTACCGTCCCGGTGATGACCGAGCCGAGCTTCCGCGTCGTCTGCGTCTCGACGGCGCTCGCGGGCGCCCCCAGCGACTGGGCGCGCGAGATGCTGCGCGAAGGCGAGATCGCGCTGCTCGCCGACGGTGGTGGATTGGGGGCCATCAACGAGGTGGCCCACATGCTGGGGCTGGCCAGCGTTCCCGTCGTGCGCGGCGAGGACTCCGCGTCCGCCCAGGAGGCGACCGTGATCGCCCACGCCGATGGGCTGCCGCTGGTGTGGATCGCGGCGGCGTTCAGCGAGTCGGCCACGGCGTGGGCGCGCGATCGCGGGCCGATGACGCTGCTGGTCACCGCCGACGCTCCGCTCTCCGATGAGGAGCGTCGGCGCATCGGCCGGTTCGTGGCGACGCTCGGCCGCCAGTCCGAATAGCTGATCGCGAGCTCCTGCCCGCGCTGCGCGACGCGGGTCAGCCGCGCATGTTGACGGCGTAGATGTTGGCGGGCACGATCGTCACGGTCACCCGGCTGTCCTCGGGGCTGTCGTGGACCTTGAGGTCGGCGTTGTACTTGGCGCCCACCTTCCGCGCGAACGCGTAGTCGTCGTCGGGTTCGATCTCGGCGTTGCCGCGGACCTCGAGGTACCGGTACGGGTTCTCGAGATCGAGCACGAACAGGCTGCATTGCGGGCGCCGCCGGAGGTTCCGCGTCTTCAGCCGCGAGCTGTTGAGCGAGAGCTTCAGCTCGCCATCGTCGTGCAGGAACCAGATCTCGGTCAGCTGCGGGAAGCCGTTGCCGCCGATCGTCGCCAGGGTGGCAACCTGAGCATCGAGCAGGTCGTGATGGGACTCGGGGAATGTGGTCATGACGGACATTGTTCTAAAACCGCTCGGTCGTCCCAGGATCGCCCCCATCGGCGGGCTCCCGGTCATCGTCGACCGCCTCGAGGCCCGACACCGCCGCCAGGCCGTTGACCGCGTCGACGACCTCGTCGAGCTCGGCCAGGAGCGGCAGCACGTCGCGGTCGTGCCCGCAGTCGTGCTCGAAGGCGAGATACGCGGCGCGCAGGTCCGGCAGCGGCACGGGGACGGCGTCACCGTCGGGGCGCGCCCGCAGGCTGTTCTCGACGCCCCCGAGCAGGTCAGCGATGTCCGATCGCAGCGCGGCCAACCGTGGGAGCGGCCGCCGGTCTCGCTCCTCCTGGACGTCGAGGCGGAGCACGTGTGCCGCCTGGATGAGCCGCCGCAGGGCTCCCAGCGCCTCCTGGCTGAGCTCGGCGTCGATGCGGCGGGTGGTCGGCTCCGAGAGAGAACGGGCCACTGTCGACTCGGCGGTCGTCCGCGCCCGGCGGGCGCTGCGGGCCAGGGCGCGCATCGGCGGGTCATCCGCCGTCTCGCCGCCGATGACCGCGTCGAGCACCCTGTCCACGTAGCTACGCTCCGCGCCGACCAGGTCGGCCAGGGACTCTCGCGCCGGAATCCGGGACCAGGTCGGCCACAGCGCGTAGGCGATCAGGCCGAGACTGCCGCCAACGAGCGTGTCGAGCAGGCGCGCGCTGGCGGTGGTGAACGTGTCCGGTCGGATGGTGTTCAGGAGAAACACGACCAGCGCGGTGATGAAACCGAACCCGACCGCGAAGCTGGCGGGAAAGACCGCATACCCCGCCCACGCCAGCACGCCGACGAACACCACGGTGACGCCGCCGGCCGGGTGGAAGACGACGGCGATCGCGCCCGCCAGGGCGACGCCCAGACACGTCCCGAGCGCTCGCTCGGTGCCCCGCGTGAACGTGGCCCCGAATTCGGGCCGCAGGACCGTCGCCGCTGCCACCGCCACCCAGTAGCTGCGCTGGAGCGGCAGTTCCCGGGCGATGATTGCGGCGACCGGCACGATGACCGCCAGGCGCAGCGCATGACGGCCGGCCGGAGAGTCGCGCGACATGTTCGCCCGCAGCAGCCCGAGATCGGCGCGCAGCCGGGCGAGTGGCCGATTGGTCCGCCCGTATGGGCGCCGGTTGCGCAGTCCCCCGCCGTGGCCCGCCGACGGCGCCAGTGAGGCGATCGCCCGCAGCTGCCCGGCCAGGGCCGACAGGCGGCGTGACACGTTCACGACGGTCGAGTGGGCGGGGGTCCTGATCGCGCCGGCGCTGACCGCGGTGTCGCCATGGGCACGCACCTCGGCGTCGACGAGCGCGACCCGGTCGGTGAGCTCGGTCGCCGCGGCGTCGTCCCCCGCGATCGCGGCGGCGGCGGCGCCGAGCGCGGATGCCGACAGCGACAGCGCCCGCCGGGCCGCCGCGCGGGCGGCGTCGTCCTCGGCCGCATCGGAGGCCTCGCGCCGCCGAAACAGTGCGTGGATCGACAGCAGCTGCACCCGCATGCGATAGCCCTCGGAAACGAGGCTGCGCAGTGTCATCACTGCGGCGTCGCCGAACATCGTCGGCGCGGCCAGGCTCGCCTCGGCCTCGTCGAGCGCCGCGGCCGCCGGGAGGGTCGAGGCATCGTCGGGAGCGGCGGCGAGCTCGGACAGGGCGCGGTACGCGGCGGCGGTCGCCGCTCGCTGGCCGCGCAGGGGCAGCGGCCAGCGGACGATGCTGAGGAACACCACCTGGGCCAAGCCGCCCGTCAACACCCCGGCGGCGAGACCGAGCGCCGGCAGCACGGGCTCGCTGAACCGTCCGAACACGACGACCGCGATGATCGCCTGTGTTCCGACGACGCCGCCGCGGTTTCCGACCCCGACAAGAAGGCCGCCCATCAGCGACCACACGCACAGCACGGCGATGTGCAGCCAGGAGATCGAGCCGGTGACGCAGCCGACGAACGTGGACAGCGCCATCACCAGCGCGTCGGTCGCCATCAGCGCGAGCGGCGGCCGGCCGCCGGTGGTCCGCCACGCGATCCCCACCAGCATCGCGCCCGCCCCCGCTGTCACCCCGGGGATCGGGTCGCCCAGGACGATGCCGCCGCCGAGCACCGCCACCACCGGGATCGCGGCCAGCAGCCCGGCATCGACCGACACCATGCTCCAGTCAAACCGTGCGGCCGCCCGGACCGCTTCGGTCACCGCCGCCGCGCTGCGTTCAGAGTTGTCGCGGCGACTCCGGCTCGCGGTGGGCATCGTCAGCGCGCCGGAGCGCGCACCACGTTGACCAGTGGCTGCCCCGCGCACCAGCGGACCAGCTGCTCGGCGGCCAACTCGGCGGCGTGGGCGTTGGAGAGAGGTGAGTTGCCGGCGATGTGCGGCGTGATGCTGAGCAGTCCGGGAGCGCTCCACAGCGGATGGTCGTCGGGCAGGGGCTCGGGATCGGTGACGTCGAGCACGGCGCGCAGGCGCCCGATCTCCAACTCGGGCACGAGCGCGTCGGTGTCGACGACCGGTCCACGCGCAGCGTTGACCAGCAGCGCCCCGTCGCGCATCGCCGCGAGCTCGGCGCCGCCGATCAGGCCCCGGGTGGAGTCGGTGAGCGGCGTCAGCATGACCACCGCGTCGGCCTGGGGCAGCAGCGCCGGGAGCTCGTCGATGCCGTGCACGTCATCGCGCGCGTGTGACGCCACGCCGATCACCTCGGCACCGAACGTCACCAGCCGCTTCTCCAGCATCCGGCCGATCGAGCCCATACCGACGACGAGCACCGTCCAGGCGCCGAGATCGTCGAGGGCGCGCTCGGTCCAGGTGTGGATGCGCGCGCACTCCAGCAGGCGCGACGTGGTGCCGATCAAGGCCGCGAACACCCACTCCGCCACCGAGACGTCGCGCGTGCCCCGCGCGCTGCACAGCGTCGCCTGCGGCGGCACATGGTCCTCGATCCAATCGGTTCCCGCCGACACGGTCTGCACCACCGCCAGGCGCTCCAGGCCGGGCAGCATCTCGAGCAGCGTCCGGCGGGCCGCGTCGTTGGCGATCGCGGTCGGGACCAGGAAATCGACGGTGGCCAGGTCGACGTCCCCCTCCAGCGCGACCACGTCCACTCCGGCGGGCGCCCGGCCCGCGACGGTCTCCAGCGCCGGGCCGCCGACCGCCGCGCGAATCCGGCGTTGCGGTGGGGGCGGGGCGCTCACCGGGCACAGTCTGCCTGAGATCGGCGACCCTTAGCGGTGTGACCGCAGCTGGCTCAGCACCGATCGAAGCCGTCGTGTTCGACATCGGCGGCGTGCTCCTGGACTGGAATCCACGCCATCTCTACCGGAAGCTGTTCGATGACGAGGACGCCATGAACCGCTTCCTGACCGAGGTGTGCACGATGGAGTGGCACATGGCTCATGACCTGGGGACGCCGTTTCAGGTCTCGTGCGCGCGGCTGGCGGCGCAGCACCCCGAGCACGCCGAGATGATCTGGGCCTGGGGGCGTCGCAGCGAGGAGATGGTCGCGGGGCCGATCGACGGGACCGTCGACATCCTCCGCGCGCTGCGGCGGCGCGGCATCCGCTGCTACGCGCTGACCAACATGGAGGCCGAGACGTATCCCCTGCGCCTGGAGCGCTACGAGTTCCTGCGCTGGTTCGACGGCACGGTCGTGTCCGCGGCCGAGGGCGTCGCCAAGCCGGATGCGGAGATCTTCATGCGGCTGCTGCGGCGTTTCGGGCTGACGGCGGAGACGACGCTGATGATCGATGACAGCGCGGCCAACGTCGCGGCGGCATCGGCTCTGGGGATGCAGGCGATCCGCTTCGAGTCACCGGCACAGCTGCGGCGCCGGCTGGAGCAAGCGCACGTCCTGCCGTCCGGCTGAGCCCCTGACTACCCGTACTCGCCCCACGGTTTCCCGATCGGCGTCGCGCGCGCAGCGTCGCCGCGACCTCTAGCCGCCGAGGATGACGCTGGCGCCCGCGACCGGCACGAGCCGGGAGGCGCCGCAGTTGCCGCAGCTGGCGTGCACGTCGCGGGCGGCGATCGCGTTGCAGTGAGCGCCGCAGTCACGGCACTCGCAGCGGACCAGGCGCGGCCGGAACGGATCGGCGTCGAGCGCGATGGGCGTCGAGGTTGAACCGGGCACGGACTTCAGGAGGCGGGCGGCGAGGCGCATGCCAGCGGTATCGGCGCGGTGGCCCCTGGGCCTCACGATCGTTGTCCGCTCTCGGACAGATGTCGGACGGCGTCGCGCCGACGTCAGCTGCGGGTCTGGCCGGCGCGAAGCATCTCGAGCGCCTGGCTCACGCGGCGATCCCGGGTCTCGTCGCGCTTGGCCTCCTCGATCCAGCGCGCGTACTCCTTGCGGTGCGTGAACGCCAGTCCCTCGTAGGCGGCGCGCGCCGCGGGATCTGCGTCGAGCGCCGCGGCGAGTGCCGGCGGCACCTCGACGTCACGGGGATCGGCGTCCAGCTTCAGCTCCAGGGTGGCGGTGTCTCCGGCCTGCACCCCGGCAGATTCGCGCACCGCCTTGCTCAGCCCGACGAGGAACTCGCCGCGCATCCGCGTGACCGTGGTGCGCCACGAGTATCCGTTGACCGTCGCCACCACCGGGAAGCGCTTTGCCCCCTCGCCGACCGCCGCCACCTGCTCGTCGTCGAGGACGAATGCTGCGGCCGGGCCGCGCGGCTGGAGCTCTGCGGTCAGCGTGATTGCGCCCATCGGATCAGATCCTCGCACACCGGGGCCCGGCGCCCGCGCCACCTACAATCGATGACCGCGCCCCCATGGTCTAGCGGTTAGGACGCCTGCCTTTCACGCAGGAAATCACCGGTTCGAATCCGGTTGGGGGTACTACTTCCGAATCGGCCTCCCCGGCGCCGGACACCACTGTGACCATCCGGGCGATCGTCTCAAGACAACCGCCGGCGGGCCAGTATTGCGAACAGAATTGCCGCCGATCGCATGCCCTCAACGGTCACCGGTGCTCGGCGAGTTCGGCTGCCTGATCTCCTTCGGCGCGGTGCGCCGGTACGACACCAGTCCGCGATTTGCGAAAGAGCTAAAGGAATTGACCTGGCTGCCGATAAACCCTGAGAAGGAGGGTCGAGCTACGCTCACGATTAACCAAGCAGCCGCGGTGCTCAACGTAAGCGTGGACACGCTGCGGCTGTGGGAGGACCGGTACGGCTTCCCAGCGCCGGCCCGTACCCCCGACGGACGCGATGAGTACGACGGCGACCAGATGATCGACCTCCGTGACGCTCTGCAGAACAGCCGATCAGTCACTCACGCCGTCGCCGAGGCGCGAGCTAGGCGCTGTCGAACCCCCCAATACACCGCTTACTTAGATAGATAGCGGCTCCCGTCCACGCCGGTTGGAACGGAGCGATGACGCACCGCGCGATTCTTCTCGGACGCTCGGTCGGCCCAAGGCGCCGCTCATACCGCGACGTTGCCCTTCATGCCGCCCAAATGGGGTCGGATCTGATTCGGCGTCACGGCCGCGTGCGTGCTTGCGGGCGTCGTGATCAGCGTCGTGACAGCGGCCAACAACACGGCAGGCCACTTTCACCCTGCGGGCGCCCGAGCGGCCGACACCGTCGGCAACGAGCTCGTGCCCACCGTCGTGCCCGGGATGGCCGTCGTTGGAACCCAGCCCGGCGCGGATGCCGGGCTGGGCTGGGCTGGGCTGGGCTGGGCAGCTGCCTTACGGCGTATCAGGCCACGCAGCGGTACCCATGACACCGTCGCCATCCGCGGGCTTGGGACCACCCACCGCGATGATGTCCAGTCCGTCCGGTCCCGCTTCAAAGGACCGAACCACTGCAGGGGCCACGCGAACGACATCCCACTGCGCAAGCGCCTGGACTGTGTCGTCAAGCAGCACGCGTCCGGAGCCGGCGACCACGACGTAGGCCTCCTCCTGCTCGCGATGACTGTGCGCCATCGGACTACGCAGGTTGGGCGCGTAGCGGAACAGGCTGACGCCGAGATCCCGTGATCCCAGGTGCTTGCGACCAAATCGACCGTCAACCCCGGGAGCGCGATCGCCCACGGAGTTCTCGACTTCCAGCAGGTTCACGATGGCGAAATCAGACATAGGGTCTCCTTTGGCAGACGATGGGCGCCAACCCTATCTAGCAGCCATCACCACGCCGCCTTCCGGCGTTCCGGTGTCAGGATGGACGGGTGGCGCAATCCCGTGAGCTCGAGGTGATCGCCGGCACGGAGCGTCTGATCATCCGGCCGTGGCGTCTGGATGAGGCGGACCGCTTCTACGACATGCATCGCCGCGTCGAGGTGGCGAGGTGGATCGGCGGCCGCCCGATGCGCGACCGCGGGGAGGCGGTGGCGCTGATTCAACGGAGCACAGCGCGGCTGGTTGCCGACCCACGGTTTGGGGCCTGGGCGGTCGTCGAGCGGCGCTCGAGCATCCCCGCCGGAACGGTGCTGCTCAAGCCGCTGCCCGACGGCGACGGCGACGGCGAGATCGAGATCGGGTGGCACCTTCACCCCGACAGCTGGGGACGGGGGCTGGCCAGCGAGGCCGCGGGCGCGCTGCTCGCGCGTGGTTTCGCTGATGGCCTGGACGAGGTCTGGGCCGTGACCCACCTCGACAACGACCGGTCGATCCGGGTCTGCCGCACGATCGGGCTGCGCCTGCTCGGCATCACCCACCGCTGGTATCACGAGCCGAGCCTGATGTTCTGGGCCGGCGCCGGGGCCACGCAGGAACCGTCGCTGAGCCCGGACGGCCCTGCCCCGGCCTGATCAGGTACGGGGGCGATCCGAGATGGCGGCGGCCCGCGCGTAGGCGGGCCGGGACTCGCTGCGCCGGACGTAGGCCGCGAGCCCGGGCCAGGGACGCAGCAGCTCCCGCGTGTTCGCACCTTGGAGCACGCTTGCGCACATCACGTCGGCGACGCTGAACCGGCCGTCGATCAGCCAGTCAGCCGTGCCGAGCGCCGACTCGATCGCGGCCGCCGCCTGGGCGAATCGATCATGGGCCGCCGAATCCGTGACGCCGTCGCCCAGTTCGCGCAGCCAGCGAAATAGCGGCGCTTCGAGCTCGGACACCGCGAACAGGACCCATTGGTACGTGAGCGCCCGCTGCGGTGAGGCGACCGCGGCGATCAGCTCGGCGTTCGGGTTCATATCGGCCAGCGCCAGGCAGATCGCCGCCGACTCGAAGACCATGGTGCCGTCGCCGAGCTCAAGTGCCGGGACGCGCCCGAGTGGATGACGGGCGAGGTGCTCGGCGGATCGGCGTTCCGTGCCGGAGATCTCGGTCAGCTCATACGGCGCGCCGATCTCCTCCAACAGCCACAGCACGCGGCTCGATCGGGTCCGCGGCATGTAATACAGCCGCGGTGCGGTCTCCGCGCTCATCGGCACACCCTATCCCCTGACGAGCGGGTCCCGATCGAGCTCGCGCCCGGATCGCCGAGGTTCGTGCGACGATCCGGTGATGATGCGCCGCCACGCGCTCTCGACGGTGCTGTCCGCGGCGCTGTTGCTGCCGCTCGGCTGGCCGCACCATCTCGTGCTCGGCGTCAGCGATCCACCGGGTGACGCGCACCGGCTCGTCCAGCGCAGCTCGGTCGATGCCCGGTACCAGTACCTGTCGGGTGGTGTCAACACCGGCCAGGGGTGGGCGACGTGGAACCCGGACGGGACGTTCGTCTCGCTGTACGTGCGCGAGTCGATCGCCGCCCACATGATCCCGGTGCTGACCTATTACCAGCTGCTCCAGTCCAAGCCATCGTTCGGGTCGACCGAGCAGCAGCGCGACCTCTCCAACCTGCACGACTCAGCGACGATGACGGCCTACTGGAACGACTACCGGCTGCTGCTGCGCCGAGTCGCCGCCGCGGCCGCCCGCCACGTCGTCGTCATCCACATCGAGCCGGACCTATGGGGATATCTGGAGCAGGCGCACGCCGTCGCCCTGGCCCGCTCGTTCGCACACAGGCTGATCGCTCTGCGCGACCAGCTCGCTCCGCGAGTGCTGCTGGCGTGGCATCTGAGCGTGTGGGGGACCGACGTGGACCCGACCTACGCCAAGCCGTCGCTGCCGCTGATGGATGCGCTGGCGGCGCGGTCGGCCGCGTTCTACGAATCCCTCCACGCGCGCTTTGACCTCGTATTCAACGATGTCACCGACCGCGACGCCGGCTACTACCAACGCGTCGAGGGCAACCCGAGGACGTGGTGGGGTCCCCCCGACTTCCGCCGGCTCGACACGTATCTGGCCGGCTTCACGCGCCGCACCCGTATGCCGGTGGTCCTCTGGCAGCTGCCGCTCGGCGACACGACGCTCAACGACACCTGGGGGCATTACCGGGACAACCGGCTGCAGTGGTGGCTGGACGACCCGCTCGGTCCGCATCTGCGCGCCACGCGCAACGCCGGCGTGATCGGCCTGCTGTTCGGAGGCGGCGCGGCCGGAACCACCAGCGACCAGACCGACGGCGGCTTCTTCTACCGGCTGGCGCGGCGCTACGAAGCACATCCAATCGCGCTCAGTCCGGTGCTGTGAGGGCCCGCCGGCCGGGGGCCGGGTAACGACCGGCGCTCAGCCGACGATCACCTCGCCGCCCCGAGCAGGGACCACGACGAGCAGGCTGCGCCGCGCCCGCTCGGGCACCCGGCGGGCCGGGCGGAAGGTCAGTCCGGCGGCGGCTCGCAGGACCTCGCGCATCTCCATCTCGGCAAACGGCGCTCCCGCGCAGCGGCGCACACCCCCGCCGAACGGAATCCAGGACAGCCGATCGGGCGCCTCGACCTCGCCGAGCCATCGCTCCGGTCGGAACGCCGCCGCATCGGGCCACAGATCCTCGCGCCGCATCGCGAGCCACAGACACGCCGCCACCTGCACGCCGGCCGGGATCGTCCGGCCGGCGATCTGGGCCGGCTCCAGCAGCAGCCGCGGGGCGATCGTCAGCGCGGGCCGCACGCGCAGCACCTCCTTGACCACCGCGTCGAGGTAGGCGGGATCCCCCTCGCGCAGGCGCGCGTGGACCCGAGGGGTGCGGGCCAGCCGCTCGAATGCCCACGCCAGCGACGCCGCCGAGCTGTCGTGTCCGCCCATCAGCAACGCCACGAGCTGATCACGGAGATGCTGATCGGTCGGGGGGTTGCCGTCCTCGTCGCGCTCCCCGAGCAGCAGGTCGAGCACCGAGCCGCCGTCGGACGGTCCGCTCGCCTCGGCGCGCCGACGCGCCAGCAGCTCGTACAGCAGGGCGTCAAAGCGCTGGACCGCGACGCGGAACCGGCCCCACGGACTCCGCGGCCCCAGGTCTCGCATCACCAGCACCATGGCGAGGAGCCGCGGGAGCGAGCGAACGCCGGACAGTGTCTCCTCGACGGCATCGCGCAGCTGCGCGAACTCCTGCTCGTCGCGGGCGCCGAACACGACCCGCAGGATGATCTCGAGGGTCAGGACGCGCATGCGCTCCAGCGTGTTGACCGGGCCGTTCCACGTCCGCAGCTCGCGCTGGACGAGGCCGGCGATCAGCGGCCCGAGCGCGCGCATCGGCTCCCCGTGGAATGGCTTGCGCAAGAGCCGGCGCTCGCGGAGATGCTCGTCACCGTCGAGCAGCAGGATCGAGTCCGGCCCCGCGAACGGACGCAGGAACTCCCAGCTCTGGCCGGCCGGCGCGATCGCCGGGGGCAGGGCGAACACCTCGCGGACCGCGTCCGGGTGGGAGAACAGGACCATCGGCTCCTCGGTCCAGTAGGTGCGGATCGTCGCCGGGTCGCCGTACCGCCGGTGCACGGCTTGCAGGAATGCCCCCGGCCGGCTCATCCAGGCGAGCGTCTGCCAGACGGCAGGGGCTCGCGGCCCGGGCGGCAGCACCATCGTCTCATCGTACGCAACGCGCGAACGGTTCCGGCGGCATCGAGCCGGCTGATAGGTTCGCGCCGACCCCAACGGCCCGGAGAGTGCCAATGCCATTCGCGGACATCAACGGCCAGCGCATCTGCTTTGAGGACAGTGGCGGGGATGGCCTCCCGATCGTCCTGTCGCACGGCTTCCTGATGGACCATGAGATGTTCGCGCCGCAGGTCGAGGCGCTCAGCCCGGAGTTCCGAGTCATCGCCTGGGACGAGCGCGGGTTCGGGCAGACCGTGTTCGACGGCGCCCCGTTCACCTACTGGGACTCGGCTCGGGACTGCCTCGGCCTGCTCGACGAGCTCGGCATCGACGACGCGGTTCTCGGCGGCATGTCACAGGGAGGCTTCCTCTCGTTGCGCGCCGCCCTGTTGGCGCCCGCGCGCGTCCGCGCGCTGGTCCTGATCGACACCCAGGCCGGGACCGAGGACCCGGTGCGCTTGCCGGCGTACCGCCAGATGCAGGCGACATGGCTCGAGCACGGACCGATCGATCAGATCACCGAGGCAATCGCCCAGCTGATCATCGGCGATCCCGTCCTCAGCGCCGAGTGGGTCGCGAAGTGGAAGCAGCTTCCCCGCGATCAGCTCAAGGCCCCGGGCGACTGTCTGCTGGACCGCGACGATCTCACGCCCCGTCTCGGCGAGATCTCGTGTCCGGCCATCGTCTTTCACGGCACGGCCGATCAGTCGATCGACATGGATAAGGCGCGCGCCCTTTGTGCCGGGCTGTCGGGGTGCACCGACGTCGTCTGGGTCAACGGGGCGCCGCATGCGTCCAACCTCACCCATCCCGCTGAGGTCAACCCGCCGCTGATCGAGTTCCTTCGCGCGCTCTGAGGTCCGCGGGGCGCTCCGCCGCTACAGCAGCTTCGCCAGCCGCACGTCGCCCGCCCGCTCGGGATCGATCAGTCCGTGAAGCGCCGACTCGTAGGAGGGGAACGACAGCACACCGCCGTCGTGCAGGACCATGAGGTAGCGGTCCAGCTTGCGCAGGAACGCCCGGTCGTGGGAGACGGCGACGACGGTTCCCTCGAAGCCCTCGAGAGCCGTTTCGAGGGCCTCGGCGGAGTCGGTGTCCAGATTGTCGGTCGGCTCGTCGAGCAGCAGCAGGTTGTGGCCCTCGAGCTCGAGGATGAGGATCTCCAGGCGCGCCTTCTCGCCGCCGCTCAGCACCTCGTACGGCCGTCGGGCCGCGTCGGCGAGGCCGTAGCGGGCCAGCGCGGCCATCGCCGCCCGGAGCTCGCCGCGGCGGCGCAGCACGATGTCGAGGACGACGTACCCGGTGAAGTCGCGGCGCGATTGGAGCTGGGTGAAGAAGCCGGCCGAGACTCGCGGGCCGATGCGGAGCTCGCCGAGCTCCGGCCGGCGCTCGCCGGCGAGGACCTCCATCAGCGCGCTCTTGCCGGACCCGTTGGGCCCGATCACCCCGACGCGCTCGCCGAAGTGGATCTCGTCGGAGAACGGCGACACCAGGTCAGCGATCCCGAGCGAGCGGATGTCGAGCACCAGGCGCGCCGAGTCGCTGCCGCGAATACGCACCGCGATCGCGGTGTCGACGACCGGCGAGGGCGGTGGGCCGGGGGCGCGGAACCGGCGCCAGCGCGACTCCATGGCGTCGGCCCGCTTGGCCCAGTCGGGCGCATACCGAGCGCGCTCCTTGAACGTCTTCATCAGCGCGAACAGCCGCCGTTCCTCCTCGTGCCAGCGCTTGACCGCGTCCCCGAGCCGCCGCTGGCGGTCCTCGCGGGCGCGGGCGTAGGTGGCGTAGGACTCGCCGTGCACCCAGGCGCCGTTCCCCTCGAGCGTGACGATCGCGTCGACCGCGCCGGACAGGACCTCCCGGTCGTGGGAGATCATCACGATCGTCTTCTTCGATCTCCGGATCCGCTGCTCGAGCTCGAGCTTGGCCGGCACGTCGAGGAAGTTGTCGGGTTCGTCGAGCAGCAGGACATCGGCGTCGGAGGCGAACAGCAGGTCGAGCACGAGCTGCTTGCGCTCACCGCCCGACAGGGTGCGCGCGGGCCGCTCGGCGATGTCGGCGAAGGACGAGCGGACGATGCGGCGGCACGACGCGTCCCACTGCCCCTCGAGCTCGTAGCCACCCAGCGCCGACCAGTCGGCGATCGCCGCCCCGAGCTTGATCCCGGCGGATGAGTCGCCGTCCGCCAGCCGAGCCTCGAGCGTCAGCACGCTCTCGCCGGCGAGCCGGACCGCCCGTGGCGCCAGCGACAGCAGCAGCTCCCGGACGGTCCGCTCGCCGTCGCCGACGCCGACATCCTGCGGCATGTAGGCACTGATGCCGCCGACGGCGGTCTCGCCTTCGTCGGGTCCGAGCGCTCCGACGAGCACCTTGAGCAGCGTGGTCTTGCCGACGCCGTTGGTCCCGACGAGCCCGGCGTGCTGGCCCGGCGAGATGCGGAAGGACACGTCCGAGAACAGCAGATCCCCGCCGGGATGTGCGTAGGCCAGCCGGGAGACCGCCACGTGCGCCACCGATGAACTATTCCACGGCGCCGGCGACGGGCCCCAACCAGATGGACACAACTATGAGCGCAACGTGAGAACCAGGTCACGCGATCATCACCGACAGCGCCTGGCGTCGAGCCTAGAGTGCCTCGGCCGCACCACCCCTTGAGCCGAGGAGCCCGCAGATGAGTCAACTGTCACACCGTCTCCGACGTCCGCGCACACGCCACGGTGCACTGTCGGTTGCCACGTCGATCGCCCTGCTGGCCACCGCGCCGGCGGCGCTGGCCGACGGCTGGGGCCGCGGCGGGGGGGAGCCGCTACGCCCGGGCAACCTCCTGGTCAGTGGCAGCGTCTATCGCGACGCCGACATTCAGCCCGGCGTCACCCAGCTGCCCCCGGGGTGCACCGCCGGCAACTGCGGCACCGCCAACAGCGACGGCGCCTACCCGTATGTATTCAACAACGACCTCGTCGATGGCAGCTTCGGCGTGACGTCACCGATCCTCCTCGAACAGCTGTCGCCCGACGGGGCGATGGTCAGTCGGATCAGGGTCCCCAACGACGAGCTCGTGACGAGCTTCTCCTCCAAGTCCGAAGAGGCGCTGAACCTGTCGGTCACCGGGCGGGTGGTCACCTTCATCGACTACGTGGCCAAGCCTCGCCTGCTCGACGTCTCCAACTCGAACACGCCCGGCGTTGTCGATCCCACCAACCCGGTGCCCGGTGCCTACTACCGGGCGGTCGCCCAGCTCGACCAGCGCGGCGACCTGTCGTTCACCGAGACCAACGCCTACAGCGGCAACAACGGCCGGGCGGCGATCCTCAACGACGAGCCAGGCGCGGGCGTGTACTACACCGCCGGCAACGCCGGCAACGGATCCAACCCGCAGCCCAACGGAGTCATCCTCGGCGCCGGTGCGCAGATCTTCAGTCCCTCGTTGCGTCCGGAGTTCGACCAGAGCCCGGGGCAGCCGACGCCGGTGGCCAGCTTCAACGTCACCGAGCTCGGCGACAAGGCCGACAAGATCGGCAAGGACGACAACTTCCGCGGTCTGACCGTGTACGACAACGTCCTGTACTACACGAAGGGCAGCGGCTCCAACGGCGTCAACACCGTCTACTTCGTCGACACCACCGGCAAGGCGTGCCCCAACGGCGTCGGCGTCCCGCAGCCGGGAGCCAAGCTGCCGACCACGCCGCTGGCCTACAACCCGGCGACTCTGCAGACGACGGGCCTGCCCAGCGACATGTGCATCCTGAAGGGATTCCCGACGACGCTGGCCAAGTCCTCCAGCTCCACGGCGTTCCCGTTCGGGCTGTGGTTCGCCAGCCCGCACACGCTGTACGTCGCCGACGAGGGCAGCGGTGACAACACGTACGCGGGCGGCACGTACACCAACGCGGCGGCCTCGACCACGGCCGGTCTGCAGAAGTGGGTGCTCAACCCCGGCACCGGCAGCTGGCAGCTGGCAGACACACTGCAGAGCGGATTGAACCTCGGCCAGCCGTACTCGGTGGCTGGATACCCGATCGGCAACAACACGGCCACCAACCTGCCGTGGGCTCCGGCCACCGACGGGCTGCGCAACATCACCGGGCGCGTCAACCGGGACGGCAGCGCCACGATCTGGGGCGTGACCTCGACGGTCAGCGGCAGCGGCGACCAGGGTGCGGATCCCAACCAGCTGGTGGCGATCACCGACGACCCGTCGGCGACCGCGCCGGCCTCCGGTGAGTCGTTCCACGCCGTCGTGGCCCCGAAGTACGCCCACGTCGTCCGTGGCGTGACCCTGACTCCGGGCAGCACCACCGGGAGCTCCGGCCACAGCCGCCGGCGGGCAGCCGGCCGCTAGCTCGATCGCTGACCCCCCGGTCTCGGGTGCGCCCGGGGCCGGGGTCAGGTTCCCGTGAGCGGCGGCTGGGGCAGGGGCAGGGGAACGGGAAGGGGCTGGGGCTGGGTGGCCAGGGGGATGCGCAGCCAGACATCGGCGCCGCCGCCGGGGAGGTCGGCGGCGTTCGCGTCCCCGCCGTGCGCCTGCGCGATCGTGCGAACGATGGCGAGCCCCAGCCCGATGCCGCCGCGAGCCCGGGCGGGGTCGGCCCGGCTGAAGCGATCGAACGCGCGGGGGACGAACTCCGCGCCGAAGCCGGAGCCCCGGTCGCTGACGTGGAGCTCGAGGTCGCCGGCCGAGATCCGGGCGCGGAGAGTGACCGGCCCGCCGCCGTAGCGAAGCGCGTTGTCGACCAGGTTGGCGACGGCCTGGTGCACGCGATCGGGATCCACGCGGACCGCGGCGCCCGGGGGAACCTCAGCGCCGTCGACGATCAGCCGCCGTCCGGCACGCTCGATCCGCGCCTCGAATTGCTCGCCCAGACCTGACAGCAGTTCCGTCACCGGCAGCGTCTGGGGCTCGAGCGGCAGCGTCCCATCCTGGGCGCGCGCCAGCAGCAGGAGGTCCTCCGCCAGCTTGATGATGCGGTCGGTCTCCTCGACCGCCGAGGTCATCGCCAGTCGCAACTGCTCCTCGCCGCCCTGCTCGCGCAAGGAGACCTCCAGCTCGGCCTTGAGCACCGCCAGCGGCGTGCGCAGCTCGTGACTGGCGTTCGCCACGAACAGCCGCTCGTGCACCAGGCCGTCCTGGAGGCGGTCGAGCATCGCATTCAGGGTCATCCCCAGCCGCCGGATCTCATCCCGGCTCTCCGGCAGTGGCAGACGGGTGCCGATCTCCTCGGTCGAGATCAGCGCGGCGCGGCGGCGCATCCGCTCCACCGGACGCAGGGCCGCCGCGGCCAGCAGGTACGCCGCCACCGAGGCGAGCAGGAGCGCCGGGGGGGCGCCGAGCACGAACGCGTCGTCGAGTTTGTCCAGCGCCGCGTCGCGCTCGGACAGCGACACGCCGACCACGATGATCCGGCGTCCGCCCTCCAGCGGCAGCGCGTACAACCGGAAACGGTTGCCGCGCTGCAGGCGCAGCGCCGATCTCGCCGCAGCGCGGACCTCGGCGGCGCTCAGCAGCGCCGGGCTGGCGAACCCGGCGCTGGCGCCGAGCACCCGCCCGGACCCGTTCAGGACCTGCACGAAGTTGTCCCCGCGGATCGGCAGCGTGCCGAGATCGCCGCGGGCATCGGCGTTCGTGTCATCGCTGACCAGGCTGGCCACCTCCTGGGCGCGCGCTCGCAGCGACGTGTCGAGGGTGTAGTCGAGGTCCGAGCGGACGTGGAGATAGAGAAAGGCGATCAGCGCGGCGAGCAGCACCGCCATCACGCCCGCGAACATCAGCGTCAGCCGCCACCGGATCGGCAGTGGCGGGATCCCACGCCGCCCGGCGGCGCGACGGTCCTCGCCGCCTACGCGTCCTCGCATACGCGGTACCCGACGCCTCGGATCGTCTGCAGGCTGTGACGACCGAATGGGCGGTCGATCTTCTCGCGCAGGTAGCGGATGTACACCTCGACGACGTTGGACCGGTTCTCGTATGCGTAGCCCCACGCCTGCTCGAGCAGCTCGAACCGCGATAACACGTCGCCGGGGTGGCGCATCAGCGCCTCCAGGACCGCGTATTCCTTGCGCGAGAGATCGATCGGGGTGTCGCCCCGCCACACCTGATGGCGAGCGGAATCCAGCCGGAGGTCGCCCACTTCGATCAGCACCAGGCGCTGGATCGGGCCGCGCCGGCTCATCGCCCGCACTCGCGCCAGCAGCTCCTCGAACGAGAACGGTTTGACGAGGTAGTCGTCGGCACCGCTGTCCAGGCCCCGCACGCGATCCTTGATCGCGTCCAGCGCGGTCAGCATCAGCACCGGAGCGTTGCGATTCTCCTCGCGCAGCGCCCGGCAGACCTGGAAGCCATCGAGATCAGGCAGCATGACGTCCAGGACGATGACCGCGTACTCGGTGGCGCCGGCCCGGACGATCGCCTCCCGGCCGGTGGTGACCAGATCGGCGGCGATCGAGTCGGTCGCGAAACCCCGGACCAGGACCGGACCGAGCTTCTGGTCATCCTCGACGACGAGCACGCGCATGGACGGGAAGGTTGGGCGACCAAGATGAGCGGCAGATGAAGACCCAGGACCGCTTCGCCCATGACGACGCCGCCGAGAACTATCTTCAGAGCATGACCGGATCGGAATGGGCGCTCGCTGTCTCGGTGTTCCTGGCCTGCGTGGTGGAGGCGGTGGAGGCTCTCACCATTGTCCTGGCCGTCGGGGTCACCCGCGGTTGGCGCTCAGCGCTGTACGGCGTGGCCGCGGCGGCGCTGGTCCTGGCGGTGATCGTCGCCGCGCTGGGGCCGGCCGTGAACGCGCTGCCGATCGGTGCGCTGCGCGTCGTCGTGGGTGGACTGCTGCTGGTGTTCGGGCTGCAATGGCTCCGCAAGGCGATCCTGCGCGCCGGCGGTCTCAAGGCGTTGCACGACGAGGACGAGATCTTCCGCTCGCAAGCCGAGCGCGCCCGGGAGGCGGGCGGGGGGGCGGCCGGGGCGATCGACGGGTACTCGCTGGCGATCGCCTTCAAGGGCGTCCTCCTCGAGGGCCTCGAGGTGGCATTCATCGTCGTCACCTTCGGCGCCAACCAGCATCACGTCGGTCTGGCGGCGATCGCCGCGGCGGCGGCGGTTGCGCTGGTCATGGCCGTCGGGTTCGCCGTCCGGGGGCCGCTGGCCCGGGTGCCGGAGAACGCGATGAAGTTCGCCGTCGGGATCATGCTCACCTCGTTCGGGATGTTCTGGAGCGCCGAGGGGGCGGGCGCGGCATGGCCCGGCTCCGATGGCGCCCTGCCCGTGCTCATCGTGGCGGTGGCGGCGGCGTCGGTGGCACTGGCCTACCGATTGCGCACGGGGGCGCCCGCGCCACAGCCGGCTGCCCGCCCGGGGCGATCGTCATGAGCCGCGCTGTCATGGCGATCTGGGACTTCGTCGTCGGCGACGACTGGGTGGCCGCCGCGGGCGTGGTGGTCGCGATCGGGGTCACCGCGGTGCTCGAGTCCGCTGGGGTGGTCGCCTGGTGGCTGATCCCGGTGGCGGTGCTGGCGCTGCTCGTCGGATCCGTCACCCGGGCCGCGCGGAGCCGGCCGGGAGCGAGCTCCGGGCCCCAATAGACTTCTGCGCGATGGGGCCAGATCCACACGTCTGCGTGATCGGTGCGGGCGTGAGCGGCCTCACCACGGTCAAGGCGCTTGGGGACTGGGGTGTCCGTCACACGTGCCTGGAGGCCAGCGACGAGATCGGCGGCAACTGGTACTTCGGTAATCCCAACGGGCGCTCGTCGGCCTACCGGTCGCTGCACATCGACACGTCCAAGACGTCGATCAGCTTCCAGGACTTCCCGATGGATGAGCGCTATCCCGACTTCCCGCACCACACCGAGATCCACGCGTTCCTGCGCGAATATGCCGACACGTTCGGACTGCGGGACCGGATCCGGTTCGGGACGGCGGTGCGCAGCGCGCGCCGGGGCCACGGCGGCGGCTGGGACATCGATGGCGAGCACTTCGATGTCCTGCTCGTCTGTAACGGCCATCACTGGGATCCGTCATATCCGCAGTTCCCCGGCCGCTTCGACGGCCCGACGATCCACTCCCACCATTACATCGATCCGACCGAGCCGCTGGCGCTGGCCGGCCAGCGGGTGCTCGTCGTCGGGATCGGGAACAGCGCGGTGGACATCGTCTCCGAGCTCTCGCGCAAGGGCATCGCCGAGCGCGTGTTCATCTCCACCCGCAGTGGGGCCTGGGTCATCCCCAAGTACGTCCTGGGCCGGCCCGTTGACACCCTGGTGCGGACCAACCCGCGCCTCCCGCTCGGTCTGCAGCGCCGCTTTGCCCGGCTGCTCCCCCGCCTGGTGTCCGGTCGCATGGAGGATTTCGGCCTGCCGACGCCCAACCACCGCTTCCTCGAGGCTCATCCGACGGTCTCCAGCGAGCTGCTGCTGCGCCTTGGTTCCGGAGACGCGGTCGCCAAGCCCGACGTCGCCGAGCTGCGTTCCGGCAGCGTCCGGTTTGCCGACGGCAGCGTCGAGGAGATCGACGCGATCGTGTACGCCACCGGCTACAAGATCAGCTTTCCGTTCTTCGATCCGGAGTTCGTCTCCGCGCCGGGCAACGTCATCTCGCTCTACAAGCGGATGTTCAAGCCGGGCGTCGACGATCTGGCGTTCATCGGCCTCGGTCAGGCGATCCCGACGATCTTCCCGTTCGCCGAGTGCCAGGCCAAGCTCGCCGGCCGCTGGCTGGGCGGTGACTGGGCGCTGCCTTCCGCCGATGAGATGACGGCGGCGATCGAGCGGGACGAGCGCGTCTATGTCCGTCATTACGCGTCGCGCCCGCGCCACACCATGCAGCTGGACTACCACGTGTACGAGCACGACCTCCGGACACGGGTGGTTCCCGAGGGCCAGCGCCGGGCCAGCGAGGCCGCCGGCGCGCGGGTCCGCGTTCCCGCCTGACGACCAGTCTCGACCATCCGTCCAGAGCCGCGGAGCTGGGCTCGGCGCTCCATATACTCCCGCCGCGCATGATGGGACCGATACGCCTCGGCGCGGCCGTGCTCGCTGTTGCCGTCCTGGCCCCGGTGAGCGCGTCGGCCGCGACTCCGGCACAGGCGATCGCCAACCTCAACGCTCAGCGCGCGGCGAACGGGATTCCGGCTCAGATCACCGAGAACCCGTCCTCATCAGCGGGCTGCGCCGCCCACGACAACTACGAGCGCATGAACGGCGGGACGCTCAGTCACTCCGAGACCGCCGGTAACCCCGGGTACACCACCGCCGGCGATCAGGCGGCGGGCGATTCGGTGCTCGCCGAGGGGACCGACTGGGACACCGCCAACCCGTGGCAGACGGCGCCGATCCACCTCGCCCAGCTGCTCGATCCCTATCTGGGCCAGATGGGGGTCGACGACTCCGCCGGCTTCGTGTGCGCCACCACCCTGCCGCCGGATGCCGGCTTCCGCGCCAGCCCGGCAACAGTCGCCGGATACAGCTATCCGGGCAACCGCCAGATCGAGTGGCCGACGAGCGAAACCGCGGCCGAGGGCCCGTTCACGCCCGGCGACCTGGTCGGTCTGCCGCAGCCGACCACCACCGGTCCCTACCTGTTCGTGCTGTTCGCCGGTCCGTGGCCGGCGTTCGGCGCCACGGTGACGCTCAGCGCAGCGACCCTGACGGGTCCCGCCGGGCCGGTCGCGATCAAGACGGTCGATGGGAGCACGCCGACTCCGGCGGGGATCCCGCTCGGGGACTACATCGGCTCCGAGGCGATGCTGATCCCGACGGCGCCACTCGTCCCCGGCACGACGTACACGGCGCAAGCGACCGGTACCGCCGCCGGCGACGGGACCAGTCAGCCGGTGAGCGAGCGCTTCTCGTTCACCACCGCCATCTCCTCGGCGGCGCTGCATGCCGAGAGTCATCTGACGTTGTCGCGGCCGCGCCGCCGCCATCGCTCGCTCTCCTTCCGCCTGTCGGGCACCGGGGCGTACGTTGGCCGGTGGGCGCGGGTCAAGGTGAGAGTGAGGCGCAAGCTCGTCCGGAGCTGGAGGATGAAGGTGAGGGCCAGGGGCACGCTGGCAGTCGGTCACGAGAAGCACGCCACGGTGTCGGTCACCGTGTCCTCGTTCACCGCCGATGGCGTCCGTTTCGGCCTCACCACGGTCAAGCGCTCGGCTTGACCACCGACATCCGCGGGTACGCTCGGCTCGATGCGGGCTGGCGTGCGACAACGGTCGATCGCGGCGGCCGGGCTGGCGCTGAGCCTCGGCGCCGGGCTGAGCGTCGCCACGACGAGCGCCGGAGCCGCCGCGGCGCAGGTTTCCGCGCGTTCGATGGCGGCGAGCCAGTCGCTGGCGACGACCGTCCAGCCGACCGCCGACTGCACGATCTATTCCGGCAGTCCGACGTCGAGCGCGAACTGTGGCGGCGGCACCGATGACCTGGTCGGCGACGACGGCAACGGCAACCTGTACCGGACGATGATCTCGTTCCCGGCCGGACTCGGGATCCCGGCCGGCTCCCACATCCTCAGCTCCACTCTGACGATCGACGTGGTCGGCGCGTTCGGGTCCACCCCGACCTGGGTGTTCCAGATGACTCGAGGGTTCTCACCCGGAGCGGCCACGTGGAACGCTTACGACGGGGTACACAGCTGGAGCACCGCCGGTGGCGATTACAGCGATTCGCTCCAGGCGTCGGCGACGGTGGCCGGCGCCGGAGACGTGTCGTTCAGCGTCACGCCGATGACCCAGGCGTGGGCGGACGGCAGCACCCCGATCCCTGAGCTGATGATGCTTCCCTACGCCGGAGCGGGCAACGCCTACTCGTTCGCCAACCAGGCGTCCGGTAACGGTCCATATCTGACGATCGCCTATCAGCCCCCGGGCAGCCCCACGACCGCGCCGACGCCACCGGTCGTCACCACACCGGTCAGCACGCCGGTGCCGACTCCCGCGGCCCGACGATCGCTCAAGATCAAACTGGTCCTCAGCTGGACGTGGGACCGCGCGACGACCCGGCTGCATGGGCTGAAGGTCGGCAGCTTGCCCGGTGACACGGGGCTGTCGATGACCTGCCGAGGCCGCGGATGTCCGCGCCACTCGAAGACCAGCGTCACTGGAGCTCGCGCGGTGCGCCGCACACTCCGGTCGCTGGCGGGCCGACGATACCGCGCCGGCGATGTGCTGACGATCCGCCTCAGCGCGCCGGGGTACCGGCCCGAGCAGGCCGAGGTTGTCTTCCGCGCCGGAAAGCTCCCGTTGATCCGGCCGCTCAGGCGCTCGTGACGCCCGGGCCCGGTGAACTGTGACGAGCGTGCTGCGAACCGTCCCGCGGTTGGCCGGGTCAGACGGGCATGAGCGGCTTCCTGTACCGGGCGCGCCACGTGCGTGACCATCGCTGGGCGTCCGGCCAGGCCTCCGCGTACATCGACGAGGAGCTGAGCACCGGGCCGCGGACGCGGATGGAGCGCCACGTCGGCGATTGCCCCGAATGCCGCCGACTACTGGCGGAGTTGCGGCGGATGGTCGACGGCCTCGGCCGGCTGCCGGCGCTCGGCGGAAGGTCGGACGCCGGCCGGTTCGCCGCCGTGGTGCGGCGGCGCCTGGACGAGCCGCCGGGAGCGTAGTGCCCCGTCACCGGCTGAATCGTTTTCGCCGTGCGGCGGGTCAAATCGACCATGAACGAGATCACTGATACCCAGAACCAGACTGACAGCGCCCGCGTCGAGAAGACCGACGGGGAGTGGCGCCAGGTGCTCACGCCGTCGCAGTACGAGGTGCTGCGTCGCAAGGGAACCGAGCGTGCCTTCACCGGCGAGTACGTGGACGAGAAGCGGGCGGGGATGTATCACTGCGCCGGCTGCGGCGCCGAGCTGTTCACCTCCGAGACGAAGTTTGACTCCGGCACTGGCTGGCCGAGCTTCACCGAGCCGGCCAACCGCGCCCACGTCGATCTGGTCGACGATCACAGCTACGGCATGCACCGCATCGAGGTCAACTGCGCCGCGTGCGGCGGGCACCTCGGCCACGTGTTCCCCGACGGCCCCGGCGAGTCCGGGGAGCGGTACTGCATCAACTCCTGCTCGCTCGACCTGCAGGAGCGCTAGCGACACACGCCTGCACCAGCGCCGCCGGCGCCAGGTGGGAGCGCTGCCGGCGCCGGGTGGGCGCCACCTTTGCAGGGCGCTCATCCGGCCAGGCGCTATAACCGCCGGGTGAGCGGCGGGCCCACCTCCGAGGCTGAGCTGATCCAGCGGGCGCGCGCCGGGGACCCGGACGCGTTCGCCGAGCTCGCGGCGATGCACGCTGACCTCGTGCAGGGAGCGCTGCGCCGGTTCGGGCTTGACCAGAGCGAGGCCGACGAGGTGGGGCAGGAGGTGTTCCTGCGCGCCTGGCGGGGCCTGGGCGGCTTCGAGGAACGGGCGCGGTTCTCCACCTGGCTGTACCGGATCGCGTTCAACGAAGCGCAGCGCCGGCTCGCGCGCCGTCCACCGCCGCGCGCCGAGCCCGTCCCCGAACGCGAGGATCCGATCTCCGCGCTGCCGGAATCCCCGCAGCTCGGTCCCGAGGCCCAGACGCTTGACCACGAGTTCGAGCAGACGCTGGAGCGGGCCCTGGCACAGCTGCCGCCCGAATGGCGCATGGCCGTTGTCCTGCGTGACGTCGAGGGCCTTTCGACCGCCGAGGCGGCCGAGGTCGCCGGCGTCGGCGAGTCCGCGTTCAAGAGCCGCCTGCACCGCGGGCGAATGCAGCTGCGCACCCTTCTGCAGCCGTATCTGGCGCTCGAGTCTGGCCGCGATCCGTGACGGCGACCACACGTACGCGTTCGGTCCCGCACCGTCCTGGCGATGTGCTGATGCGCTAAACAGCGCATATGAGCGATACCACCATCGGCACCCCGTCGGTCACCGGGGTCGACTTCGTCACCCTCCCGACGAACGACATCGACGCCTCCGAGCACTTCTACGGCACGGTGCTGGGCCTCCCATTCGTGAAGCGCTGGGGTGAGATGCCCGGCATCGAGTTCCAGGCCGGCAGTCTGACGATCGCGATCATGGAGCCGACCGCGTTCGGTCAGGAGTTCCATCCGCACGGGGTGCCGCTGGCGCTCGCCGTCGACGATGTCGCCGCCGCGCGTGAGCAGCTGGTGGCGAGGGGCGTGACCTTCGTGACGGACGTGTTCGACAGCGGTGTGTGCCATCAGGCGATCTTCCGCGATCCGGCAGGGAACTCCCTCGCCCTGCATCACCGATACGCGGCGCCGACGCCGTAGCGGCGGCCGTCCCACGAGGAAGTGGACCGGGAAGCGTGACCGGCAGTGGACCTGCACTAAATTGCTCACCATGTCGCTGCCCCGCGCCGATCAGCCGGCGCCGCGGGCGGGAGCTGAGTCCGCGGTCGCAGCGCCAACAACGTTCACAACAGGTGTGAGGTGGCGATGTCAAAGGCGGTCCGCGCATTCCGCAAACTCTCCCCGGTCAAGCAGGCGGCGATCGTCGCGGTCACCGCGTGGAACTTCGTGCTGATCATCATCGCTCAGCGCGACCTCTCCAGCCGGCCCGACAGCCAGATCCGCGGCAGCAAGCGCCTGTGGCGACTCGCGTGTCTGACCAACACGGTCGGCCCGCTCAGCTATTTCCGCTGGGGACGGCGCCCGGGGTGACGCGGGCCGGCGCGCGCTCCTATCCGGCGTCGCGCAGGAGTGGCACGACGAGGTCGGCTGGCAGCGCGTGCGCGGTGACCCCATCGCGGCCAGTCATCGTCTCGGCGCTGAACAGCGCGTTGACGATCGCCTCCTCGGTGGCCTCGACGACGGCGTCGAACAGGGGGGTGATGTGGGCGTCGGTCAGCATCGTCAGCGGCACCGTCAGGGGGTCGGCATGGCCCAGTTCGCCGGCGGTCAGACCGCGGTTGCCGGTGGCGAAGCAGAGGAACAGGTCACCGCTGGTGTGCTCGCCGACGCCGCCGGTGCGGGCGATGCCCAGCCCGGCGCGCTGGGCCAGGCGCCGGCACTGATGCGGCAGCAGGGGCGCGTCGGTGGCGACGACGACGATGATCGAGCCCGACCCCTGGGGCACGTCGCCGGGAGCGGCCGGCAACGGAACCTGGTCGGGTCCGATGTGGCGCCCGATCGCAACCCCGTCGATGCTCAGGCGCGCCCGGCGCCCGTGGTTGGCCTGGACGAGCACGCCGACGGTGAAGCCGCCGGCCTCCGCGTCACACAGGCGCGACGCGGTCCCGATCCCGCCCTTGAACCCATGGCAGATCATCCCCGTGCCGCTGCCGACGCCGCCCTCGGCGACCGGTCCGGCGCCGGCGCCGGCGATCGCCTCGGCGACGTGCTCGGGGCGGACGTGGAAGCCGTTGAGGTCGTTGAGCATCCCATCCCAGGTCTCTCCGACGACCGGTAGCGCCCAGAAGTGGCCGGCGCCCGCGCCACGCGCCGAGACCTGGTGCGCGATCAGGGCGTCACGGACGACCCCGACGCTGTGGGTGTTGGTCAGCGCCACCGGCGAGGTCAGCAGGCCCGACTCGCGCACCCATTCAAGCCCGGTCAGCTCACCATTCCCGTTGAGGCGGTGTGGCCCCGCGAACAGCGGCTGCTCCCAGATGTCCGGCGCCGGCAGGATGACCGTGACCCCGGTTCGGACCGGCCCGTGCCCGACCCGAAGCGGGCCGTCGCCCTCGATCAGCGTGCAGTGCCCGACGCGGACGTCGGCCACGTCGGTGATCGCATTCCAGCGGCCGGGGGTGCCGGTGCCGATGGCGATTCCGTGGTCTCGGGCCCGCATCTCGGCCCAGCGTAAGCCGTGCGCCGATCGCTTGCGTTGGCGCGCGCCGCGGGCGGGTCGCCACCGCGTACGCCTGGCGCGGCCCGGATGGGACAACTCGCCCCTTGATCGGCCGCGGCTCGGCAGGCACCATCTGCGGCATGCATGTAGATCAAGGTTCCGCACTCCTTCACTTCTCCCGCAACGGCGCCTTCGGCGACGACGGCTCCGACCTCCTCGTCCTCGAGCGCGGCGAGGGCCCGTACGTCTTCGACAGCTCGGGCAAGCGCTACGTCGATGCCCTCTCCAGCCTGTTCTGCGCCCAGATCGGCTACTCCTACGGCGCCGAGATGGCCGCGGTGGCCGGCGAGCAGCTCCAGCGGCTGGCGTTCAACACGATGTGGGGCACCGCCCATCCGCCGGCGCTGAAGCTGGCCGAGCGCCTCGCGCAGATCGCGCCTAGCGGCATCAACCAGGTGTTCTTCACCTCGGGTGGATCGGAATCCGTCGAGGCCGCGTGGAAGATCGTGCGCCAGTTCCACATCGCCAATGGGCAGCCCCGGCGGCTCAAGGCGATCGCCCGCGACATCGCCTACCACGGCGTGACCCTCGGCGCCCTGGCACTGACCGGTGTGCCGGGGTACAAGGAGCCGTTCGGGCCGCCGGCGATCGACACCACCCACGTCTCCAACACCAACCAGTTCCGCGCCGAGCTCGAGGGGGAGCAGCTGACCGCCGCGCTGCTGGCGGAGATGGAGCAGGCCATCCTCGCCGCCGACCCGGAGACGGTGGCGATGATCATCGCCGAGCCGGTCCAGAACGCCGGCGGCTGCCTGACGCCGCCGCCCGGATACTGGCCCGCCCTGCGTCAGCTCGCCGATCGCTACGGGATCGTGCTCGTCGCCGACGAGGTGATCTGCGGCTTCGGGCGCCTCGGCGAGTGGTTCGGCTCCACCCGCGTGCAAGCGCAGCCGGACATCATCACCGTGGCCAAGGGCCTGACCTCGGCGTACGCGCCGATGGGGGCGGTCCTCGTGTCGGACCGGATCGCGGCGCCGCTGTACGACGAGGGCCGGACGCTCCTGCACGGGATCACGTTCGGCGGCCATCCGCTATGCGCGGTGATCGCGCTCAAGAACCTCGAGATCTTCGAGCGCGACGGCGTGCTCGAGAACGTTCGAGCCCGCGAGCCTCGGCTGCACGAGCGGCTGGACACGCTGCGGGAGCTGCCAATCGTCGGCGACGTCCGCGGCGCCGGCTTCTTCTGGGCGGTCGAACTGGTCAAGGGCGCCGGCAACGAACGCCTGGACGCCGACGAGCGCGAGCGCGTCCTGCGCGGCTACATGCCCGGCGCCCTGCGCGACGCGGGCCTCATCGCGCGCGCCGACGATCGGGGTGACGCGGTGCTGCAGATCGCGCCGCCGCTCATCTCCGACGACGCGGTGCTCGAGGAGATCGTCGCCGGGATGCGGACCGTGCTCGCGGGCGCGGGGCGGCTGCTCGGGCTGGGGTCGGCGGTCGCTGCCTGACACTCGTTTTTTGGGGGCGGTCCTGGCGGACCGCTGTGGTTTTGGTTGGGTGGCGGACATCGACCGACCTGTGATCCGGGTCTGCCCGGTACGTTGAGCTGCGTGTCGTCGCCATGGCCCGAGACCGAGCCGTCTCCGACGCAGCGGGCGGCCTACGCCGACGCACAGCCGCGGTCGTTCTGGCTCGACTCGCTGCCGGCGCGCCCGCCGCACGAGCCGCTGACCGCCACCGCCGATGCGGACCTGTGCATCGTCGGCGGCGGCTACACGGGGCTGTGGGCGGCGCTGCACGCCAAGGCGGGGGCGCCGGACCGCGACGTGATCGTGCTCGAGGCGACGCGCTGCGGCGCCGGGGCCAGCGGCCGCAACGGCGGCTTTCTCGAAGCGTCGCTCACGCACGGCCTCGCCAATGGCCTGTCGCGGTTCCCCGATGAGATGGAGACGCTCGAACGGCTCGGCCGGGAGAACTTCGACGGCCTGCGCGCGGACCTCGAGCGCCATGCGATCGACTGTGACTACGAGGCCACCGGCGATCTCACCGTCGCGCTCGCGGACCACGAGCTCGAGGAGCTCCCGGAGGAGCTGCAGCTGCTGCGGCGATTTGGCCATGACGCCGAGCTCCTCGACGGTCACGGGATCCGCGCCCAGCTGAACTCGCCCACCTATCTCGGCGGCATCTGGGACCGCACCGGATCGGCGCTCGTGCATCCGGGACGGCTGGCGGACGGCCTGCGGGCCGCCGCCGCCGATGCCGGAGTGCGCATCTGCGAGCTCAGCCCGGTCCGGGACCTGCACCGCCGCCCCGGCCACGTGGAGGTCATCGCCGAGGGCGGCGTGATCCGGGCCGATCGGGTGGTGCTCGCCACCAGCGCATATCCGCCGCTGCTGCGCAGCGTGCGCCAATACGTCGCCCCCGTCTACGACTACGCGCTGATGACCGAGCCGCTGACCGACGAGCAGCGGCGGTCGATCGGCTGGCCGGCCCGGCAGGGCGTCAGCGACATGGGCAACCAGTTCCATTACTACCGGCCGACCCGAGACGGCCGGATCCTGTGGGGCGGCTATGACGCCGTGTACGGCTACGGCGGTGACGTCGGCCCCCATCGCGACGAGCACGACGCCACCTTCGCGCGGCTCTCGCAGCACTTCTTCACGACGTTCCCGCAGCTCGAGGGGGTGCGGTTCAGCCATCGCTGGGGCGGCGCGATCGACACCTGCAGCCGCTTCTCGGTGTTCTTCGGCACCGCCCACCGCGGCCGCACCGCCTACGCGCTGGGTTACACCGGCCTCGGCGTCGGGGCCACCCGCTTCGGGGCGTCCGTCGCACTCGATCTGCTCGACGGCCGCCACACCGAGGCGACCGCGCTGCGCATGGTCCGCCGCCGTCCGGTGCCGTTTCCCCCCGAGCCGCTCCGCAGCGCGGTGATCCAGCTGACGCGCAACCGCCTCGCCGCTGCCGACCGCCACGGTGGCCGGCGCGGATTGTGGCTGCGCACCCTCGACCGCCTCGGGCTCGGCTTCGACTCATAGCCGCCGGTGGCCGGGAGAGCGGTCGCGGCGGGTTGCCGGTGTGCGGGAGTGGGTTGAAGGGCGAAAACGACGGGCTATCGAACGTGGCGGGGCATCGGCGCCGGCGGTCTCCTCCGTGCGGCAACCGCACCGCCACGAAACACTCCCTTCTTCGTTGCTGCCGTTTTGACGCAAGATGACCAGCGAAGTCTCGAAGATGGCGTCCAGCGGAGCCTCCCGGCGCCCATAAACGCGCCGCCTCAGCGCTCGACGACGACGACCACGCTGGCCAGGCGCTCGCCGATCGTCTGATATCGCGGCGGCCACAGCGCTGGCAGCTTGAACGCGAAGCCCGCCGCCAGCGGCAACAGGCAGCCGCCCAGCGGGTTGACGCCCTCGGCCTTGTAGAGGTCCATCAGCGCCCGCTGCCTCGCATCGCCGGCCGTCGCGCGCCGGATCTCGTCGAGCCGGGGCTTGAGCGCGGCCGACTGAGCGTCCCTTCGGCTGGCGGCACGCCGGCTGAGCGGCCTGACCGCTTCCCGCTCGATCAACGAGACGGCGATGAGGATGAGCGCGCTGCGGACGGTCACCGGGCCTCCGGTGCGCGCATCGGCGAGCCGTGTCCGCTCGGGCATGGCGTCAGTCTCACACCAAACTATGGTTCGCGCCGTCGTGCGGCATCGATCTGACATCAGGTGAACGAGGCGGTCGCACTCGTGGCGCTCGCCGCCTGCCTCACCGCCGCGGTGGCGCAGTGGCGATGGTTGCCGGACTCGCTCGTGGCCGTCGCCGCCGCGGTGATCGTGGTGGCGATCGGCGCGCTCAGCGTCCACGGAGCCCGCTCGGCGCTGTCGGCGCTCGGCCCGACCGTCGGCTTCCTGGCGGCGCTGCTCGTCCTCGCCGACGGCTGCCGCCGCGCCGGCGTGTTCGACGCGCTGGGGACGCTGATGGCCGCGCGCTCGCGTGGCCGGCCCCGGCGCCTGCTGGCGATGGTGTTCCTGGCGGCCGCCGGGACGACCGCGGTGCTCAGTCTCGACGCGACGATCGTCCTCCTGACACCGATCGTGTTCGCGACCGCTGCGCGGCTGCGGACCAGCCCCCGGCCGCACGTGTACGCGTGCTCTCATCTGGCCAACAGCGCGTCGCTGCTGCTGCCGGTGTCCAATCTCACCAACCTGCTGGCGTTCACCGCTTGCGGCATCTCGTTCACCCGCTTTGCGGCGCTGATGGCGCTGCCGTGGCTGGTGGCGCTGACGGTCGAGTGGGTGGTGGTCACCCGGGTGTTCGCCGACGACCTGCGGCCCGCGGCCGCCGCCGCGCGCGTCTCACCGGACGCGCCCGCGCATCTTCCGCGGCTTGCGTTGAGCGTCGTCGCGCTCACGCTCATCGGCTTCGGCATCAGCTCGATCGTCGGCGTCGCCCCGGTGTGGTTCGCCACCGCGGGCGCGGTCACGTTGACTCTGGCGCAGCCGCCGGAGTCGGTGCGGGCGCTCGCCGCGGCCGCCGAGCCGACGTTCCTCGTGTTCGTGCTCGGCCTCGGCGTCGTGGTGGAGGCCGCCGGCGTGCACGGGCTGTCTTCGGTCGTTCGCTCGCTGCTGCCGAGCGGCAGCGACCTGCCGGAGCTGCTGGCCGTCGCCGGGGTGAGCGCGGTCCTCGCCAACCTCGTCAACAACCTGCCGGCGACGCTCATCATCGTCGCGGTCGTGTCGTCGAGCGCGCCGGGCGGGGTGCTGGCGATGCTGATCGGCGTCAACGTGGGACCCAACCTGACGTATGTCGGATCGCTGGCCACACTGCTGTGGCGGCGGATCATCCATGCCCACGACGAGGAGGTCGATGTGGTTCAGTTCCTCAAGCTCGGGGCCCTGACGGTGCCCGTCACCCTCGTTGCCGCCACGGCGAGCCTGTGGTTGGCTTTGCAGGTGCTCTGATGCGCGCCGTCGTCTGGATCACGGAGACCTCGTGGCGGATCTGCATCGATCGTGCCCGCGAGCTGCTGGCGCCCGACGCCGAGGTCACCATCGTCCATGTCGCCGCCAGCGATGTCGAAGCGCTCGTCGCGCATCCGGGGCCCGGCCGGCTCGGGCGCCGGCATGGGCCGCCACCGGGCCCGACGGTTCGGGCGATCTCCGACGCCGAGGCTCAGGCGCTGCTCCGCGAGGCGGCCGCGCGGTTCGGCCGCCCGGCGCACACGAGCGCCCGGCGGGGGCGGATCGAGCGCGAGGTGCTCGACGCCGCCGAGGGCGCCGACGTCCTCGTGCTCGCCCGCGACGGCGAGCCGCGTCGCGAGCCCAAGAGCATCGGGCACTATGCGCGATTCGTCGTCGACCACGCCGGCGCCGCGGTCCTGCTCGTCTGGTCAGACGACCCGCCGGGACTCGATGCGATGCGCTGGCCGCCGCATCTGCGGTGAGGCGCGGCCGCTCGCTACGAGGCCAGCGACGCCTCGAGGGTGATCTCCGGCACGCCGGCCAGCGCCCGGCTCACGGGGCAACCCGCCTTGGCGCCCTCGGCCGCCTGCTGGAACGCGGCGGCATCGATGCCCGGGACCTGACCCACCGTCGACAGCTCGATCTTGGTGATCGTCGGCGCGCCGTCGACGAACCGCAGCGTCACCGTGGCATCCGTCTTGACGGAGTCCACGGGCGTGCCGGCGTCGGCCAGCGCCGCCGACAGCGCCATCGAGAAGCACGCCGCGTGAGCGGCCGCGATCAACTGTTCGGGGTTGGCCCCCGGGCCGTCCTCGAACCGGGACTTGAACGAGTAGTCACCGCTGATGCTGTCACCGGCGGTGAACGTGCCGTTCCCCGTCTTCAGCTCGCCCTTCCACTCCGCATTGCCCTTGGCCGGCATGGTCCGCTCCTTGTCTGTTGGGTATCGGCTGGTGTCGTGATCTCCGCCCACGACACTAGATGACCGTGTGAATCATCCCCATGCCGACGATTCTTCCCGGCGCTCGCAGCGGCGGTGAGCCGCTCACGCGGTGGCGGCACTCGGCAGCCAGCTGAAGCGCCACGCCGCCAGTGCCCCGGCCGCCACGCCCCAGAGTGCCAGCACGCCGAGATCCTTGGGCGAAACCGCACTGGAGAACGATGAGTGGACCGAAGCGACGTGCAGGCCGTTGGCCACATGCTCGACCGGGAAGAGCTCGCCGACCTTGCGCAGGCCGCTCGAGAGGTTGCTGGTCGGGATGAACACGCCGGAGATGAACCACAGCGGCAGCATCGTCGCCTGGACGACCGGCTGGGCGGCCTCCGGTGAGCCGATCAGCCCCGACACGGCATAGCCGATGCAGGCGAAGGCCAGCGTCGCGACCACGGCGGTGCAGGCGATGGCGACGATCGCGCCGGGCGCGAAGCCGACGCCGTACAGGACCTTGGCGATGACGAGCAGCAGCGTCCCCATCCCGGCGGCGATCACCACGGTGGCCAGCGCCTGGCCGGCGATCAGCAGCACCGGCGGCACCGGGGTGGCACGGCGGCGCTTGAGGATCCCGCTCTCCCGCGCGGTCGCCACCGACACCACGAGGTTGGCGTAGGAGGCGACCACGAGGGACATGGCGAGGATCCCGGGGACGTAGAAGCGGCTGAGGCTCACCCGCACGCCGTCGACGATCGCGTGGCCGTGGCCGAAGACCCCGTTGAACACGATGAGCAGGACGATCGGGAAGAAGAACGTGAAGAACCGGGCGCGCGGGTTGCGCAGGCTGGCGCGCACGTCGTAGCGGACCTGGTGGGCGAGCAGCGGCAGCCGCCCGCGGGAGGCGGCCGATGGCCCCCGCGACTCCGGACGCGGCGCCGGCACGGGGGCGCGGCTCGGCGGATCGAGTTCACCGGCCGGCGATCCCGAGGCGTCGCCGTCCCGGTCGCCGGCGTCCTCCCCCGTGGCCGAGCTCGCGCCGGGTCGGCGCTTACTCTGCCAGCGGCGAAACGCGCCGATGAGGGACTTGACGAGCATGAACATGGGTCAGCTCCTCGGTGGTGTGGGATTGGTCAGCTGTAGGTAGACGTCTTCGAGGGTCGGACGGCGAACCTCGAGGTCGTCGAGCTCGATGCCGCGCTCCAGCGCCCAGCCCGACAGCGCGTGGAGATCGGCGGTGATGCTGTCGCTCGTCAGGCGGACCGGCTGCCCGAGCTCGGCGTGCACCCGGTCGGAAAGGGTTGGGGGAATGTCCGCGGCGGCGGTCCCGGCCGGCAGCGCGAAGGTGATCTGGGCGGCCGCCTGCCGGCGCCCGCCGAGTGTCTGCGGCGTCCCCTCGGCGACGATCTCGCCGGCCGCGATCACCGCGATCCGATCGGCCAATCGCTCGGCCTCCTCCATGTAGTGCGTGGTCAAAAAGACGGTCTTGCCGAGATCGCGCAGGCCGCCGATGACCTCCCACGCGGCGCGCCGGGCGGACGGATCAAAGCCGGTCGTCGGCTCGTCGAGGAAGATGAGCTCGGGATCGCCGATCAACGCCAGCGCGACGTCGAGGCGCCGGCGTTGCCCGCCCGACAGCGTGGTGGCCCGCTCCTCGGCCTGCCGGCTGAGGTCCACGAGCCCGAGCGTCTCCTGCACCGAGCGCGGCGCCGGGTAATACCCGGCGTACAGCTCGAGGCATTCGCGCACCGTCAGCCCCGGTTCCGGCGCGGACTCCTGCAGGACGATCCCGATCCGCTCTCGCCACGACGAGTGCGCCCGCCACGGATCGGTGCCGAGCACCTCGACCTCGCCGTCACCGGCCTCGCGGAAGCCCTCCATGATCTCGACGGTCGTCGTCTTCCCCGCGCCGTTGGGTCCGAGGAACGCGAAGATCTCGCCGCGGTGGATCTCGAGGTCGATCCCGCGGACCGCCTCCTGGTCCCCATAGCTCTTGCGCAGGCCCCGCACAGAGATGACCGGTTCGGGGCTCGCGTACTTCGTGGATGTGGCATGGCGTTGGGCCACGGCCGCGTCAAGGGAGTTCGTGATCATGACGGCGACGCTACGCCTCAGAACTGACCGCGTCATCGGCTTCGGGGTCGAACCTCGCGCTCGGTCCGGTGGTGGAAACCGGTCGCCGCCGTCCACCCCGGGGTGGAGGACCAGCCGTCGCGGGTTCCACCTGGGGGCCGATGAACCGCGGGGCGCCGGGGCCTATCGTGTCGCGGGCAGATGCTGCTGATCTACCGCTGGCTCACCCGTCACCGGTTTGACGACACCGCCGCCCACGCCCCGGTCGAAGCGATCGTGCTGCGCACGCTCGGGCTCGTCTACCTCGGAGTCTTCCTGGTCGACACCTTCGCCTCCAGGCCGCACCCGGCGCTGAGCGGTCGCGGCGCGGTGGTCCTCGCCGGGTTGGCGGCGTTCGTGGCATTCGCCCTCGCCAGTCGGTCCCACCGGGTCGGCGTCCCGACCTGGCAGCGGCTCGCCGCGCTCGCCGGCGTCACCGCCGCCACGGCGGTGCTGGCCGCGGTGCAGCCGAGCGGGATCTGGGCGGCGGGGCCGTACCTCGTCGGGATCATCGCCGCGTTTCGGCTGGGCCGGGTGGCGGGCGCGGTCACTCTGGCCGGATCGATCGCGGTCGTCACCGTCACCGCGGCGATCGAGCGGCGCGGAGGCGCCCCGCTGTCAATCCTGCTCGGTGCGGTGCCGTGGTTCCTGGTGATCCGATCGATGCGGACGGTGCGCGACCAACGCGATGCGCTGGCCGCCTCCCAGCTCGCCGAGGCCACGGCGGCGACGGCGGCCGAACGCGGCCGGCTGGCCCGGGAGATGCACGACGTCCTCGCCCATTCGCTGTCGGCGCTGGCGCTGCAGCTGGAGAGCACGCGCCTGCTGGCTCGGGAGCGCGGCGTCGATGATGACGTCAGCCGCGCGATCGACCAGGCGCACCATCTCGCCGCCAGTGGGCTGCAGGACGCACGGCGCGCGATCGCCACCGCCCGCGGCGACGAGCTCCCGGGTCCTGAGCGATTGAGCCTGCTGGCCGAGTCATTCGGCGAGCAGAGCGGCCTCCCGGTGGAGGTTCAGACCGACGGTGAGCCGCGGAAGCTGGCGCCCGACGCCCGGCTGGCCGTGTATCGCACTGCCCAGGAGGCGCTGACCAACGTGCGCCGCCACGCCGCCGCCGAGCGGGTGCACGTGAAGCTCTCCTACCTGCCGGGGCGGACGGTGCTGGAGGTGGAGGACCATTCGCTGCCCGGCACACCGCCGCCGGTCGCGCTGGGCCTGCTGGGCAACGGCTACGGGCTGACCGGGATGCGCGAACGCGCCGAGCTGCTCGGTGGCGAGTTGATCGCGGAGCCCACTGGCGCTGGGTTCCGGGTTCAGTTGAGTCTGCCGACATGAATTCCGGCGAGCCGCCGCCGCCGGCCGATGGCGCCCCGGTGCGCGTCCTGCTCGCCGACGATCAGCGACTCGTGCGCGAGAGCCTCGGGACCCTGTTCAGGCTGCTGGCGGGGATCGAGCTCGTGGCGAGCGCCTCCGACGGGCAGGAGGCGATCGACCTCGCGCGGCACCATCGGCCCGACATCGTGCTGATGGACCTGCGCATGCCGCGCCTGGACGGGATCGAGGCCACCCGCCGGCTCCGCAAGGAACTCCCCGAGGTCCGTGTCATCGCCCTCACCACCTACGCCGATGACGAGAGCGTGCTCGGAGCGCTGCGGGCCGGCGCCCGCGGCTATCTGACCAAGGACGCCTCCGGCGACGACATCCGCACGGCGATCATGACGGTGGCCGCCGGCGCGGCCGCGCTTGACCCGGCGATCCAGAGCCATGTCGTGGCGGCACTCGCCGACCAGACGGGAGCGGGCGGCCCGGCCGCGGTCCCGGCAACCGAGCTCCCCGCCGACCTCACCCCACGCGAAGCCGAAGTCCTGACGCTGATCGCCGAAGGGCTGAGCAACGCCGAAATCGCCGAGCGGCTCGTGGTCAGCCCCACCACCGTCAAATCTCACGTCAACCACTTGTTCGCCAAGGCCGGCTTGCGCGACCGCGCCCAGGCCGTCAATTACGCCTACCGCTGCGGTCTGGCCAGACCGCCGTGCTGACGGCGAACTCGCACATCGGTCTGCGAAAGCGTCGCCGGGGTGATGTTGTGGCTACGCCCGGCCGACATCGAGGCATGAATGAGGCCCTCAGACACCATTTTCGAGCCGAACCCGCTGCGCTCTGACGCCGAGCTGGACGGTGTCGCCGCGATCACCGCCGAGCTCGATCGGCTGGAGATCTTGACGTACGCGCGGCTGGACGGGATCCCCGAGGCGGCGGCATCGCTGGCGGCGAGCGCGCGCCGGCAGGCCTTCGAGTTCGGCGCGCAGCGCGCCGAGCTGTTGCGTTCGGACGCGATGAGCCGGGGTGGCAAGCTCCACGACGCGCTGGACCTCCAGCGATCGATCGCGCTCGCCGCCAGTGATCGCGGCGAGACCCGGATCGAGGCGCGGGCGGGATGCCTGCTGGCGGCGACGTACTACCGGCTCGGGCTGCGCTCCGAAAGCCAGCTGGCGGCCGGTGACGGAGTCAAGCTGCTCGACGAGGATTGCCCCGCCCAGTGGCATGTCGAGCACTACATGGTGCTCGCCCTGTTCACCAGCTACGACCGCGCCGGCGCGGTGGACTTCGAACTGTTCGAAGAGGCGCTGCGACGGGCTCGGGAGTTCGGCGCGCCGACCCTGCTCCTCGCCGTGCTCAACAACTACGCCTGGACGGCGGAGCAGAGCGACGGGAATCATCGGCGGGCGGCCGAGCTCGTGGTCGAGATGGAGGGGCTGATCTCGACCGGACGGGTCCACGCCTCACTGCCGATCATCGACACGATCGGGTGGGTTCATCTCGCCGACGGCAACGTCGATTACGCCGAGGAGCTGTTCGAGCGAGCGTTGACGTACGCCGATCAGGTCGAGCCCGACGACTTCGCGGCCGTCCTCGCTCACCTGGCGGCGGTCCGCCGGCGTCAGCACCGGGGCGCCGAGGCGATGGCGCTGCTCGAGCGGGCGCGGGCGACGGCGCTGGCCGGGCAGACGCCGGAGGTGGCAGTGGACGCCCTGCGCGAGCTCGCGACCCTGGACGCCGAACGCGGCGATCATCGCCGTGCCTACCGGCGCCTGCTGCGCTACGTCGATGAGCAGCGTCAGGCCGAGCGGGTGGAGAGCGAGCGGCGGGCGTCGGTGCTGCAATCGATCTACGGGACCAAGGTCGAGCGCGATCAGCGGCGCTACTTCGAGTCGCTGGCCACCTGTGACGCGCTCACCGGCCTGTACAACCGTCGCCACGTGGAGGGTCAGCTGCCGGGCCTCGTCGGTAGCGGCGACGTCGCCGTCGCCATGATCGACGTCGATCACTTCAAGCGCATCAACGACCTGCACTCCCACGAAGCCGGGGACGTGGTGCTCCGGCTGCTCGGCGAGATGTTCGCCGAGTTCGCGCAGGGGCTGTCGCCGGCCGGGTTCGCGGCTCGGCTCGGTGGCGAGGAGTTCCTGCTCGTGCTGCCGGCGGTTGCCTTTCGCCAGGCGCACAAGGCGCTGGAGGAGTTGCGCCGCCACGTTGCCGCTCACGATTGGTACACGACGGCTCCGGACGCCCCGCCGACGATCAGCGCCGGGCTGGTGTTCAGCACCCCGCGCCAGGGGCTGACTCCGTCAGAGGTTCTGGCCGAGGCCGACCGGGCGCTGTACGAGGCCAAGCGGCTCGGGCGCAACCGCATCGTCGTGTGCGGCCGGGACGACTAGAGGGTCGACGTCCTCAGACGTTGCGGAGCAGCCCCTCGGCCTTCGCCCACTCGACCGTCCGCCGCACCGTTTCGCGGGCCGGGGTGTAGCGCAGGCCGAGCTCGCGCTCGGCGCGCGAGCCGTCGTAGCGGTGACCATGCCGCAGCGTGCGGACCATCTCCCGGCACACCGGCGGCTGACGACCGCGCACCCGAAAGGCGTACTCCACCGCCGTGCCGGCGACGCTGGCCACCGCGCCCGGCACCAGCCGGGGACGCCGCTGCACGCCGGCGACCTCCGCGGCCAGCGCCAGCGCCTCGGTGATGGTCAGTGCGATCCCGCTGAGCAGGTAGCGCTCGCCGGCGGCGCCGCGCTCGGCGGCGCGCACGTGACCCTCGATGCAGTCGGCGATGTCGACCATGCTGACGTGGGTGTCGACGAACACCTTGAGGCGCCCGTCGAGGAAGGCGATCAGGAACCGGCCGGTGCCACTGGCGCGGCCCGGGCCCTGCACCGAGGACGGGTTGACGTACACGACGTCCTGCCCGAGCGCCGCCGCCGCCGCCATGGCGGCGCGCTCCCCCTCGGTCTTGGTGCGCTCGTAGGTCGACAGGTACGAGCCGCGATGGGGCGTGGACTCTGTGGCCAGGACGCCATTCGCCTCGCCGATCGTCGCCGCCGAGGACGTGTGCACGAGGCGCGGCAGGCCGGTGCGTGAGGCCGCCCGGACCGCCGCGACCGCGCCGTCGACGTTGGCCCGCTGCATCGGCGCCGGGTCGGCGACGCACAGGGAGTTGACGCCGGCGAGGTTGAAGGCCACGGCGCAACCGCTCATACCCTCGGCCAGCGCGTCCTCGTCCCAGGCCTCGCCGCGGACCACCTGCGCGCCGCGGCCGGTCAGCGCCAGCGCCGACGCATCGGAGCGAGCGAGCGCGATCACCTCGTCACCGTGCTCGGTCAGCCGGGTCACAAGCGCGCGGCCGATCACGCCGGTGCCACCGGTGACGAAGACGCGGGCCACGATTAACTGCGCAATGCCGCCGATGAGCGGGCCAGGTAATCGGCGCCCGACCAGGCGGTGACGATCGTCGCCACCACCATCGCCCACTGATCGAGATAGGCGCCGGCGAACGTCACGTCGGGGCGGAGCATCGCCAGCGCGACGGCGACGAACTGCACCGTCGCCTTCCATTTGCCGAGCATCGACGTGTCGAACCGCAGGCCGCCCGCGGCGACGGCGGCGCGCAGGCCGAGAATGGTGAACTCGCGGGCGATGATGATCAGCGCCACCCACGGCGACGCCCGATGGACCGCGACCAGCCCGACCAGCGCGGTGGTGACCAGCAGCTTGTCCGCGGTGGTGTCCAGGAACGAGCCGAGCGTGGTGGTCACGTTCCAACGGCGGGCGAGCCGCCCGTCGAACCAGTCGGTGGCCGCGGCCACCAGGAACAGGACCGCCGCCGTCGTGTAGGTGTGGTCGAGCAGCAGCGCCATGATCACGGGCGAAACCGCGATTCGCACTCCGGTGCCGACCGCGAGCACGCGAGATGATCGCAATGCGGTCAGGGTACCCGCCTCCACCGTCGGGAGACTACCTGCCGCTCAGAGCAGCCGCTGCGCGAGCTCGCGGGCGGCGTCGGCACCGTCGGTCTCGATCGCCGCCAGTGCCGCGGCGCGCGCGTCGGCGAGCGAGACCCGGCGCAGCGCGGCCTTGACCCCGGGGATCAGGCCGGTGGCCATGCTGAGCTCGGTGACGCCGAGGCCGGCCAAGAGCACCGCTGCCGCCGGGTCTCCGGCCAGCTCGCCGCACACCCCGACCCAGCGGCCGTGCGCCCGCGCCGCCTGCACCGTCGCCGCCACGAGTCGGAGCACCGCCGGCTGCGGTCCGGCCAGCAGCTCCGCCAGCCGGGCATCGCCGCGCTCCGCGGCCATCGTGTACTGGGTCAGGTCGTTGGTTCCCAAGGAGAAGAAGTCCACGTGCGCGGCCAGGCGGGCGGCGGTCAGCGCCGCCGCCGGCACCTCGACCATGATCCCCAGCTCCAACGCCGCGGTGATCCCGGTGTCGGCGCGGGCCTCGTCGAGCAGCTGCCGGGCGGCGAGGATCTCGCCCAGCGTGGCCACCATCGGCAACATCGCCTTGACCGGGTGCTCGGCGGCCACCCGCAGGATGGCGCGGAACTGCGTTGCCAGCACCTCGCGGTGCACGAGCGCCAGCCGGATCCCCCGCACCCCGAGAAACGGGTTGTCCTCCGGTGGCATCGGCAGCGCCGGCAGCGGCTTGTCGGCACCGGCGTCCAGTGTCCGGACCACGAGCGGCCGGCCTTCGAGCGCGACCGCGATCTGGCGCAGGGTCTCGGCCTGCTCGTCCTCGTCGGGCAGCGTGCTGCGTCCGAGGAACAGGAACTCGGTGCGCAGCAGCCCGACGCCTTCGGCGCCCAGCTGCACCGCGTGTGCGGCCTCGGTGGCGGCGCCGAGGTTGGCGAACACCTCGAGCCGGGTCCCGTCGGTGGTGACCGCCGGCTCGTGAGCGGCGTCGATCGCGGCGGCGCGCCGCTGCCGCTCGCGCTCGCGGCGGGCCCGCGCCTCGCGCACCGTGTCGTCCGACGGGCTGACCTGGAGCGAGCCGGCCTCGCCGTCGAGCATCAGCAGCGTGCCGTCGGCGACAGCCAGCACCCCGGCGCCGAGTCCGACGACGGCGGGCAGCCCGAGCGCCCGGGCCAGGATCGCCGCGTGCGCGGTGGTCGAGCCCCGGGCGGTGGCGATTCCCAGCACCCGATCGGGGTCCAGGCCGGCGGCATCGGCCGGAGTGAGCTCGTCGGCGATGACGATGCCGCCGGGTGCGCCGCGGTCATCCGGCTCGCCGGTGATGGCGCCCACGACCCGGCGGCCCACGTCGAGCACGTCGGTGGCTCGCTCGGCCAGGAGCGGCTCCGGCAGGTTGCGGTACACGGCGGCCACCTCTCGCGCGGCGTCATACCACGCCCGTTCGGCGCTGGCGCCGCCGTCGATGGCGGCGCGGGCCGGCGCCAGCAGTGCCTCGTCGTCGAGCAGGGCCAGGTGAGCGTCGAAGATCTCCGCCTCGGCCATGCCGGCCCGGCCGGCCACGACGCCGCGATCGCGCTCGATCGCCTCGCGGGCGTCCGTCAGACCCTGTCGCAGCAGCCGGCGTTCACGCGCGGCATCCGCGGCCGCGCGCTCGGGTGGGGGATGCAGCGAGCCGCCGATCCGGTACGCCTCGCCGATCGCCACCCCGTCCGATGCAGCGACGCCGGTCAGGGTCGATCCGGCGGTGGGTGGTTCGCTGATGGCGGGCGCCGGTGGCGTGGGGGCGGCCACCGGTCCAGCGCCGGCGGCGATCCCGTCCCCGAAGCCGTCCTGTGCCAGCGCCGTCAGCGCCTGGACCGCGTCGGCCGCGTCCGGGCCGGCGGCGGTCACCACCAGGGTGTCGCCCAGGCGGGCGCCCAGAGCCACCAGGTTGGTCAGGCTGGTGGCGCGCACCGCCGTGCCGCCGCCGAGCGTCGCCACGCGCACCTCGGCATCGAACCGGCGCGCAGTCTGCACGAACCGCGCGGCCGGACGGGCATGCAACCCGATCTCGTTGCGGACCGCGAGCTCCGCCCGCGCCTCCGGCTCCCATCGATCCGGCTCGCACCCGCCCGGCTCGGAACCCGCGGCCGCCGCGGCTGCTGCGCTCTCGCCGTCCCCGGAGATCTGCGCCGCCTTCATCGCCAGCGCCCCTCGGGCCTCGGCCTCGACCTCGTCCAGCGTCGCCCCCCCGCTGGCAGCGACGGCCGCCGCCACCGCCCCCTCCACCAGCGGCGCGGCGCTCAGCTTCACCGGTCCCGATGGATCGTCCAGCAGTTCCACCGCGAACTCCGCGCTCATCAGGGCGCTGCCGAGGTCCATCAGCACCAGCACGCCGTCTTCGGACATCGCCCGCTCGATCGCCCCCCGCACCCGGTCGGCGTCGGTGCCGAGCACGGGGTCGGTGGAGTCGGTGTCCTCGATCCCGCCCGCCGGCTCGAGCGCCAGCTCATCGCCGGCCATCTCCCGGGCCAGCCGGATGACGCCCTCGGCCAGCGCCCGGCTATGGGATACGACGACGATTCCGACCAACGCTCCGGCTTCCCCGTGTCCCCGAGCCGCGCGCTACTGCGACGCTTCGGCGCGGTCCAGCCCGTAGGCCCGGTGCAGGTAGTCGATCGGGTGCACCGAGGGGAGCTGGGTCCCGTGCGCAATCTGCCAGCGGCAGGTTTCGGAGTCGCAGGCGACGCTCGGAGCGCCGGACGCCGCCACCTGGTCGAACAGATCGCGGCCCACCGCCATCGCGATGTCGTACTTCTCGGCCTTGAGTCCGTAGGTGCCGGCGATCCCGCAGCAGCGGGCGTTCATCTCCTTGACGTCGAGTCCCGGCACCAGAGCGAGGAGATCGAGCGCCGGCTTGCCCACCCAATGGCCCTGCTGCTGGCACGGCGCGTGATAGGCGACGGTCTCGGTGATCGGTTGGAAATCTGTCTTGAGCTCGCCGCGGTCGTGCAGCTCGAGCAGGAGCTCGCAGATGTCGTAGGTCCGCTCGGACACGCGCTTGAGCGCGGGGTCGTCCTCGAGGCCGAGGATCTCCCGGGCCTCGCGCTTGAGCATCAGCGTGCAGCTGGTCGCGTTGCCGACGATGATCGTGTCCTCGTCGCGGACGTGAGCGGCCAGCTTGCGCGCCAGCCGCAGCACCACCTTGCGGGCGTCGTCGAACAGGCCGCTGGACTGGAGCGGCAGGCCGCAGCAGTCCTGCTTGGGGACGACCACCTCGAAGCCGTTGTGCTCGAGGATCGCCACCACCTTCTCGCCCTCCCACGGCTCGTAGTACTCGGTGCCGCACCCGTGGAAGTAGACGATCTTGCGTCCGGTCTTCGGGCCGCTTCGGCCGTGCGCCCACTTGGAGAAGCGCCGTCCGGCGAACTTCGGCGCCGGCGCGTCGCGGTGCACGCCGAGCGTCTTCTCGGCGAGGATGCGGGTCGGCTTGAAGCCCAGCGTGAAGTTGGCGATCGGCGCCGCCGGAGTGCCGGCGCGCCCGAGCCAGGTCGGCCGGGTGATGATCCGGTCGCGCAGCGGGACCCCCTTCTGGCGCTTGAGCTTGTTCCGGGCCTGGGAGTTGATCTCGGCGATCTTGACCCCCTGCGGGCAGACCTGCGAGCAGATGCCGCACCCCGAGCAATAGTCCACCGAGAGGTCCACCGATGGGTCGTCGGCGACGCGGTAGCGCTCGGATTGCGGTCCGGCGTACTTCGGCCCGGGGAACAGGGGGGACACGTTTGACACCGGGCACGCGGTCTCGCAGATCGTGCACTTCACACAGTGGTCGAGTGACCCGCGCACCAGCTCGTGTTGCACCAGATCGGTCACGCCGTCGTCGCCTCCCGGTTCGCGTTTGACTGCGCCGCCAGCGCCTGTGCGGCCCGGTATCCGCTGGCGAGCGCGATCCCCTCGCCGGACCCCTCGCGCCAGGGTGCTGCCCCCGGCAGCGCCGCTCCGGCGACGATCACGTTCTCGGCCCCCTCGGCGCGCAGCTGGCCGTCGACGGCGACGCCGACGCGGGCAAGCGGCTGCTCGTCGAGGTAGGTGGGGACGAACCGCGGTGCGTCCGGGTCGGGCAGGCCGCGCAGCGGCAGGCCGAGCACGCGCTCGTGCGTGATCCAGTGGGAGTCCAGTTCAATCCCGCCGGAGGCAAAGCCGCCGGAGGCGAGCACGAACGCCGGCGCCACGTAGGTCAGATCACGTCCGGCGGCCCGGGTGTTGACCGATGTCAGCTTGCCGCCCATGCGCTCGGATGAGACCACCTCGGCCCCGAGCACCAGCCGCCCGCCGGCGGCGCGCAGCGCCGAGCGCAGGATCTCGTACAGCCGCATGCCCGGTACCGACGGCGGCAGCGTCGGGATCTCGAACACCCGCCGCCCCAGGCGGTGCTCGAGGTCGGTGAGCACCGTGTGCGGGTCGCGCAGGCCGAGCATCGCCGGTAACCCGACATGCTCCTCGGCGCGCAGCGCCAGCGACAGCTCGGCGCAGAACTGCGCCCTCCAGGCCGGGTCGTCGAAACGGCGGGCGACGCCGAGCGCGCTCATGTCGGCGCGCTCGAGCTTGAGCTCGAGGCTGACCGCCCGCGCGTCGATGCCCGCCGCCGCCAGGTTGGCCGCGCACAGGCTGGGGTGGAAATCGCGCAGCGACGGCGTGCCGACGATGCACACTCGCTCCAGCTGGCCGCGCTCGCCGGCCGCCATCGTCTCGGGCACGAGCGCCGACGGGCGCAGCGCGCCGAGCGCGGTCGGCAGCAGCTGGTTGGCATCGAGACCGCCGGTGTAGGCGTAGCCGGGCTGGGGTCCGTCCGCCGCCGTCTGCGCAAACCAGTGGACGGCATCGGCGACGACCTCGGATCCGATCAGCGCGTACGGATGATCGGGCCGGGACACGATCAGCTCCTCCAGGGCACGGCCGGGCTCGGTGACCAGGTCCGGCGTGTAGCCGAGCACGTCGATCGTCGCCGGCGCCAGGTGCGTCGATCCATGGCCCTTGGCCAGCACGCACACCCGCGCGCCGTCCTGGGCGAGCCTGATCCCGGCCGTGAGACCGGCGGTCCCGCCGCCGATCACGACGGCGTCGAAGTGCAGCTCGCTTTTCCTCACGCTGATCGCCTCCGCTCGCCCGCGGGCTCGCTGCCCGCTCGGCGTCCGGCCTCGCCGGAACGGGCAGCGCCCGCGTCATCCAGCTGGCTCGCCTGTATGTCGGCGGCGTGAGTCATCCGGCTGGCAGGTGGGCCACGTCGAGCACTCCCTGGAAGATCCAGTCATCGAGCCGGGCCTGGCGCAGCTGATCGCCGTAGAGCACCGGCCACACCCCCTTCCAGCGCTCCTGCAGGAAGTCGAGCAGCGATGCGTCGGCGCGCTCGGCGGTGAGCCCGTCGAGGCCGTGCAGGATCCCGGTGGCGCGGTAGATGCAGAAGCCGCCCTGGCACGGCCCCATGCCGAGGCGCAACTGCCGGCGGATGTCATCGAGGTTGGTGCTCGACGTGCGGGTGAGCGCCTCCTCGAGCTTGGAACGGGGCACCAGCTCGCACTCGCAGATGATCTGCTCGTCGATCAGGTTGGACTCCTTGCGGGCCAGGCGCTCGCCCAGCCGATAGGGCTGACCGGACTCCGATCCCGGCAGCGGCGTGGTCGAGGTGGTGCACGGCCGCGTCTCGCCGAGGTGTCGGCAGACGGCGTTGACGGTCTCCTCGGCCATCAGCCGGAACGTGGTCAGCTTGCCGCCGGTGATCGTCACGAAGCCGTGCACGCCGTCGCGCTGCTCGTGATCGAGCAGGGCGTGGGCCCGGGTCACGTCGCGCGTCGCGGTGTCGGACTGCTTGGCGTCCTCGAACAGCGGCCGCACGCCGGTCCACACCCGCAGCGCCCGTGCGCTCCGGAAGCCCGGCACCAGTTTCTCGCCGTCGTCGAGCATCTGATCGACCTCGTTCTGATCGATCGTGTGGTCATCCGGATCGTCGGTGTGCTGGTCCGTGGTTCCGATCACCGACACCGTCCGGATCGGCACGATGATGTCCCCGTCGGTCGGCATCTGGCAGCGGTTGACGACCGTGTTGACCAGCCGGTGGTTCATCGCGATCATGATCCCGCGGCCGGGCAGCACCCGGACCCCCTCGATCCCGGCCAGATCGGCGACCTGGCCGGCCCACGCGCCGGCGGCGTTGACCGTCACGCGCGCATGAATGTCGGACTCGTCGCCGGTGCGGGCATCGCGCACGTGTGCGCCGGTGACCTCGTCGCCCTCGCGGTGGATGGCGACGACGGCGTGATAGGGGAGGATCCGGGCACCGCGCTGCTGGGCGCCGTGGCCCATCGCCCACACCGTCTTCCAGACGTCGATGTTGCCGTCGGGGACGCGAAACGCGCGGGAGATCTGCGGGTTCAAGCGCGGCTCGGAGCGCAGCGTCTCAGCCACGTCGATCTCCTCGCAGTCGACGCCGGTGTCGGCGCAGCCCTGCGCGAACGTGTCCGCGTAGGCCGGATCATCCCAGGCCGTCGTGACGAACAGGCCGCCGGTGTCCTCGATGCAGTCGGCGGCGACGCGGCGCAGAATGCGGTTCTCGCCGATGCACTCCTGCGCGGCGCGCGGGTCCTTGACCGCGTAGCGCCCGCCGGAGTGCAGCAGCCCATGGAAACGGCCGCTGGTCCCCTCGGCCAGGTCCTGGCGATCGACCAGCACGACGTCGAACCCCCGCAGCGCCGCGTCCCAGGCGACGCCGGCACCGGTGGCGCCGCCCCCGATCACCAGCACGTCGGTGCTCAGTGTGGCCATGTCTGCAGCGTACCTCTCGTCACCCGGACTGGACCGTCGAGGGCGGCCCGGAGACCGCCCTCGACGACCGCCGGTGGGCTAGTCGAACCAGTCGAACGTCCGGGTGACCGCCTTCTTCCAGTACTTGTAGTACTCGTCGCGCTTGCCGGCCTCCATCTTGGGCTCCCAGCGCTTGTCCTCGGCCCAGTTCTCGCGCAGGTCCTCCTGGCTGTCCCAGAACCCGGTGGCCAGCCCCGCCGCGTAGGCGGCGCCGAGCGCCGTGGTCTCCGCGACCTCGGGCCGGATCACCGGCACGCCGAGCAGGTCGGCCTGGAACTGCATCAACAGGTCGTTGTGCACCATGCCGCCGTCGACCTTCAGCGAATCCAGCGTGACGCCGGAGTCGGTCGCCATTGCCTCGACGATCTCCCGGCTCTGGAACGCGGTGGCCTCGAGCGTCGCGCGGGCGATGTGGCCGGCGTTGACGTAGCGCGTCAGGCCGGCGAACACGCCGCGGGCGTTGGACTTCCAGTACGGGGCAAACAGCCCGCTGAACGCCGGCACGATGTACAGGCCGCCGTTGTCATCGACCGACTTGGCCAGCTCCTCGACCTCGGGCGCGGCCTTGATCAGCTTGAGGTTGTCGCGCAGCCACTGCACGAGCGCCCCGGTGATCGCGATCGACCCCTCCAGGCAGTAGATCGCGTCGTCGTCGCCGATCTTGTATCCGACCGTCGTCAGCAGGCCGGACTTCGAATGCACCAGCTCGGTCCCGGTGTTGATCAACATGAAGTTGCCGGTGCCGTAGGTGTTCTTGGCCTGGCCGACGTCGAAGCAGGTCTGCCCGAAGGTGGCCGCCTGCTGGTCGCCGAGGTCGCCGGCGATCTTCACGCCCTGGAACCCCCCGCCCGACTTGACCTCGCCGTAGACCTCGCTCGAGGCGCGGATCTCCGGGAGCATGGACATTGGCACCCCGATCGTGGCCGCGATCTCGGTGTCCCACGCGAGCGTCTTGAGATCCATCAGCATGGTCCGGCTGGCGTTCGTCACGTCGGTGATGTGCAGACCGCCGTTGGTCCCGCCGGTCAGGTTCCAGAGCAGCCAGGTGTCCATGTTGCCGAAGATCAGATCCCCGGCCTCGGCCTTCTCGCGGGCGCCGTCGACGTTGTCGAGGATCCAGCGGACCTTGGGTCCGGAGAAGTAGGTCGCCAGCGGCAGGCCGACCTTGGCGCGGAAGCGGTCCTGGCCACCGTCGGCGGACAGCTCGTCGACGAGCTTGTCGGTCCGGGTGTCCTGCCAGACGAGCGCATTGTGGACCGGCTCACCGGTGGTGCGGTCCCAGACGAGCGCCGTCTCTCGCTGGTTGGTGATGCCGAGCCCGGCGATGTCGTCGGCGCCGGCGCCCGCCTCGGACAGCGCCTCGTCGAGCACCTCCTGGGAGCGCGCCCAGATCTCCTTGGCGTCGTGCTCGACCCAGCCCGGTTTGGGGTAGATCTGCTCGTGCTCCTTCTGTGCCACCGAGACCACCCGGCCCGAGTGGTCAAAGACCATCGCCCGTGAGCTCGTCGTGCCCTGGTCCAGCGCTGCTGCGTACTTCGCCATGTGCGTGTCTCCTTAGTCGCCCGCCAGCGCTTCGGCCGCGGTCTTGAAGAGGTAGTAGGTGGAGGTCGCGCCCGGGTCCTGGTGATCCTTGCTGCGCTCGCCCAGGTAGCTGGCCCGTCCTTTGCGCGCGACGAGCGGTGTCGTCGCGTTCATGCCCGCCTGCGCGGCTGTCACCGCCGCGCTCAGTCCGCTGTCCAGATCCGGTGCCGACTCGAGCGCCTCGATCGCGGGCCCGAGCGCGTCCAGCATCGTCTTGTCGCCCGGCTGGGCCTTGCCACGAGACTGAACGCCCTCCATGCCCTTGCGCCACGCTGCGGTGAACCCAGCCAGATCGACCTGCTCCTGGCCGGCCATCGCGGTGCCCATCTGCAACAGCAGGGTCCCGTACAGTGGGCCGGCGGCGCCACCGACGCTGGAGACCAGCGCCATCGCCACCGTCTTGAGCACCGCTCCGGGATCGGCCGGCGGCGACGCCTGGAGCTTCTCCAGCGCCTTCTGCATCCCCCGGTTCATGTTCGTCCCGTGGTCACCGTCCCCGATCGCGGTGTCGAGGCGGACGAGCTCCTGACGGTGCTCGGCCATCTGCTCCGCGAACCGGGTCATCCAGTCCAGCGTCGAGTCGCGATCGATCGCCACCGCCGGTTCCTACGCGCCCCAGCGCAACCCCGGGGTGTTCACCGGAGCGTCCCAGTAGCGGACCATCTCGTCATCGAGCTTGACCAGGGTGATCGAGCAGCCCTGCATTTCCAGACTGGTGATGTAGTTGCCGATCAGGTTGCGCTCGATCGTGAGGCCGTGCTCGGCGGCGATCTTCGCCACCTCGGCGTAGACGATGTACAGCTCCAGCAGCGGCGTGCCGCCCATCCCGTTGACGAACGCCAGCACGCGGTCGCCCGAGGCGAACGGCAGATCCTCAAGGATCGGCGTCATCAGTCGCTCGGCGACCTGGGAGGCCGGCCCGATCTTCTCACGGAACCGACCCGGCTCGCCATGGATCCCGATCCCGATCTCCACCTCGTCGTCTGCGAGCTCGAAGCTCGGCTCGCCGGAGGAGGGCGTGATGCACGGTGTCAGCGCCATGCCCATCGACCGCCCCTGGGCATTGACGCGGCGCCCGAGCTCGGCCACCTCGTTGAGATCGCGGTGGTCGTCGGCTGCGCCTCCACAGATCTTCTCCACCAGCACGGTGACACCGACACCCCGACGGCCCGCCGTGTACAGCGAGTCCTCCACGGCCACGTCGTCGTTGGTGAGGATCGTCTCCACTTCGATGTTGTCACCCTTGCCCATCTCGGCGGCCATGTCGAAGTTCATGACGTCGCCCGTGTAGTTCTTGACGATGTGAATCACCCCGGCGCCGCCGTTCACCGCCTTGGTTGCCTCCAGCATCTGATCCGGCGTCGGCGAGGTGAACACCTCCCCGGGACAGGCGGCATCCAGCATGCCCGGCCCGACGAAGCCGCCGTGCATCGGCTCGTGGCCCGACCCGCCGCCGGAGATGAGTCCGACCTTGCCGCTGACGGGCGCGTCGCGGCGGATCACGCAGTACGGGTCAAACGTGACCCGGACGCGATCGCCGTGCGCCGCCTGCACCCCGCGCAGCGCATCCGCCACGACCGCGTCGGGCGAGTTGATCAGCTTCTTCATGGGTCTTTCCTTGTCATATGTGTCGCTCCCTCGGGGGCGCCGCCATCCGGGCGACGCCCCCGTTGGCTCTTGCTCGCGCCGACGGCTAGATACTCGGTCGGTCCTGCACGGTCTCGCCTTCGCCGACCACCCCCGGCTCAGGCGGCTTGCGTGCCCTGAGGATGTCCCGGATGGCGAAGTCGTAGAGGAACGACGCTGCCGCCGCCCCGATCAGCGGCCCGACGATCGGGATCCAGAAGTAGTCGTTGACGTTTCCGTAATTCCCCGGCATCGCCTGGCTGCCCCAGCCCGCGATCCACGCGAACAGGCGCGGACCCAGGTCACGGGCAGGGTTGATGGCGTATCCGGCGTTGGCGCCGAACGAGATGCCGATCGCCATGACCACCATGCCGACCATGAACGGCGCCATGTTCGATCCCACCGGCGCGTTGAACTCATCGGTGATCGCCCATACGAACAGCGCCAGGAAGAACGTCCCCACGATCTGGTCGATGAGCGGCCCTAAGAAGCTGTGGAAGTATGGGGCCGGGAACGTGGCAAACGTGCTGTAGGTGCCTTTGGAGGCCGCCGTTCCCTTGACTATGTGGCCCATCTGATCGAAGTGATTGATCGCGTTGTTGTAGACCAGGAACACCAGCGCGGCACCGACGAAGCAGCCTAGAACCTGCGCCAGCCAATACCAGGGCACCTTGTTCCATGGCATCTGCTTGCGAATCGCGGCGCCCAGCGAGATCGCCGGGTTGATGTGGGCGCCGGAGATGCCACCGGTGACGTACACGGCGAACGCCACCGCCAGTGCCCATCCCCAGGTGATCAGCAGCCAGTCACCCGAGGACTGCAAGGGGCCGGCACTGCTGCGGCCCGACCCGACCAGCCCCCACAGCATGGCGACCACTCCGTCGCCGAACGAGATCAGGATGAAGCAGCCGAAGAACTCGGCCCACAGCTCTCCGATGAGGCCGGTTTTCCACCGCAGCGGTATGCCCCCGGTCGGTGCTGGTTCACTCATGGTTGCCACACAAACCTCCTCCGAAGACGCGGGATTAGTTTCAGATCGGCGCGTGATGGTCGCCGGCGCGGTCCGCAGAAGACGGGCGGCGCCCGCGCGAACATGGAACCGCGTCGGCGGTCCACGTCAGCCCAAGCGTCACCCGGGCACGGCCGCAGACGACAACGGCCGGACTCGGTTTTCACCACCCTCAGATCCTCGCCGGCTCCAGTGACATTGGCACCACCAGCGCCATGGCGCGGCGAGATTATCAATCTGCGTACGACATTGTCAAACTCGGTTGCGTCTCTGAGATGATGTGTCGGTGTTGCGTGCACGCGCCTCATTTCGGTGAATAACCAACCCACTCCCTTCCCCCGCCGTTAGGCGTTCGATGCCCGGCAAGATCCAGTCCATCGAGCGCGCGGCGGCGATCCTGCGGCTGCTCTCCGGACGCACCCGGCGGCTCGGCGTCGTCGACCTGGCCGGCGAGCTGGGGCTGCCCAAGGGCACCGTGCACGGGTTGCTGCGCACGCTCCAGCACGTCGGCTTCGTCGAGCAGGACGCCGAAACCGGCAAATACCAGCTGGGGGCGGCGCTGCTGCACATGGGGTCCAGCTATCTCGACGGCAACGAGCTGCGAACCCGGGCGCTGAACTGGTCGGACTCGCTGGCGGCGCGAACCCAGGAGGCGGTTCGAATCGGGACTCTGCACGAAGCGCAGGTCCTGATCGTCCATCACGTGTTTCGGCCCGATGACAGCTTCCAGACGCTCGATGTGGGATCGCTGCTTCCGGCTCATGCAACGGCGCTGGGCAAGGTGCTGCTCGCCCATCATCCCTACGTGGCCGCCGAACTGGTCGGGGGGAGCCTGGCGGCATTCACCGATGCGACGATCTGCGGTCAGGAGCGGCTCGAGCGCGAGCTGGCTCGGATCCGCGAACGCGGGTGGGCCAGCGAGATCGGCGAACTGACGCGGGCCCAGGTGTCCCTGGCGGCTCCGATCATGGATCGAAGCGGCCTCGTCGTCGGTGCGATGGGTATCTTCGGTTCCCCCGAGCGACTGCTGGCCGCACGCCAGCCGCGCGGGGAACTGCTCGCCGATGTACGTGAGGCGGCCCGGGCCGTCTCACGCGAACTGGGCGCGATCCCGTGGTGAGAGAGAGGCAGCGATGAGAGAGCGATACGTGGCCGCGATCGACCAGGGCACCGCGTCGTCCCGCTGCCTGGTCTTCGATCGGTCCGGCCGCATCGTGTCCGTCGCCCAGAAGGAGCACCACCACGTTTATCCGCGGCCCGGGTGGGTGGAGCACGATCCCGAGGAGATCTGGCGCAACGTCGAGGAGGTCGTCGGCCGGGCACTGGCCGAGGCTCGCCTGGAGCCTGGCGATCTCGTCGCACTGGGGATCGCCAACCAGCGGGAGACGACCATCGTGTGGGATCGACGGACCGGCCAGGCGGTGCACCCCGCCATCAATTGGCAGGACACGCGAACCGATCACATCGTCCGTGCCCTCGCCGCGCGGTACGGCGAGGCTTACTTCCGGGAGCGCGCCGGCCTGCCGCCGGCCTCGTACTTCTCCGGTCCCAAGCTGCGGTGGCTGCTCGACAGCGTGCCGGGCCTGGATGAACGCGCGCAGGCGGGCGAGGTGCTGTTCGGCACCGTCGATTCGTGGCTCATCTGGCATCTGACCGGCCGCCACCTCACCGATGTGACCAACGCCAGCCGCACGCTGCTGATGAACCTGAACACGCTCGACTGGGATGACGACCTGCTCCGCGCGCTCGATGTCCCGCGGGCGATGCTGCCGGAGATCCGCCCGTCCGTCGAGGTGTACGGCGAGGCCCGCGGGCAGCTCGCCGGGGTGCCGGTGGCGGCGGCGCTCGGCGACCAGCAGGCGGCGCTATTCGGCCAGACGTGTTTTTCGCCCGGGGATGCCAAATGCACCTACGGAACCGGCAGCTTCCTGTTGCTCAACACGGGACAGCGACCGGTCCTGTCGGGCAGCGGCCTGCTGACCACGCTCGCCTGCCGGGTGGGCGAGGAGCCCCCGACCTATGCCCTGGAGGGGTCGATCGCCGTCACCGGCGCGCTCGTCCAGTGGTTCCGGGACAACCTGACGTTGATCGGCTCGGCGCCCGAGATCGAGACGCTGGCCCGAACGGTGGAGGACAACGGTGGCTGCTACTTCGTGCCGGCGTTCTCGGGCCTGTTCGCGCCGCACTGGCGCAGCGACGCTCGCGGCGTGATCGCCGGCCTCACCGGCTACATCACGAAGGGGCATCTGGCGCGCGCGGTGCTCGAGGCGTCGGCGTGGCAGACGCGGGAGGTCGTCGAGGCGATGATCAGCGATGGCGGCGTGCCCCTGAGCACGCTGCGGGTCGACGGGGGCATGACCGCCAACAACCTGCTCATGCAGATCCTCGCCGACGTGCTCGATATCACGGTGGTCCGCCCGAACGTGGCCGAGACGGTGTCGCTCGGGGCGGCCTACGCCGCCGGGCTGGCGGTCGGCTTCTGGCCCGACACCGACGCGCTGCGCGCCAACTGGCACATGGCCGCCCAATGGCTGCCGGACATGGACGCCGACCGTCGCGAGCGTGGGTACCGCAAGTGGCGCAAGGCGGTAGCCCGGACCACCGACTGGCTGGACGAGGACGACGACTGAACTGAAGACCGGGCCGGGCGCAGGCCGCGCGGCGCGTCAGCTGTTCTTGATCGTCGGGCCGGTGGCCGGCAGCTTGCCGCCGGCCGGCTTGGCGCCGTTGATCGCCTTGGCGCCGATGACGGGCATGCCGCCGCCGTTGGATGATTTGGTGGCGGGAGGCTGGCGGCGATAGGGCGAGCGGGAGGGGCCGCCGTCACCGTTGTTGTCGAAGAAGCTCTGCACCCGCTCGATCAGCGCCGCGGTGTCACCGCCGTTGGGCAGGATCGGCTCGCCGAACGCGACCGTGATCCGGTGGCGCTTGGTCAGCAGCCTCCCGTGCAGGCGCTTGGGCCAGAGCCGGCCGGGCGGCATCGCGTCCGCCGTCCCGGTGACGCGGATCGGGATGATCGACAGGTTGTGCGCCGCGGCCAGCACCGCCGCTCCGCGTCGCACCCGACCGGGCCCTCCGCCCCGCGACCGGGTTCCCTCGGGGTACAGCAGCAGGTTCCAGCCCTCGTCCAGCAGCGTGTCGAGATGGCTGCCGTCCTTGGCCAGGCCGCCCCCGCCCTTGCGCTCGATCGGGACCGTGTTGAAGATCAGCGATACCGCCGACGCCACCAGCCGGTTGCGGTAGAAGTAGTCGGCCGCGGCGGCCACGGCCGTGCGCTTGCGCAGCTTGCGGGGCAGCGCCGACAGGATCACCGGCGTGTCCATGTGGCTGGCGTGGTTGGCCACCAGGATCACCGGCTGCTTGAGCGCCGAGAGCTTCTCCCGGCCGGTGGCGCGGCGAGCGGCGTAGTAGTCCATCACCGGGTTGAGCACGAACTGCATGAAGCGCTCGCGGATGAACCGCGCCGGAAGTGAGCGCGCCCAGGGCACGTCGAGTTGGGCGGCGGCGTCGCGCAGCTGGCGCCCCTTTTGGGGTGCATTGCGCGCCGCGTTCGTGACTCGGCGCTGCCAGGAGGTTTGGCGGCGGAACGGCAACACCGCCCGATGTACCCCTGTGCGTGACAACCGTTACAGATTCATGCCCTGACGGCCGGCCATCGACGCCGGTTCTTCGCGCCGGGGCGTGGCGGCAGTCCTGGTCTGGGCGGCCGGGTAGGCCCGCGGAATGCTGAGCAGCTCGGGATCTTCGCCCGCCAGCGCCATCCAGGCGGCCCGGAAGCCGTGGCTGCCCGCGGTCGACAGGGCCGTATGGCGGTTCTCCATCTGGCTGATGAGGAGCGATCGTTCCGGCGGGCGGATCACGCACACCGCGGGATGTGCCGACGGGTCGACGGAGCGCTCGCCCAGCTCCGCGCTCAGCCGGTCATAGCGCTCCGAGCGACTGAGCCGAAGCTCCACGAGCGCCGGATTGAGCTTGCGGAGATAGCCGTCGGTGAGACGGGCGATGGGGCCCGACAGCGGCGTGTGCTGGATTCCGCGCGGCCGAGTCTGAAGGACCAGGAGGTCCGTTGCGCTCGTCTGGGCGGCGTGGATCGGGATCGCCTCGGCCAGCGTCGCATCGAGCCACCGGCGTCCGCGGAACTCCACCGGCGGCCCGGCGAGCCAGGGGAGACGTCCGGAGGCGCGCATCGCGCAGCGGATCTCATCGCCGTCGCGCAGGTTGGTGAGGTCGACGATCTCGGCCGAGTCGACGTTCGTCGCGGTGCAGTGCAGCTCGATCCCGCTCGACAGGATCGCGTCCACCCGCAGCGGCCGTTGCCGGCGCCACACCTCCCCGACGACGTAGTCCATGTCGAACAGCGGACGGCCGCGCAGCAGCTGCCGGAGCCCGACGAAGCCCGGGTTCCCGAAGCCGTGCGGGTACAGCGCCGCCAGGTACGCGGCCTGACCGGCGAGCAGGAACGTGCCGTTGAAGGCGCCCGCGGAGGCGCCGTGGACCTCGTCGAAGGCGTCGGTGAGGCCGAGCTGCTCGATCGCGGCCGTCATCCCGGCCGACACGACGCCGCGCATGCCGCCGCCCTCGATGACCAGCGCGATCCGGCGTCCGTCGGTGCGCTCGCCCGGCCGGGAGCCCTCGGCGCGCCGCCGGAGGATGGCGGTCACCACCGGATGCGATCGCTGGTCCTCGGTCATCGTGGTCCGCAGCAGCAGGGGATCGTGGGCGAAGGAGCGCAGGACCGACAGTCGCATCGCTGCGAGGGTACTGTCACACCGTGGTCTCTGCGAAGCTGGGTACGACGCCCCTTGACGTCACTCGCGTCGGCCTCGGACTGGCGGCACTGGGCCGGCCCGGGTACATCAACATCGGCCACGCCGGGGATGTCGGCGGCCAGATCGACATCGCATCGATGGAGTCCCATGCGCATGCGGTGCTCGACGCGGCGTGGGAGGCGGGGGTCCGGTACTTCGACGCCGCGCGGTCCTACGGGCGGGCGGAGGCGTTTCTCGGCTCATGGCTGACCGCGCGCGGGCTGGCGCCGCCCGAGGTCACCGTCGGCTCCAAATGGGGATACACGTACACCGCCGAGTGGCGCGTCGATGCCGAGGTCAACGAGGTCAAGGATCTGTCGATCCAGACGTTGCGCCGGCAGGAGGCGGAGAGCCGGGTGCTCCTCGGCTCGCGACTGTGCCTCTATCAGATCCACTCGGCCACGATCGACAGCGGCGTGCTCGAGGACGTCGCGATCCGCGCGGAGCTGGCGCGGCTGCGCGCCGGCGGCCTCTACATCGGCTTCACCGCCACCGGTCCCCGGCAGCGCGAGACGATCGAGCGGGCCGTCGAGGTCGGCGGTTTCGACGCGGTCCAGGCGACCTGGAACCTGCTCGAGCCATCGGCCGGTCCGGCCCTGGCCGCCGCCCGCCGGGCCGGCCTCGGCGTCATCGTCAAGGAGGCGGTGGCCAACGGCCGGCTCACCGATCGCGGCGATGTGCCGGCGCTCGTGTCGCTGGCGGATGAGGCGGGGGTGACTCCGGACGCGCTCGCGCTCGCGGCCGTGCTGGCCCAGCCCTGGGTGGACGTGGTGCTCAGCGGCGCCGCCGGCCGCGAGATGCTCGAAAGCAACCTCGCCGCCCTTGACGTGGACGTCGACGAGGAGCTGCTCCAGCGTCTCGCGGTGCTGGCCGAGGATCCCGATGGCTACTGGGACACCCGCTCACGGCTGCGTTGGAACTGATCGCGCACCGGCCGGGATCTCACGCCATCGCGGACACTGGCGTCGTACGGATATGCCACGCCGCAATCGAGTCACCCCGTTCGGGGAGCTGATCAGCGATCCCGCCCGCGGGCTGGTCTACGGGAACCGTGGCTGCCTGCACGATCGCAACGGGACCATCCGGCGCCGTTACGGCGTTCGCCGCTGGATCGCCTGCCGGCTGGAGTTCAAGGGCCGCCGCCGTGCGCCGTTGATGGCCCCCGGTCGTTACACGGAGCTGTTCCTCCTTGACGAGGCGACCGCGTTCGCCGCCGGTCACCGGCCGTGCGCCGAGTGCCGGCGGCAGGACTACAACCGGTTCGTGGCCCGCTGGGACGAGTTGCATCCGGGCGAGCACGGCGCCGACGCCATGGATCTGCGGCTGCACGGTGAGCGGGTGGACCCCGTCACCCGCGGCCAGCGCCGCCACCAGGCCCGGTTTGGGGATCTCCCCGACGGCGCGTTCGTCGTGTTCGAGGACGCGCCGTGGCTCGTGCTCGGTGACGAGCTGCTGGAGTGGACGGCCGCCGGCTATACGACCCGACGCCCACGCCCGCACGGTGAGACGGCCGTCGTCCTCACGCCGCCGTCGCTGGTCGAGGTGCTGCAGTCAGGCTGGGTGCAGGGGGCCGTTCCGTTTCTTCACCCGTCGGCGGCGGTGTCATCGGGCAGGCCCGCCTCGATCCACCGCGCCAGGACGGCGACCCACTCCTCGGGCCACGCCTGATCACACGGCATCGAGCCATTGCGAACGCGTTCGAGGATCTCCTGCGCATGGGCGCTGACGTCGTCATGGGACCACAGGTCAAACGCGAAGCTCATCGACTTGCGGTCGCGCTCGCGAAACAGCGGGCGGATGTGGGTCTCGAAGTCGACCGCCTCGTCGGCGGCCGGCAGCACCACCGGCGAGGGGTCCGCGGACGGCGGCGCGAGCGCGGGGATCCGGGAACCCGGAGGTCCGGCCGCGGTATGCCAATCCCAGTGCGGCATCGGCATGTGCTGGGGCGGCGTGGCGGTGGTCTGGGAGTTCTCGACGGCGAGCCGGGAGCCCCATTCGATGTATGACTGGAACGCCGAGCGGAACTCGGCGTCGTTGGGCAGGCCGGCATCCCGGGCGGACCGCAGCAGCAGCGTGACCCACCTGGCGCGCCACTCCTCGGTGAGCCCCTTGCCGAGATGCTGGGAGAGCATCCGCGGATAGCCGCCGTATTCCTCGCTGTAGCGGGGCGGGCCGCCGAACACCTCGCCCAGCCATTTCGCCACCCGCGCGGGGTGATCGGCGGACATGGTGGCGAACAGGGGTGCCAGCAGCGGGTCCTGGGGCACGTACTTCTCGTAGAAGATCCGCGTCATCCGGGTCAGCGCCGGCAGCCCGCCGCACCATTCGAACATCGTCGGGGTCTCGTCGGCCTCGGGAACCGGATCGTGGAAGTCCACGTACCAGTGCATGCCGCTGCAGAACGGCTTGTTCTGCGACTGGCCGCACCGGCACAGCGCGTAGTGCTCGGTGGAGGCGCCCGCGTTGCGCGGCACCGCGCTCCCGTCCCCGTCGACGAGCGCGATCGCGCCGGTCACCCGGTAGGGCCCGTCCCGGGTCACCTGGATCACGGGTTCCCGGCGTCCGTGGTGATCCACCTCGCCGCGGGCCTCCACGCCGTCGATGGCGTAGCTGAGCGCGCCCGACGGACAGTCACGCACCGCCCGCATGATCTCATCCATCCGGCCGCCGCTCGGCGTCACGAAAGGTCCGTCGCCGGCGTGGAAGACGCCGGCGAGACGGTCCGTGCACAGCCCCGAGTGCTGGCAGATGCCGCGGTTGTCGAGGATCGTGAGCTGCTGGCCGACGAACGTGTCGCGGCGATCGGGGACCCGGTTGGAGTCCTTGGCGTCCGAGAATCCCACGTCCGCGTGGGTGCCGTCACACAGCGGCTTGAGCTGCGAGCGGCCGCAGCGGCACAGCGCCAGCTGCGGCGTGGTCTCGAGCTCCACTCCCAGCCAGCTCTCGAGGCGGCGCGGGTTGGTGATCAGGTAGGGACCGTCGTGGGCGGCCCGGATCTCCGGGGCAAGCGGCCGGCACAGGCCGTCCAGCTCCCGCCGCCGCCCCGCGCGACTCTCGGCGTTCGTGGTCAGGGACGTGGCGAGATGCTGGAGTGCGGCCGTCGCTTCGAGCAGTCCGGCGGACCGCGCCGGACCGGCGCATCGCGTGGTGGCGTCGCGCGCCAGGCTCCACAGGGCCTCTTCCCATTCGCCGCGGCTGACGTTCCGCCCGGCCGTCTCAGGCTCGGCATCGTCGTCCCCGCCGGCGGCGAGCGGGCGGATCACCGAGCGCGCCAACCGGTCCGCCGCCGTGGCGTAGCGCCCGTCCGGGTCGTCCTGCTCGGCAAACGCGGCGGCCGCCTGCGCAAGCTCTCGCGCCGCCGTCAACAGGGCGTTCGGGTCCGAAGCCGCAGTCATAATTCGCCTCCCCAAACAATCTTGATGTCGAGATACCTCAGAATAGCCTGACGCGACATGAATCCACCCGCCGGATCCGCACAACCCGACTCGCCCGATCATGTTGACCTCGTCCGCGAGCAGTGGCGGAAGGTCCGCCCCGACCTCGACACCGCCCCGGTCGGCATCGTTGCCCGCGTGGGTCGCATCGCGGCCTACTTCGACCAATCGACGAACGCGCTCATGGACGGGTACGGCCTGTCGCGTAGCTCGTGGGATGTACTGGCCAGCCTGCGCCGCGTCGGGCCGCCGTACGAGCGCTCGCCCACCGCGCTGTACCGGGGGCTGATGCGGACGTCGGGCACGATGACCAATCGCCTGACGCGACTCGAGCAGGCCGGGCTCATCGAGCGCCTCCCCGATCCTGACGACGGCCGCGGGCGGCTCGTGCGGCTGACCGCGCGAGGTCTCGGGCTCGTCGACCGGGTGGCGCCGGTGCACGTTGAGAACGAGCGACGGCTGCTGCGCTCCCTCGGCGACGCCGATCAGGCCACGCTCGAGCGGCTGCTTCGGCGCCTGCTCGGCGAGTTGGAGCGCTCGGAGGCGAGCCCGCCATAGACGGTGGGTCAGCGCAGTACGACGCAGCCGATGGTGGCGTGAGCGATCAGCTTGCCGGTCGCCGCCACCGTCAGCCGGCCCTCGGCGGTGGCCAGCCGCCGGCCGGCGTGGACCACCGTGCCCTCGGCGCGCACGCGTCCGGTCTGGACGGTCATCCCGCGTGAGTACCGGATCTGGAGGTCGCTGGTGGTGTAGCCGACGCCGGCGGGCAGCAGCGAATGGATCGCGCAGCCCATGCACGAGTCGAGGATCGTCGCCGCGACGCCGCCGTGTACGGACCCGATCGGGTTGTACATCCACTCGGCCGGCTCGAGCGAGAACACGGCGCGGCCCTCCTGCACCTCGTCGAGGCTCATCGCCAGCAGTTGGGCGATCGGAGGCGGCGGCAGCTCGCCGGCAACGATCGCGCGGAGAAGCTCGATGCCGCTGTGCTCCGCGCCGGCGGCCACGCTCAGCGACGGGTCCTGCCATCCGAAGGTCCGGGTCCGCTCCGCGTCGGTCATGACCGACGCCGCACTCTACCAGCTATTAGTTGCATGATGCAACTCATTCGTCTAGTGTGTGTTGCCGTGCCGTTGCGGAGTACCTACTCAGACCAGGAGTGCAGCGTCGCCGCCACGCTGGAGGTGGTGGGAGAGCGCTGGACGCTGCTGATCGTCCGGGAGGCACTGCTCGGGGTTCACCGCTTCGATGAGATCCAGGCCGATCTCGGAATCGCGCGCAACGTGCTCCAGGCCCGGCTCGGGCGCCTGCAGGACCACGGGATCCTGGAGCGGCGGCGCTACCAGGAGCGGCCGGAGCGCTACGAGTACCACCTCACGGACAAGGGCCTCGACCTGTGGCCGGCGATCGTCGCGCTCATGCATTGGGGCGACAGGCACGGCCGGCTGCCGGGCGGTCCGCCGGTGCGGCTGGAGCACCGCGGCTGCGGCGGCGAGGTCGACGCCCATCGTGTCTGCACCGTCTGCGCCGAGAGGCTCGGACCGTCCGACGTGCGGGCGTTCCCCGGCGCCGGCGCGTCAGACGGACACCCGTTGCGCCGGCGTGAGCGCGCCCAGGCGGAGGCCGTGTCGGCTCCGCGGTAGACAATGTCGCGCGACGCCGTTCGTCAGCACTACGGCACCGCTCCCCTGTGGGACCGGGTACGGGCGGCGCTCGCCGAGGCGGGGCTGGACGGCGACGGGGTGCCGTGGTCCTCGTTCGCGCCGCTGGACGAGTTCCACACGCGCGGCCTGGCCGCCACCCGCGAGCTCGCGGACGCTCTCGGTCCGGCCGCCGGCGACGCGGTGCTCGACGTCGGCAGCGGCCTCGGCGGCCCGGCGCGGCTGCTGGCGGCCGATCACGGCTGCTACGTCACCGGCATCGATCTCAGCGCCGAGTTCGTCGACGTTGCCGCCCGCCTGACCGAGCGTGCCGGCCTCACCACCCAGGCGCGGTTCGAGCAGGGGGACGCCACCGAGCTGCCGTTCGCCGACGCCGTCTTTGATCACGCCTGGACCCAGCACGCGGCCATGAACATCGCCGATCGCGGGCGCCTGTACGCGGGCGTCCGGCGGGTGCTGAGGCCCGGCGGTCGTTTCGCCATCTATGACGTGGTCGCCGGCGACGGTGCTGGCGATCCGTTGCGGTTTCCGGTGCCGTGGTCGCGGACCCCGGAGACGAGCTTCCTGCTCAGCGCGCAGTCGACCCGAGACGCCCTGCGCGAGGCCGGGTTCGAAGAGGTCTCGTTCCAGGACCAGACGACGCTTGCCACCGAGTGGTTCGCCGCTCTGGTCAGTGGGCCGCCGGCGACGCGGACGCCGATCGGGCTGCCGGTGGTCATGGGCCCCGAGTTCCCGCAGATGGCGGCGAACCTGTACGACAACCTGGCCCAGGGACGCGCCGGCGTGATCGCGCTCGTCGTGCGCGCCGTCTAGTCGCTCTGGTCCAGGAATGCCTGCACCCGGTCGCGATACGGGGACCGGTCGTAGCTGTTGACCAGGGCTCCCGCCATCCGCACCGGGTCGCCGAAGAAGTAGTACTCGTACAGCGCCTGACGCCCGGCGAACGCCGAGATGCACGTGTCCCACACGAGTCGGAACAGCCGGACGCGGTCGCGGCCGGCGAGCGTGGCCGACTGCAGATAGTGCTCGATGTCATCGTGCGCGGGCCCGGTGACGTCGGCCTCGGTCGGCAGCGCCATCAAGCCGGAGGCGCCGAGCTTGCGCAGGATCTCCGGGAAGCGCTGGTAGAGCTTGGGATACCAGTTGCGGGCGGCGTTGAGCGGCTCCCATTTCGGCGTCATCACCCCGTACGCGTTCGGCGCGGCGTCGGCCTCGGCGGCTCGTACGAACGCGCGGATCCCCTCGAGCGCGACGATCACCTCGGCCACGTTCTCCTGCACGTGCTGGAACTGCTCGATCCCGATCGCCTCGGTCAGCAGCGTGATCAGCCCGAGGATGAACTCGGTCTTGGCGGTCGTGCGGGCGGTCACCTGGTGCGTCATGTGGTGCACCGCGCTCGTTTCGGCGTAGAAGCCGTTGCACAGGTCCGGGTGCCCGAGCATGAAGCAGCGCTCGAACGGGACCTTGACATCATCGAAGATCACCACCGCGTCCATCTCCTCGTAGCGGGATCCGAGCGGATGATCGAAATGGCTGCGGCCGTAGTCGGCCGACTCGCGGCACAGGAAACGCAGGCCGGCTGCGTCGCAGCTGACGGCGAACGCGAAGGAGTAGGGGGCGTCCTCGGGGCGCCCCTTGAGGACCGTGGAGGGGAACACGAGCAGCTCGTCGGCGGTCGGGCCGATCGTCGCCAGCAGCCGGGCGCCGCGGACGACGATTCCGGCGTCGTCCTGGGAGACGATCTGGGCCGACAGCCGGCCGCCGAGCTGCTGCGATCCCGAGGCGCTGCGGTTGGCCTGGGGCGGGATCAGCGTGTGGGTGAGCAGCAGGTCCTGTTCGCGGACCATCTCGTAGTAGCGTCGCGCGTTGTCGCCGAAGGCGCTGTCCGCTTGGGCGAACCAGTCGCCCGCCTCGCTCAGCGCCATCAGGCACGAGTTCAGGTAATCGCCGGTTCGCCCGAGCATCCCGCCCGAGACGCGGGCCCAGGTGCTCATCATCTCGCGGCGCTTGACCAGGTCCTCCGCGGTGCGCGGGACCATGAACGAGGTGCCGACGCGGTCACCGGTGACCGGCGACTCGTAGGTCAGCAGCTCCCGCAGGTCGGGGTCGTGCTGGAGGTCGTACAGGTGGGCGTAGCTGCGGACCACGTTGCGAAACGCCGGATGATCCGGGATTCCGCCGGTGACCGTCTCCCCGTGGATCTCCACGGTCGGGCGCGACGCGGCCAGGCGCTCGATGTACTCGCTGCCGGTACGCGCTGCCATGGCTGGGGCTCCTCCGCTCGTTGACTGGACTCTGCGCGACCCTACCCCCCGGGCCTGGCAGTCACGCCCAGGTGGACGTCAACGAGATCGCGCTCTACACGTAGGTGCAGGAGGGAGCCTGGCAAGTAAGCGAACTCCTGGTTCGTTTAGTCGCCACGCGCAGCGACCTGAGCTCAGCCGACCGCCGCCCCGGCGAGATCAACGTGGGGGCTGCCGGCGAGGAGCGCGGTCACCCGCTCGCGGGCGGCGTCGCTGAGCGGCGCCAGCGGCTCGCGGCAGTGATCGGAGGCGAGCAGCCCCAGCTCCTTCATCACCCACTTGACGGGGACCGGGTTGGTCTCCGCGAACGCGGCGTCGACGAGCGGATGCAGGTCGTAGTGCAGCTGGCGGGCGCGCTGGTGGTCCCCGGCGACGAACGCGTCATAGAGCTGGGCGACGGGATCGGGCGCGAAGTTCCCCACGCAGCTGAGGTGCCCGCGGCCGCCGATCGTCAGCATCGGGTAGCAGAGCAGTTCGATGCCCGACAGCGCGATGAAGTCCGATCCGGCTTCGTTGAGCACGTAGGAGACGTGCTCGAAGTCGCGGGTGGTCTCCTTGATTCCGACGATGTTGGGGTGCGCGCGGCGCAGCCGGCCGACCGTCTGTGGCTGTACGTCCACCGCGGCGCGGACGGGCACGTTGTAGACGATGATCGGCAGGTCGGGGAACTCATCGGCGACGCGGGAGTACCAGCGAAACAGTCCCTCTTGCTGGGCGCGCCCGTAGTACGGCGTGACGACCAGCGCCGCGGCGGCGCCGAGGCGCTGGGCCTCGGCGGTCAGCTCCAGCGTCTCGCCCATCAGCGCGGTCCCGGTTCCGGGCAGGAACGGAGCCCGGCCCGCGATCGCCGACGCGGCGGCGCGCATCACCTCGATGCGCTCGGACACCGTCTGCGAGGTCGGCTCGCCGGTCGACCCGCCCACCGAGATCCCGTGCGAGCCGTGCTGGAGCTGCCAGTCGATCAGCCGCGGGATCGACGTGACGTCGAGGGCGCCGTCGTCTCCGAACGGGGTGATCAGCGGGGTGATCGCGCCGCGCACGGCGGTCGCATCGGCGGCAAACGGGCTGCTCATCCGCTCTCCTTGGGGTCTCGTTGGGCGCGCCAGCGCTCGTACTCGGGCTGGCGCTCGGCTGACAGCGGGTACAGGCCGCGGAACGACTCGCCGGCGTTGACCCGCTCCAGCGCGAAGCTCTCGCGCTGCTCCACCTCGTACGCGTCGTGGGCGATCTCCTCGGCGAGTTTCGCCGGCAGGATGACCACGCCCTCGGCGTCGCCGACGACGACGTCGCCCGGCATCACCAGCACGCCGGCGCAGGTGATGGGGACGTCGACGTCGAGCGGGATGTGGGCGTTCCACAGCGACGAGGCGTTCGCGACCCGGTAGTACGTCGGGATCTCCAGCTCGGCTACCCCGGGGGTATCGCGCACGCCGCCGTCGGTGACGACCCCGGCGCCGCCGCGAGCCCGGATTCGGGCGACCAGGATGTCCCCGATCGTCCCGGCGCCCGTCTCGCCGCGCGCCTCCATGATCAGCACGTCACCCGGGGACACGCTCTCGACCGCGCGTTTCTGCGCGTCCTCGGTGCCCTTCATCGCCTCGCGCACGTCGGCGCGTACCGCCACGTATCTGAGCGTGTGGGCGTAGCCGACCATGCGCAGGTCCGGCCGGGCCGCCCGCAGGCCGGTGAGGAATGTCGTCTGGATGCCGCGACGGGTCAGCTGCACGGTCAGGGTCGCCGTCGAGACCTGCGTCAGCGCGGCCATCCCATCGGCCGAGAGCGGCGCCGGGCGCGGCGTGTTGACACCGGTGGCAAACGCACGCGCCTCCGCCGTGGCCTTGGGCATCGCGCCGTAGGGCTTGAGCTCGGCGGTCGCCTCCACCACGGTGCTCGTCACACTGCCGGCCCCCGCCAGCGACACCTCGATCACGTCACCCGGCCGCACGACACCGGTACCGGCCGGCGTTCCGGTGAGGATCACGTCCCCGCGCTCGAGCGTCATGAACCGGCTGAGGTCGGCGATCAGCTCGGCGAAGGTGAAGATGAGATCGGCGCCGGACGCCTCCTGGCGAACCGCGCCGTTGACCGTGGTGCGCAGTGCCAGCGCGGCGCGTTCGATGCCCGAAGCCGGCACCGCCGGACCGATCGGCGTGAACCCATCCTGGCCCTTGGCCAGCACGTTGGAGCCGCGGTCAGCCCAGCGGAGGTCGTGGACGCCGAAGTCGTTGGCGGCAGCGAACCAGCCGATGTGGCCACCCGCCTGCGCCGGCGTCACGTCGCGCGCGCGGGTGCCGATGATCACCGCGATCTCGCCCTCGAACGCGAGCAGCTCGGTCCCCTGCGGACGGACCACGTCGCCGCCCGCGGAGATGGAGCTCGTCGGCTTCAGGAAGTACGAGGGCTCGGTGGGGACCCGCCCGCGCTGGGCGGCGCGGCTGTGGTAGTTGAGGTGGACGGCGATGACCTTGCTGGGCGTCACCCCGTCGGGCAGCGCCACTACGCCAGCACCTCGCTGTGCTGAGCTCGCTCGTCGACGGTGGCCGGTTGCACCGGCTCGGGCTGTCCGGCGGGGCCGAGCAGCAGGCTGGACTCGTCGTACCAGCTGTCGGGGGCGCGGGCGCCCCAGAACGAGCGGCAGCGCGGGTCGTTGACCGACCATCGCAACGGCTTGTGATCGGGATCACCGGTGTAGTAGTCGCATGAGTACAGCTCGATGCGATGGCCGTCGGGATCGCGGAGGTAGACGAAGAACGCGTTGGACACGCCGTGACGCCCCGGCCCCCGCTCGATCACGTGCGACTGGTACCCGCCGGCGAGTTGGTCGCACGCGCGCAGCACGCCGGCCGGCTCGGCGATCCAGTAGGCGAAATGATGCAGCCGCGGCCCCGTCCCGGCGGTCAGCGCCACGTCGTGGACCGTCGGCTTGCGCAACAGCCAGGCGCCGGTGATCTGCTCGTCGGTCGCGCTGTCGGTGGAGATGTACTCCGAGCAGCGAAAACCGAGGCTCAGCCAGAACCGGAACGTGTCCTCGACCCGTGGGCAGTGCAGGTTGAGATGATCGAAGCGCAACAGCGGCGCGCCGCGATGCAGATCGAACCGCTGATGCTGAGTCTCGAACTGCTGCATCGCGTGGAAGAACTCGAGCGGATAGCCGAACGGGTCCCACACTCGCAGCGAGCGTCCCATCCCCGGGTCGGCGCTGGGCTCGTGCCAGCGCGTGGCGAGATCCATCGTGTCGAAATGCTCGGCCAGCAGCTCCAGATCGTGGTCCGCGCGCACGCGGAAACCGAGCCGCGCGGCGGTGGCGGGTTGGGTGGGGGCGGTTTGGCGAAGGATGAGCGAGTGGTGCTGGCGCTCCTCCCAGCCACGCAGGTACACCGCATCCTCGCTGCGAGCCGACACGATCATCCCCAACAGCTCCGCGTAGAAATGCTCGGATGCGTGCAGGTCGGTCACCTGCAGCTCCACGAACGCGGCGCGCACGATGTCAAACGGTGTCCGAGCCGGCACCGTGTTGGCCAGTTGCCGCGCCGGCGTGCTCATTCGCCGTCCTGCCCCAGTCCTAGTCGCGGGATGTGATGCGAGCCGAGCGCGACGTGGACGATCTCGGTGTCGCAATAGAAATCGAACGCGTAGTCGCCGCCCTCGCGGCCGATGCCACTCGACTTCACGCCCCCGAACGGCGTGCGCAGGTCCCGCACGTTCTGAGAGTTGACCCAGCACATGCCGGTGTCGATCGCATGCGCGACGCGATGGGCGCGGCGGATGTCGTTGGTCCACACGTACGCGGCCAGCCCGTACTGCGTCGCGTTGGCCAACCGGACCGCGTCCGCCTCATCGGTGAACGGCATCGCCACCAGCACCGGGCCGAAGATCTCCTCCTGAAAGACGGTCATGCGCTCGGTGACGTCGGCGATCACCGTCGCCTGAAGGAAGTTCCCATCCGGCAGCCCCGGCGGCCGCTCGCCGCCGGCCAGCACCCGTGCCCCCTGCTCGCGCGCGGACGCGATGTACCCCAGCACGCGCTCGTGATGCTCGGGCCGGATCAACGGGCCCAGCTCGGTGCTCGGGTTCGTCGGATCACCCACCCGGATGTGCCGGGCCCGCTCTGCGACCGCCGCCACGATCTCCTCATACACGCCCTGTTGCACGAGCAGGCGCGAGCCGGCCGTGCAGCGCTGCCCGTTCATGGTGAAGATCTGGGCCAGCGCGGCGTCGACGCACAGCTCCAGGTCGGCATCATCGAACACCACCACCGGCGACTTGCCACCGAGCTCGATCGAGGAGCGCTTCAGCGTCGGCGCACCCGCGGCGATGATCGTCTCACCCGTCGTCGTCTCGCCGGTGAAGCAGATGAGGTTCACGCCGGGGTGCCGGGACAGCGCCGCGCCCGCGGTCTCGCCGTAGCCATGCACCACGTTGAACACACCGGACGGGACGCCGGCCTCCGCCAGCACGCTCGCCAGCAGCGTCGCGGTCAACGGCGACCACTCCGCCGGTTTGAGCACCACGGTGTTCCCGGCCGCCAGCGCCGGCGCGATCCGCCACGTCGACAGCATCAGCGGCGCGTTCCACGGCATGATCAACCCAGCCACCCCGACCGGCTTGCGGATCGTGTAGTTGATGAACTCGTCGCCGACCTGAAACGAGCGACCGTGCAACTCGGTGACCACGCCGGCGTAGTACTCGAAGTTCTGAGCCGCGCGCGCCGCCAGGCCCTTCATCTGCGCGACCGGCATCCCGATGTCCGCGACCTCGCGGGCGATGAACTCGTCGCTGTGGGCACGGATGGCGGCCGCGACCGCGCGCAGGACCCCGGCGCGCTCCGCCGCTTTCAAACGCGGCCAGGGGCCATCGTCAAACGCCCGCCGCGCGGCCGACACGGCCGCATCGACATCGGTCGCATCCCCGGCGGCGGCCAGCGCCAGCACTCCGTTCGTCGACGGGTTCAACGATTCGAACGTCTCACCCCCGGCGCTCGGCACGAACGCGCCGTCGATGAAGTGCCGCTGCAGGTCGTATTCGGCCTGGCTGGCGACGGCGGCTGCCAGCGCTGACGGTTGCTTCATCGACTGAACGTCTCCTCCGAGGGGTCGGAGCGCATCTTATGACCCGAGCGCGCCCGGTCAGTCGATCAGCCGGGCTTGCAGGCGCCAGATCGCGAGACGCCACATGACGATCGCAAAGGCGACGAGCACCGCGGTGTGCACCAGGTCTGCGCTGACGATCGTGCCCAGCGACACGTCCCGGACCAGCGCGACGCAGTGGTAGAGCGGATTGAACTTGGCGACCTCCCGCAGCCCGCGCGGCAGGCTGGTGATCGGGAAGAAGGTGCCGGCCACCAGGAACATCGGCGTGAGCACCGCGCTGGTCACGTAGTTGAAGTTGTCGATCGTCTTGGCGACAGCGGCGATCAGCACCCCGAACGCCGCGAACCCGTAGCCGGTGACGAATCCGATCAGCGGCACCAGCAGCATTCCCCACTGGAGCCTGAGCCCGAACGCGAGTCCGACCACCAGCGGCGCCAGCCCGTAGACGCCGGACCGGATCGAGATCCACAGGATCTCCGCAGTCACCAGCTCCTCGACGTCGACCGGCGCCGCCAGCAGCGCGTCGTACGTGCGCTGGAACTGCCAGCGGATGAACGTGTTGAACATCCCGGGGAACGCCGAGGAGAACAGCACCGCCGTTGCCACCACGCCGGTCGCGACGTACTCGACGTAGGAGACGTGGCTGAACCGGTGCAGCAGTGATCCAAACCCGAGTCCGAACGCCAGCAGGTAGATCGTCGGCTGGACGATCGACGAGAACGTGGTCGCCTTCCAGTAGCGCTTGAACAGCACGATGTCGCGGGTCATGACGCCGGCGAGGGCCGCCGGTTCCAGGCGTCGCACCCGCCGTGGCGCCTCGCTGGAGATCATTCGATCTCCTGTCCGGTCAGGGCGACGAACGCGTCCTCGAGGTTCGCCGGGCGCCGCACCCCGCTCGGTGCCTCCCCGTTGAGCCGCTCGGCTTCGAGCAGCGCCACCGCCGGGCCGCTGCGCCGGTACCGCCACCCGCGGGCAGTGGCCATCGCTTCGAGCTCGGCGAGCTCGGCCGGCGGCCCGTAGACCTCGAGCACTTCGCGGCCGGCGTGCGCGGAGATCAGCTGAGCCGGCGTGCCCTGGGCGATGATCGTCCCGCCTGACATCACCGCGACGGTGTCGGCGAGCCGTTCGGCCTCCTCGATGTAGTGCGTGGACATCAGCACGGTCACGCCCTCGGCGCGCAGGCCGTCGATCAGTGACCACAGCTCCTGGCGGATCTGGGGATCGAGACCGACGGTCGGCTCGTCGAGCAGAACCAGCTGCGGGCGATGGATGAGTCCGCGCGCCACCAGGAGGCGACGCCGCATGCCCCCGGAGAGCTCACGCACGATCGTTCCGGCGCGGGACTTGAGATTGGCGATCTCGAGCGCGCGCTCCACCGCGGCCGGCCGATCGGCCCGCGGGACGCGGTACAGGCGGGCGAACACGTCAAGGATCTGGCGGCAGGTGAGCTCGACGTCGAGGTTGTCCAGCTGGGGAACGACGCCCATCGCCATCCGCGCCTGCTTGGACTCCCCCGGCAGCGTGAAGCCGAGCACCTCGATCGTGCCCTCGTCGGCGAGCGTCTGCGCAGTGAGCATCCGCATCGTCGTCGACTTGCCGGCGCCGTTTGGCCCCAGCAACCCGAAGCAGATTCCGGGCTGAACAACGAGGTCAAGCCCGGCGACCGCGACGATCTCGCCGTACCGCTTGACCACCCCCCGCAACTCGATCGACGCCCTCTCCTCGTGCACCACATCCAGCATAGACGCGGTCCGCGCCTGCTGAACGGTGCCTGCGGGGCGCCGGCGCGCGCGTCTCAGTGCGGCGGATCGTCGAGCTCGCCGCCGCCGTTGGGGGTGCTCGGCCCGTCACCTTGGCCGGCTCCGGGCATGCGGAACAGCTGCGCGAGCTGAGCCGCGACCATGATGTCGCCGGCGAGCTGGATCCGGCCCTTGAAATACGCCGACATCGGATCGGAGTTCCCGCTGATGAGCCGGAGGAACTCGACGCCGTCCATGGTGATCGTCAGGCGCGGGTCCGCAGCCTCGGGATCGCGGGTGGTGCGCGCCTGTCCGCCGTCGACCGTCAGCAGGTACCTGTCGACGCCGTCCTCAGATCGCCCGGTGATGTTCCACAGGATCGATGTCTTGACCCCCCTGGCCTGCTCGGCGTCGAGCTGGCGGGGCATCTGCCAGAAGATCCCGTCGAGCACCGCCCGCCGGGCGGGTGAGCGCATCAACTGTTCGAGCCGCTCGGGCGACGTGTCACGGACCAGACGGCCGACGCCGTCCGCGATCTGCGCCGGCGCGTCGGAGGCGAGCTTCTTCAGTTGGTCGAGCGCGCGCTGGGGGTCAAAGCCGAAGTCCATGCCGATACACGACGGTACTACGTGACCTGTTCACTGCCGGGGGTCCGCCGGTGCGCAATCTCGCGATCGCCGTCGCCAGCCGTGTGATCCCGTCGCCGATCGTTCGTTCGCTGAGATTCGAGTACCCGAACACGAGCCCGCCGGGGGCCGACGGCGTCAGCCGGTACGGGGAGACCCCGGCGACCGCCACGCCCTCACGCGCCGCGGCCTCGATCACCTGCATCTCGTCGAGCTCATCGGGGAGCCACGCCACCAGGTGCAGGCCGGCGGCGATGCCGGCCGGCCGCAGATCGGGGAGATGCTCGGCGAGCGCCTCCAGGACGGCGTCGCGGCGAGCGCGGTAGATCGGACGCATGCGGCGCAGGTGCCGGTCGAATTCGCCATGGGACAGAAAGTCCGCGAACGTGAGCTGATCGAGCACGGGGGAGCCCCGGTCGGCGAGCAGTTTGGCCTCCGCGAATGGCGCGACGAGATTCCGCGGCAGCGCCAGCCACCCGAGGCGGAATCCGGGAGCGAGGGTCTTGCTCGCCGTCCCCGCATACGCCACCCGGTCGGGATCCAACCCCTGCATCGCCCCGACCGGGGCACGGTCATAGCGATACTCGGCGTCGTAGTCGTCCTCGATCACGAGTGCTCCCGTCCGCTGCGCCCATGTGAGCACTGCTGCGCGGGCATCGGCGGACAGGACTCCGCCGGTCGGCCACTGGTGCGACGGCGTGAGGATCAGCACGTCGGCCTCAAGGCGCTCGATCGCACCGATCTCGACGCCTCCCGGACCCACCGGCACGCCCACCACCTCGAGCCCCAGCGCGGCGGCGATCGGCCGGGCGTCATCGATCGCCGACGGGTCCTCCACGGCCAGCCTGCGCGCCCCCTGTGCCGCCAGCACGCCCAGCAGTAGAAAGACCGCCTGGGCGTAGCCGTTGGTGATCATGATCGTCTCTGACTCGGCGCTGGTGCCGCGCACCCGATTGAGATAGTCGGCCAGTGCCGATCGCAGCTCTGGCGCGCCGCGTCCGTCGAGGTAGCCGAGGCGGTCGTCGGGAGCCTCGGTCAACACCCGGCGCACGGATCGCAGCCAGACCGCGCGGGGGAACGCCGCCACGTTCGCGCGCCCGTATCCGAAGTCGACCGCCGGTCCGGGGCCGGGGCGCGCCGCTGCGACCATGCCCGCGGGTTCCGGGCGGGCGCGACGGTCGGCCACCTGGGTGTAGCCCCCGCTCCGACTGATCAGGTACCCCTCGGCGACGAGCTGCGCGTACGCCTCCACCACGACGCCGCGCGAGACGCCGAGCTCGCCCGCCAGCGTGCGGCTCGGCGGCACGGCTGCCCCTCCCGGCAGTGCGCCGGCGCGGATCCGTTCCCTGATCGACGCCTCGATCTGACGGTGGAGCGCGTCGCCGTCGTCTCGGTTCAGCGAGATCAGCAGCTCGGCGACCGGCGACAGATTGGTACTTGAAACTGCCATGGAAACGGACCTTATCAAGTGAACCGATTCTTGCGAGCCTGCACACCATGGAAACCACCGCGCAGTTCCCCACCACGACCCGCCGCCCCACCTTCGACGGCCAGGTCCTCGCGCCCGCCGTTCCCGGATACGACTCGGCCCGGTCGGTCTGGAACGGCATGGTCGATCACCATCCCGCGCTGATCGTCCGCTGCGCGAGCGTCGCGGACGTCGTCACCGCCGTTCGCACCGCGCGCGAACGGGGCCTCGAGATCGGCGTCCGCTGCGGCGGCCACAACATCGCCGGCCTCGCCGTTCCGGACGGAGGGCTGATGATCGACCTGACCTCGCTGGGCAGCGTGAGCGTCGATCCGATCTCACTCCGCGCCCGCATCCAGGGCGGCGCGCTCCTCGGCGTGCTGGATCGCGCGACGCAGCCGTTCGGTCTGGCGACGACGGCCGGCAACGTCTCGCACACCGGCGTGGGCGGGCTGACCCTCGGCGGGGGCATGGGGTGGCTGGCGCGACAGCATGGCCTCGCCTGCGACAACGTCGTGTCGTTCACTGTGGTCACCGCTGACGGCGAGCTGCTGCGTGCGTCCGCCGACGAGCACCCGGAGCTGTTCTGGGGGCTGCGCGGCGGCGGCGGTAACTTCGGGATCGTCGTCGAGTTCGAGTTCCGCCTGCATCCGGTCGGGACCCGGGCGCTGGTCGCTGACCTCGCGTTCGGACTCGGGCGCGCCGCCGGCGCCCTGCGTGCCTGGCGCGATCTCGCCGCACAGGCGCCGCGCCAGGCGACGCTGACCGCCGAGATCTCCGGGGACACCGTCACCCTCGGGTACGTGTGGGTGGGTGACCCCGAGGCCGGGCGCGCGTTCCTGCCGGCCATGCGCGCGATCGGACGCGCCGACGGCGAGCGGGTGACCGAGCCCTCGTATCTGGACCTCCAGACCCGTGACGACAACACCGAGGGTCACTCGCTGCGGCGCTACTGGAAGGGCCACTACCTGCCGGAGCTGTCCGACGGTGCCATCTCCGCGCTGCTGGACCGAGATCCCGGCGATGCCACGCTGCCGGGCGTAAGCCTGCAGGCTTACGGCGGGGCGATCGCCGACATCGCCGATGACACCACCGCGTTCAGCCATCGCGAGGCGCGCTTTGAGTATGTGGCCGCCGCTCGGTGGACCGATCCGGCTGAAGACGGCCTGAGGATGGAGACGGCCCGGCGGGTTGCCGCCAAGCTCGATCGGTTCGCCAGCGGCGCCTACGTCAACGCGCTCAGCGATGAGGGCGCCTCGGGCGTCCGCCGCGCCTACGGCCCGGCCAAGCTCGCGCGCCTGACGGCGGTCAAGGACGCCTACGACCCCGACAACGTCTTTCACCTCAACCACAACATCGCCCCCAGCGGGCGTTAGTGCCCCGGAGCGGCTCTGACGGCCGGCACCGTGTTTTGAGATGGCCGCTGCTCGCTACCATCCGCTCCCGCGGGCGGTTAGCTCAGCTGGTCAGAGCGCCTGCCTTACAAGCAGGAGGTCACTGGTTCGAGCCCAGTACCGCCCATCTGCGGATCGCCGGTGAACCCCACGGGCCCCGCGATGAGCGGTATGTTGTCGCGGGGTGGCCGGCACCAAGGGGATCCGGGGATATGTTCGGGCCGGCGGGGCGGTCCTCGGGCTCGCGCTGACGATGCTCGTGGCGGCGGGGTCAGCGCACGCGGCCGGCTGGCGCATCGGCTCGCCGCCGAGCGTGACCGCCGCGATGGCGATGCCCGCAACGCTCTCCGCGGTCTCGTGCCCCTCGGCGACGGAGTGCGTCGCGGTCGGGTCCTACCTGGACGCGAGCGGGAAGCCCGACGCCGGGCCGCTCATCGAGGTCTCGAACGGCTCCGGCTGGAGGGTGCCGAGCACGCCGAAGGTGTCCGGCGGCGGGCTGATGGGCGTCTCCTGCCCCTCGGCCTCGGAGTGCCTGGCCGTCGGGACGATTGACAGCGCGGGATCGTCCGCTCCGCTGGCGGAGCTGTGGAACGGCGCCAGCTGGTCGGTCCTGCGCGGAGCTGCCGGCCCTGGCGGCGATGGCAGCTTGGACGGAGTGTCGTGCAGCTCGCCGACGTCGTGCATGGCCGTGGGCGCCACCTCCGATCCGGCCGAGCTCTGGAACGGCTCCACCTGGACCGGCGAGCCTCTGCCCGGTTTCAGCTCCCACGGCACCGCCCTGCCGGTGGAGAGCCTGTCCGGAGTGTCGTGCGTCCCGAGCGGCGTCTGCGACGCGGTCGGGTATCACTCCACGTACGGGGAGCAGGGCAGCGAGGTGGTGACGGCGGAGTGGAACGCCGGCGCCTGGTCTGACCGGGAGGAGCCGGCCTCCACCCACACCAACGTGCTGCTGCTGGGACTGTCGTGCCCCGCGGCGACGGCGTGTGAGGCAGTGGGGAGCGAGGGGGAGGGTTGGAACGGGACTGTGTGGTCAGCGCAGAATCTCTCCCTGCCGGCCGGCGCGTTCCTGCAGGGCGACTCGTGCACGTCGCCGGCGGCCTGCGTTGCCGTCGGCGACGAGACCGGCAGCAGCGGCAAGCCGAACCGGATCTTCACCGACACGTTCAACGGCACCGCCTGGACACCGGCGCCGATCGCCACCCCAGGGTCGGCATCCCTGCCTGATCTGACGGGTATCTCATGCGTGACCGGCACGAGCTGCACGGCGGTCGGATCGGACACCGATGCCGCCGGGGTCAGCGTGCCGCTCGTCCTGACCAATACCGGCAGCGGGTGGACGCCGGCGACGACGCCGTCGCTGTCGGTGCCCGACCCCTCGAGCAGCCTCGCGGCCGTGTCGTGCGCCGCACCCGGGTCGTGCATGGCGGTCGGCACCGACGCGGCCGGGGTGTTGACCCTGCGCTCGCTCGCCGGTCACTTCTCGCCGCAGGCCGCGCCGAATCCGGGAAACGGGAGCGACGCGAGCAACACGATGCCGGCGCCGGAGTCGGTCGCCTGCCCGGTCCGGCGGACGTGCCTGATGGTGGGCAGCTACACGAATGCGGCGGGCAATGACGACGGCTTCGCCGAGCGCTGGAACGGCACGAGTTGGGCACTGCAGCACACCCCGGCAGAGGGCAGCGATACGGCGGTCACGCTCGACGCGATCTCCTGTCCGTCGGTCCGGCATTGCATTGCATCGGGAAGCCGCGCCGACGGTGTCGGCGAGCCGATGAGCTCGACCACCTCGGCGATGACCGAGCAGTGGTCGGGGCTGGATTGGAGCTACCAGACGCACCAGCCGGCGAGCCCCGCCCAGGGTGCCGGCGAATCACCGGACAACGAGCTGACCGGGCTGTCGTGCTGGTCGAGCCATCGCTGCACCGCGGTCGGATACGCCACCACTGGCGGGAGCTGCGGCCGCTGCGGCAACCTGGCGGAGCGCTTCAACGGACGCGACTGGACGTTGCAGCGCCCCTCGCAGGCCGGGACCAACGGCGGCAACCTCCAGAGTGTGGCCTGCCCGTCGGCGACGCGATGCGTCGCGGTCGGTGCCAGCGCCGCGCAGGTCTTCAACGGCGTCAGGTGGGTCTTCACTCGAATCCACGGCATCCTCAACTCCGTCTCGTGCCCAACGAGGCGGCACTGCATCGCGGTCGGGACCGACGCGCACCGCGTGCTCGTCGAGCGCTGGAACGGCATCGGCTGGTCGCGCCAGTCCGCCCCGGATCCCGGCGGCGCCACCGACATCGCGGTCACCGGAGTCTCATGTCCGACCGTCGGCGCCTGCGTGCTCGTCGGATCGGACCGGGCCGGCGGCCATACCGTGTCGCTGATCGAGACCTACGGCTGATCGCCCCGCGCGGCGCTCATGGCGACGCGCCTCATCACATCGATCGCGGGTCCGGCAGCGCACAGGCGATGCACAGCTCGTGTTCAGCTGCCCGCCAGCAGCCTGCGGGAAGGTGCGGGATGAGATCTGAGAGTGACCGTCCGCTCGCGGAGCGACTCGCGCCTCAGATGCCGGCGAACAGAATGGAGCGCAGCAGAAATGAAGATTCACAGCGACACGAGCCGCCACGAGTCGAGTGCAATGTCCCGGCACCAGCCGGGCCGCCCCAAGCTACGGCGACAACGGCTGAGCAAGCGCTTCCTCGGGGTCGCGGTCGCGCTGTTCGTTCCCGCGCTGGGGCTTGGGCTGGCGGCGTGTGGTGGTACGTCGACCTCGGCCGCCGCCACGACCCCGTCGACCACCGCGACGCAGACCAGCAGCTCAACTGGCTTCGCCGGTCACGCCGGGTCCGGCGGGGGGTCCAACGCCCGGTCGACGAACGCTGCCGGCGGATCCGTGGGCAAGGTCACGGCCGTGTCCGGATCGAGCTTTACCGTGTCGACCCCGACAGGCGGGAAGGTCACTGTCAAGGAGACGTCATTGACCGTCTATGACAACGGCACGGCCAAGTCGGCGGCGAGCGCCGTCACGAAAGGCAAGACCGTCCTGGTGCTCGGCAAGGTCAACAGTACGACGATCACCGCATCTCAGGTCATCGTGGGGCCCGCGATCAACCTGTCGAAGGCGGCGGCGAAGGTGATCTCGTTCAAGAGCAGTACGCAGGGCAAGTCCAAGACCGTCGGCCAGGTCCCCGCGGACTACAAGCAGGGGTCGGGCACGCTCGTCAGTGGAACCGCGGCGACGAAGGCCACCAAGGCCGCGTTGGCCTCGTACGCCGGCGGCGTCGTCGACCGGGTCGTGCGCCTGAGCAACGGCGAGTACGAAGTCCACAACATCGGCGTCAACTGGCCCCATCACATCTTCGTCACCAGCAACTTCAAGGTGGTCGGCGCCAACGACTAAACGGCGTCGTGATGGCACGCTGGTCCAGGGCTGGCCGTGAGTTTTTCGCGGCCAGCCCTTCTCGTTGCGCTCAGCCTTTCTCCTAAACGTTCGACGATGAGTTCATTGCTCAGCCGAGCGGCAGGGTGATCTCGAAGCGCGAGCCCTGGCCCGGTCGCGAGGTGACTGTCGCGCCGCCGCCGTGGGCTTCGGCGATCGTTTTGACGATCGCCAACCCGAGGCCGCTTCCCTCGGTGCGGGGGGCGCTGTCGCCGCTCCCGGGCGGCATGCCCCGGTAGAAGCGCTCAAAAACGTGGGCGGCCTGGTCGGGATCGATGCCGGGTCCGGCGTCGATCACCGCCAGGACGGCCATCCCATCGCGAACGCTCACCTCGATCCGGACAGGCGCATCCACTGGTGTGTGCACCTGCGCGTTCTCGAGCAGGTTGGCGACGATCTGCCGAAGGCGAGGCTCGTCGCCGATCACGACCACCGGACCGCCGGCATCGACGGTGATCGACCGTCCCGGGTCCCGCGCCCGCGCATCGTCGGCCGCTTCATGAGCGATCACCGCCAGATCTGTACGGCGTCGCGCGAGCGGCCGCTGCTCGTCGAGGCGGGCGAGCAGCAGCAGATCGTCGATCAGCCCCCCCATCCGCGTCGCTTCTGATTCGATCCGTGAGATCGACTTCTCCAGATCCTCGGGGTTGTGCCGGGCCCCCCGGCGCAACAGTGCCGCGTAGCCGCGGATCGACGTCAGCGGCGTGCGCAGCTCATGCGACGCGCTCGAGACAAATCGTCGCAACTGTGCCTCGGACCGATCGCGACGAGCGAATGCGTCCTCGAGGCGCTCGAGCATCCCGTTGAGCGCGAGACCGAGCCGTCCGATCTCGCTGCGCTCCTCCGCCGGCGAGACGCGCACGTCCAGATCACCCTGCGCGATTCCGCCGGCCACCTCGGAGATCCGCTCGAGCGGCCGCAGCGCTCTCCGCAACAACCAGAACGCTGCCACCGCAAGCAGGGCCAGCAGCCCGGCCGCGATGAGCAACTCCACCCGGACAAGACGCTGGAGGGTCGCGTTGACGTCATCGAGCGAGACCGCGACGATCAGCACACCGGCCGACGCCGGCAGCGAGCTGACCAGGACGCGGTAGCGCCCCGCTCCGCTCACCGCCGGCACGTCGAACTGGAGCGCCCGCTCGCGTGACGGCACGCCGCTCCGGGGCGCCGGCGGGGGATGGAGCACAGCGGGCAGGCGCGGCTCTGGACTGGATCCGCTGAGTGAGCTCGGATCATGCAACGCGACGACTCGCCCGGCAGCGTCACGAATCTCGACGAACGCGACCGGCGGGGCGACCTGGTTCAGGGTCGTCGTGTCGATCGTGCTGGTGGTGGACTGGCGCAGACCACGACCGGTCGCGGCCCGTGCCGCCATCAGCTGCTGGTCGACGCGCCCAAGCAGGAACGAGCGCAGCGCCAGATAGGTCCCGCCACCGGCAGCGACCAGGCCAACGGCGGTCATCGCCAGCACACCCGCCAGCAACCGGACTCGAAGCGACATCAGCCCCGCAACGTGCGGAGCGTATACCCGAACCCTCGCACCGTCTGGATCAACGGCGGCTCCTCCACATCCACCTTCTTGCGCAGGTAGCTGATGAACGTCTCAACCACGTTGCCGTCGCCACCGAAGTCGTACTCCCATACGTGATCGAGGATCTGCGCCTTGGATACCACCCGCCCGGCGTTCAGCATCAGGAACCGCAAGAGCCGGAACTCAGTCGGGGTCAGCGAAATCGGCCGTGGGCCGCGCGTGACCTCCATCCGGTCCTCGTCGAGCTCCAGGTCGGCGTACCGAAGCACTCCCGACGACGCCTGCCGCGCCGCCAGGTTGTTGCGACGGACCATCGCCCGCACCCGCGCGATCAACTCGTCGAGACTGAACGGCTTTGTGAGGTAGTCATCACCGCCGACCGTCAACCCCGCGATCTTGTCCTCGGTCGAGTCCCTGGCGGTGAGGAAGATCACCGGCGTCCAGATGTGCTCCGCCCGCATCCGCCGCACGACCTCGAGGCCGTCGATGTCCGGCATCGTCACATCGAGAATCATCAGCTCCGGCTTGAACTCGCGAACGAGCCGCAGCGCCCCGCGACCGTCATGGGCGCTGCTCACATCAAAACCCTCATACCGCAGGCCGAGCGCCACCAGCTCGGTGATGTTCAGCTCATCGTCTACCACCAGCACCCGGGTGCGATCCTCGCTCGGACTGCCTCCTGTGGGTCTCACGGCGATAGCTTGACAGCCGAACCTGCGGGTTGGCTGTGCACACCCTGGCCAACAGCTGTGGCCACGGATCCCGTCCGCGCGATCGCCGATCTGTGGGCGTTGTCGGCGGATGCCGCGGACGCTCAGGCGGCCTGACGGGACAACGCTTCAGCTCGGCGGGTCGATTGTCGATTAGTCAACGACAATGGTCCGGGAAGTCAAAGTTGAGGATCAGCCGCGTCCGGCGGGGTCTCGGCGACCCCGCACGGTGTGGCTGCTGTACGGGACCCTGGGCGTCCTGCTGGTCGGATACGTGGTGTGGCGGTCGCTCCGGCCAGCGTCGGCCCACTCGACCGCGGTCGATGGCTGGGGCGTGGATGGGTTCGAACTGGTGGCCGGCGCGCTCTGCGTCCTCGGTGGTCGCCGCCGGCGGTCCGGGTCGGTGGTGTCGATCGTGCTCGGCGCGGCGCTGATCTGCTGGAGCCTGGGCGATGTCGCGCTGACGATCGAGTCCCTCGGTGGTGCCACGCCGCCGGCCCCGTCGCCGGCTGACGCCTTCTACCTCAGCTTCTTCCCGTTTTCCTACGCGGCGGTCTTGCTCCTGGTGCGGGGCGAGACGCGCCGGCTGAGCTCGCCCAACTGGCTTGACGGCGCGGTCGCCGGGCTGGGCGCCGGCGCCATATGCGCCGCCTTCGCATTCTCGAGCATCGTTCGCAGCACCCACCAGTCGGCGCTGGCCACCGCGGTCAACCTGGCCTATCCCGTCGGGGATGTGCTGCTGTTGCTGCTGGTCATCGGCGGCACCGCGGCGATGTCAGGCCGTCGGAAGACGCCGTGGCTGCTGATCGCGTCGGGCTTCACCGTCAACGTCTGCGGTGACACCTTCGCCCTGCTGCAGTCCTCGATCGGCGGCACCCATGTGGGGACGATCGTCAACGCAGTCGCGTGGCCGACCTCGTTGCTGCTGATGTCGCTTGCCATGTGGGTGGGAGTCGGCCGCCCGGATCCGCTGGCGACGCAGCGGTCCCCCGGCTTCGTCCTGCCGGGGCTGGCGGCCACCGCCGGCCTGGCGATTCTGCTGTTGGGCACCGTGGATCACGTCAATCACGTGGCCGTCGGGCTGGCGACGGCGACGCTGGTGCTGGTCGTCGGGCGGACCTGGCGGTCCGTGCGGCAGCTGCGCGCTCAGAGCCATACCCGGCACCAGCAATCGATCACCGACTATCTCACCGGGCTGGGCAACCGAAGGCGCCTGTTCGGCGCTCTCGACGCGCTGTTTGCCGACGCCGACGGCGATCCGCCCCAGCTCGCGTTCCTGTTCATCGACCTCGATGGCTTCAAGCGAATCAATGACGCGTTCGGTCATCCGGTGGGTGACGAGGTCCTCATGCAGGTCGCTACTCGGTTTGAACGCTCGCTGCGCGACCACGACCTGCTCGTCAGACTCGGTGGCGACGAGTTCGCTGCGCTCCTGATCGATGCCGACGCCGACGAGGCTCAGGAGATCGCCGCGCGGCTGAGTCACAGCCTCCAGGAGCCTTTCCAGCTGGCCGCGGTCACCGCCAGGATCGGCGCGAGCGTCGGCATCGCGCTGGGGCCCGACGACGCGACGGACCTCGAAGGGCTGATGCGCTGCGCGGACGTCGCGATGTACCGCGCCAAGCTCGATGGAGCGGCCTACGCCCGCTATGACTACCGGCTCGACCGCGGCGCGGACAAGCTGCAACTGGCCGACGAGCTGCAAGCCGCGATCGCCGCCGGCGAACTGGTCCTGCACTACCAGCCCCAGCTCGAACTGCGCAGCGGCCAGGTCAGCGCTGTCGAAGCGCTCGTGCGCTGGCAGCATCCCGAGCACGGGCTGATCGCACCAGTGAAGTTCCTCTCCCTGGCTCAAGAGGCCGGGATGATGGACCAGCTCACCCGCTGGGTGCTGTCGGAGGCGCTGGCGCAGTGCGCGCGGTGGCGCGCCAACGGCCACGACCTGCGGGTGTCGGTAAACATCTCCGCCAGCGACCTGATCGATCCCGACCTTCCCCGCACGGTCGCGCGGCTTCTGGCGGCGACGAACCTGGATGCGCGGGCGCTGCTGCTCGAGATCACCGAGACGAGCATCATCGACGACTTCGCCCGGGCTCAGCACGCGGTCGGCAGGCTGGCCGCGCTCGGCGTCCAGATCTCGATCGATGACTTCGGCTCCGGATTCACCTCATTGGCCTACGTCAGCGATCTCCGGGTCGCCGAGCTCAAGCTCGACCGCCGGTTCATCTCCCCCCTTTCCGGCAACGTTCGCACCCGCGAATCGGAGCTGGTGCGCGCGCTCGCCGAACTCGGGCACGCGCTCGGCCTGCAGGTGGTCGCCGAGGGCATCGAGGACCCGATGGCGCTCGGACTCCTCTCTGAGCTGGGCTGCGACCTCGCGCAGGGCTATGCGATCAGCCGGCCCGTCCCGGCCGCGGAGCTGGACCTGACTCCCCAGTCCGTGACCGAGAGCCGGCCGGCGCTCGCCCGCGTCAGCAGCCTGGCCCGCTAGACCGGTAAAGCTGCGGGCTCGTTCCGCTGGGAATGCGGGGGGCGCGGTCCGCTAGCTTGGATGTCGATCGTGGCCGGGTTCCCTCGCCGGCGTTCAGCTCGTCGGCGTCGGCGTGGGCGGCGGCACGAAGTCGACGATGGCGTCGACCACCGCGCCCGGATTGTCGACCGGGACCCACGTCTTGGCTCCCGGAACGGAGACGAGCGTGGCGCGGGGGAACTCCGACGCGAGTCGTTGCGCGTCTGTCAATGGGAAGAACTCGCACGAGTCGCCCCAGATCAGGAGGACCGGCCGGTCGAACCGCGGGATCGCCGCGGCGGCGTCGACGAGGAGTTGCGGGCGGCAGCCGGCAAGGGCCGCGACGAAATCGTCGACCACCCGTCGATCTCCTCGTAGCGGCCCGAGGAAGGATTCCACGCGCTCATCGTCCAGCCGGCTCGCCACGACGGATGAGAAGCCCCGGCGCCCGGCGATCGACCACCGAAACTGCAACCGGACCAGTGCTCGGGCCAGTCGCGGGAGTGTGCGACATATGGCCGCCGCCTTTTGCAGCTTGTCCGGTGGGAACTGGTCGTAGTTGTCACAGTTCGTCAGCACGAGACGGCCCACTCGCCCGAGCGCCGGATGATCAGTGGCGAGCGACATCAGGAGCAGTCCGCCGGCCGTGTCGTTGGCGACCACGGTGGCATCTTGCACCTCGAGCAGTTCCAGGCAGTCGAGCAGCAGGCGAGCCAGCGAGCTCGCGGACCGGTCTGCTCCCGTGGACAGCGGCCACGGATGCGCTCCGAGCGGGAGGTCGATCGTGATGCAGCGGAAGCGGTCCTCGAGCGCGACGATGACGTCACGCCACAGATCATGATTCGCGAGCGCGCCGGCGAAGAAGACGAGCGTGGGCCCGTGACCGGACGATCGCCACGCCAGCGGTCCGAGTCGTGTTTCCAGCCGTTTGGATTCCATCGGTAGGCAGCATACTCGCAGTATGCGAGATATGCAAGCCCGGTTGACATGCGGGCGATGTTCATCGTCTTCGCTTGGGAGCCAGGCCTCGCAGCATCGCGTCGAGCGCCGGACCGAGCGCCGCCCTGGTCACGTCGGGGTTATCGGCGCGCGCGATCAGCAGCCCGCCCTGCAGCGCCAGGGCTCCGATGAGGTGAGCGAGAAGGTCGGGGTCGACGTCGACGATCTCGCCGTGCGCGATTGCCGTGGCGACGAACAACCGCACTGCCTCGTGGCCCGTCTGCTCGCCGGCCGGGCCGTCCGGTTCGAGCCCGAGCAGCGCCGGTCCGTCGATCAGAGTGATCCGTCGGATCTCTTCGTCCAGCGCGGCGTCCAGGTAGGCGTTCACTCCGGCCACGATCTGGTCGATCGGCGACAGCTTCGGGTCCATGGCCTCAGCCGTACGCGCCTGCGCCTTAGCCTCCACCTCTGCGTGCACGGCGCGGAACAACGCCTCCTTGCCGGCGAAGTGGTGGTACACGGCACCCTTGGTGACCCGGGCCGCGGCCGCGATCTCGTCAACCGACGTCTGCGCGTATCCCTTCCTGCCGAACGAGGAGCGGGCGGCGGCGAGCACGGCGCGGCGAGTAGCCTCAACGTGCTGCGAGCGCAGCGTCGTCGAGGGTGCGGTGCCGCCTTCGTCCCTCGCTACTCGCCGCGGCATACGGCGAGTATGTCAGCGCCCCAGTCCTGGATCGCGATCCCACGTCCGGCGACCACTGCCACTTTCCACCTGCGCAGCTGGGCGAGCTGCTGCCGGGTCTCGGCGCCCCCCTCGACGCGGTCGACGTCAGCATCACGATGCGTTACACCACCCTCGTCGTCACCGCGGCGCGAACCGGTACCACCTGATCGGGTCACCGCCATCATCGGCTGGACAGGCTCCGGGCTGCCCCTTGGCGCGGAGTCAGGTCTCCGGTGGCGACCTTATAGCCGAGCGTGTCGATGTAACCGCCGCCACCGTCACGCGTGCGGACCGCGGCCTGCTCCGGCGTGACGCCGAGCTCGGCCAACGCGCGGGCTGTCCGGGGCTCGAAGCACCGCGCGTACAGCCACCGCGTCGTCATCTCGTCCTCGAACCCGGCGTCCGTCCACGCCTGCGCCACCAACTCGGCAGCGCCGCCGCGAGCGGCAAGCTCCCCAAACCGTTTGATCGTCTCGATGCTGGTCTTGCCGTCCGGCTCATACACCCTCATCGCTGGACGCCCCCGCCTGGGCCGGTCAAGACCGAAGCCGCCGGCCGCGGCGATCGGTGAGTCGCGCCGACTGCGGACTCACGCTCCGCGAGATCGCCGTCGACCTCGGCGGTCTCCGAGCCGGTGACATGGAGCACCGGGACTCCCAGGCCGCGCAGCTTGCTCGGCAGATCGACGCGCAGCCACCGGGACAGCCGCCAGGGCAGCGTGGAGACGATGATCTCGTCGAAGCCCTGGAGGTTGAGCGCATCCGCTACCGCGGCGAGCGGGTTGGCATCGCCCACGTGTCCGGTTACTTCCGTCCCGGTCACCTCACTGAGCAGCGCGAGCGCGTGCGCCAGACGCTCGCGTGCGGCCTCGCGTCCGGCCACTTCTGGATCGACCACTCGATGGAGGCCCTGCGGAGTGGCCGGCACCACCAGATGGAAATCCACCGGGCCCCGCAGAGCCCGGGTCCGAACGGCGTGCAAGAGCGCGGCGTTCGTTGCGGTTCGGTTGGCGACGAGCAGTACACGTGTGGTGGACATCGGGACGTTCCTTGTGTCGATTGCCACAAGGATCCTGGCACGGCACGCTGATCTGAGCCATCGAACTTTCCCGTCCAGGTATAGGAGCCGGTCAATGGCCGGCCGAAAGCCGGAGGAGGCGTCGAGCTCCCGGAAGCTCCGCGGGCGGGATCAGCGGCGGGCCGGCTCCTCGGCGGCGACCGGGGCCGGCCGCGAGGCGGGCTGACCGCCCCGAGCTCCGTTGCGCACGCCGTCTCCACCCAACGCGATCGCCGCCGTGGCGGTGACGAGGTGATACAGGATCAAGAGCTGCACCAGCGCCAACGACTCGGAGCGATACAGCTCGGTACCCACCGTGAACTCGCCGAGGCGTCGCGCCCGGAGATGCGTTGCGAAATGCATCCGCTCCCAGATCGCTTCCTCGATCGCGGCCGCGTGCTCAGGATTCATCCTTCCCGGAATGCAGAGCAGGCGCTCGCCGTGGCGTTCACGCAGGGTCAGTCCGTCGTCGCAGTCCTGAACGAACGGCGTCAGATCCGGATGGGGAAGATCGTCGCGGAGGGTCAGCTCAGCGTCGAGGTGCGTCGGGTCCTTGTCGGACTCAGCCGGTGTGAACCGGATCAGCATGTCGGCGCTACGCCGCTGGGGCCTGATGAAAGCCTCTGAGTCCGGCTCGCGTCGATCCAGCTCGGCGAGCACCTGATCGGTCGTGTACCCGCGCCTGGAGCAGTCGCGCTGGACCTTCCACTTGCGCCGCAGATTCTCGGGCGGATTCAGGAACACGCGCACGTCGTAGATGTCGAGCATCTCCGGCAGGTGGTACCCGAGCAGGCCCTCGATCACGGTGAACCGCCCGGGTCGGACATACACCGCGGGGGCGAACGTACCGTCGATGTGTCGGTAGACCGGTTTGAGGACCGGCTCTCCGCGGCGAAGGTGCGCGAGGTGCTGGGCGAGGATGTCGAGGTGGTTGCAGTCCGGGTGCAGCGGGGTGATCCCGAGCTCGGCCCGTCGCTGGCGGTCATGGCGGTGATAGTCGTCGGTGCAGATGTGCGCGACGTGATCCTCGCCGAGAGCTCGGACCAGTCCCCGGGTGATCGTCGTCTTGCCGGCGGCGGAGTCGCCGACAACGCCGAGAATGACGGGGCGCGGGCTCATCGGTGCCTCACCCTACGCCTACTTCGTCGGCGCGCGGTCACGAATGCGCCCCCGCCGGCTCCCTCTCGGTGGCCTCGTCGGCGTCGGCGCGGGGTCCCACGCCGCCCAGTGCGATCGCGGCCTTGGCCGTCACCAGGTGGTACAGGATCAGCAGCTGCACGAGCGCCAGCGACGCCGAACGCTGGAGATCGTTGCCGACGACGAACTGACCGAGCCGCTCGGACCGCAGGTGCGACGCGAAGTGGAGCTTCTCCCAGATCGCCTCCTCGATCTCTGAGGCCTGCCCAGGTTCGATCTCGCCGGCGATCGTGACCAGCAACTCGGACTCGCGGTCCTCGACGGTCACGCCGCGTTCGCCACCGCCGCTCACGGGAGACAGATCAGGGTGCGGGAGGGTGTCCCGCAACAGCAGCTCGGCATCGAGCGCCACCGGATCGTTGCCGTCTCCCTCCCGGAAGGAGACGACCACGTCGGCGTAGCGCTCCTGGGGGCGGATGAACTGGGCCGAGTCCGGTTCGCGTCGGTCGAGCTCGCGCAGTACCTGATCGGTCGTGTAGCCCCGCCGCGAGGTATCGCGTTTGACCTTCCACCGGCGGCGGAGGTCCTCTGGCGGAGCGAGGTAGACCCGGACGTCATATGCGTCGAGCAGCGTCTCGGAGTGGTAGCCCAACAGTCCCTCCACGATCGTGAACGGCTTGGGATCCACGTAGACCGGGGGACCGAATGTGCCATCGGAGTGCACGTACACGGGCTTCAGAATCGGCTCGCCCGCCCGCAGGTGCGCGAGGTGCTGGGACATGATGTCGACGTAGTTGCAGTCCGGATGCAGCGGGGTGATGCCGTGCTCGGCGCGCTGCCGGCGGTCATAACGGTGGTAGTCGTCGGTGGAGACGGCCGTCACCTGCTCTTCGCCGAGGATGCGGACGAGCCCCCGGGTCATGGTTGTCTTTCCGGCCGCCGAGTCGCCGACGACGCCCAGGATGATGGGACGCGGCATGGTTTCTCCTAGCTTGCAGACAGGGCGCGACGGGGCGCATGGAATCGAACGGGTGGCTTATGTTCCGACACCGGCTCCCACTTCCCGGCTTTCGGAGCTGCCGGTTTCGGGATCGTCCTCGGCGTCGCTGAAAATCGAGCTGCGGAGTATGTCCTCGGGCTCGATCGTGACGAGGTCCTGCCTCGTCAGCTTGCGGTGTGAGTCGAACAGGCGCGTGGCCTGACGCATGCGAGCACGCTCGACGGCGTTGCGAATGCTGCGGCCGTGGGCGAAACGAGGCCGCCCGATCCGCCGTGCGATGTACTCGCGCAGGGCGCGGGTGGCATCGTCACTCATCGCGTAGCCCTGCCGGTCGACCATCAGGCGGGCGATCTCGAGCAGCTCGTCGACGTCATAGTCGGGAAACCGGATGTGGTGGGCTACTCGCGATCCCATCCCGGGGTTCGCCTGAAAGAACTCCTCCATCCGGTCCTGGTAACCGGCCATCACGACGACCAGGTCCTGGCGCTCTGACTCCATCACCTGCAGCAGGACCTCGACCGCCTCCTGGCCGTAATCGCGCTCATTCTCCTGGCGGTGGAGGTAGTAGGCCTCGTCGATGAACAGCACTCCACCCAATGCGCGCTTCACGACGTCCTTTGTCTTGGGCGCGGTATGACCGACGTACTGGCCGACGAGATCATCGCGGGTCACCGAGACCAGGTGACCTTTGTCGATGTAACCGAGACGGTGCAGGATGCTGGCCATCCGCAGCGCGACCGTCGTCTTCCCGGTGCCCGGGTTGCCGGTGAAGCTCATGTGCAGTGTCGGGCGCTGGGAACGCACACCCATCTCCTCACGCAGCCGGTCGATCACGAGCAGGGCGGCGATCTCATGGATCCGCCGCTTCACCGGCGCCAGTGCGATCAACTCCCGGTCGATCTCCTCCAGCACCTCGTGCACGCGTGATCCGCGCACCACGGATTCCACATCGGCCTCGCCCGCGGAGATCGCCGCTGCGAAGTCGACTGACTCCACCGCTGAACCCGTCCTCGCTCCCGGCGCCGGACGAACGACTCTTCCGCCGAACTCGTCCGAGAACGACGGGGATCCGCGCTCACCGGTGGCCAAGCCCCGCGGGGTCCGCGCCGGACCGTCCGGGGCCTGCGGATCGAGCGGTCTGCCCGTTGTGTCGAGACCCCGGGGAGCCATTAGGACTCTCCGATCCCGTCGTCACTGGAGGCGCCGATGCCGTAGGCGGCCGGTGAGCCGTCGCGACGGCTCCCCAGGTCGCCCTGGTTGCCGTAGCGTCGGCCGACCGGCTCCTGCTGCGCATACGGATGAATCGTGTAGCGCATCTGACGATCCGCTTTGTCCTGGCGCTCGAGCCGGAATCCCGGCTCCTGCGCCGGGCGGTTGACGATGAAGCTGAGCGCCGACGTCTGGCGTCCGAGCGAGCTGTCGTAGCAGACCAGCTTCACGTAGTGGTTCGGGAACGCCTCACGGCACGCGTGAACGTCGCGCATCGCGACGTCGGCCTCGTCCGGCGTGAGATCGAATTCCGGTTGCTTGAACATGTCCCAGTAACTGTTGCGAGGGTGGGGATCGTCGGTGTACTCGACCATGATCGCCCAGCCGTTCTGGAGCCCGTACCGGATCTGCGCCTCGATCTCGTCGTCGGTCAGATCGTCCAGGAACGAGAACGTTCCCTGTGTGATTCTCATGGCTGTCTCCCTTGCGCGGGTTAGCGACTGGCCGTGGCCGTGGCCACGACGTCCGGGGTGTCAGTCGACTCGAAGTCGAACGTGATGTCCTTCCAGACCTCGAGGGCGGCGTCGAGCTCGGGGCAACCCCTGGCCGCGTCCCGCAGGATGTCGGGGCCCTCGGAGTAATAGTCCCTGCCTTCGTTGCGAGCTTTGATCATCGCCTCGACGGCCACGCGGTTCGCGGTCGCCCCGGCCGCAATCCCCATCGGATGGCCGATCGTGCCGCCGCCGAATTGGAGCACCACGTCCTCGCCCAGGTAGTGCAGCAGCTGGTGCATCTGGCCGGCGTGGATCCCGCCGGAGGCGACCGGCATCACCGGGGCCAGCGACGCCCAGTCCTGATCGAAGTAGATCCCGGTCTGCGGGTTGGCCTTGTTGAAGCGCTGGCGGCACACGTCGTAGTACCCCTTGATCATGTGCGGGTCGCCCTCGAGCTTGCCGACGACGGTTCCGGCGTGGATGTGGTCAACGCCGATCATCCGGCACCACTTGGCGATCACGCGGAAGCTCACGCCATGGGTCTTCTGCCGCGTGTAGGTCCCGTGGCCGGCGCGATGCAGGTGCAGGATCATGCCGTTGCGCCGAGCCCACTTGGACATCGACTGCATCGCCGTGTAGCCGATCGTCAGATCCATCATGATGATCACGCTGCCGATCTCCTTGGCGAACTCGGCGCGCTCGTACATGTCCTCCATCGTCCCCGCGGTCACGTTCATGTAATGGCCCTTGATCTCGCCGGTGGCCGCGGAGGCCCGGTTCACGGCCTCGATCGCATGCAGGTACCGGTCGCGCCAGCGCATGAACGGCTGCGAGTTGATGTTCTCATCGTCCTTGGTGAAGTCCAGGCCGCCGCGCAGTGCCTCGTAGACGACCCTCCCGTAGTTCTTGGCCGACAGGCCGAGCTTTGGCTTCGTCGTCGCCCCGAGCAGCGGGCGTCCGAACTTGTCGAGGTACTCGCGCTCCATGACGATCCCGTGCGGCGGCCCCTGGAACGTCTTCAGATAGTGCGGCGGGATTCGCATGTCCTCGAGCCGCAATGCCTTCAGCGCCTTGAAACCGAACACGTTGCCGATGATCGAAGACGTCAGGTTCGCGACCGAGCCCTCCTCGAAGAGGTCGATGTCGTAGGCGATCCGCGCGATGTACTGACCCTCGGCCCCCGGGACGGCGTCGAGCTGGTACGCCTTTGCCTGGTAGTGCTCATGGGGCGTGAGGCGGTCGGTCCAGACCACGGTCCACGTCGCGGTCGACGACTCACCGGCAACGGCGGCCGCTGCCTCGATCGGGTCGACCCCCGGCTGGGGCGTGATCCGGAACGCGCACAGGATGTCCGTGTCCTTGGGCTCGTAGTCCGCATCCCAGTAGCCCATCTCCGCGTACGGTGTGACCCCCGCGGCCCATCGGTCCTTCTTCTGGATGGTGCGTGGGTCTTCGGTGAGCGCCATGACAGGGGCCTTTCGATCGAGTCCGTGTCCGGAGCCTAGAGCTGAAGCTCATAGAAGCCAAATACTTTTTCTGCGTAGATATATAGGGCTTCACCTATGCTTGTGAGCGAGCCGGAACTCATGCCGGCGCCCGCGGCAGGGCCGCTACGTTCCGGCCCGGACTCCTGCCGAGCAGCGCGGCGTCATGCCCGCTGCTGCCGAGCCGCGTGGCGCGCGAAAGCGATGAACATCTCGACCGGGGCCCTGACCGGCCCGACGGCCGCGCGCACCACGAACCACGATCTCTTGGCGGGTCCGTCCTTGAGCTTGAGCTCCCCGAGCCGTCCCGATGCGAGCTCGGTTTCAACCGCTGCGCGGGAGACCAGCGAAACGCCCAGGCCGGCCCGGGCGGCTTGCTTGATGGCGCCATTTGAGCCGAGCGTGAGGGTCGATGGGTCCAGCCCACGCTCCGTGAGGAACTGCTCGTTGAGGGTGCGGGTGCCCGACCCCGCCTCGCGCAGGAGCCAGCGCCGGCCGGCCAGCTCAACCGCCTCGTGCCTGCCCTCACCCACGGCCGGATCATCGGGAGCGGTGATGCACACGATCTCGTTGTCGGTGAGGCGCGCCGCGACGAGCCGATCATCGGCGGGAGGCTTGCCCAGGATGGCGACGTCGACGGAGTGGTTGAGCACGCGCTCGAGCACCTCGTGACGGTTCCCGACCGCGAGCGTCAGCTCGATCTCCGGATGCTGATCGGCGAACAGGCGCATCAGCGGCGGGACGAACGACTCGGCGGCGGTGGTCACCGCGATGATCTGGAGCTCGTGTGCCGCGGCCTCGGCTGCCTCCTGGGCGGCCTGGCGCCCGCGCTCAAGCAGTCCGATCACGTCCGCGGCGTACGGCGCGAACGCGGCCCCGGATGCCGTCAGGCGGATTCCGCGACCGGAACGTTCGAACAACTCGCAACCGAGCTCCCGCGCCAGCGCGGCCAGCGCTGAGGAAACCGAGGGCTGGGTAACGACGAGCTCATCCGCGGCAGCTGTCACCGATCCCTCACGAACGACGGCCAGCAGAGTCTTCAGCTGCGTGACAGTCATAGACATTAGGCGAGTATTACAGGCTGTGGCATAACGAAATCGACGAGACCGGGCACCCCGAAACGCCCCGATGAGAGGTCGAGGGGTCGCCGGCGTTCACAGTCCGGAGAGCAGTGCCTCACACGACGGCGACACCAGCGCCGAGTCGCTCAGCCCGACACTGATCACCCGGCCGTTGACCGAGCGGGTCCTGACGGCGAGGCCGGCGAGCTCCCGCTGGACCTCCGGGACACAGTCGTGAAGGCCGGCGGCCTGTTCCTGGGTGAGGCTCGCGCTGCTCTGCAGCCCGTGGACGGTGCGCCCCAGGCCGGCGACGCGCCCGCCGAGACGGCTCAGGTCGATCGTCAGTCTCGGCTCCCGAGATGTGATGTGACCGATCGCGGTCTGTAGCGTCGCGAGCTGGCCGCGGGTCGTCCCCAGACGGTGGTTGAGCGACGCGACCTCGCTCTCCAGCCGGGCCGCGGTCGGCTGAGTCGCCAGCATCAGGATGGCGATGACGCAGCCGACGAGGGCGAGCACGGCGAGGGTCGACGCCACCACGGCGTGCACGTTGCCGTTGCGCCGCCGCCGGGTGATCCGGTCCCGCCGGTGACCTGCCTGCGGTCGACGGCTCCCCCGCGAGCCCCCGGGTCCGGAGCGCAAATGCTCTCGTGTGATCTCAGCAGCCACGTCTGATCGAGTCCTTTCGAGTACACGCCGTGTATCGAAGGAACGCTCGCGAGGCGCGCCGACTCGCGCGGTCGCCACGCCCGGCTCCCGTCGCGACGAGATCCCGCGACGCTGCACCGCGCATGTGTGGCTACGAGCGGGCCCGAGTGCGTCGGCTTCGTGACCGCAGAAACTGGGTGAGGACGACGAGTCCGGCCACGATCAGCAGCACGAAGCCGAGCAGGGCTATCCACCACACGATGCCGTCGACCGACGTGTTGCTGTGGTCGTTGAACGCGACCGCGATCAGGAACAGCACCACGTCCGCGATGGCGAGTGAGACGATGGCGCGGCGGGGCGCGATCACCTGCGCAGCCTAACCGAGTTTCGGGATGCCGACGGCGGCGAGGGCCAACGGCCGGCCCGGTTATGTGTGGGTGAAGACCGGGTGACCGCGACGCATGAAACGGAATCGTCGGCGATCATGGGGTCATGCCCGAGAATCCGAACGCCCGAAGCGTCAAGATCGCCGCGGATGAGCGCACGGGCTGGTCGTCCGAGCGGCCCCGTGCCGCGGGCTCAGCGCCCCGGCCGGTCGACATCTCGGTCCGCTGCCGTCTCCTGTCTCCGGCCTACCGGCTGCGCTACTCGCCGGGCAGCCTCCTGGTCATCGTCGGCCCGACGCTGGCGGAGCCGGTCCAGTTCGCCGACCGCGTGGTCGAGGAGCGCGGCGCCGCGATCTCGCTGCGCCGCGTGCGGGAGCTGTTGGCCGGGCGCGTGCAGGAGGGCCAGATCGAGGAGCGCTCGCTGGAGCTGCTCACCAACGCCGTGTCCAAGCGCCTCGCACAGAACGAGACCGTCGTCGTGCCGATCGAGGGCTTTGATCGCGCTGAGCGCGAGCGGTACACGCGCATGGCGCACCAGCTCCGGCGCCCGCGGCACCTGATCCTGCTCGACGCCGGCCGCGATCAGGTGTCGGACGACGAGCGCCCGGCGCTCGACGAGCTCCGGCGCGCCGTAGACGCCGCCGAGGTGGGCCAGGAGGGCTTCCAGACCGCGCTGCGGCTGGGCGGAAACGCGCGTTCCGAGCTCAAGCGGATCGTCTTCCAACCCCCGCCTCGCGAGGACTGACCACCCCTCTGACGTCGCTGAAACGAGGACGTTCACGACTCGGTCCCTCGCCGATGCGGCGAGACCGGCTATGTTGAGGACCCAGCGCATGACTTCTGAAGATCTCGTCGCAATCGAACAAGCTGGCCGACGGTGCGCCGTCTGCAACACCGGACGCCACTGGCGCCGTTTCGAAGTGGTCCGACCCGAGGGCCACGACCCCGTGGTGATGTGCGCCGCGTGTCACGCCCGCTTCGGCGAGAAGCCACCGGCTCCGCAGGCGCCTGAGCCGGAGCCCGTCGTCGTCGCTGCGGCGCCGCCGCCTAAGCCCCCCCGCAAGCCACGCGCTCCGCGCGAGGACAAGCTCAAGCGCGCTCTGCGCGAGCTACCACGCGGTGAGTACTCGGTCGGGCGGATTGCCAAGGCGGCCGGCCTCAATCACGCCAAGGTCCTGGCACGGCTGCACGAGCTCGAGGCGGCCGGCGAGGTTCAGCAGGTGGGCAAGCACTGGTCGACCGAACGGCCGTCGACCGACCTCGAGGCGGCGTTCGACCGGCTCCAGGCCCGCACCGGCAACCTTCGCATCGTCAGAGAGCGCGAGCCGGTCAGCTGACCGTCGCTGTCGCCGGCGGGCAGCCGGCGACGACGTGACTACCGCAGCGCGTTCGCCAGCCGGAACGGGCTGAGGTCGAGCCCGGGTCCGCCGGCGGCTCCGGTGACCCAGTCGGCGACGGCCTCGCCGATTGCCGGCGAGTGCTTGAAGCCGTGGCCCGAGCACGCGGAGACGATCACGACGGAGTCGTGGTCCGGATGGCGGTCGATGGCGAAGCGGCTGCCGCGGGTGCAGGTGTACAGGCAGGACACGGTCCGCGCCGGCTCGGCCCCGAGCCAGGGAAGCCGGGCCTGAACGTAATCGCGGTACATGGCGGCGATCTCCGCCGCGGTGGCCGGGTGCTGACGGCCGTCCGGAGTCGTCGCAGCCTCTTGTGATCCCGTTCCCAGCTTGAGACCGCCGCGTGGGCCGTCGAGGGCGGGGAAGCCGTAGAAGCCGTCCAGGTGCACGAACTCCGGCCGCTCGCCGCCGAAGTCCCAGACGAAGATCGGCATGTCGGCAAGCCGCTGGTAGCCGTCGCGGATCGGGAACCAGTACATGAGCTGGCGATGGATGGCGACGAGCTCCGTGCTCTCCGGGAACAGCTCCCGGATCCACGGCCCGGTACAGAGGACGAGTTGGTCCGCCGCATAGACGCCGTCGCCGGTGGTGACGCTCACCCCGTTGGGTGACGCCGACCAGTCGCTGACTCGCTCGTTGAACCGCAGCTGGGTCCCGTGCTCTCGCGCCAGCTGGAGCTGCGCCGTGACGGCCACCTCCGGCCGCACGTAACCGGCGGTGGGCTCGTAGTAGGCCTCGGTCTCGTCGTCGACGGCGAACATCGGAAAGCGCTGACGGACCTCGGCGTTGGAGAGCTGTTCGTGTTCGACGGCGAACCGGCGCGCCAATGCCTTCGTCTCCTCGAAGAACGGGCTGGCGGGGCGCGACAGGATCAGTCCGCCGCACTGGGTCAGCAGCCGGGCGCCGGTCTGACTCTCGAGCTCGGTCCACAGCTCGTGGGAGCGGCGGACCAGCGGCATGTACTCGGCCCCCTCGCCGACCGCCAGGCGGGTGATCCGGCTGTCACCGTGCGTCGAGCCGTACGGGTGCGGGGGCGCGTACTGGTCGATGCCGGTCACCGACACGCCGCGGGCGGCCAGCTGACAGCACGTGGCGCTGCCCATCGCGCCGAGCCCGACGACGATCACCTCGGACCGGCGGGCGGTGGTCATCGTCCGCCGCCGGGCTGCGACTCAGCGCCCAGCAGAGGTATGTCATCGGTCAGGACGGCGGGGCCGGCGTCGGTGATGAGGACGTTGTCCTCGATGCGGATGCCGCCGAATCCGAGCAGGCGGTCGACCCGATCCCAGATCACCTGGTCAGGGTGGCGGCGGCGACGTTCGGGATCCTGCAGCAGCGCCGGGATGAAGTAGAGCCCCGGCTCGACCGTGACGACGAAGCCCGGTCCGAGTGGCAGGTTGATCCGCAGGCCGGGGAACGGCGGGGGCTCGTCGCGGCGCTCCGGGATCGGATCGCCGGCGTCGCGCACGCCCAGCCCGACGAGGTGCCCGACTCCGTGGGGAAAGAACAGCCACACCGCCCCCGAGTCGATCAGCGCGCTGGGTTCTCCCCGCAGAAGGCCGAACGCGACGAGTCCCGCGGCGATGATGTGCGCGGCGGTCAGATGGACGTCGCGCCATTCGGTGCCGACCGTGCAGCGCTGGATGGCGGCCAGCTCGGCGGCACGAACGACGGAGTGCAACTCGCGCTGCTCGGAGCTCAGCTCGCCGCCGACCGGGAACGTCCGGGTGACATCGCTGGCGTAGCAGCGGTACTCCGCGCCGGCGTCGATCAGCACCAGTTCGCCCGCGCCGAACGGGCGGGAGGTGGGGGCGAAATGCAGCACCGCCGAGTTGGTCCCGCCGCCGATGATCGTGTCATAGGCGATCGCGTCCCCGCCGTGGCCCAGCGCCGCTGACTCGAAGGCGATCTGTGCCTCGCGTTCGGTGACCCCCGGCTCCAGGACCGGGACCACCGCGGCGAACGCAGCGCGGGTCGCGCGCTCGGCCACCCGCATCCGCTCGAGCTCGACGGCGTCCTTGGGCCGGCGCACGCTGCTGAGGGCGAGGCGCAGATCGGCCGACCGGCCGGAGTCCGACTCGACGCCGGACACCGGCGCGCCGAGGGACGCGGCGGGTCGCCCGGCGCGGGATTGCAGCCAGGCGGGAAGCTCTGACAGCGGCCGCCCGCCGGGGTCGCCGCCGGTGACACCCGACCACACCCGCTCGTCGTCGGTCACCGGAACGACGAAGTCCGACCAGCCCGCCTGTGGATCGAATGCCAGCACTCCGCCCGGGCGGTTGCGGTCGGTCAGGTAGTAGTACTCGGAGTGCGCCCGGAAGGGGTAGGTGAGATCGTGCCGGCCGGGGATGTGGATGGGGTCGCCGGCCCCGACGAGCACGATCGCGTCGTCCAGCCCCCACTCGTCGGCCACTGCAGCACGACGGCGCCGCAGCTGAGCTTCGATGCTTGTCGACGCGAGGCTCTCGGGCACCGCCCGCCGAGTCTAGTGTCGCGAATCTCTGACCCGGGACGCCGACCGAGATCAGGAAGTGGAAACGAGATGCCCGACTTGGTCACGTCTGGCTAGGCGGAGGCGCCGGGCGGCTCGAGGCGGATACCGAACTGCTCATTGAGAGCGGCCGCTCCGGCATCGGTGACGATGACCGCGCGGCTGCCGGCGGCGGCGGTCAGCCACTCCAGGGAGAGCATCCGCTGGGCCACCGCGGCGCCGAGCGCCCCGGCCAGGTGATGGCGCTGTTCGCTCCAGTCCAGGCAGTACCGGATCAGGGGCCGGCGCCGGCCCCGCAGCGAGGCCAGATCGATACCGAACTCGGCCAGCCAGGCCTCGCCCGCGGCGGTGAGGTGATACTCGACGTCGCGCCCCGGAGCCGACAGGCGATCACGGCCGGCCCGGTCGGTATGGAACCGACCGTCGCCGCCGGCGAGATGCCCGCGATCGAGCAGGGCGTCCATCAGGGCGACCGCGAGCCGGCCGCCGAGATGGTCGTAGCAGTACCGGGCGCGCCGAACCGCGTGGGCGCGAGTGCCCTCGTGCAGCGACCGCACCGGCGCGGTCGGGGCGTGCTCGGCGAGGACCTCGAGCAACCGGCCCACCTGCGGGCCGGCGAGGCGGTAGTAGCGATGACGTCCGTGCGACTCCACGGCCAGCAGTTCGGCATCCAGGAGCTTGCCGAGGTGCTCGCTGGCGGTCGACGGGGCGACGCCTGCCTCGTTGGCCAGCACGCTGGCCGACAGCGCGCGACCGTCGCCGAGGGCCAGCAGGACCCGGCAGCGCGTGGGGTCGCTGAGCAACGCGCCGAGCGCGGCGATGTCGGTGTCGCCCTTGATGGGTAGGAGCCTAGAGCGAAGACGTTTCGGCGCCGGCCGAAGTGATCTGCACCGAGACTCGACCCAATGGCTGTCGATGAACCGGGGACGCAGAGCTCACGCCGAACCGTCCTGATCGTGATGTGCGCGGGGTACTTCCTGGTCCTCCTCGACGTCACGATCGTCAACGTGGCGCTGCCGAAGATCGGCACCGGCCTCGCCGCCGGCGTCGGCGGCCTGCAGTGGGTCGTCGACGGGTACGCGCTCGCGCTCGCCGCGCTGATGCTCGCCGGCGGCACGATCGGGGACCTGTACGGCCACAAGCGGATCGTCCTCGCCGGCCTGGCGGTGTTCGGGGCGGGGTCGCTGGGGTGCGGGCTGGCTCCGGCCGTTGGTGTGCTCGTGGGATTCCGCGGGGCGCAGGGGGCCGGCGCCGCGCTCATGTTGCCGGGCACGCTGGCGGTGATCAGCGACGCGTATCCCGACGGCGAGGAGCGGGCCCGGGCGATCGGGATCTGGGCCGGGATCGGCGGCGCCGCGCTACCGGCTGGACCGCTGCTCGGCGGAGTGCTCACCGAGGCGATCGGCTGGCGCGCGGTGTTCTTCGTAAACGTGCCGATCGTCATCGTGGCGATCGCGCTCGCCGCTCGCGCCGTCCACGAGAGCTCTGATCGCCGGACCGGTCGGCTTGACGTGACCGGCGTCGTCCTGGCCGGCGCGGCGCTGGCGCTGCTCACGTTCGCGTTCGTCGCGGCCGGGCACGGCGGCCTGAGACCGCTCGTGCTCGGAGCGGCGGCCGTCGCGATCGCGCTCGCCGCCGCCTTCATCGGGGTGGAGCGCTCGCGGGAGCACCCGATGCTGCCGCTGGCGCTGTTTCGCCGCGGTGACTTCGCCGCCGCCAACTCCGTCGCCGGCGCGATGAACCTGTCGGCGCTCGGGCTTCTGTTCGTCCTCACGCTGTACCTCCAGGACGTCCGCCACCATTCCGCGCTCGTCGCCGGGCTGGCCCTGCTTCCGATGTTCCTCCCGCTCAGCCTGATCGCACCGTTCTCCGGCCGGATGACGGCGCGTGTCGGCTCGCGGCGCCCGATGGTCATCGGGTTGCTTCTCGCCGCCGCCGGGACCGCGCTGTTCGTCGCCGTGAACGACGACTCGAGCTATCTGACGCTGCTCCCGGCGCTGCTGCTGTTGGGCAGCGGGCTCGGCGTGCTGACGCCGGCCGTGGTCGCCGCCGCCATCGGCGCGGTGCCCGGCGATCGCGCCGGACTGGCCTCCGCGGTCAACAACACCGCCCGCCAGGCCTGTGGCGCGATCGGGATCGCCGCCTTCGGCGCCCTCGCCGGTGACCCGCTCGGTCACGGCTTCGTGCCGGGTCTGCACGCGGCTGCGCTCATCGCCACCGGATTGCTGCTCGGCGGCGCCGTCGCCACCATCGTGTTCATTGGACACCGTGCTGTTCATTAGTCAACGACTCCGGTCTCGGATACGTTGCGGCTCGGGATGCCACGGAGAACACCAGGCGTCAGATTTGACTTCGATGAGCGCTCGGCCGCGGTCCGTGCGGCGCAGGCCGGTCTCACCGGCGAGGAGATCGCGTCCGCGCGGCGACTGCTGCGGTCCGGCGAACCGGCCGCTGACCCCCGCGTCGCGCGGCTGGTGGTGGCTCTGGGCGAGGAGGAACAACTCGATGGCGGCCTCGTCGTCACGTTGGTCATCGGCCTCATCTGCGTCATCTGGGCCGTGGCGCGCCTCGCCGCGTACCCGCTCAACGCGCTGACCTGGGTCGCGATCGCCGCCGCGGTGGCCGTCGGGGTGCCCGCCGTGCGCGGAACGATCCACCGGTTTCGCCTGCCTCGGGCGATCGAGGCAAATCGCCTGTTGGCCACCGCGGCCGGGGTTCAGCCCGTCCCGCACGACGCCGAGCCGGCGGCGCTCGGGCCTCGCCGTGCGGCACTCGCCGTCCTGCCCGCGGTCATGTCAGGAGCGGGCGTCGGGGCTCTGCTGGGCCTGGCAGGACATCATCATCGCGTGACGGTGGGGGCGGTGGTCCTCGGCGCCCTGCTGGTGGGCGTGATCCCAAGTCTGTTCACGCTGGCTCGCGGCTGGTATCGCGCCCGCCACGGCCCGAGCTGACCAGCGCCACCTTGGCCGGCCGCGGCAGCCGTTTGATCCGCGCCTCCTCGCGCCGGGCCGCGGTCCGGTCGGGCATTGGGATGGCGAGCGCCAGCTCCACCGGCAGCCGGCTGGCGGTATAGCGGCTGCCGACCCCGGCCTGATGGCGCGCCAGACGGCGATCGACATCGACGGTCCAGCCGGTGTAGAGCGACCCGTCGCGGCAGCGGAGCAGGTACACGTAGGCGTCGGCCATGCACGGCAGCTTCGCCGCGGCGCCGGTCAGACCTCCACCGGGCCGCGACGGCCGCCCCGGTCAGCCGCCGGCCACGGGCGCGACCGGCGTGCACGCCGGCGTCACCGGGGACGCGGGATCGAGCGCGGTCAGCACGTCGTCGTCGGCGATGTGGTCATACGCCATCGACAGGTGCTCGCCCTGATCGAGCGAGCATTGGTGCTGGAGTGTGATGTTCGTGACGCCGGGGCCGCTGAGGAACGCCGACGTGTACGGGGTGACGACCTCGTCGTTGGTCGACTCGATGACGGTGTAGTGGACCCCGGGGAGGGTCTCGCCGCCGGCATTGAGCTTGGTGATGAATGCGGATCCGGCCTCCTGCTCGGCGCACGCCGGGCACGCGGTGAGTGCGGCGTTGGCGCCTGGGAAGTAGCCGGCGAGGGTGAACAGGCCGTCGAGGGTGGTGCCGTGATTGGACGGCGCGAGCCCGACGAGGGTGTGGACCTGGCTCGCGCCCCCGTCGAACCTCATGTAGTAGCGGGGCATCATGCCGCCCTGCGAGTGGCCGACGATGTCCACCTGGCTCGCGCCGGTGGCGGCGAGCACCTGGTTCACGAAGGTTCCGAGTTGCGCGGCGGAGTCCTCGATCGGGCCCGTCGCATCGATGCCGATCGCCCCGCCGCCGTCGTAGCCGCCGTAGTTGAGCGCGTACACGCAGTAGCCGTTATTGGCGAGCAGCGGTGACAGGGCCTGCCAGTTGTCGGCCATGTTCTCGAAGGTCCCGTGGACGAGGACGACCGGCCGCGGATGGGCCGCCGTCGGCTGGCAGGACCAGTTGTTGGCGCCGGGCGGACTCGCGGTCGGGTTGGCGTGGGCCAAACCCAGAATCCCGTTGTAGATGACCGGCAGCGGCGCGGCCGCGGCGGTTGCGGTGACGGCAAGACCGGCGACAGCGGCGGCGATCAGGCCGGTGAGCCACGTGCGCATGACGGGTTCCTCTCTCCGTAGCGCGCGTCGCCCTGCGGCGACGCGCTGCAATCCTGTCCTTCGGCTACCCGAGCGCACCGATGGCAAAACGGCCGGGTCGGGCCGGAGGTGCGAGGCTACGGCGCGTGCGTCACCCCTTGCGCCCGATCCCGCCGGACCGCCGGCCGCGTCGCTTCGCCCAGTTGCTGGTCGGGCTGTGCCTGTACGGCGTGACCTCGGCGATGCTGGTGCTGGCCAATCTCGGCCTCGATCCGTGGGACGTGCTGCACCAGGGCCTGTCGCGGACGTTCGGATTGGGGATCGGCACCTGGGCGATCATCGCCTCGTTCGTCGTCCTGCTCGCGTGGTGGCCGCTGCACCAGCGCCCCGGCATCGGCACGGTGACCAACGCCATCCTCGTCGGAGTCGTGATCGATGTCGTGCTCGCGCTCGTCCACCCGCCACATCAGTGGTGGGTTCGGGTCGCCCTCCTGCTGGCCGCTGTCGTCGGCAACGGTGTGGCCACCGGCTTCTACATCGGCGCTGGCCTGGGGCCGGGCCCGCGCGACGGGCTGAGCGTCGGCATCGCCGGGCGCGGCCACTCGATGCGGGTCGTGCGCACGGCCGTCGAGGGGACGGTGCTCGTGATCGGCTTCCTGCTCGGCGGCAGCGTCGGCATCGGCACCGTCGTCTACGCGCTGGGGATCGGGCCGATCACCCATGTGACGATTCCGAGGCTGGCGATCGAACGGCGGTCGCGGCGTGCGGGCGCTCGGTCGGGTCCGGCCCGTCCGTGAGGTGCTACCGGGGCCCCGCCTGAATCGCCTCGCGCACCCGCCCCAGGCTGGGCTGCCTTCCGAAGCCCGTCAGGACCCAGGTGGCGCCGGCCGCCGCCCACGGCCCCGGGTCGCCGCCGGGGTCGATCTCGGCGACGAGGTCGAACGGATCCGCCGGGGGGCGGAGCTCGCTCACCTCGGCGGCGAGCTCGGCCAGCGCCTCGGGTCCGGGCATCTCGATCGGGAACAGCCCGTCCCACCGCGCGGAGCGCCGCACCGGCCGCCGGCTCGGCCAGCGGGCCGCGACCCACACGGGGATCCGCGGCCGCTGCACCGGGAGCGGCTCGAACTCCCCGCCCCAGTACGCGCTCAGCCGCTCCAGGCCGTCATCGAGCAACGTCGCTCGCTCCCGGGCGTCGGACACCTCACCGAACGGCTCGAGCTCGCCGTTGCGGTCGCTGCCGAGGCCGACACCGAGAATCAGCCGCCCCTGGCTCAGGTGGTCAAGAGTGATCGTCTCGCGCGCCAGCTTGTGCACCCGCCGGCGCGACAGCGGCGTGACCAGCGGGCCGAGCGCCAAGCGCTCGGTGGCGCAGGCCACGGCTGACAGGACCACCCACGGATCGGCGACCGCGCGGACCGGCGCCTGGTAGACGATGTGATCCCACACGAACAGGCCGTCCCAGCCCTGGTCCTCGGCCTCGGCCGCCAGTTGAGCCACCAGCCGCGGATCCGAGAGCTCGTCGAACGGCGCCACGAAGATGCCACGCTTGACCGCCATCAGCCACGACTGTAACCGCACCCGCCTCCCGACGGTGGTGCGTCAGAATCGACGCCGGTGCCCGATCACCCGACAGTCCCGCTCTCCACCACCGTCGTGGGCAGCCACCCGCAGCCCGACTGGCTGATCGATCGTGAAGCGCTCGGCTCGCACTCGGTGCCGCGGGTCCGCGTCCGTGAGGCGTGGCGGGTCGCCGAGCCCCATCTGGAGCAGGCCCAGGACGACGCCACGGTGCTCGCCATCCGCGAGATGGAGCAGGCCGGGATCGACACGATCACCGATGGGGAGGTGCGGCGCGAGAGCTACTCCAACCGGTTCGCGACCGCGCTGGAGGGCATCGACGCCGATCACCCGGTGACGATCCACACCAGCGGCGGCGAGCCCCGGACCGCGCCACGGGTCACCGGGCCGGTTCGCTGGCGTGAGCCTGTGGAGGTGCGCGACCTCGAGTTCCTGCGCGCGCACACCGACCGCGCCACGAAGATCACGCTGCCCGGCCCATTCACGATGGCCCAGCAGGCCGGCAACGAGGCCTACGCCGACCTCGATGGCCTCGTCATGGACCTCGCGGCCGCGGTCAACGCCGAGGCCCACGCGCTCCAGGCCGCCGGCGCCGACGTGATCCAGCTCGACGAGCCCTGGTTGCGCAACGATCCGGAGGCCGCGCGCCGAGTCGCGGTGCCGGCCATCGATCGTGCGCTCGAGGGACTCAGCGTCACGACCGCGGTGCACCTGTGCTTCGGATATGCGGCGCTCGTCGGCACCAAGCGACGCAACCGATACGACTTCCTCGGCGAGCTGGGGGCCTGCTCGGCTCGCCAGATCTCGGTGGAGGCGGCGCAGCCCGGCCTGGACCTGGCCCAGCTCGCGGAACTCGCGCCCAAGACGATCGTGCTCGGCGTCATCGACCTCGACGACCCCCGGCCCGAGACCCCGGCGGTGGTGGCGCAACGGATCCGGGCGGCGCTGGCCCACGTGCCGGCGGAGCGACTCGTGGCGGCGCCGGACTGCGGCATGAAGTACCTCCCGCGTGAGACGGCGCGGGCCAAGCTGTACGCGCTGACCGCAGGAGCCGCGATCGTTCGGTCCGAGATCTGACTACGCCGGAGCGCCGTGTTGGCCTCAAGTTAAGCGGTTCCCGACCCGATCTACTGAGCTATGGCGCTGGATTCGGGGGAGACCCTGCTACCGACCGCGCTCAACGCAGCGCGTACATCGCCGGAGACGGCCACCACTTTCGACGAGCTCTCGGGCGCGGCGGCTGCGGCTGACCGCCACCAGGAGCTGCTGGCCAGCGAGGAGCAGTTCCACTCGGTCGTGGCGAGCATCCCGGGCGCGGTCTACCGATGCGCGTGCGAGAACTGGGCGATCCGGTTCATGAGCGACCACATCGAGCGGATCTGCGGCTTCCCGGCGGCGGACTTCGTCGGCAACGCGGTTCGCACCTACGGCTCGATCATCCACCCCGAAGATCGCCAGTACGTGATCGACGAGATCGAGCAGGCGCTCCGGGAGGGGTCGCCGTACACGCTCCAGTATCGGGTGATGCATGCCGCCGGCCACGAGCGCTGGGTCTCCGAGCGCGGCCGCGCCATCCTCGGGCCCGACGGCGCCGGGCTGTGGCTGGACGGGGTGATCCTCGACGTCACTGATCAGGTGCTGGCCGAGCAGGATCGCGACCGCGCCGAACAGGAACTCCGCCACCAGTCCGAGCTCAACCGCCACCAGGCGCTGCACGACGCGCTGACCGGACTGCCGAACCGGACCCTGTTCCACGACCGCGTGCAGCTCGCCATCCTGGCCTCGCAGCGCAACGCCGGCCAACTGGCCGTGCTGGTCATGGACCTCGATCGCTTCAAGGAGATCAACGACACGCTGGGCCACGCCTGTGGCGACCAGTTTCTGGTCGAGGCCGCGGCACGGCTGCGGACCACGCTGCGGGGCGCCGACTCCATCGCGCGGTTGGGCGGAGACGAGTTCGCGATGCTGTTGCAGGGTATCGACGCGGAATCGATTGTCGCCGCCATGACTCGCATTCACGCCGCGTTCGAGTCGCCGTTCGAGCTCGAGGGCCTGCCGCTCCAGATCGAGGCGAGCATCGGCGTCGCCATGTACCCGGGCGACGCCCAAGAGGTCGATGGCCTGATCCAGCGCGCCGACGTCGCCATGTACGTGGCCAAGAACGACAACGTCGGCTGGGCCACGTACGACCCCGATCAGGACCGCCATGAGCCGGCTCGGCTGTCGCTGATCGGCGAGCTGCGCCGCGCCATCGACCAGCGGGAGCTGGTTCTCTATTACCAGCCGAAGATCGAGGTGCGCGGAGGCCGCGTCGCCGGCGTCGAGGCGCTGGTCCGCTGGCGCCATCCCACGCGTGGGCTCCTGTTCCCCGACGCGTTCATCGACGTCGCCCAGGAGACGAGCTTGATCCGCCCGTTCACGCTGTACGTGATCGACGAGGCGCTGCGGCAGTGCCAGGCGTGGGCGCAGGAGGGGCGGACGATCGCGGTGGCGGTCAACGTGTCGGCCCGGAACCTGATCGACATCGACTTCCCCGACCAGATCGGGGCGCTGCTGGAGAAATGGGCGCTTCCCGCTCACGTGCTCGAGCTCGAGGTGACCGAGTCGGCGATCGTCGCCGACATGTTCCGGATGAAGACGGTCCTGGAGCGGTTGGGGGCGATGGGCCTGCGCCTGTCGGTCGATGACTTCGGGACCGGATACACCTCGCTCGGCTACCTCCGGCGCCTGCCGATCACTGACCTCAAGATCGACCGCTCGTTCGTCGCGAACATGACCACATCCGAGGAGGACGCGGTCATCGTCCGCTCCACGATCGATCTCGGCCGCAACCTCGGTCTCGGCGTGGTGGCCGAAGGCGTCGAGGACGCCGACGTCCTGGAGCGGCTCCAGCAGCTCGGCTGCGACGTCGCTCAGGGCTATCTCGTGAGTCGCCCGGTACCGGCGGAGGAGCTCTCGCAGTGGCTGCGCGAACTCGACGAGGACGTCGACCAACCCTGCTGGCATCCTCACTCCGGATCGGCCGCCGTGGTCAATCTCGGCGGCGGCGAGCTGAGCGTGGACGATGTCGTGAGGCTCGCCTTCGATGAGGCTCCGGCGGTGCTCGATCCCGCTGCGGAGGCGCGAATGGAGGCGTCGCGCCGCGTCATCGATGAGATCGTGAACAGCGGTGAGAGCGTGTACGGAGTGACCACCGGCGTCGGCGTGCAGAAGCTGATCGGCGTCGCTCCACAGGAGCAGGAGAACTTCAACCGCCAGATGATCCTGGCCCACTGCGTCGGCCATGGCGAACCGGCCCCGGTGGCGTTCGTGCGCGCCGCGATGGCCGTCCGCGCTCACGGTCTGGCGCTCGGCGGCGCCGGCGTACGCCCGGTGGTGGTTCAGACGCTGCTCGAGTGCCTCAACGCGGGCGCCATCCCCGGCGTTCATCTGATCGGCTCCATCGGGCAATCCGACCTGTCCCCGATGGCCGAGATCGCCCGCGCCCTGATCGGCGCCGGCCCGGAGGCCGGGCTGCTGACCGAGGCGGGGCTCCCCATCCTGTCGCTGGTCTCGCGGGAGGCCCTGGCTCTGATCAGCGCGAACGCGTTTTCCGTCGGCATCGCCGCGCTCGCGCTCGTGCGCACCCGCGCGGCGCTCCGCGCGCTCGAGCAGGCCGCCGCGCTGTCGTTCGAGGGATTCCAGGCGAATGTCTCGGCGCTCGATCCGGCGGTCGGCCTGCTGCGGCCCCACGGCGGGATGGCCGACACCATCGCGCAGCTGCGCGATCTGCTCGACGGCGGCGCGCTGCTCGCCGGCTCGGCGTCGCCGCGCAACCTCCAGGACGCGCTGTGCTTCCGGACCGTCCCGCAGACCCATGCGGCCCTGCGCCACGCGCTCGCCCACGCCGTCGATGTGGTGCAGACCGAGCTGGGCTCGATCACCGACAACCCCGCGGTGCTCCGCGGGCACGGCCGGACGCTGGCCAACGGCAACCACGACGCGACCCCGATCGCCGTCGGCCTCGATTACGCCCGGCTCGCGCTCGCTCAAGCGGTGACCATTGCCAACGAGCGCATCCAGAAGCTGCTCGACTCGCGGTTCAGCGGGCTGCCGAGTGGACTGCGCGCGTCCGCCGGGCTCGCCGAGGACGGCCTCGCCGCCGTCGGCCACGGCTCGACCGCGCTGGCGGCGGAGTGCCGGCTGTTGGCGGCGCCGGTGACCCTGGAGCAGACGACGTCATCGGCGGCCGAGGGGATCGAGGACCGAGTGACGCTCGCCCCAGTGGCAGCGCGCCGCCTGTTCGAGATGTCCGGTCACGCGCTGCGCCTTGCCGCCGTCGAGCTCGTGACCGCTGCTCAGGCCGTCGATCTGCGCGGCTGTGCCGACCAGCTCGGGCGTGACACCGCCGCTGTGTACGCCGGTGTGCGCCGCCGGGTCGCGTTCGCCGGCGCCGGGCACGAGTGGGCCGACGACGTCAGCCCCGTGGCGGACTGGTTGGAGCGCGGGGCAGCGTAGAGCGGTACACCGCGACGGTCTGTTCCCCGATCGCCGGCCAGCCGAAGCGCTCGATCGCGCGCCGGCGTCCGGCTCGGCCCATCGACGTTGCCAGCTGCGGGTCGGTGATCAGCCGGTTGACGCGGTCCGCGAACGCGGCGGCGAACGCATCGGGGTCGACGGGATCGATCGACCCCGGGGCCTGCTCCAACGGCACCAGGAAGCCGGTGGCGCCGTCGTCGACGACCTCGACGATCCCACCGGTGGCCGACGCGACGACGGCCGCCTCGCACGCCATCGCCTCGAGGTTGACGATTCCCAACGGCTCGTAGATCGACGGGCACGCGAACAGGGTGGCGTGGCTGAGCAGCTGGATGATGTCGCTGCGGGGGAGCATCTGATCGATCCAGAAGATGCCGTCGCGCTCTGACTGGAGCCGCTTGACGCCGGCGGCGACCTCGGCCTCGATCTCCGGCGTGTCGGCCGCGCCGGCACACAGCACGAGTTGGGCGGAGGGGTTGAAGTCGACGGCAGCTCGCAGCAGCAACGGCACCCCCTTCTGGCGGGTGATCCGCCCCACGAACACGACGGACGGCCGGCCCGGGTCCACGCCGAATCGCTCGAGCACGTCGGTCCCGGCGTCGGGCTCGTATTGGGCCGTGTCGATCCCGTTGTAGACGACGTGCACCCGCTCGGGGTCGATGGCCGGGTAGCAGGCGAGGATGTCGCGCTTGGAGCCCTCCGACACCGCGATCACGGCGTCGGCGCTCTCCAGCGCGATCCGCTCGCAGAAGCTCGACAGGGCATAGCCGCCGCCGAGCTGCTCGGCCTTCCACGGCCGCAGCGGTTCGAGCGAGTGCACCGTGGCCACGTGCGGGATGCCGTAGGTCAGCTTGGCCAGGTGGCCGCCGAACTGGGCATACCAGGTGTGGGTGTGGACGAGGTCGGCGCCCTGCGCGCCCGCTGCCATCACCAGGTCAACGGACATCGCCCCGAGCGCGGCGAGATGGGGAGCGTCGCCGGCCAGCGCATCCCACGGCTGATATGCCCGCACCGGTGGGTCTGCGCCGGGACGGTCGGCGCCCCAGCATTGCACGGTCAGGTCGACGCGCGTGACGAGTTCCCGGGACAGGTACTCGACGTGGACGCCGGCGCCGCCGTACACCTCGGGCGGGTACTCCCGGGTCAGCAGCGAGACGCGCAACGGTCAGCTCGACCGGCCGGCGGTGACCCGCTCGCCCTTCGGCACGACGACGACGCCGCCGTCTGACACGGTGAACCGCGCCCGGTCCAGATCGAGATCGACGCCGACCTGCGCCCCGGGCTCGACGACGACGTCCTTGTCGAGGATCGCGTTGCGGACCACCGCTCGCTGGTCGACCTCGACGCCGGGGAACAGCACCGAGCCGTCGACCTCGGCGTACGAGTGGACACGAACGCTGGGCGACAGGACGGACCGGTTGACGCTGGCCCCGGAGATGATCACGCCGCTGCAGACCATCGAGTCCAGCGCGCGGCCGGTGCGGCCCTTGTCGGCGAACACGAACTTGGCCGGCGGCAGTGGCTCCGGCAGCGTCAGGATCGGCCACTCCATGTTGTAGAGATTGAACACCGGGAAGACCGAGATCAGATCCATGTGGGCGTCGTAGAACGCGTCGAGCGTCCCCACGTCCCGCCAGTAGCCACGATCGCGGTCGGTGGCCCCCGGGACCTCGTTGGCTCCGAAGTCATACACCTGCGCCGAGCCCGAGCCGACGAGCATCGGGATGATGTTGCCGCCCATGTCGTGGGAGGAATCGCGGGCCTGGGCGTCGCGGGTGACGACGTCGATCAGCGTGTCGGTGGAGAACACGTAGTTGCCCATCGACGCGTACACCTGGTCGGGCGCCTCCGGGAGTCCGACGGCGTCCTTGGGCTTCTCCCGAAACGCGGTGATCGTGTGACCGTCGGCGGCGGTCTCGATCACGCCGAACTGGTCGGCCTGATCGATCGGCACGCGCAGGGCGGCCACCGTCACCGACGCGCCGGACTCGACGTGCTGGCGCACCATCTGCTCGGGATCCATGCGGTAGATGTGGTCGGCGCCGAACACGATCACCGTGTCGGGCTTCTCGTCGCGCAGGAGGTTGAGGTTCTGGTAGATGGCGTCGGCGGAGCCCTGGAACCAGTAGGGGCCGCGCCGCATCTGCGCGGGGACCGGGGCCACGTAGTTGCCCAGCAGCGGGGAGAGCCGCCACGTGGTGGAGATGTGGCGGTCCAGCGAGTGGCTCTTGTACTGGGTCAGCACCACGATCCGGCGGTAGCCGGCGTTGACGAGGTTGGACAGCGGGAAGTCGATCAGGCGGTAGTTGCCCCCGAACGGCACCGCCGGCTTGGCCCGGTCCAACGTCAGCGGTGACAGTCGCTTCCCCTCGCCGCCGGCGAGCACGATCGCGAACACCTGGTTCTGGTCGGCGCGCTTCATCGCGACTGCGCACCGGCGCCGGCCAGGGCGTCGGACACGATCTGCTCGGCCTCCTGCAGGATCAGCTCCAGATGCTCCGTGCCCTTCATCGACTCGGCATACACCTTGTAGACGTCCTCGGTGCCCGACGGCCGGGCCGCGAACCAGCCGTTGTCGGTCACCACCTTGAGCCCGCCGAGCGGCGGTCGTGGGTCGACTGGCGCCGTCGTGAGGACCTCGATGATCGGATCGCCGGCCAGCTCCGAGCTCGGCACCTGGTCAGGAGAGAGCTGCTCGAGCACGCCCTTCTCGGCCGCCGACGCGGCGACGTCGATCCGCCGGTAGGCCGGGCGGCCGAAGCGCGCGGTGATGCCGTCGTACAGCTCCCCCGGATCGCGCCCGGTGGTGGCCTTCATCTCGGCCGCCAGCAGGCACGGGATCAGCCCGTCCTTGTCGGTCGTCCACACCGTGCCGTCGCGGCGCAGGAACGAGGCGCCGGCGCTCTCCTCGCCGCCGAAGCCGAGGGTGCCGGCGAGCAGTCCCGGCACGAACCACTTGAAGCCGACCGGCACCTCGTCCAGCCGCCGTCCGAGATCGGCGGCGACCCGATCGATCAGGCTCGAGCTCACCAGGGTCTTGCCGACGCCGACCCCGGCCTCCCAGTCGCGGTGGCCGCCGAACAGATAGGACACGCAGGTGGCCAGGAAGGCGTTCGGGTTCATCAGCCCGGCGCCGGGGGTGACGATCCCGTGGCGATCGGCGTCCGGGTCGTTGGCGAATGACACGTCGTAATCCCCGGCGATGTCCCGCAGCCGCGACATCGCATACGGCGAGGAGCAGTCCATGCGGATCTTGCCGTCCCAGTCCAGCGGCACGAACCGGAAGGTCGGATCCAGGGCGTCGGAGACGACGGTGAGATCGAGGTGGTGGCGCTCGGCGATCGCGAACCAGTACGGCAGTGACGCGCCGCCGAGCGGGTCGACACCCAGCCGCACGCCCGAGCCCCGGATCGCGTCGAGGTCGATGACCGCGGCCAGCTCGTCCACGTACGCCGAGACATAGTCGCGACGGCGGACCGCGGCGGACTCGAATGCCACCCGCTTGACGCCGCGCAGGCCGTCCTGCAGCAGCCGGTTGGCCTCATCCTGGATCCAGCCGGTGACGTCGGTGTCGGCGGGGCCCCCGTGCGTCGGGTTGTACTTGAAGCCGCCGTCGTCGGGCGGGTTGTGCGACGGGGTCACGACGATCCCGTCGGCCTGGCCCTGGCCGCCGCCGCGGTTGTGGGTGAGGATCGCATGGGAGATGACCGGCGTCGGCGTTGCGCGCTCGTCGGCGTCGATGACCACGTCCACCTGGTGCGCCGCCAGCACCTCGATGATCGTCCGGAACGCCGGCTCTGACAGCGCGTGGGTGTCTCGCCCCAGAAACAGCGGCCCGTCGATCCCCTGGGCGGCTCGGTACCGGCACACCGCCTCGCTGATGGCCGCCACGTGGGCATCGTTGAATGTCTGAGTCAGCGACGAGCCGCGATGGCCCGAGGTCCCGAACGACACCCGCTGGGCCGGATCGGAGATGTCCGGGCGGCGGTCGTGGTAGGCCGCCAGCAGTGCGTCGACGTCGATCAGATCACCGGGCTCGGGCAGCTGGCCCGCGCGGGGATCGGTGCCTTCCGCGTTCATCTCATCCTCTCGTCGGATCACGCTCAGCGTCCTGTGGGGACATTAACCCGCCGCGAGCGTGCGCAAGCAAGCGATCTGTTACATCAGGCGAGGCTCGGCCGTGGGCAACAGGCGCTCGAGCACGCGCGCGACGCCGGCGTCGTCGTTGCCGGTGGTGATCTCGTCGGCGGCGGCGAGGACGTGCGGGTGGGCGTTGCCGACCGCGACCCCGTGTCCCGCCCACCGCAGCATCGCGAGGTCGTTGGGCATGTCGCCGAACGCGATCACGGCGGCGGGATCGATCCCGCGCGCGGCGCAGAGGCCGGCGAGAGCCGAGGCCTTGTTGACCCCGCGCGCAGCGATCTCGATCAGGCAGTCGGCGGAGTTGGAGTGGCTCAGCTCGGCCAGGTGCCCCACCAGGCCGGACGCGATCGCCAGCAGCGTGTCGGCGTTGTGCTGCTCCTCACGCAGCATCAGCTTGACCGCCGGCTCGCCGATGAGGACGTCGATGGGCGCGACGATCGTGTCGTCGGGGACCGGCCACCGTGGTGTGTACGCCGGCTCGTGCGCAAAGCCCTCGGGCCGCTCGACCGCCCAGCTCGCCGCCGGCAGCGCCGTCCGCAGGCGGGTCACCACGTCACGCGCGGCGGCCGGCTCCAGGGCCCGAGCTTCGAGCACCGCCTCGGCGTGAAGGTCCCACACGACGGCGCCGTTGGCACAGATCGCCACGCCGCTGTGCCCGGTGGCCTGGGCCAGCGGTGCCATCCAGCGCGACGGGCGCGCGGTGCACAGCACGAGCAGCGCGCCGGCGCGCTGGATCTCGGCCAGCGCGCGCTGCGAGCGCTTGTCCAGCGTCCCGTCCGAACGCAGCAGCGTTCCGTCGAGATCGCAGGCGACGACGCGGGGGAGCACGCGGACATGCTCGCAAACCGGTCGCGGGCGCGTAGAGTCCGCGGCGTGGCGACCTGGGACGATGTCCGTCGGCTCGCGCTCGGGCTGCCCGAGACCGACGAACGGGTCTCGCGCGGGAACACCCAGTGGCGGGTGAAGGAGAAGCTGTTCGTTTGGGAGCGGCCGCTGCGCAACTCCGATCTGGCCGCGCTGGGCGCCGCCGCTCCGGACGGGCCGATCCTCGGCGCCCGGGTCGAGCATCTCGGCGCCAAGGAGGCGCTGCTGGCCGACGACCCCGCGGTGTTCTTCACCACACCGCACTTCGACGGCTACCCGGCGGTCCTGATCCGGCTCGAGCAGATCGCGATCGACGAGCTGGAGGAGCTGGTGATCGACGCGTGGCTGGCCCGCGCGCCCAAGCGGCTGGCGGCCGCCTACCTCGATCGTTCGTCGTAGACCTCGGGATCGCGGAACCGTCGGGCGCCCTACGCCGCTGGATCCAACAGCTCGGCGTGCTCGTCCTCCGGCGGGTAGCCGTAGGCGTAGAGCACCAGCTCGTCCTCGCCGTGATTGACGGTCTGCAGGGGCGTGCGCGACGGAACGTGGATCAGCCCGCCGGTCGGCACGTCATGGCGCTGCGGCGGCTCGCCGAGGTACATCGAGAGCGTGCCGGCGAGCACGACGAACGTCTCCTCCTGGTGAGGGTGGCGGTGGCGCCGGCCCTTGGCGCCGGGGTCGTACCGCCAGATGTTGGCGCGCGTGTGGGCGAACCCGGCCAGCTCTGAGAGCTCGGCGACGTGCCGCGCCGGCTCACCCGGCTCGTGGGGGCGGGTGAGCCACTCCAGATCCTCCGGGACGATGGCACCGGCGGCCATCCTCAGCGCCGGACCGGGGCTCGAGACGGCTGCCGCGCCGGCTCGGGGGCGCCCCGTCGCCGGCGGGCGCTGCGCCGGAGCGCCGGCCGATGGTCCCGCAGCCGGGTGCGCCACGGTTGGGCGTCGGGCAGCAGGAGGCCGCCGAACGGAGAGCTGGGCGGGGGGTCCGGATGACGCGGGCCCGAGCCCCCACCTCCACCATCGTCCGAGTCCGAGCCCGGGCCGCCAGGCCCGGAGTCGTCTCCGCGGAACAGGAGGGCCGGGGCGAGCATCACCATCGGTATCAGCAGGATCGGCAGGAATGCCGTCCCGAGCACGAACGCCAGCGCTGGCATCACCAGAAACGGCGACAATCGAGCCAGGATGAACACGATTCTTCGGCGGGAACTCACGCTTCCGGTCATCGTACCGATGCGCGATCGCCGGCCCGGGTGACAGGCAAGGCGCTTCGGACAGCGCGTGTCCGAAGCGCCCTCGCCGTGCGCCGGCTCAGTCCGGGTCGTACTTGAACGAGATCCCGAGCCGGACGCGATAGTTGAGAACCTTGCCGTCCTCGATCGTCAGGTCCTGGCGCACCACTTCGGCAATGCGCAGCTCGCGCACGCTCTTGGCCGCCGTCTCGATGGCCGCTCTCGCGGCCGCCTCCCAGGACTCGCTGCTCACGCCCACGACCTCCGTGACGCGGTAGACACTCTCCGACATGCGAACCTCCTCATCCAGCAACAGGGCGGAGCGTCGAGTCTTTCACGTTCCGCCACGCCGATGTGGGAATCGGCGGTCAGGCCTTCACCGTCACCCCGTCGACGACTCGAGCGCCGCTCCGGCGACGACCTCGCCGAGCTGAAGGACGAGCCAGATGCGGCCCGGGTCCAGCAGCAGCTCGGGCTCGCTCAGCACATCGCCGTCGAGGACCGCCAGATCAGCGAGCCGTCCCGGCTCGATCGTCCCGATGTGGTCCTGGAGCCCGATCGCCCGGGCGGCGACCGAGGTGGCGGACAGCAGCGCCTCCTCGGGGCTGAGCCCATGATGGATCATCCGGACGAGCTCGAGCGCGGTGTCGTCGCCCGAGACGCCGTCGCGATCCGAGCCCAGGGCGATTCTGACCCCCGCGCCGCGCGCCGCGCGCAGGCTGCGGGTGCCCTGCTCCAGGTTGTGGTGCGCGAGCTCGACGATGCTCGGCAGCATCTCGGGATCGACGGTGGCGTGCGCCGGATCGATCACGTCACCGAGGCCGCCCATCCAGTAGTAACCGCTCAGGGTCGGCACGAGCACCTGGCCGGAGGCCGCCATCAGCTCCAGGAGAGCGGGGCGCTGGGTGAGGTACATCCCGTGCTCGATGGTGTCCATGCCATGGCGGATGGCGGCCTCGGTTCCGTCGAGGCCCTCGACGTGGGCGGCGACCTTGAAGCCCATCCGATGGGCCTCGGACACCACCGCCTCCAGCTCGGGGTCGGTCAGCTGGGTCGGCTCGGGGTCCTCCATCTCATTCGAGCGGGCCCCGGTGGTCATCACCTTGATGAAGTCGGCGCCGTCGCGCAACTGTTCGCGGACCGCCTTGCGCACCTCGTCGGGGCCATCGGCCTCCCGGTACATCGCTCCGTAGAACCGGCCGCCGGGCGCGGTGGCGGAGATGATCAGCCCGCACGTCAGCAGACGCGGTCCACGGAACGCTCCGTAGCGCATCGCCTGGCGGGCCTCCTGCGGCGCCAGGGCCTGGGACCCGACGTTGCGCAGCGTGGTCACACCCATCCGCAGCGTGTCGCGCAGCCGCGCCTGGAGGAAGTGCGCGGAGGTTCCGGGCAGCAGCGGCTCGGCGCCGTGCTCAGGCTGCGGCCGGCGGCCCTGGACGTGGACGTGGATGTTGATCAGGCCGGGAATCAGCATCCTGCCGGCGAGATCCAGGGTCCGGGCGCCCTCCGGCACCGGATCCGACGCGCGCCCGACGCGCTCGATGACGCCGTCGCTGACGAGCACGGCCGCGCTCTCGGTGACCGGCGCGCCGGTGCCGTCGAGCAGCCGGGCGCCGGTGAGCCAGAGACGCCCCGGGGCGACGGGCGGGGCGGCCAGGAGCGACGGATGGCGGTGGGGCACGCCGGGAGATTACGGCTTGGACGGGTTCGGCGTCGGTGGTGGCCGAGGGGTGCGGCGCGGGTGCGAGAGCGCCTGTACGTCGGGACCAGCCGCGCTGTCGGCTGCGGGCTCGGTGGGGGCTGCCGGCTCGGTGGCGGCTGCGGGCGGTCCTTCGGCTGCGGGCTCGGTGGCGGCCGCGGGTGTGGGCGGCGCCTCCGGCCGGCCGGGGAGCACGCCGCCGAGAGCTCGCTCGGGGTCGACGAGCACGATCAGCTGATCGTCGATCACTGCGATCTCGTGACCGAGTCCGTCGCCGGCGCCCGGCAGTGGCTCGATCTTGCTCACCGGAATCTCACGTACGCCCTCGACGGTGTCAACGATGAGCCCGATGTTCCCATTGGCCACCTCGAGCACCAGGATCCGCGTCCCGGCGTCGATCTCCAGCTCGTGTCCGAGCCGGCTGGATACGTCCACCACGGGCAGCACTCGTCCGCGCAGGCTGATCATCCCCCGGATCAGCTCGCTCGTCGTCGCAACCGCCGTGGGCCGGGTGTAGCGGATGATCTCCCGGACTGACGCGATCGGGACGGCGTAGCGCTCGCCGTGCCACGAGAACACGACGAGATGGCGCTCGGGCTCAGCTGCCGTCATCGAGGCCCGTCGTGTGATTCCGAATGAGAGGCCACGACGGAATTAATGACAGCGTGCGCGGCTGACCGCCGGGCGCGGCGCCGGTCGGCGCCGCGCCCAGTCGGTCACGTCTTGTGTGGCGAGAAGCCGCAGGTGTTGCGCTGGAGCGGCCCGAGGAACTCCGGGTAGCCCAGCGTGCTCTGCTGGTTGGTGCCGTACTGGGCGTCGCCCCCAAGGTCGTTGACGCCGGACCCGGAGCTGACGTTCCCGAACTCCAGCGCGCAGTAGTTCCCGGAGCCGACTCGGCTCCAGTACGGATAGAACCGCCCGGGCGCGTTGGGCGGGGGCACCGAGCACCCGCTCCCGTCCGCTGCGCAGGTCGACTCGCTGAGCGCCAGATCGGTCTGCACCTGGTACAGCGGGTATCCGCGGCCGCGGCCCGTCGAGGGCAGCGCCGAGACGAAGCTGCCGGGAAGCGTCGGCGTCGGCCGCGCGCTCGTGGGCCACTCCGGCCAGTACGGGGTGCCGTCGAAGTCGAGGTCTCCGTTCTGGGTGAATGTCTCATAGCAGCCGGTGACCTCATCGGGCGGCGTGTTCAGCGCCCCGTGGGTGTCACCCTTGGGATAACAGGGGGCGTCGCTGACCTCCGGGTCGGTGGCGCCGTCACCTCCCGGCGCGGTGTTCTCGTAGGGGCCGTTGCAGGTTGAGTAGAACACGTCCGTGATCCCGGGGCCGAGGGGGTCGCTTCCCGGATCGGAGAGGCTGGTGCACGCCTCGAAGTGACCGGTCTCGAACTCGGTGCTGATGTTGGTGCGGATCGCGCCCCACGGCGTGATGTTGTCGTAGCCGGCGGTGTTGTACTCCGGCTGGAAGTTGAACGGAGTGCTCGTGCAGTCGGCGGCCGACGTCGTGCCGAATCCGTTCGCCGCCGAGGCCTGCATGAACCCGCTCCGGTGGGTGGTGAGGTCGTCTATGACCACCTCGAACGCTCTGGCGTCTCGACCCCCCGGCGCCCGGGCGTCGAACATGTGGATGACGAGCTTGTCACCAGGGTTCATCAGGAGGGTCTGCGAGTTCGGCGTCTCGGACTGGAGATCGGCCGACTCGGGCCCTGGCGGTCCGGCGGGGACGCCGTTGCGCTGGATGAACGCGAAGTTGACCGGCTCCTCGCACTTCGGGTTACAGGTCACGAAGCCGTAGGTGCACTCGAGGCTGTCGATCGTCAGTGCCGCGCACCAGTGGCTGTTGTCGCAGCTGATCGCATCGGCGAACGGCGAGAATCCAGGCGGATACAGCTGCATCTCCATGAACGCGGACCCACCGCCCGTGAAGCCTCCGGAACATGGGTTGGCCGAGATGGTGCACGGATCGGGTGCGTTGGCATCGCTCTCCGGCCGGCATGGATTCTGTGGCTCGGAGTTGGGATCGCACATCATCATCGAGAGCCATGGCGCCGCGGTCAGCTCGAACCAGTGCGAGACGTCGGAGCCGGGCGTCTTGACCGTCGGCAGCGCGGATGGATCCTGCCCCAGCGTCTCGGTCCAGGTCACGTCGCTGCCCGATCCGGGCTGGTTCGAGAAGAATGACATGTCGGGCTCGTCATGACCGATGTACGTGCCGTTGTCGTAGAACCGGCCGTCCCACGTGTTGGCGTTGCTCTCGTTGGCGAAGCCACGGATGTCGGTGCAGTTCATCGTCATCCGTGCCGACTGCTGAGCCGGACTGTCACCGTTGCAGTCGAGTTCACCCTTGGATGACGAAATCGTCTGCGCACCGGCCCCGGCGGCGCCGAACGCCAGCAGGGCCACAACGGCCGCGGTGACACCCATCGTCCCCCGCAGCGATCGGCAACACATCAGCAGCCGTGACGTCATCTCGTTCCTCCGATCTGTGGCAGCTCCCCCGCTGGGAAAAACCGACGGCAACCTACCACCGGGCGGGCGGCCAGGCAACCCCCTACGGTCGGGTGAACCCGCGCCGCGCGGCGTCCACGGCCGAGCGCGCCTCGCAGCCGCGGCGGTGATCGTTGACCAGCCCCATCGCCTGCATGAACGCGTAGACGGTGGTGGGGCCCACGAAGCGCCATCCGCGCGCCTTGAGGTCCTTGGCCAGCGCCTTGGACTCGTCGCTGACCGATGGGTTCGGCTGGGCCGCGGTGTCGACGCCGTCGCCGCTCGGCTCGAAGCGCCACACGTAGCCGGCCAACGAGCCCTCGGTCCGGACGAGGTCTGCGGCGCGCCCGGCGTTGTTGATCACCGCTTCGATCTTGCCCCGGTGGCGGACGATGCCGGCATCGCCGAGCATCCGGGTTACGTCTCGCTCGCCGAAGGTCGCCACCCGTTCGAAATCGAAGCCGGCGAACGCCGCGCGGAATGCCTCGCGCTTGCGCAGGATGGTCAGCCACGACAGCCCCGCCTGGAAGCCCTCGAGGCTCAGTTTCTCGAACAGGCGCACGTCGTCTGACACCGGGAAGCCCCACTCGGTGTCGTGATAGGCGCGATACTCGGGCGTCGAGTTCCCCCAGGTGCAGCGCGCGACGCCGTCCTCGCCGCGGGCGATGCCCTCGGGCTCGGCGGCAGCGCCCGCCGGCTCGGTCATCTCGACGGCACTCCGTGGTCGTCCAGTGCGATCCCGCGCGCCGTGACCGGCGCCGACTGCACGATCGACGTGGTCGTCTGCGCATAGACGACGAACCGGTCGATCAGCTCCTCCAGGTGCTCCATCGAGCGAACGTGCGCGGTCATGATGTAGCAATCGTCGCCGGTGATCCGCCGGCAGTCGACGATCTCCGGGGAGCTCTGCGCGAGCTCCGCCACGTGGCGCAGCTGGCGGGGGGCCGGCCGGGCCCGGATGACCACGGTGAGGCTCAGCCCGAGCGCGCGCGGGTTCAGCTGCGCGCGATAGCCGAGGATCACGTTCTCCTGCTCGAGCCGCGAGATTCTCTCGGCGACCGCCGGCGAGGAGAGCCCGACGCGTCGTCCCAGTTCGGCGACGCTCAGGCGGGCGTCGGACTGGAGCTCCTCGAGGAGACGAAGATTCGTCGAATCGAGCAGGGGAGCATCGGCGCTTCGGGAATTTCTCCTGCGATTCTCAGGCACGACGGCAATAGTACCTACGATTGCTTATGTAGAATCCGGCGCGATGATGAAGAGCCGATGGCGCTCGCGGGTCGGGGGCGCGCTGGTTGCGCTGGCCGCCCTCGCCGGCTCGGCGGCAGCGGCGCGGGCCCAGACGCCCGACCCGTACTCCGCCGAGGTCGTGCAGACGAGCGCGAACCTGACCCAGCGGCTGACAGCGCTGCCCGACATCGAATTCGGCGCGCCGACCGTGGGCCATGTGCCGGTGGTGACGGTCAACGCGGCGCTCCGGTACCAGAGCGTTCAGGGATTCGGCGCCGCGATGACCGATACGTCCGCGTGGCTGATCGAGCGCGAGACGCCGGCCGCCGCCCGTGACCAGCTGATGAGCGAGCTGTTCGGACCCGGCGGCATCCGGCTCGACTTCGTGCGTGTCCCGATGGGCGCGTCTGACTTCACCCGCACCGGGACGCCGTACACGTATGACGACCTCCCGCCCGGCCGGTCAGATCCGACGCTGCAGCATTTCTCGATCGGGCATGACGAGGCCTACATCCTGCCCGCGCTGCGTCAGGCCCGCGCCACCGATCCGGACACCGAGTTCCTCGCCAGTCCGTGGACGCCGCCCGCGTGGATGAAGGGCAACCACGCGCTCGGCAACGCGGGCGATTTCGGCACGCTGCTCGGCTCGGCGTACCACCCCTGGAGCGAGTACTTCGTCAAGTTCATCCAGGCCTATGCCCGCGCGGGTGTGCCGATCCAGGCGCTGACCGTGCAGAACGAGCCCGGAACCCCGACGCTGTACCCAGGTCTGAACTTCTCCGCCGCCAGCGAGGCGACCTGGATCGTCCACGATCTGGAGCCGGCCCTGGCCGCGGCGCGGCTGCATCCCAAGATCTACGGCGGGGACCTGGGCTGGGGCCCGGACAGCAACCCGTTCGTGAGCACGTCGGTCTTCGGCCCGGCCGGCGGCGCGCTGGCCGGGATCTCGTGGCATTGCTACTTCGGCGCGCCCGGGGTGATGAACGAGTTCCGCCAGGCGGACCCCAACCTCGATCAGATCGTCGACGAGTGCTCGCCGGGCGGTACCTCCCCGACGCCGACATCGGAGATCCTGATCTCGTCGCTGCGTGACTGGGCGAGCACGGTGGCGTTGTGGAACCTGGCGCTCGATCCGACCGGGGGCCCGGTTCAGGTTCCCAACCACGGCTGTCCGGCGTGCGTGGGGCTGGCGACGATCGCTGAGAACGGCGGGAAGGTGTCGCTGACGCGCAGCTACTACCAGCTGGGCCAGGTCAGCAGCCTCGTGATGCCCGGCGCCCAGCGCGTCTCCTCGACGCATTTCGTCTCCTACGTCTATCCGCGCCCCGGGGTCAACGTGGTCACTCCCGGCCTCGACGATGTTGCCTTCCGCAATCCCGACGGCAGCATCGTGCTCGTCGCCTACGACAACGCCCCCACGCCCATCCAGTTCGCCATCGCCTGGCGGGGCCGTGCGCTCCAGTACGACCTCGCCCCGGGCGCGACGGCCACGTTCGTCTGGAACCGGCCCTGACCGATTGACGGCGTCGCCCGCCGGGCCTGACCCGCCGGGGCGCCGAGCAGGCTCCCGGGCGGACCCCTTCCCCGGTGGGCTGGGGGTATGCGAGACTGTGCCGGCCTTCGGGGGGAGGTACCGGAGGCCGGATGGGCAGATCAATGAGGAGAGGAGGGCACCCATGAGTTTCGTCGAGTCGGCGCCCCTCTCACCCGCCGACGTGTCCGCCGAGCCGGGGGTCCTGCGATCAGAGACGGAGCTGAGCCCCGCCAACACCCGCTGGGCGCCGTGGCTGCCGGTGGCGACGCTCCTCATCGGGCTGGCGGTGACGCTGGCGCTCGTCCTCGTCTCCCACGCTCAGTACGCGAGCAACGAGAAGCGCCTGCTCAAGCTCCGCGTGCATGACGCCGGGGCGCTGGTGACGGCTGCAGTCCCGACCGTCGAGACGCCGTTGGCGTCGGCGGCGGAGCTGGCCGATGCGACCCGCGGGAACATCGCGAAGTTCACGGCGCTCGTCGCGCCCTACGGCACCGGCGCCCACCCCCAATTCGCGTCGATCTCCCTGTGGAAGCTGTCGGCTGTGAACGCCGGCCCGGTGGCGGTGGTCGGGTCCCCTCCGGAGCTGGCTGGGTCGCCGTCAGCGGCGGCGCTGTTCCTGGCCAGAGCGGCGCGGACTCCGGAGCTGAGCATCACCGGCCTGCAGCGGGCGCCCCAGCCGCGCCTGGGCTACGCGTATGCGACCCCGGGCGCGTCCGAGGGCTACGTCGTCTACGCGGAGACTCCGCTTCCGGCCAACCGCCGCTCGCGCCTGCAGAGCAACTCGGCGTTCGCCAACCTCGACTACGCGATCTACCTCGGGGCGCGTCAACGCCCGTCCGATCTGCTGGTCACCAACGTCACCCACTTCCCATTGCCCTCGCCGGCGGCCGCCGAGACGCTGAGCTTCGGGGACAACGCGCTGACGGTGGCGATGTCCTCCCGAGTCGCGCTCGCCGGCTCGCTCCCCGAGCGGCTGCCGTGGATCATCGCGGTGCTCGGCACGCTGCTGTCGATCGCGGCGGCTGCGATGACGCTGCGTCTGACCCAACGCCGTCAGGATGCCGAGCAGCTGGCCGGCGAGCTCGAGGTCAGCGCGCGCGAGAACCGGCGCCTGTACGCCGAGCAGCGGGGAATCGCCCAAACGCTGCAGCACGCCCTGCTGCCCGAGATCCTGCCCCAGATTCCCGGCATGCAGGCGAGCGCCCGGTACCAGGCCGGAGAGCAGGGCGTCGACGTCGGCGGCGACTGGTACGACGTGATCGAGCTCGGGGATTCCCGCCTGCTGCTCGTCGTCGGGGACGTGTCGGGCCGGGGGCTCCGGGCCGCCACCACGATGGCGTCGCTCCGCTACGCGATCAGGGCCTACGCCGCGCAGAACGATCCTCCGGAGCAGATCCTCACCAAGATCTCGCGCCTCGTCGACGTCGCCGAGACCGGGCAGCTCGCGACGGTTCTGTGTGCCGTGGTCGACGTCGGAACACGCCAGATCACGATCACGAGCGCCGGCCACCTGCCGCCACTGCTGATCAGCGGAGGCCAGGGCCGTTTTGTGGATGCCGAGATCGGGGTTCCGATCGGGGTGGAGGCCGGCGCCTCGTATACCCCGACCACGATTTCCGCGCCCGAGGGTTCGACATTTGTCGCGTACACCGACGGCTTGGTTGAATTACGAGGTGAGAGCCTCGATCACGGTCTCGCGCGCCTGCGCGACGTCGCCACCCGTGGCGATGCCGAGCTCCCGGAGCTGTTGGAGACTCTGGTGAGCGAGATGCCACGCGGCGCTTCTGAAGATGACATTGCGATCGTAGGAGTTCGATGGACAAGGTAGAGGACCAGCCGGACCTGCTGATCAGCTTCGACGTTGCCCTCGACGGCGATCAGCATGCGACGGTGACGATCGCGGGCGAACTGGACATGAGCGGCATCGACCCGCTGGCGACCGAGGTGCAGAACGCCCTCGACGGCGGCGTGACCCGGCTGACGGTGGATGTCGGCGCCGTGCGATTTGCTGACAGCTCGGCGATCGCCCTGTGGGTCCAGTGGGCCAGCGTCGCTCGCGAGTTCGAGTTGCGAGACCCCCCGGCGCTGCTGCGTCGCGTGATCGTCGCCATGGGACTGGATGACAAGCTCGGGATGACGTCATGAGGCGAATGCGGACCTTCCCGGCGATCCCGCAGTCGGTTCACGCCGCCCGGCGCTTTGCCACCGGCGCGCTGGCTGACAGCCCCGGCGCGACGCTGGAGGCGGTCGAGTTGATGGTGTCCGAGCTGGCGACCAACTGCATCCGGCACGAGCGCGCGAGCTTCCACATCGCGATTCTCCGCACCGCCCACCAGATCCGCGTCGAGGTGACGGACTCCGGCGCCGGGACCCCGACGATGCGCTCGCCCGGTCCCGACGAGCCAAGCGGCCGGGGGCTGCAGATCGTGGACATGCTTGCCCAGGACTGGGGGGTGGAAGCGGAGATTCCATCGGGCAAGACCGTGTGGTTCATCCTCGATGTCGCGACGCCGCAGGAGTCCCGGGCCGACGGCGGCTCGCTCCATCGCCACGCCGAGCAGCCGGCGCCGATCGCCGGGCGTCCGCCGGTGGCCCACCGCCGCGAGCCGGCCTCCGATGATCCCTCCGGTCAGCAGCTGCGGCGCGGCCGGCACCGCGGAAACCTCTGCCGAGCGCCGACGGCGTCGCCCGTCGCTCAAGGATGCGCGCCCTGCGGACGATATTTCCACCACGATGAGCTTGGCCGCAATGCGCGACGACGGCGGCGCACCTCAGACGCGACTGACCGCGCCGCCCGCTGACACCGCGACCAAGCGGATCCTGCTCGTCGATCGCCGGCGAGACACGTTCGAGGGCCTCCGCGAAGCGCTGCGGCCGTCGGGCGCCCTGTGGCAGGTCGAGTACGCGGCCGGTGGCGATGAGGCGCTGGCGTTGATCGACGAGGCCCCGGCGGACGTGGTCGTCGCCGATGAGCAGCTGACGGCGATGGACGGCGTCACGCTCCTGACCCGGGTACGGGATCGGCACCCCGCGACGATCCGGATGATCATGTCCGGCACCGCCAGGCCGGGTCCCGCCACGATCGTCGCCCACCGGGTCCTGGCCAAGCCGTGCAACGTCGGCGAGCTCGGCCTCCTGATCAAGCGGTCCTGGGCGCTGCACCAGCGCACCGGGGAAGCCTTGGCGCTGCGCCAGACGATGTCGGCCTCGGCACTCCCCTCGCGTCCCAGCGTGTACATGGAGCTCAACCAGGTGCTCGCAGACCCCACCTGGCAGCCCGCCCAGGTTGCCGCGGTCATCGAGCGCGACGTGGCGCTGAGCGCCAAGGTGCTGCAGCTGGCCAACTCGGCGCTGTTCGGTCTCGTCTCCACAGTCGGCAGCGTGCGCGACGCGGTCGTCTATCTCGGGATCGACACGATCCGGTCGCTGGCGCTCACCGCCGAGGCGTTCGGCAAGCTGGCTCCCCGCCGCAGCGAGGGCTTCTCGCTCGACGCGTTCCAGGACCACGCGATGCTGGTGGCGCGACTGACCGCGTCGATCGTGCCCGCCGGGCGGGCCCTCCAGGAAGCGGTCACCGCGGCGCTTCTGCACGACGTCGGCAAGCTGGTGGCGATCTCCGACGGCAGCAGTCGATGGTCGGCCCGGGTCGCCGAAGCACGGGCGCGCCGGCAGCCGCTGTACGAGATCGAGCTCGAGCACGACGGCGTCAGCCATGCCGACGTTGGTGCGTATCTGCTGTCGCTGTGGGGCCTGCCCGACACGATCGTCGAGGCGGTGGCCAGTCATCACAGCCCCGCCTCGGTTCCCGGGCTGGCGTTCGACGGTGTGGCGGCCGTGCACATCGCAAATGCCCTCGCCCACGAGCTGGAGACCGGTGTCGACCATGGGCCGCCGCCGGCGACGATCGACGAGGGTCTGATCGAGCGCCTCGGGCTGAGGACGCGACTCGATCTGTGGCGCCAGCGCGCCCGCCAGCTGATCAGCGAGACGACCCCAGGATCGGCGGATTCAGGCTAAATACTGGACCCCTTGTTGCCGATGATGTCGATTAGATGCGACGTTTGGTCAAGAATCAGGAGGTGAGGGTCGATCTCGACGCCAAGGTCGACTGGGAGGTCGAGTCCATCGAGTGCCGAGTGCAGTCGATCTCCGGCCCAGTGGCGACGCTGGCTCCGGTCGATCCGATCAGCGCCGGGGTGCAGGAGCGGTTGGGATCGGGGGCGCTCTGCTTCCTCACCTTCATTCACGGCCGGGCGCCGGTGGCGCTGCGCGGAGTCACCCTGGTGGTCGCCGACAGCAATGATCTCGAGTTCGTGGTCGTCGACGGAATCCAGGTGGCCGAGCGGCGCAGCGCCGAGCGGACCCCCCTCGTCACGGCCGTGCGGGTGGCCTGCGCGCACGACGACGGCACCGTTGGTGACCAGATCGCGACGGTGACCTCCAACCTCAGCATGGGCGGCGCGCTGCTGCTGCGGCGCCCCGGCATGGGCGACGGTCCTCGCTGGACCATCGGGCTGTTCCTGCCCGGCGAATCCGCGCAGGTGCACTGCGATGCGGTGCTCGCCCGCGCCACTCCCAGCCACATCGGCGTCAGGTTCCTGAACATGCAGGAAGGCGACCAGCTGCGCATCGCCGGCCTGCTCGCCGGCGTGCAGCGCAAGACTCCCGCGCTCGCCTGACCTCTGGTCCGCGCGCTCGCCTGCCCGCCTGTTACGCCGCCTGTTGTCCGACGGGCCCTTGATCCTCACGTCACGTGAGGATCTACGGTGTCGGCGTGACCGATTCCGAGGCGGAGCTGATCCAGGTTGGAGCGCTGGCGAAGGCTGCCGGCCTGACGGTGCGCACGCTGCACCACTACGACGCCGTCGGGCTGCTGGTGCCCGCGGAACGGTCGTACTCGGGCCGGCGCCTGTACTCACCCGCCGATATCCGGCGTCTGTACCGGATTCTGGCGCTGCGGCGGCTCGGGCTCACCCTCGACGAGATCGGGGCGATGCTCGATGACGCTCCCGACCTGACCGCCGCGGTCCGGCGCCACCTGGACCGCGTCGAGCAGGACCTGGAGCTCGGGCAGCGGCTTGCCTGGACGTTGCGGCACATGCTGGAACTGCTCGACGCCGGCGCTCAGCCGACAGTGGATGAATTCATCGAAACGATCGAGGTGATGAGGATGACGCAGTCGTACTACACCCCCGAGCAGCGAGAGCAGCTCGAGCACCGGCGCCGTGAGCTGGGCGAGGCGGGCATGGCGCGCAGCGAGCAGGAGTGGGCGGACCTGATTGCGGCCGTGACGGCCGAGCGGGCCGGCGGTACCGACCCCGGAGATCAGCGGATGCTGGAGCTGGCCCGCCGCTGGCGCGCGCTGATCGAGCGGTTCACCGGCGGCGACGCGGGCATCGCGCAATCGCTGTCGCGGATGTACCGGGAGCAGGAGTCCCGGGAGGCGTCGCACGGGATGGTCGATCCGGAGCTGATGCGCTACGTCGGCGAGGCGCTGGCGAAGCTGGACGGGTAGCGCCTGACCCATACATCGACCGGCTCGGTCTGGTCGTGAGCAGCGGTTCTGGTGGAGAATGCGACCGTGATCTCCTCCGGCGGCCTCCCGCTCCGGCTGGTTCGTGGACGCGGGCCCGTGGTCGTGGCCGTGGCGCTCGTCCTGGCGGTGCTGATCGCGGACGTGGTGATCGCTTCTGACCGCGTCGCCGTGACCAGCCTGATGATCGGCGGCCCTCTGTTCTGCGGTTTGTGGGCCACGCCGCAGGCGACCAGATGGGTGGGCGCGCTCGCCGTCGCCGTCGCGGCGGCGTCATTCATCTGGGGTGCGGGTCCCACCTCATCTCGGTGGTGGATCCCGCTCGGCGTGGTGACGATGGGATCGGTGTTCGCCGCCGTCACCGCCGACACCCGTCAGCGGCTGCGACGCGATGCCCAGCGGATGCGAGTGCTCGCCGACGTGGCCGAGGTCGCCCAGGGTGGACGGCCGATGGAGCAGGTCGCCTGGGCGCTGGCGGACCTGCTCGTCCCGAGGCTCGCCGATCTGTGCGCCATCGACCTGCTCGGCGCCGAGGGTCGGCTGCGGCGCCTGGCCGGGGTGGCCGGCGGGCCGCCGGATGGCGCTCGGAACCTGCTGGGACGGACCCTCGGCGACGGCGAGGCCGCCGATTCACTGGCGGTGGCCACCGAGCACCGGCCGGCCCTCGATGCCGCCGGGCTGGATGCGCTCGCGCGCGACGACGACGAACGGCGCCTGTTCACGGAGCTGGGGATCGAGTCCGTCGTCATCGTGCCGCTGGCGCCGCGCGGCACGGCGGTCGGGAGGCTCGTGCTGGGGACGCGGAGCCCCCGGGCCCGCCTGTCGGAACGGGATGACGTCGAGTACGCCGAGACGCTGGCCGGACGCGTCGCCCTGACGCTCGACAACGCGGCACTGTCCGCCGAGCTCTCGAGCGCCGAGCGGCAGCTGGAGGTGATCCTGGCCTCGGTGGACGCGGCGGTGACGGTCCGTGATCGCAACGGGCGCATGGTCTACGCCAACCAGGCCGCCGCCGATCTGCTCAAGCTGCCCGATCCCGCGGCGGTGCTGGCGTATCCGCCGGGGGGCCTGATGCGCCGCTTCGACGTCTACAGCGAGAACGGCGACCCGATCGATCTCACCGGCATGGGCGGCACGCGCCTGTTGATGGGTGAGGCGGTCACCCCGCCGATGACCGTCCGCAACGTGGTCAAGCAGACGGGCGAGGAGCGCTGGCTCCTCAACAAGGCGACGGCGGTGACCGGCGCGGACGGCGGCGTCCTGCTCGCCATCAACCTGATCGAGGACGTCACCGAGACCAAGCGCAGCGAGATCGCGCAACGGCTGATGGCCCAGATCACGCGGACACTGGCCGACGGGTCGTCCCTGCCCGAGACCTTGCAGGCGATCGTCGATGCCGCAGTCCCCGGCCTGGCCGACTGGGCGGGGGTGGATCTCGTCGATCAGTTCGGGCGCATCCGCACGCTGTCCCTCGCGCATCGTGACCCGGGCAAGGTGACGCTCGCGTGGGGTCTGCGCCGTCGCCGGCCGCACCCGCCGGGGATGGCGGAGGTGATCCGCACCGGCAAGGCGCAGCTGCTGCACGACATCACCGACGAGATGCTGACGGCCGGCGCCCGGGACGCCGAGGAGCTGGCGATCCTGCGCGAGATCGGCCTGCACTCCGCCATGATCGCCCCCATCCGGGCCGGCGAGCGGATCCTCGGTGCGCTGACGTTCGTGTCGGCCAGCTCACGGCGGTTTGACGCTCGGGACCTCCGGCTCGCCTGCGATCTCGGCCACCAGGCCGGGATCGTGATCGACAGCGCCGAGCTGCATGCGGCGCAGACGCACATCGCGCAGACGCTCCAGGCGGGTCTGATCCCGACGTCGCTGCCGTCGATCGACGGCTGGACGCTGTCGAGCGCCTACCGGGCGGCCGGCCGCGCCAACGAGGTCGGCGGCGACTTCTACGACGTTCTGCGGTTCCGGGGCGGCTGGGCCGCGATCATCGGCGATGTGGTGGGGAAGGGAGCGGAGGCGGCGGTGCTGACAGCGGTCGCGCGCCACACGCTCGCGGCGATCATCGACTCGACCGGCGATCTCGCCTACGCGCTACAGGTGCTCAACCGCCGCCTGCGCGCGCGCAGCACCGACTACCGTGACCTGTGCACGGTCGCCGCGGTCGTGGTGACCGGCGACGATCGGGTGGAGATCGTGTCCGCCGGGCACCCGCTGCCGCTGCTGCGCCGCGGCGCCTCGGTGGCCCCGGTGGGCCGGCCGAGTCCGATGCTCGGATTCGTCGACGACCTCCAGGTCCTGACCACCGCGGTCGAGATCGAGCCGGGCGATCAGTTCGTGATGTACACCGACGGCGTGCTCGATGCGGTCGGGTCGATCCAGCGCTTCGGCCATGCGCGCCTGGCGGAGACGGTGCGGCTGTTGCCCGACGGCGACGCCGCGGCCGCCGACCGGATCCTCGACGTCATCGACGGCTACGTCGATCGGGACCAGATCGACGACATTGCGATCATGAGCCTGACCCGGAGCTCGGTTCCGGCGCCACGGTCACCCTGAGGCGAGCCGATCCCGGCCCGCACGAGCCGTGAGCCGTCCGGGGCGGCGGCGAGACTGTGCGCCATGCCGAGCCGCGACTCGATCGGTGCCCGGCGCCGTCAGATGCCCGCACCCAAGGCGCCGCCCGCCTCGGCTCCCGCCGTTCGGGTGGGCGCGATCAGCGTCGCGATGGCCGCGGTGGTGGCGATCGCGGGGGGCGGAGACGTCGTCTGGTTGTCAGTGCCGGCGGCGATGGCGGCCGTTGCCGCCTGCCGCACCCGGATCGGCGCCGCGGCGGGCGCCGTGGCGGTGCTCGGGCTGTCGACCGTGTCGGCGGCCGCCCTGACGGGGCTCCAGGCCCGTCCGTCGGTGCCGTTGCTGGCGATCGTGGTCACCGCCTCGGGGGCCGTACTGGTGGCGATGCGCGAGCACCTGGAACGCGAGCGCGAGATGCTGCGTGACTTCGCGCTGAGCGATCCGGTGACCGGGATCGCCAACCGCCGATCGCTGCTGCTCCGGGCCGACTATGAGATCTCGCGCCACGAGCGGGCGCAGCGGAGCTTCGCGCTGGTGATGCTCGACCTCGACGGCTTCAAGCAGCTCAACGACCGCTTCGGTCACGCCGCCGGGGACGATCTGCTTCGCGATGTGGCAGCGGCGCTGAGCCACGCCATGCGAGCCCAGGACACGGTGGCACGGTTCGGCGGTGACGAGTTCTGCATCCTTGCCCCGGAGACCGACGAGCAGGGGACGGCCGGCCTGGCGAGGAAGGTGTCAGAGGCGGTGCGGGAGGTGAGCGCCGGCATGGACGCGGTGGGGGGCAGCGTCGGGGTCGCGGTGTTCCCGGCTGACGGGACGACCCTGACCGTCCTGATGCAGGCCGCCGACGAGCGTCTGCTCGAGGCCAAGCGCCGCCGGCACCGCGGCCGCCTGCAGCGTCGCGCGGCGTAGGCCAGGGCGCCCCGACGGTCGTCAGCGGAACGCATCGGGGCTGTGGCATGCTCTGGCCCGGTCACATCCTGGTCACCAGTCTCAGCAGCACCGAGAGAGAGGGAGCGCTTCTATGAGGACGAGACGCATGACGCGTCGCATCGCGGTCGCATTGGCGGCAGCGGTCATCACCGGCGCGCTGGCCGCGGTCGCCGTCGCCAGCTCGCCCACCGGCACGTCGCCGACCCCCAAGGTCGGCCCGTCGGGCCTCAGGTTCTATTCGCCGGCGAAGCTGCCGGCGGGCCCGCACGGCACCCTGATCTGGGAGCGGCCGTTCCACGGCGTTGCCGCCCTGAAGGGCGCGACCAACTACCTGGTGCTCTACAAGCAGGTGGGGGTGGACGGCAAGCCCGTTCCCGTCTCGGGGATCGTCTCGATCCCGAAGGGCAAGGCGCCGAAGGGAGGCTTCCCGGTCGTCACGTATGCCCACGGCACCACCGGGATCGCCGACTCGTGCGCGCCCAGCCGTGACACCGGCCCCGCCAGCGGCGCCTATGAGGCCGACACCGGCATCGCGCCGCTGCTCAACACCTGGATCAAGGACGGGTACGCGGTCGTCCGCACCGACTACGAGGGGCTCGGCACGCCGGGTCCGCACCCGTATCTGATCGGCCACTCGGAGGGCTATGGCGTCCTCGACATCGTCCTCGCCGCCCGCCACCTGGATCCGGCGCTCAGCAACCGCATCGTCATCTCGGGCCATTCACAGGGCGGCCAGGCCGCGCTGTGGGCGGCGTCGCTGGCGCCGACGTACACCCCGTCGCTGAAGCTGCTCGGGACGCTGGCGTTCGCGCCCCAGTCCCACACCGCCGAGGAGGCGAGCTTCCTCAAGACGGTCAGCACTCCGGCGCTGACCCCGCTGGCCGGGATGATCCTGCGCGGGATCGACATCGCCTATCCGTCGCTGCATGTCGGCTCGCTGCTGACGCCGGCGGGCGCCGCGCTGTACCCGCAGACGCTGACCAAGTGCCTGAGCCGGCTCGAGTCCACGAGCTCGCTCGGCGGCCTGCCGCTCGACCAGCTCGTCTCGCCACAGGCCGATCTCACCGCGGCTACCAAGGACATCGCTGCCAACGATCCGGATAACCTCAGGATCAAGGGGTCGGTGCTGATCGAGCAGGGGCTGGCCGATACCACCGTGCTGCCGCCGTTTGACCAGCAGCTCTCCCAGGAGCTGGCCAAGGACGGCGCCAAGGTCACGTACCACACCTGGCCCGGCGCCACTCACGGCGGAGTGCTGATCGCGGCCGCCAAGGACGGCACCGCGTTCCTGAAGAAGCGGTTCGGCGCGTAACCCTCGGCTGATACACAGGGCGTATGTCCCGCTCCCGCGCCATCGAGGTTCACCGCGCGGGAGCGGACGATGCCCGGGTCGTCGCGCAGCTGCTGAGCGCCTTCAACGCCGAGTTCGATGATCCGGCGCCGCCGGTGGCGGAGCTGGCCGCGCGCATCGGCGAGCTGCTCGCCCACGGTGACACCGTGATCCTGCTCGCCGGCGAGCCGGCCTGCGCGGTGGCGCTCATGCGGCTGCGTCCGGGTCTGTGGACCCGCGGCCTCGAGTGTTACCTGGCCGAGCTCTACGTGGTGCCCGATCGCCGGGGGCAGGGCATCGGCCGCGCCCTGATGGAGCGGGCGATCGCGGTGGCCCGCGACGAGGGCGCCGACCACATGGAGCTCGGCACCGGGGAGGCCGACGTGGTCGCGCGCGCCCTGTACGAGAGCCTCGGCTTCGACAACCACGAGCACGGACCGGGTGGGGTCTCGACGGTGAGCTACTTCTACGAGCGGGACCTGTAGAGCCGTTGCCGGCTCCCGCGGTGGGTTTCTGCCGTCTCCGGGTGGCTGAGGGCGACCCGGCCGCCCCGCCCCGGAGCAGACCCGCCGCGTCCTACGCCGAGCTGCCCAGGGCGTCGAGGAACTTGGCGATGATCGGCCCGTCGAGCGGGCCGCCGTTGGGCCCGCCACTGTTCTGAACGACGATCGCGAACGCGATGTCACCGTCGTAGCCCATCAGCCACGCGTCGATCTTGAGGTGGGCGCCGGTCCCGTACTGGGCGGTTCCGGTCTTGGCGTGGGCGGCGCTCGGCAGCCCGGTCCCGGCGGCGGTCCCACTGGCGACGACGTGGCCCATCATCAGCCGCAGGTCGTCGGCCACGGCGCTCGGCAGCGGTTGGGGCGCCACCGAGTCATCCGGCGCGCCGTCGACGAGGCGGGGCATTCGCGCGGTGCCGCTGTCGATGGCGGCGGCGACCGTCGCCATCCCCAGGGGCGAGAACACGACCGAGGCCTGCCCGATGGCCGTGGCCGCCAGCGCTGTCTTGCCGCTGGGCGACGGAACGTACGCGTCGAACGCGGGGAGTCCCGGCTTGGCGATTCGCCCGAGGCCGTACAGGTCGGCAGCGCGGGTGAAGTCCGGCGGCGCCAGGTGCCCGATGGCGAGGTCGATGAACGCGGTGTTGCACGACTCGGTGAACGCCTGGTCGACCGTCTGCACCGGCTGGTCGCCCTCGGCGTTGTGGAATGTCTCGCCGTCGATGTCGAGGCTGGGGGGACAGGTCGCGGCCGACGCCGGTGACAGCCCCTTCTGGATGAGGGCGGTGGACGTGATCACCTTGAACGTCGAGCCCGGTGGGTACTCACCCTGCAGCGCCTGGTCATACGCGTAGGACGTCGGGTCTGACACGACCGCCAGCACCTGCGCGGTGGAGGCGCGCATCGCCACCATCGCCACGTTGTGGTGCAGGCCGGACAGGGCGGCCTCGGCCGCTCGCTGCACCGTGGGATCGATGCTCGTGCGGACCGTCTGGCCGGGATGGCCCGGGAAGGTCGCCAGGGTGGCCGCGGTCGCGCCGTCGGCTCCCAGCACGACCACCTCGGTCTTCGGCGTGCCGGCCAGGCGCCGCTCGCCGGCCTCCTCGAGCCCGGTCTGACCCACCTGGTCCGACGCGTCGTAGGGGGCGCCGAGCGCGTGCAGCTGATCGGCGGTGATCGGTCCGACGCTGCCGACGACGTGAGCCGCCAGCTGCGGCGTGATCGCGCTCCGCCCGCCGGCGAGCTCGAACTGGGTTCCGGGGACGGCGTAGACGTTGCCGGGCCCGGGCGCCGTCTTGAGCTGCTCGAACCGAGCCTGGGTGACCTGGAAGACGGGCTCGAAGAACGTCGGATGGGCCTTGGCCAGCGCGAGCGCCTGACCGGCCTGCACCGCCGTCGCGCCGGCGGCGATCAGATCGGCGCCGACGGTCTTGGGGTCCTTGATCCGGCTGCCGACGACGCCGACCGTGACGATGCGGTGCTGCGCGGTCAGCGGCGCGCCGCCGGCGCCGAGGATCGCCGCCCGCGCCGGCCAGTCCCTGATCGTCGCCAGCCGGTCACCGGCGTGCAGCGCCGGATTGATCGTGCTCGGCGTCCAGGCGACCAGCCAGCGGCCGCTGCGCTGCACGAGACGGACAGTCGTGGCGGAGCTCCAGGCGCCGGCGTCGGGCAGCGCGAAGCGCTCCGTCACCCGGGCGCCGGTGCGGGAGCCCGAGGTCGTCACCCGGCCGGCGTCAAAGGTGGCGGTGTGCACCCCGAGCCCGCTGAACGCATCGGCGTTGGTGCTCACGAACAACGCCGGCGGCTTGGATACCAGCCGCGTCATCGCGGCCCAGTCGCCGCGGCTCCAGTCAGCCAGGAAGCTATGCAGCGTGGCCTGCGGGGTGGACGACGAGCCGCCACAGCCGGTCACCGCGCCGGCGACCGCCACCACGGCTAGACCGGCGAGCAGCGCCGTCCGCAACGGCCCTCGCCGGCACCGACTCAACCGTTGCTGCTCACATGACGCCGCTCACCCACGCCGATGAGAATAGAGGGCGCGCCCGTCGGCTGGGAACCGTCCGCTTGACAAACCTATTGCTATTAGGTAAATTCCTAAGCACATTAGGAACTCGAACCGGAGGGACCACGGTGAAGACCACCCCGCTCAACGACCGACTGATCCAGCTGACCCGCTACAGCTTCGTCAACGCCTACCTCGTCCGCGAGGACGACGGATTCACGCTGGTCGACACGACCATGCCGCGCACCGGCAATGCGCTGATCGCCGCCGCCCACGCGGCCGGCGCGCCGATCCGCCGGATCGCCCTCACCCACGGACACGGCGATCACGTCGGGTCGGTGGATGAGCTCAAGCGGGAGCTCGGCGATGCCGTCCAGGTGCTGATGCCCGAGCTCGATGCCCGCATCCACGCCGGCGAGAAGGTGGTGGAGGGCAAGCTCACCGGGAGCTGGCCCAAGCTGGCTACCACGCCCGACGTTCGCCTGGCCCCGGGCGACCGGGTCGGGAGCCTCGAGGTCATCCCGAGCCCCGGCCACTCGCCCGGCCACGTCGCCTTCCTGGACACGCGGGACCGCACCCTGATCGCCGGAGACGTGTTCACGTCATTCGGCAAGGTCGCCGTGACCAATCACTTCTATCTGCGGTTCCCGCTGGCGGCGATGGCGACGTTCGACAAGGCCGAGGATCTGCGCTCGGCGCAGGCGCTGCGCGCGCTGGATCCGGCGCTCCTCGTCGTCGGCCACGGTCCGGCGGTCGCCGCGCCGAGCGCGGCGATGGATGCGGCCATCGCTCGAGCCGGGCGCTGATGCCGCGGCTCGGCCTCGACACCGACGCCGTGGTCACCGCGGCGGCTCGGCTGGCCGACCAGGACGGTCTCGCCCAGCTGACGCTGGCCCGGTTGGCGGCGGAGCTGGGGATCCGCACTCCGTCGCTGTATGCCCACGTCGATGGCCTCCCCGACCTGCGCGCGCGGCTCGCGGCTCGGGGCGCCCGGGAGCTGACGGCGGCCCTTCGGGTCGCCGCCGCCGGACGCTCCGGGATTGACGCCCTGCGGTCGGTCGCGATCGCCTATCGCGACTATGCCCACGCTCACCCCGGCACCTACGCCGCCACCCAGGTCCCGTCGGACCGCGAGGAGAACCAGATGGCCGCGCGCGAGGTCGTCGCGCTGATGGTGGCGGTGCTCGACGGCTACGGCTTGGAGGGGGACGACGTCATCCACGCGGTGCGGGCCGTCCGCTCGGCGCTCCACGGGTTCGTCGGTCTCGAGCGCGAAGGCGGGTTCGCGCTGCCGGTGCCGGTGACCGAGAGCTATGAGCGGCTGATCGCGATGATAAGCACGGGGCTGTCTGCGAACCTTTACCAATGACGACGGAGATCGCAGTCACCGACAGCCCGGAGGCCGCCCGGTACGAGGTCACCGTCGACGGGCGCCGGGCCGGCTTTGCCACCTACCGGCTGTCTCCCGGCGTGATCACGTTGCTGCACGTCGAAGTGGATCAGGCGTTCGAGCGGCAGGGCATCGGATCGCGGCTGGTCGCCGACGCGCTCGATGACGCGCGGGAGCGCGGGCTGAGCGTGCGGCCGGTGTGCCCGTTCGTGGCTGCGTTCATCCAGTTGAACCCCGGCTATGCCGACCTGGTCACGCCCGCCGACGCGAGGTGACCGGGCTCGGAACCGAGATCCGCCGCCGCCAGCGGCTGACCGGACAGCTGCCCGCCGGCGCAGTCCGATGCCGCCACCGCGGTCTCGCGCTGGGAGCGCAGCCCGAGCCCGCCGATCCCGGCGATGACCAGCAATCCCCCGGCGATGCCGACCGCCAGATGGAACGCGTCCGCTGACGCCCCGGCCGCGGCGTTCCGCGCGAAGGCGCGATCGGCGGCCGGCAGCGCGCGGGCGTCGATCGTCCCGAACGTGCGTCGCTTGGCCGCCTGCACCGCGGCCTGGCTGCTCGCCGGCAGCCGGTGACCGAGCCGCTGGGTGAGCAGGCCGCCGTAGTAGGAGGACACGACGGCGCCGACGGCGGCCACCGCCACCAGCCCGGCGGTGCGCGCGATCGCGTTGTTGACCGCTGATGCGATCCCGGCGTCCATCTCGCTGGCGTCGGCCAGCACCGTCGCGGTCAGCGGGGACACCGTGAGCGACAGCCCGAGCGAGAACACCAGCAGCGCCGGAAGGACGTCCCCGAACAGGGAGACCGACGTGCCGTAGCGCTGCATGAGGCCGAACCCGGCGGCCACGAGCAGCGGACCGATCGTGAGAAACGGGCGCGGGCCGTACCGGTCGGCGAGCTTGCCCATCCGCGCCGACAGCAGGAACATGACCACCGTCGGCACCAGCCCGGTGACGCCCGACTTCAGCGCGCTGTAGCCGGCCACCTGCTGCAGATAGATGGTGACGAAGAACCCGAGGAGCCCGATGCCGCCGTACATCGCGAACGTCTGGGCGTTGGCGACCGAGAAGTTGCGGTGATCGAACAGGCCCAGCGGCAGCATGGGAGCCGCGGTGTGGGCCTCGTGGTAGATGAACGTGGCAAAGGTGACCAGGCCGATCACCAGCGCGCCCCACACCCCGGGATCCGACCAGCCGAGCACCGGCTGCTCGATCAGGCCGAACGAGATGCCGGCCAGACCGGTGGCGGCGAACGCGGCGCCCATCCAGTCGATGCCCGCCCGGCCCGCGCCGCTCATGCCGTGCGCCCGGCCCGGAACCGCGATCCGGGACAGGAACAGGGCGATCATGACGAGCGGAACGTTGATGACGAAGATCCAGCGCCACGAGGCGGAGTCGACGATCTGGCCGCCGAGCAGCGGCCCGGCGAGGATGCCGATGCCGCCCCAGGCGGTCCACTTGCCGATGGCGGCGCCACGCTCGTTCCTGGGGAAGACCGACACGATGATCGCCAGCGCCGCCGGCGTCAGCAGCGCTCCCGACACTCCCTGGAGCGCCCGGGCCACGATCAGCACTCCGATCGATGGCGCCGCTGCGCACAGGGCCGAGCCGATCCCGAACCCGGCCACGCCGGCGGTGAACACGCGCCGTTCCCCGAGCCGGTCGGTGAGCGAGCCGGCCAACAGGATGAGCGCGCTGAGGGTCAGCAGGTACGCATTGGACACCCACTGTTGAGCGGCGAAGCCGCCGCCGAGATCGCGCCCGATCGCCGGCAGCGCGACATTGACCGCCGAGGAGTCGACCGCGGCGATCGTCGAGGCCAGAATCGCGGTGATCAGCGCCAGGCGCTTGGTGGACTCGGAAACCGGCTCGGCCCGCCCGGCCATCAGCGGCGGGCGGCGGCGATCGGCAATCGGGCTCGGAACACCGTCCGGCCGGGCCGTGATTCGAGTGTCAGGCTGCCGTGATGGCGGTCCGCCAGGATCCGCCGCGCCGCGTCCAGGCCGAGGCCGGTCCCGCTGCCGACCTCCTTGGTGGTGAAGAACGGGTCGAACACGCGGTCGCGGACGTCCGGCGGGATTCCCGGCCCGTCATCGGCGATGTCGATCTCGGCGCAGTCGCCGTCGGCTCGCGTCGTGATCGTGATCTGGCCGCTGTCGCCGAGCGCGTCGATGGCGTTGTCGAGCAGATTGGTCCACACCTGGTTCAGCTCGGCGCCGTGGACGGTCAATTTGGGCAGCGTCTCGTCGTAGTCGCGCGTCACCTGGATCTTCGTGTGCTTGAGCTTGTGGCCGAGGATCACCAGCGTCGTCTCCAGCCCCTCGCGGACGTCGACCTGCACCACCTCGCCGCGGTCCATGTAGGCGTAGGACTTGATCGCCTTGACCAGCTTGCTCATGCGCTCGGTCGCCTCGCCGAGCTCGGCCGACAGCTCGCGGGCGCTCAGCGACGCCGCGATCCAGCGCAGCGTCGGTGCCGTCGCCGGGCCGGCGGCGCCGGCGACGCGAGCCACGAACTCCGGGTCCAGTCCAGCGGCGACAAGTGGCTCCGCGACCCGCCACGGCTCCGCTACGCCGGCGGCGGCGAGCGCGTCGGAGAGTGCGTCCTCGGCGTCCGCCGCGTCGAGCGCGGACAGCGCCGAACGCGACGCCGAGATGGTCGCCGCCTCGCGCTGCAACGCCACGAGATCCGCGGCCTGCTCGCGCTCGATCCCGGATTCGACCAGCAGGCCGACCGTGTCGGTCAGCACCTCGAGCGTCTCGGCGAGGTCCGATGACGCCCGCTTGGCCGCTGCGGCCGGGTTGTTGAGCTCGTGGGCCAGGCCCGCCGACATGGTGCCCAGCGACGCCAGCCGCTCGCGGTTCTGCTCCCGTGCGGTGATCCGGCGCACCACCGGCCTCACCATCGCCATCACCCGGCGGAACACCGTGCGGTTGGCCAGCAACAGATCGACGAACCGCTCGGGCTCGATCACCGCCACCCGCACGTCGCCGCGGGCCACCATCCGCACCGCCGACGGGCCGCCCACCAGGGTCGGGATCGCGCCCATCCACGTCGGGGCGACGTGATCGCCAATCGGCTCATCGCCGGTGCCGCCCTGGACGAGCGCCTCGATCGTTCCCTCCAGGACGAGGACGAGCCCGGTCCTGGTCTCGTCCTGCTTGGCCATCACGGTTCCCGCCGGGATGTGGTGAACCTCGGCGGACTCGCGCCACGTCTCGAGCTCCGCGTCGGAGAGCTCGGTGAACAGGTCCATCGCCCGCAGCTCGGCGACGGCGGGGTGGCTCATGCCTCGGCCAGATACTCGTGGATGAGCGAGACGGCCATCGAGCCCTCGCCGACGGCGCTGGCGACGCGCTTGATCGAGCGGGCCCGCACATCGCCGGCGACGAACACCCCCGGCACGCTGGTCTCGAGTGTGCGGGGCTCGCGCTGCAGCGGCCAAGCCGGGCCGCCGACATCGGTGCCGGCGAGGATGAACCCGCGCTCGTCCCGGGCCACGACACCGTCCAGCCAGTCGGTCCGGGGCAGCGCGCCGATGAACACGAAGCAGGCGTCGACCTCCTCCACGCGCTCCTGGAAACCGTCCCCGGCCGGCCCGCGCAGCCGCAGTCGCTTCAGCCTGCCGTCCTCGCCCTCCGCCGCCACCGCCTCGGTCCGGGTCAGCACCTCGACGTTGTCCAGCGCGGCGATCTGCTCGATCAGGTACGCCGACATCGACTTGGCCAGCGACTCGCCCCGGACGAGCATCGTCACCCGGCTGGCGTAGCCGCTGAAGTGCACCGCCGCCTGGCCGGCGGAATTGGCGGCGCCGATCACGACCACGTGCTGCTGCGCGCAGGACCGGGCCTCGGTGAGGGCCGCGCCGTAGTAGACGCCGGCGCCGGTGAAGTCCGCAAAGCCCGGGGCGGGCATCATCCGGTACGAGACGCCCGAGGCGACGAGCACGCAGTTGGCGCTCAGCTGCACCCCGCCGGTCAGCTCGACGATCCTCCCGGCGCCCTCCACCTTGAGCGCGACGACGTCGGACACCGAGAGCAGCTCGGCCCCCAGCCGGCGCGCCTGCGTGGTGGCGCGTTGGGCCAGGTCAGATCCCGACAGGCCGTTGGGGAACCCGAGGTAGTTCTCGATGCGGCTCGACTGGCCGGCCTGGCCACCCGGCGCCTCGCGCTCCACCATCACCGTGCGCAGCCCCTCCGAGGCGCCGTAGACCGCGGCGGCGAGGCCGGCCGGGCCGCCGCCGACGATGACGAGGTCATAGTGGTCAGCGGCGGGCGCCACGGCGACGCCGAGCCGCTCGGCGAGCTCCAGCACCGTCGGGCGCTCCAGCACCGAGCCGTCCTCCAGCAGCACCACCGGCAGCCGCTCCTCCGGCACGCCGGCGACGGTCAACAGCTCCCGGGCCTCGCTGTCGCGCTCCACGTCCAGCCAGCGCCCAGGGACGCGATTGCGCGCGATGAAGTCCCGCAGGTCGTGGGTGTCCTTGGAGAAGCGGTGGCCGATCACCCGCACGCCGCCCGACTCGAGCGCGGCGCCCGCCTCCCAGGTGGTCAGCAGATCCTCCACCACCGGGAACAGCTGCTCCTGCGGCGGATCCCAGGGCTTGAGCAGGTAGTAGTCGAGCGAGACCTCGTTGATGGCGGCGATCGCCGCCTGCGTATCGGCGTAGGCGGTGAGCAGGACACGCTTGGCCTCGGGGTAAATCTGCCGCGCCTTGACCAGCAGGTCGGTGCCCTCCATGCCCGGCATCCGCTGGTCGGCGACGATCAACGCCAGGTTCTCCCCGCGCCGGCGCATTTCGCCCAGCAGATCGAGCGCCTCGGTGCCCGAGCCGGAGCGCATGATCCGGTAGCGCTCCCCGAAGCCGCGACGCAGGTCACGCGCGACGGCGGCGAGCACCGTCGGCTCATCATCCACGGCGAGGATCGTCGCGCGATGTTGCTCGGTCGGCACGAGCGGCTAGGACAGCATCGGCGAGGGCGGAATCCGTGTGGAGCCGGTGATTTCGGGGATCAGCATTCCCAGCTCGTCGACGAAGCACCAGCACCACTCCTCGCCGGGCTCCAGCGAGCGGATGAGCGGGTGCGAGCTGGCGGCGGCGTGCAGGCTGGCGTGCCGGCCGGGCGAGTCGTCGCAGCAGCCGACGTGCCCGCACTCCAGGCAGATCCGCAGGTGCAGCCAGACCCCCCCGTCACGCAGGCAGTCCTCGCACCCATCGACCGATTCGGGCAGCTCGGTGATCTCGATCGTGTTCAGATGGGTGCAGGAGGGTGTCCGCTCGCTCATGTTCTGAGCATCGCAAACTCGTCAAGTGGGCCTTCCGCCGGGAACCGGACGCCGCCGTCGATGCGAAGCCGAACCGTCTCTCCCACCCGCGGCGCCGGCAGCGGCGTGACCGCGTACACCCGGCCGTGCTCCAGCGCCAGCTCGAGGCGGAAGCCGTCCTCGAGAGCCGTGGCGCGCGACACCGTCCCCTCGAGCGGTCCGGTGGCGTCCAGCACCACGTGGGGCGGCCGGGTCAGCAGCGTCTCACCCCCGTCCCGCATCGCACCGTCGAAGCCGAGGAAGCGGGCCACCGCAGCGGTCGGCGGGTGCTCCAGCAGCTCGCGCGGCGGCCCGTCGGCGACGAGCTGTCCGTCGATGAGGACGAGCAGACGGTCGGCCAGCGCCCACGCCTCGGCGCGGTCGTGCACGACGACGAGCGTCGCGCGGGTATCGGAGCGCAGCGCCGAGAGCGCGTCCTCGAGCAGGTTCGCGCGCACCTCGGCGTCGAGCCCGGCGAACGGCTCGTCGAGCAGCAGGATGTCGGCCTCGACGGCCAGCACCCGGGCCAGGTGCACCCGCCGGCGCTCGCCGCCCGACAGCGTCCCCGCCGGCCGCGGCGCGAGGTGACCGGCGCCCATCGCCGCCAGCGCCCGGCGCGCCCGGTCAGCGCGGTCGGTCCGTGGCACCCCCCACCAGGCGAGCGCGAGCATCACGTTGGTGAGCACGCCGCGCCGGGCCAGGTCCGCCGACTGCAGCGCGATCGCCACCCGTCCGCGCCGCTCCACGGTTCCGCTCGCCGGCGCCAGCGCGCCACACAGCGCATCCAGCAGCGTGCTCTTGCCCGCCCCGTTGGGTCCGAGCAGAGCGACGATCTCCCCCGCGCGCAGTTCCAGGCTGACGTCCCGGATCACCTCCCGGGACCCGCGGCGCACGTCGAGCCGCTCGGCGCGCAGCAGGGTCCGCTGACTCCCCGGCGCGGCGGTCACGTGGCCGACCGGAAGCGCAGCCGGATCGGACCGCCCTGCTGCTGGAGCAGGCTGACAGCGCCCATCAGGATCAGGATCAGCGCCACCAGCACGATCCCGATGGCAACCGCGTCGGCGTAGTGGGCGGCATTGGCCTCGTACAGCGCCGCGCTGGCCAGCGTCTGGTCATAGCCGTAGACGTTGCCACCGACGATCACGATCGCCCCTACCTCGGACAGGGTGGTCCCGAGTGCCGCGATGACCGCCGCCATCACCCCGACCCGGGCCTCGCGCAGGGCCAGCAGCGCCAGCGCCGGCCGGCTCGCGCCCAGGATCCGCGCCTGGGCCAGCAGACCGGCGGGCAGTCCCTGGATCGCGGCTGCGCTGAGGGCGACGATGTAGGGCAGCGCCAGCACCGTCTGGGCGATGAAGATCGCTCGCCGCGTCACTGGGAGATGCAGCGATCCGAGTGGGCCCTGACCCGCAAACACGAAGAACAGGAACAGCCCGACGAGCACCGGCGGCAGACCGAGGCTGGCGTTGGCGAGAACCTGCAGCACCCGCCGCCCGCGGAACCGGCCGAGCCCGATCGCCAGCCCGATCGGCAACCCGATCACGACGGCCGCGGCGGTGGCGATCGCCGCCACCTGGAGCGTAAAGCCGACCACGCTGAGCAGGTACGGGTTGCCGTGCGTGATCAACGGCACCGCCCCCCGGAGCAGCTCCCACAGGAGGTGCATCTCAGCCCGTCCGGAAGCGGAGGCTGATGCCGCTGGTGCGCTGTTGCAGAACGGTCAGGGCGGCGGCCAGCACCAGGATCAGCGCCAGCAGGACGATGCCGATGGCGATCGCGTACGGGTAGTCGGCGTAGTCGTTGACCTGCTGGAGCACGGCGCTCGCGAGGGTCTGGTCAGAGCCCTGGACGTTGCCGCCGACGATCACCACCGCCCCGACCTCCGACAGCGACGCGCCGAGCGCGGCGATCACCGCGGCGATCACGCCGATCTTCGCCTCGCGCAGCGCCAGCACCGACAGCTGGCGGCGGCCGGCGCCGAGACTCCGGGCCTGGCTGAGCAGCCCCGGCGCCAAGCCCTGGATGGCGGCCGGCGTGAGCGCCACGATGTAGGGGAGCGCGAGGATCGTCTGGGCCACATACACGGCTCGCAGCGTGAATTCGATCCGCAGCGAGCCGAACACCCCCTGGGGCAGCAGCAGGACGAGCACCCCGACGCCGACGATTACGGGAGGCAGGGCGAGGCTGGCGTTGGCGAGGATCTGGAGGGCCCGCCGTCCGCGGAAGCGACCGAGTCCGATCACCAGGCCGATCGGGAGTCCGATGACGAGCGCAGCGGCGGTGGAGATCACCGCCACGCGGATCGTGACCCACGTGACGTCGAGGATGTATTGGTTGCCGCTGGCGATCAGCGGGATCGCATGACGCAGCTCGGTCCAGAGATAGCCCACCTCAGTGCCGCGTCCGGCCCGGTGGGCTCTGAACGTAGACGAGCTCCCCGTTGGCGAGCCGGTACACGACGCCGGCCTGGGTGCCACGGCCGATCGTGCGCGCGCCGGGCTTGGGAAGGGGAGCGACGGTCTGGCCTGGCTGGATCTGGATCACCTTGGTCGTGGTGGCGCGCAGCCCGTGCTTGGTGATCGTGCCGCCGAGGTGCAGGGACGAGAGCGCGGCGAGCAGGAACGCGACCGACAGCACGATCCCGAGATCGAACAGATTGACCAGCCCGTCCAGCGGGTCGCCGGCCCGGTCCTCGCGGCTGCGGGCACGCGGCGTGACCGTGATCACCCGTCGCCTCCGGCCGGCCGTGGGTCGGAGATGATCGCCGCCAGGTACTCGAGATCGGACAGGTCCTGCCCGTACATGCGATCGCGGGACAGCGAGAGCCCAAATGCGACGGCGCCGATCAGCAGGCCGACGACCGTGACGCTGAACGCGACCCGCAGGTTGGTGCTGAGCGCCGTCGTGTTGCCGTTGGCGAGCCCGGTGAGCGCCGGTGACAGCGGAATCAGCGTTCCCATCAGCCCCAGCGCGGGTCCGGCGCGCACGAGCAGACGGGTCCGGGCCAGACGTCGCTGTGCGTCGAAATCGAAGTCGGCCAGCGCCTTGTTCAGCTGGTGATCGCCGCCGTCGGTTCGCGCGTGCTCGACGATGAACGCCAGCGTCCGCGCCATCGCCGGGCTGCGCGGGAGATCGCCCACGGCCGCGGCGGCAGCGGCGCGATCGCCGTCCAGCAGCGCGCGGCGGGCGTTCTCGGCGCCCTGGGAGAGCGCTGGGAAGCGTCGCCGGCGTCGCCCCCGCAGCTCGACCGCATAGCTGCCGAGCTCGACCACGACCAACGCCAGCGCCAGCAGCGCGAGGATCAGCACCGGAACCTGGAGCACGCTGGCGACGTGGAAGATCGCCTCGTCGATGTCGTGGGTGCTGAGGGCGAAGATCACGGGCACGATGGTGCCACGCGCGGGGCCTCAGGCGCCGGCGCGGTGCGTGCGCCACCGCCGGCGGCCGCGAAACTCGCGCTCGGCGCCGACGCCCAGCAGCAGGAACACAGCCAGCGTCCCGGCCAGCGCCGGCACCGGTGAGGTGTGAGTGGCCTGCCGGACCGCCGCCGCCGGCGCGATGGCCGCCGGGGTGGCGTGCACGAGCGGGCTGGACCCGGCCGGCAGCGGCGTCACGTCGCTGATCAGCTCCCCGCTGACGAGCCTGGCGCCCGGCGGCACCGGCGCGCGGCGGGCGACGGCGCGACGCGGGTGGGCGCGGACGGGCGAGCGGTGGCGGCCGGGGCGCCGGGGCCGGGGGGTGCGATCGGCCGGCGTGGTGGCGGTCGTGCTCGACGTGGTCGTGGTCGTGGTCGTGGTCGTGGTTGTGGTGGCGGTGCTCGATGGGGTCGTCGCGGGCGTCGTCGGCGTGGTGGGGGTCGACGCGGTCGTCGGCGTGGTGGAGTGCCCGGTCCCCGCGCCCGACGTCGGCGCGGCTGGGTGCCGGCGGTGATCGGAGCCGGTCGGGCGCCGCGAGCCGGTGGGGGTCCGGCCGCCCGTCTGCGTGGACGGCCCGGTCCTCCCGGACTGGTCGAAGCTCACCTCGAGCGTGGCCGTGCCGCCGGATCCGCCGCCCCCATCGGTGACCTCGACGGTGACGTAGTACACGCCCGCCGAGAACGACTGGCGCGGTGTCGCGGCGGCGGAGGTCTGACCGTCACCGAAGCTCCACCTCCAGGTGAGCGCCGCCGCCGGCACCGGAGCGCCGCTCGCGTCGTGCACCGTGGCGGCGAGCCTGACGACCTTCGTCGTCGCGGTCTGCGAGACCGTCTGCTGGGACGCTGAGACGGTGAGCGGCGCGCCGTTGAGATAGACGACCAGCGAGATCGGCGCGCCGCTCTGCACCACCTGGTCCGCGGTGTTGTCATCACCGTTTCCCCGGTAGGGGCGGAAGTACGTGTTCTGGTCCTCGGTGCCGTCGCTGGCGAGCACCGGCAGCGCTCCCGGCGCACCCGGATCCTGATACTGGCTGGGATCGGTCAGCTCAGCGCCGGTGAGCGGCGCTTCGAAGCCCCGGCTCACCGTCTGGACCTGCACGTCGGACACCTGGCCCGGCGCGAGCCCGAGCCCGCACTGCAACAGCTCCGACACCGTCCAGGTGGAGTCGGGTGGCACCTGCAGCGGCTGGTTGCTCGGGTACAGATACATCGGGTCCGGCCCGGTGTACGCGGGGCAGGGCGCCAGCTGTGACAGCAGGACCGAGCGGGTGCTGACGCTGCCCTGGGCGCCGGGATAGATGGTGGCGCTGACCACCGTCTGATCGGCCACCGCCGGCGCCGGCCAGCCGCCGAGCGCGGCGATCGCCAGCGCCGCCACATATGACCGCCGCCGCCCCGGTGTCAGTCCGGGGCGGCGGCTGGTCGAGTGCCTCATTGTGCGCGTGTGCTCACTTGACGACGATCGTCCTCAGCGTCGAATAGCTGGAGGGCTGACCCTTCTGTACGTAGACGAGCTCCAGGACCCACGAGTTCTTACGGGCGAGCCCGGCGTGCAGAGTGAACTTCGTCTTGCCACGGACCGTGACCGAAGCCACGGTGCCAAACCGCGGCGATCCGCCGGTGTTCTTGAACGCCAGCAGCTCGACCTTGGCGCCGGTCTTCGGCGCCGCGGGCTTCACCGTGCCGCTCACCGTCACCTTGCCGTTGGTCACCCGGGCCGAACCGAGCTTGACGCTCGACGCCGGCCTGGCTCCGACGGTCACCTTCGCCGTCTTGGACGTCGTCCCGACGACCTGGCGGGGATCCTCGTAGCTGACCTTGTACTGCCACGGGCCGGCCGCGGCGTTGACGGAGATCGCGAAGTTGCCATCGCCGGGGCCGAGCCGGTGGGTGGCGACCTTCTTGAAGCGTCCCTTGGATCCGTGGCGGGCGAGGACCGTCACGGAGGCCCTCACATGCCCGGTGCCCGGGGCGACGGTGCCGTACACCAACGCCGTGCCGCCGCGTGACTTGGCGAACAGCTTGGTCACCGCGCTGTGCACGGTGATCTTGACCGGGGTCGTCGATGCCGGCGAGAGGAGATCGCCGAACACGGGGCTCAACGAGCTGTTCTCGACCTGGGCGATCTGGGACGTCGTCAGCTCATAGGACCCGTTCACCGGCGGGACGAACTTGATCGCGAACGCGCCGTGCGAGTTCGTCTTGCCCGAGGCGATCTCGATCGGCAGCCCAGACGTCACCGCCTCGTCGATGCTCACCCTCTGGCCGGCGAGCGCGGGATAGCCCGGCTCGGCATTGGTCAACGTCCCGGTGATCGTCGCCGGCTTGCCGGCGTGGTAGGTCTTCGGCAGCTTCGCCGCGATGATCGGCGAGGCGTCGGCGACGAACGGGGGGCCACCCGCGTCCGCCGTGGGCAGATACGACTTCAGCTGCGCCTGGACGGTCGGCGAGGTGAGCAGGTTGAGGAAATCCTGTGCTGCGGTCAGGTTGACCGCTTCGCCCGGTTTGGACGGGTTGATGATGTAGGCGTGGAAGTAGTTGATGAGGGCATCGATGCCGCCGGGCGCGGACGCACTCTGGGGCCCGCGGGTGAGGATCTTCAGGTTCGGGATGCTGCCGGCGGGGTCGGTCCCCGAGGCCAGGTAGTCGTACGTGCCGCGGTCGGTGAGGACGTAGCACGTGTTGGCGCCGCTCGGGTGACCGGTGCAGGCGTTGGCGGCGATGACGTTCGGGCCCTGGGTCAGCCCGGTGGCGACGTACCACGGGGGAAGCTCCGTGCTCGTCGGCAGCGCACCGCCGTTCGGGCACGCTTGGCCCGACGCGGTCACGCCGTTGCCGGCGGCGATCGGCGTCTCGCCCCCGCCGACGGTCGCGTTGACGGTGCACAGCAACAGGCCGGCCGGCGCCAGGTTGGCGTTGGAGACGAGCTGCCAGAGTTGATGCTCCTCGACGGTGGTGCCGGGGGTACCGCCGCGGGAGACGAACGTCGCCCGGCCGGCGATCCCGGCAGCCGCGACGTCGGCGAACGCCTGGGCGGCGTTGCTCGCCCCGTTGGCGGCGACGCCGGCCGGGTCCGCAGTGGGCCCGGCGAGGACGAAGTCGTTGGTGAAGATCGCGCGGCCGTACCGCTCGACGGAATAGCCGCCGGCCACGAACTGGTTCTCCAGCGACGCGGCGTGGACGATGAGGGCGCTGGCCCCGACCGAGCCGCTTTCAGCGTCGCTGATCGCGGTGCCGGTCGCGGTGCCGATGTACTTGAACGTGAACTGCGGGTACGCCTTCTCGAAGTCGGGCTGGATCACGTTGGGGATGAGCCCGGAGTCGCTCACGTCGCTGGTGCCGACGACGGTGAGGGTCGAGGAGCTGTCGGCGCTCGCGAGCGCCGGAGACAGCATCAGTGCCGCCGCGGCGAGAATGCCGACGACGGGGGCCAGCAGCCGGCTCAGACCGGGGCGGGCGCGAAGCCTGGCGGGAAGCGCGCGCCGGGCGGGGGATGCAGGTTGTGTCATTCCGGCAGCATATACGCTGCTTATGCACTGCATGGGTTAGCGAAATGACGCAAACCCGGTGTCACGAGACCCCGGTGCCGGCGGCCGAGGCGCATTGAGTCAGCCCGTACTGCGCCGCCAGCGCTCCGGCCGGGTTCGCGCGCAGGGCGGCGAGGGCGTCGGCGACCGCGCCGGCGTCGCCCGCCCGAGCCGCCGCCGCCAGAGCCCGGTACTCCTGCTCGGCGCTCGCCTGCGCGGCCTCGTAGCGCGTGAGCAGCGACCGGTCCAACGCCGGGCGGGGCAGTGCGCGCAGCCCGGTGAGCTCCTTGTCGATGAGCGGGATCGCCTGCTGGAGATACGCGGACAGCGCCGCCGCCGAGCCGGTGCCGGACGACGGAGGCGGCAGCGCCCGGATCCCCCGCAGCGCCCCGGCACAGATGGCGTTGCCCCGGGCGATTACATCCTGCTTGGTGGCGGTGTGGCCGCCACATGCCGTGACGGCTAGGGTGGCGGCCAGGATCGCCACCGCCGCTCGCGCTCTCACGTCCGGTCCCGCGACAGGATGAGGTTGGCCACCAGCCCCGTCCACCCGGTCTGGTGCGAGGCGCCGAGCCCGGCGCCGGTGTCGCCGTGGAAGTACTCGTGGAACAGGATGAGGTCGCGCCACGCCGGATCCTGCTGAGGGATGCGGTACTCCCCGAACACCGGGCGGGTGCCGTCCGGGCGGCGGCGGAACAGCCCGATCAGCCGCAGGCGCTCGTACGGGAACTCGGCCTGGGGGTACATGTAGCGCCAGCGCATCCACGAATGCGTGGGCGTGCTGTCCAGGTACCACCAGCATTCCTTGACGTCCTCGCCATGGTTGCCCTCCGGTCCCGCGAGCCCGAACAGCCGCTCCTTGAGGAACCGGTCGCGCCCATTCCACAACGCCGGCGCGAAGCACAACAACTGGCGGTCGTCGCAGATCCCGGCCAGCCCGTCCTCGTTCCAGCGGTAGGCGCGCGAGCGGGCGTGGTCGTGGGGGAAGAACGCCCAGGCATCGCCGTCCGCGCTGTAGTCCTCACGGACGGTGCCCCAGGCGCGCTCGCTCACGTACGGCCCCCAACGACGCCACGGTGAGCAGCCCGGGGGAGCCTCATTGAGGCGATCGCGCTCGGCGCTCATGCCGGGAGTGTGTCGATTCCGCGGCGGCGCGGCGGCCCGACGGCGCGCCGGCGCGGACGGCCGGGTCGGCCGGTCCGGCTGCAGGCGGTCCGGGCTACAGGTAGTCGGTGGGCGCGTGCGCCCGGCCGACGGCGGCCTGTGAGCCGAGCGCCTCGCGGCTGTCGGCGCCGGCGAGCGAGAGCAGCGTCGCGTAGCCCACCGCGTGCCCGGCGATCACGCAGGTGTGCCCGGCGCGGACCCAGGTGATGAAGTTGCCCGAGCCGGTGTGGGCCAGCGTGAACGTCGTCCCGTAGGCGTGAAACGTGTTGCCGTGGGCCCCCGACAGCGGCGCCCCCGAGCTGATCGAGTACCCGACCTCGACGCCCTTCGGGTTGCGATAGAAGACCGTCGTCACCGTCCGCCCGCCGATCCGGTCGGTCCGGGCGCCGCTTGACGCCCACCGGCTGGTGGCGGCCCAGTTGGGGAACGGGATCCCGGCGGCGCTGACGGCGAGCTGCCGAGGATCGGCGCTGTCCACGCGCGGTGCCGGGAGCGTCGCGGCGGCGAGGGCGAGCCGGGCGGTCTGCGGCACGGTGGGAGCCGTGGCGCCGCCACCGACGAGAACGATGATCGCGGCGACGACCACTGCCAGCGCGGTCGCCCCGGGGAGGACGAGCGCGCGGCGCCAGCGGAGCAGCGGGCGCCGGGCGGAACGCTCACGGGCGCCGGTCAGCTCGTCGACGCGCGTCCGCAGCGAGGCCGGGGCGGCCTGGTCCAGCGCGCGCAGCATCGACACCGCGCGGGTCTGCTCGGCCAGAGCCGCGGTCAGCTCCGGGGAGCCCTGCACCTGGGCGCGCAGCTCCGCCTGCCGGGTCTCCGGCAGCGATCCATCGGCGAGCCGTGCGAGCTCGGCCTCAGGGGGGTTGCGTTCGTCGGTCATGTCGTCCTTATTCACGCAAGACTCCGTTCGGGGCCCGATCCTTCCCGAGGGTCGCAGACGATTCCGACGCATTCCCGGGCGTCGCAGAAGATTCCGGCGCATCCGACAGGCCGCGCACGATGCGCTGACGGGCGCGGTACAGCCGGGTGGTGATCGTCGCCTCCCGCGCGTCGAGCGCCTTGGCCGCCTCCGCGTAGGACAACCCGAGTATGTCGATGGCCACGATCGCCAGACGGAAGTCCTCGGGTAGCCGGGAGATCGCGTCGAGGATCTCGCCGACCTCGGCCGCGCCCTCGGGCTGTTGCGTCGTCCGGGGATCGGAGGGCTGCACGTCGTCGAGGGTGGCGCCGGTCTGCGGGCGGCGTGAGGCGGTCCGCAACCGCGAATAGAACGTGTTGCGCAGGGCTCGGAGCAGGTATCCCCGCTCGTCGCCGCGGATCATCCGCGGCCGGGCGAGGACCCGCGCGAACGTCTCCTGGACGAGATCCTCTGCGTCCTCGCGGGATCCGCAGAGCGCCCAGGCGGCCCGGTAGAGCGCATCCAGGTGCTGACCGAGGGACTTCGGGTCGAGACGACGCACCGTCTCCAATGCTACGCGGCCGGTGGGCGCGCGAACACGCCTCCGAGCATCAGCTGCACCAGCGGCTCGACGATCGCATCGGGATCGGCCAATCCGGGGGCGTCGCCGACCAGTGACACGTGCAGCACCCGCTCGTATCCCCACATCAGACACGCCGCCAGGGCTCGCGGATCGGCGCCGGCGGGCGCGTGTCGGTCCCGGCGCGCGCCCCGGATCACCTTGGCGGTCCCGGCGGTGACCGCCTCGATGGTGGCGAACCACAGTTCGCGCAACTCCGCGTCGTGGGGCCACTCCTCGCTGACCGCCCGCAGCAGCGCCCCGTGGACCTTGCACACCTCCACCCATTGGCGCAGGCTGACCCGGATCGCCGTCTCGGCGTCGTCGCCGGACTGCCGGTGGATCGGCTCGACGGCGACCGTGACCTGATCCATCACCCGTCGCAGGCACTCGGCGATGACTGCGGTCTTGGAGTTGAAGTGGGAGTAGAAACTCGTCCGGGACACCGCGGCCGCGTCGATGATGTCGGCGACGTTGAGCTGGTTGAGCGGGCGCTCGCGCAGCAGCTGCTCGGTGGCGGCGAGGATCGCCGCCTGGGCCCGCGTCGTCGGCTCGGCCACCGCAGGCGGCGCCGATCGCGCTCGTGTCTGTGCGGCTACGGACACAGGGCCGAGAGTAGTGCACATGGTGCACACTTGGTCCATGCGCCGCACCCTGTTCGAGCCCGAGCACACCGACTTCCGGGAATCGGTCCGCCGGTTCGTCGCCGAGGAGGTGACCCCGCACCAGCAGCAGTGGGAGACCGACGGTGTCGTCCCCCGGGGACTGTTCGCCAAGGCCGCGGCGAAGGGCATGCTGGCGATGCAGGTACCCGAGCAGTATGGGGGCGCCGGGGTGCAGGACTTCCGCTTCAACCAGATCGTCGGCGAGGAGCTGGGCGCGGCCGGCACCGGCGGCAGCGGTCTCGGATTGACCCTCCACAACGACATCTGCCTCCCCTATTTCCTGGATCTCGGCACGCCGGCGCAGCGGGAGCGGTGGCTGCCCGGGATCGCCGACGGCACGCTCATTACCGCCGTGGCGATGACGGAGCCGGAGATGGGCTCGGACCTGGCGGGCCTGCGCGCCACCGCGCGCCGGGACGGCGACGCCTACATCGTCAACGGCTCCAAGACCTTCATCACCAACGGCATCAACTCCGATCTGGTGATCACCGCGGTCAAGACCGATCCCAGCCAGCGTCACGCCGGCATCTCGCTGTTGATCCTCGAGCGGGGGATGGACGGGTTCGAGCGCGGGCGCAACCTGGAGAAGGTCGGCCAGCACTCCCAGGACACCGCTGAGCTGTTCTTTCGGGACGTCCGCGTCCCGGTGGAGAACCGCCTCGGCGACGAGGGGCTCGGCTTTCGCTACATGACCGCCAACCTCGCCCAGGAGCGGCTGAGCATCGCGCTGTCGTCGGTGGCGGCGGCGCGCGGAGCGCTGGCGCTGACGGTGGAGTACGTCAAGCAGCGCTCGGCCTTCGGGCAGCCGATCGGCTCCTTTCAGAACTCGCGCTTCGCCCTGGCGGAGATGGCGACCGAGATCGAGCTGGCGACGGCATTCTGCGACCAGGCCGTGCTCGCGCTGAACCGTGCCGAGCTGACGCCGGAGGACGCCGCCATGGCCAAGTGGTGGTCCACCGAGCTCCAGGGCCGCGTCGTCGATCGCTGCGTGCAGCTGCACGGCGGCTACGGCTACATGCTCGAGTACCCGATCGCGCGCGCCTTTGTCGATGCCCGCGTCACCCGCATCTACGGGGGTACCACCGAGATCATGAAGGAGATCGTCGGCCGCTCACTCGGTGTCTGACTCGCCCCGCCGCGGCCGCCGGCCCAAGACGTACGCCGCCGTGCTGGAGGCCACCTCCGGACTGCTGCGGTCGACCTCGCTCGCGGAGCTCAGCGTCGCCCAGATCCTCGCCGCCGCCGCCGTCGGGCGGACCTCGTTCTACGAGCACTTCAGCTCCAAGGACGACGTTGTCGTCAAGCTCGTGCGGAGCATCAGCGCCGAGGTCGGCGACGAGCTCGATCCAATGTTCGCTCGCGGTGACCGCTCCCCCGATGACGCCTTCCGCGAGGGCCTGACCAATCTGATCCGCTCGAGCTCCCGGTACGCGCCGTTGCTGGTGGCCGTGGCCGAGGAGTGGCCGTCGATCCCGGAGCTGCACGACCTGTGGTTCCAGACGCTCGGCGCCCTCACGGGGCGGCTGGCCGAGACGATCGAGCGCGACCGCGCTGCTGGGATCGCTCCGGCCGGCGCCGACGCCCGAGCTCTGGCGGCCGCGCTGGTGTGGAGCGCCGAGCGCGCCTTTCACGTGGCCATGACCGGGCGCCATCCGACATTGGTCGATGGCGAGAGCGTGATCGAGCCCCTCGTGCAGCTGTTCGTCGGGTCCATCTACGGCCGCGCGGTGCAGCCGGCCGCCGCGGATAGCCCCGGGTGAGAAACGATTCGGCAACGCTTGTGCTAAAGGTCACACACCCTTCCGGCCGATTAATCGACTGGAATGGTTCGTACGCTGCTCACCTACCTCGTGCTTCGCCGCCTGCGCCGCGTGTCGCCGGAGCTCTTTGACGGCGCCCGGGCCGTCGCTGCCATCAACGCGTGCTTCGAGCAGGAGCTCGCCGGATACCCGGGGAGCCTGTTGGGCGACGGGGAGCGGCTCGCGGGTTAGTGCCTTTGGCCGTGACCGTCGGCGGGCGTCGCCGTCCCGTAGATGAAGAACTCGCCGGTGGTCTGCATCCGGCAGTCCCAGCCAAGCTGGGCCAGCTCGGCGCTCAGCTGCGGCGGGTCGTAGAAGCGCTTGACGATCTGGAACTCGCGGCCGTCGTCCAGGCGCCGGGTCATCGTCTGGTCGTCCTGTCCGGGGAGCCGGTGATCGGCGGCCGTCGAGCGCTCGGTGCGCGCGCTGTCGATGAACAGGACCCGTCCGCCCGGCCGCAACGCCGACCCGACCATCTGCCAGAACGCGGCGAACCGGTCTGCCGGAACGTGCGACAGCCAAAACGAGAACACGCAGGCGTCATAGGCGCCAGGGTCCGGTGCGAACTGAAACAGGTCGGCCTCCAGGTAGCGCACCGCCGGGTCGCCGACGCGTTCGCGGTTGATCGCCAGCACCTCGGGCGCGGCATCGACCACCGTCAGTGACGTCGCATACGGGGCGAGGCGCCGCGTCCACAATCCGGTGCCGCCGGCCAGCTCCAGAACGGCGCCGGTGGGCTCAAAGCGCTCCAGCGCGCGTTCGAGCTGCGCCGTTTCGGCGAACCACCTCGCGTTGGCCTCGGCGCCGCGGTCGAAACGACCCTCCCGCAGCCACCACCTGTCGTACTCGCCCGCTCGCGCGCGGTAGTAGTCGAGCTGCTCGGCGAGGAGGGTGTCATCGGTCATGTCTCCGACGCTACCGCAGGTCCCGGTTAACCACGGCCGGGGAGGCCGCTTTACACTCGAGCGGTGGCAACGACGCGTGCGATCACCCACGAGGCGCGGCTGCGGGAGATCATCGGTGTACCAACTGACACCGTCGTCGCCAAGATCGCCGATCACCTCAACGATCTGACCCGCCAGTTCATCGAGCGCTCGCCGTTCGTATGTGTCGCCACCGCGAGCCCGGACGGCGGCCTCGACGTGTCGCCGCGCGGCGACCCGGCCGGGTTCGTCCGGATCCTCGACGAGCGCACGCTGCTCATGCCCGACCGTCCCGGCAACCGGATCGCCGACACGCTCACCAACCTGCTGCAGGATCCGCGGATCGCCCTGCTGTTTCTGATCCCGGGCGTCGGGGACACGTTCCGCGTCAACGGGACCGCGGTGATCGTCGACGATCCAGAGCTGCTCGCCGTCAGCGCCGTGGAGGGCAGGGTCCCGGCACTCGGCCTGCTCGTCTCGATCGAGGAGGCCTACACCCAGTGCTCCAAGGCGATGATTCGCTCCGAGCTGTGGAACCCCGAGCGTCACATCGACCGCTCAGAACTGCCCCGCGCCGGTGACATCCTGCGCTCGCTGACCGATCCGGACTTCGACGCCGACGGCTATGAGCGTGCGCGCGACGAGCGTTACGCGCGCCGCGAGCGCTTCTACTAACTCGCTGGACCGGGGCGCGCTGGCCTGGCGCGGCTGACCCCCGACCCTGACGGACGGAAGCTGGAAAACCGGCCCGTCGCCCGGCGATTTTCCCTGAACTGGGCCGCTTCCGGGCACATTGATGGAAAGCCTCGGCGGCCCGGGCGGATTTTCCACCTTTGGGACGCCGCAGCAGCGGCTACGCGGCGACCCCGCCGCCTCTCGAGCGGTCCGAGCCGGGCGCGAGGCCGCCCGCCCGCCCTCCGCCCGACCCGCCGCTGGTGTCGGGGCCCGCGCAGGCGTCCACGTGACGATGGATGGCCGCACCGACGCGATCGACATCGAGGTCGTGCAAGCGCATCGGCCGTCGACGATCGTCGGCGCCGGCGGCCGCCGGGTGGCGAGCGGCACCTACCCGCTTCATGCGCCCCTACCGGCGGCACGCGAATCGAGTTCGACTACGCGTGGGAGACGGCCCCGGTGAGCGAGCGGCTGCTGTCGCCGGTGGTGCGCGGTGTCATGCGACGCGTCAACCAGCGCGCTCTGGAACGTCTCACGGAGCGGCTGGCAGCGACGGATGGGACCGCCGGTACCGCGGCGGCGTGTGCGTCACCCCGCCGACGCACATGTGAAACACAGCCGGGGGCTAACGCCCCATGTCCACCCGGACATTGCGTCACAGCTCGTTCACGAGTTAGGATCCGCGAAACCAGCTAGGGGAGGATGCATGTCCGTAGTTGACCGGAAACCGGGTGTTCCACAGGCAGAGCTCGGCGCCGACGGATTGGAACGCGGAGTCGGCTTCATTGGTCTCCTGTGGGCCTCGGAGACGTCGATCATCGGCTCCGGCTGGCTGTTCGGAGCGCTCGGCGCGGCGCTGATCGCCGGGCCCTCGGCGATCCTCGGCTGGGTCCTCGGTTCGGTGATCATCCTGGTGCTGGCCCTCGTGCACGCCGAGCTGGGCGGGCTGTTCCCGGTCAGCGGCGGCACCAGCCGCTTCCCCCACTACGCGTTCGGCAGCTTCGCCGGCGCGACGTTCGGCTGGGCCTCCTACCTGCAGGCGGCCAGCGTGGCGCCGATCGAGGTCCTCGCCGCCATCCAGTACCTCTCGACGTCCCATTGGGCCCGGAACTTCTTCCACAGCAACCCGGCTGCAGGCTCCGCCGGCGGGACGCTGCACGGCTTTGGCTACCTGGCCGCGGCGATCCTGCTGCTCCTGTTCGTGATCATCAACCTCGTCGGCATTCGCTTCTTCGCCAGGATCAACAACGGGATCACCACCTGGAAGGTGGCGGTCCCCGTGGTCACGATCCTCATCCTGCTGATCGGGCACTTCCACGGCTCGAACCTCGGCCACGCCGCCGGCGGGTTCTTCACCAGCCACGACGCGATCAAGAACATCCTGCTGACCCTGCCGGCCGGAATCATCTTCTCGCTGCTCGGCTTCGAGCAGGCGGTGCAGCTCGGCGGGGAGTCGGCCAATCCGGGGCGCGACCTGCCGCGTGCGGTGATCCTGTCCATGCTCATCGGCGGGGCGCTGTACATCCTGATCCAGCTCGCGTTCCTCGGGGCGATGCCCCCGAGCGTGCTGCACGCCAACGGCGGATGGCTCGGTCTGGCCACGAGCAAGAGCGCGGTCGCCGGCAATCTCGCCAAGGGTCCCTTCTTCACCCTCACCAGCATCGTGGGCATCTCATGGCTGGCGACGGTGCTGAGGATCGACGCGGTCGTCTCCCCGGGGGGCACCGGGCTGATGTATGAGACGGCCTCCGCGCGGCTGTCGTACGGCCTCAGCAAGAACGGGTTCGTCCCGACCGCCTTCGAGCGCACGAGCACCTCGAAGGTTCCGGTGTTCGGCGTGATCGTCGCCACTCTGGTCGGGGTCCTGTTCCTGCTCCCGTTCCCGAGCTGGGCCAAGCTCGTCGGCATCGTCACCAGCGCCTCGGTGTTCATGTACGCCGGCGCGCCGGTCGCGCTCGGCGCGCTGCGCAAGCAGAAGCCGGACCTGGCGCGGACCTACCGGCTGCCGGCGGCCCACATCCTCTCGCCGTTGGCCTTCGCCGGCGCCGGCTGGGTGATCCTGTTCTCGGGGTGGCAGACCTACAGCACCTTGGTCCTGGCCCTGCTGCTCGGCTACGCCTTGATCTGGGTCTCGTACTCGCTGAACCTGAACCCCAGGGCGCCGGCGATGGACTGGCAGGCGGCGCCGTGGATCATCGGGTGGATCATCGGCATGGGGGTGATCTCTTACCTGAGCGCCTTCGGCCCGGGCGGGATCATCGGCGGCATCGGGTTCTTCAAGAACGTCCTCAATCAGGGCGGCACCGATGACATCGGCCTGTGGGGCGGGATCATCGCCTCGGGCCTGTTCAGCCTGATCATCTATTACTGGGCGATCTCCCAGCGACTGCCCGAGTCGAAGGTCGACGAGTACGTCGCCGAGGTGTACCCGCCGCCGGTCGCCGAGTAGGTCAGGCGTCCTACGCGGCGCTGACCAGCGCCTCCTCGTCGGAGTAGATCTCGCCGCGCTCGGCCTTCTCCACCAGCGACGCCGGCGGCTCGAAGCGCTCGCCGTAGCGCGCGGCGAGCTCCCGCGCGCGGGCCACGAAGCCCGGGAGGCCGCTGCGGCCGGGACGGTGGGCGGGATCCTCATAGCCGTTGATGTACTGGAGCACGCCCCCGGTCCAGCCGGGGAACCCGATGCCCATGATCGATCCGATGTTCGCGTCGGCGACCGATTCGATGACGCCCTCGTCGAGGCACTTGACCGTCTCCATCGACTCGATGAACATCATCCGCTCCTCGAGGTCGGTGAGGTCGATTGCCGCAGGATCGCCGCTGACCGGGAACGCCTCCTTCAGGCCCGGCCACAGCCGCGTCCGCTTGCCGTCCGCGTACTCGTAGAAGCCGGCGCCCTCGAGCCGGCCGGGCCGCTCGAACTCGTCCAGCATGCGGTCGATGATCTGCTCGGAGGGATGCGAGTCCCACCCGCTTGGGTGGGCGGGGTCGGTTTCGGCGGCGTTCTTGGCGGCGTTGCGGATCTTGCGCATGAGCTTCATGTTCAGCTCGTCAGACAGCTGGAGCACCGGGGCCGGATAGCCGGCCTGTGACGAGGCCTGCTCGATCGTCGCCGCCGGGATGCCCTCCAGCAGCATGCCGATGCCCTCGTTGATGAACGTGCCGATGACCCGGCTGGTGAAGAAGCCGCGGCTGTCGTTGACCACGATCGGTGTCTTGCGGATCAGCTTGGCCACGTCGAGCGCGCGGAAGAGCGTCTCGTTGGACGTGTGCTCACCCTTGATGATCTCCAGCAGCGGCATCTTGTCCACCGGGCTGAAGAAGTGCAGGCCGATGAAGTCCGCCGGCCGGCTCACGTTCTGCGACAGCTCGGTGATCGGCAGCGTGGAGGTGTTCGAGCCCAGCAGCGCGTCGGGAGCTAGATGCGGCGCTATCTCCTCAAACACCTCGGCCTTGACCGCGGGGTCCTCGAACACGGCCTCGATCACCAGCTCGGCGCCATCGGCGGCCGCGGGGTCGGTGGTGGCGGTGATCCTGGACAGCAGGGTGTCGGCCTGTTCCTGGGTTGAGCGTCCGCGCTCCACCGCCTTGGCCACCAGCTTCTCCGAATACGCCTTGCCGGTGTCGGCGGCCTCCTGGGAGACATCCTTGAGCACGACGTCGATTCCGGCCTTGGCGCTGACGTAGGCGATCGCGGCGCCCATCATCCCGGCGCCGAGCACGACCATCTTGCGCGGCGCGAACGTCTCGATCTCCGCCGGCCGGCCGCGGTCCCCGGTGGCGCGCTGCAGGTCGAAGAAGAACGCCTGGATCATGTTCTTGGAGACCTGGCCGGTGACCAGATCGACGAAGTAGCGGCCCTCGATCTCCGACGCGTTGTCGAAGTCCACCTGCGCGCCCTCGACGGCCGCCGCCATGATGTGGTGCGGCGCCGGGTAGTTGGCGCCCTTGATCTGCTTGCGCAGGTTCGCCGGGAACGCCGGCAGGTTCTGGGCCAGCGCCGGGGTTGCCGGGGTGCCACCGGGGATCTTGTACCCCTTGACATCCCACGGCTGCACGACCTCCTCACCCGCCTTCGACGCGATCCACTTCTTCGCCGCCGGGATGAGATCCTCGCGGGTGGGGACGACCTCGTCCACCAGCTTGATCTCCAGCGCCTTCTGCGGACGCAGCCGCTGGCCCTGGAGCAGCAGCTGCATCAGCGCGTCGACGATCCCGAGCATCCGCACCGTCCGCGTCACCCCACCGGCGCCCGGCAGCAGTCCGAGCTGGACCTCGGGGAAGCCGAGCACCGCCTTGGGATCGTCGACGACGATCCGGCGGTGACAGGCGAGGGCGATCTCCAGCCCGCCGCCGAGCGCGGCGCCGTTGATGGCGGCCACGACCGGCTTGCCGAGCGTCTCCAGCCGGCGCAGGTACGCCTTGCCGTCACGCACGAACGTCGCGATCTCGTCGGAGTTCTCCCGGGTGGCCGTCTTGAGATCGTTGAGGTCGCCGCCGGCGAAGAACGTCTTCTTGGCCGAGGTGATGATCACGCCGGTGATGTCGTCCTGCTCGGCCTCGAGGCGCTCGACGGTCGCCTTGATCGACGCCGCATAGGCCGCGTTCATCGTGTTGGCCGACTGGTTGGGGTCGTCGAGCGTGAGGATGACGACGCCGTCGTCGTCGCGGTCCCAGCGGATCGTGCTGCTCTCGGTCATGTGGGTGGGGTCTCTCTTTGGGTGAGTGTCAGGTGGCGGTGAGGGGGCGCTCGGGTCGGCGCGGCAGGTCAGACGCGCTGCACCACGGTGGCGATGCCCATGCCGCCGCCGATGCACAGCGTGGCCAGGCCGTAGCGCTTGTTCTGGCGCTCCAGCTCGTCGACCAGGGTGCCGAGGATCATGCCGCCGGTGGCGCCGAGCGGATGGCCCATCGCGATGGCGCCCCCGTTGACGTTGACCTTGTCGATGTCGAGGCCCATGTCGCGGACGAAGCGCAGCACGACCGCCGCGAATGCCTCGTTGATCTCGACCAGGTCAACGTCGTCGACGGTCAGCCCCGCCTTGGCCAGCGCCTTCTTGCTCGCCGGGGCCGGCCCGGTGAGCATGATCGTCGGATCCGAGCCCGAGACGGCGGTGGCCAGGATCCGTGCCCGGGCGCGCAGCCCGAGTTCGGAGCCCGTCTTCTCGTTGCCGACTACGACGAGCGAGGCGCCGTCGACGATTCCGGAGGAGTTGCCCGGCGTGTGGACGTGGTTGATCTTCTCGATCCAGTGGTACTTCTGGAGCGCCACGGCGTCGAAGCCGCCCATCTCGCCCATCGCGGCAAACGAAGGTTTGAGACCGCCGAGCGTCTCGACGGTGGTGCCGGGGCGGATGAACTCGTCGCGGTCGAGCACCACGTGGTCGTTGAGATCGAGCACCGGGACCACCGACCTGGCGAAGCGGCCCTCGGATTGGGCCGTGGCGGCGAGCTCCTGGGAGCGGGCGGCGTAGGCGTCGACGTCATCGCGGCTGAAGTCCTCGACGGTGGCGATCAGGTCGGCGCCGATGCCCTGCGGCACGAACGACGTGTCGTACGCGGTCTCGGGATCCATCGCCCAGGCGCCGCCGTCGGAGCCCATCGGCACTCGGCTCATCGACTCGACGCCGCCGGCGAAGACGAGGTCCTCCCACCCGGAGGCGACCTTCTGGGCGGCGATGTTGACGGCCTCGAGGCCGGAGGCGCAGAAGCGGTTGAGCTGCACGCCGGAGACGGTGTCGGGCAGGCCGGCCTTGATCGCCGCGGTCTTGGCGATGTCGGCGCCCTGGTCACCGATCGGCGTGACGCAGCCCAGCACCACGTCATCGATGCGATTCGGGTCCAGCCCCGGGTTGCGGCTGAGGGTCTCGTGCATCAGTCCCACCACCAGGTCGACGGGCTTGGTCGAGTGCAGCGACCCGTTGACCTTGCCCTTTCCCCGGGGCGTGCGGATGGCGTCAAAGACAAGGGGTTCGGTGGCCGGCATGGTCTGCTCCTCTGATCAACTGCACACGATGTTCGGAAATCTCGTCCCGCAATGTTACCCCGGAGGGGGTGCCGGCATTCCCAATCACGGCGTCGCTATCTAGTCTGCAGTTCGTGACCGCCGCAGACCTGCCGATCGAGCCCGGCGAGGGCGCCACCGAGGCCGAAGCCGAGACCGTCCGTGCGGGTCCGTTCGCCGGACGGACGGCGTGGGCGCGCAACCTGGAGGCGCCGCTGCGCGACTTCCTGCGCACCGAGACCGGCTCGGCGGCGGCCCTGCTGGTCGGGGCGATCGGCGCGCTCGTCTGGGCCAACGTCAGCGCGTCGTCGTACCACGGGGTCTGGACCACCCCGCTGGTGGTCCGGATCGGCGGCTCGGGCGTGACCCAGGACCTCCGCCATTGGGTCAACGACGGTCTGATGACGTTGTTCTTCTTCGTCGTCGGGCTCGAGGCGCGCCGGGAGTTTGACCTCGGGGAACTCCGGGACCGGCGTCGCCTGGCGCTGCCGTTCGTGGCGGGGATCGGCGGGATGGTCATCCCGGTGATCCTGTACCTGCTGATCAACGGCGGCGATTCGGCCCCCGGCGGCTGGGGGGCGGCCATGTCCACCGACACGGCGTTCGCGCTCGGCATGCTCGCCCTGGTCGGACGCCGGTTCCCGGACAGCCTGCGGGCGTTCATCCTCACCGTGGCGGTGGTCGATGACCTCGTCGCCCTGGTGGTGATCGCGTTGGCATTCACCACCGCCGTCCAGGGTGTGGCGCTGGCTGTCGGCGTGACCGCGTTCGTGATCGTCCTGGTGGCGCGCAATCGCGGCGTCCACAACGGCGCCGTCTATGCCGTGCTCGGCGTCGTCGCGTGGGTGTCGTTCCTGAAATCCGGGGTGGACCCGGTCGTGGTCGGCCTCGCGATGGGACTGCTGACTATCGCCTATCCCGCCGCGCGCGCCGATCTCGAGCGCGCGACCGATCTGTTCCGGGTGTTCCGCGAGCAGCCGACCTCGGAGCTGCAGCAGGAGGCCCGGGTCGGCTTGCGCTCGGCGATCTCGCCCAACGAGCGCTGGCAGCGGCTGTTCCATCCGTTCACCAGCTACCTGGTCGTGCCCCTGTTCGCGCTCGCCAACGCCGGGTTCGCCATCAGCGGGAGCTTCCTGTCCCGGGCGTATGGCTCACCGATCACCCTCGGCATCATCGTCGCCTACGTGCTCGGCAAGCCAATCGGCATCGCCGGCGCCTCCGCGTTGCTGACGCGGATGAGCCGCGGGCGGATCGCGCCGCCGGTCGGGTGGGCGTCGGTGATCGGCGGCGGCGCCGTGGCCGGCATCGGGTTCACCGTCTCGCTGCTGATCTCGACCCTGGCGTTCCACGGCCAGGCGCTCGCCGAGGCCAAGGTGGGAGTGCTCACCACGGTGGTGGCCGCGCCCCTGGCCAGCTGGGGCGTCCTGCGCGCCACCGAGCGCCTCCCCAAGCGTCTCAAGCTCCGTCTCCTCATCGGCGCCGCGCCGACGATCGTCGATCTCGCCGTCCCGGTCGATCCCGAACGCGACCACATCCGCGGCCCCGCCGAGTCGTCGGTGACGCTCCTCGAGTACGGGGACCTCGAGTGCCCCTACTGCGGCCAGGCCGAGACGGCGATCCGCGAGCTCCTGGCGGACTTCGGCGAGCTGCGGTACGCGTGGCGCCACCTGCCGCTCAGTGACGTGCACCCGCACGCCCAGCTGGCCGCCGAGGCCTCCGAGGCGGCCGCCGCCCAGGGCAAGTTCTGGGACATGCACGACACGATGCTCGCCCACCAGGGTGACCTGACCCTGCGCGCCATCATCGGCTACGCGCGCGAGCTGGGTCTCGATCTCGAGCACTTCAAGGAGCACCTGCGCAAGCGCAAGGGAGCGGCGCGGATCGCCGAGGACGTCGAGTCGGCGGACATGAGCGGTGTATCGGGCACCCCCACGTTCTTCATCAACGGCCACCGCCACCAGGACGCCTACGACGTGGAGACGCTGTCCAAGGCGGTCCGGTTGGCGAGGGCGCGCGCGGTGATCAGCGCCTGAGGCGGGGTCGGGCGCGGTACTGATGAAGCTCTTCGCCTACTCGTAAAACGCTCTTCGCCTACTCGTAAAGCCCTCTTCGCCGGGCGGTGCACAGTCAGTGCATGAAGCCCACACTCGTCATTCCCACACTTGCCGTCGCGGCCGCCTGTGCGCTCGGCGCCGTCCCGGCGACGTCGGCCGCGGCCGACGTGCCACAGGCCGCCAGCGAGAACTGGTCAGGCTATGTCGTCGGAGGGTCCTCGGGATCATCCGGCACGCAGTACAAGACCGTCTCCGGCAGTTGGGTGCAGCCCGCTGCCAAGTGCACGAGCGGCTCGGCGTACTCGGCCTTCTGGGTCGGCCTCGGCGGCGCCGGTCAGACCGAGGCCCTCGAGCAGGACGGGACCGAGGCCAACTGCGCGGCTGACGGCACCGCGTCCTACTACGCCTGGTATGAGTTGGTGCCCTCGGCGCCGGTCAGGGTCAGCATGGCGGTGCACCCGGGAGATCGCATCACCAGCCGGGTCACGGTGAACGGAACCGACGTGACCGTGTCGATGGCGAACCAGACGACCGGTGGCTCATTCACCAAGAACCTGCAGATGAGCAACCCGGACACGTCCAGCGCCGAGTGGATCGCCGAGGCGCCGTCGTCGTGTCAGCAGGGCCTGTCGAGCTGCACGCCGCTGCCGCTGACCGACTTCGGGACGGTCACCTTCACCAACGCCAGCGCCACCACCACCGACGGTCACACCGGCTCCATCTCGGACTCCGACTGGTCGGCGTCGGCCGTGTCGCTGAGCTCCGGCGCGTCGGACCCCGGGCTCGGTGACACCCAGTTCGCCTCCCAGGACACCACCGGCGGCGCGACCCCGTCGAGCCTGTCCTCGGATGGCTCGTCGTTCTCGGTGGCCTGGTCCGCCAACTCCGGCGCGTCCTCGTCCGACACCAGCGGCTCGGCCGGTGGCTACCCGTCGAGCGGCTCGGCCGGTGGCTACCCGTCGAGCGGCTACAGCGGCGGCTACGGCTATGGCGGCGGGAGCGATGGCGGCTATGGCGACGGCGGCGGCTATGGCGGCTACGGCTACGGCGGTTATGGCTACGGCGCCTACGGCTACGGCGGGTACAGCTACTGAGCTCGCGGGACCGTGCGAGATATTGCATGCCTGGCATGACTTATCTCGCACGGCCCGCCGCGGCAGTCCTCCGACAGCGCCGACCCACCCCATCAAAAGCCCCGATCCGAGCGGGTCGCGTCACCCCCGTGATCCGGCGCCGCCGACCACCATGAGCCCGCCGTAGGACAAAAGCGACGCGGATGGGTATGAGAATCCCTAACCTGCGCGTCCTGGTGAGGAGAACCCCGTGGCAGATGTCGATCTGAAGGCTCTCGTTCCCGCCGACCTCAAGAGTCTGCTGGGAGGCGGGCGCAAGCTCGTGGAGCGATTCGGCGACGAGGCGTACTTTGCCGCCGTCTGCATCCGCAGCGGCATCGTCGGCCCCGAGCTCCCCCACCGCATCGCCCAGATGCTGCTGGCGTTCGAACGTCACGGGATACTCGCCGGGGCGGTCACGATCGGCGCGATCCGCAACGGCGACCGGGTCGCCATCCGCGACGAGCGCGGTGACGTCACCTACAAGGAGCTCGACGAGCGCACCAACGCCCTGGCCAACGCCTGGCGACAGCGGGGGCTGACGCCCGGCGACGGGGTCGCGATCCTGGTGCGCAACCACCGCGGCTTCTTCGACGCCGTGTTCGCAGCCGCCAAGTGCGGGGCCAAGATCATCCTGCTCAACACGTCGTTCGCCGGTCCGCAGATCCGTGAGGTCGCCGACCGCGAGGGGACGGACCTGCTCGTCTACGACGACGAGTACGCGTCCACGTTGAAGGGCGTCGAGCCCCGGCACGGCCGCTGGCGCGCATGGGTCGACGATGACGCCGTCGATCCGCCGGACGCCGATGACACGCTTGATTCGCTGATCGCCGACGGGAGCACCGCCGCGCCTCCCAAGGCCGGGACGGCACCCAAGATAGTGATCCTGACCAGCGGGACGACCGGGACGCCCAAGGGCGCCCCCCGCAACGAACCCAAGTCACTCGGCCTGATCGGCGGGCTGCTCAGCAAGGTCCCGTTCCGGGCCCGCGAGACGACGGAGCTGTCGGTGCCGATGTTCCATGCACTCGGCTTCGCCAGCATGGCGCTCGGCCTGGCGCTTGGGTCGACGCTCGTCGTCCACCGCCACTTCGATCCCGAGGCGACGCTCGACAGCCTCCAGGACAACGAGGCCACCGGGCTGGTCGTCGTGCCGGTGATGCTGCAGCGGATCCTCGAACTGGGCGAGGACAAGGTCACCGCCCATCACCTGTCGCACCTGAAGGTCATCTTCGTCAGCGGATCGGCGCTCAGCGTCGATCTCGTCAGGCGTTCGCTCAAGGCGTTCGGTCCGGTCGTCTACAACATGTATGGCTCCACCGAGATCGCTTACGCGACGATCGCGACGCCGAGGGATCTCGGCGCCGAGCCGGGGAGCGTCGGGTCGGTCGTCCGCGGCGTCGTCGTCAAGATCCTCGACGACGGCGGCGAGGAGGTGACGCCCGGCCAGACCGGCCGGATCTTCGTCGGCAACGCCGCCCAGTTCGAGGGCTACACCGGCGGCGAGACCAAGGAGGAGATCAAGGGCCTGATGTCCTCCGGCGACGTCGGCCACTTCGACGTCAACGGCCGGCTGTTCATCGACGGGCGCGACGACGAGATGATCGTCTCCGGCGGCGAGAACGTATTCCCCGCCGAGGTGGAGGACCTCCTGGCCGGGCACGCCGCGATCGCCGAGGCCGCGGTCATCGGCGTCGATGACGAGAAGTTCGGCCAGCGCCTGAGGGCATTCGTCGTCGCGCGCGGCGGCCAGAAGCTGACCGAGGACGAGGTCAAGACCTACGTCAAGGACAACCTGGCGCGCTACAAGGTCCCACGCGAGGTCGTCTTCCTCGACGAGCTGCCGCGCAATCCGACCGGCAAGGTGCTCAAGCGCGAGCTCCTGGAGCACGCCGGCGACGCCGCGGAGGACGCGTAACCGACTCGCCCGCATTCGGTCCGCCGTTCGCCTCCTACCAGGCCGAGATCTTCCTGCGGGGTCTGGGTGGCGAGCGGCCTGAGCATCCCGTCTCGCTCGCCGAGCTGGCCCGGGAGGCGCAACGCGTCGGCGACCCCCAGGCCATGGACTACATCGCCGGCGGCGCCGGCAGCGAGGACACGATCCGCGCCAACGAGGCGGCCTTCCGCCGGTGGCGGATCGTCCCCCGGATGTTGCGTGACGTCGGTTCTCGTGATCTCACCGTCACCGTGCTCGGCACCGAGCTGCCCGCCCCGCTCGGGTTGGCGCCCGTCGGAGTCCAGAGCCTCGTGCACCCCGAGGGGGAGTTGGCGACGGCGCGCGCGGCTGCGGCGGTCGGGCTCCCGCTGGCGGTCAGCACCATGTCCACCATGCCGCTCGAGGAGGTTGCCGCCGCCGGTGCCGGGCCCAAGTGGTTTCAGCTCTACTGGCCGACCGATCGCGACCTCGCCGCCAGCTTCCTCGCTCGCGCCGAGGCGGCCGGTTACCGCGCCATCATCGTCACGCTCGACACGTTCCTGCCGGGCTGGAAGCCGCGTGACCTGCAGCGCGGGTGGCAGCCGTTCCTCCAGGGCGTGGGTATCGCCAACTACCTCGGTGATCCCGTGTTCCGCGCGCGGCTGGACAAGCCCCCGGAGGAGGATCCCCGAGCGGCGATCGGCGAGTTCGTCGGCGTATTCACCAACCCGCGGCTGACCTGGGAGGACCTCGAGTTCCTGCGCTCGCGCACGACGCTGCCGATCGCGCTCAAGGGGATCCTGCATCCCGACGACGCCCGCGCCGCGCGCGAGCACGGCATGGACGCGATCGTCGTCTCCAACCACGGCGGCCGCCAGATCGACGGATCGATCGCGTCGCTGGACGCGCTGCCGGCGATCGCAGATGCCGTCGGTGGCGAGCTTGAACTGCTCCTCGACGGTGGCGTCCGCTCGGGCGCCGACGCCGTCAAGGCGCTCGCGCTCGGGGCCGACGCCGTCCTCATCGGGCGCCCCTACGTGTGGGGGCTGGCGGTGGGTGGGGAGGCGGGCGTCCTCGCCGTCCTGCGCGGCATGCTGGCCGAGCTCGACCTCACCATCGGCCTCAGCGGACACACCGGGCCCGGACAGCTCGACGCCGGGATGCTCGTCCGTGAGGGCGCCGCGTAGCCGACAGGCCGCTGCTGTGCGCTCAGCGCTGCGCCGCCGCGTCCCGCCCGGCTCGGGCCACGAGACACCTTCACCGCAGCGGCGGGTGACTGCGACGCGCAGTTTTCCGGTCCGATAGGCTGACGCCGTCCATTTCTCACCGCGGGAGGTCGAAGTGATGGAGTCAACGGTTGCCGTGCGCTGGGCGCGGCGGTCCGCAGTACTGACGTTGGTCGCCGGCGTGGGCGCCACCTTCGGCGTCTCCGGAGCGAGCGCCCTGCCCGGAATCGGGGCCGCGCCGCGGCTTCCGGTGTCCGGATCGAGCGTGAGTCTCGGCTGCGCCAACCCGGCCAATCACGGGCTCACCGGCGAGGTGCTCGCTGCCGCCCAACCGAAGGCCGGCGGCGCGCTGCGCTGTCTGGGGCAGGCGATCGGCAGCAGCCGCACGGGTCCGGAGCTGATGGCGGGTCCCACCGGCCTCGGGCCGTCGCAGATCCAGTCGGCGTACAAGCTGAGCGGCCTGAACGGCGCCGCCCGGACGGTCGCGCTGGTGGATGCGTACAACGATCCCAACGCGGCGTCTGACCTGTCGACGTTCCGCAAGGCCTACGGACTGCCGGCCTGCACCACTGCCAACGGATGCTTCAAGCAGGTCAACGAGAGCGGTGCGACCAGCCCGCTGCCGTCGGGTGACTACGGCTGGGCCGAGGAGGAGAGCCTCGACGTCGATGCCGTCTCCTCGGCGTGCCCGACCTGCCACATCCTGCTGGTCGAGGCCAGCTCCTCGAGCAACGCGGACCTGGCCGCGGCGGAGAACGCCGCCGCCACGGCCCCCGGCGTGGCGGCGATCTCCAACAGCTACGGCGGTTCGGAGGCCTCGTCGGAGCTGTCATCCGACAGTGCCTACGACCACCCGGGGCTCGCGATCACGGTCAGCTCGGGCGACTCGGGCTACGGCGTCGAGTATCCGGCGGCGTCGCAGTACGTGACCGCGGTGGGTGGCACGACGCTCACCCAGGCGAGCAACGCCCGGGGTTGGACCGAGACGGCCTGGTCGAGCGCCGGCAGCGGTTGCTCGGCCTACGAGCCCAAACCCGCGTGGCAGACCGACACCGGGTGTGCGCACCGGACGGTGGCCGACGTGTCGGCCGACGCCGACCCCAACTCGGGCCTCGGGGTCTACGACACGTACAACAGCTGCGGGTCGAGCGCATCCTGCGACTACCTGATCGAGCTGGGCGCGGTGCAGGGCCTCGACGGCTGGGCCCAGGTCGGTGGCACGAGCCTCAGCTCGCCGCTGATCGCATCGGTGTACGCGCTGGCCGGCAACACCAGCTCGGTCGTCGACGGCAGCTATCCCTACAGCCACACGGCGTCGCTGTTCGACGTCACCAGCGGCTCCAACGGCAGCTGCTCGCCGTCGTACCTGTGCACCGCCGGACCGGGCTATGACGGCCCGACCGGCCTCGGCACCCCCGACGGTACGGGCGCCTTCTAGCCGGATCTCACCGGGATGGGCGGGGTTCGCGTTCCGCGGGCCCCGCCCCTCTCAGCGTGGATCGGCCGATCCAGGCGCAGTCACCCGTAGACTCGGCGGCAGATGTTGATCCTGCCCCCGGGGCACGCCGCGGCCGTGCGCGAGCGCCGAACCTTCACTGTGCGCGAGCGGTGGATGATCCGAGGCGTCGCCAGCGCACTCGTCGCGCTGGCGGTGGGGCTGGTGATCGCCTTCGCCACCGTGGGCAAGCAGTCCGGCCACGGGTGCATCTCGGTGTCGTTGGCCTATTCGACCGGCGGCTCGCAGATCTATCGCTGCGGTGCGGGCGCCCGCGCACTCTGCAACGGTGTCAACGTGCCGGGAGGCCTGACCGGCAGGCCTGCCGAGACGGTGGCAGAGGCCTGCCGCAAGGCCGGTATCCCCGTCGGCTGAGCCTCGGGAGCGACGTGGCGCCGTGACCGGCGGCGCGGGTTTCCTAAGATGGGCGCCGTGACCGACGCCGCCGAGTTCCGCGCCCAGTTCCCGGTCTTCGAGCGCGCCTCCTACCTCAACGCCGGCACCGAGGGGCCACTGCCGCGGCAGGCCGCCGAGGTGGTCCGGGAGCGGATCGACGCCGAGTTGACCGGCGGTCGCGCCGGCAAGGCCTACATGGAGTCAGTCAAGGCACTGGCGGCGGACCTGCGGGCCGGCTATGCCCGGGTCCTCGGCTGCGCGGAGACCGACGTCGCGCTGACCGGCTCCACCACGGACGGCGTCAACACCGTTCTGTCCGGCCTGGACCTGCGGGCCGGCGATGTGATCATCACCAGCGACGAGGAGCATCCCGGGCTGCTGGCGCCGCTCGGCCGGCTCCGGCGCCTGGTGGGGATCGAGGTGACCGTGGTGCCGTTCGCCGAGATCTCCAACGCGGTGACCTCGGCCACCCGGTTGGTGGCCTGCTCGCACGTCTCCTGGGTCAGCGGCCGTGTCGTCGACAGCGCCGCGCTGGCCGCCACCGGCGTCCCCGTCCTGCTCGACGCCGCCCAGGGGGTGGGCGCCGTGCCGGTCGACGTCGACGCGCTTGGCTGCGCCTTCTACGCCGGCTCGGGGCAGAAGTGGCTGTGCGGTCCCGAGGGCAGCGGCTGCCTCTACGTCCGCGCCGATCAGGTGGACGAGCTGACCATCCCCTGGCCGGGCTACGGATCGCTGGCCGACGCCCATCAGGCGCTGAACTCGCCGCCCGCCGACCACGCGGCCCGCTTTGACCACGGGTTCCCCCCGGGGATGCGCAGCGCGTGGGCGCTGGCCTCGCTGCGCGTGATGGAGGACGCCGGCTGGGGGTGGGTCCACCACCGCGCCGCTCAGCTCGCCGCCGGACTGGCCGAGGCCCTGGCCGCCCGCGGCTTGGAGGTGGGACCTCGCGGATCCTCCACGCTCGTCTCCTGGAAGCCGGCCGCACCGGACATCGACGCCGACGTCGCGCGGCTGGCGGAGCAGGGGTTCGTGGTGCGCAGCATCCCGTCGCACGGCCTGATCCGTGCATCCGTCGGAGCGTGGTCCTCCGAGGACGAGCTGGCCGCGCTCGCCGACGCGGCCGCCCCGGCCTGAGCCGCTACTCGTCGGCGATCCGCTCGGGGCGGGTGTAGACGTTGACGCCGCCCCGCCGGGCGAACCCGCACAGCGTCAGCCCACGGTCCCCGGCCAGTTCGATCGCCAGCGAGCTCGGAGCGCCCACGCCGATCAGGATCGGCGCGCCGGCCACGGCCGCCTTCTGCACCAGCTCGAACGACAGGCGGCCGCTGACGCACAGGATGTGCCCCGACAACGGCAGTCGCCCGGTGGTGAGCGCCCACCCGATCACCTTGTCCATGGCGTTGTGGCGCCCGACATCCTCGCGGGTACAGAGCAACTCCCCGGTGGCGTCAAACAGGCCGGTGGCGTGCAGTCCACCGGTGCGCGCAAACCCGGGCTGCTCGAGCCGGGACGGGAGGTCGGCGGCCAGCGCGCGGGCGATCGTCGGCGCGTCGGACACCGGCGCGCTGAGCACCGCCACCTCCTCCAGGGCGCCCTTGCCGCACACGCCGCACGACGACGTCGTGTAGAACCGCCGCACGCCGGGGTCGCGTGTCAGGGGTCCGGTCACCTCGATCGTGTTGTTGGCGAAGTCGTCGGTCAGGCCGGCGGTCCGTGGGGCGTCGATCAACCCCTCGCCGTAGAGGAAGCCGAGCGCCAGCTCCTCGTCGTGGCCGGGCGTGCGCATCGTGATCGCCAGCGCCGCCCCGTCCACGCGGATCTCGAGCGGCTCCTCGATCGCGACCACGTCATCGACCCCGTCATGGGTGACCTGCCGGTACACGGGAGCTGACGCTAGCCGATGCGGGCTGGTTCCCGGCCCGGTGGGGGTGAACGAGCTCGCGGGGGCGTCAGGCGGCGGCCGGCTCGCCGCGGAGCTCGACCTCGAAGTCGAGCGACTCGCGCTCGAGCGCGCCGTCTGCGGCGACCCGGTACGCCCCGGTCCGTCGCAGCGGCGGGGAGTAGGCGTGGATCGTCACCGCCGGCCGGTCACCGGTGTGCAGAACGCGGTGGATCGCCACCGGCGGCAACGTGAACGCGGTGCCCGAGCCGATCTTCCGCGAGATCGGTGCTCCGCCGAGCGTGAGGCGATCCTCGCGGACGCAGCCCGACACGACCGCGATCGCCGCCGCCGACTCGTCGTGATCGTGAAAGCCGGTGTCCTGATCCTCGCTCCAGCAGATCACCCAGGCGTTGACGTCCTCGTCGTCCCAGATCTGCTCATAGACCCGAACGTCGTCGGTGTGGCGGATCAGGTGTTGCCACCGTTGCGGTGACGCGGCCAGATCGGCGGCGAAGGCCTTCAGCTCGACGATCGAGAGGCTCATGCCAGCGCTCCAGTCGCAGTCAGTACCCGCGTCGCATTCTGCATCAGCTCGGCCTCCCGCCCGCTGGGAATCGGCGCCACCACCGGGCGGTCGGAGCCATATACGAGTTGCCGGGATCCGACCCACTGCGCCATTGTCTCGACCATTCCGGGGCCGTAGCTCGACGTGTCATAGAACACCAGCGGGTCGGTCAGGTCGACCGCCGGGCCGCCGCGTGTCGCCAGCCGCTCCTGCAGCAGCGGCGCGCCGCCGGCGAGCATCGCGAACACGGCCCGCAGCCGCGGAAACTCCCGGCGGCCGTGGGTCGCGAACGTCAGCCAGGCGGCCTGCATCTGTGAGACGTAGTCGGTGAGGGCCCGCCACCACAGCGGCTCGGTGAGGGGGGCCTCCCGCGCATCGCGGCGGGCCACGCCGCCGGGGTGCACGAACAGCGGTACGCCATGAGTCTGCACCCGTTCGAGCACCGGACTGACGGCATCGAGGCCGTCACGTCCGTCGAGCGCGCTCGCCGGGAGTGACACTCCGACACAGCCGCGCTGCAACACGTCGTCCACCTCAGCCGGGTCGGGCGAGTCGATCGCGATCGGTCCCCACGCGGCGAAGCGCTGGCCGAGCGCCAGGACCCCGTCGAGGTGTGCCGAGATGAGCTCGGCCGCGACTTCGTGGGGCAGCGCCTCGATTCCGATCGGGCTTGACAGCGCCACCGCCGCCCGATCGAGCCCATCAGTGTGCAGTAGCTGCGAGCGTCGCTGCGGGGATTCCGCGGCGGTGTCGATCACATACGGCAGCTCTCCGCCGCAATGCAGGACCGTGAGCCCATCGGTGCGGCGCACGAAGGGCAGGCACGCGCGCGCGGCGAGCGCGTCGAGCAGGGGAGCGGTCCAGACGTGTTGGTGGATGTCGACGTTCACGCGTTCACCTGCGGAGAAGGCAACTAACTCACTTGACTTTATCAGGATAGTCGGCGGGACGCCAAACCCGACCGGCGGCGAACGCTCCCCGTGCCGGCTGGCTCGGGCCCGGGTCACGCGTCTGAGCTCAGCGGCCGAACGCGCCGGCGGCAGATCCGCCGTCGATGCGGCGAACGTGCCCGGCGGGGTACTGGTACTGAAAGCGAGGGACCAGGGAATATCCCCGCGCCGCGCCGGGCCGGCGCCCGGCGCGTAGGCACGGCGATGAGGCCCGCAGCCGGTAGTCGTAGCGGTTGGGAGCGACGAAGCGGGGGTTGCCCGTCAGGCAGTCGTGGCGCATGGTGGCGCCGGGCCGGCTGAAGAACGAGGGGCTGCCGGTGCTGATGTCGTTCTCAGCCAGGACGGGCGCGGTAACGGCGGCGCCGATCAGCATCGCCGACCCGCGATGGAGGTCGTTGACGAAGGTGTCGTTGACCGCATACAGGTGCGAGTCGGGGTTGAGAGACCCCTCCTCGCCGTAGGCGAGCATGTTCGGATTTTCGGTCGCCGCGCCCTGTTCGATCACCGTCCCGATCACGTACGAGAGGCCTCCGTTAGGCAGGTCGAGCTCGTAGCTGTCGGTGCCGGTCTCGCCGGTCAGGCGGTCGTACAGGATGTAGTTGCGCAGGGCCCGTGACTTGACGAGATGCCCGACGTGGGCATCGGTCGAGTAGCTGTATCGCAGCGTGAACGAGCGCACGTGGTTGATGTAGATGTTGTGCGAGTAGCCGTCTCCGGCGCCGTTGTCGGCGAACACGCTCGAGTCGATCACGATCGCGCTGGTCGGATTGTCGGCAGCCAGGATCCCCTCCTGGTTGTCGCGGAACGAGCAGTGCTCAATCGTCAGACCGGCCCCCTCCTGCCTGATGCCCGCGCCGTTGGCATCCGCGACGCGCGCGCCGGAGAACTCGACGTTCTCGATCGTCGTGTCGTTGCCGGCGATGACCCAGATCGCCTTTCCCTCGCTGCTGGCGCCAGCGGCGTCGATGTGCGCCCGGCCGTGAACGCCGATGATCGTCAGCCGGTTCGTGGACCAGGCACACACGTCGCCGCGGTAGGAGCGACTTCCGCGGGCATCGATCAGGATCGTGTCCCCGGCATGCGCGGCGGCGATCGCCTGGCACGGCCGGGCGAAGCGATCGCCGGGACCGACCCGCAGCACTCGCGGCGCCCCGGGCGCCGCCGTGACGGGCGCCGCCGTGACGGGCGCCACTGTGCCGCCGGCCGCCAGCAGCCACGCCGCGACGGCGATCCCGCCCGTTCGGCGCGTGAGGCTCACGCCGGGATCATCTCAATCCTGGGCCAGGCGATCTCTATCGTGTACGGGTATGACCGGAGACGAGCCGTCGACTGACGAACTCCGGCGCCGCCAGCTTGACCAGGAGCGGGCCGAGAGCGAGCAGCTCGCCGACGCTGACACCGACGCGGAGGCCGATCGCCACCGCCGCCGCGCCGAGAAGGCGAACTACCTGCGCCGCAAGCTGGAGGAGCGCGCTCGGTCGGAGTCGACGGAGTAGCGGCAGCCCACGCAGGAGCCAGGCGATCGCGCCGAGGCTCCGGTTCGCCGGGAGGGCAGGAGTCCGAAGTCTGTGCGAACATACGTTCGTGACGAGTGACGGCAGCCCATACGCCCGATTCCGGCGCGCCCTGGAGACCGGCAACGAACTGCTGGTGCTCGGCGCCGCTCGGGAGCTGCCGCAGATCGCCCTCGACGACGCGCTGCGCATCTGCCTGGTGCTGCGCGACGGCGATCCCCGGCGCTACGAGCGCGCCGCCGTCCGCTGGCTCGGCCGGTTCGCACTCGAGGCTCGCGCAGTCACGATCAGGGACCTCCGGGCCGCGGCGGCCGCACTCGAGGCGTTGCCGACGCGCACCGCCGAGGCGATGGAGCAGCTGCAGGTGCTGTGCGTGGCGCGCGGAATCTCGTCGGGTCGCGGCGTGTAGGCTCGCCCGGACTACGTGGCCGGAGTCAGCTCCACGACGTGCTCGAGCCACGCCGCGAACAGCCGGCGGGCGAGCTGTGTCGCCTCGGCCTCGTGGCGGCGAACGCCGTCCACCAGTCTCGGCAGCGCGCCGTCGCCGAGCAGCGCCCGGAGGCTGTTGGCGTACGCCGGCACGTCACCCCACGTCGTGGCCAGAGCCGCGTCGACCTCCAGATGGAATTGCAGCGCGTACGCGCGCTCGAACACGAACGCCTGCTGCGGATACGCAGGGGAGCGGGCGAGCTGGACCGCGCCGTCGGGCAAATCGAACGTATCCCCGTGCCATTGCAGCGCGACGAACTCCGCCGGTGCGGCGCTGAACACCGGGTCAGCGCTCGCCGCCGCGGTGGTGAACACCGGCAGCAGCCCGACCTCGGCATGCGGGCCGGGGAACACAGCGGCGCCGAGGCTCGCGGCCAGGAGCTGGGACCCGAGGCACACGCCCCAGTAGGGGGTGCCCGCCCGCACCGCCTCGGCGATCATCCGCTTCTCCGCGGTCAGCCACGGCAGCCGCTCATCCTCGTATGCCCCCATCGGGCCGCCCATGGCGACGATCCCGGTGAACTCTCTCCAGTCCGGCAGCGGATCGCCTTCGTCGATCTCAACGCGGTGAAGCTCCGCTCCCCACGACCGCAGCTCGTCCTCGTAGGCGGCCGGCGGCTCGCACGCAATGTGCTGCAGGACAAGCAGGGTCATGGCGCCGCGGAGCCTAATGCAGCGTTGTGGGCTCCGTCGATCGTCTAGTCCAGGCCCCGGGTGGTCCATGCCGACTCCGGAGATGCCGACGCACGTTCTGGCATGCACCGCGCCGCACCATTCTCGTTTGTTCTCGCCCGCCCCCCGAGGCGGCTCCCGCTCGCGCGGGTCGCCGGGCTGCTGCTGCTGACGCTGGCGCTGCTCGCAGCGGTCGGCACCGCGACGAGCCAGGCGGATGTGGCGCTGCAACAGTGGCAGCCGACGTCGGCTGACCTCGTGCGCACGCTGCGGACGTGCCCGCTCGCGGTGAGCGCGCCGACGCCGCCGGTGTGTTGGTCGGTCAGTGAGGACACCTCGGCGTGGATGGCCCAGCCGGCCGGGTCGCCATATCCGTGGGGCCAGTGCACCTACTACGCCGGTCTGATGCGCCCCGACATCTGGGATGACCGCGCGCCGCCGTCAGTCGATCCCCTCAACGACTGGGATGCCTGGACGTGGGCCGAGCATGCCCAGGCAGAGGGCCTGAGCGTGAACGGGACTCCCGAAGCCGGGGACGTCATGGTCTACTCGCGCCAGGCGGTCGGAAATGACACCGGGCACGTCGCCATCGTCGACTCGGTCGGCGGCGCCGATCCGTCCACCGGAGATCTGGTGGTCACCGTGTCCGAGATGAACGTCGACGGCCTCGACGACGCGTCTCTCGGACAGGGCGACACGATGACCCTGCTGCTGCCCTCCTCCCAGCTCGTCCCGGGAATGATCCAGTTCATTCATGCGCCCGGCCCCGGGTACACGCCGCCATCATGGTCGCCGGGATCCGGTGGGGCGGTTTCGGCGACCGTGGCGTCGCAATCGCCGGCGTGGTCGGATCCGTCGCTGGGGGTGAGCCTGTTCGGCAACAACGTCGAGACCGTCAGCGAATCCCCGGCTCCGGTGCGGGCGACGGTGACCGCGCTGCGCTCCGGCCTTCCAGTCACGCATCTGAGCTTCGCCGCCAACCGGGGCGTCTCACTCGATCTTCCCTCCGGCACGTACACGGTGTGCGTGGCCCAGGCGGCCACCGGCCGGTGGAGCGCCGCCGGAGGTTGCGTGACCGGGAGCTGGCAATCGGCGCCGGTGCGCCCCAGTCTCCGCCTCGGCCGCATCCGCCGGGTCGGCGCTCGGCTCGTGGTCGCGGTCGAGCTCGGCCCTCACGTGCCGCTGGCCGCCGGCACCGTGTTCGCCGCCCGGATCCGGGTCACGGTTCGGCCCCCGGCGGGGCGCGGGCATCGCGCGACCGCGGCGGCCGCCAGCTACCGGGTCGACTCGCGGCTGCACGCCGGCAGCCAGGTGGTGGACCTGCGGCTCGGGCCGGGCGGCCTGCGCGGCTGCGTCGTCGGCGTCTCGGTGACGACGCTGACCGGCAACGGGACCGCGGGCGCCTCCGCGCAGGCGTCGACGCGCATCGCCTGACCGCCGCCGCGAGCTCTCGGGCGTTCGCTGCGGGGGCCGGTCATCGGGGACAATCGCCGGGGTGAGCGCGCGTCGAGTCGTGATCATCTCCAGCGCGAGCGGGAACGGCAAGACCACCCTCGGCCGCGAGCTGGCGGGACACCTCGGCGTTCCGTTCGTCGAGCTCGACGCCCTCGTGCACGGACCCGGATGGGTCGAGACCCCCGACGGTGAGCTTCGCCGGCGCCTCGCGGCGGTCCTCGCCTCGGACGGATGGGTGATCGACGGCGTCTACCAGCGAAAGCTCGGTGACCTGGTGCTCACCGCCGCCGACCTGGTGGTGTGGCTTGATCTGCCGATCACCGTCTGGCTGCCACGCCTGATCCGGCGGACGTGGCGGCGGCTGCACACCGGCGAGGAGCTGTGGAACGGCAACCGCGAGTCCTTCACCACGTTCGTGTGGGGGCGTGAGTCGCTGCTGTTGTGGGCGTTTCGCTCGCATTTCCGGCGGCGTCGCGAATGGCCCCACGGGCTGCAGGGACTGCCCGTGGTCAGGTTGCGGACGCCGGCCGAGGTCCGGCGATTCGCGGCGTCGATCGGCACCCGGTAGACAAGGCGCGCCGGCACGAATCAGCGGCCGGAACCGCGCAGGCCCACTTGGCACCCCGCCTGGTCCGGGTCATGCGGAACAAACTCCGCCAGCGCGGTCCGCGGTGCGAGCACGTCGAGCAGCCCCCGGGTGATTCCCTTGTGCAGCGCGCAGATCGCCGGCTGGTTCTCGCGGACCACGTCGCGGTACGGACAGTTCCCGAGGCGGATGGTGCGGTGATCCCCGCTGTGCGACGGCGCCGACGGCGCGAATCCCATGGCCGCGAGCGCTCGCTCCAGCGCCTCGGGACTCGATGTGGCCTCGGCCGGCGCCAGCTCGCGACCGATCTGGCGGCCGGCGCGCTCGAGGCCGGTGGCGCTGGTTCTCCGCTGCCCGATCGATCGCGCCAGCCAGCGCCCCAGGTCCCGATAGGCGCGCGGCGGCTGGCCGCCGGGTCGAGCCCCCGGGGCGACGGCCCAGGCGTCGGCCGGTCGGCCACGGCCCGCGCGCACCTGGACGCGCGTCAGCAACCCCGCGGCCTCGAGGCGCTCGAGGTGAATCCGCACGCCGTTGGGGTGCAGGGCGAGCTGATCGGCGAGCTCCGCCGTGCGCGCCTCGCGCTTGAGCTCCGCCAGCAGCCGGAACAGCCGCGCCCGCACGGGCTGCGCCAGCACATCCTCTCCGCTGAGCTCGGCCGGAGGATCGAGCATCGGACGCAGTTTTGCACAGTGGGCATGTGTAAAGCCCGCTCGCCCCGTTCCCTCCACGCCACGGCGTAGCCGTCATCATGGCCTGATGGACGTCGATCAGCTATACGACCTCCCGCTGGAGGAGTTCGTCCCCGAGCGCACGGCGCTGGCCCGCGCGCTCCGGGGTGCCGGGGACCGCGATCAGGCGGCGACGGTGGCGGCGCTGCGCAAGCCGTCGGCGGCGGCGTGGGCGGTCAACCAGCTCGTCCGGACACAGCGCCCCGCGGTCGACGCGCTGGTGCGCGCGGGCGACGGACTGCGCGCCGCCCAGTCAGACGTGCTGGCCGGGCGCGGCGACGCTCGCGCGCTTCGCGCCGCCGGCGACCGGACCCGCGGCGCGATCGATGAGCTGATCGGCACCGCCAGAGGGCTCCTCAGCTCGGGCGGTCACGAGCTGAGCTCGGCGACGCTCGAGCGGGTGTCCGAGACGCTGAACGCGGCAGCGCTCGACGACGAGGCCCGCGCGCTCGTGGTCGCCGGGCGCCTGGAACGTGAGCTGCGCCATGTCGGGCTCGGCGGCGGTACGGGGGTGGCGGCGCTGCCCGATCGGACGCCCGTGAAGCGGCGGCCGGCGGACGCCCCGGCCGGGAAGCCCGCCGGAGAGGCAGCCAAGCGTGCGACAAACGACCGCGATGCTCGGGCGCGGACGGCGGCCCGACAGCTGGAGCAGGACCGTCAACAGGCTCGGGCAGACGAGCGCGTGGCCCGGCGCGAGGTGCAGCGGACCGAGCGGGCGGTGCGGGGCGCCGAGCAGCGCCGTGACCATGCGGCCGAGGCCCTGGGTGAGGCGCAGGCGGCGTTGCGGCAGGCGCAGGCCGACGCGAAGGCTGCCGCCGAGGCTCTGGCCCGGGTCGGCCGCGGCGTTCCACGGCCGTGACCGGCCACGCCGCGCGGAGCGGCTGGAATCGGCGGCGGCGCCGGCGAACGAGACGACGACATGGCTGCAACCCCTGCAGACAACCGTCGCGGACGGGTTTGGTGTATGTATCTGCTCGCGCATGACCGAGCTTGAGACCGCCACGACCTCCGAGCAGGCCGTCGAGCGCTGGCTGGACCGCTTCAACGCTGCGTTGGACGCCGGCGAGGCGAGCGCCGCGGCGGAGCTGTTCGCACAGACGAGTTTCTGGCGCGACCTCGTCGCGCTGACGTGGAACATCGTCACGGTCGAGGGCCGCGAGGGCGTCCTGGACATGCTCGAGCACACGCTGACGAGCGCGATGCCAACCGGGTTCGCGCTCACCGAGCCGCCTGTCGACAGCGGCGAGACCATCGACGCGTGGCTGGTGTTCGAGACGCGCGTAGGGCGCGGCCATGCCCACCTGCGCCTTAAGGACGGCGAGGCGTTCACCTTGCTGACCGCGCTTCAGGAGCTCAAGCACCATGAGGAGCGCAGCGGTCCGAGCCGGGCGATCGGCACCGAGCACGGGATCGACTCGCACCGCCGGACCTGGCTCGAACTGCGCCGCGACGAGGCCGACGCGCTCGGCTACGGCGTCCAGCCCGAGGTGCTCGTGATCGGCGGCGGGCAGTGCGGGATCGCGCTCGGGGCGCGGCTGCGGCAGCTCGACGTCCCGACGATCGTGATCGACAGCCATCCCCGGCCGGGGGATCAGTGGCGCCGGCGCTACAAGTCGCTGTGCCTGCACGACCCGGTGTGGTACGACCACATGCCGTACCTGAAGTTCCCGGACAACTGGCCGGTGTTCTCGCCCAAGGACAAGATCGCCGACTGGCTGGAGATGTACACGCGGGTCATGGAGCTCGACTACTGGGGCTCGGCACCGGCACGGTCGGCGTCGTACGACGAGGCCTCCGGCCGTTGGGACGTGCTCGTCGAGCGGGAGGGGCTGGAGGTGCACGTGCGCCCCCGCCAGCTCGTGCTCGCCACCGGGATGTCGGGCAAGCCCAGCGTGCCCGAGCTGCCCGGGCGGGAGATCTTCCGTGGCGAGCAGCAGCACTCCTCCGAACATCCGGGACCCGACGCGTACACCGGCAAGCGCGTGGTGGTCGTCGGCTCCAACAACTCCGCCTTCGACATCTGCGCCGCGCTGTACGAGGCCGGCGCCGAGGTGACGATGGTGCAGCGATCGCCCACCTGCATCATGCGCTCGGAGATGGTGGTGAACATCGCGTTCGGCGCGCTGTACTCCGAGGAGGCCCTTGCTGCCGGAATTACCACCGAGCGTGCCGACATGCTCGCCGCCTCGCTGCCTTATCGGCTGGCTCCCGCCGTCCAGCGCGCGATCACCGACCACATCCGAGAGCTCGACCGCGACTACTACGCGCAGCTCGACGCCGCAGGCTTGTTGTACGACTTCGGCCCCGACGGCAGCGGAATGTCGATGAAGTTCCTGCGCCGCGGGTCGGGCTACTACATCGACGTCGGCGCGAGCGAGCTCATCTCCGACCGGCGCGTCGCGCTCGTCCAGGGCCAGGTGGATCACCTCACCGACGAGGCGATCGTCCTCACCGACGGCACCGAGCTGCCCGCCGACCTGATCGTCTACGCCACCGGTTACGCGTCGATGAATGGCTGGGCGGCCGATCTCATCTCCCAGCAGGTCGCCGACCGGGTGGGCAAGGTCTGGGGCCTGGGCTCGGACACCGAGAAGGACCCCGGCCCCTGGGAGGGCGAGCTGCGCAACATGTGGAAGCCCACCCAGCAGCCGGGGCTGTGGTTCCACGGTGGCAACCTGGCGCTGTCGCGCCACTACTCGTTGTATCTGGCGCTGCAGCTCAAGGCGCTCGCGGTTGGGATCGAAACGCCCGTGTACGGGTTGCAGGACGTGCATCACCGCGCGTGAGTGCGGCTCGTCCGCGCCGGTCTCGCGGGCCGCCGGGGACGCCTGTCCGCGTGGCCCAGGGAGTTGGATAAGGCACTCGCGTTGACTCGTTGCGTCCTCAACTATATGATCAGCAGACCGTGCGGTCCACTGTCACTCTTCCGTTCATCGCGACCGGCACGATTCACCAATCGACGCCGTTAGGAGGCAACAATGCGCTCCTTCCGCACCCGCGGACGCCATCCGCTCGTCGCCGCTAGTACCACGGTGGAGCTCCTCGTCCTGCGCCACTTCGGTCTCGAGCTGACCCGCCACGAGACTAAAGGCTCGTCGCCTCGCCTACCGGAACGCGCAGGGCGCCCTACCTCGCCTTAGCGGCGTGGCGGAGGCTTCGTGAACGACCGGTTCCGGCTGCCCGGTCGCGTTCATCTCGAGGCTTGTGTCGACCTGGGGTCGTAGGCGAGATCCCGCAGCCGAGCATTCATTGCATCGATCTGGGCTTCGAAGTCGGCTATGGCGTGTCGCAGGCGCTTTGGAGGTGCTCCCAGGCCACGTCGATCCTCGCTCACGCGTTGGCGCAGGGCCCCGGTCGCGACCGTCATCCGCCTTACCCGGCGCTCGAGACGATCACGTTCGAGCTCCGCGCCCAGACTATGTGTCACGGTGGTCATTGGGATGGACGCCAGCTTCTCAGCAACGCGGGTGTCCGTACATACGGATCCACCAGAGACCTCTCCCGGGGTTTCCGGATGAGCCGGTAGGGATAACCCTACGCGGCGAACAGGCGAGCAGCCTGATCGCCCTCGGCGCTAGTCCTGGTGGGGGACCGGCACGATCGCGCGCACGCGCGTGCCGCCACCAGGCGGGCTGTCGAGCTCAAGTCGTCCGTCCAGCGCCGCGACGCGATCCTCGAGCCCACCCAGCCCGGTGCTCTGATCGCCTCCCGCGCCGCCGACACCGTCGTCGCGAACCTCGACGCGCAGCTCCCCGCGCTCGACCCGCGCCCACACCCCCGCGCTCCCGGCACGAGCGTGCTTGACCACGTTGGTGAGCGCCTCGCTGACGACGAAGTAGGCGGTTGCCTCCACGCCGGCCGGAAGGCGCTCGACCGACACGTCCACCCTCACCGGCAGCGAGACCCGGGACACGAGCGCCTCGACCCCGGCGCGGAGCCCGCCGCGGGTGAGCACGGCGGGCAGAATCCCGTGCGCGAGCTCGCGCAGCTCTGCATTTGCCTGCTCGGCGTGGCTCAGCGCCTCGGCCAACAGCCCGTCCGCGGTCGCCTCGTTGTGCAACATCGAGCGCATCGCGAGCTTGAGGACGATCACCGCATGCACGAGGCGCTGCTGTGCCCCGTCGTGCAGATCACGCTCGATCCGCCGCCGGCTCTCATCCGCGGCCGCGACGATCCGAGCGCGCGAAGCGGCCAGAGCAGCCCGGCTCTCAGCGTTCGCCACGGCCGTCGCCACGAGATCGGTAAAAGACGCGAGGCGCGTCTCAGTGTTCGCCGGCAGCGGTTCGTCCCGGGTCGAGCCGGCGGCGATCACACCCCACAGGCGGCCCTCGACCATGATCGGCGTCGCGACCGATGAGCGTATGCCGGTCTTGCGGACGCCGGCGCCGAGCGGACCGGACGACTGGTCCGCGTAATGGTCGAGCCGGGCTGGGCGGCCGGTCTCGGACACGATCGTGCCGAGGTTGTTCCCCCCCAGTCTCTGTCGACTTCCCGCCGGAAAGGGGTCGCCTCCCTTGCCTAAGGTGGCGACGAAGGTCAGCCAACCGTCGGGGTCGTAGCGGCCCAGGCTCGCCAAGTCGACGCTGAGCAGCTGCCCAGCTTCAGTGACAACCGCCGCGAACACCTCCTTGGGCGGAACCGCGCGCGCCACCAGGGTTGCGACCCGTCTCAACGCCGACTGCTCCTCGGCCAGCCCGGCCAGCCCGGCGCGGCTTTCGGCATTCGCGATCGCGGTCGCGACCAGTTCGGTGAACGACGCGAGCCGGGTCTCGGTGTCCGCCGGGAGCGGCTGCTCTGCGCGGGAGCCCGCGACCACGATCCCCCACAGGTGGCTTTCGACCGTGATCGGGGCCCCGACAGCTGAGCGGACACCCGCATCGCGGGCCACGACGCCGAGTTGGCCGGTGGCATCGACGTAGTTATCGATTCGGCGAGAACGACCCGTCTCGAAGACGATCGTCACGAGGTTCGTTCCTCCCAGGTTGCGCCGGCTGCCAATGGGAGCATGGCCGGTCGCTGTGCCCCAGGCGCCGACCACCGCGAACGTGCCGTCGGGCTCGTACCGCCCGATGAACGTGTACTCGACCCCGAGTAGCAGCCCGATCTCCTCGATGACTGCGGCGAACAACGCCTCATGAGGGATCCCACGCGCCACCAGTGTCGCGACCCGCCGCAACGCCGCCTGCTCCTCAGCCAGCCGAGCGAGCCGGGCGCGGCTGTCGGCATTCGCGATCGCGGTCGCCACCAGTTCGGTGAACGACGCCAGGCGCGCTTCGATGTCGGGCGGCAGCACGGACTCGACCAGGGTCGACCCGACGGTCATCACCCCCCACAGGCGGTCCTCGACGACAATGGGCGTCCCGACCGCCGAGCGAAATCCGCTTTCCCGGCCGGCAACACCGATCGGGCCGGAGGCATGCGCAAAGTGGTCGACTCGGGCTGGCCCGCGTGTCTCGAGCACGATCGTCACGAGGTTCTCACCCGTGAGCTTTGACTGGCTGCCAACGGGAAAGCGGGCTGCCGGGGCGCCCCAGGTGGCGACGCAGGTAACGGTGCTGTCGGCCTCGTAGCGCCCCATGATCGCGAACTCGACCGGCAGGAGATGCCCGACCTCCGCGGTGACCGCCGCGAACAGCTCTGCTTCTGGGAGACCTTGGGCCACCAGCGCCGCGACCCGCTGCAACGCGGCCTGCTCCGCGGTCAGCAGGTTCAGCTCATCTCCGCGCAACGGTGGCCTCCATCGGGCGCGTCAGGAGCGACAGCACGCGCGTGCGCATTCGACTGGCAGCGTACCCGCCGCTCACCCTCGGTGAACCTCGCCAGAAGCCCCACCACGACGCTGGCGATCCGCGCGCGTGTGCCAGGTTCTCGGCGTACGATTCGTAGTCGATGCGCACGCGCGATGGAGAGTGCGGTTGAGCGTGGAGTCGCGCGTGCTGGGCGAGGAGCAGGCGGCGTTGCGGCGGGTCGCGACGCTGGTGGCGCGCGGGGTGCGGTCCGAGGAACTGTTCGCGGCGGTTACTCAGGAGGTCGGGCAGCTGCTTCGCGTCAAGTACGCGCACCTGGGCCGCTATGGGCCCGACGGCACTGTCACCTTCGTCGCCGCGTGGGGGCCGACCGACGGAGCCTTGCCGGCTGGCACCCGGTTGAATCTCGGGGGGGAGAACGTCAGCACGCTCGTGTTCGAGACGTGCCGCCCGGCGCGGATTGACAGCTATGCAGGCGCCTCCAGTCCGATTGGTGTTGTCGCCGGCGAGCGGGGCATCCGCTCCGTCGGAGCGCCGATCATCGTCGAGGGCGGTGCGTGGGGCGTGATGGTCGTCGGGTCGTCCGAGGAGTCGCCGCTGCCGCCCGACACCGAGTCCCGCCTCGCCGGCTTCACGGAACTGGTGGCGACGGCGGTCGCGAATGCGGAGAGCCGCGCCGGGCTTGCCCAGCTGGCTGAGGAGCAGGCGGCCCTGCGGCGGGTCGCGACGCTGGTGGCAGGTGGGGCGCCGCCGCCGGAGGTGTTTGCGGCGGTGACCGAGGAGGTGGGCCAATTACTCGGCGTCGAGTACGCGGCTCTGAACCGCTATGAGCCCGATGCTAGGACGACGACCATCGTTGCCGTCTGGGGGAGGGCAGGCGAGCCGGTCCCTCCCGGTGGCAGACGGCAGATCCTCGGTGGCAAGAACATCGTCACGCTGGTATTGGAGACGGGCCGTGCGGTCCGGATCGATGCCGGCGCCGACGCGGCCGGCCCACTTGCCGTGGCGGGCCGTGACTACGGGATCGACTCAGGGGTAGGGACGCCGATCACGGTCGAGGGGCGTCTGTGGGGTGTGATGTCGATCTACGCACCCCCAGACCGACCGATGCCGGCGGAGGCTGAAGCGCGTCTTGATTCCTTCACTGGGCTGTTGGCGACGGCGATCGCGAATGCCGAGAGTCGAGATGGGCTTACCCGGTTGGCCGAGGAGCAGGCGGCGCTGCGGCGCGTCGCGACGGCGGTGGCCCGGGACATGCCGCCGGAGGTGGTGTTCGCGGCGGTCTCCGAGGAGATCGAGCGGCTCCTGCCGGTCGACTTCGTGCACATCGGTCGCTACGAGCCCGACGATACGATCACCGTCCTTGCCACCTCCGGCAGCACGGCCGAGGGCTTTCCCGTTGGCGCTCGATGGAGCCTTGGGGGAAGGAACCTCTCCACGATCGTGTCCGAGACCGGCCGTCCGGGTCGGATCGACGGTTATGCCGATGCGTTCGGCCCTCTCGGTGACACCGGCCGCGACCTGGGCATTCGCTCGTCGGTCGGGACACCGATCATCGTCGAGGGACGCGTCTGGGGCGTCATCATCGCCGGTTCGACTCTGCAGCAGCGACTGGCAGCGGACACCGAGCCTCGCCTGGAGAGCTTCACCGAGCTGGTGGCCACGGCGATCGCCAACGCCGAGAGCCGCAGCGCCTTAGCCGCTTCGCGCGCACGGATCGTCGCGGCCGCGGATGAGAGCCGCCGGCGGATCGAGCGTGATCTGCACGACGGGGCACAGCAGCGCCTCGCGCACGCGGTGATCGTCCTCAAGCTCGCGCGGCAGGCGCGGTCCAGCGGCGCCACCAATGCGGCGAGGCTGTTGGCCGAGGCGCTGAGCCACGCCGAGCAGGCAAATGCAGAGCTGCGCGAGCTCGCGCACGGGATTCTGCCCGCCGTGCTCACCCGCGGCGGGCTCCGCGCCGGGGTCGAGGCGCTCGTGTCCCGGGTCTCGCTGCCGGTGAGGGTGGACGTGTCGGTCGAGCGCCTTCCGGCCGGCGTGGAGGCAACCGCCTACTTCGTCGTCAGCGAGGCGCTCACCAACGTGGTCAAGCACGCTCGTGCCGGGAGCGCGGGGGTGTGGGCGCGGGTCGAGCGCGGGGAGCTGCGCGTCGAGGTTCGCGACGACGGTGTCGGCGGCGCGGGAGGCGATCAGAGCACCGGGCTGGGTGGGCTCGAGGATCGCGTCGCGGCGCTGGACGGACGACTTGAGCTCGACAGCCCGCCTGGTGGCGGCACGCGCGTGCGCGCGATCGTGCCGGTCCCCCACCAGGACTAGCCGCCTGGTGAGTCGCGCAGGTACGCGAGCACGGCGAGCACCCGCCGGTGCTCGGTCTGGGCTGCATCGAGGTCGAGTTTGTGGAAGATGCTTGTCACGTGCTTCTCCACCGCCGCCTGGCTGACGAGAAGCGTTTGCGCGACGCCGTGGTTGGACTTGCCCTCCGCCATCGCGGCCAGCACGTCGCGCTCGCGTGGGCTGAGCCGGTCCAACGGGCCGTCGCGCTGACGACGGCCGAGCATCCGCCCGACGATTTCGGGGTCCAGCGCGCTGCCGCCCCGGGCGACTCGGGTGACCGCGTCGATGAAACTCTCGACATCACCCACACGCTCTTTGAGCAGGTAACCGACTCCCTCGGCATGCTCTCCGATCAGGTCCTGCGCATACTGCTCCTCGTAGTACTGCGAGAGCACCAGCACACCAGTCTCGGGCCGCTGCCGGCGCAGCTCGATCGCCGCCTGCAGACCATCGTCTCCGTGGCCCGGGGGCATGTTGACATCCGCGATCACCACCGACGGGCCGTGAGCCAGGCCCTTGCGCAACAGATCTTCGGCGTCACCGGCCTGGGCGACAACGTCGAACCCGGCTTCCGTGAGCAATCGCGCGATCCCTTCACGCAGCAGGACATCGTCCTCGCCGATCACCACTCGCAGCGGCTCTGACATTTGGCAACCGTACCGCTCGACCTTCTCCTGCGTTCCGGAGGGGGTTGGATAGGGGAATTCCCACCTCGCCTACATCGTCATGGTGTGGGTTGGGCGTGCGCTTCCGGTCGCCCGGCGGCGCGGGCGCCAGTGGTCGGGCGGTGGGTGCGCGCCAGTGGGATCAGCACGGTGGCGGATAGCGCCGCCACCAGGGCCGCGAATGTCAGTCCGGCGGCTTGGAGACCGATTGCCTGGGCGAGCACACCTTCGCCGATGACCGGCACCGAGATCGCGATGTACATCACGACGAAGAAACCCGATGCCACGGCGCCCCGCTGCGCCGCCGGTGCACTCTCGTTGACAGCGGCCAGTCCGGCCCTGAAGCTCAGTCCTTGACCGAACCCGGCGATCACCCCCCCGAGCACAAGCAATGCCAGAGATGAGGCCGCCAATCCAAGGGCCAGCGATCCCATGCCGGCGATCAACGCGCTTGCGCCGACGGGAATCGCCAAGCGTTCGGGGACGAACTCCAGGGACACTTGCCCAGCCGTCGAGGCGGCGAACACCGCAAACACGACGAGACCGACGACCGCGCGGCTCGTCACTCCGAGTTCCTGTCCGAGGAAGTCGGGAGTCACGGCCGTCAACAGACCAAGGACGGCGAACCCGGCGAATCCGGCCATGGCCGCTTCGATGAAGGTCGAGCGCATCTCCGCCGGGATCCTCGGGACGTGCGGCCGCAGCTGCGGGCGGCTTGTCCTCGCGACGGGCTCGGGCATGGCCCAGATCCCGATCGCTGCCGGCACCAGCAGCACCAGGTCGACCCAGAACGTCAGCCGCAGCGGCGACCCCGCCCATTGCGAGAGCAGCCCGGTGAGCAGCGGTCCCGTTCCAAGCGCGCCCATGTTCGCCATGGTCGCGACGAGGGTGGCCCGGCTTCGGCGGCCGGCCGGCGCCAGGTCGATGAGGGTTGCCGTGGCGGTACCCGTGAAGATGCCTGCCGACAGTCCGGAGAGGATGCGACCTGCCAGCAGCAGCGCCAGACCGTTCGCGGCCAGGAAGCACGCCGCGCTCAGCGCCGAGAGCGCGAGTCCGGGCAGCAACATGCGTCGGCGGCCGATCTGGTCCGAGAGCCTGCCGAACAAGAGCAGTGCCGCGATCACTCCCGCTGCATAGGTGGCGAAGATCACCGTGATGATCAGCTCTGAGAATCCGTACTGCTGGCGGTAGAGCCCATACAGCGGGGTCGGCAGCGTGGTCCCGAGCATGGCCACGGCCAGCGCGAACGCGCCGGCGGCAAAGCCGGCTCTGCGCCCGAGACGCGCCGGTGGGGCGGTCGTCGTGGTCTGTTGAGGTGTCATACCGAACCTCTCGCGGCATTGCGCGTCCCGCGAGCCTCGGGCGGGAGACCGCTTGTCCCTGTGCTCGAGGGAGCCTCAACCAGCGCCAGCCCCACGGGCCTCCCCGTCGTCTCCGCCAGCGCCTCGCCGATCACTCCCAGCTGCAGATCGCCTCCGCGCAACACGCGCCCGCCGCGCGCCCGACGACGACGGGCAGCCACAGGGACACCGCCGTGGATGATGGTGAGCGAGGGTTTCATCGTCCTTTGCCTTTCGCTTCGATGCTCCGTGTGTGCCGGCTCGCGCGCGGCAACGGAATTGAGAGGAGACTCTCAGCGGCCGGGGTGTTCGTCCATGAGGCTCCGCCAGACATTCACCCCGGGAGTTCCTGACGGCGCCGGTAGGGCAATCCCTACCCGGGCGCGCAGTCCGCGCCTTGCTCGTCTCCCAGGATCGGCCTGGCTGATGCCGGCAAACTTCGAGCAGGCCGCGGAACTGGTCACAGATCCAGGCGCGCGGCGCGGACCACGGCACACCAGGATTCCCTGCGAGTGATTCCGATGTCCCGGCCGGGGTAACCGCGGTGACTATGGCAACTGAGAAGCAGCGTCAGGCTGCCCGGAGAAACGTCAAGAAGGCCCAGAGCGCCGCGCGACGCGAGAAGACGATCAGCGGTCTCTCCAGCGAGACCCGATCGGCGCTTGGTCGGGAGGGGGCCAAGGCGGCGGCCCGCAAGCGGGGCGATTCGCAGGGCACCGGGAGCGGAGCCGGCGCGATGACGGTGGCCGAGTTGCGCCGCGAGGCCGCACGCTTGGACATCGACGGCCGTTCGAAGATGGGCAAGGCCCAGCTCATTCGGGCCGTCGCTCAGAAACGCCGCTCGGCCTCCTGATCGGGTAGGGGTTCGCAGAAGTGACGGCCCGGTTCGCCTCGAACCTGACAATGCTGATTCTCGGTGGGTTGCTCGCAGCGATTCGGTTCGTGTTCGAACCCACGACCGTCCGGTGGATCAGCTTTGGCGCCGGCGCCGGCGCCGTGATCATCGTCGCCGCCGCCTTCCTGAGCTACGGCCGTGGCCCGGTTCAGCGGGCGGTGGACGTCGCTACGGTGCTGACGGGGGGATGGGTCATTGTCTCCGCCCTCACCTTGAGGCCGGCGGAGATCGGATGGCTGTCGGTCGGTGAGGGGGGGACGCTGGTAGCGCTGGCCGTCATCGGCCTGGTCGCCCACGAGGTGCTCATGCAACGGGCTCTGTGGCCAAGCTGATGCGTAGTCGCGGCCCCTTGGCCGACAGCTACGGCGCGGCCGTCGCACTGGTGATCTTCGCTCTCGTTCCGTACCTGGCACTCACCAGCGCGGTCACTCCTCTCGCCGGTCTGATCGGCCCGCAGGTCGGACTCAGCTCTCAGGCGCTGCAGCTCACCGACGGCATGGCCAACGCGGGTTACGCGTTCGGAACGGTGATGGCCGTTCAGTTCGCCGTCCATCTTCGCGGACGGCGGATGCTCGTCCTCTATGCCACGCTGTTCGTGATCGGATCCGTCCTGACGGCACTTGCCCTGACTCCGGGGCTGTTCGTCGCCGGACGAATCCTCCAGGGGACCTGCACGAGCCTGATGCTCATCGCCGCGGTCCCCCCGCTTGTCATCGGCTGGCCGGTGAACCGGATGCCGGTGACCGCCATCGTCATGAACCTCTGCGTGTTCGGCGCCGTCGCGCTAGGCCCAGTGATCGGCGGCGTCCAGGCGGGCGCCGGTGACTGGCGTCCGTTGTTCTGGATCGTCGCCGGTCTCGGTGGATTGGCGCTCTTGTTCTCGCTGCTGACATTTGAGGATCAGGACCCTCAGGATCCCGGGGCGCCGTGGGACTGGGTGGCGATCATCCTCGCCGGAGGGGGGTGCGCCGCCGCGTTCTTCGGCGCCTCGGAGCTCACGACCCATCCGCTGACCAGTGTCGCTGTCCTCGTCCCGCTGCTCTGCGGGACGGGCGCCATCGGCCTGCTGGTGGTCCACCAGGCTCTGGTCAAGCGCCCGCTGATGCCGATACGCCAGCTCGGGACGACCATGCCGATCGCCGCCATTGTCGTGGCCATGAGCGCGGGCGCCGCGTCCGTCGCCGCGATCGAGCTCACGCAGACCGCCCTGCAGGGGCAAGGTGATCCCACCCATATCGCGATGCTGTTCTGGCCTGAGTTCGGCGGCGCCGTGCTTACCGCCTTCCTGCTCGGCGCGATTTTCCGCACGCGCTTCATTCCACTGCTCGCGTTCAGCGGACTGCTGCTCCTCGCCGGCGGGGCCGCCGTTCTGCATGGCGTCGCCACCGGACCCCACGCGGTCGTGATCGTCGGTTCGGGCCTGGTGGGGCTCGGCGTCGGCGCCTCGGTGTCGCCGGCACTGTTCATCTGTGGGTTCTCGATCGCCTCGACAGAGATCCAGCGGGTCTTCGCGCTGATCGAGCTGCTGCGCGGGGTCGCGGCGTTCATGGTCGCCCCGGTGCTCCTTCATCTGGCGATGACCGTGGACAGGACCCCCGCCGTCGGGACGCCGGTGGCGATCTGGGTCTGCTTCGGGTTGGCCGCGGGCGGCGCGATCGTCTCCGGCTATGTCTTCCTGCTCGGCCGGGCGCGACTTCAGCGCCCGGACCTCGAGCGATGGGAGCACGGTGACGGCTCCGCGTGGAACTCTCCACCGCTCGCGGCGCGCATCCGGCACGAGGTGACGCTGCCGATCGGCCCCGCGCTCACACCGTCAGCGGCCCGCCCCTCACTTCCGTCCGCCGACGTCCGCGTGCGGGGTGACCGGACATGAGCAATCGTCGGCTGCGTCGGCTCCCTCGAATACCGGCCGTGGCCCGCGGCTCCATCCGTGCCGAGGCAAGAGGCGGTGCGCGATGAGAGCAGTGCCGAATCGCGACGGCACTCTCTCCGCCCATCAGGCATCCGAACCCTCACAGACGGCGAATCGGCCATCGCGGCTCGCTGACGCCATCTCGGCCCGTTTCGCTTCTGGAACAGCCGACGCTTACTGCTGAGCGCGTTTGGCGTCGACGAGTTGGTCGGGCGTACTCGGCGCCGGGGCGCTGTTGCGATGGGCCGAGTGGGGAAGAGACGGGGGGCCGGGATCCGGCTTATCCGACGGTGCACTCCGTCCCGAAGCCCGGCCCCACGCGCTCACGAACAACGCGATCAACGCGATTGCCACTGCCACCGGTAGAACGATGATGGTGAAGATGCCGCCGGAGACGATGCTGGCGCCAAGGGCCGCCACAACAATGATGATGAGAAGGAGTCCTAACCACATGTCAGGATGCTTGCCCCCCGGTCGCGCCGATAAACATCGCGAGCGTAATCGCGATAGGTGAGGATGGCCTTCCACATTGATGGTTCCGCGTAGCCGCGAGTTTATGACGACTCCGGTCGGGTGGTTCCACGCGCTATCGACGCATCGGCGTTTGGTGGCCAGTGGATCTCGACCACCGTCGTCATCGGGCACCGAGTATCACGGCGGCGCAGGCGCAGCTTCCGGCGGAATCGAGGTGCGTGACGGTGTGCTGCGCGACGAGGCTCTCGCGACCGCCGCCGGCTATCGCGATGCGTCTCCGCCGGCGGGATCACGGTCTACAACGTCCGCCGCGGCTAGCGTCGCCGCCCCGGCGGAGCGCACCGGAGCGATTAAGTGCCCCGGCGTTGAGTCATTGCATGACTCTGATCGTCTTGAGGCTCGGGTCGGCGGGATCGGGCAGGCTCATGCCGGCTTGCAGGCCGGTGAGGAGGTAATCGACGATCGGCTGCGTGATCCGTTCGCCGGGCACGATGACGGGGATGCCTGGCGGGTACGGAGTGATCTGTTCAGCGGCGATCCGGCCGGCTGCGTCGTTGGCGTCGACGTCTTCGAATCGGCTGAAGAAGGCATCGCGGGGGCGGTTGACGGTTTCGAGGTCGAGATCCGGTGGGTCGGGGATCGTGATCGTCGTGGCCTCGGGGAGTTCGCCGGCTGCGTCGATAAGCGCGCGCAGGGCTTGGAGCAGGCGGTCGGTGGTCGACGGGTCGTCGGCGATCGACAGGGTGGCCAGAATGCGCGCATGGTCGCTGAGCCCCATGTCGATGCGCTCGTGCTCGCGCAGCCAGTCGGCGGCCTGATAGCCGCTGATCTGAAGCTGAGACACGTCGATGAAGATCTGCAAGCGGTCAAGGTCGTGCGATGCCGATTCGCGGACCAGATCGTCCTGCAGGACGTGTAGGCCGGGCAGATCGTCGATGTCGCGGCGCAGCACGGTGGCGAGATCAAGTGCCGCCTGCAGGAGCGCGCTGCCGTTCTCGACCATCTGGCGCCGCCACCCGTCGATCGCCGCGTACAGCAGGACGTTCGGGCTCGTGGTCATGAGCAGATCCGCGCACGCCGTCAGGTGCGGGAAGTCGATCCGGTCGCCCTGAAGGTGCAGGACTGAGCCTTGCTCAAACCCGGCGCCCATCTTGTGCACGCTGACCACACAGATGTCGGCGCCGGCATCCATCGCCCAGGTGGGCAGTTGGTCATGAAAGGGCAGGTGCGCGCCCCAGGCTTCGTCAACGATCAGCGGTCGATCGCGTTCGTGGCAGATCTCCGCGATCGCCGCGATGTCCGCGCACGTGCCATACGGCGTGGGGCTGACGATCAGCGCTCCGGCGGCGTGGGGGAACCGGTCCCATGCCTCCGCGACCTGTTTCGGGGACGGCGGATGGGCGATATGCAACTGCGTGTCCCACTGCGGATGTACCCAGCACGGTTGCACCCCGGAGAAGATGATGCCGGCGGTGACCGATTTGTGCGCGTCTCGTCCGAGAATCAGGTGCCCGTCGTGGCCGGCCACCGCCAACATGGCCGCCTTGACCGACAGCGAACTTCCGCACGTGGAAAAGAACGCATACTCGGCCCCGACCGCATCCGCCATCAACTCCTCAGCGCGCTTGAGATAGCCGCCCGACGACGACCGATCATCCAGGCCTGAACTGGCGAGAACATCATCGCGAAAGGGATCGACCCCCATGACTTCCCGAACGCGGTGATCAACACCACGCCCCTGCCGGTGGCCTGGAGGGGTGAAGCCGTAGCGGCCGAGCTGGTGGTATTCGCGCAGGCCGTCGAGTAGGGGCGCCTCGCTGTGATCCATGGTCGCAGTCTCCTACAGATTCCTGTCGGAACGATCACGCACGCGCAGGCGGCCTTGGCGGCCGCGAGCGCGGGATTGGCGCATATGCGCGGCCTCCGAGTTTGTGACGGTCTCGGCGGGGTAGCGCATTACGGCATGACTTACAGGGACCATGCCGGAGAGGAGGACCACATGCGTTCGCTCACCCCTGAGTCGCTGCTTGCGGCGGTAAGACGTCTGCTTTCCGACGACATGCCTTCGGTAGCGCCTGGCGCCCGACCACAGACAAGCGCGGATCGTCGACGAGATCCGTCGGCGTTGGCGATGCGTCACGAACTGGACTCCTTCCGCCGGGCGCAGGGTGCCGCCTACTGGCACCACGATCGTCGCGCCGGCTAATCGCGGCGAGACCTGGCAAGCCTGCTCTGCGCCTGGATTCCAGTCCCGGAGCCATCGCCTAGGAATGACGATCCGGATAGGGGTCGTGCACAGGGTCGCCGCCGCTGACGGCGTCCCAGTCACCGTTGCCGCAGCTCGGGCAGGGCGGCAGGCGCGTGGAGTCGACGTCGAGCTCGTAGCCGCAGTAGGTGCCGGCGGAGACGTCGCTGCCGGCGGGGACCGGATTGGCCATGACTTCCTCCTAGCTAGACTTTTTGCCGCCCTTACGCCCCGCGGCGGCCTTCTGCGCGCGGTTGCCGCCGCTGCCGCTCCCGCTGGACTTGCTGCTCTGGCCACTGTCGCCGCTCGAGGAGTTCTTGCCCCCCTTCTTGGAAGCGTCTGGGGTGTTGGCGATCGCCGCCGCCCGCGATTTGCTCATCCCCTTCTTGCGTAGCCCCTCGTACTGCTTGTCGTCCTTGACGCTCGGCCCATGGTCCTTCGCCATCGCTCACCGTCCTCTCGTCAGAGTCGCCCGCCGTCAGAGATACCCGATCCGCAGGAGCATTCACACAACGTCAAGGCGTCCGGTGTACGGAGCCGCCGTGCCTCTCGGGCCTCTTCACCTCGCAATGCATCTCGAGACACCGAATGTCTGGCTTTGACCAGGAACGGTACGTCGTCACGTGGGCGCGACTTGTTCCCGCGCTGAAGGCGCGCTCGGGGCGTCTGCTGCTCGTGTCCAGGTTGCGTTGTAGGAGATCGGCCACCTGGAGAGATGGAGCGCTGGTTGATGGTCGGCATCGGCTGCGTGGGCCGCGAGGAGTTTGTGCACGCGCTCTAGTCCGGTTCCTTGCTCGGCCAGCGGATGTGTGCCACCAGCGGCGAGTGATCAGACAAGCCCTCGTCGCGCCACTGGTGCAGATAGCCGCAGACCGGGACTTGCACCTCGCAGGAGACGATGAGGTGATCGAGCCGGTAGCCCCCGCCCCAGCGCTGCCACACCCAGCTGGGCTCCGGCTGCTCGAGCCCGTGCGCAGAACGAAAGGCGTCACGAAACCCGCAATCCTCAAGACCTTTGATGAGCGCGAGCTCGGCGGCGTCCCAACGCTCGCCGCGGTCGGCGCGCATCCGTCCGTAGCGATCGCGAGCAAATGTCCACACCCGGCCGTCGGGATGCTCCCGGCGAGGCGTGTTGAGATCGCCACACACCAGCCGCGGCCCGCGGCCCCCGCTCAGATGCGTGTGCACGGCCTCGTGGGTCAGCACCTTGGCCAGGCCCGGCTTCGGACTGATCGGAGAGTGCACGTTGACCACCTCTAAGCCGGCGAGACGCGTCGCCAGGACACGCTCGGGCCACGGCACACCCCCGACTGCGACCGGCTCCTGCTCCCAGCGCGAGGCCACCAAGGTCAGCAGCGGCCGGTCACGACCGGCCGCCGACTTCACATCGGCCACCCGCACGTCGCACAGTCCGGCTGCGATCAGATGCGCGGTCCATGGTTGGACCGCGCGGGCAATGACCTCCTGCAGGCAGACGATATCGGACGCCAGGGCGGTCACACGCTCGGCTTGCTCCGCCTGACGGCGCAGCCGGCCCGCGACGTTCCAGGAGACGAGGGTGGCGTCAGGCACCGCCCGAGGATTGAAGAGCATGACGCGGGCAAACGCGACGTCGCAGGCGTAGCCATCGTCACGGATGCTCGATCTCGAGGCGCGTCTGCATTAGGACGGCGAGCTCTGGGCGCTAGCGCAGAGCATGTTGCTGTCTGTCGTTATCAGCCCGTCCCGGCTGCGTGGATGACAGGGTCTGATCTTCAACCCCGCGGGCACACAGCTCGACTTCACCGTTTCGCTGCCTACCTGCGGCGGGTCCACCCGTTTGGACCCCAAGGAGCGTCCGGCCCGCGGTCGTCCTCGCCGAGCGTAATCTCCGGGTTGATCCGGCGTCTAAAACGGGTTTTAGTCTCGCTTAGAGCTCGCCAGATCGGATGGTCGATAAAGCGGCGCAGCGATGCCTGACCAGCAGCCGGTCTTGCGCCGAGTCGCCAGCCAGGGTTCCGTCACCTCTAATCCACTCCACTGAGCCGTCCGGCATGACGTTGAGGAGACCGCCCACCACGGCAGACACGGTCCGCAAACCCGGTCACAGGCCTGACCGGCCGTCGGTGCCGGCCTGGGCTTGGTCAAACGCTGACGCCCGCCGCGCGAGGTCCGAGAGCTCGCCGGCGTCGAGCGCGATCAAACCGCGGGCCTCCCGCTCGGCGTGCGCGTACTTGGTCAGGTGGACCTCGATCCTGATGTGCCCGTGCGTGCCTCCTGGGGGAGGCGCGAGACGACGTGCCGTCGACCTGATCGTTAACTACACAACCTCGTGTAGTACGACGCGATTACGGCCAGTGGCGGGCGTTCGGTGCCGCCCCAGGGCGGCCCCGGCGGGTGTCCGGGGTGGACGGTGGCCGATGAGAAGCGCGGGGGAGTCCGGTCTCAGCTGGTGATGGACGTCGACGAGGCCACTTTCTCCGCGCTGTTTGAGCGTCACCGGCGCGAGGTGCAGGCGCACTGTTACCGAATGGTCGGGTCCTTCGAGGACTCGGAGGACCTTGTGCAAGAGACGTTCGAGCGCGCCTGGAGGGCGCGGGCGCGGTTCAGGCGCGAGGGGCGTTGGTCGTTTCGCGCGTGGCTGTATCGCATCGCGACGAACGCGTGTCTCGACTACGTGGCGCGTCGCAGCCCACGGGTGCTGCCGGTCGACGTTGCGCCCGCGGCCGATCCCGACGGCAATGTCCCGCCGATCAGCGCCGAGGCGCGGTGGCTCGAGCCGTATCCCGATCGGTTGGTGGACCCGCACGAGGCGGCGGTCGCTCGCGAGACGCTCGAGATCGGGTTCGTGGCCGCTATCCAGCACCTGCCGCCGCGGCAGCGGGCGGCGCTGGTCCTCCGCGACGTGGCGGGGTTCTCGGCGCGCGAGACGGCAGGGCTGCTCGGCACCAGCGTGCCGGCTGTCAATAGCGCGCTGCAGCGGGCACGCGCTCGGCTGCGCGAGCGCCTGCCGTCGCGGCGCGAGGAGTGGCCGCGCCCGGACTCGTCCGCCCAGCTGCAGGAGGTCGCCCGACGCTACATCGATGCGATCGAGCGCCGCGACTTCGAGGCGCTGGCCGCGCTCGTCCGGGAGGACGTGCGGTTCTCGTTCCCGCCGCGCCCGCTGTGGTATGACGGGCTCGACGCGTTCCGGCGCGGGAGCGAGAAGCACGCCGCAGTCGGCGAGCACCTACTCGTGCCGGCCCGGGCGAACCTGCAGCCGGCAGTCGCGATCTACCTCCGGGGACCCGACGAGGCGCAGTACCGTCCCCTCGCGCTTGAGGTGTTGCGTGTGGTGCAGGGGCGAGTCGTCGAGGTCGTGGACTGGAGCCTGCCCAAACTGTTCGAAGCGTTCGGCCTGCCGATGAGTTTTGCGCCGTCGCAGCGTTCTAACGAGGACGAGGTCAACGCGAAGGAGGTCCGATGAAAATTGGGACAGAGCAGGAGTGGCAGACGGCGCGCAAGGAGCTGCTGGGCGCCGAACGTGACCTGGAGGAGCACACCAAGCGCGTCGAGGACCAGCGACGCGAACTGCCGTGGGTCCCGGTCGAGAAGGAGTACACCTTCGCGACCGACGATGGGCCCAAGTCGCTGCCTGAGCTGTTCGACGGGCGCTCGCAGCTGCTCATCTACCACCTGATGTTCGGGGAGGACTGGCCCGTTGCGTGCCCCGGCTGCTCGTCGCTCGCCGACGGACTGGGCGGCGTGGTCACGCACGTAAAGGCCGTGGCCAATCGACCCTTCGATTTCCTTGCGAGCTCGTGCTCGACGGTGTCGCCGAGATCGATGGCATACCGCTCAATGGCGCGGCGCGCGTTCATCCGTGGTCGCGCCGAGGCCGACGAGATGCTCGCCCAACTGGCGTCCTGGGGACGCGCGCTGCGCACAGTCGGCGAGCCGCGCGCCGCGGTCACATCAGCAACGGCGGTCCTGTCGAAGTGTCAAAGCACGTCACGCCGGTTCTCTCGGACCGGTCTCGCAATTCGCCACAAGCGCGCACGGCGCCGATCGCCGCGAGACCCGTCCGACCGGCTCCCGATGCGCTAGCTGGAGGCTCTGAAGCCGCAAGCACGAGAGCGGTCACGAAGTGGTCGACACCGGCGCTACCGCAATAGGCGTCAAGCAGCGATCTGCGCGGTGGCGCACGGACTGCTGCAATGGACGAAATGCATTCGTGCAGCGCGTGCCGCCAGGACAATCGGGATGCGCGAGAAGCGAGCGCGCGAGGCGTCCCGCCACTCCGATTTCGCCGCATGACTCACCGCTGCCGTTACTCAAATAACTAGTCCGACAGAGACTGACCGACCGGTCGAAACTCATCGACGCCCACGCTTACCAGCGCGCCGGGTGGTAATCCCTGCGCTCGGTAGATGCAAGAATCGTCCCGGCTTAAACCAGGGCTTGTGTCGGATATCGATTGAGGCGCTACGCTTACCGCCTCTTGCTGGGGCTGTGGGTTTGAGACGGATCGGACAGTGGGGTCGGAAGACGATTTTGATCGCGGGGACGCGCGTGGTCATCACTGGCCTGTCAGCGCTGCTCGTGATCTTCCTGAGCGGGGTTGGAGTGGCGTCAGCGGCGGGGGCCCCGGCGGATGTGTTCGTCCAGCTGTCACCGGCGTCTATCGTTGCCAATGGGATTTCGACGACCACAGTCACCGCGACCGTCCTCGATGCGACCCCCGCTCCCGTCCGCGGCGAGACGGTGGTGTTTTCGGCTCCGTACGACCCACAAATCACGTTCGGCCCGACGCATGACAACGGCGATGGGACCTACAGCGCGACGCTTACGAGCTCGCGCGTCGCGGAGACAACCCCGATCTTTGGCGCCGCTGGGTCCGCTACGGTTCATCCCGCCACGCTGACGCAGCTGGCGACGAGCACGACCTCCCTCGCAGCGGCGAGCGACGCTCCGCTGACAAGCACGAACGGCCTGGTAACGAATCAGGGCGTGACGTTGCTCAGCACCGTCACGTCATTCGCGCAGACTGTGGTGCCGCCGTCGGGGACCGTCGAGTTCGAGAACGGCGGCGCTCCGATCAGCGGGTGCGGTGCGGTGCAGATTCCGGTGCAATCAACCGCAACGGTCACCATCGACTGCGCCACGTCGTTTGCAGCCCCGTCGTCGCCGGCACGCCTCACCGCCGTGTTCAATCCGACCCCAGGCTCGCTCTTGCTGGGCTCGGCCAGCCAGCCCGCAGCGTTCTCGATCTACAAGGACTCCACCTCGACCACGGTGACGACTCCGGATTTGACTCCGAACGTGGACGGGCCGGTGACGTACACGGCGCTCGTCGCACCAAGCCACGCGGGGCCGCTGACGCCGACCGGGGATGTCACGTTCGCGGACGGCGGGCGGGTGATCAGGTCATGCACCAGCCAGCCGGTCGGCAGCTCCTCAACCGCCACCTGCACGGTTCGGTACCCGACGACGGGCCGTCACACGATCACCGCGTCCTACGGCGGGGACGACAGCTTCAACGGCTCCAGCTCGCCCGCAACGGCGACCGGGGTACAGCCGCTGGGGACCATCACCGCGACGCTGCAGTGGCAGTTCTACTACACGCCTTCATACACCCTGGTTCAGCACCTGATCGTGAACGGAGTCTCTCCCGGCGTAACCGTCGCCCTAAAGTGCCACGGCGGGGGCTGTCCATTCGCCAACCGGAAGATCGCTGTCCGTCCGACGAGGCGGTGCGGGCGGAAACGCCGCCACCGCTGCGGTACCCCCGGCACGATCGATCTCACGTCTCGGTTCGGCGATCGCCGTCTGCTCGTCGGGTCCAGGATCACCGTCGAGATTCTGGAACCCGGGTGGATCGCCAAGGACTACGTATTTGCGGTCCGATCGAGCCGCAAGCCGGGCGTGCGGATTGGGTGCACGGCACCCGGGCGCACCGCCATCGGCGTGGGCTGCTGAATCGACACGTTCGGCGGCCCGCACCGCCCTCGGCCAGGTGATGGGACCCCCACCCCGGCGTAGCTTGGTGGACGATGGCTTGGGCCGTCTGTGGAGTGTGCTCGCGCTGGCATCGAGGCAGCCCGCCAGTGCTCCGTCTCGATGTGGCTATCGGACAAACCGGTCAACGCGGAGGCGGCACCTACCCGACGACACGCAGATGATGATCGCTTTGGCGGAGTCGCTGATCGAGCGAGGGCGAGTCGACGATCAGCATCTTGCATGCGCGTTCACCGAGGCCTATGAACCCGACCGCGGCTACGACGGCGGAACACAGCGCGTGTCGAGCTGTGGGCGGACGGGACGCCAGTCGCTTTGGCCGCCGCTCAGATCTTCGACGGCCAGGGCGACAACTCGCTCGCCTCGGGCACGCACGACACAGTCCTTCCGGCTTGCAACTCTCCCGCCCGGGCGCGAGAGCGTTGGCGTGTGAGATGGCGCTCTGCGGTGATGCTCGCCAGATCGTCACGAGGCCGCGCGACGATGCGCGGGACCTCGCGCGATCCGGCTTTGCTGTCAGGTCGAGAGCAGGCGCTGGAAGAAGGTGCGATAGCGCTGAAGGGCGACCCGTAGGTCCTCGGTGGAGATGTCCTCCCCGCGGCCCCATTGGGCTTCGAGCCGTTCCCGTTCCTTGGCGAACCCCTCTGCGAGTTGCTGCATGAGGTTCGCCACCAGACCATCGGCGTCCTCGACCGCGGCTCGGGGTTCGTCGACGAACCTGGTTTGGATCTCCTTCCACCGTTGCTGGAACGTGGCGTCCGTCTCGGCCGAAAGCAGCGACCCGCCGGCGTCTGAGGCCGACGCCCCCGCACCCGCCGACGGCTGCGCCGCGCCGCCGTCCTGTTCCCGCGTCTCACCGGCCTGAGCCGACTCCGCCGGCCCATCGTCGGGCTCATGGCCGGCCGCGCCACCCTCGGTGCGGGGGCCGGCGTCAGGCCGCTCCGCGTTGAGGGTCTGATCGCTTGCCGAGGCCTCGGTTCGAGCTTGCGCTGGAGTCTGCTGAGTCGCGGGCGGTTGGGTCGGTTGACCGGCCGAGGCCCCTGTCGGCACATCAGTGACGAGTTGTGGGTCTTCGTCGACGGGAAGTCGTGACTCTTGCTCGGGATGCTGGTCGTACACCGCGGGCTGTCCTTCGGGGACCGCTCCGCTCCCCGCGTCGTCCTCCGCGGTGCGTCCGCCACCCACCGGCTCGTTCGGCGAAGCAAGGTCGCGAGTGCTCAGCGTTTCTTCATTGCGCTCCATCGGTCATCCTCTCGGCGTCGTGTGCTGTGGGACTGTGCGCACGCCAGCGTCATCGGGCGTGCGCTCGGTAGCGGAGGCCCGATTTGCCTCCCCGGCGTCGCCGGGGGCGAGCAGGTCGTCGAACAGCGCTCGGAAGTGAACCATCGCTTGGCGTAACTGCTCGGTGCTGGCCTGTCCATTGCGAGCGCGGGCCGAGATCTCGTGGGCCGATCGATAGTTCTCCACCACCTCCGGATGCTCCACGGATATGTCGGCCGACCGCTGCTCGAAGTCCTCGTCGACCGGATAGCCGCGGTCGTTCATCACAGCCTGCACAAGCTCGTGCGCTTGGCCAACGGCATCCACCGGCTCATCCACGAAGTAGCGCTGAGCCGCTGCCCATTGCTCCAGATAGCGCTCGCGGGCGGCGGGCTGGAGTGGCCGGATCTCGAACTTGTCGACTCGCTGACGGCGACCGGCCAACTCTTTCTCGGCGGTGCGCTGATCGCCCCGCTCCGCCACCACGCGGCCGTACTCCGGCCCAAACTCATCCTTCAATCTCCGCGACCGTTGCTGACGTGCAACGAGAACTCCGATGATGATCAGCAGAACGACAACGATCGCCAGCAGCACCCAGGTCATGGCTGCTCTCCTTTATTGAGTCCCTTCCCTTAACCGTCGACGCTCGACGGCCTCCAGGGTTGGCTTACCCCCGCTCCCTAGCGCGAAGCGATTTGCGTCCGGGCTCGAACGTATCCACGCGGACAGTGCGCCGAGGAACTTGGGGACGGAGCGGAGCGCCAGCGATCACGGTTTACGGTTGCGCTGTCGCAGCCAACACATACCGACTTCAACGCGATAACCCGGACCGGGACAGTCCCCAAACGGCGTCAAATCGGCGACGATGGACAAAACGAGCCCACCTGCCGAGAGCTTCGCTCCGGACCCCGCAGCTACGACGATCCCTCTTTCTCGACAAGCCAGCCCGAACGCGGCGAATGCTTGGCGGAGACCTCCAATCCCGCCGGTCAGCCCCGGTCGACGTCGCAGCGGACGATCGCCTTCGCCCATAACCATGCGCGATCGGCCGCCGGGGTCGGCGCCTCGCGGGAAACGCACGCGCGTCGGTTTGCCGAATCAGCGCGCAGCCGATCCCGCCTTGAGCGTCAGAACGCCGGGATCAGCACGAGCAGCGTGCCGGGCGAACAAGGCGGCGATCACTACGACACGGAGCACCTCGCGGACAGGAAGCAAGTCGCCGGCGAGTGCCTTCGTCATCTGGCCGGCCACCGAGCGGACGATCCCAACGGCGACATCTGAATCGCCTGGGGCAGATGTCGAGCACGGCCGCTTCACCGCGGCAGCTAGCCAGATGCGCGGGGCGCTGCCTACGCAAACGGAGAATTCCGTGGCCGTGAGCGTCCGCCCTGCCTTCGGCGAGGAGCCCGTCTCCGAAGCGACCGGCTGACACGATCGCATTCGTCTGCTCACTACTCCCAGCGGACGATTGCCCGGCCACGCAGGCGCTCGTCAGCTCGCTGGCCTTGTCGGCGACCCCGCTGGCGACGTTCGGTCCTTACGATCCTGCCGGTCGCCCATGGCCGCCGAGAGCGACGGGTGAGCACCGTCGCCGCATCGAGCTTTCAACCGACGGCGACGAACCTGACCCGCGCCCAGGGCGTCGTCCAGCCAGTGGGGCCGGCTCCGTGAAAGCGTGGCGAGCCGAACACGGCGGGTGGTGCTCCGGCGGTTCCTGTCGCGGTACTTGCGGTGTGACGACGGGCATCCGAGCCCGTCGCCCCACCGCAAGTGGATGAGCTACGGGACGAGGCCCCCTGACAAGCAGATCAAGGCCTGAGGATTGCCGGCGACGACCGGATGGTTGCCCGAGACCGTTGCTCAGATAGGCGCGGAAGAGGCAACCTCCGTGCGGACCGTCTGCAATCGCGAGTGTCTATCGGACATCTAAAAACGGGAGCGACGGGACTCGAACCCGCGACCTCCGGCGTGACAGGCCGGCGCTCTAACCAACTGAGCTACGCCCCCCGAAGGGGAGACCAGTATGCCAAGCCTCAATTGCCGACGCCTACTCGATGCCGAGCACGCGGTCGCGCAGCCAGTCGTTGACGAACGTACCCGTCGGGTCCAGGCGCCGGCGCAGAGAGCGAAAATCGTTCATCCGGGGGTATTCGGGCGCGATTGCCGACGCGTCGGCGGTGAACACCTTTCCCCAATGCGGACGCGGGCCGAAGGGCGTGAGCGCCGCCTCGATCTGACCCACGACCGATGAGACCGCCTCAGGCTGGCGGCGCCACGTGAAATGGATGGCGAGCGTGTCGCGCTGGTACTGCGGGCTCAGCCACAGCGTGTCGGGGGCGATCGTGCGCAACTCGCAGACGAGCAGCAGGGGGACGATGGCTCCGGCCAGCTCGCGGACCGCCTCGATCGCGGCGACGGCATCCTCGCGGCTGACGAAGAACTCCGACTGGAGCTCCTCGCCGGAGCTCGGGATGAACCCGGAGCGGAAGTGGGGCAACCGCTCGGACCACGGCCCGACGACGCCGAGCTGCTCGGTGCAGTTGATCGGGTCGCCGCCGAGCACCGGATGCAACGCGGTGGTGGCCGCTGGGGCGCCGAACATCTCATCGGGAAACGCGTCGGCGCTGGCGCGGCGCTTGACCCACAGTTGCTCGGTCCGGGCCCCGAAGCGGTGGAAGACGCTGACGCTCTCGCCGGCCGCGGTGATCTGCGCGAAGTTCTCGAACAGCGCTTCCCAGCCGAGGCCGCAGTAGACGCGCTGGCGCATCTCGTAGTGGGGCTCCACGGCCAGCGTCAGCCGCGTCAGCAGACCGAGCGCGCCCAGTCCGACGACCATGCCGTCGAAGTCGGGAGCGCCGGCGTCGATCGTGATGACCTCGCCGTCCGCCGTGACCATCTGCAGCTGCCGGACCGCGGTGGCCAGGTTGCCCTTGGCGTTGCCCGAGCCATGGGTGGCCGTGGCCACGGCTCCCGCGACCGAGATGTGCGGCAGCGAGGCCAGGTTGTGCAGGGCGACGCCCTCGCGGTGCAGCGCCACCGCGAGCGTGGCATACGTCGTGTGGCCGGGGACCGACACCGTGCCCCGGGCGTGATCGACAGCGATCGCCCCCGGCAGCCGGTCGAGCGCGATCAGCTCGGTGGAGTCGGCGATCGCCGTGAACGAGTGTCGTGACCCGAGGGCGCGGATCGTCCGGGCGCCGCCGACCAACTCCTGGAGCTCTGCGAGGGTCCCCGGTCGGTGCAGGGTGGTGGCGCGGTAGGCGTAGTTGCCCGACCAGTTGGTTCCGAGCTCGCCGACGGGCATCGCCGTCAATGTAGTGCCGCCGCCTGCCCTCCGCCGAGCGCATTTCCGAGCGTCGCAACTTTGCCGCCGATGACGGGTTTGAACTGACCGCAAGCGGTCCTCCCGGAACGCGCTCAACCCGGCCGTGGGCGTGCCAACCTGGAGGCGACCGGGCGACGGGGACCTGGAAGCGGGTCCCCGTCGTTTGTTAACGAGCTGTCGCCGGTGACGGTGGTTCAGCCGCGGGACCAGATGAGCCGCATCACGGTCCGGGCGAAGCGCTCGTAGCGCTCCGGAGAGAAGCGCTCGGGATCGGTGAGCACCGAGCGACCGGCCTCCTCGCTCAGGCGCAGGATGGCGCGGGCGGAGATCTCGATGTCGAGCTCCGGCGGGATGTCGGATCGCTCGCGGGCCCAGGCGACGAACTGCGTGATCCGCTCCAGCAGCTGAGCCCGATTTGTCTCGACGTGCCGGCGGACGATCGCCGGCGTGCCCTCGGGGGGCAACAGGATGATGCGCCACGTGTCGGGGCGGCTGACGACCGCGTCGAGGAACCGGCGTACGCCGGCCGCGAACAGCTCCGGCGGCTCGCCGCCCTCCGGCGTCTCCGGCACGACCTCGGCAAGCTGCTCGAGCGCGTAGCTCTCCTCGCGTTCGATCAGCGCCTGCAGGAGACGGCCGAGGTTCGGGAAGTGGTCATAGATGACCGGCCGCGTGACGCCGGCGGTGCGCGCGATCGTCTCGATGGAGACCCCCTCGTAGCCCTGGTCGACGATCACGCTGAGCGCGGCATCGATCAACTGCTCCCGACGTTGTTCCGGCGCCATCCGGGGCGCGTAGCGGCGCCGCGGCTTCGCCGAGGCGTTCGAAGGCGTCTGAGGGGTCATCCGATGGGCGCCGAGGGTGGCAACATGGGGGACGAGCGGCTACGCCGCTGTAGCTTCGATTCCGGGAGGTTACCGGTAGCTTCGAGTCATGGTCGCCATCTTCGACGGACACAACGACGCGATCACGCGTGACGATTACGCGCTGATCGCCACCGGTCGCGCCGGCGGCCATCTCGATCTCCCGCGGATGCGGGCGGGTGGCATGCGCGGTGGCATCTTCGCCGTGTTCGCGTCATCGGCCGATCACGACTTCACGGCCGTGCAACAGCCGGACGGCGCGATGGCCGTCGAACCGGCGGCACCCGTGCCTCATGTCGAGGCCGCCGAGTTCGCCGCCCGCGCCGCCGGCCGGCTGCTCGCGCTCGAGCGAGCGGGCGAGTTCCGGATCGCCCGCACCGTGGCTGATCTCGATCGCGCCCGGGTCGGCGATGGCCCACCGGTCGCCGTGCTGCACCTCGAGGGGGCGGAGGCGATCGACCCCGAGCTCGAATCGCTCGAGCTCTGGTATGCCGCCGGGCTTCGCTCGCTGGGCCCGGTGTGGAGCCGGTCCAACGAATTCGGTCACGGGGTGCCGTTCGTGTTCCCGTCGAGCCCGGATACCGGGCCGGGTCTGACCCCGGCCGGCCACGGGCTCGTTCGGCGCTGTGCCGAGCTCGGGATCATGGTCGATCTCGCCCATCTCAACGAGAAGGGATTCTGGGACGTCGCCGACGCCGATCTCGGACCGCTTGTGTCCAGCCATTCGGCCGCCCATGCGCTGTGTCAGGCGTCGCGCAACCTCACCGACAGCCAGCTCGATGCGATCGGCTCCACCGGCGGACTGGTCGGCATCGTCTACGCCGTCGAGTTCCTGCGCGCTGACTTTGCCGAGGACATCGACACCCCGCTGGAGCTGATCGCCCGGCACGCCGCCTACGTGGCCGAGCGCATCGGGGTGGAGCATGTGGCGCTGGGCTCGGACTTCGACGGCGCCACGATTCCGGCGCCGCTCGGCGACGTCGCGGGGATCCCGAAGCTGATCGATGCGCTCGCGGAGGTCGGCTTCGATCAGCGGGAGATCGCGGCGATCGCCTGGGACAACTGGCGCCGCGTGCTCGACGCCTGGTGGCGGTGACCGCGCCTTAGCGCCGCCGCCGCTTGGCCTTGCGGCTGATGTCCTTGACCACGCGCCCGATGACGGCTTCGTCCCAGCGGTGCGTGCGCAGCAGCCGGTAGCGTTCGGCGCTGACCCGCATGTAGGCCTCGGTCGGGGTGTGGGACCCGATCAGATCCGCCTCGCGCAGCATCTCGATCACTGGCCGGTACTCGTTCTCCAGCCACAGGTATGCCATCTCACGCCGGCTGATCGGTTCGCCGCGATCCTGGCTGGTGCGAAAGCCCCACGCCTCGACCGACTCGGCGAGCATGTCGTAGTCCCACGGATCTGACAGCAGGATCTCGCCGCGCGCGTCGTCGGGGAGCGGGACCCGCTCGAAGAACACCCGCTCGTGGCTCTTGGTGGGCAGGTCCGCGAGCGTGATCGCATGCTCGGCGCCGACGCGCGTGCTGACGTCGGTGACGCGCGCGTTGATGTCCACGTGTCCGAGCGCTCGCGCCACCGACACGCGATGGTGGCCGTCGCGGACGAAGTAGATCTCGCCGATCCGCACCAGGTCCACCGGTGGCATCGCATCGCCGCGGCGCATCGCCGCGGCGATGTGCTCCCAGCGCGACCGGACGCGCCCCGATGTCGGACGGAAGCGCCGGTCGAAGTCCCGGCTGCGGTCGACGGTGCCGACGATGGCGTCGAGTGCCACGACCGCGGTTCCGGCCGAGCGCTCGCCGACGAAGCCGAGAGCCTCGATCACCTCCTCGTAGGGGAGGACGAGACGAACGTCGTCGGGTTCGCCCCGCAACCGTGCGGCCAGGCGTCCCATCGTCGCCCGACGACGCGCGCGCAGGAAGTCGTGCTGCGCGTCGATGCCGGGCATCCCGGTGGAGCGCGGCGGGCCGGGCATGGGGCCGACTTTAGCTCCCACCCGGGCGCACGATCGCGCCCGGGCGGCCCGTCAGCTTCCGCCCGGTGCTGCGCCTGCGCCCGGTGCGCCGCCGCCCGCGGGCGGCGGATCGCTGCTCGCCGGCGCGGCGCCCGGGCCGGCCTGCCGCTCGCTGTCGCGTCCACGGGCGCCCAGCAGCGCGGCGCCGGTCTCAGGGTCGAACAGGTGCAGGTGCTCGCTGTTGAACCACAGCTCGGCGTCCTGACCTTGTCGCACCTGACTGGCCGCGTCCAGCCGGGCGACCACCTGGCTGCCCTCCTGCGCCGGCAGGTCGGAAGCGCCGGCGTCGTGGGCGAGCTCCTCCAGCTCCCGTGAGGACACCCGCTCGGATTCGAGGTTGAAATAGGCGTAGAACTCCGAGCCCATCGACTCGAGCACGTCGATCTTCGCCGTGAACGTGATCCCGCGTGACGGGTCGCCGACCAGCGCGGCGTCCTCGAAGTCCTCCGGTCGCAGGCCGACGATGACGCCGCCGCGGCCGCCGCCCGGGCCCGCCTGCAACCGGCTGCGCAGCGCGTCCGGAATCGGCATCGTGCCGAACGGCAGCTTGATCGTGTCACCGTCGATCTCGCCGCCGAGGAAGTTCATCGACGGGGATCCGATGAAGCCGGCCACGAACAGGTTCTTGGGATGGCCGTAGAGCTCGCCGGGGGTACCGACCTGCTGCAGCTCGCCGGCGCGCATCACCGAGATCCGGTCGCCCAACGTCAGCGCCTCGGTCTGGTCGTGGGTGACGTAGATCGTGGTCGTCTCGAGCCGTTGCTGGATCCGGGAGATCTCGGTGCGCATCTGGACGCGCAGCTTCGCGTCCAGGTTGGAGAGCGGCTCGTCCATCAAAAACGCGCTCGGGTTGCGGACGATCGCGCGTCCCATCGCGACGCGCTGGCGCTGGCCGCCGGACAGGTTGGCGGGCTTGCGCTCCAAGTGGGCCTCGAGGTCGAGGATCTTGGCCGCGTCGTTGACCTTCTTGTCGATCTCGGCCTGCGGGGTCTTTGCGAGCTTGAGCGCGAAGCCCATGTTGTCTCGCACCGTCATGTGCGGGTACAGCGCGTAGTTCTGGAACACCATCGCGATGTCGCGGTCCTTCGGGGTCTTGTCGTTGACGACCTGACCGCCGATCTTCAGCTCGCCGCCGGTGATGTCCTCGAGGCCGGCGACCATCCGCAGCGCCGTCGACTTCCCGCAGCCCGACGGCCCGACGAGGATCATGAACTCTCCGTCGGCGATGTCGAGGTTGAGATCCTTGACGGCCTCGAAGCCGTCGCCGTAGCGCTTGGTGATGTGCTCGAGTGCGATCTCGGCCATTGGCTGCTCCTTATCCCTTGACGGCGCCCGCAGTCAGACCGGAGACGATCCGGCGCTGGAACAGGAGCACGAGAACCATGACGGGTACGGTGACGACGATCGCGGCAGCGGCGATGTCACCGATCGGCTGCGTGAACTGCGATACGCCGGGGAACTGCGCGATCGCGGCCGGGACCGTCATCGCCGCGTTGGTCGCGGTCAGCGAGATCGCGAACACGAAGTCGTTCCAGCAGATCAGGAAGACGATGATGAACGTCGTCGCCAGGCCCGGCATCGCCAGCGGCGCGATCACCTTCGTGAATGCCTGAAACGGCGTCGCCCCGTCGATCTGGGCCGCCTGCTCGAGCTCCCACGGGATCTCCCTGAAGAACGTCGACAGCACGTAGATCGCCAGCGGCAGTGCGAACGTCAGGTACGGGATGATCAGGCCCGGCCAGGTGTTGAACAGCCCGATCTGGCGCCACAGGTTGTACAGCGGTCCGACGAGTGAGACCTGCGGGAACAGCGTCACCATCAGCGCGACCGCGAGGATCGTCTGCTTGCCGCGAAAATCCAGTCGCGCGATCGCGTACGCGGCCGACGAAGCAAGCAGCACCGCCAGCGCCGTCGAGATCAGGCCGATGCCGATCGAGTTGCGCAGCGCCGCCGTGAACACGCTCTGCTTGAAGATGTCCCGGTAGTTGTCGAGCGTCCAGTGGTGCGGGATGAACGAGCCGTCGGTCGCCGACGCCGGTGTCTTGAGCGACAGCATGAGTAGCCAGAAGACCGGCACCAACGAGACGACGACCACGACGATGAACCCGAGTGACCATCCGGAGCGCTGCCTGGCCTTGACACTCATCAGTTCGCGTCCACTGCCGGGTTGGCCGCTGCGCCGAACCCCTTGATGAACACGACTGCGATCAACCCGACGATCACGAACAGCACTACCGAGACCGCCGAGCCGAGGCCGAGGTTGAGGCGCTCGAGCAACGTGCTGTAGCTCAGCTGCGACAGTGACGCAGTGTTGTTGGCGCCCTGGCTGAAGATGTAGATCACGTCGAAGATCCGGAACGCGTCGAGCGTGCGGAACAGCAGCGCGACGAGGATCGCCGGCTTCATCAACGGCACCGTGATCTTCATGAACCGCTGCCAGGTGGTGGCGCCGTCGAGCTTCGCGGCCTCGAGCAGCTCGTCGGGCACGAGCGACAGCCCAGCCAGCAGCAACAGCGCCATGTATGGCGTGTTCTTCCAGACCTCGGTCATGATGATCGCGACGTAGGTGCCGAACTGATGGCTGAGCGGATCGCCGCTCAGGCCGAGCAGGCGCGGAATCCAGCCGCCATTGTCCAGCGACCAGGAGTACTGCCACGCGTACGCGGCAACAACCGCGACGATCGCATACGGGACCAGCGCGATCGCGCGCAGCAGCCCTCGCGCGAAGATCACCCGGTGCATCGCGAGCGCGAGCAGCATCCCGAGCGCGAACTCGATTCCGACGCTGACGACGGTGATCACGGCCGTGTGGATCAGGTCCATCCAGAACAGGTGGGCCTTGAACACGTAGCCGAAGTTGTCCAGGCCGATGAACGTGTTCTTGCCCGGCTGGTCGAGGCTGGCCTTCTGCAGCGACAGGACGATCGTGTCGATGATCGGATAGGCGGTGACCAAGATCATCACGATCGCGGCCGGCGCGACCAGGTAGAACGCCAGCTTGCGCTCGGCCTTCGTCCGGTCGCTCAGACGGGGCCGACGGCTGGGCGCAGGCGCCGCGGCAGGCTCAGCGATCGCACCGCTGCTCATAACAGCGAGTCTCCCTTGAGGGCTGTCTCGATCTCGCTGGCCAGTTTGCTCACGACGGTGTTCGGGTCGATGGCTGAGGCGGGTTGCAGGGCGTCCTGGATCGCCAGCGTCACGTCCTGATACGCGGACGTCTGTGGGCGGATCCCGTAGTTCTCCAACTGGTTCTTGATCAGCTGGTGAAACGGATATGCCTTCTCGAACGCGGGCTCGTCATAGATGTTGCCCAGCACCGGCGCCAGGCCCCCCTTGATGGCGTCTCGGACCTGGTTGGCCGGCTGCACCAGACAGCGGATCGCGTCGAATGCCAGTTGCGGATGCGTGGAGTGGGTGGAGACGCCGAGGTTGTAGCCGCCGATCGAGACCTTCGGCGCCATCCCGGGGACGACCTCGGGGAACGGCGCGTACCCCATGTGCTTGAAGATGCTCGGGGCGGTCGTCTGCGTCCCTGACCAGACGAACGGATAGTTGATCTCAAACGCGGCCTGGCCCCCATCGAACACGGTGTTTCCAGGGCCCTCCTGAGACGTGTTCAGGCCGGGATCCGCGGCCGGGGAGGACGCCAGGCGCTTCATGATCTGCGCAGCGATCTTGGTCGACGGGCCGACGAGCACCTTGTCGCCCGGACCGACGATCCCGCCGCCGGCGGAGTTGACGAGCGAGTTGAACCACACCACCAGGCCCTCGTACTTGGCGCCCTGCTCCTCGATGAAATGCGGCTTGCCCTCCTTGGCCAGCTGGATCGCGTCGTCGATCATCTGGTTCCAGGTCTTGGGTGGGCTCGGCACGAGGTCCTTGCGGTACCAGAGGAGCTCGGTGTTGGAGTTGATTGGCGCCGCCCACAACCTGCCGTTGTACGTCGCGGTCTTCAACGGACCTGGGAGCACCCCCGTGGAGACGGCGGCTGCGTTGGTGCCCGTCCACGGACGGATCCAGCCAGCGGACGCGAACTCGGCTGTCCAGTCGACGTCCATCGCGAGGATGTCGATCGACGGGTCCCCTGCGGCGAGCCGCTGCACGAGCGTCTGGCGCTGCTGGTCTGATGCGTCGGAGAGGAAGTTGATCGTGATCTTGTACTTCCCGCCGGAGGCGGCCGAGCAGCCCGCGGCTGCCTTGGCAAACGACCCCGACGGCTCGGGGAACACGTACCAATTGAGCGTCACGGGTCCCTTGCTCGAGGATCCGCACCCAGCAAGGACGACCGCGGTCACCGCCACTCCCAACATCGCACCAAGATGGCGCACGACGTTCCCTTCCTCTCTCTCCTCGCCGAGCCCGGGTCTCCCGAACCGGGTTGACAGAGACGCTCATACCCTACCGTCGCCCGGGCTAATCGCGGGTTTTTTCTTCGTCGCACGCGGCGCAGCGCTCCCAGTCGAAGGGCTGCGTCAGGGCGCGCAGCTGGCGATCGTTCTGGTGCCAGCCCCGGTTGACATGACGGCCGATCACGAGCGCTGCGACCGCCCCCGCGCCGGCGGCCTTGAGCGCCGTCGCGGCGCTGCGCGCGTTGGCGCCCGTCGTCCACGTGTCGTCGATCAGCAGGATGGACCGGCCGGCGAGGTCGCGCCGCGCGGCGTATTTCGCCTCGCTGAACCGATGCGGATCCGCTGGCGCCTCGGAACGTTCCAGCACGCGGGCATAGCGTTCCCGAGCCGGCCCGACGAGATCCCCGACGAGCTGTTGCAGGGGATGGGTGTGCGCCCGCTCGCGCCGGCTCGACGGAACCGTCGTCACGACCGCGAAGGCATCGCCGCCGATTCCGGCCGCCTGCGCCAGGCAGTGCTCGTGGCCGGCGAGATGCCGCCACAGAACCGCGGCCAGCCCGAACCTGAAGTGCCGGGCCGGCTCGCCCCACATCCGCTTGTAGCTCACCAGCGTGTGATGCAACTGCTCGCCGGCGACGCTGTAGGAGATCGGCGCCATTGCGTCGAGCGGCGGCCCGCCGTGGGCGCACGAGTAGCAGCCGCCATCGCCACCGAGCAAGTCGAAGCACAGCGGGCACACGGCCGGACCGCCCCGCGGCCCGAGCATGAAGTTCCCGAACGGCGCGCTCAGCTCGGCCACCGTCGGCATGCCGCCTACTCGTCGAGAGCGTCCGCTGCATTGAGCCGCTCGATCGTGCTCGTGATCTCGTAGGGCGCGTCGATCACATGAACGCCGGGACGCTCGGCGAGCTCCGCCGCCCACGGCTGCGCCAGCACGGTGCGGGCCAGGAACACCGGCCGGCCATGAGCCAGCGCGCGCCGCGCCTGCACGCGCGCCCCGCTTCGCACCGAGGCCTCCACCACAACCGTGCCGAGCGCCAGGCCGGACATCACTGCGTTGCGCATCGGGAAGCTGCGGCGCGTGGGAGGTTGGTCGGGCCAGAACTGAGAGATGACGGCGCCGTCCTCGGCGATCCGCCGCTGGAGTGCGGCGTTCTCGGGCGGGTAGCTGCGTCCGAGTCCGGTCCCGATGACGGCGATCGTCCGTCCGCCCGCCGCAAGCGCCGCGGTATGCGCCGTCGTGTCCACGCCGGCAGCGAGACCTGAGACGACGACATATCCGCCGCCGACGAGGTGCTCGGCGACCCGTGTCGCGGTGGCCAGTCCGGCGCCCGACGCCTGGCGCGACCCGATCACAGCGACCGAGCGATCGTCCGCGTCGCTCAGCTTCCCGGCGACGAATACCATCGGCGGGCGATCGTGGACCCGGCGGAGGTTCGCCGGATATTCGGCATCGAGAATGGTGAGCAGCCGGTAGCCGGCGGCCTCCCACGCCGCGATCTCGGCCTCGGCGCGGGCGATCCTGGGTTCCGGATCCTCCGGAAGCAGACTGACCTGACCGGAGGCGCCGCCCAGCTCGTCATTGAGCACCGTGACCGCGCTTCCCGTCTCCTCAAGGAGCTCGGAGTACTCCTGGGCCGGCCTACGTTCGAGACGCAGAAGGGCGACGAGCGCGGCGCTGTGTCGCGCCGACGTCATGGCGCAGCCGGTCGCTCGTTCAGCTGAGAGGGTCAGCCGGCTTGTCGGCCGGCTGGGAGGTCTCGTACGCGAACTCGTGCTCAACCGGCGACTCGGACGCGTCCGACGTGACGTTCATGCTCGACCGGCGCCTCGGGAGCATGATGGGCGAACTCGTGCTCCTCGACGATCGGTTCGGAGTCCTGGTGTCCGAACTCGTGCCCGGTCTGCGCCTCCGCCGGGTCCGTCGCAACCGCCGGCTCCGCTGCGAGCGGATTGGCCGCGCCGGTGACCTCGTCGTGGTGCTCGGGACGCTCCCCGTTGATCGCCGCTCGGAAGTCCCTGAGTCCGTTCCCCAGCTGCCGTCCGACCTCGGGCAGACGCTTGGGACCGAGAACGAGCAGGGCCACCACGAGCACGAACAGCAGGTGCGTGGGCTGCATGATGTCGCCGACCATCTCGTAGGGAGGGTACTCGCTTCGGTCCCTCGCGACGTCAAGTTTGGATTTGAGAGGCGGGAACGGTGGGCCGCGGCCTGCATGCGCTCAGCAGAGCACGTCTGGGGCGGCTTGTGGGACCGAAAGCCCCTATTGGCACACTCTTTTGACGGCTCGTGACAGATCCGTCACGAAGCGAGGCCGGATCGGCAGAACCTAACCGCGCTTGCGTCGGACCGGTACCGGCGGGTGGCCGCCGACGGTCACGGACACACGGCCACTGTTCGCCGGTGCGTACGGGTAGTTGCCCATTGGCAACGAGGCGATCTGGAACCAGAACGAGCGGTACGTGGCGGGGTCTCCAGCTCCGAACGTGTAGATGGTCGAGAACCGGCCATGGCCGCGGACGTGCTCGCGAATGCCGTAGGTCGTGACCGCCGAGCCCTCGCCGATCCGCAGTCGGACAAGGGCGCCGCCCGGCGGCAGGTACCCCCCTTTCAGCTGCCCCTCGAGCCGCACGGTGCCGCCCCAGGCGACCCGCCGCGGAGAGACGCTCAGCAGCTTGATCTTGGCCGGCACGATGAGCGAGACGGGCGGGGAGGTCGCGCTCTCGGTCGTGGGGGCGCCGGCGTAGCTGGCCGTGACGAGGCGGGACGGGCCGGCCGGGAGCCGGGCGCTCCAGCTGCCGTTGGCGGCGGTCGTCGCGACGGCGGCGACGTGGACCCCCGCGGGATCACTGTTCGGGGCGGTCAGCACGTCGACGGTCTGGCCCCCGAGGGCGATCCCGCTCGTAGTGCCCAGCCAGCCATCGACCGTCGTGGACTTCCCGAAGCCGATCACCCGTCGCTTGCCGTAGACCACGTGCGGCGTCAGCAACACCCGTTCGGTCTTGCGGCGGCGGACCCGCACGGTCTTCCCGTCTCGATGGGTCTTGACCCACACCGTGACCGTGCGCCGCGCCGTGCGCGCGTGACAGCGCGTGATCTTGACGTGCGCCGTGTGAGCCGGTTCGCGCACGCGCACCGGGTGACCATGGATCTTGACCGTGACCCAGCGGGCCGGGATACGCACACGCTCAGTCGTTCGGTGGCACTGAAGCTTGTCGACGAGCTTGGAGAATGCGATGGCCGCGACGGCCGGCGTCCCGATCTTCATGGAGAACGCCTCGGCCGGCGATACGCCGTGGCTGCCGCTTGCATCGACAGCGTTGTTCTCGGAGTAGCACACGACCTGGTGCTCTCCGAGCCCGCTGACGGGGACCTGAACCGTGCTCGTCGGCTTCCACTGCTGCGCGCCACCGTCGACTGAACAAGCGATGCCGGCTACGCCCGACGGGCCCGCGGTCGCTGTGGCGGTGACGTACTGCGTCCCAGCGGTTGAGGGCGCGTCCGTCGGCCCTGACAGCGAGAGCGTCGGCGGCTGATTGTCGACGTAGATCGTCTTGGAGGTCGATGCCGGCACGCCCGCGGCGTCGGTTCCGCCGATCTGCAACGTGTCGGCACCATTGGGATAGCTGCTGGTGTCGACCGGATCGGTGACCGCTGCGGCTCCGCACTGATGCCACGCCGCCGAATTGACAGCGGACGAGCTCCCCGGCAGCGTTTGCCCGCCGAGCGACGCGGTCAGAGAGCACATGCCGGACGGCGAATCGCCCGAGAACGCCAGCGTCCACCGGCCGCGGATCCACCCGCCGCTCGACCACAGACCCGACGGAGAGCTGAGCACCGGACCGATGGTCTCCCCGACGGTGAGCAGAATGCCGCTGCGATCTCGATCGTCGCCGCGTAGCCGTTGCAGCTGGGCTTGCCGCACACCAGGTTGACGCCGAAGTCCTGCGAGTTGATGTTCGAAAAGACGGCTGAGTGCTCGTTGGGGGTGATGTCCGAGGTGCTGCTCCCCCAGTAGAAATCGCCCCCGTAGGCACCTTGCGCTTCCCGCGTTGACGCCGTCGCTGGCCATCGACCGACGATCCAGACGCTCCTGATGAACAGGCCCGCCGGCGCCGTGGCCTGCACGATTGCGTTCTCGCCCTGCGTGAAGAGACCGGAAGAGGGCCGCCTGGAGTTCGAGCGAGCCGCCGGGACAGGACGCCGTCGCCTCGATCCCGTAGCTGCGAGACGGGAACGAAGACAAAGTTCGGGGACGTCCCGCAGGCGCCGACAAACTCGTCGGCTTGGGCAGGCGGCGGCGGCACCGCCAGGCCCGAGCGGAGACGATCAGCGCAAGCAAGCACGTCAGCTGCGAGCCGAGCCCGAGCCGCTCGCTCTCTGACCGGCAGCGCATGCCCATCACGTCGGCTCAGGGCTGCGGGCACATGACCGCGACATTCACAGCCTGGTTCGGGGCGGACAGGGTGATGTATGTCAACGCGTCGCCCTTGCTTCCGCCGGCTAGCACGGCGCTGGCCGACGAGCCGCCAGCGCTGAGGGTTGTCGTGGTCGCCAGCGCAAAGCAGGAGCGCGGGATCGGCTGGCTCCACTGGATCGTCCCGCCCTGCAGTGGTGAGCTTGTCCGCCATACGATCACCTTGGCGCGCGGGACGCGCCGCGGTGATCTGACCCAGCTCGTTGATCTCGGCGTACGCGCGCACATAGCCCGCGATCGACCCGCGATCGAGCTTGATCGGCGTCACGGAGTGGTTCTTCAACTGGCTCGTCCCGACGCTCCCCTTCGGGAGATTGACGGCGGCGTAGCTGGTACCCCCGAGCGCAACGAACAGCGCGAGGTAGGCGATCACGTTGCTCTTGAAGTGGCCGAGGGCCTTGGTCATGAGGCTCGCTTTCATGAGTCGGGGGAGCTACCTGGTCCGAGCGTTCCCTTCTCCCCGAACGGGGTATGGCCGCTCGAAATTGCGCTCTCATTGGCGGGCCGACTGGTCGAGCTCACACCCGTCGCGGCCGGAGAGCCTGTGGAGCTTGAGCCGGTGGAACCGGCGGCGGGGGTGGAGACATCGGTCGGGGGCGTCGAGCCGCTGGTGTGCGGCCGTGCGCTCGGATGACGCGGTGGCCGGGGGCGAGTCCGGTGCACGCGCCGGCGCGCGAGGCCGCTCCGGCTCCGGTGGTGCTGTCGGGCAGATGACGCCTTCGGATGCGACGGCGCTGCGCTCCGGGAGTCGTCTTCGGTGCCGGCCGCGGCGAGCTTGGCGGCGGATCCGGTCTGCGTGAGCGCCGGCGCGTGGCCGGCTCGCCGGGCGCTGGGTGTCTCGGTCCCTCCGATCGCCGCGAGGACGAGCAGGGCGAGCACGGGCAGCGCCACGAGCAGCCACCGCGCTTGCCCCGCCGGCCGGTGTGGCCACCGGACGCGCGGGTGGAGGAGTCCACGTCCCGCCGGGAGGTTGGGGGCCGCCGGTGAAGCCGTGCCGACGGATGTGGGTCCCTGGACCGCATCGTGGAGGGCCGCCGAATCCTCGCTCCAGAAGGCCTCCGCGGTTGGTGGCAGGGCGTCGTCACCGGACGTCACAGCCGCGGCGACGCTCGCCGGGCGGCCGATGGGGACAAGCTCCTCACGCGGGCCGAGCCAGTCACGCGGGAGCCGCACCACGTTTTCCTCGTTCCGAGTGGCCCCGCCCGCGTCTTCGGTTTGCCGATGGCCCGTTTCCACGGGTTTGCAGACCTTTCTTCGCCACCCGAAGGTGTTTCCGTCTCCCTGGAGCAGTAGTATACCGTCTGAATTGGTTCCAGTTTGTCTCAATTAGCAAACAGTCCGATGAGCGACACCGATCCTGATGAGACCTACTTGACCGTCGCCGAGGTCGCGGGGACGCTCAAGCTCAACCAGCAGACGGTCCGCAACTGGATCGATCAGGGGGCGCTGCCGGCGTTGCGGGTCGGCCGGCGGGTTCGGATCAAGCGCTCGGACTTCCAGCGGATCCTCGATCAGAGCTACAACCCCGGCGCTGCCAACCCGGCCCGTCCCCCCGGTCCGAGCGCTGATGACTTCTGGGGTGGCGAATCGGTGGGTCGGGCCGAGCCGGGTCCGACCGTGCGAGAACACGGAGGCGAATGAGCTTCAGCGACGATCTCGATCGACAGCGTGCACAGATCATGCGGGCGGTCCGCTATGCCAGCGATGGCTGGGCCGAGGCGATGCGGGCCCACAAGCTCGCCCCACCGGACGCGGGCTTCAGCCAGCGGCTGCGCAACCTCGCTGAGGCGGCGGGGAACGAGCAGGACGCCTGGGAGCACGCTCACGGCGCCGGCCTCCTGTGGCGCCCGGTGCCCGGTGCGGAGAACGCGGAGCCACCGTATGAGCTCCGGCCGGGAACTGGTCGTCGCGGGCCCGCGCCGCTGTGGGAGCGGTTCGACGCCGCCGTGCGGACGCTCAACCGCGCCATCACGGGCTCCAGCGCCGCCACGGTCGCTGACGCGTTCGGCGAGTTCGCCGAGGCGGCGGCGGCGCTGGCGGACGCTCTCGGCTCAGAGGACGACGCGGCTCAGGCTCAGGCACAACAGGCACAGCAGGCGCACTCACAGGCGCTCCGCGCGCGGGCGCGCGGGGCGGCCTGACCGGCTTCACGCGTGATGCGGTGTCTGTACGTTGACATGGACGGAACGCTGCTGGGGCCGAACGCCTCACTGCTGACGGGCGCGGACGGGGGCTTCAGCAGCCTGGGAGTGCGGGCGCTGGAGGCGTGCGCGCGGGCAGGCGCCGAGGTGGTGATCTACTCGGGTCGGCGCCAGGGGAGCGTGTTCGACGCCGCGCGCCTGATCGGCTCCTCCGCGTACATCTTCGAGCTCGGCTGCGGGCTCGTCGTGGATGGCGAGCTCGAGTGGCTCACCGACGGCGTCGTGCCCGACGCCGAGCGGGGCTCGATCTATGACCAGATCGAGGCGAGCGGAGCGCCGGCGATGCTGCTGGACGCCTTCGCGGGGAAGCTCGAATATCACACGCCATGGTCGACCGGGCGCGAGGTGTCCCATCTGTTCCGGGGCAATGTCGACCTCGACGAGGTGGCGTCGGCCCTCGAGGCAGCCGGCCTGCACGGGCTGCGGCTGGTCGACAACGGCGTCATCCACGCCGCCTCCGAGCAGATGGCCGGCCTTCCGGTGATCCACGCCTACCACCTGATCCCAGCGGGAGCCTCGAAGGCCCGCGGCGTCGCCCGGCACATGCAGGCCCGAGGCTACGCGCCCGAGGACTGCATCGCCGCCGGCGACTCACGTGGAGACATGGAGGCGGCAACGGTCGTCGGCGCCTTCTGGCTCGTGGCCAACGCGCTGGAGCGTGACCTCACCCTGGAGGGCGAGATCGCCGGCCGTCCTGGGGTCCGGATCGCGTCTGCGAGCTACGGCGCAGGCGTGTACGAGGCCGTCGTCACGACACTGGCTGAGCGGGGTCAGCGCTGACGCCGGCCAGCTCAAGCCGCGGCTCGTCGACTGAGCGCCGCCAGCTCCGCCGTCGCTCGCTGCCGTGCCCGGGCCGGCGATCGGCCTCGTCGGCATCGCCGACCGCCCAACCCAGTCGCTCGACCAGCTGCGTGGCGAAATGCTGTGACTCGAAATCGCTGACGCTCACGCGCTCCCGGAACATGATCGGCGGGTCTCCATCCTCAGCCGGGGTGTCGGCAATCACGATGATCTGAGGCATGTTTCCTCCCCTCGAAATCGGTTCGTCGTTCAGAATGACAGTCCGGGCTTCAGCTCCAGTAAACATCTCGTAGCTGGACGTACATCTTCAGGAGCGCCGGCGTCGGTGCCCGATCAAACGGGGGCATCGACCGACCGGCCAGCGGCACTTCTCGCAACCAGCGGTCGGCCGCGAAATCGCACTCGGGACGGCCGCCATACTGAAATGAAGCCATGTCGACGACGCACGAGACCGAACCCTGGGATGCCCTGCTCGACGCGGGTCGCGCCGATGAGCGGCTCGTCCACGACGACGTCTATGCGGGCCGCCCGGCGCGCCTGGTCTCAATTCCGGACGAGCTGAGCTGGAAGGTGACCGAGGCGCTCGAGCACGCCGGCATCGAGCATCTCTACGCGCACCAGGCGGAGGCTCTGCGCAAAGCGTTCGACGGGCCGACGATCGTCACCACCGGGACCGCCTCCGGTAAGTCGCTGTGCTTCCAGCTCCCGACCCTCGAGGTGCTCGCCACCGACCCCGCCGCGCGGGCGCTGTACCTGTACCCGACCAAGGCGCTGGCCCAGGACCAGGCCCGGTCGCTGCATCGCTTCGGCCTCGAGAAGGCGATCCGGCCCGCCATCTACGACGGGGACACCCCCCGTCCGGAGCGGGCCGCCATCCGCAAGCGCAGCAACCTGATCATCACCAACCCGGACATGCTGCACGTCGGGATCCTGCCCCATCACGACGCCTGGGGCGACCTGTTCGCCAATCTGGCGTTCGTCGTCGTCGATGAGGCCCACGTCTATCGAGGCGTGTTCGGCTCCCACGTGGGCAACGTGCTGCGCCGGCTGCGCCGGGCCGCGGCGATCCACGGCACCGAGCCCCGGTTCCTGATGGCCAGTGCCACCATCGCCAACCCGGTCGCCCTGGCCGAGGGGCTGACGGGCCTGGCGCCCTTCAACCTCGTCGAGCACGACGCCGCGCCGCGCGCCCAGCGCCGGGTTGCCATGTGGAATCCGCCGCTGCTCGACGAGCAGCTCGGCGTGCGCGCCTCGGCGCTGTACGAGGCGGCCGAGGTGTTCTCCCACCTCATCTCCAGCGGCGCGCGGACGATCTGCTTCATGAAGTCGCGCAAGGGCGTTGAGCTCATCCTCAAGCACGCCGTCGATCGCCTGCCCGCCGAGCTCGGCGAGCGCATCGCCCCGTATCGCGCCGGCTATACCACGGCCCAGCGCCACGAGATCGAGCGGCGGCTGACCAACGGCGAGCTGCTCGGCGTCATCGCCACGGACGCGCTCGAGCTCGGCATCGACATCGGCGAGCTCGACGCTGCCGTCTGCGTCACCTTCCCGGGCACCGTCGCCAGCCTGCGGCAGATGTGGGGGCGAGCCGGCCGGCGCGGCCGTGGGCTGGCGGTGTACATCGCCGGCGAGGACGCGCTCGATCAGTTCTTCTGCCGGCACCCCGCTGACTTCCTGCAGCGGCCGGTCGAGGCCGCCATCCTCGACCCCGACAGCCCGGAGATCTACGGCGAGCACCTGTTGTGCGCCGCGCACGAGGCGCCGCTGTCCGATCAGGACGAGCCGTTCTTCGGACCACAGTGGCGCCAGTTCGCCGAGGATCTGGCTGACGCCGGGCTGCTGCGCGAGCGAGCCACGGGCTTCGTCCCCACGCGCGCCGATGACTATCCCGCCGCTCGCGTCGCGCTGCGGTCGGCGTCGGCGGACAGCTTCGTCCTCCTCGACGGCGGCTCGGGCGAAGTTCTCGGCACGATCGAGGCGGGGCGCGCCTACTCGACCGTCCACGAGGGCGCCGTCTACCTGCACCTCGGTCGCTCCTACCACGTGCTCGATCTCGATCTGCCGGCGCGCCGCGTCGTGCTGGAGCGTTTTGACGGCGACTACTTCACCCAGGCCAAGCGCGAGAGCATGACCTACATCGAGCGTCTCGCCGAGCGGCGCGTCACCCACGGGGTGACGCTGTCCTACGGTTCGGTGATCTACTCGGAGACCGTCCTCGGATTCCAGCGCAAAGCGCTCCAGGACCACTCGGTGATCGACTTCCAGGGGCTCGATCTGCCGACCGTCGAGTTCGCCACACGAGCGCTGTGGTACGAGCTCGACGAGCTGATCGGCGCCGAGCCGTTTCCGCCGGCCGCGCTGCTCGGATCGCTGCACGCGCTGGAGCACGGGCAGATCGCGGTGCTGCCGCTGATCGCGATGTGTGACCGCTGGGACATCGGCGGCCTGTCGACCAATGCGCACCCCCAGACCGGCGGGCCGACAATCTTCATCTACGACGGTCACCCCGGCGGGGTCGGGATCACGCGGCGCGGGTATGACCAGTTCGAGCGGCTGGTCACCGATGCCCACCGGGTGATCGGCGAGTGTCCGTGCCGTTCGGGCTGCCCGTCCTGCGTGCAGTCCCCCAAGTGCGGGAACCTCAACGAGCCTCTGCACAAGCGGGGCGCGCTCGAGTTGCTGGACCGGATGACCGGCGGTCCTTCTGGGCGATCACAGGATCTAAACGAGGCCGGTTCGTGGGCCGATCAGAATGTGAATCCGCGTGGCCACTGACTTCCGCCGAGCGGCCGCCTCCCCGGCGCCGCCGAGTGCCATCCGTCAGGTCCTCCGGCGCCGGCCGATCACTCCCGGACCGACGTTTCAGCCGCTGCCGGCGCCGGTTGGGCCGGCGCCGTACCGTCGCCGGCTTGCCGACGTCCTGACCTCCGAGCAAATAGACGCGATCGGGTGCCGCGGGGAGTTGCGTTTTCACTGCGTCGGGGACACCGGTGGCTGGCGCGACCCGGGGCCCCAGCGTGAGGTGGCCGGCGCGATGGTCCGCGAGCTGGCCGGGGCCACTCCGGTCGACTTCTTCTACCACCTGGGCGACATCGTCTATCCCCACGGCGAGGAGGCGAACTACGGACCGCAGTTCTTCGCTCCTTATGCGGCGTACGACGCGCCGATCTTCGCCATCCCCGGCAATCACGACGGCGAGGTCTGCAGCTCCCGGGCACGGTCCCTCGAGCCGTTCGTCAAGACGTTCGGCTCGGCGTCTGGACCGCTCCACGACGCCGCCGTCAGCGTCCCGCGGCCGCCCAGCCGCCAGCCACACGTGCATTGGACGCTGGTCCACGACTGGATCTGGGTGATTGGGCTCTACACCAACGTCCACGAGGATGGTGAGGTCGGCGAGGACCAGCTCGAATGGGTGACCGGCGAGCTGGCTGCCGTACCGCGCGATGCCCTCGCGATCCTCGCGGTCCACCGCCCCCCGTTCTCGATTGACACCGTCCACGGATCCAACCTGGCGCTGCGTGACGCCTTCGACGACTGTTTTGACCGGGCCGGACGCGTCCCCGACGCCGTGTTCGGCGCCCACGCCCACGACTACCAGCGGTTCGCACGCCGGCACGGGGACCGCCGGATCCCGTACCTGGTGGCCGGCAGTGGCGGGTTCCACGAGCGCCACGATGTCGGGGATGGCGTGGTGGCCCTCCCGGCGTCGTTCCCTGGGCTGCCGGACCTCACCCTCGAGGCCTACGACAGCGATCACCACGGCTTCATGACGGTCACCGTGCGCCCGGGCGCGGCCGACGTCGCGTACACCGTCGTGTCGAACGACGGCAGCCGGCAGGTCGATGTGTTCGGGATCGCTCCGGGACTGTCTACCTGAGGCCGAGCGTTACGGTTCCGGTCAGTCCGCCGGTGGTGGCGGAGGCCGAGCCGCTGAGGTTCCCGATTACGCTGAGCGCCTGCTGCTCGATCGCGGACGGCGCCCGTTTCAGGCTGAGCGCCAGCAGCTGCGGCAGCGCGATCTGGAAGGTCACCGAGCCCGTCTGCGAGGACGTGCCGTTGGCAGGAGCCGCCCCGAACGCCCGCAGCTGCGCCGGCGTCGCGCGTCCGACGAGGAGCCCGTCGCCCACCAGGCCGACCGTCACCTTGGGCTTGGACGCGGTGATCGTGTAGAAGCCGCCGCCCAGCGGCGTCAGGCCGGGACCCTTCGGGCCGGAGCCGGGACAACGCGCATTGTGAACGCTATGGCGATCGACTTCCGGTCCGTACTCGCTAGCATCGCCCGGCCACGGCGAGATAGCTCAGCTGGTAGAGCACACGACTGAAAATCGTGGTGTCCCGGGTTCAAGTCCCGGTCTCGCCATGCAACGACCACTTCGGTGTCCGGTGGGCCGAGACGGCGGCACAGGCACAGCGTCAACGGCCGATGAACGCGCCATCCCCGGAACGAGGATCCGCGGCGCCGGAAAGCAGGTTGTCATCCGTGATCCGGATGATCTGGGCGTGACCGAAACTCTGGTCGCCCGGCGAGCTCTCCGCGACGTCGTAGCCGCGCCTTCGCAGGCCGCGCGCCCAGGCTGGAGGGGCGCCGTGCTCTACCAGAACGATCAGCGGGTCATCGCCCTCCCAGGCGTCGAATCCGGTCCGAGTCTCCCGGCTGAGCACCCACCGAGGAGCGTGTACTGCCTCGCCGGCTTCCTGACCGGCCGTGAGGAGCCGCGCCAGCAGCTGGAGAAGAATCTGCGGCTGGGCATCGCCTCCCATGGTGCCAAGCACCGTGTCGACGACATTGTCGGTGTCGGTCACCAGGAGCGGCGCCAATGTATGCGGCGGGCGGCGGCGAGGGCCGTATTCGGCGGGGTGGCCACGCGTCAGTGAGAAGCCCATGCCTCGGTTGTGCAGGAAGATCCCGTGATCGGGCAGAACGAGGCGGGAACCGAAGCCGGCTGCGTTGGACATGATCAGCGACACGCAGGTCCGGTCGCGGTCAACCGCGCAGAGGTAGGTCGTACCGCCATCACCGAAGGCGTCGGCGAGGCCGCGGCTGACGACGTCGCGGACGGCCGCAGCTCGAGGCTCCAGTCTGGCGGGAGAGATCAGCCCGGTTCCGTCAGCGTGCTCGTTCAGTACGGCCACGCGGTCGAAGGCCGCCTGTCGAGACGCCTCGACCAGCAGGAACGCCCAGTACTCGTCAGCTGGGTCCTGCGGGATGCCGACCGAGTCGGCAATCCAGGCGCTGGAGAGTGCGAGATACCCCTGGGAGTTGGGCGGCACCGTCCACAGCTTCCGGCCGAGCGCAGCCAGCACGAGCGGCTCCACCCAGTCGGCTTGCCGGGCACGCAGGTCGTCCTCGGTGAACTCGCCGGCGCCGACCGTGAGCAGCTCAGCGCCAACGCTCCCCTCGTAGAACCCGGCACGTCCGCCGCGGGCGAGATCCGCCAGCGCCCTGTCGACCCCTGGAAGGACGATCCCCCTCCCTCGGATCAGCGCCTCGCCGTTCCCGAACGCTGCGGCACGAGCCTCCGGCCCCAGGGTGTTCGATTCCTGAGCGAGGGTCGGCGACACGGGAAAGCCCCCGTGAGCCAGCCGTCGCGCGGGCGCCAGTAGCTCCTCGAGGCCCATCGTGGCAAAGCGCTCGTGCAACGCCACCAGTCCGTCGACACACCCCGGAACCGTCACGCTGCGCACGTCATGCGTGAACGGCATCGCCGAGCGGCCGCCGGCGCGCAGGCGCTCCGCGTCGGCTCCGGATCCCGCGCGACCGGAGGCGTTGAGTGCCACCGGAGCACTCGACCCGGCGGAGATCAGCGCGAACAGGTCCCCGCCGAGCCCGCACATGTGCGGCGCGGTGACCGCCATCCCAGCCGCCGTGGCGATTGCCGCGTCGACCGCGTTGCCGCCTGCTTCGAGCATCGCGGCGCCCGCCGCAGCGGCGAGATGATTCGCCGCTGCCACGGCGCCGTCGGGAGCATATCTCGTGATCATCGGCTGGCGGCTCCCGTTCCCCGCTGGAGCCCTCGCGTCGCGCGATGGCGGCGCTGGCGCTCGCGTTGACCGCACGGAGATTCGGCATGCCATCGACGCGTGCTTGACCGCGTGGTGTCGTAGAACACCAGGTCACACTCGGGTCGCGCGCAACGGCGCAGCCGGGACGTCTCAATCGCCCCCAGCTCGAGTGCGACGCGGCGGGCCAAGCCGGCCACCAGCGTCGGGTCGGTCCACTCCAGATGTTGGCCGAGACCGGCTGCACCGAGAGCTTCGAGCTGGATTCGGCCCCAGCTTGGCTGCGCGAGCGCTGTGATACGCGCCGCTGACTGTTCCACGTCTTGACCAGCCAGGACGCGATCAACGAGCTCAACGACGACCAGGTGCAGATCCTGTAGTTCCGCCAGTTCTGCCCGTGTCACCGCGACCCCCAGGGCGTCCGCTGCCCCGTCGGTCGTGGTCAGCGGATTGGGGTGCACGGTGGCACCCCGACCCGGCTTGCGGGGCACATCGAGGTTGGCGAGTAAAAGCAGGACGTCCGGGCTCACGCGGCGCACGGCGCGCCGGTGCCGACAAACCGCGCTCGCGGCCGGGAGACCAGTTCGTTGACGCGCCGCACGTTCGCGTGCCCGGCGTACTCCCGCAGCGAGGAATCGGCATCCTCACGCGTCGTCCATTGGCTGACGACGAGCAGATGCCCCGGGTCGTCGAGATCCTCGATCAGCTCGTGGGAGCGGTAGCCCTCGAACGCGGGCATGTCACGCCAGATCGCCTCAGTGACCTGGCGCCCCTCCTCCGCAGCGTCGGGTGAAAAATGGGATTCCCAGACGGAGTAGACCGACATTTCTTCCCCTCTCGTGGGTCTCGCGTATAAACGGTCGTCGACATGATAGACCGTGATCGGCCACCCGCCGCGACGACCGCCCACCCGGCCGCCGGCGGCGTCGCATCAGCGACGCCGATCGGGAACCGTGGGGCGACGACGACTACTACGCGGCGGCTTCGCCCCTGGCGAGGTCCGGGACCGGCTGAGGGGGTGCGATCTGGTAGCGCATCCCACCGGCCCGCTTGGCCTCGTACATAGCTGCATCCGCTCGCTCGATGCCGTCATCAAGCGACTCTCCGGGCTCGGCGCAGGCGACGCCGATGCTGACCCGAGGCGCCCGACCGCGATGGCATGCGTCGAGCACCGCCGCGAGCATCCGCGTGGCGATGCGCGCCCCCGAGTGCTCGTCGGCGTCAAACACGACGCAGGCGAACTCGTCCCCGCCGAGTCTTGCCACCACTGCGCCGGTGCGCAGGACCGAGCCGATCGCCTCGGCGACCAGCAGAAGCAGCTCATCGCCGGCGGCGTGTCCGTGGCGGTCGTTCACCTCTTTCAGCCGATCGATGTCGATCACGAGCACTGCGAGCGGCTGTCGGCCGCGGCGCTCGCTGACCAGTCGCGCCATGCCGCGGCGGTTGGCGAGCGAGGTGAGCGAGTCGGTGAGTGCCGCGTTCTGGACCTGTTGATGGGCGAGCGCGTTTGCCAGCGCCAGTTCCATGATGCGAACGATCGCGACGCAGAGCGACAGCTCCTGGTCAGAGACGGGTCGATTGCGCCCGGCCACGGCCAGCACTCCATGGAGCTCACCATCGACGATCACTGGGACCCACCCTCCATGGGCGACCCCCTGGTCCCGGGCCAGCGAGCGCACCGCTGGACCCAGCTCTCCGGGATCGAGGGCCCCCGAGGTCGCGACCCGATTCCGGACGGCGTGCGCGAGGAGCGGGTGGTCAGGCAACGGCCACGTCGAGCCAAGCCATTCGCCGTTCTCGTCGAACTCGGCATCGACCCGGACGACGCCGTCGGAGATTCGGCAGTAATTGGCTCGCCGCGCGCGCAGACCGGGAGGCGACGCGATCTCGGCGGCGAGCCGGACCGCGACCGCGATGACGCGCTCGGGATCGAGCGTCGAGTTCAGCTCGCGCGCGACGTCCCCGAGAACATTCGCCTGGCGCAGCGCCTCCTCGCGCTCGTCGATCGCATCGCCCAGCCACCGCCGGAGGTTGTGGGCCCCGAGCACCACCATCGCGCCGGTGATTCCCCACAGTCCGGCTCTCCTCACGATTACCTCGAGGGCCGCGTGGTCCAGCCATGACGTGACGGCGAGCATGCACACCGCCGCGACGACAAGCGCTGCCGATTCTCGGGGCTGGTCATAGAGCGCAACCCAGACGATCGGCAGCAGCACGAGTGGCCCCAATCCCGTCGAGACGCCGCCCTGAGATCCGAACAGAAGCGCGAGCGCAAGGAGATACCCACAGGGCGCGACGAGCGCAACCCAGTTGGGCGCCCGGAGACGGGGTAGCACCGCGGCCAACCCCATCACAACTGCGAGCACCCCGCAGCTGGCCCAGAACGCCCCCATCGAGCGGGTTCCGGGGAGCGTTACGGCCGACAGCTGCGCCACGAGCGCGACCGAGGCGAACGGCACCAGCCAGCGTTGCCGAATCGGTCGCGGCGCGTGATGCCGGTATCCGAGGTTGTGCCCCGAGGATCCGCTCTCCGCGGCGGTCTGATGGCAGATGTCAGTCGCGCGCACGTTGTGTTCGTCGATCGGAACAGCCGCACGTGCACACGACCGCTGATGCCCGCATGGCGATCAGTAGCTTTCCGCACACGTGGGAGGCGAGCGTCCGTCCGGCCGGGGTCGTGGGCGGCCGGCACGGGCCGGCGGCTGCGACCGCCGGCCCTCCCCGCAACCGCGGTCCGGGTTCAGCCGACCTTCTTGTAGGTGACCGAGAGCACCGCCTTGCGTGCGTCACACGCGTCCCTGATCAGCGTGAACCTGAGCTTGTCGTTGTTCAGTTTGAACTTGTAGGTGCCCGAACCGGGGCACGTAGCGCCGGGGCCGATGCGGACGCTGGACCCCCGGTCCGAGACCGGGCTGTGACCGATCGTGGTTCCGTTGTCGGTGATGACGACGGAGGCGTGGCTGAAGTCGAGCGTCCACGTTCCTTTCACTGCGCCGCCTGCCACCGTGGCGGGAATCGTGGCCTTGTATTTGCCGGTGAGCGTTCCCGTGGCCAGAGCGGCCGGAGCGAGCGCGAGCGCTGCGACAAGTGACACCGCTATCGCCAGCCGTCTCAGTACCGGCGGTGCGGGGTGACGATGCGTTCGTGTGAGCATGGATGGTTCCTCTCTCGTTGACGACTGGTGTGGGTCGACGTCGAGAGGCAACCTACGTAAGGGCGTGTGCGTTGTCGTCGGCCGGGCGGGTGATCCGCGCTCATCCCGGACGGTGATCTGAGCCGCGGCACGGTCGTCCTCGAGGTCAGGGAGGATCCTCATTGAGGATGATGCGATGGCGTCCTCGCGACGGTAGCGTTGCCGGCGTGTCATCTCACCTGCGCAGGCAGTACGCGCGATTGCGTCTGCTCGATCCGCGGAGGGTGGACGCGCTGGTCGGGCTGGCGCTGCTGGTCGAGATGGAGCTTCAGGTCTGGCTGAACCCGCTGGTCACTCATCGGATTCCGGCGGCGGCCGGCGGGGCGGTCCTGTCGGCGGCGGTGGCGGCTCGCCGCCGCTGGCCGCTCGGCGTGACCATCGTCGGCATGGTCGCCCTTGTCGGCCAGGATTTACTCGGCGGGCGCCTGACTCAGCATGCGTTGGGGGCGATCCCGGCCGGAATCATGGTGTTCTACGCGATCGGCGCCTTTCTGCCCGAGCGGCGCTCACGGCTGGCGCTGGCGATCGGCGTCGCGGGGATGGGGGCCGACGTCCTCGTCGACGGAGGAGGCCTGTCGGGTCTGTTCTTCAACGGAATCATGCTCACCGTGCTGCCGTGGACGGTGGGCCGCATGCTGCGCGACCGGGCCGCGCGCGAGCGAGCGCTTCGAGAGGTCGCCGAGCAGCTCGACGCCGGGCGTGAGCAGAGCGCCCGTAGCGCGGCGTTCAGCGAGCGGGCCCGAATCGCACGAGAGCTGCACGACGTCATCGCTCACAGCGTCTCGGTGATGGTGATCCAGGCCGGCGGAGCCCGAATCGTGATGGGCGATGAGCCCGATCGCGCCGAGGTCTCGCTCCTGGCCGTCGAGCGGGCCGGCCGCGAGGCGCTGGCCGAGATGCGGCGGCTGCTGGGAGTGCTCGACCTCGGGCAGGATCCCCGCGCGCTGACCCCGCAGCCCGGGCTCGCTGATGTCAGCGACCTGGTGACGCGCACGCGTGAGGCCGGGCTCGCGACCGATCTCCGCGTCGACGGCGACGCGGTGACGGTTTCGCCCGCGCTCGATCTGTGCGCCTACCGGATCGTGCAGGAGGCGCTGACCAACGCGATCAAGCACGCCGGGCCGGCGCGCGCCGAGGTTCATCTGCGTTGGTGCAACGAGGCGCTCGAGCTGCAGGTCAGCGACGACGGCCGTGGCGCGGCGGCAGTCGGCGGCGTCTTGAGCGGCCATGGGATCGCCGGCATGCGCGAGCGCGTCGGGTTGCACGGCGGCAGCATCCAGGCCGGTCCAGGCGCGGGTGGCGGGTTCTGCGTGCAGGCCCGGCTCCCGCTCGGGGAGCGTGTCCAGTGAGGCGCGTGCGCGAGCGCCTTGCCGGTCTGGACCCGGTGCGGGTCGACCAGATCATCACGGTGGCGGTGATCATGGAGCTCGAGCTCGAGTTGTGGCTGAGCCAGGGGTATGTGGCCCGGCACCGGCTCGTGACTGCCGTGGCGAGTGTGCTGTTCGCGGCGCCGATCGCGGTCCGCCGGAGATGGCCGCTGGGCGCCTTGACGGCGTGCGCAGCCGTCTGCGCGATCCAGGTGTTGCTCGGTGCGAACATCGCGGACGATCTGAATGGCGCGCTGCTGCCCCCCGTGCTGCTCGGCTACGCCGCCGGCGCGTGGCTCGAATATCGGGCCGCTGTGACTGCGATCGTGCTGGGGGCGATCCTGTTCGGCCTGGCGATGTTCCTGGCGGACGCGGTGATCGTCCCGCAAGGGGGCCTGAACTTCGCCGGAGACCTGGTGTTCTTCACGCTGCTGGTCTCGGTTCCCTGGTTCATCGGTCGTCTGGCGCGCGATCGGAGCCGCCGCGCGGCCGCGTTCCGTGAGCTGGCCGCGCGGGCGGCCGCCGAGCACGACGAGCGAGAGCGCGCCGCCGTCACGCGGGAGCGCAGCCGGATCGGCGGCGAGCTGCAGGACATCATCGCCCACAGCGTCAGCGCGATGGTCATCCAGGCCGGCGGTGCCCGGCGGCTGCTGCGCACCAACCCCGAACTGGCTCGTGAATCGATCCTCGCCGTCGAGCGCACCGGGCGTGAGGCGCTCGCGGACCTGCGGCGTCTGCTCGGCATGCTGCGCAAGGACGACGACCCGCGCGCGCTCGCCCCCCAGCCAGGGCTCGACCAGCTCGCGGCGCTCGTGGAGTCAATGCACGAGCAGCGCGTCGCCTGCGAGCTGCGAACCGAGGGCAACCCGATCGACCTCACACCGGGCATCGACCTCGTCGGCTATCGCGTGGTCGAGGCAGCCCTCCACAGCGTGGCGCGGCGACATGGTCGCCGGGCCACGGTGACCGTTCGCTACCGCCCCGAGCGCCTGCAGCTGGAGATCCGCGGCGACGGCACCGCGCTCGGTCTCGGTCACGAGCTACGGGCGATGTCAGAGCGCGTTGCGCTCTATGACGGCAGGCTCGAGGTGGTGCCGGCAGATGGCGGCGGCTGGGCGCTGGACGCCCGGTTGCCGCTCGGGACCGTCCCGGTATGACCATCGGCATCGTCATCGCCGACGACCAGGCACTCGTCCGCGCCGGGTTTCGGATGATTCTCGAAGCCGAACCCGACCTGCGCGTCCTGTCCGAGGCGAAGGACGGCGCCGAAGCGGTCGAGGACGCCCATCGCACCCGTCCCGACATCGTGCTGATGGACATCCGAATGCCGAAGATCGACGGGCTCGAAGCGACGCGGCGGATCATCGCCGCGACCGACCACCCGCCCCGGGTGCTGATGCTGACCACGTTCGATCTCGACGAATACGTGTTCGATGCCCTTCACGCCGGCGCCAGCGGCTTTCTGCTCAAAGACGTGCCGCCCGAACAGCTCGTCGCCGGGATCCGGATCGTCGCCGGGGGCGAGTCGCTACTCGCCCCATCGGTCACGCGGCGCCTGATCGAGTCCTTCGTCCGCGACCATCCACGTGCGGCTCACCCACCCCCTGAGCTCAAGGAGCTCACCGCCCGCGAGCTCGAGATCCTCGGGCTCATCGCTCGCGGCCTCTCCAATGCCGAGATCGCGGAACAGCTCGTCGTCTCAGCCACCACCGTCAAGACACACGTCGCCCGGGTCCTCTCGAAGCTGGGCCTGCGGGACCGCGTCCAAGCCGTCGTGCTCGCATATGAAGCGGGCATCGTGCGGCCCGGCGCGCAAGGCTGAGTCGACGGGTACTGCAGTACCGGGCCGGTGATCGACGCGGGGAGGCCGTTGCGGGTGGCGCGGACGGCCGTCACGAGCGAGAGTCTCGTCCGGCCGGCGCGGAAGGACGTACGGTGAGCGCTCTGGCGGGAGTCCGTGGCCGGCTTGCCGTCTATGGGGCGTGTGGATGGCATCGGCGACGACGTCCTCGAGCACCGCCGCGAGCTGCTGAGCAGCTCTCGCCCATGAGTAGCGCTCGCGGGCTGAGCGCTGGGCCCGCCGGCCGCGCCGTTCACGCTCGTGCTGGTGCTGGACGACCTCGGTCAGCGCGGTGGCCAGCGCCATCTCGTTGTCCGGTTCGACGAGCCAGCCGGTCTGCCCATCGTCGATGATCGCCGCCGGTCCCAGCGACCGCGTGGCGACGGCGGGCAGTCCGCACGCCATGCCTTCGACGATGACCTGTCCGAACTGCTCACGCTCCGAGGTCAGCACCACGGCATCGGCGGCCGACAAGAAGTCGGGCAGGTCCTCCTGCGTCTGCCAGCCGGCGAGAAACACGTGCGCCACCCCGAGGCGGGCCGCGATCTGCGCTGGATGCTCCCCTTCCCACTCGCCCGGGTGGCCTCCGACCAGCACCAACCCGGCGGGTGCCTCGAGCTGTTCCTGGGCCCGTCCGAACCCGCTGATCAGCCGATCGAGCCGCTTCACCGCCGTGAAACGACCAACGTAGAGCAGCACCGTTCCCGCCGCCAGCGCCGCGACGTCGCCATCGCCATAGCGTGCGCTTCCCGGCGGCTGCCCGGGCAACCAGCCGCGCGGCTGCTCGACCAGGACGCGCCGCCAGAAGGCTCCGCGATCGACCGCTCTGGATGTGAACACGTCCGCCTCGACGCCGTTCGGGATCGCCACCAGCCGCGAACGTGGCACGTCCAGCAGCGCCACCGCACGGTCGACACCGGCAGGTGCCACGACCACCGCAGCGCAGTTTCCCGCCCAGCCTCGCATCCGCTCCGCCCAGCGCTCGGCGTAGGTCCAGCCGGGCGCGTCGGCCGCGGCGATCTGCTCCAGCATCAACAGCTCGGTGCCGTGCAGTTGACCGACGACCGGGACGTGCGGGGCGATGCGCGCGGCCGCCTCGTTGAGCGGGGTGAGGTGATGCAGGTGCAGCACGTCAGCGTCGCGGGCTCCGGCGCGGTCCAGCTCGCGCGACCACGCCGAGACCTGGAGCTCGTACTCGTCGTCGTCGAGCTTGGCGAAGATCCGGTCAGGCGCACCGGCCCTGTCCTCGAAGGACGGATGCAACGGCGCGCTGCCGACCGGGGCCCGGAACCGCTGCGGCGCGTCGCTGGCGAGCGCCGAATCGAAGTCGACTGCGCGCACGTCCCCGTAGAACGCTCGCGCATCACCATGCGCGCCCTGATCGCCCCGTGAACCGGCGACCAGCGTGACCTCGCAACCCTGCTTGCGCAGATTGCGGGCCAGCGCTCGCGCCGCGTGGGCGGATCCTCCGCGCGGTGAGAACAGGATGGCGGACAGGACCCGGGGCTTCATCGGACCCGAGTATGACCATCTTGTGAACGCGCGCGTTGTGGGGCGACGCTTGACGCCCCGGTCGCGCCTGCGCGGGGCTATCGCGGCTCGAACACGACCGCGGTCACGATCGCGCGACCGTCGAGCAGATCGGCGCCATGTTCCTCGCGCGGACGGTTGCGGAGTCGGCCACCGTGTACCAGCGACGCCGAGCCACCGCCGTCGAGGTTGAGGGCGTCGGTGGCGCCCAGTCTCAGCAGCGCATCCGCCAGCTCCGGCAGCGTCATCCCGGCATCGCGTCGCGTGCGGCCGTCACACGCCACCGCGAGCAGCCGTTCGCCGGCGATCGCCAGCGCCGCACGTGGATAGCGCCCGCGGGTGATGTCGGAATCGAATTGATGCGCTGCCGCCGAGAACCCCTCGTCGTCCTCTCCATCGATCAGCGCGCACCGGCCGCCGGCAATCAGCAGCGGACCGGCCTGCAACAGATCGCCGCTCAGATCACCGGCCAGCTGGTCACGCCGGGCAATCCGCAGAACGCCGTCAACGATCGACACGCACGCGCGGATGTCGCCCCAGGGGGCGTCGAACGCCACCGATGGCCGCGCCTCCCCTGCGACCTGCACCTGCCCTAGCGGCAGGCAATCCGGCCGCACGAAGAAGCCGCCGACCACGGCGTGGCGAATCTCCTGTGCCTGGCACCAGCGCACCAGCGGCGCCGGACGCTCCAGCACCACCACGCGCGCGTTGACCGCCTGCCGGTCGTAACTCGCGACATGCAACGTCGTGGCGGCCCCATCGGCCAGCGGCACGCGAACCCGGCTCAGCCGCGAGCGTCGCCGCGGCAGCAGGTCCACCGGCCGCAGACGACGCATGGGAAACGAATTCGGACTCATCAGAATCGAACGGCGGCTGCGTGAACACGAGCCGCCGCGAACGATTACACCAGGGTGCCCGGCCGGTTGCTCATGGCAGCCGTGTGGCGCGGACGTGGGATGCCGCAGGACGCGGGAATGAGTTCACCCGGCGCCCGGGCCATATCCTGGCGCTGATGCCTGCGCACCCACCGTCGACGGCGGTGCTCGGACGGGAGCCCGAGCTCGTCAGCCTCGCCGAGCTGCTGGCCGCAGCGCGCCGCGGTGACGGCGCGGCCCTGGTCGTGCGGGGCGATCCCGGCGTGGGGAAGTCCCTGCTGCTCAGCGCCACCACGGCTGCCGCGACCGATTTCGCGGTGCTGTCGGTGGTGGGGGTGGAGTCCGAATCGGACCTGGCGTTCGGCGCGTTGTCGGCGTTGCTGCATCCGCTGCTCGGCGGCCTCGGCGACCTGCCCGCGGTGCAGGCTGACTCGCTCCGGGCCGCGGTCGGGCTCTCGTCGGAGGCGCGGGTGGAACGGCTCGCCTGCCAGGCTGCCGTGGTCAGTCTGCTGGCCGCCGCGGCGCGCTCCCGGCCGCTTCTGGTGGTGGCCGACGACCTGCAGTGGTTCGACGCGGCGTCGCGGGACGCCCTGCTGTTCGCGGCCCGCCGACTGCGGTCGGACCCGGTGGCGTTCGTGATGGCGATCCGGGACGGTGAGACCGAGGAGCCGCTCGTCACCGAGCTGCCCGAGCTGACGCTGAGCGGCCTCGCCGAGGGCCCCGCGCTCGAGCTCGTGGCGCGGACCGGGGGCACGGTCAGCCCGGGGGTGGCCCGGAGGCTGTGGCAGCAGACCGCCGGCAATCCGCTGGCGCTGGTCGAGATTCCGCGCAATCTCAGCTCCGAGCAGCGCACCGGTCGGGTCGCGCTCGATGAGCCGCTGCCCGTCGGCCGGCGTCTGGAGGACTCGTTCGCGGCCAGGGCCGCGGCGCTGCCCGACGCGTGCCGCCAGGCGCTGCTCGTCGCGGCGGCGAGCTACACCGGCGCGACGGACACGATCGGTGATGCGTTGACCGTCATGGAGCTGCCGGCCAACGCGCTGGACGCGGCCGAGGAGGACGGGCTGATCTCGATCACCGACGGTTCTCTGAGCTGGCGCCATCCGCTGGTGCGCTCAGCCACCTACCACGCGGCCAGCGCTCCGGCCCGGCGAGCCGCTCATGCCGCGCTCGCTCGCGCCGGGGCCGAGGCCCACCTGCCGGACCATCGCGCGTGGCACCTGGCCGCCGCGGCGCCGGCTCCCGCCGAGGACGTGGCGGTGGCGCTCGAGCGGGTGGCCGCAGAGGCGGCCCGGCGCGGCGCCCCGGCCACGGCGGCGCGGGCGCTGCAGCGGGCAGCGCGGCTCAGCCCGCACGAGCCCGACCGCGCCCGCCGGGAGATCGCCGGCGCCGAGCTCGCGCTCACCGCCGGGCGCTGGGACGAGGCCCTCGAGCTGCTGGACGGTGCTCGCGGCCGCAGCGACGATGCCCATCTTCGCGCTCACGGGGAACGCATCCGGGCGCGGCTGGAGATGCTGCGCGGCAGCCCGCACGCGGCGCACGACCGGTTGGTGGCGATCGCCGAGTCCCTCCAGGACATCGACCGTCCGCTGGCGGCCGCCGCGATGACCGAGGCGGTCCTCGCCCGCACGTTGACCGGACCGGTCCCGGCGTACCGCGCCACCGCCGAGCGGGCGTTCGCGCTGGCTCGCCCGGTTGGCGGTGACGTCGAGGCGATGGCGGCGGTGGCCCTCGGCTGTGGGCTGCTGCTCTCCGGGGAGACCGCGGCGGGACTCGAGCTGTTCGATCGCTACGGCGCCATCGTCGAGAAGCCCGAGGTCTGGCACACCGCGCCGGAGCTACCGGGCATGTACGCGTGCCTGCACGCGTCCATCGAGCGCTTCGACACGGCGGAGCGGCTGTTCACCGCCATGCTGACGAGCGCCCGCGACCACGGCGCGGTCCGCGCCCTGCCGTATCCGCTCAGTGGACGCGCGCTCGTTGACCTCGAGCTCGGCCGCTGGCCGGCGGCGTTCGCCGGGGCGCAGGAGGCCGTCGAGCTGTCGCGGGAGATGGCCGGCGACGCGATGCTCGCCTCCAGCCTGGCCGCGCTGGCCCAGGTGGAGGCCGCGATGGGACGCCCGGAGCAGACGCGGGCGCACGCCCGCGAGAGCCTGTCGATCTGCAAGCAGCTCAACGCCTGGGCGGTCGAACCCGAGCCGGTGCTCGCGCTCGCGTCGCTCGCGCTCAGCCTCGGCGAGCACGAGGAGGCTGTCAACGTGTGGAAGCAGACGACGGTTGACATCCGCGAGTGGGTGCTCGAGCCGGGCTGGGAGCACCTGGATGACGTCATGATCGAGGCGAGCGTGCGGGCCGGCCGGCAGGCGCAGGCCGAACGCGAGCTGGAGGATCTCCAGCAGAAGGCCGATCGCACCGGCCGCACGTGGGCGCACGCCGTCGCCGCCCGGTGCCGGGGACTCCTGGCGCCGACGGCGGAGATCGACGAGCACTTCCGCGATTCGCTGCAGTGGCACGAGCGCGCGCCGCTCCCGTTCGCCCGTGCGCGGACCGAGCTCTGCTACGGAGAGCGGTTGCGCCGGGCCCGCCGCCGTCTCGACGCGCGAGAGCAGCTGGCCCGGGCGTCGGCGACGTTCCACGCCCTCGGTGCCGGAATCTGGGCCCAGCGAGCTGAGCGTGAGCTGGCCGCCGCCGGCTACAACCGTCAGTCTCCGGCGCAGCCGTCGCCGTGGGCCGAACTGACCGCGGCCGAGACGCGAGTGGCCCAGGTGATCGTCGAGGGCGCGACCTACGACGAGGCGGCCAGCGCCCTGTTCGTCAGCCCGCGGACGATCGAGACCCACCTGCGCCAGATCTATCGCAAGGTGGGCGTCCGGTCTCGCAGCGAGCTGACCCGCCGCCTGGCGGTTCCAGGCACGGCTGTCTAGATCGAGATCGAGGCGCTCCAGGACGCCGCCACCGCGGCGCCCGGCGTCGGCAAACATCAGGATTTTCCCGGATGCGGGATACGGATCGAGGCGCGACTATGTCCTTGTTCGCGGGGGCGACACGCAGGAACTCGGCGCGGAGGTGACCCAGGCGGCAGCCCACCTCCGCGCCGAGTGGGGGCCCCAGTCCGTTGGTCAGAGCCGGTTTCAGTGGTCCGGTGATCAGGGATCGGCCGCCAGCACCGCCCGGCCGCGGACGTTGCCGGCTCGGGTCAACCGCTCGCCGGCGCCGGGGTCACGCTTCAGGTACCGGTCGAGAAAGGCGATCGTGACACGCTCGACGATTCCCAGCTGCGGCTGCTCATCGGTGTAGGGCCCCAGGTGCGGCGCGCCGAGCAGCTTGAGCAGATACTTCGGGCGCCGGGCGAGCGCGAAGAAGTCATAGGTGTTGATCGGGCGGTTGGTCGTGTCCGCGGTTCCCTGCGCCGCCAGCAGCGGCGGACTGCGCGCCGGGAAGGGGAAGCCGTCGGACCCGGGGATCTCGGCGCCGGAGAGGATCACCGCCGCCCCGACGCGGCTGTCGAGGAATCGGTGGTCGTAGGCCACCGCCAGGGCGGTCTCGCCGCCGTCGGACTGCCCTGCGACCGCGATCACGTGCGGCTCGATGAGACCGGCGAGGGGGCCGTGGCGCCGGGCGTCGGCGGCGAGCATGCTCGAGATGACGAACCGCATGTCCCGCGGCTGGTTGACGAGATCGGACTCGTTCGGGCCGCCGGGCGCGTTCGCGTTCTCCAGCGGGAAGACCGGCGCGGCGACGACGTAGCCGGCCGCCGCCCACGCACGCAGCAGCCGCGCGTAGGGGGCCGGTGTGACCGCGAACCCGTGCCCGAACACGACGAGCGGGAACGGTCCGGCCGCTCGGTCCGCGCTCGCGCCATGCAGATCGAACCGGCCGGGCGCTCCGGGGGCCGGATAGCGGATCACGGTCACCAGGGTCCGGGGCACCAGCCGCCCGGACGGCAACCGGATCCGCCGGCTGTGGTCAACGAACGTGAGCACCCGCTCCCCGACGGCGAACCGTGACCGCGCCGGTTGCGGGCCCGGCGATCCAGCCCTCGCCGATCGAGCCGCCGGCGATCCGACAGCGGCCGATCCGGCACAGCCGGCGCAGACGACGAGCGCCACCGCCAGCAGCGCCGGGGTCCGGTGAACCGGTGGCCATCGACGCTTCATGCCGCGCCCGCTACGTCTTCGCCCTGCTGCGCCGGGTTTCCCGGCTGCTGTACCGCCGGCGCCGGGTCCGCCCGACGACGAACGAACCGACCACCGCGGCGCCCACCGGCACCTCGAGCAGCGCGATCACCCCGAGACCGGCCGTCAGGACGAGGGCGACGAGCATGAGCACCAGCCCCATGGCCACGTCCTCGAGCAGGTCGCGACGCCGCCGCTGCCAGTGTCGCTCACGCCGCCGCCGCTCCCGTTCGCCGGCGCGGTTGATCGCCGGCGCCTGCGACCGGGGCCGGTCGAGGGCGTGAGCCCGAACCGGTCGTGGCGCAGGCTGGGCCGGCATCGCGGCTCAGGCTCCGAGCCCGAACATCAGCAGCCACGTCGCGCCGGTCAGCTGGATGAACCGGTCGGCGAACAGGATCTGCTCGGGTGCTCCGGCAGTGCCGCTGCTCACCAGCAGTCCGTATCGCAGGATGGCGATCGTGAACGGGCCGATCGTCAGCGCTCGCCACGGAACGCCGCCGGTGCGGACGATCTCGAACGCCCACAGGCAGTAGGCGCCGAGGGCGACCGCGCACGCCACCGCCAGGACCAGGCGCAGGAACTCCGCCGTGTAGTCGTCCAGGACCGGACGTGAGTGGCGCGCCGCCGGATCCATGAAGTCCGCATAGCGCTTGCCGGCGGCGACGAACAGGGCGGCGAAGGAGACCACGACGATGAACCAGCGGGAGATCGGCACGCCGGCGGCGATCCCGCCCGCCACCGCCCGGAGCACGAACGCGCCGGCGATCGCGGCGATGTCGGCGATCGCCACCCGGCGCAGCCACAGCGTGTAGGCGGCGTTGAGCGCGGCATAGCCGGCCGCGGCCGCGAACACACCCGAGCCGACCGCCGCCGCCAGGGCGGTTCCGAGCGCGACGGCGCCGATGCCGGCGCCCAGCGCCCGCCCGGCCGGCACGGCGCCGGAGGCGACCGGTCGGTGGCGCTTGACCGGGTGGCGCCGATCCTCGGGGGCATCGCACACGTCGTTGATCAGGTACGCGCCCAACGACAGCAGGCAGAAGGCGGCCATCGTCACGGACACGCGCGCGAGCACGCCTGGACGGGTGAGCGCCCCCGCGGCGATCGGCGCCGCGAACACGAGCAGGTTCTTCGCCCATTGCCGGGGGCGCGCCGCCCGCAGCCACGCGGCCGCGCCGCCCCGCGGACGGCGCAGCGGGGTGACCGGATGGGCTCGGCCGCCGGCGATCGGGGTCGAGCGCCGCACCGGCGGGCGGTCTCGTGGTGAAGGGGTGGCGGTCGACATCGTGGCGGCGTGTGCAACACGCTCTCACCTGACGGTTCTGCACGTCGCGGTGATCGCCTGTACCGATGTGATGAGAGTTCTCACAGCCGGCCGGCAATGTGACAGGTGCACCACGCCCGGCAGCGAAACGAACCTCGCGCGCCCGTTCACCGGTGCCACACCGTCATGCCCGCCACCGCCTCGATCGCCCCGCCCCGGCGCCGGCCTCTGCCCCGGCGGCTCAGCCCGGTCCGTCGTCTGCGCCGGGTCATCATCATCGCCCTCGGTCTGTGCCTGGTCCCGATCACGATCTCGTTCGCCGCGAGCGTCGCCGGACCGTCGAATTCGAGCTTCACGATCCGATCGTTCGAATGGCTGCGGGACCACGGCGCGGCGGCGTTCGCGTCCCGGGTGGAGGGCATCTACTACTCGCTCAACGCCCCGTCCATCGGGGGGCCCGCCCTGCGCCGCCTGCCCCACGGCTCTCATGCCGTCGCCGCCGCGGTCCATCCGCCCGACGTGGCGCCCGTCATCGCGCCCGCCCTGCCCGGCGAGGGGGTGTGGCTGGCGAGCGAGAGGTTCAGTGGTGCCGACTCACCGGTCCAGATCACGCAGTTCCGCAGTGATCCGAGCTACCCGCAGATGGTGGCCGGAGTCGCCTGGATCGACACCACACGCACCTGGCTGCGGCTGTATCCAGGCCGGCTCGAGCCGTCGGTGACCCTTCCCCGCGGACCGATGGAGGTGCCGCCGTCCTCGCGGGCGCGACTGCTGGCGACGTTCAACAGCGGCTTCAAGCTGTCAGATTCCGGAGGCGGCGTCGCGGTCGGCGGTCGCACCTACGCGCCGATGCGCCCCGGGGAGGCCACGCTGGTCGGGTACGCCGACGGCCGTGTTGACGTCCGTGCCTGGTCGCAGGGGCCTGACGTGCCGCCCGGTGTCCAGTTCGCTCGCCAGAACCTGCCGCTGATCGTCGCCGCCGGCCGGCCGAACCCGAACCTGTCCGACGGCCCCGAATGGGGCCTGACGCTTGGCAACGCGATCCGGGTGTGGCGGTCCGGGGTCGGCGTGGACGCCCGCGGCGACCTGATCTACGCCGCCGCCGACAATCAGACCGTCGGCTCGCTGGCCCAGATCCTCATCCGCGCCGGAGCGATCCGGGCGATGGAGCTCGACATCAACTCCTACTGGGACACGTTCATCACCTACGCGTCACCGGGGGCCGGGCAGCCGAGCAGCCTGCTCCCGGACATGACGCGCGGCCCCGACCGGTACCTGACGCCTGACGACCGCGACTTCTTCGCCGTGTTCCTGCGCTGAACCGAGGAGCGTCAACTCGAGGCGGCGGTCAGCGTGACCCAGAGCCCGTACACGGTCAGCCCGCTGGCCGCCGCACTCAACGCCCAGGCAGGCAACCGGCGCTGCTGGTGGCGCGCGGCGAAGCGGGGATAGACGAGGAACACGATCAGCTGGCTGAGCCACAGCGCCACCAGTGACGGCTTGAGCAGCGTGTCGTAGAAGCCGTCCGGGTCGATCAGGCTGAACGGAGCGGCGAGAACGACCACCGCCCCGATGACCACCGCGATCGGCCGCACGCCCCAGTTACCGACGGCGTGCAGCAGGCGAGTCAGCGCGAGGTACTCACACACGATCACCCCGGCGACGCTGACCGCGATGCCGATCCCGATGATCCGGGCCAGGCCAGGTCCGGAGTACTGCTCGATCAGGGTGAACCCGGGGACCTCGGTGCGCGTCAGCCCCGGCGCGGCAGCGAGCGGGGCCACGGCGAGCAGGACCACCACCCCGGTGGCCAGATACGCGCCGAGCAGTCCCCGCCGGATCGTGCGGACCGGCGTCGCCAGCTCCCCGCCCAGGAACAGGGGCAGCCCGGCGCAGATGTACAGCAGCGAGGTCTGGGCGCCGGCCTTGGCGAGCGACCCGGCCGGCGCGCCGCCGCCGAACGTGGATACCGGGGCCGTGACGTGAGCGAGTGTCACGCCGTCCAGCACGCCGGCCAGAGCCAGTTGCCCGGCGGCCATCACGCCGAGCACGATCATCGTCACCGCCCGGCCCGCGATCATCACGGCGGCCACCGCCACCGGGATCAGCAGGGCGAGCAGCGTCTGATAGCGGCGCTCGCCCGGCAGTACCGCGGGGAGGAGGTCATAGACGATCTGCACCGTGGTGTAGATCACGTACAGCAGGTAGCTGAACGCCCAGATCGCCGCTTGAACGAGCGCCACCCGGCGTCCCGCGGCCGCCTCGACGAACGTGTACAGCCCGCCCGAGCCGTGCACGTGGCGCGAGTACCGCAGCCAGATCGCCAGCGGCGCGCCGAACACGACGAGCGACGCGACGATCGCCAGCCCGGCCGAGTCGCTGGCATCCCCGACCACGCCGGGCACGACCAGCGCCGCCAGCGCCAGCGGCCCGCCGAGTGAGACGATGGCGACACCGGCGAAGGCCCAGGGCCCGATCGGCCGGTGCGGCGATGGGCCAAGGCCCGCTCGCGGCCTGACCACCCGCTTGAATGCGCCGGTGCCCGCGTTGCCGCGGGCACCGGCAGGCCGCTGCGTCATTCAGGCGTCAGCCGGATCAGCTCCAGCCGCCGCCGGCCGAGCTGCTCGACGACGAGCTACCGCCACCGCTCGAGGCGCCGGAGCCGGAGCTCGAGCCGCCGGTGGTGATGGCGGTGCCGGCCGGCGTAACGAGCCACCACTTGGCGCCGAAGCCGTCACTGCCCTGGCCCGTGGTGGAGCCGGCCGCTGTGTCCCCGGCGAAGTAATAGAGCGGGTGGCCCTTGTAGGTCACCTGCTTGGCGCCATTGGATCGGCTGATCGTGCCCAGGTCGCCGGCCGTGACGCCGTGGCCCGGGATCGGGGTGCCGGTGGTGGTCAGTGGCGGCCACGCCGTGGCGCAGGCGCCCGAGCAGCTTGACATGCCCTTGGTGTCGGCCTCCCACAGGTAGACCGCGCGTCCCGCCGCGCCGGTCAGGTAGGTGCCGCTCGCGCCCTTCGCGGTGCCGATCGAGACGCTCTTGGCCGACGCCGGTGACGCGGTCGCCGAAGCCGACGTCGATGAGGTTGCGGCCGGGGCGCTCGCGCTCGAGCTCGAGGTGGTGGCGCTGCTGCCGCAGGCCGCGACGAGCAACGCGACGCCGACCAGCCCGACGGCGCTGACAGAACGGATCTTCGTTGTAGTCCGATGAACCATCGTGTGTTACTCCCAGGCTTGTGTTTTCAGTGGACCCGTCGAGTGGAGGGGGTCATGTACTGAAGACACCGAGGACGCGGGATCCTTCCCGGGCGGCGACACTACGGGCCATGAGCCACCCCCAGCATTCGATCCAGCGCGTCGGCGCGGCCGACGTGCCGGAGCTACTCCCGCTGATGCGCGCGTACTGCGACTTCTACGAGGTGTCCCCGACCGACACGCAGCTGATGGCGATCACCGAGGCCCTGATCGCCGATCCCGAGCATGAGGGTCTCCAGCTCATCGCGCGCGACGGCGCGGGCGCGGCCACGGGGTTCGCCACCATCTTCTGGAGCTGGTCAACGACCGACGGGGGGCGGATCGGCGTGATGAATGACCTGTTCGTCGTCGAGGCCGCCCGGGGCGGCGGGATCGCCGAGCAGCTGATCGAGGCCTGCCGGCGGGCGGCGGCCGCCCACGGAGGCGGGCAGCTCACCTGGCAGACGGCGCCGGACAACGCCCGCGCCCAGCGGGTGTACGAGCGCGTCGGCGGGCACCGCGAGCAGTGGGTCGACTACTGGCTGCCCTGCTGAGGGCGCTCGGCGTCGGGCGGCGGCGCGGTCAGCTCCTCGATCAGGCGGGCGCTGCGCCCATGGGTGAAGAAGCTGAACGACCAGCGGATGATGACCACGATGCGGTTCTGGAACCCGATGAGGTACCAGATGTGGACGACGAGCCACACCATCCAGGCCGGCAGCCCACTCAGCCGCAGGAAGCGGAGGTCCACCACGGCCCGCCCGCGCCCGATCGTGGCCACATTGCCCTTGTCGAGGTAGCGGAACGGGCGGGTGGAGCGCCCCGCGATCCGATCGCGCACCAGCTTGCCGGCGTAGTGCCCCTGCTGGATCGCCGCCGGCGCGACGCCGGGCAGCGTGACCGGGTCTCCATGGCGGTCGCGCACGCGGACCATGTCCCCGAGGACGATCACCTCGGGACGACCGGCGAGCGTCAGGTCGGCCTCGACCGTGACCCGCCCCGCCTTGTCCACCTCCGCCCCCGCCTGCTCGGCGAGGTGTGAGCCGAGCCCGGACGCCGTCACGCCGGCGGCCCAGATCACCGTCTTGGTGGCGATCCGCTGCGTGTTCCCATCCGCGTCGCGCGTCGTGACCGAGTCCGCGTCGACGCCGACGACGGTCTGATTTGTCATCGTCGTCACGCCAAGCCGCTCGAGCGAACGGGTGGCCTTGGCCGACAGCGACTTCGGGAAGGTCTGGAGGATCCGATCGAGCGCGTCGACCAGGATGACGCGGGTCCGGCGCGGGTCGATGACGCGGAAGTCACGTTGCAGCGTGTCCCCCGCCAACTCGCCGATCTGCCCCGCCATCTCCACGCCGGTCGGGCCGCCGCCGACGATCACGAACGTCATCTCCGCCGCGCGCTCATCGGGATCGGATTCCATCTCGGCGCGCTCGAAGGCGCGCAGGATCTTTGACCGCACTCCGACGGCGCTCTCCAGCGTCTTGACCTCGTAGGCGAACTCGCGCCAGTCCTCGTGCCCGAAGTACGAGTAGCTGGACCCCGCCGCGACGATCAGGGTGTCGTAGGGCATCGTGGTCGGCGTGGATCTCACCCCGCGGGCGGTGGTCAGATGCACCTCCCGGGCGTCGAGGTCGAAGCCCGTCACCTCGGCGAGCATCACGCTCACGTTCGGGGCCGACTTGAAGATCGCCCGCAGCGGATAGGCGACGTCGGCGGAGGACAGCGCCCCGGTGGCGACCTGGTAGGTGAGCGGTTGGAACAGGTGGAAGTTGCGCTTGTCGATCAGCGTCACCTGGACCGGCGCGTTGCGGAGGGCCGAGACGGCCTGCACGCCTCCGAAGCCACCGCCGATGACCACCACCCGGTGGGTCACGCGCGCGGGCTCGATCGATCGCTGCCGGCGGCGGCCGTCGCCGGCGCCACGGGCTCGGGCGGCGGAGCCGGCAGCGCCACCCCGGCGGCGGCGTATGCGGCGGCCGAGTCGAGCGTCTCGGTGGCGAGCAGCGCGCGGGCGAGCCCGTCGAGCTTGCGGCGATTCTCCGTCAGCAACTTGGTCACCGCCACGTGAGCCTCCTCGACCATCCGTTGAACCTCCTGATCGACCAGCCACTGGGTCTGCGGCGAGGTCTCGCTGGCGCCGGGCAGCAGCGGCCCCTGACCGTCGGACGGCAGCAGGGTGACGGGGCCGAGCTTCTCGCTCATGCCCCAGCGTCCGACCATCTGGCGCGCAATCTGAGTCAGCTGCTGGATGTCCGATTCCGCCCCGGTGGTGATCTGGCCGTAGACCACCTCCTCGGCGACGCGTCCGCCCAGGGCCACATCGATCTTGGCCTCGAGGTCATCCAGCGAATAGGAGACGCGGTCCGAATCCGGTGTTGACAGCGTGACCCCGAGCGCCTGCCCGCGCGGGATGATCGACACCTTGCGCACCGGATCGGCGCCGGGGGTGAGCATCCCGACGAGCGCGTGGCCTGACTCGTGGTACGCGGTGCGCCGACGGTCCTCGGCGGACAGAATCAGCCCGCGCGGCGCGCCGAGCATGATCTTCTCCAGCGAATCAGTGAAGTCGGCGATCTGCACCTTGTCGTGCCCGCGCCGGGTCCCCAGCAGGGCCGCCTCGTTGGCGAGGTTGGCCAGGTCGGCGCCGACCATGCCGGGCGTCGAGGCCGCCAGGGTGTCCAGATCGACGTCATCGGCGAGCGGCATGGAGCGCGTGTGCACCATCAGGATCTTGCGGCGCCCCACCCGGTCGGGTGGCTGCACCGCGACGCGCCGATCGAACCGCCCCGGCCGCAGCAGGGCCGGGTCGAGGATCTCCGGCCGGTTGGTGGCCCCAAGCACCACGACCGCGTCATTGCCCTCGAAGCCGTCCATCTCGGTGAGGATCTGATCAAGTGTCTGCTCGCGCTCGTCGTTGGCGCCGCTGAACGCCATCGACCCGGCTCGCGAGCGGCCGATCGCGTCGAGTTCGTCGATGAAGATGATCGCTGGCGCGGCCTCCTTGGCCTTGGCGAACAGATCTCGCACCCGTGACGCGCCCACCCCGACGATCGCCTCGATGAACTCCGACGCGGCGATCGAGAAGAACGCGGCGTGCGCCTCGCCGGCGACCGCGCGCGCCAGCAGCGTCTTGCCGGTCCCGGGCGCTCCGAACAGCAGCACCCCGTGCGGCATCCGGCCGCCCAGACGCGAGTAACGCTCCGGCTCGCGCAGGAAGTCCACGATCTCCGTCAACTCGGCCTTGGCCTCGTCGATCCCGGCGACATCGTCGAACGTCACCTGGATCTTCTGCGGATCCACCCGCCGCGCCTGCGATCGGCCGAAGTTCCCCAGACCTCCCAGGCCGCCGCCGGCGCCGCTCTGCGCGCGCCGGGCGAGCAGCACGAACAGGCCCACCAGCAGCAGTGTCGGACCGAAACCGAGCAGGATCTCGGCCAGCAGCGAAGTGCCCGGATTCGGGTTCTGCGCGTTGACCTGCACCCCTTGTGAGCGCAGCAGAGCGGTGAGCTCGGCGTTGTTCCAGAACGTCGGGACCTGTGTGGAGAACAACGTCGTGGGCTTGGCCTGCTTATCGGCGGCCGGATAAGTCACCTTCTTTTTGAACGTGCCCTGCACCGAGTCGCCCTTGGGAGCGATCGACTTCACGTTCCCGTCCTGAAGCTGGGTGAGGAAGTTCGGGTTGAACGGCACCTGCACCCGGGGCTGAGCGGACGGCTGGAACACCAGCACCGACAGCCAGTTGAGCGCCAGCAGCACGATCACGAACACCCAGAAACCGCGGAGGCGGTGCGGTGGCGTCGGCTTGTGTTGATCGGGCATCCCCCGCCCGTCGGGCGCCGGCGCCACTCGCCACCCCTGCCTGTCGCGCGGCATCGGGGACGGGGGCACGGCCTTCTGCGGCACTTGGGAGTCGTTCTGAGTCGGCGGTTCGTCGGGCATGAGGTGATTGTGGCGGTTTTCGATTCCGGGCCCGAAGGCGTTTTCTCCTATCCTTGCGCCGTGAACATACGCTGCTTGTGGGGCCGGCGAGCAGAATGAAGTGCGACAGTTGCGGGTTCGACAACCCCGCGGGCATGAAATTCTGCGGTGTCTGCGGGGCTCCGCTCCCCGGTTCGCCGTCCACTGGCCGGCCGGCCGACTCCCGCAGCGCTGCCCATCGGCGTCACATGACGGTGATGTTCTGCGACATCGTCGAGTCCACACCGATGACGCAGACGATCGACCCCGAGGATCTCCGCGAGGTCTTCAGTGGCTATCAGCACGCCTGCGCACGAGCAATCGAGCGCTTCGGCGGCCACATCGCGCGCTACATGGGCGACGGGGTGGTGGCGTACTTCGGCTATCCCAAGGCCCGGGAGGACAGCGCGGAGGGCGCGGTGCACGCCGGCCTCGGGATCCTCGACGAGCTGGTGCCGCTGAGCCGCCAGCTCACCGAGCGCCACGGCCTCGCGCTCAACGTCCGGATCGGCATCCACACCGGGCTGGTGGTCGCGGGCGACATGGGCACCGAGACCACGCGTGACCAGCTGGCGATCGTGGGCGACACCCCACACATCGCCGCTCGCCTGGAGTCGATCGCCGCACCGGGAACGGTGCTGATCAGCGATGCCACCCGCAGCCTCACGGAGGGCTACTTCGAGACGGAATCGCTGGGCGAGAAGGAGCTGCGGGGCGTCTCGCGCCCGGTCGCGGTGCACCGCGTGTTGCGACCCACCGGCGCCATCGGGCGTCTCGAGGTGGCCGGCGCCCGCCGCCTGACGCCACTGGTCGGCCGGGACGCCGAGCTGGCCCGCCTGGCCGAGGCGTGGCAGCGGGTCAAGAGCGGCCGTGGTGCCGTCGTGCATCTCACCGGCGAGGCCGGGATCGGCAAGAGCCGGATCGTCCGGGAACTGGTGGAGCGGCTCGGCCAGCAGGTCGGCGCCGAGCAGATCTGGCAGTGCTCGGCCCATCACCAGAGCACCACGTTGTACCCGGTCATCCGCTTCCTCGAGCATTTCATCGGACTGGACCGGGCCGATCCGGTGCAGCGCCAACTCGAGACGATCCGCGAGGCCGCCGCCGCGGCGGGGCTGATCCTCGGCGACGCGGTGCCGTTGCTGGCGGACCTGCTGGCGATCGAGGGGCGCCGGAAGGATGCCCGGTCCCCGCTGAGCCCCCGCGATGCCCGCACCGCCACCCTCCACGTCCTCGAGACGCTGCTCGTCACCGACCCGGCGCGCCACCCGCTCCTGCTCGTCGTCGAGGACATCCACTGGGCCGATCCCACCACAGTCGAGCTGCTGGGCCGGATCATCGTCAACCTGTCGCGCATCCCGGCGATCTGCGTCCTCACCTTCCGGCCCGAGTTCACGCCGCCGTGGACCGAACCGGCGCCGATCGAGGTTGAGCTCGGGCCGCTCAGCTCCGAAGGGGTGCGGGCCCTCGCCGCCTGGGCGAGCCCGAAGCCGCTGGATCCGGCGGTCCTCGAATGGGTCGATTCCGCCGCCGACGGGATCCCGCTGTTCGTCGAGGAGACCCTGAAGATGTTCGAGCACGCCGGCCACGTGACGATGCGCGCCTCGGAGGCCGGCTACACAGTCGTTCCGTCGACTCTCCAGGGGCTGCTCACCGAACGGCTGGACCGGCTGCCCGACCTGGTGGACCTGATCGACGTCGCCGCCGTCCTGGGCCGCGAGTTTGACCGCGGGTTGCTCGAGGCACTGTGGCCGCCCGAGGCGCCGCCGCTCGAGCCCGCGCTGCTCCAGCTTGCCGCCCAAGACGTGCTCCGCCCGGTGGTGGGGGCTCCGTCGCGGTGCGAGTTCACCCACGCGCTGTTGCAGGAGGCGGCGTACGAACGGATTCTGCGCCGCCATCGGCAGACGCTCCATGGACGGGTGGCGTCCAGCCTGATCGAGATCGGGGCGGCGGCGGCCGAGCGCGAGCCCGAGGTGGTCGCCCACCACTGGTCCTGCGCGGCGCAGCCGGCCAAGGCGGTGCGCTACTGGCACGCCGCCGGCACGCGAGCGCTCGAGCGCGCGGCGTTCCTGGAGGCGTCGCACCATTTCCGGCGCGGTCTCGAGGCACTGGACGAGGTCGGTCCGGATCCGGGTGACGATCTGGAGCGCGCCGACTTCTCCACCCACCTGGCCGCCGCGCTGCAGGCCGGCCACGGCTACGCGGCCGGCGGGGTCGACGAGGCCTATGCCCGGGCCCGGTCGAGCTGCGAGCGCGCCGGCAACCAGAAGCGGCTGATCTCCGTGATCCGGGGACAGTGGCTGTTTCATCTGCTGCGCAGCGAGTATGGAATCGCTCGCGAGCTGGCCGACGAGATGCTGGCCCTCGGACAGCGCGGCGGTGACCCGGTGCTGCTCGCCGAAGGTCATCTGTACCGCGGCTTCGTCCACATGTACGTGGCCGACTTCGATCAGGCGCGAGATGCGCTCGAGGAAGCGTTCAGCCGCTATCGCAGCCCGGGACTCTCTGACCACATCTACGAGGCTCAGGGCGACACGGGCGTCATGGCCCTCGCCTACGGGGCGCTGGTGCTGTGGAATCTCGGCTACGCCGACCGCTGTCGGGACCGGTCAGACCTCAGCCTCGAGCTCGCCGAGCGCGTGGGCGGCCCGGTCACCCGAGCGCAGGCGTGGGGGATGCGGAGCATTCTGCACCTGACGCGCGGCGAGTCCGTCGAGCTCAGCTACTGGGTGGACAAGACGCTGGCGGTGAGCATCGACTCGAACATCGCCTACTGGCGGGCCGTGTCCTCGACGCTGTCGGCGTGGCAGCAGGGCCGGAGCCGCGATCTGGACGCGGGGATCGCCCGCCTCGAGGAGAGCATGGAGGACTACCTGCGCTCGGGCTCGAGTCTCAGCCTGCCCCATTTCTGCATCTACCTCGCCGATCTGCGTCTCGCCGCCGGCGAGCGGGCCAAGGCACTCGACGCGCTGCGGATCGGTGAGGAGCACATCGAGGCCACCGGCGAGGGCTTCGCCGAGTCCGAGCTGTTCCGCTTCAAGGGACGGGTCCTGATGGCGGGCGGCTCGCCCGACCCCGGTGCCGCCACCGTCGCCTACGAACGAGCCGTATCGTCCGCCCGCGCGCAGAACGCCAAGCTGCTCGAACTGCGCGCCTGCACACGACTGGCGGTGCACCAGGGGCGGATCGGCGCGCCGCGCGCGGCGCTGGCGGATGTCGCGGCGCTGTGCGAGTGGTTCACGATCGCTTCGGAGCTGCCTGACGTCGCCCGGGCGCGCATGCTCCTGGCGCAGGGGTCCCGAGCCGGATGACCCGGGCGCCCCGCGTCACGATCGCCGGCGGGGGGGTCGGCGGTCTCACCGCCGCGCTGCGGCTCGCCGAGCGCGGCTACCGGGTCAAGCTGTATGAGCAGAAGTCGATGCTCGGCGGTGATCTGGCATCTCGCCGCCACGACGGGGTGGAGCTCGACGTGTACCCCCACATGTACTGCAACTGGTACCGAAACTTCTGGCGGCTCCTGCGCGATGTGGGCGGCGACCGGGACGAGCTGTTCGCGCGCTTCGAGGGCTACGCGCAGCTGCGCGCCGGGGAATTTCCGCGGTTCACCACCGTCACCGACATCTACTCGCCGCGGCAGATCGTGCACAACCTGTTCTCCGGGGTCGGCCCCCCGGCCGATCTGTGGGTGTACGCCTACGCCACGATCGATCTGCTGGCGGAGACGCTGCAGCCGACGGTCAACCTGAAGAACCTGAGCGTCGAGGGGTTTCTCGACGCGCGGCCGTACGTGACCCCGGCTGCCTCCGACGCCTATGACACCTTCATCACCCGCGTGTGGGGGATCCCGAGTTATCTCGCCTCCGCCGCCGACTTCCGGGAGTACCTCCGGTACTCGCTGGCGGACCCGACACCCGCCTTCTGGCTGCCGCGAGGCTCGGCGATGCGCCAGGTGATCGAGCCGCTGACGGCGGCGCTGGAGCGCGCCGGGGTCGAGATCGTCCGCGAGGTCCGGGTCACGAGCGTGTCCTGCGACGCGCGACGGGTGACTCGGATCGGCCTGCAGCGCGCCGCCTTGGACCCCGACAGCGGAACGTGGGTCAGCCGGGGACGGCGTTGGGCCGAGGCCGTGGACGAGCTGATCCTGGCGGTGCCGGCGCCGGCGCTGGTCGCGCTCGTGCGCAACGGCGGGACCGGGACACCGATCGTCAGGCTGGCGCCGAGGCTGGCCGAGGTCTCCCGCCTGCGGGCGGTGCCCGTGCCGATCATCAACCTGTTCTTCACCCGCAAGCTGGGTCGCATCCCGGCCGAGCCCGTCGGACTGTTCGGCTCCAAATACTGCCTGGCGTTCACCGACATCTCCCAGACCTGGGAGGACGTGCCCGTCTTCGCGGGCCAGACCGTGCTCGCCGTCTCGGCATCCGACATCTACGCCCTCCCGGGGACGGGATCCGATGACGACGCTCAGGCGATGCTGGTGGAGCTGGCGCGCTTCCTGGACTTCGACCCGGGATCGGCGTGGGGCGAGTCGCCTGACATCGACTGGGCGCGGACCCGGTACGAGCCCAACCTCGACGCCCAGCTGTTCGTCAACGAGGCCGGCAGCGACGTGTGGCGTCCGGAGGCCACGTGCGCCGAGATCTCCAACCTCGCGCTTGCCGGGGACCTGTGCGACAACGACATCGGGCTGACCACGGTCGAGTCCGCCGTCGTCACCGGGCTGCACGCGGCGCAGGCCATCGTGCATCGGCGCGGCCTCGGCGGGCCGGTGGACGTCATCCCGCCTCCCGGTGGCCTCCCTCGGGACGCGCTCTACGCGTGGCTGCGCTACGCGTGGGCGCCGTCGGCGGCGATGGCCAGCTGGTGGTCACGCGCCGTGTCGTGCCTGGGTCAGATGCCGCCGCGCGCCGGCGACGCCCGCGCGCTGCTGCGGGCGCTGCTCACGCCCGGCGCTCGCTAGCGCTGCGAGAGCTGGCGCACGTGGTCGACGAGCTCGAGCAGCGGCGCGGGGTCGGCCGCGAACTGCCGGGCCTCGGCGCGCGCCGACGCGGCGATCCGGTCGAGCTCTGACTCGGCGTCGTCAAGTTGAGCCCGGCAGGCGCCGGCGAGCACCGCCAGGCGCTCGGGATCGTCGTCGTCGATCGCGAACAGCCTGCGGATCTCCGGATCCCGGATGGCGAGGGCGGCGGGCAGGGTGAGGATCCCGTCGCGCACGTCCTCCTCGCCGCCGCCGCCGAGCGCCGGCAAGCCTCGCTGGTCACCGACGTCGTCACAGCCGTGGTAGAGGACGCCGAGGTCGTGCCCGTACCGGCGCAAGCGCTCTGACCGAGCGCCGAGCACCGCGCAGATCTCGAACATCGAGCCCGTGTCCTCGCCGGCGATCCGCTGCCAGTCCGCGACGCCGAGCGGCTGGCGGCGCAGCCGCCACTGGAGGCACTCGGCGGCCCCGAGCCGGCGCAACAGCTCCGCCAGGTGCCGGATCGCGAACGGGTCGTGCGCGAACGCGTCGAACGCGTCGGCCACGAGATAGCCGGAGGCCATCAGTGCCGGGAGCGGGCCGAACCGCTCCTGCACCGTCGCGATCCCGCGGCGCTCGTCTGACCCGTCGAGCACGTCGTCGATGATCAGCGACATGTTGTGCATGAGCTCCATCGAGAACGCCAGCTCGATCGTGTCCCGCGTCACCGTCTCGCCCACGGCGCGACGACAGGCGAACAGCGTCAGGGGGCGGAAATGCTTCGGCGTGCCGGCGAACGCCCACGCGAGCGACTCCCGCAGCTCGGGATCCACGTGGTCGAGCCACTGATCGATCCGTCGACGCAGGCGGGCGACGTCGCCGTGCGCGCCGAGGGCGATGATCACGTCTTCGCTGGAGATCGCCTCGGCGCTCACGACTTGACCCGGTAGGGGCGACGCGGCGGTCCGGCGGCCGGCGGCGCGTCGGGTCGGGTCCAGGCGTCGAGCTGATCGACGCCCCGGCGCAGCTCGCGCCAGGAGACCGCGGCCGACTCCCGCGCCAGGCCGACGAGCTCGTCGCGAAAAGTGGCTTGCGCGCGCTCCGTTTCCGGGCCGCCGAGCGATGCCCTGACCGCCAGCGTCATCAGCGGCGGTGTCCGCTGAGCCAGCAGTTCGAGACACCCGGCGGCGACCCGGACCGTCGTGGTGGCGCCGACGACCGAGCCCGTCGTCAACAGGCGGGGGATGGCGAGGCGGCCCATGGTGTGGGAAGCCTAACCAACCCTCGTCATCGCTCGGCGGCCGCGTCGGGCCGGGCGCGCCGAGGCTAGGCGGCCACGATCACGGCTTCGGGATCGGGCACGCCGGCGGCCGATCCGGGCCGGTCCTCCTCGGTCGGGCCGCGCGTGTTGGTGGCGCGCAGGGCGATCACGGCGGACGCCAGGATGAACACGCTGCCGGTGAACAGCGCGCGCTGGAAGCCGGAGGTCTCCGCACGGGCCACGGTCGCGTGCGCGGCGAGCAGGTGGTGCGCCCGGCTGGTGGACAGCGCCGAGAAGATGGCCAGCCCCAGCGCCCCGCCGAGCTGCTGGGAGGCGTTGAGCAGCGAGGCGGCGAGGCCGGCCTTGTCGGCGGGGACGCCGGCGTTGGCGGCGGTTGTCACGGCCACGAACAGCGGGCCGAACCCGATCGAGATCACCACCATGCCCGGCAGCAGGTCCGTCACGAACGAGCCATGGACCGGGATCCGCGAGAGCCAGTACAGACCGGCCGCCGAGATCAGGGCGCCGCCGACCATCATCGGTCGCGTACCGACGCGGGTCAGCAGCTGGGACGAGATGCCGGCGCAGGCGCCGATCACGAAGCACAGCGGCAGGTATGCCAGGCCGGCCTGGATCGGCGAGTACCCGAGCACCGTCTGCATATACAGCGTGAGGAAGAAGAACATCGCCAGGAACCCGGCCACCGCGATGAGCTGGGTGGCATCGGCGTACCCCAGGCCGTTGATCCTGAAGATCGAGAGCGGCGCGATCGGGTTGCGCTGCCGCCGCTCGTTGACGACGAACGCGACGAGCAGGACGCCGGCGCCGATCAGCTCGCCGATCGTGCGGAACCGCCCCCAGCCGACGATCGGGGCCTCGACGAGCGCGTAGACGAGCAGGAGCATGCCGCCGGTGGCCAGCGCCGCGCCCGGGAAGTCGAAGTTCGCCAGCCGGGGCCGGCGTCCATCGGCGGGGATCAGCCGCAGGATGCAGGCGAGGACGATGACCGAGGCCACGGGGTTGACGAACATCACCCATCGCCATCCCGGTCCCTCGGTGAGCAGGCCGCCGAATAGCACCCCGGCGGCCGAGGCCAGGCCGGCTACGCCACCCCAGACGCCCAGTGCGGTGTGGCGATCCTTGCCGTCCCGGAAGGTGGTGGTCAGAATCGAGAGCGCTGCCGGGAGCATCATCGCCGCGCCGGCGCCCTGCGCCATGCGGGCCCCGATCAGCAGCCCCGAGCTCCCGGCGAGCCCGCCGATCATCGATGAGACGCCGATCGTCGCCGTGCCCGCGAGGAGCAGGCGCCGCCGGCCGAGCAGATCGGCGGCGCGGCCGCCGAGCAGCATGAAGCCGCCGTAGGTCAGCAGGTACCCGCTCGGGACCCACTGGAGGTCCTGCACCGAGAAGTGCAGCGCGCGTCGGATCGAGGGCAGCGCCACGTTGACGATCGAGGCGTCGACGAAGTCCAGGAACGCCACGCCGCACAGCAGCGCCAGCGTCAGCTTGCCGAGTCGAGTTGCGAGAAAGGATGGTTCTGATGTCATGGGAAGGCCTCCGTTGGTCCGTATATGCCTATGACGCATGGGGGCGAGCAGACGTGACGCCGGTCACGCCGTCACGTTTGCCGCGCGCGATCCGTCATACGGGCATGAACCAGGAGGCGAATCTGATGACCCCGGGAACCTGGACGACACCGCAGTTCGAAGCCCACCGTCCGCACCTGACGGCGGTCGCGTATCGAATGCTCGGGTCGGTCAGCGACGCCGAGGACGCCGTGCAGGAGGCGTGGCTGCGCTTGCGCGGGACCGACGATGACGGCATCGCGAACCTCGGCGGCTGGCTGACCACCGTCGTCGGCCGCGTGTGCCTTGACATGTTGCGCAGCCGCAAATCGCGCCGGGAGAGCTACGTCGGCACCTGGCTGCCCGAGCCGATTGTCCGCGACGAGGACGCCGGCGGGGACCCCGAGCACGAGGCCCTGCTGGCGGACTCGATCGGTCTCGCGCTTCTGGTGGTGCTGGACACGCTGAGTCCGGCCGAGCGGCTGGCGTTCGTGCTACATGACCTGTTCGCGGTTCCGTTCGAGGAGATCGCCCCGATCGTGCAGCGCACGCCCGACACTGCGCGGCAGCTCGCCAGCCGGGCGCGCCGGCGCGTCCGCGGCGCCGGTGGCGGTGTGGGCGCGGCAACGTCGGACGCCGATCCGCAGCGCCAACGCGAGGTGGTGGCCGCGTTCCTGGCTGCCTCGCGCGCGGGAGATTTCGACGCCCTGGTGGCGCTGCTCGACCCCGATGTCGTATTCCGGGCCGATGCCGGTAGCCGCGTCGGGATCGTCAGGTCACGGATCGAGGGCGCCGCCGAGGTCGCCGGATACGCCGCCGGTCAGGGCCGGCGCTTCGCCAAGTGGTGCCACCCGGCGGTGGTCAACGGCGAGGCCGGCTATGTGATCCGCGCCCCCGGCCGGCCGATCGGCGCGGTCGGCATGACGGTCCGGGGCGGGCTGATCACGACGATCGATCTGGTGCTCGCCCCGGAGAAGCTCGGGGCGGTGTCAGCCGCCGCCGGCGCCTCCTCGGGGCACGAGAAGTTCTCGTAGCAGATAATCCGTAGGCAGTGTTATCGTGGTGTGTATGGCGATCCAGATCGACGAGCTTCCGGCGCCGGACGGCACCGGCTGTTTGACCAGCAACCTCGGCTGGATGCTCGATGCGGCCAGCCACGCATTCGGCTCCGAGCTGGCAGCCGCGCTGGGGCCACTCGGCCTCGGCCAGCGCGGGTTCTGCGTCATGTCCGCGGCGATGGACGCCGAGCTCACGCAGACCCAGCTCGCCGGGATGATCGGGCTCGACAAGACGACGATGGTCGTCACTGTCGACGAGCTCGAGCGTCTCGGCCTCGCTGAGCGGGTGCCGTCACCGACCGACCGGCGGGCCCGGGTGATCCGCGTGACGGACGCCGGCCGCGCCCGCGTCGCCGACGGCCTCGAGATCCTGCAGTCCGTCCAGGCCAGCGTGCTCGACTCCCTTGCCGACGATGAGCGTGACGTCTTCGTTGGCGCGCTCACACGGCTGGTCATGGGGCGGCTGTCGGACGTGCCGGAGTGCAGTCCGCCGCTGCGCCGGCGCGAGCAGCGCGCCTGACTCACGCGGTTCGCGGGTCGCCGTTGACGTAGCGGCGTCGCGGGAGGCGCGCCCGGCCGCCACCGACCCCTCCTTCGTTGCCGTCGTTCGGCCCGGCGCGCGCCGTGTCCATCTGCGCCGCCCTCGTTCGTCGCCCTGATAACGCACCGAATCGCCCCGATCGGCCCGGCCTCCGGTACACGATCGCTTCCAGATGATCTTGTACGGAACTATCTGATACGGTGTGATCCGTGAGCAAATCAGTTGCAACGAGAGGAGTCGCCGACATGTCAGTGACGGAAGCCCCGGCCCACGCGAACCCGCCGATGAGCGATCGGTCCCGCTGGATCGCCCTGGTGGTGCTGTGCGCGGGAATGCTGATGATCGTTCTCGATCAGACGATCGTGAACGTCGCGTTGCCGTCGATCCAGCGCGACCTGAAGTTCTCGACCTCCAACCTGGCGTGGGTGGTCAACGCCTATCTGATCGCGTTCGGCGGGCTGCTGCTCCTGGCCGGACGGCTCGGCGACCTGGTCGGCCGCAAACGCATGTTCCTGGTCGGGCTGGGGATCTTCACCGTCGCCTCGGCGGCCTGTGGATTGGCCCAGTCCCAGGCGGTGCTGGTCGCGGCCCGGTTCATCCAGGGCGCCGGCGGCGCGATGACCTCGTCGGTCATCCTCGGCGTGATCGTCACCATGTTCCCCAAGCCGCGTGAGCTGGCCAAGGCGATGGGCGTGTTCAGCTTCGTCGCCTCCGGCGGCGCGTCGATCGGCCTGCTCGCCGGTGGCGTGCTCACCCAGACGCTGAGCTGGCACTGGATCTTCTTCGTCAACCTGCCGATCGGCCTCGTGACGCTGCTGCTGGCGGTGCGGGTGGTGGCGGCGGACGCCGGCATCGGCCTGCGGGCCGGCGCCGACATTCCCGGAGCCACGCTGATCACCGGCACCCTGATGCTCGCCGTCTACACGATCGTCAAGACCTCGGACTACGGCTGGGGGTCGGCCCACACGCTGATCCTGGGCACCGTCGCCATCGCGCTGCTCGCCGCGTTCATCGTCCGCGAGGCGCGGGCCCGGACGCCGCTGATCCCGCTGGGCATCTTCCGCTCGCGGGCGGTGTCGGGCGCCAACCTGGTGCAGATGCTGATGATCGCCGGGATCTTCGGGATGTTCTTCCTCGGCGCCGTCTACATGCAGCGGGTGCTGCGCTATGACCCGATCCAGGTCGGGCTCGCCTACCTGCCGGTGGCGCTGTCGATCGGCACGTTCTCGCTGTTCGTGGCCCCGCGCCTGAACATGAAGATCGGGCCCCGCGCGACGCTGCTGCCGGGGCTGGTGTTGATGGCGATCGGGCTGATCCTGTTCGCCACCGCGCCGGTGCACGCCGCCTACCTCGGCCGCCTGCTGCCGGTGATGCTGCTGATCGGCGTCGGGGCCGGACTCGGCTTCCCGTCGCTCATGACGGTCGCGATGTCCGGCGCCAGCCCGAGCGAGGCCGGGCTGGCCTCGGGGCTGGTCAACACGTCGATGCAGGTCGGCGGCGCGCTTGGCCTCGCCGTCCTGGCGACGCTGTCGAGCACCCGGGTCAAGGACGTGCTGGCCGGCGGCGGCGCCTCGTCGACGGCCCTGGCGAGCGGGCTGCACCTGGCCCTGGCAGTCGGCTCCGGCCTGGTGATCTCCGCGATCGCGATCGGCGGGGTGGTGCTCACCTCGGCACGCCCGGCGGTGAATATCGACGAGCGCGAACTGGTGGCCGCGGCGACCGCCGAGGAGCTCTACTCCGAGGCCGCCTGAGCCTCACCGGCGCGAACCGCCGCCGCGGCGCGAACCGCCTCATCGTCGCGGCGGACCCAGGCCAGCTTGTCGGGGTTCAGGACGGTGAGGATCGAGTGCACCCTCCCGTCCCGCACGTCGACGGACACGAGCGAGTCCTGGCCGCCCAGCGAGATCTGGGCGGCCGGCTCGCCGTTGGCCTCCACCACGTGCGCGTAGGGGCTGGGGCCGAATCGGCGCAGCAGGTTGCCGATGAAGCGGATCACCTTGTCGCGCCCGACCACCGGCTTGCGGGCGGCGCGGGCCTTGCCGCCCCCGTCGCTGTAGGCGACGACATCACCGGCGAGCAGGTCCTCGAGCTCGGCCAGCTCGCCCGAGCTCACCGCCCGCACCAGCCGCTCCAGCAACGCCGCGTGCTCACCCGGGTCGGCTGCGGTGCGGCGGCGCCCGTCGGCCAGCTTGGACTGGGCCCGGTGCAGCAGCTGCCGGGCGTTGCCGGCCGAGACGTCGAGGATCTCCTCGATCTGGGCATACGGGAGGTCGAACGCCTCGCGCAGGACGAACACGGCGCGCTCGGGCGGGGTCAGCTGCTCCATCAATCGCAGCGTCGCCAGCGACAGCGTCTCGCGCTTGACCAGGGTGTCGAGCGGGTCGAAGGCCACGGCCGACACCGGCTCGGGCAGCCACGGGCCGATATAGGTCTCGCGGGTGGTCCGCGCCCGGCGCAGCTGGTCGATGGCCAGCCGGCTGACGACGGTGGTCAAGAACGCGGCCGGCTCACGCACCTCGGTGCGGTCGGTGGCCAGCCAGCGGACCATCGCGTCGGCCACCACGTCCTCGGCGTCCCACATGCTGCCCAGCAGCCGGTAGGCGATGCCGAGCAGCCGGGGGCGCAACGCCAGGAACTCGGCGGTGCCGTCATCGGGGCTCACGGCCGGCCGCTCGTCGGCGGTCATCGTGCCGTCGCCCGCTCCGGCGCCGCGCCGAAGTCCGCGGCCCAGCCGTCCTGCGCTCGCCCGTAACGGGGCCGCCAGTCGAGCTCGGCCCGGGCGCGGGCGTTGTCGGCTCCGACCAGGCCGTTCAGGTAGGCGACCCCCCAGCTGCCGGCGGCCAGCCGGGCCAGCCACGCCGGGATCCGCTTCGGCGCCGGGCCGCCGGCCAGCCTGGCGAACTCCGGCAGCCAACGGCGGACGGGCTGGGGCTCGTCGTCGACGAGGTTGACGGCGCCGCGGACCTGCGGCCGCTCGAGTGCGGCGACGATCGCGGTGGCGGCGTCATGGGTGTGGGTGAAAGAGAACGTGCCCGATCCGTCGCCGACGATCGGAATCTTCCCGCCCCGGGCCTGCTCGGTCAGCCCCCCGTCGGGGGCGAACCCGGTACCCGGGCCGTGGAGGTGACCGAAGCGAAGCGCCACGCCGCCGGTCTCGGCGGTGATCCGTTCGAGTTCCTGCAGCGCCCGGACCGCGGGGCGAAACGGCTTGGGTCCGCGCTCCCAGAACGGGCGGCTCTCATCGGCGATCGAGCCGTCGCCGGGCGCGTAGGCAAACGCCAGCGACTCGGAGATCATCCGTACGCCCCCGGTGGCGATCGCCAGATTGGCCGCGCCCTCGGTGCGCAGCCGATTGGTGATCAGGAACACCTGCTCGAACTGCCTGGGGTCAAACCGGGGCGGAATCGCCGTGAGCAGGTTGACCACCGCCTCGGGCTCGAACTCCGACACGGCCACAGTCAGGGCGTCGCGGTCCAGGGCATCGGCGATGACGCTGTGCCCGCCCTCGACGCTGACCGGGTTTCGATGGACGAGGGCGATCGTCTCGTGCCCGACCGCGTCGAGCAGTTCAAGCAGCTGGCGGCCGATCGCTCCCCCGGCACCGGCAACGAGGACTCGCATGCTCTTCTCCTTCCGCGGATTGAACGTTACGAGGCTGTGACGGGCGATCGGGCGCGTTTGTGACAGCGCGGACGACACGCGGCGCAGCGCGGGCGACACGCGGCGCCGATGGCGGCGCTGCCCGCGGGTGGACCAGCCCCTAGAGCGTGATGTCGCGCTCGTCCAGCCAGTCCCGCACGACCGTGGGCAGCTCGTGCTCGAACTCGGCGCGTGCGGCCAGCCGGATCAGCTCCTCGGGCGCAGCCTGCAGCTCGTCGCGGCGGTAGCTCAGGTACACCGTGATCGCGGCGGCCATCGACAGCGAGCCGTTGGCCACGGCCGGATCGAGCCTCGCGAGAACATCGGCCACCCGCTCCTCCACGTCGTCGAGCGCCGTGACCGGCTCGTCGTCGTCTTCGAAGGCCAGCTCGAAGTCTCCGACGACGGCGTCCTCGTCGTCAGGATCCACCACCTGCGACGCGCGCTTGACGACCTCGAACAGTGAGACGGGTCTTGGGTCTGTGGGCATGGTGGGGACGCTATCGCTCGGGCACGCGAGCGTGTAGCTCGGCGATCCATGCCGTCGCCTGGCTGTCGGACGGCGCGCGCCAATCCGAGCGCGGTGACAACGACCCGCCGGAGCCGACCTTCGGCGCGTTGGGGAGCGCCGAGCGCTTGAACTGGCTGGTCTGGAAGAAGCGGTGGAGGAACACCTCGAGCCAGTGCCGGATCTCCGGCAGCGAGTACTCGTTGTGATCCTCGCCGGGGATCAGGTCCGGCCACTCGCCGCGCCGGCGGTCCCCCCAGGCATGCTGCGCGAGGTAGGCGACCTTGCTCGGCCGGTACCCGAAGCGCAGCACGTAGTACAGGAAGAAGTCCTGGAGCTCGTACGGGCCCACGGTGGCCTCGCTGTTCTGCTCGGGGCCGTCGTGGTCGGCGTCGGCGCTGACCGGGATCAGCTCCGGGGAGATGGCGGTCTCCAGCACGTCGCCGAGCACGTCGTTGGCATCGGAGCTGAACTGACCGGTGTCGATGGCCCAGCGCAGCAGGAACCGGATCAGGGACTTGGGCACCGACGCGTTGACGCTGTAGTGCGACATCTGGTCGCCGACCCCGTACGTCGACCAGCCGAGCGCGAGCTCGGACAGGTCACCGGTGCCGAGCACGAGCGCCTGGTGGTAGTTGGCCAGGCGGAACAGGTGGGAGGTGCGCTCGCCCGCCTGAACGTTCTCATAGGTGACGTCGTACTCGGGGGCGCCGTCGGCGGCGGGGTGACCCAGGTCGCGCAGCATCTGCGTCGCCGACGGCCTGATGTCCATCTCGGCGGCGCTGACCCCGAGTGCCTTCATCAGCGCGTGCGCGTTGCGCAGGGTCCGCGCGCTGGTGGCGAAGCCGGGCAACGTGTAGCCGAGCACGTTCGCGCGCGGCAGCCCGAGCCGGTCGACGGCGCGCGCCGCGACGGTCAGGGCATGGGTGCTGTCCAGGCCGCCGGACACCCCGATCACGATCTTCTGGATCCCCGTCGCCTGCAGGCGCGTCTGGAGGCCGCGCACCTGGATGTTGTAGACCTCCTCGCAGCGTTCGTTGCGGCTGACCGGGTCGGCCGGCACGTACGGAAAGCGCTCGACCCGTCGCTCGAGCCCGAACGAGACGGTCGGAACGCCGAGGTCGAAGCCGATGCGCCGGATCCGGCGCAGCGGCTCGCGCGCGTCGTGCACCGCATCCCCGTAGCTGCTGGTGCTCATGCGGTCGGACAGGATCCGGTCGAGGTCGAGATCGGCGACGATCAGCTCCTCCGCGTCGGCGAAGCGCTCGGATTCGCACAGCAGCTGACCGTTCTCGTAGATCAGCGCCTGCCCGTCCCAGGCCACGTCCGTCGTCGACTCGCCCAGCCCCGCCGCGGTGTAGATGTACCCCGCAATCGCTCGGCCCGACTGGGCCTCACACAGCATCCGGCGGTAGTCGTCCTTCCCGATCGTGATGTTGCTCGCCGACAGGTTGATCAGGACGGTGGCGCCCGCCATGGCGGCGTGGGTGCTCGGTGGGATCGGCGCCCACAGGTCCTCGCAGATCTCGACGCCGAGCACGAACGCCGGCAGGTCCCGGCACGCGAACACCATCTCCGGCGTGAACGGGATGGTCTGACCGAGCAGTCGCACCTCGTCGCCGACGAGGTCACGGGCAGCCCGGAACTGGCGCTTCTCGTAGTACTCGCGGTACTCGGGCACGAAGCTCTTGGGCACCGCCCCGAGAATCCGGCCGCGGTGGATGACGATCGCGGCGTTGAACAGGCCACCCTCGGCCTGGACCGGAGCGCCCACGACGATGACCGGGCGCAGCTGCTCGCTGGCGGACAGGACAGCGGCCAGCGCCGTCGCCACCCCGTCCAGCAACGCCTCCTGGTGAAACAGATCCTCGCTCGAGTACGCCGCCAGCCCCAGCTCGGGGAAGATGACCAGCGCGACGTGGCGCTCGTGCGCGATCCCGGCGAGCTCGATCGTCCGTTCGCCGTTGAACGCGGGGTCACCGACGCGCACGTGGGGCACCGCGGCGGCCACGCGGAGAAACCCGTGGCCGTACGGTGAGTCAAACGGGGTCTCGACGGCCTCGGTCAGTGCTCGCATACGCGCAGTATTGCCGCCCGGCCCCGTGATCGGCGGTCACCGCGTTGCGGGCCTGCCGGCGCGGACCGAGCCGGCGGCGGCGAAACGGTGCTTGCGCTGACAAGCAACCCGGTAGAATAGTGAGGGCAGCCATGTCAACCACCCGCCCAACGCCAGCGCAGCTCCCGTTCCAGGTCGGGAACGACGGGGTCGCCGAGTGGTCGCCGCGCCACGCCGACGCCTGGATCGGGCTGCTCGAGACCCACAAGCAGCTCACGCGGCGGCTCGACGGCGAGCTCGAGTCGCGTTACGGACTGAGCCTCAGCGGCCTCGAGCTGCTGGCTCGCCTGGCCGCCGCGCCCGGCCGTTGCCTGCGGCTGTCCTCACTGGCCGCCGCGGCGGGTCTCAGCCTCAGCCGGGTCTCGCGGATCGCCGTCCTGCTCGAGACGCGCGGGCTGATCGAGCGCAAGCCGTGCTCGGATGACGGGCGCGCCGTCGAGGCTCACCTGACGTCTGCCGGGCTCAAGCTGATGCGCGCCGCCCAGGCGACGCACTTCGCGCAGATCCAGAGCACGTTCTTTGACCGGTTGCACGAGGGTGAGCTCGATACCCTGGCCGAGGTGTTCTCGCGGTTCTCGCCCCGGGCCGCGGCGAGCTGCACCGAGCCGCCGGGGCGGTAGCCCGCCGGCGTCCGCGGGGCGCGCCCGCGGCGACCTGATGCGGATCGTGTCCGTTATTCGGACCGAAAGCACATCACGTCCGGGTCAGCTCCGAGGCCCAATCGGTCAGCCGGCGCAGATCGCCGGGACCGAGGTTGTGACCGGCGCCCGGCTCCTCGTGCACGGCCACGTGCGCTCCCGCGCCGCGCAGGATCTCGGCCAGCCGCCGGATCTGCTCGGGCGACGAGTAGGGGTCTGACTCCCCGGCGGCGATCAGCACGTCGGTGCCCGTCAGGCGAGGCTCCGCCTCGGGCTCGTAGGGCAGCATGGGACGCAGCAGCGCCGCGCCCCGCAGCAGCCGCGGGTGACGGAACAGCAGGCTGACCGCGATGTTGGCGCCGTTGGAGAACCCGAGTGCCACGATGCGATCCGGGTCGAGGTGATAGGCGTCGGTGGCGGCGCCCACGAAGCTCGCCAGCTCGTCGGTGCGCGCCAGCAGGTCCGGGATGTCCAGTTGCCCCACCGCCAGCCGGCGGAAGAAGCGCGGCATGCCGGACTCCAGGACCTTGCCGCGCGGGGACAGCAGCGCCGCGCTGGGGGCCAGCCGGCGGCTGACGGGAACGAGGTCGTGCTCGTCGCCGCCGGTGCCGTGCAGCAGCAACAGCGTCACGCCGCCGTCACCGGGCTCGAACACATGCGCGAAGCCGAGCGCATCCCGCGCGGTCGCGCCGTTCATCGCGGGCTCCCGGCGGTCGCCGCCCCGGCCGCCCGCCACGGTCGCGTGTCGGGTAGCGGGGTCAGTCGCGGCTCGATCTCGGCGCGGCGGGACTCCAGGAACGGCGGGAGTGCCAACGCCTGGCCCATGTCGTCCGGGCTCTCGTCGGCGGCGAAGCCGGCGCCGTCGATCGTGGCCAGCTCATACAGGATGCCGCCGGGCTCACGGAAGTAGACCGACTGGAAGTAGAAGCGATCGATCACCGGCGTCGCCCGCGCGCCGGCAGCGGAGACGTGCTCCTGCCAGCGGTCGATCTCGGAGCGCAGGACCGACCAGGCGACGTGATGGACGGTGCCGGCTCCCGGCACCCCGCGCTCGGTGCTCGGTTCGAAGACGATCCGGCCGCCGCGGCGCGGCCCTCGCGCCTCCCAGTCGTTGTCAGAGACCTCGGCGAAGCCCAGCACCCGGGACAGGAGCGACTCGCTGCGGGCCGGGTCGGCGACCCTGGCGCGCACGGCCTCGAAGCCCTGCAGCGCGAAGTGCGCCGGAACCGCCAGGCTCGCCGCGGCGAGTGGCGCATCGGGCGTGTCGATCACCGCCAGCTCGTGGCCCATCCCCTCGCGATCGGCGAACACCAGCCGGCCGGGATGCCGGTGGGCGGCGATGCCCTCGCCGCCGAGCCGGTCGTGCCAGAAGTCCAGCGCCTCCTCGCTGCCGACGCGGTGGACGATCGACGAGATCATCCCGGCGCCGGCGCGGCCCGGGCGTGCGCCCGGATATTCGAAGAAGGTGATGTCGGCGCCCGGCGAGCCGTGCTCGTCGGAGTAGAACAGGTGATAGACGCCGGGGTCGTCCTGGTTGACGGTCTTCTTGACCAGCCGCAGCCCGAGGACGCGGGCGTAGAAGTCGACGTTGCCGGGCGCGTCGCCGGTGATCAGCGAGATGTGGTGGATACCTTCGATCGGTTGCATGTCCTGCGCTCCTTGTGCCGGAGGGACCGGGTTCGCTTGCTAGCGCAAGTTTAGCGTGAGTTGTTTGCGGGCGCAAGCATCACCCGATCTGGGACGATGAGGCCATGGCCCCGTCGCGCGTGTCGCTGTTCATCACGTGCTTCAACGACACGATGTTCCCCGAGACGGGCCGGGCGGTGGTGACCGTGCTCGAGCGGCTGGGGGTCGGCGTCGATTTTCCGCTCGAGCAGACGTGCTGCGGGCAGATGCACTTCAACACCGGTTACGCCGACGAGACGATTCCGCTGGTGCGCCGGTTTGTGCGGGTGTTCGGCGATAGCGAGCTGGTCGTGTCGCCATCGGCGTCGTGCGTGGGGATGGTCCGCGACTACTACCCGCGCGTGGCCGAGCTGGCCGGCGACCCCGGGCTGACGCGGGAGGTGGCGGCCCTGGGTCCCCGCGTGGTGGAGCTGAGCGAGCTGCTGTGCGACCACCTGCAGGTGGAGGACGTCGGCGCGTCCTTCCCCCATCGGGTCACCTATCACCCGACCTGCCACAGCCTGCGGATGCTCAAGGTCGGGGACCGGCCGCTGCGGCTGCTGCGGGCGGTGCGGGGGATCGATGTGGTGGAGCTGCCGGAGGCGGACTCCTGCTGCGGCTTCGGCGGGACGTTCGCGATCAAGAACGCCGATACATCGATCGCAATGCTGTCCGACAAGGTCCGGATGATCCTCGACACCCGGGCCGAGGTGTGCGTCAGCGCCGATAACTCGTGTCTGATGCACATCGATGGCGCACTGTCGCGCCAGCGGGCCGGGGTGCGCACGATGCACCTGGCCGAGATCCTGGCCCAGAGCGATCCGACTCGGTGACCGGCGCCGGCGAGCATCCTCCGTTCCCGCAGGCCGCCCGCGCGGCGCTGGCCGACACCCAGCTGCGCCACAACCTCGGTCATGCCACCCACGCGATCCGCGTCAAGCGCGCAGCGAGCGTCGCGGAGGTCCCCGACTGGGAGGAGCTGCGTGAGGCCGGACGGGCCCTCAAGGAACGGGTCCTGCGCCACCTCGACGAGCACCTGCTCGAACTGGAGGAGGCGGTGACGCGCGCCGGTGGCACCGTGCACTGGGCGCGGGACGCCGCCGAGTGCAACCGGATCGTGGGTGACCTCGTCGCCGCGCACGGGGTCGACGAGGTGGTCAAGTCAAAGTCGCTGACCACCGACGAGACAGGGCTCAACGCGGCACTCCGGGACCGGGGGATCCGTGCCTGGGAGACCGATCTGGCCGAGTTGATCATCCAGCTCGCCGATGACACCCCGTCGCACATCCTGGTCCCGGCGATCCACAAGAATCGGGAGCAGATCCGCGACCTGTTCGTCCGGTTCCTGGACGACGCGCCCGATGAATTGGGTTCGGACCCGCGCCAGCTCGCCGAGGTGGCGCGGCGGCATCTGCGCCGGCTGTTCCTCGGCGCCCGCGTCGGGATCAGCGGCGTCAACTTCGCCGTGGCCGAGACCGGGACGGTGTCGGTCGTGGAGTCCGAGGGCAACGGGCGGATGTGCACGACGCTGCCGGAGGTACTGATCAGCGTGATGGGGATCGAGAAGGTGATCCCGAGCTGGCGAGACCTCGAGATCTACCTTCAGCTGCTGCCGCGCTCGTCCACCGCGGAGCGGATGAACCCGTACACGTCGCTGTGGACCGGTGTCACCGCCGGAGACGGACCGCGCGAGTTTCACCTCGTGCTCGTCGATAACGGCCGCACCAACGTGCTCGCCGACCAGATCGGGCGCCAGGCGCTCAACTGCATTCGCTGCTCGGCGTGTCTGAACGTGTGCCCGGTGTACGAGCGGACCGGCGGCCACGCCTACGGCTCGACGTACCCGGGTCCGATCGGAGCGATCCTGACGCCGATGCTGAGCGGCATGACCGAGGCCGGATCGCTGCCGTATGCGTCGACCCTGTGCGGCGCCTGCTACGAGGTATGCCCGGTCAAGATCAACATCCCGGAGGTGCTCGTGCACCTGCGCCATCAGGAGGTGCGCCAGGCCGACGCCGACGGCGCCGCGATCACCGAGCGGTGGTCGCCCGAGCACGTCACGATGCGCGCGATGGCGCGGGTGTTCGCCGATCGCCGGCTCTACGAGGCCGCCCAGCGGGCGGGGCGGCTGGGTCAGTGGCCATTCGTCCGCCAGGGAAAGATCCGCCGCCTGCCGGGCCCGCTGTCGGGGTGGACGTCCATGCGGGACCTCGCGCCGCTGCCGCGCCAGAGCTTCCGCGACTGGTGGCGCGAGCGCGGATGACCGCGGCTCGCGACGAGATCCTCGCCCGGATCCGGGCCGCGCTGGTCGACGTGCCGGACACCGAACGGCCGGCCGACGTCGCGGTCGCCCGGGACTACCGGCGCGGCGGCGAGCTCGCCGCCGGCGAGCGGGTGGAGCGGTTCGCGGAGCGCGTGCGCGACTACGAGGCCGATGTCCGGCGGGTGACGGCCGACGAGCTCCCCGGGGCCGTTGATGCCGTCTGCGCCGAGCTCGGCCTCGCGACGGTCGCGGTTCCACCGGAGCTGCCGCCACAGTGGCGGCCGACCGCCATCGAGGTCGTCCCCGACGATGGGCTGACCGCCGAGCAGCTCGACGCCATCGACGGGGCGGTGACCGGGTGCGCCACCGCGATCGCCGAGACGGGAACCATCGTGCTCGACGGTCAGGCGCATTCGGGCCGGCGGCTCCTCACGCTGGTGCCCGATCACCACCTCTGCCTCGTCGCCGAGGACCAGATCGTGGAGCTCGTGCCCGAGGCGATCGCCCTGCTGACGCCCGCGGTGACCGAGCGGCAGGTGCCGGTCACGCTCGTCTCGGGCCCGTCCGCCAGCTCTGACATCGAGCTCTCCCGCGTTGAAGGGGTGCACGGGCCGCGCCATCTCGTGGTGCTGATCGTCGCCCCATGATCACGGGGCGAAGCCAGCGCGTCGGGATCATCGGCTTGGGCCGGATGGGGCTGCCGATCTGCCGCCGGCTGACGGCAGCCGGATTCACCGTCGTCGCCACCGACGTCGCCGCTGCTCGCCGAGCCGACGCCCGCGACGCGGGAGCCGATTGGGCGGACGGCGCGGCGGCCGTCGCCGCCGGTGCCGACGTCGTGATCACGGTCCTGCCGGGGCCGCCCGAGGTCGTGGCGGTGATCGAGGACGTGACCGGCGGAATGTCGCCGGGATCGATCTGGATCGAGATGAGCACGGCGTCGCCACCGGTGGCGCGCCGGACGGCTGCGGCCGCGGCCGCGCGCGGCGTCCGGGTGCTCGACGCGCCGGTGGGCGGCGACCCCGCGGCAGCGGCCGACGGGCGGCTGCTCAGCTTCGTCGGCGCGCACGCGGACGACCTCGAGGCGGTCCGGGACGTCCTCGCCACGCTGGCCGGCCGGATCGTTCACGTCGGCGGGCCGGGCAGCGGCTATGCCGTGAAGCTGCTGGCCAACTCGCTGTGGTTCGGGCAGGCGGTGGCGACCGCCGAGGCGCTGACCCTCGCCCGCCGCGCCGGACTCGACCTCGATGTGGTCCGCGATGCGCTCGGCGCCAGCGCCGCCGCCGGCCGGTTCCTCACCGACGGCGTGCCGGCGCTGCTGGCCGGCGACGACCTCGCCTCGTTCGCGCTGGCGCGCTGCTGCGAACAGCTCGAGTCCGTGCTCGCATTCGGCGACGAGCTCGCCGTGCCGTTGGAGCTGACCGCCACGGTCTCCGACGTGCACCGCGCCGCGCTGGCGCGCTACGGCCCGGTGGACGGCGAGCTGCTCGGCGCCCGGTTCGTCGCCGAGCGGGCCGGCGTCAGCTTCGGGCCCTAAGGGCCCGCCCAGCGCGTGAACAGCTCATGCTCGATCCCGAACTGGTCGAGGATCCGGCCGTTGATGTGATCGAGCAGCGCGTCGATCGTGGCCGGCCGGTGGTAGAAGGCGGGGACGGGCGGGAAGATCGTCGCGCCGGCGAGCGTCGCCGTCTCCATGTTGCGGATGTGGATCAGGTTGAGCGGGGCCTCACGGGTCGCGAGCACGAGCGGCCGGCGCTCCTTGAGCGTGACATCGGCGGCACGTGCGAGCAGATCGTCCGAGCTGCCGTTGGCGATCGCCGACAGCCGGCCCATCGAGCACGGGACCACGGCCATGCCGAGCGTGCGAAACGACCCCGACGAGATCGACGCCGCCAGGTCGTCGGGCTCGTGCACGACGTCGGCGAGATCCTCCACCGCCGCCTGATCGACGTCCAGCTCGAGCTCGATCGTTCTCCGGGCCCCTGACGAGATCACGAGATGGGTCTCGATCGTCCCCAGGTGCTGCAGCGCGCGGAGCAGCGCGTATCCGAGGTGCGGCGCGCTCGAGCCCGAGATGCCCACCACGAGCCGGGGCCGCGACGCGCTCATCGGTCAGCGTCCGCCAGCCGCCGGCGGGCGGCGGCCATGTCCGGCGGCGGCGGCGCGGCGACCCGGTGGTCGGCCCGGTCGGCGTCCTTGCGCGTGGCGTCGATCCCCAGCTTGGCGACCCGGCCCCGCAGCTCGAGCGGCTCGGCGCGGTCCGCGGCCCCGCCGGGGACGATCAGCAGATCACGATCGGGCCGGGCGAACGCGGTGCGCGCCCACTCCACCTCCACGTGATCCCACGGGTCGACGTCGGAGTCGACCACGGTGACGGTGCGGATCAGGCTGACGCTCGCCCAGACGGTGAACATGGCACGCTGCGCGGACCCCGGTCGGGCTCCCGGTTCGAGAGCCACCACCGCGGTCAGGCGCCCGGCGCCGCCCTCGGGCACCGCCACGGCGCGGACGGCAGGGACCACTCGACGCAGCTCGGCCATCAGGCCGGCGGCGATCGCCGTCCCGCCGAGCAACAGGTGCTCGGGATGGCGTCCGGGCTCGATCGCCTGATAGATCGCGTCGCGGCGCATCGTCAGCCGCTGGACGGTGACGATCGCGCCGGACCCGTAGTTCTCGTACATGCCGTGAAACTCGGACACGAGGCCCTCCTGCACCGACTCGGTGTAGTCGAGCCGCCCCTCCAGCACGATCTCGCAGTGCGCCGGGACGGCGAGGCCGTCAGCGGTTCGGGTCACCTCGACCGGCTCGCCGAGCAGACCGCCGGCGTGCTCAAGCTCATCGACGCCGAGGTCCAGGTACAGGCAGGAGGCGAGCAGCACCGCCGGGTGGTTGCCGATCGTCACCGCGATCGGGAGGGCCTCGCCGCGGGCGGCGGCCCGGCGCCCCAGCGCCGCCAGATGGTGGTTGGGCGCGATCCCCGCCATCGCCCGCGAGCCGCCGAGCGGCTTCAGCCGCGCGATCGACAAGTTGGCGGCGCCGGTGTCACCGTCCCTGGCCACGATCGCCCCGGCGGTGATGTACGGCCCGGTCTCGTGCTCGAAGAACCACGGAATCGGCAGCTCGGCCAGGTCGGGCGATTCGATCTCGATCTCCTGACACGGGGCGCCGGTCACCTCGCGGGGCGCCACCGGCCCGGCCAGCGCCTCGAGCATCCGGTCCTGGATCTCGTTCACCGTGATCCCGAGCCCGGCGGCGATCCGGGCGCGGCTGCCGAGCACGCCGCCGACGACCGGCAGGCGCCTGTCCTGCACCTGCTCGAACAGCAGCGCCGGACCGTCGTCGGCGGCGGCCAGGAGCGCCGACAGCTCGTAGCGCAGCGACACCGGCTCCGGGATGCGCCGGAGCTCGCCGGCCGCCTCGAGCGCTGAGATGACGGAGCGCAGCGACTGATCGGTGGACGGCATGCGGCCAGTGTGCCGCACGCCATGCCGTCGCCGCGCGCTCCCGGCAGGCGCACGACCTGCCGTCTGCCGCTGCTCCGGCCGGAGCGTGGCATCTGAGCGAACTCCTGGTTCGCTCAGATGCCAAGCTCCGTTGCGCGCTACGTCGCCACGTAGGGTGAGCGGCGAAGGCGGCTATTCCACTACGAGCGGCCGGTCACCGACCGGCCGGATGGTGGGGGAGCGCCAGCCGGACAGGGCCATCGCCGCCGCCGGGATGAAGGCGACGATGAGCAGCACGAGCGCCCACACGAAGGTGGAGGCGAACGCGTGCGCGAGCGGGCCGGCGATGGCGGCGTGGGCATTCGCCGGCAGGTTCTGGAGCTCGGAGATTCCACCGGAGCCCGACGCGTGAACGCCGGGCACCGAGCTCAGGTTGCTGGTGATCGCCGACGCGAGGATGACCGACAGGATCGCGGTGCCGATCGAGGCGCCGCCCTGGCGGATGATGTTCATCGCCGTGCTCGTGCGGGCGATCGCCGCCGGCGGCACCGCCTGCATCGCCGCGGTCATGTTCGGCATCATCGACAGCCCCATGCCGAGCCCCTGCACGAACTGGAAGCTGCACAGCAGTACGTAGGAGGTGCTCGGCCCGACGAACGCGAACGGGATGAGCCCGATGGCGACGAGCGGCAATCCGGCGGCCGGCAGCCAGGTCGGCCCGTAGCGGTCGGTGAGGCGCCCGCTGAACGGCATCGTCACCATCGCGCCGATCCCGCCCGGCGCCAGCAGCAGGCCGGCGGTGAGCGCGGATGCGCCCCGGACCGACTGGTAGTACAGCGGGACGAGCAGCATCGTCCCGAACACCGAGATGGCGAACAGCAGGAACGTCCCGCCGGCCGCCCCGGCCCGCGTCCGGGCGAACGTCTTGATGTCAATGAGCGCTGCCGGCGCCCGCCACGAGTGGACGAAGAAGGCGGCGATGAGGAGCACGCCGGCGAGCGTTGGACCCCAGGAGCGCAGCGACCCGAAGCCGTAGCTGGAGGACTCGGCGAGCCCGAAGATGAAGATGGCGAGCCCGGGCGAGAGGAGCGCCATGCCGAGCCAGTCCATGCGATGGGCCGGCTGCGGCGCGTCGGGGTCGAGCTTGATGAGCGCGAGGATGAAGGCGGCGATGCCGATCGGCAGGTTGATGAAGAAGATCCAGCGCCACGAGGCGTCGTCGACGAGCCAGCCGCCGAGGATGGGACCGAGGATCGGCGCCAACAGCATCGGCACACCGAGCACGCCCATAACCCGGCCCATCCGGTGAGGGCCGGCCTTCTTGGTCAGGATCGTCATGACCGCTGGCATGATCATGCCGCCGCCTGCGCCCTGCAGGACGCGGAAGAAGATGAGCGAGCCCGCGCTCCACGCCAGTCCCGACGCCATCGAGCCGATCGTGAACAGCACCAGCGACGTCATGTAGATGCGCTTGGTGCCGAACCGGTCCGCCGCCCACCCGCTCACCGGGATGACCGTGGCGAGCGCGAGGGTGTAGCCGGTGACGACCCACTGGATCGTCGTCAGTGACGCGTGGAACGCGACGGCGAGGTGGTCAATCGCGACGTTGACGACCGTCGTGTCCAGGATCGACATGATCGCGCCGAGCAGCACGACCCCGGCGACGATCAGCGTGTCGCGGTCAAGGCCCTCTGGCTGTGGGGGCTGGGCTGCGACGTCCGCCATGCCGGACATCGTAGCGGACTCGACGGTCCGGTTAGCTTGGACCCGATTCCGGGCCTACGCCGTCGCGACCGCGATGATCAGCCCGGCGCCCGTGGGCACCAGCGCCGACGTCAGCCCGGGGTCGGCGTCGAGTATCCGGTTGAACTCAGTCAGCTCGGCCTCATGGGAGATCGCGTTGTCGATCGCCAGCGTCGCGCCCGGCGCCAGCGTGCGCTGAAGGTTGCTCCAGTAGCCGACGTATTCGGGACGTTCGGCGTCGAGGAACACGAGCTCCCAGGCGTCATCCGGGTATTCGGCCAGCGCCTGGGCGGCGCCGAGCGTGCGGCACTCGACGCGGTCGGCGAGACCGGCCCGCTGCAGGTTGGCCAGGGCCTGCTCGGTCCGGCGCGGATCGATGTCAAGCGTCTGGACCCGGCCGCCGGTGCTCTCGGCGGCATCGGCCAACCACAGGGTGGAGTGGCCGTTCGAGGTCCCGATCTCCAGGATCCGGCGCGCCCGGGTGGCGCGGACGAGCACGCCGAGCAGTTCGGCGGTGGCGGGCTCCACATTGCGCAACCGGGCCCGGCGGTTGGCCTGTGCCGCGTCGTATTCGCGGCCGGTCGCGAACACCTCGGCGGCGATGGCGCGCCGCGCGGGGTTCATCGCCGGCGGCCGCTCCGCTCCGGGGTCACTGTCATGCCGTGGACGTTAGGGCACGTCCCCCCGGGGCCCGTATCGGCGGAGCCGGGCCTACCCCGCGATCCACTCGGCGCCACGGCGGTACAGGTCCTGCACCTCGGGCCCGATCAGACCCGGCATGTCGCGCTTGACGTCGTAGCCGATCCGGGTCTGGATGTAGGCCAGATGTCGGTAACCGACTGGGAACTGCTCGAGGAGGGAGCGGTCCAGCTGCGGCCCCGGGCCGCCCGAGACAGGCGTCAGCCGGTCCTGCTCGTAGATCGGCTGACGCAGCGCGATGCCCCAGCGCCCGGAGCGGAGCTCGAGGAAGTCGTAGAACCGCCCGGTGCAGACGACGTCGCATTCGATGTCGTCGACGGCGGTTCGCTGGGTGATCGTCATCTTGGTCTGGGCGATCGCCCGTGATCCGTTGACGTCCACCGAGGTGCCGCCGAGAAAGTGCAGGATCCTCACACCGCGCTCGAAGCCCTCGCGGCTGACGCGGATGAACTCGGAGGCCGGTCCCTGGAACCACGTCGCCATCATCACGCCGTCCTGCGTCCAGACGGTGGCAAAGCGCTCCCAATCACCGGCGTCGCGCCAGACGACCCAGTTCTGGACCAGGTCCCGGATGGTCTGCGCGTCGTCGCTCACGCGGTCGTCGCGTTCGGAATCTGGCTGGTCGGCGGGAGCGGCGGCCCGATGCTGCCGCCGACGTCCGGGGTGCCGTAGGTGTGGAAGGTCTCGATCGTCTTGACCCCCCATGCCTGGCCGCGGGCGCGCTCGCCCTCGGTCCACGCCACCGGTTCGTAGGCGGGGTCGTAGATGAAGTGGGTGCCGGTGGTCACCTCGACGCGGTTGCCGCCGGGCTCGTACACGTAGAGGAACATCCCCTGGGCGACGGCGTGCTTGGACGGCGCCATCTCGATCGGCACGTCGGCATCCAGGAACAGGTCAGCGGCGCGGAGGAGTTCCTCGCGCGTGTCGACGAACCACGCGAAGTGATGCAGCCGGGCGGGCGGGGCCGATTTTCCGCCGTGATCGGCTACGTAGATCAGCTCGTGGGCCGCGATCGTCAGGCTCATCCATGCGCCGGACTCCTCGCCGCTGTCGAGGATCACCTGCTCATACAGGCGGAACCCCAGCTGCTCGGACGCGAACCGGCGGTTGGCGGCGACATCGGCGGCGAGCAGGTTGATGTGATCGATCCGCTTGACCGCTGCCCCCCGGTCGACATGACGCTGGGGCACGTTGCGCAGCCTCGGACGCAGATGTTCGGGCGGCACATAGCGGTCCTGCTCGTAGAACAGTTCGAACCGATGGCCGTCGGGATCCCGGAACCGGTAGGCGGCGCCGTGGCCGTGATCGCCGTCACTCCAGCCGTCGCCGAGGCCGACCGCCTCGATGCCCTGGACTCGTCGCTGCAGCGCCTCGGGGCTCCACGCCCGGATCGCGATGTGGCCGAGCCCGGGCAGCGTGGCCTCGGTCAGCTTGAGGCCGTAGGGCTGGTACTCACCCCACCCGCGCAGGAACACCGACTGTCCCTCGCGGTGCTCGATCTCCATCCCGAACAGGTCGGTGAAGAAGCGCAGGCTCTCGTCGGGGAACGGCGTCAGCAGCTCGGCATGCGCGATGTGGGCAAGATCGGGTGGCTGGTTCATCGGCCACTCGATCCTTCCACCCGCTCGCGCAGACCGTCAAGGTCGTAGGACAGCTCGCCGGACTGGAGCCTGGCGCGCTTGACGCGCTCACGTTCCTCGCGCTCCCGTGACGCCGCCAGCACCTCGTCCACGCGCTCTGCCTCCACGACGACGGCGCCGTCGGCGTCGAGCACGACGATGTCGCCCGAGCGAATGGTGGCGCCGCCGACCGGCACCGGCTCGCCGATGGTGCCGGCGACGTTCTTGTCCGCGCCCTTGACGCGTACCCACCGGGCCCAGATCGGGAGGCCGAGCTCGCGCAGCTCCTCCACGTCGCGGACCGACGCGTCGATGAGCATTCCGGCGGCGCCCTGGGCCTTGGCCTGGGTCGCCAACAGGTCACCGACGAGCGCGACCGGCCGCGGCTCGGGCATCGTCAGCACGATGATCTCCCCGAGCGCGACGGTGGCCATCACGGCATGGACCATGAGGTTGTCGTCCTGGCCGCAGCGCACCGTCCGCGCCGGGCCCGCGACCCGGGAGCCGGGGATCACCTGGTACAGGTCGGCGTCGACGTAGCCACGCCGCCCGCCGGCCTCGTACACGGTCGCCGACCCGAGGCGGGCCAGCTCGGCGAGCTGCGGTGCCGTGGCCGTCACAGCGCCGGGACCACCTGCGGGGTGACCCGCTGGAACGCCTCGGCCTGGCGGATGTCCTGATTGCCCGACGAGCGCCGCGCGTGGTTGCCGCGGTGGTCAGCACGCTCCTGGTAGTAGGTCTGGAGATATGCCTGGGCCTTCATCTCGCTCATCGCCGACAGCTTGGCGTCCATCACCCCGGTGATGTCGACGAACGTCGTCGGCGTGAAGTTGCACAGCTCGGGCTGGTGGGGCTCGAACAGGAAGAGCGCCGGAGGACGGACGGTCGCGAACGCGCTCGTCACGCCCGCGCCGGCGGCGAGGCTGCGGGCACGGCCGACGGCGACGCCGGCGACCGGATGGTCGGGGTTGAACGGGTCGGTGTCGGTGTGGGTGACGAGCACGTCGGGAGCGAACTCCCGGATCTGGTCGGCGATCAGCTCGAGCGCCGGGCCGTCGATCTGCAGCGGGTAGTCGCCGAGGTCCAGGCAGCGAAAGTCGGCGCCGAGATGCTCGGCGGCGCGTCCGGCCTCACCATGGCGAATCTGCTTGACGTTCTCGATCGTCTGATCGGGCTCCTTCCACAGCTCGCCGGACTCGCCCTTCTCGCCGTAGGACAGCGCGATCACCCGGGCGGTCCCGCCGCCGGCCGTCGTCACCGCGATCGCGCCACCCGAACGCCAGACGAAGTCGGCGGAGTGGGCGCCGATGACCAGTATCCGCCGGCCGGGGGTCACCACGGGTCGGCCCCGGCCACCCGTCGCGTGTTGGCCACCGCCATCACCTGCACCTCCTGTTCGCTGAATCCGGCCGCCAGCAGGCGGTCGACCATGATCCCCATCCCATCCTCCACCGGCGGGTTGAACACCTGCCCCAGGTCGGTGGACAGGATCGAGTTCTCCGGTCCGGTGGCGCGGATGTGATCGATCCACTCATCCCACTCGATCTTGCCCGTGTGCGGCGTCGTCATGCACCGCTCGAGCAGCGCGCCGCGCCGCACCAGCGCCCGCTGGTCGCGATCGTTCAGGCTCTGCGCGGGGAACTCGGGGTGGGTGATGACGATCTGGGTGACGCCGGCATCCCGCGCGGCGTCGACGACCGCGAAGATCTCGTCGCGGGCGAGATGCCCCGTGGCCAGCACGAGATCGTGACGGGCGATCCGCTCCAGCACCGCCGTCGTCTCCGGCAGCACGGCCCCGCTGTCATCGATCACCGGCACGGGTGCGATCTCGATCCCCTGCTCGCGCAGATCGAGCTGGAGCTTGACCCACACCGGAACCCTGGCGCCCGGGCGCGCTCCGGCATCGCGCTCGTGGGATTCGTTGACCGAGTCGACGGTCGGCAGCCACACCGTCCGCGCGCCCTCGCGCGCGGCCACCTCGACGGCCAGGGCGTTCATCCCGCCAACGGCGCGGTTGAGCACGATCGCCCCCAGCGCCTGGATGCCCGGCACCGCCGCGCGGACCACGCTCGCACGCTCAGCGGTCGAGGTGTAGTGGGACTTGAGCACGAACCCGTCCATGCCGAGCGCGGCGAACCGCCGCGCCAGGGTCACGTCGTCAACGATCCGGGGGACGACATCCGGGGCGACATGGATGTGGGTGTCATAGGCGCCGCGCAGCAGCTCACGGGCGCGCTCGGAGGGCGGCGGCGGGTCAGTCATGAGCGGGCCCCTGGGCGCGCAGGGCGTCGGCGACATGCGACAGGTGGGTGCGCATCGCGGTCTCGGCCGCCTCGGGATCGCCGCCGGCGACGGCATCGACGATGGCGGTGTGCTCGGCCAGCGAGCGTTCACTGCGGCCGGGCACGAGGATCGTCCGGTACTCGAAGCGGACCAGCTGCGAGCGCAGGCCGGAGATGAGGCGGTTGGCGGTGGCGTGGCCGCCCATCTGGACAAGGCGCTTGTGCAGGATCGCGTTGGTGTCCGAGGCGTTGAGCAGGTCGCCGCCGTCCAGCAGCCGTCGCATCTCGGCGAGGATGGCGCGCAGGTCATCGACGTCGGTCTCGGTGGCGTTGGCCGCGGCCCGCCGGACCGCCAGCCCCTCCAGGACCGCACGGGCCTCGAGGATCTCCACCGCCTCCGGCAGCGCCACCAGCCGCACCCGAGCGCCGCGATGTGGTTCCAGTGCCACCAGCCCTTCGTGCTCGAGCCGCGCCAGCGCGGTGCGCACCGCCGCCCGGCCGACGCCGAGCCGGCGGGTCAGGTCGGCCTCCACCAGCCGCTCGTTGGGGAGCAGGCGCCCCGCCACGATGGCGGCGCGGAGCTGATCCTCGGGACGACCATCGATCGGGATCGCCGTGGACGCAGGATTGTCGACAATTTTGTCCACGAAAACAGCATAAACCTCGGCGCCCGCTCAGGTAGTTTGCTCAGGGCCGCCGGAGAGTTGCTCAGAGCCAACCGGAGAGGAACGTGAGCGAGGACCGTCCCAGGAGCGCCGATTTCGTCCAGTCGCTGGAACGCGGACTGCTCGTCATCCGTGCCTTCGATGCCGAGCACCGCGAGCTCGGGCTCAGCGAGGTGGCGCGGATCTCCGGGCTCACCCGTGCCGCGGCGCGCCGGTTCCTGCTGACCTTGGCCAAGCTCGGGTACGTCACCTTCGCTGACGGGCGCTTCGCGTTGACGCCGCGGGTGCTCGAGCTCGGCTACGCCTATCTCTCCAGCCTCAGCCTCCCCGAGGTCGCTCAGCCCCACATGGAGACGCTCGTCGCCCAGGTCAACGAGTCCTCGTCGATCTCGGTGCTCGATGACACCGAGGTGGTGTACGTCGCCCGGGTCCCGACCCGGCGGATCATGAGCATCACGCTGTCGGTCGGGACTCGTCTCCCGGCCTATTGCACATCGATGGGACGTGTGCTGCTGGCGGCGCTGCCCGACGACGAGCTGGAGTCCCGGCTGGCTCGGATCGACATGCGCCCGCTCTCGGCCCACACCATCACCGATCCCGACGCGCTGCGGGCGGTGCTGGAACGCGTGCGCCGGCAGCGGTGGGCGGCCGTCGACCAGGAGCTCGAGGAGGGTCTGCGATCCCTGGCCGTCCCGATCCACGACGCCTCGGGCACGGTCGTGGCGGCACTCAACGTCTCCGTCCATGCGAGCCGCGGGACGATGACCACCCTGCGGCGCGACATCCTGCCGCTGGCCCAGGAGGCGGCGGTGGCGATCGAGGCCGACCTGCGCCGCTCCACCGCGGGGGACGCGCGCTCCCTGCGCCGCTGAGCGGCTGCGTCGGGCCGGCCTGAATCCCGGCGCCCGCGCGACCCTCAGCTGCCCGCCGCGAGCGCCGCCGCCCCCGCTCCGGCGGGAACGTCGGGCTCGCGGGAGAGATCCCGCGCGAGCGTGACGAGGAGCGCCCCGAGCTCGTCGTGCTGCTCGGGTGACCACTCCGCGCAGCGCCGGGCGAGACTCGCGCGCCGCTCCTCCACCAGGCGCGCGGAGATCTCCTCACCCTCGGGCGTGAGACCGATCACCCGTCCACGTCCCTCGCCGGCGGCGGGATCGCGCCGCAGCAGTCCGCGGTCATCGAGCTCCCGGTAGGCCTGCTGGCCGACCTCCAGCGGGATGTCGAAGCTCCGGCACAGCGCAGCGATGTCCGGGTTCGGATCCTCCTGCAGGCGGACGATCAGCCACGCCGCGGCGGGGGACAGGTCGACGCCGGCTCGCGCGGCCACTCCGGCCACGAGATCACGTCGTCCATCGCGTCCGATCAGCGCCGTCAGCTCACGCGAGGCCTCGGCCAGCGAGTCGGTGTGCCGGGGCGCGGCGAACGACTCCCCGATTCCGGTCCCCGCGGCCACCGTGGCGCGGAGCGGCCGCTGCTGCAGCGCCCAGCTGAGCGCGAACGCCACCGCCGCGACGCCGGCGGCGACGACGAACACGGTGCTGAGCGCGTTGGTGAACGCGGTCAGGTACGCATCGTGGATCGGCGCCGGGAGCTTCTTCAGCGCGGCGGTGTTGAGGCTGGCGCCGGTGCCCAGCGACCCCGCGGAGTGGGGGAGCACCGAGGACAGCTGCGCGCTGAGACGGTTGGAGAAGATCGAGCCGAGGACGGCGGTTCCGACCGAGCCGCCGATCGAGCGGAACAGGGTCGCGCCCGAGGTGGCGACGCCGAGGTCCTTGTAGTCAACGGCGTTCTGGACGGCGAGCACCAGGACCTGCATGACCAGCCCAAGGCCGAGCCCGAGCACGAACATGAACGCCGACGCGGTCAGCCGGGACGTGTGCGGCCCCATCGTCGAGAGCAGCCCGAGGCCCGCCACCATGATCGCCGTGCCGGCGATCGGGAACGGCTTGTAGCGGCCGGTGCGGCTGATGAGCTGGCCCGAGGCGATCGACGTGATCAGCAGCCCGCCCATCAGCGGCAGGATCTGCAGCCCCGAGCCGGTGGGGGTGGCCCCGAGGACGACCTGGAGGAACAGCGGCAGGTAGGTGACCGAGCCGAACAGCGCGAAGCCGACCACCAGGCCGATCGCACTCGTCACCGAGAAGATCCGGTCCGCGAACAGGCGCGGTGGCAGCACCGGCTCGGCGGCGCGGTGCTCGACCAGGACGAACGTCCCGATCAGGATCACCGAGAGGATGCCGAGCCCGATGATCTGCGGCGATCCCCACGCGTAGTCGGTCCCCCCGAGCGTGCACAGCAGCACCACCGAGCTCAGCGCCGCGGCGAGCACGCCGGCGCCGAGGAAATCGATCCGGTGATGGGCATCGTCGCGGCGGGAGGGCAGCGTCGCGGCGAGCACGGCGAAGGCGAGCACGCCGACGGGCAGGTTCACATAGAAGATCGCGCGCCATGACACGCTGGTGGTGAGCAGTCCGCCCAGCAGCGGGCCGATCACGCTGGCCAGGCCGAACACCGCGCCGAAGATCCCCTGGTACCGGCCGCGGTCGCGCGGGGCCACGACGTCCCCGATCGCCGCCATCGCGCCGACCATCAGCCCGCCGCCGCCGAGCCCCTGCACCGCCCGGAACGCGATGAGCATGGTGAGGCTCTGGGCCACGCCGCACAGCGCCGACCCGATGAGGAAGACGACCAGCGCGACCTGCAGCACGATCTTGCGGCCGTAGAGGTCTCCGAGCTTCCCGTAGACCGGGGTGACCACCGTCTGCGCCAGCAGGTATGCCGTCACCACCCAGGAGATGTGGCTGAGGCCACCGAGATCACCGACGATCGTCGGCAGCGCGGTGGAGACGATCGTCTGATCGAGCGCCGCCATCAGCAGCACGAGCATCAGCCCGGTGAACACCACGAGGACGCCCCTGGAGGCCTCAGCGGCCGGTTCGCGACCGCCGTTGGCGCTCACGCCGTCCCAGCCTCGGTCACAGCCTTCCAGATCACGTGCCGCGAGCGATCATACGACCGCCGCAACCGGGCGGGCGTCGTCAGTCCGCGGCGCCGGCGGCCTGCTGGACGCTGCGCGCGCCGCGGCTGCGAGCGGCGGACTCGGTGAAGGCCCAGATGGCGAGGGCCAGCAGCGCCGTCCCCGCGCCGAGGATGCAGACCCCGGCCCAGCCGTCGCCGGCGTACAGCGCGGACGTCAGCGCCGACAGCGCGGCGCCGCCGAGGAAGTAGGCCACCATGTACGCCGTCGTGAGGCGGCTGCGCGCCTCGGGGCGCAACGCGTAGATGGCGCTCTGGTTGGAGATGTGCAGTCCCTGGACGCCGAGGTCGAGGATGGCGATCCCGACGATCAGGGCGATCACCGAGCTCTTGCCGAGCGCCAGGACCGCCCAGCTGACGAGCATGATCAGCAGCGTGATCGTCGTCGTGGGACCGACGCGGCCGCGGTCGGCGAGGCGTCCTGCCAGTGAGGCCGCGCCGGCGCCGACGACCCCGACGAGCCCGAACAAGCCGATCACCGCATTGCCGTAGTGGTACGGAGCCGCTGACAGCAGGAAGGCCAGGGACGTCCACAGCGTGCTGAAGCAGCCGAAGTCGAGAGCGCCGATCAGCATCCGCTGGCGCAGCACCGGCTCCTCGCGGATCAGCGACAACACCGACTGCAGCAGGCCGCCGTAGGACAGCTCGGTCGTCGGCGGGATCTTGGGCAGGGCACGACGAAGCGTCGCCGCCAGGGCCACCATCGCCACCGCGGCGAACCAGAACACCGCCCGCCACCCGAAGGCCGCCGCGATCAGGCCGCTGACGGTTCGCGCCAGCAGGATCCCGATCAACAGGCCGCTCATCACGGTGCCGACGACCTGCCCGCGCTCGTGATCGGCCGACAACGACGAGCTCATCGGGACGATCACCTGGGCCACCACCGAGCTGACGCCGACGACCGCGATCGCCCCCCCGAACACGGCGAACGTCGGCGCGGCTGCCGCCGCCGCCATCGCGGCCGCCGTGATCAGCAGCGTGGTGGCGATCAGGCGCCGGCGCTCGTGCAGGTCGCCGAGTGGGACCAGGAACGCCAGCCCGAGCACGTACCCGAGCTGGCTGATTGTGATCAGCAGCCCGGCCGTGCCGTTGGACACGTGCAGCGACCCGGACAGAGTGTGCAGCAGTGGTTGGGCGTAGTAGAGGTTGGCCGCCGCCGCCCCGGACGAGACCGCCAGCAGCAGCACCAGGCCGCGGCTGATCCCGCCCCCGAGCTGCGCGTGATCGGGACCGGCCGATCGCGGCGAGTGAGGCTCAGGCTCAGTCATCTGCGAGTGAACATAGCCACCATCCGTGGGAGCCCGGACCGGCCCCGAGCATGTGTCAACGAGCGTCCCGATCCGGGATCGCGGCTCAAAGAAGCCCGGTGCGCTGCCGAAGAACAGCGGATGCACCCGAAGGTGGAGATGCCCAGCGGCCTGCGCCGGGCCAGGCGCACCGCGGCAGCGGCGCGCGCCAGTCTGGCCGCCGCCGGGCTGGTGGTCGCGGTTGACCAGGCTCACGTCATGCATCGACACCGTCCGGCGCTGGTGCTGGCCGGTTTCGCGATCATCTTCGTCACCGCGATCGTCCAGCTCCTGGCGCCGCGTGCAGAGTGGATCAAGGTGGAGGAGTCGCTGGCGCCGGTCTCGGCGGTGCTGATCGTCGGCCTCGGTCCGCAGCGGATGAGCGCGGTGTGGCTGCTGTGGCTGGTGGCGGTGGCGTGCGGCGTGCTGGCCCGCGGCGGTCGGGCGTTCTGGGTCGGGCGCGCGATGCTGCTCATGTCGCTGGCGCTGCCGATCGTCCGGGAGCAGCGGGTGACGCTCATCTATGCCTGCGTCGTGCTCGCCGCGATCGCGCTGCTGCTGGTCTGCGGACGCGTGACGCAGGAGCTGCGGGCGATGCTCGATCGCGCCCGGTATGACGCCGACCACGACGGCCTCACCGGCGCGCTGTCGCGGTCCGCGTTCCGCGCCGCGCTCGACCGACTCGCCGCCGGCGTTGGCGACGGCGACGGCGACGGCGACGGCGCCGTCCTGCTGCTCGATCTCGACCACTTCGGCGCGATCAACAAGACCGCCGGTCACGCCGCGGGCGACGCCGTCCTGCGCTCGGTGACCGAGCAGCTCCGCGGCGTCCTCGGCGAGGGCGCCCTCCTCGGCCGCCTCGGCGGCGACGAGTTCGCCGCGATCGTCGGTGGCGTCGACGCGGAGCCGGTGGCCCGGCGGCTGCTGGAGGCGGTCGGTGGCGAGCGCGAGGACGGCCACTCACTTCAGGCCTCCGTGGGCGTCGCTCTGTTTCCGCGCGACGGCAACGATGCCGACTCGCTGTTGCGCGCCGTCGACGTCGCCCTGCGCGTGGCCAAGCGCACCGGCCGCCACCAGTTCTCGGTCTACGCCGGCGATCCGATCTCCGGACGCGGGCAGGGCGGAGCGCTCGACGCGCTCGAACGCCTGATCGGCGGCGAGGGGCTGGAGATGCACGTGCAGCCGATCGTGGCCGTTCCCGAGCGTGTGATCCACGCCTACGAGGCGCTGGCCCGGTTCCGGCTCGGTGGCAGCTCGAACCCGCTGCACTGGTTTGCGCTCGCCGACGAGTTCGCCGTCCGCGACCGGCTGGAGCTGGCCTGCCTGAAGGCCGGACTCGACCTGCTCGACGATCTGCCCGCCGGCACGCGTCTGAGCGTCAACCTGTCGGGCCCGCTGCTGCTGGACGTCCGCACCGACGAGCTGCTGCGCGGCGTCCGGCACCTGGACCGGCTGATCCTGGAGGTCACCGAAAACAGCCTGCTGGAGGAGACGCCGGGCCTGATCGCCGCGATCTCACGGCTGACCGGTGACGGGATCCACTTCGCCGTCGACGACATGGGCGCCGGCTACTCCGGCCTCCGCCAGATCACCACGGTCCGCCCCAACTACATCAAGCTCGACCGCTCACTGATCAGTGGGATTGACAGCGATCCCGATCGCGGCGCGCTGGTCGCGGCGATGCTCGGCTACGTTCACCAGACTGGCGGCCATCTCGTGGCTGAGGGCGTCGAGACCGACGCCGAGCTCCAGACGCTGCTCGATCTCGGGGTGACCCTGATCCAGGGGTACCTGCTCGGCCGGCCGGGCTCGCCGTGGCCCGAGGTGACGGCGCCGGAGCCCGCCGTGCCGTCTCCGGCGGGCAGCGGCGCCATCCGCTCGGAGGGGACGCCTCACGGCGGAGCAGCTGAGCCGCGCGGGGCAACGGCTCACACGCCCTGAAGTCCGCTCGCCCGGGCTGCCTCGGTGGCCGCGCGGCGGCGGCGGGCCGGGAGCGACCGCAATGCGTCGGACAGCGTGGCCGGCAGCGTGTCGTCGTGCTCGGCGATGAGCGCCGCCTCCGGCCAGAGATCGTGATCGACGATCGCCTGCACGATCGTCGTGCGGGCCGGTTCGCCGAGCGCCAGCGTCGCCTTGACCATGGCACGGCGCTGGGGCTTGCTCAGCTGGTTGAGCAGGTCGAGCGCCTGCAGCCACAGGTCCTCGTGAGCGGCGGCGCCGACGATTCCGGCCACGCGGGCCCGCGGCACGGTGGACAGCAGGCGGGCGAGCTGGGACCGGTCCTCGAGCACGAAGGCCACCTCGAGGAGGGCCCGGTCGTCCATCGCGCCAATCGCAGCGATCAGCGCCTCGTCGTGGAGGTGCCCGACGAAGCGGCCCATGGTCACGTACTCCCGTCGCGCGACCAGCTCTGCGGTGACGTCGGCGATCAGTCCGGCGGCGAGCCCGGCGATCAGCTCGCTGGCCCTCCGTGGGTCCAGCTCGACGGCGACGTCAGCCAGGAAACGCGGCGGCAGCTTGGCGGCCACGTCGACGGCGCGTCCGGGCTCGAGCGTGCCGGCGAGCCGGGCGGACAGCAGCGGTCCGAACGCGCGCTGACCGAGCGTGGCCGTGAGCCCGGCGGGCAGCACCCGGGTGGCCGCCGCCAGCCGTTGCAACGAGCCGCCGTCGGGGTCGTACAGCGTCCTGGTGACGCCGTCGCGGAGCTCGCGCAGTGCCGGCGGCGAGAACTGCTCCAGATACGCGAGCTCGTCAGGCTCGCGGCCGAGCAACCGCGCCAGCTTGAGCACCTCGCCGTGTCCCTGGAGCAGGTCCGCGGCCCGGCTCATCCGACAATCTTTCGCACCGGACCGCGCAGCAGCCGCGGGATGTGCCCGAGTGCCCGCTCGCCGGCCTGCGCCAGCGCCTTGGACTCGCGGCGCCGGGCGCCGCGGATGGCCTGTGACAGATGGGTCAGCTCCGCGGCGCTGAGCCGGCGCAGGGCATCGGGCGCGCTACCACCAAGTTGCGCGCGGAGCGCGTCAAATGCGTCGTCGGGCACTGCCGTGAGCTTCCTGACCGCTCAGTGCGGGCGGGCGCTGACCTCGGGTGTGGGGCTCGGACACGGCGGACGCATGCCTATCTAGTATCGAGCATTCATCGTCATGCGCGCGCTTATCTCCCTTTCCTCGCCGCCGTTCGCGCAGCTCGCCGACGTGCCCGAGCCGGAGCCGCATCCGGATCAGGCGCTCGTCTCCGTCGTGGCATTCAGCCTCAACCGCGGGGAGAGCCGGCGGCTGGAGCGGATGGAGCCCGGGACCGTCACCGGCTGGGATCTGGCCGGCGTCGTGACCGAGCCGGCCGCCGATGGCAGCGGGCCGCCGGCCGGCGCTCGCGTGGTCGGCTACGTGCTCGCGGGCGCCTGGGCGCAGCGTGTCGCGGTGACCACCGAGCACCTGGCAGTGCTCCCCGGCGGAGTCTCCTTCGAGCAGGCGGCCACGCTCCCGATCGCCGGACTGACGGCGCTGCGATCGCTGGAGTACGGCGGCTTCGTCGTCGGTAAGCGGGTGCTGATCACCGGGGCCAGCGGCGGCGTCGGCCGGTTCGCGATCCAGCTGGCCAAGCTCGGCGGCGCGCACGTGACCGCGGTCGCGCGCCGCGGTGAGGGGCTGGTCGAGCTCGGCGCCGACGAGGTGCTGCCCGAGCTCGACGTCGAGGGCGAGGACTTCGAGGTCATCCTCGACGCGATCGGGGGCCCCGTCCTGGGCCTGGCGCTGCAGCGGGTCGCGCTCCGGGGGACCGTCGTCAGCTTCGCCTCGACCGTGCCCGAGCCGGTCAGCTTCCCGACGCGGGATCTGTTCTCCCGGGCGCCGGGAGCACGGCTGATCGGCTTCTACATCTTCTCCGAGCTCGATCACACCCGCACCGCGTCGTCGGACCTGCGGCGCCTCGCCGATCTCGTGGCCGACGGCAAGCTCGATCCGCAGATCGACCTGACCGCCCCGTGGACCGAGGCGGCCGGCGCGATCGAGGCGCTGCTGGGCCGGCGGGTGGCCGGCAAGGCCGTGCTCACCGTCGACTGATCGCATCCGGCGGCGTGTCGATCGCGACGTAGGAGTAGTTGCCCGGGTAGCCGTCCTGGCCGGCCGGGACCCGGGCCGCCGAGGTTGTCGAGCGCCACCACCGCCTTGACCCGTGGGTCCCACGGGGCGATGTAGGAGACCCTCGCCACTCTTTGCTAGACGCACCAATAAATAGTGCAATGAGTGCTGGCGGCATCTAAGCGCATCCAGCGCGGGAAATCCACGGCCACCCGACAGGCCCAGCGTTGTTGAGGCTTGATTAGGGCGCCGGTCGCCGTGACGCGGCCCGCTGGCATCGCCGCCGGGATCGGATTACATTGTGCGCCTGGGAACACGAACCTCTGGAGGAGGATTCAGTGAAGAGATACGTCAAACCGTGGGCAGGCATCCTGCTCGCGGTTGTAGCCGCGGTGGCGCTTGCCGCCTGCGGCTCAAGCTCGTCGTCTTCGTCTAGCAGTAGCGGCGCCGCGGCGGGCAGCTCGTCGACGGCGGCCGCATCATCGTCGTCTGCGGGCGCCAACGGCGGCACCGTCAGCCTGCTGATGGGCACGGCGCCGCAGTCGCTGGACCCGGGGCTGGACTACACCACCCAGGGATCCGAGGTCAACTGGCTCGTGTACACGGGCCTCACCTCCTACGCCCATGCCAGCGGCACGGCCGGGGGACAGCTGATCCCGGGCCTGGCCACCGCGCTGCCGGTCATCTCCGACGGCGGCAAGACCTACACGGCCACGCTGCGCAAGGGGCTGGTCTTCTCGAACGGGAAGCCGGTTCAGGCCAGCGACTTCGCCTACACCGTCGAGCGGGCGATCAAGATCCCGTGGGGCGGCTCGGGCTCGTTCATCACCCCGACCATCGTGGGTGCGAGCGCCTACTCCACCGGCAAGGCCAAGTCGATCTCCGGCATCACGGCCGACAACGCCACCGGCAAGATCACGATCCACCTGACGGCTCCGTACGGCCCGTTCGACAACGTGCTGGCCTTCCCGTCGATGGGGATCATCCCGACTGGCACGCCGATGAAGGTGGAGCCGACCAGCCCGCCCCCGGGCGTCGGTCCGTACATGGTCACGAACATCGTGCCCAACCAGTCGTTCAGCGCGGTCCGCAACCCGAAGTGGCAGGCGTCGTGGAACAGCCAGATCCCAACCGGTCACGTCGACGTGAACGTGAAGATCTCGGCCAACATCAACGCCAACGTGCTGTCGGTGCTCAACAACAGCGCCGACTTCATGGACTGGGCGGACACGATCCCGGGCAGCCTGCTCGGCCAGCTCCAGTCGCAGGCGAGCAGCCGATTCCGGATGGTCAACCTCGGCGGGTCGACGTACTACGTCTTCCTCAACTCGACCAAGAAGCCGTTCAGCAGTCAGCTCGCCCGTGAGGCGGTCGTCACCGGGCTCAACCAGGACGCGATGTCGCGTCTCGGCTCGGGCACGCTGGCGCCGGCCTGCTTCTTCCTGCCGCCCGACGTTCCGGGCCATCCGACGGGCTCCTGCCCGTACGGGACCCCGGGCACCGGAAACCTGGCCAAGGCCAAGGCGCTGGTCAAGCAATCCGGGATGGCGGGCCAGCCGGTGACGGTGTGGTCAGAGACCCGCTCCCCGCGCCAGCAGTGGATGACGTACTACACGCAGTTCCTCAACTCGATCGGGTTCAAGGCAACCCAGAAGGTCCTCGCCGACGCGACGTACTTCACCACGATCGGCGAGTCGAAGTCCCTGGACCCCCAGACCGGCTTCGCCGACTGGAACCAGGACTTCCCCAACCCGGTCGACTTCTACGGAGTTCTCCTGGACGGCAAGGCGATCCTGCCGACCAACAACGAGAACTTCGGACAGACGAACGACCCGTACGTCAACGCGCAGGTGGCCAAGCTCGGCGCGACTCCGACGACGCAGCTCAGCTCCGTGACGTCGCAGTGGCAGGCGCTGGACGAGTACGTGGCCAAGAAGGCCTACGCCGGGGTCTTCGGGTATCAGAAGTTCCCGGAGTTCGCGTCCACTCGGATCAACTACGGCGCCTTGGTGTTCCAGCCCATCTACGGGTGGGACTTCACGTCGTTCGCATTGAAGTAGCAGTGACGATCGTGGGCCGGGGAGTCAGCCTCCCCGGCCCACCTTCTTTATCGAGACGCTTGAGATGACGACGATCAGCACGCCCGGATCGGGCGGCACCGAATTCTCCGAAGGCATCGACGCCGGCTTTGAATCCGACGGCGGGGACCTGCCGCCTGGCATCGGACCGTGGCAGCTCGCCTGGCGGCGGTTGCGGCGCAACAAGGTGGCGCTGTTCTTCGGCGGGGTCTTCCTGCTCGTCGTCGTGCTGTGCCTGCTCGCGCCGGTCTATTCGCACGACATCGCCCACATCGGGCCGAGCGTCAACAACATCACCGGGACAGTCAAGGTCGGAGGCAAGACCAAGGACATCGTCAGCCTGATCGGCATCCCGATCGGCCCGACGTGGACCACCCACTACCTGCTGGGGGCGGACGGCAACGGACGTGACGTCGCCGTGCGCCTGCTCTATGGCGGGCGCAACTCGCTGGAGATCGGCGCGGTGGCCACGTTGATCACGATGATCTTCGGCACCCTGCTCGGCCTCCTCGCCGGCTACTTCCGCGGCATCACCGACGGGATCATCAGCCGCGCCAACGACGTCATCTGGGCATTCCCGCCGGTGCTGCTCGGCATCACGCTCGGCACCGTGCTCGCCATCAAGGGAATCGGTCCGCTCAAGGGCACAACGCTGATGGTGCCGGCGATCATCATCGGGTTCCTCTACATCCCGTACGTGGTGCGGCCGGTCCGCGCGCAGGTGCTGACCCTGCGCGAGCGCGAGTTCGTCGACGCCGCGCGCCAGCAGGGCCTCACCCACTGGCAGATCATGTGGTCAGAGATCATGCCCAACCTCGCGTCCACGATCGTCGTCTTCATCCCACTCATCCTCGCCAACTCGATCCTGCTCGAGGCGGGGTTGACCTTCCTGGGGGCCGGCGTGCAGCCGCCGAACCCGTCGTGGGGCACGATGATCTCCGACGGCATCGACAACGACATCCCGTCGGCGTTCCACAACGTGCTCGTGCCCGGGATCATGCTCGTGATCGCGGTCATGTCGGTCAACATCTTCGGTGACGGGCTGCGCGACGCGCTCGACCCGCGGGCCAAGGTTCGCATCGGACGCTGATGGCCCGCTTCCTCGTTCGCCGCCTGCTGGTGATGATCGTGCTGCTGTTCGTGATCTCGGTGATCACGTTCTTCATGTTCATCGTCATCCTCCCCGGCAAGAACCAGGCGGCGCTGATCGCGGGGCGCCTGGCCACCCCCGCCGAGGTCCACCTGATCAGCGTGCGCTACGGCTTCGACAAGCCGGTCTACGTCCAGTACGTGGACACGATGAAGAACATCTTCACCGGCCAGGCGTACTCGTATCAGTCGGGCTTCAACGTGCTCAGCGAGATCAAGGCGGGCATGGGCGCGACCCTGTCGCTGGCGCTCGGCGCCGGGTTCATCTGGCTGTTCACCTCGATCGTGGTCGGCACCCTGGCGGCGATCCGGGCCGGCAAATACACCGATCGCATCCTGACCGTCCTGTCGATGATCGGCGTCTCGATGCCGCCGTTCTTCTTCGGCGCGGTGCTGATCTATTACGCCGGCTACAAAGCGAGCATCCTCCCGCTCGCCAACTACGTGCCCCTGACCACGAACCCGGTGCAATGGCTGACCCACATGATCGCGCCGTGGATCACCCTGTCGATCCTGTTCATCGGTTTCTATTCGCGCGTGCTGCGCTCCACCATCCTCGATTCGATCAACGAGGACTACGTGCGCACCGCGCGCGCCAAGGGCCTGTCCGAGCGCCAGGTGCTGATCCGCCACGTCCTGCGCAACAGCCTGATCCCGATCATCTCGCTGTGGGGCCTGGACCTCGCGCAGGTGATCGGCGGTGGGGCGATCCTCACCGAGACGGTGTTCAACCTGCACGGCGTCGGTCAGCTGGCGCGCGACTCGATCGGCCGGCTGGACACGATCACGTTGATGGCGATCGTGCTCCTCACGGCGCTGGCGGTCGTGCTGTTACAGGCGCTCGTCGACGTGTTCCATGCCTACCTCGACCCGCGGATCCGGCTCGACGGGTGAGCACCGCGGGTAGTCCCCTGCTCGAGGTCTCAGACCTCAAGGTCTCGTTCGCCACCGAGGACGGGACCGTCAGCGCCGTCGACGGCGTGTCGTTCTCGGTGGCCCGCGGCGAGGTGGTGGCGATCGTCGGCGAGTCGGGCTCCGGCAAGTCGGTGACGGCGATGACCCTGATGGGCCTCACCCGCGGGCCGAACGCGAGGTTCGAGGGCGAGGCCACGTTCGACGGCACCGAGCTGATCAAGGCCAACAACGAGCAGTTGCGCAAGATCCGCGGCGCCGGGATCGCGATGGTCTTCCAGGATCCGATGAGCTCGCTGGATCCGGTGTGGCGGATCGGTCCCCAGATCGTCGAGCAGATTCGCGTGCACGAGCCCGAGGTGTCCAAGGCCCAGGCGCTCGATCGCGCCGTCCAGCTGATGGAGCGGGTCGGCATTCCTCGCGCGTCGGAGCGATTGCGCTCCTATCCGCACGAATTCTCCGGAGGCATGCGTCAGCGGGTGATGATCGCGATGGCGCTGTCCTGCTCCCCGAAGTTGCTGATCGCCGACGAGCCCACCACCGCGCTCGACGTCACGATCCAGGCGCAGATCCTCGATGAGCTGCGCACGCTGCGTGACGAGACGGGGGCCGGGGTCATCCTCGTCACCCATGACCTCGGGGTCGTCGCCGACATCGCCGACCGCGTGATCGTGATGTACGCCGGTCGGGTGGTGGAGCAGGGGACGCTCGACGACATCTTCTACGACCCGCAGCATCCGTACACGTGGGGGCTGCTCGGCTCGATCACCCGGATCGACTCCGACCGCTCCTTGCGGCTGCCGGCCATCCCCGGCATGCCGCCGTCGCTGCTCAAGCCGCCGAAGGGCTGCCACTTCCGCCCTCGCTGTCCGCACGCGTTTGAGAAGTGCACCGAGGTGCCCCCGCTCGCCAACCATGTACCCGACCGTCCCGAGTGCCTGGACCGCTGCTTTCTGGAGCCCGATCAGAAGCGGACGCTGCGTCAGGTCGGCGATCAGATCGGCCTGGCCAGTCCCGAGCCGGTGATCTCGTGACCGACTCGGCGCCGCTGGAGTCCGAGAGCGGGAACGGGGGCGCCGCCGACGGCGCGTCGCTGCTCGAGGTCGAGCATCTCCGCGTGCTGTTCCCGATCAAGGCCGGCATCATCGTCGACCGTCAGGTGGGTCAGGTGCACGCCGTCGACGACGTCACGTTCACGCTGAACGAAGGGGAGACGCTGGGCATCGTGGGCGAATCGGGGTGCGGAAAGACGACCCTGATCCGCGTCCTGGTGCGGCTCCTGGAGGTGACGTCGGGCTCGATCCGCTTCCGCGGGCAGGACATCACCGCCAGCGGGCGCAAGCAGTTGGAGCCGGTCCGCCGGGAGATGCAGATGGTCTTCCAGGATCCGCAGGCGTCGCTGAACCCGCGCAAGCGCGTCGGTCAGATCCTGGCCACGCCGCTGCGCCACCGCGGCGTGCCCAAGGAGAAGCTCAGCGCCGAGAGCCGTGATCTGCTCGTGCGCGTCGGCATGTCCGGCGACGTGCTCAACCGCTTTCCGCACGAGTTCTCCGGCGGCCAGCGCCAGCGGATCGGCATCGCGCGGGCGCTGGCGGTGGAGCCGCGCCTGGTCCTGCTCGACGAGCCCGTCTCGGCGCTCGACGTGTCGATCCAGGCGCAGGTGATCAACCTGCTCGAGGAGCTCCAGGACGAGTTCCGCCTCAGCTACGTGTTCGTCGCCCACGACCTCAGCGTCGTGCGCCACGTCTCCGATCGGATCGTGGTCATGTACCTCGGCAAGCTGATGGAGGTCTCGCCGGCCGAGGCGCTGTACGACAAGCCGATCCATCCGTACACCTCGGCGCTGCTGGGCGCGATCCCGATCCCGGACCCCAAGATCAACCGGGCGCGCGAGCGGGTGGTCGTCTCCGGCGAGCCGCCGAACCCGATCAACCCGCCGTCGGGCTGCCGCTTTCACACTCGCTGTCCGCGCGCGACGGACATCTGCTCGAGCGTCGAGCCGCAGATGACCGAGTACGCCGGTGGGCACCTGGCCGCCTGCCATCACCCCCAGAACGTCACCGCCGAGGAGATCACCGCCGCCACGCGGTCGGCGGCGAGCCCGCTCAGCGCCGGCTCCGAGCTGCCGCAGGCGTCGGGCGGCAACGGCGGCGTCGGCGTCACCACGCCCGCGTAGCCGGGCGCCGGGTAAGGGGTGCCCCGGCGGCACGTAAGGGGGCCGCCGCCGCAACACGCACCGTTCTGCCGATGTGGGGTCCGACGGCGCAGTTCATTCTGGGATTCACGTTGGAACCCACCGGAAGGAACTCGGAATGCACCCCCAGTTTTCAGCAATCATGGTTGACACTCGCACCGAAGAGCTCCGGCTCGCCGCCGCCCACGCCCGGCGCGGAGGTGACGGAGGCCCCCGCACGCGACTGGTTGGCTCGCTCCGGCGATACTTTGCTCATGACGTCGCGACTGACGAGCAATCACTTCGTGGGGAGGGTCAGCGAGCTGGCCGAGCTGCAGCTCGCCGTCCGGGAGGCCAGCGCCGGCCGGCCCGCGCTCGTCCTGCTCGGCGGTGACTCCGGAGTCGGAAAGACCCGGTTGGTCGCCGAGCTCGAGCACCGACTCGCCGCCGACGCCCAATCCGGGGACGGACCGGAGACGCGAATTCTCCGCGGCGACGGTGTCGAACAGGCCGACGGCGAGCTTCCCTACGCCCCCCTGCTGAGCGCGCTGAGGCCGCTGGTCCGCGAGCGCCATCCGGCGCTGCGGGCCCTGAGCGGGGGCAGCCGTGCCCAGCTCGCCACCCTCCTGCCGGGACTGGAGGAGAACGACGATGCCCGCCCGCGCAGTGAGCATTCGGGCCCCAGCGATCAGGTGCGGTTGTTCGAGGCGGCCCTGGAGCTGATTGACCGCATCACCGAATCGGTGACGCTCGTGCTCATCCTCGAGGACATGCATTGGGCCGACCGCTCCACGCGCACATTTGCCGCTTTCCTGGCCCGCAGCCTGCGCCAGGAGCGCGTCTGCCTGATCCTCACCTATCGCACCGATGAGCTCCATCGCCGCCATCCGCTGCGCCCGCTGCTGTCCGAGCTCGAGCGCCTCGAGCGCGCGCGGCGGACGGAGCTGGGTCCGTTTGACCGCGACGAGCTCGGCGAGGCGCTCACCGACATCCTCGGCGCCACGCCCGACGCGGCGCTGCTCGAGCGGCTGTTCACACGCAGCGAGGGCAATCCGCTCTACACCGAGGAGCTGCTGGCGGCCGGCCTCGACGGCCGCGGCGCGGCACCGCAGAGCCTGCGAGACGCGTTCCTGGTCCGGATCGAGCGCCTCGCGTCCGACGCCCAGCGGGTGGCGCGGACCGTCGCGGTGGCTCGCGCTGCCGACGAGCAGACGCTCGCTGAGGTGACCGGTCTCGATCGCGACGCGCTCCAGCTCGCCTTGCGCGAGGCGGTGTCCGAGCAGGTGCTGATCGCCGGCGGGGACGAGCGGTTCGGTTTCCGGCATGCGCTCCTGCGCGAGGCGCTCTATGACGATCTGCTTCCGGGCGAGCGCGGCGAGCTGCACATTGCTCTGGCCCGCCACCTGGAGCGCCGCTGCGGCGCGGACGACGACCGCGAACTGGAGCGCGCCTCGTCGATCGCCGGCCACTACGGCGCCGCCGGCGACCAGCCCAACGCGTTGCGCAGCACAATCGCCGCCGCCCGGGCCGCCCACAAGGTGTTCGCCTACGGCGAAGCGTCGGACCTGACCGAGCGGGCCCTGGAGCTGTGGCCGCGCGTCGACGACGCTGAGCGGGTCAGCGGTCTGGACCACATCGCGCTGCTGACGATGGCCGCCGAGGCCCATCGTGTGACCGACGATCGTGCCCGCAGCATGGTGCTGATCAACGAGGCGCTGCGCGAGCTCGATCCCGAGCGCGACCCGGGCCGCTACGCGGCACTGCTGGCGCGGCTGGCTCGCATGGTCTCGGCGCTCAACCGGGGCGCCGAGGCGGTGGAGATCGCCGAGCGGGCGCTGGCGATGGTTCCGGAGGACGATCCCGAGAGGGTGCGTCCGCAGCTGCTCGCCTGGCTGGCGCGCAGCCGCTTCCTGCGCGGACGATTCCGCGAGTCGGTCGCAGACGGCGAGGCCGCCCTGGAGACCGCGGTGCGCGAGCACGACGCCGTGGCCGAGGCCGAGCTGCTCAACACGCTCGGCATGGCGCGGGTGGCGCTCGGCGACGTCGACGGCGGCGTCGAGTCATTGCGCCGCGCCCAGCGGATCGCCCGCGAGAACGAGGACTTCGACAGTTTGGCGACCGCCTATTCGAACCTTGCCGACATGCTCAGCATCGCCGGGCGGACCGACGAGGCGCTCGAGACCGCCAAGGAAGGCCTGGCCGCCACCCCTCACCATCACGCCCGCATGCACGACTGGGCGAAGCTGACCGTTGCCGAGATGGCGTTCGAGTCGGGCGACTGGGCGCTCACCCGCGAATCTCTGTCGTTGCCCATGCCCTCGCGTGCGACCGGCACGTTGTTCATGTTCCAGCAGCTGCGGGCGACGAGCTACGCCCTCGGGATCGGTGACGAGGATGCGGCCGAGCGGTACCTGGACTCGGTGGCCGAACTGGTGGCCGTGACCGCCGAGCCCCAGTGGATCGGCGTCTACGGCGCGCTGCTCGGTGAGCTGCGCACGCGTCAGCGCGATCTGCCCAGCGCCCAGCGGGCGGTGCAGGAGGCGTTGGACCGCCTCGAGGTCTGCACCGATGACGTGATGCGGATCGCCCGGGTCACCGTCGTCGGCAGCCAGGTCGAGGCCGACCGCGCGCAACGAGCCCGCGACCTCGGGGTCCCGGCCGACCGGCGCGACGCTCTGACCCGAGCCCGGATCCACTTCCAGCGCCTCGAGGCCGCCGCCCAGGACGGCGGTCCGGTGGAGGCCGCCCGGCTTGCCCAGGGACGCGCCGAGCTGGCCCGTGCGCGCAATCGCCCGGCGCACAAGGAATGGGCCAAGGCGGCGACGGCGTGGGCGGCGATCAAGCGCCCCTATCCGGTGGCGCTGGCGCAGTGGCGCGAGGCGGAGGCGCTGGTGGCCGCCGGCGACCGATCGGCGGCGCTCTCGTCCGCCTCCGCGGCACTGAAGACGGCCGAGTCACTGGGCTCGGAGTGGCTCGCGCGAGAGGTGCACGCCCTGTGTGATCGCGCGCGGCTGCACCTGGAGTCCGCCCGGGACGCCAACGGCGACTCCGACGCGGCGCGCGATCGCAGCGAGCCCGAGCCGGACCCGTTCGGGCTGACCCCGCGCGAGCGCCAGGTGCTGGGCCTGGTCGCCGAGGGCGCCACCAACCGTCAGATCGGCGCCGCGCTGTTCATGGCGGAGAAGACGGCCAGCGTGCACGTATCGCGCATCCTGGCCAAGCTGAGCGTGCAGAGCCGGACTCAGGCGGCGGCGGTCGCCCACCGCCTGCATCTGCCCTGACCGCGCGGCGCGGGCCGGCGTGCCGGTTTGGACTGACCGGTCGCGCCCGGGGGCGTAGATTCCCAACCCGTGCGCACGCCGGCCGAATGGGAACCCCACGAGCGGACCCTGATGGGTTGGCCCTGCCGCGCGGACCTGTGGGGCGACACCATCGCCCGAGCCCGCTCTGACTACGCCGCGGTCGCCAACGCGGTGGCGGCGTTCGAGCCGGTGACGATGATCGCGAACGCGGGCGCCGACGCCACGCAGGCACGCGCCGCATGTTCGGCGGAGGTGGAGATCGTGGAGCTGCCCCTCGATGACTCGTGGCTGCGCGACTGCGGACCGATCTACGTCCACGCGGATGACGGGACCCGCACCGCGGTGCATTTCGGCTTCAACGCATGGGGCGAGAAGTTCCCGCCGTGGGACCGTGACGCCGGCGTCGGCCGCCTCATCGCCGAGCGTCTCGGCGACCCGGTGGTGGAGGGTGGGATGGTGCTCGAGGGCGGGTCAATCCTCACCGACGGCCAGGGGACGCTGCTGACGACCGAGCAATGCCTGCTCAATCCCAACCGGAACCCGTCGCTGTCGCGCGATCAGATCGAGGAGATACTCCGGGCCAGGCTCGGGGTGGCGCGGATCGTGTGGCTCGGGATGGGTCTGCTCGAGGACCGCGACACGGACGGTCACGTGGACCTGATCGCGGCGTTCACCGGCCCGGACCGGGCGCTGCTGCAGACGGTGCCGGAGGAGAACCCCAACTTCGAGCATTGCCAGGAGAACCTCCGCCGTCTGCGTGATGCCGGCATGGAGGTCACCGAGCTCCCGTTCCTGCCCTACGACGAGGTGGCCGGCGAGACGGTGGCGGCGAGCTACCTCAACTTCTACATCTGCAACGGCGGCGTGGTCGCCCCCGTCGCCGGAGCCGACACCGATGACGAAGCGCTCGAGATCATCGCCCGCTGCTACCCGGGGCGCGAGGTCGTGCCCGTTCCGGGGCTGGTGATCGCCTACGGGGGCGGCGGCCCACACTGCATCACTCAACAGGTCCCGGTGAACCATGGCTGAACGTCCGGAGTTGCTGACCGCTTTCCCGCCCCCGCCGTCACCGGCACGGACCCGCCCGCCGGAGCGCGCGCCGCTGCGCCTCGGCCTCGTGCAGGAGCGCTGGCACGCCGATCCCGACGAGCACCGCGAGGCGCTGGCCGCCGGCATCCGGATGGCGGCGCAGGCGGGCGCGCGGGTGGTCTGCCTGCAGGAGCTGACGCTGTCGCCGTACTTCGCCATCACCGCCGACGGGCCGCAGGCGGCGGGAGCGGCGCCCGAGGAGCTCGAATCTGGACCCACGATCACGTTTGCCCGCCGGCTGGCCGGTGAGACCGGGGTCCATGTCCACGCCTCGCTCTACGAACGTGCGGATGGGGTGGACGGGCTCGGCTACAACACCGCCGTGGTCGTCGCGCCCGATGGGCGCCTGGTCTCGCGGACGCGCAAGCTGCACATCCCGGTCACCGCCGGCTACTACGAGGACCACTACTTCCGGCCCGGCCCGGCCGACGGGGATCCGTTCCCGCTGACGGCGCTGCCGATCGCCGACGGCTCCGACGCGCAGCTCGGCTGCCCGACGTGCTGGGACCAATGGTTCCCGGAGCTGGCGCGCGCATACTCGCTGCGGGGCGCCGAGGTGCTCATCTACCCGACCGCGATCGGCTCCGAGCCCGACCACCCGGACTTCGACACCCAGCCGCTGTGGCAGCAGGTGATCGTCGGCAACGGGGTGGCCAACGGGACGTTCATGGTCGCGGTCAACCGGATCGGGTTCGAGGATCCGCTGACGTTCTACGGGTCGAGCTTCATCTCCGACCCCTACGGCCGGGTTCTCGTCCAGGCCCCGCGGGACCGGCCGGCGGTGCTCGTCGCCGATCTCGATCTCGATCAACGGCGCGACTGGCTCGAACTGTTCCCGTTTTTGAGCACGCGCCGGCCCGACGCGTACTCGGTGCTGACCGCGCCACGGTCGTAGCCTCGCGTCCCCCGGTTGGCCGGCGGCGCTCCCGGGCCGGGGGGCGGGTCGCGCGTCAACGGCGTGGCTGTGGAAGGGGAGAGATGCGGTGTGGGCTCGGCCGCGAGGATGGGTTTTGTGACAAACCAGCCTGCGCGAATCCGGATTTGTCACAAACCGCGCGCTCAGCGTGCACGACGCGACAAACTCGGAACTGGCAATCCCGATTTGTCACGAAATCCATGCTCCGGAGGCTCGCCGCACGCCTCGGTGGCCGGTCCTCTTCGATAGCGGTGTGGCCCCGACCCGCGAGGGTGCAGTTCGTGGAGAATCCGCCGCGAGGAGCGAGATTTTCCACGTGACGCACGCTGAGCGTCGCGGGCGCGGAAAACCGGCCATGCACATCCTGATTTTCCATGAAAACGGCGCTACCGGGCCAGCTTCTTCCCCGGGTTCAGCAACCCCTTGGGGTCGAACACGTCCTTGATCTGCTCGTGTAACGCCAGCGCCGGCTCGGGCCACTGACGGGCCAGCGCGCCGCGCTTGGCCAGGCCGAGTCCGTGCTCGCCCGAGACCGAGCCGCCGAGCCCGACCGCGAGGGTGAACAGATCCTGGGCGGCCTGCACTGAGCGCTCCGCCTCGGCCGGGTCCTCCAGAGTCGATCATGAACGTCGAGTGCAGGTTGCCGTCACCGGCGTGCCCCCAGCTGCAAGCGGGCAGCCCGTGCCGGGCGCCGATCTCGCGCGTCGCCACGATGGCCTCGGCCAGCCGCTCCAGCGGGACGACGATGTCCTCGGACACTTTGCCCCCACGGGCGGCGATCACCGCCAGCGAGACGCCCGAGCGCCAGCGCCACAGCTCGCGGATCTCGCCCCGCCCTTCGGGCGCATGGGTGGCGAGCGCGCCCGGCGCGAACGCCTCCAGGAGCTCGGCCCGCAGGTGCTGCGCCTCGGCGATCGAGCCGTCGGCCTCGGCAATCAGCATGAACGCCGGTTCGCGTGGCGTCTCGCCCGGGAACGAAGCGCCCGCCTTGGCCACGGCGACTTCGTCCAGGTACTCGAGCGCCGCCGGCACCAGCCCCGACGCCATGACCGTGGTCAGCGCCTCGCAGCCCGCCTGCGCATCGGAGAAGAACGCCACCACCGGCAGTTGGGACTCGGGGGCCGGCAGCAGCTTGACCCAGGCGGCGGTGACGATCCCGAGCGTGCCCTCGGACCCGACGATCAGCGACTTGAGGTCATAGCCGGCGACGTCCTTGCGGATCGGGCCGCCGATGCTCACCACCTCCCCGGGCGCCAGCACGAGCTCGAGCCCGGTCACCCAGGTGCCGGTCACCCCGTACTTGAAGGTGTGCGGTCCGCCGGCGTTGGTGGCGATGTTCCCGCCCAGCTGCGATTGCTCGGGGGCGCCGGGGTCGGGCGCGTACAGGAGCCCCTCCTCCCGCGCCCGCCGCTGCAGGCCGGCGGTGGTGATGCCGGCCGGCACGAAGGCGCGCCAGCGCTCGGGTTCAAGCCGCGGCGGCCCTGACAGGCGCTCGAGGCTGACCACCACCCCGCCGTCGGTTGGCACCGCGCCGCCGGCCAAGCCGCTGCCGCCGCCCCGCGGGATGAGCGGGACGTCGTGCTCGTAGCACCACGCGAGCACCGCGGCGACCTCGGCGGCGTCGCGCGGCAGTGTCACCGCGTCGGCGCGCCCGCGGACGGTGCGGTTCTCGGTGGCGTCGGTCAGATAGGCGCGCGTCGTCCCCGGCAGGACGCTGTCGTCCCCGAGCAGGGCGCGCAGCTCGTGCTCGACGGCACTGGATGAGGAGACCGTCATGTCCTCCGGATGCTACGCCGGGTGGTCTGACCCGCTGGCGGTGGGAAGCGCGTAGTACAGCGCCATCGCGGCACAGATCGCCAACGTCGCGTAGGCGGAGACGAACGCCAGGATGGTCGCCACGAGGTACGGCGCCAGGCCGATCGCCGACCGAGCCAGGATCCGCCGGCGGTCGTTGAGCGCCAGTTCGGCGGCCATCATGTGCGCCCGGTTGAGCAGGATGTGGCGGTTCAGCGTTCCGAACGCGACTGACATCAGCAGGAAGCAGCCGCTGTACACCGCGGCCGCCAGCGACTGGCCCTGTGGGTTCCGCAGGTAGGACGCCATCACGCCGGTGGCGAAGGGCAGGATCCCGATCGTCATCAGCAGCAGCAGATTGAGGATCAGAATCGAGTGGTCGGCCCGGTCGAGCCGGGTGATCATCGCGTGGTGGTTGATCCAGATGATCCCGATCGTCACGAACGAGACGACGTAGGCGGCGTACTGCGGCCACTGGTGGCCGAGTTGGTGGGCGAGGCTGGGATGCCCCGGGCCGGGGCTCGGGATGGTGATCCCCAGCACGAGCAGCGTGATCGCCACCGCGATCACGCCGTCGGAGAAGGATTCGAGCCGGCTGGTGCCCACGTGGAGCAGGCTTTCGCCACCGGCGGTGGCGATCCTGGTGCCGGAATGCGTGTGGACAACCGGGCGGAGACGCGGGAGACTGGGGACCATGCCGCCCGCCGGGGAGTCCCGTCGCCGTCTGGCCCGTCAGTTGAACGCCGCCTACGGCGACGGCCTGCTCAGCTACGGGACGTTCTCCTACCGGGTGGACGTCCTGCTCCGGAGCTCCCTGATCGAGCCGGCCGGGCTGGTCGGCGACCTGACGGTCCGTCAGCCGCGGTCGTCGCTGATGGACGCGGTCTCTCGCACTCTGCGATCAGCCTGGACGTGGTCCGCCGCCGACGAGCCGGACGCGGCGCCGCCGACGTTGCTCGCCCTGGACTGGGCCGGGGGTCGCGACGATCTGCTCGTCGGCCGCCACCACGGCTGCGACATCGTGCTCGCCGACATGTCGGTCAGCCGGCGGCACGCCCGCCTGACGTTCCGGGACGGCAACTGGGTTCTCCGCGACCTGGACTCGACGAACGGGACCCGGGTCAACGGGCGACCCGTCGTCCGCTGCCGGCTGCGGCCCGGCGATGTGCTGACGCTCGGCGACGAGGGCGTGCTCGTCGATTAGACCGACGCGTCGCCGGTGAGCTCGGCGACCCGGCTGCGGACGGCCTTGCGGTCGATCTTGCCGACCGGGGTCAGCGGGATCGCGTCGATGATGTGCACCTCGCGCGGGTACTTGTACCCGCCGATCCGGTCCCGCGCCCAATCGATGAGCTCGTCGGGCGCGAGGTCGGCGTCGGCGGCGAGGCTCACGAACGCCACCACCTCCTCGCCATGGCGCTCGCTCGGCCGGCCGACGACCGCCGCCATCTGGACCGCCGGGTGTTCCACCAGCGCGTCCTCGACGTCCCGCGGGTAGACGTTGAAGCCGCCCCGGATGATCAGGTCCTTCTTGCGGTCGACGATGTACAGGTACCCGTCGTCGTCCTGGTAGCCGATGTCGCCGGTGTGCAGCCAGCCGCCCCGCAGCGCCTCGTCGGTCGCCTCCGGCGCGTGCCAGTAGCCCTGCATGATCCCGGGCGAGCGGGCGCACACCTCCCCAGGCTCGCCGGCTCCGAGCGCGATGCCGTCACCGTCGCGGATCTCGATCTCGGTGCCGGGCACCGGGCGGCCCACCGAGCCGGTCCGCTCGGCGCCGACGGGGTTGGTCGAGATGAGGGCGGCGCTCTCGGTCAGCCCGTAGCCCTGGCGGATCGACACCGACGGCACCCGGCGGCAGAACTCCTGCTCCACCTCGGGCGCCAGCGGCGCTCCGCCGGAGCTGAGATAGCGCAGCGACGACAGGTCGTACTCCTCGAGCGGGAACCCCAGCAGGATCTGCAGCATCGTCGGCACCACAGCGCTCTGCTCGAGCTGATGCTCGCCGATCAGCTCCAGGAACGCGGTCGGATCGAACCACCGCAGCAGCACATTGACGCCCTGCTCCGGGTGGTGCATCGCCGCGATCGTCACCAGCAGGCCGAACGCGTGGGACAGCGGCAGCGTCGTCAGCGCCCGGTTGACGCCGGGCACGTGGGCGGCCTCATAGGCGGCGCGGCCCGAGAAGTACAGATTGGCGTGCGACAGCATCACGCCCTTGGCGCGGCCCGTGGTGCCGCCGGTGTAGAGCAGCGCCGCCAGATCGTCGTCGGCGCGCGGGACGATCGGCCGCGGCTGCGCCTCCTCCAGCTGGGCGAGAGGCAGCATCCCGGCCTCCCCTGCGTCGGTGCAGATGAGCGAGTGGACACGGTCCAGGCCATCGGTCGCCTCGAGCACCTTGGGCACGAACTCAGGGGTGGTGACGACCGCGCTGGCCTCGGCGTCGGCGATCACGTGCCGCAGGTCGGGCGCCGGTAGCAGGAACATCGCCGGGGTGACGACGGCGCCGGCGAGCCACAGCGCCTGGTAGGTGATCGCCACCTCGGGGCAGTTGGCCATCGAGACGACCACCCGGTCGCCAGGGGCGATCCCGAGCTCGGCGAATCCGGCGGCCAGCCGCTGCGCCCGCCGGAGCAGCTCACCGCTGGTGTGCCAGCGGCCCTCGAACAGGAGCGCCGGGTAATCGCCACGGCGCTCGAACGACAGCTCGGCGAGGCGGCCGAGGTGGTACTGGCTCATGGTGGTCACGCGATCTCCATGACAGAAGTGAGCTGGGGCAGCACTGACGGGGCGGGAGCGTAGCGAGAATCGATCCGGGCGCGGCGCAGCCCGTTGTCCGGCTGACCCGGCTGCGAGCATGGAGGTATGGCCACCGCCGTCACCGAGTCGTTCACCGAACATGCATTGGAGCGGTTGCGTGCGCTCACCGACGATCCCGCCGCCGAGTTCCGGCCCGGACAGCTCGAGGCGATCCACGACGTCGCCGCCGACCGTGCCCGCGTGCTGTGCGTCCAGCGCACGGGCTGGGGCAAGTCCGCGGTGTACTTCGTCGCGACGGCGCTGCTGCGGCACGATCCCGCCCGCCCCGCCGGTCCCACGCTGATCGTCAGCCCGCTGCTGGCGCTGATGCGCAACCAGATCGCCGCGGCGCAGCGACTCGGGCTGCGCGCCCACACGATCAACAGCACCAATCGCGACGAGTGGGACGGGGTGCGAGATCGCCTGGCCGCCGGTGACATCGACCTGCTGCTGATCAGCCCGGAGCGCCTCAACAACCCGCGCTTCCGCGAGGAGATGCTGCCGCTGTTCGCCGCCTCGGTGGGGCTGCTGGTGATCGACGAGGCTCACTGCATCTCGGACTGGGGCCACGACTTCCGTCCCGACTACCGGCGGGTCCGCGACATGCTGGCGCTGCTGCCCGATCAGGTCGCCGTGCTCGGGACGACCGCCACCGCCAACGATCGGGTCGTCGCCGACGTGACCGAGCAGCTCGCCGTGGCGGGAGGCGGATCGGGCTCCGAGCACCCGGCCGGCCCGGCGCTGCGCACGTACCGCGGCCCGCTGGCGCGAACGAGCCTGCGCATGGAGGTCGTCGATCTGCCGCGTCCGGCACAGCGGCTCGCCTGGCTGGCCGAGCATCTGCCGGAGATGCCGGGTTCCGGGATCGTGTACACGCTGACCAAGCGCGACGCCGACCAGGTGGCGCAGTTCCTCGTCGCCCGCGGCGTCTCGGCGCTGTCCTACAGCGGCGATCAGGACACCACCGACCGGATCGCCGCCGAGGAACGCCTGCTGGCCAATGACGTCAAGGCGATCGTCGCCACCAGCGCGCTGGGAATGGGTTACGACAAGGCAGACCTGACGTTCGTCGTCCACTACCAGGCGCCGGGCTCCGTCGTCTCGTACTACCAGCAGGTCGGTCGCGCCGGCCGCGGTGTCGACCACGCCGATGTCGTGCTGCTGCGCGGCGGCGAGGACCGCCGCATCCAGGACTTCTTCATCGAGCAGTCGTTCCCGTCCCGCGAACGCGTGACGGCGGTGCTCGAGGATCTGCGCACGGCGGCAGAACAGGGCCGCAGCACCCAGGAGCTGCTGACGGTCGTCAACATCGGCCGCGGGCGCCTCGAGGCGATGCTGAAGATCCTCGACGTCGAGGGCGCATTGCGCCGCGACGGCTCGCGCTGGCTTGCCGTGGCGGACTCCGACTGGTTCTACGACGAAGAGCGCTACGCCCGGATCACCGCGCTGCGCCGCGACGAGCAGCGCGCGATGGAACGCTTCGGCTCCGACGGCCGCTGCCTCATGCGCGTGCTCCAGGAGGAGCTCGACGATCCGGAGCCGAGCGACTGCGGGCGCTGCTCGGTCTGCACCGCGCCGCGATTTGCGCAGCCACCGGACCCCGAGCTGGTGGAGCTCGCCGGTCGTCACCTGCGGTCACGGCCGATCGAGCTCGAGGTCAAGAAGATGGCGCCCGGCGAGACCGGCCAGATGCGCAAGATTCCCGACGAGGTCCGGATCGAGCCCGGCTGGGCGCTCGCCCGGTTCGGCGATGGCGGCTGGTGGCCCGCCGTGCAGCGCGGTCTGAACGGAGACGACTTCGAGGACGACGTGATCGGCGCGCTCGCCGACGCGGCGCGCGCCTCCGGGACGCGGGTGGGCTGGATCACCGCGGTGCCGTCGACCCGGCTCGGTGACCGGATCACCCGGCTGGCCGAGCGACTGGCCGCCGAGCTGAGGGTCCCCGCGATATCGCTGCTCGCCCGCACCGAGCCGCGGCCACCGCAGGTCGAGATGGCCAACGCGGTCCAGCAGGCCGCCAACGTCCGCGGCGCGTTCCGGGTGACGGCCGCCCCGCCGCCGGGGCCGGGCGTCCTGCTCGACGATCGCCGCGGCTCCGGCTGGACGCTGGCGATGGTCGGCGGTCAGCTGCGAATGGCCGGGGCCGAGCGGGTGATCCCGCTCGTCCTCGCCACCGCGTTCTAGCGGCGGCGAGCAGACTCAGGCGGCGCGGACCTGGCCCGGCGCGGCGGTCCGCAACAGCGCCGAACGGTACCCCGAGGCGAGCTGGCGTAGCGACGCGTCCCAGGTCCGCTCCTGGACCGTGGCCAGCGCGCTCTTGCGCAGCCGGTCGGCGAGCCGTGGCGTCTGGAGCACCGCGAGCAGGGTGGTGGCCAGGGCCTGGACCCCGGGCGCGGCGAGCATTCCGGTCTCGCCGTCGGCGATCAGCGAGAGCGGGCCGCCCTGCGCAACCGCGATCACCGGGAGGCCGCTGGCCTGAGCCTCGAGGATGACCTGCCCGAACGTGTCGGTGCGGCTGGCGAACAGGAAGGCGTCGGCGCTGGCGTAGGCGCGGGCCAGATCCTCGCCCTCCAGCCACCCGAGGAACGTGGCGTGCTCGCCGAGCGCCTCGCGCAGCGTCGCCTCCTCGGGCCCCCCGCCGGCCAGCACCAGGTGCAGGCGCGGATCCTCGGCGTGGGCGGCGAGGAACGCGTCGGCCAGCAGGTCGGCACCCTTCTCCCGGCTCAGGCGGCCGCAGTACATGACGTTGACCTCGCCGTCGAACATCCCCTCGACGCGAAGCCCCGGATCGAAGCGACTCAGATCGACGCCGCGCTCCCAGCGGGCCACGCGCGTCGAGGCGATGCCCAGCTGCGCCAGCCGTTCGTCGCTGGCGGGGCTCGGTGACAGGACGACGTCGCAGCCGCCGTAGAAGGCGCCGAGCGCCACCCCGGCCATCGCCTCGAGCTGGGCGGCTCCCGAGCGCAGACCGGCGTAGGCGGCGAGCTCGGTGTGGTAGCTGCCGGTCACCGGCAGATCGAGCACCCGGGCCAGCAGCCAGGCGCCGATCCCGGCCGGGCCGGGGGAGGTCAGGTGCACGAGGTCATAGCGGCCCTCGGCAAGTGTCTCGACGATCGCCGGCAGGCTGGGCACGCCGACCTGGAGCCCGGGGTAGAACGGGATGTCGATCTCGGCGACGGCGGCCAGGCGCCGGTCGACGTCGCAGTCGGTCCCAATCACCTCGACCTCGTAGCCGGGGACGCCGCGATCGCGGATCTGCTGGATGGTGTGAGTGACCCCGTGTATGCCGCCGAGCCCGTCGGCGACGAGCGCCACCCGCGGGCGGTCTGCGTCGGAGCGGGTGAGCTTGTCCTTCTCGCGCCCCAGGAACGCGCCGGCCGCGGCGTAGGGGATCGCCGGGATACAGGCCTCGAACAGCGCGGCGGCATGGCGGCCGAGATCCAGTGCCGTCGCCTGCGGGTCGGCCACCACCTGGTGGACCGCCTGAGCGAGCTTGCGTTCGTGGATGCGCCGCGCCCGGCGGCTGAGGTCGGGGTGGCTGAGCTCGCCGTCCTGGAGCAGCTCGAGCAGCGTCTCCTCGTCGATGCCGAGGTTCATCGCCGTCAGCCAGGACCGCAACAGCGCGCGCGCGTCGTCGGGCCCGAGATCGGTGCCGGCGTGCCCGCGGCGAGCGTCGCCCTCGCGCATCACGCGCTCGACGATCCGGAGCACCGCCATCGGATTGGGACCCGGCTCGCCCTCGCCGGCGGCGCTGGGCTCGAGACTGCGGATGGCGAGCGCCATCGCGGCATGGGTCCACTTGGCGGCGCTCCCCTGGGCCCCGTGGGCCTCGGCGCGGCCGGCTCGCACGTGGGCGAGGAACTCCCGGGGCGTCGCCGACCGCGGGGTTTCGGTGAACGTGCGCCCGATATCGATTCCGGCGTGGTCATCGGAACCCCCGATGGCGGTGCCACCGTGGGTTTCGATATAGACGAACGCCGGCAAGTTGAGCTCCTTGGCGCGCGACCCGTTGCGGGTCTCCCAGATCGGGAACAGCTGGGCCAGACGGCGGCGATGGCGCGCGGTCAGCGGCGCCTGGACCGCGTAGAACGGGTGAGCCAGAGCCGCGGTGATCTCGTGCTCCTGGATGTAGGCCGCGCAGTTCTCGACGCTGTCGTTGTGGGCCTGAAGCCAGTCGTGGTCGTCCGGGGTGATTCCGTAACAGAGGACGTGGACCGCCTGCGCCTCGCCGGCGAACCATACGGTCAGCTCCTCGGAGACGAATGTGTCGGGCAGATGGTCGAGCTCCAGGGCGCCTGCGATCGTGTCGTGATCGGTGATCGTCACGAAGTCCATCCCCCGGCGCTTGGCCAGCTCGTACACCTCGTCGGGTCCGGTGGCGCATTCCGGCAAGCTCAGCTGCCGCTGAATCCCCAGCTTCGACAGCTCCGACGCCGTCGAGTGCACATGCATGTCAGCGCGACTGTTCTCGTTCATGTGCCACAGCATTGGCGCGCGACCCCTCCGGGCCGTGAAGAACGCGCTGAGATTCTGTGACCATCCTGTGACCAGGGCATGCACCGGCGGGTTTGGCGAGAAACATGCCCTCATGACGGCGCCGGAGTTGTCGATCCAGGCCGAGTCCGACGCCGCGACGATCGAGGCGGGGCGGCTGCGGGTCGAGGTCTCGGTGCGCCCGTTCAGCTTCACGATCCGGCGTGACGGCCGGTCGTTGCTCCGGGCCGGCGGCGCCTGGGTGGCCGACGGCGAGATCAACGATCAGTTCGTGCAGTTCACCGAGGGTGTGATCGCCGCCGAGGCCCGTTCCCCGGCGCAGCGGGCCCGCCACGCGGTCCTCATGCGTCAGGGCGAGCAGGGCGTCTGCCTCAGCTTTCGCCTTGACGGCGGTCGCGTCGCTCACGTGCGGATCGAGATCGCCGCGCCCGACCGGGTCCGGCTCACCCTCGGAGCCGACGGGGAGCCGCTGCGGCTCGGTCTGGACTGGGAGCGCCGCGCCGAGGAGCACCTCGTCGGCCTCGGCCTGCGCCACCATCCCCGCTTCGACCAGGCCGGCCGGGACATCCAGCTCGGTGCCGATCGCCGCTACACCGGGCCCGATTGCCCCGACGAGATGCTCGCCGAGGGCGGCGTCCCCCAGGGCGACTGCGCCCCCGTGCCCTGGCTGCTGTCCAGCCGCGGCTATGGCGTGCTGTGCCGCACCGACGCCAACGGCACCTGCTTCGATCTGGCCGGCGAGCGGGTCTCGGTCTCGACACGGGCTCACGCCGGGCCGCTCGAACTCGAGATCTTCTGCGCACCGACGCCGGCCTCGGCGCTGCGGGCCCTCTGCCGTTTCACCGGCTTTCCGGCGCAGCTTCCCGAGTGGGGCTACGGGTTCTGGAAGAGCCGTGACGTGCACGAGCACCAGGACGACGTGCTCGACGACTACGAGGGCTTCCGCCGCAACGAGATCCCGCTGGACGCGATCGTGATCGACTCGCCGTGGGCCACGCAGTACAACACCTGGAAATTCAATCCCCACCAGTTCCCCGATGCGGCGGGGATGATCTCCCGGATGCGCGCCGACGGGGTGCGCACCGTCGTGTGGGTGACGCCGTGGGTCAATCTCGATTCACGCGACGGGCAGATCCCGCCCCAGCCGGCGTCCGAGCGCCTCCACGCCGAGCCGGCCCCCAACTACGCCCCGGCGGCGGCCGCGGGGCACTTCGTCAAGGAGGCTGACGGGGAGCCGTTCGTGACCAAGTGGTGGATGGGGACCGGATCGGTGGTCGACTTCACCAGTCCGGCGGCCGAGCGCTGGTGGCGCGAATCGGCCAAGCGGGTGCTGGAGCTGGGGGTGGAGGGGATCAAGGCCGACGACGGCGACGGCTACTACATCCCCGACCGTGTCAGCATGGCCGACGGCCGGACCGGGGCGCAGGCGGCCTGGGCGCTGGGTGGGATGCACCGCGACTGCCTGCAACGAGCGCTCGACGAGGTCCATCCCGGCACCGGCGTCCTGTTCGGCCGCAGCGGGTGGACCGGTCAGCACGCCGTCGGCCTGACGTGGGGCGGTGACCAGGTGTCGGACTTCTGGTCGCTGCGGGTGCTGGTCGTCGCCGCGCTCAGCGCCGCCTGCACCGGCATCTCCAACTTCTCTCACGACGTCGGCGGCTACCTCGGTCACCGCCTCGTCGAGCGCTGCCCGCCGGAGCTGCTCGTTCGGTGGCTGCAGTTCGGCTGCTTCACGCCGCTCATGCACGCCCACGCGCGGATGCCGCAGGAGCCGTGGAACTACGGCGATCGGGTCCTGGACCTGTATCGCGCCTACGCGCTGCTGCACGAGCAGCTCGTTCCCTACATCCGCGCCGCGGCGCTGACGGCGGCGCGCACCGGGCTGCCGATCATGCGGCCGCTGTGCCTGATCGATCCCCGTGACCAGCGCGGCTGGACGATCACCGACGCGTACGGGTTCGGGCCGTCGCTGTGGGTCGCGCCGGTGCTGGACCACGGGATCCGTGAGCGCGAGGTGCCGCTGCCCCGCGGCGAGTGGATCGAGACCTGGTCCGGGCGGCAGGTCCACGGCGGTCAGGACGTGACCGTCGCCGCGCCGGTGGAGCGAATTCCGCTGTGGGTCCGCGCCGGATCGATCATCGTCAGCTATCCGGCGCCGTACGTCGCCGCCGGGCTCGGCGACGCGGGTGGGCGGGCCGAATCCGAGCGGCCGCTGATCGCGACCCTGTGGGGGGAGCCGGCGCTCGGCAGCGCGTCGGCGCGGCTGCCCGGTGGCGGGCGCATCGGCTGGCGACGGGGCGCATGGGAGCTGCCGCCCGATCGCGACGTGACGACGGTGACGCGCTCGCTCTGATCGCCGCCGACCCGGGCCGCGGAGTGGGCTCTATCCTCGCCCGCGTGCACTTCGCGGCGCTGACTCCGGTCGAGCAGAGAGTGCTCGGCTGCCTCATCGAGAAGCGGTGGACGACCCCGGATCAATATCCGCTGTCGCTCAATGCGCTGCGACTCGCCTGCAACCAGTCGACCAACCGAGACCCGGTCACCGACTACGACGAGTCCTCCGTCCGCGACGCCGCCCAGCGACTGTCGCGCTACGGGCTGGCACGGCTGGCCAGCGGCGCCGGGTCGCGCGCCACCAAGTATCGCCACCTGGCGGAGGAGGGGCTCGGACTCGACCGGCCGGCACTCGCCATCCTGTGCGTGCTGCTGCTGCGTGGCCCCCAGACGCCGGGCGAGCTGAAATCGCGTAGCGACCGGATGGCCCACCTGGGGTCGCTCGACGACGTCGAGCGAGTGCTCGGCGAGCTGGCCAACCGCGGCTGGGTGGTCCGGCTCGAGCGGCGCCCCGGGCAGAAGGAGGACCGGTTCGAGCAGCTGCTCGGCGGCGAGGGCAGCGCATCCGAGGCGGCCGCGACCTCGGTCGGTACCGGGCCGGTTGCGGTCGGCGGGTTCGATGAGCCGGTCCAGGCCGGCGAGCCCGATGGACGAATCGGGCCCGGGCGCCTGGAGGAGCGCCCTGGGCCGGCGCAGGCGCCCGACGACGAGGCGCTCGAAGCGAGGGTGGCGGCGCTCGAGGCCGACCTCGCCGCGCTGCGGGCGCAGCTGGCCGACCTCCTGAACTGAGCGCCTGATCCACCGGGGCTCAGGTCGGCAGCGCGAGCCCGATCGCGTACAGCGCGCCGCCGACGATCACGCCGGCGAGCGTCATCTCCAGGCCGGCTGACCACCAGGTGCGCAGCGTGACCAGGGACTTGGCCGCCCCGACGAGGAAGTGCGCGACGAGCGACACGACCGCCGCCGCGATGATCGCCACCGTCCCGGTGGTGATCATGAACGGGATCACCGGGATGATCGCGCCGATGCCGGTTGAGACGCCGGCGGCCAGGGCCGCCTGAGCCGGATTGCCGTCGGCGTTCACAGCGACTCCGAACTCCTCGGCGGCGAGCGCCTGGAGCATCGCGTCCGGATTCTTGGACATCTGCTCGGCCATCTGATCGGCGGTCCGCTCATCGACGCCCTTGAGCTGGTAGAAGAGCGAGAGCTCCTCCTTTTCCTCCTCGGGGTGCTCGGTGATCTCCTGGCGCTCACGGGACAGGTTGGCCTCGGCCACCTCGGCCTCGGATCGCTCAGCGAGAAAGGCGCCGGTCGCCATCGACAATGCGGAGGCGATCGCACCGGCCAGACCGGCGGTGAGCACCGCATTGGAACCGCCGGTGGCCCCGGCGACCCCGGCGACGATGCCGAACACGGCGGCCAGTCCGTCGTTGGCGCCATAGATCGCGCCCGAGATCCAGCTGCCACCGGTTCGGTGCCATTTCTCGCGCCCGAGGATTCGATCCAGCCGCGCCTGAGGGAGGTTGCTCGAACCCACCCCGACCGGTGGTGCGACCGCGGCGGCCCGTGGCGGGGGCGCCGCCTCGGCGCCGGGATCGGAGCTGCCGCCGGATCGCATCTCGGACACCGCCATCGAGTGCGATCGCTCCTCCTTGCGGATCTCCCGCAGCAGCTGATCGGTCTCGGGATCACCGGTGGAGCGCTTGTAGAGGCCATCGACCTCCTCGTCCTCGGCGGCCTCGCGCGCCGCCAGCAACCGGTCGATCGGCGCGATCCGCGCCTGCATCTGGAGCCACAGCGGCACGCGGACGGTGTGCGGATCCGGGACCGTGATGCCGAGCTCGGTCATCCGCTGCTCCAGCCGGGACCGGTGACCGCCCTCGGCCTCGGCCATCCGCCGCATGATCTCGGCTTCGCGCGGCTTCAGACGCCGGGCGATCAGACCGTAAACGGCGCCGGCGAGGATCTCGCCCCGCCACGCGGTCAACAGTCGCTCGGAGACTTCAGCGGACGGCGCGGGCATCTGGCGTCCAGCGTAGCGGCCGGATCGGTAGCGTCCGGGTGGATGGCGGACCGTGCCCAGATCGTCTTCTCCCCGGCACAGGTCGACGGCGGGGCCGGCGCGACGCTGGCCCAGGCCATGCGCGACGAGATCGCGATCATGTACGACGGCCTGGATCTCGACGGTGACTCGATGCCCCGCGCGGGTGCGCCCGAGCTCAGCCCTCCGGGCGGCGCGTTCGTCGTCGGGTACCACGAGCAGCGCCCCGCGTGTTGCGGTGGCGTCAAGCGGCTCGATGACCGGCGCTGCGAGATCAAGAAGATGTACGTCGTCCCGCAGCTGCGCGGCCGCGGCGTGGCGCGGGCCCTGCTCCACGAGCTCGAGGACGCCGCCCGCCGGATGGGCTACGCGATCGCCCGCCTGGACACCGGCCCCAAGCAGCTCAGCGCCCGCGGGTTGTACGAGTCCGAGGGGTACGTGGAGATCCCGGATTTCAACGGGAACCCGGTGGCGGTGTTCTGGGGCGAGAAGCCGCTGTAGCCCGTCCGCGGCGAGACGGCCCTACAGGATCCCGATCTCGGAGTTGTCGCCGACCATGAACCGGTACGCCCGGGGCTGGCGATCGCCGCGGCCGATCTTGACGTTGCGGCCGAGCAGGGAGGACTCCATGCGGCCGTCGAGGTCGCGGACGGTGCAGCCGGCGAGCAGGATCGAATGCTCGACCTCGGCGTTGGTGATGACGCACTCGTCGCCGACGGCGGTGTACGGGCCGATGTAGCTGTCGGTGAGACGCGCGCCGGCGCCGATGATCGCCGGGCCGCGCACGGTGGTGCGCTCGAGCCGGGCGCCGGGTTCGACGACCACCCGGCCATCGACCTGGGAGTCGATCAGCTCGCCCTCGACGCGGGTCTCGATCGTGTCCAGCACGAGGCGGTTGGCGGCCAGCATGTCCTCGAGGCGACCGGTGTCCTTCCACCAGCCCTTGACGATGTGCGGGTCCACCCGCAGGCCGTCGTCGACGAGGCGCTGGATCGCGTCGGTGATCTCCAGCTCGCCGCGCGGCGACGGCTCGATGGCCCGGGCCGCGGCGTGGACGGCGTCGGTGAACATGTACACGCCGACCAGGGCCAGGTTGGTCTTCGGCTCCGGCGGCTTCTCGACCAGCCGCACCACGAGGCCGTCGCGCAGCTCGGCGACGCCGTAGTTCTGAGGGTCGGGCACCTCGGTCAGCAGGATCAGGGCATCGGGCCGGTGCTCGTTGAAGGCACGGACGAGATCTCCGATCCCGCCCTGGAGCAGGTTGTCACCGAGGTACATGACGAATGGCGACTGACCCAGGAACGGCTCGGCGGTCAGCACGGCGTGGGCCAAGCCGGCCGGCTCGTCCTGGACGATGTAGGTGATCTGGACCCCGAACCGTTCTCCGTCCCCGGTCACGTTGCGGATCTCGTCCCCGGTCTCGGGGGCGATGATGATCCCCACCTCCTCGATCCCGGCATCGGCCATCGCCTGGATGGCGTAGAACAGGACCGGGCGGTTCGCCACCGGGACCAGCTGCTTGGCGCTGGTATGGGTGATCGGGCGCAGGCGCGTGCCCTTGCCGCCGGACAGGATGAGCCCCTTGAGCGGTTGCGTCACCGCGCGGAGGGTACAGTGCGCTCCCCGGGCCGAGTCAGTACGTGCCGGCCAGCTTGCGGTGATCCCAGCTGGCGGTTCGCCCGATGACGAAGCGCAGGGCGACGCGCTTGCTCGCCTGGGCGCGGATCACGTCATTGACCTGCGGCGGCGTCGCACCGTCGCCGTAGCGCCCGAGCAGCTCGGCGCCGAGCTCGGCCACCGCTTCGGTGTCCCGGCGCAGCTCGACCGTCGCTTCGAACATCACCCCGCGCAGTTGGTCATAGGTGTCGCCGGCCTCGACCTGCAGCGTTGCCCGCGGGTCGCGCTCCAGGTTGCGCACCTTCTGGGACTTGGCGTACGTCCAGGCCCAGATGTCGCCGCCGCGCACGATGAACCACAGCGGCATCAGATGCGGCCAGCCGCCGACGCCGTTGGTGGCGCAGATCAGCGTCCGCTGCTGATCGAGAAACGACGCCAGCTCGGCGTCGGTCATCCGGATCTGGTCACGACGGCTCATCGACCTGACCGCAGCGGCTGACCGGGACGCGTGCGGCTCGCCCTTAGCCCGAAGTGACCTCGACCCGGCCCATCCGGCCGGCGCCGATCGATTCAGCGGCCTGGCGGACCGCGTCACGGGCGGCCGCCGGCTCCAGCACCACCGCGTCCCCGGCCTCCTTGAGCGTCTCGCGCACCAGCCAGTCGACGCCGGCGAAGCCGAGCTCGACGATCAGCGCGCCGTCCTGCAGCTCGGCGACCACGTGGCGCTCCTCGCGCGCCCAGCGCGCCCGCTCCGGGGAGATCCACACCCGCGCGCGGCTGGAGGCGGGCACCTCGCCGGTCTTGGGCCAGCCGTCGACGTCGGCGGCGGGGTCGACGTCGGGCCGGGCCTCGAAGTGCTCGTCGGTGACGGTGGCGGACTTGATCCGGTCCAGGCGGAAATGGCGGACGTTGTCGCGCGTCGGATCGAAGCTGGCGAGATACCAGCCCTCGCGGCCGTTGATCAGCGCGTAGGGCTCCACCAGTCGCGTGCTGAACTCGTCCTCGTTCTCCTTGTAGTACTCGAACGACAGCAGCCGGCGGCTGGCGATCGCGCTCGACACGACGCCGGCGATCTCGACGTTGTCACCGCCGGGGGTGGCGAACTGCAACCCCTCGTGGACGGGGTCCTCGCCGAGCGCGGCGACGACCTTCCGGCGCACCGAGGTCAAGGAGCCCTCCGGGATGTGCTCGCCGATCAGGTCGATGGCGGCGATCAGCGCCTTGGCCTCCACCGGCAGCAGCCGGGCGGGCCGCGCGAACGAGTCCCCGTAGGGCTCGGGGTCGACGGCGATCGAGCCGTCGGCTTTGATCTCGGCATAGAGCACGTACGTGCCGGCCCCGAAGTTGACGACGTTGAGCACGGAGATGTCCTCGCGCAGCTCCTGGTCAGAGACCTTGAGCGCCGCGCACAGCTCGCCGGCGTCGAGCAGCCGGCCGGCGCGGCCGGCCTCGATCAGGATGCTGGCCAGCGTGACCAGCCGGGCGAAGCGCTCGGGTCGGATGGCGGCGTCGGGGCGGCTGTCGGTGGCGTCATCGCCGTCACCGCGCGACGACTCGGCGCCGTCCACGGACTCGTCCTGAGCCCGCGCCGCATCGCCGGGTGTCAGCTCATCGGCGATCGCCGGCTCACCGGAGTGCCGCTCCACCAACAGGCTCACGCGCTCGCGCAGCTCGTCGACGAGCTGCGGCGGCCCGGTGATCCGCGCGTTCTCCCCGAGGCCCAGGACCCATGCGATCAGCTGGCGGGAGTTGGCGTACGGGGTCAGGAACAAGCGGTCGCCGGGATCGTCATCCTCGCCCGCGGGCCGGATCTCCCCGTAGCGCCCGAAGTGGCGCTCTATCTGCCAGGCGATCCGGCTGCCCACCCACGTCTGCGCGACGCCGACCGGCTCGCCGAACTGCCAGTCGATGCGGTTGGCGTAGGCCCGGGGGTCGAAGTTGGTGGGTCGCTGGAAATCGTGCTCGGCCTTGGTCGCGTAGCCGACCTTGCCGCGGATCCGCGACAGGCGGAACACGCGGATGGCGCTGCGCTCGTGGGAGCGGCCGACGACGTAGAACTGTGCACCCTGGTAGAGCAGCTGGTAGGGGTCGACCTTGCGGCCGCCGACCTCGTCGCGCTCCATCGTGTGGTAATCGAACACGATCGTCTTGCGGCGGAAGATGGCCGTCTCGATCTTGGCCAGGCGCTGGGACACGTCATGGCCGCCGGCCGATCCGGTGATCCCCAGCGCCACCATGCTCTGCTCCGGGGCGTTGAGCGGGCTCGGCCGACCCCACGAGATCTGCTGCAGCGCCAGCCGGAGCGGCTCGGCATAGGCGAACTCCCCGTCGAGCAGCTGGAGTGCCGTTCGCAGCGCGGCGAGCTCCTGGTCGGTGAAGGCGATCGGCGGCAGGTGGAAGTTCTCCGGGGGCAGCGAGTAGTTCTCCTGCTCCACCAGTCCGTCAACGGGCTTCTCGACGGCGAGCACGATTCCGAGCGCCTCCAGCTCCGAGCGATCGGCGTAGAAGCGCCGTGCGAACGCGTCCTCGTTCATCACGCTGTATCCCTCGACGTCGCGTCTGATCTCCGGCGCCGTCACCGGCCGGCGCTCGGCCATCAGATACGAGATCAACGAGAGCTGACGGATCAGTTTCTCGGTGTCCTTGGCCATCCCTCAAAGCAACTGTAGCTGCGGGCCGAGGGCGGCGATCGCGGATGTCACACCACCTGCGCAATTTGCGCAGATTTGGGACAGACTTCAGGCTCAGGCGGCGCGGCGTTCGTCGACCGCGGGCGCGGCGAAGTACGCGCCACCGCCGATCCCCTTGTCGAACGCGGACCACTGCGTGCCGGTCGGCAGCGCCTTCTGGACCCGATCGAAGCTGCCGAGCCGCCCGCCGAGGTTGTCGATCATGTGCACCAGCGTCGCCTCGCGCGTGCAGGGGATCACAGGGCTGCCGTGCTCGAGCGAGCCGTGATGGCTGAGGATGATGTGGAGCACCGCCTGGGCCGTGTCGGCGGGGAACCCGTCCAGCGTCTCGATCGCGGTGCGGACCCGGAAGTACCCGAGCGGGATCTCCCCGTACAGGCGGCCCTGGTCGGACATCACGATCGCGTCGCCGGCGAACTCGTAGGTGTCGAGCTTGCCGACGTCATGCAGCAGCGCGCCGGTGACCGCGACGTCACGGTCGATCCCCGGGAATGTGGCGGAGGTCGCGCTCACCGCCTGGGCGACGGTCAGGGAGTGCTCGAGCAGCCCGTGCCGGTAGGCCTGGTGATAGTGCTTGGCCGCGGGGGCGTCCCGAAACTGTGCCCAGGTCGGCGAGTCCGCGCCGAGCATCTCGGCGAGCAGCCGGCGCAGGTGGGGGTCCTGGACGGTCGCGACGAGCTCGCGCAGGTCGGCCTCCAGGTGCGCGGGCGGCCGGACCGGACCGTCGAGCAGATCCTCGAGCGCGTAGTCGCCGTCCCGGGCGTCGCGCACCGCCTCCACCAACAGCCGGCCGCCGTACTGCGGGTGCACGGAGAAGCACCCCGTGACATGGACGACCTCACCGGTCCGGCAGACGCCGCGGGCTTCGGCGACCGCGTCGAGCACCACCGCCGGCACGCTGCCGGTGCGATCGCCGAGCGTCAGCTTGAGGTACTCATCGCCCTCGTGGCGTCGCCGTACCTCCATCGAGCGAACCAGGAGCGCGGTGGCGATCCGGCAGCCATCTTGCAGTTCCCGAACATGCATGACCGCGACCGAAGATAGCCCCGGGCCCGGACGGCAGCCCGCGGCGCAAAACCGGTCTGCTTACAGGGGGAACGTCGGGCCTCCGCGATCCCCGCCCGGGCCCCGACCGCGGAATCAATCGTCTACTCGTCGAGCGCGCCGTCGTAGAGCGCGAACACCGCGCCCTGCGGGTCGGCGACCACCGCGATCTTGGCGATCCCGATGTCGGTGGCGCCGACGAGCTCGGCGCCGCCGAGCTTCACCACCTCGGCCAGGCTCGCGTCGATGTCAGCGGTGGCGAAGTAGACGAGCCAGAAGGGGGGCGCGCCGGGAGGCGCCGGCGGCCGGATGCCGCCATTGCTGTGGCCATCGGAGTTCTGGATGATGAGGTAGGGCGGGTCGGCGCCCTCCATCGGCGTCGTCGTCCACCCGAGCAACTCGCCGTAGAACGCGGCCGACGCTTCGAGATCGGGCGAGCCGAGCTCGTTCCAGGAGAGGGCGCCGGGAGCGTTGACGAGCCCGGCGCCGATGTGCTCGTTGGGCTGCCAGAGCAGGAAGTAGGCCCCCTGCGGATCCTGCACCACCGCCATCCGCCCGGCCGTCATCACGTCGAATGGCGGCGCGTGCATCGTGGCGCCGAGCTCCTGCGCCCGCGCGGCGGTGGCGTCGACGTCCTCGACGGTGATGTAGGAGTTCCACGCCGGCGGGGCCCCGGCATCCCGTTGCTGTTGCGGTTGGGGCGAGATCGCCCCCACAAATTTGCCGCCGACTGTCGCCATCGAGTAGACAACGCCCTCGCCGGCCGGCGAGTCCGTGAACTCCCACCCCAGCAGCCCCGCGTAGAAGGTCTTGGCCGCGTCCTGATCGGTCGTGTTCAGGTCGGCCCAGCTGAACGTCCCGGGTGTGTACTGCGTGCGTTCGCCCATCGCGCAACGGTACCAGTGGCGCTCGGGTCCCGGCGGGATTTCGGCTGGTCACGGCTCGTTCACCGCAGGTTCACCGGTGGGCAACGCCCCGTCGGCGAGCGGCGGGGAGACTGCGGCCCGTGGGGGGAGAGCGGCCGCGTCAGCCCGCGCCCGTGGCACCCCCGCGGCGAGCAAACGATCAGAGAGGACGACATGGCACGACGCCAATCCCTGGCGATCCTGGCTGCGGTCGCTGCAGCCGGAACCTCCGTCATCGGCGCCCAGGCGGCGAGTGCCGGGGCCGGACATCACATCCACCATGCGCACGCCGGACGCTCTCGCGTCGTTCACTCGGCCTGGGACGGCGGCGGCCGCGGCCAGACCGCGACGCCGATCAAGCATCTCGTCGTGATCTTCCAGGAGAACGTCTCCTTCGACCACTACTTCGGCACCTACCCGAACGCGACCAACCCCGCCGGAGAGCCCGCGTTTCAAGCGGCTCCGGGCACCCCGTCGGTCAACGGCCTGTCCGGGGCGCTGCTGACGGACAACCCCAACGAGTCCAATCCCCAGCGCCTGGACCGGTCGCAGGCGGCGACCTGCGACCAGGACCACAGCTACACGGCCGAGCAGAGCGGGTTCGATCACGGGCTGATGGACCAGTTCGTTCAGGACACCGGCAACGGTCTGACCCTGGCGCAGTGCCTGAGCTCGGAGGGCAATCCGGCCCCGGCGGGCGGGACCAGCCCCAACTATGCGGTCATGGACTACTACGACGGCAACACCGTCACCGGGCTGTGGAACTACGCCCAGCGTTTTGCGCTGAGTGACAACTCGTTTGGGACCAACTTCGGTCCCTCGACGCCCGGTGCCATCAACGTGACGGCCGGCAACACCTACGGCGCCATCTGCGGCCCGAGCAGTGCCGTCTATCACAGCACACCGTGCACGGCGGCGCCAGGTTCGGCGCCGGCGACCCCGGGGACCTCGCAGCCGCAGGGCACGGAAACCGTCTACAGCGACGCTGACCCCAACCTCGACGTCTGCTCGGCGACGCAGGACGGCAACACGGCGGCCACGACCATCCAGATGGGCGGCGAGAACATCGGCGATCTCCTCGACACCTCCGGGGTCACCTGGGGCTGGTTCCAGGGCGGCTTCGCCAGCCCCGGCTACGTCCCGGGCGAGCCGAACACCGACAACCTGTCACAGGTGTGCACCGGCACCCACACGAACATCCTGGGCCACACGGTCAAGGACTACAGCCCCCATCACGAGCCGTTCCAGTACTACGCCTCCACAGCCAACCCCAAGCACCTGCCGCCGACGTCGATCGCGATGATCGGCCGCCAGGATCAGGCCAACCATCAGTACGACATCAGCGACTTCTTCGCCGCGGCCAACCACGGCGGCCTGCCGGCGGTGTCGTACCTGAAGGCGCCGGAGTACGAGGACGGGCATGCCGGCTACTCGGATCCGCTCGATGAGCAGCGCTTCCTCACCGAGACGATCAACGATCTCGAGCGCCTGCCCACCTGGCGAAGCACGGCGGTCGTGGTCGCCTACGACGACAGTGACGGCTGGTATGACCACCAGATGGGTCCCATCATCAGCCAGTCCCAGACGTCGCTGGACACGCTCACCGATACCGGGGCGTGCGGCACCAACGCGAGCAAGGCGCCGACCACCGATAGCGGCACGCCGGAGCAGGCACGATGCGGCGTGGGACCGCGGCTTCCGCTGCTGGTCATCTCGCCGTTTGCCAAGCGCAACTACGTGGACAGCACGTTCACCGATCAGACCTCGGTGGTCCGCTTCATCGAGGACAACTGGCTCGGTGGAGCACGAATCGGCAACGGCTCGGCCGATGCGACGGCCGGCTCGCTCGACAACATGTTCGATTGGGACGCGGCGGGCGACCGCCGGCTGTTCCTCGATCCATCGACCGGCGAGCCGACGTATGGGGGTGGCTGGGGCCGATGACCCCGGCCGCATAGCGGCCTGACCACGCGGCCCGGCGCGCGTTCGCGCCGGGTCGCGGTCGTGCCGGGGCGGCGGCGGCCGCTGGGACGGTGTCGGTCAGGGACGGCTGGGCGGCGCGCGGTGGGCACGGTTTGCGATCAAACACGGGGGGTACTCTGCTGACCGACACGATCCTGCCCGACGATCGGGGCCACCGCGCCCGACCCCCCGCAACCTCCTGAGGAAGTCCCGCTTCGCGTGACGTCCGCTGACGACGCTGCGCCGTCAGCGCTGGTCGCCGACGGCGACGCCGACCGCCGCGCCGCCCTGGTCGGGATGCTGAGCCAGGCGGGATTGAAGGTCAGTCAGGCGGCCGACGGCCGGGCGGCACTCGCCGGGGCGCCGAGGTCAGATGTGCTGATCCTCGAGACCGGGCTGCCCGACATGGGAGGCCTGCAGGTGACGAGCGCGTTGCGGGCGGCGCGCGCAACGGCCGGCGTCTCGATCCTGGCCTGGTCGGCCGGCGGTGCGGCCGGTGACTCCACGGCGGCGATCGAGGCGCTCCAGGCCGGGGCCGACGCGTTCCTCGCCGATCCGGTTCCGCCGGAACTGCTCGTCGCCACCGTGCGCTCGCTGGCCCGGCGTGGCGGCGCGGCGCGCGCCGCCGCCAGAGCTCGCGCGCGGCTGACCGCCGGGATCGACGCGGTCCCGATCGGCGTGCTGCTGCTCGACGCCCACCTGCGGGTGATCGGGGCCAACCGGCAGCTGAAGCGCACCGGGCTGCTGCTCCCATACCCGGAGCGCCGGTCGGTCGCGCACGCGATGCCCGGAGCTGCCGGCGTCCACGTTCAGGGCATCGCCGAACGCGTTCGCGACACCGGCGACGAGCACGTCCACCGGTTCGTGACCGATGGTCGCGAGCACCCTGTCCACTGGCAGGTGCGCGCCCATGTCGTGAAGGAGTCGACCGCCGGCGTCAGCGGGATCGGGATCACGCTGGAGGACGTCAGCGAGCTGGAGCGGACGGTGGCGCAGTTGCGCGTCAACCAGCAGCGATGGCGAGCCGTGTTCGACTCCGACCGGATCGGAGTGTGCCTGCGCGACGCCGAGCATCGGGTCATCGAGTGCAACGAGGCGTACGCGCGCATGTACGACGCGACGAGCGCGGCGGCGCTGATCGGCACCGACCTCAGCGCGGTGTTCGCGCCCGAGGATGCGGTCAGCGCGTCCGCGGGGTTCCGGACCCGCTGGGCCGCCGCACCCGCGTCCGACCTCCACGTTGACCGCGACTACACGCTGCTGAGCGGACGGACGGTGTCGATCCACGCGACCTTCTCGATCGTCCGCGATGCGGCCGGCGTCGCCCTGTATCAGCTGGCGATGATCGAGAACCGGACCGAGGAGAAGCGGCTGGCCGAGGAGCTGGCACTGACGCGGCGGATCGAGGCGATCGGGCGCTTGGCCGGCGGCGTCGCGCACGACGTCAACAACATGCTGGCGGTGATCATCGGTTACAACGAGATCGTGGCCGAGCGGCTCGGCGACGCGCACGAGCTGGCGCCGGAGCTCGGTGAGGTCCGGCGGGCCGCCGAGCACTCACAGGCGCTGGCCCGCGACCTGCTCGCGTTCGGGCGCCGTCAGGTGCTCGAGCGCCGGCCGCTCGTGCCCGGGGAGATCGTGTCGGACCTGCGGATGCTCCTGCGCCACACGATGAGCGAGTCGATCGCGCTGGTGATCGATGACGACTCGACGGGCGCGGTCGTGGTCGGTGACCGGGCCCAGCTCGAGACGGTGATCGTCAACCTCGCCGCCAACGCGCGCGACGCGATGCCCGAGGGCGGCCGGCTGGCGATCCGCGTCTCCGTGGCGCCACCCTCGGCCGTGGCTCCTGACGGTCAGGTCACGATCGAAGTCAGCGACACCGGTCACGGCATGCCCGAAGATGTCCGCGAGAACATCTTCGAGCCGTTCTTCACCACCAAGGAGCTCGGCTTCGGCACCGGATTGGGCCTGGCGACCGTGGCCGGGATCGTCGATCAGATGGGCGGGCGGATCACGGCCGACTCCTCGCCGGGCCAGGGCAGCACGTTCGTCGTCTCGCTTCCGCAAGATCGCACCAGCGGGGGCTCCGAGCCCGACGCGCAGTCCGAGCGTGACGCGGACGACCGCGACGGCGCCGGGCGGACGATCCTGGTGGTGGAGGACGAGGCGCAGGTGCGCGGGTTGGTGGAGCGCCTGCTCGACCGCGACGGCTACGCGGTGATCAGCGCCGCCACCGCCACCGACGCGCTCGCGCTGCTGCGCGAGCCCAGCGGGAAGGTGGATCTCCTGTTCACCGACATGATCCTGCCCGACATCCACGGCGGCGAACTGGCGCGATTGGCGCTCGAGCTGCGCCCGCAGCTCCGGGTGGTGTACACGTCGGGTTACGCCGGCGATGAGGTCGTGCGCGATGGGATGCCCCCGGGCGAGGGGTTCCTGGCCAAGCCCTACGCCCCGGACGACCTCAGCCGGGCGATCAACGAAGCGTTCGACGCGCCGGGCGCCTGAGCGCCGGTTCTCGGACCCGGGCACCGGTGGCGCCGCGAGCGCGACGGTGCGATGATCTGCGCTGGTCCGGGACGGGGGCGCGTAACAGCGCAGAATCGGAGGCTGGGTGCCAGGCGAGCAACTTGAGGTGATCGTCGTCGATGACCACCTGGCCATGCGGCGCGGGATCGAGCTGCTGCTGCGGGAGGCCGGGTTTCGCATCGCCGGCGTCGCCGGCACGCTGGATGAGGCGCGAGCGGTGCTGTCGCGGCGGCGATTCGATGTCGCCCTGCTGGACGTCCAGCTCGGCGAGCACAGCTCCCTCGGGCTGCTCGAGGAGCTGTTACGCGATGACCCCACGGCGCCGATCGTCCTCTACACCGGGTACACGCGCTCGGACTCGGCGCTGCACGAGGCGGTCCGGGCCGGCGCGCGTGGCTTCGTCCTGAAGTCATCGGCGGCGTCGCGGCTCACCGACGCGCTGCACGCCGTCGCCGCCGGTGGCACCTATGTGGACCCCGGACTGGCGGCGGCGCTCGCGGAGGGTGGGGAGCTGCAGCGGCTGGGTTCACTCAGCCCGCGCGAGCTGGAGGTGCTGGAGCTGCTGGCGGACGGGCTCAACGGCCAGCTGATCGCCGAGCGGCTGTTCCTGTCACCGGAGACGGTGCGGACCCACGTCCGCAATGCGACGTCGAAGTTGGGGGCGCGAACCCGGGTGCAGGCGGTGGCGCTGGTCGTCCGCGGGCGCGGCGCCAGTTAGACAGCCCGCCGGTGGAGCGCCAGCACCGCCGTGTCGTCGGCGCGACCGCCTGACTGGAACTCATCCAGCGCTCCGGCGACCCGGTTCGCCACCGCCGGCGCCCCGGATCCGCGGCACTGCGAGAGGGTGTCCCGAAGCCGGGCCAGTCCGAACCGGGACCCATCCGCGCCGAGGGCGTCGGTGACGCCGTCGGTGTAGGTGAGCAGCGTGCTGCCGGGGTGCAGCCCGAAGGTCAACTCGTCCCAGCTGACCTCGGCAAAGCCGCCGAGCAGCGGGCCGCTGACGCCGATCTGCGTCACCCCGTCGTCGTCAAGTTGCAACGGCAGTGGGTGTCCGCCGACAGCGAGGGCGGCGCGGCCGCCCTCCAGACGCAGGCACAGAGCCGTGCAGATCGACAGCGTGCGCTGTTTCTTCAGCGCTCGGTCGACATGAGCCAGCAGCAGCGCCGGACTGGATTCGAACTCCGATGCGGCGCGCAGCGTGTGACGGACCAGCGACGTGACGCTTGCCGCCTTCACCCCCTTGCCGGTGACATCGCCGATCACGAGCATCCATCCGTCGTTGACCTCCCATGCGTCATAGAAGTCACCGCCGACCTCGCTGCTCTGCAGAGCCGGCACATAGATCGTGGCCAGTTCATAGCCCGGGATCTCCGGCAGCGCATCGGGCAGCAGACTCTGCTGCAGCGTGTGCGCCACAGCGCTGCGCTCGCTGTACAGGCGCGAGTTCTCGATCGCGACCGCGGCGCGAGCCGCCAGCTGCTCGGCCAGCTGCATGTCGAACCGGTCCAGCACCCGGCCCGACTCGGCGGCGACCAACGTCATCGCCCCCAGCGTTCGGCCCCCGAGGCGGATCGGGACGATCATGCCCGAGCGGAATCCGACCGTCTTGAGCAACTCCAGATGGCGCTCGTCGATCGCGGCCCGCTCCAGCATCTCCTCGCTGACCTCGGGATAGAGCACGGGCTGGCCGGTGCGAAACACCGACCCCAGGCCGTCCTCGGGGTCCAGGCGGTCAGGCCGGTAGGCCCGGAGCTCCTCGGCGAGCGCCAGCCGCGCCGGATCGGTATGGGCGATCACCACCGGGTGCCGGTCGCCCTGTTCGTCGAGGAGGTCCACCGCGCACCAGTCGGCGATCGTGGGCACGGCCAGCTCGGCGACGTTGCGCAGCGTCTGCTCATAGTGCAGCGACGACGCGAGCACGTCGCCGGCCCGCGCCAGGAACGTGGCCTGGAGCTCGGCGTGCTGGCGCTCGGTCACGTCCTCGATGATCATGATCGTGGCGTTGATCTCGCCGCTGGAATCGAGCACCGGGGCCGATTTCAGAAGCTCCCAGCGTCTCTGCCCGGTGCGGCGGTGCACCGTCTGGATGAGCAGCGGCTCGGCGGCCTCGCCGCGCAGGATGCGCACCGAGGGGATGTCGTCCATCGAGACGGGGCGGCCATCCTCCGCGAACACGCGATAGTCGGCCATGATCGCATCGGGCGACGTGTCGCGCAGCTCCTCCCACGAGCCGAAGCCGAGATGGGTCACCGCGGCCGGGTTGGCGTACACGAACCGGTGTTCACGGTCCCGGATCGTCACCGGGTCGCTGAGCGAGCCGACGATCGCGGCGAATCGTCGCTCGCTGCCGTCCAGCGCCCGGCGCAGCTCCCCGATCAGTCGTTCGTGCTCGGCCTCGTGCTGCTTGCGCTCGGAGATGTCGCGGATGAAGGCGTGGAACGTCCAGCTGCGACCGTCCGGGAGCGCTGACAGGGTGATCTCGGCCGGAAACTCGGTGCGGTCGGCGCGCAACGCCGCCATCTCGATCCGGTGATCCAGGGCCGGGCCCTCGCCGGTGGCCAGAAAGCGGGCCACGCCGCGGGCGTGCGCGTCCCGGTACCGGTCGGGAACGAGGAGATCCGCCATCACCTGGCCGAGTGCCGTGGATCCGGTCATGCCGAAGATCCGCTCGGCGCTGGGATTCCAGTAGGTGATGATGCCCTGCTCGTCCATCGAGACCACGGCGCTGTGGGCACGATCCAGCAGCAGCTCGGTCAGCGTCCCGGCCATCGACGCGGGATTATCCCTGCGCCCGGCGCAGGCGCTCCGGGGTCGTGGGCGGTGGCATCAGTCCCCGAACGCCTGGCGGACCGCTTCGATCCGTTCGAATGCGCCGTGCAGCGCGTCGAGCATGGCCGGCTCGAAATGCCGAGACCGTTCTGACTCCATCATCTCGACGGCCATCCCGACGGGAAACGCCGGGCGGTAGGCGCGGTCGCTCGTCAGCGCATCGAAGACGTCGGCGACGGCCGCGATCCGACCCTGGATCGGGATCTCGCTGTCGACCAGGCCGTGCGGATAGCCGCTCCCGTCCCACCGCTCGTGATGGGTCAGGGCGGTGGTGGCCGCCGATCGCAGCAGCTCGGAATCCGAGTCCGACAGGATCCGATGGCCGATCTCGGTGTGGGTCTCCATCACCTCCCGCTCGGTGTCGGTGAGCCGGCCGGGCTTGAGCAGGATGCGATCGGGGATCGCCACCTTGCCGACATCATGAAGCTCGGAGGTCAGCCGCAACTGGGCGCACCACGCCTCGTCGAGTCCGAGCTCGAGTCCGATCACCTCGCAGTAGCGCCCCATCCGGACCAGGTGCTGACCGGTCTGAGAGTCCCGGAACTCGGCCAGGCGGACCAGGCGGTGCACGCTGTCGGACTCCAGCAGCTTGACCAGGCCCGACGCGTCCGTGTCCCGAGTCAGGGCGCCACGCAGCTCCGCCTCGGCCTGGTCACGATTGCTCTCCAGGCGCTCCAGGCGTCGCAGCAGATCCGCTTCCCGCCGCCGCCGGTGCAACGCGTTGGTGACGTTGATCAGCAGCTCTCCGGCCCGGACCGGCTTGACCAGGTATCCGTACGCCCCGAGCTCGATGGCGCTGGTGGCCAGGCGCAGGTCATCCTCGCCGGTGATCATCAGCACCGCGGTCTCCGGGTGCTCGGCGCGGATCTCGGCGAGCAGCTCCATGCCGGTGCCGCCGGGCAGGTTCACGTCCAGCAGCGCCAGCGAGAACTCCGTCTCCGCCAGCGCCGCGCGCGCCTGCGGCACGTCGGCGGCCTCGGCGCACGTGTAGCGCTGCGCCTCCAGGACGCGTCTCTCCCAGCGGCGCAGCGCGGGCTCGTCGTCGACGATCAGCAGTTCGGTCATCGAGGCGACCCGCTGCGCGCTGCCAGCGCATGGCGCACGTGCTCCAGCAGGACCGCGGCGGTGAACGGCTTATCGATCAACGTGGCCGGCTGCGTCTGGGTCGCGGCCCCGAGCACCGATTCCGAGAACCCTGACATGTAGACGACGGTCACGTCCGGGCGTAGGGCGCGCACGCGATCGGCGAGCTGGTGGCCGGGCAGGCCGGGCATCACCATGTCGGTCAGCAGCAGATCGATCGTTGCGTCGTGGGCGGCCGCCAGTTCTAGCGCCTGCGCGTCATTGCCGGCGACGAGCACCTCGTAGCCCACGCTCGCCAGGATCCGTCGCGCGATCTCGGCGAGCGCCGGTTCGTCCTCCGCCAGCAGGATCGTGGCCTCGCCGGCGGGGACGCGCCCATTGGGACTGGCGTCGGTGTCGGTCGGCTCGCGATTTTCCAGCGCCGGAAGCAGGGCGACGAACGAGGTTCCCATCCCCGGCTCGGAATGCAGACGCGCGTGGCCGCCGGCACGGGTGATGATCCCGTACACGCTGGACAGCCCGAGCCCGCTGCCGCTGTCCGCGGACTTGGTGGTGAAGAACGGATCGAACGCGCGCTCCAGCACGTCGGGCGTCATCCCGGCGCCGGTATCGGAGATGCGGAGTCGCACATAGCGGCCGGGGGAGAGACCGGTTGCGTCGGTGGCGGCCCCCGCGTCGAGCTCGACGTTGGCGGTGTCGATCATCAGGGCCCCCCCGGTCGGCATCGCGTCACGAGCATTGACCGCGAGGTTGACGAGCACCTGCTGGATCTCAGCCGGGTCGGCGCGCACCCGCGCCAAGCCGTGAAACAGCGCGAGCTTGCAGCGGATGTGCTCGCCCACCGTGCGCGTCAGCAGCGGCTGCATCTCCCGCACCGACGAGTTGAGGTTGAGCGGCTGGGGCGCCCCCACCTCCTGGCGCGAGAAGGCCAGCAGCTGGTGAGTGAGCTCCGCGGCTCGTTGCGCCGCCGTGCTGATCTCCGCGATGTCCTGGCCCAGCGCCGCGCGCTCGGCGTCGGTCGGCACGGAGCGCAGTCGCTGCACCTCGGCGCTGACCAGCGCCGCGTAGTTGATGATGATCGCGAGCGCATTGTTGAACTCATGGACCACGCCGCCCGCCGGCTGGCCGAGCCCCTCGAGCCGCTCGGCGGTCGGGGCGGGGTTCGGGGACACTGCGGGCTCGCTGCCCGGGCCCTGAGCGCCGGCATACTCGCGCTCGATCCTGAATCCGCCGACGAGCTTTCCGGCATCGTCATAGCGGGACACCCAGCGGCTCTCCACCGTCACCTCACGCCCGTCCTTGGCGCGATGGACGAGTCGGCCCTGCCAGCGACCGATGTCGGTGACCTCCTCGATGATCTCCAGCAGCGGTTTGGGCAAGCGCGTCTGGAGCAGCGTGAGCAGGCGCTCGCCGGCGGCCTCCTCGATCGAGAATCCGTACGCCTCGCGAGCCGCCTTGCTCCAGTAGACGATGTGACCCCCGGCGTCGCAGCCGATCACCGGATCGGGGAGTGACTCCAGCAGCTCAGAGATCAGCGGGCGTCCCCACGGGGCGGCGGCCAGGTCTGTCGCCCCCACTTGCCGGGCTGCTTGGGCGTTGGACACGTCCGTCAGTCTCCGCATCGAACCCACCCTGCCATCTCCCGTCTACCGACGCACGCAGTGCCGCGCCTATAGCTCACATTTTTGGCCTAAAGCGCCTGGAAAATCAAGTGTGCGGCCGCCCAGCGTCCTTGACAAGGCGGCGCGCCGCAATACCGTCTTTGGGCATATGAGCGTGGAACGGCTCCCCCCCGGGGCGCTGTCTGAGTTGTTGGACGCCGCTCCGGACGGGATCGTCATGGCCGGCGTCGACGGGCGGATCCAGTACGTCAACAAGGCGGCCGAGGAGCTGTTCGGCTACCAGCGCGACGAGCTGGTCGGCGTCCTGGTGGAGCGGCTCATCCCGGGTCGCCTGCGTGGCCGCCACGTGTCCGATCGCACCACGTATGCGGAGCATCCCCGTCCCCGGCCGATGGCGCCGGGTCTGCGCCTGCAGGGCCTGCGCAACGATGGCTCGGAGGTTCCCGTGCGGATCAGCCTGGCGCCGATGTCGGTCGATGGGACGCGCTCGGTTGTGGCGATCGTCCGTGACGCCACCGAGGAGCGCAAGCTCGAGGAGGAACGGCTGCGCTACGCCCACGCGCACGCCGTGGAGGAGATCGTCGGCGCCCTGGACGCCATCGTGTGGGAGTCCACCACCCCGGACCGCGAATCGCTCACCTATCTGGGGGGCCGCGAGGAGATGCTGCTCGGCTACCCCCGCTCGCAATGGCTGGAGCCCGGGTTCTGGATGTCGCTGGTGCACCCCGACGACCGGCTGGCGGCGCTGACTCTCGTCGAGGCGGCCCACCAGGCGGAGAACTTCGAGCTGCTGTACCGGATGATCGCCGCCGACGGCACCGTGCGCGGAGTCCGGGACATCGTCACCGTCATGCGCGGGGAGGACGGCGAGGTCCAGCGGCTGCGCGGGGTGATCACCGACATCACCGAGCGCCAGGAGGTCGCCAGTCGTCTCAACCAGGCCCAGAAGATGGAGGCCGTCGGCCAGCTCGCCGGTGGCATCGCGCATGATTTCAACAATCTCCTGACGATCGTCTCCGGCTATGCGCGCCGGCTGGCGGCACGTGCCGACCTCGCCTCCGCTCACGAGGATCTCGACCAGATCCTGATCGCGTCGGACCGGGCGGCGCAGCTGACCCGCCAGCTGCTCGCGTTCGCCCGGCGCGGCCACACCACCGCGTCGCTGCTCGACGTCAGCGCCCTGGTCTCAGAGCTCGAACCGATGCTGCGGCGCCTGCTGGCCGCCGACATCGTCTTCGATTTCCGCCTGCAGGCCGGGCTGCCGCAGGTGCTGATGGACCGGACCGGGCTGGAGCAGATCCTGATGAACCTGATGCTCAACGCCTCGGATGCGATGCCCGCCGGCGGGACGCTGCGCGTGTCGAGTGAGTCGCGGACGGTCTCCTCGGACGAGGCGGCGCTGCACGGACGTGGTCCGGGTCCGTACGTCGAGCTGGCCGTCGCCGACACCGGCATCGGGATGTCGCCCCAGACGGTGGAGCGGATCTTCGAGCCGTTCTTCACCACCAAGGGCGATGGGGGCACCGGGATGGGGCTGGCCACCGTCTACGGGACCGTCGATCAAGCCAACGGCTGGATCGATGTCCGGTCAACCGTTGGGCAGGGAACAACGTTCCTGGTGATGCTGCCGGCCGCCGGCGAGCCGACCGAAGCCGTCGACCCCGCGGACGATCCTCGGCCGACGCTGCTGCTGGTGGAGGACGAACCGGCGCTGCGCACGCTGGTGGTGACGATGCTGGAGGAGCAGGGCTACGCCGTTCTGCAGGCGGGCAACGGCCTCGATGCGATCGCCGTCGCCGAGCGCCACCGGGGCGAGATCGACCTGCTGCTCACCGATGTCGTCATGCCCCGGCTGTCCGGGCCCGAGCTGGCCTCCAAGCTCCGGGGGCTGCGGCCCGGACTCGAGGTCCTGTTCATGTCCGGCTACAACGACAGCCGGCTCGTCAACCGGGGCATCGAGGAGGCCAAGGTCAACCTGCTGGTCAAGCCGTTCACGCCCGACCAGCTCGTGCGGCGCGTCAGTGAGCTGACCGGCGACGCGGCCGGCGGCGCGCGCGGCGACTAGTCAGGTCAGCGGGTCCGGCTCGGCGGACCCGTCAGCGGGGGCCGCGCAGCTCGCGATGGGCGACGCGGTGGTAGGCGTCGCAGATGACGAGCTCGCACAGGTCTCGGCGTGCGGCGTGGCGGTAGGCGAGATCGCGGGCTTCGCTGAGCGTCCGGCAGTGGATGGGGGTGACCTCGTCGGGGAGATCGACCTCCCAGTCGCCCCGCCGGTCGGGCTCGACGCGGATGAGGGGGTAGGGCGCGGTGGACATAGCCTGAGAGTGTCACCGAGCCGCCGATCTGTCATCCGTGATAACCCCTTGTCCACAGCATTTTCGGTTGCCTTCCCGCGGCGAGCGCCGACTCGGGACACGTGGCGTGACGAGTGACGAATCGGCAATCGGTTGCAGCGGCAGGCTGCTTGTCACCACCCGGGGCGCGACCGGCCCGATCAGCCGGATGCGGGGGCGGTCCGCCGGTGCTCGCCGCTGACCAGGTACGACAGCGCCCGGCCCAGCCAGGTGGGCGCCTGGGCTCGCCACAGGGTCTCCGAGTGACCTCCCGGGTAGATGTCGAAGGTGTGGGCGATGCCGTTTTCACGTAGGGCCGCGTCGAACTGCTGGTTCATGGTCAGAAAGCGCGTGTCCTGGCGCCCGACGTAGAAGGCGATCAGGGTCGGCAGGCTTCTCAGCTGCACGCGCAGCCCCGGGCCGCGGGGGACGGTGGCGGCGGCGTTGGCCTCCGGGGAACCGAGGTCGAGCGCCTGGTCCCCGGCCGGGTCGGTGGCGACGAAGTAGCCGCTCCAGGACTCGACGGCGGCGAACTCCTGGAGGTTGCGCAGGCCGATGTTGAACGCGCCGTAGCCGCCGGCCGACAGGCCCATCAGCGCCCGCCCGTACCGGTTGGCGATCGTGTGGTAGCGGGCATCGATGCAGGTGGTCAGATCGTGAGCGATCGCCGCCGGCCAGTCCTCCCGCGCGTCCCAGTCCAGGTACTCGCGATCGCTGTTGTCGTCGCGAGCCCCCTGCGGGGCGACGACGATCGCCGGTTTGTGGGCGGCGGCGAGCGCCGAAGCGACGAACGCGTTCTCGGTGTAGGAGGTGGGGCCGGCCGGCAGCCCGTGCAGGAAATACACAACCCGGAAGCGGGCTCCGGTAGCCGAGTACCCGGCGGGCAGGTAGACCTGAGCGGGGAGGGAGCCGCCCAGCGCCGGCGAGCGACAGGTGACGGAGACGGTCCGGGCCGGCGTGGGGGCGCTCGCGCGGGCGGCCTTCCGGGCGCGCGGCTTGCCCTTGCTGGCGAGGACGACTGCCGCGCCGATGCCGAGCCCGATCAGGGCGACGGCGGCACATATCGTCGCCGTCAGCAATCGGCGGCGCCTCATGAAAGGGCACCCATCGCATCCGATTGTGCCAAGGATGAGACCCCACTTATGAAACTCATCGGCGGAATCCGTAGTCTCGCCCCGGTGCAGGTGCGGATGACCAATCGCGTCACCGCGGTGCAACGGCCGCTGGTACGGGCGGGCGGCGCGGCGGCCGCGGCGCTGATCCTCGTCGCCGGACTGCTGGCCGGCACCGGCTGGCTGTACGTGTTCCGCGGGTTGCACTGGCTGACCATCGGGCCGCGGATTGCCGACTCGCTGCCGCTGCTCCAACTGGCGGCGGCCGACGGACAGCCGCTGGGGCGCGTGGCCCTCGCCTGGCTGCTGGCGGGCGCGCTTGCCGGCGTGGCGTTGGTGGAGCTGTCCGCGAGCCGACGGGCGGCGGCGGGATTGGCCGTCGGGATCGTGGTGCTGCTGGTCGCGTCGCAGGCGTCCTACGCGCTCGCCCGCAACCTCAGCTTCTCCAGCGTGCTCTTCTCACGCCGGCCCGGTCTGGGGCCGGTGCTCGAGGCGGTGGCGTTTGCGATCGGATGTGCGCTACCCCGATTCATGAGCCGCGGGGAACGTACCGGGCCGTGGGCGGCGCGTCGATCGCTGGTCTCGCTCATCAGCGGCCTCGACGATCGTCGCCTGCGCGGCCGCCAGGACGGGGACGCCGGCCAGGACGACGGCGATCGCCACCCCGTGCACCGCGGCAAGGCCGGCGCTCGTCCCTAGCGACTCGCCGAACGCGCCGAGGCCGCAGCCGAGCGCCACCAGCGCCGCCAACCCGTTCATCAGCGAGATGGCCGGCACGGCGCCGTCGTCTCCGAGCGCCGACTGGAAGGCGAGGAAGCCGGCGAACGTGCCGACGGCGGCTGCCACCGTCCAGCCGGACGCCAGGGCCGTTGCGCCGTGGTGCTGCCAGTCGAGCGAGATCGCCTTGATCGCGGCGTCGGCGACGCCGTAGAAGATGCCGGCGGCCACCGCCCGGGTCCACGCTGCCGGGACGCGGGCGATAGCGGCCCCGGCCAGCAGGCCCACCGCCACCGACACCGCCAGCGCGTCGGCTCCGAGGTGATCCCGGGCCGTCGAGAACCCGACCGGCAGGGTGGCCAGGCCGGCGGCGATCGCCAGGACGGCGAGCACCTGGGGGCGGGTGACGCGGTGGTGGAAGATTCCCGCCGCCAACGGCACCGACAGCGCCAGGCCCCCGGCGGCAAACGCCTGCACGAGTGACAGCGGAGCGATCGCCACCGCCGCGATCTGGGCGCCGAAGCCGGTCCATCCCAGCGCCTGACCGCCCAGCCAGGATCGATTGCGGATGGCGAGCCGCAGCCGGGCGAGGCCGCCCGCCGAGGCGGCGCCCCGGAGGCCGCGATGCTGGAGCAGAAAGCCGATGTTGATCAGTGCCGCGGAGACGAGCGCCAGCAGCAGCCCGCCGATCATCGCCGCTCGGCGCGACGGTTGCGGTGATGATGGCGGCGCCCCTCACCGTGGGGGATCGGAACCACCCCGGGGGTCAGCGAGCGGATGCTGCCGGGCGATGAGCGCAGCGGCGTGAGCGTGTCACGAGAGGCGAGCATCAGCATCTGGTTGAGGTGGGCGTGCCACAGCTGCCAGTCATGGCCCCCGCGGTACAGGGCGTAGCTGACGTGGCCGCCGGCGGCCGCCAGCGCCTGGGCCATCGGTCCGAGCTGCGGGCTGTCGTCGTCGTCGCGCCCGACGAACAGGAATGCGCGCACCGGGTCCTTCACGATCACCGTGCGCAGGCCGGTCACATAATCCAGCGGGCTGTTGTCGATCAGCTCGATACGGCTGGCGTGGCCGAACACCCCGACGCGGGTCTGCACGTAGTAGCCAGACCAGGACTGGAGGCTGCCGAACAGCGCGACGTGGTGCAGCAGGATGTTCGTCGCTCCGTACGCGCCCATCGAGAACCCGGCGATCACCCGATCCTGGCGCTGCGCCAGGGTGTCGAACCGGCCGTCGACATCGTGCACCACGTCGATCACGTAGCTCGAGTAGTCCCCGGAGCTCGTGTCGGCCCACTCGGAGTCCGAGTACGTGCTGCCGCCGATCCGCCCGTCGGGGAACACGAGGATCATCGGCCGCATCCGGTGCTGGCTGATGAGGTTGTCCATCCGCACCGGGAGGCTGGCGATGCCGAGGAACACCTGAGGGCGCCCGGGGCTGCCGTGCAGCAGGTAGTACACGGGGTAGCGCTCGAGGACGTTGGCCCCGTACCCGGGCGGAAGGTAGACGAGGTAATCGGCCTCGCGGTGCAGCGCCCGCGAGTAGAAGTTCACCGTGGTCAGCCGCCCCCGTCCCGCGTGTGGCAGGAAGGCGACAGTGGCGAAGCCACGGTGCTGGTAGTAGGACTCCCAGTAGCTGTAGGCCCCCACCAGCCCGATCACCGCCAACGCCAGGCTCACGGCGGCCACCGCGGGGTGGCGTCTCACCGGGGGTCACTGATCGGCCGACGCGGCCGCAGCCGGGCGGCGACCGCGCGGGGCAGCAGCTTCGGCAGCGCGCCGGGGAGCCCGGAGCGCCGTGGCGCCGGTAGGTACCCCTCGGCCTGGAGCGCGCGGACGATCGCCCGCGGGAGCGCTGTCCGCGACTCGAACACGAGGTATCGCGGGCGCCACTGCGGTGAGAACTTGTTGTTGAAGCGCACCAGCCGGTCCATCTGGAACCGGCGATGGAGCGGCGCCAGCGCCAGCCGGGTCAGCGCCCGGGCGGCGCGGCTGGTCGGCTCACGGCGCACCACGTGCGCGAGGCCGGCGTAGTTGAGGCTGACCTCGGCCACCCCGCGCTCTCGGGCGGCCTCGAGCGCGCGGCAGACGAGCGCCTCGTTGAGGCCGTTCGGGGTCTCGCCGACGCGCTGCATGGTGTCCAGCGACAGGTTGGCGCCGCACGTCACGAAGCGCATCACGGCTCCCAGCTGCCCGGCCGGCGAGCGTGCGAGCACATACAGGTCGTCGGCGCGCAGCTCGGCCCCGAACTCGCCCATCCCCATCGCGAACCCGTGCACGCGTGGGTGAGCCTCGCGCCAGCGCACCTCGAGCATCTCGATCTCGGCCTCGAGTCCGACGCCGATCCCACGGCCTTCGTGGACCGTGATCTGCCAGCCGCGCCGCCGGATGCGGTGCACCGATTGGCGCAGCTTGCGCACGGGCCGGCCATCGAGGCTGAACCGCCGCGGATCGACGAACGCCTCTTCGCCCACGCAGACGGCGCGGAAGCCGAGCCCCCGGTAGGCGTCCAGATGCCGCTCACTCGCGCCCCACAGGACCACTCCCCAGCCATGACGCCGGGCTTGGTCCTGGAAGCCGGCCAGCACCTCGGCGGCCGCACCGGGGGGCGCCACCGGATCGGCTGAGACGACCGCGGTCCCGCCGATCACCCGGTAGGACAGCACTCCGCCGGCGGCGAACATGAGCGCCTTGTCGGGTCGCAGCACGAACGGCGAGAGCGAGTCGGCGCCGTAGGCATCGATGATCGCTCGGGCGGCGCGGTATTCGTGCTCGGGATGGCGGTTGGCAGCGGCCGCGGGCGACACCAGCGATCGGAGCGCGAGCACCGAGATCGCTACCGCGCCGCCGATCAGGATCTCCACCAGCACGTTCCAGCCTCCGCTCCAGTGTCCGTTCGTCGCGGCGCCGTGCAACGCCGGATGGTGCAGGACTCGGGCGATCGCGTGGCCCGCGGCGCCGTGCGACAGGGTCGCGAGCAGCACCGCGGCGCAGGCCAGGGCCCAGGCAACCGCCGCCGCGCCGGTGATCACCGGGCTGGGGCGGTTCGAGCAGCCGAGGCGAAACGCCCGATGGCCGAGTCCCAGCATGACCGCGACGCCCGCCTGCACCGACGCCTCGGCAACGCGGCCGTGGGCCGCACTGACAGTGGACAGCGCCAGCAACCCGGCGATCGTCAGCGCGACCGCCGTCCGAGTCCCGCGCCACAGCCGCGGTGTCAGGGCCAGCAACGTGACGCCCAGAACCAGCGCCAGGACGTGCGCGCCGGCCGGCAGGTGGGGCGTGGCGAGACGCCGCGACGAGTGGCGCGGGTCGATGGCGGCGAGCCCGAAGATCACGGACTGGGTGGCGAGGACCGTGACCGACAGGGCGGCCGATTGTCGAATCGACAGGAAGCGAAGCCGCGGGCTGATACGGCCATTCTGCTCCGCTCAAGAGCTCTTTAGCGGTGCTCGGGGGCCCAAACAACCGGCCCGTAATCGCCAACTCACCTTATAGAAACATTACACGCGGTCCTCGAAAACATGGGCGCCGCTACGGAGGTTTCCGGGACGCCTCGCCGGCCGGCCGGCGGGTCCGGCGGACATCGCCGAGACGGTGCGTCTACCCTTGGCGCCATGCGGATGCTGGTCACCGGCGCAGCCGGCATGCTCGGACGCGACGTGTGTCAGGCGGCAGAGGCGGTGGGCCACGACGTGGTGGGATGCCCGCGTGCCGAGCTCGATATCACCGACGCCGCCGCCGTCCGCGAGACGATCGTTGCGGCGGCGCCGGACGTGGTCGTCAACTGCGCGGCGTGGACCGACGTCGATGGCGCCGAGAGCCGATTCGAGGACGCCGCGGCCGTCAACGGCGCGGGGGCCGGGAACGTCGCCGCGGTCGCGGCCGCGGCCGGAGCCTGGACGATTCACGTGTCCAGCGATTACGTGTTCAACGGGGAGAAGGCCTCGCCCTACCTGGAATCTGACGGCGTCGACCCGATCGGCGCCTACGGCCGGTCCAAGCTGCAGGGCGAGCGTGCGGTCGCCGCGACCGGCGATCGGTACACGATCGTGCGGAGCGCCTGGCTGTTCGGCGCCCACGGCGCGTGCTTCCCCAAGACGATCCTGCGACTGGCCGCCGAGCGCGCCGAGCTCAGCGTCGTGTCCGATCAGATCGGCTGCCCCACCTTCACCGGGCATCTGGCCCGGGCCCTGGTGACGCTGGCGCGGGAACCGGTCCCGGGCGTTCTGCACGTCGCCGGCGCGGAGTCCTGCTCCTGGTATGAGTTCGCCACCGAGATCGTCGCCGCCGCGGGCGCGGACTGCGACGTGCGGGCGATCGCGACGGAGAGCTACCCGACGCCGGCCCGGCGTCCGGCCTACAGCGTCCTGACGTCCGAGCGCGGCGCCCCCGCCCTGCCGTCGTGGCGAGCCGGACTGCGCGACTTCATGGCCGAATTCTCGGAGGCGGCCGCGTGAAGCTCCTCGTCTGCGGCGCCGCCGGCTTCATCGGCTCCACGTTCGCGGCGCTGCGCGTCCGCGAGCACGGCGACGACGTGACCGTGCTGGATGCGCTGACGTACGCCGGTCGCCAGGAGAACCTTCGCGATGTCGAGTCCGACATCCGCTTCGTGCACGGTGCGATCGAGGATCCACAGGCGGTGGCCGACGCGATCGGCGACGCCGAGGCGATCGTCAACTTCGCCGCGGAGACACACGTCGACCGCTCGATCGCCGACCCGTTCGCGTTCAGCGTCACCAACGGCCAGGGCACGCACGTCCTGCTGGAGGCTGCCCGCCAGCGTGGCCTGCGCTACGTCCAGGTGTCGACCGACGAGGTGTACGGGTCGATCGACACCGGGTCGTTCACCGAGGCCTCGCCACTGCAACCATCCAGTCCCTACAGCGCCACCAAGACCGGCGCGGACCTGCTCGTCCTCAGTTACTTCCATACCTACGGGCTCGAGACCCTGGTGGCGCGGGGTTCCAACAACTACGGTCCCCGCCAGTATCCGGAGAAGCTGATCCCGCTGATGATCCTCAACGCGCTCGCGGGCGATCACCTCCCGGTGTACGGGGACGGCAAGAACGTGCGCAACTGGCTCTACGTGGAGGACTTCGGCCGCGGCATCGGCCATGTGCTGGAGCACGGTCGGCCGGGCGAGGTCTACAACTGCGGCGGACCCGACGAGTGCGAGAACCTCGACGTGGTGAAGCGGATCCTGCGGCTGGCCGGCGCCGACGAATCGCTGATCGAGTACGTGACCGATCGCCCCGGTCACGATCGCCGCTACTCGCTGTCATCGGACAAGCTCGCCGGGCTCGGGTGGCGGGCCCGGACCGGATTCGAGGACGGCCTGGCGCGCACGGTGGATTGGTACCGGGACAACGCCTGGTGGTGGGAGCCGATCCGGTCCGGGTCCTACCGCGAGTACTACGAGCGCCATTACGGGCGCTCGCTCAAGGCATAGTGGTCTCCGACCCTATGTGCGGCGCGGGCCACTAGGTCAGGGCGCGCCGCGGTGACGACGGCACGAGGTCGGCACGCGCCACCGCCCGAGGTGCGGCTGCCATTGCAGCGCGAGCGGCTGCTCCGGGCCGCGGCGCTGGAGTTCGCCGAGTCGGGGTATGCGGGCGCCAGCTCGGAGTCGATCAGCCGCCGGGCGGGGATGTCGAAGGCGACCTTCTACGAGCACTTCGCCAACAAGGAGGAGTGCATTCTGGCGCTGTTCGACATGGGCGCCCAGCTCGTCCAGGACGCGATGGCGCAGGCCGCCGGCAACGCCCCCACCGGCGACGCCAAGGAGCGGCTGAAGGCGGGAACGCGGGCATTCCTCGGAGCGCTGGCGGAGCATCCGGACTTCGCGCAGACGCTGCTGGTGGAGATCATCGGCGCCGGGCCGCGCGCGGCTCAGCGCCGTGACCAGGTCCTCCAGGCCTTCGCCGGCGTGCTCGACGCCGAGAACGCCGCCGCCGCCCGCCGCGGCCTCTCCGGTCGCTTCAGCTCCCCGCACGACGCGTTCGCGGTGGTCGGAGCGATCGTTGAGCTGGTGTCCCGTCAGCTCCGGCTGGGCGTGCCCGAGCGGCTGCTCGAGCTGGCGCCCGTGATCGATCGGCTCATCTTCGGGCTGATGGAATCGGCCCCTGCAGCCGACCCGTCCCACCCGCCGCGACCGTGAGCGGCGCCGCCGGCCTGGCTGGTCTGGAGCGCGAGATCGTCTCCTGTCGGCGCTGTCCCCGCCTGGTGGCGTGGCGCGAGGAGGTCGCCCGGTGCAAGCGGGCCGCCTTCGCCGACGAGACATATTGGGGCCGGCCGATCCCGGGCTTCGGCGACCCTCACGCCGGGGTGGTGGTGCTCGGCCTCGCGCCGGCCGCTCACGGCGGCAACCGCACCGGCCGGGTCTTCACCGGCGACCGGTCCGGGGACTGGCTGTTCGCCTCCCTGCACCGGGTCGGCTTCGCCAACCAGCCGACCTCGAGTCATCGCGACGACGGCCTGGCGCTGCGCGACTGCTGGGTGGCGGCCGCGGTTCGGTGCGCTCCGCCGGCCAACAAGCCAACTCCGGCGGAGCGCGACACCTGCTTGCCCTATGCCGTCCGGGAGCTGGGCCTGCTGGCTCAGGCGCGGGTGATCGTCTGCCTCGGCGCGTTCGCCTGGGATGCGGCGCTGCGGATCCTCGCCGCCGGCGGCGCGACCCTGCCGCGCCCCCGCCCGCGATTCGGACATGGCAGCGAGGCCATGGTCGATCGTTTCACGTTGCTGGGCAGCTTCCATCCGAGCCAGCAGAACACGTTCACGCGACGGCTGACGGAACCGATGCTCGATTCGGTCCTGGGCCGGGCGCGGGATCTGAGCGGGGCCGCCCGCTGCTCGCCCCGCCTCGCCGGTCCGGGTTCGTAACGTAGGGCGGACCACGACGCGGGAGAGACCATGAAGGCGATTCAGTTCAGCGAGTTCGGCGGTCCCGAGGTGCTCGAGCTCGTGGAGCTCCCGGACCCGACCCCGGCGGCGGGCCAGATCCGGGTCCGCGTGCGCGCCGTGGGCATCAACCCGATCGATTGGAAGGTCCGCAGCGGCATGATGGGCGGCGACCTGCCCCGACGGACCGGCGTCGAGATGGCCGGCGTGGTCGACGAGCTCGGCGAGGGCGTCACCGATGTCGCCGTCGGCGACGAGGTGTTCGGCAGCGCCGGCGGGGCGGCGGCCGAGCTCGCGCTGGCCGGCTTCTATGCCCCGATCCCGCCGACCCTCGATTTCGTCGCCGCGGCGGCCCTCCCCGTCGCGGTCGAGACCGCCGAACGGACGCTGGCCCTGCTCGGCGTCGGCGAGGGCCAGACGTTGCTGATCAACGGCGCCTCCGGCAGCGTCGGGATCGCCGCGGTCCAGTTCGCGCGCGAGCGCGGCGCCCGCGTGATCGGAACGGCGAGCGCCGCCAACGCCGAGTACCTGCGGTCGTTCGGGGCCGAGCCCACTGCCTACGGCGATGGGCTGGTGGACCGCGTCCGCGCCCTGGTGGGCGGGCGGGACCCGGTCGTCGACCGCGCCCTCGACGCCTTCGGCGGCGGGGCGCTGCCGGCGCTCATCGAGCTGACCGGCTCCGCCGAGCACGTCATCACCATCGCCGACTTCCAGGGCGCGCAGCAGACCGGGGTGACGTTCAGCGGCGGTTCGGACGCGAACCGCGCGTGGAGCGCGCTCACCGATGCCGCGGCCCTGATCGAGGCCGGGCGCCTCACTGTGCCGGTCGCCCAGACGTTCCCGCTCGCCGAAATCGGCGAGGCGCAGCGGATCAGCGAGACCGGCCACCCGCGGGGCAAGCTCGTCGTCACCGTGCCGTGAGCGAGGCTCCGCGGCCGCCCCGGGCCGAGCTGGCGGGGCTGGCGATCGCCGACGGCCCGGCACTGTGGTCGGCGCTCGGCTTCACGGTGCGCGACGGCACGACGGTCATCGGTGGGATCGAGGTGACGCTTGGCGCCGCGGGCCGCGGGATCACCGGATGGACGCTGCGTCACGTCCCGGATGGGGTGCAGCTCGACGGCCTCGCCACCGAGGTCACCGTGGCGGCCCCGCCGTCCGCGCCGGCGCCGGTCCACGCCAACGGGGCGATCGGGATCGACCAGGTCGTCGTCACGACCTCGGATTTCGACCGCACCGCCGCCGCGCTGGACGCGGCGAACATGCCGCTGCGGCGGATTCAGCAGGATGGCGCGGGCGCCGCTCGATCAGGCGAGGCCGGACGCCGAGCGAGCGGCAGCCCCGCGGCGGGCGGGTTTCGCCAGGGGTTCCGCCGCTTCGGCCCGGCGATCCTCGAGCTGGTCGAGGCCCGCGAGGGCCCGCGCGGCCCGGCGCGGTTCTGGGGACTGGTCGTCATCGTGCCCGACCTCGCCCGGCTGCGTGACCAGCTGAGCCCGCTCGTCGGCGAGATCTGCGACGCCGTCCAGCCCGGACGCCACATCGCCGCGCTCAGCCGCGACGCCGGCCTGACGGTCCGGGTCGCCTTCATGGACCCGGAGTAGATTCAGGAGGGTGTCCCTCGAGGCCTTCAGTGAACGCACGCGCGAGTGGTTTGCCGGTGCGTTCGAGGGGCCGACCGAGGCTCAGACGCAGGCGTGGCCGGCGATCGCCTCCGGCGAGCATGTCCTGATCTCGGCCCCGACCGGATCCGGCAAGACGCTGGCCGCGTTCCTGTATGCGATCGACCGGCTCGCGCAGCAGCCGGCGCCCGCCAACCCGCGGGATCGCCGGATCAGCCTCGTGTACGTATCGCCGCTCAAGGCGCTGTCCTACGACATCGATCGCAACCTGCGCACGCCGTTGCGAGGTATCGGCGCTGACCTCAAGGTCGGGGTCCGCACCGGCGACACGCCGCAGAAGGAGCGCCAGCAGATGCTGCGCGAGGCGCCCGACATCCTCATCACCACCCCCGAATCGCTGTACCTCATGCTGACCGGCCAGGCGCAGAAGCTGTTTGCCGGGGTGCGCTGGTGCATCGTCGACGAGATCCATGCCGTCGCCTCGACCAAGCGCGGCGCCCACCTCGCGCTGACGCTCGAGCGGCTCTCGCAAGCGGCCGGCCCCGCCGATGACGTCCAGCGGATCGGCCTGTCGGCCACCCAGAACCCGCTCGAGGAGGTCGGCCGGTTCATGGTCGGGCCCCACCGCCGCTGCCGGGTGGTCGACACCGGCGTGCGCAAGGAGCTTGACCTGAAGATCCACGTGCCGGTCGAGTCGATGGTCGAGCCCGACGCGGCGGCGGGTGGGGTCGACCTGGACCCGCTGGCCGGCGGCGAGGCGACGCGCCGCTCGATCTGGCCGGCGATCTACCCGGAGCTGGTGGAGCTGATCAAGGCCCACAAGTCGACGATCCTGTTCGTCAACAACCGGCGCGCCGCCGAGCGGCTGGCCGTCCGCCTCAACGATCTGGCGGGCGAGGAGTTGGCCCGGTCCCATCACGGCTCGCTGGCGCGAGAGGAGCGCACGATCGTCGAGGAGCTGCTGAAGGCCGGCGAGCTGCCCTGTCTCGTCGCCACCTCGAGCCTCGAGCTGGGGATCGACATGGGCGCGGTGGATCTGGTGATCCAGGTCGAGTCGCCGAAATCGGTGTCGCGCGGGCTGCAGCGGATCGGCCGCGCCGGACACTCGGTGGGCGATGTCAGCCGCGGCCGCATCTTCCCGAAGTTCCGCGCCGATCTGCTCGAGTGCGCGGTCGTCGCTCGCCGGATGCGCGAGGCCAAGATCGAGACGACCGTCGTGCCGCGCAACGCGCTGGACGTACTCGCCCAGCAGATCGTGGCGATCGCCGCCGCGGCGCCCGATGACGAGGCGGGCGGGACCGTCAGCGTGGACGATCTGTTCGCGCTCGCCACCCGAACCTATTCCTATGCGGAGCTGCCGCGCACCCAGCTGGAGAACGTCCTCGACATGCTCGACGGCCGTTACCCGTCGTCGGAGTTCTCCGAGCTGCGCCCCCGGATCGTGTGGGACCGGGTCGCCGGCACGATCCGCGCGCGCCCCGGCGCGCGCCAGCTGGCGGTCACCAATGCCGGCACGATTCCCGACCGGGGGCTGTTCGCCGTCACGCTCCCCGACGGCCGCCGCGTCGGCGAGCTCGACGAGGAGATGGTGTACGAGGCGCGACCGGGCCAGACGTTCCTGCTCGGTGCGAGCACCTGGCGCATCGAGGAGATCGGGCGTGACCGGGTGATCGTGACGCCGGCGCCGGGACTGCCGGGAGCGGTGCCGTTCTGGAAGGGCGACACCCTCGGCCGCCCGCGGGAGCTCGGGGAGGCGATCGGGGCGTTCTCGCGCTGGGCCGTCGATCAGCCGGCGGAGGTCCTCGAGCGCGACTATGACCTCGACGAGCGCGCCGCCCGGAACCTGCTCGAGTTCCTGGCCGAGCAGCAGCGGGCCACCCGCGTGATCCCGTCGGACCGCACGATCGTGGTGGAGCGGTTCCGCGACGAGATCGGCGACTGGCGCCTGTGCGTGCTCAGCCCGTTCGGCGGTCGCGTCCACGCCGCCTGGTCGCTCGCGCTCAGCGCCCGTATCCGTGATCAGGTCGGCCTCGAATCGGACGCGATCTACTCCGACGACGGGATCATCGTCCACCTGCCCGATGCCGAGGAACCGCCGGGGGCCGAGTTGGTGTTGCTGGAGCCCGACGAGATCGAGGACCTGATCGTCGCCGAGCTCGGCTCGTCGGCCCTGTTCGGCGCTCGCTTCCGGGAGAACGCCGCCCGGGCGCTGCTGATCCCGCGGGCCCGTCCGGGCAAGCGGACGCCGCTGTGGCAGCAGCGGCTGAAGTCCCAGTCGCTGCTCGAGGTGGCCAAGAAGTACGGGGAGTTCCCCGTGATCCTCGAGACGTATCGCGAGTGCCTGCGCGATGTCCTCGACGTTCCCGGACTGGTCGATCTGCTCACCCGGATTCACCGGCGGGAACTGACGCTGGTGGAGGTCGAGACCGCCACGGCGTCCCCGTTCGCCTCCTCGCTGCTGTTCGACTACGTCGCCACGTATATGTACGAGGGCGACACTCCGAACGCCGAACGGCGTGCCGCGGCGCTGTCCCTGGATCGCGACCTGCTGCGCGAGCTGCTCGGCCAGGAGGAGCTGCGCGATCTGATCGATCCCGGCGCGCTCGAGCGCGTCGAGTCCGACCTGCAGTGCCTGTCGGAGCCGGCCCGCGCCACCGGGCGCGACGGCCTGCTCGACGTGCTGCGCCGAACCGGTGACCTCAGCCTTGCCGAGGCGACGGCTCGCGTGCTCGACGGACTGGACGCCGCCGCGATGCTCGATGACCTCCGCGGCGAGCGCCGCGCCGCCCGGATCCGCGTCAACGGGGAGGAGCGGTGGATCGACGCCGCCGACGCCGGGTTGTACCGGGACGCGCTCGGTGCCGCGCCGCCGGGCGGTCTGCCGGCGGTGTTCCTCGAGGACGTCCCGGACGCCTTGCGCCGGCTGCTGGTTCGCTACGCCGCCACCCACGGTCCGTTCACCACTGGCGAAGTGCACGCCCGTTACGGCATCGACGCCTCGGCGGCGCTGCGTGAGCTGGAGCGTGCCGGAGCCCTGGTGCGGGGCGAGTTGCGTCCCGGCGGGTCTGACCGGGAGTGGTGTGATCCCGAGGTGCTGCGCCGCCTGCGCCGCGCGTCGCTGGCCGTGCTGCGCAAGGAGATCGAGCCCGCCGAGGCTCGCGAGCTGGCGCGATTCCTGCCGGCGTGGCAGGGCGTTGACCGTCACCCGGCGTCGGGCGCCGGGATCGATCGGCTGCGCGAGACGCTGGTGCCCCTCCAGGGGTTGCCGCTCCCCGCCGAGGTGTGGGAGCGCGACGTGCTGCCCCGGCGCGTCGGCGCCTACTCGCCGGCGTGGATGGATCAGCTGTGCGCCGCCGGCGAGGTGGTGTGGGTGGGCGCCGGCGCACTCGGTCGCAACTCGGGCCGGGTGGCTCTCTACTTCCGGGCGGACCTGAGCCTGCTCGGCCCACCGCCATATCGCGGGGACCGGCCGTCGGGCCCGGCACACGATGCGGTGCGCGACCGGCTGGCCGCGGGCGCCTGCTTCTTCACCGATCTGCTCGTCGACGTGGCCCTGTCCCCCGAGGAGATTCAGGAGGCGCTGTGGGACCTGGCGTGGGCGGGCGTGGTCACCAACGACGCATTCGCACCGCTGCGGGCGCCGCGGCTGACGCTGGCCCGCGCGCAGCGCGACCAGATCCGCCGGTCCGGTCGACGTGGCCGTTTCGGAGCGGGTCGGGGCCGCGACGGTGCGGCGGGTGGGGCGCACGTCCAGGGGCGCTGGTCGCTGACCGAGCCGCTGCTGCGCGCCGACGTTGATCCGGTGGCGCGGCGGCGGGCGGTGGGTGAGCTGCTGCTCGAGCGCTACGGCATCGTCACCCGCGAGCAGGTGCTGGCCGAGGGCATCCCCGGTGGATTCTCGGCGATCTACTCCGAGCTGTCCCAGCTCGAGACGCTGGGCGTCGCCCGGCGCGGGTATTTCCTGGAGGGCCTCGGTGGCGCCCAGTTCGCGCTGCCCGGCGCGGTCGAGCGCCTGCGGGCGCGCGGCGTGGCGGCCAATCCCGGGGAGACGGCGTCCCCGCTGGTGCTGGCCGCCGTCGATCCGGCCCAGCCCTACGGCGCGGCGCTCCCGTGGCCCAAGGGCGATGACGAGTCCCGGACCCGTCGTCCGGCTCGGGTCGCCGGGGCCTACGTCGTGCTCGCCGGCGGCGAGCCGATCGTGTACCTGGAACGCGGCGGGCGAGGCCTGCAGACACTGGTGAGCGCCGACGATGCGCGGCTGCATCCGGCACTGGGAGCGCTGGTCGCTCACGTGCGCTCCGGTGCGATCAAGCGCGTTGCCCTGGAGAAGGTGGACGGCGAGTCGGCGATGACCTCCGTGCTGGCGCCCGCGCTGACCGAGCTCGGGTTCCAGGAGGGACCGCGCCGGCTCACGCTCACCGCCTGAGCGGTTCGCATGCCGGAGGGGGACACGATCGCCTACGCCGCGCAGCGGATGCGGCCGGTCCTGGAGGGGCACGTGCCCGACGCGATCCGCACCCCGCACCCGCGACACGCCCTGGATCGCTGGCCCGAGCGGCTCGCCGGCCGGGCCGTGGCGGGGGTGCGGACCCACGGCAAGCACCTGTTCCTGCGCTTCGACGGCGAGCTCACGATTCACTCGCACCTGCGGATGACCGGCACGTGGGGCATCTATCCCCCTGAACGCCGCTGGGGCCGATCACCACGGCTGGCCTGGCTGGTGCTCGAGCGCGCCGGTCATCAGGTGGTGCAGTTCAACGGCCCGGTGCTCGAGCTGCTGACCGAGAGCCGCACCCGCTTCGATCAGCGCTTGGCCGCGCTCGGCCCCGACGTGCTCGCGCCGGAGTTCGACTTCGACGGCTTCCTGCGCCGGCTCCGGGCCGACGACTACACCCGCGGCATCGGCGACGCGCTGCTGGACCAGCGCAACGTCGCCGGGATCGGCAACATCTGGAAGGCGGAGGGATGCTGGGAGGCGGCGATCGATCCCTGGCGGCCTGTGTCCGCCGTCAGCGATGCCGAGGCGCGGGCGATCATCGAGGGGGTGCGACCCCGGATGCTCGGCTCCGCCCGGACGGGTCGCATGGCCGATGCGCCGCGCGTGTTCCGGCGTCACGGGCGGCCCTGCCCGCGGTGCGGCACGACGATCCAGGCACGCCCGGGGGGCGATGACAACCGGACCACCTTCTGGTGCCCGGGCTGCCAGCGCTGACGCGTGAGCTCTCGTTGACGCTGCGCTCGGTGAGGCTGCGCTCAGCGACGCTGCACTCGGTGACGCTGCGCGCGGCTACCTGATCGTGCACTGCGCCGCGCTGTAGTGCAGCGGGCTGCCGTACTGGGCGGTCGGGTGGCCGGCGGTGGTGCGCCGCACGGTGTGGCCGAGCACCGTCCGCCCCCGGATCCAGGTGAACGTGATGGTCGCGTTCAGCCGGCCGGCGTGGGCGCCGAATGGGAAGATGGCGCCGGCCTGCTGGAGCCCCGTCGGCTGCTGTCCGAGCGACAGCGTCTTCACGGCGGTCGGGCTCTTGATCGGGACGAACCGCTTCGCCGCAGTGGACCAGTAGTCGACCTGGACCTGCATCGACAGCGTCGCCGGGAAGCCGAGCGTCGGCATCTGCCCCCGGATCCCCAGCGAGTTCGGATCGCGGCGGGAGCTGCAGACGTTGACCGTTGCCCACAGTGACGGCGATCGCTCCGCCTGGGCGACCGCCTTGGCGATCTGCCTCGGACCGGGCGCCCCGGTGCTGGCGCCGGCCGCGGGCGTGACGAGGATCGCCGCCGCGAGTACCGTTGTCGCCACGGCGCGCATGGTTCGACCATATCGGGACTGTGATACGTGACGGATCATCAACGGGCGCGTAGTGAAGGTGGTGATCGAGACTCAGGCGCATCTCGGCAAGAGCGAGTCCTCTGGCCGTCATAACTCGTGGGAGCGGTTCGAGTTGCTGTATCGCTCCAGCCGCGACGACATCTTCGCCTACGTCTGCACCCTGCTCGGCGACCGCGCCGCCGCCGAGGACGTCACCGCGCTCGCGTTCGAGCGGGCCTACCGGCGCCGGGTGACGTTCGATCGCCGCCGGGGCGGGGAGCGCGCATGGCTGTTCGGGATCGCGCGCAACGCCGCGCTGGACGAGCTGCGGCGGCGTAAGCGGGTGGCGTCTTTGGTCGTCGATCCCGAGGACGTCTCCGCGGTCGGCGTCGACGACGGCGCCGAGGTCGCGCTGCGCCGCACCGCGGTCCGCTCGGCGCTGTCGGACCTGCCCGCCCGCGATCGCGAGGTGATCGCGCTCAAGTTCCACGCCGGGCTGCGCAACGCCGAGCTGGCGCGCGTGCTCGGGATCTCGGAGACGGCGGCCGGCACCCTTCTGTACCGGGCGATGGAGAAGCTGAGGAGGGCTTGCGATGCGCTCGCCTGATGATGATCAGATGACGCCGGAGATCGCCGGCGCGCTGCTGGCGATCGACGCCACCCTCGACGGGGAGGCGGTTGACCCCGAGTACGCCGAGCTGGCCGAGCTGGCGCTCATCCTCCGCCGCGACCTGCCCGAGCCGCGCCCGGAGTTCGCGGTGGCGCTCGACGAGCGGGTCCAGCGCCGGTTTGCTGCCCCCGCGGCGGCGCGGCCACCGCGGCGGCGATGGCGCCGGCTGCTGGCGCCCGGCGCGGCCGCGGCGGCAGCGGTCGCCGGGGTCGCGGCGGTGATCGTGGTAGCGGCGGGCAGCGGTGGCGTGTTGTCGAGTGGCACCCCGGAGACCGCCTCGACCGCGGCCGGCGCATCGACGGTCAGCTCCTCCAGCTCGGCGGCAGCGTTCGGCGCGTCCGGCGCGTCCGGCGCGTCCCGCGCGTCCGGCGCGCCGGCTGCGGCCGCTCGCCACGTGAGGCCGGAAGCGTTGGCCGGTGCCGGGTCGACGCCGAGGTCCGCCGCCGCGTCCAGCTCCACCTCCCCATCGGCATCGGCGGGGACGTCCCCGAACGCGCCCGCCCCGGTCCCTTCCGGCAACCGCCAGATCGTTCAGTCGGCGCAGATCCAGCTCTCCACGGCGCCCCGGCGGGTCGATGACGTCGCCCAGCAGGTGTTCGACGTGATCGGCTCCGAGCGCGGCATCGTCGACAGCTCCAGCGTGACCGCCACTCAGAACATCAACGGCACGGCGTCGTTCCAGCTCAGCGTGCCGAGCGCCAACCTCGGCGCCACCCTGACCGCGCTCTCTCGCCTGCGCGGGGCGAACGTCGTCTCGCGGACGGACGCCACCGCGGATATCACCGGCCAGGTCGGCGGCGCCGGCGAACGGCTGGCCGTGGCCCGGGCGCTGCGCCGGTCGCTGCTCGGGCAGCTGGCGGCCGCGACCACCACTCAGCAGGTCGACGCCATCCGGCTCCAGCTTCGCGGCGCCGATGCGTCGATCAACTCCGATCTGTCGACCCTGCGCGGGCTCCAGCGGCAGGTCGCCTATAGCCGCATCGCGCTGACGATCCAGGCCGCCACGCCGCCGGCGCCGGCGCCGGCAAAGGGCAGCTCCTTCACGATCGGCCGTGCCGCGCACGACGCCGGCCGGGTGCTGGTCGTGGTGGCCGGTGTCGGTCTGATCGTGCTGGCGGTGCTGGTTCCCGTCGGGCTGGTCGCCGCGCTGGCGGCGTGGGTGGCGATTGCCGTCCGCCGCCGCCGCCGCGAGCACGTGCTCGATCTCCTGTAGCGACAAGGGCTCGGCCCGGGGCCCGACGGCCGCCCGCCGTCGGCCCGGGGCCCGACGGCCGCCCGCCGTCGGCCCGGGGCCCCGACGGCGGGCCGGGAACCGTGTGTGGTATCTCTCACACAATGGCCGCGACGAGCGAGGAGACCATCGCGCTCCTGCACAGCGTCCCGGTGTTCTCCACGTTGGCTGACCAGGATCTCGCCGAGGTGGCGGCCGTCACCGTGCCGCGGAGCTTCGCCGGCGGCGAGGTGGTGTTTCGCGAGGGCGATCGCAGCGACACCTGTTACGTGGTGCGCCTGGGCCGGGTCCGGGCCATCCGCGAGCACACCGACGGACGCACGATCACGCTGGCCACGTTCGGCGCCGGTGACTTCTTCGGCGAGCTGGCGATGTTCGAGGACGAGCGCCGGTCGGCCACGATCGAGGCGCTCGAGGACACCGAGGCGGCCGCGATCCTCGGCGGCGACATGCGCCGGCTGCTGCGCGCCCATCCGGACATCGCGGTCAAGCTGCTCGGGTCGCTGGGGCGCCGGCTGCGGGAGACGAACGAGCGTCTGACCCGCCAGTCGTTCCAGACCGTGCAGAGTCGCGTCGCCTCGGCTCTGGCCGGGCTGGTGGCGACGGCGCGGGCCGAGGGGGCCGGGGACGCGGACGTGCCGATCACCGCCACCCAGACCGATCTGGCCCAGCTCGCCGGATCGTCCCGCGAGTCCGCCAGCCGATTCCTGGCCGTGCTCGAGCGGGCTGGGGTGATCACCCAGGGCCGCGGGAAGCTGACGGTGCACGACCCCGGCAGATTGGAGGGGTATGTCTACTGACGGGCCCCGGGCCGCCTTTCCGGACGGCGCCGACGAGTTCTCCGCCGGCGGCGTCGTCGTTCGTCAGGGCGAGATGATCGTGATCGTGCCGGTCAAGCGCGCCGCGGACGGCCGTCCCGTGGTCGCGCTGCCCAAGGGACATCTCGACGGCGATGAGACGCCCGAGCAGGCCGCCCGGCGTGAGGTGGCGGAGGAGACCGGCGTGCAGGCGGAGCTGATCGAGGAGCTCGGGGACATCACCTACCGCTACGAGCGCCATCGCCGCCGGATCGCGAAGGTCGTCCGCTTCTTCCTGTTCGAATACCGCTCCGGAGACGTTGCCGACCACGACCACGAGATCGAGGAGGCGCGCTGGGTCGGACTCGAGCAGGCGCTCGACGAGCTGACCTACGCCGGCGAGCGCGAGATGGTCAAGCGCGCGCTCACGCGAGTCGCACAGGATCGGTAGGCTGCGCACCGGTGCGGGTGCTCAACTTCTACTCCTCGGTGTTCGCCGACCAGCTTCGGCGCGGCCGCAAGACGGCCACGATCCGCCTCGGCGACAAGTCGCACAAGTACCACAAGAACGAGTGCGTGCTGGTCACGATCGGGTACCAGCACTCGCCGCGGGAGAAGATCTTCCAGGCGGTGATCGATCAGGTGGAGGTCAAGCGGGTCAAGGATCTGTCTCCGCGCGAGATCGAGCACGACAACCCCGAGTTCCGCCGCGTCGACGAGATGGTCCACTTCCTCGAGCAGATCTACGGCCGCAAGGTGGCGATGGACGACACCGTCACGGTCGTGCGCTTCTCGCAGATCATCGAGCAGCCGGCCGAGGGGCTCCGCGACCGGATGCACGGTCTCGGCGGCGCCCGCAACTGACCCGCCGGCGCCCCGGGACGGGGGCACGATGCAAGGCGACTCCCCGGCGCTCGGGGTACGCTTGGACACGATGATCTCCACCAACCAGTTCAAGAGCGGCAACCACATCGAGGTGGACGGCACCGTGTTCAAGGTGCTCGAGTTCCAGCACGTCAACCCCGGCAAGGGCGCGGCGTTCGTGCGCACGAAGCTGCGCCGGACCTCGGACGGCAATGTGATCGACAAGACCTTCCGCGCCGGCGAGAAGTTCCGCTCGATCCGCACCGAGGTGCGCCGCATGCAGTTCCTGTACGCGGACGGCGAGGACGCCCACTTCATGGACAGCCAGTCCTACGAGCAGCTGACGGTGCCCCAGGCTCAGTTGGAGGACGAGCTGCGCTGGACCAAGCCCAACGACGAGGTCGAGCTGCTGGAAATCGACGGTCAGCCCGGCGGGCTGCAGCTCCCGAGCGCGGTGGACCTGGAGGTCACTCAGACCGAGCCCGGGGTGCGCGGCGACACCGCGTCCGGCGGCGGGACCAAGCCGGCGACGCTGGAGACGGGCGCGGCGGTCCAGGTGCCGTTGTTCGTCAACATCGGTGACCGGGTGCGGGTCGACACCCGCACCGGCAAGTACGTCTCGCGGGCGTAGCGGGAGGAGGGCCGGCTGTCCGCGGCGCCGCCCGGTCGGCTAGCGGCCCCGGAACACCTCGGCCAGCGCGACCGCCGTCGCGACCCCGGCGTTGAGGCTCTCCAGCCCGGCCTGGCCACCGGGGATCCGCACCAGCGCGTCGCATTCGCCCTTGGTGCGATGGCGCAGACCCTCGCCCTCGGCCCCGACGACGAGCACCGTCTTGGCGTCGAACTCGGTCTCCGCCAGCGTCCGCTCGCCCCGCTCGTCGAGCCCGTAGATCCAGAATCCCATCCCCTTGAGGATCTGGAGGCTGCGGGCGAGGTTGGTGACCCGGTAGGTGGGGACCAGCTCCGCGCCGCCGACGGCGACTCGCGCCACCAGCGGTGATACCTCGGCCGCGCGGTTCTTGAGGATCAGCGCCGCGTCGACACCGAAGAAGGCGGCGTTGCGCAGGATCGTGCCGAGGTTCTGGGGATCGGAGATCTGGTCCAGGGCCAGCACCACGCTGGCGTTCGCCAGGCCGTTGAGGTCGGCTTCGGTCAGCAGCGGGCGCGGCTTGGTCAACACGACGATGCCCTGATGCTTGTCCTCGTCCGACACCCCGCCCACGCGCCGGAACTCCGGCCACGGCAGCAGCTCGGCCTGGATCCCGGCCGCTCGGGCGAGCTCGATCAGGTCCCGGTGGTAGGACTCCTTGCCGGCGATCACCAGCCGGGTGACCGACTGCGGACGTGCCAGCAGGACTGCGCGTACCGAGTGCTTGCCGAAGACCTTCTCCACGGGGAGGACGGTACCGCCCGCGCGGCCGCCCGCACCGCCTCTGGAAACCGGCGTTTTTGGCACTCTTAACACGAGAGTGCCAAATTGGCCTTGATTAGCTCTCCGCGCAAGCTATAGTCCGGACCGCGCTGGCACTCTGAGTACGCGAGTGCCAAGCGCCGTCTGTCGCACACTTCTACCGGAGGTCGAATCACATGAAGCTTAAGCCCCTCGGCGATCGCCTGATCGTACGGGCCATCGAGGAGGAGGAGACCACCGCGAGTGGCATCGTCCTGCCCGATACCGCCAAGGAGAAGCCCCAGAAGGGCAAGGTCCTCGCCATCGGCGACGGCAAGATCAACGAGGACACCGGCAAGCGCACTCCGCTTGACGTCGCCGAAGGCGACGAGGTCCTCTACAGCAAGTACGGCGGTACCGAGATCAAGGTGGACGGCGAGGAGCTCCTCGTCCTCCGCGAGTCCGACGTGCTCGCCAAGGTCCAGTAGAGACCCTCTAGAGAACCCTTAGGAGAATCAGAAACACATGGCACACAAGGAACTGAAGTACGACGCCGAGGCCCGCAAGGCGCTCGAGCAGGGCGTCGACGCGGTAGCCAACGCCGTCAAGGTGACGCTCGGCCCGCGCGGCCGCTACGTCGTCCTTGACAAGAAGTTCGGCGCCCCGACGATCACCAACGACGGTGTCACGATCGCTCGTGAGATCGAGGTCGAGGACGTCTTCCAGAACCAGGGCGCCCAGCTCGTCCGCGAGGTCGCCACGGCGACCAACGACGTGGCCGGTGACGGCACCACCACGGCGACCGTGCTGGCCCAGGCGATCGTCCGCCAGGGTCTGAAGAACGTCGCCGCCGGGGCCAACCCGCTGGCGCTCAAGCGCGGCATCGAGCGCGCCGTCGACCAGGTGGTCAAGAACATCGAGCTCCAGTCCAAGGAGATCTCCGGCAAGGACCAGATCGCCCGCGTGGCGACGATCTCGGCCGGCGACGATGAGATCGGCGACGTGATCGCCGACGCCATCGACAAGGTCGGCAAGGACGGCGTGGTCAACGTCGAGGAGGGCCAGACGTTCGGCATGGACCTCGAGTTCACCGAGGGCATGCAGTTCGACAAGGGCTACATCTCGCCCTACATGGTCACCGACCAGGAGCGCATGGAGGCGACGCTCGAGGATCCCTACATCCTCATCGCCAACTCCAAGATCGGATCGGTCCGCGACGTGCTGCCCGTGCTGGAGCAGGTCATCCAGTCCGGCAAGCCGCTGCTGATCATCGCCGAGGATGTCGAGGGTGAGTCACTGGCGACGCTGGTCGTCAACAAGCTCCGCGGCACCTTCACCGGCGTGGCCGTCAAGGCGCCGGGCTTCGGCGACCGCCGCAAGCGCATGCTGGAGGACATCGCCATCCTCACCGGCGGCGAGGTGATCACCGAGGAGATGGGTCTCAAGCTGGAGAACACCCAGCTCTCTCAGCTCGGTCGCGCGCGCCGCGTCGTGGTGGCCAAGGACACGACGACGATCGTGGACGGCAACGGCGACAGTGACGCGATCAAGGGCCGGATCAACCAGATCAAGTCCGAGATCGACACCACCGATTCCGACTTCGACCGCGAGAAGCTCCAGGAGCGCCTCGCCAAGCTGTCGGGTGGAGTGGCCGTGGTCAAGGTCGGCGCTGCCACCGAGACCGAGATGAAGGAGAAGAAGCACCGCGTCGAGGACGCGCTGCAGGCCACCCGCGCTGCTCTCGAGGAGGGCATCGTGCCGGGCGGCGGTGTCGCGCTGCTGGTCGCCCAGAAGGCGCTCAACATCGAGTCGATCGAGCTCCCCGACGAGCAGACGGGCGCGAGGATCGTGTTCCGCGCGCTGGAGGAGCCGCTCCGTCAGATCTCGGAGAACGCCGGCCTGGAGGGCTCGGTCGTCGTCAACGACGTCCGCAAGGCCAAGAAGGGTCACGGTCTCAACGCCGCGACGGGCGAGATCGTCGATCTCATCGCCGCGGGCATCATCGACCCGGCGATGGTCACGCGCTCCGCGCTGCAGAACGCCGCGTCGATCGCCAAGAACATCCTCACCACCGAGGCGATCGTCGCCGAGGTCCAGGACAAGGATGCCGGCGGCGGCATGGGTGGCGGTGGCGGTATGCCCGACATGTCGGGGATGATGTAAGCCTCGTCACGTTGACGTAGTTTCGAGGGCCCGGAGCGCCACGCGCTCCGGGCCCTCTTCCGTTTAAATGCCCGGTGGCCGTAGGGCACCTACGTGCCGTTCAACGGCGCCACCGACCCCGCGCTGGCGGTGGCGTCCGATGGCACCGTCACCAGCTTCGCCGTCAACTCGGGTAGCGCGACGGGGAGCGTCGAGCTCCGCGTTCTGGCGCCGGCCGGCAACGGGCGCTACACCGGCGCCGGCACCAGCGCGCCGCAGGCCGTGGCCGGCGGCGTTCAGTGCCGATCATGCCGCGAGCCGGCGCGATCAGCGCAGCGGTTGCTCCAGGCGGTGCCGCGGCCGCGCCAGCTCGCCGTACAGCGACAGCGTCTGGCGGGCCACCTCGCCCCAGTCGAACCGGAGCACGTGCTCTCGGGCCTCGGCGACGAGCTGGGCCCGCTCGCCGTCGTCGGCGAGGACGCGCTCGAGGATCTCCCGCAGCGCCGCCGAGTCGCGCGACGGGAACCGCAGGCCTGCCGTCCCATCCGCCGGTACCACCTCTCGCAGGCCCCCGGTGTCGGCGACGACGCACAGGCATCCCGAAGCCATCGCCTCGAGTGCGACGATCCCGAACGGCTCATAGATCGACGGCACGATGCACAGGTCGGCGATCCGATACAGGGAATGCAGCATGTCGTCGCCGACCCAGCCCAGGAACATCCCCCTGCGATGGAGGCCCAGCCGCCATGCCTGCCGGCGGAGCTCGGCTTCGGCGGTGCCGGTCCCGGCGACGACGAAGCGGACGTTGCCCATCGTCTTGATGACCGGCGCCAACGCGTCGAGCGCCAGATGAAAGCCCTTCTCGTAGACGAGGCGCCCCACCAGCAGCACGAGCCGCTCATCCGGCCGCGCGTAGGTGGCGCGCAGCTCGTCGAGGTTGTCGGCCACCGGCTCCAGGTCGGCCGGGTCGATCCCGTTCTGCATCGGGGTGATCCGCGCCGGGGCGACGCCGAACACGCTCGCCACGTGGCTGCGCATATAGCGGCTGCACGTGATCACGCGGTCGGCGCGGCGCACCATCTCGCGCTCGGCCTGGTGGATGTGGGACTGCGGGTAGTTCTGCACCCAGCCCTGGTGGCGCCCATACTCGGTCGCGTGCACGGTGGTCACCCAGGGGCGCCACGGCGATCGCCGCCGCGCGACCCGCTCGGCGGCGCTCGCCACCAGCCAGTCGTGGGAGTGGATGAGGTCGAAGTGCAGCTCGTCGTCGAGCGCCTCGCCCAGCTCGGCCATCGCCGCGTTCATCGACGCCACCCAGCGCACGAATGCCCTGACGTCGCGCGGGAACGGCGCCTGGCGGACCCGGTGCACGACCACCCCGTGGCGCTCCTCGGCCGGGGGCAGATGGTCGCTGCCGCGGGTCAGAACGTGGACCTCCACGCCCTCGCGCACCAGGTTCTCGGACAGCTTGCGCACGTGCCGGGCCAGGCCGCCCTCGATCACCGGGGGGTACTCCCATGAGAACGTCAGTGCGCGCATGGTGGCGCCCGAGACCCTACCGCGACCGGGCCGCCCGGCGGCCCTCCCCGTCTCGCGGACCCGGCGCCCGCGCGTCAGCGGTATTCCGGGTGCCGAGAACGATCTCTCAGCTCCGCTCCAGCACGGCGATCCCGTACTCGTCGAGCAGCTCGGCCACCGGAACCCGCGATGTCAGCCGGCGCTCGTCCCCGGAGAGGACGTCCCGCCACCGACCCGGCACGCCATCAAGCGATCCGGCGGGGAGGTCCGGGCGGGTGCCGACGGCCACCACCACCGCGTCACCGCGGCGATAGGCGACGACCCCGTCGCCGGCGGACAGCGGCTCATAGGCGCCGGCGAACGCGTCGGGCCGGCGGATTCGCAGGCCGAGCAGCCGAGTCGTCAGCCAGAGCTTGCGGATACCGGATCCCGTCCCACCCTGGGGCGTCGCGCCGCCGGCCAGCCGTCCCAGCATCGTCCGGTTCCACTGCCAGTCGACGGGGCGGCGGTTGTCGGGATCGACCAGGGCGCGCAGCGGCATCTCGTCGCCCTGGTAGATGTCGGGCACCCCCGGGGCCGTGAGCTTGAGCGCGACCGTGCCCAGCGCGATCCGGTCACCGGCAAACGCGAGCTCGCGGACGAAGTCGTCCAGCTCGGAGCGGAACTCGTCGTGCTCGTAGAGCCGGGCGCAGAAGTCCGTGACCGCCGTCTCCCACCCGATGTTCGGCTCGATCCAATTGCTGTTGCGTTTGGCCTCGCGCAGCGCCTTCTCGATGTACTGCGCAGTTCGCTCGAGCTCGATCGGCCACGCTCCCACCAGAGTCTGAAAGATGAAGTAGCGCTCCAGATCGTCGGGGGCCCCGCCGGCGCGCAGCGGTTCGGTCAGCTGCAGCCAGCGGCGTACGCGAGCCTCCCACAGGTCGGGGGCCCAGGTCAGCGCCGCGATCCTCGCCCGCACGTCCGCCGAGCGCTTGGTGTCGTGCGTCATCGTCGTCAGCATCGCCTGCGGGAACCGCTGCGCCCGGTCCTCGTTGGCGGCGTGGAAGCGCTCCACGGTGATCCCGAACCGCCCCGGGTCGCCGCCGACGTCGCACAGCGCGAGCAGCCGGGCGTAGCGGTAGAACGCGGTGTCCTCGATCCCCTTGGCCACCACCGGCGGGGTGGTCTGCTGAAACCGGGTCACGAACCCGGGCGGGGCGGGTCGTTGAAGCAGCAGCATCTCGGCCACCTCGGCCGGCATCCCGGAGGCGGCGCCGACCGCCTCGCGATCGGCGGGCGCCACCACCCCCTCGTCGGCAACGACGTAGGAGCGGTAGACCGGGAACGACGCGACCGCCCGCGCGAGCGCGTCGATGCCGCCGGCCACCTCCTGCTCTGCCGCCAGTCGCTCGATCTCCGGCATGAACGGCCCGGTGGCCTGCTCGAGCTTGGCCTCGGCGGCGACGGTGGCGAACTCGCGCCGTTCGCCTGACACGTCCTGCCAGAGCGCGGTGAACGCCGGCTCGGCCTCGGCGGCGACGAAGACGCCGCAGACGTCGTTGAGGAACTCGTAGCCGACCGTGCCCGTCACGGGCCAATCACGCAACGGCTCCGACGCCTCCAGGATCTTCTCGATCCACACCGTCGTCACTCCACCCTCCCGCAGACGCTGGAAGTACTGAAGCGGGTCGGCGAGGCCGTCGGGGTGGTCGATGCGCAGCGCGTCGATCACGCCGTCGCCAACGAGCGACAGGACCAGCGCATGGGTCTCCGCGAACACCGTCGGATCCTCCTGGCGCACCCCGGCGAGGTCGTCGATGTCAAAGAAGCGGCGATGACGCCCGGTGGCGGCGTCGATGTCGAAGAAGCGCCGGCGCAGCTGCGGATCGGTCCAGAAGCGGTTGGCTTCATCGGTGGCCATGTGGTTGGGGACGAGGTCGAGCACGATTCCCAGGCCGGCGGCATGGGCCGCGTCGGCCAGCTCTCGGAACGCAGCCTCGCCTCCGAGGTCGGCGGAGATGCGGGTCGGGTCGACGACGTCGTAGCCGTGGGTGGAGCCGGCTCGAGCCTGCAGGGACGGAGACAGATACAGATGCGAGACGCCGAGGTCGCGCACATACGGGATCTGGGCCTGCGCGGCGGCGAAGCCGAAGTCCGGGGTGAGCTGGAGGCGATACGTCGCCCGCAACGCCGGCGCCCGGCTCAAGCCACTCGCTTCAGGATCGTGATCGAGTGCGCGATGACGTTGACCAGCGCCGCGGCGCCGTAGGACGCGGTGCCGGGCTGGGCGGTCGGGTCGGCGGTGCACAGCTCGAGCTCCCACCGGGTGCCCATCCGGCGCCGCGGCAGCTTGAACTCCCGATCCTCGTCGTGGGCGTTGAACAGCAGCACGAACGAGTCGTCGGACACCTCCTCACCGTGCGGACCCGGGAGTTGGATCGCGGAGCCGTTGAGGAACATCCCCAGCACCGCCTCGCCGTGCTCCCAGTCCCGGCTCGTCATCCGCCGCCCATCGACCCGGAACCACCACACGTCGGGGAGCGGGGACTCGTTGACCGATTGGCCGCGCAGGAAGCTCTCCCGGCGAAACGTGCAGTGCTCCCCTCGCAGGCGGATGAGCCGGCGGGTGAACTCCCGCATCTGCTCGGCATCCCCGTCGCGATCCCAGTCATACCAGCTGATCTCCGTGTCCTGACACCAGGCGTTGTTGTTCCCGCCCTGGCTGCGGTTGCGCTCGTCGCCGCCGAGCAGCATCGGCGTGCCCTGCGAGACGAACAGGGTGGTCAGGAAATTGCGCTGCTGACGCCGGCGGAGCTCTCGGATCGCGTGATCGTCGGTCTCGCCCTCGGCGCCGCAGTTCCAGGAGCGGTTGTCGTCGGTGCCGTCGCGGTTGCCCTCCTGGTTGGCCTCGTTGTGCTTGTCGTTGTAGGAGACGAGGTCGCGCAGAGTGAAGCCGTCGTGCGCGGTGATGAAGTTGATCGACGCGAACGGATCGCGCCCGTCGGACTCGTACAGATCGGCCGACCCCGCCAGCCGCTCGGCGAACTGGCCGACGCTGGCCGACGCTCGCCAGAAATCGCGCATCGTGTCGCGATAGACCCCGTTCCACTCCGACCACAGGATCGGGAAGTTGCCGACCTGATAGCCGCCGGGGCCGACGTCCCACGGCTCGGCGATCAGCTTGACCTGGGAGAGGACCGGGTCCTGGTGGATCGTGTCGAAGAACGCCGACAGGCGGTCGACGTCATAGAACTCGCGGGCCAGGGCTGACGCCAGGTCAAACCGGAAGCCGTCGACATGGCACTCCGTGACGAAGTAGCGCAGCGAGTCCATGATCAGCCTCAGCACACTGGGATGGACCGGGTTCAGCGAGTTCCCCGTCCCGGTGAAGTCCATGTAGTGCCGCGGGTCGTCGGGCATCAGCCGGTAATAGGCGGCGTTGTCGGCGCCCTTGAACGACAGCATGGGACCCAGGTGGTTGCCCTCGGCGGTGTGGTTGTAGACCACGTCCATGATCACCTCGATGCCCGCCTGGTGCAGCGCCTTGACCATCCCCTTGAACTCGCGGACCTGCTCGCCGCGGCGGCCGGTGGCGGCGTACTCGGAGTACGGAGCCAGGTACCCGATGGTGCTGTAGCCCCAGTAGTTGCGCAGCCCGCGCTCGTGCAGGAACGACTCGTCGCAGATGTGGTGGATCGGCAGCAGCTCGACCGCGGTGACGCCGAGATCCTGGAGGTACTCCAGGGCCGGCTCGGAGGCGAGTCCGGCGTAGGTGCCGCGCAGATCGTCGCGCACGTCGGGGTGGGTCATGGTGAAGCCCTTGACGTGCGTCTCGTAGATGATCGTGTCGGCGAACGGGGTCCGGGGCAGCCGGTCGCCTTCCCAGTCGAAGCTGTCGTCGATCACGATCGACTTGGGCATCGCGCCGGCGTCGTCCTCGTCGTCGAGCTCGAGATCGGCCGCTTCGGCGTCCTCGACGTCGTCGGGCGGTACGTAGGGCAGCACGTTGGCGTCGTGGGCCCAGTCCACGGTGCCCTCGATCGCCTTGGCGTAGGGGTCGATCAGCAGCTTGTTCGGGTTGAAGCGATGGCCCTCGTTGGGCGCGTAGGGCCCGTGCACGCGAAAGCCGTAGCGCTGGCCGGGGCCGACGCCGGGCAGGTAGCAATGCCAGTTCAGCGCCCGTCGCACGGGGATCCCGATCTGGGTCTCGTTGCCCTTCTCGTCGAACAGGCACAGCGTCACGCCCTCGGCGTGCTCGGAGAAGATCGAGAAGTTGGTGCCGTGCCCGTCCCAGCGCGCGCCGAGCGGGAACGGGCGCCCGGGCCACACCTCGGTCATCGGATCACCGCGCCGGCCATGGCGGGCAGTTTGAGGGATCCGCCGCTGAGCTGCGCATCACCCCCCGCCGTCAGCTCGATCGTCTCGCCGTGGCAGGGGATGCTGACCGGCCCCGATCCGAAGTTGCAGACCAGCTCGAACGGGCCGCGCCGGACGATCAGCCAGCGGCTGCGCTCGTCGTACTCGATCTCGCGCGGGTTCCCCGGCGGCAGCCGCCGCCGCGCCACGATCAGCTCGCGATACAGCCGCGCCAGTCCCTGATCCCGCTGACGGGTCAGCTTGGAGCGCGCGAAAGTGGCGGGATCCTCCGGGTCGGGCACCGCGCCGCCGAACTGGGCGAACGCGGCGAACTCGCTGCGCCGGCCCTCCCGCGTGGCGGCGGCGATGTCCGGATCGATGTGGTTCGAGAAGAACTGAAATGGGGCCAGCTCGCCGTACTCCTCGCCCATGAACAGCAGCGGGACGAACGGTGACAGGAGCGTGCAGAACGCGGCCAGCGGCCGGGCGGCGGCGGGCATCCGATCCCCGAAGGCGCGGTTGCCGACCTGGTCGTGGTTCTGGGAGAAGACGACGAACCGCTCCGGCGGGACGTCCTCGGCGGGCGCGCCGAAGCGCCGTTTGCGGAACGGGGAGTACTCGCCGTCGTCGACGTGGGGACGGTGGAACGCCTTGGCCATCTGCGCCATCAGCCCGAAATCGGCGTAGTAGCCGTCGCGGTCCTCGGTGATCAGCGTCCGCAGCGAGTGGTGGAAGTCATCCGCCCAGGCGGCGTCGCAGTTCCAGCCACCCCGATCGCGGGGGCGCATGACGACGGGATCGTTCATGCCCGACTCGGCGATCACGTACCGGTCGCGGTTCACCGCATGAACTCGCCGCGCGACCGCGGCGACGATGTGCTCGGTGCCGGCATCGAAGATGGCATGGATGGCGTCGAGCCGCAGCCCGTCGACGCCGAAGTCGCGCACCCAGCCCTCGGCGCTCTGGCAGACCCATTCGCGCACCGGATCGCAGTACGCGTCGTCGTAGTTGATCGCCCTGCCCCACGGGGTCTCGTACTTGGCGGTGAAGTACGGGCCGAACGCCTCCATCGCGGTGACCCCGGACGCGCCGAGATGGTTGTAGACGACGTCGAGGATCACCGCCAGGCCGTGCTCATGGGCGGCCGCGACCAGCCTGGCGAACTCGAGCGGGCCGCCGTAGGAGGACTGGGCGGCGGAGATGTAGACGCCGTCATAGCCCCAGCCGCGGGCGCCCGGGAACTCGGCCACCGGCATGACCTCGATCGCGGTGACGCCGAGCTGGGCCAGCTCGCGGAGGTGGTCAGCGGCGGCGGCGAACGTCCCCGCCTCGGTGAACGTTCCGATGTGCAGCTCATAGATCACAAGCTCCTCGGGTTCCGGTGCGGTGAAGCCGTCCCCGCGCGCCGGCAGCGCCCGCGCGTCGAGGAGTCGCGAGGTCCCGCGCAGGCCGTCCGGCTGCCAGCGCGAGCACGGGTCCGGCAGCGGTCCGCCGTCGTCGGGCAGCAGATAGCTGTAGTCGCCAGGACCGGAGCTCGGCACCGTCGCCTCATAGACGCCGAAGCCGTCATCGGTCATGGCGTGCTGCGTGCCGTCGAGCAGCAGCACCGGGCCGGACGGCGCGCGCGGCGCCCAGATCCGGAACTCGGCGTGCTCGTCGTCCAGCCGGCGCGCGCCGAGCGGACGCTCCCACGGGTAGACGTCCTCGAGTGAAGCGCCGCTGCTCATGTGCACGTACGCGCCGGCGGGGCGGCGGCGCTACTCATCGGGCACGAGCCAGATGGCCGCCAACGGAGGCAGGGTGACCTCCGCCGAGAACGTCTGGTTGTGCCACGGGATCGGCTCCGGCTGCACGCCGCCGAGATTGCCGACGTCGCTGCCACCGTAGAAGCTCGAGTCGGTGTTGATCGCCTCACGCCAGCGACCCGAACGCGGCAGGCCGAGCCGGTAGTTCTCCCGAGGGATTGGCGAGAGATTGGCCGCGAACACCACCACCCGCTGGGTATCGCGAGACTGCCGGGCGAACGCGAGCACGTTGTTGTCGGCGTCGTTGGGCTCCAGCCACCAGAAGCCCGCCGGGTCGGAGTCCAGCTCGTACAACGCCGGCTCGGAGCGGTACAGGCGGTTGAGGTCGCGCACCAGCGACTGGATGCCGGCGTGCTCGGGCCGCTCCAGCAGGTGCCAGTCCAGCGAGCGCTCGTGGCTCCACTCCGCCTGCTGGGCCAGCTCGGCGCCCATGAACAACAGCTTCTTGCCGGGATGAGCCCACATGTAGGCGTACAGGCAGCGCAGGTTGGCCAGCTTCTGCCAGTGGTCGGCGCCGGCCATCTTCGAGTACAGCGAGCCCTTGCCATGCACCACCTCGTCGTGGGACAGCGGCAACACGAAGTTCTCGCTGAACGCGTACATGAGGCTGAAGGTGAGCTCGTGGTGGTGGTAGCGGCGGTAGATCGGATCCTGCTCGAAGTAGGCCAGCGTGTCGTGCATCCAGCCCATGTTCCACTTGAAGCCGAACCCGAGGCCCCCGAGATACGTCGGCCGCGACACCCCCGGCCACGCCGTCGACTCCTCGGCGGCGGAGATGATCCCGGGCTCGTGGCTGTACATCACCTCGTTGAGCTCCTTGAGAAATGCGACCGCATCGAGGTCCTCGCGGCCGCCGAACTCGTTGGGGACCCACTCACCCTCGCGGCGGGAATAGTCGAGGTACAGCATCGAGGCGACGGCATCCACGCGGATCCCATCCACGTGGTACTGGCGCAGCCAGAACAGCGCGTTGGAGATGAGGAAGTTGCGGACCTCGTGGCGCCCGAAGTTGAACACGAGCGTGCCCCAGTCGGGGTGCGATCCGCGGCGCGGGTCGGCGTGCTCGTACAGCGCCGTTCCGTCGAACCGGGCCAGCGCGAACTCGTCGCGGGGGAAGTGCGCCGGCACCCAGTCCAGGATGACGCCGATCCCACGGGAGTGCAGCTTGTCGATGAACGCCCGCAGGTCGTCAGGGGACCCGTAGCGCGGGGTGGGGGCGAAGTAGCCCGTCACCTGGTACCCCCAGGAACCGCTGAACGGATGGGCCATCACCGGCAGCAGCTCGACGTGGGTGAACCCCAGGTCGGTGGCATACGCCGACAGCTCGTCGGCGAGCTCGGAGTAGGTCAGTTCCCGGTTGTCCTCCAGCGAATTGAGCCGCCACGAACCGAGATGGACCTCGTAGATCGAGACCGGCTCCGAGAGCGGCTGGCCCTCGCGGCGCTGCGCGAGAAACGCGGCGTCGTCCGCGCTCCAGCGGTGTCCGGGCTGATGGATCACCGAGGCCGTCTTGGGTGGTACCTCGGTCTCCTGGGCGTAGGGATCCGCTTTCAGCAGCACGTCGCCGTCGCCGGTGAGGATCTCGTACTTGTAGCGCTCGCCGCGCCCGACCTCGGGCAGGAACAGCTCCCAGATGCCGCTCGAGCCCAGGGACCGCATCGCGTGCAATCGCCCGTCCCACGAGTTGAAGTCCCCGACGACGCTGACCGCACGGGCCGCCGGCGCCCACACCGCGAACGCGGTTCCCGCAACCCCGTCGATCTCCCGGACGTGGGCGCCGAGGCGCTGGTAGACCTCCTCGTGGTGCCCCTCGCCGATCAGATGCAGGTCCAGTTCACCGAGCGTGGGCAGGAACGAGTACGGGTCGTGCAGCGTGAACTTGCCGCCCTCGCCGTAGTCCACCTTCAGCTTGTAGCGAAACGGCAGCGTGGTCCCCTCGATCTCGCCCTCGAAGATCCCGCCGGGGTGGATCTGCGTCAGCAGCACCGTCTTGCCCTTGGCGGGCTTGACCGAGACCGACTCTGCCGAGGGCCGCAGCGCCCGCACGACCACGCCGCCGTCGACGGGGTGGGCGCCCAGGACGGCATGGGGCTCGGGATGCTCCCGCCGGGCCAGCTGATCGAGCTCTGACTTGGCGATGGCGGTCACTCTGACTCCAGGAGCCGCGCGATCCCGGCCACCGGGATCGGCAGCCAGTCCGGACGGTTGTCCAGCTCGTACTGGAGCTCGTAGATCGCCTTCTCGAGTTCGAAGATCGCGAGCAGGTTCCAGATCGCGGAATCGCCGGCGGGCAGCAGCGCCGGCTCGATGGTGGAGAAATAGTGCTCGAGGAAGATCGTCCGGGCGCGTTCCTCGAAGTCGGCGGGCGCCGGCGTCCCGCGCATGATTGCGGCGGCCGACGTGGCGTAGGCGAGCGAGCGCAGCATGCCGGCGACATCGCGCAGCGGCGAGCGCTTCTGCCGGCGTTCGAACAACGGCCGCGCCGGCTCGCCCTCGAAGTCGATGATCAGCCATTCGCCGGGGAGGTGAAGAGTCTGACCGAGGTGGTAGTCGCCGTGGGTGCGGATCGACCGGCCGCCGGCGCCGGTCTGCGCCCGCATGCTGATCTGCTCGCGCACGTCCTGACCGCGACCGGCGATGCTGGCCACGCGCTCGTCCTCGGGCAACCGGACGAAGATCCGCTCGATGTCCTCGTCGATCGTCGCCGTCAACAGTGACAGCGATTCGGCGCTCGGCTCGTCGGGGCTGAACGCAGGGTCGCCGGCGTCCGAGCCGAGGCAGTTGTGCAGCTTCGCCGTGACCGTGCCGAGGCTTCCCAGCTCGGTCAGAAACGCCTCGGGATCGGACCCGATCTGCTCCAACGCCAGCTCCCAGCCGCCGACCGCGGCGGGGAAGAAGCGCTGGGCGACTCCGAGCGTCGCCGAAAACGCCTTGCCGTCGTACTCGTACCAGCCCTGCAGCGGGGCGATGTTGGCGAACTCACGGCGGGTCAGGAACTGGAGCAGCTCGAGCTCGGGGTTGATGCCCGGCTCGAGGCGGCGGAACACCTTCAGCACCGTCTCGTCGCCGAACACGATCGAGGAGTTGGACTGCTCCACCCCGATCGGGCGGGCGGGCGCCTCCAGCGGCAGCGGGCGGTGGGCGGGATCCGAGTCCTCGACGCGGTGAAACCGGAAGCAGCCGTCCTCGGCGTCGAGGGCGCGCTCGGAGTCGATTAGGCGCAGGAGCTCGCGGCTCAGCTCGGGGTCGGCCACGGCGTCCACCGCGACCCAGTCGTCGGTGGCGGAGACAGCGCGGCGACCGCCGCGCTGGGCGGGCGCCAGCAGTGCGAACGGCAGCTGATAGAGCTCGTGGCTGCCGCTGGCGAAGCGGGCCTGCATGAGCGTCAGCAGCAGCGGTGGGGTCTCCCCGATCACCACGGACTCGTCGATCTGCAGCCCGACGACATGGCGTGACTTGGACGCATACCAGCGCTGGTCCTCCAGCCATGCCCCGACGCGCTCGAGGTCAAGCCGGTCGGCCTGGGCGCGCACCCGGCTCTCGACATGCTCGGTCATCCGATCGCGTCCTCCCCTTCGTGCACGAGCTGGAACCAGTAGAAGCCACGCGGCGCCAGCGTCAGCAGATACGAGAGGTCGCCGATGCGCGGGAACCGGCTGCGCCCGAACAGCTCCACCGGAGAGCGGCCGCCGTGCTCGCTGAGATCGAGCTCGACCGCCTGGGCGGAGCGCGCAAGATTGTGGACGCACAGCACGAGGTCGTCCTCGAAGCGGCGGATGACCGCGAAGATCCGCGGGTTGGAGGTCTGGATCGGCTCGTAGGTGCCAAAGCCGAACACCGGGTGCTCCTTGCGCAGCGCGATGAAGCGGTGCATCCAGCGCAGCAGCGAGGTCGGCGTGCGCAACTGCGCCTCCACGTTGACCGCCTGGAAGCCGTACACCGGGTCCATCAGCGGCGGCGCGTACAGCTGGGCGAAGTCGGCGCGGGAGAAACCGCCGTTGCGATCCCCCGTCCACTGCATGGGCGTCCGCACCCCGTCACGGTCGCCGAGGAAGATGTTGTCCCCCATCGCGATCTCATCACCGTAGTAGAGAACCGGAGATCCCGGCAGCGAGAACAGGATCGCGGTCATCAGCTGGATCTCGTCGCGGCCGTTGTCGAGCAGGGGGGCGAGCCGCCGGCGGATCCCGAGATTGATCTTCATCCGCGGATCCTTGGCGTACTCGGAGTACATGTAGTCCCGCTCCTCGTCGGTGACCATCTCCAGCGTCAGCTCGTCGTGGTTGCGCAGGAACAGCCCCCACTGGCAGTTCTCGGGGATCGCCGGCGTCCGTTCGAGGATCTCGTAGATCGGGGTCGCCTCCTCGCGTCGCACCGCCATGAACATGCGCGGCATGACCGGGAAGTGGAAGCACATCTGGCATTCGTCGCCGTCGCCGAAGTACTCGACGACGTCGGCCGGCCACTGGTTGGCCTCGGCCAGCAGGACGCGGTCCGGGTAGTCGGTCTCGATCTCCTTGCGCACCTTCTTGAGGTAGGCGTGGGTCTCGGACAGGTTCTCGCAGATGGTGTCCTCGCGCTCGTACAGGTACGGGACGGCATCGAGCCGGAAGCCGTCGAGTCCCATGTCCAGCCAGAAGCGGAGCACGCTGCTCATCGCCTCGTGCACCTCGGGATTGTCATAGTTGAGATCGGGCTGGTGGGAGAAGAAGCGGTGCCAGTAATAGGCGCCGGCGACCGGGTCATAGGTCCAGTTGGAGACCTCGGTGTCGGTGAAGATGATCCGGGCGTCCTGATAGCGGTCGTCGGTGTCTGACCACACGTACCAGTCGCGCTTGGGGCCATTCGGGCCGCCCGAGCGCGACTCCTGGAACCACGGATGATCCGCCGACGTGTGGTTCATGACGAGATCGGCGATGACGCGGATCCGGCGGGCGTGGGCGGCCTCGATCAGCTCCTGGACGTCGTCGACGCTGCCGTAGTCGGGATGGACCTTGGTGAAGTCCGAGATGTCGTAGCCGCCGTCGCGCATCGGCGACTCGTAGAAGGGGAGCAGCCAGATGCAGTCGATCCCGAGCCACTGGAGGTACTCGAGCTTCTCGGTGAGCCCGCGGAAGTCGCCGGAGCCATCGCCGTTGCCATCAAAGAATCCGCGGATGTGGATCTCGTAGAAGACGGCGCGCTTGAACCACAGCGGCTCGGCCTCGAACCACTGACGCGCCTGGGCCTGGGCCGCCGCGGCATCCGCCGCCGCGCCATCGGCGCCTCCGGTCGGGCTCGCTGCGCCCGCTCGCGGCTCGCGCGCCAGGAGATGGGTGAGGGTGGGGGGACCGACGCTCATCGCTCCACACTTAGCACGTGGGCCTGGCGCACCCCCGGGGCCAGGCCGACGAAGTTCGGCCCGATCCGCCACTGATAACGCTCGTCGGACAGCAGGTCGTGGACCGTGAACGTCGGCGGCAGCCCGAGGCTGGCCGGCACCGCGGTGACGCCCTGCTGGCCCTGGTGGGGGTCGAGGTTGACCACGCAGATCACCGTCTCGCCGTGCGACTGCTTGGCGTACGCGATCAGCGCGTCGTTGGCGGTGTCCAGGAACCTGATGTTCGACAGTTCCTGCAACGGGCGGTTCTGGCGCCGGATCTCGTTGAGCCGTTCGATCAACGGCAGCAGCGGTCCGTCGAGCGCGCGCTGCTTGATCTCGTACTTCTCGGAATGGAGGTACTCCTCCGAGCCCGCCCGGACCGGCTCTGACTCGAAGTGCTCATAGCCCGAGTAGATGCCATAGCTGGGACTGAGCGTGGCCGCCAGCACCAGCCGGGATTCGAATGCGCTCGGACCCCCGTGCTGGAGGTACTCGTGCAGGATGTCCGGGGTGTTGGCGAAGAAGTTGGGACGGAAGTAGTCCTGCTCGCCGGAGTAGGCCAGCTCGGTGACGTACTCGATCAGCTCCCAGCGGGCGTTCTTCCACGTGAAGTACGTGTAGGACTGGCTGAACCCGAGCTTGCCGAGATGGCGCATGACCGAGCGCTTGGTGAATGCCTCGGCGAGGAACAGCACGTCGCTGCTGCGGGCGTGCACCTCGTCGATCAACCAGGCCCAGAACGCGAACGGCTTGGTGTGGGGATTGTCGACCCGGAACACGGTGACGCCGCAGTCGACCCACTGCAGCACGGCTCCGAGCAGCGCGTCCCACAGCGCGCGCCAGTCCGGTGACTCCCAGTTGACGTTGTAGATGTCCTGATAGCGCTTGGGCGGGTTCTCGGCGTACTTCAGCGTGCCATCGGGCCGGCGATGGAACCACTCCGGGTGCTCGGTCAGCCACGGGTGATCGGCCGAGCACTGGATGGCGAAGTCCAGCGCGATGTCGATGTCGAGCGCCGCCGCGGCACTCGTCAGGGCTTCGAGATCCTTGAACGTCCCGAGGTCCGGGTGGATCGCATCGTGGCCGCCGCTGGCGTCGCCGATCGCCCACGGTGAGCCGGGATCGCCGGGAGCGGCGGTCAGCGCGTTGTCTCGCCCCTTGCGGTTGGTGAGACCGATGGGGTGGATCGGCGGCAGATAGATGACGTCGAACCCCAGCTCGGCCAGGCGCGGCAGCTGGGCCTTCACGCCGCGCAGCCCGCCCCAGGAGCGGGGGAACATCTCATACCAGGATCCGAACCGAGCCCGCAGTCGGTCGACCTCGATCGTCAGCGGCTGGTCCAGGCACACCTTGCCGTGGCGCTCCTGCTCATGCTCGACCGCCAGCGCCAACTCCTCGCCGAGGGCGACATCGTGCTTGGCGCTCCCGGGCACGGCGGGGTCCTCGATCTGCGCCACGGCGTGCTCGATCAGCTTGCGGCGGGCGGGGTTCTCGGACCGCTGCGCGGCCGCCGTCAGCAGCAGCCGTCCTTCCGAAAGCTCCCCGCCGAGCTCGTGCACACCGGCGTTGACCTTGCGCTGGAGCTCGTCGCGCCAGGTGCCGAACACGTCCGTCCAGGCTTCAATGGTGTACTGCCAGCGGCCGGGGCGGTCCACGGCGAACTGCGCCGCCCATTGCACCCCGCCGAGGTGGGCATCGATGCGACGCAGCCCCACCTCGCTCCACGCGGTGTCCCCGGGGCCGCGGTAGCGGACGGTCGCCCGGATCAGCTCGTGCCCGTCACGGAACACGTCGGCGGCGACGTCGATCCGATCGCCCACGCAGCGCTTGGCCGGATACCGGCCGCCGTCCACCGCCGGCGCCGGGTACTGGATGACGATCCGCCGGGGCGGCTCGAGCGCGGGATCCGGCGCCGCGGGCTGAGAACCCGGGGCCGGACTCGTGTTGGTGTCGGACGTCCGGGTGCTCACTGCATCGGAAGGTATCCGGCTTCGGGCATCGGGTAAACACCACGGGGTGAACCGAGGGGCGAGATCGAGTGGCGTTCAGCTGCACATCACCTCCCTTCCGGGGGGACGGCTGGGTCGCGAGGCGTTCAGGTTCGTCGACTGGCTGGCCGCCGCCGGGCAGTCCTGGTGGCAGGTCCTGCCCCTCGGGCCGCCGGATCGCTACCGATCGCCGTACAAGTCCAGCTCGGCATTCGCCGCCTGGCGGGGGCTGCTCGCTGACCCGCGCGCGCCGGTGTCCTCGTCGGAGGTCGCGTCGTTTCGCGAGCGCGAGGGGTTCTGGATCGGCGACTGGGAGCGCTTCGCGGGCCGGGGCGCGGTGGCAGATCAGGTCCGGTTCGATCGCGAGTGGGGGGCGCTGCGGGCCTACGGGGCCCAGCGCGGCGTCCGCGTCTTCGGCGATGTCGCCATCTACGTCTCGCCCGGCGGCTGCGATCACCGCGCCCATCCCGAGCTGTTCCAACCGGGGTTCGTCGGTGGCGCCCCGCCGGACGCATATGCCACCAGCGGTCAGCTGTGGGGCAATCCGCTGTACGACTGGCCGGCGCTCCAGCGCCGCGGGTATCGCTGGTGGGTGGAGCGGATCCGGCGCACGCTCGACCTGTTCGATCTGGCTCGGATCGATCACTTCCGCGGGTTCGTCGCCTACTGGGCGGTGCCCGAGCGGGCGCGGACGGCGATCGGCGGGTCGTGGCGGCGCGGTCCGGGGATCGCCCTGTTCCGCGCGTTGAAACGATCGTTGGGCCCGGAGCTGCCCCTGGTCGCCGAGGATCTGGGCGTGATCACGCCGGCGGTGGAGCGGCTGCGCGACGAGCTCGGCCTGCCCGGGATGCTGGTTCTCCAGTTCGGCTTGGATCCCGACGTCCCGGGCAGCCCCCACGCGCCGGATAACCACGTCGAGAACCGGATCGTCTACACCAGCACCCACGACCAGGACACCGCCCGCGGCTGGCTCGAGTCCCTCGGTGAGCGACAGCGCACGTTCGTGGACTCCGAGCTGTCGCGCCGCGGGTTTCTCGACCGCCGCCGTCCGTGGTGGGGCCTGACCCGGCTGGCGTTCTCCTCCCCGGCGCGGATCGCCATGATCCAGGCCCAGGACGCGCTCGGGCTCGGCAGCGAGGCCCGCATGAACGCGCCCGGCAGCGCGGGCGCGAGCTGGCGGTGGCAGATGTCATCCGGCGCGTTGACCCCGGCCCTGGCCCGCAAGCTGCGCGAGGTCACCGAGGCGGCCGGCCGGCTCGGCGGCGGCTGAAAGCCCTGGAATTGGCGCACTTTTGTGACAAAGTGCCGCTGATTTCCTGCGATGCTGCGGACGTGGAGGAGAAATCGAGTAGTGGAGACCCGAAAGTGCATCCACGTCCCGTTGAAGTCGCCGTCGCGCAGCTGGCGCGCCGGCAGTTCGGGGTCGTCTCCCGGTCGCAGCTCATCGAGCTCGGGCTGACCGCCGAGCAGATCAAGTGGCGGCGCGAATGGGGCCGCCTGCACCGCGTCCATCACAACGTCTACGCCGTCGGCCACACCGCCCTCGTCGATCACGCACATCTCATCGCGGGGCTCCTGAGCGCCGGCCCCACCGCCTTCCTCAGCCATCGCACCGCCGCCGCGGTCTGGGGCCTTCGGGTCATCAACGTGCGTCGGATCGAGCTCACCGTCCCGGGCCCGACGAGCCTCACCCGGGATCCCCTCATCCTCCATCGCACCCGCCACGACCCCCATCCCGACGACATCCGCACCCGCAACGGCCTGCGCGTCAGCTCGGTCCCGAAGCTGCTTGTCGAGCTCGCCGCCCGGGAGACCCCGGCCGAGCTCGATCGCCTCATCACGGCGGGCCTGCGCAAGCGTCTCCTGCGTCTCGACGCCCGCGACGGCCGCGCCGACCTGGAGGCGACCCTGGCCCGCCATCGCGGGCACCCCGGACTGAGCCGGCTCGCGGCCGCGCTCAGCACCTACCGCCGCACCGACAGCAGCAAGTCCGAGCTCGAGCGGGCCTTTGATCGCTTTCTCGCCCAGCATCCCGAGATTCCCGACCCGCAACGCAACATCGACATCGACCGCTGGGAGGTCGACCGGTGCTGGCCGGCGCACCACCTGGTGGTGGAGCTCGACGGACGGCCGTACCACATTGCCGCCCGCGATATGGAGCGCGACCACACCAAGGATGCGGCGCTGCAGCGGCTCGGCTATCACCCGCTGCGCTTCACCGACTCCCGCGTCGAGCACGACCTCCCCGGGATCCTCCGCGACCTGCACCACTTCCTCGGTCTCGACCAGGCCGCATAGCCACATCGGCCGTTGCCAGCAGCTCGCGGCGCCGGAGTTCCGGGATCACGCCTTCGCCGACCTGGTAGGCCTCCTCGAGGTGCGGATAGCCCGAGAAGATGAATTCGCTGATCCCGAGCTCGTGGTACTCGGCGATCCGGTCACAGACCTCGTCGTGGCTGCCGACGAGCGCGGTGCCGGCGCCACCGCGGACGAGCCCGACGCCGGCCCACAGGTTCGGGTAGATCTCCAGCGAGTCGGCCCGCCCGTCGTGCAAGGCGGTCATCCGCTGCTGCCCTTCGGACTGGGAGGCGCGCTGCGCCGCCTGGGAGCGCGCGATCTGCTCGGGGTCGAGCCCGGCCAGGAGCCGGTCGGCCGCGGCCCACGCCTCCGCCGAGGTCTCCCGGGCGATGACGTGCAGACGGATGCCGAACCGCAGTTCGCGCCCGAAGTCGTCGGCGCGGGCCCGCACCCGTTCGATCTTCTCGGCCACCGCGGCCGGCGGCTCACCCCAGGTCAGGTAGACGTCGGCGTGGGCCGCCGCCACCTCGATCGCGGCCGCTGAGGAACCCCCGAAGTACAGCTCCGGCCACTCCGGCGCGGGCTCGATCCGGGCTCCGGAGATCTGGTAGTGCTCGCCGGCGAACTCGACCGGCTCCCCGGCCCACAGGGCGCGGACGATCGCCAGGAACTCGCCGGCGCGCGCGTAGCGCGCCTCCTTGTTCAGGTGGTCACCGAATCGCCGTTGCTCGGCGTCGTCGCCGCCGGTGACCACGTTGAGCAGCAACCGCCCGCCGGAGACCCGCTGGAACGTCGCCGCCATCTGCGCCGCCAGCGTCGGCGAGGTCAGCCCCGGCCGGAACGCCACCAGGAAGCGGAGCCGCTCGGTGACCTGGCTGAGCGCTGCCGTCATCACCCAGGCGTCCTCGCACCAGCTGCTGGTCGGCGTCAGCGCGGCATCGAAGCCGAGTTGCTCGGCGGCGCTGGCGATCTGCCCGATGTAGCCGATGTCCGGCGCTCGGTCGCCTCCGCCGTCGGCCCGGCTGCCGCGCACGCCGACGGCGTTGCCGAGACTCAGATCCGAGCGCGAGTCCCCGTTGGTGGGCAGGAACCAGTGCAGCGCGACGGTCTCGCCGTGGGGGCCGGTGGCCGGGGTGATGATCGACATGTGGTTCCTCCGAGCGTCGGTTCCGGGTGATGAGGGTCAGCTCTCGACGGGGCCGATCAGCTCGCCGATCGGGACGCCGGCCAGGGCCGCCCGTCGCCCGTCGGCGGCCGAGCACACGAGGCGCACGGCGCGCAGGTCCAGCGCCCGAACGGCCCGGGCGAGCGCGTCGAGCGCGGCGTACGACAGCCCGGGAGCCGCCACCGTCCCGGCGGCGCAGCCGCAGCCGGCCAGCCCCAGTTCGCCGTCGCGGTGATAGACGGTCACGCCAACCCCCTCGCTGCGCATTCGCGCCTGGACGCGAGTGAGGCGGTCGCGTGAGCCGCAGGCGGTGCTCCCCAGCGCATCGCCGAGCAGGCAGGGCAGATGTGGGTAGACGAGCACGCCGCGCCGGCCACGCGGATCGCCGGTGAGCACCGCGACGCTGGTGTGCTCCTCGTCGTCGGACAGGCTCAGTATCCGCAGCGGACCGTCTCGGGACGGCAGCGCCACCTCGGTCGGCTCGGGCTGCGCCGGTGGCGGCGGCTCGCCGATGCGCCGGTACGAGCCCGCGTAGAACAGGAGCGGGTCGGCGTCGGGGGAGGCTTCGTCCACCGCCACCACGTGACCGACGACCACCGCGTGGTCGCCGCCGTCGGCGAGGTCGTGCAGTTCGCATTCCAGCGTCGCAATTGCCCCCTCCAGCAGCGGGATGCCCTCCACCGAACGGTGGGCGACGCTCTCCCAGGTGTCGGGAGCGGCGCGCGCGGCGAACCGATCGGACACCTCGGCCTGGGAGCTGTGCAGAACATTGATGGCGAACCGGCGGCGGTGCAGCAGCGCCGCCAACGTCTCTGACTCCTGGCGCAGGCAGGCGAGGACGAGCGGCGGGCGCAGGGAGACGGAGCTGACGGCGTTGGCGGTGGTCCCGAACGGGTGCCCGGACCCGTCGCTCGTGGTGATCACGGTGACGCCGGTGGCGAACTGCCCCATCGCGCGGCGCAGCAGGGTGGCCTCCACGCCTGCCGCCGGCGACCGGCGGGCCCGTCCGGGGGCCGTGGCAGCGATCGCGCAGGTCATGGCCGAGTTCTAGCACACTAAATCAATTGACTTTATGTACATCATTCTATGTACATTGGTGCGAGTGCACGCTCCCGGCCCGATCCGCCTGACCGCCGTCGTCGGCAGCGTGACGCCACCGGGTCGGCTGCGTCGCGCCGTCACCGAGGCGCTGGGCCGGACGGTGGCCGCCGGGCTGGCCACCGTGGAGCTGATCGATCTCGCCGACAGACGCATCGCGTTCGCCGACGGCCGCCCGCTCGCCTCGCTGACCGACGACACTCCCGCGGTGGTCGCCGCGATCGACCAGGCCGATGCCGTGGTGCTGGCGACGCCCGTGTATCGCGCCTCGCTGACCGGAGCGCTGAAGAACCTGCTCGACCAGGTTCCGGTCCCGGCGCTGCACGGCACTCCGACGGCGATCGTGGCGATGGGCGGGAGCGACCATCACTACCTCGGAGCCGAGCGCCACCTCCGGGACGTGCTGTCGTTCTTCGGCGCCCACACACTGCCGACGGCCGTGTATCTCACCGGCCGGGACTTCGCCGACGGAGTCCCCGGCGATCGGGCCGCGGCCGAGCTGGACGCGCTGCTGGCGGCGGCGGTCAGCCTGGCCGGCGCGCTGCCGGCGGCCCCGCCACTGGGGCCGGCGCCGCTGGCGGGCGGGTTCTAAGCCTGGATCCGCCGATCCTGGCTAAGGGCCGCCCGCCGCAGTCGGGCGCCGGCGGGCGCGCGCCGCCGCCGCTCGCAGTTTGAGCGTGCGGTAGAGGTAGGTCCAATCGCCACGGAGCTTCTGCCGCCGCGACGGCTGGTATCGGATCATCGAGGACGGCGCGGCCCGTGCGACGAGGCCGTCGCGCTCGAGCACCGCCAGCGCGCGCTCGGCGATCGCGATCTGCCCGAACGCGGTGGGGTGCACCCGGTCGGCCATCAGGTGGTTGCGGGCGCCGAAGGCGCTCAGATCGACGACGAGGGCTCCGCCCCGGGCGCCGGTCTCCCGGATGATCGCGTTGAGCCGTTGCACCTTGGGGCCCGCCGCGGGCAGGCCCAGCCCCAGCGGCGCGGTCATCGTCAGCACCCGGTCACAGCGGCCGTGCAGGAACTGCAGCGTCGACTCCAGGCCGGCCCGGAAGGCGTCCGGATCCCAGTCGATCCGGCGGACATCGTTGACGCCGATGTACACGCAGCCGAGGTCGTAGCGCGCGTCCGGGGCGGCGTTCGTGCGCTCGAACGCCGGGATCTGCTCGGCCACGACGTCGGTCACGACGGCGCCGTCGACGGCGTAGCCGGTGTATGGCAGCCCCAGCGCTCGCGCGGTCCACAGGGCCCACGAGTGCAGCGCCACGCCCCACTGCAACTCGCCGCCGCCGTGGGTGATCGAGTCCCCGAACGCGAGCACGCCGTGACGGCAACTGCGGTCGGCTGTGAGCTGTGCGGCCACGCTGGCGCCGAGACTAGCCCCGCCGGCGCGAAACCACCGTGTCGGCGAGAGTGCGCCCGTCGGCCTCGATGTTTGATAATCGCCTCTTGAACAACGCCATCGCCACGCGTGACGGCAGGGCCGATATCCAGTGCGCCGCCGGCGACCTCGCCGAGCGGATCCCGCCTGCACTCGCTCCCCTGGCCCGCATCGCCTTCAACTACCGCTGGTCGTGGGCGCCGGGCGGCCCCGAGCTGTTCGCATCGATCGACCCCGAGCGCTTTGCCGTGTGCGGCCAGAACCCGGTCCACCTGCTCCAGGAGTCACCGGCCCGCGTGTTGCGACGGGCCGCTCAGGACGAGGACCTCGTGGCCCGCGCCGAGGCGATGGACGCGATGATCGGCGCCGACCTGGAACGCCCCTTCACGGGCGCTCCGCTGGATCCGGCACATCCGGTCGCGTACCTGTCAGCCGAGTACGGCGTCCACGTGTCGCTCCCGGTCTACTCCGGTGGTCTCGGCGCGCTGGCCGGAGACATGGTCAAGGAGGCATCGGACCGGGCGGTCCCGCTGGTGGCGGTCGGGCTGATGTATCGCAAGGGCTACTTCCGCCAGCGGATCGATGCGTCCGGCTGGCAGCACGAGTACTGGGTCGAGACCGATCCCGAACGCCTCCCGGCGGCGCTGGTCACCGGCGCCGACTCCCAGCCGCTGACCGTGACGGTGCCGATCGCCGATCACGATGTCGTGGCGCGGATCTGGCGCGTCCAGGTCGGCCGGATCCCGCTGTTCCTGCTCGACACCCACACGCCGGAGAACGGTCCGCTGCAGAGCTGGATCACCGGCCGCCTGTACGACGGCGATCCGTTGACCCGGCTCTCCCAGTACGCGCTGCTCGGGGTGGGCGGCATCCGGGCGCTGCGGGCGATGGGCCACGAGCCGGCGGTCATCCACCTCAACGAGGGCCACGCCGCGCTCGCGCCTCTGGAGCTCGCGCGCGACGGGGGCGAGACGAGCCCGCTCTCCGACATCGTCGACCGCGCCCGGGCCCGCACGGTCTTCACCACCCACACTCCCGTCCCCGCCGGCAACGACTCATATCCCCGGGACGAGGTCGAGGCGATCGTCGGGCGGCTGGCCGGCGAGCTGGGCGCCCCCATCGACGAGCTGGTGGAGCTCGGCCACGACGCCGGCGTCGATGCCTCGGCGCCGTTCGGCGTGACCCAGGCGGCGCTTCGCATGAGCCGGGCCGCCAATGCCGTCAGCCGCCGCCATGGCGAGGTCGCGCGCGAGATGTGGAACTCGCTGTGGCCCGACCGCGACCCGCAGGCGGTGCCGATCGGCTACGTCACCAACGGCGTCCACGTGCCCACCTGGATCGGTGTGCCGATGCGCGAGCTGTTCGATCGCCACCTGCCCGACGGCTGGTGCCAGCACGCCGCCGACCCCGAGATGTGGGCCGCGGTCGACGAGATTCCCGCCGGCGAGCTGTGGCGGACGCGGTGCGCGCAGCGTGCCGAGCTGATCGCGTTCGTGCGCCGGCGCAGTGTCGCCGACCGCCTGCAGCGCGGCGACCTCCGTGGCTACGTCGATGCTGCCGCCCGGGCGTTCGATCCCGATGTCCTGACGCTCGGATTCGCCCGCCGCGTCGCGACCTACAAGCGGCTGGAGCTGCTGACGCGCGATCCGGACTGGACGCTGGCGCTGCTCGACGGCGACCGGCCGGTGCAGGTGGTGCTCGCCGGCAAGGCGCACCCCCGCGACGAGGAGGCCAAACGGTCGCTGCAGAGCGTGTTCGGCCTCAAGGCGGCGAAGGTCGTCGGCGAGCGGGTGGTGTTCCTCGACGACTATGACCTCTCCTCCGGGGCGTCGCTGGTCCGCGGCTGCGACGTGTGGCTCAATCTGCCGCGCCCGCCGCTGGAGGCCAGCGGGACCAGCGGTATGAAGTCGGTCTTCAACGGCGGCATCCAGCTCAGCGTGCTGGACGGCTGGTGGGCCGAGGCCTACGACGGGCACAACGGCTGGGCGATCTCCGGAGACGTCGATTCCGACCACCACGCGCAGGATGAGCGCGACGCCGCCGCCTTCCACGGCCTGCTCGACGACCAGGTGCTACCGGCGTTCTACGACCGCGACGAGGCGGGGATACCCCCGCGCTGGGTCGAGCTCATGCGAGCCTCGCTGCGCACGCTGGGCCCCGTGTTCTGCGCCACCCGGATGCTGGCCGAGTACGTCGACGGCCCGTATCGGCCCGCCCGGCTCGCATAGGGGCCACGCCCGGCTACTGCAGCTCTGACAGCGAGCGCGGCCCGGGGCCGACGTACTTCGCGGTCGGCCGGACGAGCTTGCCCTCGCGCTTCTGCTCCATGATGTGGGCCGACCAGCCGGCGGTGCGGGCACAGGTGAACATCGGCGTGAACAGGGTCGGCGGGACGTCGGCGAAGTCGAGCACGACCGCGGACCAGAACTCGACGTTGGTAGCGAGCACGCGGTCGGGCCGCCGCGCCTTGAGCTCGGCCAGGGCGGCCGTCTCCAGCGCCTCGGCCACCTCGACCCGGGGGGCGTCGATCTCGTGCGCGGCGCGGCGCAGGACGCGGGCGCGGGGGTCCTCGGCGCGGTACACGCGGTGGCCGAAGCCCATCAGCCGCTCACCGCGGTCGAGCACCGCCTTCACGTACTTCTCGGCGTCGCCGGACTGCGCGACGTCATCGAGCATCTTCAGCACGCGGGCGGGAGCGCCGCCGTGCAGCGGACCCGACAGCGCGCCGACCGCCGCCGACAGCGCTGCTGCCACATCGGCGCCGGTCGAGGCGACGACGCGGGCGGTGAAGGTGGAGGCGTTCATCCCGTGCTCGGCGGCGGAGTTCCAGTAGGCGTCGATCGCCTTGACGTGACGGGGGTCGGCCTCACCCCGCCAGCGGATGAGGAAGCGCTCGGGGATCGAGGTGGCCTTGTCGACCTCCCGCTGAGGGACCGGCGGCTTGCCGATTCCGCGCGCGGACTGCGCCACGAACGACAGCGCCATCACCGACGCGCGAGCGAGGTTGGCACGAGCCTGCTCGTCGGAGATGTCGATCAGCTGGCCGAAACCCCACTGCGGCGCGAGCATCGCCAGCGCCGACTGGACATCGACGCGCGGGTCGCCGGACCGAATGCTCAGCGGGAACGGCTCGGCGGGCGGCAGGCCCGGCTTGAGCGTGCCGTCGACGAGCAGTCCCCACACCTGCTCGAACGGCACGTTGCCCACCAGTTCCTCGATATCGACGCCCCGGTAGCGCAGCGCGCCACCCTCGCGGTCCGGCTCGGCGATCTCGGTGGCGAAGGCAACGACGCCCTCGAGGCCAGACTGGACTTCCGCTGTTGCGCTCATGAACGGTGGGGCTCCTGGGGTGGGGGCTCAGGTCGTGTACAGGCTAGCGTCGGGGCACGGGTCCTTTGGGACCGAAGCATCGCCACCGACGGTGCCCGGTAGGGTGGCGGTCCGTGTCGGAACTGCTCCAGCGCTCCGCCGCCGAGCTGGCCTCCATGATCCGTTCGGGAGAGCTGAATGCGGTCGAGCTCGTCCAGGCCTCGCTGGACCGGATCGACGAGCTCGAGCCCCGGATCAACGCGTTCACCCACGTCTGCGGCGACGAGGCTCTGGCCGCGGCGCGCGCGATCGGCGCCGGTGATCCGCGCCCGTTCGCCGGCGTGCCGATCGCGATCAAGGACAACCGCGCCGTCGCCGGACTGCCGCTGACGAACGGCAGTGACCTGTTCGCCGACCACGTCGCCGATCACGACGCGTTCCTGGTCACGCGGCTGCGCGAGGCGGGATTCGTGATCGTCGGCAAGACGACGCTGCCGGAGATGGGCATCCTCCCGACGACGGAGTCGCGGCGGTTCGGTCCCACCCGTAATCCGTGGGCACTTGACCGGACGCCCGGCGGGTCCAGCGGCGGCGCGGCGGCGGCGGTGGCGGCCGGAATGGTGCCGATCGCCCACGGCAACGACGGCGGCGGGTCGATCCGGATCCCGGCGGCCTGCTGCGGGCTCGTCGGGCTCAAGGCCGCGCGCGGCCGCGTCTCGGTGGGTCCCGACGGTGGGCAATCGTTTCTCGGGATCGACGGCGTCCTCACCAGCACCGTCGCCGACACCGCCGCCGTCCTCGATGTCCTCGCCGGCTACGAGCCGGGCGACGCCACCTGGGCACCGCCACCACCCGGGCGCTATGCCGACCTGATGACCGTCGCGCCCGGCCGGCTCCGGATCGGTCTCACCCTCACCCCGGCGCTCGAGGGTGCGCAGCTGGACCCGGTCAACGCGGCGGCCGCGCGCGACGCCGCCGCCCTGTTGGAGTCACTCGGCCATCGCGTGGAGGAGATCGAGGCGCCGTGGCCCGGGGAGGGCCTGCTCGCCGATTTCACGCGGGCGTTCGGGCCGTCCACTGCGATGGGGGTGCTCGCCGGGGCCCGGCTCGCCGGTCGCGACCCCGTCCCCGACGATGTGGAGCCGCTCACCTGGACGATCTGGGAGCACGCTCGCGAGCAGGACACGCTGACGCTGCTCGCCGCCCAGTCCAAGCTCGAGGGCATCGCCCGCCGTCTGGTGGCCCGCCTGGCGCAGTTCGACGCCGTCCTCACGCCGGCGCTCGCCCGGCGGCCGGTCGCGATCGGGGAGATCCACGGTCGCGGCCCCGATCCGTGGGGCAACTACCGGCGCTCCGGCGCGTTCACCCCGTACACGGCGATCGTCAACGTCATGGGGCTGCCGGCGATCATGCTCCCGCTCTACCACGGCGACGATGGCCTGCCGACCGCGATTCAGCTGATCGGCCGGCCCGTCGCCGAGGAGCGGCTCCTCGCGCTCGCCGCTCAGCTCGAGCAGGCGCTGCCGTGGACCGGGCGCCGCCCGGATCTGATCCCCTCCTAAACGCCGAGCACCGCGCGCATCGTCCGCGGCGATACCCCGAGCGACTCGGCGTCGGCGATCCCGCGCGCGGCGATCAGGGGGACCTCGAGCAGTTCGGCCTCGTCCCAGGTGGCAAACGCGGTCGGGCCGAGCAGCCGCTCGCCGAGATTGAGGATCCGGCGCGTCAGCCACACCGGCACCCCGGCGACTCGTCGCCGGCGATGGAGCGATTCGAGCACGACCCCCACGATCTGCCGGTGGGTGAGGATCTGCGGGCCGGCGAGCTCGTAGCGGGCGCTGATGGCCGTGGCGGCGGCCACCCCGCCGGGCAGCGCGGCCATCACGCAGTCGGCGACGTCGTCGGCGCAGATCGGCTGGAAGGCGGCGGCGCCCGAGCCCGGGATCGGCATCACCGGCAGCCAGGACATGCGCGCCAGGAGGTTCAGATAGGGGTCACCGGGCGAGTAGATGATCGACGGCGCGAACACGGTGTGCGGCAGCGGGGATGCCGCCACGGCGCGCTCGGCGACCGCCTTGGCCCGCATCAGCCGGGCGCGGCTGCGGGTGGAGGCGCCGAGCGTGGAGAAGAAGACGAATCGCTTCACCCCCGCGCGCTCGGCCGCCTGTACGAGCCGCCAGGTGGCCACGCCCGAGAGCTCCTCGATCGATCCGTTCGGCTGGTCGCGAATCACCGACGCCAGGTGGACGACGGTGTCGATGCCGCGCAGCGCGTGGCGAAACGACAGGTGGTCGCCGAGGTCGCCGAGGGCGATCTGCACCCGCACCCGTTCGGGTCCGAGGCGCCGCGGATCGCGGACCAGGCAGCGAACGCGGGTGTCGGCGGCGAGCAGCCGTGGCAGCAGCGAGCGGCCGACGGTTCCGGTGGCGCCGGTGAGCAGCAACACCGGCAACAGCGTAGCCATAGCGAATGCCTAGAATGCGCACTCCGCCGGAAGCTGCCGGCCGAGAATCGCAACCGAGTAGAAGGATCCGACAACACATGGCTTACGTAATCGCCGAGCCCTGCATTGGCACGAAGGACAACTCGTGCGTGGAGGTCTGCCCGGTCGACTGCATCCATCCGACGCCCGACGAGCCCGATTACGACAAGGTCGAGATGCTGTTCATCGATCCCGAGGAGTGCATCGACTGCGACGCGTGCGTGGAAGCCTGTCCCGTCGATGCGTGCTTCGCCGAGGATCAGCTGCCCGACGAGTGGCAGAAGTACGTCGCGCTCAACTCGGACTACTACAAGAAGTAAGAAGACCCGCGCACAGGCGCGCCGGCCCTCAGGCCATCGGAAGTGACATCCCGGCCGGCTTGGGCGCCGCCGCCGGGGAGGGCGCCTGCATCACCGGAAGCTCGATCGGCGACAGGGCGATCAGCCCGCGGGCGCCCTGGCGCAGTGCCTGGGCGGCCGGGTCGTCGGGGTCGGAGAACACCAGCGGCAGACCCGCATCGGACTGCTCTCGCAGCGGCATCGTCAGCGGCACCTTGGCCAGCAGCGGCACCTCGAGCTCCTCGGCGAGCAGCTGGCCGCCGCCCTCACCGAAGATCTGGAAGCGCTCGCCGCCGGGGGTGACGAAGCCGGACATGTTCTCGATCACGCCGGCGATCTCCAGCTTGAGCTTGGCCGCCATCTCGGCCGAACGCGCCGCCACCTTCTGGGCCACCGGCTGCGGGGTGGTGACGATCAGGAACTTGGCCTGCGGCAGGAGCTGGGCGAGCGTCATCGAGACGTCGCCGGTGCCGGGCGGAAGGTCGATCAACAGATAGTCCAGCTCGCCCCAATCGACGTCCTCGAGGAACTGCTGGAGCGCCTTGTGGAGCATCGGGCCGCGCCACACGACGGCGGCGTCCTGCTCGACGAAGAAGCCGATCGACATCACGCGGATGCCGTCGTGGGCGTTGATCGGGATCAGCTTGCGCTCCTCGTTCACCCGCGGGCGCTCCCCGCCGAGACCGAACATCCGGGGCTGGGAATAGCCCCACACGTCGGCATCGAGGACGCCGACGCTCTTGCCCTCGGCGGCCAGGGCCGCCGCCAGGTTGGCGGTCACCGTCGACTTGCCGACGCCGCCCTTGCCCGACCCGATGCAGATGATGTTGCTCACGCGGGCCAGGGCGCCCTCGGGCAGGCCGCCGCGCCCGAGCTTGCGCCCGAGCGCCGTCTTCTCGTCGCCGGACAGGACGTCGAAGCTGACGTTGACGTGGGTGACGTCCTCGAGCTCGCGGACGGCCTGAGCCACTCCGGTCTGGAAGTGACTGCGAATCGGGCAGCCGGCGGTGGTCAGCGACACCATCACGTCGACCACGCCGTTGTCGTGGATCTCGATCGAGCGCACCATCTCGAGCTCGACGATGTCCCGTCTCAGCTCGGGGTCGATGACGGATCGGAGGGCTTGCGTGATCTGATCTCTGGTCGGCATGCAATTCATTCAAGCAGAAGGGATTCGGTGGCCGGTGGGGTTGATGGTTGTCAGACGGGTCACGGAGGGCGATACTTCGCGGTGCTGTGCGACGCATTGCCTTCGGCGGGTTGCTGTTCATCGGGGTGGCGGTGGCCGCGGGCCTCGTCCTGTGGCTGGCCATCTTCAGCGTCCACGAGGACCGCGCCTCCGGGGCGGCCACGGCAACGGCCCGCCTCGCCACTGCCGCTGCTCCACGCCACGCGCCGACGGCTACGCGTCACGCGCCGACGGTTACACGCCACGCGCCGACGGCGACTGTGGCCGGAGGCGCATGCTTCGTCGGCGGCGAGGAGTGCTCGGAGATCCCCTGCACGGAGATGATCGGGTCGACGATGAGCGTGGCCACGGTGAGCCGGGCGACCGCACGCCGGGCGACCGCGAACGCGGCGACCAAGGTGGCGCCCTCGGTCTCGGTGCCGCGGCTCGAGACACCGGTGTCGGGGTGCGGCACGCACCGCGCGCTGCCTCACGCCACCGTCGTCAACCAGGCGCCCCTGCAGGCGGTACCGGCGACCGACCCGTATGCGCGGACGCTGAAGTCGCTGCGCGCGCAGCTGAGCCGGCGGTTCCCGTAAGACTCAGGCGACCGCGGGGGCGAGCCGCTCGCCGATGATCCGCAGCACGTCGAGGTCGTCGTGGAGCAGGTGCTGGCACATCACCCGCGAGACCCCGGCATCGCGGCGGGCGCCGAGCTGCTCGATCGCGTCGTCGACGGTGCCGACGATCCAGGCCGGCGGGGGATCCGCCAGGATCGCGTCAGCGCTCTGACCGGTGCGTTCCGCGAGTCGCTGGGCCCGCGCGCGCAGCTCCGCGTCGTCGGCGCCCACCAGGAGCGTCGTCATGATCGAGAACGGGAGCGGATCGCGGCCGGCCGCCGCACAGGCGCCGTCGACCGCGGCCTTGCGCTCGCGGATGTCATCGAGCGACGGGAACGGCGTGTTGTACTCGTCCCCGTAGCGGGCCGCCATCCGGGCGCTGCGCGGGCCGCCGGAGCCGCCCATGATGAGCGGCGGGTGGGGGCGCTGGACCGGCTGCGGCTGAGCATCGAGGTCGCGCAGCGTGTAGTGCTCGCCGCTGAAGTCAAACGGCGCCTCCAAGCTCGACGTCCACGTGCCGAGCACGACCTGGAGCTGCTCCTCGAGCACGTCCATCCGCGTCCGCGTATCCGCGAACGGGAAGCCGTAGGCCTCGTGCTCGCGCTCGTGCCAGCCGGCCCCGAGCCCGAGGTCGATGCGGCCGTTCGACACGTGGTCAGCGGTGACGACCACCTTGGCCAGCTCGGAGGGATGGCGGAAGGTGGCGGGCGAGACCATCGTGCCGAGCCGGAGCGTGGACGTGACCGCCGCCAGCGCGCACACCGTGGCCCAGGCGTCGAGGGATCCACGCTCGGGATGCTGCCCGTCGAGGTTCATGTAGTGGTCGGAGCGGAACAGCGACGGAATGCCGTGCTCCTCGCACGCCTGGGCCAGGGCGCGCCACTGCGGCCAGCTGACGCCCTCCTGCCCCTCGATCATCAGACACAGCTGCACGGGTCAGACCTCCGAGCTCGTTCACCGACACGTCGCGGACACGTTATTAAAGACCGACGGGGCGCCACTTGCGTGACGCCCCGGCGGTTGAGGGAGGAGAGGGTGCTACATCCGCCGGCGAGGATATGAGGCCGGCGAACCTGTCCCATCCGGCGCGCCCTCTCAGTCGCGCGGCGGGGGAAGCTGGTGCTACGAAATCGAGGTGATCCGGTCCTGCGCCTCCGCGACGAGCTTCTCGACGCGGGCGCCGATCGTGCCGGACTGCTTCTCGAAGTCCTTGCGGACCGACGTCACCTCGCGCCCCACGCGACGGCGGTTCTGGTTCACCGTGCGCTGGAGCGTGTTGCGCCGCTGACGCAGCTCGCGCTCGAACTTCGTCCGCGTGCGGCGCACCTGACGCTCGAACCGGTTGCGGGCGCTGGCGCCGCGGCGCTCGTAGCGCTTGAGCTCGCGCTCGACCGACGCGCGGGTGCTGTACCTGGTGGTCAGCCCCTTCACGCTCGAGACGAGATTCTCGCGGACCAGCAGGCCGGCGCCGACCGGGACGAGCACGGCGCGCTCGGCGATGACCTGCGCCTGCTCGACGACGGTCTTGGGCTGAGTCGGCGTGGTGGACGAAGAGGTCCGCGACGAGGCCGACCGGCGGGCGGTCGAACGCGTTCCCGCGGCGCTGCGACGCGCCGTCGTCTTCGTGCTGCGCGCCGCCGCCTTGGTGGCGCTGGCGCCCTTGCGTGCCGTCGTCCTCGCCGTGGTGGCGGTCGCCTTTGCGGTAGATGCGGGCTTGGTGGTGCCCGATTTGCTGGTGCTTGCCATTGTTGATCTCACTCCGCTTCAGTTGCTCTAGAGATGGTAGCTCGTTCGCTTGCGATCATCGAACACATGTTTGTAAACCGACGTCGGCGCTCGGTTACATTTCCGTCAACGACAGTGAGCACGCCACCGGTGGTCCCGATCCGATACACACACAGCGGCGATGCGAGCATCGCCTATCAGGTGGTGGATGACGCCGATCTCGCCGCCGACGGTGGATGCGACGTGGTCGTGATCAACGGACCGGCGTCTCATCTCGAGCTGATGTGGGAGGAGCCGCGCACCGCGCGCACGTTCCGCCAGATGGCCCGCTACGGCCGGCTGATCATGCACGACCGCCGCGGCACCGGCCTCTCGGATCCCGCGTCCGAGCCGCCGACCCTCGAGCAGCAGGTGGATGATCTCCGCGCGGTCCTGGCGGCCGTGCACAGCGAGCGGGTGGCGATCATCGGCGGCTCGGACCTCGGTCTGTCGGCGCTGTTCGCCGCCACCTACCCCGAGCAGGTGACCGGCCTGGTGCTGTCGGGGGTCGCCGCCGACGGCGAGCACACGCTGACGGGCCACTCGGGTGAGCAGATGCGCGCGGCCATCGACGAAGACTGGGGCGATGGCACGCTCGTCTCCCTGTACGCGCCCAGCCAGGTCGGGAACCGCGAGTTCGTCCAGTGGTGGGGCCGGATGCAGCGCTCGGCGGTCAGTCCCGGGATGGCGCGCAAGCTGATGGAGATGAACGCCCGCACGAACCTTCGCGCGGTGCTGCCGACGATCCGGGTACCGACGCTTGTCCTCCATGTTCGCGGCGATCGCGTCGTGCCCGTCGAATGCGGGCGCGAGGTGGCGGAGCTGATTCCGGGCGCGCGCTTCATCGAGTACGAGGGCGACGACGCCTATACCTGGCACGACCCACAGGGTCTGTCCGACATCGAGGAGTTCCTCACCGGCCGGCGCACGGTGGCGCCGCCCGATCGCGTGCTGGCGACGGTCATGTTCACCGACATCGTCGGCTCGACCGAGCAGCTGTCCCAGCTCGGCGACCGGCGCTGGCGCACCCGGCTCGAGGACCACGACCGGATCGTGCGGGCGCGGCTGGCCCGCTGGCGCGGCCGCGAGATCAAGGTGATCGGCGACGGCTTCCTGGCCACCTTCGACGGCCCGGCCCGAGCGGTCAGCTGCGGCGCCGAGATCGTGGAGGAGATGGCCGGACTCGGCTTGAGCATCCGGGTCGGTCTGCACACCGGGGAGTGCGAGCTGCGATCCGACGATGTGAGCGGGATCGCCGTGCACATCGCCTCGCGCGTCATGCACGAGGCCGAGCCCCGCGAGGTGCTGGCCTCGAGCACCGTCAAGGATCTGGTCGTCGGCTCCGGGCTGCGCTTCGCTGACCGCGGCGCCCACTCGCTCCGCGGCGTCGACGGCGAGTGGCGCCTCTATGCGCTGGACGCCTGAGGGAGGGCGCCCAGCCCCATCCGGCGCAGCCAGCGGCTCGGATCGCCGACCTCCTCGAGCGTCGGCAGCGCCTCGGGGGCGGAGAACACGCGCACCAGCGCCGGAGTGCCGGCGGCGCTCACGATCGCATCGCAGAAGAACTTCCCCTGCTCGTACTGGCGGAGCTTGAGCTCGAGCCCCAGCAGCTTGGCGAGCAGCCGCGACAGCGCCGATTGCGACTTGCGCCGCCGATCGAGCGCGGAGCGCAATGTCGGCAGGGACGGCAGCAGATCGGGAGCGACGGCGTCCATCACGTGCTCGGCGTGGCCCTCGATCACCGCCATCACCGCCTGGACCCGATCGAGCGTCTCGCGCTCGTCCGGGCTGGCGAAGATCGAGATCAGATCGCCGCGACGGATCGCGGTGGCCACGCGCTTGACCTCGGTGGCGCTGGGGAGGCGGAGCTTGCGCTCGGCGTCCATCCGGACCTCCGCGCTGCGCAGCAGCTCGCGGACCAGACCGGCCACGTGACCGTGCAGCCACGGGACGCCGGCGAACTGAACGGCGTGGGTGACCTCGTGCAGCGCCACCCACGTCATGAACTCGTCCTCCTGGGCGCCGAACGACGAGACCGCCTGGCCCAGGTTGGGCATCACGAACAGCAGCCGCGGCGGGCTCGCATCGGCCGCCTCGTCGAGCAGCACCAGCTCATACTGCCCGAGCACCCGCGAGGCGAGATAGCCGAGCACGACCCCGACCTCGGTGGTGACGACCACCCCGAGGGCCAGCTTCGCGGCCGGCTTGAGCGGGCCGAGACCGTCGCCGGCGTGCTCGAGCACCGGGTCCAGCAGGCTGCGCATGGCCTTGATGTTGGTCCGGACCCACTCGCGGCGGCCGATGCCCTCGGGCGGCGGCAGGGGCCGCACGGGTTCCAGGCCGGTGTAGGCGGTGACCCGGCGCTCGGACTCGACGGCCAGCGCAGCGAGGTCGGCGCGCGGGGTGGCGGCATCGGTGCTGCCGGCCACGTAGCCGGCGATCTTCTCGGCCAGGATCCAGTCGATCACGCGGGGATCTCGGTCAGCTGGGCCAGCGTCGCGGCGGTCCGCGCGGCGACGAGGTAGGAGCTGGGCGTCGTGTCCAGCGGCGCGCCGAGCGGGTCGTCGCAATCGGTGAAGGCCACCAGGCCGCCCGCCTCGCGGACGATCAGCTGGCCCGCGGCAGCGTCGACGCCGCGGCAGCGGCGCAACGTCACCATGCCGTCGAAGCGGGCGGCGGCCACCTGGCACAGCGTGGCCGCGATCGTCCCCAGCGCCCGGAGCCGATGGGCGCTCGCGACCAGCGGCTCGATCGAGGCCTGGACCCAGCGGGGATCCGACGATTCGATGCCGAGCAGCTCCAGCCGTCCGTCACGGGTGCGCCGTTCCGGCAGCGACGGGTCCAGCGGCTGCCCGTCGCGCCACGCCCCCTCGCCGCGCCGCGCCCACCATTGCTCGGAGGCGCCGAAGTCATGGACGAACGCGAAGACCACGTCGGCCATGGTGTCGCCCTCGGCCACCGCGATGGAGAGCGCGTAGTGCAGGGCGTCGCGCTTGGCGTTCAGCGAGCCGTCGATCGGGTCGATGATCACGCGTACGCCGCCCCCGCCGAAGTCGATCTCGCCGCGCTCCTCGGAGACCGCCGTGAAGGCGAAGCCCTCGGCGTGGAGCGCCTCGAGCTGCGTCAGCACAGCCGCTTCGGCGGCGCTGTCGATCTGGAGCGTGCGGTCTCCGCCGCTGCCCCGAGTCCCCGTCTCGCGGGCGCGCTGAACCGTCGTCGGAGCGGCGGCCAGCACCTCGGTCAGGCCGGTCACGGCGCGCCGGCAAGCCCCGAGCCAATCTGCTGTCACTGCGGTGTCGGTGGGCGCCATGCTCGACCTATGCTGTCAAACGGTGAGTGAGGAGCATCCACGCAGCGCTCCGGCGGCCGAAATGCGCCTGCTGGGCGACGGTACCGGCGCCGACCGGACGCTCGACGGCCTGCTCGTCGATCAGCGGGCGGCGGCGACGCATACCGACGCTCGGCTGGTGGTCCTCGGCGCGGCCGGAACCGGCAAGACGCGGCTGCTCGAGGCCCGGTTCCGCTGGCTGGTCGGGCAGGGCTGCGAGCCCGAGCGGATTGCGATCCTCGTGCCCACCACCGGGCGGGCCGTGGCGCTGCGGGCACGCATCGAGACCCGGCTGGAGCTGGGATACGAAGAACTGTTCGTGCTCAGCCCGGCGCAGCTGGCGGCTCTCGTGCTGCGCGGCGCCGGCGGAGATCTGCTGCGGGCGACGGGCGGGGATCCGTTCGAGTCGGTGCTCTCGGCCGGTGACCGGCTGGCGCTGCTGGTGGAACGGATCGACGAGCTCTCGCTGAGCCACCACGACTTCGGCGGTCGTCCGAACACGCTGCTGGGAGGATTCATCCGCCGGATCGACCGGCTCAAGGCCGAGATGGTGAGCGCCGCGGAGTATCTGGCCTGGGCCGAGGGCCTGCCGGACGCCGACGCTCCCGAGGTGGCGCTCGAGCGCGAGTTCGCCCAGATCTACGGCACCCACGAGCGCCTGCTGCGCGAGGCGGGAGCGCGGGACGACGGTGACCTGCTCGCCGACGCGCTCGCCCTGGCCCGCCGGCAGCCGGCGCTGGCGGCTCGGTTCGACTACCTGCTGATCGACGACGCCCAGGAGCTCGACCTGGCGGCGGCGACGCTGGCCCTCGAGGTGAGCGCTCGCCGGGCGGTCACGATCGCCGGGGACCCGCGCGCTGCCCTGCGCCGCTACCGCGGGGCCGGGCGCGAACGCATGCGCGCGTTCATCGATCACGGCGACCCGCCGCCGCGGGTGCTGCGGCTGGACCGCACCCAACGGTGCCCGGACCGCGTCTGGCGGGCCGCGGGCGCCGCGCTGTCGCGCCTCGATGCTCCCGAGCACGCCGCCGTCGCCACCGCCCCGGGGGGCGAGGTGGAGCTGTGGCGCTGCGCCAACGAGCGCTCCCAGGCCCAGGCGGTGGCGGTCGACATCGAGCGGCTGCTGGCGCGTGAGGCGCGGGAACCCGGCCCATCCGCCCACCGGGCCGGTGCAGTCCGAATCGCGGTGCTCGTCCCGGAGATGGCCCACGACGGCCAGGCGATCGGCGTGGCGCTGGAGGAGCGCGCCATCCCGCATCGCCTCGTGGGCGAGGCCGCGTTCTTCCAGCGGGCGGAGATCCGCGACATCCTCGCCTGGCTGCGGCTGCTCGCCGACCCGTCTGACGCCGGCGCCGTCGTCCGCGCGCTGGCACGGCCGCCGATCGAGCTGCGGTCGGTGGACATCGCGCGGTGCACGCAGATCGCCCGGCGGCGCAAGCTCGACATGGTGTCCGCGCTCGCGGCGGCGATCGAGGCGCCGCAGGTCCCGCCGGAGGCGCGCGAACGCATCCGGGTGTTCCTCAAGCTCTACAAGGCGGGCATGGGGCCGATCGACACGATCCGCCCCGACCTCTACATCCACCGGCTGATCGAGCGGCTCGGCCTGCGGCGCCAGCAGCTGTTCGCCGCCCAGGCCGACGTCGTGGAGCGGTTGCGCGCGCTGGCCGGCTTCGGCGAGCTGGCCGCCGCCTACGTGGCGCGCTCGCCCCAGGCCACGCCCCGGGAATTCGCCCGCTCGGTGAGCGCCGTGGCGGACTTCGGCCTGCGCGAGCAGGAGGAGCCCGAGCTCGACGGCGCTACGGCGGTCCAGGTGCTGACGCCGATGGCGGCGGGCGGCCTGGAAGCCGACCACGTGTACGTGGTGGGCCTGCATGCGGCGGCGACGGCGCGGCTGGGGTCGGCGGCAGAGCCGATTCCCGATGCGCTGCTGCGCGAGGCCGTGCCGGCCGACACCGAGGCCAACCGCGCCACCACGCTCGAGCAGGTCCTGTACGTCGCCCTGAGCCGGGCCGGGGCGCGGCTGGTGCTGTCGTACCCCCGGGCCGACGATCGTGGCGGATCCCTGTCACCGGCGCCCGCGCTGGAGACGATCCGGGGGGCGCTCGATGCCTCCTGGCAGGACTGGGAGGAGGAGCTGTTCGGTCCCGCCGAGGCGCTGCACTCGACCTACCGGCTGCTGCGCGACGAGTTGCTCGAGGGCACGATGCGCGCCGGAGGCCGCTTGGGGGAGCTGCGCTTCGACACCGATCTCGATGTCTCGCACGCCGCCGTCCGGTACCTGGAGCTGCTCAAGGTGGCGGCGCTGATCGCCCGGCCGGAGGGACAGAGCGTCGCCGAGTCGCTGCGCGACGTCAACTCCCGCATCCTCCAGGCGGTCACCGCCGAGCAGCGGGAGATCTTCGAGTCCTCGGCCCTCGACGACTATCTGCTGGACACCGAGCGCGACGCCCGCCGGCGCGCCCAGGCGATCGTGGCCCGCGACGAGCCCTCGCTGGAGCCGTTCCTGCCGCGCCGCGGCGATGGCGTCGTACTGTCGGCGACTGACATCGACACCTATCGCACGTGTCCGCTGAAATACAAATTCGCCCGGGTGTTCCGGATCCCCCAGGAGCCGACGTTGCACCAGCGATTCGGGATCCTCGTGCACCAGGTGCTCGAGCGCTACCACGCCGGGGGAGGGCGGGACGGTGGCGCCCGGGAGTCATCCACGCCGGTTCCGTCCCTCCCGGAGCTGCTGGGCCTGCTCGAAGCCGGCTGGCGCCGCGGGGGGTTCGGTGATTCCGAGGAGGAACGCCAGCTTCGGGGCAAGGCGGCCTCATCGCTGACCCGCTATCACGAGCGCTTCCGCACCGAGGACGCCCGGCCGGTGTGGTTCGAGCGCCAGTTCACGTTCAAGCTCGGGCCCCATCTGCTGCGCGGGCGGGTCGACCGCGTCGACCTGCTGCCCGATGGCCAGTACGAGCTGATCGACTACAAGACCGGGCGTCCCAAGAGCGCCGCCCAACTCGCCGAGGACGTACAGCTGTCGCTGTATGCCGTCGGCGCGCGCGAGTCCTGGCGTCTGGAGGCCTCCCGTCAGGCCTACTACTACCTGCTCGACGATCAGAAGGTGGCGGTGCCCTCAGACGACGGCGACCGCGACGAGTGGGTGCGCGAGGTGGCCATGGAGGTTGCCGAGGGGATCCTGTCGCAGGGGTTCGAGCCCAACCCCTCGTTCGCGGCGTGCTCGATCTGCGACTACCGGTTGGCCTGCCCGGCGGCCGAGCGCTGACGCGACGGCCCCGTCGACCTGCCGGCCGGCGGGTGCGGCCGGCTACTCCGCCCCGGGGCCCTCGCCGCCGCGCTGGCGCAGGAACCGCTGGAGGTCCGAGGCGATCGTGTCACCCGACGGCAGCGCGGTCGGGGAGCCGTCGTCCTGGTCACCGGCGGCCTGCTCGAGGCGCTCGACGAAGGCCTGCACGTCGGGATCGCTCTGGACCGCAACGTTGACCTGGCGCTCGTAGTCGGCCGAGGCCGTCTCCAGCTCGGAGCCGTCGACGGCGACGCCGACGAGTCCCTCGAGCTTTCGCACGAGCGCCAGCGCCGCCTTGGGGTTGGGGGTGGCGGCGATGTAGTGCGGGACGGCGGCCCACAGGCTGGCCGAGGGCAGGCCGGCCTGCTGGCAGGCGGCGTGCAGAATTCCGACGATCCCGGTGGGCCCCTCGTAGGAGGACGGGGCCAGGCCGAGGCGCGAGACGAGCGCCGGGTCCGAGCTCAGTCCGGTGACCGACACCGCCCGCGTGTGCGGGACGTCGGCCAGCAGCGCGCCGAGCGTCACCACCAGCTGGGTGCCGAGCGCCTCGGCCAGTTCCACCACCAGCTTGCAGAAGGTGCGCCAGCGGAACGACGGCTCGGAGCCGGTCATCAGGATGAGATCGCGCGGCGCCCGCGGAACCCGGGCCTCGAACAGCTCCACCGCCGGCCACACGATCTCCCGCGTCTGGCCCTCCACCATCGTGACCCGCGGCCGGGTTGCCTGGAAATCGTAGAAATCCTCGGGGTCGATCGTCGCGAATCGACGGGCCCCGAGGGCGGTGCCGACGAACTGGATCGCGCTGGAGGCGGCGTCCGCGGCGTCGTTCCAACCCTTGAACGCACACACCAATGCCGGGGCGCGAAGGCCGTCCGGACGATGCTCCCATTGCAATGGCTGCATCCGACTGACGGTACATCATGGTCTGATGACACCTGGAGAGGACACGGTGATCTCGGTGACCGGGCTGCGTCCCGGACAGGACGTCGCGGGAGTGTTCGCCTGCACCCGCAAGGACCGGTTGATGACCCGGACGGGGGCGCCGTATCTGGCGCTGGAGCTGAGGGATCGCACCGGCAGCGTCCCCGCCCGCGCCTTCCAGAACGCCGACGCTCTCGCCGGTCGCTTCGAGCGTGGCGACGTCGTGACGGTGCGGGGCAGGGTGGAGCGGTTCCGCGACGAGCTGGTGCTCGAGGTCTCCGAGATCGCCCGGGCCGAGAACGGCGCGGTTGATCCCGGCCGCTTCCTGCCCACCGCCTACCGGGACATCGACGAGCTCGACGGCTTCCTCGAGCATCTCGCCGGCGAGGTCTATGACCGCGGCTTCCAGCGGCTGCTGCGGGCGCTGCTCGACGACGGTGAGCTGCGGACCGCGTGGCGGCGCGCCCCGTGCAGCCGTTCCGGCCATCACGCCTACCTGGGAGGCCTGCTCGAGCACACCGTCGGCGTGGCCACGCTCGCTCACGAGATCTGCCAGTTGCACCCGGGGCTGAACTCCGACCTGCTGCTGACGGCGGCGCTGACCCACGACCTGGGCCGGACGCGCGAGTTCACCTACGGCGCCGAGATCGGCCTCACCGATGAGGGCCGGCTCCTGGGTCATCTGGTGATCGGCGAGCGCCTGTTGTCCGAGCGCAGCGCCGGGATCCTCGACGAGCCCCGGCGGCTGGCCCTGCTGCACTGCGTGCTCTCCCATCACGGGCCGAGCACGGCGCCGGGTGGCCGGTTCGCATCGGCGGAGGCGCTCGCGCTGTATCGCGTCAACGCGCTCGACGCGAGCGTCAAGGGCGCGCTCGAGCACGGGCTCGGAGCGGACTCGCCGATCTGAGCCGCCGGCGGGGCGGCCGCAGGCCCGGGCTACACTTCGTTGCGTACTCAAAGATTCAAGGAGTCAGCGTGGAAATCGAGATCTGGTCAGATGTCGCGTGTCCCTGGTGCTACGTCGGCAAGCGTCGATTCGAAGCCGCCCTGGCGCAGTTCGAGCACGCCGACGACGTGCAGGTGACGTGGCGCAGCTTCGAGCTCGACCCCCAGGCGCCGGCCGATCGCGGCGGCGATCGCGCCGAGCATCTCGCGAGCAAGTACGGGATGTCGGTCGAGCAGGCGCGCCAGGCCGAGCAGCAGATGACCCAGACCGCCGCCGGCGCGGGCCTCGATTTCCGGTTCGACATCGCCCGCTCGGGCAACACGTTCGACGCCCATCGGCTCGTGCACCTCGCCGAGACGCACGGTCTCCAGGACGCGATGAAGGAGCGGCTGCTGCTTGCCTACTTCACCCAGGGGGAGCTGATCTCAGATCACGAGGTGCTGAGGCGCCTCGCCGCCGAGGTCGGCGTGCCCGAGGCCGAAGCGTCCGAGGTGCTGTCCGGTGATCGCTACGCCGACGAGGTCCGTGAGGACGAGCGCACCGCCGGTGAGCTCGGCATCAGCGCCGTCCCGACGTTCGTCGTCGACCGCTCCCTCGGCGCGTCCGGCGCGCATCCGCCCGAGGCGCTGCTGGACCTGCTGCGCCAGGGCTGGGCGCGGAGCCGGCCCACGGTGTCGGTGACCGCCGGGGGCGAGTCGTGCGGCGTCGACGGTTGCTGAGCGGCTCGGCCTGACGGTCCCGCCGTAGTACTCGCCCCACGGTTCTCGATCGGCGTCGCTGGTGCGACGTCGCCGGCGCTCGGTGGTGGTGGTCGCGACGGGTTGCCGCGGTGCGGGAGTGGGCCGGGCCTAGCGCGGCCCGAGCCGCCCGCGCCGGCGGTTGATCCGGCCGCGCTTGCCGGTGATCTGCCACGGCCCCGGCGTGAAGTCGAGCGCCAGGTTGACGATCCACACGATCAGCGTCGCCGCCACCAGGGTCCAGAAGCCGTGGACGACAAAGCCACCGACGATGTCCTTGGTGAGCGCCAACATCAGCAGCGAGACGAAGAACCAGGCGATGCCGAAGCTGAGCAGGGCCGCCGGCAGCGTGACCAGGCGCAGCAGCGGCTTGAGCAGCGTGTTGAGCACGCCGAACACCGCCGCGGCGGCGAGCAGCGCGCCGGCGCTCGAGACGTGAACCCGGCTCAGCACGGCGGCGACGACACCGAGCACGAGCGCGTTCGTCAGCCACGAGATCCCCAGCCGGACGGGGAGGGACGGCGATGCGCTCACGGGATCTGTCCTCGCGTCAATGCGGGCCTCACGGTCAAGGCTACCGACCGTGGAGCGGATCCGCCGGGTTTCCGGAGCGCCCGGTCATGACACCGGGTCCACCCGGAGGAACGCCGCGCCCGTGTTCGAGCACGCCGGAAACGGGAACGGGATCGTCCGCGCCACCGTGCTGTTGGGCGGGAACACGCGCAGACCGGCGGCCGTTGCCATCGCGCACGAGGGCAGCGCACCGGTGTCGACGGCGCCGAGCGTGGCCGACGCGGTGCGGCCGTTGCGCACGGTGATCGTCCGGACCGGATGACCGGTCAGCCGCGAGGCGGGACTCCCTAGGAGGTGACCGCGCAGGCTCACGGCCGAGACCCCCGGATAGCCGCGCAGCGTGCACGTGTGCCCCGAGAGATTGGTGAAGTTGAGCGTGTAGAAGATCGTGCCGGCGGTGCCGTTGCCCTCGGTGTCGAGCCAGACGACGAGCCCGCCGGTCTGACAGCTCGGGGTCGCCGCGCCGGCGGCGGAGACGCCGGCGAACAACGCCGCGGACGAGAGCGCGGCGACGGCGCCCAGGGCGATGGCGGTCCGGCAGGCGCGCCGGGACACGCCGGAGAACGGGCGAAAGGTCATGGACGGATTCCTCGCGGTCGCGCCGGCGACGTACCGGCTGGTGGCCGCGCATTATCCATGCCGGACCTCACATTCCGTGTCGTCGTCGCGTTCAATGGAGGCTATGCCGGGCGATCCGTCACAGAGGTCATCGAACCGGCTGGCCGCCGCCGCGGGTCTGGTGGCGGTCGCGGTGTGGGCCTCCGCGTTCGTCGGCATCCGCTCGGCCGGTCGCGAGCTCAGTCCCGGTCCGCTGGCGCTCGCCCGCCTCGTCGTCGGCGGCCTCGCGCTCGGGCTGCTGATGCTCGTTCGCCGCGAGTCGATGGTCCGCCGCCCCGGGCTGGTCGGCGTCGTCATCTGCGGCGTCCTGTGGTTCGGGGCCTACAACGTCGCGCTCAACGCCGCCGAGCGCCGAGTGGACGCCGGCGTCGCGTCGCTGCTGGTCAACGTCGGTCCCCTGTTCATCGCCATCCTGGCCGGCACCGTGCTCAAGGAGGGCATCGGCCGGCTGCTGCTGGTCGGGTGCGCCGTGTCGTTCGCCGGGGTCGCCCTGATCGCGATCGGCACCTCGCGCCATGGGGTCAATGCCGGCTCCGGGACGGCGCTGTGCATCATCGCCGCCGCCGTGTACGCCGGCGGTGTCGTCGCTCAGAAGCCGACGCTGCGGCACGGTTCGCCGCTGGCGGTGACATGGCTGGCCTGCACGGTCGGCGCGGTCTGCTGCCTTCCCTACGCCGGGTCGCTGGTGCACGAGCTCGGCCACGCCCGGTCCTCCACGATCGTCTGGACCGTGTACCTCGGCCTGGCGCCGACGGCGATCGGCTTCTCGGCGTGGGCGTATGCCCTGGCCCGCACCGACGCGGGCAGGCTCGGGCCGATCACGTACCTGGTCCCGCCGATCGCGGTGCTGCTGGGTTGGCTGTTCCTCGGCGAGGTGCCGCCGCTGCTCGCACTGCCCGGCGGGATCCTGTGTCTGGCCGGCGTCGGGCTGGCCCGCTGGCAGCCCGGGCGCGGCGGCTCGCGGCCGGCGCCCGAGCCCGACGCGGCCCCGGGCGAGGCCGCCGGCGCGTACTAGCCTCGCCGGTGATGGCACATATCGTCGAGCTCAACGGCGTCCGCCCCACGATCGGAGACGATGTCTACCTCGCGCCCACGGCGGTCCTGATCGGCGACGTGAGGATCGCGGACCAGTCCAGGACGGCGCGGTGATCGGCATGGGCGCGATCGTGCTCCAGCACGCCCGCGTCGGGCGACGCGCGGTCGTTGCCGCCGGCGGCGTCGTCCCCGAGCGGGCGCAGGTCGCGCCAGAGGTTCTGGCCGCCGGTGTGCCGGCGGTGGAGAAGAAGCAACTGTCGGGATCCTCCGCCCGGTGGTCGGACATGGCGGCGGAGGACTATCAGGAGCTTCGCGCACGGTATCTCGCCGGTAGCTCGGTCTCGGCGGTGGGCACATGAACCGGGCGGCGATCGTGGGGGCCGGGCCGTCGGGCTTCTATACCGCCGATCAGCTGCTGAAGGCGGGGTTCGAGGTCGACCTGTTCGACGCGTTGCCGACGCCGTTCGGGTTGGTGCGGGCGGGGGTGGCTCCGGACCATCCGAAGATCAAGTCGGTGACCCGCGTGTATGCCAAGACGGCGGCGCACGAGTCGTTTCGGTTCTTCGGCGCGGTGGAGCTGGGCACCGACGTCTCCCGCGAGGACCTCCGGGCGCGCTACGAGGCGGTGGTGTACGCCATCGGAACCTCGCTGGACAACCGTCTGGGCGTTCCGGGGGAGGATCGCCCCGGGTCCCATCCGGCCACCGAGTTCGTGGCCTGGTACAACGGCCACCCGCATTTCGCCGATTACATGTTCGACCTCAATGGTGGCCGGGCGGTGGTCATCGGCAATGGCAACGTCGCCATCGACGTCGCCCGGATGCTCGTGCTCGATCCGGGCGAGCTGCAGCCGACCGACACCGCCGATCATGCCCTCGACGCGTTCGGGACGGCCGGCGTCACCGAGGTCGTACTGCTCGGGCGCCGCGGGCCGGCGGAGGCGGCGTTCACCAACCCGGAGCTCCGCGAGCTGGGCGAGCTCGAACGCGCCGACGTGGTGGTGGATCCGGCGCAGCTGGAGGGGGTGGCGGTGCCCGACGACGCCACCAAGCGCCGCAACGTCGAGATCCTGCGCGACTACGCGTCGCGGCCGCCGGCGGGGAAGTCCCACCGGCTGGAGCTGCGGTTCCTGCGCTCGCCGCTCGAGATCCTCGGCGAAGGCGCCGACGGCCCGGTGACCGGGATCCGCGTCGGGATCAACCGGCTGGTGTCGGGCGAGGACGGCCGGGTCCGCGCCGAGCCGACCGGCGAGGAGGAGGTGATCGAGTGCGGGCTGGTGCTCCGCTCGATCGGCTATCGCGGCATGGAGGTCGCCGGGATTCCGTTCGACGACCGCCGCGGGCTGATCCGCAACCAGGATGGCCGGGTCGTCTCCGATGAGGGCGTGTGCCCGGGCGAATATGTGGTCGGGTGGATCAAGCGGGGACCGTCGGGGGTGATCGGCACCAACAAGAAGGACGCCGCCGATACCGTCGCGAGGATTCTCGAGGACGCCGAAGCGGGCACGCTCGGGCGGCCGTCACCCGAGCTGGCGGATGCCGAGACGGTGATGATGTGGCTGACTGACCGGGTGCCGGGGCTGGTGACCTGGGAGGGCTGGGAGGCGATCGACGCCCACGAGTCCGCGCTCGGCACCCCGATGGGCCGCCCGCGGGTCAAGCTGGTCCGGCTGGCGGAGCTCATCGAAGCCAGCCGCGGGGTGCGCAGCTGATCGGGAGCGCATCACTGCCGGCGCTCGCGCCACTGCTGCGCGTGCAGGCGCAGCACCGCGATCGGCTCGCCGCCGCGGCCGGTGCTCTCCGACTCGTGCGTGAGGCCGATCGCCTGCGCGACGGATAGCGAGGCGTCGTTGGCGGGCTGGATGCGGGCGAGGATGCTGGGCGCCTGCAGCCGCTCGAACGCCTCGTCGCGGGCCGCCGCGGCGGCCTCGCGGGCCAGCCCCTGGCCCCACGCGCTCGGGTCCAGCCACCAGCCGATCTCGTACTCATCGGGGTTGACCCCCGAGCCTTCGCCGGCGAAGTTGAGCGCGATGAGCCCGATCGGAGCACCGCCGTTCGCCGTCCGGCTCGCGACGCGCCAGCCAAATCCGTGGGCGCGCCAGTGGTCGCGATTGCGTTGCGACACGTCGTGGATCCGGGCGTCGGACCACGCCGTGCCGTCTCCGATGTAGCGGACGACCGCCGGCGTCCGCGCCAGCGTTCCGAGCAGGCGGGTGTGGGCTTGCACCCACGGGTCGAGGCGCAGCCGGGAGGTGTGGAGCGGTTCCGGCCTCACGACGACGACGATAGCCACGAGATCCTCGCCCGAAAGCTGCGCACACCCCGGGCTAGTGTCACTCGCCGTGAGACGGCTGGGCCCAGCGATGGAGGTGCGCGACTTTCGCTTGTGGTGGGGGTCGCTCCTGGCGATGTGGCTCAGCCTCCAGATGCTCGAGGTGGCGATCGGCTGGGAGGTGTACGCCCAGCATCGCAGCGCGCTGGACCTCGGCTGGATCGGGCTGGCCGAGTTCATCCCGATGTTCGTGCTCGCGCTGCCGGCCGGCCAGCTCGCCGACCGCGCGCCGCGCCGGCTGGTGTTCGCGGGCGCGCTGCTCCTCGGAGTGGGCGTCGGGGTGGCTCTGGCGCTCGTCAGCGGCTCGGGCGACACGTCGGTCGCGCCGTACCTGGCGCTGGCGGCGGCCGCCGGAACCTCGATGGCGATCGGCACCCCGGCGTCACGGGCGATGCCGCCCACGCTCGTGTCACCCGAATTGCTCGGCAGCGCGATGACGCTGCGCTCGATCGCCAGCCAGACCGGCCAGGTGCTCGGCCCCGCTCTCGGTGGTCTGCTGTACGGGACCTCGCCCTCGCTCGTGTACCTGCTGGCGGCCGGCGCGTGCCTGCTGGCGGCCGGCTGCGTCATCGCGATGCGCCCGGACCGGGCGGCGGACCGGACGTTCGGCGGCGCGCCACAGCCCACCGGCGTGCCCACCGACGCGCCACCCGGCGTGCACGGCGTCCTGGAGGGGCTGAAGTTCGTGAGGCGTACGGACATCCTGCTCGGGGCGATCCTGCTGGACCTGATGGCGGTGCTGTTCGGCGGGGCGGTGGCGCTGCTGCCGATCTACGCGCGGTCGATCCTCCATGTCGGCGCCGCCGGCCTCGGCGTGCTGCGGGCCGCGCCGGCGCTCGGGGCGCTCGTCGGCGCCGCCGCCATCACGCGGCGGCCGATCGCCGGCCGGGCCGGGCGGTTGCTGCTCACCGTGGTCCTGCTCTACGGCGTCAGCATCGTCGTGTTCGGGCTCTCGCGCTCCATCCCGCTTTCGCTGCTGGCGCTCGGCGTCGGTGGCTTCGTCGACCTGTACAGCATGAACATCCGCTCCACCACCGTCGCTCTCGCCACGCCCGATCGGCTGCGCGGCCGGGTCAACGCGGTGGAGATGGTGTTCATCAGCGCGTCCAACCAGCTGGGGTACTTCGAGTCCGGGCTGGCGGCGTACCTGGTCGGCACCGTTCCCGCGGTCGTCGGGGGTGGCGTCATGACGATCCTGATCGCCCTGAGCTGGGGGCGGATGTTCCCGGCGCTGGCCGACGTGGACCGGCTCGAGAGCATCCGGCCGGCTCAGGCTCAGCCCGGCGCCGTCGAAGCGGCGGTCTGACCCGACGGTGCGGTGCCGGTGCGGACGCTGCCGCGCCCGTCTCGGGGCGTGAACACGAACTCGGCCGGTCTGAACTTGCGGGTCCGTCGCCGGTATTCGGCCTGGTATCCGGGCCAGTTGGCGACGATCCGGCCCTGACCGTCCTGGTACCAGGAGCTGCAGTCCAGCCACGCGGTTCCCGCAAAACGCGCCTGGGTCTCCCGGTCCCCGGCCGCCTCGACCTCGGGCCGGACCTCCACGCCGGCATAGCCGCCGTCGCGCAGGTGCTGCACCGCCTGGCGGATGTAGGACGCCTGGGCCTCGAGGTAATAGATGATCGACCCGCCGGAGGTGTTGGTGTTCGGACCGTACATGAAGAACAGGGACGGAAAGCCCGGGACGGCCATGCCGAGATGGGCGTGGGCGCCCCCGGCCCACGCGTCGGCGAGGCGCCGGCCGCCGGCGCCGCGCACCTCCATCGGCGCGACGAACTCCGAGACCCTGAACCCGGTCCCCCAGATGATGCAGTCGACCTCGTGGTGCGCGCCGTCACCGGTGCGCAGCCCCGTCTCGGTGACCTCGGCGATCGGCTCGGTGATGAGGTCCACGTTGGGCCGGCTGAGCGCCGGCAGGTAGTGCGAGCTGAACAACACGCGCTTGCAGCCGAACGTGTAGTCCGGCCACGCCTTCCGGCGCAGCTCCGGGTCCGGGAGCTGGCTGCGCATGAACCGCTCCGAGCGCGGAGCGAACAGCCGTCCCACCGTGCGGGGATGGCGGATCGCCGCGGTGAGGATCTCGAGCAGACCGAACAGCAGCGCCCGCCGGGCCGGCTGCAGTCCGGGAACACCGGCGATGATCGCTCGCAGCCGGGGCGGATAGACGTGGTTGCGGCGAGGCAGGAGCCAGTTCGCCGTCCGCTGGAACACCGTCAGGCGCTCGACGAGCTGCGCGATCTCCGGGACGAACTGGACCGCGCTGGCGCCGGTCCCGATGACGGCGACCCGCTTGCCGGCCAGCTCGTAGTCGTGGTCCCAGCGGGCCGAGTGGAAGCTGTGGCCGGCGAACCGGTCGAGCCCCGGCAGGGACGGGATCGAGGGTCGGTTGAGCTGGCCGGTCGCCAGCACGACGATCTCGGCCTCGCGCGCCTCGCCGCCTTCGACGGTCACCCGCCAGCGCCCGGCCGCCTCCTGAAAGACGCAGTCGGCGACCCGCTGCGAGAAACGGATGAGCGAGGACACGCCGTGCGCGTCGGCGACGTCGCGGAGGTAGCGGTAGATCTCGTCCCGAGGCGAGCACAGCTGCGACCAGCTTCGCCGCTGCTCGTAGGAGAACGAGTACAGGTGGCTGGGCACATCGCAGGTCGCCCCCGGGTAGCTGTTGTAGAACCACGTGCCGCCGAGATCAGGCGCGGCTTCGAGGATCGTCACGTCCTGGAAGCCGTGGCGTCGCAGCTCGATCGCCGCGGCGATGCCGCCGAACCCGGCGCCGACGATGAGGATCCGCGGCGAGGCCATCGGCGCGGATCTTCGCAGCAGCCGCCGCCCACCGTGGCGCGCGTGCGAACCTCTCTGTCACAGGCGAGGACGAAAGCGGAGATCTCTGAACATGGCACTGGACGGATTTGAGACGGTGAGGATCGTGTCGGCAGGCGGCGGCGTAACGGCGGAGTTCGTCCCCGACGCGAATATGGTCTGCCACTCGCTGACCCACCGCGGCGACGAGCTGCTGCACGCCGGCCGGGGCGTGCGCGCCTACGCCGAGCGCGGCAAGACGATGGGCGTGCCGCTGCTGCATCCGTGGGCCAACCGGCTGGCGCGGCGCAGCTACAGCGTCGGCGACACCCACGTCACGCTGCCCGAGCCCGGGGGCCGGTACGGCCTGGACCCCAACGGCCTGCCGATCCACGGCGCCCTCCCCGGAAGGCTGCGCTGGACGGTCGAGGAACCGACGGCGGCGGACCGCACCAGCGCCCGGCTGCGCTGGGACGGCGACGAGCTGCTCGAGCTGTTCCCGTTCGTCCATGAGCTCCGCTTCGACGCCTGGGTCGGCGATGCCGGGCTGCAGGTGATCACCACGCTGCGTGCCACCGGCGACGACGCCGTGCCGGTGTCGTTCGGCTACCACCCGTATCTGCAACCGCCCGGCGCGGCGCCGCGCGGCGATTGGCGCGTCTCGCTCGGCGCCTCGCAGCGCATGGTGCTCGATGCGCAGATGATTCCCACCGGACGCACCGAGCCGCTCTCGCCTCAGAGCTTCGAGCTCGGCGATCAGAGCTGGGATGACGCGCTGGCCGGGCTGGCCTCGCCGCCGGAGTTCGCCGTCACCGCCGGCGCCCGCACGCTGACGCTGACCTTCGACGAGGGATTCGACTTCGCCCAGGTGTACGCGCCGCCGGGACAGAACTTCATCTGTTTCGAGCCGATGACGGCGCCCACCAATGCGCTGATCAGCGGGGACGGTCTGACCGTCGTGTCCCCCGGCGGCGAGCACCGCACCGCGTTCAGCATCGCGGTGGCGGACAATTGAGACATCATCCGTTGAACGTCTCACCCCGTAGAGAGCAAGAGCCTGAGAAGGAGTGCAGATGGATCTGACCTTCAGCGAGCCCGAGCTGGCCTTCCGCGACGAGCTTCGCGCCTGGTTCGCCGATCATTCGCCTACCCGTGAGCCAGATGGAGACGAGGACGCGCATTACGCCTGGCGCCGGGACTTCCAGCGCGAACTGGCCCAGGACGGCTGGGCGGCGGTCCACTGGCCGCCGGAATACGGCGGGCGCGGCGCGACGCTGACGCAGTCGGCGATCTTCTTCGAGGAGCTCGGCCGGTCCGGCGCCCCGCTGCCGGCCAACGTCCTCGGGCTGCTGCTGGCCGGCCCGACGATCATGACGTGGGGAACTCCGGAGCAGAAGGAGCGCTACCTGACCCCGATCCTGACCGCCGAGGAGATCTGGTGCCAGGGCTTCTCCGAGCCGGACGCCGGCTCTGACCTCGCCAACGTCAAGACGCGCGCGGTCAAGGATCCCGCGCACCCCGATCAGTGGGTGGTGACCGGCCAGAAGGTGTGGACGAGCGGCGCCCAGTACTCGAAGTGGTGCATGCTGGTGGCGAGGACCGACACCGAGGCGGCCAAGCACAAGGGCCTCACCTATTTCCTGATGGACATGGAGCAGGAGGGCGTCCAGGTGCGCCCGCTGCGCCAGATCACCGGCGAGAGCGAGTTCAACGAGCTGTTCATCGACGGCGCGCGGATCCCGGACGAGAACGTGCTCGGCGGCGTCGGCAACGGCTGGAAGGTGGCGCTGACGACGCTGATGAACGAGCGCGCCGGGCTGGCGTTCTTCCTGCAGGTGCGGATGCGCCAGACGCTCGATCGCCTCATCCAGGACGTCGCCGCCCGCGGCCTGCTCGACGATCCGGTGGTCGCCGACCGGCTCGGCGAGATTCATCTCAAGGCCGAGGTGCTGCGCCTGACCGCCTATCGCGGCCTGACCGCGATCGAGAAGTACGGCCAGCCCGGCCCGGAGGGCTCGCTGACCAAGTGGATGTGGTCGGAGACCAACCAGCAGCTGACCCAGCTCGCCGCCGACCTGCTCGGCCCGACCGCGCTGCAGGCCGGCGGCCGCTGGTCCTATGAGCTGCTGCGCGCCCGCGGCAACTCGATCGAGGGTGGCACCACCGAGGTACTCAAGAACATCGTCGCCGAGCGCGTGCTCGGCCTGCCCAAAGCCCGGTAGGGGGAGCGTGGAATGGACTTCGATCTGACCGAGGACCAGCAGGAGATCAAGAACGTCGCGCGGGAGCTGCTGACGGCGCGCTCGCCGTGGCCCAAGGTCCGCCAGGCGGCCGAGGCCGACGCCTACGACCCCGCGCTGTGGACGGAGATCGTCGAGCTCGGCTGGGCCGGGATCGCCGTGGCCGAGCAGTACGGCGGCCAGGGCCTCGGGGCGGTCGAGCTGGCGGTGCTGCTCGAGGAGCTCGGCTACGCGTGCGCCGCGACGCCGTTCCTGTCGACCGCAGTGGCCGCCGCGGCGATCGGAGCCGCCGGCACGGACGAGCAGCGCAAGCGGTGGCTGCCCGGCCTGGCGGCCGGAGAGCTGACGGCCGGCGTCGGCAGTCCGGAGCTGGTGCTCGACGGACACGGTGCAGACGTGATCGTCCTGGTCGACGACGACGGGGCGCGGCTGCTCGCCGGCGCCGAGGCGGAGACCGAGCTCCTGCGGACAATCGACTCGACCCGTCGCTTCGCCACCGTGCGCGGTGACGGCGACGCGCTGTCGGCGGATGTGTCCGATCGTGTTCGTGCCGCGGTGGCGGCGGAGGTGGTGGGGCTCAGCCAGCGGGCGCTGGAGATGACGCTCGAGTACGTCAAGGAACGCAAGCAGTTCGGGGTGCCGGTCGGCTCGTTCCAGGCGGTCGCCCACCGCTGCGCCCAGATGCTGCTGCACACCGAGAGTGCCCGCTCGACCGCCTACTACGCGGCGTGGGCCGCCGATGCCGAACCATCCCGCCTCGGGGAGGCGGCGGCGCTGGCGGCGGCCGCCGGCGCCACTGCCGCCCGCGAGGTCCCCGCCTCGGCGATCCAGGCCCATGGCGGGATCGGGTTCACGTGGGAGGCCGACGTGCACTGGCTGTACAAGCGCGGCGAGGTCGACCGGATGCTGCTCGGTTCGCCCCAGCGCCATCACGCCGCGCTCGCTCGCGCGGCGGCTGACCGGCTGACGGTGACCGCGGGCTGACTCGCGGCGCGCCGGCCGCAGGATCCGGCGGTGCCCCCGCCGGCCGCCGCCTGCAGGATCGCTGGCGGCCCCGCCGTGCCGACAGGGAACTGGCGAGCGGCGCCGAACAGCCTGGTCATCGCCAGTCAAGGAGTCACCGCATGAGCTACTTCCAACGTCCGGACGGCGGCTTTGACGAGTCGCCGGCAACCACCGAGGACCCTCCGCGCTCTCCGTTTGCCGAGGTGGCGGGGCGGTTCGCCAACTGGATCAGCGGCGCCGACCGGATGGTCGGAGAGCAGCCCCAGGTGAGCGAGGAGTCAGATCACGACCCGATGCGCCGGCTGCTTCCAGACCCGGCGGCAACCAACGATGAGCCGGCCGCGGTCAGCGCCGAGCCGTCCCGCTTCCCGTTGGCCCCGTTCGGTTACAGCCGCGCGGCGGTTGACGAGCACCTGCTCGGACTGGAGCGTGAGCTGGCGGAGCTGCGCGAGCGCGATCAGCCGGCCGTGTCCATCACCGAAGAGCTCGAGCGGATCGGCGAGCAGACCGCCTCGATCCTCGTGGTGGCCCACGACAAGGCGCACGAGACGACCCGGTTGGCGCAGCAGCAGGCCGACCGGTGCGTGGCCGACGCGGCCGCCAACGCCGTGGCGATCACCTCGCAGGCCAAGGAGCGGCTCGCCGAGCTCGACAGCGAGACCGACTCGGTGTGGCGCGAGCGCGAACGCCTGCTCGCCGACGTCCGGGAGGTGTCCACCCAGCTGGTGACGCTCGCCGATGAGGCCTCGGCTCGCTTCCCCGCGGCCGAACCGAGCGCCGGCTCGCAGGCCACCGTGGCATTCCCGATGCCCGCCATGCCCGCCATGCCCGCGATGCCCGCCGAGTCCGAACCGGCGCAAGCCGGCGAGGGCGCCGATGAGACACCCGACGGCGACGATCGGACCCCGGCGCCCCAGTCCGGGGACACCGGGAGCTGGCTGGCCGGCTTCGAGCCGCCGGACCAGCAGTAGCTCCGCGCCCGCAGGGATGCCGCGGCTCGCGGCTCTCTGGAATCCTTGCGGGCGAGGAGCACTGACCGCTGTCACACGAGACGACCACCGGTGGCGATCTGCGTCGCGCGCTCAGCCGCCGGCTCGGTGGCGCGCGCAGCGACGGCACGATCACGGTCGCGCTGACACTGCTGGCGGCGGTGATCCGGCTCCCCACGTTGGCGCAGCAGAGCTTCTGGCTCGACGAGGGCTACACCGAGCGGCTGGTGCGAATGTCCCTGGGCGGGATGCTGCGGGCGATCCCGAAGACCGAGTCCACGCCGCCGGTGTACTACGTGCTGGCATGGGTCTGGACCCGGCTGTTCGGGTTCTCGGAGTTCGGCCTGCGATCGCTGTCGGCGCTCGCCGGGATCGCCACGATTCCGGTGGCGTACGCGCTGGCGCGCCGGCTCGGCGGCCCCCGTCCGGCGGTGATAGCGGGACTGCTCCTGGCGGTATCGCCGCTGATGGTGTGGTTCTCGCAGGAGGCTCGCGCGTACGCGCTGGCGACGCTGCTGTCGACGATCAGCGTGCTGTGCACCGTCGGCTGGCTCCAGGAGCGCCGAAACGGCTGGCTGATCGGCTGGGCGCTCGCCGCCGCCCTCGGACTGGCGACCCACTACTTCGTGGCGTTCATCGTCGCCCCGGAGGTCGTGCTGCTGTGGTGGCGATCGCGGCGCGGCCGCCGTCTGGCTGCGGCGATCGCGGTCGTGGCGATCGTCGGTGCGGCGCTGATCCCTCTCGCCCTGGCTCAACGCGGCACCGGCCATGCCGATTACATCTCGCAGGGCAGTCTCGGCACTCGGATCCTCCAGGTCCCCAAGCAGCTTGTCCTCGGGTACGCCAGCCCGTCTCAGCTGATCACGGCGATCCTGGCCGCGGCGGTGCTCGTGGCCGGCGCGGCGGCGCCGCTGCTCCTCAGCCCGGCGGCCCGCCGGCGGGCGCTGGCGCCGCTGGCCATCGGGCTCGGCGGCGTGCTGGTGCCGATCATGCTGGCGCTCGTCGGCATCGACTTCCTCAACACTCGCAATCTGCTCCCGGCGCTGCCGCCGCTGTACGTCGCAGCGGCGCTCGGCTTTGCGGCGCCGCGCGGCTGGGCGGGCAATCGGGGGCTGGCGCTCGGGCTCGCCGGGGTGATGGCGCTCGTGGTCGTGCTGGTGGATGCCAACCCGAGCTACCAGCGCGCCGACTGGCGGGGGGCGGCGTCGGCGATGGGCGCCCCGGCGCTGGCCCGGGCGATCGTCGTCAGTCCGGGATCAGGTGAGATCCCGCTCGAGGCCTACCTCCCGGGCTTGCGCTTTCTGGCCACGACGGCCGCGGTGCGCGAGCTCGACGTGATCGCGCTGCCGGCGCAGACGACCGGGTCCGGCATCGCCCCGCCCGTGCGACCGACGGCTCCGCTGGCCGTGCCGGCCGGATTCCAGCTCGTCGGCGCCGTCGACGCGCGGACGTACACCGTGCTCAGGTACCGGTCGCCGACCCCGGTGGTGGTGACCGCGGCGACGCTCGCCGGCACTCACCTCGGTTCAGGCGGCTCCCTGGCGCTCATCCAGCCGCGCCGGCGCGGCGGCTGATGTCGGCCGTCGTCGGATTCACGCGTCGAAACCCGTGTGCGTAGAAATGCTCACATACGAGCGCAAAATCCGCGCAAAGCGCGTTCAAGGTACGCCTCGCGCCAGCCGAAAACACACTGGCATGCCACGGTCGACCCGATCGACCGGCTCCGCCTCGGCCGAGCCGCTGCGCCGCGCTGATGACGCGGCGGCGACGCGCTGCGCCAGCGCGGTCCCCGAGGATGCGCTGCAGCGGTCCCAGCGCCAGTTCGCCGATGCTCAGGCGCTCGCTCACGTCGGCTCCTGGGAATGGGATGGGAGCGCTCCGACCGCGGTCTGGAGCGATGAGTTGTGCCGGATCCATGGGCAGCCGCTGGGATTCTCTCCCACATATGACGAGTTTGTGCGTCTCGCGCACCCCGACGATGCCCAGCGGGTTGTCGATGACCTCCGACTCGCTCGCACCGGGCAACCCGCCGAAACGTGGTATCGCATCGTGCGACCGGGAGGAGAGGTTCGCCACGTGTGCGCTCGGGCCCACTGCCGGGTGGGGCCCGATGGAGAGGTCGTCCACAGCTTCGGGACGATTCAGGACGTCACCGATCAGCGGCGGGCCGAGGCGGAGCGGTGGGAAGCCCAGGAGCTGTTCGAGACGGCGTTCGCGCAGGCCCCGATCGGCATGGCGCTGATCGGCCTGGACGGCCGTTGGATGAAGATCAATGCGGCGCTGTGCTCCGTCACCGGCTGGTCGGAGGCGGAATTGCTCGAGCGGCCCTTCCAGGAGATCACCCATGGCGACGACGTCGGCTCCGATCGGGACGAGATCCGGATGCTCCTGGCCGGACACACCTCGCGGTATCAGTTCGAGAAGCGCTACAAGACGCGCTCCGGCGCCCACATCTGGGCGCTGCTCGCGGTCTCGTTGGTGCGCGACGCCGCCGGGCTGCCGCGCCATTTCATCGTCCAGGTGGAGGACATCAACGATCGTAAGCAGGCCCAGAGCCAGCTCCAGGCGGCCGAGGCCGAGGCCCGCGCCCAGCGAGACCACGCCACCGCGATCGTCGGCGCGATGGGAGAGGGCTACGCCCTGACGATGGACGGCGAGATCAAGGCGATCAACGATGCGCTGTGCGTGCTCACCGGCTTCACCGCCGCCGAACTGGTCGGCGTCAAGCCTCCGTATCCGTTCTGGCCCCCGGAGCACCTGACGGAGATCCGCGAGGTCCTCGCCGACGTGCAGCGCAACAACGGCGGCGATCACGAGATCACCCTGATGCGCGCCGACGGCGAGCGGTTCGAGGCCGAGATCACGGTCCGTCCAGCGCGTGAGGAGGACGGCCGAGCGATCGGCTTCGTGAGCACGATGCGGGACGTGAGCGTGCAGCGGCGCCACCACCGGGAGCTGGAGCGCCTGGCGCGCACCGACAGCCTCACGCAGCTGGCCAATCGGCACGTGCTCCAGGAGGCGCTCGAACGCGAGGCCGGCCGGCGCGACACCGACAAGCGCCAGCTCGCGCTCGTGTTGCTCGACATCGATCTCTTCAAGCAGGTCAACGACGGCTTCGGCCATCCGGCCGGCGACGCCGTGCTGGTGGAGGTGGCCCGGAGGCTGGAGGGGACGGTCCGCGCCGGGGAGGTCCTGGCCCGAGTCGGCGGTGAGGAGTTCGCGTGGCTGCTGCCGGCCTCCAACGCCGACGAGGCCATCGCGGCGGCCGACCGCGCCCGCGCGGCGATTGCGTCCGAGCCGTTTGGACGCGCCGGCAAGCTGACGATGTCGGCCGGCGTTGGCCTCATGTTCACACCGTCCGACGGCGACGCCCTCTACCGCCTGGCGGATCGCGCCCTGTACGAGGCCAAGCAACGCGGACGCGATCGGACCTGCTGCCACGGTGGGCTGGTGCGCGGCGACGGGCGCCTTCAGCGCGTCATCTGAGACCGCAGCCGCCGCCGGCCCTCCGGGAGCACCGGCTCTGACTCCTCGCCGGCCCGGCCCCGTGGCATCTGGGTGAACGCGACGACGAAGGCGATCGCCATCGCCACCGCCATCCCGATCACGACCACCTTCGTGGCGCCCGCAAAATCGAGCTGGACGGCGTGAACGACGCGCGCGGGTTGGTGTGACGCCGAGCCGCCGCCCGAGCCGCTGGGCGCGGCCCCCGAGATCTGCCGCGCCACCTGTGCGGAGATTCGTTTCGGAACGCCGTAGCCGCCGAGGGTGTGCTCCACCTTCGTCGTGGTCTGGGTGATGAGCAGCGATCCGAGGATGGCGAGGCCGAGGCTCCCGCCGAAATTGCGCACGGTCTGCGTGACACCGGTCACCGCGCCGTAGGCGGTGCTGGTGGTGCGGTTGAGCGCGTCGGTGCTGACCGGCCCGAGGACGAGGCCGATGCCGGCGCCCGCGATCGCCAGATAGACCCACTGCTGGGCGAATGACAGGCCGTGAAGCTGGGAGGCCCACAGGTAGAAGCCGACCGCCGCCACCGCACAGCCGAGGACGACGGTGGGACGCGCGCCGCGGCGGTCGAGGATCCGGCCGCCACATTGGGCGGCGATGGTGAACCCGCCGAAGAACACCAGCAGGAACAGGCCGGCGTTGGACGAGCTCTCGCCGAGCGCGACCTGGGCGTACAGGCTGGCGAAGAAGAACAGCGGCACGAAGCAGATCGACATCAGGAACAGGACGATGTTGTCGACCGCGAACCCGCGGTTGGCGAACAGTCGCATCGGCACGAGCGGCTGGTCCACCTTCAGCTCCCAGCGAGTGAACGCGATCAGCAGCGCCACGCCGACGACCAGGCAGGCCCAGGTGGCGACGCTGCCCCACCCCCACGCGCTGGCCTGCTGCAGCCCGAGGACGGCGATCGCCATCCCGGCGCAGACGAGCGCGGCGCCCCGCGTATCGATCCGCTCCTGGCGGCGCGGGGTGTCGGGCACCGCCATCCGCGTCAGGACCACCGCGATGATCGCCACGGGGACGTTGATCCAGAAGATCGACCGCCACGTCCACTGGGTCAGGTAGCCGCCGGCCACCGGGCCGATCGCCGTCAGACCGCCGGACACGGAGAAGAAGATCGCCAGGTATTTGCCGCGCTCGTGGACCTCATAGTTGGCGACGACGATCGCCAGCGCGGCCGGGAACAGGAACGCCGCGCTCGCTCCCTGCAGCACGCGAAAGACGATGATCCACGTCTGCCCGATCGAGCCGGTGGGAGTGGCGCCGCACAGCGCCGAGAACAGCGCGAACGTGACCGTTCCGAGGATCACCATCCGCCGGTGCCCGAAGATGTCGGCGACGCGTCCGCCGAGTGCGAATAGCGCTGAGAGCGAGAGCAGGTAGCCGTTGATGACCCACTGCGAGCCGGTCGGAGACAGGTGGAGGTCCCCCTGCAGCCGGGGGATCGCGAGCGCCACGATCGTCTGATCGATGAACAGCATCGCGACGGCGAACACCATCGCCGCCAGCACCAATCCCTTGCTCCCGGGCTGCATCATGCAGCGTTATACCGGCTCGCCCCGTTCCGCCGGAAATCCTCGCCCGGTGACGAGGGCGGCGAATGGTCACTACGCTCGGGCGCCATGCGCCGTTTCACCGTGCCGTTCCGGCTGATCTGGCTATGCGCGCTGGTCGGATCCGTCGGATCGGTACTGGTCGCCTACGCCGCGCCGCGCGCGCTGGCGGACCCGGTCGTCAGGTGGTGGTACGTGCCGTCAGCGCCGGCGGGACGCCACACCAGCGTCGTGCTCGTCTACGTCGGTATGGCGTTGCTCGTCGGCGCCTGGCTCGTGCTCGGGCGCGCGCTCCCGTCGCCACGCGCGCTGATCATCATCGCCGGACTGTGGGCGCTGCCGCTGGCGCTGGCCCCGCCGCTGTTCAGCCGGGACCTCTACAGCTATCTGGCCCAGGGGACGATCCTGCACCTCGGCCACAACCCGTACCACAGCGCGCCGGTTCTCCTCTCCCGGCTCGGGCGTCAGCACGTGCTCGATGCCGTCTCGCCGTTCTGGCGGCACACGACCGCTCCCTACGGACCGCTGTTCCTGAGCCTGGTCAGCGTCGTGGTCGGAGTTGCCGGGTCCCACCTGGTGGCCGGCGTGCTGCTCATCCGGGTCCTGGAGCTCGCCGGGCTCGCGCTGTTGGCGGCGTCGCTGCCGCGTCTGGCTCGCGCGCTGGGGACCGACCCGAGCCGTGCCCTGTGGCTGGTGGCGCTCAGCCCGCTGGTCACGCTCGAGCTGGTCGCCGCCGGTCACAACGATGCGCTGATGGTCGGGGTGCTGGCGGCCGGGGTCGCCTATGCGCTGGACGGCCGCCCCCTGCTCGGGATCGCGATCTGCGCGCTGGCGGCGACGATCAAGGTCCCCGCGCTCGCCGGCGCGGTATTCATCGCGGTGGCGTGGACCCGGGCCGAGCCCAGCCGCGACGAGCGGCTGCGCCTGGTCCTGGCCGCCATTGGGATCGTGGTGGCGGTCCTCGGTGCGATCACGCTGATCGCCGGCGTCGGGGTGAGCTGGATCTCCACCTCGCTGTTCTCGACTCCGGCCAAGGTGCACCTGGCGATCACACCGGCGACCGGGATCGGGTACACGCTGTCGTCGCTGCTGCGCGACGTCGGCATCCACACCTCGGCCCGTGGCCTGGAGAACGCCGCCGGAGCGGTCACCGTCGCCCTGACGGCCCTCGCCGGGCTCGCGCTCCTGTACCGCGTGCGGATCTCGACGCTGGTGGCGTCGCTCGGCACATTCCTGGTGATCGCGGCGGCCGGTGGACCCGCGGCGTGGCCGTGGTACCTCATCTGGGGCCTGGCGTTCATCGGCGCGCTGCGAGGGCCGCAACGCTCGGTCGCGCTCGCGATCGCACTGTCGGCGTCGGCGTTCGTGGTCAAGCCCAACGGCATCCTCGCGCTGCCGCTGCAATCCGCCCCCGCGGTGGTCGCCGTCTATCTGGCGATCGCTGCGGCCGCGTGGTGGTGGTGGCGCCGCCGCGACGGTGACATCGGCCGGTTCACGCGAGGTGGCGGTCGCCATGCCCCCGGCTCCGCGGCCGCCCGCGAGAGCGCGCCGTCGGCGTTGGCCGGGACCTGACCCGCCGCGCGCCGATGTCCGTTCCCGTTCAGGAGAAGCGCTCCGACGTCGCGCCCCGCGCGCTCACCCGAGCCCCGGCATACCGCCGGCTGGCGGTGGCCGGACCGGCGATCCTGGCCGCGATCCTGTCGGTGACCGCGATCACGGGGCGCAGTCTCGGGTTCGACGAGGGCGCGACCGTGGCGATCGCGTCACAGCACGGATCGGCGCTGTGGTCGGCGATCGCCCACGACGGGGGCAACATGTCCGGCTACTACCTGCTGATCCACGTGCTGATCGGGCTGTTCGGCGACGGGCTGTTCGTCCTGCGGCTGCCGTCGGCGGTGGCGGCCGTGGCCACGGTGGCGCTGATCGGGGTGATCGGGCGGCGGCTGTTCGATCCGCTGGTCGCGGCGGCAGCCGGGACGCTGGCCGCGGTCAGCCTGCCGCTCATCTACTGGGCCCAGACGATCCGCGGCTACGCGCCGATGGTGGCGTTCGTGTGCCTGGGCGTCGTCGCGTTCATCGCGCTCAGCGATCCGCCGGAGGGCGAGGCCCCCGGCCGGCGGCCGTGGCTGGTCTACGCGGTGGCGATGACGCTGGCCATGTACTGCTCGTTTGTCGCCGTGCTGGTGGTGCCGGCCCAGCTGCTCGTCCTCGTGCGCCGCCGGGCGGCGCTGCGCCGCGTCGTCTCGGCGCTCGGGGCCGTTGCCGTCTGCTGCCTGCCGATCGCCGTGCTCGCCGTGCGGCGCGGCTCGGGCCAGCTGTTCTGGGTGACCCGGCCGACGCGGATGGTCGAGACCCAGGTGCTGCAGTCGCTCACCTCGGCCGGGCTGCAGCCGAGCTTTCGCCACACCGCCACCACCTATTTCGCCATGTGGGCGATCGTGGCGGCGGTGCTGGCCGTGCTGGTGGATGTCGTCCGCCGGCGGCGGCGCGGGGAGCTGGTCTGGGCGATGGCGATGATCCTCAGCTGGTGCGTGGTTCCGGCGGCGCTGACGTTCCTGTACTCCTTGATCTCGCAGCCGATCTTCGTCCCCCGCAACCTGATCATGTGCACGCCGGCCCTGGCGCTGGCACTCGCACCGGTGATCGCCGACCGTCGGGTGCCGAGGCTGGCGGCGGCGGCGGGGCTGATCGCGGTCCTCGTGCTCAGGGCGGTTCCGCTGGGCCACAGCTACGGCGTCTCCCCGGAGCCATGGCGCGCCGTCACGCGCGGGGTGATGGCGGCGGCGCGGCCGGGCGACTGCATCGCCTTCTATCCCGAGGACGCCCGGATGGCGTTCCAGTACTACGTGGGGACCGGTCCGGCCGCTGCCCAGCGGGCGCCGCGATCGATCCTGCCGGCGATCGCGTGGGGCGTCGTGAAGCCGTACGTCGAGGAGTACGCCACCGTGTCAGCGGCGGCGCTGGGGGCCAGGACCGCGGGCTGTCGCCGGATGTGGTTCGTCTCCAGCCACGAGGGCCAGGCCGACGGACCCGCGAAGGCCCGCGCCCACCGCGCCCAGTGGCTCCGGCTCGACGCCGAGCTGGAGCGCCGGTTCGGCGTCGCGCCGGTCCAGAAATACGGGTACGCCAGCACGATTCACGTACAGCTGCTGCCCGGCCGGAGCGCCGGATCCAGCTGAGCCCGGATCGGCGGATCCAGGCTGAGGCCGGCGGTCAGGGGCGCAGCGTGAATCCGACGAACGTCAGCAGGCTCAGGACGATGAGCAGCACGCCGTTCGCCCAGACCATCATCCGGAACCACCGGCCGCGCACGTAGTGGGCGACGGCCATGAGCGCCGGGAACGCGGTGATCAACATGCGCGGGAGCGGCGGGACGTTGGATGAGGTGAACGCGAGGAAGCTGATGGCCGCCGTCCACAGGATCGCCTCCGGCGAGATCTGCCGCCGCGAGAAGTAGACCAGGACGAGCCAGATCACCAGCACGATTGCGCCGATCAGCCCGAGGACCAGGTTGAGGTTGATGGTGGGCTCGTTGAAGTGGGTGAACGAGACCTCGTTCGCGAGCTTGACCGCCATCTTCCACAGCGCCAGCGGGGTGGTCGTCTCGCTCCAGCCGTGGTGCTGGGCCAGATAGGTGGCCAGCGGGTTCCCGGTCCAGGCCCAGAGGAAGGCCATGAACGCTGCCAGCCCGCTGACCGACAGGAGCGGAGCGAGGAAGCTGCGGCGGGCGGCGCCGAACTTGAACCCGCAGCGGCGGAGCTCCAGCAGGGCGGACAGCAGGCAGACCGGGGCGAGCACCAGCCCGGTCGGCTGGACGGCGGTCCCGATGCCGGCCAGGACGCCCGCCAGGACCCAGCGCCGTCGCTCCAGCGCGTACAGGCAGCCGGCGGCGAGCGGGAGCAGCAAGCCCTCGGAGTAGACCATCGAGAACACCACCGAGCCCGGGAACACCACGAACAGGATCGCCGCCCGGCGGGCCGTCTCGCGTCCCCACCACCCGTCGGCGAGGCGGTGCACCAGGACCGTCGCCACCAGCCCACCGGCGGTGGAGATCAGCAGCCCCGCGATCGTGGCCGACAGGATCAGGTCGTTGGGGAAGGCGAGCAGCAGGACGTGCTCGACCGGCCAGATCGTCAGCGAGAACAGCGGGAAGAAGCCCAGCGTGGTCTGGGCGTAGGAGACATAAGACGGGTAGCCCTTGTTGGCCAGCTCGCGGTACCACATGCCGTCCCAGTTGGAAATCTCGTTCTGGAAGGCGTGATGACCGAGGCGGGCCTGGAGAAATGCGGCGAGCAGCAGCGCGATGTGCGCCCCCAGATAGATGACGCAGATCCACAGCAGCTCCTGCCGGGCGGCCACCGACAGCCGCGTCCGTGCCCGGCCGCGGGCCAGCGGCCGCGTCTCGCGCCGGAGCGCGGGCTCCACGATGCCCGGCTCGGCGATCGCCGCGGCCGACGTGCTGGAAAGTTCAAGCTCGTCGAACGCGGGTAACGCTAGGGGATCATCCCCGAACGGCTCGGTTGACTCGGATGCTGTCTCCACGGCGGGCCAGTCTAGGTACAGGAAGGTAAGAACGGCGTATGTCGCTAACGGTCTACCAATCAAACGACGTGACGAATCACCTCGACGCGGCGGTCACGCTGGAGGTTCCTCAGCCCACCGAGCCCAGCACGCCGGTGGTGCCCGACGCGCCGGTCACCCCTGCGGACCCGGATCCCGGCACCCCCGCCGACCCGGCGGAGCCGGCCACCGTCCCCGCCCCGGCGGAGCCGCCGACGCCGGTCGTGCCCGAGCCCGCCGAGCCCGACACGGCCTCAGCCTCCACCTGACCGAACCGCCTGCAGGGCCACGGTGCCCCGCCAACCGAACTGGTCAGAGCAGACGCTGCCGTCTCCCTGGCATGGGCTGGTGGCGAAGCCCGGCGCAGCGGAGGCGCCCGGCCAGGCGACATGGATCGGGGTGTAGGGATTGGTGGGCAGGGACCCACCGACGAGACCGAGCTGGCGCACCGCCGCCGCGCCGGCGCCGCCGTCCCACAGCGACGGGCCCAGCGTGAAGTCGGCGGCGCTGCACGCTCCGCTGGGGCTGGAGGCCATCGGAACGCCGACCTCCATCCCGGCCGACAGGAATGACAGCTGGCCGCCCGGATCGGACCCGCCGGCGTGGAACGTCATCTTGCAGTTGTACGTGGTCGCGTTCCCGTTGCAGCCGGCGTCCTGCAGCGTGCGGCTGAGCGTCTCGGTCGCGTCGACGCTGGAGCCGGCGGCATCGAAGGTGACGTTGGGCGCGAGCATCGCGCCCTGGGGGCTGCGGACGGCGGCCAACAGCTCGCCCAGGTTGACGATGTATCGCACGGTCCAGGACATCGGGCCGACCGAGTCGGTCTCCTGGTCGGTGAAGAAGCCGGCGCCGGCGCAGACGCTGCGGGACGTCTGCGCGTAGGTGATCGCCTCGGCACCCGATCCGCTGTAGACCACCTCGATCTGGAAATCCCGGCTGAGGTCGGCGCGGACCGCGTTGGGCGGCGCCGCGGGACGTTCGGAGTTCCCGTGCTGCTGGTAATACGTGAGCAGCAGCTTGGGGGTGGACGCCGACGGCGTGGTGCGGCCGCCGCGCTCGGGCGTCACCGAGCTGACCACGGCCCACGATGACGAGACCGTGGACTCGCGGACCGACACGATCACCTGACGCCGGTGCGCCGCCTGCGCCGTGAACGCGTGTTCGATCGCGGCCTGGCGCCGGCCGCCCACCAGCCGGGCGGCCATCGCCGCCGGCGCGGCGGCGAGCAGCAGGACCAGGGACGCTCCGGCCAGGAGCACCGGTGAGCGAGTTCTCATCCGTCGTCGAGAGTAGACGGTGAGCAGGCGGCCAGCGCCGCTCCAGGCTCAGGCAGCGCCGGGTGCCCCGCCGCGCGGGTTATCGCCCACGGCCTGACCGTCTCGCCCCACGTAGCCATCTCTGCCGCCGGCGACGAGCACGATCGCGGTGTCCTGCCCGACATTGCGCATGCCGCGGTGGGTGGCGGGATCCACTCGCGTCATCCCGCCCGCACGCAGCAGGTGGGTGGAGCCGTCGCCGAAGCGGAACTCGACCTCCCCCTGATGCACGAAGTACGTCTCCTCCTGCTCATCGTGGTAGTGGATGCCGCTGGCGTAGCCAGGCGGCAGCACGAGTGCGTTGATCCCGAACGCGGTCACGCCGAGCTCGCGGCGCACCTTGCGGAAGCCCGGGCCGTCGCCCATTTCGTCCAGGTGGCCCACGGCGTAGCCGTCTCCGTGCCTGGCCTCGCTCATCACCATGTGCATGGTATCTGTCACCCGGGAGTTCGGCGGGGTTGGTCGGCGCGCCGGGGTGCATACTTGGTCGCGTGCCGTCAGCGCTCCGATCCGAGGCGCTCGCGCCGCTGCGCGCGAACGCCAGCCGCGCCGCGATCATGCTCGACATCGATGGCACGCTCGCGCCGATCGTCGATCATGCGGCCGACGCGCACGTGCCCGAATCGACGCGCCAGCTGCTGATCGCGGTGGCTCGGATCTATGGGCTCGTCGCGTGCATCAGCGGCCGCCGCGCGTCCGAGGCCCGCGCGATGGTCTCGATCGGCTCGATCAACTACGTGGGCTCGCACGGGGTTGAGCTGCTGCGGTCGGGCTGGACGGAGGCGGTGATGGACGCCAACGTGGCCGACTGGGTGCGGCGGATTCACGACTTCGGGCGCGAGAACGACACCGCCGATATCCGCAAGCGACGCGTGCGGTTGGAGGACAAGGGCCCGATCGTCGCGTTCCACTGGCGCGGTGCGCCGGACGAGGACGCCGCCCGGGCGGCGGTCGACGCGATCGCACAGCGCGCCCAGGCGGCCGGTCTGCGCACCCACTGGGGCCGCAAGGTGCTGGAGGTGCGCCCGCCGGTCAAGATCGACAAGGGCGGCGGCGTCCTCCGCCTGCTTAACGAGGTCGGCCCCGACATCGAAGCGGCGCTCTACGTCGGCGATGACACGACCGATCTCGACGCGTTCCGCACCTTGACCGCGCTGGTGCAGGAGGGACGGCTCGTGCGGGCGGTCCGGGTTGGCGTGCGGTCCGAGGAGGGACCCACGGAGATCACGGGCGAGGCCGACATCGTCGTCGACGGGCCCGAGGGCGTCCGCGAGCTGCTGACCATGCTCAGCGGCGAGTGAGCGCGGTGCGGTTCGTCGACTTCCTGCGCACCACCGTCCTGATCAGCGCCGCCGCCGCCAGCGCGCTGGGCGCGATCACGCTCGCCGGCGCCGTCGGCTCCAGCGATGACCTCGTGGTCCCGATCGCCGCGGGTTGGTGGGTGGCCGCGGGTCTGATCGGGCTGTGGCTGGGTCGCCGGGCCGAGACCTCGCCGCCGATCGCGTCGCTGCTGGCCAGTGCCCGCACGCTGGCGTCGCTGCCCGAGGTCAATCCGGCGCGCACGTTGCTCAACCGCCTGTGGCCGCTGCTGCTCTCGACGCTGGGCGCCGGGGCGGTCGGCGTGCTCGTGCCCCAGGTGCCGGCGATCGCGGCGGGTTTCGCCGTCATCTGGGCGCTGGCCTGGCGGCGTCAGTCATCGGCGGTGACGGCGATCGAGCAGCGCGACGGCGCCCGGTTCTACATCGAGCGAACTTCGCCGTTGCGGCCGATCCAGCTCGTGCGCACCCCCGGCTTTCAGACCAACCTGCGCGAGCTCAACGGGTCCACCGTGACGCGGTCGGCCCGCCGGGCCTAGACCGTGTCCTCGGCGCTTGCCGGCCCCGGCCCCGGCCGTTCGTCCGGTTCCGCCTCCGAGATCGACGTGCTGATCGTCTCTGTCGGCGCCACCACCGGATGGCGCGCCGCCGCTCGCGAGCTCGAGGCGGCGTTCGCGGCGGCCGGCGCGCGGGTGCTGACCGCAGACACCGGTCCGGTTCCCGAGGTCCGCACCTTCATGCTCACCGACTTCGTGCAGGCGCGGGCGGCGCGGAGCGCCGCGGCCGCCGCGATCGCCGCGCACCGGCCCGGCGCCGTCGTCTACTGCTCGATGACGGCCGCGCTGCTGTGGCCGCGACCCGGCGCCATCTGGCTCGATGCCCTCGCGGCGGAGAACCGCCCGGGGCGCCACGGCATCTGGCAGCGGGTGATGGAGCGTCGCCGGCTGACCGAGGCGCCGCTGGTGCTGACGATGGCGCCCGGCTCGCTGGGGCCGGGGAGCGCCGGGGGCCCGGCGGGCGTGCCGGAGGTGGTGGTGCCGGTGGCGGTGCAGCGGTCCGGACCTCTCGGCCACATTCGTGACATCGACGCGCTTGCCTACACCGGAGATCCGGTGAAGCGACGGCTGGACTACATCCTCGATGCGTGGCGCCGAGCGCGCCGGGGCGACGAGACGCTCGTCGTCGCGGGGATCGATCGGGCGCGGGGGGCGGGGGGGTCCGATTCGGTCACCGGCGTCCGCTTCGTCGGCCGGCTGGCCCCCGGCGAGTACCGGGCGCTGCTGCGGCGCGCGCGCGTGTTCGTCGCCGCCCCACGGCGCGAGGACTTCGGGATCGCGCAGCTGGAGGCGCTGGCCGACGGCGCGATGCTGGTGACGACCCCGGCGCCGGGGCCATACGTCGCCCTCGAGCTGGCCCGCACACTGGATCCACGGCTGGTCGCCGAGGATCTGGCGCCGGCGCTGCGGGCGGCCCTCGACGCTCCCCTGCCCGGATACGCGGACCGCGCGGCCGAGCTGGTGGCGCCGTTTCACCGCGACGCCGTGACCCTAACGATCAGTGAACGCGTCCTGCCCACGTTGCTGCCAGGATGGGGCGCGTGACCATCCCGGCGTTCATCCCGAGCCCGGCGGAGAACGGCTTCAGCGTCGGCCCGCTCTTCTTCCACGCCTACGGGATCGCCTACGTGTTCGCGGTGGCGGCGGCGATCCTCATCTCCCGCCGGCGCTGGGGACGCGTCGGCGGCGATCCCGAGCTCTGCTATGAGATCGCCATGTGGGCCTTCCCGGGCGGGCTCGTCGGCGGGCGCATCTACTTCGACATCACCACGCCGAGTCAGGTGCCCGATCACTGGTGGGGAGTGTTCGCGATCTGGCAGGGCGGCCTCGGGATCTGGGGCGGCATCGCCGGCGGGGCCCTGGTGGGCCTGTTGGTGGCCCGGCGCCGGCTCGGCCATGCTGACCTGCTGCGGCTGATGGACGCGGTGGCGCCGGGGCTGCTCGTGGCTCAGGCGATCGGCCGGATCGGCAACTACTTCAACCAGGAGCTGTTCGGGGCCCCCTCCAACCTGCCGTGGGCGCTGAAGATCTCGCTCGCCCACCGCCCGCCCGGCTACGCGCGCTTCCCCACGTTCGAGCCGACGTTCCTGTACGAGCTGATCTGGAATCTGCTGCTGGCGGCGTTCCTGGTCTGGCTGGGCTCCCGCCGCCGGATCCGGGCGCCGGGGCTGTTCGGGCTCTACGTCGCCGGCTACTCCGGCTTCCGGATCTTCGAGGAGACCCAGCGGATCGACTACTCCAACTACTTCCTGGGCCTGCGGGTCAACTTCTTCATCGCCACGATCCTGTGCCTGATCGGTCTGTCCTGGTTCGTGGCCGTCCAGCGCGGCTGGCGCGGTTGGGGCGCCGATCCGGCCGAGCCGGTCCCGGAGAGCGAGCGGCTGTCGGGCCCCACCCGCGGCCGGGGATTCCCGCGCGCCGTCACCGCGGCGGCGTCCAGCAGCGGCGCGGGACGGCGGTCCGCCCCGGCCTCCCGGTCCTCACCGCCGCCACGGCCGCCCCGGTCCAAGGGCCAGAGGTCCCGCCGCCGCTGACGGTGACCCCGCTGACGGTGAGTCAGCGGCGCGCGCGGGGCCGCATCGCCTTGACCTCGGCCCACGGCCGGGTGTTGGCGACGGCCGCTGGCTCGAGCCACGCCCGGCGCGCCGTCGCCACCCCGTAGCGGGCGACCTCGAACCCCCCCACCCGGTGAGCATCGCAATCGATCACCACCGGGATCCCCGCGGCGGCGGCCGCGCGAGCGTGGACGTCGTCCATGTCACGCCGGTCGGGACTCGAGTTGATCTCGAGCATCGTGCCGGCCTCCACCGCGGCCTCGACGATCGCCGAGAAGTCGAAGTGATACGGCGGCCGGCGCTCGATCTTGCGCCCCGACAGGTGGCCGATCACATCCACCAGAGGGTTGGAGATCGCCCGCACGATCCGCGCCGTCATCGCCGCCGAGTCCATGTGGAACGAGGAGTGGACCGAGGCGACGACCCAGTCGAGCTCGGCCAGGGTCTCGTCGTCGTAGTCCAGCGACCCGTCGGGCAGGATGTTGACCTCGGAGCCGGCCAGCAGGGTGACGCCGCCGACCGCGTCGGTGCCCGACAGCTCGCGAATCCTGGCGATGTGGTCGTGCAGCTGCGATGCGTCGATGCGAACCGCCACCGAGGCCGAATGATCGGTGATCGCCAGGTACTCGTACCCGGCCTGGTGGGCGGCGCGGCCCATCGCCTCGATCGAGGCCTTCCCGTCCGAGGCCGTCGTGTGGCAGTGCAGGTCGCCGCGGAGATCCTCGACGGTGATCAGCTTCGGCAGGGTGCCGGCGGCGGCGGCCTCGAGCTCGCCGCGGTTCTCGCGCAGCTCGGGGTCGATGTACTCGAGTCCGAGCAGCGCGTACACCTCGTGCTCGCGCTCGCAGCGGTGGGTCTCGCCGGTCGCGTCGTCGAGGACTCCGTACTCGGATACGTGCAGGCCCTTGCGCACCGCCGCCTCGCGCAGCGCCATGTTGTGCTCCCGGGAGCCGGTGAAGTGCTGCAGCAGGTTCCCGAACTGGTCGGGCGCCACGATCCGGACGTCCACCTTGAGCCCGGTGTGCGTGCGCAGCCGCACGCCGGCCTCGCCCGGATTCTGAGCCGCCTCGACCAGCTCGAGCTCGGCGGCGGCGCGAGCGAGCGCGCCGGGATCAGAGGCGGTGGCGATGATGTCGAGGTCCTTGACGCTGTCGGTCATCCGGCGAGCCGAGCCGGCCAGCTCGACCCGCTCGGCGGCCGGGTGTGCCCGGAGCGCCGCCAGCAGCTCCTCGCCCACCGACAGGGCCCGGTTCAGGACCGTGCGGCGGGCGCCGCCGTTGTTCTCGCCGGCCTCGGCGTCGGCCTTCGCCACGGTCACGGCGGCCAGGATGCTCTCCTCGGCCTTGGGTCCGAAGCCCTTCAGCGTCCGGATCTGCTGCCCGGAGGCGGCCGCTTCGAGCGCGTCGAGCGAATCGACGTGCAGCTCTTCGAACAAGCGGCGCGCCCGCTTGGGGCCCAGCCCCGGCAACCGCGTGACCTCGAGCAGCCCGGTGGGGAACTTGGCCCGCAGCTTGACCGCGGCCGGAATCTCCCCGTCGTCGGCGAGCGCCAGCACCTTCTCCTGGATGATCGCGCCGATGCCGGGGAGCTCCGTCGCCTTGCCCTCGCGCGCCAGCGCGGTCACCGAGACCGGAGCGTCCCGGACCGCCTTGGCCGCGTTGCGGTAGGCGACAATGCGATGAATGATGGCTCCGTCGAGCTCGTACAGGTCGCCCAGCTCGTCCAGTGCGGCGGCGATCTCGGAATTGGTCGGGTCGGCCATACCCCTATTAGCCTAGCTTTTCCACGCCGCTATACTTTATGAAGTAAACGACAAGGAGATCCGATGTCAGGCGCGGTGACAGACGTAACCGATAACAACTTCCAGGCCGAGGTCGTCGAATCCGACGTTCCGGTGCTGGTGGATTTCTGGGCCCCCTGGTGCGGTCCGTGCCGCCGGGTGTCTCCCGTCGTCGAGGAGATCGCCAACGAGCGCGGGGACGCGCTGAAGGTGGTCAAGCTCAACATCGACGACAACCAGCAGACCGCGGTCAAGTTCAACGTGATGTCGATTCCGACGCTGATGCTGTTCAAGCACGGCGAGGTCGCCAAGACCGTCATCGGGGCGTATCCCAAGCGCAAGATCGAGGAGGAGCTGGAGCCGGCGCTGGCCTAGCCCGCCAGCGCGACGCCGATCTTCAACGGCCGTTCGTCGATCATGACCGGCTCGACGCCGTTGAGCGATTCGTAGCCGACCCGGGTGGCGAGGGTCTCGCCGGCCAGGTAGGCCTCGTGTGTGCGAGCGGCGGACAGGAGGTCGGCGTGGCCGTCGAGGGTGAGGAGGATCCGGTCGGTGATCTCCAGCCCGGCCGCCTGGCGCGCGTTCTGGACGGCGCGGACGATGTCGCGGGCCCAACCCTCATCGCGCAGCGAGTCGTCGATCTCAATCTCCAGCGCGACCGCGTGAGACCCCTCGCGTTCGACGCGATAGCCCTCGAGCGGCTTCATCGTCATCAGCAGGTCATCGGCGGTGAGCGAGTGCTCGTTTCCTCCCACCGAGATCGACACGATCTCGCCCTCGCGGAGCGCCACGGCGACGTGAGCCGGGTTCAGTCCCGCCACCGCCGCCGCCACCATCGGCATCTGCTTGCCGAAGCGGGGCCCGAGCGTCCGGTAGTTCGGCTTCATCTCGATCTCGCCGAGCTCGTCGGCCGCAGCGACGAACCGCAGCTCATGCACGTTGAGCTCGTCGCGGACGATGTCGGCGAGCCGCTCGATCGCCGCTCGCTCCCGCCCGGTGGCGACGATCACCGCCGCCCCCAGCGGCTGGCGCACCTTGATCTTCGCCTGGGCGCGGGCCGCCAGTCCGAGCCTGACGGTCTCGCGCGCGACCTCCATCGCCCGCTCCAGCTCGGCGTCCCGGGCGGGCGGGCTCGGAATCGGGAAATCGCAGAGGTGGACGCTCGGTTCTGAGCCGTCGAGGTTGTCGTAGATCTCATCGGCGATGAACGGGCAGAACGGCGCCAGCAGCTGGGAGATCGTGACGAGGCAGGTCCGCAGCGTCGCGAACGCGGCCGCGTCCCCGTCCCAGAACCGGCGCCGGGACCGGCGGACGTACCAGTTGGACAGTTCGTCGACGAGCTCCTGCACCTTGCGTCCCGCCGCAGTGGCGTCGAAGTCGTCGAGGCGCTCGCGGACGGTCTCGATCGTCTCCTGCAGCCGCGACAGCGCCCACCGGTCCAGATCACCGGCCGGCTCGGCGGCCACGGTCCGATCGACGGCGTTGGCGTTGGCGTAGAGCACATAGAACCCGTAGGTGTTCCACAGCTGGAGCATGAACTGACGGACCGCCTCGCCGATCGTCTCCAGCGAGAAGCGGTACCCGTCCCACGGCTGCTTGGAGGTGAAGAAGTACCAGCGCAGCGCGTCGGCGCCGTAGCGGTCGATCACCTCCCAGGGTTCGACGGTGTTCCCCAACGACTTGGACATCTTGCGGCCGTCCTCGTCGAGGATCAGGCCGAGGCACACGACGTTGCGAAACGAGGACTGATCGAACAGCAGGGTGGAGATAGCCAGCAGCGAGTAGAACCAGCCGCGCGTCTGGTCCAGCGCCTCGCAGATGAAGTCCGCGGGGAAGCGCTGCTCGAAATGATCCTGGTTGGCGTGCGGAGCGCCGAACTGCGCGAACGGCATCGAGCCCGAGTCAAACCACACGTCGATCACCTCGGGAACCCGCGTCATCTCGCCGCCGCAGGTGTCGCACGTGAGGGTCACGTCGTCGACGAACGGGCGGTGCGGATCGTCGAGCTTGACGCCCGACTCGCGCTCGAGCTCCGCCAGCGAGCCCATGACCTTCATGCAGCCGTGCTCACAGCGCCATACGGGCAGCGGCGTGCCCCAGTAGCGCTCGCGTGACAGCGCCCAGTCGACGTTGCCCTCCAGCCAGTTGCCGAACCGGCCGTGCTTGACATGACCGGGATGCCAGTTGACGGTCTCGTTGGACGCCAGCAGCCGGTCGCGGATCTGGCTGGTGGCGATGTACCAGGACGGCTTGGCGTAGTAGAGCAGCGGGGTGTCGCAGCGCCAGCAATGCGGATAGGAGTGCTCGTAGGGCTCCGCGCGCAGCAGCTTGCCGCCGGCGCGCAGGTCCTCGATCAGATCCTGGTCGGCGTCCCTGACCGAGCGACCGGCGTAGGGCCCGATCCGGTCGTCATAGGTCCCGTCGAGGCGGACCGGGTTGACCACGGTCAGGCCCTCCTGCTCCCCGAGGCGGAAGTCGTCCTCGCCGAACGCGATCGCCGTGTGGACGAGGCCGGTGCCGTCCTGGGCGGTGACGAAATCGGCGGGGAGCACCGTATGGCCCTTGGGTCCGTAGGCCTCGGCCGGAACGAAATCAAAAGGCGCCTCGTAAGAGGCGCCCACCAACTCGGTCCCCGTGAACGTCTCCAGTACCTCGGCATCGTCGCCGAGCACCCGCTCCACCAGTGGCTCGGCCACGATCCCGATGCGACCGCCGTCGTAGCGGGCGCGGACGTAGGTCAGATCGGGGTGCACCGCCACGGCGGCGTTGGAGACGAGCGTCCAGGGCGTCGTCGTCCACACCAGCAGCTCATCTCCCGGCCGGGCCCGGTCGCCCGGGCCCGGTGTCTCGGTGACCGGGAGGCGCACGTACACCGACGGGTCCACGACGTCCTGATAGGCGCCGGGCTGGCCGAGCTCGTGGCTGGACAGCGTCACCTGATCCCGCGGGCAGTACGGAACCACCTTGAGCTTCTCGTAGAGCAGCCCCTTCTCGTGGATCGTCTTCAGCGCCCACCAGACGGATTCGACGTAGCTGGCGTCAAGCGTGCGATAGGCGTCGTCGAGGTCGACCCAGAAGCCGATCCGCTCGGTCAGCCGGTTCCACTCGGCGACGTGGCTGAGCACCTTCTCGCGGCATTTGGCGTTGAACTCGGCGATCCCGTAGCGCTCGATGTCATCCTTGGAGGTGAACCCGAGCTCAGCCTCGAGCGCAAGCTCGACCGGCAGCCCGTGGCAGTCCCAGCCGGCCTTGCGCTCGACGTAGTGCCCGGTCATCGTCCGGTACCGGGGGAAGATGTCCTTGAACACCCGGCTGAGCACATGATGGGTGGCCGGGTTCCCGTTGGCGGTCGGCGGCCCCTCGTAGAACCCCCACTGAGGTGCGCCGGCCCGCCGCCGGACGGATTCGGCGAACACGTCGCGCTCGCGCCACCGCGCCAGCACGACCTCCTCCAGCTCGGGGAACGACGCGCGTGGATCGACGGGGCGATGCGGGCTGGTCATGGGCGGGGGATTCTAGGATCCCCCGGCCCCGGTAAACGGTCCGCTACGCGCCGGCGCGAGCGTGAGGGGCCGGCACCGCGGCGGGCACGGCGGGCGCCTTCGCCCGGGCGGCAGCCTGCTCGAGTGCCAACAGCAGCGCGTCACGGGCGGCCACCGGGGTCTGGCCCAGCCGGTGCACGGTGCTCGCGCCGGTGTCCGGCACCGCGGAGCGGAAGTCGAACACCACCACCTCGCGGGCGATCGTCCGGACCGCGTAGACGAGACGCCCGATCGAGTCCAGGGACACCCGGCGACCGGTCAGGACCACCGCCGACGGGCTCAGTGCCCGCAGCGCGCGCCCGAGCCGGGTGATGTCGATCGCCGGGGTCAGCGCCAGCGTCCTCAGCCCGGCGCGCCGCAGCATCACCTCCAGCGCCTGCGCGTGCACGGCATCGAGATCACAGGGGGCGGACGCGTCGAAGATCATGATCCCGTCCCGGCGGGTGGCCGCCGGAGCCAGGCGGCGTTGCGCGGAGAGCCAGCCAACGGCGTGGCGCCATGCGAACTCGTACTCGGCGCTGCTGGCGCCCGGCTCGCAGAGGGCGCCGACCGAGTCGAGCAGGACCTCCTCGATCGTCCGTTCCACCGAGCGCAGACCGAGGCTCTCCTCGAGCAGGCGGTTGGCGTTGTCCTCGTCGAAGGCGCGAAACGCCGCGGTCAGCCGGGACGGGGTGGAGGGGCCCTCGCCGCGTTCGCGGGCCAGCGAGATCGCCGATGACACGTTGTGGGTCTCGGCCAGCGTCAGCCGCAGGGCCTCGATCTCGGTCAGCGAGTACTGCCGATGCCCGCCGGCGGATCGTTGAGGCTTGGGGAAGCCGTAGCGACGTTCCCAGCTGCGCAGCGTGTTCGGGCTGATGCCGAGCATGACCGCGGCCGCGTTGGTGCGGATTCCGTTCATCGGGTGAGTTATTTCGTTATTGGTAAGGATAAGCAAGGAGCGCAATGTTCCCTGCACGCTGGCACGGTTTGTGCGGGGGAGGAACCCGGTTCGAGCCGTCGTACGCGCGAGCGGGAGCTCGCCCGTCCGGCCGTCCGCCGTGCGCGGCGAGCAGCTCGCGCGGGTCGGTCGCGGAGCGGGCGCGGCGCCGGTGAATCAGGCGCTGACGCTGCGCGGAGTTGTGTGGGCGCTGGGGAGCGTCCGGCCGTACGGAGCCACGACGGGGGCCAGCTCGCCCTCCACCAGCTCCAGGATGCGTCGCTGGGCGGTTCCCGCGCCGGACGGCAGATTGCGAGTGCCGGTGGTGCGGACGCGGATGCGTTCGCTGCCGCGGCGATAGATGGCGACGGGCACGGCGCCGCTGGCGAGACGGATCGCGTAGGCCCAGCGCGCCACCGCGTCGTCGTCCAGATGGGAGCCGGCGACCACCACAAGATTGGGACGGTGCACGGCCACCGCGTCGCCGATGCCCGCGACGCCCCGGGCCGAGAGGCTCAGCACGTCGATCCCGGCGCGGACGCAGAACAGTTCCAGCGCCCGCAGGTACGGGGAGTCCGGGTCGAGCTCGTCGCGAGTCGCGTCGCCGACCACGACCGAGATCGGGCGTACCGGGGGCGGGGACAGCCGGGTGGCCCGGCGCAACCAGTCGGCCGCCCAATGCGCGGCGAACGCCCACGCCGCCGATTCGGTCCCATAGCGCTTGAGGATCTCGTCGAGGGTCGGCAGCAGCACCTCTTCCACCGAGCGCTCGACCGTACGCAGGGCCAGCGCGGCTTCGATGGCGGTGTCAGCGCGCTCGCGCTCGTAGGAAATGAGCGCTCCGACGAGGGAGTTCGAGTCGGCGGCGAGCCCCTCGCGCGCCCGGGAGACAGCGGACGAGATCGACAGGCCATCTTGGAGCGCGTCCCGAAGCGCGGCGATCTCGCCGTGCGTGAACAGTCGGTGCTTTCCGGGCGAGCGCTGCGGTTTGGGGAAGCCAAACCGGCGCTCCCACGCCCGCAATGTGTTGGGGCTGACATTGAGTAATGCAGCCGCTTCGCTCGTCTTCAAGTAACGCACTTAGTCAGAAATGTGAGGTCGGTCGTTGCCAAATGCCGTCCGTATGCTTAAAATTGCATAGGTTACCCACCAAAATACTGTGCAAAGCGTACGGGAGATTGTGCCGAGTTTGGCGCAATTTGGGAGAAATGCCTAGCGCAGATAGCCGGATGTACGACCGGAAGGACGCCTGGGAGTCTTGCACGTGTCGTCGATGGATCGTCTGCGACCACTCGGACGGCGTTTTGCCGCCCTGAGTCGTCAGTCTGCGTATGGGAAGGGAGGACTCATGGTCTTTCGCACCGGACGCTGATCAAATATTCAACGCTGGTAGCTGAGCGAATTTCACGCTACCTTCCATAAATGCTCCGCCGCGGCGCGGAACGCCCTATCGCTCTCAGTCGGCGCGACGTGCTGGCACTGCTTGTGGCGCTCACGAGCTTTGCTGCGTGCGCGGTCGCGGTGGTGCTCAGTCGGGCCGACCGTTTCGACAGCCTGAGCGTCATCTTTGGTTTCGCGGCCGTCGGAGCCGGCGTTCTCGTCGCAGGTGAGCGAGACGGACTCTCTGTATCGGCCTCGTTCATCGTCATCCTTCTCGCGGCCGCGTTGCTCGGGCCGATGTCAGCGGCCGCCGCTGCCGTCATCGCCGAGCTGACTGCGACAGTGGTGCTGAAGACGCGGTGGCGCTCGGTCGTTCTCAACAACCTGCCCGCCGCGGTGGTGTCCGCGGTTGCCGCGGCGCTTGTAATCAGATGGCTCAGCGGGCGGCCGTCCGACACTGCCGTGTTCTATCTCACCGTCGTGCTCGGCGGGGCGACCGTGGTCATCGTGAGCTTCATCCTGTTCTCGGCGCTCCGCCGTCTCGTCTTTCAGTCGGCGGAGCAGTTCGGATGGCAGACGCTCGTCGCGTTCCTGCCGAGTGCCGGGCTCACCATCCTCGTCGCCGTGGCCGGAGTGAGCATCAAGTTCAAGCTCGGCAACGGCGGTGTTGCGTTTGCACTGGCCGCGGTCTTCGCGTTCTCGTACATGGCGCACCTGCTCGAGCAGTCGCGCAACCGTGCCGCGCAGTACGTCTCGCTCTCGTGGGGCGTGCTCGCCGGCCTGATGCGCTCGCTGGACATCCGTGACGAGCGCGCCGCCCGCCACTCGGCGGCGGTCGCCCGGTTTGCCCGGGATATCGCCCGCGCGGTGGGAATGAGCGACGCCGAGTGCGAGCTGGCCCACACGGCGGGCCTGCTGCACGACATCGGCCGCTTCGCGCTGTCAGACCGGGTGGCCGAGCGCGGGCGGACGCTGACCGAGGAGGACTGGATGGCGATTCAGCGCCACCCGGAGCTCGGGGCGGACATGCTGCGCGATCTCGGGATGTACGGTCCCGTCGCCGAGATCGTCCTCGCCCATCACGAGCGGATCGATGGGCGCGGGTATCCATCCGGCCTCCCGGAGGAGGAGATCCCCGAGATCGCGAAGATCATCTCGGTCGCGGAGGTCTACGACACGCTCACCGCGTCGGACACGTATCGCACGCGGATGAGCTCGTTCGAGGCGCTGACCGAGCTGCGGCGGGTGGCCGGCACGCAGGTGGATTCCCGCTACGTGGAGGTTCTGGCCGGCCTGCTCAGCGGCGAGGGCGTCGAATACCGCCATGCGGACATGGCCGACTTCGACACGGAGCTGGACATGGAGCGGCGGATCAACCAGGCCGGCGCCGGCGGCTGAATCGCGGCGCCGCCACCGACGTGCCCGCGGGCTGATCGGTGGCGTGACCGCCGACGCCCGCGCCGTCATGCGACAGCGCGGTCGTCCGCGACCATGGGACTGGCGGCGTCGTCGCGGGCGGACCCGCGACAACCTGGCCTCGACTCCTGAGGCACTGCGCCTGGTGTGCTTGATGGGCTTGGGTCGACTTCGGGAGCGGCTCAGCCGACCTGGCGATCAAGCACGGGATCTGAGCTGCCCTGCTGCTCCAGCGAGCCGACGAACCTGTCGATCTGGTCCTGGCTGAAGCGCCGCTGCCCTCCCGGGGTGCGGTACGACTGCAGATAACCCATATCCGACCAACGTCGGATCGTTCCCAGCGAGACTCCAAGTGCCTGAGCTGCCTGAGAAGTCGACAGGCCCAGCGGGCTTCCCTGAATTTGCCTCATGACCCTATTTCAGCGCTAGTTGGGAAGCGTTGGTGAGACAAGTGCAGCAATTGCACAACCTTTTCTTGGCAAATCATGAAGATGTAGCCTCCCGACCGTACTTGGTCCTGCGGCGAGTGGGGCGGATAGCACAAGGCTACCCATAGATATCCAATCCGGACCGTACCTGGACGAGTGGACGACCCGGGCTGCGACGATCCAGTCGATGCGCCTACGCCTCTATCACCATCAGGACGGCGCCCGCGTCGCGTATCGGGAGGCGGGGACCGGTCCCGCGCTGGTGCTGTTGCACTCGCTCGGCCTGTCGCACCGCGAGTGGGAGCCGATCGTGGGGCCGCTCTCGGCTCGGTTCCGGGTGATCCTGCCCGACCTCCCGCTGCATGGGGACTCCGAGGACCGGCCGCGGCATCCGTACTCGCCCGACTGGTTCGCTGACGTCATCGCCGGCTTCTGCCGTGAGGTGGCCGGCGCCGGGGCCGGCGCCGTGGGCGTTCCGCGTTTCATCGTCGCGGGTCACGACATCGGCGCCGAGCTGGCGCTGCTCGCGATCAGCACCGGCCGGCTCGAGCCGGCCCGGCTGGTGCTGATGCCCAACCGTCTGCACCGGCGCGACGAGTTCGGCGCCAAGCGCGCCGCCTGGCGGACGGCCTGCCGCGTGGCGGCGCTGCCCGGACTTGACCGGATGATGTCCCACGGCGCCAAGCTGGTGTTCAGGCCCGCCGTCGGGGAGCGCCTGTCGGTGCAGCGCAACGAGGCGGCGCGAGATCTGATCCGCCACGCGTTCGCCGACGTCGGAGGAAACGGCAATCGCGCGCGCTCGTGGGCGAAGTTCGCACGGCGGTGGCCGGTGGAGGCACAGAACCAGTTGCTCGACGCCTATCCCCAGATGGAGATGCCGGTACTGCTCCTCTGGGCCGAAGAGGATCTCTCCCATCCACTCGCGGCCGCCAGCGAGGCTCTGGACCTACTGCCGAGCGCGCAGTTGCGCACGGTGGCGGGCGCGGGGTTCCTCATCGCCTACGACGACCCGGTCGCCGTCGCCCGTGAGCTGATCGCGTTCTGCGGTTGACGTCCGGCGATTCTGCCGGACCCGCTGTCCCGCGGCCGGCCCCGAGCGCTAGCGTTTCACCCACCGGGTTACGAAACCTTGAAAGGAAGCCAATGAGCCTGCAGGAGAGAGAGCAGCTTTGGGGCGGCGAGACGACCAAGGCCGTCGCCAACTTTCCGGTCTCCGGTGAGACCGTCCCCGTCGCGGTCATCCGCTGGCTCGCCCAGATCAAGGGCGCCGCGGCGCGTGTCAACGCCGAACTCGGTCTGCTCGACGCGGGCCACGCCGAGCGCATCGCCGCCGCTGCCGACCGGGTCGCGAACGGCGAGTTCGACGATCAGTTCCCGATCGACGTGTTCCAGACCGGATCCGGAACCTCGACCAACATGAACGCGAACGAGGTGATCGCCAACCTGGCCGGCCAGGCCGCCCACCCCAACGATCACGTCAACATGGGTCAGTCGTCCAATGATGTGTTCCCGTCGGCGGTTCATCTCGCCGCGCTTGACCTGGCCACGCACGACCTGTTGCCGGCGCTCGAGCGGCTGGAGGCATCCTTCCAGGCCAAGGCCGACGCCTTCGCCGACATCGTCAAGGCGGGCCGCACCCACCTCATGGACGCCGTTCCGGTCACCCTCGGCCAGGAGTTCTCGGGCTACGCCGCCCAGATCCGGCTGGCGAGCCGGCGCCTGCGCAACGCGCTACCGCAGGTGGCTCAGATCCCGCTCGGCGGCACCGCCACCGGCACCGGGCTGAACACGCACAAGGAGTTCGCCACGCGCGTGCGCGCCCATCTGACCGGCGCGACCGGGCTGGAGATCCGGGGACCCGAGGATCCGTTCGAGGCGCAGGGCAACCGGGATGCGCTGGTGGAGCTGTCCGGCGTGCTCAAGGTGATCGCCGTGTCATTCACCAAGATCGCCAACGACCTGGCGTGGCTCGGCTCCGGCCCTCGCGCCGGTATCGGCGAGGTGTTCCTTCCCGAGCTGCAGAAGGGGTCCTCGATCATGCCGGGGAAGGTGAACCCGGTGATCCCGGAGGTCGTCCTGCAGGTCTCGGCCCAGGTCATCGGCAATGACGCCGCCATCACCATCGGCGGCCTCCAGGGCAACTTCGAGCTCAACGTCCGGGTGCCGTTGATCGCTCGCAACCTGCTCGAGTCCATCCGCCTGCTGTCCACGACCGCGAGCATCTTCGCCGAGAAATGCGTCGACGGCATTCGGGCCAACGAGGAGGGCTGCCATCGCTCCGCCGAGTCGACGCTGGCGGCCGCCACGGCGCTCAACCCGTACATCGGCTACGACAAGGCGGCCGAGATCGTCAAGGAGGCCGCCAGTTCGGGTCGGCTGCTACGCGACGTCGCCTACGAGAAGGGCGTCGACGAGGAGACGTACAACCAGGCGATGGACCTGCGGGCGATGGCCCGCGGCAACACGTGAACGGCGGGCTCGACTTGAGCGAAGGGCCCACGACCTTGTAACTGACGGTTCCAACGGCGTCTGGACGTGCCCGGCGGGCGGCGCCGAACCCGCCGGACCACCAGTACGACTTGGTTCGCCGCCCCCCGCCAGCCACGCCCAGCCACTCGCCGGATCCCGCCAGTTACTTCGTCGCGGGCCCTAACCCCGGATTCAGTCTCGATGAATCCGGGCTAAATGGCCGATCAAGCGGCGATTTGTTGCGAGCGCGGGGTACGCGGTGGCGATCGATGCCGTGGATCGGATTGAATGCTCGCGCCGACCCAACCGCGAGAAGGGGGTTTTACCCGTGCGCAGCAGATGTCTCATGGCTCTCACCGGAGCCGTGGCCGCGATGGCCTGCGCGGCAGCCGCCGCGTCCGCAAAGCCGTTTCACGTGCTGGTGCCTCACCGCTTCGCTCAGCCGCCGACCACCGCGCAGTGCGAGGCGCCGCCGCCCGCCGGCGCCGGAATCGCCTGCTACAACCCGGCTCAGTTTGAGCAGGCCTACGACCTGAATCCGCTGTATCACGCCGGCCTGGACGGCAGCGGCAAGACGATCGTGATCGTCGACTCCTTCGGCTCGCCGACGATCCAGCAGGATCTCGCGACGTTCGATTCGGACAACCGCCTGCCGGCTCCGCCGACCTTCAAGATCATCCAGCCGGCCGGCCCGGTCCCGGCCTATGACCCCACCAACGGCACCATGGGAGGGTGGGCGATCGAGACCTCGCTCGACGTCGAGTACTCCCACGCGATCGCTCCGGGGGCCAACATCCTGCTCGTCGAGACCCCGGTGGCGGAGACCGAGGGTGTCACCGGGCTCCCCCAGATCGTCCAGGCCGAGAACTACGTCATCGATCGCCATCTCGGCGACGTGATCAGCCAGAGCTTCGGCGCGACCGAGGAGACCTTCCCGAACGCGCAGTCGGTGTACGCGCTGCGTGGCGCGTACTTCAACGCGCTGCTGCATCACGTGACGGTGCTGGGGTCCTCCGGGGACGGCGGCCCGACCGACGAGACGTCCGACGGTGTGGACTTCTACCCGTTCCGCGTCAACAGCTGGCCGTCGTCTGACCCGCTCGTCACGTCGGTGGGCGGACTGCAGCTCCATCTGGACGCGAACGGCAACGAGACGGCGCCGGACAACGTCTGGAACGACACGCCGCTGTTCGGGTCCCCCGCCGCCGGCGGCGGGGGTGTCTCGGCCGACTTCGGCCGGCCCTCCTTCCAGGATGGCGTCCGCCAGCTCGTGGGCAACAGCCGCGGGACGCCCGATGTCAGCCTGAGCGCCGCCGTCGACGGCGGAGCCAACGTGTACATGAGCTTCTCCAGTCCTCCGGAGGGGATCACCGCACCCGGTTACTACATCATCGGCGGCACCAGCGAGGCCAGCCCGGAGTTCGCCGGAGTGGTGGCGATCGCCGATCAGGCCGCCCATCACGATCTGGGGTGGCTCAACCCGACGCTCTACGCCCACGGAGACGGGCCGAGGTCCGGCGTGACCGATGTCACGGCGGGCAACACGAACGTGTTCGGCGACAACACCGGCGGACAGTACGACGGGCCGTTCACCGTGGCCGGCTTCAACGCCGTGCCCGGGTACGACCTGGCCACCGGTCTGGGAGCGCCCGACGGCGTCAAGCTGGTGTCCGAGCTGACCGGCGGTCGTGACGGCTGGGCCCGGCGCTGATCACCTGAGGTCAATCCTCCCGGCGCGCTCACCCGACCACCAGGGGTCGGGTGGGCCGCCGCGGAGGGACTCGCAGCGGCGCGACCGGGCCGGCGTGAAGACCTGATCCGCTTTTGTCTTCTGCTGTAGAACGCGAAATCGCTGCGATTCGTTGCAAGATTCGGTCAGTCCGTAGCGGATGATCAAACCCGTTGATTGAATGGCGTCGCTGGCCGGCAACCCCGCATCTCACGCAGATGCGGAGGAGATGCCGGCCTTTGAGACTTTCGGTGCCGCCTGGGAAGGCACCGGCTGTCTGAGGTACATCGCTCCTGGCGTGCTCACCCGGTCCGGCGGCCGGGTGAGCCGCTGAGGAGGGCCCGGCGCTGAGGAGGGCCCGGCCGGTTCAGGTCGCGACGGTCTCGGCGCCGAGCTCGCGGGAGATGGCCACGTCGACCGAGTAGTCGATGGGGACGACGATCACCGACGGTACGTCGAGCGTCAGCGCGTGCGCCAGCCGCTGTGAGAAGTCTCCGGCGTTCGTGCAGCGCCAGGCCGGCGCCCCGAACGCCTCGGCGAGCTTGACGAAATCCGTGGGGCCGAAGTCAACCCCGAAGTGGCGGCCGAACTTCTTGTCCTGCTTCCAGACGATGGAGCCGAACTGCTGGTTCTCCCAGATCACGTTGACCACCGCGGTCTGGAGGCGGACCGCGGTCTCGAGCTCCTGGCAGTTCATGAGAAAACCGCCGTCGCCCGAGACCGTGACCACCTGGCGATGCGGGTCCACGAGCTTGGCGGCGATCGCCGTCGGCAGCGCGAAGCCCATCCCCGCCAGGCCGTTGGCGATCAGCACCGTCCCCGGCTCGTGCGCCGGGAACACGCGTCCGATCCACAGCTTATGGAGGCCGACGTCCGAGACGAGCAGATCGGTGCGGCCGAGCGCTCGCCGGATCTCAGAGAGGACCCGGGGTGGGCGCATCGGGAAATGGTTGTCGTCGACGGCGTCGGCGAGCGCGCCGAACACGAGCTGGCGGAGGCGGTCGGTCTCGGGTGGAGACGTCTGCTTGCGGCTGCAGCCGGCGGCCAGGCGGGCGAGCACGTGGGCGATGTCGCCGATCAGCTCCACCTCGGGCATGAAGAACTCATCGATCTCGGCGGCGACGGTGTCGATCATGACGATCTGCTTGTCCGCCTTTGGGTTCCAGTGCTCCGGAGCGTGTTCGACGAGGTCGTAGCCGACGGCGATCACCACGTCGGCGTCGTCGAAGCCCGCCAGCGCGTAGTCACGGGACTGCAGGCCCACCGTGCCGAGCGCGTGAGGGTCCTCGTAGTCGATCAGGCCCTTGGCCATGAACGTCTCGGCCACCGGGATGCCGGTCGTGTGCACGAACGCGCGCAGCGCCCGGCTGGCGTGCGTGCGGATGGCGCCGTTGCCGGCCAGGATGATCGGGTTCTCCGCGGCCATGATCAACTCGGTGGCGCGCTGCAGCTCCTTCATCCCGGGCTCGGGCTGGACCGGTGCGTGGCGCGGGAGCGGACACGCGTCGAGCGGGCGCATCATCACGTCCTCGGGCAGCTCGAGGTGGGTCGAGCCCGGTTTCTCTGATTCGGCGACCTTGAACGCCTTGCGCACGACCTCGGGAATGATCTCCGGGGAGGAAACGCGAGCGTTCCACTTAACCACCGGCCGCAAGATGCCGATGAGGTCGATGTACTGGTGTGACTCCTTGTGCATCCGCTCCAGATCCGACTGTCCCGTCAGCGCCACCAGCGGCGCCCGGTCGAGGAACGCGTCGGCGACGGCGGTCACCAGGTTCGTCGCTCCGGGCCCCAGGGTGCCCAGGCAGACGCCGGCGCGGCCGGTCAGACGCCCGTATGCATCCGCCATGTACGCGCCGCCCTGCTCATGCCGGACCGGGACGAACTGGATCGTCGAATCCGAGAGGGACTCGTTGAGGTCGAGCGTCTCCTCTCCCGGGATCCCGAACACGTACTGAACGCCCTCGGCCTCCAGGCACTCCACGAAGACATCTGACGCCTTGCGCTCGCTCACCCCGCCACCCTATCTGACCGCTATCGCCCGAACGCTCGGCGGGCTGCACCACCGCCCGTGGACGCTACGGACGTTCCGCGCGGTCCTCACGGCGCTCGTCCTCGCCCTGGCCGTGACCGCTGGGGCGCGAGCCGCAACCACCTTCTCGATCCGCGGCGGCGGCGACGGCCATGGCATCGGCATGAGCCAGTACGGCGCCGATGGGTACGCGCTGCACGGCGCCACCTACCAGTACATCCTGGCTCACTACTACCAGGGGACGAGCCTGGGCACGACCAGCCCCGCGCGCACCGTCACGGTCCTGCTGGCGACCGGAACCGGCTCGTTCAGCGGCGCGACGGGCGCGACCGGCTCGGGCGCGGGCCGGGTGACGCTGCATGCGGCCACCACCTATGACGTGACGGCCGCCGCCGGCCGCGGCGTACAGCTGACGACCGCGGCGGGCGCGCTCGTCGGCACCTTCCCGGCCCCGCTGACGGTGTCGGGCCCGGCGCCATTGCAGGTCCCGCACCTCGGCGCGTATCGCGGATCGCTGAAGTTCTATCCGACGGCCGGCGGCGTGGAGACGGTCAACGCGGTCGGACTCGACGACTACGTCCGGGGCGTCGTCGCCGCCGAGATGCCGGCCGGCTGGCCGAGCGCCGCGTTGGATGCCCAGGCCGTCGCCGCGCGGACCTACGCCATCACCGCGACGGTCGGCGCGGCCGACTACGAGCTGTACTCCGACACCCGCTCGCAGGTGTACGGCGGCGTCAGCGCCGAGACGCCGAGCACCGACGCCGCGGTCGCCGCCACCGCCGGCCAGATCGTCACCTACGCCGGGCAGCCGGCGGTCACCTACTTCTTCTCGAGCTCCGGCGGCTACACCGAGAGCATCCAGAACGCGTGGACCGGGTCGACGCCCGAGCCGTGGCTGGTCGGGGTCCCCGACCCCTACGACGGCGCGGCCGGGGACCCGTACCACAGCTGGAGCTCGCAGATGAGCCTGGCCGCCGCCGCCCGCAAGCTCGCTGGGCTGGTCAAGGGCAGCCTCATCGGGATCGAGGTGACCCGCCACGGCGTCTCCCCCCGGATCGTGCAGGCCCGGGTCGTCGGCACCCGCGGGACGAGCACCGTCAGCGGCACCCAGCTGCAGGGCATCTTCGGGCTGGACTCGACGTACGCGTCATTCACCACCATCACCACACTCGATCCGTCGGGCCGGCTCAGCGGGACGGTGTTCCCGGTGCCCCCGTCACGGTCGGTGGCCGTGCAGACCGACGCCGTCCACGGCTGGCAGCTCGCCGGGTCGGTACCGGTGTCCGCGAGCGGCGCCTTCAGCACCACGGAGCCGTCCGGGCGCTACCGGATCGCCGACGGCCCGGTCGACGGGCCCGCCGTCACGATCCCCTGAACGGCCGCCGGGTAGTGTGCGGGACATGCCCGGCCCGCTGCTCGCGATCGACGGACCGTTCGTCCTGTACCGCTCGTTCTTCGCGCTGCCGGATGCGATCACCGACGGCGACGGGCACCCGGTCAACGCGCTGCTCGGCGCGGTCAATCTGATCCTGCGGATCGCCGCCGACTGCCGGCCCCGCACGATCGTCGTCTGCTTCGGCGCCGAGGCGGCCACGTACCGGACCGACCTGTATCCGCCCTACCACGCGCAGCGGCCGCCGGTGCCCGACGCGCTCGCCTGGCAGTTCGAACGGGCCCCCGCGCTGTTCGCGGCGTTTGGCTGGCCGAGCCTGGACTCCGAGGACCTCGAGGCAGACGACCTGCTCGGCTCGCTGGCCGGCGCCGAGGTCGACGGCGGCGGCACCGCGCTGATCATGACCGGGGACCGCGACATGTACCAGTGCGCGGGTGAGCGGGTCAGCGTCGTCTTCCTCAAGCAGGGCTCCAGCGGCTTCGAGGAGGTCGACCCGGCCGAGGTGCGCCGGCGCTACGGGATCGACCCACCGCTCGTCCCCGACTTCATCGCCCTGCGCGGCGACCCGTCCGACGGGCTGCCCGGGGCTCCGGGGGTCGGCGCCAAGACCGCCACCGCGCTGCTCGAGCGGCACGGCTCGCTCGAGGCGGTCATCGCCGCCGCCGACCAGGAGCGCCCGCGGATCGCCGCCGCGCTCCGCGACAACGCCGACGACCTCCGCGCCTTCAAGGAGATCGCCACCCTGCAGCCGACCGCGGTGTCGCTACCGGAGGACGCCGAGACGGATCTGCACGGCGGTGCCGAGGCCGCCCGGGGGTTCGGGATGAACCGCCTGGCCCAGCGGCTCGAGGACGCGGAGTCGCTCGCCGACCTGTGACGGCGTCGCCGGACCGCGACGTGGAGGATGATTACGACCTATACGGTGCGATTTGTCACCCACGTTGGTGTAGCTTCGGCGCAGAGGGCCCTGTGGGGGGTGCGACGATCGGGCGAGGGACCCGAGCCCCGCGAGCCTACGGTGTGAACTTGACCGTGATCACGTCGCCGTCGGCGACGACGTAGTCCCGTCCCTCCAGTCGCAGGGTCCCGCGGTCCCGGGCGCCCGCGTAGCCGCCGGCGTCGACGAGGGCGTCCCAGGAGACCACCTCGGCACGCACGAACCCCTTCTGGATGTCGGAGTGGATCTGGCCGGCGGCGTGCCACACCGACAGGCCGCGGCGCAGGTGCCAGGACTGCGCCGGCTTGTCCTCGCCGGCGGTGAAGAACGCGACGAGCTGCAGCAGCGAGAACGCACCGCGGACGACGGTCTGCAGGCCGGACTCGGCCAGGCCGAGGTCCTCGCGCATGGCGGCGGCGTCCTCGTCGGACAGCTCGCCGAGCTCGGCTTCCAACCGCGCCGAGACGGCAACCGCCTGGGCGCCCTGGGCGGCGGCGTGCGCCGCGATCGCCGCCGGCACCTCGCCGCTGCCCTCGTCGACGTTGGCGACGAACAGCACCGGCTTGGCGGTCAGGGGCGAGAGCAGGCTCATCGCGTCGGCTGCATCATTCGGGGGCGGGACCGTGCGGGCCGGACGCCCGGACTGGAGCGCTTGCACCACCAGGCGCAGCCAGGCGGCCTCGGCGATCGCGTGGCGGTCACCGCTCTTGGCCGTCTTGGCGACCCGCTCCAGGCGCCGCTCGGCCTGCTCGAGGTCGGCGTACACCAGCTCGGTTTCGACCGTCTCGATATCGGCGATCGGGTCGACCCGCCCTTCGGGATGCACCACGCTCTCGTCCTCATGCGCCCGGACGACGTGGACGATCGCGTCGGTCTCCCGGATGTTGGCCAGGAACTGGTTGCCCAAGCCCTCTCCGCGATGGGCGCCGGCGACAAGTCCGGCGATGTCGTGGAAGGCGATCGTGTCCCAGACGATCTTCGAGGCGCGGACCGTGCTCGACACGGCGTTGAGACGCTCGTCCTCCACGGGCACGATCGCCACGTTGGGCTCGATCGTGGTGAACGGATAATTCGCCGCCTCGGCCGCGACCCCGGTCAGCGCGGTGAACAACGAGGACTTGCCGGCGTTCGGCATCCCCACGATCCCGACCTTCATCGGCATCAGCCGGGGTGTCCCGCGGACCCGGCCCGCGAGCCCACCACGGCGACGGCGGTGCCGAGGACGATCCCGCCGAGCACGTCACTGGGATAGTGGACGCCGAGATAGGGCCGGCTGACGGCGAACGCACAGGCGGCGGCGTAGACGGCGGCCGCCGGCACCAGGCGGCGGTACATCCATGCCGCCGCAAACGACGTCGTCGCGTGAGCGCTCGGGAACGACAGGGACGAGACGACCGGCGACAGCGCCGGCAGACCGTCGAGTGACGGGCGCTGACGGCGGACGAGCACCTTGACGGCGTAGTTGGCGACGTAGGAGCCGCCGACGACGCCGGTGCCCCGCCCCCAGCGTTCGCGTCGCCGGCGGTCCACCGTGGCCCCGATCAGGCCGAGCGCCAGCCAGCAGGCGGCATGCTCGCCGAGCCGCGAGTAGGCGGCGACCGCGCGTTCACGACGCGGTCCGTGGCCGCGGGTCCGGGCGAGTATCAGCAGGCGTCGGTCGAGCGCGGGGAGCGATGACACGGCCCTGACTCTACGTTGCCGGTCGCCGAGGGCGCGCGGACGCTTGGTGGCGTCCTCGAGTCGGTCTGATTCCGGCCCAGACGGACATCTGGCGGATCCGGACTGGCGGCCCGCGTCAATCCCCCGTAAATTTGCGCTATGGACCGGAATGCAGCATGCGTTTGAGGATTGCCCTCGTGGTGACGACCGGCGCGTTGCTGGTCGCACTCGGGGTCACGCTGCTGCTGATCAACACAGTGAGGCTGCATCGCGCCGCTGAGGCCACGACGCGCTCGGACACGTACCTGGCGGCGGTGGCGAATGTCGAGCGCCTGGTGATCGACGCGGAGACCGGATTGCGCGGATATGTGATCACCGGGCGGTCGGCATTCCTGCAGCCGACCCACGCGGCCCAGCAAGCGCTGCCGCCGGCGATCGACGCGCTCGATCGGTCGGCGGCTCGCAACGGCTTCGGCCGCGGCGCGGCGCGAGCCCTCGGACAGGCGGCGGCCGCCTACATGTCGACGTACGTGGCCGAGACCGAGGCGCTCGCGAGGCGGAGTCCGCGGCGGGCGCGGTCCTACTCGAGCACGCTCGCCGGCAAGCAGCTCGTCGACGGCATCCGCGCCCGCACGACATCGCTGGAGAACGTGGTGACGGCTCGTGACCGGGTGCGCCAGCAGACGGCCAGGCGCGATGCCGGCCACGCGACGACCGAGGCGATCGTGGTCCTTGTGCTGCTGACGGTGCTCACCCTGCTGCTCGGCGGGTTTCTCGGGCGGCTGGTCATCTCCCGCGAGCGCGCCCGTCGGCGCAGCGAGGAGACGACGCAGGTGTTGCGCCAGAGCCTGCGGCCATCGGCGCTGCCCTCGATCCCGGACTGCGAGCTGGCGGTCCGGTTCGTCCCGGCCGCCGCCGCCGAGCTCGTCGGCGGTGACTTCTACGACGTGTTCGCGGCCGGCGCGGACCGCTGGGTGATCGTCGTCGGCGACGTGTGCGGCAAGGGCGCCGACGCGGCCGCGGTGACCGCGATGGCGCGCTGGACCCTGCGCAGCCAGGCGCTGGCCGGCGCCACGCCCGACGATGCGCTGCGGTTCCTCAACCGGGCGATGCTCGGCCTGGACCTGGACGGCCGCTTCATCACCGTCGCCTACCTGGTCCTGACGTTTGACGGAGGCCGGGCCGACGCGGCGCTGGCGTGTGCCGGGCACCCGCCCGGGATCTTCGTGCCGGCGTCGGGGCCGCCGGAGGCGCTGCCGGCGCGCGGGACCCTGCTCGGGGTGTGGCCGGACATCCGCCTGCACACCGCCGAGGTCTCCCTCGCCCACGGCGACGGCATCGTCCTCTACACCGACGGGGTCAGCGATCCCGGCCCCGGGCCGGAGCGGGCGCCGGAGCAGGCCCTGCGCGGACGGCCGCCCCGCGCCGATGCCGACCAGCTCGCCGACGCGCTGCAGAGCTACGCCCGGACCACGTCCCCGCCCGGGCCCCAGCGCGATGACATCGCGATCGTCGCGCTGCGGTTCCTGGACCCCTATACCCGCGCCGGCGTCGCGCCCAGCCGCGCCGGCGAGTCGTCGTCGCACTCGGCGAAGAATCCGCCGACGACGTCGAGCAGCTGCTCGAGGCCGTCCGCCGCGAACAGGATCGGCTGATACTTGGTGATGTCGTATTCGAGCACGCCCATCTCGGCGATCTGCAGCGGCCGGATCTCGGCGCCGCGGAACTCGTCGATCTCCCCGTAGGACGAGAGCAGGCCGGCGCCGTACGCCCGTAGCTCACCGGCCTCGCGGACGACGCCGAACTCGATCGAGAACCAGAACACCTTGGCGAAGAATTCACGCCCGGCACTCGTCTGCAGCCGCCGGGCGGCGCGGCCGGCCAGCCGGTTGAGCTCGGCCAGCTTCGGACTGGCGAGCAGCCCGCCGTGGCCGATGACCTCGTGGATGAGGTCCGGCTCGGGCGTGTACAGCGGGCGCGCGTGATGGCGGATGTACTGGGTGGAATGAAAGACGCCGTCGGCCAGCGAGCCGTAGAACTGCTCGAACGCCACGAGACCGGCGGCCGGGTGGTACTCGAACCCGGTCAGCGGTCGCAACCGGTCACCGACCTCGTCGAGCTGGGGAATCCGGTCCACCGGCAGCGCGAGTGCCGCCATCGCCTCGCGGTACTCGGCACACGCCAAGCGCTCGTGCTTGACGGCGAGCTCCCGGCAGACGGTGCGCCAGACGTCCTCTTCCTCCTCGGTGTAATCGACGTGCGGGATCGGCTGGGGCGGCTGGGTCGACTCCCATTCCAGCGCCCGAGCCGCGATCAGGTTGCGTCGGGCCCGGTAGTCCGGGTCGCCGAAGCCGGGGTGGTCCTCGTCGAGGTGAACGGTGACCGCGCCGTCGGCGGCGGTCGTGATCGGTGAGTACAGCTGGCCTTCCTCAAACACCGGCGGGCACCCCCTGCGGCTGTCGGTCGTCGTCTGCCGCCCAGGAGAGCGCGTACCGGCCATCGTCGAGCGCCTCGCACAGCGGCGTCAGCTTCAGTGGACGGAACGTGTCGCACATCACCGCCAGCTCCTCGGTGAAGCGCTGCCCGATCGATTTCTCGGCCAGCCCCGGCTGCGGCCCATGCGGCAGCCCGGATGGATGCAGCGTGACCGAGCCGACGTCGACACCGCGCCGGGAGCCGAAGTTCCCGGAGACGTAGTAGATCATCTCCTCGGATTGCAGATTGGAATGGTTGTAGGGGACCGGGATCGCCGGGTGGGTGGGGTCCGCTTCCCAATCGAGCATCCGCGGGCAGAACGAGCAGATGACGAAGTTCGGGCCCTGGAAGGTCTGATGCACCGGCGGCGGCATGTGCACGCGGCCCGTGATCGGCTCGAAGTCGTCGATGTTGAACGTGTATGGGTACACGAACCCGTCCCAGCCGACGACGTCGAGCGGGTGGTAATCGAGCCCGTAGCGCTGGTGGCCGCCGCGGACGCGGACGACGAGCTCATGCTCGCCGGGCTCGCGGTGGGTGACGAGATCGGCCGGGGGGTGGAAGTCACGGTGCGAGTACGGCGCGTGCTCGAGCAGCTGGCCGTAGCGGTTGCGGTACCGGTTGGGCGTCTCGATCTCACCCGGCGTGTGGAAGGTCAGCCACAGCTGCTCGCCGTCGGGCCGGAACCGGTACGTCGTCCCGCGCGGGATGACGACGTAGTCGTGCTCCCGGTAGGCGAGCGTCCCGAAGCTCGTCTCCAACTCGCCCGCCCCGCGATGGACGAACACGACCTCGTCACCTTCACCATTTCGATAGAAGTAGTCCTGGGCCTCGGTCGGGCGGCACACCGCGATCTCGACGTCGTCGTTGTACATCAGCAGCTGCCGGCCGAGGATGGGATCGCCCCCCTCGCCGACCGCGCGGGTGTCGAACAGCCGGTGGGCGTGGGCGGGCGGAACCCACTCCTCGCGCGTCAGCGGCGTGAACGAGCCGAGCTCGGTCACCCGGCACGGGGTCTGGAGGTGGTACAGGATGGACTCGTTGCCGCTGAAGCCCTCGAACCCCATCACCTCCTCGGTGAGCAGCAGTCCGTCGTCTTCGCGGAAGGCAACGTGCCGCTTGGCGGGGATCCTGCCTCTGTGCTCGTAGCGCATGAGAGGGCCTACAGGTTCCCGCGCTTGTCCTGCTCGCGCTCCAGGGCTTCGAACAGGGCCTTGAAGTTCCCCTCGCCGAAGCCGCGGGCGCCGTGGCGCTCGATCAGCTCGAAGAACACCGTCGGGCGATCGCCGACGGCGTGGGTGAAGATCTGCAGCAGGTAGCCCTCCTCATCGCGGTCGACGAGGATGCCGAGGCGCTGGAGATCGGCCACGTCCTGGGACATCTCGCCGATCCGCTCCGGCACGTCGGCGTAGTAGGACCCGGGGATCGGCAGGAAGCGCACCCCGCGCGCCGTCAGCTCGTCGACGGACTTGACGATGTCGGTGGTGGAGACCGCGATGTGCTGCACGCCGGGCCCGCGGTAGAAGTCGAGGTACTCCTCGATCTGGGACTTGCGCTTGCCCTGGGCGGGCTCGTTGATCGGGAACTTGATCTTCCCCGAGCCGTCGGTGACGACCTTGGACATCAGCGCCGAGTACTCGGTCGAGATCGCCTCGTCGGAGAAGTGGATCAGCTCGGTCATCCCGAACACGCGCTCGTAGTAGTGGACCCATTCCTCCATGTGGCCGAGCCCGACGTTGCCGACGATGTGGTCGATCCCGACCAGGAGCCCGTCGGGACCGGTCGGAGCCTTCTCGCGCGCGACGAAGCCCGGCAGGAAGGCGCCGTGGTAGTCCCCGCGCTCCACGAACACGTGGTGGGTCTCGCCGTAGGTCTGCACCGAGGCGAGCACGGCGGTGCCGTCCGCATCGGAGATCTGGTGCGGCGTCCGGATCCCACGCGCTCCGTGCGCGACGGCGTGCTCGTAGGCGGCGGTCGCGTCGGGCACGCTGAGCGCGATCGAGCGCACCCCGTCGCCGTGGCGCTTGTGGTGCTCACCGATCTCGTCATCGCCCGTCAGCGAGCCGGTCAGCACGAGCCGGATGCGGCCCTGTTGCAGGACGTGGGAGACCTTGTCCCGGCTTCCGGTCTCCAGGCCGAGGTAGGCGATCTCGGTGAACCCCCAGGCGCGGGTGTAGTAATAGGCGGCCTGGGCGGCGTTGCCGACGAACATTTCCAGGTGGTCGATCCCGTGGACCGGCATGACGTCGACGGGAGACTCGGGGGGGAGAGGCAGCGTTTGCGTAGTCACAATATGCAATGATCCGGGGGTTGCCGCGGTATCTCAAGCCCGGTACGTTGTGTTAGTGCCGCCTTTCACCCTCGCATGGACGACATCGACCGAAGAATCATTGCGCTCCTGCGTGAGAACGCCCGTCGCTCGTTTCAGGACATCGGGCAGCAGGTCCACCTGTCCGCGCCGGCCGTCAAGCGCCGCCTCGACAGGCTCGAGCACGACGGCGTGGTGCTCGGCTACGCGGCCATCGTAGACCCGGAGGCGTTCGGCTGGCACGCCGAGGCGTTCGTTGATCTGTACTGCGACGGCGGCATGTCCGGGACCGAGATCAAGCGGGCCGTGCAGCGCGAGTCCGGCGTGGTCTCCGCGCACACCGTCGCCGGCGAGGCGAGTGCGCTGCTGCACGTGATGGCGCACGACACGAAGGGGCTGGAGCTGGCGCTCGAGCGCATCCGGGCCACCAAGGGCGTGATCCGCACCGTGACCGAGGTCGTGCTCTCGACCCTGTTCACCCGATGAGGCGCCCGTACCCCGATGGCCGGCCGCCGTCGATCAGGGACTTCATCGCGTTCGAGGAGCACATCCGCAACGCCCGCGCGGCGAACGGCCGCGAGGTGCCCGCCGCGTGGTACCAGGTCCCGGCGTTCTACTTCACCAACCCCGGCGCGATCTATGGCGACGGCGCGGACATCCCCAAGCCCTCGGACACGGCCAAGCTCGACTACGAGCTGGAGCTCGCCTGCGTGATCGGCGCCGACGGCCGCCCGGAGGGGTTCACGATCATGAACGACTTCTCCGCCCGGGACCTGCAGGCGCTCGAGATGCAGGTCGGGCTCGGTCCGGCCAAGGGCAAGGACTTCGCCACGGCGCTGGGGCCGGTGCTCGTGTCGCCCGACGAGCTGCCGCCCGACCTCGATCTGCGCGCGGTGGCGCGGGTCAACGGGGAGGTCCGCACCGACAGTCGCACCGGGGCGATGCACTACTCCTGGGATGAGCTGTTGAGCGCCGCGGCGCGCAACACGACGGGCCTGATCGCCGGGGAGGTCATCGGCTCGGGCACCGTGGGGCGCGGCTGCATCCTCGAGCACAACGACGGCCGCTGGCTCACGCCCGGCGATGAGATCGAGCTCGAGATCGAGGGGATCGGGGTCCTGCGCAACCGGATCGTCGCGCCGCCGTGATTCGGATCTCAGCCCGAGCGGCCGATCGCCGGCGGCGGCCTCGGGCCCGGCGGGGCGGGTTCCGGTGAGGGCGCCAGCGAGGCGTAGTGCTCGCGCCAGATGAGCTTGTAGATGGGGATCCGGCGGGGGAGGCTGCGGACGCCGGGCAGGAACGGGATCATGACGAACGCCAGGCTCATCACCCCCATCACTCCCATGACCAGCACGTCGGCGTTGGCCGAGGTGGAGAACGGCTTGACCTGGTACCAGAACGTGTAGAGCCACAGCCACACCTGGCCGGGATAGCTGCCGGTCTCGTTCATCATTCCCCACTGCTCGCCGAGCAGATGCTCGGCCTGCGCGCGGTTTGACAGGACGCCGCCATCGGCCATGAACAGCAGGGCCTTGGTGTAATCGGTCTGGTAGAACTGCCGATTGGTCAGCAGCGCCCCGTCGAGGCCGCCGGACTGGGCGAAGGCGAGCAGCGAGCTCATGAGCGTCGCCACCGGGCCGTAGTTGCCGGACGGGATCGAGACCGCGTCACCCGCGCCGACGGTGGCCTTGCCCAGCGCGTTGGTATACGCGGTCGTCCATGCCGCCTGCTGCGTTGCCGAGGCGTGCTGGTAGGCGCTGACCGCGCTCTGCACGGCGGGCTGCCCGTAGATCGAGCGCAACGGGGCGAGCACGAAGTCCCGCTCGGTGTCGATCGCGAGGTTGACCCCGAACCACTTCTGCAGGTGGATGAACGCGATGTGCTGCCCGGGACCGTTGTGGTTGTACGGCGGCCCGTAGCCCGCCGTCCCGCTCGTCCCGTCCAACTCGGTCACAGCGGTGGTGACGAAATCGACCGGGGCGGCGCGCGACCAGCTCTTGATCGTGCTCGACTGCTCATCCGGCGATGAGAACAGGATCGTCAGCACCACCGCCAGCGCCAGGACCACGCCGAGCGCGATCGAGGCCTCCTTGACGAGGTCGTAGGGCCGGTAGCCGCCCGTCCACTCGCGGGCGGCCTCGTCGTCGCGCCGGTATTGCCCGCGGCTCACGGTGGCGGCTCGGTTCCCGAGGTCTCCCGCATCGCCGCCAGCCTCGCCTCGAGCTCATACGGCGGGACGACGCCGTGCTTGCGTACCAGCAGCACATGCGCGATCACCAAGGCGACGACCGCCAGCGGCAGCAGCAGGATGTGGTACGAGTACATCTGGCCGAAGTTCATGAGGTTGAAGAACGAGCCGACGCCGACCGAGTTCATCGCGTCCTTGGCCTGCGTGGAGATCCACTGCGCATCGAAGTTCTGCTGGGACACGTAGCCGGTGAGCGCACACGGGACGGCGACCAGGAACGTGACCGCGCCGGTGATCCACACCCGGGTACGGCCGCCCCGCCACGCCGCCATCCAGTACTTGCCCCACAGGTGGATGACCATGAAGAAGAAGAACAGCTCCACCGACCACAGGTGCATGCTGTTGAAGAAGTGGCCGATGCTCGTGACGTGCCACCACGTCGGCCCCTTGAGCGCCAGGATCATGCCGGTGGCGATGAGCGTCACCAGCGCGGCGAGCGACAGGACCCCGAACACGTAGATCCACGAAGCGACGTACGTCGGCTGTCCGTCGGGCAGCAGCTTCTCGGGAGGCAGCGCGGCCATCCCGCGCCGGCGCAGCCGGACGGTCCATGACCGCTCGCCCGCGGCGCTCACGACGTGCCCTTGCCGTCGCGCCGGCCTGGGAACGGCGCCGCGATGGCGGCCGCGAACACGAGCAGCATGAGGACGATCGCGATGACGTTCGGCACCGACAGCTCGATGAAGTGCCAGTGCACGAACCCGGCGTGGTGATTGAGGTTGAAGATCGCTCCCATGCCCCTGGCACGGTATGGCCGCGCCCGCGCCGGTCCATCCGGGTTTCACCCCGGACGCGCATCTTCGAACTACGGATCGGGCGGTCGCGACGCGGGCGTGGCCCGCTCCCCGCCCAGGCGGTCAGCCCCCGAAGCCGACCCGGTGCGCGTCGGTGTCGACGAGCAGGTAGACGACGCGCTCCAGGCGGATGGCGATCGTCCCGTCCTCGGCGGCGAGGTCGTGCCACCCGCTGTCGCCGAGCTTGTCACGCAGTCCCTTGAGCTCTGAGGGCGCGACGCGGGCGCTCAGCACCGGGCCGCCCTGGAAGCCGATGTTGATCTTCTGGGGCTTGTCGTTGTCCATGTTCAATGCTCCTCGGCTGGCTGGACGATCTCGGTAAGCACTCCGCCGGTTCCGGCGGGATGAAGGAAGGCCACCCGCGAGCCGCGGATCCCGGCGCGCGGCTGCTCGTCGATCAAGCGGATCCCGGCGGCGGCGCACGCGTTGAGCGTCTCCTGCACCGACGCGACGCGATAGGCGACGTGGTGCAGACCCGGTCCCTGGCGGCTGAGGAACCTGCCGACGGGCGTGTCGGGACCGAGGGGCGCCAGTAGCTCGATGTGGCCATCGCCGACATCGAGCAGCGCGGCATCGACTCCCTGCGCGGTCACCGTCTCGCGGTGGACGAGCGGCATCCCCAGATGGTCCCGGTACACCGTCAACGCGGCGTCGAGGCTCTCGACGGCGACGCCGACGTGGTCGATCGCGGACAGCATGGCGCCGCGGAGGATACCGAGCGCCGCGAGCGCTACTGATTGGCCTGATGGCCTTCGGCGGACGGGTCCAGCGGCGTGGCGGCCGCCAGCCCGAGATGGTTCCCGGGTCGCCGGTCGGGCCGAGCCTGGGGGATCCCCCGCATGATGTGGTCGATCTCGGGGCGCTCCAGGGTCTCCTTGGCCAGCAGCTCGCCCGCCAGCTGCTCCAGCTGGGCGCGGTGGTGCGCCAGCATCTCCATGGCGGCGCGGAACGCCTCGTCGGCGAGCTCGCGGACCTCGGCGTCGTGGAGCCGGCGACTGGATTCAGATTGCGCGTAGTCGCTCAATTTCAGGGAGGTGATCTCGGTGCCCATCGCGTACTCGTGGATCATCGCGTGGGCGATGTCGGCGACCCGCTTGAGGTCGTCCGCCGCGCCGTTGGTGACCGAGCCGAACACGAGCTGCTCGGCTCCCCGGCCGGCCAGCAGCATCGTCATCATGTCGATCAGCTCCTCGCGGCTGCGCAGGTACCGGTCCTCGGCGGGGAGGTTGAGGGTGTACCCGAGCGCTCGTCCCCGCGGGACGATCGAGATGCGGTGGACGTCATCCACCGACGGGAGCAGCTCGCCGACGAGGGCGTGCCCCGCCTCGTGGTACGCGACGACCTGCCGCTCGTGCTCGCTCAGCCGCCGGCGCGATTGCATCCCGGCCACGACGCGCTCGAGCGCCTGGTCGAAATCCTCGGTGCCGATCACCCGATTCCCGCGGCGGACGGCGTTGATCGCCGCCTCGTTGCAGATGTTGGCGAGATCCGCGCCGGTCAGACCCGACGTCTGGCGCGCCAGGAGGGTGAAGTCGACCGCCTCGTCCACCGGCTTGTCGCGGGAGTGGACCTCGAGGATGCGCTCGCGGCCGACGACGTCGGGTGGGGAGACGAAGATGTGGCGGTCAAAGCGCCCGGGGCGCAGGAGGGCTTGGTCGAGCCTCTCGAGCAGGTTGGTGGAGGCCAGCACGACCACGTCGCCCTTGGAGTTGAAGCCGTCCATCTCGACGAGCAGCTGGTTGAGGGTCTGGTCGTACTCGCGGTTGGCCGCGCCCCCGCTCCGCGCGGTGCCGACCGCATCGAGCTCATCGATGAAGATGATCGCCGGGGCGTGGCTCCGCGCCTCCTTGAACAGGCGGCGGATCCGGGCCGAGCCCAGTCCCGCGAACATCTCGACGAACGAGGAGGCCGACTGGGAGAAGAACGAGGCGCCGGACTCGTGCGCGACCGCCTTGGCCAGCAGCGTCTTGCCGGTCCCCGGGGGCCCGTGGAGGAGGATGCCGCTGGGCGCCTTGGCGCCGAGGTCGCGGAACTGCTTGGGGCTGCGCAGGAAGTCGACGATCTCGCGTAGCTCCTCCTTGGCCTCGTCGGCGCCGGCGATGTCCGCCCAGGCGATCTGCGGGGTGTCATCGGGGCGCAGCTCGGACGGCTTCGTGCGCGGGATCAGGCGCATCGTCATGCCGACGAGCACGACGAGGGCCCCCATGAAGATCAGCGGGACCCAGTCGTGGATCCAGCTGATCACGCTGGTGTCGCCGAGGAACGCAGGATTGAGCATCACGTCTGCAGTGCTTATCGGCCGCCGGCGGCGATTACTGAACCCCGGGCTCGCCCGCCGGCTACCGCACGCGTTCCAGACGCGGATTGGGGGCGTAGGCGCGGCCGGCCTTGGCGCACGGCCGGCCGTCCAGCAGGACGACGTCGGCGGTGAAGTCGTTCTGGCCCCGGATCAGCGAGGAGCCCACTCCGTACGCGTCCACCGCCACATCGGCCGCCTCGAACTCGCGGATCCTCGCCGCGGTGAATCCGCCGCTGACGACGATCTTCACGTTGCCGAAGCCGGCCCCATCGAGCCCGCCGCGGACCTTCTCCACCAGCCGCGGATTGACGCCGGTGCGGGTGGATCCGCCGGCCGGCGGATCTGATTCTTCGAGGAGTGAGCGGTCGACGAGCGATTCGGACGTGTCCAGACGCACCCCCCAGAGCTGATCACCGAGCGCGTGGGCGACCTCCAGCGCGGTCCGGACCGAGTCGTTCTCGAAGTCGACCAGCACCGTGATGTTCATGTCGTGGTGGTAGCGCTCCGCGAACTTGACCGCGGCCCTGACGGTGTTCCCGCCGTAGGCGGCGATCAGCCCATGGGGCACCGTGCCGATGCCGCGCCCGCCCCACCACGACGCCTGCGCGTCGGTGGAGACGCCGATCGCGCCGGCCACGTGGGCGCTCCACCCGTCACCGGTCTGCACCAGCCAATGGTCGTGACGGGCGGGGAAGTAGAAGATCTGCTTGCCCCGGGCCGCCTCGACCACCTCGGACACGTTGCGCATGATCAGCGAGCGCCGCGCCATCGATCCCAGATAGACGGTCTCCAGATGGGCGAACAGGGTGTAGTCCCCCTCGATCGTCATCACCGTCTCCCGCGGCGCGATCCGGTCTCCCTCCTTCAGCGCGTGGACGACGAGCTTGTCCCAGCCGGCAATCCACTCGCCGTTCTCGGCGTGCCCGGAGCACGTCTTGAGGATCGCCAGCGATTCGTCGATGCCGCCGAGAATCGAGTCCTCCTTCTGGAACACCTGCATGGTGACGTGCGGATGCGCTCCTTCGGCCTCGAGCAGCGACTTGGTCAGGACGAAGTACGCGTCGGAGTAATAGCCGTCGCGAATCCGGTCGACCGGGAGGCGGAAGATCGCTGGGTCCAGGCGGTTTGAGACCTGCGTGGCGATCGGGAGAGTCTATTGCGCGCAACGGGTCCCGGGCCGGGGCGGGGGCGGGGGAACAGGCCTGGTGGTATGACGGGCGGCAGCCGCTCGAACCGTCGTCCAGTCTGAGTCAGATGAGTGTGTGTGATGAATCAGTACCTGCGCGTCCTGCGCCATCGAGATTTCCGGTTCCTGTTCCTGGGACAGTCGGCCAGCGCGGTCGGGGACCAGGTCGTGTTCGTGGCCCTCGCCCTGTACGTGACCGACCGCACCGGCTCGCCCACCGATCTCGGGATCGTTCTGGCGGCGGGCTCGCTGCCCCTGATCGGGCTGGTGCTGTTCGGCGGGGTGTGGGCCGATCGGCTGCCGCGCCATCGGATCATGGTCGTCACCGACGTCGTCCGGGCGATCCTGCACGGGGTGCTGGCGGCGTCGATCCTCCTCGGCGGCGCAGGCGTCGCGGAGATGGCGGTCATCGAAGCGCTGTTCGGCGCCGCCCGCGCCTTCTTTCAGCCCGCCTACACCGGCCTCATCCCCCAGACGATCCCCGACGACCTCGCCCAGGACGCGCGGGCGCTCACCTCGAGCACGAGCAATCTGGCCGTGCTCGTCGGTCCCGCGCTCGGGACCGCTCTGGTGCTGACCGTCGGGGCCGGGGTGGCGTTCGCGCTCGACGCGGCGACGTTCGTCGTCTCCGCGATCCTGCTCACGCAGGTGCGCCCGCGGTCACGGGGCGAGGCGCCGGTCCCGCAGTCGGTCGTCCGCGACCTGCGCGCCGGCTGGCAGGAGGTGCGCTCGCGGCCGTGGGTGTGGGCGACGATCGCCGCGTTCACCGGCGCGGTGTTATGCGCCTACGCCCAGTGGAACACGCTGGCGCCCGTCATCACCCGCAATCTCTACGGGAGTGCCGGCATCTTCGGCGTGCTGGAGAGCGTGGTCGGCGCGGGCGCGGTGATCGGCGCGCTGGTCGGGATTCGCTGGCGGCCTCGCCGCCCGCTGGCGGTCGGCCTGGTGCTGGCGCTGCTGTGGCCGCTGCAGGGCATCTCGTTGGCCGTCGGCTCGCCGCTGGCGGTGGTGATCGGCCTGTCGCTGATCGCGGGGCTCGCCTTCTCCCTGTTCGAGGTGTGGTGGGAGACCGCGCTGGTCCGCCATATCCCGGCGCACGCGCTGTCGCGCGTGAGCTCGTATGACTGGATGGGGTCCCTGGCGCTGATGCCATTGGGCTTCGCCGCCGCCGGACCACTCGCCGCCGCGCTCGGTGCCCGGGCGGTGCTGGGCGTCGGCGCCGGCGCGTCGCTCGTGATGATCGCGCTGGCGCTCGTGCCCCGGTCGACCCGCACCCTCAGCGGCGCCGGCCCGCGGTCAGCCGAGCAGCTCGCCGATGATGTCGAAGTAGAAGCCGGTGGCGAAGCCGAGATCGCGGATGTCGATCCGCTCGTCCGCATTGTGCATCAGCGGCGCCGCCTCGAGTAGCGACTGGTGACGCTGCGGGAAGAAGCCGTAGGCGACGCACTCGGGAAACGCGTCCCGAAACCAGCGCGAGTCCGAGAAGCCCGGCAGGATCACGGGCACCGCGGTGGCGCCGGGATCGTGATCGGCCACCCAGCGCTGGATCGCACTCATCAGATCGCTCTCAACCGTCGAGCCGTTGCCGACGACCTGCTCGGTGAACTCGATCGTCAGCTCGCGGGTCAGCTCGCCGAGCACCTGCGCGATCCGCCGCTGCACCGCCGCTTCGCCGAGCCCGGGCGGGACCCGACAGTCGACCCGGATCTGGGCGCGGGACGGGATGACATTGATCTTGGTCGAGGCGTTCGTCATCGTCGGGGTCAGGGTGACGCCGAACATCGGCTCCACCAGGGTCCGCAGCCGTGGATCCTCGGCCTCGATCCGAGCCAGCGCCGCCGACGGGTTCTCGGGATCCTCGCCGAGCCCGCGCAGCAGCGCGGCCGGACCGTCGGTGAGCTCGAAGCTCTCCGGTTGGGCAGCCAGCGCGGCAAGCACCGGGGCCAGCTTGAGCAGCGCGTTGTCGCCGGTCCGCGGCAGTGAGGCGTGCCCCGCCTGCCCGTGGGCGGTCGCGTTGAAGCGGAAGATGCCCTTCTCGGCGCAGCACACGCCGTAGTGCCGACGGCCGCCGTACTGGAACGACTCGCCGCCGCCCTCGTTGAGCAGCATGTCGCAGCGGACCTTGTCGGGATGAGTGACGGTCAGCCAGTGCGCGCCGACGTCGCCCCCGGTCTCCTCGTCGGCGACGAACACGAGCTTGAGCGCGCCGCTGGCCGGCCGCCAGCCCTGACGGGCGAGCGCGGCCGCGGCCACCGCCTCGGCGGCGACTTGATTCTTCATGTCCAATGCCCCCCGGCCCCACAGGAAGCCGTCTGCCACTTCACCGGACCACGGGTCGTGCCGCCATTCCGACGCGTCCGCGAGCACGGTGTCGACGTGGCCGAGCAGGACGAGGACGGGCCCGTCGCCTTCCCCGTCGAGGGTGGCGACGAGGTTCGGGCGGTCGGGCTCGGCGGCGAGGATCTCGGTGTCAAAGCCGGCGGCGCTCAGGTACCGCTCCAGGTGTTCGATCGCCGGCCGTTCGTTGCCGGGCGGGTTGACGGTGTCGAACTGGATCAGCTCCCGGAGGAGCTCGATCGTCTCGTCTTGGAGGTCATCGGGCGACATGTGGGCACGGAGACTATCGGCGTAGGATGCGGCCCGTGCCCGCCTCCGCCGACGATCTGACGCTGGCGCTCGCGCTGGCCGACGTCGCCGACGAGATCACCCTGGCCCGGTTCGGCGCCGAGGATCTGGTGGTGGAGACCAAGCCGGACCTGACGCCGGTCTCCGAGGCCGACACCGCCGTGGAGCAGGCGCTGCGGGAGCGACTGGCTGCCGCCGCGCCCCGGGATGCGGTGTTCGGCGAGGAGTACGGCGGCGACGTCGGGGCGGATGCCCCCCCACCCGCGCGCCGCTGGATCATCGATCCGATCGACGGGACCAAGAGCTACGTTCGCGGCGTGCCCGCCTGGGCGACCCTGCTGGCGCTCGAGGAGGACGGCGAGATCGCCGTCGGGGTCGTGTCCGCCCCCGCGCTGGGGCGGCGCTGGTGGGCCGCCCGCGGCCACGGCGCCTTCGCGGCAGACGGGCTGGCGGCGGAGCCCCGGCGCCTGCGGGTGTCCGCGGTGCGCGAGCTCGCCGACGCGCAGCTGTGCTTCGGCGGGATGGAGGAGTGGCGCGAGTCCGGCCGGCTCGAGGCACTGATCGAGCTGGGCTCTCAGTGCTGGCGCACCCGCGGCTACGGCGACTTCTGGAGCTACGTGCTCGTGGCCGAGGGGGCGGTGGAGATCGGCACCGACCCGGCGGTCTCGCTGTGGGACCTGGCCGCGCCGATGGTGATCGTGCAGGAGGCGGGCGGGCGGTTCACCGACCTGTCGGGCGCCGAAACCGCCGGTGGCGGCAGCGGGCTCGCCACCAACGGACTGCTCCACGACGCCGCGCGGGCAATCCTCGGGGACTGAGCGCTCGGCGCTGCGCGGCGCGGCGCGGAGCCGGCCGACGCCCACCCCGCCGCTGACGGCCGGAGGCACAGGTGGGGGTCAGGGACCCGGGCAGACGTCCTTGACCGCGGTGATCTGCGCGTTGACCGCCGCCAGGGTCGACGAGTGGCCGGGGAGGAATTGATCCGGCTGGCCCGCCGGGAGCAGCCGCCCGGCGGCCAGGGCGATGAGCGGGGGACCCCCGTAGGCCACGCCGGCGGGGCAGGCGCGGGCATTCCGGACCGCCTGGTCGAACTGGCCGGCGGTGAGCGTGATCTCCCAGGCCGGCGCCGAGAACGCGCGCAGGAACGGGATCGGGTGGCTCGGCGAGGCGATCAGCGAGATGCTCTGGGCCAGGGTGAACACGACGCCGAGCGTGCACGCCCCGGCAGTCCAGCGGGCGGGAGCGTGCCGGCGGGCGGCGGCCTCGCGGAACGCGAACGCGGTCCCGATCGCGGCCAGCGGCACCAGCGACGCCTCGACCGGAACGGTGATGTTGAGCCCGGTTCCGAGCTTGAAGTTGGAGAGGAACGTGACGAGGTTGGCCACCGCCAGGGCGATCGCGACGTTCAGGAGCCGGCGGTCCCGGGCGTGCCGTCGTAGCCAGATCGCCACGGCGGCGGCGACCAGCAGCCCGACAACGTTCCAGCCCGCCTGAGCCCAGAACCCGGCGAGCTCGGTCAGCGAGCGCGAACCGCTGTGCAGCTGAGCCACCACCACGTCGCGCCAGAAACCTGCGCCCCCGGCCAGCCAGGTGACCGCCAGCCCGGTCGCGAGCGTCGCCGCGGCGGCCGTCGCGGCGCGGCGAATCTCGGCCGACATCACGACGAGCACGACCGCCGGGATCGCCAGCGGCAGCTTGATCAGCACCAGCAGCCCGCACAGCCCGCCGGCGACGGCGCTGCGGCGGGCGTCGGCGCTGAGGAGGGCGGCGCCCAACATGACCGGCAGCGCCACCATCTCGGGGGTGAGCGCCCCGTGCTCATGGACCGCCCACGGGGTCAGCAGCATCGCCGCCGGAGTCAATGCCGTGGCGATTCGGTTGCCGCTGACCCGGTAGACGATCCGGGCCCCGATCAGGCCCGCGCCGAGCTGCAGGCAGGCCACGCCGAACCGCAGCCATTCGACGCTCGAGTGGATGGCCAGCAGCGCCATGCCGGCCAGGAACACCCCGGGCGGCTGCGCCCCGACGATGCGCCCGTACAGGTCGCCCCCGTGCAGCATCTGATGGGCGGTGAGGGCGTAGACCCCCTCGCTGTAATCCCAATAGCTGTGCAGCAGCAGGAAGTGGACGGCGAGCAGCGCCGCCGCCCCGAGCAGCACCGAACCGATGACGACGCCATCCTCGCGCACGCGGCCGAAGGCTACGGTGGGCCGGCGGAAGGGGTCGCGGCATACTCAGATCATGGAACGACTGTTCGGCGATCAAGCCGCTGCGGCGTCGCCGCCGCCGGCACCGGACGAGGCGCCCGGCGCGGAGGTGCCGCTGGCCACCCGGATGCGCCCGGCGACGCTCGACGACCTCGTCGGCCAGGAGCGCCTGCTGGCGGCGGGTTCGGCGCTGCGGCGGGCGATCGAGGAGGGTCACCCGCACTCGATGATCCTGCACGGCCCGCCCGGGAGCGGCAAGACGACGCTCGCCCGGCTGGTGGCCCAGGCGTCCGGGGCGGCGTTGGAGGAGGAGTCTGCGGTGGCGGCGGGGCGGGCCGAGGTGCGGGCGGTGATCGAGCGGGCGCGCGAGCGGCTGCGGTCCGGGCGCCGGACCGTCTTCTTCCTCGACGAGATCCACCGCTTCAACAAGGCCCAGCAGGACGCGCTGCTGCCGGCGGTCGAGGACGGTGTGATCACCCTGATCGGGGCCACCACCGAGAACCCGTACTTCTCGGTCAACTCGGCCCTCATCTCGCGGACCCACCTCTACGAGCTCGAGGCCCTCGGCCCGGCCGACGTCCGCACGCTGCTCGATCGAGCGGTGGCCGCCGGTCACTGCGGCCCCGGCGACCGGGTCGACGAGGCGGCGCTCGAGTTCCTCGCCGAGCGGTCGGGGGGCGACGCACGCTCGGCCCTCAACGCGCTGGAGCTGGCCTGCGAGGCGGCCGGGCCCGGATCGGACCCGTCCCAGCGGGTCACGCTGGCCCACGCCGAGGATGCGCTCCAGCGCCGGGCGCTGCTCTACGACCGTCAGGCCGACAACCACTACGACACGATCTCGGCCTGGATCAAGGCGACCCGCGGATCGGACCCCGACGCCTCCCTGTACTACCTCGGCGTGATGCTGGAGGGGGGCGAGGACCCCCGGTTCATCGTGCGCCGGATGGTGATCCTGGCCTCCGAGGACGTCGGCAACGCCGATCCCCAGGCGCTCGTGGTCGCCACCGCGGCCGCCGCGGCGGTGGAGCACGTCGGGCTGCCCGAGTGCCAGTTCGCCCTGGCGCAGGCAGCCATCTATCTGTCGCTCGCTCCCAAGTCCGATGCGGCGAAGCGCTCGGTGTTCGCCGCTCGGGAGTACATCCGCGAGCACGGCGCCGTCTCGCCTCCGGGCCATCTGCGGTCATCGACCCGCAGCGACGGGGATTACGACAATCCCCACCGCCGGCCCGGGCACCTGTCCCCGCAGGAGCTGCTGCCCGATCCCGCGATCGGCGCCCGCTTCTACGAGCCCGACGACGCCGAGGCGGCGCTGCGCGAGCGCCTGAGCGCGATCTTGCAGGGCCGCGGACGCGCCGGCAAATAGACGCAAATCCCTGCTCATAGCGATAATCGGCGGCGGCGGCTCCGGCCGACGGTCAGGGAAAGCTACTAAGGTGTAGGAATGGCTTCCCGCGTCAGTCCCGGCGGTCTGCTCGCCGAGTACCACGCGCTCCCGCGGGGTCCTCGCGTGTGCCTCAGGCTCGTCCGCGGCCGCGATGCCGCGGGGGTGCGAGCGCTGTACGCGCGCCACGGCGCCCCGCTGTCAGAGCTCGAGCTGGCCCGGCTGGTCAGCTTCGACCTCCGGACGCAGCTCGTCCTCTGCGCGACGGCGCTGATCGACGCGGCCGAGACGGTCGTCGCTGTCGGTTCGATCGAGCTGGAGGATCGCGGCCGGCTCGCGCCGAGCCTGGTGGTGGTCGACGAGGCGCTCGCCGACGGGCTCGACGCGCTGCTGGCCGACGCCCTGGTCGCCCACGCCGACGCGATGCTCCGGGCTCGCGCCGCATGAGCGTCCCGGTTAGGCTCCGCCGGTGGTGACCACCTTCTGGTGCACGGACCGATGACCGCGACGGCACCGGCCGAGCTCGAGTCGCTCAACCCGGCCAGCGGCGCCCGCCTGGGGGCGGTCCGGACGACCGCGCCGCAGGACATCGCCGCCGTCGTCGACGGCGTGGCCGCGGTCCAGCCGTTCTGGGCCCAGCTCACCCTGCGCGATCGCGCCCGGTACCTGGAGCGGGCCGGCCAGGTCCTGATCGACGAGTCCGATGAGATCCGGGACCTGATCGTGACCGAGCAGGGCAAGCCGCGCAACGAGGCCTTCTCGATGGAGGTGCTGCCGACGATCGACGCGCTGCACTGGATCGCCGGCGAGGGCCGGCGGATCCTCACCGATGAGCGCGTGCCGATGCCACAGCTGTTCCTCAAGACCAAGCAGACCGCGTTCACCTACGAGCCGCTGGGCGTGATCGGCGTGATCGCGCCGTGGAACTACCCGTGGAGCATCCCGTTCGGCGAAGTGGCGCTGGCGCTGATGGCGGGCAACGGCGTCGTGCTCAAGCCGGCCTCGCTGACGCCCCTGATCGGCGAGCGGATCGCGCAGGTGTTCGAGCGCGCCGGCGTGCCCGAGGGGCTGGTCCGCGTCGTGCACGGTCCCGGCACCGGCGCGGCGCTGGTCCGCTCCGGGGTGGCCAAGGTGTTCTTCACCGGCTCCGTGGAGACCGGCCGGGGCGTCGGCGAGGAGTGTGCGCGCCGGCTCAAGGGCTCGGTGCTCGAGCTCGGCGGCAAGGACCCGATGATCGTCCTGCCCGACGCCCACCTCGAGCACGCGATCGCGGGTGCCCTGTGGGGCGGCTTCGCCAACGCCGGGCAGACGTGCTCGGGGATCGAGCGCGTGTATGTGATGCGCGACGTCGCCGAGCGGTTCATCGCCGGGGTGGTCGACGGCGCGCGCCGGCTGCGGATCGGGGACCCGATGGGCTGGGACACCGAGATCGGGCCGATGGTCTCGCGCGAGCAATATGACCTGGTGGCCGAGCTGGTGGATGACGCGGTCGCGGCGGGCGCGCGCCTGGAATGCGGCGGCCCGGTGGCAGGTCCGCCCGGCGGGCTGACCGGGGACTTCTACGCGCCCACCGTTCTGACCGGAGTCACCCACGAGATGCGGATCATGCGCGAGGAGATCTTCGGCCCGGTGCTCCCGATCATCGTCGTGAACTCCGAGGACGAGGCGGTGGCGATGGCCAACGACTCCGTGTTCGGGCTCGGCGCCTCGGTCTGGACCTCCGATCGCAGCAAGGGCGAACGGATCGCCCGGGAGCTTCAGTCCGGCATGGTCTGGATCAACGACCACATGTTCAGCCACGGCGCCTGCCAGTGCTCCTGGGGCGGGGTCAAGGAGTCGGGCCTGGGCCGGACCCACTCGAAGTTCGGCCTGTACGAGTGCGTCAACATCAAGCTGCGGGTGTGGGAGGGCTCGGCGATTCGCAATGCGTGGTGGCACCCCTACGACGAGACCCTCGGCCGGGCGCTGCACCAGACGGCCGAGATCCTCTACGGCCGGCCGTCGATCCGCGCGGCCGCGCTGCGCGACGGCGCGGTGCCACTGCTCAAGGTCGGCGGGCGCCTGGCCCGCGACGCGTTCCGCCGCCGCTGAGGTGGTCTGCCGCCGCCGAGGCGGTCTGCCCCGCGCTGGGGCGGCCTGCCGCCGCGGCGTGGCGGCTACGCTTGTTGCATGCCCGCTCAGGCCTACGCCGGCAAGGAATGCGTCTGCCAGCTCCGCAAGGGGATCTGCGACCAGGAGTGTGTCCGCGACATGCTCGAGACGCCCTTCTACATCGCCTGCCTGCGGCTCAAGGGCCGCCGCTGCCTCGTCGTCGGCGGCGGTGATATCGGGCTGGAGAAGGTGGAGGGGCTGCTCGCCTGCGACGCCGACGTGACGCTGGTGGCACCGGAGGCCCATCCGGCGCTGCGGGAGCTCGCCGCCGAGGGCTCGCTCCGCTGGGAGCGGCGGGATTATGAGCCGGCCGATCTCGAGGGCTGCCTGATCGCGATCGCCGCCACCGACGACACCGAGGCCAACATCCGCGTGTTCAACGACGCCGAGACGCGGGCGATGCTCGTCAACGTCGTCGACGTGCCGCCGCTGTGCAACTTCATCCTGCCGGCGATCGTCCGCACCGGACCTCTGGCGGTGGCCATCTCGACCGCCGGCGCCTCGCCGGCGCTGGCCAAGCGGATGAAGCGGGAGATCGCCCAGCAGTTCGGCGAGCCGTACGCGGACCTGGCCGTCATGCTCAATGACGCCCGCGGGTGGGCCAAGGCGACCCTGCCGACCTACCAGGACCGCAAGGAGTTCTTCGAGCGGATCGTCAACGGCGATCCGGATCCCATCGAGCTCCTGCGCGACGGCGACGCCGCCCGCGTCCGGCAGCTGATCGAGGCGGCGCAGCAGGCGCACGCCACGGTCGCCGGATGAGCGACCGCGCCCGGGTGGCGTGATGGGTGAGCTGACCCACCTCGACGAATCCGGCCGCGCCAGTATGGTCGACGTCGGTGACAAGCCGGCCACCGAGCGCCGGGCGATGGCGCAGGCGATCGTGCGCGTGTCACCCGAGACCGCGGCCACGGTGGCGGCCGGTGACGCGCCCAAGGGGGACGTGATCGGCGTCGCCCGGATCGCCGGCATCCAGGCGGCCAAGCGCACCTCTGAGCTGATTCCGCTGTGCCATCCGCTGGCGCTCTCCTACGTCGGCGTGCAGGGCTCGATCGACGCCGCCGCCGGCCTGATCGAGCTGATCGCCGAGGCGCGGACGACCGGCCCCACCGGGGTCGAGATGGAGGCGCTCACCGCCGCGTCGGTGGCGGCGCTGACCGTCTACGACATGGTCAAGGGCATCGAGCGCGGGGCGGAGATCACATCGGTGACCCTCCTGGAGAAGTCCGGCGGGCGCTCGGGCCACTGGCGCCGGGCTTGACCCGCGGGCCGGCGTCCGCGCACGGCGAGGTTGCGCGGTAGCCGCCACACTATGGCCCGATGAGAACCGCCATCCTCACCGTCTCGACGTCCGTCGCCGCCGGCCAGACCGAGGACGCATCGGGAGCGGCTCTGGCCGAGCACGCCCAGGCCGCCGGCGCTGAGGTCGTCGCCCGCGACGTGCTTCCCGACGATCGCGCCGCGATCGAGGACTGGCTACGGCGCCAGGCCGCCGCCGGCGCCTCGTTGATCTTCACCACCGGTGGCACCGGGCTCACCGACGACGACGTCACGCCCGAGGCGACCCAGGCGGTGATCGATCGTCCCGCGCCCGGCTTTGCCGAGGCGATGCGGGCCGAGGCGATCCGCCACACGCCGATGGGCATCCTCACTCGCGGCGTATCGGGAATTGTCGGCCGGTCGCTGGTGGTCAACTTCCCCGGCAACCCCAAGGCCATCGGCGAGCTGTTCCCGGTGATCGCTCCCACCCTGGGCCACGTCGTGGCGACGCTGCAGCGTGAGCGTGGTAGCCGAACCTCCGGCCATTGAGCTGCGCGGGCTCGCGCGCTACTTCGGCGAGCGGACCGCGCTGCGTGACGTGTCGGTCAGCGTGCCCGCCGGCGCGACGCTGGCCGTTCTCGGCCGCAACGGGGCGGGCAAGTCCACGCTGCTGCGGATTCTGGCGTCGCTGCTGCGCCCGCACGCCGGGGACGTGCTCGTGTTCGGCGAGCCGCTGCCCCGTCGCGCGTTCGCCGTCCGGGCCAGGCTCGGGCTGCTCGCCCACGAGCCGCTGCTGTACCGGGAGCTGACCGGCCGCGAGAACCTCGAGTACCACGCCCGGCTGCACCGGGTCGACCTCGGCCGGGTCGAGGAGGTGCTGTGTTCGGTCCAGATGGAGCGCCGCGCCGGCGATCCGGTCCGGCTCCTGTCCCGCGGGATGGTCCAGCGCCTGGCCGTGGCCCGCGCCGTTCTGCATCGCCCGGCGCTGCTGCTGCTCGACGAGCCGCGGGCCAACCTCGATCCGGCGGCCAGCGAGCTGGTGGAGCCGCTGATCGGACGGGCGAGTGGGTGCACCCGCGTGCTGACCAGCCACGACCCGCAGGCGGCGCTGGCCGAGGCCGATCTCGTGCTCGCGCTCAAGGACGGCCGGCCGGCGTTCGTCGGGGAGCCGTCGCAGTACACGAGCGCCGCGCTGCGGGAGCTGTACGCATGAGGACGGCGCTGGTGCTGCTGCGCAAGGACCTGCGCCTGGAGATGCGGACCTGGGAGACGCTGCCGGCGATGGTGCTGTTCGCCCTGGTGACGATGGTGATCTTCCATTTCGGCCTGAACCAGGACGCGATCGACGGTCAGCTCGCCGCCGGTGTGCTGACCGTGACGGTGCTGTTCGCGGCGATGCTCGGCATCAACCGGCTGTTCGTGGCCGAGCGCGAGCAGGGCGGGTTCGATGCGTTCCTGCTGGCGCCCGTCGATCGCTCGGCAATGCTGCTGGCCAAGGCCGCCGCGCTGTTCGTGTTCCTGGTCGGGTTGGAGGTGGTGGCGGTGCCGGCGTTCGGGCTGTTCCTGCTCGGCCCGTCGCTGGGACCACCGCTGCCGGGCCTGATCCTCGTCCTGATCCTGGCCGATCTCGGGCTGTCGGTGATCGGCACCCTCGTCTCGGCGATCGCGGTTCAGACCCGAGCGCGGGACCTGATCGGCCCGATGCTCGGGCTGCCGCTGCTCGTTCCGGCGCTGATCGCCACCGCGCGCGCGACCGGGCCGCTGCTGGCGGCCACCCATCCCGCCGGCGCTCCCCCGGGTCGATGGCTGGTGATCCTGGCGCTTTATGATCTGGTGTTCGCACTGCTCGCCTACGCGGTGTTCGACTTCCTCCTGGAGGATTAGACCCAATGCCTTCCACCACCTACGGCACGGGCATGCGCGGTCTCGCGCTCGCCACGCTCATCACGATCACCGCCGCGCTGGTGCTGGTCTTCTTCTACGCGCCCTTGGACGCCACCCAGGGGTTCGTCCAGAAGATCTTCTACGTCCACGTCCCGCTGGCGATCGTGTCGCTCGGCGGTTTCATGTTCGGCGGGGCGCTGGCGATCGGGCATCTCCGCACCGGCGATCGCAAGTGGGACATGCGCTCGTACGTCGCCATCCACATGGGGCTCATCTTCGGCGTCGGCGGGCTGATCACCGGTTCGATCTGGGCCAAGGCGTCGTGGGGCCACTGGTGGGTGTGGAACGAGCCGACGCTGGTCTCGTTCCTGATCGTGCTGCTGCTGTTCGCCACCTACCAGCCGTTGCGGTTCGCGATCGAGGATCCGGAGCGCCAGGCGCGCTACGCCAGCGTGTTCGCGATCGTCGGGGGGGCGTTCGTGCCGCTCAACTACCTCGCCGTCTCGGCGGCGACCGCGTACGTGCACCCGCGGGTGCTGACCCTGAACGGCGCCAACCTGCCGGCTTCGATGGGGCTCACCTTCCTCGTTGCGCTGATCGGCTTCGCGCTCCTGTACGCGACGCTGTGGAAGTACGAGATGGCGGCCAAGAACGCCCGCTCCCAGGTGCGCCGGCTGCGGCGGACGCTGCTGGGGGAGGACACGGGGCGCCCGGTGGGGCGGAGCGCCGCACCGTCGTGACGATGCTGCTTGCCATAGCGCCGGAGCTGCCGCTCGGTAAGTCCGGGAAGTTCGTCGCCGCCGCCTACATCGTCGTGGTGGCGCTGATCCTCGCCTACGTCGCGATCATGGCGGTGCGCGCGCAGCGGCTCGAGCGCGAGCTGGGCGAGCTGCGGCGCGACGTCGAGGCGGCCCGCTCCGCCGCCGACGACCCCGAGCGGGAGTCCGAGGCGGTTCTGTGAGCGAGCTGCTGGCGATTGGGATCTCCCACAAGACCGCGCCGGTCGAGGTGCGCGAGCGGCTGGCGCTGCCCGAGGCGCGGGCATCGGAGTTCATGCGCGACCTGCGCGGCGCCGCCGACGTGCACGAGACGGTCGCCGTCTCCACGTGCAACCGGACCGAGCTGTACCTGGTCGTTGGGGACCCGGTCGAGGCCGAGTCCAGCGTCCTGACGATGCTGGCCCGAGAAGCCGGGATCCGGCCGACCGAGCTGGCCGGCTCGATCTACTCGCATCGCAACTGTGATGCCGCCCGGCATCTGTACCGGGTCGTCTCCGGGCTGGAGTCCATGCTGGTCGGGGAGGCCGAGATCCAGGGCCAGATCAAGCGCGCCTACGACGCCGCTCTGGCCAGGGACACGACCGGCCCGCTGACCAACCGGCTGTTCCGGGCGGCCCTGGAGACCGGGAAGCGCGTCCGCACTGAGACCGCCATCGGCGAGGGCCAGTTGAGCCTCCCCGGCGCCGCGGTGGCGCTGGCCAGAGACCGCCTCGGTGCCCTCGGCGGCCGCAGCGTGGTCATCATCGGCACCGGCGAGACGAGCGAGCTGACCGCCCGGGCCCTGGCCGACAGCGGCGCCACCCCGGTGTTCGTCGCCAACCGCCGCCGCGACCGCGCGCTCAGCCTGGCCCAGCGATACAACGGCACCAGCGTCGCGCTGGACGAGCTGCCCGAGGCGCTGCTGCAGGCCGACATCGTCGTCGCCGCCACCGCATCGCCCCACCTCCTGCTCGAGGTCCGGGAGATCGCCGACGTGATGCGGGGGCGTGACGGCCGCCCACTGCTGCTGATCGATCTCGCCGTCCCGCGTGACATCGACGCGGCCTGCGCCGGGGTGGAGGGCATCTCGCTGTACGACATCGACGATCTCCAGACGGTCGCCAACCGCAACCGCAAGGTGCGCCAGGCGGAGGCGCGCCGCGCCGAGGGGATCATCGAGGAGGAGATCCAGCGGTTCGCGGTCTGGCTCGGCTCGCTCGAGGTGCTGCCGACGCTGGCCGCGCTGCGCACCCGCGCGACCGGCATCGCGACGCAGGTGGTCCACGAGAACGACGGCAAGTGGGAGTCGGCGTCGGACCGCGACCTCGAGCGAGTCGATGCGATCGCGCGCACCGTAGTCAACCGACTGCTGCACGAGCCCACGCTGCAGATGAAGGCAATGCACGACGATCGGGTTCACGCCCGGATGGCGCTCGTCCGCGACCTGTTCGGTCTCAGCGTCGACGAGGGTATTCCGTCCTCTGCGGAGCCGGATCTGGACCACGTCGTCGCGGCTCCGCCCGACGGCGGTCAGCGGCGCGACTGATGCGGCTGGGGACCCGGGCCAGCGCGCTGGCGCTGGCGCAGGCCCACTGGGTCGCTGACCGTCTCGGCGGCGATGCGGAGATCGTCAAGGTCACGACGCTCGGTGACCGCGGCGCGGGCCAGCAGGACAAGTCCCGGTGGGTGTCCGAGCTCGAGCGGGCGCTGCTCGACGGGCGGATCGATATCGCGGTCCACTCCGCCAAGGATGTCCCGACTGAGCTTCCCGATGGACTCGAGCTGGTCGCCATCCCGGAGCGAGCCGACGCGCGTGACGCCATCTGTGGAGCGGCCGGACTCGCCGAGCTGGCGCACTGCGCCCGCGTCGGCACGAGCAGCCTGCGGCGAGCCGCCCAGCTCCGATCGGTCCGGGAGGACCTGGAGATCGTGCAGCTGCGCGGGAACGTCGATACGCGGCTGCGCAAGCTGTCCGCGGGCGAGGCCGACGCGCTCGTGCTGGCGCTCTCGGGACTGCAGCGGCTTGATCGCGCCGACGAGGCCGGCGGAGTGCTCGACGAGTTCGTTCCGGCCGCCGGCCAGGGCGCACTCGCCCTGGAGGCGCGCTCGGGCGCCATCGATCCGGCCGTATTGGCCGCGGTCATCGATCCCGTCGCGATGGCCTGCGTGACCGCCGAGCGTGAGCTCGTCCATGGCCTCGGCGCGTCCTGCAACACCCCCGTCGGAGCCCATGCCACGCAATCGGCGGACGGGCAGTTGACCCTGATCGGGTGGGTCGGGCTGCCCGACGGGTCGGCCTGGCTGCGGGATGAGGTCACCGGCGAGCCGGGCGCGGTCGGGCGCGAATGCGCGGGCCGGATGCGGTCGGCGGGCGCAGGCGAGCTGCTCCGACAGGCGGAACGACTGGTGACGGCGTGACGGTCTACCTCGTCGGCGCCGGCCCCGGCGACCCCGGTCTGCTGACCGTCCGGGCGCTCGAGCTGATCGCCGCCGCCGACGTGATCGTCTATGACCGGCTGATCCCTGCGACCGCGCTCGACGGCGCGCGGGCCGATGCGCAGCTGATCTACGTCGGCAAGGAGGGCGGGGGGACTTCGGTGTCCCAGGACGACATCGCAGAGACGTTGCTGGAGCGGGGCGCCGCGGGCGACGCGGTCGTGCGGCTCAAGGGCGGGGACCCGTTCGTGTTCGGGCGCGGCGGCGAGGAGGCCGAGCGGCTGCACGCGGCGGGCATCGCCTTCGAGGTCGTCCCCGGGATCACCGCCGGTGTCGCGGCGTCGGCCTACGCCGGCATCCCGGTCACGCACCGCGATGCCGCCAGCGCGGTGGCGTTCGTGACCGGGCACGAGGATCCGGCCAAGCTTGGGGAGGGCGGGGCGGGGTCCGCGATCGACTGGCCGGCGCTGGCCCGGTTTCCGGGAACCCTGGTGTTCTACATGGGCGTCCGCCAGCTGCCGGCGATCACGCGGCAGCTGATCACCGGCGGCCGCTCGCCCGCCGAGCCGGCGGCGGTGATCGAGCGCGGGACGTTGCCCGATCAGCGGGTGGTCAGCGGCACGCTGGAGACGATCGCCGCCGTGGCCGCCGACGCCCACGTGCGCGCCCCGGCGATCTCGCTGTTCGGTCCGGTGACGGCGCTGCGCGAGCAACTGGCCTGGTTCGAGTCCCGGCCGCTCGCCGGGGTCACGATCGCGGTGACCCGGGCGCGAGCCCAGGCGAGCGAGCTGGCGGCTCGGCTGCGCGGGCTCGGCGCCGCCGCCAGCGAGACGCCGGCGATCCGGATCGAGCCGTTGGCCGGACCGGCGCCCGAGATCGAGCGCTACGACCTCGTCTGTCTCACCAGCCCCAACGGGGTCCGATTCCTGTTCGATCGGCTCACGGCGGCCGGACGGGACGCGCGGGCGTTCGGCGGGGTGGGCGGGACGCGGATCGCCGCCATCGGACCTGGAACCGCGGCGGCCCTGCGAGAGCGCGGGCTGATCGCCGACATCGTCCCCGAGCGGTTCGTCGCCGAGGGACTCGTCGAGGCGTTGGCGGACGTGCCGGTGCGGCGGGCGCTGATCGCGCGGGCCGCGCAGGCGCGTGACGTCCTGCCCGAGGCGCTGCGCCAGCGTGGCGCCGAGGTCGACGTGATCGCCCTCTACGAGACGGTCGCGGGGCCGATCACCGAACCCCAGCGCGAGGCGATCGCCGCCGCCGACTACGTCACGTTCACCTCGTCCTCGACGGTGAGATTCTTCTTCGAGACCGCCGGCGATGACCTGTCGGGCCACACACGGCTGGTCAGCATCGGGCCGGTCACCAGCGATGCGCTGCGCGAGCATGGCCGCGAGCCCGACGCCGAGGCCACCCGCCACGACATCGATGGGCTGGTCCAGGCGCTGATCGCCGACGCCGGCGCCCGTCGGCCTTAACCTGACGTTAGCCTTCTCGGCCCCGTCGATCCGCGACTAATTGCATGGTACGGCGTTGTGAAAAAACGGGCCGGGATTGAGGGCCGCCGCGGGGCGGCCACGACCAAAGGAGCAAACTTGAACATCTCGCTGCCCTCACGACGGATCCTGTTGCTCACGCTGGCCGCACTGGCCACCGGCGCGCTGGCCGCCGGACCCGCGTTTGCCGCGACGTTGTACGTGAGCCCGAAGGGCAAGAATCAGAAGACCTGCGCGGCGCCGGCGCCCTGCAAGACGATCTCGTTCGCCGTCGGCAAGGCGAAGAAGGGCGACACCGTCGATGTCGCCAAGGGGACGTACAAGGATTCGGTCAAGGTCACCAAGGACATCGACCTGACCGGCATCGGCGATCCGGTCATCGACGCCACCGGCAAGGCGAACGGCATCCTCATCACCGGTGCCAAGGCGGCCGGCGCCAAGGTGAAGGGCTTCGTGGTCCGAAATGCCACCGACGAGGGAATCCTCGCGCTGCAGACGTCGCAGGTGACCATCTTCGGAAACACCCTCCGTACCAACGACAAGGGCGTCTCGGCCAAGAAGCCGGTCGGAGAGTGCGCCGCCCAGGGCCAGGTGCCGGGTGATTGCGGGGAGGGTCTGCACCTGATGACGGTGTCGGACTCCAAGGTCATCGCCAACACCGTGCAGGACAATCTGGGCGGGATCCTCATCACCGACGAGCTCGGGCCGACGCACGGGAACCTGATCTCGTCCAACAAGGTGCTCGACAACTCGGGTGACTGTGGGATCACGATGGCCGGCCACAACGTCAACGCCGTCGCCGGGACGGTGCCGCAGCCGACCAAGGGCGGCGTCTACGACAACATCGTCATCTACAACACCGCCAACGACAACGGCCTCAAGGGACTGGGCGGCGGCATTCTGATCGCCGCCGGAGCTCCGGGGTCCGGGGTCTACGACAACACGGTGCAGAACAACACGGCCAACGGAAACGGGCTTGGTGGGTTCACCCTGCACAGCCATGCCCCCGGCCAGTACTTCGCCGACAACCGGATCGTCGACAACACGTTCCTCGACGACGGACTCGCCGGCAGTCCCGGCGGCAAGCCGGGTGACGTCCAGGCCGGGATCACCCAGAGCGTCGGGATCATCGTGTTCAGCGCGGTCACTCCGCTGACCGGGACGGTCATCACCGGCAACAACCTGGGGGACGAGTACTACGGGATCTGGACCGAGAACGTTCCGCAGGTCGACCAGAGCGCCAACAGCTTCGGCTCGGGCGTGACGATCGACGTGTCGCAGCGGTAGGCAGCAGCCGGACGGCTCGGCGTCGCCGCCACGCGGCGGCGCCGGGCACAATACGCTGGCGATGGCCACCGCCCGAGCCGCTCCCGTCATCACCTTCCTGTCGGACTATGGCCTGCGCGACGACTTCGTCGGAATCTGCCACGCCGTGATCGTGACGAGCTGCCCGGAGGCGCGCGTGATCGACCTGACCCACGGGATCGCGCGGCACGATGTCCGCGCCGGCGCGATCGTGCTCGGCGACTCCGTGCCGTTCCTTCCGGTCGGGGTGCACCTGGCCGTCGTCGATCCCGACGTCGGCGCCCAGCGGCGCGCGGTGGCGATGCGGTTGGGCGACGGGCGGGTACTGGTCGGCCCCGACAACGGGCTGCTGATGCTCGCGGCGCAGGCCGGCGGTGGCGTCGTGGAGGCGATGGACATCGCTCGCTCCTCGTTCCGGCGCCAGCCGGTGTCGGCCACCTTCCACGGGCGGGACATCTTCGCTCCGGTGGCGGCGGCGCTCGCCGGGGGCGCCTCGTTGGCCGAGGTGGGTGATCCCCTCGACGCCGAGGGACTCGTCGCGCTGCGCCTGCCCGAGCCACGCTGGCGCGAAGGGGTGCTGATCGCGCACGTGCGGTCGGTCGATCGCTTCGGCAACCTCCAGCTCAACGTTCGCCACGAGGATCTCGCCAACTCCGGTCTCAAGCTCGGCCACGGTGCGACGCTCGAGTTCCCACGCGGCGCGGTCGTGTCCGTCGTGTACGTCCGCACGTTTGCCGACGTCGGTCGCGACGAGCTCCTGCTCTACGAGGATGCCCAACGGCGACTGGCGATCGCCGTGAGTCACGGCGACGCGTCTGATCGCCTTGGCCTCGGTGTCGACGATGAGCTGCGGATTGCGCCCGGATGACGGCGGGCGTCCACGGAGCCCGGCCCGGCACCCTGGGAACGCCCCGGCTGCATCTGCGGATCACCGATTCCACCAACATCCGCGCCCGGGAGCTGGCGGCGGCCGGTGCCCCGCACGGTACCTTGGTCACGGCCGCTGAGCAGAGCGCCGGACGCGGGCGCCAGGGCCGGGTGTGGTCGGCGCCCGCCGGCCGGGCGTTGCTGTGCTCGCTGGTCATCCGCCGGCCGCCCCGGCTGCTGGCGCTGGCGGCGGGCGTGGCGGTGGCCGAGACCGTGGGCGCCGACTCCGTGGTCAAATGGCCCAACGATGTGCTGGTGCACGATCGCAAGGTCGCGGGCATCCTGACCGAGGGCCGTCCGCAGGAGGACTGGTCGGTGCTCGGCATCGGCATCAACGTGGCGCTGGGGGTCGCGGAGCTCCCCCCCGAGCTCCGCGACACCGCGGGCACTCTGGATCTTGGCGCGGAGGCGATAGAGCCCACCCTGACCGCGCTGCTGTCCGCGTTGAACCGTTGGGTGACGGCTCCCGCCGAGGTGGTGACCGCCGCGGTGCGCAGCCGCGATGCGCTGCTGGATCGCTCGATCAGCTGGGCCGGCGGGACCGGGACGGGGGCCGGGATCGACGATGACGGGCGGCTGCTGGTGGCGATGGGAGACCGCCGGGTGGCGCTCAACGCCGGCGAAGTGCACCTCGCCGACCTCAGATCTCCGGTCAGATAACGGCCTGAGGGCCCGCGCCCGCCTGTCCAACGGCGTGACGCGGGCCTTGAGGTCCGCCGGTTCTGCGGTGCGTCGGACCGTTCTAGCGAGACATCCGCGGGTCGACGAACACGTCGTCGATCTGGGAGTTGCCCGTCAGCGCCGTGAAACGCAGCGCGACGTTCGTGGTCCCTCCGGAGAGGAGCCCGGTCACCGCCGACGCGGTCAGCATCGGCAGCGACGGCTGCCAGGTACCGCCGAGCGCGAACACGCCCACCGGCACCCCCACCTGACCGAGGAGCGGCAGCTTGTACACCACCGACACGAGCACCGTGGAGAGGAGCCCGTTGTTGCGCCCGAAGAAGCGGAACGTCGGATAGGCGGCGTCCACACACGTGAACGGCGACTGAACCGAAGTCCCTGCGGGCAGGTCCACCGACGACTTACCGACCGAACCGGTCGCGCCGTACGGCTCGCTCCCGGCCACGATGCGAGCACCGCCGCTGAGAGTCCATCCCGACGCCCCGCCCTCGAAAGAACCTCCCGGGACCAGCTTGTACAGGCTCGTGTCCTGCCAAGGTGCGAACGCTTCGGTGAGAGCCGAGTGGTCGCACGCGTCGGTGCTGATGAGTGCCGCCCGCGCGGGAGCCCCGGAGAGGACGGCGATGCCGAGGCAGCTGATAACGGCCCCGACGATTCGTGTGTGACGGCTGAAAAGGCCCTTCATCATGCTGTACGCACCTTCCGTGGTGTGTACTGGCGGCCGAGCTATCTCGAACAGCGAGACCCCTAGCTTTGCGTCCCTGACTCGCGCCAGGTTTGCCCTTTTCAGTATTGGTTTACGAGTCGGGGCATCGGCAGCTGTGACGGATCGGCCGATTCATTCCAAACTTGAGTGGACGGTTGTTCGAGGCCGGTCCGTCCTCATCGGACCGGCGTGTCTAAGGCAGGCACCTGGCGCGGCCGATATCGCGCGGAGAATGACGTCTCAGCCCACCTTTGCGGAGCAGGAGCTGATGGTCGCCACCAGGCGCCGGGCGAGAACGCGGATGCGCGGGCGGGACCTGCTCGCCGAGTTGCTCGTCGGACTGGGGTTGTTGGCGGTGACGGCCGGGTTGTGGTGGCTCCGGCCGCCGCACATGTTCATGTCGGCCGCTGCGCTCTGGTCCATGCTGGCCATGGTTCTGGCCACCAGGGTCCAGTTCGACACCCCGTTCGGCTTCACCGTCGCCACCCAGCTGGCGTTCGTCCCGCTCCTGTTCGCGCTGCCGGTCGCGCTCGTCCCGCTCGCGGTGACACTGGCGCTGGCCATCGCGCTGGTACCCGACATCATCGCCGGGCGGTCCAACGTGCAGAGGCTGCTGGGCAGCGCGGGGAATGCCTGGTTTGCGGTGGGGCCGGTGCTGGTGTTCGCGGTCGCCGACGTGTCGCCGGTGCACGCCGGTCCGCTGCTGCTGCTGGCCGCGCTGGGGGCCCAGTTCGTCGTTGATTTCGCCGCCGCGGCGCTGCGGACCCGGATCGCTCGAGAGGCGACGATCCAGTCGCAGCTGGGCGAGAGCTGGGTGTACCTGATCGACGCCGCGCTCTCGGGCATCGGGCTGGTGGTGGCCGAGGAGATGCATGCCGCCCCGTTTGCGGTGCTGGCCGTGATTCCGCTGCTCGGCCTGCTGGCGATGTTCGCGAATGAGCGCCGCGGGCGGCTTGGCAACCTGCTCGAGCTCAACGACACCTACCGCGGCACCGCCCTCCTGCTCGGTGACGTCATCTCCGCCGATGACGGCTACACCGGAGAGCATTCGGAGGGAGTCGTCTGGCTGGCCCTGGCCGTTGGCGACGCGCTGGGCCTGAGCGCCGAGCGCCGCCGGAACCTCGAGTTCGGGGCGATGCTGCACGATGTCGGCAAGATCGCGGTCCCGAAGGAGATCATCAACAAGCCGGCCAAGCTCGATCTCCATGAATGGGAGATCATCAAGACCCACCCCGTGGTCGGCGAGCGGATGCTCAACCGGGTCGGCGGGTTCATGGTCGAGGTCGGCAAGATCGTTCGGCACCACCACGAGCGCTGGGACGGTGGGGGCTATCCGGATGGGCTGGTAGCCGAGGAGAGCCCGCTCGAGTCCCGGATCATCGTCTGTTGTGACTCGTGGAGCGCGATGCGGACCGACCGCGCCTACCGCGCCGCCATGTCGTACGACGCGGCGCTCGAGCAGATGGTGCAGAACTCCGGTACCCAGTTCGACCCGGGCGTGGTGACGGTGATGCTCCGCGTGGTCGCCGCCTCAGAAGAAACGGTAATGCCCGTCGCCGATCACGAACCCGTGATTGTCCCGGTTGAAGCACAGCACCGTGCCGGGGCCAACGCTGCAGGTGACGCCAAGCGCGCTCCACAGCGTGCCCTGGCCTAGCAGCCGTGAGTCCGTCCCGACGAACGAGTCCTGGCTGAGCCGCAACGTCTCCGGGCCGCCGGTGGCCGCAAGCTGGACGAAGCCCCCATCGCCGAAGCCGTGCCTGGGGGTCGGGATGCCGGCGGCGCTGCACAGCACCTCGGTGGCCTTCGCGCCGGGCGCGTGGATCTCGATCCCGCAATTGACCTGCAGGCCCTTGGTGTGCCAGAGCGTGACGTGAGACTGACCGAGCGCCGGCGCGGCCGTGGCCAGCGCTCCGGTCACCAGTGCCGCGGCCAGACCGGCCAGCCGGCGGCGGTTAGGCAGCCTCTTCGGCGTCGTGCGGAGGGCGGGCCCGGGTGCGCGTCCGGCGCGGGCGCTTGATCTGACCGACGTTGCCATCCGCGTCGGGGTCCTTGGGCTTGCGCCTGGACCTGGGCTGGCGCTTGGGTGTGGCGCTGGTCCCGTCATCACTGGCCTCCTCGGCCTCAGCCGCCGCGTCGTCCGCGTCGTCCGCGTCGTCGACATCGTCGTCGATCCGGGAGCCATCATCGCCGGTGTCGTCGACGTCGTCAACGTCGTCAACGTCGTCAACGTCATCGGGAGCGTCGCGCAGATCATCATCCTCGCCGACGTCGTCGTCACCGGCTGACAGATCGAGCGTCGTCTCCGACGTGGCGGTGGTGGCGCTCGTCCCCGGCCCGGCCGTGGCCCCGACCTTGCGCCGGCGCCGGTTCTTGCCGCGCCGTCCCTTGGGGAAGTTGCGCAGCAGCTCTCGGGCCAGCGCCGCGGGTTTACGGGCCATCCGAGTCCGGGCGCCACGCAGGGCCTCCTCGGCCTCTGGGGTGTGAGCCAGGGCGGCGGCCAGCAGGGCGGCCGACAGGCGCCGGTCCTCCTTGCGGCTGGCGTGCACGAGCCGGCGGGCGTTGCGGGCGTGGGCCGACCCGCTCGAGTTCACGAGCAATCCGAGCAGGCGCTTGGTCTCCGGCCAGCGCTGGACGGCGTACTCCTCGTGCACCTCGCGGGTGTACTCGGCCATCCGCCAGATCCAGGCGTTGGCCTGGTCACGACGCCCGATCCGCCGCTCGGCGAGGGCCTGGAGCATGATCTTGACGCCCTCGCGCCGCTCGTCACGTGGCCATCCGCCCATCATCTCGATCGCGGAGTCGAACGCCTCCGCATCGCGGCTGGCGGCGATCTCCTGCAGGGCCCGCAGGCGCAGCTGGGCGTTGCGGTTGCGCTGCACGGCGGTGAGCAGGAACCGGCGCTTGAGCTCGCCGCCGCGGTCGAAGTGCAGCATCGCCTTGGCCCGTCGCCACCCGTTCGGCGCGACGCGGGCGCCGGCGAGTGCCGCCCACACGTGCTGCTCGCCGTAGTCCAGATGCTCGACGGCGATCCGCCACAGCTCGCGCTCGAACACCTCGGCTCTGCGCTCGGGATCCGGCGTCACCGGCAGTACGCGGCGCTCCACTCGGACCCGGCGCCCGCGACCGCGCCGGACCGGGCCGACGACGATGGCGCCGCCGCGGTAGACGTCGCGGTCCAGCAGCGAGTGCAGCGTGACGACGGGGTCGTCGTGCTTGGTGGCGGGATGGACGAAGTCGATGACGATCCCCGCCTCCTTGCCGGGATGGCGGCGCGTGACGCGGCCGACGCGCTGCTGATAGATGCGCTTGGACGCCGTCGGCGCCAGGTGCATGCAGATCGTGGCCCGCGGGCTGTTCCAGCCCTCGGCCAGCAGCTGGGCGTTGATCAGCACGTCGATCTTGCCGGACTCGTAGTCGGCCAGCACCCGCGCCAGCTCGCGCTTGGGCGTTTCCCCGGACACGCCCATGGCGTTGATGCCGAACTCACGGAACGCCTTGGCGACGTTGTAGGCGTGCTTGACGCCGGCGGCGTAGACGACGCCGGGCACGCCGTTGAAGCGCGTCTTGTACAGGTCGGCGATCGCCATGTTGAACGGCGTCTGGTCCAGCAGCTCGGCCAACATCTCCTGGTCGAACTCGGTGTCCACCTCGCCGCGCCGCAACGGCACCTTGGCGATCGTGCGCACGCCCGGTCCGGGCGGGATGCGAATGCAGCGCAGCGGCGAGATCACGCCGCGGCGAGCCGCCTGGGCCAGATCGAAGCGGCTCGTCTGGGTCGGGAACAGATCGGTCACGTGACGGGCGATCAGGGCGCCCGTGGCGGTCATGCCGACGAAGATCGGACCCGCCCACGCGCGGATCGCCGCGGATGTCTTCTCGCCGAGCGCGGTGTGGGCCTCGTCGCAGATGACGATCGCGTAGGAGTCGGAGATCCGGCCGGCGTTGCGCACGAACCACTGGTAGGTCTCGACCGTCACCGGGCCGTTGGCGGCGTCGTGGCCGTCGAGCAGCGCGGCGCTGATCCGGTCGCGGTACCCCCGGTCGCGCAGCTCGCCGTGGAACTGGTCCACGAGGTTGCGGCGATGGGTGAGGATCAGGACGCCGCCGGTGCGCGACGCCTCGACAAAGCCCAGCGCGGCCACGGTCTTGCCGGCCCCGGTGGCATGCTCGAACCAGAAGCGCTTGGCGGCGTTGGGGTCCTCGGGCTGCTCGGCGAGCTGAATGTCCCCCTCGTCGCCCTCGTCCTGCCAGTCCTGGGGCTCCTCGTCCTCGGGCTCGTCCGGTTCGGCGTCGTCGTCCTCGTCGTCGTCGAGGTCGTCCTCGTCCTCGTCCTCGTCGTCGTCGTCGGGCTCGTCGATCGGGTCGAACTCCTCCACGGCCCCGCCACGCGCCACGATGTCCTCGGGGACGGTGGCATCGGCTGCTGCTGCTGCTGCGTCGGCGGCGGCGTTGCGCGGCTGGCTCTCGGCCAGCAACGCGGTCAGGGTCCCGGACAGGGCATCGACCTGGTGCGCCGACAGGACCGTCCCATCGACGAGGTGCGGTTCCTCCTCGGACAGCAGTCGCTCGAGGCCGAGCAGCAACGAGAACTGACGTCGCCATTCGATCGAGGGCGTCTTGAGCCCAGCCTCGACCTCGGCCAGCGCCGCGTCAAGCGCGCGCCGGCGCTCGGACCCTGGGGCCAGGGCCTCTTCGATCGATTCACCTTCGTAGACGAAGTGCTCGCGCGTCAGTAACTCGGCGCGCGCGATCGCGTCAGGACTCGGAAAGGGGGTGTTCACACCCATCGGTGATTGGAAGGTTGCGTCAGGATGAACGAGCCGCGGCGTGACGTCGTGGCGGCTCAAGCGTTCTCGGCACGAGACCGAGCACAACGAGAGAGGTTCCTCAGAAGCGTCCCCCCGGCCTCGTGCACGAAAGGATAACGATTATTTAAGCAGATGCGTCGGACCGTCCTTGTGGCAAGCTGTCGGCTGTGAGTCCCCGCCGTCGATTCGCAGCGCTGGTGGTGCTCTTGGTGGCGGTTGTGGCGGTCGCCGTGGTGGCGGCGGGCGGAGGGTCGGGAACCCCCCACAGCGTCAAGCTCTCGAGGACCGCGGTGGCCACGGCGCTGATCGGCTCGCCGCCGGTGCTGGCGTCGCTGCACTCCCAGGCCAACCAGCTCCTGCCGGGAGGCCCGGCGGCGTTTCACGCGCGCTTGGAGCGACTCCGGGGCTACCCGATCGTGATCAACAAGTGGGCCTCGTGGTGCGGGCCCTGCCAGACCGAGTTCCCCGCCTATCAGCGCGCCTCGGTCGCGTTTGGCAAGCAGGTGGCCTTCATCGGCGTCGACGGCAAGGACGCCAACGCCTCGGCGTCGGCGTTCCTGCAGCGGTTCCCGGTCAGCTACCCCAGTTATGTCGATCCCCGGGAGGCGATCGCCCGCACGATCCGGGCGGCGACCTACTACCCGCAGACCGTCTACATCGATCGTGCCGGCGCCGAGGTCTATGACCACGCCGGCCCGTACCTCACCGCATCCGCGCTCGAGCAGGACATCCGGCGGTACGTCCTGCGATGACCAGCGGGTTGCCCTACGAGGTTCGCCGGTTACGCAATGAGGAGGAGATGACCGCGGCCCTCGCGCTCCGCCACGAGGTGTTCTGCGTCGAGCAGGGAGTGCCGGTGCACGAGGAGCTCGACGGTCGCGACGGCGAGGGGGTGCACCTGGTGGCGGTGTCCAACGGCGACCTGCTGGCCACCTGCCGCCTGCTGTTCGTCGGTCCCACCGTCCAGTTCAGCCGGCTCGCCGTGCGCCAGAGCGCGCGCCGCCAGGGGATCGCCTCCGCGCTGCTGGCGCTCGCCGACGCCGAGACCCGCGCCGGTGGCGCGCGCCGGCTGGTGCTGCACGCCCAGACCTACGCCCGCGCGCTGTACGAGGCCGCCGGCTACGAGCCGCGCGGTCGGATCTTCATGGAGGCGGGGATCGAGCACGTCGCCATGGAGAAGCAGCTCTAGCGCCGACGTTCGCGGTCCGGCGATCCGCCGAGCGGTGCAAGCTCCGGACGGCCGCGCGGATCACGTCCCGGTAGCGTCCCGCCCCGTGCCGGAGATCCGCATCGACCCGTTGACCGGCCACCGCGCGATCATCGCCGATGCGCGCGCCGACCGGCCCGGCGGCGAGTTGCATCCCGGACCGGCCCCGCCGCCCGACCCCGACAGCGACCCGTTCGCTGAGGGCCGGGAGGACAGCACTCCGCGCGAGGTGTACGCGCTGCGGCCCGACGGCTCCGCTCCGGACACGCCCGGCTGGAGGGTCCGGGTGTTCCCCAACATGTATCCGGCGCTGACCGCCGACCCGCCCGAGCCGCCGCCGAGCGCCACGCCGGACCTGTTCTGGGCCGGGGCGGCGACCGGCGCGCATGAGGTGATCGTCAACGCGCCGGGCCCCGCCGCGTCCCTCGGCGAGCTGCCCGCCGAGCAGGTGGCGGTGGCCGTCGACGTGTGGCGCGAGCGCATGCGGGCCCACGCCGACGCCGCCTGCGTCCACGTCTGCGTCAACGAGCGGATCGAGGCCGGGTCATCGCAGTCGCACACCCACGCGCAGCTGTTCGCGCTCGACTTTGTCCCCGCGGCGATCGCCCGCGAGCGCGAGCGCTTCGGCGCCTACACCGCGCGGACGATGGGCGGCAACCTGCTCGGGGATCTGGTCCAGCAGGAGGTTCGCCAGCGCGAGCGGGTCGTCGCCATCGACTCCGAGGCGGTGCTGATGGCCCCCTACGGGTCGCGGGTGGCCTATCAGCTGATGATCGCCCCGCGCGCGCCTCGCGCGCGCTTCGAGGATGAGGGGCCGACGGGAGCGTCGATGCTGCACGATGCGCTGGGGCGGCTCACCCGTCACTTCGGGGCCAGCCCGCCCCTGAACCTGTGGGTGCGCACCGCGCCGCGGGGTGCCGAGCACTTCTGCTGGCGGATCGACATCCTGCCCCGCCTGGCGCAGCCGGCCGGGTTCGAGCTGGGCGCCGGCGTCGGCATCACCATCGTCGCCCCCGAGCTCGCCGCCGCCGAGCTGCGCGACGCCTGAGGACCTAGCGCCCCGTCAGGCAAATTCGCTGGCAGTCGAGGCACCCCTGGCGGCGCCTGGCTGCGTCCTCGAATCCTCGTGTGGCTGGGCCACACGTCGGATCCTGCGTCCTTGCCATGCATCCACCAGTGGCACCTCTTGGTGCCAACGAACTTACCGGACGGGACACTAGTGCGCGCCCTCGTCCAGCGCGTCAGCCGCGCCTCGGTGGATGTAGCCGGCGAGCGGGTGGGGGAGATCGGCCCGGGCCTGCTCGTGCTGCTCGGCGTGACCCACGGCGACACCGTGGCCGACGCCCGGTGGCTGGCCGACAAGGTCCGGGCCCTGCGGGTGTTTCCCGACGCCGACGGGCGCATGAACGAGCCGCTCGGCGCGCGCCAGATCCTGTGCGTGAGCCAGTTCACGCTGTACGCCGACACGCGCAAGGGCAACCGGCCCAGCTACGTCGCCGCCGCCGCGCCGGAGATCGCCGAGCCCCTGTACGAGCAATTCTGCGAGCTGACCGCCGCCCAGCGCGGGGTGTTCGGCGCTCACATGGAGGTCGCGCTGCTCAACGATGGACCGGTGACGCTTCTGCTGGAGACCCGATAATCCTCAGGCCGGAGTCAGGCCGGGCTCCGGCCGGATTCAGGCGAGCTCGGCGCGGTGAAACAGGGTGTGGTCGTTGGTGATCACGGCCGTGACGCCGAGCGCGTCGAGCCGCTTGAGCCGCTCGGCGTCGTCCACAGTCCACACGTAGAGGTCGCCGCCGCCGGCGCGGACGGCCCTCACCAGCGCCGGCGTGACCACGCCCCAGTGGGCCATGATCGCGTCGGCCAGGCCGGAGCTCAGCGCCGCCGCCACCTGGCGCGGCAGTGCCCGGCGCAGGTAGGCCAGCATGACGTACGCAGCGGGTCTGGTCAGCGGTTGCGACAGGTAGTCGCGCCGTGCCTTGGGCACCGACAGGCCGAGACGCAGCGATGGATCCGCCGCTCGCAGCACCCGGAGACTCGGCGCCTCCATGGTCGAGACCAGGGTGCGGTTGACCAGGTCCAGCGAGCGCAGCGTGTCGAGGACCGCCAGCTCGTATCCGGTGCCCTTCACGTCCACATCGAGCTCCACGTCGGCCGGGAGCAACTCGCGCAGCGCCCGGAGCGCGTCGGCGAACCGGATCGGCCGCGGGTGCTCCAGATCACGCGGATCGTGGGCGACAACGAGCTCGTCGCCGTGCGCCAGCACGTCGAGCTCCACCATGTCCCACGCCGCGCTGGCGAGCCGGCCCGGCAGCTGCTCGAGATCGGCCCCCGCCTTGATGATGCTGTGGCCGACCCGGCGGCAGCGCGGCTGGTCAGGACGCACTTTAATGTGAGCTCCCGGGGTTGGAACCCAACTTCGGAGATGGGGTCGCTGCACGCGGGAACTGTGTCACAACACCGTCACAGTGCGTCACAGGTGTGCGCCAATCGGGGAGCTCGCGCCCACGGAGGGCCGGTCGGGGCCTACGGTGCTCATGTGTCGCGAACTGGCCCACTCAACTACCGTCGCGCCGTCCGGCTGCTGATAGAGAACGGATACGCCGTCCACAAGCCGGCACGCCACGGGACGAAGATGGTCAAGACGGGCGAGCCGCCGATCATCCTGCCCCGCCACGGCAACAACCAGGATTACGGAAAGGGATTGACACGGTCAATCGTCAAACAAGCCGGTCTGGAATCGATGGAGGATCAGGCATGGAGCTCACGGTCATCGTCCACCAGGAGCGCGGGAGCTTCTGGGCGGAGGTCTCGGAGTTACCCGGATGCTTCGCCTCAGGCCGAACGCTAGACGAGCTCGTCGAGGCGCTGGCCGAGGCGGTGGGTCTGTACCTATGGGACCTGCCGGCCGAGCTTCACGGCGCGCCGACGGGCGTCGGTGAGACGCAAATCGTGGCGTCACCGCTCCCGGGAGGAGCCGCCGCTTGAAGGTCACCGGTGCCAGCCGCGATCGCGCAGCCGGGTCAGCAGGCGCAGCAGCCTGGTCTCGGCGCCGGTGTCCGCGGCGCACCAGACCGGTACGTTCACAGCGGTGAAGGACTACTACGAGGAGCTGTGGGCGGCCCTGCCCGACGATCTGCACCCTCCCGACCTGGCCCTCCGCCGTGCCTTCGCGCTCGCCAACATCGCGGCCGGCGAGCGCGTGCTCGACCTCGGCTGCGGGACCGGCGACCTGACCGCCGATCTGGCCGGCGCCGGCGCCGAGCGGTCGGAGTGGAGGTGGCGCAAGCCGCGCTTGACCGGGCTCGCGCACGTCATCCGCAGCTCGACTTCCGCCTGGCGCCGATCGACGGCGCGATCCCATCGACCGACGGTTCGTTCGACGCAGTGTGGTCCAGCGAGGTGATCGAGCACGTCGCTGATACGGGCCGCTGGCTGACCGAGATCCGGCGGGTGCTCGCTCCGCAGGGCCGCCTGCTGTTGACCACGCCCAGCCACGGGCGGCTGCGGCTGGCGGTTCACGGCCTCGAGCGCTATTCCGAGCCGCTCGGCGATCATCTGCACCTGTACACCGGCCGGTCGCTGCGCGCCGTTCTCGCGGACCTGCACTTCGACGGCATCCGCGTGCGCGCCGCGGGGGGACCGCCCGGGTGGCGGCGGCTGCTGCTCGCGCGCGCCGTTCGATAGCACCGCGGCACGTGCGCGTTCGCATCGACACACCTACGCCTACTGAGCGCCGCACTCCGCCCAGCGGCGTCTACATCCAGCAGTTGACCCTGGCGCTGTCCGAGCAGCTCGGACGGCTGCTTGACGACGATCCGCCCGTCGCGCGCTACCAAGAACGGGCGCGGCACCGCGGCGAGCAGTACTCCTGGGAGGCGCCACAGAGCAGTACGAGCGGCGGCTCAGCGCCGTCTACGACGCCCACCGCCCCGGTCGGCTGCCGGCCCTCCTGACCGACGCCGAGCCCGCGATCGCCTCCTTACGCGCTGCGCCGCCGATCGATCGCGTGCGAGCGCGGCGCGTACCCCGACGAGGGCCTCAGCGGCCGGAAGCGACACGGTGTCATAGCGAGTCCGGTCAAGCGCCACCGCCCGCTGGAGGGGTCCCAGCGCGAGGGCGTAGGCGTGTTGCTGGGTGTAGAAGGTGCCGAGCTGTGACCACGGATCAGGATTGTCGGGCTGCAGTTGGGTGGCTTTGATCAGCTCCGTGCGGGCCGCGGCCGACTGCCCGATCCCCTCATCGAGGGTGGCGAGCATCTCCAGCGGTGCGACGGAGAGCGGGTCGCTGTCGGCGGCAGTACGGGCATTGGCGAAAGCGGCCGCGTTCGTGCTTGCCGCGTCAGCGGTAGCTAGCGCCTGCGCGGAGTGCATGGGCTCCCACAGCACCCACGCTCCGAGCAGCGTCGCGGCGGCCAACCCGGTCAGCACCGCCGCGGTGCCAGGCCGACGACCCAGCGCGACGGCATCGTTGCGGCGACCGATCGGGGCCTCCAGCGGTCCGCGCCCAGCGAGCCATCCGGCGGCGATCAGCGCCGGCACCGTCACCCCCGCGAAGTACCACGTCCAGTCCAGCGCGGATTGGATCCCGAACGAGATCGCAATGGCGACGAAGACGGTTAGCCCCTGGCGCTCAGACGCCCGCTCCACCGACAGACCCGACCAGGCCACTCGTGGCGCCAGCGACCGGACGACCGACGCGCCCCAGGCGACGAGCAGCGTCAGCATGATCACCACGCCGACCAGTCCGAGATCAGCGAACGTCTGAACGACAAAGCTGTGCGCCTGGTCGGTCTTGAACGGCTGGGTGGTGTAGCGGAGGCGGGCGATCCCATACCCGAGCTCGCCCACGCCCTTGAGCAGCGCATGGCTGCCGATGTCCAGCCCCTGATGCCAGTACATCGGACGGCTGGAGCCGAACTGCGTGAGCCGAGCCGATGTGTCCCCGACGCCCTGAGAGCTGGTCAGCGTCGTCCAGACGTGCGAGATCTCACCGAACAGGCCGCGGCTCGATGCCGCCAGGCCGACGAGGACCCCGACCGGGATGAGAGCGACCAGACCGCACAGGACGGTCCCGATGCGACGACGGGTCGCCACCGAGACCGAAACCCGATCCATGCTGCGAGCCGCCCCGAATCCGGCGGCCGTCATGGTGGCCAGGACAAGGATCAGCACTACCCCGAACGTGTGGCCGGCCGAGTCCTGGGCGGACGCTGCGACCGCGTCGCTGCTCAGCGAATGCGTCACCAACGCCCAGACGACGATCGGGATCGCGCCGGCCGCTCCGAGTCCGAGGAGCAGGGCGCTGCGCAGCCGCAGCGGAACGAACGCGAGCCAGATGGCGGCCCCGACCCCCGCGACCAGTACGGCCGAACGTGAGTAGGACAGCACGACGACGCTGCTCAGCACCGCCAGTGCCGGAACCGTTAGCGTCCGCACTAGTCGTCCGCTCTCTCGCCGGGTGCCCGCCCACAGGCAGGCCGGAACCCCGAACGCCGCGGCGACGCCGAGCGCGTTCCAGTAACCGAACGGCGCCTGGAGCCGGCCGAAGGTGTTGGCCGAGGCCAGGGTGGCCGGGAACACCTTGGCCAGCAGCGCGTACGCGGCCAACCCGACCATCCCCACGGCAATCGCGCCGATCACCACCGGCCAGCGTTCGGGGAAGGTCCGGGCGATCGCGGCGGCCCCGGCGAAGACCGCGAGATACGCGAGCAGCTGGTTGGCGCCGTACCACGACCAATCGGGCTGGACCGACCACAGGATGGACAGCGCGGCGAATCCGGCGAAGAGCGCGAACAGCCCGATGGTGCCGGCTCCCCAGGCGCGCCCACGACCGCCGGTCACCAGGACCGTCGCGCCGGCGGCGGCGCCGATCACGAGCATCGCGATCTCTGACCAGGCATATCCAGCCGACACCGCCGTGCTGGGGTCGGAGTTGCCGCTGGTCAGGAACGCGAGCGCGACGAAGGCGGCCGCGAGCGCGAGGCATAGCACGGCGTCGCGCGCGGGCGACTGGTTGGCGGCCGGCGTGGGGATGGGCGCCGGGACGCCGTGCGCGGCACGTTCCGGCGCCGCGGCGAGAGGCGGCACGGGCGCGGAGGCTAGCAATCGCGGTGTGCGCTTGGCCGGCACGATCGTTCGTAATCCGTCATTAACCGGGCGCTCGCGCGATCAACATGAGGGTGTGGCCGAACGGGGCCAGCCGCGGCCGGGAGCCGAGCCGGTCCAGTGGTTGCAGAGCTCGCTGGATGCCCGGCGCCAGCCGCCGCCAGGTGTAGGTGACCGCGTGCAGCTCCGGCTCCAGGCCGGCCGCGCGCGACTCGGCGATCAGCGCACGGGGGGACAGGGGGACGTCGTCCGGAGTTCCGTGCACGCGGGTGGCCAGACCGGTGCGGTTGGCCAGCGCCAGTCCGGCGCCGACCGGGTGCCACACGCCGGGCTCGATCGCGATCAGCGCGCCGCCGGGCGCCAGCAGCTCCGCGGCCTCGGCGAAGCTCGGCGCCAGCGGGCCCTGAAAGGCGATGTGATGGAGGACCAGGCGGTACAGGACGACATCGAACGAGCGAGGCGCGAGACCGAGCCGGCCGGCGTAGCCGACGTGACCCTCGTCGGCACGCCCGGTCTCCAGCACACCGGCGACGCGATCGGGATCGGCGTCGGCGGCGAGGATCCGAAATGTGGGCGCCGGGAACAGGTGGCGGCCCGGATGCCAGCCGGCGCCGACCGACAGGACATCACCGCCGGTCAGCCTCAGGCGCCGGCGCACGATCTCGGTCTCGCGCGTCTCCATGTGGCGATAGTGGTGCTCGAGCGTCGCCTGACGGCTGCGGCGGTCCAGGAGGTTGTCACGCTCGTACGGCGCGGAGGCGGGAGCGGCGTCAGCCATCGAGCACGCTCTGGTAGGCCGAGACGGTGTCACGGCCACACCGCTCCCAGGTGAACTCCCGCGCGACCGTTTCGCGCGCCTCGCGGCGCAGCGCAGTCATCCGTGACTCGTCCCCGAGCAGGGCGTCGATCAACGAGGCCAGCTCGTCGGGGCGGCGCGGGGCCACCAGTTCGATGCCGCCGCCGACAGCGGCGATCTCCTCGGGCCCGTCCTCGCCGCGGCAGCCGATCGCAGGGATGCCGGCGGCCATCGCCTCGACGTAACTGACGCCGAACGCCTCGGCCACGCTCGGCAGTACGAACAGCGAGCCGCTGCGGCCGACCGCCACGGCAGCCTCGTGCGCGAGCCGGCCGCGCAGCTCGACGCGATCCGCAACTCCGTGCCGCCCTGCCAGCGCGCGCAACGACTCACGCTCGGGGCCGTCGCCCGCGATCACGTAGCGCAGGCGCGGATGGCGGTCACGGAGCCGCGCCACCGCCTCGATCACGTCGGCGTGGCGCTTGCGCTCGATCAGGTTGCCGACGCTGACCAGCGTCGGGTCAGGTGGGGCGAGGGCCGGCTCGGCGGGGAGATCGGCGCCGAGGTGAACGACCCGCGTCCGCCGTGCTCCGCGCTCCTGGCAGCGCCGCGCGGTGCCGGCGCTGTTGGCGAGCACGAGCTGGGCGTGACCAAGGGTGGACGCGACCGCGCGCGAGCCGGCATGGGCGCCGTGCACGTCGCCCCCGTGGACTGAGACCAGCAGCGGGACCCGCGGGGCCGCCCGCCGCACCGCGTCCCCGGCCGGAACCGCATAGTGGGCGTGAACGAGCTCGAACGCGAACTCGCTCTGGATGCGCCGGAGAGCGCGGCGGAGCGGCAGCGCCGCCCAGGCGCCCCAGCTGGAGTAGGTCCACGGCCGCGGTGGGGACAGGTAGCGCAGATAGTTCACGCGGACTCCGTCGAGGACGGTGGTGGCCGGCTGAGCCAGCGCGTCGCCGATGGCGCGGACGCGCAGGCGCCTGACATCGGCGAGCGGCGGCAGGGGCCGGTGCAGGACGAGCACGCGGATGTCGGCGCCGGCATCCAGCGCGGCGAGCGACTGGCGGTGGGCCCAGACGCCCAGCGTCGGGTCGGCGGCGCGGGGGTAGTACTCGGCGAGGATGAGGACCCTCACAGGGCGGCGGGCTCAGGACGTCCAGGAGCGGTGGGTGACGAGCGTCTCGTGTGCTTCCGTCGCCGTCACGTACGGCTTGCCGGCGAGGAACCGCCGTCCCTCCATGATCGCCCCATCGCGGTCGTAGAAGGTGGCAATCCGGCGCAGATGGTGCTGGATTGGCGTGGCATCGACGACCCCGATCCGCCACCCGTGCTCGCGGGCGAGCGCCGCCCAATGCGCGTCGAGCCCCCAACCGGCGCGCAGTGGCGGAAACGGCAGCAGCACATCGAACGTCACCGCCTGGAACGCGGTGACCGGCCCGATCTCGACGTAGGCGGTCTCGCGTACGAGGCTGCCCGCGCGCCGCCGCGTGACCGGCCACGCGGCATGCGAGCGCGCCCGGTGAGCCGGCTGAGCGACGCGCAGGCCGAACCGCTCGGCGAGGAACAGGAACGCATCGAGGAATCCTCGCGGCAGCGTCACGTCGTCGTCGACGACGAGAACCCAGTCGTAGTCCGCCAGCGAATGCCCGGCGAGCAGCGCGTTGAGGTTCTCGAACTTGCCCAGCTCGCCCACGACGGTGCTGTCGAAGCGCACGTCGTGCCGCGAGCGCTGCAGCTCCTCTCGGATCGGCGCGAGCAGATTCTGCTCGTCGGCTCGCTCGATGCTGAGAGCGAGCACCCGGCGCGCGGGAGCGTTCCGGCTCGCACGTCGCAGCCGCCAGGGCTGCCCGCGCCGCAGGGCCTCCATGTCGGCGAGGAGATCGGCGGCGAGCGCCTTGACGGTGGCGCGCACGCCGTAGACCTGTCCGCTCGTTCCGGACAGGAAGTCGGCGGGGGCGAGGGGCGAGCTCACGACCGGCCCACGCTCAACGCTTCGCGCAGGCTGCCGGCGGCGCGCGCGCCCATGACGATGCCGAAGCCGCAGCGTCGTCTGATGGTGTGCCACAGACAGCCGGAGAGGATTCGCAGTTCGGCGGCGACGCTCCGGGTCTTGCCGACCCGCACGTCGTGACGCCGCGCCTCCTTGCCCTGCCGGTAGGCGGCGCGGGCGAGCGCCACCAGGCGGGCGTCGTGCGCAGTGCGCCGATGATCCACGCCGGCTGCCGCCAGGTAGCGCAGGCGACCGCCCGCCGCCGTGAAGCGAAGCACCCACTCCTCCTCGTCTCCGCGACCGCTCAGCTCGTCGCGAAACGGTCCCATCCGCTCGAAGGCACTGCGCCTGATCGCGGTGTTGCCGCCGAAGACGTAGGGGACGTCGCGGTCGGTCGGCCCGAAATCGTAGGTCGATATCGGAGGTGGCTCTCGTCCACACGCTCGCGGGCCGCCCTCCAGCCGTCCGCGGATGGGGCCGGAGAACACCTCGTAGCCGGCGTCCGACCGCACGCCGGCCAGCATCGCCGCAAGCCAGCCCGGTGACACGCGCACGTCGTCATCGAGGAAGATGATCACGTCGCTCGACGCGGCCTGGATGCCGGCATTGCGGGCTCGGTTGACGCCGGCCCGCACCGGGAGCGGCACGACTCGGGCGCCGTGACGGACCGCCACCGCGGCGGCGTGCTCGTCGGCCCCGTCATTGATCACCACCACTTCGGCGCCCGATGCCGCGGCCTGGCCGGCGACCGACTCGAGCGCGACCTCGAGATACTCCGCCCGTCCGATGGTGGGAATGACGATCGAGGCGCTGGGTGTCTCGTGGTCCGGACTCGAGCCGCCCCCGCCGCTCATCGTCGCCACCGGCCGCCCTCGCGCAGGCGTCCGAGGACGGAGTGCCGGACGCCGAGTTCCTCCACGGTGAGGAATTTCGCGCCCTGCGCGTCGAGACGATCAAGGACGATCTCGAGGGCCCGGGCCGCTGCGTCGGGCCAGGAGTGCAACAGGACGATGGCCGGCCGCGGCCAGCGAACGGCGACATCGCTCAGGATCATCTCGGCGACGTCGTCGGCTGACCGACCGGGCCGCCAGTCCTCGCCACGAGCGTGCCAGTGAATGTGGCGATACCCCGCACTTCTGATCGCCGGGGTCGCATCGATGCCGTCGGCGCCCGTCACGCCGTACGGAGCCCGAAACCACGGTCGCGACTCGATGCCGAGCTCCGACAGGACATCGCGACAGGCCAGCAGGTCATCGACGATGCCCGGCTGCGTCATGCGGTCCAGCGAGCAGTGGGAGAAGCTGTGATTTCCGATGTGGTGGCCCGCGTCGCTAATGGCCCTCACGCGGTCCGGGTAAGCGCGCGCCCACGCGCCGACGATGAAGAACGTGGCCCTGACATCGCGGACGGCGAGTGCCTTGAGGAGTTCGTCGGCGATCCCGAGCGGGTCCTCGGCCGGCTGGTCCGGGAACTCGGTATCGATCGTGATACATGCGACTGCCACGGCGCCACTATCGCAGGCAGATGATCATCGCCGGGCCGGCCGCGGCTGGCCGCTCAGCTGGCGTGTGGGGCGCGTCGGTGCGCGACCAGCTGCCGCGCGAACGCGCCGATGAACCGCGGGTTGTAGCGCAGGTAGCGCCGCCACAGTCGGCGGGGCTCCCGGGCGAGCCGATAGGCCCACTCCAGCCCCAGATCCTGCAGCCAGTTGGGGGCCTGCGGGACCAGTCCCGCGTGGAAGTCAAATGCGGCTCCGACACCGAGCAGCACCGGGGCCTCCAGCTCCGGTCGCATCTCCGCCATCCACTTCTCCTGCTTGGGGACGCCGATTCCGACCCAGACCACATCGGCCCGGGAGTTGTTGATCTCCTTGATGACCGCGTCGCGTTCCTCGGGGTTGAGCGGGCGGTGCGGCGGGCTGTAGCCCCCGACGATCCGCACGCCGGGGTACCGCCGGCGGAGGTTGAGCGCGAGTTGCACCAGCGCGCCCTGATTGCGTCCGCCGTAGAGATAGAGCCGCTGCCCGGATTGCGCCGCGCGGGCGCAATGGCGGGCCATCAGCTCGGGCCCGTAGACCCGGGCGTCGAGCGAGTGACCCAGCAGGTTCAGCGCCCACACCAAGGGCTGGCCATCGGGCACGTTGACCGACGAGCCCAGCAGCGCCGAGCGCAGCCCGGGATCCTCCGCGGAGGCCATCACGGCGTGGACGTTGCAGACGCACACATATCCGGGTTGGCGCGCCGCGACCGTCTGATCGATCCAGTCCAGCGCACTCTCATAGTCGGTCAGGCCCAGCGGCACGCCCAGCACCTCCGCCGTCTCAGGCGCAGGAACCGGCATTCGTGGCTGTCGCTCGGCAGACCCGTGCGGGTGCATCGCCAGACCAAAACTCCTTTCAAGCTCCGAAGACATCAGGCATAGCAACGGAAAATCGCGCTGCAAGTTACGCGTTAGCGACAATTGCGGTCCCGCGACACAAACCTTTCAACGGCCAGATGCCCGCGGCACGTACGGCAGAGGCCACTAAGCTAGCGCCCGGAATGGACTGCGTGGTCACCGGCGGCGCCGGCTTCATCGGCTCAAACCTCGTCGACGCGCTGCTGGCGCGCGGCGACCGGGTCACGGTGATCGACAACCTGGCCACTGGGAAGCGGGCCAACCTCCACCAGGCGATCGAGCGCGGTGCCCGGCTTGAGGAGGTCGACGTCCGTGATGCCGACGCCGTCGCCGCGGTATTCGCCGCCGCCGCGCCCGAGGTGGTCTTCCACCTGGCGGCCCAGATCGACGTCCGCTACTCGGTCGAGCATCCGGCCGGAGATGCGACCACGAACGTTCTGGGCACGATCGCCGTGCTCAACGCCGCCCGCGCGTCCGGCGCCCGGCGGCTGGTCAACACCTCGACCGGCGGCGGGCTGTACGGCGACGCTGAGCTGTTGCCGACCCCTGAGGACTATCCGATCCGGCCGCTGGCCCCCTACGGCCAGAGCAAGTACGCCGCGGAGGGCTACTGCGAGCTGTACATGCGGCTGCACGGATTCTCGACCGCATCGCTGCGCTACGGCAACGTCTACGGCCCCCGCCAGGACGTCCACGGCGAGGCCGGGGTGGTGGCCATCTTCTGCGGCGCCCTCGTCGAGGGCCGGACGCCGAAGGTGTTCGGGGATGGCGGCCAGACGCGCGATTGGGTCGACGTCTCAGACGTCGTAGCAGCCAACCTGCGCGCTGCCGAGTCCGATCTCATCGGGCCGGTCAACATCGGCCACGGCCAGGAGACGTCGGTGGTCGACCTCATCGCCGCGCTGCGAGACGCCGGGGGCGCCGACGAGCCGATGCAGCCGGAGTTCCTCCCCGAGCGGCCCGGGGAGGTGCGCCGCAGCTGCCTGGACGTGACCCGGGCGCGGCGTGACCTGGGCTGGGAGGCGACCGTGTCGCTACGCGACGGGCTGCGGACGATCCTGGCTGGCCTGTAGTGCGCTAGGCGGCGCTGCGGGCCTGCTCACGGATACCGCCACCCGGCGGTCGCCAGGGTCCGTCGTCCTCGTCTCCCCCGCCACCCGGCCGCTCGGGCGGGGCGTCGGCTGCCGCCGCGTGAAGGACCGCCAGGACGCCGACGACGAACGTCGCCAGCAGCGCGCCGGCGAGCACCCAGAACACCCACGTCCCAAACCAGCTCGGTCGCCACAGCGACGCACGCCCGAACGCCGTCGGCAGCCAGCGCAGGAGAGATCCGCTGTGCGGGCCAGTGATCAGCACGAGCGAGAACTGCTGCGCGGATTCCACCCCGGTCACGGCCACGCCCGGGTGGGGAGCCGGTGAGCCCACCACCCCCAAGCCGCCCGCGCGTCCCTCGATGCACACGAGGACTGGACGATCTGCCGGGATCGTGTGCGAGAGCAGGGGTATCAGCTCTGCCTCGCCGGTGCCGACGCTCGTCGGGTCCGACGACGCCAGGACGCGGTGGCTCGTCGCCGCCTCCACGACCGTGATGCCCGACGCTGACCCCGCCGTGGCAGTCGCCCAGATTCCCACACGCTGGAACGTGTAGTGGCTGGTGACCGGGCCTTCACAGACCTGCTGAGACGGATGGACGACCGCTACCACGCTCGAATTCGACACGTCGAGGGCGTAGGCGCGGATCGCCTGCCCGTGCGACGCCGCCAGCACCAGCGCGGCCACCGCCAGAACGGCGATGACCGCCGGCGCGCGCCACTGTCGGCCTCTCGGGATCACAGGTAATAGGCCTTCACGACTGCGGCCAGGGAGATGACCTGCCACGTCAACAGGCCCGTCACGATCAGTCCACAGGCCACGGCCCGAAGTCGACGCGGCAGGCGAAGGACGATGAGCCCGAAGGCCAGGCCGAAGAGACCGACCACGGGCAGCAGGTACCGGCCCTGCAGGAACGTCGCAAACCCCGTGATGAGCAGCATTCGGTACTCGGTGACGTGCAGCAGCGCCAGCAGCGCCAGCAGGGTCAGCGAGAAGAACACCAGCAACGCGACCCGCCGTCGGTCACGCAGTCGCGTCAGCAGGGCCAGGACGGCGATCGCCAGACCTGCCAGTGCCACCCCGGCCACCGGGTACATCCAATGCGGCTCGTACACGTTGAGCCATCCGAAATCGCCGGTCAGCTGGCGCACCCAGATCTGGTCGGCGGGGAGTCCTGGCGTTGTGCGAAGCGGCGTGAGGAAGGGCAGCCGGGGGAGATAGAACTGCCAGACGTAGCTGAGAAACTGGCGGATGCTGAACGGATGCTGCGACGACGACGCCACCGAAGTGATCGCCATCCCGCCCAGACCGGGCGCCAAGACGAGCCAGGCGAGCACCGGCGCCACCAGCGCCAGTACAGCGGACGCCAGCCGCACTAGGGCGGGACGCCGTTCCGATGGCGGTCGGCGCAGCGAACCGAACAGCAGCGCCAGCAGAACCGGTCCAACCAGCGCGTACGACGTCGCCTTCGTCAGCACTGCGGCCGCCGTGATCGCACACAGCGCAAGCGGATCCCAGCCACGGGCGCGGCGGTTGATGACGCGGGCGCCGAGCCACAGGGCGAACGTCCAGGTGGTCATCAGGAGCGCGTCGGGAGTGACCGCAGTGGAGATGAACGTCGCCATCGGTAACAGCCCGGTGGCTGCGGCGCAGGCAAGCTGTGGCAGCCGACGCCGGCCAAAGACCTCGCCGGCCAGCAGCCACGCGCCGAGAGTGGTGAGCGCCAGCAGCAGGACGCCGAGGATCCGGATCGCATACAGCCGGCCGAACACCGTGCCCCCGTGATCGATCAGGTACGGGACCGCCGCGATCAGGTAGTACAGCGGCGGGTTTCCGACCGCGCTGGTGAATCCCGAGCCGTCGGATTTCGAAGGCGGATGCGCGCTGTGCTCGACCGCCAGGTAGGCGTTCTCGTCCGCTCGGCTCCAATCAGGCGGCGATGCCTGCGGGTAGGCCGCCCCGCGCAGGGCGCCGATCGCGTTCTGGGCGACGCCCTCGTCGCTGGAGAGCCCCATGCGCGACATCGCGCCCGGCAGGGTGAAGCTCTCCGCCAGGCTCTGCACGTAGGCGAAGTGCGCAGGTTCGTCGGGCGCCTGGAATGGTGGCACCACAGACATCCAAGTGAGGCCGACGGCAACGACGATGACGAGCAGCGCGGCCAGGGGGGCCGGTGGTGCCATGCGCCGGAGCCCGTGGCGCTCCGGCGCTGCCTGGGCGGAGCGCTCCATGGGGCCCCAGCGTAAGGGATGCCCGAGCTGTGTCGGGGTCTGGGCGGGACGGGCCCGGCTGGCGATGGCAGGCGTCCGGGTACCCTGTCGCCTATGTCAACCAGAGCGGAACCGACTCTGCCCGCCATCGCCGCCCGCGGTGTGAGCAAGACCTTCCGCATTCCCGAGCAGAAGGTCCATACGCTCAAGGAGCGTGCGCTGCACCCGCGGCGGCGCGTCGGGCACCACACCTTCCAGGTGCTGAGCGACATCTCGTTCGGCGTGGGCTCGGGCGAGTTCTTCGGCATCGCCGGCCGCAATGGTTGCGGCAAGAGCACGTTGCTGAAATGCATCGCCGGCATCTACCAGTGCGACGGCGACATCTGGTGCCGGGGACGTCTCTCGACGTTGATCGAGCTCGGCGTCGGTTTCAACATGGAGCTCGCCGCGCGTGACAACGTGGTGATGAACGGCATCATGATGGGTCTGTCGCCGCGGGAGGCCCGCCGGCGCTATGACAGCGTGATCGATTTTGCCGAGCTGACGGGCTTCAGAGAGCTGAGGCTCAAGAACTACTCCTCGGGCATGTTGGTGCGTCTTGCCTTCTCCGTGGCGATTCAGGTCGATGCCGACATCCTGCTGATCGACGAGGTGCTGGCCGTCGGCGATGCCTCTTTTCAGCAGAAGTGCTACGACGTCTTTCGCACCCTGCGTGACCGGGGCAAGACGATCGTGCTCGTCTCCCACGACATGTCGGCGCTGCAGCGCTTCTGCCACCGAGCGATGCTGCTGGAGCATGGCTCGATCGTCCACCTCGGAGAGCCCCAGGACGTGGCAGAGCGATACCTGGAGCTGAACTTCGGTCGTGATCCCGACGCGCTTAGCGAGGAGGGGGAGCACGGCGGCGATGGCGACGCCCAGGTGATGGAGGTCTGGGTTGAGGACGAGGAGGGCAACCGTTCACAGTCCGTACCGCAAGGGCAGCGCGTCTCCCTCCGCGTTCTCGTCCGTTTCATGGTCGACGTCGAGGACCCTCAGGCGGAGGTGCAGATCCACAACGAGGATCAGAAGGCAGTGCTCGTCGCCTCGACCTGGGTTCAGCACGAGCACAGCGGTCGCTTCGGCGCCGGCGAGCGGGTCCTGTTCTCGTTCAGCTTCGACAACGTGCTGGCACCCGGGCGCTACAGCCCGGTCGTCAATCTCGCCCATCGCGGCTCCGGCCTCGACGTGATGGACCGGTACGAGCGGCGGTTCTCGTTCCTGGTCAGGGCCAACCTGCCGATGGGAGGCATCGTCGACCTGCCGACCGATGTCGCGATCGAGCGCGTCGAGCCCGGTGTCGAGCAGGAGCTGAGTGCGTGAGCGTCGTCGACGGGATCCCGTACGAGGCCCTGGGGCGGCCGATCCGCGGACCGCAGGCGCTGACCAGCGACTGGAACCGGTTCTGGCACCTCACGTTCAACATCGCCCGCATCACCTGGAAGCTCCGTTTCTTCGGGTCGGTCCTCGGATACGTCTGGCAGCTCATGCGCCCGCTGCTGCTGTTCGGCGTGCTGTACATCTTCTTCACCAAGATCGGTCACGTCGCGTCAGAGAAGGGCAGCAAACCAGGGCAGCCGGAGCACTTCTACGGGGCTCAGCTGCTGGGCTCGATCGTGCTGTTCACGTTCTTCAGCGAGGCGACCGGGGGGGCCGTCGCCAGCGTCGTCTCGCAGGAGGCCATCGTGCGCAAGATCCAGTTTCCGCGCATGGTCATCCCGCTCTCGATCGTGCTCGGCGCCATGTTCAACCTGGCCCTCAACCTGATCGTGGTCCTCATCTTCGCCCTGGCGTCGGGGGTGCGTCCGATGCTCACCTGGCTCGAACTGCCCCTGATCATCGTGGTGCTGGCCGTGTTCGCCACCGGTCTGGCCATGCTGCTCTCCTCGCTGTTCGTGTACTTCCGGGACATGGCGCCCATCTGGGAGGTCGTGTTGCAGATCATCTTCTACGCGTCTCCCGTGGTTGTGCCGCTTCCGACGATCCAGGCGAAGCTCAGCCCCCTGCTCGTCAAGATCTACATGCTCAACCCTCTGGCCAGCACGTTCGAGGAGTTTCGCCACGCCATGGTCAACAACCCCGCGCCAGGCGTGGCGACGCTGCTGGGGCCGGTATGGATCCTCGGCACGTTGGTGATCGTCGCCGTGGTCTTCGCTCTCGGCTTCGTCGTCTTCAACCGGACCGCGCCGTACGTGGCCGAGAACCTGTGATCTGACGGTAGCCGTCAGCCGGCCGGGGGCTGCTCTCGGAGGGCCGTGTGAAAGGCGAGGATCATTGCCAGCGGAACGCCGAGCGCGGTGGCGACGGCGACGATCCAGATCAGCGCCGGCGGTAACAGCCCGTCGGTCAGATCCGACGCGTGCTGGACGGCCGGACCAAGTCGCTGTAGCAGATCCACGCGTTTGCTCTCCAGAAAGCTCAGCGCCACGTCACCGTACACGGCCCGCCGATCGACGGTGAGGTGTGAGCGTGACACGGTCCGTGGCTCGCTCGTGCCGACGAGCAACACGGTCCCGGCGCCGAGGTTATGGAAGCATGCGGTGACAATCCGCGGGTGCTTCGGCGGTGACAGCGGAAGTGTTGCGCTGCCCCCCGGATAACCACCGGGCACCGCCACCTTCGCCGCATAGCCGGGTGCGGTCAGCGTGAGAAGGACGGGCGGACCGCCTCCCGTGGCCGTACCGCCCGGGAACAGCGAAAAGCTGACGAGCTGACTCTGTGGCGTCACCGTCACCGTGTCCATGCAGGCCTGCTGGTGTCCGGCAAGGGGGAACTGGTGGGCCACGAACAGGGCCGGTGGCGCCGGGATCTCGGCAACCGGCTGGCTTGGGGTGGTCAGGAACGGCCGATACCAGACGAGCGCCCCGGCGAAGAGCAGGAGAGCGATCAGCACAGCGCATCCGGTCGCCAGGCCCGGCCGACTGAAGGCTCGTCGCTTAGGCATAGAACCTCGCGGCCGTGATGCCGATGCCTCCCAGCGCCAGCAGCAGGCCACCGGCGAGGATGGTGGCGGCCAGCACGACACCCGCACGCCGGGGGAGCGACCCGACCGTGAAGACGATGGCCAGTGCAAACAGGGAGATCATCGGCAGCAGATAGCGCCCCACGATCAGCGGATCGGAGGCGCCATCGACCAGCAGGGCCTGGTAGGACACGTAGAGCAGAAACACGACGAGGGTGATCAGCAGCGAGAGCATCACGAGCACCAGCGCCCAGGACCGCAGCAACGTTCGCCAACGCGCGACACACGCCGTGTAGAACCCGACCAGGCCCAATGCGGACAGGACCTGCAGGATGTCGTATACGCGGGGTTTGAACGTGACCTCCAGGGAGCCGAAGGTGGCGTAGAACGTGTTGATGAACACCTGGCGGTAGCCGTACGCAGGTCCGATGCGGGGCTGTAGCGAGGCCAAGCGCGGGAAGAAGAACTGATACGAAAAGGACAGGAACTGCCGCAGGTTGAACACCCCGGCGTTGAGCAGGCTGACCTGTCCGCCGTACACTGAGCTGCCCCCGGCCGAGCGGTCCACCAGATACTCGATGGCCACGGCGCCGACCACGAACGCGCCGGCGAGCGCTCCGCCCCGCGCGGAAGACCGCACCGACGGGCGGTGACGGAGCAACGTGACGAGGAGGGCCACACACAGGACCGGCACCGTGATCAGGCCGCGGCCGTGGGTGAGGACCGCGGCCGCCGACAGAGCGCCGGCGGCCACGATCCGGCGGACCGATGGACCGTGGATCACCAGCCGAACCGCCGCCAGCAGAAACCCGGTGGTGACGGCGATGAGCAGGTTGTCGGGATTGATCACGGCGCTCATGAACGCCAGCTGGGGCTCCAGAGCGACTACGCCGGCGGCCAGCGTCTGTTTCCAGCGCACGCCGCCGAACAGCTCTCCGGCGAGCATCCAGGTCAGCGCGATCGTGGCCAGGTAGCACAGGGCATTGAAGAGGCGCAGCACAAACAGCTGTTTGAGGAGCGGCAGCCACACGAACAGCCGATACGGCACGGCCATCAGCGCGTAATACAGAGGGGGGTTCTTCGCGATCGGGTTGGGGCCTGAGCCGTCGCTGCGCGATCCGGGCGGCAAGCTGCGCTCGACCCGGTGCCACAGTTGCAGGTCCGCGGAGCTCCAGCCCGGGCGGGCGCCGAGGTTCCCGATCAGCGACCGCAGGTTCAGCGTCTGCAGAGCGTTCAGGACCTCGGTGGAGTCCGACGACGGACCTGAGGTCGAGCTGGGCACGCTGCCGGTCTCCGCCAGATGCTGGATGTAGGCGAAGTGGTCCTTCTCGTCCGGCCCCTGGAACGCGGGCAGGGCGACGTCCCAGGCCAGTGACAGGATGGCCGCGGCGACCAGGATCATAGCCAGCGGCAGCGGGACCTTGTGACGGCGGGCGCGCCATGAGCCGACGAACCCCGATGACGGCAGGCCGGCGGCGACGGCTCGTCGGCGGATCAGCTTGGTGGACATGCTGTGGACAAAGTTTTCAGCAGGTTCTCGCCAGCGCAACGCGCAACCCGCGCTCAAGCTGCTCGGACGCTTTGTCCCATGTGCGGTTCTGCATGAAAGCAGTGCCGGTTCCGCCAAGCCGGGCACGCCTCGCGCCATCGTCGAGCAGCGCCTCAATCGTAGAGCAAATCTGCAGCGGAGCAGGCTCGGCCAACGCCAGGGGTCCGTCGGGACCAAAGCAGGCGAGCATCGGTTCCGTCGCGAGCTCGACGCTCGGCAGTCCGCAGGCCATCATCTCGAGTCCGATGAGCGACGGGTTGGTGAGGGAGAAGACGATGCCGATCGTGGACCGCCGGTAGAGCGCGGCCAGGGCGTCGGAGCTGAGCACGCCGAGATCGGTGTGGCGGAACGGCACGTACGGCGCGTTGTCGCCTCCGAACAGGACGATCTCCAGGTCGGGCCGCCGTCGCGCGAGCTCTTGCAATGCGAGCAACCCGAGCGGCACGGCCCGCCGCGGCGTTGCGGTCCGGGCGTAGAACGCCACCAGATCCTGGCGGCGCGGATCCGCGGCCGCACGGTAGATCGCATGATCAACGGCGAGGTCGAAGGAGGAGGCGCTGGCGCCGTAGCGGGTGCGGAGCACGTCGGCCAGCCAGGGACTGGCCGCGATGCAATGCAGACCCTGCCGGTAGGTCTCCGCCGCGAACAGCGCCTCAGCCGAGGCGCCGTAGAACTCGGGCTCGTGGTCCTGGACCAGGTAGGCCCGGGACGCGACGGCCGGCAGGAGCAGGGCTCGCGGCACGGTCTGCCAGCCGGTGGCCAGGACGACGTCGGCGCCGCGCCAGCGCGTGAAGTCGGTGTGCAGCTCGAGGTCGCCGGCGTTGAAGAATTCGGCGAAGCCCTGCCGCGTCACCGCGTCCGTGTCACGAGCATGGAGCAACTCGAAGTCCTCCAGCCACAACGACACTGAATGTCCGCGCCGGATCAGCTCTCGCGTCAGGCTGACGATGGTGGAGTGCCCGCCGCTGCCGCGCCGAAACGACGGGATCACGGTGGCGATTCGCAGGCGGTCCGAGCCGGCCGGCCGGGTCGGCGCGAGCGGGACCGGGCCCGTGCGGGCGAGCTCCACAAGCGAGCCTGGGATCGTTGGGCGCTGCATCACGCGGGCGCCTCGTCCCAGCGCCCGTTGCACGATGCGCCGTCCTTGCCGCGTGAGGCCGTCCGGTGGCACCGGTTCAGGACAGCGCGCGGCGCACGCGCTGCTTGATGGGACGGAACGGCCTCAGCGCCACACGAACGGGTCGGGAGTGCCGCAGTCGCAGCCCCCACCGCCACCCCCGGGTGCGCTGCACACGGTTGATCGAACGCTCGAAGCGCAGCGCCCGGCGAGCGAAGTCCGCGCGCTCGTTGAGGCGGCGCTGATAGACCTCCACGCCAATGCGCAGGTCGGCGGTCAGACGCGCCGCCGCGGCGGCTGGCTCCGGCTGGGGAGAGCGTGCGATCCCGAGCAACGCGCCCGCCATGAACTGGCTGGCCTGTCCCCAATCGGGCCAGGACCGGGCCGTCGCCAGGGCGTTCGTGCGCAGGAAATGCAGCAGCCGGCGGTCGCGGGCCAGCAGGTCGAGCTGTCGAGCCGTGCCGCGCACGTCATCCCAGTCGGTGACCAGGCCGTTGTACCCGTGCTCGACGTACTCCTCGTGCCCAGTCACGGGTGTCACCACACAGGTGGCTCCGCGGTGGAAGCCCTCCAGCGGCGGTCCGGACATGCCCTCGACGGTCGAAAGTTTCAGCACTACGTCGTGCTCGGCGTAGAGCTCGGCCATCTCTCGATGGCTGAGCGGGCCGACGACGTGATCCGCATCGATGTCCGAGCGTGCCGACGGATCACCGCAGACGACGGTCAGCTGGTGCGGCTCGTGCATCGCGGCCACCGCCTCTATCGCCTCCGGCACGCGCTTGTGCCACACCGCAGGCGAGCCCTCGACCAGGATGCGCAGCGGCCCGTCGACCGACGGGATGACGCGCTCCAGCGGAGCGAACACTTCCTTGTCGATGCCGTTGCGTACGAGATAACACGGGGCGTCCGGACGCCAGGCCGCGAGTGTGTCGGCGATCCAGCGTGCCTCCGTGATGAACGCGACCGGAAGATCGAGCGTCAGGCCCGCGCCCAGCCGTTCAGCCTGGTCGGACTGGTAGAACCGATCCTCCAGGCTCTGCACGAAATAGGCGTAGCGCTTGGCCGAGACCTCGAACAGTGTGAAGACGGTCTCCCACCAGGTGGCGATGGCGACGTCGAAAGAGTCGCCCAGCGAGTCGTCGCGGCTGCGCACGTGCAGATGGGGCAGGTGCTCGTAGCCGTGCCAGCTGGGCCCGTCGTCCGCGCGGACGAGCAGGAGGGTGACGTCCCACCCGTCCAGGAGGCTGAGCCGCCGGGCGTGCTCCACGACGACTCCCACTCCGCCCGAGAGCTGGAGGTCGTTGAGCAGGAAGGCGATCTTCACGAAGCGGCTTGGCCGGGGTCGACGCCCGATAGAGGCCGGCCGAGCTCCCGCTCGAGCTCGTTGATATACGTGCGCCACTCCTCACGCTCGGCGATCATCGCTTCCAGGCTCGCGCGCTGGGCCTCGAGCCGAGCTTCCGCCAACGCGAGGTTGCTCTCCCGCTGACGCTCCCAGCGGCGCTGCTGGTGCTGGTCGACTGGGACCGCCAGCGCCGCTCTGACAAGCTCCTGGTGCCGCGGTCCGAACGCCGCGATGAAATGACTGGGAACCGTTCGCTCCCCCCCGACGGCGGCGGTCAGTTCGTGACGCTCGGGCATGTTGTCCCAAGCCACGAGTGCGGACCCGGTGAGCGAGACCTGCCGCAACAGCGTCTGCTCGGTCGGCAGCAACCGGCGCAGCTCCTCGAATGCGCCGTCGCTCCACCGCGCGGCGTGGAACGGATTCTCGATCGACCAGAAGGCGTCGTTGGGCACGCTCATCACGAACGTGACGGCCTCCTCACGGGCCAGTGCGGCCGACCACTCGAGCAAGGGGACGAACGTGCTCAGGTGTTCGACGACCTCAAAACAGCTGACGACGCGATCTCCGTCGACGCTCAGCAGCGCCGCCCGGACCCGGGCCAGCACCCCCGGGTCGGTGAGGTCGCCGTCGAGCTTGACCGCGTCGGTCGCGCCAAGCTCCTGCGCCGCCTGTCCGACGGCGTCGAGTTCGAGATCGACCAGCACCACTTCCGGCGGAAGCCGGCCGTCGAGCGCCGCGCCCGCGGCCACCCCGCTTCCGCACCCCAGGTCCGCCCACACCGCGCTGGCGGTGATCAGTGGTGCGACCAGCCGGTAGCGCAGATCGTGCTCGGCGACGATCGCGGGCGGGGTGTCACGTGTGATGCGCTCTTGCCAGTTGGACATGGGTGTGAGAGGGGTTCTCGAAGCCCCGGTATCGTAGCCGGGCCGATGAGCGCGTCTGCCCCGCCAACGACCGCGCGAGCACGCGCCGACGCCGCCACTCGGCCCCTACGGCTGGCCTTCCTGGGGCCTCCGGGCTGGCTGGAGAGCTGCTGTCCTCCGGGACGCACAGCTGCCCACAGCTCCTGTCGGCTGCCGGTGCTCGGAGGTGGCGATGTCGAACGGACGCTGCACCAGGCGAGGAGCTTCCGGCCCCACGTCTGCATCGTCTTTGACCCGGCCTGTCTGCCGGCGGACGCATTGCGGCGGCTCCCCGGCACCACACTCGGCGTCATCGTCGGCGGGGTCGACGACGACGGCTTAGCTTCGGCGGCCGGCGTCCTGGACCGGGTGGTCTCGTTCCGGCCCGTGCTGACGGGCATCCCGGTCGGCTCGGCGCGGGTCTGGCGAGCGATCCCGCCGCCGATCAACGATGCGCTCTTCGGCGACGTGCGCCCGCTCCGTGGCCGGCCGCGGGTGATGGCGGTCGGGCGCTCGACCGAGCATCGCGAGGATGTGCTCATGCCCGTCAAGCACCATCATGACCTGCTCCAGGTCATCCATGGCGTCGTCGGTGAGACCCTGGTCGGGCTCCTGCGCGAGTACGACGCGGGCGTCTACGTGCCCCCCGAGCCCGATGGAGGTTTCGGCCCGCAGGTCGGCATGCACCTCGCGGCCGGCCAGCTGCTGTTCGCGCAGCGGCTCGGCCCCACTCACGGACTGGAGCGGGACATCGACTACATGCATTTTGATTCGCCGGATGAGTTGGTCTGGGCCCTGGATCGGCTCGCTCGCTTCCCGGAGATGTGCCAGCGGCTGCGCGTCCGCGGTCGCATGAAGGCCGAGCGCTTCCGGGCCTCACGTCTGCTCGGGAGGATCGTCGAGGACCTGCTCGGCGACGTGGCAGCGTTCGGCGCGGAGCGAATCGGCGGCTGAGCCGGGGGGCGGGCTCAGCCAGGCCGGCGCACGCTCCCGTGTGTCGCGACATCCATCACGGCATCCTGGATCAGGCGCGGATAGACGGTCGAGGCGCGGAAACGCTCCGCCTGCTCACGTCCGGCCCGCTGCACGTCCAGGTACGCATCCCGATCGCAGGCCAGGTCGTCCACCAAACCGGCCACCGCATCGCCATCCTCGACCTGGAGCAGATCTCGCCCGGCCCGCAGATCGTGGTTCGGGCTCAGCGGCTCGGAAATCAGCAGGTGGCCGGCCGCCAGCGCGATGCAGACGCGGTTTTCGAACGTCGGGTAGGGATTGTTGTGCAGGTTGAGCTGGACGTCGGTGCCCTGGAGGAAGCGCTCGAGACGATCGCCGAACAGCCCGTGACCGATGTGCACGATGGGATGGCGCGCCTTGACCGGTGCCAGCAGCTGCTCACGATGCTCGGTGGAGCGGCCGACGAACAGCAGGCGCGGAGGATCAGCGCGCTCTCGCACGCCCATGAACAGCTCGTCGGCGACCGGAATCGGTAGCGAACGCCAGACCGGCAGCACGCTGCTCGCCGTGTCGGCGATCATTGGGTCGAAGGAGATGATGCGGTCGAAGTTGCCGGGATCGACCTCCCGCAGCCAGCGCAGACGGTCACGCAGATCCGGGTGCGCGCTGGCCTCGTCGCGAGGCAGCGGCTCGGTCAGGTAGCCGATGGTGAGCGCTCGCAGCGAGGCGAACAGGCCGGCGGGAATGATCTCCGGGCGGAAGACGAGGACCACGTCGGGATCAAGGTCGTGCAGATGGGACAGGAGTGGTTCGGGCGCCGCACCGGCGCGGAACTCCACGAAGGTCGGCTCCAGTCCACCGGCGGGCCCGGACAGCGAGCATTGCTCGAAATACACCCCCTGGCCGACGAACGCCACCCGCGACGCCGGGCCACGCCCGCCAAGGTTGGTCACGTCAGTCGACCCAGCGGCTCGACTGGTCCTGGCGGCGCAACCCGAGGATGGAGAGCAGGAACGAGCTGAAGAAGATCTGAATGCCGACGATGATCAGGGTGGCGGCGAGCACCGCCAGGTTCTCATAGGACAGTCTGCCGAAGCCATGGTTGATCCAGGCGATGACGATGAAGGCCCCGATGATCAGCCCGGCGACAAGGATGGCCCCGCCGAGCAATAGGCCGTGCTCGAGCTTGAAGCGCGTGCGCATCCGGTCAAACCAGCGGTCACGCTCGGCCATGAAGTACGTGGCGTACGCATGCGCGCAGACGCCGAGGGCGACGATCTGCGTTCCGACAATCGCCAGCAGTGCGCCACCGATGAGCGCGTGGATGTCCCACGCCCGGCCGAAGATGCCCAGATGCGCGATCACGATGAACTCGACGATTGCCCCGGTGGCTGCCATGAGGGCTCCCGGAAAGATGAACAGGTGATTGGGCGAGTGCAGGAGCAGGAAACGCAAGTGCCGCCAGCCGTCGCGGAAGCTCGAGAGCTTGGACTCGCCGCCGCGGGGGTGATACTCGATGTCGAACTGGGTCAGCCGGAGGTGCTCTTTGGCCGCCCGGATGACCATCTCGGAGGCGAATTCCATCCCGGTCGTGCGCAGGTCGAGCTGGGGGAGGACGTCCCGGCGGAACGCCCGCATTCCGCAGTGGGCGTCGTCGACGCCGGTCCGGAACAGCAGGTTGAGGAAGCCGGACAGCAGCGGGTTGCCGATGTACCGGTGGTGCCAGGGCATCGCGCCGGGATGGATGTTCTTCATCCGGTTGCCGATGACCATGTCGGCGCCGTGCCCGAGTTCGTCCAGGAAGTGCGGGATCTCCTCGAAGTCGTACGTCAGATCGGCGTCGGCCATCAGGATGAACCGCCCCCGGGCCACCGCGAACCCGGCCATGTAGGCGCTGCCGTATCCGCGCTGACGCTCATGGACGACGACGGCGCCGGCGGCAGCGGCCAGGCGCGCGCTCTCGTCCTCCGAGTCGTTGTCTGCGACGATCACCTCGCCGGCGATGTCGTGGCTGTCCAGCACCTCCCGGGCGCGGCGCACGCACTGCTCGATCGTCTGCTCCTCGTTGAGGCAGGGGATGACGACTGAGATGGTCAGACCCTCGCCGTCGCCGAGCGGCGTCGGATCGGTGGTTTCGTGTGCGATCGTGCTCATGCGTTCGGTCGGCATCTCTGTCAACGTAGCTGGCGCGCAAAGGTCGCGCGGTTAACGGTGCCCTGAGGCCAGGATATGGGAATCTGCGGCGTGCCGATGCGGGTTTGCCTCATATACGACTGCCTGTTCCCATACACGGTGGGTGGCGCCGAACGGTGGTACCGAAGCCTTGCCGAGCGCCTGGCCGCCGATGGTCATCAGGTTACCTACCTGACGCTGCGCCAGTGGGAGCGGGGTCAGGATCCAGGAGTGCCGGGCGTGAACGTTCGCGTGGTGGGCCCTCGGATGAAGCTCTACGACGGGCCCGGGCGCCGGCGCGTCCTGCCGCCGGTCGTGTTCGGGGCCGGTGTCCTGTGGCACCTGCTTCGCCATGGTCAGCGTTATGACGTCGTCCATACCTGTTCGTTTCCGTACTTCTCGCTGCTGGCTGCGGCCCTGGTCTCTGGGCTGCGCCGGTACCGGGTCGCCGTGGACTGGTTCGAGGTGTGGAGCCGGAGCTACTGGCGCGAATACCTGGGACGTCCGGCCGGCGATGTCGGCTGGCTGGTGCAGCGGCTCTGCGCTCGCGTCCCCCAGCATGCGTTCTGCTTCTCCAAGCTGTACGCGCGGCGCTTGCGGGAAGGGGGGCTCGATGGCGAGATCACGATGCTGGGCGGGGCCTACGACGGCCCCCTAGAGCCGCAGCCCATCCAGGATGCCGAGGACCTGGTGGTGTTCGCCGGCCGGCACATCCCCGAGAAACGGGTGCCGGCGATCGTGCCGGCGATCGCCCGGGCGCGGGACGGCCTGCCTGAGATCCGGGCGCTGATCCTCGGCGACGGCCCCGAGCGCGGCGAGGTGGAGAGACGTGTCGGCGAGTCCGGACTGTCGGATGCGATCGATGTCCCCGGGTTCGTGGCCACCGAGGTCGTCGAGGAGGCGATCGGGCGGGCGCTCTGCCTGCTGCTGCCCTCCCGGCGCGAGGGTTACGGCTTGGTCGTCGTGGAGGCGGCGGCCCGGGGCACGCCGAGCGTCGTCGTGGCCGGTCCGGACAACGCCGCTGTAGAGCTGATCAGCGAGGGCGTCAACGGCTTCATCGCCGCGACGGATTCAGCTGAGGATCTGGCGGCGGCGATCCGGGCGGTTCACGAGGCCGGCCCGGCTCTGCGGCAGTCGACGTCTCGCTGGTTTGCCGACAACGCGGCGCGCGTCTCGCTCGAGCGCTCGCTGCAGATCGTGCTCGGGGTCTACGACAGCCCTGTCGGCGCCGGTTGACGCGGGGCCGAGCTCGTCAGCGCAGAAGCGCGAGGGGCGGACCGCGCCACGAGCTGGATGTTGGTGGCGATCAGGTTCAGGACCGGGATCGCGCTCAGAAGCCGGTTGACCTGCCAGATCAGCGAGCCGGCGCGGCTCGCCCAGGCCGACGTCAGCGTGAGGGGCAGCAGATTCATCCGCTGCACCTCCAGGATCTCGAAGCCGTGGCGTCGTAGCAGTTCGACGGCTCCCCGGCGATCGTAGAGACGGTCGTGCTCACAGGCTCCGTGGTAGTACAGGCCCAGCTTCCGGGCGATCGCCTCCAGATACGAGGTTCGGTTGGGCAGCTTGAACACATAGAAGGTGCCGCCGGGAGCCAGCACCCGCCGGATCTCCTCCAGGCTGGCATCGGGATCCACGACGTGCTCCAGCACTCCGCAGCTCAGCACCGCGTCGAATGCGCCGTCGTCGAACGGCAGCCGCCAGGGCTCGGCGCTCAGATACACCGATAGATGCGGGTAGCGCTCCATCGGCCGGAACCCGTCCTCGATGTCCGGCTGGTAATCGAAGGCGGTCACGTCGAGGCCCGCCTCGCGCAGCAGGTTGGTCACCTGCCCGAAGCCGCAGCCCCAATCGAGCACATTGGCGAGGTGGTCGGAGCGAATGCGCCGGACGATCGCCCGGTACTCCTCCATCTGTGGCCCTGAGCGGAGGTTGACATCGCCGCCTCGTGGGTTGGCCTCCGACATCGAGTCGTGATGCACGATCAGGAGAATAGCCCGGCATTGGTGCCGGATCGGACCACAGTCCGTCCGTAGGAGGCCAGCGTCAGCTGCGCCGTCGTCCTCCACTGAAACCGAGCCGCCTGCGCGCGCCCAGCGGTCCGCAGGCGCTCGGCCTCCTCGGGGCCGAGGCGGACCAGGTGCCGGATGGCGGCGGCGATCGCGGGCTCGGATTCAGGATCGAAGCGCAGCGCCGCGTCGCCACCGACCTCGGCCAGCCCGCCATGGGCCGAGCATGCGACCGGCAGCCCACGCACCATCGCCTCCAGGACCGGGAGGCCGAAGCCCTCATACATCGAGGGCAGGATGAATCCCCGACTGAATGCGTACAGCCCCTCCAGCATCGCGGCGTCGACCCAGTCCAGCAGCCGGACGTCGCCGGCCAGATCCAGCGCGGCGATCCGGGCGCGGATCTCGGCTTCGTGGGGTGTGCTGTAGCCCACCAGCGCCAGCAGGGGGCGTTCTCCCGGCGCCAGCCGTCCGAGCGCGCCGACGAGGCGCACGAGATTCTTGTGCGGGCGCTTGGCCGCCACACAGAGCAAGATCGATCGCGACCCGGCATTCAGGAGCGATCGCACCCGCTCCTCGGACGCCGGCTCGGCCTGGGATCGTGAGCCCAGGCCGATCGGGACCACGTCGATGCGCTCGGCGCTCAGCCCCAGCAGGCGATGCACATCATCGGCGGTGCTTCGGGAATCGGTGATGACTCGCTGAGAGCGCCGCGCCGCCAGCGGGACGAGGATCCGCATGCCCTGAGCCCGCAGTCCCAGGTGCGCGTCCGGCGCGATGCGGTACATCAGGTCGTGGATGGTGACCACCCGGGCGAATCGTCCCCACGTCGGGGCGGTGTTGGCCAGGCTGTGGACGAGGTCGGCGCCCGCCCGGCGCGCCAGGCGCGGCAGCAGCTGCTGCTCGCCGCGGACCCACTCCAGCCGGTTGCGGGCCGATACCGGCACGGTGACCGACGGGATCAGATCCGTCCAGGGTGCGCTTCGGGCCGCGGCGGCCTCACGGTTGATGAACGCGGTCAGGCGGACCTCAGGCGCGGCGGCAACCAGCTCCGGGATGAGCTCCCGGGCGTACGTCTCGGTCCCGCCGGTCTCGCCCGGCACCAGATACAGGAGGTTGAGCCCGATGTGCCGGCGCCGGACGGGCCCCGTGCCCGCCGGCGTCAACCCCGCACCGGAGGCCACATGACCAGCGGTCGTCCCGGGCACATGAACAGGTACTGCTGACGCGGGTTCGCCGGGTCGCGCAGGCTCAGCGTGTTGATCCCGGTCGTCGGCCCACGAATGATGTAGATGCCCTGGCCGGAGACGAGACGACCGCACGGCGCGAGATCGCCGGGCCTGGGCACGTGCAGCAGCAGGAACGCCGATCCGGGCGTCGGGGAGGGGACGCCGGCGATGACCATGCTGTCCAGGATCGCGTAGGGCTCGATCCCGGTCAGGTTGAAATCAGGCTGATCCGCGGTGGTGCTGTCGACCGAGATGTCGGTGATCCCGAGCGCGTGCAGCCGCTTGAGGAGACCGGGGACGTCTCCGTCGCGCTCGGGTCCGCCGAACAGCCAACCCTGGTTCTGGAAGATCGCCAGCTGCCCGGGGTAGATCAGGTGGTCGTCTTGGCCACCGGGCAGGGAGATGGCGATCCGTTGCGTTCCGCCCAGCCCGGTGGACATGCCCGCGAAGTTGATCGCCGCGAAGCCCATCACGACGGCGATTGCCGCGACGCGCCAGGACCGGCGGCGCAGCGATGGCAGCCAGAACGTTCCGAGTACGGCCACGTAGACGAGAGCCGGCAGCGAGTAGCGTGGATCCTTGTGGACCAGGTAGGTGACCCCCAGGTAGCCGACCAGGCCACCGGCTAGCACTTCCGGCAGGACGCTGTCCGTGCTGAAGCGGTTGCGGACGACGCGGACACCGGCCGTCACCGTGCCGATCACGAACGCGATCGTGAGCGGCAGCCCCAGCTGCTGGTTGACCAGATCCCAGAAGTACCAGGCGAAGCTACGCACTGAGAACCGCGGCGGCGACTGCGCGGGGTTGACATACAGCTGGCCGATCGACGTGTACTCGGCCCTCAGGTTCGGCCACTGGTAGATGTACCACGGTCCGGCGATGACAGCCAGTCCGGCTGCGAACAGGAATAGCCCGCGCCAGTTGCGCCAGCCTCCGCGCAGGAAGACGGCGGCCAGCGTCCCGGCCAGGAACAGGACAGAGGTCTCCTTGGTGAGCATGGCCAGTCCGCACAGCACACCCGCCATCGCCGATACGCCCGGACGGGCGAACCGCCGCGAGGCCAGGATCGCCCAGACGCTCACCGCGACCATCGCTGCCTGTGGAGGGTCGATCATGAACTCGCGGCTCATCGACACGAACATCGGGGTGCCGAGGGCGAACAGCGCGGCCAGCAGGCCGGCCCGCTTGCCGGCTGCGATGGAGCCGACGCCATAGCAGCCGAACGCCAGGAGCGGCACGAACACCAGGTTGGAGGCCAGGGTCATCGCCGCCGGGTGCAGGCCGACGAGCAGGTACGTGATGCCGCCCACCAGATGGACGAGGGGCGGGTAGAGGTCCCACTCCTCGAACGGGTAGCCGATATGGCCCTGTGACAGCGCCACCCCATCGAGGTAGCCATGGGTCACATGGAAGCCGGCGTCCCAGAGCGGAACCCGGCTGTCGACAGCCAGCCACCATCCGGATACCGCGATGTAGACCGCCACGGCCAGCCACACCCAGCGGGTGGGCGAGTCGATGGCCATCCAAGTGCGGGCCGCCTCGACCCGCCGCCGGCCCATGGATCGACTGGCGTACGCACTGACGATCTGCGCCTCCACGCACGCCATCATAACGGCGCCTATCGTGTACGGATGGCCTCCGATGCCACTGCTCCCGCGCCCGGCGCCAGCCGCCCGGCGCCGCCGTTGGTGACCATCGGTATCCCCACCTTCAACCGCCCCGCCGAGCTGATCCGAGCGGCGAGCTCGGCGCTGGCGCAGGACTATGAGCGCTTGGAGGTGCTCATCTCCGACAACGCGTCCACCGATCCGGAGGTCGTCGCGCTCGGGGAACGCCTCGCCGCCTCCGACACCCGAGTGAGGTTTGTCCGTCAGGACCGCAACCGCGGCCACGAGGTGAACTTCCAGTGGCTGTTGGACACCGCCCAGGGGCGGTATTTCATGTGGCTCGCCGACGACGATTGGATTGATCCGCGGTACGTGTCGCGCTGCGTGTCCGAGCTGGAGGCCGACAGGTCGACCGCGCTGGTATGCGGGGCGGCCCGTTACTACCGTGATGGCGCCGCGCCCCTCGACGAGCGCGCGATCAACCTCACGTCGTCCGCGTCGGCCGTCCGGGTGCTGCGGTTCTTCGCCCGGGTGAGTCTGAACGGCCCGATGTTCGGCGTCGCCGCCCGGGAGGACCTGCTGGCCACCGGCTTCCCGCCGGTGCTGGCCGGCGACTGGATGCTGGTGGCAGCGCTGGCGGCGCGCGGCCGGGTGCTGACCCTGGCCGACGTCCACATCCACCGGTCGCCCACCGGGCTCGGTTCCGATGCGCCGCGGTTGGCGCAGGGCTTTGGGCTTACCGGCTTGGCCGCCCGTCAGCCCCACGCCGTGGCGGCCGCCATCGCCCGGCAGATCGCTCCGGCGCCGCCCCCTACCGGGGCATGGATGCGCTCACCCGGGGGGTTGTCGCCGCCGGCGCGGCAGCGCTGATCGTGGCCGGTTCACCGCCACGGATGCCATCCGTCGGGTCATCGGGTCTGAGCGGGCGGGGTTGCTGGAACGGCGGGTATCCGGTCTGTTGCTGGCGCTCGACGCGCGCTGACGGCAGCCGGCGACGTTGGTCACCTGGGGCCGGTAACCGCGAGGTTGGCCCGCCACCAGTCGATCGTGTCGGCCGCGCGCAGCTCCAACCGCGTCGCCGCGGACCAGCCGACCTCGTCCCGGAGCCGGGCCACGTCGGCGAGCAGCGCGGCCGGTTCGCCCGCAGACGCCGGCAGCGCGCCCAACTGCACGAGATCCGGACGGCCGGCGGCGTCGGCCAGAGCCCCGACCAGGTCGCGAACGCGGGTCGGTCGGCCTGAGGCGAGGTTCACCGGCCCTTGCACCGACGAAGCCAGCAGGGCCACAAACGCGTCGGCGAGATCGCCCGAATAGAGAAAGTCGCGAAGCTGCTCGCCATGGGAGCAGAGCGTCGGCTGACCCAGCACGAGCGACCTGGCCACCGACCCTCCGAGACGCGATGGGTCCTCGCGGGGCCCGAAGACGAAGAACACCCGGCCCCAACCGAGGCTGAGCCCGACCTCGTGCGCATAGCGCTCCGCCACCAGGCGCAGGGCGTGCTTGCTGGTCCCGTAGAGCGTCGCGGGGTGGCACGGTGTCTCGTCTTCGACGCAGGTCGTCCGCGGCTCCCAGGCGTACTCGGCGCAGCTGCCGGCCAGCACCGCCCGGCGCCCGCCATGCTCGGCGAACAGCCGCAGCAGCCGGAGACTCGCCTCGACCCAGCGGAGGTTCTCGGGCGAGCGCCAGTAGATACCCGGCTCGGCGTACCAGGCGAAATGCAGCAGATGTGTTGGGGCTACGCGCTCGACCAGGCGCTAGGTGGCGAGCGGGCCGTGCAGGTCCGCCTGCTCCCACCACAAGTCCGGCGGCGCCGCGACACCGGCGCGGCGGCGACGTCACCGCATGGACCTCGAACCCGGCCTCGAGCAGCGGCGCCAGAGTCTGTGACCCGATGAAGCCGGTCGCCCCGGTGAGCAGTACGCGGCTCATGGCTCGTGATCCGGGTAGGCGGCGTCGCGGTCGGAGAGCGTCCGTCCCCGCGCCGGCGGCTGGGGCCAGGTGATGGCAAATGCGGGGTCGTCCCAACGGACGCCCCGAGCGGAAGCGGGCTCGTACGGGACCGAGATCTGGTAGTAGATCTCGCTGTCAGCCCGTAGCGTCTGGAAGCCATGTGCGCAGCCGGTGGGAAGGAACAGGGCGTCGCCGTTGTCGTCGCTGAGCTCGACCCCGTAGGAGTGCAGGTAGCTCGGCGAGTCACGGCGGAGGTCGAGCGCGACGTCATGAATCGCTCCCCGCGTGCAGCGGACGAGCTTTGACTCGGCATGGGGATCGGCCTGATAATGCATGCCGCGCAACGTGCCGGCGCGATGGTTGAACGACGTACTGCACTGAGCGACCGCGGGTCCATCCCGAGCTGGGCAAATCCGCAGCGCTGAACAGCCGCGCGAAGTGTCCTCGTTCATCGATCAGGCGCTCGGGTCGGACCAGCCATACGCCGGCGAGCGGCGTCGCGACGAAGATCACGCGCGCGTCGCGAGGCGATCGAGCATGCCGCTAGTGTAAGGCGGCCCCATCCGTTCGGCCCTGCCGGGCGCGACGCTTCCCTTTGCCACAATCGCCCGTGCCGATGCGCTTCTCCGTTCTCCTGCCCTCCCACAATGGACTCCAGTTCCTGCGCTACGCGGTGGAATCAGTACGCCGCCAGGACGACCCCGACTGGGAGGTGGTGATCTCCGACAATGACTCCACCGACGACATCGCCGGGTACGTCGACAACCTCGGCGACGACCGCGTCCGTTATGTGAAGACCGGAGAGTTCATGCCGGTCACCGACAACTGGAACAACGCGCTGCGACACAGTACGGGTGAATACGTCGTCATGCTCGGTAACGACGACGCGTTGTTGCCGGGCTACTTCTCCGGTCTGCGGGCGACGATCGATCGCCTCGCCGAACCCGACGCTGTGTATATGGGCGCCCTCCTCTACGCCTACCCCGGGGTCCTGCCAAACGTTCCCGAGGGATACCTGGAGACCCAGCATGCGGCACCGTTCTTCGCCGGCGCCCGAGAGCCGTTCATCCTGGCGCCCGAGCGGGCACGGGACCTGGTCCGCCACGCAATGGGCCTTCGCGCTCGGTACGACTTCAACATGCAGTACGTCGTCGTCAGCCGGCGGACCATCGATGAGCTGGCCGGCGACGGCGAGTTCTTTCGCTCCCCGTTCCCTGACTTCTACGCCATGAACCTCCTGTTCGCCCTGGCGCCCCGCATCGCCATTGATCCGATGCCCCGAGTGGTCATCGGCATCACGCCGGTCTCGCACGGCTACCTCTACTTCAACCACCGCGAATCAGACGCGCTCGCGCTCCTCAACACGGCGAACGTCGATCCCGAGATCCGCAGCGAACTCGCTCCCGTCCTGCGTCCGGGGACGAACATGAACACGTCCTGGCTGCTGGCGATGGAGGCGCTGTCGCGGCGGCTCGGGTCGCCGGCGGACATGCGCCCCGATTACGAGCGCTACCAGCGCTTGCAGGCGCTGTTCTGCGTCCAGGCCTACTACCTGCATCGCACGATCACCCGCGCGGACCTCGCGGCGGCGGAAACCGGACTCACCCGCACCGAGCGCTGGGCGGTACAGCTGCTCGGGCCGGTGGTCGGCGCGCTGTTGCGTAATAGTCCGCCGGCGCCGCGCGGCTGGCTCGGCGGGATCTATGACCGCGTCGTCGGTCAGTACACCGACAGCGGCTCCGAATCGGAGCGCGAGGTCGGCCGCTACCACGACGTCATGGAGGTTTTCGACCAGGCTTGCACGCGGCCGCTTGCCACTCAGCCGTGACCGGCGCCCGATGCGTCGTGTGCGGCGCGCCGGCGGTCCCGGCGTTTGACACCACCGATCGTAACCGCCGGCTATCGGACGAGAGCTTCAGCTACCGGCGATGCGAAGCGTGCCAGACCCTCGAGCTCTCTCCTGTACCCCACGACCTAGGGCGGTATTACCCGCCCGAGTACTACTCGCTTCCGCAGACTCGCGAGGAGCTCACGCTCGTGGCGGCATCGGAGCGCTACAAGCTGGATCTGCTCGCGCCGGTGGCTCCCGGGGGCGATTGATCGAGATCGGCCCGGCGATCGGCGGCTTCGCTGTCCACGCCAGCGACGCCGGCTACGAGACGAGCGTCATTGAGATGGACCCCGAGTGCTGTCGGTTCCTGCGCGACGTCATCGGCATCGAGGTCCACGAGACCGCGGACCCCGCACCCGCGCTCCGTGAGCACGGGCCGTTCGACGTGATCGCCATGTGGCAGGTCCTCGAGCATCTGGCTGACCCACGCGAGGTGCTGGGGGCGGCGGCGGAGGCACTGGCGCCCGGCGGGTGCTGGCGATCGCTGCGCCCAATCCCGATGCCCTGCAGTTCCGAGTGTTCGGCGCGCGGTGGACGCATGTCGACGCTCCCCGGCACCTGTCGCTGATCACATCGCAGACGCTCATATCGGTGGGCTCGGAGCTGGGTCTGGAGGTGGCGCTGCTGACCATGACCGACATCGGGACGCTCGGCTGGAACTACTTTGGCTGGCGCGAGTCGCTGGCCGGATACGGGAGTGGCGATCGCGCCCGCAGCGTGCTGCGTCTGGCCGGCTCGGTGCTCACACGGGTGATGGCACCGGCGGAGCGTCGGGCACGCAACGGCGCGACGTACACGCTGCTCCTGCGCCGTCCCGGCTGACCTAATCGAGCAGTTTCAGGTGGGGGGACCGGGCGGCGAACCGACCACCCCAGTCGCGGATGTACGCATGCTGCTCAGTGATCTCCTCGCGGAGGTTCCACGGCAGGATCAACAGCACGTTGGGCTTGGTCTCCCGCAACGTCTCGGGCGAGCGGATCGGAATGTGGCTGCCCGGGAGCAGGTGTCCCTGCTTGTGCGGGTTCATGTCGACCGTGTAGTCGATGAAGTCGGTTCCCACTCCGCAGAAGTTCAACAGCGTGTTGCCCTTGGCGGGCGCGCCGTAGCCTGCGATCGACTGGTTTGCGCGCTTGAGGTCGATCAGGAACGACAGGATCGCCCGCTTCTCGTCCTGGACCCGCTGCGCGTACTGACGGTAGGTGTTGATCTCCTCGTAACCGGCCTGTCGCTCGCGCTCGGCGAGCTCGATGGCACGATCGCTCTCCGGCTTGCCGTCATCGTCGGCGTGGGCGCCGTAAATCCGCAGGGAACCGCCATGCGTTGGCAGCTCCTCGAGGTCGAAGAGCTTCAGTCCATGTTCGGCGAACACCCGGCGTACGGTGAGGAACGAGAAATAACTGAAGTGCTCGTGGTAGATCGTGTCGAACTGGTTGTCCGCCACCAGGCGCATGAGGTGAGGGAACTCCATCGTGATCACTCCGCCCGGGTTTGAGCAGGATCTTCATCCCACCGACAAAGTCGTTGAGGTCAGGGACGTGGGCCAGCACGTTGTTGCCGATGATCAGGTCAGCGGCCGACTCCGCCGCCAGCGAACGAGCGGTGTCACGGCCGAAGAACTCCACCAGTGTCGGCACGCCTTTCTGGAGGGCCACCTTGGCGACGTTGGCCGCCGGCTCGATCCCGAGCACCGGGATCTGCCGCTCCCGGAAGTACTGCAGGAGATAGCCGTCGTTGGATGCCAGCTCGACGACGTGGCTGTCGGATCCGAGACCGAAGCGGTCGACCACCATCTCGACGTAGCGCTTGCTGTGCTCCAGCCAGCTCGTCGAGTACGACGAGAAATAGGCGTACTCCGTGAAGATGTGGTCTGGCGTCTCGAACTCCTCCAGCTGGACGAGCAGACACCGCGAGCACACGAACGCGCGCAGCGGATAGAACGGCTCCATCGCGTTGCCCTGCTCGGGGGTCAGGTAGCTGTTGGCCAGCGGGGACATCCCCAGATCGGCAAAAACGTGTTCGAGCGTGGACCCGCAGAAGCGGCAAGCCGTGTTCATCGGCCAGCGAGGCTAGCGGATGCTCACCCGCCGTCGCTTGCGATCGAGAGCGTGTGAGATCTCGGGCGGAAATAGGCCGAGAACCCCCAAGACGGCGGCGTAGGCCGCGAGCCCCAGCAGGGCGCGGAGAATCGGATGCAGGCCGCCGATCAGCAGTGGCGAAGCGCCGACGAGGCCGGCGACGGTGATGACGGGCACGGAGACAAATCTGATGCGGCTGCGTCCGTCGCGCAGGAGCAGCACGAGCTGACTGGCCGCGAGACAGGTCTCGGCGATGACCGCTGCTGTCGCGGCCCCGCGCGCCTGACTGATGGGCACCAGCACGAGCGTGAGCACGATGTTTGCCAGCAACGCCACGCCGTTGGCGATCAACAGTGCGGAGTGACGACGAGTCGACAGCAGTGCGTAGCCCGTGGCCATCGACAGGAATGTGGCCACCAGCGCCAGCCCTTGGATCTGCAGGACCGGCACCGCCGGAGCCCCGTTGGCGCCGGCCAGCACGTCGATGATGAACGGTGCCGTCAGAACGACGGCGAGCAGGAGGGCCACACCGGCGATCAGCGACAGCTCAATGACACGTTCGCTGGCGTAGGCGAAACGCTCGCGGTCATCCCGGGCGGCGCGCGAGAGAATCGGGAAGGCGGCGCCCACGGCCAGGGCGGGGACGCCAATCAGCACCTCGGTGACGCGGAACGAGGTCGCGAAGTAGCCGGTCTGCTGGGCGGTGGCGGCGAGCGACATGACGACGATCGTGACTCGGAAATACAGCGTGTTGACGGCGATGGCGGCGGCATAGGGCAGGGTGTCCTTCACCAGCGGCCACCACTCCCCGCCGCGCAACTGCGGCGAGAACGGCAGTTGCCGGCGCACCAGCTTCAGCGTGAACGCGATCGTGACCACGCCTGCCGGAATCGTCACCGCGAAGAACGGCGTCAGGCTGGCGCCCACCAGGACCAGGGCCACGATGAGGGCGACGCTCACGGCCTGACGGGCGATGTCGATCACCGCGATCCAGCCGAAGCGCAGCTCACCCTGCAATGGAACGGTGAGCAGGTTGGTCGTCGCCTGGAGGACCATCCCGGTTCCGGCGATCAGGGTCCCCAAGACCAGAATATTGTCGTACCCGGCCACGAGCGCGAACGCAGCGCCGATGAGCACCCCGATGCCGCTCAGTTCCAGTCTGATCCCGATCAGGGTGCGCATCAGCTGCAAGCGATCCTCGCCCGTGCGCGTCGACCACTCGCGCAGCGCGATGTTGAACAGCCCGGCATCACTGAGACCGCTGACAATCGTCACGATGGCCACGACCGTGGTGTAGCGGCCGAAGCCGGCGATCCCGAGATGGCGGATCAACAGCGGGACCGAGATCAACGACAGGGAGATCGACACCGCATAGCTGGCGCCGAGCATCAGGCTGCCGCGCAGCGCGACCGGCCCGGCATCGCTGGAGCCGACGAGATCGGTCTGGGGCTCCTCCACGGGCGGGGCTTGGGGCGTGGTCATGGCGATGATGCTAGGGATCGCCGCCAGGCGTCAATCTGCCGTTGGTCCGCCATAATGGCCGCCGGCATGAGCGTCCCTCGCCCCATCGCGCTGTGAAGGCAGTCATTCTCGCCGGCGGCCTCGGCTCCCGCCTGAGCGAGGAAACCACGAGCCGGCCCAAGCCGATGGTCGAGATCGGCGGCAAGCCGATCCTCTGGCACATCATGAAGATCTACGCCGCCCACGGCATCGACGAGTTCATCGTCTGCCTGGGCTACAAGGGGTACATGATCAAGGAGTACTTCGCGAACTACTACCTGCACACCTGCGATGTCACTTTCGATCTCGCCGGCGGCGATATGGAAGTACACAAGTCCTCGGCAGAGCCCTGGAAGGTGACCCTCATCGACACCGGCGAGACGACTATGACCGGCGGTCGACTCCGGCGCGCACTGCCGTACCTGGAGGGAGAGACCGAGTTCTGCTTCACCTACGGCGACGGCGTCACGGACCTGGACATCAACGGCTTGATCGGCTTTCACCGACAGCAGGGTCGTATCGCCACCGTGACGGCCGTCCAGCCGCCAGGCCGGTTCGGGGCGATGGAGATCGACGGAGCTCTCGTCGAGACGTTCGAGGAGAAGCCGCGCGGTGACGGGGGCTGGATGAACGGCGGGTTCTTCGTCCTGTCCGCCGAGGTGGCCCCATATCTCGCCGGCGACGACACTGTCTGGGAGCAGGAGCCACTGCGTTCGCTGGCCCGCGACCGTGAGCTGGCGTGCTTCCGCCACGACGGGTTCTGGCATGCCATGGATACCCTGCGCGACCGCAACGATCTGCAGCGCATGTGGGACGCCGGCGAGGCGGCCTGGCGCTCGTGGCGCTGATCCGCGGATGATCGACGAGGCGTTTTGGCGCGAGCGTCGTGTGCTCCTCACCGGTCATAGCGGCTTCAAGGGTGGCTGGCTGTCGCTCTGGCTTCAGGCGCTGGGCGGCCACGTCTATGGACTCTCCGCGGGTGTCCCCACCGATCCCTCGCTGTATGAGGTAGCGCGCGTCGGGGAGGCGATGAGTGGTGAGATCGAGGCCGACGTCCGCGACTACGAGGCGGTCGCGCAGGGGCTCCGCTCGTGCGATCCGGAGATCCTGATCCATCTGGCCGCCCAGCCGCTCGTGCGTCGCTCCTTCGCGGATCCTCGGGAGACCTTCGAGACCAACGTGATGGGCACGGTCAACGTGTTCGAGGCCGTGCGCCAGACGCCGTCGGTGCGCGTTGTCGTGGTCGTCACGTCGGACAAGTGCTACGAGAACCGAGGGTGGGAGTGGGGCTACCGCGAAGACGAGGCGATGGGCGGCCACGACCCGTATTCGAGCTCAAAGGGTGCTGCCGAGCTTGTCACCTCGGCCTATCGCCGCTCATTCTTCTCGGGCCCGCAAGCTCCGGCATTGGCGTCGGCTCGGGCCGGGAACGTCATCGGCGGCGGCGACTGGGGGATGAGCGGCTGGTCCCGGATGTCGTCAGGGCCGCGCTCTCCGGGTCCGTGCTGCGCATTCGCAACCCGACAGCGGTGCGGCCGTGGCAGCACGTCGTCAACCCGCTGGGCGGATACCTGTTGCTCGCGCAGTCACTGTGGTCCTCGCCGGAGCTGGCCGGCGGCTGGAACTTCGGTCCGCCTGACGACGAGGCACGGCCCGTCGCCTGGGTGGTGGAGCGGATGCGTGAGAAGTGGTCGGGCCGGCCGCGGTGGGAGCCCGATCCGAGGCCGCATCCCCACGAGGCGCATTACCTCAAGCTGGACTCGTCGCGAGCCCGCCACCGGCTGGGCTGGCGGCCGGCTGTGGACCTCGACGCTGCCCTCGAGAGCATCATCGCCTGGTATCGACAGCTCGAATCCGGCGCCGACATGCGCGAAACCACGCTCCGTCAGCTGCGCGAGTTGACCGCATGAGAGGCGAGCCTTCGATCTCGCTCGCTGCCTGGGCGCGGCTACTGGGCCAGCGCCTGGGCCTGGGATCGCACACGATCATCGACCTACCGCTCGTCAATGTCGTCCCGGACTATCACCTCCATACCTGGAATGGATCGGCCGGGCGTGCCGTGCGGCCCTGAGCTGACCGTCTGGTCCGTCGCCGGCGCTCTCACCGGTGGGCAACGAAATTCCAGATCGGCTTGTAGTAGGTGTCGACGAACTGAGCCCTAGAGTACGGGCCGACCCCGTCGATATCGAAGACGCGCATCCCGGCGCCCGAGACCAGGAGGTCGTAGACCTGCTCAGGCGAGGTCTGATATTCGCCTTCGGCGCCCGGCCCGTGCTCGAAGCAGACGATCGGGGCATGTCGGAGAGGATGCCCATCGCTCCCTCGATCACCTGGCGCTCGGCGCCTTCGACGTCGATCTTGATGAGCGAGGGCACATATCCGTCGGGAAGGGCATCATCGAGTTTGTCGACCCGCACCGTGAACGCCTCGCTGGCTTCGCGCGCCGTCCCGGTCCGGAGCTTGAGCCCGCTCTGCATGGGGCCGCCGACCATCCTGAAGAAGGTGTCCTCCCCGGCGCGGTTCGAGACGGCGGCGGCGCGCACGTCCACGCCGGGGAAGTCGCGAGCCAGGCGGGCGGCAAATTCAGGCAGCGGCTCGTAGGCGATGTGCCGCCCGCGGGGAGCGCAGCGCACCATCTCGCGCAGGATCGCCCCCTCATGCGCCCCGATGTCGACGCAGTTGGAATTCTCGCTCAGGACGAACGCCATCAGCAGACGGATGTGCTCGTTGTCGATCCGGTCGCGCCGGACGTCAGGGTGCAACTGCTCCCATACCGCTCGCAGCGGCGTCTCCAGCCCGGCCCGGGCGGCAGCTCGCCGGACCATCTCACGTTCCCTCGGGCCCACGGCATCAATGGCCTCGCCTCCTGGTGTCGCCGACAGTGAAACGCTGCTCGTGGACGCCCGGCGGATCCCGAGCCCGCTCTGCAGGACTGCCTCCTGCTCGTCACCGAGCCCACGCCAGTCGTAATGCTGTTCGGCCAGCGAGCGGGCTTGGGCGGCGATCCGGCGCCGCAGCTCCGGCTCGCGCAGGAGACGGGTGGTGGCCGCGGCGAACTCACGTGCATCATCGGCGACCAGCAGGTGCTGGCCCGCGATTACGTGCGGAAGGCCCTCCCAGCCCAGCGACGTGGAGACGATGGCGCGCCCGGCAGCCATCGCCTCCACGATCTTGACGCGGATGCCGGCGCCGGTGAGGATCGGCACGACCACCACGTGGGCGCGCTCGAAGTACGGTCCCATCACCGGTACCGGCCCGACGACCGTGATCCCGGCCGATCCCCGAGCGCCAGCACCGACGGCGGGGGTGCGCGGCCGACGATGTCCAGGCGGGCGTCGGCAGGCTGCGCCGCACGTCGGGCCAGACGTGGTCGGCGAACCAGGCGATGCCCTGGGTGTTGGGTTGATACCCGAGGGTGCCCGTGAACACCAGCCGCGGCGGTCCCGGCTGTTCCGGCGTTGGGGCAAGCGCCGCGGTGTCGACGCCGATGGGGATCACTGATACGGGGACATGCGAGCTGCGTCGAACCTCCTCGGCCTCGATTGTGGAAACGGCCACCGCCGCCTGAAAGCGACGCAGCCTGCGCAGCGTATGCGCGCGGTAGCGAGCGGCCTCCGCACGGAGCAGGAGCGCGGTCGCCCCACTGCTGCGCCGCGCGCGTGACAGGTACCAGTGCCACACCAGGTTGTGCAGGGTGAGCGCGGCGGGCAGCGTTGGCGGAGGGACTGGGCCCAAGCGGCGGCCATGTCGTGCCCGATCACGGCCACCTCGGGCCGCCATTCGCTCACGGCGCGCTGGGCCAGCTGGTTCATGCCGACCCAGAACACGCGCATCTCCAGCGCCCGCACGGGTGCGACCACGGCCGTCGCCAGCACGCGAGGGTCCGCTCGCACGGCCGCCACCACCTCGCTGCGGTGCGAGGCTGGGCGCTCCAGGGTCCAGTTCTCAACGCCCACGTCGCGCAGGGCCTGCGCGTGCGGCCCCTCCTGCGGCGTGACCGGCGAGATGTTGAGCACGTCGTGTCCCAGCTCCACCAGGCGCCGGCACTGGAAGTACTCATGGCCGCGACCGCCTCCGCCGCCGGGCTCATAAGGCAGCTCCGGTGTCAGGTGCAGGACGCGCACGTCAGCCGTCCCCGCGCACCGGAGCGGTGCCCAGCACGTCGCCCAGTTCGATCAGGCGCTCCGGCGGGTGGACAGGAACGCGCCGAATGCCGGTTTGCACGCCCACGAGGACTCGCTGTTGTTGTAGTCGTGCATCACCAGATAACCACCGGGCGACAGCCGAGGGTAGACGACTTCCAGGCTGGCCCAGGTCGCGCTCGGAAAGGCCGACGAACGTGTCGAACAGGTACAGGCGGCGACCGTGAGCCCCCCGGTGAAGGAAGGCGCTGGTCTCCCCACGCCTGACTCCGACCTCGCCGACTGCGCCCGGGATCTCCTCGTCTCGCAATCGCTGCGGCGCCAGACTCGGCGTCGCGTATCGGAAGTAATGGTCCGAGCTCGTGATCGATCCGTTGATGTCGGCGTCGAACGGGGGAAACCGCATCTCGCGGTAGCGCACGAGCGGTGGAGGCGGCCTCCATCGCAAGACGGGAAACCGGGCTCGGACCTCGGCGAGCAGCGGCTCGGCACAGCAGCGTACGGGCGGGCGGTGGGCTCACGTCCTGTATCCAAGCGGATCCGCAGCGCGATGGCCGGCCCGGAGGCGCTGGTGGCGACCAGCAGGTGCACTAGTACCCCGCCAAACCGATGCCGATTCGGCCCAAGGCCCGCTGCGGATGTCCCTCGCCGGGGGCGGAACCGACGTTCCTCCGTTTTGGGAGCGCGAGGGCGGGCTCGTCCTAACGCCACGATCAATCGCTACGCCTACGTACGCAACATCAGCGATCCGATGGCGCGATCACGAGCTACTCGGTCGACTGCGACTCCTCGATCGAGCTGGCCCCGCGGGAGGTCCCCGTATTCGACGGCCGGCTGGACCTGGCCGGCTCCCGGAGCATCGAGTTGGCCGCCTCGATATCGTCAGCGCACACCCCGGCCGATGCAGATCCTTCCGACCAAGCTCAACGGACCCAGGCTTCTGGCGCCCGTCGTCCACGGCGACGAGCGGGGATTCTTCGCTGAGACCTACCGGCGCAACCGCTTCGCCGAGCTGGGGATCGCGGTCGACTTCGTCCAGGACAACCACTCCCGCTCGCGCCGCGGGATCGTGCGCGGCATGCACTACCAGCCAGGCCAGGCCAAGCTGATCCGCTGCGTGCGGGGCGCGATCTTCGATGTGGTCTGCGATATCCGCCCCGGCTCTCCGCAGTTCGGCCAGTGGGACGGCGTCGTCCTCGATGACGTCGAGCACCGCCAGTTCTACTGCCCCGACGGGTTCGCGCACGGGTTCTGCGTGCTGAGCGAGATTGCCGACGTGACCTACAAGGTCTCGACGTACTACGACCCGGAGCTCGAGGACGGGTTCGCGTTCGACGATCCCGAGGTGGGGATCGAGTGGCCGGAGGGGCTCGAGCTGACGGTCTCCGAGCGAGATCGGACCGCCCCGTCGCTGGCTGAGCGCAGCACCTCGCTCCCGTACACCTACTCCCATGCGTGAACGTCTCGCGGTCACGCCCAGGCAGTTCCAGGTCGTGGCCTACATCACGCTCGGCGCGCTGACCCTGATCGTGATGAGCGGGGCCGCGGTGCGGCTGACCGATTCCGGCCTCGGCTGCGCCAACTGGCCGAAATGCGGAGGCACGCCGCTGCCGCCGCTCAGCACGCACGCCCTGATCGAATTCGGCAACCGGGCGGTGTCCGCCGTCGTCGGCGTGATCACCGTCGTCGCCGCGATCCTGGCGTTCACCCGGCGCCCGTTCCGGCGCGACCTGGCCTGGCTCGCGGTCCTGCTGCCGCTTGGCGTGGTGGCGCAGGCGGTCCTCGGCGGGTTCACGGTCCTGAACCACCTCGCTCCCGGGTTTGTGATGGCGCACTTCAGTCTCTCGCTGCTGATCCTCGTCGCCGCGTTCGCGCTCGCCTGGCGCAGCCGGTTCGAGCCCGGCGCCCGCTCGCGGTCCACGGACCGGGTCGGTGTCTGGTCGGTGCGCGCGCTGGCGCCGCTCGGCGGCCTGACGATCTTCGCCGGGACGGTCGCTACGGCCGCTGGACCGCACTCGGGAGGTTTTACCGGCCAGAAGGTCCATCGCCTGCATTTCAAGGGCGCCGACACGCTCACCTGGGCGATCCATCAGCACGCCACGGTCGCCGCCATCTTCGGCGTCGCCGTGATCGGGGTCTGGTTCCTGCACCGCCGCCGCGGCGCGTCCGCCGACATGCTCGAGCCGCTCACCGTCCTCGGGGTGCTGCTGGCGGCCCAGGGCCTGATCGGCAGCGTCCAGTACGAGCTGCACCTCCCGACCGACATGGTCTGGGTGCACGTGTCGCTGGCGACGATCACGTGGTTGGTGGTGCTGTGGGCCTGCGCCGCGGAGGGCAGCCTGGTGCCACGCCGGGTGCTGGTGGAGACCGAGGAGCCCCAGCGGGTGCCCGAGTCCCCACGCAAGCTCGAAGCGGTCTGAACGCCCCGCGGCCTGCCTCGCGGGCTGTGGCGGCGATCAGATGGCTGATACGTACGCGGCGGTCGGTACGATCCGGTGCGCACACAGATGTCGTTGGAGAATCCCAGCCAGATCCAGTCGCCAGCGCGCGTCCCCGCGCCGGGGCAGCCCCGCGTGGCCGACGCCTCTCTCAGCATCCTCGTCGTCGATGACGAGTCCGATCTGCGGGAGATGCTGACCCGCTCCTTCTCCCGGGAGGGTCACCGGGTGCTGGCGGTATCCGACGGGCGGGCAGCGATCGACCGCGCCAGCACCGAGAGCTTTGACATCGTCCTGCTCGACGTCGCCCTCGGCCCGGGACCGGACGGGTACGAGGTCTGCCGCACCCTGCGCAGCCGCCGCAACGTCGTCCCGATCATCATGCTGACCGCGCTCGACTCCGAGGCCGACGCGGTGCTCGGGCTCGAGGCCGGTGCGGATGACTACGTCACCAAGCCGTTCGGCCTCGCCGAGCTCCGGAGCCGGATCCGCGCGGTGCTGCGACGTGCCGGTACCCGGGCGATGGGCGACGAGGTCCTGATCGTCGGGCCGATCGGGCTCGATCGCGCCCAGCGTGAGGTCACGATCGAAGGCGCCCCCGTGAAGCTGACGTTCTCGGAGTTCGAGCTGCTCGACGCCCTGATGGCCGATCCCGGCCGCCTGCTCAACCGCCAGGAGCTCCTGCGAGCCATCTGGGGCGACAGCGCCTACCGGGATCCGCGAGCGATCGACGTTCACATCCGCCACCTCCGAGAGAAGCTGGAGCCTGAGCCGGAGAAGCCGCGCTACATCCTCACCGTGCGCGGCGCCGGCTATCGCCTGCGAGGTCCCTGAATGCGCGGCGGCGCGCGGTAGATGAGGCGGCTGCCCGGGTACGGCGCCTTTGGCCTCCGCGGCCGGATTGTGGGCGTGGTCCTCGTCACCGCGGTCGCGACCCTGGCGGTCGCCGCGTTGACCTTGCTCGGTCCGCTGGAGAAGAGCCTGCGCAACGCCGAGAAGACGACGTTGACCAAGGTTCTCGGACCGCATACGACGACGGTTCACAAGAACTTCGCCGGGCTGCGGCTGGTTGACGTCGCGGCCTCGAAGTCGGCGCGCCTCAAGCTCCAGTCGGCGGAGAGCAACCTCAGCAAGCGGCTCGATGCTCAGACGGTCATCGTTCGCGGCGCCCCGGGGCTCAACGGCGTCGGCAGCGAGCCGTTGATCCGCGAGGCCCGCAGCAGTGACAACGATGACGCGCTGGACGATGTCGCCAAGGCGTTTCGCGCCAATCGCAAGATCTTCAGCTTCGGCAACATCGACGGCCTGGAATATGCGCGGGCGGCGATCCCGTTCGAGGATGCGGGCGTCCGGTACGTGCTGGAGGTCCGCAAATCGGTCGCCGAGATCCCCGACGTCGTCCGCGTCGTCCGGCGCGCGTTCCTGGACGCGGCGCTCGCCGGTCTGGCGCTCACGCTGATCCTCGGAATCCCGTTGTCGGCACGGCTGGTACGGCGATTGCGGCGCCTGCGGGAGGCCGCGCTCGAGCTCGCTCAGGCGGGACCGACCGCCGAGGTGCCGGTGGACCGCGTCCACGACGAGGTCGGCGACCTGGCGCGGACGCTGGCCATGATGCAGCATCGGCTACGCCAGCAGGAGGAGGCCCGCCGGGCGTTCGTGGCCACCGCGTCGCACGAGCTGCGAACGCCGCTCACCTCCTTGGACGGGATGCTCGAGCTGCTCCGGGAAGACCTCGAGGACGCCAGCCCGGATCTCGAGGACGCCCGAGCGCTGGTGGCGCGCGCCCACGCGCAGTCACGCCGCCTGGGTCGCCTCGCCTCCGACCTCCTCGACCTGTCTCGGATCGACGCCCAGGTCGAGCTGCGCACCGAGCCGGTGGAGCTCGGCGAGCTGAGCCGCGCCGTGCTCGCCGAGTTCGAGATCGGCACCGAGCTGCATGAGATCCACTCGACGCTCGACGACCTCGGCGGCTCGGTGTGGGCCCTGGGAGATCCCGGCAGCATCGCCCAGATCCTTCGCATCCTGCTCGACAATGCGGTCCGCGCCAGCCCCACCGGCGGCGAGGTGAGGGTGGTGCTCAAGCGGGAGCCGACCGTCACGATCAGCGTCTGCGATCAGGGTCCAGGGGTGCATCCGGATGAGCGGGACAGCATCTTCGAGCGGTTCCACCGCGGCCGTGACACCGCCGGCCAAGCCGGGTTCGGGCTCGGGCTGGCGATCGGCCGTGAGCTCGCCGAGCGGATGGGCGGCGAGCTCCTGCTCGACGACGCTCCGGGGTCCGGAGCCACGTTCATGCTGCGTCTGCCGACGGCCCGGGCGCCCGAGCACGATCCGGTGGGGGTCGGGTAGGCCAACGGAGAAGATCGTGGGGCCACTACCATCTCGCCCCCATGGACGCAGCGCTCATGCAAGCGACGCTCGCCGTCGACGAGCACCACTGGTGGTATCGCGGCCGCCGGCGGGTCATTCGCGCCGAGCTCGATCGTCTCCCGCTCCCGGCGAACGCGCGGGTGCTCGACGCCGGGTGCGGCTCCGGTCGCACGCTCCAGGAGCTGGTCGATTACGGGCAGGTCAGCGGCATCGAGCTCGACACCCAGGCGGCCGAGATGGCGCGCAGCCGCGCGCTCGGCGAGGTGCAAGTGGGTCGCCTCGAGCAGCTGCCCTGGGACGACGGGACGTTTGACCTCATCACCTGCCTCGATGTCGTCGAGCACGTCCCCGACGATGTCGCCGCGCTGGCCGAGCTGTTGCGGGTGTCGCGTCCGGGTGGCTGGCTGCTGGTCACCGTGCCCGCGTACCAGGCGCTGTGGTCGCTGCACGACGAGGCCAATCACCATTTCCGCCGCTATTCCCGCGCCGCCCTGCGCCGCGCGACCGCGGCCGCCGGCTGGCAGCTGCACCGGCTCAGCTCGTTCAACAGTCTCCTGCTGGCGCCGGCCGCCGCCGTCCGGGTCGCGCAACGTCGATTCGGCACCCATAACGGGTACACGAACGATCTCGCTCTCGGGCCGGCGTGGCTCAACGACGTACTGGAACGGCCGCTCGCGCTCGAGGCAAGCTGGCTGGCTCGCGGCCGGACGCTGCCGATGGGCCTGTCGCTACTGGCCGTGCTGCGGCGTCCCTGGGAAGCGTGACGCCGGAGCGCGACGCGCCGTGTCGCCGCTGAGTGATGCTCGCACTCGCCGCCATTATCAGCGTCAGCAGCAGCCTCGGCTATGTGCTGCCGGCGATCATCGGACTCGAGTCGATGGGCGTTCCGTCCCCGGGCGAGACCGCGTTGGTGCTCGCCGCCGTGCTCGCCAGCCAGGGAAAGCTCCAGATCTGGCTGGTGATCGTGATCGCCGCCGCCTCGGCGATCGTCGGTGACAACACCGGCTTCCTGCTCGGGCGCCGCTTCGGACGCGAGGTGCTCGAAGCGGCCGGCCCGTTCCGCCGCCGCCGGATCGCGCTTATCCGGATCGGAGATAGCTTCTTTGAGAAACACGGCCCGAAGGCCGTGTTCTTCGCCCGCTGGATCGCGCTGGTGCGCTTCGCTGCCGCTTGGCTGGCCGGCATCAACGGCATGCGCTTCCGGCAGTTCTTCTTCTGGAACGCGCTCGGCGGGATCAGCTGGGCAACCACCTACGGGCTGGTCGGCTATTTCGCCGGCAGCGCCGCTGCCAACGCGATTTCCACGTTCGGCGTCTACGCCTTCGCGGCGCTCGGGGTGCTGTTCATCGTTTACCTCTATTTCAAGCTGCGCGAGCATCGGCGCGGCGGCGAGCCCGACGACGGCTGACCGTCACCGGACGGTTGGCTAGGACGCTGAGGCGTCGAGCTGAAGCGCGCAGGAGTTGATGCAGTACCGCTGCCCCGTCGGCTGCGGCCCGTCATCGAACAGGTGCCCGAGGTGACCGCCACAGCGCCGGCAGCGAACCTCGGTGCGTCGCATGCCAAGGCTCGTGTCAGGGACCAGTTCCACGTTGTCAGCCGCCGCGGGCTCGTAGAAGCTCGGCCAGCCAGTGCCCGACTCGAACTTGGTCTGGGAGCTGAACAGCTCGACGCCGCACCCGGCGCAGCGGTAGGTGCCGTCGGCCTTGACGTCCACGTACTCGCCCGTGAACGGCCGCTCCGTCGCCTGGCGTCGTAGCACCTCGTACTGCTCCGGCGAGAGTCGCTCACGCCACTGCTCGTCGGTCAGGCTCAGCTCACGTTCGGTATCCATGACATTGACGTTAGCGCGGAGAGATCGTCAGCTCATGAACGGCTCATGAACTGAGAGGTCGGCCGCCGAGATGGCTGGCCGCCGCGCTCAGATCCGGTTCCACCAGTTCCATGATGAGGCTCGACCAGCCGAAGTCCGGCGCCCCCATGCCACGTCCGGTGTGGGGTTCGTAGTACTCGCGCAGCCCGGCTGTGGCGATCACCGTGCCGAGCCGTTGTGCGAGTTGCTCGGCCGGCCGCTCATAGCCCAGGCGCACGAGTCCCAGCCAGCACAGCCAGGCTGTGTTGATCCACGTCGGTCCGCGCCAGTAGCGGCGCTGGCCGATCAGCCCGCGATCGCGCACCGAGAAGCCTGGATCGGATACCGACACCGATGGCGGCGCGACCGGCGTCCAGAACCCACCGGGATCGAGCAGATGCTCCTCCACCAGCCGCCGGCCGATCTCGGCAGGCAGGTCGGGCAGGGCCAGCGGCGCCAGCGCGGCGATCGTCGTCGCCGGGGTGTGCCGCGGCGCCGGACGTGAGCGGGGGACGAACAGTCCCGACCGCTCGTCGTAGCACCGTGCGATCAGCGCCGGAGTCAGCGACGGCTGTCCCAGTGCCAATCGCGAGAGGTTGTAGAGCACGTTGGTGATCACCTCGCAACAGACCGGGCCGCCCGCGTCGGCGATTCGCTGCAGATCGAAGCCGAGACGGCGGTTGCGGGCGATCAGCCGGAGGTAGCCGGTGAGCCCGTGGGCCTCGTGGCGCCAGATCGCGTCGAACTGCGTCGAGGCGTCCAGGCCCGACTCGTCCGGGGCGACGATCCAGATCAGGCCGTCGCCCTCCAGATCGCGGTGCTCGGCCAGCCACTCGTGGTGGCGGATGAGGCCCGGCTCGGCCGCGGGATCGCCGACAGCGATCGCCCACGCCCACGCCAACAACGGCGGCTCGATGCTGGATGTCATCGGATCGGTGGACGAGATGACGTTGTAGGTGTACCGGCGGGTCCCGGTCAGCGGCCGGTTCCAGAAGATCGTGTGGCCGATGAACCCGTCATCGCGCTGGGCAGCGAGCAGCGTACGCAGTTCCCGCTGCGCCCGGCCGCGGTCGAAGCGCCGCCAGGAGATCGCGTGAAAGCACGAGTCCCAGTACCACTGGTAGGGATACCGCCCGGGGCTGGGGCACGTATACGCGAAGGCGACGCCGTCGTGCGTACGGACGCCCTCGCGCCAGTTCTGGCGAAGAACGCCCTCACACCGGCCGCGGATCAGGTCACGCTGGGACTCTGCCAACATCCGGGTCGGCATCCTGCCACCGATGGGCGGGAGTCATCGTCCCGCAGGCGGAAGATGCAGATTAGGAAGCGATCCTGGCGAGCGCCGCTCGCGGTCGGGTGGGCGCTGAGGCGGACCCGCGAGCTACTGGACCCTTGGCTGCGCGACGGCGGTCCGGCAGCGGAGCCGTCGGCGCTCCCGGTTCCGTGGCGGCGCGGCAGCGCTGCCGCCCGCACCGCGCTGGCGCTGGTGCCGTGGCTGCGCGGCCGATCCGGACCGGCCGCGGCCGGAGCCGGGGCGTTCGTCCCACCCCGGCGTCTGCGCGGCCGGGCGGGAGCCGCCGGCGCATACGCGTTCATGGAGGGGGGCCGGCAGACCGCGGCCGAGCTGTCATCGCTGCTGGCGGCGGCCGGACGCGCGCCCGAGCGGCCGCGCTCGGTCCTGGACTTCGGCTGCGGGGCGGCCCGGGTGCTGCCACATGTCGTGGCGCTCGCTCCCGGCAGCGCCGGCGCCGGGTGTGACGTCGACGCCGCGGCCATCGACTGGGCGGTGGAGCATCACCCGGATCTCGCCTGGTCGCTGAGCTCGTTCCAGCCCCCGCTGCCCTATCCGCCTGACAGCTTTGCCCTCATCTACTCGATCTCGGTCTTCAGTCACCTCGATCGCGAGCTGACCCGCCTGTGGCTGGATGAGCTGGCTCGCGTGCTGGCTCCCGACGGCATCGCACTGCTGTCGGTCCACGGGTCGCACGCATTCGAGCGATTCCGACGCCAGGAGGTGGCGACGTCCTGGTGCGCCCCCTCGACGTTCCAGCGCGGTCCGCTGCGGCCGGACGAGTTCGTGTTCGCGCCCTACGCGCGCTCGTTCTGGAATCAGGGCGAGCTCCCGGGAATCGGCCGTCAGTACGGACTGTCGTTCCACGGGTCCGCGCACGCGCGCCGGAGTTTCGGCCGGTCGCTCCAGGTTGTCGAAGTGCGCGAGCGAGCGTTGACCGATTGGCAGGACGTCGTGGTGTGTCTGAAGTGCTAGGACCTCAGGACGATGATCGAAACCTTGTCCCGGCGCCCATCGCTGCCGTCGATCGAGGGCCACGAGCGGACGTTCGCGCTCATGGGCGCCTTGACGATCGCGTTCTCGAGCATCCTCGTGCGCCTCGGTCACGCCTCGCCGTCGACCTCGGCGATCTTTCGCTGCGTCTACGCGTTGCCGGTCCTCGGTCTGCTGGCCTGGCGGGAGGACGAGCGCCACGGATCGCGCTCCTGGAGCGAACGCCGCGCCGGTCTCGCCTCAGGCGTGTTCTTCGCCATCGACATGCTGCTCTGGAACCACTCGATCGTCGACGTCGGCGCGGGACTCGCGACCGTACTCGCCAATATCCAGGTGGTGCTCATGCCGCTGGTCGCCTGGGCGCTGCTCTCCGAGCCCCCCGGTCGGCAGATCCTCCTCGCCTTGCCGGTGGCGCTCCTCGGCGTGCTGCTCATCTCCGGCGTGCTGGAGCACGGCGCCTATGGCCGCGATCCCACCCGCGGCACCGTGTTCGGCCTCGCCGCCGGCGTGGCCTACGTCGGCTTTCTGCTGCTGCTGCGCCGCGGCGGGTCTGACTTCCGCAGGCTCGCCGGACCGCTGTTTGACGCCACCCTGGTCTCGGCGGTCATCTGCGTGCTCGCCGGAGTCGTGATCGGCGACGCCCGGCTCGTGCCGAGCTGGCCGAGCGCGGGCTGGCTGCTCATCCTCGCGCTCAGCTCCCAGGTGGTCGGGTGGCTGCTGATCGGAGCATCGCTGCCCCGGCTCCCTGCCGCGGTGAGCTCGATGCTGCTGACCCTCCAGCCGATCGGATCGGTGGGGTTGGCCGCGCTCATCTTCGGCGAGTCGCCGAGCGCGTTGCAGTTGGGCGGCGTCGCGCTGGTGCTGGTGGCCGTGGTCAGCGCCGGGCGGTCACGAGGCGGCGAAGTCATAGACAGCCGCGAGCGCGGGAGCGACGACCTCGGGAGCGCTGACGGCGCGGACCAGCTCGGTCGCCCGCGCCCCGGCGTCCCGATCGGTGGCCAGTCGCCCGATCGCGGCCGCGAGCCCTCGCGCATCACCGGGCTCGGCCAGCCAGTCGTCGGGGAGCAGCTCGGGCAGGGCGCCGATCCGCGACGCGGCGACGGGTAAGCCGGCGGCCATCGCCTCGGCCGCGGCGAGTCCGAACGTCTCGGCCGAGCGCGATGGCACCACCGCGACCGCCGCGCTGTGCCGCAGCCGCGTGAGCTCGTCATCCGGCACGTGGCCGACGAACCGGACCGAGCCCGCCGTGCCGTCGCGGCTCTGTGCGCTCAGCCGCTGTCGGTCAGGCCCGTCGCCGGCGATGACGAGCTCCCGGCCGGCGATCCGGCAGGCGTCGATCGCCACCTCGACTCCCTTCTCCGGAGCCAACCGGGAGACGAGGAGCACGGGCCCGCCGACGACCCGGGCCGCGGGCGCGGAGAACTCCCGGATGACGTGGGGGACGACGAAGGTTGGCCCGAGCGGAGCCCCGAGTGTGCGCAGCCGGGACTCCGCGAACCGCGACGGGACGACGAACGCGTCGGCCTGGGCGGCGAGGCGCCGTTGCCACAGCATCAGGCCGGTCCCGTAGGCGGCGGCCTGCGCTCGCGAGCCGCGGCAGTTGAGGACGACGCCGGGGAGCGTGTTGCGGCCATGGCAGCGCGTGCACTCGTGGCCGTCGCGGAAGCACACCCCGATCGCGCACACCATCCGGTACTGGTGCAGGTGCAGTACAACGGCAGCGCCCGCCTCGCGGGCGGCGGCCAGCGCCCGCCAGCCGAGGGTGGGATGGACGTTGTGGACGTGGACGATGCGGGCACGCGTTCGCCGGACCGCGGCTGCGACCTCGTCCGGGTCGAGCCCTCCGCGCAACAGCCCCGCCGCCGCCCGCGACCGGCTGACGTCCGCCGAGCTGCGCTCGAGCAGTTCGGCGTCCTCTCCGAGCCGTTCGCGCACCAGCCATTGCAGCTCCGCGACGGCTCGTTCCTCTCCGCCGGAGCTGCGATAGCGATGGTGCAGGAACAGGATCACGATGGAGCAGGACCAAGCGGTGAAGACACGGGCTCCGCGCGCAACATAGAACCCCTCAGACGTCCGCGTTGGCACTAAGATAAGCGTTCGCACCGAATCCGCCCGGGCCGGCTCGTCACCGGCGCAGGCTGGGGGAGGAAGTGAAAACACGCCATCGCCGCTGGCTGAAGGGATCCGCAAAGGCTTTGCGGTGCTCTAACGCATGATGCAAATAACTGAGATTGATGACCCGCGGCTGGTCAAGGGACTGGCCCATCCGCTGCGGATCCAGATCCTCCGCGTTCTCGAGAACCGGGTCGCCAGTCCGAGCGAGATCGCCGAGGAGATCGGGGCTCCGCTGGGCAACGTCAGCTACCACGTCCGTTTCCTGGCGCGCGTGGGCCTGATCGAGCTGACGAGCACCAAGCCGCGTCGCGGCGCCGTCGAGCACTACTACCGGGCGATCGAACGCGTCCGGGTCGCCGACAAGGCGTGGGCCCAGGTTCCCGAGATGGTCAAGAGCAGCCTGATCAGCGCGACGCTCGATCAGGTCGGCCGAGCGATCGGCGTCGCCGCCTCCAACGGTGGCTTCGAACGCAGTGACGCCGTGGTCACCCGCCGCGAGATGGTCCTCGACGCGCGTGGCTTTGCCGAGCTCGCCGGCGAGCTGCGCGAGCTCGCCGAGCGCTCGAAGGAGATCGAGCGTCAGAGCGCCGCGCGGCTGGCCGCGTCGCAAGATGGGCAGGAGCCGGTCGGCGCCGGCGTCGTGATGATGCTGTTCGAGGGTGTCGGCGGCGCGGCCGCCGCCGCGCGGGCGGACGGCGACGGGCGTCGCCCACGCCGCCGCCCGGCCAAGCGCTAGCTCCGCCGTCGCCGCCGACGCCGCCCGGCGAAGCGGTAGCCCCGGCGTCGCCGCCGTCGCAGGACGGTTGTTCGGGGCTCGTGGTGCCGAACTTCAGGTTTTCGGCTGACCTGGCCGATCAAGGGGTGGATGAGACGTGATCTCCGTCGCCGGCGCCCGCCGCAGCGCCCCGGCCTGTACTCCACCATCGGCGCGCTCGTGTGCGCGCTCGTTCTGCCCGCCGCCGCCGCGGCGGCTCAGCCGCACGCGGCTCCGCATGCGCAGCCGAGCCAGCACCGGGTATCGGGAACGATCGTCTCCGTCGACTGGGCCGGGTTCACGATCCGGTCCGGCGGACGGCGGATGTCGGTGACCGGGGCCCTGACCCAGGCCGCCGACGCGGTCACCGCCGGTGACTACGCCTACGTGTACGGCGGCGGGCACGCCGAGGCGGGCACCGCCAGCATCGGCATCAAGGGCCCCGGCTACAACGGCCGCCGGCGCGGCTACGACTGCTCGGGCTCGGTGGCGGCCGTGCTGTCGGGCGCCGGCGTGTGGCCGGCCGGCAGCCCGGTGCCCAATGATGCCGGGATCATCGCGCAGCTCCGGCAAGAGAAGCTGATCGCCCGTGGCCTCGGAACCGGGCCGGACGAGGTCACGCTCTACGACCACCCTGGCGTCCACATCTTCATGAACATCGATGGCCGCTTCTTCGGAACGTCCGACGGCGGTGCCGGCAACCCGCTGCAGCGCAACGGCGGCGCCGGCTGGCTCAACGACGGCGCGCCGGACGCGTCCAGCCGCGCGTACAAGCCCTACCACCTGGACCTGTCGGTGCTGACGCAGACGGTGACCTACGGACCCAACCTCACCTTCGAGACCGGCGCGGACCCGAACCTCATCACCGGATTCTCCGTCGGCGACAACGTTCACGTGAGCTACACGACCAACCGCGCGGGCGCCGTCACCCTCGGCACGGTCACGTACGCGAACGCCAAGACAGCCGCCGGCCTGGTGGCCGCGATCAGCGCCAACGGGACCTCGTTCACCGTCACGGCGGCCAACGGGAGCTCTCAGACCTTCTCGGTCACCTCCAACGATCCGACCGGCGGACACCTGCAGGTGGGTGACACCGTGACGCTGACCTACACCACCGCCGCCGGCGGCGCGCTGACCGCGCACACGATCACGATCGTCAGCCCGCCCGCCGGCACCACCGGCACGCCGCCGAGCGGCACCGGAGCGTCAGGAACCGGCACCACCACCGGCGGGAGCGGCACCCCCGGCGGCGGTGGCACATCCGGCGGCTCGGGCAGCGCTCCCGTGACCGGCACGATCACCATGGTCGCGCCCGACGGCTCGCTGTTCTCGCTCCAGCTCGCCAACGGCCGAGTCGTGACGTTCTCCACCGGCGGCAACGCGACCCTGATCGGCGCGTTTGCGGTCGGTAACGACGTTCAGGTCACGTTCACCGGAACTTCCGGTGGCGGTCTGACCGCCACCGGCGTCACCGCCGTCTCGTAGCTGTCTCCGGCGTCTCGTATCAGCCGCAGCCGGTATTGAACCCGCAGCTGCCGCACGTGTAGCAGCTGCCGGTCCGCTGCATCATGCCGCCGCACTGCTGGCAGGCCGGCCCCAGGTCGAGTCCCTGACGCACCGCCGGCATCACCGGTGGATCGTCGGTCAGCGCCGTCGCCGCCGGCCGGGCCGGGGTGGGGGGTGCCGTTGGCGTGGCGGTGTCTCCGTACTGGGAGCTGGCTGCGTCCTGGGCGGCCTTGCGCGCCCGCACCTCCTTGGTGAGGATGCCCAGCTCCTCCTGGAGGTCGGCATCGAGGAAGCGTGATGCCAGCCAGCGCATGATGTAGTCCGGCATCGACTTGGAGAACGGGATCTCCGGGTTGGAGGTCATGCCCTCGGGCTCGAAGCGCATGTAGCTGAACTTCCGCACGAGCGTCTCGAGCGGTACTCCGTACTGGAGCGAGAGCGAGATCGCCGTGGCGAACGCGTTCATCATCCCGCGCAGCGTCGAGCCTTCCTTGCCGATGTCGGTGAGGAAGATCTCGCCGACCGTGCCGTCCTCGTACATCCCGGCGGTGATGTAGCCCTCGTGGCCGCCGATCGAGAACTTGTGCGTGATCGACTGTCGCTCACGCGGCATGCGGCGGCGCTTGGGGCCGACCTTGGCCAGCGCTTCGGTGACCGCCTTCTCCACCTCGGCCTGGACGTCGACCGCGATCGGCTGTCCCTGCTGCGCATCCGTGCGCAGCGCTTGGGCGGTCTTGGAGCCGTCCCGGTAGATGGCGAGCGCCTTGATGCCGAGCCGCCACGCCTGGATGTAGGCGTCGGCGATGTCCTCGACCGTCGCGGACTGCGGCATGTTGACCGTCTTGGAGATCGCGCCGCTGATGAACGGCTGGATCGCGCCCATCATCTTGATGTGGCCCAGGTAGGAGATCGCCCGCTCGCCGACAGCCACGTCGAACACCGGCAGATCCTCGGTGTCCAGGCCGGGAGCGCCGACGATCGTGCTGTGCTCGTTGACGTAGGCGACGATCTGCTCGATGTGCTCGTCGGAGTAGCCGAGCGTCTGCAGCGCCAGCGGCACCGTCCGGTTGACGATCGTCATCTGGCCGCCGCCGACGAGCTCCTTGAACTTGACCAGCGAGAAGTCGGGCTCGACGCCGGTCGTGTCGCAATCCATCAGGAAGCTGATCGTGCCGGTCGGCGCCATGACCGTGGCCTGCGCGTTGCGGTACCCGTGCTGCTCCCCGGCGGTCACCGCTTCGTCCCAGGTGCGGCGCGCCGACTTGAGGAGGGCGGTGTCCAGGCAATCCTCGACGGCGATCGCGTGCGAGGCATTACGGTGCATGCGCATCACCGAGTTGTGCGCATCGCGGTTCTCGGGGTACCGGTCATACGGGCCGATGGCGGCCGCGATCCGGGCCGAGCCGAGGTATGCGCGTCCGGTCATCAGTGCGGTGATCGCCGCCGCGGTGCCGCGTCCGGCATCGGAGTCGTACGGCACGCCGTCGGCCATCAGGTAGGCGCCGAGGTTGGCGTACCCCAACCCGAGCTGGCGGAACGCGCGGGCGTTGGCGCCGATCTCCTCGGTCGGATAGCTGGACGGCGACACGACGATCTCCTGCGCCAAGAAGACGATGTCGACCGCGTGCTCGAAGGACTCGACGTCAAACGTGCCGTCGCTGCGGCGGAACTTCATCAGGTTCAGCGAGGCGAGGTTGCACGCCGAATCGTCGACGTGCATGTATTCGGAGCAGGGATTGGATGCGTTGATTCGGCCGGATGCCGGGCAGGTGTGCCACTCATTGATCGTCGTGTCGTACTGAACGCCGGGGTCGGCGCAGCGCCACGCAGCCTCGGCGATTTCCTTCATCAGCTGGCGCGCCGGGATCGGCTCGCCGATCGGCTCACCGGTGACGCGGGCGGTCAGATGCCAGTCCTCGTCGTTCTCGACCGCGCGCATGAACTGCTCGCTGACCCGGACCGAGTTGTTCGCGTTCTGGTACTGGATCGAGTAGAAGCCCTCGCCGTCGATCGACATGTCAAAGCCGGCGTCGCGCAGCGCTGCGGCCTTGTCCTCCTCCTTGGCCTTGCACCAGATGAAGTCACGGATGTCGGGATGATCGACATCGAGCACGATCATCTTGGCCGCCCGCCGGGTCTTGCCGCCCGACTTGATCGTGCCCGCCCAGGCGTCGGCGCCGCGCATGAAGCTGACCGGGCCCGAGGCGGTCCCGCCCTTGGCCAGCGGCTCCATCGAGCCGCGGATCTTGGACAGGTTGATGCCCGAGCCGGAGCCGCCGCGGAAGATGTTGCCCTCCTTGGTGTTCCAGCTGAGGATCGAGTCCATCTCGTCCTCGACGGAGAGGATGAAGCAGGCCGAGCACTGCGGGCTCTCCTCGAACCCGACGTTGAACCACACCGGCGAGTTGAAGGCGGCGAGCTGGTGCAGCAGGATGTGGGTCAGCTCGTCCTCGAAGGTGCCGGCATCCTCGTCGGTGGCGAAGTAGCCGCGTTCGCGGCCCCAGCCCGCGATCGTCCCGGCCACCCGGCCGATCATCTGGCGGACCGAGTGCTCCCGTGCCGGTGATCCGAGCTGGCCGCGGAAGTACTTCTGGGCGACGATGTTGGTCGCGTTCTGCGACCACGATTTGGGGAACTCGACATCCCGCTGCTCGAACGACACCTTGTCGCCGTGTCCGATTCGCGCATCACGCACTTCCCACTGGATCGCGTCGAACGGATGCGTTCCTGGACTCGTGAAGTAGCGCCGCACCGAGAGGCCTTCGCCCGCCCGAGAACCTGGTGTGAGTTGCGTTTGCGGTGCGTTGGACATCAAGTACTGCTCCTCTCGTTTCCGCCTGCCTCGGCTGTCCTGGCTCGGCTCCGTGGCGGCCGAGTGGGCGGCAAATCCTGGCGGACGGCCCGGACGGAAAAAGGTTGGACCGACAGGGCCGTTTCGAGTGTCTCGCAATCTTCGTCGAGACTGCTCGGGGTAGCCCTTATTTTACTCCGCAACGAGCGTCAAATCGTGCTCGCGGAGGCGTGAGGGCGCGGCCCTCCTGGCTCAGTGCGGTGACCGCGCCTGTGCGGCTGCCTCGGCGAGCTCCCGGGCCGCCTGCTGCTCGGCCTCAGCCTCGGCCCGGCGACTGATCGCCTCGATTTCGTCGGTGGCGTCGGTGGCGTCGGTGGCGCCGGTCGCGTCGGCGGCGCGCTCGGCCATCGCCGATTCGCCGTCCTCGGCCGCCTCGGTCGCCTCGGTCCTCTCCGTTGCGCCGGTCTCCGGCTCGCGATGTTCGGCCACCTCGACGCCAGCGCCGGCAGCGGCCTCGAGCTCCAGCGCGTCGGCCCGGGCTTCGGTCAGGGCACGAGCCAGCTCGGCCAGCTGGTCCGCCGGCGCCAGCAGCGCTGCCAGCCGCTGCGCCCGGTGGCTCAGTTCCACGCGTTGGGCCTCCAGCTGCCTGATCCGCGCGCTCGAGTCCGAGTCCGGCGCGCTCGAGTCAGGATCCGGCGCGGTTCGCTCCGCGGCCTGGGCTGCCTGCAGCGTCGCCAGCTCGGCGCGGGCCTCCGCGTCGGCGAGCCGCTCGCGCAGCTCGTTCTCGTTCTCGCCCTCGTTCTCGCCGAACTGGGCTCTCGCCGCGGCCAGCTCGGTCGTCGTATCGGCCAGCCGGCGCTCGAGCTCGCCCCGCCAGGTGTCGAGCTCGTCCCGCTCGCTGGTCAGTGTGCGGATCGATTCGAGGGCGTCCTGGAGCGCGTGGTCGCTCTCGGCTCGCGCCTGCCGCAGCGTTTCGACCTCGCGGGTCAAGGACTCGGTCTGGGTCTCGTACACCCGGGCCGTGTCCGCGAGGTCGGCCAGGCGCGCCTCCAGCTCCACCCGGGGTCCGGCCGCGGCCTGCTCGGCCTGCGCCCGTGCCTCGGCTACGCGGCTCTCGACCGCCATGTCGGCCTCGGCTGTGACTCTGAGCACTCGGTGCTGCGCCTCGGCGTTCATCGCCTCGAGGTCCGCGATGCGTTGGTGAAGCGCGTCCGCGTCCGCGCGCGCCTCGGCGGCCTTGGCGTCCGCACGTTCGCGGGCGATCTGCAGCTCGCCGCCGGCGTGCCTTGACTCGGCAAGCGCCGCGGACAGCTCGGTGAGCTTGGCCGCCATCTCCGAGCGGCGCTCGCGCGGACGCTGCCCGGGAGGCGGGGGTGTCTGCCGGCGGACCGATCGCGGGTCGTCGTGCCCGCCCTCGGCGACGCGAGGGAGTGTGGAACTGTCGTCGGGCTCCGGCCCAGCGTCGTCGGCGGCCGGAGAGTCCGCCGTCACGCCGCTGTCGGCGGCCGGGTCACCGTCGTCGTCGCTGGTGATACGCGCGGCCCCCGGCGTCGGCGCGGGCAGCGAGATCACCGAACCATCGTCGAATTCGAGCGAGAACACGGTGTCGGCCTTGATCACCTCCGCCGGAACCGAGTACGCGGCGCGCAGCACCCGGTCGTCGGGCGGTGAGGGAAGCGGCGCGAACCGCTGCACCACGTGACCGTCGTCGGCGAGCAGCGTCGGCCGCACATCCCCGCCCGACGTACGGCGTGGGGCCTTGCCAGTCACCCGCAACAGGGCGATCGAGGGACCCACGACCACATGCTCGAAGTGCTTGATCTTCGCTGATTGCCAGGCGTCGCTCACGGCCTTGGCGATTCTAGGTCTGTTAAATAGCTAATGCGAATGCCTCGTTGTCAGCATGCTCACGGTGCCGGGCCCCGATGAAGCTCCTCGTCACCGGTGGTGCCGGCTACATCGGCTCGGTCGTGTCCCGCCAGCTCCTGGACGACGGGCACGAGGTCGTCGTGTTCGACAACCTCGAGCGGGGCCACCGCGCCGCGGTGGCGCCGCGCGCGCGCCTCGTGCAGGCGGACCTGCGAGATGCCGACGCGGTGCGGGCGGCGGTTTCCGAGGGGTTTGACGGCGTCCTGCACTTTGCCGCGCTCGCACTCGTCGGCGAGTCGGTCAGCCATCCGGAGCGCTACTACCACAACAACGTTGTCGGCACGCTGAACCTCCTCGACGCGATGCGGGCGGCCGAGATTCCACGACTGGTCTTCTCGTCGACCTGTGCGGTGTACGGCCAGCCGGACGAGGTTCCGATCTCGGAAACCGCGCCGCCACGGCCGACCAGTCCGTACGGTGCGACCAAGCTTGCCGTCGATCAGATGATTGGGGACTACTGTCAGGCCTCCGCCATCGGCGCGGTGAGCCTGCGGTACTTCAACGTCGCCGGCGCCAGCGGCGACGTCGGTGAGGATCACGAGCCCGAGACTCATCTGATCCCCAACGTCCTGCGTGCGGCGCTCGGGCTGATCCCGCGCGTGGAGGTGTACGGGACCGACTACCCGACCCCGGACGGCACCGCGATCCGCGACTACATCCATATCGAGGACCTGTCAGCCGCGCACCTGCTCGCGCTCGGGGGCGCGCGCGGCGGAGAGCATCGCATCTTCAACCTCGGCAACGGAACCGGCTTTTCGGTGCGCGAGGTGATCGATGCCGCGAGCCAGGTCACCGGACGTCAGATCCCGGTCATCGAGGCGCCGCGCCGTCCGGGCGATCCGCCGCGGTTGGTCGCCGCCGGCCAGCGCATCCGCGCCGAGCTCGGCTGGGCGCCGAAAAAGCCCGAACTGGCGCAGATGATCGGCGACGCCTGGGCGTTTGCCCAGGCGAGGCCTCAGGGCTACTCAGAATAGATCCGCGATCGCCGTCAGCGCCTGGGCGAGGACGTCGGCCGGATCCGTTGAGGCGTCGATCGGCTTGACCCGCTCCGGTTCCGAGCGAGCCAGGTCCGCGTAGGCGGCTGCGATCCGATCGAAGAAGTCGTCGGGCTGGCTTTCAAGCCGGTCGGGAGGCGCGCCGCGAGTGTGCGAACGGCTACGGCCGAGCTGCGGGTCGACCGTGAGCAGGAGCGTGCGGTCGGGGGTCAGGCCTCCAGTGCCGAAATCGTTGATCGCGCGCACGGCCTCGACGCCCAGCCGGCGCCCCCCGCCCTGGTACGCCAGTGACGAGTCGACGAAGCGATCGAGCAGCACGAGCTCGCCGCCGGCCAGGAGCGGCTCGAGCGCCTCCTCCACCAGCTGGGCGCGCGCGGCGGCGTACAGCAGGGCTTCGGCGCGCGCGCCGATCGTCGCCGCCGGGTCCTTGACCAGCGCTCGGATCCGCTCGGCGGCGCGGACGCCGCCCGGCTCGCGCAGGAGGGTCACATCGATTCCCCGGTCCTCGAGCGCGGAGACGAGCGCCGACGCCAGCGTCGATTTTCCCGCTCCGTCGATTCCCTCGATCGTGATCAGCCGGCCGCGCGTCATGGAGTGGCGCCCGACGTTATCGACCGGGCGCTCCGGCGGCGGGGCGGGAGACTAGGATCGACCCGTGATCGCCGAGCTGCAACGACACCCCCACGCTCGCGCCGTCCTGGCCCCCGTCTTGGACGCCCTGGCACACGCGTCGCACGCGTACCTGTTCCACGGGCCGGGGGGATCGGGCAAGCGGGCGGCGGCGCGAGCACTGGCCGCGGAGCTGCTGGCCGAGGGATCCGCCAATCCGAGCGGCGCGCGCGCGCGCGTGATGTCCGGCGCCCATCCCGACCTGACGTGGGTCGTTCCCAGCGGTGCCCACGAGATCCTCGTGTCCGACATCGACGGCCCGGTGATCTCGGCCGCCAGCAGGACCCCCTTCGAATCGAGCCGCCGGGTATTCGTCATCGAGCGCGCCGACGAGCTCGGCGACGAGGCCGCCAACCGGATGCTCAAGACCCTCGAGGAGCCGGCGGCGTTCGTGCACCTGATCCTCCTCACCGATCGCCCCGGCGAGATCCTGCCGACGATCCGGTCCCGGTGCCAGGCGGTCCGATTCGAGGCGCCGACCGAGGAGGAGGCGGCGGCGGAGATCGAGGCACTCGGAGTGGGGCCGCTGACGGCGCGTGCGTGCGTGCGCCTGGCGCTGCAGGACGCCGACCGGGCGCGGGAGCTGGCCAGCCCCGAGGGCCAGGCCCTCCGCGCCGCCGCCGAGGGCTATGCGCGGTCGGCCATCGCAGGCCAGATGACCCAGGTACGTCCCTGGACCGAGCTGCTGGCGGCGGTCCGTGTGCGGGGAGAGGCGGCCGGGGCCGAGCTGGAGGCGATGCTCGAGGCCGAGCTCGAGCTGACCGCCCGCAAAGAGCGCAAGAAGGTGGAGAACGAGTGGTCAGAGCGCATCCGACGCTCCCGCCGTCGCGTGCAGACGGGGGCCCTCGATCTCGCTCTGCAGCTCGTGTCGCTGTGGTACGCGGACCTGGCGTTTCTCGGCCTGGGGGCGGCGGAGCTGATCCGCAACCGCGATCGAGACGTCGAGCTGGGCGAGGACGCCGGGATCGATCCGGTGCGGCTCCGGTCCGGGGTGGAGCTGGTGGAGGACACGCGCGAGCGCTTCCAACTGAACGTCTCCGAGGACCTGGCATGCGAGGCCCTGGCATATCGCCTGGAACAGCTACTGGCCCGATGAGCACGTCGCCGCGCGTGTACCTCCGGGCGCCGGAGCGGCCGGACCGCAAGGAATTCACCGCGCTGATGCGAACCAGCCGCGCCTTCCACAGCCCCTGGGCGACCGCTCCCACCGACGATGACCGCTTCGCCGCGTACCTGGCCGACACCCGGCGCCCCGACTTCGAGGCCATGCTCCTGTGCCGCGTCGAGGACGACGCGATCATCGGATTCTTCAACCTGTCGCAGATCATCCGCCGGCGTCTGCAGAGCGCCTACCTCGGCTACGCCGTGGGCGAGCCATTCGCCGGTCAGGGCTACATGCGGGAGGGCATCGAGCTGGTGCTCCGCCACGCCTTCACCACCATGCAGCTGCACCGCGTCGAGGCCAACATCCAGCCCGGCAACGCCAACTCGCTGGCATTGGCCAGCGGGGCGGGGTTTCGACGGGAGGGCTTCTCCCCCCGGTACCTCAAGATCGGGGGCCGCTGGCGCGACCACGAGCGCTGGGCGATCCTCGTCGAGGAGTGGCGCGTCCGCACCGGGGAGCCGGAACTCCCCGACGGGCCCTTCTGACGCGCTACCTGGTCGGCCGCGAGCTCCCGCCGGAGGAGGTCAGCGGGCATGCTCGCGGCCGGCCCAGTTGCCGCCGATGCCGAGAGCCGGCGCGGCTCGACGGCGGTGGCCGATGCTGGGCGGGCGGGCGGAGCGGCGCCCGGGTGTGGGTTCGTCTCAGTCATCGGCAGAGGACGAGCCTCGAGCCCACCGGGGTGAGTCCGCATCGCCCACGAGGGGTGAACTTCGAACGCCTGAGTCGTTATCACCTCGGAGAACATCCGGTGGTCGATCTGAATCGCGTTGCGGTGCGCCTCGGGCGATGTCGCGGCCGGGGTAGGATGGCGGCCGTGCGGGTACGGGGCCTGACGCAGCGACGTGCCATTCGGCTGCTGCTCCTTGGCGCGACGATCACGGTCGCGATCGTGCCGACGGCGAGCGCCGGCGCGACCGGCGCGCTGAGCTGGCGGTCCCCGCGGCTTGTCGACCAGGCCGCTCCGTTCGCTCCAGCGACGGGTCTCTCGGTCTCTCCGCCAGATGGCGCCCGCTGACCTGCGCAATCCGACCGCCGACCCGGCGAGCGGGGCGGCCCTGCCCGATGAGCTCGACGCGCGCCACCTCCTCATTCGGGTGGCCGAGATCGCGGCGGTCATCGCCGTCGTCGTGATCGCGATCAGCGCCCTCCCGGGACTCGACGACGTCCGCTCGCGTCTCGCCGGGGCCGCGCTGGCCGGCGTCGTCGCAGCTGCGCTGGCCGAGGTCGGATCGTGCTTCGGCTATCTGCTCGCCTTTCGGTCGACGTTCTGCGCCGGGATGTCGTGGCGGTTGAGCTACGACATCGCGATGGCCGAGCAGGCGGCGAACACCCTGTTGCCGGCGGGTGGCGCCGGCGGCCTCGCGCTCGGCGTGTGGGCGCTGCGCCAGGCGGGAATGCCGACCGGGCACATCGGGCGGCGGACGGTCGCGTTCTTCGTCATCACCAGCGCCGCCAACTTCTTCGCGCTCATCCTCGTCGGGATCGGCGTGTTCGCCGGCATCGTCCCCGGTCGCGGGTCGGCGTGGCTCACGCTCGTCCCGGCGCTCATCACCGCGCTCGGCGTGCTGCTCGTCGGGCTGAGCCCGAGGCTGCTGCGGGCGCTGGGCAAGCGTGGCGCCGACGCTGATCCTCACCGCTGGACCGGGCGCGCGCGCCTCGCTCTGCGTGCGGGGCTCACGGCCGGCGCGGACGGCGTCGACCAGGCGATCGTGCTGCTGCGCTCGCACAGCGTCGGGGCGATCGCCGGTTCGTTCTCCTACATGGCGTTCGACATCGCTGCGCTCGGGTTCGCGTTCGCCGCCGTCGGGCCGGTGCCGACGTTCGGCGTGCTCGTGCTCGGCTACCTCATCGGCCAGCTCGGCAACCTCATCCCGGTGCCGGGCGGAATCGGCGGCACCGAGGGAGCGCTCATCGGCGTCTTCGCGCTGTACGGCGTCAACCTCACGGTCGCCACCGCGGCGGTGCTTCTCTACCGCCTGTTCCAACTGCTCGTGCCGGCCGCGCTCGGGGTACCGGCCTTCGTGCTGCTGCGACGCCGGCTCGCCCGATCCGACCGGCCGGCGCTCATCTGCGCGCCACTCGGACTCGACGTCGTCAAGCTGCCGGCACGGGGCTGACCCTCACGCCGGCTCCGGGAGCGGCAGGGCGGCCAGCAGCTCCTCGGTAGGGGCGTCGATCAGGGCGCCGTGATCGGTCTCGCCGGCCTCGGACGCCCTCACGAGGTCGATCGCAATTGACCGTACCTGCCCCGCGATGTCGCCGAGCGCGAGGTTGGGGTCCCGGCTCGCAGCCGCGGTGGCGCGGCCGGCGGCCTGGAGGGCGAGGCGGATGACGTCACCGCTGCGCCACGGCTCTTCGAACTGAGCCGGAAGCTCCCATGCGGCCAGACCGAGATCGCGGATCGCGTCCGCGAGTTCGGCGTTCGGAGGGTTGCCCCCGCGGACATAGCGCCGGACGTTGCGGACGAGGACCCGCACATTGCGAGCGGCCAGATCCGCGAACGGCAGCGTCCGCGCATACCGTTCCAGCTCCCCGCGCGACCCGCGCCGCAGCGGGGCCCACCGGGCGGTATCGCGGGCGACGATGACGGCATGGCTGAGTTGGGCGAGCTGACTCTCGACCGCGTCCGACGCGGTTCCGGCTGCCTCGGCGGGACGCACGTCCGCGGCCGCCACCGCGCCGGCGGCGTCCCGCAGGATGACTCCGAGCTCACCGAAGACGCTGTTGGTCGCCCGGGCCACGCCGACCACCGGATCGGGCGGGAACACGAGCGTGTGGACCGCGAGCGCCACCCCGCCGCCGATGAGCACATCGAGCAGGCGCACCTCGGGGGTCGAGGAGAGCGTCGAGACGAGAATCGCCGACACGGCCGCCTCGGTCACGAGCAACTCGCTGCCGCCGAGGATGACCGCGGCGACCATCGCGAGGACGACGAGCATGCCGATCTGGGGCAGCCCCGTCCCGATCGCCCGGATGAGCAGGTCGCCGAGCACGATCCCCAGCATCACCCCCGCGATCAGCTGGACCGCCCGCTGCCGGCGCTCGCCGAAGGCCGCGCCGAGCGAGATCACCGCCGCGATCGACGCGAACGCAGGCCGGTGCTCGACGCCGAGCGCCACGGCGATGTACCACGCTCCGACCGCGGCGACACCCGTCTGCAGGATCGGCCACAGATGCCCGTGCACGCGGCGGCGGACCAACCCGATGAATTCAGTTCTCACACTAGAGATGAACCCATGGCAGTCCTGGCGTTACACCCCGGCGGCCGGCGGTCACCGGGTGCTAACAACCCCAGCCGTCGTCCGGCGCCGCCGCGATCGCTTGATGCTGGCCCGCAGCTACGTCGGCTACCCTTGCCCGCAGCAGCGGCCGACCCGGATCTTGCTGCTCCCGTGCTGCACCAACGTGCAACCGGCGCGCGGAGAATCCGGGAAAATCTCTGCTAACGCCGACGTAGCTCAGCTGGTAGAGCACTTCACTCGTAATGAAGGGGTCCCCGGTTCGAATCCGGGCGTCGGCTTCGGGAAAGGCCCCCAAACCGCATGTTTCTCGGTGCGGTGATTTGTGGCGGTTCTGAGAAATGTCCCCAATATGTCCCCGGATCGGCGTACGACCACGGCATGGGATCGCCGGTGCGAGTTCCCACGGGACAGGTCTTCCGCGTCGAGCGCGCTCGCGGGCTCGTCTGGTACGCGAAGTACCGGCTGCCTGACGGCCGCCAGGTACAGCGCAAGGTAGGGCCCGCGTGGAGTGAGCGCGGCCGGCCGCCGGCCGGCTATTTCACAACGCGCCTGGCCGAAGCCTGGTTGCGCGACGTGCTGGACAAGGCTCGTCGCGGGACGCTGGCGGGCAGCGTTCGCTCCGGTGCGACCTTCGCGGATGCGGCGGCGGAGTGGCTGCGCTACATCGAGCACGATCGGGGTCGCAAGCCGTCCACGGATCGAGGGCTATCGGTCGATCGTGCGCTCGGAGTTGTTGCCCGCGTTTGGTCCGATGGCGCTCGAGGCGGTGACGCCGGGCGCGATCGAGTCCTGGCAGGCGTCGATGACGCAGGCGGCGAGCACCCGGACGAAGGCGCTGGTTGGCGCTGCCGGCTCCGAGCTCGACGGGGCGCTGTTCCTGGTGGCTGCCTCCACAGGGTTGCGTATGGGGGAGCTGCTGGCGCTGCGCTGGCGCGACGTGGACTTCGCCGGAAGTGCGGTGCGCGTCCGCGCGAGCTACTACGCCGGCCACTCACATGCCGAAGTCGGGCAAGGTCCGGGCTGTGCCCCTGGCGCCGGATGTCGCGGCAGCGCTGGCTCGGCTGGGAGGCCGCGAGCACTGGACCGGCGACGACGACCTCGTGTTCGCGGGCGTGGGCGGCGACCACCTTGACGGTTCGGCGCTGCGGCGTCGCTACAAGGAAGCACTGCGCCGCGCCGGCCTGCGGCCGCTGCGGTTCCATGATCTACGCCACACGTTCGGACATCTTGAGCACTGATTTTGCGTGGAGTGCATGTCTGTTGCTGGTCGGCGTCGTGAGGGGCCGCGGACCGTCTGATCGGAGCCGGTGTCGGGCTGGTGCCCAGGGAGATGCGAGGCGGATTCGCGACGATGGCATGGAGCTCGCCGGCGGTTGGGCGTCAGGTCGTGAGCGGGGCGGCTCAGGAGTCGTTCTCATCGTGCGCGAGTGCGGGCATCGCGCTGGACGTGCGATCGGTGGCTGGTGGTCCGCGCGCGTCATCCTTGATCTGTGAGCCGGCGCCGCGCCGTGTCGCGCGTGGTGTGTTCCGGGCATGGATGCCCGGGCCCTCATCAGCGCGCGCCCGGAGGCCTTTGGCCGGTGCCGCTTCGATGCCCGTCCCGACTCGGCCGGTCTGATCTTGTCGCGACGAGCAGACCGCGGGCGCCGTTGCCCGCGCTCGTCGCGCGCGCGGGCGCATTGCGGGTGTCCGTATCGCCCCTGGTTGTGCGAAAACTGTGCGCACACCCTTTGTGCGACGCTGAGCGCTAGGTCGGCGCTGATGACCGCGCCGGGACTAACTCAGGGAGCAAGAGTGCGCAATGCGATAGCAAGTGAGACGCCCGCAATCGTGTCGACACGGGCGCCCCAGCGGGCGAGAGGCCGTTGCGGCTGAATGCCGGAGGCGCTCGGCGGCGGGCCGGCAGCGTCAGCCTGTTTGTGCGAACACGTAAGCGCCAGCCATTCGGCGCACCGCCCGGTCCTGATCAAACGCCTGACGAAGCTCGCCGAGAAACCGGGCCTGTTCACAGTCGCCCAGGGCGGCCGTGATTGCCTCCCGGGCGGTGGGAGCGTTGGGATTGGGAGCGCTGTCCAACAGAGCGTCAAAACTGACTGGCCGCATCAACGACCCGGGCTCCACGGTGAGATGGCATTCGACCCGTACTCGCGTAAAGCCGGCGGCCACTGTCAGCTCGAGCAGGTCGCGGTCATCAAATCCCATCATCGCCGCGCGATCGTCGCTATCGGCGGGGAACTGTGCTTTGACTTTCGCTGCCAAGCCGGCCACCGATGCGATCTCATAGCCACCGAGACGGTCGGCGGGCTCGGGAAACATCAGCCGGTTGATCGGCTCAAACAGCGAGATCCGCCCGTGCGGACGCAGCACCCGCGCGAACGCGGCAAGCGCGTGTTGCTTCTCAGCCACGTAGATCAACACCGACCGAGTCGTGAGAACATCGACCGACGCGTCCGCGATCCCCGTCAGATCCTCCGCTCCGGCAATCACAAACCGGGCTCGATCAAGCAAGCCGAGTGATCGCGCCGCGTCGCGACACCGGTCAAGCAGAACCGACGAGACGTCGGAAAAGATCACCAGGCCACCGGCACCGACCCGCTCAAGCGCGGCCAGTCCAATCAGCCCATCTCCCGCCCCGACATCCAGCACCGTGGCGCCCTCCAACGGCCCGGCACCCTCAAGGACCCGATCACGAATCCCCGCGAGATGGTCGCGGGTTTGCTCCCGTTGCGACTCCGACCCCCCGTCGCGCCGCTCAAGCAGCCATCGCGACCACCGATCGCCCTCTTCAACCATGCCGGCGAAGTATTGCTGACCCCCACTATCCGACCGCACCGTCAACTGTCCAGAGAGCGCTCGGCGGCGGCTGTGGTCGGGTGTCCGCCGGTCGACGGGCGTCGAGACACTGCCGCGGCGCGGGCCGATGTCTGGGGGCGCGCCTGCCGGCATCGGTCCGGGCGTGCCCGCTCCATCATCGGCTGGCCGGCAACGGCAGTGCGTGGGCGGCCGTCGTTGGTGGTCCGGGGGTAAATAGGGGCGTGTTGCTGGACATGATGTAGGCATGGAGGTCGATCACCGTCGCCGCCGTTGGAGGCGTTGTACTCGAGCACGCCGACGCGGTGCAGGCCTATGCCAGCCGGCGGGCTGAGGCTTCGTCGTCGACGATGTCGTGATGGAGGTGTTCGTCGTCGCGTGCCGGCGGCTTGAGAACGTTCCTGACGAGGCGCTGCCGTGGCTGTTGGGGTGCGCACGGCGGGTACTGGCCAACCAGCGGCGCAGCGCGACGCGGGCCGAAGCACTCACTGATCGCCTGCGCAGCGCCGCGCGATCCGCCGGCGTCGACGACGGGGCCGCTGAGCTCCTCGCCGGCGCGCTTGACCAGCTGGGCGACAGCGATCGCGAGCTCATCCTGTTGAGCGCGTGGGAAGGTCTTGACTGGCGCGAGCTGGCGCTGACTCTGGGCTGCTCACGAGCAGCAGCCGCCGTGCGGTTGCATCGCGCCCGGCGGCGGTTGCGCCACGCGCTGGAACGCGCCCGCTCAGCGACACCAGATCCACAGACCGCGGAGGCCACGGGATGATGCCCGACCCAGATCAGCTGCTACGCGCCCCTCCAACCCGGAGCCGTCCGGTGGCGCTCCGTCGATCGACCGGCTCTGGAGCCGGCTTGAAGCAGACGGAATCATGACCGCGGACGACAGCACCACCGCCGATGCGGCTTCACCGTTCACCAACATTGACGGGTCCCGGGAGCGAGTCGGCGTCGGACAAGCGTCGCACGGCTCGGGCTGGGCGTCACGACTGGTTGTCGTCGTGTTGGTCGGGGTAGCCATGGCACTGGGGATTGGTGCGGTCGTTGTCCTTCACTCCGGTCACCGCCCTGGCGGTAGGGCGCCCGCCGCCCGGCGGGCGCTTCCATTACCGGGGCGGGGCCTGGTCGGGATCCTGGGGGTCCTGCGGCGGCCACAGACCCCGGCCGATCGTGATCTGGGATCGGCCCTGACAGGCATCGTGCACCACAGCCGCGTCGCGACCCCGGTCATGTCCCTGATCCGCGTGGCGACGGTCACCCGCGACGGTCAGAAGGTCGTGCTCGTCCCGATGCGGCCGCAGCACGGGGGGTGGCCCCCGGGGCCCCGCGGGACCGGGTCGACGCCCGGCAGCAGCGGCCTGCGACTGGCGCTGTTGGCTGGCGGGGGTGGATGCTGCCTCACTCCGGCAGAAATCGACGCCGGCCAGGCATGGTCCTCCTACGGCAGCGGGTCAGGCAACTACGTCGTACTCGTCGTCCCCGATGGGGTCGCCCGCGTGAGGGTCGCGTTCTCGCATCCGATCACCGCGCCCGTGCATGACAACGTCGCTGTGTTCACCGTCCCGGAGGCCGTCGAGAACCCCGGCATTTACAACATGACTTGGTACGGCATGTCGGGAGCGGTCGTGAAACCGTTCTCGTCGTCGCTGGCGGCTGGCAATCAGGCAGCGGCAACCCGACAGCATCTTCTTGACGTCGACCAACGCAGTACCGCCCGGATCGCGCCGCAGATCCGCGACCACTTCGACCTGTTCGGCAGCCACGCGGTCGGAACCTACGGGCGCGCAACCGAACGCTTCACCGTCTCTGAGCCCGCGCTCGCGGCGCTTCCGACCGACGTCCTCGGCACCGGAGCCGGCGGCGGAAATCCCATGGTCGTCAAGGCAACTCGGGAGATCACGACGAGCTCCGGCCTTCGCGTCTGGGCTCAGGCCGGCAACACGCTCTGTCTGACCAGCGTGCCCTCAAGCACATCGGAGCCTGCTCGGGCAACGCTGCGCTCGCGCTGTCATCCGGCATGATCGCCCGCTGCGAGCTCCCAAACGGGCAAGAAATCATCCTCGGCATCGTGCCCAACACCAACCAGACGATCACGATCAACACCGCCGGCGCGGCCACCAGAACCGTCCCGGTCACAGACGGAGTGTTCATCACGCCTGCCCACGGCGTCACCCAGATGCAGATCAAGGGGATCACCGGCAAGATCACACTCGTCCCTCGAAAATAACCCGGGACGTCCCGGGGTGCGGCAGCACCCGGGGTTGCGAACCGCAAGACCGGATCCCGGGCGGTCCCGATCGGGCGCGCGGTTCGCTGGGCGAGTGATCAGCGGACGCCTACGACCGCGCGCAGCGGCGTCCTTAAGGCGAGGGCCGGCAGGCGATCCTCGAGAGGCGCGTTGCGTTTTGGGTGACCTCGACACTTAACGGTTTGTGCGTCGCGACGTTGACGATCGAGTGGCGGGCGGGAGGCTGAGGACGTCCTGGCTGGCCGGGGAGTCGGAGTTCACGAGCCTGTATCGCGAGCACGGGGAGGCGCTGCTGGGATTCTTTGCCGCGCGCGTCTTTGACGGGCAGGCCGCGCTGGATCTGACAGCTGAGACCTTCGCTCAGGCGTTCGCCGGTCGCCATCGGTTTCGCGGGAGCAGCGCGGCGCAAGCGCAGGCGTGGCTGTTTGCGATCGCGTCGCACCAGCTGGCCAGATATCTGCGGCGGGGCTACGCCAACCGTCGGCTCATCCAGCGCCTGCGCATCCAGGTTCCGATGATCGGCGATGAATCTGAGCGAATCATGGAGCTCGACGCGGTCCGCCAGATGCGCCCGGTGATCGCCAATCAGCTCGCGACGCTGTCTGACGAGCAGCGCGCGGCGGTGCAGCTTCGCGTCGTGGACGAGTTGCCTTTTTCTGTCGTTGCGGCGCGGCTTGGGATCTCTGAGCCAGCGGCGCGGATGCGGGTGTCGCGAGCGTTGAGCGCCCTGGCGCGAGCGCTGACCGGATCGAAGATCACCAGCGAGGAGCCCGCATGAACGATCAGTATTCCCAGGCACTGCGTGACCTCGAGCGCGGGCTACGCGCCGGTCTCTATAAGGACGGCTCGGCCCGCCCCCTCGGACCGCTCACGCGAGCGCTCGCTGCCCACGGCGTGCCCCGGGTCGCTTCCGGCGCGCGGGGTGGGCGTATGGGTCACATCTTCGCCACGGCGGTGGTCGCGATCGCGATCCTCGTCGCGGGAGGCGCGGTGGCGCTGCTCGCCGGTCACCAGCAATCCCCGACCGGGCATCGCGGATCGCGTCCACCACATCGCACCCCGCCCGTAGCACCCAGTCGCGGCGCGCACCGTCGTGCGTCACCTCAGCAGATCCGCGAACTCAGCTACATCACTGGCGCCCAGCACCGACACACCAAGGATCCCGCCTGCCGGACCCGGGGTGAGCTGAGCCCGCGCGGGCCGGCCGTCAACGAGGGAACACCAAGCGCCACGATGCTCTCGGTTCTTGGCGTGCTGCGCCGGCCCGCGACTGCCGCCGACAGGCTTCCGGCGGGCTTCTATCGCCACGGCCGGCTGCTGGCCGACCGGATCAGCAACGATGTCTACGTTCGTTACATCCGCCTCGCCCGCGTCGAGAACGGCGTCTCGTACTACATCGTCCCCGTCGCCACGATCGGTTCGCCCCCGCCGCCCGCTCACACCCTGGCCCGCTGCTACGCCGAGCAGATGAGCGCCCTTCGCCGTCAGATGTCCCGCGCTCCCGCATCGACACGCACGGCCACGCTCAGCCTAGGAGCCGGATGTTCGCCCAGCAACGCACCGCCCGGGCCACGAGTCGCGTCCACGAAGGCGTTTTCGAGATGAATTCGGCCGCAGCCAGGGCGGCGGCGGCGGCGAAAGTCCCGCGATGATCCAACAGCACGGCATGCTGGGCACCTTCGGACCAGTGGTCCACGGCGTCGTCCATCCGGAGTCGCCACCGTCACACTCCAATATCCAGCCAGCGGACAGGAAACACGACGGCTGCCACCGCTCACCGTAAGCACCGACGTCGTGAGCAACGTCTTCGCGATCTCGATCCCCCGCGCCAACGGCGAAAACCTCCCGCCCACAATGATCTGGCGCTCAGTCCAGGACCGCGTCATCAAAACCATCTCCACTCCCAGGTAGGCCTGATGTGATGACGCTGCGCGGTGCTGTCATCCCCGGCAGATGAACGACCCGATACAGCTGAAGAACGATCACGGCAGCGTCGGGCTCCCCGGCCGGGAGTCCCGTAGAACGGCGAAAGCGATTGGCGGCTCCCTGATCGGGACCATCCGCGTGGGCCAAGGATCAGGGATGGCATCGCTGCGCGATGTGCGTAGGGGCTTCCCTTGTGCGACGACGCACCGCTGGAACCGAACGCTCTCAGGGGACGATCGGGAGGGTCCGGTTGTCGATCGGTATTCGGATGCTGGCGCGTCGAACCCGCTTGTGCGCCGTCTGCCTAAATCCACAACTCAGCTACCTTCGCGGACTCATGCTGATCTGCTTGTGGGGCGGTTTCGTCGCGGCCTTGACGAGCGACGAGGCCCCGGGCGATCAGGGGCTCGCCTGAGGCCGAGCCTGTACGGCGCTTTTCTTGACCGTCCGGTTAGCTATGCCCCTTGCAGACGACGGAGATCGTGGTTGTGTGATTGCTGTTGACAGCGACCCCTGGTGAGGGGCTGTTCGATTTGACGTCGGCTGGGACCGGGAGGCAGCGGCCGACTCTCCAGCCGAGGTTGGGGATCCCGCCGACCACGCGGTAGTGCCCGGGTGGCAGCGACACGGAGAAGTGACCCGATGCTCCGGGGTAGACGTAGCGCTGCGTCCCGTTAGCGCCGTAGACGACGATCGTTCCGGGCTCCGGTGTGCTTCGGGTGGCGGTGCAGCACGGCGCGAGGCTTCCGTCCAAGACACCGTCCGGGGTCGACGTGGTTGGGCCGGGGAGATTCCTGAGTTGATAGGTGAAGGTTCCGACCGTCAACGCACCCTGCTCTCCGGGACCACCGACGGCGCGGCCGCGGCCGCCCGGCCCGATGTTCGGGATGTACTGGACTGCCCCGTGGAAGGTGCCTTTGCATCGCGTTTGGAGGTCCTGTTGGACGGTGATGCGGGCGTCCTTGCCTACGTTCTGGTTGACCGTGCCGCCCGATCCGCCGCAGTTGCCCGGGTTCTGCACATCGAAAAATAGCCGCTGAAGGCGTTGCGAACAGCGACTCGCGCGGTGAACGAGACTCGCAGGACGATCATCGGGTCGTTCCCTCCGAGGGGGATCTCGCCTGGCTTGCACACGTACCAGAGCCCGCCTTGGTCGTTGCCGCAGAACGGCCCATCGCCTGGCAGTGCGCGGACAGTGATCGGCGAAGCGACGTCGGCCGCGGTTACCTTCGGGTGGGGAGGGGCGACGTAGCCGACATCGCGGCAGTGGTCAAAGCGCTGCAGCGTCAGGCCGTTGTTGGTCAGCGGCGGGCCGTGGCAGGTGGGTGCGTCGCGGTAGGTGATCGTCGCGATCAGCCCGATCGGAAGGCTCATCGCGGTGCCGGCGCCGCCGCCGGAGTAATCGCATTGGGTGCCGCAGATCGCCGGGTCGACAGGCTCGACGATCAGGTACGCGCCGTCCGGGCCGTGCGTCCGTGTCGTGGCCGTGCCGTGCGCGGTGCGGTACGTGACCGACGTAGCGTCGGGCCCGAGCAGCCCGAAGGCAACGAGCCGCTGGTTGCCCGGCTCGCAGCCGGCGGCGTGGCTCTGGGCGGTCAGACGCGCCTTGACCCGCGCAGGTATGTGCGGGGGCAAACCGCCGGGGAACGTCTGGCACGGCTGCCCGGAGGCGCTCGCCGGGGCGTTGGCATACGCGACGTTGTCAAACGCGTGCTGGTGCGCGTCGCTGGGACGCAGGTCCCGAAGCCGACATCGGAGAACGTGAACGGATGAAAGCGGCCGTCGTCACCGAACGAGCCGTACGCGCCGACCGCCCCAACCCGCCCGGACTGCTCGCGACCGACCTGAAAGCACGTCTGGTCGTCTGTCAGGCGGTAGGTCTTGATCCCCCACGCGGGACCGCTGCCCACGGGGTCGCGGACGACGGCCGCGAGTTGGACGCTTGAAGCGATCACGCCGGTCGGCCCCGACGGGCTGAGGGTGCTTCCGAATGGCATCGTGGTCGGCACGGCCCCGCTGGTTGCGCGGCGATGTGCGCCGATGCCGAGCGCGACGACGAGCACGACGAGCGCCACCGCCACGCCTAAGCCCATCACGAGCAGACCGGACCAGCGGCCATGGCCGCGAGAGCGTCGAGACCTGCGGCGCCGGGGGCGCCGGCCGCCGACGGTGTCGGGCGACTCGGCGTCGATCGCGCCGATCAGCACGGCGCGGGCCTGGTCGGCCGCGGGCGGCGCGACCGCGTCAAGACCGTCGTCCAGGGCACTGCCTAGCTGCCCGAGCAGTTCGTCTAGCTCGTTCATCGCTCCTCCGTCCCGGTTGTGATCGGTGCGCCGAGCCCGGCTGCCAGGCGGCTGCGCGCCCGGCTCAGACGGGTACGCACGGCAGCGCTCGAGCAGCCCAGCGCCTCGGCGATCTCCTCGTGCGACAACTCAGCCCACGCGTGCAACACCAGCACCTCGCGCAGCGCCGGCGACAGGCCAGCCAGCCCCAGCGCCAGCGCCGGGCCGAGCGCCTCAGCGTCGAGCCGGTCTTCAACCGCGATCGCGGGCTCATATCCGCCCAGCCCCGAAGCAGCGCGGGCGTAGGCCCGCAGCCGACGCTCCTCGCTTCGGTGGTTCATCCGCACCAGATTGGCGGCGATTCCGTACAGCCACGCGAGTACGGACGCCTCGTCCCGCCCGTGAAACGTTCTCGCGAGCCGAACGCCCGCAAGAACGTCTCCGCCGCCAGCTCGGCCGCCAGCTGATCCCCCAGGCGGCGACGCAAGTACCGGTACACCACAGCGAAATGGCGGTCAAATAACAGGACGAAGCATTCCGGCTGATCGATCGAGCGCCTCAGCACGCTCGCGTCGGGCTCCAAGCTCATCACTGCGTACTTTGCCGCTCCTCGCGACGCGTTACATCACCCGCTGGCGAGCTCCCCGATTGTCGCCGCGGGAGGAGGCGGTCCCCCCTTGACCGAGCCATCGTGGTCGCCAACGTGATCCAGACGCTGCGGCTGACGCGAATTCGCCCGCTCGAATCTCCCCCGCCAGCGTGGCGCCCCGCGGACACACCCAGACACCACGCCACCGCCCGCCGAGCAGCAACGCAGGCCGCGACTCATCCGTGGCCTGGCACCTGCTGATCGCCAATCTCAGCGTCGGCGCGTCAGCAGTGCTTGTTCGTAGGGCATTCCCCTTGTGCGACCGCCGGCGGCCGCCCTCCAGGTGTCCGCTGGTCGATTGGCTTGAGGACGCGTGCTACTCCTCGATCGAAGCGGCCAGGCCCCGGCGCGGCACCATCGGGGCGGTCGCTCCAAGCAACGCCCGGCCGCAGCTTCTCTATCCCTTGAGCAGTTGCCCGAACGCGATGTCGTGACCATCGGGATCCTGGACGCCGAACTCGCGAAAGCCGTGTGGGGCGTCGTAGATGGTGTAGTCGATGCCGACCCCGCGCTCCTGAAGCTCGGCATAGATTGTGTCCACATCGTCGACGCGGATGTAGGCATCCCACATCTTGTCGACGATCTGCCAGTGAGGCACGAGGCGCTCGGGCTGATCTGAAAGGGCGATAAGGATGACCGCCGCGTCACGCGCGACGGTGGCGAAGTTCGGCGGATCCCCGAACACGTGGCACTCAAACCCCAGACCCTTGCTGAAGTAGTCCACCGAGCGCTGAAGATCCGCCACCAGAAGAACAGGCGAGACGCCGGTCAGCGCGGCCATCGGCTCATCCTAAGTTCTCAGCTGGCTGGATGCCAAGACTTCAGCGTGCGCAGGGCCATCGCTGATTGAGACGAGGCTTCGGCCAGAACCTTGGGATGTCCTGGGCGATGAGTGCGGGAGTCGTAGAGCTGCCGGACGGGGCGCCGCCTGCGCGGACGTGGGATCCGAGCGGGCGCTCCCGTCGCGCCGCTACCGCAGTGGAGCCTGTTTCTGCTCGGTTCACCACCCCGGGACGTGGCGTGGCCGTACCGATGGCTGCGCTGGCATGACTTCTGGCTTCCGAGTGACAGCTCGGACGCACTGGCCGCGTTCGCGGAGGCGCACCGCCGGGCTATCGCTGGCGAGCGGGTTGAGGTCGCGTGCGTGGGTGGGCGTGGTCGAACCGGTAGCGCGATTGCGTGCATCGCACAACTCGGCGGCGTTAGCGCCGAGGACGCAGTCGAGTGGACGAAAAATTCCTATGACCGGCGAGCGGTGGAGACACCATGGCAGCGCCGCTACGTCCGGCACTTTGCGACGCGCTGAGCGATCGGCTTCTGCGACAGCCGGCGGCGGCCGCTCGAGCGCCAACCTTCGGCAAATAACGCCCGGCGGCGGATACCTGAACACGCGCTAGTGCTGCGACT
>CAVOUS010000004.1:0-373708 GCA_963699675.1 uncultured Actinomycetota bacterium
ACTCGCTCAGCTCCAGGGATAGGGGCTGTGCGACACCGGGTGCAGATCCCCGGTGGCGAATCGCTCGTAGCGGAAGGGGTGCAGCAGTGACGAGTGCTCGCCCCCGAGGACCCGGGCGATCTCCTTGCCGACGGCGATCATCTTGTAGCCGTGGTTGGAGTCGGCGGCCACGAAGACGTTGGGGCGCATGTAGTCGAACACCGGAAAGTTGTCGACGGTGAACGCGCCGACGCCGCCGGAGCGGACCTGGCGATACCTGTCCCGGGCGCCCTCGAATCGCCTGAGACAGTGCGACAGCGAGGCCGACCACAGGTCCGGGAAGGCGGCGTCGACGGTGCCGGTGGGGTACGGATCGACCTGGAACTCGGGTCCCACCGTCAACGGCTGGGCGCCGCCCTGGACGCTGTCGCGGTCGGGCTTGAAGTACACGCCCCAGAAGTCCTCGGTGATCAGGGTCCCGTCGTCGGCTCGCAGCGGCTGATCGGAGTCGACGTGGAGCACCGGTGACGAGGCGCCGTCGTTGGTGACGAAGATCGCCGGATCAAACGCCGCCTCGCCCTCCTGCAGGTACCAGTAGGTCCACATCGGCTGGTCGGCGATCAGCTGACCATCGGGCTGGCGCACGTCGAGCCGCTCGGGCAGGTTCAGCATCGACCAGAGCGATCCGATCCACGGGCCGACCGCCACCACCACCTGGTTGACCGAGATGTTGCCCTCGCTGGTGCGCACCGCCATGACGGCGCCGGACTGGTCTGACTCGAAGCCGAGCACTTCGACGCCGGTCTCGATCTGCGCGCCGGCGGCTCGGGCGAGATCGGCGAGGCCATGCATCGACTCCTTGTTGAAGGCATACCCGCCGGCCCGCTCGTGCAGGCAGACGCTCAGGCCCGGGGCGCGCCAGTCGTCATACAGCGAACGCATGTGCTCCGCCACCTCGTCGGCGCCGACGTACAACTCGGAGGGGTAGCCGATGCGCTGCTGGCGCTCATACACCGCCGTCAGGTCCTCCACCTGGGCGGTTGGGCCGAGCGCGATGTAGCCGCTCGGGTGGTAGTGCAGGGCCGAGGCCTCCGACTCCCACACCTCGACGCACGCCGCCATCAGCTCCTGCATCGCCGGCTGGAAGTAGTTGTTGCGCACGATCCCGCAGGCGATCCCGGAGGCGCCGGCGGCGACGTCGGTCTTGTCGACGACGAGGACGTCCTCGCCCCGGCGAGCGAGATGCCAGGCGGTCGAGAGACCGTGGACCCCGGCGCCGATCACCAGGGTCGGCGTGGAGGAGGGGAGGCGGTGAGACACGGCGGCGCTCCTGACTGTTGCCTATAACGCAATGCAATTGGGAATGACGCAATAGGATAGATCGAACCGGACGGTCACGTCAAGGCGCGACTCTTGCGGTCGGCAGAACCGCTTGGTATAAACGCGCCGTGTACCAATTTGTCCAGTCTTGCTGCCATGATGTGGGTGGTCGGCAGCGGTCTGCGATGACCGGACTCGAGCCAGGGGCGCCGTCGCAGCGGGCAGCCCGCGCGTGAGCGGCTCAGCGAAATGACCCATCGCGTCCGCCGGTGCCGCGGCGGCGCGTGAGAGGAGTGGAGATGGCGACAGCAGTGGAGGAGCCCCAGTTCGGCGGCAATGTGGACACGGTCCTCTCCAGTCCGCGGATCGCGCCCGCGCCGGCGACGCTCGAGGAGGCGCGCCACGCGCCGGGACGCGCCGAGAAGATCGAGGCGCTGACGCGCCGGATCGAGGCGGAGGGGATCAGGTACGTCTACTTCCAGCAGGTGTCGATCACCGGCCGGGTCATGGGCAAGGGCGTCGTGTCGTCCTTCTTCGGGCAGGTCGCGGAGAAGGGCTATCAGCTCGTCTACGGCGCCACCGCCAACCTGTTCACCGACCGCTACGGCAACTACATCGGCTTCGGCCCCGAAGAGTCAGAGCTCGCCGCCGTCGCCGACCTCGACACGTTCGCCGTCCTCCCGTGGGACAACCGTGTCGCTCGCGTCTACTGCGACTGCTACGACACCGAGACCGGTGAGCTGCTCGACGCCGACCCCCGCCAGAACCTCAAGCGGATCGCCCACGAGTTCGAGACCGAGCTCGGCTACCAGTTCCTGATCGGCATCGAGCCCGAGATGATGTGGCTGCGCAAGCCCCGCGACGGGGAGGAGCCACAGGGCGTCACCAAGCCGTATTGCTACCACATCCATCAGTTCGAGGAGCTCCGTCCGGTGCTGCTCGACGTCGTCGATTACGGCCAGGCGCTCGGCCTGGACATGAGCTACGGCGACCACGAGGACGCCCCCGGCCAGCTCGAGCTCAACTTCCGGTTTGACCGTCCGCTGCGCACCGCGGACAACATCACCACCTACCGACAGGTGTGCGCCGCCGTCGGCCGCAAGCACGACCTGCTGCCGACGTTCATGCCAAAGCCGTTCACCGGCGTATCGGCCAACGGTCACCACCATCACTTCACCCTGATGGATGACCAGGGCAACAACGTGTTTCACGATCCCGACGGTCCGGCGCAGCTATCGCAGTTCGCCCAGCACTTCCTCGGCGGGATGCTGGAGCACTTCCCGGCGCTGATGTGCGTCGGCAACCCGACGGTCAACTCGTACTGCCGCATGTGGGACACGGGCTTCTGGGCGCCGATCTACAAGAACTGGGGCTGGCAGAACCGCACCACCACCGTACGCGTGGCCTCGGGCGGCCGCTTCGAGTACCGCGGCGTCGACTCGTCGTGCAACCCGTACCTGACCGTCGCGACGCTGCTGCGCGCCGGGCTGGACGGCGTCCGCCGGGAGATCGACCCCGGACCGCCGCAGCAGGGCAACACCTATGACCTGCTCGCCGAGGGGCAAAAGATCGAGAAGGTCCCCGACAGCCTCGGCAAGGCGCTCGAGGCGCTGGCCGCCGACGACGTGATCAAGAGCGCGATGCCCGGTCGCCTGTACAAGGTCTTTCACCACTACAAGCGCGACGAGTGGGAGCGCTACCTCGCTGCCGTCACCGACTGGGAGCGCAACGAGTACCTCGAGGTCCTGCCCTGATGTGCGGGATCGCGGGGATCATCTACAAGAACGGGAACGGCGCCCACCGCATCGGCCGCGACATGACCAGCATGCTGCAGTCGATGAAGCACCGCGGGCCGGATTCCACCGGCTACGCGCTGTATCACGCCCCGTCGGAGGAGCTCGTCGTCCGGATCAACCTGGCGCCGTCCACGGCTCCGCGGGACCTGGACTTCACCAACGACGTCCGTCGGCGCCGGCGCGACGTCGAGGTTCGCCTCACGGCGGCCGGGGCGACGATCAAGGGGACGGAGGACGTCAACGAGTACACGTTCAGCGCCACCGTCGCCTACGACGGGGACCTCAAGCGGCTGGCCGACCACGTCGAGTCGGTCCCGCACACCGAGGTGCTGTCACTCGGCCACTCGCTGGAGATCGTCAAGGACCTGGGCGACGCCAAGACGGTGTCTGAGTCCTACGGCCTGGACGAGTACTTCGGCTCGCACGGGATCGGCCACGTCCGGATGGCGACCGAGTCCGACGTGGACATCGCCAATGCCCACCCCTACTGGGCGTACCCGTTCTCCGACGTGGCCGTCGTCCACAACGGCCAGCTGACCAACTATCACCAGTGGCGCCGCCGGCTGGAGGCCAACGGCCACCGGTTCGCGTCGATGTGTGACTCCGAGATCATCGCCGTCTATCTCGCCGACCGGATGGCCAACGGCGACTCGCTCGAGGACGCCATGCACCACTCGCTCGAGGACCTCGACGGCGTCTTCACCTACATCTGCGTCTCCGAGGGCGCGCTCGGCGTGGCCAAGGACGAACTGGCGGCCAAGCCGCTCGTCCTCTACGAGGGCGACGACATGGTCGCGCTCGCGTCCGAGGAGATGGCGATCCGCGCGATCATCGATCGCGAGATCGAGACCTATGACCCCTACGAGAGCACGGTGATGGTATGGACACGGTGAACGGAGCCCCGGCCGCGCCGCGCGCGCCTGAGGAGCCAAAGTTCGATGCTCGCGGGCTGGTCGAGCTCAACGCCCGTGTCCCGCGCGTGTCGGAGATCGACGGCGACCGTGCCACCTTCGACGCCGGCCCGCTGACGACGCGCCAGATCAACCTGGAGCTGCGGTGGCTGCTCTACGAGGAGGGCGTGCGCGAGGTCACCGTCTCCAACCCCGCCGCCCGGCATTCGCTGGGGGCGGGTCTGCTGACGCGCTGCGCGCTTCGGTTCGAGGGGAGTCTCGGCTACTTCGCGCTCGGCATGATCGACGGTCCCGAGGTCCAGATCGCCGGCCGCGTCGGCTGGTCGGCGTGCGAGAACATGATGTCCGGGGTGGTGGTGATCGAGTCCAACGCCGGCTCGCTGACCGGCGCGGCGATCCGCGGCGGCGATCTCGTCATCAAGGGCCAGGTCGGCGCCCGTACCGGCATCGACCAGAAGGGCGGCACGATCATCGCGCTCGGTGACGCCGGCTCGATGACCGGGTTCATGATGCAGCGCGGCCGCCAGATCATCTGCGGCAACGTCGGCCCCGGCCTGGGGGACTCGATGTACGACGGTGAGCTGTACGTCGGCGGCACGGTGAAGTCGCTCGGGGTGGACTGCGTGGAGGGCGAGTGGACCGACGCCGACACCGAGCTGATCGAGCGCAAGTTCCGCATCTACGGCCTCGGATCGCCGCCGTCCTTCCAGAAGTTCGTGTGCGGCAAGAAGCTCTACAACTACGACTCGCTCGAGCCATCCGAGCGCAAGCTCGTCCTCTAGAAAGGAGGCTCGCCATGCCTGCTGCCGACGAGAACGCACCCACCGCCCGCAACGTCCTCGGGCACTCGAAGATCTTCACCCCGGAGGTCATCGACGATATCCATGTGAAGTCAGAGCTCGGCCGCTATCGGATGCGCGGCTTCTCGATGTTCAAGAAGATCCCGCACTGGGACGAGCTGATGTTCATGCCGGGCACCCTGACCCGGTTCGTGATCGAGGGCTACCGGGAGAAGTGCGTGACCAAGACCGTCCTGGGCGCGCGCTTCGCCGCCAAGCCGATCACGCTCGACATCCCCGTCTACATCACCGGCATGTCGTTCGGCGCGCTGTCGCTGGAGGCGAAGATGGCCCTGGCCAAGGGCGCCTCGATGGCCGGCACCGCCACCTGCTCCGGTGAGGGCGGGATGATCCCGCCCGAGCGCGACCTGTCGACCAAATGGTATTACCAGGTCATCCAGAGCCGCTACGGCTTCAACCCCCACCACCTGATGCTCGCCGACGCCTGCGAGTTCTTCATCGGCCAGGGCTGCAAGGTCGGCCTCGGCGGGCACCTGATGGGGCAGAAGGTGACCGAGCAGGTGGCCGAGATGCGGTCCCTGCCCGCCGGGATCGACCAGCGGTCACCGGCCCGTCATCCTGACTGGCTCGGTCCTGACGATCTGTCGCTGAAGATCCAGGAGGTCCGCGAGGCCACCAACTACGAGATCCCGATTCAGCTCAAGCTCGGCGCGGCGCGCGTCTATGACGACGTGCGGATGGCGGCCAAGTGCGGCCCGGACATCATCTACCTCGACGGCGCCGAGGGCGGCACCGGCGCCGGCCCCCACACCGCCTCCGAGGAGACGGGCATACCCCTGATGGCCGCGATCCCCGAGGCGCGGCGCGCGCTGGAGGATGTGGGCCTGGCCGACGAGATCGATCTGGTCGTCGCCGGCGGCATCCGCAACGGCGGTGACGTGGCCAAGTGCCTGGCGCTCGGCGCGGACGCGATCGCGATCGGCCACTCGGCGTTGATGGCGCTCAACTGCAACAAGGAGATCCCCGGCGTCACCGACTACGAGGGCACCGTCGGCGTGCCGGCGGGCCGCTGCTATCACTGCCACACCGGGCGCTGCCCGGTCGGGGTGGCCACCCAGGACCCCGAGCTGCGCCGCCGCCTCGTCGTCGACGACGCCGCCAACCGCGTGTACAACTTCCTGCACACGCTGACGCTGGAGTGCCAGATGCTGGCCCGGGCGTGCGGGAAGACCGACGTGCACTCGCTCGAGCCCGAGGACCTGTGCGCGCTGACGGTCGAGGCCTCGGCGATGGCCAAGGTCCCGCTCGCCGGGACCGACTACATCCCCGGCGTGTCCGAGGAGCGGACGCTGGCGCGGATCGAGCGGCTGCTGGAGCGCCACATCGAGAACCCGATCGACTACCTCGCCGCCTCGGAGCAGGCCGGCGTCGGAGGTGACTGATGGCCGACGTGCGCCGTGTTCCCGACGAGCCCGAGAAGGTCTTCGCCATCGACTCCGAGTACCTGTCGGGCCGCCGCTTCCCCTACCAGGAGGACATGGGCCTGGTCCAGGACATGGATCTCATCGCCGCCACGCCGGGCGAGGACATCAACTGGCTGGAGGACGTCACCCTCCTGGCCGAGGACGGCGTGCCGGCGGTGTTCGACCGCTACTCCAACTCGTTCATCAAGATCTACTTCGACATCCCCGCCGGCCGCGAGGATGAGCTCGCGCGGAAGGTGCTGATGACCCATCTGCAGAGCGGCAACTCGTACGGGATCGTGCTCAAGGAACGCCACGCCAAGTTCCCCCAGCCCGAGCTCGGGCCGTGGGTGGCGGACTCCAGGACCGTCGGCGCCGACTACCACCCGTCAGTGCTCGAGGGATGGGAGCCTCCGGAGCACTGATGGACGACGGGGCGGCTGCCCTACCGAAGTCGGTCCGCCGGGGACCGCCGATCACGCTGACCTGCGACTGCGGCGAGCGCCGCTACCTGCGCTATGGCGAGCGGTGGACCTGCGAGACGTGCGGCAAGACGTGGAACACGGCCAGGATCCCGATCGAGCAGTACGCCGCCATTCGCAGCACCCAGCTCCGCTTCCGGCGCGTGCCGATCGCGATCAGCGTGTTCGCGCTCGTCTGCGTGATCGCGTGCATCGTCGTCGGCAAGGCGCTCGGCGGGCTGATCGTGGTGGCCATCCTGGCGACGACGTGGAGCATGTTCTTCCGGCCGCTGCACCGCCGCAAGTACCGGGCGGCGCTGGCCGACCTGCCCACCTGGAAGATCAAGCCCGAGTAGGTCGACGGTGATCCGGACGCCGTCCGGAGAAGCCGCGGCCGCTGGCCCCGAACCCAGTCGTCCGGAGAAGCCGCGGGCGATGGCCCCGAACCGAGTCGTCCGGGGCCACCGCGGCCGATGCCTGTCGCGCTAGTGCTGCTTGGCGAGCTCCGACTCGAATGCCAGGGTGAGCAGGGACCCGTGCAGCGACGCCGCACGGCTGTTCCGATACCGCGTCGTGCGTCGCTTGGCCTCGCGGACAGCGGGGATCAGGCGGCGCATCGAGACCACCTGGTTCTCATCCGCCTGCGGCGGGTTCACCGCCGGGGGATAGAACGACGAGGCGGGGTTGGCCTGGAGGAAGTCATAGGCCAACGTCCCCGCCGGCACGTCCGGCGGAGTGGCGTTCTGCCATGGGACGACGGCGCGGAACGCCTGCCAGGCGGCCGTCGGCGAAGCGCCGAAGTTGCGTGGCACTCCGAGCGTCTGGCCCTGGATCTGACGGATGTTCATCCATTGCGTCGCCGTCAGCAGATCCTCTCCCTGCAGCCAGCTGACGTCGTCCACCATCAGCCGTGCCCGTGACACCTTGATCCGGCCCGCGGCCTGCAGGTCCTCGACGGTGGAGATGATCGCGTTGCCCTCAGCCGGCACCGGGTTCTGCAGCGTCTGGATCTCCCCCATCAGGTCGGCCAGGGTGTAGTCGTCGGCGCCAGGTGCCGAGTTGGCCAGTTGGGCGGCGGGCAGGCTCTGGTCATCCGCCGCGATCACGGTGAAGAACGTGTTCTCGAACCGCTGCGGCACCAGGTCATCGTTGACGGCGATGTTCGCGAACGCATTCGTCAGCGCCTCGATCTCATTGTCGATCGGGTACGGATCCCAGTTGGCGTTGGACAGGATGTAGCCGTGCTGACAGCCCGTGGCCGGCCCGACGCCACCGCCCACGCAGGCGCTGTCATCGGGACCGCCCTTGACGTAGTACTGCATGAACCAGGGCGTGCTGAGCTCCGGGGCCGAGCTCGGAGACCATCCCGGGGTCACCGATGGGTTGTGATCGGACGAGTTCATCTCGATCAGGAGATCGTGGCGGAGCGTGTCCCAGGCCTCCCATGCCGAGCCGTCTCGCTCACTGAGCGCCCGCAGGCTCTCCGGGTCCTGGATGATCCGATCCGGCACCCCGGTACTCGACAGCTGATCGATATTGAACAGGTAGCTGCCTCGGATCTGGTCGAGCACCCGGGCGGCGTCGGCGTTCAACCACGAAAACGGCCGATTGAACTGCACCGGAGCCGCGATCGGCGTCACGCTGCTGTTCATCCCGTCGAGCTCCATCGCGTAGAGCAGGTCCTGCCAGTTGAGCGTCTGCTGGGCGTCATAGACCAGCAGCGCGGCCTGTCCCATGGTGAACGCGTTGGTGCTGGTGACCGCAGCATCGTCGGCGGCGAACGGAGCCCCCGGGGCCTCGAACTGCGCCGGCTGGTCCTGCAGTGGACGCAGTCCGGCTCGCGCCAGTGCCTCGCCGGCTGACATCCTGACGCCGTGGTAGTAGGCGTCACCAGTGCCGACCATCGTGGCCTCGACGTTGCCCATCTGGGGTAGATCCCCCTCGCCCGGCGAGCCGCGTGACTCGACGACCGGGGTGACGTCCTTGTTGAGCAGGTCGATCAGCATCTGCGTGACCTGCGGAGTGGCCGCCTCGTAGGACATCGTGTTGACGCGCTCGGCCATCATCGCGCGGACGATCTCCTCGTCGTTGACCTCCGGGCCCTCGCCGCCCTGCGCGCCGCCCTGGAAGGTCTGCAGCTGGGTCTGGAGCAGGAAATCACGGTTGGAGCAGGGCTGGTTGGTCTGCGGGCACGTGGGGGAGTTGGACGTCACCTGCGTGGACAGTGGATCACCCTGGAAGATCACGTCCTGGCGTCCGGCTCCGGTACCGCGGTTAAGAAGTAGATCGGAACGCCCTCACGTGATCCCTCCAACAGGAGGTAGTAGGCGTTCAGGGAGCGCTGACGTGCGGCTTGGGAAAGCTGCACCTGGGCGCCATAGCGTGCGATGGCCACGAGCGTGTCGACTGTCAAGTTGTGACCATCCAGCGTGTACGTCTGGTTGGCGTCGCTGGGGGTTATGGGATTGTAGGCGGAGGCGGAAGCGGCCCCAAGAAGTGAGGCAGCACCGCACGCCGCGAGTGTCATGGCGAAGGCAAGCCTTCGGCGAAATCGCGTCACCATGTAACCTGCTCCTGTTAGTGAGTGGGGAAGAGTGGGACTCACCTAAACCGCGTCACTACACAGCCGAGCTGGAGCAAACCCGTCCCCCACGGCCCCGGCGGGCACCCCGATGGCTCTACCCGAGGTGACACAGTTGGAGTCATGCGACAACTCACTGCGATCTGAAATGGGCCGCAAAGTGCGCCACGGCCGCAGGTCCTCCCTCCCGCTCGCAGACACAAACGCAACCTGACACTAGCATTCGGGTGATCGCAATGCAACAATTTGTCCATTGACCGCAATATGGTCACTCGCCAACTGGCGCGCGACGTCGAGGCGCTGCTGAGTGCACACCGCCGGGTGCCCCCGGACGCGCCGCTGCACATCGGGCCGCTGCACACGACGCTGCGTCGTGGGCTCGGGCTGGCCGAGCTCAACCTGCGGGCCGCGGGCTGCTCGGCGGCGCCGGAGTGCCGTATCGCTGCCACCATCGGGAGACCGTGGCATCTCAGTGCCGGTATAGGCCACTCAGATGCCAAGGCCCGGCTCAACCGCGCCGGCGCGGGGCAGGCTGGGGGGCCCGCGCTGCCGTGCTGCGCTTGGCGCGGCAGCGGTGGGCCGGGCAGGGCCGCGGGTGGGCCGGGCGGGGCCGCGGGGTGGGCGCGCCTGGGCGCGCCTAGTGAACGATCAGCACGTCGCAGCGCGCGCCGTGAGAGATGGCGTCTGAGACGCTCTGGCCCAGCAGGCGCTGCAGGACGTTGAGCTCGCGCGAGCCGACGACGATCATGTCCGCCGAGCGCTCGCGCGCCGCCGCCAGGATCGACTCCGCCTCATGCCCGACCGCCTCGACGTAGTCCGCCGAGAGCCCCTCGCCCTCGAGGTAGGACCGGGCCTGCGCCAGCTCGGCGAGATGGTCGGCCGCCGGCTCGACCGGATCGGCGCCGACCGAGAACCCGCCGGCGGACGTTGCCACCGGGGCGACGCTGGTCACCACCAGCTTGGCCTCGAATGCCTTGGCCAGGCTCGCGGCGCGCTCCAGCGCGCGCCGCGATGGCTCCGTCTCGTCATAACCGACGACGATCGTCTTGATCATGCGACGGCGACCGGGGCGGGGGACGCCGGGGTGCCGGTCAGCGCGGCCTGCTCTTCCTCGGTGGGCAGCTGGGGAACGTCCTCACGCATGTGCACGCCCTCGCCATCCTGGACGACGCGGCGGAACACGAACAGGATCAGCGACCCGAACAGGATCGCCACGCCGATGACGAAGTCAGTCCAGCTGCCGTAGCCGTTGAGGTGGGGGGCCAGGGCGCCGACGACCAGGAACAGGAGGTTCAGCACGCACAGGAAGCCGGCGATCGGCAGCCACGCGCTGGAGACCTTGATCGGCCGCGGCCAGTTGGGCCGGTCGCGCCGCAGCAACAGGAACCCGCTGAGCGCGAACACGTGAGCCAGGACGTAGCCGATGTTGCTCATGTACAGGATCGCCAGGTTGGACTTGATCAACAGCACCAGGCAGATGTTGACGAACAGGTCGAGCGTCATCGCGCGGGCGGGCACGTGGAACCGGTTGAGGACGCCGAATTCCTTGATCGTCATGCCGGCCCGTGAGATCCCGAACAGGGCCCGGCCGGCGTCAGACGTCGAGGAGGTCATCGACAGCAGCAGGCTGGCGATGATGCAGATGGTGAAGAAGCTCGCCGCCCCGTGGCCGACGATCGTGCTCATCGCCGACGTGTAGAACTGGCCCTCGGCTGTTGCCGCCGGCACCGCGCCGGTGACGCCGCCCAGGCCGAGCGGCAGGAGCACGCACACGAGCAGCATGAACGTCGCGGCGCTGCGCAACGCCCGATGGGTGTCCTGAATGCTCTTGTACTCCGGGGCGAACGTCGCACACGCCTCGGTGCCGTACGCCGACCAGGCGAGGATGAACATGTAGACGATCGCCAGCTTGACGCCGCCCCACGGGCCGGGGTGCGTGAAGTGGACGTTGGAGGAGTGCCAGTTGCCGCTGAAGTAGGGGACGATCACGAACAACGCCAGCGGCACCATCAGCAGCGCGGCGCAGGCGTAGGTGAACCACACCGCGGGACGCAGCCCGAAGATGTTGAAAGCCCACACGAAGATGATGCAGCCGATCGCGATGAACGAGGACAGCGTCAGCGTGTTGCCGAGGAACCCGATCGCCAGGCCCGACTTGGGCCACCATTGCGAGGTCGCCAGGTCACCGATCACCTTGCCGAAGATCGAGAGCACCACCGACCAGCCGATCCAGTAGCCGAATGCCGAGAGCGGGCCGACGAGCGTCGTGTACTTGCGCCAACCCTCGTGCGCGTAGAGGGCGATGCCGCCGCTGCGATGGCCGAACATCGTCGCCGGCTCGGAGTAGATCCACGCCTGGAGCATCCCGATCGCCGCCGACAGGCCCCACAGGATCATCGACCCGATGACGCCGAACAGTCCGAGCGTGAAGCCGAGGCTGCCGAGCAGGAAGCCGGGGTTGCAGAGCGCGATGACGAATCCGTCCCACCAGCGCAGCGTCTTGAGGAGCTGTACCTCCTCGACGGTGGCAGTTGCCAAGCCTCGTCCCTCCTATGTAGGCGGCGCGCCGGACGAGCCCTCTCCTCAGCTCAACGCCCAGCACCTGTGGCGCGGTTATACCAGTTTGTACAAAAGGGGTCAACGCGCCGTGAACAAGTTTGTACGCAGGGAGCGGCTTGGGCAGGGGGCTTCGTCCACGCGGACCATGACACCATGTGGGGGACCGCCCCGATGACCGTCACCGACCACCGTGTGGGCAGCGATCCGCCCGTCGTTTCGGGCTCGGCGGCGCCGCGGCCGGTGGTCCTGGCCACCCTGTCGGTCCGGGTGGATCCCGAGGCCGAGCGGATCGCGATCGACAGCGCCCTGCAGACCGGTGCCCGGTTGATCATCGCCAACCTGCTGTGGCTGCCGCCCCATCCGACGACGCTCGTGCTCGCCCGCGAGCACGCGACGCTGCCCCACGAGGAGGATCTGGACGCGGTCCGCGAGACCGCGGCGCGTGCGGCGGCCCGCGGCGTGCCCACCGAGCTGCTGCGGATCTCGTCGCGCCGGCCGCTGGCCGCCCTGATCGAGCTCCTCGAGGAGCGCGGCGCCGGACTCGTTGTCCTCGGCCCGGATCGGCGACGTTCGCCGCGGTGGTGGCGGACGCTGGCGGCCCGGCGGATCCGGCGGCGGGCCGATTGCCTCGTGTGGATCGCCCCCGGAGGGTGAGCTGCGGGCGCCCCGCATCGACGTCCCGTCTGTGGACAGTGACCGGCAAATCAGGTAGAAATCTCGTGAACCTATTTGTTCAGAGGAACCGAGTGAGAGGAACACGCACCCGTGGCCCGCGATCCCAAGTATGACGTCCTCTTCGAGCCGATCCAGCTCGGACCGAAGACGCTCAAGAACCGCTTCTACCAGGTTCCTCACTGCATCGGCGCCGGCTCTGAGAAGCCCGGCATGCAGGCCTATCACCGTGGCATGAAGGCCGAGGGCGGCTGGGGCGCGTGCTGCACCGAGTACTGCTCGATCCACCCCGAGTCCGACGACACGTCCCGTGTCTCGGCCCGGATCTGGGATGAGGGCGACGTCCGCAACCTGGCGGCGATGTGCGACCGCCTCCACGAGTTCGGCGCCCTGGCGGGGATCGAGCTGTGGTACGGCGGCCCCCACGCTCCCTGTATGGAGACGCGCGCGACGCCGCGCGGGCCGTCGCAGATCGCCTCGGACTTCGAGCTCAACATCTTCCCGCGCTACATGGATAAGGATGACATCGCGACCGTCCAGCAGATGTACGTCGACGCGGCGATCCGGGCTCGCGAGGCGGGCTTCGACATCATCTACGTCTACGGCGCGCACGCCTACCTGCCCTTCCAGTTCCTCTCGCCGTTCTACAACCGCCGCACCGACGAGTACGGTGGCTCGTTCGAGAACCGCGCTCGGTTCTGGCGCGAGTCGCTCTACAAGGTCCGCGAGGCGGTCGGGGACGACTGCGCCATCGCTTCCCGGTTCGCCGTCGACCACCTGCTCGGACCCACCTCGATCCAGGTCGGCGAGGACGGGATCCGCTTTGTGGAGTACTGCGATGATCTCGTCGACCTGTGGGACTTCACGGTCGGCGATATCGCCGAGTGGGGCCAGAACGCCGGCCCGTCGCGCTTCTTCGAGGAGAACCATGAGAAGCCCTACACCGGTCAGGTCAAGGCCGGCAACCACACCAACAAGGCGGTGGTCGGGGTCGGGCGGATCACCAATCCCGACACGATGATCGCGATCATCAACTCGGGCCAGTACGACATCATCGGCGCCGCGCGTCCGTCCATCTCCGACCCGTTCCTGCCCCAGAAGATCGAGGAGGGCCGGCTCGAGGACATTCGCGAGTGCATCGGCTGCAACCAGTGCATCTCGCGCTGGGAGATCGGCGGGCCGCCGATGGTCTGCACCCAGAACGCGACCGCGGGCGAGGAGTACCGCCGCGGATGGCATCCGGAGAAGTTCCACGCCGCGGCAAACCGCGACAAGGGCGTGCTCGTCGTCGGCGCCGGCCCGGCCGGGATGGAGTGCGCGATGGTGCTGGGCAAGCGCGACATGTCGGCCGTTCACCTGGTGGAGGGCGCCAAGGAGATCGGCGGCAGCGTCAACTGGATCTCCAAGCTGGGCCACTCCGACGGCAAGGAGAACCTGTTCCGTGGCACCGCTCGCGGCCTCGGTGAGTGGAGCCGGATCGTCAACTATCGCCAGATCCAGCTTGACAAGCTGTCAAACGTCGAGGTGCACACCGGTTCGCGCCTCAGCGCCGAGGAAGTACTCGGCTACGGCGCCGAGATCGTGATCGTGGCCACCGGGTGTCATTACGCCACCGACGGACTCAACGCCGCCACCCACGAGCCGATCCCCGGCGCCGACACGTCGCTCGACTGGCAGCTGACGCCGGATCAGGTGGTCGCCGGCGCCAAGCAGATCGGCAAGCGCGTGCTCGTGCTCGAGAACGAGGGCTACTTCATGGGCGCCTCGGTGGCCCAGAAGCTGGCGGGCGAGGGCCATGAGGTCCAGCTCGTGACCCAGGCCGGCGACATCGCCGGCTACATGGAGTACACGCTGGAGGCGCCGATGCTCCACCGAGATCTGCACCGGCTCGGCGTCGGCATCCACACCTACACGATGCTGGAGCGAATCGAGCCGGGCGTGTGCCACGCCTACAACATCTGGAATCCGGCCCACAAGGATCAGTTCGAGGTCGACACCGTCGTGTTGTGCACGGCCAGGATCTCTGACGACGAGCTCTACCGCGAGCTCAAGTCCGATCCCGACCGGCTGGCCCAGGAGGGCATCGAGTCGCTGTACGTGATCGGGGACGCCTCCGCGCCGCGGATGATCGTCGACTCGATCTTCGATGGCCATCGCCTGGCCAGGGAGATCGACTCGCCGCACCCCGAGATGCCGCTTCCGTTCATCCGCGAGCGTCGCCTGTGGGGCGAGACCAGCAATGAGGACTACCGCTCCCAGCTGCTCAACACCGTAGATGTGGCCTAGAGGCGTGCAAGCCGGCGCCGGCTGGCTCGCGGGGTCGGCGTGAAGATCGTCGTCTGTGTCAAGCAGGTGGCGGCGCTGGACGACGAGTTCGAGCTGCTCGATGATGGCTCGGGGGTGGATCCCGACTTCCTGCAGTTCGATCTCAACGAGTGGGACGCGTTCTCGCTCGAGGCGGCGCTGCAGCTGTGTGAGGGCGCCGGCGGCGACGGCGAGGTCGTCGTGGTCACCGTCGGTGACGAGGAGTCCGAGGAGGCGCTGCTGGGCTGCCTGGCCCGGGGCGCCGATCGCGCGGTGCGGGTGTGGGAGGAGTCACTGCAGGACGCCGACGCCCTGGCCGTGGCGCGGGTGCTGGCGGCGGCCGTCAAGGGGGAGGCGCCCGACCTGGTGCTCTGCGGCGTGCAGTCCTCCGACGCCGTCAACGGAGCCACCGGCGTCGCGCTGGCGGGCTATCTGGAGCTGCCCCATGTGGCGGTGGTCAAGCAGCTCGATTACGACCCGGCCGGGTCAACGGCCACGGTCAGACGGGAGCTGGAGGGTGGATTGGTCGAGGTCCTGCGGGTGCGCACGCCGGCGCTGCTGACGATCCAGACCGGCATCAACGAGCCTCGCTATGCCAACCTGCGGGCGATCAAGCAGGCCCGCGAAAAGCCGCTGCAGGTGAGCACCCCCGCGGAGCTGGGGCTCGAACCCGGAGCGGTCGCGGCCGCCGCCGGCGCGCGTCGGCGCCGGCTGGCGCCGCCAGACCGGGGGGAGGGCGCCGAGATGCTGGCCGGGTCTCCCGGAGACCTCGCCACCCGGATCGTCGAGATCGTGCGCGAGAGGATGAGCGGATGAGTGACGTGCTGGTGGTCGCCGAGACCCGCCGCGGTGAGCTGCGCGAGGTCTCACTGGAGCTCGTCGGCGCCGCGCTCGCCATCAAGGGTGCGGCCGGTGGGCGCGTGCTGGTGGCGGTGGTCGATCACGAGCCGCAACGCTTCACCCAGGCGCTGTCGGCCGAAGGGGTCGACGAGGTGCTGCTGGTCGCCACCCCGGCCGAGCATTTCGAGGCCCACGTCGCGCAGCGAGCGGTGGAGGAGCTGATCGAGGCCGAGGGCCCGGAGCTGGTGTTGCTCGGACACACGATCGACTCGCTCGGCTTCGGGCCGGCAGTCGCGGCGCACCGCGGCCTTGGCTTTGCGAGCGACGTGACCGCGCTCTCCTGGGCCGACGGGCCGGCGGCGAGCCGGGGCGCGTATGGGGACAAGCTGGTCGCGGAGCTGGAGTTCCCCGGGAAGGACTGCACGCTGCTGATGCTGCGCCCGGGCACGTTCGAGCCGGTTGACCCGGATGCCGCTCGTCCACAAGGGGCTCCGGCGCGGACCGTGGAGCTGGCGCTGGACGGCGTGGCGGCGACCGAGCACGTGGGCTTCGAAGAGGTGCAGGACACCGGCGTCGACATCACCAAGGCCCCGTTTCTGTTGTCGATCGGCCGTGGTGTCGAGGACAAGGACGAGATCCCGCGCTTCGAGGCGCTCGCCGAGCGCTTCGGCGCCACGCTGAGCGTCTCGCGGCCGCTGGTGGACGCCGGCTGGATGCCGAGCGCCCGGCAGGTCGGCCAGTCGGGCAAGACGGTCAAGCCGCGCGTGTACCTGGCGCTGGGGATCTCCGGCGCCGTCCAGCATCTCGCGGGCATGCGCACGGCGGAGACGATCATCGCCGTCAACAGCGACCCCGAGGCGCCGATCTTCGGCGTCGCCCACTACGGCGCCGTGGCCGACCTTTTCGAGGTCGCCGACGAGCTGGAGCAGGCGCTCGAGTAGTGTCGGGACACTAGACGTGGCGCTCCTACTCGCGGCCACCGAGACGCGCCCGGTCTTCTGGCACTTCACCGTCGGGCTCAGGATCCTCTGGTACGTGCTGGCGGTGGCCTCGGTCGTCGTGTTCGCGTACGGGATCCTGCGACCGCTCGTCAAGTACCGCCGCGGTCACGGCGGTCCGTGGCCGCCGTGCCCCTGGCGTGAGCTGCCCCGCCGGCTGGGCACCGGCGCGCACCTGCTGTTCTCCCACACGACGATCGAACGGCGCGATCGCACGGCGGGCTGGGCGCATCGCGGCATCTTCTACGGCTTCATCGTCCTGTTCGCCGGGACGGTCATCCTCGGCTTCGACACCGACTTCACCTCGCCGGTGTTCGGCTGGAGCTACTTCCACGGCGACTTCTACCTGATCTACAAGGAGATCCTGAACCTGCTCGGCACCGCGCTGGTGGCGGGCGTGGTGGTGATGATGATCCGCCGCGCCGTCGTGCGTCCGGCCAAGCTCGACTATTCGCGGCCGGACCGCGCGCCGGAGGACGAGCAGTTTGACCGGCGGGCGTACCGCCTCGGGGACTGGTGGTTCGTGACGGCGCTGCTGGTCATCGCGCTGACCGGGTTCGTGCTGGAGGGCGTTCGCATCGCGATGGACCAGCCGGGCTACGGCGCCACCCAGTTCGGCGGGTGGGTGGTCGCCCAGGCGCTGACCGGGCTGAGCCGCCCCACGCTCGCGGGGCTTCGTCACGGCCTGTGGTGGTTTCACGGACTGCTGGCGATCTCGTTCGTCGCCAGCATCCCCTACACCAAGGCCATGCACATGCTGTCGAGCTTCATGAGCCTGTCCCTGCGCGACCCGCTGGCGGGCAAGCGGCTGGCCCCGATCCCGCCGGAGCGCGCCGCCGAGCCCGCCGGCTACGGCACGCTGGCCGATTTCAGCCCGCTGCACCTGCTGCAACTCGACGCCTGCACCAAGTGCGGCAAGTGCCACGAGGCGTGTCCGGCGAACGCCACCGGGCGCCCCCTATCCCCCCGGGACGTGATCCTGGAGCTGCGTGAGGAGGCCAACGCCGCGATGCGCCCGGCCGGGATCGGCGGGGTGATCGGCCAGCTGCTCGGTGGCGCCGCCGATGGCAACGGCTTCACGGCGAGCGTGATCGGTCCCGACCGGGTGCGCGCCGAGACCGCCTGGTCGTGCATGCAGTGCAACGCGTGCGTGGAGATCTGCCCGGTCGGGATCGAGCAGGCGCCGATCATCAATCAGCTGCGACGGCGTCTGGTCGAGGACGGGGACCTTGACTCCAACCTGCAGTCGACGCTCGAGGTGATCCACAAGTCCGGTAACTCATTCGGCGAGAACCGGCGCAAGCGCGGCCGCTGGACGGCCGAGCTCGACTTCGAGGTGCCCGACGCGCGCAAGCAGCCGGTGGACGTGCTGTGGTTCGTCGGCGACTACGCGTCGTTTGACCCCCGCTCGCAGCGGGTCACCCGCTCGCTGGCGCGCCTGTTGCACGCGGCCGGCGTTGAGTTCGGGATCCTCTACGACGGCGAGCGCAACTCGGGCAATGACGTCCGGCGGGTCGGCGAGGAGGGGCTGTTCGAGTCGCTGGCCGAGCAGAACATCGCCGCGATCTCCGGCTGCGAATTTCAGCGCATCGTCACCACCGACCCGCACTCGCTCAACACGCTGCGCAACGAATACCCGGACCTGGGTGGCCGCTGGACGGTCCTGCACCACACCGAACTGCTGCTGGAGCTGATCGACGCCGGGCGCCTCGAGGTGGCGCGCCGCCTGTCCTATCGGGTGACCTACCACGACCCGTGCCATCTTGGCCGCTTCCAGGGTGAGTACGACGCGCCACGGGAGATCCTGCGCCGGCTCGGCTGCACGCTGGTCGAGATGCCGCGCAACCGGGACAACTCGTTCTGCTGTGGGGCCGGCGGCGGGCGGATCTGGATCGCCGATCAGCCCGGACAGGAGCGCCCGTCGGAGAATCGCATCCGCGAAGCGGTGACCCTGCCCGACGTCGAGCTGTTTGTCGTCACATGCCCCAAGGACGTGACGATGTACGAGGACGCGATCAAGACCTCGGGCAACGCGGAGCGGATCGAGCTGCGCGAACTGACCGAGCTGATCGAGGAGGCGCGCGTACACGCCCCGGCGCTCGTCGGAGCGTGATGGCCGCCGCGCAGCGGCGCCGTGATCAGCTGCGCGGGCGGCGCTTGTCGGTGTCGTAGAGCGGGAACGGCGCTACGGTGGCGCCGACGACGCCGTCGCCCAGCGCCACGTCCAGCCGCACGCCCTCCTGGGCCAGGTCCCGATCGACCGCCGCCATCCCGATCACGCTCATATCGAATGTGGGGCTCTGACACGGGCTGCGCAGGATCCCCACCTCCTGACCGTCACGAGTGACCGCGGCGCCGTACTCCGGCACCTGGTCGCCGTCGATCCGCAAGGTTGTCAGCAGCCGGGACGTGCCCTGCGCCGCGATCTCGCGCAGCGCGTCGCGGCCGACGAAGTCGCTCGGCTTGTCGGGCTTGACCACCTTGTCCAGCCGAACCTCGAACGGGTCGGTCTGGTGGGGGAAGTAGTCGACGTCCGGGAACAGCAGCCCGGACTCGATCCGCAGGATCTCGATCGCCGACAACCCGATCGGCGAAAGCCCGTGCGGCTCTCCGGCCTTCACGATCGCGTTCCACAGCGCCGGGGCGTCCTCGACGGCGCAGTAGACCTCGAACCCCAGCTCGCCCGAGTACCCGGTGCGCGATAGCCAGCAGGGGACGCCGCCGACGCGCACGCCCTCATGAACGAAGCGGAAGTAGCGCAGCGCGGTGACGTCGGCGCCCTCGGTGATCGGGCCCAGCACCTCGCGCGAGTTGGGCCCCTGGACCTGCAGATGGGGCATCTGCGCCGTGCGATCCTCCACCTCCACCTCCAGTCCGCGATCGGCGGCCACCTGCCGAAACCAGGCCAGGTCGGAGTCGTAGCTGGTCACCGACAGGCAATGGTCCTCGGCGAGGCGAAAGATCGTGCCGTCCATGACCATCTTGCCCTGCTCGTCGCACAGCGCGCCGTACCGGACCTGGCCATTCTCCAGCGCGGCCATGTCGTTGGTGAACAGCGCGTCGGCCAGCGCCACCGCATCGCGGCCGCGCAGGTCCCATTTGCGCAGCGGGGACTCATCCCACAGGCTGCAGGCAGTCCGCGTCGCCCGGCTCTCTGCGAGCGGGTCGCCGAAGTCCGCGGCCCAGGCCCAACCCTCCCAGTCGGTCCAGGTCGCGCCCGCTTCACGCTGGAGCGTGTCGAATGCAGTGCGATGCAGCTCTCCGGTCGAGATCTCACTCACCCCTCGCGTTTAATGAATTTGTTCAAACTGCGCGCATTTATATCGCATGCCCAACGTCCGGGTCGCGCGCCGACCCGTAATCTGAGCCGCGCTATTCACAGCTATCGATCATCCGTTTTGCGCCGCTCGATCGCCTGACAGATGGGCGTCGCCCTCGGCCTCGGCGCCGCCCTCTGCTGGGGACTGGCCGACTACTTCGCGGCGCTCGCGTCCCGCAGCATCGGCGCGTTACGCGTCGTGCTGGGCTTCCATCTCGTAGCGTTGCTCCCCCTGGGCGCACTGGTGCTGGCCACTGACGGCCTGGCCCGGGTCGACGCCGCCCAGGTGTGCGTCCTGGTCCTGGTCGGGGCGACGGGGTGGATGTCGTATCTCGCCTTCTACGGAGCCCTGGCGATCGGCCCGATCTCGGTGCTGAGCCCGATCGTCTCCGGCTACGCCGCGGTGACGGTCGTGCTGGCGGTCCTGTTCACGGGCAGCCGGCTGTCGGCGCTGCAGGCGGGGTCGGTGGTGATCACGATCGCCGGGGCGATGTTCGCCTCGGCCGATGTGCGCGAGCTGATGCGCACCAGGATCCGGCAGCGCTCGACGCTGGGCGTCGTGCTGGCGCTGTGCGCGATGGCGCTGCTGGGCGGGTTCGTCTTCGGCGTCTCCTATTACCGCGTCCGGATCGGCTGGCTGGCGCCGATCTTCCTCGCCCGCGGCTTTGCGGCGCTGTTCCTGCTCGGCCACGTCATGATCGACGGGGGCCGGCGGCCCGTCGCCGAGAGCCGGGAGCCCGGCTTCGGTGACCTCGACGCCGGTGAGCCCGGGCCCGTCGGCGGCCCGCCCGAGCGCCGCCGGGTGAAACTGGGCTTGATCATCGCCCTGCTGGCGGGCCTGGACACCGGCGGCTACGTGTGCTTCAACCTCGGCGTCGGGCACGCGGCGACAGCGATCGTGGCCGCGGCGTCGGCGCCGTACGCGCTCGTGCCGATCCTCATGGGGGTGGCGATCCTCAGGGAGCGCCCGACCCGGTCTCAGTGGGTCGGCGTCGGGTTGGTGATCGCCGGGGTGATCACTCTGGGCGCCGTGACCTGACCCGGAAGCGGTGCTCAGGCGGCGCGCATCCGCGGCCCACAAATGCTCGAGCCCGCCGCCTCCGGCCATGCCAGCTCGGCCTGCGCCTCGGCGATCTCGGCGAGCGTGGCCAGGATCTCGGCCGCCGCGGCCGTGGTCTTGCCGGCGGCCCGATCGACGTGCAGCAGGATGTGCTCGCCGGTGGCGACGACCCCGTCATCCTCGCCGCGATACAGCTCGTGGAACAGGTGCAGCCGCTTCTCATCGTGTCCGAGCAGGCGGGTGGCGACCGACAGGCGGTCACCGGCGTGCACCTCGCCGAGATGGCGGATGTGGGTCTCGACCGTGTAGTACGACCGGCCGGCGTCGATGTACGAACCGAGGATCCCGATCCGGCGCAGGAACGCGTCGGTCGAGTCGGCCAGCACCTCGAGGTACCGGCTCTCGGTCATGTGGCCGTTGTAGTCGATCCACTCGGGGGCGACGAGGACCTCGTGCAGGCGCAGCCGCCCGTCGGCAAGTGCCCCCCCGGCTGACCGCTCCCCGGCGCGTTCGTAGAGCTCGCGCTCCGTCCGGGCCACCACGTCGCCGGCGGCGAAGCCCTCGCCGGCGAGGCCGCGCAGCACCGCCACCAGGCAATCGTCACGGATCCGCTCGAGCTCGGCGATCGAGCGCCCGCCGGCTTGGGCGTCGGACTGGGCCACGATCTTGTCCAGCAGCTCATCGTCGAGCTCGGGCACGTCCATCAGATGCGTCCACGGCAGCTCGAGCGCCGGCCCGAACTGGGCCATGAAATGGCGCATCCCGGCGTCGCCGCCGGCCAGGCGGTAGGTGAGGAACGTGCCCATCGCCGACCAGCGCAGGCCGGCGCCGAAGCGGATCGCGTCGTCCACCTCCTCGACGGTGGCCACGTCGTCGGCGACGAGCCACAGCGCCTCGCGCCAGAGCGCCTCGAGCAGCCGGTCGGCGATGAACCCGTCGACCTCGCGGCGCACGATCAACGGCCGCATCGCCACCGACCGATACAGATCGGCGGCACGGGTCACCGTCTCGGGTGCGGTCCGGTCGGCGGCGACGATCTCGACCAGCGGCAGCAGGTAGACCGGGTTGAACGGGTGCCCGACGACGAATCGTTCCGGTCCGCGCATGCCGATGGCCAGCCGGGATGGGAGCAGCCCCGAGGTGGAGGTGGCGATGATCGCGTCCGGCGGCGCGGCCTCGGCGGCCTGGGCCAGCAGCGAGATCTTCAGCGCCTCGCGCTCCGGCGCGCTCTCCTGGACGAGCGCAACGCCCGTGACGGCCGCCTCCACGCTCTCGACGACCGTCAGCGAGCCCTCCGCCGGCAGCGGCGCCAGGGTCAGCCGCCGCCAGGCCCGGCGAGCGCGCTCGAGCGCCATCTCGACGGCCTCGGCCGCGGCGGGGGACGGATCGAACAGCTGCACGTCGACCCCGGCGAGCAGGAATCGCGCCGCCCAGCCACCGCCGATCACGCCGGCGCCGAGCAGGCCGACCCGGCGAGGCGCGTCAGCCACGGGCGCGCAGCGCCAGCCTGGAGCGGACCTCATCAGGCCCCAGAACGCGAACGTTCATGGCGCGCAGGATCGTGCTCGCCCGCTCCACCAGCTCCCCGTTGGTCGCCATCCGGCCCGGTCCGAGATACAGGTTGTCCTCCAGTCCGACGCGTACGTTGCCGCCGGCGAGGACGGCCATGGCGACGTACGGGAGCTGCATCCGCCCGATCGCGAACGCCGAGAACACGGCGCCGGGTGGGAGCGATCCGACCAGGTTCAGCAGCGTGCCGGGATCGTCGGGCGCGCCGTACCGGATGCCCATGCACAGCTGGATCAGGACCGGGTCGTCGATCAGCCCCTCGGCGATGAGATCCTTGACCATCACCAGCTGGCCGGTGTCGAACACCTCGAGCTCGGGCCGGACGCCGAGCTCCTGAACGTGACGCGCCATGGCGCGCAGCATGTCCGGCGTGTTGGTCATGACGTAATCGCCGCCGGCGGCGAAGTTCATCGTCCCGCAGTCCAGTGTGCAGAGCTCGGGGCGCAGCTGGGCGACGTGGGCCAGGCGCTCCCGGGCACCGACCATGTCGGTCTCGGCGTCGTTGAGCGGCAGCGGCGACTCGGGGCCGCCGAGGACGAGGTCACCGCCCATCCCGGACGTCAGGTTGATGATCACGTCGACGTCGGCGGCGCGGATCAGCTCCACCGCGCGGCGGTAGAGGTCCACGTCGCGCGAGCCCGTGCCGGTGGCCGGGTCACGCACGTGGATGTGCGCGACGGCGGCGCCGGCCCGGGCGGCGTCGAGCGCCGCCTGCGCGATCTGCTCCGGGGTGACCGGCACCTTGTCGCTGCGCCCGGTGGTATCCCCGGCGCCGGTGAGCGCACAGGTGATGAAAGCCTCGGTGTTCACCGGTCCAGCGCGGCCTCGACCGTCGGGGTGTTGGCCAGCAGCTTGCCGGTGTACTCGGCCTGCGGCGAGTTGAACACCTCGAGGGTCGGCCCGGACTCGACGATCGTGCCGTCGGTCATCACGACCACGCGATCGGCGATGGTGCGGATGAGGGCCAGGTTGTGGGTGATGAACAGCATGCTGAGCCCCGTCTGCACGCGCAGCTCGCGCAGCAGCTCGACGATCGCCGCCTGCACGGACACATCGAGCGCCGAGGTGATCTCGTCGCACACCAGTAGCGACGGCTCGGCCGCCAGCGCCCGGGCGACCGCCACGCGCTGCCGCTCGCCGCCCGACAGCTGGTCCGGGTACCGGTTGGCGGCGGCGGAGGAGAGCGCCACCCGCTCCAGGCAGTCGCCCACGCGGCGGCCGGTGTCTCGCTTGTGGCCGGGGAAGAACAGCTGCAGCTGGCGGGCGATCGTCTGCCCGACGGTCCGGCGCGGGTTCAGCGACGCGTACGGGTTCTGGAACACGTACTGGATCTGCTTGCGCGCCTGCGAGCTGCGGCCGCGGGCGCTCTCGGGCAGGCGTTCGCCGTCGAGCTTGATGTCCCCGGTGTAGTTGCTGTGCAGGCCGGCGATGCACCGGGCCAGCGTCGTCTTGCCGCTGCCGGACTCGCCCACCAGCGCGACGCATTCGTTTCTGCGGACGAGCACGTCGATGTCGTGCAACACGTGGTTGGAGCCGTACCGGCCGTTGAGATTCTCCACCGCGATGACGACGTCGCCGGCCTGGGCCGCGTCCTCCGTCGTGCCGGTTGTCGGCACCTCGGCGGGGGCCTCCTGCGCGCGGTAGCAGTACACGCTGTGGCCCGGTTCGAACTCCGACGCCGGCGGGAACGCATCGCGGCAGCGGTCCTCGGCGAGGTCGCAGCGGGGATGGAAGAAGCAGCCGCTGGGGCGATTGCCCGGCAGCGGCGCCCGCCCGGGGATCCCGATCACGGCGCGCTTGCCGGCCAGGTCCGGGACCGCTCGCAGCAGCTTGCGCGTGTAGGGATGACGGGGCTGGGAGAAGATCGCGTCCCGGGGGCCGCGCTCGACGATCCGCCCGGCGTACATCACCGCGACGTGATCGGCCAGCTCGGCCACCACCGCGAGGTCGTGACTGACGTACAGCGCCGCCACCTGGTGGCTGCGGCACAGGTCGCGGATCGTCTCGAGCACCCGCGCCTGGGTGGTGACATCGAGGCCGGTCGTCGGCTCGTCGCAGACGATCACGTGCGGCCGGCAGGCGAACGCCATCGCGATCGCGACGCGCTGCTGCTGGCCGCCCGAGAGCTGGTGCGGATACCGGCGCAGGAAGTCGTCGGTGCCGGGCAGCGCCACCTCCTCCAGCGTCTCGCGCACGCGCGCCCGCTGATCCTCGTCGCTCGTGCCGCCGGCATGGGCCTCGAGCATCTCCGCCAGCTGACGGCCGATCCGCAGCGCCGGGTTGAGCGCGGTCCCCGGGTCCTGGGGGATGTAGGACACCGTCCCGCCGCGCAGCTTCCGCAGCTCGTTGGCGGCCATCGCGGCCAGCGGACGGCCGTCGATGAGGATCTCCCCGCCGGTCACCTTGCCGCCGGGACGGCAATAGCCCATCAGGGCCATTCCCACCGTGGTCTTGCCGCTGCCCGATTCGCCCACCAGTCCCAGCACCTCGCCGGCGCGGACCTCGAGCACGATCGCGTCGACGATGTCAGCGCCGCTCGAGGTGAGGTCGATCTTCAGGTCGTTGACCGTGACGGCGGATGTCATGTCGGCGACGCTCATCGTCACTCTCCGCGGTCGAGACCGATGGCGGCGCGAGCGAACCCATCGGTCAGCAGGTTGGTTCCGATTGTCAGCAGCGCGATGGCGATGATCGGCAGCAGCACGCCCCACGGCTGGACGCTCACGGCAAGACGGTTCTCGTTGATCATCACGCCCCAGTCAGACGCCGGCGGCTGGATGCCATCGCCGATGAAGTTGAGCGCCGCGATCAGGCCGATCGAGTAGGTGAGCCGCAGCCCCACCTCGACGAGCAGCGGACTCGTCACGTTGGGCAGCAGCTCGCCGAAGATGACCCGCCGCCGCGGCTCGCCCACCGCCTCGGCGGCCTTGATGAAATCGCGCTCGACGACCTGCAGTGCCGCCCCGCGGATGACGCGGGCCACCCGGGGCGCGGTGGAGATGCCGACGATGAGGATGATCAGCGGCACGCTGGGGCCGAACGCGGTGACGAGCAGCAGCGCCAGGACGATCTGGGGGAATGCCATGAACACGTCGGAGACCCGCATGAGGACCTCGTCGGCGACACCGCCGATGTAGGCGGCGGTCAGCCCGACGACGAGCCCGAGGCCGACGCCGATCACCGTCGATCCCACCGACATGCCGAGCACGCTCGACCCGCCGTTGAGGAAGCGGCTCCAGACGTCACGGCCGAGGCTGTCAGACCCGAACAGGAGGCCGTGGCCGGCCGGCGTGTTCGGCGCGGCGACGAACGCGTCCGGCGAATGCGGGGCGATGAGCGGACCGAGCAACGCGACCAGGACCATGAGCACGAAGATCCCGAGGCCGATCCGGGCGCGCCACTGGCGGAGCGTGCCGCGGACGAGCACCGTCCACTGGCGCTGGCGCATCGCCGGCGCCACGGCGGCGACGGCATCGGCGGTGAGTGCCGGAGTGCTCATCGCGCCGCCGTCCTCAGCCGCGGAGTGACGAGGATCGTCAGCAGGTCGGCGGCGAGGTTCACCACGACGTAGACGGCGGCGATGATGATCGCCAGCGCCTGGACGACGGGGATGTCCCGGTTGCCGACGGAGTCGACCAGCTGCGCGCCGACTCCCGGGAACGAGAAGACGTACTCGACGAGGACGACACCGCCGGCCATGTAGGCCAGCTGCAGCGCCGACACCTGGATCGCCGGGACGATCGCGTTGGGGACGGCGTGGCGCCAGATGACCGTCCGGTTGGGCAGGCCCTTCAGCCGCGCCATCGTCACGTAGTCGGACTCGAGCACCTCCACCATCGAAGCGCGCATGATCCGGCTGATGTAGGGCGTCACCGCGATGATGAGCGTCGCGGCGGGCAGGATCACCGCGTTGGGCACGTTCCAGGCGTGCTCACCCGGCGGGATGATCGAGACCGCCGGGAACAGGTGCGTGACGTTGGTGGCGAACAGGAGGGCCAGCCCGATCCCGATGACGAAATCCGGGAGCGCCGCGAGCGCCAGGCTGACGGTGGACAGGATGTGGTCGGTGGGTCGGTCACGGCGCACCGCCATCAGGACACCGAGTGCGATCGACAGTGGGATCGCGATGATCGCCGACACCAGGACCAGGAAGCCCGAATTGAGGATCCGGCCGCTGATGAGCTGGGAGACCGGCTGCTGGGTGGCCGCGGAGGTGCCCAGGTTGCCGCTGACGATCCCGCCCAGCCAGCTGAAGTACTGCGACAGCACCGACCGGTCCAGATGCAGCTGGCGGGTCAGCGCCGCCAGCCGCGCCGGGGTGGCATTGCGACCGAGAATCGCCCGGGCGGCGTTGCCCGGCAGGGCCTGCGTTGCCGCGAACACGACGATTGACACCAGCAGCAGTGTCAGGAGCCCGAGGAGGATCCGTCGCAGCAGGAAGCGGCTCATGGCTGTGTCATCCCGTTCGCGGGCTAGGCCGTGAACCCCACGTTCTTGAACCAGTAATTGCCGAGCGGGAAGCCGGACTTCGCCTCCACGAAGCCGCCCAGCTTGGTGCTGTATGCGTCGATCTGGTTCGAGAAGTACGGGATGATGTAGCCGCCGGTGTTGTACTCGATCTGCTCGGCCTGCTGCAGGATCTGGGTGCGCTTGGACACGTCCAGCTCGGCGCGGGCCTGGCCGATCAGCTTCACGAACGTCGGATCGGTCCAGTGACACTCGTTGAACGGCGAGGTCGGCAAACTGCCCTGCGCCACCTGGGGCAGGTACTCGCGGGTGGCCCAGAAGTCCTGGGCGAACGTCCACTTCAGGTAGCTGGACCCGTAGAACGTGCCGGAGTCGAGCTTCTGCAGCTTGACGGTGACGCCGGCGCCGGTGGCCTGCTGAGCGAACACCTCGGCCGCCTGGACCACGCCCTGAAACACCGGCGCGGTCGTCAGCTGCACCGTCAGCCCGGCGTGACCGGCCGCCTTGAGCAGCGACTTGGCCTGCTCGAGGTCCTGGCTGCGCTGGGGGAGCGATGCGTCATAGGCGGGGTCGAACGGCGAGTACATGTCGTTGGCGATCCGGCCCTCCCCCGACAGCACCTGCTCGACCATCTGCGGGCGGTTGACGATCAGGCGCATCGCCTGCCGGACGCGCACATCGGAGAACGGAGCCTGGTCCACGCGCATCGTGAACGGCTGCCACTCGCCGGTGTGCGAGATGAGCACCTTCAGCGCCGAGTTGCCCTGCACCTGGGAGATCTGGCCGGTGGGCAGGTTGTCGATCGCCTGGACCTGGCCGCCGAGCAGCGCGTTGACCCGCGCGGTGTCATCGGTGAAGTCGATGATCGTCAGCGCGTCGACGTACGGCTTGCCGTGCTGCCAGTAATTGGGGAACTTCTTGAACACGCTCTGCTGCCCCGGCGTGAAGCTCTCGTACATGAAGGCGCCGGTACCGACCGGCTTGGCCGGGTCATAGCCGACCGGGACGATCGCGTTGAAGTACTGGCCGATGTCGTCCAGGAACGCCGCGTTGGCGAACTTCAGCGGGATGCGCAGACTCGAGGCCGAGAGCTTCTTGACGTTCTTGATGTCCACGTAGCCGATCGAGGCGGCGCCGACCTTCGGATTCTTGGGATCGAGGATCCGCTGCAGCGAGAAGATGACGTCGTCGGCGGTGACCGTCTTGCCGTTGTGGAACTCGATGCCCGGCCGGAGCTTGACCACCCACGAGTCGGCCTTACCGTGCTCGGCCTCGATCGACTCGGCCACCATCATCTCCAGTGACCCGAAGCTCGGCGGGCGCACCGCCAGCGGCTCGTACAGGTTCCAGCACCGCATGATGTCGGTGTCGGCGGTGGGGAGGTGGGCATCGATGGTGTCCTTGGCCCCGCCACCGGTGGCGCCGACACTGAGGCTGCCGCCGGACTTCAGCGCGCCGGTGCTCGGCGGGCTGGAGGCGGCGCTGCTCGAGGCACCGCCGCCGCTGCTCGAGCCGCCACAGGCGGCGAGCAACCCACCGGCGGTGAGCATCGCCCCGCCGGTCAGCGCTCCGCGCACCACCTGGCGCCGGGTCAGCCCGCCACCATCCTGTTCTGAAAACTCGTTGTCGGTCACCCCAGGCTCCCCTCGTTGTGGATTCACGTCACGACACAAGGCTTTCGGTGCTGGCCAGGCGATCGGCGTACCGCGTCGTCTCCTGGATGAGCAGCTCGACGGTCAGGTGCAGGTGAGCGCGCACGACGTCGGCGGCGCCGGGATCGCGTGACGCGATCGCCTCCAGCAGCTTCTGATGGTCGGCGACGTAATCCGACACGGCGTAGACCGGATGCCAGTTGAGCAGCATCTGGGATTCGGCGGCCAGCGGCTCGTGGGCCCGGCTCAGCCGCGGGCTCCCCGCCATCGCCACCAGCGCGCGATGGAAGTCGATGTCGGCCGCGATCAACTCCTGCGAGGGCGTCTGCGAGCAGTCGTCCGGACAGACGTCACGGATGTGGTGCTGAGCGTGCTCGAGTGGCGCCGGGTCAAAGCTGCCGGCGCGTTCGAGCAGTGCCGTCACCGCGGCCGTCTCGATCGCCGTGCGCGCCCGGTAGACGTCGATCACATCATCGGTCGACACGGCGCGCACGCGGGCGCCGCGGTTGATCTCGGTGACGACGAGTCCCTCCTGGACGAGATGGCGCAGCGCCTCGCGGATCGCCGAGCGACCGGTGCCGAGGGCCCGGGCGAGGGCCGCCTCGGGGAGCGCCTCCTGGGGCTTGATGCGACCGGCCAGAATGGCGCCCCGCAGCTCGTGGAGCACCTGATCGGTGGTCGAGCGGCGCGCGACGGCTCCCAACCCCCAGGACGAGTTCGCGGCCAAGTTGTCGACAACCTACTTTCGGCTGTCCGCCGTGTCAAGGGGATGTGAAGCCTCCGAGGGCACGGTCCGGCCGGTCGGTGATGACGGCGGCGACTCGCTCATCGCCCAGGAGCTCCCGCAGGATCCGGGGGTCGTTGACCGTCCACACCCAGCTCGGCAGACCGCGAGAGGCCGCCCAGTCGATCAGTCCGCCCCTGGCGAGGCTGGCCTGCGGAGCCAGGAAATCGACCTGCGTGTCCCGTACGCGCCGCTCCAGGTCACGAAGTCGCCGCCGCGGGCTGAGCAGCAGCCCGGTACGCGACTCCGGCACGCAGCGCTTGACCGCCGGCAGCACGGCGTCGCGAAACGAGGTGATGACGTACTGGTCCGGCGCGAGGTGCTTGGCGACGATCGCCATCGTCTCCTCGACGTGGCCATCCTCCTTGAGCTCGACGTCGAGCCCGATCCGACCCGCGACCAGCTCCAACGCCTCCTCCAGCTGCGGAGCCTGGCCGGGCGGGACTCGCGCCTGCAGCTCACGGTGTTCCAGGCGCGCGACCGGACGTCCCCCGACGCGGGCGGCGTGGACGACCACGAACCGCCCGTCGGCGGTGCGGCGGACGTCCAGTTCGATCGCATCGCACCCGAGTGCCACGGCGGCGTCGAACGCCGCCAGCGAGTTCTGGGGCGCTGAGCCCCACGCCCCCCGGTGAGCCACGACCAGCGCGGCGGCATGCTCGCCACGTCGTACCGCAACCGCGCGCGCTCCGGGCTGCATCGGCGCGCAGCGTAGCGGGCGGCCCGGCGGGCCCCTATCCTGCGCGAGCGCATGGCTGCCGAGTCACCTCCCTGCTTTCTCGTACTGATGGCCGATCAGCTGGCCGCGTCGTGGCTGCCGATGTATGGCCACCGGCTGGTCCACACGCCGCATCTGTCCGCCCTGGCCGATGGGGCCAGCGTGTTCGAGACCGCGTACACGGCATTCCCGCTCTGCGCTCCGGCGCGGGCGGCGATGCTGACCGGGCGCTATGCGTCGCGGGTCGGGGTGTACGACAACGCGGCGGAGCTGCGCGCCGGCGCGCCGACCCTCGTCCACGCGCTGCGCGCCGCCGGGTACCACACCGCGGTGGCCGGCAAGATGCACTTCGTCGGTCCCGATCAGCTGCACGGGTTCGAGGAGCGCCTGACCACCGACATCTACCCGGCGGACGTCGAATGGACGCCGGACTGGAGCCGCCCGCTGGACCAGCCGCTGCCCTGGTATCACACGATGGAGAGCGTGCTGACGCCCGGCATCTGCGCCGCCAGCATGCAGACCGACTACGACCAGGAGGTCTCGTTCCAGGCGACGCGCAAGCTGTATGAGATCGCGCGTCACCGGGCCGACCAGCCGTTCTTCCTGTTCGTATCGTTCACCAACCCGCATGACCCGTGGGAGATCCCGGGTCGGTTCTGGGACCTCTACCGCCGCGAGGACATCGACGACCCGGCGGTCCCGTCGCTGCCGCTGCCGCAGGCCGATCCTCACAGCCGGCGCCTGCGCGCGATGTGCCAGGTGGACGAGGTGGCGTTGACGCCCGCGCAGATCCGCCGCGCCCGCCACGGCTACTTCGCCGCCGTCAGCTACCTGGACGAGCGCGTCGGCGAGGTCCTCGGCGCCTTGCGCGACTCGGGGCTCGGAGACCGCACGACGGTGTTGTTCTGCGCCGATCACGGCGAGATGCTCGGCGAGCGGGGCCTCTGGTACAAGATGAGCTTCCTCGAGCAGTCGGCGCGGGTCCCGCTGATCGTCCGGCGGCCAGGGCCGGCCGCCGGCGGCCGGGTGACCGGGCCGGTCTCGCTGGTTGACGTCGCGCCGACGGTGCTGGAGCTGGCCGGCCTCGATCCCGACGCGATCGCCGGCACCGGCGATGGGGTCAGCCTGGCCCCGGCGCTGCACGGGGGCGCCTCGCCACCTCATCCGGTGGTGGCCGAGTACCACGCCGAGGGGGTGCAGGCCCCGTCGGCGATGATCCGCTCCGGCGCCCACAAGCTGATCGTGTCGCTCGAGGATCCCGACGTGCTCTACGACCTCGCCGAGGATCCCCGGGAGCTGCACGACCGCGCCGGCGACCCGGACAGCGGCCTCGTCGCGGCCGACCTGCGCCAGGAGCTCCACCGCCGCCTCGATCTGCCGGATATCGATCGTCAGGTGCGCCACAGTCAGCGCGAGCGCCGGCTGGTGTCCGCGGCGATGCGCCAGGGCCGCCCCACCGCGTGGGACTTCCAGCCCGAATACGATGCCGGGCGGCAGTACATCCGCAACCGCGAGGACATGTACGAGCTGCAGCGCCGGGCGCGGCTGGACAGCCGCACTCCGGACTGAGCGGCGCGGCGCTGCGCCCGGGCGGCGTCCTTTAGGAGATCATTCCGCCCCACTGCCCGCCGGTGATGCCGAGCACCTGGCCGGTGATGTAGTTGGCCCACGGCGTGCACAGCAGGAACACGCCGCCGGCGGCCTCGGCCGGCGAGCCGGGGCGGCCGAGCGGGATCAGGTTGGACGCGAGCTGGCGCATCTGACCGGGGATCCCGAGCTGGACCGTCTGCCCGTCGATCTCCATCGTGTTGGACGCATCCTTCTCGGCGGTCAGGCGGGTCTCGATGAACCCGAAGGCGACGGCGTTGACATTGATCTTGAACTGGCCCCACTCCTTGGCCAGCGTCTTGGTCAGCCCGATCACGCCGGACTTCCCCGACGCGTAGTTCGCCTGGCCGGCGTTGCCCATCGTGCCCGAGATCGAGGACACGTTGACGATCTTGCGGAACACCTCGACGCCCGACTGCCGCTCCTGCTTGGCCGGCTCGCGCATGTGGGGGGCGACCGCGCGGCACATCCGGAACGGCACGACGTTGTGGATGTCGATCATCCGCTGGAACGCGTCGTCGGTCATCTTGTGGATCGGAGCGTCGATCGTGTAGCCGGCATTGTTGATGAGGATGTCGACCCTGCCCCACCCGTCGATCACCGTCCGCACGAGCTCGTCGGGGACGCCCGGCTTGGTCAGATCGCCACCGAACACGAGCGTCTCGCCGGCGATCTCCGACGCGGTCTGCTCGGCGACGTCACCGTCGAGGTCATTGATCAGGACCTTGGCTCCCTGCTGGGAGAGCAGTTCCGCGGTGGCGCGGCCGATGCCGCGCGCGGAGCCGGTCACGATCGCGACCTTGTCGTCGAGGATTCCCATGTGCCCTGCCTTTCGTCGCTGTCAGTGATCAGGCGCCCGCCCGGCCGGCGCCGCCCGGATCTTGCCAGCGTGGCGGCTGTGGTGGCGATCCGGCTAGATTGGGCAGCCGATGAACGCCCCCGACTGGCTCGCCGCCTACGCAGACAAGCTCGGCATCCCCGCCCCGACCAAGGACGAGCTCAAGGCCGTGCTCGATCTGGCCGGCGAGGCGGCCCACTCATCGGAGCGGATCGCCGCCCCGGTGGCGTGCTGGCTGGCCGCCCGGGCCGGAGTCGACCTCGACGAGGCGATGCGCCTCGCCCGGGAGGTGGACGGCCACGGCTGAGCGCGAGCACGACGTCGTCGTCTTCGGGGCGACGGGCTTCACCGGAGCGCTGACCGCCGAATATCTCGCCGGGCACGCCGCCGGAACCCGCTGGGCGCTCGCCGGCCGCAGCACCGGCAAGCTGGAGGCGGTGCGCGACCGTCTGACCGCGATCGATCCCGCGGCCGCCGACCGGCCGCTGCTGGTGGCCGACGTGGAGGACCCGGCGTCGATGCGCAAGCTCGCCGAATCGGCCAAGGTCGTGATCACGACGGTCGGCCCCTACATCCACCATGGCGAGCCGGTCGTCGCCGCCTGCGCCGCGGCGGGAACCGACTACGTGGATCTCACCGGGGAACCGGAATTCGTGGACCTGATGTGGCTCCGCCATCACGAGCAGGCCCAGCGGACGGGAGCCCGCCTGGTCCACTCCTGCGGCTTCGATTCGATCCCGTATGACCTCGGCGCGCTGTTCACCGTTCTGCAGCTGCCGGAGGACGCGCCGATCGCCCTTGAGGGCTTCGTCCGCGCCGGCGGCACGATCTCCGGGGGGACGTACCACTCGGCGGTGCACGTCATGGCGCGGCTGCGTCAGGGCCGCAGCGTCGCCGCCCAGCGCCGGCGGCTCGAGGGCGGTCCCGACGGGCGCACGATCAAGGGCCGCATGTCCCTGCCCCACCACGACGACACAGCGGGCGGCTGGGTCGTACCGGCGCCGACGATCGACCCGATCACGGTCCTGCGCTCGGCCCGCGCGCTGACCCGCTACGGACCGGACTTCAGCTACGCGCACTATCTCGTCGCCAAGCGCGCGGCCACCCTGGGCGCGCTGGTGGCGGGGGCCGGGACGGTGGCGGCGCTGGCCCAGCTCGCGCCGACCCGCAACGCCCTGCTCAAGTTCAAGGACCCCGGCGACGGACCGACGCCCGAGCAGCGGGCCAGGGCGTGGTTCAAGGTCCGCTTCAAGGGCGTCTGTGCCGGGCGAACGCTCGTCACCGAGGTCACCGGCGGCGACCCGGGCTACGGCGAGACGTCCAAGATGCTGGCCGAGTCGGCGCTGTGCCTGGCCCATGACGAACGTGAAGAGCGGGCCGGCCAGCTGACGCCGGCGGTGGCGATGGGACAGGCGCTGATCGATCGACTCCTCGCCGCCGGGATCGGCTTTGAGACGGTGAGCTGATGGCCATCCCCGAGGTTGACCTGCGCCGGGACGGGCAGGCCGCGCTCGAATGGGCGGCGTCGTATCTCGAGCGCGTCGGCGACCTGCCGGTGCTGGCGCAGGTCAAGCCGGGCCAGATCCGCGACCGGCTGCCGCGGGAGGCGCCCGACCAGCCCGAGCCGTTCTCGGCGGTGCTCTCCGATCTCGACGAGATCCTGCTGCCCGGCGTCACCCACTGGCAGCACCCGCGTTTCTTCGCCTATTTCGCCACCAGCGCGTCTGCGCCCGGCATCCTCGCCGAGCTGCTCGCCGCGACGCTGAACTCGGTCTCGTTCCTGTGGCGCACGGCGCCCGCCGCCACCGAGCTCGAGGGCGTCGTGCTCGACTGGACGGCCACGCTGCTCGGCCTGCCCGACGGCTGGCACGGCCACATCGAGGACACCGCGTCCACCGGCACGATGGCGGCGATGATCGCCGCCCGGGAGGCGACCGGTCGCAACGTCGCAGTCTGCTCGGAGCACACGCATTCAGCGGTGGCCAAGGGGGCGCGGATGCTGGGGATGGAGCTGCGCGAGGTCCCGACCGACTCGGACTTCCGCCTGCGCGTCGACGCGCTCGGTGACCTCAGCGACGCGGCGCTCGTCGTCGCCACCGTCGGCACCACCGCCAGCGCGTCGGTCGATCCGGTGCCGGCGATCGCCGACGCCTGCGAGGCCGCCGGCAGCTGGCTGCACGTCGACGCCGCCTACGCCGGGACGGCGATGGTGTGCCCGGAGTTCCGCTGGGCGTTCGACGGCGTGGAGCGCGCCGACTCGCTCGTCGTCAACCCGCACAAGTGGATGCTGACCCCGATGGACTGCTCGCTGCTGTGGACCAGCCGGCCCGCGGATCTGCGCGCCGCCTTCAGCCTCGTTCCCGAGTTCCTGCGGACTCCCGACGCCGAGGACGCGCTGTCGCTCAGCGAGTACGGCCCGGCGCTCGGCCGGCGGTTCCGGGCGTTGAAGCTGTGGGCGGTGCTGCGTTGCTTCGGCCGCTCCGGCCTGCAGGCACACATCCGCAGCGGCGTCGCGCTGGCCGAGCAGTTCGAGCGCTGGGTGGGCGACGAACCGGGCTGGGAGCTGTGCGCCCCGCGCCATTTCTCGCTCGTGTGCTTCCGGCTCGAGGGCGATGACGAGCGCAGCCGCACGCTGCTTGAGCGCGCCAACGCGAGCGGCGAGATCTTCATCTCCCACGCCGCGCTCGACGGCCGCTACGTCCTGCGGCTGGCGATCGGCGGGCAGCACACCGGTGAGGCGGACGTCCGCCAGGCGTGGGACGTGCTGCGGCGCGAGGCCGCGGCGCTGCCTATTTGAGCTCGGCGGACGTCTTGCCGAGCAGGAGGCGGGCGATGATGAGCAGCTGGATCTGCTGGGTGCCCTCGAACAGGTCGAGGATCTTGGCGTCGCGAGCCCACTTCTCCATCAGCTCGCCCTCGCCGAAGCCGGTGGCGCCGAGCAGCGCCACGCAGCGCAGGGCCACGTCGGTGCCCATCCGCCCCGCCTTGGCCTTGGCCATCGAGGCCTGCAACGAGTTGGGCTTCTTGTTGTCGGCCATCCACGCCGCCTGGAGAGTGAGCAGGCGTGCGGCCTCCCAGTCGGCCTCCATGGCGATGAACTCGGCCGCGGCGGCGCTCTGATCCGGACCCCGCCCACCCAGCCGGTCGTAATCGATCTGCACCCCGGCCGCCTCCAGGTGCTCGCGTGTCGTCTCCAGGCACGCCCGCGCCACCCCGATCGCCATCCCGGCCACGAGCGGACGAGTGTTGTCGAACGTCTGCATCACCCCGGAGAAGCCGCCCTTGGGGGCGATGTCCGGATCCCCGAGCAGGTCATCCTTGGGGACCCGGCAGTCCTGCAGGACGAAGTTGGCGGTGTCCGAGGCGCGGATCCCGAGCTTGTGCTCGAGGCGATCGAGCTTGAGGCCCGGGTTGTCGCGCCGCACGACGAAGCTCTTGATCGCGGCGCGGCCCTGCTTGCGGTCAAGCGTCGCCCATACGACGATGAGCTCGGCCCGGTCGCCCGAGGTGACGAAGATCTTCTCTCCGTTGAGGACGTAGTCGTCGCCGTCGAGGATGGCGGTCGTGCGGATCGCCGCCGAGTCCGAGCCGGCCTCGGGCTCGGTGATGGCCATCGCCGCCCACTTGCCGCCGAAGCGCGCCAGTTGCTCCTCGTTGGCGACCGCCGCGATCGCGGCCTGGCCGAGCCCCTGACGGGGCATCGCCAGCAGCAGGCCGACATCGCCCCAGCACATCTCGATCAGGCCGACGAGGCTGGCCATGTTGGAGCCGTTCCGGTTCCCGCCGTCCGTCTTGACGGCGGACGAGCCGTTGGTGCCGACGGCACCCGCTCCCGCTCCGCTGAGACCACCCCCCTCGTTCAGGCCGTCGATGGCCGCGGCGAGCATGTCGAGCTCCTTGGGGTACTCGTGCTCGAGGGTGTCGTACTTGCGCGAGTTGGGGCGCAGGATCTCCGCGGCCACCTGGTGGGCCTGAGAGATCAGCTGGTTGAACTTCTTGGGGGTCTCGAGGTTGATCATGAATGTGTCGGACAGCGCCCTAGACCAACAACCCTCCTTCGATGATGCCTGCGGCTCGCAGGTCCCGGTACCAGCGCTCGACCGGATGCTCCTTGACGAACCCGTGGCCGCCGAGCAGCTGCACCCCCTCGGAGCCGATCGCCATCGCGCGGTCGGCGCATAGCCGCCGGGCCAGCGCGACCTCGCGGCTGAACGACAGCCCCTGGTCGACGCGGGCGGCGGCGCGGTAGGTGGCCAGCCGCAGCCCCTCGAGCTCGATGGCGATGTTGGCGACCGCGAACGCGACCGCCTGGCGGTTGGAGATCGGCTCGCCGAACGCCTTGCGGTCCTTGACGTAGGCGCTGACGTAGTTGAGCACGGCCTGCCCGGTGCCGACGGCCAGCGCGCACCAGGCCAGGCGGGCCAGGGCCACGCATTCGGCGTAGGCGTCGGCGTCGCCGCCGCCGAGCAGCGCCGTCGCCGGGAGCTGGACGTCCTCGAGGATGAGCCGCCCGGTCCCCGCGGCACGGATGCCCATGCCGGGGTCGGGCTCGATGCTGATCCCGCCGGTCTTGGACTCGACGATGAACAGCGACGGTCCGACGTTGTCGAGGTGGGCGGCGACGACGAACACCTCGGCGTCGGACGCGCGCGGCACGAGCGCCTTGATGCCGGTGAGCTCGTACCCGCCTCCCGCCGCCCGGGCGGTCGTCTCCAGCGCAAACGGATCGAACAGCGGGCGCGGCTCCATCAGCGCGAGCGCGGCTGCCGGGACGTCGTCGCTGACGAACTCGGGAAGATAGGTGGACTGCTGATGAGCGTCGCCCCACAGGCTGATCGCGGTCGACACCGCGGCGGGGGCCAGACAGGCGACGGCGATGCCCATGTCCCCGTGTGCGAGGGCCTCGCTCATCAGCACCGTGGTCGTGGCGGAGCGCTCCGCGACAGCGCCGCCGAGCTCCTCGGGCACGCCGACCATCGTCAGCCCCAGCTCGTTGGCCTGGGCCAGCAGCTCCACGGGCGCGGCGCAGGCCGAATCGGCCTCGAGCGCCGCGGGGAGCAGGCGCTCCCGGCCGAATTCCCTCACCGAGTCACGGAGCAGGATCTGCTCCTCGGACGGGGTCAGATCGAACAGATCGCTGTGGCGCGCCGTCGGCTGGCGGGCCGGCCGCGACAGCCGCTGAGCGGCGGCGAACGTGCGTCCGGCGCCGGCCGCCGTCCGGGCGCCGGTCTTGGTGGCGCCGTGGATCAGGCTGGTGACCGGGTCGCGGAGCCTGAGCCGGTCGATGGCTCCGGACGAGGCGACGCGGTTGAGCGCGCGGAGGCCCACGGCCATCCCGCGCTCGGCGATGTTCGGCGGCGTTGCCATCCCCTTCCACGATATCACGATTTGTTGTGACGTCGTTCGATGTAATGCTGAACAGCTGCGTCTATCTGAGCCGTCGCGACGAGTGCAGTGGCGTCTCGTCGGGAGCGCGACAGGCCCTTCTTATGGAGTTCTTACTGTGGGCGCGTCATGCTCAATCGGTGCGTGTCCTGATTGCCGAAGACGAACTGAGGCTCGCCGACGCGATCGCCCGCGGACTCCGCCGCCAGGGATTCGCGGTGGATCTCGCCCCCGACGGGGAGCAGGCGCTGGTCAAGTCCCGGGTCGTCCGCTACGACGTTCTCGTCCTGGATCGGGACCTGCCCGGAGTCCACGGCGACGACGTCTGCAAGACCGTTCGCGACGAGCGCCCCGACACCGGGATCCTGATGCTGACCGCCGCCGGGGCGCTGGAGGATGTCATCGACGGCCTGTCGCTGGGCGCCGACGACTACCTCGCCAAGCCGTTTCGCTTCGCCGAGCTGGTGGCGCGGATCCACGCGCTGGCGCGGCGCACCTCGCCCAGCCGGCCTCCGGTCCTGCGCCACGGTGACCTGGAGCTCGATCCGGCGCGGCGCCGGCTGACCCGCAGTGGCCACGAGCTGGAGCTCGCGCGCAAGGAGTTTGCCGTCCTGGAGGCGCTGATGGCGGCTGACGGCGCTACCGTTTCGGCCGAGCAGTTGCTCGAACGCGTATGGGACGAGCACACCGATCCGTTCACCAACGTCGTGCGAATGACGATCATGACGCTGCGCCGGAAGCTGGGCGAGCCGGCGGTGGTGCAGACGGTCATCGGAGTGGGCTACCGGATGGCGTGATGACCTCACGGCCGCGCGGACTTCGCGGTCGTGCCTGGAGGCGGCCGCGGGCGCCGGCGCCGACGATCCGGCTGCGGCTGACCGCGTTGTACGCCACCGTGTTCCTGATCACCGGAGCCGGTCTGCTGACGGTCGGCTATCTGCTGGTGCGCAGCAACCTGCGGCAACGCGACCTGCGCACCGAGCTGGCGCGCCACGGCCTGCGCCCCGATTCGCGGGTGCGCCAGGTGGAGACGTCGCCGTACGTCAAGCAGCTGCATGCCTACGAGCACCAGCTGCTCAACCAGGCGTTGCACCGCCTGCTGCTCGAGTACGTGGTGGCGCTGGTGGTGATGACGCTGATCTCGGCGGTGATCGGCTGGCTGCTGGCCGGCCACGCGCTGGCTCCGCTGCGCAAGATCATCGCCACCGCCCAGCGGGTGTCGGGAGAGAACCTCGGCGAGCGGATCGCGCTGGCCGGGCCCGCCGACGAGCTGCGGGAGCTGGCCGACACGTTTGACCGAATGCTCGGCCGGCTCGACGGCACCTTCGCCAGCCAGCGCCATTTCGTGGCCAACGCCTCCCACGAGCTCCGCACTCCGTTGGCGATCATGCGCACCGAGGTCGACGTTGCCCTGGCCGATCCGGACGCGAGCGCCGAGGAGCTGCGAGAGATGGGGGAGGCGGTTCGGGACACGGTGGACCGGTGCGAGCGGCTGATCGCCAGCCTGCTGCTGCTCGCCCGCAGCGAGGCGGCGGCGGGTCACGAGGAGCCCGTCGACATCGCCACGCTGGCGGCCGACTGCATCACGGACCTGTGGGCTCGCGCGCAGGAGGCCCATGTGCAGATCCGTGATGACCTCGAGCCGGCCTGGACCAGCGGCGACCCCGGCCTGCTGGAGCGGCTGGTCGCCAATCTCGTCGACAACGGGATCCATCACAACGAGGGCGGCGGGTACCTGGAGGTCACGACTCGCACCACCGGCGATCGGGTGGAGCTGATCGTCGCCAACGGCGGACCGGTCATCGATCCCCAGCGTGTGAGCGAGCTGACCGAGCCGTTCCGCCGTCTGGATCGCTCGTCCCGCGGGTTCGGGCTGGGGCTGTCGATCGTGCGCTCGATCGCCACGGCCCACCAGGGCAACGCCACCATCGTGGCTCCAGCCGCCGGCGGACTCGAGGTCCACGTCTCGATGCCGAGCCGCCCGGCGCCCAAGTCCGGCCGCGCCCGGCACGCCGACGCCGTGCGCGGGACGGGCCCGGGACGGGTACCGGCCGTATCAGGGGATCCTCAGGGTCCTCTTACGAAAAGCTGACGGCGCGAAACGTACCCTGCGGTCATGTCGCGCCGCCGCCATTCAATGCGAGGCGACGGTGGGTTTGGCTCAGGCATCCCCGCGCCGTGTCTCACCCACCGCCGTCCCGGGGCGCCGGCCGACTGCGACGAATGTGCGCCTCGTCGCCAGCGGAGGGGAAACCTTCCCGCAACTTGGGGTGCCGGCGGCGGCTCGGGCTACGACTCCCGCTCGGGCATGGCCGCCGGACCTCAGGTCACCCGCTTCCGCCGCCGCTGAACCCGGCTCGTCACCGCCACCAGGCCGGAGCCCCACCCGCGCCCACCGGCTACCACGTGTCGACGTTGGGCCGGCGCTTGCCCGGCGTCTGCCACCACGCGGGGGTCGCGTCATCGAACAGCGTGGCGATCCAGCGGCGCGTGTCGACCGGATCGATGACGTCGTCGATCTCGAAATAGGACGCCATGCTGACCCCGCGGCCGCGCTCGTACGCGCCGGCCACCGTGGCCTCGTAGACGCGCTCGCGCTCGTCGGGATCGTCGATCGCGTCCAGCTCCCGGCGCATGCCGAGCTTGACCGCGCCCTCCAGTCCCATCGCCCCGAACTCCGAGGTGGGCCAGCCGACGGTGAACAGTGGCGCTTTGAAGCTGCCGACGGCCATCGCCTGGGCGCCGAGCCCGTAGCCCTTGCGCAGCACGACCGTGCCAGTCGGGACGCTGAGGTTGGCGCCGGTGACGAACATGCGGGAGAAGTGGCGGACGGTCGCGGTCCGCTCCGCATCGGGACCGACCATGAACCCGGGGGTGTCGGCGAGGAACAGCAGCGGCAGCCCGAACGCGTCGCACAACCCCTCAAACCGCGCCGCCTTGTCGGCGCCGGGCGCGTCGATGGCGCCGCCGAGATGCGACGGGTCGTTGGCGATGACGCCGAGCGGCCGGCCGTCGAGGCGGGCCAGCGCCGTCACCATGCCGGGGCCGAAGCCGCGACGCAGCTCGAGCACCGAGCCCTCGTCGAACAGCGCGTCGATGACGTCGCGCACGGCGTAGATGCGCTTGCGGTTGAGCGGGATGAGGTCCCGCAGCCGGGTTTGGTCGGGCGGGGGGTGCGGAGGTGAAGGCTGGGACCGGGCGAAGTAGCCGAGGTAGCGCTTGGCCATCGCGACCGCCGCGGCGTCGTCGGAGACGCGGAGATCGACGACGCCGTTGGTGTACTGGACATCGATTGGACCGACGTCCTGCGGGGCGAACGTGCCGAGCCCGCCGCCCTCGATCATCGCCGGACCGCCCATCCCGATGCTCGCGTCCTCGGTGGCGATCACGACGTCGCAGCAGCCGAGCAGCGCCGCGTTGCCGGCGAAGCAGTACCCGGATGCGATGCCGATCAGCGGCACCAGGCCGCTGAGGCGCGCGAACAGACCGAAGGCGCGACAGTCCAGTCCCGCGATGATGGGCATGTCGACGTCGCCGGGGCGCCCGCCGCCGCCCTCCGCGAACAGGACCACCGGGTGGCGCCGGCGCTCGGCGATCTCGAACAGCCGGTCCTTCTTCTGGTGGTTGCGCATGCCCTGGGTGCCGGCCAGGACGGTGTAGTCATATGACATCGCCACCACCGCATCGCCGGCGACGGCGCCGACCCCGCCGACCAGGCCGTCGGCGGGCGTGCGCTCGATCAGCTCCTCCCGGGGGCGCCGCTGCTCCTGAGCCGCGTACATGAGCGGTCCGTACTCGACGAACGTGTCGGGGTCGAGGAGGTCGGTCAGATTCTCGCGCGCCGTGCGCCGCCCCTGCTCGTGACGCCTGGCGACGGCGTCGGGGCGGCGGTGATCGAGTCCGATGTCGTGGCGCTCGTGAACCGTGTGCAGGTCGCTGCGCTCCGGCGCCTGGACCGGGTCGGGCGGGCCGGCCTCCGGGTCAGACGCGGTCGGGCCGGAGCCGGGTTGCAGGACGACCAGCACCTGACCTTCCGAGACGGTCTGACCCGTCGTCACGGCCAGCTCGGTGACGACACCGTCCTGCTCGGCGACGATCTCGTGCTCCATCTTCATCGCCTCGATCACCACCACCGGCTCGCCGGCGGCGACGTGCTGGTCGGCGGCCGCGGGAATCGACACCACGGTCCCGGTGAACGGCGCCCGCAACTTCATCGCGCGGGCAGCGTGATGCCGGCGAGCGCACTGACGATCATCGCGGCGAGTCTATTGTTCTGAGCCATGAGCGACGCCCCCGTGATGCTGTGGGAGCCGTCGGCGGAGCGCGTCGCCGGCGCGACGCTGACGCGCTACACCGACTGGCTGGCCGCCGAGCGGGGTCTGCGTTTCGAGTCCTACGGGGACCTGTGGCAGTGGTCGGTCGATTCGCTCGAGGACTTCTGGGCCTCGATCGTCGAGTACTTCGACGTGCGCTTCTCGCAGGGCGGCGACGTCGTACTCGGTGCCCGCTCGATGCCCGGTGCGCAGTGGTTCCCGGGTTCGCGGATCTCCTACGCCGAGCACGTGTTCAGCGGCAAGGACGACGCCGACCTCGCCATCCAGCATCTCTCCGAGGTTCGTCCCGAGCTCGACGCGTGGACCTGGGGGCGGCTGCGGTCCGAGACGGCGCGGATCGCCGCCGGGCTGCGCGCGCTCGGCGTGGTGGAGGGCGACCGGGTCGTGGCCTACATGCCGAACATCCCCGAAACCGTCGCCTCGTTCCTGGCCTGCGCGTCGATCGGCGCCGTGTGGTCCTCGGCGGCGCCGGAGTTCGGCGCGCGCAGCGTCATCGACCGCTTCGCCCAGGTGACGCCGAAGGTGCTGCTGACCGTGGACGGCTACCGCTACGGCGGCAAGGACTTCGAACGCGACGCCGTCGTGGCGCGGATCGCCGCCGAGCTGCCCGAGCTGGAGAAGGCGGTCCGCTTCGGCTATCTGGACGGGACCGGCTGGGAGGACGGGTTCCTGGGGCCCGAGGACGCGGAGCTGACGTTCGCGGCACTGGCGTTTGATCATCCGCTGTGGGTGCTCTACAGCTCGGGCACCACCGGGCTGCCCAAGCCGATCGTCCACGGCCAGGGCGGGATCCTGCTCGAGCAGGTCAAGAAGCAGAACCTCCATCTCGATGCCCAGGCCGGCGACCGGGTCTTCTGGTTCTCGACGACCGGCTGGATGATGTGGAACTTCCTGGTCGGGGTGCTGTTGACCGACGCATCGATCGTGCTGTTCGATGGCAATCCGGGCCACCCGGATCTCGGGACGCTGTGGGATCTCGCGCAGGATGCCGAGGTGACGACCTTCGGGACCAGCGCCGCGTTCATCGCCTCGTGCATGAAGGCCGAGATGGTGCCAGGCGACGGCCGTGACCTGTCGGCGCTGCGGGCGGTGGGGTCGACCGGCTCGCCGCTGTCGCCCGAAGGCTTTCAGTGGGTCTATGACCAGCTCGGATCCGACACCTGGCTGTTCTCGACCTCCGGCGGGACGGACATGTGCACCGCGTTCGTCGGCGGGGTGCCGGTCCTGCCGGTGTACCTCGGAGAGCTCCAGGCCCGGTCGCTGGGGGCGTCCGTGGAGTCGTGGGATCCGGACGGCAACTCGTTGATCGGCGAGGTGGGGGAGCTCGTCATCACCGAGCCGATGCCGTCGATGCCGGTGTGCTTCTGGGGCGACGACGACGGATCGCGACTGCGGGACTCATATTTCTCGATGTATCCGGGCGTGTGGCGCCACGGCGACTGGATCGAGATCACCGCCCGAGGCACCGCGCTGATCTACGGGCGATCGGACTCGACCATCAATCGCGGCGGCGTCCGCATGGGCACCGCGGAGATCTACCGAGCCGTGCTCGACGTCGACGAGGTCGTCGACGCGCTCGTCGTCGACCTGCCGCGAGAGGGCACCGACGGGTGGATGCCGCTGTTCGTCGTGCTGCGCGAGGGCGCCGAGCTGGACGACTCGCTCGTCGCCGAGATCCGGCGGCGGGTTCGCGAGGACTGCTCGCCCCGGCACGTTCCCAACGAGGTCCGGCAGATCGCCGCCGTGCCGCGGACGCTGTCCGGGAAGGTGCTGGAGGTGCCGGTCAAGCGGATCCTGATGGGGGTGGCGGCTGACGAGGCTGCCTCCCGGGAGTCGCTGGCCAATCCCGAGGCGCTCGACTACTTCGTCGAGCTGGCGGCGGCCGAGGCGAAAGACGGCACTTAGGAGGGGGAGGTTTCGGCTCTCCCGCAGGCTCTCAAGGGGTGTGCGAGAAAATGGATGTGAGAGCTGCAAAACCTCGCACGGCGAGCTCGATCGCCAGATGCGGGCGCTCGCGCGGCGGCAGTACGGGCACGTCAAGCGCGCTCAGCTGTTGGAGTTGGGGTTCGGCCAGGGCGCGATCGCGGCGCGCTTGGCCAATGGCTCCTTCGTGGCGGTGTACGCCGGCGTCTACGCGATCGCCCCGCGGCGCGAGGACCCCATTGCTCGAGCGGCGGCAGCCGTATTGGCCTGCGGTCCGACCGCGGTGTTGAGTCACTCCTCGGCGGCCACCCTGTGGGGGATGACCGAGCGGTGGACGGTGCCAATCGAGGTCACGGCCACCGTCGAGCGACGGCGCCCAGGAATCACGACCCACCGCTGCACTACGCTCACGCGCGTCGATGTGCGTCGCCACCTCGGCATCCGCGTCACCAGCCCGGCCCGCACGCTGCTCGAGATCGCCCCGCGAACCCCGGCCCGGGACCTGACCCGGATGGTCAACGACGCCCGCCGTGACGGCTACGTGCACCTCGCCACGCTCGCCGACCTCCTCGCCCGATGTTCGCACCATCCCGGCGCCACCAAGCTGAACGCCATCGTGGAGCAGCCGCACGGCCCGACGCGATCGGACTTCGAGGATCGCTTTCTCGCATTCGCCCGCGCGTACGGCCTCCCGGCTCCGCTCGTCAATACCCACCTCAACGGCTACGAGGTGGACGCGCTGTTCGAGGCCGAGAAGCTGATCGTGGAGCTCGACGGCTGGGAGTTCCACAATGACCGAACAGCGTTCGTAGACGACCGGGAACGCGACTCGGAGATGCTCAAACGCGGGTATGCCACCATGAGGGTGACGTGGGAGCGTCTTCGGGACACGCCGGGCGGAGAAGCAGCGCGGCTGCGCGAGATCCTCAGCCAACGGCGGTAGGCACGGCGCCCCACCCTGCTCTTACGGACTTCTTCCTGAACTCTGAAACGTTCCTCACGGGTAGTTGGTCTTATGAGATGCACGCAAATGATGTCTTCCAGGAGAAAGAACTAGAGCCATGAGCAGTCTCAGCCGATGGGTTCCGATCATCGGCGGCGCCATAGCGGGTGGAGTCATCGCGCTGGTGATCGCCAGCACCACGACGTCGACTCACTCCGTGACCACGACGACCGTCGTCCAGCAAGGCGGGGGCCAGAGCGAGCCGGCGTCGTTCAAATCGACCGGTGGGATGACCATCAACCAGATCTACAAGGCCGCGAGCCCGGGCGTGGTCGACATCCTCGTCACGTCCCAGGGCCAGTCGCCGAGCACCGGCTTCTTCGGCGGCCAGGGACAGTCCCAGAAGCAGCAGGGCGAGGGCGCCGGCGTCGTCTACAACTCGAACGGCTACATCCTCACCGACGAGCACGTCGTGTCCGGCGCGACCTCGATCAAGGTGACCTTCCAGGACGGCAAGGCGGTCCCGGCGAAGCTGATCGGCAGCGATCCGTCGACTGACGTCGGCGTGATCAAGGTTGATGTGCCGTCGTCGGAGCTGCATCCGATCCCGCTGGCCAACTCCGACGGCGCCCAGGTGGGCGATCCGGTGGTGGCGATCGGCAGCCCGTTCAGCCTCCCGGAGACCACCACCGCGGGCATCGTCAGCCAGACCGGCCGGAGCATCATGGCGCCCAACAACTACACGATCCCGGGCGCGATCCAGACCGACGCCCCGATCAATCCCGGCAACTCGGGTGGCCCGCTGCTCGATGCCAGCGGTCACGTGCTCGGCCTCAATGATCAGATCGAGACCAACAACACGACCGCGTCGGGCGAGGGCTCGAGCTCGGGCGTGGGGTTCGCCACCCCCATCAACACCGACGCCAAGGTCGCCAACCAGATCATCTCCGGCAAGAAGGTGGAGCACGCGTTCGTCGGCGTCGAGCTGGCCGGCAACTCGTCCGGTGGCGCCCAGATCAGCGTCGTCCAGCCGGGTACCCCGGCGACGACGGCGGGGCTGCGCCCGGGTGACCTGATCACGGCGATCGACGGCAAGACAGTCGCCTCGACTGATGGGTTCATCGCGATGATTGACAACTACTCGGCGGGTCAGACCGTCACGCTGACGGTCAAGCGCTCCGGTCAGACCATGCAGATCAAGGTCAAGCTCGGCGTGCGACCGTCCACCAGCCCGGCCGGCGGCTGACACCGGCTCAGGCGCTCGCGGTCTCCGTCAGGCGACGGCGGCGGGTCGCGAGCGCCATCGAGACCGGCCCCCCGATCCCGATCAGCAGGATCACGAGGGGGCCGAGCACGCCGTTGCCGAAGGCGCTCGCCAGCGCATACGCGCCCGCCCCGAACAGGCCGGCGGTGGGCAGCGTGACCACCCACGCCAGCGCGATCGTGCCGGCCACGCCCCATCGAACCGCCGAGAGGCGCTTGGCCGCGCCCGAGCCCATGACGGCGCCGGAGATGACGTGGGTGGAGGACAGCGGGTAGCCGAGGTGCGACGACACCAGGATGACGATCGCGCCCGAGGTCTGGGCCGAGAACGCCTGGGCCGAGTCCATCTTGATGATGCGGGTTCCGACGGTGCGGATGATCCGCCAGCCGCCGGCGTAGGTGCCGAGTGAGATGGCTGTCGCCGACAGCACCACCACCCAGGCCGGGACGGCGGCGTGCTTGGCGCTGAGCGACCCGTGGGCGACGAGCGCCAGGGTGATCACGCCCATCGTCTTCTGCGCATCGTTGGTCCCGTGGGCGATCGCCAGCGCCGAGTTGGACACGATCTGGCCCAGGCGGAAGCCGCGCGTCACCGCGCCCGGTCGCCGGCGCCCGAACACGCGGTAGATGACGATGATGCCCAGGCCGGCGACGACGAAGGCGGCGACCGGGGAGATCAGCGCCGGGACCACGACCTTGGCCACGAGGCCGCCGAACTTGACGCCGCCGCCGCCCACGGCGGCCAGCATGGCGCCGACGACGCCGCCGATCAGCGCGTGTGAGGAGCTCGACGGCAGCCCGTACGCCCAGGTGATGAGGTTCCAGGCGATCGCCCCGATCAGTCCGGCGAACGCGATCGTCTCGGTCACCTGGCCCGCGTTGATGATTCCGGTGGCCACCGTCGCGGCCACCTTGAGGGAGATGAAGGCGCCGAGGAAGTTGAGCACCGAGGCGAGCCCGATCGCGGTGCGGGGCGCGAGCGCCCGAGTCGAGATCGAGGAGGCGACGACGTTGGCGGTGTCGTGAAAGCCGTTGGTGAAATCGAACGCCGCGGCCGCGGCGATGACGATCACGAGCAGGAGATCGCTGTGCACGTGCCGCGAAAGGGTACGTCAGCTGGCGGCGCTTGCCGCCCAGGCCAGCGTCCGCTCCATCAGTTCGTTGTGGACGCTGCGCGTGTGGCCGTCACGTCGCCTCCACGAGCGGTCGGGATGCAGCGTCCAGGCGTACGTGTCATCGGCAAGGCAGCGGTCGAGCGTGTCCTGAATCTCGGCCTGGAGCTCGGGCCGCTCGATCGGAACCAGCAACTCGACCCGCGTGTCCAGATTGCGGGGCATGAGGTCGGCTGACCCGATGTAGTAGAGGTGCTCGTCGCCACGGTGGAACGAGTAGACCCGCGAGTGCTCGAGGAACCGCCCGACCACCGATACGACCTCGATCGTCTCGCTGACCCCCTCGATGCCGGGCACCAGGCAGCAGATACCGCGCACGTTGAGCGCGATCGGGACCCCGGCCGCCGAGGCGCGGTACAGGGCCTCGATGATCTTCTGGTCCACGAGCGCGTTCATCTTCATCACGATGCGGGTGTCCTGCCCCTCGCGATGCGCTTCGATCGTGCGGTCGATCTCGTTGATCAGCGGCTGGCGCAGCCACGTGGGGGCGACCAGTGTCTTGCGCTGGGGCTCGGGGTGGCCGTAGCCGGTCAGCGTGTTGAACAGGTTCGCCACCTCCTCCCCGATCTGACGATCGGTGGTGAAGAGGCCGAAATCCTCGTACAGCCGCGCGTTCTTGGCATGGAAGTTGCCGGTCCCGATCATCACGTAATGGCGCACCGCCCCGCGCTCGCGACGGACGATCAGGATCGCCTTCGCGTGGGTCTTGAGCCCGGGGATGCCGTGGACGACGTGGGCGCCGACCTCCTCCAGCGCCCGTGACCAGCGGATGTTCTGGCGCTCGTCGAAGCGGGCCTTGAGCTCGACCAGGCAGACCGCCTGCTTGCCCTTCTCGGCGGCCTCGATCAGGGACGGCACCAGTGCCGAGTCGTCGGAGGTCCGGTAGACCGTCATCTTGATCGCCAGCACGTTGGGATCGTCGACGGCCTGCTGGACGAATCGCTCGACGCTGGTCGTGAACGACTGATACGGATAGTGGACGAGGACGTCGGAGGCCCGCATCATCGCGAACATGTCCGGCAGCGCGTCGCCGTCGGCCGGCGCGGTGACCAGCCCCGGCTGGGTGACGGGCGTCCAACCAGGCCAGCGGAGGTCCGGACGGTCCTTGATCGACGCGATCTGCCACAGGTCCCCGAGGTCGAGCAGCCCGTCGACGTCGTAGACCTGGACCTCGTCGACGTTGAGCCACTCGATCAACCGGGTGCGCAGCGCCGGATCCATCCGGGCGCCGACCTCCAGCCGCACGACCTCGCCGAAGCGCCGCCGCCGCAACTCATCCTCGACGGCCTGGAGGAGGTCGTCGGCCTCGTCGTTGATCTCGAAGTCGGCGTCGCGGGTGACGCGGAAGAAGTCATAGCTGATGATCTGCATGCCCGGGAACAGGACGTCGAGGTGTCGGGCGATGATGTCCTCGAGTGGGATGAACGTGTCCTTCTCGATCTCGACGAACCGCGGCAGCACCTCCTTGGGCACCTTGACCCGCGCGAAGGCCTCCTGATCGGAGTCCGGATCGTGGAGCCGGACGATCAGGCTCAGGGACAGATTCGAGATGTACGGGAACGGACGGCCGGCACCAACGGCGAGCGGCGTCAGCACCGGGAAGATCTGCTCCCGGAAGTGACGGGCGATCGCTTCGGCGGGGGCGCCCGACTCGTCGCAGGTGACGACTCGGACGCCGTGCTCGCGCAGCTCCGGCGAGATGACGTGCGTGAACTGCTCCGCGTGGCGGCGGTCCTGGTCCCGCACCGCGTCGTGGATGCCCGCCAGCACCTCGGTCGGGGTCAGCCCGTCGGGCCCGCGGGCGTCGATGCGGGCATCGACCTGATCGTGGACGCCGGCCACCCGGATCATGAAGAACTCATCGAGATTGGTCACGAAGATGGCCAGGAACTTCAGCCGCTCGATCAGCGGTAGCGACTCGTCCTCGGCGAGCTGCAGGACCCGGTCGTTGAAGTCGAGCCAGGACAGCTCACGGTTGACGTAGAGCGAGCGGTCCCGGAGATCGGGTCCGTCGCCGTCGTGGCGGATGTCCTCGGGCGGGTCCTGGAGCTCGGAGCCGACCTCGCTCATCCGGTTACGACCCTCTGGCCGGCGATCGCACTGAGCTCGGCGGGACGCAGTAGGACGACCAGCTCGCCCTTGGCGATCCCGGCGAGGCCGCCCTTCTTCATCCGGGCCTGGGCGCCGGTGAGGTCGTGCAGGGTGAGACTGAAGGACGGATCGTGGCCGACGAGCAGCACGTCGCCCAGGCCGGCGACGAGTTCGTTGGCGTCAAATGGCTCGCCGGCCAGGCGCCGGTCGATCGTCACCTCGACGCCGATCGGCGCGCAGGCGGACTGTGCCGTCTGCACTGCCCGGAGCTTGGGGCTCGACAGGCAGGCGTCGAGCGTGATCCCGAGCTGCTCGAGCGCTCGGCCGGCGTCCTGCGCCTGCATGACCCCGCGCTCGGTCAACGGGCGCTCGTCGTCCGGGGTTCCGTCGGCGGCCTCGGCGTGACGCAGGAGCCAGAGCATGCGCACACTCTACGACGCATCGGCCATCGCGGTAACGAACCGGGCGCGATGTGCAGGGACATCGTCGGCCGACACTAGGCGCCCGGCGCTCCGGGGAAGTGAACTGTCGGTGAAGCTCACGGCACCGGTGCTCCGAGCAACGCCAGCGCGACGCCGATCACCGCGGCGCCGGCGAGCGTGAGCACGACGCTCCGGCCCGCCACCAGCAACGCGAGGATCGCGGCGGCGAGCACCGCGAGCTGCCAGGCGTCGGACAGGCTCAGTCCAAGGGTGACCGCGGCACCGCCGATCGCCCCGATCGCGGCCGGACCGGCGCCGTCGAGGAACGCCCGCGGCGCCGGCAGCTCGCGCAGGTCGTCAAACCGGCGCCCGGCCAGCAGCACGAAGGCGAATGACGGCGCGAACGCGATGACGGCGGCCAGCGCCCCGCCGGCGAGCCCATCGGCGGCGTAGCCGACGGCGGCGACGGTGGCGACGACCGGACCCGGCGTGATCTGGCCGAGGGCGACGGCGTTGAGGAACTGGGCGTTGGTCATCCAGTGATTGGCGTGAACCGCGTCGCCCTGCATCAGCGGGATGATCACGAAGCCGCCGCCGAACGACAGCGCCCCGACCTTCAGCGCCGTCCACGCCAGGGCACCGAACCCGCCGACCGCGACCGTGCCCGGCACCACCGCCAGCGACCCGGCGCCGGTCCCGATGCCCCCGAAGCCTCCCGCCGGGCGCCGGCGGACAAGCTCGACCGTCCCGCAGGCGAGCAGCACCAGCACGAGGTAGGGGCCGATCAAGACGGCCGCCGCGATGCCGGCGACCAGATACGCGCCCCACCAGGCCAGCGCCGAGCGGGCGCGAGCCCGCTCCAGGCTCGGGCCCAGGAGGCCGCGGGCGGCGTGAAGCGCGACGGCGGCGACCGCCGCACCCGCCCCCGCCCCGGCGCCGCGAACCCACAGCGGCGGGGCGTGGCCGAGCACGACCGCCGACAGCGCCAGGATGACGATGACGGCGGGCGCGATGAAGCCCAGGCCGCCGATCACCGCCCCGGCCGGGCCACCGACCCGGTAGGCGCAGTAGATCGCCAGCTGCGTCGAGGCGGGGCCGGGCAGCAGTCCGCACGCGGCGTTGGCGTCCTCGAATGCGCGTGAGTCCATCCAGTGGCGCCGCCTCACCATCAGCTCGCGCAGGAGCGCGATGTGGGCCGGCGGGCCGCCGAATCCGGTGATTCCGATCCGGGTCCAGTCGCGGGCCACCGTCGCCAGCGACACGCGGGGCGCACGGCTCACGTCAGCGCAACGTACCTCACGCTGCACCGTGAAGGGCGGGGAGTGCTGGCCGGTTCAACCGATCAGCAGGCGGCGGGCGAAGACCCGCTCGAACGCATCGTCGTCGCCGTAACGCTCCACGCTCCAGCGCGGCAGGGTGAGATCGCCGCCGGCCTTGAGGTGCAGATCGACGCCGTCGCCGTTGGTGTCGAGGTGGGCCTCGGAGACCGACTGGTCGCGTCCGCGCTCGAGATGCTCGGCAAGGCGGAGGATGACCGCACAGCGATCGAGCAGCTGCTCGTCGCCGTCCCGGGTCAGCGCCTCGATCGCGCCCAGCTTCGGCACGCCCTTGCGGTGATAGCGGGTGATCTGGGCGATGAGCGCCCGCTCGCGCGGGTCAAAGCCGGGCAGCTCGGCGCTCTCGATCAGATACCGCGAGTGCTTGTGGTGGTCGTCGTAGGAGATGGTCATGCCGACGTCGTGGAGCATCGAGGCGGCCCACAGCAGCTCGCGCTCGCCGCTGTGGGCGGTGAACAGACCCCCGTCGACGAGCGAGTCGAACATCTGCAGCGACAGCTTGGCCACGTGCTCGACGTGGATCATGTCCGACTCATACTGGATCGCCAGGTTGCGCACCGCGGCGCTGCGGACGTCCTCGAACAACGGCCGGGCGGGGTCCAGGAGGGTGCGGGCGAAGAACACGCCCTCGCGCAGGCCCGCCTCGGTGGCCTCGATTCCGTCGAACCCGCCGAGTCCGACGACGGTCTCGAGGACCACGGCCGCGGCGAGGATGATGTCACCACGGCCCGGCTTGATCCCGGCCAGCTCGCCACGCTGCGAGACCGACAGCGAGGCCAGCTCACCGACGAGCCCGGACAGGACCTTGGGAGTGATGACGAACCCCTGGACGCCGAGGTCGAGCGAGCCGCCGGCGGCCTGGGCCGCGGCGGCGAGGTTGCGCACGGCGCCGCCGATCCCGACCAGCCGGCTGCCCGATGAGCCGAGCCAGTCCAGGCCGGACAGCGCCTCGGTCACATGCTCGCGCAGCCGCGTCAGATCCTTCTTCTTCGCCGGTCCGTCGCCGGAGAGGAACTGCTCGGTGATCCGGACGGCGCCGAGCGGGAACGACGCCATCTGCTGAGCGAGGCGATCGCGCACTCCGATCAGCTGCATGCTGCCGCCACCGATGTCGAGCACGACCCCGTCGGTCAGGGTGCTGGTGTTGACCGCGGCGACGTATCCGAATCGCGCCTCGTCCTGCGCCGACAGCGTCTCGATCGTCAAGCCACTGCTGCTCTCGGCATCGGCGAGGAACTGCTCGCCGTTGGCGGCGTCCCGGATCGCGCTGGTGGCGACCACATGAACGTCCTCGGGGGCGAGGTGGTTGGCGCGGCAGAAGCGGGCGAACACGCCGAGCGTCTCGAGCCCCCGACCGATCGCCTCATCGCTCAGCCGCCCGGAGGCGGCGAGCCCGGCGCCGATGCGGACGGTCTCGTACAGCTCGTCGGTGCGCTTCCACCACGTGGGCTCGCCGGGAGCGGCGTAGGTGAAGACGACCAGCCGCCACGAGTTGGATCCGAGATCGACGACGGCGACCTGACGGTAGGCCTGGCCGGCCTGGCCTGAGGCGCGCAGCGATCGCCAGCTCACGGCTGCATGATGCGATGCTCACCGGACGACTCGGGCTGCGAAGTTCCCGTGAGCAGATGTGAAGGCTGATCAGGTGCGACCGCTGCGGGCCGGCGGACGGCTCGCGGCGGCGCGGTTCCGGGTCGGCGGCGTCGCGGGCGCCGTCGGTGCGACGTCATCGGAGACCGTCACGTAGCGCCAGCAGGCGCAGACGAACAGGATGGTGAGGATGACGGCGCTCGAGGCGCACCACTCGCAGATGGCGTGAATCGAGAACAGCTCGCGGTATGTCAAATAGGCGCTGAAACCGAATCCGATCAGGGTGAGGCCGAGCGTGGCCAGCCGGCTCTCCTCGCGATCGCGCAGCAGCAGGCTGCCGAGGATCCCGACGTAGCCGATCAGTCCGAGCAGCGCCACCGGAATGCCGTCGAGCTTTGACCACTGCGACGTCTGGACCTTGATGCACGACTGGCCGGCGGTGCACGCGGGCTTGAGGCCCGCGTAGTGGATGACCGTCAGATACGTCGCGACTGCGAGGCCGATGACCGCGAGGATCTGCATCAGCCGGCGCAGCGAGAAGGTCACGAGACCGATTTGATCGCCGATTCGACCTGGGCGTAGCTCGTCGGGTCCCCGACGATCGGCTGGGCCTGGCTCTTCGGTCCCTTGATGACGATCGTCGGCGTGCTGTTATAGCCGGCGGCCTGGGCGGCGGCCTCGTCGGCGCTCACCTGGCTGGAGAGTGTCGAGGACTGCCGGTCCGAGGTCCACTGCGAGTAGCTCAGCCCGGGGATCTGGCCGGCGAGGCCGTTGAGATAGCTGTTCGTGACGTAGCTGGTCGTCTCGTCGCCCTGCTCGTGGTAGAAGAGCTCGATGTAGTTCCAGCCGAGCTTCTGCTCGCCGGCGGCGCGCGCCGCCACCTGGCTGGGCACGAACATCGAGTTGTTGGCGGTCTGGGAGGCGGTCTCCAGCGCGCGATAGACGATCTTCACCTTGCCGGACCGAACGTCGTTGGCGATCAGCTGGTTCTCGGAGCTGAGGGCGAAGTCCTTGCAGATCGGGCACACGAGGTCTCCGTACTCGGTGACCGTGACCTTGGCGCTGGGGGCCCCGAGCGTGGTGCCGTTCTGCGGGATGCCTGCAAGCAGCTTGCTGACGGTGGCGGCGGACTGCTTGGCGGCGGTGCTGGTGGCCTTGGGGGCGGAACCGCTGCCGCCGCCCTTGCTCGAGATGGCGATCGCCGCCACGACGACGATGACGGCTCCGAGCACGACCCCACCGGTCATGCGCAGCCGGCGGTCGCGCCGCGCCTTCTCGGCGCGAGCCTTCTCCTCGGCGAGCCGCCGCTGGCGGGCCGCTTCCTTTTGCTCTTTACGTGAGGCCATGCGAGATGTCGTGACTGGCGTCCATTCGCGCCCGAGGACGCCTGACGCGGCTCAGCATAGCGATGGCATCTTTAGGGCCGGTTCAAGATAAGCGATGGTTTTCACGTGACGTTGAGCGTGAACGGCGCCGTGACCACCTTGCCGTGCAACTTGAGCTGGATGAACAGCCGCCAGGTTCCGGACACCGGCAACAGCACACCGATCGTCAGCTTGCCCGGGGCGGGCGCCGAGCCGGTGATCCGGGTGGCTCCGAGGATGCTGCCGCAGTTCGGAGCATCCGGAGCGCAGACGTGAGTGTGGAAGTAGTTGAGCGTGCCCTGCTCGAAGAAGATCGCGTGCGCCAGCGCGCCGAACCACGGGACGAAGTGGACCGGCTGGCCGTGCGAGTCGGTGACGTTGACGTGGACGAATGCGGCCTGGATCGCGTGCAGGTGGGGTGTTCCCTGCATGTCGAAGTGATAGCCGTCGACGACCAGGTCGGCGTGGAAGCCGGGCAGCTTGCGCGGGTGGTAGCTCCCGGCGACGTCGACGTTCCGAAACAACTGGAAGTTCGGCTCGCTGCCCGGGATGTTCGGATACACGTCGACGAGCACGTGGTACGGGCCCGGGGCCGGGAACGTCACCGCCTGCTGCAGAGTTCCGCTGGCGGGGATGGGGGGATGGTCATGGATGATGTAGGCGAGGTCGTCGCGCACGATGATCAGGTGCACCCCGGTGTGCGGGCCGGCGCCGGTCTTGTAGGTGGTCAGCGGCTTGCCGTCGGGCAGCTGGACGTCGAACGACATCGTCGTCGGATGCCCGGCGGTGATCCGGCCGGCCGGGTGGAAGTTCCCGAGCGTGAAGATCTTGGCCGCCGCGACGCGGGGGACCGTGATCGACGTGCCGGCGGTCGAGCCGCAGCCCGCGAGCACGAGCATGGTGGCGAGGGCGGCGCCGAGGCGGTAACGGCTCATCGGAGCGCCGCCTCCAGCGCCTGACGCAGCTCGGTCGTCCCGAATGCCCCCTCGAGTCGGGCGACGATCACCCCATGGCGGTTGATCGCGAACAGCCATGGTTCGGTGCGCAGGTGAAACGCCTTGAGCTGAGGTCGCAGGCCCTTGCTGGGCTGGTTGTCCACGTAGACCTCCTCGTGGATGAAGGTCACCCGATCGCCGAACTGGCGCTGGAGCGCGACGGTCACGTCGGTCACCGGACCGCACACCCGGGAGACGCAGAGCTGCGGCGTGGAGAACAGGAGCGCGATCGGCTTGCGCCCGAGGACCTGACGAAAGGAGACCGACGCCATCTGCTCGGGCGGAAGGCGGGTGGTCAGCAGCGCGGCGTCGCCGTGCACGGTGGCCGCCGTGTCCGTGGCGATCGCCGGCGGGCGCTGCCCGATGTCGGGAATCGGCGACGTGGCGGCGACGGCGATCTCCCCGGGAGCGCCGACGAGACCCTTGCTCGTCTTGGTGAGCGCCAGCACCGAGTAGGTCCCGGCGCGGGGGACCGGGAGCGACGTTGCGTAGATCGCCTGGATCCCGCCCGGGCCGGCGTTCTGCTTGCTGCGGTACCGCGGTGCCACCCCCATCGGATCGGCGGGAGCGAGGAACGGGCCCTTCGCCTCAGAGCTCGGGCTCGCGGCGACGTAGATCGCCGTCGGCGCGTACACGAACCGGCCGGCGTTGGTGGTCAGCGCGAACGCGAACCGTCGGGTGCCGGGGGTGAAGGTTCCGGTCGCCGCGCCGAGGTCGACGCTGGCGTTGACCAGCTTGCCCAGCTGCTGCAGGCTGCGTCCGTCGGCGGGCGGAAATTCCGCCAGGCCGGGGCGCTCGGCGGCGGGAAGCTCGGACACGGCCGGCGCGGGCGCGGCGGCCGAGGAGCTCGAGGCGGTGCCGCCGGCGGCGGCCGCCGGCGATGCGGAGCTGCTGGTGCTCGTGGACGACGATGACGAGCCGCAGGCGGCGAGCGCCACCGCGCAGGCGATCACCGGCATGACGGCGGACCATCGTGCCTGGCGAGATGGGGAGGGCCGCACGGGCCTGAGCGTACCGGCGCCGATCGAGGGCGGGCGCCGGACACGGGCCCCCGATGACGCCCTTAGCCGGACGCAAATGTGAACGCTCGCACGCACGAACCCCGGATATGCGCTGTTTGCACGTAAAGATCTTGTGACCACGGCTCGCACAGCCCTCGTGCCGCATTGACCGTCGGTTACAGTTCCGGCTATGTCGATTGAGCGCACCGAGACGCCGCCTGGCGTCGCCGCCTCGACACAGCGCGCGCAGAACCGTCTGCGCCTCGCCGTGCTCGACCGCGATCCGGGCTTCATGCAGGTTCTGTCCAAGCGGCTGGACGCGCTCGGATGTGAATACCGCCCGCTGTCGGCGCCGCTCGGCGTCGACGCCCTGGTCACGATGCGCCTGAACGCGCTCGTCCTGGATCTGGCGATCCTCGGCCCCACGGGCTGGAACTACCTCGAGCAGGTGTGCGCCCGGCTGCCCGGCCTGGCCATCGTCGTCTGCACCGGGCCGTCGTCGGTGGCGCAGCGGGTGCGCGGGCTCCGGCTCGGCGCCGACGCCTGGATCACCAAGCCCTGCCACGCTGAGGAACTGATCTGCGTCATCGAGGCAGCCGTGCGGCGCCACCGCCGTTCGGAGATGCCCGCGCTCGAGGCGGCGGCCAGCTTTGGCGAGATCACGATCCGTCCCGACCTCTACCAGGGCTACGTCAACGACGTCAGCCTCGAGCTGACGGCACGGGAGTTCGAGATCCTGCACCTCCTGTCCGGCTCTGACCGTGTTCTGCGTCGCGAGGAGATCTACGAGCGGGTGTGGGGCTATGCGATGGCCCACGGAGATCGCTCCGTCGACGTGTTCGTCCGCAAGCTGCGCCAGAAGTTGCGCTCGGGCTCGCCGGACTGGAGCTACATCCACACCCATTTCGGGGTCGGCTATCGCTTCGCCCCCGAACCGGAGACCAGCGTCGAGGCCGAGCTTGACCTGATCACCGGCGAGCGCGCCACCGAGTTGGACTCCGAGCAGCCGCTCGACTCGGCGCTCGCCGGCTGAACCCCGCCGCCCATTCGGACCCCGTCCGCCCGCCGGACTGCACTTCCGGGCGCCGGCGGCCGGAGTTTGAGTAGCTTTTTTGGCCTCGTCGCGAGCGGGTTCACAACTCGTTCACAATCTCGTCACCAGCTGGTAACGCCGCGCCGCGCGGGGCCGATCAGCATCAGTGGGCATGACGCAGACCAGCGAGGCGATCGATGAGGTGCTCGTTCTCGGTCCGCTCCAGATCATTCCGCGGGAGCATCTGGCCCGCGCCGACGGCCGGGCGCTGATGCTGTCGATCCGGGAGCTGCGCCTGCTCACCGAGCTGGCGCGCCGGGCGGATCGGATCGTCACGCGCGAGGAGCTGTTCGCACTTGTCTGGGGCCGGGAGATGCGAGTTCGCGACCGCTCGGTCGATGTCTACGTGCGCAAGCTGCGGGTGAAGCTGGAGGCGGCGCTGCCGGGGTGGCGGTTCATCCACACGCATTTCGGGCTTGGGTACCGGCTCGCGGCCGAGCGCACGCAGCTTCGCAACAACGGGTTCACAAGTCATTAACACCCTCGGGCCCGCCGGGACCGAGACTGTGCCCGACTGACATGAACAAGGAGACAGAAAAAGTGCGTACACGTCGAATCGGCGGACTGGTGGCGGCGTTGACCGCCGCCCTCGCGATCGCCGCCTGTGGATCAAGCAGCAGCAGCAGTAGCAGCAGCAGCTCGTCGGCGGCCGCGGGGGGTTCGTCGTCGAGCGGCAGCTCGAGCTCGGCGGCCGCGGGGGGCGGCAGCGTGTCGGCGACCGTCGACGGCGCCGGCTCGACGCTCGCGGCGCCGATCTACCAGCAATGGGGCAGCACGCTCAAGTCCAAGGGCCTGACGGTCAACTTCAATGCCGTCGGGTCCGGCGCCGGTCAGACCGATCTCGAATCGGCCACCGTCGCGTTCGCCGGATCTGACCCGGCGCTGAAGCCGACCGACGTCAAGGCGATGAAGGGCCCGGTCCTGCAGTTCCCGGTCGCCGCGGGGGCGATCACCGTGTCCTACAACCTGCCCGGCATCAAGAGCGGGCTCAAGCTCGACGGTCCGACGATCGCCGAGATCTTCAGCGGCAAGATCAAGACGTGGAGCGATCCCGCGATCAAGGCGCTGAACCCGGGCATGAGCCTGCCCAGCACGGCGATCACCGTCATCCACCGCTCGGATTCGTCAGGCACCACCGACGGTTTCACCACGTACCTGTCCGACGTCAGCCCGAGCTGGAAGTCCTCGATCGGGGCCGGCAAGGACGTCAAGTGGCCCGTCGGCACGGGCGCGGCGAAGAACTCCGGCGTCGCGGCGGCGGTCAAGCAGACATCCGGCGCCGTCGGTTACGTCGAGCAGGCCTACGCGCTGGAGAACGGCTTCACCTACGCGTCGGTCAAGAACTCGGCGGGCACGTACATCGCGCCGTCGATCGCCAACACCTCAGACGCGTTCCTGGGGGTCAAGGTGCCGGCTGACCTCGGCATCTCCACCATCGACTCGGCCAACTCGGCCGCCTACCCGATCGTCTCCCAGACGTTCCTCGACGCGTACAAGGACCCGTGCAAGGACGGCGGCCTGTCCTCGACGACCGCGAAGGGACTGTTCGAGTTCCTCACCTACGCGTTCGGCCCCGGTCAGAGCACGATGGGCTCGGGCGGCAACGAGCTGCCCTACGCGCCGGTCCCGGCGTCGCTGCAGGCCAAGGACCAGGCCCAGCTCAAGACGATGACCTGCAACGGAGCCGCCCTCTCCTAGGGAGGGCCCGACGTTGGAGGCAAGCGCTACCTCGGCAAGCGGCGGCCGCTCGGGTCTCGAGCGGTCGTCGCTGAGCCGTCTTCCCGATCGGGCCCTGAAGTGGGGGTTGACCTCCCTCGCGATTCTCATCCTGGCGCTGATCGTCTTCTTCTTCATCCGGCTCATCGGCGAGTCCGGCTCGACGTTCAGCACCTTCGGGCTGTCGTTCATCTTCGGTAACGACTGGGACGTCAGCCGCACCATCTTCCACGGGCTGCCGCTCGTCGTCGGCACCCTGATCACATCGGGCGTCGCGCTCGTCATCGGCGTCCCGGTGGCAGTGGCGACGGCGCTGTACCTCACCGAGCTGTGCCCGCGCCGCGCCAGGGCGCCGCTGTCGATGCTCGTCGACCTGCTCGCCGCCGTGCCCTCGGTCGTCTACGGGCTGTGGGGCGTGTTCTTCCTCGCGCCCAAGCTGCTGCCGGCCGAGAAGTGGTTCGCCAACACGTTCTCGTTCATCCCCTGGATCGGGGGCGGCGCCAACTCGGCGACGCCGACCAACTACTTCATCGCCAGCCTCGTCCTGGCGATCATGATCCTGCCGATCGTCTCGGCCATCTCCCGCGAGGTCCTGGCGACGGTGCCCCAGGAGAACAAGGAGGCGGCGCTCGCGCTCGGCGCCACGCGGTGGGAGATGATCCGGATGGCCGTGCTGCCGTACTCGCGCTCGGGGATCGTCGGCGGCGCGATGCTCGGACTCGGACGTGCGCTCGGCGAGACGATCGCGATCGTCCTGCTGATCGGCGACGCGCCGGTCATCGGCAAGCACTTGTTCAGCCAGGGCTACAGCCTCGCCGCGGTCATCGCCAACGAGTTCAACGAGGCGCAGGGCACCCACCGCTCGGCGCTGTTCGCCGCCGGGCTCGTGCTGTTCGTGCTCACGCTGATCATCAACATCATCGCTCGGTTCTACGTCGCTCGCGGGTCTCGGGGCACGCGCGGCGGCGCTCGGGGCGAGGTCGCCACCGTCGCGGCGGGGCCGCTCCCATGAGCGCGCTGTCGCTTCCCGAGGTGAGCCCCCGCCGCCGCCGGACCGACCGGATCATGCGCGGGACGATGCTCGCGGCGACGATCGTGGCGCTCGTCCCGCTCGTCCTCGTCATCTACTACCTGCTCAAGGAGGGCCTCGGCTCGATCAGCGGGACCTTCTTCACCCAGGATCCGACCGGCAGCTTCTTCGGCAACATCGGGGGAGTGCGGAGCGCGATCTTCGGCTCCCTGGAGATCGTGCTGCTGGCGACGGTGATCGCCGTCCCCATCGGGGTCGGCGTCGCCTTGTACCTCACCGAGTACGGGCAGGACTCGCGGTTCGCCGACGTCGTGCGCTACTTCGTCGACGTGATGACCGGCGTCCCGTCGATCGTGTTCGGGCTGTTCATCTACATCAGCCTCGTCCTCTCCCATGTCGGCGGCAACTTCACCGCCTGGAAGGGCTCGATCGCCCTGTCGCTGCTGATGCTGCCGATCATCATCAGGTCGGCCGAGGTGGTGCTCCTGCTCGTGCCGAGCAGCCTGCGCGAGGCGGCGCTCGCGCTCGGCGCCCCGCGCTGGCGGGTGATCACCAAGGTCGTGCTGCCGACGGCGGCGCCGGGACTGGTGACCGGATCACTGCTCGCGGTGGCCCGCGGGATGGGCGAGACGGCGCCGCTCCTGTTCACCGTCGCCACCGCCTCGAGCCTCACGTTCGGCCTCGGCCAGCAGATGAACACGCTCCCCCTCCAGATCTACAACGACATCCTGTCGCCACGCGCCGTCGTCGTCTCCCAGGCGTGGGCCGCCGGCCTGACGCTGGTCGCACTGGTGCTAATCCTCAATCTGATCGCGCGAGCGATCTCGCGAAGGAGCCGCATGGCATGATCCCTTCTGAAACCACGAGCAAGGAACCGACCGAAATGTCAAGCTCCGGGGGACCGGTCTCGGATCAGGCGGACGCGCCCGACCTATCGGCGATGGGCGAGCGCCGGACGGGGCACGGAGTCACCGTCAAGGGGCTGAACGCCTACTACGGGACCGAGCACGCGGTCAAGAACGTCGACATCGACTTCCCGGCCAACGAGGTGACGGCGATCATCGGGCCGTCGGGCTCGGGCAAGTCGACCGTGGTGCGCTGCATCAACCGGATGCACGAGGAGATCCCCGGCGCTCGCGCCGAGGGCAGCATCACGCTCGAGGGGCTCGACGTCTACGGCGCCGGCGTCGACCTCACCGCGGTGCGGCGAATGATCGGCATGGTGTTCCAGAAGCCCAACCCGTTCCCGACGATGTCGATTTTCGACAACGTCGCCGCCGGCCTGCGGCTGACCGGAACCAAGAGCGACAACCTGCGCGAGCGCGTCCATCGCTCGCTGCGGGCCGTCGGCCTCTGGGGCGAGGTCAAGAACCGCCTGAACCAACCCGGGATCGGGCTCTCGGGCGGCCAGCAGCAGCGCCTGTGCATCGCCCGGACGGTGGCGGTAGAGCCCGAGGTGATCCTGATGGACGAGCCGTGCTCGGCGCTGGATCCGATCGCGACGCTCAAGGTGGAGGAGCTGATCGACGAGCTCAAGGACCGTTACACGATCGTGATCGTCACCCACAACATGCAGCAGGCGGCGCGTGTCGCCAACTCGACCGTGTTCATGCTCGACGGCGAGGTGGTGGAGCACGCCCCCACCAATGACATCTTCACCAACCCCAGGGACGAGCGGACCGAGCGTTACGTGACCGGCAAGTTCGGCTAGGCGGAGGCGATCACCATGCAAGAGACCAGGCATCAGTTTCGCGAGGACCTCAGAGAGCTGGAGCGGCAGGTCCTGGGCGGTCTCGACCTGGTCGTCGGCCAGCTCGACCGGGCGCTCGAGTCAGTCAGCTACCAGGACGTGGAGCTGGCGGCGATGGTCGTCGCCGACGACGATCGCATCGATGGGCGTTATCTCGAGGTTCACCAGGGCATCCTGTCGCTGCTGGCGCGCCAGTCGCCGGTCGCCGGTGACCTGCGGATCGTGGCCGCGCTACTGCATTGCATCCGCTGCATCGAGCGGATGGGCGACCAGTGCGTGAACATCGCCAAGCTGGTGCCGCTGTCCGGGCATGACTCGCCCAAGGACAAGGACATCCTCGATGCGATCGAGCGGATGGGCCAGCTCGCTCGCTCCCAGGTCTCGCAGTCCAAGGACGCGCTCAAGGACCGCAACGTGGAGCTCGCCCAGGACATGGTCCGCCAGGACGCCGAGATCAACCGGCTCAACCGGACGATCTTCAAGCGCGCCGTGGAGGTCGGTGACGACATCGAGATGCGCGAGTGGGGGATGTTCATGATCCTCGTCGCACGGTGCCTGGAGCGGGTCGGGGACAACACCGTCGAGATCGCCGAGCAGGTGGTGTTCGTGGTGACCGGGCTGTTCCGGGAGATGGCCGACGTCGGCACGTCGCCCGAAGCGGCTCGCACTTAGGGCCGCAGCGGCCCGGACACCGTCCGCAGCAGGGATTTTCGATCCGCGCGGGTGGACTGTCCGCGCTGGAAAGCTTTGGCCACGGGGCCAATGCGGGGGTTCGGGGCCAGCGCCTACTTTTGTGCGCATGAGCGCGAGACCACCCCAGATCGTCGCGTTCGGTGGCGGCGGGTTCTCGATGGAATGGGGCAACCCGTTGTTGGACGACCACGTTCTGTCGCTGACCGGGGTCCCCCGTCCGAAGGTGTGCTTCCTGCCGACGGCCAGCGGCGACGCCGATCACTACGTGGTGCGCTTCTACCGCGCGTTTGCGGCGTCGCGCTGCCAGCCCTCCCACATCTCGCTGTTCCGGCGCGAGACCGGGGTGGGCGACCCGGGGGCCCACCTGCTCGATCAGGATCTCATCTACGTCGGCGGCGGCAGCCTCGTGTCCCTCATGGGGACCTGGCGAGCCCACGGACTTGACGAGGCGCTCCACGACGCATGGCGGGCCGGGGTGGTGTTATGCGGCGGCTCGGCGGGCTCGTTGTGCTGGTTCTCGCACGCCGTGTCCTGCTTTCACGAGGGCCCCGCTCGCGAGCTCGAGGGGCTGGGCTTTCTGCCCTGGAGCAACGCCGTGCACTACACCGACGAGCCGGGGCGTCAGTCGGCCTTTGTGGCCGCGATCGCCGCCGGGATGCCGGACGGCTACGGGGTCGGTGACGCTGCGGCGCTGCACTTCGTCGGCACCGAGCTCGCCGAGGTGGTGAGCTCGCGGCCCGAGGCGCGGGCGAGATACGTGTTCGCCGACGGCGCCGGGGGCGCCGACGAGCGCGAGCTGCCCGTGCGGTACCTCGCCGCACCCGTCGCACCCGCGGCGCCTCCCCCGACCGCCGCGCCCGCTCCGTTCGCGGCGGCGAGCGCGCTGCCGGGCCGGGCGCTGGCGGCGTGAGCGGCGATGCCCGCCGGCGTGGCGCCGGCTTTGTCAATCCGTCACCCTGGGGGGCTGTGCCGGTACGACCCGCCTCCGGAGACCCGCGCCGGATCCTGGCGATGGGCGGCGGCGGGTTCACGATGCAGGACCGCAGCGACGCGCTGGACCGTCTCGTGCTCAGCCTGACCGGCAAGCCCGTACCGCGGATCTGCTTCCTGCCGACCGCCAGCGGCGACGGACGCGACCAGACCACCCGTTTCCACGAGCGATTCTCCGGGTGGCCCTGCGAGCCGAGCGTCCTCTCGCTGTTTCACCTCGGGCGCGACCGGCTCGATCCGCGCGAGCACCTCCTGGCGCAGGACGCGATCTACGTCGGCGGCGGCTCGATGCGCAACATGCTGGCGGTGTGGCGCGAGCACGGCGTCGACGTCGCGATGCGCTCCGCGTGGGAGCGAGGGATCGTCCTGGCGGGGCTGAGCGCCGGGGCCATGTGCTGGTTCGAGGGTGGCATCACGGTGAGCGGTGGGGCGCCGCGGCCGGTCGCCGGGCTGGGACTGGTCGAGGGGAGCATGTCGGTGCACCTCGACGGCGAGCCCGAGCGATGGCTCGCCTACCGGGAGGCGATCGCCACCGGTGAGCTGCCGCCGGGGTACGCGGCCGACGACTGCGCCGCGCTGCTCATCTGCGGCACCGAGGTCGGTTCGTACGTGAGCTCGCGGCCGGGGGCGCGGGTGATCCGGGTCAGCGCCGACGGCAACGGGGCCACGGCGGAGGAGGACATGGCGGTCACGACGCTGCCGGGGGCGCAGCCCGCCGCGGGCCCGATGACGGCCGCGGAGCCCCGCGGCGTGTCGGAGCTGCGCGCGCTGCGCGCCGGGCGCCACCGCTGGGAGTGATCGCCGCGCCCATCGGCGTTCGCGTCACCCGGCTGGACGCGGGGCGCGCGGGCGGCGCCGGAGGACGAGCAGCCCCGCGGCGACGACGAGCGCCGCGACGATCAGCCCGATCAGGATCGGCGTGGTCGACCCGCCGCCGCTCGAGGCGCTCCCGGCGGCGCCGGGCACGTCGCTGATCGGATGCCCGTCCGCGGCGGCGAGCTTGGCGACCGCCGTGATGGCCGCGTGGGCCAGATCGGTGCTGGTCTTGCCCGTGGGCCGCGGCACCTGCGCGATCGCCGCCGCGACCTTGGCGGACATCCCCTCGGCGCCATAGCCCGCGGCCATGACCACGAGCAGCGGCTGGACCTGCTGGAAGCTGATCTCCTTGTCCAGGAAGTCGGCGTAGGACTGTGGCTTGCCGAACAGCTCCGGGATGACTCCGAGGTCGACCGGGGAGGCGATCAGGGCGACCTTGATCGGCAGCCCGGCCCGCTTCGCCGACGCCGTCGCCGCGTTGAGCCTGGTCTGGACCGACGCCGGCACCGCCGGCGTGTAGGGGTAGAAGACGCTCTGGCCGAGCAGGACATCGCTGGCCGGATCCCCGTCGGCCAGGGCGGCAGCCGGCACGACCGTCCCCGCCAGCGTCAGGGTGATCAGCAGGCTGGCGAGGCGGCGGACCATCGCCGACATTATGCTCAGGGCCCCGTGGCCTCGCGCAAGCCCACCAAGTCACGCAAGCGCCGCAACCGGGGCGGCGCTCCACGGGCGGTCCCATCCACCCGGCGGGAGGTGCGGGTGGATCGTCAGACGCGAGCCGAGCGCGAACACAAGCGCGGCCAGCGGCAGCTCGGGCGCGAGGGTGAGCGTCCCGAAAGCCCGTTCGCCGGCCTGCCGGTCTCCGAGCTGGCGATCTTCGCGGGACTGGTCGCGGCGGTGATCGGGTTCATCAACGGCGGCGGCCCGGCGCTCGTCGTCGGGCTCATCATCTGCGCGCTCGGCGTGGTCGAGGTCACCGCGCGCGAGCACTTCTCGGGCTACCGCTCCCACGCTGCCCTGCTGGCGGCGATTCCGGCTGTGACACTCGAGGCGGGGCTCGTGCTCGCATTCGGGGATCCCAAGCAGCGCGGATTGCTGTTGGTGCCGGTGGTGCCGGTGTTCGGCATCCTGTTCTGGTTGCTGCGCGGCCGGTTCCTGATCGCGCGACAGCGACGGGTGGCCCGGTTGGCTCGTCCTCGCACCTGACCGCGTCGCCGGTTCGGGGGTAAGTCAGTGGATCTCGAGCGGCTCGGCCGGCGCCGCGTCGGAGCCGGCGAGCTCCCCGGCCGCGGCGTCCGCGTGGATTCCGGGCAGGCTCAGTGAGAAGACGGCGCCGCCGTCGGGGGCGTTGGTCACAGATACCGTGCCGCCATGCTGCTCGGTCACCTGGCGCACGATCGCGAGGCCGAGGCCGCTCCCCTGACGTCCGCGGGAGTTCCGGCCGCGGTAGAAGCGATCGAAGATGTAGGGCTGGTCTTCCTCTTCCACGCCGGGACCATGGTCACGGACACGGACGCCCGACGGGTCGACCCGCAGCTCCACGACTCCGGTGGGGGGCGAGTGGCGGGTCGCGTTGTCGAGCAGGTTGTTGATCGCCCGGCCCAGCCGCTCCGGAACCCCATCGACCAGCGTCGGGACGAGCGTCGCCTCGAAGTGGATGTTCGGGGCGTTGCGGCGGGCGCGGGCCAGCGATTCGGCGGCGACGCCATCCAGGCGCACATCGTCGGTCTCCGGTCCGGGCTGGTCGCCGCGCGCCAGCTCGATCAGGTCCCCGACGAGCAAGCTCAGCTCCTCGCTCTGCTCGACGACGTCGGCGAGCAGCCGCCGCCGGTCCTCGGGCTCGAGCTCGCCGCCCGCGAGCAGGACCTCGATGTTGGTGCGCAGGCTGGTGACCGGGGTCCGCAGCTCGTGGGAGGCGTCGGCGACGAGCTGGCGCTGGGCGCGCACGGACTCGTCGAGCTCGTCGCGTGAGCTCTCGAGGCGGTCGAGCATCGCGTTGAAGCGGGTGGCGAGCTGGCCGACCTCGTCGTCGGCGTGGACCCGGAGCCGCGCGGTGAGGTCGTCGGTCTCGCCGATGTGCTGGGCGGCCATCGCCACCTCGCCGAGCGGTGCGAGGACCCGGCGTGAGCCCATCCGGCCGAGGACGACCGCCAGGCCGACCCCGCCGACGAGCAAGAGGGCGAAGACCAGGCGCAGGGTGGAGAGAATCGAGTCGACTCCGTTCAGCGGCCGCGCGAGCTCGACCGCGCCCGGAACGGATTGCTCACCGAATGAGGGGCTGATGTTGCTTCCGAAGATCAGGACGCGCAGATGGTTGCTGCCCACATAGACATCGGTCATGAAGGATCCGGTGCCGCGCTCGGCGATCTGCCGAACCGTCGCGGTCACCGGCAGCGTCAGCCCGCCCTCCAGCGTCTGGATCTGGCCGTTGCCGTAGACCACCTGCTGGTACTGCGCCGGACCGCCGGCGCGGGGGGAGATTCCCGGCAGTGTCTGGCCCTGGATGCGACCGGATGTCTCGTCCACCTGTTGCTGCGCGGTCAGCGCGTTGTCAACCTGGCTGCGCAACTGGCTGCGCACGACCATGTAGCACACGCCGACCGCGATCAGGACGGCCACCCCCACCGAGGCGCCGGCGATCAGCGATACCCGCTTGCGTAGGGACATGGCGCCCGCGCTTCTCCCCGTCAATCTCGCAGGACGTATCCGACGCCGCGCACCGTGTGCAGCAGCCGTGACTCGCCCCCGGCCTCCGTCTTACGGCGCAGGTAGCCCATGTAGACCCCCAGCGCATTGGAGGTGGGCCCGAAGTCATAACCCCAGACGTTTTCGAAGATCGTTGACCGGGTGAGGACCTGGCGGGGATGGCGCAGGAACAGCTCGAGCAGCAGGAACTCGGTCCGCGACAGCTCGATCAGCCGGTCGCCGCGGTGCACCTCGTGCGCCACCGGATCGAGCATCAGGTCGGCGTAGCGCAACGGTTCCCCATCGGCGGCGCCGTCGCCCGAGCGCCGCAGCAGCGCGCGCAGACGGGCCTGGAGCTCGCGCAGCGCGAACGGCTTGACGAGGTAGTCATCGGCTCCGACGTCGAGACCCTCGACGCGGTCGTCGATGGCGTCGCGGGCGGTCAGCATCAGCACCGGTGTGCGATCGCCGGCCTTGCGCAGACGACGGCAGACCTCGAGGCCGTCGAGCCTGGGCATCATGATGTCCAGGATCACCGCATCCGCGGATCCGCCGGCCAGTACATCGAGCGCCTCCTCGCCGTCGGAGGCGAGGGTCACATCGTGGTTCTCGAGCCGCAGAGCACGCTCGAGCGCCCGCCTCACGGCAGGTTCATCGTCGACTACCAGTACGCGCGCCATGACCACATGATCGCGCGGGGGCGTAAAGGTTGCTGAAGAAGCCTCATCCGACGTGCTCGCTCACTCAGGGCCGTCGGCGAGATCGATGAGCAGCGGGGCGTGGTCAGACGGCTTGGTTCCCTTGCGATAGTCGCGATCGATGCCGCAGGCGCGCAGCCGCTCGGCCAGCCCGGCGCTGAGCAGCGCGAGGTCGATCCGCAGCCCGAGCCCCTTGTGGAAATTGCCGGCGCGGTAGTCCCACCACGTGTACTGGACCTCGGTGGGATGCAGGCTCCGGTAGGCGTCGACGAGCTCGCCGCGCTCGAGCATCTCGTGCAGCCGTCCCCGCTCGTCGGCGGTGACGTGGGTCCCGCCCACGAACGCGGCCGGATCGTAGACATCGGCGTCGGCGGGGGCGATGTTCATGTCGCCGGCCACCACCAGCGGCGTATCCCGCAGCGCGGCGACGCGCTCGATGGCGGCGTCGAGGAAGGCGAGCTTGCGGGGGAACTCGGGGCTGTCGAGCGTGCGGCCGTTGGGCGCGTACACGCTGATGACGCGCGTCCCGCTGATGGTCGCCTCACACCAGCGCGCCTCGTCGAGAATTCCGTCTCCCGCCCGCCCACCGGCGAGCCCATACTCTGGCTCGGCCAGCTCGAGACCGACGCGGGCCAGGACGGCGACACCCGCCCAGCGTCCGCCCGACGCGTGGACCGCCCCGTACCCGGCGCCGGCGAGCTCGGTCACCGGGAACGTGTCCGGGGCGGACTTGGTCTCCTGGAGGCAGACGACGTCCGGCCGGTGCTCCTGCAGCAGCTGCAGGAGCCGCGGCAGGCGAACCCGCAGCGAGTTGACGTTCCAGGTGACGATGCGCACGATGAGGCCGCCGCCGGCTTGGCGCGATCCGCGACGACCGCTCGGATCCTACTTGCCGGCCTCGATCACGTAATCATGTTGCCGGACCAAGGCAATGGCCCCCGACAAACTCCACTCCTACCGCGACAAGCGCGACTTCACCGCGACGTCCGAGCCCGCGGGCAGCGTGCCCGGGGAAACGGCGACGGCGCGGTTCGTCGTCCAGGAGCACCACGCGACTCGGCTCCACTGGGACCTGCGGCTCGAGCACGACGGCGTGCTGGCGTCCTGGGCGATCCCCAACGGCATCCCTCCCGACCCCGCGGACAATCGCCTGGCGGTCCATACCGAGGACCATCCGCTCGAGTATCTCGAGTTCCACGGGGACATTCCCGCCGGCGAGTACGGCGCCGGAACGATGCGGATCTGGGACTCGGGAACGTTCGACACCCACCTGTGGAACGACAAGAAGGTCGAGGTGACCTTCCACGGCGAGCGCCTGACCGGACGCTACGGCCTGTTCCCGATCGGCCGGCCGGGGGGTCCGGGCTCCGAGAAGGACTGGATGATCCATCGGATGGATCCGCCCGTCGATCCCGGGCGCGAGCCGATGCCCGAGCGCGTGCTCCCGATGCTCGCCGGGGCCGGAGACCTGCCCCGCGATGAGTCGCGCTGGTCGTTCGAGGTCAAATGGGACGGCGTGCGGGCGATCGCCTACGTCAAGCCCGGACGGTTGCGGCTGGAGAGCCGCAACCTCAACGAGATCACCGACGCCTATCCCGAGGTCCGCGGCATCCTGCGTGATCTGGGAATGCGCGAAGCGGTCTTCGACGGCGAGATCGTCGCCTTCGACGATGACGGCAAGCCGAGCTTTGAGCGGCTGCAGCGGCGCATGCACGTCACCTCGCCGAGCGCGGTGCGGCGGCTGTCGGCGAGCGCGCCGGTCGTCTACGCGATCTTCGACCTGCTCTACCTCGATGGCCGTACGCTGATGGCGCTGCCGTACGAGGAGCGGCGGGCGCGCCTGGAGCAGCTCGGTCTCGGCGGGCCCGCGTGGCGGGTGCCGGCGGCTCACCCCGGCCGGGGGCAGGGGCTGCTCGACGCCACCGCGGCTCAGGGACTGGAGGGGGTCGTCGCCAAGCGGCTGGACTCGCGCTACGAGCCGGGGCGCCGCACCGGCGCGTGGGTCAAGATCAAGCACACTCGCCGCCAGGAGCTGGTGATCTGCGGGTGGCTCCCCGGCGAGGGCCGGCGTACCGACCGGATCGGCGCGCTGCTGATGGGCGTGTGGGAACACGATCAGCTGCGCTATGCCGGCCGCGTCGGGACCGGCTTCACCGAGCGCACCCTGACCGATCTCGCCCAGCGCCTGGCGCCCCTGCGCCGGGATGACAGCCCGTTTGACGAGACGCCCAAGCTGCCGCGCGACGCCGTATTCGCGGAGCCGGAGCTGGTGGCGGAGATCGAGTTCCGGGAGTGGACGAGCGAGGGCGTGATGCGAGCGCCGTCCTACAAGGGCCTGCGCGACGACAAGGTGGCGGCGCAGGTCGTCCGCGAGGGCCCGGCGGGGCGGGCGGGGCGGACGGGGTCCGATTCCCCCGGGCGGGCGGGTGACGCGTCACCTGACGCATTGTTCGACGAGGTGCAGCGGCTGCCCGACGGCTCGCTGTCCGTGGTCGCCGACGGCCGCCCGCTGAAGATCTCCAACTGGGACAAGGTGCTGTTCCCGCAGACCGGGTTCACCAAGGGGGACCTGATCGCCTATTACGCGCGCGTGGCGCCCGCGGTGCTCCCGCATCTGCGCGATCGGCCGTTGACGCTCAAGCGCTACCCCAACGGCGTCGAGGCCCCGTTCTTCTACGAGAAGCAGTCCCCGTCGCACCGCCCCGAGTGGGTCCAGACGGCGCGGATCGGCTCGATCGACTACACGCTGGCCCAGGATCGCCCGACGCTGATCTGGCTGGCGAATCTCGCCGACGTCGAGCTGCACACGTCGCTCGCGCTCGCGCGCCGCCCCGAGCGGCCGACGATGCTCGTGTTCGACCTCGATCCGGGCCCGCCGGCGGGGGTCGTGCAGTGCGCCGAGGTTGCGCTCGTCCTGCGCGGGCTGTTCGCCGCGCTCGGGCTCGAGAGCGTGGCCAAGGCATCCGGATCGAAGGGGATGCAGCTGTACGTGCCCCTCAACACGGACACGGTCACCTACGAGCAGACCAAGCCGTTCGCCCGCCAGATCGCCGAGCTGCTCGAGCAGCGCCTGCCCGAGCTGGTCGTCTCACGGATGACCAAGCGGCTGCGTTCAGGGAAGGTGCTCGTCGATTGGAGCCAGAACGACGATCACAAGACGACCGTCACGGTCTACTCGGTGCGGGCGCGCGAGCGGCCGACGGTGTCGGCGCCGGTGAGCTGGGACGAGGTCCAGGCGTGCCACGACTCCGGAGACCCAGAATTGTTGACCTTCGAGACCGAGGCGGTGCTCGACCGAGTGGCGCGCGACGGCGACGGGTTTGCGATGCTCGTCGGCACCCGGCAGGACCTGCCGCGCCACTAGGATCCTCTCCGATGGACCAGATCCAACTGCGAAACAGGCTTCTCGTAGCGACCGGGATGTGGAAGGAGACGACGGGCGAGCCGTTCCCGAAGATGGCGCCCGGCGACCCGGCCGACCAGATTCAGGGCTTTGAGATCAAGCTCGTTGAGCGTCTGTGGGAGAGCGCGACCCCTGAGAACGCGCGCGAGATCGCCGACCGGACCTGGGATCTGGTGCACGACCGGACCGACGACGATCCGGTCAAGCGGCGCGTGGTCGAGTGCCATGAGGCACTGGCGCGGATGACGCGCCTCGGCGACTGACCGCCGGCCGGCTCGGGCCCTTGGCTGATGCTCCACGAACGCCACTACACACTCGATCAGGCGATGGCCGTCCGTGGCTGGGTGGCCGAACGGGTCGGCTGGGTCCGCGACGCCCGCGCCCGGCTGGTCGCGCTCGGGCCGGGGGCGTCCGACGCGATCGGGGCGCTGGACCTCGAGTCCGGCGGCGCCTACCCCGGGCGCGAGGTCGCTCGCTCGCTGGTCCAGCTCAGCCGTGCCGCCGGTGAGCTCGAGGCCGTCGACATCGTCCTGCGTGACATCGATCGCGGGCTCATCGACTTCCCGGCGCTGCGGGATGGCGAGGAGGTCTACCTGTGCTGGCTGATCGACGACGAGGACTCGATCGGATTCTGGCACGCCCCCGAGGCGGGATTCTCCGGCCGGCGCCCGTTGTAGCTACGGCTGCTGCATGACCGACGGGGCCGCTGCGGGCGGCGGCGCGGTGTCCGGGGCCAGGCCGGCAGCCTCGTACGCCTCCTTCTGGTCCAGCGTCTCGTGGGCCAGGAGCTCGGTCACCAGCGCATCGAGGTTGGCGCGGTGTGCGAGGAGTGTCTCCATCGCCTCGTCGTGAGCGGTCTCGACGATCCGGCGGACCTCCTGGTCGATCAGCTGCTGGGTCTGCTGGGACGTCTCGCTGACCCCGGGCAGCAGCGGGCTCTGACCGTCGGACGGCAGGACCGCCACCGGGCCGATCGCTGGGCTCATGCCCCAGCGCCCGACCATCCCGCGGGCGATCCGGGTCAGCTGCTGGATGTCTGACTCGGCGCCCGTGGTCAGATCGCCGAACACCACCTCTTCGGCGGCGCGACCGCCGAGCGCGACCTTGATCTGGGCCAGGAGATGGCGCTCGTCGAAGTTGAAGCGGTCGGCGTCGGGGGCGGAGAACGTCACGCCGAGGGCCATCCCGCGGGGGATGATGGAGACCTTGCGCACGGGGTCGGCGCCCGGCGTCAGCATGCCCATGATGGCGTGGCCGGCCTCGTGGTAGGCCGTGCGGCGGCGGTCGTCGTCGGAAATGAGGACCTTGCGGGCGGCGCCGAGCACGATCCGCTCCAGCGCGTCGCTCAGGTCCTGACGGGCCACGGTGTGGTGGCTGCGCTTGGCCGCCAGCAGCGCCGACTCGTTGGCCACATTGGCCAGGTCGGCGCCGACCATGCCCGGGGTGGACGCGGCGATCGCCCCCAGATCGACGTCGATGTCGAGCGGCACCGAGCGGGTGTGGACGCGCAGAATCGCCTCGCGGCCGGCCCGATCGGGCGGCACGACGACGACGCGACGGTCGAAGCGCCCGGGGCGCAGCAGCGCCTGATCCAGGACCTCGGGGCGGTTGGTGGCGCCGAGCACGATCACGCTCTCCCGCGGGCTGAACCCGTCCATCTCGGTCAGGATCTGGTTGAGCGTCTGCTCGCGCTCGTCGTGCCCGCCGGACAGGTTGGGGCCCCCCGCGGAGCGCGAGCGGCCGATCGCGTCGAGCTCGTCGATGAAGATGATCGCGGGCGCGGCCTCCTTGGCCTGGTGAAACAGGTCACGCACGCGCGAGGCGCCGACGCCGACGATCATCTCGACGAACTCCGACGCGGACATCTGGAAGAACGGGACGCTCGCCTCGCCGGCGACGGCCCGCGCCAGGAGCGTCTTGCCGGTCCCCGGCGGCCCGGAGAGCAGCACCCCGCGCGGGATCCGCGCGCCCAGCTTGAGGTACTTGTCCGGGGACTTGAGGAAGTCGACGATCTCGGTCAACTCCTCCTTGGCCTCGTCGATCCCGGCGACGTCCTCGAACGTGATGTGCTGATCGGACGCCTCCACCCGGCGCGCCCGCGAACGGCCGAAGGACATCAGCCCGCCCGCGCCGCCGCCGCCGCCCGCCGCCCGGCGGGCGAAGACGACGAACAGCCCGACGAGCAGGAGCGTCGGGCCGAAACCGAAGAGGAGGCTCTCGGCCAGTGAGGCGCCGGAGCTGGGCGCCTGGGCGTCGATCGTCACGCCGTTGGTCTGCAGCAGCGTCTCGAGCGTGCCGTTGTTCGCGAACGACGGGACCTGGGTGGTGAAGCTGGTCGACGGCGCGCCGGCGGTCTGACCCGGCGTTCGGATCGCCGTTTTCAGCGTCCCGGTGATTGCGTCGTTCTTGGAGTTGATGCTCGCCACGTTCTTCTTGGAGACCTGGTTCAGGAACGTCGGGTAGTACGGAATCTTGATCGGCGCGTTGGGCTTCAGTGCCTGCGATGAGACCCACAGGTTGACCGCGAACAGCGCGATCACGACCACCGCGATCCACCACCGCGACCGGGGCGGCCGGCGGGGTCGCTCCGGATGTTTGGCGCCCCGACCGTCAGGGGCGGGGGTCACGCGCCAGCCGTGGGTCCCAGGCGCCGGTGGCTGGGCGCGCCCGGGCGGCTCCGGGCTGGTGGGACGGCGTCCAGATTGATCGGCCATGAGGAGATTGTGGCAAGGAGCGAAGCCGTCCTCGCGCGCGGGCGCGGGAACCCCCGGTCAACCGCCATCGATCATCGAGCGAAACATGTCCGCGCCGTGCACGCCGGCGCCGAGCAGGGCGGCCTGGTCGGCCAGCCACCGGTCTGAGGTGACGACCCGAACCAGGGCGGGCTGGGGCTCGAGTCGGAGCCGCCGCACGATCTCATCGTCGGCCGCGTCCCGGCGCGCCCGGGGAGCGTGCGCCACCTCGACGACGGTGGAACGGATCGGGGGGAGGGCTTGCGCTCGAACACGACCACCACGTCCTCACCCTCCGCCGCCGCCCAGCGTTCGAGCAGGTCGACCAGGTGCAGCATCGCGGCGTCCCGGTCGCGCCACCACCCGTCCGGGCGCGTGCCGATCACGTTCATTCCGTCCACGTACCAGCGCATCAGCTCTCCGCTGACGGGGGGCGCCGGTCCCGCTTGCGGTCCGCTTGGCGTCGCTTGCCGTCCAGGCGGCGGGTGACGGAGCCTTTGGTCGGCCGCGTCGGGTGCCGGACTCGCCGCGGGGTCAGCGCCACCGCCAGGCGATGCGCCAGCCGCTGCAGCGCCAGTTCCCGGTTGCGGGCCTGGCTGCGCTCGTCCTGGGCGACGGCGACCACGCGGGGGCCCAGGCGGGCGATGATCCGGCGCTTCTGTTCATCGGTGAGCGCCGTTGAGGCGGTGACGTCGAACGACGCCTCGATCCGGCTCGCGGTCACGTTCGCGTGCTGGCCACCCGGGCCCGACGAGCGCGATGCGCGCACCGTCACCTCGCGAAGGGGGATGGCGACGCCGGCTCGCACGGGGATGGGATCGTCCATAGCGAGCAGATGATGACCTGTGTCCGCCCAGTGACGGTGTGTGCGTGACTGCTGGATCCCGCTCGCCACCGTGATACCTTCCCGCCCGACAAGGCTGATCGCAGCATGATCGGTGAAGACGCAGGTGCAGGCCTCGGGGAAGCAAACCTCCGCGGTGGCAGCACTGCAACACCCGGAGGGGACTCCATGCCAACCGGCACAGTCAAGTGGTTCAGCGACGAGAAGGGGTTTGGCTTCATCACCCCGGATGAGGGCAGCCGCGACCTGTTCGTTCACCACTCGAGCATCCAGGCCGACGGCTATCGGTCACTCGCGGAGGGCGCCAAGGTGTCCTACGAGGAGGAAGCCGGGCCCAAGGGGCCGAAGGCCATCAACGTCCAGAAGGTCTAGGGCCCCGAAGAGGGCGGCAGGCAACCCAGGCGGTCGATGGCCGACTGGGTGACGATTTCGTCGCTGGCGACCGCCGGTGGCACGCTGGTGCTGGCGGTCGCCACCTTCAGTTCGGTCAGGTCGGCCAATCGCTCCGCGCGCGTGGCCGAGCGATCGCTGCTCCTCGGGCTACGGCCGGTCCTGATCCCATCCCGGGAGGAGGACCCGCTGGAGCGGATCCGCTTCGGCGACCAGCACGTGCTGACCGTGCCCGGCCATGGCGGGGCGGTGGAGGAGGCAGACGGGAACATCTACCTGGCGATGGCGCTGCGCAACGGCGGCACCGGCCTGGCGGTGATCCACGCCTGGCGGGCCCAGCCCCGGGGGGACGGCCTCAGCCAGCCCGGCGCCCGAACCGACGTCCAGCCCGACCTCGGTGACTTCCGCCGCCAGCAACTGGATCTGTACATCCCTGCCGGCGACACCGGTTACTGGCAGGGAGCGATGCGCGATCGCCAGGAGCCCGGCTACCAGGAGGTGCTGGCGGCGCTCCGCGCCGGCGACCTGGTCCAGATCGATCTCCTGTACGGGGATCACGAGGGCGGGCAGCGCACGATCGTGCGGTTCGTCGTCTCGAAATGGCCGGAGGTCGAGGGCCGGCGCGCCTACGTGATCCGCTACTGGGACGTCGACCGCGACGATCCTCGCTGAAAGGCTCCCGGTGGGCGCCGCCCTGTCGCCGAGCCCGGGCGCGCTGGGGACACCAAAGGTAAGTCCGGCCGGTCGGAGGGATAGACTCCCGCTCAAGAGAGGATGGAACTGAGCCGGTGACGCGCGCACGAAGCAGCGGGGCACGATGACCAAGGAGGTCGAGGAGCTCGACCGCGTCATCATCCGCTTCGCGGGGGACTCGGGCGACGGGATGCAGCTGACGGGAAGCCGGTTCACCGACGCCACCGCCATGGTCGGGAACGACCTGGCGACGTTGCCCAATTTTCCGGCCGAGATCCGCGCGCCGGCAGGCACTCTGGCCGGGGTGTCGGCGTTTCAGATCCATTTCGCGTCGAGCGACATCCTCACGCCCGGCGATCACCCCAACGTCCTGGTGGCGATGAACCCGGCCGCGCTGAAGGCCAACAGCGCCGAGCTCGAGCGGGGCGCGACGATCATCGTCAACGAGGACGCGTTCACCAAGCGCAACCTCGAGAAGGCGGGGTACGCGGCCAACCCCCTCGAGGACGGGTCGCTGGAGCCCTACCGGGTGCACCGGATCCCGATGAGCACGCTGACCACCCGCTCGGTGGAGGCGATCGAGGGCGTCTCCACGCGGGACGCCGCGCGCGCCAAGAACCTCTTCGCCCTCGGCGTCCTGTCGTGGCTGTACGGCCGTCCCACCGACGTGACCAAGACGTGGATCGAGCGCAAGTTCGCCCGCACCCCCGCGGTCGCCCAGGCCAACCAGGCGGCGTTCAGCGCCGGCTGGGCCTTTGGTGAGACGACCGAGCTGCTCGATGTCCAGTACCGGGTCCCTCCGGCGACCGACGTCGCCCCCGGGACCTACCGCAACGTCAACGGGACCACGGCGCTCGCCCTCGGACTGATCGCCGCCAGCGTCCGCAGCCACCTGCCGCTCGTGCTCGCCAGCTATCCGATCACCCCCGCCTCCGAGCTGCTGCACGAGCTCTCCCGCCACGCCGCGATCGGCGTGTCCACGATCCAGGCCGAGGATGAGATCGCGGCCGCGGGTATGGCCCTGGGGGCATCGTTCGGGGGCCGGCTCGGCGTCACCGCCACCAGCGGGCCGGGCATGGACCTCAAGTCCGAGACGATCGGTTTGGCCGTCATGCTCGAGCTGCCGCTGATCGTGATCGACGTGCAGCGGGCGGGCCCGTCGACCGGGATGCCGACCAAGACCGAGCAGTCAGACCTGCTGATGGCGCTGTACGGGCGCCACGGCGAGTCGCCGCTGCCGGTGATCGCGCCGAGTACCGCCGGCGGCTGTTTCGAGGCGGCATTCGAGGCGGCGCGCATCGCGATCCGCTACCGCACGCCCGTGATCCTGCTGTCCGACACCTTCCTCGCCTCCTCCTCGGAGCCGTGGCAGGTGCCCGACGTGGCGTCGCTGCCCGAGATCGATCCCCGGTTCGCCACGGCGCCCACGGACGGCGCCGCGTTTGAGCCCTACAGTCGCGACGAGCGGATGGCGCGGCCGTGGGCGATCCCGGGGACGCCGGGACTCGCTCATCGGATCGGTGGCCTCGAGAAGGCTGACGGCAGCGGCAACATCTCCTACGACGGCGCCAACCACGAGCTGATGACCGAGCTGCGGGCCGCCAAGGTGGCGGGGATCGCCGATGAGATCGCGCCGCTGGTCGTCGACATCGAACCCGATCGGACGCACCCCACCAACCTGCTCGTGCTCGGCTGGGGTTCGACGGAGGGCTCGATTCGCGCCGGCGTCAGACGCGCGCGCGAGGCCGGACACCGCGTCGCGTGCGCGCAGCTGCGCCATCTCAATCCGCTGCCGCGCAACACCGGCGACGTGCTGCGCTCGTTCGAGCGGGTGCTGGTGCCCGAGCTCAACAGCGGGCAGCTGGCGATGCTGCTGCGCAGCCGCTTCCTGGTCGACGTCGAGTCCCACTGCAAGGTGCGCGGGCAGCCGCTGTTCGCCGCCGAGATCGCCGACGAGATCGCGAGACGCCAATGAGTGCCACGCTGAGCAAGGCCGATTTCCAGTCCGATCAGGAGACCCGGTGGTGCCCGGGCTGTGGCGACTACGCGGTGCTCTCGGCCGTCCAGCAGTTCATGCCCGAGCTGGGGATCCCGCCGGAGCGGATCGTGTTCATCACCGGGATCGGGTGTGCCGGGCGGTTCGCGTACTACATGGACACCTACGGGATGCACGGCATCCACGGCAGGGCCCCGGCGCTGGCGACCGGCCTGGCCACGTCGCGTCAGGACCTGTCGATCTGGGTCGTCAGCGGCGACGGCGACGCGCTGTCGATCGGCGGCAACCATCTGATCCACGCGCTCCGTCGCAACGTGCCGGTGAAAATCCTCCTGTTCAACAACCAGATCTACGGGCTGACCAAGGGCCAGGCGTCGCCGACCTCAGAGCTCGGCAAGATCACCAAGTCGACGCCGTTCGGCGTCGCCGATCATCCATTCAACCCGGTCGCGCTGGCGCTCGGCGCTGAGGCGACGTTCGTCGCGCGCACCATCGACCGCGATCGTCATCACCTGACCGAGGTGCTGCGCGCGGCCGCCACCCACGAGGGCGCCGCGCTCGTCGAGATCTACCAGAACTGCCCGGTGTTCAACGACGGAGCGTTCGCGACCCTCACCGACAAGGACGTCAAGGACGCCAACCAGATCCGCCTGCGCGCCGGCGAGCCGATCCGCTTCGGTGTCGGCGACGAGCGTGGCGTGATCCGCGGCGCCGATGGGTGCCTGAAGCTCGTCGACGTGGCCGACGTGGGGGTGCAGGAGCTGCTCATCCACGATCCGGGTCGCGGCGATCCGGGGCCCGCGCTGTCGCTGGCCAAGCTCGCCCAGACGCCGATGGCGCCAACGCCGATCGGCGTGTTCCGATCGGTGCAGCGCCCCGTCTTCGGCCAGCGCGGCGGCAGCGAGCCCGCCACCGAGGATCAGCTGGCCGATCTGCTGACCGCGGGCGACAGCTGGACCGTGGCCTAACGCGGCGGGTCGCCGCGTCGCGGGGCGGGTGTCCCGAGCAGGCTACGGCTCGTCGACGAAGCCGCTGTCGGGCTCCATCGGAAGTCCCGCGGCCTCCCAGGCGAGCAGACCGCCGGTCATGTTGTGGGCGTCGAATCCGGCGGCCTCCAACGCCTGCGTCGCCAGCGCCGAGCGCCCGCCGCTGCGGCAGTAGAGGACGACCGGCGTGGAACGGTCGATCGTCGCGGCCTGGGCGCTGAGCTGATCCAGCACGATCAGGCGCCCGCCCGCGATCCGCCCCGCGTCGTGCTCGTGTGGCTGGCGAACGTCGATGAGCTGGATGGCGCCCTCGGCCAGCAGCTCGGACACCTCGCGCGGGGTGTAGTCGGCGGCCATGCCGATCAGGTTAGTGCGCCCGTGGCGCCCCGGTCTCCAGGGCACCGCGGACCTGTGGCGCAAGCCCGACGACGGGCACGCATCTCCTGTTTCTGCAAGGAAGCGCCCGGGTACGTGACAGGCATCTTGCAGGTGGTGTACTGTGCCCAGCCGATAAGCACCCAGCCGAATCGTCAAGGCGTCCAGAGGCCGCGACGATCGGGGAACCCGCTGGGACCCACTGCTGGGTCCCTGGGGCGAATCGCCGGACTTCCGGCGTAGCGCGACTCTTTCAGCGCGAGCCCGTCAGCTAACCCCGAAGGCGTCACGAAAGAGAAGGGTTTAGTCCGTTGCTTTTAATCCGTGCTCGCGCCGTACCCCGCCTCGCGGGAGCCCTCGCGTTCGCCGCTGCCCTCACCACAGCGTCCTCCGCGTTCGCCGCCCCCACACAGACGCTGGGTAGCCGCACGCTCCGCCAGGGAATGAGCGGCGGCGACGTGCGCGTGCTGCAGTCCGACCTGACCAAGGCCGGGTTCGCCACTCCGGCAGTCGGCGTCTTCGGGCCGATCACCGCCCGGAACGTCAAGGCGTTCGAGCGCCGGTACCACCTCGCGGTCAACGGCGTGGCCAGCGCGGCCGTCGTTCACCGGCTCGTGCTCGTCGTCTCCTCCGGCGCCGGCGCCACCAGGGCGGCCGCCGGCACGGGCGCCGCCAAGGCGGCCGGCGGCACCGGCGGCTCCGGCCTCGGCGGCTCGTCGGCCAAGTCCAAGACTCAGAGCAAGAAGCAGTCGACCAACACGACCGCCGACCCGACGAGCGTCCTGTCCGACAACCCGGTGCTCGCGCCGGTGGTCCAGGACGGCGGATCGGAGCATCTCGGGGAGCGGACGCTCAAGCAGGGTATGCAGGGCCACGACGTCCGCGTCCTGCAGAGCTACCTGACCCTCGCCGGCTACCCGACCAATGTCGACGGTGACTTCGGGCCGACCACCGAGACCAATGTCGTCAAGTTCGAGCAGGCCAACGGGCTCGCGACCAACGGGATCGTGACCTACGACCAGTCGCAGGCTCTGCGCCAGGTCGTGGCCAAGGCGATGACCACCACCGGGCCGGTCGGCAAGGCGACGCTGAACCCCGACGGCACCGTCACCGCTCCGGCGGGCGCGCCGCAGGCGGTCCAGGACGTCATCGCCGCGGCCAACTCGATCATCGACAAGCCCTACATCTACGGCGGCGGCCACGGGAAGTGGAACGACTCCGGGTACGACTGCTCCGGCGCGGTCAGCTTCGCGCTGCACGGCGGCAATCTGCTGTCGGCGCCGGAGGACTCGACCGGGCTCGAGTCCTACGGCAGCGCCGGTCCGGGCCAGTGGATCACGATCTATGCCGACGCCGGGCACACGTTCATGGTCGTGGCCGGGCTCGCGTTCGACACCGCGCACTACGGGCCCACGACTCCCGGCGGGACCGGTCCTCGGTGGCTCACCGCCGCCAACGCGACCGCCAACCTGTCCGACGGCGGCAACTACATCGTCCGCCATCCGTCCGGGCTCTAGCCTCACCCCGGCGCCGCCGGCTGGACCAGGAGTCCGAGACGGGTAGGATCAGGGGCGGCATGTCCGCCCTGTCCGAGCTGTACACGATCCCGCAGGAGCACCTCGACTTCCGCGCGACGATTCGGGAGATCGCGCAGGAGCGCATCGCCCCGCGGGCGGCCCAGATCGACGAGGACGCCGCCTATCCGCACGACCTGCGCAAGCTGCTGGCCGAGCAGGACATCCTGGGGCTGCCGTTCGAGACCGAGCACGGCGGCACCGGCACCGGCACGCTGATGCTGAACATGGCCATCGAGGAGATCGCGAAGGCGTGCGCGTCCACAGCGTTGATCCTGATGATCCAGGAACTGGGCACCTTGCCGATCAAGCTGTTCGGCTCCGAGGAGCTCAAGGATCGCTTCCTGCCGCGCTGCGCGTCCGGGGAATGGTCGCCGGCGTTCGCTCTGTCCGAGCCCGAGGCCGGGTCTGACCCGGGCGGCATGATCACCAAGGCGGTTCCGGACGGTGACGACTGGATCATCGACGGCACCAAGAACTGGATCACCAACCTCGGGGTCGCCGACTTCTACGTCGTGTTCGCCGTCACTGACCGGGAGGCCGGCCACTCGCGCGGGATCACCGCGTTCGTCGTCGAGGCCGACCGCCCCGGCTTCAGCGTCGGAAAGCTCGAGCACAAGATGGGGATCCGGGGTTCACCGACCGGCCAGCCGATCTTCGACGGTGTCCGCGTCCCCGCCGCGAACGTGATCGGAGAGGTCAATCACGGCTTCAAGGTCGCGATGGGGACGCTCGATATCTCGCGGCTCGGCGCCGGGGCCCAAGCGCTCGGCATCGCTCAGGGTGCGACCGACTACGCCGCCGGGTACGCGCGTGAGCGCCGGCAGTTCGGAGCGCCGATCAACAGCTTCCAGGCGATCCAATTCAAGCTGGCCGATATGGAGACTCGGTGCGCCGCCGGGCGGGAGTTGCTCTACCAGGCCTGCGCCAAGGTCGATCGGGGCGACTCGGACGTCGGCAAGTTCACGGCGATGGCCAAGCTGTTCTGCTCGGACACGGCGATGGCGGTGACCGTCGAGGCAGTGCAGGTGCTCGGCGGCTACGGCTACGTCAAGGACTATCCGGTGGAACGTATGATGCGCGACGCCAAGATCACGCAGATCTATGAGGGCACCAACGAGATCCAGCGTCTCGTGATCGCCCGGACCCTGAGATAGCTGACGATGCCGGGACCCCGACCAACCATTCAGCGCATCCTGTTCGCCGCCGTGGCCTCGCTGACGATCGGTATGGGAGCGGTGACCATCGTCACCGGCCTCAGTGAATCGGTCCCCGTCCGGCTGTTGCAGGGCCTGGCGGTGTTCTTCGCCGGCGCCGCGATCATCGGCGGGGCGGTCGTGCTGGTGATGACCCATATGGCCGGCTGGCGTGAGCCGGAATCCGAGGAGGAGTTCGAGGCGATCGTGCAGCGCGCCGAGCTGCTGGCCGCCGGCGGCTACGACGCCCCTCGTCAGGGGTACGACGACGCCGACTACGACGCCGACGATGACGACGACGGCTACGTCCTCGACGGCGAGGAGGACTTCAACGCGCTCGTGCGGTCCGCGATCGATGAGCTGCCGCTGGAGTTCCACCGAGCGCTGGAGCACGTGGCGATCGTCGTGTCCGACGGCGGCCGCCACCGGGGCGCCTACGGCCTGTACCAGGGCGATACCGTCGCCCGGGACTTCTTCCACGACCGGATCATCATCTTCCGCGACACGCTGACCCGGGACTTCGGGCACGATCCCGAGCTCCTCAAGGCGCAGGTGACGCGAACCGTCCGCCACGAGCTCGCCCACCATCTCGGTTGGGGAGAGCGCGGCGTTCGCGGGCTCGGCCTGTAGCCTCGGCCGTCCGCGGTTCGCCGGGAGCGGCGGGTCGGTAGCTTCGCTGGCGTAGGATCCGTCGCTGCCGACCGCCGACAAGGAGCTCTCCGATGCCAGAAGCAGTGATCGTCGATGCCATCCGCACCCCGATCGGGCGCGCGGTCAAGGGGTCGCTGAAGACCGTCCGTGCCGATGAGCTGGCGGCGTTGCCGATCCGGACCCTGATGCAGCGCAATCCCGATGTGAACTTCTCGGAGACGACCGACGTCCTGATGGGCGCCGCGTCCGGGGTCGGCGAGCAGGGCTACAACGTGGGTCGCAACGCCGCGCTGCTGGCGGGGCTGGACCACCATGTGCCCGGCTGCACCGTCAACCGGTTCTGCGCCTCATCGCTGATGACGATCCGGATGGCCTCCCACGCCATTCGCGCCGGCGAGGGCGATCAGTACATCGCCGCCGGGGTCGAATGCGTCTCCCGGGCCGGCCTGGGCGCTGGGATGATGGAGGAGGCCAAGAACCCCGCGCTCAACGGCTCGCCGGGCTCCCTGTACGACGTCTACATCCCGATGGGCATGACCGCCGAGAACGTCGCCGATCGCTGCCACGTGACGCGTGAGCAGCAGGACGAGTGGGCGGTGATCTCCCAGAACCGGGCCGTTCAGGCGCGGGACTCCGGCCACTTCGATGCCGAGATCGTGCCGGTGACGGTCGCCGCTCACCGCGATACCGACAAGGAGGGCAACGAGGTCGAGGTGCCCGAGATGGTCCTATCCACGGACGACGGCCCGCGCGCCGGCACCACGATGGAGGTGCTCGGCAAGCTCAAGCCGGCGTTCAAGCCCGACGGCACCGTCACAGCGGGCAACTCCTGCCCGCTTAACGACGGGGCCGCCGCGGTCCTGGTCATGTCCGCCGACAAGGCCGAGCGGGTCGGGGCCAAGCCGCTGGCGCGGATCGTCGCCTCCACCGTGGCGGCGATTCGCCCCGAGATCATGGGGCTCGGCCCGATCCCCGCGATCAAGGCGCTGCTCGAGCAGACTCAGATGAAGATCGAGGACATCGACATCGTCGAGATCAACGAGGCGTTCGCCGCCCAGATCGTCCCCTGCAAGGAGCAGTTGGGGATCGACGACGAGCAGCTGAACCCGTTCGGCGGGGCGATCGCCCTCGGACATCCGTTCGGGATGACCGGCGCCCGCATCATGACGACTCTGCTCAACGGCCTGCGGACGCGGGGCGGGCGGTACGGCATCGAATCGATGTGCGTGGCCGGCGGGATGGGCCAGGCGATGTTGATCGAGCTGCTCTGAGCTCGCCGGGGGACCTCAGCCTCAGCGCGGCGGCATCCGCAGCGCGCCGTCGAGCCGGATCACCTCGCCGTTGAGCATCTGGTTCTCGATGATGTGGGCCGCCAGCGCGGCGTACTCGGCCGGTTGCCCGAGCCGGGACGGGAACGGGACGGCGTCGCCGAGCGCGGTGCGCGTGGCGTCGGACAGCTCGCCGAGCAACGGCGTCTCGAACGTGCCCGGCGCGATCGTGCAGACGCGAATCCCGGCGACCGCCAGGTCGCGGGCCGCCGGCAGCGTCATCCCGACGATCGCGCCCTTGGACGCGGAGTACGCGATCTGGCCGATCTGGCCGTCGAAGGCGGCGATCGACGCCGTGTTGACGCAGACGCCGCGCTCGCCGGAATCCTGCGGCTCGCCGGCCAGCATCGCCGCGCCGGCAAGCCGCAGTACGTTGAAGGTGCCGAACAGGTTGACCGCGATCACCCGCTCAAACGGCGCCAGCTGGTGTGCGCCTCGCCGGCCGGCGACGCGCTCGCCGTGTCCGATCCCAGCGCAGCACACGGAGATCCGCAGGCCCCCGTCGGCGTTCGCCGCGGCGGCCACGGCGGCGGCGACCGAGTCCTCGTCGGTGACGTCGGTCTGGATGAAGCGGACCCGCTCGCCCAGCTCGCCGGCGAGCGCGGCGCCGCGCTCGGCGTTGATGTCCGCGATCAGCACCTGGGCGCCGGCGCCGTGCAGGTGGCGGACGGTCGCCTCGCCCAGGCCGGACGCGCCTCCGGCCACGAACGCGCCGCTGCCTGAGATCCTCATCGAGGGGACACGCTAACGGACGAGCGGGCGCGCCAGCGACACGCCGAACAGCTCGTCGTCATCGGTGAACCACTGGTCCAGCGCCAGCCCGGCGGCCTCGAGGTCGGACTCGACCCGTTCGCGGGTGAACTTGGCGCTGATCTCGGTGCGCAGCTCCTCGCCGGCGGCGAACTCGACCCGGAGATCGAGATCGCCGATCAGCACCGAGCACGGGCGTGTGGAGCGCAGCCGCATCTCCACCCACTCGTTGCGGCGGTCATAGAAGGCGACGTGGTCGAAGCTGTCGGGCTGGAAGTCGGCGTCGAGCTCGCCGTTGACCACGTGCAGCAGATTGCGGTTGAACTCGGCGGTCACCCCGGCGGAGTCGTTGTAGGCAGCCTCGATCAGGAGCGGGTCCTTGACCAGGTCGGTACCGAGCAGGAGCCGATCGGCGGGGCCGAGCAGTCCGGCGATCTTGCCGAGCACGCGGCGGCGGGTGCCCGGCGGGAAGTTGCCGATCGTCCCACCGAGCAGGGCCACGATTCGGCACCCACCCGCCCCACCGTCGGTAGGCGGAACATGCTCCAGATGGCGCTCGAAGTCGCCGACGACGCCACGGACGTCGAGCCCGCCGTAATCCTCGCCGAGCGTGCGCGCCGCGTCCTGGACGACCGTCTGTGAGACATCGAGCGCAACGTAGCGGCGCAGCGTGCCCGCATCCTGCATCGCGTCGAGCAGCACCCGAGCCTTGTCCGACGCCCCGGCGCCGAGCTCGACCAGCTCGCCGGCGTGGGTGCTCTCCACGATCTCCCGGGCCCGCTCGCGCAGGATCGCCAGCTCGGTGCGGGTCGGGTAGTACTCAGGCAGCTCGCAGATGCGCTCGAACAGTTCCGAACCGCGGGCGTCGTACAGGTGCTTGGGCGCCAGCTCCTTGAACGGCTTGGTCAGGCCGTCCAGGACATCGTTGGCCAGCGTGCGCTCGCCGTCCTGCGACAGCCAGGAGTCGACGTTGATCGGCGGATCTCGGAGCGGTTCCACGGCTACACGTCCCTGACGATCCTCAGGCCGGAGAAGATCTGACGCCGCTCGGGGAGGTCCCAGTTGCGGAAGCTCGCGGTGGCCAGGCGTGGGCGGGTCGCCCACGAGCCGCCGCGGAGCACCTTGTACCGCGACCCGAAGAAGACCTCGGAGTACTCCCGATACGGGAACGCGCGGAAGCCCGGGTACCCGCCGAAGTCGCTGGCCGTCCACTCCCAGACGTCGCCGATCATGCCCAGCACCCCGTACGGCGAGCCGCCCGCCGGAAGCGAGCCGGCCGGAACGGGGCCGCCGGCCCGCTGGTCGAGGTTCGCGTGAACTCCGGCGACCGCGGGTTCGTCGCCCCAGGGCGCACGTCGGGATGTGTGCTGCTCCTGGTCCCAGGTCGCCGCCTTCTCCCATTCCAGTTCGGTGGGGAGGCGGCCGGCGTGCGCGCGGGCGAAGGCGTCGGCCTCGAACCAGGAGACGTGGACGACCGGCCGGTCCGGGTGCAGTGGCTCGAGCCCTGTCAGGCGCCACTCGGACCGGAGATCGGCCGTCCAGCTCTGTGGTCGGGTGATGTCGTAGTCCTCCTTCCACGACCATCCCTCGTCGGACCACCATTCACGCCGTTCGTAGCCACCCCCTTCCACAAACGTCAGGTACGAGGCGTTGGTGATCGGGGTGCGCCCGATCAGGTACCCGCGGACGTCGGTGCGATGGCGGGGCCGCTCGTTGTCATAGGCGAAGCCGGCGGCGCCCGCTCCGATCGTGCACGCGCCGCCGGGAATCTCGACCATCTCCAGGCCGCTGTGCCCGGTCGATCCGTGGGCGCCTGCGGCGGTGCCGTTGCGGCGGCCGCGGTGGCCGTCGAGCGCCAGCCCCTCGAGCTGAGCGAGCTGGATCGTCTGGAGCATCGTCTCGTTGTGCTGCTGCTCGTGGCGGACGATCAGCTCCGCGATGAAGCCGTCGCCGCTGCCGTCGTCGGCGAGGACGTCCAGCGCGCGATCGCGAACCTCGCGCAGATAGTCGCGGGCCTCGGGCGCGGGCAGGAACGGCAGGTCCCCGCGCCCGGCACGGGGAGTCTCGAATGCGTCGTACACATCGGCCAGCTCCTCGTGCAGCAGGGGCCGGCCGCCGAGGCGGTGCACGAGCCACAGATCCTCGAAGGCGGCGATGTGGCCGAGATCCCAGACCAGCGGGCTCATCAGCGTCGAGTGGACGCGCTCGAGCACGGCGTCGGAGAACGGCGCCACGAGCTCGAGCGTCCGCTCGCGCGCCTCCTGCAGCGCGGAGACGATGTCGGCGTCACTCGGGTCTGCCACGGCTGTCTGGAAGCCGGCCATGACCACATGATGGCATCCTCGGCGCAGACGAACCCCGCCACGCCGACCGCGCCGTGGCGGGGACGGACGGCGTCGCCGGCGACCGGTGTCTGAGAACCCGGCAAACCGGTTAGGCTGCACCGCGATGAATCTGAAGGAGCTGGATCGCGGCGAATTGGTCGCGATCGTCGGAGGAATTCTGCTGGGAGTGTCCTTGTTCCTGAGCTGGTATTCGCTGGGAAATCGCAACGCCGTCCTGGGCTCCTGCCGGGGACCCGACACCAAGTGCACCGGCTGGGCCGCGCTGTCGATCCTGCGCTTCCTGTTCCTGGTCGCCGCCGTCGCCCCGCTGATCCTCGCCTGGATCATCGTCCGGGGCCACGCGCTGTCCTGGCCGCGCGGAGAGCTGACCGCGGTGACCGCGCTGGTGGCGCTGATCATGACCCTGTTCCTCGGCGTGATCGATCATCCCGGCTCGCCGCCGGACGAGATCAGCGTCGCGAGCGGCTGGTGGCTGGCCCTGTTCGCCGACCTGTTGATCCTCACCGGCGCCGTGTTCCGGTCCAAGCAGAGCGGCGCTCGCCGCAAGCCCCCGGGAGTGCTCTGACCATGTCCGCAACGACGCAGAAGCCGGATCGCAATCTGGCTCTCGAGCTGGTGCGCGTCACCGAGGCGGCCGCCCTGGCGGCGGCCCGCATGGTGGGACGCGGTGACAAGGAAGGCGCTGACCAGGCCGCCGTCGACGCGATGCGCTACGTCCTGGACGGGGTGGCGATGGACGGCGTCGTCGTGATCGGGGAGGGCGAGAAGGACGAGGCGCCGATGCTCTACAACGGCGAGCAGATCGGCGACGGGACCCCACCGAAGGTCGATATCGCCGTCGACCCGCTGGAGGGGACCCGCTTGTGCGCCCTGGGGATGCCGAGCGCGCTGGCGGTGATCGCCCTGTCGGAGCGCGGGTCGATGTTCGATCCCGGCCCGTGCGTGTACATGGAGAAGATCGCCGGCGGCCCCGACATCGCCGACCTGCTCGATCTCGACCGCCCCCTCGCCGACACACTGGCGTTGATCGCCGAGCGCAAGCGCCGCGACATCCGTGATGTGATGGTGGTCATGCTCGACCGGGAGCGCCACCACGACGCGATGCGTCAGGTCCGCGAGGCCGGCGCGCGCGTCCGCCTGATCACCGACGGTGACGTCTCGGCGTCGCTGCTGGCGGTGAGCGAGAACTCCCCGGTCGACCTGCTGTGGGGGATCGGGGGCACGCCCGAGGGTGTCATCTCGGCCGCGGCGATCAAGTGCATCGGCGGCCAGTTGCTGGGGCGGCTGTGGCCGCGCACCGACGAGGAGCGCGACGCCGCGGTCACCGCCGGCTACAAGCTCGAGCAGGTGCTCACCTGCGACGATCTGGTCAAGGGCGACGACGCGTTCTTCTCGGCCACCGGGGTCACCGACGGGGACGTGTTGCAGGGCGTCCGCTACCAGGGCGACCGCGGTGCGAGCACCGAGTCACTGGTGATGCGCTCGCGCTCGGGCACGGTCCGGCGGATCACGGCGCGCCACGATCGCACCAAGATGCGCGCGCTCGGCATCACCACCTACGGCTGATCGGCGAGCACTCCGATCTTCGAGCGCGCGAGGTCGAGCTCGGCCAGCGAGCGCAGGAACGCATGCGTCACGAGGACGTGGACCGCCGACTGGGTCATCTCGTAGACCGGCATGCTGAAGCCGACCGCGATCGACGGATAGAAGTTCGCCACCTCGACCTCGATCCGCAGGTCCTCGCGGCCGTCGGGGCGCGGCGGCTCCCGGCGCACGTCGAGCGCGAGGAAGCCCGAGCCGCGGCCGGTCCGCGCGACGAGCAGGCCGTCGCGGATGCGCCATCTGACGGCGCCGTGGTCGGCCTCGGTCGTGTACTCGGGCGCATCGAAGCGCAGCAGGGTGAGCGGCCGTCCCAGCAGCACCACGGAGCGGCTGTCCGCGGTGTAGGTCACGCGGATCAGGTTCAGCGTCACCCGGGAGAGGAAGCGCCAGTAGGTGCGGGCCAGATTCTCCAGGTTCGCCGGGGTCCAGATCCGCTCCAGGTCGGTGGCGGCCAGCGTCAGCTTCGCCGACTGGACCGAGCGCACGGCGCCGTCGGAATGGGTCGATGTCGACTTCCGGGGCGAGACGATCACCGCATGGGCGGGATGGCGCCGGCGCCGGCGGCGCCGGCGCAGCGCGACGAGCGCCGTCGAGACGGCGGCGAACATCAACACCAGGGGGGCGAGCACCGCGCTGATTGTGGCGGGTTCGGCGGCGGGCCAGGGCCGCGTGGGCGGCCGTCAGCTCGACAGCGCCTGGAGCGCGACCATCGTGCCCGCTGCCAGGCGCCCCTCTCCGAGTGGGATCATCGCCAGCGCGTCGGCGCCGAGCAGTGAGCTGAGGATGTGCGAGCCCTGGGCACCGTTCGGGAACGCCCGGACGGTGTCGCCGGCCCCCTCGGCCTGCAGCCGGACACGCACCGCCTGCTCCCGCCGCGGGTTGCGCTTGATCTCGGCTCCGAGGCTCGCCTCCGGGCGGGGTGGCTGGGGTGACGGGGCCCCCTGCAGTCCCGCCAGCGCCGGGGCGACGAACAGCGAGAAGGTGACGACGGCCGAGACCGGGTTGCCCGGCAGCCCGAACACCAGGCGGCCGTCCTCCAGCGAACCGAACCAGGTCGGCTTGCCCGGCTGCAGCGCGACGCCCCAGAACAGCTCCCGGACGCCGAGCGCCGCCAGCGCCGGCTTGACGTGGTCGTGGGGCCCCACCGAGACGCCTCCGGACAGGATCACCACGTCGGATTTCGCCAGCGCCGCCGCGATGCCCGTCTGCGTGGCGTCCTGATCGTCGGGCAGCCGCTGCGCCGGGGCGGCGAGGGCGCCGGCGTGCGTCGCCAGCCCGGTCAGCATCGCTGCGTTGGAGTTGTGGATCTCGCCGGGGCGCAGCGGCTCTCCGGGCGCGCGCAGCTCATCGCCGGTGCACAGCACTGACACCAGTGGCTGCCGAGCGGCGATGATCGATCCCGCCCCGGCGGCGACGGCGGCGCCGAGCTGGACCGGATTGAGGACGGTCCCGGCGGTGAGCACGGTCGTGCCGGCTCGCATGTCCTCGCCGGCGCCGCGGATGTGATCGCCGGACGTGACGGCGGCGGTGGTCTCGATGTGCGTGTCGCCGTCCGCGCTCACCTGCTCCTGGGGGATCACGGCGGTCGCCCCGGCCGGCACCGCGGCCCCGGTGGAGATCCGGATCGCCTCGCCGTCGGTCAGCTCGTGGGCCGTCGGGGTGCCGGCGCGCGATTCGCCCACGATCGTCAGCCGCCGCCCGGCGGGGCCGGCGAGCACCGCGTAGCCATCCATCGCCGAGCACGGGAACGCCGGGACGTCACCACCTGCCCTCACATCCTGGGCGAGAACCCGCCCGAGCGCGTCATCGATTTCGAGGGCCTCGGAGGGCAGCGGCCTGACGGCCTCCTGGACGCGGCGGCGCGCCTCGGTGATGGTGATGAGGGAGCTGGACATGGACGGCCGATCCGGAGATCGGATTTTCAGCATATTGCGGCCAGGTGAGATCGAGTCGACACCCGTGCGTGATACAAGACGGCCGATGCCGCCGGTGACCCCGCGTCGGCGGCGGGCACGACCGGTCGCTGACGCTCCCATCGATTCGCTGCTGTCACGGTCAGAGGATCTGACCAAGGGCTGGCTGCTGGCCTTGCTCGAGGACGCCCCGCTCGGCGAGGCCCCCGGGATCCTGGCCGCCGATCTGACCCGGGACGGACCGCGACTGTGCACCTCGATGCTGCGCGCGCTCGCCGACGACACCGATCTGCGGCGGCTGGAGCCGGGTGGCGCGCTGCGGCCACTGGCGGCGCGCGCCGGGGAGTTGGCCGGCGCGACGACGCCGGCGGCGGTGTCCCGGGCGATCGACGCGCTCCAGGCGGCGATCTGGAGCGCCCTGCACGACGAGCTGCGCGGCGCTGACGCCGACCTGGTGTCGGCGCTGACCGAGCGGCTGACGCTCGTCGCCGAACTGCTGCGGACCGCCTCGCTGGAGCGAGCGGCGCCGCTGGGCGCCGGTGAGCCGGCGCCGGCGCTGCAGACCGTTCCACTCGCGTCCGCGCCGCCGATTTCGCCGCCCGCCGCGGCCGGTCCACCACGGCCGGGCGATCCACCCGAGGGCGCCCCCGCTGCGGCGGCACGCGCGCAGGCCGGCGACGCGCCACCAGCGTCAGCTCCCGAGGACGCGCTGTGGATCGGTGCGCTCGATGACGAGATCCGGCGCTGGCCCGGTGCGTCGGTGTCCTTGCTGCTGGCGGAGCTCGAGGACGCCGAGCGCGTCAGCGCGATCCACACGGCGTCCGAGGCCAGCGCAACCTTCAGCCAGTTCTCGAGCGCCGTGCGCAGCGCGGTCCGCCGTCAGGACATTCTCGTCTGTGAGTCCGATGCCCGGGCCTGGGTGATCGCCCGCGAGACGTCCCGCGCGGGCGCCTACGCGCTCGGTGAACGGATCGCCGAGGCCGTCAGGGCGACGCCGTCGTGGCGGGGGGCCCCGCTGGCCGCGAGTGTGGGCGTCGCGGTCCTCGGCGAGGACGGCCGCACGAGCGCCGAGCTGATCGAAGCCGCCGAGGAGGGGCGGTTCGCCGCCGCGGCGAGGGGCGTGGACGTGCTGGGGCCCGAGCCCGAGCCCGACGCCTGAGCCCGCCGGGGTGTCGGACGCCGGAGCGCCGGAGGGCGGGATGGGGTTGGGGAACGCTTACTGCTCGCGAGCGCGGACGGCCGCCGCCGACGTCGCCGGAGCCGGCAGTGAGACGGCGCCGATCTGCGCGGTGCCGGCGATGCCGAGCGCCTTGCCGGTCGCCTCGGTCAGGTCCCAGTCGGCGCCGTTGGCAAAGGGCCCACGGTCGATCACCGGGACGACCAGCGTGCGGCCCTGGTAGTAGATGGCGACGCTCTCCCCGCACCTCAGCGTCCGGTTGGCCAGACCGATGGTGCCGGGCTTGAGCTTCTGGCCGCAGGCGGTCCGCTGACCATAGAAGCCGGGTCCGTACTGGGTCGCCAGTGACGGCCGGTAGACGGTGACCGTCAGGGAGGGGGTGCTGGCGGCGGTCGACGCGGTCGGAGGGGTGCCCGTGCTCGCGGTGGTGCTCGTCCCCGCGCCGCTGGCGCTCGACACGATCGCGCGAATCGCGAAGCGGCCGATGTGATCAGTGTTCCAGACGGCGCTGAAGGTGCCGTCGGAGCCGACCGTGGCGGAGACCGTCGAGGCCCACGTCCAGTTCGTCTCGTGGCCGGACCGCTCGATCTCGATCGTGTCACCGGCCACGCTCTGCGGCGCCGTGCCGGAGAAGCTGAGGCCGTTGCGCAGCATGGCCGAGGCGCGGGTCTGGAGCGTGATGCCGTTTCCGCTCGTGCTCACGGTGGTGTTCCCGCTCTGCGGGGCGGTGACGCCGCTCGGTGACGACGGGGGCTGGGTCGACGTGGTGCCCGACCCTCCCGGGCTCACGCCCCCCCCGCCGGACGATGCGAGTCCGCTGGCGGGTAGGGCGAGCGCGCCGCACAGCAGCACGCAAACGGCATAGGCCTGTGGGCGACGACTCCCGATCTCTCTGTCCATCCTGTGGTCATGCCTACGAGGTGAGCTGACGGGCTCGCGCTTTTCGGCGCTACGGTCCTTTGCGGGACCGATTCGCCCCAGCGGGTCTACGACATGACCCGCAAGTGGTTCCCCCGTCGATCCGTCCCTGAGGAAGGATCGTTCGGCGTGTGGCGGGGCAGTCTACAAAAAGACGGCCGCCGACGTTCCGACGTTATGTACGGCTGCCCAGACCATCGGCCACAGCGGCCCGACCTTGAACTCACGGGGGTCGCGGTCAGGGTCGCGGCAGGCGCGACACGGCGCGGCGCAGGGCCCGCGCGCCGGCGTGCAACCCGATCTCCGCCAGCTCGGCCGCGGCCTGGACCGCGGTCTCGAGCGGCCCGTGCGGCTCGAGCCCCGGGCGGGGTGGCGCCGGTGCGCGGGTGGCCGAGCGGGGCGGGGGCGGCGTGGCCGCGCGGGGCTTGGCCGCGCTGGGCTTGGCGGCACTGGGTCTCGCCGCGCCGGGCTTGGCCGGCCCGGTGGCGGGTGGCTTCCGTGCTCGCGCCGCGCGTGTCCTCGGCGCGGCGGGGGCCTTGCGGGCGGTGGGGGCTTTGCTGTCTGTGGCCGCCTTACGGGCGGCGGAGGTCTTGCGGGCTGTGGCGGTCTTGCGGGCTGTGGCGGTCTTGCGGGCTGTGGCGGTCTTGCGGGCCGCGGGGGCCTCGCCGGCCGCAGGGGCCTTCGGCGTCGCGGCTGCCGCGGCCGCCGACGTCGTCTCGGCCGCCGGTTCCGGCCCCGGACCCGGCGGCGCCTGACGCTTGTCGCTGCGGCGGTGCGGCCGCGTCCGGGGCAGCGATCCGATCACTCCACGGTCGGGCGGTTTGCTCATCGGTTGAGATGATCGCGCACCGGCGCGGTCGGCGCCTCAAGCCATGCTCCGGCGATCGCCGGTGGACCGACCTAGGATGAGAGTGCAAATGAGGCCGCGCCCCGCAAAATTCGCCCGTCGCCACAAAATTCCACGGAACTTTGAAACGCGGCGCGCTGTTCTGCGTATAGACCTGAGGATCGAGACGACGCCGCCGGCGGCGAGACGCCACCGGATCGCTTGTGAACTCGACCCAGGCTCGCCCTCGCGCGGGTCGTCCCCGATTGACTTCATAAAATATAGTGACTATAGTTGCGGCCCATGTTTAAGTAGCGGTCGTACGCCCTTGGAGGCGTCCGCCGTCTTGTTTTGTACTGAGGGACGGCACCGTCGACGTGCCGCCGCCAACGACGGAAACGGAAACAGATGTCTGTAGCGGAACTGCAGGAACTCGAAGAGATCAAGGGCCTCGTCAACCGCGGCCAGCAGCTCGGCGTCCTGACCTACTCAGAGATCGCTGGAGCCATTTCAGAGCTGGACCTGGACGAAGCCGACGTCGAGGAGCTGCACGGCTTTCTGGAGCGCGCCGAGATCGAGCTCGTCGAGGAAGTCGATCCGGCGCTGGCGGCGGCCGAGGTCGAGCGAGCGCCCGACAAGCGAACCCGGCGCAAGGCCAAGACCACGCTGGATCTCAAGCCGGACATGACGACCGATTCGCTGCAGCTGTTCCTCAAGGACATCGGCAAGGTCCGCCTGCTCACCGCCCAGGAGGAGGTTGACCTGGCCAAGCGGATCGAGCGCGGTGACCTCGACGCCAAGCAGAAGATGGTGGAGTCCAACCTCCGCCTCGTCGTGTCGATCGCCAAGAACTATCGCAACCAGGGCCTCCCGTTTTTGGACCTCATCCAGGAGGGCACGCTCGGCCTGGTCCGCGCCGCCGAGAAGTTCGACTATCGCAAGGGCTTCAAGTTCTCCACGTACGCCACGTGGTGGATCCGCCAGGCGATCGCCCGGGCGCTCGCCGACAAGGCCCGGACGATCCGGATTCCCGTGCACGTCGTGGAGAAGCTGAACAAGATCGGGCGCGCCGAGCGAAAGCTGGTGACCGAACTCGGGCGCGAGCCGACCGCGGAGGAGATCGCCGAGGTCACCGGCATCGAGCCCGAGGAGGTGGAGTCGATCAAGCGCTCCGCTCAGGCCCCGGTATCGCTCGAGAAGCCGGTCGGCGACGAGGAGGAGTCCGAGTTCGGCCAGTTCATCGCCGACGAGCGGGCCGAGTCCCCGTACGAGCGCGCGGCCGAGATTCTCACCAAGGAGGCGCTCCGCGAGGCGCTCGAGAACCTGAGCTATCGCGAGCGTCGCGTGCTCGAGCTCCGCTACGGCCTCGGCGGGGAGCACCCGCGCACCCTCGACGAGGTCGGCCGGACGTTCAACGTCACCCGCGAGCGGATCCGCCAGATCGAGAATCAGTCGCTGAAGAAGCTTCAGTCTCTCGCCGAGGCGCAGAAGCTCCGCGACGTCGCCTGAACCGCAGCGGTTCAAACCCGCGCTCGGCCCGCCGGCGGCGCGTCGCGCCGCTTTTCTGAGCAACGATCGTCCGGCTCTCGCGCAAACGCACAACGATTCGTGCGTTTGCCGGCCGGGCTCCACGGAAATGCTCCCGCCCACGCGGCCTGTGGGGGCCGATGCCCATTTCCAAACGGAGGTCGCCGATGCGGGTTGGCAGCAGGGTCCTACTGGCGGTGTGCGCATGCGCCGCGCTGTCGCTGTTCGCAGGTAGCCAATTGTTGTCGACCGCAGCGTCGGCCCAGGGACAGACGGCCTCGCAGCGCGTGATCGTCGTCTTCAAGAACCAGGATCGGTCCCAACCGGCGACGAGGTCGATGATCGGGCAGCGCACGCGCGCGCTGCGTCAGATTCAGGCGCCGGTGCTGTCCCAGATGTCGGCCTCGGGAGCGCGCAACGTCCACCCCTACAACGTCGTCAACGCCGTGGCGGCCACCGTCCCCGCCGGCGAGGTGTCCTCGCTGAAGTCCAACGCCGCGGTGAGCGAGGTCATCCCCGACCAGATCATCCAGCTCGCCAGTCCTCAGACCGGGGGCACGGCATCGTCGTCGGCGGGCGTCGCCCCGCTGCCCGGCGCCTGCGCTCCGGCGGGCAAGGTCCAGCTCGACCCGCAGGCGCTGCAGACGATGAGCGTCGACTCCGAGCAGCCCGGCGTCAAGACGGCTCGGTCACTCGGTCTCACCGGCGCCGGCGTCACGGTCGCGTTCATCGCCGACGGGCTGGACATCAACAATCCCGACTTCATCCGGGCCAACGGCCAGCACGTGTTCGTGGACTACAAGGACTTCAGCGGCGCCGGCACGAGCGCCCCGACCGCCGGTGGCGAGGCGTTCCTCGACGCGAGCTCGATCGCCGCCCAGGGTCGCCACACGTACGACGTCAGCCACTACAGCGATCTGCCGCTGAACCGCCCCTGCAACATCCGGATCGAGGGTGTCGCCCCCGGCGCGAGCCTGGTGGGGCTGAGCGTGTTCGGGGCCAACGACGACGCCGGCTTCAACTCCTCCATCCTGAACGCGATCGACTATGCCGTCTCCGTTGATCACGTCAACGTCATCAACGAGTCCTTCGGCAGCAACTTCTATCCCGACGATCAGGCGAGCCTCGACCTCATCAAGCAGGCCAACGATGACGCCGTCGCCGCCGGCACGACCGTCACGGTCTCAAGCGGTGACGCCGGCGTGACCAGCACGATCGGCACGCCGTCAACCGATCCCGAGGTGATCTCGGCCGGAGCGAGTACGACCTACCGGATCGACGCCCAGGACGGCTACGGCGGCGCCCGCTTCCCGGGCGTCACCGGCTGGCTGGACAACAACATCAGCTCGTTCAGCTCTGGCGGGTTCGAGCAGAACGGGCGCACGGTCGACGCCGTCGCGCCCGGAGAGCTCAACTGGGCGCTGTGCTCGAGAGACACGGCGATGTACGCCGATTGCGTCAACTACGCCGGCCAGCCCTCGCCGGTGCAGGCAACCGGTGGCACCAGCGAATCGGCGCCCCTCACCGCGGGCGAGGCGGCGCTGGTCATCCAGGCCTATCGCAACACCCACGCCGGTTCGACGCCCAGCCCCGCGCTGGTCAAGCAGCTGATCGTCTCGAACACCGATGACATCGGCGCGCCCGCCGACCAGCAGGGCGCCGGCCTCGACGACGCCTACAAGGCGGTCCTGGCGGCCGAGAACTACAACAAGCCCACGCCGCAGGTCAAGTCGCCCACCGGCGTGCTGGTGAACAGCGCCACGCAGCTGAACGCCATCGATCCGGCCAGCACTCCCGAGTCGCTGACCGACACGCTCACCAACGCGAGCAGCAAGACGGAGAACCTGTCGCTGTCGACGCGGACGATCGGGGCGTACTCGTCGCTCAAGACGGCGACGGTCGCCCTCTCCGACAGCGCCAGCCAGCACATCACCGACTGGCAGGGCATCAACGACAACTACGAGGCGGTCAAGTTCGACGTTCCCTATGGCGAGAACCGGCTGAGCGCGTCGATCGCCTACCAGAACGCGTCGGCCAGTGACCTCACGGCTCGGGTGCGGATGACGCTGGTCGACCCCAACGGGAAGCTGGCGTCCTATGACGTGCCCCAGGGAGACGGCAATTTCGGCAACTCCCAGGTGACCGATCCAGCGGCCGGAACGTGGACCGCATACATCTACAGCCGCGACTCCAAGGACGGCGGGACGACCGGAAACGTCATCTTCGGCGCCAGCGCCGCTCGGTACACGACGTTCGGCACCGTCAGCCCGGCCTCGGTCTCGCTCGCGCCGGGCCAGTCGCAGGCGGTGACGCTGAAGGTGTCGACGCCATCGACCCCCGGCGACGCGTCCGGCGCGATCGTCATCAACTCGACGCGCGGCGGTCAGGCGCAGACGGCGACGACCACGATCCCAGTGACCCTGCGGAGCCTGATCCCCAGCGGCAACAGCTCGTTCACCGACACGCTCACCGGAGGCAACGGCCGGGGGGTGACCACCGGCCAGACGTTCTACTACCAGCTCAACGTTCCCTCCGGCTCGCCGGAGCTCAACACGACGGTGACGCTCGGCAACAACCCCAACCAGCCGTTCGGCGCCTGGCTGGTCGATCCAGCGGGCGAGGCCGAGGCGTACGCCACCAACACGGTGCTGAGCTCGGCGAGCTCGACCGGGCTGGCGAACGTGCAAGGAGCGCAGCTCCACGCGCTGTCGCCGCAGGGCGGGACCTGGACGGTGATCGTCGAGTTCGGGCCGCAGGCGTCCGGAACGCAGCTGTCAGAGCCGTTCACGGTCGCCACCAACCAGCAGGCCGATCCCGCCGGCTCCGGCGGCATCCCCGACTCGGCATCGACGAAGCTGTCAGCCGGCACCGCCTACAGCTACGACGTGACGATCAAGGACACCGGCACCGCCCAGGAGTCGTTCTTCCCGGATGCGCGGCTGCCGGGCAGCACCCAACTCGGGCTCGGCGCCCTCACCGGAGCCGGAACCACCGAACCGCTGACGGTCAGCTCCAACATCCCGTCCTACCTGGTGCCGACCGATACGACGGGACTCAACGAGCAGGCGAGTACGACCGGCCCGGCGCCGATCCAGTTCGACAGCAGCGCCCCGTCCGGGGATCCTGACATCAGCTCCACGACCGGGCAGACCGCTGCGGCGTCGTTCGAGGCCAACCCGATCTCCCAGGGTCCCTGGAGCGTGGTTCCGATCGAGCACGGCGCGTTCGGCCCCACCGGCGGCCCGACCGAGTCGGTGACGACGAGCGCCAGCGCGACCACGGCTCCGTTCGATCCGACGGTCAGCTCGCCCACGGGCGATCTGGAGGCCGACAGCGCGAGCCCGGCGACCACCCTGCTGGCGAATCCGTCGACGTTCAACCCGATCACGGTGCAGCCCGGGCAGACGGCCACGATCCCGGTGACGATCAAGCCCGCCGGTTCGTCGGGGACGGCGGTGAGCGGAACCCTGTACGTCGACGACTACAGCAACGTCCTGTTCGCCAACTTCCTCGATCCGATCGGAGACCAGGTGGCGGCGATCCCGTACAGCTACACGATCAAGTAGGTCAGGGGCGAGCCCGCCGCTTGTCGGGCGGCGGGCTCGCACCGGTCGGCGCCATGCTTCAGTTCGTGAAGCATTGCGCTAGACTTGAACTTCTGATGGTCGACAGAGATACGTGCCCGGTGTGCCGGACGGCAGAGATCGTGTGCGGGAAGTGGACGCTGCTGGTCATTCGGGATCTCGCCGAAGGACGGTCACGTTTCTGCGAGCTCGAGCGGTCGCTGGCTGGTATCAGCCCGCGGACCCTGTCGCTGCGCCTCCGTGCGCTCGAGGAAGAGGGCGTCCTCGAACGCCAGACGTTCCCCGAGGTTCCGCCACGCGTGGAGTACGTGCTGACGGCCAAGGGACGCGCGCTGGTGCCGCTGATCGAGAGCATGCGCACCTACGGACGCGAGTGGCTCGGGGCCGACTGCGGCGACACGCTCGCCGGCGACCCCGACGACGTCCGCGAACCCGCCGCAGCCGCCGCCTAGTTCTAGTCCGCGAGCCCGCCGTCACCTAACCGCGGGGCGACTAACACTCGTCGCCCGCGCAACCGCCCCGTGGCCGCCTCGTCGGCCGCGGTGAGGACGCCCCTCGCCGGTGCAAGCGCGTGTGCCGTCAGCAGGATCCCGGCGCCCCGCGGAGAATCGGCGAACGTGCGCAACGTCGTCCTTCACCGGCTGCTCGAGTCGTTCGCCGTCGATGCCGCCGGGCGCCTGTCGGCCGAATCGGCCGGCGGGGCCGAGATGCCGTTCGAGCTCGTCGAGGAGCGGGCCGCCGGCCGGGTGCCGCTGTACTGCTACCGCCCGCTCACCGGCGAGTTCATCCGCTCCAAGATGGGCGCGCTGGCGGCGCTGCCGAGCCATGACGCCGCGACGCACGCGCTCGCCGAATGCGAGGCGCTCGATGTCTACCTGAGCGAGCACGGCATCAAGGCGCCGGCGGGCCCCCACCGGCGCGGCGAGGAGACGCTGGCGGTGTTCCTCGGTTCGATGTTCTCCGACCGCAGCGGGTTCGGGTTCGAGCCCGCGCACTTCGAGGCCGCCTATGCCGAGCTGGAGCGGGCCGTCTACGAGGGCCACTGCACCGCCACCGTGATCGCGCCCGTGCTCGGGGTCGCGCTCGACCCCGAGACCACCGAGCTCTCCCTCGGCGACGGCCTGTCGCTGATCCGCGGCGACGCGCTCGCCGACGCGCCACCGGAGGCGGTGTGGGGCGACGGCGAGGAGCCCAACGTGCTGGCGCTCCTGGCGATCGATCAGCAGCGGTCTGACCGGCCGCCGGTGGCGGTCGCGCGGGCGCGGTTTCGGCGCGTCCTCAGCGCCCTGCGACTGTTCGAACGCGGCGGTTACGGCCTCGGGCCGGTCGGGTGGGCGCGAACCGAGGCCGGCAGCTGGCGCTCGGTGTCGATCGGGGTGAGCGGCCGACCGCGATTGCTGACGTTGATCCCGGCGGGGCAGGAGGACGAGCTCCGCGCCTTCTACCGCCTCGTCGCGCGACGCGCGCCCGGTCCCGAGCTCGCCTGGGCGATGTCCCGCTTCGAGATGGGCTGCGAGCGCCTCGCGCCGTTCGAGGCGCTGACCGACTACCTGTTGGCGCTGCGGGCGTTGCTGGAGCCCGAGGGGCCCAAGAGCGGCCGGCTCGCCCAGCGGCTGGCCGTGATCTGTGCCCGGCCCGACGAGCGAGTGGCGCTGGCCGAGCGCACTGCGCACGCGATCTCCCTGGAGCGAGCGGTGATCGGCGGGTTGGCGGCGGCATCCGATCCGACCCATCCGGTGGACGCCCTCGTCGGTGAGCTGGCCGAGCACCTGCGGGCGATCCTCCGCGACGCGCTGTGCGGGCATCTGGAGCCCGATCTGGTGGGAGTCGCCGATGAGCTGCTGGCCGAGGCGGCCGGGGCGCCGGCGGCGGGCGCGTCGTCATTACCCTGACTCAGCCTGATCCAGGCTCAGACCCGCCGCTCAAACCGTCTACCCTTTCGGTTGACCGCTCCCTACTCGGCTCTCCATGTGAGGCCGGGAGTGTTTTGCCCACCAGGCGCGACACAAGTAAGTCCTGGGGCTCGTAAGTAGTCAAGGGGAGCGCGATCACAGCGGCGAGCGGGCTGAGGCCCGCTCGTTCTGTTTAACCTCGATCTCAGCCGGCTCTGCCTGGATCTGAGCTCACCGGGCCGTCTCGGTCGTTCAGGCAATAGGCTCTTTCGTGATGGTCGAGGAACCTCTCATCTGCATGGTCGAGATCCCGATGGGGAGCCGCAACAAGTACGAGTACGACCCGCAGCTCAAGGCGATCAAGCTGGACCGGTTCGTCTCGGCGTCAGTCGTGTACCCGACCGACTACGGGTTCATCCCCGAGACGCTCGCGCTCGACGGCGACGAGCTCGACGTGCTCGTGTGCGTGTCGGAGCCGACCTTCCCCGGCTGCCTCATCCCGGTCCGGCCGATCGGCCTGTTCTGCATGCGTGACGAGAACGGCACCGACAACAAGATTGTGTGCGTGCCCGTCAACGACCCCCGGTGGAACGTGCACGAGGAGCTCGAGGACCTGCCCCAGCAAGTCCGCGACGAGATCTTCCACTTCTTCAGCGTGTACAAGGACCTCGATCTGGAACGGCATTCGGAGCCGATCGGGTGGTCCGGGCGCGATGCGGCGCTCGACGAGATCGCCGAGGCGCAGAAACGCTTCCGCGCCGGAGCGGCCTGAGGGCTCGATGTACCACCTCGAGCTGCGCCAGTTCCCCCATGTCGGCCGGATCTTCAACCTCAGCCGCGAGGAGGTTGACACCCGGTTCGTCCGGCCGTGGATCGGTGGCGTGATGGTCGAGCACGACGATCGGCGGTGGGCTCCCGAGCGCACCCGGCTGAAGATCCTCGAGGGTCCCGAGCTCCGCGCCGATGAGCTCGGGCTGGGGCGCGGCTGGGCGATCGCCTCCAAGAACTGCACGGACGTCACCGACGCCGTGATCGCGCAGGCGCGGCGGGGCGCCGAGGCTCGCCCCGAACTCGAGGCGCTCAAGAGCGCCGTGCACGAGGTGGCGGCGCATCCCGTCTCGTTCCAGGACGTGATGGCGCTCGCGGCCGCCGGCCATCCGAACTGGCGCGCAAGCGAGCAGCTGGGGCTCGCCGAGCAGGCCGTGTGGGAGATGCTCCACCAGGGCCAGCTCGCCATGATCGTGTCCGGGGAGCTCGTGCCGCGCGAGCGCTGGCAGCCGGTCGTGCTCAGTTGGGCCAGCTGGGCCGGCGCCGGTGACGAGGCGATCCGCCTCCAGGCGCCGCCACAGCGGGTCGTCTGAGCCTGCGCGCCGCGGCCGGCGACCACGCGCCGCAAGCAGGCGACCGCGCCCGCAATCAGGGGACCGTTCGCCTCGATCAGGCGATCACGTCGGCGATCAGGCGCTCGTGCTCGGCGTCTGAGGCGAACAGGTACCGGCGGAGCCGTAACAGGCCCTGGACATCGTGGACGTCATCGTCGAGGTGGGGGACGAGCAGCAGCGGCTCGCCGCCGAGCTCGCGACCCAGCCGCGCCACATTGCGAGCATCACGCCGGGCCAGGCGGTGGTAGTCGGCGAAGTTCGCGGCGACGCGCCCGGCGAGCTCGGGGGTCAGCTCGTCGCCGAGGGCGGCGACCAGGTCATCGGGCTCGGCGTCGCCGAGGACGTCGTGATGGACGCGGTTGACGATCACGCCGGCGAACGGGAGTCCCCCGTCGGTCAGCGTGCGGCGAAACCAGATCGCCTCGTCGATCGCGCTCGCCTGCGCCGAGGTCACGAGCACGAACGCCGTGGTGGGCGCCTTGAGCATCCGCTCCACCTGAGCGGCGCGGGCGCTGAAGTCCTCGGTCATGTCGCCGAGCAGGCCGAAGAAGGTCGACAGGTCGGTGATGAGATCGACGCCGGTGACGCGGCGCAGGGCGCCGAGCAGCGGAGCGGCGCCGCGGCCGAGCACCCGCATGCCGAGTCCGGTCGGGCGGATGAACGCCTTCAGCGCCCGGCCCTCGAGGAATGACGTCAGCCGGCCGGGCGCGTCCAGGAAGTCGAGCGCGTTGCGCGACGGTGGCGTGTCGAGCACGAGCAGATCGAAGTCGCCATCACGGTCCAGCTCGTAGAGCTTGGCCACGGCGGTGAACTCCTGCGATCCCGAGACGGCCGTCGACAGCTCACGGTACACCCGGTTGGCCTTGATCTCCTGGGCGCGCTCGGGGTCGGCGGCGACCCGATCGATGAGCTCGTCGAAGGTGCGCTTGGGGTCGAGCATCATCGCCCACAGCTCGCCCCGGAAGTCGAGGCCGGCGCCGGCGAGACGCTCGGGCTCGACGCGCCGCGGCTCGTTCTCGAGCTCCTGGAGCCCCAGAGCATTGGCGAGGCGCTTGGCGGGATCGATCGTCACCACGGCCACCTTGGCGCCGGCGGCCGCCATCCCCAGGGCGATCGCCGCCGACGTAGTCGTCTTGCCGACGCCGCCGGACCCGCCGCAGACGCATACGCGCTTCCCCTCGAGCAGATCGGCGACGCTCATCGGCGGTTGAGTCTAGGCTTCCCCCGGATCGTTTTTGCCGGGACCATCGTGACTTCGGACAAGGCCAACAGCGACACCGGCGTGCCGGCGACGTACACGTTCCCGAGCGGATCGGCCTCGGAGGCGATCGCGCTCACATTCACCGGCGACGCCGACGGCCGGCCGGCGGCCACGCTCACGGTGATCGTCAACAAGGCGCCGGCTCCCGAGCCCGAGCCCGGGACCGAGCCCGAGCCCGGGACCGAGCCCGAGCCCGGGACCGAGCCGGAGCGCGAGCCCGAGCCCGACCCCGCGTCGCCGTCGGGCTCCGATGGAGTCCCGACACGCGCCGGCGGCGTCACGATCACGATCCCCGAGACGGTGGTCCTCGGCGCAGCGCGCCGGCGCTCGATCCCGGTCACCGTCGAGGCGGGCCGGCCGCGGGCGGTCACGGCGACGGTGACGACGGCCAAGGGCAAGCGCGAGCTCGCGAGCGCCGGCCTCACGCTCGTGCGTGCCGGAAGGGGCGTCGTCGATGTGCCGCTGCCCAAGAAGGTCAAGCCCGGCACCTATGTCATCGCGGTCCGGGTGACGACGCTCAAGGGCAAGCACGTCGGCAAGACGGTCCGCCGCACGTTCACGCTGGAGCGATGACCCGGACGGCGGGAAGGCGCAACCAGCTGGTTGCACTATGCTGAGCGGGCGATGCGGATCCTCGCCCTGTACGACATCCACGGCAACCCCGATGCGCTCGACGCGGTGCTCGAGGATCCGCGTGCCCGCGGGGCGGACGCCGTCGTCATCGGGGGGGATGTCGCCCCGGGGCCGTTCGTCGCGGCCACCCTGGACCGGTTGCAGGCGCTGCCCGATCCCGTGCTGTGGATCCGCGGTAACGGCGAGCGAGAGGTGGCCGGCGCCCCCGCCGGCGCGCCGCCCGCCGACGACGCCGGCAACGCGGCACTCTCGGCGGCGTTCACCGCTCGGGAGATCGGCCTCGACCGTGCCCGCGCGCTCGGCAAGCTGCCGCTGGAGATCACGATCGACGGCGTCCTCTTCTGCCACGCCAGCCCCCGCCGCGACGACGAGATGCTCACCCGGCTCTCGCCACCCGACCGGTGGGCGGCCGCGCTGGACGGCGTGGACGCGGGATTGGTGGTCGCCGGCCACACCCACCAGCAGGATGACCGCCTGGTCGACGGGGTGCGGTTCGTCAACGCCGGCAGCGTGGGGCTTCCCTACGAGGGTGACGGCGCCGCGCGCTGGCTGTGGATCCAGGACGGCGTGCCCGAGCTGCGCCGGACCGCCTACGACGCGGCCGCCGCCGGGGCCCGGATGCGCGACGCGTGCGCGGCGATGGCCGATTCGGTGGCCGCGGCGCTCATCGAGCCCATCGAGGCGATCGTGGTGACGCGGATGTTCGAGGAACAGGCTTAGGCCGACGCCGACGCCGACGCCGGGGTCGTCTCGGGCGCGGGCGCAACTCCCGCCGCGGGCGCCGGCGACTTGGGGCCGAGGATCCGCAGTGCGTCGGCCGGAACGTAGACCGAGACGGGCGTGCCCTGCTGATAATGATCCGCGGATCCCGTGTTGGCGATCGAGGCCTGGAGCTGGGCGCCGGTGGCGAGGCGCACCATCACCTGGACGCTGGCGCCGACATAGACGGTCCGCTCGACCATCCCCGGTAGGCAGTTGCCGCGCTCGGCGCCGTGCTCGAGCAACTCGACGCGCTCGGGCCGGGCGACGATCTTGACCGGGCCCGACGCCGTCAGATCCCCGCAGGCGGCGCGCAGCCGGAAGTCGCCGACCGCGACGGTGCAGTGGTCGGGCCCGCGGTCGACCGTCTCGGCGTCCATCAGGTTCGAGATCCCGAGGAAGTCGGCGACGAACACGGTCGCCGGGCTCTCGTACACCGCCGCCGGGGTGCCGATCTGCTCGATCCGTCCGTTGCTCATGACCGCCACCCGGTCGCTCATGCTGAGCGCCTCCTCCTGGTCGTGGGTCACGAACACGAACGTGATCCCCACCTCCTCCTGAAGCGCCTTGAGCTCCATCCGCAGCTGCTTGCGGATCTTGGCGTCGAGCGCCCCGAGCGGCTCGTCCAGCAGCAGGACCGCCGGTCGCAGCACGAGGGCGCGGGCGAGGGCGACGCGCTGCTGCTGCCCGCCGGAGAGCTGCTGCGGGCGGCGGGCGCCGAGCCCGGACAGCTCCACCAGCTCGATCGCCTCGTTGACCCGCTGCCGCGCCTCGTTCTTGGCCACCTTGCGCCGGCGCAGGCCGAACGCGATGTTGTCGAACACGTTGAGATGAGGGAACAGCGCATAGTTCTGGAACACCGTGTGGACGTTGCGCCGGTGCGGCGGCACCTGGGCGACATCGATCCCGTCGAGCAGGATCTCGCCCGCGGTCGGCCGCACGAATCCGGCGATCATCCGCAGCGTCGTCGTCTTCCCGCATCCGGACGGCCCCAGGAGCGAGAAGAACTCGCCGGCATTGATCGAGGCATCGATGCTGTCGACGGCCGTCGTCTCGTCGTAGCGCTTGGTCAGCGCGCGCAGCTGAACGTCACCAGGCATCAGGCGGCCTCGATTCCCGATAGCTCACGCAGGGCGGAGTACCCCTCCTGCGAGGAGGTTCGCTTACCGAATACGGCGTACACGACGTAGGCGATCGTAATCCCGATCAGGGTGGTGGCGACGAGGATCGTCGCCAGCGCGTTGAGCGCCGGGGTGCTCGTGCCACCGCGGGCATTGGAGTAGAGATACATGGGAATGGTGGTGGTCGATTGGGTCGAGGACATGTACTGGGTGACGACGAAGTCGTCGATCGAGAGGGCGAACACGATGAGCATGCTCGACAGGATCGCCGGCAGCAGCAGGGGGATGAGCACGAGCCGGATGGCGGCGGCCGACGTGGCGCCGAGATCGCGGGCGGCCTCCTCGTACTCGGGACCGATCGACGCCAGCCGGCTGCGGATGATCACCACCACATAGGACAGCGAGAACGTCACCTGCCCCACCACCTGGGCGACCGTGCCGAGGTGGATGAGACTGAACGGCACGATCGACAGCTGGGTGAACACGACGAGCAGCGACACCGCCATGACGATCTCGGGGGTGACGAGCGGGATCAGCATGAGCGAGTTGGCGACGCCGGATCCGCGGCCGCGCCAGCGGGCGAGGCCGAGCGCCAGCAGGACGCCGAGCGGGGTGGCGATCGCCATGTCGAGCCCGGCGAGCAGGAGGCTGTGGACGAGCGCCTGCGTGTACTGGGGATCGTGGAAGATCGACTGGGTCGGATCGCCCCACCACCAGCGGAACGAGAAGCCCTGCCACACGCTGCGCGATTTACCGGCGTTGAAGCTGAACAGGATGGCGATGCCGACCGGGACGAGCGCCCAGGCGATGTAGAGCCAGGTCTCGAGGATGAGGAACCGCGGCTCGCCCCACGGATTGCGCAGCCGCGCGGGGAGCAGGCTGCGTCGCGGGGGCGGCGGCTCGGAGGCGGCGGGCCGGGGCGGGACCTCGGGGGCGGTCGTGGCGCTCATGCGATCTGCTGCCGGGTGTCGCGGGCGGTCGAGTACAGGTAGTACGCCATGCCGACGGCGAGGATCACCATGAGCACGATCACCAGCGACGCGCCGAGGTTCTTCTCCGAGCCGCCCTGGACGAAGATGTTGATCTCGTTGCCGAGCATGTTCGTCTTCGGCGAGGCCGAGATGAGGTCATTGGTGTAGTAGTCGCCGAACATCGGCAGCACGACGAGCGCCGAGCCGGCGAGGATGCTCGGCCGGCTCAGCGGCAGCGTCACCTTCATGAACGCCTGGAACGGGGTCGCGCCAAGGTCGCGGGCGGCCTCGATCTGACTGCGGTCGATCCGGTCCAGGCCGGCGAACACCGGCAGGATGAAGTACGGGATGTAGCCGTAGACGAGCGCGAGGATCACCGAGTACGCGTTGCCGTTGAGCCAGTCCGGGGGGGTATTGATCCCGATGAACGACAGGATCTGGTTGACGTAGCCGTCCGGCGCGAGCAGACCGATCCACGCGAGCATCCGCAGGAGGTAGCTGACCCAGAACGGGATGACGAGCAGCACGATCAGCAACGTCTTGAACCGCTTGGCGTGGCGCGCGACGTAGTAGGCCACCGGGTACCCGATGGCGAAGCACAGCCCGAGGGAAATGGCGACGTAGACGACCGTGTTGCGGACGGCCGGCCAGTACTCGCCGCCGGGCAGAGAGCCGCTGAACGCCTTGGACAGGAAGCCGGGGTTCCAGGTGAGAGGATTCCACGCCGGGATCGGCTGGTACAGGAAGTTGATCCGGCCCATCGCGATCGCGAGCACCGCGTACGCCGGGATCACGACGAACAGGATGAGCCAGGCGACGCCCGGGGTGGCGAACGCCCGCCAGTACGACGCGCGGTTGTCGATCGAGTTCGCGCTCACGGAGACTGGATGTGAATCGGAGTTGCGCTCACGAGGACTGGACCGCCGCCCACGCGTTCTCCCACAGCGTCTGGCCGGCCTCGCTCAGCGGGCCCTGGACATACCCGGCCTTGAACTGCGCCTCCTCGATCAGCGTGTTCTGCAGATTCGACGCGACCAGGCCCTTCTTCACCACCGCCTGGGGCGTCATCGCGTTCAGGGGCTGCTGGTAGAAGATGTAGCTGTAGTTGGAGAACGCCTGCTGGACGTCGAGCACGTGGTTGAGGAACAGGTGGGCGAGCACCGGGTTCTTGGACCCCTTGAGCACGGCCATCGTGTCGTTGTCGATCGGCCCCTTGCCGTCCTGTGGCCACCAGTAGGAGAAGGCGGTCGGCTTGACCCCCTGGGGCGCGTAGGACGGCGTTGCCGCCATGTCGCCCGACCACGCCTGGTGCAGCCACAGCGAACCGTCGGCGAGGTGCTGGTACTCGTTGGTGTCGAACTTGAGATTGGCGGAGGAGACGAGCTGCTGCAGCGCCTTCTGGGCGGCGGCGATGTCGGCGGGGTTCTCGGTGTTGACATCGGTGATGCCGTTGCGCAGCAGCGCCATCGTCAGACCCTCGTGCTGATCGTCGAGCATGCCGACCTTGCCGGAGATCTTCGGCCCCTGCTGCCACATCGCGGTCCACGGCTGGGCCAGTTTGGCGGGATTGAACGCCGGCAGCTTGTCGGCCCGCCAGCCGATCCCGGTCGTGTAGATCGTGTACGGGACGGTGTAGTGCGCGCCGACGTCGTACCACGGGCTGTGCAGCGACGGCCACACGTTGGCCTGGAGATTGGGGATGTAGGTGAGGTTCAGCGGCTGCAGGATCTTGCCGACGACGAGCTGCTCGAGGTAGACGAGCTCGGGGACGAACACGTCGAACTGGACGGCGCCCGAGTCGAGCTTGGCGACGGCCTCGTCGATCGTGTTGAAGGTGCTGATCTGAACGCTGACGTTGTACTTCTTCTCAAAGCTCTTGATGACGTCCTGGTTGATGTACTCGATCCAGTTGTACAGCTGCAGCGGGCCCTTCTCGGGCTGCATGCCGGACGCGATCGCCTTGTTGTCCGCATAGATCGGCAGGGTCACCGGATTGTCGGGGCGCGCCAGCGGCAGACCGCCCGGGCCGAGCGCGGCGGCGGCGGTGGTGCTCGAGCCGGATCCGCTCCCAGACGGGGCCGGCCCCACCGGCGCGGTCGTCCCGCAGGCGGCGAGCAGGCCGGGGATCGACAGGCCCGCAGCCGTCGCCCCGGCGCGCTTGATGAAGTTGCGGCGGCTGATATCGGTCCAGCCGGTGTCGGCCCCGGTCGCCCTCGGGTGGCTCATGACGGCACTCCTCTCCTGGTGGTCTGCTCGATCGGCCGGCTCGGGGCCAGCTCGCAGCCCAGCTCCGTGGACGCCAGCGCCAGGCACCGGCTGACCATCCGCGCGGCGGTGACGTCGGGCTGACCCAGCGTCACCTGGACGCCCAGCCCGTCCATCAGCCCGCTGAGCATGAGCGCGAAGTCGTCCGGGTCGGTGCCGGCGCTGAACTCGCCGGCCCGCTGGCCGTCGCGGACGATCTCGGCGATCAGCTCGCGCTGCCGGCGATCCAGGCGGAAATAGGAGCTGCGGACGGTCGGGTCGCGCCGGGCGCGGACCCAGATCTCCATCCACAGCGTGTAGTCGTTGAGCCCGCCCGGGCCGAGGCTCGTCTCCTCGATCAGATGCACCAGCTTGTCGGCGGCGTGCTCGATCCGGTGCTGCCCCTCGGCCAGCCGGTCATAGAACTTGTGATCGGTGTAGGCGACGGCCTCTTCGAGGAGCCGGTCCTTGGACTCGAAGTAGTAGAGGATCGTCGGTGAGCTGGTCCCGGCGCGCTCGGCGATATCGCCGATCCGCGTATCGAACAGGCCGCGCTCATAGAGCACCTCGGCGGCGGCGGCGATGATCTGCGGCTTGCGCAGGTGATCGACTTTGGGGCGCGGGCTCACGTCTCCTCTGTTCCTCCCCGATCCGGTCCGGGGACATATACTGAACCGCGAGTCAGGAAACTACGCAGCGGGCCCTCGGCTGTCAAGCCGCGGGGGTTTGTGTTTCGTGAGGAGAGTGCGCTCGTGGCTGATGTGGCTGTGCTGGGAGCTGGTCTGGCCGGGCTGTCGGCGGCCCGGGATCTGGCGCGCGCCGGGGCCGACGTCGTGCTGCTCGAGGCGCGCGACCGGATCGGCGGCCGGGTGGAGGCGGTGACGCTGCCCGATGGGCGCGCCGTCCAGATGGGCGGCGAGGTCGTCGGCGCCGCGCATCACGCCTACCTCGAGCTCGTCGCCGAGCTGGGGCTGACGATCGAGCCCAGCTACGTCGCGGAGCCGGGGGAGATGAGCTGGGGTCTGGATGAGGGCGCGTTCGTCGGCGACGCGCTGCCGTGGATGACCGAGGCCGAGCGGGCGGATCTGGAGCGCGTCGAGGCGCTCTTCGCCCAGCTGGCCGTCGGCGTCGATCCGGCCGACCCGTGGAGCCATCCCGACGCCGAGCGCCTCGACCGGCTCAGCCTCGCCGCGTGGCTGCGCGAGCACGGCGCCCTGCCGGCGGTGATCCGGCGCTACACCCTGACGTGCCTCTCGCTGTCCTGCGACGGACCGGAGCGGACGTCGGTGCTGTCGGAGCTGCGCAAGCACGCGACGCTGGCCGGCAACGGCTTCTATGACCTCAGTGCCTGGGAGGGCCTGCGCTGCGCCGAGGGCTCGGCCCAGGTGGCGCTCAGCATGGCCGCAGAGCTCGGCGACCGGGTGCGGCTCGGCGCGGTCGTCACGCGGGTGGCGGTCGACGGCGCCCACGGGGTCAGCGTCGGACTGCTCGATGGGGGGGAGGTGCACGCCGAAGCCGTCGTCTGCGCGCTCCCGGCGGGACCGCTGCGCGCGGTCGAGATCACCGGGCTGAGCGACGAGCGGCTCGCCTCGCTCCTCGCCCAGCGCCAGGCGCTCGCGGCCAAGGTGGTGGTCGCCTACGAGCGCTCGTTCTGGCAGGAGGCCGGGCAGAACGGGCTGGCCGAGTCCGAGTGGCTGTTCGGGTCCACCTGGCCCCAGCGCGACGGCGTGCTGTCCCTGCTCGTCCCGCCGGAGCGGCTGTCGGCGTTCGTGTCCGCACCGCCCCGCGCTCGCCGGGGGGTGATTCTCGCCGGCCTCGAAGCTCTGTATGGAGTGGGGGCCCGAACGCCGGCGGCGTTTCTCGAGCGCCCGTGGGGCACCGACCCGTTCACGATGGGCTACATCGCCAGCTACGCGCCCGGCGACCTCGGCCGCATCGGCCCGCTGCACGGGCGCCACGAGCCGCCGTTCTTCGTGGCCGGTTCTGACCACTGGGTCGCCGGCTACATGGAGGGCGCGGTCCGGACCGGGCGGGCGGCGGCGCGGGAGGCGCTGGGGGCCGGGACGGTGGTCTGAGGGCGGGTCAGCCTTCGGCGGCCAGCTGCCCGCCGCGCACCACACCGCCGACCGCCAGGGGCACCAACCGCTCCCCGACCCCCAGGTCCCGGGCCAACGCCGCCGACACCGCTGATCGCGCCCGCTCCAGCGGGATGGTGGAGTCGCCGATCAGGGTTCGCACTCCGAAGCCGTCGAGCAGCGCCAGCGTGCGATCGGCGACGTCGCTGGGATCGCAGCGTTCGAACTCCCCGTCCCGGATCCCGGCGGTGATCTCGTCGGCAAACCAGGCCCGCAGGCGGGCGTAGAGCTCCTCGGCGACGGGCCGCAGCTCCGGATGACGGATGGCGCGCAGCCACAGCTCGACCCAGAGCACCCAGTCCTGTTCGAGCTCGGGCGTCGTCGGCAGACATTGGTCGATCATCGCCTGCAGCCGCTCGGCGTGGGACGCGGCCGGCGGCAGCCCGCTCTCCAGGCGGGCGTCCCCGGCGTGGGCATACGAGTAGTCCAGCGCCTCCGCCAGCAGCGCCTCGCGGGTCTCGAAGTGGTAGTGGACCAGGGCACTCGACACACCCGCGTCCATCGCGATCCGGGCGATGCGGACGCCGTCGATCCCCTCGCGGGCGATGCGGCCGGCGGCGGCGACGAGGATCCGCTCGCGTCCACCCGGGCGGTCGCCGCGCGCCATCAGCTCCCGGCGTGCAGCGCCGGGGCCAGGTCGGCGCGGATGCGATCGGCGAACCAGGCGACCCCGGCCTCACGCGCGGACAGCGGGCCGCAGCGATAGCCGCGCGTCATCAGACCCTGCTGGACGTTGTCAACCAGATCGATGTCCTCGTCGAGCACGAGCGTGTTCAGCCGCTGGTTGGCCCACTGGGCCAAGCGGGTACGCGGGCTGCTCTGCGCCGGTCGATAGGACGCGGACACGTCCCGGGTGCTCGCGACGCCGTCGGGCAGCAGCTGCCAGGTTCCGACCTGGTCGGGGTACAGGTCGATCGTCGTGTTGGGATAGATGTAGGCGTAGCGCCACACGTGGCGGTCGGCGGCGCTCAGCCCGGGCATCGGGGTGACGAGCTGGGAGTAGAGGCGCTCGAGCCGGTTGCTGCTCGGCTTGGATCGCAGCGGAGCCTCGAACCAGACGTAGTGGTCGTGGACCGCGACGTCGTAGTGCTTGTAGTCGAGCATCCGCATCAGCCCGGGATGGGCGATGGGGATGTGGTACCCCTCGATGTAGTTGTCGGCGATCACCTTCCAGTTGGCGGGCTGAGTGCCGCCGGCGGGAGCGAACGACTGGAGCGCCTCGAGTCGGTACGGCGCCAACCGCTGGGGGAGATCGCCGACCAGGTCGGCGAGCGGCGCCGCGTCGGGATCGAGATTGACGAACACGAGTCCGCACATCTCCTCGACGCGCACCGGCATCAGGCTCAGGGCCGTCTTGTCCAGGCGCTCGCCGAACGCCAGTCCCTCCGGGACGCCGATCAGCGTCCCGTCCAGCCGGTAGGTCCAGCCGTGATAGCGGCAGCGGATCGCCGCCTTGCACTGTCCGGAGCCGCTCAGCAGCCGCGAGGCGCGATGACGGCAGACGTTCTTGTAGGCGCGCAGGTCACCGTGCTCGTCGCGTACGACCAGGACCGGCTGGGTGCCCGCCGAGGCGGTCAGGTAGCTGCCCGTCCGCGGCAGCGACGACACGTGCCCGGCCAGCTGCCAGGTGCGTTCGAAGATCAGCTCCTGTTCTGCATCCAGCAGCGCTGGATCGGTGTACAGGCGGGGCTCGAGGGCCGTGCCGGACGGCGTGGGCGGGGCGATCGTCGTGTCCATGTCCTCAATCCTGACTTTGTGATCAGTTGCTGTAGTCTACCCGGCATGGTCAAGCGCGCGTCGTGGCTGTCGGTCACTCCCGAGCCCGAGCGCGAGCTGCCCGATGTGGTCGCGACCCTGGCCGCGGGCCGCCGGCCCGGCCCGGACGCCGTCCAGGCCGAGCGGGCCCGGATCGAGCGGCTGGTGCTGCACGGCAGCCGGCGCCGCTGGCTCGCCTACCTGCACGAGGTGGTGGCGCTGATCGAGCGTCGTGCCGGCACCGCCGATCCGGATGTGCAGGCCGCCCGCGCCCGCGCCGGCGCGGTCATCGCCAACCATCACAACCTCCTGCTCGGCCTTCCCGGGCCCGCGGCGCGGCTCACCGCCGATGACCGGGCGCGGCTGCAGGAGTTCACCATGTCCGTCCCGCACCGAGGAGCCGCATGACGACGACCATCCCTCCCGCCGCCACCGAGCTGACCAACGACCAGGTGGCCCTGCAGCTCCGTGCCCGATCGTTCGTGGAACAGGTCTTGCTGCCGCTGGAGCTGACCGCCGAGGCCGCCGACGGCCGGCTGCCCGAGGCGACCGTCGCCGACATCAAGCGTCAGGCGATCACCTACCGGCTGCAGGGCGGCCGCGTCCCGGCGCCGCTCGGCGGCCAGGGCTGGTCGATGCTCGAGTGGTTCCTGGTCAACGAGCAGTTCGGCCGGGTCACCAACGGACTGCACTGGCACGTTCCCAGCGTGTACAACGTGTGGGTTCAGGCCACCCCTGAGCAGCTCGAGCGCTACGTCGCTCCGGCGCTGCGCGGCGAGGGCGGCGACGCCTACGCGGTCACCGAGGCGGAGGCGGGGTCGGACGCCTCCGGCATCGCGACGACCGCCGTCGCCACCGACGGCGGCTGGCGGATCACCGGCGAGAAGTGGTTCGTCACCTCGGGCGACGTGGCCCGGGTGCTGATCGTGATGGCCAACGTGATCGACGGCGCCGACCGGTTGCCGACCCTGTTTCTCGTCGAGCCAGAGACGCCCGGCGTGGAGTTCGTCGACGACCCCCGCTACACCCACAACTATCCCCACGGACATCCGACGATCCGCTTCACCGACGTCGAGGTGGACCGCAACGCGGTGATCGGCGGCATCGGTGACGGCGATGACCTGCAGCGGCGGTGGTTCACCGAGGAGCGCCTCGGGATCGCCACCCACGGGCTGGGGGCGATGTGGCGGCTGTTGGACGAGACGACCGACTGGGCGCTGACGCGGCGGCAGGGCGGCCGCCGGATCATGGATTATCAGGGCATCTCCTTCCCGCTGGCCGACTCGGCGACCGATGCGGCGCTCGGCCGGCTGCTGGCGCTGCAGGTGTGCGCGATGGTCGACGCCGAGGCCGATCCGAAGCTGATCCACGCCAAGGCGTCGATGGCCAAGCTGTTCGTCTCCGAGGCCGCCGGCCGGTGCGCCGACCGCGCCGTCCAGGCATTCGGCGGGCGCGGCTATCTGCGCTCGAACGTCGCCGAGCGCTTCCTGCGCGAGCTGCGGGTTGACCGGATCTGGGAGGGCACCAGCGAGATCCAGCGGCTGATCATCGCCCGCGCGCTCGAGCGCCGCGGGGTGGAGGCGACGATCCATTGATCACGCTGACGGCCCGCGTCGGGCAGCCGCCCGCCGTCGACCTCGCCCGCCTGATGCGGCCGGCGTCGATCGCGGTCGTCGGGGCGACCGACCGGCCGGGCAGCTATGCCGCCGAAACGCTGCTCAACCTCGACAAGATCGGGTTTCCCGGGCCCGTCTGGGGGGTCAACCCGCGTCGCACCGAGGTTCTCACCCGGCCGTGCGTACCCACGGTCACCGATCTGCCCGCGCCCGTCGACGCGGTCGTGGTGGCGATCCCCGCCGCCGGGGTCGCGGCCACGATCGATCAGGCGGGCGCCCGCGGCTGCGGCGGCGCGGTCGTCTTCAGCGCCGGCTTCGACGAGGTGGAGTCCGGGCGCGAGCATCATCGTGATCTCGTCGCCGCCGCGGCGAGGCACGGACTGCCGGTGTGCGGGCCCAACTGCAACGGGATCGTCTCGCCCCGGTCACGGACGGCGCTGTGGGGCGATGCCCTCGCCGTCCAGGAATACGACCCCGCCCATCCCGCGGTGGCGCTCGTGTCCCAGAGCGGCAACGTCGCCGTCAATGCGCTCGCCACCCGTCGGGGGTTGCGGTTCCACACCGTGATCGCCAGTGGCAATCAGGCCGTGCTGTCGGCCGCCGACTATCTCGAGTTCCTCGCCGGCGAAGACGGGGTGGGGGCGATCGCGCTCTACCTCGAGGACGACGGCAGCCCGCGGCTGGTCGACGGGCTGGCCGCCTGCGCCGATGCGGGAGTCCCGGTCGTGGTGCTCAAGGTGGGACGCTCGGCCGCGGGGGCGCGGGCGGCGGCGTCTCACAGCGGCGCGCTGGCCGGCGATCAGCGGGTGTTCCGCAGCCTCGTCGACGAGGCCGGCGCGGTGTGGGCCGACGACGTGCACGAGCTCCTCGAGCTGTCCAAGACGATCGCGGTGCGGCGCCGGGGCGCCGCGCGCCGGGCCGGCGCGGCCACCACCGGGGACGGCCTGGCGATCATGACGTGCAGCGGCGGCGACTCCGCGCAGGGCGCCGATGAGGCCCAGCGGCTCGGCGTCGAGCTGCCGGCGCTGGCACCGGACACGCGCGCGCGGCTGGCCGAGCTGCTGCCGTCGGCTGCCACCGTGGCCAACCCGCTCGACTACACCGCGATGATCTGGGGTGACGTCACCGCGCTCGGGGAGCTGGTGCGCGCGCTCGGCGAGGACCCGCAGATCGGGCAGGTACTCGTCTTCTACGACCAGCCCCATGGTCTGACCGGCGCGCCGCAGGCGTCGTGGCGGGCGGTCCGCGAGGGCGTCATGCTCGGCGCCGCGCTGAGCCCGGTGCCGACGATCGTGTCCTCGACGCTGCCCGAGCTGCTCGACGACGCGGCGGCCGCCGAGTTTCATCGCGCCGGCGTGCCCGCCGCCGCCGGGCTGCGCACCGGGCTGCGCTGCGCCGCCACGGTGTTCGCCGGTGCCCCGACGGCTGACGTCGCCGTGCGTCTGCGCCAGATCGCCGCGGCGGCGCGGGCCCCCGCGCCGGGCACGGCGGTGCGGTGGTTGGCCGAGCACACGGTCAAGGAGCGGCTGCGCGCCGCCGCCGTCGCCGTGCCGGCCGGTCGCATCGTTGCCGACGAGGAGGAAGCCGTCGCGGCGCTCGCCGAGCTCGGCGGCCCGGTGGCGCTGAAGCTGAGCGCGGCGACCATCCAGCACAAGACCGAGCTCGGCGGAGTCGCGCTCGGCCTGCGCACCGCGGGCGAGGTCCGCGCCGCCCATCGCGACATGGCGGCGCTCGCCGTCGCTCACGACGCCAGGCTGCTGATCGAGCAGATGGCGTCGCCCGGGGTCGAGCTGATCGTCGCCGCCCACCGCGACGGGATCGTTCCGGCGCTGGTGATCGGATTCGGCGGGATCTGGACCGAGCTGCTCGACGATGTGGCGGTGATCCCGCTGCCGGCCGACCCGGCGCGGATCGAGCGGGCGATCACCACATTGCGCGGCGCTCCGCTGCTGCTCGGCGGACGCGGACGGCCCGCGGCCGACGTGCCGGCGGCGGCCCGGCTGGCCGCCCGGCTGGGAGACCTGCTGCTCACCGCGCCGCTGGCGGCGGTGGAGTGCAACCCGGTGCTGGTGGGCGAGGCCGGACGGGGAGCCGTGGCGGTCGACGCTGCCGCCGCCGTGCGGGCGCCACATGCCTGACGAGTACGACGTCGCCGTCATCGGCGGCGGCTTCGCCGGGGTCACGGCCGCCCGCGAAGCCGCGTTACGCGGTCGCTCGACCGTGCTGCTGGAGGCACGCGACCGGCTCGGTGGCCGCACCTGGAGCGCGGACTGGGACGGGTTTCGCATCGAGTACGGCGGCGCCTGGGTGCACTGGCACCAGCCGCACACGTTCTCGGAGATCACCCGCGCCGGACTGGGCGTGACGATCGGCCCCGATGCCCAGCGTGCCCATTGGCGCGTCGGGACCGAACGCCGGTCGGGGACGATCGCCGAGCGCGACGCGATCGCCGAGCGCGGCTGGGATCGGTTCGTTGACGGCGTCCGCGCGGCGCTGCCCCAGCCACACGCGCCGCTGGCGGCGATCGGCGAGCTGGCGGCGTTTGACCGGCTCAGCATCGCCGAGCGTGTTGACCAGCTGACGCTCTCAGACGAGGAGCGCGATGTGCTGTGCGCCGAGCTCGAGTCGCTCGCCCACGCGCCGCTGACCGACGCCGGCGCGGTCTCGGTGCTGCGCTGGCATGCCCTCTCGGGATACAGCCTGCGGCTGACCCAGGAGACCGGCGGGCGGGTGACGCTCGACGACGGCACCGGCGCGCTGCTGGCCGCGATCGCGGATGCGGTCCCGTTCGAGCGGCGGCTGACCAGTCCCGTCGCGGCCGTGGTGCGGCGCGGCGGCGCGGTGGAGGTGCAGCTGCGCGACGGCGGCGGCGTCCGCGCCCGGGCGGCGACGGTGGCGGTGGCGCTCAACGCCCTCCCGGCGATCGAATTCGATCCGCCGCTGCCCGAGTCCAAACGGCGCGCGATCGCGCTCGGCCAGGCCAGCCGCGGGATCAAGCTGATGCTGCGGGTGCGCGGGGACGAGCTGCTGCAGAACGCGATCGCACCCGGCCACCCGTTCGGGTATCTCGGCAGCGAGGAGCTCGATGGCGACGCGACGCAGCTGATGATCGGCTTCGGACCCGACGCGGAGCGCTGCGACGCCGCCGACCTGCCGGCGGTGCAGCGCCAGCTGGACGCGATCCTGCCCGGGTACGAGCTGCTCGGCGCCACCGCCCATGACTGGCTGGCCGACGAGTTCTCCCGCGGGACGTGGGCGATCCATCGCCCGGGGTGGTACGAGCACCATCACGCGGCGATGCAGTCACCGGAGGGCGGTGTGGTGTTCGCCGGTTCGGACCTGGCGAACGGGTGGGCGGGCTTCATCGACGGCGCGATCGAGTCCGGTCTGCGCGCGGGCGCGCTCGCGGCCGATCTCAGCCGTTGACCGGCGGCTGAGCCCGCTCGCCGGCGGCTCAGCCGGTGACCGGGACGGACTCGAGCCGGGCGAGTCCGCTCTGCAGCGCGTCAGCGAGCTCCTCGAGCTCGGCGCGGCCCACCTGCTCGGTGAACAGGTACGGGAGCTCGGCCAGGTCGGTGCGCAGGCCGTCGCGCAGCCGCTCGAGCTGCTCGCGCTGCGAATGGCGGCGCGCTCGCTCCGACAGCGCCGCGTCGAGCGCGGCGCGCTTGGCCCGGGACCGGGAGCGCTTGTGCGCCCGGTGCAGCCGCGCGGCCTCATCGGCGCTGAAGCGCTCCGGGTAGCAGGCGTTGACGATCGTCACGTTGATGGCGAGGTCCTCGTCGGCCAGCGCATCGCGCAGCCAGAGGGTCTCGTTGACCGGCATCTCCTCGGCGGTGGCGACGGCGACGATGGCGGTGAACGACGCGTCGGCGATCGTGGCGGCGATGGAGCCGGCCTGGTGCGCGATCGGTCCGACCCGGGCGATCTCCGCGAACGACCGGGGCGTCCTGAGGATGCCGACGCCGTGGCCGGCGGCCGGCGAGTCCACGATCACCAGGTCATAGACCTCGGCGCCGTCGGTGCGCCGCTGATGCTGGGAGAGCTCCCAGACCTTGCCGATGCTGAGCAGCTCGCGCATGCCGGGGGTGGCCTGCGCGAACGCGTTGAACAGGCGGCTTGAGCCGAGCGCCTGGCCGACGGCGCCCGTCTTGACCCGCAGGTACTCCTCCATCGCGAGCTGGGGATCGATCGAGATGGTGAACAGGTTCTCGGCCAGCTCGACCTCCTCGAATGCGTGGGGCGGTGACTGCCTGACCGGCTCGGACTCGTCAAAGGCGCGCCGGATCCCCTCCTGGCTGGCCAGCTCGGCGACGATCGTGCGCAACCCCCGGCGGGACGCCATCACCCCGAGTGCGGTGGCGACCGTCGACTTTCCGACGCCTCCCTTGCCGGTGACGAAGACGAGACGGCGGTCAAGGAGTCCGGGCACAGCGCTGTAGAACATACCCCGGCGCCGCCAAACCACTTCAAATGCAAAGGATTCTCCTCTCAACCTGCGAATACTCACGGCGTATGAGTCCCCGATCGCATCGGAGCCCGAAGCCAATGCCCACCTGCAAGGTGATCGCGCTCGCCAACCAGAAGGGCGGCGTCGCCAAGACCACGACCACACTGAATCTCGCCGTGGCCTTCGCCGAGGAAGGGCATCGGGTGCTGTGCTGCGACATGGACCCGCAGGGCAACCTCACGATGTCACAGGGGATCGACCCCGACACGCTGGACAAGTCGATGTACGACGTGCTCGTCCATCACATCTCGATCCGCGAGGTGATCCGCAAGCGCGAGGTGGACGTCGCCTGCGCCTCGATCGACCTCGCCGGCGCCGAGATCGCGATGTCGACGATGATCGGCCGCGAGCGCTCGCTGGAGAAGGCGCTCAAGGAGGTGCAGGACGACTACGACTTCGTCTTCATCGACACTCCGCCGAGCCTCGGACTGCTCACGATCAACGCCCTGACCGCCTCGCACAAGGTGATCGTCCCCGTGCAGTGCGAATATCTGTCGATGCGCGGGCTGGTCCAGCTGCAGAACACGCTCGGGATGATCCGGGAGAACCTCAATCCCGACGTCGAGATCGAGGGCATCCTGCCGACCTTGGTCGATCTCCGGACGCTCCACGCCAAGGAGGCGATCGAGCTGCTCGAGGAGAACTTCGGTGACCAGGTGTTCGCGTCGCGCATTCGCAAGACCGTCCGGTTCGCCGAGGCACCGGTGAAGGGGATGTCAGTATTGAAGTACGATCCTGACGGTCTGGCCGCCCACGCCTATAGACAGCTCGCCAAGGAGGTCCTCGCAAATGGCAACCGGTAAGCGCGCGAGCATGCGAGAGGGGCCGCTGGCGGACCTGTTCCGCAAGACCACGGAGGACAACCCTCCGCGGTCGTCCGAGCCTGAGTCCGCCGCTCCGGCGACTGGCCCGGAGCCAAGCTCCCCCGCGGCCCAGTCCAAGCAGCCACCGGCGCCCGCCGCGCGCGCGTCCGAGCCCGCGCCGCCGGCCGCCCCGGCCCAACCGCCCGTTGCGCCCGCCGAGCCGCGCCGGCGCGGGACGCCGCACCCATCGCTCGAGGCCGACGCCCAGGCGCCCGTGCCCGGGCCGGCCGAGCGCGAGATCCCCACGCCGCAGGAGCGTCTGCGCCAGGCGTTCTCCGCCGATATCCCGGAGAACGTGCTCGAACCGTCCGCGACGCCAGCTCCCGATGTCTATGCGCGCTCCGACCGCGATCTCGACGCCTTCCCGCCGGCCACGACGGTCGGCCGGCCGGTCCTGCGCGTCGTCGGCGTCGGCGGCGCCGGGGTCAACGCCGTCAACCGGATGGTCGAGGCCGACATCGCCGGGGTGGAGTTCCTCGCCATCAACACCGATCTCCAGTCACTGCAGCTGTCGGCCGCCAACGAGACCCTGCACATCGGCGACGCGGTCACCCGCGGGCTCGGATCCGGCTCCGATCCGGAGCTCGGGCGCCGTGCCGCCCGCGACGAGTACGACCGCATCAAGGCGATGCTCCGCGGCTCCGACATGGTGTTCATCGCCGCCGGAGCCGGTGGTGGGACGGGGACCGGAGCGGCGCCCGTCGTCGCCCAGATCGCCCGCGAGCTCGGCGCTCTGACGGTGGGGATCGTCACCCGGCCGTTCCAGTTCGAGGGCTCGCGGCGTCGGGACCAGGCCGAGGTCGGCATCGCCGCCCTCAGCGATGAGGTGGACACGCTGATCGTCGTCCCGAACAACCGCCTGCTGTCGGTGCTCGACCGCGGCGTCTCGATGGTCGAGGCGTTCCGGGTCGCCGATGACGTGCTGCGCCAGGGCGTCCAGGGCATCTCGGACCTCGTCACCCTGCCCGGATTGATCAACCTGGACTTCGCCGACGTGCGCACGATCATGTCCGATGCCGGCAGCGCGCTGCTGGGAATCGGCATGGGCAGCGGGGAGCGCCGCGCGATCGACGCCGCCGAACAGGCGGTGGCCTCGCCGCTGCTGGAGACCAGCATGGAGGGCGCCCGCTCGATCCTGCTCTCGATCACCGGCGGGCGCGACATCTCGCTGTGGGAGGTCAACGAGGCGGCCAAGGCCGTCGCCGAGGCCGCGCACCCGGACGCCAACATCATCTTCGGCGCCATGGTCGACGAGAAACTCGAGGATCAGGTCTGGGTGACGGTCGTGGCCACCGGCTTCGGTGACCAGCCCCGCCGCCGCCGCGAGGAGGAGCCGATGGCGGCTCGTTCCGGCGGGAACGAGCCCGGACCCGCCCCGCGCCGTCAGTTGCGCGAGCCGGCCGGCGAGCCCCGGGTCAGCCGCATGCGCAGCGGCGCGGAGCTGGACGTACCCGAGTTCATGCCCCGCCGCTGACGTCCGATTACCGTCGTCTGGCGGTGTCCTCGCTCGCTCGCGTGCTAGCGCACGCGTCGCTCACTGCGTCCGTGCCAGACTCGGTTCTCGGTCGTCAGTGAGCCTCTCGATCTCCCGTCTGCATTGACCGGCACCAACCAGCTTGGCGTCGTCGCCGCCGGTCACCCCGTCAGCGCCGGGGCCGGCGCTGATGCGCTGCGCGCGGGTGGCAATGCGGTCGACGCCGCGCTCGGGGCGATGCTCGCCTCGTTCGTATGCGAGCCGCTGCTGACCGGCCTCGGCGCCGGCGGCTACATGCTGGTCGTCTCACCGGAGCAGCCGCCGACGCTGCTGGACTTCTTCGTCGAGGCGCCGGGCCGTGGTGAACCGGATCGGGCCCACCGGCGATCCGCGCTCATCCCGGTGCCGGTCTCGTTCGGGGATGCGGTCCAGGTGTTCAACGTCGGCGCCGCGTCGGTTGGCATGTTCGGCATGCCGGCGGGCGTGTGCGAGGCGTCGCGCCGGTTCGGCCGGCTGGAGCTGGAGCAGCTGATCGCGCCGGCCGCGGCGCTGGCGCGCGACGGCGTGGAGCTCAACGCCCAGCAGGCCTACATCATCGAGATCCTCGCCGGCATCGTCACGTCCACCCCGGAGGCGGCGACGCTGTTCGCCCCCGGCGGCGAGCTCCTGCGCCGTGGCCAGCGGCTCCGCCAGCCCGAGCTCGCCGATGCGCTGCTGCGGCTGGGATCGGAGGGCTCGCGGCCCTTCTACGAGGGCGACATCGGCACCGCGATCGTCGAGTGGCTCTCGGCCCGCGGCGGCCTGGTGACCCGCGAGGATCTGGCCGCCTACGAGGTCGTCGATCGCGCGCCGCTGCGGGTCGGTTTTCGCGGGCGTGACGTGCTCACCAACCCGCCGCCATCGGCCGGCGGGATCCTGATCGTGCGGGCGCTCGCCGCCCTCGACGGCGAACCCGCTCCCCCGAGCGTGACCGACCTCGTGGCGGTGATGGAGCGGACCCAGAACGAGCGCACCCCGGAATTCCTCGCCGGCCTGGACGATCCCCGCTTCGTACGGGACTTCCTGGCCCGGCCGGTGGGTCGCCTGGGATCGACGACGCACATCGCGACGCTGGACCGCGACGGCTGGGCGTGCTCCGTGACGTGCTCCAACGGCTCGGCATCTGGCGTCATCGTCCCCGGGACCGGTGTACACCTCAACAACATGCTCGGCGAGCAGGATCTCAACCCCCTCGGCTTCCATCGCCACCCGCCCGGGCGGCGGATGCCGAGCATGATGGCTCCGACGATCGTCCTGCGGGACGGCACCGCCGAGCTGGCGGTCGGCAGCGCCGGCTCCAACCGCATCCGCTCGGCGATCCTGCAGACGATCATCCGCTCGATCGACGACGGACTCGAGGCTCAGGCGGCCGTCGAGGCGCCCCGAGTCCACTTCGAGGATGGCACCGTCTACACCGAGCCCGGGATCGACACCGCGGCGCTGGAGCGCGCGGGCCGGACGCTCGGCCCGTTCCGCGAGCGCAACCTGTTCTTCGGCGGCGCCCAGGCCGCGGCGCGTGAAGCCGCCGGCGGTTTCTCGGGCGGCGGCGATCCGCGGCGGGGCGGCGCGGCGATCGTGGTGGAGAGCCGGTGACGGCATGCCGCGCCGGGCGCCTCACCGCCGGCGTCATGCTGGCCGCGGCCGCGGCCCTCCTGCTGGCCGGGTGCTTTGATGTCCAGTCCCCGGACCTGTTCCTCATCACCCGCACCGGCCAGGGCGGCTTGTTGACCATCCTGATCAACAGCAGCGGCACGATCAGCTGCAATCGCGCCAAGCCCAAACCGATCTCCAGCGCGCGGCTGATCACGGCGCGCGACCTGTCGGACAACCTGGCGGGCGACGCCACCGACAAGCTCACGATTCCACCCGCCGCCGGGGACGTCTACTACTACCGGATCAAGCTCCAGCAGGGGACGGTCTCGTTCCCGGATCGGGCCGCCGATGCCAGCCATCCGAACCTCGCCCAGGCCCAGCTGTTCACCCTGCGGGCCGCCCAGCAGGCGTGCGGCCTGCCCGGGTGAGAATCCTCTCAGCCGCGGTCGCCAGCCTGCGCTCCTTGGGCGAGGGCGGCTAGCCTACGGCGCTTCGTGCTCTCGCTCGCCGCCGCGCATCTGATCACCACGTTCCAGGCGATCGTCCTCGGGCTCCTCCAGGGGGTCTCCGAGTTGTTCCCGATCTCGAGCCTCGGGCACACGGTCCTGTTCCCAACGCTGTTTCGCTGGCACAACATCGTCGTCTGGCAGTCTCAACCCGAATCGCCGTGGCTGGCGTTCGTCGTCATGCTCCATGTCGGCAGCGCCGTCGGCCTGATCATCTACTTCTGGCGCGACTGGCTCGCGATCATCAAGGCATTCTTCGCGACGCTGCCCAAGCGCCGCGCCGAGACCCCGACCGAGCGTCTGGCCTGGCTGATCATCACCGCCACCATCCCGGTCGGCATCCTGGGGCTGGCGTTGGAGAAGGTGGTCCGCGAGGCGTTGGCCAAGCCGCTGGCGGCGGCGATCTTCCTGATCGTCAACGGGTGCATCCTGATCTACGCCGAGCGCTACCGGCAGCGCGCCCAGGTACGCCAGCTGGCCGAGCGAGAGGGCGTGAACCCCGAGGGCGCCCGCCGTCTGGACACGATGGAGTACCGCGAGGCGGCTGTCATCGGCGCCGCTCAGACGACCGCGCTGATCGCCGGCATCAGCCGCGACGGCGTCGTGATGACGTCGGGACTGGCGCGCGGCCTGGACCACGCGGACGCCGCGCGCTTCGGTTTCCTGCTGGCGACGCCGCCGATCCTTGCCGCCGGACTGCTGAAGATCGGTGACCTCACCGGTCCAAACGGCAACGGAGGCGTCCGGGGCGCGGCGTTCATCGCGGCGATCTTCGCCGCCGTCACCGCGGTGATCACCGTGCACTTCCTCACTCGCTACTTCGAGAAGGGGAACCTGCGGCCGTTCGGCGTCTACTGCATCCTGTTCGGCATCTTCATGGTGCTGTTCACGGTCATCGTCGGCACGCCGTAGCGTCGCCCGCCCGGGATCACTCGAACCGGACCTTGCCGTTGGAGCGCGCGCGGGCCTGGGCTCGGTCGACGAAGTCGAGCCGCTTCGTGGCGGCGCGGAACAGCCGCGTGACGAGCTTGAGCCGGGCGTTCTCGGAGCGGAGATCGAGCAGCCCCTGCTTGGCGTCGAGCCCGAAGTCGACCGTGGCCGCCATCTCGTAGGCGCCCATCTCGTGCAGCTCCTGCTCCTCGGGCTCGCGATCGGTGGCGCGCTTGACCAGATCGGCGTAGGCCGCGCGGGCGGTTCCGACCAGCCGCGGGTCGAGCTCGTCGGCTCGGTCCTCCACGAACTCGATCACGCCCGCCGGATACGGCAGATGGGCCTGACGCTCGATCACGCGGAACGGGCGGGTTCCGCGCGCCAGCAGATTCATCCTCCCGTCGTCCATCTGCTCCAGCACGCGCTCGATCTCGCAGGCGCAGCCGATCTCACGCAGCCCGTCGTCGGACATCCACACGATTCCGAACTCGGTGTCCCCGTCGAGGCACTCGGCCATCATCGTCTTGTAGCGTTCCTCGAAGATGTGGAGCGGGACCAGCTCGCCCGGCAGCGCCACCAGGTCGAGTGGGAACAGCGGGAAATCGGCGGTGACCTCGTCGGTCATGGCCCAAGTTTAGGCCGCGCAGGACTGTCCTCCGCGCCCTCGGGACCGGGGCGCCGGCGGGCGGGTCAGATGCGGCGGGCCGTCAGCAGCAGGTTGTAGAAGATCGCCGGCGGGAGCATCGGCTCGAGCAGGCGCTCGTCGAGGCGCTGGAGCATCAGGTAACCGTGGAACGCGTACTTGCGCCACAGCATTGGCACGTCACTCGGATCGGCGGAGGCCTCCAGCGCGCGGTTGAACCAGCCGAACCAGTTGGCGGTCAGCTCCTCGCCGCGGACGGTGATGTCGACGAATCCGGCGCGCCGGGCGTGGCGCGAGAGGTCGGCCGGCTCGAACGCGTGGATGTCGACGAACCGTTCGAGCTCGTGATCGTCGCGCGTGGGCGAGCCCACGCCGCCCGGCGGGCCGGCCCCGCCCGCCTGCGGCGCCGGACCGGCGCGCAGGAGGCGGCGCCACGCCGGGGCGAGGACGCCGGCGCCTCGCTTGGGCACCGCGGCGATGCGATCCCCGAGCCGTGACGGCTCGCCGGCGAACACGATCCGGCCACCGGGCCGCAGCACGCGGTGAAACTCGGTGAACGCCCGGCGCAGGTTGGGCAGATGGTGCAGCACGGCATGGCCGAGCACGAGGTCAAAGCTCGCATCGGCGAACGGGAGCGATTCGGCTTCGGCCCGGGCGGTGCGGACCTCGAGCCCGAGGCGCTGCGCGTTACGGGCAAGCGTCGCCATCATCCCGGGCGAGATATCGGTGCAGGTCGCCTCGCCGACGACGCCCGCCTGCAGCAGGTTGAGGCTGAAGTAGCCGGTGCCGGCGCCGATCTCCAGCGAGCGGTCGTATCCGTCGCGCAGCTCGGGGCCGAGCAGCTTGCGCAGCTTGCCCAGCACCTGGGCCTGGCCGATCTCGCCGAAGTCGATGCCCCACTTCGAGTCGTAGCCCTCGGCCGCGACGTCGTGGTAGCGGGTGTTGACCTCACGGATGTCGTCCGCGGTGCGAAGTGCCTCCATGCCGTGGGGCAGGTTAGGGCACGCGCGGCGATGAGCGACGGTTGGTCTGAGTGACCGCGTCTTCCCGCGCGCACCCCTTACCCTGTCGCCCCGTGCCGACGAGTGCCCACGTGCAGCGCGATCAGCCGGCCGGTGTGCCGCCCCTGGAGCTGACGGGTGAGCGGACGCTGCCCGACGTGCCCGCCGAGAACTACTGGTACCGCCGCCATCTGGCCGTCTACGAGTGGATCGGTGCGCGGGTGGTCGGACGGCGGGTGCTCGACATGGCGTGCGGGGAGGGGTATGGCTCCGAGGTGCTGGCGCGCGGCGCCGCCGGCGTGGTCGGCGTCGATGCCAATCCCGAGGCCCACCAGCACGCCCGGCTCCGTTACACGCGCCAGAACCTGACGTTCGAGCGCGGTCTGGTCGAGACGTTCGGCGAGCCGGACAGCTTCGATGCGGTCGTGTTCCTGCAGACGATCGAGCACGTCCAGGATCCCGTCGCGGTGCTGGCGCACTTTCGCTCGCTGCTCGCGCCTGGGGGCGTCGCCTACGTCTCGACTCCGAACGTGCTCACGCTGGCCCCGCCCGGCGCGGAGAAGTCCGGCAACCCGTGGCACATCAAGGAGTACCGGGCCGCGGAGTTCGAGGCGCTGTGCCGCGGCGTGTTCGGCGAGGTGGAGACGCTCGGCCTGTTCCACGCCCGCAAGCTGCGGCTCCATGAGCTCGCCCTCGCCTGGGGCTGGGACTCGGTGCATGCCCGGCTGCGAATCACCAAGCCGTTCTATGACCGCTTCACGCCGGCGATCGCCTCCCGCGACTTCGTCCTGCGTGACAGCGGGCTCGACGGCGCTCTCGATTTCCTCGCCGTCTGCACTGGGACTCCGGCGTCGCCGGCGGGATAATCGAACCCGACCGATCGAGGGAGGGACATGAGGTACCTGAGGATTTTGCTCGTGTTCGCCGCGGTGGCGGCGTATCCGGCGCTGGCGCTCGCCCACAGAGCGCCGACCCGCGGCCAGAAGGCCGCGCTCAACATCGCCTTCAACAAGTACGTTCACGCCGCGGTGCCGGCGCACTGCCTGGGCTACGAGGTCTCGACCGCCAACTCCGCCTGGGCCGACGTGCAGTTCGACGGCGTCCGGAACGGCAAGCTCATCCCGAGCTGCGCCAAGTTCGCCTCCAACGGCGAGGTCATCTTCCACTTCACCCGTGGCCGGTGGCGGTTCGTGACCGCCGGCAGCTCCTTTGTCAACCCGAACGGGACGTGCGGCGTGCGCGGCGTGCCGACATCCGTGGTCAAGGATTTCAAGCTCTGCGGATGAGCGGCTGACGCGCGCGGTGGCCGGTCCCAGGGACGGTGCCGGTGAGCTGGCGATCGTCCTGAACAGCCACATGCCCTACGTCGAGGGCTTCGGCACGTGGCCGTTCGGCGAGGAGTGGCTGTGGGAGGCGATCGCCACCAGCTACCTGCCGCTGATCGAGGTTCTCGACGGGTGCGAGCGGGCGCCGGTGACGCTCTCGGTGACCCCGGTGCTGTGCGACCAGCTCGAGCACCCGGGGGCGATCGAGCGCTGCATCCGCTTCCTGGACGAGATCCGACCCGAGTCCCATCGCCGGGACGCCGTGCAGCTGCGCGGCGAAGGGCGCATCGAGCTCGCCGACGAGCTGGACCGCTCGGCGGCGCAGTATGCGGCGGCATCCAGTCGCCTCACCGAGCTCGGGGCAGCCGGACTGCTCCGAGCGCTGCGGCGCCACGCGACGTGGACGTCGGCGGCCACCCACGCCGTGCTGCCGCTGCTCGCCACCGACGCCGGGCTGTCCGTGCAGGTGCAGACCGGGATCGCCTCGCATCGCCGCCGGTTCGGCGCGTGGGCGGGCGGATTCTGGCTGCCGGAGTGCGCTCATGCCCCGTGGCTGGATTCAATGCTGGAGGATGCCGGCGTCCGGGCCACCTGTGTCGAACTGACCGGGCTGTTCGGCCTCGGGGATCCACGCCACCTGCAGCCGCTGGCGGTGACCGACGGCCCGGTGCTGTGGCCGCTGGACCGGCTGACGATGGCGCTGGTGTGGAGCGATCATGGCTATCCGGCCGGCGGCGCCTACCGTGACTATCACCGCCATACGACCCACCGCCATCACGTGTGGCGCAACGACGGCGCGCCGTACGACCACGCCGCCGCGCTCGACGCAGCCGGCGCGGATGCTCGCGATTTCGTGACCCGGGTCCGAGACCGGGTGGCCGGCGGCGGCGTGTGCGTCTGCGCCCTGGACACCGAGCTGCTCGGCCATTGGTGGTATGAGGGCGTCGAGTGGCTGCGCGCCGTGCTCGGCGAGGCGGCCCGGCAGGGACTGGCGCTGACCACGCTCGATGACGCGCTCGAGCGCCACCCGGCGGCGCCGGCGCCGGCGGCGGCGCAGACCGGCATCACCAGCTGGGGCGAGGGGGGAGACCTGCGGACCTGGAGCGGGCCCCAGGTCGCCGATCTGGCCTGGACGGCGCGCACCGCCGAGCTGGCGATGCTGGCGCGATCGGCGCGACCATCTGACCGGGCGCTCCGCGAGCTGCTCGCCCTCCAGGCGTCTGACTGGGCGTTCCTGGACTCGCGGCGGCTGGCCGGCGACTACCCGCGACAGCGGGCGGATGGGCACTACCGGGCGCTGCAGCTGGCGCTCGCCGGCCACGCGGATGCCGGCGATCCGCGGCTCCGTGGGCTGGCCCCGGACCTCGCCGGCTGGCTGTGACCGGCGGCGATCGGCGCGAGCCGCGACACTAGCTCCAGCGGAACGTGCGGGGCGCCTCGCGCATCCGGATGACCTTGGCCGGGATCCCGCCGACGACGGCGTTGGACGGCACGTCGCAGGTGACCACCGAGCTGGTGCCGATCACCGAGTTGTGACCGACGGTGACCCCCCGCAGCACGCAGGCCCCGTAGCCGATCCACACGTTGTGGCCGATGTTGACGTCGCGCTTGTAGATCCCCTGCTCGCGGATCGGGCGCTCGACCTCGACCATGCCGTGATCGAAGTCGATCATCATCACCCGATCGGCGACGATGCACTCGCGGCCGATCGAGACGTGCTGGAAGGCGGAGATCGTGCATTCCTGGCCGAGCACCGATTTGGCGCCGATGGCCAGCTCGCCTTCGTGAACGCGGACCTTGCAGCCGTGGCCGATCCAGCACCAGCGGCCGAGGGTCACGCTGGCGTCGCGACCGATCTCGAACTTGACTCCCGGGCAGATGAAGCACAGCCCGTCGGTGCGCAGCCGGCCCCGCCAGCGAAGCTTGAGCCACAGCCAGCGCGTGATCAGCACGAGGTACCCGAAGCTCAGCATGTGATTCGCGCGGGCGAAGCGCAGGAACGTCAGCGGCCCGCCGTGCACCGGCGGGGGCCCGCTGCGGACGGCGAGCGGCAGCGGCGGGGTGACCTGGTGGAGGCGCTCCTGGTCGTGGGTGACGGCCGACGGCACGCCGAAATCCTAGGGGGTCGGCGCTGACACGCCCGGTTGGCTCGGCCCTCAGCCGTCGTCCATCAACCCGGACAGTGGCCCCAGCAGCCGGGCCGAGCGGCGCGAGGCCCCGGGGAGCTCCAGCAGCCGGTGGGTCGGAGGCGCTCCAGACCGGGCGCGCTCGAGCTGCTCGTGGGCGATCGGGCGCCAGCGCTCGTCGACCACCGACGCCGGCGATGCGTCCCGCAGATCCGCTTCGTCGGTCTCGAGATGCTCGGCCCACAGCCGGACCCGGGTGTCGCGGGCGAGTTCGGCATCGTCGGTGAGGACGCACATCTCGGTGTCGTTGAACAGGGAGTGGGCGTTGAGGTTGGCCGATCCGACGATCAGCCAGCGGTCGTCGATCACCGCGACCTTGGCATGCACGTACAGCGGGTCCGCTCGGTCGCGGTTCGCCGACATCGAGCGGATCGTGACCGCCAGGAAGCGGTTCTGGCCCCCGTCGGCGTCGATCAGGACGCGCGTCTGGCCGCGGGTGTCCTCGGCGCCGTTGTTGGCCTTGGCCGGCAGCAGCACCACCACGCGGAACTCCGGCGTCGGCGGATTACGCAGCTTGTCGGCGATGATGTCGACCAGCTCCGGCGCCCACAGGAACTGGTTCTCGATGTAGATCAGCGTCTGGGCCGATCGCAGCGCCCGGACGTAGCTCTCGAACACGCGGAAGTCCCCGTGGGGCACCTCGTCGTACATGCCCTCGGCGACGGTGCGCACGATCTGCACGGTCGAGCTTCCCGCCGGGGGAGGCGGGGCGACCGCCGCCAGGTCCTCCCCGGTCAGCTCGCGCCAGCGCAGGCGGAAGTGATCGTTGACGTCGGCGACCACCGGGCCGTGCAGGCGGGTCGCCACGTCGTGCCAGCCCAGCCGGCGGCGGGCCTGATGCGCCTGGGAGTCGTAGCGGTCCCCGGCACTGTCGGTCAGGTCCATCCCGCCGACGAACGCCACGTGTCCGTCGATGACGATCGTCTTCTCGTGATGGCAGTGCAGGGGATGCTCGCGGGGGTCTCCGTGGGCCTGGATCCGGGTCCGGTGGGTGAGGTTCTCCAGCGCCTGTGCCACCTCGCTGCGGGTGGGGTGAAACGCCGGCACCGGCGATCCCGACCACACGAGCACGCGCACATCGACGTCCTGCGCCATCTGGGCGAGTAGCACTCCGATCGCACCGTGCGGGCGGCCGGGTACGAGCTCGAACGCGGGGGCGACGTGCCAGCCGGTGATGTGGACGAAGCTGGTGGCCTGCGAGATCGCCTCCGCCATCAGCGGAAACGCGTTGGCGCCGTCGATCAGCACCTCCAGCGAGCAGTCCGCTCGCGGTGCCGGCTCGCCGTCGGCGAACACCCCGGGACTCGAGGGCCGGAAGACCTGCTTCCAGCCGAGCCGGTCCAGGCGCCGGCGATGCTTGAGCTTGACCGCGGCCTCGATGCCGTCGCCGATCACACCATCGACGCGCCCTACCAACGCGTTCGCCATGGTTCAGACCTCCCCGAAATCGATGGTGGCCACACATGGCATCATGGCGAGCCGCCGATGAGCCCGTCTGACGACACCCTCGCCCACCGCCTGCTCGACGGTGACCGCCGCGCGCTGGCTCGGGCGATCTCCCTGGTCGAGAACGACGATCCCGCGGGCTGGGAGCTCGTGCGGGAGGTTTTTCCGAAGACCGGCCGCGCCGCCGTCATCGGGTTCACCGGACCCCCCGGGGTGGGCAAGTCCACCCTGCTGGGAGCGCTGACCAAGCACGAGCGTGAGCACGACCGCTCGGTGGCGGTGTTGTCGATCGATCCCTCGTCGCCGTTCACCAAGGGGGCGCTGCTGGGGGACCGCATCCGGCTCGCCGATCATTTCCTGGACCCGGGCGTGTTCATCCGCTCGATGGCGAATCGCGGCGCGCTCGGCGGGCTCAGCGAGGCCGCCCTCCAGGCGGCGCTGCTGATGGATGCCTCCGGCCGGGACGTCGTGCTGCTGGAGACCGTCGGGGTCGGCCAGGCCGAGGTCGACATCATCGACCACGCCGATACCGTCGTGCTCGTCCTGCAGCCGGGGTCCGGCGACTCGATCCAGGCGCTGAAGGCCGGCGTCATGGAGATCCCCGACGTGATCGTCGTCAACAAGGCCGAGCACCCGCTGACCGACACGATGATCCGGGAGATCAAGGGTGTGCTGGCGCTCGGTCCCGCCGCTGATTGGCCGGTCCCGATCGTCCGCACCGAGGCGGTCCGCGGGGAGGGCGTGGAGGAGCTGGCCACCGCGCTGGCCGAGCACCGGGCGTACATCGAGGCGGAGGGAACGCTGTCGGAGCGACGGCGGCGCAACCTGCTAAGCGAGGTCGTGGCGATCGCCACCCACCGGATGCGGCGCGAGCTCGAGGAGTCGATCGGCGAGGACGAGGAGGTGCGCGAGCTGCTGGATCGGGTCGTCTCCCGGGAGCTCGATCCGGCCAGCGCCGCCACCATCATCCTGGAGCGCGAGCGCGAACGGGCAAAGGACGCGTCCTGAGCGCTCCGGACTAGGCGGTCACCGAGCTGAGCGCGAGCTCGGTCAGCAGCCGCACTCCGAATCCCGTCCCGCCCTTGTTCAGATACGGCTTGCGGCCGTCATCGGCGACGGCGGCGATGTCCAGGTGCGCCCATGGGATGTCGCCGGCGAAGTGGTGCAGGAACTCGGCGCCGGTGATCGCCGACGCCTCGCGCCGTTCGGTGCGATTGGCGATCTGGGCGTAGCGCCCCTTGATCATTTCGGCGTAGTCGGGGTGCAGCGGCAGTCGCCACACCAGCTCGCCGGTCCGCTGCCCGCACGCCACGATCCGCTCGGCGAGTGCGTCGTCGTTGGCCATCAGCCCCGCGTACACGGCGCCCAGTGCCACCACCACGCCGCCGGTGAGGGTGGCGACGTCGACGATGGCATCACACCCCTCGCGCCTCGCGTAGGTGAGGCAGTCGGCCAGCACGAGCCGGCCCTCGGCATCGGTGTTGTTGATCTCGATGGTGGTGCCGTCGAGTGCTGACACGATGTCCCCGGGGCGGACCGCGGCGCCGCTGATCATGTTCTCGGTGGCGCCGACGACGCCGAGCAGGTTCACCGGGGCCTCGAGTTCCGCCAGCGCGGCCATGGCCTCGATCACCGCAGCGCCACCGGCCATGTCGAACTTCATGTCGAGCAGCCCGGCGCTGGTCTTCAGCCACAGACCGCCCGTGTCGTAGGTCACCGCCTTGCCGACGAAGCCCAGCCGCCGCGCATCGGCCGGACCCCCGTCGTAGCGCAGCACGATCAGCCGGGCGTCCTGGTCAGAGCCCTGGGCGACGGCGGCAAACGCGCCCATCCCGAGCTCCCGGATCTGACGTCCGTCGAGCTGGGTGACGGTGAGCGCGGGCAGGCCCTCGGCCAGCGCGGCGGTGTAGTCGCCGAGCGCGGCGGGGGTGAGGTCATTCGCCGGCCGGTTGCCGAGATCCCGAGCCCGGTTCTGGGCGGCGGCCACGATCGCCGCCTCCGAGACGGAACCGCCCAGATCGCCGGGGGAGCTGATCACCAGGCGGTCCAGGGAAACCCCTTCAGCGGGCCGGTAGCGATCGAACCGGTAGGCGGCGAGCATCGTGCCCTGCACCAGCCCGGCGGCGATCTGCTCCCCGGGGCCCTCGGGCAGCAGCCAGCACAGCGTCCGCGCGGCGGCGTCCCGTGCTCGGCGATGGACCTGCGCCGCGACGGCGCGGGCCCGCTCGGCATCGAACCGGGCGCGTGGACCCAGGCCGGCGAGGATCACACGCCGGCCATCGACATGCGTCAGGGCAACGTGCTTGAACGACCGCTTGGCCTCGCCCGAGGCCAGCAGCGCCCCGAGCTCGGCCATGGGAGCCCCGATCGGAAGTTCCTCGTCCTCGAACACCCCGATCGCGACGGCGTCCGCGCCGATCGAGAGCGCGTCCGCGGTCGTCGTCTCGACGTGCACGCCGCGGCACCTTACTAGTGGCCGCGTCCGCGAGCCCTGCGCCGCTGCCACTACCATCATGGGCCCTCGCCAGCGACCTCGGAGACGCAATCGATGCCCAAGACAGTCATCCTCTCGGCCGCCCGCACGCCGATCGGCAAGCTCGGCGGAGGACTGGCATCGGTCGATGCCACCGAGCTCGGCGGGACGGCGATCCAGGCCGCGCTCGAGCGCGCCGAGGTTGCCGCGCAGGACGTGCAGCACGTGATCATGGGCCAGGTCCTCCAGGCCGGGCAGGGCCAGATTCCCTCGCGTCAGGCCCAGATCAAGGGTGGCATTCCCAAGGAGGTCCCGTCCGAGACGATCAACAAGGTGTGCGCGTCCGGGATCCGGGCCGCCGGCCTGATCGACGCCGCGATCCGCGCCGGTGACATCGACGTCGCCGTCGGCGGCGGGATGGAATCCATGTCGAAGGCCCCGTACATGCTCAAGGAGGCTCGGTTCGGCTTCCGCATGGGTGACGCCAAGGCCATCGACGCGATGATCAGCGACGGTCTCACCAACCCGTTCAGCGGCAAGCACATGGCGCAGGAGGCCTCCGAGGTCGCTACCGAGCTCGAGATGACGCGACCGGACATGGACCGGTGGGCCCTGCGCTCGCATCAGCGGGCGATCAAGGCCACCGACGAGGGTCGCCTGCCCGAGGAGATCGTCCCGGTCACGATCAAGGGGCGCAAAGGCGACACCGTGGTCGAGATCGACGAGGCGCCGCGCCGGGACACGACGCTCGAGTCGCTGGCCAAGCTGCCGGCGATCTTCCTCAAGGACGGCTCTCACACCGCCGGCAACTCGCCGGGCGTCAACGACGGCGGCGGCGCGCTGGTGCTGGCGTCCGACGACTGGGCCAAGGCCAGCGGCAAGACCGTGCTGGCGACGATCGTCGCCCAGGCCCAGGTCGCCGACGACTTCGCCTATCTGGCGCGCACCCCGGCCAATGCGGCGATCAAGGCGCTGGCGAAGGCCGGCCTGAACGCTTCGGACATCGATCTGTGGGAGATCAACGAGGCGTTCGCCTCGGTCACGCTGAACTCGATGCGGATGCTCGACATCGACGAGGACAAGGTCAACGTCAACGGCGGGGCGGTCGCGCTCGGCCATCCCATCGGGGCGTCGGGCGCCCGCATCCTCGGCACCCTCGTGTACGAGCTGCGCCGCCGGGGCGGGGGCCTCGGCTGCGCTGCGATCTGCTCGGGCGGTGGCCAGGGCGACGCGGTGATCGTCGAGGTCAATGGCGGTTGACGAGGCCCGCGGCCGCGCGGACAGCGCCGCCTTCTTCGATCTGGACAAGACGCTGATACAGGGCTCGTCGGCGTTCCAGTTCGGCCGCGCCGCCTACCGGGCGGGGCTGATGGGGCGCCGGCAGCTGCTGGCCGACGCCGTCGCCAACATCCGGTTCCGATTGCGGGGGGCCACCGACGCCGACTCGATGGCGCTGCGCGAGCGGATCGCGGCCTCGCTGGAGGGCACGCGCGTCGTCGACCTGGAACGCCTCGGCGTCGACGTGCTGGCCGGCATCCTGCCCCGCGTCTATCCGCAGATGCTGGCGCTCGCCCACGAGCACCAGGACGCCGGGCGTCGTGCGTTCATCGTGACTGCCGCCTCCCAAGAGCTCGCCGACATGCTCGCCCGGGTGATGGCGCTCGACGGCGCGGTCGGCTCGGGGATCTCGGAGGCGGTCGACGGTGTCTACACCGGCCGCCCCACCGGCGTGTTCGTCTACCGCAGCGGCAAGGCGGCGGCGATCGAGCAGCTCGCCGAGCGCGAGGGGATCGATCTGACCCGGTCCTACGCCTACTCCGATTCCGAATCGGACCTGCCGATGCTCGAGGCGGTCGGCCATCCGGTGGCCGTCAACCCTGACTCGTCCCTGGCCCGGATCGCCCGCGAGCGCGGCTGGGATGTGCTGCGGTTTGACCGGCTGGGCCGCCGGCTCAAGACGGTGGCGGCGCTCGGGGCCGCCGCCGGCGCCGGGGGGATCGGCGGCGTGGCGGTGTTCCGGCGGCTGCGGCCACCCGGGCGCCGGTACCTTGCCGCGCCACGCCGGGCGACGCGGCTCTAGACTTTCGCCGCGATGCTGACCCGGATCCTGCGCCATCGAAGGGCGATGACCCTGGTGGCGCTGACCACCGCGCTGCTCGCGTCCGGCGCGGTGGCGGCCTTTGCGTCGCCCGCTGCGGTCAAGGTCGCTGACAACTACTTCGGCGTCAAGCGGCTCACGGTCGCCCAGGGGACCCGCGTCGCGTGGAAGTGGACCGGGGTGCTCAACCACAACGTCACCGTCAAATACGGGCCGGTCAGATTCCGCTCCCGGACCCAGGCGCGGGGCAGCTTCAGCCACGTGTTCACCAGGGCGGGCACGTATTCGCTGTACTGCACGATCCATCCGTTCATGAAGATGACCGTGGTGGTGCGCTGAGCCGATGTCCTCCGCGCAGAAGAAGATCCGGGTCGTCGTCGCCAAGCCGGGTCTCGATGGCCACGATCGTGGCGCCAAGATCATCGCCCGCGCGCTGCGCGACGCCGGCATGGAGGTCATCTACACGGGCCTGCACCAGACGCCCGAGCAGATCGTCGAGACGGTGATCCAGGAGGACGCTGACGCCGTCGGGCTCTCGATCCTGTCGGGGGCGCACATGACGCTGGTCCCCCGGATCATGGAGCTCCTCGCGCAGCAGGGCGTCGACGACGTCGTCGTCACCGTCGGGGGGACGATCCCCGCCGATGACGTCCAGGAGCTGAAGGCGCTCGGCGTCGCCGAGGTCTTCACCCCCGGCGCCCCGACCCAGCAGGCGATCGACTTCATCCGCGGCGCCGTCCGCGCCTAGTGCGCGCTGACGGCGGACTCGCCCGTGCCGGCCCTTCGCGGGGCTTGACTCGCCCGTGCCGGCCCTTCGCGGGGCTTGGTTTCCCCCCAGCATGGACCGATTGACTCGTCAGTCAACCGGGTATAGTCGCAGCACCTTTCCAGAGCACAACCGTGAGCACGCGGGTCATCGGTACCCCGCGCAGGACACTCGATAGGAGGCCACACTTGAAGATTTGCGTCCTGGTGAAAGAGGTTCCGGACGCTGCCGTCGAGAAGCGCATCGACCCGTCGACGGGGCGTATGGATCGATCGGGGGAGAGGAATCTCAACCCGTATGACACGCACGCGATCGAGGCGGCGATGCAGATTCGCGAGGGCGGCGCGGCGGAGGTCGACGAGATCGTCGCGGTGACGATGGGGCCGTCGACGGCGACCCGCGCCCTCCAGAAGGCCGTCTCGCTCGGCGCCGACCGCTCGGTTCACTTGTCCGACGACACCCTCGCGGGCTCCGACGTCGCCGCGACGGGCTACGCGCTGTCCAAGGCGCTCGAGTCCGAGTCGCCCGATCTCGTCCTGCTCGGCCAGCAGTCAGACGACGGCGAGTGCTACACGATCGGCGCCGTCGTGGCCGACCACCTGAAGATGCCGTCGCTGACCCAGGTGATCAAGATGGACGTGGCCGGCCAAGCGCTCACATGCGAGCGCCAGGCCGAATACGGCTACGACACCGTCGAGATCACGCTTCCGGCCGTCATCTCGGTTGGTGACGCGATCAACGAGCCGCGCTACCCGTCCCTGAAGGCGATCATGGGCGCCAAGAAGAAGCCGCTCGAGACCGTGGCCGCGGGTGACGTCGGCATCGATGCCTCGCTCGTCGGCGAGGCGGGCTCGCGCGTGCAGTGCGGCGAGTTCCACGACCCGCCGGCCAAGGCCGCCGGCGAGATCATCGAGGACGAGGACACCGACGAGACCGTCGGGAAGATCGTCGCCTGGCTCGACGAAAGGAAGTTGATCTAGACATGCCCGACGTACTGACTTACGTTCTGCACTACGAGGGCGCGTTCAACAAGAACTCGCTCGGCGCCGTCTCGGAAGGCGCTGCCCGGGCTGCTGAGATCGGTGGCGAGTGCCACGCGGTGGTGGTCGGCGGCGATGACCTGACCGACGACCTATGCCAGACGCTGGGCGCCTACGGTGCCACGAAGGTGTTCCGCGCCAAGGGTCCCGAGGGCCTGGCTCAGCCGGTCATCGACGTGATGGCCAAGGTCATCGACGAGAACGGCCAGGGCTACGCGCTGTTCGGCGGCGGGCTGCTCGGCTTCGAGATCGGCGCCGGCCTGGCCGCTCGCAAGCAGGCGGGCGTGACGATGGAGGTCACCGCGGTCAAGGCCCAGGACGGCAAGCTGGTCGCCGAGCGTCCGATCCTCCAGGACTCGAAGATCTCGGTGTCGCACTATCGGGGCGATCTCGGGATCATCATCGGGCGCATCAATGCGTTCGAGACCGTCCAGAGCGGCGACGCCACCGCCGAGGTCGTCGACGTCGACATCGAGTACTCCCCGTGGTCGACGCAGGCCAAGATGGTGCAGCGCGGCGAGCAGCGCGGCGCCGACGTCGACATCGAGGGCGCTGACATCCTCGTCGCCGGCGGGCGCGGTCTCGGCAAGGCCGAGGGATTCGAGCTGGCCGAGGCACTGGCCGGCGCCTTCGGCAACACCGCCGCCGTCGCCGCCACCCGGGCGGTCGTCGATGCCGGCTGGTACCCGTATGCGGCGCAGATCGGCCAGACCGGCAAGTCGGTGTCGCCGAAGCTGTACCTGGCCGCCGGCATCTCCGGCGCCATCCAGCACAAGGTCGGCATGCAGTCCTCGGAGAACATCGTCGCGATCAACAAGGACGCCAACGCTCCGATCTTCGAGTTCTCCGATCTCGGGATCGTGGGCGATCTCAACAAGATCCTGCCGAAGCTGACCGAGGCGATCAAGGCCAAGAAGGGAGCCTGACCCCGATGGCTGGGAGCAACGGACACCATCCGCACGCGCCGATCGAGTTCCCGCCGCCGGTCGACTCCGTCAAGGAGTTCATCAAGCGCGATCTCGACGGCGAGGACGAACGGATCGACGTCGGCGTGGCCATCGTCGGTGGCGGCACCGCGGGCTTGTCGTGCGCCAACCGTCTGCTCCAACTGCTGGCCGACGACGAGGCGCTGCTCGAGCGCCTCGGCGAGGTACCGGTGGCGGTGATCGAGAAGGCCAAGACCTGCGGCGGCCACAACCTGTCGGGAGCGGTGATGCGCCCGGGGCCGCTACAGGAGCTGTTCCCCACGATGTCGCGCGAGGATTGGCGCAAGGAGCGCTTCGCGTTCGGCGAGGTGACCAAGGAGTCGATCTACGCGCTGCCCAACGGGAAGATGAAGCTCTCGGTGCCGAGGTTCGCGGTGCCGAACTTCAAGAATCACGGCAACGAGATCGTCTCGGTGGCCGCACTCGCCCGCTATCAGCAGGCCCAGGCCGAGGAGGCGGGCGCCTACGTCCTCACCGAGACCTCGGCCACCCAACTGATCGTGGAGGACGAGACGGTCGTCGGCGTGCGCTCCGGCGACAAGGGCCGCGGTAAGGACGGCGAGCCGCTGGGCAACTTTGAGCCCGGGACTGACATCAAGGCCGAGGTCACCGTGCTCGCCGACGGCTGCTGGGGCCACCTGACCGGCGCGGCGATCAAGGAGTTCGATCTGGGCCGGCACCGCGAGCCGCAGGTGTGGGAGCTCGGGGTCAAGGAGGTCTGGAAGGTTCCCAAGCCGCTGGACCGCGTCATCCACACGATCGGCCCGTGGCCGCTGAAGATCCCGGCCAAGTACGGCCAGGTCGGCGGCACCTGGCTGTATCCCATGAAGGACGAGAAGACCGGCGACGATCTCGTCTCGATCGGGTTCGTCGTCGATCTCGACTACGCCGACGCCACCACCTCGGCCCACGATCTGCTGCAGCAGTTCAAGCTGCACCCGCTGGTCAAGGGGATCCTCGCCGGCGGCGAGCGCGTCGCCTGGGGCGCCAAGGCGCTGCCCGGCGGCGGCTACTGGTCGATGCCCAAGCTGACGATGCCCGGCGCGCTGCTGGCCGGTGACGCGGCCGGCATGGTCGACGCGGCGGCGCTCAAGGGTGTGCACCACTGCGTCAGGGCCGGAATCCTCGCCGGCGACGCGATCTACCGGTCGCTGAAGACCGGCGAGTCCCTGGAGACGTACGAGCAGGCGGTTGAGGACTCCTCGATCGGCCAGGAGCTCTATCAGGTGCGCAACACGCGCCAGCCGTTCCAGAAGGGCTTCCTGCGCGGCGCGCCGCTCAGCGGTGCGGCGATCATGAGCAGAGGGAAGGTCCCCCGTGGCCGGCTGCACTGGCACCGCGGCGATGCCGTGCCACTGTTCGTCGGTGACACCAACCGTGGTTACCCGAAGCCCGACGGCAAGTACACGTTCGACAAACTCGGCAGCGTCTACATCAGCGGCAACGCCACCCGCGACGACGCCCCGAACCACATCCGGGTCCGCAAGAACGTTCCCCGGGAAATCGCCGAGGGTTGGCGTTGGATGTGCCCGGCGGGCGTCTACGAGATCCCCGAGGACGCTCCCGCGAACGGAAACGTCGACGTGATCGTCAACTACACCAACTGCGTCCAGTGCGGCGCGATCACCGCCAAGGGCGGGCGGCTGACACCACCCGAGGGTGGCGATGGGCCGCTGTACACGATCACCTGACGCGCGAGCCGCCTGCACTTCCTCCGCGGCCGCTGAAACTTCGGCGGCCGTCGGCGGTTAAGGGTGACATGAGGTCCATGCGCGCCACTCTCATCGCCGGTTGCTGTGCCAGCCTCGCCGGCGCGCTGGTCACCGGCGGCTCGGTTGCGTCCGCGGCGGCGCCCCCCCGCGCCGACCTCACCCAGTTCGCCTGTCAGAAGGCGCTTGACCCGGCCAACCGGTCGGTCTCGGTCCAGGCCGTGATGCGCCCGCTGACCGGCACCCGCAAGCTGGCGGTCAAGTTCGATCTCCTGGAGCGCACCCCGACCTCGGTGGCGGCAACGGCGCTCCACGCCGAGGGGCTCGGTGTCTGGATCACGCCGACCGATCCCACCCTCGGTCAGCTGCCCGGCGACGTCTGGCGGCTGAACAAGAGCGTCCTCAATCTCGATGCGCCCGCGACGTACCAGTTCCGCGTCACCTACCGCTGGACCGGGCCGCGCGGCAAGGTGCTGGGAACGGCGAGCAAGTTCAGCCGCACCTGCCGGCAGCGGGAGCTGCGCCCGGATCTGCTCGTCGAGTCGATCACGGTCAGCTCGGTCACCGGCCATCCCGAGAAGGACCTGTACACCGCGGTGATCGCCAACCAGGGAGCGACAGGGGCGGGCCCGTTCGAGGTCCTCTTCGCGCCCGGCGACACGTCGATGCCGATCACCCGCACGGTGGCGTTCCTCGCCTCCGGCGCCACCCAGCAGATGCAGTTCGTCGGCCCGGTGTGCGACGCCGCCAGCCCGCCCACGGTGACCGTCGACGCCACCAGTGAGGTGGACGACTTCAACCGCGCCAACAACGTCATGGCCGCCGTCTGTCCGGTGGCCACGACCACCCCCGCGCGCTCCAGAATCTCGGGCGGCGCGTACTAGACTGAGAAGTCCGGCGAAGATAGAGAGACACCATGAAGACCGAGATTCACCCCGCCTACAACGAAGCCCATGTGCGGTGCACGTGCGGCAACGAGTTCATGACGCGCTCGACGCAGTCCGAGATCCACGTCGAGATCTGCTCCGCGTGCCATCCCTTCTACACCGGTCGCCAGAAGCTGGTCGACACCGGTGGTCGGGTGGAGCGCTTCCAGCGCCGCGTCGCCAAGGGCCGGCGCAACGCCCGCGCCACCGCGGGCTGAGCCCAGCCCGACCTCACGTGATGAGCCGCGGCGGGGGCGACGTGCGCGAGGACCCGGTGACGGTCGCGCCCGACGCTCCCGCTCCCGGCCCGCTCCCCGCCGCCGGCCAATCCCCTGACGCGCCGCTGACGGCGTCGCGCGACGCGCCGCTGGGCGGCCAGGCCGTCCTCGAGGGCGTGATGATGCGCGGGATCTCCACCTGGGCCGTGGCTGTCCGCAAGCCCGCCGACGAGGACGCCCCCCCGGGCACGCTCGGGAACATCGCCGTCAGCTCGTTCCCGGTCATCTCGCGGGCCAGGCGCCGGCGCGTTCGCCGGCTGCCGGTCATCCGCGGCGTCAGCGCCCTCGTCGAGTCGCTGGGCATCGGCCTGCGGGCACTGAGCATCTCCGCCAACGCTCAGCTGCCCGGTGGCGACGACGACGGCGACGGTGGTGAGGAGATCTCGGGCGCGGCATGGTTCGGCACCGTGCTCTTCTCGGTGGTGTTCGCGGTGGGCCTGTTCTTCGTCGTCCCCGTCGGACTGACCAGCCTCATCAAACACCAGCTCGGCTCATCGGTCCTGTTCTGGCTGGTGGAAGGGCTGCTGCGGACGACGATCTTCCTCGCCTACCTGACCCTGCTGTCGCGCATCCGCGACCTGCGGCGCGTGTTCGAGTACCACGGCGCCGAGCACAAGGTCATCTCCTGCTTCGAGGCCGGTGATGAGCTGACGCCCGCCCGCGCCAAGCTCTACTCCCGGTTGCACCCTCGCTGCGGCACCAGCTTCCTGCTGATCGTGATGATCATGGCGATCTTCGTGTTCGCGCCGGTCGGGTTGCCTTCATGGTGGATCCTGGTGCTGACCCGAATCCTCGGGGTGCCGTTGATCGCGGGCCTCTCGTTCGAGGTGATCAGGTGGGCGGGCCGCAACCGTCGCCGCCGCTGGGTCCAGGCGATCATGTATCCGGGTCTGCAGTTGCAGAAGCTGACCACGCGCGAGCCCGATCTGGATCAGCTGGCAGTGTCGATCGCCGCGCTGCAAGCGGTGCTCGAGGTCGAGACCCCCGGCGCGGCGTCGGCCGAGGACCTGATCGGCGTCGAAGTCGTCGCCTGAGCTGGTCGATGCCAGACCGGCGCGCGCGATCGCCGCGCGTCTCGTCCGGAATCCCGGCCGCCGCCCCGCGGCCGGTCCCCGGTCCGTGGCCGCCGCCCCGCGGCCACGCTCGTCCGGCCGCCGCTCCGCGGCCGGCGCTGCGCCCTCACGCCTGGTTGACCGCGTTCCAGCCGGCCGCCTCGGTCCGCGGCGCCCGGAGGTTCGGCCGCGGCGCCAGGATCGCCCGCAACATCCGGGTCACCGGGTGCGCGCGATCGGGGATGGCGCCGACGATCCGTGCCTTCTCGGCCCCGCGCTGGAGCTCGAACTGGCGCGCCTGCATCAGTGAATTGGTGAGCTGCGAATTCATTCTGTGGCCCCTTGATCGGCCGGTTCGCGGGGGTGCGATCCGGTGTGAACGGCAATGTAGGCGCGGGCCAGCGGCGTCACTACGTCATTTGACATGGTGGTCGGCATGGGGCGCGGATCGCTGTGACCGCCGAGCTCGCCCGCCACGTCACCTTTCTGGAGACGCTGCCCGACGCGGACCGCGGCGTCCTGCTCGCGCTCGGCCGCGCTCGCTCGTGGGAGCGCGGCGAGCTCCTGGTTCGCAACGGCGATCCGGCCGACAGCGCGATCGTGGTGCGCGGCGGCCTGGTCAAGATCCACAGGACCGGTCCGGAGGGGCACGAGGTGGTCCTCGGCATCTCGGGACCGGGCGACCTCCTGGGGGAGATCACGGCGGTCCGCGATGCGACGCGCTCGGCCAGCGGAACCGCGCTGGAGTCGGTGGAGGGCGTTGTCATTTCGGTTCCGGGGCTGCGCGCGTTTCTGGCCGAGCACCCCCGGGCCACGATCGCGCTGCTCGATCTGGCGCTGGCACGGCTGCGCGTTGCCGACGCCCGCCGGCTCGAGTACGCGAATTCGGAGAGTCTCGCCCGCGTCGCCGGCCGGCTCGTCGAGCTCGCGGAGCGGTTCGGATCGCTCGACGGTGACGGGTCGATCGAGGTTGGACTGCCGATCAACCAGGCGGAGCTGGCCGCCTGGAGCGCCACCTCGCTGGAGTCGACCGCCCGGGCGCTGCGGACCCTCCGTCAGCTCGGAGTGATCGAGACCAGCCGGCTGCGGCTGAGGGTGCGCGACCTGGAACGGTTGCGCTCCCACGCCCCGCGGCTCTGACGCCGCCCTCCGACACCCCGCGGCTCTGACGCCGCCGGTTTCGGGCACGGATACCGGGTAGCTGATGGTCAGCAGGTCCCCACATCGCGAAAGGGAGCACCACATGTCCGATGGCACCGTTGACAACGCGAAGGGCAAGGTCAAGGAGGCGGCCGGCGATCTGACCGACGATCAGAGCCTCAAGAACGAGGGCAAGGTCGACAAGGCCTCCGGCTCGGTCAAGGACGCGGTCGGCGGAGCCGCCGACAAGGTCAAGGACGTCGTCAATCCCAGGGACGACTGAACCCGCGGCGCGCGGTGTAGGAGCCTCGTCGGGCTCCTACACTCGCGTGCATGATCAATGAACTGGTCGCCCAGCTGGAAAGCCGCTTCGGCGAGCTCGAAGGAGAGCTGTCGGATCCCGAGGTGATCTCCGACCGCGAGCGATTCACGGCGACCAGTCGCGCCTACCGTGAGCTCGAGCCGGCCGCCCACCTGGCTGCCGAATACCGCCGCGCCGCCGATGACCTGGAGGGCGCGCGGGAGTTGCTGGCCGAGGACGGCGACGACGCCGAGCTCCGGGCGCTGCTCGAGAGCTCTCGGGAGCGGATGGACGCGCTCGAGGACGAGATCCGCCTGGCGATGGTCGAGCGCGACCCCAACGACGACAAGAACGTCATCGTCGAAGTCCGTTCCGGCGTCGGCGGCGACGAGGCATCGATCTGGGCCGGCGACGTGTACCGGATGCTGACGCGGTACGCCGAGCGGCGCGGCTTCAAGGTCGAGCCGCTGGCGATCGGCGACGGGGAGTACACGTTCGCCGTCAAGGGGGACGGGGCCTACTCGGTGTTCAAGTTCGAGGGCGGGACCCACCGGGTGCAGCGCGTGCCCGAGACCGAGTCCCAAGGGCGCATTCACACGTCGACGGCGACGGTGGCGGTGCTGCCCGAGGCCGAGGACGTCGACGTGCAGATCGACCCCAATGACCTCCAGATCGACGTCTACCGCAGCTCCGGGCCGGGCGGTCAGTCGGTCAACACCACCGACTCCGCCGTCCGCATCACACACAAGCCGACCGGCGTCGTCGTCTCGATGCAGGACGAGAAGTCCCAGCTGCAGAACCGGGAGCGGGCGATGCGGGTGCTGCGCGCCCGGCTGTACGAGCGGGCGCTGGCCGAGCAGCAGGCCGAGCTCGGCGCCAGCCGGCTGGCCCAGGTGGGCACCGGTGAGCGCTCGGGCAAGATCCGCACGTACAACTTCGGCGAGCGCCGGGTCAAGGACCACCGGATCAACCTGTTGGTCCACAACCTCGACGAGATCCTGCTCGGCGAGCTCGACGAGCTGACCCACGCCCTCCAGGACGACGAGAAACGACGCCGCCTGCAAGAGCGTGCCGCCGGCTGAAGCCGCTCTGGAGTCAGTCGGGGATGCCCTGGCGTCCGCGCAGCGGCAGCTGACCGAGGCGGGCTGCGACACGCCCCGGCTGGACGCGGAACTGCTGATGGCGGAGGTGCTGCGCGTCGATCGCGGCCGGCTGGTCATGGACCGAGACCGCGTCCTGTCCGCGGACGAATCGGCGCGGTTCGGGTCGCTGATGTCGAGGCGGGTGGCGCGGGAGCCGGTCGCCTACATCCTCGGGCGCCGGGACTTCCGGCGGCTGACGCTCGCGGTCGACGCGCGGGTGCTGATTCCGCGGCCGGAGACCGAGCTGCTGGTCGAGGTCGGCCTGGCGCTGGCGGCCGGGTCGCGGGTGCTCGACGTCGGGACCGGGAGTGGCGCGGTGGCGCTGGCGTTGAAGGACGAGCGGCCGGACCTCGCCGTCCGCGGCGTCGACGTCAGCCAGGACGCGCTGGCGGTCGCCCGCGACAACGCCGCGCGCCTCGGGCTTGATGTCGCGTTCGCCGCGTCCGACCTGCTGGACGCCGGGCCCGTTGACGCGGTTCTCGCGAACCTCCCCTACGTGCCGATCGGCGCGCCGCTGGCGCCGGAGATCACCCGCTACGAGCCGCCGGACGCGCTGTTCGCCGGTGCGGACGGGCTCGAGCTCGTGCGCCGCCTCGTGTCGGCGCTCGCCGCGCCGTCGGCCGAACCGTCGGTGGGGCTGCTGGCGCTCGAGATCGGGCCCGAGCAGGCGGTGGAGGTGCAGCGGCTGCTGTGGGAGGCCGGCTTTGCCGAGGTCGGGGTCCGCCACGACCTCGCCGGGCTCGCCCGCGTGGTGGTGGGCACGGCATGAGCGCACGAGGGGCGTCGGCGGAGGGCTTCGAGCGGTGCATGAGCGTCGGCGGTGTCGCCGTGTTCCCCGCTGACACCGTGTACGGCTTGGCCTGCGATGTCCACAACCGCGTCGCGGTGGAGCGGCTCTACCGCTTCAAGCGCCGGTCACCGTCCAAGCCGTCGGCGGTCATGTTCTTCGACGTCGAGCTGGCGCTGGCGGCGCTGCCGGAGCTCGGGTCGCGGACGCGCTCGGCGCTCGAGCGGCTGCTGCCGGGTCCGGTGACGGTTCTGCTGGGCAACCCCGAGGGCCGGTTCCCGCTCGCCTGCGGGGACGATCGGTCGACGTTCGGCCTGCGGGTCCCGGTTGTCCCGCCGCTGGACGGCGTGGCCTGGCCGGTCCTGCAGTCGAGCGCGAACGTTGCCGGCGGGCGCGATGCCCGGCGGCTGGACGAGGTGCCCGAGGCGATCCGGCGCGCGGCCGATCTCGTGATCGACGGCGGCGAGCTGCCGGGGACCCCGTCGACGGTCGTGGATCTCCGCGCGTTCGAGGGGTCCGGCGAGTGGGGGATCGTGCGCGAGGGCGGGATGGCCGCGGCCGATGTCGCCGGCGCGCTGGAGTGGCAGTTTCACTTCGACCCGTCGTCGTACGCCGCGATGATCCACGAGGACATTCCGGTGTACGACACGTTCCAGGACGAGGTGGCAGCGGCGAGCGGAACCGACCCGTCGCGGATGCTGGAGCTGGGCACCGGGACGGGGGAGACGGCACGGCGGCTGCTCGATCGTCACCCGGACGCGGTCCTCGTCGGCCTGGACGAGAGCTCGGCGATGCTCGCCGTCGCGGCCGACGTGCTACCGGAGGAGCGGGTGTGGCTCATCGTCGGTGCGATTCAGGACGCGCTCCCGGAGGGCCCGTTCGACCTCGTCGCCAGCGCGCTGTGCGTCCATCACCTCCGCGGCTCGCTGAAGCGCGACCTGTTTGCGAGGGTGCGGGCGGTGCTGGTGCCCGGCGGGCGGTTCGTGCTCGGTGACGTGATCGTCCCGGCCGACCCGACCGACGCGGTGACCCCCCTTTCCCCGGGGTTCGATCACCCCAGCCCGCTCGCCGATCTGCTGACGTGGCTCGCCGAGACCGGCTTCGCGGCCCGCGTGGTGTGGGAGCAGCGGGACCTTGCCGTGATCGTCGCGGATGTCTCCGAGCCGGGCGGGCGGGTCCGTATACCATCTGACCCTCGATGACCGCCGCGGACCTTCCCGCCGACTACTTCAACCGCCCGCTCGCCGAGGTCGATCCGGAGATCGCCGACGTCCTCGCCCGCGAGCTGGAGCGCCAGCAGCGGACGCTGGAGATGATCGCGTCCGAGAACTTCGCCCCGGCCGCCGTGCTCGAGTGCCAGGGCTCGGTGCTCAACAACAAATACGCCGAGGGCTATCCGGGCAGGCGCTATTACGGCGGCTGCGAGTTCGTCGACATCGGCGAGCAGCTGGCGATCGACCGGGCCAAGTCCCTGTTCGGGGCCGAGCACGCCAACGTCCAGCCGCACGCCGGAGCGCAGGCCAACACGGCCGTCTATCACGCGTTGCTGCAGCCCGGCGACACGCTGATGGGGCTCGAGCTGGCGCACGGCGGCCATCTTTCGCACGGGATGAAGATCAACGTCAGTGGCCGGCTGTACACGATCGTCGCCTACCACGTTGACCGCGAGACCTCGCTGATCGACATGGACGAGGTGGCCGAGCTCGCCCAGCGCCACCGGCCCAAGATGATCGTGGCGGGCTGGTCGGCCTACCCGCGCCAGCTCGACTTCGAGCGCTTTCGGGAGATCGCGGACTCGGTCGGCGCGTACCTGATGGTCGATATGGCCCACTTCGCGGGGCTCGTCGCCGCCGGACTGCATCCCTCGCCGGTCCCGATGGCGGACGTCGTCACCACGACGATCCACAAGACGATCGGCGGCGGTCGCGGCGGCATGATCCTCTGCAAGGAGGCGTACGCCAAGAAGATCGACTCCGCCGTGTTCCCGGGCCAGCAGGGCGGGCCGCTCGAGCACATCATCGCCGGCAAGGCGGTGGCGCTGCGGATGGCAGCCAGCGAGGCGTTCCGTGAGCGCCAGCAGCGGACGCTGGACGGCGCGCGGGCGGTGGCCTCCGAACTGCTGTCCGCGGGCTCCGGGGTGTCGGTGCTGACCGGAGGCACCGATGTGCACCTCGTCCTGTGCGATCTGCGCGAGTCCTCGCTGGACGGCAAACAGGCCGAGGATCGGCTGCACTCGATCGGGATCACCGTCAACCGCAACGCGGTGCCGTTTGATCCGCGGCCGCCGGCGGTCTCCTCGGGGCTGCGGATCGGCTCGCCGGCGCTGGCCACGCGCGGCCTCCAACTCGACGACTTCGTCGAGGTCGGCAAGATCATCTCCGCCGTGCTCGTGGCCGGGGACGCGTTCGAGGACCAGCGGGGAGAGCTGGCGGCGCGGGTCGAGGCGATCGCCGACCGGTACCCGCTGTACGCGCAGCTCGGCGCGGCTGCGGCTGTCGCCTGACGTCGGCTCGGGCTGGCGCAGTGGGGCGCGGCCGGTCGGGGCGGGGCGTTCCGGCGGGGGCGTTCCGGCGGGCCGAAAAACGGCCGCCGGGGAAGGGGGGATTCGGGTCCGTCGCGGGCTCTTGCTCGTGTGATTCCGGCTGACGAGCATGGACTCCGTGGCAAACCGGCTTTCCGCCCGGAGGTTTGGCGCGTACTCCATGCTGGGCATGGAGGTGGTGACAAAGCTGGCAACCCGGCGCGGGTTTGTCACGTCCTCCAGGTTGCGAGCTCTGGGCCACGGGGGCTCTCGGAGATCGCGGCGGCTCAGCGAGGGCTCGTCGCGCGGTCGCAGCTGGGGGCGATCGGGATCGGCCGTGGGGCGATAGATCACCGGCTGAAGGTCGGTTCGCTGCATCGGGTGCTGCCCTCGGTGTTCTCCGTGGTGAGCCCGATGCTCGAGCCGCAGGCGCCTGAGGCGGCTGCGCTCCTGCATGCCGGCGACGACTGCGTGCTCAGCCACGGGACCGCTGCCGCGCTATGGGGGTTGGCCGATATGCCCTCCTTCGTGGCCATCACCGTAATCGGCCGCAACGTTCGCTGTCAGCCTGGCCTATCCGTACACCGGGTGGCGGAGCTGGACGTGCGCGACGTGCGGTTGCGGAACGGATTCCCGATCACCGCACCGGCTCGAACTCTGATCGACACCGCCGCGCGTGACCCGCTTGACCGGCTGGAGCGGGCGCTCAACGAGGCGCGGGTGCTCAAGCTCGTCACGGACGCCGAGCTTCACGCGGCGATGGACCGCTGCCCCCTGCGGAGCGGGATCGCCACGCTGCGGGCCATGCTCGCCGCCGAGCCGGGACCGGCGATGACCCGGTCAGCGGCCGAGCGGCGGCTCAAGAACCTCGTGCGGCAGGCCGAGTTGCCGTGGCCCCGGTTCAACACCACCCTGCGCCGCTTCGAGGTCGATGCGATGTGGGCGGGGCACCACGTCGTGGTGGAGGTGGACGGGTACAGGTTTCATGGGCACCGGTCGGCGTTCGAGCGCGACCGGCGCCGAGACCAGGCGCTGGTGGCGGCGGGCTACACCGTCATCAGGGTCACGTGGCGCCAGCTCGTCGACGAGCCCATGGCGGTCGCGGTACGGATCGCGCAGGCGCTCGCGCGGGCGGAGCATGCGGCGACCTGACGGGGGTCACCGCCGCGGGCCGAGCAGACGGCGCCCTGACGGGGATCACCGCCGCGCAACCCAGCGGTCGGGGCGGGCTGGCATGCTTAGCGGGCATGCGGTACTGGGATGCCGTGCTCTCCTTCGTGGTTGCGGCAGCGGTGTCGGCGGCGTTGACGCCGTTGGCAGCGAGGCTGGCGCGACGCGTGGGGGCGGTGGACTTCCCCCGGGAGCGGGGGCTGGGCCAACGGCCGACGCCGCTGCTGGGCGGCCTGGCGATCCTCGCCGCCGTGCTCGTCGCCGGGGCGATCTGGCTGCCGAGCGTGATCTATCTGCCGCACGTCCATGGGCGGCCCGGCAACGGCGGGACGGTGCACATGTGGGCGGTGATCGCCGGCGCCTGCCTGATCGCCGCCGTTGGCGCCGTCGACGACATCCGGCCGCTGCGGCCGGCGTGGAAGCTGCTCGGCCAGGTCGCCGCCGCGCTGATCGTGGTCGAGGGTGGGGCGGTGGTGACCAGCGTGACCCTGCCGTTCGTGGGCGCGCTGGAGTTCCCCAACGAGGGCGGCGTCCTCAGCGTGGTGTGGCTGGTGGGGATGATGAACGTCGTCAACTTCTCCGACGGGATCGACGGCCTGGCCGCCGGCATCTGCACGATCGACGGGGTGGCGTTCTCGATCATCGCCTTCAGCCTGGGCGTGCACGGCGCCGGAGTCCTGGCCGCGCTGACCGCCGGGGCGGCGCTGGGCTTCCTGTTTCACAACTTCTATCCCGCCTCGGTCTTCATGGGCGACGCCGGTGCGAACCTGCTCGGCTACCTGCTGGGGGTGGTGGGCGTCGTCGGCTCGCTCAAGACGAACGCCGTCGTCGCCCTCGTCGTCCCGCTGGTGATCCTGGTCATCCCGTTCCTGGACACCGGGTTCGTCATCGCCAAGCGGCTGAAGTACCGCCGCAAGCCGTGGGCGGCGGACGCCAACCACTTCCACCACCGCATGGCCCGGATCGGCTTCTCGCAGCGCAAGACGGTCATCTACCTGTATGCCTGGTCGTGCCTGATGGCGGGACTGGCGGTGGCGCTGCGGCTCATCACCCACTATCACCGTCATCAGGCGGGCTGGATCGCGTTCCTGGCCGCGCTCGGCGTGGTGTGCGTCGCCGCCAGCGTGTACCTCGTCTACGTGCTGGAGATCTTCAAGTTCAAGGGTCTGCGCGCGATCGACCTGCGCCGCGCCGACCCGGCCGCGACGCAGGCCGAGATCGACGATCAGGTGCGCAAGGACGTGGAGACCGGCGAGTTCGAGAAGATAGGGCGGCGATGAATGCCGGCCCGGCTCATTCCGACCACGACACCGTGATGACCGGCGGGTAGCACCGCTGGCCGGCCTCTCCCGAACCGAGCGCGCCGGACTCACGGGCGTCGTTGCCCTCACTGTGCTCGCCGGCGTCGCCCGTTACACGACCGGGGTTGGGCACGTGGCGGCGTTCGTGCTCGCCGGCGTCGCGCTGGCCGGGGCCGCCTGGGTGGTGTCCTTCGCCACCGAGGAGGTCGGCGAGCGGCTGGGAACCGCGGCCACGGGCCTGCTGCAGGCGACGCTCGGCAACCTGCCCGAGTTCTTCGTCGTCATCTTCGCCCTCAACGCCGGGGAGCGGGTGGTGGCGCAGACGGCGATCCTCGGCTCGATCCTCGTCAACGCGCTGTTCGTCCTCGGACTGGTGATCATCGCCGGATCGCTGCGCGCCGAGGACCGCGTGATGCGATTCAGCTCTCGGTTACCCAACGACGCGGCGACGCTGCTGATGATCGCCAGCTTCATCATCCTGCTCGTCGGGCTGGCCGACTCCGCCCACGACTCGGCCAGCCATCACATCAAGACGATCTCGATCGTCGGCGCGCTCGCGATCCTGGCCGCCTACGGCGTCTGGGTGCGCCAGTACCTGTCGGCCGGACCGACCGCGGAACCGGGGCCCAAGCACGCCCGGCTGACGACGGCGGCGAGCCTCGCCCTGCTGATCGCCGCCGGAATCGTGTCGGCGTTCGTCTCGGACTGGTTCGTCCACGCGCTCGAGCCGTCGATCCGGACGCTCGGGATATCCAAGTCGTTCGCCGGCCTCGTGATCGTCGCCACGGCGGGCAACGCCGTGGAGCACGCCGTCGGCGTCGTGCTGGCGGCAAAGGGGCAATCGGAGCTGGCGATCTCGGTGGTCAAGAACTCGGTGGCCCAGATCGCCGCCTTCCTGTATCCGCTGCTCGTGCTGGTGTCACTGCTGACCGCGACGACGCTGACATTCGCGCTGGCGCCCGTCTACACGGGGGCGCTGCTCGGCACCTCGGTGATCGTGTGGCAGATCACCGGCGACGGAGAAGCCACCCCGTTCGAGGGCGCGGCGCTGATCGCGGCGTTCGTCATCCTGGCGACCGTCGCGGCCTTCGAGTCGTGAACCCACGAATTCGGATCGGGTTAGGGACCATCGGTCGCCCGGACGCCGGTGATAGCGTCGCGGGTGTGTCCCGGGAGCGGTGGTTGTCGCCGGTCGTCGCGGTGGTTCTCCTGTTGGCGCTCGCGCTGTGCGGGGCCGCCACAGCCCGCGCGGACCCGTTCACGTGGACCGCGCCGGAGCTGATCGATCCGGCCAACTCGGCGGCGATCAACGCGATCTCGTGCCCATCGGCGAGCCTCTGCCTCGGGGTCGACGGGAGCGGCGACCTCGTCACCTCGAGCAATCCGACCGGCGGCGTCGGAGCGTGGGTGACGAGCGACATCGACGGGGGCGGGGCCGCCGGCGGTTTCAACTCGCTGACCGGGATCTCGTGCCCGACGAGCTCGTTCTGTGCTGCCACCGACGCGAACGGCGATGTGCTGTGGACCACCGACCCGACCCAGCCGGCGAGCCGATGGTCCTCCGCGAGCGGCGTCGACGCGAATGCATTCAGCGCGATCTCGTGCCCGTCCGCCTCGCTGTGCGTCGCGGTCGATCAGGTCGGCAACGTCTACACGTCCACCGATCCGACTCAGGGGGCGAGCGCGTGGAGCCCGTCCGACATCGACGGCTCGAACCAGTTGACCGACGTGTCGTGTCCCGCCGCCGGCCTGTGCGTGGCGGTGGACGCCGTCGGCAACGTCTTCACCTCCTCCAGTCCGACGGGCGGCGCCGGCGCGTGGCGGACGGCGGACATCGACGCGCAGACGTCGCTCAACGCCGTGTCGTGCGCGTCGACGAGCGTGTGCGTGGCCGCCGATGCCAACGGGAACCTGCTCGTGTCGAGCACGCCGTCGGCGCCGCCGAGCTCGGGGTGGGCGACCGACGGCGTCGACCCGGGCGAGTCGCTGGACTCGGTGTCGTGCGCTCCGAGCGGGTTCTGCGCCGCCGGCGACGATGCCGGGAACATCGACTTCTCGAGCACCCCGGGCGGCGGTGCCCCCGCGTGGACGCTGACCACTCGGTCCGGCGGTCAGGCGCTGGACGGGATCTCGTGCCCGACGGCCGGCTTCTGCGCCGCCGGTGACAGCGGCGGCGAGATGATCACCTCCGCCAGCCCGGCCGGCGGGCCGGCGGCCTGGGCCTCGATCCAGCTGGAGAGCGGGGTGGGGCAGGAGCTCGACTCGGTCGCGTGCCCGAGCGCTTCCGAGTGCTTCGCGGTCGACGCCAACGGCGGCGTGCTCAGCTCGAGCGATCCCACGGGAGGTCCGAGCGCCTGGACGGCCGCCGATATCGATGCGACCAACTCGGTCACCTCGATCTCGTGTCCAGGGGCCAAGCTCTGCGTCGCCGTCGACTCCGACGGCGATGTCCTGCACTCGACCAGCCCGGCCGGAGGAGCGTCGGCGTGGCAGTCGGTGTCAATCGACGGGCAGAGCGCGCTGACGTCGATCTCGTGCCCGTCGACGACCCTGTGCGTCGCGGTCGACGGTAACGGCAACGTGCTCGCCTCCACCAACCCGACGGGCGGTGCGGGAGCATGGAAAACCACCGACGTCGACTCCGAGAACGTGTTCGACGGCATCTCGTGCCCATCGACGACCCTGTGCGTGGCCATCGATGACACCGGCAACGCACTGAGCTCGACGAAGCCGACGGGGAGTGCGACGGACTGGACTAGCAAGGGCGTGGACACCACGCCGGCGAATGCCGTCTCGTGCGCGTCGACCAGCCAGTGCGTGGCCGTCGACAACGGTGGCGGGGCGATCACGTCGACCAACCCGGCCGCGAACAAGTGGAGCTCGGTGGCGACGATCGACTCGCCGGGCGGAACCCCCGGGGTGATCAGCACGATCAGCTGTCCGGACACGTCGCTGTGTGTGGCCGGCGACGCGTCCGGGAACGTCGCCACGTCGACCAACCCGACTCAGGGCGCCAGCGCGTGGGGGCAGGACGCGGTCGACGGCTGGCCGATCACCTCGATCGACTGCGCGACGGTGAACCGGTGTGTCGCCGTCGACGACTGGGGCGGCGTGCTCATCGGCACGTCGGCGCTGAGCTCCTCCGGCGGCGGGGGCGGCACGGGCTCGAATCCCAATACCGGGCGGCTGTCAGTCGTCGGGCACGTCCGGGTGTCGGGCGCCACGGTGCACGTGCGCCTGCACTGCGCCGGTCCCAGGACCGCCCGCTGTGCCGCCCGGCTGACGCTGTCGGTGCCGGTTGGCAAGGGCCGGCGCCGTCACGCGGAGGGCGTTGGCGGCCGTTCGCTGCGGCTGCGCGGCGGCAGGAGCAGGTCGATCTCGCTCCCGCTCGACGGGCGTGGCCGGCGGCTGCTCAAGGCAGACCTCCACTTCCGCGTGCTGCTCGTCATCACCCAGGGCAAGCGCGTCGTCCTGCACCGCCGCTTCGAGCTGCGCTACCGGGCGCCGCAGCGCGCCCGCCACACGACGACCACCCGGCACGGCGGCCACCCGTAAACGCTCCCGGCCTGGACCGGCGGGTCCGACGCTGCTATTCTGACGTTTACGTAAGGTTTTGTTTCGGCAGAAGAGAAGAAGGTGGTTGCTGTTGTCAGTCCTGAATGCCCCGCCCGCGCAGCGCGCCCCGCGCCGCCGCCTTGGAGTCAACGCCGAGCACGACTCCTACAAATGGTGGGCCCTCTCGTGCACCAGCCTGGGAATGCTGCTGGCGACGATCAACTCGGGGACGCTGATCATCGCGCTGCCCAACCTCGAGCGCAGCCTGCACACAAGCCTGCTCGAGCTCGTGTGGGTGATCCTGGTGTACATGATCGCGTCGACCGTGCTCGTGCTCAGCGCGGGGCGGCTGTCTGACCAGTTCGGACGCAAGAAGGCCTACGTGTTCGGCTTTGTGCTGTTCGCACTGGCATCGCTGGGAGCCGGGTTCGCGGGCGACGCGACGCAGCTGATCCTGTGGCGGATCGTGCAGGGGATCGGCGGTGCGTTCCTGTTCGCCAACGCGGCGGCGATCGTCACCGACGCCTTCCCCAAGGAGCAGCTCGGCCTGGCGATGGGCACCAACACGATGGTGGCCGCCGTCGGGCTGGTGATCGGACCGGTGTTGGGTGGCGCCCTGGTGGCCATCTCCTGGCACTGGGTGTTCTGGTTCAACGTCCCGTTCGGCCTCGCCGGCAGCCTCTGGGGCGGCAAGATCCTGCACGAGGTGACCGGGCGCGGGGAGGATCGCTCGTTCGACACCCTGGGCACGATCAGCTTCCTGATCGGACTCACCGGGCTGGTCTACGGCATCTCCAAGGGCGGCATCGAGGGCTGGACCTCGCCGCTGACGATCCCGGCGCTGATCCTCGCCGTCGTGTTCCTGCCGGCGTTCGTGCTGATCGAGTCCCGGCACAAGGCGCCGATGCTCGACCTGACCATCTTCCGCGACCGCCTGTTCGCCACTGCGTCGGCGGCCGCCTTCGCCAACGGCCTGGCTCGGTTTGCCCTGATGTTCGTGTTCGTCTTCTACTTCCAGGGCGTGCAGGGCAACACGCCGATCCTGGCCGGCGTCAAGCTGGCGCCGCTGGCGCTGGGCATGCTGATCTCCTCGCCGGCCGCCGGCATGTGGGCGGATCGCCGCGGCTCGCGGACCCTCGCGGTCATGGGCATGCTCGTGACCGCGCTCGGCCTGGGGCTGATGACGACCCTCGGCCGGGACACGAGCTACGTCTGGCCCGGCATCTACATGTTCGTCGTCGGCATCGGCAGCGGGATGTTCAACTCGCCCAACACGGCCGCGATGATGGGCACGGTGGCTCCGCATCGGCGCGGCATCGCCGCCGGCGCCCGCGTCCTGGTCCAGAACACGGGCGCGGTCATCTCGATCGCGTTCGTGCTCGCCATCATCACCGCGGCGGTCCCCAAGCAGGTGCTGTTCAGGGTTTTCTCGGGGCTCGCCAACCACCTCTCGACCGCACAGCTGACGCCGTTCATCTCCAACATGCACACCGCGCTCTGGTGCCTGTGCGCCGTCTCCATCGTCGGCGCCGGAATCTCCGCCGCCCGGCCGAAGGAGATCAGCGCCGCCAAGCAGCAGCCCCGCGAGCCGCAGGCGGCCCTGTCATGAGCACCACGACCGACTCCGCGGCCCCGACGGCGGGCAAGACGCTGCGGATCGGCGAGCTGGCCGAGCTCACCGGAACCACCGCGCGAACGATCCGCTACTACGAGGAGATCGGACTGCTCGACTCGGCGCCTGAGCGCGAGCAGGGCAAGCATCGCTGCTACACGCAGGCCGACGTCGAGCGGGTGCGCGAGATCATCCGCCTGCGGGACCTGCTCGGGCTCTCGCTCGACCAGCTCTCCCAGCTGCTGGAGGCCGAGAGCGCTCGCGCCCACCTGCGCCAGGAGCTCAAGCAGACCGACGCCCCGGCCGAGCGCCGGCGGATCCTCGAGCAGCTGGGGCAGCACATCGGAACCCAGCTGGACCTGGTGCAGGGCCGGCTGGCCGAGCTCAACGACCTCGCCGCCGAGCTGACCACCAAGCAGCAGCTCGTGGCGCAGCGGATCCGCGAGATCGACGAGCAGTGAGCACGGCGCAGGCGCCGGCGCGGGCCCGTCCGATCGCCGGCCGCCCGCCGGAGGGCGGCGGCGGGGTGGACCGCCGGGCGATGGCCGTCCTGTCGGCCGGGCACCTGTTCACCGACATCGGTCAGGGCTCCATCCCCGCGCTGCTGCCGTTCCTGATCGTCAAGGACCATCTCAGCTACGCGGGCGCTTCGGCGCTGATCCTGGCGGCGACGATCTCGAGCTCGGTGATCCAGCCGCTGTTCGGCCACATCTCCGATCGTCGGTCGCTGCCGTGGCTGATGCCGATCGGCCCGATCCTCGGCGGGATCGGGGTCGGTCTGGCCGCGATCGCCCCGAGTTACCGGCTCACGTTCGCCGCCGTCGTCGTCTCCGGGATCGGCGTGGCGGCGTTCCATCCCGAGGGATCACGGTTCGCCAACTACGTCTCGGGCGCCAAGCGCTCGAGCGGGATGAGCCTGTTCAGCGTCGGCGGCAACATCGGCTTCGCGCTCGGGCCGGCGCTGGTCACGCCGCTGGTGCTCGCGTTCGGTCTGTCCGGGACGCTGCTCGTGATCGTGCCGACGTCCCTGATGGGCCTGGTGCTGGCGCACGAGGTGCCGCGGCTCAAACGTTTTCGAGTCGATCTCACGCAGGCCCGCGCCGCTCACCCGCCAAGCGGTGACGCCTGGCGTCCGTTCACCTTGCTCGCCCTCGTGATCGCGCTGCGATCGTTCGTCTACTTCGGGTTCATCACCTTCATACCGCTGTATTTCATTCACGATCTCCACACGAGCCGGGGCACCGGCGGGGCGGCGCTCACGGCGATGCTGGTCGGCGGCGCCGCCGGCACGCTGGTCGGCGGCAGGTTGGCCGATCGGTTCGGGCGCCGCACCGTCCTGGTCGGGTCGATGCTCATCCTCCCGGCGCTGATCGTCGGCTTCCTGATCTCATCGCCGGCGCTGGCGATGGTGTTCGCTGCGCTCGCCGGCGCGGTCACCATCGCCACGTTTGCGGTGACGATCGTGATGGGCCAGGAGTTCCTGCCGGGACGGATCGGCGTCGCATCGGGCGTGACGATCGGCCTTTCGATCGGACTCGGCGGGGTGGGGGCGCCTCTCCTCGGCCTGCTCGCCGACGCCCACGGCCTGCGCTCGGTGTTCGAGGTGATGACGGTGTTCCCGCTGGCGGCGCTCCTGCTCTCGCTGATGCTCCCGGTCCGCCGTGACGGCGATCGCCTCGCCCGCGCCGCTCGTGGCCCCCGGGCCCGCTAACCTCCTTCTAACCAGACCGGCTCTCCACTACCCTCCTGGTGGTGGCGCGCCGTCCGCGTCGGCGCTGAAATGCAGGCAACGCCTAGTTCGCTACGACGTATAGCCTACGCGCCCCTCAACCCAGTAATTCATCAGCTTGTACAGAAGCGTCAGCAGACCTCATGACGAACAGTCGTCCGCCCATCACCGGCTCGGACGTGGCCGGCGCCGGAGCCTTGATGCTCGCGGCGAACTTGATGTGCGCCGGAATCGGAGCGGCCATCGGCGCGCTGGTCGGCGCCTTGGTGCCATTGGCGGTGGGGGGCTTCCTGATCGGCTTCCTGGTGGGGATTCGCGTTGTCATTAACCGCTTCCACGACATCTGAGCCTCGCGTCAGCGTGCTTGGCTTCTTCGACGTGATCGTGCTGGTGGTCGCCGCGCCGATCATGCTGCTGATCGGCGTGCCGGCGGCCGGCTACGGCATCGGCGCGGGCGCCTGGATCGCGCTGCGCGTGATCGGCATCGGCGTCGAGCGGGCGGCGGCGGCCACCCCGGTCATGAACCGTCAGGTCGGCATCCGCCTCGGCTTCATCCTCGGCCGGCTGTTCGCGCTGGCGATCACGGTGATCCTGGTCCGCAAGTCCGATGGACAGAACGCCGGGCTGACCTGCCTGGCCGTGATCGTTTTCGCCTTCACCGTCTCGCTCGTCACCTCCGGGCTGACCCGGCCGAGGTCCCGATGAGCCAGACGCGCAAATGGCTATACGGGATCGGCGGCGTCTACGTGCTGGGGATCGTCGTCCTGGTGATCATCTTCGGGTTCGGCCACAAGAGCGGCTTCCAGATCCAGAACGAGTTCAAGCTGGTCGACTGGGTCCACCTGGGCGTGTTCAGCATCAATCGGGCCGTCGTGTACCTGTTCATCGCGACGATCCTCACGATCGTGACGATGATCTGGATCGCCGATCGCATGCAGCAGCGGCCCAACAAGGTCCAGACGGCGGTCGAGGTCCTGTATTCGCTGATGCGCGACAACATCTCGCGCGGGAACATGGACGACACGATGGCGCGCCGCTGGTTCCCGTTTCTCGGTGCCCTGTTTCTGTTCCTGGAGTACAACAACCTGATCGGCTACATCCCGCTGCCGACCAACAGCGAGCAGAAGTTCAACCTGTTCGGCGCGCACATTCCGTCGTTCTCGCTGTACTCGGCCACCGCCAACATCTCCGTCCCGCTCGCCCTGGCGCTCGTGGTGTTCATCCTCTTCAACTGGGAGGGGATCCGGGCCCAGGGACCGATCGGTTACCTCAAGAGCCTGATCCCCGGCGGCGTCCACGGCCCGATGCTGCTGCTCATCTTCCCCCTCGAGGTGATCTCCACCTTCATGCGGCTGATCTCGCTGACCGTGCGATTGTTTGCCAACATCCTCGCGGGGCACATGATCATCCTGTTCATGGCCGGCGGACTGGCCGTGATTCTCGGCCTCTCGTTCCTCGGCTGGTTCACGTTGCCGTTCGGCATCATCGTCTACGTGTTCGAGCTCGGGCTCATCGCCACCCTCCAGGCGTTCATCTTCGCGACCCTCGCCGCCATCTACATCGCCGGCGCAGTCACCCACCACTAACACGACAAGGAGCTGTTCTCAGTGCTGCTTACACATATCGTCGCCTTCGCGGCCACCACCGGGGTGACCGCCGGATTCGGGATCGCCGTCGGCGGTGGACTCGGCGCCGTCGGCGCCGGGGTCGGCATCGGGACCATCTTCGGCAAGGTGATCGAGTCGGTGACCCGTCAGCCCGAGATGCGCGATGAGATCACCCAGATCCAGTGGCTCGGCTTCGCCCTGACCGAAGCCTGCTTCTTCTACGGGCTGGTCGCCGGCCTGCTGTCCTACGTGCTCAAGTAGATGGCCGCCGTGCTCGCTCCCGCCGCGTCGAGCGGCTCGTTCCTGATCTCGCCCAACGTCGGGCTGATGATCTGGACGCTGCTGCTGTTCGGGCTCTCCATGTACCTGCTGGCCAAGCTGGCGTTCCCGCGCATCTCGGCGGCCCTGGACAAGCGCCAGCAGGCGATCGACGACTCGATCGACCATTCCGAGCGCATGCGCCGGAAGGCCGACGAGGTGCTCGCCGAGTATCAGGAGCGCCTCAAGGAGGCCCGGGGCCAAGCGGAGGAGATCGTCTCGCGGTCTCGGCGTGCCGCCGAGTCCCTAGCGCATGACGCGAGCGAGGAGGCCAAGGCCAAGCGCGAGCAGCTCATGGAGCAGACCCGCCGCGACATCGAGTCAGAGACTCGCCGAGCGATCCAGGAGATCCGCAGCGAGGTCGCCAACCTCACGGTGATGGCGACCGAGAAGGTGACCCGCAAGGTCCTCACTCCCGACGATCAGCGCCGGCTCGTTGAGGAGGCGCTGTCGGAGCTCGACTTCAACGCCCTCGCCCACGAGGCGGAAAGCAATTAAGTGGAGGAGATCGGCCAGGTCTATGCGCGCGCCCTGTTCGAGGTCGCGACCGAGCAGGACTCGCTCGACGAGATCCACGACCAGCTCGGCGCGTTCGCGGACGCGATGAACGAGAACCGCCAGCTGGCGACGTTCTTCTTCTCGCCGTACTTCTCGGTCACGGAGAAGAAGCAGGGTCTGGCGCGCGCGGTCACGGACGCCAACCCGGCGTTTGCGAACTTCCTGCAGGCGCTCATCGAGCGTCACCGCATGCCGGTCATCTTCCGGATCCGGTCCGACTTCGAGAGTCTCTGGGATGAGGCGCGCAGGCTGCTGCCGGTGCAGATCACCAGCGCCATCACGCTCGACGCGGACACCGTCAAGAAGCTCGGCGACCGCATCGGTGAGCAGGTGGACCGGCAGGTCGAGATGTCCGCCGACGTCGATCCCGACATCCTCGGCGGGGTCGTGCTGAGAGTAGGCAACGTCATTCTCGACGCTTCGATCAGGAACCGACTGGAACAACTTCGAAAGCAAGTAGCGCAGGCGTAGGCCCCGCGCCTGTGAAGGGAGCAACCTGACTATGCAGATCAAACCCGATGAGATCACCTCGATCCTCAAGAGCCGGATCGAAGGCCTCGACACCTCCGGGGCGGAGCTGACCGAGGTCGGGACCGTCCTCTCGGTCGCCGACGGCATCTGTCGCATCCATGGCCTCGAGAACTGCATGAGCTTCGAGATGCTCGAGCTGCCCCGGGACGTGACCGGCCTGGCGCTCAACCTCGAGTCCGACAACGTCGGCGCGGTGCTGTTCGGCGAGTGGGAGCACATCTCCGAGGGCGACACGGTCAAGCGGACCGGACGCCTGCTCGATGTCCCCGTCGGCGAGGAGCTGCTGGGCCGGATCGTCGATCCGCTCGGCAACCCGCTCGACGGCAAGGGGGAGATCCACACCACCGAGCGGCGGCCCGCCGAGCACAAGGCGCCCGGGGTCGTCCAGCGCCAGCCGGTGACCGAGCCGATGCTGACCGGACTGAAGGCGATCGACTCGATGATCCCGATCGGCCGCGGCCAGCGCGAGCTGATCATCGGTGACCGCCAGACCGGCAAGACCTCGATCGCGGTCGACACGATCATCAACAACAAGGATCGTGACCTGATCTGCGTCTACGTGGCGATCGGACAGCGCAAGGCGACGGTCGTGCAACTCGCCGGCGTCCTCGAGGATGCCGGCGCGCTCGAGAACACGATCATCGTGATGGCCGCCGCCGACGAGTCGGCGCCGATCAAGTTCCTGGCGCCGTACGCGGGCTGCGCGATGGCCGAGCACTTCCTCTACAACGGGAAGGCCGCGCTGACGGTGTACGACGACCTCACCAAGCACGCCTACGCCTACCGGCAGATGTCCCTGCTGCTGCGCCGCCCGCCAGGGCGCGAGGCGTACCCCGGTGACGTGTTCTACCTGCACAGCCGCCTGCTGGAACGCGCCGTCAAGCTCAACGACGACCTCGGCGCCGGCTCGCTGACCTCGCTGCCGATCATCGAGACCCAGGCCGGCGACGTGTCGGCCTACATCCCGACCAACGTCATCTCCATCACCGACGGCCAGATCTTCCTCGAGCCCAAGCTGTTCTACTCGGGCGTACGTCCGGCGATCAACGTCGGCATCTCCGTGTCCCGGGTCGGTGGCAACGCCCAGATCGCCCCGATGCGCAAGGTGGCCGGCACGCTCAAGCTCGAGCTGTCGCAGTACCGCGATCTCGAGGCGTTCTCCCAGTTCGGATCAGAGCTCGATCCCGACACCCAGCGCACGCTGGCGCGCGGCGAGCGGCTGGTCAAGACGCTGAACCAGTCAGAACGTCACCCGATGCCGGCCGAGGAGCAGGTGGCGCAGATCTACGCCGCCACCAACGGCTACCTGGACCGCATCGACGTCGACAAGGTCGAGCGGTTCCTGTCCGGCCTGGCCGAGTCGGTGCGCGGCAACGAGCCCGAGCTGCTCAAGGCGATCGCCGGCGGCGACTGGTCAGACGAGACCCAGTCCGCCCTGGACAAGGCCGTCGACACCTACGCCGAGGACTTCGGCTATGACCTCGACGAGGAGGGCCACCCGCTCGAGGATGGCGATGCCCCGGAACCGCGGCGCCGCTCCACCGAGGACAGCGCTGAGAACGGCGACGGGAACGGGTCCGCGCAGGTGGAAGCCGAGGACGAGAAGGAGGGTGAGCCCGTCTCGGCCTGAGGCCGACTCGGCGATCTCAGATGGCCACCTCGCAGCGAGACGTTCGCAACCGCATCTCCGCGGTCAAGAACATCCAGAAGATCACCCGGGCGATGGAGATGGTCGCCGCCGCTCGGCTGCGCCGCGCCGAGCAGCGGATCGAGGCGCTGCGACCGTACGCGGACGCCATCCGCCGGATGACGCGCCAGGCCGCCGAGGCGGCCGGCGACATCCCGCGGCTGCCGATCCTCGCCGAGCACGAGCAGGTCCGCACGGTCGGACTGCTCGTGGTGGCCGGGGACCGGGGACTGGCCGGCGCGTTCAACTCCAATGCTGTCCGCGCCGCCGTCGCCGCCGCGCGTGAGCACGCCGGCGAGGGCCACGAGGCGGTCTACTTCGCCTCCGGCCGGCGCCCGGCCTCGTCGCTGACGTTCCGTGGCCTGACCGTGGCCGAGAGCTTCACCGGCTTCACCGACCGCCCCGCCTACGCCGACGCACGCCGGATCGCCGAGCGCCTGATGTCGGCCTACGTCGACGGCGACGTCGACCAGGTCGAGGTGTTCTACAACGGCTACATCTCGCCGCTGTCGCAGGTCATCCGGCGCGAGACGCTGCTGCCGTTGCAGAAGGCCACGCTGGTCGACGAGGACGATTCCGGCGACGGTCAGGACGAGGACCGCTCCCCGGAGAACCGTGACGGCCCGCACGCGCTGGTGGAATACGAGCCCGAACCGGAGGAGATCCTCACGCGGCTCGTGCCCGATTACGTCGAGATCTCGATCTACCGCGCGCTGCTCGAGTCCACCGCGTCCGAGCACGGAGCACGAATGACGGCGATGCGCAATGCGTCCGAGAACGCCAGCACGCTGATCGACGATTACACCCTCGAGATGAACCGGGCCCGCCAGGCCGAGATCACGCAAGAGATCATGGAAGTCGTGGCCGGCGCCGAAGGCGTCGGATAAGGAGAACAACGCATGTCTGCGACAGAAGAACGCGAAACCACCAGCACCACCACCGAGGAGCAGAACGTCGGCCGGATCGAGGAGATCCAGGGCGTCGTCATCGAGGCGGTGTTCCCCGACAAGCTCCCGTCGATCTACAACGCCATCAAGGTCAAGCGGCCCGCCGCGGCGGCGGCCGAGGAGGACGAGGACCTCGCCGCCGCTCAGAGCGAGTGGCTGATCTGCGAAGTCCAGCAGCACCTCGGCGACGACCGGGTCCGCGCCGTGGCGATGGACACCACCGACGGCCTGTCGCGCGGCACCGATGTGATCGACACCGGCGCCCCGATCACCGTCCCCGTCGGTCGGGCCACGCTCGGCCGGATCTTCAACCTGCTCGGCGAGACGATCGACCTCGGCGACGAGCTCGACCCGGACACCGAGCGTTGGCCGATCCATCGTGACGCGCCGACCGTCGAGCAACTGACGCCGACGACCGAGATGTTCGAGACCGGCATCAAGGTGGTCGACCTGCTCGCGCCCTATGCCAAGGGCGGCAAGGTCGGCCTGTTCGGCGGCGCCGGCGTCGGCAAGACCGTGATCATCCAGGAGCTGATCCACAACCTCGCTCAGGAGCATGGCGGCCTCTCGGCATTCTGCGGCGTGGGCGAGCGCAGCCGCGAGGGCAACGACCTGTGGCTGGAGATGAAGGAGTCCGGCGTCCTGGACAAGACGATGCTCGTGTTCGGCCAGATGAACGAGCCGCCCGGCGCCCGCATGCGCGTCGCCCTGTCCGGTCTGACGATGGCCGAGTACTTCCGTGACCAGGAGGGTCAGGACGTGCTCCTGTTCATCGACAACATCTTCCGCTTCGTACAGGCGGGCTCCGAGGTCTCGGCGCTGCTGGGGCGGATGCCCTCGCAGGTCGGCTATCAGCCCACGCTCGAGTCCGAGATGGGCCAGCTCCAGGAGCGGATCACCTCAACCCGTAAGGGCTCGGTGACCTCGATCCAGGCGATCTACGTCCCCGCCGACGATCTGACCGACCCGGCGCCGGCATCGGCGTTCGCCCACCTGAACTCCACCACGTCACTGTCGCGCGCGATTTCCGAGAAGGGGATCTACCCGGCGGTCGACCCGCTGGACTCGACCTCGACGATCCTGAAGGCCGAGATCCTCGGTGACGAGCACTTCCAGGTCGCCAACCGGGTCAAGGAGGTGCTCCAGCGCAACAAGGAGCTCCAGGACATCATCGCGATCCTGGGCATCGACGAGCTGTCCGACGAGGACAAGGTGACCGTGCAGCGCGCGCGCAAGATCGAGCGCTTCCTGTCACAGCCGTTCTTCGTGGCGACCCAGTTCACCGGCATCGAGGGCAAGTACGTCCCGATCGCCGAGTCGATCCGGGGCTTCAAGGAGATCCTGGAAGGCAAGCACGACGACGTGCCCGAGCGGGCGTTCTTCATGAAGGGCACCATCGACGAGGTCGTGGCCGACGCCGGCGGCAAGCGCGAGCGCAAGCGGGACGAGTCCGCCGCGGACGCGGAATCCGAGGCGCCCGCCGAGGCGGAATCCGAGCCGGCCGCCGACGCCGAATCCGAGCCGCCCGCCGACGCCGACTGATGGCCGAGCACGCGAAGTTCGAGGTGGAGGTCCTGACGCCCGAGGGCGAGGTCTTCGCCGAAGAGGTGCAGATGATCTCCACCCGGACGGCGGTCGGCTCGATCGGCGTCCTGGCCCATCACGCGCCGTTGCTGGCGATGCTCGACCCGACCGAGCTGCGGCTGTACCGATCGGACTCCGACGTGATCCGCTTCGCCCAGTCCGAGGGCTACCTTCAGGTCGCCGACAACCATGCGCTGCTGCTGGTGGAGGAGGCTCACGAGCCCGATTCGCTTGACGCCGGCGAGTTGCGCGAGCGGCTCCAGCAGGCCGAGCGCGAGTTCGACGACGCCGGCGAGAACACCGAGCGGCGACGGGCGGCCGAGCGCGACAAGCGCCGCTGGGAGGCGTTTCTGAGGATCGCCGAGGGCAACTGACCGGTGGCCGTCCCGGCCGTGAGACGCCGTCTCGCTTAGCTGGCGACATCCGGCCGGCATAAGCTCCGTGGTCCATGGTTGACGAGCTGGTACTCGCCGAACGGCTGATCGGCTATGAGACATCGCGCCCAGATGTCCTGGTCGCCGCCGCAGGATTCGTCAAGGGATGGCTCGAATCCCGTGACATCGAGGTCCGTGAACACGAACACAACGGGTTCCCGGTGCTCGTCGCCGAGGTCGGCGCCACCGGGCAGTCGGCGCCGTGCGTCGTCCTGCACGGCCATCTCGACGTGGTCCCGGGCCTCCCGGAGCAGTTCGAGCCCCGCATCGAGGGCGATCGGCTGATCGGCCGCGGCGCCTATGACATGAAGGGTGGCCTGGCGGCGATGATGTGCGCGCTCAAGGACGTCGCCGACCAGCGGGGAGTCCGGGTCCGCCTCGTGTGCGTGCCCGACGAGGAGTCCGAGGAGCTCGACGAGCGCTCCACCGACGCCGTCGTCGGCGCCGGGCTCGGTGGCGATTTCGCCATCACCGGCGAACCGACGAACCTGCACATCGGCGTCGAGGCCAAGGGCGTGCTGGTGATGCGGATCGTCGTCCATGGCCGGTCGGCCCACAGTTCGACCCCGTGGCTGGGCGACAACGCGGTGCTCAAGGCGGTGGACGTGTTCCGCGCCATCGAATCGCTGCCGTTCAGCCGCGAATCCTCGGAGATGTTCGACCGCCCATCGATCAACCTGGGGCGGATCGCCGGCGGCGATGCGCTCAACAAGGTTCCCGATCGCTGCGAGATGGCCGTCGACATCCGTTACCTGCCCGGCCAGGATCCGGGGGAGATCCTCGCCCAGGTGCGGGCCATCTCCGGCATCGACGTCGAGCGGACGTTCATCCACCCGACGGTCTCCGTCTCGCGCACCAACCCATACGTCGTGGCGCTGCGCGAGGCGGTGTCGCGCGCCACGCCTGATCGGATAACCGAGAGCGTCGGTCGTGACGGCGCCTCGGACGCCGCATCGTTCATCCGGGCCGGGATCCCGGCCGTCGAGTTCGGCCCAGCCGGCGCCGGCCACCACGGGCCCGAGGAATGGGTCTCCGTGGTCTCGCTGCAGCGCTACCGCCGGGCGCTGGCCGACTTCGTCCGCGTGCTGCCGGCGCGGTTGGCGCAGACCGATGGTCCGGCGGGTCTGCGGGCGATCGGCGGAGGCCTGGCATGATCCCGCGCGGCCGGGGCGGCATGCTGTGGCGGTTCCTGCTGGCGGCGGTGGTGATCATCGGCGCCACCGCTGCGACCACCGCCGTGGCGGGACTGCTGCAGTTCAAGCAGCTGGCCGCGGAGATCGGCGTGGAGCCGTCCCTGCCGCACGCCAACGTGACGCTGCCGGCGCCCGGCGCCCCCGAGACGCTGCTGATCATCGGCTCCGACCACCGGGCCGGGACCTCGTACAACTCGTCCAACACCGACACGATGCTGCTCGTCCGCCTGGACCCCAACTCGTCGACGATCAACCTGATGTCGATCCCGCGCGATCTCGAGGTGCAGATTCCCGGTTTCGGCACGTCCAAGATCAACGCGGCCTACGCCGACGGCGGCCCCAACCTGATGATCAAGACGATCAAGCAGAACGTGTTCCCGGAACTGCACGTCAACCACATCCTCGACGTCAACTTCGCCGGCTTCGCCGACCTGGTGGACGCGATCGGCTGCGTGTTCAGCCAGGTCGACCATCGCTACTACAACAACACCGCGCTGACCGACTATTCCAGCATCGACATCCAGCCCGGCTACCAGAAGCTATGCGGTGACAACCAGATGCCCCAGGGGGCGCTGGCGTTCGTGCGCTTCCGCCACACCGACACCGACATCGTCCGCAACGCCCGCCAGCAGGACTTCATCCGCTGGGCGAAGGACCAGTACAGCACCAGCCAGCTGCTCGCCAACCGCGACAAGCTGCTGGGGATCTTCGGCCATCACGTCCAGACCGACCACGATCTGCACACCGTCGACGGGCTGATCACCCTGTTCGATCTGGTGCTGAACCTGGACGGGCACACGATCAAGTCGGTCCCGTTCCCGGCGCAGCTGCCGACCTGCGTCGCGGCGGCGCCCGGCCAGGCCGCTCCGCCGTGCTACGTCACGGCCACGCCGCAGGGCGAGCAGGCGGCCTTCACGACCTTCATGAAGCCGACCACGGCGGTGGTGGCCGCGGCCAAGACCCATCCCACTGTCAACCTCACACATCACAAGGCCGGGGGGATCGACACCAGCGGGTTGACGGCGGACGTGTCCGACGGCCACAGCCAGGCGGCGCGGCTCGGCAGGGTGACGATGCCCATCTACATCCCGAGGTTCATCGTGTCCGGTTCCCAGTACTGCATGAGCCTGACCGGAAACTGCGACGACGGCCAGGAGCCGGCCAGCGAATACGCCGCCTCCTACCCCCGCGGCTACACGATTCACGACCGGTCCGGGGCGCCGCACGCGGCCTACTACATGACGATCGTGCAGAACGCGTTCAAGGGCGAGTACTACGGCGTGCAGGGGACCACCTGGCTCGACCCGCCGCTGTTGGCCACCCCGTCGCAGACCAAGACGGTGGCCGGCCGCAAGCTCGAGCTGTTCGCCGCCGGCGGCAAGCTCACCACCGTCGCCTGGCGGACACCGACGGCCGTGTACTGGATCGCCAACACCCTCACGAGCAGCATCCCCAACCAGCAGATGGTGGCGATGGCCGCGTCGCTGACCCGGGCCACGCCGTGAGCGCTCGCTCCGGTCGAGGGGTCTGACGGTCCCGCTACCCTCGCCTGTTCCATGAGATCGACTCCGAGCGCTTCTCATCCACGCTCCGGTGGCCATCCGTGATCCCGCGTAGCCGGGGCGGCATGCTGTGGCGGTTCCTGCTGGCGGGCCTGGTGATCATCGGCGCGACCGCGGCGACGACCGCGGTGGCGGGCCTGCTCCAGGTGAAGGACGTCGTCGACGCGCTGTCCATCAACCCCGGGATCGTCAGCAAGCAGATCGTGCTGCCGCAGCCGGGCCAGCCGCAGACGCTGCTGATCATCGGCTCTGATCACCGCGCCGGGGAGTCCTTCCGGGACTCGAACACCGACACGATCCTGCTCGTACGGCTCAACGCCGCGTCCTCGACGATCAACGTCATGTCGATCCCGCGTGACCTCCAGGTCACCATCCCCGGGTTCGGCGTCGCCAAGATCAACAGCGCCTACACCGACGGGGGCTACAACCTGCTGATCAAGACGATCCAGCAGAACGTGTTCCCGAGCTTTCACCCCAACCACATCATCGACACGAACTTCACCGGGTTCTCGGATCTCGTCGACGCGATCGGCTGCGTGTACTCCGACGTCGACCATCGCTATTACAACAACTCGAACTCAGGGCTACCCGGGGACAGCTACTCCTCGATCGACATCCAGCCCGGGTATCAGAAGCTGTGCGGTGACAACCAATCCGTCCACGGCGCGCTCCCGTTCGTCCGCTTCCGCCACACCGACTCGGACATCGTCCGCAGCGCCCGCCAGCAGGATTTCATCCGCTGGACCAAGGACCAGTACGGCATCGGCAAGCTGGTCGCCAACGAGAGCAAGCTGCTGACGATCTTCGGCAAGCACTCGGTCCTCGACAAGGGCCTGCAGTCCTCGGATGGGCTGCTCAACCTGTTCAACCTCGTGCTCAATGCCGACGGGAGCACGATCCATCAGGTCGAGTTCCCGGCCGACCTGCAGCCCTGCACGACGACGTCGTGCTACGTGACGGCCAGCGCTTCCGCCGAGCAGACTGCCTATGTCCGCTTCATGGCGCCGACGACCAAGGCAAAGGCCCCGGCCAAGACGGCGCCGAAGTCGGCCAAGGGCGACAGCCACCTCGCCAAGGCACCGACCGCCGGCCTGACTGACGACGTCTCCGGCGGACGCAGCCAGGCGGCGCAGCTCGCCCACGCCGGCATGCCGGTGTACTACCCGCGCCTCATCCAGGCGGGGTCCGAGTACTGCCTGGCGCTGCTCGGCAACTGCGCCAACGGCGCGGAGCCGGCCACTGAGTACGCCCACTCCTATCCGCGCGAGTACCGGATCCGGGGTCAGCAGTCCGGCACCTCCTATGCCGCCTACCGGATGACGATCGCCATCAACCCGCTCCTGGGTCAGTACTACGGGGTCCAGGGCACGACGTGGAAGAACCCGCCGCTGCTCTCCAGCCCTAGCGGCACGCGCGAGGTCAACGGCCGCAAGCTGTACCTGTACGGCAACGGTGACCGCCTGACGACGGTGGCCTGGCACAACGGCCCCGACACCTACTGGATCTCCAACACGCTCACGAGCGCGATTCCCAACGGGCAGATGGTGGGGATCGCCGCGTCGCTGACGCCGGCGACGCCCTGAGCGACGCCTCCGGCCGTCCCCCCAGGCCGCCGCTGCCTCGCTACCCTCGCCTGTTCATGTCTTCGCAACCCGAACCGATCGCGGTCATCGGCACCGGCTATGTCGGCCTGGTGACGGCCGCCGGCTTTGCGCAACTGGGCAGCGACGTCTGGTGCGTCGACGTCGACGCCGACAAGATCGCCCTGCTCGAACGCGGGGAGATCCCGATCTACGAGCCCGGCCTAGCCGACTGCGTGGCGCGCAATCGCGAGCGCATGCACTTCTCCACCGAGCTGGCGCCGGCGCTGGAGCACGCGCGGCTGCTGTTCGTCGCCGTCGGAACGCCGCCGACCTACTCGGGGGACGCCGACCTGTCCGCGGTGCATGCGGTCGTGGAGTCGATGCCGCGGTCCGATCGCCATGCGCTGGTGATGAAGTCAACGGTTCCGGTGGGCACGGGCGCGTCGATCAAACGGATCTTCTCCGAGCACGGCAAGGACGGCTTTGCCTACGTGTCGTGTCCCGAGTTCCTCAAGGAGGGATCGGCGCTGGAGGACTTCCTGGCGCCCGATCGGGTCGTCATCGGCGACGAGGGCACGTGGGCCGGTGACGCGGTGGCCGATCTGTACGCGCCGCTGGATACGCCCGTCGTGCGGACCGACATCGCCAGTGCCGAGATGGTCAAGCTGGCGGCCAACGCGTTCTTGGCGACCAAGATCTCGTTCATCAACGAAATCGCCAACGTGTGCGAGGAGACCGGGGCCGACGTGCTCGAGGTTGCCCGCGGCATGGGCCTGGACCAGCGCATCGGCAAGCACTTCCTCAAGCCCGGGATTGGATTCGGTGGCTCCTGTTTCCCCAAAGATGTCTCGGCGCTCAAGCAGCTCGCGGGCAATTCGGGCTATCACTTCCAGCTGCTCACGGCGGTGATCGAGGTAAACGAGCTGCAGAAGCGGCGGGTCGTCGGCAAGCTGCAGAAGCACCTCGGGTCACTCGTCGGCCGCCGGGTGGCGCTGTTGGGGCTGGCGTTCAAGGCCAACACCGACGACATGCGCGAGGCGTCCTCGCTCGTGCTCTCGGCTCGCCTGCAGGCCGACGGCGCCACCGTCAGCGCGTACGATCCGGTCGCGGAGGCCGAGGCGCGCAAGCTGATGACCGGCGTGCGGTTCGCCGATTCGGCGCTGGACGCGGTGCAGGGCGCCGACGCCTGCATCCTCGTCACCGAGTGGCCCGAGTTTGCCGAGTTGGACTGGCATGCCGTCAAGGAGCGCATGGCCGGCAGCCTGCTCATCGACGGTCGCAACTACGCCGATCGCGATGCCGTGGCCGCTGCCGGGTTCGTCTACGAGGGCATCGGACGGTCATGAGCGGCACGACCCGACGGGACTGGCTGCCGACGTGCAGGCCCTGATCCTGGCCGGCGGTGAGGGCACGCGCCTGCGGCCGCTGACCTCCACCGTGCCCAAGCCGGTCGTCCCGCTCGTGGACCGCCCGTTCATCTCGTACATGATCGAATGGCTGCGGGGCCACGGCATCGACGACGTCATCATCGCGTGCGGCTTCATGGCCGACGGGGTCCGCGCCGTGCTCGGCGACGGCACATCGTTCGGGGTCTCGTTGCGCTACATCGAGGAGCCCGAGCCGCTCGGCACGGGCGGCGCGCTCAAGTACGCCGAGGATCTGCTCGCCGACCGATTCTTCATGCTCAACGGCGACTGCCTCACCGATATGGATCTGACCGAGCAGCTCGCCCAACACGAGCGTACCGGCGCCCGCGCGACGCTCGCGCTGATGCCGGTCGACGATCCGTCCGCGTACGGGTTGGTGCGGCGCAATGACGATCTCTCCGTGCGCCAATTCCTCGAGAAGCCCAGCCCCGAGGAGATCGACACCAACCTCATCAACGCCGGCGCGTACATCCTGGAGCGCTCCGTGCTCGAGGGCATGGCGCCCGCCGGCACGAACATCTCGATCGAGCGGGAGGTGTTCCCGGCGCTGGTGGGGCACGGGCTCTACGGCTATGAGGCATCCGGCTACTGGCTGGACATCGGCACGCCCGAGCGCTACCTGCAGGCGACGTTCGAGATCCTCGAGGGGGACGTCAAGACCGAGGTCGGGCGGCGGCTGGCGGCGGCCGGCGGGGTCCTGCGCGAGGGTGACGCCGAGGAGGTGGCCGGGACGATCCACGCGCCGGCGCTCATCGGGTCAGGCTGCCGCGTGGCGAGCACCGCGGTCGTCGGCTCGCGGACGGTCCTCGGCCGTGGGGTCACGGTCGGCGCCGGGACACACATCGAGAGCTCGGTCCTGCTCGACGGGACGCAGGTCGGCGCCGGAACGCGGATCAGCTCCTCCATCGTCGGCGCCAACGTCCGCATCGGAGACCGGTGTCGGGTCGAGGGGCGCGTCGTGCTCGGTCAGGACGTCAACGTCGGCGCCGGCAACACGCTGCTGGCCGGCATGCGGGTCTTTCCCGGGGTGACGTTGCCCGAGGGGGCGATCGCGTTTTGAGCTCGACGACGGAGCTGACCCGCGACTCGATCGCGGCGGTTGACAGCACCGGCCAGCTCGCCGACGTGCTGGGGCTGCCCGAGCATCTGCGTGACGCGCTGTGGCGGGTGGAGTCGGCCAACCTGAGCCCTGAGGACTCGCCCGGTGGGCTGGTGGTGGCCGCGATGGGCGGCTCCGCGATCGGCGGTCTGCTGGCTCGGGCGACGCTCGGCGATCGCGCCTCGCGGCCGATCATCGTGTCCCGCGATTACGGGCTGCCGGCCTGGACGATGCCGGATACGACCGTGCTGTGCTCCAGCTACTCCGGCGAAACCGAGGAGACGCTGGCGGCGTACGACGCCGCGGGCACGCTGGGGGCCAGGCGGATCGTCTGCACGACCGGTGGCAGGCTGGCCGCGAGCGCCCGCGCCGATGGCGTTCCGGTGATCCCCCTCCCGGGCGGATTTCAGCCGCGCGCCGCGGTCGGCTACGCGCTCGTCGTGGCCCTCGAGGTCGCGGCTCTGGCCGGAGCCGCCGAGCGCCTGCACACCGAGATCGACGTCGCCGCCGCGCACGCCGAGGAGCTGATCGCGGCGTGGGGGCCCGACGCGCCCGAGGATTCGCCGGCCAAGACCCTGGCCCGCTCGTTGTCGGGTACGACGCCGGTGATCGCCGGAGCCGGGCTGACGGCGGCGATCGCCTACCGCTGGAAGACCCAGATCAACGAGAATGCCAACGCGCCCGCGTTCAGCAGCGAGCTGCCCGAGCTCGATCACAACGAGATCGTCGGCTGGGAGAACGCCGCCGGGCTCGGCCGCTTCAGCGCCGTCTTCCTCGACGATTGCGATCTGCATCCGCGGGTGCGCGCGCGGATCGCCCTCACCCTCGATGTCATCGGCGAGCAGGCGGCCGCCGCGCACCGCATCGAGACGGTCGGGCACACGCGGGTCGACCGGCTCGTATCGCTCGTGCTGCTCGGCGATCTCGTCTCGGTCTACCTGGGGGTGCTGGCGGGGCGCGACCCGGTCTCGATCGAGCCGATCAACCGGCTCAAGGGGGCTCTGGCGCAGCAGGAGTCCTGACCGTCCCCTCCCGGAATGGAGGGCTTTTCAGACCGTTCGGGCGATTCCAAACCTTGACACGCCCGTGATAAGGTTGAGGCCCATGCAGGCCCTGACGATCAACGAGGCAGCCACGACGACCGGCTGGTCGCCCCGGATGCTGCGCTACGTCGAGCAGGCAGGGCTGGTCGCCCCCGAGCGGTCGGCATCGGGGTATCGACTGTACGGCGCCGCCGAGCTGCAGCGGCTGCGCACGCTCAAGGAGCTCCTCGGCCGGTTTGACATCTCGCTGTCGGACGTGGCCTTCGCCCGTCGGGTGGCCGCCGCCGCCGATCTGCGCGAGGCCGTCCAGGCATGGCTGCACTCCGAGGCGCGGCGCCCCGAGCACGTCGAGGCCGAGGACTGGCTGCGCTTCGAGCAGCAGAAGCACGAGCGCCTGCTCGCGGCCGCCTGAGCGGCCGGTCGCCCCGCCGCGACCATCGACGAGAACTTCCCACATCTGACCACGAGCCTGGAGAGACCCATGAGCACCACCGTTCAGAAGGCCGATTACAAGGTCGCCGATCTCGCACTCGCCGCGTTCGGCCGCAAGGAGATCCGGCTGGCCGAGCACGAGATGCCGGGCCTGATGGCGACCCGCCGGGAGTTCGCCGACAGCCAGCCGCTGAGGGGCGCGCGGATCACCGGCTCGCTGCATATGACGATCCAGACGGCGGTGCTGATCGAGACGCTGACCGCGCTCGGCGCCGAGGTCCGGTGGGCGAGCTGCAACATCTTCTCCACCCAGGATCATGCGGCGGCGGCGATCGTCGTCGGCCTCGACGGTTCGCCCGAGGATCCCAAGGGGATCCCGGTGTTCGCGTGGAAGGGCGAGACGCTCGAGGAGTACTGGTGGTGCACCGATCAGGCGCTGACCTGGCGCGACTCGGACGGCCCCAACATGATCCTCGACGACGGCGGCGACGCGACGCTGCTGGTCCACAACGGCGCCCAGTACGAGGCGGCCGGCGAGGTACCGGACCCGAGCACGGCGGAGAACGACGAGCACCGGGTCATCCTGGAGCTGCTGACGCGCTCGCTGCAGGAGGATCCGCAGCGTTTCACGCGGATGGCGGCGCAGATCAAGGGCGTGACCGAGGAGACGACGACCGGCGTGCATCGCCTGTACCAGTTCGCCAACGAGGGTCGGCTGCTGTTCCCGGCGATCAACGTCAACGACTCGGTGACCAAGTCCAAGTTCGACAACAAGTACGGCTGTCGCCACTCGCTGATCGACGGCATCAATCGCGCGACCGACGTGCTGATCGGCGGCAAGGTCGCCGTCGTCTGCGGCTACGGGGACGTCGGCAAGGGCTGCGCGGAGTCACTGCGTGGTCAGGGCGCGCGGGTGATCGTGACCGAGATCGATCCGATCTGCGCGTTGCAGGCGGCGATGGACGGCTACCAGGTCGCGCGGATCGAGGACGTTCTGGGTACCGCGGACATCTTCGTGACCACGACCGGCAACAAGGATGTGATCACCGCCGCGCACATGTCGAAGATGAAGCACCAGGCGATCGTCGGCAACATCGGCCACTTCGACAATGAGATCGACATGGCCGGCCTGGAGAAGATCGACGGGATCGAGAAGATCAACATCAAGCCCCAGGTCGACGAGTGGGTGTTCCCCGGCGGCCGCACGATCATCGTGCTGTCCGAGGGACGGCTGCTGAACCTCGGCAACGCGACCGGGCATCCCAGCTTCGTGATGTCGAACTCGTTCACCAACCAGGTGATGGCTCAGATCGAGCTGTTCGGGAACACCGGGGAGTACGCGACGCAGGTATACGTGCTCTCCAAGCAGCTGGATGAGAAGGTGGCACGGCTGCACCTCGACGCGCTCGGGGTCAAACTGACCGAGCTCACGCCCGAGCAGTCGCAGTATCTCGGCGTGCCGGTGCACGGCCCGTACAAGTCAGACCACTACCGCTACTAGCCGGTCGCCCACCAGGCATCACGACTCGGCGGACCGGCGATGGCGCGCGCGGAGCTTGGATCGCATGACGTTGCGGACCTCGCGCTCGCGCCGGACGGGGAGTCCCGGATCACCTGGGCGACCGGGCAGATGCCCGTGCTCGCCCGGATCCGGTCCCGGTTCGCCGCCGAGCGGCCGCTGGCCGGAGTCCGGATCGCCGCCTGTCTCCACGTCACCGCGGAGACGGCCAACCTCGTGCGGGCGCTGCGCGCCGGCGGCGCCGTCGTGTCGCTGTGCGCGGCCAACCCGCTCTCGACGCAGGACGATGTCGCCGCCGCGCTGGTGCTCGAGGACGGCGTCGAGGTCCGCGCGCGGCGAGGCGAGGACGTCGATACGTACGTCGAGCACGTGCTCGCCCTGCTGAGCACCGCCGACGGCCCCGGCCCGGAGATCACCCTGGACGACGGCGCCGATCTGCTCATCACCGCCCACGCGCGCGGCGGTGAGGTGCTCGACGGCCTGATCGGCGGCACCGAGGAGACGACGACCGGCCTCGTCCGTCTGCGCCGTCTCGAGGACGAGGGGACACTGCGCTGCCCGGTGCTCGCGCTCAACGAGGCCCGAACCGAGCGGGCGCTCAACGATCGCCACGGCACCGGTCAGTCGGCGCTGGACGGGATCGTGCGCGCCACGAATGTGCTGCTGGCCGGCAACACCGTCGTCGTCATCGGCTACGGCTGGGCCGGGCTGGGGGTGGCCGAGCGCGCGCGCGGCGCCGGCGCCGCGGTGATCGTCTGCGAGGTCGACCCGCTGCGGGCACTCGAGGCCCGGATGGCCGGGTACGAGGTGATGCCCGCGCTGGCGGCCGCCGAGCGAGGCGACATCTTCATCACGGTCACCGGCTCGCGTCGAGTCCTGCGCGGGGCGCATTTCGAGCGCATGAAGGACGGAGCGCTGCTGGCCAACGCCGGCCACTTCGACGTCGAGCTGGACCTCGACGAGCTGGCCGCGCTCGCCACCGGCGGCACACGGTCGGCCCGGCCGCTGGTGGAGGAGTACCGCCTGGCCGACGGCCGTCGCCTCCACCTGCTCGCCCACGGGCGCGTCGTGAACCTGGCGGCCGCCGAAGGGCACCCGGCGGCGGTGATGGACGTCTCCTTCGCCCTGCAGGCGCTCAGCGTCGAGGACCTGGTCAAGCGCCGGGGCGACATGGCGCCGGGCGTGCACCCGGTGAGCCCGGCGATCGACCGGGAGGTGGGGCGGCTGAAGCTCGCTGCCCTGGGCGTGGAGATCGATGAGCCCACGCCCGAGCAGGAGCACTACCGCGAATCCTGGGGGTAGCCGGCCGGCAAACCGGTAGGCTCCGTCCCGCAATGGAGGATGGGCATCAGCTGCGGGGTGGGATCGACCTGGGCGGAACCAAGATCGAGGCGATCGTGGTCACCGCTGAGAACGAGGTACTGGGCCAGGCCCGGACGCCGACCCCGACCGAGGGCGGGCCGCAGGACGTCGCGGCGCAGATGATGGATGCGCTGACCGGGGCGGCCGAGGCCGCCGGCGTGAGGACCACCGACCTGGCCGGAATCGGCGTGGGCTCCCCGGGCGATGTTGACGAGGAGACCGGCGCCGTGGCCAATGCGCGCAACCTCCCCGGCTGGGGCGGCAGCTTCGACCTGGCCAAGGTGCTGTCAGACCGGCTCGGCGCTGACGTGTTCGTCGGCAACGACGTGCAGGTCGCCACCCAGGCCGAGTTCGAGCTGGGGGCGGGGAAGCCCTATCACTCGCTGCTGGGAGTGTTCTGGGGGACCGGAGTCGGCGGCGGCCTGATCCTGAACGACCAGCAGTGGCTCGGCCGGGGCGGCGCCGGCGAGATCGGCCACATGGTGGTCCGGCGGGGCGGGGCGCACTGCCCGTGCGGTCGGCGTGGATGCATGGAGGCGTATGCGGGCCGCGCGGCGATGGAGGCGCGCGCCCGGCGCGAGATCGCCAAGGGCGCCAAGACAGATCTGCTCAAGCTGATGAAGGAGCGGGGCCGGACGCGGCTGACGAGCTCGGTCTGGTGGCATGCGCACCAGAACCAGGATCCGCTGGCGACCGATCTGCTCGAGCGCGCGGTGAAGGCGTTGGGCGCCGGGGTCGCCTCCGCCGTGAACCTGCTCGATGTCGAGGCGGTGGTGATCGGCGGCGGCCTCGGCGTGCGCTTCGGGCAGCCGTTCGCCGAGCGGATCGCCAGCGAGATGCACCCGCATCTGTTCAACGACTCCCGCCCCCCGGCGGTCAGGGTCGCGGGGCTCGGTGATCTCGGCGGAGCCATCGGCGCCGCCCTGCTGGCGCGCCGCCCCCGCAACTAGCGTTATCTTCTCCGATCGCGGTGAACGGTCGGTCGTGATGGATGGCCGGTGGCTTTGGCAGGATGCCAACCGCGCAGCGTCGGGAATGGGAAGGAGGAGAGCCACATCGGCCCGCCAGGAAGCGCGACAGGAGGTCCCGGACGGCGGCCAGCCTCGATCGGCCAGGAACTGGCGAGTGACGACGCGCCGCGAGCGTCCACGGTCGTTCGCCTGGCCGCGGCGGGCGCCCTCCTCCTGGCGCTCGTCGTCGTGGCGCTGGTCGTCCTGGGCGGTGGCTCCACATATACCCTGAACGCCGATTTTCAGAACGCCAGCGGGTTGGTCAACGGTGACAACGTCCTGATCGGGCCCGCGGCCGTGGGGACGGTCGACTCGATCGGGTTGACCCCGAACGGCCAGGCGGTCATCAAGCTGTCGCTGCACGGGGACGTCGGCCCACTGCATCAGGGCACCGTGGCCCGCATCTTCGAGGATTCGCTGTCGGGCATCGCCAGCAGGTACGTCGAGCTCGAGCCCGGGCCGGGCGCCGCGCCGCCGATCCAGGACGGCGGTGTGATCGGCGCGGCCCACACCTATTCCGAGGTCAACATCGACGAGCTGTTCGATACGTTCGATCCGCTGACGCGGGCCGGGCTGAAGGGATTCATCCGGGGCGAAGCGGCGTCCCTGAAGGGCAAGGGCCAGGCCGCCAACCGCGCGCTCGAGTACCTGGCGCCCGGGCTGCAGAGCACCAGCCAGGTCACCGCCGAGCTCACCCGGGACCAGCCGACGTTCGACGCGCTGGTCGTCCACGGGGCCCAGGCGCTCCAAGCGCTCGCATCGCGCAGCACGCAGCTGACGCAGCTGATCGCGAACACGAGCACCGCCACCGGCGCGATCGCCGGCCAGAGCCAGGCGCTGCAGACGGCGCTCACGCTACTGCCCGGCACCCTGCAGCGCTCCACGACGACGTTCGCGGGGCTCCAGACCACGCTGAACAAGCTCGATCCCCTCGTGGCCGCCTCCAAGCCGGCGGTGCGCCGCCTGCCCGAGTTCCTCGCGTCGCTGCGCCGGCTGGTCACCCAATCGATCCCCACCGTGGGCGGGCTCGACGCGCTGATCCACAACCCGGCCGGAACCGGTGATCTCACCGAGCTGGCGCAGGCCACGCCGGCGCTGGCCCGGATCGCGGCGCAGACGTTCCCGAAGATGATCCAGCAGTTCAACGCGTCCGAGAACCAGGTGGAGTACCTGCGCGACTACGCCCCCGACGTGGTGGCGGCGCTGACCAACCTGGGGCAGGCCGGCGCCTACTACGACGCCAACGGGCATTACGTGCGGACCCAGCCGCTGCTGCTGCCGTTCGCCCTGAACTCCTCAAATCAGCTGACCACGCAGTTCCCCGGAGATCGGTACCAGGGTCTGGAGCGAGTTACCAACCGCTGCCCCGGCAGCGCGGTGCAGCCCTCGCCGGACGGCTCGACGCCCGAGTCGGTTCCCGGCTGCTCAACGACATCGGTGCCTCCGGGACCGTGAGACGGTTCGCTCTCATCGGCGCCGCCGTGCTCGTGGCGGCAGTGGGCATCGCCCTGGCCCAGGGGGCGAAGCACACGACGTCGGGGACGTACCTCGTCCGCGCCATCTTCGACGACGCCTCGTTCGCGGCCCAGGGGGAGGATGTTCGCATCGCCGGGGCCAATGTCGGCGCCATCACGACACTCGGGGTGACCAAGAACAACCAGGCTGCGGTCACGATCTCGATCACCAACCCCGGATTCGCGCCGTTCCACGCCAACGCGACGTGCGCGATTCGCCCGCAGTCGCTGATCGGCGAGGAGTACGTCGACTGCACTCCGGGGAGCTCCGGCAGCCCGGCGCTGGCGAAGATCCGGTCGGGTCCCGGCTCCGGTACCTACTACCTCCCGGTGACGCGCACCAGCTCGCCGATCGACTCCGACATCGTCCAGGACATCTCCACCGACCCGGTTCGCCAGTCGCTGGCGATCATCATCGACGAGTTCGGAACCGGGCTGGCCGCTCGCGGCTCCGATCTGAACGCCGTCATCCATCGTGCCAATCCGGCGCTGGGCGACACCGACAAGGTGCTGCAGATCCTGGCCCGGCAGAACAAGACCCTGGCCCGGCTCGCCACCGCCTCGGACACCGTGCTGGCGCCGCTGGCGCGCGAGCGTCGCCAGATCTCGGGCTTCGTCACCCAGGCCAACACCACCGCGGTGGCGAGCGCCGCCCGCGCCCAGGACATCTCGCAGACGTTCAAGCTGTTCCCGAGCTACCTGCGGCAGCTGCGGCCGCTGATGGCCGATCTCGGGGCCCTCGCCGACCAGGGGACGCCGCTGCTGACCAATCTCGGCCAGAGCGCGTCGGCGCTGGGGCAGCAGTTCGCCAACCTCACGCCGTTCGCCTCGGCCGCCCGCACCGCGTTGATCAACCTCGGCGCCTCGGCCAAGCAGTCCCAGCCATCGCTGGTGGCGTCGCTGCCGCTGGCGCAGCGTCTGAAGGCGCTCGGCAACGCCGGCGCCCCGAGCTCGGCCAACCTCCAGAAGCTGACGCAGAGCCTGCAGAGCACCGGTGGGATACAGCAGCTGATGAAGCTGCTGTTCAACGGCGCCGTCGCCGGCAACGGGTTCGACAGCCTCGGCCACTACGTGCGCGATGAGCCACTCGTCTCGAGCTGCACCAACTATGTGACGACGGCGGTGCCGGGCTGCTCGGCCAACTTCGTCTCGGGGAAGGCAGCGTCGGCGTCGGCCACGTCGGCCTCGGCCACGCCGGCCACGCCGGCCACGCCGGCCACCGCCTCGGTCACCGACCCGCACATCGTCACCGAGGCCGTGAAGGCCGCCACCGCCAAGCAGCAGCCGGCCGGAACGCTCACCGGGCTGCTCGCCTACCTCACCGGGAGCGGGTCGTGAAGCGGCGTCGCGGCCGTCGCGATCCCGGCTTCGCCGGCAACCCGGTGCTGATCGGCGCCCTGACCGTGCTGGTGACGATCGTCGCGGTGATGCTGGCCTACAACGCCACCAACGGATTGCCGTTCGTACCGACCTACAAGCTGCACGTGCAGGCGGCCGACGCCAGCGAGCTCGGCCACGGCGACGAGGTCAACATGGGCGGGGCGCTGGTCGGCATCGTCTCGAGCGTCACGCCGATGCGGACCTCGACGGGGCGCCCGATCGCGCTGCTCAACCTGCAGCTGCAGAACAGCATCAAGCCGCTGCCGGTCGACTCGCTGTTCACGGTGCGGCTCAAGGGCGCCATCGGCCTCAAGTACCTCCAGATCACGGTCGGGCACTCGCAGCGGGGCTGGCCCGCGAATGCGACGGTCCCGATGCGCCAGGAGAGCACCGAGGTGGACTTCGACCAGGTGCTGTCGATGTTCAACCCGCCGACGCGGGTCGGGGTGCAGCGCTCCACCATCGGCTTCGGCGAGGCGCTGGCCGGGCGCGGCTATGACCTCAACGAGGCGTTCCGGGCGTTCGTGCCCCTGCTCGGGGACCTCGGGCCGGTGGCGCGCAACCTGGCCTCGTCGCACACCGACCTCGCCGGCTTCTTCCAGGGCCTGGAGAGCTACGCGGGGGCGCTGGCGCCGGTGGCCCAGACCCAGGCGACCCTGTTCGCGAACCTCAACACCACCTTCCGGGCGCTGGCGGGGGTCGCGGTCCCATCGCTGCAGAACACGATCTCCGACACGCCGCCGAACTTCGAGGCGACGATCAACGACGCGCCCGTCATCCGGCCGTTCTTGACCGACACCGCCGCGCTGCTGTCCGAGCTGCGGCCCGGGGTGGCCACCCTTCCCCAGAGCGCGCCGGTCCTGGCCAGCGCGTTCGCGATCGGAACGCGCAACCTGCCCGGGACGGCCGCGCTCGACCGGCGGACGGTGACGTTGGCGAAGACGGTGGCCGGCTACGGCGAGACGCCCTCGGTGCAGGGGGGGCTGGACCGGCTCACGCTGACCCTCTCCAAGCTCGGTCCGCCGCTGGCGTTCCTCACCCCCGCGCAGAGCTCCTGCAACTACGTGACGCTGTTCCTGCGCAACACCCAGAGCGTGTTGTCCGAGCACGTCAGCCAGGGCACGTTGCTGCGCTTCGTCCAGGTGCTGATCGACGACCTCCCCGGCCGCGAGTCCGTTCCGTCGAGCCAGGCGTACACCGGGCCGGTCAGCGGCGCCTCCGGGCCGATCCACGTCAACCCGTACCCGAATACCGATGCGCCCGGTCAGACCGCGGAGTGCGCCGCGGGCAACGAGCCGTTCATCACCGGCCGCGCTGTCATCGGCAACCCGCCCGGCGACCTCGGCCTGAAGACCGAGACGACGACGCGGTCGAGCAAATGAGACGTCACCGCTCACGGGTCGGCAACCTCGCCGCCGGCGCGATCGCCGCCGTGGTGATCCTGGCCGTCTGTTACCTCGTATTCGGGGGCTCGATCCCGTTCTCGGGCTCGCCGTTTGAACTGCGGGCGGCGTTCACCGTCGAGACCCAGCTGCACCTCGGCTCGCCGGTGCGGATCGCCGGGGTCGACGTCGGTACGGTGACCGCGGTCCAGCGCGTCTCGGGTTCGTCGACGGCGGCGGTGGCGACGCTCTCGATCCAGGGCAGCGGCCTGCCGATCCACGCCGACGCCACCGCGAACATCCGGCCGCGGCTGTTCCTGGAGGGCAATTTCTACGTGGACCTCAGCCCGGGGACCCCGTCAGCGCCGACGCTCTCATCGGGCGCGACGCTGCCGGCGTCCCAGACGAGCGGTCCGGTCCAGCTCGACCGGGTGCTGTCGGCGCTGAACTCCAACGCGCGGGAGAACCTCCAGACCCTGCTCGCGGCGCTGGGCGAGACGCTCAACGGCCACCAGGGGGCGGCGCAGCAGGCCACCGAGGATCCCAGCGTCCGCGGGCTGACGGCGGCGCAGTCGCTGAACAAGTCCCTCGACTACGCCGCGAACGCGTTCAAGGCGTCCACGCTCGTCAACGAGGCGCTGCTGGGCACCCAGCCCCATGACCTGTCCGGTGCCGTCACCGGCAGCGCGCACATCTTCACCGCGCTGGCGTCCCAGCAGAGCCGGCTCGAGGACCTCGTGACGACGTTCAACAGCACCATGGGCGCGCTGGCGAGCCGCCAGCGAGATCTGTCGGTCACGATCTCGCTGCTGCCGCCACTGCTGCGTGCCGCCGACAGCGCGCTGGGCCCGCTGCAGGCCTCGTTCGGGCCGACCCAGCAGTTCGCCGCGGACCTGACCCCGAGCGTCAAGCAGCTGGCGCCGACGATCGCCGCCGGGATGCCGTGGCTGACCCAGGCGACCGCGCTGATGAGCCGCTCGGACCTCGGTGGCCTGCTGACCTCGCTGACGCCGGCGGTGCAGGGCACCTCGAGCACACTGAACTCGTCCCAGGCGCTCCTCAACGGCTCCGACGCCCTGGCGAAATGCTTCGTGCACACGCTGATCCCCACCGGGAACGAGTACATCCAGGATCCGCCGCTGACCACCGGGCTGCAGGCTTACCAGGAGCTGTTCCAGTCAGCCGTCGGTCTGGCCAGCCTATCGGGCAACTTCGACGGCAACGGCCGGTACGTGCGCTCGACCGCGGCGGGCGGTGCCGACCGCGTCGCCACCGGCAACCTGCCGGGCGGCGGACCGCTGTACGGGAACGCCGTGCTGGCGCCGCTGGGCACCCGTCCCGCCTACCCGGGCCACCAGCCGCCGATCGATGGCAACGTCCCCTGCTTTTCGAGCGCACCGGCGAATCTCAACTCCGCCACGACCGGAGTCGGGCCGTGAAACGCGCCATCCGCGAGCATCGCACGGACTTCGCCGCGATCGCGGCGCTCATCGTCGCGGCGTTCGGCGTCACCCTCTACATCCTCAACCACCAGCCGTCCTTTCAGTTCGGGCAGTCCTACTACACCGTCAAGGCCCCGTTCGCGACCGCCGCCGCGGTCACCTCGGGCCAGGGCCAGGCGGTGACGATCGCCGGGGTCCAGGTCGGGCAGGTCGGCGGCGTCTCGCTCCAGGACGGCCGCGCGGTGGTGACGATGAACATCTACAAGCGGTACGCGCCGATCTACCGCGACGCGACCGTGTTGCTGCGGCCGCGGACCCCGCTCAAGGACATGTACCTGTCGCTGGATCCGGGCACGCCAAGCTCCGGTCGGGTGCCCAACGGAGGGACGCTCGGGGTGGGCAACACGCAGCCCGACGTCGACGTGTCCGAGATCCTGTCCTCGCTCGATGCCGATACCCGCAACTACCTGCTGCTGCTGCTGCAGGGTGGCGCCTCGGCGTTCCACGACCATGGCTCTACCGCCGAGGCTCCCAGCGCCAAGGCGGTCGCCGACCTGCAGGGAACGCTGAAGCGGTTCGAGCCCCTGGACCGCGACACCGCGACGTTCGCGGGTCTGCTCGCGACCCGCCAGCGCAACATCCGCCGGGCGATCCACAACCTCAACCTCGTAGCGAATTCCCTCGGTGGGGTGGAGGGTCAGCTGGCGTCGCTGATCAGCGCGTCGGACACCAACTTCCGCGCGATCTCCGCCAACGACGCCCAACTCGAATCGACGCTGTCGCTGTTCCCCGGCACGTTGCGCCAGACGACGCAGACGCTCGGCAAGGTCCAGTCGTACGCGAGCGCCAGCGCGACGACGCTCCACAAGCTCCAGCCCTTTGCCAGGAACCTGGGGCCGGCACTGCGGGCCTCGCGCCCCCTGTTCAAGGACACGACGCCGGTCATCGCCCGCGAGCTCCGGCCGTTCTCGGTGGCGGTGCAGCCGCTGGCCAGGACGCTGGCGCCGGGGGCGTCGAAGCTGAAGCTGACGATCCCCGCGCTGTCGAAGTCGATCGGCGTCCTCAACGATCTGTTCAACACACTGGCCCACCAGCCCACCGGCGGTCAGCAGAGCTACCTGTTCTGGGGCTCGTGGCTGGCCCACATCGCCGATAGCCTCACCAGCGCTCAGGACGCCAACGGCGCGGCGCTGCAGGGCATCTTCATGGGCACCTGCGCCGAGCTGAACTTCTTCGAGAGCGAGCTGCAACCCAACAACCAGCCGCTCGGCGCCATCCTCGACCTGCTCAACGCCCCCGATGTGACCCAGCTGCCCGGCGTCAAGCCGATCCCCGGCACGACGACCCTGAGCTGCCCCTCCAGCCCATGAACAAACAGCGTCCCAGCAACTTCGCGATGTTCACGATGGTCGCCTTCACGGCGTCGTGCATCGGCCTGCTCATCTTCCTGTGGATCTCGTTCGGCGGGTCGCTGCCGCTGGCGGCGCAGGGCTACCGCTTCAGCGTCGAGTTCGATCAGGCGGTGGAGCTGGCCTCCAACGCCCAGGTCCAGATCTCTGGCGTGCCGGTCGGCACCGTGGTCAGCGTCGGGCTCGATCACCGCACCGGCCTGTCTCGAGCGGTGCTCCAGATCGACAAGCAGTACGCGCCCCGGCCGGCCGACACCCGGGCGATCCTGCGCGCCAAGACGCTGCTGGGGGAGACCTACGTCGAGCTCTCGCCGGGCAGCCCCCGCGGGCCGATGCTCCGCGACGGCGGCGCGCTGCCCCGCGCCCAGGTGGCGCCGACCGTCCAGCTGGACCAGATCTTCTCGGCGTTCGATCCGGCCACCCGCCAGGCGTTCCAGACCTGGATGCAGCAGACGGGCATCGCGCTGACCAACCGCGGCGAGCAGTTCAACGCCGCGTTCGCCAACCTGTACCCGTTCGCCACCAACGTCGACTCGGTGCTGACCGTGCTGCGGCGCGAGGGGGCTGCCACCAGCACGCTGTTGCGCGACGGCGGCGCGGTGTTCTCGGCGCTCAGCCGGTCACCGTCGACGCTGCAGAGCTTCATCCGCAACAATAACGCGCTGTTCGCGGCGACCGCCTCGCGTGACACCGAGCTGGCGGACACGATCCGGGCGTTCCCGGCGTTCCTGACCGAGACCCGCACCACCCTGAACCGACTGACCACCTTCTCGCACACCACCAAGCCGCTGATCGACGAGCTCCGGCCCGCTGCGGTCCAGCTGACCCCGGTGCTGCAGGGCACGACGAAGCTGGCGCCGGAGCTGCGGAGCCTGCTGACCGACGTCGCCCCGCTGACGCGCGCGTCGGCGGCCGGGTTCCCGGCGCTCGGCCGCTTCCTGAACGAGAGCGTCCCGTTGCTGGTGCGCTTGAAGCCCTACCTGGGTCAGCTCGTGCCGGTGATCGAGTACATCGAGTCCTACCGGTCCGAGATCGCCGGCTTCTTCGCCAACTCCACCGCCACCACCCAGGCGCAGTTCACCTCGGCAAATGGCGGCCGCGCGCACTACATTCGCATCTCCAATCCGATCAACCCCGAGCTGCTGACCACGTACTCCACCCGCCCCACCAGCAACCGGACCAATCCCTACATGGCCCCGGGCGGCTACACCAACCTGCTCAAGGGACTGCAATCGTTCGGGAGCTACCTGTGCACGAGCAATCCGCTGCCGACGTTCGGCTCGTCGCTGTCGGACACCACAACTTCCGTGACCGGGACCGTGTTAACCCTCGCGCAACTGCTCGCGCAGTATTACTACACCGCCACCCCCGGCGGGCCGCCGTGCCAGGCCCAAGCGCCGCTGGGCTCCGCGACCACCGGCCAGACCCAGAGCTTCCCCCATCTCCAACCGCTTCCGTGAGCACCGACCCAACCCGGCGTCGCTCACGTGCAAGGACAACCAACACCATCACAGGAGGAGTCATTTGCGACGAATCGTGCTCATCGCGACAGCACTCGGCGTGCTCGTTGCCGCCGGTGCGGCGTACGCCGCGATCAACACCTATTCGGCGACGTTGAAGTTCGCGTCCAAGAAGCCGGGCACCGCGGCCAAGCCCGTAGCCACCAGCTTCACGCAGGACATCAAGGCGGCGGGGACCAGCGGCAACCGCACGGCGGTGCTGCTGGACATCAAGACGACGATCTACGGACTCAAGGTCGACGGGAAGGACTTCCCGGTCTGCAAGGAGTCCTCCATCATCGCCGCCGGCGCCGACACCGGGTGCCCGAAGGGCGCCGAGGTCGCCTCCGGCTACATCACGGCCTCGATCGGCTCCAAGACCAACTTCGGCGCTTCGGGAACGCCGTGTGATCCGCTGCTCGATGTCTGGAACAGCGGCCAGGGCAAGTTGACGTTCTTCTTCGTCGACACCCCGACCCATCAGTGCGTCGCCGGAGCGATCACCACCGGCAAGGTCGGTCCGTATGCGTCCACGTACAAGAACGTCGGCAAAAACCTCGTCGTCGACGTGCCGATCCCCACGTACGTCGACTTCCCGCTGCCCGGCGTCGCCGGTTCGCTTGAGACCGAGCACCTGGTCTGGAAGTCCACGAGCGCGAAGGTGAAGGGCAAGACCGTGTCGTCGATCGCGTCGGTCGCCTGCTCCGGGAGCAAGCGTCCGTACTCGACGACGTTCAAGGCCAACCTGCCGAGCTCGACCGGTGGCGCCGGGACCACCGAGACGAGCAGCGTCAAGGGATCAGCTCCCTGCTAGCAGGTCGCAGTCGCTGACCTACTCAGACCGCGCGGAGGAGTCCCCTCCGCGCGGCTGGGAGGGTCCGCCACCCGGGTGGGTGAATCACACCACCTCGAAGCGCTCCCGACGCTGTGCTTCACGCTCTGACTCGGTCAGCATCTGCGTGAACACGATGACCAGTGCGACCCCCATCACGATCGACTGCTCGAGCGCCATCGCCAGGCCCGCCATCGACTGATCCTCGGAGGGCGACAGGCCCCAGTAGTGGGGGTGATGCGCGTAGAACGGATAGAACGACGCCGGCGCGAACGCCAGCACGATCCCGAGCAGCCCCACCAGCAGCTTGGTGGACACCATGTAGGCGACTGGGCCGAGTCCGCTGAGGCGGTGACGGTTGCGGATCGGCGACAGCAGATGCCACCAGTAGAGCGTGCCCGCCGCCGAGAAGCAGAGGTGCTCGAAGGCGTGCACCGTGGTGTTGTGCAGGGCGGCGTCGTACATCGCCGGGATGTGCCAGGCCCACATGAAGCCGACGTAGCAGATCACCGCGAACGCGGGGTGGGCCAGATAGCCGGCCCGCCGCTCGAGCGCCTGGACACGGCGCGTCACCGGGCGCAGCAGCACCTTGTTGAGGCCGAGGATGAGCAGGATGGGGGCGATGTCCAGCAGCAGGATGTGCTGGACCATGTGCATCACCAGCAGCTGGTCGCCGAGCGCGTCGATCGGGGACACGAGCGCCGCCAGGATCACCGCCAGCCCCGAGGCGAACAGCGCCAGGCGCCCGAAACCCGGTTTGTGGACCGAGCTCGTCGCCCGTCCGCGCCGCCAGCCCATCCAGTAGAGCACGGCCAGGGCGGCGACGCCGATCAGGACCGAGGGCTCGAATGTCCACTGGATCGTGGGGGCGACGTTCGCGGGCAACGACGGACATTGTGACGCTCGACAAACGCCGCGCGCAGGAATAACCTCGGGTTCACATAGGTCAACGCTTCAGTCGGGAGGTCGATCGATGCGTATCCAGGTCAAGGGCCGCAACGTGCACGTGTCTGACGACGTCAGGGAGCACGTTGAGAAACGCTTTCGGAAGATCGCCAAGCAGGTGTCGGAGCTGGCGGAGCTCGAGGTCGAGCTGTCCGAGGAACGCAACCCGGCGATCGCCGACTCCAAGGTCGCCGAGGCCACCCTGCACCTCAAGGGCGTCACCCTGCGGGCGCGCGACGCCTCCGGCGATCTGATCCATGCGATCAACCTGTGCTCGGACGAGATGGCGGTGCAGGTCAAACGCCACCGCGACAAGCGGCGCAAGCGCCGCGAGGCACGCGTGGCCGCGCCCGCCGAGGTTCTCCCCGGGGACATCTCGCCGGCCGCGTGATGACGCGGCCGCGAGTGGCGCCCGCGGTGCGGCGGATCGCCGCCGATCAGCCCCGGAGCCTGCCCCCACCCGCGCAGCCCGCGCTACCCTAAACACATGTCCATTTTGGACCGTGCGCTCCGTATGGGCGAGGCCAAGAAGTTCAAGGGTTATGAGCAGCGAGTGGCCCGTATCAACGGGTACGAAGCCGAACTCGAGCACCACTCCGACGAGGAGCTGCGCGAGGGCGCCGACGAGCTGCGCCGGCGCGCCCGGGACGGCGAGTCGCTCGACGATCTGGTCTACGAGTGCTTCGCATTGGTGCGCGAAGCGGGCAAGCGATCGATGGGCATGCGCCACTTCGATGTGCAGATGATCGGCGGGATGGTGCTCCACGACGGGTGCATCGCCGAGATGAAGACCGGCGAGGGCAAGACGCTGACCGCGACGCTCGCCGTCGTGCTCAACTCCCTGCCGGGCCGAGGCGTCCACGTGGTCACCGTCAACGACTACCTGGCCCATCGCGACGCGATGTGGATGAAGCCGATCTACGACATGCTCGGCGTCAGTGTCGGCGTGCTGCAGAACATGCAGCCGCCCGAGGACAAGATCGCCGCCTACGCGGCCGACGTCACCTACGGGACCAACTCCGAGTTCGGCTTCGACTACCTCCGGGACAACATGGCCAAGCGCCTGGAGGACAAGTTCCAGCACGGCGGGCGCCCGAAGGCCGACGACGGCCACTCGCGCTACCACGCCTTCGCCGTCGTCGACGAGGTCGACAACATCCTGATCGACGAGGCGCGGACTCCGCTCATCATCTCGGGCGCGCCCGAGGAGGCGGCCGACCTGTACGCCAAGTTCGCCCGCCTGGCGCCGAAGCTCACCCCGGGCAAGACCCCGGACGGGCTGGACCCGCGCTCCAAGAAGGAATTCGTCGCCGACTTCGACTATGAGTTCGACGAGAAGTACAAGACGGTCTCGGTGACCGAGCAGGGCGTCGCGAAGGCCGAGCGGTTCATGGGCATCGACCACCTGTACCGCGCCGAGAACGGCCACCTGGTCAATCACCTGATGCAGTCGCTCAAGGCCGAATCGCTCTACCACAAGGGCCACGAGTACGAGGTGATCGACGGCGAGGTCAAGATCATCGACGAGCACACCGGTCGCATCCTCGAGGGCCGGCGCTGGTCCGAGGGTCTGCACCAGGCGGTCGAGGCCAAAGAGGGCGTTCGGGTCCAGGAGGAGAACCAGACCCTGGCCACGATCACGCTGCAGAACTACTTCCGGATGTACGACAAGCTCGCGGGCATGACCGGCACAGCGCTTACCGAGGCCACCGAGTTCATGAAGATCTACGAGCTGCCCGTCGTCCAGGTGCCCACCAACATGCCGATGGTCCGCGCCGACCGCAACGATCAGGTCTACAAGACCAAGGACGGCAAGTGGACGGCGGTGGCCAAGGAGATCGAGACGCGCCACGCCGCCGGCCAACCGGTCCTGGTCGGCACGATCTCGGTCGAGGTGTCCGAGATGCTGTCCGAGCAGCTGAAGAAGAAGGGCATCAAGCACTCGGTGCTCAACGCCAAGCCGGAGTTCGCCCGCCGCGAGGGCGAGACGATCGCCGAGGCAGGCGCCCCCGGGGCGGTGACGATCGCCACCAACATGGCGGGCCGCGGCGTCGACATCAAGCTCGGCGGCAATGCCGAGCATCTGGCCGGCCTCGAGGTCGCCAAGCTCGGTCTGCAACCCGGCATGCCCGATTTCGACGAGCACTTCGCCAAGGTCCTGCCGACGATCGAGGAGCAGATCGAGCGCCAGCGTGAGCAGGTGGTGGAGTCCGGCGGCTTGTTCATCCTCGGCACCGAGCGCCACGAGTCGCGCCGGATCGACAACCAGCTGCGCGGTCGCTCCGGCCGCCAGGGCGACCCCGGCGAGTCCCGCTTCTTCCTGTCGGCTCAGGACGACCTCGTGCGGCTGTTCGCCGGCGAGCGGATCTACAAGATCCTCGACCGGCTGGGCTCGGTCGACGATGAGGGCAACGAGGAGCCGATCGAGGCCGGAATGCTCTCCAAGCAGATCGAAAAGGCCCAGCGCAAGGTCGAGGAGCAGTACTTCCTGATGCGCAAGCACACGCTCGAGTACGACGACGTGCTCAACCAGCAGCGTGAGGTCATCTACACCTACCGCGACGAGGTCCTCGAGGGCCGGGACATGAGCGATGCGGCGCGCGACGAGGTCGTCGGCCTGATCGAGCGTCTCGTCGAGGAGTACACGGCCGGCGATTTCGTCGAGGACTGGGACATCGACGGGCTGATGCGCCGCGTCGAGGAGATCTTCATCCCCAGCGAGGAGCTGCTGGCCCTCGACCACCATCACGTCGACCGTGAAGACCTGACATCGCGCCTCCAGGAAGAGGCGCTGACGCAGTACGAGCGGCGCGAGGAGGAGCTCGGCGACGAGCTGATGCGCAACATCGAGCGCTACCTGCTGCTGGAGATCATCGACCAGCGCTGGCAGGAGCACCTGTATGACATGGACTACCTGCAGCAGGGCATCGGTCTGCGGGGGCTCGCCCAGCTCGACCCGCTCGTGGCCTACAAGAACGAGGCGTTCGATCTCTTCCGCGAGCTGATGAACAGCGTGTGGTCGGACTTCGCGCGGCTGATCTTTCACGTCCAGGTCACGGTCCACGACGAGAACGGCCAGCCGGTCGGACCGCCACCGCAACGCCATCGTCCCAATCCCGCGTCCAGCTCCGCCACCGGAGGCGCCCGCGTCAGCTACTCAGGCGGCAGCCAATCCCAGGGCAGTGCAGTGGCCATGGCGGCGGCCGCGAGCGGGGCGGCCGAGGGCGCTGCCGCCGACGAGCTCGAGCCGATGGAGCCGGTGCAGCAGCGTCGCGTCGAGGAGTCCGAGCAGATCGGGCGCAACGACCCGTGCTGGTGCGGGAGCGGCAAGAAGTTCAAGAAGTGTCACGGCGCGTGAGCCCGCGCCGTGACGCTCTCTAGACGCCGGCTGCGGCGTCAGCCCTGCTTCTGGTGACGGACGCGCTCCGGCGTGATGACGTACTTCTTGCGCACCTCGCCCGGAGCGCGGAACGGATATTTGTCCTGACCGATGTAGGTCTGGGCCAGCCGGTCGATGTGGTCGTCGGCGTCCTGGTCGGTGCCGGCCGCCGTGCCCTGGACCTCCACATACTCGTAGGGATTGGTTGCCTCGTAGACCAGCGCGGTGATGCGCGGGTCACGGTCGAGGTTGCCGGGCCAGCGGCGGCCCTCGGCGCTGTTGACGGCCAGCTCGCCGTCCTCGAGGCTGATCCACGCGACCGTGCTGAGGATCGAGCCATCCGGGTTCAGGGTCGAGATCACTGCGTGGTGGGGGCCCTCGAGCAGGCCCCGGACATCACCATCATTCAAGGTAGCCATGGGTCAACGATACCTCGCGGAAGCGGGCGGCACGCGACTCGCCGCGGCGTTTGCGCCCCGCGAAGCGGGGAAAGGATCGACCTAGATGGCCGCTCGCAACCGACTCGAGCTGCGCGGGGAATCGCTCTCCGAGTTCGACGAGATCCTCACCCCCGACGCTCTGCAGTTCGTCTCCGAGCTCCAGGACGAGTTCGGCGACCGTCGCCGGGAGCTGCTTGCCGCTCGTGCCCAGCGGCGCCAGCGCTTCGCCGAGGGAGAGATGTTGGACTTCCTGCCCGAGACCGCATCGGTCCGTGCCGGCGATTGGACCGTCGCGCCGGTGCCCGACGCGCTCGCCCAGCGGTGGGTGGAGATCACCGGGCCGACGGATCGCAAGCTGGTCATCAACGCCCTGAACTCGGGCGCCGACGGGTTCATGGCCGACTTCGAGGACGCCAACGCGCCGACGTGGCGCAACATGGTGCTCGGCCAGCTCAACCTGCGTGACGCGATCGAGGGCACGATCGCCTACGAGGGATCGGACGGGCGTCACTACGAGCTCGTCGACGAGCCGGCCACGCTGCTCGTGCGCCCGCGCGGGTGGCATCTGCCCGAGCGCCACGTGCGGTACGGCGACGAGCCCGTCAGCGGGGCGCTGTTCGACTTCGGGCTGTACTTCTTTCACGGCGGCCCCCGGCTGCTGGCCAGCGGGCTGGCGCCGTTCTTCTACCTGCCGAAGCTGGAGTCCCATCTCGAGGCGCGGCTGTGGAACGACGTCTTCTGCTACGCCCAGGATCGCGTCGGGCTGGCCCGCGGCACGATCAAGGCGACGGTGCTGATCGAGACGCTCCCGGCGGCGTTTGAGATGGACGAGATTCTCTTCGAGCTCCGCGACCACTCGGCCGGGCTCAACGCCGGCCGCTGGGACTACATCTTCTCGGCGATCAAGTGCTTCGCTGACCGGCCGGAGATGGTGCTGCCCGACCGCGGCGCCGTCAACATGACGGTGCCGTTCATGCGCGCCTACGCGGAGCTGCTGGCCGCCACCTGCCACCGCCGCGGCGCACACGCGATGGGCGGGATGGCGGCGCTGATCCCGTCGCGGGCCGACGAGGAGGCCAATGCCCGAGCCCTCGACGGTGTGCGGGCCGACAAGGAGCGGGAGGTCAAGCAGGGCTATGACGGCACCTGGGTGGCGCACCCCGATCTCGTCCCGACGGCTCGGGAGGTGTTCGAGCAGGGGCTCGGTGGGGCCGCCAACCAGCTGGGCCGGCAGCGCCCGGACGTGTCGGTCTCCGCCGCCGACCTGCTCGATCTCGCCTCGACCCCCGGCTCCATCACCGAGGCCGGCCTGCGCACCGACGTCAACGTCGGCTTCCAGTACGTCTCGTTCTGGCTGGGCGGGCGCGGCGCTGCCGCGATCAACTCGCTGATGGAGGACGCCGCCACCGCCGAGATCTCACGCTCACAGATCTGGCAGTGGGTCCACCACGGGTCCCGGCTCGAGGACGGGCGCACCGTGACCGCGGAGCTCGTGCGCCAGGTGCTCGACGAGGAGACGGCCGCGATCCGGGCCGAGGTCGGCGAGGAGACGTGGCAGGCCGGGCGTCCCGACGAGACGCGCGCGATCTTCGAGCGCGTCGCGCTGACCGAGCCGCTGCAGGAGTTCCTCACGCTCGAGGCGTACGACTACCTCGATTAGCCAAGCAAACGGCCCTGATCGTGGAATCAAATCGTCTAGGGCACCATCCAGGACAGCACCGACGTCGATTGCAGCAGCACGAGCACGGCCATGATCAGCACCAGCGCGAGGCTCCAGCCGATGACCTTGCGGAAGATGTCCCCCTCGCGCCCGCCGAGACCGACCGCGGCCGCCCCGATGGCGAGGTTCTGAGGTGAGACCATCTTGGCCAGCACACCGCCGGAGCTGTTGGCCGCCGCCAGCAGCGTCGGAGACAGCCCGGACTGCTTGGCGGCGGCGACCTGGAGCGCGCCGAACAGCGAGTTCGTCGACGTGTCCGAGCCGGTGACCGCGGTCCCGAACCAGCCGATGATCGGAGACAGGAACGCAAAGAAACCTCCGGCCCCCGCGGCCCACGTGCCCAGCGTGATCGTCTGGGCCGAGAAGTTCATCACGTAGGCGAGCCCCAGCACGGTGCAGACGGTCAGGATCGCCCACTTGAGCTTGTTGAGGGTCTCCCCGTAGATCCGCAGCGCCCGCAGCGGCGAGACGCGGAGCACCAGCGCCGTGATGATGCCGCTGACCAGCAGGCCGGTGCCGGCAGCGGTGAACCAGTTGAGCTTGAACAGCTCGCTGGTCGGCGCCTTCCCCTTGGCGCTGAGGACGTGGAGGCCGGGCCAGTGGAACGCGGTCGTATCCTTGTCCAACGCGACCGTGACACTCTTCACGCTGATGATGCCGAGGACGATGATGATGATGACGTAGGGGATGAACGCCATCAGCATGTCGCCGCGGCCCAGCGGCCCGTTCCGTTCGGCGTTCACCCGGCGTTCCAGGGCCGGATCGCTGGCGGCCCCGCCGGCGATCGCGGGCTGCGCGTCGCCGACGCGCACGGCGCTGCCGGGCGTCCACACGCGCACCAGCGCCACCAGCGCGGCGGCCGAGACCAGTGAGGCGATGATGTCGCTCAGCTGGTAGTTGACGTAGTTGGAGACGGCGAACTGCACCGCCGCGAACGACAGTCCCGCCACCAGCGCCGCCGGCCACGCCTCCCGCAGGCCCCGGCGACCGTCGACCATCAACACCAGCCCGAACGGCACCAGCAGCGCCAGAAACGGGGTCTGGCGGCCGACCATCGCGCCCAGGTTGTGCACCGGCAGTCCGGACACCTGGGCCAGCGTCGTGATCGGGATGGCGATCGCGCCGAACGCCACCGGGGAGGTGTCGGCGAGCAGGGCCACCGCGGCGGCGCGCAAGGGGGAGAGACCGAGACCGACGAGCATCACGCCGCAGATCGCCACCGGGGTTCCGAAACCGGCCAGCGCCTCCAGCAGCGCGCCGAAGCAGAACGCGATCATCACCACCTGGACCCGCTGGTCTTTGGAGACCGAGCTGAACGCGCGGCTGAGCACCGCAAAGTGCCCGGTATGTTCGGTCATGTTGTAGATCCACAGGGCGTTGATGACGATCCACATGATCGGCCAGAAGCCGAACGCGGCCCCCTCCAGCGCCGAGTCGGCGGCCTGTCCCAGCGGCATGGAATACACCACCAGCGCGACGATGATCGCCGCTGCCAGGGCCAGCAGCGACGCCCAATGGGCTTTGAGCCGGAGCACGCCCAGCAGGACGAACAGGATCAGAAGCGGCAGGATGGCGAAGATCGATGTCAGCCCCAGCGAATGGGACACCGGATCGAGAACCTGCTTGTACACGGCGAGCCTCCCTCAACTGGACAGCCGGATACCAGCGACCGGTACCCAGATTTCAGAGGTTCAACCGGCGCCGGTCCGGTTGCTAGTGTGAGCGCCGATGACCACCGCACCCTCAGAGCCGCTGCCCCAGCGTCTCGCCGCGATCCGCGGGCAGTTAAAGCTGCTCGCGGACTATCTTTGACCCCGCTGAACTGGGTCAGCGCGCCGCCGCGCTCGAGGACGAGATGGGTGCCGCCGGCTTCTGGGATGACCAGGAGCGGGCCGCCAAGGTCACCGCGGAGCACGCGCGGGCCAGCCGCAAGCTCGCGGTGTTCCGCCAGCTGCAATCAGACGTGGACGATCTCGAACCCCTCGCCGAGATGGCCGAGGAGGATCCGGAGATCGCCGCAGAGCTCGAGGAGCAGATCGCGACGGTCCAGAGCCGGCTCGATGCCCTGGAGGAGGAGCGCCTGTTCTCCGGCCGCTACGACGCCGGGGACGCGCTCGTGACGGTCAACGCCGGCGCGGGCGGCACCGACGCGCAGGACTGGGCGGAGATGGTCCTCCGGATGGAGATGCGCTGGGCCGAGAAGCGGGGCTTCGGCGTGGAGCTGCTCGAGGCCTCGCCGGGGGAGGAGGCCGGGATCAAGTCGGCCACGTTCCGCGTGCACGGCGAGAACGCCTACGGCCTGTACGGATCGGAGAAGGGGGTGCACCGGCTGGTTCGCCTGTCCCCGTTCGACTCGGCCAACCGTCGCCAGACCAGCTTTGCCGGCGTCGAGGTTTCTCCGGTCGTGGCGGAGACCAGCGAGGTCGCGATCGATGACGACGACCTCCAGATCGACACCTACCGCGCCAGCGGCGCCGGCGGTCAGCATGTCAACAAGACCGACTCGGCCGTCCGCATCACCCACAAGCCGACCGGGATCGTCGTGCAATGCCAGAACGAGCGCTCGCAATCGTCCAACAAGGCTGAAGCGATGGCGATGCTGCGCTCCAAGCTGGCCGAGCGCGAGGAGCGCAAGCGCCGGGAGGAGATCGCCCGCGAGAAGGGGGAGGCCCAGGACGTGAACTTCGGGTCCCAGATCCGCTCCTACGTGCTGCACCCGTACACGATGGTCAAGGACCACCGCACCGACTTCGAGATGGGCGACGCCAACCGGGTCCTCGACGGTGACCTGGACGGCTTCGTCCGCAGCTATCTGCTGAAGGCGGCGAAATGAGCGAGACGCCGGAGTTCCAGGACGTGGGGGAGCTGAGCGAGGTGCGCGACGGCGCCGAGGTCAGCGAGGTGCGCCAGGAGCGCGACGAGTCCCGCGCCGCCGAGCGCCGCCGGCCGCGCGAGCTGCCGACCGCCCCGTATCTGGAGGCGATCGTCTCCTACGGCTTCCGCGGCTCGGTCCGCTTCCACGTCCCCGGCCACAAGGGTGGCCCGGGGGCCGACCCGGGCCTGCGCTCGGCGATCGGCGAGCGGGCGCTCGCGCTCGACATCTGCCAGGACATCGAGGGCATCGACACCGGACCGATTCCGACGCCCTACCAGCGCGCCGAGGAGCTGGCGGCCGTCTGCTACGGCGCCGGCCAGACGTGGTTTCTCACCAACGGCGCCACCCAGGGCAACCACGCCCTGTGCCTGGCGCTGGCCAACCCCGGCAAGCACGTGCTCGTGCAGCGCAACTCGCACGCCAGCATCGTCGACGGTCTGGTGCTGAGCGGCGGGATGGCGAGCTTCGTGTCGCCCGAGTACGACGGCGAGCTCGGCATGGCCCATGGCGTCACGGCCGAGGCCCTGGAGGCGGCGCTGCGGCGGTCACCGGACATCAGCGCCGCGTTCATCGTCTCGCCGACGTACTACGGGATGGCCGCCGACATCGGCGGCTGCGCCGAGGTGGCTCACGCCCACGGCGTCGCGTTGGTGGTCGACTGTGCCTGGGGCTCGCATTTCGGCTTTCACCCGTCGCTGCCCGAGTCGCCGTTGCGGCTGGGTGCCGATGCCATGCTGGCGTCGACTCACAAGATCGTCGGCAGCATGACCCAGTCGGCGATGCTCCACGTCGCCGCTGACGCGCTGATCGATGCCGACCAGGTCGCTCGGTGCGTGCGGCTCGTGCGCTCCACCAGTCCCAACTCGCTGCTGCTGGCGTCGCTGGACAGTGCCCGGCGCCAGCTCGGTGCGCATGGCGAGGCGCTCCTGGACCGCACGATCGCGGCATCGGCACGGGCCCGCGAGGCGATCGAGGCGATCCCCGGATGCGCGGTCGTCGGCGAGCAGATGGTCGGCCGTCCCGGGATCGCCGGGTGGGATCCGCTGCGCATCGTGATCGATGTCCGTGGCACCGGCTCCACCGGCTACGAGCTGGCCGCCGAGCTGCGGGCGGCGTACGACATCTACGTCGAGCTGGCGACCCACGCGACGCTGGTGCTGGTGCTCGGGATGGGCCAGCCGGTCGAGCCGCTCGAGCGCTTCGCCCACGACTTCGCGGAGGCGGTGAGGGCGCTGTCGCGGCCCGGTGACGGGCCGCCCGCCGCCCAGCTGCCGGCCATCCTCGAGCACCAGACGGTCGTGCCGATTCGCGACGCGTTCCTCGGCGACGGGGAAACCGTTCCCGTCGATGACGCCATCGGCCGCATCTCCTGCGAGTCGATCGCCGGCTATCCGCCGGGCGTGCCGACGCTGCTGCCCGGCGAGCGGGTCACCGAGGAGGTGGTGGCGTACCTGCGCGCGCTGACCGTCGCGGGGGCCCGCCTGCACGGTGCCGCCGACCCCACGTTCGCCACGATCCGGGTGTTGGCCGGATCACATGGGGAGAACGGCGCGATGGCGAGCGCGCCGCTCCGGGCCTCATCTGACCTTCGGTAGGGCAGGGTGCGCGAACCGGGCCGTCACCCGGTTCGCGGTCCCTTCATTTGACGATGATCGTTCCGTGCATCCACGGATGGATGAGGCACACGAACTGGTACGTCCCCGCCGTGGTGAAGTCGATCTTGCCCGATGGCCGGATCGTCGTCGTCTTGGGGTCGTTGTCGAGCGCGCCCAGGTTGGCGAATCCGTCGCCGTGCGAGGTCGGGGAGATCGGGAGCGGTTGAACCGGATCGCTCGGGTAAACGCCCTGCGCGGGGAACGCGGCTCCCTGGAACCCCTTGGCCAGTGCCGTGAGCAGCGGGATGGGGCCGAACGTGGCGGTATGCGTCTCCCGCGAGTCCTTGCTCATCTCGAATGTCACGACGGTGCCGGCGTTGACGCTGAGCGTCGCCGGGAACATGTCGTAGAGCTCCTCGCCACCGGGTCCGGATTCGCCGAGATGGACCGTGTCGGCCGGCTGCTTGACGTTGACCAGGGCCTTGAGCGTCGTGACCGCTGTGGTCTCCTGCCGTTTGAGGGCGGCAGCGGCCTGCGCCGCGGTCGGGATCGCCGCGCCCTTGGGCTTGACGACCACGTAGCCCACCATTCCCGGGTGCACGTCGCAGTAGAACTTGTACACGCCGGGCTTGGTGAACTGGACCACGAGGGGCTTGGGCTTGGCGCCGGCGGGAAGTCCACTGTCGATCCGGGCGGTGCCGTTGTAGACCTTGGGACCGGAGGCGGCGAACAGCTGCGGGTTGAGCCCGACGCTCGGCACCTTGCCGTTGAACCAGAACGGCGAGCCCGCGGCATCGTTGACGCCGGTCACCGTCGCGCCGGTGACCAGCAGCGGCAGATCCTGGCCGGTCTTGCCGGGCAGGTCGACGGTGTGGAAGCCGCTGACCCGGAACGTGACCTTGCTACCGGCGTGGATCGTGACCCGCTGGGAGAAAAAGGCGTTGACGTCTGGGTTGTACTTCTTCATGAACTGCTTGCTCAGCCCGCCTGTACTCGGTGGCGGCCCCGAATAGACGGTCGTGCCGGCCAGTGCGGCCGATGGAAGAAGCGCCAGCGCCATCGCCACGGCGCTGACGGCAAGCCCGGTCCTGCGCATCAGCTATCCCCCTTGTTGGTGCGTTGGCGCCACCCTAACGCCGCGGCGTCTCGAATGCAACAGGGCGCACAATCGCCGGCGGTGGTCGGGGTTCGTATGCTCGCAGGCGATGATTCAGGCTCCCATCAGCGACGTGGTCGCCAGGGCGCTGGCCGAGGATCTCGGCGGCGGCGACGTGACGACCGCGGCCACCGTCCCCGCGCAGACGCGCGCCCGCGCGGTGATCATCCAGAAGGCGCCCGGCGTCATCTTCGGGCTCCAGGCGGCGCAGGCGACGTTCCGCTCGCTCGATCCGGAGGTCACGTTCGCGCACGCGGTGGACGAGGGGGTCTGGCGCGAGGGGGGTGACGTGGTGACCGTCGAAGGGCGGGCCCGGGCACTGCTGTCGGCGGAGCGGACCGCTCTGAACTTCCTGCAGCGGCTGTCCGGCGTGGCCACCATGGCCGCCCGCGCGGTGCAGGCGGTGGAGGGGACCGGCGCCCGGATCCTCGACACACGCAAGACGACCCCTGGGCTGCGGGCGCTGGAGAAGGCAGCGGTGTCCGCGGGCGGCGCCACCAACCACCGCGCCGGTCTCTACGACGCGATCCTCATCAAGGAGAACCACGCGGCCCTGGGCGGCGGCGTCGGGGCGGCCGTCCGCAGCGCTCGCGAGCAGGCCCCCGGGCTGCTCGTCGAAGTCGAATGCCGCGATCTGGCCGAGGTTGACGAGGCGCTGGCTGCGGGGGCGCCACGGCTGCTGCTCGACAACATGACGGCAGACCAGCTGCGCGAGGCGGTGGCCCACGTGGGCGGCCGCGCCGAGCTCGAGGCCAGCGGAGGCGTCACGCTCGAGACGCTTCGGGCGGTCGCCGAGACCGGCGTAGACTTCGTCTCGGTGGGTGCGCTGACCCACAGCGCGCCGGCTCTCGACCTCTCCCTCCTCCTCCAGCCACTGCCATGAATCTGCCGATGCTCAGCGCCTCCGAGGCGCCGTTGATGCTTGAGAACATCCCCGCCCTCCAGGACGAGGTCCGCGAGCTGGCCGCGGCCCGCGGGGCCGTGATCCTCGCTCACAACTACCAGCTGCCCGAGATCCAGGACATCGCCGACTATGTCGGCGACTCGCTCGGCCTCTCCCAGCAGGCGGCTGCGGCCGACGCCGGCACGATCGCATTCTGCGGCGTGCATTTCATGGCCGAGACGGCGTCGATCCTGTGTCCCGACAAGCGCGTCCTCATTCCCGATCCCGACGCCGGCTGCTCGCTGGCGGACTCGATCACCGCCGCGCAGCTGCGCGATTGGAAGGCCCAGCACCCGAACGCGATCGTCGTGATGTACGTCAACACGACCGCCGAGGTCAAGGCCGAGACCGACTACTGCTGCACCTCGGCCAACGCCGTCGAGGTGGTCGCCCACATCTATCGCGAGCACGGCGAGGACACGGAGATCCTGTTCGGGCCCGACATGTTCCTCGGGGCCTACGTCGAGAAGACGCTGGGACGCTCGATGCACGTATGGGACGGCGAGTGCCACGTCCACGCCGGGATCAAGCCCGAGGACATCACGGCCGTCCGGGCCGCGCATCCCGATGCCGACTTCCTCATCCACCCCGAGTGCGGCTGCTCGACGAGCGTGATGGAGTACGTCGCCGCCGGGGACATCCCGTCAGACGGCGTCCACATGCTCTCCACCGGCGGGATGCTCGGGTACGCTCGCGGGCTCGGGGCACGCACGGGCGGGGGGGACGGGTCGGGCAGATCCGGTTCGCGTCGCACCGCGATCGTGGCGACCGAGACCGGCATGCTGCATCCGCTGCGCCAGGCGGCGCCCGACGTCGAGTTCATCGCCGCCAACGAGGCCGCGTCGTGCCGGTTCATGAAGATGATCACGCTGCCCAAGCTGCGCGACGCTCTGCGCGACGACGTCCACGAGGTCAAGGTGCCGGCGGAGATCGGCGATCGGGCCCGGCGCCCGATCGAGCGAATGGTCGCGATCAGCTGAGGGTCGGGTCCGCGGGGTCGTCGCCGTCGGGCGGTGGCAGCGGATACATGGGATCGGAGTCCTCGAACAGCAGCAGCCCGTGCTCGGCGACGGCCTTGATCATCGGCGTGGTGCGACGCCGCCGCAGGAACTCCTCGATGGTGTAGCAGTGGACGTCGGCGAGGTCGCCCATCTCCAGGCCGTCCCACAGCGACGTGGCCTGGTAAACGCGCTCCAGCCACGGCATTCCGGCAAACGCCCGGGACACGAGCACGACCACGTACTCGGGTCCACGCTCGCGCTGCGGCGGGGCACCGCGGTAGTCGTCGACGCGGGCGCCGCCGAGCATCACCACCTGTAACGGCCAGCGGTCACCGACGCGGTTGAGATAGTGCTGGATCTCCTCGAGGTTGAGAGCGGCGGCCAGCTCCACGGTTCGATTGTCCGCCACCGGCAGGACGGTCGTCAATAACCGGCGATCGCCCCGATCATCCGGCTCTCCAGCGTCACCGCGGTCCCGTTGTCCGGTCCGTCGACGAACAGCCCGAACGCGAGCGTGTGGCCCCCCCTGCTGTGGCAGTAGCCGGCCAGGTTCGTGACGTAGTTCAGCGTCCCGGTCTTGGCGACGCAGTGCCCGGCGGCCGGCGTCTTGAGGCCGATTCCCTGCACGGTTCCGGTGCGTCCCACGGTCGGCAGCGAGGCGATCAGCTCCCGGCCGACCGCGGTGCCCCAGATCTCGTGCAGCAGGTCCACGATCTCCAGCGGCGAGCTGCGGTCGTCACGCGATAGGCCCGAGCCGTCCAGGATCTTCGGGTGCAGGCCGTAGGTCGAGGCGATCGTGCGAGCGATGACACCGGCGCCGTCGGGGATCGTCCCGCCGCGCCCGAACAGCACCCCCAGCTGCTTGGCGAACATCTCGGCGTACAGGTCGTCGGAGGGGACGTCCATCAATCGCGTCATCACCGACATCGGCGGGGAGCTGACCGCAGCCAGCAGCTTGGCGCCCCCCGGCGTCGTGGCGTCGTGGCGGGAGGCCTTGACCTTGACATGGGACCCGTTCAGGACCAACGCCAGCTCGCGGGCGGCGAACGTGGCCGGGTTGTAGCGGCGTGCGGTCGCGCCATGATCGTAGGTGAGCGCGCTGAGCTGGCCGCCGAAGTCGGGCACGTCCGGGGCGTAGTTGGTCATCAGGCCCCCACGCCGCTTGTCGAACTCCGCTTCGTCCGCATAGATCCAACCGGTCACCCGGTGGATGCCGAGAGACAGGAGCTTGCCGGCGAGCTGGCTCGCGGTCGGCCCGTAGCCCTGCGTCCAGACGCGGTTGAACGTCGGGTCCCCGAACGTGGGATCGCCTCCGCCCCGGAGGTAGAGGTTCCCGTGCCAGACGCCGTCGTGCAGCGACCCCGTGCCGAGCACCGAGGTCCGCAGGCGCTCGTCGGGCCCGAGCTTGACCATCAGCGCCGTCGTCGTCCACAGCTTCTCGACCGAGGCGGGCGGGCGCTTGACGGTCGGACGCAGGGCGAACAGCTCGGAATCGTCGCTGACGTCGTAGACGAGCGCGCCGCTGGCCGGTCCGGCCGCGTTCATCGCCTTGGTCATGGCCGCCTGCAGGTGGACCTCGGCCGGCGTGAGCGCCGGGCGCTGCGCCCCCGTGATCAGCGACGCGCCGTCGCGTCGCGACGGGCGGTGGTGCGGCGGCTTGTGGGACCCGCCCGGCACCGGCGCCCCGGCGTCGAACTGGGCATCATGCGTGCTCGTCTGGCTGAGCGACCCCAGCAGCGCCAGCGTGATCGCTGCCACCGCGACTATCAGCCCCACGCCTCCGGCGACCCAGCGTCTCAGGCGGTCTCCAGCTCCTCGACCGTATGCGGCCCGACGCAGGCGATCGACAGCTCGTCGGCGATCCCGGCGGCGATCTCCCGGACCTCGTCGTAGGTGACCTGATCCAGCGCTTCGATCGTCCGATCCGGGTCGGGGTCCTCTCCGAACACGACCGTCTGCTGGGCGGCGTATCTGGCGACGGCCCCGGTGTTCTCGAACGCCAGCGTGCGCGCCCCGGCGGCGTAGGCCTGCGCGCGCCTGACCTCGCCCTCGGTGGGACCCTCATCGCGCAGCTCGGTGACGATGTCGCGCATGCGCCGGTAGGCCTCCAGCAGCTTGCCGGACTCCAGTCCGGCTGAGAGCTGGAGGATCGGGACATCGGCGTAGGCGTGCGGGAAGGCGCTGACCGAGTACGCCAGGCCGCGCTGCTCGCGGATCTCGTCGAACAGGCGGCTGCCCATCGACCCGCCGAGCAGCGTCGCATAGACGGTCAGCGCCGCCCGCTGGCTCGGGACGGTGACGTCGATCGACGGACGGTAGGAGAGGCGCAGATGCGACTGGTTGGAGTCCCGTTCGCGAACCATCACGCGCGGCGTCGCCGGCGGCGCGGCGTCGAACCGCTCGGGCTCGGGCGTGGCGGTGAAGCGCTCGAACAGCGTGTCCAGCGCACCGTTCTCGCCGAGGGCCTCGAGGTTGCCGACGGCGAACGCGGCGCCGCGGGCCGGTGACCACCGCCGCGAGCGGAAGGCGACGATCCCCTCCCGCGTAAAGGTGTCGCGGAGGTGCTCGGTGGTGCCGAGAACCGGACGGCCGAGGGGATGGTCACCGAACACCGCCTCGTCGATCAGGTGCTCGGCGAGCGCTGCCGGCTGGTCGTCGGCCCGGGCGATCTCCTGGACCACCACGCCGCGCTCGCGGTCGAGCTCGTCGCCGTCGATCTTGGGCCGGGCCACGAAGTCGGTGAGCAGATCGGCCGCCTCCAGACCCCGCTGGGCCCGGGCGGTGATGTGGAACGCCACCAGGTCGTGGCTGGTGTAGGCGTTGAGGACGGCGCCGATGCCCTCGGCGGTCTCGTTGACGTCCCGGTAGTTCGGGTACTTCTCGCCGCCCTTGAACACCAGATGCTCCAGGAAATGGGCCATCCCGTTCTCCTCAGGACGCTCGGTGCGAGCCCCGGCGTCGAACGCGGCCAGGATCGTCACCGCTCGCGTCCCCGGAACCGCGATGCGGTGCAGTCGCAGTCCGTTGGCGAGGGTTGACACCGCGATCGAGGTCATCTCTTGCCAGAACGGTAGCGCTAAGAGCTTTCTCATCGATCCTCTTGTCCATCAGGCCTGCAAATCGGCTTGCACCGGGCCCCGCGAGGGGACAATGGGCATACGTGGCCGCTACGCTGCGGCGACCCTATGGCTACTCGAATCAAACTTACGCGCCGCTCACGTACCAGTCCCACCCACCCTGCGGCGTCTGCGACCCATTCACGCCCCGCCCCGCGCCAGGGTGGGCGGGACGGCTCCGGGCGGCAGGTGATCGAGTTCCGCGGCGTCTCGAAGCTCTACGCCGGAGACGTTGGACTCGATCAGGCGACCTTCTCGATCGAGCGCGGGGAGTTCGTCTTCCTCGTCGGATCGACCGGCTCCGGCAAGTCCACGGTGATGCGCCTCCTCATCAAGGAGCTCGAGCCGACCAGCGGCGTCATCCGCGTCGCCGGCCACGACCTCGAGGACATCACGCGCAAGCGCGTTCCGTACTTCCGCCGCAACGTCGGTGTCGTGTTCCAGGATTTCAAGCTGCTGCCCAACCGCACCGTCCACGACAACGTCGCGTACGCCCTGCAGGTGACGGGCGGCTCCCGCAAGGAGATCCGGGCCAAGGTGCCTGACATCCTGCGCTTGACCGGCCTGTCGACCAAGCTGCACAACTTCCCCCACCAGCTGTCCGGCGGGGAGCAGCAGCGCGTCTCGGTCGCCCGCGCGTTCGTCAACCATCCGCCGCTGCTGCTGGCGGACGAGCCGACCGGAAATCTCGATCCGGAGACGAGCATCGACATCATGCGGCTGCTCTACCGGATCAACCGCACCGGCACCACCGTGGTCGTCGCCACCCACGACCAGGCGATGGTCGACAAGATGCGCCGCCGCGTGCTCGAGCTGTCCCGCGGCCGGATCGTCCGCGACGACGCCGCCGGCCTGTATACGCGTGACGAGACGACGCGTGATCTGGCGAAACGGCTCCGCGCCCCCTCGACCCGTCCGCCGGGCGTCTGAGCGATGCGGATCGGGTTCTTCCTGCGAGAGGCGGTGCGGGCGGTCCGGCGCAGCGCCGCTCCGAGCTTCGCCGCCCTGGCCACGGTGCTGGTCACGCTGCTCGTTCTCGGGGTGTTCATCCCCATCGTCCAGGCGACGAACGGCGCCGCCGACAGCGTGCGCAGCCGCGTCGAGGTGGACGTGTACATGAAGACCAACGCGACGGCCGCCGACGAGGCGCGCGTGCGCAAGGAGATCCTGGCGGTCCCGCACGTCAAGACGGTGCAGTTCGTCTCCAAGGCCGCCGCCTACGCGCAGCAGTCAAGGCTCGATCCGGCCGCCTACAAGCTGCTGGGCGCCAACCCGCTGCCCGACACGTTCCACGTGATCCCGGACAACCCGGCCAACGTCCTGGCCGTTCGCAACGCGCTGACGCCGCCCGCAATCGGTCCCACCCACCCGGCCGGAACGATCGACGCGTCGATCCAGAGCGTCTCCAACAAGCGCAACGACACCAAGAAGATCCTCGAGGTCACCAACCTGGTGACGATCACCGCCGCGGCTCTCACCGTCCTGCTGACGATCGCCTCGATCCTGCTGATCGCCAACACGATCCGGCTGTCGCTATATGCCCGGCGTCGCGAGGTGGAGGTGATGAAGCTGGTCGGCGCCACCGACTGGTTCATCCGCTGGCCGTTCGTGATCGAAGGCATCGTGGTGGGCGCCGCCGGGGCGCTGCTGGCGATCGCGGTGCTGGCGCTCGCCAAGGTGGTGCTCCTGGACCCGCTGGCCAGCACCTGGACCCTGATCGCATCGCCGCGAACGATTTCGTTCACCGCCCTCGTCATCGTCCTCATGGGTGCAGGCGTACTCGTGTCGGCCCTCGGCTCCGGCCTGTCGCTGCGGCGCTTCCTGCGCGTGTAGCTCCGACCGGTGCCCAGCTACCCTGGGTGACCGCATGTACGCGCGGCGTCAACGCTCCCCCTGGGTGCCCCGGTTGCTCGTGGGCCTCGTCGTGCTGTTCGTGGGCGTCTGGTTCGGCGGTCACCCCAGCTGGCTCCCGGGGCCGGTCCGCAGCGCGTTTGTGTCCTCGAGCAGCAACGACAAGCTGGTCAACCAGGTATTGGGTCTGATCCAGAACGACTACTACCGCAAGGTCCCTCGCTCCCAGCTGGTCAATCAGGGCCTGGCGGCGGCGGTGGCGAGCCTCGACGACCCCTACTCGCATTACTACGACCCCACGGCCTACCACGCGTTCCAGAACGTCGATGACCCCCATCTGTCGGGCATCGGGGTCGACATCAAGCTGCAATCGCAGGGGCTGCTCGTCGAAGACGTGTTCAACGGCTCGCCGGCCGCCAAGGCCGGCTTGCTCCCCGGCGACGTCATCGTCGCCGTCGGCTCCACCTCGCTGGCGAATCGCTCGGAGGACTTCTCGGCCGCTTCGCTGATCAAGGGACGGGCTGGGACCAGAGTCACGCTGACCATCCTGCGCGGCAGACACCGGCGGGTGGTGTCGATGCGCCGCGCCGACATCGTGGTGCCGGTCGCCGCCAGCCGCATCCTCGATTACCACGGAGCCAAGCTGGGCTACGTGCAGCTCACCAGCTTCACGCAGGGCTCGGGCGACGAGGTGCGCCAGCAGGTCCAGAGCGTGCTGAAGAAGGGGGCCAAGGGACTCATCCTGGATCTGCGCGAGAACGGTGGCGGCCTGCTCGAGGAGGCGGTCAACGTCGCCAGCATCTTCATCCCCAACGGCACAATCGTGTCGACCGACGGGCGCGCCCAGCCGCGAGAGGTCTACATGGCCAAGGGCGATGCGATCGCCACCAGCCAGCCGATGGTCGTCCTGGTGGACTCCGGGACCGCGTCCGCGGCCGAGATCGTCACCGGCGCGCTGAAGGACCGGGGGCGGGCCACGGTGGTCGGGACCCACACCTACGGCAAGGGGGTCTTCCAGGAGATCGAGCAGCTCTCCAACGGCGGCGCACTCGACTTCACCGTCGGCGAGTACTTCACGCCCGACGGCCAGAACCTCGGCGGAGGCGGCGTCAAGCGGGGGCCTGGCATCCAGCCCACCGTCTACGCGTACACCAAGCCGACCGCCAAGACCGACAACGCGCTGACCGCCGCCGAGCGGACCGTCGCCGCCAAGCTCAAGTGACCCCGCCGGCCGGTCCGGCCGTTGATCCGCGCTCGGCGTCGCGGGTGGCGGTGCTCGCCCGCCAGGGCAAGTTCCTGGTCGCCGAGCCGTTCTTCGGGCCGGGGCCGCGGCAGGTGATCAGCCGGGACGCCCGGGCCTCGGTGGGCGATCTCGTGGTACTGCGCACCGGCGGTCAGGGCAACGGCCGCCGGTCGTCCAAGCGGCCGACGATCGCGCGGCGGCTGGGGCGCCCCGACGTGGCGCGTGACGTGATCGGCGCGCTGATGCTCGATCGCGGTCTGCAGCAGGGGTTCGATCCCGCGGTGGATCGCGAGGCCCGGCTGGCGTCCGAGCGGGCTGCCGACGAGGCCGACATGGCCGGGCGGCGGGATCTGCGCCACCTCCCGACGTTCACGATCGACCCCGTGACCGCGCGGGATTTCGATGATGCCATCTCCGCCGAGGCGCTCGACGACGGTGGCTGGCGAGTGTGGGTTCACATCGCCGACGTCTCCGCGTTCGTCGCACCCCGTTCGCTGGTCGATCGCGAGGCCTACCGCCGGGGCACGAGCGTCTACGTCCCGGGCGCCGTCGAGCCCATGCTCCCGGCGTCCCTGTCGAACGAGGCCTGCTCGCTGGTCCCGGGCGTGCCGCGCTTCACCGTGACGGTCGAGATGACGATCGGCGAGCGCGGGGTCCGTGGATCCTCGATGTACCGGTCGGTCATCCGCTCCGACGAGCGGCTCGACTACGACCGGGTCGACCGGATCTTTGCCGGCGCCGAGACGGCGGCTGACCCCTGGGGCGGCCCGCTCGCCGGTGCCCGAGCGGCCGCCGCCGTGCTGGCGGCCCGCCGTGAGCGGGGGGAGGGCCGCCGTGGCCGCAGCGCCCTCGTCGTCGACTCGGCCGAGCCCGAGTTCAGCTTCGATCGCGACGGCGACGTCGTGTCCGCCGAGCTGTCGGAGCAGACCGAGTCCCACCGGCTGATCGAGCAGCTGATGATCAGCGCCAACGAATGCGTCGCGCAGTTCCTGCTCGATCACAAGATCCCGGCGCTCTACCGGGTCCACGAGCGGCCCGAGGCGCCGGCCGTCGAGCGGCTCATCGATCAGCTCCACTCGCTCGGCGTTCCAACCCCGCCGGTGCCCAAGGGCCATCTGACGCCCCAGCAGGCGGCCGATATCGTCGGCGAGGCGTCGGTGCTCGTCGCCGACTGGGTGGCCAAGGCCGGGCACGGCCGCCGCGCCCTGACCAGCCTGGTCCTGCGCTCGCTCAAACAGGCCTACTACGACAGCCGCAACCTCGGCCACGCGGGGCTCGCGTCCCCGAGCTATTGCCACTTCACGTCACCGATCCGGCGCTACCCGGACGTGATCTGCCACCGCGGCCTGCTGTCAGCGATCGCCGGCGAGCCCGCGCCGGAGGCGTCGTGGGTGACGAACGCCGGGCCGTGGACATCGACGCGGGAGCGCGAGGCGATGACGATCGAGCGCGACGCCGACGACATCGCGCGGTGCTTCCTGCTCGAGCGCGACCTGACGCGATCTGCCGACCGCGACGCCGTGTTCAGCGGGGAGATCGTGGGGCTGATCGGCGCCGGCGCGTTCGTCGCGTTCGGCGAAGGCCTCCAGTACGAGGGCATGCTCCCGGTGCGGCGGTTGCGCGGCGACTGGTGGGAGCTCAACGAGCAGTCGACGATGCTGATCGGTACCCGCAACGGCGGGGCGATGCGGCTCGGGGACCCGGTCAGCGTGCGGGTCGGCCGGATCGACGCGCCACGGGGTAGGGTGGATCTCCTGCCGGTGGACGCAGCGGAGGAGTAAGGCAGATGGCGAAGGGCAAGAAACGCAAAGCAGCTCCGGGCGACGTCGCCACCAACCGGCAGGCGTCGTATCGCTACAACCTGCTCGAGCGGTTCGAGGCGGGGCTCGTGCTCACCGGCACCGAGGTCAAGTCGCTGCGCGACGGCAAGGCCCAGATCAAGGACGCCTATGCGATGGTGCGCGACGGCGAGGTCTGGCTGATGGGCCTCTACATCCCGCCCTATGGCGCCGCGGCACGTGATAACCACGATCCCGAACGTCCGCGCAAGCTTCTGCTGCACAAGTCAGAGATCGAGCGCCTGGTGGGGCGCACGCACGAGCGCGGGCTCACCCTGGTGCCGACGCGGATGTACTTCGCGGGGCCGCGGTCACGGGCCAAGGTCGAGATCGCCCTGGCCAAGGGCAAGGACCTGTACGACAAGCGCCAGGCGATCCAGAACCGCGATGTCGCCCGCGACGTTCAGCGGGAATTGCGCGAGGTCGGCCGCTGACGGCCTCCCGGCGGCTGGACGAATGTGCGATGTGCCACGAGAACTGCGTTTGGCCGAGCAATCGCGGGTAGCACAACGGCATGACAATAGGATCATCCATCGTGCTGATCGCTCTTGGGGCGATCCTCAAATGGGCGGTCACCGCCCACATCAGCGGGATCAACCTCCAGACGGCGGGGACCGTGCTCCTCATCGTCGGGATCGTTGGTCTCATCCTGGCCGTCATCTACACGTTCGTGTGGTCTCGGCGCGCCGCCACGACAACGACGTACGTGCCGCGCGACGAGACTCGCTACTGAGGGCTGAGTCTGAGAGCGCGGGCGGGGCTCAGCCGAGCGTGCGCGGCAGATGCGTGGCGCTCATCCCGACCACGAGTAGGGCGATCAGGCCGAGATAGACCGCCCCGACGATGAGGCGGTCCCGCGGCGCGACGCGGTAATAGGCCTGCTGCGCGACACCGCCGGCGCGGCGCTGCTGCCAGCGCCGGTAGGTCTCGAATCCGGCGAACACGGCGATGATGAGGATGATCGGATTCGGGAACAGGATCGCCAGCGCGACGATCCCGGCGAAGCCGAGGAACCACATCCACGGCGTCATCGCCGCCATCGCTCGGCCGCCGTCGAGCGGAACCACCGGGAGCAGGTTGAACAGGTTCAGGAACAGCCCGGTGAACGCCAGCGCCCGCCAGTAGTCGTGGCCCGTCACCTGCCAGATGACGATGCAGGCAGCCGAGCCGATGCTGCCGAGGATCGGCCCGGCGAGCCCGACGCGGGCTTCGGCGAGCGCGTTATCGCCCAGGGAGCGCGCGCTGATGACGGCGCCCATGAACGGGATGAACATCGGGGCCGACGCCTTGATCCCCTCGCGGCGCAGTGCGATCACGTGGCCGAGCTCATGGACGAGGATCAGGACGACGAAGCCGGCGGCGAACGAGAACCCCCAGATCGTGGTGTAGGCGAGAATCGAGACCGCCATCGATCCCGCCGTGACGAGCAGCTTGATCTTGGGCAGGAACAGCAGGATCGCCTTGATCTTGGCCAGGAAGGCGATGAGCGCGGCGCCCAGTGGGGCGACCCGGCGCTTGAAGAACGATTCGCGCGGCTTACCGAACGCGTGATGCGGTTCGGGCTGCGGCGGCTCCAGGCCGGCGGGCGGGTAGCTGGGCCGGGTGGGCGCCGGAGGCGGCTCGGGGAGCAGGGGAGTGCCGGATTCCATGTTCGTCAATTGATTGTCGCAGCACGGACGCGCGGCTTACGCAGGTCTTCATCGGCGATCCGCCCGGTCAGCGCGAGGCGGTCGCCGTCCTATAATCGAATCAACAACACATTCACCTCCGGGGACGACAGGCTTCGACGTGGTCGGATCGTGGGGGTGGTTGCGAGTCGAGGTCCCGGGTGGCCTCGTAAAACTCCCGGGAAAACAATAAGTGCGGACTCTCACGAGTACGCGCTCGCCGCTTAGTCTTAACCACTAAGCCGTGAGCGTCCTGGTCTCCGGCTCGCCTGCGGCGGAGTCGCCAGGATCAATTAGCAGGCTTGCTTGGTGAGGCTCGCTCCAGCCGATCCCGGGACATCTTTGGAGCTGGTCCCCCACAACCCGGCCGGCGAGGCGAGCGGGGGATGAGATCAGAGCGCCGGCTACGCTCGTAGACGCCACCTCTTACGCGACCGCGGACGCGGGTTCAATTCCCGCCGTCTCCACCTTTTGCGAAGTATTCGAACCGCCCTCCGCACCAGCGGGGGGCGGTTGTTCTATGAGGGTCGCGACGAGCTGCACGGGTTTCTTCGCCCAACTCGGCTGCCGGACGGGCCAGAGGGCCATCAGGTAAGGCCCCCACAGCGATCAAGTAAGCGGTCGCAGTCAAACAGTGGCGTCTTTTTGCCGATGTGCGGCCGCGGGCCTGCATTCATCCTCCTCTTGGACGAAACCGGAGTGGAAGACCAGGAGCTCAGATCGAGCGAAGGAGGCGGTCGTGCCTGTCAAGCGCACCAACGGCGTGGAGTTGTTCTACGAGGCCAGAGGGGAGGGGGAGCCGCTGGTGCTCGTGCACGGGTCATGGGGCGATCATCACCAGTGGGATCCGGTGGTGGCACCGCTCAGCGAGTCGTTTGAGGTCCTCGTCTACGACCGCCGCGGACATAGCCAGAGCGAACGTCCGGCGGGGCGCGGGAGCGTTCACGAGGACGTTGGCCGACACGCAGTTCGAGCCGCTGCAGGAGGTCAACCGGCGCGTCGGCCACGTGATCGAGCGCTTGGACGCGGGCGACGACGAGGCGGGGGCGAAGCTCTTCGTCGAGACGGTCGCCCGGCGGCCGGGGGCATGGGAAGCGGAACTCACCGCTGAGCTGCGCGAGGTGTTCATTCGCTACCTCACCGCCGGTCGCACCTGCGAGACGACGCCCGGCTCCTGACCTATCCCAGGACGGCCGCACCCGTGTCGGCGCTGGTGGCGGTCAGCAGCGCCCGGATCGCGGCGGTGACGCGATCGGCTACCACCGCGGGCGTGGTGCCGTCGAGCTTTCCGTCCAGATACAGGAACGCGAATCCGTGGACGAGCGCCCAGATCGCGGTCGCCAGCGCTTCGACGTCGGCCTGTGGAAAGGTTCGCGCCGCGATCTCGCGTACGTAGCGCGATACCGCCGCGGTGGCGGCGACGCGTTCGTGGTTGTCGTGCTCGCATGGCTCTCCGAACATGATTCGGAACAGGGCGGGCCGATCGAGCGCGAACTGCACGTAGGCGACCGCCACGCTGGCCAGCTGCGGCGGGGTCGAGGGCGATGGGTGCGCCGCGGCCAGTCGTTCGGCGAGCTCGCGGTAGCCGACCGCCGCGACCGCTGACAGGAGCGCATCGCGGTCAGCGTAATGACGGTATGGGGCAGCCGGTGAGACGCCGGCGCGGCGGGCGACGGCCCGCAGCGACAGCGCTGTTTCGCCGCTTTCCTCGAGCAGCTGCATCGCCGCGCGAACGAGGGCGGGGCGCAGACTGCCGTGGTGATACGTCGCTCTGGATGACATCGGTCACTGAGATGTTGACAGCGTTGACTTCGTTCGTCTAATGTAAGCGCCGTCAACATCGTAGGAGTGGAAGGCGGGTGCTTTGATGCCGACAGAGTTGTTCTCCCCATTAGAACTGCGATCGGGTGCAAGACTGCGCAACCGGGTCGCGAAGGCGGCGATGGAGGAGAACATGGCGGGCGCCGCGCAGGTTCCCGACGAGCGGCTGATCTCGCTGTACCAGCGCTGGGGCGCCGGAGGGGCGGGGCTGCTGATCACCGGCAATGTGATGGTCCATGCGGAGGCGTTGACGGGGCCCGGCGGGGTGGTCCTCGACGATCGTGCGCCGCTTGATCCGTTCAAGCGCTGGGCGCAGGCCGGCAAGGCGGGCGGCGCGGCGATGTGGATGCAGCTCAACCATCCCGGCCGGCAGGTGCAGGCGCGGATGCCGGGAGTGGTGTGGGGGCCCTCGGCGGTCGCGGTCGAGCTGGGACGGCACAGCAAGCGGTTCGGCCGGCCCGTGGCGATGGGCAGGGAGCAGATCGACGCGACCATGAGGCGGTTCGCGACAAGCGCGGGCCTCGCCGAGCGTTCCGGCTTCGACGGTGTGGAGGTGCATGCCGCGCATGGCTACCTGCTCTCGCAGTTCCTCTCCCCGCTGGTGAACAAGCGCAGCGACGAGTGGGGCGGCCGGTTGGAGAACCGAGCGCGATTGCTGCTTGATGTCGTCCGGGCGATCCGGACGGCCGTGTCCGCCTCGTTCACCGTGGCGGTCAAGCTGAATTCCGCGGACTTTCAACGCGGCGGGTTCGACATCGAGGACGCGGCACAGGTGATCGGGATGCTCGAGCCGCTCGGGGTCGACGTGGTCGAGCTCTCCGGCGGCAGCTACGAGAGCCCGGCGATGGCCGGCCGCCCGACCGAGACTCGCACCGCCGCGCGGGAGGCGTATTTCCTGGAGCTCGCCGCGGAGCTCGCCACGACCAGTCCGTTGCCGCTGATGTTGACCGGCGGGATCACCCGTCGCGAGACCGCCGAGCGGGTCCTCGCTCGCGGCGTCGAGCTGGTCGGGATGGGCACCGCGATCGCGGTCACACCGGACCTCCCGAACCGCTGGCGGGCGGGGGCCGAGGCGAGCGAGCGGCTCAAACCGGTCACCTGGTCTGACAAGACGCTCGCGTCCGCCGCGAGCATGGCGCTCGTCCGCCACCAGATGCGACGCATCACTCGCGGCAAGCACCCCACCGGCAGGACACACCCCGTCCACGCGCTCGCGTGCGACCAGCGCACCCAGCGGCGCGCGCTCGGCCACTACCGCACGTGGCTGGAGACCCGAACACAAGCGCCGAGCTGAGGCTCGCGACGTCGCAACCAAGGAGAACAGAGCAGATGAAGGCGGCAGTGATCTACGACAACGGCGGACCCGAGGCGCTCCGCTACGAAGACGTGCCCGAGCCCGAATGTCCGGATGGCTGCGTCGTGGTCGACGCCGAGGCGATCAGCGTCGAGGGAGGTGACCTGCTCGCCCGCGCGGCCGGGGAGTTGTCCGCGGTGCCGCACGTCGTTGGCTACCTGAGCGCCGGGACGGTGAGCGAGGTCGGCGCCGGCGTCCAGGGACGGGCGCTCGGCGACCGGGTGGTGGCGTTGAACGCAGCCGGATCGCACGCCGCCAGACGAGCAGTCCCCGCGCTGATGACCTGGCCGATTCCCGCCGAGCTGGACGCGGCCCGGGCCGCGGGCGTGCCGGTCGCGTTCGGGACCGCGTACGAGTGCCTGTTCACTGCCGGCGGCCTCACCGAGGGCCAGACCGTTCTCATTCACGCCGGAGCCGGCGGCGTCGGAATGGCCGCGATCCAGCTGGCCAAGCGCGCGGGTGCGACCGTGATCGCGACCGCCTCCAGCGACGGGAAACTCAAACGGCTCAAGGCGCTGGGACTCGATCACGCGATCAACTATGCGACCGAGGGCTTCGTCAAGTCCACCAACGAGCTGACCGACTCGCGCGGTGTGGACATCGTCCTCGACTCGATCGGAGGCCAGAGCCTCGTCGACAGCGTCGCCGTGCTCGCCTACCGGGGGACGCTCGTCAGCGTCGGCGTGGCCGCCCGGGCAGGCTCCGCGATCGAGGCGCGCTCGCTCTGGACACGCAACAACACGCTGCGCGGGGTCTACCTCGGCGGCTCGATCCTGGCCGAGTACGACCGCATCCACCCGATGATCGCCGACATGCTCCAGCGTGTCGCCGGCGGCGAGCTCCACGTCGAGATCGACCGCTCATTCCCGCTCGCGGATGCCGCCGCGGCCCACACATACGCCGAGAGCCGCCGGGCGTTCGGCCGAGTCATCATCACGCCCTCGCAGTAGGCTCATGCGCCTCACCGCCGCGACCTATCCTGACCGACCGCGACCATCTTCTGGATCGCTTGGCGAGTTACCCCCAACTCTCTGGCCAGATCGGCCTGCGAGAAGCCCGGTCGCTCGTCTACCGCGCGATACTGTCCTGCCTACCTATGGTCGAGAAGGGCACGGGGAACGGGCCGGACCCAGAGCCGCCGCCGGCGAAAGCGGGTGCCGCGAAGAGTGATGACGCACCGCCGGACGCGCTCCTGTCCCTCGCTGAGACGTGGGCAGAGCGGGCTAGCTGGGCGGAGGCCGGACGGCCTGATCGATGGGTGTCGGTGGCGTTCGCGCTGGGTTGGCAGATGGCCGAGGTCTACCGGCCGGCGCGTCGGCGCAGGAGCTCACCAGCCGACGACGACGACGATCTGCCTGGCATTTCGCGCCTCACGGTCGGTGAGTTGGAGGAGATGGGACTCGACCAGATCCAGGCTGGGATCACGAAGCTCCGGGAATCGATCATGTGTGCAGGCCTGCGGCTTCCGAACGCGCAACGGTTGGAGCACCATCTGGGCAGCATCGGCGAGCCCGACAAGCGGAAGGAGGCGATCAGGGAGTTCCACGTGGATCTGCTCTCGACGCTGACCGCGGCCGATTACAGGCTCGGCAAGGCGTACGGGCTCGGCCGTGCGCTCGCGGACACGACCCGGCATCCACCCGATTACCACACGGAGCTCGGCGCGTTCCGGATCGCGACGTTGGCCGACTGGACCCGACAGCTGGCGACGGCATTGCCGCGGCACGCTGCCCAGCCGGTGGCCAGTTCGATGGAGGCGTGGAGCAGATCGGTCAACGGGGCCGGGGCGGACAATCAGGCTGCTCCGCGGCAGCTCGGCGCCCAGGGGCGCCTGTGGCGCGGCCTGCTGTCTGGTGAGAAGCAGGCGACTGACGTGCTTGAGACGAGCGACTACGTCCGCGCCGCCGAGCGGTCTCTGCAGCGCAGCGGCGCCGTTGCGTTGCGTTTCGTCAGGCACTATTGGTGGCTGGTCGGGATCGTCGTCGCCTTGTTCGTGGTCGGGGTCGTCGTGATCGCGACGGCGAGCGGCGCTCCGGGGATCGTCGCCGGAGCTGCCCCGATCGTCGCCAGCTTCGGACTGAGCTGGAAGGGGATCGGCACATCGCTCGGAACCACAACCGCGCGGCTCGAGGAGCCGCTGTGGCAGGCCGAGCTCGACAGAGTCATTTACGAACGGATCACGCCGCAGGAGATCATCAATAGCCAAGGCGCGGTCGTGGCGGGACTCGATGAGCCATCTCTCGCTATCGGCGCAAGCGAATCGGACACACAGCGGACCCAACCGAGCGACACCTGAGCGACCCGTTCTCGCGAGCCTTCCCACCGGCGACGGAGTCGCCGAGCGCTCACCACAACAATCCGGCGTTCGACTGTGTTCTAGTCCTCGTCCCCTGTTCCCGCGACCATCTGTGAGGCTCATGAAACGCTGTCTGCCACTTCTCCTGTCCCTGTTCGCTCTGGCCGTCCCTGCCACCGCGGGCGCCACCACGTTCGGCGCCGAGGTCGGCAGCGACTTCACCAATCAGGTACGCGGCGAGTCGTCGCAGACGCAGGTGATGACCAACCTCAGCTCGCTGTACACGGCCGGGGGCCGGGTGGGGCGCGCTGATTCGGACTGGGCAGGCACCGAGCCCAAGGCTCCGATGCGCGGACGCCATACGTATGACTGGGGCTATAACGACCTGATCGTCTCTGAGATGGCGTCCGCCCGTCTGCGCTGGGAGCCGACGCTGGCGTTCGCGCCGCGCTGGGCCGAGGTGCATCGCTCCAACGTCCTGCATCTCACGTCAGGGCGGGCGATTGCCTACCTGCCGCCGGCCAGCAACGCTACCTTCGCCTCCTACGCGACCGCGTTCATGAAGCGCTACGGCCCGCGCGGCGCCTTCTGGAAGGCCAATCCCAAGCTCCCCTATGTGCCCGTGACCACCGTCGAGGTGTGGAACGAGCCGGACAACATCCACGACTGGGGGACCGACATCAACCTGTCGGACTACGCGCGCATGTACGAGGCGGTCCGCACCGCCGTCCACCGCGTCGATCGCGGCGCCCGGGTCCAGACCGGCGGCCTGGCCTGGACCGAGTCTTCGCTGCCGCGCCTGCTCAAGGCGTTCCGGGGCAAGCCGATGGATGCCGTCGCCATTCACCCCTACGGCGCGACGCCGGGCGAGTCGATCAAGGTGGCCCGTGACGCGCTCGCCGACATGCGCCGGTACGGTCGCGGCCAAACGCCGGTCTCGGCCAACGAGTATGGCTGGACCTCGATCCGCCACACGTGGGGCTCGACGAACCCCAAGAACGTCAAGAGCTACGCCTACGAGGCGCTGGTCGGTCTGGCCAAGCTGCGGCTCTCCGAGATCGTGCCGTTCTCGTGGGGCGATCCCTCTTGGGGCCTGAACACCGGGTCCTACGCCAGAGCTCTGGCGAAGATCGCCCACCGCTGAGCCAGATGCGCACGCCGGGCCCGCCGCACCCGCGGCGGGCCGGGGGTCGCACACGCGGCCGCTGCTCGCAGGCGGAGGCGGGTGCTACCGTCGAGCGCGTCAGCCGATGTCCGTCGCCTCCTCGCCTTCCCGACGTGACGAGCTGAGCGCGTTTCTGCGCTCGCGTCGCGCCCGACTCTCGCCGGTGGATGTCGGCTTGCCCGATGACGGCGGCCGCCGCCGCACGCCCGGCCTGCGACGTGAGGAGCTGGCCGCGGTCGCGGGCGTGGGGGTGTCCTGGTACACGTGGCTTGAGCAGGGGCGCGACATCCATCCCTCGCCCGAGGTGCTTGACGCGTTGGCCCGGACGTTGCGGTTGGACGCCGCCGAACGAGCGACGCTGTTCGCGCTGGCACGCATGGAGGTGCCGCTGCCCAACGGCCCCGGGACTGCGCCGGGGGAGGGTGACGACGACGGTTGCGCGCTGCTCGCGTCCCTGGTGGAGGGGCTGCACCCGGCACCGGCCTACCTACTCGGGCCGATGACCCGAATCCTGGCCTGGAATCGGGCGGCCTCGGCGTTGTTCGGCTCGCCGGACCACCTCGCGCCCGAGCGCCGGTCGCTGCTGTGGCTGCTGCTGGTCGATCCCGGCGAGGCGCGGTACAACCCCGGCCGGGAGGGCACCGCCCGCAATATGGTCGCGCGGTTTCGCAGCGAGTACGCACGGCACGCCGGGGAGCCCGCCTACGAGCTGTTCATCGCCGAGCTGCGCGAGCGTAGCCCGTGGTTTGCGGAGTGGTGGGGTGAGCACGAGGTCAACGACACCCAGCGTGGCACCAAGACGATCGAGCATCCGACGCTCGGAACGCTGCGCCTGCACCACGCGCAGACGGTGCCGACCGGGGCGCCTGACCTCCGGCTGACCGTCTACGCGCCCGCAGACGCAGCTACCCGCACCGCGCTCGGGACGCTCGCGACTCCCTGAACTAATGCTCAGCGGCGGCCATCGGGTTGCCGAGCTGAGTGGCATCCTCGAGCCGCTGCATGTCCTGCTCATCGAGATCGATGTCCCCGGCGGCGATGTTCTCCTCGAGGTGCTTGACCGAGCTCGTGCCGGGGATCAGCAGGATCCGCTCGGACCGGTGCAGCAGCCACGCCAACGCGATCTGCGACGGCGTGACTCTGTGCCGTGCCGCCACCTCGGCAATCACGGGGTCGGCCGCCAACTGCCCCGGCCCACCTGTGAAGGCCGAGCCCAGCGGGAAGAACGGCACGAACGCAAGCTCGCGTTCCTCACACAGCGCCAGCCCGTCCTCTCCAGCGCGGTTGACGACGCTGTAGGCGTTCTGCACGCACGCGATCTCGACGAGCTCAAGCGCCCGGCGGGCGGTATCGGCGGAGGCGTTGGAGATTCCGATCAGGTCGAGCTTGCCCTCCTGGCGGAGATCCTCCAGCGCACCCAGCTGCTCGGGCAGCCGACCCTCGGCGTCGTGCTCGTCGAACAGGCGCAGGTTGACGAGATCGATCCGCTCGAGCTGGAGCGTGCGCAGGTTGTCCTCGACGCCGGCCCGCAGCTCGGGCGGCGACTGTGCCGGCAGCCAGCCACCGGCATCGTCACGGCGGCCGCCGACCTTGGTGACGAGCTTCAGGTTCTCCGGATACGGGTGCAGCGTCTCGCGGATCAGCTCGTTGACGACGTTAGGGCCGTAGAACTGGGAGGTGTCGATGTGGTCGACGCCGAGCTCGATCGCGCGACGCAGGACCGCGCGGGCACCTTCGGGGTTGCTCGGGGCGCCGAACACGCCGGGGCCTGCGAGCTGCATCGCGCCGAAGCCGATGCGGTTGATGGGCTTGCCGCCCAGAAATGATGTGTTGTTCATGCTGCACAGGCTGCGCCTTCCGGGCCGCGCCGACAAGAAGTCTGGTGATCCTGTGACCGCAACCACCAGGCTCGCGTTTCGGATATTCCACCTGGAGCGTGCGATGAGTTTGCCGCCGTCGCCCACAGCGAGGGCAACCTCGTTCGGGCGTACCGGGCTGACTTCGGGTAGGCGGCGGTTCTAACATCTCCCCGGTGCAACGCGAGGAACTGCGGGCGCTGCAGGCGCCGCTGAAGGATCACTACGCACAGGAGCCGGCCGCCGCCGTAGTCACGCTCTCGGCGACGGGAACCCTCGGAGAGGGCGTGTCGTGCTCAGTGCAGACCGGACGCGCGATCGCGGAGGCCGGACTGCATCCCGCGACTGGAGGCGACGGTTCGCTGCTCTGCTCCGGCGACATGCTCCTCGAAGCGCTCGTCGCCTGCGCCGGGGTCACGCTGAGGGCGGTCGCGACGTCGCTGGGGATCGCGGTGTCATCCGGGCAGGTGCGCGCCGAGGGCGACCTCGACTTCCGTGGCACCTTGGGTGTGGACCGCGAGGCGCCGGTCGGTTTCTCCGAGATCCGGCTGTCGTTCGGGCTTGACACGGATGCAGACGACGAGCAGCTCGCGACACTGGTCAAGCTGACCGAACGCTACTGCGTTGTCTACCAGACACTCGCCAGCGCGCCGGCTCTCTCCGCCACCCTCGCCAGCGAGTAGGCCCACCGGCATCTGGACGATTGATTCCGCGGTAGGGCCGCGGCACCGAAACCCGAACAGCTCGTCGCCGCGGCCCGCATGGGGTCCTCAGATGCTGATCAGCACGATTCCGGCGACGACGGCGATCGCCGGCCCGAGGCGGCGCCGGCCCAACGGCTCGTGGAAGAGGAGGGTGGCGATGAGGGCGGCGGTGATGACGCTCGTCTCGCGAAGGGCGGAGACGAGGGCCAGCGGCCCGTGGGTCTGGGCCCAGATCACCATGCCGTAGGCGACGAGCGACAGCGCGCCGGCGGCGAATCCCGCCGGCACGTCGGTCAACTGGAGATTCCTGATCCGCTTGCGCAGTGAGATCCCGGCGATGGCGGCGACGACCGGACCCTGGAGAAGGAAGAGCAGGGCGATGTAGCCGAACGGGTTGTGGGCATGGCGGACGCCGAGCCCATCGAGCACCGTGTACGAAGCGATCGTGACGCCCGTCAGCAGCGCCGCGAGCGTGGCGGGAACGTCGGCGCGAGTGAGGCGGCCGCCGGCGAACACGATCGCCGTCAGGCTGGCCGCGACGATCGAGATGCCGGCGATCTGAATGGCCGCCAGGTGCTCATCGGCGAGGAACCAGGCGCCGACGGCGACCAGCAGCGGTGATGTGCCGCGCGCGAGCGGGTAGGCGCGGCCGAAATCGCCGAGACGATAGGAGTGCAGGAGCGCATACGTGTAGGCGACATGGATCACCGCCGATGCCCCGACGAAGGCGAAGGCGCTGGAGGCGGGCATGCCCGTCAGCGGCAGAAAGACGCCGGCGACGACGGCCTCGGTCATGCCGATCAGCCCGAACGCGACGAACTTCTCCTTGATCTTGGAGGCGATCGCGTTCCACGTCGCGTGCAGAACGCCGGCGCCGAGAACGAGCGCGGTGATGGCCGGACTGAGGTGCGTTGGGATCACGTCGTGCCTGACGACGGCGTATGAAACAATATGCGAAATGAGCCTATCAGGCGAAACTTTCTTGCGGCAGGACCATCCGTCCACGCATCTGCGCTCGCAGCTCGGGGGCCTCCCCGGCGCCGAGCGCCGCGTCGCCGAGGTCCTGCTGTCCGGGGCCGGCGTGGCCATCCACGAGAGCGTCGGCCAGTTGGCGGCACGAGCGGGGGCGTCGCCGGCCACCGTCGTGCGCCTGTCGCGCCGGCTTGGCTACGAGGGGTTCGCCGCCCTGAAGATCGCCATCGCCCAGGAAGCCGGGAGCGCCAGCCAGTTCGGGCACCCGCGGTCCGCGGTCGACTCGTCATCCGCCGTGTATCTCGTGGTCATGGACGCTGAGGCCCAGAGCATCCGGCGGGCTGCGCAGTCCATCGACGCCGCCGCGTTCGCCCGCTCGCAAGCGGCGATCGCAGGCGCGGGCGAGGTCCTGTTCACGGGCGTGGGCGGCTCCGCCGCGCTCGCCACGCTGGCCGCGTTCCGGTTCTCGGCCCTCGGCGTGCGGGCGTCAGCGATGCCGGATGCGCTGAGCCAACACCTGCGGGCGGGAACCCTCGGGCCCGAGGACGCCTGCGTCGCCATCAGCCACACGGGGGAGAGCCGGGACACGATCGAGGCCGTGACCACCGCCGGCCGTACCGGAGCCACCACGATCGGGATCACCAGCTTTGCCGGCTCGCCACTCACCGAGGCCGTCGACGTGGCGCTCGTCTGCGCCGACGTGCAGGACGCGGGGGCGCGGGAGCTGTTCGCCAACCCGATCGCGCTCGTCAGCGTGCTCGGCGCGTTGCACGCCGGGGTCGCCGTCGTGCGGCCGGCGTCCGCGGCACCCGGCGACGCGGCACGCCTGATCGCGTCACATCAGTACTGAGGACGTCGACGCGTCGAGGTTCCGCGACCGGCACTTCCGTCAGACAGATCAGTAGAGGCTGAGCCTGCTGACGACGATGGGAGCGTGCACCACACTTCTCACGTCCGTCCCGCAGTGGCCGCAGATGAGCTCCCCGCCGGCGATGGTGGCCCCGCAGTTGGGGCAGGCCGACTGGGCCACCGTGACCTCGGCGCCAAGGCGGAGGTCCCAGAACTGCCGATCGAAGCTGCGGGTGCCATCGGCGCGCTGCCCCTCGATGCTGACGTGCGTCCTCAACACGGCGCCGGCACCGTCCGCGTGGCCTCCGACGAGGTGCACGATCGCTGACACGGGCTCGCTACTCAGGAGGCCGTCGGCGTTCCGCTGGCACTGTGCGACGACCGGGGCGGCAAACGTTCCGCGCAGGAGGTTCATGTTCCTGGTGAGCTGCGCTTCGAACATCAGCGGCACCGCCGTGCGGATCATGCCGAGAACGGCGTCCGGTGTGACCGAGAGCGGCAGGCCGGTCGAGCGCGTGATCTGGGCCGTGATCGCCTCCCAGTCCTCGACGTTGTCGATGGACGCGTCGAGCGGAGCGAGATGGGCCTGCTCGGTCGTGCTCACGGCTGGGCGGTCTGGAGTCCAGCCCCGCAATTGGGACAGAAGTGGCCCCCGGGCGCAATCGCGCTTCCGCATTGTGTGCAGAAATGCGCAACTGCGGTGTCCGCTGAGGCGGGTGGCGACTGGGTGTCGCCTGACGAACGCCCCTCGACCGGCGCGATCCCGGCCGGTGATCCGGGGGCCACCGGGACTCCCATCATCATGCCGGCCACGATGGCCGGCTGCGCGCCCACGTTGCCGGCGGCGATTCCCTGCGCGATCTGAAGTGCTGCCTGCCCGCGCACGCCGGAGTCAAACGAGCCCGCGATGCCCGAGTATGCCTTCGCGGCCGCGAATTGCTTGAGCTGCTGAGCGTCGGCGTCGGGGAGATTCACGTTGAGCTCAGCGAACTCCGTGACGCTGAGGCCGTAGCCGGAAAGCTGCTCGTTGACCGCCGAGAGAGCTGCGGCCACGGTCCCGGCCTGGAGCTGACCCATCGCCAGCACTCCGTGCTCGGCGACGATGTCCGGGAGAACCGCTCTGATCGCGGCCAGCGTCTGATCCTTGACCCACGAGGAGACCTTGCCGTCGAGGTCGCTCTCCGCCCCGGAGCCCAGGAACCTGGCCAGGAGGACGGACGGGTCCGTCACCTTGAACGCCAGCTCTCCGAACACCCGCAGGGTGATCACCAGTCCGGTCGGACGGTCGGTGAGGTTGTCGACGGGTCCGCCGAACTCGACGTTGGGGATGTCCCGGGTCGCGATGAAGTAGACCTCAGCGTCGTAGTACGCGTCGCCGGTCAGACGGTCGACGAGCCACCCGAAGGCGAGCGAAGCGCCCTCGTCAAGCGGGTGCCGGCCGGGTCCCATGACACCGATGACCTTGCCCAGATTGGTGAACACCGCTTGGTAGTCGAGGTCGACGTTCACCAGCGAGTGCTCGATGATCTGCTGGTCGGGCCACTTCCAGGCGATCTTGTCCTTGGCGTAATCCGGCATCTCGATGAACAGGCGCTGAAGTCCCTTGTCACGATGACCCTCGAACAGCGGCATACGGTCTTCCTTCTGGTCGGTCCAGCCCGGTAGTGGCACCGGCATCGACCACCGCGCCGTCCCACTTGAGTGCTGTGGGTCCGGAACCGATCAGGAGTCGATCAGAACTCTCCGGGGCAGATCCGGCGCCAGTGGGCCCCCCGAGTTGTCCCGGCGACTAGGAACAGGGTCTACGCTCGGAGAATGCGAATCACGCCGCTTGATCGCGCCATCTGAAAGGACCGTCGTATGCCCGTTTTCTTTTTCACCGTCGAACAGCAGGAACGTGCCATCGTCGAGCGCTTCGGCAAATTCGTCCGTGTCGCCGGCCCGGGCCTGCAGCGCAAGTCGCCATTCGTGGAGAAGGTCGCCGGCCGGATGAGCTTGCAGGTCGAGCAGCTCAACGCCGACATCGAGACGAAGACCAAGGACAACGTCTTCGTCGTCGTCCAGCTCGCGATTCAGTACATGGTCGGCGCCGAAGAGGCGAAGGTGAAGGATGCCTACTACAAGCTCGACGACCCCGAGGTGCAGATGAAGTCCTACGCCTTCGATGTCGTCCGCTCGCACATCCCGACGATGGATCTCGACGAGGCCTACGCCGACGCCGACACCATCGCCAAGCACATCCAGGACACCCTCCAGACGCAGATGGCCGACTACGGGTACGAGATCATCAAGGCGCTGATCACGAACATCGAACCCGACCAGCGCGTCAAGGACGCGATGAACAACATCAATGCGGCGCGCCGCAACCAGGAGGCGGCCACGGCCCAGGGCGAGGGTGACAAGACGCTGCGGATCAAGAAGGCCGAGGGGGAATCGGAGTCGATGAGACTTCACGGCGAGGGCGTGGCGGCGGAGCGCAAGGCGATCGCCCAGGGCCTCAAGGACTCATTGGCGCTGATCGTCGGTGAGAACGGGATCGACGCGAGAGAGGCGATGAGCCTGGTCGCGCTGACGCAGTACATGGACACGCTCCGGTCGGTGGGCGAGCACGGCAACATGACGACGCTTCTGCTCCCGCATTCGCCGGCCGCCGTCGGTTCGCTGATGGATCAGGTCCGCGAGGGCATGCTCACCGGAGGCCTGGCCGTGGACGCCGCCACCTCAGGTGGCAACGGCGGCAGCGCCCCGCGGCCGTACGCGACGACGCGTACGCCGGAGGCGCCCCGGAGGTAGAGCCCAGCGGCGAAGGATCACACGATGGCTGACGCCGAGACGGGCATGGTCGCGTTTCTCGGGGTTCCCGCCGATCGGCGGCTGCTCGACGAGGACCTCGCCAATCTGCCCGAGGCGGAGCAGCGTCACGAGCCGGTGGTGGCAAGCCATCAGCACGACCGGCTCGTCGTGACTGGTTCGCTGCTCACCGGCACCACCTTGCTCGGGGGTGGCGCACTGTTGCTCTACGGCGGCGGCGAGGCGATCCTGGGCGGCGGCGGCGCGTTCGATGTCGTGCTCGCCGTGATCGGGATTCTGCTCGTCGGCACGCATTGGGGATGGGTGCACGTCGCCGAGTACGTCGGCCTGACCATCGACGATCGCCAGCGACGCGCTGGCGACGTTGCCGACCGCGAGTGGCTGGCGACGATCCAGCCGTATCCGCGTTTCAGCGTCTCGACGACCGTGCTGAGCGATGCCTCGACGCGAGTCCGGCGGTTCCGGCACGAGCCGGTGCTCATCACGCCGGAGACGTTCACGTTTGTTCGCCACACGGACGGTGAACAGACGTATGACGCCGACGAGCCGGCCGAGGTGATCGCCGCCGGCGTCGAGGCGATGCGCCGCCAGGCGCGACTCGACACCGACCGGCTCCGTGGGAACTGGGAAGCCGCCGCCGGCGCCTACGACGCTGCGCTGCTCAGCGCCGACGACGACCGGCAGCGCCTGGCCGCGCAGCGAGCCGCCGCCATCGCGCTGTCCGAACACATCAACGCGTCGCTGCTCGAGCCGCCACTGGTCGAGTAGCGCTCACCCACCGGTGACCGCCGCGGAACGCCTCCGCAGGTACTCGCGTTCGGGCAGGCTCGTGGTCAGCCGGGCCGCCGCGTCATAGGCGACGGCGGCGCCCGCGTTGTCACCGGCCAGCTCCAGCAGGTGTCCGCGCACGGCGGCGACACGATGGTTGCCGGAGAGACGATCGTCGCGCTCGGCCTCCGCGAGTAGCTCGAGTCCCGCCGCCGCGCCGCGGAACATCGCCACGGCCACCGCGCGATTGAGCGTGAACACGGGATTCGGCGCGATCCGCTCGAGCAGCTCGTACAGCGCCGTCACCTCGCGCCAGTCGGTCTCCGCAGTGCTCGGCGCCTCGGCGTGCACCGCGGCGATCGCCGCCTGAAGCTGGAACGGCCCGACCATCCCCGCCGACAGGGCGCCCCTCACCAGCCTCACGCCTTCGGCGATCGCCGCGCTGTCCCAGCGTCCGCGGTCCTGCTCGGCCAGGGAGATCAGCGCGCCGTCGGGCGCGGTCCGAGCCCGGTGGCGCGCGTGGGTCAACAACATCAGCGCCAACAGGCCGCGCACCTCGTCGTCACCCGGCAGCAATCGGTGCAGCATCCGGGTCAGGCGGATCGCCTCCTCCGCCAGAACGACGCGCTGGATCTGTCCGCCGGAGCTGGCGGTGTAGCCCTCGTTGAAGATCAGGTACAGGACGTGGAGGACCGACCCGAGCCGCTCGTCGGCTCCGGCCCGGGGCGGCAGCTCGAACTTCGTTCCCGACATCTTGACCGTGGCCTTGGCGCGACTGATCCGCTGGGCCATCGTCGCTTCGGGAACGAGGAACGCGCTCGCGATCTCCGCGGTGGTCAGGCCGCCGATGGCCCGCAGCGTCAGGGCGATCTGCGACGGCGGGGTGAGCGACTCGTGGCAGCAGAGGAACAGCAGCGCCACCGTGTCGTCATGGTCGGCGACCGCCGGCGTGCTCCCGTCCGCGGCGAGCATCGCCGCGGCGTCGCTCAGCTGCTGCTCCTCGCGCCGGCGGCGGGCCACGTCTCCGCGGATCTCATCGACGACGCGGCGAGAGGCCACCGTCAGCAGCCACGCCCGCGGATTGTCGGGGACCCCCTGCTCGGGCCACTGGACGGCCGCGGCCAGCAGCGCCTCCTGAACGGCGTCCTCGCAGGCGTCGAACGAGCCGTACCGGCGGACGAGGGTCCCGAGCACCTCCGGCGCCAGCGGGCGCAGAAGGTGCTCGAGCTCCGCGTCCCGGCTCACATCTCCACCCCGCCGGCGTCCATGATCGGGCGCACCTCGAGCGGCGCGTACCGCGTGCTTGGCCAGCGGACGGCGATCTCGACCGCCCGCTCGATGTTCTCGCAATCGACGATGAGGTACCCGCCGAAATGTTCCTTGGACTCGGCCAGGGGACCGTCGGTCACCACCGGGGTGCCGCCGCTGCTCCGGACCGTCTTGGTCTGCACCGGGTCGGCGAGCGGCTCGGTGGCGACCAGCTCACCGGATTGCTTGAGTTCGTCCATGAGCGTCATCACCTCGGCGAGCCCCTCGCTCCCGGGGCCGAAGAAGGCATCGCGCATCTCGGGGTTGTCGTAGAGCAACAGCATGAATCGCATGGCAGGTTCTCCTGTGATCGTCGGGCGGTTCAGGCGGTGAGGGGATGGATGGTTCGGCCCTCATGCCCCCAGGTCGGAGCCGAGCTCGCCGCCTCTACATCGTCGCGCGCCACGGCCATGAAGGGTCTCCCCGGCGACCGGGACCAGCCGCGCCAGCCCCAGGAACGGCGCCGATCCGGCCCAGATCGACCGGTTGCCCGACTTCGCCCTCGACGGACTCCGCCGAGACCGACAAGCGTCAGGCGGCGGGGCGCCAGGCGGTGTCGCGGAGGATCACGGGCGGAGGCTCCTCGGCGAGGTCCTCGCCCGTGGGCAGGGACGCATCCTCGTCTTCAGGAGCGATCTCGTCGCAGATCTGGACGACGCCGTCGACGACGTGCATCGCCGCCTCGATCAGCTCGCCGTCGTCGTTGCGGTACCGGATCACCGGGTACTCGGGCTCCTCGGGATCGACGCCGGCGACGGCCCCGGGGGTCCCATCGGGCAGTGTGATCGTGTAGCCGACGGGATACGGCATCGCGATGCGCAGGAAGTGCTCGACGATCTGCTCGTCGAACTGGGTGCCGGCGCCCTCGCGGACCACCTTGACGCCGACATGGGGCGCGGTGGCGGGCTGATAGGGGCGGTCGGCGGTGATGGCGTCGTACACGTCGGCCACGGCGGCGATCCGCGCGAACTGATGGGTGTCGTCACCGTGGCGACCGCCCGGGTAGCCGAGGCCGTCCCAGCGCTCGTGGTGATCGCGGACGATGCTGCGGGTGAGGGGGGAGATGCGATCCGAGGAGAGCATCGACGCGCCGGCCGCAGGGTGGGTCTTGATCAGCTCCCATTCGTCGCCGGTCAGCTTCCCGGGCTTGTTGAGGATGGACTCGGGAATCGAGATCTTGCCGATGTCGTGGATCAGCAGCCCCATGGTCAGCTGGGTCATCCGCTCGACCATGCGGTCATACCGCCGCTCGCCGCGGTAGTCGATCCAGCCGTCGACGCGGTCAATCCGCTGGCCGAGCAGGAGGCCGAGCGTGGCGACCCGGACGGAGTGGCTGTAGGTGTAGCTGTCGGCGCTGGAGAGATCGTCGAACGCGAGCGCCGCCTCGGGGCAGTCGGCCAGTGCCTTCAGGAGGCTCTCGGCGGCGTGCTCGATCTGTTGGAACGCGCGCGCCGGAAGATCCTTGAGATCCGAGGCAACGGCGCGGGCGGCGGTCAGGCACGATCCGACGGCCTGCTCGGTGGAGGTGCGGACGTGGTCGGGCAGCGGTTGCGCGGGGATGATCCCGTCGCCCATGTCATCCTCGATCCACACCGCCCGGACCCCGAGGGAGCCGAGCCGCGACGCCAGTGGGATGGACAGGCGGAACCCGCGACGCAGCAAGGGCGCAGCGCCCAGCGTCGCCGACGGGATGTCCCGCGCCAGTTCCATGTCGTCTCTGATCCAATCGGTCCGTACCAATCGCATGTGGGGGGTAATCGGCAGATGTCGCTAGTACTTTCGTCCCAATTCCGGGGGTAGCGTTCAACCCGCCTCGGTCCACTGCTACACCGGATCTATGAGTTTCGGGCGTGACGGGCGGCGCGCCGTCAATGATTTTGCGACGCGCCCCTGGTCGTCACCGGCTCGCCGGTGTGCGCCACCCGCTCGATCAGGTCGGCCGCGGCCACGGTGCCGGGCCGCGCGCGCAGCCGGTCACCGGCGGCGGCCACGCGACCGCGCAGCCCGGCGTCGCCCAGCAGCGTGTCGACCGCGGTGACCAGCGCGGCCCGGGTCAGCGAATACGTCGGCAGGCGGATGCCATAGCGCCGCTCGTGCACCCGCTGGGCGTTGTCGTGCTGGTCCCAGAAGATCGGGAGCACGAGCATCGGCTTGCCGAACCACATGCACTCGGTGACGGTGTTGTTGCCGCCGTGGGTGATGACGGCGTCGACGTGAGGTAGCAGTGAGGTCTGGGGGAGGAACTCGGCGCCGGTCATGTTGTCGGCCAGCTCGTACTCGTCGTGGCGCGGGCCGCGGCTGACGACGTAGCGGTGGGGCGTGTCGGCGAGCAACGCCACCAGCTCTCGCATCAGCTCGACGTCGGCGGACCCGAGCGAGCCGAGGCTCAGGTAGACGAGCCGGCGTCCGTCGCGCTCCGGCGGCCCCCACGGATCATCGGTGGTGCGGACGCTGGTCTCGAGGTTGTGCCAGGTGGGGCGCAGCGGCGCGCGGCGGCGGTAGTCGAGCTCGTCCGGGTACAGCGCCAGGTTCAGCCACGGCGACTCGTGGATCATGTCGATCCCCGGCAGCGGGGGCGCGCCGCGCTCGACGCAGAACTCCGAGAACGATCGCTGCAGCGGCCCCACCCGATGCTCGTACTCGGCCAGGAACTCCGCCCAGCTCGAGTCGTCGTCACTCGGCAGGCCCGAGAAGGCGGGCGCGAGCTCCGGATCGCGCATCTCGAGCGGATTGCAGGACATGATCCTCACCCACGGCCGGCGGCCGGCCGGAATGGCCGGGAACGCACACACGTTGTCCTGCACGATGACGTCGGGCTCGAGCTCGCCGAAGATCTCGTTCAGCCGATCATCGACGTGGCGGGCACCGTCGACCAGGGCCTGCCAGGTCGGCGCGATGAAGCTGTCCAGCTGCGCCAGGGTGGATGTCCGGAACACCGGCGCGGTGTCGCGAATGAAGTCCTTCCAGAACTGTCCGGGCTGCTCGGGAACCTCGGGCGCCGGTCCGAGCCGCATCAGGCGCTCCTCGAACCCCTTGGCCTCCAGGCTTCCCGCGAACGACTCCTCCACCACGAACACGACGCGATGGCCGCGTCGCCGCAGCACGTCGCCGATGCCTACGCAGTTGTTGGTGGGCCCGAACGCGCCCTCGGGAAAGAAGACGATCGTCCGGCGGTCTCGTTCGTCGATGATGCGGGCAGCCTAACGACGGAATGCGTCTGCTAGAGGTACGCCCATGACCAAGATCGCAGTCACCGGTGGAAGCGGCAAGGCCGGGCGCGTCATCGTCCGGGATCTGTTCGAGCATGGGCACGAAGTGCTCAACATCGACCAGGTGCCGTCGTCCGAGTCCTACCACCCGGAGGCGCCGATCCCGTTTCTGCGCGCCGACGTCACGGACTTCGGCCAGGCGCTCGAGTCGCTCAGCGGCGGCGACACGCTGCCCGGGATCGAGGCCGTGGTGCACCTCGCGGCGATCCCGTCACCGGCGCACGCCACCGCCGACCAGGTGTTTCGCACGAACGTGACCAGCACCCACGCGGTGTTCTCGGCCGCCCGGCGTCTCGGGTTGCGGCGGATCGTGTGGGCCTCAAGCGAGACGACGCTCGGGCTGCCGTTCGATCGGCCGCCGGATTATGCGCCGGTCGACGAGTCGCACGTCTATCCCGAGACCAGCTACGCGCTGTCGAAGGTGGTGGGGGAGGAGCTCGCGCGCCAGTTTCACCGCTGGAGCGGCATCCCGATCATCGGGTTGCGCTTCTCCAACGTGATGATCCGCGAGGACTACAACCGGTTCGCCGAGTGGCAGGACGACGCTCACGCGCGCAAGTGGAACCTGTGGGGCTACGTCGACGAGAGCCACGTCGCGCAGAGCGTGCGCCTCGCCCTGGAGGCCGACGTCGACGGCACCGACAACTTCATCATCGCCGCCGCCGACACGGTCATGCGCCGTCCCAGTCGCGAGCTGATGGCCGAGGTGTATCCCGACGTCCCGCTCGCCGAGAGCGTGTCGGGCAACGACACGCTGCTCGACATCTCACATGCGCGCGAGGTCCTCGGTTACGACCCGAAGTTCAGCTGGCGCGAACGAGCTTGATCCGCCCGCCGGCTATGCCTTGAGCGGGACCGCCGCCTCGGGCGTGGCCACGTGGAAGCTGAAGCTCTGCTCCAGATACAGGCGGACGACGTCGGCATCGTGATCGAGGTATCCGATCGACAGGTCCTGCCCTGACTCGAACACGAAGTCCCCGCCGCGCATGCTGACGACGACCGCGCCGTCCATCCCGGGCGCCCAGATCAGCTCCCCCTCGACGATCTTGCGCAGGTGCTCGAGCAGCGGATAGCCGCCGTTCTCGGCGGTCTCGACCACGCGCTTGTACTGCTCGTTGCCGAGGGCGAGCCCGTAGGGCCCACTGATCCCGCTGCGGAGCAGCTGCTCCACCGCGCTGGCCACCGGCCGCGGGTAATCACTGGGGTGGTTGCCGAGTTGCAGACCCTGGTGGGGCGAAGCCTCGGCGATCCCGGTGATCGACGCCTCCGGCCAGCCGTGGAACACGGCGCGGTTCTCCGCCACCGCGATCTGGTGGGCGGCACTGTCCAGCGGCTCGAGGTCAGCGTCGGTGGCGCCGCGGTCGTCATCGCGCAGCTCGGCCCGGGAGATCGCGAACTCGGCACGGACCTCCACCAGCGGCAGGACCCGCCGCTGCTGTGCGCTGATCCCGTCGCACGGCGCGTCGGCGACCGCCTGCACCCGTCCGAGGTTGGTGGCCGAATAGTCCCACCCATGCGGCCCGGAGAAGTCGACGAGCTTGCGGGCGGCGAGCGCCACGCCGAGCCGCTCGCGGGCCTCTTCGTCGAGCAGCGTCCAGTTGGAGTCGCTGATCGGAGCGTGGGAGCGGAGGAGGTGGTTGCTCATCGCGGCGCTCCCTTCAGGCTACCGATGCCGAGTGACCCCGAGCCGTCATCGTCATGGGACGCCTGCACCTCGTCGCCGGCCTGTGCTTCGGCCGTCTCGCCGTGCGCGACGATGTCGCCGGTCTTGAACAGGACGCCCTGGGCGATCTCACGCCAGGTCGGCGAGCGGCGGAGCAGGAACTCGAGGTCCATGCTGAAGTGTTTGAACTCCTCCCCGACGGCGTCGCGCATGACCGCCGCGGCCTCGGGATCGGTCTCGACCGCGAGCCGCTGCTCGTACCAGCCGATGGCTTCGGCCTCCTCGGTCAGCGACGCACACAGCCGGGCAAACGTGCGAGTCGCGGGCGGCAGCTCCTCCGGCGGCTCGTGGTATTGATCGAAACCCATCGGATCTCCTGGTCGCGGTGGCCATGCGGCGTGAAGCTACCCGCCGACGCGGGCGGCAACCGTGAGAGTACGCCTGTGGGATCATCGTGCAGTGGACGTCGATCGCCTCATCCCGTCAGAGCTCGCCGCGCGGGTGATGACCGCGCCGGTCGCCGCGACGGGTCTCGTGGCCGGCTTCGGCGTGGCCGTGGCCAGCGGCTCACGACCACTCGGCGGCGTCGTGCTCGCCGGCTTCGGGCTGACCTGCATCGCCGTCTGGCTGCGCCGCGACGGCCGGCGAGTCACCATCCAGCTGACCACGGCGGGCCTGCTCGCGTTCGCGCTGTCGCACGTCCTCGGGCTCGTGATCGGGGCGTGGCCCTCGGTGATCGTCGTGGCGGCCGTCACCGCGGCCCTGTGCTGGCGGCTGTCGGACGCGCGCTGGTTCGCTGCGCGCCTGCGCTCTCGGCCCGCCGCCCGCTGAGCGTCGCTCCGCCGCCCGCTGAGCGTCGCTCCGCCGGGCGCTGAGCGTCGGCCGGCCGCCCCCTGGGCGTGGGCGCGTTCAGGCGGCGAGCTGCAGCTGGCTGACCGAGAACGCCGCCCCGTCGGGCCCGGCGAGGACCGTACGGCGGAAGTTCGCCTCCGCGAACGGCGCCACCACCACGCTGCCGCCGAGCTCAGGGGCAGCCGCGGCGGCGGCGTCGGCATCGGCGATCCAGAAGTCCACGCCCCAGGCGGGCGGGCGATCATCGGCGGCGGTCATCGCTGCGACGACGTCGCGGGGGACCGGCTGCTCCGGCTCGCCGCCGACGTAGCCCGGCCGGCGCCACAGCCAGATCCCCTCGCCGAACTCTTCGGCGTTCCAGCCGAACAGCTCGCCGTAGAACCGCGTGGCCGCGTCCGGATCGGGCGTCGTCAGCAGGCTCATCGCCCACGCCGAGGGCTCGTTGACGCGCGCCGCGCCCGGGCGTACCCCCGCCTCCCACAGGCACAGGGTGGCGCCGGCGGGGTCGGCGATCACCGCAAGGCGACCGGCGGGGGCAACGTCGAACGGCGCGGCGACGATCCGTCCTCCGGCTGCCGCCGCTGCCGCCGCGGAGCCGTCGGCGCTGGTCACCGCCACGTGGGTGTTCCACGCGGGCGCCAGGGCGCCACCGGCCGGCGCGGCGCCGACCCCGGCGACGTCGTCGCCGTTGACCCGCGCGACCCAATAGCCGCCCGGGGGATCGCCCGGCATCGGCCCCGGACCGGCGAACTCCCAGCCGAACAGCTCGCCGTAGAACCCCAACGCCGCGTCCACGTCGGAGGTCAGCGTGTCCACGAAGCAGGGCACGCCCGTCGGATAGTCGTCTCGCCGGCTCATCGCTGCACCTCAGCGCGCGTCGTTGTCTCGTCGTTGTACGTCATGGCACTCTCCTTGCGCTCGACCATAGTTGGAGTATCATATCAGCTAGTTGGAAAAACCGACTAGACTGGAATTCGCTCATAGTGGCCAAACGGACATACGGAGACTCATGCGGCGTCGCCCGAGCCCTGGACGTCGTCGGCGAGCGCTGGGCGCTGCTCGTGGTGCGCGAGCTCGTCCTCGGTCCCAAGCGCTTCACCGACCTGCGCGAGGGTCTGCCCCGGCTCGGCCCCGACATGCTCGCCCAGCGTCTGCGGGATCTCGAGGAGGCCGGCGTGGTCCGCCGCCGGACACTCCCGGCGCCCGCCGCATCGCGGGTCTACGAACTGACCGACTGGGGCGCCGACCTGGAGCCTGTGCTGCTGGAGCTCGGCCGCTGGGGGAGCCGGGTGCGGCTCCCCGATCAGCCGCGGCCGCTCGGAGTCGACGCGGCGATCCTGGCGCTCGAGACGACGTTCGATCCAGCCCGGGCCGTGGGCCTGAATGAGTCCTACGAGATCCGGTTGGGGGACCAGCGGTTCTCGCTGACGGTGACCGACGGGCGGCTCCGGGTCGCCCGCGGAGGGGACGGCGACGCGGCGGTGAGCATCGAGACCGACACCACCACGCTCGCCGCGCTCGCGTTTCACGGGCGGTCGCTTCACGATGCGATCGCGGTCGGTGACGCTCGCGTCGACGGCGATCTCGCCGCCGCCGAGCGCCTCCTGACCCTGTTCCGCGACCCGGTGCCCGTCGCCGTGTAACTGGCCGGGGCGGTGGCGCCGTCCGGAGCGTTCCGTCACTCGAGTGCCGCCACGAGTGCGTCCTGAGCGAGATCCTCGGCCCAGCCGACATCGTGGACGAGCCGCGCCAGGCCGCCGATGACCCTCGCGGACTCGATCCGCCAGACGGCGTCGATCGCGCGGGCGGCGTCGCGAGGCGGCGGTCCGGTCAGCGGCGAGGCCACCCACTCACTCCGGCGTGGCGTAGTCGGCGAGCTCGTACACCTGCCGGACCTCGATCACGTCGCCATCGCCTGCCGGGCAGCGCGTGGCCCACTCGACGGCCTCCTCCTTGGACCGGGCCTGGATCAGCCACTAGCCGCCGATCATCTCCTTGGCCTCCGTGAACGGGCCGTCGGTCACCGTCGGCGTGCCGCCGGCAAACGAGACGCGCGCGCCGGTGGCGGGCGGCTGGAGGCCGTCGAGGCTGAGCAGGACGCCGGCCCGAGTGAGCTCATCGTTGTACTTCGACATCGCCTCGCGGCTGGGCGCCCACTCCTCCTCGGGGATGTTGGGCATCATGATCATCATGAAACGCACGGTCGTTGGATCTCCTGACGTGGGGTGTGCCGGCACGCGGTGCGGCCATTGTCGCGAGCCCTTAACCCGACGACGATCGGCCGTTTGCCGTTTCGACATCTTGAGCGTTCTAATCTGAAGCGATATGGCATACACGACCGCCGAGGGACGCGAACAGATCCTGGGCGACCTGGCGGTCGCCATCGAGTCGATCGCCGATGCCCTCGCCCGTCTCGGCGAGGCGTACGAGCAGCTCGATGACCAGCACGCCGACGCCCTGGAGGAGCAGCTGTTCCGCCCGGTGCAGTTGGCCTACGGCCGCGCCAAGCGGACCTACTCCGAGTTCGCCTCGCGGTCTCAGCTGCGGGCCCGCACGTTCGACGCGCATTCGCCGGGCGTGCAGTCGCAGTCGGTGCAGGAGCTGATCGAGCGCGCCGCCGACGCCGCCTACGACGCCGACCAGGCGATCGCCGAGCTCCAGGACTCGATGCTCCCGGTCGAGGTGGGCGACACGGAGCTGCGCGCCGGGCTGTCCCAGGTGCGCGAGACGCTCGACGTGGTCCCGCCGCGGGCGCGCGGCTTCGTGCGCACCGTCGGTCGCTGAGCCTGCCGGCGCGCCCGATCCGCGGGGTGGAGTAGGTTCCCCGACCATGAGGAGGAGGACCTGGGCGGCCGTCTCCGCCGTGCTGGTGGTGCTGGCCATCGCCGTGGCTCCCGGCCTGGCCGTGGCCAAGGCCGCCGCGCTGCGGGCGTACGGGAGCGTCCAGCAGGTGTACGCGGTCGGGCTGGCGCCACATCAGCCTGTCATCCTGCTCAACCGCCGGGGCGCCACCGTGATCACCCAGCGCACCGACTCGCTCGGCGGGATCGTGTTCCGCAACGTCACGCCAGGCGCCGGCTACCGTCTGCGCGCCGGCCGGAGACGATCGGCGGCGGTGACGGTGTTGCCCGACCGGTCGGCGCCGCCGAGCACGCGCATCTATGACCAGCGGCTGCCCGCGGGCGGCTACGGGTATCTGCGCACCCGCGACGGGACGAGCCTGGCGATTGACGTCCGTCTTCCCGGGCCGGCCGACAAGGGCCCCTACCCGACCCTGGTGGAGTACGCCGGCTACGGCTACGCCGACCCGGCGGGGCCTGACAGCGGCATCGCGCCGATCGCCGAGCTGCTCGGATTCGCCGTCGTCGACATCAACATGCGCGGCACCGGCTGCTCGGGAGGCTCGTTCAACTACTTCGAGCCGCTGCAGGGTCTCGACGGTTACGACGCGATCGAGACCGTCGCGCGCCAGCCGTGGGTGCTCGGCCACCGGGTCGGCATGCTCGGCATCTCCTACGGCGGCATCAGCCAGCTGTTCGTCGGGGCGACCGATCCGCCCCACCTGGCGGCGATCACCCCGCTGTCGGTGATCGACAACACCGCCACCACGCTGTACCCGGGCGGGATCCTCAACACCGGTTTCGCGCTCGCCTGGGGCGAGGAGCGGGTGCACGACGCGCTGCCGGCGTCGGCCACCGGCGGGCAGGCATGGGCGCTCGCGCGCATCAAGGGCGGCGACCATACATGCAAGGCCAATCAGGTTCTGCACGGCGAGGCTCCGAACCTGATCGCCACGATCCGCGCCAACGACCACTACGTGCCGTCGGTGGCCGATCCGCTGGCGCCGGTGACGTTCGTGCACAAGATCCACGTGCCGGTCTATCTCGCCTGCCAATGGACGGACGAGCAGACCGGTGCGCACTGCGCCGATCTCGCCCAGGACTTCACCGGCACCGCGCGCAAGTGGTTCACGTTCACCAACGGCGCCCACATCGACTCGCTGGACCCGACCACGTTCGACCGCTGGTACGACTTCCTGGAGCTGTACGTCGCGCATCGAGCGCCGGCGCTGTCGGCGGCCGCCAAGGCGGTCGCCCCGACCGTGTTCCAGACGGCGATGGGGGTCCGCGGCGTGACGCTCCCGCCCGACCCGATCCAGTCGGAGCCGACCTACACATCCGCGCTGGCGGCGTTCCAGCAGCTGAAGCCGATCCGCGTCCTGTTCGACAACGGGGCCGGCAGCGCCACCCCCGGCGCCCCGTATCCGGCATTCGAACACTCGTTCACGCGGTTCCCGATCCCGGGTACCAGGGCCCAGTCCTGGTACCTGAACTCGAGCGGCGCGCTCACCGCCGGCAGGCCGAGCCGCGGACAGGCCGATCGGTTCACCTGGAACCCGCGCGCGCGGCCGGCGACCAGCTTCACCGGCGCCGACGACGGCAGTCCCGGAGGCCTGTGGACCACCACGCCCGCCTACACGTGGGCGCAGAATCCCGCCGGGAGCGCGGCGTCCTACGTCAGCGCGCCGCTGCGCGCCAACACCGTCGTGATCGGTGGCGGGGCGCTGCAGCTGTGGCTGAAGGCGTCGACGCCGAGCGTGGACCTGCAGGCGACGATCTCCGAGGTGCGCCCGGACGGCAAGGAGACCTTCGTGCAGAACGGCTGGCTGCGCGCCGATGAGCGCAAGCTGGACGCGGGCAAGAGCACGCTGCTGGAGCCGGTGCTCAGCCTTCGCAGCGCCGACGTGGCGCCGCTGTCCGCCGGCCGCTACACCGAGATGACGGTCCCGCTCTATTACGAGGGGCACGCCTACCGCGCCGGATCGCGGATCCGGGTGACGGTCCAGGCGCCGGGCGGCGACCAGCCCGTCTGGGGCTTCTCCGAGACCAATCCCAAGGGGACCGCCACGGTGTCGATCGCCCACTCGGCCGCGCTGCCGTCGCGGCTGATCCTGCCGGTCGTGCCCGGCGTGAGCGTGCCGACGGGCCTGCCGCCGTGCCCGGGTTTGCGCGGCGAGCCGTGCCGTTCATACGCGCCGTACACCAACCGCTCCGAGCCGCTGCGCTGACTCCCCGCGGGCGGAGCGGCGCCGTCCCTGAGCGGATTCTTATGCCTCCATCGGCGCCAGCCGTTAGGATCGGACCCCTGGTCATGGGACCCGACACCCCTATCGCGGTTGCCGCGCCCCCGCCGCCCGACACGCCACGCCTGCCCGCTCTCGCGGATGAGGCGCCGGCCTGCGACCCCATCGGCGACGTTCGCGCGGTCAAGCTGCCGCTCGTCGATCGCCTGGCCAGCGCCGTCGTGACCGGAGCGCCGCCGATCCTCGTGCTGCTCGGCATGTGGCTGGGCTGGAGCCACGGCCTGCTCGTCTGGCAGGACCTGCTCGTGCTGGCGATCTTCTACATGGTCATCGGCTCGGGCATCACGGTCGGGTTCCATCGGCTGCTGACGCATCGCAGCTTCAAATGCCACCGGCTGACGCGGGCGATCTTCGCCGCGCTCGGCTCGGCCGCCGCCGAGGGCCCGGTGATCGACTGGGTCGCCACCCACCGCAAGCACCACCAGTTCTCCGACGAGAGCGGGGATCCGCACAGCCCGCACCTGCACCACGGAGACGGCTGGCGCGGCCAGCTGTGGGGTCTGGTCCATGCTCACATCGGCTGGGTGTTCTCCGACATGGAGGTTGCCGACGAGACCCGGTACGCCAAGGACCTGCTCGGCGACTCATGGATCCGCTTCGTCGACCGGACCTTCGTCCTGTGGGTCGCGGTTGGGCTGGCCGCCGCCTTCGGGCTCGGCGTCGCCCTCACCGGGACCGTCACCGGCGGATTGACCGCCCTGCTGTGGGGTGGCGCCGCCAGGATCTTCTTCATGCACCACGCCACCTTCAGCATCAACTCGGTCTGCCATTATTTCGGCCGCAGCGACTACGACACGGGCGATGAGTCGCGCAACGTGTTCTGGCTGGCGATCCCCACCTGGGGCGAGGCCTGGCACAACAACCACCACGCATTCCCCACCTCCTATCGCCACGGCCTCAAGCGCTGGCAGCTCGATCCGTCGGCGGGGATCATCCGGCTGCTGGAGATGAGCGGCCTGGCCTGGGACGTGGTCCGGGTCGACCCGGCGCGCCGCGAGCGCCGGCTGGGCGCCGCGCAGGCGTAAGTCCGTCCGCGGCGCCCGGCGGCTAACCTCCCCGGCCGTTTTGGCATTCGCACGCACGGCACCTCTGCGCCGCGAGATCGCGGCCGCGCTCCCGGAGCGCCCGTTCGCCCTCCGTTTCTGGGACGGGACGACGGTCGCGGCCACCCAGCCCGACGCGCCCACGTTCAGCTTCCGGTCGCCGGAGGCGCTGGCCCACGTGATCCGGGCGCCGGGTGAGCTGGGTCTCGGGCGCGCGTACGTGCTGGGACTGGTCGAGACCGATGACATCGAAAAGTCGCTGCGGGTCGTGGACACGTTCGAGGCGCCGCGCGTGTCGCCGGCGCAGCTGGCCAAGCTCGGCGTGGCGCTGATCCGCGCCTGCGGGCTCGTCCGGCCGCCGCGGATCCCGGCATCCGAGCTGCGTCTCACCGGCGAGCGCCACACCGCGGCCCGCGACCGGCGCGCCGTCAGGTACCACTACGACGCCGGTAACGACTTCTTCGCGCTGTTCCTCGATCCGTCGATGACCTACAGCTGCGCGTACTTCAAGGGCGGCGCCCAGACCCTCCAGGAGGCGCAGCAGGCCAAGCTCGACCTCGTCTGCACCAAGCTCGCGCTCCAGGACGGCGAGCGGATCCTTGACGTCGGCTGCGGATGGGGCAGCTTCGCCATCCACGCGGCGGCGAACTACGGCGTCGAGGTCCTCGGGGTCACCCTGTCCGAGCAGCAGGTCACGCTCGGTCGCGAGCGCGTGCGCGAGGCGGGTCTTCAGGACAAGGTCCAGCTTCGGGTCGCCGACTACCGGGAGCTCGGCGGCGAGCAGTTCGACGCGATCTCGAGCATCGGCATGGTCGAGCACGTGGGGGAGGAGCGCATCGACCTCTATATGAGCACGCTCTCCGAGCTGCTGCGCCCGGGCGGGCGGCTGCTCAACCATGGGATCGCCAAGCTGATGGACTTCGACACCAAGGACGAGGGCGCGTTCTCGGAACGGTTCGTGTTCCCCGACGGAGTCCCGCTGCCGCTGAGCCGGATCGTCCAGGCGATGGAGCGCACCGGGCTGGTCGTCAGTCACGTGGAGGGACTCCCCGAGGATTACGCCGAGACGCTGCGCTACTGGATCGCCGCCTACGAGGAGCGCTACGGTGAGGCGGTCCGTCTCGCCGGAGAGGAGCGAGCTCGCGTCTGGAAGCTGTACCTGCGCGCCGCCCGCGCCGGATTCACCACCGGGTGGGCATCGGTTTACCAAGTATTGGCAAGTACGGCGGCCCGAAGCTAGGATCCCGGCATGACGCGGATCGTATGCCAGCAGCTGGCACCGCGAGTGGGTGAGTTCGAGACCAATCGCCAGCTGGCCCTCAACGCGATCGCCGCGGCGGTGCAGGAGCGCGCCGATGTGATCGTGCTCCCCGAGTTGATGACCTCGGGCTACGTGTTCCAGTCGGCCCAGGAGGCGGCATCGATCGCGATCGCCGCCAGCGATCCCCTGCTGCGCGAATGGGGGGCCGCGGCATCACGCGGTGACGCGGTGGTGATCGGCGGCTTCTGCGAGCGTGGCGACGACGGCAAGATCTACAACAGCGCCGCTGTTCTCGACGGCTCGGGCGTGATCGGCGTCTATCGCAAGGTCCATCTGTGGGACCGCGAGAAGCTGTGGTTCACACCGGGCGACGCGCCGCCGCGGGTGTTCGACACGCCGGCCGGCCGGATCGGCGTGATCGTCTGCTACGACCTCGAGTTCCCGGAGATGACCCGCATGCTGGCGCTCGCCGGCGCGGAGCTGATCGCCGTGCCGACCAATTGGCCGCTGGTGGACCGCCCCGAGGGAGAGCGCCCGCCGGAGGTCACGATCGCGATGGCCGCCGCCCGCGTCAACCGGGTGACCATCGCATGCTGTGACCGCGTCGGCACCGAGCGCGGCGAGGAGTGGACCGGCGGCACGTCGATCATCGATGAGAACGGCTGGGTGGTGGCGTCTCAGACCGAACGCGGCTCAGCCAAGGTCCTCATCGATCTCACGAAGTCCCACGACAAGAGCCTGACGCGGCTCGCCGACGTGATCGGCGATCGCCGCCCGGAGCTCTACGGTGCGGTCTCGGAGCGTCAGGCCGACGGCGCCGCGGCGTCGTCGGACGCGGCTTCCTGAGCAGGCGCCGCGGCGTCGTCATCGGGCGCCGCTTCCTGAGCCGGCGCGGGCGCGGACGGATCGGCGGGTGCCGCGACGGGTGCCGGGGCGCTCTCGGCGACGACGTGCGCGCCGGCGGCGCCGAGAGCTCCGAGCAGCAGCGCCAGCAGCGCCCACTTCGGTCCATGCATCTCGCTCCCGCGGGCGCTGTCGATCGACGGGCTGCCGGGGCCGGTCTCGGCCAGGGCGAGAACGGCGGCGATCAGCACGAGGTTGTACTCGTAGCCCTGGTCGGTCACCCATGGGCCGTTCTTGAGGTGGACGCGCTTGATGGCGGTGGCCATCGTGGCGGTCAGGACCGCGGCGGCGAGCGGCGTGGCCGCTCCGGCGACGAGCAGCGCGCCGCCGCCTGTCTCGGCGGCGCCGGCGGCGAGCGCGTGGCGCTTGCCCGGCCGCAGGCCGATCATCTCGAAGAACTGGCCGGTGCCCTCGAGGCCGTGTCCGCCGAACCAGCCGAACAGCTTCTGGGTGCCGTGGCCGATGAAGTAGCCGCCGACGACGATGCGAAGAATGAGACGTCCAGGTTTCATGGGCTCGACCTTATCAGGCGGTTGTGCTCGCAACCACCCTCGGGTGCGAGAAAAACACGCCGGACCGGGCGATGGTGGGAGTATCGTGGCACCCGAGCTGCCGATCGAACCAGGAGGAGAGCAATGAGCAGCACCGTCAACGTGCGCCTCAACGTCAACGGCGTGGAGCGCACCCTTGAGGTCGAGCCGCGGCTGCTGCTCGTGCACGCTCTGCGCGACAACCTCGGTCTGACCGGCACCCACGTCGGTTGCGACACGTCCAACTGTGGAGCGTGCACCGTTCATCTCGACGGGCAGTCGGTGAAGTCGTGCACCGTGCTGGCGGTCCAGGCCGACGGCGCCGAGGTGACGACGATCGAGGGCATCGGCACCGAGGACAACCTGCATCCGATGCAGGAGGCGTTCTGGAACAACCACGGCCTCCAGTGCGGCTACTGCACGCCGGGGATGATCATGGCCGCCGCCGCGCTGCTCGCCGAGAATCCCCACCCGACCGAGACGGAGGTGCGCCACGGGCTGGAGGGCAACCTCTGTCGCTGCACCGGCTATCACAACATCGTCAAGTCGGTTCTGGATGCGGCCTCGAAGTCCGGCGAGGTAGCGGCATGAGCAGCTGGATGACTCACACCGTGACCGTTCAAACGAGCCCGGAAGGCGAGTGGGCACGATGAGTGTGAGCGAGGCTCCGCTCGGCGCGAACGTCGGCAGCGCGCTGCGCCGCAAGGAGGACCCGCCCCTGATCACCGGCCGCGGCCGCTACGTGGACGACATCACGCTGCCCGGCCAGCTGTGGGCGTCGTTCGTCCGCTCGCCGGAGGCCAACGCGACGATCACCTCGATCGACACCTCGGCCGCCGTCGCCCGTGATGGCATCAGCGCGGTGTTCACCGGGGAGGACATGTCCGATCTCGGCGGCCCGCTGCCGATGGCGTGGGTCCCGCCGGGGGTCGAGGTCAACAACCCCGAGCACTGGCCGCTGGCCAGGGGCGCCGTCAAGCATGTCGGCGACCCGGTGGCGGTGGTGATCGGCGAGGATCGCTACGCCGTCCAGGACGCCACCGAGGACGTGTTCGTCGAGTACGAGACGCTGCCCGCCATCGTCGACCCCGAGGCGGCCATCGCCGGAGCGCCGTTCGTCCACGAGTCGCTGGGCACCAACCAGGTCCACCAGTGGACGCTGGCCGGCGGCGACGTCGAACAGGGATTTGCCGAGGCGGACGTCATCGTCGAGCGCCGGGTCGTCAATCACCGGATCGCCGGGGCGCCGATCGAGTGTCGCGGTGTCATCGCCGACTACCGGGCCGGGTCCCTGACGCTCTACTCAGCGACCCAGGTTCCCCACTTCGTGCGGCTGTTCATGGCGCTGCTGCTCGGTCTCGGCGAGGACCACGTCCGCGTCATCGCGCCCGACGTCGGCGGCGGCTTCGGCCAGAAGCTGCAGGTCTACGGCGAGGAGCTGCTCGCCTGCTGGGCGTCACGCAGGCTCGGCCGCCCGGTCAAGTGGACGGAGACGCGCTCGGAGAACATGTCGGTCGCCCACCAGGGGCGTGACCAGATCTCCCACGTGAAGATGGGCGCCAAGCGCGACGGGACGATCACCGCGTTCCACGTGAAGATCCTCGCCGACTTCGGCGCCTACAACATGATCCTCACGCCGCTGATCCCGTCGTTGGGGGCGTTCGTGATGGGCGGCTGTTACAAGATCCCGAACGTCCAGACCGACATCACCGGGGTGTTCACCAACAAGTGCCCGACTGACGCCATCCGCGGCGCCGGACGTCCCGAAGCGACGCAGATGATCGAGGTCACGCTCGATCAGGTCGCCCACGAGCTCGGCATGGACCGGCTGGAGATTCGCCGGAAGAACTTCATCCCCAAGGAGGACTTCCCGGCGGCCGTGGCCACCGGCGTCATCTACGACTCCGGCGACTATCACGGCACGCTGGACAAGCTCATGGAGCACGTCGACGTCCCCGCCTTCCGCGCCGAGCAGGAGCAGTTGCGCTCCGAGGGCGTCTACCGGGGGATCGGTTTCTGCACCTGGACCGAGATCTGCGGTCTGGCGCCCTCGCGGGTGACCGGCCCGGCGGGGGTCGGCGTGCAGGCCGGGCTGTGGGAATCGGCGATGGTCCGCGTCCACAACACCGGAGCGGTCACCGTCTACACCGGCACCTCGCCGCACGGGCAGGGCCTCGATACGGCGATGGCCCAGATCGCCGCCGACCGCCTCGGCGTCGACCCCGCGGTGGTCGAGGTCATCCACGGCGATACCTCGATGGGGCCGGAGGGACGCAACACCTACGGCTCGCGCTCGCTGGCCACCGGCGGCGAGGCCGTCGTCAGAGCGACCGACAAGGTGGTCGCCAAAGCCAAGGCGATCGTCGCCGCCGAACTGGAGGCCGCGGCCGAGGACATCGAGGTGACCGACGGCAAGTTCTCGGTCAAGGGGTCACCGGACAAGGGGATGGCGCTGGCCGACGTCGCCGGCATCGCCTACGTCGGCGCCGTTCCCGAGGGCATGGAGCCAGGGTTGGAGGAGACGACGTTCTACGACCCGGAGAACTTCGTGTTCCCGTTCGGCGCCCACGCCTGCATCGTGGACGTGGACGCGGAGACCGGCAAGGTCAAGGTGATCCGCTACGTCGCCGTCGACGACTGCGGCCCGGCGGTCAACCCGATGCTCATCGATGGCCAGATCCACGGCGGCGTCGTGCACGGGATCGGGCAGGCGCTGTACGAGCGCGTTCACTACGACGAGCAGGGCCAGCTCATCACCGGCACATTCGTCAACTACGCGCTGGCGACGGCCGCGGAGCTGCCGAGCTTCGAGACCGATCGTACGGAGACGCGGTCCCCGGTCAACTCGATGGGCGTCAAGGGCGTCGGCGAGGCGGGGACGATCGCGGCGAGCGCCGTGGTCACGAACGCCGTCATCGACGCGCTGCGACCCCTGGGCGTCGACTACATCAACATGCCCCTGAGTCCGATGCGGATCTGGGAGGCAATCAACCGAGGACAGGGCGCGAGCCCGGAGGGAGGCCCGCAGTCATGATCCCGGCCGAGTTCGACTACACCGCCCCCGAATCGCTCCAGGACGCCATCAGCGCCCTGGTCGACGGCGGCGAGGACGCCAAGCTGCTGGCCGGCGGGCACTCGTTGCTGCCGCTGATGAAGCTGCGCCTGGCGGCGCCATCGCTGCTGGTCGACCTGCGCAAGGTGCCGGGCCTGCACGGCGTCGAGCGTCAGAATGGCGCCTGGCGGATCGGAGCGATGACCCCGCACTCGGTGCTCGAGCAGTCGCCCGATCTCGGCGTCACATCGATGGTGGCGGCGACGATCGCCGATCCCCAGGTCCGCCATCGCGGCACCATCGGCGGTTCACTTGCCCACGGCGACGCGGCGTCCGATCTACCGGCGGCGATGCTGATCACCGAGGCCGAGGTCACCCTCCAGGGACCGAACGGCCAGCGGACGGTGGCCGCGGCCGATCTGTTCAAGGACTACATGACCACCGCGGTCAACGAGGACGAGGTGCTGACCGAGGTGCGCGTCGCTGCGCTGGACGGGTGGGGATACGGCCATCAGAAGTTCAACCGCCGCTCCGAGGACTGGGCGATGGTCGGCGTGTGCGTGGTGATCAACGCCTCCGGCGGGAGCTGCCAGGACGTCCGCATCGGCCTGACCAACATGGGCTCCGTGCCGCTGCGGGCCACCGCCGCCGAGGAGGCGCTGCGCGGGCAGGAGCTGTCCGACGAGAACATCGCCAAGGCCGCCGAACAGGCGGCCGAGGGCACCAGGCCGCCCGCCGATCTCAACGCGACTGCCGACTACAAGCGCCATCTGGCACGGGTGCTGACCCGGCGCGCGATCGCGGACGCTCTGGCCCGCGCTGGATAGACTCGACGACAAGGTGACGCTCGCAGAGCTTCAGTCGGTCGGAGCCGCGAGCGACGCCCTCGCGGGTCAGGGATATCTGGCGGATCGCCAGCTGGCGATGGCCATCCATCTGGCGGTCGTCCTCGAGCAGCCCCTGCTGCTGGAGGGCGAGGCCGGTGTGGGCAAGACCGAGGTCGCCCGCGCGCTGGCGACCGCCGTCGGCGCCAAGCTGATCCGGCTGCAGTGCCACGAGGGCATCGACCTGCACCACGCCGTCTACGACTGGGACTACGCGCGCCAGCTGCTGGCGCTGCGCGCGGCCGAGGGCGGGGTCGACGAGGGCGAGCTGTTCGCCCGCCGGTTCCTGCTGCGCCGGCCGCTGCTGGAGGCGCTCGAGTCCGATCCGTCCGAGGCGGTGGTGCTGCTGATCGACGAGATCGACCGCGCCGACGACGAGTTCGAGGCGTTCCTGCTCGAGTTCCTGTCTGACTTCGCGATCACCATCCCCGAGCTCGGCACGATCGCCGCCCGGCGTCGTCCGATCGTCGTGCTGACGTCCAACCGGACCCGGGAGCTGCACGACGCGCTCAAGCGGCGCTGTCTGTATCACTGGATCGATTACCCGACGCCGGAGCGCGAGCGCGCCATCGTCCACGCGCGGCTGCCCCAGGTTCCCGAGGCGGTGGCCGAACGCGTGGTCGAGGCGGTGTCGCGGCTGCGTGATCAGGGGGACCTGTACAAGCTGCCGGGTGTCGGCGAGACGATCGTGTGGGCCCAGGCGCTACTCGCCCTCGGCGACGAGGCATCACTCGACGAGACGCTCGGGGTGGCGCTCAAGGTCCACGAGGACGTCCTGCGCGTGCGCGAGCGCGGGGTGCTGGAAGGTGTCTGACGCGGCTGCGCGCAGCGCCCTGCTGGAGCCAGTGGCGGATGGGATGGTCGGACGGCTCGGCGATCTGACCTCCGTCCTGCGCGCCCAGGGCACCCGGGTCGGGCTCGGTGAGCTGCTGACGGCGGTCCGCTGCCTGGAGCAGGTGGATGGCAGCTCCCGTGACCAGGTGAGGATGGCGCTGCGGACGGTGCTGTGCTCGCAGCACGCTGATATCGAACGCTTTGAGCTGGCGTTCACCGCGGTGTACGGCGACGGGCAGGTGTCGGATCCGCCGGGGCAGCTCGACGCGCTCGGCCACATCGAGAAGGCGGTGCTGCCGAGCCTGGCGATGGCCGATCCCTCCGGTGCGCCCGCGCCGGACGACGCCGAGATGCTGCCGGCGGCGTGGAGCGACGTCGAGCTGCTGCTCGAGAAGGACTTCGCTCGCTACACCGAGGCCGAAATGGCGCTGGCGCGGGAGCTGATCGCTCGCCTGGCGCGTCGTCACCCGACGCGGCTGTCGCGCCGCACCCGTCCGTCGCGCCGCCGCGGCCATATCCCGGACCTGCGCCACACGGTGCACGCGTCCCTGCGGACCGCCGGCGAGCCGCTGGAGCGGCGCTGGCGGGCCCCCACCGAGCGGCCGCGCCAGGTGGTGCTGGTCTGCGACGTGTCGGGCTCGATGGCGCCGTACGCGCGGATGCTGCTGCAGTACATGCATGCCTGCGTCACTGCCCGGCGGCGGGTGGAGGCGTTCGCGTTCGGAACCCGCCTGACCCGGATCACCCAGGAGCTCGCCGGCCGCGACCACGATCGCGCGCTCGACCGCGCCGCCGCGGTCGTCACCGACTTCTCCGGCGGGACGAGGATCGGCGCGGCGATCGCCGAGTTGAACCGGTCACACGGCCGCCGGATGGGGCGTGGCTCGGTCGTCGTGATCCTCAGCGACGGCTGGGATCGCGGCGAGCCCGAGCAGCTCGACGCCGAGATGGCCCGGCTGCGCCGCGCCGCCTACCGGCTGGTCTGGCTCAACCCGCTGGCCGCCCACCCGGACTACCAGCCGCTGGCCCGGGGCATGCAGGCCGCGGTGCCGCACACCGACCGGCTGCTGGCGGGGAACTCGCTCGCATCGCTCGAGCAGCTGGCCACGATCCTGGAGGCGATGTAGCGGTGCAGATGGAATGGGCGGAGAACTCCGAGCTGCACGGTCCCGAGTTCGCCCCGCCGGACCGGCCGGCGCCGAAGCTGGTGATGTTCGGCGCCGTGACGCTGTCGGCGGCCCTGTGCACGGTGGCGCGGGGGCTCGGCTGGCGACCGTACGTGGTCGATCCACGTGACCGGTTCACCAGCGCGGACCGCTTTCCCGACGCCGCCGACGTCCTCGTGGCCTGGCCCGACGAGGCGTTCGCCCGACTCGGCGGGATCGACGCGACGATGTCGGTGCTGATGCTGTCCCACGACCCGGTGCTCGACGATCCGGCGCTGGAGATCGCGCTGCGGTCCCCCGCGGCGTTCGTGGGCGCGATGGGCTCTCGGCGTACCCAGGAGGCACGTCGCGAGCGGATGCGAGCGGCGGGTATGAGCGAGGCGGAGGTGGCGCGCCTGGCCGGGCCGATCGGCCTGGACACCGGCGCGCGCACGGCGCTCGAGACGGCGGTATCGATCCTGGCCGAGATCGTGGCCGTGCGCTATGGGCGCCCCGGCGGCCGCCTCACCGGCGCTGACGGGCCGATCCACGAGGTGCCGGCCTAGATGGTTGATTCCACGACCCGGCGTGCCGGATGAATCCGGATGCTCGGCGCCGGTCGGCGTCCGACGAGCGAAGGTCGCGCGGAGAACGGTAGGTGTCGACCGCCGGATTGGTCCTGGCAGCGGGAGGGGGGACGCGGTTCGGCTCCTCGCCCAAGCAGCTGGCCGAGCTGCACCAGCGGCCGCTGCTCGAATGGGCCGTGCGCGCCCAGTGCGCCGTGCCGGAGCTCGAGCGCGTGCTCGTCGTGCTCGGCGCCCACGCCGGGCAGGTCCGGGCCGGCGTGCGGTTCGGCCGGGCCGAGGCCGTCGTGTGCGACGACTGGGAGTCGGGGCAGTCAGCGTCGCTGCGGCGGGGCGTCGCGGCGCTCGCCGGCGCGGCGAAGGTCGTCGTCACGCTGGGGGACGCGCCGCTGGTGACCCCCGAGGTGATCCGGCTGTTCGTCGCGCAGGCGCCCCGGACGCGCGCGGTCTACGACGGCCGGCCCGGGCATCCGGTCGTGTTGGGCCAGGCTGAGATCGCGGCGCTGACATCGCTGGACGGCGATCACGGCGCCCGCGGCCTGCTGCGCGGCGGCCCGGTGATCGAGGTGGGGCACCTATGCTCCGGGCGCGACGTCGATACCCCTGAAGACCTGGAGGAGATCCGCGATGAAGCTAGAGCAGTCATTTGAGGTCACGGCGCCGCTGGAGCGGGTGTGGGAGGCGCTGATCGACGTCGAACGGGTCGCCCCCTGCCTGCCGGGGGCCGAGGTCAGTGGCCGCAACGATGACGGCAGCTACGACGGCACCTTCAAGGTCAAGATCGGGCCGACGGCGGCGGCCTACAGCGGCAAGCTGCGAATGGAGAGCGTGGACGAGGCGGCCCACACGGCGACGATGGACGCCCAGGGGACCGACCGGCGCGGGCAGGGCGGCGCCAAGGCGACGATCGTGTCGTCGGTGACCGCGTTGGGCGAGGAGTCAACCCGTGTCGACGTCGCGACCGAGTACCACATCACCGGGCGGCTGGCTCGGTTCGGGCGCGGCGGGATGATCGAGGAGATCTCCAACCGGCTGCTCCGTGAGTTCGCCAAATCCCTGCAGGAGATGGTCGGGGCGGGCGATTCCGCCGAGCCGGCTGCCGCTGGAGCCACCGAGGCCCCGGAGGCCGCCGCCCCCGGGAAGCGGCGCAAGCCGGGGCCCGCGGCCGCTGCCGCCGCCAAGGTGGAGGCGGCCGCCGCCGCGGCGGCCGAGGCGGAGCTGGCCGAGATCGTCCCCGAGGCCTCGATCGAGTCCGAGCCCGCTCCGCTCGGGCCAGACCCGGTCGAGGGCGAGCCCGCCGCCGTGGAGCCCGAACCCGAGCCAGAACCGGCCGCCGAACCCGAGCCAGAACCGGCCGCGCCCGAGCCGGATCTCGCCACCGCGTTGCCTCCGCCCCCACCGCCACCCCCTCCGCCCGTGCCGGAGAGCGAGCCCCTCAACGGCCTTGCGCTGGTCGGATCGGCGGTCGTTGCTCAGGCCAAGAAGAACCCGGTGCCGTTCGCCCTCGCGATTGGCTTCCTGGTCGCGTTGCAAATCCGCCGTCGCCGGCGCCACTAGGCGACGTCGCCGACGCGGAGTAACTATTCGACCTCTGGTGTCGAGTTTCTCCTCCGCGTCGGCCGGCGGATCCCAACCCGGCCCCTGAGCCCCGCGGGGCCGCTGAGCTCCGCGGGGCCGCTGAGCCCCGCGGGGGCCGCTCAGCCCCGCCGGACCGGCTCGTCGAAGCTCGCCGCCGGCAGCATCGCCACCAATCCCGATGGGTTGATCATCAGGTGAGTGCGGTAATAGTGGGCGCGGATCTCGTCGAAGCTGACCGTCTCGGCGATCCCGGGCCACTGGTACAGGTCGCGCGCGTACGGCCACAGGTTCTCGTACTCGATCAGCTTGCGGATCGAGCACTTGAAGTGGATCTGGTAGACCGCGTCGAAGCGGACGAGGGTGGTGAACAGCCGCCAGTCGGTCTCCAGCGGCTCTGAGCCGAACAGGAAGCGCTGGTCGGCGAGGCGCAGGTCGAGTTCGTCCAGGGCCTGGAACAGCGTGTCCACTTCCCGCTCGTACACGGCCTGCCGGGTGGCGAAGCCGGCCTTGTACACCGCGTTGTTGACGTTGTCGTAGACGAACTCGTTGAGCTCGTCGATCTCATCGCGCAGGCGCTCGGGATACAGCTCCACGGGGTGCGCCGACCGCGGCGCGAACACCGTCGACAGCATCCGCAGCACGTCCGCCGATTCGTTGTTGACGATCGTTGCGCGCTCCTTGTCCCACAGCACCGGGACGGTGACGCGGGCGTCGTAGCCCGGATCGGTGGCGCGATAGGCCTCGGCGAGGAACGAATAGCCATTGACCGGATCGTCGTAGCCCTCGCCGGTGAACGCCCAGCCGCGGTCGTCGCGCAACGGGTTGACGAACGACACGCTGATGGCGCTCTCGAGCCCCATCAGCCGGCGGCCGATCAGGGTCCGGTGCGCCCACGGGCAGGCCCGCGCCACGTACAGGTGGTAGCGACCGGCCGCCGCCGGGAAGTCGGTGGAGCCGTCGTCTGAGACGAAGTTGCGGAAGCTCGACTGCTGGCGCTGGAACGAGCCGTCGCCGCCGCCCTCGCGTCCGAGGGAGAATGCGCGTGGTTGAGTGCTCATCCATCCAGCGTAGGGCACGCGAGAACGGGACGGCTCTGTCTTTCGGCCCAGGCACGGATGATGGTGCAGGCGTCCGCCGGCGCGAGCCGGATCTCGCCGGCGATGATGCCGGTTCGAGCTTTTTGGACACGACGTCATATGGTGTCGGCGGCATGATCGAGGACTAACTGGCCTATTTCGCCGCCGCCTGGAGGAGATTCTCACCGTGCTGATCACACCCGATCGTGGACCACTCGCCCTTTCGCAGGCCGGCGCCCGCGCCCTGCTGCGCTGCGGGATGGCTCGGTGAGCTCCCAGGCGGCGCTTGCCGCCCACTTCCGGGAGCTGCACCGTCCCGGCTCGCCGCTGCTGATCCCCAACCCGTGGGACGCCGGCTCGGCCCGGCTGCTGGCGTCGCTCGGGTTCGAGGCGCTGGCGACCACCAGCAGCGGCTTCGCCGCCACCCTTGGCCGGCTCGACGGGTCGGTGACCCGCGACGAGGCTCTGGAGCACGCCGCCGCGATCGTCGTCGCCACCGAGCTGCCCGTCTCCGCCGACCTCGAGAACTGCTTCGCCGACGACCCCGAGGGCGTCGCCGACACCGCCTCCGGCGCCGTGGCGTCCGGGCTCGCCGGGTTCTCGATCGAGGACTTCACCGGCGACGAGGCGGACCCCATCTATGAGCTGGAACATGCCGCCGAGCGGGTACGCGCGGTCGTTGAGACGGCCCATCGCGGGCCGGCGGAGCTGGTGGTGACCGCCCGAGCGGAGAACTATCTACATGGCCGCCCCGACCTTGATGACACGATCGCGCGTCTCCAGGCCTACCAGGCGGCCGGCGCCGATGTGCTGTACGCGCCCGGTCCCACCGACGCCGAGACATTGCGCGCGATCGTCTCCTCGGTGGACCGCCCCGTCAACGTCCTGGCTCGGGGCGGCGGGCCGTCCGTGCCCAAACTGGCGGAGATGGGCGTCGCGCGGATCTCCGTCGGGGGCGCGTTCGCATTCGCGGCGATCGATGCGGTGGCGGAGGCGGCCCGCGAGCTGCGCGAGCAGGGCACCTACGGATTCGCCGAGCGCTCGGCGGCCGGCGTCCGGGCCGCGCGGGCGGCGTTCTCGTAGCGCGGCCCCCGCGGAGGTCAGGCCGCGGCGCGCAGCGTCTCCAGCGGCGGGCGCTCGACCGCCTCGCCGCCGAAAGCCGGCAGCTCGTCCTCGCCGGGCACCAGGAACATGCTCGGCAGCGGTCCGGCCAGCCGACCCTCGCGCTGGAGCCGCGAGGCCAGCGCTCGCAGCACCGCGAACGCCATCGGGCTGAGGTCGCGCAGCGATTGGTGGGCGTTCTGGCGCACGTCGAGATCGACCTGCGCGATGCCCTCGAGGCCGACCGCGCGGTAGGCGTCGAGCAACAGCGCGATGTCGACCCCGTAGCCGGTGACGAACGGAAGCTGCTGCAGGAGATCACGCCGGGCGGCCACCTCGCCGGCCAGCGGCTGGGCGATCCCGGCCAGATCCGGATAGAAGAGATTGAGCAGCGGCCGGGCGGTGAGCTCGGTGACGCGGCCCCCGCCGTCGGGGAGCGTGGTGTCGCCGACCCGGAACGGCCGGCGGTACAGGCCCTTCACGAACGAGATCCCGTTGCAGCACAGGAGAGGACCGAGCAGCCCGCAGGCGAAATGTGCCCCGAAATGCTCGGAATCGGCGTCCAGGAAGCACACGACCTCGCCGGTGAGGATCCCGAGCGACCGCCACATCGCGTCACCCTTGCCCAGGACCGGCCCCAGCTCGGGGGCGAGCTCGTGCTGGTTGTGGACCTCAGCGCCCAGCTCACGGGCGATGCGCGCGGTGGCGTCGGTCGAGGCATCGACGACGACGATCTGATCGATCGCACCGCCATCCCGCAACGGGATCAGGGACTCGATGATGGGTCCGATCGTCCGCTCCTCGTTGCGGGCCGGCAGGCACACCGAAACCGACGCCCGGCGCTCGGCGGCGAGGCGCTCGGGCGGAAACTGGGCGTGGTGAAAGGTGTGGCTGCCGTACCAGGAATGGGCGCGCATCGACGTGATCCTGATCGGAGCATGACAGCCCTGGTCGCTGGTCGTCCCGGGGCCGCCGGCGCGCGTCGAATAGGATCTGGGGAAGACCGTCGCGGGATCGGTCGAGACACGGTGAGCGGAGGGGACGCTCGCGAGGAACGAGGGATGGTGCAATCCGCCTGATGCGCAGGGGCTTTCGCACGTGAGACAGAGTCTGCGCATACCCACGTTCCGGCGGCTGCTGGCGGCGTACGTGTTCAACGAGTTGGCGTGGTCGGTGGGGACCCTCGCCCTGTCGGTGCTCGTGTACCGCCGCACCGGCTCGGCGATCGGCACGTCGGCGTTCTTCCTCTGCTCCCAGGTCGTCCCGGCGCTGCTGTCGCCGGCGCTGGTGGCGCGCCTGGACCGCGGATCGCCCCGCCGCGTGCTGCCGGCGCTGTACGCGATCGAGTGCGGACTGTTCGGGGTCCTGGCCTGGACGTCCGATCACTTCACGCTCTTCCCGGTGCTCGCCCTCACGCTCCTCGACGGGGCCGTCGCCGTCACTGCGCGATCGCTGGCGTCCGCTGCCAGGACCGAGATCCTCAAGCCCGTCGATCTGCTGCACGAGGGCAACGCGGTGGCCAACTTCGGTTTCTCGGCAGCGTTCATGGGCGGCCCGGTGCTCGGCGGGCTCGTCGTCGTGGCCGGCGGCACGATCGCCGCGCTGCTCGTCAACTGCGCGTTCTTTGGCGTGATGGCGATGATCCTGGCGATCACCCAGCTCCCCGAGGCCAAGCCCGAGCCCGGCTCGGTGCTGGCGCGCCTCACCGAGGGACTGGCGCAGGTCCGCTCCGACGCGGTGCTGAGCCGGCTGATGGTGATGCAGTGCATAGGGCTGGTCTTCTTCACGGTGACGATCCCGGTTGAGGTCGTGTACACACAGCACACCCTCCACGCCGGTGCCGGCGGTTACGGCGTGCTGATGGGCGTCTGGGGCGGGGGAGCGGTGGCCGGCAGCGCGATCTACGCTCGCTGGCGGCGCCGTCCGGCGGCCACCCTGATCGGTGGCAGCGCCATCGCCCTCGGGGTCGGCTTTGTCCTGATGGCGGTCGCACCGTCGCTGCCGCTCGCGCTGATCGGCGCCGCGATCGCCGGGTCGGGCAACAGCGTCGAGTGGGTCGCAGCCAAAACCGCGGTCCAGGAGCGGACCCCCGACCGTTGGATGGCGATGGTGATGGGGCTGACCGAGTCAACGTCGCAGCTCGCCCCGGGACTGGGCATTCTGCTGGGCGGGCTCATCACCGCGCTGGCGACGTCGCGCGTGGCCTTCGGGGTCGCCGCCGGCGGCTCGCTGCTGTTCGCGGCGGCGGTCCCGGTCGTCTTCCGCCGCGCCGTGCGGCCGCCGGAGCCGCCGCCGGCTGACCAGGAGTCAGAGCTGACACCTGTGCACCGAGGCGAATCACTGGTGTAATCGCGGACGCGTGCGCGGCGCCTGCATTGACATCGGCTCCAATACCACCCGTCTCCTCGTCGCCGACTACGCCGGCCGGCGGCTGACCGAGGTTCATCAGCAGCGGGCGTTCACGCGGATCGGCCTTGGGCTGGCGGCATCCGGAGCGATCGGCGACGCGAAGATCGCCGAGGTGGTGGCCGTCGTCGCCGGTCAGATCACCGCGGCGCACGAGCACGGCGCCGGCACCATTCGCGCCGTGGCCACCGCGGCGATCCGCCGCGCGACGAATGGCGCCGCGCTCGTGGAGGCGATCGTCGGTCACACCGGCCTCGCCGTGGAGATCCTGTCCGGCGAGGAGGAGGCGCGGCTGGCGTTCCTGGGCGCGGCGACGACGCTGCCCCGGGCCCCCGCAGGGCCGCTGGGCGTAATCGACGTCGGCGGGGGCTCCACCGAGCTGGTCGTGGGGCGAGCGCCCGATCACGTCGGCTGGTGGGCGTCGGTGGAGATCGGATCGGGTTCCCTGACCGAGCAATGCCTGCTGTCCGATCCACCCCCGCCACAGGAATTGGCCGTGGCCCGGGCCGAGATCGCCCGCGCCGTCGGCGGGTTGGAGCCACCGTTGCCGGAGCTGGCGGTCGCCGTCGGTGGCAGCGCCACGTCGCTGTGCCGGCTCGCCGGGCCGGAGCTGGACGCCGACGCGTTCGCCCGCACGCTGGCGGTCCTCACCGGCGAGCCCGCCGGTACCGTGGCCGACGGGTATGCGATCGATCCCCAGCGGGCGCGGCTGCTGCCGGCCGGGCTGCTGATCCTGGAGGCGATCGCGGACCTGCTCGGCGCGCCGGTGACCGTCGGCCAGGGTGGCATCCGGGAGGGCGTGCTGCTAGAAGCTCTCACAGCGTGACCGCTGAGCCCCCGATCCCGCCGCGCGAGGCCATAGCCCACGTCCGGCTGCGCGCTCCCACGCGCGGCAACCGGCGGCTGGAACGCCTCCTGGCAGCTGTCAACGCCGACGACCAACTCAGGGCGTGGTGGCACGTGTCGGCGGTCAACGCCACCCGGCGGCTGGGGATGTCCGACCACAGCTGGGTGCACATCCAGGTGGTGCTCAACATCGGGCTGCGCCTGTCCCGGATCCTGTTCCGCCGCGGCGTCGTACCGAGCGTGGTGGCCGACTACGGGATGACCGAGCGCGACGCCGAGGTGGTGGTGGCGGCCGGGTGCCTGATGCATTGCGTGGGCATGTCGATCCACCGCAATGACCACGAGCGCTACAGCCTGTTCTTGACCGCCGACAAGCTCGGCTCGCTGCTGGAGTCCGTCTACGAGGAGCCCGAGCGGACGGTCATCGTGGCGGAGACGCTGCACGCCATCATCGGCCATCGCAGCGACGGGGCCCCGTTCACCGTCGAGGCCGGAATCGTCCGGGTCGCCGACGCGCTGGACATGGCCCGCGGGCGGTCCCGGATCCCATTCGAGTCCGGCCATCAGAACATCCACTCGCTGTCGGCCTACGCGATCGAGGAGGTCAAGATCTCACCGGGGCGCGACCGTGCCGTCCGGGTGGAGATCCAGATGTCCAACAGCGCCGGCATCTTCCAGGTGGATGAGCTGCTGGCCGAGAAGTTGCGCGGCTCGGGTCTGGAGGAGCACATCGAGGTGATCGCCCGGATCGACGCCGAGCACGAGCAGCGTCTCCTCAACGTGTTCAAGATCTGATCATGACCGAGTCTGCGGGGGCCCGCCGGACACCGACGATCGTGGCGGGCGTGGTGGTGGCGCTCGCGATCGTCGTCTACGGCGGCTACGGGCAGCACTGGTCCTGGATTGGGATCAACGGCCACACCGCGACGCTGTGGGACTGGCTGCACCTGCTGCTGTTGCCGATCGCGGCGGTGCTGCTGCCGCTGTGGCTGCGGTATCGCGCTGCCGTGGAGCGGTGGATGCTCGCGGCCGCCGCCGGGCTGCTCGGCGCGTTCGCGGTCATCGTCATCGCGGGCTACACGATCCCGTGGGCGTGGACCGGCTTTACCGGCAACAGCCTGTGGGATTGGCTCAACCTCGCCGCGCTGCCACTGGCGGTGGCGCTGATCCCGGTGTTCGTCGAGCTCCGCGAGGAGTGGGGGCGGCGGCACCTCGTCGCCGGGTCCGCCGGCGCGGTCGTGTTCCTTGGACTGGTGCTCGCCGGATACCTGGCGAAGTGGCGCTGGACCGGCTTCACCGGCAACACGGTGTGGGATTGGCTGCATCTGCTGCTGCTTCCGCTGCTCGTGCCGGTGGCCATCGTCCCGATGCTCAAGCCGATGGCGCTCGCCCGCCTGGGGGTCGAGACCGACCCGGCGGCCGACCCCGACCCGCGGGCCGCCTCCGACCCGCCGGCCGCCCCCCATCCGGCCGCCACGTCCGACCCGGCCGCCACGTCCGACCCGGCCGCCACGTCCGACCCGGCCGCCACGTCCGACCCGGCCGCCACGTCCGATCCGGCCGCCACGTCTGACCCGGCCGCCACGTCCGACCCGGCGGCCGCCTCCGACCCGCCGGCCGCGCCCGACCCGGCCGCCGCAGCCCAACCAGAACGACCTGATGCAGATCGTGTCCGATAATCGGACCGAAAATGCATCACGTCTGGTCACGGCGATCCGGATCGGACAATGAGGACCTCATGGACCTCAGTGCGCGTCGGGTGATCGCGCTGCTGGTCGCCGGCGCCGGCATCGCCGCGGCGCCGGCCGGCGCGGTGGCCCACCCGCCCGTCACCCAGTGCGGGCCGGCCAGCTACCAGCTGTCGCAGGCGATGAGCGGGCGGATCACGGGCTGCGTGCGGCTCGGGCCGGTCCTGGCGGGCCCCCACGCGCTGGCGGTGCAGCAACTGCTCGTCCCCGGGGCGACGCCGGGCTCGCCGCCCCCCGAACCGGCCGTCACCCTGACCCTGTCACCGGCGTCGGGGCGTCCGGGAACCGTCGTCACCATCACCGGCCGCCTGGCAAGGCCCACCCACCCGCGATCCTCCTACCCGAATCTGTGCTGGGACGGCTGCCAGAACGGCCTCAGCGATGAGAATGCCTCCGTGCGCTGGACGTCGGCGCGGGCGTTCCGGGCGCGGATCGTGGTGCCGGATGCCCCCTGGGTCGAGCAGCATCCCGACCGGGTCGCCCGCCTCGCCGACGGCGGCTATCCGATCGGGGTGGACTGCATCCGGTTGGCCGGTGACTGCGTGGCCGTCACCGAGGGATCGGCCACCTTCCGCCTGCGCGGCGCCCACGAGCCGTCGTGGTGCCGGACCGAGGCGGCATGCGCCCGCCTCGCCGTCTCGCCGGCCACCGCGATGCCCAGTGATGTCGTGACGGTCACCGGCCACGTACCGCTGGTCTCGCTGAGCGGCGCCGGGCAGGGCTCGCTGGCGCCGGCGATCCTCCGCGATCGCCGGCACGCCCCGGCGGTGGCCTTTGCCACGCGAAACGGGGTGACAACGGCATCCTTCGGACGCGCCGCCGTCCACGTGCACGCCCCGCCGAGCTACGCCGGCCTGTCCGCCGTCGCGCCGATCGCCGAGACGACCGCCGGGCCCACGCCGATCACCGCCGATCCGGTCGACCCGTCGACGGTGGCGTGGTGCGCCGGCACGACGATCTCCATCTCGAGCCCCGCCGGCGTCACCCGCATCCCCGCTGCGACGGTGGGTCCGGTCCTCCGGCGGATGGGCGTCAAGCTGATCGGCTCCTCGCCGGACTGCGTCAGCGTGGCTCCGGTCGACGACGCGGCGGGAGCGCCGGTGGGCCTGGCGGCGGCGTTCACGGTCGCCCTGGCGGCGGGCGCGCCTCCGTTCTACGACGCCGCCGTGGTGACCGATGACGGCGGCCAGACGTGGGCGCCGCTCCCGATCCCGCATGGATCGATCGCCGCCGGCTTCGGCGGGTTCCGATATATGGGCGGGGAGCTCGAGGCGGTATTCGCGACGAGTCGTCCCCTGCGCCCCGATCCCAACCTCGACACGACCCGGCCGCTGGCCGAGGCGGTCGATGGCGATGGCGTGCACTGGCACGGCGCCCCGCTCAGCTGCCCCGCGGCGGGGCCGTGCGTCACGCTTGGGCCCTACCTACCGGGCAACTGCGCCATGAACGGCGCCTTCCAGCCCGTCGCGCGATCGTCCGATGCCGGGCGCAGCTGGTCCCAGCTCGGGTTCCCCTACGAGGTGCAGGCCTGCGGTGAGGCGGAGGTGGTGGCCACCTCGGCCCGATCCGCGCTGCTGGTCGATTCGACATCGCAGTTCCCGGTGCTGCGTTCCGGCGACGACGGCATCACCTGGCACGATGTCGGACTGCCGCCGCGCCCGGGCCGCGGCGCGATCACCGTCCTGCCGGACGGCTCGCTGCTGATGGCCGGCGGCCTGGGCTACTCCGGCGCCTGGGAGCTGCTGCGCCGCGGGGCGGGTTCCTGGTGTCGGCTGCGGGCCCCCGATCGCGCGCAGCAGCGGGCCAATCAGCTCAGTCCACCGACGGTGATCGGCGATCAGCTCTGGTGGCTGACGGGGACGCTGCAGACGTCCGCGCCGCCGGTGGCGCACCAGTTCGCGCTGTCGGCGCTGGCCTGCTGAGGGTCTACCAGTGCACGCCGCGCATGAGATGCGCGAGCGCCACCTGCTCGGTGGACGCGTGCTCGTCGGGATCCTTCTGCCCCTTGGCCGCCGCCGAGTCGGGGAACACCTTGTAGGCGGTGGACAGGATCTGGTCGACCGCCTTCGGTGCCAAGGCGTAGGCGACCTCGCCGAACGTGCCGAGTCGCGTTCCGAGATGCTTGGGCCTGGTCCGGATCGCCTCGCAGATGAGGTCGGCGGCCTCGTCGGGGGAGATCGTGGGGAAGCTGTCGTAGATCTTGGTCGGCGCGATCATCGGCGTGCGCACGAGCGGCATGTGAATCGTGGTGAAGTGGACGTTGTCGCCGATCGACTCCGAGCCGACGACGCGGGTCCAGGCGTCGAGTGCGGCCTTGGAGGCCACGTACGCCGAGAAACGGGGCGGGTTGGTCTGGACGCCGATCGACGAAACGTTGACGACGTGGCCGGAGTGGCGATCGCGCATGTGCGGCAGAAAGCCCATGATCAGCTTGATCGTGCCGAGATAGTTGAGCTTGATCGTGCGCTCGAAGTCGTGAAAGCGGTCATAGGAGAGCGCCACCGAGCGACGGATCGAGCGGCCGGCGTTGTTGACCAGGACATCGACCGCCGGGTGGTCGGCGAGCACCTGCTTGACCAGCTCGTCGACGGAATCGGGCTCGGAGACGTCGGCGGTGTAGCTGTGCGCCGTGCCACCCAGATCCTCGATCTCCCGCTGGGTCTCCTGGAGCTTGTCGGCGGAGCGCGCCACCAGCAACGGGATGCCGCCCGCGCGGGCGATCTTGATCGCCGCCGCGCGGCCGATGCCGCTGGAGGCGCCGGTGATCAGCACCGTCTTGCCGCTCACCGCCCCCTCGAAGCTGCGGTCCTTGAACAGGTCGGGATCGAGGTTGCGCTCCCAGTAGTCCCACAGCTTGGTGGCGTAGGAGGCCAACGGCGGGACCGCGATGCCGGATCCCGCCAGCGCGCGCTCGGTGTCACGGGTGTCGAACTGGGGCGTCAGGGCGATGTGGCCGATGATCTCGTCGGGGATCCCGAAGTCGGCGAGGATCGCCTTGCGCACGCCCTTGGCGGCCGGGAGCGCCATCAGCATCCCGATCGTTCCCCGGGGCAGCGCCTTGAGCAGCTTGGAATCGATCCGCAGCGACATCTGCGGCGCGTGCGCGGCGGCCGCGAACGCGTTCATCACCTCGCCGACCCGCTGGCTCTTCGGATTGGTCAGGTGGAACGCCTGGCGGTCGAGGTCCGGCTGATGGGCGATGTGATCCATCGCGTCCGCGACGAAGTCGACCGGCACGATGTTCGTGTAGCCGAGCTCGGGGCCGACCAGCGGGAACCAGCCCGGCAGGTAGTGCCGGAGCATCTTGATCGCGGTGAAGAAGTAATACGGGCCGTCGATCTTGTCCATCACGCCCGTCTCGGAGTTGCCGACGACGATCCCCGGCCGGTACACGCGCCACGGCATCTGCGTCTGGGTCCGGGCGATCTTCTCGGACTCGTACTTGGTGCGGTGGTAGGAATGAGTGAGCTTCTGGCCCTCCTCGAACATGTCCTCGCGGAACAGGCCCTGGTACTCGCCGGCGGCGGCGATCGACGACGTGTGGTGAAACGTGCCCGCGCCGACCGCATTGGCGAGCTGCACGGCGTGGCGGGTCCCCTCGACGTTGGCGATCCGGTTGCGCTCGTCGTCGGCGGTCATGTCGTAGACCGCGGCCAGATGGATGAAATGCGCGATCCCGATGTCCGTGAGCTGGGCGACGTCGTCGTCGCTGAGCCCGAGGCGAGGCTCTGCGAGGTCGCCGATGACCGGATGGACGCGGTCCTCGGCCTTCTGACCCCACGTGTCGATGAGGGCGCTCAGCTTGTCCGTCGAGCTCTGACGGACGAGGATGTAGACATCGTCGTCGCGGTCGAGCAGCCGTGCCACGAGGTGCCGGCCGATGAAGCCGGTGGCCCCGGTCACGACGTACGTCATCCGGCTACCAGCCGCCGCGCCAGTCGGCGCTCGCCTCGCGTGCCTTGACGGCGTCCTCGCGGGCATGCTTGCGCTTGTCCAGGCGCCACTGGATCAGCGACAGGACGAGGATCAACGCGGGGAAGAACGCGATGAGGATGAACATCATGCTCGTGATCTGAGGATCGGTCGTCTCGCCCCACCACCCCTGGCCGCCGTCATCGCGGGCCATCGCCGCCGGCGCGAACGCCAGCAGGGTGCCGGCGAACATCGTCAGGGCGATCATGAATCGGGCGCGTCGCATCGCGTCTTAAAGCTTAACCGATATGGGGGCGATTCAGGCCGCCGCGGCGCGGGCGCGCTCGCCGACGGAGGCGAGTGCCGAGATCAGGGCCGGGTTGTATTCGGCGGCCCGGTCGGTGGGCTCGAGATGGTCGATCGGCGCTTCGAACACGGGCGCGTCGAGAGCCTGGGCGAGCTCCCGCTGCTTCGCCGGCGCGACCATCCGATCGCGGCTGGTGAGCACGATCGCCGCCGGCACCGAGATCCCGCCCAGCCAGGGCCGCGAATCGAACCGGCCGAGCTCGCGACCGGCCTCGGCGGCATCGCGCGCCTGGTGACGCATCAGCTCCGACAACACCCACGCCGTGCGCTCGTTGACCTCGATCCCGGAGCGCTTGAGCCCGTTGGTGAAGAAGAAGCGCGGCGCCAGCCCGAGGGCGACGCCGACGACGCCCATCCACTTCCACACCTTGCGGGTCTCGGGATCCTGGAAGTGCTGGCAGGTTCCGGTCAACACGAGACCGTTCACCACGTCGGCGTGATCGCGGGCCATCAGCTGGGCGATCGTCCCGCCCATCGAATATCCGACCACGATCGCCGGGGCGGCGCCGAGCTCGCGCAGGACCGCGGCGGCATCGGCGGCGCAGTCGGTCAGCCGGAATCGCTCCATGGACCGCAGGCCGCGGCCGTGGCCCCGGTGGTCGAGGGCCAGCACCCGGTAGCCGGCCTCGGCGAGCGCGTCATAGGCCCCGCACCAGTTGAGATCGGCGCTCACCATCCAGCCGTGCAGCAGCATGACCGGCGGGCCATCGGGAGGGCCGGCATCCCGGAGGAAGAACTCGCCGCGGCCGGGGACGACGACGGTGCGCGCGGGGGGCAGCTCGAACGGGGGGATGGGGGAATGGGCGGGGCGGCGGCGGGCCACGACGGGCATCCTACCCACGGTCGCGCGGCCTCCTACCATCAGCCGTATGGCCGTTGTCATCGCATCTGACCTGGGCAAGGACGTGGCGGGGGAGCCCCTGCTGCGCGGGGTGTCGTTCAAGCTCGAGCGTCGCGACCGGATGACGTTGTCGGGCCGCAACGGCGCCGGCAAGACGACGCTTTTGCGCATGCTCGCCGGCGAGGCGTCGATCGATCTCGGCGAGCTGGTGCTGACCCGGGGTGCCAAGGTGAGCCTGCACGATCAGCGGCCCCCGCGCGAACGGAGCCTGTCGCTGCGGGATTACATCCTCTCCGGCGCGCCCGAGCTGGTCGCCATCGAGCAGGAGCTGACGGGCCTCGAGCAGGCGATGGCGCAGGGCGCCCACGACGAGGCGACGCTCGATCGGTACGCCCGCGCCCAGGCGCGGCTCGAGCATGCCGGCGGCTACGGCTGGCGCGACCGCGCGCTCGCCACCCTGCACGGGCTCGGCTTCGGGAACGACGCCGATCTCGACCGCTCCCTGAGCACGTTCTCGGGCGGGGAGCTGACCCGGGCGTCGCTCGGCCGAGCGCTGGCCGGCGCGCCGGACCTGCTGCTGCTCGACGAGCCCACCAACCATCTGGACATCGCCTCGCTGGAATGGCTGGAGACGCACCTGGTCAGCCTCGACGCGGCGATCGTGCTCGTCGCCCACGACCGCTGGTTTCTGGAGTCGGTCGGTACCTCGGTGCTGGAGCTGGAGGCGGGCCGGGGGCGGTTCTTCGCCGGCACCTGGCACCAATGGCGCAAGGAGAAGGCGTCCCGCGAGCTGGCGCTCGGCCGCGCCATCGAGCGCCAGCAGGCCGAGATCGACCGGCTCGAACGGTTCGTGACGCGGTTCCGGGCCGGCACCCGCGCCCGGCAGGCCCAGTCCCGGGTCAAGAAACTGAACAAGATCGAGCGGATCTCCTCAGACCCCGCAGATGGGGCGGAGCTCCAGTTCGCGTTCAAGACGCCGGAGCGCAGCGGCCGGGTGGTGTTCGAGCTCGAGCACGCCGAGCTGTCGGCCGGCGACAAGCAGTTGCTCCACGATGCCGAGCTGTGGCTCGAGCGCGGCGAGCACGTGTCGCTGGTCGGCGCCAACGGCGCGGGCAAGACGACGCTGATCGAGACGCTCGCCGGCATGCGGGAGCTCGAGCAGGGAAAGCTGTTGACCGGCCATAACGTCAAGGTCGGGTTCCTCTCCCAGCACGCCGACGAGCTGAACACCGGCACGGCGCGCAACGTCGTCGAAGCCACCGGGCACGCCACCGGCCTCACGCCCGGCAAGGCCCGGGCGCTGCTGGGCCAGTTCCTGTTCAGCGGCGAGGATGCCGAGAAGCCGATACACGGACTGTCCGGGGGCGAGCGTCGCCGGCTGTCGCTGGCGATCCTCGTCCACTCCGGCGCCAACGTCCTCATCCTCGACGAGCCCACCAACCATCTGGACCTCGAGAGCCGCGAGGCGCTCGAGGCGGCGCTGGGGGCGTTCCCGGGCTCGCTGCTGCTCGTCTCGCACGATCGCGCGCTGCTCGACGCGATCGGTACCCGCACGGTGGCACTCGAGGACCAGCAGCTCCACAGCTACGTCGGCGGCTGGCCGGAGTACCTCCGGGTCCGGGCCGAGCGGGCCAAGACGCCGTTGGCGGCCACGGGCGCCCTGCCCGGCAAGGACAAGGACAAGGACAGGGACAAGGCCACCGGCGGCGGAAACCGGTCTCAGCCCCCCGGCAAGCGCACTCCGCCCACGCCGAAGGCCAAGGCGAGGACCAGTAACGGCCAGCGCGGCCTGGAGGCGGAGATCGACGCCGCCGAGGTCGCGCTGCGAGCGGTCGAGGACGCGCTGTCCGATCCCTCCGCCTGGGCGACGCCCGAGGCGACTGCGCGCTCGACCGCCCGCCACGAAGCGGCCAGGCAGACGGTCGCCGAGCTGTACTCGCGGTGGGAGGCCGTCGCGGGCTGATACCGGTCGGGATCGCCCCGCCGGACGACGCCGGCGGGAGCGTCGTGGGTCGCCACTACACTGGATTGCGATGCCCCAGCCCACCCAGGCTTCGGGACTGCGAATCGCGTTGATCGACGACGACAGCGGGTTGATCACGGTATTGGACCGGCGATTCTCGGCACTGCGGTGGAATAGCCGGGTGATCGGCTATGCCGCCGAGCCCGAGCAGCTGACCGCGCTCAAGCTCCACGCGCTGGTCGTCAATCCCGCCATCACCGGGCTCGGCTACATCGAATGGGTGAGCGACCGGCTCCCGGGACTGGCGTTGCTGGTATGCAGCAAGCCGGCGCCGGTCGCCGAGCGGGTCCGGGCGCTGCGGACCGGTGCCGACGATTGGATCACCAAGCCGTGCCATCCGGAGGAGCTGGTCGCCAGGATCGAGGCGGTGCTCCGCCGGCGCCGCACCGGCGAGCTGCCCGCTGGGGATGAGGCGATCGCCGCCGGGGAGCTGACGATCCGCCCGGACCGGTTCGACGCCTACGCCGGGAGCATCCCCGCCGGACTGAGCCGCAAGGAATACGAGCTGCTCGCCCAGCTGGCCGGCGCCGCGGGACGGGTGCTGGAGCGCGAGGACATCTACCAGCGGGTGTGGGGCTACACGATGGCGCGCGGCGACCGGTCGGTTGATGTGTTCGTCCGCAAGCTGCGTCAGAAGCTCGAGGCCGTATCGCCTCGCTGGCGCTACGTTCACACCCATTTCGGGGTCGGCTACCGGTTCGCCGCCGAGCCGCTGGACGGGGTCCCGCCGCCCGCCGTCGACACCCCTGCGCGCCGCCAGCCGACGCCCGCCGCCGCCACCCCCGCGGGCCGCCAGCCGACGCCCGCCGCCGCCACCCCCGCGGGCCGCCAGCCGACGCCCGCCGCCCCGCCGGAGTGCGCGCCGGCGTCGATCGTCCCGGCGCGGCGTAGTCTCTCGGTATGACATCCACCACCGTCCGCAACGTCGTGATCATCGTCGCGCTCGCCGCGGTGGTCGCGATCGCTCCCGGAGGCGGCACCGGCGCCCACGTCGTGCTCGAGGCGCTGTCGCTGGTGTTCCTGGCCGCGGTGGCGTGGGTCGGATCGATCCTGTACCGCGAGCACCGCGGCACCCTGTACCTGCTCGGTGACCGTCGGCGGGCGCTGCTGTACGCGGCGGTGACCGTCCTGGCGGTCACGCTGACCGCGACCTCGCGGCTGTGGGCGACGCCCGCCGGCTCGGTGGCGTGGCTCGTCCTCATCGGCGCGGCGGTCTACGTCGGCTTTGCCGTCGTCTGGGCCGCGCGCCGGTACTGAACGGGTCCCCGCCCACCATCAATTCACGGTGGCCGGGCCAGCGGCCGATGAACTCCGTGAGCTTCGGCCCCGTGGCCGTGACCGCTCCACGGACCAGATGGCCACCATGATCGATCTCGTCGAGCCGACCGTCGCGCCGCCGCGCCGCCGTCGCGCCATCATCGCCGGGCCGGCGGAGGTGGCTCGCTGGGCGGCGGTCGCCGCCGTGGTCGCCATCGTGCTGCTCACCGGCGTGGCGCTCGTCGCCAGCCAGGTGAAAGGCGACGCCTGGGTCGGGATCGACAGCGGGCTGGTCGCCCGCGATCACAGCTTCGGCGACGTCCTGTCGGTGTTCAGTCGCAATCTGCTCGTGCTCGGCATCCATCTGTGCGCGTGCTGGATTGGAGCGATCGTCGGCCGCGAGCACGAGCGGGCGCCGGCGACATGGGGGAGGCTCGGCGCGCTGCACCGTCCGGTGCCGCGGTGGATGGGCCGGGCCGCGCTCTTCTACGCGCTGCTCGTCACGTTGCTCAGCGTCGCCGTGCAGGCGATCGGGCTCGGCCACGGACTCGCCAACCTGTCGGCGGCGACCCAGATCACCACGACGCACCTGCTCGTGCTCGTGCTGCCCCACGCCGTGCCGGAGCTGATCGCGGTGTTCCTGCCCCTTGGCCTGTTCCTGCTCGAGGCACACCGGGGCCGGCTGTCGCGCCTCGGTCCGTGGTCACTGCAGGCGGCGGCGATCGCCATCCCGGTGCTCCTGTGCGCGGCTGCGATCGAGACCTACGTCACGCCGCCGCGGGTCCTCGCCGCCGCCCACGCCGCGGCCGCGGCGCGTCGCTAGCCCGGGGCCGCCGCCGGGAATTACCTCGCGGTTCACGTGGGCGCGTACACTGCCGCCGCCGTGAGCAAGGGTTTGCGCGAGACGGTCTCGGACTGGTTGATGGCGCTCGGCGCGCCGTTGCTGCTGGGATCGCTGTTCCTCACCTGGAGCCACCAGTTCTCCAAGGCGTTCCTCGCCCAGTACGGGACGACGGCAGCGCTGCAGGGCATTCCGCACGACCCGAACGCCTGGCAGGTCTACTCCGCCGCCGACGTGCTGCTGGCGCTGGTGGCGGGCGGCCTGATGGCGGTGGCGCTATGGGGCGGGCGCGCGCGGCGGGTCGCGCTGGCGCTCATCCTCGCCATCGCGCTGGCATTCACGGTCCATGCGCTGGGTACCCCGCCGACCGACGGCGCGGTCATCTACCAGGCCAACGCGACGCCGCCGCGGTACGCGCCCAATTCCCCGACCCCCGGGCCGGGCGAGGATCTGGCGCTCGTGGCACTGCTGATGGGGATCGCCGGGGTCGGGCTCAGCTTCACCGTCTGACACGTTCCTGCGCGTCACGCGGAGTCAGAATCGCACCCATACGGGCCGATTCTTCATCCACGTGAGGCGCCCGGCCACTTCTATCCTCGATGAGGATGTCGATCTATCCCGCCGACAAGCGCCGCGAGCTCCCCGACCAGCCCGGCGTCTACCTGTTCCGCAACGACAAGGGCAAGGTCATCTACGTCGGCAAGGCGATCTCGATCCGCAAGCGGGTCGCCTCGCATTTCTCCAACCCGAGCACTCGGGCGGGACGCGATCTGCTGCCGATGATCGAGCAGGTCGAGGCGCTCGTCGTCCACACCGAGTCCGAGGCGCTGCTGGTCGAGCAGAACTTCATCAAGCAGTACAAGCCGCGGTTCAACATCCGGCTGCGTGACGACAAGTCCTATCCGTACATCGCGATCTCGCTGGACGAGGACTTCCCCCGGGTCTACTTCACCCGCGAGCGTCACCGCCGCGACCGCGCCTACTTCGGCCCCTACAGCAACGCCAAGCGGGTGCGCTCGACGCTCGAGGTGCTCGGCAAGGTGTTCATGTTCCGCTCCTGCGACGGTCCCGAGCCCGGCCGGCGCAGTGGTTCGCCGTGCCTGGACTACTACATCAAGCGCTGCGAGGCGCCCTGCGTCGGGTACGTCGACAAGGAGGGCTACCGCAAGGCGATCGACGGCGTCATCGCGTTCCTGTCCGGGCGCTACAAGGAGATCGAGTGGGCGCTCAACGAGGAGATGAAGCTGGCCGCCGCCGAGCAGCGGTTCGAGGACGCCGCCCGCGAGCGCAACCGGCTGCGCGCCGTCCGCTCCCTGCTGGAACGCCAGCGGGTCGCCCACGACGGCGAGGGATCGCTCGACGCGATCGCGATCGCGCTCGCCGACGGGGAGGCCAACGCTCAGGTCTTCCAGGTCCGCGACGGGGTTCTGTCAGATCGCCAGAGCTTCTATCTGGACAACACGACGGATGCGGAGCTGGGGGAGGTGGCCGAGGCGTTCATCCTCCAGTACTACGCGAGCGCGATGTCGGTCCCGCCGCTCGTCGTCGTGCAGCGCGAGCTCGGTCCGATGGCCCCGCTGGCCGAGGCGCTGTCGGCCCGGCGCGGCGGCCTCGTTGAGATCCGCGCCGCCGAGCGCGGCGACAAGCGGCGGATCCTCGAGCTGGCCGAGCGCAACGCCCGGTTGGCCATCGACCAGGAGAAGCTGCGCTCCGAGCGTCGCCGGCAGCAGCGCGTCGAGGCGCTCGACGGGCTCCAGCAGGCGCTCGGGCTCGACGTGGTGCCGCTGCGGATCGAGTGCTTCGACATCTCGACGCTGATGGGCACCAACACCGTCGCGTCGATGGTGGTGTTCGAAGGCGGGGCGCCGAAGAAGTCCGATTACCGCCGCTTCCGGGTGTTCAGCGTCGGTGACGCGGCCGCCGACACGGGAGACGGATCCCCGCCACCCGACTACGGTCCCGACGACTTCGCCGCGATGGAGGAGGTGCTCGGACGCCGGTTCGCCCGCTGGGAGCAGCAGCGCGACGTCTCGCCGCACGACAAGGATTACGACCCGAGCTTCGCCGCGCTGCCCAACGTCGTCGTCATCGATGGCGGCAAGGGTCAGCTGGCCGCGGGGCTGCGGGCACTGCAGGGTTTCCGGGACCGCGGCGTGGTCGTGATCTCGCTGGCCAAGCGGATCGAGGAGGTGTTCATCCCGGGCCGGGCGGCGCCGCTCGTCCTCGCCCACGACACGCCCGAGCTCCAGCTGCTCCAGCGCGTCCGCGACGAGGCGCACCGGTTCGCCATCACCCACCACCGGATCCGGCGTGACCGCGCGATGACCGCCTCGGTGCTCGATGACCTGCCCGGCGTCGGGCCGGCGCGCAAGCGGGCGCTGCTGGCCCACTTCGGCTCGCCCGACGCGATCCTGGCCGCGTCGCGCGAGGAGCTCGAGTCGGTGCCCGGGGTGCCCGGCAAGCTCGCCCGCGAGATGTACCGCGAGCTCCACAAGACAGGAGTGTGAGGCGCCGTTCCGGCGCCTGGTGACCGGCCGCGCCGACCGGCCATGGTCGCCGCGGTCGGAGTGAGGCCGCCGTCGGTCAGCGCCGGCGGATCAGGCCCGGCCCGCCACTGGTCGTGCCGCCGGGGATCGTCAGCATCGTCGCGCTGCCCGGGGGCAACGGGATCGTGTACGTGCTCGCGGCCGGCACGACCGGGGTCGTCGCCGGTGCCGGGAGCGTGCCGGTGGTCGTCTCGGCTCCGAACGTCTGCCCACCGAGGGTGACCCCGGAGGTGGCGCTGATGCCGGGCGCCTGCAGCGCCTCCAGCGTGCCGCCCGTCGTCGTTCCGGGGATCTGGACCGCGACGTCGTGCTCGGCCGTCGTGTCCTGGTTGATCGCGGTCACCCGAATCGTGCCGTCGGGGCCCTGCGTGGCCCACACCTTGGTCGGGCCGGCCGGCGCCGTCACCGGCAGCAGCTGCGCGCCCGGCGGGAATGCCTGGGCGAACATCAGCAGCCCGTAGTACTCGGGGTGCACGAACGCCTGCCACGCGCCGGCGCTCGAGTGCGACACGGTGAACAGCTCGTAGTCCGACCCGGGCAGCATGTGGACGTTGACGCCGTCGACGCCGACCGCGGCGAAGTTGAACATGGTGTCCAGCGCCCACAGGGCCGACGCGAACGTGTCACTGACGCCCTTTGCGCCCTGACACGAGGCCGAGTTCATCTCGGCGACCCGGAACGGCAGGCCGTGGGCGTGGGCGACCTTCGTGTAGGCGGCCAGCGGCGCCGCCAGGCCGGCCGACGAGCTGTCCGCGAGCAGGTTGGGGATCGATGGGTAGCTGGGGTTGGTGGGGTCGGTCACGCACGCCCGCAGCGGATAGCGGTGGTAGGTGACCAGCTTGAGGCGGGGCTCGGTGGAGATGAACCTCCCCAGGCCGCCCATCCAGCTCGGTCCCGAGGTGGCCGGTCCGGCCAGCGGGAGGTTCGGGAGCGCGTGGCTCCATTGCGTGAACTGCTTCGTGTAGGCGCTCAGGTCATAGCCGTGGCCGCGCGCCCGGTAGGTGTGACCGCGGCGATCCCGGTACCAGGGGAACACGCTGTACAGGTCGGGCTCGTTACCGATCTCCAGCGCGTCGATGTACCTGCTGCCGATCCCGTCCGTCAGCGCGCGGCCCTCGGCAGCGGCGATCGCCGGGCGGCCGGCGGCGAGATTGATCCCGAGGATCAGCTTCGCGTTCAGGTCGGCGGCCAGCGCCTGGGTGGTCCGCAGCCAGCCCTTGGTGATCGGGTAGTAGATGCCGCCCTGCGGAATCGTGCCGCGGATCGGCCACCAGCTCCCGTCGGTGCTGTCACCGCCGATCCGGATGACCGGCGACTGCCCGGGGGCCAGTCCCGCGAGCAGTCCGACCAGCGCCGGATCGACGGCGCGGGGATCGCGTCCGGTGTAGAGGTGGAGCGCCCGGTACTCGAACGAGACCCCGACGAACCCCGGGGCCATCGGCTGTCCGCTGGGCGTCGAACCCACCGTCGCGCTGAGCACGTCCGCGTGGGCCGCGACCGCCCCGGGCAATCCGAATCCGAGCGCCGCCACGAGGGCGATGCAGGCGCGGCGGCGAAACACGCGGGCCATAGTGGCACACCCCCGGTCGCGGTCGTCGCACCGCGGCTGAGAGCGCGGACACACCCGGGCCACCCCTCGTCCGCGCGGATCGTCAAGCTGTATGGACCGATGGAAGCCTCCGCACTCACGGATCTGGTGGTGATCACGGGCTTCTCCGGGGCCGGCAAGTCGACCGCCATGGCGGCGTTCGAGGACGAGGGCTTCTTCTGCGTTGACAACCTGCCGCCGGAGATGATCAGCTCGCTGGTCGAGCTGTTCATGCACACCGGCGCCAAGGTGGCGCGCGCCGCCGTCGTGTCCGATGCTCGCGGCGGCAGCTACTTCGAAGGGCTCCTGTCCCGGCTCGAGGGACTGCCCTCCACCGGGGTCCGGCTGCGCATCCTGTTCCTGGAGGCCGACGAGGAGACGCTCCTGACCAGGTACAAGGAGACCCGCCGTCGGCACCCGCTGGCGCCGACCGGGAGCGTGGCCGAGGGGATCGAGCGTGAGCGGGAGATCCTGCGGCCCCTGCGCGAGCGGGCGGATGTGGTGATCGACACCAGCCTGCTGACGGCGGCGATGCTCCGCCGCAAGCTCACCGAGGAGCTGCTGCCCAGCAAGACCCCGGGGCGCCTGGCGGTCACCTTTCAGAGCTTCGGCTTCAAGTACGGGCCGAGCCGCGACGCCGACCTGCTGTTCGACGTCCGCTTCCTGCCCAATCCGCATTACGAGCCGCAGCTGCGGCAACTGACCGGCGCCGACCCGGAGGTGGTGCAGTTCATCAACCGCGACGGCGCACTGGACGCGTTCTATGACCACCTCCACCCGTTGCTGGACTACCTGCTGGCCCAGTATCTGGCCGAGGGCAAGGCGCACCTGGTCGTCGCCATCGCCTGCACCGGGGGACGCCATCGCTCGGTCGCCATCGCCCGGCACCTGGCCGATCGCTACGCCGACCGCGCCGGCTACCTCGTCGACGTGTTCCATCGCGACGTCGCCGAGCCGGCGTGATCGAGCACGTCGGGTTCGAGGTCTCAGACCTCGAGCGGTCCGGGCGCTTCTACGACGCGGTCTTCTTCGCGCTGGGGGCGCGGCGGATGATCGAGTCCGAGCATGCGCTCGCCTACGGGATCAACGCGCCGATGATCTGGATCGTTGTCCGCGGCCGTCCGCCGGCACCCGGATACGGCCATGTGGCGCTGTCGGCCAGCGGCAAGGCGGCGGTCGATGCCGCCTACAACGCCGGGCTGGCCAATGGCGGCAGCGACGATGGTCCACCCGGGCAGCGGCCCCAGTACGGGCGGCGCTACTACGCCGCCTACATGCACGACCCCGACGGGCTGCGGGTCGAGGTCGTCTCGCACCGTTGACGTCCGGCTCGCGTCCTGACGCCACCGGCGACGAGCGGAAGTCGCCACCGGCAGCGGCGCGCCGCTAGTCTCTCGCGGGCCGGGATGCGTCTGGGCGTCCCGATGTGTTTCGTTGAATCTCAGGCGGGAAACGGAGGCAGTGCTCAATGGCGGTACGTGTGGCAATCAATGGCTTCGGACGAATCGGTCGCAACGTTTTCCGGGCCGCCTACGAGCGCGGCGCCGACATCGAGTGGCTGGCCGTCAACGACCTGGTCGATCCCAAGACGATCGCCCATCTGCTGAAGTACGACTCCACCTACGGCCCCTTCCCGGGCGTGGTGGAGGCGACTGCCGCCGGGTTCTCGGTCGACGGCACGGAGGTCCGTGTCCTCGCCGAGCGCGACCCGGCCGACCTGCCGTGGGGTGAGCTGCGCGCCGACGTGGTGATCGAGTCCACCGGACTGTTCACCGACCGCGAGAACGCCTTCAAGCACATCGAGGCCGGCGCCAGGAAGGTCGTCATCTCCGCGCCCGCCACCAACCCGGACGCGACCGTCGTGCTCGGGGTCAACTTCGATGACACCTATGACCGCGACCAGCACCAGGTCGTCTCCAACGCCTCGTGCACGACCAACTGTCTGGCGCCGATCGCCAAGGTCGTGCACGACACGGTTGGCATCAAGCACGGCCTGATGACCACGATCCACGCCTACACCGCCGATCAGCGCCTCCAGGACATGCCCCACAAGGACCTGCGCCGGGCGCGGGCCGCGGCGGTCAATCTGATCCCGGCCTCCACCGGCGCCGCCAAGGCGATCGGCGTCGTCATTCCCGAGCTGAACGGCAAGCTCCACGGGTTCGCCATCCGCGCGCCCGTGCCGACCGGCAGCGTCGTGGACCTCACCGTCGAGGCATCGCGAGCGACCAGCGTCGATGAGATCAACGCGGCGCTGAAGTCCGCGGCTGCCGACGGACCGCTGAAGGGCCTGATGGAGTACACCGAGGACCCGATCGTGTCGTCGGACATCGTCAAGAATCCCGCCTCCTCGATCGTTGATTCCCAATTGACGGCGGTCATGGACGGCACGATGGTCAAGGTCGTCTCCTGGTACGACAACGAGTGGGGCTACTCCAATCGCATCTCCGATCTTGTGCAACGGCTGCTGTGAGACAGCTCTCAGACCTGGGCGAGCTACGGGACAAGCGGGTCCTCGTCCGGGTCGATTTCAACGTCCCACTGGACGGCGGCGCGGTTGCCGATGACACCCGCATCCAGGCGGCGCTGCCGACGATCGAGGCATTGCGCAAGCGCGGCGCCGCGCTCGTGCTCGTCTCGCATCTCGGTCGTCCGCAGAACCACGAGCCCGAGCTGTCGCTGCGACCCGTGGCCGAGCGCCTGTCGGCGCTGATCGACGCCCCGGTCCGGCTCGCCCCCGGTACGCATGGGCCCGCGGTGACCGAGCTGGTGCGGGGCCTGAGCCCCGGTGACGTGCTGCTGTTGGAGAACATCCGCTACGAGCCCGGCGAGACCAAGAACGACCCTGAGCTGGCCGGCGAGCTGGCCGACCTGGCCGACGTCTACGTCAACGACGCGTTCGGGGCCGCGCATCGTGCTCACGCCTCGACGGAGGGGGTGGCCCGGTTGGTCGCCGACCACGCCGCGGGGCTGCTGCTCGAGCGCGAGGTGACCACCCTGTCCGGGCTGCTCGAGCACCCGAGCCGGCCGCTGGTGGCGGTGCTGGGCGGCGCCAAGGTGAGCGACAAGATCGGCGTGATCGAGGCGTTCCGGACGGTCGCCGACTCGATCCTGATCGGCGGCGCGATGTGCTTTCCCTTCTTCAAGGCGCAGGGCCACTCGATCGGGAACTCGCTGTGCGCCGACGAGGACGTCGAGCTCGCCCGCCAGGCGATCGCGTCGGCATCCGGCGAGGACCGGGCCACGATTCAGCTGCCGTCGGACCTGGTCATCGCCGAGCGCTTCAGCGCCGACGCGCCGGCGCAGCCGCTTGACGGTGTCGACGTGCCGGACGGGATGATGGGGCTGGACATCGGCCGCCGTAGCTCCGACGCCTTTGCGACGATCATCGCGACCGCCGGCACCGTCTTCTGGAACGGCCCGATGGGCGCGTTCGAGCTGGCGCCGTTCGCCGCCGGCACGCGCGCCGTGGCCGAGGCGGTGGCCAGGACCGCCGCCGTCACCGTCGTCGGCGGCGGCGACTCGGCCGCCGCGCTGCAGCGCTTCGGGCTCGCCGACAAGGTCACCCACCTGTCGACCGGCGGCGGTGCCTCGCTCGAGCTGCTGGAAGGCCGCAGCCTGCCCGGCGTGGAGGCGCTGCGATGAGCGTGGACGTCAACGACCGCACGCCGCTGATCGCCGGCAACTGGAAGCTCCACAAGACCGTCGAGGAGGCCGAGCAGTTCATCCAGGCGCTGCTCCCGCGCGTCTCCTCGGTGGACGGGGTCGACGTGGCGATCTGCCCGACGTTCACGTCGCTGGGGGCGATGGTGGACTCCACCCGAGGTTCGCGGGTGGCGGTGTACGCCCAGAACATGCACCAGGCCGACCACGGCGCGTTCACCGGCGAGGTATCGGCGGCGATGCTGACCGAGCTCGACGTCCAGGGCGTCGTCCTCGGTCATTCCGAGCGGCGCGAGTACTTCGGTGAGACCGACAAGGCGCTCGCCCAGAAGGTCCCGGCGGCGATGGCGGCCGGACTGCTCCCGGTGCTGTGTGTCGGTGAGACCGAGGAGGAGCGCGAGCGCGGCGACACCCAGCGCAAGCTCCGCCATCAGGTCCAGGAGGGCCTGGCCCGCGTCGAGACCGACCGCCTGGGGGAGATCGTCATCGCCTACGAGCCGATCTGGGCGATTGGCACCGGCCAGGTGGCGACCGCCGAGCAGGCGCAGGAGGCGATCGCGTTCGTCCGGGCGCTCGTCGGCGACCGCTCCCGCGAGCAGGCAGGGCGGGCTCGGATTCTCTACGGCGGCAGCGTCAAGCCCGACAACGCCGCCGAGCTGCTGGCGCTTCCCGACGTCGACGGCGCGCTGGTGGGCGGGGCGAGCCTCGACGCCGAGTTGTTCGCCGCGATCGTTGCGGCCGCCACCCCTTGAGTAGGCGCCGGGAGCGACCGATCGTGCCCACAGGCCCGTCCCAGCTCCCCGCCGAGCGCGCCGTGCTGATCGTGCTCGACGGCTGGGGACTGGCCGAGCCCGGCCCGGGCAATGCCGTCGAGCTGGCCGATACCCCGGTGTTCGACGAGCTGTGGTCTCGCTTCCCGGTGACGACGTTGACGGCCTCCGGCCGTGCCGTCGGCCTGCCCGAGGGCCAGATGGGCAACTCCGAGGTCGGCCATCTCAATCTCGGGGCCGGCAGCGTCGTGATGCAGGACCTCACGCGGATCGATGCCGCCGCCGAGAGCGGGGAGTTCGCCGCGAACGAGACGCTGCGCCAGGCGTTCACCGGATCGGAGCGGGTCCATGTGATCGGGCTGGTGTCCGACGGCGGCGTGCACTCGAGCCTCGAGCACCTGCACGCGCTGATCGAGCTGGCGGCGACGCTCGACGTCCCGGATCTGGTGATCCACGCGTTCACCGACGGCCGCGACACGTTGCCCAGGTCGGGCGCCGGCTTCCTGGAGCAGGTGGAGACGTGGACGCGCGATCGCGGCGCCGGGCGGATCGGCTCGGTGGTCGGCCGGTATTACGCGATGGACCGCGACAAGCGCTGGGATCGCGTCAAGCTCGCCTACGACATGCTCGTCCACGGGCGCGCCGAGAACCATTCAGAGCATGCCGCCGACGCGGCGCGCGCCGCCTACGACCGCGACGAGACCGATGAGTTCATCACGCCGACCCTCGTCGGGGCGCCGGCGCTGATCCGGCCCGGCGACTCCGTCCTCGGCCTCAACTTCCGGCCGGATCGGATGCGCGAGATCACCCGCGCGCTGGCCGAGCCGGAGTTCGACGAGTTCGACCGCGAGGGCGGCGAGCCGGTCAAGCGGTACACGATGATGACCGAGTACGAGGAGGGGTGGCCGTACCCGATCGCGTTCGCGCCACAGCGTCCGGCGACGACGATCGCCGCGGTCATCGCCGCGCGCGGCGAGCGTCAGCTGCACGTGGCCGAGACGGAGAAGTACCCACACGTCACCTACTTCTTCAACGGCGGCGAGGAGTCGGCCTACGATGGCGAGCAGCGGGAGCTCGTCCAGTCCCCGCGCGAGGTCCCGACCTATGACCACAAGCCGCAGATGAGCGCGCCCGAGGCGGCGCAGGCGTTCGTCACCGCTTGGCGGGCGGACCGGGCGGGTGGGTTCCGTTTCGGGATCATCAACTTCGCCAACGCCGACATGGTCGGCCACACCGGCGTGATTCCAGCGGCCGTCACGGCGGTCGAGACGGTGGATCGCTGCCTCGGCGAGGTGGTCGAGGCGGTGCTCGAGTCCGGCGGGGCATGCCTCATCACCGCCGATCACGGCAACGCGGATCACATGCTCGAGCCCGACGGCTCGCCGAACACCGCCCACTCGCTCAACCCGGTCCCGGTGATCGTCACGATCCCCGGCCTGGCGCTCCGGGAGGGTGGAGTGCTGGCCGACGTGGCGCCGACGCTGTTGCAGATGATGGGCATCGACCAGCCGGCCGAGATGACCGGCTCCTCGCTCATCGCCCTTGAGAAAACTTGACATGAGTAGACTTAGATTTCATAATGCAAAGGCGAGAAGTTCTGCAGTCTTTGGCAACACCGACACACGAGGTTTTCTCATGGCACTTATCCGTTGGGAGCCGGCCCGCGCCCGCGAACTGGGCACGATCCAGAGCGAGTTCAACCGGCTCTTCAATTCCTTCTTCGACACGCCCACGGTGGCGGCCCGCACCAGCGCGCCGATTCGCCGCTGGGTCCCGGCGATCGACGTCGTCGAGAGCGACAGTTACTTCGTCCTCCGCGCCGACCTCCCCGGCCTGTCGGAGGCCGACGTCAACATCGAGGTCGACGACAACGTCCTGACCGTCTCCGGTGAGCGGAAGTCCGAGCACGAGGAGCGCACGAGCGGGTATTACCGCGTCGAGCGCAGCTCCGGGTCGTTCCGCCGGTCGCTCGTCCTTCCGGAGGGCGTCGATGCCGACGCCATCACCGCCACGTTCGACAAGGGCGTGCTCGAGATCAGCGTCCCCAAGCCCGAGCAGCGTCAGCCGCACAAGGTGCAGATCTCGGTTGGCTCCGGCGCGACCGGAAGCGAACCGCAGGCGATCGAGGACGCTGACGTCCCCGAGAACGCCACCGCGTAGTCCCATCTGCGCCGACTGATCGCGGGCCTGGGCCGTTCATCGCGGCCCGGGCCCGTCGACGTCAGCGCATGATCCCGGTGTGGCCGAGCGAGTGGCGCCCCGGCTGGGGCCACACGCACAGCCCGTGCGGGCCGTCGCCAACCGGGATGGCGGCGCGCAGCCGCCCGGTGGTCGTGTCGATTGCGTAGACAACCGCGTTGTAGCGGCCACTCAGCCAGAGGGTCCGCCCGTCGGCCGAGACGCCGCCCATGTCCGGGCTGGCCGGCATCGGCAGCTGCCAGGTCCTGACCACCCGACGGGTCCTGAAGCTGACCACCGAGATCGTGCCCGCTTGGCGATTGGACACATACATGACGCGGGCGTCACGGGCCGGGTACAGCCCGTGCGCCCCCGCTCCGGTGCGCAGAAAGCCGATCACGCGGAACGTGCTCGGGTTGATCTCCCACAGGCCGCCGGTCAGCTGATCGGCGGTGTACAGGGTGCGGCCGTCCGGCGAGAGCTTGACGTCCTGGGGGCTGGAGTCCCCGTGGTTGAGCACGAGCGTCCGAATCACGCGCTGGGTCCAGGTATCGACCTCGATCATGCGCCCGCTGAACTCGCAGCTGGCGAACATGTAGCGGCCGCCGGGCGAGAAGTCGGCGTGATCGACGCCCCGGCAGACCGGGACCGACAGCGAGTGGATGAGCGCCATCGTCGACGGATTGCGGAAATCCAGGCGCTGCAGTCGTTCGGCTACGACGATGGCGAACCGTCCGTTCGGCGTGAAGTACAGGTTGTACGGGTCCTCGACCGGTATCGGCTGCCCCGGCCGTCCGGTGCGGGGGTTGATCGGGGTGAGGCTGTTGCCGAGGTCATTGTCGACATACAGCGTCTTGAGATTCCAGGCCGGCGTCACGTGCTGGGGGAGCGCGCCGGTGGGGAATTGCGCCACCACCTTCAGCGTCCGTTGGCTGATCACGTCGACGGTGTTGCTGAGGCTGTTGGGCACGTACACCATCGCCGGGTCGCCGCGGACCGCCGGGCTGAAATCGCGGGGCCCGTCGGCGCGGTACACGTCGGTCGTCGCCCGCGGATCCCCGGGCGACGCAGCGGCGGCGGGGAGGGAGGCCGGCCGCGTTCGGCTCGTGGCCGCCTGATGGTGGCCCGCTCCGCATCCGGCCAGCGCGAACACGAGCACGGTCACCAGGGCGGCCGGAGCGATCAGACGAGGCACCGATTCGAGTCTGCCCTGTATTTCTCAATTCCGCTCGTGCCGGCGGGTGAGAATGTTCACACGGCCCGCCTCGGACCGCGATTGGTGGGCTAGCCTCGCGGCCATCCTTCGAGACGCAACCAGACGCCTCGTACCGCTGATCGCGGTGGTGGCGGGTCTCGCTGCCGCCCTGGCCGGGTGCGGCGGCTCAGCGAGCCCGGGCACCGCCTCGCGGACGAGCGGCCACGCGCCGGCGCGTGCGCGCGTGAGCCGCCGCCGGCGCCCGCTACCGCCGGTGAGTCTGACCTACCGGTCGCTCTACTCGCTGCCGGCCCCGCTCCGGGACCCGGCCTACGCCGCGCTCGGCGGGACGCGATTCGCGATGCTCGGCGGTCTGGATGCCGCCGACGTCTCGGCCGACGGCATTGAGATCGCCGACCTGACCCGCGTCCTGCACACGAGCACGCTCCCCGCCCCTCAGCACGACGCGCAGGCGGCGCTGCTGGGCGGAAAGGTGTACGTGTTCGGCGGCGGCGACACGACCGAGCTCGATCACATCCTCGGCTACGACCCCGCATCCGGCGCGCTGGAGACGGCCGGCGCCCTGCTCGCGCCACAGTCAGACGTCGCGGTGACCCGGGCCGGCGATCAGGCGTACATCGTCGGCGGGTTCGACGGGACGACGTACCTCAACACAATCGTCGCCTGGCATCCGGGCGCTGGACCGCAGATCGTGGCGCACCTCCCGGTCGGGCTGCGCTACGCGGCCGTCGCGGTGGCCGACGGAGGCGTCCTCGTCATCGGCGGCTCCACTCCGGCGGGCGCCAGCAGCGCGATCTACCGCTTTGATCTGACCACGCGCCGCGTCACCCGGCTCGGCTCACTGGCCCACCCCGTCACCCACGCGGAGGCGGCGACGCTGGGCTCATCCGTCTACCTCATCGGCGGTCGCGGCAACCTCGACAACGAACAGACGGCCGCGGTCTACGCTGTCGATCCTCTCACCGGCCGGGTCAAGCCGGCCGGGCACCTGCCGCACCCGACGTCCGACGCCGCGGCGCTCACGATCGGCGCCGCCATCGTCGTGGCCGGTGGCCAGTCGCCGACGGGCACGCTCGACGGCGTCGGCGAGCTCGTGCCGGCCACCGCGGCGGCGCCGTAATGCGCGGCGGACGATTCACCGCCGACGGTCCTCCGCGGACATCACGAAGCTGACCACCGATCGCAGCTCGGAGCGGTTCAGGGCGTGACGAACCGGCATCTCGCCCGCCAGCTCGGTCAGCTGCGTGCGCGAGGAGCGAAACGAGAGCAGGTCACCGCCCTGCAGGCGGGGGCTCTCGGTGCCCGTCAGCGAGTGGCAGGCGGCGCAGTCCTGCGCGAACACCGCCCGGCCGGCCAGGGACTGAGCGCCCGGCCCGGCGCCGCAGCCGGCCAGCGCCACTGACGCCGCCGCGGCGAGGAGGCCGGTCGCACGGGAGATCGCCATCGCCGCCAAGGCTACGATGTGATCCCGCCCGCCCCCGCCCGCCCCGCGCGCCGGCCGATAGGGTCCGTGCCGTGTTCACGATCAGCACCCGCGCTGCCGATTCCCGCGCGCGGACCGGGACGCTGCATCTCGCCCACGGAGACGTCAGCACGCCGGCGTTCGTCCCGCTGGCCACGCGTGGTGCGGTCAAGACGCTCGAGCCGCGTGACGTCGCCGCGCTCGGATACGAGATGGTGCTGGGCAACACGTTCCATCTGTTCCTCGCCCCCGGCCACGAGCTGATGACGGAGTTCGGCGGCCTGAACGAGATGATGCGCTGGGAGGCTCCGATCATCACCGACTCGGGCGGGTTTCAGGTGTTCTCGATGGGACACGGCGGCATCGCCGACGAGATCAAGGGCCGTCGTGCCCAGGGCGCAACCGGCCGCGGCGCCCGCGATTCGAACGGGACGATCCTGGCGATCGAGGAGGAGGGGGTGCGGTTTCGCTCCTACATCGACGGCACCGAGCGGTTCCTGGGCCCGGAGACGTCGATGTCGATGCAGGCGGCGATCGGCTCCGACATCGCGCTGGTGCTCGACGAGTGCACGCCGTTTCACGTCACTCGCGACTACACGGCGAGGTCGATGGAGCGCACGCACCGATGGCTCGAACGGTGCCTGGACTGGCACGAGCGGGAGGGGCCCGGCCGCCAGATGGTGTACGGAATCATCCAGGGCGGCGTGGAGCGCGATCTGCGGACGATCTCGGCCGGCGCCGTCGCCGCCAGCCGCTGCCGAGGGATCGCCATCGGCGGCTCGCTGGGGCAGGACAAGCGCCAGATGTACGAGGTGGTGGACTGGACGACGGCCGAGCTCGACCGCGTCGCCCCGGACCGCCCTCGCCACCTGCTCGGGATCGGCGACGTCGATGACCTCATCGCCGGCGTCGCCCACGGCATCGACACGTTCGACTGCGCGATGCCGACGCGGCTGGGGCGTCACGGGGTGGCGATCGTGCCGGACCCGGCCGGGCGCTGGCGAGTGGATCTGTGCAAGGGCCGGTGGCGGCGCTCGACGGAGCCCATCCTGGAGGGCTGTCCGTGCCCCGCGTGCTCGGCGGGGTTCTCCCGCGGTTACCTGCACTACCTGCTGCGCGCCCGCGAGCTCACCGGGATGCGGCTCGTCACGCTGCACAACCTCAGCTTCATCGCTCGCCTGATGGCCGACCTGCGCGCGGCCATCGACGACGGCCGGCTCACCGAGGCCTCCGACGCGCTGCTGGCGGGCGGCGCACCCGTGACCGGCGCTACTTCGTGTACTTATTGATCAGATTTTCCATCTGAGAGATCGCCGAGTTGGCGTCATGGGCGACGATCTTCTTGTAGTGCACGACGGTGTTCGACGTGCTGTTGGAGATCGTGACCGCGGCGATCACGATCAGCACGAGCACCGCGACCATCGCCAGGAAGGCCATGAAGCGCCGGAAGCCACGGCCGCTGCGGCGCTCCGGCTCGCGCTCGCGCTCCGGACCGCGCTGGCGGGTGTAGGCGGCCACCTCGGGACGCGGCGGCCGCCGCGAGGGGACCTGGCGCGGAGCTCGGGCCGCCCCGGCTCCGGAGGCGGTGACCGGTCGCGAGGTGACGTGCGTCGCCGCGGTGCCGTCCTCCGGGACGATGCGGGTGGCGCTGGTGGAAGCGCCGGGTGCGACGGCCCGGGTCGATCCCACCCCGCGGGCGCCGTCCTGGAGCATCTCGGCCAGCTCCATGGCGTCGTTGGGCCGCTGATGCTGGTCGATCGCCAGCGCCGCCGCCACCGCCTGAGCCAGCGCGTGGGGGACCTCGGGGCTGATCTCGTCGAGCGGGATCGGCGATTCGCGCTGCTGCTTGAGGGCGAGCTCGGACAGCGAGCTCGCCTCGTACGGGAGGCGGCCGGAGATCAGCTGGTAGGTGACGACGCCAAGCGAGTACAGATCAGCCTGGGGACCCGCTTCATCGCCGCGCGCCTGCTCCGGGGACAGGTAGGCCGCCGTCCCGAGTACCGACCCGACCTGGGTGATGCTCGATTGATCGGTGGCCCGGGCGATCCCGAAGTCGGCCAGCTTGACGACGTCGGAGTCCGAGACGAGCAGGTTCCCAGGCTTGACGTCACGGTGCACGACGCCGTTCCGGTGAGCGTAGTCAAGCCCGCGGCACGCCTGGCTGACGATGTCGATCGCCTGGGTCACGCCGAGGTGACCGCGGTCCCGGAGGAGCTCCGCGCACGAGTTTCCGGTCACATGCTCCATGACGATGAAGTGCTGGTGGTGACCGGAGTCGAAGCCGAAGTCGAACACCTGGACGATGTTCGGGTGCACGAGCCGGGCGGCGGCCAGCGCCTCGCGCCGGAAACGCGACACGAAGGTCGGGTCGTCGGCGAGATGCTCGGCGAGCAGCTTCAGGGCGACGTAGCGCTCCAGCCGATTGTCGAATGCCAGGTGCACGGTCGACATCCCGCCAACGCCGAGGCGGCCCTCGATCCTGTATCTGCCGGCGATGGTCGTCGTGCCTGTCATTGTCCGTTGCCGCCGCCGACCCCGCCGGCGCCGTTGCCCTGGCCGCTGGTCGAGGTCCCGGTGGCGCCGACGCCGGCGCCACCGTTGGAGGTAGTAGAAGTACCCGGGGTGGTCGGATTCGTTGCGCTGGTTCCGACGGTCGGCGTGCTGGTCGAGCTCGACGGGCTGCTCGATGTGCTGGAGGTGGTCGACGACGACGACGATGACGAGGTGGTGGGGGTGCTCGACGTGCTCGAGGTGCTGCGGCTGGTCGAGGTGGAGGCCGTGCAGTCGCTCTGCGCCAGCTGGCTGACCGTGCCCGCCCCCTGGCCGAGGTTCTTCACCAGCGTCGTGGTCACCGACGGCGGCAGGTTGGCGACGGCGTTGGTCAGCTGCGCCGCGGCGCTGCCGGCCTCCCCACACTGGTGCGATCCGAGCGCCGAGGAGATGGAGTTCAGCTGACTCGTCAGGCTGCTGTTCTCATCGGCTGAGAGCAGCCCGTTGCTGCCGCCGCATGCGACGACGAACGCAGCCGCGAACCCGAGGCTGCCGGCCAGGAATGCACGTGAGCCAAAGCCCATCCGGCGCCTGACTTTAGCCTGGATGAGGGCACCCACGTTTTGAGCGAAGTGGGGCCCTACTGCCCGTACAGGAGGCGTTCCGCCAGGGAATCGGGTAGCCGCGCGGCCCTGATCGCCGCCGCCGCCCCGGCGATGTCGTACTCGGTCCGGCGGTAGACCGCCCGCCACGCATCCAGATCCAGCTCCATCCAGGCCGCCCGGGGATCCCCGTCACGGGGCTGACCGACGCTGCCGGGATTGAGCAGCCACTCGCCCTCCTGGAGATCCACGTCCTCGTCTTCGGCGCGGGTCTGCCCGGTCGCGGGGGCGCCGGGCACCCGTGAGAACGAGAGCGCGACGTGGGAGTGGCCGATCAGCGCGATGCGCCGGGCCTGCACATCGAGGCACAGTTCGGCCTGCAGCGGCGACAGCACGTACTCCCACACCGGGTCCCGGGGGCTGGCGTGGTAGAGCGCCACCGGCTCATCGAGGTTCTGGGGCTCGAGACCGTCGAGATAGGCCCGGGTCTCGTCACTGATCGTCTCCTGCGTCCAGGTGGCGGCCAGCGCCGCCCCGCGGGAGAACTGCTCGAGCGGGATCGTGCCCCGGACCCCGAGGTCATGGTTGCCCGCGAGACAGATAGCCGCATGCTCGCGGGCCAGGGCGACACAGGCGTCGGGGTCGGCGCCATACCCGACCAGATCGCCGAGGCACCACATCTCCCGGCAGTCGGTCTCACCGATGGCGTCGAGCACGGCGTCGAACGCCTGGCGGTTGCCGTGGATGTCGGAGACGATCGCAACTCGCATCACTACAGTCTCGCTGGTGAGCGGTGTTTCCCGCGTTCGGGCCCTGTGGCCGGCCTTCCTCGCCGCGGGGGCGGCAGAGGGCGCCCGGCGGCTGCTGGCGCCCCGCACGCCGGCGTTGGAGCCCGTCCGGGTCGATCCGGAAACGTACTTCAGCGCGGAGGAGATCGACCGCGGCCGGCGCTACGCCCGGCCGCAACTCGCGCTCGCGATGGCCCGGAGCGCGATCGATCTCGGCGCGCTGGCGCTGCTGGTGCGACGTCCGCCGGCGAGTCTGAGACGCACGTGGTCGCGCCCCGGCGTCGGCGGCGCCGTCACCGCCGCCGGCCTCTCGCTGACCCTGTCGATCCCGTCGCTGCCGCTCCGGGCGCTCGGGCGCCGCCGGGCGGTGGCGGTCGGGCTGGACACGCAGTCATGGGGCGCCTGGGCCGGCGATCTCGCGAAGGCCGGCGCCATCCAGACCGTCCTGACGGCCGGCGCCGGCGCCGCCGTCGTGACCGGGATGCGACGGTATCCCCGCGCGTGGTGGGCGCCGGTGGCGGCGGGGTCGGTGGTGTTCGGCGGCCTGCTGGCGGCCCTGGCTCCGATCGTGCTCGACCCGATCTTCAACGATTTCGAGCCGCTGCCCGACGGCGAGACCCGTTCCGACGTGCTGGCGCTGGCCCGCGCCGCGGGCGTCACCGTCGGCGAGGTCTATTCCGTGGATGCCAGCCGGCGGACGACGGCCGCCAACGCGTACGTGACCGGACTGGGGCCGACCAAGCGGGTGGTGCTCTACGACACGCTGCTGGACCGTTACGGCCGGGACGAGATCCGCCTCGTCGTCGCGCACGAGCTCGGCCATGTCCACCATCGGGACGTGCCGCGCAGCGTCATCTATGCCGCGATCGTGGCCCCGGCCGCGGCACTGGCAGTCCAGCGCCTGAGCTGGGAGCTGTCTGACGAGCGCGGCACTCCGGCGACGCTGCCGGCGCTGGCCCTGGCGGGCGCCCTGGTGACGGTGCCGATCGGGTCGATCGGCAACCGCCTGTCCCGGGCGATCGAGCGCCGGGCCGATCACTTCTCGCTCCAGCTCGCCGGCGCGCCGGAGGCGTTCGTGTCCTTCGAGCGGACGATCGCGCTGCAGAACGTCGCCGACGTCGACCCGCCGCGCTGGGTCACCCAGCTGCTGGCCAGCCATCCGCCGACGGCCGAGCGGATCGGCGCGGCGGTGGCGTTCGCCCAGGCGGCGTAGCGCACCCGGCGGGCAGGGAGGGCCTGGTGGTCGCGGGACGCGAGGCGCCCGGCTGCCGCCCCACGCCGGGCGAGGAGCTCGCCGCTACTCGGGCGCGCGGAGCACGATGACGCAGTTCTGGCCGCCGAATCCGAACGCATTGGCGGCGGCTGTCCGCACCTCGGCGCGCCTCGCCTGCAGCGGGACGTAGTCCAGGTCGCACTCGGGGTCCGGCGTCTCGAGGTTGGTCGTCGGCGGCAGGATCCCATCGCGGATCGCGAGCAGGCACACCATCGCCGACAGCGCGCCGGCGGCGCCGATCAGGTGGCCGACCATCGACTTCGGCGAGCTGGCGGGGACGGTGTCGGCCGCGGCGCCGAGCGCCGTTCGGATCGCCCGCGTCTCGGCCGCATCGTTGGCGCGGGTGCCGGTCCCGTGGGCGCAGATGTAGTCCAACTCGGACGCTGACACCCCGGAACTCGTCAGCGCCAGCTCAATCGCCCGGGCGGCGTGGGTCCCCGACGGTTCCGGAGCGCTGATGTGAAAGCCATCCGAGGTGAGCGCCCCCCCGGCGACGGTGCCGTAGCCGGTGACCCCCCGGGCCTGGGCGTGCTCGGCGGACTCGACGACCAGCACGACCGCGCCCTCGCCGAACACGAACCCGTCGCGATCGGCGTCAAACGGCCGGCTGGCCGCCTCCGGCGCGTCGTTTCGCTCCGACAGTGGGCCCATCAGCGCCAGCCCGGCGAACATCGCCTTGGCGATCCCGGCATCGGTGCCACCGGCGATCACCACGTCGGCTTCGCCGCCCAGGATCAGGCGGCGCGCCTCGAGGAGCGCGGCGGTTCCGCTGGCACAGGCCAGCGCCGAGGCGTTGACCGGACCGTGCACGCCGAGATCGATCGCCACCTCGCAGGCCGCCATGTTGAGGATCGTTGACGGCACGAAGTACGGGCTCAGCTCCCGCGGTCCGCGCTCGACGAGCGCACGGACGTTGCGCTCGGTCTCGGGGCTGCCGGCGACGGCGGCGTTGACGACCACGCCGGTACGGTCGGCCTCGGGGGCGACGTCGAGGGCGGCGTCGGCCACCGCCTCGCGGGCCGCGGCGATCGCGAGCTGGCTGAACCGCGCCGAGCGGCGGAACCGTTTGGCGCCGAGCAGCGCCTCGCCGTCGAAGCCGCGGACCTCGCCGGCGATCCGCACCGGCAGGTCAGACGCGTCGAAGCTCTCGATCGGGCCGATCCCCGAGCGGCCGTTGATCAGACCATCCCACGTCTCCGGTGCGCTGTGCCCCAACGGGGTGACAGCGCCGATCCCGGTCACCACCGGGTCGCGACGCCGCCTCACCCCAGGCATCCGCTCGCCATCCCGGCTCGCCTGGTGGATGCCGCGTGAGTCGTCCGGCTGGTGCTCACGGACGCTGCAGCCGGCCTTCGGCGGCGTCGCGCACCGCCTGCTCACGCACCTGGTAGTGCAGCTTCTTGCCGGTCGCAGTCATCGGCAGATCGGCCACGAACCGGTACGCGCGCGGGCGTTTGTACGTCGCCAGCATCGGATGGCCGTTGCAGTGGGCCTCGCAGCCGGGCGCATCGAGCGATGGATCCGCCGCCACGACGTAGGCGACCACCAGCTCGCCCCAGCGCTCGTCGGGTACCCCGACGACAGCGGCATCGGTGATCCCCGGGTGCTCCGCGAGGACGGCCTCGACCTGCGTGGGGTGCACGTTCTCGCCGCCGGTGATGATCATGTCGTCCTTGCGGCCGATGATCGTCACGTACTCGTCCTCGTCCCAGGTGGCGAGGTCCCCGATGTACAGCCAGCCGTCGTGGAAGCGGGCGGCCTGCTCGTCGGGCTGGTTGACGTAGGCGTAGCCGGACTTGACCGAACGAACCGCCACCTCGCCGATCTCGGCCCCGTCCTTGGCGGCGTGATCACCCGGATCGGCCATCCGATCCTTGTAGATCCGCACGACGGCCACATCGTCATCGGTGCAGGCGCGGCCGGCCGAACCGGCGTGCTCGGGGAGGTCGGTGGGGCGCAGGAACGTGTTCCAGAACGCCTCGGTGGTGCCGTACCCGTTGAAGATGCGCGGCGTCAGGGTGCCCTGGTAGCGCAGGCAGGCCTCGCGGTCCAGCGGCGCGCCCATGGTCACGATCCCGCTCAGGGTGCTCAGGTCCCGTGGCCGGGCGGTCTGCTCGGCGGTCAGCATCGCCAGGTTGGTCGGGGCACCGATCAGGAACGTCAGGCCATGCTCCTGCACCCAGTCGAGCACCGTCGCCGGGTCAAACTGGCGCAGCGCGACCGCTTCGGCGCCGCCGTACAGCACCGGGTTGGGGCCGCCCGAATACAGGCCGCCGCGATGAAACCACGGCGTCATGTTGAGCGTGCGGTCCTCCGGCGTGAGCGGGAAGTGCATGATCACGTCGTGGGCGGAGAGCACATCGACCAGTCCGCTCAGCGACACGCCCTTCGGCATCCCGGTCGTGCCCGACGTGTAGAGGCGGGTCGTCTCGTCGTAGGTCGACACAGCCGGGAGATCCATGATCGGAACCCCGCGGCCGGCGTCGATCAGGTCCGACAGGGGAGTGGCGTCACCATGCTCGCCGGCCACCGCCACCACCTGTGGGTCGTGCCGGGCACGGGCCAGTGCATCGGCGGCGGGCTCCGCCAGCGCCGCGTCGTAGAGGAACGCCCGCGGGCGGCTGTCATCGAGGACATGCGCGATCTCACCCGGGGACAGGCGGAAGTTGATGGGGGCGGCGATCGCGCCCAGGCGCATGGCCGCCAGCCACACCAGCACGAACTCGGGGCTGTTGAACAGCGAGAACACGACCGCCTCACCGCGGGCCACCCCGGCCGAGCTCAGCCCGGCGGCCAGGCTCCCGGCGTCGGCCCACAGCTCGGCGTACGTCCATCGCCGGCCGCTCGCCGGATCGTGCAGAGCCGGCCGGTTCGCGTAGCGATGGCTGTTGCGGTGGACGCCGGCCAGGTAGGTGAAGTTGCGCTCGAACACCTGCCGGAACGCCGACGGGTCGTAGCGGTAGGCCTGTCCGTCGCTCAACCGCGCGCCTCCGCCGGGGCGCTGTGGGGCGCGAGTCCGGCGAGCAGGCGCGAGCGAACCTCGGCGAGACGCTCGTACTGGGTCAGCGGCTCACTGCCGAGCGGCATCAGGAGAAACTCCTGCACGCCCGCCTCGCGGTAGGCATCCAGCTGCGCCACGGCGCCGTCAACGCTATCGAGCAGCGTCCAGCGCTCGATGGCGCCGAGCCCCATCTTGTACTGGCCGGTGATGTGGGCCTCGGCCTCGGCGCGAGCGTGGGCGCGGTTGTCGTCCACGTTGACTCCGACGAGCAGCGCAGTGCCCGGCGTCGGTCGTCCCTCCAGCTCGGCCAGCTCGGCCAACTGTGCGGAGCGCTCGGCGACCCGTTCCGGAGTCAGCCACATCGGCAGCCACATGTCGCCGTGTCGTGCCGCGCGCTTGAGCGCCGCCTCGCCGCGGCCGCCGACATACATCGGCGGCGCCGCCGCCATGAACGGCTCCAGGCCCGGGGACCTGATCGTCTGAGAGCGCCCCTCGTAGTCCACCGGACGGCCCGTCAGCAGATCGCGGATCACGTGCAGCGCATCGTCCAGGCGAGCCCCGCGCTGGGTGACCGGAACGCCGGCGGCCATGAACTCGTCGGGGAACTCCCCGCCGACACCGACCCCGAGCAGGAGCCGACCCCGGGACAGGGCATCGATCGTGATCAGCTGCTTGGCCGCCCACGCCGGCGCGCGCAGCCCCAGCAGCATCACGCTGAAGCCGAGGCCGATACGTCGTGTCACGGCGGCGGCGGCGGCGAGGCAGGCGGGCGCGTCGAGACCCGGCGCCGGGCAGGCGAGGTGATCGCCGACCCAGGCGGCGTCGAACCCGAGCTCCTCGGCCAGACGGGCGGCGGCAACGATCTGCGGCGGTCCGCCGCTGCGTACGGCGTCGAAGTTGGGCAGCAGGACGCCACAGCGCGGGATCGCCGCGCCGTTGGTCCGTGCCACCGCCGAATCGACGGGCTGAGCGCCCGTTCGGGTCATGTCCACTGGTCTACTGCCCGGCCGCCGGGATCGGCAGCGAGCTATTCCTCTTCGTCGTATTCCTCGGCCGCCGCGTCACCACTGCCGCCGAACTCCGGCAGGTTCTTGATTCCCTCGCGGGTCTGCCACTTGGAGTAGTTGTCCTGCATCGCGTCGATCAGCTCGCGCATGAACTTCGCCGACAGGTTGACGCGGCTGACGACGACGCCGGGGATCTCCTCGTCCTCGACCTCGTGATCAACGCGGGCAAACGTGATCGTGAACTCGTAATCCGAGTGGCTCACGTTGGCGAAATTCGAATAAACGCCGGCCATGATGTCCGGCGAGAAGTGGATGTTGATGTGACGCTCGGGCGTGTTGGGATCGTCCATATGCACGTAGTATCCCATCGTGCGGATCGTCGTCGTCGCCGTGGGCCGGTTGCGCCCTCCGTTCGCCGATGACGTGCAGCACTATCAGAAGCTGCTCGCCGGCCATACCCGGCTGGAGCTGATCGAGGTCCGCGAGGACGACCATGTGGCGCGTCGCCTGCCCGACCGGGCGTTCATCTCGCTGCTGCACCGCGAGGGCGACACGCCCGACTCGCTCCATTTCGCCCGGTTCCTGGAGGAGCGGCGCCAGAGCGGGCGCGATCTGTGCTTCGTGATCGGCGGCCCGTTCGGCCTCGACCTCGATCACGTCGATCATCGTCTGTCGCTGGGCGAGATCACGCTGCCCCACCAGCTCGCCCGGGTCGTGCTGCTCGAGCAGCTGTACCGCGCGCACAAAATCCTCGCCCGTGAGCCGTACCACTACTGAGCGCCGGGAACTGCGGAACTTCGCCCGCCGGCTGGGCATCCTGCTGGCGGTGCTGGTCGGCGTCATCGTGCTGGGCACGATCGCGTTCTGCATCACCGAGGGCACCTCGGTCGGCTACTCGTTTTCGTGGACGCTGGACACGGTCACGACGCTGGGCGCGATGACGGACCCACATGACACCGCGGGGCGCGTGGTGGTCGTCCTGCTCGAGCTGTTTGGCATAGGTACGCTCTTCTATGGCCTGGCGACGGTGGCGGAGTTCTTCGTCTCCGGCCAGCTCAGCGGGCTGCTCGAAGAGCGTCGCAACCAGCGCATGATCGACACCTACTCTGACCATTTCATCATCTGCGGCTTCGGGCGCGTCGGGCGTCAGGTGGCCCGCGACCTGGGCCTCGCCGGCGTCAAGCACGTGGTCATCGACAGCAATCCGTCGCACCGGGAGCGAGCCGAGGTGCTCGGGCTGCGGTATCTGGAGAGCAATGCCGCCGACGACGAGGTGCTGCTGGGTGCGGGGATCGAGCGCGCCCGGGCGGTCATCGCCTGCGTGGACTCCGACGCCGACAACATCTTCATCGTTCTCACCGCCCGCGGCCTGCGGCCCGACATCCTCATCATCGCCCGCGCGTCGGCGGAGGATTCCGAGCGCAAGCTGCTGCGTGCCGGCGCCGATCGCGTCATCTCCCCGTACAAGACCTCGGGCTCCGAGATGGCCCGGGTGGCCCTGCACCCGCAGGTGGCCGGTGCCCTGCAGGTAGCGGATTACCGGATGGAGGAGATCGAGGTGCCGGCGTCCTGCGAGGGCGCCGGGAAGACGATCGAGCAGGTCCGCGGTGACTCGGTGATCGTCGCCGTACGCCATGCCGACGGACGGTTCGAGCCCCAGCCGCCGCCCGAATCCGTCATCGCCAGCGGTGACATGCTGGTCGCGATCGGGCGGCCGATCGCGCTCGAGCGCCTCGAGACGCTGTTTGAGCCCGTCACGGTGCGCAGCGCGTGAGCGCGCCCCTGGCCGAGTTGCGCGCCGCGGTCTCGCGGGCGGCGGCGGCGATCGTGACCGACGGGGTGACGGTTCCGTCACCGATCCGAGTGGAGCGGCCCAAGCGGGCCGGTCAGGGCGATTACGCCACCAACGTGGCGATGCTCCTGGCTCCGGTGCTCAAAGCAGCGCCTCGCGACATCGCCGAGCGAGTGGGGACGGCGCTGGCCGGGGAGCTCGGCCCCGACCTGACGCGTCACGAGATCGCCGGGCCCGGCTTCCTCAATCTGTTTCTGTCCGACGACTGGCACCGCGGTGCGCTGCGCACCGTGCTCGATGCCGGCGAGCGGTTCGGCGCCGGTGGGGCTGATCCGGCGCAACGGGTGCTGGTGGAGTTCGTATCCGCCAATCCCACCGGCCCGCTGGTCGCCGCCAGCGGCCGGCACGCCGCCTTCGGCGATGCCCTCAGCCGGATTCTCCAGCACCACGGTCACACCGTGTTTCGCGAGTACTACTTCAACGACGCCGGCTCGCAGATCCGGCTGCTCGGCGAATCGGTTCAGGCGCGAGCCCGTGGTGACGATGTCCCCGAAGGCGGCTATCAGGGCGAGTACGTGCGAGACCTGGCGCGGGAGATCCCCGACGTGGCCCAGCTCCCCGTCGAGCAGGCGTCGGCCCGCGCGGTCGAGCTGTTGCTGGCGCAGATCAAAGCGACGCTCGAACGCTACGGGGTGCACTTCGATCAGTTCTTCAGCGAGCGGACGCTGCACGAGGGCTCGCCCAGCTACCTGGAGCGGGCCCTGCAGACGGTGGCCGACAGCGGCCACAGCTACGAGGCCGATGGGGCCCTGTGGCTGCGCACCACGACGTTCGGCGACGACAAGGATCGGGTGCTGCGCCGCTCCGACGGGGCGCCGACGTACTTTGCCGCGGACCTCGCCTATCTGCTGGAGAAGTCAGAGCGGGGCATCGGGCTGCAGCTGCTGCCGGTCGGCTCCGATCACCACGGGTACGTGGCGCGGATGAAGGCAGCGTGGGCGGCGCTGGGCGGGGAGGCGGACACCCTCGAGCTGCCGATCCTCCAGTTCGTCCATCTGATCGAGGGCCAGGAGCGGGCGGCGATGTCCAAGCGCCGTGGCGATTTCATCACGCTCGACGATCTCCTCGACGAGGTCGGAGTCGACGCCACCCGGTTCTTCATGCTGCAGCGCTCCCAGGACCGGACGGTCGATCTCGATCTCGAACTGGCGCGCCGCGAGTCTCCCGAGAACCCCGTGTACTACGTGCAGTACGCCCACGCCCGGATCGTGACGATGATCGGCCGGCTGGCCGAGGACCGGGTGGCCGGGGCGTTGGACGCGGCGGCGGACTGGGACGGTGGAGCACTCCAGGACGCCGAGCGCAATCTCATCCAGGCGCTGGCGGCCTTCCCGGATGAGATCGCCGAGGCGACCGAGCGCCGAGCCCCGCATCGGATCGTCGCCTACGCGCTCGAACTCGCCCAGGAGTTCACCGCGTTCTACCGGGACTGCAAGGTCGTCGGCGCCGAGCCGGCTGCCGTCGAGTCGTTCCGGATCGCGCTGTCGCAGTCGGCGCGTCAGACGATCACCCTGGCGCTGCAGCTGTTGGGGGTCGGGGCGCCGGACTCGATGTAGCCCGGCGGATCTCCCGTTCAGGCGCCTCGGGCGAGGTCCTCGTTCAGCCGCTGGGCGTCATCCGGATCGAGCGTGGGCGGCGCCGCGGTCGGCTGCGCGGCGGCGAGCCGGGTGCGCCGGCGCCACTTCGGGAGCGTGATCATCAGCGTCGCCACGCCGAGCGCGACCAGCACCGGCGGGATGACGTACACGAACAGATTGAACCCGTTGGCGGGGGGAGGGCCAGCACCGCGGGCCCGTAGGACTCCACCATGCCGTGCTCGATCTGCGCCCGGGTCTCGCCCTGCGCGATCAGCGTCCGGATGTATTGGCGCTCCTGGAACGCCTCCGGGGACTGTGCCACCGCAAGCGGCTCGTGACAGACGACGCACATGACGTCGTTGACGACCTGGTTGTACGACGCGCGCTGAGGAGTGGCGGCGGAGGCCGCGGGCAGTCCGCCGCTCAGCGCCACGGTCAGCGCGAGCACCAACGGCACGGCGGCGGCCGCCCACCGCCCGAGCGCGGCCGGCCGGCGGGTCACGAACGCTCGGCCAGGATCTGGGGGAGGGTGCGGCTCAGCCATTGGCTCGTCACCGGATAGCGCTGCAGTGCCTGGATACGCCCCTGCCGGTTGATCACGAACGTCTCGGGCACCCCGGTGGTGCCGAACGACCGAACGAAGCTGCCGCTGACGTCGCGCAGAACCGGATAGGTGATGTGGTAGCGCTCGGCGAACTGCTCGGAGGCGAGCGGGTCGTCCTCGTAGGTGACGCCCACCAGCGTCGCGTTGCTCTTGGCCAGCATGTGCTGCTCGGCGGCCAGCAACGGCGCCTCGGATTGGCACGGCTCACACCACGAGGCGAACACGTTGAGCACGACCACCTTGCCGCGGAAGCTGGCCAGAGTCTCCGTCCGCGAGGCGCCGAGCAACGGGAGCGCGAGACGGGAGTTGGGGGCCATCGGATACTTGCCGTGCTGCACCAGGGAGTCGATCGATGACGTGTCGGTCTGCTGGGAGACCCCGAACGCCAGCAGGGCCAGCAGCCCAGCGGCCGCCGCGACGATCAACCCGGGGAGCACGAACCGGCGCACAGACGCTGATGGTAATGGCCGCGCGTCGCGGCCAGCGCCGCCCGGGCCGGCCCGCGGGGGTGCGGACGAGGGTCAATTACGGATGGAGCCCGGGACCGAAACTGCCGATATGCGGGAAACAGCCGGCGCGCAGACGATCGCCGGCCACCGTGAGAGAAGCAGCGATGCGGCCGAGAGACATCTACGACGATATGCCCGACGGCGCCGAGCAGCGCCGGCGCAACCAGCTGCGCCTGGCCGAGCTGGAGCGAGAGGGCACCGCTCGCCGCGCCCGCATCGCCCAGGTGCTGGCCGTGGCCGATCTCTGCAGCCGGGCGATCCAGGCTCCGAGCCCGCACGCCGTCTGAGCGCCGCCGCGGTCAGCGGCGCGCTTTCCTAGACTCGCTGGGATGAGCTTCCTCGGATGGGCCGATCGATCGGGCAACGCGTCGAGTACCGGGGCCCATCCGGCGAGGACATCGTTCCAGGAGCGCCGTCGCGCCGGCACCGGCGTCGTCTGTGACGGGACGCTTGCCTGCCGGCACTGCGATGCGCCGGTCGCCGCCGGCCCCGAGCCGCTGGCCCTGACCGATCGACTCACCTGCCCGTTCTGCGGTCACCGCGGCCCGGTCCGTGATTTCCTCTCGTTGACCACCCCGACGCGCCCGGCGCGGGTGGTCGTACGGCTGACGCGCCCCGGGTGAAGCTATGCGTCGGCGGTGACGCCCGACGCGTCCGCGGTGAGCCCCGCCGGGTCCGCGGTGAGGCCCGCGGCGACGTCGCTGAGGGTCGTCGCGGCGTCGCTGAGGTCCGTGGCATCGGCCAATTGAGTGGCCGGCTCGGTCCACTCGCCCCACACCACCTTGGGCAGCTGGACCTGGTAGCGGTAGACCGACCCTTCGTCGTTGACCAGGTACGTGTCGACATCGCCGTCGTGGTTATGGAGGATCAGCTGCCCGCTGGCCTCGGCGAGCCGGACGAGCGCCTTGATGCTCGACACGTCAATCGCCGGCCAGCCGAGATCGGCGCCGGCGCTGATCGGAACGATCCGGTGCCCGTACTTGGATTGGATGCGGGCGGACTCGCCGAACGTCGGGCTTCGCGCTGCCAGCACCGCCAGGATCAAGGCGCCGGCGAGGGCGATGAGGAAGCCGATCGGTGCGAGCAGGCGCAGCATGCTGACCGGTACCGACACCCCCGCCACGCCCAGCCCATTCCCAGCGAGCGCGCTAGTGGCGATGCTGCCGCTCTGGCTCGGGTCATAGACGGCCTGGGTGCTGCCGGTGGTCGATGAGGTGCCGCCCGTCGACGTGCTGCTCGCCGGCTGGAGCTGCAGCGGCCCGAGCTGGAAGCTGAGCGCCGGTGCGTAGCTCGTGATGAGCGGGTGGCCGGCGAGGGAGCCCCAGGCGTGTACCTTGGCGGTGACGGCGATCGTGTAGCCGCTGGCGGGAACGCCGGTCTGAGCCGCGATCTCGTTGAGCATCGCCTGGAGCTGCGGAAGGTTGAGCGACACCTGGGCACTGACGTGATCGCCGGTGAAGTGCCGGGTCGCCGTCAGCGCGATGCTGCGGGTCCAACCGGTCTGGGCGGTGAGCTTGAGGAGGACCTGGTCGGTGCCCTTGAGCCCGGACGGGCTGCCGCCCGTCAGCCGGTAGTCGATGTGAATCCCGAGCCGGTGGATGAGCTGGAGGAAGATCGGGTCGCCGGTGGTGATGACCCCGCTCGGATACACGGGCCCGGGACGTGCCGTGGCGTGGTAGCCGAAGCTCACCTTCTGCGTGTAGGCGAGCGGGCGAGAGACGGGTTTATCGACCGGGTTGGTGAACGCCACGACGACAACGCCGAGGAGTAGGACGGCGATCGCCCCGACACCCGCCAACCACGCGTGGTGGTTGAAGACGTGTGCGGTCTCGTGATCGTTAGTTCTCAACGGTGGCGCTCCGTGAGGACTGGAACCGGCAGCGCGTCGCTGGCGTCGGTTGCGGCGCCCGCGCTTCTGGGCGGAGCCCGTCAGCAGCAGCAGGCCGAGGCCTCCGGCGAGGATGGCCGCAACGAGCGGCGAGTGAAGGTAGGCGAGCGGCCCCCCTCCACCGGCGATGTGGATCCAGAGTTTGCCGACGAGTTGGGCCCGGGTGGGGTGAACCGGGTCCAGGAAGTCGTTGTTGTCCCCCTTGAAGGTGTACCGCCCGTCGTGAATCGCGTAGATGCGGTGCAGCACGACCTCGTGCAGCAACGAGCTGTGATACGCGACGATCTCCCCGACCCGATACTGCGCGGCGGGCCGGACGATCGCGAGGTCGCCACTGCGGAAGTGCGGCTCCATGCTGACGCCGTGCGTGACCACGTAGGCGGTCGACCCGCCGATCTCCGGAGGAGCGAAATACAGCCAGGCCGTCCCCGCCACCATCACGAGGACACCGGTGAGGAAGGCAGAGCGGAGTCGATGTCGTTTCACGATGTCGCGTCATCCGCTGTCCAGACCATCGGCCCGGGAGAGCGCGGCTGGTTCTAGCCGCGCTCTCCCGAGCGTCAGTCAATCGATCAGGTGTTGGTGACTGCCACGACGAGGTGCGTGGGCGTCCCGGTCGGAACCGAGAGGCCGTCGCACGTCACGGTGGTGACACCACTGCTGACGAGCGAAGCGTCGATTACTCCACCGACCAAAGCAACGTCGCTGCTGTCAACGCAATCGGCGAGCGCGTTGCCCGAAGGCTGGCTGCCGGAGTCCAGCAGGAACTGGAGCTTGTCGTTGGTCAGATCGTTGGCGAACGTGAACGTCACGCTCTTGATCTGCGAGCCGTCAGCGCTCAAGCCGTACACGGCGTCAGTCAGGGACGCGCCCTGAACGGACTGGTCGGCATAGCCGGCCGTGTTGTTGGCTGTCGTGGTGATGGAGTTCGTGTACGCGGCGCCGCCAGCGGCGAGTGCGCCGACGACAACGAGCACTGCCACCATCCTTCTGGAAATACGGTGCATAGGGGTTACCTCCCTGGTATTTGTCCCCCATCTGGTCGGCTCTCCGTCAGGTTCAAATTCGTTACGGTCGGGCCTTGCAAATTGCGGGGTTTTGTGTTGTCAGGCCTCATCGTCGGTCCGGAAACCGCGCTCATCCGTACTTTCTCCTGATCATGTGGGAGGGGTTCACCGCACAGCTCTTTCGGGCCGGTGCCACGGGCTCGGAGGGGGTGTGCGAGAAAAGGCATGTGAGAGCTGCAAAATCTCGCTCGGCGAGACCAGACGGGCGGGATCGCGCCCGTCTGGATCTCGGCGCGCGCGCGAGACCTAAGGCATACCGGCGGCTGCCGTAAGGCCTGCCCGCCGTGAGATCGCTCCATCTGCCCGATGTGCCCGCCGGCTCTTAGGCGCAAGCTGTGAGCACGCCATTGAAAGGAAGGGACCATGAACACCACGCTCAACCAATTACTCGCCGCCGAGCACACCGCCGACTTGCGCCGCGCCGCCGACCGGCAACGGGTGAGCGCCGGCGGTTCGGCGGAGGGGCACGCTGCCACGATCCAATTGCGGCTGGGCGCCCCCAACGAGGTGGACCTGGTCCGCCGGCTGGCTGAACTAGACGATGCCCCCGAGCTCGAGGGGCCCGTGCTGCTGGCGTTCAGTGACGGTGAGGCCGTCGCGGGGCTGTCGCTGTGTGATCAGCGCGTCGTGGCGAACCCGTTCGTTCCCACCCGCGACGCGGTCGCGTTGCTGCGACTCCGCGCCGAGCACATGTCCGGCGGCCGGGGACGCCGCCGGTTCCGGAACAGGCTGCATCTACGCTTCGCGTGAGCGGCCGTCATACCGGCGCGATCGTGTAGACGATCTCGACCTGGGCGTCGACTTCTTGGACTCCGGGATGCACGGTCGTCGGGGTCTTGGGGCCGGCGCTCGCCGACGGCGCGCCCGCGACCGGCACCACCACCGGGCTCTGCGGGTCGAGTTGGACGGATTGGACGCCGGTGACCTGGTAGCCCAGGGCCGCCGCGGCATCGTCCGCCCGTCGGCGGGCGTCGGCGATCGCCGCGCGCGTGGCGGCCAGCTTCCCCGCGGACGGGTCGCTGAACGAGAACGTCGGGCCATCGACGGTGCTGGCGCCGGCTCTCGTCGCGCCGTCGATGACGGGCCCGACGAGCTTGATGTTCGTCACATGGATCGAGAGCGACTCGTCTCCGGTCCACCGGCGCACGCGATGCTTGGCCGGGCCCACCCGCACGGTGTGTGACGAGACATTGACGTCCTCGGTCTGGATGCCGTTTGCCGGAACCCCGGCGGCGCGGATCGCACCGGAGACGGCATCGGCCGCCCGGTTGGTGGCCGACAGCGCCTGCTGCGAGCTGGCGGCGGAGCGTGACACGGTGACCGAGACATCGGCTGCGTCCGGCGCCACGAACACCGAGCCCGAACCCTCGACGCTCAGCGTGCCCGGGGTGGTGTCGGCGCTCGCCGCCGGGGCTGAGCACACGACCACCAGAGATGTCATGGCGGCGACGGCCCACATATACCTGCGCATGCGACTCCCTTCGTCCGGATTGCCCGTCTCGGACCTCTACGTCTCGAGGCGCGGTCACATCACAGTGTGAGGCGTTCGGTACCTCCTGACCACTCCGACGCCGGGATACGGCCGGCGACTCAGTCGGACGGACGCGGTCCCGCCGCCGGCTCGGGTAGCGCGGCCTCGGTGTCCGGGCGGTCCTGGCGCTGCCGGTACCAGTCGATGGCGAGCGCGACGAGCAGCGCGATGATCGCGGCGTTGATCGAGAGGTCGGCGATATTGAGGCTGCCGGAGGAGAGGGTCGGCTTGATCCAGTCGACGACCCCGCCGCGCAGCGGCCCGGGAGACCGGAGCAGGCGGTCCAGCAGGTTCCCGATCCCGCCGCCGAGCAGCAGGCCGAAGGCGACGGCCAGACTGGTTGTGCGCACCGACCACGCCGCAACGGCGATCAGGATAACGGCGATCAGACTGAGCATCGAGACCACGACCGGGTGCCCCGGCAGGATGTTGCCGGGGCCGGCGAAGTTGCGGTAGAGGTCGAGATGAAGGCGTCCGCCGAGGACGTTCACCACGCCACGGCCGGCCAGGGCGCGGGCGGCGATCGCCTTCGTCACGGCGTCGACCGCGACCACCGCCGCCACGATGGTGGCGACGAGGCGCCGTTGCGCGTGCCTGGAGCCGGCGTCTGCGATCGACGACATGGCCAGAATCGTTGCAGGCGTCAGAGTTCGAGCGCGACTTCGGAACGTGGCTGAGAGCAACAGACGAGGATGCGACCCCCGCTGGGTTGCTCGAGCGGCGGGGTCGTGTACGTGACCTCTCCGGCGAGGATGCCGGTTTCGCAGTAGTGGCAGACCCCGGTGCGACAACCGAAGCTGACCGGGACGTCACAGGCTTCGGCGAGCTCGAGCAAGCTCGAATGGGCGGGATCCCACGCCACGGTGAGGTTGCTGCGGGAGAACGTGACCGCCGGACCGCGACCGGCGGCGCCGGCGGGCTGGTGCGGTGCCGGTCCGTCGCTGTCGGCGGCGCCGGGAGCGATCACGGCGGCGGCGCCGAAGACCTCCATGGCGACCCGCTCGGGCGACACCCCGCGGGCGGTGAGGGCGGCTGAGACGTCTCGCATGAATCCGTCTGGGCCGCACAGGTAATAGTCGGCGTCGATCGGGACTCCGGCGGTGTCGATCAGCCCGGAGTCGACATGGCCGATCATGTCGAAACTGCTGCCGGCGAGCTCGCCGGGCGCGGGGCGGCTGTAGGCGATCACGCGGTGGGCGTGAGGCAGTGAGCCGAGCAGTTGGTCGATCTCGTTGCCGAACGCGTGCTCGTCGCCGTTACGGGCTCCGTGTATCCACCACACCTCCCGGGTGGTGGGTGCGTCGGCCAGTGCCTGCAGCATCGCCCGGACCGGCGTTGCTCCTACGCCCGCGCTGATCAGCACGACGGGCCGGCGACGATCATGCAGCACGAATGTTCCCCGTGGCGCGGCCGCGTCGATCAGATCACCCTCGTTGACGCACTGATGGAGGAATTGACTGCCGACACCGCCGGGTTCGAGCTTGACGCTGATCCGGTACCCCTCTGGGCCCGGGATCGCGGAAAGCGAGTAGCTGCGGATCAAGGCCGGCTGGTCAGCGCCATGCGGTCGCAGTCGAATCGTGAGATATTGGCCGGGGCGTGCCGGCTCGATCGTCTCGCCGTTGGTGGGGAGCAGACGGAAGGAGACGATCGTGCTGCTCTCGCGGCGTACTTCGGAGACCGTGAGCGGTCGGAAGCCCGGCCACGCCGCGGCGCCGATCGGCGGTTCTTTCGAGGCGTCGTCGGCTTGCTCGAGCAAGCTCGTGAATGAGGCCCTCCAGCCGTCGCTCAGGGCAGGGACTCGCAGCGCTCGCCGAAGGGCGCGCCGGGAGCGGTTGGGGAGGTACAGCAGCCCGTCGATTTCGGCGATCGTCAGCCGCTCGGGCCCGGGGAGGAGCCGAGTGATCTCATCGCCGGCCTGGACCGGGCCCTCGTGCAGCACCCGGAAGTAGAACCCGGGGCGATGGTGGGCAACGAGCAGCGACGGCATCGCCGGCTCGTTCATGCGGATCCCGACCCGAAAGCAGGTGACCCGCGGTTGGGTCACCTCGAAGATGGCCTCGCCGATCCGGTAGCGATCGCCGATGCAGACGTCGGCGTCGGCGAGTCCCTCGACGGTGAAGTTCTCACCGAACTGCCCGTAGGTGAAGTCGTCTCGTGACAGCTGCCGCTCCCAATACCGATAGGACGCGATCTGGTAGACGAACACCGCACGGTGCTCCCCGCCGTGGGCGATGCGATCGGCTTGGTCGTCACCGTCGATGTTGATCCGTCTCACCATCTGCGGGCCGGGCGCCGGCTCTTTCCAGATCGCGGTGCGGATCCGCCTGCCCTCCCACTCAACCTCGCGCGGTGTTCCCACGTTGACCGAGAGAAGCCGTCCGGCGCTCGGGTGCCGCGCAGAGCTCATCGGGCCGCCGCGGGCCCGATCGGCCGGTCGCGTCGCACGGACCTGCCGCTGCTGCGCTCGAAGGTGTCGCGCTCGAGCAGCGGCGTTGGCTCGCCGGCGGCCGCGGCGGCCTCGGCGAGGCTCCGCGCACTGGGCAGCCACCGACGCAGTCGCCGGAGCTTGGAGCTGGCGGTGGTGTGGCGATCTGACATGGTGCGCTCCCTTCGATGGCTTGCACTGGGCGGCGCCCGGTGACCTCGCTGAGATAGTGCGCCGCCATCGGGCGCGTCTTACCGCGCGATGAACGCCGGTTCCGGAAGCGCGGGCGGCGCCCGACCTATTCAGGCTCGAGCTCGCCGAAGCGACGGGCCGCTTCAAGCAGCCCGGCGTGATCGGCCTGACAGCCCGGACAGCTCTGGAGATGGATGGCCGTACCCGGAAATACCGCGGCCGGATCCTTGCCGGAGAGCTCGAGGTCGACATAGGCGTCGAGAATGTCCTCGCCGGCGGTGCAGCCGGCGTCCCCGTCCTGCGAACGCAACAGGTCTGCGAGCTGGCGCTGGTCGGTCATCCGTTCACGTCTCCCTCGATCACCGGGTGCCCGGCGGCCGCCAGGGTCGCGCGCAGCGTGCGTCTGGCGTCGAACAGGTTCTTGTAGATCGCGTTGCGGTTGGACCCGAGCTCGATCGCGAGCACGTCGATCGATACGTCATTGAGAGCGACCGCGACGAACACTTCATGCTGGCGTTCGCTGAGCTTGCCGATTGCCGCCGAGAGCGCCTCGAGCTGTTCTCGTCGCTCTAGCCGGTCCCCTGGTCGCGCCGCAAACGAGTCGGGCACCTGGTCCCAGGCCGGCTCGCTGCTGCTTGGCGGCTGTCGGTGCCAGGCGTGCCTGGCGACCTTGCCGGAGATCTCGAAGATCACGAATTTGTAGGCCCAGGTCGTGAAGCGGCTGAGCCCGCGAAAGTCGCCGAGCTTGACCAGGATGTTCATCAGCGCGTCGTCGGCCGCCTGCTGGGCGAGATCGTCGAACTCCGGGCCGCTGATCGACCCCAACCGGCTGCGGCGGCGCGACAGCTCGTGATAGGCGATGCGCAGCAGCACGTCGTGGAGCTTGGCCATCGTTACGTCGCGGCGTGGATGCCCCACCCGCAGTTGCTCGATCCACTGGCTGGACTCTCGATCAGGCGTCGCGCGGAGACTCTGTCTGGCGCCGGTCGGGCTCGGCTCACCGCTCACGGTGACGATCGTAGTCAGGGGCAGCGCGAGCTGGTGGCGGCGCCCGACCTGCCGGCCATGTCCGCGGCGGCGTGACGAGACGGCCCTGGTCACGGGTCGTCGGGCCGCTGGGATTGGCCGTGTCGCTTCGCCCATGTACCGACGTGAGCGTGTTCCCGGCAGCGCTTCTTACCCTGAATTTCTCGGCCCACCGCGGTAAGAGCCACGATCGCACCGCCACTGATCCAAGCGAGGCGCCCGCCGCCCACCGGGCAACGCGGCCCGGCCAACGATCGCGACGACACGAAGGAGACGGACATGGCCGGAGCACTCCAGGACAAGACGGTGCTCGTGATCGGGCGCCCCAGCGGCATCGCCGGTGCGGTCACCGCAGCGGTCCGGGCTGCCGGCGCCCGGGTCATCGTGGCCGGACGCCAGCAGGAGAGGCTGGCCTCCGCGTACAGCGACCCCGGCATCTCGGCGGAGACCGTCGACGTCACCGATGACGAGTCGATCCGATCATTGGCCGAACGCCTGAACGGTGTCGATCACGTCGTGTTCACCGCGTCGGCCCGAGCTCGCGGCAGGCTCGCAGATCTCGATCGCGAGCAGGTCCGCCTGTCGCTGGACACAAAGGTGATCGGCCCCCTGATGGTGGCCAAGCACCTGCGCCCGAAGCTGAATGAGGGCGGATCGATCGTGATCTTCTCCGGCGCCTCGGCATTCAAGATCACGATCGGCACGCTGGCGGTGGCGATCACCAATGGCGCCGCCGACACCCTGACGCGGTCGCTGGCAGTGGAGATGGCTCCGATCCGCGTCAACGCGATCTCGCCCGGCACGATCGACACCGGCGCCTGGGACGCGCTCGGCGACGAGGGGAAGGCCAACCTGTTCAAACGGACGGCTGACACCAACCCGGCGCGCCGCGTCGGGCGCAGCGAGGACATCGCCGATGCCGTCATGTTCTGTCTGACCAACAGCTTCCTGACCGGCGTGACGCTCGGGATCGACGGCGGGGAACCGCTCGTCTGACGGCGAGCCGGTGAGGAACCTGAGCGCTCCCGAGCGCGACACGACAAACGCAGTGTGAGCAAGGAAAGGGACAATCATGGGTCTGGCTTGGCAGCAGGGACCACTGGCACCGGGAGCGATCGGACAGTTTCTCGTGCCCGACCCGCTCCCGGAGCGGATGCTGTTCGCTGAACCGTCGCGACGGCGAATGCGCGTGCAGTTCGGCGGCTCCTGGATCGCCGACAGCGGCGACGTCGTCCTGCTCCACGAACCGGGCCGCTATCCGGTCGCCTACTTCCCCAAAGTTGACGTCGCCGGCGAGATTCTCCAGCTGGGTGACCGCGTCACCGAGCATCGTGATCTCGGCCCCACCGCGTGGTACGCCGTGCGTCTCGGCGAGCAAAACGCAGCGCGAGGGGCGTGGGAGCACACCGCGCTTCCCGACCACGCAGGCGTGCTCCGCGACCGGATCGCGTTCGCGTGGCACGCGATGGACGCGTTCTACGAAGAGGAGGAGCGGATCGTCGGCCACGCCGCCGATGCCTACCATCGCATCGACATTCGCCAGACCTCCCGCGAGCTGATCGTTCGCGTCGGTGACGAGGTCATCGCCGAGTCTCACCGGCCGCTTGTGCTCTACGAGTCCGGGTTCGCCCCGCGCTGGTACGTCTCTCGCGATGATGTCAACGAGACCGCGTTCACCCCCGTTCGCCGACAGACGTTCTGCCCGTACAAGGGCCTGTGTAGCTACTACGACATCGGCGAGTCGCGCCGCGCTGCCTGGTCATACCGCGAGGCATATGACGGCGTGCGCCGCATCTCGGACCTCGTTTCGTTTGAACCGGACAAGGTCGCGCTCACACTCGATGGGGTCGAGCAGCACCTCGAGCCCGGCCAGCAAGTCGTCCCTCACGGTGCTGACCGCGGCCTGACCCCCGACGAAATCGTCAGCCCGCCGACGCCCGGCGCGCCTGAGCCCGCCGAGACGACCTGAGCCGCGGTCCGGTGAGCTCAGCGTGGGGCGGTAGCGGAGTAGGATGGGCCGCGCCCAAACGGGTGTGGTCAGCCGCACCGGCCCAGGAGGAGGAGAGAGATGAACCAGCCTGACGGCCCACGCGCGGATTCCGTGCTCCGAGTCTCACGCCCGACGCTGTTCGGCACGATGATCCGCGCCGCCCGCCGCGCCGGCGCGGGAGTTGCCCTGGCGCTGTGCGCGTCGGTGCCGCTTGCCGGTATGCCTGGGTCCGCGAGTGCCGCACGCAGCCCGGCTCCGGTCGCTCCGGTCACCGCGGGATCGCGTTACCTCGCGCTCGGTGACTCAGTCACCTTTGGTTACGAAGAGTCGACGGTGGTTCCCGCCCCGGACTACCCCGATGCGTCGAGCTTCCTCGGATACCCGGAACAACTCGGCGCGGAGCTGCACCTGGCCGTGACCAATGCGGCTTGCCCGGGGGAGACGAGTTCGAGCCTGATCAACGCTTCCGCGCAGAGCAACGGCTGCGAAAACAGCGTGGCGAGCCCGCCGGCCAACTATCGCGTGCTGTACCCACTGCACGTGCGGTACAAGGGCGCTCAGCTGGCTTACGCCGTTGCTTACCTGCGCGCCCACCACGACGTCACGCTCGTATCCCTGATGATCGGCGCGAACGACTACTTCGTCTGCGTGGAGACCACAGCGGACGGCTGCAGCAGCGCTGCTGAACAGCACGCGGTGCTCGCGAAGGTCACAGCCAACGTACGCCAGATCCTGTCGACGATCCGCCACAAGGCGCATTACGGCGGACAACTGGCGATCGTCAACTACTACTCGCTGAACTACGCTCTGCCTGCTGACAACGCGCTGTCCACCGCCCTGAACACGACCATGGACGCGGCCGCCAAGCCGTTTCACGTCGTCGTCGCGAACGGTTACGGCGAACTTCGGGCCGCCTCTGTTCACTTCGGCGGCGATACATGCCAAGCGGGGCTCCTGACGCAGCTCGGTACGCCCGGCAAGTGCGGCATTCATCCCAGCTACGCTGGCCAGGCACTGCTGGCCCAATCCCTGGAGAAGGTAATCCGGCTCTGAGCCACGACGCGCTCAGGCAGCCGACGGCCGCCGGGGAGCCGGCCGGCCTGGGCTCAGGAAATTCGATTGCAGACATTCGGTTCTATGGTCGATAACGGAACAAAGACCAAAGGAGCAACGATGACTTCTGCAATGAAGCCTGAGGCCGACCAGTCCGAGGTCGCCGACCATCTCGCCAAGCTGATCCAACGCCGAGGCGAGCTACTGCCGGCGGCTGACGATGCGTACGTTCTGAGCGAACTCACCAGCATCGAGCGGCGCATCAGGGCGGCCAGGACGGGCGCCCTCGCCTACGACGTGGCGGCCTGACCTTCGGACGCACCCGCCTTCTCACCCTTCGAGGTGCGGAGGCGGGTTAGTCGCCGTCGTGAGGGTGCTGACCGGAGGGGGCCCGCCCTCGCGCCCACCGTTCTGAGAAACGGTGGCACTCCATGAATCCGCGCCATCCGGCATCCTGTTGTCACATCGGTTGGTTTGTCGGGGTCTACTCGGCATGACCCCAAACCAGACGGCGGTGTGACATGGATCAGCTCGAGCTGGGGGACAGGTTCGATCGCCAGCGGCGGCGGCTGCGGTCGATCGCCTACCGGATCGTGGGATCGCTGAGCGACTCGGACGATGCGGTGCAGGAGGCGTGGCTGCGGCTCCAGCGCGCGGAGGTGAACGAGATCGAGAACCTCGACGGGTGGCTGACGACGGTCGTTGCCCGGATCTGTCTGAACATGCTGCGCGACCGGCGCTCGCATCCGCAAGGACCGTTCGACGCGTTCGTTCCAGAACCGATCATCTCGACCGACGCGGGCGCTGATCCCGAGCAGGAAGCCCTGCTCGCCGACGCCGTCGGGATCGCGCTCCAGGTCGTCCTGGAAGCGCTCAACCCGGCGGAACGCCTTGCGTTCGTGCTGCACGACATGTTCGCCGTGCCGTTTGACGAGATCGCGCCCCTGGTCGATCGCTCGCCCGCGGCGACGCGGCAGCTGGCCAGCCGCGCCCGGCGCCGGGTCCGGGGCGCGGCGCCGCCGCCGGACGCCGACCTGCCTGGTCAGCGGGCCGTCGTCGACGCCTACTTCGCGGCCGCCCGGGAGGGTGACCTCGACGCTCTCGTCGCGGTGCTGGACCCCGATGTCGTGGCGCGCTCGCATGGGCGCACCGGAGTGTTCGAGCTGCGCGGCGCCGAGAAGGTCGCGCGCGCGGCGATGACAGCGCGCAGGTTTGCCCCCTTCGTCCGCCCGGCGCTGATCAACGGGACCGCGGGCGTGGTGGCGTTCGACGGGCCCACCCCGTTCGCGATCCTCGCGTTCACCGTCGTCGGTGACCGAGCGGTCACCATCGACATCTTCATCGACCGCGAACTGGTACCCCGGCTGGTCCGTTCGGACCCGGCCGTCCGCGGCGAGGGCGAGTAGGGCGATGCGGGGTTCGTCGCCGGCGGCGCACCCTCAGGGACGCCGTTGTACCGCGAGCGCGCTCCCGCCGCCGAGACGGACCGGCTCGGCGATCGCCTCGGCCTGGCCGCCCTCGAGCATCTGCAATGCCGTGGCATCCCCCGGGTAGTTGTCGAGCGGGAGGATGGACCCGGTGGCGACGGAGAAGTGCTCGCCATACCGGCTCGTGAGCTGCTGGGCGAGCGCACTGTTGTAGAAGTCAGGCTCAGCCAATGAGGTATTGGACGACGAGTTGGTCTGGCTCACCCGGGGAGCGGCGAGCGCGGCGGGCAGGCTCATGCCGAAGTCGACGTGGTTGATGAGGATCTGGACGACGGTCGTGATGATGGTCGAGCCGCCGGCGGCGCCGATCGCGAACTGGGGCTGGCCGTCGCGCAGCGCGATGACGGGGCCCATGCTCGACCGTGGCTCCTTGCCGGGCGCGGGCAGGTTCGGGTCATTCGCGCCTGGCGAGGCCGGGGCGAAATCGAAGTCGGTCAGCTCGTCGTTGAGCAGGAAGCCGTAGCCGGGGACGACCTGGCCGCTGCCGCCGAAGAAGTTGATCGTGTTCGTGTAGGCGACGATGTCGCCCCATTTGTCCTCCGTGACGATGTTGTTCGTGTGATGCGCCTCGGGCGACGCGGACACGGCCTCGATCGACGCGGCCGTGCCGCTGCAGCCCGGGAACGGGCCCAACGGCGAGCCGGCCGCGACCGGCGAGGTGAGCGCGGTGTTGCCGATGAGGCAGCGCCGCGTCGCCGCGAACGCCGGATCGAGCAGCCCGGCGAGGGGCACGTGGACGTAGTCGGGGTCGCCGACGTAGGCGTTGCGGTCCGCGTAGGCGAGTCGCGACGCCTCGAGATACTGGAACAGGGCCTCGACGCGCGACTCGGACCCGAGCGGGTACCCGTTGAGGATGTTGAGGATCTCGCCCTCGGTAGAGCCGCCGCTCGACGGCGGTGCCATCCCGTAGATCTTCAGTCCGCGGTAGCTCACCTGGGTCGGCGCCAGGATCCGGGTGCGATAGGACCGCAGATCGTTCATCGTCATGATCCCCGGCGTCGTGACGATCGTCTGTCCCGGCGTGAGCACGGGGTGATCGTCGGCCCGGACGATTGCCTGTCCGATGGGTCCGTCGTACAGCGCCGACGGACCAAGCCGCGCGATCAGCTCGTAGGTGTGCGCCAGATCCGGGTTGCGCAGCCACGTTCCGATCGGCAACGGGTCGCCCGACGGCGTGAGCAGAAGCGATCGGCTCGCCGGGTACGCCTGCAGCGTCGACAGACCCGACTGCTCGAGCTGATTGAAGTCGAAGTTGACCGCGAAACCGCGCTTGGCGACGCGGATCGCCGGCTGCAGATCGGCGCCGAACGAGAGTCGACCGTAGTCGCGCACGGCGGTCGCCCACGTCGCGACCATCGATGGCACCCCGGTCGACAGCGGCTGATCGGAGGCCGCCGTGTAGGCCAGTGGCTGGCCCGTGGTCGGGTCGACGAACAGGTTCGAAGTGCACGCTGACGGACACGTCTCACGGCCGTCGATCGTCGTGACCGTGTGCGTTCGCGCGTTGTAGATGACCATGAAGCCACCGCCGCCTGGACCGGCGACAAACGGGACGGTCACCCCGAGGGCGCTCGCCGTCGCGACCGCAGCGTCGACGGCGTTGCCGCCCCGCCGGAGCACGTCGATGCCGGCCCGGCTGGCGTCGCCGTCCATCGAGGCGACTGCACCGCCGGTCCCGACCGCGACCGGTTCGTCCGGATGGCGAGCACTGCGTTGGCCGGCAGATGCGCCCGCCGGCCCCGCGGCACAGGCGGCGGCGCATAACACCGAGACGAGACTGGCGATTCCTCGAAGGCCCATCAACACCTACCTTCCAGCAACGCTTACGACTGACCCCACCGTTCCCCCAGGAGGCGAATCGGAAACCTCGACCTTCCCGCAGGAGGCGAGTCAGGCAGGGGCCGGATCAGGTGTCCCGCGCTCGTCCCCGCCGGCGGTGAGTGCGAACGTCGCGTCGATCGTCGCACGGACTTCGTACTCCTCTACATCGATCGGCATGTCACGGCTGCCCGCAGCGGCCGAGCGCCTGCGGATGCCGGGCGCCCGGTCAGCCGTGTTGGGCTCGACCAGGCACATCAGGCCGTCGAGGGTCACGCCGACGCCGGCAGCGTACGCCTGGGCCTTGCTTCGGGCGTCCGCGGCCGCCTGCCTGGCCGCCTCCAAGCGAGCCGGGTTAGCCGACGAGACGAACCAGTGCGGGCCGTCGATGCTGGCCCGAAGGTCCTCACTGGCGCGCGAGATCGCCCTGCCGATCACCTCGGGATCGGCGAGGTGCACCGCGATCCGCGCCGTCGCGCGATGACCCAGCCCGCGATTGCCGCGGGTTGGAGGATCGAACTCCTCTGCAACCGACACGCCCGCTGTTGAGCGGTCCTCCTCCCGCACCCCCAGTTCGTCCAACAGCGCGCCCAGCGCCTCGGCACGCTGGGCGACATCCCCCAGCGCCTTGCCCGGCGACTCTTCAAAAGCGCTCAACGTGATCCACAAGATCGCCACATCAGGCTCGGTACGAACGGTGGCCTGACCGCGGACGGTGACCGTGGCCCGCGCCGGCGAACCTACCCGATCCGGCGAAGCGATCGACACGATCTCCATCCTCGCAGATGCCACGACACAGGCGGAGCCGCTGTCGCCGCATCCGCTGCGCTTCACCCGCGACGCGCTGGCGAGCCGCGACGTCAGCCGACACCCGAGGCGGCCCCCGCTCGCCTCTGGTCGGCGCGCCGCCCGAGCGACGCCGCGCGACCCTTGGGCTCCTCCCAATCCTCCTGGCGGCCCAGGGCTGTCATGTCGAGGTAGTAGTGGGTGCCGCCCACCTGCTCGGTGCCGCGCCCGTAGGTCGAGTAGGTGTGGAAGACGCGATCGCCGACGCGAAGGAACACGCTGGTTCCGTGTAGCTCACTAGGGAGCTCGGCCAAGCCGTACTTGGCCTTCAACTCGGCGGCGGACCGGTAGTTGTACTGGGGATCCTCGACGGCGTCGTCGAACGACACGCCGTAGTCGAAGTTGAACCGACTCCCGTAGCTCGAATACCAGGGGAACGTCCAGCCCATCTTGTATTTCCACCGCTCGATCTTCTCGATCGGCGCGCGAGACACGACGACGATCGTCGTGTCGCGTTCCTGGAGGTGGGCCGTGTTCCCGTACTGGTCGACTCGCCCGGCGCAGCTCATGCACCCGTCCTCCCAATCGGGATCGAACATGTAGTGATCGACGATCAACTGCCGGCGGCCCTCGAACAGGTCGACCAGTCTCCGTGGGCCGCCATCGGCCGCGGTGAATCGGTAGTCCGCGGTGACCTCGACCATCGGCAGTTGGCGGCGCTCCGCTGCGAGTTCGTCGCGCGCTCTGGTCAGAGCCTTCTCGCGCTCGAGAAGCGCGACACGGGCGCGAATCCACTCCTCACGGCTGACGATCTCCGGCAGGCTCATGGCTCGTTCCTCTCGCGTCGGCCTGTCGACACACACTGTAGACCTGGCCCCCGGCTCATGCAGCGCCTCCGGCCGGGCTCGGCCCGCCCGCACGTGGGTGGGTATTGCCAAGCTCCAGCGCCGGTGCTAAACCGAGATTGAATTGACCGCTGTTCGTGTGACCGCGCAAACATGCGACGCGGTGCCCAAGCGCGACAGGAGGCAGACATGTCATTCAGCGACGACCCGACGCAAGGCCGGACGAGCGGCGAGCGCCCAGGCGATGACCCCATCGAATCGGCCGTGGGCGGCGCTGTGCCCTCCCAAGACCCCACCGGCGGTCGAGAGGTGGCCACGGAGCCACACGAGGATCCGACTCACGGGCGCGAGGCTGGCGAGGAGCCCTACGAAGACTCGACTCAAGGGCGCGAGGTCGGAGAACTACCAGGGGAGGACCCCGCAGCACCAACGATCTGACCTGCTGCTCGCGCGCGGGCGGCGATCCCGCCCGCACCGGGCTAACCTCATCGGCCGTGAGTGCGGGGAGCGTCACCGAGGCTGGGGCTGGCGCGTCCGCGACGAGTGCGGCTGCCGTGGTTGTCGACGCGCTCGTCAAGCGCTATCCGAAGGCGCCCGTCAACGCGGTCGACGGGATCTCGTTCGCGGTTGCCTCAGGAGAGGTGTTCGGGCTGCTGGGACCGAACGGCGCGGGCAAGACGACCACCGTCGGGATGCTCACGACACGGGTACGGCCGACCAGCGGCCATGCGACCGTGGGCGGCGTTGACGTCGCTGCCGATCCGGTGCATGCTCGCGGGCGGCTCGCGGTCGTTCCCCAGCGCAGCAACCTCGACCGGTCGATCTCGATCCGTCGCAACCTGACCTTTCACGCCGCGTACCACGGCGTCCCGGGCGCGGAGGCCAAGGCGCGTGCCGACGAGCTTCTGGAACAGTTCGGCCTGCGCGAGCGCGGGGACGTCAAGCCGGACATGTTCTCCGGCGGCCAGGCCCAGCGAGTGATGATCGCGCGCGCGTTGATGCACCAGCCGCAGGTGCTGTTCCTCGACGAGCCCACGACTGGTCTCGACCCCGCGGCGCGGTTGTTCGTATGGGATCGTCTACGCGAGTTGCGCGATCGAGGCGTGACCTTGATCCTGACCACGCACGACATGCACGAGGCCGCCACGCTCGCCGACCGGGTGGGGATCATGGACCATGGAAAGCTGTTGTCGCTCGGTACCCCGGAGGCACTGATGCGCTCGCTGCCGGGCAGCTCGACGCTCGAGTTGACCACGGATGCACGCGACCGGGACGCCGGCGAGCCGTTGCTGGCAGAGCTCAGTGCCCTGCCGGACGTCGAGCGGGTCGAAGTGATCCACGATCCCGCCGCCGGCGGCCAGGAATCGACGCTTCGCGTGCGGCTGTATGTCGCGGGTGAGGCGCCGCAGCTGGTCGCGCCCGCCGCGGCGCTGTTGGCGCGACGCGGGCAGGCGCTGAGCGGGGTGGAGCTCGGCGAGCCGACGCTCGAGGACGTGTTCATCCATCTCACCGGAAGGACGCTGCGATGAGCGCGGCCGCCGTGTCTGCGCCCGGGAGAGCCAGCCAGTCGCGGGCGTTCCGGGCGGTGCTCGCACGGGACGTGTTCGTGACCTGGTCAGAGCTGCCCGTGTTCCTGGCTCAGGTGATCTTGCAGCCGCTGTTCCTGCTGCTGGTGTTCGGCAAGGTGCTCGCCTCACTCGGCTACACCCAGCACGGTTACGCGCACCTGCTGTTCCCGGGGCTGCTGGCGCTGACCGCGGTGATCACCGGCATGCAGACACTGGCCTTCCCGCTGGTGATCGAGTTTGGCTGGACGAAGGAGATCGAAGATCGGCTGCTGGCACCGATGGCCACCGGCCTGGTCGCCGCCGAGAAGATCCTGTTCGCGAGCGTGCGCGCGATGATCGCCGCAGCGATCATGATCCCCGTCGGCGTGCTCGTGCTCGGCTCGGTTCCGTGGCGGTGGGGCGGCGTCCCGCTGCTCGTACTCGCGCTGATATTGGGCAGCCTGCTGGGCTCCGCCCTGGGCCTGGCGCTCGGGACGCTGGTGACGCCGGCGCGGATCAACATCGTGTTCTCGCTCGTGTTCACCCCGCTGCTGTTCACCGGCTGCAGCCAGTACCCGTGGCCGTCGCTGTCGCGACTGCCCTGGTTCAAAGTGGTGACGGCATGCAACCCGATGACGTATGTCAGCGAGTCGATGCGAGCCGCGCTTGTCCCGACCGTTCCGCACATCGCGCCATGGGTCTGCATCATCGTGCTGACCGGTTCGATCGGGGCGCTGATGGCGATCGGGTTGCGGGGGTTCTACCGCCGGGCGATCGATTAGGTAGGTCAGTCCGGCGGGCGGCGCGTCTCGGTCGCCGTCCGGTCCGGCGACCGACGGGTCAAACGCCGGATGGCCGGTAGCGCAGGCCGTCGAGCGTGATCGCGAGGATGTGCTCGATCTGCTCCGGTTCGGCGCCGGGAATCTTGGCGATGCCGCCGACCATCTGGATGACGTCCCACAGGCTGACGTCGGCACGGACGGCCTCGGCCTGCTGGGCACGGTCGAGCAATGGCTGCCCGGCTCTCATCAGCGATCCGCGGCACGCGACGAACAGTGGAGCGTCCCGGTCGAGATATTCGAGCAGTTCGTGAGCCAGTGCCTGCTTGGTGGCGAGGTACCCTGCCAGGCGGTTCGCCCAGGCGGCAAAGGCATCCCAGGCGGGGAGGCCGTCGAGTTCGGTCGCGGAGCGGCACAGGCTCTCGAGCTCCTCGACGTACACCGCTTCCAGCAGCGCCTGACGGTTGGGGAAGTTGCGGTACAGCGTTCCGATCCCGACCTCGGCCCGCCGCGCGATCTCCTCCAGTGAGGTGGCGTCACCGCGCTCGGCGAATGCCTCGCGAGCGGCGGCGACGACCGCGTCGTAGTTGCGGCGCGCGTCCGCCCGCTTGGGCTTGCGGAGAAGTGGCTGATCGAGGATTTCGGTGGTTTCGGTGGTGCTCATGCGCGTCTCAATATTTCCTTGACAAACCGGAGGGGTCCTCCGCTATAGTTGTTCCGGAGGCCTCCTCCAGTTACTAACGGAGGTGACCTCCAGTTTACCACCGATCCCCTCCAAGTTGGGACCCCGTAATGCACCGTTTCTCCCTCTCCTCGTTCGCTTCTCAGGGCGACCGCCGCCGCTGGCTGGCGCTCGCGGTCGTCTGCCTCGCGCAGCTGATGATCGTGCTCGACACGACGATCGTGAACGTGGCTCTCCCGGCCGTGCAGCGCGACCTTCATTTCGACCAGGGCAACCTCACCTGGGTCATCAACGCGTTCCTCGTCACGTTCGGTAGCTTCCTCCTGCTCGCCGGTCGGCTCGGGGACCTGTTCGGCCGCAAGCGCGTCTTTCTCGCCGGGCTGGTCGTCTTCACCGGGGCCTCGATCCTCTGCGGGCTGGCGCCCAGCCAGGGTGCGCTGATCGGCGCCCGCTTCATCCAGGGCGTCGGCGCCGCCATGCAGGCGTCGGTGATCCTCGCGATCATCGCCACCGAGTTTCCGCAGCCGAGCGACCGTGCCCGTGCGATGAGCGCCTACGTGTTCGTCGCCGTCGCCGGCGGCTCGCTCGGGCTGCTCCTCGGTGGCGTCCTCACCCAGGCGCTCAGCTGGCACTGGATCTTCTTCGTCAACCTGCCCATCGGCGCGATGACCATGGTCCTTGGCCGGGCGCTGATCCCGGCCGACGTGCCCCACGGCACCCGGGTCCGCATCGACTGGGTGGGATCCCTGCTGGTCACCGCCTCGCTGATGAGCGCCATCTACGCCATCGTGCAGGCGAGCGGGCACGGCTGGGCGTCGAGCCAGGTGTTCGGCTTCGGCGCGCTTTCCGCCGCGCTCATGGCCGCCTTCCTGACCGTCGAGGCCCGGATTGAGAATCCGATCATGCCGCTGCGCGTCCTGCGCGTCCGCGGCCTGGTCAGCTCCAGCTTGGTGCGCGGCTTTCTCGTCACCGGCATGTACTCGACCTTCTTCCTCGGCACGCTCTACCTCGAGCACGTCCGCCACTACGGCCCGCTGGAGACCGGACTCGCGTTCCTGCCCTGGACGATGACGGTCGGCGCGCTGTCGCTCGGCATCACCGCGCGACTGGTCGGCCGGTTCGGCCCCATGCGCGTGCTGATCACCGGGATGCTCACCGTCATCATCGGCCTGGGTCTGCTCACGACCGTGGGGGCTCACACGAGCTTCTTCCCGACGATCTTCCTGGCCTACTTCGCCATTGGCCTGGGCATCGGGAGCGCGTTCATGCCACTCCTGACGATCGCGATGGCCGACGTCCCGGCCGCCGATGCCGGGCTCGGCTCGGGGATCATCAACGTGTCCCAGCAGGTTGCCGGGGCGCTCGGGCTCGCCGTCCTCAGCACCATCTCCACCAACCGCACCCACGCGCTGGAGATCGACCATCACCAGCTCGTCGGGTCGCTGCTGGCCGGCTATCACCTCGCGTTCACGATCGGCGCGGCCAGCGTTGCCATCGGAATCCTCGGTGCGCTCGCCCTGCTTCGGGCACCGCGTCCGGCCGATGCCGAACTCGCCGTCGAGCATCAGCCGATCGCCGCTGAGGAGTTCCTGCCCGAGTTCGAGCAGCAGGCGGCGTGACCCCAGCCGCCGCGCCGCTCAGCGCACGCCCTCCGGCGACCTCCGGTCGCCGTCACCTTCAAAGGAGCAGCCTCATGTCCCACCTGACCACCAACCCCGCCACCGGCGCGCGCCGCGCCCAGATCATCGCCGAGGCAGTCGTCTCGGCCTATCTCAACGACATCACCCCGACCACGCGCCGACGCGACCGTGCCACCCATCGCGGTCGCGCCGACGTGTCGCCGAGGACCACCGCCCGCTCGCCGCTGGCCGCCCGCTCCCGCGACCACGCGGTCGCTCGGCGGCGCCGCGCCACGCTGCAACTCGGCGCGTAGCGCAACAGCACAAGACCACGAAGCACCACAAGACCAACGGTGGGCGCAGCGTGGTGGCGGGGGCTCAGGCGTTCCGGTGGGGTGGTTCGCCGGCGGCCCACCAGTCCGGGCCGCCCGGCGCCGGGCTTTCTCGCCTTCGATATCCCGGATCCTCATGCTGTCCATCGTGCTCGCAAACTATCCGATGGGGTCGGGCTCGCCTGGTGGATGCGACAATCTTGAAATGGTCGCGCGCCGGTGGACAGCCTTGGCGGAAGGGTCAGATCAGGTCGACGCGTACGTCGAGCACTTCGAAGGTACCGTGCGGCCGCAGCTCGACCGCACCGACGGCTTTCTCGGCGCGACGGTGGAACGCGTGGAGGCCGCCGACGGGATCGAGATCGTGGTCGTGACCCGCTGGGAATCGATGGACGCGATTCGGACGTTTGCGGGCGACGACGTTGATCGCGCGGTCGTCGGGCCCGAGGCTCGGGCAGTTCTGTCTCGTTTCGACACTCGCGTCCGACATATCGATCTGGCGGACGGGCAGGTCTTTGGCCACCTCGAGTTGATCGACGTGCCCGCGGAGGCTGCGGCGCATGAGCCGTGGTTCAACGAGACGCTCGCGTCGGTCAACGACGCCGTCATACGGCTCGGGGTGATCGACGGCGACTTTCATTGGCACAAGCACGATGATCAGGACGAGTTCTTTCTCGTCCTTGACGGCGAACTCCTGATCGACGTCGACGGTGCCGACACGATCACGCTCGGCCGGCACCAGGGGTGCAGCGTGCCCAAGGGCGTCGTTCATCGCACACGCGCAAACGGGCGGACCACGATCCTTATGGTCGAGGCCGCAGGCGTCATGCCGGTAGGAGACTGAAAGCTCCACACGGGCAACCGACCTCGGAACGAGACGCATGAACGACGAGCAGAGCAGTGCCGCCGCGCGGATCACCCATGTGGTGGCGTCATGGCCGGAGGTCGATATCGGTCCGCACCGGTTCGGGGGTGTCGAGTTTTGCTTGGGCCGGCGGGAGCTCGGCCACTTGCACGGGAACAGGATCGCCGACCTCCCGTTTCCGCGGCGGGTGCGCGATGAGCTGATCGCGGCAGGTCGTGCCAGGCCGCATCATGTCCTGCCGGATTCTGGATGGGTGACTTTCGCGATCGACGAACCCGGCGATGTGGATCGCGCGATCGAACTGTTCCGCGTTTCCTATGAGCGCGCCCGGCGAGCCCGCCGCTCACCGGTCAGGGTCACGGCGGGGGATCCGCCGTCAGACGTCTGACCGACGGCCCCTCTACCGAACAGGTTCAGGCGGCGGTCACCGACCGCAGGTCCTCCAGCGACTCGTCCATCAGGCGCCGGAACGCGGTCGGGTCATCCTGCTCCACCCAGTGGGCGAAGGCCACGTGAAAGACGGTCACGCCCGCCTGGGCGGCGAGGATCGCCGCGTTCGCGGAAACGCCCCGCTCGACGAGTGCGGCCTTGATGGCGCCGGCGAGGTTCTGCAGCTTGATCAGCTCACGCTCCTGCAGCTCCGGGTTGGCCTCGATGATCCCCGCACGGATCCGGGCGAAGCCGTGACGCTCGGTGAACATGTCCGCGACCGGATCGAGTCCGGCCGCCACAACGGCGAGCGGAGTCGCGTCCGCCGGGGCGGCGGCAACCCCCTCGAGCCAGAGGCGCTGGAGCTCGTAGCTGCCGCTGAACAGCACCTCTCGCTTGTCCGAGAAGTAGCGGAAGAAGGTGCGCTTCGTCAGCCCCGCGCGCTCGGCGATCTCAGCGACGGTCGTCGCCTCATATCCGTGCTCGTCGAACAGTTCGATCGCGGCCTTCATGAGACGGCCCTGGGCGTCTGGTTTCCAGCGTGACATCTGAGCAGAGCGTAGTTGATGTCACAAGGTGACATGCTGTGCTATCTTGATGACACCGGGTGACATACCCACCGACTGGAGATTCCAATGCGCGTTTTCGTAACCGGCGCCTCAGGCCACATCGCCTCCGCCGTCATCCCCGAACTTCTCAACAACGGCCACCAGGTCGTCGGCCTGGCCCGCTCTGATGCATCCGCTGCGACCGTCGCAGCGCTCGGCGCCGAGGTGCGCCGCGGCGATCTCGACGACCTTGACGGTCTGAGGGCCGCCGCCGCTGAGGCAGACGGCGTGATCCACCTCGCCTTTAAGCACGAGGCGATGCGCACGGGCGACTTCATGGGCGCGGTCTCCGCCGATATGGCGGCCACCCAGGCGATCGGCGAGACCCTCATCGGCACCGACAAGCCCTTCGTGTCAACCGGGGGCACGCTGATGCTCGCCATGGCGGGGATCACCGGGCGGCCCGGCACCGAGGACGACCAGTCCGAGGGCGGTCCTCGGACCGACGCGGCGAACCACACGATCAGTCTGGGGCAGCGGGGCGTGCGCTCCTCAGTCGTCCGGCTCGCGCCGATGGTCCACTCAGAGCTCGACCATCACGGCTTCACGCACGCGCTGATCGGCTTTGCCCGTGACAACGGCGTTGCGGCGTACACCGGCGACGGCAGCAACCGCTGGCCGGCGGCGAACACATACGACATCGGCGTGCTCTACCGCCTGGCGTTGGAGAAGGCCCCGGCCGGCTCGACCTTCCACGGCGTCGGTGACACGGGCATCTCACGCAAGGTGATCGCCGAAACGATCGCCGGCAAGCTCGGGGTCGAGACCAAGAGCATCACGGATGAGGAGGCGCCGCAGTACCTCGGCTTTCTCGCCGCCTTTGCCGGGTTTGACAACCCGACCTCAAACGACAAGACCCGCGAGGTGCTGCGCTGGGAGCCGACCCATCCCGGCTGGGTCGAGGACGTGGAGACGGGCCACTACTTCGGCTGAGGCAAGCCCGGACGGCGACGGTGCTGCTGGTCCCACAGACCGGCAGCACCGCCATCACGTCAATGACTTCCCTGCGCTCTCACGCGTCGAGTGTCTTGGTGCGCCACGCGCCGAGCGCGATGGCTGCGGCAGTCCAGACGATCAACACGATCAGGGCGAGGCCCTCGGCCATCGTGACGTTGGGGCGAACGCCCGAGATCGGGGCCAGGTTGTCCAGCGCCGCGCTCAGGATTCCGCGGCGGGCGGATCCGAGAAAGCCGGCATTGAGCAGGAGGTTGCTGGCGACCACCTCCCAGCCGATCGCGGCGGTCAGCGTCACCGCGCGCGACCCCGTCAGTGAGCCGACGCCGACGGTGCATGCCACCAATACTGCGCCGGTCAGGGTGAGCCAGCCCGCCGATTGCAGAATCAGCCCTAGGCTCGGGGTCGACCCGGACCCGTGGAGGTGGTGGACGGCGGTCGAGCTGTCCGGAGCAAACAGGAAGGTTGCCAGCAGGATCATGCCGAACGAGACGACGGCGAAGGCGAGCCAGACGATGATCGCCGCCGGGACCCGCACGGCGAACAGCGCCAGCCGCGAGCGACCGGTCACGACGAGACTGCGAAACACGCCGGACGCGCGGTCGCCGGTACCGGCCTCGGCTCCGATCAGGATCGCGGTCAGCAGGCCGATGAAGTCGGCCATAGCTCGCACGCCGTTCTGAAAGCCTGTGAAACCGCCGGCCGCCTGGTTCTTCAACGGGTCCGAGGCATGCTCGATGGCGGCGACCCCGTAGTAGAGGATGACCACGGCGAACATCAGGACCATGGCGAAGGCTATGACCCCCCGATTGCGACGCAGCTTCAGTACTTCGGCGCCGATCATGCGGTACGCCATCGCGCCGGTCACGAGGGCTCTCCCCGGCCGGCCGTCAGGTCCAGGAAACGCTGCTCCAACGACGCGGTCACCGGAGCGAGGCGAAACACCCGCACCCCAGCGGCGACAAGGCTTGAGTTGACGTCGGCTGCCCCGTCGTCGGCGACCAGCGTCACCCGCACCTCGTCGGATTCCCGGGTCACACGAGCCACGGCCGGATGCTCGGCTAGGAGCTCGATCGCCCGTTCGGGCTGATCGCACCCGAGATCCAGTTCGGGCGTGCCGCGGCGCATGAGCGTGCCGATCGGCCCGGCCTCCACGATCCGACCGTGGTCGATCACCGCAGCTGCATCGCAGGTCTTCTCCACCTCATCGAGCAGATGGGAGGACAGAAACACCGTCCGCCCCTCGGCCACCAGCGCCCTGATCATCTGCCGCAGCTCCAGGATTCCCCCGGGATCCAAGCCGTTCAGCGGCTCATCCAGAATCAACAGCTCCGGGTCCGCCAACAGGCAGCACGCGACCCCGAGCCGCTGACGCATCCCCTGCGAGTAGGTGTCGACTCGATCACCGGCCCGGTCACCCAGTCCAACCCGCTCCAGCACGCCGTCGATCCGCGCCGCCGCCGCGGCACCACGAACCGCTGCGGCCACACGAAGGTTCTCGCGCCCAGTCAAATGCCGGTGAAACGCGGGCTCTTCCACAATCGCCCCCACCCGCGCCAGCGCGACTGAACGCTCCGCGGGCACCACGTGGCCAGCAATGCGCATCGTCCCCGCGTCCGCAGACGTCAGGCCCAGCAGCATGCGGATGAGGGTTGTCTTCCCGGCGCCGTTGTGGCCCAAGAAACCATAGGCGCAGGCTCGCGGCACCGTCAGGTCGACCTGGTCGACCGCCATGCGTGCGCCGTAGCGCTTGGTCAACCCGTGGGTCTCAATCATGTTCGTAGCCGTCGCGACGCTCATACCTAGCATCATAAAGCTTAGTCTCGCTAGGTGTCAATGCGGCGCATTAACTGCCGAAGGCCCGCTATCGCGGGCCTCGGGCATCAGAAGATCAGGCGGTTATTTATGGCCGGGGGACGTCTTTCGGAGAGGAGGTCTCACCCGCTGGTTGCCTTCGCTATCTGACAAGCAACGTGTTCGGCCGGCACCGCAGGTTTCTTGAGGAACCGGTGAGCGCCCTCACGGCAAGCAGCTCAGAAGCGCGGGCGCTTCGGGACAGATAATGGCTGGGAACGAGCAACCGAGGAGACGCCATGTCTGGGCCATTCATCTTCATCGCAACCAACCGCCTCAAGGACGGCAAGCTCGAGGAGGAGCGCCGTCGCGTCCCCGGGCTCTGTGACTTCATCGAGGCGAACGAGCCCAGGCTGATCGCGTTCAACGAGTACGCGAGCGAAGACGGGAGCGAGGTCGGGGTCGTCCAGATCCACCCGGACGCCGAGTCGATGGAATTCCACATGGAAGTCGTCGGAGAGCGCGCGGCGCAGGCCTACGCGGAGACGCTTGAGGCAACGACGAGTATCGCGGTGTACGGCGAGCCCAGCGATGCCGTGCTGGCAATGTTGAGCCGACAGGCCGGGGCGGGCGTTCCGATGGTGGTCAAGCAGCACCATCTTGGGGGGTTCACGCGCGCCAGGCCGGGCTGACGCGACGCCGCGGACGCTTCGACACGGTCGCGCTGGCCGGCGCTGAGCGGGTGAGGAGCCAGCGTCAGGGACGCTGCTCGTCGATCACTCTGGAAGTGAGACGCGGAGTTCGTGCGCTGGTCGGTCTTCTCAGCGCGGAGTCTGCATGCGTTGATCGAGTGGCTCTCTGCTTGCCCGGGCGCGGAGGGCTCGGCCGATGACGAGCCGCTGGATCTCGCTGGTGCCCTCAAAGATCGTGTAGAGCTTGGCGTCGCGGTACCACTTCTCCACGGGGAAGTCCTTGATGTAGCCCCAGCCACCCAGCGTCTGGATCGCCTGTTCACAGGCGCGGACGGCCACTTCGGAGGCCTTGAGCTTGGACATCGATCCCTCCGCGTTCTCAAACGGCTTGCGCTGGGCGGCCATCCACGCAGCCCTCCACGTCAACAGCCGCGCAGCGTCGATGTCCGCGGCAAGATCGGCCAGCGGGAACGCGACTCCCTGGTTCTCGATGATCGGCTGCCCGAAAGCCTGGCGTCCGGTCGCGTAGTCGCGCGAGAACTCGAGCGCGGCCCGGGCGATCCCGATCGCCTGCGCGGCGACCATCGGCCGAGTGCGTTCAAACGCCCCGAGCGCGGCTGAGCTGCGCCGCTGGACAGCGGCGGCCGGGCCGCCCTCCTGCGCGGGTGCGATCGGCTTGCGTCCTTGTTCGGATTCGCGCCCTTTGGCGATCCGCTCTTGCAGGCGCTGCTCGCCGCCCAGGAGATGCTCGCTCGGCACTCTGCAGTCCTTGAACACGATCTCACCGGTGTGGGAGGCGCGGCAGCCCAGCTTGTCCAGCTTGCGCAGCATCGACAGGCCCGGAGTGGCTTTGGGAACGATGAAGACGCCCTGGCCACGATGGCCGGCCTCGGGGTCGACGGTGGCGACGACGACGTGGACGTCGGCGATCCCGCCGTTGCCGATGAACACTTTGTGTCCGTCGAGGACCCAGTCGTCGCCGTCCTTGCGCGCCTGGGTCTGGATCGATCGGATGTCGCTGCCGCCGCTGGGTTCGGTCACCGCGAGCGCGGCGAGCTTGATGTCCCCCGGCGTTCCGAAGCATTCGGGGGCCCAGCGAACGAGCTGCTCGTCGGTGGCGGCTTGGCGGATCGCGGCCAGGGCGAGCGCCGGCATCACGATTGACAGTCCGATGCCGGCGCAGCCCCAGAAGAGCTCCTCCATCAGGATCGGCAGCGACAGACCGGTCGGGTCGGTGGACAGCTGCGCGTAGAGCTCCCAGCCGTAAAGGCCCTGGCGGGCCGCCTCGTCGAGCACCGGCCAGGGAAAAGCCTGGGCGCGGTCGTACTCGGCCGCGACCGGGCGAATGACGTCGCGCGCGAAGGTGTGGGCCTGGTCGCGCAGGGAGGTCTGCTCGTCGGTCAAATCGAGGGAGAAGCTCATCAGTCAGCGCGTCCTCTGCTGTCGTCGACTGAGAACCCGTCGAGGGTCTGCTTCATCGTCGCCAAGGCGTTCCAGGCGCTCGGGAAGCCGGCGTAGACCGCCACCTGGCGCAGGACTTCGCGGATCTCCTCCTCGGTGGCACCCTGGTGTCGGGCGGCGCGGACATAGACACCCAGTTGCCGCTGCTGGCCGAGCGTCGCGAGCATCGCGACCGTGCACAACGCCCGTGTCTTGGGGTCCAGCACGTCCCCGGCATAGACCTCGCCGTAGACGAAGTCCATGATGTAGCGGTGAAACTCGGGATCGAGCGCCTCCAGGTACTCCCGCCCGCGGTCGACGTTTTCAGGTCCGACGAAACGGGCCATGACATCTGCGCCGGGCTCAGTCATGTGAGGTGCCCCGCCCCTCGACGTATGCCGCGGGATCAAATGCCACCCGGATACCGGTGGAGGCGAACTTGCCGACGAGATCGCCGTCAGCCAGCACATCGGCTTCGGCCCACACCAAACGTCCACCGGCGCGGATGACCCGTGCCTCGGCCCGCAGCCGCTCGATCTTCTTCGCATTCACCGGACGGATGAACCGGGCGAAGATGTCGATGGTCGTGATCGCGCTTTCCTGAATCTCCTCGTCGTCAAGGATCGTGGTCGTGGCCGCCGCCATCGCCGCGTCCGCCAGCGCGGTCGCGACGCCTCCCTGGATCACGCCGAGAGGATTGCCGAGCTGCTCGGCGGCCTCCATCTCATACACCGCCTCGCCCCGTCCGAACTGCACCAGATGCATCCCGAGCGTCTCAGACACGGGGGAGCGCAACTCGCCCGCCTGACTCTTCTCCAACATCTGGTCGACCAATTCATGACTCATGTCCGCGTTCCCATCCGGTTGAAAGTCCGACGTTACTCTTGAGTAAGATTACTCAAGAGTAAGGTACCGGTTACACCCGACATGTCCCCAGCCCCAACAACGACCAGCCGCCGCCGGATGCCGCGCGCCGAACGCGAGGACGAGATGCTCCAAGCCGCGGGTCGCGCCTTCGCGCACTCCGGATTTCACGACGCCTCCATGGACGCGATCGCGGAGGCCGCAGGCATCTCAAAGCCCATGCTCTACAACTACTTCGGCTCCAAGCAGGGTCTCTACGTGGCCTACGTAGAGCGCTCCGGCCGGGCGCTGCTGACAAGCATGCGCGAAGCAGACTCCCGCGACGCGCCCGCCGCTCAGCGCCTGCACGCCGGGATCCTCGCCTTCCTGACCTACGCCGAGGAGCACAGCGCGGGCTGGACGATCCTGCACCGAGAAACCCTCGCCCAGGGCGGCCCGCTCGCCGAGGAACTCTCGGAGCTGCGCACACGCGTCAGCAAGATGCTCACATCACTCTTCGACGATGAGGCATTCGCGCACGCTTTCGCCGGAGCGGGCGAGTCCCTGGCCAACTGGTGGCTGGCGCATCCCAAGCAGCCAAAGGAGCAGATCGCGAAGATCCTGATGGACATCGCGCAGTCCGCACCCATCCGCTGAACCTGTGCGCCGCGACGGCGTCTGGGCGGAGGCCGTCCAGCTCAGTTCGCCGAGCGAATGCGCGCCCGCGGCGTCGCAGGGCTTGTCACTGGTTTGGGGGGCGAAGGCCGTCGAGCGCGGTCTGAAGGATCGGCTGAAGGTAACGAGCGTCGCCTTCGACCTTGGCAATCGCGATGATCATGTCGAGCACCTGCTCGAGCGTCAGGTCACCGCGGACTTCGTGGGAACTCTGTGCGGCGAGGAACAGCGGTCGGCCGGCCGCGAGCACCCTGCTGCGACCCTCGTGCAGGAAGGGCTTGCTGGCGTCGGATTGCCTGAGCAGCTCGTCGCCGACGTGGCGTTTGCTGTTGTAGAACGCGAAGAACCGATGCAGCCAGGCAGTCAGCGCCGCCCCGGGCGTCTCGCCCTCGGCGGTCTCGGCGGCCTCGCAGACGGCGTTGACCTCGTCGGTGTAGAGCGCCTCGAGCAGTTCTTGCCGGCTGGGGAAGTTGCGGTACAGAGTCGCCATCCCGACTCGCGCGCGGCGCGAAATCTCGGCCATCGACACCTGGGCGGTGGTGTCGGCGAACGCAGCGCGGGCCGCGGCGAGGATCTTGTCGCGGTTGCGCGCGGCATCGGCGCGTCTGACGGTTGGTCTGGCAACTGGTTCGGACATGGAGTCGGTAAGCGGATAGGCTATCCGCTACAGTCAAGCGGACACGTTCTCCGCTTCTACGCGGATCTGATCCTACCCACCTGCCGCGACTGACTCGCGGCCGCACAAGGAGCTCTCCATGGATTACCGGACTCTGGGACGCACCGGCGTCTCGGTCAGCAACCTCTGCCTGGGCGCGATGATGTTCGGCGCCGTCGGCAACACCGACCACGACGACGCGGTCCGCATCATCCATCGCGCCCTTGATGCCGGGATCAACTTCATCGACACCGCCGACGTGTATTCCGCCGGCGAGTCAGAGCTGATCGTCGGCAAGGCGCTCGCCGGCGGTCGGCGCGAGGACGTCGTGCTCGCCACGAAGTTCGGCATGGCGTTCGGCGAGGACACCAACCACCGGGGAGCTTCCCGGCGATGGATCAGCGAGGCGGTCGAAGGCTCGCTGAAGCGGCTTCAGACCGACTGGATCGACCTCTTCCAGCTGCATGTTTCCGATCCGAACACCGATCTCGACGAGACCCTGAGTGCATTGTCGGACCTGGTGCACGCGGGCAAGATCCGTGCCTTCGGCGCCTCGAAGGTTCCCGGCTCGGAGATCGTCGAGGGCCAGTGGACGGCCGAGCGCCGCGGTCTCGAGCGGTTCCGCACCGAGCAGCCCCCGTACTCGATGCTGACCCGCGCGATCGAGTACGACGTGCTGCCGACCTGCCTGCGCCATGGAATGGGCGTGTTGACCTACAGCCCACTGGCCGGCGGCTGGCTGTCGGGCAAATACCGCAAGGGCGCGGAAGTCAGCGGGCCGGGCTCGGCCGCTCGCGCGCAGCGATTCCCTGGGGTCTATGACGCCACCAACCCAGCCAATGCCGCAAAGCTCGACGCCGCGGACGCGCTCGGCGCGCTCGCCGACGAGGCTGGGATCACCCTCATCCAGATCGCGATCGCATTCGTCACCCGCCACCCCGCGGTCACCTCCGCGATCATCGGCCCGCGCACCATGGAGCACCTGGACACCTACCTGGCCGCCGACGGAATCGATCTCTCCAACGATCTGCTCGACCGCATCGACCAGATCGTCCCCCCGGGAGTCACGATCAACGTCGCCGACAACATGTGGGCCCACAGCACGACAGCGCTGAGCGCCGCGTTCCGCCGCCGGTAGAGCAACCCCGGCCGGGCTGGGCACCCCCAGCCCGGCCGCGTCATCCCGATCACTCAGCGTGGCGCAACGGAAGCGGCCTGGCTTTCAGTGCACGGATCTCAGCCACCGCAGCAGATGCTGCGTGACGAGCTCCGGCGCTTGTTGTTGCAGCCAATGCCCGGCCTGCGGGACGACCTCGCTGACGCGCAGGTCGGTCACCCAGCCGTCCATCACGGCCGCGGGCATGAAGCGACGGACGGGATCTCGCTCCCCGGTGAGGAACAACGCGGGCTGGGTGATCCGCCGCTCGGCCACCGCAGCGGTCCGCTCCCAGTTGCGATCCAGGTTTCGGTAGTAGTTCAGGCCGCCCCGGAAGCCGGTTCGCGTAAAGGCATCCACGTACACCCCAAGCTCTGCCTCGGTGAGGAACGCAGGGGTCCAGGGCTCCTCCTGGCGATCCGCCGCCCAGGCCGCGTCCCACACCCGCGAAGTGGTCAGCGTTCGCCGGACGTCACGCTCCAGCGCCGCCTCGGCCACGCCGGGCTCCTGGAACCAGACCATGTAGAAGTCCGCGCCGAAATGCTCACGCATCAGACCCAGCGGCGGCACGGGCGGCCTCGGCGCGAACGGGACCGAAAGCCCGCCGACCGCGCGCACCCGCTCAGGGTGCAGCCATGCCGTCTTCCACGCCACATCGGCACCCCAATCGTGCCCGATCACCGTCCCCTGTTGCACATCGGCGTGGTCAAGCAGCCCAACTACATCACGCGCCAGGACGTCGATCGCGTATTCCTCGACCGCGCCCGGCGCCTCGGAGTCTCCATACCCGCGGAGATCGGGCACCAGCAACCGGCAGCCAGCGGTCGCCAGCGGCTCGATCTGGTGACGCCACGAGAACCCCAGCTCAGGAAAGCCGTGAAGCAGCACCACGACCGGTCCGTCCGCTGGGCCGTGTTCGCTGACCGCGAGCTCAACGCCGTTGACTTTCACCACGCGAACCTATCGGACTCGCCGCGGCCCGAGCGGTCGCGCAACGGACCATCTCGGCCTGCGGGTCTGCCCGAAAGATTGGTAACGGTTACCGATGCGAACCGTCGGGGGCTTCTGTCAGGTTCTCGGCGTGATCGCCAATCGATTCGAGCGGGTCGTCTTGAACCGCGATCCGGGTGATGCGATCCGCGGACGGATCTGCTTCTCTCCGGGCCCCGTCCAGACCTTTCAAGGTTGCGTCGGGCTGGCCACCAGAATCGGCGCTCTGAGGGCGAGGGCGGTTGGTTGTGGTGTCGTGGCGGTTGTCGCCGCTTTGCTGGTGTTGCCGGTCGGCGCGGCGAGCGCCGCTGTTCCCGACGGGAGCCTGTTCGCGTTCGGCGACAACGATTGGGGCCAGCTCGGCAACGCGACCAACAGCGGCACGGGCATCCCCAATCCGACCCCGGCGCTCGTGGTGCTGCCGGGACAGGTCGGCTCGGTCACCCAGGTCGCCGCCGGCGACGAGGACAGCCTCGCGGTCACCTCGAGTGGCCAGCTCTACGCTTTTGGTGACAACGACTACGGCCAGCTCGGCAGCACGACGCATAACGGCACCGACACCCCGAATCCGACGCCGGCGCTCGTGACGCTGCCGGGGGAGAGCGGACCCGTCACCCAGGTCGCCGCCGGCGGGAGCTTCAGCCTCGCGGTCACCTCGAGTGGCCAGCTTTATGCCTTCGGCCTCAACCAGTACGGGCAGCTCGGCATCGCGACCAATAGCGGCACGGCCAACCCGAATCCGACGCCGGCGCTGGTGACGCTGCCGGGGCAGAGCGGACCCGTCACCCGAGTCGCCGCCGGCGCGAGCTCCAGTCTCGCGGTCACCGCCAGCGGCCAGTTGTACGCGTTCGGTCTCAACCAGTATGGCCAGCTCGGCATCGCGACCAACAGCGGCACGTCCACCCCGAATCCGACACCGGCGCTGGTGACGCCGCCGGGGGAGAGCGGACCCGTCACCGAGATCGCGGCGGGCTATGAGCACAGCCTCGCGATCACCTCGAGCGGCCAGCTCTACGCCTTCGGCCTCAACTCCCTGGGTCAGCTCGGCAGCGGCATGGCCAGCCCGAATCCAACGCCGACGCTGGTGACGCTGCCGGGGGAGAGCGGACCCGTCACCCAGATCGCCGCCGGCGAGCTTCACAGCCTCGCGGTCACTTCGAGCGGCCAGCTCTACGCATTCGGCTACAACTACTTCGGTCAGCTCGGCAACGCGACCAACAACGGCACGGCCAACCCGAATCCGACGCCGGTGCTGGTGACGCTGCCGGGGCAGAGCGGCCCCGTCACCCAGATCGCCGGCGGCGCCTACAACAGCCTCGCGGTCACCTCGAGTGGCCAGCTCTACGCCTTCGGCGATAACGCCGACGGCCAGCTCGGCAGCGGCTCGGCCAATCCGAATCCGACGCCGGCGCTCGTCGCGCTGCCTCCTGGCACGACGATCGCCACCGTCGCCAAGGGCCCTGAAGCCGATCAGACGCTGGCAATCACGCCAGGGGTGCCGCCCACGCCCACACCGACGCCAAGCCCGACCCCGACCCCGGCGCCCGCCCCGGCGGCGACGCCGCCGACCCCGCAGAGCTGCACGCTCAAGGCCCCGAACAGCAAGGTGCTGCTGACCAAGCCCAAACACCGCCACACGTCCAAGGCGTCCGTCGGGACGCTGTCACTGACCGCTACCTGCAAACAGTTCGGCACGTTCAAGCTGACCGGCGTGGTCACCGAGCTCGTGGGCCACAAACCCAAGCACGGCAAGCAGAAGACCAAGACCTTCGCCTTGGGGCCGGTGCGCGGCTCGCTCGCCGCCGGGGTGAGAAGGACACTGATCCTGAAGCTCCCGAAAGGTGCGGTGCGCGCGCTCGACGGCAAGGCCAAAGAGTCGGTGTCGCTGACGCTCGTAGCCACGAACGCGAACGGCACCGGGCGCGCGAGCGCGAGCATCGCCCGCTTGAAGGGCGTGTAACCCAGCCCGATTCCAGAACTCTGCCCGCGCCGGTCGCCCACTCGGGTCGCCACGCTGGTTGGCAGGGGTCCGTTGCTCCTCGTTCGTCTCTAACCGTGGGGGTTGTCAATGAAGCTGCTCGCATCACGTTACGGTCGGTTGTTGCTCAGTGTGGTCGTGATGGCTCTGGTCGCTGGCTGGACGTGCTCAGGCGCCGGCGCTGAGCTGCTGTGGAGCAACCAGAGCGGCACCATCGGCGAGGGCGATCAGGACGGCGGCCACGTCGTGAGGAACCTACTCGACGTCGGCGGCCTCGGGGACGTTGCCGTCGATGGGAACCAGGTCTACTGGACTCACGGTGGCGGGCAGGTCAGCCGGGCCGAGATCTCCGGCTCGCGCCTGACCCACGTCAACAGCCGGTTTCTGACTGGCCCTGGATTTGCCGCCGGCATCGCTGTATCGGGTGAGTTCATCTATTGGGGCAACTCACAGGGCATCGGGCGCGCTGAGCTGAACGGGTCCCACATCGATGCCGATTTCATCCACGACGCAAGTGTCGAGGTGGCCGCGCTGACGGTCTCCGGCGATCACCTCTACTGGACCGATAACTGCGACGCGATCATCCGCGGCCAGCTGAACGGCTCGCACGCCGCCTCGCACATCGACCGCATCGCCCAAATCACGCCGTACATCGGTGGCCTCTCCGACGGGAATACCTGCGATGCCAACCAGGTCGCGGTCTCGGGCAGCTACCTGTACTGGGCCGGGGACGCGCTGATCGGACGCCTGAAACTGGCCGGCTCCCACGCCTCCGACATCGACCGCACCTTCATCCACACCGTCAGCCAGTCAAACCGCGAAGGCGGAGATGGTCCGGGGGCAGTGATAATCGACGGCGATCATCTCTATTGGGACAACGACGCTGCCGTCGGCCGCGCCCAGATTGACGGCAGCCATTCGGCGTCCCACGTCGAGCAGGATTTCATCCACGACAGTGCCAATCCGTTTAGCCTGGCTCTCGGCCTGGCGCCCGACGATGTCTCCCCGCCGACGATCTCCGGAACCGCCAAGCAGCCAGACGTGCTGAAAGAGGTGCACGGCGGGTGGCTGGGCAATCCGAGCTACAAGTACCGGTGGGAGAGCTGTAACTCGGGCGGCCACGGCTGCACGGCGATCACCGGCGCCACGGGCCGCACCCTGAGTGTCGGCAGCGGGCTGGCCGGCCACCGTCTGCGCGTGATCGAAGCCGCTCACAACGTGTGGGGCAGCGGCTCATCCACATCGGCCGCGACGGCGGTCGTGCTCCCGCTGGCTCCGGCCAACCTGACCTCGCCCCAGATTGACGTGCAGGTTGGCGTCGCGCACATCGAGCCGGGCGACACGCTCAACGAGGTACACGGGATGTGGTCGAACCATCCGCTCACCGGATACCGCTACCAATGGGCGGACTGCTATGGCGGCAGCTGCACCCCGATCGCCGGTGCGACTGGCCAGTCATACACCCTGACCGGCAACGACGTCGGCGACACGATCATCGTCGAGGAGTGGGCGGTGAATCTCGGCGGGACCGGGGGCCCGGCCAACTCCAGCGCAACGACTGCGGTGTGGCCGAACCCGCCGGTCAACAGCTCCGGGCCGTCGATGGCCGGCGACCTTTCGGCCGGTCAGGTTCTGACCGAGGTCCAGGGCGTATGGTCCGGAAGTCCGACGAGTTACACGTATCAGTGGGAGGACTGTAGTTCGGTCGGCGCGGCCTGCGTCCCGATCGCCGGGGCGACCGGTCAGACCTACACGCTGACGACCAGCGAGGTGGGCGACACGATCGTCGTGCAGGAGTCCGCGGGGAATGTCGCCGGGACCGCCGCGCCGGTGAGCTCGATGGCCAGCGGCCCGGTGGGGCCAGCCTCCTCTGCCAGCCCGGTCGCGCCGATGATCAGCCTGCCCCCGGTGATCGCCGGCGTTGGCGCGGTCGGTCAGACCTTCACCGCCTCGACGGGTGCTTGGGAGGGGACGCCCGAACTCAGCTACGCCTACCAATGGCAGGTGTGCGAGTCAGCGGCCACCTGCCAGGACATCACCGGCGCCACCAGCGCGACGTTCACCACCGCCGCGGCGCAGGGTGGAATGGACATCCGCGTCGCGGTCACGGCGAGTAACGAAACCGGTCGCGACATCGTGCAGTCCAGCGTTGCGTACTCGGCGGAGGCGGCCATCTCGACCTCGCCGGTGATCCCCTGCGCGAGCTGTCACCCCTCACCCTAAATAGCTCAGGATGCCGCGAACGGCGTGGCTCAGCTCGGTTCTGGCGGTTGCGGTGGGAGATCGGCTCGACTGGGGATACCGAGATTCCTGCGGATCTCCTCGATCACTACTGGCTGTACGGCTGTGCGCGCCTGCGCTTGTTCGCGGAGTTCGCGCTCTTGAGCGCGCAGCTGGCCCAAATTCTCGGTTGCCTGCTCTGTGGCTTGAGCCAGCTTCTGGATCTTCAGGTGAGTTCGTCCTCGGGCAACGCCTGAGTCCGGAGGCGATCGACCACTCCAGGCAGCTGGTCGAGGTTTATCCCGAGCTCGCGTAGCGCCTGCTCGGCCCGGAATGGGGGCGCGAGATCCGTGGGCAACCACGTGACCGCCCTCGGACAACAGCGGCCACGCGCCTTCACTCGCGCCGGCGACGCCGGCTCCGTCCAAATGCGGTCGCGGCAATCGCCGGATGCAGGACCCCGCGAAGGAGCGTGCGGATCGCCGCGATGCATAAGCAAGTCGGGGCGCCCAGCTTTGGCCGGCGGGTCGCCTCGCTTTCCGCTAGCCGGCGCACGTTCTTCTTCACGCCTGCAGGAGTAGTGTGGCGGCCGCGGGCGAGACGACTGGTCCGTCACGGGCGGAGCAGTCCGTCGATGTCGGCGGCGCTGCCGCAGCTTGTCCAGAGCGGCATTCTCCACCGCGAGGATCGACGCGCCGGCAATCGTGGGGAGGAGCGGCAGTCCGAGCGTTTGCTGGTGACGAGCGCGGAGCGAACCGGGCGAGCAGGTCGTGGTCGTCCACCCCGTGGATGCCTTGCACCAGAGCGAGCATGTCGGTTGCCCGGGATGCGTGACTGCTCTTGGGCTCGAAAGCGGCGTCCCGATCCGGCAGGGGGAGCTGGTGGCACGGCGGGCACCGACGGGTCTCGAGGAGACCGGCTGCTCGCGGAGACGGCGGGGCTGGTAAAGCTACGCCGAGATCCGCTCCAGCGAAATGCCACGGGTCGTCGGGCCGGCGATCGCGATTAGTCCCGCGATCAGTCCAGTCACCCCGATGATGGTGAAGCCGGCGGAGAACGAGAGGCTGGTGACGATCGAGGGTAGGAGGAGGCCGCCGATGGCACCGCCGCCGTGGCCCAATCCATCACACAGAGCAAAGCCGCTGGCGCGGGCGCGCGTGGGAAAGCTCTCTGCGGTGTACGTATACCCGACCTGGAGGAACATGCCGAGCGCGGTAGAGGCCAGAAACGCTCCCACGATTACTACCGCCTCGCTGCCTGCGGAACCGATCAGCAACATGCCCACCAGCCAGACCACGCTTGAGGCCAGCAGTAGCCACTTGCGCTCATACCGGTCGATGCCGACGATCATGACAGCGGCGCCCACCGGGTATCCGACCGCTCCGATTGCTAGGTATGCAGTGCCCGCGCTCAGCCCTTGGGTCTTGAACAGGTCGGCTGCATCACCGAGGAAACCGTAGTTACCGATGTACCAGAAGAACCACATGGCCAGGAACACGATCACTCGGCCTAGATACGGCGGTCGCAACAAGTCGGCGTACGGGAAGCCGCTGCGCGTGTCCACTTCGGAGGGATCGGGATCGGCGAGGTGGCTGCCGCGTTCTGTGGCGCGACGCTCCATCTCGCTCACCAGGGTGTCGGCGTCGTCAAGGCGATCATGCAAAGCCAGCCATCGCGGCGATTCGGGGAGCTCGAAGCGCGCCACCAACGCGATCACCGCGATCAGGCCGCCGATGATGAAAAGCCAGCGCCACCCGTTGTGCAGGCTGGGAATCAGCGCCAGCGCGATCAGGGGGGTCACCGCTTGCCCGATGATCCCCACCAGGAATGTGATGACCGAGATCCGGCCACGCAATCGAGCCGGTGCCAGCTCTCCGACGTAGGTCGAGACAAGGTTGAGGTCAGCACCCACGCCCATGCCGGTGACGACCCGGAAGATAATCAGTGCCGTCAAGCCCCCGGCCGCCGCATCGCCAAACGAGCCGATCGCCGTCAGCACGATCGTCACGATCAGCAATCGGAAGCGACCGAAGCGGTCGGCGAGCGTTCCGATCACCAGCGAGCCGATCGCGTATCCGATCAGCCCGATGGACAACGCCACGAACGTGCTCTCGTTACCGCTCAGGTGAAACTGCGTCTGTACCTGCGGGATGGCGAACCCGATATCGGTGATGTCGTAGAACGTGAAGAAGTAGCCCGTACCGATGATCGCCAGGTAACGCCAGGGCAGTGCCCACACGTCGATCCGATCCTGACGGGCGAGGATCGTCGCGACACGCGCCCCAGGCGGCGAAGGAGAAACAGTGCTCATCTCGATGAGACGCCTACCCACACCACTCATCAGCCAACCAGCACGCACGCACGGTGCGGGGCGGTCTCAGCCCACCCCAAGCACGCTCCACATGTGGCGCCGAGACCCCACCTCCCAGATGCCGCACCCCTATTACGCCGTACACGGCGGTGGTCGAGAACCACCTGGCAGAGATCCTTGGGTTGCCAAACATGCCGTTCCACTGTCTCCGTTGGGGCCCAGGAGGCGTCACGCGATCGCGGCTGGCGACGTGCCCGCTCTGGTACAAGCGTCCACGGGGTGGACGACCACGACCCGCTTGCCCGGTTCGCGCCGCGCTCGTCACAAGCAAACGCTCGGACTGCCGCTCTCCCACCACGATTATGGGCGCGTCGATCCTCGCGATCGAGAATGCCGCTCTGGACGAGCTGCAGCAGTGCCCCGCCGATGTCGACGGACCGATCCACCCGTGATTCGAGCCGCCTGGGCCGATTGCGGCTGCTGTCGGACAACGGCGGCCACGTGCCCGTCGCTCGCGCCGGCCCGCCGATCGCCGATGGCGGGGGGCACGGACCGGTGCGCAGACTCCCCGGCGTGCGTAGGCCTCGCTGCCCCCGTAAGGCGGGCCCGTTAGTCCTGCGTTCGTGCCAGCGGCCGCCCGCGGCTGGCTCGGTCCGGCGCTGCTCCGTTGCATGGAAGGGAGCGGTCTCGGCTTTAGTGCCGCAAGCGCCGAAGCCGCGCAGGCTCACCGCCATGATGTGCCGCCACAGCCGCGGTCGCCGGAGGCGCCAGTCGCGGGGCTGAGTTCCGGGTGCCGGCGCTCCGGTTGGCATCGGCGCGAGCGGCCCGTTCAGGACGGGTAGGTTGACTTGTCAACACACAGCACTCTGACGAAGGAGAAGTGCGCATGTCCGAGTCGGACACCTACAGGATCATCGAGCTTGCCGGCACCTCGCCCGACGGCGTCACCGAGGCGATGCGGTCGGGCGTGGCCAGAGCGGCGAAAACGCTGCGCGGCCTTGATTGGGTTGAGGTCAACGGTATCCGCGGTCACGTCGAGGGCGATCAGATCGCCCACTTCCAGGTCGAGCTGCGCGTCGGCTTCAAGCTCGAGCAGCCGTAGTTGCCTGCGCGGCGAGGGCCGGTGTAGCTGCTCGATCCGCTACGCCTCCCCTCGCACAACGGCTTCACGATCATCATCGCGGTGCGGTGAGCGTCTTCGCGGCGCCGCCGGTGCGAAGACGCGTTCGGGCCCGGTATCCGGCCGGAGGCGATCTCGTCACCACGTCGCGTTGGCTGGGGCCCATCGGTCCGCCCGAGCGGACTGCGCCACTAGACTGCGAGCGTCGGCCCGCGAAGCCGACCGGCCGATCTGGTCACCGCCTGACGCTTGCCGATCGCCGTAAGCGGCCCGGAGGACGGCCTCGCTAGCCAGCCTCGTGCGTAGGCAGTGCTCTCGTAGGCGGGAGAGCCTCAGCAGTGTGGCCGCTCAGCACGGCGGTGCCCTTCTGACGTCGGTGAGTGCCGCTCAGCATGGAAGCAGCAGCCCTGACCTCACCTCCCGATTGGCGACCACGTAGCAGAGAGCCAACACCCATGACATCTCTGTTTCTTCACGGTCGGCTGCAGCCGCGGCACACGCGCCACATTTTCGGTATACGCGTGCCTTTACGCGGTACGGTTCTCGCATGAAGCGTCTGGTGGGCCGTGCCGGTGCGGCGACCGTCATTGCACTCGCGATGCCCCTCACGGGCTGCGGGTCGAGCTCGCCCAGAGCCCGTTCTCCTGCAAGATCCGGTGCAGCGCCAGCCGCTCTGACCGCCGCCTCAATGCGCTTCATCGCATCCGTGGAGCGAAAGGACGCGGCTGCGGTCTGCTCATATTTCACACCGCGCGGCCGGGCCTACATCGTCGCGGACGCGCAGTCCAGAATGACATGCTCCCAAGTGCTGGCCGCCATGTTCAAGCGCGGTGCGAGCATCCTGAGCTACAGGCCGGTCGATCCCGCGCAGGTGACCCGAGTCCAAACCTACGGAGCGACCGTGATTATTTCCTACCGCGGAGCGGCCCGCCGCGGCGACACGATTCCGTGGGTGAACACCGGTTCGGGCTGGAAGGTGGATCGCACCGGATAATCCGGCGCGAGCCGCCAGCGCGACGAGTGCTTGCCTGGCAACGGAAGCAGCGCCGACCACGCCATCTCGTGGCCACAAGCGCTACCGGCGACACACTTGGGCGCCCGATCGAGGCTTCTCGGGTCACGCAAGTTGGGGAGCCGTGACCTGACCCACTGACCTGGCTCAGGCTGCTGCTGAGGACGACTACGGGCAGTTGATCGACGCGGCCGGAGCTGTCAACGCCGCTCGAAAGTGACCACCACGCCAGTTGAACCGTGCCACGGATGTGTAGGGCGCGCCGGTTGAGAAGTAAGCCGCTTGAAGGTCGGGTGGCCCCGGGCGCGGGCGATCATCCGAGTGGGCCACATGAACGACCGCTCGAGTTCAGCGGATTCATCGAAAACGATCTTCTCCGCCGCCTCGATTGAGGCGCCCGCCCACGGCCCTGCTGGGCGGGTGAGGACAACGCGACCGTCGTCGCGAAGGCCGAGCCCGTAGGGCGAGGCCTGAGTGGCGATGGTCGCTTTAGCTTAGGCCAGGCGGCCTCGGAGCCAGCGCAGGAACGGGACTGGCGCGGCGCCGGCGGAGCCAACGCAGGAACGGGACCGGTGCGGCGGCGGCGTGGCCGCTGGTGGCGGTGTGCACGAGGCGGTTGTGGTCGGCGGCTCGGTGCAGGTCGGCGATGTGCTGTTGGGCGAGGATGAGGGTGAGTTGGGGAGGCATGGCTGACCTCGTGTGGGTTGTGGTGCGGGCACTGTGATCCGCACGGGTTGCAGCCGGCTTGCCGTCCGGTAAACGCCCCGGCCCGGCATTGCAACCGCGGGTGGGGTGCCGTCGGCGGTGTTCGGTCGGCGGCGTGCGGCGGGGATCGGTACGGTCGCGAGGGCGTATGCGTTTCGGGATCCTGGGTCCTTTGCAGGCAGTTGGTGACGATGGGCGTGAGCTCGCCCTGGGCGGGCGGATGCCGCGAGCCGTGCTTGCTTTGCTGCTGTTGCGGGCGAACGAGGTCGTGTCGAGCGATCAGCTCGTTGAGGGGCTGTGGGCGGGTGCGCTGCCGGCGAGCGGCGCGAAGGGGCTGCACGTGCATGTATCGCGGCTGCGCCGGGCCCTTGCCGCCGGCCACTCAGACCCAGACCGGGAGCGGCTGGTCACGACTGCCGGTGGCTACGTCTTGAGAGTCGGGCCCGAGGAGCTCGATGTGCAGCGATGCGAGCGGCTGATCGGCGAGGGCCGATCGCTGCTGGCGGCGGGACGACCAGATCAGGCACTCGCCGCGCTGAGCGGCGCAGTCGAGCTGTGGCGCGGCGACGTCTTGGCCGACTTTCAATACGACGCGTTCGCGCAGGGGGAGATCGCGCGGCTGGGCGAGCTGCGCGCCGCCGTGCTGGAGGAGCGGATCGCGGTCGAAATGCTGCTGGGCCGGGAGGCGCAGGTGCTGGGCGAGCTCGAGCGTCTCGTGCGCGAGTACCCGTACCGCGAGCGTCTGCGGGGCCAGCTGATGCTGGCTCTGTACCGGACCGGACGGCAGGCGGAAGCGCTGGCCGCATACCGTGCTGCACGGTCGGCGCTGGTCGACGAACTGGGGATTGAGCCTTCGGTCGAGCTTCGGCAGCTGCACGAAGCGATCCTTGCTCAGGACCGGGCGCTGCTCCAAACCGACCCAGGCCAGCCGGCCGCGCCCGCCGGCGCCGGCGCCACGACGGATGGGCGAGCGCCGGGCCATGTCCATCTGCCCGTGCAGGCGACACCCCTCATCGGCCGCGAGCGCGAACTTGCCGAGCTGATGACGCTCGCTGATTCGCGCCGGCTGATCACATTGACCGGAACCGGTGGGACGGGAAAGACCCGGCTCGGGCTGGCGTTCGCGGCGGGTCTCGCCGACCGCTATCCGGACGGCGTGTGGTGGGTTCCACTCGCCATGGTCAGCGAGGCGCGGCTGGTACCGGCGGCGATCGCGGCGGTGCTCGGCGATATCGCGGATCTGCCGATGTATTTGCGCGGGCGAGCGCTGTTGCTCGTGCTTGACAACTTCGAGCATGTGATCGAGGCAGCTCGCGCGGTCGCCGAGCTGCTCTCCGGCGCGCCAGGTTGCGGGGTGATCGTGACGAGCCGGGAGCGGCTCGGGGTGGCCGCCGAGCAGGAGTACCCGGTGGCGCCGCTGTCCCCCCACGCCGCCGTCGAGCTGTTCACCGCGCGGGCGCGGCAGGTGGAGCCGGGCTACGAGCCGGGTGCTGAGATCGAGGCGATCTGCGAGCGACTCGATCGACTTCCGCTCGCGCTGGAGCTTGCGGCGACGCGGGTCAAGCTCCTCTCCGAGCAGCAGCTCCTCATCCGGCTGGAGCAGCGGCTCCCGCTCCTGGCCGGTGGCCGGCGCGACCTCCCCGAGCGGCAGAGCACGATGCGTGCCACGATCGCGTGGAGCTACGACCTGCTCACCCGGCCCGAGCAGCGGCTGTTCACACGGCTGGCGGTGTTCGTCGGCAGCTTCGAGCTCGAGGCGGCGGAACAGATCTGCGACGCCGATCTCGACGCCATGCGGTCACTGATCGACAAGAGCCTTGTGCGCCACGGCGAGAACGGCCGGCTCTTCCTGCTGGGGACCACGCGCGAATACGCGCTCGAGCAGTTCGACTCAAGTGACGAGCGCGACGAGATCCGCGCCCGCCACGCGCGCTGGTACTTCGGGCTCGGCGTCGCTGACGATGGCCACCGCCGGGAGGGCACCGATGACCTGATTCGGCTGCGCCAGGACGCCGCCAATGTCGGGCTCGCGCTCGCCTGGGCGCTCGACCACGACATCGCCGCCGCTCTCCCACTCGCCGATGCCCTCTTCACGCCTTGGCTAGGGGCCGGACGCATCCGTGAATTGGAGCGGTGGTACGAGCGGGCGCTGGCCGATCCGACCGCACTGTCGCCGGGAGACCGCGCCAAGGCCCTCGCCGGGCTCGGCTACGCGCTGGTGTTTCTCGAGCGCCTCAAGCCGGCGCGGGCGGCACTGATAGAGGCGCTCACGCTCTACCGGGACGCCGGCGATGAACGCGGCGAGACCCTCGTGCTGCTTCGCCTCGGCGCCGCCGAGTTCATCGCCGGCGCGCCGGAGAGCACCCTCGCATGGGCGGAGCAGGCGCTTCCGATCTACGAGCGCCTCGACGACACGCCGGGGATCGCCCGCACCTTGCACTACATCGCTGAGGCTCTCCGGGACCTCGGCGATTTCGAGCGGTCCGCCGAGCTGTTCGCCCGTTCCATCGAGATTCGGCGCGCAAACGGACTTGGCAGTAGTGCGGCTACGCTGCACAGCCTCGGCGACCTCTATCTCGACGCGGGCGATATGCCCACCGCCGAGCGCTACTACCGTGAGGCGCTCGCCCTCGGCCTGCAAGAGGGAGACGTGCGGTTGGGGGCGTACTGCCTCGCGGGTCTGGCCTGCGCCGCCGCGCGAAACGAGGACACAACTGCGGCCGGCCGCCTGTGGACTCTCGCCGAGCGGCTCGAGCACGAGATCGGCTTCCGGATGGTCGCCGCCGAGCGAGTCCGCTACGAGCGGAACCTGACCCCACCACTCACCAACACCGACGAGTACCGCGCCGGCGTCGCGGACGCAGCAAACATCGACCCGCTCACCGCAGCCGCCGAGATCGTCAACCGGTAGTGCGACAGAGGCAGTCGAGCAAACAAGTCGATCGCGCCGGGACCGCCACCAACCTGCTATCGCCGGGCAACCGTACCTGCAAGCAGGAGAGCAGCGGCGGGGCCGCCGGCACGCGCCGAGAACTCCCGGACCTCACCTCGGGGCTTGCGCTTGCCGTTGAACACGAGCGCGCCGAACGGACGGCCGAGACGGCAAAAGCGAAGTCCGGCACCGACGCAGCGACGCGGGGCGCACGAGCGCCTCGTCGCCAAAGCTCGCGTTGCGTAGCGCGTTCCTCGGCGATGAAAGCGATCACGCGGTCGGCGACCGAGCGCCCCGGCCGATACCCCAGCCACCGGCAAGTGGATTCACGCGGTAGCGATGACGCGATTCGAGGCTGTGGCCGTGGTGCCTCGGCCAATGTTGCTTAAGCACCGATCAGGCGCCCCGCTGCGGCGAATCTGTCCGTGCCCCGCGCCAGGCAGCCATGGCGAGCAGCGTGCGAGTGTGCGCGAGCGCGTCTCAGCCATCGTCGCTCGGTCGTCGAACATTCTCGGCCGGCCCGCGTCGTCGGGGGTCGCGAGCCGCGCGCTCAGTCGCGGTCGGACCTCCTGGCGGTGGGAGCGCCCGGAGATGCTCGGTACGCAGCTCGGCCATGAAGTCCTCCCAGAGCGCGCGGACCCGCTGGCGGCACTGCCGGGGATCGGCTACGAGGTCGAGCGCCGGATCGTTGAGAACAGACCGGTCAGCCGTCGCATCGTAAGCCCGGCGACAGCACCGTTCGCCGTGGCGATCTTCGAGCGCGTCGCGCGCAGAGCCTGTACTGGCTCATGCGTTACCTGAGGCGCACGGTTCGAGTGAGAGTCCGGTGGTGCTCGGCCCCGTCCACGGCCGCGAACCGGATGACCAGCGTGACGGCTGACGTGCCCTGCAGCCGGCGCGTCGGTATGTGCATGACGATCCGGCTGTACGGCTGGGAAATCTCAGACTCGGTTTCGTACGCAGACTCAATCCGCTGCAGCGCGTGGCCCTGCCGTCGCCAGATGGTCACGGTGACGTCGACGGCCCGTGAGGCGTGGACTGCCACGGTGAGCCCCGTCCGCCTCACCGACATCAGCGAAGCTGCGAGCGGGCGAGCGTCGAAGCTGAGCTGTGGCCCACTCAGGCGGGCTACTGAAGCGGAGCGGGCGACACGCGCCGTGGCGATGCTGGCGGACGCCGTCCCTGAGCCGTGGCAGGCCGTCGTACCGCTGTCCTTGATCTGGCCACTCGTGTTGACGAACTTCCAGTCATAGCTCGTCGCGTGAAGCGTCAGCACGAGCACGCCGTACTCCCTGTCATTGGCCTGCAGGGTTGCGGGGAGAGTGCTCCCGTATAGCCCGTTCAGGCTCTCGCCACCGGTTCCCACCACGAACTCGCGAATGCCGGCCGTGGACGCGGTACCGGACGGATCCTGTTGCGCGTAGCGTTCGTAGAGATGGTCGTGTCCGTTCAGTACGACGTCGGCGTGGGCGTTGTAGAGCGCAGTCCACAGCGGCGCCACGCTCGGGGCGCCGAGCGTCCAGCCATAGGAGAACAACGGGTGATGCCACATCGCGAGCACGCAAGCACTCGGGTTCGCAGCCAGATCGGACTGCAGCCAGGACATCTCGGCCGACGTCGTGCCGCCGGTCAGAGCGTCCGAGCATCCCTTCTGGTCGGAGCAGTTGGAGTTGAGGGAGATGATGTGCCAGGTGCCGAGGTTCACCGAGTAATAGCCGGCCGGCGCATTGGTCGTGACGCCGTGGTCCCCGAAGTACTGAAAGTAGCCAGACGCTCCGGGCGTGAGGTACTCGTGGTTCCCCAGAACGGGATGCACGATCGAGTTGAAATCGTGCCCCCATGTGAGGTCGTACGAGCCCGTGTACTCGCTATCCGAGCCCGAGTCGTACTGGTTGTCTCCGAGCACGAAGACGGAGGCGGGGCTGAAGGTCTGTGTGAGCGACGCAGTCGCCGACTGCTCGCAGGGGTTGCAGCCAGGCGGCCGCGCGATATCCCCGACGGCCACGACGACCGGGTCGCCGCTGGACCCGCCGCTGGAGGCCACAGTCCCCGTAGGGGCCGAGGGCACCAATCCCGAGCCTGAGGCGTTGCTGGCGGTCACGGAAACGCGAACGGTCGACCCGACGTCGCTGCTGCCGAGGAGATACGTTGACGTGGGCGCGCCGACGTTCTGACAGGCACTCGTGTTGCAACGCTGCCACTGGTAGCCGTAGCTCGTTGGCGTGTTCGTCCAAGTGCCGGTCGAGGCACTCAGCGTGCTGCCCTCAGTCGCGCTGCCGCTGATCGTGGGTGGCGCGGTGTTCACCGGAGGGGTCGGTGGCGGCGGCGGAACGATCGGTCCACTGACGGTCCCGGTGCGAGCCGACGTCGCCGACGCCGAGCCGGCGGCGTTGCGGGCGGTGACGGAGACGCCGACGGTCGAGCCGACGTCAGCAGCGCCGAGGAGATAGGTCGCACCCGTGGCGCCTCCAATGTTCTGACAACCACCCGTGTTACACCGCTGCCACCGGTAGGCGTAGCTCGTCGGCGTGTTCGTCCACGTGCCCTTTGAGGCCGTCAGCGTACTGCCCTGGGTCGCGCTCCCGCTGATCGTGGGCGGCGCGGTGTTGACCGGGGGGCGCGATCGCGCCGGCGACGCCGGAGTCCCTGGGGACGTGGGCGAGCTGCCCGACGGCGATGAGGACGACGGAGACGAGGAAGACGACGGAGACGAGGAAGACGACGGAGACGAGGAAGACGACGGAGACGAGGAAGACGGCTTTGGCTTTGATTTGGCCGTCGTGACGCATAGCCAGACCCGCACGTAGACGATCCGCCCACGGCGGCGAACGATCCGCCCGTGGAAGCGCTGGACGACGCGAACGTGACGGCGGACATCGCCCGCTTTGCACTTCAACGGGTGATGCTTGGACTTCGCCTGGGCTCCGGTGGCGAAGGCAAGCCCGGTCCCCAACACCAGCGCGATAACGGCGATACGCCTCATGCCCATGCCCCTTGGATCGAGTCGAGATAGAGCGGGAGCGCCCGCAACAACGTCGGGTTGCGTAAGTGGTTCAGTCCGCACCCGTGACGTCTTGGCCCACACCAGCAGGCTCGCTTCACCGCCGATTGCCCACGAGGGAAGTGTGGTGTTTGGTGAGCGGACCGCCAAGGGCCCTTGTCTCCCGTCCTGCGTTCACGGATGAACGATGGGGGATGAAGCTGGACGTCGAGTATCACCGGCTGGACGATCCGGCGGCTGGAGCTCGTCAAGGCCGAGTCAAAAGCTGAAGAACTCCGCGTGGTCCTGCGCGAGCGTGACCAGATTGGCGCCGAGCGAGAGGCGTTTCGACGCTCAGTCGCCGCACTGCCAGCGACTATGCCTGTACGGACGTCCGGGAGAACTTCGCGCTGGCTTGATCCCGGTCAGGCGGGCAGTTGGTTGAGCTTGCGGATCTGTTTGTCGAAGACGGTGGTGGGCGCGTAGCGGCGCGCCTTGCTGACGCGGCGGGCGGTCTTACCGGCCGGGTATCTGAGCTTCGGGCGTTCGTCGGTGGCGGCGGCGGCGATGGCGTGGCCGACGATCGATGGCTCGTCGCCTGCCTTCAGGGCGTCGGCAAGCCCGGCGTCGGCGATCTTGCGTTGTTGGGCGTAGGCCGGAAGCGGGGTGTCGGCGGCCGCGAGATTCGCGTCGAACGAGGTCTTGGTGAACCCGGGCTCGACCAGCAGGACGCGGACTCCGTGCTCGCGCACCTCGTGGTCGACCGACTCGGAGTAGCCCTCGAGAGCGTGCTTGCTCGACGCGTACAACGCCATGTAGGGGACGGGAATGAGACCGACAATCGAGCTGACGTTGATGATCCTTCCGCTGCGCTGCTCCCGCATATGCGGCAGTACGGCGCGGGTCATGCGGATCGAGCCGAAGAGGTTGGTCTCAAACAGCGCGCGGGCCTGCTCTACGGAGCTCTCCTCGGCAGCGCCGGCGACACCGAGACCGGCGTTGTTGACCAGCACGTCGATGCGGCCGGAGCGGTCGAGCACCTCGCGTACCGCGTCGGCCACCGACTCATCGTCGGTGACGTCGAGTGGCAGGAACACCACGTCCCCGCGCTTCTCGCCCGGGGTCGCTCTGCGGCTCGTCCCGTACACCGTGAACCCAGCGTCGACGAGGGCGCGTGCGGCGGCATCCCCGATCCCAGACGATGCTCCCGTCACCAGCGCTACTCGGTCTGTCTTGGCTTCCATGGTCTGCTCCTTGCCTTGAGTGGAATTACGTTCATAATATCATAGTACGACTATAATACAATGACGAGTTGTGTGCGGGCCCACGGTTGACGGCCGAGGGGTCAGACCCCGCGTGGCAGGGCCCACGGCACGATTGAGACCAGTTCGACGAGAGAGGTTCGCGATGCGATACGGCAAGGACCAAAAGCAGGCCACGAGACAGCGCATCCTCGAAGCGGCCGGGCGGCGCTTCAAGCAGGACGGCATCGATGGCGCCGGCGTGGCGGCGGTTATGTCCGACGCCGGCCTGACCAACGGCGCCTTCTACGCGCACTTCGCCTCCAAGGAGGATCTTGTGGCGAACGTCCTCGCCGACCAGCTGCGCGCCCAACGCCACAGCCTCGACGCCCAGTCCGCAGATCGGGCGGGACTCGAGGCGTTCATCCGCTTTTACCTCTCTCCCCAGCACCGCGACCAGTGCGCCGACGGCTGCCCGTCGGCGGCGCTGCTCGACGAGATCGCCCGCCGCCCCGCCGCCACCCGGCAAGTCTTCACCGACGAACTGATGGACGAGATCGACGACATCGCCTCGCGCCTGGGGCCGACCGACATCGAGGCCGCTCGGACGGACGCGCTCACGGTCTTCGGGCTGATGGTCGGCACCCTGCAGCTCGCCAGGGCACTGACCGACCGCGATCTCGCCGATCGGCTTCTCGATCAGGGCGTGGCGACGGCGTTGAAGATGCTGGACGACTTCGCTCGTTAGTGGCGCGAACTTGACGCAAAGCTTCCCGCCTGCAGCGCCCGGTGCCGGGATCAGATATCGAAGGGCCCGCCGGCGTCCGCGTCTCAGGTCCCGCCCAGGGCGGCGATCACAGCGCCGCCCAGGAAGGCTCCTGGAACCCCTCGGTGAGCGCGTTCGGGACGCTCGAGGCGCCCGTTGCGATGACGCTATGCGTGCGGGTGGTGGCGAGCGTAGAGAGCACCGCGAGGCCGAGCGCCCCGCCGATCTGCTGCGAGGTGTTAATCAGGCCGCTGGCCATACCGAGGTGCAGGCCCGCCGTCGCCCGACACGACAGCTTTCTGCCTGCTCCGGAGGTCATCTAAATCCCGCGACTCGGACGACTCCTCACTGGACAATGGTGGAACGAGGCTAAAGGGCAAGCAATCGTGGCCCTCTCCCGGCGGCGGTCGAGGCAACCCACAGCATGTCCGATGAGCGGTCCAGGCATCATCGCCGGCGCAAACGCTCGCGCAGGCGAAGTGGAAGCGCGCCATGGCCCGCTCGGCCGCTCTCCCGTTTCGTCCTTCTCATCAGTCTCGAGCGCGGTGTGCGAGACACCTGCAACGCGGGGAACTCATCAGTGACGGCCGTTCCCCCACGGCGTTCCTTCGGCCTAGCGAAGCGAGCGTCTCACAGGCGACGCCGGCCGGCGTGCTCCCCTGTGTCCCAGGCGAAGCTCTCGTCCCATACTGTCTCGGCCGCTGGTCGCGGGGGCGAAGAGGAAACGGTCTCCGCATCCACGTGTCCCGCAGAGATCCGCAAGCGGCCGAGGTTGGTGACCGCCGGGACGAGCCTCGATGATGCATTCGATACCAGCGACACCGCCAGATTCGGCTTCATCCGCACCCGCTTACCGGGTTGAGGCAACCGCCGCAGGCATCACCGCCGCCACCAGCCCAGCCAGCACCGCGAACGTGCCCCACCACCCCATTCCCGTCGCGCTGAGCGCGCCGATCAGGACCGCGCCGGTTGCGGTCCCGGCGTCGAAGGCGCCGTTCCACACAGCGCTGGCGACCGGCCGCTCGCTCGAGGTGGTACGGGCGAAGCAGTAGACCAGGGTGAGGCACTGAACCGCCCCATAGCCGACCCCGAGCATTGCGCAGGCCGCCAGCACGACCCCATCGGAAGGCCCGCTCAGGCCGGCGGCAAGCGCGAGCAGGCCGGCGATGGCGATTGCGCAGGCTCCGGCCAAGAGCCACATTCGCCCTGGCCGGTCGACCTGCACCCCGGCCTGCCACCGAGCCAGGGCGGCGGCGACCGCGAACACCAGAAGACCAACGGTTGCCACGAGCTCCGAGCGCACGATGGGCAAGATCGTTACCACCGCGCCGCCGGCGATCGTGATTGCGTACAGCACGACGGCGGGCAGCAGGGAGCGAGCGATGGCCCGCTGGGTGGGGCCCGTCGGCACCGCCCGAGTCGGCTCGGGCGCGACCCGCCGCCAGCCACCGCCCAAGGCCAGCGCCGCGCCGACAGCGGGTAGGCCAGCGATAACCGCAATGGGCCAGAAGCCCAATGCGTGCAGCAGCACTACGGCCAGGGGAATCATGATCACGTTGGGAATCGCCGCTGCCAGCCCGTACAGCCCTGCCGCCTCGCCCTCGCGGCCGGGCGGCGCGACCTCGCTGGCCATAAACGCCCCCGCGACCGTGAAGAGGGCAAACCCCACGCCCCTCAGCACGCATATCGAGTACAGGCCAGCGCCAGAGCTCGCCCAGATCAGTAGCGGGGCCGGCAGCCCCAGTGCGACGAGGCCAATGGCCACCGTGGCGGGTGTGGACAGGCGGCGCAGCAGCGCGGGCACCACGGGCTGAAACAGGACGGTGGCGGCCAGCATCACCGTCGTCGTCGCGCCGGCCGAGGCGGTGGACTTGCCGGTCGACGCCACGTAGGCCGGCAGCGACGACAGGGTCACGAAGAAGCCCGTGAACCCCGCCACAGCCATCAGCATCATGCGCGCGCATGGCCACTGCAGCGCGAGCGGGCGACGGTCGTCGGTGGCGCCGCTGACCATGGCTAAGCCGGCGACCTCGCGGCTTGAGGGTGGACGAGCTGGCCGGCCACGCGCGCCTCCCGCACGCTGACGTCGCATGGTCGGCGGAAGATCGCCCCCAGGCTCGTCTCAGCGGTTTCGTTGCGGGCCAGCGCGGACGGCCTCCAGCTCTGAGTCGTATGTCTCGACGGCGGCGATGGCGTCGCCGCTCTATACCGAGCGCTCAGCCCTGCCCTCGTCCCGGTAGGCCCGCCAGCCCCCGTACTTGGTGATTTCGATGAGACCCGCGCCCCGTTCCAGCACCTCGCGCCGCAGCAGCATGGCAAAGCTCACGAACCCATTCTCGAGCTCGATCGTGCCCAGCTCAAGCTCCGGCGGCTCGGCCGGCAGGAGCGAACCGTGCAGCATGTCGATCGGAACGTCGTAGAGTTCTCCCATGATGGGGGCGCCACCTGTGGCGGTCGCAACCAGCGCCGGGAACTCTTCGCGGATCGAGTAGAACCGGTATTTGGGGGCGGTGCGCAGCTCCCCGAGCAGCGGAACGCCCTCGATGTGATGGTGGACGGGACCGCCTCGCATGCCATCGCCGTTCAGAAACATCGGGGGCATGTCAGCGCGTTTCTCTAGTGTTGACCGCGACCGCGAATTGAAGCACCAAGAAAATCGTCATCCTTCCTCCGCAGGGGCGAGCTTCGGGCCCGTTGCCTCCTGATATGCGGCAATCTTCCGCATAGCGGGATAGGTGTTCTGTCAAGTGGAAGATAGGGCCGCGGGGCGCTCGCGTCAACCCGCGAAGAGGAAGTTTTTCCCGCCAAACCCGTAGCTGGAAAGCCCGCGCGTGGCCCAGCAGGAGCTGCCCGCCGCCCTGGCCGAAACCACGTAGGGCTGGCTGAGCCAGGTCGACCGGGGTGCTGCACCCGCCCAGCTACCGACCCAGCAGCCGCCACGTTCGCCTCTCCCGCGACGAAGTGCAGGCGGCCACGGGCCTCGACGCCGGCCGGCTCGCTGAACTGGCTCGCCCGATCCGTTGACACCGCGCCCCGATCGACGTAGACTTCCAACATACGGTAAGGGTTTTCCGTTGAACGGAAGCTAGCTCAAACCATCGAAACCGCGACGAAGGAGCCTCCCGCATGGGCATCTCGCTCGGAGCAAATCAATACGGCAAGGCGGAGAACCGCGTCGTGCGCATCTATCGCGACACCGCTCGGCACGAGATCGTCGACCTCAACGTGTCGACTTCGCTGCGCGGCGACTTCGCCGACGCGCACATGACCGGCGACCAGGCCGACGTGCTGCCGACCGACACCCAGAAGAACACCGCGTTCGCATACGCCAAGCAGCACGGCGTGAGTTCGCCGGAGGACTACGCCATCGCTCTGGGTCGGCGCTTCCTCGAGGCGGCGCCCAAGGCCGACAGCGCCCAGATCCGGGTCGAGCAGTACCCCTGGGATCGCATTGCGACCGAGCCCGACGGCCACGACCATGCGTTCGTCCGGCGCGGCGACGGAACGCGGACGACCGTGGTCACCGTGCGCGGCCGCAGCGATACCGAGCACGTGTCGGTGGTGTCGGGCCTGACCGACCTGGTGCTGCTGAAGTCGACCGGCTCGGAGTTTCGCGGCTTCCTCAAGGACGAGTACACGACGCTTCAGGAGACCGACGACCGCATCATGTCGACCTCGCTCGTGGCCCGCTGGCGCTATGCGAGCGCCGCGGTCGACTGGAACGCCGTCTACGACTCGATCCGCGCGACGTTGCTGGTGGCGTTCGCCACGACCTACAGCCGCGCGCTGCAGGAGACGCTCTACCTGATGGGCACGCGCGTGCTCGAGACCTACGACGACGTCGTCGAGCTCAGGTTCTCCGCGCCCAACAGGCACCACTTCCTCGTCGACCTCGAGCCGTTCGGGCTGCGCAACGACGGTGAGGTGTTCATCGCCGCCGACCGGCCGTACGGCCTGATCGAGGCGACCGTGGCGCGCGACGGCGCCCCCGACCCGGGCGACGCCTGGCTCGCCGTCCCGGCGTTCGCCTGAGCCGGAGCTGACCATGGATGATCACGGACTGGACTACCTCGTCAACTGCTCGATGCTGTTCTGCGAGCGGCCGCTGCTGGAGCGCCCCGCCGCCGCGCGCGCCGCCGGCTTCAGCGCAATCGAGTTCTGGTGGCCATGGCCCCAGCAGCCGGTGCCGGCCGACGCGGAGGTCGACGCCTTCGTGAGCGCGATTCGCGACGCCGGGGTCCGGCTGATCGGGCTCAACTTCTTCGCGGGCGACCTCGCCGGGCCCGACGCCGGTGTGCTGTCGATCCCGGACCGCTCGGCGCAGTTCCGTGACAACCTCGACGTTGCGGTCGGCATCGGCGAACAGCTCGAGGTGAGGGCGTTCAACGCCCTGTACGGCAACCGAGTCGACGGGGTCGAGGCGCCCAAGCAGGACGAGCTCGCCCGCGACAACCTGGGGCGCGCGGCCGACGCGGCAGCCCGGATCGGTGCGACCGTATTGGTCGAGCCGGTGAGCGGCCCCAAGCCCTATCCGCTGCGCACGGCCGACGATGCCGTGGCGGTGGTCGACGCGGTCCGGGCGGCCGGACACGAGAACGTCGGGTTCCTCTGCGACCTGTTCCACCTGGCAAACAACGGCGACGATGTGGATGCCGCGATTGCGCGGCACGCCGACGTCACCAGCCATGTGCAGATCGCCGACTACCCCGGTCGGGGCGAGCCTGGCAGCGGCGGGCTGGATCTCGACCGCCACCTCCGCGACCTGGCCGGCCGCGGGTACGCGGGCTGGGTCGGCCTGGAGTACAAGCCGACCACCGATACCGAGACAAGCCTGCACTGGTTGCCCACGGAGCGGCGCGTGGCTCGCCGTCTGAGATCACCGTCGACAGGAAAGCGAGGACGAGCATGAGCACCGTTGGTTTCATCGGCCTGGGCATCATGGGCAGCCCGATGGCGGTCCACCTGCAGGCGGCCGGGCACCAGGTGAGCGGCTACAACAAGAGACGCGACACCACCGGCCCACTCGTCGCCGCGGGCGGCCGCAAGGCGTCGTCGATCGCCGACGCGGCGCAGGACGCCGACGTCATCGCGATCATGGTGCCGGACTCCGCCGACGTGGATGAGGTGCTCGCCGGCCCGGACGGCGTGTTCGACAGCGCCGCTCCCGGCACGCTCGTGATCGACTTTTCGAGCATCCGGCCGGACGTCACCGCCGAGCTGGCCACGACCGCGCGCGAGCGGGACCTCCGGCTCCTCGACGCGCCCGTCTCCGGCGGCGAGGCCGGGGCCAAGGACGCCGTCCTGTCGATCATGGTTGGCGGCGCGGCTGAGGACTTCGCGGCCGCCAAGCCGATCTTCGACGTGGTCGGCCGGACCGTCGTGCACGTCGGCCCGAGTGGCGCGGGCCAGACCGTGAAGGCGGCCAACCAGCTGATCGTGGCCGTCAACATCGAAGTGCTCGCCGAAGCGGTCGTGTTCCTCGAGGCCTACGGAGTCGATACCGACGCCGCGCTGGCCGTGCTGGGGGGTGGGCTGGCCGGCTCGAAGGTGCTGGAGCAGAAGCGCGAGAACATGCTGCGCCGATCGTTTGCCCCGGGCTTTCGCATCGACCTGCACCACAAGGACATGGGAATCGTCACCTCGGCCGCGCGGGAGGCCGGCGTGATCATTCCGCTCGGCGCGGTCGCCGCGCAGCTGATGGCCTCGGCGCGCGCCTGCGGCGACGGCAACCTCGACCACTCGGCGTTGTTGCGAGGCGTCGAGCGGCTCGCCGGACGGGATCCGGCGCAACCGTGACGCGCGACCGAGCGACGAGCTCGGCCCCCAGGACCCCTGACATGACGTACACGAGTGAAACGGAGCGATGACCGATATGGCACGCATGACCGCGGCGCAGGCCGCAGTGAGCATCTTGAAGGCGGAAGGCGCCACCCATCTGTTCGGGCTGCCTGGCGCAGCGATCAACCCGTTCTATAAGGCGCTGCAGCTCGACGGCGGACTGCGCCACACACTTGCCCGACACGTGGAGGGCGCCTCGCACATGGCCGAGGGGTACACCCGCGCCGCGCCCGGCAACATCGGGGTCTGCATCGGGACGAGCGGACCAGCGGGCACCGACATGATCACCGGGCTGTACTCGGCGTCCGCGGACTCGATTCCGATCCTGTGCATCACCGGCCAGGCGCCGGTGGCCAAGCTGCACAAAGAGGACTTCCAGGCGGTCGACATCGCGTCCATTGCCAGGCCGCTCACCAAGATGGCGGTGACGGTGATGGAGCCGGGGCAGGTGCCAGGGGTCTTCCAGCAGGCGTTTCACCTGATGCGGTCCGGACGCCCGGGGCCGGTGCTGATCGACCTGCCGATCGACGTGCAGCAGGCCGAGATCGAGTTCGACCCCGCCACCTATGCGCCGCTTGACGTGTTCAAGCCCCGGGCCACCCGCGCCCAGATCGAGCGGGCGCTCGATCTGCTCGACGCGGCGGAGCGGCCGTTGATCGTCGCCGGCGGCGGGGTCATCAACGCCGACGCTGCGGAGGCGCTCATCGAGTTCGCCGAGCTGACCGGTGTGCCGGTGGTCCCGACGCTGATGGGCTGGGGCACGATCCCCGACAACCACCCGCTCAACGCCGGGATGGTCGGGCTGCAGACCTCGCGCCGGTACGGCAACGCCTCGCTGTTGGCCGCCGACTTCGTCCTCGGGATCGGCAACCGCTGGGCCAACCGGCACACCGGCGGGCTCGCCACCTACACCGCGGGCCGCACGTTCGTCCACGTCGACATCGAGCCGACGCAGATCGGGCGGGTCTTCGCGCCCGACTACGGGATCGTCTCCGACGCCGGAGCGGCGCTCGAGCTGTTCGTGGAGGCCGCCCGCGAGCGCGACCTCCCGGACCGCTCCGAGTGGGCGGACGCGTGCGACGAGCGCAAGCGCACGATGCTGCGCAAGACGAGCTTCGACTCCGTCCCGATCAAGCCGCAGCGGGTGTACCAGGAGATGAACCGCGCGTTCGGCGAGGACGTCCGCTATGTGAGCACGATCGGGCTGTCGCAGATCCAGGCCGCCCAGCTGCTGCACGTCTACCGCCCACGGCACTGGATCAACGCCGGGCAAGCCGGCCCGCTCGGCTGGACCGTGCCCGCCGCACTTGGCGTCGCCACCGCCGATCCGGACGCGACCGTGGTCGCGCTGTCAGGCGACTACGACTTCCAGTTCATGATCGAGGAGCTCGCCGTCGGCGCGCAGTTCAACATCCCGTACATCCACGTCGTCGTCAACAACGCCTACCTCGGGCTGATCCGCCAGTCGCAGCGGGGGTTCGACATGGACTACTGCGTGCAGCTGGCGTTCGAGAACGTCAACTCTCCCGGGGTCAACGGCTACGGCGTCGATCACGTCAAGGTCGCCGAGGGTCTGGGCTGCAAGGCGCTGCGGGTGTTCGAGCCCGACGAGATCCTGCCCGCCCTGGAGGAGGCTAAGGAGCTGATGGCGGAGTTCCGGGTGCCGGTCATCGTCGAGGCGATCCTCGAACGGGTCACCAACGTGTCGATGGGGACCGAGCTCGACAACGTCACGGAGTTCGAGGAGCTGGCGATGTCGGGAGCCGACGCCCCCACTGCGGCGTATGCCAACCTCGACTAGGACCCCGATGACGCGGGTGCTGCTCGCTCCCGACAAGTTCAAGGGGACGCTGAGCGGCGCCGAGGTCGCCGCCGCGCTCGCCGAGGGCATCCGGAGCCGGCGACCGACCGCCGACGTGGTGGCAGTGCCGGTGGCCGACGGCGGTGACGGGTCGCTCGCCGCGTTCGAGGCGGTCGGCTTTCGGCGCATCGCGCTGCTCGCGACCGGCGCCATCGGGCGGCCGGCGCCGACGTGGTATGTGCGACGAGGCGAGGACGCGGTCGTGGAGCTGGCCGAGCTGGCCGGGCTGGCCGGACTGCACGGCGCGCTCGCCCCGCTCACCGCGACGAGCCGGGGCCTCGGGGAGGCGATCTCCCACGCGCTCGATGCCGGCTGCACCCGGGTGCTGGTCGGGATCGGCGGCAGCGCGTCGACCGACGGCGGGCTCGGCCTCGTCCAGGCGCTCGGCGCCCGCGTGCGCGACGCGTCGGGCGCGGAGGTCAGACCGGGCGGAGCGGGAGCCGCGACGGCCGCCACGCTCGATCTCGGCGGCCTGCATCCGCGGCTGGCGGCAACGCGCATCGAGGTCGCCTGCGATGTCGACAACCCGCTGACCGGACCGGAGGGCGCGGCCGCCGTCTACGGGCCGCAGAAGGGCGCGGCGCCCGCCCAGGTCCGTCAGCTCGACATGGCGCTCGCGCACTGGGCCGACGTCGTCGCCGCAGCGACCGGTCACGACCACCGCGCCGACCCGGGCGCGGGCGCGGCCGGCGGGATCGGGTTCGCCGCGGTGGCGATCCTCGGCGCCAGGCTCCGTCCCGGCGCCCAGCTGATGCTCGACCAACTCGGGTTCGCCGACGCGCTCGCCGGCGCAGACCTCGTCGTTACTGGCGAGGGGTCGCTGGACGAGCAGACGCTGCGCGGCAAGGCGCCGGCGGCCGTCGCCGCCGCAGGCCGCGCGGCGGGAGTGCCGGTCATCGCGGTGGCCGGTCGCTGCCTGCTCGACGGCCCGCGGCTGCAGGCCGCCGGCTTTGACCGCGTCTACACACTGCTCGACGAGGCCGCCACGCCGCAGCACGCGCTCGACGAGGCCGCCTCGCTGCTTCGCCGGATCGGCGCACGACTGGGCGATCGGCTGCCCGATGCCTGAGCCGATGGTCGATCGCGCCTTCGTCGCCGCGCGCGCTCTGGTCGACGGCGCTGAGCGGCCGTGCGTCGTCACCGTGCGCGACGGGCGCATCGCGGGGGTGCTCGGGGGCGGACGGGCCGAGTCGGTCGCTGCCCGCGACACGGTCCAGCTCGCCGACAACGAGGTCCTGCTGCCCGGCCTGGTCGACACGCACGTGCACATCAACGAGCCGGGGCGCACCGAGTGGGAGGGGTTTGAAACCGGCACTCGGGCCGCGGCGGCGGGCGGCGTGACGACCGTGATCGACATGCCACTCAACAGCATCCCGGCGACGACCTCCGTCGCCGCGCTGGCGCTCAAGCGCGACCGGGCGGCCGCGCAGGCCCACGTCGACGTCGGCTTCTGGGGTGGCGCGGTGCCGGACAACGCCGCTGAGCTGGAGGCCCTGCACGCGGCGGGCGTGTTCGGTTTCAAGTGCTTCCTGGTCGACTCCGGCGTGCCGGAGTTCCCGCCGCTGGACGCCGCCGGCCTGGAGGCGGCGATCGCCGAGACGGCCCGGCTCGGCGCCCTCTTGATCGTGCACGCCGAGGACGCCGAGCTCATCGCGGCGGCGCCGGCGCCCGGCGGACCGGCGTACGCGACGTACCTGCGCTCACGGCCGGCGGCCGCCGAGGAGCGGGCGATAGAGCGCGTCCTCGCCGCGGCCCGAAACGGACCCACCGGCCCCCCCCGCCCGCGCGTGCACGTGCTGCACCTGTCGAGCGCCGGCGCGCTGGCGCAACTGCGCGCCGCCCGCGGCGACGGCATCGACGTGTCGGTCGAGACCTGTCCGCACTACCTCGCGATCGACTCCAGCGAGATCGACGACGGCGCGACGCAGTTCAAGTGCGCCCCGCCGATCCGTGACCCCGACAACCGCGAGCGACTGTGGGACGGGCTCGTCGGCGGTGAGATCGACATGATCGTGTCCGACCACTCCCCGTGCACCGCGGACCTCAAGCGCCTGGACACCGGTGACTTCGCTTCGGCGTGGGGCGGGATCGCGTCGCTGGAGCTCGGCCTCCCGGTCGTGTGGACGGCGGCGCGCGCGCGCGGCCGTGGCCTGGCCGACGTGGTGCGCTGGATGGCGACCGCTCCCGCCGATCGCGTCGGACTGACGGACAAGGGCCGGATCGCGGTCGGGGCCGACGCCGACCTCGTCGTGTTCGACCCGGAGGCGGAGTTCGTCGTCGATCCGTCGCGACTGCAGCAGCGCAACCCGGTGTCGGCCTACGCCGGGCGCCGGCTGACCGGCGTGGTGCGCCAGACCTGGCTGCGGGGTGAGAGGGTCGACCCATCGAGCGACGCCGCTCACGGCAGACTGATCGAGAGAGGACGGCGAGGATGACGAGCTACTACGTTCCGCGCGGGGGCCTGCCCGGCCAGACCGAGCTGGCGACCGACCGCACGCGGTTTACCGAGGCCTACGCGCTGCTGGGCAAGCGCACGATGCGCGACATCGTGACCAGCTACCTGCCGTTCTGGGAGGACACGCGGCTGTGGGTACTCGCCCGCCCGCTGTCGGGGTTCGCGGAGACGTTCTCGCAGTACATCGTCGAGGTCGCCTCAGGCGGTGGATCGGATCACCCGGAGTCGGACCCGGGCGCCGAAGCGGCGCTGTTCGTCCTCGACGGCGCCGTCGAGCTCACGATCGAGGGCGTCGCGCACGTCATCGAACCCGGGGGCTACGCCTACCTGCCGCCCGGCAGCGCCTGGACGCTGCACAACCGCGAACGGCAGTCAGCCTCGTTTCACTGGATCCGCAAGGCCTACCAGCATGTCGCCGGCCTCGACGCGCCCGAGCCGGTGGTCGCCAACGAGCGGGAGATCGAGCCGGTGGCGATGCCCGACACCGACGGTGCGTGGGCGACGACGAGGTTCGTCGACCCGGCCGATCTGCGGCACGACATGCACGTCACGATCGTGACCCTGCAGCCCGGCGCGTCGATCCCGTTCGCGGAGACGCACGTGATGGAGCACGGCCTGTATGTGCTGCAGGGCAAGGCGCTGTACCTGCTCAACCAAGACTGGGTGGAGGTGGAGGCCGGCGACTTCATGTGGTTGCGCGCCTTCTGCCCGCAGGCGTGCAGCGCGGCGGGGCCGGATCCGTTCCGGTACCTGCTGTACAAGGACGTCAATCGCCACGCTCCGCTCACCCGCCAGTTCGTCTGAAGGCCCGGCATGTATTCCGCAACACAGAAAAAGTTTTCCAATTTCCTTGCTACTTGTGGTGGTGAGGTGTACAATGGGTCGGGGTTCGCAGAGGGCGTTTGCAGGATTACGACGCCCCCCGACGACGTCAGCCGAGCCATAGCGAGTGAGTCGAGTGGAGGGAGAGATGGTCGCTTCCGAGGTCATCATCAACGGGTGCAGCACGCCCCTGGGCGACGTTGCGACCTGGACCACGGCGCTCGACTTCCTGCGCGAGCAGGGTCTCACCGGCTGCAAGGAGGGCTGCGCCGAGGGTGAGTGCGGCGCCTGCTCGGTCCTGATCGCGCGGCCGGGCGTGGCCGCGCCGACCGAATGGGTCGCAATCAACGCCTGTCTGGTGCCGATCGCCGCGCTCGACGGCCAGGAGGTGGTTACTGCCGAGGGGCTCGGCGACGCCGACGCGCTGCACCCCGTTCAGCTCGAGATGGCGGTGCGGGGCGGCTCGCAATGCGGCTACTGCACGCCTGGCTTCATCTGCAGTATGGCGTACGAGTACTACCGCCCCGACCGCACGCCGGCCAACGGACACGGCGACGCTGAGCACGGACCCAACGGCTTTGACCTGCACGCGCTCAGCGGCAACCTGTGCCGCTGCACCGGGTACCGGCCGATCAGGGACGCGGCGTACGCGCTCGGCGAGCCGGCGGACTCAGACGAGCTCGCCGCTCGGTCCGGGCAGCCCGCGCCTGCCCCCGTGGCCACCCGGCTGAGCCGGGACGGTCTCACGTTCACCCGGCCTGCGACGCTCGCGGAGGCGGTCGAGCTCCTGCACGAGCGGCCGGAGACGACCGTGGTCGCCGGGTTCACCGACCACGGTGTCGAGGTCAACCTGCGCGGCAAACGCCCGGAGGCGGTGCTGGCGATCGACCGCCTGCCGGAGCTGCGCAACCTGTCGGTCGACCCCGACTGGATCGAGATCGGCGCTGCGCTCTCGCTCACCGAGATCGAGCGCCTGCTGAAGGGTCGCGTGCCGCTGCTCGCCGAGATGTTTCCGCAATTCGCCTCGCGGCTGATCCGCAACGGCGCCACGCTCGGCGGCAACCTCGGCACGTGCTCGCCGATCGGGGACGCCCCGCCCGTGCTGCTGGCGCTCGGAGCGCGGCTCGTGCTCGCCAGCGTCGACGGCGAGCGAGAGGTCGAGCTGGCCGACTACTTCACCGGTTACCGGACGAGCGTGTGCCGCGCCCACGAGCTGATCCGCTCGATCCGGATCCCGCGGCCGCTCGCCGGCCTGACGGCCTTTCACAAGATCGCCAAGCGGCGATTCGACGACATCTCGAGCGTCGCGGTCGCGTTTGCGATCGACCATGACGACGCCGGGACCGTCCAGCGCGCCCAGATCGGGCTCGGCGGCGTGGCCGCGACCCCGTTGCGCGCGACCGCCACCGAGGCGGCACTGGTCGACAACGCCTGGTCGCTTGAGACGGTGACCGCGGCGGCGGAGATCCTGGGCGCCGAGGGCACCCCGATGAACGATCACCGCGCCAGCACCCGGTACCGCGCGGCGATGCTCCGGTCGAGCCTGCTGAAGCTGCACGCGGACAGCGCGGAGATCGGCGTCAAGCGAGCCGCGCATGACACGAACGGGAGGGATCGATGAGTGAGCTTGCCACGCGGCCCGAGAGCCCGGCGGTCGGGATCGCGGTCCCACACGAGAGCGCGGTGTTGCACGTGACCGGCGCGGCGCTCTACACCGACGACCTGATCTATCGCACCAAGGACGTGCTGCACGCCTATCCCGTCCAGACCTCGTGCGCGCACGCGCGAATCACCACCCTGAACACCGAGCCGGCGCTCGCGGTGCCCGGCGTGGTGCGGGTGCTGACGGCCGCGGACGTGCCGGGCGTCAACGACGCCGGGGTCAAGCACGACGAGCCCCTGTTCCCGTCCGAGATCATGTTCTTTGGGCATGCTGTCTGCTGGGTGCTGGGCGAGACGCTCGAGGCCGCCCGGCTCGGCGCGCAAGCCGTCGAGGTCGAGGCAGAGCCACTGCCGTCCTACGTCACCGTCACCGAGGCGATCGCCGTCCACAGCTTCCAGGGCGCGCAGCCACAGGTGGCGCGCGGCGACGTGGACAGCGCCCTGGCCGAGGCCGACCGGGTGTTCAGCGGCGAGTTCGAGTTCTCGGGGCAGGAGCACTTCTATCTGGAGACGCACGCCGCGCTCGCCCACGTCGACGAGGCGGGACAGGTGTTCGTCCAATCGAGCACCCAGCATCCCTCGGAGACACAGGAGATCATCGCCCACGTGCTGGGCCGGCACAACTCGGAGATCACCGTGCAATGCCTGCGAATGGGCGGGGCCTTCGGCGGCAAGGAGATGCAGCCCCACGGCTTCGCCGCGATCGCGTCGCTCGGCGCGATCCTCACCGGCCGCCCGGTGCGCCTGCGCCTCAACCGCACCCAGGACCTGACGATGTCCGGCAAGCGCCACGGCTTTCACGCCGACTGGCGCGTCGGTTTCGACGCCGACGGGCACCTGCTCGCGCTGGAGGCGACGCTCACCGCGGACGGCGGGTGGAGCCTGGACCTGTCCGAGCCAGTGCTGGCGCGGGCGCTGTGCCACATCGACAACGCCTACTGGATCCCCCACGCTCGGATCAACGGGCGGATCGCCAAGACCCACAAGACGTCGAACACGGCGTTCCGTGGCTTCGGTGGCCCCCAGGGCATGCTCGTCATCGAGGACATCCTCGGCCGCTGCGCGCCGCTGCTCGGCCTCGATCCGATGGAGCTTCGGCACCGCAACTTCTACCGCGCGGGACACAGCACCCCCTACGGACAGCCGGTCCGCCATCCCGAGCGGTTGGAGGCCGTGTGGGGGCAGACGATCGTCAACGGGGACGTTCTCGCGCGCGTGGAGGAGGTGGAGCGGTTCAACGCCGCGCACAAGCACGTCAAGCGCGGTCTGGCGATGACGCCCGTGAAGTTCGGGATCTCGTTCAACCTGACCGCGTTCAACCAGGCCGGGGCGCTCGTGCTCGTCTATAAGGACGGATCGGTGCTGATCAACCACGGCGGCACGGAGATGGGCCAGGGCCTGCACACGAAGATGCTGCAGGTGGCCGCTACCACGCTGGGCATTCCACTCGAACGGGTGCGCCTCGCGCCGACCCGAACTGACAAGGTGCCCAACACCTCGGCGACCGCGGCAAGCTCCGGCGCGGACCTCAACGGCGGTGCGGTCAAGAACGCCTGCGAGCAGATCCGCGATCGGCTGCTGACGGTTGCGGGCGGCATGCTCGGCGTCAACCCCGGCGACGTCCGGATCGTCGATGGCGTCGCGCGGCCCCTGTCCGCCTCGCAGGGGACCCACGTCAACTGGGACGAGCTGGTGCGCACGGCGTATTTCCAGCGCGTCCAGCTGTCGGCCTCGGGGTTCTACCGCACCGAGGGACTGCACTGGGACTCGACGGTGATGCAGGGCAACCCGTTCAAGTACTTCGCCTACGGAGCAGCCGCCACCGAGGTCGAGGTCGACGGCTTCACCGGGGCGTATCGCACGCTGCGGGTCGACATCGTCCACGACGTCGGCGACAGCCTCTCACCGCTCATCGACCTCGGGCAGATCGAGGGCGGCTTCGTGCAGGGCGCCGGGTGGCTCACGCTGGAGGACCTGCGCTGGGACGCCAGCGACGGTCCGGGCCGCGGCCGCTTTCTGACGCAGGCGGCCAGCACCTACAAGCTGCCGAGCTTCTCCGAGATGCCCGAGACGTTCAACGTCACGCTGCTACGCGATGCCACCGAGGCGGGTGCGGTGTACGGCTCTAAGGCGGTTGGGGAGCCGCCGTTGATGCTGGCGTTCTCGGTCCGTGAGGCGCTGCGCCAGGCGGCCGCGGCCTTCGGGCACGCCGGCACGAGCGTGAACCTGGCCAGCCCGGCGACCCCCGAGGCGGTCTTCTGGGCCGTTGAGCAGGCGCGTGATCAGGCCGCCGGCGACATGGGTGGCGACGTGACCGAGGGCTATCCCGGTCGGCTGCCGCCGGATCTTGACCCGGATGCGAAGCCGATGCATAAATCCTCGGAGGACCTCCAGCACGCGGTGGTGCATGCCTGATGGGCTGTGGCTGGACGCGGTCATCCGCCTGCGCGCGGCCCGCGAGCCCGCCGTCCTCGTCACGCTCGCCACGGTCCGTGGCCACGCGCCGCAGCGGGCGGGCGCGAAGATGGTGGTGAGCGCGACCGGCTCGTGGGGCACGATCGGCGGCGGGAACGTCGAAGCGGTCGCGATCGAGCGAGCGCGTGCGCAGCTGGAGAACCCGTCGGAGTCGCCCGAGCTGATGACTTCCGAGCTGTCGGAGCGCGCCCCGGCCGAACATGGCGTCCAGTGTTGCGGCGGCAAGGTGACCGTCCTGCTCGAGCCGCTGCCGACCGTCCCTGCGGTGGCGATCTTCGGGGCCGGGCACGTCGGGTTGGAGCTCGCCCGCATCCTCGCCCGCCACGACATCGAGCTGCACCTGATCGACACGCGGCCGGAGATCGTCAGCGAGTCTCGGCTCGCCGTGCTCGCCGATGCGGTGGCCACGGTGCACGTCCACCGGGTCCCGGTGCTGCCGGAGTACGTCGTCGGCGAGCTGCCACCCGGCTGTCACGTGCTGATCATGACCCACGACCACGCCGAGGACGTGGCGCTGTGCGACGCCGCACTGCGGCGCGGCGACCTGGGGTCAATCGGGCTGATCGGCTCGTCGGGCAAGTGGGCGCGCTTTCGGCGCAGGCTCGCCGACGAGGGGGGCCACGACGCGGAGACGATCGCTCGGATCAAGACGCCGATCGGACTGCCTGACATCAGCGGCAAGGAGCCGGCGACGATCGCGGTCGGCGTCGCCGCGGATCTGCTGCGAACGTTCCAGCGCGAGCGCGAGCGCGAGGTCGAGCGCGAGCGCGAGCGCGAAGGCGCGCGGCCGTGACGATCTATCGCGCCCAGGTGCTCGACGCGCCTGAGGACCCGTTCCGCGGCGGGGCCCTGCGCGCCGATGCCGACGCCGGGCTGCTGGTCACCGCCGACGGCCGGATCGCCGACCGTGGCTCGTTCGCCGAGGTTCGGGCCCGGCACGCTTCCGAGCCCGTGTCCGAGCTCGCCGACGGCCTGCTGCTGCCGGGCTTCGTCGACACGCACGTGCACTTCCCCCAGGCGCGGGTGATCGGGGGCCTCGGCATGCCGCTGCTCGACTGGCTGGAGCGCTGCGCGTTGCCCGAGGAGGCACGAATGGCCGACCTCGGCTACGCGCAGGAGGTCGCCGCAGAGTTCGTCGGCGGACTCGCCGATGCCGGCACGACCACCGCGCTCGTGTTCGGGGCCCATTTCGCGCCGGCGGTTGACGCGCTGTTCGCCGCCGCGTCCGCGCGCGGTCTGCGGATCACGAGCGGGCTGGTGGTGAGCGACCGGATGCTACGCCCCGAGCTGCACACCACCGCGCAACGCGCGTACGACGACGGGCTGTCGCTGGCGAACCGCTGGCACGGCCAGGGGCGCAACCGCTATGCGGTGACCCCGCGGTTCGCTTTGTCGTGTAGCGACGACATGCTCGCCTCGTGCGCGGCGCTCCAGGCGGCGGTCCCCGGCAGCTGGTGCACCTCGCATGTCAACGAGAACACGGCCGAGATCGCCGCCGTGCGGGACCTGTTTCAGTCCAGTTACGTCGACAGCTATGACCGGCACGGCCTGATCGGATCGCGGACCGTACTTGCGCACAACGTCCACCCCACCGACGCGGAGCTGCAGCGCCTGTCCACCGGCGGCACTGCGGTCGCGCACTGCCCCACGAGCAACGCCGCGCTCGGCAGCGGGCTGTTCCCGCTGGACCGCCACCTTGCCCACCGGGTGCCGGTGGCACTCGGCAGCGATGTCGGCGCCGGCACCGGCTACTCGCTGTTCAAGGAGGGGCTGCAGGCGTACTTCATGCAGCAGCTGCGCGGCGCCGATGGCGTGCCGCTCACCTCGACCCATCTGCTCTACCTGGCCACGGCGGCCGGAGCGTCGGCGCTCGGCCTCGACGGGGAGCTTGGCGATCTCGGCGTCGGCAAGCGCTTCGACGCGCTCTGGCTCCGCCCGTCGCCCGGCAGCCCGCTGGACGTCGGCCTGCGCTACGCGGACGGTCCGGAGGAGGCGCTGGCGCGGGCGTTCGCGCTGGGCGTCGCCCCCGATGTGGCCGGTGTCTGGGTGGATGGCACGCCGGTGAAACCGGACCGGACGGCTGGAGAACCGATTACCATGATGCGGAATACTGATATCGTTGGGCGGGCAAGACCGACGGCGTAGACGGTGCTGACCGAGGAGGCGCATGGCAACCAACGGCTCGCCGGAGCCCAGATCGCAAGGCGGGGTGCAGTCGCTCGCTCGAGCGTTCGCGATCCTCGAGGCGATGGCGGACGCCGGCGGCGAGATCGGCCTGTCGCAGTTGGCCATCGAGGCGCAGCTGCCGCCGGCCACTATCCACCGCCTCGTCCGCACGCTGGTCGACCTCGGCTACGCGCGCCAGGAACCGTCGCGGCAGTACTCGCTCGGCCCGCGGCTGATGCGCCTGGTCGACACGAGCACCAAGCGACTCGGGGCGCTTGCCCACCCGTACATGTCCGATGTCGTCGAGGCGCTGGGCGAGTCGCTCAATCTCGCCGTGCTCGACGGCGAGGAGATCGTCTACGTGGCACAGGTGCAGCCGTCACGGAACTTCATGCGGATGTTCACCGAGGTTGGTCGCCGGGTCAAGCCGCACGCGACCGCGGTCGGCAAGGCGATCCTCGCCACCAAGCCCGACGACGAGGTGCGGGAGCTGCTCAAGCGCACCGGGATGCCGCGACGCACCGAGCAAACGCTCACCACCCCCAAGCTGCTCTTCGCCGACCTGGAACGGGTGCGCGAGCGAGGGTACGCGCTCGACGACGGCGAGCAGGAACTGGGCGTGCGCTGCGTCGCGCTCACCGTGCCGGGCGCCCCCCGGCCCGTGGCGCTGTCGATGTCCGGTCCGTTGACGCGGATGTCCGACGACGTGATCGACAAGGCGGCGCCGATCCTCCGCGAGGCCGCAGGGAAGATCGGCGCCGAGCTCGCCGCTCGGGCGCCCGTGCGCGCGGCCGAGACCACGCGCGCGGCCTGACCGGGCGCGCCGGGCTGCCGGGAGCGCCCGTGACCGGCTACCGGCGGAGCGGGTGGCCTCGGGCGCAGGTACCGCGCGATCGCGCCGTCCGAGGCGTCGGATGGTGCACCCGATCGTGCGCCGAACGGCTGCAGATTGACAGCGGCCGCTTGACAGCGTGGTGCGGTCCGAATATCGTATCTGCTACGCGGAAATAGAAATCCACTAGGCGGAAGGTCTAGGAGGACCTCCGTCGTTTCGTGGGACACCGATCACCGCGCACGGAGAGGGGACAAACCATGTCGTCAGAAGGGACGCTCACAACGCCGGGCAGTGGCGCGCCGGCGATACATCCGGTGGACCGGGTTCCACCGCTGCACAAGCTGTTCGTCTTCGGTCTGCAGCACCTGTGCATCATGTACGCGGGGGCGGTCGCGGTCCCGCTGATCGTCGGACCGGCAGTCGGCCTGAACTCGGGCCAGATCGCGACCCTGGTCAGCGCCGACCTGCTCGTCTCGGGGATCGCGACGATAATTCAGTCGGCGGGCATCTCAAACGTGTTTGGCGTCAGGCTCCCGGTCGTCGCCGGCGCGACCTTCACCGTCCTGAACCCGATGATCATCATCGCGACCCAGTACGGCGGGGTGAAGGGACTGCCCTACGTCTACGGTGCGATGATGGTCTCCGGCGTGCTCGGGTTGCTCCTGGCCAAGCCGTTCTCGATGATCGTCCGGTTCTTCCCGCCACTGGTCGCCGGCACGGTCATCTGCATCATCGGCCTGTCGCTGGGCGGCGCGGACATCTCGCTGATCGCCCCGAGGGTGGTCAACGGGGCGAACGTCGCCGACGTCTCGCATGTCGTGCTCGCCGGCATCGTCGTCCTGTCGATCATCCTGATCAGCCGCCTGTTCCGCGGCTTCATCTCGCAGATCGCGGTACTGCTCAGCATTGTGATCGGCACGATCGTGGCGGCATTCATCCACCAGGCCCACTTCGGCAACCTGGGCGGCGTCGCCTGGTTCGGAGGGCCTCACATCTTCCGCTTCGGCGACCCGAAGTTCGCGGCCGCGCCGATCATCACGATGTGCATCGTGATGCTGGTGACGTTCACCGAGTCCACCGCGGACATGCTCGCCGTCGGCGAGATGGTGGAGAAGGAGGTGACGCCCAACGACCTGGCTCGCGGCCTGGCGACCGACGCGCTCTCGGCGTTCATCGCGTCGTTCACCAACTCCTTCCCTGACACCGCGTTTGCGGAGAACGTCGGGCTCGTCGGCCTCACCGGGATCCGCAGTCGCTGGGTGGTGACCATGTGCGGCAGCCTCCTGCTGATCTTGGGGCTGATCCCGAAAGTGGGACAGATCGTCGCCGACCTGCCCGGCCCGGTGATCGGTGGCGCCGCCACGATCATGTTCTCGATGGTGACGGCGGTCGGGATCCAGACGCTGCACAAGGTCAGCTTCCGCAACAACCACAACCTGCTGATCGTCGCGATCTCGCTCGCCGTCGGATTGCTGCCCGCGTTCGACGGAAGTTTCTATAACAAGTTTCCAAAGAACTTCCAGGTGATCTTCGGATCGAGCATTACCGCCACGGTCATCGTGGTGTTCATCCTCAACCTCGCTTTCAACCACTTTGGGCCTGGCGGTGAGGGCGAGAGCGCGGTGCAGCTGGCGGTCGATGAGGGAGCCGTCGTGACCACTCCTCCGATCGCTGAACCCGGCGCCCAGTGACCGTGGACACAGAGTCCCGCGGGGGTCACGCCCCGGACGGCGGGGTGGCTGCGTTCGATGTGACGCCCGACGACGAGCTCCGCGTCCGGCTGCACAGTTGCTGTGCGGCCGAGGCGTGGGTGGAGCACATGGTGCTGGGGCGTCCGTACCGGTCCGAGGCCGCGCTGTACGTCGCCTCGGACCGCGCGACCGCCGAGCTGGACCGCGGCGGGCTCGAGCAGGCGCTCGCCGGCCACCCGCGCATCGGCGACGCCGCTCCGTCGCACGGCGGTGACGGGCGTTCCGCCGCCTGGTCGCGGGGCGAGCAGGCAGGCGTCGCCACCGCCGGCGCGGATCTGCTCGGCGAGCTCGCCGCCGCCAACGCCGCCTACGAGCTGCGGTTCGGCCACGTCTACCTCGTGTGCGCCTCCGGCCGCGGCGCCGCCGAGCTGCTCGCCGTCTGCCGGGCCCGGCTCGACAACGACCCGGAGACCGAGCGCGGCGTCGTGCTAGGCGAGCTGGCCAAGATCAACCGGCTGCGATTGGGCAAGCTGCTGGAGAAGCCGCGATGAGCCTGTCGACGCACGTGCTCGACGCCACGACCGGGCGGCCGGCCGAGGGCGTCGTGGTGCGCGTGGAGGAACGGGTCGACGGCGAGTGGCGCACCACCGCACAAGGACGCACCGACGCCGACGGGCGGGTCGGCGCGCTCGGAGATCCGGGAGCGGGGATCCACCGCATCCACTTCGACACCGGCGGCTACTTCGACGCCGCAAGTGTCGCCACGTTCTATCCGGAGGTGACCGTGACCTTCACCGTGGTCGACCCCGGCGCCCATCACCACGTGCCGCTGCTACTCAGCCCGTTCGCGTTCTCGACCTATCGAGGCAGCTGAGCCGTGGCGCCTCCCGCAGCCGGCGCCGACACCGTGGTCATCGACGGCTGCTCGATCGCCACGATCGACGCGGCCGGCACCGAGCACTCCACCGGGCATCTGGTCGTGAGCAGGGGACGGATCGCCGCGGTCGGCGCGGGCCCCGCGGCTGCGGTCGACGGGGCGCGGCGCATCGACGCAACCGGCTGCCTGGCGACGCCCGGCTTCGTCAACACTCACCATCACCTGTACCAGTGGCTGACGCGCGGATACGCCCCCGACGGCACGCTGTTTGAGTGGCTGACCGCGCTCTACCCCGTGTGGGCGCACCTCGACGCCGACCTGGAGTACGTCGCCGCGAGCGCCGGGCTCGCCGCGCTCGCCCTATCCGGTTGCACGACCGCGATGGACCACCACTACGTGTTCCCGGCGTCCGGCGGCGACCTGCTCGCCGCCGAGATCGAGGCGGCTCGGCGTATCGGGCTGCGATTCTGCGCCACCCGCGGCTCGATGAACCTGGGGCGCTCGTCCGGGGGCCTTCCGCCCGACGAGGTGGTCGAGGATGCGGACCGGATCCTCTCCGAGTGCGAGTCGGCGGTCGCCGCATACCACGACCCGAGCTTCGACTCCCTGCTCCAGGTGGCGCTCGCGCCCTGCTCGCCGTTCTCGGTCACGGCCGAGCTGATGCGCGACTGCGCGCAGCTGGCGCGGGCACTCGGCGTCCGCCTTCACACCCACCTCGCCGAGACCAGCGACGAGGAGGAGTTCTGCGTCGCCCACTTCGGCGCGCGTCCGGTCGACTACGTCGAATCGCTCGGCTGGCTCGGCGACGACGTCTGGCTCGCGCACTGCGTCCACCTCTCCGACGGCGACATCGCCAAGTACGCCGCCACCGGCACCGGTGTCGCGCACTGTCCGAGCTCGAACGCGCGGCTGGGCTCCGGCATCGCGCCGATCCCGGAGCTACTCGCGGCAGGGGCGCCGGTCGGGCTGGGCGTCGACGGGGTCGCATCCAACGAGCACGGCGGGCTGGCCGAGGAGCTGCACCAGGCGCTGCTCTTCGCCCGCGCCCGCCTCGGCCCGCAGGCTCTGACCGCGCGACAGGCGCTGTGGATGGCGACGATCGGCGGCGCCCGCTGCCTGGGCCGATCGGACGCGATCGGGTCGCTGGAGGTCGGCAAGGTCGGCGACGTCGCGCTATGGCGGCTAGATGGCCTCGGACATGCCGACATCGCCGACCCCGTGTCTGCGCTCGTGTTCGGCCCGCCCGCGCCGCTTGAGTTGCTGCTCGTCGGCGGGCGCGCCGTGGTCGCCGGCGGCGAGCTGTGCACGGCCGACGTGGCGGAGCTCGCTGCCGCCAACCGGGCGGGCGCCCGCGAGCTCGCGGCGCGCGCCGGCCTACGCTGAGAGCGTGGAGCGCGACCGTCCCATCGAGGAGCTGTACCGCGAGCGGATCCTGGAGCACGCGAGGTCGCCGCACAACTGGAGCCCGCCAGCCTCGCCGCTCGATCGCGTCGACCTCCAGTTCCGCGAGCTGAACCCGGTGTGCGGCGACGACCTGACGGTCAAGCTCGCGGTCCAGCCGGACGGTCAGATCCTCGACGTGCGCTTCGAGGGCCACGTCTGTGCGATCTGCCAAGCAGCCGCGTCGATGGCGTCGGACCAGATCCCCCACAGACGGATCTCCGAGATCCTCGCGCTCGACCAGTCGTTCATCCTGCAACTGCTCGGGACTGAGATCCCACCATTGCGCTTGCGCTGCGCGCTGCTCCCGCTCAAGGTGCTCAAGAGCGCGGCGCTCGGCCGGCCCGCTGGCTGGGAGCCGGGCACAACCGTGAGCGCAGACCGCCGCAAACCCTGAGCGGGGCGCGCGACTCCCGCGAGGACCGCCAGCCCCACTCCGGTGACAGCCCGTTGCGCTGTCTGTCGGCCGCGGCATTGCGACCCCTGGCCGGCGACGTCGGCGACACTTCTACATCCCAATCGGCGAGGGTCACCACGGACGAGCGTGACGCTGGCTTTCTGAGTCGGACGACACGCGGTCGTCTCCGTGCTCGTCGTCGTCGGACTGCTGCTTCGCCTGCGCGGCCGGCAGGGCCTGCTAACCGAGATCGGTCGACCCAGCCGACGCCGGCACGGTCAAAGCAGAAGGGCGGCCGGACCTTGGGTCGGCTCCTCCCTTGGGCAAAATGCGGCGCGAACTCGACCTGAGACAGCCTGACGGTGGCGCGACGAGATCGCCCGCGCGAAGGAGGCCTTCCGAGCGATGACCGCCGGGACTCGCCGCGTGTGCAGGGCAGGTCTTCCTGGGCGCGAGCGCGTGCTCGCCCGGCACCACAACCAGGCGGCAGGTCGGTGATCACGTCGCCGACAGTCGGGAACTCGCAGCCCTCGATGTCAGACCGATGCCTCCCGGGCGCGGCGTCGGTGGTATCGGATGGTCCCGACTGCCGTGGTTGGACCGCTCCCGGCATCCTGAGACGGGTGGGTTGCTAGCGGGATGTGGGTGCGTCGCGCTCGTCGGCTAGGAGGTCCTCGGCCTCGGCTGGGGTGAGCCAGCGTTGGGTGTTGAGTCCTGCTGACCGGGTGAGGTAGGCGTTCTGCTGGTCCGAGGTCGGAGGCAGCTGCATGACGTCCTCCTGCAGACGATGATTGACACGTCAATCGTCTCGCTCTACGGGCCCTGGGGTCCGAAGGCCTGCCCTACGTCCGGTGTCCCGCTCGCTTCTTGCGCATCGCGAGCGTCCGGGCATCGGGACGGCGGCGCTCGGTTACGCGACAAACCGCTCACGCCGTGTGGAGCAGGCATACGTCAAAGCGGTTGTGAGACGAGTCGGGTACGCGTTCTCGCTGGGAGACCATGCCGACCGCGTAGTCTCGCTCCGCGAGACGGCACAGCGGTCCGACGGTGTCTTCGTGCTAGCTGCGGCCGCCGAGTCTGGCGACCAGTTCGAGCATCGCGTCGAGTGCGGCTTCTAGCGGTTTGGTGTCGCGTTCGATCTGCGTGAGCAGCAAGCCGCCTTGTAATGCGGCAAGGAGCGCGAGCGCGAGGGTGTCGGGGTCAGTGTCGGGCGTGAGCCGGCCGCGGGCGTGCATCTCTCGAAGGCCGCTCTGGATGGTGGCTTCCCAACGCGTGAACCCCTCGGCGACCTGGGCTCTCGCTTCGGGATCGGTCTCGGCTAGCTCGCTTCCGAGCGAGCCGATTGGGCAGCCGCCGTTGCAGTTGAGTTCCCGCTGGTGTTCGATCACCCGATCACGCCAGGCGCGCAGGCCATCCAAGCTGCTGAGATCGAACGTCTCCTGCCCGCCGACAATGGTGTCGGTCTGGTGTTCGATCACGGCCCGGACCAAGGCGGGCTTGTCGTCGAAGTAGTGGTAGAGCTGTGAGCTTGAGACGTCCGCCGCTGCGCGCACGTCCTCGATTGTCGTGTGGGCGGCGCCTTGCTCGAAGATGAGATCGGCCGCCGCGTTGACGATGCGCTGGCGGGTTTCTTGTCCCTTGCGCGTCAGCCGGCGGGGGGAGGGGTTGGCCGTGGTCATGTCTCAGAGTCTACCAACAGATTGGATCACGCATTCCAGTCTGTTGCTAGAGTGGAACACGCGATCCAGTTTCTCTGGGTTCACGACAACCACTCGACAGGAGGACACGAAGACATGGCACTTCACGGCAAGACCGCCCTTATTACCGGCGGCACATCAGGCATCGGCCGCGCAGTCGCAGAGCGCCTCGCAAGCGAGGGCGCTGAGGTGATCATCAGCGGCCGCGATGAGGCCCGTGGTCGCGAGGTCGTACAGGCGGTCGAGGCCGCCGGGGGCAAGGCGCGGTTCATCGCCGCTGACCTAGCGAGCTTCGAAGATGTCAGACGCCTCGCCGAGGCCACAAGCGATGTCGACGTGCTGGTCAACAACGCTGGCGTGTTTCCCGGTGGCCCGACCGACCAGACGACGGAGGAGGCGTTCGACGTCACGTTTGATGTCAACGTCAAAGCGCCGTTCTTCCTGACAGCGGCGATCGCGCCCCGCATGGCTACAAAGGGCGGTGGCTCCATCATCAATATCTCGACGATGGCCGCGACCATCGGCATGAACGGCTTGGCTGCCTACGGCGCATCCAAGGCCGCAGTCGAATCACTCACCAAGGCCTGGACCGCCGAATACGCCGCCCAGGGCGTCCGCGTCAACACGGTCGCACCCGGACCGACACGCACCCCAGCGAGCGCCGCTATGGGCGAGATGTTCGATGTCCTGGCTTCGAGCACACCGGCGGGGCACGGCGCGACCCCGGACGAGATTGCCGCCGCTGTCAGCTTCCTCGCTTCGGACGACGCGAGTTTCGTCTACGGGGCAATCCTGCCCGCCGATGGCGGCCGCGTCGCCGTCTGAGTCCGAACGAAACCGAGATTTCGACCGCAAGGGACGCATCAAACATGATTCTCATCACCACCGCCGGCAAGGTCGGAGCAGAGGCAGCGCGCCTTCTCACCGCACAAGGCGAACCCGTCCGAGTCCTCGCGCGCAACCCGGAGAAAGTCGCCGTGCTGTCGCAGGCGGGCGCCGAAGTCGTTGAGGGTGACCTGGAGGTGCCGGCGAGCATCGACGCCGCTATGCGGGACGTCTCATCCGTGATCCTCGTGAGCCTGGCGATCCCGACCCAGGAGCTGAACGTCGTCGACAGCGCGGCCCGCGCTGGTGTTGACCACGTCGTGAAGATCACCAGCAAGGCCTCGGCGGACTCACCGATCGCCCGGAGGCGAGCTCAGACCGAGATCGAGGAGGGGCTGGTCGCTTCCGGACTCGGCTACACGCTCCTGCGAAACAACGCCTACATGCAGAACTTCCTCATGCTGGCGCCCGCCATCGCCAAAACCAGCAGCTTCGGTGCCAACACCGGGGACGGCCGCGCCGGTCTGATCGACTCCCGCGACATCGCCGCCGTCGCGGCAGCGATCGCCAGCAACCCCGCCCCGCACAAAGACAAGACCTACTGGCTCACCGGCCCCGAGTCACTCTCCTACGCAGACGCAGCAGCGATCCTGTCAATGGTGCTCGGCCGTCCAATCGACTTTCACCCGCTCACCGACGAGGAGCAGACGCAGGCGATGGTCAGCGTCGGCGTTCCAGAGCACATCGCACAGATGAACGCCCAAGCACTCGCCCTCCTCGCTGGAGGCGACTCCGACTGGGTCACCGACGACGTACCCACAACCCTCAGGCGGCCAGCACGGAGCTTCGAGCAGTTCTCCACCGACCACGCCGAAGCGTTCTCATGAGGCTCACGTGACCGCGGCGGCCCGATCTGGCAGCAGCCGTTGCCAAAATTGGCTCGGGTGCTCTCTCGAACAGGCAATTGCGGAACCTCGAACCAGCTCGGGTGTCCCGGACCGCCGGTCGGCTCTAAGCGTCCCCCATCGATGAGACCATACGTCACCAGTCCAACGAGACTCGTGCCGGTCCGGCCGCAATCGATTAACCTGGCCGCGCCACGGACGCGTGACGGCACAAAGCGAGAGTGAGGGGATCCACGATGGCGATCGTGACACGAGATATCCGTATCAAGGCCTCGCCGCAGGAGACCATGGCGCTCTTGAGCGATGCCAGCCGCTGGCCGGACTGGTATCCGGGCATGACGGAGCTCAGCATCGCTGCTCCCTACCCCGAAGCAGGAGGCAAGGTCGTCTTCAAGGTGAAGTCGGCGGGCATGTCCCTGCCGATCACCGAGACGGTTCTCGACTACCAGCCGGGCAAGCTGCAGCTTTTCCAAATGGAGGGCATGTTGTCGGGGCGGGCTCGTTGGGAGCTGACAGCGGAAGGCGATGGAACACGCGTGACCACGACGTTCGACTACGCGTTGCCGGGCGGCGTGTTCGGCAAAATCGCAGATGCGCTCATCGTTACGCGCTTAAATGGCAAGAGCCTCGAAGAAGGTCTCCACAATTTCAAAGCGCTCGTCGAACGGCAGTAGGTTGTTCCGTGGTTGGCGCGGCGGCTTTCAAACCTGCGACCTCACGCGTGTGAAGCGCGATCGAGGCGAAGCCGAGGCGCTTGAAAGCCGACTTCGACTCCGGTGATGTGCGCGGCCGGCCGCGTCGAGCGGGGCCACGGATTCGCGGCACTTGCGGACGATGTTCAGGCGTGGGCACCGCCCTCCAACTGCCGCCGAACCGGCCGCGCGCGGCCAGACGGCCCTTGTTCCTCCCGGCGCGACCCTCGTGAAAGCCAGGCATCGTGACCGGCGACCCGGCGATGACCGGCAGCTCCATACAGAGCGGGTTGCATCTTGGCCTCTTGTGGGCGTCGATAGAACCGCCCAACCGTCGCCCGCTGCACCCTCGCAGGTCGCCGATCCAGGGCCCCGGCTAATGCCTCGGGAACCGACCAGTGGCATATGCATAGCCGGTCCTGGCGCACCGGCACCGCGGGCGAGCTGGCCGTCCCGGGCGCCTGCCCCCGGCCATCGGTATGTCTCGCTAATGCAATCGCGCTGGGGGAGGCGGCGATGGCCTGAAAGCAATGGTGCCCCGCTTGTGTCCCGCCTGCTGCACGTTGGGGTCAGCTCCGACGCTGCCCCCTTGTGCGTGATTAGGATCGTTCAGCCGACTCCACAGGACGCAAACGTGCCAGGACTCGTGCCACCCAGTCAATTAGCGAGGGCCCGGTAAACCACCCCTCCGACTGTCCTCACGACCTACAGCCGTCGCTGCGCCGCGATCATGGAAGTATGAGCTTCAGCGTCCTGCGTTTGGAGACCGCGGTTGAGCTGGTCGCGGGAATGGGTTCAGTCGCGTACGCGGTGGTACAGCTTCTGCGCTGAGGCGATCACACCGGCGCGATTGGCCGGAGCGTTGGGTTGCTCGCCCACCACGTAGTAGTAGTCGCCGTCCGCGAACGCAACGTTCACGCCGCTATTGCTGCCGGCGGCGCCGAATCCAGCGGACTTCGGGATTCCCGGCACCGAGAATCTCACCTGGCCTGCAGGCCCTCCATTGACGGTGGCCAGGGTGTTGGCGAGTTCGGAGCGTGGCCCGGCGGGCGAGCGAAACCGCTCAACCAGAGAAATCCCAGCTCCCTGGCTGCTGTTCAGGTTGAGGCTCGCCGCAGCGACGAACCCGATCCGCTTTAGCCGCGCGGTTTCGCTCTGCGGCGAATTCGATGGAGAACCGACCTGCTGCACCCACTGCGCGATGGTCAAGGACACACTCGGCTGGCCTTGTGCAGCGAAGCCGGGGGGCATCTCGCTGCGCGTGAGGAGGCGATGGGTGATCGGCGGCTCCGGCGCCGAGGAGGTGGCGGGAGTCGTGGTCACACCGGAACTCGTCGTGGCGGCCGGCTTGTGACCGCTCCCGCCGCAGCCAGCCAGCAAAACGGCCAACGCGCCCGCGAGCGTCATCGTCCGCGATCCCATGGGCCGATCCTACGTCGAGCCGATAGCTCAGGTCAATCCCCGCGCCCGCCATCGTCCATAGGCCGCTGAGGTCCGGCTAATAGCCACCTCCTGCTTGCCAGAATCGCCGTCGAGGGTGTTATCGCGCACGATCGCATTTCTTCGCAGTCTGACCGTCGATGCACGATCGGAATGGCGACGAAGGCTCGTCTCGCTGACCCCCAGTGTCGCCGAAAGCGAGGCCCGCTCGCGACGTGGCGGACCGGCGGAGTGCCTAGGTGCTGCTCAGGCTCACTGCCGGTTCGAAGTCGTGGCCTGCAGTGGCCCGGCGCGATGGCTTGGAATGGCTCCATTCTGGCGTCGGTTGTTGTGGGAACGATCTCGGAGCGCTCGGTGACACCGACGCTCCTGCCGGCTTGGGATGCTCGCTCGTCGCTGTTGAGGGTGGGCCCCGGAGAGCGAGCGCGCCGTGGTGGGTCTAGGTCTTGGTCGGTGCGAAGGCCTGGGCGCGGGCTTCAGACGCTTGGGCGCGGACCATGGCGGCTTGGGCGCGGAGCAATGCTGTTTCGGCGCGTTCCCGCGCGGCGCGGGCGCGGTCGATGGCGCCGCGCTGAATGGCGCTCGGGTCTGCGGCGTCTGGCTGTTGACTGGGAGGAAGGCTGAGCATCGCCCGGGTTTCGTCGAGTGCGTCCTGCTGGTTGTCGCGTCCTTCCTGGGCGTGGTCCAGCGACTCTTGGTTGACGTCTCGGGTGACTTGTTCGCGATCGATCCGGGCTTGGCGATCGTCGAGGATGGTGGCGACACGATGATCTGACGTTTCGCTGTCGGCGCGATGCTCGTCGTGGTTGACCTGCTCTTGATCGATGCGGGCTTGGTCTCGGTCGCCGGCGAGCTGCTCTCGGTCACCCAGTGCCTGCTCGAGTTCGGTGAGGCTCTGCTCCTTGGCCAGCTCTCGCGAGCGAGCCCCTGGTTCAGGCTTGACGGGCATGTCGGTCTCCTCGCCGTCGATTCATCGGGGATTTCCAGAGCTGGGGAAGGGGGGCGGGGCGTCCGATCCAGAAGCCCTGCGCGTAGTCGACTCCCATTCGGCGCAGTTCTTCTAAGGTCGCCTGATCCTCGACGCCTTCAGCGATCGTCTCGATCGTGAACTGGTGAGCAACACCGACGATCGCCTCCACGACCTGCCGGTCTTCGGGATCGCGTAGCAGGTCGCGCACGAACTGCAAGTCGATCTTTAGATAGTCGACGGGCAGATGCCTGAGATAGGTAAATGTTCCGTGGCCAACGCCGAAGTCGTCTAATGCGATCGCGCAGCCCAGCTTGCGCATACGAATCGCGAAGGTGCGCGCGGCATCGAGGTTGTCCGCGACCGCGGTCTCGGTGATTTCAAAGATCAGGTTTGGTGCCGCGGCGCGGCTGGCGATCACCGCGGCGGTGATGCGGTCAACCTGTCGGGCGGTGGAGATCGTCTTGGCCGATACGTTGACGGTCACGCGGTGGCCCGCCCGGGCGAGCTTGATCGCGTGATCTATCACCCATTCGTCGATTACGTGGATCAGGTCAAAGCGCTCCGCCGCGGGCAGAAAGCTTCCCGGGGCGATCAGCTCCCGGCCGCCGCGGACCTTGCGCATCCGGATCAGAAGCTCGGTCTTTACCGGTTCTAAGGACTTCAGGCTCACGATCGGCTGCCCGTGCAGCACCAGCCGATTCTGCGCCAGCGCCGAGTAGATCAGCTCAGAGCACTGCAAGCGGTCGCGTTTGGCGCGCTCTTCGCGGCGGCGATCGGTGATGTCAGTCGACGCCGTGCACACCGCATGGATCTCGCCTTCATCATCTAGCAGCGGGAACCTGGTCGTCAAAAACACCCGCTCCTGACCGTGACGTAAAATCGTCTCCTCTTCCTGAGCGGTACCGCCGCCGTCCAGCACCAGCTGGTCCTTCGCGCTCCCGTCTGCGAACTGGGGAGCCCAGGACATCTCCTCAGAACAGCGACCCAGGATCCGGTCGCTGCGCACGCCACTCCACTCTTCAAACTCGCGATTGACAAGCTCGTAGCGATGGTCACGGCCTTTGACGCAGATGATCGCCGGCGTATTGTCGATCACCGAGCGCAGCGTCCGCTCGCTGTCACGCATCAGGCCCTGCGCGGCACGGCGCTCGCTGATGTCCTGCACATGAGAAACGAAGTACAGCGGCGCTCCCGTCTCATCACGAATCACCTCCACCCGCACGCGCGCCCACAAGACCGACCCGTCCTCACGCACGTAGCGCTTCTCCCGCTCCTGACTGTCGATCTCGCCGGCGAGCGCGGCGGCCACGAACTCGCGATCCTCGCCAACATCGTCAGCGTGCGTGACATCGCGGAACGACCCCTCCAGCAGCTCCTCGCGCTCATAGCCCAACATCCGGCAGTACGCGTCGTTGATCCGTAACCACCGGCCGTCCAGAGCACACACGCTCATCCCGTTCGGAGACCGTTCAAACGCCGAGTGCAGCACCTCGTCAGACATCGCGGCGGACCCCGCCGAGACCCCAGCCCGCCCCACCCGAGAACTCAAGGACCGAACCGATCGCTCACCCTCAACGACGTCTGGTCGCTCACTCGACGCGCAACCAGACGAACGCGCGTGGCGCGATGCGCGGGATCCTCCCGTCGCACTCATATCGCCCTCGCGATCCGAACCGCCCCGGTCGGACAATTCATCGAGTCTGGCAGCGAGACCGGCCGCTGATACGCGTCGCGAACATTCTCGGACACCACTTACATCGGCACCCACCACCGAGAGGATTAACTTAACCAACAACTCCTCACCCGGGTTAGACAGATAGCGAGCGGCCGCCCACTGAACATGGCCGCTTACACGGGCCCTGTAGCACCGGCATCCGGCGCTTTTGGTGTCTGGGCTCGAAGAACAAAGCTGGTGCCAAACACCAAACGCCGTCGCCTTCCGCGCCCGTCTGTCGCAGCCGATGACAGCCCCCGAGACAGACGTCCGGCACCCTCAGTCGCCGCTGCAGCGCGGCTCTCAAAGCGATCACCTCGCTCCGAGGGAACCTCGTGCCCCGCTTGGTGCAGAGCATGCGCGTGATCGTACGCGAGAAGACCCGCTTTCCTCGCGGCCAGTCCCCACGGTCATCGCTCCGAACTCCTGCCTTGCGCGGCGAGCGAGGCCCGCTACGACCCCGGCGTGGGACCGACGGTCGGGTTGGGCCAGGCCCGTTGGCACACCGTCACGGTGGGCGCCGGCGCGCGC
>CAVOUS010000005.1:0-378710 GCA_963699675.1 uncultured Actinomycetota bacterium
GAAAAGGCCCGCAAATGCGGACCTTTTCGAAGTAGCGGGGGCGGGATTCGAACCCGCGACCTTCGGGTTATGAGCCCGACGAGCTACCAGACTGCTCCACCCCGCGGCGGACTGTCTAGTAAAGCACAGGTGCGCACCGATCGCAGGCGGCGCTAACCCGCTTGAAACACATTGGCATCCATGTTTGTATCCAGGACCGCATGGCGGCACGGGGAGCGACCTTTGAGCTGGCCGGCCGTCCGGTGCGACGGATCGGGTTTGGGGCGATGCAGCTGCCGGGTCCGCACGTGTGGGGACCGCCGAAGGATCGGGATCAGGCGATCGCGGTGCTGCGAAGGGCGGTCGAGCTTGGGGTCAATCACATCGACACCGCGCAGTACTACGGGCCCGATGTGGCCAACGAGCTGATCCACGCGGCCCTGCACCCGTATCCGGATGACCTCGTCTTCGCCACCAAGGTCGGCGCGGTGCGTGACTCCGAGGGGGGCTGGCCCTCGGCCCTCGCCCCCGAGCAGCTGACCGACGGTGTGAAGGACAACCTCAGGTCCCTCGAGCTCGAGCGGATCGACGTGGTCAACCTGCGGCTCCCCGACGGCGGCACCGAGATTCCGCTGGCCGAGCTGCTCGGGCCGCTCACGCGACCTCAAGGACAAGGGCCTGATCGGCGGCGTCGGCATCAGCACCGTCGACCTCGCCACCTACCGGGCGGCGGCCGCAATCACCGAGATCGCCGAGGTTCAGAACCGGTACAGCATCACCAACCGCGGCTCGGAGTCGATCGTGACGGAGACCGAGCGCCAGGGCATCGCGTTCGTCCCCTACTTCCCCCTCGGCGCGGCCTGGACGATCGACAACGTGCTCGACGATCCGATCGTCAAGGAGATCGCCGCCGCGCATGACGACACGCCGGCGCACATCGCGCTCGCCTGGCTGCTGAGCCACGCGAGCAACATCCTGCTGATCCCGGGCACCTCCTCCGTCGATCATCTCGAGGAGAACCTCGCCGCCGGTGACGTTGAGCTGACCGCCGACGAGATAGCGCGTCTGGACTCTGTCGGCGCAGCGTCGGCGCAGTGATGTCCTGACCACCGGTGCCGCGTTGACCGGATTGCGAGCAGCGGGTTAGGCTCTGCGCAGCCCGGGCCGGGTGGCGGTGTCGCGCCGGGGCCCACGGAGAGACGAGATCGAGGGAGGGTCGATGGCCGACAGGATCCTGACGACGCACGCGGGGAGCCTTCCGCGGCCCGCCGATTTGATCGAGCTGATCTGGGCCCGGATGGACGGCCAGGAAGTCGATTCCGCCGCGCTCGAGGATCGCGTCAGGTCCGCCGTGGCCGAGGTGGTCGCCAAGCAGCGCGAGCTCGGGATCGACGTCATCAGCGACGGCGAGATGAGCAAGCCCGGCTTCAGCACCTACGTCAGCGAGCGGTTCAGCGGCTTTGACGGACAGGCCGAGTTCCAGAGCGACGACGTGGCGCCGTTCCCCGACCTGGCGATGCGGCTGTTCGCCACCGACTCGATGGCGCACGTCGTCTTTTCCAACTGCGTCGGTCCGGTCAAGCTGACCGACGGCGACTCGATCCATCGCGACATCGCCAACTTCAAAGCGGCCCTCGGCGACTCGCCGGCGGACGGCGCGTTCATGGGCTCGATCAGCCCCGGGCAGATCGCCTTCAACTACCCCAACCACTACTACGGCTCCCACGAGGAGTACCTGGGGGCGCTCGTCGACGCGCTCTCCTACGAGTACCGGGCGATCGTCGACGCCGGGCTCAACCTCCAGATCGACTCACCGGACCTGGCGATGGCCGCGCACTCGCGATCAGTGGGCAGCAGCATCACCAGCTGGGAGCAGCACCTGCCGCTGGCGATCGAGGCGATCAACGCCGCGCTCGAGGGGATCGCGCCCGAGCGGGTCCGGCTCCACGTGTGCTGGGGCAACTACGCCGGCCCCCACCACTGCGACGTGCCGTTCGCCGACATCGCCGGTGACGTCGTCAAGGCCCGGGTCGGCACCATTTACCCGGAGGGCGGCAACCCCCGCCACGAGCACGAGTGGCGGGTGTTCGAGGACCTCGAGCTCCCCGACGGGATGAAGGTCATCCTCGGCACGATTGACACCAAGACCAACTACATCGAGCACCCGCAGGTCGTCGCCGACCGCCTCGTGCGCGTGGGCAAGATCATCGGGCGCGACCGGCTGCTGGCCGGAACCGACTGCGGCTTTGATACCTTCATCAAGTTCTCCCAGGTCGACCCGGCCGTCGCCTGGTACAAGCTCGAGGCGATGGTCCAGGGCGCCGAGCTGGCGACCGCGGAGCTGTCCTAGCCGCCCGAGGGTCCTGAGCCCTCGCTGACCACAGCGCACCGCCCCCACCTACCCGCCCCGCGGGTGTGATCACGACGATACCTTCGGCCACTTCCGCCGATCCCGGTGCAGGCGGATACTCGGGTCATCCCGATGAGCACCAACGGCACATGAGCAGCTTCACGGTCCACACCCCGGCCCTCGCCGCGGCCGCGATGACGATCAGCACGACCGCGGCGTCGGTCAGCTCCGCCCGCAGCGCCGCCGCCTCCGCGTCGGGCCAGGCCGGCGCGTTCGGCGGCGAGCCGATCGGCGGCGCCTTCAGCGCGATGTGCTCCCGCGCGCAGCAGGCGACCGACGAGCTCGAACAGACGATGCGGTCGCTGTCAGGCAATGTCGCCGCCGCGGCGGTCGGCTATCTCGTCACCGACCAGGGCATCGTGCCGACGAGCGCCCTGCCGGGGTTCAAGGCGTGATCAACGCCGGCACCTCCGGCGCCCCGGGCGCAGCGGCGTTTCCCGATCCGCCGACGGGCTCGCCGGGAGAGATCTCGGCGTGCGCGCGCACGCTGGCCAACGCCGCCGATGACCTGGAGCACGCCGAGGGCGGCCTGCACGGTGCGAGCTCGGCGCTCGCGTCAGACTGGCAAGGGTACGCCGCGGCCGCGTACCACAGCTCGTCGCAGGGGCTCGCCGCGGTCGCGGGCGGCGGGGCGCAGACATTCCGCGAGTGCGCCCAAGCGGTGAGCGGCTACGCGACGGCGCTGGACCACGCCCAGTCAGAGATCCGGCGGCTGAAGACGCTCTATGACGACGCGCTGCGCCGCCAGGCGGCGGCCACCGCCCTTGCCGGCCGGCTGGTCGGGACGCTCACCCCGCACACCAAGCCCGCCGAGGTGACCAAGGTCCAGACCCAGGCGACCACGGCCGACGGCCAGGCGACCGACGCCGGCATCGAGGCCACCGGCTACGCCCGGCAGGCCACCACGGCCCTCACCGAGTTCAAGCAGGCCTCGACCCGCTATGCGGCGGTGCTCAACGGCCAGCAGCCCGGGCAGCCCGGCGGACCGCTCGGGTCGCCGTTCTCGCCCGCCGGGCACCCGGGCCCCGGGTTCGGGGCGCCGTTCAACAGCTTCACCCTCCCCGGCGGCGGCAGCCCGACCGGCACGGGGCTGGTGCCCGGCGGCCTGAACGCCTACAACGGCGTGATCCCGGTCGGCAACCCGTGGAGCAGCCCGATTCCCGGCTACGGCTACTACAAGGACGCAACCACTCCCGAGGCCGTTCCGAGTAACGACCTCACGAACCTCGTGCTCCTCCTCGCCCCGCTGGCCGCCGGCCCCGCGGGTGACCTCGGGGAGTCGGCGCTGCGCCAGCTCGCGGAGAGCATGGGCATCGGGTCGGGCGGCCGCGCCGCCGTGGACGCCGCCGCGCGCCAGGCCTATGACGACACCTTTGCCGGGCTCAGAGCCGCCGAGGGCAAGTCCTCGTCGTTCTCGGGGATCCTCGCAGCGGGCCGGCCAGGCCGGCCGCACCGCCGCGGCGACGACCGAGGTTGGCCAGCGCGAGGTCACGGCCGGATGGGCCGACGTCGCGATCGAGGCCGCCAACCGCGCCCGGCTTCTGCCCCCCGGAGCCAAGGAGGTGCTCTCGGAGGTCGCCCACCGCGGATGGGCATACACGAGCTACGCCGCCGCCCAGCTCGGCGCACTGCAGGCCAAGCTGATCGGCGCCGGAGGCACGGCCGCCCGCATCGCCGCCAACGCCATCGCGGCTATTCTCCGGTCGGGCCGATGAAGCTGCGCCGCCGACCCGAGCCTGCACCCGTTGACCGGGAGTTCGTGGAGCTCATCAACGGGCTCTACTTCGCGTTCGAGGACAACCTCGAGCGCTGCGTGCGGTTCAACCGTCTGCGCCACGAGGGCGTAGCAGCCGTGGAATACCGGGCGCAGGCCCTGGAGGGCGCGCGCCGGATCGCCTACGTCTCCCGGGTGATCTTCGAGGTGATGGCCAACCTCATGGCGGACCAGAACGTCCCGGAGAGCATCCTCCCGGTTGGCGTCTACGGCGCCCTGGGCCGCCTCGCCTATGCCCTCACCGCCCTCGCCGAAGACGAGCCCGACCCCGAGGCGCTGCTGTCGCCGGCTGAACTCGACGGCCTCGCCGCCGAGTACGAGATCGAGGACTGGGTCGCCCGCGGGCGTGAGCGCAATCCCGACTTCCCGGACGCGCCGTGATGAACGAGCTGCGGCGCGAGTTCCTCGATGACAGCAACGCTCCCGCGGAGCTGAGCCCCGACCTGCGCTTCCTCGCCTCCCGCCAGGCGGCGCTGGCCGCGCTGTTTCTCGATCACGGCACGCTTTATCGCGATCTGCTCCAGCGCGTCCGCGACGAGGGGACCTCCCCGGACCTGCGGGCGACAGCGCTCGATGCCGCCGCCAATCTCGGCCTGGTGCTCCAGGAGCTGCGCCGTCGCGGTGACCTCCTCGCGGTGCTCGTGCATGCCCCCGACCACGCTTCGGTGCCGCTGTACGCGATCGATCAGCTGCAGTTCAGCCTGCTCTTGCTCAGCGGCCCGTGCAGCGAGGACGACCTGCGGGCGTGCCTGTCACCCGCGGGCCTCGACGGGCTGTTCGCGTCCCGCCATGTCCGCGACTGGCTGCACGGGCTCGGCGTGCTGGCGCCGGGCGAATGAGCCGCCCCTGATTTCAGTAGGGTTGCCGGACCTTGGCCACGCCCGGGCACTCGCACTCGCTGCACTCCGTCGGCTCCAAGGAGGCGGCGTTCGTGTGGGACAACGCGGCGACGCCGGTGCTGGAGATCGAGTCCGGCGAGACCGTGCAGCTCGAGTGCGCCGACGCCTCCGGTGGACAGCTGGGCGCGCAGTCGACGGCGGCCGACGTGCCCGGCATGGACATGGGCAAGGTCAATCCCGTCACCGGTCCGGTCTACGTCACGGGCGCGCGGGCCGGCGACGTGCTGGCGGTGGAGATCCTCGAGTTCGCGCCCCACGACTGGGGGTGGACCGCGATCATCCCCGGCTTCGGGCTGCTCGCCGACGAGTTCCCGGAGCCATGGCTCAACATCTCCGCCGTCGACCCGGCGGCCGGAACGGTCGCGTTCCTGCCCGGGGTCACCCTCCCCTTCTCCCCGTTCCCGGGCACGATCGGGCTGGCGCCCGCCGAGCCGGGCCGGCACTCCGTGCTCCCGCCGACCAAGTGGGGCGGGAACATGGACATCAAGCACCTCCGCGCCGGCACCACCCTGTACCTCCCCGTGGCCGTCGACGGCGCGCTGTTCTCGGTCGGCGACACCCATGCCGCGATGGGTGACGCCGAGGTGTGCGGGACGGCGGTGGAGACGGCGATGGACATCACCGTGCGCCTCAGCGTCCGCACCGACATGAGCGCCCGTTACCCGCAGTACTCGATCCCGCCGGGCCAGCTCGCCGCCACCGAGCAGTCGAGCTACCACGTGTGCACGGGGATCGGGCCCGACCTGTTCGAGGCGGCCAAAGAGGCCACCCGCGCGCTCGTGGACCACATCGTGCAGCGGTACGGTCACAGCCGCCAGGAGGCGTATGCCATCGCCTCCGTCGCCGCCGATCTGCGCATCCACGAGATCGTCGACGTGCCCAACTGGGTGGTCGGCGCCTGCCTCCCGGAGGCGATCTTCACCGCCGCCGGCTAGCGGCCGCCGGGGTGGCGCAGGCGACTGGTAGGCTGACGCGGCCTTGGCCGCCTCCGAGGACTCCTCTGCGACCGCACCGCCGGTAACGGATCCGCCGTCGCGCGGCCTGCGACGGGAGCTGCGCTTCTGGGAGGCGATCGCGCTGTCGATCGCGATCATGGCGCCGACCGCGGCGATGGCGCTCAACGGGACCGCCCCCGCCGGGCTGATCGGACGCGCGGTGCCGCTGGCGTTCATCTTCGCCACCGTCGGGGTGCTGCTCGTCTCCTACGCGTTCATCCGCCTCTCGCGGTACTTCAGCCACGCCGGGTCCGTGTTCGCGCTGGCGGGAGTCACGCTCGGGCCGCAGGCCGGGTTCTTCTCCGGCTGGGCCCTGCTCGGGACCTATCTCGCATTCACCTGCGCCAGCACCGCCGAGGCGGGCACGTTCGGGGTGGCGTTCTTCCAGGGAACCGGCATCTGGAAGGGCGCCGACTACATGGTGATCGCCGCGGTCGCCGCGGTCATCATCGCCATCCTCGCGTTCGGGGACATCAAGGTGGCCACCAGGTCCCTGCTGGGGATGGAGGGCATCTCGGTGACGCTGATCCTGATCCTCATGATCGTGATCGTCGTCAAGCTGATCGCCGGCTCGTCCCCGCACGGCCAGACGATCAGCATCGATGCGTTCAAGATCCCGAGCGGCACGTCCCTGTCGGCGGTCGGCGGCGCCGCCGTGTTCGGCTTCCTGTCGTTCGCCGGGTTCGAGGGCGCCGCGTCGCTGGGCGAGGAGACCGACAACCCGCGCCGGGAGATCCCGCGGGCGATCCGCAACGCGGTGATCGGCTCCGGCATCTTCTACATCCTCTGCATCCTCATCCAGACCTGGGGCTTCGGCGCCACCGCCGGCGGCGCCAAGGCGTTCGCCGGCTCGACGGCTCCGCTCGGCGACCTCGCCAAGAGCTACGTCGGCTCGTGGATGTCCGACCTCATCAACATCGGCGCCACCGTCAGCGCGTTCGCCAGCGGCCTCGGCGCCGCCACCGCCGGCGCGCGGGTCCTGTTCGCGCTCAGCCGTGAGACGCGGTTTGCGCCCACGTTGGGCCGGACGTCCACCCGCACCGGGGCGCCGGCCGGCGCGCTCGTGGTGGTGCTGACGATCGGCGTCGGCGCGATCGTCGCGCAGCGGATCGCCAACGTGTCCGCCGTCAGCGCGTTCTTCTATCCCGGCACGCTCGGGGTCCTCTCGCTGCTGGTCGCCTACATCGTCACCAACGTCGGCGCCATCAGCTACCTGTTCGTCCGCGCCCGGCGCGCGCCGCTGTACGAGATCGTCATCCCGATCCTCGGCATCCTGTTCCTCGGCTACACGATCTACAAGAACGTGACCGGGCAGGTGTTCCCGTACAGCCGGTTCCCGCTGGTGGTGGGCATCTGGCTGGTGGTGGGGCTCGCGATCATTCTCGCCAGCCCCCGGATGGCGACACGGATCGGCGCCGCACTGGCCCGCGACGAGGGTCTCGAGGCGCCGCCGGGGTAGACGTTCCCCACGCCACCCCCGACGAGGAGCCCGCGATGCCCGACACGACCTACTTCCCGGCCGAGACCCGCGAGCTCAAGGCCTACGTGGCCCATCCCCGCGGGCCGGGACCGTTCCCCGGCGTCGTCGTCGTCATGGACGCGCTCGGGATGAGCGACGACATCCGCCTCCAGGCCGACCGGCTGGCCACGGCCGGCTATCTCGCGTTTGCTCCGGACCTGTACTCCGGCCGCGGGCTCAAATGCGTGATCGCCACCCTGAAGGCGTCGCGATCGGGCGCCGGCGAGGCCTACGAGGACATCGAGGCGGCGCGCCACTGGCTGAGCGAACGCGCCGATTGCACCGGCCGCACCGGCATCATCGGCTTCTGCATGGGCGGGGGCTTCGCCCTGCTGTCCGCCCCCCGCTACGACTTCGCCGCGGCGTCGGTCAACTACGGCGAGGTGCCCACGGACGCGGCCGCGCGGCTGGCCGGCGCCTGTCCGATCGTCGCGAGCTACGGCAGGCGGGACCACGGCCTGCGGGGCCGGGTTGAGCGTCTCGAGACGGCGCTGACCGAGCTCGGGATCACGCACGACGTCAAGGAGTATCCCGACGTCGGCCACGCGTTCATGAACCGGATCAACGTCGGCCCGGCGCTCGCTCCGCTCACCAAGTTCGTCGGGCTCAATTACGACCATCCGTCATCCGAGGACTCGTGGCGGCGGATCCTCGACTTCTTTGACGCCCACATCCACGCCGCCGCGGACCCCCCCAGCGCTTAGAGCTCGGGCCGACGGCATCCGGGGGCGATCCGCCCTTGCGTTCCTCCAAGCCGAGCAGGGCAGCCGGTTGCCCGGGGCAAGCGCTACTGCGCCAGCGCGCGCACTGCCACCGGGGGCCCGGTGCCTCCGCGATCGGCGCCGCCCGGCTTGGGACTGAGAACCTGGATCGCCAGGACGGCGGCATCATCGGGCAGCGGGTCCGGCGGCGAGCCGAACGCGCAGCGCTCGAACTCAGCCATCAGCTCGTCGGCACTGACCGCAGCCAGCGACGCGAGCAGGACGCGTAGACCGGCGTCACCGGGGACGCGGGGGTTGCGCTCGACCAGGCCGTCGGTGTAGAGCACCAGCGTGTCGCCGGGCCCCAGATCGATGGTCGTCTCGGGAAACTCGGCGTCGCCGAACACTCCGAGCAGCGGGCCACGCGTCCGGACGAGCTCGACGCGGCCGTCGGCGCGCCGGACCAGCGGAGCCGGGTGCCCACCACACGCCAGCGTCAGCTGGATGCCGTCGGCGATCGGTTCGAAGCGGCCGTACAGGGCGGTACAGAACCGGTCGTGGTCGGACTTACGCAGCTCATCGTTGACGATCGAGAGCACCCGGGACGGCCGGTGCTCGAGGCGGGCGATCGCCCGCGTCGTGTGGCGCGTGAGCGCGGTGACGGCGGCCGCCTCGGCGCCATGGCCGCAGACGTCGCCGATGACGAACCCCCACGCGTCACCGGACAGCGCGAACAGGTCATAGAAGTCGCCGCCGACCTCGGATCCCCGCTCCTCGGGGTGAAAGCTCACGGCGGCGCGGATGCCCGGGACGTCGGGCAGCGCTCGCGGCAGCAGGCTGCTCTGCAGCTCGTCCAGCCGCCGGGCGCGGATCTCGGCGTCGCGGGCGCGGCCGATGGCGACCCCGGCGGTCCGGCCGAGCAGATCGACGACGCGACGATCCTCAGCGGGTGGCTCGCGCGGTTCGGCGTAGTACACGGCGAGCGTCCCGACCAGCTCGCCGTCGTCGGCGCGAATCGGCGTGGACCAGCAGGCGCGAAGCCCATGTTCGGCCGCGAGTCCGCGGTACTCGCTCCACAGCGGATCGGTCGTCGTGTCAGCGACGATCACGGGCTCCCCTCGGTACGCGGCGGTCCCGCACGACCCGACCGCCGGCCCGATCGTGAGGCCGTCGATCGCCTCGTTGTAGGTGGCGGGCAGGCTCGGCGCGGCACCATGGACCAGGTGGTGACCGTCGGCCGACAGCAGCAGGATCGAGGCCCAGGCGTCGTACTCGGACAGCTGCTCCACGCACAGGACGATCGACTCCAGCGTCCGCTCCATCGAGGCGCCGGTGGCCACCAGGGCGAGGATGTCGCGCTGGGCGCCGAGCAGCAGCTCGGTGCGGACCCGCTCTGAGACGTCCTGGAACACGAGCACCCCGGCGACGACGGAGCCGTCCTCGGCGCGGATCGGCGCGGCACTGATGCGAACGATGATCACCCGGCCCGACCCGGTGCGGTACAGCATGTCCTCGTCCTCCACGACCTCGCCCAGGCGGATGGCGCGTGCGAGGGGGCCGTCGTCTCGCTTGACTCGCTCGCGCTGGAGCGTCAGCAGCTCGTACCCGTCGTAGTCGCCAGCGGGCTCGTAAGGCAAGATCCCGTGGCCGAGGATCTCGGTGGCCTGCCGGTTGCCGAGCACGACGCGGCGCGAGGGCGCCTCGGCCAGCATCACGCCGACCGGCAGCTGGTGGAGCGTCTGCTCGAGCCGCTGGCGTTCGGCACGGACGTCGGCGGCGGCCTGGCGGCGCAGCGTCGCCAGATCGAGGTGAGCCCGAACCCGGGCGAGCAACTCCCGCCCGGAGAATGGCTTGGGCAGGTAATCGTCGGCGCCGGCCTCCAGTCCCCGAATGGCGGCTTCCTCCCCGGCCCGCGCCGACAGCAGGATCACCGGCAGGTCCTGGGTCTCGGGCGAGGAGCGCACGGCGTCGAGCAGCGCGTAGCCGTCGAGCCCGGGCATCATCACGTCACTGATCAACAGATCCGGCCGCCGCTCGCGCGTCACCTCCAGGGCGGCGGTGCCGTCACTGGCCTCCTCGACGTCGAAGTGCGAGGAGAGCAGAGTGTTCAGGTAGCGCCGCAGATCGGGGTTGTCATCGGCGATCAGGACCCGCGGCCGAGTCCCTGGGGCCACGTTTGCATCCAGCGGCGCGACGCCGTCGGCGATCGACCGGTCGCTCGTCGTCTCGACCCAGCTCAGCGCCTCCTCGACGAACAGCGCGGCGATCGACGCGGCCGGCTCCGCGCTCTCCTGAAGCACCTGATCAGCCGGCAGATGCCCCGCGCCCACCGGCAGCCACACCGTGAACTGCGATCCCTCGCCCTCGGTGCTGCGCACCGAGATCTCACCGCCGTGGAGATCGGTCAGCTCCTTGACCAGGGCCAGCCCGATCCCCGACCCCTCATAGCTGCGCGCGAGGCTGCGGACACGATGGAAGCGCTGGAACAGCCGGCCGATCTCCGGCCCAGGGATGCCGGTGCCGGTGTCGGCCACCGACAGCGCAACGCCGCCGTCCAGTGCGCCGACTCGCACCTCGATGCGGCCTTCCAGCGTCGCCTTGAAGGCGTTGGAGACCAGGTTGAGCACGATCCGCTCCCACAGGTCCGGGTCCACATAGACCGGGTCCGCCGGTGACTCGCAGGCCACCACCAACTCCAGCCCGGCCCGGTCGGTGGCCTCGCGGAACGTGCCGGCCAGGTCGGCGGTCAGCTTGGCGATGTCGACCGGGCGGAACTCGGCCCGCATCCGCCCCGCCTCGGCGCGCGAGAAGTCCAGCAGCGAGTTGACCAGCTTCAGCAGCCGCAGCGCGCTGCGATGCACGAGCCTCACCGACTCGTGTGGCAGCCCGCCGGGATCGCCGAGCGCGTCCTCGAGTGGCCCCAGCATCAGCGTCAGCGGCGTGCGGAACTCGTGGCTGACGTTGGAGAAGAACTCCGTCTTGGCCCGGTCGAGCTCCTCCAGCTGGGCGGCGCGGCGCCGCTCTGCCTCGTAGGCGCGCGACGCCGCCAGACCCGCCGTCAGGTGCTGGGCGATGAGGCCGACGAAGGCCATGTAATCGCCGTCGAGCGGGCAGAAGCGGTTGTGGGCGGCGGCCAAGAACCCGTACGGCATGGTGTGCGCCGGCTGCACGATCGGGAGCAGCAACACGCGCACCGGCGGCTCGTCCCAACCACCGGTGGGCAGCTCACCGAACCGCGGGTCGCTCACATCGACGATGGCCGAGCGCCCGGCCGCCAGCTCGCCCACCGGCCACGGCGCGTCGGCGGCGTCGGGCACGATCACCCGGGGCGCCAACGGATGACCGGCGGCGATTCCGCTCGTCGCGTCGAGCCGGGCGGCGCCGTCCTTGTCGAATAGGTACACCATCGTGAACGGCAGCGAGTACGGGTTGCCGGCGAGCACCTCGACCGCCGCGTCGAGGAACTCCCGCTCCTCGCGCACGCCCGAGGAAACCGAGCCCAGGTGGCGCAGCGTCGCCATCCGCCGCTCCCCGATCACCCGCTTCGTGTCCTCGCTGACGACGCACAGCATGCCGGCGATCCGCCCCTGATCGTCGGGCAGCGGGCTGTAGGAGAACGTGTGGTAGGTCTCCTCGCGGAAGCCGCTGCGTTCCAGAATCAGCAGGAGCGCCTCGTCCCACGTAGCCCGCCCGGTGTCCAGGACGGTCTGGATCCGGGGTCCGATCTCCGGCCAGATCTCCGCCCACACCTCGCTCGCCGGGCGGCCGAGTGCCCACGGGTACTTCTCGCCGAGAGTATCCCGGCGGTACGCCTCGTTGCACAGGAACGTCAGCTCCGGTCCCCACGCCATCCACATGGCGAACCGCGAGGTGAGCATCACCCGGACGACGGTGCTGAGGCTGCCCGGCCAGGAATCGATCGGACCCACCGGCGTGGCCGCCCAGGCGACGGCCAACAGGTCGCGCCCAACCTCCCCCTCATTACTCAGGAAGTCGCGGATGCTCTCCCGAGTGGAGTCGGCGGTCACCAGCCTCGACTCTACTCCCGCCGGCCCGTCCGCCCGGCCTATTCTCCGACAAATGTATGAGACCGAGACCGACTTGCAGCGCCTCGAGGAGCTGCTCGGTCGCAGCATCGAGCGGGCCAGCGCATTCCTGCGCAGCTCGTTCGAGATGCCGGAGCACTCGATGTCGGCGCGGCAGCTCGCCGATCACCTGCAGGGCTCGCTGACCGTGGCGCTGGCCACGGTCACCGCCCGCGGGGAGCCGCGGGTGGCGCCGATCAACGCCGTGTTCGTCGGCGGGAGGTTCCACGTTCCCACCGTGGCCGAGGCCGCGCGCGCCCGCCACCTCGAGCGCCGGCCCGCCGCCAGCCTCACCTACTACGAGGGAATCGACACGGCCGTCATCGCCCACGGCCAGGTGGAGATCATCCGCGCCGACGACGCGGAGTTCTCGGAGGTCGACGCCGCGCAGGTCCAGTCCGGCCGCGAGAGCCCGCGGGAATGGAGCGGTCATCCGGTGTATCTGCGACTCGAGCCGGACACGCTGTACACGTACGCGCGCCACCCGGAGCGGATCGGGGCCACCGCCCGCGGCTGACGCCGCGCTAGCGCGCCGCTATAGCTGGCGCGAGGACCAGAGCACCGCCGCCAGGACCACGCTGACGATCGACACCACCAGCCCGACGACCCAGCCCTGGGACTTGTTGGAGACCATGATCGCCGCGATGGCGACGCCGATGCCGACGATGCCACAGGTGGCGATCAACCGGACGAGCAGGCGCTCGAACACAGACCGGCGGCGCTCCCGGCCGGGCAGCATGTTGCGCGTGTCCTGCCGGTGCGAGCCCTGCCGGTCCCGTGATCGGATCGACGCGGGCGACTCGTACTCCGGCAGCTCGGGCAGCGATGCGCCAGACGGCTGCGCGGGGGCATCAGCTGCGCCGGACTCGGCAGGGCCCGCCGTCGAGCGCTCCTCAGCTGACACCGGCTCCTCGCCCACGCGCCGGACCAGCGGCTCGTCGGCGCCCGAGGACTCGGGACGCTCTTGGCCGGGGGGATCGGTTTCGCTGCTCATGCCGATGTGCCTGGTGCTAACAGTACCCGGCCCACCGGGCGACTACCCGGCTAACCCGGCGGCCCCGGCGGCGTCCCCTGGACGGCGTCCGCGGGCCGGAAGTAGGATGGCGGTCTGTGACCCGGGCGCAGTCCAGAACCCCGTCGCGATGAGCACCGCCGCGGCCCACCCCCCCAGGTCGGTGGCCGATGTCGTCGGCGCGACGATCGCCGCCACCGGCCTCACCGACGCCTTCGGCGTGCTCGGCAGCGGCAATCTGGTCGTCACCAACGCGCTGTGCGCCGGCGGCGTGCGCTTTCACCACGCTCGCCACGAGGGCGGCGCGATCTGCATGGCCGACGGATACGCGCGGGTCAGCGGACGGGTCGGCGTGTGCAGCGTCCATCAGGGTCCCGGGCTGACGAACCTGATGACCGGCCTGACCGAGGCGGTCAAGAGCCGGACGCCGCTGCTCGTGCTCGCCGGCGAGTCCCCGGCCGCCGCGCTGAACTCGAACTTCCGCATCGACCAGCCCGGCCTCGTCGAGTCCGTCGGCGCCGCCGCCGACCGCGTCCACGGCGCCGCCACCGCGGCCGACGACGCGCAGCGTGCCTATCAGCGCGCGGTCCTCGAGCGCCGGCCGGTGGTGCTCATGCTGCCGATCGACATCCAGCCCCAGCCCCCGGACGAGCTCGAGCCGCGCCAGCCGCCGCTGCCCGCGTTACCCACCCCGGACCCGTCCGGGCAGTCGATCGCGGCGGTGGCCGATCTGCTCCAGGAGGCCGAGCGCCCGCTCATCATCGCCGGGCGCGGCGCCGTCCTGGCGCAGGCCCGCGCCGAGCTGGAGCGACTCGGGAGCCTGATCGGCGCCGTCCTGGCCACGTCGGCGCCCGCCAACGGACTCTTCGCCGGGCTGCCGTATGCCGTCGGGATCGCGGGCGGGTTCGCATCGCCGTTCGCCGCGAAGCTGCTGCCGCAGGCCGACACGGTGCTCGTGGCCGGCGCCTCGATCAACCACTGGACCACCCGTCACGGGGCGCTGATCGGACCGGCGGCCAAGCTGGCGCAGATCGACGTGGAGGCGCGCGCGTTCGGGCGCAACCATCCGACTGACATCGCGGTGCTGGGCGATGCGGCCGCCGGAGCGCGGCTGCTCGCCAATGAACTGGAGCGGCGGGGGCACCGGTCCACCGGCTTTCGTACCCCGCAGCTCGCCGCCGAGATCGCCGCCAACACCTGGCGCGACGACCCCTACGAGGATGCCTCGACCGACGCGTGGATCGATCCGCGGACGCTGTCAATCGCACTCGAGGAGCGGCTACCCGCCGACAAGACGGTGGCCGTCGACTCGGGGCACTCGCTCGGCTTTCCGGCGATGTTCCTGTCGGTGCCGGACCCTCAGGCATGGCTGTTCCCCAATGGCTTTCAGGCCGTCGGCCTCGGGCTGGGCAACGCGATCGGCGCGGCGATCGCCCGGCCGGACCGGCTGACCGTGGCCGCGCTCGGGGACGGCGGTGCATTCATGGCGCTGGCCGAGATCGAGACCGCGGTTCGCCTCGGGCTCAAGCTGCTCGTCGTCATCTACAACGACTGCGCCTACGGCGCCGAGGTCCATCACTTCGAGCCGCTGGGGCACGACGTCAGCCTCGTCAAGTTCCCGGACGCCGACCTGGCGGGGATCGCCCAGGCGTGCGGCGCCCAGGCGGCCACCATCCGCCGCACCCTGGAGCTCGACGTTCTCCAGGCGTGGTTGGAGGAGCCGACGTCGCGTCCGCTCGTGCTCGACGCCAAGGTCAACCCGACGATCTGTGCAGAATGGCTGGCGGAGGCGTTCCGCGGCGGGTGACGCCGCCCACTGAAAACAAGGAGAGGCTTGATGTCCAGCACCGAAACCAGCCAGGTCACCGCGCTCCTCGATGGACTCGCCTCGGGCGCCGTCCGGATCATCGACCTCACGCAGCCGCTGAGCGAGACCACGCCGGTCATCCAGCTCCCGCCGCCGTTCGCCAACACGCCCGGCCTCTCCCGCGAGGAGATCTCCAAGTACGACGATCGCGGCCCGGCCTGGGCCTGGTACACGCTGACGATCGGCGAGCACGTCGGCACCCACGTCGACGCGCCCATCCACTGGGTGACCGGCAAGGACGGCCTTGACATCGGCTCGATCGCGCCTGAGACGCTCGTCGGCCCCGCCTGCGTGATCGACAAGACGGCCGAGACCGACGCCGCCAACGGCGACTATCTGCTCACCGCGGCCGACCTCGAGGCGTGGGAAGCCGAGCACGGGCGCGTCCCCGACGGCGCCTGGGTGCTGCTGCGCTCGGGCTGGGGCTCGCGCGCTCACGATCAGGACCTGTTCCTCAACGTCGGTGAGAACGGCCCCCGTACGCCGGGGCCGGACGTGGAGGCGTCGCGCTGGCTGTCCAGCGAGCGGGCGATCGCCGGCTTTGGCACCGAGACGGTGGGGATCGACGCCGGCTCGGCCGGCGGTATGGATCCCCCGTTCCCGCTGCACAACCTCCTGCTCGGCTCGGGCAAGCTGGGGCTGACGCAGCTCGCCAACCTCGATCAGCTGCCGGTCACCGGCGCGCTGCTCGTCGTCTCGCCGCTGCGGCTCGTCGGCGGCACCGGCAGCCCCAGTCGCGTGTTCGCGTTCGCTCCGAAGGGGTGATGGCCGGTCGCGACGAGGCGGTCGCGCTCGACGCCGCCGACTCGCTGCGGGCGTTCCACGACCGGTTCGTGGTGGCCGGTGACGGGCTCATCTACCTGGACGGTAACTCGCTGGGGCGGCTGCCCCGGGACACCGAGGCGCGGCTGGGCGACGTGGTGTCCACGCAATGGGGCGAGCGGCTGATCCGCGGCTGGAGCGAGGGGTGGATGGAGCTGCCGCGGACGATCGGCGACCGGCTCGGCGCCGAGCTGCTCGGAGCCGATGCCGGTCAGGTGGTGGTGGCCGACTCGACCACGGTGTGCTTCTACAAGCTCGCCGCCGCCGCACTGGTCGCCCGGCCGGACCGCAGCCAGATCGTCACCGACGTCGACAACTTCCCCACCGACCGCTACGTGCTCGAGAGCCTGGCGCGCGAGCGCGGGCTGGAGATCGTCTGGATCGAGGCCGACCCCGGCGCCGGACCCGACCCCGCCCAGGTCGCCGAGGCCGTCACCGAGCAGACGGCGCTGGTCACCTTCTCCCACGTCTCCTACCGCTCCGCGTTCATCCTCGACGCCGGCGCGATCACCGCCATCGCCCACGACGCGGGCGCGCTGGCGCTGTGGGACCTCAGCCACAGCGCGGGCGCGATCCCGGTCGCGCTCGACGCCGACGGCGTCGACCTCGCCGTCGGCTGCACGTACAAGTACCTCAATGGCGGCCCGGGCGCGCCCGCGTTCATGTACGTGCGCCACGACCACCAGGCGCAGCTGCGCCAACCGATCTGGGGCTGGCTGGGCCGGCGGGACCCGTTCGAGATGGCGCCCGGCTACATCCCCGGTGAGGGGATCGGCGCGATGCTCTCGGGGACTCCGCCGGTGCTGGCCCTGACCGCGGCGGCCGTCGGCATCGATCTCGTGATCGAGGCCGGCATCGACGCCATCCGCGCCAAGTCGGTGGCGCTCACCGACTACGCGGTCGCGCTGATCGACGAGTGGCTGGTGCCGCTGGGGTGCGGCGTCGGCTCGCCGCGTGACGCGACGGCGCGCGGATCGCACGTCGCGCTCGTGCACCCGGAGGCACGCGGCCTGTCGCAGCGGCTGATCAGCGACGGCGTGGTGGTGGACTTCCGCACGCCCGACGTCATCCGCCTCGGCCTGTCGCCGCTTGACGACGCGCTTTGCCGACGTCCACGACGGGCTCTCCCGGGTTCGCGGGCTGATCGACGAGTAGCGTCGAGGACACGCGACGCCGGCTAACAGCGGGGCGAAGACGGGACCAGCCGCGCAGCGGTCCGAGAGCCGTGCGGGATTGTGCAGCTGTGACATGCAAAATCCCGCACAGCCCCCGCACCGACGCCGGCCGACCTCTGGATGGGGCTCGTCCGCCCACTGGCCTTCCCGGCCAGTCGCCGTCCGCCGCCTCAAGCCCGCCCACGCCGGCGCCGACCTGCCATGAGAGCAACGTCAGCGACGGAAGGCAGTGGGACCACATGTCGACAGGCATTGGGAGTACGGCGCGCACCGGCACCACGCGCCGGTTCGGTCTGATCGTGACCGGGACGATTGCCGTCGTCGTTCCGGCGCCCGCGACACCGGCAGCGCCCGCAGCGCGATAGCCGCGCGGCGGGCCGCCGTCGCCGGTGTGTTCGATCGGGGCGGCTTAGCCCTTGGGCTCGTTGCGGAGCGGGAGATACGGCTCCACGTCGGCGGGATGCCCGCCGACGATCTGGCGCCCGCGCTCGATCTCGGCGTTCAGTTCGGCGCCCAGCAGGATGACCACGTTGGTGATCCACAACCAGACCAGGAATACCACCACCGACGCCAGTGCGCCGTAGGTCTTGTTGTAGGACGAGAAGTTCGCCACATAGAACGCAAACAGTGCTGAAGCGACGATCCACAGCACCACCGCGAACACTCCGCCCGGGCTGACCCAGCGAACGCCGGGCTGGCGAACGTTCGGTCCGACGTAGTAGAGGATCGCCAGAATCAGCGCGACGATCACCATCAACACCGGCCATTTGGCGATGTCCCACACCGTCACCGCGGTCGATCCGAGGCCGACCAGGCGACCGACCTGGCCGGCCAGCGAACCGGTCAATACCACCGCCGCCGCGCTCAGGGTCAGCAGCACCACCGTGACCAACGTGACCCCCAGGCGGATCGGCAACGTCTTGTAGATCGGCCGGCCTTCCGGAACATCCCAGACGACGTTGGACGCCCGCATGAAGGCCGCCACATACCCCGATGCCGACCACAACGCCCCTACCAGCCCCACGACGAACACCACACCGGCGGTCCCCGGGCGCGACTGAATGTTGTGGATCGCGCTGGTGAGGATCGTCTTGGCCGGACCGGGCGCCACGCTGCCCAGGTTCTGGATCAGCGGCTGGGTCACCGAATGGCCCAGTAGCCCGAGCAGCGACACGATCACGATCAGCATCGGGAACATCGCCAACACTCCGTAATACGTCAGCGCCGCCGCCAGGTCAGTCAGATGATCCGCGTTGAACTCCCGGAACGTCCGCTTCAGCACGCCACCCCACGCTCGCCTCGGGAGGTCCGTCGGCTGGTCGGGAGCCTCGGCGTCTGACACCGGGCGAGTGGCCCGCACGCCCGGATCGGCCCGGTCAGGATTCGGTTTTTCGTCAACGTGGCTCAACGGACCTCCAGCTGCCGGCTATTTGTCGGGATACGGGTCGTCGGCGCTGTCGCCGCCGGACAGCGTCTCCCACTCGCCGTTGTCGCATTCGGGGCACGGGGGCAGATGACGGGTGGAGTCGACGGACAACTCGTAGCCGCAGTCGGTGCAGCTGTAGGTTCCGGCGGATACGTCACTTCCAGCGGGGACGGGGTCGGCCATGGTTCCTCCTGCTCAGTTGGTTGCAGTGGTGGAAGTTCTCTGCCACGCCCAGAAGGCTCCGCCGGCCGCCGCCGCCAGCGCCAGACCCCGAGCCACCCGACGGTGCTTGGGTGGCTCCGGCCGCCCGAGTGCGCGCACGGCTTCAGTCAGCGAGGCGGCGGCGCCGCCCAGTTGGCGTCTCAGCCGGCGATCCTTGAGCGCCTGGCTCGGACGCCGGCCCTTTGCCCGGCGGGAGCTGCGGCGCAACCCGGTGAACGCCTCGCCGAGCTGCTCCTGGATGTATTCGTCGCCCAGCAGCCGCTGGACGTATGGGGTGACCCGCGAGAGCTGGTCGGCGGCACTCATGACTTCTCCTTCGGTTGGGGGCGCTCCTCGCCCGGCCATTCGCCGGCCAGAGCCGCGAAACCGTGACGCGCGCCGTGCTCGGCCAACCCTCGGATGAGCCGGAAGATCGCGCCCTCCAGGATCAGCGCGATGGCGAGCTTGCCAAGATGGACCCGCCGGTACTTGGGCTCCGGCGGATCCTGATCGTCGACCAGCCCCCAGATCAGCTCGAAGATCTTCTTGCCCAGCATCCCGGCGGCGAGGCCGCTGAGAATGCCGATCGGCTTGAACGCGAGACTCATCGGCTCGTGGCGCCTCTGATCAGCCACCCCAATGCGAACGCGCCGATGGCGACCAGGGCGAGCGGGTTCTCGCCGGCGAACCGCTTGGCGCGTTGTCCGGCATCGCCGACCGATTCCGGCGTCGCCTCCTGGGCGGCCGAGACGAAGTCGTCCTTCTTGCCGGTGGCGGTCTGCTTGATCTCCGCCACCTTCCCGGTGACGGTTTCCCTGGCCCCGTCTACCGCTTGCCTGGCCTGCGCCTTGACGTCCGTCTTCTCGGCCAGCGCGGCGACGGTGTCGCCCAGCTCCGCCCGGGTGTGCTCGATATCCGCGCGGACCTGCTCGGGGGTGCGCTCATCCCCCTCGGCCGGTTCCGGGCCCGCCGCGCTCTGGCCTTCGGTCAGTGCCGGCTCCGCCCCGCTCTGGCCCTCGGTCAGTGCCGGGCCTGCTGCGCTCTGGTCTTGGTCCATTGCACGTCCTCCTTCACGCTCTCGGTCGCTTGCTCGGGTACCGGCGGTCCGGCCTGCCGGACCTTCGTCCTGCCCATCAGCGCCAGCCCACCGGCCACCGCCCCGTAGACGACGGCGACGATCAGCGCCGCCAGCCAGCCGGTCACCGCGGTCGCCAGCAACAGCACGAGGCAGGCGGTGAGCGCGCCGGCAGCGTAGAGACCGACCACGCCGGCCCCGCCGAACATGCCCACGCCGAGGCCGGCCCGCTTGCCCTTCTCGGTCAGTTCCAGCTTCGCCAGCTCCAACTCCTGGCGCACCAGCGTGCTCGTCTGCGTCGAGAGCTCGCGCATGAGCTCTCCGATTGGTTGGTCAGAATCGGCCATCTACGACCCCCTCGGGGCGGTGACCACGTGCTTGCGCAAGCGCAGCGGCCCGCCGGCGGTGGGGCCGCGCTCGCCGGCGTACGCGATCTGGTAGTGATCGAACAGCCGGCGCTCCTCCGGCTCGCTGAGCTCCTGATCGGTGTCGATGCGCGGAGCGTCGTTGATCGCTCCCCTGCCGATCGGCACCTGCAGATCCTCGCCCGCGGGACTCGCGCTGCCGATCGGGACGAATGTCCGCTCGGTTCCGAACCGGCCGGTGCTCACCAGCGCCCACGCCGGTTGATCACCCTCCGCGTCGTCATACAGCTCGTCGATCCTCCCGATCCTGTCGCCCACGCGGTCGACCAACGTCCGCCCGCGAAGGTCATAGGCGTCTGTTGTCAGCGGCATGCGTTCTGCTCCCATATCGTTTCGTCCCAGCTATCTGGGACAGGTGGCGAGTGATTACCCGCTGTCCGCCGCGACAAACGATCTGACAGGACAATCGGGACAGAAATGGATCACGGCCACTCCGGAAATCGGACATTTGGACAGATCTCGCAATGTCGCGATAGCGTCCCGCTGGTAATGGCGGAGCCTGCGCCCACCGGACCGAGCAGTTCCGCCGCCTCCGAGCCGCCCGAGGCCACGCTGTTCATGCGGGCCGATGCGCTGGCCAGTCGCCAGCGGATCCTCACCGCCGCCGCCACGCTGACCGGCGACCGCGGGGTGAGCATGGCCGAGATCGCCGCCGCGGCAGGCGTCGGACGGTCGACCCTCTACCGCCACTTCCCCACGCGCAGGGCGCTTGCCGACGCGCTGGCAGCCGGCGAGGCGAGCGGCGGATCCGCCGCCGACACGCCGCGACCGCACGCCGGACAGGTCGCGACGATGCCGTTTCAGGCGCCCGGTCGTCTTGGCCGCGAAGGACCGCTGGCGCTCGAGGTCACTCGGGTGCTGGACGAGGTGCCACCCCATCTCGTCCCGGATCAGCTCGTGGCCGAAGCGCGGCGCGCCGGCGGGGTGCCGGTCGCCCTATATGTCGTGGACATCGACGGATCCCACCTGCTGCGGCTGGCCGGATCGCCTGAATTTCCCGAGCGCATCAACGAGCCTCCGGCGCTCGGTCCCGAGATCGTGCCCGAAGGGCTTCCCGAGTTCTACGAACGTCTCCAGCAGGAACTTCCCGGATGCGTCGCCGAGCCGCTCTGGCTCCGGGGCCGCGTCACCGGGCTCCTGCTCTGCATCGGCGCCCCGCTCGAATCGCTCAGCGATATCGCCAGGCAGGGAGCCGCCGCCCTGGAGCTCGCCAACGACTACACGGACTTCATCGAGGCGGCCCGCCGGCACAAGCCGACGAGTCCGGCGGCGGAGATTCAGCAGAATCTCTTGCCACCGCGCGTCGCCCGGATCGCCGGCGCCCAGCTGGCCGGCGTCCTGCTCCCCAGTTATGACGTCGGCGGAGATTGGTTTGACTTCGTCGAGAATCGTGACGGGGCATGGCTGGCGATTGCCGATGCCGCCGGCAAAGGCCCGACGGCCGCCGGCCTCGGGGCCGCGGCGCTGGGCGCTCTGCGCGCCGCCCGGCGCGACGGCTCGGACCTGGCGCAGGCGCTGGCGCTGATGCATGACACCGTGCGTACCCTCGACAACGAGGGCTTCTTCGTGACCGCCCTGATCGCCCGCTGGCACGCGGCGACCAGCAAACTGACCTGGGTCAACTGCGGGCATCCGCCGGCGTACGTGGTCGATGGTGAGGGCCGCATCGAGGATCTGGGGGGCGTCCAGCACCCACCCCTCGGGATCGGCAACTCGGAGCCGGCTTTCGAAGCCTCAGAGCGCCGGCTGCACCCCGGCGAGCGAGTTGTGCTCGTGACCGACGGCATCACCGGCCGCCACCTCGAAGGCGGCGGCATCTTCGGCCTCGACGGGCTGACGCGCGCGATCGCGGGCGCCGCCGCTCCCACGGCGGCATGCACCGCGATGGCCATCCAGCAGGCCGTCACCGATTCCTGGCGGGAACCGCTCGAGGACGACGGAACCGTGGTCGTCATGGCCGTCGCCTGACCGGCGGCCAGGGCGAAGGCTGGGGCAGCGCTAGGACCAGCCCTGGGGCGCGGTCAGCATCTCCGGCGGGTCGGGCTCGAATGAGCGCTGGAGCTCCTTGCGCACGTCGTCGGCACGGCCGCTGGGCGGCTTGCGGGAGCCCGCCTGGTATTGCGGGACCCACGAGACCCCGTCGCCGGCGTACGCCTGCTCGGCCGCGGCGTGCAGTGTCCAGTGCGGGTCGTACAGGTGCGGGCGGGCCAGGGCGCACATGTCGGCGCGGCCCGCGAGCACGATCGTGTTGACATCGTCGTAGCTGGCGATGGCGCCGACGGCGATCGTCGGCATGCCCACCTCGTTGCGGATCCGGTCAGCAAACGGGGTCTGGAAGCTGCGGCCGAAGGCCGGCGACTCGTCCGGCGTGACCTGCCCGGAGGAGACGTCGACGATGTCGCAGCCGTGGTCCTGGAGCATGCGGGCAAAGGCGACGGCGTCGTCGGGGTCAAAGCCGCCCTGGACCCAGTCGGTGGCCGAGATGCGCACGCTCATCGGCCTCTCGGCGGGCCAGACGGCGCGGCAGGCGTCGAACACCTCGAGCGGGAACCGCGCCCGATCGGCCAGCGAGCCGCCGTACTCGTCGTTGCGCCGGTTGGTCACCGGCGACAGGAAGCTCGACAGCAGATAGCCGTGGGCACAATGGATCTCCAGCAGATCGAAGCCGGCGGCCAGCGCCCCGCGCGTCGCCGACACGAACTGCTCGGTGACCTCCACCATGTCGGCCCGGGTCATCTCCCGTGGCACCTGGTTGAGCTCGGAGTAGGGGATCGGCGACGGGGCGATCACCTCCCAGTTGTCCTCATCCAGCGGCTGGTCGATGCCGAGCCACATCAGCTTGGTCGAGCCCTTGCGCCCGGAATGGCCGAGCTGGGCCGCCATCGCGCAGCCGCCGTGGCGGTGGCCGAACTCGACGATCCGCCGCCACGCGTCGACGTGCTCGGGCCGGTACATCCCGGCACAACCCGGGGTGATCCGTCCCGTCTCCGACACGCAGATCATCTCGGTGTAGACGAGGGCGGCGCCGCCGAGCGCGCGCGAGCCGAGGTGGACGAGGTGGAAGTCAGACGGGGTCCCGTCGACGGCTGAGTACATGTCCATCGGCGAGACGACGACCCGATTGGGCAGGGTCAGCTCGCGCAGACGCAGCGGGGCGAACATCGGCGGGCGGACCGAGAATCCACCCGCATCGGCGAACAGCCCGTCGACATCGGAGACGAACTCCTCGTCGCGCAGGCGCAGGTTGTCATAGGTGATGCGGCGGCTGCGGGTCAGCAGGTTGAACGCGAACTGCAGGCGTGGCTGATCGACGTAGCGGGCGATCCCCTCAAACCACTCCAGCGATCCCTGGGCGGCGCGCTGGGTCGACTCCACCACCGGCCGGCGCTCGGCCTCGTAGTTCTCCAGCGCCGCCGGCACGTCCTCGGTCCCGGTCTCCCGGAACGCCCAGGCGAGCGCGACGGCGTCCTCCATCGCGAGCTTGGTCCCCGAGCCGATCGAGAAGTGCGCGGTGTGCGCGGCGTCGCCGAGCAGCACGACATTGCCACTGCGCCAGCTGGCGTTGCGCACGGTCGTGAAGCTGATCCACTTGGAGTTGTTGGACTGGAGCGTGTGGCCCTCCAGCGCGTCGGCGAACAGCTCCCGGCAGAAGTCCACGCTCGCCTCGTCGCTGACGCCCGGCGGCAGCGGGTGGCCGGGGTCCGGGGTGAGCCGGTCCAGCCCCGCCCGCCGCCAGGTCGCCTCCGCCACCTCGACGATGAACGTGCTCATCCCCGCGCTGTAGGGATAGGCGTGAGCCTGGAGCACACCGTCAGGCGTCTCGGCGATGAAGAACTTGAACGCGTCGAACACCAGGTCGGTGCCCATCCACATGTACTTGCAGTGCCGCGGATCCAGCGTCGGCTGGAAGTCCCGCGCCCGGGCGGCGCGGACCGCGCTCGAGGCGCCGTCGGCGCCCACCACCAGGTCGTACTCGCCCAGTTCGGACAGCGGCGGTGCCTCGGTCTCGAACCGGATCTCCGCGCCAAGCTCGGCGGCCCGGTGCTGGAGGATGCCGAGCAGCTCGCGCCGCCCGAGGGCCGAGAACCCGTGACCGCCCGAGCGCGTGCGAGCGCCGCGGTGATGGATGTCGATGTCGGTCCAGTGGACGAAGCTGTCGGTGATCTGCCGATAACTGACCGGGTCGGCGTGCTCGAACACGGTCAGTGTCTCGTCGGAGAAGACCACCCCGAAACCGAATGCGTCCTGCGCCCGGTTGCGCTCGAAGACGACGACCTGGGAATCGGGCGCCACCCGGCGCATGAGGATGGAGAAGTAGAGCCCGGCGGGGCCGCCGCCGACTACCGCAATCTGCACGCGAGCCCTTACACCCCCAGGTCGGTCAGATGCTCGTAGCGCAGCGCCAGCCCGTTGACCACGTTGTGCATCAGCGCCAGCGACGCGCGGACGTTGGCGTGAGCCACCGGCGGCAGCTCCTCGCCGCACAGGGCCTTGAGCTCCTCGTAGACGGCGAGCAGCCGCTCCTCGGACGCCGTCAGCTCCTGCCCGATCAGGTCGTGGCTCACGACGGAGCCCCGATCGGAGCGTCGCGCTTGTCGATCGTCCGCTTGGCCTTGAGCTCGAAGCGGGGAAGCTCGCCGGCGCCGGCGAGCTCGATCCGGAAGTTCAGCCCCTCATGGGCGAGCGCCAGCCGGTTGTGCAGGGTCTCGGCGAGACCCTCCCACCGGTCCGCAGGGAGGATGTCTGACTTGAGCTCGACCCGCAGCGTGATCTCATCGCGCACGCCCTCGCGGGTGATGACCGTCTGGAACTCGTCGACGTCGGAGTACTCACGCACGATCGCCTCGATCGCCCGCGGGTAGACGTTGGTGCCGCGAATGATCTTCATGTCATCGACGCGGCCGAGAATTCCGCCCTGGTAGATGTCAAAGCCCCGGCCGCACGAGCACTCGTCCGCCGGCACCTTGCACACCTGATCGCCGGTGCGGTAGCGCAGCAGCGGGATCGCGCCACGGCCGAACGAGGTGACGACCCGCTCGCCCACCTCGCCGTAGGCGACCGGCGCGAGCGTGTCGGGATCGATGACCTCCTCGATCACGTGGTCCTCGATGATGTGAGTGCCGCCGGGCTGGTGCTCGCACTCGAACACCATGATCGTGCCGATCTCCGTCATCCCGGCGGTGTCGAACGCCTTGGCGCCCCACTGCGCCTCGATCAGCGCCTTGGTCTGCGGGATCGATCCGGCCGGCTCGCCGGACAGGATGATCCGGGAGACCGCCGAGCCGGGCAGGTCGACACCGAGCGCATGCGCCTCCTGGGCCATCCGCAGCGCGTACGTCGGGGTCGACGCGACGACGGTGGCGCCGAAATCGATGATCTGGCGGACCCGGGCCTCGGTGGTCTGCGCGCCGCCGGGCACGTTGAGCACCCCGATCTTCTCCATCGAGTAGTGCAGGCCCCAGAAGCCGATGAACGAGCCGTAGCCGAACGCGATGTACGCGGTATCGCCCGGGCGCACGCCGCAACCCCAGATGCCATACGCCCACATCTCGGCGATCCAGGCCCAGTCCTTGCGTGAGTCCAGCGCCCGCAGCGGGGCCTTGCCGGTGGTGCCCGACGTCGTGTGGACACGAATCGCGCCGTCGCCGCCGATCGTCGGCAGCTCACCGTAGGGCGGATGATCGGACTGGGAGTTCATCCAGTCCTCGCGGGTCAGCATCGGCAGCCGGCGCAGATCCGCGATCGAGTTCAGCTCCTCGGGGTCAACGGCGGCGAGCGTGCGCCGAAACCAGGGGCTGCGCTGCTTGGCCCACGCCACCTGGTGCCGGAGCTTGGCCAGCTGGAGCGCCTCGAGCTGCGCTCGCCCGAGCGTCTCGACCTTTGGATTCCAGTACTGGCTGACGGCTGTCAAGAATGCCTCGGCGGGGCAGCATACCTGACGCTCTGCGTGGCTTTGGGACGGTCGAGTATCGTCGGCCGTATATGAGCCCGTTCCGCGCCAGCGCACCGCTGACCGAGGAGTGGCAGCACTTCGAATTCGCCGTGCGGGAAGGCGTCGCCACGGTCACGCTCAACCGCCCGGCGAAGCTCAACGCGCTGACGTTCGACGCCTACGCCGACCTGCGCGATCTGCTCGCCGAGCTGCCCCAGCGCGGCGACGCCCGGGTGCTGGTGATCGCCGGGCAGGGCCACGGCTTCTGCAGCGGCGGCGACGTGGAGGAGATCATCGGCCCGCTGCAGGAGATGGGCACCGCCGAGCTGCTCGAGTTCACCCGCATGACCGGGAGCGTGGTCAAGGCGCTGCGCGAGCTGCCGCTGCCGGCGATCGCGGCCGTCAACGGCGTCGCCGCCGGCGCCGGCGCCGTGATCGCGCTGGCCTGCGACTTCCGGCTGATGGCCGAGTCGGCGTCGTTCGCGTTCCTGTTCACGCGCGTGGGCCTGGCCGGCGCCGACATGGGGGCGGCGTACCTGCTGCCGCGGATCGTCGGGCTCGGCCGCGCCACCGAGCTGCTGATGCTCGGGGACAAGGTCAACGCCGAGCGCTCGCTGGCGATCGGGCTGGCGAGCGAGGTCGTGGACGACGAGGAATTGGCGGGGCGGGCGGGCGCGCTCGCCGAGCGCCTCGCCGACGGTCCGGCGTTCGCGCACTCGATCACCAAGTCCCTGCTGACCCGGGAGCTCGACATGGGCCTGGGACCGGCGATCGAGCTCGAGGCCATCACCCAGGCACTGCTGATGAACTCTGAGGACTTCGCGGAGTTCTACGCCGCCTGGAGCGACGGGCGGGCCGCGGAGTGGACGGGCCGGTGAGCGAGCTCATCAACTCCCCGGAGCTGGCGGCGCCGACAGGCTTCTCGCACGCGGTGCGGGCGGGCGACACGGTCTATCTCGCCGGCCAGACCGCGTCGGCGCGCGACGGATCGATCGTGGGGGCGACGATCGTCGAGCAGTTCGACGTCGCCGCCGGGAACCTGATGACCGCGCTGCGGGCGGCGGGGGGCGGGCCCGAGGACCTCGTCTCGCTCCAGGTGTTCGTGACCGCGGTGGCCGAGTACAAGCAGTCGCTGATGGCGCTTGGGCGGGTGTGGCGCACCCACTTCGGGCGGCGCTACCCGGCGATGGGCCTGTTCGGCGTCACCGAGCTGTTCGATCCGGCGGCCAAGGTGGAGCTGATGGGCGTCGCGGTCCTCTCGCGCGGCGAATGAGCGACGCGCTCGATCTCCATCTGACCAGCGAGCAGCGGGAGCTGTACGCCCGCACGCGCGCGCTGGCCGAGGACGATCTGGCGCCGATCGCCGCCGCCGGCGACGACGGCCGCGTCAACCGGCCGCTCGTGCGGGCGCTCGCCGGGCACGGCCTGCTGCCCCGGCTGTTTGACGGCAGCCAGGTCAGCGCCATCGAGCTGTGCCTGATCCGCGAGGCGCTGGCCCGCGGCTGCACCGAGGCCGAGACGGCGTTCGCGCTCCAGGGGCTCGGCGCCTACCCGATCGTCCAGGCCGGCTCGGCGTCGCTGCAGGCGGACTGGATCCCCCGGGTCGCGGCCGGCACCGCGGTGGCGGCGTTCGCGCTGACCGAACCCGAAGCCGGCTCGGATCCGGCGGCGCTGTCGCTGGCGGCCGAGCCTGACGGCGACGGCGGCTACCGGCTCAGCGGCGAGAAGCTGTGGATCTCAAACGCACCCGAGGCCGACATCTACACCGTGTTCGCGCGGACCTCGGAGTCGGAGGGCGGCGCGCGGGGGCTGACCGCGTTCGCGGTTCCGGGCGACTCACCCGGGCTGAGCGGGTCGCCGCGGGAGATGCTCGCCGCGCACGCGATCGGGTCGCTGGCGTTCGATGGCGTGTACGTCGGCCCCGCGCAGATCCTGGGCCAGCCCGGCGACGGCTTCCGCGTGGCGATGCGCACGCTGGATCTGTTCCGCCCGAGCGTCGGCGCGTTCGCGATCGGGATGGCGCGGGCCGCGCTGGAGATGGCGGTGGCCTATGCCCTGCGGCGCCGGACATTCGGCAAGCCGCTCGCCGGTCACCAGGCGGTCGCGCATCGCCTCGCCGATCTGCGGGCGCAGACCGAGGCGGCGCGGCTGCTCGTTCACCAGGCGGCGCTGGCCCACGACGCCGGGGCGCCCGATCCCAGCCTGGCGGCGATGGCGAAGCTGCTGGCCACCGAGGTGGCCCAGGCGGCGGTCGACGCGGCGGTGCAGTTCCACGGCGCCGTGGCACTCGAGCACGGCCATCCGCTCGAGCACCTCTACCGCGACGTGCGCGCGCCGCGGATCTACGAGGGGGCGTCCGAGATCCAGCGCGAGATCATCTCCCGGGCGATGTTCCGCGCCGCCGAGCCGGCATCGTGAGCCGCACCGTCGTGGTCACCGGCGGGGCGAAGGGAATCGGCCACGCCACGGTGGAGCGCTTTGCCGCGGCGGGTGACCGAGTGATCGCGCTCGGGCGTGACCGCGCCGGGCTCGACGCGCTGGACGTGCCGGGGTATGAATGCGACGTCACCGACGAGGCCGCGGTCATCCGCACGTTCTCCGAGATCGGCGCCGTCGACGTGCTCGTCAACAACGCCGGGATGGGCGAGTCGGCATCGCTGGCCCGCACCACACTCGAATCGTGGACACGCCACTTCGCCGTGAACGCGACCGGCCCGTTCCTGTGCATGCGGGCGGTCATCGGCGGGATGCGCGAGCGGGGCGCGGGCGCGATCGTCACCGTCGCGTCGACCGCCGGGCGCGCCGGCGTGCCGTACACGAGCGCCTACAGCGCCTCCAAGCATGCCGTCGTGGGCCTGACCCGGGCCGTCGCCGCGGAGCTGGCCGGCACCGGCGTGCGTGTCAACGCGGTCTGCCCCACCTTCGTCCGCACCGAGATGACGGATCGCTCGATCGCCAACATCGTGGCCCGGACGGGCCGCAGCGCCGAGCAAGCGCAGGCCGCGCTCGCCGCCAGCTCACCGCTGGGACGGCTGCTGGAGCCCGGCGAGGTCGCCGACGCGATCGTGTACCTGGCGTCGCCGGCGGCGGCGGCGATCACCGGCCAGGCGCTGGTCATCGACGGCGGCGGCATCCAGGCCTGACGCCCCGCCCGCCAGGCCTGACGCCCCGCCCGCGAGGTCAGATAGCGCCGGCCGGCAGCCGTTCCGGCACCCCGAACCGCGATAGCAGTCCGTCGTCACCGAACCGGGTGATCGATTCGATGCCGTCCGGGCGCACGCCGATCACGAAGATCCCGGCGCGGGCCCAGCCGGCCGCGTCGGCCAGGTAATACGCGTACGCCGTCTGGCCATTGGCCCCCACCGGCAGGAACCGCCAGGTGCGCCGGCCACGCTCGAGATGGCGCGCGCACAGAAACGCGCGGACCGCGTCGCGGCCCTGATGCCACTCGGGCTCCGGCGGCATGCTGACGACGGCGTCCTCGGTCAGCATCGCGACGACGCCGTCGATGTCGTCGCGCTCGAACGCCTCGGCGAACCGGCTGACCAGGTTTCGCTCCGCCGGCGTCCGCGGGACCGCTGACAGCCGCTCGCGCCGCGGCGGCAACCGCCGCTCGAGGGTCGTCCGGGCCCGCTGGAGCGCGCTGCTCACCGAGGCCGGCGACGTGCCCAGCATGTCCGCCACCTCGTCGGCGTGGAAGCCGAGCACGTCGCGCAGGACCAGGACCGCCCGCTGGCGCGGCGCCAGGTGCTGGAGCCCCGAGATGAACGCCAGCGCGATTGACTCCTTGGCCTCGTACCGGGCCGCCGGATCAGACCCCACGCGCCCGGCGTCGATCAGGCCCTCGAGCAGCCGGTCGGGATAGGGCTCGAGCCACGAGATCTCGGCGAAGCTCTCGGCCGGATGCGCACCCGGGCCGGCCGCCTGGGGCCGGCGCGCCCCATCCCGGAGGGCATTGAGGCAGCGGTTGGTGGCGATCGTGTACAGCCACGCGCGCAGCGACGATCGTCCCTCGAACTGCTCCAGTCCCCGCCACGCGGCGAGCAGGGTCTCCTGAAGGAGATCCTCGGCGTCCTGCAACGAGCCGACGATCCGGTAGCAGTGCACCTGCAGCTCCCGGGCGTACGGAGCCGTCAGCTGCGCGAACGCGGCCTCGTCCCCGCGCTGGGCGCGGGCCAGCCGGTTGTGCTCGAGACGTTCGCTCTGCCAGGTCAACTCACGCATCCAACCCCTACCGACACCACCGCCGCCGGAAAATCATCGCTCAATTGGGCGGGGGCCGCGGGTCTCATCGGTGGCAGGTCACAGAACCGACAAACTCGAGGAGGACATCGTGAATCCGAAAACCGCGCGCTGGGTGCTGGTGCTCAGCTCGGTGGCGTCGCTGATGGTGGCGCTCGACGCACTGGTCGTGGCGACCGCCCTGGGAGCGATCCGGCGCCATTTCGGCGCGTCGATCGACGAGCTGGAATGGACCGTGAACGCCTACGGCCTGAGCTTTGCCGTCCTGGTGGTCCCCGCCGCCGCGCTCGGTGACCGCGTCGGCCGGCGGCGGCTGTTCGCGATCGGGCTCGGACTGTTCGTCGTCGGCTCAGCCGCCTGCGCGCTGTCGCCGACCGCCGGGCTACTGATCGCGGCGCGAGCGGTGCAGGGCTCGGCCGCGGCAATGGTCGCACCGCTGTCACTGGCGCTCGTCAGCGCGGCGTTCACGCCCGAGCGGCGCGGCCAGGCGATGGGCATCTTCGGCGGCATCACCGGGCTGGCCGTCCTCGGCGGGCCGGTCATCGGCGGCGCCGTGACGCAGGGGCTCGCCTGGCAATGGGTGTTCTGGATCAACGTCCCGATCGGCCTGGTGGCGATCCCGCTGGTGCTGACCCGCGTCCCCGAGAGCCGCGGCCCCCGCGCGGCGTTTGACGTGCGCGGGCTGGCGCTGGTGACCGCGGCGGCGCTGGGAATCGTCTGGGGGCTGATGCGCGGCAACGACGCCGGCTGGGGCAGCGTCGAGGTGATCGGCTCGCTGGCGGCGGGGCTGGCGGCACTCGTGGCGTTCGTGATCGTCGAGCGGCGCGTGGCCGAGCCGATGCTGCCGCCGCGGATGTTCCATCAGCGCGGGTTCTCGGCGGGCATCGCGGCGAACTTCCTGTTCAGCTGCTCGCTGTTCTCGGCCGTGTTCTTCATGGCCCAGTTCCAGCAGGTCGCGCTCGGGCAGGGGCCGCTGGACTCCGGGCTGCGGCTGCTGCCCTGGACCGGGACGGTGTTCCTGGTGGCGCCGATCGCCGGAGCGCTGGCCAACCGGGTCGGCGAGCGGCGGCTGGTGACGCTCGGGCTGGCGATGCAGGCGGCCGGCATGGGCTGGATCGCCCTGATCGCCACACCGGGGATGACCTACTGGCACATGATCGCGCCGTCGGTGATCGCCGGCGCCGGGATCTCGATGGCGATCCCCGCCGCCCAGAACGCGGTCATGAACGCCGTCGGGGAACGCGACCTCGGCAAGGCATCGGGCGCCTACACGACGATGCGTCAGCTCGGCGGCGTGTTCGGGCTCGCGATCGCGGTGGCGGTGTTCAGCGGGGCGGGCAGCTACGTGTCGCGCAGCGCGTTCGGCGACGGCTTCGTCGTCGCGATGGGGCTGGCGGCGGCGTTCTCGCTGGCCGGCTCGGCGGTCGCGCTGACCCTGCCGGGCCGACCGGTCCGGAAGTTGGTTCCAGTTCTGCTGGAAACCTGACGGTTCCGGTTCTGCTGGAAACTTGACTTTTCCTGTCCGAAACGGGTACAGATGACCTCATGGAGTCGCACCTCGCCGTGCTGGCGGCGGGCGAAGGCAAATCAGGGGGCCATCGCACGCTCGCCGAGAAGGCGTTCGAAACACTGCACACCGCCATCATCACCGGCCGGCTGCGCCCGGGAGCCCGGCTGCCGATCGAGGAGCTCGCCGAGCATCTGGAGATGAGCCCGATGCCGATCCGCGAGGCGGTGCGGCGACTGGACTCCGCCGGCCTGGTGGAGAACATCCCGCACCGCGGCGCCCGCGTCACCGAGCTCTCTGTCATCGATCTCGCGGAGGTCTACGAGGCGCGGATCGCCCTCGAGCTGCTGGCGATCGGCCGTGCCGCCGAGCGGTTCACCCGGCGCAACGCCACCCATGCGCGCCGGTGCCTCAATGACCTGGAGCAGGTGTCCGGCGTCGTGTCCGCCGAGTTCGCGACGGCGCACGCCTGCTTCCACTTCGCGCTGTACGAGGCGTCTGGGTCGGCCTGGCTGATGCGGCTGATCCGGCCGGTGTGGGTGACGAGCGAGCGCTACTGCCTTCAGGATCCGGGGGCCCTCCAACTCGACACGCGCTCGGGTGAGCACGAACGGATCCTCCAGCTCTGTGAGGCGCGCGACCCCGCGGGCGCGGCCCGCGCGCTGCGCGAGCACCTGGCCATGACCGCCAACAACCTGGCGGCGACGATGGGTTCAGAACCGCTCTACGAGCTCGACGACGCGGCCTAGCCGTCAGGCGTCAGAACAGATTGAGCAGGATCGCCGCGCCGACGGCGACGAGCACCGCCGCGCCGAGCAACCCGCTGCCCTGCTCCATGCTGCGTCCCACCCGGTGTCCCAGCTCCAGACCGAGCAGCGACAGCGACACGCTGATCACGCCGATGAGGACCACCGCCAGCACCAGCGGCGACCGGTGGGCGCCGAGGGCGAAGCCGATGATGAGGTTGTCAATGCTGAGGCCGGCGGCGAGCAGGATCAGCCGCCCGAGCGGGGCGCCGGCCAGGGCGGAAGGATCGCCGGCTCCGGAGCGCAGCGCGTAGACACCCATCTGGGCGCCGGCGGCGATCAGCAGTCCGCCGCCGACGATGTGCGCCTGGTGGCCGAGCGAGCCCGACAACCCGCGGCCGATCAGCAGCCCGATGACCGGCATGCCCGCCTCGAACGCGCCGAACACGACGGCGATCCGCAGTCGCACGCGGCGGTCGACGCCGGCCAGCCCGATGGCGATCGACGCCGCGAAGTTGTCCAGACCGACCGAGCCGGCGACCAGCAACAGCGTCAGCATCCGGCTGCACAGTAGTGGGCGGCCGGTGGCGCAGATCACCGCAACGGCGAAACCGAAGGGGCGCCGCGGCCAGGCACACCGCGACGCCCCCTCTCGCTGACTCGAGCCCTAGCGCAACAGGCCGAGCGAGTTCTGCGACGGGCCGGTGCCGGCGTCGTCGACGAAATACAGGCCGGGGCCGAACGGGGCCACGGCGAGACCGAACAGGTCTCCCCCGCCGTCCGGCACGAGGGTCTTGAGCGCCACGGTGTGACCGAACGGCGTCGTCTCGAGGATGTTCCCGTCCGCGCCGTTGGCGGTGATGATGTTCCCGTTGGGAGCGATCACCAGACCCAGCGGGTCGTTGAGTGCCGAGTCAGAGGACACCGTGATCCCGCCGCCGCCGAACACCGTCCGGCGGAACAGCGCGTTCGGGATCGCCGCGATGCGGTTGCCGTTGGAGTCGGCCACGTACAGGACGTCATGGTGGCCGAGTGCGACGCCGGTGGGGCCGATCACGAGCGCGTTGGGATCGGTGTGTTCCCCGAATCCGGTGGCGATGACGCGGTTGGCGATCACCTGGGGACTCAAGCCGCCGTGACCGAAGCCGAGCGTGATCCGCGCCACGGTGCCGTCATTCACAACGTTGCCCTTGGCCGCGACGGTGCCGTTGAGCACGTTGGTGACGAACAGCGTCACCAGCCGCCCACCGTCCAGCGCGGTCATATCCCACGGCCCGTTGATGTCGGGCGCGGTCAGCGTCCGTATCACCTGGCCGTCGGCGTTGAGGATCGTCAGCGCCCCGGCGGTCATCATGGTGGAGTCGCCGCCCGGGGCGGGCAGGCTGCCGACGATCACATCGCCGTTGCGCAGCGCCACCAGCGCGGTGGTGAGGCCGACCGCGGGCGTCGCCGTCGGCTGGGGCACGACCGCGAACACGTGCTGCCGGCCGGAGGGCGAGATCTCGACGATGCTCGAGCCGGTGCCCTGCTGATTCTGGGAGTTGTTGAAGTTGCTGACGAGAACGTCGCCGCGCGCGAGATCGCCGGTGCTATGCGGCACCACGGCGACGCCGTACGGGTTCTGGTCACCGGCGGCGGGGCCACTCGCCGGCACCGCGCTTGCGACGGTGGAGATGGTGTGAAGACGTCCGATGAACGACCCCGAGAATGGCGAGTGCCCGAGCCTGGCCGCCCCGGCGGGAGCGGCGAAGGCGAGGGCAGCGACGGCGGCCACCGCCATCGAAACGACGGTAACTGCCCTGGAGTGTGGTGTGCGCACAGAGTCCCCTTGGTTGTGGGCTTCAGCGCAGCGGCGGCCGCGCCTCTACGCCACTACAGACTCCGTTGCGCGCGCTTCCTTCCCGGCCCGTCAGCGGCCGAGATAGGCCCGCTTGAGGTCCTCGCTCTGCAGCAGGTCCGCGGCGGTGCCCGACAGCACCAGCGACCCCGTCGCCAGCACGTACCCGCGGTCGGCGATCGAGAGCGCCATGGTGGCGTTCTGCTCGACCATCAGGATCGCCACGCCTGACTCGTGGACCTCCTTGATGATCCGGAAGTTCTGCTGGACGAGCGCGGGCGAGAGCCCCATCGACGGTTCGTCCATCAGCAGCAGCCGCGGCCGCGACATCAACGCCCGCCCCATCGCGACCATCTGCTGCTCGCCGCCCGACAGGGTGCCCGCGAGCTGATCACGGCGCTCGTGCAGGCGGGGAAACAGGGTGTGGACCCGGTCGAGGTCCTCCTTGAACGTGGACCCGTCCTGGAGAACGGCGCCGAGCTCGAGGTTCTCGAGCACCGACATGTAGCCGAATAGGCGCCGGTTCTCGGGAACGATCGCCAGGCCGCGGGCGATCCGCTCGGGCACCGGGCGCTGGGTGATCTCCTCGCCGTCGAGCAGGACGCGGCCGCCGCGCGGGCGGACGATGCCGAGAATCGTCTTCAGGGTGGTCGACTTGCCGGACGCGTTGCCGCCGAGCAGGCAGACGAGCTCGCCGCGGTCGACCTGGAGCGAGATCCCCTCGAGGATCCGCATCTTCCCGTAGTACGTCGTGACCTCATCGAGCTCGAGCAACACGAGGTCTATGCCTCCGCGAGCGCCTCGGGATCGCGCCCGAGATAGGCCTCGATCACGGCGGGATGGTTGGAGACCTGGTGGAACGTGCCCTCGGTGACCTTGACGCCGTGGTCGAGCGCCACCACGCGGTCGGAGATCCCCTCGACGACGTGCATATCGTGCTCGATCACCAGGATCGCCAGTGACAGCTCGTCGCGCAGGCGCGCGATCACCTCGGTGACCTCGTGCGTCTCGTTGGGGTTCATCCCGGCGGCGGGCTCGTCGAGCAGCAGGAGCTTGGGGCGCGTGGCCAGCGCCCGGGCGATCTCCAGCCGGCGGCGGTTGGCGTAGGAGAGGCTGTAGGCGGGCTGATCCCACCGGTAGCCGGCCAGCCGCTCGCCGAAGAACGAGAGCACCTCCTCGGTCAGCGCGTGGACCTCGCGGGCTTCGCGCCGCGCCCGCGGTAGGCGGAGCATCGACTCGACCGGCGTCGCCTTGGTCGAGCCGTAGGTGGCGGCCATGACGTTCTCGCGGACGGTCATGTTGAGAAACAGCCGCAGGCTCTGGAACGTGCGGGCGATCCCGGCGTCGGCGATCTTGTGCGGCGCTCGCCCGGAGATGCTCTCGCCGGCGAAGCGGATGTCGCCATCGTCGGGGGTGTACACCCCGGTGATCGCGTTGAACACGGTCGTCTTGCCCGCGCCGTTGGGGCCGATCACCGAGACGATCTCCCTGTCGCCGACGACGAGGTCGAGGCCGGTGAGCGCGTGCAGGCCGCCGAACTGGATCCCGAGGCCGCTCAATTGCAGCAGCGGCTCGGCCACCTACACCACCTCCACGCGCATCGTGCCGAGCAATCCCTGCGGCCGCGCGGCCATCGTCGCGATGAGGATCGCGCCCACGAGGATCTGCGCGGTGATCGACGGATTGACCACGAGTCGCGACTCCCAGCAGCACGCGGCCACGTAGAGCGTGGGCACCATCGCGAACGGCCGGTAGCGCGCCGGCAGACGGACGATGGCGAAGACGGCGCAGATGAGGACGATGTACAGGACGTTGCCGTACCCGGTCGCCTTGGTCGGCACGATCACCCAGTGGCGCACCAGCGAGCCGATCCAGCCGCCGCTGCCCGGCGGCCCGGCGGTGGCCGAGGACGAGATGGCGCCGACGATGGCGCGCAGGACCACGCCGAGGACCACCGTCGAGGCGAGCACCGCGGCCAGCGTCCGCCACGGCCGCACCTTGACGATCAGCGCCAGCAGGATGAGCCCGTAGAACAGGTATCCCGCATCGGTCGGACTGGAGACCATCTGCTCGCCGGCGGTGACGACGATGCCACCGAGCACCGCTCCGGCGAGTGAACCGGCGCCGCCGAGCACCAGGCAGGCGTAGATGAGGATGAGGATGTTGGCGGTGAAGTTGGTCGGGAAGACGTTGTCCTGCTGGGCGGCGAAGATCGCGCCCCCCAGCGCGCCGACGACGGCGCCGAAGCTGATCGCCATCACCTTCAGCGCGCCCACCGGGACCGTCATCGCCTGGGCGGCGAGCTCGTCTTCGCGCACCGCCCGCCAGGCGCGCCCGGTTCGAGACTCGTCGAGCAGGTGCAGCAACGCCAGCAGGCCGACTGTCACCAGCAGCGCGAAGATGTAGTAGCCGTTGGGCGTGACGATCTGGCCGCCGAAGCCGTGGATCGGATCGAGGCCGTAGAGCCCGTTGACGCCGCCGAGCGTTCCGGTGTCGACGTTGTTGACCACCTCCATGAACGCCTGCCCGACGAACAGCGTGACGATCGCCAGGTAGTCCCCGGACACTCGCAGCGCCATCAGCCCGATGAGGGCTCCGAAGACCCCGGCCCCCACCATGACGATCGGGATCGACTCGATCGCCGGCAGATGGACCGCGCCGTGTCCGTTGGTGGCGAGCGCGGTCGAAGAGAAGATCGCGTAGCCGTAGGCCCCGAAGCCGAAGAAGGCGACGTAGCCGAGATCGAGCAGGCCGGCCCAGCCGACGGCGATGTTGAGTCCGATCGCCAGGATCGCGTAGATCAGGCAGTTGACCGCGACCGTCTCGAGGTTGACGTTCAGCGACAGCTGTCCGAAGATCAGCCCGACGAGCAGGGCGATCGCCAGCCGCGGCCACCAGCCCACGCGAGCCGCCACGACGTACGTCCACCGCCGCCAGCCGGTGCCCGCGTCCTCGCGGTCAGTGTGCTGCGCGACCCATTCGTCGACTCCGATCGGCATGGCCTCGGGCGGTCTCCTCTCTCAGACCTTCTGCAGCGCCGGCCGGCCGAAGATCCCGGTCGGGCGGATCAACATCGTCGCGATGAGAATGCCGAACACGATCAGATCGGTGAACTTGGTGGAGATGTAGCTGGAGGCGAACGCCTCGCACAGCCCGATGAACAGCCCGCCGATCACCGCGCCGGGAATGCTGCCGATGCCGCCGACGACAGCGGCGGTGAACGCCTTGAGGCCGGCGAGGAATCCGATCGTGGCCGAGATCTGGTTGAACGCCAGCCCGGACATGACGCCGGCGACGCCGGCCAGCGCCGAGCCGATGAAGAAGGTGTAGGCGATCGTGCGATCGACGTTGATGCCGAGCATCTCGGCCGCCTCGCGGTCGGAGGCGACGGCGCGCATCGACTTGCCGAGCGTCGTGCGGTTGACCAGCAGCATCAGCCCGTACATCATCACGATGCTGACGACGAAGATCGTGATCTGGACCGAGTCGATGTTCACGTCACCGATGTGGATGCCGCTGGAGAACGACATGAAGCTGGGCGTCGAGTAGCTCTTGGTGAAGCCGCCGAACAGCAGCAGCACCGAGTTCTCGAGCATGAACGAGACGCCGAGCGCGGTGATCAGCGGCGCGATCCGGGGCGCGTCGCGCAGCGGCCGGTAGGCGAAGCGCTCGATCGCGACGCCGAGGATGCCGGTGCCCAGGGCGGCGAGCACGAACATGATGGCCACGAGCAGCGGCACCGGGATCGAGAGGTTCGTCGGGCCGCCGAACCACTGGATGACGAAGTACCCGATGTAGGCGCCGACCATGTAGACGTCGCCGTGGGCGAAGTTCAGCAGCTTGAGCACGCCATACACCATCGTGTAGCCGAGCGCGATGAGCGCGTACAGGAACCCGGTGGTCAGGCCATTGATGATGGTCTGGATCAGCTCGTGCATGCAGCGCGGTGGGAGAAGGTCAGCAGGCGAAGCGAACGGCGCCGCTCATCGCTGAGCGGCGCCGCCAGCTTCAGTCGGATCGTTTACTTGTTTGGAATCGAGACGTACTTGCCGGCGCTTGAGATCTTGAACAGGTAGCCGGGCTGCCCGACCAGATCGCCGTTGGACTTGAACGCGATCGTCGCGCCCAGCGGGTTCTGGCTGGCGGGGATGTTCGTCTTGCGGATGGCCGCGAGCACGTTTGACCGGCTCGGGGTCCCACCGCTCTTGCAGACCGACGCGATCGCCTTCATCTCGACGTCGGTGGCCGCATACGTCGGGACGCCGAACGCCCCATACGGGCCGTACTGGGCCACGCCGGACACGAGCGACTTGTCGAGCGCACTGCTCGAGCCCGAGATGTCGGGTCCGAAGTTCGACACGTAGGTCCCCGGGATCTTGAACTGCGACGGGGAGTCGGTGCCGTCGGTGCCGAACAGCGTCGTCGTCTTGTGTTGCTGCTGAGCGGCGAGGCCGAATGACTGGGCATTGGCGGCGGCCTGCCACGGCAGCATCGTCACCGTCTCCGCCGGGTTGAGCTGCGAGGTGACGAGCGACTGGATCGCGTTGGCGAGGGTCGCGCCGGTGTCGGTGCCGTTGAGCGTCTGGTGGTTGACCTTGATCCCGGCCTTCTTGAGGATCGGGATGATGGTGCTGACCAGACCCTGCGAGTACGCCTCATCGTCGTCGATGATGAGCACCGCCTTGGGGTGCAGGTGGTTGATGACGTAGTGGGCGTCCTGCGGCCCCTGGATGTCATCGTCGGGGACGACGCGCAGGAACGTCGGGTTCTTGCCGTCGGTGGTCAGCGCCGGCAGCGTCGCCGACCCGGAGATGAACGCCATCCCGGCACGGCCGAAGAGCGGGCCGACCGCCTCGACCTCCTGGCTGCCCGCCGGGCCGATGGCCGCGACGGCGTTGGTGGCGATGATCGACTGGGTCTTCTGGGTGGCCAGCGACGGCGTCAGCTGGGTGTCGTCCTGGGCCATCGTGATGTTGGTGCCGTTCGCCTTGTTGTCCGTGGCGACGGCGAGCTGCGCAAAGTGCAGCTGCTCGAGACCGACCTGGGCGACCGGACCGGTGAACGGCCCCTCGATCGCGATCGTGGCCGTGCATTTCTTGCCCGAGCTCGCAGAGGCGGCGGCGCTCGAGCTACCGCTCGAACTGCTGCTGCTACTGCTACTGCTGCCGCAGCCGGCCGCGATCAACGCAGTGAGCGCGACCGCGACTAAGGTGAGACGTAGCTTCATAGGGTTACTCCTCCTCTGGAGTGTGGTGCTGATCGCCTTCATAGAAGGCAGGGGTTCCGTCCGGGTAAAACGCCGCCGCCGGCGATCCCGCCGGGCGGAAGACGGCAACGATGCGCATCGGCTCGGTGCCGGTGTTCTGCAGGCAGTGAACCGTGCGCGCCGGGAGTTGGATGCACGCTCCCGCGGACACCGGTCCGGAGAAGGCACCGGCGTGCATCACCCCCTCGCCGTCGAGCACGTAGATCACTTCGTCGTAGGTGTGAAAATGGTCGGGCGAGCGGCCTGTCGGTATGTAGCCCACGAAGTGGGTAGCCGAGCGCAAGCCGTTGGCCGGGTTGGCGACGATCCGGAACTGCCGTTGCGTGGTGGCGGGCTCCAGCGCCTGATCGGCGAGGCGGCTGACCGCCGCCGGGGAGGGCGGCCCGGGACTCGGATCCGGCACCCGGACGGCGACAACGCGCAGCGGCGCGGCGTCCGAGCTCTCCAGCGTGAACTCCGACCCCGGCGGCAGGTAGACCCCGACCTCGGCCTCCAGGGGAATGGACTGCCCTTTGACGTGAATCGCCCCGCGGCCCTCGAGCACGAACAGCGTCTCCTCCACCTCACCGATCGAGATCGTCTGCGAGCAGCCGGGCGGGCATTCCAGCACGGCCTGCTCCAGCGAGTCGAACTTCGTCCGCGGGCCCACGGTGGGGCGCACGGTGAGGCCGGTCTCGGCGTTGTGGAACGGCTCCACCTCGGCGGCATGCACGACGTTCACGGTCGGCATCGGCGGCGGCTCCGGATGGCGGTGACGAGCTTCACTTGTAATTGCCCAAAAACCCAGGCGCGTCCAGGCCCGGGTCCGCGCACCTTCGCATATTCGGGCTCGGACGGTCAACCACCTGCACGGGGACCTCTCATTTCAGGCTCACTTCCAGCGTGATCTCGGTGCCCGCCAGCGCCAGGGAGATCGGGCAGGTCGCCTTGGCGCGCTCAGCCAGCGCGGCGAACTGCTCGGCGTCGACTCCGGGGACGTCGCCGACCGTCGTGACCGAGATCCGCGTGATTCGGAACCCCTCCGGGAGCTGCTCCAGCCGGACCCGGACGGTCGTCTGCAGATCCGCCGGCGGCGAGCCCGCCTCGCTGAGCAGATCGGCCAGCGACATCGTGAAGCAGCCCGCCTCGGCGGCCGCGATCAGCTCTTCGGGATTGGTCCCACGCTCCACATCCTCGATCCGGTTGCGCAGCGTGAACGCACCCTCATAGGCGCCGCTGCCGAGCGCAATCCGTCCGCCCCCCTCCGGCACAGTACCTTGCCAACTGGCCTCCGCGTGGCGGCTGACACGAACACTCAAGTTGAATGACCCCCTCGATCTGATTTTGTATGCCGATCAAACCATTGTCTTCTCAGCGGTGCAAGCAAGGAGCTGTCGATGACAGAAACGCTTAACCCCACGATCGACGTCGAGCGCGTGCGTTCGCGGTTCTCCTCGCTGCAGGACGGGTTCGCGTTCATGGATGCCCCGGGCGGCTCCCAGGTTCCCGACGAGGTCGGCGATGCGATCGCCCGGGCCCTGCGCGAGGCCAGCGCCAACCTCGGCGCCGGGTACGCCACCAGCTTCCGCGTCAAGGAGATCCTGGAGACGGCGGAGGCCAACGCGGCGCGCTTCCTCGGCTGTGATCCGCACGAGATCACCTTCGGCGCCAACATGACCTCGCTGGACTTCACGTTGAGCCGGACCGCCGGCCGCGACTTCGCTTCCGGCGACGAGATCCTCGTCTCGTCGGCCGACCACGACGGCGGCGTCGCACCATGGCTGGAGCTGGCCCACGACCGTGACCTGGTGGTCAAGCACATCGAGCTGCACCCCGACACGCTGCTCGATTTCGACGACCTGGCGGGGAAGCTGTCAGACCGGACCCGCGTCGTCGCGTTCGCGTGGGCGTCCAACGCGGTCGGCACGGTGGTCGACGCCGCGCGGGTGTGCCGGATGGCGCACGACGCCGGCGCGCTGGCCTGGATCGACGCGGTCCATTACGCCGCCCACGAGCCGATCGACGTGCGCGCGATCGACGCCGACGTCCTCATCTGCTCGCCGTACAAGTTCTGCGGGCCGCACCTCGGCATGGCGTACGGCAAGGCTTCGGTGACCGAGAAGTGGCGGCCGTACAAGGCGCGGCCGGCCCCGACCGATCCGGTCGGCCGCCGGTTCGTCACCGGCACGCTGCCGTACGAGCTGCTGGCCGGTTTCAACGCCACGATCGACTACCTGGACTCGATCGGCGGCTTTCCGGCGATCGAGCCGTACGAGCGCGGGCTTGGCGAGCGGTTCCTGGCCGGCATCTCCGATCGCGTCACCGTGTACGGCCTGCCGACGATGGCGGGGCGCGTGCCGACGTTCCTGGTCAACGTGGACGGCGTGGCCGCGGCCGACGTCGCCGCGCAGCTCGCCGAGCAGCGGGTGGGCGTGTGGGCACACGACTCGTGGTACTCACTGAACCTGTACAGGCGGCTCGGCTACGAGCACGACGCGATCCGGATCGGCTTCATCCACTACAACACGGCCGACGAGGTCGACCGGTTGGTGGCGGGGCTGGAGGGGGCTGGGTGACCTACTCGGCGGCGGCGGCGCGCTCCGCGTCGAACAGCTCCACCAGCCGGTCGCGCACCTCCCACAACTTCGGCAGCTGCCGCTGGCCGATCAGCTTGGCGAGCATCTGCACCGGGGTCCCCTGAATGCCGATGGTCTCCTCGCCGATCGCGCGGGCGACCACGCTGTAGTGGCGGAAGCGCCAGAGCCGCAGCCGCTCGTCGTAGTCGGTGAGCAGCTCGGCGAGCTGGTGCAGCTCCTGAAACTCGGCGCGGCGGCGGTACAGATCGGTCAGCGGGACCCCGGTCCGCCGCAGCGCCCGATCGAACGCGCCGCCGAGCTCCGGCGTGGACCGTGCGAGGTTGCGGAACCCGGGCGAGTCAAAGCCGCTGCCGTGACCGAGGGCGGTCCGCACCACGTGGTAGTCCCACGGGTCGAGGAGGTCGAGCATGTCCAGCGCCTCGGTGACCTGACGCAGGCACAGCACCGCCCGGCGCAGCACCCGCGCCGCCGCCAGCAGCTCGTCACCGTCGATCAGCCGCGTCGCCTCGATGAGCTCCCGATCGGCGAACTTCAGCCACAGCTCCGACGATTGATGAACGGTCTGAAACAGGAGCTCATCGCGGTGGACCTGCTCCTCCGGGGTCTTCTGCAGCGCCAGCAGCTCGTCGGTGCGCAGGTAGCGCTCGTAGTCGCTGGCTCCCCGGCCGGGCAGGATCGGTCCGGTGTCCTCATCGCTCATCGCGCACCTCCGCCGCTCAGTATCCCGGCCAGCGTATCCAGGTTGATGTTCCCGCCGGACACGATGCAGGCGATCGTGCCCGTCCCCGCCTCGCCGGCCAGCGCGGCCGCGGTGGCCAGCGCGCCGGCGCCCTCGGCGATCGTCCGGACGCGCTCGGCGAGAACCCGGACCGCGTGCTCGGCGTCGGGAATCGGCACCGTCACCGCCGCGTCGACGACCTCGGTCAGCCGCGGCCACATCTGATCGAGCACGCGGCGACTCCCCGAGCCATCGACGAACGACGGCTGGTAGGCGACGTCGACCGGGGCGCCTGCCGCCAGCGCGGCGTGGAGCGCCGCGCCGGTCTCGGGCTCCGCGGTGACGATCCGGGTGTCGGGCTTGAGCGCCATGATGGCGCTGGCGATCCCCACGGTCAGGCCGCCACCGCCGACCGGGATGACGACGGTGTCGACCTCGGGCAGGTCCTCGAGGATCTCCAGCCCGATCGTGCCGTTGCCCGCCATCACCGCCTCGTCGGCGACCGGGTGGATGAACAGCCCCTCCTCCCCCTCGATCCGGCTGGTGACAATCGCCTGCCACCAGTCGTCGTAGGGGACCTTCAGGACGCGCCCGCCGAGTCGCTCAATCGCCGCCAGCTTGGCCTGCGGCGCGTGGTCGGGCACCGCGATCGTCGCGCTCAGCCCCAGCTCGCGGGCGACCCAGGCGACGCCCTGGGCCATGTTTCCGGCGCTGGCGGTGAGCAGTCCGCGGGCGCGGAGCTCCGGCGCGGCGGCGCGGATCGCGTTGCCGGCGCCGCGGATCTTGAACGAGTTGATCGGCTGCAGCGTCTCGAGCTTGCAGTGGATCTCGGTGCCGGCGGGGATCGACTCGGAGTACAGGCGGACGAGCGGCGTCCGTACGGCGAGGTCCTCGATGCGATCGCGCGCGATGAGGATCTGCTCGAGGTCGATCACAGCGCCACCTCGGTGCCAAGGCCGAGCCGGCGGGCGCTCCGCACGGCCAGCTGCGCGGCGGCGAGGTCCTCGACGCCGATGCCGAGTGAGCGAAACACGGTGAGCTGTTCGGCGTCGGCGCGACCGGCGTGGCTGCCGGCGAGCACCTCGCCGAGCTCGGCGCGGATGTGCTGCTCGCCGGGGATGAGACCCTGCTGGACCGCGAGCAGGTACTCCCCCGCCTCGGCGCCGACCGACTCGCGGCTGTCGCAGAACAGAGCGGCGGCGGCGACGGTCTCCGGCGTGATCTCCATCGCCGTCGGGGTGCTGGCGCCCACCGCGTTGAGGTGCGCGCCTGCCGTCAGCCAGGGGTGCTCGAGGACGGGCTGCCGGGAGCTCGTGGCGGTGACGACGACATCGGCCCCTTCGACGGCCTCGCGGGCGCTCGCGGCGACGATCGGGGTCGGCTCCGGCGCTGCCACGGCCACCGCCCGCGCGTGCTCGGCGGTGGGAGCGAACAGCCGCACCTCGTTCCACGGGCGCACGCCGGCCAGCGCCCGCAGATGCGAGCGGGCCTGGACGCCGGCGCCGAGGACCGCCAGCACGCGGGCGTCCTCCCGGGCCAGCGCGCGGGTGGCGGCCGCCGTCACCGCCGCGGTCCGGATCTCGGTGACCGCCGAGGCGTTGAGGATCGCCGTCGGGACGCCGGTCTCGCCGTCGAACAGGGTCACCGTCCCCTGGTGGGTGTCGAGCCCCCGGCTCGGGTTGGAGCGCACCAGGCAGATCGCCTTCAGCGCGAACGCCCCGTCCGGGTCCGGGCTGGCGGGGTCGGGACCCGCGTAGGCCGGCATCAGACCGATGAACCCGGGCGCACCGGGGGGCGCCGTCACCGAGCGCAGCGGGTTGAACGCTCCGCCGCGGGCCCGGGCGGCGAGGACCGACGCCATCGCCCGCTCGCACTCGTCGGTGGCGAGCGCGGCAGCGACGTCCGCGTAGCTCAGGATCAGGACCCCCATCAGCTGAACACCTCCATGAGTTGTGACCGCTCGGCGGCGGTGAGCGGCTGCTCGGTCGCCTCGCGGGCGGGCTCCAGGTGCGCGGGCCGGCCGGGGCCGATGACGACCTGGGCGACCCGCTCGTCGGACAGCAGCCACGCCAGCGCGGTGCCGGCCATCGACGTGCCGCGCGCCGTCGCCATGGCCTCGAGCGCCTCGAGCGCCGTGAACGTGTGATCGGTGGCCAGCGCCGCGTAGGGCTCGGGGCGCTGGGTCATGCGCGACCCGGCCGGGTAGCCGGCGTCGCGGCGGTACTTGCCGGTGAGCCAGCCCCCGCACAGCGGGCTGTACACGATGTAGGCGACACCGGATCGCGCGCACAGCGGCAGGACCTCCGCCTCGTCGCCGCGCTCGAGCAGCGAGTACCCGTTCTGGACCGCCCGCGGCGGCGTCGGCAGCGCCGCGTCGAGCGCCTCGCGGAGCTCGGCCGCATCGAAGTTGCTGACGCCGTAGGCGCCGATCGCATCCGCCGCCCGCAGCCGCTCGAACGCGCCGAGGGCGTCGGAGAGCGCGACGTCGGGGTCGTACTCGTGGGCCAGGTAGAGCTCGACGTGGTCGACGCCGAGGCGCTGACAGCTGTCGTGAAACTGGCGAGCGACTCGCTCGGGGGCGAGGCCGTGCTCGGCGCCGGCGTCCCCGGTCATCGGATTGAACGTCTTGGTGGTCAGGGTCGGCCGCACGCCGCGGGAGGCCATCCACTCTCCGATGGCCAGCTCGCTGCGCCCGCCACCGTACGCGTCGGCGGTGTCGAAATGGGTGATCCCCAGCTCCCAGGCGGCATCCATCAGCGCCATCGCCTCGGCCGGCGACAGGCCCTGCCCGAAGAACGCCGGTGCCGAGCCGACTCCGCCGAAGTTGCCGCAGCCGAGCGCGATCCGGGGGAGCGGGGGCACGCCGTCGGCCAGCGGCCGGGCGTCGATGCGAAGGGGCGGGCTCACGATCGCGTATTTGATCAGAGCCGCGCGGCCCGGCCCCTCGCGCCCGGCCTCAGCCGGGCATTCCGACGACGGTCTCCTCGGTCTCGATCGGCTCGAGTCCGGCGATCTCGGCGCGGCGGTGCTCCCAGTGCGGCGGGATGCACATATGGGTGCCGAGCTCGTCGGCGGACTCGTCGATCAGGAAGCCCTGCGGGGTCCCGTAGGCGAGCTCGACCAGCAGGCCGCTGGGGCTGCGGCAGTACATCGAGAAGAAGTAGCCGCGGTCCTTGGGCTCGGAGACGTCGGTGAAGCCCAGGCCGACGATGTGGTCCTTGACGACCTCCTGGTTCTCGGCGGTGCCGACGTCAAAGGCCTGATGGTGGATCGTGCCCTCGCCGAAGTGCCAGGTTCCCTGGTGCAGGTCGGGCTCCTCGACGAGCTCGAGCATGCGCCCGAAGCCCTCGGCGGTGCCGATCCGGTACTGGTGGTGCTCCCCCTCGTCCGGGAGGGGCTCGCCGTTCATCCCGTTGAGGATGAAGTAGTCCATCGGGCCCTGCTCGCGGACCGAGGTCGTCGTGCCGTGGGCGCCGCGGATCGCATGCTCGGCGGGGACGTGCGCGTCGTAGGGCTCACGCGAGTCGGGCTCGGGATCACCGACGAGCGAGTACTCGATCCCGCACGGATGGCGGAAGGCGAGCCGCTCGGTGCGGAACCGTTCGATGCGCTCGTGCGCGACGCCGGCGTCGGTGAGGCGGTCAGCCCAGTAGCCGATCGCATTGACCGGCACCGACAGGTTGAGGCTCTTGGCCTGGTTGGTGCCGCGCTTGCCCATCCAGCCCGCCTGGCGGTACGGGAACGCGGTCAGCAGCGTGCTGGGATCGCCGGCGCGGTTGCCGTAGTACAGGTGGTAGATCGGGATCTCACCGTCGAACAGGACGGTCTTCTTGACACTCCTGAGACCGAGCAGGCGGACGTGGAAGTCGTAGTCCTCCTGAGCCCCGCCGACGCAGAACGTGAGGTGGTGGGTACCGCGGATGAACCCGGGGTTCGGCATCTCTCCTGCTCCTCTCTCGTGGACGCCTCCGGATCGTACTTGCGCACGCAACATCTGTCCCGAGCGCTTGACGATCCGCGCACCAGCCGTTGACCCGCGGAGCGGGCGCCGGTCAGGCGGCGCGGGCGCCGGCCCGCCCGGCGGCGATCCCGGCGCCGTCGGCGAGCGAGCGCAGCTTGGCCCAGCAGATGTCCGGGTCGATCGCGCCGAACCCCGACCACGTGCCGAACCCGCAGTCGGTTCCGGCGATCACCCGCTCGGGCCCGACGATCGCGGTGAAGTGCTCGATCCGCTGGGCCACCAGCTCGGGATGCTCGATGTAGTTGGTCGTCGAGTCGATCACGCCCGGAGCGAGGATCTTGTCGGACGGGATCGCGGCCTCGCTCCAGACGGCGTGCTCGTGGGCGTGGCGCGGGTTGGCGGCCTCGAACAGGATCGTGGCCGGCTTGACGCGCAGGATCGGATCGATGATCTCCTCCAGCGGAATGTCGAGGTGGTGGGGTCCCTCGTAGTTGCCCCAGCACAGGTGGATGCGGACGCGCTCGGCGGGCACGTCGCGCAGCGCCCGGTTGATCGCGGCCACGTGGCGCTGCACGCTGGCCACGAACTCCGCGTCGGAGCGATCGCGATACATGATGTGACGGCCCATGGCGAGGTCGGGCGCGTCGATCTGCAGCTGCACCCCGGCGGCGACGATCGCCTCGTACTCGACCTTCATCGCCTCGCCGAGCGCGTCGAGGTACTCGTCGAGCGTGTCGTAGTACTCGTTGGGCTGAAACAGCGCGATGATCCCCGGCGACGGCGCGTTCATGAACGCCCCCTGGACCGGCTGCCCGTCGATCGCCGCCGTCAGATGCGCCAGGTCGCGCTCGAGCGGCTCCGAGTGCTCGTAGGTGATCGGCCCGCGGCAGATCGGACGCAGATAGCGGGCGCTCCCGCCCTGCTGGGCGAGGCGGTCGCGGAACCGCGGGTACGCATCGAGATCGGCCGGCGTCGCCCGCGGAACGTCGCCGACCTCGAAGCCGCTGAGGCGATGGCGGATGTACGTGGCGTAGCCGATCTTGCTCATCTCGCCGTCCGAGACGACGTCGATCCCGGCGTCCACCTGGTGCTGGACACGATCGGCCACGGCGGCACCGATGACGCGATCGAGCTCGGCGGGGTCGACGGCCTCGCCGCGGTCCTGCGCGAAGACGAGATCGACGACCTCCTGCGGGCGCGGGAGGCTTCCGACGTGGGTGGTGAAGATGCGGGCGTCGCTCATGGCGCCCACCCTACTCCGGCGCCGCGGCGCCCAGCCACTGCGCGAACCGCCCGCCGGGCACGGCCCACGCCTCCCCCGCGCGCCCCAGCTCCGCGAGCATCGCCAGCAGCCGCCGCACCTGATCAGACCACGCCGGGTCGAGCATCAGGAACGGATGCAGGACGATCGTCTGGACCCCCTTGCCGTCGCGCAGCGCCGCCGCGAACCGCTCGCCGACGGTTCCGGGATCGGCGGCCGCCGCCGCGTCGCCGCGGCCGGCGCGCAGGTCACCGAAGCGCTCCATCAGGTGATAGGCATCGACGAGGTCCCACGAGAACGGGACCGACACCAGCCCATCGCGCCGGGCCGGCGGATCGTCCCCGGCGGGCGAGTACCAGCGGTAGCCGCCACGGCGCAGCAGCAGCTCGGTGCGCGAGGTCACCGCCCCGCCGGGCGGACGGAACGCCCGAGGCGACAGGCCGACCGTGGCGAACGCCGCGCTCGACCGATGCAGCCGGTCGTGCTCGGCGACCGGGTCCAACTCGCCCCACGGCTCGTGGCGCCAGCCGTGAACCCCGAGCTCATGACCGCGAGCGGCGATCTCGTGCAGCGCCCGCGGATTGAGCTCGCAGTTGATCGCCTCGACGAAGAACGTGGCGACCAGGCCGACGTCATCGAGCGCATCGAGCAGTCGCGGCAGCGACCGCGTCACCGAGGCGTCCTCCCCGAGCGGCGTGTCGGGCGACCACGTGCCGCGCTCCAGCGCGCTCGCCTCGCCGAGGTTGTCGAACGTGAGCACCACCGCGCGCGGCCGCGCGTCGGGGCCGAAGCCGGAGCCCGAATTCATGTCACATGTCCCCTGCGCCGAGCGTCGTTCGTGATGAGGATGAAAACATCCGTCCTAGTATGTACGAGGATCGTCGTACGAAACAGCCCGGAACGAGCCCAGGAACCGCCATCATGAGCCCCGACTCCCAGCCCCAGACTCCCCATCTCCGCGCCACGCTGTCTGCTGTCCTGCCTGGCGCAGTTCATGGTCATCCTCGACGTGTCGGTGGTCAATGTGGCCCTGCCGGCGATCCGCAACGGCCTGCACTTCACCGAGGTCGATCTGCAGTGGGTGGTCAACGCGTACACGGTGACGTTCGCCGGCTTCCTGCTGCTCGGCGGCCGCGCCGCGGACCTGCTCGGCCGCCGGCGGGTGTTCGTCGCCGGCCTGGTGCTGTTCGCCGTCGCCTCGCTGGCCGGTGGCGTCTCCGACAGCCGCACCCTGCTGATCGCCGCGCGCGCGATCCAGGGGCTCGGCGGAGCGGTCATCGCCCCCGCCTCGCTTTCGATCCTGACCACGACGTTCGCCGAGGGCCCGGCGCGCAACCGCGCGGTCGGCATCTGGGGCGCGATGGGTGGCGCCGGCGGCGCGGCCGGCGTGCTGCTCGGCGGTGTTCTCACCGATCTGCTGTCCTGGCGGTGGATCCTGTTCATCAACGTCCCGATCGGCCTGCTGGCGGCCTTCGCGGCCCAGCGGTTCATCACCGAGAGCCGCGGCGCCCAGAGCACCCGGGAGTTCGACCTGCGCGGGGCCCTGGCGGCGACCATCGGGCTGTCCCTGCTGGTCCTCGGCATCGTGCGCACCGACCAGACCGGTTGGGGCGACACCTCGACCCTGATCGTCGTGGCCGCCGGGATCGCCCTGCTGCTCGCCTTCGTCGTGATCGAGGGCCGGTTCGCCACGGCGCCGCTGATGCCCCTGCGCATCTACCGATCGCGAACGCTCAGCGCCGCCAATATCGTCGTGCTGCTCGTCGGCGGCGCGACGTTCGGGATGTGGTTCTTCGTGTCGCTGTATCTCCAGCAGGTGCTCGGCTACTCGCCGATCCGGGCAGGGCTGGCGTTCCTCCCGATGACGCTGTGCATCGTGATCGGCTCCACCGCCGCGTCGCGGATCGTCGCCCGTGTCGGCGCCAAGCCGCTGCTGGTGGTCGGCATGGTGCTGCTGACCCTCGGCCTGGCGTGGTTCAGCCAGATCTCGGCGCACGGCACCTACGTCGGCGACATGCTGTTCCCCTCGCTGCTGGCGGCCATGGGGATGGGCCTGGCGTTCGTTCCGGCCACGATCAGCGCCGTGGCCGGGGTCGCGCGTCCGGAGGCCGGCCTCGCCTCGGGCCTGGTCAACACGGCGCGGCTGTTCGGCGGCGCTCTGGGCCTGGCGATCCTCGCCGCGATCGCCACATCACGGACCAACCGCGATCTGCACCACGGCGGCGTCACGGCGCACGCCGCTCTCACCAGCGGCTTCCAGCTGGCGTTCGTCGTCGCGGCGGCGTTCGCGCTGGTGGGCGCCCTCGTCGCCGCCTTCGGCCTGCCGGCCGTGCCGATGCGCCGACCCGCGCCGGCCGCGGCGATGCCGCCGGTCGAGGCCGAGTCGGCATAGGCCCGGGTCGACTCGGCATCGGCCCGAGGCCTGCGTCACTTCGGCAGCGGCGGCAGGCCTCGGTCACAATCCACGGGCCGTGGCGCGCTGCTTCATCACCCGAGAGCTGCCAGGACCGGCGCTCGACCGCCTCCGCGAACGCCACGACGTCGACGTCTGGCCCGAGCGCCTGCCGCCGCCCTACGACGAGCTGCGCCGGCGCACGGCCGAGGCCGACGGACTGCTGTCCCTGCTGACCGATCGGATCGACGCCCCCCTGATCAAAGCGTCGCCGCGCCTGCGGGCCATCGCCAACTACGCGGTCGGCTACGACAACATCGATCTCGCCGCGACCGCGGCCCGGAACATCCCGGTCGGCAACACCCCCGATGTCCTGACCGACGCCACCGCGGATCTCGCGTTTGCGCTCCTGCTGGCCGCGGCGCGGGAGCTCCCCGAGGCGACCGGCTCGGTGACCGCAGGGGACTGGCTGACGTGGGAGCCGGGGCGCTATCTCGGTCATGACGTCCACGGCGCGACCCTCGGGATCATCGGACGCGGTCGGATCGGCCAGGCGGTCGGCCACCGGGCGGCGGGCTTTGACATGACGGTGCTGTACACCGGCCGGCACGGCGGGACGCCGCTGGCGCAGCTGCTGGCGCAATCGGACTTCGTGTCCATCCACTGCCCGCTGACGCCCGACACCCACCATCTGATCGACGCCGCGGCGCTGGCGATGATGCGCTCGAGCGCGATCCTGATCAACACCGCCCGCGGTCCGATCGTGAATCAGGCAGCCCTGATCGACGCGCTGCGCGACGGCCGGATCGCCGGCGCGGCGCTCGACGTCACCGATCCCGAGCCGCCGCCGGCCGGCGATCCCGTGCTGAGCGCCCCCAACCTGATCCTCGCCCCCCACATCGGTTCGGCCACGCGCACCGCCCGCGAGCGGATGGCGGCGCTGGCGGTGGAGAACCTGCTCGCCGCGCTCGACGGCGAGCCGATGCCCCATCCGGTGTCCGCGGCGGGCTGAGCAGCTGAGAGCGCGGATAGGGTGCCCGTCACGATGAATGTGGCCGTCGTCGACATCGGATCGAACTCCACCCGGCTGCTGATCGCGGAGCGCAGCGATCACCGCGTCACCGAGCTCGTGCGACGCAGCGAGGTGACCCGGCTCGGGGCCGGCGTCGACGCCGACGGCCGGCTGCGCGACGACGCCATGCAGCGGGTGTTCGACACCCTCGACGGCTACCGGGCCGAGATCGACGCGCATCACTGCGAGAGCGCCGTGGCGGTGCTGACCAGCGCCGTGCGCGACTCGGCCAACGGCGGCGAGTTCGCCGAGCAGGTGCGCACCCGCTACGGCCTGGCGCCTCACGTCCTGTCGGGCGACGACGAGGCCCAGCTCACGTTTCGCGGCGCCACCAGCGAGCGCGACGCGGCCGATCGCACGCCGACGCTGGTGCTCGACATCGGCGGCGGCTCGACCGAGGTGGTGATCGGCGCCGGTGCCGAGGTGCTGTTCCACGTCTCGACCCAGGCCGGCGTCGTCCGCCAGACCGAGCGCCACCTCCACGACGACCCGCCCCCCCGGCCGAGCTCGACGAGCTGGCCGCCGACGTGCGGCAGATCCTGCGCGCGGGCGTGCCGGAGTCCCGCCGGGACAGCGTTCAGCGCGGGATCGCGGTGGCGGGGACCGCCACCTCGCTGGGAGCGATCGCGCAGGCGCTGGATCCCTATGACCCGGCGCGCGTCCACGGCTATCGGCTCAGCGCGGTGGAAGCGGACCGGATCCTCGCCGAGCTGGCGGCGATGACCCTGGCGGAGCGGCGGCGGGTGGCCGGCCTGCACCCCGACCGCGCGCCGACGATCGTGGCCGGCGCCGTGATCTTCCGCGAGGTCCTGTCGATGTTCGGCCTGAACGAGATCGAGATCTCCGAGCACGACATCCTGCGCGGTGCTGCTTTGAGTCTGACATAAGTAGGTTTGTAAACCCCATCGGTCAGTTATCGGACATCCCATAGTGAGGTTTAGCGCGAAAACTGGACGAATGTTCGATTGAGATTCACTTGACAGGGGAGCATGCTTTCCGCGGGGTGCGGATCGCGCAAGCGATCCTGACCCCAACATAGGTCCGGGCGAAGCCGCAGACATCGGCGCCTCCCGCCGTCCGGACCACACTAAACCGGCCCTTTCTGGCACGTACCCCTGCCCGTCCCGATTGGGCCAACCTGGATCGGAAGCCGCCCGCTTTATGCGGGCGGTTTTCGTTCCACCACTGAGGCGAGGTGCGAACGCCGCGGGTCTCAGGCGAGGTTCGAACGCCGCGGGTAGGCGACGCTCGGGTCCGTCAGGACGTTGACCAGCGCCGGACCAGCGGCGGCGAACGCGCGCTCGAGCGCCGGCCGCAGCTCCGCCGGGGTCCGCACCAGCTCGCCGTGGCCGCCGAGTGCCGCCACGACCTCGTCATAGCGAGTCTCGGGACGCAGCTCGGCCGCCACCGAGTAGCCGTAGATGGCCTCCATCGGATGCTTCTCGAGGCCCCAGATGCCGTTGTTGCCGACGACGCCGACCACCCCGACGCCGTGCCGGGCCAGCGTGTCGAACTCCAATCCCGGAGAACCCGAAGGCGCCGTCGCCGAGGAGCAGCAGGACCTGGCGCTCGGGATGGGCGAGCTTGGCCGCCAGCGCATACCCCGGGCCGGACCCGAGGCAACCGTACGGTCCCGGGTCCAGCCAGCACCCGGGCCGGTAGGAGTCCACGACCCGTCCGGCGTAGGACACGAAGTCACCGCCGTCCCCGATGACGATCGCGTCGCGATCGAGCATCTGGGCCAGCTCGCCGTAGATGCGCATCGGGTGCAGGGGCGCCCGCGCGTCGGCGAGGTCCGCCGCCTCCTCCCCGCGCCGCTCGTTCTCGGTGGCGCGCAGCGTGTCGATCCAGTCAGCCCGCGCGGCCGCCGGCATGTCACCGACGGGCGCCGCACCGGCGCGCAGGCCGTCGAGCGTCGCCGGCAGCGCCCCGTACAGCTCGGCGCTGACCGCGCGAGGATGCGCCCGCGCCGGCTCGGCGACGTCGATCGCGATCACGTCGGCGTCGTCGGCGAAGGCGGCGCCGAAGCCGAGGCGGAAGTCCAGCGGCACGCCGACGACGAGCGCCACGTCGGCGTGGCCGAGCGCCCGGCCACGGGCCCGGGAGAACGCCAGGCGATGATCGGCGGGGAGGCATCCACGCCCGAGGCCGTTGAGGAACACCGGCACTCCGAGCTCCTCGGCCAGCGCCCACAGCTGCTGCTCGCCGCGACCCCAGTACAGGCCGGTTCCGGCCATGATCACCGGCCGCTGCGCGCCACGCAGCATCGCCACCGCCCGGTCGATCTGGGCGGCGTCGGCCCCGGGCCCGGTCCACGGCTCGGGGAGCGGCTCGGCCGGCGCCGGCTCGGCCTCGCCGAATACCTGGTCGAGCGGGAAATCGACGAACGACGGCCCGGAGTGCGGCGTGATGGCGGCCCGCAACGCGTCGTCGATCAGGCCCGGGATCTGCGCGGTCGTCTGCGCGGTGGCGGCGAACTTGGTCAGCGGCGCGACGAACGGGACGTGATCGATCTCCTGGAGCGATCCCTGTCCCCAGCGGAAGGCCGGAGCGCGGCCGCCGAGCACGAGCATCGGCGAGTTGTTCTGGGCCGCGGAGGCGATCGCGCTCATGCCGTTGGTCACGCCGGGCCCCGCGGTCAGCGCGCACACGCCGGGCGTGCGGGTCACCTTGGCCCAGCCCTCGGCCGCGAACGCCGCGGCCTGTTCGTGGCGGACGTCAACGATGTCGATGCCCTCCGCGCGACAGCCGTCATAGATCGAGAACAGGTGCCCGCCGGAGAGGGTGAACAGCTTGCGGACCCCATGGGCCCGGAGCGCGCGGGCCACCAGCCGCCCGCCGTGCAGAGTGGTGCCTGATTCGGTTGTGGCCATCGGCGGCACGCTACCGGGTCAATCCCGGTCGGGGCGCAGGCGCAGCGAGTTGACGATGGCGCCGCTGAGGATGATCAGCGCCAGCACGTAGAACCACGCCAGGGTGATGAGCACGAACACGATCGTCGTGCCGAACTGGGCGATCGTCGAGATGTTGGTCAGGTAGGCGGGGAACGCGTAGTCGATGATCCCGATCGCCGCCGTGGCGCCGAGAGCGCCCGGCCACACCGCCCGCCACGGCACGCTGAGGTGGGGAGCCCGCGCGTAGATGACCGAGAGGCAGCCGAACAGGACGGCCAGGCTCACCGCCAGCGTTGCGGCGTAGACGACGACGGCGACGTGCGCGAGGTCAAACGGCAGCTCGTCGGCGCCGGCACGCAGGATGCTCTGGGCGGCGGGGACGGCGACGGTGGCGATCATGAACAGCAGCACGACGACCAGCATCGACACCGCGAAGCGTTTCTGCTTGAGCCAGCCGCGCGACGGCCCGCCGTAGATGCGCTGAAACGCCGTGTCCAGCGCGCCCCAGAACGACGAGCCCAGCCACAGGCTGCCCACCAGGCCGATGACGCCGGTGCTGGTGGTGGACGTGCGAACCTCGTCCAGCAACGAGCCCAGGGTGTGCTGCGCCGTGCCGGGGAACACCTCCTGGAGATCATTGAGCACGCTGTGCTGGATGGCGGGGCTGGACAGGACCCGGCCGGCCACGAACAGGCCGAGGAGCGCGAGCGGGATCACGCTGAGGAGCATGTTGTAGGCGAGCATCGAGGCCAGCCCGGTGATATTGGCGTCCCACGCCACGCGCCAGAACCGGCGCAGGCCATGCGGGATCAGATGACCGCTCAGTCCGGAACCGGCGCGGACGCGCGGTCAAAAGCCGCCGGGGTCCCTGTGGGGATCATCCCCACAGTCTGCCAGCGGATCGTGACGCCGGCGCGGTACGGCGCGCGGGCCTCAGCCCACCGGGGCCAAGCGGCGGCGGGGCGAGCCCGACTCGCTGAGCAGCGCACTGGCCGCCAGCAGGCCCGCGTCGCCCTCGAACCAGCGATCGCCGATCCGGATCGCCGGCAGCTCGGTCACGCCCTGGGAGCGCAGCGCCGCGGCGGCGTACTCGAGCTCCTCGTCGCGCCACGCCTCGCCGGCCGCCTTCAGGCACTCGTCGAGCGGGACTCCGGCGGCGGCCGCCGCCTCGGCCAGCGTCTCGGGATCCTCCAGATCGAAACCGCCGCAGAACGCCAGCCGGCTCGCCGCCAGGGCAAACGGCGCGCCGGCGCCGATCTCGCAGGCGAACGAGGCGGCGCGCTGGGCGCAGCGGGCCGCGTCGGGGAAACGGTCAGGCCAGACGAGCGGCAGCCGCAGCTCACGCGCGCAGGCGTCCGCCCGGTCGCGCACCGCCGGCTCATGGCGCAACGACTCGCCGTCGACGGGGATCCACTCGACCTCGCCGAGCGTGCGCTCGACACGTTCGGCGGTCAGATACGACAGCGGACAGCAGACGTCGAAGAAGAACGCCGGGGCGAGCCCCGGCTCCGGTCGTGGCAGTTTCATGCGTCGCTCGCTGAGTGAGATGAGTTGGCCCATTGCGAACCTGAAACGACCCCTGCCGACGAAACTGGCGCAAACAGGTGGCGAATCCCGAATCTTCCCGTTATGCTGATTCTCGGTAGGTGGAAGCAGCGATCGACCGGGGGGAAGTCTCATCTCACACGTACCACCCGCAAAGCGACACCCGTACGACCAGTGGGCACCTGATGCGCGCGCTCTCGATCTCGTGGGCGACAAGTGGACACTGCTCATCGTCCGCGACCTTCTGTCCGGGCCGCGCCGTTTCGTCGAGCTGCAGCGCGTGCTGCCCGGCATCTCGACGGAACAGCTGCGCTCGCGCCTGAACCGGATGGTCGCCGACGGCATGTTGACCCGCAAGCGCTACCGGGAGGTCCCGCCGCGCGTCGACTACGAGCTGACCGAGCGCTCCCGTGAGCTGGCGCCAGTGCTCGGAGAGCTCGCGCGCTGGGGCTACCAGTGGGCGTGGGGCCCGCCGCGGCCGGCCGAGCGCGTCGACCTGGGCGCGATCTTCCGGCTGGTCCCGGGCCTGGTGAACGCCGACAACCGAACGTCGGGGACGATCGAGTTGACCGTCGCGGACGGCCACGGCGACGGGCCCTCCGTCTACGTGGTGACGCTCAGCCCCGGACGGGGCAAGATCGTCGAGGGCGGTGGCGGAGCCTCCGACGCCCAGCTCAGCGGCAGCACCGCCGCCTGGGTCCAGGCGCTCGCCCCCGTCGGCGACCGTGACGGACTGAGCACCGGCGGAGACGAGACGCTCGCCTCGAACCTGCTCGACCTGCTCGCGCTCGGGCACGGTCACGCGGTGCTCGAGGCCGGCCTCGAGTCCGCCGCCGGCTGACCCGCCGTCCTACTTGTTCGAGTAGCTGGCCGCGTTGACGTGCGGGAAGGTGCCGCCCTGTCCGAGCAACGAGGCCAGCGGCGGCGCCACCCAGCAGGCCGGCGTCGCGGTCTGGCTGACCGACGGCACGCCTGAGCCGGCGGGCTGGGACCCGTCGCCGGACGCGCCGGTGTTGCTGCAGTCCCACGATGGCAGCGCGAAGCTGCCGGAGGACTTGCCGCCGGCCGAGAAGTCACGCGGATCGGCAAGCCACAACGGCGGCGGGTACGTGTTGCCGCGGTTGGCCGAATCGCGGTTGGCGGCAAACGACAGCGTTTCCGCGCCGATCGGCTGGAACTGCCGCAGGTAGTGGCCGGTGCCGTCGCCCGAGAAGCTCGTCGTCTTGGCGGCCAGGCCGGCGGCGCCGTTGGAGATGAAGTCGGCGATCAGCTGCTGGTGCAGCGACAGCCACGTGAGGACCGGGTTGAGCTGCTCGAGGAATGGCCCGAGCGACGCCAGCAGCGGCGTGGCTCCGTTGAGCGTGTCGCGGATCGCCGGCAGCCCCGTCTTGGAGGCCGTGATCAGCGGCCCGAGGTTGACGAAGAACGAGCGCAACGATGGAGCCAGCTCGCGGACGTCGGTCAGCGTCGGCTTCAGATTGGTCGCGACCGGCACCAGCTCCTTGACGAGCGGGTCGGTGTCCTGCGAGAAGCTCTGCAGGCGAGCCATCGTCGCCTTGGTCTCGTTGAGGAAGGTGGGGAACACGTGGAACGTGGCTGAGATCGCCGCGTTGTTGGCGGCCGTCGTCGCGAACGTGGCCTCGCCCGCGGTGATCAGGGTGCGTAGGGCCGATGAGCTGTGATCCAGCGCCGCGAACACGGTCCCGCCGTTGCGCACCAGGTTGACGACCGCGGTGTGCTGGACATCGAGCACCTGGAGCAGGTCGGTGGCGTCGGCGGCGAACTGCGGGAGGTTGCCGAGCACGCTGGAGAGGTTCTGGTCGTTGCCCTTGACCGCGACCGCGAGCTGCTGCTGCCAGGTGCGGAACGCCTGGCGCGTGGTCGGATCAAGCGCGTTGTAGATCTGATCCAGCTGCACGGCGTTGCTCACGTTGCTGCGCGCCAGCAGCCCGCCGTCCGCGAGGGCCGGGCTGTGGGGCGTCCCCGGCGTGAGCTGCACGTAGGTCTCGCCGGCGATCGTCTTCGTGCGCAGAATCGCCTCGGTGTCCTTGTGGATCGGAGCGAACTGGTTGTCCATCTGGATCGTCACCATCGTCCGGTTGTGCTCCGGATCGAGCGTCTTGCCGATCACCTTGCCGACCGAAACGCCGGCGATCCGCACGTCGGCCTCGTCGGCGAGCTGACCGGCGTTGGGGAACGACACGCGGAACTCGTAGCCCTGCGGGGTCAGCGGGATCGTGCCGCCGAACGAGAGCCACAGGAACAGCAGCAGCCCGACCACCGACAGGGTGAACAGCACCATCGTGAGGATCTTGCCGACCGAGGGGCTACCGGTTTCCATCTACTTCACCGGGAGGGCGGGGTCGAAGGGCGCCAGCGACGTCGTCGTGTGACCGGTGGCGGTCATCACCTTCGCCGTCAGGCCCTGCTGCTGGGCCTGGTAGTTCTTGTAGTCGGCCACGTCGGCCGCCGCCTGGGTCGGGCAGAGGCCGGCGCTGGTGAGGATCGGGCTCAGGTTCAGCACGCTCTCGAATTCGGAGCCGAGGCCGCCCGAGGCGAGATTGAGGCTGTTGATCAGCTGTGTGTAGGTGGCGCAGCTGGCCTGCAGGAACAGCGGCCGGAAGTCCCCGTTGGCGTCTTGCACCGAGAACAGCGTCCGGGCGTTGTGGTCAAGCCACGCCAGCCACCAGAGGTACCCGTGCTCGGTGTCCCCCGGGTTGTAGCCGAGCATGTTGACGAACCGGTTGACGACATCGAAGGTCTTGGAGATGTTGGGCGTCGCCGCCGCCAGGTTGGTCGCGGCGGGCTTGAGCTCGCGCACGAGCGGCCGGGCGGCGATCACGAACGGCCGGATCTGGTTCTGGACGATCGGGGCGCTCGGCTTCGCCAGCGCGGTGATCGCGGCGTTGGCGGCGGGTAGCGAGCGGGCCGCCGGCAGCAGGTTGGACGCCGTCGGGCCCAGGAGCTTGGCGAACGTCTGCACCTTGTCGAGCGTCGCCGCCGTCTGCTGCAGCGTCCCGGGGAGGTCGACGACGGCGCGACTGATGTTGGTGTCCTGGGAGGCGAACGCCCGGAACACGGTGGCGCTCGAGTCGACGAGCTGGACGATCTGCCCCTGCTTGGTGGCCAGCGCCGTGTTGAGGCGTTGCAGCGAGTTGACCAGCTGGCGCAGGTCGGTGCCGCGCACCGCGATCGCCCGATTGAGGCGGGCCAGGTCCTGGTGGGTGGGCTCGAAGCGCTCCAGCACCTGGGCCAGCTCGTCGCCGCCCTTGCCCCGCAGACCCTGGCCGGCTCCGTTGACCAACAGGTTGAGGTAGTTGCGAGTGTCGCCGTCGAGCGAGGACAGGATCTCGTCCACGTCGACGTCGGGCAGCGTGTTGGAGACCGGCATCGTCCAGCCCGGCTTGGCCACCGGCGCCGGCTTGGCGCCCGGGTCGACCTCGATGAACATGTCCTTCAGGCCGGTCTTCGGGCGCAGCAGCGCGGTGGCGTTCGTGTGGATCAGATGCTTGTACTTGTCATCGATCTGCAGCTGCACATCGGCGATGCCGTTCTTCAGGGTGACGTTCCCGATCAGCCCGATCTGGACCCCGGACACGCGAACCGACTGACCCTGGCCTGGGGTCACCGCCTGGGCGGTGGAGAACTCGGCGTTGAGCGTGAACGGCGAGGATTCGATCAGCGGGAACTGGAACCGCTCGTGGCTGAGGATGTAGCCGGCGACGACGACCGACAGCGCCAGCAGCACCACGATGGCGCCGAAATCGGTGAGGTGGGTCCTGATCGCGCGCTTCACGGTCTACTTGCCCATGTTCGATGTGTTGAGACTGAGGCCCGACGCGCCGGCGATCGTCTTCAGCGCCGGGATCGCGTTGGTGGTGGCGCCCTGCCAGCGCGCCTGCGCGCCCGGGGCCGTCAGGCCGCTTGATGTCTGTGACATACCGCTGCTCGCCGCCGCGAGGCTGTCAATCGGCTGCTGCGTCTCGCACGGCACCGTCTCCTCGTACGGTGGGCGCTTGCCGCCGGGCGGCACCATCGGCTGGACGGCGTCGAGCTTGGTCAGCGCCTGGCCGAACATTCCGGGCTGCAGCGAGTAGGTCAGCGTGCCGCCGGTGCCGAGGATCCGGATGTAGGGACCGTTGGCGTCGAAGTTGCGTGACTCGCCGGCCAGGCCGGGCAGGTAGTCGACGGCCTCGACGTAGACCTTGCGCGGGGGGAAGCCGTTCGAGGCGTTGAAGTTGGAGTCCGGCACCGTCATCTCCGACCACGGGTGGATGATGTTCACCACGCAGCTGGAGACCGGCCGCACCTCGTTGCGCATCAACGGGATCGTGTCCAGCGTCAGCTTGGCCAGCGCCGGCACCGTCGGCTTCAGGTCGGCGGTCAGGCCGCGCAGCTCCGCCGGCTGCACGAGATCGTTGAGCTGGGTGACGAACGGGAGGCTGGCGTCGACCATCGGCCCGGTCGATTTCACGCCCGGGATCAGCGTCCGGGCGAGCCGGCGCAGCGGCGGGAACGCGGCGTTGAGCGCGGTGAACGCCGGGATGGCCGCCGACAGCGCCCGCGGCAACTGGACGACCGTGTTCTCGAGCGCCGTGTTGACCCGCGCGAACGCGTTGGCGGTGGTGTTGAAGTCTGTGATCAGGCTCTCCAGCCGCTGCGGATGGGCGTCGATCGCGCCGGCGACGCTGCCCTGCGCGGCGATGTAGTTGGAGAGGTCGTGGGGCTGGATGCCGAGCGCGTCGTGAGCGACGATCGAGCTGTACTCGTACGCCGGCAGCCAGTACTGGATCGAGTTGTTGTACGACGGGCCGCCGAGCTTGACCGCCTTGCCGAATTGCTGCAGCAGCGTCTGCAGGTTCTGGCGGGTGTTGCCCTGCAGACCGGTCAGCACCTGATCGAACTGGACCGGCTCCACGCCCTGCTGGATCGGGAACGTGTGCCCGCCGTGGGCGACCGGCGCCTCCGGTGTCCCGGGCGACACGTCGACGAAGAAGTTGCCCTCGAGGAAGATCCGAGGGCGAATCGCGAAGGTGGCGTCGTCGTGGATCGGCAGACCCTGGTTGGAGATCGTCATCGTCACGTCGGCGGCCTGGCAGGCGCTCTGGGTCTTGGCCGACGACGTGCAGCCCGGCTCGGGGCTGACTCCCGTCACCGTTCCGACGTTGACGCCGGCGATCCGGACCAGCGAGCCGGGCTCGAGCCCGTTGGCGTTGGAGAATGTGGCGTGGACGGTGTACTTGCTGGCGAACGGGTTGGCGAACTTCGTGTACGCGAGGTACGACACGACCAGCACCACGACGATCCCGATCAGGCCCGCCGTGAACGTGCTCAGTCCGGCGCGGCGCTTCCGCTGGCGTCTCAGTCTCAGTCTCAGTCTCAGTCTCATGGGTTGCTCGGGATCGAGGTCAGCTGGGGGCCGGTCGTGGGGTTGCGGCTGAACGTCTCGCCGGCGGGGACATGGCTGCGGCCGGCGAAGGTCGGCCCCTGGCTACCGGGGGTATGCGCGTCGGTCGCCAGATCGCGGTTGGCGGGATCGAGGTGGTTGAGCGTGAGCGGATAGCCGCGCTGACCGGTCTCGCAGTCGGCGTTGCCCTGGTTGTCGACGGCGGCGCCGTACGCCTGGGCGTGGAGGTACTCGTTGCCGCCGGTGACCAACGACGTGCTGCCCCCGCCGTCGGCCGGCGCCGTTGCGCCCTGTTGCCCGACGTTGTTGGGCTGGGTCGGGTTGCCGAGGTTGAGCAGCACCCGCTGAGCGAACCCGAAGCTCGTCGCCTCCGAGATGTGCTCGGACAGATAGGTCCAGAAGTAATTCCAGTCATCGCAGACCGTCTGGTACGGACCGAGGTACTTCACGATCGGACCGAGCGTCTGCACCGTGCTCGTCAGCGCGTTGACCGCGACGTTGGTGCCGGGCGCCTGGGACAGGTTCTTCAGCGCGTCCATCACCTGCTGGAGGTTGGCGTTGAGCACCGGCGTGCGCACGAGCGTCCGGGTGCCGGCCTCGACCGCCGGATTGATGATCGGCAGCGCATCGCGCAACTCCGCGGTGGCCGGCGCCAGCTGCGAGCCCAACGTGTTCAGATCCACCAGGAACGGGCGCTGCACCTTCAACGACTGGGTGCTGACCTGCTCGGTCGAAGGCGACCGCGCAATCGTCTGCTCCAGATCGCTCGGGCTCTTGGAGATCGCCGCGAACGTCGTCGCCATGTCCGTGAACAGCCGCGCGTTGGTCTGCGCCACCGGCGCGACCGTCCCCATCACCCCCTCGAGGTTGTCGAACAGCCTGGTCAGCTCGGTGTTCGGCGCGGCGAGATACTGCGTCACCGGGCGCAGATAGCCGAGCAGCGCCGGCAGACTCGCGATCGTGTCGTTCAGCGCGGAACCGCGCCCGGCGAGCGTGTCGCCGAAGCCAACCAGGTTCTGATCCACCGCCCGGCGGGTCTTGGCGTCGAACATCTGGAAGATGTCCTCGAACTGCACCGGCACGCTCGTCTGCTTGATCGGGAGCGTCGCGCCGTCCTGGAACACCCGGCGGGAACCCCCGACGTGCAGATCGACGTACTTCAGGCCGAGCACCGACAACGGCCGGATCTCCGCGGTCGAATCGACCGGCACCTTCCCGTAGGACTGAGTCAGCTGCAACGTCAACTGCCCGGCCACCTGGCCGCTCGGCAGCGTGATCGGCTTCATCGACTGCACCACCCCGACCAGGAAGCCACCCTCACGCACCTCGTTGCCGGGCACGAGATCCGAGCCGCTGGCGACGTCGACCTTCAGCTCCCGGGTCGGGACGAACGGCAGACCGTTGTTGGCGTTGTAGGCCAGGAACACCGCCACCATCACCACGAGCACCGTCATCGCACCGACGAGCACCGGATTGGCCAGCGCCGATGGGCGCTGGGCCCGGCGGTTGGTTCGGGTCGCCGGGCTCATGGCGCCAACAGATAGTTGAGGAGTTGCTGAGCCGAGCCGGCCAGACCGGAGCTCTGACTCGACGAGGAGCTCGGGCTCGACGGCGCGCCGGCGCCGCTGTTGTTGCCGACGCCGGCGGCGCCGACGGTCCCGGACAGGATCTGGCCGAGGGTGCTCTGCACGTTGGTCGGCGGCGACCCGGAGCCACCGGACCCGCCCAGCCCGGGCACGGTGGGCGAGCTGGGGGTCGGGCTGCTGGGGGTCGGGCTGGCCGTCGTCGTGCTCGAGGTGGTGCTGGTCTGCGGGTTGTTGGCGGAGCTCTGGTTGCCGGGGGTGGTCCTGGAGTGCTTGGCGTGCGCGGCGCTGCTCTCGGCGCCCTGGACCATCGCGGCGGTCAGGCGGCTGGCGTCGGTCTTCGGTCCCGTCTGACCCGGCGGCGCTCCGCCCGGATCCGGCACGGCGGCGCTTGGATCCGAAGGATCGGTCTCGTTGACGCCGGGCTGGTTGGGACCGAGCCACGAGTAGCAGCTCCGGTAGGCCGAGCCGTACTGCTTGAGCGCCAGCGCGACCGTCGCCGGGGTGGCATACGGTGAACACATCGGGCTGAAGAAGGCGTCGACGGCGAGCACGTGGCCCTCGGGGCCGAACGTGTTGATCGCCAGGGTCTGGTTGAACACATAGCCGAGCAGCGCCTCCAGGCCGGTGAAGCCCTTCCCGCCGGGGCTGCGCGGATCCGGCTCCACCGCGCGCTGCTGGTCATCGAGGTCGTGGAGCACGATCGCGAGGTTCCCGGCCAGCTCCGGGGTGGGCTTGGCGAAATTATTGAGATCGGTGACGGTGGGCGTCGCCGCCGTCACCGCCGCCTTGCCGGTCACCGACGCCTGCCCCAACGACTTGATCGCCGGCTGCGCCGAGCGGGAGAAGCCCGGCAGGTCGGTCAGCAGGCGATCGAGCTGACCCGACGCCTGATTAAGGTGCTGCAGGACCGGCGTGTTCGTGGTGACCGTCGCGTCGAGCTGGCCGAGGGTCGGCTTGAGCTGCTCGAGCAGTCCCGGCAGCCGCGCGAGAGTCCCGCGCAGGTTGCCCTGCTGGGTGGCTGTGGCGGTGGCGGTGCGACCGGCGTCGGTGATGAACCGCTCGACGTTGGTGCTGTTGTTGGCCAGTGCCGTGATGACGCTGTCGGAGTCCTTCGTGAGCGATTGCAGCGTCGTCGAGTCGTTCGCCAGCAGGTTGAGCAGGCTGTCGGTCTCGGTCAGGGCCGGAACCGCGCGCTGGAGAGCCGCCTGCAGGTCGCCCGAGCGGGCGGCGGCGGCGGCGCCGAGCTCGTTGACGATCAGCGAGAAGCGCTCGCGGTAGGGCAGCCGCATGACGTCCTGCAGCAGGTCGGCCGGGATCGTCGAGGTGGTGTGCGAGACGGGGATGGTCGACCCGGGCTTGAGCACCTTGCCCGAGCTCCCCGGATTGCAGTCCACGTAGTACTCGCCGATCAGCGACTCCGGTCGGGAGGCGCACGTCGCGTCGGAGTGGAACTGGCCGAAGCCCGACCGGCTGACCGTGACCGTGACGACCGCGTTGAGCGACTTCTGGTCGAGGTCGATCGCCGCGATCGTGCCGGCCGGCACGCCGGCGACCTTGAAGTCGGCGCCGGTGACCAGTCCGAACGCGTTCTGGAGCTCGATCTTGTACGTGCCGGCGGCGCTGCCCTTCGAGGCTCCCGTGGCCAGGAACACGAAGGCGACGACGGCGGCGAGGATCGCACCGCTGAGCAGGACGCGCTTCATTTGCCCGTGGGGACCTCAGACGGATCGCAGGGGAAGCCGCTCTCGGGGTAGTAGATGGCGCCGCGCTCCATCGACCCGGGGCAGCGATCGCCCTGGCCGGTGACGAGGAGCCCCTGCGAGGAGTTCGACGAGCCGGTGCCCGAGCCGGCAGCGCCCGCGACGCTGCAGACGCTCTGGGTGACGCCGGTGACGGCGCTGAGACCCGGGATGCTGTTGCCAAAGGCGTTGAGCGCGCGGCAGGCGGGTGTGGTGAACGCCGGCAGAATGTTGAGCGCGCCGTTCTCGATCGAGCCGATGCCGACCACCGGCGCGATTCGGCTGGAGCCGCCGTTGGCGTCGATCGTGCCGGGATGGGTGTAGCCCTCGAACCAGCCGGTCAGATCGACCGCGTACGGCCGCGCCGTCGCCAGCTCCGGCGTCGATTCGTTGAGCGCCGTGGTCGACTCGGGGAATGCGCCGGAGCGGACCTTGCCGTCAGCGGTGACGTTGCGGACGGTGGCGGCCGCCAGCGGGACGCCGAGCTTGGTCAGCTCGATCAGGTCGTTGTTGGGCCCCGGCCGGCTGATGATGTCCGACAGGTCGTTGAGCGTCGGGACCGAGTTGCGCGCCAGCGGGCGCAGCTGGACCAGCAGCTTCTCGAGCTTGGGCGCCACCGGTTTGGAGTCGTCGACCAGCGGCTTGAGGCTGTCGAGCGCCGAGCGCAGATTGACGAACGTGGTGTTGGCCAGCCGCATGAAGCCGGGCAACTGCTGCAGCGATGAGGCGAGGTCGGTCCTCCGGGAGGCCAGCGCCTGGGTGGTGGTGGCCAGATGCGAGACCAGGCCGCTGAGATCGGAGCTGCGGGTGGCGACGTCTGAGACGAGGTTGCTCGTCTTAACGATGAAGTTGGTGAACTGGTCGGTGTTGCGGTTGAGCTCGCGGAACAGCGTGCTGCTCGCCGCCACCGCCGGGTTGAGGTACTGGAAGGCCACCTGCGCCTTCTTGCCCGCGCCCTTGTACTGGGACGCGGATCCCTGGAATACGTCCTGGAGGCCCTTGAGGGTCGGGCCGTTCAGGGTGTTGAAGATCTCGTCGAGGTCGACCTCGCTGGTCGTGTCGACGGTGGGGATGACGCCGTTGCGAGCGATCGGCGAGTTGGCCACCGAGCCCGGATGCAGATCGACGTAGCGGCTGGCGATACCCGACAGGGAGACCTCCCGGATCGTCGCCTGGGTGCCCGAGCGCAGCGGCTCATAGCTCTTGTCGGTGATGTTGAGCGTCAGCTGGGCCTGCCCGTTGGGCGTCAGGGCGATGTTCGACACCGTCCCGATCTGGAGCCCGGACACCTCCACCAGGTCGCCGCTGACGATCTGGCTGGCGTTCTGGAACACCGCGCGGACCTGGTAGCTGCTGCCACTGGACAGCACGATGATCGCCACAGCGATCAGGGCGACCGCGACCGCCGCGACTGCGGCGACCCGGCCGATCACAGTTGAGTTCTGCACCGCCGGGACCTATGCACTCGATTGACCTCCCACGCTGGCCCGGGTCGTCTGGCCAATGCACTGTTTTTTAGAACCTAGCAATCGCTCTAATCGACTGTCAATTGGGAACCGTCGGCACCGTCGCGGCCCCCGGAGCTTGGAAGTTGCGGCGGTTGTCGCTAGCGTCCGGCGCCCCGCCCGGGTGGTGGAATTGGTCAGACACGGTCGCCTTAAGAGCGACTGCCTTCATGGCATGAGGGTTCGAGTCCCTCCCCGGGTATCTCCTCGGCGGCACGGCGCTCCTCGATCCCTCCGCGGTAATCCGTTAAGTGGTGCTACGCGCCGGGATCCTTCCCCAATAGACCGCAACTTATGCGCTGCTAGCGTGTCCAACAGCCTGAAAGAGGAGTCTTCGCTCAGCTCAGCCGCGATGGAAGTCTCAGCGCTCAAATATTCGGGGGGCATCGGCCTGCACGGACGCACACCGCTGCTCCGGCTTCAGTCCGACGAGCGGCTGATCGCGTTCCTGCGCCGGGGCAACACGGCGGCGTTCGATGTCCTGGTGGCCCGCTACGAGTCGCGGCTGATGGCGTTCTGCCGCCACCTGCTCGGCTCGCGCGAGGACGCCGAGGACGTCCTCCAGGAGGTCCTGACGGCCGCGTTCAACGCGATTCTGGCCGACAACCGGCCGATCAACGTGCGCCCGTGGCTGTACCGCATCGCTCGCAATCGCAGCCTCAACCACCTGCGGCGGATCCAGGCCATCGGCGTCGACTCGATGGACCACCACCTGGCCGAGCACGGGGCCAGCACCGCCGACAAGGTCCACGAGCGCGAGGAGTTCCGGCTGCTGGTCGGCGACATCCACGAGCTGCCCGAGACGCAGAAGACCGCGCTGGTGCTGCGCGAGATGGACGCGCTGTCCTACGAGCAGATCGCCGAGGCGATGGAGACCACCGTCCCGAGCGTCAAATCGCTCCTGGTCCGCGCGCGCGTATCCCTGGCCGAGGCCTCCGAGGCGCGGCTGCTGTCCTGTGACCAGGTCCGCATCGAGCTGGCCGAGATCGCCGAGGGTCTCCAGCGCCGCGCCAGCCCGCTGGTGCGGCGGCACATGCGCAGCTGCAAGCGCTGCACCCAGTTCCGTTCCCAGCTCAAGCAGACCAACAAGGCGCTTGCCGCGCTGCTGCCCGTCGGGCCCGTCGCGGCGCTGCACAAGCTGCTGTTCCTGCACCTGGGTCACTCGGCAAGCGCCGGCACGGGCGCGACCGCGGCGGGCTCCGCGGGCGCGAGCGCCGCCGGGGCGGGCGCCGCCTCGGTCGGAGCCGTCGGCGCGGGCACCACCGCGCTCGCCGGCGGAGGCGCGGTCGCCGGGTCCAGCGGCTTCATCTCGGCCGGGATCGGCGCGATCGCCGGCAAGGCCGCGGCCAGCCTGGCCGCCGCCGCCCTCGTCACCGCCGGGGCCGTCGAGGCAAGCCACACCGTCCGCCATCACCACCAGAGCGCTCCGGTGGCCGAGCTGCCGGCCGCGAGCACAACGCCCGCACCGACACCGGTGGCGCCCGTGTCCGCGTCCACCCCCGAGCCGCGATCCTCGTCCGTCGTGCGCAGCACCGTGCACAAAGCCGTCAAGGCCAAGCCGGCCAAGCCGGTGACCGCGGCGAGCACGAGCACGACCACGACGCCGACGACCACCACGACGACGCCGGCCACCAAGCCGGTGACGACGGGCCGGACGCAGACGCAGACCGACCCGACCGTGCTGCCCTCGCCTCCGGCGCCGACCGTCATCACTCCGGTGGTGCCGACCGCCACCACGCCGACGACCACCACGCCCACCACCACGTCGACGACCACCACCCCGACCACGACAACGCCGACGACGACGACGCCGACCACCACGACGCCCACCACCACAACGCCCACGACTACGACGCCGACGACCACCACCCCGACCACGACGACGCCGACGACCACGACGCCGACGACCACGACCACGACCACGACGCCGACGACCACCACCCCGCCGGCGACCACCCCGGGCGCGGACCCACCGGCGGTCGTCGCCCACTGGCTGCGGGTCCGTCGGGCCGGTGTCATCTTCGGGCGGCGTTGATCGAGTTTCAGCAGTTCCTGGCGGTCGACATGCGGGTCGGCCGGGTGGTGACCGTCGACGAGTTCCCCGAGGCGCGCCAGCCGGCGTGGAAGCTGACGATTGACTTCGGGCCCGAGGTCGGCATCAAGCGTTCCTCGGCGCAGATCACCCATTACTCCGCGGACGAGCTGCTCGACACGCTCGTGGTCGGCGTCGTCAACTTCCCGCCTCGCCAGATCGGGCCGTTCCTGTCCGAGGTACTGGTGCTCGGCGCGCTGGATGACGAGCGCGGCGTCGTGCTGCTGCGACCCGATCGCGGCGCGGCGCCGGGGGCGCGAATCGGCTGACGCCCGGGCGGACCGCGGCTACGGGCCGCCCTGGGCGCCCACCACCACCTTGCCCTGGACGGTGCCGTCCACCAGGACCTGGTAGCTCCCGATCGGCAGGCCGGTGACGATCGTCAGGCCGCCGGCGCCCGCGCGGAGGCGAAGCCGGGGGCGCCGGCGCGCCGCCAGCACGACCGTGTGCGTGGCGTGGTCTCGGTTCTCGACCCCGAGCGAGATCGAGACGCCGGGCGGAACCGCGACCGACGCCGGGCTCAGCTTTCCGCCGGGCGAGATCTCGAAGGCCGCCGGAATCGTGACGCCGCTGCTGACGCTCGGCGTCGGCCGCGCCTGCTTCTGACCCCTCCCGGCGGGCACCTCGGGCGGACGGGTGGCGCGCGTCGTCGTGGCGCTCGCGGTGGCCGCCGTGGTGGCGGTACTCGGGGTGGTCGGCGCAGTGGTGGCGGCCGGCTGGCTCGATGCCGTCGTGGTCGTCGTGCCGGCGGTGGTGCTGTGCGCCGAGCCGCCGCAGGCGGCCACCAGGAGACTCACGAGCACCGCCGCGAGCGATCGGCGGTAGGTCATCGCCGTGAGCATAGACAGGGGCGGGGTGAGCCATGATGGTCGCCGTGACGATCGCGCTGCTGACCACCTACCTCACCGACTACCGCCTCCCGCTGTTCCGCCGGCTGGCGCACCGCCACCAGCTCGAGGTGCTCTGCTACGGCGGTGGCGACCGGTACGCCCCCGCGTGGTTCACCGACCTGGACGCGCAGATCGCGGCCGCCGAGTTCCCCGCCCGGCGCCTGGGCGGGATCGGCGAAGCGCTCCGGATCGGGCGCGATCATGACGCCGTGATCGCCCCGTTCGCCGGCGGCGCGCTCCTGCCGGCGGCCTACGCGGGCGCGCGGCGGTTCGGCCGGCCGTTCATCTTCTGGGCGTCGATCTGGCATCAGCCGCGGTCGGCGGCCCACGCGCTGGCGCTCCCGGTCACCCGCCACATCTACCGGCATGCCGACGCGGTCGTCGCCTACGGCGAGCACGCCCGCCGGTTCGTCGCCCGGACCCGCGGCCACGATGACGACGTGTTCGTCGCGCCCCAGTCGGTGGAACCCGAGCTGTTCGCGCGTCACGTCGGCGATGACGAGATCGCGGCGTTCCGAGCCGAGCATGGGCTGGGTGACGGACCGCTCGTCCTCTACGCCGGGCGGCTGGTGGCCGACAAGGGAATCGAGGTGCTCGCGCAGGCGTGGCCGCAGGTCCACGGGGAGGCGACGCTCGTCCTCATCGGGGATGGTCCGCTCAGGGCGCGAGCCGGTGCGCTGCCCGGCGTCCGGCTGTTGGGGCCGCTGCCCCGCGAGCGGCTGGCGGTGGCCTACGCCGCCGCCGAGTTCGCGCTGCTGCCGTCGATCCCCACCCCGCGCTTCCGGGAGCCGTGGGGTCTGGTGTGCAACGAGGCGATGCACCAGGGCCGGCCGATGGTGGCGACGACCGCCGTGGGCGCCGTGGCCGGCGGCCTCGTCCGGGACGGCGAGACCGGCGTGGTCGTGGCGCCCGGCGACCCGGTGGCGCTGGCCGGCGCGATCGACCGGCTCCTGGGGGACGCGCAGCTCCGGGCCCGGCTCGGCGCCGCGGCGCGCGACGCCGTCGCGCCCTACACCTACGAGGCGATGGCCGACGCGTTTGACCGGGCGCTGGCCGTGGCCGGGGTCAGCTGAGGCCCGCGGCCGGCGGTATCGCCGCTACTGCCCGACCGAGAACAGCGCTTCCAGGTCGTGCTGGGAGAAGACCTCGAACGCGACCATCGTCTGGGTGCGCCGCACGCCCGACAGCTGCGAGAGCTTGCCGGTCACCACCTGCGCCAGCTGGTCCTGCTCGCGCAGACGCAGGATCGCGACGAAATCCCACTCGCCGGTGACCGAGTAGGCCTCGGCCACTCCCTCGATGCCCGCCAGCTCGCTGCCGAGCGTGGCCAGTGCCGTGCCTTCGGCTTGGATGAGGACGATCGCGTGGGTCATGCCGTATGGGCGGCGCCGGGCTCGAGCACGACCACAGTGGCGTCGAGGGTCTTCTCGACGTCGGACTGGAAGGCCCCAACGTCGGTCTCGATCGCCGGAAAGGTGTCGTAGTGGCAGGGGATGATCGTCTTGGCCCCGACGAAGTCGCAGGCGTCAACGGCATCGTGGCGGTCCATCGTGTAGTGACCGCCGATGCACACCAGCGCGATGTCGACCTGCCGGCGCTTGCCGACCAGCTGAAGATCGGAGAACAGCGCCGTGTCGCCGAGGTGATAGACGAGCGTGCCCTTGAACTCGATCAGCAGCCCGGCCGGCGTGTTGACCGTGCCCTTGGGCGTCGTCGACGTGTGCCAGGCCGGGACCAGCTTCGCCCAGCCCCAATCGAACGTGGCGGTCCCGCCGAGATTGCAGTCCACCACCTCCACACCCTCCTCCCCCAACTCGCCGGCGAGCTCGGTGATCGCGACCACCGGGGCGCCGGTACGCTTGGCGATCGCCACGGTGTCGCCGACGTGATCGCCGTGGCCATGGGTGAGCAGCAGCGTGGTGGCCTGCACCTCGTCGGCGGACACCGCGGCCTTCGGGTTGCCGGTGAGGAAGGGATCGATCAGGACGGTCGTGTCGCCGTCAGACAGCGTGAAGCAGGCGTGGCCGAGAAAACGGACATCCATCTGGGTTTCAATCCTCCTGTTGATCTTCGGGTGAGACGCGATCAAGCGTCCGCGACAGCTCGAAGCCGACGGCGACTCCGACGAGCATCCCCAGCCGGGTCTCCTCGGCCAGGAGCGTCTTGACCGCCCGCAGCCGCGACTCGGTGTCGCCTTCGCCGGCGGCCTCGCGGACGGCCTGCTCGTGGGCGGCATCGAACCAGCCGCCCTCGGCGATCGCCGCCGCCAGGACCCGCTGCAGCGAGGGCGCCACGCGGGTGACCACGTCCTGGGCATCACGCAATCGGGTCGGGTCGGTCAGATCCGCGATCGCGGCATCCAGCTCGGAGTCGGTGTAGGCGCGCTCTGGCACTCGCGTGGAGATGATACGTGGCACCGCCGGACCGCCGGCCTGGCCTGACCGGCCGGCTCAGCGCTCGCCGAGGAGCGCCAGCGGCAGCCCGATGGCGAACCCGGCGACAACGCCGACGCCGTCCGCCACCCAGCTGGCGTTGGTGACCGCCAGCGGCATCAGCGCGACCGCGACGGCGATCGCCGCCGCCCCGATCAGGTCGCCCTCCACCTCTCCCCGGGCACGGAGCGTCAGCAGGTCCGGCGTGGCCCAGGCGCAGACGAGCGCCAGCGCCGCGCCCACCGCGCCGAGCTCGAGCGAGTTGGGATAGACGGCGGTGGTGGCCGCCAGGCCACCGACGCCGCCGATCAGGAACAGCGTGAGCACCGCGAGGGGTCCGTGGCGGCGCTCGAGCAGCCAGCCGAACAACCCGATCGCCACCAGCGAGATGAACGCATAGCCCACCTGGTCATAGGTGAACGCGGCGGTGAACAACCGCCACCACTGCGACCCCGGCCGCCCGACGACGGCGAGCTGGCCGTCGGCCCCGCCGAGATTGGTCTGCCACAGCACGCACCCGACGAGGCTGGCCAGGATGAGGGCGCCGGTGGCATACGGGCGCGTCTCGCCGCGGATGCCGGGGATCTCGTCACGACGCAGACGCGACAGGATCGGCGGCGGCTGCCGGCGCGCCTTGCGCTCGGCGACCCGCTGATCGCGATCGAGCTTCGGCGCACGCTTGCGCAGCCGGTTTCCGCAGTAGGGACACTCGGTGATGTAGGGGCTGACCTCGGATCCGCAGCTCTTGCAGATGACGAACAGGTCTGGGCCGCCGGTGCTCACGTATCGATTGTAGAACCGGGCCGAGGCCACCGAGTCGGCGATCTCGTGTCAGACGACGGTGGCGGCCACGATCTCGGCCATGACCTCGCGGAGATCGTGATTCGCCTCGTACACGACCACCTGGCGGGCCGCCCCGTTCCCGCGCGCCAGCAGGTCCTCCACCGCCTCGAGCTCCGCCAGCGAGCCGAGGTCAGCGCAGTGCTCGCGCGTCCGGTCAAGCAGCCTGCGGGCCAGGGCCCGGGTCGGTACCCGCTCGGAGCTCGGCAGGTCCACCAACTCCCCCTCCAGACCGTGCCGGGCGGCCAGCCACTTGTTCTCGTCGAGCATCTCGAACGGGTAGCGAGACAGCCGCTGGCCCGAGTCGAAGTGCTCGGACAGCTCCCGGACGAGCGCCTGGACAAGCGCGGCGAGGCCGAGCGAGTGCTCGATGTGGGTCTGGGAGTCCATCACCCGGATCTCGACCGTGCCGAACATGGGGTGCGGACGGACGTCGTGCCACAGGTACGTGTAGTCCTCGATCACCCCGGCGGCGATCATGAACTCGATCCGGCGCTCGTAGTCCGCCCAGTCCTCGTAGGTTGGGGGAACGCCGACGCGGGGAAACGCCCGGAAGATGGGGGTGCGGGTCGACGCCATCCCGGTCGCGTCGGCGCGCCAGAACGGCGAGTTGGCCGAAAGCCCCAGGAGAACCGGGACGTGGACCCGCATGCCGTTGGCCACGTGGATCGCCTTGTCGGGATCATCGACCCCGACGTGCACGTGCATGCCGAAGATCAGCTCCTGGCGGGCGACGAACCGTAACGCGGAGATGAGGTCCCGATAGCGCGGCCGGGCCACGATTCGCTGGTCCTCCCACATCGCGAACGGATGCGTGCCGGCCGAGCCGATCGCCATGTCCTTGCCGGCGGCGGTCTCCACCACCTGGCGCCGGAGCGCTCGCAGCTGCTGACCCGCCTCGGTCACGTTGGCGCACGGGTCGGTGGAGATCTCCAGCACCGACTCCATCAGCTCCGGCTTGATGTCACCCAGCGGCGCGGGCTCGAGCATCGCCTCGATCGCGTTGACGAGCTCGAGCGTGCGGGCGTCGAGGATCATCAGCTCTTCCTCGATCCCGATGGAGTAGTCGTGTCCGACGAAGCGATGCTCCACTGGCCGCGAAGCCTAACGTCGAAGGCGGGACATCGTCCCTAGACTCAGCTGGAGACATCGAAGACTTGAACCGGAAAGGCGGTTGACATGGCGCTCGGCTACGACGGCAAGCTGTACATCCTCGCGTTCGACCACCGGGGGTCGTTCCAGAAGAAGATGTTCGGCATCGAGGGCGATCCCACCCCCGAGGAGACCCAGAAGATCGCCGACGCCAAGCACCTGATCTACGAGGGCATGACCGAGGCGGTCAAGCGGGGCGCCGACGCCTCGGCCACCGGCGTCCTCGTCGACGAGCAGTTCGGTGGGGACATCCCGCAGGAGGCCCACGCGGCCGGGCTGAAACTGGCGATGCCCGTCGAGAAGTCCGGCCAGAACGAGTTCGACTTCGAGTACGGCGCCGACTTCGGCGCCCACATCCTCAGGTTCGATCCCGACTTCTCCAAGGTGCTCGTCCGCTACAACCCCGACGACCCGGACACCGACATGAACGCGCGGCAGCTGGTCCGCCTCAAGGAGCTGGCCGACTGGCTCCACGACAACGGGCGCAAGTTCCTGTTCGAGCTGCTGGTGCCGGCCACCGACGATCAGCTCGCCTCGGTCGGCGGCGATTCCGACCGTTACGACGCCGAGCTGCGACCGGAGCTGATGCGCCGCGCGCTCGAGGACTGCCAGAACTACGGCATCGAGGTCGACGTCTGGAAGATCGAGGGCGTCGACGAGCAGTCCGACGCCGCGATGCTCGCCGAGCAGGCCCGGACCGGCGAGGGCCGCGAAGGCGTGACCTGCGTGCTGCTCGGCCGCGGCGCCTCGACCGAGAAGGTGGAGGAGTGGCTGCGGGCGGCGTCTCCGGTGCAGGGTTTCATCGGGTTCGCCATCGGCCGTTCGATCTGGTGGGATGCGCTGAAGGGCTTCCTCTCAAACGAACTCGACCGCGAGGCCGCGGCGACCAGGATCGCCGACAACTACCTGCACTTCGTCGGCGTCTACGGCCATCAGCAGGTCGCCTGATCCGACAGGAACCGAGGACCGATGATCACCGGGCGTAACCGCCAGCATGCCGCGCGGTTGCACCAATTGGTAGGCTCGCGGCGATGGCGATGAGGATGCGCCAAAGCCTTGCGCAGCTGGAGCAGGAGTTCCGGCATGAGACGCAACTGGACCGGAGCCGGAGAGAGACGCTCCGGCGCCATGCCGTGCGCCGATCTCGGGTGCGAACCCACGAGCGCGAGAAGAAGCGGAGCTCGTTTCGATACTGGATGCTCGTGCTCTCGCTGATCCTGACGGCGGTCATCGTCACGATCGCGATGTTCGAGTCGCTGTACTACCTGCTCGGCTGAGCTATTCCGCCGCCGTGTCCCCGAGACTGCGGAGCGCGGCATCGACCTCTTCGCGGGCGCCCTTGCGCCCCTCGGCGCCCTCTTCCTGGATCTCGAGATAGACCTCCTTGCGGAACACCGGGATGTCCCGAGGGGCCTGGATCCCAATCCGAACCTTCTCGCCCATGATCGCCAGAACCGACACCTCGATGTCGTCCCCGATCATGATGCTCTGGTTCGATTTGCGGGTCAGTACCAGCATGGTCGCCTCCCTGCTTGGCCGCTAGAAACGGGCGCGTCATGCCACGCGTAGCGAGACGCCTGCCCTCGGGTGCAGCATAGGTCAACGGTTTTCGACTTTCAAGCACACAGAGCTTTTGCACGGGTAGTTCGGGCGTGCCGAATCCCCCGGCATCACGCGGCCGCGGACCCAATCATCTAGTCTCCCGTCCCGTTATGGCACGCCGATCTCTACGACCCGAGCTCAACCGTATTCGCGCCTGGGTCCGCCAAGGGCGGACCGACGCGTGGATCGCCCATCAGCTCGAAGTGACAGTGCAGCAAATCCAGGCCTTCAAACGCGACCAGCAGCTCGAAGCCGGCGACGAGACGGACGGCACCACTGCCGCCGCCGAATATGACGAAGACATCGACCTGCGCGCCGAAGATGACGCGCTGATCGCCGCCGAGCTTGATGCCGCCGCCGCGGAGCGGGCCGAGGATGACGACGAGGACCAGGACGAAGACCAGGACGAGACGACGACGACGAGGGGGCCGAGAAGCCCGCTCGCCGCCGACGCAGTCGCCGCGGCGGTCGCGGCGGGGCGCGGGGCGGACGTCGCCGTTCCTCGGGAACGCTCGAGGCGACGTTCGATCACGGCGATGAGGGGTACGGTCTGTGGCTCGACCCCGCCGTCCAGGACGATCCCGTCTATGCCGAGTACTGGGCCGGCCACCGGCCGGTTGAAGTCGCGATCGAGGAGGACCAGATCGTGATCCGCCGGGCCGGCTCGACCGACTCGGATTCAGACTCCGACGCCGAGTAGGCAACGCACTTTTCACCGGCCGCCGGAGCCGCCCTCCCGATGTGTGGAGGGGCGGCCCCGGCGGTTTGCGCTACGCCGCCGGCGGCTGCGTGAAGAACAGCTCGGCAGTGATGAGGACGTCGTCACCGAGCGCCGGCTCGCCGTTGGGGAGCGGGTTCTGCCAGCGAATCCCGAACTGGTTGCGATCGATCGACGTCTCCAGGGTCAGTCCGAAGTAGGGACGGCCCATGTACTCGGTGTCCTCGCCGATCGTGCCGGTAGCGGTGACGGCCAGGGTGGTGCCCTTGATCGTCAGCTCGCCGGCGATGGCGATGCCATCGCTCGTGGCGGTGATCTGGGTGGAGCGGAAGCTCAGCTCGGGGCTGGTCTCGGCGTCGAAGAACTCCGGCGCCATCAGATGCCCGTTGAGATTCGGATCCTGGACGTGGACCCCGGATACCGGGACCGACCCGGTCAGTGTCGCGGCGCCATCGGCGGCGACGTCGAGCTGCGCGGTGACCGGCGAAAAGCTCCCGCGGAAGGTGCCGACGTGATAGCGAACGCCGAAGCTCACCTGCGAGTGAACGCCGTCCAGGATCCAGTTCCCGGCCGGCAGGGTGGTGGCGCGCTGAGAAGTCGTGCTCATCTCATGAACCTCGCTCTATGTGTCGTGGGTGGTGACGGTGGTGATGGTGCTGTCGCGGACCGTTGGTCCGCTTGGGCCGCTAGCGTAGCAAAGAAGCGGACCGCTGGTCCGGTACCTACCATTGCCGTTGTGATGACCAGCTCAGCTGCGGACGCGGATCCAGATCGTTGCCTCCCGGTGGTTGGCCCGCGCGCCGAGCGCGGCGACGCTGCCGCCAATCGCGAGCGCGTTCTCTGCGCGGCGCGACGCCTGTTCGTACAGCGCGGCGCCGGCGCCGTGTCGATGGACGCGGTGGCCGCGGCCGCGGGAGTCGGCAAGGGCACCGTCTTCCGCCGCTTCGGCGACCGTGCCGGCCTGTGCGCGGCGCTGCTGGACGAGGGGATGCGCGGCTTCCAGGAGGCATTCCTGCGCGGCGACCCTCCCCTGGGTCCAGGCGCGCCGGCGGCGCAGCGGCTGGAGGCATTTCTCACCGAGCTCATCGCGCTGCTGGACCGCGAGCTCGACCTCGTGCTGGCCATCGATCAATGGCCCCGCGGCGGCGACGCTCGCCCGCTGGGGAGCCTGGCGCTGCACCTGCGGGTGCTGCTGACCGAGCTCGATCCGTCACTCGATGCCGAGGTGACCGCGGAGATGCTGCTCGGCGCCGTCAGCGCCGGGGTGATCTCGCGCCTGCGCCGGGAGCGAGGCGTTCCGTTACCGGAGATGCAGGACTCGATCCGGAGGCTCGCGCGCGGGCTGGCGCCCGGGCAGTTCGCAACGGGGGGCGCCGCCGATCCGGCCGGGGACCGTCAGTCCTCGGCCGTTCGACGACCGGTCGTGTAGTCGATCGCGTCGCGGGCATAGCGCGCGAACGCCGTCCCGGCGACGATCGGCACCTCCCACGCCGCGGGCCGGTTTGGTGCGACGCGAACCGCGATGTCAAAACACCAGTCGGTGCCCTGTTCGATGTAGAGCCCCGCGAGCTCCTGCACGGTGAACGGACCGCCGAGGCGGCGGCGCAGCCCGATCACCAGCTCGTCAACGACGCGCTCCATCGCGGCTCGGTCCGCGGGCTCCGCAGCGGCCAGCCGCCGCTGGCCCTCCTGCCACAGGCCGATCAGGCTCTCGTAGCTGACCGGACCGTAGCTCACGGTGCCGCCGATCGGCGAGGCTGAATCAGTGGCTGGGGGATCCGGTGATCACGTACGGCTGCTCGCCGGCGCGAACCATGCCGAGCGCGCGAGCCTCGTTGATGATCGTGGCCGGGTTGTTGAGCGACTTCTGCTCTCGGGTCAGGGCGGCGTTCTGGCGAGCCAGGCGATCGACGATCGCCTGCTGCTGGTCGGCCTGGGCCCGCGTCGAGACGTAGGACAGCGTGTGCTCGACATAGAGGCCGATGACAACCGCCAGCACGAACAGCAGCCCGAAGCGGCCGACGCGCTCCCAGCGCACCCGCAGCTTCGGCGCCCGGACGATGACCCGCTGCGGGCGGCCCACCAGTGGGCGCTGGCGCGGCTGGCGGCGGGGGGCGGCGCGGGCGGAACGGGCGGACGGCATCCTTAGCGCCCTTCGTTCGACGCCGCCGGCTTCCTTCCTGCCGCAACGCTCCGTGCACGGCGTCCAGCGTCACTCAGTGGCGGAACGCCGTCCGCCCGGGGTAGCTGGCTTCGGACCCGAGCGCTTCCTCGATCCGCAGCAGCTGGTTGTACTTGGCGACCCGATCGGTGCGCGACGGGGCGCCCGTCTTGATCTGGCCGCAGCCGGTGGCCACCGCCAGATCGGCGATCGTGACGTCCTCGGTCTCACCCGACCGGTGCGACATGACCGCGGAGTAGCCGGCTTCGCGAGCCATCCGAATCGCCGCGAACGTCTCGGTGAGGGTGCCGATCTGGTTGACCTTGATGAGGATCGAGTTGGCGACGCCCGAGTCGATGCCGCGCTTGAGGCGCTGGGTGTTGGTCACGAACACGTCGTCGCCGACGAGCTGGATCCCCTTGCCCAGGCGCTGGGTCAGCATCGACCAGCCATCCCAATCCTCCTCGTCCATGCCGTCCTCGATCGAGATGATCGGATAGCGCCCGCACAGATCGGTCCAGTAGGCGGTCAGCTCGTCCGAGGACAGCGTGCGGCCCTCGTGCTCGAGCACGTAGCCCTGCCCCTCCTGATAGAGCTCGGACATCGCCGGGTCCAGCGCGACCGCGATCTGGTCCCCGGGCACGTAGCCGGCGGCGCTGATCCCGTTCATGAGAGCCTCGAGCGCCTGCTCGTTGGACTGGAAGTCCGGCGCGAAGCCGCCCTCGTCGCCGACCGACGTGGCGTGGCCCTCGTCGTGCAGCGTCTGCTTGAGGTGGTGGAAGACCTCGGCCCCCATGCGCAGGCCCTCGGAGAACGAACGGGCGCCGACGGGAACGATCATGAACTCCTGGAAGTCGACGGCATTGTCGGCGTGGGCGCCACCGTTGAGCACGTTCATCATCGGGACCGGGAGCACGTGCGCGGTCTCGCCACCGAGGTAACGCCACAGCGGCAGCCGCTCCTCGGCGGCGGACGCCTGGGCCGCCGCCAGCGACACCGCGAGCAGCGCGTTGGCGCCGAGCCGTGACTTGTTCGGAGTGGCGTCGAGCGTGATCAGCATCCGATCGAGCGCCGCCTGACTGGAGGCATCCTGGCCGCGGATGGCGGTGGCGATCTCGCCGTTGACGTTGTCGACGGCCTTGGTCACGCCCTTGCCCATCCAGTCGGACCCGCCGTCGCGAAGCTCGGTGGCCTCGAACTCCCCGGTCGAGGCGCCGGACGGGACAGCGGCACGTCCCCACGCGCCAGAGCGCAGGCTGAGCTCGACCTCCACCGTCGGATTGCCCCGGCTATCCAGGATCTGGCGGGCATGCACGTGCTCGATCTGGCTCATCGCTGGTGACGGTCTCCTCGGTTCAGGCGGGCGCGGGCATAGTAGGCGAGCTGTTGCTCAGGCGGGAGATCGTCCCAGCTTCCGCCGTCTGATGCCGCGAGCTCACCGGCCGCCTCCACCCGGCCGCGGAACCGCCCCGACGCGGCGCGGAGCGCCAGCTCGGGGTCCACCTTCAGTTTGCGAGCCACGTTGACCACCGAGAACAGGAGATCCCCGAGCTCGTGGAAGCGCTCGTCGGCGGTGTCGGCGGCCTGCAGCTCGGCCAGCTCCTCGGTGACGGCCTGCAGCGGTCCGTCCACGCCGGGGAAGTCAAAGCCGCTCGAGGCCACGCGACGCTGCAGCTTGCGGGCGTGCAGAAGCGCCGGGAGGTTCTCCGGGACCTCGCCGAACACCCCGGGCTCGCGACCGGCCTCGGTGCGCTTGATCGCGTCCCAGTTCTTCAGGACCTCGGTGGCGTTGCGCACCTCGGTCTCGCCGAAGACGTGCGGGTGCCGCCGGATCAGCTTCTCGGTCACGTGCTCGGCCACCTGGGCCAGGTCGCCGGCGCCCCGTTCCTCGAGGAGCAGGGCCAGGAAATGGACCTGGAACAGGACGTCGCCGAGCTCATCGAGCAGCTTGGCGTCGTCGCGCCGCTCCGCCGCATCGGCGAGCTCGTAGGCCTCCTCGACCGTGTGGGGCACGATCGAGCGCTCGTCCTGCTCGCGGTCCCAGGGACACTCCCGACGCAGGCGCCGGGTGATCGCGTCAAGCTGAGTCAGGGACCGTGCCGCGTCCTCACCGGACACCGGGCTAAGGCGCGGTGGTGGTCGCGCCGCTCGCGCCGGCAGCGCCCGCCGCGCCGGCCGCACCCGCCGCGCCGGTGGTGGCGGCGGCCTTCGGGGCCTTGTAGCCGGGGCAGTCAGCCATCGCGTACAGCTTGCGGCAGGTGGTCTGCTTGAACCAGTCCTTCTTGGCGTGGGCATCGACCGCGTTCTGGGAGGCGGTCGTCAACTGCTGGCTCAGCGTCTGCTTGATCAGCGTGGTGGACTGCGCGAGTGACCGCTGCGTCGCCGGCGTGATCTTGATCACGTCGAGCACGTAGTAGCCGAACTGTCCCTTGATCGGGCCGAGCAGCTTGTTCGCCGGCGCGGCGAACGCCGCCTTGCTCAGCGCCGCGTCCTGCTGGCCGGCGGTGACGCCCGTCAACAGGCCGCCCTTGTTCTTGGTGGTCTGGTCCGTCGAGTACTTCTTGGCCACCACGGTCCAGCTCTGGCCGTGCTGGATCGCCGCCTTGGCGGCGCTGGCCTGGGCGGCGGTCTTGGTCAGCACGATCCGCATGCTGCGCGTCTCGGGACTGCCGAACTGCGTCTTGTGGGCCGCGTAATAGGCAGCGATCGCCGCCGGGGTGACCGTGGTCGGATGACGAGCGGTCAGCTTGGCGTAGATCTGGTTGACGCGGACGCGGAACAGGATGTCGTCGGTCGTCTGGCCGCTGGTCTTCAGGAAGGTCGCGTACTGGGCGCTCGTCGAGAACTGCTGCTTCTTGGCGGTCACCAGCGCCTTGTTGACCTGGGCGTCGGTGATCTTGATGCCCAGCTTGTGCGCGTCAGCCTGGTACCAGTAGGCCTTGATCAGGAAATCCATCACCTGGCCCGAGAGCGACGTGAACAGCTGACCGCAGTCGGCCTTGAGCGTCTTGTCGGCGGTCTTCTTCAGCGACGGGATCTCCGCCTTGACCTGAGTCACGCACTTGGTGAAGTTCGGCGGATCGTTGGGCACGATCACCGGCTGGCCGGGGCTCTGTGCGGCCTGCCCCTTGGCGGCCACGTACATCCAGTGGTTGAACGCCTTGAGGCTGATCGGGTTGCCGGCGACGGTGGCGACCGAGTTGCTCGGGACGCTTGAGCCGCACCCCGCAACCACCAGGGCACCGACCACAAAAAAGGCGCCAAGCGCCAGGATGGACCGGAGAGATTTCATAACGACCCGGCCGATAGTAGCGAGCCTCCCCGGCGAGGTTCGTAAGTATTTCGGAATAACGGTTTCGCCGTGGCCAGGCCGGCGAATCCGACGCTCGCTAGGCGGCGGCGGGCTCCGCCTCGGCCTCGGCCTCGCGCGTGACCGACAGGAGCACGTCGGCCGCGCGGACGATCGCCGGGAACCTCTGGGCGGGATCCTTGGGCACGCGCACCGACAGCTGGGACTTGCCGGACTCGTACAGCGCCTCGGGAATCTCGGCGCGGATCTTCTTGGCGCGCACCGAGTCGAGCTCGATCGGGGTCACCGAGAGCCGATCGCCGCGGACGGTGACCGCCTGAGCGCCCGCCTGGCCGAGCTTGATCCGCGCCTGCTGCAGCGCGATCAGGTTGCGCAACGGATCGGGGACCTCGCCGAAGCGGTCCTCGAGCTCCGCCTGCAGCGCCACGAGGTCGGCCACCTCGCGGGAGCCGGCGATCCGGCGGTGCACGTCCACCTTGGCCTGCTCATACGGGATGTAGTCAGCCGGCACGTAGGCGTCGACGTTGACGTCGAGCCGCACGGGCTCCCAGTCATCGGACCCGGCGGCCGCGCCATCCTCGTCCATCGCCGCGACGGCCTCGTCGAGCATCTGCATGTACAGCTCAAAGCCGAGCGCCGCCACGTGGCCGGACTGCTCGTCACCAAGAAGGTTGCCGGCTCCGCGCAGCTCGAGGTCACGCATCGCGACCTTGAAGCCGGCGCCCAGCTCGGTGTAGTCAGACAGCGCCGAGAGCCGCTGGGCCGCCTCCGGGGTCAACGCCGCCGCGCTCGGATACAGCAGGTACGCGTAGGCCCGCTCGCGAGACCGCCCGACCCGGCCGCGGATCTGGTACAGCTGCGAGAGACCGAACACGTCGGCGCGCTCGACGACCAGCGTGTTGGCCTGGGGGATGTCGATGCCGGACTCGATGATGCTGGTGCAGACGAGCACGTCGGCGTCGCCGCGCAGGAACTTGAGCATCCGCCGCTCGAGCATGCTCTCATCCATCTGGCCGTGGGCGACCTCGAAGCGCAGGCCCGGGCACAACCCCCGCAGCCGGACCGCCGTCTCCTCGATCGTGTCGACCCGGTTATGCAGGAAGAACGCCTGTCCGTGGCGCTCCTTCTCCCGGATCAGCGCGCGCCGCACCAGCTCCTCGTCGTACTCGCCGACGTAGGTCTTGACCGGCCGCCGACCCTCGGGCGGCGTCTCGATGACGCTGATGTCACGCACCCCGGCCATCGACATCTGCAGGGTGCGCGGGATCGGCGTCGCGCTCATCGCGATCACGTCCACGCGGAGCTTGAGCTGGCGCAGCAGCTCCTTCTGCTTGACGCCGAAGCGCTGCTCCTCGTCGACGATCAGCAGCCCGAGGTCCTTGGCGCGCACGTCGCGGGACAGAAGGCGGTGGGTGCCGATCAGGATGTCGACCTCGCCCTTGGCGAAGCGCGCCACCGACTGCTTCTGCTCGGCCGCCGGGCGGAAGCGGGAGACGTGCTCGATCGTGACCGGGTAGTCCTTGAGGCGCTCGGAGAAGGTGCCGTAGTGCTGCTGGGCGAGGATCGTCGTCGGGACGAGCAGCATCACCTGCTTGCCGTCCTGCACTGACTTGAACGCCGCGCGCAGCGCCACCTCGGTCTTGCCGTACCCGACGTCGCCGCAGATGAGACGGTCCATCGGCCGCGGGGCCTCCATATCGGCCTTGACGAACTCGATGGCGTCGCGCTGGTCGGGCGTCTCGGTGAACGGGAACGCGTCCTCGAATTCGCGCTGCCAGTCGCTGTCTGCGGGGAACGCATGCCCCTCACGGTGCTTGCGCTCGGCGTACAGGTTGAGCAACTCACCCGCCAGCTCCTGGGCGGCGCGGCGGGCCCGGGACTTGATCGTCTCCCAGCGGGTGCCGCCGAGCTTGGACAACGGCGGGTGGGCGCCACCGGCGCCGACGTAGCGGCTGATCTTGGCCAGCTGGTCGACCGGCACGAACACCCGGTCTGAGCCGGCGTACTCGAGATACAGGTAATCCCGGGTGACGTCGGCGACGGTCTTGGTGTCAAAGCCGGCGAAGCGGGCGATCCCATGGTCCTCGTGGACGACGATGTCGCCGGTGCGCAGCTCGGAGAAGCTCCGCAGCACGCCGCGCTTGCGTTCCCGGCCGGGCGCCTGCGCCGCCCGGCGGCGCTGGAACAGGCGATGGTCGGGGATCACCGCCAGGTGGAACTGCGGCGCGATGAACCCGGCCTGGAGGCGGGCCGCCGCCAGGGTGATCTGGCCGGCGCTCGCGGTCACCTCGTCGGTCTCGCCCAGCCAGCGGACCTTGAGCCGGCCGAGGTTGTAGGCGAAGCGCTCACCCTCACCCCGGCGCGCGAACGTCAGCACGGTGCGGTAGCCGGAGCGGGCGAGCTTCTCGAGCTCGGGCTCGGCCTCCTTCAGGCCGCGGGCGGCGACGTCGGCGGCCTGGGCACGAAACGCGAACCGCTGGTCCTGGTCAATGCTCGACAGGCGGATCCGCACCCGCTCGTCGAGCTGGGCGGTGATCTGTTCGGGGGGCACGTACAGGTGGTGGGCGTCCTCGTCGTGGAAGGCGGCGGTGACGTCCTGCCAGTGGTCGGCCAGCGCCGGCGCCAGGTCCTCGGACCCGGCGATCAGCACCGACACCCGCGCGCCGGCCAGCTCCATGAACGAGTGGAAGTTCTCCACCGGCAGCAGCTCGGTGATGTCCGGGCGGTCAGACGCATCCTCGAGCGCCGCTATCTCGGCGAGCTCACGGTGCTCGGCGGCGAGCTCGGCCGCCGGCGCCACCTCGACGACGTCGGCGTCGCCGAGGGAACGCTGGGTGAAGGTGGAGAACCAGCGCAGCGAATCGATCTCGTCGCCGAACAGGTCCACCCGGACGGCGCGGTCCTCGGTGGCCGGGAACAGGTCGAGCAGGCCGCCGCGAATGGCGAATTGACCACGGTCCTCCACCTGGTCCACGCGCTCGTAACCGGCGGCGACGAGATCCATCGCGGTCTCGTCGAGATCGATCAGGTCCCCTTTGCGCAGGCAGAACGGCTTCGGCCGCATCGACGGGTCGGGCACCTTCTCCGACAGGGCGACGGCGCTGACGACCACCACCGGGGCGGAGGCCCCGGCGGGATCGGACTCCAGCAGCGCGTCGAGCGCGGCGATCCGCAGCCCGACGAGGTGCGGCGGCGGCGCCAGATGCGACTCGTAGTTGACGCCCCGGCTGGGGTAGTAGCGAATCGTCCGCGGCTCGAGCCAGCTGCGGAGCCCGGCGGCGAGATCGCGGGCGGCGCGATCGTCACCGGCGACCACGATCGCGGGCTGCGCCGGGTCGCGATCGAGGAGCGCCGAGACCAGATACGGCCTCAGGGACTGCGATACGAACGCCTCGCCCCCGTCGCGGGCGAGCGCGGCGGTCTGCGGATCGTCATCGGCGTAGGCGAGAAGGGAGGTGAGCATCGAGGCTGCTCTGATTGAGTCTAGGAGCCGCCCGGTCCGCCCTCCGAGCGCACCTCCACATCGGGTTTCACCACTCGCTCGGCGGCATCCGCAGCGTGATCGATCAGCGCCTCCACCTCATCGCGAGGCTCCCGGAACTTCCCCAGGACATAGGCGGCGACGCGCTCGGGATCAGTTGTGTCGGGGCGCCCGACGCCGATCCGCACGCGGTGAAAGTCGGCGCTGCCCAGCGATGCCTTCAGTGACTTCAGGCCGTTGTGCCCGGCGAGCCCACCGCCGAGGCGGACGCGGATGTCCCCGAACGGCAGGTCGATCTCGTCGTGGAGGACGAGGATCCGGTCGAGCTCGACCCGCAGCTCGCCGCGGGCCGGCCCGACGGACTTGCCGGCCTCGTTCATGTAGGTCTGGGGCTCCAGGATCGCGACCCGGGTGAAACCACCCTCAGCCATCCCGATCCGCCCCTCGGAGACGAGTCCTCGGTAGCGGGCTTTGGGCGTGCCGAGCTCCCAGCGCCGGCGCAGTCGCTCGGCCACCTCGAAGCCGACGTTGTGCGGCGTGCCCGTGTACTCCGACCCCGGGTTGCCGAGGCCGACGATCAGCCAGTCGACCGGCGCGCCGCGACGTCCCGGCAGGGGCATGGCGAAGAGCTACTCGGCGTCGGAGCCGGCGGCCGCTTCGGTGTCTCCGCCGCCGGCGGAGTCCTCGGGCGCAGCCTCGCCCTCGCCGCCGTCCTCACCGACGACGCCGGTCTCCGCCTCGATCCCGTCATCGGCCTCGACCTGGAGCTTGGGCGGAGTCAGGGTCGCGATCACCGTCTCGGGATCGTCGGTCAGCGTCACCGTCGACGGGGGTCGCAGCGACGCGAGCATCAGCGTGTCACCGATCTGCATCTCGGAGACGTCATGGGACAACGAGTCCGGGATATCACCGGGCAGCGCCTCGATGTTCAGCTCGCGGGTCACGCTCTCCAGCACGCCGCCCTCCTTGACGCCGGGCGCGTTTTCGATGCCGGTCAGCTCGAGCTGGACGGTCGACTGGATCTTGACGTCCAGGCGGACGCGAAGCAGATCGACGTGAACCGCCGCGCCGGTCACCGGGTGGCGGACGAGGTCCTTGAGCACGACCGGGCTGGTGCCACCGTCGTCCATGGTCAGATCCATCACGGCGCCGGCGCCGGCCAGCGCCTGGCGCAGCGTGCGGGCGGCCACCTGGAACGAGACGGGGTCGTCACCGCCGCCGTAGATGACGCCCGGCACGTTGCCGGAGCGGCGTAGGCGACGAGCCTCACGCGACCCTCCCGGCTCGCGGGCTTGGACCTGCAGCGACGTTGTTTCCTTGCTTGCCATCAGCGGCGTTCGATGGTAGCGGCCAGCGCCGAAAAGCGCTGGCGCGACCTGCTAACCGTGCGCTAACCTCTGGCTATGAGCGGGGCTGCTCTGATGTTCTGGCTCGCCGGAGTCCACATTCTCGGGCTCGTGTGCGTGGCCTTGCTGCTGCTTCCTGCGCTGAGGGAGAATACGGTCGGGCCCGATCGCCGGTCCGACAGCGAGGAGGACGAGGGCTGGGGCGGCGGGCCGAAGTCACCGCCGTCACCGCCGGAGCCCCCGCGGGGCGGCATCCCGCTGGCCGATGCGCAGCCGGCCACCATCCGTCTGCGCGAGCACGGTCGCCTCGCTGACCGCCGCCCGCGGCGCGAGCGTCGGCCCAGCCGTGAGCCGGCGCGCCGGCCGGTGCGGGAGCCTCACCGTGGGGCTAGAAGCTCTTGGGGCACGCCGCGTCGGTCACGATCCGCAGGCTGACCTTCAGCAGCTGCACCGTGAACCCCTGAACCACGCTGCCAGCGTGCCGCACCCGGACGCACTGGGTGCGCGGCAGTGACGAGCCCACCAGCCACGCCACCCGCGCGGTACCGAGCGTCGAGGTGATCGAGAACGTCGATGACGGGTTGATCACGGCGATCCGCACCGCACCGGCATGGCGCAGCGTCGAGGTGAGCGCCGACGCACGCGCCCGGCAGGCCGGCTCGGCGCTGCAGCCGGACACCATTGCGATCACCCTCGCCGTGTCGCCGCGGGCCTCGGCCTTGACGAGATCGGTGATGGCCGCCTGCTCGGCGTCGCCGACGCTGAACGCCCGCGCCAGGAACGCGCTGATGACCAGGAACAGCACGATGGCCAGGCCGATCAGGCCGATGACGTACGGGCGCCGCATCGGCGGCCACGGTAGACGACCCAGCCGAGCCCGGGGGAGGATGGCGCCGAGCGGCGCCGGGCGTCAGGAGTCGCTGAGCTCGAGGAAACGCTGCACCGATGCCTCCTGATGCTCGAGCCGCTCGGCCAGCCCGAGCGCGTGCTCGGCGGCCAGTTCCAGGAAGTCCTCCATGCACCGCTCCGGATCGTCGGCGAGTGGGTACACGCGGCTGAGATCCTGCTGGGCGCAGGCGATCCCCATCGGCGGGCGCCCGTCGGCGAGCGTCCGCGCGCTGCACACCGGAGTCACCACCAGTTGCGACTCGGTCGCCACCAGCGCCGTGGGCAGCAGCCGATGGGCGGGAAGCCTGACGCCGAGCTGCACCGAGTGGTCCACGGCGACGACGCTGCCGGCGAGGTCGCGGAGCGGCTCGCGCCACACCTCGAGGACGGTGTCGGCGCCCACCAGCGCATCGCGCAGCGCGGTCGCCTGCTCCACATAGAGCCGCTCGGCCTCCTCCCGATCGGCGGCGTCGGCGAGATCGAGGTCGCACGGGACCCGCAGGAGCTCGTTGGCGGCAACCGTCGCCCCGGCGGCGCGACTGCCACAGGCCACGTACGTCTGGAGCGTGCCGAGATCGCGGCGTCCGTGAAAGATGACGGTCACCGCTTGTGAGAGGGGCAGGCCGTTGACGCGCAGCGACACCGCGACCGCCGACGAATCGTCGAGCAGAGCCCGGCGAAGCAGGTCTTCTGCTGCGCCACCGTCGCGGGTTGAATCCTCGTCGAGCATGGCTACCTCCTTAACAACTCGGCAACTTGCGCTGTTTATTTACCCAGGCCGGGCGGTCGTTCACTATCGACGTGTGGCGCACCGCCGGGCAAGACGCCTGTCCATCGGGCGTAGCGGGCTTCCAATAGGCTTTACGGCAACGTGTTTCTGCTCAGGCTCCTCTACAAGCCGCTCGCCATCGTGTCGGGCCTGATCGCCGCCCGCATCGGCAAGAAGGTGTTCAGCGGCGTGTGGTCAAAGATCGACGACAAGCCACCGCCCACGCCCGGGCGAGGCGACGGCAGCGTCGGGAAGGTGGTGGCCGCACAGGCGCTGCAGGCCGGCGTGATGGCCGGCACCGCCGCGGCGGTGGACCGGGCGTTCGCCAACTTCTTTCATCACCTGATCGGGATCTGGCCAAAGAAGCCGCCCAAGCCGGCGGACGACGCGGAGCAGTAGCGGCTCAGCCGCCCGCGCCACCCCCGCCGCGCAGGACGAAGCCGCGCTCGGCGAGCTGGGTCAGCGCATCCTCAAAGGCGGCGAAATCGCGGCGGGTGAGCGCGTCGATCGGCCGGCCGGCCGGCCCACTCGCCCGCAGCCAGCGGCGCAGGACCGGCGCGCCGGCGCGCTCCTGCGCATCGGCGAGCAGATCGAGCAGGATCGAGAGCTCGGGCCGGTGGTCGAGCTGCCCTGACAGCAACGTCAGCGGGTCGACGCCGAGCACGGCGCACAGCTCGTCCTCGGTCAGCCCCAACAGCTCGAGCAGTGAAGCCGCCCGCTCACTCTGGAGACGATCTGGCACGCGCCGAGCGTAAAGGGTTTCGGCCCCGGCGCGGGGCCGGCCGGCCGGTCGGCCGGCCGGTCGGCCGCGGTCTAGAACAGCTGGTGGACACGAAGCCGACGGCGCATCTGTCGGGTAGCTGGGACCCGCGGCCGACGGGGTATGAGGCCGCGGGTCCCTATATGCGTGCCGATGGGGGCGCATCAGCACACGTGCTGCATCCTTGCCCGGGGAACCTTCTCCAAGTTTGGGTAACTTTCCTTCACCTTGAGGGTTATGAAGGGCTCGGAGGGCGCGGTTTCCCGACGGGAATGTGGCCCGGGACGTTTGACCAGCGTCCTGGGAGCGAGCCCCGCCTGTTGTGGACGGGCGCGTGAGGTTCCGCTACAGGCAGGCGCAAATGTCGGCGATCTGACCGTTCGCAAGCTTTTGCACATTTAGCCGAGGTTCGAGCGTTGTTAGAGCAGTACGGGGAAGGGGGCTGCGGTTCCAAGGGGCTCGCCCGACAGGGGTCGGGCGAGCCCCCGGAGCCCTGGCCTGCGGCGATCCCGGGCTGACGACGGATTGGCAACCTGCCCAGGGGTCGTGCCAAAGGTGGTGCCCGCGAGCCAGGGTTGCTGGCTCGCGGGCACCGAGCGCGCTGCGAGGGGGCGAACGCAGCGCACGCAAGGCATCCGTGCCGTTCTCAACGTAGCGAGAGTTTCCGAAGCGTTTTCGAAGTTTGCGCTGCTATGGGTAGGGATCCGGCGCCGGACCACGAGCCCGGTTCGGCCACGGCGTGCTCGGTAACCGTGAACGGGTAGGACCGCTCAGAACAGCTGGTTCTCGCCGCCGAACACGTCGCTGACGGATCCGTCGGTGAAGATCTGGCGGATCGAGTTGGTCAGCAGGTCAGCGCACGAGAGCACCCGGACGTTGCTCGGGGCGCCGGGCGGGAGCGGGATCGTGTCGGTGACGACGACCTGCTCGAACGCGGCGGCGGCGAGGTTCTCCCAGGCGTTGCCGGAGAAGTTGCCGTGGGTGGCGGCGGCGTAGATGCGACGGGCCCCGGCGTCGCGCACCGCCTGAGCGGCGGCGGACAGCGTGCCGGCGGTGCCGATCATGTCGTCGACGATCAGCGCGGTCTTGTTGGCGACATCGCCGATCACGTAGCTGATCTCGGCGACCTGCTGAGCCGGGCGCTCCTTGTTGAGGATCGCCAGGTCGGCGCCGATCTTGGCCGCGAACTGCTTGTTGAGCTTCACCCGCCCGGCGTCGGGGGCGACGACCACGAGGTCCTCGAGCCCGAGGTCATCGAAGTACTGGGTGAGCATGAACAGCGCCGTCATGTGATCGCAGGGCTTCTGGAAGAACCCCTGGATCTGGCCGGAGTGGAGGTCCATGGTGAGGAGCCGGTCGATCCCGGCCGCCTCGAGCATGCGGGCCACCAGGCGGGCGCTGATCGGCTCACGCGGCGCGGACTTCTTGTCCTGACGGGAGTAGCCGTACCACGGGGTGACGGCGATCACGCGATGGGCCGAGCCGCCGACGGCGGCGTCGACCATCGCCATCAGCTCCATCAGCGCGTCGTTGGTGCTCAGGTTGGCGGCGGCGTTGGTGCAGGTGGGCTGCACGATGAACACATCGGCGCCGCGCACCGACTCGTCGTAACGGCAGTAGACCTCGCCGTTGGCGAACGTCTTGGTGTTGGCGGCGCTGAGCTCGACCCCGAGCTTGTCGGCGATCTTGGCCGCCAGCTCGGGATTCGCCCGGCCCGTGACGAGCATCAGCCGCTTGTCGTACTCGCGACGGAGGATCGTGGGGCTGGGGTGAGTCTCGACGACGCCCATCGTGTCCGGCAGTGTACGCCCGGGTGCCGACGATTCGGTGGCGCTCATGGCTGGTCCGTGCGCTCCGCCTCGGCGCGCGCACGACGGCGATCGGCGTAGCCCTCGATGTTCGACTGGCGGGCCCGGGCAACGCCGAGCGACCCCGCCGGGACGTTGGTGGTGATGACCGACCCGGCCCCGGTGTAGGCGTCGTCGCCGACCGACACGGGCGCGACCAGAGTGGTGTCGACGCTCGTCTTGACGCGATCGCCGATCGTGGTCCGGTGCTTGCGATAGCCGTCGTAGTTGGCGGTGATCGTGCTCGCACCGAGGTTGGTCTGCTCGCCGATGTCGGCATCGCCGATGTAGGACAGATGCGGGACCTTCGTGCCGGCACCGACATCGGAGTTCTTGATCTCCACGAACGTTCCCGCCTTCGAGCCCTCGCGCAGGACCGTCCCCGGGCGCAGGTAGGCGAACGGGCCGACGCTGACCCGGTCCCCGATCGTCGCGCCGGTCACGTACGAGTGCAGGATCGTCGAGCCTTCGCCGACCTGGGCGTCGATCAGGGTGGTCGACGGGCCGACGGTGGTGCCGTCGCCGACGCTGGTGGTCCCGTGCAGGTTGCAGAACGGAGCGATCACCACGTCCCGGCCGAGCGTCACGTCGATGTCGATCACCGTCGCCACCGGGTTGACGATCGTCGCCCCGGCGAGCATGTGGCGGTCGTTGATCTGGCGCTGCGCGAGCGCGGTGACGTCGGCAAGCTGGCGGCGGTCGTTGATGCCGACCAGCTCATCGGGGTCGTCGAGCTCGAACGCGTCCACCGTGCGCTCGTGCGCCCGCAGCACCGGGAGCACATCCGGCAGGTAGTGCTCGCCCTGGGCGTTGTCGGCGCGCACCTCCTGGAGCGCGACCAGCAGCGCGTCCCCGTCGAACGCGAACATGCCGGTGTTGACCTCGCGGATGTGCAGTTCGCCTTCGGTCGCATCGCCGGTCGCCTTCGTCTCGACGACCCGCTCGACGGTGCCGTCGGGCGCGCGCACGACACGGCCATAGCCCGACGGGTCCGCGAGGATCATCGTCGCGATCGTCCCCGCCGAGCCCGACCGCTCGTGGCTTTCGACCAGCGCCCGCAGCGACTCCGGCTTGACGAGCGGCGCGTCGGCGAGCAGCACGACGACGGTGTCCCGCGGCCCGATGTGCGGCACCGCCGCCCGCACGGCATCGGCCGTCCCCAGCGGGCGCTCCTGCACCACGAGCGCCACGCCATCGGGCAGCGCCGGCTCCAGCCGCCGCTCGGGCGAGTCGACGACCACGACCTTGCCGGCGCCGGCCTCCAGCGCCGCCGCGACCGGCCAGCCGATGAGCGGCCGCCCGCACAGCGGGTGCAGCAGCTTCTGAACGCTCGAGCGCATGCGCGTGCCCTGCCCAGCGGCGAGGATGACGACGACGGGCGCGGCCACGCGCTGATCCTAGCCGTCGGCCCGCAGCCGGAGCGAGGCGAGCCGCGACAAACCCCGCATGCTCGATGAAGTGGATCCGTCAGCTCACGCCGCCGCCTCCTCTCCCCCGTCCCCGGCCGGCCGCGCGCGGTAGGACCGAATCCACTTCCGGACCGCGCTGCCCGAGACGCTGTATTTGCGGCCCACCGCGCTGTAGCCCAGCGCCTCGATCTCTGCGACGGTTGCTCGTACGGGGGCCGGGCGACCTTGCGTTGCCACGGACGCTCGTGCGGCGCCGGGCTATGAGTCCCGCACCAACGTGAGCAGTATTTCTGCGCGCCGTAGTTCGGAACGAACGAGTTGCCGCAGTGCAGGCAGACTCGGGGCGCAGGCTTGATTCGGTTCTTGCGCCCGCAGTGCGTGTCAAAGGTGGCGGCGCAGTTCGGGCACACGATTCGGAGGTTCTCGAGCCGGTTGTCATCCGGAACACCGTTGATGTGGTCCAGCACCAGGCCCATGCGCACCCCGCGCCAGACCTCGTCTTGGCCGCACAGCTCGCACTCTCGGGCCTTGATGCCGGCCGCGTAGAGCCGACGTTTCAGTGCAGTGCGGGAGTACGAGGAGCCCTCAACCAGCACGTCCTGCAGCGGAGTTGCCCTGGCCCGCCGAGCCACCCGTTGTGTGTGGTCAGGGTCGAAATGGTCGGTGCTGATCGCCCATACGTCATCGACGTAGTGACGGAACAGCCGGTGGTTGCCCCCCGCGGGACGCAAACCGAGCTTTCGCAGCGCCTCGGCGTAAGAGAACGAGTCCGCAATTGCCACTCTCGCGTCGTACTCGGAGTATCTCGGCACGAACATATGTTCGCATTGCGCTCGGACAGATCCAGAGAGCGATGACCGGCTTCCGCGCGCTGGTAGATTCGCTGCTCTCACCGCTCTGGGGGGTCGTCCAACTGGTTCGGACACCGGGTTTTGGTCCCGGGAATCGGGGTTCAAGTCCTCGCCCCCCAACTCCGCTCAGCAGCTTGCAGCGACACCAAGGGAGTACCGTGTACCCATGGACGACGATCAGATCCACGGCACCATCGAGCAGCTCGTCGCCGAGGAGCATCAGCTCTGGGGGCGGGAGTCCGCGGGACAGGCCAGTGACGAGGACCGGACGCGGCTCGAGGCCGTGAAGGTGTCGCTGGATCAGTGCTGGGACCTCCTGCGCCAGCGTCGCGCGCTGCGCGAAGAGGGCGGCGACCCCGACGACGCGCAGGCGCGCAGCGAGGGCGTCGTCGAGCACTACCAGCAGTAGGCCCGGCACTCGCGGCGGTGGCCTCGTACTCGGTCAACCGGCTTGGGGTCGAGCACGCCGAGAAGCTCATCCGCGCCAGGCAATACGTATTGCGCAGCGAGTGGGGCCAGGTCCAGCCGGGCGCCGAGCAGCAGAACGCGTACCTGAAGGCCCACACGTGGGAGGAATATGCGCAGTGGCATCTCGGCCTCACCGACGGCGCGGCCGATGAGACGAAGGCGCGCTACGCGTTCGTATGTGGCGACTTCCGGCGCGTGCACCGCATGGCGCTGATCGCGTCCGTGTATCGCGCCAGCGAATGGCGGCACAAGGCGATCGAGCTGGCGGCGCACGACCTGCTGCAGCTGCTCGACGCCACCAGCGGCTGATCCGCCCCCTGACCCGCACCCCCCGCGGCGCGCCCGCGCGCCGTCAGAACGAGCGATCATTCGTGCCTGGGCCTCAGCCCTGGAGGATCTGCCGCAGCTCCGGATCGAGCAGCGGGTCGGCGAGCGCGGCTCGCACGTCGGCCGGGCGGTGGAGCCCACGCTCGGCGCGCAGCAGCCCCGCCTCGAGACCGGCCTCGTGGACCGCGGCGAGCATCGCTCCCATCGCGTCAGGGCTCCCCCACGCCTCGTCGGGCAGGCGCAGGAGCGACGGCGCCGGCCGCCGCAACGCCACCAGGTAGAAGCCCCCGTCGAAGACCGGCCCGACCGATACGTCGCAGCCCTCGCCGATGTCGTCCAGCGCGGCTCCGGCATGCTCGGGCCGCCAGCGCCACAGCTGCGGCCACGCCACGAACAGCGGGCCGCCCGGCGCTGCCGCCCACGCCTGGTCCACGCCGTCGCCGACCTCCCGGCTGATGTGTACGCGACCCGGCGCCAGGTCACTCGCCCAGCGCTGCGCGCGAGCGACGAGCGCCCGATCCAGCTCCGCGCTGCGCTCGGCGCCCAGCAACTCGACCAGCTCCGGCCGGTCCGGGCCGGCCTCCGCCGTGTCGGGATCGCGCGCCACGAGCACCACCGCCCCGGGCGACAGTACGGCGACCACCCCGGTCAGCGCTGCTCGAGCCGGAACATCGTTCCGCCCGGCCGGGGCGGCGGATCGGCGGCGGCGAGCCGCCCGACGGCGCCCGACAGCACCGCGGCGAACACCGACGAGCTCGTCCCCATCAGCTCGCTGAGCGTCGCGATCGGCGTCGGCTCGCCCGGCACGACCTCGTTGGCGTAATCGGTCACGAATCCGATCAGCGCAAACGGCAGCTCGAGCTCACCGCACAGCACCGTCTCGGGCCCACCGGTCTGGCTGACCGCCACCACTCCGCACCCGGCGAGCTGGGCGATCTCGGTGGGGGTGTTGAACCGGGGGCCATCGACGTGGCCGTAGGTGCCGCCGTCACGCGCGGGTTGCCCGGCCTCGGCCGCCGCCGCCACCAGCGCCTGGCGTACGCCTGCGGAGAACGGGCCGCCGTGCAGGACCCAGTGGCCCCGCGCCGGATCGCCCGGGACGATGAAGAAGGTGCACAGCGACCCATCCGGCAGCCGGTTGGAACTGAAGTGCAGGTCGTCGAACACCACCAGCGAGCCCAGCGACAGCGACGCGTCGACGGCGCCGCAGGCGGTGCAGCCGATCACCGCGGTGGCGCCGAGATGGTGCAGCGCCCAGATGTTGGCTCGATGCGTCACCTGGCTCGACAGCCACCGGTGGCCGGGCCCGTGGCGCGAGACGTGGATCACGGGCACGCCGGCCAGCTCACCGCGGGACACCGCCACCGGCCCGAACGGGGTCTCCACATCGATCGACTCGGCGGCCGCCAACCCGGGCAGCGAGTGGGTGCCCGACCCGGTGATGATCGCGATCGGCATGGCGCGCGATGCTACTTCAGCGCCTCGGACCGGCCGGGGGGTCAGGCCCGCGGCAGCGCCAGGTCCCCGGTCAACGGCGTCGCCGGATCGGCGCAACGCTGCGAGTTGACCTCCCGCTGCGCCTCGAGCTGGGGCTCGAGATCGGGCGCCGGCATCGGCCGGCTGAGGAGATACCCCTGGATGAGGTCGCAGTCGAGCGCCTGGAGCTCCTCCCACGTGCGGCGATCCTCGACCCCCTCGGCGACGACGCGGATCCCCAGCTTGCGGGCGAGCTGGATCATCGCGTAGACGATGGCCGAGTCGGTGGCGTCGCTGCACATCCGCGCCACGAAGGCGCGGTCGATCTTGATCTCTGAGACCGGCATCGACTTCAGGTGGGCCAGCGACGAGTAGCCGGTGCCGAAATCGTCGAGCGACAGCTCGATGCCGAGCTCGACGAGCCGGTCCAGGCCGGCGCCGATGCGATCGGGGTCGGCGAGCACCGAGGTCTCGGTGATCTCGAGGATGAGCGCGTTCGCCGGCAGCCCGTGCCGGGCCAGCTCCACGGCGACCTGCTCGGGGAAGGCACCGTCGAGCAGGTCGGCGACGGTGGTGTTGACCGCGACGTTCAGCTCGTGACCGGCGTCGCGCCAGGCGCGGATCTGGGCCAGGGCGAGTTCGAGCACCTTGCCGGTCAGGGCCCGCGCCAGGCCGGCGTGCTCGGCGGCGGGGACGAACTCGGCGGGTGGCATGAGCCGGCCATCGGCCCGGCGCCAGCGAACGAGGGCCTCGACCCCGACGATCCGGCGCGAGCGAATGTCGCCCTTGGGCTGGAAGTGGACCTCGATCCCGCCGTGCTCGAGCGCGCTCGCCAGCTCGGCGGCCAGCGCGAGCCGCTCCCGGGAGTTGGTGTCGCGCTCGTGAGCGTAGAAGTCGTAGCCGTTGCGAGCGGTCTTGGCCTGGTACATCGCGATGTCGGCGTGCCGCATCAGCTCGTCGGCGTCCCGGGCATGGGCCGGATAGGACGCGATCCCCAGGCTGCCGGTCACCCGCAGCGCGAGGCCGTGCACGTGGAAGGGCTCGCGCAGGGCGTGGAGCACGCGCTCGGCGATCAGCGCCACCTCGCACTCCGCGGGCGCCGGATACAGGAGGACCGCGAACTCGTCGCCACCGAGCCTCGCCACCACGTGGGTGTGCCGGAGCGCGTGCTCCAGCCGCGGGCCGATCATCCGCAGCAGGGTGTCGCCGGCGTGATGGCCAAGGGTGTCGTTGAGCTCCTTGAAGTTGTCGAGGTCGAGCATCAGCACCGCCAGCGCTCCACCCGCGATCTCCGTCTCGGCGATTGCCTTCTCGGTGAGGCCCATGAACTGGCGCCGGTTGGGCAGCGACGTGAGATCGTCGGTGGCCGCCAGGCGACGCGCCTCGAACAGGCCGCGGGCGTCCCGGAAGGCGCAGACCATGCGCCCGATCGCGGCGACGAGCGTCAGCGTGGCCAGGCCGAATGCCAGCGCGTTGATCCGGTGATCACGGTCGTAGATGAGCAGGCCGAGCGCGGCGATCGTGAAACCGGTCGGAACGAGCAACACCGACCAGCTGGCGACCTTGGGCTCCGGGCGCGTCGGCGGCGACTGCCACGAGGACAGCGCGAAGGCGGCGAACGCGACGACGTAGAGGATGTTGGTGAACGCGGTGACCTCGTTGGCGCCGCCGGAGACCTGCAGCGTGTACAGGCAATCGGCAATCGCCATCAACAGGAAGCCGAATCCGAGCGTCGCCCAGCCGCGGTCCAGGCGCCAGCCGCGCACGGCGACAACCCCGAGGACGAGGCCGGCGAGCAGCAGGTCGCCGATCGGGTAGGCCAGCTCGGTGGCGACGGCCCAGCCGCTGCCCGGCGTCGTGGTCAGGGCCGGCGAGAGAACGACGGCGGCCCCGAGCGCGGCCAGTCCCGAGCCCGCGACGATGCCGTCGAGCCACACCCCGGCCGGCGGCCGACGCTGGCCGCGGAAGCTGGTGAGCCCGACGATCGCCGCGTAGCTGCACGGATAGAAGGCCAGCCACAGTGCGTCGGAGAGCGACGGCCGCGGCGGCGCCGGCAACCAGCTGAGCCACGCCGACCACAGGATCATGGCCACGCCGTAGAGCAGGATCCCGATCGCGAAGATCGTCCACGCCGCGCGCTTGGCCCGGATCCGGCGGGCGCGGAGCCCGACGATCGCGCCGACGAGGATGTACGCGGTCGCGGGCCCCCAGGCCCGGATCGGCTCGGCGGCGCCGGTTCCGCCGACGCCGGTCGCGGCGTTGACCACCACGACGGCCACGACGAGCGCCAGCACCGCGAGTGCGCCGATGAGGACCCGGCGGGTGGAGGCCGTCAGCTGTTCGGTACGCGGCAGCGCACGGGCGATCCTCCGGGACATATCGGTTCGGATCGGCCCCCGCGCGGAGAACTTAAACGAGGACCGCTGACCGGTAAACGAACGTTGTCAGGCGACGGCGAGCTCGGGGCGATGCTCCTCGAGGTAGGCGTCGAGCTCGTTGGCCTTGTGGGTGTCCTCGTAGACCTCGTACTCCTTGAGCCGACCCCACGCCATCCGGCCCCAGATCACGTACCGGTTCTCATAGACCGTGCGGCCGTCGGCGTCGGTCAGGTGGTCGCGGCCGCGGATGCAGACCGTGGTCCTCCAGGGGAAGCCCGTGGCGATCACCTCGTCGGGAAAGATCTGGATGCCGAGGGCGGCGAACCGCTGCAGCCACTTGGACACGGCATCCTTGCCCCGGAACACGCCCGACCACGAGTTCTGGCCGGGGAAGGTGAGCGTGACGTCGGGCGCGTCGAGCATCAGAGTCGGCCTCACATCGCCCGCCCGGGTGCGCCCCATCACGTAGGTGATCAGCTTGTGCGCCAGCCAGGATTGCATCCGTAACCTCCGCTAGATTGATTGCTCTATCGCCTAGAGTAGAGCGATCTATCCATTCGTGCAAGGCGGGTCCGGCTCGGCCACACCGGCATGCGACAGCCGTGTGGGCGGTTCGCCCCGGAGGAGGACTGACGCGATGTCGAACACCCGGGAGCGCATCGTCGACGCGAGCGCGGAGCTGCTGCGACGCCAGGGGTATGCCGCCACCGGCGTCAAGCAGATCGTGACCGCGGCCCAGGCGCCGTTCGGCTCGATCTATCACTTCTTCCCCGGGGGCAAGGAACAGCTCGGCGCCGAGGCGATCCGCCGGTCCGGGAATCTGTACGAGCTGCTGATCCCGGCGGTGTTCGATCCGGCGCCGGACCTCGTCGCCGCGGTGCGGGCGTTCTTCGCCGGCGCCGCCGAGCACCTGTGGGAGACCGGCTACGCCGACGCCTGCCCGATCGCGACGGTCGCGCTCGAGGTGTCGAGCACCAGCGAGCCGATGCGCGAGGCGTGTGCCGACGTGTTCGAGAGCTGGATCAGCGCCGGACTCCCCCGCTTCACCGCCGCCGGGCTGAGCGATGAGACCGCGCGGGAGCTCGTCATCGCCATGATCGCGGCGCTCGAGGGCGCGTTCGTGCTCGCCCGGGCCTGCCGTGACGTCGAGGCGCTGGCGATCGCCGGCGAAGTGATCGCCGCCGCGACCCAGCGGGCGCTCGACGAGCGGTCCGGCGGCCTATGAGCAGCCGGCGCACAACGTGATCAGCGCGGGACCCGGCCGGCACCCGCTCCGGGCTCGGTCGCCGGGCCGCGGGGCGCCGGGATCGCCAGCACTCGCATCGCCTTGAGCCCGAGCGACAGCTTCTCGCGACCGTCGGTGGAGGACACGTCCAGGCCGGTCAGCTCGCGTACGCGCTCGAACCGGTACCGGATCGTGTGGCGGTGGGTGATCAGCCGCGACGCGGTGGCGTTGACGTTGGCATCGCAGTCCAGGAACGTGGCGAGCGTCCCGAGCAGGTCGGTCTCGTACTGCTCGTCGTAGGCGACCAGCGGACGGACGGTCTCGCTGTAGAAGCGCTTGAGCTCGGCCGGGTCGCTCATGTAGGGCAGCAGCAGCTGGTAGGTGCCGGTCTCCTCGTAGGCGAGCTCGGTGCGCTCGGGATCGCCCTCGACGACGTTGAGCGCCAGCAGCGCCTCGTTGTAGGCCCGCTGAAGATCCAGGGGATCCTCGGCACGGCGGCTGCGACCGAGCGCAAAGGCAAACCCGACCAGACCCGCCTCGAGCTCGCGCAGCACGGCGGACGACACGCGCCGCCCGGTGTCGCCGTCACGGTCGGGAACGAGCAGGACGACCTCGCCGGCGTCGACCTCGGTGGGCGAAGCGATCGCCCCGGACGCGATCGACCGGGCCCCGCGGGCGGTCACGGCCAGCAGGCGCCGGCGCCAGTCGTCCTCGGTCGGACTGCGGGCATGAGCGCGGACCACGGCGACGCTGGCGCCGGCACTGACATCGGTGCCGAGCTCCTTGCCGCGGGCGACGAGGTCCTCGCGATCGTCGATCTGGCGCGCGAGGACGGCGCGCTGGAAGCCGGTGGCGGCCGCCTCGGAGGCGCGCTCGGGGGCCCGAATGCGTTCGACCTCGGAGGCGATGAGCGTCGTCACCAGCCGCAGCACCGCGCCGTCGGGGGTCCGCTCGCGAGTCCGCATCCGCAGCTGGCCGACCGGCGACTCGGCCACCCGTAGCTCGACCGTGGTGACATCGTCGGCGCCGCGCATCAGCGAGCGTTCGTCGGCGGGCGAGCGGGCGGCGACGGCGAGCACGCTCGCCGAGCGATCGATCAGGATGAGGCTGGCGTCAAGCGCGCGGGCCGCGGCGCGCAGGATCTCGGGCAGGCCGGCGCCGGCCTCGACGGCGTCCGTGATCGCGGCGAACGCTGCGAGGTCGGGGCTGCGCGATCCGCCGCGCTCAACGCCTCCGGCCAACTCGGTCACCCCGTGGCGGTCAGAACAGCCGCGGCCACTCGAGGATGATCAGCGCGCCGAGCAGAACACCGGCGCCGACAAAGGCCGCCAGGACGTAAACGGAGAGCACGACGGCGGCCACCCGTTCAACCGGGCGCCGATAGGCGGTGACCGATGGCACGACGACGAGCATCAGGAAGGCGATGAGACCGATCACCGCGCAACCCGCGCCGACGACGTATGTGACGGTGGTATTGCTCACAACTCGGACGCTGATTGTGCCGAATGACGACGATGGCAGGGCTCCCGGGAGTCAGAGACCCACCTAACCCGCGCAAATTGCGGGTAAACGATCACTCGTTCGCCGTCGAAGCGCGGACCCCTCTCGCCACCGGCGGCGCGGCGGCGGCGCCGGGATGGGCGCTCGCCAGCCCGGCCGCGGCCGCGCGGGCGCGCTCGCCGCCATCGGGGCCCCAGAAGATGCCGATCGCCGTCGGGCCCGAGCCGCACACGATCGCCTCGTCGGCGCCGGCGTCGCGGGCTCGGTCCAGCGCGGCGGCGATCTCGGGACGCAGCGACAACGCGGCTGCCCCGAGGTCGTTGACGACCAGCTCCGCCGGGACCGTCGCGGGGAGCGCCGCCGACAGCTCGGACCGCAGCGCCGACAGCTCGGCGACCGGGCGCGACAGACCGAGGCGATCGGCCTCGCGATAGACGTCGGCGGTGCCCAGCGGGAATGGCTGGGGCAGGACGAGGACGCCGTAGGGCGGGAGCGCCGGCAGCGGCTCGAGGATCTCGCCGGCGCCGGTGCCGAGGCTGGGTCCGGGACGAAGCTGGGCCGGCACATCGGCCCCGAGGCCGGCGGCGATCTCGGCGAGCACGTCCGCTGTCACCGGGGCCAGCCGCGGAGCCAGCCGGAGCATCGCGCCCGCGTCCGCGGAGCCGCCGCCCATCCCGGCGGCGACGGGAATCCGCTTGCGGATCCGCACGCTCACCGGCGGGGCGCTCCAGCCCGCCGCGCGCAGCGCGCTCAGCACGCCGGTCACGAGGTTGGGCCCCTCCACCCCATCGCACACCACCTGGTCCGCGGCGGCATCCGTGACCTCGAGCTCGTCGGTGAGCGCGATCGAATCGAACAGCGTCACCAGCTGATGGCGGCCGTCGGCGCGCGTCGGACCCAGGAACAGGCACAGATTGATCTTGGCCGGCGCGCCCTCGGCGGCGAGCACGGTCATGGCGCGATCAGACGCGTCAGCTCGCGGAACTCGTCCGGCGCCATGCGCTCGGCGCGCTCGTCGGCCGGGTGGCCGAGCGCCACCAGCGCCGCCCGGGCGCGATCGCGCACGCCGGCCGGAAAGCCGGCCGAACCCGCCAGGGCCAGCGACCCGGCCAGCGCCTTGCGCCGGTGGGCGAAGGCGGCGTGCACCACCGCGGAGACCGCCGGGTCGGCGGCGGGGCGGGCGGGTTCGGGTCTGCGTAGCCCGAGCAGGACCGAGTCGACGTTGGGCACCGGCCGGAACACCGACCGCGAGATCGGGCGCAGGACCTTGACATCGCAGGCGAGCTGGGCGAGCACCGACGGCACGCCGTAGGCGGCCGTCCCGGGCGCGGCGGCAAATCGCTCCCCGACCTCGCGCTGGACCATCACCACCCACTCGCGCACCCCGGGCAGCTCCTCGATCGTGCGCAGGATCACGGTGGCGGCGATCCCGTACGGGAGGTTGGCCACCACCTTGCCCGGCGGCGGATCCAGCCCGGCGAGCTCCATGGCGAGCGCGTCGGCGAAATGCAGGCTGACGTTGTCAAACGGGGAAACCGCCGCGGTCAGCCGATCGCGCAACCGGTGGTCGAGTTCGACGACATGAAGGTGGGACACGAGCGGCGCCAGGTGTGCCGACAGCACGCCCGGGCCACCGCCGATCTCCAACACCACATCCTCGGGCGAGACGGCGGCCAGCCGCGCGATCACGTCGAGGATGTTGCGATCGATCAGGAAGTTCTGACCGAGCTCCCGCTGGCGCGCCGAGCGCGGGCTCACCATCCGAACAGGGACGCGGCGCCGGCGTCGACCGTGCGTTCGAGCTCGGCGTAGGAGACGCGCCGCTCCACGGCGATCGCCTGCGCGGTCGCGACCACGTTGGCCGGCTGGTTGGGCCTGCCTCGCACCGGCTGCGGCGACAGGTACGGAGCATCGGTCTCGACCAGCAGGCGCTCGGCCGGCACGCGCAGCGCGGCCGCCCGCAGGTCCCCTGCGCTCGGATACGTCACGTTGCCGGCAAACGAGAACCACCAGTCATCGTGCGCCAGGCACTCCTCGACCCGCGCCGGCATCGAGAAGCAGTGCAGGATCACGCGCAGGCCGCCGGCGCGCTCGTCGAGCACTGCCAGCGTGTCGTCGTCGGCGGCGCGGGTGTGGATGACCAGCGGCTTGCCGACGGTGCGGGCCAGCTCGATCTGAGCCGCAAATGCGCGCTTCTGATCCTCCGCCGGGGCGTTGTCCCGGTAGTAGTCCAGGCCCGTCTCGCCGATCGCCACGCACTTCTCGTGGGCGGCCAGCGCCTCGAGCTCGGCGAAGTCGGCGTCGTCGAAGCCGGTGGCGGAGTTGGGGTGGCGGCCGATCGCGGCGTACACCTGGGGAAAGTCCTCGGCGGCGGCCAGCGCCGCCCGGCACGAGGCGCCGTCGATGCCGACGGTGACCATCCGGGTGACCCCGGCGTCGGCGGCGGCGACGACGAGCTCGGCGTTCGGCGGCTCGCACAAATCCAGGTGGGTGTGACTGTCGATCACGGCGCCGGCGGTCGGGATTCAGCCCCGCTTGGGGAACAGCGGCTCCAGCTTGGCCACCGACCGCCCGCCGCCGGTGGCGGCGAACGCGGCGCCGGCGATCGAGATGTCGGGCGCGCCGAGCGCGCCGAGCAGCGTCTCGGTGCTCCTCGGCACATAGGCGGCGAGCAGCACGCTGATGACGCGGATCGCCTCGGCGAGCGACGCGAGCGTCTGATCGAGCTGATCGGCGGCCTCGGGCACCTTGGCCAGCTGCCACGGCGCGCGCTCCTCGACGTACCGGTTGCACCGCCGCACCCGCTGCCAGATCTCCTCGAGCGCGGTCGTCACCTCGGCGCGGTCCAGCAGCTCGGAGACGCGCTCGCAGACGCCGGCGAACTCGGCCGCCAGCTCCGGATCGGTGGCGACGTCGGGAACGACGCCATCGCGGTAGCGGTGAATCATCGCGATCGTGCGGCTGGCGAGGTTGCCGTAGTCGTTGGCGAGCTCTGACTCATAGCGAGCGGTCACCGCGTCCATGCCGACGGTGCCATCGGCGCCGAAGGCCACATCGCGCATCAGGTAGAAGCGCAGCGCGTCGATGCCGAGCTGGTCGATGACCTCGAACGGATCGAGCACGTTGCCCAGCGACTTGCTCATCTTGCGACCGTCGGTGAGCAGGAAGCCGTGGACGAAGACGTGTTCGGGGACCGGGAGACCAGCCGCCATCAGCATCGCCGGCCAGAACACCGTGTGGAACTTGAGGATGTCCTTGCCGATGATGTGGAAGGTGGCCGGCCAGAAACGGTCAGTGAGGTCCTCGCCGGGACGGGCATATCCGAGCGCCGTGTAGTAGTTGAGCAGCGCGTCGAACCAGACGTAGAAGACGTGATCGGGGTCCCAGGGGACGGTCACCCCCCACTTCAATCGCTGGCGCGACAGCGAGATGTCCTGGAGCCCGGAGGTGATGAAGGAGAGCGCCTCGTTGTAGCGCTCGCGCGGCATGACGAAGTCCAGCTGCCCGGCGTACAACTGCTCGAGCGGCTCCTGGAACGTCGACAGCCGGAAGAACCAGTTCTCCTCCTGGTGGCGCTCCAGCGGGATCTCGTGGATCGGGCAGGTGTTGCCCTCGGCGATCTCGTTGTCGACCTTGAAGTCCGCGCACCGCGGGCAGTACCACCCCTCGTACAGCCCCTTGTAGGTGTGGCCGTTGTCGTGGACCTGCTGCATCACGTCCTGGACGCGGCGCTCGTGCTCGGGATCGGTGGTGCGGATGAAGAAGTCGTTGGAGGCGTCCAACAGCGGCGCCAGCGCCTTGAACCGCTCGGCGTTGCGGTCGGCCAGTTCCTGCGGGGTGACCCCCAGCGCCTTGGCGGCGTCGGCCACCGGCTCCCCGTGCTCGTCGGTACCGGTGAGAAAGAACACGTCCTCGCCGCGCTGGCGCATGTGGCGCGCGAGCACATCGGTGGCGATCGTCGTGTACGCGTGGCCGAGGTGCGGCTGCGCGTTGACGTAGTAGATGGGGGTGGTGATGTAGAAGGACATGGCCGCTTTCAAGCCTAGAAGACGACGGCGGATCAGCGGGGGCGGGGCGGCCCGGTCGTCGACCGCACGACGAGTGTCGGCTCGACCAGCCGGACGATGTTCGGACGGCGGTTGTCGATCCGGTCCAGCAGCAGCCCGAGCGCCATCCGCCCCATCTCGGTGCGGGGCTGATCGACGGTGGTCAGCGAGACGTGGGCGAGATGGGCGATCGAGATGTTGTCGTAGCCGACGATCGAGATGTCCGCGGGGACCTGCACCCCGGCCTGATCGAAGCCACCGAGCAGACCGGCGGCGACCATGTCGTTGGCGGCGAACACCGCGGTCGGCAGCGCGGGCTCGGCCAGCAGCAGCCGGGCGGCGGCGACCCCCGCCTCCTCGGTGAAGTCGCCGGGGACGACGCGGGCGCGGGCGCCGAGGCGATGGGCGCGCATCGCCCGCAGGAAGGCGGCCTTGCGTTGCGGGCCGCCGGCGCCCGTGCCGCCGTCCACGTGCACGATGTCCTGGTGGCCGAGGCCGACGAGGTGGTCGAGCACGAGCCGGGTGCCGTGGCTCTCGTGGATCGTCACGAAGTCGGCCTCGATGTTGCGGACCTGCCGGCCGACCATCACCACCGGAACCTCCGAGGCGGCGGCGGCGATGTCAGCGGCGCGCATGCGCGGGCTGACCAGGATGACGCCGTCCACGCGGTACTCGAGCAGAGTGGCCAGCGCGGCCCGCTCGCGGCGCGCCTGCCGACCGCCGGCGCCGAGCAGGAGCTGATAGCCGAGCTCGGACGCCAGCTCCTCGACGCCGCCGGCGATCTCGGCGAAGAACGGGTTGCGCAGGTCGTCGAGGATCACGCCGACGGTCCGGGTCCGGCGACTGGCCAGGCTGCGGGCCATCGCGTTGGGGCGGTACCCGAGCCGGTTGGCGGCCTCGAGCACACGGGCGCGGCGAGCCTCCGACACATTCGGCTGCGCGCGCATGACCAGCGACACCAGCGCCCGGGAGACGCCGGCCTCCCGGGCCACGTCCTCCATCGTCGGCGCTTGGCGCACAGCGGTGATGGTGGGGCCGGAATCTGGCATCTCAAACCGCGCGAGCTTACTCACGGTGCCGACACCCTGCAACGGGATTAGCGCGCGCTAACCGATATTCCGCGGGCCACCCAGTTGCCCGGCTTCGGGCTTGACTTGGTGAAGATCGACGGGTTATAGTCGCCGCGTTTGCCTTAGAGCGCTCTAAGTCTGACCACGGGCTTGGAGCGCTCCGGAGGCGTGGAGAAGAGGAGTGACTCTCAGCCGTGATCAGCCGCCACCGGCGCGGTGACAACACGCTCACCGCGGACGAGCCGCGCGGTGAACCGGCGCATCCGATGCTCGACGCCACTGCGAGTGTCAGCGCCGCACAACTCGGCTCATACGATTGAAGGAGTCCCATCGATGAGAGGACTGCGTCGCCGTCTCGCCCTACCCGCTCTGGTCGCGATCGCGGCACTGGCGCTGACCGCGTGCGGCGGCAGCTCGAAGAGCTCGAGCTCTCAGGCGAAGAGCTCCACCGCGACGTCCGCGGTCAACATCGCCAGCTCCAGCAAGCCGTGCACGTACACGTTCGCGGTCATCACCCACGGCGACAACGGCAACTTCTGGAGCGTCGTCTACAAGGGCGCCAAGAACGCGGCCGCCGACCTCGGGTGCAAGCTGTCAGAGGTCTACGGATCCCAGCAGGCGGGCCAGGCCGAGCCTGACGACAACGCCGAGAACGCGCAGATCCAGGACGCGGTCAACGCTCACGTTGACGGGATCGCCGTCTCTGACCATGATCCGAACCTGATGAACCCGACGATCAAGTCGGCCGTCGCCAAGGGCATCCCGGTCGTGCTGCTCAACGCGGGCTGCGACGACGCCGACATCGCCGCCAGCGGCGCGCTGACCTGCGTCGGGCAGCCCGAGCAGCTCGCCGGCGTCGCCGCGGGCGGCCGGTTCAAGAGCCTCGGCGCCACCAACGTGCTGTGCGTGATCCACCAGTCGGGGCAGAACCTGCTCGACCGCTGCAACGGCATCGCCCAGGGCCTGGGCGTCGGCTCGCAATGCAAGACCGGGTCGGCTCCGTCCAAGGGCCCGGCGTGCACCGAGCTGACGCTGTCGACGCCCAACGCCGCGTCCAACCCGCAACAGGCGATCGGCCAGGTGACGTCCTACCTGCAGGCTCATCCGCAGATCAACGCGGTGATGACGCTCAACAACGCGATCGGCAGCGCCCTGATCAATTCCCACCCACCCAACAACGTCAAGGTCGCCACCTTTGACCTGGACAGCGACGTCCAGAACGAGCTGACGGCCGGCACGATGGCGTTCGCGGTCGATCAGCAGCAGTACCTGCAGGGCTACCTGCCGGTCGAGTTCCTCTACCTGTACAAGAAGCACGAGGGACAGACGGTCGGTGGCGGCACCACGGTGGCCAGCGGGCCGCTGCTCGTCGACAAGACGAACATCGCCAAGGTGTCGTCGGCGATCTCCGCGGGAGACGACTGATCGCCACCTCGCACGCCACGCCGCCACCTGCCCCGCCCGGCTCGCCGGCGATGTCCGACGACGAGCGCCTGATCGGAATCAGCCGGGCCACCCGGCTGCTGCGTCGCCCCGAGCTCGGCGCGCTGATGGGTGCGGTGGCGGTGTGGGTGCTGTTCGCGATCACCGACGCGAGCCCCAACCACCTCTGGCTCAACCAGACCGGGCTGGCGGCCTGGACCCAGCAGGCGGCGTTCTTCGGGATCCTGGCGGTGCCGGTCGGCCTGCTGATGATCGGGGGCGAGTTCGACCTGTCGACGGGGGTGATGTCCGGGGTCACCGCGATCGTGATGGCACTGCTGGTCGGCAAGTACCACTGGAACACGTGGCTGGCGATCGTCGGCACGCTGGTGTTCGCGACCATCGTCGGGCTGATCAACGGGATCGTCGTGGTCCGCACCAAGCTGCCGAGCTTCATCGTCACGCTGGCCACGTTCTTCGTGCTGCGCGGAGTCAGCGTCGGTGGGGTGCTGCTGCTCAACCACGGCAGCACCGAGGTGTCGGTCAACGCGGTCAACCCGGCCGGGCTCAGCAGCGCCAAGTCGGTGTTCGGCAGCTCGTTCTTCTCGAGTGGCGCGCTGCCCAGCGGCTACACCACGGCGATCATCTGGTTCATCGCGGTCACCATCATCGGGTCGTGGGTCCTCAGCCGGACCACGTTCGGCAACTGGATCTTCGCCGCCGGCGGTGACCAGGACGCGGCTCGCAACGTCGGTGTCCCGGTCAACCGGACCAAGATCCTGCTGTTCCTGTCCACCGCGCTGGCGGCGGCGCTGGTCGGGATCATCTCGTTCACCCAGTCCTCGTCGGCCGTCTCGGAGCAGGGCGTCGGCTACGAGTTCTTCTACATCATCGCCGCGGTGGTGGGCGGCTGCTTCCTCACCGGCGGGTACGGGTCGGCGGTCGGCGCCGCGCTGGGGGCGTGCATCATCGGGATGGCGTTCGAGGGTGTCATCTATGCCGGCTGGGACAGCTCGTGGAACTTCACCTTCCTCGGGGCGATCCTGTTCCTGGCGGTCGCGGTCAACACGCTCATCTACCGCCGGGCGATGAGGGCGAGGCGGTGAGTCATGGCCGCTGACTCCCCCGTGACCGAACCCGCGACGGCGCCGGGCGGCCCGTGCCTGCTCGAGGCCCGGGGCCTGTCCAAGTACTTCGGCAGCGTCAACGCGCTCCAGGACATCTCGCTGAAGGTCAACGCGGGCGAGGTTACCTGCGTACTCGGTGACAACGGCGCCGGCAAGTCGACCCTGATCAAGATCCTGTCCGGGGTCCACACGCCGGACCGCGGCTCGCTGCTGATGGACGGTCAGGAGGTGACCTTCACCAACCCGCGTGACGCACGGGCACGGGGGATCGCCACCGTCTTTCAGGACCTGGCGACGGTGCCGCTGATGTCGGTGTGGCGCAACTTCTTCCTCGGCAACGAGCCGACCCGCGGGAAGGGCCCCCTGCAACGGCTGGACATCCGCCGGGCCCAATCGGTGATGCGTGACGAGATGGCCAAGATGGGCATCGACGTGCGCGATCCCAACCAGACGGTGGGAACCCTGTCCGGCGGAGAGCGCCAGGCGGTGTCGATCGCCCGCGCCGTCTACTTCGGGGCCAAGGTGCTCATCCTCGACGAGCCGACCTCGGCCCTCGGGGTCAAGCAGTCCGGCATCGTCCTGAAGTACATCGTCCAGGCGCGGTCCACGGGACGCGGCGTCGTCTTCATCACGCACAACCCCCACCACGCGTTCCCGGTGGGGGATCGGTTCGTGCTGCTCAAGCGCGGGCGGATGATGGGGTCCTACCTCAAGTCGGAGACCTCGCTGGATCACCTCACCTCGATGATGGCCGGCGGCGCCGAGCTCGAGCAGCTCAGCGTCGAGCTGCAGGGGCTGGCCGGCGATCCCCAGATGGCCGAGGTCGCCAAGGAGCTGGCGGCCGAGGTCAAGCCGAGCGGGTAGGCGTGTCGCCGCGGGTCGGCATGGCGCAGCCCGCCGGCATGGCGCAGCCCGCCGGTGCGGCCGAGCTCGAGCTGCTGACGGTCGGCCGGATCAGCATCGACCTCTACTGCGGGCAGCTCGGCGCCGGCTGGCAGGAGGCGACCAGCTTCGACAAGGCGGTCGGCGGCAGCCCGACGAACGTGGCGATCGCGGCGGCGCGGCTGGGGCGGCGGGCCGCCGTGTACACCAAGGTGGGAGACGATCCGTTTGGCGAGGTGGCGCTCCACGAGCTCCGGGAGTTCGGCGTCGACACCCGGTTCGCGGCGGCGGAGCCGGGAGCGCTGACGCCGCTCGCCTTCGCGGTCCTCGACCCCCCCGAGGACCCCCAGCTCCTGTTCCGCCGCCAGCCGCCGGTCCCCGACTTCCAGCTGCGGATCGGCGAGGTGCCGGCCGCGACGGTGCTCGGCGTCGGCGTCCTGTGGATCTCCGGTGGATCGCTGGCGCGGGAGCCGAGCCGCGCGACGGTGCAGGCGATGCTGACGGCGCGAGGGCGTCGGCGCCACACGATTCTCGATCTCGACTACCGGCCGAGCTTCTGGGCGACGCGAGCGGAGGCGTCGGCGACGATCGGCGCCGCCATCGATCACGCGACGATCGCCGCCGGTAACCGGGAGGAGTGCGCGGTCGCGGTGGGGACCGACGACCCCCACGAAGCGGCGTCGCGGCTGCGGGCGCGCGGCGTGGAGCTGGCGATCGTCAAGCTCGGCGGGGACGGGGTGTTGCTGGCCGACGCCTCCGGGGAACGGACGGTGGCGCCGGCCCCGATCGACGTGCTGTGCGGCCTCGGCGCCGGCGACGCGTTCGGGGGCGCTCTGTGCCACGGGCTGCTGTCGGGATGGCCGGCCGACCGCGCCGTCGCGTTCGCCAACGCCGCCGGGGGGATCGTCGCCTCCCGGCTGCTGTGCTCGGCGGCGATGCCGTATGAGGCCGAGGTGGCGGAGCTGGTGGACGGGACGCGGACGTGACCCCCGCCGCTGCTCCCGCCCCGGCGGCATCCGCGTCGGCGCGGCGCCGTCTCGGCATCGGGGTGATCGGGTTCGGGTGGCTCGGCCAGGCGCACAGCCGGTCCCTGCGGCGGATCCCGACCCTGTTTCACGACCGCGCCTACGACCCGCAGCTCGTCGCCTGCAGCGATGCCCTGCCCGAGCGGGTGGAACAGGCCGTGGCGTCGTTCGGCTTCGATCGGGGCTCCGTCGACTGGCGCGCCGTGGTGGAGGATCCGGCCGTCGAGGTGGTGTTCATCGCCGCGCCCAACATGCTCCACGGTGAGCTGGTGGCGGCGGTGGCGGGCGCCGGGAAGGCGGTGTTCTGCGAGAAGCCGGTCGGCGGCACCCCGGAGCACGTGCAGCGCGCGGCGGCGGCGGCGCGGGAGGCCGGGGTGATCAGCGGGGTCGGCTACAACTACCGCTGGGCGCCGCTCGTGCGGTACGCCAAGGAGCTGATCACGGGCGGCGAGCTCGGGGAGATCACCAACTACCGCGGCCGGTTCTTCTCGATGTATGGCGCCGATCCGCTGGCGGCCAACTCGTGGCGCTTCCAGCTCGACGAGGCCGGGTACGGGGTGACCAGCGATCTCCTCAGCCACGCCGTCGATCTCGCCCACATGCTGGTCGGCCCGATCACCCGGGTGACCGGCACCGTGGCCACGTTCATCTCGCAGCGGCCGGCGCCGGTGGACGGTGCCGGCCACTACGGGCGCGGCCGCGCCGGTGATCCACGGCGCCCGGTCACCAACGAGGACTACGCGGCGATGCTGGTGGAGTTCGCGTCCGGCGCGCGCGGCACGTTCGAGGCCAGCCGGACCGCGCTCGGTCCCGAGTCAGAGATGGCGTTCGACGCGTACGGGACGCGCGGCGCCGTGGGGTGGAACTTCGAGCGTCTCAACGAGCTGCGCCTGTACCGGACCCCCGCCGACGCCGCCGATCGCGGCTCCGGCTACACGACCGTGCGCGGCGGCGAGCGCTTCGGTCATCACGGCGTGTTCGTGCCCGGCAGCGGCAACGCGATCGGATTCGAGGACCTGGTGACGATCGAGGATCACGAGTTCTGCGCTGCCGTCGCGCAGGGGCGGCCGTTCGCGCCCGGGTTCGAGGAGGCGCTGCAGTGGGCGCAGGTGCAGGCGGCGCTGTTGCGATCGGCGCAGAGTCAGACGTGGGAGCCGGTCACCGCACCGGCCGTCGGAGCACCGGCGTGAGCGCCACCGCCACCAGGCCGATCCGGGTGGGGGTCATCGGGGCCGGGCGGATCGGGCGGCTCCACGCCGAGCTGCTGGCGCGGCGAATCCCCGGGGCGGCGGTCGGCGCGGTCTACGACGTTCACGCGCCGCTGGCCCGCGGCGTGGCCGGGGATCTGGGGGTGCCGGCGGCGGGCAGCGTGCAGGAGCTCCTCGACGGCGACGTCGACGCCGTGGCCGTGTGCTCGAGCGCGGACACCCACGTCGAGCTGATGGTGGCGGCGGCGCGGGCGGGGAAGGCGGTGTTCTGCGAGAAGCCGGTGTCGCTCGACGTCGAGGAGCTCGAACGAGGCCTGGCGGCGATTGAGGACTCGGGGGTGGCGTTCCAGGTCGGGTTCAACCGTCGCTTCGATCCGGCGCACGCAGCGGTTCACGAGGCGGTCGTCACCGGTCAGATCGGCGAGCCGCACCTGGTGCGGATCTCGAGCCGCGACCCCGAACCGCCTTCACCGGCCTACGTCCGGACATCGGGCGGCCTGTTCCTGGACATGATGATCCACGACTTCGACATGGCGAGGTTCGTCACCGGCAGCGAGGTGGAGGAGGTGTTCGCGCGCGGGGGCGTGCGGTCCGAGCCGGAGCTCGCCCAAGCCGGGGACATCGACACCGCGCTGGTCACCCTCGTGCACGCGAACGGCTGTCTCACCGCGATCGACAACTCGCGCCGGACCGCCTACGGGTTCGATCAGCGCGTCGAGGTGTTCGGGTCTGACGGAATGGCCGCGTCGGAGAACCCGTTGACCCACACCGGGGTCGTGACGACGACCGACGGGACGCGGCGGCCGACGCTGCCGCACTTCTTCCTCGAGCGGTACCGGCTCAGCTATGAGCGCGCGTGGGAGGCGTTCGTGGCGGCGCTGCGCGACGGCACCCGTCCGCCGGTCAGCACGCAGGACGCGCGGGCGCCGCTGGTGATCGGGCTCGCCGCCGGGCGGTCGCTGCGCGAGGGACGGCCGGTGCGGGTCGACGAGGTCACGGCGTCATGATGTCGCCATGACGCGTCTCACCGTCGCCCAGGCGCTGGTGCGTTTCCTGGCCGCGCAGCAGGTGGAGCGCGACGGCCGCCGCGCCCGGTTCTTCGCCGGTTGCTTCGGCATCTTCGGTCACGGCAATGTCGCCGGCATGGGCCAGGCGCTGGCGCAATACCCTCGCCTGCTTCCCTATCACCCGGCCCGCAACGAGCAGGCGATGGTGCACGTCGCGGCCGGCTATGCCCGTCAGCGCAACCGGCTCGGCGCGTTGGTGTGCACGACGTCAGTCGGGCCGGGGGCGACGAACCTGGTGACCGGTGCCGCCGGGGCGACGATCAACCGTCTGCCGGTGTTGTTGCTCCCGGGTGACACGTTCGCCACGCGCCGCCCTCACCCCGTCCTGCAGCAGCTCGAGGTCGCCCATGACGCGACGGTGTCGGTCAATGATTGCCTGCGCCCGGTGTCGCGTTACTACGAGCGGATCGAACGTCCCGAGCAGCTGATTCCGGCGGCGCTCGAGGCGATGCGCGTGTTGACCGATCCCGCCGAGACCGGCGCGGTCACCCTGGCGCTTCCCGAGGACGTCCAGGCCGAGGCGTTCGGGGTTCCGGCCGCGTTTTTGGAGACGCGGACGTGGACCGTGCACCGCCAGCCACCGGCGCCGGCGGCCGTCACCGCGGCCGCGGAGCTGATCCGGGCGGCGCGGCGGCCGTTGATCGTCGCCGGCGGTGGGGTCATCTACAGCGAGGCGATGACGGCGCTGCGCGAGCTGGCCGACGCGACCGGGATCCCGGTGGCCGAGACCCAGGCCGGCCGCGGGGCGCTGACCTGTGAGCATCCGCTCAGTCTCGGCGCGATCGGCGCCACCGGGACCGCCGCCGCCAACCGCCTGGCCCGCGACGCCGATGTGGTGATCGGCATCGGCACCCGGTGGAGCGATTTCACGACCGCGTCGCATTCGGTGTTTCAGGATCCGGGAGTGCGGTTTGTCAACGTCAACGTGACCGGTTCGGATGCCGCCAAGCTGAGCGGGCTGGCGGTGCTGGCCGATGCGCGGGTGGCGCTGCAGGAGTTCGGTGGCGCGCTGGCGGGGTACCGCGCCGACTCAGAGTGGGAGCGGCTGGCCGGCGAGCAGAGCGCCGCGTGGGCGCAGGAGGTGGCGCGGCTGGTGGCCCCCGCCACGCCGGGCGCCCTCCCCTCCCAGGCTGAGGTCATCGGCGCAGTCAACGACGCCGCCGGCGACACCGGCGTGGTGGTGTGCGCGGCCGGCTCGGCGCCCGGTGATCTGCACAAGCTGTGGCGGGCCCGTGATCGGGCCGGCAAGGGCTATCACGTCGAGTACGGCTACTCGTGCATGGGCTATGAGATCCCCGGCGGGATGGGCGTGAAGCTGGCCGCTCCCGAGCGCGAGGTGTTCGTGCTGGTCGGGGACGGCTCCTACCTGATGGGACCCGGCGAGCTGGTGACCGCCGTGGCCGAGCGGATCGCGATCGTGATCGTGCTCGTCGACAATCACGGCTACGCGTCGATCGGGGCGCTGTCGCGGTCGGTCGGGTCGGCCGGATTTGGCACCCATTACCGGTTTGGCGCCAACGGCTCGCTGCCGGTTGACGATGCCGGCGGCGGCGGGCTCGCCGGGCCCGGCAGCGGCGACGTGCTCCCGGTGGACCTCGCCGCCAACGCCGAGAGCCTGGGCGCCCGGGTGATCCGGACGCGCACGATCGCCGAGCTGCGCGCCGGGCTGGCGCAGGCACGCGGCGCGAACGGGCCGGTCGTCGTGTTCATCGAGACCGACCGGTACGCCGGCGTGCCCGCCTACGACGGCTGGTGGGATGTGCCGGTCGCCGAGATCTCCGAGCAGCCGACCGTGCAGGCGGCGCGGGAACGCTACGAGCAGGCGTCATCAGCCCAACGACAATTCCTGGAGCCTGCCAATGAGTGACCTCCTCGTCCACCCCGCGAGCCCCGAGCGCGACGGGACGATCGTGTCGGTCAGCCCGCGCTCGGCCGCTTGGAAGTACGTCGGCTTCGAAGTGCTGGCGCTGGCGCCCGGCGTCGTCGCCGCCCGCGAGACGGGTGACCGCGAGGCGTGCGTCGTGGTCATCTCCGGGACGGTCTCGATCAGCTCCGGCCACGGCGAGTGGACCGGCCTCGGGGGACGCCCCGATCCCTGGAGCGGCCCGCCCGACGCGGCCTACCTGCCCCCGGACACTTCGTTTACGGTGCGCGGCGGCGACGCCGCGGAGGTGGCGCTGTGCTGGGCGCCGGCATCGCACGGGGGGGCGCCGGCGCGCGTGCTCCCCGGCGGCGAGATCGTCGCCGAGACCCGCGGCTATGGATCACAGGAGCGCACCATCCGCCCGATCCTGATGGCCGATCACGAGGCGGACTCGCTGCTGGTGTGCGAGGTGCTGACGCCGGGCGGCCACTGGTCCAGCTATCCGCCGCACAAGCACGACCGCGACGCCCCGCCCGCCGAGACGTTCCTGGAGGAGACGTACTATCACCGGATCACGCCGGAGCGCGGGTTCGGGCTGCAGCGGGTCTACAGTGATGACCGGTCGCTCGATGAGACGCTGAGCTTCGGCGACCGGGACTGCGTGCTGGTGCCACGCGGCTATCACACGGTGTCGGCCCCGCCCGGGTACGACCTGTACTACCTCAACGTGATGGCTGGGCCGCGGCGGCAGTGGGCGGTCGTCAATGATCCCGATCACGAGTGGCGCGCCACGCCCTCGTCCCCGAAAATCGCTTAGGAGCACCATGTCCGCCACCACCACCCGTCTGCTGGAGAACTACATCGCCGGTCGCTGGACACCGGCCCAGGCGGCCACCGAGGTCCTCGACGTCACCAACCCGGCGAGCGGCGAGACACTGGCGCGCGTGCCGCTCTCGGGGGCGGCCGATCTCGACGCCGCCGTCGTGGCCGCCCGGGCCGCGCTGCCCGAGTGGCGCGCCGTCTCGACGATCGCGCGGGCGCGCAAGCTGTTCGACCTGCGTGAGCGGCTGATCGCCCGCAGCGACGATCTGGCGCGCTCGGTCACCGCCGAGATGGGCAAGACGATCGGCGACGCCGCGGCCGAGGTGGGCCGGATGATCGAGATGGTCGAGGCGGCGTGCGCGATCCCGACCACGATGCAAGGGCGCGTCCTGGAGGACGTCAGCCGCAACATCGATGCCGAGACGATCCGCCAGCCGGTCGGGGTCTGCGCGGCGATCGTCCCGTTCAACTTCCCGGCGATGGTGCCGTTCTGGTTCTTGCCGTTCGCGATCGCGTGCGGCAACACGTTCGTGCTCAAGCCGTCCGAGCAGGTGCCGCTGACCCAGCAGATCGCGTTCGAGGAGCTCGACGCGCTCGGTCTGCCCGCGGGGGTGGTCAACCTCGTCAACGGCGGCCGCGAGATCGTCGAGGGCATCCTCGACCATCCCGGCATCGACGCGGTCAGCTTCGTCGGCTCGGCGCCGGTGGCCAAGATCGTTTACGAGCGGGCCGCCAAGTCCGGCAAGCGGGTGCAGGCGCTCGGCGGAGCCAAGAACCACATGGTCGTGATGCCCGACGCCGTCATCGACCAGACGGTCGAAGGGATCCTCGGCTCCGCCTTCGGCGCCGCCGGGCAGCGGTGCATGGCGGGATCGGTGGTGGTCACCGTCGGTGACGCCCACGAGCAGCTGATGGGCCCACTGGTGGACGCGACGAAGGCGCTGCACGTCGGCGACGGGATCGACGAGACCTCCGACGTCGGCCCGGTGATCTCGTGCGCGGCGCGAGACCGGATCGCGGACTGGATCCAGCGCGGCCTCGACGACGGCGCCGAGCTCATCGTCGACGGTCGGGGCGTCAGCGGCGACGGGATCGACCCGGGCGGCGCCTTCCTGGGCCCGACCATTCTCGACGACGTCGCGCCGGAGATGGCGATCGCCCAGGAGGAGGTGTTCGGCCCGGTGCTGACGGTGATCCGCGCCGAGTCACTCGATCAGGCGATCGAGATCGTCAACGCCAGCCGGTTCGGGAACGGCACCTCGATCTTCACCGAGTCAGGCGCATCGGTGCGTCGGTATCGCCACGAGGTGCAGGCGGGGATGATCGGCGTCAACATCGGCGTCGCCGCACCGGTGGCGTTCTTCCCGTTCAGCGGCTGGAAGGACTCGTTCCTCGGCGATCTGCACGCCCACGGGCCCGACGCGGTCGACTTCTTCACCCGCAAGAAGACCGTGACCACCCGCTACTTCTCCAGCGGCCAGGGCAGCGGAAGCTACTTCGTCGAGCGCTGATCGGTCAGCGCTCGGTACAACGCGTTGGCGCCCACGCCGGTGAGCTCGGCGACGACGGTCGCCGCCGGTCGTGGCTTGGCGCCGGCGTCGACCAGGCGCCTCACCGCGTCGAGCGGCCGGTCGAGCCCGGGCGTGACGGGCGCCGCGGGACCGACGACGAGCACGATCTCGCCGCGCGGCGCCTGCGCGGCGTAGCGCTCCGCCAGCTCCGCGGCCGAGCCGCGGACGATCTCCTCGTGGATCTTGGTCAGCTCGCGGCAGACGGCCACCGGCCGCTCCGGATCGCCGGCGGCGAGCGTCGTCAGCGTCGCCGCCAGCCGACGCGGCGACTCGAATGCGACGAGCGTCTCGGGCAGCGACAGCACCCGCGTCAGCTCGCCGTGTTTGCGCGGCAGGAAGCCGACGAACTGCCAGCGCTCGGCGGGGAGCCCGCTGGCGACGAGTGCGCTGAGGACCGCCGACGGGCCGGGGAGCACCTCCACCCCGAGGCCGGCCGCCACGCAGGCCCGGACGAGCACCAGCCCCGGGTCCGAGACGAGCGGCATGCCGGCGTCGGACACGAGCGCCACCACCGCACCGTCCTGCATCCGGCCGACGAGCTCCTCGGCGCGGGCACGCTCGTTGTGCTCGTGATAGCTGACGAGCTTGCCGGCGACGCCATAGCGGTCGAGCAGCACGCGCGTGCGGCGGGTGTCCTCGCAGGCGACCAGGTCGGCCTCGCGCAGTGCCGCCAGCACCCGGAGCGTCACGTCCTCGAGGTTGCCGATCGGCGTCGGACAGACGACCAGCCGTCCCGTCACGCCATGTCCTCCTCGAGCTCCGCCAAGCCCGCGTAGGCGAGCGCAGCGGCGCCGATCATCCCCGCTTCGACGCCGAACCGCGCCGGGAGGATGCGCAGCCCCTGGCGCAAGAACGGGAACGTGCGCTTGGCGACGACCTCCCGCGCCGGCGCCAGCAGCAGCTCGCCGGCGGCGATCACTCCGCCGCCCACGACGACGACCTCGGGGTTGAAGATGTTGACCAGGCTGGTGATGACCACGCCCAGGCGCGCCCCGATCAGCTCCACCGCCTCGATCGCCGCCGGATCGCCGTCGTGCGCCAGCTCGGTGACGAGGGGACCGGCCAGCGTCCGGCCTTCACTCACCGCGCGCGCCAGTCCCGAGTCGGGCCGTTCCGCCGCCAGGCGGTCGGCCTCGCGGGCCAGGGCCCGCCCGGACGCGAACATCTCGGCGCACCCGCGTCCCGGGCAGTTGTCCTCGTCGGGGTCGCCGTCAAAGTCGATCTCCATGTGTCCGAGCTCCCCGGCCCCGCCGCGAGCGCCGCGATACAGCCGGCCGCCGAGGATCAGGCCGCCGCCGATCCCGGTGCCCAGCGTCAGCATGATCGCGTGAGATGCGCCGCGGGCGGCGCCCGCCTGGTGCTCGGCGAGCGCCGAGTTGTTTCCGTCGTTGTCGACGAACACCGGCAGCCCGAGGCGCTCGGCCATCACGTCGGCGAATGCGAGGTCGGCCAGCGGCGTGTGCACGCCGACGACCACCTTGCCCGTGTGGCTGTCGATCAGGGCCGGCAGCCCGAACCCGACGGCGACCACCTCGGCGCCCGCGGATGCCCGCGCTTCGGTCACCGCATCGACGGCGACGTCGAGCAGGGCACGCTGTTGCAGACCCGTGACGGTGCGCCGTACGCGGTGGTGAACGCCTAAGCTTGGGTCCACAGCGCCGGCGAGGAGTTTGGTACCGCCCAGGTCGACGCCGATGATGCGCCGCGCTGGCATGTCGTCACTATATGCAGAGCTCGATGTCCGACGAACCCCGAAATCGAGCGCCCACCGACGACCCGCCGTACCGGGTCTATCGGGGAGGAGGACCAGACCGAGACGATCGAGCGGCTGGGTCCAAATCCGAGGAGCGCCCCTACAACCTCTACCGGTCGGTCCCCAAGGGGCTTCGCGCCCGCCTGCGCGGCGAGGAGGACATCGACTCCGAACGCGGGCGCGGCCCCGACCGCGGCGGCCCTGGGCGTGATCCGCGCCGGCAGACCGGTGTGCGATGGTGGCGGCGCCGGTGGTCGGTCCGGCGGGTGCTCAAGTACCTGGTGGTGGCGATCGTCGCATGGCTGCTGCTGTCGTTCGTGCTGTTCCTGGTCAGCGCTGAGATCCAGAGCGGCTCGATCCCCAACTCCGTCCAGGCGGCCCTGACCCCGGGCGGCAACATGCTGACCTCCACCGACACCGTGCTCGTGATCGGGACCGATCAGCGTCCGAAGGGCTCCAAGGAGCCGGGCGCGTTCGCCGGCGGCATCCGCTCGGACACGATGATGCTGTGGCGGATCGGCGGCGGGACCTCCCGGCGGCTCTCGATTCCCCGCGACACGGTCGTGCCGATCCCCGGATACCCGACGCAGAAGATCAACGCGGCCTACTCGTTCGGCGGACCGGCGCTGGCGATCAAGACGGTCGAGAACCTGACCGGGGTCAAGATCAACCATCTGATCATCGTCAACCTGGCGAACTTCCCCAAGTTCATCGACGCCATCGGCGGGGTTGACGTCAAGACGGGACAGATCTGCTCTGAGATCAGCGGCGGCGTGCAGAACGGCGGCTTCACGCTCAACCTGCGCCCGGGCGTCCACCATCTCGACGGGCGCGACGCGCTGACGCTGGCCCGCACGCGCGAGAACAGCTGCAACGCGGCCAGCAACGACCTCACCCGCGAGGCCTATCAGCAGCAGATCCTCAACTCGATCAAGTCCAGGCTGCTGTCACCGTCGATCTTCTTCCGGCTCCCGTGGGCCTCGTGGGACGCGCCCCAGGCGGTCCGGACCGACATGGGCGGTCCGACGCTGCTGACGCTGTTCGCCGCGGCTGAGATCGGCGGCTCGGCGCCGACGCAGATCCTGCAGGACAACCACCTCCCGCTGCCGGACGTGCAGTCGGCATCCGGGCAGGCGGCAATTCACAAAGCCGTCTCGCGGCTGCTGAACGGCTGAGGGCCGGGCGGCCGCGGCGGGCGGCCGATTGACGGGTCAGTCGGCCTTGGAGGCCTTGGCCCCCGACGTCTTGCCGCCCGAGTCCGAGGACTTGGATGAGCCCGAGTCGGAGTGGGAACCGGAGTTCGAGCCCGAGCCCGAGTTCGAACTGGAGTTGGAGCCGGAATCGGAATTCGAGCCGCTCTTGGACTCCTTGGACTCGCTCTTGCTCCCCTCCTTGGCTTCCTTCATCTCGCGGGAGCGCTTGCGCGTGCCGTAATCGGTGTTGTAGAAGCCCGAGCCCTTGAAGTGCACCGCGATCGGGTGGAACACCCGCGCGACGGGGGCTCCGCACACCTCGCACTTGGCTGCCGGGTCATCGCCCATCCGCTGCATGACCTCGAACGTATGGCCCTTCTTGCAACGGTACTCGTAGATCGGCATCGCGGCTCAGACTATAGCCAAGACCCCTGGCACTCTCGGGTGAAGAGTGCCAACAGACCGGCTCATCGCGGGGCCTGCGGGGCACCGCCCTCGCTACCATCGACCACTTCGTCCGCCGTCTACCGCCAGAGAGCACGCATGCCCGACGACGCCGTCACCATGGAGAAGATCGTCTCGCTGAGCAAGCGGCGCGGCTTCGTGTTCCAGAGCAGCGAGATCTATGGCGGGATCAGCTCCAGCTACGACTACGGGCACTACGGCGTCCTGCTCAAGAACAACGTCAAGGGCCAGTGGTGGCGATCGATGCTGCAGGAGCGCGACGATGTGGTGGCGCTGGACTCCGCGATCATCCAGCACCCGCGGACGTGGCTGGCCAGCGGTCATCTCGCCGGGTTCACCGATCCGCTCGTCGACTGCCGCACGTGCAAGCTGCGTTTCCGCGCCGATCATCTCGACGTGTCGGCGTGCGGGCGCAAGCCCTCCAAGCACCCGGGCGAGACGCCCGAGTGCGACCTGACCGAGGCGCGCGACTTCAACCTGATGTTCGAGACGACCGTCGGGCCGGTCAAGGAGGAAGGCGCGACGGTGTACCTGCGCCCCGAGACCGCGCAGGGCATCTTCCTCAACTTCAAGAACTACCTCCAGTTCAGCCGCAAGAAGCCGCCGTTCGGGATCGCCCAGATCGGCAAGAGCTTCCGCAACGAGATCACCCCCGGCAACTTCATCTTCCGCACCCGCGAGTTCGAGCAGATGGAGATGGAGTTCTTCGTCCCCCCTGACGAGGCCCAGCGGTGGTTCGAGCACTGGCTGACGGAGCGCCACGAGTGGTACCTGAGGCTTGGCATCCGCGCCGACCATCTGCGGCTGCGCCCGCATGACACCGACGAGCTCTCGCACTACTCCACCGCCACCAGCGACGTCGAGTACCTGTTTCCGTCCACCGGCTTCGCCGGCGGAGCCCGCTGGCAGGAGCTCGAGGGGATCGCCAACCGGGGGAACTTCGACCTGACCCAGCACGCGGAGTACTCGGGGCAGAAGCTCGAGTACGTCGACACCGCCTCGGGGGAGCGGTACGTGCCGCACGTGATCGAACCCGCCGCCGGCGCCGACCGGGCGATGCTGGCGTTCCTGGTCGACGCCTACGACGAGGACGAGATCGGCGGGGAGCAGCGCACGGTGCTGCGGCTGCACCCGCTGCTGGCCCCGGTCAAGGTGGCGGTGCTGCCGCTCGTCCGCAAGGACGGACAGCCCGAGCTGGCGCAGCGGATCCACCGTGAGCTGCGCGAGCTCGTCCAGACCGAGATCGACGTCAGCGGCGCGATCGGCCGCCGCTATCGCCGCCAGGATGAGATCGGGACGCCGTGGGCGGTCACGGTCGACCACCAATCGCTCGAAGACGAGACGGTGACGCTGCGAGACCGCGACAGCCTGACCCAGGATCGGGTCCCGATCTCACAGCTCACCGGGGAGATCGAACGGCGGCTGCGAGCCCCGTGGGTCTCTCCGAAGGTTCCGCGCGCCGCCGCCGGCTGATCGCCGCTGCTCAGAGGGTCACGCTCAGCGGCGCGGACGCGCCGGCCGCGTTGGCGACGTCCACCGCGGACCGAGCGACGATCACGAATGACCCGTGCCGCGCCCGGCGCGGAAGCGTCAGGCGCGTGCTGAAGCGACCCCCGCGAACGGGGATCTGCCGGGTCAGGATCAGCCGCCGGTGACCGCCTGACAGCTGGTAGACGCTGAGCGTCACCCGGCGCTTGGCCGGGGTGACCGTGCCGCTGACCCGCAGCGGGCTGGTCGAGGCGGCGGTGAGCGTCAGCACCGGCGCGACCCCGATCAGCACCAGTTCGGAGACCACGGCCGGCGCGACGGCGTGCAGCGCCCGGAGCACCGCCGAGCGCGCCGGCGTCACCGTCGCCACCCAGCTGCCGTCATCGGCGGTGGTGGCGGTGGCCACCGTGGTCACGACCCCGATGCCCGACACCGCCTGGATCTCCAGCGGCGCCTGGGCGACCGGCAGCGCCGGCGCCCCGGCCATCAGCCTCCCGCTGAGCGTGATCGGGGTGCCCGGAGGCACCGCCGTCTGCGACGCGCCCACCGTCAGCTGCGGCGGCGGGCCGGCGAGCCCGTTGACCTGCGAGCGAACCTGCGGCAACCGGCCGTAGAGATCGTCCCCCGGACAGTCGGTCAGGTCGCCGTCCCGGTGGCCGGCGATCCGAGGCAGATCGACGATCTGGCCCGGCGCGAACGGGGTGTAGAAGGCGTCTGCCGGATTGACCGTCACGCTCACCTTGCCGAGCGCCGGCACGCCGTGCAGTGGCAGCTTCCACGCCAGCAGCCGCCCCAGCGCCGTCATCGCCGCTGCGCTCGGTAGCTGGAACATGAACGATCCCAGCACCGCGACCCCGGTCGACACCTCGTTGTAGCCGCCGGCGTGGGCGCCGATCACCGGTTCGTCGATGCCGCCGGCGCGGGCCTCCCAGATCCGCCCGAACGCATCGATGACGAAGTTGTAGGCGATGTCGAAGTAGCCCCGGCTGTAGCGGTGGTAGTCGTAGATGGCGAGGATCATGGCCGGAACCTCGGCGGCCGAATACCCGTTGGGGTTCTCGGTGTGATGCACGAAGCCGAGCTCGATCGCCCCGTAGTAGGGGCCGGCGCTCGGGCCGTTGTGGCGGGCCGCCCACGCCCGCCGCGCGATGATCGGCGGCTGGCCTGCCCCGGCGGGTAGCACCGGCAGCGCGAGCGGCAGCGACGCGGCGGGGATGGCATTGGGGCCGCCGGGAGCCTCGGCCGCCCCGAGCTCGGCGGCGACGGCCGCCGCCGCGACGAAGTGCAGCCGCACGCCGTCGACGCGGCCGGACGCGCTGCGCAGCTGCAGCTCGTCGGCCGGCCCGAACCACAGCGGCTCGCCGAACCGCTGCCTGGACCCGGTCGGCCGGTCGGGCTCATGCCCCTGAACGGAGGCGAGCGCCCATGGGCTCCACTGGCCGCCGCGCCGCCGCGCCCGCAGCTCGATGCGGGCCGTACTCGGCGCCCGCCATTGCACGCCGGCGAGCACGAAGCTCCGGTCCGCCGTGATCACCGCCGAGACGCCCGCCAGCTCCCCCAGCCGTTGATCGAACACACGACTGCGTCCGGACTCCCGGGCGGCGGCGCCGGCCGGCGCCAGCAGCATGCCGGCACCCGCCACGGCCGCGCCCCCGAGGACGTCACGCCGTCTGAAGCCCGGATCTCCGGGCCTCACCGTTGCCGCCAGACGGAGCGAGCGCGCCGCAGCCGGCGGCGGTCGGCCAGCAGGGTGATAGCGCAGAAGATCAGGATCACGATGGCCAGCAACCCGGCGATGGCGACCCCGGGCGTGACGAGCAGCAGCACGGCGGCGACTGCCGCCGCCACCAGACCGTCCAGCAACAGCGGATGTAAGTTCACAGCGGAAGCCTCCGAAAGAGCCGGCGAGGCAGATGTCGCAAGACGACAAATACGAGCCGCAGGCGAGCGGGCACCCAGACGGTGTGTGCACGTCCGGCGAGGGCCTTGACCGTAGCATCGGCGACGTCCTGCGGCGCCACCGACATCGGCGCCGGCTTCAGGCCGGCCGTCATCTTCGTCCTCACGAAGCCGGGACGCACGACCAGCACCCGCACGCCGGTATCGGCCGTGGCGTCGGCGAGGCCCTGGGCGAGCGCATCAAGCCCCGCCTTGGCGGCGCCATAGACGGCGTTGGCGGCACGTGGGCGCTCGGCAGCCACCGACGAGAGGACGACCATGGTGCCGGACCCCTGCGCGCGCAGCCGGCGCAGGCAGTGCACGAGCAGCGATCCGGCCCCCACGAAGCTGACCTGCATCACCTCGTTGACCTCGGCCGCCGGGGCGTCGAGCCCCGCCTGAGCCCCCAGCCGGCCGATTGCGATCACCACCACGTCGAACCCATCCGAGGCCGCGAACGCGTTCGCCACCGCCTGCTCATGGTCGGCCGGCGCCTGGGCATCGGTCAGCTCTGTCCCCACCGGGGTGACGCCGTCCTGCGCCAGCGCCGCCGCGGCGGCGTGCAGCCGCGGCGCGTCGCGGCCCAGCAGGCAGGCGCTCACCGGCCCGTCGCGGCGCAGCCGGCGGACGATGGCCAACCCGATCTCCGAGCTGCCGCCCACGAGCAGCACCCGGGTGGCGCCGGATCCGCTCACCGTGGCGTCGCCACCATGCCGGTGCGCAGCCCGAGGTCAGAGAGCCATCGCCCGTCGGGATCGACCCGATCACGCACAGCCCGCCAGTGCGCAAGGCGCGGATACATGGCGGCGAGGGTGTCCGCGCGCAGCCGGCCGTCCTTGGCCAGGTAGACCCGCCCCCCGGCCTCGGCGACCAGCTCGTCAAACCGACTCAGCAGCGCCGCCAGTCCGGGCGCTGCGCCCGGCACGTCCAGCGCCAGTGTCCAGCCGCGCATGGGGAACGACATGGGCGCGTCGTTGGCGGGACCGAAATCCTTGAGCACCGCCAGATAGCACGGCACCGCTGAGCCACGCAGAGCGAGGATGACGCGCTCCAGCGCCCGCTCCCGGCCCGTGGGCACCACCAGCTGGTACTGCACCAGCCCCTCGGGCCCATACAGCCGGGGCCAGGCATCGAGTGCATCCAGCGGGAACATGTGGTCACCGAACGCCTCCAACCGACCGGTGGCGCGGCGAGGCGCGCGCCGGAAGCGGTACTCGTTGTGGGCGCGCACCGCGCCGGTCCGCAGCAGCCCGCCGGGCCACCGGGGCGGGATCCGCAGCCGGGCCTTCACCGTTGTGCCGGCGGTCGCGCTGTCCGCGCCCAGCTCGGCGGTCTCGACGTGGTCGGCCCGCGTCACCACCCCCCGCACCAGATCGCCTCCGAGCAGGTCCAACCAGGCCACGCGGTGGCGCCCGCCGGGACTGTCGAGGATCGCCAGCGCGTCGTCCAGGCCTCGCACGCGATCGATGTCCACCGCCAGCCATGCACTCGGCAGCCGGCGAAGCTGGATTGCCGCCCACAGGATGACTCCGGTCAGGCCCATGCCGCCGATCGTCGCCGCCAGCAGGTCCGCGTTCTGTTCGCGCGTCAGCTCCACCACGTCACCGGAGGCCGTCAGCAGTCCGAGCCCCCGGACGTGGGTGCCGAAGGTTCCGGCCACCGCATGATTCTTGCCGTGGATATCGGACGCGACGGCACCGCCGACGGTGACGTGCTGGGTGCCCGGCACCACCGGCAGCACCCAGCCGGTCCCCGCCAGCGCGATCAGCAGAGCGCCGAGGGTGGCGCCGGCCTCGGCGCGCAGGAGGCCGGCGGTTCGGTCGAGCTCGAACCCTCTCAGCAGGGTCGTGTCGAGCACCAGGCCGCCCGCCCGCTGAGCGGCATCGCCATAACTGCGGCCCATCCCCCGAGCGATCGCCCCGCCCGGCCGAGGGGCGATCACCGCCGCGCGCAGCTGCTCGATGTCACCGGGGCGGACGACCCGGACGCGCACCCGGTCACGGCCGCCCCAGCCGGAGACGGCGGCGTCGATCCCGCCCGCCGGCCGGGTCGGCCCGGCCCCGGACGCGGCGGACGTCCGATCAGCCAGCTGCATTGACGCTCAGCCCGAACAGCACGAGCCAGGCCAGGGCCCCGATCGCGATCACAGCGTCGGACATGAGAACCTCCTCCGGAGCCTCGCCGGCCCCCGCCCGCATGATCCGGCCGTAGCGCAGCAGGCACACGGTGAACGGGATCACCGTCAGCAACCGCCACGGAACGCCATCCGTGTCAGGGAGCTCGAACGCCCAGACGCAATAGGCGAACAGAGCCCCGGCTTGGCTGACGGCCAGGACCCGGCGCAGACCGGCAGCGCTGTAGCGACGCAGCACACGACGTCCACGGGTGCCGCCGGCGATCGCCCGGAGGAGCTCCGCCAGCCGTTTGCCGGTGGCGACGAAGACGGCGGCGCAGGTGACCACGAGCACGAACCAGCGTGAGAGCCCCACCGGAGCGGCCACGCCGCCGGCGAGCGCCCGCAGCACGAAGCCACCCGCCAGGGCGATCAGGTCGAGCACCGGGAGGTGGCGCCACACCCAGGTGTAGCTGACCGTCAGCGCCAGATAGCCGAAGCCGACGAGTGTCAGCAGTGGGGTGACGGCAGTGCACATGACCAATCCGCACACCATCAAGACGCAGCCGAACAGCACCGCGTCCGGAGGCGCGATCTCGCCGGCGGCCACCGGACGCAGCCGCTTGGACGGATGGCGGCGGTCCTCGTGACGATCACGAACATCGTTGAGCGCGTAGATCCCGGCCGAGATGAAACAGAAGGCGATGCAGGCGATCAGTACCCGGCCCGGCACGTCGTCATGCCCCAGCGCTCCGGCCGCGCCGGGCGCGGCGATGACGAGCGCATTCTTGAGCCACTGTCGCGGGCGCGCCAGTGCCAGCAGCGCCCGCGGCCGGCCGCGGGGACGAGCGACGGGAACTGATCCAGGGTCAGCGGGACCGCCGTGCCAGGCGGGCGCGGTCGCCGGCAGCACCGGGTCTGGGACGTGCCGCGCGGACACGCGCCCTCGATCGACGGGCTGCATCGCTGCACAAGCTACGTGCGCCGCCTCAACCGAACCTGACGAGGGGATGAGCAACTTCTCAGGTCGCCTTAAGGCCCCGGGGTGCTCCCGCTGACAGGCTTTCGGCATGTCGGTGAGGACGAAGGCGAGCCGGCGCCCGCTCCGAGGGCCGGTACCGCCGCGAGAGACGGCGCCGACCCGGGCGACCACGCCGCGGCGCCACCGCGCGGTCCGCCGGCGCTGGCGACGGGTGCTCGTCCTGGGGGCGCTGTTCACGCTGGCCCCCGGCCTGGTGTCATACGTCGGGATGCTCGGGCAGCCGTCCGACACGAGCCTGGGCATCCGCAGCGTCGAGTGGCTGCGTGACAATGGTGCCCGCGGGCTGGTCAACCGGGTCGAGTCGGCCTATTACTCGATGAATGCGCCGGCCACGGGTGGGCCGGCGCTGCGGGCGCTCCCCCACCAGTCCGCCGTCGGGTCCGTGGGCAGCGCTGCCCGAGCCCGTGCGGCGGGGGGCGCCGGCGCCGCGGCGAGGGCCCGCGGTGGCGGTGTCCAGATCTACCGCCCGGCGCCGATCGCACCGGTGATCACACCGGCGCTGCCCGGCGAGGGCACCTGGCGCGCGACGTTCGCCGGCGGCGGCAGTCAACCACCGGTACTCGTGACCAGCTTCCGGCCGGATCCGAACTACCCGCAGATGGTGGCCGGCGTCGCCTGGATCGACGGTTCCCGGACGAGCACCTGGCTGTATCCCGGGCGGCAGGAGCCGAGCGTGGCGATGGCGTCGCGCGGGCCGATGGAGGTTCCCGCGCGCCGCCGCGGTCAGCTGGTGGCCACCTTCAACAGCGCGTTCAAGCTCAGCGACTCGGGCGGTGGGTTCGCCAGCGGCGGGCACACGTACGCGCCGCTGAAGAACGGCATGGCAACGATCGTGCGCTACCGCGATGGCCGGCTCGACATCCGGTCATGGACGGGTGGGCCAGATGTCGGCGCCGACGTCGTCTACGCCCGCCAGAACCTACCGCTGATCGTCGACAACGGGCAGCTGAACCCGAACCTTGCCGACGGACCGCAGTGGGGCCTCACGCTCGGCAATGCCATCCGGGTGTGGCGCTCCGGCCTCGGCATCGACGCGCGCGGCAACCTCATCTACGCCGCCGCCAACGATCAGACCGTGGGCTCGCTGGCTGAGATCCTGCGCCACGCCGGCGCGGTCCGGGCGATGGAGCTCGACATCAACACCTACTGGCCGAGCTTCATCACCTATCGGGCGCCCGGCGCGGTCGACCCGGCGAACCTGCTGGCGGGCATGGACCGCTCCCCGTACCGCTATCTGACGCCCGACGACCGAGACTTCTTCGCGGTGTACATCAGGTGAGAGCCGCCGCCCGCGGTGCCGGCTGCGGGGCGGTGACCCTGGTGGGGGCGGTGATCCTGCGGTGGCGCGGCCGTGAGCCGTGCGGCCGCGGTCAGTGCAGGATCGCCGTGCCCCGCACCACGAAGCCACCCGTGGTGGGCGACGCGCTGACGCTCTGGACGCTGACGTGCGGAGCCGAGAACACCGTGAGCGTGGCGAACCCCCCGAACGGCACGTCGGGCGCCACCACCAGCTTCCCGTCCTGAGCGCTGACGGTGGCGTCGACGGTGGCGGTCACGCCGAACAGGGACGCCGTCCCCCGCAACGTCAGGTGACCATCGGCGGAGGCCACCGGGGTCACCGACTGCAGGATCGGCAGTGCCGAGCGCAGGTCGGCCTCGCTGACGTGGGCGGTGCCGCGCAGCCGATCGCCGCGCTTGGTCAGGCTGGCGTCGTGCAGCGCGAGCAGCCCGTAGTCAACCTCCTGAGCCGAGGCATCGAGCGTGCCGACATCACCGGTCTGGTCAAGCGTGCTCGGCAGATTCCCGGTCCGAGGCCGATAGCGGCCCAGTCGCACCACGACCTTGTCGGCGTCATGCCACAGCAGCTCGATGGCCGGGAACGCCTGTACCTGGACGCTGAGCACCTGGCCGGAGCGGGCGAGCCGGTCACGCAGGCGCTGGGCGGCGATCCCGGGCAGCACCAGCTGGGCCACCACGAGGAGCACGATGATCAGCGCGGCGACGCCGAGCGCGGCTAGCCGCCGCATCGGGCGCGCTCCGCCGGGGTCACGCCAACAGCGCGCGGGCGGCGAGCACGGCCTGGTCCATCAGCGGCCGCACGTCGAGCTCGGGCTCGGCGAGGCGCCGGATCGTCACCCCGTCGGCGAGCGCCAACAGGAAGCTGGCGACATCGTCGGGCCCGACGGTGAGCGTGAACACGCCGGCCTGTGACCCGGCGCGCAGCGCATCCGCGAGCCGGGTCCGCGTCCGCCGCGCGAGCGCGGCCAGCTCGGCGGCGATCTCGGCGTTGCGCTGTCCGAGCGTCAGCAGCTCGTAGAACATCACCATGGCGCTCTGGCCCTCGCCGAGGATCTCCTCCAGGCTGCGGACGAGCGCGTCGATCAGCTCATCGGCGCCGGCGGCGTTGGCGACGGCCTGATCCAGGGACTGGCTGCGCAGCTCGGACTCGCGCCGCACCACCTCAACCAGGAGCCGTTCCTTGGTGCCGAAGTAGTAGTGCAGCAACCCCCGGGAGACGCCGGCCTCGCGCGCCACATGGTGAAACGTGGAGCCGGCGATGCCCCGCTGCGCGACGCTGGCGCGCATCGCCTCGACGATCCGAGTTGCCTTGTCCGTGGGCAGGTCGCCTGCAAGCGAGCGCTCAGGTGCGGTGGCCGCCTGCATCGGGGGCCGATTCTACGCCCGGCTCGGTCACCGACGCACCGGGAGTGTCGTCCACCCCGACCGCTGAGCCCGCTTAACCGACGAGGGCGCCACGCAGGCGCCCTCGTTCGGTCGTCGTGTGCTCCGCGCCGTCAGGCAGCGGTCACCGGGCTGGCCGGCGGCGGAGCCGGAGTTCCGGCGGGGGGCGTGTACTGGAACTCCTCCTCGGCGCCGAACAGCGTGTCGAGCACCTTGGAACGCAGCGACTCCGAGACGCCGAGGGCGATGCCGGCGCCGACCAGAAGGAAGACGAGCTTGCGGCCGAACCGGCCACGCCTGCGCTTCGCAGTGGGGTGCTTGGGCGCATCGGACAGAGCCATGAACGCGTCCCGAGCCGACTCGGCCGCGTGGCGCAGGTCGTTCTGCAGCTTCTTGTCCTCCAGCACCGCCTTCTGTGGCGCCTTGCTGCCGAGCAGCCGGTCATACGCGCTCTTGGCCGAGTCAATCGTCGTGCGGACGTTGTCGCGCAGTGTCGAGTCGTCGATCAGGCGCTGAAGGTATGGATTGTCCTTGGCGATGCTCGCCAGGTCGGCGGTATTGAACGGCACCGCCTTAGCGACTTTCTTTCGTCGTGATGCCATTGGGCTCCCTCGGGTCCTTGGGGCGTGTCAGTCGTCAGGATACGCGATACCCCTTTTGCCGCCTCGCATTCAGCGCCGCATCGAGAACCTGACCGATCGTCGCCACGAACACGAACGTCAGCGTGCGGCGGAGGTGCGCGGGGATCTCGTCGATGTCCTGCTCGTTGAGCGCAGGTGCGATCACGGTGCGCAGGCCGGCGCGCTGGGCCGCCAGCGCCTTTTCCTTGAGCCCGCCGATCGGAAGCACCTGTCCGGTCAGCGTCACCTCACCGGTCATCGCCACGTCGGCGCGAACCGGGCGACCCGACAGCAGCGAGGCCAGCGCCGTGACCATCGTCACACCCGCGCTGGGACCGTCCTTGGGGATCGCCCCCGCCGGGACGTGGATGTGGATGTCATGGGTGGCGAACCAGTCGACCGGCAGCTCCGGGAACAGCTCCGCCGCGTTGGCCCGCACGTATGAGCGCGCCGCCTGCGCCGATTCGCGCATGACGTCACCGAGCTGGCCGGTGATGGTCAGGTGGCCGGTGCCCGGCATCGCCGTGGCCTCCACGAACAGCACCTCCCCGCCGGCCGGGGTCCACGCGAGGCCGGTCGCGACGCCGGGCCGTGCGGTCCGCCGCCGGGCCTCGGAGAAGAACTTGCGCTTGCCGAGCACCGCCCGGACGCGCGGCTCGGTCATGGTCACCTTGCGGGTCTGCGTCCCCTCGGCGACCTGGCGCGCGACCTTGCGCGCCGCGGTGCCGATCTCACGCTCCAGCTGCCGGACCCCGGCCTCGCGCGTGTAGTCCGAGATGATCGCCGTCAGGCCCGCATCGGTGAACGCGATCTTGGATGCCGTCAGCCCGTTGCGCTCGATCTGGCGGGGCACAAGGTATCGCTTGGCGATCTCGAGCTTCTCGGACTGCGTGTAGCCGGCGAGCTGGATGACCTCCATCCGGTCGCGCAGCGGCCCGGGGATGGTGTCCAGGTTGTTGGCGGTGGTGACGAACATCACGTTGGAGAGGTCGAACGGCAGGTCCAGATAGTGATCGCGGAACGTGCTGTTCTGCTCGGGATCGAGCACCTCGAGCATCGCGCTGGACGGATCGCCACGGAAGTCGGCGCCCATCTTGTCGATCTCGTCGATCATGAACAGCGGGTTGTTGGCGCCGGCGTCGCGGAGGGCCCGGATGACCACCCCCGGCATGGCGCCGATGTAGGTCCGGCGATGGCCGCGGATCTCGGCCTCGTCGCGGACGCCGCCGACGCTGATGCGCTCGAACCGGCGACCGAGCGCGCGGGCCACCGAACGCCCCAGCGAGGTCTTGCCGACTCCGGGCGGGCCAACGAAGGTCAGGATCGATCCGGCCGGATGGCGGTTGGACTCGGTCATCAGCGAGCGCACGGCGAGGAACTCGAGGATCCGGTCCTTGACCTGCTCGATGTCGTAGTGGTCGGCGTCCAGCACCTTGCGAGCGTGACCCAGATCGAGGTTGTCCTCGGTGGACGTGTCCCACGGCAGCGACACGATCCACTCCAGGTAGCTGCGCACCACCCCGTACTCGGCCATTGCCGGCTGGAGCCGCTCCAGGCGGCCGAGCTCGCGCTCGACCTGCTTGGAGACCTCCTCGGGCAGCGTCAGCGCCTCGAGCCGGGAGCGCAGCTCCTTGGCCTCCGCCTGGGCCTCGTCACCCTCACCCAGCTCGTCCTGGATCGCCTTGAGCTGCTGGCGCAGGAAGAACTCCCGCTGCCCCTTGTCGAACTCGGACTGGACCTGCGTCTGGATCTTGGTGTCCAGCGCGACCACCTCGAGCTCGCGGGCGAGGATCTCCGACAATCGGCGCAGTCGCTTGGTGACATCGAGCTCCTCCAGCAGCGCCTGCTTCTCGGCGGTCGGCAGTCGCAGCGCCCCCGAGATCAGGTGGCTGAGCATGACCGGCTCATCGACGTTGGCCACCATCACCTGCAGCTCCTCAGGGAGATACGGGACCTGCCCGACGATGCTCGAGAACGTGCGCTGGACGTTACGGGCCAGCGCCGCGAGCTGAGCGGTCTGCCTCACCTTGTCGGGGGCCGACGCGACCTCGGCGACGAGGTACGGATCGGTTCCGGTCCACTCCTGAACCCGGACCCGCGAACCGCCCTGGATGAGCGCCCGCAGGGTGCCGTCGGGCAGCCGCACCATCCGCGCGACGGTGCCGAGCACCCCGACGGAGTACAGCTCATCCGGCCCCGGGCTCTCGACCTCGGGGTCGCGCCCACCGATCATCACGATCGAACGGTCGCCGCGCAGCGCGTCGTTGATCAGCTCGATGCTCCGCTGCTGGCCGATGTTGAGCGGGATGACCAGCTCGGGGAAGGTGACCGCGTCGCGCAGCGGCAGCACGCCGATCCGTGCCGGCAGCCGGCGAGCACCGTCCGCGCCGTCCGCGGACGCGTCGACGGGCGGGCCGACATCGATCGCCGTCATCGGGGATCGCCGCTGGGAATCGACCGGGCCCACCCGGGTCGCCGGCGCTCGGGATGGTGCGGCTCGGCGGTCTCGATCGGAACTGCCCGCCGGCGCTCGAGCCGCCCGACCAGGGGCAGCTCGACGCGGAGCATCCCGTGCTCGTAGCGCGCGGTGATGCGATCGGCGTCGACGTCGGCGCCGAGCTCGATCAGCCGCCGGAACGAGCCGCGCTCGATCTCGATCTGCTGGTAGACCTCGCCGGTGGTGGCGGCCGGGCCGCGCCGGCCGGCGAGGAACAGCTTGCGGCCCTCGATCTGCAGCGCGATCTCGTCGATGCTCATCCCGGCCAGCTCGGCGGTGACGATCGCGCGCGGAGGATCCGACGCATAGGCCACATCCACCGCCGGCCACCGCCCCGTGGCGCGGCGCGACAGGCCGCTGCGCTCGAAGACGTCCCCGAACAGCTCATCCATCTCCCGCCGCATGCGGTCGAAGTTGGCAAACAGATCGCGCTCGGCCATGGTTCTCTACAAGCGTATCCCCGGACGGCGGCGGCGCGGAGCCAGCGCCCCCCTAGACCCGATACACCGCGCCCTCGGTGGCAAGCTCCACCGCGCCGCCGAAACTGTCGGCCGCCTCGGCGCGCGTCCATTCGGGGTCCAATTCGTCGGAGTAGTGGGTGAGGACCAGCCGGTGGGCGGCGGCGAACCTGCCGTGCTCACCGGCTTCCCGAGCGGTGAGGTGACCGCGCACCCCGTCGCGCTCGGGGCGCGGAAGCGTCGCCTCGATCAGCAGCATGTCGGTGTCACGGGCGAAGCTGACCAGCTCGGGGTTGGGGCGGCAGTCGGCGCCGAACGTGAAGCGCGAGCCGTTGTTGGCGAACTCGACGGCGTAGGTGGCGACGTAGTGCGGAACCTCGCAGAAGCGGATCATCAGCGGACCGATCGTGGCCAGATCCGAGGCCGCGTACTCGTGCACGGCGAAGGCGCCGTCGATCAGGTCATCCGAGCCCCAGCAGCCGACCACCCGCCGGAGCACCTCGGTTCCGCCCGGTGGCAGGTACAGCCGCGGGCGCGCCGGTGCCTCGGTGCCGGGCCAGCCGCCGACCGGCACCGGCTGCTGACGCGGGGCGTAGCGGAGCGCATAGCTGAAGGGCACCAGGTCCAGGAAGTGATCGGCGTGCATGTGCGTGATGACCACCGCGTCGACGTCGACGTAGTCACAGATCGGGCGCAGCTTGGAGAACACCCCGTTGCCGCAGTCGAGCAGCAGGGTGAAGTCATCCTGCTGGACGAGATATCCGCTGCACGCCCCGGCTGCGTCCTGCCACGACGGTGACTTTCCGAGCACCGTGACCAGCACTCAAGCTCCTCTCGGCTGCCTCGAGGACACTTTAGTGTCCCGGAACCGGTGCGCCTCCAATTACGTTGGCGGCGGGGGCCGCCTGCACACTGGCTCGCAGCGAGCGAAGGGTCAGTGACGGTCGCGGTCGCCGTGGCGGGAGGTGTCCATCACCCAGCCCATGAAGATGGCGAGCAGGACGAACGCGATGAATCCGCCGATCAACGGCCAGTACATGGCGGTAAACATATACGAGGCGGGTCGGACGAGGGCCGGGAGAGGGCCGGCCCCCGGCGCCTCATCGGTCAGGCGTGCAGCGCCACCTGCTCGTTGGGCGACGGGAACGCCCACGCCACCTGGAGGCGGCGCTCCTGACGGAAGACGAAGCGCAGCTGGCTGGGCGGCCGCAGACCGTCCGGGTGGGCGGGCCGAAATGTGCCGCAGGGCCCGGAGTCGGCCACCGCGCAGAGAAGATTCTGGCCAAAGAAGCAGTTTTCACAACTCGCCTTCGCCGACGTCCGACCATTCGCCATACGTGTCCTACACCTCGTTCCAACCTGGAAGCTCGATTGCGGCAAGGCGGGCATCAAAGCGGATTCCACCCCCCTGCACAACGGCGAAGTCCGGAAAGCGCAAGAGTTTTCCCATCGCCACAAATCCCTGCAAATTCCGGGAACTTTCGTGAATCGGAAGAGTGCTCGCCGCAATTTCCGTAGCTTTCGGGGTAGAGGTGATGGCCGTTTCTGACAACGACGACGCGAATCGCTCACTGCTATCGCTGGCCGACTATGAGCGCGCCGCGCTGCCCGGGATGAGCCCGGAGGCGCGCAGCTACATCGACGGCGGCGCGGCGGACGAGGTCACGCTGCGCGACAACGTGGCGGCATGGCGCCGGCTGGCTCTTCGCCCACGGATGCTCGCCGGGGCCGAGTGCGACCTGAGCACCGAGTTGCTCGGCGTCAGGCGGGCCCACCCGGTCCTCGTGGCGCCGACCGCGTTCCAGCAGCTCGTCCATCCCGACGGCGAGATCGCCGTGGCTCACGCCGCGGCGGCGACCGACACGATCATGTGCGTCTCGACGCTGGCCAGCGCCGGCCCGGCGGCAGTCGCGGAGGCGGTCCCGGACCAGACGCGCTGGTTCCAGCTCTACGTGTTCGTCGATCGGGGCATCACCCGGGAGCTCATCCGGAGCGCGGCCGCCCACGGCTATGAAGCGCTGGTGGTGACGGTCGACCGGCCGGTCCTCGGCCTCCGCGAGCGCGAGTGGCGCAGCGATGTGCGCAACGTCAGCCTGCGCGGCCCCAGCCAGTCGGCTCCGGCCACCGGCGGGCCCGGCCACGGCACCCCGCCGGGGGACTACTCGGCGGTCATCGACCGCAACCTGCGCTGGTCGGACATCGCGCGATTCGCCGCCGAGAGCCCGTTGCCCGTCGTCGTGAAGGGGATCCTCGCCCCGGAGGACGCGGAGCTGGCGATCGAGCACGGCGCGCGCGGGGTGATCGTCTCCAACCACGGCGGGCGCCAGCTCGACACCGCCCTGTCGGGCGCCGACGCGCTCGCGCCGATCGCCGATGCGGTCGCCGACCGGATCGACGTGCTCGTCGACGGCGGCATCCGCCGCGGCACCGACGTGGTCAAGGCCGTGGCGCTGGGCGCCCGGGGGGTGCTGGTCGGACGGCCGCTCACCTGGGGCCTGGCGCTCGGTGGCACCGCGGGCGCGCAGCACGTGCTCGAGATCCTGCTGGCCGAGCTGCGCACCGCCCTGGTGCTCACCGGCTGTCCGCGGCTCGCCGATCTGGATCGGAGTTTCGTGATCCCGGCGCCGTGGGCACCAGCGGGGCCGACGGGGTGAACGTCCTGGTGACCGGGATCACCGGTTACGTGGGATCGCTGATGGTGCCGCGCCTGGAGCGCGAGGGCCACCGGGTGCGCGGCTTTGCCCGCGAGCCCGACCGGGTGACCGCCGACGTCCCGGTCATCGCGGGAGACGCGATCTCCGGCGACGGCCTGGACCGGGCGCTCGACGGCATCGACGTCGCCTACTTCCTCATCCACTCGATGGAGCCGGCCGCGGGTGACCCGTTCGCGTCACGTGAGCGCGTGGCCGCCGAGCGGTTCGCGGCGGCGGCCCGCGCCGCCGGGGTCAGTCGCATCGTCTACCTGGGTGGGTTGGTGCCGCCGGGCGGGCCGCGCTCGAGTCACCTCGCCAGCCGGATGGCGGTGGAGGAGATCCTGCGCCACGCGGTCCCGGACTCGGTCGCGCTGCGCGCCTCGGTGGTGATCGGCGCCCGGTCGCGGTCATTCCGGCTCCTGGTGCGGCTCGTGGAACGGCTCCCGGTGCTGGCCGTGCCCGCCTGGCGCACGCACCGGACCGCCCCGATCGACGAGCGCGACGTCGTGGAGCTGCTGACCGCGGCGGCCGGGAACGACCAGGTCCGGGGGGCGACGCTCGACGTGGGTGGACCCGACGTGGTCTCCTACGGTGAGCTGATCGATCGGATCGCTGACCTGATGCTCGTCCGGCGCCCGGCGCTGCGCTTCCGGCGACTGACCGTGACACCGATCGCCAGCCGGGTGGCGGCGGTGATCGCCGGCGAGCGATACGAGCTGATCGGACCGCTGATGGAGAGCCTCGACAGCGATCTGGTCCCCGCCGACGACCGCGCCATGGAGCTCCTGGGAGTGAGGCCTCACCGGTTGAACGCGGCGATCGAGCACGCCCTGGCAGACTGGGAGCGTGACGAGCCGCTGGCGGCGCGTTGAGCGCGGACCGGATCCGGGTTAGTGTGCGCCAGCGATGAGCACCGTTTCGGCCAAAATCCAGATCGATGCCCCAATCGAACGGGTGTGGGAGACGATCATGGACCCCAACCGTTTCGGTGAATGGGTGACGATCCACAAGTCCGTGTCCCACGTGTCGCACTCCCCGTTGCGCAGGGGCTCGACGATGGATCAGGCGATACACGTGCGGGGCCTCACGTTCCGCGTCCACTGGACGCTGATGGCGTTGGACCGGCCCCGCCATGCTGAGTGGGAGGGCGGGGGCCCGGCTCATTCCACGGCGATCATCCGCTACGAGCTGTCGAGCGACGATGACGATCGCACAACATTTCAGTACACCAACGAGTTCCACCCGCCGGGCGGCCGGGTCGGCAACGTTGCCGGCCGCATGATCGTCGGCGCGACATCCGAGCGCGAGGCAAACAATTCACTCTCGCGTCTCAAGGCACTTCTGGAACGCACGGGCTCTCAGGCGAGGTAGCGGCCGGAGCCCGACGCGTTGTGCGGGTGCCCCGCGGTGCCCTACGCGACACCCTTTGCTGTCACGGGTTGTATCTTCCTAGACCAATACGTCTAAGACACCTCGGAGGAGGCCTAAGTTGGCAGATTTCGTTGACAGTACGGTGAGGGACATCGACAGCCGGTTGAGCGAGCTCAAGCAGGAGGTCACCAAGCTCGAGGCGGCGCGCGCCGCGCTGGTCGGCGGCCGCCGTGGACCGGGTCGCCCGGCCGGTGCCAACGGGGCCACCGCCCGTCGTCGCCCGGCTCGCCGGGCCGGCCGGCCGCGGGGCCGGCGTGGCGGTAACACCCGCGCCAATCAGGCTCTGGCACTGGTGCGCGAGAAGCCCGGGATCACCATCCCGGAGATCGCCGAGTCGCTCAAGATCGAGCCGAACTACCTGTACCGGGTGATGCCGAAACTGGTCGATGACGGCCAGGTGAAGCGTGACGGTCAGGGCTGGCATCCGGCGTCCTAACCGAAACTGATGGCATGGACATGCCGCCGCCGCGATCAGCCGATCGCGGCGGCCGGGCGATCCCGCCCGCGGCCCCGACGTGCAATCGTTTAGATCAAGCCGAGCTGCTTGACCGCATCACGCTCATCGGTCAGCTCCTTGACCGAGGCGTCGATCCGGGTGCGTGAGAACTCGTCGAGCTCGAGGCCCTCGACGATCGCGTACCGGCCGCCCTGACAGGTGCACGGATAACCGGAGAAGATCCCCTCCTGCACACCGTAGGTGCCATCCGAGGCGATTGCCATCGACACCCAGTTGCCGCTGGGCGTCCCGAGCACCCAGTCATGGACATGATCGACCGCGGCGTTGGCGGCCGACGCGGCGCTCGACGCGCCGCGGGCCTCGATGATCGCCGCGCCGCGCTTCTGCACGGTGGGGATGAAGTCGGCCTCGATCCAGTGGTGGTCCCCGACGGCCTCAGCCGCGTCGGCCCCGTTGACCTTGGCGTGAAACACATCCGGGTACTGGGTGGCCGAATGGTTGCCCCAGATCGTCATGTTCGTCACCTCGCTGATGGCGGCGCCGGTCTTGCGCGCGACCTGGGCGATGGCACGGTTGTGGTCCAGTCGCATCATCGCGGTGAATCGCTCCCGCGGGATGTCCGGCGCGTTGCGCTGCGCGATCAGGCAGTTGGTGTTGGCCGGGTTGCCCACCACCAGCACCTTGAGGTCCGGCGCGGCGTGCGCGTTGAGTGCCTCGCCCTGCGGCTTGAAGATGCCGCCGTTGGCCTCGAGCAGGTCACCCCGCTCCATGCCCTTGGTGCGCGGGCGCGCGCCGACCAGCATCGCGATGTTCACTCCATCGAACGCCTGGTTGGGATCGTCATAGATGTCAACCCCGCTGAGCAGTGGAAACGCGCAGTCGTCCAACTCCATCGCCGTCCCCTCCGCCGCCTTGACGGCAGCCGGGATCTCCAACAGAGACAGGTGAACCGGTGTATCCGCACCCAGAAGCTGACCGCTGGCGATCCGGAACAGAAGCGAGTATCCAATCTGCCCGGCCGCGCCTGTCACTGCAACTCTTACTGGACTATTACTCATAACTTAAGAAGAACTCACCTTTCTCATCTGGCTTGCGTGGCGCCCGGTCTCGCATCACGACATTAGGTCCAATCCGTAGACGTCCCCGAGCTTAGCCTTCAGGTAGTCGGTGAAGGGCGTCACCGAAATCGGGCCACCGGCTTCACGCTCCAGCAGTTCCGCCGTGGTGAACTTTGCGCCGTGGCGATGGACGCGCTGCCCCAGCCACTCCCGCAGCGAGCCGAGCCGGCCGCCGGCGATCTCGTCCTCGATGCCGGGAAGCTCGACGTGGGCTTGCTGCCACAGCTGCCCGGCGATCAGGTTCCCGAGCGCGTAGGTGGGGAAATACCCGATGAGGCCGGCCGACCAGTGCACGTCCTGCAGGACGCCGTCGGCGTCATCGGTCACCTTGATCCCGAAGTACTCCTCGAACCGGGCGTTCCACGCCTCCGGCAGGTCCTTGACCTTCAGCGAGCCGTCGATCAGCGCCTGCTCGAGCTCGAAGCGCAGGATGATGTGAAGCGCGTAGGTGGCCTCGTCGGCTTCGACGCGGATGAAGCTGGGCTTGACGCGATTGACGGCGCGGTAGAGACCGTCCGCATCTAGCTCGGCAAGCGAGCCGCCGGCGAGCGCGGCGATCCGCGGCGCCAACACCGTGCAGAACGACCGTCCCCGGCCGACCATGTTCTCCCACAGCCGGCTCTGGGACTCGTGCATCCCCAGGGACTCGGTGGCGCCCAGCGGCGACCGCCGCTGGGCCACCGGCAGGCCGGCCTCGTACAAGCCGTGCCCACACTCGTGCATGGCGCCGTACAGCCCGGTGGGGAAGAAGCGCTCATCCCAGCGGGTGGTGATGCGCACGTCTCCCCTGCCGATCCTGGTGGCGAAGGGGTGCACGGTGTCATCGATGCGCCAGCCGGTGTCGTCGAAGCCCATCAGGGCAACGATCTCGCGCACGAGCTCGCGCTGCCCGTTGACGGCGAACCGGGCGTAGAGCGGGCGATCGTCCACCGGCTCGGCGACGGTGGACAGCCGGACGATCACCGGAACGAGCTCGGCCTTGAGCTCCTCGAACAGGGCCGTGACCATCGTGGTCGGCATCCGTGGCTCGAACTCGTCGAGCAGCACGTCGTAGGCGCACTGAAATCCGGGGGCGCCGTCATGACAATCCACGTACCGTCGCGCCAGCTCGAAGTTGCGCTCGAGGTGGGGGGCGAAGTTGATGAAATCGGAATCGGCGCGTGCGGTGACCCACGCCTCCTGCCCCACCGAGGCGGCGCGTGCCATCTCCGCGGCCAGGTCGGTGGGGACCCGGCGCGCCTTGTCCCACTGGCGCCGCACCAGGGCGACGAGCCGGACGTCATCGGAATCGGGATCCCCGCCGTTGAGCTCGGCGGCCGCCCCCTCGAGCAGGCGGCCGGTCTCGTCGCTGACGAACATCTCATGGCTGATACGGGTCAGCGTCGCCAGCGACTCGGCGCGCGCCTCGCCTCCACGCGGGGGCATCTTCGTCTGCTGGTCCCAGTGGGCCAGCGACAGGGCATGGCCCAGGTCCGACAGCTGCCCCATCCGGTCCTTGAGGCGATCAATTCGCTCACTCATGGCCATCTCCTGAAAGTTCCGTGTGCGCCCACGCGCCTATGCGACCATTGCACCATGTTGCGCCGGTCCTCGTCGATCAAGCTGTTCGATGCCTTCGGGATCCGAATCGGGGTTGACCTCGGCTGGTTCCTGATCCTGTTCGTGATGATCTTCTTGCTCTCGGCGCCGTTCCGAGACACCCTGCACAGCTCCGACGGAGTCGCGTACCTGACAACCGTTGTCAGCGTGCTGCTCCTGTTCGGGTCGCTGATCGTGCACGAGCTCGGGCACGCTCTGGTGGCGCGGCGGCAGGGAATCGAGGTCAAGCAAATCGATCTGTTCCTGTTCGGTGGACTGACCCGGATGAGCCGCGACGCGGCCACACCGGCAGAGGATTTCAAGGTCGCGATCGCAGGCCCAGCCGCCACCTTCGGAGTGATCCTATTGTGTCTGGCCCTCAACGTCCCGATCGTGGGGATCCACCGGCTATGGCATGCGGTGACCCTGTCGTCGGACATCCACATCACGCCGGTCCTGCTGTCACTCAGCTGGCTGCTGTTCATGAACGTGCTGCTCCTGGCGTTCAATCTGATCCCGGCGTTCCCCCTCGACGGCGGCCGCGTGGCCCGATCGGTCGTCTGGCGGCTGAGCGGCGACAAGCGCCGCGGCACCCACGTGGCGGCGCTCATGGGCCAGGGCTTTGCGCTGATCCTGGCCGGAGTCGGGGTGTGGTGGACGACCTCGTCGGCGAGCTTCGGGGGCCTGTGGCTGCTGGCGCTCGCGTATCTGCTGTGGCAGTCCGCGCGCGGGGCGTTGGTGCAGTCGGCGCTCACCGAGCGCATCGAGGGCGTCCGGGTGGCCGACATCATGGACACCCATCCGGTGGCGATCCCGTCCGAGACGCCGGTCCTGCAGGCACTGGATGAGTACTTCCTGCGCTATCGGTGGTCATGGTTCCCGGTCGTCGACGAGGCCGGTCGCCTGCTCGGCGTCGTTCGCCAGGAGGCGGCCCAGGCGGCGATCGACAGCGGCGAGAGCTGGCTGACGATCGGCGCCGTGCTCGAGCCCGGCGGCGCTCCGGGCTGGCTCGTCCAGGAGGACCGGCCGATCACCGAGCTGCTGTCCTCCGAGACGCTCGGCCGGCTGGGGGCGCTGATGGCCGTCGATGCCGAAGGCGTGCTGCGCGGCGTGGTGACGGCGGATCAGGTTCGCCGGGCCCTGGCGGCGGCGTTCGGTCGTTCCGCGGCCTGAGCGGCGCCGAGCCGGCGGGACGCCCCGCGACCGCGCTCTTTATATTGCGAGAGTGCCCTCTCACGACGTACTCATCATCGGCGCTGGGCTGGCCGGCCAGCGGGCGGCGCTGGCGGCGGCGCAGACCGGGGCCACGGTGGCGATCATCTCCAAGGTCCACCCCGTGCGCTCGCATTCGGTGGCCGCCGCCGGCGGCATCAATGCCGCACTCAATCCCGAGGACAGCTGGGAGTCGCACGCGTACGACACCATCAAGGGGTCGGACTACCTCGGTGATCAGGACGCGATCGAGATCATGTGCCGGGAGGCGCCCGGCGAGATTCTGTGGCTCGAGCACGCCGGCGTCACGTTCCACCGCAACGAGCGCGGCAACCTCGGGACCCGCGCGTTCGGCGGCGCCTCGGCGGCCCGTACCTACTACGTCGCCGACATCACCGGCCACGCCATCCTCCACGTCCTCTACGAGCAGCTGATCAAGCACGCATCTACTGTGGACCGCTACGAGGAGTGGTTCGGCACCGACCTGCTCCAGAACGACGAGGGCCGCTGCATCGGCGCCGTCTGCCGCAATCTGCGCGACGGCCGGATCGAAGTGTTCAACGCCAAGGCCGTCATCCTGGCCAACGGCGGCGCCGGCCAGGCCTACCGGCCGACCACCAACGGCCTGATCGTCACCGGAGACGGGATTGCCCTGGCCTACCGGATCGGCGCCCGCCTGATGGACATGGAGATGGTCCAGTACCACCCGACGACGCTCGCCGGCAACGGGCTGCTGATCACCGAGGCCGCCCGGGGCGAGGGCGCCTGGCTGCTCAACGGCAAGGGCGAGCGCTTCATGGAGAAGTACGCGCCCAACAAGCTCGAGCTCGCCTCGCGTGACGTCGTCTCCCGCGCCGAGCAGACCGAGATCAACGAAGGCCGCGGCTTCCCCGACGGCACCGTCGCGCTGGACATCACCAGGGTCCCGCGCCGCCGCACGCTGGAGGCACTGCGCGAGATCGTCAACATCGGACGGGACTTCGCGGGCGTCGACATCACCCGCGAGCCGATCCACATCCACCCGGGCCAGCACTACATCATGGGCGGGGTCAAGACCGACGTCGACGGCCAGACGACGATCGCCGGCCTCTACGCCGCCGGTGAGGTGGCCTGCGTATCGGTGCACGGCGGCAATCGCCTCGGCGCCAACTCGCTGCTCGACACCCTCATCTTCGGGCGGCGCTCCGGCGAGCACGCCGCGCAGCAGGCGCTGCACATGCCGATGCCGACGACGCCCGAGACCCGCGTCACCGACACCGAGAAATGGATCAAGGCCATCATCGATCGGCCCGCCGGCGCCCGCCGCGTCTCGGCGATCAAGGACGAGCTCGGTGACACGATGAACAAGTACGTTGCCGTGTTCCGCGACGCCGACGGGCTCAACCAGGCCCACGAGGTGATCCGCCGGCTCAAGGAGGAGGAGCCCAAGGCGGGGATCGACGATCGCGGGACGGTGTTCAACCAGGACGTGATCGGAGCGATCGAGCTCGGTTACATGCTCGACTGCGCCGAGGCGATCGTGGTCGGCGCCAAGGAGCGCACGGAGTCGCGCGGCGCGCAGTTCCGCACCGACTTCCCCCAGCGCAACGACGACGAATGGCTCAAGCACATCGATGTTTCCGCCAACGGCGGCGACGTGCCGAAGGTCAGTTACTCGCCGGTGACGATCACCAAGTGGGAGCCACAGGAAAGGACGTATTGAGTGCCCGAGCCACTGAATCGAGACACTAGTGCCTGAGTACCTCCTCAAGATCCGTCGTTTTGATCCGAAGTCCGGAGAGGCCGCCTACTGGGACGAGCATTCGGTGCAGCTGGCGGGCACGCAATCCGTCCTGGACGCGATCCTGAAGATCAGGGACGAGGTCGACGGCTCGGTCGGCATCCGCTGCTCCTGCCAGCAGGCGATCTGCGGCTCGTGCGGCGTCCGGATGAACGGCAAGCCCGGGCTGGCCTGCAACACCCATCTCGAGGATGCGGCGGCGCGGATGCACGGCACCGGCTGGAACGACAGGCAGGAGGGCGTCGGGGATCCCGGCGGCTGGGACGGGGTAATCGAGGTGGAGCCGATGGGCAACATGCCCGTCATCCGCGACCTGATCGTCGATATGGACGCCGTGCACTGGAAGAAGATCCAGCGCGTCACGCCGTACCTCATCAACAAGCTGCCGGTCCCCGAGCGGGAGTACATCGTCCCGCACGAGAACATGGCGGACATCACCCAATCGATGGCCTGCATCCAGTGCGGCGCGTGCGTCTCGGACTGCCTCTCGATGGAGATCGATCCCCTGTTCATCGGCCCGGCCGCGCTGGCCAAGGCCTACCGATTCGTCGGTGACCCCCGCGACGCCGAGCATTTCGAGCGTCTCAAGGACCTCAGCGAGGATGAGCACGGGCTGTACGACTGCACCCACTGCTTCAACTGCATCGACGCCTGCCCCAAGGAGGTGGCGCCGATGAGCCAGATCATGCGCCTGCGCCGCCGCGCCGGCACCGACGAGAAGATCGTGGACCGCAACAACGGCCACCGCCACGAGGACGCGTTCGTCACCCTGGTGCGCGATTACGGCCTGCTCAACGAGGCCGAGTTGCTCCCGCGCAGCTACGGCGGCAACTCGTGGTTCGGCAAGTTCCACCCGGCCGCGGGCAAGGAGCTGCTGTCGTCGCTCGGCACCGTCATCACCGGCGTCCTGCGCGGCAAGATGAGCCCCAAGATCGCACTGTTCGGGCACAAGCTGCCCAAGGAAGACCTGACCGCGCTCAACAACATCTACACGAAGGTCGAGGAGCGGCCGGAGCGCGTCGAGCTCAACCTCTACGTGAGTGGCTACGAGGACGATCCCGAGCCGGAGCCGGTCGGCGCTGCCGCATCGTCGGGACCAGGAGAGGGATCCCAGTCCGCCTCGAGCGAAAGCGAGACGTCATGAAGGTCGCCTACTGGCCGGGCTGCGTGAGCCGCGGGTTCACGCCGGAGTTGCACGGGTCGATGGCCAAGGTCGCGCCGCTGCTCGACCTCGAGCTGGTCGAGCTCGACCGCGCCGCGTGCTGCGGTGCCGGCGTCATCGCCGAGCACAACCAGGAGCTCGCCGACACGCTGAACGCCCGCACGTTCGCGCTGGCCCAGCAGACCGACGGGGAGCTGATGATGAACATCTGCTCCACCTGCCAGGGCGCGCAGTCCGAGTGCCAGGAGCGACTGGACGCCAACACCGAGTACCGCAACCAGATCAACCAGAACCTCGCTGACGAGGGGCTCGCGTATTCGAAGGGCCTCACCAACAAGAACCTGCTGTGGCTGCTGGTGGAGGAGATCGGCCTCGATGCGCTCAAGGCCAAGGTCAAGCGTCCCCTCACCGATCTCAAGGTCGGCCCGTTCTACGGGTGTTACATCGTCCGGCCGGTGCATCGCCTCGGGATCGACGCGGAGCATCCCCGCGACCGGTACATGCACATGGTCATAGAGGCGCTCGGCGGCACGGTGATCGACTACGCCGGCGTCTACAAGTGCTGCGGCTTCCCGATCATCACGATGAACAAGAAGGCCTCGCTGGCGATGGCCGGCCGCCACATCGGCGACGCGATCGACGCCGACGCCGACTGCCTGGTGGTTCCGTGCCCGCTGTGCCACCTCAACCTGGACCTGCAGCAGCCACTCGCGTCCAAGCAGGTCGGCCGTGAGCTCGGGCTGCCGGTGCTCCACCTGCCGCAGCTGGTCGGTCTGGCGCTGGGCCTCGAGCCCAAGGAGCTCGGGATGAGCAAGCACGTGGTCAAGCCGACATCCGTGATCGACTGGTCGGCGTCGGTCGTGGCCGGCGCTCCGGCGTAGCCCGGCTCGCCGCACCCCCAACCCGGGCACAAGAAAAGGCGCGAAGCCACCAGTGCCTTCGCGCCTTCTCCCGCCTTGTTCCCTTGCCCGTCCCTCGAGCCGCAGACGCGACCCAGAAGTTCAGTATTCGTAGTCTTCCCCGGGACGCGCGCAAATATGTCCCCCCAAAGGGGTGAACTTCGGGTGATCTGGGGTACATGAACGGGTGAGGCCGTCCCACCCTTCGTCACGAGCCGGACCGCCGAGACCTGCCGCTCACTGACCGCCGCCGATGAGCATCACCAACCGCCAACCGATCGCGCTCGCGGTCGCCCGGTTCGAGGACATCGTCAACCGCGGACTGCGATCCCTGATCGACGGTGACCCGCACCTGCAGCTGGTGGCCGCCGACTTCCCGGCCGAGCAGACGGACCGAGCGCTGGCGGCGCACGAGCCCGACGTGGCAATCCTCAACTTCGGCTCGCTCGCCAGCCCCGCCGAGCTGCGCGGGCTGCACGCTCGGTTTCCGGCGGTCCGGCTACTGGTGCTCGCCAACAATCCGTCCCCTGCCGAATGCCGCCAGCTGATCGGGTTCGGCGCCACCGCCTGCCTGGCGAAGAACACCGAGGCGCGCGACGTGCTCCACGCGATCTATCTCGCCTCGCGGGGTCTGCACGTGCTCCCGTCGACCGGCCCGACCGGCGACGAGGCCGCCGGCCCAACGCCGCTCACGCCCCGAGAGGCGGACGTGCTCGAGCTGCTTCAGAGCGGCAGCTCGAACGCCGAGATCGCCGCGACGCTCCATGTGGGCATCGAGACGGTGCGGACCCACGCGCGCAACGTCTATCGCAAGCTGGGCGTCAGCACCCGGCGCGAGCTGCGCCCGACAAGCTGATCCAGGCTGAGCGCCGATCCGGCTACGCCGGAATCTCACCCGAGCCACGCTGCACCAGCGTGGCGGTGACCACCACACGGCGCGGCTTGCCGTCCTCGCCGTCGATCCGTTCAAACGCGAGCTGCGCGCCCAACCGGCCGATCCGATCCGGGTCGGTCCGCACCACCGTCACCGCGAGCAGCTCGGCCAGCTCGAAGTCATCGAACCCCACCAGCGCGACCCGATCGCGCGCCGGACCCAGCGCGCGCAGCGTCCCCACGGTGCAGCGGTTGTTCCCGGTGAAGATCGCCGTCGGACGCCGCGCCCGGGGCAGGGACATGAGAGCGGTCGCCGCCGTCTGGGCGGCCTCCGCGGTGCCGTTACCGACCGAGACCAGCTCGGGGATCACCGTCAGGCCGCCGGCGGCATGGGCACGGCGATAGCCGGCCAGCCGTCCCCGAGCGGTGTAGAGGCGCAGATCGTCGCCGACGAACGCCACCCGGGCGTGCCCGTGCCCGATCAGGTGCGCGACGGCGCGACGGCTACCGGCCTCGTTGTCGGTCAGGACGGTGTCGGCTCTGGTCTTCGCCGGGGGGCGGTCCAGGAAGACGGCCCGGCTCTCGAACCCGGATGCCGCCACATACCGATGATCGGGCCCCGCGGGGACGATCAGGAGGGCATCGACGCGCCGGCGCAGCAGCGCCCCCACCAGCTCCCGCTCCCGGCTGGGGTCCTCGCGGGCCGAGCCCGTGATCAGCAGGCTGTCGCGGGCACGGGCGCTCTCCTCCACGGCCTGCGCGATCGCCGAGTAGAACGGGTTGGCGAGATCCTCGATCACGAGGCCGAGCGTGTGGGACCTCGTGCCCTGACGCAGGCTCGCCGCCAGGTCGTTTCGCTCGTAGCGAAGCGATGCCGCCACCTCCAGCACCTTCTCCACGGTTGACGGGCTCACCCCGGCTTCCCCGTTGATCACCCGCGACACCGTCTTGAGGCTCACACCGGCATCGCGCGCCACGTCGATCATCGTCGCTCGTGAGGACCGGCTGGCGTTGTGGGGACCGCTCATGGTGTTCGCTGCTCCGCCGGCAGCCCCCGCTCGACCGTTCCGGTCAGCGAGCTGCCGAAGGCGCTTGAAGTCTTGACAATAGACAACGTTGTCATCTAGGGTCCGGCGGGCAGTGACGACGACCCCCGGCACGCCGATCCTCGAGGCTCGTGAGATCGTCAAGACCTACGGCCACGTGCAGGCCCTGCGCGGAGCCAGGTTCTCCGCCTACCCCGGCGAGGTGGTGGCACTGATCGGCGACAACGGCGCCGGCAAGTCCACCCTCACCAAGATCCTCGCCGGCGTCGCGATGCCCGATAGCGGAGATCTGCTGTTCGAGGGCCGGCCGGTCCAGATCCCGTCGCCGTCAACGGCGCAGGCGCTCGGAATCGAGACCGTCTACCAGGATCTGTCGCTGGCCGCGGATCTCGACGGCGCCGCCAACATCTACCTGGGACGGGAGATCATCCGGCCCGGCCTGCTCGGCCACCTCGGCGTGCTCGACAAGCGCGCCATGCGCCGGCAGGCCGCCGACGCGTTCGCCGAGCTGGGCGTCGCGATCAAGGACGTCGACGCGCCGGTCGCCTACCTCTCCGGCGGCCAGCGCCAGGGCGTCGCCGTGGCGCGAGCCGCCGCCTGGGCCAGCCGCGTGATCATCATGGACGAGCCGACCGCGGCGCTCGGGGTGGTTCAGAGCGCGCGGGTGCTCGACGTGATCCGCCAGGTCCGCGCGCGCGGACTGACGGTCATCCTGATCAGCCACAACATGCCGGAGGTCCTAGCGGTCGCCGACCGCGTGGAGGTCCTGCGCCTGGGCCGCCGGGTGGCCACGTTCACGCGCGAGGAGGCCACGCTCGAATCGCTGGTCGGGGCGATGACCGGCGCCCTCGAGCAGGAGGCCGCGGGGTGAGCCCGCTTCCCCGCACCCCGCCCGACGACGCCGACGCGACGGTCACCGGGTCGCCCGCCGAGACCGCGGCGCCGCCCACCTCCCGGGTGACGCAGTGGCGAGGACGGGTGTTCACGTCCACCAGCCCGGTCTGGATCTTCCTGGCCCTGATCGTGATCGTGGCCGTGTTCGGCGTGATGAAGCCCCACGAGTTCCTCTCGAGCTTCGACATCAAGACGATCTTCATCAACGCCTCGGTGGCGCTGATGCTGTCGGTGGGGATGACCTTCGTGATCATCACCGCGGGCATCGACCTGTCGGTCGGTTCGGTGCTCGTGTTCTCCGGCGTGCTCGCCGCCAAGGTGATGATCGCCGTCGGCGGAGGCTCGTTGCACGCGACGACCGCCGGCTGGGGCGCGATCGCCCTGGGGTTGGCGGTGGGCCTGGTGACGGGACTCGGCTGGGGGGCGATCAACGGCGCGCTGATCGCGTTCCTGGGCATCCCGCCACTGATCGTCACCCTGGGGACGTTCGGCATGGCGCTGGGACTGGCTGACGTGATCACCGGCGGCGTCGATGTCGGCGGCATTCCCTCGCAGCTGGGCTCCTCGATCGGCAGCGGCTCGCTCGGCCCCATCCCCTGGCTGGTCGTGATCGCCGCGGTGGTGACGATCGTCTGCGGGCTGGTGCTCCACCTGACCCGGTTCGGCCGCTACACGTACGCGATCGGCTCCAACGCCGAAGCCGTCCGCCGGGCCGGGATCAACGTCAACTGGCACCTGATCAAGGTCTACTCGCTGGCCGGTCTGCTGTCAGGCCTCGGCGGCAATCTGAGCCTGGCCTACTTCACGACCACCACCATCTCCGGGCACACCACCGACAACCTGACGGCGATCTCGGCGGTGGTCATCGGGGGCACGAGCCTGTTCGGCGGAAGCGGCACGATGTTCGGCACCGTCGTCGGCGTGTTCATTCCGGTCGTCCTGGCCAGCGGCCTGGTGATCGTGGGGGTTCAGTCGTTCTGGCAGCAGGTGGTGATCGGCGCAATCCTGATCATCGCCGTGTACTTCGATCAGCTCCGGCGGCAATCAAGATCCCGTCGATGATCATGTCAAGGCAAGGCGCCGCCTCGCGGGGTGGCAGAGGAGGAGGTTTGATGATGCAGCGAAGAATTCCTGCGGTAGGGCTCGGGGTGGCGGCGGCTGCGGCCATCGCGCTCGCCGGCTGCGGCTCCAGCTCCAGCAGCTCGAGCTCCAGCACCAGCTCCAGCGCCGCGGCGGCGCCGAGCACCAGCTCCAGCTCCAGCGCCGCCAGCGGCTCGGGCTCGTCGGGCAAGTCGCTGGCGCTCATCCAGGGCACCAAGGCCGACAACTTCTATGTGACGATGGGCTGCGGCGCCAAGGCGGAGGCCAGCAAGCTCGGGTACTCGATGAGCGTTCAGGGACCGACCGACTTCGCCGCGCCCGAGCAGATCCCGATCGTCGACTCGGTCACCGCCTCGCATCCGGCCGCGGTGCTGATCGCCCCGACCGACACCCAGGCGCTGATCGCGCCGATGACGGCGATGAAGAAGGCTGGTATCAAGGTCGTCCAGGTCGACACGACAGTGAGCGACACGTCGATCGCCGCCGCGTCGATCTCCTCCAACAACATCGAGGGCGGCGCCAAGGCGGCCGACGCGCTGGCCAAGCTGATCGGTGACAAGGGGTCCGTGGTGGTCATGAACGAGCAGCCCGGCGTGTCGACCACCGAGCAGCGCATCCAGGGCTTCCTGAAGGAGATCAAGAAGTACCCCAACATCAAGCCGCTGCCGACTCAGTACGTCGGTGACAACCCCAGCAAGGCCGCCCAGGCGATCACCTCCCTGTACTCCGCGCACCAGGACCTGTCGGGCGTGTTCGCCACCAACGTCCTCGTCGCGCAGGGAGTCGACACCGGACTGAAGACCGCCGGCGTCGCCGGCAAGGTGAAGATCGTCGGCTACGACGCCGACCCGACGCAGGTGGCGGACCTCAAGAGCGGGATCGTCGAGGCGCTCGTCGCGCAGGAGCCCTACCAGGAGGGTGTCGACGGGGTCCAGCAGGCCGTCAACGCACTGACCGGCAAGCCGACCAAGTCGATCCTCACCGGGCTGGCCGTCCTGACCAAGGCCAACCTCGGCCAGCTCAGCCAGTACATCTACAAGAGCAGCTGCTGACCGGCCGCGGAGCCGGGGTGGGCACGACCCGCCCCGGCTACCAGGCCTCGCCGTAACGGTCGCCGAAGGCGAACTCCGCCACCGGGTTGCGGCGCAGCTGCGCCGGCCAGGGGTCAGCGCGGTGGCCCACCCCGATGTGGCCGGCCACCGCCACGCCGTCGGGGATCCCCAGCAACTCGCGCAGCTGCGGCTCGGCCGGGACCAGCAGCGTCGTGAACGCGGCGCCGAGTCCCTCGTGGCGCAGCCCGAGCAGAACGTTCTGCACGAACGGGTAGATCGAGGCGCCGCCGACGATGCTGGGGCGGTCGAGTTCGGCGTCGGTGATCGCCAGCGTCTCCAGTTCGACGCAGATCACCAGATGGACGGGAACCTGATCGAACGTGCGCGCGTACTCGTCGGCGCCGCGCAGCATCCGCAGGCGCCCCGCCGGCAGGCCGCTGTCCTCACCGGCGTCGAGCGCGGCGCGGCCCCCCGTCCTGATCATGTACGCGTCCCAGGGCTCCTGGTAGAGCTCACGCATCCGCCGGCGGATGCCGGCATCGGTGACGACGATCACCCGCCAGCCCTGCCGGTTACCACCGCTCGGGGCGAAGCGGGCGTTGTCGAGCACTCGCTCCAGAAGCTCCCGCGGGACCGGCTCGTCGGTGAACGACCGCGTCGAGGGCGCGCACCGCATGACCTCTTCGAGGGGGTCGGCCACGGTCAGCCGACCGGCGAGCTCGCCCGGTCGGCGGCCACCAGCTCCGCGATCTGGACGGCGTTGGTGGCGGCGCCCTTGCGCAAATTGTCGGACACCACCCACATCGAGAGCGCACGGGGATGGGACTCATCTCGGCGGATGCGCCCGACGAACACCTCGTCGCGGCCGGCAGCGCGCAGCGGCGACGGCACGTGCTCGAGGACGACGCCGGGCGCGTCCGCGAGCAGCTCGCGGACGCGGTCGGGGCCGATGGGCTCCCGCGTCTGGAGGTTGACCGACTCGGAGTGCGAGACGCGCACCGGCACGCGCACGCAGGTGACGGCGATGCCGATCGACTCGTCCTCGAGGATCTTGCGCGTCTCGAACATCATCTTGCGCTCCTCGTCGGTGTGATCGTCACCCTCGGCGAAGTTGCCGGCCGCGCCGATGACGTTGAAGGCGATCTGATCCGGATAAACGCCCGGCTCGGGCATCGCGGTGCCGTCGAGCGCGGCGCGCGCCTGCGCTTCAAGCTCCTCGACTGCCTTCTTGCCCGTACCCGAGACCGACTGGTAGGTGGAGACGATCAGCCGCTCGATCCCGACGGCGCGGTGGATCGGGGCCAGCGCCACCATCAGCTGCATCGTCGAGCAGTTGGGATTGGCGATCAGCCCGTGGTGATGACGCAGCGCGTGCGGATTGACCTCAGAGACGACCAGCGGCACCGACGGGTCGCGGCGGAAGGCCGATGAGTTGTCGATCACCACGGCGCCCTGATCGACGAACCGTGGCGCCCACATCTTCGACGCGCCGGCGCCGGCGGAGAACAACGCGATGTCGAAGCCGCTCAGATCGGCGTCCTCGTCGAGCAGCTGCACGGTGCGGCCGCCAAGCTCGGTACCGGCCGAGCGGGCGGACGCGAACAGGACGATCTCGTCGGCGGGAAACGCGCGCTCGTGCAGCAGCTCCAGCATGACGCGCCCGACGGCGCCCGTTGCGCCCACGACAGCGACGCGAGTCATCGGGGCCCGTGCTCGACTTCGATGGCGTTGGCGCCGAGCTCGAAGGCGCTGTGCAGCGCGCGGACCGCCTGGGGCACGTGGTCCTGGCGGATGATGCAGGAGATCTTGATCGGTGAGGTGGAGATCATCTCGATGTTGATTCCCTCGGTGGCCAGGGTCTGGAAAACCTTAGCGGCGACCCCCGGATGTGAGCGCATGCCGGCGCCCACGATCGAGACCTTGCCGATCTCCCGATCGGTCTCGACGCGCGTGAGCCCGAGCTCGGCCTGAACCGGGGCCAGGGCCGTTTCGGCGGCGCGCAGGTCCTCGGTCCCGATCGTGAACGACACCTCGGCCTCGCGTCCCTCGGTACGCGGCTCGTTCTGGATGATCGTGTCCACGTTGCAGTTGGCTTCGGCGAGGGCCATGAAGATCGCCGCGGCAGCACCCGGCCGATCGGGGACGCCGATGACCGTGATCCGAGCCTCGTCGGTGGAGTGGGTGACGGCGGTGATGAGTGGGTGTTCCATGGTCTCGTCTTCTCCGAGGACAAAGGTACCGGGGCCCGGATCGAAGCTGGAGCGGCAGTGGATCCGGACGCCATGAGTCCGGGCGTACTCGACCGAGCGGAGCTGAAGCACCCCCGCGCCGGAGGCCGCCATCTCCAGCATCTCCTCGAAGCTGACCTGCGGCAGCTTGCGCGCGTTGGGCACGATGCGCGGATCGGCGCTGAACACGCCGGCGACGTCGGTGTAGATCTCGCACACCTCGGCGCCGACCGCCGCCGCCACCGCCACCGCGGTCGTGTCCGAACCGCCGCGGCCGAGCGTCGTCACGTCCCGGCTGGTCGACACACCCTGGAAGCCGGCGACGAGCACGATGAGATCCTCGCTGAGCGCCTGCTTGATCCGATCAGCGCGGACGTCGATGATCCGCGCCTTCGTATGCGACGTGTCGGTGACGATCCCGGCCTGCGAGCCCGTCAACGAGATGGCGCGGTGGCCGAGGTCGTTGATCGCCATCGCGCACAGCGCGCACGAGATGCGCTCGCCGGTGGACAGCAGCATGTCCATCTCGCGGCGATCGGGATCGGGCGAGACCTCCTCGGCCATCGCGATCAGCTCGTCGGTCGTCTTGCCGCGCGCCGACAGGACGGCGACGACTCGCTTGCCCGCCTCTCGCTGGCCGACGATCCGGCGCGCCGCGCGCTTGATCCGCTCGGCGTCGGCGACCGACGTGCCGCCGAACTTCATGACCACGGTCTCGGGGGTGCTGACAGCCACGGGGTGGCTAGACGGTCCGGCGGCCCGCGAACGCGCGGCCGAGCGTCAGCTCGTCGGCGTACTCCAGGTCAGAGCCGACCGGCAGGCCACTGGCCAGCCGTGTCACCGAGATCTCCGGCCGCCGCTCCCGCAGGCCGGCGGCGATGTGCAGCGCCGTCGCCTCGCCGGTCGTGGTGGGGTTGGTGGCGATCACCACCTCGCGCACGCCGTCGTGCGCCCGCTCGTAGAGCTCGGCGATCTTGAGGTCCTCGGGATCGATTCCGTCGATCGGCGAGAGCGCCCCGCCGAGCACGTGGTACCGGCCGGCGAACTCGTGCGTGCGCTCGATCGAGATCACGTCCGAGGGCTCCTCGACCACGCAGATCAGCTCCGGGTCCCGGCGCTCGTCGTCGCAGATCCGGCAGCGGGGACCGTCGGCCAGGTTGAAGCACACCTCGCAGAGCCCGATCCGCTCTTTGACCTCTCGAATCGCGTCGGCGAGCGCGAACGCCTCCTCATCGGTGGCGCGCAGCACGTGGAAGGCGAGCCGCTGGGCGGTGCGCCCGCCGACGCCAGGGAGCTTGGACAGCTCGGTGATGAGCCGCTGGACGGGTGGTGCGTACACGCGGGTGTCTACAGGCCCGGCAGTCCGAGTCCGCCGAGCCCGCCACCGCCGAGCCCGCCGAGCCCGCCGGCGATATTGCCCATCTTGGACGCGGCCAGCTCCTGAGCGGCGCGCAGGCCCTCGTTGACCGCCGCCAGGACCATGTCCTGGAGCAGCTCCACGTCGTCGGGGTCAACCGCCTCGGGATCGATCGTGATCGACTGGATCGCGAGATCGCCGGTGACCCTGACGGTGACCATGCCGCCGCCGGCGGACGCGTCGACCACCTCGTCCTTGAGCGACTCCTGGGCGGCGAGCATGTCCTCCTGCATCTTCTGGGCCTGCTTGAGCAGCTGCTGCATGTTGGGGGGCTGGGGCATGTCAGGTCTCTCCCTGGTCGTCGTCGAGCACTTCCTGGGCGTCGAACTCCTCCACCAATCGTTTCACGAGGTCGTCGTGGGAGACGCCGCCGGCGCCGGCATCGGGTAGCTCATCCTCGTCGCGCAGCTCGTAGCGGAGTACGAGCATCGTCCCGATGACCGAGCGCAGCGCCTCGGCGGTCGCACGGCGATAGTCATCCTGCTCGGCCTTGCGCTTGAGGAACGCCTTGCCGGCGGGGAAGGCGACGGTCACGTCCTGGTTGTGAAGGGCCACCGGCCGGGCATCGGCGAGCAGCGCGGCGAGCATCTCGTTGTCCTGGCGGACGACGTCGATCACCGCCGGCCAGCAGGCGGCGACGGTCTCGAGCTCCGGCGGCCCGTCCGCGACTCGGGGCGGCGGCGCGGTCGCCCCCGGCACGGGGGCGCCGGACGGGTCGGGTATGGCCGGACCCGGGCCGGCCGGGCCTGGGCTGGGCACCTCCGGGCCGGGTGCGGGGCCGGGGCCGGCCGGAGGGGGCGCGGGAACAGCGGGGGCAGCGGCCGCGGGGGCCGCGCCATTGCTTGGCGGCGCCGGGCGAGCCCCGGCCAATGCCGCCTCCAGCCGCTCGATCCGCGCGAGCAACGCCGCGGTCGACGGATCGACCTCGGGGGCAGTGGCCTTGATCAACACCAGCTCGAGCTGGATCCGGGCCTGGGCGCCGTTGGCCGTCGCCTCCAGCGCCGTCGATACGAGGTCGAGCAGCCGCACGACGTCGGTGGCGGCGAGCGCGCGGGCCTGCGCGAGCAGGCGCTCGTCGCGCTCGGGCGTGATCCGCAGCTCCTCGGGGACCTCCTCCAGGATCTTGACCGCGAGCAGCTCGCGCCCGTGGATCTCGAGATCGCGCAGGATCTGACCAGGATCGCGGCCGGAGCCGGTGAGCGTGGCCGCCGCGCGCAGGGCAGCGGCGGGATCGTGGGCGATCACCGCTTCGAGCGCCTCGAACAGCTGCTCGGCGTCCGCGACCCCGAGCACCGCGAGCACGTCCGGCGAGGTGATGCGCTCCGACTCACCGGCGTAGGCCAGGAGCTGCTCCAGCGTCCCGAGGGCATCCCGGAAGCTGCCGGTGGCGTGGCGGGCGATGAGCGCGATGGCGGGCGGCTCGATGTCGATCTGCTCGGTCGCCGCGACCCGGCCCACCACCCGCGCGACCTGCTCGACCGTGGGGCGGCCGAAGTCGAAGCGGTGGCAGCGGTCGACGACCGTCGGCAGCACCTTCTGGGCCTCGGTGGTGGCCAGAACGAAGATGGTGCGCGGGGGCGGCTCCTCCAGCGTCTTGAGAAATGCGTTCCATGCCTGGGGCGAGAGCATGTGGGCCTCGTCCAGGATGTAGACCTTGTGGCGGCCCGACAGCGGGGCGTAGCCGACGCGCTCACGCAGGTCCCGGATGTCATCCACGGAGTTGTTGGAGGCGGCGTCCATCTCGATCACGTCCATTGACGTGGCGTTGGCGATCGAGACGCATGACTCGCAGACTCCGCACGGCGTGATGGTGGGTCCTTGCTCGCAGTTGAGGCTGGCGGCGAGGATCTTCGCGGTGCTCGTCTTGCCGGTCCCGCGCGAACCCACGAACAGGTAGGCGTGATGCACCTTGCCCCGTGTGATTGCGTGGGACAGGGTCCGCACCACCTGCTCCTGGCCGACCATGTCGGCGAACGTGCGGGGGCGGTGGCGGCGGTAGAGGGACGGGCCGGTCGACACAGTTATGTCGAGTCTAGATGCCCGGCCGACGGCAGCGGAACGCCCATCCGGCCGGGCCGAAGCAGGATGAAAAAGTGGACCGTGCACCCTCTGTCGATGCCGTTCCCGAGGCGCGGCCGCCGTTTGTTGACTCCGGTCCAGCACTCCCGTCGCGCCTGGAGGTCACCGCTTAAGGCTGCTTCCTTCCGGACCTGACCTGGTTCACAGCTCTCCATCGCAACGGGACCAAACCATCACCGCCGCAAACGTGGCGCTGACCTCGGGCCTCTAGCCCCTCGAGAGGGAATTCAGCCCCACTAGAGCGGATTGTGGGTACAGAGCACCGCTAGCACCCCGCCTAGCACGGTCCGGGAGAGATCCTAGAGGTTCAGTATCGTCAGCGCCAATGGCGATCGGTGTCATCGGACTTGGATACGTCGGGCTGCCGCTCGCGGTGGAGTTCGCCGAGGCGGGCCAGCCGGTCATCGCCGTGGACATCGACGACCACAAGGTCGCGGCGATCCGGGCCGGTCAGTCCTACATCGAGGACGTCCCGTCCGAGCGCCTGCAGGCGGCGCTGGAGCGGATCCAGGCCGACACCGACTACGGCGTCCTCGCCGGCGCCGACGCGATCCTCATCTGCGTGCCGACGCCGCTGACGGCCAACCGGGAGCCCGACCTGGGGCCGCTGCTGGGCGCCACCCGAGCGCTGGCCGACGTCCTGCATGCCGGCCAGCTGGTCGTGCTCGAGTCGACCACGTACCCGGGCACGACCCGGGAGCAGGTGCTGCCGCTGTTCGAGGCGCGCGGGCTCCGAGCCGGCGAGGAGATCAATGTGGCGTTCTCCCCCGAGCGCGTGGATCCCGGCCGAACCGACTTCACGCTGCGCACCACGCCCAAGATCGTCGGCGGGATCACCAGCGAATGCACCGACCGCGCCGCCGCGGTCTATGAGACGGTGTGCGATCAGGTGATCCGCGTCTCGACTCCGGAGACGGCGGAGATGGCCAAGCTGCTGGAGAACATCTTCCGCTCGGTCAACATCGCCCTGGTCAACGAGCTGGCCATCCTCGCCGACCGGATGGGAATCGACATCTGGGAGGTCGTCGACGCCGCTGCCACCAAGCCCTACGGCTTCATGCGCTTTGAGCCGGGGCCGGGCATGGGCGGCCACTGCCTCCCCGTCGACCCCTTCTACCTCACCTGGCGCGCGCGGGAATTCCACATGTCCACCGAGTTCATCGAGCTCGCCGGCAAGGTCAACCAGCAGATGCCCTACTACTGCGTCGAACGGATCGAACGCGCGCTCAACGACGCCACCAAGCCCGTGAAGGGCTCGAAGATCGGGATCCTCGGCGTCAGCTACAAGGGCGGGACCGGCGACACCCGCGAGTCCCCCGCCCTGCGGATCATGCAGCTGCTCGCCGACCGCGGCGCCGTCCTCTCCTACCATGACCCGTTCGTGCCCGCCCTGCCCGAGCTCGGCCTCCAGAGCTCACCGCTGGACACGATCGCCGCCAGCGATGCCGTCGTGCTCGTGACCGCCCACCCCCAGGTCGACCACATGGCGGTGGTGGAGTCCTCATCGCTGTTCGTCGACCTGCGCGGCGCCACCCGCCGCCTGCACAAGCCCGACGTCGTCCGTCTCTGAGGCTCAGGCTGTGCGGTCGGAGTCCGGCACCTCACGCGGCGGCCGACCGGTGTAGTGGGCACCGATCCCCGGCGGAAGGGGCCCTTTGATCCGGGCGCCCTCCTGGCTCTGCTCGTGCGCGTGAGCGAGCAGCCCGACCGACCGGGAGAGCGCGAACAGCCCCTTGCCCAGCTCAGGCGCCAAGCCGAGCTCGCTGTAGACAACCGCGGTCGCCCCGTCGATGTTCATCGGAATCGACCGGTCCGCGCCCCGGCCGAGCTCGGCCTCGACGATCTCAGCCACCTGGAGATAACGTCCGGAGACCGCGCCGTCATCGTGCGCCGAGCGGACGAGGCTCATCAACGGATCGCGACGAGGGTCGTAGCGGTGCATCCGGTGGCCGAACCCCGGCACGTAGCGCTCCGCGGCCCGGTAGCGGGCGAACGCCGCCGCCGTCTCCGCGACCGGCGCGTCGGGATCCGGATGCTCGTCGACGAGTGCCGCCAGCATCCGCATGCACGCCTCGCCGGCGCCGCCGTGGATGTCCCCGAGCAGGTTGACCCCGGTGGCCACCGCCTGGCTCAATCCGACCCCGCAGGTGACCGCCATGCGCGCAGCCGCGATCGAGGGCGCTTGGGGACCGTGGTCGACTCCGGCCACCAGGGCCGCCTCCAGCAGCCGCTCCTGCCACGGGCTCGGCAACTCGCCGGTGACCATCAGCCACACGGTGGCGGCGTAGCTGCAGCGGTTGATCACCTGCTCGATCGGATATCCGCGCAGCCGGATGCTGCCCGGCGCGGTGTCGATGATCGCCGTCGACCAGTGCTCCGCGGAGCTGACCGTCTGATCGCTACCGTCCCGGCGGATTGCACTCGGATCGTTCATATCGCCCCCTCGTCGCGGAGCGCCGCGATCTCCTCATCGGAGTAGCCGAGGCCCCCGAGAACCGATGCCGTGTGCTCCCCCAGGAGCGGGGGCGAGGTGGACGGCCTCGGCACCTCACCGTTGACGTGGACCCCGTTCCCGAGGATCCGGACCGAGCGGCGCGGCGAGCTCCCGCGCACCTCCACCTCCTGCACGAGCTGACGATCCTCGACCTGAGCCTGGGCCAGCGCGTCGGCAACGGTCAGCACCCGGCCGGCCGGAACCCCGGCATCGGCGAGCGACGCCTCCCACTGGGCCGCCTGCGCGGTCGTGAGCGTTCGCTCCAACTCATCGCGCAACTGCACCCGGTGACGCCGGCGACCCTCACGGGTCACGAAGCGGGAGTCCCGGAGCAGGTCTCGCCGGCCGAGGGTGTCGCAGACGGCGTGAAACTGAGCATCCGTGTTGGCGGCGATGACCAGCTCTCCGTCCGCGGTCCGAAACGACCCCGACGGCGCCGACGTGGCGTTCTCGTTGCCGGCCCGACCCGGCTGGCGGCCGGCGATCAGATAATCCGACACGACCCAGCCCATGCCGGTCAGGGCCGTCTCGAGCATCGATACGTCGAGCATGCATCCAACCCCGGTGCGCTCCCGTCCCATGAGCCCCGCGCACACTGCCATCGCGGCGGCCAGGCCGCCCATCGTGTCGCACACCGGAAAGCCGACGCGGACGGGATCGCCATCCGGGTAACCGGTGATGTCGCACATCCCGGACAGGCCCTGGACGATCTGGTCATAGGCGGGGCGTCCGGCCATCGGGCCGCTGGCACCGAAGCCGCTGAGCGCGCAGTAGACCAGCCGATGATTCAGCTCCCGCATCCGGCTCCACGAGAACCCGAGACGTTCCAGAACCCGCGGCCGCATGTTCTCCAGCAGCACGTCGGCGCCGGCGACCAGCCGGGTCAGCACCTGCTTGCCACCGGCCGTCTTCAGATCGACCGTGACCGAGCGCTTGCCCGCGTTCTGGGCCAGGAAAGCGGCGCCCATCTGGGTCTCACCGAGATCGGGCGACGACCCCAGCTCCCGGGCGACATCACCCCCGTCGGGCCGCTCGACCTTGATCACATCGGCGCCCAGGAGGCTCAGTTGGTATCCGGCGTAGGGCCCAGCGAGCACCGTGGTCAGGTCGAGGACGCGGATTCCGCTCAACAGTCCGGGCCCGCCGGGGGGCGGGTCCGGAGCCTCCGAGGCCGACCGCCCGCCGTGGGGGCGCGGCTGGTCCGCGGCCGGGCTCGAAGGCTCCGTCACGTCGCCTACCCGACCAGCTTGGCGATCGCGGCGGCCGGGACGTAGGCGATCTGCTTGCCGTTGGCCGTCCCGTTGAACCCGACGATGGAGAACCCGCTGAACACGTTGTGGTGGGAGTTGAAGTCGTCAGACCCGCCGGCGCCCTCGTAGTTGACCTTGGTGCCGGCTCTTGATCAGCTTCGAGCACGTCGCGTAATCGGTGCACACGGTTCCGGGCGGGTTGGCCACCAGCTCCACGTCCTTGATCCAGCTCTTGGGATCGGTGCTCTTGGCCTTCTCCATGGCCAGCGCCGCGATCATCACGGAGTCGTAGATGTTGTAGGTGGACGGCAGCGGCGTCGCCCCGGGATACGCGGCGTGGTAAGCCGCCAGGAACTGCTGGTAGGCCGCGCCGGCCGGTGGCGCCGGCAGGGCCGCGAACAGATTCGTGCCGGCTCGGGCCCCGAACGCCTTGGCATACGTGGCGCCCGCCATTAGGTCGTCGCCGAGCCACGGAACGCTCAGGTACCCGAGCTGCTGGGCGTTTGACCAGAGCGTCGATGCCGTCTGCGTGTCAAAGGAGGCGAAGACGATCTGCGGGTGGTTGGCGAACGCCTTGACCAGCTCCGAGCGATACGAGCTCTGGTCGGGGACGATCGACTGGTTGGAGAGGACCTTGCCTCCGAGCTTGGTAAACGCCTTCTCCAGCGGCGGGACGAACCCCTGCGAGTTCGCCGAGTTGTCGAAGATGAGCGAGGCGGTCTTGTACCCGGCGGTGATCGCGTGAATGGCCATCGCCGTCGCCTCGGTCGAGTCCGACGAGAACGTGCGGAAGACGTACGGGTAGCTCATGTCGTCGAGCTGCGCGGTGCCACCGAGCGCGAAGTCGGCAACGTCGTTGGGGGCGAAGTCGTGGATGACCGCCTCGATCGTCGGTGAGAACGGGCCGATCACGGCGACGGGCTTGGACAGCAGGAGCTTGCGCAGCGCCGGGAGGGCGTCGACCGAGTCGGCGGCGTCGTCGGCGGAGATCACCTTGACCTTCTTGCCCATCACGCCGCCGGCCTTGTTGATCTCCTGGATCGCGGCCTGGACCCCATGCACGCCCCAACCCGACAGCTCCGCCTTCGAGCCCGTGAACGGGAAGATCTCGCCCATCGTCACCGAGTTGGCGCTGCTGCCGCAGGCGGCCAGCGCGATCGTCGATGCCGCCGTCGCGAGCAACGCGACGGCCCTGCGTCGGTGGAACCGGTGGGGTGCCATGTGTCTCTGCTCTCTCCTCTGGTGGGGTTACGGGGTGCTGCTGGTGGCCGGCTTGACCGGGGTGTGGCCGAGGAAGATGGCGCCGAGATCGAGCCCGGCGATCTCGGCGGTCGGCCCGTTGACGTGATTGGCGCCGGCGATCAGGACGTAGACGCTGTCGGCGTGACTCAGCGCCTGCTCGACGTTCTGCTCGACGACGATCGCCGCGGTCCCGCTGGCGGCGATCCGCTGGATCTGCTCCCAGACGACGGCGGTGTAGGCCGGTGACAGGCCGGCCGTCGGCTCGTCGAGAATGACGGCAACCGGGTCGATCATCAGCGATCGGGCCATGGCCAGCATGTTCTGCTGCCCTCCCGAGAGCTGACCGGCCTGCTTCTGCTCGGCTTTCTGCAGGTCCGGGAAGACCGCGAGCACCTCGTCGAGCTTGGCGTCGTCGCGCTTGGCGCGGACGAAGCCGGCCACCTCGAGGTTCTCGCGGACGCTCATCCGCTTGAACACGTTGTCGTTCTGGGGGACGTAGCCGAGCCCGTGGCGCGGGATCAGGTGGCCCGGGAGGTTGGTGATCTCGGTCTCCCCCACCCACACCTGGCCCGACATCGGCTTCAGTACGCCACACAGCGCCTTGGCGAACGTCGACTTGCCGGCGCCGTTGGGCCCGAGGATGGTGGTGATCGTCCCGGCCTCGGCCGTCAGGCTGACGTCATGGATGATCGGCACCCGCGAGTAGCCGGCGGTGATGGACTCAGCGGTCAAGACGGGCATCGAGGACGCCTCCCAAATAGGCTTGGACCACGTCGGCGTTGGCCCGCAGGTCCGACATGCGGCCGGCAGCCAGCGTGCGGCCCTCGGACATGACGATGACGTGGTCGCAGATGCGCTCCACGACGCCGAGGTTGTGCTCGATCATGAGCACGGTGATGCCGCTGGACTTGAGCCTCAGGATGTGCTCGCCGATCTGGTCGACCAGGGCAGGGTTGACCCCGGCCATCGGCTCGTCCAGGAGAAGCACCTTGGGCCGCGCCATGACCGCACGGGCGAGCTCCAACAGCCGCTTCTGACCACCAGAGAGCTCGCGAGCCCAGTTACCGCGGACGTGGTAGAGCCCGTAATCCTGCAGGATCTCGACCGCCCGCTCGACGTGTGCCCGCTCCTCCCGCCGGACCGCGCCGGGCCGCAGGAAAATGCTGAGGAGCGACTCGCCGATCTGGTCGATCGGGGTGACGAGGAGGTTCTCCAGGACGGTCAGCCCCTGGAGCTCCCGTGACAGCTGGAAGGTGCGGATCAGCCCGCGCCGAGCGATGCGGTGGCTCGGCCAACTGGTGACGTCCTCACCGTCCAGCTGGACCCGTCCGGAGTCCGGGGCCATCAACCCCGAAAACAGGTTCACCACCGTGCTCTTCCCGGCGCCGTTGGGCCCGATCAGAGCGGTGATCGAGCCTTCGGAGATCGTCAGGTCAGCTCCATTGACCGCGCGGTTGCCGCCGAAGGACTTATGGAGGTCGCGACCGGAGAGCGCAGCGGTCGTGGTCGTCGCGGACGATGTCGCCATCGAGGCGGGACTCATTTCGCGGCCTCCGCGTCGACCGGGCTCGGTGGCGGTTGTGCCGCGGCATCGCGCACCGCGGCGTTGCCGCCGTCGCCCGCCGGTGTCTGGTCTGAGTTGGCGGTCAGGAACCGGTCCGGGCGGCGCCGGCGCTCGGGGATGATGCCCTGCGGGCGGAACCACATCGTCACGATCAGCAGCAGCCCGATCACCGCACCCTCGAGGTTGAGGATGAGACCGGGATGACCAGGGATGTCGGGGATGAACTTCGGCAGCTGGGTGAACAGCACCGGCACGACGAACGCGCCCATCATCACGCCGAGGTTGTTGCCCAGCCCCCCGATGATCAGCGCGGCGAAGATGATGAACGTCTCCGCCGGAAGCCACGCGCTCGTATTGAATGACGAGGAGAATTCGACGATCAGCCCGCCACCGATGCCGGCGTAGAAGGCGCCGATCAGCATCGCCGTCAGCTGGTAGCGGAAGACGTTCTTGCCGAGCGCGCTGACGACATCGGGATCGTCCCGGATCGCACGGAACGTCCGCCCGAGCGGCGACCGGGTGATCCTGCTCATGATCAACCAGAAGAACGCACCGATGACGACGCTGAGGACCGCGAAGAAGATGAGGAATCCGTTCGCGTCCAGGTTGAACGCGCCCGACAGCGGCATCGGCACCGAGTTCAGCCCGTCGGCGCCGTCGAACAGCGGCACGTAGTTGTTGATGAGGTCGTACATCACCAACGAGATGGAGATGAGCACCATCGCCAGGTAGTCGCTGCGAAGCCGCCGGAACGCGATGAACGCGACGAGCACTGCCAGCAGGCAGGACGCCACGCCGCCGGCCAGCAGGCCCAGCGGGAAGGGCAGGCTGGCGCCGAGGACGTATGACTCCCCCGACCCGGCGGGCGGGGGGCCACTCGAGGTGACCCCGGCGATGTACGCACCGATGGCGACGAACCCGATGTAGGCGAAGTTCAGGATGCCGGCTTCGCCGAACTGGAGATTCAACCCCCAGCCCAGCACGCTGTACGCGGCGAAGAAGAAGAGCAGGGTGAATCCGTAGTAGACGATCGGTGCCATTGCCTAGACCTTTCCCACGCGCGCGAACAGGCCACTGGGCCTGAACAGCAGGACGAGGATGAGGACGACGAATGAGGTGTCAAGCTTGTAGGAGGCGTTGATGAACACCGCGGAGACCTCCGTCACCAGGCCGATGAGCACCGCACCGAGAATGGCGCCGTACACCGAGCCGACACCGCCGACGATCACCGCGGCGAAGATCACGAACAGGAATGTCTCGCCGAAGCTTGGCGTGATGCTCGCCGACGTGATGCCCAGCACCGTCCCGGCCAGTCCCGCCAGACTGCCGGCGAGAAACCAGGTAATGGTCGTGATCAGCCGAGTGTCGATCCCGCTCGTCATGGCCAGCGTGGTGCTGTCCGACATGGCGCGCATCGACTTGCCCAGGCGGGTCATTGTCAACAACAGGTGGATCGCCATCATGAGCAGCAGCGCGATCCCGATCACGATCAGCTGATCCACGGTCAGCAGGAAGGGACCGATGTGCAATGGGGTTTCGGCCGACATATTGAACCGCTTGACATCCGCGCCCCAGATCGAGTTCAGCAGGCTGAGGATGATCAGCGACAGCGCGAACGTGACGATGAGGACATAGAAGACGCGGTCGAACCGTCTGGCGAATGGCGCCAGCACCAGCCGGTTCGCCACCACCGCAAACACTCCCACCAGCAGCGACCCGCCGATCATGGCCACCCAGATGTTCCAGTGCAACGCGCCGGCGTTCAGCTCCCAGGTCAGATATGCACCGAGCGCCATGAAGTCGCCGTAGGCGAAGTTGATGTAGTTGGTGATGCCAAACTGCAGGCTCAACCCAACCGCCGCGACCGCGATGACCGACGCGGTCACCAGGCCGAAGCCCACGGCCAACAGGAACTGGTGCATCCCTCTCCTCTCACACTATGAAAGTTGGCTTTCATAGAGGACGCCGGGTGTGGCATCCCGAAACCGGCTGGATCCGACGTGCCTCATTTGATGAGACCGCGTCCACCGTAGGGAGGTGACGGCGTCACCGAAAGACCTGTGACGGTTATCCGCCAAATGCGCATTTGCGGTCTTTTTGCGCATTTTGCGCATGACGCATTCCCCTACACTGGGCTCAGGAGAGAGAGTGCGACGAAGGCGCCAGTTGTCAAATCGCATCCTGGCCAGCGTGGTCGGGATCCTCGTAGCGAGCACGCTCGTTGGCTTTGTGCTGACCACGCTCAGCGTCCGCGCGCACCTGGAGGACCAGTACCAGCAACGGGCGCTGGCCATCGCCCAAACCTTCTCCGCGATACCGTCGATCCGGCAGGCGATCGTCAGCCGCACGCCGGCGGCGCGACGGCAGATCCAGTCGCTGGCTCAGGAGGTCACCCACGACACAGGCGCCTCCTACATCGTGGTGCTCGACCGCCACGGGGTGCGCTACTCGCATCCGGATCGGCGGCTGATCGGCAAGCGCGTCAGCGAGCCGGTGATCGCCCTCGACGGACGCGATCATCTGGGCACCGATCACGGCAACCTGGGGATCTCCGCCAACGCCAAGACGCCACTGCGCAGTCCATCGGGAGCGATCGTCGGGGAGGTGTCGGCGGGGATCCTCGAGGGGCGTATCTCCGACCAGCTGCTGGGGGAGCTGCCCAGCCTGCTGCTGTTCTTCGCCTGCGCCCTGGGGATCGGCGTCGTGGCATCGATCACGCTGGCTCGCCGGTTGAAGCGCAGCACGTTCGGTCTGGAGCTCGATGAGATCGCCGCGCTGGTGCAGGAGCGCGAGGCGATGCTGCACGGCATCCGCGAGGGGGTGATCACGCTGGATCGCGAGAGACGCATCACCCTGGCCAACGACGAAGCACGGCGGTTGCTGGCGCTCGGGCCCGACCCCGTCGGACAGGATCTCGGCGCGCTGGTGGCGCCGAGCCGCCTGCGCGACCTGCTCACGGGGGAGGCGAGCGGTCTCGACGAGGTGGTGCTGACCGACGAACACGTGCTGGTCGTCAGCCACATGACCGTCCTGCGCCAGGGACGTGAGCTCGGGGCCGTCGTGACTCTGCGTGACCGCACCGAAATGGAGGGTCTGCTGCGAGAGCTCGACAACGTCGACGCGTTGACCAACGCGCTCCGTGCCCAGCAGCACGAGTTCTCCAACCGCATGCACACGGTCGCGGGGCTGATCGAGCTCGGGGACCCCGAGCAGGCCGCGCGTTTCGCCCTGGACGTATCCGAGGCCAGCAACGGACTTGCCGAGACGATCCGCGAGCGGATCGAGCGGCCGGAGCTGGCCGCGCTGCTGCTGGCCAAGACGACGATCGCCGCCGAACGCGGCGTGGAACTCACCCTGTCCGAGTGCTCGGCCCTGGCTGACACCGGAGCTGGGACCGCCCCGCTGCTGACGATCGTCGGCAACCTGATCGACAACGCCGTCGACGCCGCGGCGGCGGGCCTGGCGCCGCGGCGCGTTCTGGTCACGCTGAGCGCCCTCGATGATGCGCTGACGATCCAGGTCCAGGACAGCGGGCCGGGAGTCCCCGACGAGCTGCGCCAGACGATCTTCGTTGACGGATTCACCACCAAACGGGATCAGGGCCGACCCTACCACGGCCTCGGGCTGGCGCTGGTGCACCGGCTGGTCCGCCGAGCGGGCGGCACGATCACCCTCGATGGCGGGCAGACCACCACGTTCACCGTGGTCCTCCCCACGATCGCTCCGATCCCGACTGCGGGCCGGCGATGATCAGCACCCTGATCGTCGAGGACGACTACCACGTCGCCACCATCCACGCCGCCTACGTGCGCCGGGTCACAGGATTCGGCGTCGTCGGACACGCCTCGACAGTCGCCACCGCCCGGGCCGAGATCGGCCGCCTGGCGCCGGCGCTGGTGTTGCTGGATCTGTACCTCCCTGACGGCCACGGACTGGATCTCCTGCGTGAAACCCTGGAGCGCGCCGACCGACCCGATTTTCTGGTGATCACCGCCGCACGTGACATGGGCAGCGTCCGGGCGGCGATGCAGCTGGGTACCGTGCACTACCTGGTCAAGCCGTTTCGCTTCGCCCAACTGGAGGAGCGGCTGATCACCTATCGCAACCTCCAGACCCGCCTGGCCCGGGTTCGGGAGGCCGAGCAGCACGAGGTCGACGCGCTCTACGGCCTGCTCCGCGGACCCGCGCCGCTGCCCAAGGGGCAGTCAGGCCCGACGATGACCAGAATCCGTGAGCACCTGCGTGGAACCGGCCAAGACCTATCGGCGACCGACGTTGCGGCGCGAATCGGGATCAGTCGCTCCACCGCCCAGCGCTATCTCGCCGAGCTGGCCCGCCAGGGCGCGGTCGAGCTGCGGCTGCACTACGGCGCCGCCGGCCGCCCGGAGCACCGCTACCGGTTCACCGCCGGCGTCGAGTAGCGGCCAACCGCTGCCGTCGGCACGGTCCGCCGACTGCCGGCCTGGTTGGCAGATGCGTAGAATCGGCGCTCGGCCGGGCGCGTAGCTCAGTGGGAGAGCGCTCGCTTCACACGCGAGAGGTCGCTGGTTCGAAACCAGCCGTGCCCATCAAGGAAAGCCCTGTAAAGCCTAGGCTTTTGGCTGTGCGTGGCGTGCTCGCGAAACTCTTCACGCTCGCCGACTACAGCGACCTGAGTCGATCATCGATCAGGGCCGCGCGACGTGACCGAGGCCGATGCGCAGCAGCTGTCCGTTTCGGTTGATCGCCCACAGCGCGTGAGAGGTGACGGCCGTGAGCTGGGCTGCTCTGGGTCCGTGGAGGACCTGGAGGCCGTGTGGTGGGGTGAGGCGAAGCAGCCGCCCGTTGTTGTCGTCGCCGACGTACGCGCTGCCATTGCCGAGCACCAACGCGCTGGCTTGCGGTGCGGTCGGCCACTGACCCACGATCCGGCCGGTATGAGGGTCGAGTGTCGTGACGACCCCGACGGTGGTCGGGTGGGTCAAGCTGGTCAAGAAGCTCGTCTCCTCCCCCAGGGCCCAGATGAGTCCCGCTCCATACGCAACGGTCCTGACGTCGACTGGTTGGCCGGCCCATGAGATGAGGTGGACCGCGACATGGTTGCTGCCGGCCGCAAACGTCCCGACGCCGTCAAGCTCGTCTGCGACCCACGTCAGACCCGCCGCACTGGTCGAACTCGTGGCCTCGCTGGAGGTGAAGACAATCCGTTCCAGTCGGGCCGTGCCCGGGTTGATCTCGGCAACGAAGCCGAGCCCGTCCGATGCCCAGATGCGCCCGGCTCCGAAACTGATCGCCGCCGGCTCGAATCGCCGGTAGCCGTTTGTCGAAATCGGCTTGGCGAGCTGGACATGGGTGGTGGCGGTCACCCTGCCCGTCTGAGGGTTGATGCGCGATACGTCACCGGTCGCAAAGTGCGCGGCCCAGAGCGCGCCGGCACCGCTGGTCAGAGCCGTGGGATCAGACACCGGGAAGCGCTTGATCGGCTGGCCGGTAGCGGCGAGCTCGATCAGCTGCCCGGTGCCGGCGGTCGAAAACGGATCGGAGCAGCGACTCAGGCAGGTCAGCACCCATACTCGACCTTCAAGCGTCGTGGTGTCCTTGACGACCCCGCCGAGGGCCAACTGGGCGACCGCCCCAACCGTCACGGGCGGCGCCACTGGCGCGTGAGCGGACAGTGCGCTGCGGGCGATCGCCCAGCCGACGGTCGCGGCCAGCAGCAGTACGGCCGCGACCGCAAGCAACCGGCGGTGGCGTCGCCGCTGACGACGCCGGGCGTCCTTGATGACCGCCCACCGCGATGGTGTCCAGGACCTCTCGATCGCTCCCAACATGACGCTAGTATCACTAGCACGATGTTGGCTGTCAAGATCGACCGCGACCAGCCCGTCCTCTTACACGACCAGGTCGCGGGCGAGATCCGCCGCGCGATCGCCGACGGCGAGGCAGCCCCCGGAGAGCGCCTACCACCCGCGCGCGACCTCGCTGCCGTGCTCCAGGTCAACACCAACACGGTGCTGCGGGCGCTACGGCTGCTACGCGACGAAGGACTCCTGGAATTCCGCCGCGGTCGCGGTGTCCACGTCGCCGGCACCGCCCAGCGCGGTGCCGTGCTCGCCAAGGCCAAAGAGTTCGTCCAGTTCGGACGCCGATACGGCTATGACCCAGACGAGCTCATCGCCCTCATCCGACAGCTCAGCCCCTAGGACCCGAGGAGGCGGGCACTCGGATCGGCGATCGGCTCGATGATGAGCGATGTCGGGGCCAGCGGCCTTGGCGGCGCTAGAGCGCGGGCAATGAGCGAAGACCGCGCGCGGCGCTGACCAAGGCGGCTGCGCTCAGCGCGAGCATGGCGGTGCACTGGATCGCGATGCTGGTCGTGACATCGATCAGCTGCGCGGGACCGTTACCTGACGCGCCGACATGGGGTGCGTCCGCCACGATTCCCACCAGGAAGACGCAGATGGCGACCGCGACCGCGACCATGCACAGGGCGACGAGCCCGACGGCGGGGACCGCGAATACAAATGTGCTGGGCGGCACGTCGATGCGGCGCATGATTGCGCGCGGCGCAACCCAGCACGCGACGCCGCCGGCCGCGGCGCACAGAACGCAGAGCGCAAGCAACAGCCACCCACCGGCTCCGGCGCGGTGATGATGAGCGTTCAGCCACAGCGCGAGCAGGCCGACCGAGCCGGCGAATACGCCGATTGCCGCCGGCGGGACCGCGATCAGCCTCATGAGGGCGGGTTCGGGCGTACGGCGCGCTTGTACCAGCGAGACGATGGCGAGCGGCGCGGCGGCGAGCACGAGAGCGCCAGCGGCAAGGATCGCTGCGATCAGGATCACCAGGTGAGAAACGCCGAGCAGCGGATGGACGTGCTCGGTGTAATCGAAGCTCTCGGTCGTCTTGGCAAAGCCCGCACCGAAGAAGCAGAAGACGATGAAGCAGCCGAGCACCTGGGTGATCGTGGCTCTCGCGCGGGCCGCGGGCACCGACGTGGCGAGCGGTCGGACGTGCGCGGTGAGGGCACCGCGCAGTAAATCCAGGACGGCGGAGACACTCGGCGGACTTTCATCGATGAGCGCGCACATCTCCTCGCCGTAGCGCTCTCGCCAAGCCTCCGGATAGAGCGAGAGGAGACGCTTTCTCACGTGCGGGCCTCGGCTGCGGACAGGCGGCGAAGGCCAAGACGCGCCACGCGCTCCTGCGCGGCCAGTTGCTCGCGAAGCACAGCGGCACCCGATCGTGTGAGGCGATAAGGGCGGCGGCGATCATCGGTCTCCAGCGGCTCTATCAGGCCACGCTGCTCCAGGCGGGCGATCGCGCCATAGAGCGTTCCCGGGCCGAGCTTGACGCCGGCGATCTCGTGCACGTCACGTGTGATCCCGTAGCCGTGCTTGGAGCCCTCAGCGAGGCTGGTCAGGATGAGAAGAGAGGGGTCATTATTACGCATCACGGTATATCGTAGCGCGTAGTACTCCGGGCACGTCCGCTGTGCTCGATCAGGCCGTCACGAGAGGTGTTGGATCTCCGAGGCGGGAATCGTGGTCGACGAGAGCGGTGCGCCGTCCGGTGTCACTTTCTGCATCGCCTGGTCTGGGAACGAGTTGTGCCAGGTGTCGAACCTGATCGGTCCTGCGGCGCCGACGTATTCGATCGGCTTGTGCGCCTTCAGGGCGGCCACGCCCTCGGCGTATGAGTAGACGACCGTCTTACCGGCGCCCGGCTGGGTGACCTTCAGGATCCAGGCGTTGGCGACGGCTGGGTTGGTCGAGTGGCTTGCCTGCATCGCCAGCGCGATCATGATGAAGCCGTCGTAGTTGGCCTCGACGAACGAATTGTTCAGCCACTGGCTGAGTGGCTTGGGGAGCTTACCGCTCACGTGGGTCACAGCGGCGTTGTATGCGTTTACCGCCGGCGACGTGGGGGCGCTTGCATTGGCCTCCGCCATGTAGTACTTGGCGAGGTTCGCGGAGCCGATCGCCGTGCTGACCGCTTTCAGGTACGGCGATTGCAGCGTCGCGTTGGTGCCGTAGATCGGCACCTGCGAACCGAGCTGCTTCAGCTCGCCAAAGAACGTCGCCGCGGTGGGACCGTCGGACTCCGTGAAGATCACCTGTGGCTTGGCCGCGATGAGCTGCTCGACCTGGGTGCGGTAGGAGGTCTGGTCCGGGGTCAGGCCGATGTTTGCGACCAGCTGCAAGTGCGTGGCCCTGACGCCGAGCAGCACGCCGGGAAGGTCTCCCTGGGAGCCGCTGTCGCTGCCGAACACGGCAGCCACCCGCGTGTAGCCATGCTGCTTGGCGTAGAGCGACATCGTCTCTCCGCCGACCGGGTCGGGGGGGACGAGGCGCCAGAAGTAAGGGTCAGTGGCCCGGTCGTACTGGGGATTCCCGCACGGGCACATGGTGATGATGTGCTGCCTGGCGAGGATCGGGATGACAATGGGTGCAGTGTCAGTCGTCGGTCCGTTCACGGCGACGATCTTGCTCGTGGCGAGGGCGCGATTGACGGCGACCAGCCCGTCGGCCGGATCGCTCTTGGTGTCGACGGGAACGTTCACGACCTTCTTGCCGAGGATGCCACCGGCCGCGTTGATCGCAGACTCGGACGAGAGGACCGACGCATTGCCATACGCGATCACGGCGGCGCCCACGCCGGTGAAATCAGCGATCTGCCCGAAGTCGATCGAGCTGGAGCTGCTGCCGCATGCGCTGAGCGCGAGCGCGGCTCCGATCATTGCGGCGAATGTCGACCAGCGCGTGCTGCTCTTCATGGTGCCTGTCTCCTCTTGTCTGGGATTACCAGCGGACCACGGCCTTCGCGCGGCGCCCACGTTTGGCTGACGGTGGCGTCGGGGGACCCGAAGAACAACGCGCTGACGTCCGGAACGGCGCGGAACTCCTCGCCGCCGGCCGAGTAACGGACCGCGCCATCCACGAGCACCGTCACGTGGCTGGCGATCGCCGCCGCGAGCGCGACGCGTTGCTCGATCAGGAGGATGCCGCGCCCGAGGTCGGCGAGTCCGACGACGAGCTCCTCGAGCACCATGTGGGCGACCGTCGGCGCGAGGCCGGCGGTCGGCTCATCCAGGATCAGCACCTTCGGACCGGCCATCAACGCACGGGCGATGGCGAGGAGCTTGCGCTCGCCACCGCTCAGCTGTCTGGCCTTGCGGCGGCGCAGCTTTTCCAACTGCGGGAACCGCTCGAATATCTCGGACATCGCGCGCCTGCTCTCCTTGGGCGTGAGGCGCAACCCGCCGACCTCGAGGTTCTCGACGACGGTGAGCGGCGGGAAGACGTCTCGTGACTGCGGGACGTACCCGAGGCCCCGCACCGCTCGCCGCTCTTCCCCCCACTTCGTCACGTCGGTGCCGTCGAACTCGATCGTGCCCGCGAGCAATGGCAGCTCGCCGATCACGGCTTTCACGAACGTGCTCTTGCCGGCGCCGTTGGGCCCGACCACCAGCGCGATCTCCGACACGCCGACGGAGAACGAGACGTCATGGACGACGGTCACGCCTCGGTAGCCCGCCGACACCGAGCTGACACGCAGCAGCGGGCTAGGCAAGGTAGGCCTCCTTGACCGACCCGTGGTTCATGACCGTCTCGTACCGCCCGTCGTCGATGACCTCGCCCGCCGCCATCACGAGCACCCGCTCGCAAACCGCCTTGACCACTTCCAACGAGTGCTCGACGATCACGATCGCAACTCCGCGGTCGCGGATGGCGTTGCAGTGCTCGCCGATTCGCAGGACGAGATGGGGTGCCACTCCGACCATCGGCTCGTCGAGCAGCAGCAGCCGCGGAGAGCGCATGAGACAGCGAGCGATCTCCACCAGTCGGCGTTGGCCGCCGCTCAGCTCGCGTCCGTAGTGGTCCGCGATCGGCCACAAATCGAACTCCTCCAGCGTCTCCTCGGCGCGCGCTCGAACGCTCGCCGCCCGCTCCGGTTGGTGGCGGGTGCGTAGCAGCGCGCCACGGAGGGTCGAGCCCTGCTCGCCCGATCCGGCGACGAGCAGGTTCTCGAACACGGTCAGGCCGTCGAACACGCTCGCCGTCTGGAAGGTGCGCACGATTCCCAGCCGCGCGCGGCGGTGCGGGGGGAGTCTCGTCACGTCCCGGCCGCCCAGCCACACCGTCCCGCCGACACTCTGGGCCTGGCCCCCGATCGCTGCCAACAGGGACGACTTGCCGGCGCCGTTGGGCCCGATCAGGCCAACGATCTGGGGCGCGTCGATCGCCACGCTCGCGCCGACGACGGCCTCGACGCCGCCGTACCGGACGTGGACGTCGCGCACGTCCAGCAGCGTCTCGGCCGTCGCCAGCGCCTCCCCGCCTGCCACTGGAAGGCTCACGGCTCGCCCGGGTTGGCGGGGCGCCGCCCGGCGGCGAGCGCTCGGTATCGCCGTTCGGGCCAGATCCCGCGCGGCCGCACGAACAGGACCACGAGCCAGAGCAAGCCGATCACCACCCAGACGAGCGCGTCGATCAGGCCCGGATAGCCGATTTGCGGGAGGAAGGACGGGACCTCGACGAACAGGATCTGGACCAGGAAGGTGCCGAGCAGCACCCCCCAGTTGTTCGCGACACCGCCGAGGATGATTCCCGTCAGGATCGCGAACGTCTCCGCGTACTGCCACGCGCCGGGCGACCACGCCCCGATGAACTCGACGATCAGCCCGCCGCTGAGGCCCCCGAGCACTCCGCCGATGACGAACACCTGCATGCGCAGCAGCGGCGCATTGAGGCCGATCGCTCTGGCTGCCGGCTCGTCGTCGCGGGCCGCGCGCAGCGCCCGTTGCCAGTCCGAGCGTCCAAGCCGGCGGACCAGCAGCAGCACGGCGATGCAGATCACCGCCACGAACGCCGCGTACAGCCACTGGTAGGCAGACGGACCCAGGGAGCTGAGCGCGCCTGCGAGCGGCTGCGGCACGCCCGCAATTCCGTTGGAGCCATTGAACAGGTGCACGTCGGCGGCGGCGACGTCGCTGGCGATCACGGCTACCAGCAAAAAGACGGCCGCCTGGTAGTCGCGGCGCAGGCGGCGCAGCGTCAGCAGGCCGACGAACAGTGACACCACCCCGCCCGCCGCGGCAGCGACGAGCAGTGGCACGGGGAACGGCAGCTGGGCGCCGAGTATGTAGTGCTGAAACGAATTGACACCGGTGTCCGGCCCCAGAGTCACCACGCCGGCCGCGTAGGCTCCGGCAGCCTGGAAGATGATGAACGCGAAGTTCGGGACGCCGGCCCAGCCGAACTGCATGTTGAGGGCCCAAGCGGCGATCAGATCCACCCCAAGGTAGACCGCGACGGTTGACAGGTAGTAGGACACCGAGGCTCCGACTGGCCGTTAGACCGTCACTTCGTCGCGATTCGCTCCGACCCAGGTACGGGCGGCGGGGCGCAGGACGAGGACCAGCACGAGGATCGCCAGGCCCGCGGCGTTGCTGTAATACGAGCCGCCGGCGGCGGCGACGACCTCGCTCGCGATCCCGACCACGAGCGCCGCGATCACGGCGCCGGCTGGTGACCCCGCGCCGCCGAGGATCGCCGCGGCGATCACGAGCACGAGGAAGTCGAGGCCCGATCCAGCGCTCACGGTGAGGCTGTTGCTCACGTACACCAAGCCGGCGAGCCCGGCGAGGGCGCCGCTGAGCAGCCAGGTCAGGTCGATCAGCCGTCGCATCGGAACCCCGCACGCGCGCGCCAGCTTCGGGTCGACCGAGAGCGCCCGAAGCGCCTTGCCCATCCGCGTCAGATGCAAGGCCGCCGTCAGCGCCGCGAACACCAGCGCGGCCGCGCCGATCAGCGCGAGCGACAGGACCGTGAAGACGAACGGTCCCACGTTCAGGGTCGCACCCGACGGGAACGAGAACTGGAACACCTGCAGGTGCGCCACTGCATCGAGCCCGTACTGGATGATGAGCCCGACGGCGAGTGTCACCATCAGCAGATCGAAGGCTCCTCCCTGGCGTCGCGCGAACGTCGCGAACAGGGTGCGCGCCAGCCCCCAGGTGACGATCGCTCCCGCGAGCGGTGCGGCGACGATCGTGGCGACCAGGCCGAGATGCTGGCGCTCGACGATCAACGACGCGAACGCCCCGATCGTCATCACATTGCCATAGGAGATGTTCAGGACATTGGTGACGCCGAGCTGCAGCGTGAAGCCCATCGCCCCGATCGCGATCACGGCGGCAGTCGTGATCCCGAACCCGATCGAATGAAGCAGGACAGTCGATGACATGCGTCTTCGGAGCCTTCTCCTCGGCGTCAATATAACCCGCGGCTGGGCGTTAGTCCATGCCTAACGTAAACAAGTTCTGCTAAGGGTCCCGAGCCGTCGAGAGCGATGGTGTCGTGACGCCCAGGACGCGGCGCGCGTTGTCCTCGTAGATCGCCGCGCGCTCGGCATCGCTGAGCTGCAGCGACTCCAGGTTCGCGATCGTCGCCCGGATATAGCCGGGACCCTTCTCAGGGTCGAACGGGGAGTCGGAGGCGAACAGAACGTGCTCGACGCCGAAGAACTCCAGCGAACAGCGGATCGCGTGCGCGGCCCCGAACAGCGCGGTGTCGACGTAGAACTGCTTGAAATAGTCGAGTGGCCGCTTGGAGAGGGGATAGGTTTCGACGTCCTGCTTCTGGTCGGGCGGCGTGCGCGCGCCGAGCTGGTCGAGCCCCGGGCCGACGCGGCCGGAGAAGTGCGGGACCATGCTGCCGCCGTGGTGGATCAGGAACTTGATCTGTGGGTAGCGCTCGAGGACTCCGGAGAGGACCATCCGGCCCATGAAGATCGCCGTGTCGTATTCCCAGCCGAATACCCACCACAGCTCGTATCGCGAGCGCTCCTCCGTGGGGTAGTCGGGCCAGGCGGAGGTGCGCGACGGGTGTACCCAGATCGTCTTGTCGAGCTCGGCCATTCGGCTCCAGATCGGCTCGAAGCGCTCGTGATCGAGTGCGTGCCCGTTGACGTGGGTGTAGATCTGGATTCCGAGCGCGCCCAGCTCCCCGCACGCGTAGTCGATCTCCTGGACCGTCGCGTCGACGTCGTTCATCGGCATGCACGCGACGAACCCGGCGAACCGGTCGGGGTGGCCTCGCACCAGATCGGCGAGCGCCTCGTTGCCGATCCTCGCCATCTGGCGTGAGACCGCGGGCGGACCGAGGTCCTCCGCAGGTGGTGCGGGGATGCTGATCACCTGCCGGTAGTCGTGACCAAATTCCTCGAGCTGCCGGAAGCGCACGTCGAGGTCGATCATCGCCGGCACGGCCGTGCTGCGCTGACGGATCCCGCGCGATTGCTCGGTCGGGGCGAGCGATTCGAAGCGGTCGAGGTAGGACTGCGGGATTAGATGACAAAAGGCATCGATCTTCATGGGCGCGCAGCTTACGCCTAGGTTTGCCGAAAGTCCATGCCTTGTGTAATGTTTCGGCATGCTGGTCCTCGACCAGTTTCGGGACCGACCGCGAGACCGAGGAGCGCAGCGATGAAGATCGATTCCTTCGCCCACGTCCTGCCGGCGCGATACGCGGAGCGCGTGTTTGAGCTGTTGCGCGCGCGCGGTGACAACAGCGCCTCCGAGTACGAGCGGATGATGGGACTCGACCCGACGCTGCGAGACCTGGACGCGCGTTTCCGGCTGATGGACGAGCTTGGCGGCGACTATCGGCAGGTGCTCGTGATGGCGCACACGTCGGTCGAGCACGAGCCACCCGATGCCGCTCGCGAGCTTGCCCGGGTCGGCAACGAAGAGCTGTCCGAGCTGGCCGCCGCCCACCCCGACCGATTCGCCGGGTGGGTCGCGCAGGCCGCCCTGCAGGACGGCGACCGCGCGCTGGCCGCGATCGAGGCCGCGATCGACGACGGTGCACTCGGCGTGCAGGTGTTCACGGCGATGCAAGGCCGCTGCCTGGACCACCCGGATTATGAGCCATTCTTCGCACTGATGGCGCGGCTTGACCGGCCGATCTGGATCCACCCCAACCGGACCGTGCAGTGGTCCGACTTCCCGTCCACCGAGCCCGAATCACACTACGGGCTCTACGCCCGCGCCGGCTGGCCCACCGACACCACGGTGACCATGTGCCGTCTCGTCTACGCCGGCTATCTGCAGCGATGGCCAGAGCTGAAGATCATCGTCCATCACAGCGGCGGCACGGTGCCGATGCTCGCCGGCCGGCTGAAGGCGCTGCAGGCGACCCCGGACAACGATGAGGTCGCCAAGCGACTCGAGCACGGCCCGCTCCATTATCTCAAGCGGTTCTACGCGGACACCGCGAACTTCGGCAACCCGATCGCGCTCGCCGCCGCGCTCGAATTCTTCGGCCCCGATCACGTCCTGTTCGGCACCGATTTCGGCTTCAGCACGCTGTTCGCGCCGGAGACGATCGATGACGTCGAGACCGTCATCGGCGACGAGGAAACCAAGCGGACGATCTACGAGCTCAACGCCCGCCGAGTCTTGCGTCTCGAGGCGGACGCCCTTGTGGACTGAGGCAACCTCGCCGCATCGTCGAAGATCCGTTCCTGTTCGAGGATCCAGTCGGTCATCAGCGCCAATGCCTCCGAAGCTGCCTTCATCCGTCGTACCTCAGCGGGGGAGCGGCCACGCAGCGCTTCGCGCACCAGCCGCCTCGACTGCTCGCGCAGCGTGTCGAGCTCGGCGCGCCCCTGTTCCGTGAGGGCCACCATCACGATCCTCCCGTCCGACGTGCTCCGCTCTCGGCTCACGAGGCCGAGGGATTCCAGACGCGCGACCATCCTGGTGGCCGCGGACTGGCCGACGCCCTCCTGCCAGGCGATGTCGGAGATGCGCAGGGGCCCAAACGCGAGCGTGAACACAACGCTGCGCATCCCCCGCGGCAGCGTGCTCCCGCGGGTGCGGTAGAGCACCCGTGACAGGTGCGAAATCTGCCGCGGCAGCGTGGTCACCAGCTGCTCGAGCTCCGCGCCCAGCTTTCGATCACGTGCGCCGACCGCCGGGCTGCGCGCGGCCTCGCCCGCAGCTGCGCTCCTGGCGCGGTTTCGCTGCGGGACGCCATTCTGGCTAGGGGAGTCGCTGGGCGGCTTCGTCGTCATCGGGCTTCGACGGCTGGCATCGGACGATGCCAGCACGCCGTCCGCCGCTTAGCATAACTCCGGTGGACTGATCTGAAGCGGCACCCGGGGACAGCGGGAGCCGACTGCGTGAGCGGTGAGTGTCCTTAAGGACGCAAACCCAGCCCTCAATCCGAGCGGATCAGGCGGCGGATGCTGGGCACGTAGGTCGCCGGGTCCGGATCCCAGTGGAAGAACGCGCTGGCCACCCGGGCGCCCGGCTTGACGCAGTCGCCGTTGGCCGCGGTCGGGCCGCCGGCATAGGCACTCCCTACCATGCACTCGTATCCGGGCGGGTGCCCGAGATGTTGGGGCGAGTCGCCGCTCAGCCGCGCGACCCAGCGATCGGCGAACGAGCACTTGACGCCATATCCGTCCACGGTGTATTTGGTTGTGTCAAGACCGCCGGCACCGGGCGTGCCGATGGTGTATTTCGCCCCGGTGGCGTCCGGACAGTCTCCGAACTGATCAGAGCTACGGACCGGGGTCCAGGTGAAGTAATCAGGTGCCTTGACGGGATGACCGGAGTGAAAGCTCGTGTAGCAACCGCCCCCGTGCGCCGGGCCGTTGGCTGCCGACAGGCACTTGTAGCCGTGCTCGGGATTGGCGACGCCTTTGCTCATCACGACCTGGTGGTCGAACGTGCTCGGATGCTCCTGTTGGGGACTGAACACGGACGTGATCCTCTCCACCCAATCCCGCGCGAACGTGCACGACGTCCCGTCGGCGACGACCTTCCAGGTGTCGGATGACGGCTTGCCGAGCCCAAGCGTGAATCCGCCGGCAACGGTCCCACATGTCGTCACGGCGGTGGCAAAGCCGGGTCCTGCGCTACCCGGCGAAAATGCCGGAGCCGCCGCAGCGGCGAGCAGCACCGCGGCCAGTGCAGAGACGACGTTGAAAGGGTGCCGGCGGATCGCGCCTCGAGCCTACACAGCACCGGCAGGTGGCGCTACCGATGTTCGCCGGCACCTGATCGTCAAGTTCTGTCACAGGCAGGGTCGTTTGGGACAACTATCGTTTGAGACAGCGAGGGGGCCTCGACTCGGGGCGTCTCAGCCAGTTGCCCTGTTAGCCCTGATCCAGGAAGAATGCGTCATGCCTAGAGCCCGTCTGACCGCCCGCGCGGCGGCACTCGCCGCCGTGTGCGCTGTGGGCGCGCCGGTGGCGATCGCTGCCGCTTCGGCCGCCGCGGACATGCAGGCGACCACGGTGAGCCGCCCGACCGTACGCACTCCCGCCTCCGCGAGGGCCACCGTCCGGGTCGGGGGCACTGCCGCCGTGGCTGCCACTTCGACCGCTCAGGGGTTTCTTGGCATCGCCGCCGAGGTCGACACGATCTCCGACCTGTCGGGCTCGGTCGCCGATCCGGACACTCCCTTCGTCAACTTGCTGAGGAACCTCTCCCGAGGCGCGCCGTTCCTGCTTCGCCTGGGCGGTAATTCAGGAGACGATTCCTGGTGGCCGATCCCCGGCATGAAGAAGCCGCCGTACCTGTACACGCTCACCCCGCGGTGGGGCGCTGACGTCCGGGCGCTGCTCGAGGCGCTGGGCGCCAAGACCATACTCGGCGCCACCCTCAAGGAGGACCCCAAGATCAACGCCAAGATCGCCAGCGCCGAGGTCGCGGACTTCGACCGGTACGTCGGCGCGAGCCGGATCGATGAGTTCGAGCTGGGCAACGAGCCGGAGTTCTATCCGCTGTCTGTGGTGAACGGACAGCGCGGCCTCGACACGATCGCCGATTACGGCAAAAAGTTCTCCCACATCGCCTCGGCGCTCGGTGAGGCTCCGCTCGCCGGCCCGGGCTCAGGCTCACCACACTGGCTGGCCAAGCTGGGCACGATACTGAGCGACATGCCCTCGCGCCTGAAGCTGGTGACGGTGCATGCGTATGCGATGAAGGACTGCTCGCGCCTCGCGCATCTGTCGGTGTCGGCGTTCTTCGCCCGCGCGTCCATCCAGGGCCTGGCCGATTCGATCCACGGGGCGGTCAAGGCGGCCGCCGCCCACGGCAAGCCGCTGCGCGTGGACGAGATCAACGGCGTCTCCTGCGGAGGGCAGGCCGGGCTCTCGGACTCCTTCGCCGAGGCGCTGTGGGCGCTGAACGTGCTCCCGGCGCTGTGGCAGTCCGGCGTCCAGGGCGTCAACTTCCAGACGGTCGTCAACTTCCGCGAACACATCCAGATGAACTTCAACCAGATGATCACCGCCAAGCACTCCGCCTCCGGCTGGCGCGTCTCGGTCGAGCCCGAGTACTACGGCCTGCTCGCCTTCGCCGACGCCGCACCCGCCGGCTCGCACCTGCTGCGCATCTCGGACCCGGGCCTGGCCCACTTCTTCCAGTTCGCCGTGCGCGCGCCGGACGGGTCAGAGCGGGTCGTGCTGACCAACGTCGGCTCCGTCGCCCGCACGATCGGCGTCACCGCCTCGGGCACCCGCGGCACCGGATCACTGTCGCTCCTGAGCGCCAAGTCGCTGAGGGCCACCGGAGGCACGACGCTGGCGGGTCAGAGCCTGTCCTCGCGCACGGGTCAGCTCACCGGCATGCCGAGCCTGACGCTGATCAGGCCCAACGCCGAGGGTGTGTATGCAGTCCGGGTCCCGGCGCACGCCGCCGCGATCCTGACGCTCTCCGCCTGATGTCGTCCTGCCCGCGCGCTGCGTTCTCTGTCGCCGCGCCCACCCCGGTCCGGGACCCGGCGACGAATCCACCGTCAGGCCCCGGCCGGTCTGACCAGGCGCCGAGCTTCGACCATCTGGAGTAGAACGCGTCCTCGTCGTGAGATGCGGGTAACCCTGGCGGGTCACCCCGGCGAGGATCCCCTCGTGCCGGGCACCGATCAGTTCCAGCAGTTCTCGTTCATCGGCCATCGTTCAATTTTTCTCGATCTCGGTCTGAGCGGATCGGCCTCCGTGCTTGACACGGTGGCACATATGCCCCCGGGTCCCCGGGCTGACGCCGGCTCACCGCCGGGCCCGCTCGCCTACGGCCACTGGCCGCGCCAGACGCGGACCGGAAGCAGGCCGCGCAGGACCTTTCCCTCGGTCGAGAGGTAATAGTTGCGCCGGTCGAACCGCGGCGTGCGCGAGAAGATCAGGTACAGGTACTTGAAGTCCTCGGCGAACCCGTAGGCCGGCATCAGATCGCCCAGCTGCATCGGCCGTGTGGTCACGTCATTGATGATCGTGTAGCCCGCGGGGACGCGGGCGTTCTCCCGCATTCCGTTGAACCACTGCAGCGCGGTCTGCGCGTAGAACGGGTCGCCGGTCTGCAGGAACAGGTCGAACGACGCATTGGGGTACTCGGGGCGGAACTGGTTGCTCGCCGACAGCACCGCGCCGGTGCTGTAGTCGATCTCCTCGGGCAGCACCGGGAAGCGATCCAGCTCGGCCGTCCACGAGCGGTAATACCGGTCGCCGGTCTGCAGCTGTCCGGCGTGGCCGAGCACCTCGGCCCAGAACGCCGCCAGCTCCGACTGCTGGCGGCTGACCACCGCGCCGGTCTCAAAGTCGATCTGCCGGTACCACAGGTTGCCGTCGTAGATCTCCAGCGAGTAGCGGCTCAGCGCCGCGTTGAGCAGGTTGAACCAGCGCAGGTTGTCAGGGTCGGAGAACATCGCCCATCCGCCCCACAGATACTCATAGAACGAGTCGACGGGCGGGTTGGGGGCCTGGTCCTCGGAGTCGACCCACTCCCCGGTCTCGACGTTGATCGTGGTGGCCATCAGGTCCAGGCTCGAGCGGCGGGCGATCGCCGCCGCCTGGGCCCGCTTGGCCAGGCGGAAGTACGTCGGGTCGCCGGTCAGCTGCGACAGGACGCCGAACTCCAGGATGTTTGAGCCGACCTCGGCCAGCGGGGGCTCCGGCCCCGAGACGGCGCCGGTGGCCAGGTTGACGTACTGGTAGGGCATGCCGGTCGGCGACTGGGTGAACGCCGGCAACAGGCGGTCGGTCAGGTCCTTGCACTGGGCCAGCAGCATCGGATCGCCGGTGGCGAGGTAGCCGGCCTCCAGGCCGCCGACGACGCGGATGATCGCCTCGAACACGTGGAAGTCGCCGTCGATGTCGAAGTCCAGGTTGTGGCGGATCCAGTCCACGCCGTCGTGCAACTGATCGTCGAGGTGCATGACGTACAGGGTGTCCAGCGCCTCGATGATCGACAGGCCGATCGGGTGACCAGGCACGAAGAAGTCGTTGGGCGCCATCGACACCGGCATGACCTGATCGGCACCCCAGGCGTACTTGACGTAACCGTCCCAGGCGTGCAGGAACTCCTGGACGACCAGCTCGGCGACCTCGGGCTCACCCGGGCCCAGCTCCGGCGGCGCCGGCGGCCCGTTGACCCAGCGGGACGCGGGGGGATACACGCCCTGGGCGGCCCTGGCCACCCCCGGCAGCGCGCCCAGGGTCGCCGCACCTCCGGCGACGAGCATGCCGCCCACGAACGTCCGTCGGGTCACCGGGTGAGCGCCCGACGCGTCGCTGCGCGTGCGATCCATCAAAAGCCTCCCTCTCCTGTGCTCAAACGACCACCCACCAGGCGCGGTTGACAACGTTGTCAGGCGGGCCCGCGCTTACGTATGCCCATGAGCCGGCGCTGGCAAACCATCGTGGGCCGGAAGGCCTCAGGCTTTATGCTTTCTGCAGTGCTGGTCATCCTCCGTCTTCGCTGCCATCGTGACGGGGGGGTGAACGTGAGTGCGCGTCCCCGGTTCGAGGCGGCTGGTGTGAGTTGACGGCCGGCCCGCCGGTCCCGGGTCCGGGGGACCACCCCCCTGCAGGCGGGGACAATCCCGACCCGGGTCGCCCGGCGTCGGGCGCGCCCGCTCCGGGGACCGGCGGGTCCGATGGGACGGTGACGGCGAGCGCACAGCTACCGGAGCTCGATCAGCAGGCGCTTGTGGGGCTGACCGAGGTGGGTCGCCGATGGGATGCCTGCATGCCGGAGCGCGAGATCTGGGAGCACGCCCTGCCGGTCGATCCGAACCTCGATTTTGCCGACCCAGAGCGCTCGCGCGCGGGCCGGTTCGTCCGCATCCGAAGTGCCCGTGACGAGACGGCCGAGGGGGACGAGCTCGAAGCGACGGTCCGTGCCGGGGAGAGTGACTCGCCGCGGGGCCGGCTGGCGTACGCGGCGCGCCGGGTGCTGATCGGTCCGGCGCTCCGCAGTACGGCGATCGCGGAGGAGAGGATGGGGCGGCTGCTCGCGCTGGCCGTGCTCTCGCCTGACGCGCTGTCCTCGGTGGCATATGGGCCCGAGGCGATGATGGCGATACTCGTGCTCGCTGGAGCCGGTGAGCTGAAGCTCTCGCTGCCGATCGGAGCGGCGCTGGCGGTGCTGATGCTGTCGGTCGGGCTCGGGTACCGCCAGGTCGTCCGAGCCTATCCGCACGGCGGGGGCTCGTACATCGTGGCGAGCGATAGCCTGGGGCGCCGGTGGGGCCTGCTTGCGGGGGCGGGGTTGATCGTCGACTACATCCTCACGGTCGCCGTCTCGGTCGCATCCGGTGTAGCGGCGGTGACGTCGGCCATACCGTCGGTCGCTCCGGCGACCGTGCCGATCGGCCTGGTCGTGATCGTGCTGCTGGTCGCAGGGAACCTGCGCGGCGTGCGCGACGCCGGTGCCGCGTTCGCGGCCCCCACTTTTGTATTCGTGGCCGCGATCGCGCTGGTCGTGATCGCCGGTCTCATCAAGGCCGGCTCACATGGCTTTCATCCCGTGGCCGCCACGCCGCATCGCGCCACCGAGGCGCTCGGGGTGCTGCTCGTGCTCCGCGCGTTCGCCTCCGGGGCGACGGCGATGACCGGGATCGAGGTGATCTCCAACGCGGTCCCGGTGTTCCGGCCGCCGGAGGCGGCGCACGCTCGCCAGACGCTGGGGGTGATGATCGGGCTGCTGATCTCCATGTTCGTGGGAGTCGTGCTCGTCGCTCATTTCGACGGTGCCGCCCCGGGCGGCGGCCAGACGGTCCTGTCCCAGATCGCGCACCGCAGCGTGGGTGGGGGCGTCCCGTACGGGTTCGTGCAGGTGGCGACCACGCTCGTGCTGCTGGTGGCCGCCAATTCCGCCTTCAACGGATTTCCGCGCCTCCTGTACTTCATGGCTCGCGATGGGTTCGCTCCCAGGGTGTTCCTGCGGATGGGAGATCGCCTTGCGTTCACCACCGGCATCGTCGTGCTCGCCGTCCCGGCGGCCGTGATCTACGCGGCATTCAACGGTCAGACCAACCCGTTGATCCCGCTGTTCGCGATCGGGGTGTTTCTCGCCTTCACACTGGCGCAGAGCGGAATGGTGGCGCACTGGTGGCGCCACCGCGACCGAGGCTGGCGTTCCGCGCTGGCCACCAATCTCCTCGGCGCCGTCCTGTCGGGCGTGGTCGTCGTGATCGCCGCGGCCACCAAGTTCACCCAGGGAGCCTGGGTGGTGATCGTCCTGGTTCCCCTCATCGTCCTCGGTTGCCGCCGCGTCAACGCCCACTATCAGCTCGCCAGCGAAGCGCTGACGCCACGACCTGAGAGCGCAAAACAGCCGCGTTCCCCGATCGGCGTGGCGCCGCCCCGGCTGGCGCCGGCGATGTCCGATCGCCTGGCCGAGGCGCAAGATGACCCCGATGACGTTCACAGCTTCGCAGTCGTCCCGATCGCCGTGCTCGACCTGTCCGCGCTGCACGCGCTCGCGTACGCGGTCACGCTCGGCCAGCCGGTGCTGGCGGTCCACATCAGCCCGACCGAGCAGGAGGCCGAGCGGTTCAACCGCTCGTGGCAGGCCTGGGGTGACCACCTGCCGCTGGAGGTCGTCGTCTCCCCGTATCGCGCGACCGTCGCGCCGCTGGCCAACTACATCGCCGCTCTGCACCGCCAACGCCCCGACGTGACGCTCACCCTCGTCGTCCCGGAGGTCGTGGTCGCCAGGCGCTGGCAGCAAATCCTTCACAACCGAATCGCCGCCCGCCTGCGGGCATCGCTGATCGGCTACGAGGGAATCATCATCACCACCGTGCCATTCCACCTGCCCCGGTAAACGAGTTGCGAAGGCGCGATCCTGACCCGGAGCACCACGTCCGGGCGGCGAATCGGCCGCCCAGAGCCAACCGTGTAGAGAATCTTTATGCCTGAAGCCCGATCCTGTATGCGGTCTGCACAACCGCGAGCGCATCATGGCCAGCATGGACGTCATCGCAATGCAGATTGGGCGCGGTCCCGACCGGACCACAGCGCCGAGTCCGGGGGACGGCGGCCATGGCGACTAGCGCCGACCGCGGTCAGCGACGTGGGGGAACGGACGAATCCGCCGCGACCCACGTGCTGTCTCCCCGGCACCGGCCGGGCGGCCATCCGCAGCGTCATACCCGCCAGCCCGTCGCGCGGCGACTTCGCGTCCGGTTCAACCGCTCGCTCCTGGACCAGCAACTCGCGGCCGGCTGCTCAACCGAGCGTTCCCCCGTTCATGCCCTGCGTGCCCGTCAGCTCGCCGATCCGGCCGGACGCTCGGTGGTGGCGAAGGCGCTGCGGGACGTGGTCGACGACGCGATGGAACCGTACGCAGTGCTCACGCCAGTCCGGCTGCGCCGGACCGCCTTCTTGGTCTCACTCCGCCAAGATGAGGTTCGGGAGTGGCAGGAGGGCCTGCGAGGGCTCGTGGAGCGTCTCGAAGGCACCGCCCCGGTCGGTCCGTGCGGCGTCGCCCGAGCGAGGATGCTGCTGACCGACGGAGCGGGGCCGCTGTACAACCCGAACGCGGACCGCGGGCTGGGCGAGACGCTGTGGTGGATCGCCGACGGGCTGGCACTCTGCCCTCCGCATCGCTGGGGATGCCCCGTGATCGCGAAACTGGATCCCGAGCATGTCGCCTGGACCTGTGAGCGCTGCGGCACGGTCGGCACGACCATCGGCTTCTCCGTCAGGCCCGCCTAGCGCCCAGGCCGGATCCGCGACGCTCCGCCGCGGCTCGTAACACCCGCATAACGGCGTTACGTCCCGGTTATCGATGGTCCGCTACAACCGCTGCCGACCGTCTTGGAGTATTTCCGCGACATGCGCAGGACAACAGACACCCAGGCACCCAGCCGCCGCATCCCGGTGGTCGCGCTCGCCGCCGTCAGCTGTGCGGTGGCGATCGCCGCTTGCGGATCGTCGAGCACGAACAGCCAATCGGCACATCGAAGCGCGTTCCTGGCCTTTAGCGAGTGCATGCGTTCGCACGGGGTGCCGACCTTCCCTGACCCGAGTCCGGGCGGCGGCATCCATCTCACCTCCGGGATGAACCCATTCGCGCCCGCCTTCAAGGCGGCCCAGGCGAGCTGCCACAAGTTGCTGCCGGGCGGCGGCCCCGGATCCGCGCACCCCACCGCGCAGGCGAAGGCGCAGACGCTGAAGATCTCGGGGTGCATGCGACAACATGGTGTGTCCGGCTTTCCCGACCCGACGCTCTCACCGCCGCCCAACCCGGCCGGTTACAGCATCGTGGAGGACCGCGGGGGCGTCGTTCTCGCTGTCCCGAGCACGATCAACCCAGCGTCGCCGACGTTCAAGCAGGCCGCGGCCGCCTGCGGGTTCCAGTGAGGCGGCGGCGCCCGCGACCCCTCAAAACAGCGTATCCTCGCGGCCCTTCCTTCCCCGATCACTCCGGTTAGGAGCGCACTCGTGACCAAGCAGCTTCTCGATGGCGCCGGCCTCAAGCTCGGCCTGTTCTCGGCCAACTGCTCGTCCGGCATGGCGGTGACGACGATCGAGGATCGCTGGGCCGCGACCTGGGAGGAAAACCTTCAGCTCGCCAAACTGGCCGATGAGTCGGGGATCGACTTCATGCTCCCAATCGCGCGGTGGATCGGCTATGGCGGAACCACTAACTTCCACGAGAGCGTGCTGGACCCGATCGCGCTGGCGGCCGCGTTGCTGGCGCACACGGACCGCCTGGTCGTGTTCGCGACCATCCACACCGCTTTCAACCATCCCGTCGTGGCGGCCAAGGCGATGGCGACCGTCGACCAGGTCGGGCGGGGACGGGCGGGCCTGAATATCGTCGCCGGCTGGAACAAGCCGGAGTACGACGCGATGGGGATCGACCTTCCCCAGGATCACGACGATCGCTACGCGATGGCACAGGAGTGGTGGGAAGTCGTCCGCCGGCTGTGGTCCGAGCCGGGCCGCTACGACATCGACGGCCGCTTCTGGCGACTGTTGGGGGTGGAGTCCAACCCCAAGCCCTACGACGGTCTCCCCCCCATCCTCAACGCCGGCTCCTCGCCCCAGGGCCGGGACTTCGCCGCCCGCAACTCCGACGTGGTGTTCACCGTCGTGGGCGGGCCCGAGGACGGAGCCGACGTGGTCAAGACGGTGACGGCGGCGGCCCACGATGCCTACGGCCGCCGGGTGGGGGTGTTCACTCCGTCCTACTGTGTCTGTCGTCAGACGCGCGCCGAGGCGCAGGAGTTCCATCGGTGGTATGCCGAGGAACACGCCGACTGGGACGCCGTGGACAATCTGATGACGCTGCAGGGCCTGCATGCGCAGTCGTTCACGCCGGAGATGCTCGAGATGTTCCGCGGTCGCTTCGCCGCCGGGCACGGAGTGTGCCCGCTGATCGGCACCCCCGACGACGTCGCCGCCGAGATCCAGCGCTTTGCGCAGGCGGGCTTCGGCGGTATGACGCTGAGCTTTGTGGACTACATCTCCGAGCTCGAGTTCTTCGCCGCCGAGGTGCTGCCGCGACTCGAGCGGCTGGGGGTGCGCCAGCCGCGCTCCGTGCGGCAGGTCTGACCCGACCGCAGTCGCGGGCCGGCCACGTCGATCGCGAGTTCGGACGGCGCTTGGTGGACGGTTTGAGGCCGGCACTTCACGCCTGGGTCACGCTCGTCGATCGCTCGTCTGGGTCGATGCCAAGGTGGGCGGCGACTCGTCGTGCGGTTGCCCGGCGGCGAGTGGAGAGTTCTCGTGTGTCGCGCTCGGCTTGGGCGCGGACGGTGGCCGGGGCCGTGGCGGGTGTCCCGCTGTTGAACGGTGGGTCGGGCGCGTATGCAATGTGGAGCTGGATGGTTTGTGCGATCTCGTCTCCGCGGAGGGCGGCCGCCACGCGAAGCGCACCGTCGAGTCCGGCGGTGACTCCGCCGGCGAACACCATGCGGCCGTCGATGACGACGCGTTCGTCCACGGCCACAGCGCCGAAATACGGCAGGAACTCGAGCGCTGACCAGTGGGTGGTCGCCGTGCGGCCTTTGAGCAGGCCGGCCGCTCCCAGCAGCAGCGCACCGGTGCAAACGGAGAACACGCAGGCTGCGGCCGCCGACTGGCAGCGGATCCAAGCGAGGACCTCCTCGTCGTCCATCAGATCCTCTTGCCCGGACCCGCCGGGCACGTGTAGCACGTCCAGCGGCGGCGCCTGGGCGAGCACCGCGTCGGCGATCAGCCGGAGGCCATGATTGTCGCGGACGGTCTCAGTCGTCTTAGCGAAGATCCGGTAGCTCGAGTTGGGGATGCGTGAGAAGACCTCGAACGGTCCGGTGAGATCGAGCTGGTCAACTCCCTCGAACAGCAGCGAGCCGATCTGCAGATGTGTGTCGGGCGAGGGCGTTGAGTCACCCCATCGGTTCTCGATCATCAGTCCGGCCGGTCCTGCGGTGTCGTCGGGCCGACGATGGTCGTGAGCAGGCCGGTCTCGACGTCGTAGACGTGGCCTGACACGCTGATCCGGGGTGAGAGTTGCGGTGCTGTGAGCAATCGCTGGACGTCTGTTTTGACCGTTTGCGCGGGATCAACGACCGGAAGCTCCGCAAGCTCCGGCTCGTCGTACCCGGCCCGCTCGGCGAAACCGTGGCGCAACTCGTCGTCGGCCAGCAGCCCGGACCCGCAGTCGGTGTGATGGATCACTGCCACCTCGAAGTACGGGCCCTCGGGAGCTTTGGTCTCGACCAGGTAGCTGATGTAGGCCACGTCCCTGAGCGTCGCGGGGGTCACCCGCCCGCCGACGTTGCGCAGGACGATCGCGTCACCGAGTTGGATCCCGAGGAACGCCGCGGGATCGACCCGAGGATCGATGCAGGTGATCACGAACACCTGCTGGCGAGGGATGAACGGAATCGGCATCACGTGCCGGCGGTCCTCCGTCGTGGCGAAGGCCTCGTTGCGCTTGAGCAGCGCGGCAATGTGGGTCGTCTGAGTGTGCATCTCCTGTCAGTGCTCCTAAGTGCTATCGACGCTTTCGGTAAATGCAGTGCGTCACGACCGTAGGCTCGTCGGAGGACGTTGGCAAGTGGCAGAACAGCCCGATGGCGCTAGGATTCTGCCAATGCACCGCGTTGTCGCGCTCGCCCTGCCTGACGTCGTCGCGTTCGATCTCTCGATACCGGCGCAGACCTTCGGGCACCCCAACGAGCGCGGCCGCTACAGCTTCACGCTCTGTGCCGAACAGGCCGGACTGGTGCGCTCCACGACCGGCTTCTCCATTCAGGCCACCGCCGGGCTGCGAGCCCTCGGAACCGCCGACACCGTCGTCGTCCCGGGGTTCCTTCCCCTCGAGGACCCAGCGCCCGCGGTGCTGGCGGCACTACGCCGGGCCCACGAGCGAGGCGCGCGCATCGCGTCGGTCTGTATCGGGGCGTTCGCACTCGCTGCCGCCGGACTCCTTGACGGTCTTCGTGCCACCACGCACTGGGAGCACACCGACGCGCTCGCCGCCCGCTTTCCCGCCGTCAGCGTCAACCCCGACGTCCTCTACGTCGACGAGGGACAAGTGCTGACCAGCGCCGGGGTGGCCGCGGGGATCGACCTGTGCCTGCACATTGTTCGCAACGATCATGGGGCCGCCGCCGCGGCCGAGGTCGCCCGCCGGATGGTCGCGGCCGTCCACCGTCCCGGCGGCCAGGCACAATTCGTTCAGCGTCCCCTCCCGACCAGTGGGCCAGGTCTCGCGGCGACGTGCGCCTGGGCCGTGGAACAGCTTGATCAGCCGCTCAGCGTCGCGCAGCTCGCTCACCACGCCGGCTACGCCTCCCGCAGCTTCGCTCGGCACTTCCTTGCCGAGACCGGGATGGCCCCGCTTCGCTGGTTGACGGCCCAACGCCTGCTGGAGGCCCGGCGGATGCTGGAAACCACCGATCTGACCATCGAGGAGATCGCACACCGATGCGGGCTGGGCACCCCCGCCAACCTGCGCCTCCACTTCTCTCGCGAGACCGGAACCACACCGACGGCCTACCGCAACGCGTTCCGCGGCCTTCCCGACCGCGGCATGCACGTCGTGGCCACATCGCGCTGATCGCCGGGCGCGACCCGTGCTCGACGCTCAGTCACGTCAGCTGAGATGCTCGACGATCAGCCCCGCAACGGTGTCCGGTTCATCTCGGGCGAGCGTGTGTGTGCCGCCGGGGACGACGTGCAGCGTGCTGGAGGGAAGCGCGGCGTGGAGCTGCCTGCCGACTGCCAGCGGGCTGATCGGATCGGCGTCTCCCCAGATCAGACAGGTTGGGGCGTTGATCGTCGCCAGCACCCCGGTGTGGTCGACGCGCTGCGCTGTGACCCACGTTGCCGCGTCGGGGAACTCCATGGCGTACTCGTCGCGCCAGTCCTGAGCGCCCAGCGACGCGACGTCGACTCCGCCCGAGGTGGCTACCAACACCAGGCGCCGGATCTTGTCCGGGTACCTGACCGCCAGGCCCACGGCGACGATCCCGCCCATCGACTGCGCCACCACGTCGCTGCCGTCAGCGATCGCAGCGGCCGTCACCGTGACGAGGTCGTCGTAGCTGGCTACCGCGGGATCGTGCGGCTGAGCGCCGGCACCCGGCCAACTCAACAGTTCGGTTTGCCAGTGGTCCGGCAGCCGAGCGGCGACTGGCGACCAGAACTCCCCGGCACCGGCAGCGCCAGGCAGAAACGCGACACGGGAGGGCATCGCCTCATCGTGCCAGGACGGGTTGACTAGGAGCCGGTAACCGTCTCCTGGGCCCAGCCCGAGGAATGCGAGCCGGTACTGACGGCAACCGTGATCGTGTCGCTGTCCAGCGGGGTGGGGACGGTGACCGAGAACCGACCGCTCGAGGCGGCTGAGTCGACGACCGTGGTGCTGTCGATGGTCGAGCCAGGCTGGGCGGAGGAGACCGAAACCTCAGCCCCTGGGACGGTCGTTCCGCTGACGACCGTGGAGCCGGTCACGATGGCGCCGCTGGTCGGCGAGGTGATGGTGACGGGCAGCACCAGCGGCGCGCCGGCGGCCACGTATCGGTTGCGCGTAATCGCGGGCTGGTCGACGAGCGTGCCGGTCTGCAGGTCACGCACCAGCCGCACATACTGACCTTCGGCCCAGATCAGGGGCGTGGCCGAGCCGGCCGCCTCGCCGTCAACGAAGCCGATCGACGCGGTGGCCGGATCGGAGCCGTAGGGCGCGGCCGGGATGTTCGGATCCTCCCAGACCTGCTCGGGCTGCAGTCCGATGCCCCAGGACATGCCGTTCATGGCGAGCGCCAAGCTCTCAGCTCCGCCCCGGTCACCGCTCTGAAGCTGCTGCTCGGCGCGCTCGCCATCGAAGATGGGCCACAGGTGACCCGAGCCGACGCCGTTGTATGAGGGCGCGCCGCTGGGTGAGCAGCTGGTCGGATCGGGCTCGTAGCAGTCGCCGTAGCCGTCGGTCGAGCCGCTGGATTGCACCCCGTAGCGATGCCAGCCGGGTCCCGACGGCGTCTGGCGCTCGAGGACCGAATCGACCACTCCCAGCGAGGTCTTGATGTCAACGTCATCAGCGGGGAGCTCGCCGAGCCGGGTCAGCTCGAGGAAGCCGGCGTCGACCACGTCGCGCTGATCGACGTCATTGAGGCTGCCGTTGTTGAGGTTGTAGGTCTCGGCGGCGTTGGGGTCCCCGGTCGGCGACAGGCGAATGAAGTAGCGATGGTCGCCATAGGGCCCCGTGTCGGTGACCGTCCAGGACTTCACGTTGCGCTGATAGTCGTCAGCGGTGGCCTGGTAGAGGCGCGCCCGCGTCGGATCGCCGGCCTGCTGAGCGAGGTCGGCGGCGGCGGTCAGTCCGGCGATCTCAGCGGCGATCGTCGACGGCGAGTAGCCCATGTGCTCCTCCCAGCGATCCTCGCCGTAGTCGGGACCGTGGCTGACGATGAAATCGGCGTCGGGCCGGATATGCGCCGCGTAGAACGCCTTGTCCCCCGCGAAGCCCGCCTGCCACGCCATCAGCAGCGGATAGGCGTCCTCGTCGATCTCGTAGAGACCGTAGGTGTCCGGGGCCACCTCTCCGTCGACGAGCGAGTCGCGCGGGAAGCTGCCATCCGGCTGCTGGACCCGGTCGAAGAGGAAACTGACCATCTGCCGGGCGCTGGTCCGGTCACCGTCGGCCATCAGACCGGTGAACGTCTCGTAGCTGTCGCGAGCGAAGACCGAGCGATACGTGTAACCGGCGTGGGTGGTGAGCGCGAGCATCGACTGCCCCCAGGGATCGGCGGGCGCGGCGACGAAGGCGCCGGGATAGGTCTTGTCCTCCGCGGCCTTGATCACGTTGGCCGACAGCCAGTAGGAGAGCGCGTCGCTCGCCGGGGGGCTGTAGAGCGTGGAGTCGTAGGCGTGCCAGCCATTCAGATACTGGCTCACGATGGTGTTGTACGACGTCGCCGCACTACGCTGGGCGGTGTTGACCGCGGCGGTGGCGGTCGGCCCAAACCCGAGAGCCAGAGTGAACGGACGGGTCGGACGATTGATCTCCGCCGTCTGGACGACGTTCCCGGCGGTCGCCCAGCCGTAGTCGTAGCGCAGACTGTGATAGGTGTCGAGCTGGCTCAGGCCATCGCTGGGCGTGCCGACAAAACCACTCGATGCACGCAGGAAGGGGCGGTCGGCAGCCAGCGCGCCGACCACCTGGGCGGCGAACGGCCCGGTCGGCACGGCGGTGTCCGAAGCAACCAGGGCGCCGCGGCTGACGACCGCATTGTTGGGCAGCGCGTTGGTCTTCCCGCCACCGCCCGTGTTGTCGATCGTCGCGTCGTAGCGGACATACACCTTGAGGCGGCTCAACGCGTCGTTCGGGGTTGCGCCGAGCGGTTCGAGCATCGTGTGGATGACGACGCTGGCTCGAGCTGGATCGGTCAGATAGTCGGTGACCAGCTTGAATTGGTGGGCGGCATCGATGCTCGTCACGCGGCAAACCATCCCGCTCCGGTCGGGGGAGCTGACCGTGTAGGTCATGTCGCGCTGCTGAAGGTCAGCGAACGACCGGCCGTCAGTGACGATGTACTGCAGCGTGTTGACGTTGCTGTTCTCGATCGTCGGGCTGAAGGTGTCGGAGAGGACTCCGTCGGCGACCGAGTACCAGACCTTCGAGGTCGTATCGCGCGCGGTGCCGAAGCAGTCCTTGCGAGCGAGATCGAGGTAGGACTGGGCACCGGGGCCGTCGGGCGCAGAGGCTGCCGCACGAGCCGCCGCCACCGAGAATGCGAGCGCAGCGAGGAAGGCCGCAAGGGATGCTGCGCCAATGACGTTTGCGCGGCGCATCGACGTTTACCTCCCTCCGGCGTACCCAAGCGCCGGCGCGGCGAAACCTTGGAGCCGGCGCTAGACGCCCGGCGCGGTGGGTGCGTCCGCAGCGCTCTTGGTGGCGCGCTCGTCGCGGCGGTCAGCTGCTTCCTGCTTGAGCTCGGCCTGCCGGGTGGACAGCGCCACGATCTGCGCGGCGCGGCGTTCCGCGGTGCTCGGTCGGTGGTTCGTCGGTTGCATGGACACGGTCATCTTGGGCCTGGCTGCCATCGCTGTCTCCTCAACTCATTTCTCGCTGGGCTTGATCGCAGAGCGTTCATAGACGCCCCGACTACATCGTCTAGCAGGTCTCGCCCCTCGAGGCGAATCGCGAGGCCCGGGCGTGACCGATGAATTTGACGCTGGATCGCCGTCTTGGCTTGTGCGCCCGCGCGGCGCTTGATGTGACGCGGCCTCGCGTTCCGCGACCGAAACGGGAGAGATTCGAGATGACCAAGCTGATCTATTCGCCGATCGCCTCGCTTGACGGATACATCGAGGACGCAGATGGCAAGTTCGACTGGGCGGCGCCCGACGAGGAGGTGTTTGCATTCATCAACGATCTCGAGCGGCCGATCGGCACCCACCTCTACGGGCGCCGCATGTACGAGACGATGAGCTTCTGGGAGACCGTGAGCACTGACGCCGGTCAGCCGGCGACGAGCCGGCAGTTCACCGATATCTGGCGGGCGGCCGACAAGATCGTGTACTCCCGAACACTTCAGACGGCGTCCAGCGCGAGGACGCGGATCGAGCGCGACTTCGACATCGACGCGATCCGGCGGCTCAAGGAGGCGTCGGATCGCGACATCACGATCGGTGGTGCCGAGCTGGCCGGGCAGGCGATCAGGGCGGGACTGGTCGACGAGTGCCATCTATTCCTCACGCCGATCCTGGTCGGGGATGGAAAGCGGGCGTTGCCGGAGAACGTCTGCACGCCACTCGAACTGGTGGACGAGTGCCGCTTCGGAAGCGGGGTTGTTCACCTCCGCTATCGCCTGAGCGTCTGACCGACCCGGGAACGGATCGACGGGCGAACTTCGCCGTCAGCGAGCTCGGACCACGAAGCGCAGACCGCCCTTGGGGCCGAGCGTCGGAGTGGTGACGATCCTGGGATCCTGGACTGACAGCGGCTCCAGCCGCACGCGGCGCAACAGGACGGCCGCGAGAGCGCGCAACTCATACTCGCCGAAGCGCTTGCCCAGACACATGCGCGATCCCCCGCCGAACGGCACGTAGGCACCGCGAGGCAGGGCCGCCTCGCGCTCGGGGAGGAACCGGTCGGGGTCAAAACGAAACGGGTCGGGATACAGGTCGGGAAGATGGTGCGTCGCCCACGAGGAGTAGTGCACACCCACTTCGGCTGGGATCGGCACGCCGTCCAGCTTCACGTCACGCGTCGTGCGCCGCGGTCCCACCCAGGCGGCCGGATAGCGCCGGAGCGTCTCCTTCAGCGAACGCTCGAGCACCGGCAGCGCGCGCCCGTCCAAATCGCCCGCCGTCGGGTTCCGCGCACCCAGGACCCCGTCAAGCTCCGCCTCCACGGCCCCGCGCGCCTGCCGGTTGCGTCCCAACTCGTGCACCAGGAACGTGAACGTCGTGGTCGTCGTGTCATGGCCGGCGAACAGCAGCGTGATCGCCTGGTCGCGCACCACGCTCGTGCTCAGCGGCGCTCCGCCGTCATCGGTAGCGTCCAGGAGCAACCCCAACACTCCCCGGCCCGGGTCACCTCTCCGCCGGCGCTCCTCGATCTCCGCGCGCACGGCCAGATCAAGCGTGCGCCGGGCCGCGATCGCCCGCGCCAGCGGCGTTTTTGGGGCCGGCAACAGCTGGAGGAGCACCGGCTCGCCGTGGATCGCCAGCGACGCCTCGAATGCCGCCGCCATGATCTGCTCACGTCCCCCGGTCGCCTCCATCCCGAGCAGCCCTCGCAGCGCGATCCGCATCGCCAACTCGCGAACCCAATGGTAGATCTCAACCACCTGCCCGTCCTGTAGCGACTCTGCGGCAGCCAGCGCCTCGCCGATCATCGTCTCCGCCAGTGCCGCGATGTAGTCCCGATGGAAGGCAGGCAGCAGCAGCATCCGGAAGCCGCGGTGATACGCGCCGTCGGTGTTGAGCAGGCCGTCGCCCAGCAGCGGCCACAGGTCCGCGAACCGTCCCTCCCGCCACTGAAAGGCGTCAAACTCGCTGACGAGGATCTGATGGTTGACCTCGGCGCCGACCGCCCACACGATCGGCTCATGCAACAGCCGGATCGTGAACACCGAGCCGAAACGCCGCTGGTGCTCCAAGAGCAGGCCCAGCGGGTCAGCGATGATCCGTCGGGTGTGCGACCAGCTCGGCGCCGTGCTGCCCGGCGGCAGCTTCGCCCGCCGGCGGATCCGCCGCTCGCGCCGGACGTCATCGGCGATCCGCGCCAGCAACCCCGTCTCCATCGGCTCCGGGCGAGCCGCTGCCACGGTCCGGGTGGGGGTCAGGGTCTGAGCGGCCGGCATCGTGGATCTGCTCACGCGTTGCGGGAGAGGTCGACCGCTTGCGCGACCTGTTCGCGAGACCGGGCTCTCACCGCAGCGCTGAGGGTAGATTGCCAGCGCTCGGGGGTGACCAACGATTGCATCAGTCCCAGCTCGGCGATGAGGGTGGCCTGATCGACGTGGTCGGCGATCTGCTCGGCGCGGCGCTGGGCGGCGATGTGCTGGGCACGAGCGAGCTGCGTACGCCCACGCTCTCTCGACAGAGTCAGCAGATCGCCGGCGACCAGGGGGACGGCCCGGCGCGCGCATTTCTCCCACGGTGCGTCGGCGGCTGAGTCCACCACCACCTGCCGAACGACGCGCCAACCGGCATGGTGAGAGTCACAGCGGGCGACGAGAAACCGAGCGAGGGCTTCGGCCACGCCGACCGCGCCTGGTTCGGACCCGTAGACGTCGAGGTGGCGTAGCGCGGCGCCGACGCTGCGACCATCGTCGACCGCCCTGGCGAGCTGGACCGCGGTCCTCCGCGGTCTACCTGTCTCAGTATCGATCCCTTCACCGTACTCGCAGGGACCACGACCGCTCATGCGTCACGGACCTTGAGGAGGAGTCCGCCGGTGAGCAGGGCCGCGGTGGCCCAAGCGGCGAGGACGCCGAGTCCAGCCCATGGGGCGATCGGGAGGTGGCGGAGGTTGGTGGTGGCCTGGATCGCGAGCCCGGCGGTCATGGGTGCGATCTGCTCGAGGTGGCGCTTGAGCTGCGGGTCGCTGACAAGGGCAGCAAGGATTGGGAACACGTAGAGCAGGCCGAGCACGATCCCGATCGCAACCGCGGATTCGCGCACGGCGGCGCCGACGCCGAGGCTGAGCAGCGCGATCAGGGCGAGATAGAGGACGGTGCCGGCGGCGGCGCGCAGCGTCAGGCCGTGGGTCAGGGACAGAGTCGCGTAACCGTGGGCGGCAGTGAACCCGTTGCTCGGAAGGATCAGCCGCCCGGCGAGGACGCTGCCGAGCACGGCGACGGCTCCCGCGGCCACGATCAGCGCCGTGAGGACGGCTGCCTTGGAAGCCAGGACGGTCGGGCGACGCGGGATCGCGGTCAGCGTGATGCGGATCATGCCGGTGCTGTACTCGCCTGAGATCGACTGCACGGCGAAGACCGCGACGATCGCCTGGCCGACGTAGATCCCGGCAAGGCTCAGCTTGGTGATGTCCTCGCCCGAGCCGGTCGATGTGTAGGTGACCGCGAGTGCGACCACGGCGCTGAGGGCCACGGTCAGCACGACCGCGCCAAGCAGCAGCCAGCCGGTGGCGGCGATGGTCCGGAGCTTCGTCCACTCGGCGTGGAGCGCGCGGGTCATGCGTCGCGGCTGCGCAGCCGATGAGCGGCCAGCCAGAGGGCGAGCAGCGTATAGCCGAGCAGCACCGCGAACCCGGCCGCCGGCGCGAGCGGGTAGAAGCCGGCAGACGGCGCGTAGAGGGAGTTGACCTGGTGGTATTGCGGGACCGTCTGCTCGATGGCGAACGCGGCCGCAGGGGTCACGCGCATCAGCCACTGCTGGACCCCGGTGGGCACCGCGACGGCGACCACGAGCATGTCGGGCAGGACGATCAGCAGGATCACGGCGGTGATGGCCGCGGCGCTCCGACGCATGACAGCGCCCAGGGCCAGGGCGAGCACGGCCGCCAGCGCCAGCAGCGCGCCCACGCCCAGGATCACGCGCAGGTCCGTGAGGGTGCTGGTCGGATAGACGTAGTTGCCGGTGGAGCGCAGCAGGTGCGTGCCGAGCGGGATTGAGATCGCGGCGCCGGCTGCGCCGGCGATGAACGTGACTGTGCCGATCACGATTGCCTTGGCGAGCAGCACTCGTCCTCGCCGGGGGCTCGCGGTGAACGTGGTGTGGATCAGCCCGCGGCGGTACTCGGCGGTGATGAACATCGTCGCCAGCACGATCAGCGCGATCAAGCCGGCGAACACGCCGGTCAGGCTCGGCTGATCGGTGTAGCCGAGAGTCAGGCCGACGGCCGGCGCGATGTCCCCGGATCCGCTGATCGTGTAGCCGGTGTCGGATCGGTGAGATCCGACCGACGTGAGCGTCGACACCGCGCTGTTGGCGCCGATCTCCTGACCCATCCAGCCACCGGCGGGCTGCCGGCCCCGCAGCGTGAGGCCCTCGAAGCTCGCCGTGGCCGCGGTCGCGACCCCACCCGCGTTGTCCCCGGCGAAGTATTTCTGCGACGGCGAGGTCTGGGGAGAGGTGACGAACAACCCGGCCTGCACGCTCGCCGGCAGTGCCGCCAGCCGCGCCGAGCCGACCTCGGTCCAGTGCGCTCCATCGGCTGACGCGTAGCCGGTCAGCGTCTCGCCCGAGCGCGTCAGCCGCAGCCAGTGCGCCCCGCCGGCGGACACGTCCGGACCCGCGGCGTCGTGGGTGTAGTCGTACTGCATCCGCACGCCGTGGGCGCCGGTCAGCATCACCGCGGCATAGGCGGAGCCGGGTTTGGTGGCTGCGGTGATGATCAGGCCGGCCTTCGCCCACGGCTGCGGCGGACCAGCGACACCGGCCAGATCGGCGACGCTGGCACTGTTGCCGTTGCCGGCTTGGATCCTGCCGCTCAGCCCACTGACCCGCACCGTGATGGTGCCGTCTCCCGCGAGCGTGCGGTGCACGGAGTAGTAGGTGTCGGTCACGGCCTCCCCGCCCGGCCCGCGCGGGACGGACGGCGGCTGGGGGACACGACAGGACGACGGCGACGGGGTGGTGCAAATGCCGTTCTGGTGGTGAAAGGTGGCCAGGTACGCGAACGCGATGATCGCGATGACCGATACACCGGCGGTGATCATCCAGCCGCGGACGGTCCGGAACTTCGTCCATTCGGCGTGCACCAGCTGCGCGAAGCTGTCGCGATCCACGGGGAGGTCCGAGCGGTAGGAAGCGGTGGTGGCGGTCATCGCGCCGCCTCGGCGGGGGGTCTGCCCGGCATCGGTTCGGCGGCCCGGAACTGCACCGCGTCGCGGGTCAGCTCCATGTAGGCCTCTTCCAGGCTGGAGCGGTGCACGGTGACCTCGGCGAACGGCACGCCGGTCTGGCCGAGAACCTCCACGATCCGTTCCGAGGCCAGCCCGGACACCGTGAGCGTGTCCGGTCCGATCGCCGCCACCGTCGCCTCCGCGTTTGCCAGCGCGGTCATCGCGTCAGAGCGCGCGCTCGTGCGCAGTGTGACCCGGCCGGCCGAGGCCGCCGCGATCAGCTCCGCGACGCTCGTGTCGGCGACGAGCTTGCCCTGGCCGATCACGACCAGATGGGTCGCCGCGTCCTCCAGCTCGCTCATCAGGTGGCTCGAGACGAGCACCGCGCGGCCGTCGGCGGCGAGCGAGCGCAGGAATCCGCGCATCCACACGATCCCCTCGGGATCCATGCCGTTGAACGGCTCATCGAGAATCAGGACGGGGGGATCCCCGAGCACCGCCGCGGCGAGCCCCAGCCGCTGGCGCATTCCCAGCGAGAAGCCGCCGGCCTTGCGCCGGGCGACCGCGTCGAGCCCGGCCTGCGCGACCACCGCGTCGACGTGGCGGGCCGATAGTCCCTGGGAATGGGCCAGCCAGAGCAGATGGTTACGCGCGCTCCGGCTCGGCTGCAGGGCCCCGGCATCCAGCAGCGAGCCGACCATCCGGAGCGGGTGACGGAGGGCGGCGTACGGCCGCCCCCCGATCAGCGCGCTGCCCTGATCGGCCGAGTCGAGCCCGAGGATCACCCGCATCGCCGTGGACTTCCCGGCGCCGTTGGGGCCGACGAACCCGGTCACGCTCCCGGGCGCCACCGTGAACGAGAGACCGTCGAGGGCGACCGTCGGCCCGAATCGTTTGGTCACGCTGTTGACTTCGATCGTCGCTTCCATGCCGAGAAAGCTAGGCGGCGCAGGCCGTTCTGTCATCGCGCCCGGGAGCCATCTTCGGCGTAGCTCGCGAGAGCTACGTGACCGCAGCGCATCCCTCGTGTCGGCGACGCCGGGATGGCTATCGAGAGCGACGACAGGATCGCTGCCAGCGGCGACAATGACGGCGTGGTCCGAGCACATGGCCTCAGCCGCGGACGCGGCGCGCACGAGCGGCTGATGACCGCAGCGGTCACCGGGCCCGTTCTGGCCGCCGGGTTGCTCGGCCTGCTCGCGGTGACGGAGTCGACCGTCCGCTCAGCACTGACCGGCGTGAGCGTGCAAGGCGCCCTGGTGCTCTGCGTGGTCGCCGGGGCGACGACGCTGCCGACGGCGTTCGCGGATCAGACGACAGCGGCGGTGACAGCGGTATCGGCGAGCGTTCTGTCGCTCGCGCTGTTCCACACCCTGACCGGCGCGGCGCTGATCGCGCAGCTCGCCGTGCTGTACCGGGCGACCTACCGCACCGGCCCGCGAATCCGGTCGCAGGCGATCGCTGTCAGCCTGCCGTTCGCCTTCCTGGTGGTGGTGCTCACTCATCCGGTCCCCAGCGCCTCCGAAGCCGGGGTGCTCACCCTGCTGCTGGCCTGCTTGGGGCCGGCAGCGGCAGTTTCCGGAATCGCCGGGCGAGCCCGCCTCGACGCGCTGCGCAACGATGCCGCCCACCGGGCCGTCGCCGGCGACCTGCTCGAGCACACCGCCCGCGGTGAACGGGCGCGGATCGCGCGCGAGCTACACGATGTCGTTGCGCACCACATCTCGATGATCGCGGTACAAGCCGAAACGGCCCGCGTCACAACTCCCGCGATGCCGGCCGCCGGCGCCCAGCGGCTCGCCGCGATCGGCGACACCGCCCGCTCCGCCCTGACCGAGATGCGCCGGCTCCTTGGTGTGCTGCGCGAAGACGCCGACGCCGACACCCCGGACCTCCGGCCGCAGCCCGGCCTCCAGCAGCTCAACGAGCTGCTGGACCAAGCGCGTTCGGCGGCGGGATCGGGAGCTCGTCTCATCCTCAGCGGTCGGCCGGCCACGCTCGACCCCGGTGTCGAGCTCGCCGCCTACCGGATCGTCCAGGAGGCGCTCACCAACGCCCGCCGCCACGCCCCCGGCGCTGGAGTCGACGTCGAACTTCACTACGCCGAGCGCGCCCTCACGGTGCGGATCCGCGACAACGGCCCCGGGCCATCCCGCGAACGAACCGCCGGCACTCACGGGCTGACGGGCATGCACGAACGCGCCGTCGCGGTCGGCGGAGCGGTCCGAACCGGACCGGCGACCGGCGGCGGCTTCCTCGTCGAGGCGACGCTACCCGCCGACACCACCGAGAGGCTCGCGTGAGCGCGATCGCGCCGCTGCGGATCATCGTCGCCGACGACCACGAGGTGGTGCGTTCCGGCTTCGCCGAGCTGCTCGACACCCAGCCAGACCTCACCGTCGTCGCCACCGCCTCAGACGGCTACCAGGCGGTGCAACTCAGCCGCGAGCTGGCGCCCGACGTCGTCCTCATGGACATCCGGATGCCCCGGATGGACGGGATCGAAGCGATCCGACAGCTCGCGAGCGACGAACCGAGCGGGCCGCGCATCCTGGTGCTGACGACCTTCGATCTCGACGAGTACGTCTACGAGGCCCTGCGCGCCGGCGCCAGCGGCTTCCTCCTCAAAGACGTCACTGCCGAACGGCTGATCGACGCCGTGCGCGTGATCGCCGCCGGTGACGGGCTGCTCGCACCCGGCGTCACCCGCCGGCTCATCAGCGAGTTCGCGCAGCGCCCGACGGACGAGTCGCAACCGCGGCCCACGCTCCAGGAACTCACCCCGCGCGAGACGCAGGTCCTGCAGCTCGTCGCCGAAGGCCTATCCAACCCCGAGATCGCAGCCCGGCTCGTCGTCGCCGAGGAAACGGTCAAAACCCACGTCAGCCACGTCCTCTCAAAGCTGGGGCTGCGCGACCGCACCCAGGCCGTCGTCGCCGCCTATGAGAGCGGGCTCGTCGTAGCCGGCGGCCGAACACCGCCGCGATAGGCCACCGACCGCGCCGGCCCGCGGCCGCCGCCCCGAGGTCCCTCAGCCCCGGCACGCCTCAGGGTGATCGCGCATAGCTGGCGACGTCGGCATCGAGGGTCCCCTGCGAGTCGTACTGCCCGGTGTGGACGTAGGCGACCTTGCCGGCCGAGTTGATGAAGATCGTCGTCGGAAGCCCCTCGAGCACCGCCAGCGACCGCAGGTCGCTCGTCGTCGTCTCGTAGCTGGGATAGCTGACTGGATGCTGGGTGAGGAACGCCTGCGCGTCCCCGGAGGAGTCATCGGTATCCGCGCCGAGGAACGCGACACGACGGCCGTACTGGGCCGAAGCGGCGGCGAACAGGCTGAACTCCGCCCGGCAGGGGGTACACCACGAGGCCCAGGCGTTGACCACGACCGGATAGCCACGCAGCGCTCGGATCCTGGCGGTGAGCGCCGCTTGCGATCCGAGCAGCCGACTCGCCTGCGCGTGGAGTGCGGCCAGCGGCGCCGGCGACCCGGCGAGCGCCTGGCTCGCCGCGGCGACGGTCGCGGGGGCCTTGGGGGCGCGGGCCAGCGCCTCGCGCATCAGGCGCGCCAGCTCGGTCTGGCTCGGCCAGCCGGCGGCGGACACCAGCCGGTAGTAGAGGATTCGTCCGGTCGCCGAGACGAGCACGAACCATGGTTGGCCCTGCACTTCGTAGCCGTCGGCGACCCGGCCGCTGCGATCGATCGCGACCGGATAGGAGAGGTGGCTGGGTAGTCGACGCAGAAAGCCGGTGAGCGCTGCCGGAGACGGCTCGACGCTGCCTTCGTCCACGGCCGTGAGCGCCGGCAGCCCCGAGCGCTCGGCCGCCGCCTGGTAGCGGTTCAGGGCGGTCAGGTGTCCGGCCAGGCTGGTGACCTCCTGGTCCCAGGTGGCGAAGAACAGGTAGAGGCGCGGAGCTCGACCGGGCCCGAGGCGCACCGCGCCTCCGCCGGCCGCGGGCAGGACGGCGGGGGAGCTCGGACTGATCCCCGGAATCGGAGCGTACGAGAGGTCCGAACGCACCCGGGGGCGCCCTGGCAGCAGGCTCGACACCTCCTGCGCGAGCAGCTGGCCGAGCTCGCCGATCGACGCGTAGGACTGCTGGGTCAGATACACCTTGGCCTCGCGCCCATGGGAGTCGATCACGAACAGGGCCTGCGTATGCGTGATCTGGCCGCCTTCGACCGCGGCCTCGACCGAATACGCCTTCCACACCCGTTTGAGCTGCGCCAGCGACCCGGTCAGGAAGTGCCACGCGTGGAGCAACCCGTGCAGCTGCGAATACGAGAGGACGTCCTCCAACGAGGTCGCGACGGGATTGGCGTCAACGCCCAGCAGTTGCACCCGAGACGCGGCTTTGCCGAGCATCGCCTTGGCGTCCAGCATCGCTTGGGTGGTCAGCGGACAGATCGTCGTACATTCCGAGTCGTTGAAGGCCAGGATCACGACCTTGCCGCGGAACTGGCGCAGCGAGATCGGGTGCCCGAACTGGTCGTTCAGCGTGAAATCGGGCGCCAGGCGTGACAGCGGCGTGCCCGGATCCAGGTGGGGGTTGAACGCGAGCAGCTGAGCCTGTGACAGCGACGGCGACGATCCGCTGCCGGCGAGCACCACCAGCGCCACCCCCGCTGCGATCCCGCACAGAAGCGCCCCGCTCGAGACGACCCGCCACCGGCGGACCCGGGAAGCCCGCGGCGGGGACGCCGACGGTCGGTCAGACGCGGGACTCGCCGGCTCCCCGCCGGGCGGCACCGCACGGCCCGCCCGGCGTCGGGCGAGCACCCGCGCGGCGGCGAACGCCCCGCCGGCGAGCAGGACAAGACCGAGGGCAACCGTCGCCGCGAGATCGTCGGTCCCGCGCCCGGGCGCCCCACCAGCGGTCACGTTTCCGCGGCCGCTCGGGCGAGCGCCGCTCGCCGCCGAAGCCTGACGCACCGACGCGAGCTTGGTGCCATTGGCGGCGGCCAGCGCGCGCACCGCCGCCTGCGCCGCAGAGAACAGCGCTCCCGGGCCGGTTGTGACCGGGATCCGCGCCAGCCGGCCTTCGGCTGACGTGGCGGAATGACCGGGCCAGTTGAAACCGAAGCCGTTCGGCATCACGACGAGGAGTCGCTGCTTGTAGGCCAGCGACAGCTCGATGCCCAGGAACCGCGCATACGAGCGCGGCTTGCGCCACAGTTCGGTGACCGATCCCAAGTCGGCCGGGCTGGCGATGATCGCCACCCGGATCGGGAATCCCGCCGCTTTCGTCGCCTTCAGCAAACCGCTGAGCGCAACCTGCTGCTGGACCGACAGTCCCGCATCCGTCCCGGCGAACAGATCCTGATAGACGAGCACGTCGCTACCGGGATCGCCGTCCGCCCATGCCGGTGCCGCAGCCACACAGGCGGAAACAGCCACCGCCAGGACGGCCACCGTGACGAGCCGGACGAGTCGACTCATCCCCCGCGGACCGTGGGCGTGGGGGTCGCCGTCAGAGCCAACGCGACCAAACCGGTACAAACGGCGCTGTGATTGGAGGCGAGTGAGTGATGGGCCGGGGAGCAGCGGCATGTTCGGGCTCCGGAGAGTCTACGTGTCGCACGCTCGCGCGCCGGCCCAGCGCACTGCTGGCGCTCGCCGCCGTCCTGCTCGCAGGATGCGGCTCCACGACGCCGCGAAACTCGCTCCCGGGGATCCCGCGCTCGCTGCTGCGCGCCGCTCGCCCGATCGGCGTCGGACCACGCTTTCAGCCACCGGTCAGCGGCTCGCCCGTCGGCCGGTGCCGCCGCGAACTGGGACTCCGTCGCGGCGTCCACCTCGAGGTATTCGCCGCCGACCGCGTCGTGATCGTCCCGGCCGGAATCGGCACGATCGGGCCGCGCCGTCGTTCGGATGGGCGGATCACCCGCGCCCACTGCTACGGCGCGCTCGTCACGCTCGACCCGACCGGAGTGGTCCTCGTACGGGTCGGGCAGCGCCTCACCCTGTCCGATCTGTTCCGCGCCTGGGGCCAGCCGCTCGGCGCCTCGAGCCTGGCCTCGTTCAGAGCCGCACCGGGCACACACGTCACGGTCTTCGTCGGCGGAACGCTCTGGCGCGGTGCGCCGGGCGGCGTCCCGCTCACGCCCCACTCGGAAATCGTGGTCGAGACCGGGCCACATGTCCCCCCGCATTCCCGCTTCACGTTCCCGCCAGGCACGTGACTCGCGCGAGCCGATCCGTTCACGCTGTGCCGCCGGTGTCGATCTCCCCCCGCTCGTCGTCAGGCACTCACGGTGCCGTGTATGCCACGACCTGCGGGTCTCCGCGTCCGGTACTCGCGATGGGGCCGCCCGCCGGTACGATCACGGTGTGGCCGGCGATGGCGATCGGAGAGTTGGCAGATGTGGGCAGTTGGCGGCGATAGACGATCGCGCCGGTGCTGCGGTTCAGAGCGATGAGCACACCGTTGTAGAGCGTCGTGAACACGAGATCGTTGGAAACCGTGACGGCGCCGAGCGGCAACTGCGACAGCTTTCTATCCCATTGCACCTTGCCCGTCGCGAGGCTGAGTGCCTCCACCTCGCCGGTCGCGGAGCCGGCCGCCTTGGTCGGCGCCGGGAGATTCAAGGTCGGGTACGTCAGCGGTACGTCCAACGTGGCCACGTATACGCTGTTGCCCGCGACGGCCAGATCGGCCAAAACGCCCCCGAGTGACCCCGGAGAGATCGTGAGGGGTGCCGTGAGCGTGCTGCGGTGCTCGAGCGCCTGGAGTGAGTCGTTGTCATGGCCGTTGTGCGCGCCCACCGGGATCTTCCAGATGAGCTTGCCGGTACCGGCGTTCATCTCGTAGACGTAGCCCATCTTGCCGCTGCCGATCACGACGGAGACGCCACCGATGCGCGCCGAGATCGGCGAGGCCTGCATGTCGTAGTCCTTGAAGTCGTCGGGCACGCCCTGGTAATACCAGCGGAGGTCCCCGGTCGCGGCGTCGAGGTTCACGTCGCTGTCGGTGTAGAGGTCCGCCGCCGGATGCGCGATCGCCGCCGCGGGGGTCTGATACGGGTTGCCGATCCCGTACGTCACCGACCCGTCGCCACTGACCAGCGGCGTCTCCCACGCGCCGCCGGAGCCGAGCCCAAGCGACTGCACGCCCGGCTCTGGGCCGACGACCGAGTTGAACCTCCACAGCACTGCTCCGCTCGACGCGTTCAGCGCCAGCAACACTCCGCCGCCCGGCCCCGAACCGTATTGGCTGGCCAGGTACACCCGCCCGTTGGCCACCTGTGGCTGGATGCCGAAGGTACCCTGGCCCTTGCGCAGGAGATCGCTGTTGACCCAGCTCGTCCGGCCGGTCGTGGGACTCAGCGCAAATGCCGCCGTCGGGGTGAGCCCGTACACCTTTCCATCGGCGACGGCGACACCGTTCGGTCCCGGCCCGCTCCTCTCCGGCTGATTGCATCGATACTCCCACTGGAGCTTCCCGGTCGCGAGCGCGAGCGCGTACACGTTGGAGTCGAGGTCCTGCAGATAGACGACGCCGTTCTGCACGATCGGGTTCGCGGTCAACGACCCGTACGGGCGCACACCGACCGCGGCCTTCCCCGTCAGCTTGAACGTCCAGGCCTCCGCGAGCCTGGACACGTTCGCGGATGAAATCGCCGACCCGGAGACGTCCCGGGTGTTCGCGAGGTCGGCATTTGAGTACGGCCACGACCCCGAACCCCCCGCGGTCGAAGCAGCCGCGCTCGTAGTGACGGTCCGGCAGCCAGAGCTCGCGGCCGCGGCCCCATTTCCGCCGCAGGCGGCTACCACCAAGCTGGCGGCAACAAGTACGGCCCCCACCGTGAGGTGGCCTCGGGTCATCACGCTCGTCCTCATCTCAACCGGGCTCCTCCGCACTCGAAAGTGATATCTAATAGTTATCACTTTTCGCGCCCATGTCAAGTGGGTCTCAGCGTCTCGGCGCGGGCGCGGTCGATCCGCGGACGACGAGCTCGGTGGGGATCAGGTGCCGGCCGACCGGGCCGGCGTCGCCGGCCAGGCGCCCGAGGAGCACCTCCGCCGCGCGCACGCCGAGCGCGCGCTGCCCGAAGGCGACCGTGGTCAACGGCGGCTGGAGCCTGCCGACGAGCGGCATGTCGTTGTGGCCGGTCACCGACACGTCCTGCGGACAGCGCAGGCCGGCTAGCGCCAGCGCGTCCAGGCAGCCGAGGGCGATCATGTCGTTGCCCGCGACGATCGCCGTGATGTCGCGGCGATCGCGCAGGAGCTCTTCGGTCAGCTCGCGGCCCACGTCAATGGTGAAGCGCCCGCCGTGGCGCACCAGCGGCTCGGTCATCGGTCCGAGCAGCTCCGACACCGCGGCCCGGAAGGCGCCGGCGCGTGTCACCGTTGTCGACAGGGTCAGCGGACCACTGAGCTGCGCCAGACGCTCGTGGCCCATGGCGACGAGATGGCGAACGACGGCGTGCATACCGGCCGCGTCGTCGGCGGCGACGAAGGGCAGCGAGCCGGCGTCGAGGTCGCGCGTGACGAGCACCGTCGGCGGTCCGTCCTGCGCCAGCCGCTCGACGGTCGGGCTGCGCCGGCTCGCGGTGGCCACGACCAGACCCTCGCATCGGCGTGCCTCGAACTCGGCGATGACCGCCGCCTCCCGCGCCTCGTCGTTGTCGGTGTCGGCGATCAGGCAGGCGAGGCCCGCTGCCCACAGCGTCTCCTCGACGCCGCGGACGATCGGCGCCAGGACCGGATTCGTCAGGTCGGGGATGACGACGCCGACAAGCCGCGAGCGCCGCGTCCGGAGGCTGCGCGCGGCCGGATCCGGCCGGTAGCCGAGCGCGTCCGCCGCCTCGCGCACCTTGCGCGCGGTCTGCTCCGTGATCCGTCCGGGAAGCGCGGGATCGAGCGCGCGCGAGGCCGTCGCCGGGTGCACCCCGGCTCGCTTTGCCACGTCCTGGATCGTCGGGCGCCGAACCACGGCGGCACCGTCGGGCGGTTTCGCCGCGTTCGACGGTCGCGACGGTTCCGGCGTCAGCCCCGCGCCCAGTACGCGGGCGACGCCTTGGTCTCACTCAGCGCCTCCGGCGTCTCGAATCCGGGGGCCAGCGAGGCGCTCGTCCCCGCCATGATCTGGTGGTGCTCGATGTTCAGTAGGCGCAGCCAGCTCTGCTGCCCCATCGTGAGGCCGATGGCACAGCCCAGCTCGACGAGCTCCGGCTCGGTGAAGTGCTGGTGCAGGCGCGCCCAGAACGCATCGTCGGTGTCGAGGTGCCAGGCGATGGCCTCGGCATAGGCCAGCGCCGCCTTCTGGCGGTCCGTGTACGTGGCCGAGGTCTCGAAGTTGAGCAGCTCGTCGTACTGGCCCTCCACGAGACCGAGTTGCTTCCCCGCCTCCGAGCGCTGGTTACCGCAGTACTCGCACTTCACCGTCCGCGAGATGTAGACCCGGCACAGCTCCTTGAGCGCGTGATCGCAGATGCCGTTGCGGAACAGGTCGTTCCAGCTGTTGGCGAAGGCCCAGAAGGCGGCTGGAATGTGGGCGCGCACGGCTGAGCTCTCGGGCCGCGGCGTCCCCTCCCGGGCGCAGCGCTCCATCTCCGCGCGCATGTCGTCGGTCATGTCCTCGAGCGAGACGTAGCTGATGCGCTGCGTGGGGGGCATTTCCTCTCCGAGTGTTGGCAATCGATTGCCAGAATCGTAGCGGACGGCGACGCCCCGATCAGCTCTCGTGGATGACCACCCCGCGGAGGTTCTTGCCGGCCAGGAGGTCGTGATAGCCCTCGTTGACCTGTTCCAAGGCGTACCGGCGGGTGATGATCTCATCGAGCTTCAGGTGACCGGAGCGGTACAGGCCGAGCAGGTTGGGCATCTCGTAGATCGGGTTTGCCCCTCCGGCCAGTGACCCCTGGACGCGCTTGTGCCACCCGACCAGCGGCGAGCCGGTCAGGCTGACCGTCTTGACATCCGCCCGGCTGACTGACGTCAGAACGACCCGCCCCGCCTTGCCGACGAGGCTGACCGCATCGGCGGTGACCTCGGGCTCGAGCACGCCGACGGTGACGACCGCGAGGTCCGCCATCTGGCCGCGGGTGAGCTGGATGAGCTCCTCGCGGGCCACTTCGACGTTCGTCGCGGTGAACGTCGCGCCCAGGCGGGCGGCCGCGTCCAGCTTGAACTGGTTGGGATCGATGGCGACGACGTTCGCCGCCCCGGCGTAGCGGGCGCCCTGGACCGCATTGATGCCGACGCCGCCGATCCCCAGGATGACGACCGTCTCCCCGGCCCGCGTCTCACCGGCGCGGACCGCCGAGCACCACCCGGTCGTCACCCCGCAACCCACCAGGCAGGCGACCTCGAACGGGATGTCATCGTCGATCTTCACGCACGAGTACTCCGACACGACCGTGTGATCGGAGAAGGTGCCGAGCGCGCAGAAGCCCCCGTAGTCGGTCCCGTCGCGATGGAAGCGGAAGGTCTCGTCCTGCAGGCAGCCGACTCCCGCGTACAGGCCGCGATCGCAGAGGTTCTGGTGCCCGGTCGAGCAGTACCGGCACCGCCCGCACGCCGGGATGTAGGAGGTGACGACGTGATCGCCGGGCGCCACCCGCGTGACGCCGGCGCCGACCGCCTCGACGACGCCGGCGCCCTCGTGGCCGCCCACCAGCGGCAGGCGGATGTGACTGCCGCCCTCCTCGCGGATGTGCTCGTCGGAATGGCACAGGCCGGCCGCCTTGTAGCGGATGAGGACCTCGTAGTCCTTGGGCTCGTCCAGATCCAGCTCGGTGATCTCCCAGTCGGTGCCGGGCCGGTGCAGCACCGCCGCGCGCGTGGTCATGCTCGCCATCTAGAAGCCTCCGCTCATTGATCCGATTTCACTCAGTGCCGGGACCACCTCGCGTCCGAGCAGCGCGATGTGCTCGAGGTCCTCGATGTCGAAGATGTGCAGGTAGACGATCTCGCACCCGTCCCGGGCCAGCCGCTCGAGCTCGGAGATCACCTCGGACGGCTCCCCGACCACCCCGTTGGCCAGCATCCGGGCGCCCGGCGGCCCGAGCCGCTGCAGCCGCTGCTGCGCCTCGTGGTGGGTCGCGCCGCAGATGACCGGGAAGGTGGCCGACATCCGCAGCGTCGACGGGTCCCGGCCGATCTCCTCGCACACCCGCCGTACGTTGGCGAAGCGCTCGCCGCTGCCGCTCGCCATGCCGCTGTTGAACTCGTCGGCGAACCGGGCCGCTGCCAGCGGGGTGCGCCGGGGGCCGGTGCCGCCGACGATGATCTCCGGCCGCGGTCGCTGGACGAGGGCGGGGAAGTTGGCGCACTCGTCCAGCTGCCAGAACCGCCCCTCGAACCGGAACCGCTCGCCGGGCGGCGTCGTCCACAGACCGGTGATGATCGCGAGCGCCTCCTCCAGGCGATCGAACCGCTCGCCGATCGGCGGGAACGGGATCCCGAACGCCTGGTGCTCGCGCTCGTACCAGCCGGTGCCGATGCCCAGGCAGACGCGCCCGCCGCTCATCTGATCGACGCTGGCCACCGCCATCGCCAGGACGGCGGGCACCCGGTAGGTCCCCGCCGTCATCAGGGTCCCGAGCTTGACCCGCGTCGTCTCCCGGGCCAGGCCTCCGAGCGTCGTCCACGAGTCGGTGGGCTGGTAGGCGAGGTCCTCCGAATCGATTCCCAGGTAGTGGTCGGAGCGGAAGAAGGCGTCAAACCCAGCCGCCTCGGTGGCCTGCGCCAGGGCAAGGATCCGGTCGTAGGTGGCGCCGTGGCGCGGCTCCATCAGGACTCTGCACTTCATGGGGACTCCTCCGGTCGGGGCACGGGGAACGGCATCGGCCCGCCCCCGTCGAGCACGAGCATCTGGCCGGTCATGTACGAGGCGCCATCGCCGGCCAGGAAGCAGACCGCGGCGGCAACGTCCTGCGGCCGGCCGACCCGGCCGACCGGCAGGCCGCGGCCGCGGCGCGCCATCTCGGCGGCGATGTCGAGGTCGGGGTCCTCGCTCAGCACGGCGCGGCTCGTCTCGAGCGCTCCCGGCGAGATGGCGTTGACGGTGATCCCCCACGCCGCAACGTCCATGGCCAGCGCCCGGGTCAGGGCGATCACGCCCCCCTTGGACGCCGCGTATGGCGTCGAGCGGGGCGCGGCGATGACGCCCGCCATCGACGCGATGTTGATGATTCGCCCCCACCGGGCGCGGCGCATCGCCGGCACCGCGGCGCGGCACATCAGATACGTGCCGCGGAGGTTGATGCGGATCACCTCGTCGAAGCTCTCGAGCGGGACCTCGTCGATGACGTTGCGGTCCAGCCCCTGCGGTGCGGCGGCGTTGTTGACGAGCACGTCGAGCCGCCCGTGGCGCTCCAGCGCGCCATCGATCATGGCCTGGGCGTCGTGCTCGTCCCCGATGTCCCCGAGCGCCGGCGTGGCGTAACCGCCGGCCGCCTCGATCTCCGCGACGAGGGTGTCGAGGCCGCTCCACGAGTCGGGCTGGCCGCTGCCGACGATCTCCTGCCGGCGGTTGGGCACCCCGGCCGGCCGGCGATCGGTCACCACGACCGTGACCCCGGCCTGCGCCAGGGCTCGAGCGATCGCCTGGCCGCTCCCGTCGGGCTTGCCGCAGCCGGTGACCAGTGCCACGCGCCCGTTCACGATCGGACCTCCGTGCCGGCCGGCGGCCGCGCGACGCCGGGATACGGCACGCGGGCGCTCCCACCGCCGTCGACGGTGAGGATCTGCCCGGAGATCCAGCGGGCGCGATCGCTGGCCAGGAACAGGACGGCCGCGGCGGCGTCCCAGCAGTCACCCTCGGTCTGGAGCGCCACCATCCGGCGGCGAGGCTCGCGCGCCTCGGGCGGGAGGTTGTCGGCCACCCCCGCTGTCCACAGCGCCCCGAGCTCGACGGCGTTGATGCGGATCCCGCGCTCGCCGAGCAGGTACGCCGCGCCGCCGGTCATCGACTCGAGCGCGGCCTTGGCCAGCCCGTAGATCGTGCCGGCCCGACGCGCCGCCACCGAGGTGATGTTCACGATGACGCCCCCCACCGGCAGCGCCTGGAGCGCGTGCCGGCTCATCAGCCAGGCCGTCTTGAGGTTCAGCGCGAGCAGCTCGTCAAACCGCTCGGGTTCGACGTCGAACAGCTCCGCCGGGCTCCACGCCGCCACGTTGTTGACGAGAGTGTCGAGCGAGCCGAGCGCCGCGCCGGCCTCCCCCACCACCCGCGCGCATTCCCCGTCCTGCGCCACGTCGCCGAGAACCGCCACCGCGGTGCCCCCGGCTGCGGTGATCTCCGCGACGGTACGCTGCGCGGCCGCGGGATCGCGATCGACCACGGCGACGCGCGCGCCGTGGCGAGCGAGCAGCCGGCAGACCGCCCAGCCGATCGTGCCCGGGCCGTCCACGCGCCCGCCGCCGCCGGTGACGAGCACCGTGCGCCCGGCCATCCACTCGGCGTCCAGCGGCGCGTCGACGTCGAACCGGCGGACGGCCTGCCCGTCGGAGGTCACGCCGCCTCCGGATAGTGCAGGTCGATCGCCTCGGCGGGCACGGCCAGCGTCCGGCCGAGGATCGCCCGCATCACGTCGGGCGGCGCGAGGCAGTCCTCGCACGCCTCCGGCGTCGCCGCGATCGTCACCACGACGCGCTCGCCGTCCTCGCGCGCGTCCAGTTCGTATCCGTCGGCCGCCAGCGTCGCCCGCATGCTCGCCAGCCCCTGCTCGTTGAACATCGGCTACCCCTCCTCCGGCGCGCCGACGGCGGCCACCGCCGCCGGGGCCGGCTCGATCGCCACCGAGCTGTTGGACCACTCACCGAAGACGCGGACGACCATCGAGATGCCCGCGTTGCGCGCGCCGGCGACGATGATCGGGACCGACTGGCGCCTGGGGAGAAAGCGCGTGAGCTCGTCGGCCGCGACCCGCTCGGAGCGGCTGGCCGACCGCACGCCCTGGCCTCCCTCGGAGACCCCGTCCTTGCCGGCGCGGCGCAGGTCGCGCTCGGGGCGACCGCAGTGCTCGATCAGCCAGTCCTTGACGTCCTGCTTGGAAAAGCCGGCGGCGGCCAGCATCTGCGCGTGCTCGGGGCAGAACACGACCCCGGCCGACTGCGAGCGGAAGATCATCACCCCGGTGCGCGCGATCGTGTCCGCGAAATCCCACAGCACCTGCTCGGGGTCCTGGGTGTGGCGGTTGTCCACGAACTCGTAGGTCCGCGTCAGCGTGCACGACACCGCGCTGACGCCGGGCGCGAGCCCGGTCTCTACCGACAGGGGCTCCCACGGGCTCTCCTCCTCGTTCTCGCCGAAGCAGATCGCCCACCGCCCCGGGATGCCCTGGGTCGTCTGGTCAAACACGTGGGGGACGACGCCGAACGCGTTGCGCAGCATCATCCCCAGCGCGCGCGGGATCGTCGCGTTGGGCCGGAAGCCTCCGGCGAAGATCCCCCCGGTGCAGTTGACGCCGAGCTCATGGCGGATCGGGCCGTTGATGACGATCAGCGGCGCCGGACCGCTCGTGCTCTGCCAGCCGCCCCCCTTCGCCGCGCGGTCACGCATGACCGCGTCCCAGGCGGCCAGCACGACCGGGAAGTACTCGGGCCGGCACCCGGCCATGGCGGCGTTGATCGCCGCCGTCTCGACGGTGCATTCGCGCCCGAGATGGTCCATCCGCCAGAGGACCTCGTCAGGGGCGCGATCGGTCTGGGCCAGGAACCCGTCGACGAGGTCCCGGGAGGCGGGCACGACGGGCAGCCCATCGGTCCAGTCCTGCTCGTAGCAGTATTCGATCGCCTCCCGGGCGATGTCGGGGTCGGGCTCGGGGGCCATCAGGCGGCGTGCCGCGCCGCCGTGGCGGCGAGCGTCTGCGCCACCTCGCCGGCCACTCGCTCGGCGCGCTCGTGCACCTGGGCGGCAGACAGCCCGGCGACCGGGTGCGGGGTGGTGACGTAGTGGTACCCCGGGGCGTCCTGGACCTGGGCCATCGCGTTCGCCGTCACGGTGAACGCGTCCGAGCAGATGACCGCCGCCGGCGTGCCCTGACGCTCGAACAGGACGCCGTCGGCGATCGCCGAGGCGCTGCACGAGCCGCAGTCCCCCACGCCGATGACGACGACATCGGACTCGGCGCTCATCGCGTCCACCAGCTCCGGCGGAGCCGGCGCCGAGAAGACCTCCTTGCGATGCATCGTGACCTCGCCGACCCCGTAGCGCTCGCGCAGAACCATCGCCACCTCCTCCAGGAACAGCCGTGCGTTCTGCTTGCCGTTCTCCAGCAGGCCGACGGTGGCGCCGCTGAGGTCGGTGCCGCGGGGGGCGAGGGTCAGGCCCGGCCGCGGCTCGCTCGTGCTCTGGCCGGTGGGATCCATGATCGCGCTGGTCATGTCACTCCTCCTTGCTGTGTCAGTGGTCGTGGATGAGGACGCCGCGGATGTTGCGACCCTCGAGCATGTCCCGGTAGCCCTGGTTGATCTCGTCGAGGCCGTAGCGACGCGTGATCAGCTCGTCGAGCTTGAGCCGGCCGTCCCGGTAGAGCCCGAGCAGCCGCGGCATGTCGTACAGCGGGTTGGCGCCGCCGAACAGCGAGCCCTGGATGTTCTTGTGCCAACCGGTGACCGGCGACCCGTTGATCGCGATCGTGTGGTTCTCGGGCCCGCCGCCGACCGCCGTCACCACGACGCTCCCGCCCTTGCCGATGGCGCCGACCGCGTGCCGCAGCACCTCGGCGTCCATGACGCCGATGGTGATGACGGCGTGATCGGCCATCTCGCCGCGGGTGACATCGCGGACGTACTCGGCGGCCTCGTCGGGATCGCCGGTGGTGAACGTGGCGCCGAACGAGCCGGCCATCTCCTGCTTGAACGGATTGGGGTCCACCGCGATGACGTGCTTGGCCCCGGCATGGGCGGCGCCCTGGACGGCATTCATGCCGACGCCGCCGGTGCCGTAGATGACGACCGTCTCGCCGGCGCGGGTGCCGGCGGCGTACACCGATGAGCCCCATCCGGTCGTCACGCCGCAGGCGACGAGCGCGGCGACCTCGAACGGGAGGTCCTCCTCGATCGGCACGCACGAGTTCTCGGAGATGACGATCCACTGCGAGAACGTGCCCAGCACGCACATCCCGCCGATGTCGGTGCCGTTCTCGTGAAACCGGAACGTGCCGTCGGGCATCATGCCGGTGGCCGCGTTGAGCCCGTCGTTACACAGGTTCTGGTGCCCGGTGGAGCAATAGCGGCAGTGACCGCAGACGGGGATCCAGGAGGTACAGATGTGCTCCCCCTCCCTGACCCGGGTCACGCCCGGTCCCACCTTCTCGACGATGCCGGCGCCTTCGTGGCCGCCGATCATCGGATAGCGATACGGACCACCCTCCCGGACGTGCTCGTCGGAGTGGCACAGGCCGCAGGCCATCACCCTGACGAGCACCTCGTGCTCCTTGGGCTCGTCGAGATCGACTTCGGTCACCTCCCAGGCTTCCCCGGGGCCCCGGACGACTGCTGCGCGTGTCTTCACTGTGTCACCCTTTCGGTCGCGGTACCGGCGCCCTCGCCGACGAGCTGCGGGGCGTCGACTCCGAGGAACCGGAACGTGTTGTGCCAGGTGATGTCCTCGAGCTCGTCCGGTGCCAGATCCAGCGAGCGGAGCGTCCGTCCGCACGGCTGTTCCCGCGGCATCGCCGGGAAGTCGGAGCCGACGAGCACCTGCGTATGGCCCATCATCTCGATGAGGTGGCGAAGCGTCCGGCGGTCCATCACCAGGCCGTCGTAGTAGAAGCGCTTGGCCAGCTCGGCCGGTCCGAGGCCGTCGCCCTCCGATGACGGCTCCTCGTTCCAGGTCTTGCCCCAGAAGTAGTTGGCGCGGGGGAGCATGCACGGGAAGCCGCCGGCGCCGTGGCTGAACGCCAGCCGCAGCCGCGGGTGGCGCTCGGCCACCCCGCCGGCGACGATCGATGTCGCCGCCAGCGCGACGTCGGCGCCGACGGCGAAGCCGGCCACCGCCACCAGCCCGCCCGGCACGCGCCCGGCGAGATCCCCGGGCATCCCGTGGACGAAGACGGGCATCTGGAGGCGCTCCGCCTCGGCCCAGAACTCGGTGAACTCGTCCTCGTGCAGGGAGCGGCCGAGGACGTTGGACGTGATCTCGACCGCGACCAGGCCCATCTCCTGCACCGCCCCCAGCTCGGCGGTGGCCAGGTCCGGCGCCTGCATCGGCACCATCGCCATGCCCAGCAGCCGGTGGGGATCAGTCCGCGTCAGCTCGGCGATGAACTCGTTGACCCGGCGCGACAGCGTCAGCCCCTCCTCGCCGGTCAGCCCGTAGTCCAGCAGCGGCGGCATCGGCGAGACGACCTCGGCGTCGACGCCGGCGGCGTCCATCTCCTCCAGCCGGCGCTGCGCGGAGTAGAACGCCTCGGCGGCCGTGAACTGCATCCGGTCGGTCTCCAGCAGCCGCGCGCGAGGATCGTCACACGGGCCGACGCGCGGTCCGCGGTGGCCGTCACGCGTGCCGGCGGCGTCGAGCGCCCCCGGAATGACGTGCGCGTGCATGTCGACGAGCATCAGTGCCTGCCTTCCTCGTCGGACGCACCGACGGTGGTCATGGCCGGCGTGGACGCCGACGCTCGGTCCGGGCAGACGCACACGTGGATGGCGTCGCCGTCACCGAGCTCCTCGATCGCGGCCGCGGTGTCGGCGAGCTCGTAGGCGCCACTGTGCATCTTCTCCAGGGGGAACCGGCGGGACTCGATGATCCGGATCGCCTCGATGTACGCCTCCGCGTTGACGCCGAACGCGCCCTTCACCGTCAGGCCCTTGTTGATCAGCCGATCGGTGATGACCTCGATCGGCTTGTTGCCCTTCAGCCCGGCGAGGACGATGCGCCCACTGTGCCGGACGGCCTCGATGGCGTCGCCGATCGGGGCGGTGGCCATCGGCGTCAGCTCCAGCACGACGTCGGCCATCGCGCCGTCGGTGATCTCGGTGACGCGCTGCACGACGTTCTCCTCATCGACGTTGATCGTGTGATCGGCGCCGAATTCCCGGGCCAGCGCCAGCTTGTTCGCGTCCCGCCCCAGTCCGGTGACGATGATCGTGCCCGCGCCCGCCGCCCGAGCTGCGATCACCGACGTCAGGCCCCGCTGGCCGGGACCGAGGATGAGCACGGTGTCGCCGAGCCCGACCTCGCCGAGGAAGGCGGCCCAGCGCACCCCGGCGCCGAGGGGGTTGAACATGACCGCGAGCTCGGCCGGCAGGTCCGGGGAGACCTTGTGGAGGATCGCCCACGGGTGCAGGTACATGTACTCGCCGAAGCCGCCCCACAGGCCCGGCTCGCGCGACAGGGGCGTCATGCCGTAGGCGCCGTCGCGATTGGGGCAGGACATGTAGCGTCCGGTCAGGCAGTGATCACAGGTGCGGCAGGGCCGCAGGATCTCCACCGCCACGCGATCGCCGGGCGCGACGCCCCAGCGCTCGGCCGCGCGATCGCCCACCTCCTCGACGATGCCCAGCGGCTCGTGGCCGGGGACGAGCGGAAACATGCCGGGACGGACCAGGTGCCCACGGTACTGCTCGACATCCGAGCCGCACACCCCGCACGCCTCGATTCGCAGCAGGCCGTCGTCCTCGCCGATCCGCGGGCGCGGGAGCTCCCGGATCTCATAGGCCAGCGGACCGGTCTGGACCGCGGCGCGGACCATCGCTTCAGACATGGCTAGAACCCTCCCGGCATTGTCTCGTCGTCGTAGAGCGGAACGAGCGGCACCGGCTCGGCCTTGGCCTCGGGCGGCGTGTAGCCCCAGTACTTGGCGCGAGCTCCGCCGTCGATCACGAAATCGCAGCCGGTCATCAGGCGCGCATAGTCGGAGCACAGCCAGGCCACGCAATGGCCGATGTCGGTGGGCGTCGATGGCGCCATCGGCATGTTGCCGCGCACGTCGATCCGGCCCACGTCACGCCACCAGCCGGGGCGATCGTCCGGCGCGGGCGGGCGGGGTCCCAGCCCCCCGCTGCCCTTGCGCTCGGCCAGGAGCTCCGGGTTGTCGGGCCGCGGCGCGGTCGGGGAGTAGGAGTTGACGCGGATCCCGTACGGCGCGAGATCCATGGCGGCGGCCCGCGTGAAGTTGGCCAGGCCGCCCTTGTGGAACGCGTATGCGATCACGCCCGGCGCGCCCTGCCAGGCGTTGGAGGACAGGATGTTGACGATGCTGCCCGGGATCTCCCGCTCGATCATCGCGATGGCCGCGTACTTGGTGTTGAGAAACGTCCCCGCGCCGGCGACCTCGACCGCGCGGTTGAAGAACGCCAGGCTCTCTTCGAGCACTCCCCGTCCGCCGAGGATCGCGGCGTTGTTGACGAGGATGTCGACGCGGCCCCAGCGGTCCAGCACCGCGCCGAGGTAGCGCTGCACGTCGGCCTCGTCGCTGACGTCCCCGGGGATCGCCATCGCCTCGCGGTCGTGGCGCTCGATCCGGCGCACGCAGGCGGCCGCCGCGTCCGGCGAGAGGTCGTTGCAGGCGACCTTGGCCCCGTAGCGCGCCAGGGCGAGCGCGATCCCGGAGCCGATGTTGGGGCCGGCCCCGGTGACGAGTGCGACCTTGCCCTCCAGGGAGACCTCCACTATGCGCGCCCGTCGATGATCACGCTCTTGACCTGGGTGTAGTCCTGGATCGATTCGGCACTCACCGTCCGACCGAAGCCGCTCGACTTGTAGCCGCCGAACGGCGCGCCGATCACGCCACCGGACCACAGGGTGTTGATCGACACCTGGCCGGCCTGGATCCGCCGGGCGAGCCGAACCGCCTTGCCGACGTCACTCGTCCACACCGAGGCGACCAGCCCGTAGCGCGTGCCGTTGGCGATCTGCAACGCCTGCTCCTCGTCCTGCGCGCCGAGCACCGACAGGACCGGCCCGAAGATCTCCTCCTGGGCGATCCGCATGTCGGGGGTGACCTCGTCGAAGATGGTCGGCGCCACGAAGTAGCCGTGGTCAAACCGCTCCCCGCTGAGCTTGTCGCCGCCGACGATGACCTTCGCCCCCTGCAGGCGCCCGGACTCCAGGTATCCGAGGACGCGCTGCTCCTGCTTGGCACTGATCAGCGGGCCCATATCGACCCGCTCGTACCACGGGCCGACCGTGACCTTCTCAAACCCCGCGGCGAGGCCCTCGACGACCTGTTCGCGGATCCGCTCGTCGACGATGACGCGCGACCCGGCGGCGCAGATCTGGCCGGTGTTGAGGGTGATGCTGCGCACGATCGTCGGGATCGCCTTGTCCAGCGGCGCGTCGTGCAGCACGACCTGCGGCGACTTGCCGCCGAGCTCGAGGTGGACCGGGACGAGGTGCTGGGCACAGGCCTCCATGACCCGGGTGCCGGTTTCGGGGGAGCCGGTGAAGCTCATCCGGCGGATGCCCGGGTGATGGCTGAGGGCGTCGCCGGCCTCGCCGCCGTAACCGGTCACGACGTTGACGACCCCGGGGGGGATCCCCGCCTCAAGGGCCAGCCGCCCCATGAGCAGCGGCGTGAGCGGCGCGTCCTCGGCGGGCTTGAGGACGATCGTGTTGCCGGTGGCGATCGCCGGCGCGACGTCCTGGGCGGTGAGCGGGCCGGGCGCGTTCCACGGGATGATCGCGCCGCAGACGCCGTACGGCTCGCGCAGGGTCATCCCGATGACGTCGGGAAAGGCGCTCGGCAGGGTCTGGCCGGTCACCTTGTCGGCGAGCCCGGCGATGAACGTGATGATGTTCGACATCGGAGGTGGACCCCAGGTCGGCCGGCCGACCTCCATCCGCTCGAGCACGTCGAGCTGGTCGGCGTGCTCGCGGCAGAGCTGGGCCCAGCGCAGGAGGAGCTGGCCGCGCGCCGACGGGCTGGTGTCCCGCCAGGCCGGGAACGCCGCCTCGGCGGCGCTCACCGCGTCGGCGACGTCGTCGGCGCCGGACCGGGGGACGTGGGCGAGGGTCTCGCCGGTGGCCGGGTTGATCACGGCGATCGTCTCGCCGCCGCGAGCGGCGACCCATTCACCGCCGATGAGCTGTGTTGCATCGGTCAGCAGGCTCGACACGTCGAGCGTGGCCTGGTGCCGTTCGCTCACTGCCATGGGGTTCTCCTTCGCTTGCTCACGGGTGGCGGCCGCCGTCGGCGGCCGGGTGGGTTGGGAGGGCAACGGGGTGCCCGGACGCCGGCGGTGCACCTTCGGCCGGCGCGCTGCCCGTCACCGGCGGCGCGGGCGTATCGACGGTGACCGGGAAGTGGCAGGCGGCGCGGTGACCGTCCAACAGCTCGCGCAGCGGTGGCTCCTGAGCGGCGCAGATGTCCTGGGCGCGGGGGCAACGGGTGCGGAAGCGGCAGCCGCTGGGCGGGTCGATCGGCGACGGCGGCTCCCCCTGGATGGCGGCGCCCACCGGCTCGTGGGGCACGGTGGGGTCCGGGCTGGGGATCGAGGCCAGCAGCGCCACGGTGTACGGGTGCAGCGGCTCCCGGTACAGCGACTCCGCCGGCCCCAGCTCGACAAGCTTGCCCAGATACATGACCGCGACGCGATCGGACACCTGCTTGACCAGCGCCAGGTCGTGCGCGATGAACAGATACGCCAGCCCCAGCTCCGAGCGCAGCTGCTCCAGCAGGTTGAGCACCTGCGCGCGGATCAGGACGTCAAGCGAGGAGACCGCCTCGTCGTAGATGATCAGGTCCGGGTCGAGGGCCAGCGCGCGGGCGATCGCCACCCGCTGAGCCTGCCCTCCGGAGAGCTCACGCGGGCGGCGCTCCATATAGAGAGCGGGATCGAGCCCGACGCGGTCCAGCAGCTCCTCCACACGCCGGCGCCGCTGCGCGCCGCTGCCGACCTGGAAGGCGACCAGGGGCTCCGCCACCAGCTGGCCCACCCGCCACGTAGGGTCCAGCGAGCTGAACGGATCCTGAAACACCATCTGGATGTGGCGCCGCGCCTCCTGCAGCCGCCGTCGCTTGAGCCCGACGAGCTCGGTTCCTCGGAAGCGGACCGAGCCCTGCTTGGGTCCGGGCGCCTGGAGCAGCGCGCGCGCCAGCGTCGACTTGCCGGAACCCGTCTCGCCGACCAGGCCGAGGCTCTCCCCAGCGGACAGGGAGAACGAGACTCCGGAGACGGCATGGACCGTGCCGCTCCTGACCCCGCCGCGGTCCCGGACGGTGAACTCCTGGACGAGATCTGAGACCTGAAGCAGCGGGTCGCTCACGACGGCGCCTTCACCCCACAGGGATGCCAGCACGCCCACAGATGGCCGGGCTCCTGCTCGGCGAACGGCGGCGCGGCCTCCCGGCACCGGTCGCTGGCGTCCGGGCACCGGGGAGCGAACGGACACCCCGCCTGTTCCGCGGACAGGTCCGGCGGTTGGCCGGGAACCGCGGCCAGCGGGGAATGCGCCGGGTTCTCCAGCCGCGGTATCGCGTCCAGCAGGGCGCGCGTATAGGGCATGCGCACCTCGGCGAACAGCTTGCGCGTCGGCGCGTGCTCGACTGCCCGCCCGGCGTACATGACCAGCACCTCGTCGGCGAAGCTGGCGGCCAGCCCGAGATCGTGGCTGATCATGATGAGCGCCATCCCCAGCCGCTGCTGGAGATCACCTAGGAGCTCCATGATCTGGGCCTGGGTCGTCACGTCCAGCGCTGTCGTGGCCTCGTCGGCAATGAGCAGCTTGGGGTCGGCCCCCAGGGCGATCGCGATCATCACCCGCTGGCGCATCCCGCCCGAGAGCTGGTGGGGGTACTGCCGCAGGCGTTCGCGGGCGGCCGGCAGCCGCACCAGTTCCATCAGCTCGACGGCGCGGTCGAGCGCCGCCGGGCGTGCCATCGTCCGGTGCATCTGGATGGCCTCGACGATCTGTGCGCCGATCCGCATGGTCGGGTTCAGGGACCGGCTGGGGTCCTGGAAGACCATCGCGACCTCTCCGCCCCGGAGCTGCCGCAGCTTGCGCTCGGGCAGGCCGATCAGCTCCTGACCTTCGAACCGGATCGAGCCGCGCACGCGCGCCGTCTGCGGCAGCAGCCCCATGATCGCGCGTGAGCTGACCGTCTTGCCGGAGCCCGATTCCCCAATCAGCGCCACCGTCCGCGCGCGTCTCACCGCATAGCTGAGGCCGTCCACGGCCCGCACCACGCGGTGGCCCTGATGGAAGTCGACCCGGAGCTCGTCGACCGCCAGCAGCGGCACGTCGGCACCGGCGCCGCCGCCGGTCCCGCCCGCCTCCAGCTCGACGGCATGGGCGGCGACAAAGCCGTTCGTGCTCATCGCGTGCCCCACCGCTCCCGCAGCCCGTCGCCGAGCAGGTTGAAGGCGATCACGGTGATGAACAGGGCCGCACTCGGCAGCATGGTGAACTTGGGCGCCGCCGACAGGATGCCGGCGCCCTGGGCGATCATGTTGCCCCAGCTGGGGGCCGGGAGCGGAATGCCCAGACCCAGGAAGCTGAGCGCCCCCTCGAGGACCACGGTGATGCCCATGCCCAGGAATGCGAACGTGATCAGCTGGGGGACGATGTTCGGGGCGATGTGGCGCAGCAGGGTACGCCGGTGGCTGGTGCCCGACAGCCCGGCGGCGACGATGTAGTTCTGCTCGCGGACCCGGAGCGTCGCCGCCCGGGCGATCCGGGCAAACGCGGGCACGCTGAAGAAGCACAGCGCCCAGATCGCGTGTAGCTCGCTCGGCCCGAGCCCCTCGGCGATGGCCAGCGCCAGCACCAAGGAGGGAAAGGCGATCAGCACGTCGAGGATGCGCATGATCACCGCGTCGCGCCAGCCGCCCATATAGGCGGCGATCGCGCCCAGCAGACCGCCCAGCGCCAGTCCGATGGCGTTGACGGCCAGCCCGACCTCCAGCGATGCCCGGCCGCCGTACAGCAGCCGCGACCATTCGTCGTTACCGGTGGCATCGGTCCCGAGCAGATGCCCGGGCGAGAACGCGGGCAGGTTGGAGTTCAGGATGTTGCCGCCGGTCGGCGGGGGCACGGGGCCGATCAGCGGCCACAGGAAGCACAGACCGAAGATGAGGATCAGCAGCGCGCTCGGCACGCCGATGCTGGCCAGCGCGCCGAGGCGACCCCGTCGGCGGCCGCCGACGGGAACCACGGCAACCGGCTCGAGCGCGCTGGGAACGACGGCGGCGTCAGCCGGTGCTGCCATATCGCACTCTCGGATCCAGCGTCGCGTACAGGAGGTCGGCCAGCAGGTTCGCCAGCACCGTGATCAGGCCGAACACGAGCACCGTGCCCTCCACCACCGGAGCATCGCGGTTACCGATCGCCGACAGGAGCTCGTGGCCGATTCCGGGCAGGCCAAAGATCTGCTCGATGACGACCGTCGCGCCCAGCAACGTCCCCAGGTTGAGCGCCACGACGGTGATCAGGCCAAAGACGGAGTTGCGGAGTGCGTGGCGCAGCAGGATGCGCCACGGTCCGACGCCCTTTGCCCGCGCGGCCACCACGTAGTCCTCGCGCATCTGCTCCACCAGGTCGGCTCGCAGCAGCCGGGTGTAGAAGCACAACAGCGACAGGCCGATCGACACCGCCGGCATGGTCAGGCACTTGATGTTGTTGCCCAGGCTCTGGTCCGGAGGGGTCCAGCCCAGGGCGGGCAGCACGTTGAGCTTGACGGCGAAGACGTACACGAGTACGAGCGCCAGCACGTAGTTGGCGATCGACAGCCCGCCCATGCTGAGGATCAGGCTGATGCGGTCGAAGATCCCGTTGGGATGGCGAGCCGAGACCAGAGCGATGGGCACCGCGAACACCAGGGAGATCAGGAACGCGTACGCCAGCAGCTCGAACGTGACCGGCAGATCGTTGCCCAGGATCGAGGTGACGCTCTGACCGCTGGCCAGCGAGGTGCCGAGATGGCCGCTGACGAGCCCGTGCAGCCAGTCGAGGTAATGGGTGATGAACGGCTTGTCGAGCCCGAGCTTGACCGACAGCTGATGGATCTCGGCCGGGGTGGCGCTCGCTCCGAGCAGCTCCTGTGCCGCATCGCCCGGCAGCGCGTTCATGACGATGAAGGTCGCCAGCGTGAGTCCCCAGAGCACCGGAATCGCGGTCAGCAGCCGGCGGCCGATGAACCGCAGCGTGGGAGAGCCGGCCACCCGGGTGAGCGCCCCGGCCCGTGTCCCGGTCACCGGGGCGGGCAGGGGCGCTGACGCCGAGCTGCTCATCGTTCGCGGACCAACTGACGGTTTACGAGGACGATGTCGAGACGTCCTCCCACAGCACCGGTCCGTTGACCGCGACGGGCGGGATCGCCGTGGTCAGACCGATGCCCTGCACCCCGTGCGTCGCGATGTTCCAGTTCGCCAACGGGAACAGGAACGGACCGTCGGCATTCTTGGCGATGTACGCCGCCGCCTCGTCATACATGGACTTGCGCGTGGCCGGATTGATCGCGGCCTGGCCTCCGAGGATCAGCGAGTCCAGATGAGGATCGTGCACGCCGCTGAACGGCGAGGCCGACAGGAAGCGGAACGCCACTCCGACGCCGCCTGCCGGGTCCCACGCGCCCGCGGTCTGCAGCGCGATCTGCCACTTCTTGCCGTCGAATTGCTGGATCAGCCCGGCCAGCGGATAGAAGTGGATCGAGGCATTGATCCCGGCCTGCTTCCACATCGACTGCAGCGCCTCCATGAAGTTCGTGGTGGCGGGCTGCGCAATGGTGAAGAAGTTGATCGTCAGGCCGCCGAGCGACTTCACCAGCGCCTTGGCCTTGGCCAGGTCGTACGTCGGGTAGCCGGGCACGTTGCGCTCGTAGAACAGGCCGGCGGGGGCGGTGAACGACTGCCCCACCGGGTTGACGTTACCGAACAGCTTCTGGTCGATCAGACCACCGTTGGTGGCGTCGTAGATCGCCTCGCGGGCCTTGATGTTGTTGAACGGCGGGATCGCCGTGTTCAGCTGGATGTCGTACGGCGAGGTCGACGGCACGGTGGTGACGGTGAACTTCGACTTGTAGGAACTGAGCAACTGCGGCGAGCTCATGCCGGGATACACCTGGCCCTGCCCGGCCTGCATCGCCTCCAGCGCGCTCTCGTCACTGGCGGTCGTCTTGAACGTGAGCTGGTCGAGGTACGGACGGCCGCTCTCCCAGTAGCTGGGGTTCTTCTTGAGCACCAGTGAGTTGTTGAGCGTGTCGCTCACGACCGTGAACGGGCCCGCGCCGACCGGCTTGAGCTTGAACGCCTGCTCGCCCATCTTCTTGATCGCCGTCGGCGAGGCGATCCAGGAGAAGTTGGAATCCTGGAGCTGATCGACGAACGCGCCGTCCGGAGCGGTGAGGTTGACCACCACGGTGGTGGAGCTGGGCGCGGTGATCGACTTGACCACGAAGTTCGTCGGCTTGCAGGTGCACGGGGACGCCAGGTCACGCTTCCAGTTGAACACGACCGCCTGCGCATTGAACGGCGTGCCGTCGGAGAACTTCACACCCGGGCGCAGCGTGATCGTGATCGTCTTGCCGCCGGCCGTGAACTTGGACCCGGTGGCCAGATCCGGGATGAGCTTGCCGTTGGTGTTGAGCTCCCACAGCACACCGAAGATTGCGCTCATCTGGTCCTGGTTGGCGGCGCCGTTGGTGTTGTTCGCCGGATCCAGGCCGGTCGGCCAGTCTCCCGCATATCCCGCGCTCTCCAGCACGGTGAGCGAGCCGCCCGGCTTGGGCGTGCCCGTCGCAGCGGCGCTCGTCGCGCTCGAGCTCGTCGCACTCGCGGAGGAGGCGTTGCTCGAGCTGCTCGAGCTCGAGGAGCTTCCGCAGGCGGCCAGCGCCAGGCAGGCGCAGACCGCGGACGCTGCGACCGTCAGCCGCCCGGCACAGAACCGGCGACGGGTCGCCGGCCCAGTCGGTGAATCCCCGGGCATGCGCGGTGACGGTGTCGCTCCGCTGCGTGCGGTCATTTCTCCTCCCTCTCCCTGGTGACGCCGGCAGCGAACCCCCCGGTCGGAAAACCGGGATAGGGAGCACGCTGCCGCGTGCTCGATGTGACCACTTTCATATTCTCACGGCGGCGGGCTCGTCAAACGGGACTTGCCACACAGCGCACACGGACTTGCTCGCGAGCGCACGACCTCGGCGACAACTCACTCCTGGGCCACCGCCGGAGGGGATCGATCTACAGCGGCAGTCCGTACAGCGCGGCAGCGTTGCCGCCCATGACCGCCGAGCGCGCCGGCTCATCGAGCCGCTCGAGCAGCGTCGGCACGCCGTCACCATGGTCGTGCGGATAGTCACTCGCGTAGGCGAGCAGCGCGCCGAGGTCGACCATCTCGAGCAGTTGTCCGAGGCCGGCGTCATCTCGGGGCAGGTGGGACGGGGCCGTCGTGGCGCGGAAGTGCTCGAGCACATATGCCGACGGTGGTCCCTTGACCCACGGGACCTCGCGCCACACCCCGCGCCAGTCCTTGTCGAAGCGCCACAGCAGCGGCGGCAGCCAGGCGAAGCCGCACTCCATGAGCATCACCTGCAGATCCGGCCAGCGGGTGAACACGCCCTCGGCGACGAAGCTCAGCAACTGGGCCTGGGCGATCGCCTGGTTGCCGAGATAGTCCTCGAAGTATGTTGTGGTGAACCCACTCGGCGTCGCCGCCTTGCCGGCCCGTCCCCACGCGTGCAGGCCGATCTGCAGCCCCTGCTCCCGCGCCGCCTCGAAGATGGGATGGTTGGCCTTGTTGCCCCACGGCACGTCGCTGCGGATGGGCAGCAGTACCTGCACGAACCGCGGATCACCGCCGATTCGCCCGATCTCGGCCACCGCATCCTGCACCGAGATGGTCGAGACGACGAGGCTGGCGCGCAGGCGCTCGTCGCGCGCCAGGAACTCCTCCACCAGCCAGTCGTTGATGGCGCCGGCCACCGCCGCGCTGAAGTGGGCGTTGCGGTGAGTCTCGAAACCGGTCAGGCAGTTGAGCACCGCGAAGCGGGGATCGGCGCGGTCGAGCACATGCTCCTTGAGCGCGCCGTAGCTGTCGGGCACCGACGGTCCGGCCAGCTCGCGCACGGCGGGCGACGCGGTGGTGGGCGCGCCGGGAGGATACGCGTGCGCGACACCGGTGAGACGGACTCCGGCCTCCTGGATGTACTGGCGCCAGTAGTCACTCAGATACGGGAACAGTGCGTCGTAGGCGGCCGGCGCACAGTGCACATCACAGTCGATCGCCTGCATCAGCGCCACACGATAGCCCGCGAGTGTCCACGTTGCATCACTGTCACAGAGACAATCCTCCGTCGACTGGCACCGCCGCCCCCGTCACCGCCCCGGTGGACGCGCCGGCGAGCCACCTGATCGCCTCGGCGACCTCCTCGGGTGCGATGAGCCGCGCGATCGGCTGCTGGGAGGCGAACGCCTCGGCGGACTCGAGCCCGTACAGGCGAGCACTCTCGTCGAGGATCATCGTGGCCGTCGAGCCCGGGCTGACGGCATTGGCGGTCACCCCGGTGCCGCGGAGCTCGGCCGCCAGCGCGCGAACGAGCCCGGTGACACCCGCCTTGGCCGCGCAGTACGCGGCGAGCATCGGCAACCCCCGCGTCGCCGCGGCGGAGGCCACGGCGACGAAACGCCCCGATCGTGGCTCGGGGCGGCGCAGCAGCGCGGGAATGCCAACGCGCGCGGCGACCAGGACCGAGGTCAGGTTCGCCTCGAGCACCGCGGCCTGCTGCTCGAGCGGCATCTCCCACAGCGGGACACCGCCCGCGATCGCCCCGGCCACCGCGATGACCGCGTCGACGCCGCCGAACTCCTGCTCGGTCCGGTCGACGGCGCCGGTCATGTCCGGCATCGACGACGCGTCGCCGACATGCGCGGCGACGCGGGCCGCGGAGCCGGCGAGCTCCTGCGCCCGCGTCACGACGGCGGTCAGCTCCTGCTCGGTGCCGAGGTGGTAGGGCAGCCGCGGGTCGTCCGCGCACCGGTCGACCGCCGCGACGCTCCAGCCCTCCGCGGCGAGCGCCAGTACGGTCGCGGCGCCGATCCCGCGGGCCGCTCCGGTGACGACGGCGACGCGCGCCCCGGGCGTCACGCGCGCGCCCGGCGTCCCGGACGTCACCGGGATCCCGCCCGCGCCGGAGCCATGGTCGGCAGCAGCGGCCGCAGCGTGCGCTCGCGCAGGCAGCCGTCCCAGGTGCCGGTCGCGGCGAGCACGTCGTCGAGCAGGCGCAGCGGTGCGTCGCCGAGCGCTATCCGCACCGCCCCGCTGGTCAGCGCATCCTGGAGCGGCCCGATGGTGAAGGCGGCGAGCAGCGGCACGCGCAGCGCGCGGTGCCGGCCGGCGAGCAGGAGCAGGGCGGGGGACCAGACCCGCCGCGTCGCATGCGCCAGCGCGAGCCCGGTGCCGGCCACAGCGCGTGCGGTGACCGCGGCCGCGAGCCCGGCGCCGGGATCGACCGCCCCGCCGAGTGCCCGGCGCCGCCGCGCGACGGCCCAGCCGCCCACGGCCAGCGCGGCCCGCGGTCGTCCGGCGAGAGCGAGCAGCCAGATGAGGGCCGGCGCTGGACTGAGGCGGGCGGCCGGCAGCGCGGTGGGGTGGCGGCGGGCCAGGCCTCCGGCCGAGCGCGCATAGCGGTGGCGGTCAGCGACGAACGAGCGCAGGCGGACGCGGTGCTCGTGCCAGACCTCGACTTCGGGTGCGTAGCGGACGCGCCAGCCGGCCCGATCCAGGCGCCAGACGAGGTCGACGTCCTCCCCGGTCCGCATCGCGTCGTCGAATCCGGCGCCGAGCGCGGCCCGGCGGGCGAGCATCACCGTGCTCGGCACGTAGGCGATCGCCCTCCCCGGGCCGACGTGCCCGCCGGACGGTCCGAGGTCGAGGGCGGAATGGCGGTGCTCGAAGCCGGCGATGCGACCCCGGCCACCCGCCAGCGCGCACACCCGCGGGGCCACCGCCCCCACCGCGGGGTCCGACAGGTGCCCGAGCAGACGGCGCGCCGAGTCGGGCGCCAGCACGACATCCGAGTCGACGAAGCCGACGTACGCGGTCCGGCACGCGGCGAGGCCAGTATTGCGGGCCGCCGCCGGCCCGCGGCAGACGTCGTGGCGGATGAGGCGCGCGCCGCGGGCGCGGCAGACCTCGTGGACGGGCTCCGGAGCGTCGGAACCGTCGCAGACGACGACGACCGGCGATTGCGGGCACGCCACCCGAACGGCATCGAGGCACCGCGCGAGCTGCGCCGGGCGGTCGCGGACCGGCACGACGACCGACAGCTCAGCGGTCGACGACGCCGGCGGCGGCCTCGGCACCAGGATCCCGGCGTCGAGCAGCCGGCGCGCGAGACGGCGATCGGCCGCGCGGTCGCCGACCAGCGAGGTCCCCCGCCAGCCGTCGATCACCCGGACGCCGGCCTCGGTCAGCGTCATCAGCCGCAGCGGCGATCCCCCGAGCAGCCCGCGACCGCCGCGCAGGCGGCGCACGCCGGGATGCAACCGCACCGGCAGCCCGACCGGAGCCGGGACATCGGGGGCGGGGGCGACGTCGAGCCGGGTCACGGCTCAGCTCGTTGCCGCGAGCACCGGCGTGGCCCGCAGGAAGGCCTCGAGGTCGGCGGCGAGCGCCGCGAGCAGCGCTCTGCCCTCGGTGACGCTCGCCCCCCGCGCGTCGCCGAGCACGCCGGTGGGCGACACCGCCCTGACCCCGTGCTCGCGCAGGGCCGGCATCAGCCCCGCGACGGGCTCGGTCACCCCAGCCGGACGCTGCGCTCCGACGAGCGCCGGCGCGACGGCGAGCATGAGCGAGGTCTCGACTCGCCCGGCGTGAGCGTCGCCGCCGACGAGCGCCGGCTGCCAGGCGCTGACCCGGCGGCCCTCGCCGCGCAGGCGCGTCACCGCCCGGTGCACCGGCTGCGCGTTGCCGCCGTGCCATGAGAGCAGGACGACATCGTCGAAGTGGTCGGCGCTGCGGACGAGCTCGACGATCACGGCCTCCACGGCAGCCCGTCCCAGTGACAGCGTGCCCGGGAAGCCGGCGTGCTCGCCGCTGGCGCCGTACGGCAGCGCCGGCGCGATCACGACGTCGCGCCGCTCGGCGGCCGCCGCCTCCGCGATCGCCACGGCGATCAGGGTGTCGGTCTGCAACGGGAGGTGCGGTCCGTGCTGCTCGGTGGCGCCGAGCGGGATGAGCAGCCGCCGGGGCGCGTCCTCACCAAGGTCCGGCCACGTGCTCGGCCCGAGCCTCATGCGATGGCGGGGCGGGGCAGCGGGTCGCCGTGGACCCCCAGCCGCCGTTGAAAGCCGGGGGGAACGAGCAGGTCGTCCGGCGAGAGATCGTGAATCGAGGCACGGCCGAGGCCGAGCAGCGCGGAGTCGATCCCGCTGCGCAGGATGTCGAGCACGTTCTCGACCCCCGGCTGGCCCGCCGCGGCGAGGCCCCACAGGCAGGCGCGGCCGATCATGACCGCCCGGGCCCCCAGGGCCAGCGCCTTGACGACGTCGCTGCCGCGGCGGATCCCGCCGTCGAGCACGACCTCCACGTCGTCTCCGACCGCCTCGACGACGGCCGCCAGCGCGCGGATCGTCGCCGGTGTCCCGTCCAGATTGTTGCCGCCGTGATTGGAGACCGAGATCGCACTCACCCCGACCTCGGCGGCGCGCCGGGCGTCGTCGACCCGCATCACCCCCTTGAGCATGAACGGGCCATCCCACCGCTCGCGCAGCCAGCGCAGGTCGTCCCAGCTCGGAGGGGTCGTCTGCATCCACTCGCCGTACGCGCCGAAGAACGTGGGAGCCGGCATGCCGGGCGCGGCCATGTTGGGCACGGTCAGCCCGGGGAGACGCCCCGTTCTGGCCCAGCCGGCCAGCCAGCGCGGGCGAGCGAGCACCTCCGGGGCGAACTTGAGCATCGTCTTGCCGTCGAGCCGCTCGGGGATCGCCGGGCTGCCCCAGTCCCGGCCGTGGGAGAACGACCAGTCGAGGGTGATGATCAGACCGACCGCCCCCGCCCGCCGGGCCCGCTCGAGCCGCTCGCGGATCTGGGCCCGGGTCCCGGCCCAGTAGACCTGGTAGAAGGTCTGCGGGTTGGCGGCCACCACCGCCTCGACCGGCATGCTGGCGAACGAGCTCAGTCCCATCGCCGTGCCGCGCGTCGCGGCCGCCCGCGCCACCGCGACCTCCCCCGCGGGATGGACGGCCTGGACTCCAGTGGGCGAGATGAGCACCGGCAGCGAGATCCGCTGACCCATGACGGCCGTCGCCAGCTCGCGCGTGGCCGGCAGCCCGGCCACGTGCGGCGCCAGCCCCAGCTCGCCGAACGCGTCGACGTTGTCCTGGAGCGTGAGCCCGTGCTCGGTGCCCGCCCGGATCGCTCCGAACACCGAGGCCGGCAGCAGCCGCTTGGCCCGGCGCTCCGCCTCGGCCACCGACTCGAACCACGGCGAGGCCATCAGCGGATGACCTGCAAGCCGGCGAGCGGACTCTCGTCGCACGCCGGGGCCGGGCGGCTCGCACGCCGCCGGGAATGGTCGGTGCCGGCGCGAGGGGCGACGCGCTCGCCCGGCGCGCGCAGCGCGGCCTCGCCGTGCCCGAGCACGCACTCCGGATCGGGGCCGTCGAGCGGGAGCCCGGTGAAGAACTTCGCCGCCATGCAACCGCCGCGACACGAGTCGAAGAGCCCGCACGACCGGCACGCGCCGCCGGTCTCGGGGCGGCGGAGATCCTGGAAGAGCTCGGATTCCCGCCACACGGTGGTGAACCCGCCCGGGTCGCGGACGTTGCCGGCGAGGAACGTCTCATGGATGGCGAACGGGCAGGCGTACACGTCGCCGACCGGATCGATCAGGCAGACGACCCGGCCCGCGCCGCAGAGGTTCAGTCCGGGCAGCGGGTCGCCGTAGGCGGCCAGATGGAAGAACGAGTCGCCGGTGAGGACCTGCTCGCCCCGCTCGGTCAGCCAGTCGTAAAGCAGGCGCTGCTGGGCGGGGGTGGGATGCAGCTGCGCCCACACGTCGGCGCCGCGACCCGAGGGCCGCAGGCGGGTCAGGCGCAGCTGCGCGCCGTAGCGCCCGGCGATGGCCTGGAACGCGTCAAGCTGCGCGACGTTGTGGCGGGTGACGACGACCGAGAGCTTGAACCCCGTCATGCCCGCCTCGGCGAGGCGCTCCATGGCCCGGATGGCGGTCGCATAGGAACCGGCGCCGCGCACCGCGTCGTTGATCTCCGCCGACGCGCCGTCGAGGGAGATCTGGACGTCGACGTAGTCGGTGGCGGCCAGCCGCTGCGCCGCCGGCGCGGTGATCCGCGAGCCATTGGTCGAGAACTTGACCCCGACGCCGTGCGCGGTGGCGTAGTCGATCAGCTCCCAGAAATCGCGCCGGACCGTCGGCTCGCCGCCGCCGATGTTGACGTAGAAGACCTGCATCCGCTCGAGCTCGTCGATCACCTGCCGGCATTCGGCGGTCGAGAGCTCCCGCGGGTCGCGGCGGCCCGAGCTCGACAGGCAATGGATGCAGGCGAGGTTGCAGGCGTACGTGAGCTCCCAGGTCAGGCAGATCGGCGCATCAAGGCCGGCCTGGAAGTGATCGACGAGGCGGTGCCCCTGGCCGGCGGTGGCGCTCATCGTGCCCGGCGCTCCACCAGCATGCCGGTCTGCGCGAGCGTGTCCAGCGCCCGTTCATAGTCCGGGAGCTCTTCTGGGGCGACGCCGGCGGAGTGGCAGGCCGCGCGCCCGCTTGGGTTCTCGCCGAGCGCCTGCACGACGGCGAGCAGCTTGCGGGTCTTCAGGAATGAGAGGCGGCGGGTCCCGAAGTGGTACGCGAGGGCGCCGAACGGCTCGGGTCGCACGGCGACCTGATCGTGCAGACGCCAGGCGCGTTCGAGGTCGAACCCCATCGCGTCAGTACACGCCGCACATGCCGTCGATCGAAACGTCCTCGACGAGCAGGTCCGCTTCGACGAGCTCGTTGCCGGCTCGATCGTCCGGCGTCGCCGTGGGCTCGGCGTGCGCCGGGGCGGGGCGCTCAGCCTCGGTGACCGACGGGTCGGCCGCCGTTGGCGGGCTGGTCCGCGTCATGAATACCTCCCTCGCTCGGGTTTCGTGCGCTCTCCCAAATATTTATCGCACCGGGTGCCGGATATCAACCGGCGATTAGATTACATGCCGTATGTCCGAGCCCGGCACCAGCCCGCCGCCGCCCGGCCGGGGGCGTCCGCCCAGCACGAGCCGGGACCACGTCGGACGGACGGCGCTCGCCCTGTTCGTGGCCCGCGGCTTCGAGGAGACGACGCTTGCCGACATCGCGCACGCCGTCGGGATCGGCCGCCGGACGCTGTTTCACTACTTCGCCTCCAAGAACGACATGGTGTGGGGCGACTTCGACGGCGTGCTCGACCGGCTGCGCGTGAGCCTGGCCGACGCCGCCGGCGATGAGCCGACGATGGACACGCTCGGGCGCGCCGTGGTGGCCTCGAACCGGTACGAGGGCGCGGCGCTGGAGGACCTCCGTCTGCGCATGACCCTGATCACGACGGTGCCGGCGCTCCAGGCGCACTCGATGGTGCGCTACGACGCGTGGCGCCGCGTCGTCTCGGAGTTCGTGGCCGAGCGGCGGGGCGAGGATCCGGAGGGGCTCATGCCGCTGCTGGTCGGCCACATGGCCCTCGCCACCTCGATGGCCGCGTTCGTGCGCTGGGTGCAGCACCCCGACGAGGATCTCCAGGCCCATCTGCGCACCGGGTACCGCCACCTGGCGCGAGCCTTCGAGCCGGCGGCGGCAGACGAGCCGCCGCCCGGCCGCTACCGATCGGCCGCGCGCTCGCGCGGCAGGCCGTAGAGCTCGAGCGCGTTCTCGCACAGGATCGCCCGGCGCAGCTGCGCCGGCATCGCCCGGGGCAGGGCCTGCGTCGGCGAGTCGAAGTCCCAGTGGGGATAGTCGGTGGCGAACAGCAGCCGGTCCCCGAGCTCGGCCTGCTCGATCGCGTAGAGCAGATGCTCGGGATTCTCGGGCTCCTCGATCGGCTGGGTGGTGAACCACACGTGGTCGCGGATGTACTCCGAGGGCCGCCGGGCGACGCGGGGCAGATCCTCGCGCATCAGCTCCCAGGCGGCGTCGAGTGACCACCGCAGCGCCGCCGCCCACGCCAGTCCGCATTCGGTGAGCACGACCCGCAGATCGGGGAAGGCGTCGAACATGCCACCGGCGATCATGCTGGTCAGCTGTGTCTGCATGCCGATGCCGTTGGCGACGTGATATTCGAGATAGAAGGACGGATAGCCGGCGCCGCGGTGGTCGTAATACCCGCCGGTGTGGAACGCCACCGTGCGGCCGTGCGCCGCCGCCGCCTCGTAGATCGGCCAGTACTTTCGGGATCCCAGCTGCTCGACGGCGTTCGAGGGCATGAGCACCGAGATGAAGCGCCGGTCGTCGGCATGGCGCTCGATCTCGGCCACCGCGAGATCCGGATACTCGTGTGGGATGGCGATCGACCCGCGCAGCCGTGAGTCCCAGTCGAGCCAGCGCTCGAGCTGCCATTGGTTCGTCGCCCGGGCCAGGTCGGCGAGGAAGTCGGAGTCGTCGTGCCCGTCCTGCCCGCTGAGGACCTCGAGCATCGCGTAGTCGACCCCGTACTCGTCGAGTAGCTGCGCGCGCAGCATCTCGGGGTCACTGCCCCAGATGTGGCCCGGCTTGCCCGGCCAGGCGTCGACCCGCATGCCGGCGTTCCGAGCTCGCGGATACCACTCGGTCACCCGTGGGGCCCGCCGCCCGTAGCGCTCGAGCCGGCGCCGCATCCCCGCGCTCAGATACTCGGCGAGCATCGCCTCGGTCGCCTGAGCATGCACGTCGCAATCGATGAGTGTCACCGCGCGGCCGGCGGTGACGGTGTCGGGATGCTGCATTTCCACATGTGACACGGGATCTACACCTCCAGGACGACGTAATCGTTCTCAACGGTCACTGCGAACGTCTCTGCCGTGTACGGGCCGGGCAGCAGCCGGACCGTTTCCTCGTCGAGCTCCGCCACCAGCGAGCTTCCCGGCTCGAGCGCGACGCGGTAGCTCTTCACGGCCGGCTGGGCGGCGCCGATGAACGACTGGCCGGTCGCCAGGTCGTATTCCCAACCGTGCCACGGACAGGCGATCCGCAGCGGATTCTCCGAGACCACGGCGCGTCCCGGCTCGTCCGCGGTCGCGTCACCGAGGATGTGACCCACACACAGCGGACCGCCCTGATGGGGGCAGCGGTTGCGGACGGCGTAGAAGCGATCTCCGACCCGGAACACGCCGATCGAGCGGCCGCCCACCTTGATGATCCGGCGCTCGCCGGGGGGAACTCGCTGACCGGCGCGACGACGGTCTTCATGCGTTGCCCGCACGCGATCGAGCGCGACCCATGCCGACACCTTAGTCCCTTCACGGCACTTGCCGCGGGGAGCACTTAGTCCCTTCACTGCCTGATCCGGGCAGGTGACCCGCGTCCCGTACGTCGAGGCGGTGCGAAGGTCATACGCGCCGGGGAGCTGGCGCTCTTAGGGTCCTTTTGGATCCTTAGGTTCTTCTTTGGGTGGAGTGCGATTATTGCGGCGGACTCTGCCCCATGAGCGTGCCGCCACGAAACAGCCCCCGCCGCGGGCAGGTGAGGGACCGCCGTCCGAGTGACGGCGGCAATCTGGGAGGCGCCGTCACGAGCGCCGAGGCGGACGCTCGGCGGCTGGGCTGGGCGCTGTTCCCGGTCCGCCTGTTCCTCGGCGTCACATTCATCTACGGCGGGATCCAGAAGCTGAGCGATCCCGGCTTCCTGCACCCGGGGGCCCCGACCTACATCGGCACCCAGCTGCGCGGGTTCGCCAACGGCACGCCGGGTGGGTTCCTGTTGCGCACGTTTGCCATCCCGCATCCGAAGGTGTCGGGAGTGGGCGTCGCGCTCGTCGAGATCGCGGTCGGTCTGCTCGTCAGCACCGGTCTGCTCACTCGGGCGGCCGCCGCAGTCGGGTTGGCCCTCAACCTCCTGCTGTTTCTGACCAACAGCTGGCACACCTATCCCTACTTCCTCGGCTCGGACATCGTGTTCGTGTTCGCCTGGGTGCCGTTCGTCCTGGTCGGTGCGATCCGGCAGCCGACACTCGAGCCGGTCCTGCACCGGATCGCGCTGGCGCGGATGCGCCGTGACGGGCCGGCCGTACCGGTCGAGGGCCGTAACGCCGCGCCGCGCACCGGTGCGCTGCCGGGCGACGAGGCGCTCACCCGTCGCAGCGCGATCGGCGCCGCGATGAGCGTCGTGGCCGCCGCGACCGCGGCCATCGCCGGGCTGTCGCTGATCCTGCGCGGGAGCTACCGGCCGGCGCGTACGCTCAGTGCCTCGGCGCCCCCGACGACGGCGCGCGCGAAGACGAGGGACCCCGCGGCCGAGGCCGCCGGGTCCACGAGCACCACGGACACCTCGACCACCGGGGCAGCCGGCGGGGCGGCGGCCGGCGGGCAGGCTCTCCCGCCCGGAGCGGTAAAGCTCGGCGCCGGCAGTCAGCTGCCGAACGGGCAGGCCGCCACGTACACCGACCCCGGTGACGGCCAGCCGGACATCGTCATCCGCGAGACGAACGGGACCCTCGTCGCTCACAGCGCCGTCTGCACCCACGCCGGCTGCACCGTCGGCTATCAGGGAGGGCAGCTGCTGTGCCCCTGCCACGGGTCAGTGTTCAACGCGCAGACCGGCGCGGTGATCACCGGCCCCGCCGTCACGCCGCTGCCCGCCCGCACGATCATCGAGCACGCCGGCGAGATCTACGCCGTGCCGGCCTGACCCCGCGGGCGTCAGCGACGGCTGTCAGTCGACGATCTCGTACTCGTAGCCTTCGAACAGCCCCGTCTCCAGCACCCCGGGAACGCTCTTGACCTGTGCGTGCAGGCCAGGCGGGATCTCGTCGAAACGCGCGTCGAGGAGCACGAAGCCGGCCTCGGTGATGACGGGACCGTCCTTCCCATCAGCGGATCGCAGCGTCGCCTGGCGGCACCCGAGCGCGTCGAGCCTGGCCACCACGATCTCGACGGCGTTGGGATGAACCTCGATCGGCATCGGGAACCTCGTGCCGAGCCGGGTCACCCGCTTGCTCGGGTCGATCACCAGGACCATTCGCGCGGACGTGCTCCAGAGCAGCTTCTCGCGAAACAGCGCCCCACCGCGTCCCTTCAGGAGGCGGCCCGCCGAATCGACCTCATCGGCGCCGTCGACGCTCCACGCCGGCGTGGCCTGCCCGAGGCGCGCCAGCGGGAGCCCGAGATTCCCCGCCGCGACCTCGGTCTCGTAGGACGTCGGGATCACCTGGACGTGCAGTCCCTCGTCGCGAGCGCGGGTTCCGACCGCCCACAGCGTCAGGTAGGCGGTGGACCCGGAGCCGATGCCGATGACATCGCCGTCGGCCGCGCGGAGCGCCACCCGCCGGGCCACGTCCAGCTTGACGTCGGCATTGACGACCTCGCGCGGCCAGCGCAAGGCCGCAGACGCGAACCACTCGGGAGGGTCCATGCCTCGATGATGGCCGATAGAGCTCACCGTTGCTCTCGGCTGCCGGCGAGGTGGCGGAGGCGCCGTCAGACGTCCGCGTCGGCGATCTCGACGAGCCGGACGACGCCGAGCGCGGGTACCTCCACCACCGGACGTCTGGCGATGGCGCGGGCGGCGGCGGATACGCCGGGACGGCGGCCCCGGGTCGGCAGCCAGGCGGCGAGCCCGCCGAGGCCGGGGACCCAGATCGCGATCGCGTGATAGACGAGCACGGCGCCGACCGACGCGGCCGGCGAGAACCCGTAGAGCACCAGCGATGCCGCCAGACCGGAATCGAGCACGCCGAGGCCCGCCGGCATCGGCACCACGGTGGCCAGGTAGCCGATGCAGTACGCGATCACCAGCGCGGGGGCCCCGAGCGGATGTCCGGTCGCCGCGCACGCCGCCCACAGCGCGCCCATGTCCAGCATCAGGAACCCGGCGCCGCCGAGCAGTCGCCAGCTCGGCGTGCGCGCAGCCCGCCACGCGCCCTCGAGCCCGGCGGCGAGCACGCGGACGAGGACCAGACCCCGCCCACCCCGCTCGCCGCAGCGCCGGCCGACGATCACCACCAGAGCCGCGCCCGACAGGACGCCGATCGAGACGAGAATCGGCCCTCCGGTGTGCGGCAGATCATGCGGGCCGCCGGGCACGCCGGCGAGGAGCAGCACCCCGGCGATCCCGTTGATGAGGAATCCGAAGCCGGTGAGCAGACACAGCAGTGCGCCGCAGCGCTCGAGCAGTGGCCGGGTGCCGATCCCGTGGCGGCGCAGCAGCCACCCGGTGGCCGCCGCTGACGAGATGTTCCCGCCGGGGAGGACCGCGCCCGCACCCATCGCCATCCAGGCCACCTGACGGCTGACGGCCGGCGGCGGCTCCGGGAAGAACCGGCGGAAGATGACGACGTAGCCGAGGCATGAGGCGAGTTCGAGCCCGACCGCAACCAGCACCCAGGCGGGGCTCATATGGCCGATCTGGCGAATCACGCTGGCCGGCGGCGCCACCCACAGCAGCAGTCCGACCGAGATCGCGCCGATCAGCCCGGTGATCAGGACTCGCGCGGTCAGGCGCGACCGCATGGGCCTGCGGACCGCAAACGTCTCTCCTCCGTGCGCGCCGGTCATCGTGACCATCCTCGCGTATATCGAGGGCCCCAACGTCAGCCGTAACGAAAAACACCATAAGACGGCTGATCTCCGCCTGACACGAAGCAGCCCGCGCAGTCCGGACAATCGCATGGAAAATTCCGCCCCGTCCTCGCCGCCCGAGCCCGCCGAGCCCGCGCAGTCCATGGAAAATCCGCCGTCCGCCGGCGGGCTTTCCATCGATCGGGCCGCTGAGGGCACATACCTGGAAAATCCCGCGGCGCGTCGCGGATTTTCCATCCAGGGGGCCGGGCGCGGGCAGGGTGGGGCGGGCGGGCCGCCGGCTCGCGGCGGCTATCCGCGGCCGATGTAGGGCATGGCGGTGGCCATCACCGTCATGAACTGGACGTTGGCGTCCAACGGCAGGCTCGCCATGTGCAGCACCGCGTCGGCGGCGTGGCGCACGTCCATCATCGGCTCCACCAATACCGAGCCGTCGGCCTGCAGCGCCCCGGCGCCGATATGGGCGCTCAGATCGGTGACGGCATTGCCGATGTCAATCTGACCGCAGGCGATCCGAAACGCCCGGCCCTCAAGCGAGATGGCGCGCGTCAACCCGGTCATCGCGTGCTTGGTGGCGGTGTAGGCCACGGCCTCCGGCCGCGGCACGTGCGCCGAGATCGAGCCGTTGTTGATGATCCGCCCGCCCTGCGGACGCTGCGCCTTCATGATCCGGAACGCGTGCTGCGCGCACAGGAAGCAGCCGGTCAGATTCGTGTCGACGACGGCGCGCCACTGATCGAGTGCGACCTCGTCGAACGGCGCCGGCGCACCGAACACGCCGGCGTTGTTGAACAGGAGATCGATCCTCCCCCACGTGTCGGTGACGCGGGCGAACAACGCGGCGACGGCGTCCGGATCGGTCACGTCGGTCGGGATCACCAGCACGTCGTCTCCGGGCGCCGGCGCGGCCGCAGCGGTCCGCTGCAGCGCGGGCACCCGCCGGCCCGCCAGCGCCACGCGATCGCCGGACGCCAGCAGCGCCAGCGCCACCGCCGCGCCGATTCCGGAACCGCCGCCGGTGATCACCGAGACCCGCCGCGCATCGTCCATGTCCGACATGCTCGCACCCCGGCGGGCAACACCGGCTGGCCACCCCGCTCGTACATCCGTCCAGAAAAGCGATTCCTGGCGATGCGTGCCGATGACCCGGGTTATGAGCGACCTCTCGGACCCGGCACGTCTGCGGGCGCTCCACGCCTCCGGACTGATGGATTCGGCACCCGAGGAGGCCTTCGATCGCCTGACGTCCCTCGCATCGCGGCTGCTCGGAACGCCGGTGGCGACGATCACGCTGGTCGACGGCGAGCGGCAGTTCTTCAAGAGCGCCGTCGGAGCTGACCTCACCGAGACGCCGCTCTCACAATCGTTCTGCCGGCACGTCGTCAGCGACGCCGCTCCGCTGGTGGTTCCCGACGCCCGCCACGACCCGCGGGTCAGCGGCAACCCGGCGGTCGACGATCTCGACATGGTCGCCTACTGCGGCGTGCCGCTGACCGACGGCGAGGGACACACGCTCGGCGCCTTCTCCGCGATGCAGCCCACGCCCCGCGAGTGGTCCGACGACGACGTGCAGCTGCTGACCGAGCTGGCGTCCAGCGTGATGACCGAGCTCGAGCTGCGGGCCGCCAACCGGGCCCTGCGGGCGCAGGAGCACGAGACACGGGCGATCGTCGACGGTGCCCAGGATGCGTTCCTGGCCTGCGACGGCGAGGGCCGGATCGCTGACTGGAATCCTGCCGCCGAGCGTCTGTTCGGGTGGTCGGCGCCCGACGCGATCGGCCGATCGGTGACCGAGACGATCGTGCCGCCCAACCGCCGCGCCCACTTCGCCGCCGAGCTCGAGCGATACGTCCGCACCGGCGAGTCGTCACTGGTGGGGCAGCCGATTGAGCTCTACGCGGTCCACCGGTCGGGCCGCCTGGTGCAGGTGGAGATGACGATGGCGTTCGTCGGCTCGCCGGCGGGACCGCGCTTCACCGCATTGATCCGGAACGTCGCCGACCGCAAAGCGGTGGAGCGGCGGAGCGCCGAGCTGGCGCAAGCGGTCCAGTCCACCCGCGACGCGGTCATCACCATCGACCGGACCGGCACGATCACCAGCTGGAATGCCGGCGCCGAGATGGTGTACGGATACACCGCCGACGAAATGGTCGGGTACTCGCACGCCGGCCGGACCGAGGAGACCGGCGCCGATGGCGAGCAGACCGATCAGCTGCTGCCGCGAGTGCTGGCCGGGGAGTACCTGACCGCGCGCGCGGTCACCCGCCGCCGCAAGGACGGCCGCCGGATCCACGTCGACCTGAGCGCGGCGCCCCTCTTCGATGCCGCGGGTGAGATCGTCGGCGCCACCTCGATCACGCGCGACGTGACCGAGCAGCTCCGGCTCGAGACCAAGCTGGAGCAATCCGAGGCACGCTTCCGGGAGACGTTTGACGAAGCGCCGATCGGGATCGCGCTCGTCGGCCCGAACGGGCGCTGGCTCGCGGTCAACCGCGCGCTGTGCGCGATCCTCGGCTACGCGGAGTCCGAGCTGCTGACGGGCGGGTTCCAGGACATCACCCACCCCGACGATCTCGCTGCCGACCTCGAGCTGGTGCGGCGGACGCTGGCCGGCGAGCGCCACACCTATCAGATGGAGAAGCGCTACTTCCACAAGGACGGCCACACGATCTGGGCCAAGCTCTCGGTCGCCCTGGTCCGTGACTCGTCCGGCGCGCCGCTGCACTTCGTCTCGCACGTCGAGGACATCACCGGCTCCAAGGTGGCCGAGCTGGAGCTGGCCGAGGGCCGGCGGCTGCTCGACGAGTCCCAGGCGATCGCCGGCGTGGGCAGCTGGTGCTGGAACCTGGAAACCGACGACGCATCATGGTCGGCGCAGCAATTTCAGCTTCACGGCCTGACGCCGCGGTCCGAGGCTCCCTCTATCAGAGCGCTCGCCGAGCTCGTCCACCCGGACGATCGCGACCGGATCACCGACGCCCTGGCCCGCCACATGGGCGCCCGCGCCGCGTTCGTCGACGAATACCGCGTCTTGCTCCCGGAGTTCGGGGTCCGGACGCTGTGGGTCCGCGGCGATTTCCTGCCCGCCGATCCGCAGTCCGGCCTGCCTGCCCGGATGGCCGGGACCACGCAGGACGTCACCACCGAGCGAGCCGCGCAGACCGCCCGTGACGAGATCGAGAACCGGCAGGGGATCCTGCTCTCCAGCCTGCCCGACACGATGATCGTGCTCTATGACCGCGACCTGCGCTGCACGCTCGTCCAGGGCGCCCTGCTCGAGCAGCTCGGAATCACGCCGGCGGAGTTCGAGGGGCGGCTCCTGTCGGAGATCGTCGCGCCGGCCCGCCTGCAGTCACTGGAACCGTTCATCCTCAGCGCGCTTGGCGGGGCGCAGGCGTCGATCGAGTTCCCCAGCGGCGACGGGCGTACCTACCAGGTTGACATCGTCCCCTACCGCTCCGAGCTCGGGGAGATCGGCGGGGCCTTCACCGTCTGGCGCGACATCTCCGATCGCCTGGAACGCGAGCACCAGCGCCAGAAGCTGGCGACGATCGTCGAGCAATCCCAGGACGCGATCTTCGCCAAGTCACCCGACGGCCTCATCACCGAGTGGAACCGCGGGGCCCAGCAGCTGTATGGCTACACCGCGGCCGAGGCCGTCGGGCAGCCGATCGCGATGATCGTGCCCCCCGAGCGACACGGCGAGGAGTTCGAGCTGCTGGGACGGGCCATGTCGGGTGAGGCGATCACGCAATATGAGACGACCCGCGTGACCAAGGGCGGGGAGCGCGTCGACGTGTCAATCTCCGTGTCGCCGCTGTACGGCGCCGACGGCGCGGCGGTCGGCGCCTCGGTCGTCGCCCGCGACGTCAGCCAGCGAAAGCAGATGGAGGACGACCTGCGCGCCAGCCGCGAGCGGGCGCTGGAGACGTCCCGGCTGAAATCCGAGTTCGTGGCCAACATGAGCCACGAGATCCGCACGCCGCTCAACGGCGTGGTCAGCATGACCGAGCTGCTGCTCGACACCAATCTGAGTACCGAACAGCGGGAGTACGGGCAGATCACGCTGACTTCGGCCGAGGCGCTGATGCGGGTGATCTCGGACATCCTGGACTTTTCCAAGATCGAGGCCGGAAAGCTCGAGATCCTGAACGAGGACTTCTCCGTGCGGTCGGCGCTCGACGACGTCTCGGAGATCGTCGGCGTCAAGGCCGCCGAGCGCGGCCTGCTACTGGACATCTCCGTCGGTGACGACGTTGCCGAGGTGGTGCGCGGGGACGGCAACCGCATCCGCCAGGTGCTCATGAACCTTCTGTCCAACGCCGTCAAGTTCACCAGCGCGGGCGAGGTCCGGGTCCGGGTCAGTCTGGAGGACGCGGCCGACGGCACCCCGGTGACGCGGTTCGAGGTCTCCGACACCGGCATCGGCATCGCGCCCGAGCTGCTGATCGACCTGTTTCAGCCCTTCTCTCAGGCGGACGCGACCACCACGCGCCGCTATGGCGGCACCGGACTGGGCCTGTGCATCTCCAAGCAGCTGGTCGAACTGATGGGCGGCGAGATCGCCTGCCAGAGTGAGCCCGGCGAGGGCAGCCGGTTCTGGTTCACGGTGCCATACGAGCCGGGTGCCGGCTTGGAGGCCGACCTGGTCGGCTCGGACCTGACCGGCACCCGCGTGCTGATCGTCAATGCCATCGCCGAGCATCGCCAGCAGCTGCAGAGCTGCCTGGCGAGCTGGGGCATCAGCCCCGACAGCGCGCAGCACGGCGGCATGGCCGTGCAGATGCTCCGCCGCGCCGCCGAGGCCGGCCGCCCCTACGAGGCGGCGCTGCTCGAACTGGGCGCGAGCAGCATCGAGCTCGCGCAGCAGATCACCGCCGTGCCCTCGCTACGCGCGACGCGTCTGATCACGATCGGTTGCGTCGTGGACTCCGCCGAGGCAAGCGCCGCCGGGATCGACGCCCAGCTGGCCAAGCCGGTTCGGCCGTCCAAGCTCTACAACGAACTGCTGCGGCTGCAGCGACGCTCCAGCGTGACTCCGGACCCGCTCGCCAAGTCTGACCAGGTGGCCGGCTCGGTCGTCGACGGGGGTCTGCGGGTGCTCGTCGCCGAGGACAATGAGGTCAACCAGTTCGCGGCCGTGCGCCTGCTCAGCCGTCTCGGCTTCAGCGTCGACGTCGCCAGCAACGGCCGGGAGGCGATCACGATGACCGGCCGGGTCGACTACGCGGCCGTGTTCATGGATTGCCAGATGCCCGAAGTGGACGGCTACACCGCCACCCGAGTGATCCGCCGGCGAGATGAGGGCACGCGCCACATCCCGATCATCGCGCTGACCGCCCACGCGCTGCAGGGCGATAGCGAGAAGTGCCTCGCCGCCGGCATGGACCACTATCTGACCAAGCCGCTGCGGTTGCACACGCTCGAAGCGCTGATCGGGCAGATCCCCGGGCTTGGACGCGATGAGCAGCCCGCGGCGCCCGATACGAGCGCCGTGTTCGATCCGTCGGCGCTGGGCGAGATCGGCGATCCGGAGACCGAGGCCGCCCTGGCGGTCATGTTCCTGGACCAGGTGGCCGAGCGCCTGCCGGCCCTGCTGGGCGCCATCGAGAGCGCGGATGCCGAGCGGCTCCACGCGCTTGCCCACGGACTGAAGGGCAGCGCCGCCACCGTCGGCGCCACCCGCATCAGCGAGCTGAGCCGGGACCTGTGCGAGCTGGCCGCCGATGGCGTGACGCCGGCAGCGGTCGAGATCCACGTCGAGCTCGCCGATGCGCTGAGCGCAACCAGCATCGCGATCAGCGGCTACATCGAGAAGATCACCGCCGCGGCCTGAGCAGCGGGCGCGTCCTGGGACGCCGGGGGCCGCGGGGCCGCGTGGCGGTTGGACCGGTTCGCGGAGGGCCGGGTCGGGGTCGCAGGTCGGGGGACCGCGGCCCCGGAAGGCAGCGCTCAGGCGGCGAGCCCCTCGGCGGCCTGGTGCACCATCTGCACGAGGCGGTCCGAGGTGCAGCCCTTGACGAGCAGGCCGGCGGCGCCGGCGCTCAGCATTTCGAGATAGGCGTCGGGACTGTCGAACGCCGTCAGTGCGATGACCTTCGTGTCAGGAGACCCCTGGCGGATCTGGCGGGCGGCCTCTGGCCCGCCGCCGCCCGGCATCACGACGTCCAGGATCGCCACATCGGGGCGCTCGGCGCCGACGAGGAGCACGATCTCGGGGACATCCGTGGCGGTGCCGACCAGCTCGAGGCGATCGCCGCGTTTGAGCATCGCCTCGATCGCCATGCGCGCGAGCGGATCGTCGTCGGCGATGGCGACGCGGACGGTGTCGGTGCGGGGCACCCACGATTCGGGCGCGGCGATCGCGCCGGTGGGCGCGTCACCGTCCGCCGGCGCGCCGCTCGCCGCCGGCAATGCCTGCGCCGCCGCGGCGGTCTCATTGACGGCCTGGCGAATGAGCGGCTCGAAACCGGCGGCGAGATCCGCGTGGTGATGCGAGGCCGCATCGGCCATCCGGTCACACAGCCAGGCGACCCGCGCCGCGCCGACGCCCATGGCGCCCTGCTGGATCTCGCCGGCGGTTGCCGAAAGGGATCCGGGGTCGCGAAGATTCGCCGATCGCCACAGCCGGGGCAGCCGCAGGGTCGCTCGCCGGGCGAAGGTCAGGATGGGCCCGGTGCCCCTGGCATCGCCGGACAGCAGGGGCAGCTGCTCGGGCGATCCGTCGCGGACCGGTGCGCCGGCATCGGCGGCGACCGCGCCGGTCCACGGCAGCAGGCCAAGGCTGGTGCAATCGTCGCGGAGCGACTCGATGCGCAGCGGCTTGGGGATGTGGTAATCCAGCCCGGCCGCCAGGCACACGTGGCGGGGATGCGACGTCAGCGCGATGACCGGCGGAGCGTGTTCGGGCTCCATGTGAGCCCGGATCTCCCGCGTGGCCTCGTAGCCATCGATCTCCGGCATGTAGCAGTCCATGAAGATGGCGGTGTAGGCCCACCCGGCTGCGAGCTCCTGCGCCTCCCGGCCATCGGCGGCGGTGTCCACCGACAGGCCGAGACGTTCGAGCAAGCCCTTCGCGGCGATCCGGCAGATCGGATCGTCGTCCACGACGAGCACGCGCGGCGCCCAGGCGGAGGCCGCAGCGAAAAGTGGGTTGGGGGAGCTCTCGCTCATCGTGACACCGCGTTAATCGGACGGCGGCGCGAATTCTTGACTCTCAGATGCGCCGAGCCCCCGACGAGCGGTGCCGCCCGCGCGGCCGGATGGGCTCAGACGTCACCGGCGGCGGCGGCGTCAGTCGACGATGTCGCTCAGAGCGCGGCCGCTGACGACTGAGCGGGGGCTCTCGGCGACAATGTCCGAGCCCGGGCGGGCGTGGTCGTCGCGGCGCTTGATCAACAACCACTGGGGTGGGTCGACCGGCCGGGTCCGCTGGAGGGCAAAGCCGCCGCGCAGCTTCTCGCCGTGCAACACGAACACCGCATGACCGCGGTCCACGGCCTCGGGCCACGGAACGCGGCCACCCTGCTCATAGGTGCCCCGATCCCAGATGATCACGCCCCCACCGTGGCCCGGGCCCTCGAACGCGTTGTGCGCGATGTCGTGATCGGCCACCTGGACGGCGAGCCGCTTGACGCCGGGATCGAGCGACGGGCCCTTGGGCACCGCCCAGGACCGCATGGCGCCGTCGACCTCCAGGCGCAGATCGAAGTGATGGGTGCTCGCCTGGTGCTCCTGGACGACGAACGCACCGGCGCTGACCCCGCGGGCGGCGAACTGCTCGTGCCCCTCGGCCTTCACCGGCTGCGTCTCCAGATCACCGGCCGCCAGCGCCTCCAGGTATGCCACGAGGCTCGATACCGCGTCCGGCCGGCCCTCAGCGTGCACCCGGACACCGTCGGGCGAGTCGTCGCGCGCCCACCCGGCCAGATCGAGCTCGCGGGCGCGCTGGATGAGACCGTCGCGCAGCGCCGGTCCGTCGCTCGCCGCCACGCCGCGCAGATGGGCGCGGACCGCCGCCTGTCCCTGAGTGCGCGCGCGTTTGGCCACACCGATCGGAGCCGACGTTACTTCACTTGACATATGCCGATATCGGCATATGATTCTCGACATGGCCCGCACGGCGACCACGGCAGATGCGTTCAACGCGGTGGCGGAGCCCCGCCGCCGGGAGCTGTTGGACGTTCTCGCCGGGGGCGAGATGGCGGTCAACGATCTGGTCATGCGGCTGGGCCTGACCCAACCGCAAGTGTCCAAGCACCTCCGGGTGCTGCGCGAGGTCGGGGTGGTGCAGGTGCGCGGCGATGGCCGGCAGCGGCTGTACCGGCTCAACGGCGCCGCCCTGAAGCCGATCCACGACTGGATCAAGGACTACGAGCAGACGTGGAACGACCGTTTCGACGCCCTGGATGTCGTGCTGGTGGAACTCAACCGACTGGAGGAAGACGATGGCGGCAGTGGCAAGTAGCGGTACGGCGGCGGTGACGCTGCCGAGTGACACCGAGATCCTGATCACGCGCGAGTTCGATGCGCCCCGGCATCTGGTGTACCAGGCCTGGACGACGCCGGAGCTGCTCAAGCGCTGGTGGCACGCCCAGCGCGGCGAGATGACGGTGGCCGAGGTCGACCTGCGCGTCGGCGGCAGCTGGCGCTACGCGATGCTCGCCCACGGCGAGTTCGAGGTCGCCTTCCACGGCGAGTACCTGGAGATCGTCCCCGACGAGCGAATCGTGGCAACCGAGATCTTCGAGGGGATGCCCGACGCGCCGGCCACAAGCACCGTCACGTTCACCGAGGCCGACGGACGCACGACGGTCACGCTGCTCGTGCAGCACACGAGCCGCGAGCACCGTGACGGGCACATCAACTCCGGAATGGAGGATGGGCTCCAGGACGCGCTGGACCTCCTGGAGCAGGTGGCCATCTCGCTGGGCTGATGCGGTGCCGGGCCACCGCGAATCTGGACATCGCGGTGGCCCGCATCTAAGATCGGACGCGATGATCGAAGGCACGCATCTGTGCTGGTGGCGGCCGCGCAACGCGCAGCCCTGCTGATCTCTGTCAACGGGCTGCTCTCGGGCGGCCCGTGGACGATCGTCGAGAGACGCGCCGCTCGAGGGTGACCCTCACCCACCCAAGGAGCCAAACCGTGTCTTCAATCACCGTCCCGCCGTTCGAGGTTGACCCCGTCCTGGCCGGCGCCCAGCGCCGGTCGAGGCAACTCGAGCTCGAGCTCCAGCGCGACGCCGGCGCCCACCGCGTGCTCACCGGTGACCGGCCCACCGGCCCGCTGCACGTCGGTCACTACTTCGGCACGCTGCTCAACCGCGTGCGGCTCCAGGGCCTCGGCGCCGAGCTGCTGGTCCTCATCGCCGACTACCAGACGATCACCGATCGCGACAGCCCCGGTTCGCTGCCGGGCGACGTGGAGGAGCTCGTCGCCGACTACCTCGCTGTCGGCATCGACCCCGCGCGGGCGTCGATCTTCACCCATTCCCAGATAGCGGCACTCAACCAGCTCGTGCTCCCGTTCCTGAGCCTTGTCAGCGTGGCCGAGCTGGCCCGCAATCCGACCGTCAAGGAGGAGCGGCTGGCGTCCGGGCTGCCGACCACGTCGGGCCTGATGCTCACCTACCCGGTGCACCAGGCCGCCGACATCCTCTTCTGCCACGCGGACGTGGTGCCGGTCGGCAAGGATCAGCTCCCGCACGTCGAGTTGACGCGATCGATCGCCCGTCGCTTCAACCGGCGCTACAGCCCAGACCGGCCGTTCTTCGGTGAGCCGGCGGCGCTGCTGAGCGAGGCGCCGGTGATCCTCGGCACCGACGGCCAGAAGATGAGCAAGAGCCGCCGCAACGCGATCGCGCTCGGAGCCACCGAGGACGAGACCGCCCGGCTGATCCGCGGGGCTCGGACCGACTCCGATCCCGGCATCGTCTATGACCCCGTCGGCCGGCCGGAGATCTCGAACCTGATCCTGCTCACCGCTCTGGCCGAGGGGCTCGCGCCCGAGCAGGTGGCCGAGGAGACAGCCGCCGGCGGCGCGGCGGCGCTCAAGCGGCGGGCCACCGACGCGCTCAATGAGCGGCTGCGGCCGGTTCGGGCCCGCCGGGCGGAGCTGGTGACCGATCGAGGGTTCTTGCGTCGCGTGCTCCACGCCGGTAACGAGCGGGCCAACGCCCTGGCGCAGGACACACTCGACGAGGTCCAGCGGCTCATGCACACCGTTTACTGAAAACGAGCCGCCGGCCACCGGAATGCCGCTGATGTCACACTGCGACGAGATGGAGCTCGTCACCAAGCTGAGCCCGCTTCCGGTGCCCGACACCGTCACGCGGATCACGGAGCTGGCGGCCGCGAAGGGCGCCAAGGTGTTCGCGGTCATCGACCACAGCGGCGAGGCGGCGGCGGCGGGCCTCGAGCTGCGCGACACCAAGGTGGTGATCTTCGGCAGTCCGCAGGCCGGGACTCCGGTGATGCAGGCGGCCCCGCTCGCCGCCCTGGACCTGCCGCTCAAGATCCTGGTATGGGCCGACGGAGGCCAGACCAAGCTCACCTATGCACCACCCAGCGAGTTGGCGGCCCGCTACGACCTCGACGACGAGCTGGCGGGCCGGCTCGCCGCGGTCGAGGCGATCACCGATGCGCTGACCGCCGGCTGATCCAGGCCGGCGCGACCGCCGGAGCGCGGACGATTGACCGCGGTGCTCTCGTGTCCGTGGGCGAGCCGGTATACGCTCGCACCCAATGGATTGTCTTGGGGTCCCGCTGAGCGCCCGGCTGATCGTGGCGGTGATCGGCATCGGTCTGGGTGCGGCGGTCGCGTCGGCGCGCACCGCGCCGCCGGCTGCCGCATCGCCGCGGCTGATGTCACTCGCCTACGGACGGTTTGCCGAGCTGGGCCCGGGCCACCCCGCCCCCGGGCTGCGCCTGCGTGCCCGTGAGCCACGCGGGCAGCTGGTCGAGGTCGCCTTCCAGGAGATCCGCAAGGGGATCGCCAACGGCGTCGGCGACGCGATCGGCGAGCGCTGCGGCAGCCACGGCCGGCGCAACGGCCGGGTCGACGTCACCTACCTGCCGCTGGGCCAGTCGCTCTCGCGTGGCACCCACGAGATCCGCGTCGTGGCGTATGGCTCGCGGTGCGCCAAGGGCAGTCCGGTGGCGAGCTCGGCGCGCATGTTCACGGTTCACGTCAGGCACTGAGCCCGCGTCGCACCACGACGATCCGGATCCTGCCGGTCATCTTGGCCGGCAACTCGACCCTCACCGCGCCGCCCCGGAAGGAGACCTGCCTGGTGCACGGCAGCGGCGCCCGGTCCGGCCCCGTGCCGACGGGGCACGCCCACGCGCGCAGGGTGCCGCGGACCCGGGCGGCGCGGCGAACGGTGATCGAGCGGGCAACCGGGGCGCCGTTCCGCGCGGCTGCGGGGGCGGCAGCGCCGGCGACCATCGCCTGCGCCGACTCCGTCGCGCTCGAGCTGATGCGCGCCACCGCCAACGGGGCACCGTCGTCATTGCGCAGGACCGCGTGACCATCGACGAGCACCGCGGAGGCCGAAGACGCCGACGCCACCGGCCCGACATACCCGGCCGACCAGACCACCGTCGCGCCGCCGGCGTTGCCGGCGATTTCACGCACGCGGAGGATGGCGCCGATATCGGCCGTGGCGGCGGTGTAGCTGGCGGCGGAGCTGACCGACACGCACGCGTTGGTGCAGCGCATCACTTGAGTGGTGTCGGTGGTGACCACCGGACCGGTCCAGACGCCCGGCGTGATCGTCAGTACGCCGCCGACGTCGCCGTTGGTGGCATCGAGGATCGGCAGGTCCCGCCACCGTGGCGCCGCGGGCAGCACGATGTCGGAGGCGGACGAGGCCGAGGCGACCGAGCCGTCGACGTTGGTGGCGGTGATGACGGCGACCAGCGTGTGGCCGACGTCGGCGGCGATTGGCGTGTAGCCACTGGCGGCGGCGCCGCCGATCGGTGAGCACGAGGCGCCGCTCGAGTTGCAGCGATCCCACTGGGTCCGGTACGTCGTGTCCGACGTCGCCTGCCACGCGGCGCCGGCGGCGCCCACCGGCACGCTCTGCTGGACGGCCAGGCTGCTGAGCGCTGGGTCATGCGTGTTGACCGGCGGCAGCCCGGCGACGACGGCGGACGGCGTCGCGGCCGCGGTGCCGGCGCCCGACGTGTTGGTCGCGGTTACCGCCACCGTCACGCGGAAGCCCTCGTCGGCGGCGGCGAGCTGGTACGTGAGCTGGGTCGCGCCCGGGATCGCGGTGCAGCCGGCGCCCGAGGCATTGCATCGCTCCCACTGATAGGTGAGCCCGGTCGGGCTGTTCGTCCAACTCCCGCCGGTGGCGCCGAGCGTGAACGTGCGCGTCGCCGTCCCGCTGACGGTCGGCATGATCGTCGCCTCGGGCAGCGGCTGCGTCTGAACGGTGAGCGGCGGGCTCTGGGCGGAGCCGGCGCGTCCCGGGGATGTCACGTCGGCGATCAGGACGATCGTGTGGCCAGCGTCGGCGGCGGTGAGGGTGTAGTGCGCGGTGCCGGCGATGATCGTGGCGCAGCCCGTGACGCCGTCGGCGCCACAGCGATCCCATTCATAGGTGGCGCTCGACAAAGCGACGCTCCAGCTTCCGGGGTTGGCGGACAGCGTGTTGGGCACCTGCGGGTTGCCGCTGATGCTCGGCGCGGTCGTGTTGGAAAGCGGCTGCCCGACGACGACGCCCGTCACCGGGCTGTTGACGACCGTGGTCCCGCCGGCCGACGTGGCGGTGATCGTCACGCCCACCGTGTCGCCGATGTCACCGGCGGTGAGGGTGTACGTCACCCTGTTGCCGATCGGAGTGCAGTTCGCGCTGATGCCGGTGGCCGTCCCCGGGCAGCGCTCCCACTGGTAGGCGTAGGTCACCGCGCTGTCCCAGCTGCCGGTGTCAGGCGTCAGCGTGGACCCGTCCTGGAGGGTGCCGGCCGGAGCCGCCGGAGCCGTCAGGCTGACCGGCGCCTGGGCGACCGTCTGCGTCGGGAGGCTGATGGCACTCGTGTTGCCATCGGGGTTGGTGGCGGTGACGATCACTCGGATGTGCTCGCCGACATCGGCCGACACGGCCGTGTACGTGGCGGAGGTGGCGCCGGCGATGTTCGTGTAGCCGTCGGCGGGGTCACCGCGCTGCCAGGTGTAGCTGTAGGTGGCGCCGGCCGGGCTCCAGGTCCCGCTGCCGGCCGACAGCGTGGCGCCGAGCCGGGGCGGGCCGGCCACGACGGGCAGTTGGGTGCTGACCGGCGGCGCCGCCTGCACCGACGCGGTCGGCGCGCTGCCGGCGGACACGCTGCCGTCCGGGTTGGTCGCGGTCACCAGCACCCGAACCTGAGCGCCCTCATCGGCGACGGCCAAGGTGTAGGACGCGGCGGTGGCCCCGCTGATGGCGGTCCACGTGGTGCCGCTGTCGGACGTGCGCTGCCACTGGTAGGTGACGGAGTTGCCCGGTCCGGTCCACGACCCCGCCGTCGCGCTCAGCGTGTCGGTGCGCTCGGCGGTTCCGGAGACCGTCGGCGCTGCGGTGTTGATGGGCGGGGCGCCGGTGACCGTGGCCGACGCCGCCGTGGCGGCGCTGGCGGCGCCATCGGGGTTGGTGGCGGTGACCAGCAGCCGCAGCGTGTCGCCCTCGTCGGCCACCGCGACCGTGTATCCGGACGAGGTGGCGCCGGCGATGTTGGACCACGTGGCGCCGCCGTCAGCGGAGCGCTGCCACTGGACGGTCACCGTGTTCCCCGGTCCGCTCCACACGCCCGAGGCCGCCGACAGCGTGTTGCCGCGCCGGGCGATCCCCTGGAAGCTGGGCGAGGTGGTGTTGACCGGCGCCGAACTGCCGATCACCGCGGTGGCCAGGCTGGGCGCGCTCAGGGTGCCGTCGAGGTTGGCCGCGGTGACGCGCACGCGGACGATGGCGCCCTCGTCGGCGACCGTCAGCGTGTAGGTGGTGGCGGTGGCGCCGGGGATGTCGGTCCAGGTGGTGCCGCTGTCGGCGGAGCGCTGCCACTGATACCCGAGGCTGTTGCCGATCCCGCCCCAGGTGCCGGGGGTCGCATTGAGCAGAAAGCCCCGCTGCGCGGTACCTGACACGGTGGGGGCGACGGTGTTGACGGGCGCCGCGACGGGGACCGCGGCCGAGGCGGTGCTTTCGGCCGCGCTCGAGCCATCGACGTTGGTGGCGGTCACCTGCACCCGGATCTCGGTGCTCTCGTCGACGACCCCGATCGCATACGACGCCGACGTCGCGCCGGCGATGTTCGTCCAGGTGGTGCCCCCGTCGGTGGAGTGCTGCCACTGGAAGGCGTCGGCGTCGCCGACCCCGAGCCACGTCCCGGTGCTCGCGATCAGCGTGCCGCCGCGCTGCGCGGCGCCGGTGATCGTCGGCAGCACGGTGTCGACGGGCGGCGCCGCCGCCACGGTAGCGCTCGGCGCGCTGTCGGCGCTGGCCGCGCCGTCGGGGTTGGTGGCGGTCAGGACGAGGCGCACGGTGTCGCCCTCATCGGCGACGGCCATCGTGTAGGTCGAGTTGGTGGCCCCGGTGATGTTCGTCCAGGTGGCGCCGCCGGCCGAGCGTTGCCACTGGTAGGTGTAGGTGTTGCCGTTGCCGTTCCACGTCCCCGCCGCCGACGCCAGCGTCAGCCCGCGCTGGGCGGGACCGGAGATCGCCGGCGGCACGGTGTTGGCCGGCACCGCGCTCGCCACCGTCGCGCTTGCCGCGGTGGCGGCACTGACGGTCGCGTCCGGGTTGACGGCGGTGACGACCAGGCGGACCGTGTCGCCCTCGTCGGCGACCGCCAGCGGGTAGCTCGAGCCGGTGGCGCCCGCGATGCTGGTCCACGTGGTGCCGTTGTCCGCGGACCGCTGCCACTGATCGGAGTAGGCGTTCCCCAGTCCCGTCCACGTGCCCTGCGTGCTCGTCAACGTGTTACCGCGCACAGCGGTGCCGGAGATCGCGGGACTGGACGTGTCGACCGGCCGGGCGGAGGCGGCGGGGGTGGTCGCGGCGGACGGCTGGGCCACTGTGCCGTCGGCGTTGGTGGCCGTGACGAGCGCGCGGAGCAGGTCCCCTTCGTCGGCGACCGCGACCGTGTAGCTCCAGGCCGTCGCGCCGGCGATGTCCGTCCAGCTGACGCCGTTGTCGGCCGAGCGCTGCCACTGACAGGTGTAGACGTTGCCGACCCCACCCCACGCCCCCACGGTGGCATTGAGGGTGTCGCTGCGCACCGGGGTGCCGGCGAGCGTGGGAAGCGTGGTGTTGACCGCTGGGGTCGCGACGGCGAGGCCGGCCGGCGCGCTTGCCGCGGTCACGGTGGCGTCGGGATTGGTGGCGGTGACGCCGAGGCGCAGATAGTCGCCCTCGTCGGCAACCGCCACCGTGTAGGAGAGTCCGGTGGCCCCGGCGATGTTCGTCCACGTGGAACCGTCGGCGGAGCTCTGCCACTGGTACGTGTAGGCGTTGCCGGCGCCGCTCCACGTGCCACGGGCACCGGTCAGCGACAGGCCGCGCTGCGCCGACCCGGCGATCGTCGGCGCGACCGTGGCCACCGGGGGCGCGGTCGTCGCCGCGACGGTGGCGGCACTCGGGGTTGCCGCTGTCCCGTCCGGGTTGACGGCCGAGACCACGACGCGCAGCTGATCGCCCTCGTCGGCACTCACCACCGTGTAGGCGGCGGTGGTGGCGCCGGCGATGTCGGTCCAGGCGGTGCCGTCGGCGGAGCGCTCCCACTGGAAGGAGTAGGCGTTGCCAATCCCGGCCCACGTGCCGGCGGTGGCGGTCAGAGTGTCGCCGCGCTGCGCGGTGCCGGACACGGTCGGGGCGGTTTGATTGACCGGGCTCGCGTCGGTGACCGTCGCGGTCGCGGCGCTTGCCTGGCTGATCGCGGAGTCGGGGTCGGCGGCGGTCACCACGACGCGGACGGTGGCGCCCTCATCCGGGATGCCGAGCGTGTAGCCGGCGGCGGTGGCGCCGGAGATGTTCACGTAGCCCTCGCCGGCGTCACGCTGCCACTGGTAGGTGTAGACGAGATCGGGGCCGGTCCAGGTCCCCTCGGTGGCGTTCAGCGTCACGCCACGCTCGGCGATGCCGCTGACGGTCGGCGCCACCGTGTTGGCCGGCGGGTAGGGCGCGATGATCCCGGTCGGCGCGCTCGGAGCGCTCGACACCCCGGATGTGTTGCTCGCCGTGACCTGCACGCGCACGGTGTCCCCCTCGTCGGCCAACGCCAGGTTGTAGGTGGCGCCGGTGGCGTTCGGAATGTCCAGCCACGTCGAGCCGTCCGACGAGCGCTGCCACTGGTAGCTGATGGAGTTGCCCGCTCCGGTCCACGACCCTGCGGTCGCGGTCAGCGTGCCGGTGCGCTGGGGGGTCCCGGTCACGCTCGGGGCGCCCGCGTTGATCGGAGCGTCGGCCTGCACCGGTCCGACGGCGGCGCTGGTGGCCGCGGCGTGTCCGTAGGTGTTGGACGCGGTGACGGTGAGGCGCAGTTCGTTGCCGAGGTCGGTCGACGTCAGGGGATACGTGGCGCTGGTGGCGCCGGTGATGTTGCCCCACGTGGTCCCGCCATCCGACGAGCTCTGCCACTGGTACGTGTAGCCGGTGCCGACCGGATTCCAGGTGGAGACCGCGCTCAGAACCTGCCCCTGGTCCGGATGGCCCGAGATCGAGGGTAGGGTGGTGTCGACGGGGGCGCCGGAGCCGACCGGGCCGACGACCGCGGACGTAGCCGCACTCGCGCCGAACGAGTTGGTCGCGGTGACGGTCATCTCGATGTCATCGCCGATGTCACCGGTGGCGACCGCGTAGCTGCCGCTGGTCGCGCCCGTGATCGCCGAGCACGCGGCGCCGGCCGAGTTGCAGCGCTGCCACTGGTAGGCGTAGGAGGTCGGGGTCGGACTCCAGCTTCCGTTCGCCGCGGTCAGCGTTTGACCCTGAAGCGCACTGCCGGAGATCGATGGCACGATCGAATTGACCGGCGCGACGTTGGTGGCGGGCCCCGTCGTCAGCGTGTAGTCGTAGCCATAGTCGGTGCCGTCGCCGTTGCTGGCCACCAGCCGGTAGTGGTAGGTGGTCTCGGGCGTCAGCCCGCTCAGCGATGCCGGCGCGGCGACGGGAGCGGTCCCCGAGCCGATGTCAGTGGAGCTCGTCTGCTGCCCGTAGGCGGTGGTCGTGCCGTACTGCCAGACATAACTTGTGTCCAGCCCGTTGGGGTAGACGCCGCCGGCGAGGTTGGCGGTGGTGGTGCCGGCCGCCTGGGTGTAGGTGTTGTTCGAGCCGCCGCCGACCGACGGTCCGCCGACGCCGGGCGCGCCCGTCACGATGTCCCCGGAGATCGACCCGATGCCGGTCGGGCCGTCATAGCCCGTGCCGGCGTTGCAGATGTAGGCGATCCCGGTGGCGCAGCTGCCCGCCGAGCCGGTGGTGGGGTCGTTGAGCAGAGCGCTGTCGCTGTAGGCCCACTGCGCGGTCGTTCCAGTGACCGCCGTCAGGCCTTCGTAGGCCGCCACCAGCGGTGACGCGAGACTGGTCCCGCCCATCTGCAGCCAGCCCCCGTCGCCGGCGTCATAGACACGGATGCCGGTGGCCGGGTCGCCGTCGGCGGACACGTCGGAGTAGGCGCGGCCGGTGCAACCGGTGTCGGCCTGATAGGACGGCTTGGGCTCTGACAGGTCACAGCCCGACCCGCCGCCCCACCCCGTCACCGAACTGTTCAGCGACCATGCCGATTCGCTGTAGCCGCGCAGGCTGGTGCCGTCGGCGGCGGCGCTCAGCGTCGTGCCGCCGACCGCGGTGACGCCGGGGAACGCCGCCGGATACTGAGCCTGGCCGGCGCCGGCGTAGCCGTGGTCACCGGTGGCGGCCAGAATCGTCGCGCCCGGGAACGAGCCGACCCCGACCGGGGACGTGCTCGGCGAGCCGTAGCTGTTGGAGATCTGGTTGGCCCCGAGACTCTCGGCGGCGGCGATGCCGGCGTCGAGGTCGGTGATGGCGGAGCTGTTTGCCTGCACCATGACGATGTGGCAGTTGGGGCATAGGGCGGAGATCGCGTCGAGGTCCAGCGACTCCTCCTCCACCCAGTCCGAGCCGGCACTCGCCGGCAGCGGCGACGAGCCACCGCTCTGGTTGACCTCGGTGAAGCAGCCGTTGGCGACGGTGCAGGCCGGCAGGCCGTAGGTGCTGCGGTACGTCGCGAGGTCGGCCGCGGCGTGGGGGTCGCCCCCGGCGTCGACGACCGCGACGGTGTCGGACCCGCCGGCGGTCTGCGACAGGTACGTGAGGTCATAGGCCTGCTGGATGTAGGCCGGCGTGCCCGCGACCGGCGGTGACGACGAGGACGACGTCATGCCGGCCGCCGGGGAGACGCTGGCGCGGCCACGATCGCGGTGCCGCGGAAAGACCTGGGTGAACGTGGGCCGGGGCACGACGTGCGGATGGACCAGGCGATGATCCGAGCGCAGGACGAGCGCCTGCGCGGCGCATGCCGCCTGGCCGGGCCCCGGGGCCGGGCACACGTTCCGCACAGTCACCTGCGCGAGCGTCAGGCCGCTCGCCTGGCGGACCGAGGCGGCGAGAGCCTCCGGGGTCGGCGGCGCCGACGGCAATCCCGGGGCGTGATGCGGGCGGGTTCCCGCCGTCAGCGGTTGGCGCAGATCGAGCCCGGGCGACGCCGCCTCGGCCGCCGGCGCGGCGACCAGCGCGACCGCCACTGGGAGCAGCCATCCGAGCACAGCGATATGCGGCCTGCGAAGCCTCATCCGGTGGTTATCGGACCGGCGTCCGGCCGCCGCCGGGCGGCTCGACGAATGTTCGAGGCGCCTACGCCGGCTGGGAACCGTTGCCCGCCGCCGCGGCGGGCGCCAGGACGAGGTCGTTGTGGACCGACACCCAGTCGGTGGCGATGCCCTCCGGCGTGGCGGGATCGTCGGCCCGGTGGGCGATGAACTCACGCATCAGCGATTGCTTGACGGCGAACACCGCATCGGAGTGGAGGTACTCGCTGGCCTGATCGAAGACGTGAGTCGTCAGCGTGCGGTAGCCGTCGGCGCGAATGATCATGTGGATGTGGGCCGGGCGCCACGGGTGGCGACCGGTCCGCTCGAGCATGTCGCCGACCGGGCCGTCGTAGGGAATCGGGTAGGGAACCGGGCGCACCGCGACGAAGGCGTAGGTTCCGTCCTCGCGCGTCAGGAAGCGGCCGCGCAGATGATCCTCGGGCGCCTCGGGTCGTTGCACGGCGTAGAGCTGGTCTGCGCCGTTCTGCCACACGTCGAGCTCGGCGCCGGCGACCGGCGCTCCGCTCGTGTCGAGCACGCGTCCGTGAACGAGTGCCGGCACCCCCGCGTCGCCCTCCTGCGCGATGTTCGCGCCGTAGTCGCGCAGCGGCGAGCCGGGAACGTAGAACGGGCCGAGCACGGTGGATTCGGTCGCCCCGTCGGGGAGCGTGTTCTCGATCGCGTCGACGAGCATCGACGCCCCGAGCGAATCTGACCACAGCACGAACTCCTGACGGTGCTCGTCGGTGATGTGGCCGGTCCGGGTCAGTGCCTGGATCGCGCGCGTCCACTCCTCCGGGGTCAGCTTGACCTCGGAGACGAACCCGTGCAGATGGCGGACCAGGGCCTGCATCAGCTCGCGCAGACGATCGTCGGTGCACCCATCGAAACTCGCCAGCACGTCGGCGGTGATCTGCTCCGGCGTCTTCGCCGCGCTGCGGTGATGGGTCTCAGACATCCGTCCCGGATTACCCTATCGACATCACCTCCGCCGATCCCTATCAGACCCTGGGCGTTTCCGCCTCGGCCTCCGATGCCGAGCTGCGCGCCGCCTACCGGCGGCTCGTCCAGCTCCATCACCCTGATCACAACGGCGGCTCGCCCGAGTCAGCAAGCCGGTTCGAGGCGGTGCAGGATGCCTACGCGCAGGTCCGCCGGCTGCGCCAGGGTCGCGGCGCGGCGCCGCGGTCCGCCGGCGCGCAGGCGCCGACCAACCCCGCCCCGGCCGCCGGCGATCCGGATCTCGAAGCGCGCCTCGCCGCCATGGAGCGCGAACTCAAGGACGCGCGCGACGCGCGCGAGCGCGCCGTGGCGCAAGCCCGCCGGGCTCAGGAGCAGACGCGGCGCGAGGTGCGGGAGATGGCCACCGATGGCGGGGCCCGCGCCTCCGACGAGGAGCTCGGCTACGTCTCCACCGACGACAGCTTCACCAGGATCCTCGACGATGCCGCCGCCGAGCTGGCCGACCGTGTCGGCGGGGCCCGCCGGTCACCGGCGGCGCATCGCGTCTCGGACCTGATCGACGAGCTCGCCGCCAAGTTGCGCGGAGAGCCCCGCTAAGCCTGGATCCACCGATAGTGGGTGGAGACTCGGCGTCGGGGGCCGAGCTAGGCGCCCTCGGCGGAGCACCATAAGGGTGATCCCTATGAGCGACGCCGATGGCGGATAGCGACGGCCATCCGGCGGCGAGGCGACCCCAGGATCGGCGGATCCAGGCTAAGGGCGGAGCGCCGGCAGCGGGCCCGACCGACCTGGCCCGACGCGGCGTCGCGTCCCGGTGTGTGAGCGCGCGGACGAGCGGGTAAGTCCCTGACACAGCGCGTCCGTCCAGCGCCACGAGGCGCAAAGACGCGGTCACCTCTGGAAGGAGGTGTCAGTGGGGCCAACGCCCCCAACAAGGAGGTAATCATGTCCACGGCCGTCATCGTCGTGATCGTCGTCGTTGTCGTCGCGGTTCTCGTTCTCGCCATCGCCGTCCCACAGATCCGCGCGCGGTCGCGGCGCAGCGCCCGCGAGCGCGAGTTGAGCCGACGCCGTCAGGCGGCCGCCACGGAGCGCCGCGAGGTGGCGGAGGAACATGCGCAGCACGCCGAGGTGGCCGAGCGCCGCGCTCGGATCGCCGAGCAGGAAGCCGCCCGCGAACGCGCCGACGCCCAGCTCGCGCGGGAGCACGCCGAGCTCCACGAACAAGGGCTCGCCGACCACGAGCTCGTCGCCGACGACGGGGTCGCGACCGATCGCGACCCCGATGCACCCGCGCCAATCCAGTCCGACCGGGCCGAGGCTCCAATCCAGTCCGACCGGGCCGAGGCTCCGAACGCGGAGACGAGCCATGACGAGCGCGTCCAGACCTGAGCGACTCACCGCTGCCCGGAGTGAGGCCAGCGCCATCGCGCGCCGGCCTCAGCTGGGCTGGCTGGCCCGAGCCGGCCTGGTCGCCCGCGGGGTCGTGTACGGCGTCATCGGAATCCTGGCGCTCGAGCTTGCGCTTCGGACCGGCGGAAAGGCGGCCAGTCAGCGCGGAGCGCTGGAGACGGTCGGGCACGAGCCGCTCGGCCGGGTGCTGCTCGTCGTCCTGTCGGCGGGACTGGCCGGCTACGCCGTGTGGCGCCTGGTCAGCGCGGTGATCGGCCCGCGCGATGACGATGAGCACGGCGGCGTGCACCGCATGTCGGCGCTCGCCAGCGGTATCGCCTACCTGGTCGTGTGCGTGACCGCGGTCAAGATCCTCGTTGGGGCGAGCACATCGGGCGGCTCCAACAGCCCCAAGCATGAGGCCGCCGGCGTGCTCGGGTGGACCGCGGGGCCCGAGATCGTGGGCATCGCCGGGGCCATCCTGATCGGCGTGGGCGCCTACCAGGGCTACAAGGGTGTCGCGCGGAAGTTCCTGGAGGACTCGCGCACCGGCGAGATGAGCCCGGCGGTCAAGCGCGCCTTCACCGCACTGGGCGTGTTTGGCCACCTCGCGCGCATGGTCGTGTTCGCGCTGATCGGGTACGGCCTGATCAAGGCGGCGATCGACTACGCGCCCCGTAACGCGATCGGTCTCGACGGCGCGCTGCAGAAGCTCTCCCGCGCCTCGGGGGGACCGCTGTTGCTCGGCGTGGTGGCGGCGGGACTGGTGGGGTTCGCGCTGTACTCGATCGCCGACGCGCGCTACCGGGAGGTCTGACCCCGGGCCTCCTCGCGCACGCGCCGGCGCAGCGTCCGGGCCACGTAGTCGTCGACGCTGTAGCGCTCCTCCCGCCACGGGTCACCGCGATGGTGATATCCGTTGCGCTCCCAGAAGCCGAGTTCGTCGTGATCGAGCAGCTCCAGCCGCCGGATCCACTTGGCCGACTTCCACAGGTACAGGTGCGGCACCAGCAGGCGCGCCGGGCCGCCGTGCTCGGGATCCAGCGGCGATCCGTCGGCCGCGTGCGCGATCAGTGCCGGATGGTCCATCACATCTGAGAGCGGCAGGTCCGTGGTGTAGCCGCCGTAGCAGTGGGCCAGCAGATGACTCGCCTCCGGCAGAGGCGAGGCCCGTTCGATCAGGGCCCGCACGCCGGCACCGCGCCACCGCATGTTGAACTTCGACCATCGCGTCACGCAGTGGATGTCCCCGTCCCAGTCGGTCCGAGCCATGTCGCTGAACCGAGCCCAATCCAGGACGTACGGCTCGCTCACCGCCCCGTCGATCGAGAGCACCCACTCGTCGGTGCTCACCCGGGGCGTCTCGCCGACACTGAGCACCGGCCATTTGACGGTCGGCGACTGGCCCGGCGGCAGCCGGGCCGGATCGATTCCGAGCGACTCGGCGCGGCGCTTGCCGCGTTCGCCGAAGATGCGGGAGGTGATCGGCATGTCCCTCATTCTGCCCGAGCGCGCCGCCCGGCCTCGGAGCCGTCGGGACGATGCCGGGGGATCGCGGGGACTAAGAACCCGGTGCCGGCGGCTCGAGCGCCGGGTGCTGGAGCAGCCAGCGCGCGTGCCGGAGCAGCCGGTCGGGCGGATAGCGGACCGGGTCGGTCAACACCAGGCGGGCGTACTCGTCGGAGATCGCCGACAGAACGCTCGCGGTCACTTCGGCGTGGCGAGGCTCACGGCCGGGGGCCAGGACGGGTCGCACCGCCTTGGCCAGTTTCGCCAGCACCCGCTCGCGTCCACGGGCGATGGTCGTGCGCAGGCTCGGCGGCGCCCCCTCGGGGGCCAGCAGCACCAGGCGCCACGTCCGCGGGTGATCGCGCACCGCCCTGAGGAACGCCCGCAGGCTGTCGATCATCAGCTCGCGCGGATCACCCTCGCGCAGGTCAGGGAGCGTCGTAACGGACACCTGCGACAACGCGCGTGACATCTCACGCCCGACGACCGCCTCGAGCAATGACGGCAGATCCCCAAAATGCTGGTAGACGAGGGCGCGGGTGATGCCCGCCTCCCGGGCCACGGCTTCAATCGAGACGTCGTGAAAGCCGCGCGCCAGCGCCAGCGCCGTGGTGACGTCGAGCAACTGCTCACGGCGCTCCGGCGCCGACATGCGGGTCGACCGGCGTGGCGATGACGTGCTTGGCACCGCGGGCATGTTACGCCCACCGCTACTTGCATTACTGTCAGTTACGGTGGTGTCAGTTACGCGGATCCAACACCAACGGCGTACATCAGCTGGGACGACCGCCGCCGAGGAACGAGTCGATGAACTCGGGGCTGGCGGACAGCTCGTCGGGCGTTCCCTCCATCCGCAGCTGGCCACCGCCGAGAACGTACGTGCGATCCGAGATCTCCAGGACGGCACGGGCGCGCTGCTCGACCACGAGGACCGACGCGCCGGTGGCGGCGAGCTGACGGACATGGTCGTGCAGGACCTCGGCGGCGATGATCGGCGCCAGATTGGCGGTCGGTTCGTCGAGCACCACCAGCGCCGGCGAGAGCATCAGGACGCGGCCCATGGCGAGCATCTTGCGCTCGCCGCCGCTCAGCTTGCCGGCGCGCCGCCCGGCCATCTTGCTGAGCTGGGGGAACACGGACATCACGTGATCGATCCGAGTTGGGACATCGCGTGACCGGAGCAGGTACCCGCCCATCTCCAGGTTCTCACGGACGCTCAGCGGCGCGAACACGTCATCGACCTGCGGCACGTAGCCGACGCCGATCCGAGCGATGTCCTCCGATCGCCACCCGGTGACGTCGTGATCGCCGATCCGGACCTGACCCGACAGCGTCTCCACCACGCCGACGATGCTCTTGAGCAGGGTGCTCTTGCCCGAGCCGTTGGGTCCGACGATGGACACCACCTCCGCCGGCGCCACCGAGATCGAGATCCCGTGGATCACCGGACTGCCGCCGTAGCCGGCGGTGAGGTCGACGGTCTTGAGCTCGATCCCGTGGACGTCGCCGGACGCCGGGGTCGCGCCGTTGACCGCGTCAGCCGACAAGGTAGGCCTCGACGACTTCCTCACGGGACCGCAGCGCAGCCATCGTTCCCTCCGCGAGCACCTTGCCGTCAGCGAGGACGAACACCGGGTCGCAGAACTCATCCATGATCGAGAGCTCATGCTCGACCATGATCACCGTCGTCCCGTCGTGACACAGGTTCACGAGTGCCATCCCGATCTGATGAGCGAGCCGGGGATGCACGCCGGCCATCGGCTCGTCGAGCAGCAGCACGTCCGGTCGCGCCATCAGCGCGCGCATGATCTCCACCAGCCGCCGCTGCCCGCCGCTGAGATCCCCGGCGTAGCGGTCGGCCAACCCGAGCAGCCCGAACCGCTCCAGCATCGCCTGGGCCTGCTCGATCGCCTCACGCTCCTGAGCGCCCCAGTAGCGGCGCCCCCGCATCGCGCCGCGGAATGTGTCGCCGCGCTGGTCCGGGATGGCGGCGACGAGATTCTCCAGCACGGTGAGGCGCTTGAACTCACTGGCGAGCTGGAACGTGCGCACCACGCCCAGCCGCGCCCGGCGATACGCGGGCAGTCGGGTGATCTCCTCACCCTTGAACAGAATCTGGCCCTCTGTCACCGGCAGCGTCCCGGCGAGCATCGCCAGCACGGTGGACTTGCCGGCCCCGTTGGGGCCGATGATGCCGGTCAGCCGCCCGCGCTGGAATGCCATCGAGACGCCATCCACGGCGCGCACCCCGTCGAAGCTGCGGACGAGGTCCCGGCACTCGAGGATCGTCTCGGTCGGCGCCGCGTCCGCGGCCGAGATCGGCTCCGACGTCACCGGGGCGGCGAGCGGGGGCGTGGCGGCGAGCGGGGGCGTGGCGGCGAGCGGGGGCGTGGCGGCGAGCGAGGGCGTGGCGGCGAGCGGGGGCGACAGGCCGTCGGCCTCTGATCCCGGTACGCCGCTGGGCTCGGCTCCCTCGGGGGGTTGGCGGGTCGCCAGCTTGCGGCGCCGCTCGGGGAGGATGCCCTGCGGACGGAACCAGAGGAACAGCAGGATCAGCGCTCCGATCACGACCCACTGCAGCGCCGGGATGAGGTTGGGGTCGCCCGGCACCGGCGGGATGTAGCGCGTCGCCTCCTCGAACGCCACCGGCACCAGGATCGCGCCGAGCATCGCGCCGCGATGGTTGCCCAGGCCGCCGATGATCACGGCGGCGAACAGCACCACCGTCTCGGCGTAACCCCACGCCTGCGGATCCCACAGGTTGATGAAGCCGACCAGCACGCCGCCGGAGAGCCCGGCGATCGCCCCGCCGACGACGAGCGAGGAGGTCCGCAGGGACCGCAGGTTCTTGCCCAGCGAGTCGGCGACGACGTCGTTGTCACGCGCCGCGCGCAGCGTGCGGCCATAGGGCGAGTTGGTGATCCGGGTGACGAACCAGTACGTACCGAGCGCCACCAGGATGGCCACAATGCCGTAGACCCACTGGTAGCCGGCCGACTGGGGGTTGGCCGCGCTCTGCAGCGGCGACGGCACCAATGACAGACCGGCGGCGCCGTTGAACAGCGGGACGTAGTTGGTGACCAGCAGGTTGAACATGACCGCGGTGACAAGCAGGCCGACCGCGGCGAAGTCACCCCGGAGGCGCCGGCCGACGATCGACGCGAACGGAAGGGCGAGCAGGCCGCCGACGATCGCCGCCCCGATCCAGGGCAGCGGGAACGGCAGGTGCCAGCCGAAGATGTAGCTCTGAAAACCGCCGTCGGCGCTGTCGGAGGGGAGCGACAGAACGCCCGCGGTATAGGCGCCGGCCGCCTGAAAGATGATGAAGCCGAAGTTGGTGACGCCGCCGACGCCGAATTGCTGGCTGAGCCCCAGGCACGCGATCGCGTCGACGCCGGCGTAGACCAGCAGCGTGGTGATGTAGTAGACCACGACGTTCCGCCGATCTCAGGCGCGCGCGCCGAGCAGCCCGGTCGGACGAACGGTCAGCATCGCGAGCAGGATCACGAAGGCGATCACATCCTTGTAGTCGGACACGACGATCGACGCGCTGACCTCGGTGGCGAGTCCGATCACCAGCGCGCCCAGCATCGCGCCGTAGGGCTCGCCCGGGCCGCCCAGGAACACCGCGGCCAGGATCAGAACCAGGAACACGTCGGTGCTGGTGGCGCCGAACGTCCCGGAGTTGATGGCGAACGTCGCGCCGGCCAGACCGCACAGGGCACCGGTGATCAACCACGTGGTCATCACCACGCGGTCGGTCCGGATCCCGCAGTTGCGGGCCAGATCCCGGTTGGCCGCCGTCGCACGCATCGCCTTGCCGAGCTTGGTGTACCGGATCAGCCCGTGCACCAGCACCATCACCACCACGCTGAGCGCGATGATCACCAGCTGCACCACGGTCAGTTCGATCGAGCCGACCTTGACGGTGGCGCCCTGGCTCATCGCGTAGGAGACATTGGTGGGACCGGCCAGCGCCTGGGTTCCGAACTCGAGGATGAGCGTCATCCCCAGGGAGACGATCACGAGCGCGATCGGCGACGCGCCCCGGCGTTTGAACGGCGTGTACACGACGTTGTTGAGAAACACGGATGCGACCGCCCCGGTGACGATCGCCGCCAGCGTGGCGATCCAGATGTTCACGCCGGCGTTGTTGAGCGCGTAGGCCGCGTATGCCGCCACGATCATGACCCCCCCGTAGGCGAGGTTGAGCACGTTCGTGACGGCAAACTGCAGCGTGAAGCCGACGGCGGCCAGCGCGAGCACGGCTGCGGTGACGAGACCGAAGCCGATCGAGGCGACGAATACGCTCATCTGGCCGCCGGAGCGCTCAGAGCCCGAGTGAGCGCAGCTCGGTGGTTGACAGGTTGCCGGCGACCTTCACGGTTCCGTTCGCGGTGTAGGTGTCCACCTGGAACAGCCCGGCGGAGTCGTGGTAGGCGTCGAAGCTGGTCGGGCCGCCGGGGCCCTCGTACCGGATCGACTTGCCTGCCTTGAGCGCGGCGGCGCCCTGGGCGAACGAGTACACCACCGTCGCTCCGGGGGTGCCGTCACCGATCTTCAGGATCCACGGCGTGTACACGGATGAGGACGTGCTGTGGGCGGCGAGCATCGCCAGCGCGGCCAGGTTGATCCCGTCGTAGAGATGCACGGCCCCGGGGGCGGTCAGGTAGGTGGAGAAGTCACCCGTGCTGCCGACCTTGCCCTTCTCGGCGTTGATGGCGGTGGAGAACGCGTTGAACGCCGGGCCGCTGCTCTCGGTGACGAGGTTGTCGGCCGAGAAGTCGGCGGCCAGTGTGCTGCCGCCGATCGCCGCCGACACCGACTTGAACCAATCCGGCGAGATCGTCGCCGAGGTCCCGATCACCGGAATCATCTTCCCGCCGTTGAGCTGTTTGAGCTCGGTCAGGAAGGAGGCCTCGGTCGGACCCAGCGCCTCGGTGAGGATGACGTCGGGCTTGGCACCGGCGATGCTGGCCGCCTCCGTGCGGAAGGTGTTGGCGCTGAGATCGAGCGTCTGGTTGGAGACGAGGGTCAGGCCGGCGCGCTTGATCGCCGCCATCGCCGGCGCGACGAACGTCTGCGAACCGATGTCGTTGCCGAACGCCATCGCGATGCGCTTGTACCCCTTGTTCTTGGCCATCGCCACCATCGCATAGGACTCCGACAGGTCGGGCGGCACCAGACGATAGAAGTACGGGAACTTGACGTGGTCGAACTCCGACTGGCCGGTCATGCAGAACGAGACCGTCTTGTTGGCCGCAAAGATCGGGGTGACGGAGGCAGCCTCATCCGAGGTGCAACCGATCACGAACGCCAGGTTGGAGGTGGACGCATACATCTGATGGACCGCGGGCACGGCGTCGGCCGGATCGCCACGCGTGTCGACTGACTTGCAGTTCAGCGTGTGTCCGAGAACGCCGCCGGCGAGATTGATCGCGTGGGTGGCGGCGTCACACGACACGAGATAGGTGGGGCCGAGGGCGGCATCGGTGCCGGTGAACGGCGCCACGTCGGCGACCGTCAACGACGACTTGCCGGACGACGCACTGCTCGAGGCTCCGGCGGAGCTCGAGCTGCTCGAGCTGCTGCCGCAGCCCGCGGCGGCCAGAGCCCCGACGAGCGCCAGGGCCGTCAGCAACCTGGCCGGCCGTGGTCCCGCGAATGATCTACGTCCCAACATGGTGTCTCCTCCTCTGATGGAACTTCACAGGCCCGGCTACAGGACTGCTTTGTCGTGCGTGGGTGGAACCCAGGGCCAGCCGTTGCGATCGCGCGCCTCGGCGACCACTCGGTTGGCGATCCGGCCCAGACCCTCGATCGTGACCTCGATCAGGTCACCCGGTTGCAGCCAGACGGGCGGCGTCCGCGCAAATCCGACGCCCCCCGGCGTTCCGGTGGCGATCACGTCGCCGGGCCGGAGTGTCGTGAACGACGACAGGTACTCGATCGTCCGCGGGATGTCGAAGATCATCTGGGCGGTGCTGGCTGACTGCATGACCTCGCCGTTGAGCGTCGTCGTCAGCTGGATGTCCGATGCGTCCAGCTCGTCGGTGGTCACCACCTCGGGCCCGATCGGCATCGTCGCGTCGAAGTTCTTGCCCGGCGTCCACTGCGATGCCGCCCGCTGCCACTCCCGGGCCGAGCCGTCGTTGAGGATCACGTAGCCCGCGATCGCCGACAGGGCGTCGGCGGCGGCGATGTAGCGACCACCGGCCCCGACCACCAGGCCGAGCTCACCCTCGTAGTCGAACCGCTCGCTCAGCGCGGGCTTGATGAGATCGCCGTACGGAGCGGCGACGGAATCGGCCCCGCGCACGAACGTCTCCGGCCACTTGGTCGGGGGACGGCCACCTTCGAGCGCGTGCTCGAGGTAGTTGACGCCGAGGCACAGGATCCGCCGCGGCGACGGCACCGCCGGCCCGTACTCGGCCTCGCTCAGCTCACGGCCGGGTTGGTCGGTGACGCCGCGGGCCTGCTCCATGGCCTCACCGCCGCCGGCCAGCACGCCGTTCAGGTCGGACAGCCGGCTGTCCCCGGTGGCCTGCGCGACGTCCACATAGCCGCTGGCGGCCCGGACGTGCAGGCGCGGCCCTGCGTCCGTGATCACGGTGGCAAATCTCACGACTCGTCTCTCTCCTCTCGTCTGGCGACCGGCACATCGGAACCTTTGGTCCGATTTGTCGGATTGGTTCAACCTACACCAATGTCCCAAGGGCGTCAACAAATGCGGATAAACATCCGGTTAGGGCAACTAAAGGGTACGATTGGTTGTGTCGCTAGCCCGGGCACGGTTGACGAGCCTGAGATACCGGCGTCAGCATTCCACCACGAAGTCATGACAAACCCACCCGCACCCAGTCGGCCTCCCACCTACAGCCAGGAGCTGGCGCAGCTGATCCTGACTCGTGGCGGTGAGCCCGACTACGCCCCGGGGGGACGGCTGCCGACCGAGCGAAGCCTGGCCATGGAGTTCGGCGTCAGCCGAACGATGGTCCGCCACGCCCTGGCCGTGCTCGAGGCCGAGGGCAGGGTCTCCCGGGAGGTCGGCCGCGGCACGTTTCTCCGGCCCCCGGACAACCGCGGGGGCGCCGCGGGCGGCGAACGCGTCCGCCGAGAGGCGGGTGAGGTCGGTCCGGCGGATGTCATGGCCGCGCGGCAGTTGGTCGAGCCACAGGTGATCCCCCTGGTGATCGCCTGGGCGACCCAGCGCGACTTCGACGAGATGTGGCGCTGCGTCGAGGGGGGCGCCTCCGCCGACAGCGCCGAGGAATTCGAGGCGTGGGACTTCGCCCTGCATCACGCGATCGTCGCGGCAAGCCGCAACCAGCTGCTGCTGACGATGTATCGCGTGGTGGAGCAGGCCCGCGAAGGCGAGATCTGGGGCAACCTCAAGCGGCGCAACGACTCCCGCGAGCGCCGGGTCGCGTACCAGAACGATCACGTCGAGCTGGTGCGGGCGCTGTCCGCCCGGGAGCTGGATCACGCCGTTACGGTCATGAAAGCGCACCTGGACCGAGTCCAGACCAATCTGCTGCGCGGCGCCACGCCGGTCGGCGGCTGACTCGCCGGCGTTCCCGGCCGGGCCTCGATGAGCCCCTGGCAAGCCGCGGCGATCTTCGCGACCGGCGTGGTGGCGGGGACGATCAACACCGTCGCCGGCAGTGGCACGCTGTTCACGTTCCCCGTCCTGCTGGCCTTCGGGTACCCGCCGGTGATCGCCAACGTCTCCAACACGGTGGGCCTGGTCCCGGGTTCGGTCAGCGGGGCACTGGGCTATCGGCGCGAACTGTCCGGTCAGGGTGCCCGGCTGGCCCGGCTCTCGGCGGCGTCGCTGACCGGCGGCGTCATCGGGGCGGTGCTGCTGCTGAGTCTCCCGGCGTCGGCCTTCCAGGCGATCGTCCCGGGGTTCATCGCGCTGGCGCTCGTGTTCATCATCGCCCAGCCGCGGATCTCGGCAGCGTTGGCGCGGCGGACCAGCCGGGCCGCCGCGCGCGACCTCGCCGGCCCGGTGGCCACTGCCGGCGTCCTGGCCGGCGGCGTCTACGGCGGCTACTTCGGCGCCGCTCAGGGAATCATGCTGCTGGCGATCCTCAGCCTCTCGATCGACGACGAGCTGCAACGCCTCAACGCGCTGAAGGTGGTGCTGGCCGGGCTCGTCAACCTCGTGTCAGGCGTCATCTTCGTGTTCGCCGCCAACGTCGCCTGGGCCCCGGCGGGATTGATCGCGCTCGGCTCGGTGATCGGCGGCACGCTCGGCGCCCGTGTCGGCCGCCGGCTTGAACCCCGGGTACTGCGGGTCGTCATCGTCGTCGTGGGGATCGCCGCGATCGTGCACCTCGTCGCCTAAGTAGCAGTCGCCCCGAGCGGCACGTGCGACCCGCCGTGGGCTCGCCCTCAGAAGACGGGCTGCTCGCGGTAATCGCCCCACACCTGCTGGAGCGCCCCGACGATCTCGCCTTCGGAGACGTGGAGACGGGCGGCGTCGAGCAGCAGGGGCATGAGGTTCACGTCCCCGGCGCCCGCCCGGCGGATCGCCTCGAGCACCGCCGCGACGGCGGGCTCGTCGCGGCCGGTGCGAGCCGCGCGGACGCGTTCGATCTGCTGGGCCTCGAGCGCTGGGTCGATGCGCAGGAGCTCGGTCGCCTGCTCGTCACCCTCGGTGTAGCGATTGACGCCGACGACGGTCCGCCGGCCGGAGTCGATCTCGGTCTGCAGCTCAAACGCGGCATCGGCGATCTCGCGCTGCGGGAAGCCGCGCTTGACCGCCTCCACCATGCCGCCCAGCTCGTCGATCTTGCGGAAGTACGTGTACGCCTGCGCTTCCATCCGATCAGTCAGCGCCTCGACGAAGTAGGCGCCGCCGAGCGGGTCGATGGTGTTGGTGACGCCGGTCTCGTCGGCGATGATCTGCTGAGTGCGCAGCGCGATGCGGACCGCCTCCTCGGTCGGGAGCGCGAGCGCCTCGTCGTAGGAGTTGGTGTGCAGCGACTGCGTGCCGCCCAAGACCCCGGCCAGCGCCTCGATCGCGGTGCGGACGATGTTGTTGAGCGGCTGCTGCGCGGTCAGCGACACCCCCGCCGTCTGGGTGTGGAAGCGCATCCGCCAGCTCTCGGGCTGGCGCGCGCCGAACGTGGTGCGCAGCTCGCGGGCCCAGACCCGCCGCGCCGCCCGGTACTTGGCGATCTCCTCGAAGAAATCGATCTGAGCGTTGAAGAAGAAGCTCAGCCGCGGCGCGAAGTCATCCACGTCGAGCCCGCGGGCGACCGCCTGCTCGACGTAGGTCAGACCGTCCTTGAGCGTGAAGGCGAGCTCCTGCGCCGCCGTGGACCCAGCCTCGCGGATGTGGTACCCCGAGATGCTGATCGGGTGCCAGCGCGGCATGTTGCCGGCGCACCATTCGATCATGTCGCCCACCAGGCGCATCGCCGGATCGACGGGGAAGCACCACTCCTTCTGGGCGATGTACTCCTTGAGGATGTCGGTCTGGATCGTGCCGCCGAGCCGCTCGGGCCCCACGCCCTGGCGCTCGGCCGCCACAACGTAGAAGGCGAGCATGATCGCCGCCGGCGCGTTGATCGTCATCGAGACGGTCACCTCATCAAGCGGAATGCCGCCGAACAGGGTCTCCATATCGAGCACGGTGTCGATCGCCACCCCCTCGCGTCCCACCTCGCCCTCAGACCGGGGATGGTCAGAGTCATGGCCCATCAGCGAGGGCATATCGAACGCCGTCGACAGGCCGGTCTGGCCGTGGTCCAGCAGGTAGCGAAACCGCTTGTTGGTCTCCGCCGCGGTGCCGAAACCGGCGAACTGGCGCATCGTCCACAACCGCCCGCGGTACATCGACGGATACACCCCGCGGGTGAACGGATACTGACCCGGCAGACCGATCGTGGCGGCGTCTGACGGCAGGTCGCGCTCGGTGTACAGCGGGCGGATCTCCTCTCCCGAGAGCGTCGTGAACGTGGCATCGCGCTCGGGCGTCAGCCCGTACGCCGCCCGCCAGTCCTCATACGACGCCGGGACGTTGTCCAGAACCGTCACACCGGCAATGGTATCGGGAGATAGTTGGACGTCAAACTATCTCCGGATCAGGCGTTCGGGAACCGGTGCTACCCCACGATCGGGGGGTACGCTCGCGGCCGGTCGGCGGGTATCGTGCCGCGCGATGTCAACCGACACCGCACAGCGCGTGGCGCTCGTCACCGGCGGCGCGCGCGGAATCGGCGCGGCGATCGCCCGCGGACTCGCCCAGGACGGCATGCCGACCGTGATCGCCGATATCCGCACGCAGCCGGCCCGGGCCAACGCACAGAAGATCATCGACGCCGGCGGCCGCGCCCTCGCTCTCGACGTGGACGTGCGCAGCCCCGAGAGCGTCGCCGCCGGCGTGGAGGCCGCGCGCGCCGAGTTCGGCGAGATCGATGTGCTGGTCAACGTCGCCGGCTGGGATGAGCTCAAGCCGTTCGTCGAGTCCGACGAGGAGTTCTGGCAGGAGGTGCTCGAGGTCAACTTCAAGGGCGGGCTGCGGTTCACCCGAGCGCTGCTGCCGGGCATGATCGAGCGCCGGTGGGGCCGGATCGTCAACATCAGCTCGGACGCCGGGCGGGTCGGATCGTCGCTGGAGTCGGTGTACGCCGGCGCCAAGGGCGCGATCATCTCGTTCACCAAGACCGTGGCCCGCGAGACCGCCCGGATGGGCGTGACCGCGAACATCGTCTGCCCGGGCCCGACCGACACCGAGATGCTGCGCGACGTCGCCCAGGCCCATCCGGACGCCGACAAGGTGCTCGAGCGCCTCGCTCGCGCGGTGCCGATGAAGCGGCTCGGCCAGCCCGAGGACGTCGCCGCCGCGGTCAGGTTCTTCGCGTCCGAGAGCGCCGGGTACATCACGGGCCAGACGCTGTCGGTCAGCGGCGGCCTGACGATGGCGTAGGTATTGGACGCCGCCCAGCCCGCCCAGCCGTTCAAGGCGCTCGTCACCGGCGCGGCCCGCCCCGGCGGCATCGGGGCGGCGATCGCCCGGCGCCTGCAGGCCGGCGGTTTGGAGGTCGTCACGCTGGACCGCGAGCCCGGCTGCACGTTCCAGATCGACCTGGTGGACGACGAGCTCCCGCCCCTGGATGACATCGACGTCCTCGTTTCCAACGCCGGGCTGCCGACGATCGTCGGCGGCGCGCACTCGATGGACCTCGAGCGGTGGCAGCGCGATCTGGCGGTCAACCTGACCGGCAGCTTCCGGGTCGTCCAGGCGTGCCTGCGGGGCATGCGCGAGCGGCGCTTCGGCCGGATCGTCGTCATCTCGAGCATTGCCGCCAGGTTCGGGATGCCGGCGCAGGTCGCCTACAGCGCGAGCAAGGCCGGCCTGCTGGGCATGGTCAAGACGGTCGCCGCCGAGAACGCCGCGCTGGGCATCACCGCCAATGCGATCCTGCCGGGCCTCGTGGCCAGCGACGGGGTCACGGCGATGCCGCCGGAGATCATCCAGGCGTGGCTCGAGCGGATCCCGAGCGGGCGGATGGTGGACACGGCCGAGATCGCCGCCGCGGCGGCGTACTTCGCCTCCCCGGACGCCGGCAGCGTCACCGGCCAGGAGCTGGTGATCGACGGCGGGCTCACCCTCAACTCGCTGTCGGTGACCTCGAGGGTCGTACGGGGTCGCTCCGGTCCCGCGCAGCCGTGACCGAGCCGGCGGTCGGCGAGTTGCGCGCACGGGCCCGGCTCGCGCTGCGCGCGCGGTGGCCGGCGGCGGACCTCTCCGAGCTCGAGCCGCTGCACGGCGGCATCTCGAGCCTCACGTTCGCGGCCACCGTGGCGCACGCCGGGGACGGTGTCGGCGCCGGTGCGCGCCGGGTCGTGGTCAAGGTCGCGCCGCCCGGGCTCGAGCCGGTGCGCAACCGGGACGTGCTTCGACAGGCCCGGGTGATTCGAGCCGTCCACGGCGCTCCCGGGGTGCTCGTTCCCGGCGTGCTCGCGCAGGACGGCGAATCGCCGCCGTTCTTCGTCATGGAGTTCGTGGCCGGCGACGCCTACGAGCCCAAGTGGGACGTGACCGCGACGCCGCCGCCGCCCGACCAGGTCGCCGCCCGCGCCCGCGCCGCTGCGCGGATGCTCGCCCGGCTGCAGGCGATCGATCCCGCCGGCGCCCCGCTCGGGGATGAGCCGCCGCTCTCCCCCACCGACGAGCTGAAACGATGGGCGCGCCTGTTCGCGACCGCGGGCGACGATCTTCGCGGCAATGAGCTGAGGCTGCAACGCGCGCTGGCCGCGCGCGCCCCGGCCTCGGTCGCCCCGCGGATCCTCCACGGCGACTACCGCCTCGGCAACATGCAGTTCGCCGGTGACCGGCTGGCGGCGGTCATCGACTGGGAGATCTGGTCGGTCGGCGATCCCCGGACCGATCTCGCCTGGCTGATGGCGTTCACCGATCCGGTCATGCAACGGGTTCGAGACCGCGACGCCGCCAACCAGGCCGCCGCCGACGCGATGCCGGCCGGCGAGCAGCTTCTGGCGGAGTTCACCGACGAGGCCGGAGCGGTGGCGGCGCCTGCCGACCTCGACTGGTTCCTCGCCCTCGCCTACTACAAGCTGGGCGCCACCCTGTCGGTCCTCGCCAAGCGCAACCGGCGCCTGGCGGAGCCGGATCCGAGCCTCGAGCTGGCCGGGCAGACGGTGCCGCCGACGCTCGAGCGGGGACTGCAGCTGCTGCGGGATTAGCCGCGGGCGAACGCCTCGCGGGCGCGAGCGGCGATCGCGGCCGCCCGCTCGCGAGCATCCGGCACCCCGCGGGCGGCGGCGCTCAGCGGTGCCGCCCGGTGGCAAAGCTCCAGGCCTCGAAGACGATCGGACGCGTGGCGATCAACGTGTCCAGACGGGCCAGCTCCTCAGGCTCGGGTCGCACGTGCCGGCGGTAGCCGCCGACGATCCGCTCGACGCGGGCGAGGTCGCCACCGAAGCCGACCGTAGTGCGCCTGGAGGTGGTCGGCGAGGCCACCGACGCCGCGGCGCGGTCCGATCCGGCGGGCGGCGTCGTCACCCCGGGCGCCGGCCGCCATCACGTGCGCGGCCTCGGGCCGGTGAACCCGAACAGCCGGCCCGCGATCCGGCGCAGCTGGAGCTCATCGGAGCCCTCGGTGATGCGGTACCGACGGTGGTGGCGATAGATGTACTCGAACGGCACATGCCGCGTGTACCCGAGACCGCCGTGAACCTGAATGGCGCGGTCGGCGGCGTCGCAGGCGAGGCGGTTGGCGCGGAGATTGACCATCGACACCTTGTCGGAGACGCTGATCTTGGCGCTGGTCGAGGCGCCGCCGTGCTGGTCCATCTCCCAAGCGGTCCGGTACAGCGTGTTGCGCACCAGTTCGGCCTCGGTCTGGAGCTCCACAAGCTGCCATTGGACCCCCTGATAGTCGGCCAGCGGCTGGCCGAAGATCACGCGCTCCTGGGCGTAGGCGATGCTGCGGTCGATGCAGAACTGCGCCGCACCCAGTGACGAGGCCGCCTGGCGGATTCGGTTCTCGTGCACGAACAGCTGGGCGCAGTCCAGGCCGCGATCGACCTCACCGAGCACCGCATCATCACCTACGGCAACGCCATCGAGCGTGACCTCGCCGTGATCTGTGGGCATGTTCAGACACCACCAGTAGTAGGGGACCTCGAACCCCGGAGCGCTCACCGGGACGAGAAACGCGGTGATCCCCTGGGCCTTGCCGTCCGGCCCCGACGTGCGCGCGAACACCAGCACCGCATCGGCCACGTCGATCCCGGTGATGAAGCGCTTGACCCCATTGAGCACCCATCCCCCGCCGTCCGCCGACCGGCGCGCCGTCGTCTCCAGGTACGTGGCGTCGCTGCCGTGCCCCGGTTCGGTGAGCGCGAACGCGACGGCGATCCGGCCATCGACGAGCGGCTCGAGGTACCGCTGCTTCTGCTCGAGCGTGCCGTACTCGTGGAGCACGAGCACGAGCGGCTCGTTGGCGACGACCGAGGCCTCGTGAGAGAGCTCGGCGTGCAGCCCCGGCCCCCGGTGCGCGAGGTGCTCGCGGATGATCGCCATCGCCAGGTTGGAGCCGTCCTGGCCACCGAGCGCCGCCGGAAACGGGTACCGGTAGAAACCGGCATCGATGGCCAGCCGCCGGGCCTGCGCCAGCAGCTCGTGCCAGCGGGCGGTCGGGGCGCCGCCACGCTCGACATCGGTGCGCGTGAACTCCCGCCGATGGTCGAAGAACTCCGGATTGGCGGCTTGAATCGGAGCCAGCTCGCGGTCGATGAACTCGTCGATCGCGGCCAGTAGCTCAGTCACGTCGGCGGGAATCGAGAGGTCCACGGACGGCGCTCCTTCGTTGACGGGTGTCTGGGGTCAGGGCGGCTCCGTCGATTATCGTGTCCTGAGACAAAATGGTCGTCCGGCCGATCGGCATCAATCACATCGCCTTCGAGGTTCGCGACCTCGACGAGGCGCTCGCCTGGTACGAGCGCTTCTTCGTGGTCACCCTGCGCGGACGGCGGCCGAAGATGGCCTGGATCGACCTCGGCGACCAGTTCATCGCGCTCAGCGAGGGCGAGATCGAGGCGCCGGACCGCGCCCGCCACGTCGGTCTGGCGGTGGATGACAAGGAGGCGCTGCGTGCGGCGCTGCGCGACGCCGGGCTGCCGGTACGGGAGTCGGGCTCGCTGCGGGTGACCGACCCCAGTGGAAACCAGCTGGAGATCGTCGATTACCGGGACGTGCAGTTCTCCAAGACCGACGCGGTGCTCGGTGGGATGGGCATCGGAGCGCTCCCGAAGTCAGATGCGGCGACCGACGAGCTGCGCGCCAAGGGCATGCTCAGCGGCTGAGCGGCTGCATGAAGCCGGCCGTGGAGGGTACCAGGGTGGCAGAGGCTCCACCACTCCAGGGAGGCACGATGCGTAAGGCACTCACGGCGGTGACGGCGACCATCGGATTGGTGCTGGCACCGGGGATCTGCGCCGGGGCCGCCGCGGCCGCCAAGCCGGCCCATGACAAGCCGTTCTCGACGATCGCCGTCGGCGCCATGATCAGCTCGTCGGGCAACCGGTTCGAGAAGGTCTACCGGGTCATCCGCTCACCCGACGGCGGCGGCGGCGCGATCCAGGACGGCACGCTCGGCGGCACGGTCTTCCCGATCGCCGGCCACGACACCATGGAGCTGTTCTTCCGTGACGGCCTGCAGATGACCGCGGACACGTTCACCCTCGGGCCGCCCGGGATCGACGGAGTCGGCGCCCTCACCGGCACGGGCAAGTGCACGACCGGCACCGGCATGCACCAGGGCGAGAAGTGCTCCTACCGGATCAACGGGACCTACGATCTCGACACGTCGGTGACGAAGCTGCGACTGACGGGAACGTTCACTCGCGCGGCGAGCGCGACCTAGCCCAACAGCCGGGCGGCTGGCTACACCGCGAGCGGCAGCGGCAGATCGCCGCCGTGCTCGGCCAGCAGGGCGACCGCGCCGAAGACGTCCTCGGTCTCGGCGGGGCCGAGCTGATGCGGGCGGCGGGCCATCCACTCGGCCAGGCGGGACCCGTGCACATAGACGCAGTGGCCGTCGGTGACGCAGCCGGCGGGAAAATCTGACCAGAACACGACAACCGCCTGGACCCACAGGCGGCGCCCCGCGATGCGCTGAACGTCGATCCGGAAGGCACCGGCGTCGGCGACCGCTCGGGGGCGCAGACGGGTGACCTCGGGCTCGGCCGTGGGATCGTCCCGGCGTTCCACGAACGGCTCGCCATCGCGCACCGTCACCGTGCCCTGGGGATCGATGCTCTGCAGCAGGATCACGCCGCCGCGGCCGACGGCAATGTGGTCATAGGTGGTGTCGCGCCCGCGGACATCGTGGAGGAAGCGCCAGCCCGCCTGCTCCAGCGGCTTGACCGCGCCGGCCGTGCGCCGCTCGGCCCGCGCCGCGGCGGCGGTCCGCGGCACCGTCCGGGGCTGGTCGGAGGCACCGCCGCGGGCGCCCAGAAGCGCGAGCCACGCGCCGGCAGCGCCGCCGGCGATCAGGCCGGCGAGCCATGAGACGCCGTGACCGTCGATCACCAGCACGATCAGCCCAACCGTGACGATCCCGAGGGCGACGACGAGCTGACCGGCGACGCCGCCGCCGCGCGAGACGGCGAGCCTCCCGAAGCGGGGACCGGGGCCAGCAGGGCGGTCGGAGCGTTGAGTTCGCGTCCTCATCCAACGACTATCGACCGGATACCGCATCTGCCTGAGTCCTTCTGCCCCCGTGACGTCCTGACATGAGACCAACGTCTGGGTATGCCGAGGACTTGCTCGGGCGCGCGCCGGAATCGGCCCAAAAACGTACGAATCGCCGACGGGGCGCTTCAGGCGGTTGAGCCGAGTCCCAGCGCCGCGGTCGCCAGCCGCGCCCCCTCGACGAGGGCGCCGAGCTTGGCCCAGGCGATCTGGGGATGGGAGCGTCCGCCGAACCCGCAATCGGTGCCGGCGATGACGTTGCCGGGACCCACCGCCTCGGCGTAGCGGACGATCCGCTGGCAGACAAGCTCCGGATGTTCCACCACGTCGGTCGAATGGGTGACCATCCCTGGGATCAGGATTTTGCCCGGCGGGAGGCCGACGTCGCGCCACACGGCCCACTCGTGCTCGTGACGAGCGTTGGCGCCCTCCACCAGGTAGGCCTGCGCCTTGACCTCCAGCAGCACATCGACCAGGTGCGACAGCTCCAGGTCAAATGCGTGGGGACCGTGCCAGCTTCCCCAGCACATGTGGTACCGGACCTGGTCCTCCGGCACGTTGCGCAGCGCGTGGTTGAGCGCCGCCACGCGGACGGCGCACCGTTCGCGGAAGGCCTCGATGCCCATCGCGATGCCGATCCGATCCCACAGAGCCGGGAGCCACGCGTCGTCGACCTGGAGCACGAGGCCCGCCTCGGTGATCAGCTCGTACTCCTCCCGCAGCGCGTCGGCGAGCGCGTACAGGTACTCCTCCTCGTCGCCATAGTGGGCATCGTCGCGATAGACCTCGAGGCTGGCCGGCGCGGTCGACGTGAGAAACGCGTCCTCGCCGGGATCTGAGGCGCGTAGCAGCGCGATCTCCCGCGCAACGGCCTCGTGGCCGCGATAGGAGATCGGGCCGGTGCACGTCCATTTCACCCGCCGGGTGGTGATCTGCTCGCCCGGACTGTAGAAGAGCGTTCCCTTCTCGCTGGCGTAGCGGTAGAAGTCGGCAAACTGGGCCCGGTCCTCCCCCTGCGCGATCAACGGCACCTCGCCGGCGGCATCCCGCGGCTCGAAGCCGTCGAACCGGTCATCGGCGAACGAGAGCCAATCGCCGCCCTTTGTGTACTCGCCCTCGTTGACGAGGTCCAGCCCGAGGCCGCGCTGCCGCGCGACCACCCGGTGCACCGCCTCGCGGAGCTCGGGCTCGGAGGCGGGGGGCGGCTCCCGCAGGTGCGGGAGGCTGCCCGCGTGGGTGGTCAGGATGCTGGTGGTGCTCCGGCGCATCGCGCCGCGGATGCTCTCATACAATCCGGTCCCGGCGACCAACTCAAGGAGAGGCAAATGGGCGACGAACAGGTCACGTTCTCGCTGAGCGAGCGGGACATCCCCACCCACTGGGTCAACCTGATGGCCGATCTGCCCGGTGATGGGCCGCCGCCTCTCCATCCCGGGACCAAGTTGCCGGCGGGGCCTGACGACCTCTCGCCCATCTTCCCGATGGCGCTCATCCTCCAGGAGGTCTCCTCCGAGCCGGAGATCGAGATCCCCGAACCGGTCCGGGACGCCTACAAGCTGTGGCGCCCGACGCCGCTATACCGCGCCCGCCGGCTGGAGCGCGAGCTCGACACGCCCGCCCACATCTACTACAAGTACGAGGGCGTCTCCCCCGCCGGCTCGCACAAGCCCAACACCGCCGTGGCCCAGGCGTACGAGAACGCCGCCGCCGGGATCAAGAAGCTGACCACCGAGACCGGCGCCGGGCAGTGGGGATCCTCACTGGCCTTCGCCTGTCAGCTGTTCGGCCTGGAGTGCGAGGTGTGGATGGTCGGCTCCAGCTATGACCAGAAGCCGTACCGGCGTTCGATGATGCAGACCTGGGGCGCAACCGTCCATCGGTCCCCGTCAGATCTGACCGGGGCTGGGCGCGCTCAAAGCGAGCATACGACCGGGTCGCTGGGGATCGCGATCTCCGAGGCGGTCGAGGTCGCCGGCCAGGATCCGGACACCAACTACTCGCTCGGCTCGGTGCTCAACCACGTGCTGCTGCACCAGACCGTCATCGGGCAGGAAGCGCTGGCCCAGATGGAGATGGCCGGCGAGTACCCGGACACGGTGGTGGCGTGCGTCGGCGGCGGCTCCAATTTCGGCGGCCTGACGATCCCCTTCCTACGGCGGGTGATCCGGGACGGCGCCACGACGCGGTTCATCGCCGCGGAGCCGGCGGCATGCCCGACGTTGACGCGGGGCGTGTACGCGTACGACTTCGGAGACACGGCCGGGTTGACGCCGCTGATGCCGATGTACACGCTCGGCCACGACTTCGTGCCGCCGCCGGTGCACGCCGGCGGGTTGCGCTACCACGGCGACTCTCCGCTGGTGTGTGCGCTGGTCAAGGCGGGGATGGTGCAGCCGCGCGCCTACCGCCAGAACGAGACGTTCGAGGCGGCGGTCCGATTTGCCCGCACCGAGGGGATCATCCCGGCGCCCGAGCCGGCCCACGCGATCCGCGCGGTCATCGACGAGGCCGTCGCCGCGCGCGAGGCCGGCGAGGAGCGGGTGATCCTGTTCGGCCTGTGCGGCCACGGGCATTTCGATCTCAGCGCCTATGACGCGTACCTCGCGGGCGAACTCGAGGACCCGGAGTTCTCCGAGGACGACATGAATGTCGCGCTCGCCGGGTTGCCGGAGGCGCCGTCCCTCGCCTAGCGTCCCGATTCGGGACGCTGGGCCCAGGACCGGAGTAAGGTTTGCGGAGGGTTGGGGAAGGATCGCCGGCAGGCGGCGTCCTCTCCACTGACGGCTGCGTGTCTGCGCGACGCCGGCCGACCCGACGCTCCGTGAACCCCAACGCATCCACCCTCGATCACGCCACGGTGCCCGCACGCCGCGTCGCGGTCTGGTGGGCGCCGCTCGACCTTGCGGGACCGGCCCTGCGCACCATCACGTCCTGCCTATCCGCCGAGGAGCGGCGGCACGCGAGCCGGCTGCGCCGGCCCCGTGATCGGATGAGGTTCGAGGCCGCCCGTGCCTGGCGACGCCGCTTGCTGGCGCGCCAGCTCGGTTGCGCCCCCGCCGACGTCGCGATCGTGACCGATGACCGGGGCAAGCCGCGGGTCGCCGATTGCGCGCTGCGCTTCAGCGGCGCGCGCAGCGGCGCGATCGCCGTGTACGCGACCAGCTGGGACATGGAGCTCGGCGTCGACGTGGAGGCGATCCGGCCCATCGGGGAGCTGCGCGGCATCGTCGCGCGATTCTTCACCAGAGCAGAACAGCAGGATGTGGAGTCACTGCCGCCGGCCGAAAGGTTGGCGGCAGTATTTGACTGCTGGACACACAAAGAGGCATACGTCAAGGGAACAGGCGCCGGATTGACGTTCCCGATCGACACCGCCGACGTGTGGACCGATGGCAGTCGAGCCGTGCGCGTGCCCGGGTGGTCGATCCATCGGGTCAAGCTGAGGGCCGGGTACGCGGCGGCGGTAGCGGGGGCGGACGCCGGCGGATGGTTTCCGTCAGCGCCACTGAGGCTAACGACACCACAACACGGGGATGACTCCCATGACAATGCCGGCGACGGTTCAGCCGCAGATCAACGATTCGATCGAGCGGGCGCCTGACAGCATCGCGGTTCGCGCGCACGACGACGTCCTCACCTACGCCGAGCTGTCGGCTCGGGCCGATGCGCTCGCCCGGCGGCTGCGCGAGGCGGGGGTGAGGCCCGGGCAGCTCGTCGGACAGTGTTTGGAGCGGTCGGCCGCGCTCGTGGTGGCGGCGCTGGGCATCGTGCGGGCCGGCGCCGCCTATGTCGCCATCGACCCCGCGTACCCGGACGAGCGGATCCGCTGGATGCTGCGCGACTCGGGCGCCACGGCCGTGGTCACCGACGCGACGACCGCCGCCCGACTGCACGGGCCGCAAGGGTGCCAGGTGGTGGTGGAGGCCGACGGCGGGGATCGGGGCAGCCCGGCGGACCGTGGCGCCCGGGATCCCGTCACGCCGGCGACCGGGCCGACCGATCTCGCCTACGTCGTGTACACGTCGGGATCCACCGGGCGCCCCAAGGGCGTCATGGTGGAGCACGCCGGCCTGGCCAACCTCGTGCAGTGGCATCGGTCCGCCTTCACGCTGCGCGCGGCCGACCGCTGCACCCAGATCGCCAGCCCGGGGTTCGACGCCTCGGTATGGGAGATCTGGCCCGCCCTGGCGACGGGCGCCGCCATCCACGTCGTCCCGGAGGGCCTACGCCGCGATCCGCTCGGCCTGCGGGATTGGCTCGTGAGGGAGGCGATCACCGTGTCGTTCCTCCCCACGGCGCTCGCTGAGGCGGTGATCGGCCTCAGCTGGCCGGCGGCGGCCAGCCTGCGCTACCTGCTGACCGGAGGAGACGCGCTGACCCGCCGCCCGGCGCCGGGGCTCGGCTTCGCCGTGATCAACAACTACGGGCTCAGCGAAACCGCCGTCGTCGCCACGTCCGGCCCCGTGTCGCCCGGCGGCGATGGTGCGCCGACCATCGGCCGGCCGATCGACGGGATCGTGGCCGAGATCGTTGACGAGCACCTGGCCCCGGTGATCCCCGGCACCCCCGGCGAGCTGGTGATCGGCGGCGTGGCGGTGGCACGCGGCTATCTCAATCAGCCTGGGCTGACCGCGACCCGTTTCGTCATCGGACCCCGGGGACGTCGCTACCGGACCGGCGATCTCGTCCGCGGGCGGCCCGACGGCGAGATCGAGTTCCTCGGCCGTCTCGATGACCAGCTGAGCATCCGGGGTTTCCGGGTCGAGCCGGCCGAAGTCGCCAGCACGCTCAACTCCCATCCCGGCGTCGCGTCGAGCGTGGCCGCCGGCACCGAGGGGACCGGCGCGGAGCGACAGCTCATCGCCTACGCGGTGCCCGCCGCCGGCCGGCGCCCCACCCCGGCGGAGCTCGATGCGTTCCTCGGCCGCCGCCTGCCCGAGTACATGGTGCCCTCGCGGTATGTGTGGCTCGCCGAGCTTCCGGTGACGGGCAACGGCAAGTTCGATCGCGACGCGTTGCCGGCGCTCCGGAGCGACCCCCGCCCGCGGCCGCCCGGCGGCTCGCCGGCTACGGAGATCGAAGCCGCCGTCGCTGAGGTGGTGGCGCGGTTGCTGGAGACCGACGAGGTCGGGATCGATGAGAACTTCTTCCTCCTCGGCGGTCACTCGATGCTCGGCGCCCAGCTGATCGTCCGGCTCGAGGATATGTTCGGCGTCGAGATCAGCCTCCGGTTCCTGTTCGACCACCCGACGCCGAGGGAGATCGCCGCCGAAACGCAGCGGCAGATGGTCACCGAGCAGCTCGCCGGCGGGGTGGTCGCGTGAGCGGTCATCCCTCGGCGCCGGCGGCGGCGCCGGTGCTCAGCCTCTATCACCTGCTCGACCCCGACGTGCTCGCCGATCCGTACCCGCTCTACCGGCGACTCCGCGAGGAGGCCCCGGTGCACTGGGATCCCTACCTGCACGCGTGGGTCGTCACCCGGTACGACGATGCCGTCACGGTGCTGCACCGATTCAATGCCGCCCGGACGCCTTCGCCGGACCGGCTGGCCGCCCTCGGGATGGGTGAGCTCACCCCGATCGCAGCACTGATGGTGCGTCAGATGCTCTTCCTCGACCAGCCCGCCCACGGCCGGGTGCGGCGGCTGGCCGCGGTCGCGTTCACACCCCGGCGGGTGGCCCGGCTGCGCGACCACATCCGAGAGATCGCCGACCGGCTCGTCGCAGACCTGCCGGCCGAGGGCGGGTTCGACGTGATGGAGCTACTCGCCAACCCATTGCCCGCGATCGTGACCGCCGAGATGCTCGGCGTGCCGACCGCCGATCACCAGCTGTTGAAGTCCTGGTCCCAGGACTTCGCGGAGATGCTCGGCAACTTCCAGCACAACCCGGGGCGGGTGCGCAGGACGATCCAAAGCGTCGAGGAGATGGTCAGCTACTTCCGCGCCGCGGTGATCCGGGAAGCCGCCGAGCCGACCGAGGGACTGATCAATGCCCTGGTGACGGCGGAGGTCGACGGGGACCGGCTCACCGAGGAGGAGATCGTCGCCAACGTCATCGTCACGATGGTCGGTGGCCAGGAGACGACCACCAACCTGATCGGCAACGGTCTGCTGACGCTGATGCGCCATCCCGACCAGCTCGCGCGACTCCGGTCAGACCTCGGCCTTCTGCCCGCGGCCGTCGAGGAGCTGCTGCGGTATGAGAGCCCGAGCCAGCACACGGCGCGCCTCGCCCCGGCCGGAGCGGTCCTCGCCGGCTCGGAGATTTCCGAGGGCGACGCGGTCATCGCCGTCATGGGCGCGGCCAACCGCGATCCGGACCGGTTCACCGATCCGGACCGGCTCGATCTCAGCCGCGCGGACAACCGGCATCTCGCGTTCGGCTGGGCCGCGCACTTCTGCTTCGGAGCGCCGCTGGCCCGCATCGAGGCCCAGATCGCCTTCGAGACGCTGCTGTCCCGGTTCCCGCGCCTCACGCCGGAGCCCGGCCACGACGTGCGATGGCGACCCAATCTCGGCTTGCGAGGGCTGACCGAGCTGCACCTCGCCACCGCATGACCCTCAGCTTGGAGGCGGTCGCGCCTTTGTCGGTGGCGCAGGAGGCGGTGCTGTACACGTGCCTGCTGTCCCCGAGCGAGCTCACGTACAACGAGACGATCTCGATCCGCCGGCACGGCCCGCTCGATGCGCCCGCGTTCCGGTCCGCGTTCAACGAGATCGTCGCCCGCCATGAGTCGTGGCGGACCACGTTCGACGGCCGCCGGGGCGACCCGGTTCAGGTGATCCACCCACCGCCCCGCTTCCAGCTTCCCATCCTCGACCTCAGCCGGCTGCCCGCCGACCGCGCCGAGCACCGGGCGGTCGAGCTCGCCGCCGCCGCCGCCCGTGTCCCGTACGACCTGTCGCGCGGACCGCTGGTTCGCCCGCGGCTGGTCCGGTTTCCCGGCGATGAGCACCGCCTCTACCTGTCACTGCACCATCTCATCTTCGACGGGGTGAGCGTCAACCGCGTCATCCTCCCCGAGTTGGCCGCCCTCTACGACGCCTTCGCCGCCGGTCTTCCATCACCGCTGCCCGATCCCCCGGCCCAGTACGCCGACTACTCCCGCTGGGACCGGGAGCGGACGGCCCAGCCGCGGTTCGCGCGCCGGCTGGAACATTGGCGGCGCCATCTCGCCCGGCTGCCGGCCCTCGAGCTGCCGCTCGACCATCCCCGATCGACGCCGACCGGCGCCCGCGGCGGCATGGTGACCCTCACCGTGCCCGCCAGGGCCGTCGCGCGGCTGCACACCCTCGGCCGCGACACCGGGAGCAGCCTGTTCCAGGTCCTCGCCTCGGCGTGGGCGGCGCTGCTGCACCGGTATTCAGGACAGAACGAGGTCGTGTTCGCCGCCGTCGCCGATCTGCGCCACCGCCCCGAATTCGAATCCGTCGTCGGTTATGCGGTGACTCCGGTGCCGCTGCGGGTCACCGTGACCGACGACCTCTCGTTCACCGAGATGATCGTGAGGGTCCGCAACGAGCTGCTCGACGCGCTCGACCACCTCGTGCCGTTCGAGCGGGTCGTCCGCGAGCTGGGGTCCGAGCGTCTCGACGGCGCCAATCCGATCTACCAGACGATGATCGTGCTCGAGCCGGCGACCGTCACCGCCGACCCGGCCTGGTCGATCCATCAGTTCGAGACCGAGATCGGCGATGCGGTCGGCAACGTCAAGGTCGATCTCGAGCTCCAGCTCGACGAGCGGCCGGACGGGAGCATGACCGGTCGCCTCATCTACGACCGTGCGCTGTTTGACCGGACGACGGTGACGAGGATCGCCGATCACTGGCTGCGGCTGCTCTCCGGCGTCGCCGCCGACCCGGCCGCGCCGGTCGGCAGCGTCTCCATCATCACCGCCGAGGAGTCGGCGAGCGAGCTCGCCGAGTTCAACGCCACCGCCACCGACCAACCGGCCCGGCGCGCCCACGAGCTGTTCGAGGCCCACGCATCGCGTCAACCGGACGCGCCGGCGGTGGTGGCCGGCGAGAGGGTCGCCGGGTACGCCGAGCTGGACGCTCGCGGAGACGAGATCGCCGGCGGGCTGCGGGCCGGCGGCATCGGCGCCGGGGATCTGGTGGCGGTCCGCGACGAGACGTTCGCGGATGCCATCGCCGCCGTCCTCGGCGTCCTCAAGGCCGGCGCGGCCTACCTGCTGCTCGACCCGTCATGGTCGCCCGCCGAGCTCGACGCGGTCACCGCCGATGCCGGCGCCACCACGGTGCTTTCCGCGGGGGTGCCCTCGGATCTGCCGGCGACGCGGCTCGCGCTTACGCTCGCGCCGGCGGTCTGCTGCGTCCACTTTGCGTCGACGGGCACCGGACCGCCCCGCGGCGTGCCGATCCGCCACGACGCGGTGGTCAATCTCGTGACCGCGGTGGCGGCGGAGACCGATCTCGGGCCGGCCGACACGATCCTCGTGCTGCCGTCAGGGGCCGCCGGCGCCGCGCCGTTCGAGCTGTGGCTGGCGCTCCTCACCGGCGCCCGGATCGTGGTTGCGCCGCCGGCCGCCGCCCGCGACGGCGCGTCGCTCAGCCGCCTGATCCGTGCCGAAGGGGTCACCTTCCTGCACGCCTCGCCCGAGACGTGGGAGACGCTCGTGCAGACCGGTCTGAAGCCGCGGCGGTCGCTCACGGCGATGAGCGGCGGCGACCCGGTCGGGCGAGAGCTCGCGGATGGGATCCTCAACCGCTGCCGGACCCTGTGGCAGGCGTATGGCGTTCCGGAGGCGACGGTCTACTCCACGCTGGGGCGCGTCGAGCCGTCGGGCCCGGTGACCATCGGCCGGCCGATCGCCAACACCCGCATCCACATCATCGACGCGGCCGGTCGGCCGGTTCCGATCGGAATGCCCGGTGAGCTGCTCATCGCCGGTGACGGCGTCGCCGCCGGATACGTGAGGGGACCCGAGCCGGGCGCTGACCGGTTCGTCGCCGATCCGTCCGGACCCGGGACGGCCTACCGCACCGGCCGACAGGCCAGATGGCTCCGCCGCGGCGAGCTCCAGCTGCGCGGGTGATGGCGTCCCGGGCGCCGCGCCGCAGCTCGGACACGACGAGCTCCGTCGCGTCCTCGATGCCGCGGCGCAGCAGCATCGGGTTTGCTCCTCCTCGAGCGCCTTCATGCCCTCGCGAACGATGGCCTGGGCGAGCAGGGTACCGGCTGACATGCGTGTGCGGCGTCACCTTGCCGGCACGGCGGTGACCTAAACGGGTGACGAGGGGCGCGCGAGCCCTTCGGCGAGGTCTCCGAATCCGGGCGCGACGATCGCACCGGGCTGAGCGATCAGCTCCTCGGCCACCAGCGCTTCGGTCGTCAGCATCAGCGCGGCCACCGACGCCGCGTGCTGGATGGTCAGCCGGGTCACCCGCAACGGGTCGATCACGCCATCCTCGAACAGGTCGACGAACTCGCCGCTGAGGGCATTCAGCCCGTGGCCGGCCGGCATCGCCCGCACCTGATCGATCACCGCCTGGCCGTCGTAGCCGGCGTTGGTCGCGACCCAATACAACGGCTCGGCGAGCACATCGCGGATCACCTGCGCGCCGCGCAGGTAGTCTCCCTCCAGGCCGGTGTCCTGCAGTACCGACGCGGTCCGCAGCAGGGCCGTGCCGCCGCCGGCGACAATGCCTTCGCTGACGGCGGCGCGGGTGGCCGCGAGCGCGCCCTCGGTGCGGCGCAACTTCTCCCTGAGCTCGGGGCCGGTGGCGGCCCCGACGCGAATGACCGCGAGGCTGCTGGCGAGCTTGGCCAGGCGCTCCCGCAGCACCTCCTGGTCGGTGTCCTGCGTGGCCCGCTCCAGCTCGACGCGGATCTGGGCCAGCCGGGCGTCGATCTCCCGAGCGCTCCCGGCGCCCTCCACCAGAACGGTCGCGTCCTGGGTGATGACGATGCGGCGCGCCGAGCCGAACGTCTCGGGCTTGACGTGCTGGAGCGACAGGCCGGCCTCCTCGGCGATCACCTGTCCGCCGGTGAACGCGGCGAGATCGTGCAGGTGGGCGATCCGGCGGTGCCCGAACCCGGGGGCGCGGACGGCGACGGCCTGGAGCGTTCCGTGCTGGTTGTTCTGCACGAGCAGCCCGAGCGCGGCGCCCTCCACCTTCTCGGCGAAGATGACCAGCGGCCGCGGCGACTTCATCACGGCGTCGAGCGTCGGCATCAGATCCTGAATGTGCACGATCGGCTTGTTGGTCAGCAGGACGTAGGGATTCTCGAAGACCGTCTCCATCCGCTCGGTGTCCTGGATGAGGTACGGCGAGAAGTGACCGTTCTCGACGTGCATGCCCTCGACGAACTCCACCTCGATGCCGGGCAGCTCGGACTCCTCGATCGTGACGACGCCCTCGGGCCCGACGCGATCGAGCGCGCGGGCGACGGCCGCGCCGATACGCTCGTCCTCCTTGGCGGCGATCGTGGCGACGTGGACGAGGTCGTCTGCCCCGGTGACGTCCCGGGCGCCGCGCCGCAGCTCGGACACAACGAGCTCCGTCGCGTCCTCGATGCCGCGGCGCAGCAGCATCGGGTTTGCTCCCTCCTCGAGCGCCTTCATGCCCTCGCGAACGATGGCCTGGGCGAGCAGGGTCGCGGTCGTCGTGCCGTCACCGGTCAGATCCGAGGTCTTGTTGGCAACTTCTCTGACAAGTTGCGCGCCCATGTTCTTCAGCGGGTTGGAGAGTTCGATCTCCCGGGCGATCGAGACGCCGTCGTTGGTGATCGTCGGCGGCCCGGTCAGCCGCTCCAGGACCACGTTGCGGCCCTTGGGACCGAGCGTGACCCGAACCGTGTTGGCGAGCTCGTCCACCCCGGCCGCCAGCAGCTGGCGGGCCTCGTGGTTGAAGTAGAGGATCTTTCCCATCGCTGGCTGAGCTCCCTGTCTACGCGCCGGCGGGGATCAGGATGCCGCGGCCCTGGAGCCGCCCACCATCGAGATCGGCCATCGCGTCATTGATCGCGTCCAGCGGATACGTGGACGTGTGCAGCGTCACCTTGCCCTGCGCGGTCAGCGTCATCAGCTCGGTCAGGTCGGCGTAGGTGCCGACGAGGTTGCCGATGAACGAGATCTCCCGGCTGATCACGTCGATCGTGGGAATGTTGATGTTCTCGCCGTAGCCGATGACGTAGTAGAAGCCGCCGTCGCGAATCATCGCGATGCCGTCCTCGATTGCGCCCTTCTCGCCGACGAAGTCGATGATCGCCTCGGCGCCCAAGCCGTCGGTCATCTCCCTGACCGTCTCGACGTGCGTGCCGTCGACCTTCACGGTGCGGTCGGCCCCGGTCTCGCCGGCGAGCGCGAGCGCCTGCTCGGAGGGATCGATGACGATCACCTCGGCCGGGGTGTAGGCCTTCAGGCACTGGATGCCGATGTGGCCGAGCCCGCCGGCGCCGATCACCACCACCTTCGTGCCGGCGCCCAGGACAGGAATCGCCTTCTTGACCGCATGGATCGCGGTCAGGCCGGCGTCCGCGAGCGCGGCGATGTCCTTTGGCTCCAGGCCGGGGTCGAGCTTGACCACCGAGCGGGCCGATGTTTTCAGCAGGTCGGCGAAGCCGCCGTCGCGATTGATGCCCGGAAACGAGCCGTTGAGGCAGTGCATGTCGTCGCCGACGCGACACGGCGGGCACAGGCCGCAGGAGATGAAGGGGTGGACGATCACGGTGTCGCCGACCTCGACGTTGCTGACGCCGGCGCCGATCTCGTGCACCCACCCGGCGTTCTCGTGGCCGGGCGTATACGGGAGCGCGACTCCGGACTTCTCGGCCCACTGGCCCTCCTGGATGTGGAGGTCGGTGCGGCACAGGCCGGCGGCACCGATGCGGACGATCACGTCGAACGGACCGTCGGCCGTGGGCTCGTCGATGCTGTCGAGCGTCAGCGCATCGTGATAGGCGTGGAGCCTTGCGGCCTTCATGCTCGTCTCTCCTCTGTGTCGGGGGTCAGGTTGTGGCGGACCTCGAGCAGCGAACGGCAGATGCCCCCGTTGGCCTCGAGGCTGATGCGCACCAGGCGCGCGCCGCGCAGCCACCGCGTGAGCTGATCCAGCGTCAGCCCTTCGCCGTTGGGCAGGACGAAGGCGGGCGCGTCGTCGTCGCGGGCGATGCCCAGCTGCTCGCGCAGCTCCAGCGCGCGGCGGCTCGCGGCGGGCGCGCAGTCGGCGGGCAGATCCGCGACGGTGGCCGTCACCACCGCCTCACGCGTCCACCCGCTCGCCAGCAGCCGCTCGCACACCTCAGACTGGCGCACGATCAGCGCCTTGCGCGTGAACAGCTCGCGGAGGGCCTCCAGGTCATCGTCGTCGGTCTCGCCCGGGAACGCCGCCGTGAACCCGCCGCCGCCCTGCAACGCAGCGTTGATCTCATCGCCGGTGTAGTGGTCCTCGAGCACGACGGTGACGCTGCGCACCCCCGGCACCCGGCGCACTGCGCGCCGGGCGTCGGCCGCCATCAGGAACGCGAAGTTGGGGGCGCACTGCGGCGTCGGCAGCCGCAGTACCACCGTCACGTCCCCGCCGGCGATGACATCGCAGGCGCTGACGAAGCGCAACGAGGTGATCGGCTCGTCGAGCTCGGGGTCATACACCGATCCGAGCGCATCGAGCACCCGCGCGCGCAGCGCACGGCCGCCACCCGGCGCCGCGGCGCCGGCGGGGGTGGCGGTCATGCGGACGTCGACCTCCACAGGCTGGGAGGTCGAACCCGTCATCAGACGGCACCCTCGACGAGCTGCGCGTCCTCCGGCGCGCCCGGCTTGCCCGCGGCGGCCGGCAGCCGCAACTCAGGCGGAACCTCGATGCCGTACAGCTTGGCGGCGTTGAGCCCGAGGATCTTCCGTTTGCCGGCGTCGTCGAGGCGCGGATAGTCGGAGAACTCCGCGTGGTCGGGGTCGGGATAGTCCCAGCCGAGGAAACCCTCGATCTGCCACTTCGGCTCCCAGATGCCGTAGTCGGAGCCGAACAGCATCTTGTCCTCGCCGACCCAGAACAGCAGCTCGCCCATCACCTTGGCGAAGAAGCGTGGACGCGCGAACATGAGACCGCCGACCACCACCGACAGGCCGGCGTAGACGTTGGGCTCCTGGGTGGCCATGAAGCAGAAGTCCTCGATCCGGGGCAACCCGACGTGCTCGATGATGAAGTTGAGCTCGGGATTGCTCGTCGCCGCGATGTCGACGTCACGTGGGTCGAACGCATCCTTGTCCAGGGGCCAGATCGTCGGTCCCTTGTGGACGTGGATGTTCTTGATGCCCAGCTCCTTGCATTTGTCAAGGAACGGCTGGGTCTGCGGGTCATCGAGCCGCCAGCCGCGCGAGCCGTTGTTCCACTCGGCGGTATACAGCTTCACGCCCTGGAGCTTGAACCGTTTGGCGTCCTCCTCCAGCTGTCGCAGGCCGGCGTCGCCGTCACGCGGATCGAAGCGCCCGTTGACGATCAGCTTGCCGGGGTGCTTGTCGGCCATCGCGCCGTTGGCCTCGGCGGTGTTGAATCCGGTCGTGTACCACTCCTTCAGGTACGTGGACTGGAAGATGCCGACATCGACGCCGCCGTTCTCGAACACGTCGGAGACGAAGTCCTCCTCGGAGTACTTCATGAACTTCTCGATCGGCCAGTGCGTCTCCGGCGGACCGAGTCCCATGTAGGCGTGGAAGCATTCGATCCACCCCTTGGCGTACTGCTCCTGCCCCTTGACCCAGTTGTCGGGGCTGGCGTCCCACATGTGGATGTGGGAGTCGACGATGAAGTACTTCTCACCGTTTCGCTCGTACATTCTCTTCCCTCCTACTTAGGACAGAGCCTGCAGGTCGAAGCTAATGTACTCCGCTGCATCCTCGGGGTTTGCGAACATGATGATGCGATCGTCGAGCACGACCATGCGCCCGTAGTGGGTCGACATGATCTCCTCGAAATCGTCGTTTCCGAAGTCGTCCCAGCCGAGCGCCTCGGCGCACTCCGCGTAGTCGATCTCGAACTTGTTGTCACCGTCGATCCGGATCATCGAGGGGAGCACTTCAACGCTGACCCCTGGCTTGCTGCGCATCACCTCGGCGACGACGTAGCCGACCTGGTTGTTCATCAGCGTCACGCCGGCGCGGTTGGACGCGGTCCGATTGGTCTTGAAACGGTCCGTCGGGGTGCTCATGTCAGTCGAGTTCCTTTGCGTTGAGGTGCAGGTCAGCGAGCACCTCATCGAAGCGCCGCCGAGAGTGCTCGAGGGAATCCTCGAACCGGATGACCTTCTCGCCCGGCTGTGACCAGATCGGCTGCATGGCGCGACCGGCCGCGATGCTCCGCGGCGTCCACTCCCGCAGCCAGCCATCCATCGTCTTGCGGTTGCGCGCGCCGTGCTCCTCGTCGTTGGCCAGCATCCCAAACAGGGCGCGCGCCACGCGGGCGTCCCGCGCCGTGTCCGATTCGCCGGCGCCCATCAGCGTCGGGGTGACGAAATCGCCCTGCGGCGCCGCCACCTGCATGATGAACTCCGAGCGGAACAGCTCGCCGACGAGCGGCTCGAAGATCACCGTGGCGACGAAGAACGCCTCGGCCCAGTCCCGGATGCCGGTGATGCCCTCCACGTTCTCACGCACCCCCTGCCAGATGGGGTCGCTGTTCCACGCCTCCTTATGAGCCTCGCCGTCGAAGCCGTCGACCGAATCGGTGAGCTCGAGGTTGTAGAGGATGAGATCCTGGCCAAAGCGCAGCTTGTGCGCCGAGGCCACCGACAGCGCGTTGTTGATCATGTTGGTCGGGGCGTCTCGCTGGGCCGGCAGATACACGTGCATCCCGATGCCGTGCTCGACGTGCGCCCACGCACCGACGTGGCGCTCGACCGTCTTGATCCAGCCGCGGTTCCAGCCGTCGAACGCGCGGGCAGCCTTGGCGTTGGCCAGGTTCTGGCCGATCTGGCGCACGACGTTGGCGTTGTTGCGGTAGATCGTCTGCTCCCACTCCTCGTTGGGATCGAGGAACTCGTGCCAGTTGGAGCTCTTGAGCGCGGTCCACTCCGGCGGGTAGCCGCCGGTGCCGTCGGCGAAGCCATAGATCCAGCCCTGAAGCAGGTGGCGATCGGGGTCGGGCTGGACGTCGACGGTCACGTCCTCGTAGACCGTCGCCCGGCGCTTGGCCGGCGTGTAGTAGTTGTAGCTCCGGCTCGTCGACGACGGGAACTCCTTGGCCCCCGCCTCGGCGTCGGTGAACACCGGCTTGGGAACGCTGCGCTCTTTGACGGGGGCGTCAGTGTCGGTTGCCATCTGTTGCCTCTCTCCTCTCGCCACTCAGGGCGCGGTCGTCGTGAACTTGTCGTAGTAGACCCGTGACTCGGGCACGCCCTTCTGGTCAAGCAGTGCGATGGCGGCGTCAACCATCGGCGGCGGGCCGCACAGATACGCGTCGACCTCGGTCAGCTCGTCCTCGTGCCGGGTGACGACATCGGTGATCAGGCCGCGCTCGCCCTTCCAGTCCTCGTCCTCGCCGCAGTCCGACAGGGCGGGGACGAAGCGGAAGTTCGGGAGCTGCTGCTCCAGCTCGGCCAGCTCCCGGAGGTGAAACAGGTCCGCTGGTCCGCGCGCCCCGTAGTAGTACACGGCTTTGCGCTCTGAGCCCTTGGCGGCCATCGCGCGCAGCAGCGCCAGGATCGGCGCCATGCCGGCACCGCCGCCGATGAACAGCAGCGGGCGATCTGACTTCTCCCTCAGCGTGAACACGCCGTAGGGCCCGGTGACCTCGAGTTCTTGGCCCTCCTGGATTCCATCGCCCGCGAGCAGGCTCGAGAACTTTCCGTCGGGATAGACCTTGATCATCAGCTCGATCTCGTCGCCGGGCAAGTTCGCCATCGAGAACGATCGCACCTCGTCTGAGTCCGGAATCTTGATGTCGACGTACTGGCCGGGCTTGTACTTGAGCTCAGCTCCGCTCAACACCAGCCGGTGGATATCGTGAGTCAGCGCCTCAAGCGTCTCAACGCGCATCAGCTTCGTTTGCAGCGCGATACCGTCGCGGAGGACTTCCTCGTCGTAGTTGATCAGCTCCACCACGAGGTCGGACTCGGCGTGGGCGCGGCACAGGAGCGTCCATCCCTCCTCCTTCTCGTAGTCGTTGAGCGCGAACGTGGAGTACTTGTCGAGGTCCACCTCGCCGTCGAGCAGGAACGACTTGCACGCCGCGCACTGCCCCTCCTTGCAGCCGTGCATCAACATCAGCCCCTGGCGGAACGCGCCGCGCAGGACGGTCTCGTCCTCGTCGACCTCGAACTCGATTCCGACCGGTTCGAGCCGTACCTGGTAGGTCTCGCCCATGGCGTCACACCCGCGGGATGCCGAAGAGGCGACCGGTCACGTTTTCAGACCGGTCGCCTCACGTTCGGCACGATCCAGCGGCGTTAGGCGGCCGCCCCGGTGGGCTTGCGGCCGGCGGGCCCGCCTCGCTTGTACTCGGCCACGTGGGCCTCGCGGTCCTCGGGCGTCATCTCGTTGAGGAGGATGTTGGGGCTCTGGACGGTGTGCCCCTTCATCTCCTTCAGCGTCCACATCTTCTTCGGATCGAGATCCAGATGCGGCTGGGGAATGAGTGTCTCGCCGTCGTCCCGGACGTACCCGAGGTCCGAGATGCACTCGGCGAGGTCATAGCCGTGGTACATGGTCTCCCACTCGCGCTTGCCGGTGAGCTTGCCCATGGCGGGCGTCTTGCGACCCTTGTACTCCGGCCGGAACGCAACCGCGTCGGTCCAGTGACAGGTCTCCGAGCAGTAGGTGCGCACCTGGCCGTCGACCTCGTCGACCACCATGTCCTCGCGGATCAGGCACGGGACCATGCAGCTCCAGCACCGGTGCGGATACACGTAGTCGGTGTCGGCGTCGAATGGGATCGGCGCGTGGCCGTTCTTCTTGCTCAGCTCGCCGTAGCGCTCCCACCACTTGCCGTACTTGTCATACCAGCCCGGGTACTTGTGCTCGAACCACTCGAAGTCCTTGTCGTCCATGCCGTCGATCCGCCAGTAGTTGAACGGCCAGCCGGTGGCGAAGAACTGGGCCACCTCGTGGATGTAGCCCTTGTTCCAGATCCGGTTCCACGACTCCTCGATGAGGTCGTGGGGAATCGTCAGGCCGTACTTCTCCAGCGGCATCAGGTAGCTGCGGTAGTAGTCGTCATAGATCCACCGGCGCCACGCCTCGGCATAGCTCTCACGGTCCTTGCGGCGATCCTTGGTCCCGTACTCGATGAATGTGCCGATGGCGGCGTCGACGACCGCGTGATTGTTCCACCAGGCGTAGCGCAGATCCCGCTCCAGCAGCTCACGGTTGCGCTCGTCGGCCAGCGCCATGAGGATGATCGAGTAGCCGTTTGAGATGTGACGGCTCTCGTCGGACTGGACCGAGTGGAACACCGTCGGCAGCAGGTAGTCGCCGTTGGCGGCGGCCTCGCCCGGCATGGCCACGAACAGGACGTTCGTGAACGCCGTCTCGGCGACGATCGTCAGGTAGATGTTGGCGGCGGTGATCGCATCACCGGTGATGAACCCCTCGCCGAACTGGCGACCGATCGTGCCGGCGTAGCAGTTCTGGAACGCCTTCTCGGTGATGTCGAACCCAGCCGGATCGATGTAGTGGTTCATGTAGAGCCGCTTGAGGTTCATCTGGATCGTCGAGTGGCGCACCTCGTCGATCATCTGAATCGCCAGGCCGTTGTGAACCTCGGGGTTCGGGACCGTGCCGATCGTCAAGGGCATCGCGCGCGCGGCGGAGATTTCCGGGAACGGGATGATCGAGAGGAACAGCTTCTGCCACTCCATCCAGCGCTCCTGGACCTGGCGGAACATGTTGCCGCGAATGGCGCCGTCCATCGCCCCGAACACCCGGTTGTCCTTCTCCTCCTCCATCGGGAAGTAGGACCGGAGCACCTGCTTGAGCGGGTCCTTCTTGGGCGCCTTCTCAAACGTGTAGTCGGTGGCGTACTTCTCCACCGGCGATACGTACGTCGGCTCCCAGGAGAGCTCCTGGATCTTGTTATGAGCCTTGGTGATGCTCGCTCTACTCACCCTTGTCTCCTTCGCTCGATTCCCTCGTTACCGCGCGTTCTCGCAAACCGCGAGGCGGCCTCGTTCTCCACGCTACGTCGCCGTCATGCCGGCTGACAAGAACTCCCGATTTTTCGCAGCTGCTTGCAAGTTCTGAAACTCCGAGGTGACGTCCATGACGATCTCGGCGAGGCTGTCGCGGTCGGAGTCGAACACGTTGGCGGTGACCGACAGGCCGAGCGCCGCGACGAACTTCCCGCGGGTGTCGAAGATCGGCGCGGCGATGCAGCAGAAGTTCTCGTCGAACTCCTCGCGGTCGACGGCGTATCCCGCCTCCCGCACGCGCGCCAGCTCGGCCTCGAGCGCGCCGGTGGTGGTGATCGTGTGCGGCGTGAACGTCCGCAGGCCGCGGGCGACGTAGCGCGCCAGGCCGCTGGGCCCCAGCAGCGACAGCACCACCTTGCCCATCGCCAGCGCGTGGGCGCTGTCGCGGATCTCCGAGCCCAGGCCCGGCATCCGCGGGACCCCCTGACGCCCGGCGAAGGCGATGATCTCGATCCGTCCCGGACGCACGGCGCCGAGATAGGACCGCTTGCGGGTGCGCAGGAACAGCTGATCGACGGTGCCGGCCAGCCCCTCGTGCAGCGGATGGCCCGGGCCGATGTGCTCCGCGACCGAGCCGGTCAGCTCCTCGAGCCCGCGCGCTGCCCGGTACATGCCCTTGCTCTCATGGACGGCAAAACCCTCCTCGCACAAGCTTGTCAGCAGGTAGTACGCGGTCGAGACGCTCTTTCCGAGTGCCGCGGCAACCTCGTCGGCGCGCACGCCGGCCGGATGCTCGAGCAGGAGCGCGAACACGCGCAGGACCGCCCGAGCGGTGCTGAGACTGCGGGTGGACCCGGCAATGGGCACGCGCGTCAGGACGCGCGCGGACTCGGGCGGCAATCGGGCTCCTCTCTCTGCACCAGGGCTGCCGGCGCGGGGCCGGCCCCTTCGCCATTCGACAGTAACCCACGCCCTCCGAAACAGGCGTTACACAGGCGTTACACGGCGTCGGCGCGCAGCTGACCGATCCGGCTGGCGGCCAGGCTGCGCCGCGGGTCGGCGAAGGGGAGGCCGACCAGCAGTCGCTGCCAGGCCGACACGTCATGCGCGCCCGAGGCCGTCTGCAGCCATGCCCACAGCGCCTCCTGATCGCCGGCACTCATCACCGACTGGCGCATCCAGCGTTCGAGCGCCTCGCGCTCGTGGACCACCCCGGGCGCGAGCGAGCGTGGCAGCAACGGACCCGCGTATCGCTCCGCCGCCTCGCGGACATGGCCGCGGTGCAGCAGGCCACAGACCTGGGCGACGTCGCTGGAGACCCCGGCTCGCAGCCGGTATCGCTCGGTCTCGATGACGTCGCCGAGCAGCTTTCGCAGGCGCGAGATCTCGACCCGGATGCCGCCGGCGCGCGTCGAATCGCCGTAGACCCCGCCGGCCAGCTGCTCACTGGTCAGGCCGGCGGGGGTGGCGCACAGCAGGGTGAGGATCTCGGCGTGGCGCGGGCGCAAGGGGATGTGTCGCCCCGACAGCGTGGCCTCTCCGTCACGGCCGAGCAGGGTGAGGTTGAGTACTGGCGCGGGCCGGCCGGCGCCGCGCGACTCCGGCACGGGCACCGCGCGGACGAGGTAGGCCTCCTCGTAACCAAGACTCTCGGCGACCGCCGGAGTCTCGGCGCCGATCGCGAGCGAGCCCCCTCCCGGCGGCAGCCGCAGGCGCGAGGCGGCCAGCCACCCGGCCGGCTCACTGGCGATGACGCGGCCGGTCGGCGTGACCAATGCGCGCGCGCCCGGCCCGGTGCTCAGCCGATCGCCGAAGCGGCTGATCAGGCGGCCGTCGCGGTCGAGCATCTCGCAGCGCAGGTGAGCCTCGACCGCCTGGGCGGTGGCGGTGGCGACGGCCATGCTGTGCGGGTGCACCGTGGCCATCTCACCGGTGAGGTCGATGACGCCGATCACCTGGCCGGTATCGGGATCGTGTACCGGCGCCGCAGCGCAGGTCCACGACTGCACGATCTCGTTGAAGTGCTCGGAGGCGAACACCTGGACCGCGTGCTCGGCCGCCAGGGCGGTACCGATCGCGTTGGTGCCGGCGCCGCCCTCGCTCCACAGCGTGCCCTCGGCGAAGTTCATCGAGTCGGCCGCCCGCAGGCGCAGCCGCGGATTGCCCTCGACCCACAGCAGGATCCCGTTCGCGTCCGAGACGACGATCAGGTGCCCCGACTCATCCGCGCTGGCGGCCAGGCACGCGCGCATCAGCGGCGCGGTCTCGGCGAGCGGATGGATCTCCCACCGGGCCGTCGTCTCGTCCACGTCGGCGACCACCGGGGCGATGCGCACGCCCGACGGATCGACCCCGGCGGCGGCGGAGCGCCGCCACGAGTCCTCGATCGGCCCGCGCAACGTCATACCCTCGCCTCGGGTAGGCGGTCTGCCCCAGCCGCCATCGACAAAACGTTCCCAGGCTCGCCTGATCTCCCGCGCTCGCTGCGCTGGAGCGGTGGCCACGTCGATGGCCAACCACTGATTCGACATGCGTCCCCGAGTCTAGGCCATGGGCAAGGGCGTCGGTAATTCTGTGGTTGCCCCGCGCCGCTACAGCGTCGACGGATGCGGCGGGTCCTGCGGAGTGGGGAAGTCCTTGTCGATCAGTTCGATCCGGTAGCCGTCAGGATCGGCGACGAAGCAGATGCGCCCGATCTCGGGGCGCCCGCCCGGCGAATATGGCGGCTTTTCGGGCTCGATGCCGTTCTGGGACAAACGGCTGAGCAGGTCGTCAAGGTCGTCGACGACGAGCGCCAGGTGGTTATAGCCGTCACCGAGGTCGTAGGGCTCGTCGCGACCGACGTTGACGGTCAGCTCCAGGACGTCGCCGCCGCCGGGTAAACCCAGGTAGATGTTGTACGCCGACTCGAAGGTGAGCCGACCACGGTGCTCGAAGCCGAGGTGCGAATAGAACGCGAGCGATCTCTCGATCTCGCGCACGCGTATGCAGGTGTGGACGTATCTGGCGCTCATACGGTCGAGAATATCCCCATGCTTCGAGCCTCCCGCTACGAGCTGGAGCCGCCCCCCTTGGGCGGCCACGGGAAGAACCCCGAGGTGCGCTCGATGTAGCCGGCGTACTCGGGCCGGCGCTCGGCCATGTCGCGCTCGAGCATCGCCTTGCCCGACACGCGGATCAGCAGCGCGCTCATCACGACCGGCCCGATGAACGTCCACCACGTCGCGCCGGCGGTCAGCGCGACGAGCCACAACCCCCACCAGACGCAGAAGTCCCCGAAGTAGTTGGGGTGCCGGGTGTAGCGCCAGAGCCCGGTGTCCATGACCTTCCCGGTGCTGTCCGCCCTGGCCTTGAAGCGCCGCAGCTGCTCATCTCCGATCGCCTCGAACGCCAGGCCGACGGCGAACACGATCACTCCCGGGATCACCGCCGCGCCGAGCTCACCGCCGCGCCCCGCCGCCACCTGGACCGGCAGGGAGACGATCAGCACCAGCAGGCCCTGGAGCCCGAAGATCCCCACCAGGCTCCACGGCACGAACGAGCTGCCGCGCCGCTCGCGGATCGCGGCGTAGCGGCGGTCCTCGTCGGGGTCACCGAGCTTGCGAACGAGCAGAGAGGCGCCGAGGCGCAGTCCCCACACCGCCGTCAACCCCAGCAGGAGCCAGCGACGTCCGAGGCAGCCGTCAGCGGTGAGCGCCGCCGCCAACGCCACCAGCACGAAGGCGGGGCCCCACGCCGGGTCGACGATCGACACGTCGCGCAGGGGGATGCTGAGCAGCCACAGTCCCAGCATCAGCACGGCCACGGCGATCGCGGCGTAGATGGTGGCGGTGCCGGGGGCGGCGAAGACGGTGGCGGTGATGATCACTGAAGTCTTATACGTGTCGGCGCGGCGAACGGATGTGGTCAAGAATGGCTCGTATGGCCATCCCTCGATCACCTGCCGCGCTCGACGGGCTGCGGATCCTCGACTTCTCCCGCGTGCTCGCCGGGCCGTTCGCCACGATGATGCTCGCCGACCTCGGCGCCGATGTGGTCAAGGTCGAGCGGCCGGGCGTCGGCGACGAGACGCGCAGCTGGGGACCGCCGTACGACGGACACGGACAGGCGACCTACTTCCAGGCGGTCAACCGCAACAAGCGGAGCATCGTCCTCGATCTCGCCGACGAGGGCGACCGCGCCCGCGCGCTCGAGATGGCATCGACCTCGGATGTCGTCGTCGAGAACTTCCGCCCCGGCGTCATGGAGCGGCTCGGGCTCGGCTACGACGCGCTGCGCGAGACCAACCCGGGGCTGGTCTACTGCTCGATCACCGGGTTCGGCGCCGGCGACGGCGCGGCACTCCCGGGCTACGACCTGCTCGTCCAGGCGCTCGGCGGGCTGATGAGCATCACCGGATCTCCGGACGGCGAGCCGCAGAAGGTCGGGGTGGCCCTGGTCGACGTGCTGGCCGGCCTGTTCTCGTCGGTCGGGGTCCTCGCTGCGTTGCGGCATCGTGACGCCACCGGCGAAGGGCAGCGAGTGGAGGTCAACCTGCTGTCCTCGCTGCTCGCCGCCCTGGTCAACCAGGCGTCGGCGTTCACGATCGCCGGAGTGGTGCCCGATCGCCTCGGCAACGCCCATCCGAGCATCTCGCCCTATGAGCTGTACGAGACCGGTGAGGGCGAGCTCGTGCTCGCCGTCGGCAACGATCGGCAGTTCGCGGCGCTGTGCGATGTCCTCGGGGCCTCGGAGCTCGCGGCCGATCCGCGGTTTGCCGGCAACGGCGAGCGCGTCGCCCATCGGGTGCAGCTGCGCGCCGAGTTGGTCAACCGGATGGCTGCCGCCCCCGCGACGGAGTGGGCGGCGCGCCTCACCGAGGCCCGAGTTCCCGCCGGAGTCGTCAACGATCTGCGCGGGGCGTTTGCCCTGGCGCAGTCGCTCGGCCTCGAGCCGGTCGTCGGCGTTCCCGGTCCCGACGGCGCCGATGTGGCGCTCACGCGCAACCCCATCGGCCTGTCGCGCACCCCGCCGAGCTACCGCAGCGCTCCGCCCCCGCTGCCCGAGGGCTGACCGCCTTTGCGCCGACTCCCCGAAGGACCAGGGGCGCGAGGCGAACGTCAACCCTCGCCCAGCGACATGAAATACGCGCGCTCGGCGATCTGGGCGTGGCTCGGGGCCAGCGGTCAGCTCGGCAGGGCCGACTCGATCGCGTCGATGATCTTCGGATCCTCGGGTTTGGTCTTCGTTGACCAGCGGGCGATCAGCCGGCCGTCGGCCCCGACGAGGTACTTGGTGAAGTTCCATGCCGGAGGTCCCGAGTTGGGCTGGCGGGCCAGATCGCTCCAGAGCGGGGAGGGGTCGGCGCGAACCGAGGTGCGCTCGGTCAGCGGGAAGCTCACGCCGTAGTTCTTCTGGCAGAAGGCGCCGATCTCGTCGGCGTCGTCGTACTCCTGGTCGGCGAAGTCCGCCGACGGCGAGCCCAGCACCTGCAGCCCGCGACCGGAGTAGGTCTCGTAAAGCTTCTGCAGTCCTTCGTACTGCGGCGTGAAGCCGCATTTGCTGGCGGTGTTGACGATCAGCGTCGGCCGGCCGCGCAGCGAGGCCAGATCCAGCTCGCCGCCGTCGAGCAGGGTGACGCGATGGTCGTACAGGTTCGTCGGCCGGTCCAGCTTGGCGGTGCGGCGCAGGTACATGCGAATGGTGGACGCGATGCTCATTCCCGCACCGTACTTCAGCGGGGCCGGCGCGACTGCTCGGGGCGAGCTCGGGGCGGCCGGGCTGGTGACGGGCTTGGTGGCGGCCAGCCCCACGATCGTGCCGTGCATGAACGGATGGATCTCGCAGACGTACGCGAACGTGCCGGCCTGGGTGAACGTGTGGGATGCGCTGTGGCCCTGGCTTGAGAATCGGGTGGCACTCGCCCGCCGCTCTCAGCTGAGCGCCCCGGCGCGCACCTACGCCGCCGAGCCGTCGAACTGGTGCTCGGAGCAGACCACCTCGCTGACGGGCACGCCGAGGGCACGCACCTGACGCGGCAGGTCGATGTGAAACCAGCGCGACCGGCCCATCGGGAGCATCGAGACGATCACCTCGTCGAAACCGAGCAGATCAAGGGCGTCCTGGACGGCGATCAACGGCTCGGACGACCCGACGACGCCGATGATCGGGGCGCCCGCCGCCTCGGACAGAATCGGGATCGCGGCCTCCAGCCGCGCCTCGGCAGCGGCGTCTCGGCCATCGCCGGAGCCGATCACCGCGCGCAGAATCCGAGCGGTCGCGGGCACCAGCAGCGTGAACGCGCACGGACCCTCATCGGCGCGCCGAGCCACCGCCCGCGCCAGTTCGGGGCTGTCCGCCGTTTGGGATGCGATCACCAACACCCGGCTGCGACTGGGGCGACGCATGCTGACTGTCCTCCTGGATTCGTTCGATCGAATGCCCACACAGACGCCTACGAGCGGGATTGCTTCCCGTCACGAGATTCGGGGGCGTCGACGTCACGGGCCAGTTGCTCATGAGCCGGATCGTCGGACGACAGTCGGCGCGCCGTCAAATCCGGGCTGGCGGCCCGCACCCGCGCCCCGCGTCCCTCTCGTTCGAGCGCGATCCTGGTCAACTCCCGCATCCGTCGGTCAGTGCTGTCGAGGAACACGGCCCGTTCGTGATCGCGCAAGACCCAGAAGCCGACGCGGATGATCGGATTGCGGATCGGTGCGGTCCGTGAAACAGAGTGGACCCGAAACTCGACCTCCCCGGAGTCCAACCACTTCCACACCTGCCAGTCCATCTGGCCCTGCTCGACGTGCCCCTCCAGTGTCCGGTAGGCCCAGCCGAACACGCGGGCATCGCGGCCCTCGATCCGCCGCCGGTCGTCGTAGACGTGCACCACGCGGACCCCGACGTGGACGCGGACCGCCCCCAGCGCGCGCAGCTCGAGCAGCATGTTGCGGCCCTCGAGCGGGGCTTCCGGCGCGTAGAACGCCCGCACCAACGATGGATCGGCGAACTCGTACCCGCGGATCAGCCGGCCGGCGATCTCCCAGCTCCCCTCCGCGGTCGGCTCGCCCGGGGGCTCGCCGATCAGCGGCTGGCACCGGTCATCAACGTGCCACCCACTGGGCGGATGGCTGAGGTCCAGGGCATCGACGTCGTAGTTGACCGGCTTGTCGGCCAACTCGTCCAGCCGGCGCTGGACGGCCGGTGACGTGCTCACGAGGTAAATCCTTCGTCGACACGGCGCGTGTCGATCTCGATGCCACCGGTCATCCGGCCGCCCGACAGGGCGACGAACCCCTCCAGGAACGAGATCCACATGTGCAGCTGGACCTCTTTGGCCATGCCCACCCGGTGATACAGCAGATCCGCAAGGCGATCGGCGCTGCGAGCCCACGACTCGATCTCGAACCTCAGCAGCTCGTCCTCCTGTATCCGGAACTCGATCTGACCCGCCTCCAGATGGCCGGCCAGCGTGGCGAGACGAAACGAGCGGCTGTCATTTGCCACCACCCGCACCGGGCCGTCCCACGGTCCGGGCATGCGAACGACGAACTCGTCGCCGAGCGCCAGCGCGTCACGCTCGCCCAGCACCTTCTCAAAGCGGGCGAACGTGGTCGGCGCAGCTTGGTTGAGATCGCGCTTGAGCCGCGCCATCACCTCGTCGGCGCTCAGTGCGGCGTCACGGATGGCGGTGCGATAACGGCGGTGAAACAGTGGGCCCCGGCCGCCGTCGACGCCGACCACCTCGCACGGGTCGACGCCGCCGGACAACGGTGGAGGCAGGTGACCGTCGGCGCCCGGCTCGAGCAGCTCGCGGCGATGCAGCGGCGTCGAGCGCCACATGTAGTCCCACGAGGTCAGCGCCACGCCGAGCGGCCAGGTGGTCGCGGTGAGCCAGCGCCGGGTGAACGATGGACGTCGGGGCATCGTTTCCACGCTACCCGAGCCGAGCGTCCGGAAAATGCCGTCGGCCCGTGGTGGCGATATCGCTACGATCGGCTGCCCGTGCTGACCAAGTTCCTCTATCGGTGTGGCGTGCGCGCGTGGCAGCTGCAATTTCTGTCGCTCGGTTCGGTCGGCCTGTGCATCGGACTCTGGATCCGTGCCAAGACGGTCGACCAGGACGAACGTGGTAATGCCGAGCGCCGCGCCATCTTCGTCGGGTTGTGGCCACCGACGATCTGGCTGATCGGCGACTCGCTGACGCGCCACGAGTAGACCGTCGCCGGCCGGGTAGGGTCTGACGACGATGGCGCTTGCCTATGACCGGACCGGCCGGGGCGCTCCGCTGGTGCTGTTGCACGCGCTGGGGGCCGATCGCCGCGTCTGGGATCCCCTGCTGGAGCACCTCGTGCCGCAGCGCGAGGTGGTCGCGATCGACCTACCGGGATTCGGTGAGTCCGAGCCGCTGCGCAACCAGGTTCCGAGCCCACGAGCGCTGGCGGCGGCGGTGGCGGAGCACCTCACCTCGATCGGCCTCGACCGCCCCCACGTCGCCGGCAACTCGCTCGGCGGCTGGGTGGCGCTGGAGCTGGGGCGCAACGGCGCGGCGGCCGGCGTCATCGGCATCGCGCCCGCCGGGCTGTGGCCGGAGCCGCTGGTCCCCAAGGCGGGCATCGCCCACCGCCTGGCTCGCGCCACGCTGCCGCTGACATCCCGGCTGGTGGCCAGCCCGGTCGGCCGCTCGCTGCTGCTGTCCGGCTCCGCCGCCCATCCACGCCGGATCCCGCGAGCTCAGGCGGCCCACCTCATTCGCGCCTACGCGCTCGCGCCCGACTTCATCGCCGTCAACAACGCCATGCGGGCCGGTCGGTTCGAGGGCCTTGAGCGGCTCCGCTGCCCGGTCACGTTCGTGTGGCCCGACCACGACCGGCTGATCCGGCGGCCCGTGTGGGTCCCGGACCGGATCAACAACGTCGTGCTGTCTGACAGCGGGCACATGCCGATGTGGGACGCGCCGGCGGCGCTGGCCCGGATCCTCGTCGACGCCAGCGGCGGACTGACCGTGGACCCCTCCGCGGCGGGGGATCCGACGCCGCAGCTGGCCGCCGATCAGATCTGACGATTGATTGCACGTTGCGGGCGACGCCGATCGACAACCGTGGGGCGAGGTACTACCAGCAGTCCCCCGGCGAACCGGTCAGCCGAGCGCCCGGAGCAGAGCGGTGACCACCGCGGCACTGAGGACGACGACCGCGAGGGGAGCGCGGGCCGCGAGCGCCAGCGCGGCGGTGGCGACGCCTCCCGCGCGGGCGTCGAGGACGAGCGACCTGCCGTGACCGAACGTCTCGGTGATCACCAGTGCCGCCAGCAACGCGGGCGCCAGCAACGGGATCACTCGTCCGATCCCACCCGGCAGCCGGCGCCCTCCGAACACCAGCGGACCGAACGCCTTGATCGCTGCGGTGACCATGCACAGCCCGCCGATGGTGATCCACACCGTGGCGGTCATCGATCGCGCTCCGCGGCGAGTCCGGTCGGCTCGGGGACAGGCTTGGACGCGCTGGGCCGCAGTCCGAGCACAGCGGCGCACGCCGCGGCGATGATCGGGACGCCGGCGGGCGCGATCGGCGTCAGCGCCAGCGCGATGGCGGCGCCGACGGCAGCGACCAGCAGCGCCTCCGAGCGGCGCAGCTCGGACACGAGGAGCCCGAGAAAGAACGCCGGGAAGATCGCGTCGAGCCCCAGCGAGCTCGGATTGCCGATCGCGCCGCCGAGCAGCGCTCCGATCACGGTGCCCCCGACCCAGCCGGGATACTGGGCGAGGGTCGAGCCGAGCAGGAAGTCGACGTCGAAGCTGCCGTCGCCGCGGTTGGCCAGGGCCCACGAGGCGTCGACGAGCGCCTGACCGCGCAATGCCCGTCCCAACGGGCCGCCGCGCAGCGACGGCGCGACGGCGATGCCCATCGGCACGAACCGGAGGTTGAGCAGGAGGCCGGCGACGATCGCCGCGGCCGCGCCGCCTCCCGCTGACAGCACCGCGAGCGCGGCGAACTGGGCCGAGCCGGCGAACACCACTACTGACATCACGATCGCCGGTACCGGTCCCATCACCGGGCGAGCGAGCACCCCGAACGAGAGCCCGAGCAGCAGCGAGGCGATGCCGTAGGGGATGCCGGCGCGGACCCCGGACGCGAGCCGTTCGCTCGCCCGCAGCTGCGTCATCGGCGCCTCAGCCGGTGAGGCTGTCGGCGGCGAGCCGCAACTGGGCGGCCAGACCCTCGCCGCGCGGATCGGTGTACGCGGGCCCGGTCCCGTCGATGAGTATCAGTTCCAGGAGCGCGATCCCGCGAGCGTAAACCAGACGGTTGTGACGCAGCACTGACGCCAGCCGCATCATCTCGGCGCGGTTCGGGCGGACCGCTCCACGGTGTGTCGGAGTGCTCCAACGGCCGCGGTCGGTGTCGACCGTCAGCGCTGCGTGCTCGAGGGCACCGGCGATCCGGTACCGAGTCGCGGGCTTGGCCAGCTGTGCCGCGCGCGCCGCCAGTAGCGCCGAGGACGTGGGGTCCGCGCCATTGGCCAGCGCGTGGTCCAGCGCGAACCGGCGCGAGCGGGCCACCACTCGGGCCGCCAGGCTCGGGCACAGGAGACTGTCGCTGCGCTGCAGTTGCGAATTGCGCCACCCACTGACGTTGGCAACGGCCGTGCTGTGGTCTAGCATCACGCTGACACCTCCGTAATCGTTTAGCTGGTGTTGTAACCTACTAGATTGGTATGATGGTTTCAAGCGAGATTCCGCCGCACAACCTGCAGCTGGTCATCGACTTCGTCAACACGCTCGACGTGGAGGACGAGGACGACCGGATCAGCACCCCCGCGGAACTGACGCGGTGGCTGCGCGATCAGGGGCTGATCGACGGTGATGCCCCCGCGTTGCGGGACACCCACGTCAGTCAGGCAGCCGAGCTGCGCGAGGCGATCCGCTCGGTTCTGCTCGCCCACACCCACGGTGAGCGCGACGACGCGGCCGGCGCCGAGCTTGAACGGGCCGCCGAGCGCGGACAGCTCAGCGTCCGCTTCGCATCCGACGGATCAGTCCAGATCTCCCCGCGGGCGCCTGGGTACAACGGGATCCTGGCGCGCGTCCTGGTCCCGGCGACCTACGCGGCGCTGGATGGGTCCTGGCAGCGGGTGAAGGCCTGCAACGGCGAGGATTGCCTGGAGGCCTTCTATGACCAGAGTCGGAACCGCTCGGGGCGATGGTGCGACATGGCGGTGTGCGGCAACCGGGAGAAGGTCCGGGCGTACCGGTCCAAGCGAGCTCGCTGACGCTGCGCCGGGCGGTTCAGGCGCTCTTCGGTGTGTCCGCCGGGGGCTCGGGGCGAGCCGTGAGGCAGGTGGACGCGGGGATCCCGATCAGCAGGCACACGGCGGCCGACAGCAGCAGCGTGTGATGCACCGTGGAGGCGGTCAGCGTTCCTGACAGGGCCACACCGGCCAGCCCGGCGCCGATCGCCGCGCCGAGCAGGCGCCCCACCGAGAGCAGCGCCGAGGTGCGACCGTGCGACGCGAGTGGGCTCGCGTTGAGCGCGGCCCGAGAGGTGGGCACGAACAACATGCCCAGCCCGAGGCCGACCGGAATGAGCGGCAGGATGGTGACGATCCCGTCGAGCGTGACGCCCGGGATCCCGAGGATCGCCAGCCCGACGCCGGCGCCGATGAACCCGAGCAGCGCCGGGAACTGCTCGCCGCGGCGGTCGACCAGCTTGCCGGCCAACGGGGCGGCAGCACCGACCAGCAGCGCCACCAGCACCAGCGCACCGGACGCCCCGAGGGCGGAGAAGCCGGCGACGCGCTGGAGATACTGCTCGGCGATGTAGAACGCTCCGATCATCACCGCGAACGTGAGCGCGGCAACGAGCGTCGCAGCGAGCACGATCCGGTTGAGCGCCGGGTTGCCGCCCTCCTCCTCGTCGTGGATGGTGCTGGGCACCACCCTGGCGATCGCCACTCCCGCGGCCAGCGTCAGCGGAAGCAGCGCCCACCAGTTGGCTCGCCAGCCGAATGCGACCGTCAGCAGACCACCGAGCAATGGCCCGAGCAAGTTCGACATACCCGCGCTGGCGCCCCAGATCCCGAGCGCCGACCCCCGACGCTCGGGGGGAACCCGGACACCGCCCCGGCGAGCGCCGCCGGGCTGACCAGCCCGGCGCCCGCCCCCTGGATCACCCGAGCGAGCAGCAGCATGCCGAAGCTGCCGGCGAGCGCCCCGGCGACGGCGCCGACGGCGAACAGGACCAAGCCGCCGAGCGCCAGCCGCCGCGCGCCGAAGCGGTCGACGAGCTCCCCTCCGGGGATCAGCAGCAGCGCATACGAGGCGAAGTAGGCGCTCAGCACCGCCGAGGTGGTGCTGCCCTTGACGTGGAGCCCGTGCGCCACCGATGGCAGCGCCACCGTGATCAGCGTGCCGTCCAGCTGGAGCAGTGCCGCGGCGGCGGTACAGGCCGCCAACCGGGTCCACGCCGAGCGTGGGACCGGGGGCCGTTCCGGAGCCTGCCCGTCAGCGGGCGGCGCGACCGTGGACACGCTTCCCAGTATCGCGACTCTGCCGCACGAGGCGTCGCCCACCAGCGCCGCGATCGCTAGCCTCGGCGCTGCGTGAAGTTGTCAGACGTCCGTCGCATCCTGACGATCGCCGCCGCGGGCATGGCGGTCGTCGTGGTCGTACTCTCGGTGATCGCGGCCGTGCGCCATACGGAGCCGGGCACAGCTCGGGCCTCGGTGCCCGCACCGCTCGCGGCGGGCACGGAGCTGCCCCGGCCGAGGCCGATTCCGGCGCTGACGCTGACCGATGAGCACGGCCGGGCGCTCTCGCTGCGTCAGGCGTGGAAGGGCCGCTACGTGATCCTCGCCCCGTCCATGACGCTGTGTCACGAGGTGTGCCCGATGACGACCGCGGTCCTGATGCAGGTGGAGTCGGCGGTACGCAAGGCGGGGCTCGGTCACCGGGTGGTCGTCGCGAGCGCCACCGTCGACCCCTGGCGCGACCGCCCGGGCCGCCTGCGCGCCTACGCCCGCCTGACCGGCGCCGACTTCGAGATGCTGACCGGCAGCCAGGCCCAGATCCGCCAGCTGTGGAGGTTCTTCGGGATCTCCTACTACCGCGTCGCGCAGGGCCACCCGCCCGATATCGACTGGATGACCCACACGCTCGAGACGTTCGACGTGGATCACACCGACGCGCTGTTCCTCCTTGATCCGGCCGGCCAGGAACGGATCGCCGACGACGCGATGCCGCAGGTGACCGGCCGCCTCCAGGCTTCGCTGGCCTCCCTGCTCGACGAGGAGGGCCGCGAGAATCTCGCGCACCCCGATTTCGCCTGGTCTGCCGCCGATGTCGTCGACGATCTCTACTTCCTCATGAACCGCAACATCCCGGCCACCCAGGCGCCGACGGTGACGCCGCTGACCCCGGCCGTCGCCTCGGCCGACCTGGCTCGCTCGCCCCAGGCGCTGGCCGGCCTTCACCACCAGGCATCGCAGCTGCTCGGATCGGACTCGGGGCTGGCGGCGCGGCTGCGCTCGCTCCACGGATACCCGGTCGTGATCAACGCGTGGGCGTCGTGGTGCACACCGTGCCGCGCCGAGTTCCCGCTGTTCGCCTCCGCCGCGGCTCGCTTCGGCCGCCGGGTCGCGTTCCTCGGTGCCAATGTCGACGACACCGCGGCCGACGCCCGCGCGTTCCTCACCGCCCATCCGGTGAGCTACCCGACCTATCAGGGATCGACGTCATCGCTGAGCTGGCTGGCCCAGATCGAGGGGATGCCGACGACCATCTTCGTCACCCGCAGCGGCAAGGTCGCCGATGTCCATACCGGGCAGTACGAGACCGAGGCGACGCTGGTGGACGACATCGAGCGCTACGGCGGCTGAGCTTCGATCTCCGGTGCCGCGCTAGACGCCGCCGCGGCGCGTTACGGGTTAGTTATGAATCGCGCATGAATTCGCTGGAAAGGACGGGTTCATGTTCTATCTTTCGCGCCATGTCCTTCTCTCGGTCTACTCAGGGGTACGCGCCCGCCGGCAGCCCGGCGCTTACCCGCGACCAGACGCGCGGCGTCTTCGGTCAGGTGATGGGCCTCGTCGCCCTCACCCTTGGCTGCACGGCGCTGGGCGCCTACATCGGGCGAAATTTCTCCGGCGGCAGCGGCCTGCTGTTCATCATCGTGTTGTTCGGCTGCGTCATCGGCCTGCAGGCGGCGTCGGCGCGCGGCCACCAGCAGCTGGCGACCGCGCTGCTGTTCGCGCTCGGTCTGGCCCTCGGGATCTTCCTCGGGCCGGTCCTGGCGTATTACCTGAAGGCCGATCCGGACGCGGTGTATCAATCCGCCGGCTCCACCGGACTGTTCGTCGCCGGCCTGGGCGCGTATGGGTATTCCACGCGGCGCGACCTCTCCTCGTGGTATCGGGGGCTGTTCATCGCGTTGATCGTGCTGATCGTGTTCGGATTGGTCGCGCTGTTCGTCGCCATCCCCGGCGGCAACATCATCTGGTCGGTCGGCGGCCTGATCATCTTCGGCGGCTTCACGATCTTTGACTTCAACCGCCTGGCTCGCCGCGGGACGATGGGGAGCGCGGTGCCGATCGCGGCGTCGATCTTCCTCGACGTCTTCAACATCTTCCTGTTCTTCCTGTCGCTGTTCGGCGGCGGCGGGTCGCGCCGTTAGTGGCTCCCGCTCCCGCTCCCGCGGGGGCGGCGGCCTACCGCTGGTCGTCGTCGGCGACGTAGTGCCGGTTCCCGGCGGCGTCCTCCCAGACGCGCATCACGCGGCTGGTGCGCGGATCCCGGAAGCGTTCGGGCGTCGGCCGCCAGTCCGCGGCGGGGGCATCGGCGTCCCCGTGACCGCGCCCCCACCGTGGCGGCGCATCGGTGCCCGGGGGCGGGTCGGCCGCCAACGGCGGCAGATCGGCGAGCACGGCGAGCGCCTGCTCCCGGGTCTCGGCGGCCGTCACCGCGGCAACGCGGCGCTCGAGTTCGGCCACGTCCAGCCGTCCCTCGGCGGCGTGCCGGCTCAGCCGCTCGAACAGCTGCTCCCGGTCCGCATCGCCTAACCGCACGGCGAGTGGATCAGGGGCCGGCGCGCTGCACCTTGACCGCGGTGCCGTAGGCGACGATCTCGGTGAACTGCTGGCCGATCTCCGACGAGTCGAAGCGCACCGCCACCACCGCGTCGGCATCGACCAACCGGGCGTTGTCGATCATCCGATCGATGGCGTGGCGTCGTGAATCCTCCAGCAGACGCGTGTATTGACTGATCTCGCCGCGGCGCAGCGACTTGAAGGCGGCGCCGACGCTGCCGGCGAAGCCCATGCTGCGGACGACCAGGCCGTACACGATCCCCAGGTTCTCGGTGATCTCCGTTCCCGGCAGATCCAGCGCGGTGGTCATCGGCAGACCGGCGGGTGGGTGCTGCTCCTCCGACACTGGCGGAAACTTAGCAACGCCTCGCCGGCGCCATCCAGCTACCTTTGCTGACGCGATGCGCCCACGCCTCCTCACGCTGGCGGCCGGATGTGCCTGTGCCGCCGCCCTGGCGGCGTGCGGGAGCTCGAGCTCGACCAGCTCAACCGCCTCGGCCAGCGCCGCCGGCTCGAGCAGCACGAGCTCGGCGTCCACGAGCGCCGCCACCAGCACCGCGCCGGCCAGCACAGGCCCACAGATCGGATTCGAGGCGGTCCCGCTCGAGCAGGGACCACAGCTCGCTCCGGCCAGCACCACCCAAACCGGCACGGTCGACGGGATCTCCTGCGCTCCGGTCGAGCAACTGGCCTACCACATCCACGCCCACCTGGCGGTGTTCAAGGCCGGCCAGCTGTACCAGCTCCCGGCCGGTGTCGGGATCCCCGGATCCCAGGCTGAGCAGACCCAGTACGGCCCGGTCGCCGCCGGCGGCAAGTGTTACTACTGGCTGCACACGCACACGACCGACGGCGTGATCCACATCGAGTCGCCGACGAAGACGATCTACACGCTGGGTGACTTCTTTGACGAGTGGCACCAGCCGCTGACCGGCACGCGCGTCGCCAGCCTGAGCGGTGCGATCAGCGCGTTCGTCAACGGCAAGCCGTGGAAGAAGAGCCCGCGCGACATCCCACTGCTGCCCCACGAGGACATCCAGCTCGAGATCGGCCAGCCGGCGCCGCCGATCGTCACGATCGACTGGGCCAAGACTCAGCTCTGATCCGCGTGGCCGGGCGTGTCTCGGTCACGCTCGTCGCGCGCGGTGGCGCCGCGCCAGCTCCAACCCGACGATCGCCACGATCACGGTCCCGACGATCACCGAGAACACCGTCCCCAGGTCCTGGAAGACATCGAGCACCGGCGGTCCGACGAGATAGCCCCCGACGCCGATCCCGACCGCCCACACGGCCGCCGAGATCGCGTTGATCGGCTGGTAGACCCGGCTGCGCACCCGATTGACGCCCGCGACGAACGACGGCGTCAGCAGGATCGCGATCACCGGATGGCGGGCGAAGATCTCCTCGCCGCGCTTCACGGTCCTGAGCCGCAACCACAGCAGCGGGCCGGGCGCGGTGAACACGGCGCGGCCGGCCTTCCATCCGATCGCCCAGCCGGCGATGCCGCCGCCGGTCGCGGCCACCCAGGCGACCACGACGACGGTGGCCAGATCCAGCTGGTGCTTGGCCGCCAGGATCCCGGCGGCCAGCAGGAGCGGCTCCCCGGGCCCGGGCAACCCCACCCAGCTCGCGGCGCAGGCCGCCGCCAGGCCCACGTAGTCGATCGGCGGCCCGTGGAAATGGTGGTGGAGATGGATGTGGATGTGGATATGCAGGAGTGCCGGCGCCAGCAGCGCCATCCCTGCTGTGGCCGATCGCCGCACGCGCCGATCGTGCCAGATGCCGCGGCACCGACCCGCCCTGCCGCCGGGATAGCCCGCCCGCGGGGATCCTTGTCCACGTGGCCAATGCCGGCTCCCCGCCCGTGATCGAGGATTCCGACCGCAATGACCGAGGTCATCGTCTCCTACGACGGCACCACCCACGACGACGACGCGCTGACTCTCGGCAAGATGCTCGCCGCCGGTCCGATCACCCTGTCGCTGGCCTACGTGCGCCACGCGCGTGAATTCGATCCGCGGCGCGAGGAGATCAGCGCGTACGATGCCAGCCGCCGTTTGGAGCAGGGCGCCCACTGGCTGGCCGATCCGGACGTCAAGCGCCATGTCGTCGTGGACCCGTCGACGAGCGCCGGCCTGGCCAAGCTCGCCGCGGCGGAGGGCACCCAGCTGATTCTGTTCGGATCGGACTACCGGACCGCGCCCGGCCGCGTGGAGCCCGGCGGCTCGGCCCAGGGCCTGCTGGAGGGCGGGTCGGTCGCCGTCGGAGTGGCCGCGGCGGGGCTGCGTACCAACGGCGCGGAGTCGATCAGAACGATCTCGGTGGCAGGCGACGACGGCGGGGCGGCCGACCAGACCGCGCGGTCGCTGGCGGCCGCGCTCGGGGCCGAGATCGTCGCCGGCGCCGGCGATGCCGACCTCATCCTGGTCGACTCACAGAGCAATGCGCCCGAGGGCAAGATCGCGCTCGGCGGCACGACCCGCGCCCGCCTGGAGTCGTCACGCGGCTCGGTGATCGTGCTGCCGCGCGGCATCCCGCTCTCCATCTAGACACTGCGTTTGTCCCTATGTCCAGAAGGCGCTCAGGTTTGCTGGACGCAAGGCCATGGGTGGGCGCATCGCCTCCGTATTGACTTGTCGGCGGTTGCGTGGGCCGGTTTCGGTCCGGCCGTTGCGGGCTGCAGCCGCTTGAAGCTTCCCAATCCCAGTCCCGACGACAAGGAGACCTAGATACATGTGGCTGCCATATCCATCGTGGCTCAGCCCCGGAGACAACGCCTGGCAGATGACCGCGGCAACGCTGGTCGGTCTGATGAGCGTCCCGGGCCTCGTCGTGCTCTATGGCGGCGTCATGCAGAAGCGGTGGTCGATCAACAGCATGATGCTCACGTTCGCCGCTTTCGCAATCGTCCTCGTCGTCTGGGTCCTGTGGGCCTTCAAGATGGGGTTCGGCACGCCGTGGCACGGCATCTCGAGCCACGGTTTCTTCGGGAACTTCATCGGGATTCCGGGCGAGATCCTCGGCCACAAGGCTGAGCAGGGTCAGGCGAACATCCCGTTGGCGACGACGGGACCGAGCTTCAGATTCCCCCAGGCGACATTGGCCTACTTCCAATTCGTGTTCGCGGGGATCACCCCGATCCTGATGCTCGGCTCGGTGCTGGGGCGGATCAACTTCAAGGCGTGGATCCCGTTCGTGGCGCTGTGGAGCTCGATCGTCTACACCGTGGATGCGTTCTGCATCTGGGGCGGCGGCTTCTTCGCCCAGCACGGCGCGGTCGACTTCTCCGGCGGTTACGTCATCCATCTCTCCGCGGGAGTCTCGGGCTTTGTCGCCGCGGCGGTGATCGGACCACGCCTGCAACGCGACCGTGAGGTCGACGCGCCGAACAACGTGGCCATGGTGGCGATCGGCGCCGGTCTGCTGTGGCTCGGCTGGAACGGGTTCAACGGTGGAGACCCGTATTTCGCGGGCGCCTCGGCCTCGGCCGCGGTGCTGAACACCAACCTGTGCACCGCGGTCGCGTTTCTCATCTGGGTGTCCTGGGATTACATGACCGGGCGCAAGCCGGGCATGATCTCGGGGGTCAACGGGATGATCGTCGGGCTGGTGGCCATCACCCCGGCCGCCGGTTACGTCAACGGCTGGGGGGCGATCGCGATCGGGATCATCGCGTCGACGATCGTCTACTTCGCGCTGAACTACATGAGCCGAATGCGGCCATTCCGCAACGTCGACGACACGCTGGGCGTGATCTACACCCACGGCGTCGCGGGGCTCGCCGGCGGTCTGCTGACCGGCGTGTTCGCCGACCCGAACATGATCGTCTACCAGGGCGTCGGCAAGACCCCGAGCATCTCGGCCGGAGGCGTGGTGCATGGCAACTGGACGCTGCTGAAGTGGCAGGCGATTGCCGGAGCGTTCGTGATCGCGTGGTCCGCGTCGGCGACGTTCATCCTGCTCAAGTTCGTCGGTTTGTTCATCCCGTTGCGGATGTCCGAGGAGAACATGGAGATCGGCGACACCGCCGAGCACGGTCACGAGGTGTACCCGTCGGACATCCCATCGCTGGGGTATCCGAGCGGGATCCCGGGACTGGCCGATCAGACGACCACCACCACAACCGCCGTATGAGACGGAGAGTGGTCATGGCCCGGACCCGCGGGCGCCGCGAGTTGCATGCAGCGCGCCCGCGCGCTTAAGGACAGCTCGCAGTCGGTGCCGGGCCGGGGAGCGGACGCATCCGCTCCCCGGCCCACGCCACTGACGCTCGTCACCGGCGCGGTGGCCGGCGACGACCTGCCGAGCGTCGCGACGACGGTCGCTCACGCGCTCGAGTGCCCGGTGGCGATCGCGATTCCCGCGCTGGGCGAGCCGGTCATCCGGCCAGAGGGATCGCTGAGCGGCGCGGACGCGGCCGCAATCGCCGGCCACGCCGCAGCGATCGCCGCTGGTCACGCCGGGGCCGTCCCGGCTCTGATCGTGGAGGCGGTGACAGTCCGGATCGGCGAGCAGATCGTCGGGATCGTGGCCGCCGCCACTTCCGTTGCATCTGCATCTCGGCGCGAGCCGGCGCCGGAGCAGCGGGCGTGGCTCGAGGCGGCCGCCACCGCCGCGTCGGTCACCGCGCTGATCACCGAGGCGCACGTGGCCGGGACGCAGGGCACCGGCGAGCTGCTGCTGGCCGAGCTCGCCGCCGGTCCCGTCGAGGACCTGCCCGGTTTCCTGGTCCGCGCTCGGCGGCTGGGCCTGGACTTCTCCACCGGCGCGAGCGCGATCAGCGCGCGCGCCCCCAGATCACCGAACGGCCACTGCCCCGGCCTGGACACTGGCGCTGACCGCGGCCGGCTGATCGAGGAGCTCCGTGCCGGCGCCGGTGGGAGGGCGTTGATCGCCGAGCTGCACGCCGGTCGTGTGCTGGCGGTGGCGCCGATCACCCCGGACGGAGCCACCACCGCCGGCGCGCTGGCCGAACGCCTGCGCGACCGCGGCTTGACCGTCGCTGTCTCCGCCCCCCGGCGCGATCCGACACTGCTGCACGAGGCGATCCGCGAGGCGGAGCTCCTGGCCGAGCTCGGCGGCACCCTCGAGACCCACCCGGCCGGCCCGGACGAGACCTACCGGCTCCTGATCGGGGTGTTGCTACGGGATCGTGCCGAGCTGCGGCAGCTCTGCGATACAACGATCACGCCGCTGGCCGCCTACGACGATCGTCACGACACCGAGCTGCTGGCCACGCTGCGCGCCTTCCTCATCCACGACGGCTCCACCACCGAGACCGCGGAGGCGATGAAGCTGCATCGGCACACCGTCGGCTACCGCCTGTCCCGAGTGCACGAGGTGTCCGGGCTCTCGCCGTATGAGTCCGACGGGCGCGAGCGGCTGGGCCTCGGGATCAAGGCCCGGCAGCTCCTCGACTCCGAGCGGCGCCTGCAGGACGCGTCTCGGAGTGGCTGATCCAGGTGGCGTACATGCCGGCATAGCGTCCGCCGAGCGCCACCAACTCGTCGTGAGAGCCACTCTCCACGATCCGGCCGTCGTCGACGACGACGATCCGATCGGCCTTCATCGCCGTCGTCAGCCGGTGGGCGATCAGCACGGCGGTGCGAGCCTCCAGGAGCACGTCGAGCGCTGCCTCGATCTTGGTCTCGGAGAGCAGATCGAGGTTGGACGTCGCCTCGTCGAGGACGAGCACCCGGGGATGGGCCAGGAACGCCCGTGCCAGGGCGATCAGCTGCCGCTCGCCCGAGGACAGCGACTGCCCCCGCTCGTGGACCTCGGTGTCAAGGCCCTGCGCCATCCGCTGCACCACGTCCGCCAGCCCGACTGCTCGGACGGCTTCCCAGATCTCCCCATCGGAGGAGTCGGGACTGGCGAAGGCGATGTTGTACCGCAAACTGCCGGCGAACAGGAACGGCTCCTGGGGCACCACACCGAGCTGGCGGCGCAGTGAATCCAGGGTGACGTCACGAAGGTCGTGTCCGTCGATCAGCACCCGGCCGGCGCCCGGGTCATAGAAGCGGGTGATCAGCTTGGCCAGGGTCGACTTCCCCGCTCCCGTCTGGCCGACGAACGCCACCGTCTCGCCGGCTCGGATGGTGAGATTGACATCCTCGATGACCGGCTTCGCCGGGTCATAGCCAAAGGTGACGTGATCGAACACGATCTCCCCGACGATGGGGGGCAGCTCGGTGGCTGCCGCCAGCTCGGGCGTGCTCGGCTCGATGGCGAACAGCGTCCGCAGCTTGACCAGCGAGCTCTGCCCCTGCTGGAACGTGTTGTACTGGGCCACCAGCAGCTGGATCGGGGCGAAGAACCGGTTGAGGTACAGAAAGAACGCGACCAGGGCGCCGATGCTCAGCTCGTGATCGATCACCATGTGGCCGCCGATCGCCAGCAGTCCGCCCTGGCCGAGGTAGCCGAGCAGCTGGGTGCCGGGGCCGTAGACGGCGTTGATCTGGGCGGTGTAGTTGTTGGCCGCCCGATAGTCGCCGACGACGTTGCGATGGGCCACGATGTTGTGCGCCTGGCGATTGTTGGCGACGACGGTGCGCACGCCGTGCAGCGTCTCCGACAGATCGGCGAGCACGTTGGCAATCCCGTCGCGGACGCGGTTATAGCCGCGCTCGGACGCCGACCGGAACCACAGCGAGGCGATCGTCAGCCACGGGATCACGAGCGCGATGGTGATCAGCGCCAGCTTGACGTTCGTGGCGAACAGCAGCACGGTGATCACGATCATCGTCAGCGCCTGGACGACGAGCTGCGCAAGTCCGTCCTGGAGGAGCTGCTGGAGGTTCTCGATGTCGCTCGTCATCCGGGTCATGACCACCCCGGACTGCTCCCCGGTGAAGTAGTCCAGGCCGAGCCGCTGCAGATGGGTGAAGACGCGGACGCGCAAGTCGTGCATGACGCGAGCCGCCAGCCGTCCGGTCACCTTCGCCTGTGCGCGCTGTGCCAGCGCGGTGATCACGACCGCGGCCAGGAAGATGGCACCGACCAGCAACACGACGCCAAAGTGCTTGTGGGCGCCGGTCATCCCATGATCGATCCCCGTCTCGATCAACACCGGCCCCGCCTGGTTGGTGACGCTGACGATCGTCACCAGCAGCGCGGCGGCGGCGCCCAGACGCCAGTGGCGGAAGATCAGGCCGCGGAGGGTGAGATCGGCGGCTGCGTCCGGCGGCGTCCGGTGACTGAAGCGGACGTTCGGCTCGCCGTGCTCGGGCTCGGTGGCGAGCAGCTTGTCGACGCCCTCCTGAAGCTCGGGCGGGATGCCGGCGAACGGCAGTCCGCCGCCGGGGGCCGCCGCCGCCCGTGAGCCGCCCGTGCGCCCGAACGCGCCGCCGCTGACGGTGCCGCCGCCGAAGCTCATGGGCGCCGGCCTTCGCCGCCGGCCTCGCGCTCGGCCGCCTCCCGCCGCGCCCGGCGATCGGCCTGCTCGGCCTGCGCCAGCACTTCGACATACAGCGGCGTGCTCTCGAGCAGCTCGGCGTGGGTGCCGTCCGCGACGATCCGCCCGCCGTCGAGCAGCACGACCCGGTCGGCCAGCCCGATCGTCGACAGCCGGTGGGCGACGATCAGTGTCGTGCGTCCCTCCATCAGGACCCGCAGGGCCTCGTGGATGTCCTGCTCCACCTGGACGTCGACCGCGCTGGTGGCGTCGTCGAGGACGAGAATCGGCGGGTTGACCAGCAGCGTGCGGGCGATCGCGATCCGCTGGCGCTGGCCGCCGGACAGGGTGTAGCCGCGCTCGCCGACGATCGTCTCGTACCCCTTGGGCAGCTCGGCGATGAACTCGTCGGCACCGGCGGCGCGGGCGGCCGCGATGACCTCGTCCATGCCCGCGTCGGGCCGACCGTAGGCAACGTTCTCGCGGATCGAGGCCGTGAACAGGAACGGCTCGTCGAGCACCACCCCGATCTGCGACCGGAGGCTGGCCAGCGTGAGGTTTCGCACGTCGTGACCGTCGATCTTCAGCACACCGGCGGTGACGTCGTAGAAGCGTGGCAGCAGCCGGCTGACCGTCGTCTTGCCGCTCGCGGTGCGACCGACCATCGCCACCGTCTCCCCCGGCCGCAGATGCAGCGTGAAGTCGCGCAGGACCTCGGTTCCGTCGCCGTAGGCGAACCTGACCGCCTCGAAACTGACGTCACCCGTGCAGTCCGTGAGAGGCGTCGCTTCGGGGCGGTCGATGACCGTTGGCGCCTCGTCGAGGATCTGGTAGATGCGCCCGGCCGACGCCTTGGCCCGCTGGCCCAGCATGATGAGCATTCCGAGCAGCTGAAACGGCGGCTGGAGCATCGTGATGTAGGCGCTGAACGCGAGGATCGCGCCGACATGCAGGTGGCCGTGGATGACCAGCCAGCCGCCGAAGATGAGCACGAGCGCGAGCCCGAGCTGGGGCAGGTTCTGGACCGTCGGCGTGAACCGGGCGCGAATGTCGGCGTCGCGGATGTAGGCCCACTTGAGACGGTCGGCGGCCCGGGCCAGCGTGCGCAGCTCGCGCGGCTCGGCCGCGAAGGACTTGACGACTCGGACCCCGTTGATGTTCTCGTCAACGATCGTCGCCACGTCGGCCAGCCGCTGCTGGATCAGCCACGACACCGGGAAGATCTGCTTGCGCATCCGGACGCTGGAGAAGTAGACGAGCGGAGTCGTGGACATCGCCACGAACGCCAGCGGCACGTTGATCGAGAGCATGTAGCCGAACGCGACGAGCGCGACCGCGCACTGGACGAGGATCGACGGCGCGAAGGTCAGGTACATCTGGACCGAGCGGATGTCGGAGTTGGCCCTCGAGATGAGCTGGCCGGTCTGGACGCGGTCATAGAAGCCGAACGACATCCGGGTCAGATGCGCGTAGATGATGTTGCGCAGGTCGAACTCCATCGCGTACGCCGTGCGCAGCAGGAACAGCCGGGCGATGTAGGCAGAGATCCCCGCCGCCACCGCAAGAGCGAGCACGAGCGTCACGTAATGCGACAGGGCGACCGTGTGCTTCTGCAGGGAGTTGGTGACCGCCTCGTTGAGCAGATTGGGGATCTGCACCTGGAGCACCAGCCCGGTGAACGAGAGCGTGAGCGCGGTGCCCAGCGTCAGCCGGTGGGCCTTGACCACTGGCAGCGCACGGCGCACCCAGGACTTGGCGCCGTCGGGATCGATCGTCGCCCGCGGCGCCCGGTACCGGGACTGGACCCCACCGGCGTCCAGCGGCCCGGCGGCGCGCGCCGACGCCGTCCGGTCCGGCGCAGTGGTGGCGCTCACGGCTTGGCGCCGGGCACGAGCTCGGTGGCCTGCTCGGCCTCCCGCCGGCGGGCGACCCGGCGGGCGGTCCGGTAGCTGTCGAGCGCCTCCTGCCAGGGCATCAGCCCGACGAGGGCCGCCGGGGCGTGATCGGGACGGTGCGACAGGATCTCGTGCAACCGCCGTTCCACCTCGGCCTCGGCGCTCTCCAACAGCTGTCGACCCGCGGCGGTGAGATCGTGGCCGACGCGCCGTCGATCGGCGGGATCGTCGACACGCGTCACGAGCCCGCGCGACACCAGTCCATCGACCACGCCCGTCACGCTCGGGCGGCTGACCGCGAGCTTCTCGGCCAACGCCGACGCCGCCTCGTTGCCGCTGGCGAGGAACGACAGGATGCGGTACTGGGGGAGCGAGAGATCGACGGCAGCCAGCGCGAGCTCGAGCTGCCGCGCGAGCCGCGCGATGACGCGGCCAGGATGTTCGGGTGATTCGGTCAACTCATGATTAGGCTACCAAACTATTAGGGCAGAGCGGTCGCCCGCTGCGAGTGCGGTGGCTGGCCGCGATCGCGGCGATCGTGCGCGGGTACGAACGCGCTGGGGCTAGCCGAGAACGAGCTCGGCGGCGGCGCGCAGCGTTGCCCGATCGCCGGAGATCAGCAGCGTGGTGGCGATCGAGTCGCGCCAGGCCTCGAGGTCGTGGCGGATCTTGTCCGCCGGCCCGATGAGCGTCAGCTGCTCGATCAGCTCCGTCGGGATCGCCGCGGCCGCCTCGTCCTTGTGACCCGACAGATAGAGATCCTGGATCGTGTTGACCTCGGCCTCATACCCCATGCGGATCGGCACGTTGGCGTGGAAGTTGGCGCCCTTGGCCCCCATCCCGCCGAAGTACAGGGCGTAGAAGGGGCGCATCGCGTCCATCGTCCCGTCGATGTCGTCGGTGACCACCAGCGGCACCTGCGCGGCGACCTCGAAATCGGCCATCGCGTGCCGCGCGTTCGGACGCCCGAGCCCCTCGGCCAGCGCGTCGCGGTAATAGTCGTCGTGGTGGGGCGAATAGAACAGCGCCAGCCATCCGTCGCACAGCTCACCGGCCAGGGCGATGTTCTTCGGGCCCTCGGCGGCGAGATAGATCGGGATGTCGGACCGCAGCGGATGGATACTGGACTTCAGCGCCTTGCCCAGACCGGTGACCCCGTCCCGCCCATCCACCGGCAGCGGGTAGTGCGGACCGTCGCTGGTCACCGGTCCCTCCCGGGCCCAGATGTCGCGCACGATCCCGATGTACTCGCGCATCCGCGCCAGGGGCTTGGCGAACGGCTGCCCGTACCACCCCTCGACCACCTGGGGCCCGGAGACGCCCAGCCCCAGAATGACGCGCCCACCGGAGAGGTGGTCCAGTGACATCGCCGCCATCGCGGTCGCCGCCGGCGTCCGAGCCGAGATCTGCACGATCGCCGTGCCGAGCTTGATCCGCTCCGTGGTCGCGCCCCACCACGCCAGCGGGACCAGCGCATCGGATCCATAGGCCTCGGCGGTCCACAGCGAATCAAAGCCGAGCCGGTCGGCCTCCGTGATCGTCTCGGCCGCGCCCGGCGGCGGCCCACCGGCCCAGTAGCCCATCATCAGCCCGAGTTTCAGGTCTCCGGCCATGTGGCAGCGGAGCCTACCTGTCGCGGCCGCCGAGGCGGGCTCGCAGCCGCGTCCACACCCCCGGGGGCCGGTCGGGCCGGGGCTGGGTCCGCTGCCACTCCTTCCGGGTGGGCAGCCGGCCCGCCCGGCGGGCCTTGATCACGCACGCCGAGTGGGCATGACGGCGGCGGGCCGAGTCTCCTTCCGGGACGATCAGCATGTGCTCGCTGAGCGCGGGCAGGTGGTTCCCGCACAGAGGACAGCGATACGTGGAGGGCTTGCGGTTCTGGGCGCGGCGGACCTCCCACCAGCGCGGTTGCGGGGCCTTGGCCATCGGGTGGAGAGGATGGCACCCTCGGCGGGGTGGACGGCGGCTCCGGGAAGTCCAACATCGGTCCGGATGACGGTGAGATCCCGTCAATCGCCGTGCGACCCCCGCTATCGTGCGCCATCGTGGAGCAGCGCGACGAACGCATCATCATCGAGACCAGTCGCCACCGGATCACCGGGCGGCTGCGGCTGCCCGCCGACGGCTATCGCAGCCGGCTCACCGATTACCTCAATGCCTCCGAGCGCCTGTTCCTGGCGCTGACCGACGTCGAGGTAACCAACCTCGAGGGATCTCCCCGGGTCGAGAAGCGCGAGTTCATCGCGCTCTCGCTGCGCCACGTCGTGCTGGCGATGCCGGCCGAGGGTGGGGCCCGGGATCCGTTGTAGTCCGATCTCGCCGCGGTCCGGCGACCGTGACGACCTCACACAACGCCGGGTTAGGGCGAGCTAAGATTTAAGCTCGATGGCCAGCCACCGCGCCGATGATCTGAAGGGCCTGAGCCGGAGCGACGCGCTGCGCGCCTCGCCGCGCATGTTCGACTCCGACCTGCTCGACAGGCTGTCCCGCGTCCACCCTGCGGTCCCGCCGATCCTGTTCGTGCCGGTGATCACCGTCCTGCTGGTCGAGGGACTGGTCCACGGGGCCGGCGTGCTGTCCCTGCTGTGGGTCCTGTGCGGCTACCTGTTCTGGACGCTGACCGAGTACTGGCTTCACCGGATCGTGTTCCACTTCGAGCCCGCGGACGGAATCGGGGCGCGCCTGCACTGGATCATCCACGGCGTGCACCACGACCATCCCAACGATCCGATGCGACTCGTGATGCCGCCGTCGGTGAGCATTCCGCTGGCGGCGGTGTTCATCTTCGGCTTCTACGTCGTAGTCGGCAGCCCCACGTATCTGCCGTTCGGCGCCGGCTTCCTCGGCGGCTACCTGGCGTACGACATGTTGCATTACCACGTGCACCATCACCGACCCAAGACCTCCCTCGGGCGGCGGCTGCGCGAGCTGCACATGCGCCACCACTTCCAGAACCACGAGCGCGGCTACGGAGTCAGCGCCCCGTTCTGGGACCACGTCTTCGGCACCGCGCCCGGCAAGAAGAGCTAGGCGGTCTCGGACCAGCCTGGGCGTCGGCCGGGCCCGGCGTCGGCCGAGCCTGGTGTCCGCGTGCCTGCGTGCCTGCGTGCGGAGTTAGTCGCTGGCCGGCGACCGAAACGGAGAGGGCGGGATTCGAACCCGCGAAAGAGCTTTCGCCCCTTACTCGCTTAGCAGGCGAGTGCCTTCAGCCACTCGGCCACCTCTCCCAAGCACCCGGGAGTGTAAACGAGCCTTCCGCACCGGCACGGCGCGACGACGGGTAGCATCTTCGACTCGGCCTGGAGGGGTGGCAGAGTGGTCGAATGCGCTGGTCTTGAAAACCAGAGTCCGCGCAAGCGGACCGCGGGTTCGAATCCCGCCCCCTCCGCTCCCCGCCTCGCCGGTCTGCCGACGCACGAGGGCCGCAACGACGTCGTCATCGGCCGTCATCGCCGTGCGGGGCAAGCATCGCAGACGCGCGGCCGGCCGCGCCCCCGAACGCCCGGGCGGCCAGGCCCGGGCGTTCGACAGCATTCGGTGAGCAGACCTCAGTGGTCAGCCGCCGGCGATCTTGCGGTACCCCGCGATCTGTGGGTCGGATGCGGAGATGGCGGTGCATCCCTGGGCGGTCCGCATCTGGTTGTTCTCAACCGTGGTGGTGTAATCGGCGTTGTTGGGGATGTGGTACGCGTAGCTGCCGTAGGTCCACGGCTGGCAGATCATGTCGGTGTGGTAGTCCTTGATGCCCTTCAACGCGGCGTTGACTGACGCGATCGTGTAGGGCCCCTTGACCGTTTCCAGCGCCTGGGTTGCGAACTTGGCCAGCACGAATCCCATCTGGCTGAAGGATCCGATCCCGCCGGCGACGCTCTTGCCGTACTTGGACAGGATCCCGCGGTAGAGCTGGAATTCAGGGGTGTTGTTCCCGTCCGCTGGGGCGAGCTCGGCATTGACGAACAGCTTGTGGTTCCACTTCGGTCCCAGCGCCTTGGCCAGGAAGTCGGTGTTACACGGCGTCGAGCATCCCCACTCTTTCACGCGATCCTCCAGCCCGAGCTTCTGCGCGGCCTGCAGGATCACCAGCGCCTCGGGGGGCGTGAAGTTCAACACCACCGCCCCATTCGGGCCCGCGTCATCCACCAGACGCAGGGCGACCGAGCTGGCGTCGTTGATCGGAACGTTGTCGGTTTCGGTCTTGATCGGCACGTGCGCCGCCGCTGCCAGTGCCATTGGGCCGCCGGCGATATACCCCGTCCCCGGCACGTTGGACTGATCGAACACGATCTTGCTGGCGTGCTGGGCCAACGCATACTGCACCGCTCCATCAGAGCTGTAGCGCGGACCCATGTTCACCGCCGCCGAATGGGCGGTGGACCAGCACTCCGGCGCGATCCCGGCATCCATCTCATAGATCCCGAGCTGCTTCCAATAGGCCTGATCGAGCGTGCACTCCAGCAGATCGAACACGCCCACGATCGCGACCACATGATCGCTCTGGATCAACTGCTTGGAATCAGCCGAGATCTGCGACGGCTGGCTCTGATCCAGCTCCACAAACAGCTTCAACGGGTGACCATTGACCCCACCGTTGGCGTTCACGCAATCGAAATACGCCGTGATCATGTTCGGACCGTCGGTGAAGTCCGTGCCCGGCTGATGGGTATCGATCGTCCCAATATTGATGGGACTGCCGGTGGCCGCAACCCCCGGCTTCGTGCCGCACGAGGACAGCGACACCGACGTCGAACCCCCCGACGCACTCGTGCCGGTCCCCGATGAGCTCGCACCCGCTGCCGCGCTCGACGACGACGAACCCCCCGCCGCACTCGAACTCGAACTCGAACTACTCCCGCACCCCGCCAACGCGAGGACGCCGATCACAGCCGCCAGGGCAGCAGTCAACCGACTCCGCGACGCGCAAACACGCATCCGCACCTTTGCTCCTCTCCATTGACCCTCGAATCGAGTCGAGAACTCGGCTCGCTCGGCGGGATCTCAGCCGCCGAGAGAGCGAATATATGCCCGACTTCAGACGCATGTCAATACATCCGTAAGGGCACTCTAACGCTGTGCGCAGAGCGCACAATTTGCTCGCTTTCCGCACATAGCAGGTTCGGAGCCCTATGAATACGGGGTGGGCGGCATCAAACTTCCGAGATCACCACGTTCGCCCTGGTGCCGATCGAGGGCCGCCCGGGCGCCCGGCCAGTCCGTTTTCGGGCCTGGATTTCCGCCGCCGCGACGCGTAGGATCACCCTATGGTCGAGATCGCCGCGCCACCTTCGGTAGCCGCCGCCGAATCGGGGCCTCCGGCGGCCGCCGCGAGGCCGGACTTCGAGATCGTTCCGCGCAAGGGCCTGGCGATCGTCGGGGTGGTGATGGTCCTGCTGATCGCCGCGATCGCCGACAACAAGCTGTGGCCGCTCGAGTTCTTCCACGTCGCAGGCGGCGCCGGCTGGACGATCATCGATCTGTTCCTCGGGCTCGTCCTCGGCCCGATCATCGGCCGCATGTCGATCCCCGCGCGAGTGGAATTCACCACCAAGCTGATGCCGAAGATGGTCCTGATCATGCCGGCGGTCGTCACGGCGACGCTCGCCTCCGGCTGGCAGCTGTCGACGCTACTGGGCACCAACCTGAGCTCCAGCCCCCAGCACGGGTGGATCGTCGCCAGCTTCATCGTCGTCGGCGTGATGGCGGTCCTCGCCCTCGGGCTGCTGGAGCCGGCGAACATCGCCGTGCTGTTCGAGCTCAAGAAGCCCAAGCCCGACGGCGAGGTCATCGAGCGCCTGATGAAGCGATTCATCTACTGCGCCGGCGTGCTCGGCGTCATGCAGATCGCGACGCTCGTGATCATGACCAAGCTCGCGTCGTCGTGACCGAGCGCAAGTACCCACCATTCACCGAGATGGGGATGCTGTCCCTCGCCCTGATCGTGGTCGGCGGCATCTATCTGTCCTCGCACATCCCGCAGCACGTCCCGCTGGGGCCGGCGATCGCCCTGCTGATCGCCTCGGCCGGGGTGATGTCGGTCAACCTCACCCTGCTGCGCCGCGTTCCCGGCTTCGCCTGGCCGCGCTTCTATCAGGTCGCCAAGTGGGCGCTCGCCGCATATCTGTTCACGGCCGCGATGATCGAGTACGCGTTCCTGCGTGACCACCTGTCGGGCGGCCCGCTGGTCATCCTCACGCTCTCGCTGCTCGTCTACGCCGTCCAGGTCCCGACCCTGATCGCTTTCACCGTCGCCCGCTACGACACCACGTTGAGCGACCCGGCCGACGGCTCGCTGGCCTGAAGCTAAACTCGGCTGCCTCGCGCCCGTAGCTCAGCTGGATAGAGCGTCGGTCTACGGAACCGAAGGTCGGGAGTTCGAATCTCTCCGGGCGCGTTAGTAAAGTCCCGCTCAGCGGGGCTTTTTGTTTTCGGGGTCGGGCCCGATTACAAATATGTCCCGGAGGTCGGGTACCTCGGGCGTACGAGCGGTGCGGTTCAGCCGCCCTCGGGACACGTGTTCCGGGTCCGACGGGCACGCGGACCGGTGTGGTACGCGAAATATCGGTTGCCGGACGGGCGCACAGCGTCAGCGCAAGATCGGGCCGGCTTGGACCGGCCGTGGCCGCCCCGCCGCCGGCGACGTGACCAGGCGCCTGGCCGAGGACTGGCTGCGCGGCGTGCTCGACGAGGCGTTCCGCCGCGTCCAGGAGTGGATGGGCCACGCCGACGTCCAGACGACCATGCGCTACCTTCACTACGCACCCCGCCGCGAGGATGCCGCCCTGGTCGCCAAGGCATTCCGACGCGCCGATCCCGTGACCGACTCGTCTCGGGAGCCGGCCTAACCAGGCAGCCGTGCGGCCGAAACGTCCCAAAACGTCCCGGGGGAGCACGCTCGGGCGACACGTCCCGAAACGTCCCCGGCTGAGGTTGCCCGGACCCTCCTCGGGTTCGCTGAGCTCGTACGGGTGGTGCGTGAAGTGTGTGTCTGTCCTGAACGAACGAGACGGTCGTCGATAGCCAAGAGGGCCGGACCCGCGTTGCTGAGCCGATATCGCTCGCCGGGTTCGCCGCCGGTCAGAACCCGGTGGCGTGTTGGATCGGCCGCCAGGAGGCGTACGGGCTCCGCGCTCAGCGGCCGTGCGGACAATCGGCATTGTCATCCGTGCGCGAGCAACCGTCACCGGACACGGATGTCCGGTCAACGCCACGATCTCCGCGCACGTGACCCTTCCTCGGGTCGCCAGGACGCTTCGGTGCCGCGCCATGTGCGTGCGCGCCCAGCCTCCGCTGTGCACGGACGCACAGCCCATATCCGCGCGCGACCAGGCCGCGTCGAGCGATCAGCTCCCTACCCCTTCGACAGCCGCAATGAGCCTCAACCACCGCCCGGGCTCCTGAGGTCGGGATCGCGAGCGCGGCGGAGACAACGAGTAGAAGCAGGCGTGCTTAGGACCCGCCTGAGACCTGCTCGTCGCCGAGAGCGGGGCTGCGGGGCGGGCTCTACATCAGTCCTCGTGCCTAGGTGAAACCAAGGCACTGGAGTAGCGGATTTGGCGACGAGCAGGGCATTTCGAATAGCTCCGAGCAGACCTGCTTTGCCTCCGTCACGGGCACGCGGAAGAGGCTGCCGTTCCGCGCGAGAAGCAGCACCGAGAAGGAGAGTGTCGGGACGGCGACGGAGGACATGTCCCAAACGTCGGGCGGCGCTGGCTGGCCCTCGCAGGACGGGTAAACCGGTTGCAAGCTCTCGTTACGCGTCCTCTGGCGAGGGCAAGTGTGTCGCGTGCGGAGCATTCGCAGCCATAGTGGCCGCCGGCTTGCTGCGACTTCGGTTGAGCCGTGGTGCTGCGCAGTCTCGAGTCGTGGCGCTCGAGACCCTGAAGGATCTGGCGGTTGGGCCGCTGTGGCCTTGCTGGGTGCCGACGACTCCTCTGGACGATGGAAAATCCCGTGAGTCGGTAACACGGCGCGAAGGTCGCGCAATGAACCCCTCGATGACATCTTTACCCGCCCTCCCCGCGCCGGCTGTGCCCAGCGACGCATCGCTGCTCGCCTCCGCGCGCCATGATCCTGACGCGTTCCGGGAGCTGTATCAACGCTACGCCGAGGCGGTGCATGGGTATTTCGTGCGCCGCACCGGCAGCCGGGCGACGGCACTCGATCTCACGGCCGAGACGTTCGCCCAGGCGTGGCTCGTCCGCGCCCGGTTCCGAGACGAGGCCAACGGCTCAGCTGCGCCGTGGGTGTATGGCATCGCCCGCAACGTGCTGTTGATGTCGATCCGCCGCGGTGTGCTGGAGCGACGTGCAACCGAGCGACTCGGCCTACAGGAGCATCTTGACCGTCCGCAGTGGGTCGAGGATCCGGCACCCGAGCTTGCGTGGGGCGACGGGGCCGATGAGCTGCTCGACACGCTGCCCGCAGACCAGCGCGAAGCCGTGCGCCTGCGCGTACTGGAGGAGCTGGAGTACTCAGACATCGCCCGCGCGCTCGGCACCACCCCCGGCGCGGTGCGCGTCCGCGTCCATCGCGGACTCCAGACCCTCAAACGACATCTGACCTCAACGAAGGAGAGCCGCTCATGACCCGATGTGATCTCGATCCCGATCTGGACCGCTTGGGCGAGGCGCTCCGCGCCAGCGCCACCATTGACCTGGCCCGCGAAGAGCAAGCCGCGCACCCGTCTGAGGCCCGGCAAGGACTCCACCCCGCCGCTTTGTTCGCGACGTGGGCCCGGCGGACGCGACCGCGTTCACGCGTCTTTGCGAGCGGCACCCTCGGGCTGGCGGGCGTTGGCGCCGCGCTCGTGCTCATCCTGAGCGCGGGGGGCGCGACGGCTCCGCCGGCATTCGCCATCACAAAGCACGATGATGGCTCATTGACCGTGAACCTCGCCAACCCCAACGCCGGGCTGATCGGCACGAATCGCAAGCTCGCCGCCATGGGTACCGGCGAGCACATCAATTTCACGATGGCGCAGGGGCCGGCGGCCCACAGCGGCGCCGTGGACTGTGTGCCTTCGCCGCAGGGTGCGACCGTCTCCGGCCCGGCAGTGAAGGTCACCGTGGGCTCCGGGGACTCGAACACCGCGACCATCCCGGCGGCCAACACCGGCGCGGGCACATGGCACGTGGCCGCCTGCACGCGCTCCAACGGAGCTGACCCCACCGGTCTCAGGTACCTCGGGTAACACGGGCGGCGGCTCCGCTGATGGCAGCCCTCGGCGCCCGCCCAGTGCGGGCGCCGGCAACGGGGCGGCGGGCGTCCGTGGGTCGGCCAGGTCGATCGAGGGGCCCGACCGATGCGCGGCCATGGCTGCTCTTCGGACTACCGCATCGACTCCCGGCCCTGCCACCCGGGAAAACGCAGCCCACACATCTCCTGCCCGCGACTCGCGCGCCAACTACGGACCACTCTCCCGCGCTTTCACAGCGGACTCCCTCCTCGCCAGACCGTCCGCGACGGTTCCGCATGCACGCATAGGGAGAACTCTCAGCCGCTTGGACACGGCCTCGCAAGGCTTCTCCGCTTGGCCGGATCCAGCGGCAGGGCGCTGACCTGCTTTCGCTCGTCAACGAGCATTCTGTCAACGGGCGCTGACCGAGATGACCGGTGCAGGCCGGGAGTGGACCGTGTTGATGATCTCCGAGCTGTCGATCCCCTGCAAATAGATCGACGTCACCCCGAGGTTCGCATGCCCGAGCTGACGCTGGATCACCACCAGCGGCACGCCCTCGTGCGCCATCTCGACCGCGTGCGCGTGACGCAGCTGATGGGGCGCGAACCGCCGGCGCACGCCTGCCTGGGCCGCGGCACGCGCCAGCTGCTTGCGGGCCGATGACACGTCCCAGTGCCGCCCAGCGGTCGCGCCGCGGACGACGCACAACAGCGCACCCACCGGCAACTCTCTCCGCAGCGCCAACCACGCATCCAGCTGTGACCAGGCCCACCGATCCATCCCGACCTCACGACGCCGGCCACCCTTCCCACGGCGCACGAGCACCGCACCGCGCGATGCATCAAGGTCGGTCTCGGCGAGATCCAGCGCCTCCCCGATCCGCAGGCCCGCGCGCCACAAGATCACGATCAGCGCGCGCAGCCGGGCACCGTCGCGGCCGCTACCGACCTGGCGCATGACCGCGATGATCTCCTCGACCGTGGGCGGATCAGCGGGATCATGCGAGTCCAGCACGGACCGGCCGAGTGCGGGGCTGCATCGCGACCTCCAACACGCCCGGTTCTCGAAGATCGGGACCCGGGCGGTGCAACGCTCGCTCACGTCGGGACATAACCCATATGAGGCATGTCCAAGCGGCGCCTCATATATGGAACACATCTCACCCAATCCGAGTCGTGAAGTTTAGGTTCCGACGAGAGCGATGGGATCCATGACGACGCGGGCCGTGTCCGCCGCTCCTACAACACGATTGTCGTCCCCGGTCGCCCGAGGCGACTCTTGTCGGCGGTACTCGGCGCGATTCTTCCACGTTTTGCGCAACGTTCGGGACGCAGCGGACATATCACCAGTGTGACCCTGGAGGAGCGCTTCGACGCGTCGTTTGAGGAGCATTACCGCGCGGTCGCCCGCTTCGTGCGCACGCGGGGGCACGGATCGGCCGATGCGGATGACCTCATCGCCGGGACCTTCGAGGTCGCCTGGCGGCAGATGAACAAGGTCCCGGAGGGGCGCGAGGCGCTGCCCTGGCTCCTCGGGGTTGCCCGCAACCTCTCGCGTAACGCCTGGCGCAAGTCACAACGCGAAGCAGCATTCGTCAACGACGTATCGGCGGTCACGGTGCCCTGGGCAGAGATGCCGATCGAGGATCGAGCGGCGAGTGCCGAGGTCATGGGCGCCCTCGCCCAGCTCAAAGCGGTCGATCGCGATCTCATCCTGCTCGTCGCCTGGGACGAGCTCACCCCATCGGAGGCGGGTCAGGTGCTCGGGCTGCGACCGGTGACCGCTCGGTCGCGTCTGCACCGGGCTCGCCAGCGCCTGAGCGCCCTGATGCACGAGTCCACCGCATCAGCCCCCGGCACGCCGCCGGCACCGTCACCCAACTCGGTCTCACCGCAGGAGGACAGCCATGCGCGCTGACCCGCCGATCGACGAAGATCCCGTCATCCGCCGGGTCGCTGCCGTGCGCCCGCCCGTTCCCGAGGAGGATCTCTCACCGGACGGCCGGCGTGCCCGGGCGATCGCCGAGCGCGTGCGCTCGGGCTCGCCCCCAACGTCCTCCCGGCGCCCACGCCCGCGCTTGGCGCGTCCGCGCCGGGGGCTGCCGTGGGTGGGTGTGGCGGTAGCCTGCGGTGCCGCCGCGATTGTGCTGTTGCTCGCCGGGACCTTCTCAGGTCCAGACAGCGGCGGCACCCAGCCGGCCGCCGCCGCCGTGATCCGCGCGACGAGAAGCGCCCTCGCCCCGTCGCCCGGCACGATTTTTATCGAAGACGAAACGTACGTCTCGGGGCCGACGGTGCACGGGCACCCCTACACGTTCCATCAGGTCCTGGAGACCCCCGCTCGTGGACCGCAGAACGGTTTGACGACGACCGACGACCCCGCGCAGTTGGGCGGTCGTCGATCTCCCGTCGCCGGCTTATCGTACGTGGGAGGCACGGAAGAGATCTACCTTCCGTCGACGAACACGATCTACGTGTCGAGCATCTGGGGGCCCTACCTGCATCCCGGCCGCCGGCCTGGAACATTCATCTACCGATTCGCCAACGGGGCGCCGGCGTACACCACTCACCCACTGCTCGTCACCGCACATCAGAGGCGACTGCTGCTCACGGGCCAGGACTGCATCCGGGAAACCAGCAAGACCGTTGGCTCGAAGGTCAAGATCCTCGGCCTCAAGGTCCTGCCTCCGTTGCGGGGCCCGGCCGAGTACGCGCTGACAATCCAGCAGGAGCTCGCCAATAGCAACCTGCACCTTATCGGCCGCACGACAGTCAACGGGCGGGACGCGATCGAGCTCGCCGCAAAGACCACCGACGGCACGGCTCCCGAAGAGCACCTGTACTTCGACCCCACGACCCAACTGCCATTCGAAGAGGTCGACAGTGCCGGAACCCCTCGCCAGCAGGTGATCCACCTGCGGCTGCGCAAGGTGACGATCACCCAGGCGACCGAGCGCCTGCTCAGCCTGCAGGCCCTGTATCCCACGGCGCGGGTCGACCGCAGCACCCGGGACTACCTGCGGGCGGCCCACGGACTTGAGGTGTTCTCGCAGTAAGCAGACCGAAACCATCTCAGCGCAACGACCCACCGTCGCACGTGCGCGCGAGGCCGGTGCAACGTTCATCGGAGTCGCGACATAACCCATATATGACCGTCCATCGCGCCCTCATGTCGGCGGGTCTCAGACGGTCGGTTACGGGACCGGCTTTCTCCGTCCAACTGAACTTGAGGTACGTGATGCGCACGCGGATTCTGCAATTGGCGATAGCCGCCTGGCCGCGACGGCCGTCTTCTCCGCTGCCCTCATCGGGGCCGGGACCGCCGCGGCCACTCCGACCGTCTCGGTGGTCGGCAAGGGCCTGAACTCTCCCCGCTACCTGAGCTTCGGGCCGGGAGGAGACCTCTACCTGGCCGTGGCGGGCAACGGAAGCAACACCAAAGCCGAATCCGTACCCGGCCTCGGCACCCGCGATGTGGCCACCCGGTTCTGCGTCGGGAATAGCTCGGCGGTCGACAAGATCACCCTCACGGGCCATAACACGCCGCTGCTCGAGACCCTTCCCTCGGTGCGTGAGACGGACACCGGCGAGGTCACGGGCGTGAACGCGGTCACCTTTCTCGCGGGCCGTCTGGTCATCCTGTCCGGCAATCTGCTGTCCGATGCGCTTGGCCAGTCTCCGTTTGGCGGCTCGACCGGGTCGTTCGGCTACCTGGCGGGCACGATTGCGTCGAACAACAAGACGGGGCTGGGTCTGTCCGCGGGCACGAGCATCAGCGATTTCTCTGCCACCCATCCGCAGTCGCCGGCGACGCTCGGCGGTCTCCCGGGCGAAACGATGTATGACTCCGACCCGCATGACCTCGTCGCCTATCAGGGCGGCTACGCGGTCGCTGAGGCCGGGTCCAACAACGTGCTGCTGGTCAGCGCCAAGTACCGGGTGTCGATCGCGGCGCGCCTGCCCACGGAGAACGAGATCGTTCCCGCGGGGGCGCTCGGTCCGGGTTCGCCGGAGCAGACGATCGCCGCTCAGGCGGTCCCCTCGTCGGTCACCGTCGGGCCCGGGTGCTCGGTGGCGCGAGGGCGCCACCGGTGTTGTTCTCCAGGCTCAGCAGCTTGCCCGCCCGGGTGAAGGCGAGGTCGCTGACGCGGGTGAGGCCGGTGATGACCGGGACCGGCGCAGGCATCCGCCGGTCCGACCCACTCCGCGTGGGGTCCGCCATCGGCGCGCCGGCTGCCTGACGCCTGAAGCAGAAGTCTGGGATCGGTCGCCGCAACGGCGACGATACGGAAGTGAGCCTTTGGAGTTCCGAGACATGGCCGTGCCGGCGCTGCTCTGCGCTAGATGCGTTCAGAGGACGGACGCCCCCGTCGGCCGCCCGTCCTCGACGTGTCCAGAGCGCTAGAGGTCGTACTAGGCGTTATGGATCAACTTGTAGCCGGCGTAGTAATAGCCCTCTGTGGTCGTGCCCGCACGAAGCAGAGCCGCGCGATAGGCAGCGTTCACGTGGAGGGTGACCCATCGAACGCCGGGGTGATCGAAGATGACGTGGGTGTTAGGCGAGATATAGACCTTCTCATTTGGAGGCTGAACGGGCCGTTGTCCTCCCCGGTCGAGGGCTCGCGCGTAGACAAACAGCCGCACCACTGCCTTTTCAGCGATCTTCGAGGTCAGACGCAGGCGCTCTCCGTGCGCGAGCAAGCGCTCGACGCCTGCGTGGGTCAGGGTCGTCTTGGTGTATGGAAAGCTCGACGTCGAGCGGGAGGCGGCCAACGCAGAGCTTTCGAGGAAGAGCAGGCCGAGCATGACCCCGGCGAGCAGGACGTAACGGTGTGACTTCTTGATCATGGTTAAACAGATCCTTTGCTGATGTGAGTCATGTCGGCGACGTTCATTGCGCCCCTACCAGGCCGGGATGGCAACGCCATATAAAGGAGATGTCGCGTCGCAGGCCGACGTTGCGCCGCCGGGCTCGTGCCGGTCACCATTCTGACCGGCGGTGTCGGGCGGACCGACGCTCGGCGGACACCCCCAGCCGCCGGCCCAGCTCTCGTAGCGTCCGCGCCCGGGTGTCGCGCGAGACCCGCCCGGTGAGGTGCCCGGTCAAAGGCCGGCGAACGGGCGGCGAACCGCGGCCGTTAGACCGCTTTCACGAAACAGCGGCACTCTCGGTGCCGCTCGGTACCTCCCTTAACCCTGCTGCTTGCGGAACAAACCCGGCCACGCCGGGCCCGTCCCGGCGACGCGCCGGGAACGCGCAGCTCGCCGAGAGGAGGGCCCCGAGGGCGGGCTCTACATCAGTCCTCGTGCCTAGGTGAAACCCAGGTACTGGAGTAGCGGATTTGGCGAATGCGAGGGAAGCCGCTTAGCGCCCCAGGATTCGGCGCGCCGCTTCCACGGCCGGCCGCGGGTCGGCATCTCGCTGTGCCGTGGACACGACTTGCAGGAGCGCGGCCACGTGCTGGTCGAATGCCCGGCGGCCGGCTCGGCTGAGGCTGGCTGAGGAGCGTGGACGCTTGCCGATGAAGGTTCTGCGGATCTCGATGTAGCCGGCCGATTCAAGAGTGGACAGCTGTTTGGATAGCGCCGAGTCAGACAGGCCGAGCTCGTCGCGGATGTATTTGAAGTCGGCCCATTGGGCAGCGGCGAGCAGCGAGACGATCGCCAGCCGCGTCGGCGCGTGAATCAGCTCATCGAAACGAGCCATGCTCATGGATTCTGGCTCCCCGCCCGCGGTGCGTCGCTCACTCCCCGCCGGGCTTTGCTCAGCATGAGCGCGCTCAGATACCGATTCACAAGTGGCCCACCGATCACGATGACGGCCGCTCCAGCGGCGGTGCCGATCGTGGCAGGATCGGGGTCGTGGGCCGCGGCCAGGCTCGCCGCGGTGGCCACGATCGCTCCGTCGACCAGCACGATCAGAGCGAATATCGCGGCTGCGCCACGACCACCAGGGTGCGTTCTGCTGTGCACCTGGATGCGCCGGCGCACCGCGGGAATCGTCCGCGCGGTCAGTCCTGCCATGACGAGCACGGCTAGCGGGATCGTGATCGCCTGCACGACCGTCCTCCCGTTGTCCCGGGCGGCGCCGATGGCGACGATCCCGGCCGCCATGACCCACCAGTACCAGACCGGTACGAGCAGCGTCTTGACGACGCGCTCCTGTCGCTGGTTGATCTCGGCCAGCGCGGCTGCCGCTTCGCCGCCGTCCGCCGCGCTGCCGACTGGCTGGTGGTGTTGCATGTCCATGACTTCCTCCTTCGTGGAAACTACTTTCCTATCGGGAAAGTATCAGAGGCACGCCCGCTACGCAAACCGCCGTTCAACCGCGACCCGCACCGGCGTTCGCCGGCGGATCCCGCCGTCTGAAGCTGAGGCGCCGGCGAGCCCGTGTGCGGCTGCACCTACCCACGGCCGCTCAGACGCGCTCCCACTACACGGGCCAGAACAGGCACCCGATCCGACCCCACGGGCCGGTCACGCGATGGTGCTGGAGACCTCGCTTCGGCACTCGAGGTTGGGATGTCGCGGTCCGAATGGCGGCAAGCGGGTCGTCGGCAAGGCGGACGAGCTGGACGATCGCGTTTGTGGCCAAGCGGTGGCCCGCGCTCGCCCAAACGTGTCCTCAGCTGACACAGGACGCCACTGTCCGGGTCGGCTGGTCTACTCCTCGCGGTGGTTTTCGATGCAGGCGAGCGTGACCTCGGCGACGTCCTCCCAGCCACTGTCGAACACGAGTGAGTGGCCGCGGCCGGGGATCTCCTCGATCTCGGTCGGGTTGGGGTTGCGTCGCTGTTCCTTGAAGGAGGCGTTGGCGATTGCCCAGGGGGCGGTGTTGTCGCGCTGTCCGGAGATGAGTTTCATCGGCCCGCGGTTGGGGCTGCGGGTTCGACCTTGGTTTCGCTGGCCGCGTTGAGGTTCGCGAATGCGGCTTGGAAAAGGGGGATGCCGGATCCCGGCACCGGGTAGGTGTTGTAGAGGCGTTTGGCTTCGTTCTCGGCGACGGCGTTGACGAACGCGAAGCGGAACTGGTCGTAGCTGAGCATCACCGATCGCTTGCGGTTGGCAGGGTTGCCGATCACCGGCTCATTGCCGTGGCGGCAGGCGGATGCTGTTTCGGACTCATCGCAGCAAGGATTCTCCGCCACGGGCGATGACACGGCTATACGGGGCTTCCCGGGGTATCGCTGTCCGGGATCACCCTGACAGGTGACCCGGCGCTCAGTGAGAGATGTGGGTACCCGCCTTCCGGTCGGCCGTGGCGCCTCCATGAGACCCGCGGTGGGCGGCGGCGGACGCGCAGCTCGACGAGCTCGACAATCCCCGAAACGGCGATCGCTGCGAGCCCGGCGAGCACGTAGAGGTCCCCAAGCAGAAAGTCGCCTACCCCGAGATGCTCACCGAGCGGGTGCGCGTCGATGATCAGCCAGATCACGGAGCTGCCCGCAGCAAGCGTCGCGATCGCCGCAGCGAGCAAGACCCTCGCGGGACAGCGGCGCGCTGCGCCCGCGGCTAGCAGCAGCCCTGGAACTGCAATCGCCCAGTGGTGAGTCCAGGAGATCGGCGAGACGAGTAGACCGGAGACCGCCGTCAGTGCGAAGCCGCGCACCGGATCTCCCCGGCGGGCGCTGCGGACGGCGAGCAGCAGCCCCACTCCGCCAACGCAGGCGCAGCTGAGCACCCAGACGACGCCGAGGTGCGGCAGGCCGGGAGCGATCCGCATGAGCAAGCCATGCAGCGACTGGTTAGCCGGGCCGCCACCGGAGTGCTGGCGCCCGGTGACGCGCGACGTATCAAAGACAGCGCCGCCCCAGAACGCCCGGGAGTCCGCGGGTAACGCAAGGAAACCGCAACCGATCGAGCCGAAGAAAGTGACGAGCGCTCGTCCCGCCGCCCGCCGGCGGCCCGTGAACAAGAGGTAGGGCAAGAAGATGAGCGGTGTCAGCTTGAGCCCCGCTGCGAGGCCGATGGCGATTCCCGCCGACCCGGAGCACTCGTCCCGGACCAGGTCGACGATGACGAGCGCCGTAATGAGCAGGTCGATCTGCCCGTAGCCGATCGCCGTCGTCACTGGCTCGATCCACAGCGCAGCAGCGGCGAGCAACCAGGCCGTCCCCGCCCCGTTCGGCCGGCGGCCAGAGGAGACCGGCGACGCGGTGCGAAGACGCAGCGAGGCGTGTGCGACGATCGCGACCAGAACAAGGTTGAGGGCCGTAACGAGCACCTCGTCGGCGCGGAGGGACACGAGCCTCAGCGCGAGGAACAGGACCGCCGCGGCGGGCGGATAGGTGAACCCAAGATTGCGCGAGAAAGTCGTCACGTACAGAGGCTTGCCATACGCCACCGCGCCCGCCGCCTGCCGGTAGACCTTGAGGTCAAAGAATGCAAAGCGATGAAGGGAGTGGATGGGCGGCAACGGCAGCGGAGTGACCTCTGCGGCGACGAGTAGCGCTGCCGAGACCAGGAACACGAGGATCGGCCAACCCGGGCGGAAGGGCCCTGCGAACGGGGTGCTCGGTGCGGACGAGCGCATCGGCGCTCGCATTCGGTCGACGTGCGTGGTCATGAAGGCGGAGATTGTTCGCCCTCGGACTTCGGCTGCCTAGACGGAATGACCCGTACTGGGCTCCGGGATGACCCGTATGCGCGCCAGCCTAAAACACGCGGGGATCCAGACGCCTGCCCGCCGCCATCGCAGTAGCAACGGCTTTGCAGGCGTCTATCGAACCGACTATTTAGTCATGGTTCTTGGTGCGGCCCCGCGGCAGAAAGCAGCTCGGGACCATCAAGAGGACCGGTGAGATGAACTTGTGCGCGCCCCGGAGCATGCTCCGGACTCATGTGCTGGGCCGGGCTGGATAGGGAACAGACCTCCCGGAACACCTAGCCTATTGTGTCCGGTGCCGGTCGACGACCTGCGCTCTAACGCCTCCCTTGAGGACCTCGTGCGGTTAATGACGGCCAACGCCAGCAACAGCAACCGCACCCACAACAGCCCGAACGGTCCGTCGCTTCCGCAGAAAGGCTTCCGCCTCTAAGGCCCCACCGCCTGCCCCCTCACTCCCCGACTCAGACGCCGTTGCCGCGCTCCTCTGACGCAAGTAACCATAAACACCGCACCGTCCACCCGGCGGCGAAAACCATGCGATAACCCAGCAAAAACTACATAACCACCATTGACGAGCGCTACCGGGACGACAGGGCTGCCAAGGGATCCACATCCAGCGCGCTCGCCCCGAGGTCGCCGAGGCGGCGCTGTAGCCGACTTGCGGAATCGCCCGGGCGGAATTGTCCCGAACTCCGAGGCCCTCGACCGGCGACGCTACGAGGCTCTGGCCCTCCCGCGCCGCTGCCTGGGGACGCTGCCGCGGCGCTCAAGCTCGGCGGCGCGCTCCGCGATGCGCTCCTCGTCGGTGATCAGCCGCCACACCGTCGACCGCCGCGATCCCGACCGCCGGACCTGCCCGGCCGCCTCAAGTTCGCGCAGCAACTTCAGGGTGCGGCTGTAGGCGGCGCCGGCCCGCCTGGCGATCGCGTTCGCGCTCAACCCCGTCGACGTGTCGGCGAGGAGCCGCTCGAGCGTCTCGGCCCCAACCGCGCCACCGCCAGAGCGCGGCCGGGTCGCGGTTGCCGCCCGCTTCCTCGTCGAGCGCTTTGGGGTGACGGCGCTTCCGTTCTCCGGTGCCGCGTTGCCGGGCTCGGGTGTTCTGCGACCGGTGATCGGATCCGAGGGCTTAGGTGATGGTGTGACGCGACGGCGTGCGGCCCGCCGCCGCGGCCGGGTCACTGTGGCGTCGGTGGTGATCGCGGCCGCTTCGCCGCCGGTGGGCGGCGCGGCGAGCTCCGCCTTGGCGGCGTCGAGTGCACTGATCTCGACAGCGATATCGGCGAGGCGACGGTCAATCGCAGCGACGAGTTGGGGGATGCCGGACATGCGCCGAGGGTACGCAACGCCGCGACTTCACGCGTTCTTCGGCACCCAGGCCACCCGCAAACTCGGGACGTTTACCTGCCCTCGCAAAGGTGAGGCCGCGGAGACTGCGCGTCGTCCTCCCACTCGCCGAAACCGGGGCTCCGGCTGGTGCCCTGGCAGCCGACCAATTGCATATGCAGACCCGGTCCCGGCGGACGGGTGCGGCGGCCGAGTCGGCCGCCCCGGAAGCCTGATCCGGGCCACCGCTATGTCGCCAAGGCAGTCGCGCGCCAGGCGTCACTGGCAGTGGTAATGCGATCGTTGGAGACGAGCGATGTCCAGTCGTGGAGGTTCTGCCGATGCGTGACTTTCTCACGGCGACGGAGAATGAGACCAAGCCAAGCTTAACCTCGGCTTGAGGATGCGTCTGCGATCCGGTGTTCTGCGCCTGGCATTCACCAGAGCGGACGACTGGGACGGTCGCTCGCTCGCTTGTCAGCCCCGGAGGTCTGGGCCGACGCATCAATCCTCGTTATCTCGGCGACCGCGTCTTGCGCCTAAGAGCGTCACGGTGAGGGTCGCGTCGGCGACGCGAGCACGAGGCCCGCCGGTGCGCGAGACGCAGCTGACCCGGCTCGCCGGCTCGGCGTTTGGCCGGCTGTCAGCGGCTCGTACGGATCCACCTCAAGCGCCGGCGCGGGCGCTTGCTGCGCTCGGGGTGCATCGCCCGCTGGAGATCGCGAACGTGGGCCTCGATGGTGATGCGTGCCGTTGCGGGATGCATTGTTTGGACCTCCGGTTCGAGTTCTGCATCCAACGATAGCGTCCCATTTTCGTTCAAATATGTACTTTGCTGCGCCTTATCGATTAGCAGTGTCGATCATAATTGCCGGCCTCCGCAGAATGCCTCGTTGAGTGGCCGGTCCACCAGGAGGCGCTCAGCGCGACGAACAGCGAAGGCCTTGGTGCGCTCGCTGTGCGAGCGCCTCAATCTTGGAGGTCGTATGCCGGTCAGGTAAGTCGAAGATCGCTTCGTGGCCGAGCGGTCGCGCGGCGCCGGCCCGGCGGACGGCTCCTCGGTCGCCGATGCACTCGACCGGAAGCAGGGCCCGCGGGTCACGCCAGGGGTTTCCTGCTGCCGAATCCAACGAGGAGTACCAGCGTGCCGACCGGACCACGGAGCAGTCGTTAGAGCTGAGTCCTCGTGAAGAGGGAAACGCGACGCAGATCCGCGTGGGCGAGTGGATCCCTCACGAGCCACGCAGCGGGCCATCACTGCTGCGTGCCGAGCGGATGCGGCAGTCCAGTGATCGGGCGTTTGGTCGCTGGTTCTCGTCCCTCCCGGTCGTCTCCAGGGCGCCGCTTCGGCCTATCGCCTCGCAACGAGAAGCCACTCTCGGCGTCCGGACCGACACCTTCAGGGTACGGGAGCCGGCGCTCGTCCTGAGCGGACCTCGCACTGCGCGGCGCAGAGCACGCGGTCGGTCTCGGCGCTCAGTAGAACGAGTGCATCAGAATGCTCTGGAGCCGGACGGTTCCGGTGAGCCTGTTCACGGCTATCCCGGGACGACCGCGGTCAGGACGGCGGACGTCGCGACGACGCTCATCCGAGCGACTGATGGACCGTGATAGAGCGACATGGTCCCGACGGCGCTCCCCAGCCCGCTGAGCGCTCCCCACTCAAGCGCGACCGATTTAGGGCGCGGGCCCGGAAAGAAAATCACAGCGGCAGCAGTGGTTGTGATCACTCCCACCGCCTGCGCGACGCCGGTCACTGGGCCGGCCGCGACTGGCGGCCGGCGCTTCGATCTGGTTCGCCCGGGCGATACGCGAAGAGGTGGCGTGCAGGTCCGGCCACGTCTCCTCGGCAGGAGGCCGAACCCATTGGGTAACGGCGGCCCGGCCGGGCCGCGCGGAGCGACCCTGTTCACGGGCGCCCCCAGCCCCAGGACCGCGGCATCGGCCGCGACTTGCCCGACCTACGCCCCCGCCCCGGTTGGCAGTGCCCGGTCGGCTTGGGTTGCGGGTAACGAGAACGCAGAAGCGCCAAGATCGACCAGCTGCTGGAGACCACTGGACATGCGGGCCGAGGTTGTGCGATGTTGGGCGATGACCCGCCCGTCGAGCTGTACCGGTGGCTGCATGATGCGCACAGTCGTCAACCGCAGGGCCTTCGACTTCGATGAGGTTCGCTTCGACTGGGGTGACGTCGTGCTCGCGGCGATTGGCTGGGGCGGGTGGCATCTGCTCGAGTGCTCGGCCGAGGACGGACTGGCCGCTGCCTGCGCTGCCGAGGAGTCCCGTGACCAGGTTGACAACGGTGCCCTACGTGACTCAGTTGTGCGGCTCCGTCGAGCCAGGGGTCTGCTCACCGGCGAGGATTACGAGCACTGGCTGGCCGACTGGTCACTGTCCACCGAGGACATCCGCCTTTACTTTGCCCATACCGCCCTGAGCGGGCGCACGGCCGGCGGGATGGTCAATCAGTCCGCGGACCACCGACCCGATACCGCCCCACTCGCCCGCGCGGTCCGGAACGCCGCGATCCTCAGCGGGCGGCTGCAGTCGTGGGCGGAGCGCCTTGCGAAGTGCGCGGCGGCGGCCGCCGGTCTCACTGCCCTGGGTGAAGAGACGCCGATCGTGTCCCGCGACGCAATCGCCGGCCTAGTGGAGGCGGGGGGCGCCTGCCGAGCGAGTGGGCTCGACGAAGCCCAGGTGTGCGCACGCGCCCCCCGCATCGCGGAGTTGCAGACAGCTGAGCGGATGTTCGCCGATCACGTTGTGAAGCCCGAACGAATCAAGCGCTGCATAGCCGAGCATCGACTCGCCTGGCAGCGATTCGCCTGGGAGGAGGTCAGCTTCCCGGGGGAGGGGGCGGCGCGCGAAGCGGCGCTACTGGTACGCGAGGGTGGGATGGGCCTCGCCGAGGTGGCCGGCCTGGCCCACGTTGCCATCGGCCTCCGAGAGGCTTACTCCGAAGACGCGACCGAGCTTGCCGGTGTGCTCGCGGCCGCTGTGCCTGGAGAGCTGCTCGGGCCGCTCGCCGGGGACTGCGGCTGGCGCCTCTTGCGGGTCCGGGAGCGGACACCACCCGCCGGCGACGACATCAACCTGCGGGATCGCGCCCGCAGCGAGCTTTTGGAGGACGCCCTCGGGCGTTACCTCGCCGGGCGGGTGACCTGGCATGGCGAGCACTGACCTGACCAGTGACTCTAACGAGCGTGCGCTTGAGCAGCTGCCGCTGCTGAGCGTTCTGGTCCCGGAGGTTCGTCAGCTTGTGGCCGCCTCGTTCGTCCCCGTACGCTATGAGTTCGGGGAGACGATCGTTGCCGCTGGAGATCCGCCAGACGGGTTCTATGTGCTTGGCTCGGGCATGGCCCGCGTGCTCGTGGCCGGCGACGACGGCGAGGAAGTCTCACTGAATCTGTTGCGAGAGGGCGACTCGTTCGGTGAAGCTGGGCTGCTGGACGGCTCGCCCCGGAGCGCCACGGTCCGTGCCTCGAGCGATGTGGTCGCGCTGCGCCTCGACGCGTCGGTGTTCAAGGCGCTGGCGCGACTGCACCCTTCGGTTGGGGAGGCGTTCGCGTTACAGCCGCAAGCGCGCCGGCTGGCCGACTTCCTCCGTGCACACTCGGCCTTCTCCCGGCTGCCGCAAAGCGCGATCTTGCCCATGTTGCAGGCGTTGGAGGACGTCGAGGTGGAGCCCGGCGAAGTGGTCGTGCGCGAGGGCGATCCGCCCGGGTCGCTGTTCATCGTGCAAGCTGGCCGGCTTCATGCCTTTCAGGGCCCCGAGTCCCGATCGCAGGACGTTCGCTACCTGCGCAGCGGCGATTTCTTCGGCGAGTTATCGCTCTACCGCGGCGTGCCGCGCACCGCGACAGTGCGGGCGCTAGAGCACTGCCGCCTGCTGCGACTGGACCAGAGCACCTTCTCGGCATTGGTGTCCGACCACGAGGCGTTCCGGGCGCGCGTGCAAGAACGAGTCGAGCTGTACGAGCGCGGGCGCGCCCCGCGGGTGCCGCTTGACTTCGCCGAGCTGCTCCCGGCCGACGCGTCTGAGGCGTCCCTCGTCGAGCGTGAGCCCACCGAGCAGGACCTGGGAGAGGGCATCGCGTCCGAGTTGGGCAGCGGTATTCGTCCACAGGAACAAACGGTCATACGGCCGCGAGCGCGAGCCCGGTGGTGGCGCCGCCGCCCCCGCTTCCCGCACGTGCATCAGCTTGATGAGATGGACTGCGGTGCCGCGTGTGTGGCCATGGTCTGCCGGCACTTCGGCCGCGACGTGGCCCCTTCGCACATTCGGATGGCGGTCGGGACCGGCGCCGACGGGACCAGCCTGCGGGGGCTTCAGCGTGGCGGCGAGCAGGTCGGGCTTGACATGCGCGTGATCAAGGCGTCGAAGGGGCGCCTCGAGCAGCTGCCGCTGCCGGCGATCATCCACTGGGGGGGCAACCACTGGGTGGTGCTGTATGCGATCGACGGCGAGCGCTGCTACGTCGCCGATCCCGCGCGGAGTCTGCGACGGGTCAGTCGGGCCGAGGTGCTGGAGGCGTGGAGCGGGTATGCGGCGCTGCCGACGCCCACGCCGCGGCTCGCCGAGGCGCCACTCGGGAAGGCGAGCGCGCGGTGGCTGGGCGCGTTCATCCGCCCGCATCGACGGACGCTGGTGCTCGGGCTTGGGCTCGCGTTCGTCGCCGGCGGTCTGGAGATGCTGTTCCCGGTGCTCACCCAGCAGGTCGTCGACCACGTATTGGTCCGCCGCGATTACACGCTTCTGTACGTGCTGACCGGCGTGATGATCGGCCTGCTGGTGATCTCGCTGATGGTCACGATGGTGCAGCGACGCATGCTCAGTAGGGCCGCGGTGGAGATCGACGTCCAGACGCTCGACTACATCACCGGCCGCATGCTGGACCTGCCCATGTCCTATTTCGAGACGCGCCGCACGGGTGACATCGATCGGCGTCTGGATGGGGTGCGCCAGATCCGGCGGCTGGTGGTCCAAGGCGGACTTGCCGGCCTCACCGCGGCTACCCAGTTCGTAGTCGCCGTGGCGATCATGATCGTCTATTCGCCACTGATGGGCGGCCTGTTCCTGCTCACGGTGCCGCTGTATGCGCTGCTGATGCGTTACTCGTCACGCCGCGTGACGCCGACGTTCGAGAGCCTGGAGGAGGAGTACGGTCGCTTTCGCTCGCGGCAGATCGACGGGATCAGGGGGGTCGCGACCGTGAAGGCGATGGGCGCTGAGGAGGGGATGCAGCGAATGCTGGTCGAGAACCTGCGGGAGCTGGGGCGTCGCATGTTCCGCTCGGACTTCACGATCATGGCTTACGAGGGCGTCGCGTCGGTCGTGACCTTCCTTACGGTCGTGGCATTCCTGTTCATCGGTGCGCTCGAGGTCTTGGCCCACCACCTCACGATCGGCGGCCTGATCGCCTTCAACTCGCTGATCCTGCTGGCTAACGCACCGCTGGGAACGCTGCTCGGCCTGTGGGACAACTGGCTCCAGTGCAAGGTGCTGCTCGGCCGAGTGCAGGACATCTTCGACTACGGTGAGGAGCAGCCCGGCGCGCCGAGCGCCTACCGACCGGTGCCGACACTCGAGGGTCGCATCGCCTTGCGTGGCGCCGGCTTTCACTATCCAAACGCCCCATCGGCAAAGATCCTCGAAGGGATCTCAATCGAGGTTCCGGCCGGCACCACCGTTGCGATCGTCGGCCGCTCGGGCTCGGGCAAGACGACGCTCGTCAAGTGCCTGGCTGGTCTGCTGGAGCTGACTGACGGCTCGATCGCCTACGACGGTGTCGATCTGCGTGAGCTGCGCCTGCGCGACCTGCGACGGCGGATCGGGTACGTGCTCCAAGAGCCCTATCTGTTCGACGACACGATCGTGAACAACATTGCGTTCGGCGAGCCGGAGCCCGATCCAGCCCGCGTGCGCCGGGCCAGCGAGCTGGCTGATGCCGTGGATTTCATCGACCGGCTGCCGCTGGCATTCGAGACGCGGATCGGCGAGAGCGGGATGCGGCTATCCGGCGGGCAGGCCCAGAGAATCGCCATCGCGCGGGCGCTGTATCACCGCCCGCCGGTGCTGATCTTCGACGAGGCCACGAGTGCGCTGGACACGGAGTCAGAGCGCGCGGTCAAGCGCAACCTCGACCGCATGCTCGAAGGCCGCACCGCGTTCATCGTCGCCCACCGACTGAGCACGATTCGCGACGCCGACCTGATCCTGGTGCTTGAGCGCGGTCGGTTGGTGGAGCACGGGACGCACGAGCAGCTGATGGCGCGGGAGGGCCTGTACTCCTATCTGACCGGCCAGCAGTTGGTGTAGGGACGAAGACCGGGGAAGATTTCCACCGCCGTCGCCGTCTTGTGGTCACTTCGCCATCCAACCAAGGAGCCAGCATGAGTGAGGACAAGAACACAACCGCCGCTGATGATCTCGATGTCGAGAGCTCCGAGGCCGCATCGGTCGCGGGCGGCCGCAGCAGACCGTCGCAGTTTGCCGCTACCCAGGGGATCGAACAGGAGATGTTCCGGCTCGAATCTGAGGGCTATGTGGCCGACGCCTGTACCACGGAGGGCACCGTGATGATCAATCCGCAAGGGCACAAGGTGACGGTCAAGACGACCGGCTGAATCCCCCCCGCCCGCCGGTGGTCTATAGCGGCGATGGGCATCCCCACGCCCCCGGCGGGCCCCTCACTGCCGACTGAGCTCCCGTCGCTGACGGAGTTCGCGCACCGTCTCGGCGTCGTTCCCCACCGAGCGTCCGCAGGTGCCACGGCGGCGCTCGCGGTCGCGTTAGCTGCCGATCTGGTGGCCCAGGTCGCCGAGAGCTCGCCGGGGTGGGAAGGGCATCAGGGAGCGCTCGCCCAGGCTGATGCGGTGCGCGACCGTGCCGTGGCGAGGTCATGCGAAGTAGCGGTCGCCTATGGCCTCCTCGTCGAAGCGCTCAGGGGCGCGATCGCCGACCCGGGAGCCGATCGTCAGTCAACATCATCGCGCGGCATAGGCCCCCCGCTTGACTCCACGACGCTGGGACGAGAGCTGGTTGGAGCGGCCGATCTGCTGCTCGAAATCGCTGACACGGCGTGCGACTGTGCAGCGCTGGCGGTGGTCGTGGCCAAGGCCGGCGACACCGTCGTGCGCGCCGACGCGACGGCCGCGGCGGTACTGGCGGCGTCCGCCGCCGAGATGGCCGCGCATCTGGTCGAGGTCAACCTTCTGGCTTGTGCGCAGCAGGAGCGCACCGCCCGGGCGCGCCAACTGGCGGGCGCCGCCGCCGAGTTTCGGTCAGTGGCGCTTGGAGTCATGCGATGAGGCCGGGAAGAAAGCAGTGCCGCTGCCGGTCAGGTGGGCGTGGCCAGACACAATGAACGAGAGCTGGCAGCACTGCTTCGCATGCTGCCCCGGGTTCCCTCCGCGTGGCGGGAGGCGGCGCAGACGATTCCGCAACAGCTGGGGCAGACGCCCGGAGCGCTCATTGAACCGTCAGCCCGCAGTGGCACAGACGACGTCGCCCCGGATGATCCGTCCGGCGCGTTTCATCATGGAGGACGCAACCTCGCTTGACGCCTGATCGGCCCCGATTTATGGTCGCGTGCACACGATTCGATTGGGGCCAAAGTTGGGGAGTCTTCTCCACTTGGGGACGAGGGCGTGAGCAGCGCCGCACCTGTCAACCGGCCCGCTCACGCGGTCATCCGGACGCCGGAGGAGCAGGCCCTCAGGACAGACGCGCTCCTGGTGCAACGCTGCCGTAGCGGCGATGAGTCGGCTTGGCCCACCATCGTCGACCGCTTCTCCAGTTACGTTTATGCGATCGCGATCAGGCTCGGGCTGAGTGACGATCGGGCCGAGGATGTCTACCAGGAGGTCTTCATGCGCGCTTTCACGCATCTGGACTCGTTGCGCGACGAGCGCGCCCTGAAGCCATGGATCGCGCAGCTGACCCGCCGCGCGGCGATCGACCGCCTGCGCGCGGATGCCCGCGAACTCCCCGCTTTGGCGGCTGAAGAGGCCCTGGCCGAGGACCCCGGCCTGGAGCAGATCGAGCAGGCGATAACGGTTCGTCTCGCGCTGGACGAGCTTCCGGCGCCATTCGGCGAGGCGCTGACGCGCTTCTTCATCGACGATCAGAGCTACCGAATGATCGGCGCGGCGCAGGGTATCCCGGCGGGTACGGTGGCATCCCGGATCTCACGCGGCCTGTCGATGCTGCGTGCGGTGCTCGACGGCGATCAGGTGTCAGCCGGTCCCGTCTGAGCGCACGGGTTGCTCGTGGCCCCTGCCTCAGGTAGGTTAGTAGCGTTTTGGTAGCTATGAGGGCCGTGGTTCGGTTGGTGGTCGTGTTGAGCGCGCTCTTCGTGCTACCGGTGAGCGCCGCCGAAGCCGCACTCCGCATGGATGGCTCGACGCCGGCCCCGGCACGGATAGTCCAGCTGGTCACCAACGTCCCGGCCAGCACGCTGAACCAGGTGGGTGCCGGCGAGCTCAGCGGGCCCACCGCCTTCAATGTGTTCAAGCTCCACACCGGACAGCTCAGGAGTCACGGCAAGCCGGACCTGTTGACGATGAACCTGGCCTGGTGTCCTCATTGCGCGGCCAACAGTTGGTCATTGGCGGCGGCACTCAGCCGCTTCGGCGTTCTCACCGGACTCCGGGTGATTGACAGCGGAACGCACTATTGCACGCTGGTGTCGGACCCCTGCGCATTGACCCTTAGCCCCTGTTACCCGCATACGCATGGGCTCAGCTTCCTGCGCGCCAGGTACCGCAGCTCCTACCTCAGCTTCGCCCCGATAGTGCTCCAGGACGTCAACGGGCACAATCTCGAAAACCCGACGCGGAAGCAGGGTTCGGTACTCAACTCGTTCGACCGGCAGGGTGAAACGCCGGCCCTCGACGTTGGTGGCGACTACGCGTTCTTGAACTCGGGCTTCTCGCCGGGGATCCTGGCTCACCGGTCGTGGTCGCAGATCGCCGGCAGCCTGGCCCACCCCCGGAATCCGATTGCCCGGCGAATCGACGGCTTGGCCAACCTCTTCACGGCGGCGATCTGCAGGGTCACCAACGGCCGCCCGGCCGGCGTCTGTAAGTCACGCGGCGTGGTCGCCGCCGGTGCCGCACGCCTTGCGCACCCGCCGCCCGTTCCTCCGGGGTGACAATGCCGCGTCGAGGCTCACTGAGATTAATCCTCGTCACCGCCTTCTGCGCGCTGGCCTTCGGGCCGGCCGCGCAGGCGGCCGCTGCGCCGGCACCCAGAAACGCTCTGGTGCAAGCTCGCAGCAGCGTCGTTGCCGTGGCACATCAAGCGAGCTCCAGTTCTGACCGGAGCTTGGCCGCCGAGGCGGGGCGAGCGCTGGCTCGGGCCACCGAACCTGCGCTGTGGATCGACGCCCACGACACCGTTGCCCCCTCCTACGGTACGAGGGTGTTCGTCAATTCAATTGCGGCGGTCACTGATCTGCAACGTCTGGAGGGGTTCTCCGCCACGGGGCGCAGTGCCGCCATCAGGCTGGTGATCGGGGCGGATCGCGATATCGCCGAGCGCGTGATCAAACAAGCCCGTGGCGGGAAGCACGGCTTGCTGGTAGCGGCGGGACACGCGCTCGCGGCCGGGTCCCGGAACGCCGCTGCTCAGCGTGTTGTGTCCGCCGCCCGCTCATACCGCCAGGCCTGGGAGGACGCGTTCAGCGCGCTGACCCAGCTGGTGGCGGCGCAAGCCACCGGCGTGCCGTCCTCGGTGCTGGCGGCCGCGGCCGAGGAGGCACTCGGAAGCCGCAAGATCGGACTCGCCGGGCCGATCATCCAGCATGCCCGGGCGCCGCTGACGCTGGCGGGCAAGCCCGAGCTTCTCTTCATCGGCGCCGAAGGCTGCCCGTTCTGTGCAGTCCAGCGGTGGGGCATGATCGTCGCGCTCTCGCAATTCGGGAGCTTCTCGAATTTGCATCTGACGCAGTCCGACACCACGGACCGTCCGGCGATCAGGACCTTCACCTTCTTTGGCTCCAGCTACCAGAGCCCGTACGTCGCCTTCGAACCGGTCGAGGCGCTGAGCAACGTCCGGCGCGGGATGCGGTTTGCCCCCCTCCAGCGGCTGAGCCACTCCCAGAGCGCCTTGCTGAGTCGGTTTGATCGACCCGGCCAGACCCCATTCATCGATGTCGCCGGCCGGTTCATCCGGGTCGACTCCACGGTGCAGCCGGGCCTTCTCAGCGGGGCGTCCTGGGCGCAGATCGCGAGCTCGCTGAGCCGTCCGACGAGCATCCCGGCGCAGGCGATCGCCGGCGAGGCGGAGGTGCTGACCGCTGAGCTGTGCGAAGCGACCAACGGGAATCCTCAGTCGGTTTGCTCAGCCGGCGTGGTCGCCCAGTACGAAGCCGCGCTGCCCTTCCTGAATGGCAAGGGTGGCGGCTGCCCAGCGACGGCGGCGACCGACGGATTGCGCCGCCGGCATGCGCCATCGCCGCCGGCGCGCGCGGCTCGCTGCCGCACCGGCTAGGCCTGCGATCCTTTGCGCCGTGCCCGCGCTTTGCTCAAGCTGCGCCGCCGCGGTGCCCGACGGGGCCAAGTTCTGCGGTGAGTGCGGCGCCCCGCTCCTACCGCGCTGCGGAACGTGCGGAGCGGTCGCAGCGCAGGTCGGACAGCGCTTCTGCCTGGAATGCGGGGCGCCGCTGGCCGGCTCCGGCGGGGCCTTGGTGCCGTCGTCTGCGCTGGCGGCCCCCGGATCAGGGATAGCGGAAGCCTCGGCGGTCGAGCGCCGTCAGGTATCGGTGCTGTTCGCCGACCTCATCGGCTTCACGGCGTTCAGCGAAGGGCGGGATGCCGAGGACGTGCGCGAGATGCTGTCGGAGTACTTCGATGTCTCTCGGCGGATCGTCGCCTCCTACGCGGGGCGGATCGAGAAATTTATCGGCGATGCAGTGATGGCGCTGTGGGGGGCACCGGTCGCCCACGAGGACGACGCGGAGCGCGCCGTACGCGCGGCCCTGGACCTGGTGGCCGCAGTCATCGGTCTCGGCGAGAGACTGGGCGTCGAGCTGCGCGTTCGGGTGGGGGTTCTGACCGGCCAGGCAGCGGTCGAGCTCGATGCGGTCGCCAAAGGCATGGTCGTCGGCGACGCGATCAACACCGCTTCTCGGATCCAGTCAGTCGCCCAACCAGGGTCGGTGCTCGTCGATGACGTGACCCGAGCGGTGACAGCCCAGGCAATCGCCTACGAGGACGGCGGTGCGCATACGTTCAAGGGCAAGACCGAGCCCGTGCAGACCTGGCGAGCCCTGCGTGTCATTGCAGCGGTGAGAGGGGTAGGGCGGACCGACCTCGAGCTTCCACTGGTGGGGCGAGGCGGCGAGATGGGCGCGATCAGGCGCGTCCTGGACTCGCTGATCGAGTCCGGCGTCGGGCTACAGCTCGTCTCGGTGATCGGTGAGCCCGGCCTCGGCAAGTCGCGGCTGGCGTGGGAGCTGAAGAAGTATGCGGACGGATTGGCGGCGACGGTGCTCTGGCACCACGGCCAAGCGTTGAGCTTCGGGCAAGGGGTTGGATTCTCCGCACTGGCGGAAATGGTCCGGATGCGAGCCGAGATCAACGTAGATGAGCCCACGAGCTCCCAGCGCGTGAAGCTCGCCACGCTGGTCCAAGACGTGTGCGCCTCCGCGGATCCGGACGCGCGACGCCGTGCTTTGCGCGGCCTCAGCCGCCTGTTGGGGCTCGACGATGGTCAGGAGCTGATCGACCGCGGCGAGTTGTTCTCTTCGTGGCGGCTTCTGTTCGAGCGACTCGCCGGGCGGACCCCAGTCGTGCTGCTCTTTGAGGACCTGCATTGGGCCGACCAGGGACTGTTTGACTTCATCGCTCATCTCTGTGAGTGGGCGTCCCGGTCGCAGATCCTGGTACTGGTGTTCAGCCGGCCGGATGAGCGATTGGACGCGCTGACGCTGCTCGGGGAGCGCATCGACCTGACGCCGCTCAGCGACGAAAACGTCGAGGCGCTCGTCGCTGCCGCGGTGCAGGGCGCACCAGCAGCTCTGCTGAGCAGCGTGCGGGAGCATGCGGCCGGCGTGCCCCTGTTCGCGGTCGAGTCGCTGCGGATGCTGGCTGACCGCGGTGTGATGGTCGCCGAGGGGGACACGCAGCGTTATCGAGTCGTCGGCGAGGTCCACGATCTCGATGTGCCCCCGAGCATCCATGCGCTCATCGCCGCCCGGCTCGACCAACTGGGCGAGCTCGAGCGCAAGGTGCTCCGGGGCGGCGCCATTCTCGGGCAGCGGTTCAGCCTGGCCGCCGCGGCCGCGCTCGCCGGGGTGGGCACGGCCGACGCGCGGTCGCTGCTCGACGGGCTGGTGGCCAAGCAGTTTCTGTCGGTCGACACCGATCCCCGGTCGCAGTCACGGGGGACGTTCGCGTTCGTGCACCGCCAGGTTCAGCGCGTCGTTCTCGGCACCCTCTCCAAACGCGAACGCAAGGCCCGCCATCTGGCCGCGGTCGAATATCTCTCCAGCCAGGCGCCCGATCCCGACGTGGCTGCGCTCCTGGCCGGACATCTGGTGGCCGCCTCCGAAGCGCATCCGACCGCGCCTGACGCGCCGGACATCCGGCGGCGGGCGCTCAGGCTGACGTTGGACGCGGCGCAGCGCGCCGAAGGAGTCGGCGCCCTGAACGAGGCGATCGAGCTCTTTGCGCAGGCCGCGCAGATCGAGCCCGAGGAGCTCCGGCGCGCTGACCATCTGGTGCGAGCCGCGCGATGTGCGGAGCGCTACGGAAACCAGGAGCCGATCGCCGCCCGTCACTACGCGGCCGCCCGCCAGCTCCACGAGCGCGCGGGAGGCCGGCGGGAGGCGCTACGCCTGCGCGCCCGCGAGCTGTTTGTCTACCAGTGGAGCCGCCCGCCCTCGCAGCTGATCGACCCCCTGCGCGAGGTCTACGACGCCCTGCAGGACGAGCGTGACGCCGCGTTCGCCGACGCCGCGGGCTCGCTCGCCAACGTCCTATATGCCAATGGCGACGCCGAGTTCGCCGAGTTGACCGCGGCCGAAGCTGTTGAGGCCGCCGAGCAGGCTGGTGCGTACGAGGAGCTCGGTCTGGCGCTGAATGTCCGGGCGTGCGCCCTGATCGAGTTGGCGCGGCCGGTCGAAGCGGTTGAGCTGTTTCAGGCGGCACTGGAGATCCGGGAGCGCTACGCGCCGTCCGATGTCCCTGGTTCGCTGGTGAACATCGCCATCACGTTGGCCGCATTGGGTCGCTTCGAAGAAGCGGTGACGGCGGGTCGACAGGCGATGGGCGCCGGAGAGCGGCTCGCGAGCCGTGTCGACCGCAATCTCGCCGCGCTGCAGCTAGCGCGCGCGCTGTTCTCTCTGGGTCGATGGGACGAGGCGGTCGCCACCGTCGAGGCAGTGGCGCCGGAGACGGCACCGGCCAATCGTGGCATGGTCCTCGGGCCGCCCCTGCTGGTGGCTCTGCATCGAGGCGAGCTTGAGCAGGGGCGCAGAGTGCTTGAGGAGTTCGATGGCTACCAGGCGGATAGCGGCGCGGCGTTTGAGAGCGACTATCGGAGTCTCCGCGAGGTTGCCTTGGCCCATTTGTCCGGAGGCCATCTAGAGGCAAAGGCGGTCATCGACCGCGCTCAGTCCGGCGATTACGCCGAATGGCCGACGTGGCTACCGCTCGCCATCGATCTGGTCACCCAGCTACAGGATGATGATGTGCTGCGAGATGTCGTAACCGCGCTGCGCCGAGAGGTGGTGCCGAAGACCTCGCCGATGGTCGCGGCGCAGGTCTCACGGCTCCAAGCGCTGTTGGCTGTCCACGCTGGCCACACCGCGCGAGCAGAGTCGGAGTGGTCGACTGCCATCGCGGTGGTGAGCCACGCCGGCATGGTCTTCGACGAGGCCGCGCTGCGGCTGGAGCTCTTTGAGCATGTACCGGACCATCGCGGCGCCCCGGCGGGTCTGCACGGAGCCATCGAGACGTTCACCAGACTGCGAGCCGTCCCCTGGCTGGAGCGCGCCCGCATCGCGCTCCGCCAACGGACAGAGATTCCGATCACTCGGGGTCCCTGTTGAACTGACGCCCGGATGCGTGCCATCCGAGGAGCTGCGGGAATCCGCCGGGCGACCCGCACGATCGCTTTCATCCTCCCGCCGTCTCGCGTCGCGCGACCGTGTTGGCGACAGTCCGGTAGCGGCTACCCGGTCCCGTGCGGGTAATTCTCCGGTTGCGCCTTTGCAAGGAGCGAGACCCTCGCGGTCACGACCCTTGGGCGTTGGTCTGCTTACGCTCGCGCATCGAAAGGCGCGCTCCACTATGGAGTCGGAGCGGCGAGGAATTCGCGTAGCGCCTGTGCGAGCTCGTCCGGTGCCTGTTCGGCTTGGTGGTGACCAGATTGGATTGGCGCGCTGCGTAGCTTTCCGGCCACCCAGGGTCGCCAGATCGCCTCGGGGTCGCCATGGATGTCGAGGTCGTCCTGCGTGGCGGCCAGCAGCAGCATCGGGCAGGCGATTTGGCGACCGGCGGCCCGGTCGGCTTCCTCGTGCGCGCGATCGACGCGCAGGCCCGCCCGGTAGTCCTCGCACATGCCGTGCACGACGGCGGGATCGCGTAGGGCCGCCCAGACGTCGCCGTGGTTGCCCTCGCCCATCTCTTGCGGTGAGGGAGTCCGGTACCAGGCGTCGGAGTCGAGGTTGATGACCCGCTCCGCGGGCTTCTCGGTCTGGCCGTAAAACCACCAGTGCCACCAGGTCCGCACGAACATCTCGTTGAGGCGCTCGAGATGCTCCACGACCGGGAGACCGTCCATCACCACCAACCGCGTCACCGCCCGTGGGTGATCCATGGCGGCGCGGAAGGCGACCAGCGAGCCGCGGTCATGGCCCACCACTGCGAAGTGCTCATGGCCGAGGTGCCGCATGAGCGAGACCACGTCGCCGGCCATCGCCCGCTTGGAGGACTGGGCGTGCTCCGGCGCATCGGCGGGTAGCGTGGACCGCCCGTACCCGCGCAGGTCAGGACAGACGACGAAGAACGAGCCGGCCAGCTGCGGTGCTACCCGGTGCCAGGTTGTGTGCGTCCGCGGATGGCCGTGCAGCAGCACCACCGGCTCGCCGTCGCCGCCGTGCCGGACGCGCAGCGTCACCTCGCCGACGTCGACATATTCGAGCGTGAAGCCTTCGAACACGAGCTACTCCGACCCGCACGACGTCCGCGTCAGGGACGAGGCAGGCCGCTCCCTGCTTGATGCCGGATCGATCCCGGCTCGCGGCCCCGAGCGGACGTCGACGACAGATTGGCATGGCGATAGGGCTGCGTGAGGAATCCCGGTTCGTGTCATGCCGTCGGCCGGGGCGCGGCGGCGTCCACGTAGTCGAGTCGACGCGGATCGCAGTACGGCGATTGGACTGGCCGCCACGCGTGGCTGGTGCACGACGCGGCGGGCGAGCTGGATCGTGCGCGCACGGGCGGCCGACGATGGAGGTCCTCGATGTGAGCGGTGGCGAGCGCTCGAGTGAGAGCGGGATGCATTTGAGCCTCCTTTTGGCCTACGTCCACGGTTCACTCAATGCTGAATTGTAGACTACCACCATTCAGGCAGATATGAAACCTGGAGGGGTAGACTGGGTGATATGCGAGCGGCAAACGATCCCCGGGTTCGACTATTGGCCGAGCTCGCCGACGAGACGCGATACGCCGTGCTCGAGCGCCTTGAGCAGGGCCCGGCCTCAGCCAGCGAACTGGCCGAGCGCCTTGACGTGTCGCCGACGCGACTGGCCAATCACCTACGGCGACTCCGCGATACCGGCCTTGTCGCGGTCAGCCACCAGGGCCGCCTCGCGCTCTACGAGCTCGCCGAGCCGGGGCTGCGGGAGATCTTCTCGATGCTCAACGGCCTACGCGGAGCTCCGCCACGAACAGGCCGGCCGGTGCAGGTGGCCGCCACCTGTTATGACCACCTCGCCGGGCAGATCGGCGTCGCTCTGATGGACCACCTCGTCCAATCACGAGCGCTCGAAGCCCGAGACGGCGAAGGGGAACTCAAAGTCGGCCCAGCGGCCGTCCGCGGCTTTGCAAAGCTCGGAGTCGAGCTGCCCACCAAGGCCGGCCGCCGCACGCTCGCCTTCTCCTGCATGGACAGTCGCGTCGGACGACCACACCTCGGCGGTCAACTCGGCGCCCAGCTCGCGGCCTCCCTGCGCCAAAAAGGTTGGGTCAAGCCCACCGCGCAGCCACGCCGCCTCGAACTCACGCCCGCCGGCAACAAAGCCCTACACCGCCTCGGCGTCCGCCTCGAAGCGGCCGCCGATCACGCCAAGAACCACACCGACTGACGCGACCTTGACGATCTTGGAACCGATGCCAGCAGCGCAGCACCGTGCCGTCAGCGAGACTGCGAAGCCGCTCGGCCGCCTACGGGAGCAGTGCTTTACGCACGAGGGTGGATAACGAGCGTGGCCTCTGGGCCCCTCTCTCGGCGAGGTCGAGGTCTCGACGGACGAGCGTTTCGTCGCCAACGGGCTCGCTGGGCTGGTTGATCCCCTCCGGCAAAAGGGGTCAAATGCTTCCACCTTCGTGGCCGGACCGCGACCCCTGTCACGCCTACTGTCATACACTGTAGTATCAGCCGTATGACAATGCTGAGCTTCCGTCTGTCAGACGAGGACGCGGCCGAAGTTCAGCGGTGGGCTGAGGCTCTCGGCGTCGATCGTTCCGAGATCCTCCGTGATGCGGTGCATCGCCATCTGGTCGTGCTCAGCGGTGAGGCCGACACGGAACGGTGGCTGGAGCAGCCCGCAACCGAAACTGAGCGTGCCCTGGAGGCGGTTGCCGACTGGGGTCCGGCCGAGGATTGGTCGGACTGGGCAGATGCAGCGAGGTGAGATCTGGTTCGCGGCGACACCGGGCGGCGATCGTCCGGTGCTGGTCCTGACGCGAGATCCGGTGGCTGACAGGATCGGCGCGGTGGTGGTTGCAGCCCTCACGCGGATCCAGCGTGGACTCGTCTCCGAGATGATCTTGACGGCAGCTGACGATGGCGTCCCCAGCGACTGCGTCGTGAACTTCGACAACGTCCACACGCTACCCCGCTCAACCTTTCGGCGCCAGGTGACTCAGCTATCGGCGCGGCGAATGGCCCAGGCCTGTCGGACACTCCGAGACGCGACTGGCTGCTGAGTAGTCGCAGCACCGTCGAGCGAGTGCTTTCCCCCAGCCACATCATGCAGCCGCGCGATCGCCCCAACGACGACGTTGCGCTCACCGGGATCCCGCCTAGGTTGTACTGGCGGATCTGAGACTCGTCGAGCGACCAGCGGTAATGCTTGTTCTGGCGAATGTGAAACCAAGGACCGCACGGTGGAGTCAGCTGCGGTCCAGCCTTTCAAGGGTGGATCCCCATATGCATCCAGTTGCCCCCAAAGCCTCCAAGCTATGTCGTGCGCTCGCGGACGCCGGCATGGAGATAGATCACTGCGGGGTGCGCCAGCAGCGACTCGAGCGGGACGATGTCGCTCTCATCGACGGCGCTCTCAGGCAGCACCACGACATCAATACCGCCGGTCTCATCTATCGCGGCGAGGAGCACCCGGTCGACTAGATCGAGATCGAGGCGCTCCTCAGGTACGAATTCAAAGAATCCGAATGGTTCGTTCTCGAGCCGGTGAGGCGACAAAGCAGAACGGCGGCGGCGCTGGACGACCGTCGGATCGTTCGGACACTGTTGGTGGCGACCATCCATATGGATGGTGGTAAGATGGTTCCTAGATGGTGACGCGTGGCGGGACAAAGATGGTTGACGCCGAAAGAAGCGAAAAGATCACGATCAACGTCGGACTCGTCGACCTGGGTCAGATCGACCTGCTCGTCAGCGAAGGCTTTTTCGCAAATCGCACCGATTTCATTCGTACGGCCATCCGGCGGCAGCTCGAAAGCCGGTCAGACGCCGTCGACAGAATGGTGGCCCGACGCGAGCTGGTTCTCGGCATAGAGCGCTACAGCCGCGACGCGCTGGAGCAGATCCGGGACTCCGGTCGCATGGTGGAGCTCCGTGTCCTCGGGCTGGCCACTATTGACGATGACGTTTCGCCCGAGCTCGCCGTCGCGACGATCGCGGGGGTCGAGGTCCTCGGTGCCTTTCGCGCGACGCAGGCGGTGAAGGCGGCGCTCGCGGCGCGCACCACGTGATCACCTCGCGAGCCGGGCGGCCCCGATCGGCGGCCGGACATCCGTCCAACGACTGATCTGTCGGCGCCAGCTGACGACCTCCCTGAAAGGAACGTGCGATGAGCCTCGATACGAACATGACGATGGTCGAGGCGTTGCGCCTCACGCGTGCCGGGCGGCTGACCGAGGCCACTGAGGTTCTGCAGTGGGGTCTGGCGAGCGCCGATACCACCGCGGCGGATGAATCGACTGTCGCGCAGCCTTCCGGTGATCTCGGTCACCTTCCGAGGCCGATGCCGGACACTGGCCCAGTGAGGTGGCGAGAAGAGCCGCGCGCTTATGCCGCGTCCGCCCGCCGGGGTCTGGTTGAGAATCTCCAGGCCACGCTGCCCGGCCTGCCATACATCATCAGCCCGGCCAAGTGTGCCCGAGGCGCACGATCGTCCAGCGGTGGCGCAGCGCCGAGGGCTGCTGCCGCGCCAGGGGGTGAGACCCGCCACCTCACGCACGCCGATCGCGCCGGGACTCGCAGCTACGACCTCTACATTCCGACGGGCTACGCCCACGAACCCGTTCCGCTTGTGGTCATGCTCCACGGCGGCAAGCAGGACGCATTGGACTTCGCGGCCGGCACGCGGATGAACGAGTTCGCCGAGCAGCACACCTTCCTCGTCGCCTACCCAGAGCAGTCGAAGGCGGCTAACCACGGTGGCTACTGGAACTGGTTCTCCGCGTCTGACCAGCAGGCCAATGCGGGCGAGCCGGCGATCATCGCCGGCATCACCCGCGCGGTTATGCGCGATCTCCTCATTGATCCGACTCGCGTCTACGTCGCCGGGCTTTCCGCCGGTGGCGCTATGGCCGCCGTCATGGCCGCGACCTGCCCAGACCTGTACGCGGCGGTTGGGGTGCACTCCGGGATCGCCTACGGCGCCGCGCACGACGTCGGCTCCGCCTTCGCCGCGATGCGAACCGGGGGTACGCCCGCCCCGACCAGCGCGGTGCCGCTGCTCGTCATCCACGGCGACAGAGACACGATCGTGGCTCCGGTCAATGCAGAAAAGGTGATCGCCTCCCGACTCGCGGCTGGCGACATCACAAGCCACGGCGCGCCGATCACGACGCGCAGCGACAGCGGGCGCAGCCACACCCGCACCGTGCACCGCAATGGCGACGGGATCGCCGTCGCGGAGTCCTTGATTGTCCACGGCGGCGGTCACGCCTGGTACGGCGGCAGCCCGGTTGGCTCCTACACCGACGAGCACGGCCCTAACTCTTCCGCCGAAATGATCCGGTTCTTCCTCCAGCACCAAGGCCCCGCCATAGCCTGAAGCCGCGCACCACCGCAGCCGCATGCGCGGTTGGCCGGTCGGATCTGAACATGTCCGATCGCCGGTCCTACCGGGAACGCGCTCGCCAAACTGGATTCGCGACACGCACAACTTGCCGTTGAGGCACAAGGGCGGTTGTGCATGCACCGGTGAGCTCACGCAGAATTCCTGCAAATAGCAAACGACGGAACCGAATGTCGGGAGTTCGAATCTCCCCGGGCGCGCTTCACAGAAGGCCTGGACTACATGGTTCCGGGCCTTTCTTGGTTCGATGGCCAGTGAGCGGGCGTCCAGTCGCCGTCCGGGTCGGTGGTTTGCCCCACTTCGATCAGATGACCGTCGGGATCTCGGATGTAGCAACGGATCTCATACTGGTGCTGTTTCGGCGGCGTCAGGAAGTTCGCCCCCCTGGCGGTCCATTCGGCGTACACCGCCTCGACGTCTTGGACGCGGATATTGAGGAAGCTGCTGACCCGGTCGGGATCACGCGGCGTCTCCAAGGTCACCGCCGGCTTGTCGTCCGTCGGCCCACCGCCCACGCTGCTGACGACAAAACTATTGGAGAGTGCGACATTGGTCGGCTCTCCGGACGGCTTTCCGGAGAAGACGACTCTGCCGCCGAGTACGTCGGTGTAGAACCGCCGGGAGCGCTCGACGTTGTCCGAGACGATGAAGCGGGTCAGCACAATCCCCTCGGACCCGCCCGCCGGTGTGCTCGATGGCCAGTGAGCGGGCGTCCAGTCGCCGTCCGGGTCGGTGGTTTGCCCCACTTCGATCAGATGACCGTCGGGATCTCGGATGTAGCAACGGATCTCATACTGGTGCTGTTTCGGCGGCGTCAGGAAGTTCGCCCCCCTGGCGGTCCATTCGGCGTACACCGCCTCGACGTCTTGGACGCGGATATTGAGGAAGCTGCTGACCCGGTCGGGATCACGCGGCGTCTCCAAGGTCACCGCCGGCTTGTCGTCGGTCGGTCCACCGCCGACATTGATGATGATCCAGCTGTTGGACAGCGCAACATAGGTCACATCTCCGGAAAAGGCGACCCGGCCGCCGAGCACTTCGGTATAGAACCGCCGGGAGCGCTCGACATCGTCCGAGACGATGAAGTGGGCCAACACGATCCCCTCGGGGGGCGGTGGGAGCTCGGCCATCTGGACCTCCACTGTTGGGTCGCGCACCCCGCTGAGGACGGGGTCGGCAGTCGATCCTACGATGAACCCGAATTCCATTTGTACGCGACATCCCAATCGCCGGATGCAGGCCCCGAGGACGGGCTCCAGGCGAGGTCACCGTCGACCGGCCCGTGGTCTGACCTCTGCTCCGACGGTGGACTGCCGTTGGCCGGCGAGGAGGTCGCGGACCGCGCAGGCGAGTCGATCCTGAAGGCGCAGGATCAGCCGCTTGCGCTCCGCCACTTCGCGCGGTTCCGCGCCTTCTTGTTGTAGCCGCCGGAGCTCCGCCACATGTGCGCGCAGGTGGGCGACGAGCCGGTCGACGGTTCGCTCGTCGGTCATGAGCCGCCCTCGTATGCGGGCTCGAGGGCCGGTGACGGCTGCGGGCTGCGCTCAGTTTCGATCGCGACGTGCGGAAGTCGCCGCTCGAGCCACCGCGGGAGCGCCCAGGTGGTACGGCCGAGCAGCTCGAGCACAGCGGGCAGCAGCAGCATGCGGATCACGATCGCGTCGAGGAACACGGCGCTCGCCATCGTTAGCCCGAACATCTCGAGCACCCGGCTGCCGCTGATCGCGAACGCCCCGAACACGGCGACCATCACCGCGGCCGCGGCGGTGATCACGCGTCCGGTGCGAGCGAGGCCCTCCGAGACGGCGGCGCTGGCGTCGCCGCGCGCGGTCCACTCCTCGTGTACGCGTGAGACCAGGAACACCTCGTAGTCCATCGAGAGCCCGAACACGATCGCGAATGCGAGCACGGGAATGAACGCGTCGATCGGGCCGGCCTGGGTGCCGAATACGCCGGCGAGCCAGCCGCGCTCGAACACGGCCTGGACGACGCCGAGTGACGCTCCGATCGAGAGCAGGTTCATGACCGCGGCCTGGACCGGAATCACGAGCGAGCGGAACACGACGACCAGCAGCAGTGCCGCGACCGCGATCACCACGCCGATGAACAGCAGCAGCTTGCTCGACAGCACGTGTGAGAAGTCCACTTGGGATGCGGTCGCTCCGCCGAGGTAGACGCGGGCGCCGGTGCGGTTCTCGATCGGGGGGATCACCCGGTTGCGAAGCTGGGCAACCAGGCTGGACGTTTGGGCGCTCTGTGGCGATGTCGTCGGGTAGGCGATGATCGCGGCGGCGGTGCCGGTGGCGTTGAGCCGGGGCGCGCCGACCGACGCGATTCCCCTGGTGGCATGAAGCGCGCCGGTGATGTGACTGAGCGCCGCGGTGTCGCCTGCTTTGGGGAGCGCGACGGCGACCTGGAGGGGACCGTTGAATCCCGGCCCGAACCCCTTGGCGAGTAGGTCGTACGCCTGGCGTGTGGTGTGGCCTGCCGGGTCGTTGCCGGCGTCGCTCGAGGCGAGCCGCAGGCCAAGCGCGGGAGCGGCGAACGCGAGCATCAGCGCCGTCGCGCCGACCGCGGTCAGCGCCGGGCGTCGCTGCACCTGGCGTACCCAGCGCAGCCAGAAGCTCGGCTTCGCGCCGGCGGTGTCCTGGTCTTCGCTGCGCCGCCCGGCCCGGCCGATCCTGGGACCGGCGATGCGGAGCAGCGCGGGCAGCAGTGTCAGCGACGCGCTCAGCACCAGCACGACCCCGATCGCGGCCGCGACGGCCGCGCCATTGAGAATGCTCACGCCGAGCGCGAACATCCCGAGTAGTGCGATCACGACGGTCGCGCCGGCGAACAGCACGGCACGACCGGATGTATTCATCGCTGCCTCGACCGCCAGCTGGACGTCGCCCCCGTTCCGGCGGTAGTTCTCGCGGAAGCGGGTGACGATGAACAACGCGTAGTCGACGCCGACGCCGAGGCCGATCATCAACGCCAGCTCAGAGCCGAAGTCCGGTATGGCGATCACATGGCTGGCAACGGTGATCACCCCGAGTCCGACGCCGAGCCCCAGCAGCGCTGTGACGATCGGAAGTCCCATCGCGGTGAACGACCCGAAGCTGATCAGGAGGATCAGGATCGCAGCGCCGATTCCGATTACGGTCGCGAACCCGAGCGAGGCCTGCTGCGCCTGCTCGATCGCCTGACCGCCGAGATCCACCTGGAGGCTGTCGGAGCGCGCGGATTGGGCGGTCGCGATCACCCTGTCGACCGCGGCCGTGGGGAGCGTATCGGCGCGCTCGTCGAAGCTCACGGTGGCGAACGCGATCGTGCCGTCGTGTGAGATCGCATGCGTGCCTGCTGCGTAGGGGCTGACGACGGCCGTGACGTGGGGGAGGCGCGCGACGCGGGCGAGCGTGGCACCGACGGTCGCGCGCTCGGTCGCGTCGGTGATCGTTCCCGTGCGTGCGCGGAAGACGATCTGGTCCGAGTCGCCGGCCTGCGCCGGGAAGCGGCTCGACAGCAGATCGACCGCGTGCTGGGACCCGGTGCCAGGAAGCGTGAAATTGCTGGCGGTCTTCTTCCCGACCGAGCTCGAGACCGCGAAGATCCCGACTGCGGCCACGATCCATCCGACTACCACGGCCCGGCGGTGCGCCATTGTCCAGCGAGCGATTCTCAACACTGTGTTGCTCCAAGTTTCAGTAGTGGCAAATCTGCAAGCGATGCATTTATATATGGACTGCAGTCCGATGTCAACACACAGTGCAAAATTTCTCGGTATGCAGTTTCCTTGCTAAACTGGCGCTAAATGGAGATCAGCGACGCGAGCCTCGTGAAGCCGGGGCTGAGAGAGCGCAAGAAGCAGCAGACGCGCGAACGGATCGCGAGCGTGGCGCTGGACCTGTTCGCCGAGCACGGTTACGACCAGACCACGCTCGCCGAGATTGCCGAGGGCGCCGACGTCTCCCCCCGCACGATCTTCGCCTACTTCCAGAGCAAGGAGGACATCCTGTTCTGCGACGAGCCGCTGATGTACGAACGGCTCGAGCGGACACTCCGGGAGCGGCCACCTGGCGCGACCACCGTCGATGCGTTACGCGAGTTCGTGTCCTCCTTCGACGAATTCGACGAGCACGCCAGGCTCCGCAAGCGGATCATTGGCGCGAGCGAAGGCCTCCGACTCAGCGAGCGTGCCCGCTCGGCGCCGATGGAGGAGCTGGTCACTGAATCGATCGCCAAGGACCTCGGCGACGTCGGACCGGACGACATCCGCCCGCGGCTGATCGCCGCCTCCGTCACGGCCGCCTTCAGCGCCGTGCGCGATCGCCTCCAGGACAAGTCCGGCGAGCCGCTCCCCTACGAGGAAGCGCTCGAGATCCTCGACCAAGTGCTCGAGTTCCTGCGCGGTGGCCTAGAAGCACTCCAGCGCTCGTAGCGCGGGGGGGATCGACGGCGCAGCTGATCGCTCGGCGGCCACCGGCGGTCGGTCACGATCCTGGCCGAGCTCGGCGACACCCGCCGCTTCCAGAACTCCCGCGACGCGGGTGCAGGCGAGCGGAAGTCTGCGTGGCCGGTGGCGAGGCGGACGAAACGCCCGGGGAGCTTCGTGGAGGCGGCGCGGCAACCGTCGTCAACGCCGACAGCGACACTCGGAGCGTCCGTGCTCGATATCGGATACCCACCGATCGATCCGGTGCACGGAGGCCTGAGCCGGCGCGGGGCGCGCTGTCACTCTCCCGGAAGGAATTCGTGGGCCTTCTCGCGGATCGATTCGATCGCGCCCGCCACGCCGCCGGTGGGGTCCTTCTCAATCGACTTGGCGAACCCCTCGGCTTGCTGGAAGGTGATGTGGGGCGGTAACGGCGCCTCGTTGGGATCAGTGAGGGCGCTGATGATCACAGGCCGGTCGGCGCTGAGCGCGGCCCGCCACGCCTCGTCGATCTCGGATGACTGCGTGACCTTGATGCCCTTCAGTCCGATCAGCTCCGCCCAGGCGGCGTAGTCGACGTAGGGGATCTCCTGCGAGGCCTTGAACTCGGGATCGCCCTCCATCACCCGCTGCTCCCACGTGACCTGGTTGAGGTCCTCGTTGACGAGCACCAGCACCACCATGCGCGGGTCGGCCCAGGCCTTGTAGTACTTGGCCGCAGTCAGCATCTCGGCCATCCCGCCCATCTGCATCGCGCCGTCGCCGACCATCGCGATCGACACCCGATCCGGGTAGGCAAACTTGGCGGCGATCGCGTACGGGACCCCGGGGACCATGGTCGCCAGATTGCCTGACAGCATCGCCTTCATCCCGCGGCGGATCCTGATCTGCCGCGCATACCAGTTCGCCGCCGACCCTGAGTCGCTCGACAGGATCGCGTTGTCGGGCAGCTGGCGTGAGAGGGACGAGAACAGCCCCTGGGGACGGATCCGCCCGTTCCGATCCGCGGGCTGGCCCTGGTCGTCCATCAGCCGCCACCAGTCCGCCACATTGGACTTGATGTCCTCCTGCCAGCCGCGGTCCTCCTTGCGATGCAGCAGCGGCAAGAGCTCCTTGAGCGACTCCGTGGCGTCGCCCTCCAGGGCAAGGTCCATCGGATAGCGGATGCTCAGCATCCGGCCCTGGACGTCGATCTGCACCGCTTTGGCCTGACCGGTCTTAGGCAGGAACTCCGAGTAGGGGAACGACGAGCCGACCATCAGCAGCGTGTCAGCGCCCTGCATCATGTCCCAGCTCGGCTTGGTTCCCAGAAGACCGATGCTCCCCGTGCAGTACGGGATGTCGTCGGGCACCGCCGCCTTGCCCAGCAGCGCCTTGGCGATCCCGGCCCCGAGCGTGTCGGCCACGGCGATCACCTCGTCGGTCGCATCCAGCGCTCCCTGGCCGACCAGCATCGCCACCTTCTCACCGGCGTTGAGGATGTCGGCGGCCGCCTGAAGCTGGGACTGGGTGGGAATCCGTCGTCCCGGCCAGTAGCCGATTCCCGTGTGCACGGTGTGGGTGGCGTGCGGCTGCTCAGGGACCGCGTCCATGTCCTGCACGTCGGCGGGCACGATGACGCAGGTCACGGTCCGCTCGGTCTGGGCGATCCGCATTGCTCGGTCAATCAGGTGGCGGATCGTCGAGGGGACGTTGGCCTGCTCGCAGAACGCGGAGGCCACGTCGCTATAGAGCTGCAACAGCTTGACCTCCTGCTGGAAGTCGCCGCCGATCGCTCGGGCGAACGTCTGGCCAACGATCGCCACCACGGGACGGTGGTCGAGCTTGGCGTCATACAGGCCGTTCAGCAGGTGAATCGCACCCGGCCCGGACGTCGCCATGCACACGCCGACCTTTCGGGTGAACTTGGCGTGCCCGCACGCCATGAACGACGCCATCTCCTCGTGACGGGTCTGAACGAAGCGCAGCTGATCCTGATGGCGCCGCAGGGCGCCGAGAATCCCATTGATCCCATCCCCGGGGAAGCCATAGATTGTGTTGACGTCCCACTCGATCAGTCGCTCGCACAGGTTGTCGGCGGCAGTCTTGCTGGCCATGGTCTTCCCTTTCTCCGTGATCGCTGTTCTTGCTCGGTGACGGTCCTTCACACTGTGTACGCGTCTGCGTCGGCTCGCCTCAGCTCCAGCCCCATTCCGCGACGGTCGAGGTCGGGCCACAACGCCCCGTCTCGCAGCTGAGTAAGGCCGTTGAACAACAGCTTCTCAATGCGCACATGATCGTGGAAGTACTCAAGGTGGCGTCGCGGCTGCAGGGCCAGGCCGGCATGGACGTGGATTGCCGGCCCGCAGTGCAGCGACAGCAGCCGATTATGGGCGAGTGACTCGATCGACATCACGGTCCGGCTCGGATCCGACCTTCATCCTGACCCGCGGGATGACCGCTTGCACCCAACCGCCCAGCTGCTCCTGCCGCCGCGTATCTGGGTAGACGGTCAAGCCACCGGAGCCGTAAATGGCCACGCACTTACGAGCCGACCCCAAGACCCGGCACACCGGGGCCGAAAGCAATCTCGCACTCCCACAGCGCGACATCGACCGCAGACACCGCGATCGAGGCGACGCCTGGACGCCGCAGATTTCGGATCCGAGCCGATGGCCGGGCCGTCTCACTCAGCGGCGGCGACCACGCCCGCCCCGCGTGCCCCGGCGGCGATCCCACAACCATCTCAGCGTCAGGAACTCCATGAGTCGCTTGAACATCGGCTCTCCCCTATTGGTGTCCGTCGGTCCGCGCTGGCTCGAAATGGAACCTGCGGCGCAATTCGTCCGAACAGCTTGGGGCAGGCCGACGGGCTTGTCCAGCCGGAGGTATGCGTCCGTACGTCCGCATCAAGACCCGCGGGTGCGGATCAGCGTCCGAGCCGCGCCCCTAGAGCCGCCCCAGGATGATCGTGATCGTCTTGCTGAGGCGACGGCCAGCCGAGCTCGGGGATAACGTGACTGTGCTGATCGCGCCGGGTTGGGTCCAACCGAGCGCCGGCGCCGCGCCCTCCGCGGGGAGGAGGTCGTCTACCCGGCCTGGACCTGGATCCGTCTCGACCGTTTGCGAACGTTTGCGCGCAGTCGATCAACGCGTTTTGCGGAGCCGGTCCATGTGTCGGCGCCCGACTTCGTTGGTCGCGCGGAGGAATATCGTGATCCGCTCGAGCTCTTCCATCGTGAATCTCTTGGAGAGCATCGAGTGCCAGTCCGCCGCCATCGGCCCCCAGATGCGTTCGGCGGATCTGTAGAACGCGTGCGTGACTTCGACTCTGACGCGCCGGCGATCGGCGGGATCCGGAACGCGGCGCGCGTAGGCCACTCTCTCGAGGCGGTCGATCACTCCGGCAAAGGCGTTCTACGTCGAAAAAGTGGGCTTCACCGCCGACCACGACCACCAGGTGAGCGATGAACTCCGCTTCGTGCAGCTGACTCCTCCCGGCTCCGCCTGCTCGATCGCGCTCACCTCGGGTGCCCACCAGATAGCACCCGGGTCCCTCGAGGGTCTGCAGATGGTGATCGACGACGCAGAGGCGAGCCGCAACGAGTTGGCCGAACGCGGCGTGGACGTCAGCGACATCCAAGTGTTCCCGTGGGGGAGCTTCGTCTTCTTCAAAGATCCCGACGGCAACGGCTGGGCGCTGCAGGCGATGACCCACCGCGACGAGCCGAGCTGAGATTCGCCGATCGGCGCCACAACAGCCCTCACGGGAAGCAGCACTTGAAGGCCGCTTCGTCTCACTCCCGACTCCCGTCGCGGCCCCAGGGACTCCCGTCGCGGCCCCAGGTTTGCCCGACAGCCACGGCCAATCTCGGAGCCGCGCGCAGCAAAAGCTTGCATATGCCCGGCCGCGACTGTGCATGCTTCGAGGCGCGCCCGGTCTTCGGCGATAGGTGCATCACGGCCAAACATGAATGCAGACGCTTCCGCACAGATCGAGGGAGCTCTCACAGCTCCGGGCTCCTCGACCGGTACTCGATTCGAGCTCGCGTCTGTCGGGGACCACCGTTTCCTCGGCATGGCTGGCAGGTTGCGCTCCTCGGTCCTTTCAGCTTGTCCCGACAATCGGCAATCAAGCTGTGGGCGCCGACTGAATAGTGACCCACCTGCGCCGATTGAAAAGTGACCCACCGGGCGCGGGGTCGGGGTCGTCCGATCGGGTCTGGACCCTCGAGCGATCGTTGGCGATCGGCGAGGAGGAAGGGGTGGTCGGCGTGGAACAGTGGGCGGAGATCAGGCGGCTGCGTCGGGTCGAGGGTGTCTCGATCAGGGAGATCGGCCGGCGGACGGGGTTGCATCGCAAGACGATCCGCAGGGCGTTGGCGGCGACGGAGCCGCCGAAGTACTCGCGGGCGCTGGCGGGCTCGAAGCTGGATCCGTTTAAGGATTGGATCTGCGAGCAGCTCGCTGCTGACCCGCGGGTCCAGTCTCAGCGGCTGCGGGAGATGGCCACGGAGCTGGGGTATGCGGGTGGGAAGTCAATCTTTGATGATTTTGTCCGGGAGGTCCGCCCGCGGTTTGCGCGGCCGCGGACGTTTCAGCGGACGGTCTATCGCCCTGGGGAGCTGGTGCAGTGCGATCTGTGGGAGCCGGGTGAGCACATACCGGTGGGTCACGGGCAGCGGCGGCGCGGCTGGGTGGTGACCAGCGAGGCGTGCTGGTCGCGCGCGATCGCTGGCACTCTGGTGTTCAGCAAAGAAGCGCCCGACATCCTGTGGGGCTTGGCCCGCAACCTCACCCGGCTGGGGGCGCTGCCGGAGAAGCTGGTGTGGGATCGAGAGTCCGCGATCGCTGCGGGCGGCCGTCCGACTGAAGCGTTCGCGTCGTTCTGCGGGCAGTTGTCGGTGGGGTGGGTGATTCTCCAGGCGCGCGACCCGCAGGCCAAGGGCGCGTTGGAACGCTCGCACCGGTTCATGCGCACCAACTTCGAGCCCGGCCGGGTGTTCGCTAACCACCTCGATTTTCAGGATCGGCTCGACGCGTGGACTGAGAAGGCCAACGGCAGGGTGCATCGCACGATCCGCGCAGTCCCGGCCGAGCGGCTGGTGCAGGAGCGCGAGCGGATGCAGCCGCTGCCTGGCCGGCTGCCGGATCTCGACCGGCGGTGGGTGCTGCGGGTGCCGGCGCAGCCATTCGTGCGCGTGGATCGCAACGACTACTCGCTGGATCCGGCGTTCGCGGGTCGGCGCATCGAGGTTCGTGTGTCGCAGAGCGAGGTGGCCGCGGTCGTGCTGGACACCGGGGAGTTGGCCTGCCGGCATCGGCGGGTGTTCGCGGGTGGGCTGACGATCACCGACCCGACGCATCAGACCCAGCTTGAGCGCTGTCGCGAGCAGCGCCGCCAGCGCCACCAGGTCGAGGTCGAGATCCGGCCGTTGTCGCGCTATGACGCGCTGATCCCCGCATGACCAAGCAGGCCGAGCTCGCGCACCTGTTCCGCGCGCTGAAAGCTCCCGCGGCCGCTCGAGCGCTGCCGGCGCTGGCTGACCGGGCCCGCGAGGAGTCCTGGAGCTATGAGCGGTTCGCCGAGGTCTTGCTGGGCACTGAGGTCAGCGCTCGCGACAGCCACGGCGGTGAAGGCAGGATCAAAACGGCGCGGTTCCCCGCGCGCAAGACGCTGGAGGAGTTCGATTTCGCCTTCCAGCGATCGGTCAAGAAAACGGTGATCGAGCATCTCGGACAGCTCGACTTTCTGCACGCCCGCGAGAACGTCGTCCTCCTGGGCCCGCCCGGGACCGGCAAGACGCACATCGCCACCGCGCTCGGGATCAGAGCGTGCCTGGCCGGCCAGCGCGTGCAGTTCGCGACCGCCACCCAATGGGTCGCGCGGCTCGGGGAAGCCAAGCGCCAGGGCCAGCTCGAAGCCGAGCTGCGGCGACTGTCGTTCATCCCGCTGATCGTCGTCGACGAAGTCGGATACATCCCGTTCGATCCCGAGGCCGCCAACCTCATGTTCTCGCTGGTGTCTAACCGCTACGAACGCGCCTCGATGATCGTCACCAGCAACAAGCCGTTCAGCGCGTGGGGTGAGATCTTCGGCGACGACATGGCCGCCACCGCGATGATCGACCGGCTCATCCACCACGCCGAAATCCTCAGCCTCAAAGGCGACAGCTACCGCCTGCGCGGCAAAGACCTCGACGCCCGCCCCGCCCGCGCCACAGACCTCGCCTAAATCGCTGTCGCTTTGCTAGCCAAGCGACAGCCCAACCCACGCATTCCGCTGCTTCCACAGACAAGGAGGGGAACCTGCGCTGCCTGGCGACGATCAGACACGGTCACGCTGACCATGATCGCAGCGACCACGGTCACGACCATCATCACCGGATGGTGGCCGCCAGATCCGAGCCCGTGACGCACCCAATCCACCGCCACGTCGGCGCTCACGGCATCCAGCATCGCCTCAAGTCGTCCGAGCAGCCAGCCCCCAACACCACTCTCGCCGGCAACCGCCATACACAGACCGCCCGCACCGCCACCGTCGCCGAGAGCTTCTCTCGTCGTTTCGATCTGAACCTCGTCCAGTGCACAGAAAAGCACCTACATCCACGGCCGCGGGATGTCTGCCGAACCCGACGCGCGGCGGCATTTCCCTCCGCTCGCCTCCGGCTCGCTCCGCGAAAAGCCGCCGCCGGCCCAGCCCCAGCGAAGCTACAGCGGTGTGGTCACTTTTCGACCGGCGCAAGTGGTCCACTTTTAGCCCGGCCTTGACTCAAGCCGTCGGGCGTACGAGTTGTGTTCAGGTTCACCCTTAGCTCGGTGCTGGAACTCGACGGGAAGTTGTTTGGGCCTCCCGGTGGTCAAGCTCGGCGAGGAGCGCGCTGATCACGCGCGGGTCAAACTGGCTGCCGGCGCAGCGCCGCAGCTCCACGCGCGCGTCGCTTTCGCTCACTCCAGGCGCGTAGGGCCGACTGGAGATCAATGCATCAAATGCGTCGCAGGCGAACACGATCCTTGAGGGCAATGGGATCTGCTCGCCGATGAGCCCGTCGGGGTAGCCGGCGCCGTCGAAGCGCTCGTGCGTCGATCGCACGATCTTTGCGACGGGTTGCAGTGCAGCCGCGGCGCTCAGTACCCGTTCGCCGATCAGCGTGTGTTGACGAACGAACGTCCACTCGGCGTCGCTCAACCGGGCGGGTTTGCTCAGAATGCTCTCGGGTATTGCGACCTTGCCGACATCGTGGAGCTCGCCTGCTCGGAGCGTGAGTTCGACCATCTCTGAGTCAAGCCCGAGCCGGCGCGCGACGTTGCGCGAGAGCTGGCCGACCTCCAGCATGTGATCGGGGAGGCTCGCCGAGTGCTCAGCCGTGGCGCGAAGCAGCACGTCGCGGGTTTGAGCCATGATCGTTGCGGCGCGCCGTCCGTGCTTGGTCGCATACATGCGCGTATCAGCGATATGCAACGCAGCGCTCACGTCATCCGCTTCGGTCGGGATCGTGGCCGTGCCGTGTGAGGCTCCGATCGAGAATCCGGCTCCCGTCTCTGACAACGCCTCAGCACAACCCGCGACGATCGACGCGAGCTGTCCGCCCAACCCGTCAAGCAGGACGCAGAATTCATCCCCGCCAAGTCGGTAGGCGCGTCCGTACGGCCGCACAAACTCTGGCAGGCGCTTGCCGAGACGGACGAGAAGTTGATCGCCCGCGAGATGCCCGAACGTGTCGTTATAGGACTTGAAGCCGTCGAGGTCGAACATCGCCAAGGTCCGCGGGGCGTCGTTCGTCGATGTTGCGAGCGCGTCGCGAAGATCATTGATCAGCCAACGCCGGTTGGGCAAACCGGTCAGGGTGTCGTGCAGGGACTCGTGGGTGGCCAGCCGTTGCATCTGGACGAGGTCGTTTTGGGCCAGGAACTGACGGACGGACACAAGTGTGGCCAGCACCACACCGGCGATCACCAGACTGAGGTCCCGGTGGTCGATGATCAGGAGTCCGAAGCCAACCGCGACCGCGACGTACGGAGCCCAGCTGGCGGTACCACGCCTACCCTCAGCCATGACCGCGGTCGATCCCGGAGAGGTTTGCGCCGCTCCGGCCACCGCGAACAATGCGATCGCGATCATCCACAGCGAATCAACCGGGTCCCCTCCCTGGTAGGTCGAGTGGAGCTGAACGTAGCCATACACCAGGTCAGCCGCGACGAAGAACAGCAGTCCGATGACCATGAACTGCAGCGCTCGTGCGCTGGAGACCGCCGTCCGCCGCAGATGTACGGATGCCAGTCCGACAAGCAAGATCATGTCCCCGACCGGATATGCGATCGAGACGACGTTCGTCAGCACATCGGATCCGCCCGCTCGCAATGTGGGTCCGAGCACCACGTAGGTAACGACGGTCGCGCCGCCGATCGCCACAACAGCAAGATCCAGCATCAGCCGTACGGTCGCGCGGCGATCGCGTCGGGCCGGCGGGAAGCGCAGCAGGCCCCACAGCATCAACGGATAGAACGACAGGTACAGCGCATCCGCAATTGACGGGAAGGGGTCCGGGCCCTGAGTCTCATAGATCGTCTGTGCGATGTCGCCCGCCAGGTAGACGATCAACGCGGCCGCCAGCAGCCGCCATGCCGACCGCAGCCTCGGCTGGCCGTCACATCGTCGTGAGGCACCGACAGCCGCCCAGCTCGCCGCGAGTCCCACCGGATAGAAGAACACATCGCCGATCAGCCTTCGGTCCACCGCCGGCCAACGGAATAGCTGCCAGCCGGCGTAGACGAGCAGCAACGCGCCCATCGCCAGAGCCATTGGCATCCAGCGACCCCGCGGCCGTGCCCGTAGCCGCCATCGGCGACCAGCAATCCGCGGCTCCGCGGGGGCGCTCACCGCAGACTCACTGACTCGAACCGCGCCGCCGGAGTCGTGAACGTGCTCATGTGAAGCAAACGTCTCATAGGTCCGCCATCGACTCAAAACGTCAGCAGCGTTAGCAAGTTCCGGATGGTCAAACGAGACACACCGTCGATGGGACGGCGCGCAACAACTTTCTCGCTCCTCCTTTGTCGGCGTTGGAGCACTCTCGATCTGACTGTCGTTCGCGGCCGAGACGAAGCCGGACACGAGGGGCGGACCGGCGGAGACGCAGCGCGGCCCCCGGCGCTGTTCTCGCCGCCAGCGGTGACCCGGATGCTCCGTTTCCGCGCGTTGCGGCCCCCCGGCGCCGACGCCCAGATGCTCGTCGTAACGGCAAAGGAGGAGTGGGGAGATTCGGCGCTCGAGCTGCGGGTGCTCATCAAGGAGACGCCTGGTGCACGGTCCCGCTCCGCAGCGAACCTCGCTTTCGGGGTGGCGCTGTTCGGCGTGCGTGAGGCTCGGGGCCTCGGCCGGACGCGCAGGGGTGGGTGGGGTCTGGCTGTTGCGCTCGTTATCGCCGCGGAGGGCTGGAAGCGCTCGCTCGCGCTGTTGCGCGGCGGCTCGCCGAGCACGTCCCGAAGCCCTGGAAGCCGTGCGCTCCCCGAGCCATGGGGGTGCGTCAGCCAGCGGCGGCTGCGAGAGCCGGGTCGCCGCTGCGGGCGGCCATCGAGTGCTCGTGGCTGTCTCGCGAGGAGATCAGCACGATGGCCAGGATCGCACCGGCGACGGCGAAGCCGGCGCCGACCAGGAACGCCCGGTCAAACCCCTTGGTCAGGGCGACGGAGGCGCTGTGGACTCCAGCGTGGAAGAGGCTCTGGGTGCGGCTGTTGGCGATCGTTGCCAGGATCGCTAGTCCGAGCGCTCCGCCGATCTGCTGGGAGGTGTTGATCAGACCCGATGCCAGCCCCGCCTCATGCGGCCGGGTCCCAGTGACCGCGGCGATCGTCACCGACACGAACGCGAACCCGAACCCGACGGACGCCAGCAGCGACGGGCCGAGCACGTCAGCGGCGAACGAGCCGCCGCTGCCGGGCACCTGGGAGAACCAGAGCAGGCCGCCGGCGACCAGCAGCAGCCCGGCGATCAGCGTCGGCCTGAACCCGATCCGCGTGACCAGCTGGGACGCGAGCCCGGCCGAGATGATGATTCCGACCGCCAGCGGCAGATACGAGATTCCCGTCCTGATCGGCGAGTAGTGCAGGACGTCCTGGAGGTACAGGGAGATGAAGAAGAACATCGAGAACAGCGACATGCCGAGCAGCAGGCCGACGATGTCCGCACCGCGCAAGGTGCGTAGGCGGAAGATCGAAAACGGCATCAGCGGCTTGCGCTGCCGCGACTCGATCAGCAAAAAGGCGATCAGCAGCACGACCGCACCGGCGATCAGCAGCAGCGTCTCCGAAGATCCCCAGCCGACATTGACGGCGTTGACGATCGCGTAGACGAGCAGCGACAGGCCCGCGGTGACGGTGACCGCACCCGGTAGGTCAAACGTGCTGGTGTCGTCGTCGGCGCGGCTCTCGACCAACGTCCGGGGCGCCAGCGCTGCTGCCGCGAGGCCGATCGGGACGTTGACGAACAGAACCCAGCGCCAGCTCAGGCCGCTGGTGAGGATGCCGCCGAGCAGCACCCCGGCCGCGCCGCCGGCGCCCGCGACGGCTCCCCAGATGCCGAGCGCTCGGTTGCGCTCGGCGCCCTCGGCGAAGGTGGTGGTGATGATCGACAGGGCGGCCGGCGAGACGATCGCGGCTCCGAGGCCCTGCACGGCGCGGGCGGCGATTAGCCATCCCTCCGATTGCGCCAGTCCGCCCGCCAGTGAGGCGAGGGAGAACACGACCAGGCCGACCATGAACATCCGCCGGCGTCCGAGCAGGTCGGCCATCCGACCGCCCAGCAGCAGGAAGCCTCCGAAGGCGAGCGCATAGGCGTTGACGACCCACGACAGGTCCGTTCGCGCGAAGTGCAGTGCGTGCCCGATCGACGGCAGCGCGACGTTGACGATCGAGGCGTCGATCACGACCACGAACTGCGTCATCGCGAGCAGCAGCAGGGCCAGGTTCTTCGCGCGGGGGGTGTAGAGGGGGGACGTCTGGGGCTTGGTTATCGCACTCATTGAAAGCTGACCTCCGGTTCCGGCTGGGGCGGCGGTCGTGATCGCCTCGGGGTAGTTGATTTGAGGGGTCATGAGTTTCCGATGGCTGCGAGGTGGTCGAGCAGCGACGGTCCGCTGGGTCGCCAGCCGAGGTTGTGGGCACGCTGGCAGTCGATTTGCGCGTCGATCAGTACGGCATCGGCGAACGGTCCGAGCCGCTGTCGTGACTGCTCGAGCGGCTCCGGGACGATGCGGCCGCCCAGTCCGCGGGCAACGCTGACGGCCTTGGCGATCTCTGTCATCGTGGGGCTGTCCCGGTTGGCGCCGAGGTAGTAGGAGCCGGCGGGCGCGTCGGTGAGCGCGAGCGTGTAGAGCGCGGCGATGTCGGCTCGGTGGACGTTGGCGAGGTGCTGATCGCCGCCGACGACCAGGAGCGCTGGTTCGCTGTCGTCGGTTGTTGGTCCGTAGGCGAGCATCGCGGGGATCCCGCCGCCGTCCCCGTAGATGTTGGCCGGAGCGATCATGACCGTCCGGATCCCGTCAGACGCGGCGGCCCGGACGCGGTCGAGCACCGCCGGGCGCCAGGCGACGATCGGCGGCGGATTGGCGGGGGTGTTCTCGTCGATCCCAATCCCGGAGCCGTGAATCCAGGTGCCGCCGGTGTGCACCAGCGGCCGATCGCTTCCAGCGAGGATCGGCAGAACCGCGTCTAGGAAAGCCGTGTCGAAGGCCTCGCTGGTGGCGTCGTTGGGCGAGGCGGTATGGATTACCCCGTCGCTGTGGTCGACGTGTTCGCGCAGCCATCCGGCGTCGGTGAGCTCACCGATCGCCGGGACTGCTCCTGGCAGCAGGCGGTCCGCGGACTCGACGGACCGGGCGTGAGCCACGACCTCGTGTCCATCTGTGAGCAGGCGAGCGAGGACCGCGGAGCCCACGTAGCCGGTTGCGCCGGTGAGAAAGACCTTCATGACTGTTCCGTCCTTAGGGTGGGCGAGCGCGAGATTCTTCGCGCGGGGCGTGAGCGCGGTCACAAGCTCATCCCCAGCATCCCGCCCAAGCCCGACAGCGACGCGAAGGCAAATCGCTGCAGCCGCGAGGTTCGGATCGCGGTCGGGTGCGCTGTGAACAGCATCGCCACGTAGATCGCTTGACGCGGACTGTGAGGTATTCCGGCGCCCATCCTCCCGGTCGATGCCAGCGACGCCATGTCGCGAAAGAACCCCTCGTTGTCGGCGGCGGGGCGGTGGCGATTGATGAACCTGACCGGCTCATCGTGAGTGTTTCGCAGGGTGTGCCGGTGACCGGGAGCCGCCGCGGCGCGCTCTCCCGGACCATAGGTACGCCAGGTGCCGTCGAGCTTCACATCAAGCCGGCCCTCGACGATCTCAAAACTGTCTTCAACATTGTCGTGCACGTGCACCGGGGGGCTGGGGCTGTGGGGACCGAGCCAGCTATTTGCCTCGAGGACTTCACCATCGGTGTCCTCGCCGTTGCGCACGATCTCCCACCACATATCCATGCCGGGGCGAAAGTCGATGCGCCGAGTCACGGTAGGGCGGTTTGCAGGGTCAAGGGAAGCAGTATTCACAGGGGGCTCCATTAGGTCATTGGTTCCTTATTGGTTGCAACTCTTGCGACGGGTCGTCGTGAGATTGACGTGATGCAGCGCTAGCGACGGCACGGCATCGGCGTTCAGAACTTTTCCTAGTAATTCACCTTGGTTGACAAGCTGAGAGAAGCTTCTCACGGCGCGCCGTGTTTGTCAAGCGAGGTGAACTACAATCGTGGGGACATGCCGAAAAGCCTCCAGATCCTTTTCCGCGACGCCCGCAGCGCGATCGAGGCCGCCGTCCGCGCCGATCTCGCACAGAACGGCTTTGGCGATGTCGCGCCCTCGCACTCCGCGCTCTTGCGCAACGTCGGCGAGGACGGTTCTCGCCCCAGCGACCTCGCCGCACAGGCCGGCGTCACGCGCCAAGCCATCACCAAGCTCGTAGACGAGCTCGAGCGGCTCGATCTCGTGCGCCGCGACCCAGACCCGGACGACGGGCGCGGCGTGATCATCAGATACACCGACCGCGGACGCACCGGCATGGCGATCGCTCGCAAGCGGATGCTCGCGCTCGAGCGCGCCTACGCCGCGCAGGTCGGCGCCGACCGCTGGGCCGAGGTGCGCTCAACCCTCGAGACCCTGTTCGGTGACGATTGAAGTGACCGGCGTTTGACGGAGACTTTAATCTGCCCCGGGAGAAAAGGAGTCGGAGTCGCGCTGATCACACTGCTGCCCGACGGCAAGAAGAAGTAGCGCGAGCACGACCGACCGCTCTCGCCGACGGGTGTCTGCCAGCACCGCTTCCAGGCACCCACCCATCAGCTGCAGACCATCTTCGGGCTGGCCATCCGCGATCTGGTCGGGCGCGATCCCGCCCGCTTCTTGCTGGCTATCGCCGGTGAGCGCGGCACCGTCCGGGCCGGTGCGACGCCGGGCGCCGAGGCCCGGGCCACGATGATCTCACCCTGCTCGCGGTCCGCGCGGCCAGCTCGCCCGAGCTGCGCTCCAGCGGGGGCTTTGAGCTCAACGGTGACCGTTCCTGGCCTAGCGCTTCGCCTCGCTGTTCCAGTTGCCGGTCGCGCTGGAGCCGGCAGGAGACCCGAGCGTGGGCTCGACTCCGGCGGGTCCGCGGCCTCATGGAGAGAACCTAACCGACGGCCGGCCCGGGATCAGTACGTTCTTCCGCGTCGAGGCGCCGGCGAGTGCCTGGGAAATGTGTTGCGCACTCACCCATGCGACCGCGTTGTAGCGGAAGCAGGCGACATCGTCGTATGTGGCTGCCCCGGACCATGCGAAGTGCATGCAGAGGGCCGGCGTGATGCCGGACGTCGCCGCCCCGTACCCGGTGCCGCAGACCGGGTCGCGCAGGTCACAGCTCGATGCCTCGTAGACAGTCAGTCTGACTCTCTCGGCGACCGGCGTGTGCTGCTTGAGTTGACGCAGCCGCTCGTTGACTCGCTCGCCGAGCGTCCACAGCAGACCGCCGGCACCGATGTGGAACGAGTTGCCAGCGCCGGTCAAGAGCAGCTGCTGGAAGTGGTCGTCGACCGCCGGCACCGACTTGGCGAACGGCTCGGCGAACAGGCCGGCCGGATTGAGGTTCAGCGACTTCAGCAGCCCGGCGATCACGGCGACCTCCTCGCTGTGCTCGCTCCACGCCTGCGCGAGCGGTATGGCCACCTCGGCGATCGCGTAGCCGATCGGGCCAACGGTCACCTCGACCGCGCGCTCGGCGATCACTTCCTGCTGCGCGAGCCACTCGAGGTAGAGCTCCAGGTAACGGTGGACCGCAGCGACCTTCAGATCGTAGAAGCCGGCGTTGCCGGTGAACGTGAGCAATTGCGACATCGCCTCGGGCGACAGCGCGCCGTGGGCGCTATAGATCTGATATGGCCGGACGCCGATCGTCTGCTGTGCCTCACCGCTGCGCTCACCGCTCGAGCACGTCGTGCTGCAGGTTGCTGTCGCCCTGACGATCAGGTTCGTGTGCGCGGTGACAAGCTCTCCGGGCGCCCAATAGAGCAGATGGACCTGCCCGTACTGATCAGTCTTCAGGCTGCTGAGGGTGCTCCCGCACTCAGGGGATGCCGGCGCGTCGACCTGTGTGCAGATGAACTGGTGGCCCTGCTGGCTGAGGTCCGGCGCATCCTGGGTGTCGATGGTCCCGAGATCGGCGGTCACCTTCGCGCCACCGCTCGGGGGCTTGTTCGTCGTCGGGTCGATCACCGTGATGAGCAGATTCGCGCAGCCCGACACGCACTTCTGGCCACCACTGAACGGCTCGGTCAGCGGGTTCTGGGTCTGCGAGAACGTGCCGACCGTGAAGTTGACTGGCCCCTCGTTCGGCAGCAGGTTGTCCACTGACAACCCAGAACGGGTGCCGTAGTTCGCGATCGGCCCCACGATCTTGACGAATACCTTCAGCGGACAGCTGACGGCCGCGGTGTGGGCCTGCCGGCCGGCATGGACCGGACAGGGGCGCTTCCGACGCTTCCCCGCCAGTCCGATCGCGGTGGCGGTGAAGGTGCCGCCGACCGGGTCATGGTTCGAGGTCCAGTGGCCGGGCTTGGAGCTTGTCACGGCACAGTCCGCTCCCAGGGTTGCGGAGAACCTGGCCGTGTATCCCGTGTTCGCGCCGTTGTACACGTCGCTCGCGCCGAAGGAATGCTGGCTGACCGACAGGCTGGCCGTCGCGAAAGGGTTGGAGCCGTCGATCGCATAACTCGCCACCCAGCCGCCGCCGGTACGCACGAAGTAGTAGGCGATGCTCCCGATCGCGATCGACCAGGCGGTCGCATCGGAGCACACGGGGGCCGCGGGCCGGGACGCGGCCGTCCGGGCGGGCGGGGCGCGCAGACCTGCCAGCGCGAAGACCACGACCAGCGCGACCAACGCGATCGCCGTGTGACGGTGCCCTGCCCCCGTGCGCCCGTGACCCATCGCGGGAGATTCAAGCGCCCAGACGGTGGGCGATCAATACGCAGATCTGCGTAATTCTGTCGCCGCCGTGGTGCGGTTGGTCACCCCAAGCCGGCGGTAGGCGTTCTCCAGATGCTCGGCCACCGTGCGCTCGGAGAGGAACAGCTGGGCCGCGATCTGCCGATTCGTCGCTCCCGCGCTGAGCAGCGAGACCATATCGCGCTGGCGGGGAGTGAGACGCTCGAGCAGCGACGGTGTGCTGTCTTGACTCGCGCGGCGCACCTCCCGCGACGCCCGGATCTGATCCAGGAGCCGGCGCAGCAGCTCGATCACTGGTAGAGCGGGCGCCGGTGCAGCTCGGGTTGAGCACGCAGGTCCGGTATCGAGTCGGGGTTCGATCGCATAGGTGTCGGTGTGAGCGACCATCCCCCGAAACGGCCCGAGGACGATCTGAACTGGCCCCACCGTCGGGGTGGAACCAAGCGAAGCCGTCGTCGTCAGAGGTGGCCACTGAGAGGCAGAGAGCAAGCGTCACGAGATCGACCATGCGATCCCCGGAGCGATATCGCCCGGGAGCGTTGCTTACGCATGAGGCGGGATAACGAGCCCGGTTTCTGGGCCCTGCCATCGGCGACGTCCAAGTCGGCCGCGCGCACCCCGATTTGGCCGGGAGCAGCAGTCAGCCCACCCGACCTGCCTCCGGCCGAGCGTGCCGGCAGGTGCATGCGAGCAGAAGTCGGGCCGATGCCTTCGCTCATGTGGCGTTGGGCGGTTGCAAGCGCGTTGTGCTGCGCCGGCCCCGGGCGATCTCGCCCGTCTCGGCCTCGCGCCACGCTCGCAGCAGGAGCGCCACCCAGGCCCGATAGGGGCGCCACGATTCGGTGATGTGGTGGATCGCAGAGT
>CAVOUS010000006.1:0-116920 GCA_963699675.1 uncultured Actinomycetota bacterium
CACCTGCCCGGGTGCGACGTCGAGGTCGACGCCGTCGAGCGCGATGACCTCGCCAAAGGACTTGACGATTCCGCGCGCACGGACGGCGAGCTGCTGGGTTCGATCATCGACCGGTGCCTGCGGCGTCCCGGCCGTCTCGGGAGTCGACGGCCCGCCGGCGCTCCGGCGGGCCGTCGTATCGGACAGAGTCGTCAGTTCGTCTCCGAGCTCGGGATGTAGCCGCCCGGAACCGCCGACGGAGCGTAGATCTTCGAGTCACCCGGGTAGGGCACCTTCCAATCGTGAGCCTGGTACCACGTCCACCGGTTCATCTGCTCCGGGTTGGCGTAGTCGGGGATCGCACCGTTGCCGGTGAGGTGCTGGCCGACGAGCCAGGTCTGCCAGGCAGCGGCGGTGGCCTGCTCGTTCGCGGGCACCTCGGTCTTCTGAGCCTCCGCCTTGTTCAGCGCCGTCGCAGCGGCGCCGGTTTTGCCCAAGGTGTCCAGACCACAGGCCGGCGGGGTGAAGATGCCCTCGGTGAGCGGGACCTGGTTCGGCACCGCGTTGAAGGGCGTGTAGTTGGGCCTGGCGGTGAACGCGTCGTACATCGGCGTCGCCGCAGCGACCTTCTCGTTCAGCGGTTGGGCGCCGAGGATCTGCTCGATGGTGCGGACCATGTTGATCTGCGAGTAATAGGTGTTGATCACCTTGTCGTGCTGAGCCCAGGGGCTGATGACCTGGACCGGGGCGCGGTGGCCGTCGACGTGGTCAGCGCCATCCTGGCTGTCGTCCTCGACCACGAAGATCGCGGAGTCCTTCCAGTACTTGCTGTGCGAGATCGTGTCGACGATGTCACCGGTGGCGAGGTCGTTGTCGGCCACCCCGGCCTCTGAGTCCGTCGGCCCACCGGTGTGATCGCTGGATAGCCACACCATGTTGAAGTTGGCGGGCCCGTTTTGCTCGAAGTCCTGCTTCCACATCTCGTAGCGGTAGATGTCCGGGATCGAGAGGTCGAACGGCGGGGACAGCCGGTCGGCGATCGCGTTCAGCGACGGGATCACCGAGCCGTAGTTGCCCTTCAGGTCCGCGGCGGTCAGCTGGGCCGGGTCGCCACCATTCTCGACACTCTTGACCGCGCAGTAGTACTGCTGCCACGTACCGGGCGGCTTGCCCTCCATGTACTCGAACTCGCCGTAGTTCCTGGCCGTCGCGCCGGCCGACTCGACGGCGGTCCACAGGAAGCCCGAGCGCTGATGGCCCAGGACGTCCTCCTCGGTGTCGTAGCTGCGCTGGTACTCACCCGCTTGCGACTCGCTGTACTCGGGGTTGTCGCCCTGCATCAGCCAGTTGTGGCCCTCAGCAGAGTTGGTGCCGACGTCGTATGTGTTGTCGTAGAGGCCGAACTGCCTGGCCAACGCGTGCTGATTCGGCGTGGTCTTCTCGCCGAACTGCGTGAGCGTCGGGTCACCGTTGCCCTTGCCGATGTCGCCGAGCACCTGGTCGTAGGTGCGGTTCTCCTTGACGATCAGGAAGACGTGCTTGATCGTCGACGGGTCGCCGATGCGCGTCGGGACCGGGACCGGCGCCGCCTGGCGGGCCGTGGCCTCCTGGACGTCGTTCTTGCCCCAACCGTTCTGCGCGAAGACCGTCGCCGTGTCGCGGGCGATGTCCAGGTCGCTCGGAAGGGTGAAGCGCGTCAGGGACCCGGTGGTGCTGTGCGTGTCGTGGCCGCTCACCGGGACGGTTCCCTCTCCCTTGTACGTCGTGATGGCCGGCCCGCGCGCGTCGATGCCGCGGGTGTTGGTGACGACGACCTGGTCACCGACGGTCGCCACGGTCGACGGGTAGTAGTCCGTCGGCAGCAGGCCGATGTAGCTCACCGGGTCCTGCGGCGTGCCGTCGTAGCGGTAGACCGCGACCGCATTGGCCCTCCCCAGAGTGACCAGCAGGTGGCCGTCCGTGGTCATGGCGATGCTGTCGGGCTCGTACCCCACCGCGGACTCCGGCCACGGCTTGGTCTCGATCGTCTGTACGACCTGGTCCGTCGTCGTGTCGATGACCGAGACGGTGTCGCTGTTCGTGTTGGCGACGAACAAGGCGTTGCCGCTCTCGTACATCGCTGTCGGGTGCAGGCCGACGGGGATGGCGCCGACCGCCGCCGACGGGTTCGAGGTGTCGATGACGCTGACGGTTCCGGTCGTCGATGTGCCGAGATACCCGTCCGCGGGCACCTGGGTGCCGTACGAGGCCATGGTCGTGTCGCCCGGCTGTGCCTGACGCCCCCCCTCGTTGCTCACGTAGAGCTTGCTGCCCACGAAGGTGAGCTCACGCGGAGCGATGCCGACGTTCCACGTGTGCTCGACCGCACCGGTGTTGGGGTCGAGCGCCACGACGGTGTTCTGTCCGTTGAGCGCCGCGTACAGAGTGGACCCATCGGGCGAGTACTTCGTTTGTCCCACCAGGGCGGAGTGGCCGTTCACCGCCGGGATCGAGACGCGTGTCGGCGTACCGAGGGTCCCCTGGGCGTTGACCGGGAACCGAGTCAGGCCGTCTTGTTCCGGAAGCCAGAGGAACTGGCCGTCCGGCGAGTACGTTGGGCCTTCCTGTCCGACAGTGCCATCGGAGAGACTCTGGCTAAGCCCGGGCGCGGTGCCGACCGTCCAGATGAGCTTGTAGCTCGACAGGTCGAAGATCTGTAGGACCACGGACTTGTCGGTGCTGGTCGCTGCGAGGAAGCGCCCGTCCGGGCTGACCGTCGAGCCCATGAACTTGCCGAGCTGGGTGAGCAGACGGTCACCGAGCGGCTTGATGATCTGGTTGTCGGAGACCTGAATGCCGTTGGCGTACTGGGTGCCGACCTGGTTCTGATCAGACCCCGTGGCGGCGTAGGTCACTCCTGCGCCGGCGAGGACCACGGCCGTCGCGCCGGCCGCGATGACGCGGCGCCCGCGGCCGGCCCGGCCAAGGACGCCGAGACGGGTCCTCGAGACGCGTCGGCGTCGTCGTGTGACCTGCGTACCCGTCGGTTCGTTGCGATTCCCGCTACTGGACCCGCTGAGCATCGGCTAATCCCCTTTGTGCGCTCGACATCGGCACCGGGAACCTAATGGCTGCGACCCGACGCACAGGTAACCGGTTCGTAAACCAGACGTTTCGATTCTGGGGCCGATGAGGCCACGCCGTCTGATGCCGAATGCTGATGCCCAATCGCGGTCGCCGCGCGCGTCCTGCTCCGTCGGCAACAAAAAACCCCGCAATTGCGGGGCTTTTCTGAAGAGCGGCTGAAGGGACTCGAACCCTCGACCTTCTGCATGGCAAGCAGACGCTCTAGCCAACTGAGCTACAGCCGCACGTCAAACCGGGGTCGAGTGTACGCGATGCGCCGGTGACGCCACCGCGCCGGGCTCGACGATCCTCGAGCGTCAGGCCGGCCGGCGCCCGAACCGGTGATGGGCCGGCCGAAGCCGGGCCGGTGTCGGCGGCGGCGGGAGGAAGGACGTCAGGCCGCTGACCTGAAGCTGTGCGTTTAGAGGCTGATGGGTTGCGTCGGTCGGAAGCGCACGGTACGGTTTTCGCTGGCCGCATCGTATAGACAGGTCCTTCGGACTTGTCCAGACGGTACAGCGGCGGGCGGGCGCGCTACGACCCTGTGTCGAGTCATCGCATCCAGCGTGACCTCGAGCGGGCGAGCGGCGTTGCCGCCCACACGACAGTTACCGCACGCGCGAACCCTCGCGCGGTAGCCCATGACGAGGTGCCATGTCCTACATGAACTGTTCCCGGTGCGGATTGAGCGTTCAGCTCCGAGCGTCCTACCTGATGCTTGAACGATGCCCGCGCTGCCTGGCGCGCTCGGGTGTCTCGGTGGCGATGCACGTCACCGACCGCCCGCAGCGGACCCCATCCCCCCTATCAACGGCCCGGCTGGCAGACCGGCCATCCGCTGACTCCGCGGCGAGCGCGGTCGGCACGCTGCCCTGAGCCGGACGCTCCCGGCAGCAGGGCAGACGAGCGGCGGAGCCGACCGACGAGCCGCTCGAGTTCGGAGGCGGTGCCTAAGCTCCGTGGCGTGAGTGCTGAGACGGCCACCGCGAAGCGGTTGGAGGGGCTGGATCCGCTGCTGGCGCCCCAGTTCGAGCGGTCGGCGCTGGTGGTCATCGATGCCCAGAACGACTTCGCCGACAACGGCAGCTGTCCGGTCCCGGGCACCACTCAGGTCGTGCCCGCCATCGTCGACCTGCTCACCGCCTACCGGTCCGCGCGGCGGCCGATCTTTCACGTCGTCCGGCTCTACGACGGCAACGACGTCGATCTGGCCCGACGGACCGCGATCGCCGACGGCGCACAGATCGTTCGTCCCGGAACGCCCGGATCGCAGATCGTGGCGGCGCTCGTACCGCCGGCCTCGCCGGAGCTGGACCACGAGCTGCTGCTCGCTGGTGCCGCGCAGCAGCTCGGCCCGCGGGAAGCGGTGCTGTGGAAGCCTCGCTGGAGCGCGTTCCATCGCAGCGGGCTCGACGCGCAGCTGCGCGGATCCGACATCACGACGCTCGTGTTCGCCGGATGCAATTACCCGAACTGCCCGCGGGCGAGCATCTACGACGCGAGCGAGCGTGACTACCGGGTGGTGCTCGTGTCCGATGCCATCTCCGGAGTCCGCGCGGAGCATGTCGAGGAGGCCGGGCGGATCGGGGCGGTGGCGCTCCCGGCCGCCGACGTCGCCGCTGCGCTCCCGGTCGCCTAGCGACGTCGCGTGGTCGCGCTGCGCGGGCTGCCGGCGGACAGGCGTCGCATGAACGCGCGGGTGTGCTGCACCAGGGCGTCGGCTGACGGGCTCGTTGCCGCATCGGGATTCCACACGAGCTCCAGGCGAGATCGCAGCCGCGGCCGGATCTGCACCGCGTGCAGCGTCGACGCCGGCGCGTCGACAATCGAGGCCGGCAGGATCGCGACCCCGAGGCCCAGCTCGCTCAGCTGCGCCACCATCGGCAGCGCGCTCGCCTCGAACGCGATCTCGGGCTGGAAGCCCGCCGCAGCACACGCGGCGTCGAGCGCGGCACGGATCCCGGTCCCGCGCGGCAGGCTCACGAGCCCGTGCTCGCGGAGCGCATCGATCCCGATCGTCGTGCGGGCCGACAACGGGTGCTGCCGCGACACCGCCGCCACCAGCGTCTCATTCGTGACGACGGCCGACTGCAGGCCGGGTGCGGGCGCGCCCGCGGCGCCGATCAGCGCCAGGTGAAGCCGGCCCGCCCGGACCGAATCGATCAGGCCGTCCGACGAAGCCTCGCTGAGCGTGATGGCGACGCCGGGGTACCGGCGGTGGAACTCGCCCAGCAGCTGCGACACGACGGGCAGCGCGCAGCCGTTGACCATCCCCACCGCCACCTGACCTTGGACGAGACCGGTGAGCTCGTCCACCGCCTGGCGGGCGGCGCTGGCGGCCTCGAGCGCGGCTCGGGCGAAGGGAAGCACCGCGGCGCCGACATCGGTCAGCCGGACCGAGCGGCCGGATCGATCGAGCAACGACTGCCCGAGCTCGCCCTCGAGCTGGCGGACCTGCGCGCTGACCCCGGACTGACTGATGTGCACCCGCTCGGCGGCACGCGTGAAGTTGGCCTCCTCCGCTACCGCCACGAAGTACTCGAGCTGTCGCAGTTCCATGAGCAGAAATTCTAGCTATGAGAAGAACTATCTGTTGGACTTCTAATTGCCGGGGCGGCAGACTGGACGGCAGCACATCGATCATGGAGGAAGCCATGCCCGACCGAGAGAAGGCAATGAAGCCCGAGGACCTGACCCGGCTGTTCGTCCAATGCGCCAACGACGGTGACGCTGCCGGCATTGCGGCCCTGTACGAGCCGGAGGCGGTGATGGCGTATCCACCCGGCGCGGTGACGGTGGGCCGCGACGCGATCCGCGAGCTGTGGGAGAAGGTCCTCGCCAACGCGCCCCACTTCGAGCCGGAGCCGCCGTTGCCGACGCTCGTCAGCGGCGACATCGCCCTGACCTCGACGCCGCCCCGGGACGGTGCCGGCGCGCGCGCCCAGGTGGTCCGCCGTCAGCCCGACGGCAGCTGGCTGCGGCTGCTGGACCAGCCGGAGTTCCAGACGCCGAGCTGACGCCGGTCCCGCGGTCATCGACGCCGTCCCGGACCGCCTCCGGGCGAGGCTGACCGCGACCGGGGAGAATCTTGCCGAGAGGGTGTCGATTCGGCCCGCGTCCGTTCGTCTTAGGCGCGACCATCACGGCAAGGAGGTAGCGATGAAGTACATGATGCTCATCAACCTGGGCCCGGCGGCGCGCGATTGGAAGAGCCTCCCCGAAGCGGATCAGAAGGCCATCGCGGCGGGCTGGAAGCTGATCAACGACACCCCGGGCGTGACCCCCGGCGCCGGCCTTCAGCCACCGGAGACGGCCACGACCGTGCGCGTCAAGGACGGCCAGACACTGACGACCGACGGCCCCTTCGTGGAGACCAAGGAGGCGCTCGACGGCTACTTCATGTTCGAGGCCGACGATCTCGACGCGGCGATCGAGCTGGCGGCGCGGGTCCCGGCGACGAGCGCCGGCGGAGCGATCGAGATCCGCCCGATCCAGGAGTGGTAGCACCACTCGAGCACGCCTTTCGCGAGTACTGGGGTCGGGTGCTCGCGGCCCTGATCGGCTTCCTCGGCGACTTCGATCTCGCCGAGGAGGCCGCGCAGGAGGCCTTCGCGATCGCCGCCGAGCGCTGGCCGTGTGATGGCGCTCCCGACAACCCGGGCGCCTGGCTGGTCGCGACCGGCCGCAACCGCGCCATCGACCGCATCCGGCGCGAGCGGACGCTCGCCGCCAAGACGCGGCTGCTGGAGGTGCCCGAGGCCGTGGAGGACACGATGGATGACGCGACATTCCCCGACGAGCGACTCGAGCTCATCTTCACCTGCTGCCATCCGGCGCTGTCGATGGACGCGCAGGTGGCGCTGACGCTGCGCACCCTCGGCGGCCTGACCACGCCCGAGATCGCGCGGGCGTTCCTGGTCGGGGAACCGACGATGGCCCAGCGTCTGGTTCGAGCCAAGCGGAAGATCGCCGCCGCCGGGATTCCGTTCCGGGTTCCGCCGGATCACCTTCTGCCCGACCGGCTCGCGGCCGTGCACGGGGTCATCTACCTGATCTTCAACGAGGGCTACGCCGGCCGTGGCGATCTGTCCAATGAGGCGATCCGGCTCGCGCGGGCACTGGCGGAGCTGATGCCCGATGAGCCCGAGACGCGGGGCCTGCTCGCCCTGATGCTGCTGCACGATTCGCGGCGAGCCGCCCGGTTTCGGGATGGCGAGCTCGTGCTGCTCCGTGACCAGGACCGGTCGTTGTGGGATGCCGAGCAGATCGCCGACGGGCGAGCCGAGCTTGACCGCGCCCTGGCGCTGCACGGGCGCGGCCCCTACGTGGTCCAGGCGGCCATCGCCTCGTTGCACCTCGTACCCGAGCGTGACTGGCTCCAGATCGTGGCGCTGTACGACGAGCTGGCCCGGCTGACGGACTCGGCGGTGGTGGAGCTCAACCGAGCCGCCGCCGTGTCTGAGGCGTACGGGCCGGCGGCGGGGCTGGCGATCGTCGACCGGCTGCCGCTGCCGGACTACCGATACCTGCACTCGACTCGCGCCGAGATGCTCAATCGCCTCGGCCGCGTCGCCGAGGCACAGGCGGCCTACCGGCAGGCGCTGGCGCTCGTCCACGACGACGCCGAGCGGCGCCTGTTCGAGCGGCGGCTGGCCACACTCGACTCGCCGGCTGGATCTCCAGCCGGCGGCGGGTGATACTGCGGAGACCAACTTTAAAGCGAGCTGCCGATGAAACCGACTCTGTACGTCTGTCACGGCGATGACGGCGGGCCCAAGATCCATCCGTGCCGACGCGTCCAGGAGGCGCTGCGCGGCGCCGGAATCGAGTACGACAAGGTGATCGCCGCCCACGGCAGCCCGATTCCGTTTCTGCGCAAGGGCTCTCGCGAGGAGCTCCAAGCGGCCACCGGGGATGAGAAGCTGCCCGCGCTGAAGCTGGCCGACGGCACGACGATCACGCATTCCCGGGCGATCCTCAGCTGGATCGGCGAGCGGACTCGGGCACAATGACGCCGTGGCCTGGGAGCTCCGAGACGTAACCGCGGACCTCTGGTTGTGGCGCGTCACCCATCCCGACTGGACCGCGGGAAGCGGGTGGGAGCCGGTCGTGAACTCCGTCTGCGCCATCGGCGGGGGCGAGGTGATCCTGTTCGATCCGCTCGCGCCCCCGCCGGATGCGGCCGAAGTGTGGGCGCGGTTCGACGCGCGGCCACCGACCGTGGTGATCGTGCTCAAGCCCGATCACATCAGGGACGTGGATCTGTTCGTCCGCCGGTATGGCGCCAGAGCCTTCGGCCCGGACCTGTTCTACCGCCACGACATCCCCCGGACCGAGCTGGAGCCGATCTTCCCCGGTGACGAGCTGCCCGGCGGCCTGGTCGCTCTCGACGATGGTCGCGGGCGAAAGGAGACGCCGGTCTGGCTCCCCGAGCACGAGGCGCTCGTGTTCGCTGACGGCCTCACCGCGCCCGACGGACGCCTCCGGGTCTGGGGGACGCCGTCGCACCACGAGCGCACGCTGCCCGCGCTGCGTGCGCTGCTCGCGCTGCCCTTCAAGCATGTGCTCGTCTCCCACGGAGAGCCGCTCCACGACCGTGCCGCCTACGAGCGGGCGCTCGAGGAGGAGCCGTGGCACGGGTGAGCTCCGGTGAGGGCGTGAGCTGGGAATCGACCTGGATGGCGCAACCGTCGCGCCCGAACCGAGACCCGCGGGAGCGGATCGCGGCGCTGTACCGCTGGTACGCGGAGGTCGAGGCAGCGGGCCGCTCGGAGCTGTTCGGACAGATGGCGATGGCGGTCGCCGCTGACCCGGCGACGCTCGACTTCCTGGCCGCCCTGCCCAGGCCGAAATGGCAGCCCAACCTGTTGCTCGGCGCCGTCCGCTACCTGTTCGGCACGCCGCCGGATGCCGCTGGCTTCCTCGACCTGGTCCGCACCCATCCGGACGAGATCGCGGCGGTGATGGCGGTGCGCCGCACGCAGACCAACGAGCCGGCGCGGTGCGCAACGCTGCTGCCGGCGCTGGCGCGGCTGCCCCAGCCGCTGGCGTTGCTCGAGGTCGGCGCCTCGGCCGGCCTGTGCCTGCTGCCCGACCGCTACGCCTACGCCTACGGTGATCACCGGGTGGCGCCGAGTCCGCCCGGCAATCCGACGGCCCCGGTGTTCAGCTGCGTCGCCGATGCGCTGACGCCGCTCCCGGTCGGCAACCTCGAGGTCGTGTGGCGGGCGGGCCTGGATCTGCATCCGGTCGACCTGACCGATCCCGCGGAGATCCGCTGGTTGGAGGCGCTGGTCTGGCCGGGTCAGGAGCACCGGCTGGCCGGGCTGCGCGCCGCCTGCGACGTGGCCCGCGCCGATCCCCCGCGGATCGTCGCCGGCGACCTGCGCGCCGATCTCGCCGCGCTCGCGGCGCAGGCTCCGGCCGGCGCGACGCTCGTCGTGTTCCACACCGCCGTTCTCGGCTATGTGACCGATCCGGCGGAGCGAGCCGCGTTCGCCGATACCGTGGGCGAGCTCGAGGCGGTGTGGATCGCCAACGAGCGAGCTCGGGTGATCCCCGGCGTCGGCGAGGACGTCGCGGCGCAGGCCCCGACGCCGGCCGCATTCCTGATGTGCGTGGACGGCGAACCGACCGCGTGGACCGACCCCCACGGCGCTTCGATCGTGTGGCGCGCCGAGCGCTGATCTGACGGCCCGATGTAACGGATCGCGTGCAGGCGGACAATCGCGTCTCGTATGTCTAATCGCGACGAGCGCCGGGCTGCCTTCGAGCGGTTGTTCGCAGCCCACTACTGGGCGGTCCGGGCGTACGTGCTCAGGCGCGGTCCCCCATCGGCGGCGGATGATGTGGTCGCCGAGACGTTCGTCGTCGCCTGGCGCCGCCTGGACTCCCTGTCGGATGACCCGCTCCCGTGGCTGCTGGGAGTGGCGCGCCGGATCCTCGCCAACCAGCACCGGGCCGAACGGCGGCGCGGCGCGCTGGTGACGAGGCTGCTCAGCTCCGGGTCCGATCCCGAGATGGGCTGGGAGCCGCCGGCCGAGATGAGCGCCGAGATGGGTCGAGCGATGGCGGCGCTCTCGCCGCGCGAGCGGGAGGCGCTGCTGCTCATCGCCTGGGACGGCCTCGACACGGGACGCGCCGCCCGGGCCGCCGGATGCACCCCGGCGGCGTTCCGCGTGCGGCTGCATCGTGCGCGCCGCCGGGTCGCCGCACTGCTCGACGACGGCCCGCCACGCGACACGCACCGCAACTCGCCAATCACCGAGGAGGCTCGATGACGTCAGATGATCCGGTGATCGCAGAGCTGGCTCGGTTCAACCCGGTCCCGTCCACGCCGCCGTCCGATCCGAGCGACCGCGCCGAGATGGAGCGGCTGCTGCGGCAGGTGCTCGACTCCCCGGCGCCCGCCGGCCCGCACGGGCGCGCCCGCCGACGCTCGGTCCTGGTTCCCGCGATGAGTCTCATCGTGGTGCTCGCCGTGCTGGCGGTGTTCCTGCGGGTCGGTGGTCATCACGGCGGCGCTGCGTCCGCAGGGCCGTCGGCCGTCATCCTTCAGGCGGAGCCGACGGGTCGCGACCCGGCCGTGACGCCCGCGGCAATGTCGGCGGAGGCGCGCATCGTCCGTGACCGGCTGCGCTCGATCGTCAAGGGCGGCCACGTCGTGCGCGCGGGGGCCGCGGAGCTGGTCGTGTCGCTCCCCGCCATGACCGCGGCGCGACGTGACCGGACCATCGCGCTGATCACCCAGCCCGCGCAGCTCGCCTTCTATGACTGGGAGGCCGACGTGCTGGCGCCCAACGGCAGGACCGTGGCCAGTCAGCTCGCGGCTGACAACAGCGCCGCGCTGAAGATCAGCCAAGGAGGGCCGAGCGGGGAGCCGGGCCTGGCGGGTGCCGGCGGCCTGTCGCTGTATCAGGCCGTCAAGCTCGCGGCCCGGCAACCGCCGGGGCCGGCGTCATCGCACCTGTCGCGGCTCGGATCGGTGGGCTACGTGTTCGGGGCTCCGGGGAGCGCGGCGTGTGCGGCGGCGGCGCGCGCGACCCACGCCCAACTGATCGCCGGGCAGCACTGCCTGCTCACCGGGCCCGAGATCTCCGACAACGCCACGGCGCCGGCCGTGAGGCGCGCGCTGCCCCCCGGAGCTCGCCTGCTGATCGTGCGTCAAGGCACGGTGGTGCTCCAGGCCGCCGCGGCCGACTGGTCGCACCGGCTGAGCCTCGCCGACCCGTCGGCCCGGTTCTTCGTGCTCCATGACGACGTGGCGTTGTCCGGCGCCGACGTCGTCACACCACAGGCCGCCACCGACACCGGTGGCTCGCCCGATGTGCAGTTCGGCTTCACCGCAGCCGGCCGGCGGGCCTTTCAGCGCGTGACGGCGCAGATCGCCCGGCGCGGTCAGGACGTCAGTGTGGGGGGCCAGCAGCTGGACCAGCATTTCGCGGTCGCGGTCGACGACCGGCTCCTGACCCTCCCGCAGATCGACTTCAGGCAGTATCCGGACGGGGTCATCGGCGGCGGCGGCGCCGACATCACCGGCGGATTCACCACGGCGTCCACCCATGACCTTGCCATCGAGCTGCGGTACGGCGCGCTGCCGTTGCCGCTCCGGGTGCGGTAGCGCTCGCGGCGACGGGAGCGAGGGAGAGGCGACGACCGGAATCGAACCGGTGTACACGGCTTTGCAGGCCGCTGCGTAGCCACTCCGCCACGTCGCCGAGGTCGTCAAGGGTAGCGGCGCGCGGGGGTCGGACCCGCTCGCCGCTACGGACAGCGCAGGACGACGAGATTGCCCGACGGGTCGTGCACGGCGGCTGCGCCGAGACCGTCGGTCTCGATCGGCAGGCGGGCCGCACGGACGCGCGTGAGCAACCGGTCAAGCTCCGAAGCGTCGGGGAGCAGCACCTCGTAGGACCTCAGCCCCACCGAGCCCGGAGCGGCCGGTCCCGAGCCGAGGCTGTGCCAGGTGTTGAGACCGAGATGGTGGTGGTAACCACCGGCCGAGACGAACAGGGCACCGGGGTAACCGCGAACGGTCACGTCGAAGCCGAGCACCCCGTGGTAGAACGCCTCCGCGGCGCCCACGTCGGCGACCTGGAGGTGGACGTGCCCGATCGTGGTGGCGCTGGGCACCGTCGGTTGCGGAGCCGGGTCCGGGCCGAGCTCGGCGATGATGCTGCGCAGGTCCAGGGCGAGCGTCGCCATCTCGAGCCGGTCCCCCTTGTAGGGCCATTCATCGCGCGGGCGGTCGCGGTAGATCTCGATCCCGTTTCCGTCAGGGTCAGACAGGTACAGCGCCTCGCTCACCAGGTGGTCAGACGCCCCGTCGAGGGGCCAGCGGCTGTTCGCGAGCCGCATCAAGGCGTGCCCGAGATCGATCCGGGTCGGGAGCAGGATGGCCAGATGGAACAGGCCGGTGGCCGTGCGGTCGAGCGCCGGCGCGGTCGGATCGCCGTACACCCGCACCAGCACGCGCATCGGGCCGTCCGGGTCGGGGGCGCCGAACGTCAGCCCACCGTCAGCGAGCTCTTCGACCCGGAGGCCGAGCACGGTCTCGTAGAACCGGCGCGCGCGATTCAGGTCTGACACCACCAAGCTGACCGCGCCGAGCGCCGTGTCGGCGGCAATCGGCGTGACGGCGTGCGATGCGGTGGGGGTGGGGGAGGGGCTCATCTCATCCGTCCGATTCATCGCGCCTACGATGCCACCTTGGCGTATCGCCCGTGGTGCTCCACGAGGCCCTCGACGAGCTCGGCGAGCCGATCGCGCGTCTCCGGGTCCGGGAGCTCGCCGTCCGCGGTGAACAGGTCCTGGGCCCGCGCCACCGAGAGCTCCGCGTCGAGCACGCGCGCGCCGGAGACGCCGAGCGCCTTGCGCAGGTGATCCTGCGCCCACATGGCGCCGTAGTCGGTGATGCTGGCGCCCATCACCGCCACCGGCTTGCCCCACAGCGCCGAGTCGGGCCCGTGGGGGCGGGATGCCCAGTCGACGACCTGTTTCATCTGACCCGGCATGGTCGTGTTGTACTCCGGGGTGGAGAACAGCACGGCGTCAGCGGCGTCGATCTCGGCCCGGAGCCGAGCCACCTCAGCCGGCGGGTCGTCGGTGTCACGGTCTTCGTTGTAGGGCGGGAGCAGCTCGAGATCCTCGTAGATCTCGAGCGTCACGCCCTCCGGCGCCAATTGGGCGGCCGCCCGCAGCAGCGCCGTGTTGTGCGACGCTGACCGCAGGCTGCCGGAGATGCCAAGGATCCGCATCGTGCTACGCGGACTTGACGGCCGATACGCTGACCAGCAGCTTCACCTCGTTGGCGACGAGGAGGTTGCCGTTCGGGAGGGTCTGGTTCCAGCTCAGACCGAAGTCGCGGCGATCGATCGCGCTCGTCAGCTCGAGGCCGACGCGCTGGTTGCCCCACGGATCCTCGCCGTTCTCGGCGAGCTCGCCGGTGAGCTCGATCGGCTTGGTGACGCCCTTGATCGTGATCTCGCCCTTCAGCGAGACCTTGCCGTCGCCGGCCGCCTCGGTGCCGGTCGAGTGGAAGCTGATCTGCGGGTACTGATCGGTGTCGAAGAACTCGGGGCCCTTGAGGTGGCCGTCACGGTTGGGTTCACCGCTGTCGACGGTGGCGACATCAACGGTACCTTCGAGCACGGGGTTGTCGCCGCTGGCGTCGATCTTGCCCTCGAATGTGCCGAACTTGCCGCGGACGGTCGCGATCCCCATGTGACGGACCTCGAAGCCGACGTTGGAATGGGCAGGATCGACGGCATAGACGCCGGTCGGGATCTGCTGGAGCGTCGTGGCTGACATCGGGGACTCCCTTGACGAATTGATTGAGTATGCAACCACTATAGCGACAGGAAGGTTGCGCTGTCAAGTAGTTGCGCCGCCCGCCGATCGCCCGCCTCGGGCTCCCGGCGCCCGGACGCCCGCCCGGCTACTCGGCGGTGCAGCGTCCGCCGGCCTGCGCCCCGGGCAGGCGGCTGAGCAGCGATGCGAGCTGCTCGATCTCCTCGGGCGAGAAGTGCTCGAGGAAGAGCCGGCGGATACTGGCCACGTGCGAGCAGCCGGCCTCACGGAGCTTGTGGTACCCGAGATCGGTCAGTCGCGCATAGGAGACCCGAGCGTCGTTGGGGCAGGCGACGCGCTCGATCAGTCCTGACCCGACCAGGCCGTCGACCAGACGCGTGATCCCCGACCGGGTCAGCTTCGTGCTCTCGGCCAGCGCCGACATCGCGAGCCGCCGGTCCTCGGCCTGGGAGAGGTACAGCAGCACCTCGTAGTCCCGCGTGGTCAGACCGTGCTCGGCGTCCAGGTCGGCATCGAGGACGCGTACGATCGACGCGTGGCTCTGGAGGTAGCTCCGCCAGGCCTCCAGCGCAGCGCCGTCAAGTCCCGATTGCACGATCGTGTCCATGCTGCGAAGTCTAGTTGACGGGTCAACGGAATTCGCGGTCCACGTGTCTGGGTAGGCTCGGGAGTATGCAGGAGATATCCCACGGTCTGTGGCACTGGACCGCGCGGCACCCCCATCACGGCGGCGAGGTCAGCTCGTACTTCCTGGCACGCGAGCGCGTGCTGATCGACGCCATGCTCCCGCCGGGCGGCGCGGAATGGTTCCGGGAGCGGCACGTCGAGCCCGAGCACTTCGTGCTGACCAACCGCCACCACGATCGCGACGCCTGGCGGTTCCGGGAGGCGTTCGGATGCGAGGTGCACTGCATCGCCAACGGGCTCCATGAACTCGAGGGACGCGGTCCGGTCACCCCATTCGAATTCGGTGACGATTTGCCGGGTGGACTCGTAGTACATCGCGTGAACGTAATCTGCCCCGACGAGACCGCGCTGCACATTCCGGCCCATCAGGCGCTCGCCTGCGCCGACGGGGTCGTCCGCTTGCCGGGGGTCGAGGGGCTCACGTTCGTGCCCGACTCGCTGATGGACGAACCGGAGCAGACCAAGCACGGCCTGCGCGCCGCGTACCGCGAGTTGCTGGACCTCGACTTCGACCGCCTCCTGCTGGCGCACGGTGACCCCGTGCTCACCGACGCCAAGGCGACGCTGCGTGCCTTCGCGGCCGAGGCGGCGTGAGGTGCCCGGCCACCACACCGGCGCGACGCTGAGGCGGCCCGCGCTCGACGGATTGGCGCTGGCCGTCACCGTCGCGGCGCTGGCGATCGGGCTATCGGCCTGCGGCAGCTCATCCGCCGTCTCGACCTCCGGAGCCGCCGGCGCGTCCGGGATCACGACCTCCGCCACGAACACCGGCGGCACCTCGAACGGCGGGTCCGGAACCTCCGGGATCCCGCACGCGCCCCTGACCGTCACGCCGAGGACGGGGGATCAGTACACGAAATTCACGTTCGGCTTCACAGCGCCAGATGCCAGCGGCCGCCAGGGCACGACGGCCTCTAGCTACACGCTGAGCATCTCGGGCCCGCACGGCGCCGGATGCACGGCGGCGCAGTCGATGCCGGTGCCGCCCGTCACCCAGGGCCAGCACGTGACCGTCCCGATGGGACCGCCGGCCGGTGACCGGTGGTGCGCGGGGACCTACACCGCCCGCGCGGACGAGCTGGCGCGTCCGATCTGCACCGCGGGCGAGATGTGCCCACAGTTCATCCGGATCATGGCCGTGGTCGGCCCGGTCACCTTCCGGATCCAGTACTGACGGACGGACTGCGGAGGGACGGCGCGCCTCTCGCTACGAGCAGCTAGGCCTCGTGGGCCGAGGCCGCGACCGCGTGCCACACCCGCTCCGGCGTCATCGGGAGCTGCGTCATCCGGACCCCGCCCGTCGCGGCCGCGATCGCATTGGCCACCGCGGCGGGGACGCCGACCACCGGCGCCTCGCCCACGCCCTTGGCGCCGTACGGCCCCTCGGGGGCGGGGACCTCCACGATCTCGGCATCGATCGGCGGCGTGGTGTCAGACGACGGCATCGTGTAGTCCACGAAGCTCCCGGTGGTCAGCTGCCCGTACTCGTCGTAGGCCAGCTGCTCGAGCAGCGCCCACCCGAGACCCTGAGCCGTGCCGCCCTGCATCTGGCCCTCCACCAGTGCCGGGTTCAGCGCCCGGCCCACGTCCTGGGCGATGACATGACGCAGCACCGTGACCGCGCCGGTATCCGGGTCAACCCGGACATGCGACAGATGAGCCGCGGCCTGCGGCGCCTGCGGCTGGGCCGACCGTCCGTGTCCTTCGACGGGCATGTACCGGCTGCCGAACCGCAGGATCTTGGCGGCGAGCTCCTCGATCGGCAGCGCCTTGGCCGGGACGCCGAGGGGCTGCACCGAGCCGTTGACGATCTCCAGGTCCAGCGGCGAGATCTCCAACTCGTCGGCGGCGACCTCGAGGAGGCGGTCACGGGCCTCGATCGCGGCTCGCTCCACGGCGCGCCCGACGGTGTAGGTGACCTTGCTGCCGCCGCTGGTCCCGGCGTAGGGAGCGCTGGAGGTGTCGGCGTTGACGACACGGACGCGGGAGATGTCGACGCCGAAGGCGTCGGCGGCGATCGTGGCGAAGCCGCTCTCCACGCCGGTCATGTCGGCGGCTCCGGTGATCACCGTCAGGTGTCCGTCGGCATCGAGTCGGCAGACCGCGGCGGCGGGCTCGTAGCCGCCGGGCCACCATCCAATCGAGACGCCGATGCCCTCGTTCTCGGCCAGCGAGTCCCGGCGCGCCCACAGCGGGTGATCGCTGACGCGCTCGAGGCAGGCCCGGGCGCCGAACACCGGGAACGCCTGGCCCGACGGCGCTGGATCGCCCTCGCCGGCGACGTTGCGCAACCGCAGCTCCAGCGGGTCGATCTCGAGCCGCCGGGCGAGGTCGTCGATCAGCGATTCGATCGCAAACGCCGCGGGGGCGGCCGTCGGGGCGCGGTAGGCCCCGAACGTGACGCGGTTGGTGGCGACCCCGAGAGCGGTGAGATCGTGCGCGCGCCAGCGGTAGGGGCCGGCGGCGAGCATCGCGGCGATCGCCTCGACCCCGAAGTCGTCGGTGGAGCCGCGGTCAACGAATACCCGCGCGCGGATCCCGGTCAGCTGTCCGTCGGCGTCGGCGCCGATCTCCACTGACATGATCTCGGCGCCGGCCGGGTTGGTCGCCGCCATGTCCTCGCTGCGGGTCAGCGCCAGGCGGACCGGGCGGCGCAGCGCCAGCACCGCGCCGCAGGCCAGCGGCTCGATGATCATCATCTTGCCGCCGAACGCCCCGCCCAGCGGCATGCTGCGAACGCGCACCCGCTCGGTTGGCAAGCCGAACAGCTTGGCCAGCGAGTCGCGGGTGGCGAACGGCGCCTGGGTGGAGCTGCGGACCACCAGGTCGCCTTCGGGCTCCAGCCATCCGGTCGCGGTCTGCGTCTCGAGGTACCCCTGGTACATCCACGGCGTCGTGAACCGCCCACTGACGGTCACGGCGCTGCCGGCGATCGCCGCCGCCGCGTCGCCGTTCTGCAGCCGGGCGGTCCCCAGGACGTTCTCGGACAGGTCCTCGCCTTCGAGCCCGGCCGCGGCGACGGCCGCGTGAGCATCGCCGATGTCAGACCCCTCGTCCTGCACCGAGACGACCGTTCGCGCCAGCGGCGCGCCGGGATGTGCCGCCGCCTCCACATCGAGCACCGGCTCGAGCGGAACGAGCTCCACCGCCACCAGTTGCGCGCCGTCCTCGGCCAGCGCCTCGGTCTCCGCGACGACGATGGCGACCGGCTGGCCGGCGTACACGACCTCCTCGCGCGCGAGTGGCTCGTACAGCCGTCCCTTCCCGGTGGCGACGATCGGCAGGTCGGCGGCGGTGAGCACGGCGACCACTCCCGGGAGGTCGAGCGCCGGCCCGCTGTCGATGGCCGAGATCGTCGCGTGTGCCTCGTGCGCGAGGACGAGGCGGGCGTGCAGCAGGCCGTACACGGGCGTGTCTCCGGCGAACTGGGTGGCCCCCCGGACCTTGGGTTCGGAGTCACGGCGACGAGCGGAAACGCCGATGGCGGCCACAGCCGCAACCTAGCACTCGCGCCCACGCCGCAATCTGCCGCGTTTCCGGCAGGTTTGTGGCGATTGACACCCGTGTTAGCGTTAACAGCCGTCGATGTCAGGCGTCCGCGGCGACCGGCGTGGGCCGGGCGGGGCGCGTACGAACATAAGTCGAAGGGAGCCGTCATGCAGCACGCGAATCGCGGCAGCAGGAGGTTGCTTGCGTTCTTATCGAGCAGTGCGCTGATTCTCATCGTGGGAGCGGTGTTCAGCGTGACAGCCTCGGCTCATGCGTTTGCCAAGCCGGGCAACAAGCACCACTGGAGCGGCGGCGGGGGGAGTATCACCAGCCAGCCGTGGGGGACCGCGGACAACGCGCCGGTCAGCCTGTACACGTTGACCAACGGCCACCACATGAATGTCACGATCACCAACTACGGCGGTGACGTGACGTCGATCAATGTCCCGGATCGATCAGGCGCGACGAAGGACGTCGCACTGGGCTTCCCGACCCTGGCGGACTACGTTGCCGACTTCACCCAGGGAGCGACGCAGACGCCGTGGCCGCTGTCCGGTGGATCGGGTGACACGTACTTCGGCGCCATCATCGGGCGCTACGGCAACCGGATCGCCAACCACACGTTCACGATGACGTGCACGGGCTGTTCGAACAACGGCACCAAGTACACGCTGGATGCCAACAACGGCGTCAACACGCTGCACGGTGGCTACCTGGGGTGGAACACCCAGGTGTGGAACGCGACTCCGGAGACGGGAGCGGGCTACGTGGCCCTGCAGCTCCAGGACACGTTCCCGTCGGGCGAGGGCTGCCTGGCGACGCTCAGCCCGGGGTGCAACGGATTCCCGGCCAACGTGACCGCGACCGTGACGTATTACCTGACGAGGGACAACACGCTGAAGATCACCTACAGCGTGGTCAATGATTCCTCGACCCTGGCCACCGTGCTCAACGTCACCAACCACACGTACTTCAACCTGGGCGGTGAGGGATCGGGATCGGTGTACGGCCAGGATCTGGCGATCAACTCCGACACGTACCAGCCGGTCGACGTCAATCAGATACCCACGAACTTCGCCTCGGTGGCGGGAACGGCGTATGACTTCCGGACCCTGCATCCGATCGGCGAGTTCATCCGCCGGGCCGATCTGCCCGACGGCGGGACGCAGGCGTTCCCGCAACTGATCATCTCGCACGGGTATGACAACAACTGGGTGCTCAACGGCTCCGGGTACCGGCTGGCGGCCATCGCGGCGGACCGCAAAACCGGGATCACGCTTGCCGCGTACACCGATCAGCCCGGCGTGCAGTTCTACTCCGGGAACTTCCTGGTCGGCGACCTGACCGGCCCGAGCGGCCACATCTACCGTCAGGGTGCCGGCTTCACCCTCGAGACGCAGCATTATCCGGACGCTCCGAACCACATCGGCCAGGCCGGTTGGCCCTCGGTGGTCCTGAACCCCAGCAGCACCTTCAACTCGACGACCGCATTCAAGTTCGGCACGGCCGGCGGCGGGCGCTCGGGTCACAGGCGCTTCTGACCGTCGCTTCCAGTCTCAGGCGCGGGTCCGGCTCGGCTGGACCCGCGCCTGACGGCGGCGGACCTCCGCGGGGTGGCCGGTTATCGGCTTGACGACTTCTTCGGGCGCTCGGGCCGAGGCGGATAGCGCAGTCGCTCTTCATCGGTCATCTTGCGGATGACGAGCGACCCATCCTCGACCTGCTCACGAACAACCTCGAGCTTGGCGAGGCGCTTCTCTTCGGCTCTTTCGCGTGTGGTTTTCACGTTCGTTACCCGCGGTAGACGCTAACAACGAGCCCGGTCAGCCACGTCGCACGAGCGTGTGCTCCACCCATATTCTGACCGTAGCATGGTCTGCAACCGCCGCTGCCGGCATGGCGCTGGCCTCCCCGGCCTCGTCATCCTGGCCGTGTGGCGCTATCCTCACGCCCATGCGAGCAATCACTCGCTTCTATTCGCAGTGCCCGCGGTCTCGGCAGTCGTTGTTACCTCAGCGTCCTCCGCGTTTCGCAGTGCACCAAACCGGAGGGATCTCATGGCAACAGGAACCGTGAAGTGGTTCAACGACGACAAGGGCTTTGGCTTCATCACACCCGATGAGGCAGGCAAGGATCTGTTCGTCCATCACAGCGCGATCCAGGGCAGCGGCTTCAAGTCGCTCGCCGAGGGCGCGAAGGTCAGCTACGACGCCGAGCAGGGCCCCAAGGGTCCCGCCGCCGCGAACGTTCAGCCCCTGTAGAGAGCGCATCGGGCAATGCGGAGGGCCTCGGCCCTCCGCATGGGCGCTTCCTTCAAGATTCTTTACGCACCGCTCACCCTTGGGCGGATAGTCTCGCGCCTGAAACTGGAGCGGATCATTGGGATCGGCTTTGACCACCGAGAGGGGCCGTTGCCGTGACCAATCAGACTTCCACACTGTCGCCGCCGGTTTCGCCTGACGTCTGCGAACCGGTTCCCGAGCCGCCCAGCGACCCGGCGTTCTGGCGCGACGCGCTCCGCGAGTATGCGTCCCCGCGGCTGCTGCGCAGCTGCGTGGAGATCGGCACGTCGGTTGTGCCATACCTGGCGTTGAGCGTGGGGATGTACCTGGCGCTCGCCGTCTCGCCGTGGCTGACGCTCGCGCTGGCTCCGGTGACCGCCGCGTTTCTGCTGCGCTCGTACATCATCTTTCACGACTGCTCGCACGGGTCGTTCATGCCCTCGCGGCGAGCCAACGCCTGGCTTGGCGCATTCTGCGGGCTGCTGGTGCTCTCGCCGTTCGTCCGCTGGCGTCACGACCACGCGGTACATCACGCCACCTCCGGGGACCTGGACAAGCGCGGAATCGGTGACCTCCCGACGCTGACCGTGGCCGAGTATCGCGCGCGCTCGGCCCGTGGCCGGCTCGCCTACCGCCTGTTTCGCAACCCGCTGGTCATGTTCGGGGTCGGGCCGGTGTTCGCGATGATCATCGGTCCGCGGATCGTCGCGCGCAATGCCGCGCCGCGAATGCGCACCAGCGTGATCCGGACCGACATCGTGCTGGTCGTCATTGCCGCCGCGCTGATCTGGGCGATCGGCCTTGGCGATCTGCTGCTCGTGTGGGCCCCGGCCGCGATGCTCGCCGGTGCTGTCGGCATCTGGCTGTTCTACGTCCAGCATCAGTTCGAGGATGCCTACTGGCAACGTGAGGACGGATGGACGTATGCCGACGCGGCGCTGCGCGGGAGCTCATTCCTCGATTTGCCCAAGGTCCTGCAGTTCGTCAGCGGCAACATCGGCTATCACCACATCCACCATCTCAGCGTGCGGATCCCGAACTACAACCTGCAGCGGGCCCACGAGGAGAACCCGGTCTTCCAGAGCGTGCCGACGCTGTCGCTGCGTGACGGCCTGCGCGCGGTGCGCCTCAAGCTGTGGGATGAGGAGCGCGCCCGGCTGGTGACGTTCGCGCAAGCCGGCGTCTGAGCCAACGCGCGGCTTCCCACCTCCCGCGGTGCCGCCGTCGTTTGCGTCAGCTGGTCTGGGGTGGAGGCGTTGGTCCGGCGGCGGGGTTGCTGATCGCGTGGATCGCGTCGAGTACGTCCTTGATGCCGCCCGCGGTGTGGAGGTCGAGGCGGTCCAGAATCGTCTCGGTGTCAGCAAACTCCTTCGCGGCGCGTACGTCCGAGGCGGCCGACTGCACGGACTGCCCGACCATGATGATCGAGAGAAGCACCAGCTGCAGGAACGTCTGCGCGACCCACGCGACGATGATGATCACCTGCCCCGAGCTGACCGCGGCGGGCAGGCTGATCAGCGCAATGACCCCGAACACATAGGCGCAGGCCATCGTCCCGACGGTGCGGGTGATCACCAGCGCGATCTTGGCGTTGATTCCCTCGACGCCACGGACCGCCTTCTTGATCTCTGTCGGAGAGAACCGAACGACATGCGGTAGCTGCTCGCGGACCTTCGGGGGTGCAGCCATGTGTCAGCCTCCAGTCGGATATCGGTCGCGCCCACAGGGTACGTTCCGGTCCGGCGAGAACTCGGGCGCTCCTACCCCGCCGTGATCACGGCGGCCGCCGCCAGCTCGTGCGCCCGCGCGCCGTCCAGCACGCCGGCACCGGGCACCTCCGCGTTGGCCGCGGCGGCGCCGAGCGCCAGCCGCATCGCTTCGGGCCACGGCTCGGCTCGCTCGAGCGCGACCACCAGCCCGGCGAGGAAGGCGTCGCCGCTGGCAACCGGATAGGCGCCGCGGACGTCGAGGCTCCCCTGGTGGGCGTCGCCGGCGGGATCGATCAGCACCGCGCCTCGCTCCCCCAGGGTGATCGCCACCGCGTGCCCGTCCCCGCCGATCCGCCGGCGAATCGTACGGCCCGCGGCCACCGCGGTCGCGGCGTCGCCCACCGGCGCGCCGAGCAGCTCTGCAGCCTCGGCGGCATTGACCTTGACCATCGCCGGGCGCGCCGCCAGCCCGGCCGCGAGCGCCGGCCCCCGGGAGTCGAGCGCGGCCGGCACCCCGGCGTCACGGGCGGCGTGGACGAGCTCGCGGTAGCCGCCGGCAGGGGCGCCCGCCGGCAGTGAACCGGACACGGTCATCCACGCCGCCCCCGCCATCAGCGACGTGGCGACGGTCATCAGGCCGTCCCATTCGGCATGGGTGACCGGAGCGCCGGCCTCGTAGAACTCGGTGAGCCGGCCCGTCTCGCGGTCAGCCACAGACAGGCAGGTGCGCGTCTCGGCAGAGGAGGGGGCGAACCGGCCCTCGACCGGCTCAGATGCCAGCGCCGCCGCGATCCACCGTCCGCTGTGACCCCCCACCAGGCCCGTCACCGACGCGCGGGCGCCGAGGCTCGTCGCCGCCCGGGCGACGTTGAGCCCCTTGCCGCCCGGTCGCTGGATGAACCCCAGCGGGCGATGGATCTCCCCCGGCGCGAGGCGCTCGACCTCGAACAGCTTGTCCACCGCGGGATTGCCCGCGACGCACAGGATCATCCGAGGACCTCGGAGGGGAGAGGATCATGGGCGCCAAATTTGGAGGTTTCGACCAAGTTCGCCTAGAGTGGACGAGTATGAGCACTGAGCAAGCAAACACGAGCGTATTGGAAGCAGAGGTGCGCAGTCAGCCCCGCACGTGGCGTGTCGCCGCGGAGCTGGCGTCCGAGGCGAAGCTGCCACAGCGCGGCGAGCGGGTGATGATCGTCGGCTGCGGCACGTCGCTGTTCGCCGGTCAGGCGATCGCCGCCTGGCGCGAGTCGGCGGGCGCGGGCGAAACCGACGCGTTTGCCGGCTCCGAGGTACCGCTCACCCGCCGCTATGACCGGGTGGCCGTCATCTCCCGGTCGGGGACCACGACCGAAGTGCTCCGCGCCATCGCGCGGCTGGGCCACCGCTGCCCGGTGCTGGCCCTCACCGCGACCGATCCCAGCCCGGTGATCGACGCCGCCGACGACGTGGTGACGCTCGAGTTCGCCGACGAGACCGCCATCCCGCAAACGCGATTCCCGACGAGCGTGATGGCGCTGTGGCGGGCGGCGCTGGGCCACGATGTGGCCGCGCTGGCCGACCGCGCCGAGGTCGCGCTCGACGCGGCGCTGCCCGCGGGACTGGAGGACTGCCGGCAGTTCGTCTTCCTCGGCTCCGGGCCGGCGGTGGGACTGGCCAGCGAGGCGTCGCTGAAGTTCCGCGAGACCGCGCTGGTGTGGACGGAGGCCTACCCGGCGATGGAGCTCCGCCACGGCCCGATCAGCCTGCTCGGTCCCGAGACGCTCGTGTGGGCGCTCGGCGACCTCCCGCCCGGACTGAGCGACGACGTGCTCGCCACCGGCGCGCATCTGGAGGCCGGCGCCGAGGATCCAATGGTGGAGCTCGTCCGGATTCACCGCGGCGCGCTGGCCCTCGCGCGCGCCAAGGGGCTGGATCCGGACAACCCGCCCCGGCTCCAGCGCTCGATCGTCCTGTAGGCGACGGACCGATCCTCGGCGGCTGACTGGTATCCATCAGGTATGGGCGCAGGGCGGAGCGGCGCGCCGGCCGAGCGGGTGCTGGCGATCGATATCGGCGGCTCGAAGCTGGCCGCCGGGTTCGTCGACCGCGCCGGCGCGCTCACCGAGCGGCGTCAGGTGCCCACCGACGCCGGCGATGGCGCCGAGCGGGCGCTCGACCGCGCCCTGTCGCTCGGCGAGGAGCTCCTCGGCGACCGGTCGGGCGGCGCCTGGGGCAGCGGCGCGAGCGGCGGCGACGCCCTGGCGCTCGGATTGTCGACCAACGGGCTGACGCGTGAGGACGGCGTCGAGCTCGCCCCCGCGGTTCCCGGCTGGGACCGGCTGCAGATCCCGTCACGGCTGCGGGAGCGCTTCCCCGGACTGGCCACGGCGATTCTCAACGACGTCAAGGCGGCCACTCTGGCCGAGCTGCGCTGGGGCGCGCTGCGGGACGTCCGCGAAGGGCTGTACGTCAACCTCGGGACCGGCGTCGCCGCGGGGATCGTGACCGGCGGGAACCTCTGTTACGGGGCCAACGGCGCCGCCGGCGAGATCGGCTACCTGGCGCCGACCCCGCAGGCCGCCCACGCGCGGCGGCTCGACGAGGCGCTGCTGGAGGAGCGGCTCGGCGGCCGGGGCGTGGCCAGGTGGGCCAGTGCCGAGCTCGGCCGGCCGGTGACGATGGCAGAGCTGTTCGCCGCCGGGGGTGACGACCGCGCCCGGGAGCTGCGGGACCGGCTGGTGGACGAGATCGGCTTCTGGGTCGCCAACGTCGCGGTGGTCGTCGATCCGCAGCGGGTGGCGCTGGGCGGCGGGCTCATGCGCGCGGCGTCGTCGCTGTGCGGGGAGGTCGCAGCGGCGATCGCCCGGGTCGGGCCGTTCGCAGTCGAGGTGGTGCCGGCGCGGTTCGGCGCCGAGTCGTCGCTGCTGGGGGCGGGTGCGATCGCATTCGACGTGCTGGACGGCCGCCGGCGGCTCGAGCGCGTCAGGCCAGTCTGACGTCCACCCGGGCCGCGCTGATGGCGTCCACTTCGGTTCGGTCGGCGGCGGCATCGGTGATCAGCACGTCGACGGCCGAGATGTCGCAGATGCGGGCGAACTTGACCTGCCCCAGCTTGGTCCGATCGGCCACGACGACGACCCGCCCGGCTCGGCGCACCAGCGCTGCGTTGGTCAGCGACTCCCAATCGTTGTGGGTGGTGCAGCCGGCGCGCACGTTGACCCCGTCGACGCCGACGAAGGCGATGTCGATGTTGAACTCCTCGATCGTCCGCTCGGCCACCGGGCCGACGAGCTCGAACGACGCGGGCCGCGCGATCCCCCCGGTCACCACCAGACGGAGGTTCGGGCGCAGCGCGAGCTCGGCGGCGATGTTCAGCGCGTTGGTGACGACCGTCAGGCCGTGGCGGTCGACGAGCGCGCGCGCCACCTCCATCGTGGTCGTGCCGCCGGTGATGCCGACGACGGCGCCGTCGTCGGCGAGTGTCGCGGCCACCGCGGCGATGCGCTTCTTCTCGACCGCGCGGTCGGTCTCCCGGTAGCGGACCGGCAGCTCGTAGCCCCGGTCGACGCGCATGGCGCCGCCGTGGGAGCGGACGACCAGGCCCTGGCTGTCCAGCTGGGCCAGATCCCGGCGGACGGTCGCGCTCGACACTGCCAGCGCCTCGGCGAGCTCGTCCACCGACGAGGTGGCTTCGGTGTCGACCAGCTCGAGGATCCTGCGGAGCCGGTCGGCCCGTCGTCGCGGGCGCTCGGGTGACGCCGCGGCTCCCGGATCAGCGGCCATTCACGCCGGGCGGACGTACGCGAGCGGGCAACGCTCAAGATCAGTCATTGCCACCACTGTAACTCGCGCAATCGCGGGCTGTCTAGAGGCCCGGCGGCGCGCGGCAGCACCCTTCTTGCGCGTTGACAGCCTGTCCGAAGGCGCTTATAGTGGCGCAAAGTGAGCAGGAATCGCGCACAACTGCGTGAGATTCGTGCATGATGACCAACCCAGTGTCGTAGTGACGCGCACCCACGGACCGCTCCGAGCGCTGCAGCCGCCGATATCGCCGGAGTCCGAGCTGTCTCGCCGACGGCGCGGCCGTGCGTCGTCAGATCCGTCGGGCAACTAGAGGAGCAGCCGTGGTATCTCGCGTCAGGCCCCTGATCACCATCGCATCCGTTGTCGGCACCGTGTGCGCGTTGGCCGCATGCGGGTCCTCGGCGCCCGCGGGCAGCGGGATCGGCTCGGGCAGCGGCAGTGCGAGCGCGAGCTCCGCCGGATCGACCAGCGCTGCGGCGTCGCCCAGCAGCATCACCGTGTCGGTGGCGTATCCGAGCCCACCGGCCTCGGAGCTGGCAGCGTTCACCAAGCAGACCGGGATCACCGTGCACTGGGTGAACATCGGCTGGGACGACCTGCAGACGAAGATCGTGGCCGCCTCGCAGGCGCACACCTACTTCGCCGACGTCACCGACGTCGACTGGTCCAAGGTCGGCGAGTACCACCAGCTCGGCTGGTTCTATCCGCTCAACAAGTACTTCCCGCCGTCGTCGCTGACCTCGCAGGTCCCGCAGCTGAGCACGTTCGTGGACGACGGCGAGCTGGTCGGGATGCCGATGGACTCCTCGTTCCTGGTCACGACGATGAACGCCGCGGACTACAAGAAGGCCGGGATCGACAAGCCGCCGACGACGATGTCGGAGTACACCGCGGATATCGAGCAGCTGAAGAAGTCCGGCACGCTCGCCCACCCGCTCAACATCCCGCTTCAGGCTCAGGAGGGACTCTCCACCTACTGGTACCAGACCACGGCCGCCTTTGGCGGACACGTTCTCACCGCTGACAACAAGCCCGCGTTCACGGCCAGCACCTCACCCGGCTACCGAGCGCTGGCCTGGATCGTCTCCGCCTACAAGAACGGGCTGGTGCCGCCCGGCGATCTCAACACGGCGGATTACGCGGCGCTGGAATCGAACATGGCGCACAACGTGACCGCCAGTTCGCTCTCGGAGTACTCCGGCGACGTGAGCACGATCTACGACGTCCCCAGCGACTCCAACGTCGTCAACAAGGTCGACTACGTCCCCACGCCGTCCCTGTCAGGCGCGGCGCCCAACCTCGGCAACCCCGACGGGATCGGGATCCCGAAGTCGGCGCACAACGTGGCCGCAGCGGTGAAGTTCATCCAGTGGTTCGACAACAGCGCCAATCAGGCGATGTGGGCGGGCGCCGACGGCCCCAAGAAGTCGATCGAGGGATTCCCGCTGCCGATGCGTGACGCCGCGATGAGCCAGCTCGCCACCGCCTCGCACGGCCAGGGCGGCGTCACCGAGCTCAGCGACCTGCTCCGCCACAGCGAGTCGGTGTTCGCCAACGGCGCGCCGCCGTGGTACTCGCAGTTCTCCAACGCCGTCAACACCAACATCCACTCCGCTGCTGCCGGTCAGGAGAGCGTCGGGGCGGCGATCCACGCGATCGCCCAGGTGGTCACGTCGCAGTGAGGACCTTCCGGGGCGTCAACGCCCCAGGACCCCTCATCCGATGACACGACGGGCCCCCGGCGATGTCGTGCGACCGCCGGCCGGGCGATGAGCACGTCCTCCGAGCCGCGGCGCGCGGTGGGACCGCCGGCCGGCCGCCCCGGTGGGCCGGTGCCGCGCCGCTGGTGGCGCGGCCGGACGGTGCGGATCCAGCGCCAGCGGCTGGCCTACGCGCTGCTGCTGCCACTGGCGCTGTTCATCGGCGTGCTGACGCTGTACCCCACCGCGGTCACCACCGTCGAGGCGTTCTTCCGCGTCGACGCACTCGACCCCAACCACGGCTTCGTCGGCTTCAGGAACTTCCGCGACGCGTTCGCCCAGCCGGCGATCACCGAGAGCTTCGTCAACACGATCTTCTACACGGTGGTGGGCACGATCCTGTCGACCCTGCTCGGGCTGTGGTTCGCGCTGCTCCTGCGCCGCCGGTCGCGGTGGCGCGGGGTGCTGCTGGCGATCGTGATCCTGCCGTGGGCCCTGCCTCCGGTGGTCGAGGCGCTGCTCTGGAGCCGGATCTACGACCCCCAATTCGGCCCGCTCAATTGGGCGCTCAAGGGCCTGCACCTGATCAGCACCAACCAGGTCTGGATCGGCAGCAACCGCTGGCGGGCGCTGACGCTCACCGAGCTGGTGCAGGTGTGGCAGATGACCCCCCTGTCGGTGCTGCTCATCCTCGCCGCCCTCCAGCTGATTCCCAACGAGCTCAACGAGGCGGCGGCGGTCGACGGCGCCAGCGCCTGGTACAGCTTCCGCTACATCACGCTGCCGCTGCTGCGGCCCGGGATCACCGTCGCCATGGTGGCGGCGATCACCACCACGCTCAACGTCTTCGACCAGCCCTACATCCTCAGCGGGAACGCCACGGCGACCGCCTCGGTGGGGCTGGAGACGTACGTCGTCAGCTTCCAGAACCTCAACTTCGGGCAGGGCTACGCGCTCTCGCTGCTGGTCACCATCGCCACCGCCGCCGCATCGCTGGTGATCATGCGCCTCGTGTACCGGAGGGTCGAGTTTTGAGCGTCGCCGACGCCAGCGGCGGTCCCCTGGCGCTGCCCGGCATCGGCGAGCGCCGCCGGCGACGGGAGCGGCTGCACCGGTGGGGTCGCCGGCTGTCGCTCGCGGTGGTGGTGCTGTGGTCCCTGTTCCCGTTGTACTGGGGGCTGAACACCAGCCTCATGTCGACCGGGGCCGCCGACACCCAGCCGCTGCGGATCTATCCCCACCCGCTGTACGGCACCAACTATGCCGATCTGCTCAGCCTCAAGCAGTCCGGGTTCAGCGGTCTGGCCAGCCAGCTGCAGAAGGCGCTGCTGAACTCGACGATCGAGGCGGTCGGATCGACGATCGTCACCGTCGTGGTGGCCATCTTCGCCGCCTACGCGTTCGCCCGGCTGGAGTTCCGGTTCAAGCGGGTCATCCTCGTCACCACGATCGCCACGCTGCTGCTGCCGGCGTACGCCACGCTGCTGCCGCTGTACAAGATCATGAGCAGCTGGGGTCTGGTCAACACGTACCTGGGGGTGATCCTGGTCAACGCATCGGGGTTCATCCCGCTCGCCATCTGGGTGCTCTACAACTACTTCACCGGGCTGCCGCGCGAGCTGGAGGAGGCGGCGCTGGTCGACGGCGCCAGCCCGCTGGGAACGCTGTGGCGGATCATCCTGCCGCTGTCGGTGCCGGGCATCGCCGCCGCGTCGGCGATCACCTTCCTGTTCGCGTGGGCGCAGTTCCTGTTCCCGCTGATCATGACCACGGACCTGAACTCGCAGCCGGCGACGGTCACGATCGCCGCTCTCTACGGCCCGCGCCTGGTCGCCTTCAGCGTGATGGCGGCCGCCGGGATGCTCGCCATCGCCATCCCGGGGGCGCTCGCGCTCCTGCTGAACCGCTACATCGTCACCGGCCTGACCGCCGGGAGCAATCGCTGATCGGGAGTCCGGCCCGCGATCTGCTGTGAGAAAGGAACAGACGAGATGACCGAGACAAACTTGGACCAGCGCGTGGTGATCGTCACCGGGGCCAGCTCGGGCGTGGGCGAGGCCACCGTCCGTGCGCTGGCCGGACGCGGCGCCGGGGTGACCGCGGTGGCCAGGTCGGCCGACCGGCTGGCCGGGCTGTCGGCCGCCGGCGCGGTTGAGGTGGTGGCCGGGGACGTGCGGTCGCTGGACGACATGGAGCGCGCGGTCCAGGCCACGCTGGACCGCTTCGGCCGCTTCGACGGGATCGTCTGCAACGCCGGGATCGGCGAGTACGCCGACTTCATGGAGATGGCGCCGGACACGGCGCGGGAGATCGTGGAGACGAATCTGCTCGGCACCGTGTGGTCGATCCGCGCCGCGTTGCCCCACCTGCTCGAGTCAGGCCACGGCGACGTGGTCGTCGTCAGCTCGGTGGTGGCGATGATGGACTCGGCCGGCGAGGCCGTCTACGCCGCCACCAAGGCCGGCCAGAAGTCCCTGGCCGGCTGTCTGGACCTGGAGCTGCGCGAGCGGGGCATCCGCGTCACGACGCTGTGCCCGGGGGGGATCCGCACCCAATTCGCCATCGGCCGTGGCCGCCAGCCGGGGTCGGCCGAGCTGGACACGATGCTCGAGGCCGGCGACGTGGCGGCGGCGATCCTCACGGTGCTCACCCAGCCGGCGGCGGTGAGGACGACGCTGTGGGGGTTCTCCAGCATGGCCGAGAGCTGACCGCCGGCCGTCAGCCCCGGATCGCCTCGTGCGTGTCGGGGTCGAAGAAGTGCAGCCGGTCCACCATGACCCCGAACCGCCCCGGCTGCGCGGCCCGCATGGACGATCGCGAGTCGACCCGGGCGACACCGTCGGCGTAGGACGACACCTCGTCGGACGCCTCGCTGCCGAGTTCGTCGCTCTCGGTCGCCGCCGCTGTGTCGTCGGAGTGCACCCGGGTGGCGTCGATGCGGAAGTGGACCATCAGCTCCGACCCGAGCGCCTCGACCAGCCGGATGTCTCCGGTCAGCAGCGCGCCCTCCCGGGGCTCGGAATCGAGCGCCGCATCGGTGAGATGCTCCGGCCGGATCCCCAGCAGCAGCCGCCGGCCCCGGTAGCCGGCCAGGCTGGGGAGCTGCTGGCCGACGTCGCCGGGGATCACGATCGTCTGGGACCCAAGCCGCAGCTTCGCGCCGTCGGGCGCGAGCTCGGCCTCGTAGAGGTTCATCGCCGGCGAGCCGATGAACGCGGCCACGAACACGTTGGCCGGGGTGTCGTAGAGCGCCTGGGGCCGGTCGCATTGTTGGAGGCGCCCGGAGCGGAGCACCGCCACCCGGTCGCCCATCGTCATCGCCTCGGTCTGGTCGTGGGTGACGTAGAACGTGGCCACGCCGAGGCGGCGCTGGACGTGCGAGATCTCGGCCCGCATCTGGACGCGGAGCTTGGCGTCGAGGTTGGAGAGCGGCTCGTCCATCAGGAACACTGCGGGCTCGCGGACGATCGCGCGGCCCATCGCCACCCGCTGACGCTGCCCGCCGGACAGCTGGCCGGGCTTGCGCTCCAGCTGCTCGATCAGTCCCAGGATCCGGGCCGCCCCGCTGACCTCCTGCTCGCGTTTGTCCTTCGCCACCTTGCGCAGCTTCAGGGCGAAGCCGATGTTGCTGGACACCGTCATGTGCGGGTACAGCGCGTAGTTCTGGAAGATCATCGCGATGTCCCGCTCCTTGGGCGACAGGTCGTTGACGACCCGCCCGCCGATGCGCAGCTCGCCGGAGGTGATCTCCTCCAGGCCGGCGATCATCCGCAGCGCGGTCGTCTTGCCGCAGCCCGAGGGGCCGACGAGGACCATGAACTCGCCTTCGGCCACCTCCAGGTCCAGCTCGGAAAGCGCAGTGGTCCCGTTGGGATAGACCTTGGTCAGCTTTTCGAGGTCAACGGTGGTCATCGTGGCGTGCCTGCTCGGATGTTGCGCACTTCCTAATCATACGTGCGTTGACGGGTAGACTACCGCGCATTCCTGCTCAGAATTTGCGCATATGACCCGTTCTGGCTCCATGCACCCACTCAATCCGCTCAGTGCGGCCGAGGTCGCGGCAGCGGCCGCCGCGATCAGGTCCGCGGCGGAGTTCGAGGCCCTCGGTGACCGCGTCCGGTTCGTGACCCTCGATCTGCGTGAGCCGGCCAAGGCCGACGTGCTCGCCTGGTCGACCGGGGGCGACGGCGCGGCGCTGCCCGCCCGTGAGGCCGAGGCGGTCCTCCTGGACCACGCCAGCGGGACCACGCAGGAGGTCGTCGTCTCGCTCGGTCCGGCCGAGGGCGCGGCGGCGGTGACGAGCTGGACCCGCCGCGACGACGTGCAGCCGCTGGCCACGGTGGCCGAATTGATGGAAGCCGAGGAACTGGTCAAGCACGACGCGGGGTTCCGCGCGGCGCTCGCCCGCCGGGGCATCGAGGATCTCGACGCCGTCCAGATCGACGCCTGGCCGGCCGGCAATTTCGCCGACCCCGACGAGGCCGGGCTGCGGCTGGCACGGTGCCTCGCCTTCCTGCGGCCGCACCCCACCGACAACGAGTGGGCCCATCCGATCGACGGGCTGATCGTCCTCGTGGACCTCAATCGGCTCGCGGTCCTACGCATCGACGACCACGGCATCGTGCCGGTTCCGCCCGAATCGGGCAACTTCGACGTCGCCGCCGCCGGCCCGCTGCGCGACGACATCACGCCACTGGAGATCACCCAGCCCGAGGGGCCGGGGTTCACCGTGCAGGGCAACACCGTCTCCTGGCAGCGGTGGCGCCTCCACGTCGGCTTCAACTCACGCGAGGGGCTGGTGCTCAGCCAGATCGGATACGACGACCAGGGGCGCGAGCGTTCCATCCTGTATCGCGCATCGCTGTCGGAGATGATCGTCCCCTACGGCGACCCCAGCCCGACGCACTACTTCAAGAACGCCATCGACGCCGGCGAGAACGGCGTCGGCATCTCGGCCTCGCCGCTGACGCTCGGCTGCGACTGCCTCGGCGAGATCCGGTACCTCGACGCCACCGTCGCCGACGCCGACGGCGCGCCGGTCACCATCCCCAACGCCATCTGCATGCACGAGGAGGACTACGGCGTGCTCTGGCGCCACATCGAGTGGCGCAACGGCCGGGGCGAGGTTCGCCGCTCGCGGCGGCTGGTCATCTCGTCGTTCTCGGCGATCGGCAACTACGACTACGGGTTCTTCTGGTACCTGTACCAGGACGGCACGATCGAGTACGAGATCAAGCTCACCGGCGTGCTGTCCACCGGCGCTGTCGCGCCCGATGTCGTCCCCGCCCACGGCACGCTCATCGCGCCCGGCCTCAACGCGATGATCCATCAGCACTTCTTCAACGTCCGCCTGGACCTCGACGTCGACGGTCTCGAGAACGCCGTCGAGGAGGTGTGGACCGAGGCCGATCCGCCGGGCCCCGAGAACCCCCACGGCAATGCCTTCCGCGCCCACCGGCGGCGGTTCACCCATGAGCTGGAGGCCCAGCGCCGGGTCGACGGCGCCTCCGCCCGGTGGTGGGAGATCGTCAACCCCGATGTTCACCACCGCCTCGGCGCGCCGGTCTCCTACCGGCTGGTGCCGGGAGAGAACGCCGTCCCGTTCGCATCCCCCGACGCCGCGGTGAGCCACCGGGCCGGCTTCATCACCCGGCACCTGTGGGTGACCCCGTACGAGCGCGCCGAGAGGTTCGCGGCCGGCGACTACCCCAACCAGCACCCCGGCGGAGCCGGGCTGCCGGCGTGGACCCGCGCCGACCGGGACATCGATGGCCGCGACATCGTCGTCTGGTACACGTTCGGCCATCACCACGTCCCGCGTCCCGAGGACTGGCCGGTGATGCCGGTCGCCACCATCGGCTTCATGCTCAAGCCGGTCGGCTTCTTCGATCGCAACCCGGCGCTCGACGTTCCCCCGCCGGCGCCGCCTGGACCGCACTGCGAGACGAACTGACCGGGGGACCGTTACGACGGCGTCGCTGATGTCGTCAGCCTGCCCTGGAGAGCGAAGTAGATCACCGACGCGCTGATCGCGCTGACGGGCGCGACGGCGGCGGTGACCGCCCATTGCACCAGGGCGCCGCCCAGTGACCCCAGCGCGGTGGAGGCCAGTTCGGCCACGAGGGTGAACACGAACACAGTCACGCCGACGAGCAGGATGACGCCGAACACCGGCCAGCCGTTGCCGCGCACGAGCTCGCGGCTGCGGGCGAACGCCGCGAACACGCCCGGTCGCTCCAGGACGGTGACGGGAGCCACCACCGACCATGTCACGAGCAGGATCAGCCCGGGGATGATCAGAAACACAAAACCGATCGCGACCCCGAGACCGAACAGCACCGACACTGCCATCAGCTGTAGGAGCACCGGCTCGACGCTGCGCAGGAGATCGAGGACCGAGTGACGGTGGCGTCCGGTCTGGACGCCTTGGACGAGCTCGACCACCATGCCCTGATACAGCACGCTGAGGACCCAGAAGAGGATGCCCACGGCAACCGACGCCCCTGACAGCAGGAGCAGCGCGGCGAATTGGACGGCGAACAGGGCGAACGCGGTGGCGATGAGGACGGCGGCGTTGTCGCGGTAGATCTGCCAGATCCGCGCGAAGACCGGTCTCGGTTCGATGTGCTGTGTGCTCATGAGCCCACTGTTCCCGTTAAAGGCGCCGGACCCTCCCGGCGGCGGCTGCCGCTCACCGCGGATCGTACGGTCAACCGGCGGTGGGCAGCGGACGTTGGCGCCTGCGGGTTCGGCTGAACGGCGGTGAGCGTCGGCGGCGGTGGTGCGGTGCGATCCGGAGAGTGGTCAGCTCGCCGGGCTTGGTTTGCGGGTGACGTGACGAGCTGCGATGAGCCCTCCATCGGCGCGGTTGATGAGGTCCATCGGAGAGTCTCCTGGCGCGAGCTCCGCAAATCCGACCGTTATCGAACCGCCGTCGGGCGAGCGGCTGAGTTCTGCGGTGATCTCATCAAACCGTTCTCGCGCGCTCTCCATCGTGGTGTCGGAGATGGTGCAGACGAATTCGTCGCCGCCGAGACGGACGACTGGCTCATAGGAGCGTAGGTTCGTCTTCAGCACCTCGACGATGTGCTTGAGCATCGTGTCGCCGGCGTGGTGACCCTTGCAGTCGTTGGTGGCCTTGAGGTCGTTGACATCGACGTAGGCGGCGATCAACCGTCCGCTGCCTCGGCGGGCCCGATCGATCGTACGCTGCAGGTCAGCGAGTCCTGGCGCACGCCGCCGCGCCCCGGTCACGATGTCGACCTCGTCCGCCTCACGCTCGGCCATCGCCTGGGCGCGATCCTCGGCGGCAAGGGCTCGGTCATCGGCGGCCAGCATTCGATCACGGGCGGCTTGATCACGGTCCTCGCGGGCGCTGACGCGGTGGGCCCCTGACCGCGCGCGATCGGATGCCGCCCGCTCGCGGTCGCGTGCCGCTCGCAGGATGATCGGGCCGCCCTTGGTTGCTCGCCGTCCCCCGAAGGATGAGGTCACGGCGGCCAGCTCAGCGTCCCATTCGTCAGCCTTCAGGTCGCGCACCGCGGCCGCCTGATCGCGCATCACCGCCGACCGATCGCGCTCGCGCGCGGTGGCATCTCTCGCGCCCGCGGTCGCTTGCCGTTCACTCGAGGTGGCGCGTCGCGCTTCGGTGGTGACCAGGCGGGCCGCCCGGCTGCTGTCATACGCCTCGCGGTCCAGTCCGTGGGCAAGCTCACGGTCACTGGCCGCCTGATCCTCGTCGGCCGCCAACTGATCGAGGTTTGACGCGGCCTGATCACGCTCGGAGTCAGCCTGGTCTCCATCGGAAAACGTCTGATCGCGATCCGCGCTGGACTGATCTTCAGCCGACGTCTGGTCGTCCTGTGGGTCTTCCTGGCCTGGAATCATGATCCATGTCCCTGCTCGTGTCACCGGGCGTCATCATCGCAGCGCCAGCGTCGTAGAAGTAGCGGTTGCGCCGGGGTCGCTACCAGTCGCCATTAGCTCCGCGCCTCGCGGCGTGGTCACGCCGTCGTGGCTTCCTGGCTCGGGGCCGCGGGTGCCGGCCGCGAGGCCAGACCGTCAGTCCACCGTACTCCTCTCAGACCAACATATCTGAGCAAACGCAAATTTCGTTGAATAAACGTCACTGGACAGCACGGTTGTGGCGCTTTGGCACCGTCGGGCTCGCGCTCTCGCTCGGCGGCCAGTCGCCGAGCGGTCGGCCGATCTCCCACTCGTGTCCGAACGGGTCGACGATCCGACCCAACCGCCAGCCATGTTCGTCGGCGACCGCGGACAGCTCCCGAGCCCCGGCGTCAATCGCCTGCCGGAGCGCCGAGTCGGGGTCATCGACGACCAACAGAGTGCGGCCGGTCGTGCCGCCGATGGATAGTGGGCTCAGGCGGTGCATGGCCGGCGATGCGGCGGTCACCCAGAATGCGGCGTCGCCGACCGCAAGCTGGGCGACGATGTCGTCGCCCTGCCCGACGCGATGCAGCACGGTCGCGCTGAACGCCGCCTCATAAAACTCAACTGCCGCACTCGCGCGATCGACCCACAGCTCAGGCTGGATGCCGGTCATCACGGCCGATGGTAACCATCGGCCTCTCCCAGGAAGCCGCCCACCCACGTGGGCGAAAGGCGATAGCGTGGCGGGTCGTGACGGAGACTGTGCGAGTGATCCGCGGTGATCACGACAGCAACTACGTCGTGGCGGAGGAGCATGACGACGGATCACTGCTGTTACGCCCGACCACACCAGACGACAGGATGGGAGGGTCGGTCCCGGAACCCCGAGGCCCGGCCGCCGCCGACGGTCAGATGCTGCTCCCGGGCCGGCCGGCGGGTCAGACGACGTCTGAGCGGGAGCGCCGGCCGGAGCGCGCGGCGGCGAGGAACGCCGCGGGTGAGGATCCGGCTGTCGTCCTCGAGGTCGATGGCCTGTCAGTTGCCTATGGCGCCAAGCGAGCCGTCGACGATGTGCGCTTCCAGATCCGCCGTGGGGAGATCTTCGGGCTGCTGGGACCGAACGGGGCCGGCAAGACGAGCACGCTCAGCGCCATCGAGGGCCTGATCGAGCCCCGGGCGGGGAGAGTGTTTCTCGACGGGATCGATATCAGGCGCCATCCGACTCAGGCAAAGGCCAGGATGGGCGTGCAGCTCCAGGCCACGAGCTTTCAGTCCGAACTGACGATCCAGCAGATCGTGAGGCTGTACGCCGGTCTGTACGGCGTCAGGCTGTCCGATCGCGAGATCGCCGACAGGCTCACGGTCATCGGACTCGAAGGGGAAGCGGGCAAGCCGTTCAAGCAGCTCTCCGGCGGGCAGCAGCAGCGGCTCTCCCTGCACGTCGCGGTCGTTCACGAGCCCGTTTTGCTGCTGCTCGACGAGCCGACGGCCGGACTGGATCCGCAATCGCGTCGTCAGCTCTGGAGCCGGATCGAGCACCTCCGCCAGGAGGGCGGGAGCATCCTGTTGACGACCCACTCGATGGAGGAGGCGCAGGCCGTCTGCGATCGAGTCGCGATCATCGACCAAGGCACGCTGCTCACCACCGAAACCCCTCACGACCTGATTGAAAAGCACAAAGACGATCCTCGGGTCCGCGAGGTCGCCCACGGCGAAGTGACCCTCGAAGACGTCTTCATCGGCCTGACCGGAAACGAGATCCGTGAGTAGCTCCCAGCCCATCGCTGAACCTTCGCTCAAGCTCGTGTTCACCTCGCTCCTGCGGGCCGACTTCGCGGTCTTTCTCAAGCATCGGCGAGCACTCGTCATCAGCATGCTGTTGCCGGTGTTCCTGCTCCTCACCACCAACAGCAACAAAGCGACGCACAACTTCGGCGGGGCGGTTTTCATCATCGGGCTGGCCATCGCGTACGGGCTCACGGCGACCTCGCTCATGGGCTACGCGCTGACCGTCGCCCGCGACCGCGAGAAGGGGGTCTTTCAACGTCTTCGTGTCACTCCGGCTCCGACGTGGACGATCATGGCCAGTCGCCTGGCGATGCAGTCCCTCATCAATCTGATCATCGCGCTGGTCGTGGTGATCATCGGTACCCGGATTCACCACATCTCGCCATCCGCCGGTCAATACGTGCTCGTCCTCCTGGTGTCCATCCTGGGCGGCGCGGTGTTCCTGAGCATCGGCCAGGCTCTCGTCGGTCTGGTGCGATCCGCCGACACCGTCCAAGCCGTCGCGCGGCTGCTCTTTGCCGGTCTCATCATCCTCGGGACGCTCGGTCAGACAGGAGCACTCGGCGACTTCTGGCAGTCGATCTCGCGTTGGAGTCCCGTCGGGGCCGTCATGACGCTGTTCGCCGGGGTGCTCAACCTCTCCACGTGGCACACCACCGACACGCAGTCGTTGGCGGTGTGCGCCGGCTACATCATCGTCTTCGCCGGGCTCGGAATTCGATGGTTCCAATGGGACGCTCGATGAGGACTCGACTCGGCGCTGGTCTCAGGTCCTGCTGAGACGAGCTTCGGCGGCCGCTCGCTCGATCGATTCCAACGAGCGTTCCACATCGTCGCTGCTGGTGACCCAGCTGGAGACCGAGATGCGCATTGCGGCGATGCCGTGCCAGGTCGTTCCGCTCAGCCAACAGGTGCCATCCCGCTGGACGGCCTCGATCACCGAGCGTGTCTGCGCATCGTGATCACCCGCTTCGTCGAGGAACCGGACCAGAACCTGGTTGAGCACAATGTCGTTGAGCACCTCAGCGGTGGGAACGGCGGCGAGTCCCTCGCCGAATCGGCGCGCGTGGGCACAGCATCGCTCGACCAGCTCGGCGACTCCGGATCGTCCGAGCGAGCGAATTGCCGCGTATACCGGAAAGCCGCGGGCGCGGCGCGAGAACTCAGGATTCCAATCCAGCTGGTCCCGAGGACCGTCAGGATCGGCGTGGACCAGATAGTCGGCGCGGACACTCATCGCGGCCTGGTGGGCTTCGGGATCGGCGCAGAACGCGATCCCCGAGTCATAGGGGACGTTGAGCCACTTGTGAGCGTCGGTCGCCCAGGAGTCCGCGCGGTCGGCCCCCGCGACGAGGTGTCGCAGCGCCGGGCTTGCGGCGGCCCATAGACCGAATGCCCCGTCGACGTGAAGCCAGGCGCCGAACTCATCCGCGATGTCGGCGATCTCCGGCAACGGATCGACCGAGCCGGTGTTGACGTTGCCGGCCTGAGCGCAGACGATCCGCGCCCCGTCGTGGCGCGCGAGCGCCTCGCGAAGGGCAGACGGCCTCATCCGACCTTGCGCGTCAGCTGCCACCGACACGATCGACGCAGCACCGAACCCGAGCAGCCGCAGGGCGCGGTCGATGGTGACGTGGCGCTCTGCGCCGGCGAAGATGCGAACCGGCGGCGCGCCGGTCAGCCCCTGATCGTTGACGTCCCAACCGAGACGAGCCAGGACTCTGTAGCGAGCCGCAGCCAGCCCGGTGACGTGTGCCATCTGACACCCGGTCACGAAACCAAACGACACGTCAGCGGGCAGCCCGAGAAGTTCCGCCGTCCAGGCGCCCGCCACTTCTTCCACGACGGCGGCGGACGGCCCGCAGACATACAGTCCCGCGTTCTGATCCCACGCCGCCGTCAGCCAATCCGCCGCCAGCGCCGCCGGCGCAGTGCCCCCGATCACAAACCCGAAGTAGCGCCCGCTCGGGCTCGATACCAGCCCAGGCTCGGCGGACGCGGCGAGTTCGGTGACGACCTGCAGCGGATCGACCGGCAGCTCCGGAAGCGGCCCGCCCAACCCCGAGCGCAGCTCCTGAACGTCAGCGGACCAGCCAATCGGCCGATCAGAGATCCCTTCGAGATAGGACGCCGCCACACTGGCCGTCTCGGAGAGCAGACGGCGGATCGTCATGAGCGTGACCGGGCGGGCACCCGGCCGAGAATAAACGTCGAGCCTCCAGTGGTGCTCTACCGATCGCGGCGGGATGGCTCGAAGCTCGCCGCGAAGCGATGGATCGCCTCGAGGACCTGCTGGGGCTGCTCGAGGTGGGGGAGATGTCCGGCTTTGCGGATCGGCTCGAACCGGCCGTTCGGGAATGAGGCGGCGTACGCGCGCCCGTAGGGCTCCGGGGCGATCTGATCGCTCTGCCCAGATCGCCGCGACCGGCGTGGGGACGAGGGAGAGCCGTCGCCGCAGCTTGGGATCGTGCATGTACGGCTCGCGGGCGTACACCGCGAGCGTCGCGGCGTTGGCGGCCTGGATGTTGCGTGCCTCCTGCGGAAGCTGCGTCGGGTCAGGCGCGGCGGCCGGGTCGTGGAACGAGTAGGCGATCATCTCCTCGGGTGTGAGGGAGAAGAAGTCGGCAAGCTCGATCCCCTCAACATTGATTCCGACCGCGTTGAGGAGGACGGTGCCGCTGATGCGCTCGTGCTCCCGCACCGCCATCTCAGAGGCGATCCAGCCGCCGATCGATGACCCGACGACCAGCACGTCGTGCAGATCTCTTTGCTCGAGCAGCTGCAGGTAGCTCAGCGCGATGTCGTCGATTCCGGTGTACCACTCCGGTCGCGGTGTGCCGGCGAAGCCGGGATGCACGGGGGTCCAGTGGGGCGTCACGCCGGTCAGGTCGGCGTGAGCGTGCCGGTCTTGAGGGCCAGGACGAACCCATCGCTGGTGGGCTGGTTCGCCTGCGAGTGGAACGTGGCGGCGAGAGTCGGATTGCCGCGACCGGCCATGTTGACGGTCAGGGTGAGGAATCCGATCTCGAAGATCGGGTCGATCTCCATCGTGTAGTTGCCGAACTTGGCGGGTGCCTTGGGCAGGCCGGCACGTGGCGCGTGCTGGAGATGGCCGCCGCTGCCCGCGACGACGTAGGGGATGGTGCGCCCGCCGATCTGCCGGGAGAAGCGCTGGTAGAGATGGGCATGCCCCGACAGCACGAGATCGGGCCAGACACCGACCTTGGTGCAGACGGCGTCGATCTCGTTGGCCATGGTCGGCGAGCTGCCGTGTGTGGCGTCAAAGGAGACCGGCGGGTGGTGCACGGTCAGGATGATCGCTCGGCCCAGAGCGTCGCGGTCGTCCTTGAGCCGCGTCAATTCCGACGCCAGGAAGCTGAGTTGATCGTCTGGGAGCGCGAAGTGGCCATTCTGCGACGAGATCACGCCGGGGTGCTCGAGCACATTGGAGTACAGCCCGATGATCGACACGAACGGGGCGTCGAGCGTGAAGTAGACGCCCGGCTGGGTCATCGTCGTCCGCGCGCTGCTGAGCGCATCTGGCGAGGGCGCCGGGGCGGTGGCGCAGAAGTTGCGCCGAAACGCCTGCAGCGTCGGGGCGACGGGCACGTCCACGTTCGGGCCATAGACGGCCCCGTCGTGGTTTCCGGCGATCGCGAAGATCGGCCGGTCATATCGCCGGAACGGCTCGTAGAACTGGTCGTAGTAGTACTGACCCTCGCCAAAGTTGTAGACCACGTCCCCGAGGTGAAAGAGAAACGCGGCGCCGCCCGCGCCGCCCCCGATGACCTCATCGGCGAGCGCATCGGCGACCCGCGCCTCGGGACTGATCAGCCCCGCGCTCGACGCTCCGGTATCGCCGACCGCGTGAAACGTGATCGATTTGGCAGCCTGGATGGGGCCGAGCAGATTGGGGCCAAGGACGGTCGCCAGATCGATCCGCGGCGGATCTGGCAGCGGCCGGGGGAAGGGCTGGATCTCGGTCTGATGCGCCGCGTAGTACCCCGTGGTGTAGTACTGCTCATCGACGTTTGGCTGGTGGAAGGACACCTCGTCGGGCCCGGGGTCCGGATCGGCAAACAGCCGTTGCGGGTCAGCGAACAGACGGCGTCCCACCGAGTTGCCGGTCACGTGCCCGACGAGCTCGTCGACCGAGTCGCTCTCAGACAGTGACCGCCTCCGGGATGCTGGCATGTGCGACCTCCTGAGGATTTCGGTGTGCAGCGCCGCCATCCACGCTAGTGACCCAGGTGCGGCTCAACGCGGCCGTCACCGGAAGTTGACATGTCGGGCACAGGAAGATCATCAGCACCGAATCCCGGTGGTGGATGATCCGGGTCCCGTCGGGAAGATGGGAATGGGGACAAAGCCTCGCCGGACGCCCGTTCTCCTCCGGGCGTCCGGCGAGGATCGGTTCGCAGGGATCGCGCCCCTCCTAGGTGGGCTCGCCCCACTGACCATCACCATGATCGCGCGTGCTTTCATCGGCGATGGCCGGGGATCGGTCCGGCGCGAAACCAGCCTGCTCCAGCATTCGCCGCAGATCCACCAGGATCTGGACCTCGACGTCCTTACCATGAGACGCGGGGAGCACCTCGGTTTCAGGGCCGAGCGAAACCTTGAGCTTGCCGTTGTGCTCGTGAGTCACGGTTCCAATCGTCTCCAGCAGCGATACCACCTCGCGCCACTCGATGTTGCGGCTCGGCGGATGGCTGAAGATCCTGTTGACCGTGTCGCGATGACGGCTGCTGAGATGCGCTTCCATCGGGATCCCTTCGTTGGTGTGCTCTGCCCCCGATTCTCCTGGAGACATGCTTCCACGATCCGCCATCACCGCGCTCCTTTTCCAAGTCATCCCCGGCGCGGGGACTGAAATATCGCGCCTGATCGGGCAATCCGGGCGGCGTTGGTCTGTCAGCCGCTGCGGGTTGGGGGCCGGCCGCGCCTGGGCAGAGGCCCCGCTTGTCGGGGCATCCGGCCGGCGTCGTTGAGGGCCCGCCGCAGCAGCATCTCGACTTGGGCGTTGAGGCTGCGGAGCTCGTCATTGGCCCAGCGGGCGAGGGCGTCGTGGACCGCTGGGTCGATGCGCAGCAAGACCTGTTTGCGCTCAGGGCTCACGTATAGAGCGTGCCGGTGTTGACGACCGGGGAGGCCGGTTGGTCAGCGCAGAGGACGACCAGCAGGTTGCTCACCATCGCTGCTTTGCGCTCCTCGTCGAGCTCGACGATGCCGTGCTCCTCGAGGCGGGCGAGGGCCATTTCGACCATTCCCACGGAGCCCTCGACGATCCGAGAGCGCGCGGCCACGACGGCGCTGGCCTGCTGGCGGCGCAGCATCGCCTGCGCGATCTCCGGGGAGTAGGCGAGATGGCTGATGCGCACCTCGACGATCTCCACGCCCGCGATCGTGACCCGCTGCGCGACCTCCTGCGCGAGCTCTGCGGCGACGACGTCGACGTTGCCGCGCAACGACATGCCCTCACCCGCGGGGTCGTCGTAGGGATGGGTGGTCGCGACGTGACGCAATGCCGACTCGGCCTGGACCTGAACGAAGTTGACGTAGTCATCGACGGCGTATGACGCCCGCGACGTGTCGGCCACCTGCCAGACGACGATCGCGGCGATCTCGACTGGGTTGCCGTCGGCGTCGTTGACCTTGAGATGGTTGGTCTCGAAGTTCCTGACGCGGATGCTCAGGCTGCGGTGGTCCGACAGCGGCAGGACCCACGTCAGGCCGGTACGGCGGACGGTGCCGACATAGCTCCCGAAGAATCGCACGACCTTTGTGTGGCCGGGTTGCACGATGATCAGCGAGCTCAAGACGACCACACCGATGACGATCGGCACCGCGGCCAGCGCCGGGACCGAGCTGCCGCCGAGCAGAATCGCCGCGGCGATGCAGGCGGCGATGACGAGCACGCCGATCCAACCGCTGATTGCCCAGGCGGGGCGTTCCTGGATGACGACGCGGGTTCCCGAGTGCCCGACCGGAGTCGCCTCGGGCTGGCGGTATTGCTGGATGTCCTGACTCATGATTCCTCCTCGTAGAGTGCCGTCCCTACACCGATTACGCGCGGCCGGCGCCACCCGGCAGCACCGATGCGAGCGTCCCGCTTGTCGCGCGCGAGGATCCTGTGATCCTGTACTGAAACCGCGATCGCCGCCACGTTCTCCGCGCGCGTCACGTCGGGACCTGTCCGGAAAAGTAGTATCTATGTGATATCACTTTTCTCGTGGTTGTCAAGGACGACCACCCGAGATTCCGTCCGCCCGGCAGCGTGCGCCCTAAACCTCGGTGATCTCACTCACGCACTAGCCGCGCGAGGCGGTGACCGCGGCGCGGATCCACGCGTCCGACGGCTGCCCGGCGAGCCCTGCGGGTGTGCGGTACAGGCGGCATTTGAGCCCGTAATCGGTTCGAAGGCCCGCGCCTGGCTCGACGTCGCGCCCGTCGATTCGAACGGTCGGGGACCCGAGGAAGCGAAGCGACAGGGCAGCACGGTCTGACTCCACCCTCCGGGCCAGCACCTCGAAGTCCACTCCGAGGGACTTCAGAAGCGCAGGGAGCCGCGCCGCCAGCCGCTCGTGGTTCGGGCAGCCATCGAAGTACAAGACCTCGATTTTCAAGGTGTCCCTCTAGTCCTGTTGCCACCGCGGGCGTCGATCGTCTGGCAGCGGGCGACGTGCTCGGCGTTCTCGTCCAACAGCGCCTCGGCGAGCGCAACGATCTCGCTCACGCGCGCATCCGCGATCCGGTAGATCACCGATCGTTGTGCGCGACGGGTGGCGACGAACCCGCACCACCGCAGGCAGCCCAGATGCGTAGAGACGGTCGCCTGCGGCAATCGCAACTCGGCAACGATCTCGCCCGCGGAGAGCTCGCCCCGCTCGCCGAGCAGCCGCAGGATTCGTAAACGGGTCGGGTCGCCCAGACCGCGAAAGTACTTGGCCAGCAGCTGGTCGCGGCTCGGAGCCTCGACAAGCGCGAACGGCGCGTTTGCCATCGCAGGCATCATTTCGACCAAGTACGATATCGGTATCTGCCGATATGCCGATCGGTGAGAGGAGCTATCGCAATTGCCCGCCGCAGCTGCACCAGGCCGCCCGCCAGAGCCGCCGCTCCCGCTCAGCGAGAACGAGAACCGCGAGCTGATGACCGTCGGTCAGCTCTCGCGCCGCACGGGCCTGACCCACAAAGCGATCCGGGAGCTCGAGGGGAGGGGACTGATCTACACCGTCGGGCGCAGCGACAGCAACTACCGCCTGTTCGACGAGACCGCCCTGTGGTGCGTGCAGACGATCGCGCAGCTGCGCTCGTTCGGGCTGACGCTCAGCGAGATCGAAGGGCTCCATGCCATCCACCTCGACCATCCCGACGAGCCAATTGAGCCACCGCTCACACGACTGCTGGATCACGCGCACGCGCGGCTCAGCGCTCGGATCACCGAACTGCAGCGAACGCGCGCTCGAATCGATGCCTACCGCGCGGCCAACCACCCAGCCGACCGGCCGGTGGGACGGCAAGCCGGCTCGCTCACGCCGATCCATGCGGAACCGCAGCCGTAATGTCTGATGCCGGTCGCCCGGATGTCGGGTCCATTGGCAAGCAAGTGCGGCTCGGGGAGAGCGAGCCCCTCGCACGGGCGTTGATCGCCGCGATCCACGGCGGTGACGTCGCGACGCTGAATCGTTTGCTGCACGAGCATCCAGGTTTGGCGTCGGCGCGAATAGTCGACGCGAAGGGCGGGTCTCGGACACCGCTGCACGCCGTCACCGACTGGCCGGGGTTCTTCGCGCGCGGGCCCGAAGTCGTCGCCGTGCTCATCGACGCCGGCGCTCCACCAACCCTGGCCGTCGAGGGCAGCTGGCACGCCGAGACCCCACTGCACTGGGCAGCGAGCAGCGACGATGTTGAGGTCGCCAGAGCGCTGATCGACGGTGGCGCGGATCTCGAAGCCCCGGGCGCATCGATCGCAGGCGGCGCACCGCTCGATGACGCTGTCGGGTACGGCTGCTGGCGAGTCGCTCGGCTGTTGGTTGAACGCGGCGCCCGTGTCGATCGCCTCTGGCACGCCACCGCTCTCGGGATGACCGCACGTGTCGAGGAACTGGTGGCAGCCGCCCCGCCGACACGACAACAACTCACCGACGCGTTCTGGCAGGCCTGCCACGGCGGTCACAGACGGACAGCGGAACGCCTCCTTGCCCTCGGCGCCGACCTCAACGGCACACCATCCTGGGGCGATGACACACCGCTCGACGTCGCCGAGTCAGTAGACACCGGGCGTGAGGCGCTCGTGAACTGGCTCAAGGAACGAGGCGCCAGCCACGCATCCACGGCTGGGGCATGAGCTCTCTTCCAGTTGTCGCGCAGCGTGTCGCTCCGGCGAGCGCGGCGGGCGAAGCCGTGCAAGTGGTGGCTGTCGCCGCTGAAATCCATCAGGTGCAGCGAGCCGCCCGGGCGCAGCACCCGTAGGCTGCCAAGTGGCGGCGCCGAACACGCGCATCGGATCAACCGGGCCAAGCCTGACCTCCCGCTTCCGAGGTGACGTTCGTCACCGTGATCTGCGTACGAGTCACGGATGTGCCGGCGAGCTTGGCCAGAGCGTCACTGGCATGAGATGCTCCGCAGTCGCGCAGATGTGGCACTCATCCTCCTCGGGTTCTCGTCTGTCACGTTCCCTGTTCCGGGACACGGTGGGCTACGCTGTGGGCAAGCTGGCCATGATCGAAGCGGTTCTGCATTTATCCTCGTTGGTCGGCAGTCCGCTGCTTGACTCTTCGGGAGAGCGGTTGGGCCGCGTCGAGGATCTGATCGCCCGGCTCGACGTCGGCGATCAGTTGCCGCCGATCACCGGCCTGAAGGCGCGGATCGGGGGACGGGAGTTGTTCGTGCCCGCGGACCGGATCGCCGGGCTTGAGCATGCCGCGGCGCGGACGTCGACCACGAAGCTCAACCTGGCGCAGTTTGAGCGTCGCCCGGGCGAGGTGCTGTTGCGACGCGATGTCCTGCGTCACAGCCTGATCAACGTCAGCACCGCGCGATTGGTCACCGCGCGCGAGGTCGAGTTGGTGTACGAGGGAGACTCCTGGCGGGTGGCGGGGATCGACCCGACGATTCGCGCCTCGATCTGGCGCTTCCTGCCGCGAGGACTCCGCGCCCACGAGGCAGAGCACTCCCAGTTCGTTCCATGGTCCGAGATCGAGCCGTTCGTCGGACATGTGCCGACCTCGCGGCTGCGGCTGGCCTCGCGGCGGCTGATGCGCCTTCATCCGGCGCAGATCGCCGACCTGGTCGAGGCCGCTTCGCACGCGGAGGGCGAGGAGATCCTCAAGGCGGTCGCCGATGACAAGGAGCTCGAGGCCGACGTGTTTGAGGAGCTCAACGACGAGCACCAGGTCGAGTTCCTGCACGAGCGCTCCGACGCGGAGATCGCGGCGGTGCTCGGACGGATGGAGAGCAACGACGCTGCCGACCTGCTGCTGGAGATCGAGCAGGACCGCCGGATCCCGGTCCTGAACCTATTGCCGGCCGCCACACAGCTGAAGATCAAACGGTTGCTGGGCTATAACCCCTCGACCGCCGGGGGGCTGATGAACCCGGATTTCGCGTCGCTGCCGGCTGACGCGACGGTCGCGCAGGCACTCTTGGCGATGCGCCGCAGCGAGCTTGAGCCGGGTCAGCTTTTGACCCTGTGGGTGATCGACGCGGATGGCCACCTCGCCGGCGCCGTCCTTGCTTCCGAGCTGCTCCGCTCGACGGTGCAGACGATCGTGTCTGAGCTGATCGAGACCGCGGTGCCGACGGTCTCCCCCGAGACCGAGCTACCGGAGGTCGCGCGGCTGATGGCGGACTTCAACCTGCTCGCGATCCCGGTCATCGACAGTGACGAGAAGCCGATCGGCGTGATCGCGGTCGACGACGTGATCGAACTGTTGCTCCCGGAGGGGTGGCGGCGCCGGGCCGGGCTCGCGCGGGGATAGCCCCCGCTCGGCTGGACCCTCCTCGAACACGCTGATAATGTCAGTTACCCGTCAGCCGACGGCGATTACCCACGTGTACGCAATGGACGAACAAGGCTTATATCCCGACAGCGAGCTGCCGCGAAGTAGCAGGTCCGTGGCCGCCGTGGTGAACGTCCGCTCGCGTCCCGAGGCATGATCTCGGACTGAGGACCTTCTCGACGGCCGCCGCGGAAAGCCGCGACCGGATCGGAAAGGAGGTCACAGATGCCGACGGACCCAAGCCGGGACGGCACCCCGGGCACTGTGTCTGGGACCGGGCCCGGCCCCGCTTCGCGCACGCGTTCGGCGGCACCGCCGCGCGAACGGGTGACGCTCGATTCCGCGCACGTCGGCGACATCCGGGGGGCGTTTGGGACGATCGGGCAGCACGAGGAGGCCCACCACGGGGTCCGCGCTCGGTCGCTCGCGCTGCTGGCGATTCTTGGACCTGGGCTGATCGTGATGGTCGGCGACAACGATGCGGGTGGTGTCGCGACGTATTCGCAGGCGGGCCAGAACTATGGAACGAGCCTGCTGTGGGTGCTGATCCTGCTGGTGCCGGTGCTGATCGTCAATCAGGAGATGGTCGTCCGGCTCGGCGCCGTCACGGGAGTTGGTCACGCCAAGCTGATCAACGAGCGCTTCGGCCGCTTCTGGGGGTGGTTCTCGGTTGGTGACCTGTTCCTGTTGAACTTCCTGACGATCGTCACCGAGTTCATCGGCGTCAGCCTGGCGCTCGGATACTTCGGAGTGTCTGATTACGTCGCCGTCCCGATCGCAGCGGTCGGATTGATCGCGATGACCGCCAGCGGCAGCTTCCGCTTCTGGGAGCGCTCGATGTTCGTGTTCGTGTTCGCGAACCTGCTGGTGATCCCGTTGTTCTTCCTGGCCCATCCAAATGGGGGCGATATCGCACAGCACTTCATCGTCCCAGGCATCCAGGGGGGCGCGAACTCGACCTCGATCCTGCTGATCATCGGGATGGTCGGCACGACCGTCGCGCCCTGGCAGCTGTTCTTTCAGCAGTCGAACATCATCGACAAGCGGATCACGCCGCGGTGGATCAACTACGAACGGCTCGACACCTGGATCGGCGCCGTCGTCGTCGTGATCGGCGCCGCCGCGCTGATCGCGGTGTCGGCATTCGCCTTCAAGGGCACGCCCTACTTCGGCCATTTCACAAATGCCGGCGCCACGGCAGCCGGCCTTGACCACGTGCTCGGTCCGGCTGCGGGCGCGATCTTCGCGGTGGTGCTGCTGAATGCATCGCTGATCGGCGCGGGCGCGCTGACGCTGTCGACAAGCTACGCGTTCGGAGACGTGTTCGGTACCAAGAGCTCGCTGCATCGCAGTTTCGCCGACGCGAAGCTGTTCTACGGGATCTTTTCCGCGCTCATCGTCGGGGCGGCGGCGATCGTTCTGATCCCGGGTGCGCCACTTGGAGTGATCACCCTGTCGGTCCAGGCGCTGGCCGGTGTGCTGTTGCCGAGCGCGAGCGTGTTCCTGCTGCTGCTGTGCAACGACCGTGAGGTGCTCGGCCCGTGGCGCAACACCACCTGGCTCAACGTGCTCGCCATCGTGATCGTCGCCGTGCTCGTCCTGCTGTCACTGATCCTGATGGCCACCACGGTATTCCCCAACATCAACGTCACCGCCGTCTCGCTCGGCGGCGGCGCGATCCTCGCGCTCGGCCTGGGCGTCGCCGGGCTGCTCTCGCTGCGCGCGCGGCGCGGCGGCGGCGCTGTGACCGAGATCGAGACCGGGCCGACCATCCCGAAGGAGCAATGGACGATGCCGCCCCTCGCGCTTCTGGCGCGCCCGGTCTGGTCCACCAGCCGCAAAATCGCGATGCTCTCGCTGCGCGGATACCTCGTCGTGTCCGTGGCGCTACTGATCGTCAAAGCCGTGCAACTCGGCGGCGGATGACGGACGGACACCCCCGGTTCAACCAACCGGTGGGTGCCAACCTAACCATTGAGAGACACATGAACTCAGGGTTCGGTGTGCACCACGACGTCGGCGATCTCCGGAAGCTGTTGGCGGAGGGCTTCTTCGAGCTCGCTGGCGATCTGGTGGGCGTCCGCCAGAGATGCGGTGCCGCCGACTGGAACAGTGATGAACAGGACGCTTCCAGCTTCGGTGGGCAATAGGCGGACTTCGCGCGCCTGCGCGCCCGTCTGGTCATGGACGATGGCCCTGATCGTCTCTACGGTCCGGGCGTCATCGCGCGTGGCGGAAGGGTCGGCGGCGATGGGTCTTTCGAGTGGCTCGAGGTGGGTGCGGACATCGGTGACGCGCGGGAGAACGCTGATCGCTTTCTCGACTCGCTCAGCGACTTCGTGGGCCGCCGTCAGGCTGCTGTCGGCCGGGAGCTTGAGGTGTAGTGAGACGCTGACGTGGTCGCCGTGCTCGAAGATGGTGATGTCGTGCGCCTCGCTGACGGCCGGTTCGCTGAGCGCGATCGCGAGCACTCGGTCGCGGAGGGTGAGCCCGCGTCGGCGAGGCTCGACGTGGACGACGACGTCGCTGCTGGGAAGCACCTGTTCGATCGCGTGCTCGACCTCGTCGGCGGCGGCATGGCCTTCGATCACCGCCCGGCCGGGTGGTACGGCCACGACGACGTCGGCGAAATAGCGTCCCGCCGACTCGCGCAGGCGCAACCGGTCCAGTTCGATGTCCGGGCCAAGCGCAGCGATCGCTTCGCGGGCGGCCGCTTGAGCCGCCGCTGGCGCGGTGTCCATCAGCACCTGGGAGTTCTCAAGGACGAGGCGGCCGGCGGCTGCGAAAATGATCACCGCGACGATCAGCGCGGCGATCGCGTCGCCGTCCTGGAACCCGGCGCGGACGAGGATCAATCCGACGAGAACCGCCATCGATCCGGCCATATCGCCCGCGAAGTGAAACGAGTTGGAGCGCAGCGCCGCGGAGTGATACTGGCGCGCACTGCGCCTCGATATGACCGCTCGGCTGATGTTGATCACGATTGCCACACTGATGACGGCGAACACGTACCAACTGGCGGTCAGTGAGCTACGGCCCCCGACCAGCCGGGTGATCGCCTCCACCGCGACGATGATGCCGCCGCCGAACAGGATCGTCGCCTCGGCCAACGCAGACAGGTTCTCCGCCCGGCGATGGCCGTAGGGGTGTGCCTCGTCGGCCGGACGCGCGCCGAGGCGGACCGCGAAAAACGTGACAACCGCAGCGACGACGTCTCCGGTTGACTCGATCCCCGACGACACCAGGCCCAGACTGCCGGTCGCGAGGCCCGTCCCGAGCAGCAACGTCATCTGGAAGGCGGCCGCGGCGATCGATGCGATGGTGGTCCGGCGCTGACCCGCGACATCTGCCGAAGCGGAAGGGGGGCGGTCGGTCAGCTCGGGCGTGGTCATCCCGAGAGGGTAGGTGCAGATCTCACGGGATCGCCTCCCGGCCCCGTCGGCCACCCTCCCGTCTGCGCGGGGCTAGTGGTTCTCGGCGCCGGCTTCCAGTTCTGCGACGCGTCGCGTGAGCTGCTGGACACGAGTGACCAGGTCATGATCAGATGCCTGATGGACGATCTCGAGCTTGATGCCGTCCGGGTCATGAAAGAAGACGGCGTAATAGCCGGCCACGTAGTCGTATTCCTCGGGGCCGCTCTCGATCGCCGCTCCGTACTCGGTCAACCATTGAGAGCGTTCGTCGACCACCTGTCTGGACGGTACGGCGAAGGCGATGTGATGGATGCCGACCGCGTAGCGGTCATACGGAATCGCGTGGGTATCTGACTGGGACTGACGCAGGCTCACCGACCCACCATCCGCAAGGCGATTGAGGTACGTCACGCGTTCCCCCCGCTCGCCGGTGATCACCGCTTCGCGCACGTAGCCCAGCGGCCGCAGCAGGCCCCGGTAGAACGCCAGGCTCGCGTCGAGATCGGAGACGACTAGGTCGAGATGGTCGATGGCATCCATGTGTCACAGGCCCGCAAGGCCCGCCAGATCACTGTCGCAGGATCAGCGCGCCTTCGCACAGATCCCGTCCTGGCGTTGATCGTCGATGGGAGCGACAATCATCCGATGAGTGGCCGCGCTTCGCCGGTGGAAGATCTGCGGGGTCATCCCGGGGAGTTCAGGCCGCTTGATTCAGCGCCGTTGTTGGCGAACACGTAGCTGACGCTCTCCGTGCTGCCGCGACAGGCGCGGTGCCGGGGTGGGGACGACAGCGACTCGATGCCGGCGCCCGGCTCGGTGAGGCCAGCCGCCCGCGTCTGCGGGCCGTAGAGCAACGCGCCGGGCGCAAGGCGCAATGCCGGCGACGCGGTTGCCCGCTGGAGCCGGTGAACGACCGTGCCCTCGCGCAGGCTCGCCCGCACTCCGGGAGCGACCCAACCGAACAACAGGACAGTCGGATGAGCGGAGCAGTCGACCAATCCGGTTGGGAGGAAGCGAGCAGATGGCTTCCCGATGTTCAGTTGGGTGCTGCCGTAACCGCCTCCGGCCGCCTCGCGCTCGATCCCCGCCCGGGTCTGCGCGCGCCCCACAACGCTGGCGCTCAGCGCGACGTAGCTGTGCGCGCGCCAGGTGTATCGCCGGGCGGTGACTGCAAACCCGCGTCCGCTTGGCATCCATCCAACGGCGAGCACGAACGTGCGGTGACTCGCCGTCGTGAGCGAGGCGGTGCTTCCGGGCGACCGACGCGCTCGGTCGGGGACCCGGCCGCGGGGCTGGCCTGTCGGTTCCGCAACCCGCGAGGCCGATCGCGACCGCCGCGCACGCGGCCACGAAAAAGGGAAGGCGTGCCCACATCTCACCGGCAGCGTACGCCTTGTCACGCTCCCCGCCCCTTGACTTTGATCGACAAAGTATGCTTAGCTTTGCATCTCAAAGCTAACCGAGGAGCGCTGCCATGCAAGGAACACACGACATCGACGAGACCACGACGGCCAACGACGGCGAGGCGCTCGATCCCCGGGAGGCGGCCAGGCTGCTCGCTCAGGCCGAGCGGGACGCGAAGCGCCAGTTCAATCTCAGCCCGCCGTGGATCACGGCGTTCATGGGCGTCGTGATCCTCGTCGGCTACGGGGCGCTGTGGAGCTCAGTGCGCGGGCAGCACCCCTACAAGGGGCCGAGCCTCGGTGCGATCGGGATCGTGTACGCGGCTGTGGCCATCTCGATCGCCGTATCGGTCAAGGTCTACCAGCGCGCGACCGCCGGTGTCAGCGGCTCAAAAATAAGGCAGCAGAGGCTCGAGGGAGTCGCGATCATGATGTCCTACATCTTCGGCAGCCCCGTACTCCAGGGCGCACTGAAGCACTATGGCGCCAGCCAGGCGATCGTCTACGGGGTGATCCCCGCCGCGGCGCCGCTGATCATCGTCGGTACGACCGTGTTGGGCATCTCGGCCAGCAATGCCGACTGGCCGCAGTTCGGCACCGCGTTCGTGGTCGTCATCGGCGGCGTCGTCGCCGCGTTCGTCGGACCGATCGGAGCATGGCTGGCCGCCGGCATCACCATCTTCGTCGCGGTGGTCGGCTACGCCGCCGCGACCGGCAAGCGGCTGGGCCGCTCTTAGGGGCGCAGATGAGCACGGACGCGCTTGACCCGGTGATCCACGCCCCGGCACGACTGCGAATCGTCGCGACGCTGGCCGCGCTCCCGGACGGCAACACGCTGTCCTTCACCCGCCTGCAGGACATGCTCGACCTGACCCCCGGCAACCTGATCACGCACCTGCGCAAGCTCGAGGACGCCGGCTACCTGACCAGCGAGACGACCGGCAACGGGAGAGCATCGCGCACCTCGATCGCACTCACCCGCCCGGGCCGCGCCGCACTCGACGCCTACACCGACGCGCTGCGAGACCTGCTCAGCGGGCTGTAGGCCGTGAACCCGTGCCTCAGCCGCCGATGTAGGTGCGTGCCGGGCTGGTCAGCCCCCGCCGGGGAGTGGCACGCCGACCTTGTCGCACTCTTGGTTGGCGTGGATGAAGGCCGGCGCGTTGCGATTGGTCCCGGCGCTCGCCGCCCCCTTGACCCCGCCGTGCGGGCCGAAGCTGGGATCGGGGAAGTTCGGCACGCCGTGCTTGCGCATGCACTCGGCGTTTTCGAGCATTCCGCGGCGCTGTGCCGCTGACAGGCTCGGCTGGGCGTTGTCGCCCGGTCCGAACTTGCAGGTCTTGGCGGCGGCGGTGAACGCCGGTCCGCTGAACGCAATCCCGCCGGCGGTGATCGTCGAGTTGCCCGGGGTCTCGGAGACCGACAGTCCGAGACCGCCGGGGCCCTTCACCGGATCGGGGAAGTTCCTGATGCCGTGCGCGCGCATGCACTGCGACGCGGTCAGCGCCTGTGGATTGGAGGCGTTCGTACCGGTGCCGGCCGGCTGGCCCGCAGTCGCGCCCGACCCGCCGCAGGCGGCCACCGCCAGCCCGCACGCCAGCACGGCGAGCGCGCCCGCGACGCCCCCCGGTGATCGGCGTCGGTCGATACGGTCGGGTTCGTCCTTCATGCCTCCGCAGGTTCTACGCGGTGGCGGATAACACCGCCATAACAGCGTTACAGCTCCGTTACGGAAGAGCGCAGCGTGACTCGACCCCGGCCTGTGCGTCTGTCGCCTCGGTTGCGATCGGCGGCGATGTCGATTTCGGCGGTTCGCGTTCGTGTAGGGGATGGGAGGCCAGAATTTGCACTGGTCTCGGGAATCCCCAGGCGGCCCATCTCGGTGGCGCTGCCGAGATCGAAAGGACAGAAGATGGGCAAGGTGATCGTGATGAACTGGGTGTCGCTTGACGGTGTGATGCAGGGTCCGGGCCGCCCGGACGAGGACACGCGGGATGGGTTTGCGCACGGCGGCTGGGGGATCCCATACGGCGATGAGGCGACGGCCGCCAAGATGGGGGAACGGATGGGCGGGGATCGCGCGTTTCTGTTCGGGCGGTGGAGCTACGAGCAGCTGCTGGCCTCCTGGAATGCCCGGGGCGGCCCGTTCCAGGACGCGCTCAACAACACTCACAAGTACGTCGCCTCGAGCAACCCCGCGGCGAGGCTCGAGTGGCCGAACTCAACCCTGCTGCCCGGTGACGTTCCGGCAGCCGTGGCGGACCTCAAGCAGAGCTCGAGCGCAAATCTCGTGATCATGGGGAGCGGCGTGCTGATCGGATCGCTGACGGCCGCCGGCGTGATCGACGAGTATCTGCTGATGATTGCTCCGGTGGTGCTGGGCAGCGGGCGGCGGCTGTTTGCGGGGGGCACGCACGCGTCGCTGCGGCTGGTCGACAGCGCCACCACGAGTACGGGCGTGTTGATCGCCACGTACGCGCCTGCTCGGGGTTAAGGAGACGACAATGAGCCCGTTCGGCCAGGCGTGGGCGGAGCGTCCGGCGCCGGGCCGGAGGAGGAGTCCCGGACGAGAGGAGGAGCATGAAGCAGTACCTGCTGAGCATCTACCAGCCCGACGGCGACCTGCCGACCCCTGAGGTGCTCGAGGCGATCTCGGGTGACGTGCTGGCGGTGCAGGAGGACATGCGCGCTGCCGGTGCCTGGGTGTTCTCCGGCGGGCTGCATCCGTCGAGCACCGCGACGGTGCTCGACCCGCGCCGCAATGAGATGCCGATGACCGACGGGCCCTACGTGGAGGGCAAGGAGCACATCGGCGGTTTGGTGATCGTCAAGGCAGAGAGCCTGGACGAGGCGCTCGCGTGGGGCCGGAAGGTCGCGCGGGCGACGAGGCTGCCGGTCGAGGTGCGTCCGTTCCAGGGCGAGATCGAGGACTGACACAGACGTGCCGGCGGTCACGCGTTCGGAGATCGAGCATGTCTTTCGCGGGGAATATGGGCGGGCGGTCGCGGTGCTGGCCCGGGTGTTCGGCGACATCGACATCGCCGAGGAGGCGGTGCAGGACGCGTTCGCCACAGCGGTCACGCGCTGGCCTGACAGCGGAATGCCGCCGGCGCCGGCGGGTTGGATCATCACCACCGCGCGCAATCGCGCGATCGACCGCCTGCGCCGCGAGTCCTCGCGCGATGACCGCCACGCGCAGGCAGCGGTGCTGCACACCCGCGACGACCGGGTCCAGGAGAGCCCAGTGCAGGACGACCGCCTGCGCCTGATCTTCACCTGCTGCCATCCAGCCCTGAGCCGACCGGCTCAGGTTGCGTTGACGCTCAGACTGCTGGGCGGGCTCCACACCCCGGAGATCGCGAGGGCGTTCCTGGTGCCCGAGTCGACAATGGCGCAGCGACTGGTCCGCGCGAAGGGGAAGATCCGCGACGCTCGGATCCCGTACCGGGTCCCGAGCGACGCCGACCTGCCGGAGCGTCTCGCCCCAGTGCTGGCGGTCGTGTACCTGATCTTCAACGAGGGCTACGCCGCCAGCTCCGGCGAGCGCCTGATCCGCGAGGAGCTTGTCACCGAGGCGATCCGCCTCGGGCGTCTGCTGGCAGAGCTGATGCCCGACGAGCCCGAGGTGCTCGGACTGCTCGCACTGATGCTGCTCCTGCACTCGCGACGCGGAGCGCGCGCCACCGCCTCGGAGGGACTCGTGCCGCTTCCCGAACAGGATCGCAGCCGCTGGGACCACGATCTGATCGAGGAAGGACACGCGCTCGTCAAACGATGCCTGGCGCGAGACCAGCCAGGTCCCTACCAGCTCCAAGCAGCGATCAACGCCGTCCACAGCGACGCCCCCACAGCGTCCGACACCGACTGGAACCAGATCCTCGCGCTCTACGACCAGCTTCTGTCGTTCATCCCGACCGCGGTCGTGACGCTGAACCGGGCCGTCGCCGTCGCGGAGGTCCACGGCGCCCGGCAGGCGCTCGAACTGATCGACGGACTACCGCTCGCTGAGTATTACCTCTATCACGCGATCCGGGCAGACCTTCTACGACGCCTCGGGCAGCCAGGCGAGGCGACAGCCGCCTACCAAGCCGCGATCGACCGAACCCACAACGCCGCCGAGATCGCCTTCCTGAAGCGCCGCATCCAAGCCCTCAGCCGGCCGGAGTGGTAGCGCCGGACCAACGCTCAAGCCGTGCGGCATAGTCTCTCGATATGCCCGCGATCATCACCCTGCGCAGGGGAGACATCACCCAGGACACCGATGTCGATGTGATCGTCAACGCTGCGAACTCCAGCTTGCTCGGCGGTGGCGGCGTCGACGGGGCGATCCATCGCGCGGCGGGGCCCGGCATTCTTGAGGAATGCCGCCAGCACGGCGGCTGCGCGACGGGTGACGCGAAGATCACCGGCGCGGGCAAGCTCGGAGTCAGGTACATCATCCATGCGGTCGGCCCGGTCTGGCGAGGAGGAGGGCACGGCGAGGCGCAGCAGTTGGCGTCCTGCCATCGGCGAGCAATCGAACTCGCGTCGGTCCACGGGTGCCAGCGGGTCGCGTTTCCGGCGATCTCGACCGGCGTGTTCTCTTACCCAGTCGTCGAGGCAGCCCAGGTAGCTCTTGGTACGACCCGCGACGCGTTGGACAGCCATCCGACGCTCCGAGAGGCCCGGTTCTGGCTGTTCGACGACGACACCTACAGCGTCTTCGCGGAGCAGCTTGACCGGCTCGGCGTCGCCGACGCGGCGCAGCACACTCCAGATGCGCACTAGCCGGGTGACAGCGGGAGCGTGGCGGCCACGAGCGTGCCGCCGCCGGCCCGACCGGGACCGTTCGCTCGACGGCGACAGACTCCGCCGCGACCGCGCTCACGACTAGGAGCTCCCGATATCAATGGAGCCGCCAATCGCGTGGACGTGCAAGCGCAGGACAGAGTGGGAGATCGGCCCCACCGAGGCGTCGCGTGACGACGCCGTCACCGGCGTCGTCACCAGGGTCGTCCGCCCGAGCGCGGTCACCGCACTGAAGGCTCGGGCTCCCGCCACGACCATGAGCACGACCGTCACCACGGCGAGGACTCCCTCAACGATCCATTGTCGCGTCCGCGATGGGATGCGCCGGGTCACGATCGGCTTCGGGCTCGCCCGGGGCCGGCGAGGAGAGGACCGCGATGCCGAAGGTCCGTGGGCATGAGATCAGGCTCTCATCGGGCCGCGGCTGGGCACATGGGGGGGTCCCGGAGACGAGGCTCTGCAATCCGGAAGGGCGGGGTAGGGGAAGCCCTACCCGGGCAGAATCTCGATGTATCCCTCCGTTCCATGCACGCGGATCCGCTGCCCGTCCCGGATCAGGTCCGTAGCATGCTCAACTCCCACGACCGCCGGCAGGCCGTACTCGCGGGCGATTACCGCGCCGTGGGTCATCAGGCCGCCGACCTCCGTCACCAGGCCTTTGATCGAGAGGAACAGGGGTGTCCAGCTGGGATCGGTGTAGGTGGTGACGAGGATGTCGCCGGCTTCGATGTCGGCCTGCGCGATGTCTCGGATGACGCGGGCGCGCCCCTCGATCGTCCCGGCGGAGACCGGTAGGCCGATCAGCGCGCCGATGGGGACATCGTCGCGTCGGTAGGCCCCGGCGATGACCTCGCCGTCTGAGGTCAGCACGCGGGGTGGCGTGAGCGCTTGGTTCCAGCGAAACGCGTCCTTGCGCCGGCGGATCAGCTGCTGGTCCCCTCGGCGGGTGCTCACGACGTCGTGGAGCTCGTGGAAGGTGAGGTAGAAGATGTCTTCCCTGTCACGAAGCACGTCTGCCTGCACGAGGCGCTCGGCTTCGTCCAGCAGCGCCAGCTTGTAGACGAAGTAGCGGCTGACGATGCCGTACTTGGGGTACTCGCGGTACCCGCTGAAGGTCCGGACGCGGTCGATCATCCGCGTGACCTCTGCGGCCTTCTGCTCCCCGTCTGGCAAGGCTCGCAGGCGCTGCAGCAACTCCCGCTCCTTGCTCTGGGCCGCCTGCCGCCCGCGCTCGAAACGCCGCGTGGCCTCGCCGGGCGCGAAGTTCCTGACGTTGTCGAGGATCAGCGGCACGAGCGTGGTGGGGCGCTCGCTCCATCGCGGCCTGGTGATGTCGATCTCGCCGACGCAGCGCATGCCGTACCGCTCGAGGTAGGCCCGGATCGCTTCCTGCGCTTCCCGCCCGCCCGCGAGCTTCGCCAGCTCGTCCAGGAAGGCCTCGTCCGCGCAACCCTCGTCCTCGACGTGTTGCAGGAACCCCACGACGTGCCGATGCGGGCGAATCACGTCCGCGACATCGAGCAGCGCCAGCCCCATCTCAGACGTGACGTTGCCAGGGGCCGACAGCGTCAGCGTGTCGGCCGCGTTCTTCTCGCCCAGCCACGCCTCCAGCTGCTCGTTGAGCCACCACGTGGCCTGCATCCCCGCCATGATCGCCCGGACGCTCAGCGGATCACTGAGGGCTCGCCTGTGCTCCTGGAAGGCCTCCAGCAGAAAGTCGAACAGCGCTGGCCCGGACTTCGTCTGGATGTCGCGCTTCAGAACGGCGATCGAGACCCGGCTGCGCTCGATCAGCTCGGTGACGATCGCCGGATCGGTGTCGATCTGAGCGGGCGCGCCCCCGGCCGGCGGCGGGCCGCCCGGGCGGGCGTGATCCGTATCTGGGAGCGAGGGGAGGAAGTCGCCGCGTTCGAGGATGGTCTGCAGCGCGTCCCCGATCAGCGGATCGCCTCTCCCCATGACCTCTAACAGACCTCCCCGAGTCGTCGGCGATGCCAGTCGTTGGGTGACGTCGACGAACAGCCTGCCACCGGCCTCGTGCATCGGCGCCATCGCCGTCAGCTGCCACACGGAGACCCCCAGGGGCCTCATCGCCTCGGTCATCATCTGCCCATGACCGACTGAGACGTACACGTGGTTCTCTCGGTCGGCGGCCTCGGGGATCGGGAACAGCGTCGTGATCGGCCGGCTCTGGACGATCCAGAAGTCGCCCTCGGCCAGGCACCATTCGATGTCCTGCGGGTGGCCGAAATGCGCTTCGATCCGCCGGCCCAGCTGCACGAGCCGCACGACCTGCGTGTCCGTGAGCGCCGGCTGCTCCTGCCGCTCCGGCGCGACCGTCCTCGCGACGACCTCGCCGTCGCGCACCTTGAAGGTGTCCGCGTTCACCAGGCCGGAGACCAGCGCCTCGCCGAGACCGAAGCTCGCCTCCACGGAGGCGACCTTCCGGCTGGAGGTGACGGGGTCAGCCGTGAACAGGATCCCGGCCGCGTGCGGGACGACCATCTGCTGCACGACCACGGCCATCTGGACCTCGCGGTGGTCGAAACCGTTCCGCAGCCGGTAGGTCACGGCCCGCTCGCTGAACAGCGAGGCCCAGCACCGGCGCACGTGCTCCAGGACGGCCCGAGGGCCCACGACGTTCAGGTAGGAGTCGTACTGGCCCGCGAAGGACGCGCTCGGCAAGTCCTCCGCCGTCGCGCTCGATCGAACGGCGCAGGCGGCCTGCTCGTTGAATCCGTCCCGCCCGCCCAGCGCACGCGTGATCGCCCACGCCACATCGTCAGGGATCGCGATCCCCTCAATGGCCCGACGGATCTCCGCGCTCAGGGCGCGGATCGCCTCCCCATCCTCCAGCTCCAAGCGCGAGAGCCGAGCGAGCCGATCGTCGATCGACGGCGCTCCCGCCAGGATCTGCTGGAACGCGTCCGTCGTCAGGCAGAATCCAGGGGGCACGGGGATGCCTTCGATCCGGGAAAGCTCCCCCAGGAGGGCGCCCTTGCCGCCAACGACCGCAACGTGGGTGTGGTCGATCTCCTGGAAATCCAACACGTAGCCCATCCGCTCGCCTCCCTCGGAGCTGACCTGCCCAACTCCGCTCCTGTTCATTGGTTCCATCGTGCGGCGGGCGATTATGCGGCATGAATCGGGGCCTCATGAGAGCGCTCTGTTTGGTGTAAATTGGAAGTGGGGAGGCAGGCGCGTTCGGCGGCCGCGGTGCGGGAGTTGACGCCGAGCTTGGCGTAGATGTTGTCGAGATGCTTCTTGACGGTGCCGGGGCTCACGACCAGCGCCTCGGCGACGGCGGTGTTGGTGGCGCCGGCGGCGGCCAGATCGATGACTTCGCGCTCGCGCGAGGTCAGGACCGCACGAGCCGCCGCCCGCCTGACCGCCCGCTCGCCGGCTTGCAGCTGCGGGCGCAGGAGCTCTGCCAGCAACAGCTCCTCGTCCGAGAAGTCCGGGCGGGTGCGGTTGGCCCAGATGCCCATAAGGCGGTGGGGCGGTCCCTGGAACGAGAGGGTCAGCTGGTGCTCGATGGCGGCTGGGCGGAAGAATTCCCCGTACAGCGGACTTCGCTTGAACCCGCGCATGCTGGTTGTGTCAGATAGACGGTGTGAATGGCAGTCACCGGCGGCGTGCAGCCGGATCAGTGGGTGCGTGGTCATGTGGAGCAGGAACGCGGGGAGCAGCGCCGGGGCGATCGCGCCGCGCGGCTCGATCGGAGGCGACACGGTGCAACTGATGTCCGGCGCCGCCGGTGCCGACGGTGCGTGGCCGAGCTGAAACTCGTTCAAGACAAGAACGTCACAAGGGAAGACATCCGCCAGCGCGACGAGCAGAGCGGCGTGGTAGGCCTCGACCGACTCGGCGGTGTCGACGTCGGCGACTAGCCCCAGGATCGCACTGACAGCCTTCGTATTCATGGTCCCGTCCAGACAAAGATACGCCGCTCGGCGTATGGACGGGGAAATGATTTTGCGGTCTCATCCGGGGGCGTTAGCCACCCAAGGAGGCTCGATGAGCACGACGACAGCATTTGACCTCGAGCGCTTTACGCGCGCGGCCGAGGAACGCGACGCCGCGACGCAGCTGTCGATGTACGGGTCCGACGCCACGGTCACGATCCTCGACAAGATCAGCCGGCCCAGCTCGCCCCGCGTGCTGCACGGACGTGAAGAGATCAGGGAATGGCTTGAGGACATGTTTGGCCGCGACATGACCCACGCGGTGACGCACAGCGTCGCGGACGACACCGGCGCTGGGTACGCACTGGCGTGCACGTATCCCGGCGGAGCTCGGGTCGTGTGCGCCACCCTGATCGCGCTCGGATCGGAACAGATCAAGGACCAGACGGTCGTCCAGGTCTGGGACGAGACCCAGTAGGAGGACAGCGACGTGTCGACCACAGCACCGGCAATCGATCAAGCCAAGCTGGAGGAGTTCATGGGCCGCTTCGTCGGCGACCTCGGCGCCGCGCTGAGTGCGGCGCTGGTGGTGATCGGCGACAGGCTTGGGCTGTACCGGGCCATGGCCGACGGGACGCCGGTGACGCCCGAGGAGCTCGCCGAACAGACGAGCACCGATGCGCGCTACGTGCGCGAGTGGCTCTCAAACCAGGCCGCCGGAGGCTACGTCACCTACGAGGGCGGTCGCTTCCGGCTCACCCCTGAGCAGTCGCTCGCGCTGGCCCAGGAGGGCAGCCCGGCGTTCATCCCGGGCGCGTTTCAGCTTGCGACCGCGCTGACCAAGGACGAGGAGACGATCACCCGCGCGTTCCAGACCGGCGCAGGCGTCGGCTGGCACCAGCACCACCACGACCTGTTTGCGGGCACGGAGCGATTCTTCCGCCCGGGATATGCCGCCAACCTGGTCTCATCGTGGATTCCGGCGCTCGACGGGGTACAAGCCAAGCTCCAAGCAGGCGCGCTCATCGCCGACATCGGTTGCGGCCACGGCGCCTCGACCATCCTGATGGCCGAGGCCTTCCCGCACTCGAAGTTCGTCGGCTTCGACTACCACGACGCCTCGATCGAGCAAGCAACCAGGACGGCCGCTCAGGCCGGTCTCAGCGACCGGGTGACCTTCGAGGTCGCCACCGCCAAGGGATACCCCGGCGGCGGGTACGACTTCGTCGCGATGTTCGACTGTCTTCACGACATGGGCGACCCGGTCGGGGCCGCCGCGCACGTGCTGAAGACGCTCCAACCAGACGGGACGTGGATGATCGTCGAACCGTTCGCCGGCGACCGGCTCGAGGACAACCTCAACCCGGTCGGGCGCGTGTTCTACGGCGCCTCGACCCTTGTCTGCACACCCGCCTCGCGCGACCAGGAGGTCGGGCTCGCGCTCGGCGCCCAAGCCGGCGAGGCGCGGCTGCATGAAGTCATAGCCAATGGGGGCTTCACCCGGTTCCGCCGGGCAGCCGAAACGCCATTCAACATCGTGCTGGAGGCTCGCCCCTGACACCCCCGGCCGAGCGCCCCTGGGGAGTCATTTGTTGGGCGTCGTAAGCGGACACCGCTCGTTTGGGGGCTTTGTTCCGCCAGGCGTGCTCGACGAGCTCCTGGACCCGCTCCTCCGAGACCTTGGCGAGGTCGACGCGTAGGCCGACGAGGCTCTTCCTGGCGCCGGGGCGCCAGACCTCCTCGTAGGTGGCGGGGTCATCGGCGACGGCCGTCGCCGCCTCCTCCTGGCTGACGGAGAACACTGCGGTCGCTTCCCCCTTGCTGCCCCCGCCCCCGGCGAAGGGCTTGCCTCTGACCTTGAAGACCGGCTGGCCGAACCGGAAGTGATTGAACTCCTCCACCTCGGGGAGCGCGGTCGCGAAACGGCGGACGTCGTCGAGCGTGATCACAGTGGGACCCTGCGTGGCTGGTACCAGTCGATCTCGTCGGGCCAATCGAAGTGGTCGTAGAAGCTGAAGTCATCGCTGGTGAACTCGATGATCGGGATGAGGGTGCCGGCGCCACTGGCGCGTGTGAGCTCGATCGTGTCACGTGAGATCGCGGAGTCGCCAACGGGAACGACGCGGGCGCGTACGAACAGGATCCAGCGGCTGTCGTGAGAGAACCGCGGCGCCTCGTCGCTGAGCTCACGAGCGGGCGGACTGGTCAGCCGCCGTGCGGGGCCGCGACGCGTCCGCAGCAGCCAGATCGAGCGGTGCTCAACTCCGAACCCGGCGTCCTGCGTGTTCTGGCCGGCGGCGGCGGCGAGCAGGTGCCCAGAAGTCGCGCATGCTGGCGAGACCCAGCTGAGCTTGCCGGCGTTCTCACGTGTCTGGTCGCGCCACGCCGGTGGCTGGGTCTCGATTACGGCGCTTCCCAGTTGCGTTTCGCGGTCCGGACCTGCCGCAGCGATCAGCCGGGTCCCGCACCAGCTGAGAAAGTCGGAGAACAGCAGCATGTGCCGAACCACCCGGACCGGCTTGCCCCCCGTGGCGGGGACGGCCTCGAGCGGCCAGCCATCGGCGGCCAGGGATGCGGAGCACTGGGTCGCTGACCAGTACAGCAGCCAGCGCCCGTCGGGAGACCATCCCGCGAACGTGAAGAACTGGCCCGGTTCTCTCACCACGACGGTACGCGCACCCGTCTTGACGTCGACCGTCTCGAGCTCCCCGACCGGCCGTTCGCAGCGGGAGGTGTCCACTGCCACCCGGTCTCCGTCGGGCGAGAGCCCGAACCCGGTACCTGGGCTCAGAGGTCCGAGACCCGCGCCGACCACACGTCTGTTCCCGGTCGGCGATGCCGAGATCAGCGATCCACTACCGGTGATCCCGTACAGCGTCTCGCCCGCTCGTGCCCATGACCAGGCGATGATGCCGGTACCGAGTGGTGAGCGTGCCGGCCCGCCGCGCACCGAGACCACGCTCGAGCCGGTCGACGTGGAGTTCACCAGCCGCGAATAGCCAAGCCAACGACCATCGGGACTGAAGCGGACGTCGGTTGCCGCCCCGGCGTGAAGCGTGGTTCTGCGGCAGGACGCGAGATCAAGGAGATCGAGTCCTCCCGTCGCAGCAAATGCGACCAGACCGAGCCGCCGCACGGCGCTCGGACACGCCTGGAGCGTCCCGTCGGAGCGCTCCACGGCAGAAACGACTCTGACCGGCGCCGACGCCACGAGCCGACCACCACCGCAAGCCCCCAACCCGAGCGCGACGCACGCCGCTGCCACCAAGCCCGCCCATGGCACCCTGCTACCCATCCACGCTCACTCGATCGATCGTAACGCCGCAACGCGCCGCGCAACGCGCATGCACTGGCCCGGGTGATGACCGCGAGCCCAGAACTCGCTTGACGTCGCGCAGACCGCTCCTCGGGATTGATCAAAACGGAGTGCGGACCTGCCAGCGGTAGTAGTCGGCGGCCACCCGATCGGTCCGCGCGTTCGCAGGGGCGGTGAAGCGCAGCAGGCGTTGATGACCGGCGAGCGGGAGCGTCTGATAGACGCTGAAGCGAACGCGGGTGACGTCCTTCGGGCTCTCATAGCCGTAGCTGTCGAGCTCAATCGGCGCGTAGGTTGTGGGGTTGACGTAGTAGTTCGTCCGCGGCCCGGACTGGGGGTTCACCGAGGAGATCTCGATCGCGGGCTTACCGTCGACGGTGGTGGTGCGAATCACGCGGGCGTGGCCTGAGGAGAGCAAGTCGTGCAGCTGCGCCGCGAAGCTCAAAGACGATGCGTCGGGCTGCTCTGATTGCAGGACTTGCATCTGCCGACGAGATGGCATGACAAGGGGTTGGAGCTGCTGGACGTGGCCGTTCCAGGTGATCGCCCACGACACCGTTTGGCTGCCGTCGCGGATCGCCTTTGCCTCGGCTGAGGTGATCGTGCTGGTGTACGTCCCGTGGGGCATTTTTACGCGCAGGCGGTAGCTGCGTGGCTTCGCGCCGGGAAGGAGGGTGTACTGGGGCTTGCCGTTCGGGATCTGGGGCCCGGGATACAGCTCGTTGCTGGTCATGTTGTAGGTCTGACCGTCGCTTCCCTGCTCGAGCACCGGGCCCCCGGCCGGGTGCACGATCACGCGCCGGTGCCAGGGCGGCCCCTGCTGCAGCCACCCTTCCTCTGATAAGAACGAGACGCTGGGGCCATCTCGCAACGCCATCGGACTCTCGGTCTGGGTGGCCACGATGTGCAGGATCGTGTGCGGCGCCGGCGCTGGCGCGAGCACGTCTTCGGCGCGCTGTACGACCTGCTTGGCCCACGCCGACTGCCCGGAGGGCTGCGCGAGCACGAGCACCCCTGCCACCGTCCCCGCGAGCACGACCACGCCCGCCGCCACCCCCCGAACCATCACCGGGCGCCGGCGCCCAGACGGCGGCGCCGGGCCGACAGTCCGGTGAGCGTCGTGCTCCTCGACCAGATAGATCCAGAGTCGATCGTCAAACCCCATCGATGCCTTCCTTTCGTAACCGTGCCCGCGCGCGGAACAGCCGCACGCGCAGCACGCCCGCCGAGACGCGCACGACGTCTGCGGCCTCCTTCGGTGACATCCCCATCACGTCAACGAGCTCCAGCGCGACGCGCTCGAGCTCGGGAAAGCCCGCCGTGCGCGCAAGCAGCGCCCGGCCGGTCTTCTGGGCATCGATCCGCGCCGCCAGCTCCTCGACGTCGTCCTCGCCGAGTACCACCTGACCTCCCAGGCGCTGGATGACCTCTCGATGCTCTGCGACCGTGCTGACGTGGCGCCGAAACACGTTGCGCGCAATTCCGATCAGCCACGCGCGAGCGGTCCCCCGACCTGGATCGAAATGCCGATAGGACGCGATCGCGCGAACAAACGTCTCCGATGTCAGATCAGCGACCACCTGCGGATCAGAGCACCGGCGCGCGAAGAACCCGCTCACCGCGCCAACGTTCGCTCGATACACCTCCCCGAACGACGAGTCCGTGGTCCACGTAGCCACCTGGCGCTCCGGTTGCCGGATCGATGGGCTCACAGTCCTTAATTGCCCAAACCGGCGAACCGCGTTACAAGACGTACCCGCTACCGACCCATCAGGACCGCCTAAAGAAACCGTGTCCACGTCCGACCGGCCCCGCGGGATGAACCGTGGGAGGCGTGGCTGGAGCGGCTAGGGAAGGCGCCAGGCTCCGTCTTCGGCGAGGACCTCGACATCGCGTCCGTCACGCGTGCGGCCGCTGACACGGACACCCGGTCCGCCAATCATGAAGTCGGTGTGCACTGCGCTTATGTTGATCCGGTCGGCCGAGCGCGGGTCCTCGCTGAGGAACCCAAACCCGCGGCCGATCGCGATGTGACTCGCCGCGTTCTCGTCGAGCAGGGTCTGGTGGAAGGTCGTCTCAAGTGGTCCGATCCGGCCGCTCCCATCGACGAGCGCGACCTCACCCAGACGGGCGGCACCGTCGTCCCTGGAGGCGAGCTCGCGCAACAACTCCGCACCGCTGTCAGCGTCGATCTCGACCGCGCGCCCGCGCTCGAAGCGCACGCGCAGCCCGGTGACGGCTCGGCCGTTGACGAGCAGCGGCTTGGTCGACCGGACGATGCCCTCGGTCCGCTCCGGGTCAGGGCTCGTGAACACCTCCTCGGTCGGGATGTTCGGTACGTGCTCGCGGCCCCACGCTGTGGTCAAGCCGCCCCCCAACCACCGTACGCCGGGCAAGAGCCCAACGTGCAGATCAGTCCCCTCGCCCTCGAAATGCAGCGTGTCCAGTTGCGCCCGGGTCAGCCGCTCCGCCGAGGCGGCAAGATCGGCAGCGCGGGCGCGCCACGCCGCGCCCGGGTCGGGCTCGTCCAGCCGGCAGACCCGCTCGATCTGTGACCACAGCCGCTCCAGCGCCGCGTCACCGTCGAGATCCGGGTGAACCAGGCCGGCCCACCCGCGGGTCGGCGAGGGCACGATCGCCCAGTTGACGGTCTGCTCCGCGACCACCGCACCCCACTCCGGGACCGGCACGGTGTCGTGACCGAGGCGTCCGGCGTCGATGTCGTCATACAGCCCGGGCGCAGGATTACCAGCGAGCATGATCATCGAACCGTGCAATGCCCCGAGCTTGGTCGGGAGCTCGTGCACCCACGGAGAAACCCAGCCCAGCGCGGCGTCACCCGCCTCTTCGAGGCGGATCTTCCGCACTAGCGGATCGTGCCAATCAACCTCGACCTGGTGGGCGCCTCGACGATACGCCGCGCGCACGATCGCCCGAACAAGCGGCGCGTCTACGAGGTTGGCCCGCACGATCACGGTCTGCCCATCCGCCACGTTCGCCGAAACCTCGACGGCGAGCACCGCGAGCGCATCAGTGCGCGCCGCTTGATCGTCAGCCATATCCCAAGCCTATCCACCGATCACTCGGGATTGCGCCGCGCCCCGACTGTGCCCCCTTGCCGGAGCGGTCAGGGGGCGTAATGCACTGCGTGAAAGCCCCATCGGTCGGCCAGCCAGCTCGGGACGAGGGTGTTCAGCGACTGTTCGAGATCGCCGCCGAGCTCGCCGTCGACCACCCACCATGAGACCAGCGCGTCGGCACCGTCCCGGGTGCGCTCGCCCGGCGGATCGATGTACACGCATCCGAGCAGCTCGGTCTCGTCGTGGTTGAGCACCGCGTAGTTGAACGTGATGTGCGCGGAGATCTCGGCCTCGTGGCGAGCCAGATCTTGCCGGTCGGCCTCATAGGTCATGTTCTCCGGCGGCCATCCCCACATTCCCCCGAACCTCGCCCAGAGTGTCTCACGCGAGCCCATCACCGCGGGATAGTCGATCTCAACGTCGCTCTCGCGAATCGGGCGAAGATGGTGGCCAGTCGGAAGCTCGACGTGTTCGGGATGGACGAAGTCTTGGGGGAGCCACGACATTTTGCGCACGCTACCGGGCCTGGCCAATCACTTGCCTTAGCGGCTCGCGTGGTGCCGCCGGACCATGCACTGAAGAGGATCCGCCCCTCCCCGCAATTCCTGGGTGTGGCGCGGTACGGTTCGGCGAGGACGCGACGAGCGCGGCGCCGAGGTGCCCGTACCGGTTTCCGTGGAGATGAGATGGTGACGAAGAGATCCACCCCGTATCGCACGGGCGATGACTGCCGATCAGTACCCGGAGTCGCGCGATCACGGTGGCGAAGGACCGCTCGGCGATACGGCGTGATCGCTCTCGCGCTGTGTGCCGTTGCCACAGTGGCCGCTGCCGCGTGGGCGGCCAATGCCCCGACGGTGCGGCCGGTCGTGCTCCCTCGAGACCAGGGAGCGCACCCCGGTTTCGGCGAGGAGTGGTGGTATACGTCGGGGACGCTCGCCGGGGCCCATCGCCGGGCGTACTTCTGGTTCGCGACGATCTGGTCTGCCGACGGAGCGCTTGTCGCCAAGGTCAACGTCGTCGACCTACGAGCGAATCGCATCGTACTCTCGCACGAATACGTCGGCGACACCCCCGTCACCGAAGGCCAGACGCGGTTCTCGGTCGGAGCCTTCGAGCTCGGGCTGCAGTCAGGCGGCAGGCTCGGCCGTTGGTCCGTGGACGCGTTGACGGGCGGCCGCGGACGCCTGCAGCTCGACCTGGTGCCTCGTCAGCGGTACGTACTCCACGGTCACCACGGGATCATCGAGCAGGGGACCGGTGGACCGTCGGCGTACTACTCCGCGCCGCGCCTGGCGGCGCGCGGAACCCTCACGCTGAACGGGAAGCCGGTACGCGTGACTGGTCTGGGCTGGCTCGACCATCAGTGGGGGAACTTCGGCACGAACATCGGAGCGTTGAAGTGGAACTGGTTCGCATGCCAATTCCGGGACGGAGGCGATCTCATGCTGTACCAATTCCTCAACCACGCCAACCGCCCGTCCGGTCGCCAGACCGGAACGCTCCTCACGCGCGACGGGGTGGTCAAGCAACTCACGCGCTTCACGATCACACCGATGAGTCCGTCGATCCGGCCCGCCGGCGCGACGGCCACCTATCCACTTGACTGGCGGCTGCAGGTGCCCACGGGCAAGATCGACATCACCATCCACGCCCGGGCGCGCGACGAGTTCATCACCAACCAGTTCGTACCCAACTTCTGGGAGGCGGCGTATGAGATCACGAGCGGCACTGCGGGCAGCTGCACTGTCGAGTCCTCACGCGAAGTAGGCGCATCTCCGAAAATGCGCGCCGGCGCTGACTTAGCCTCGATCCGACGCACGGCTCCTTGACGAACGGCCCTTGACGGCGCGGACAGCAGCGCCGGTTCGGGCGGTTGCGCACCGCACGCAGTCCGACGCCTTGGAAGAAGCGCACGGCCCGGGTGCCGAAGCCGGCGGTCCTTGATGGCATTCGAGCTCGATGTCGCCGGCTTCAACGACGACGACGGCGCCGGCCCATTCAGAGGGCTCGTCTGCCATCTCGCTGTGCGCCGGGATCGAAACCAGACGCACCGCCAACCAGCCGGGCGCGGGTCATGGGTTCTTGTGCTCGGTGCGCCCGGGCGCAGCCGAGGATTCGGGTCCGCTCATCGCGTGTCACTCAGCCGTCGGGTGAGTGAGCGGCCATCGCAGGGTCGCTCACCTGCGGCGTCGGTGTGGCCACCCGAGGTCTCACCCGCCGGCAGACGCCCGGATGGTCAGTGTCCGCGAACGTGCGGTAATCGCCGATCAGCTCTGGCTCCGTGAAGGTGGCCGGTTGCTCGTGGCGATCCTGGGCCGTGGCCACGAACGTTTGGTACGCCGGCAGCTGATGTAATGCGCCGGCTGCGGCGCCTTCATTGGTGTAAGGGGTGCGAACTGGCGCGAGTCCGACAGCTGGAAGACCGCATAGCGAAATCCCGCCGGTTGGGTCTGCGCGAGTTCCTCAAAGACGGCGCGCAGGAGCGCAGCGTTCTCCTGCTCACGTCCCGGCTTCACAGTGTAGGTGACCATCATCGGGCTCATTGTCGACTGACTCTTTTTTCTTCGTTGGTGGACATGTGTGTCTCGCTTTGGTTGGGGTGTGTGGTTTGGTTTGGTCAGCTCGCGCCGGCCAGCACGGGCTGCGGCTCGCGGATGGTGGTCTTGGCAACCGCGTCGGACAGCTCGTCGCGGCGGACGAGCGCGAAGATCGCCGGGACGGCGAGCAGCGCGATCGCGCCGAGCACCCAGAGCGCCTGCTGGAAGCCGCCGGTGAGGGCCGCCGGTGCGGCGTTGCCGGCGTGCACCAGCGCGTTGGTGTGGCTGACGGCGACGCTTGAGGCGATCGCGATTCCGATCGCTCCGCCGAGCTGCTGGCTGGTGTTCAGCAGCCCGGACGCGAGCCCGGCCTGGTGCTCTGAGACGCCCGCGAGCGCGGCGATCGAGATCGGGATGAACGCGAACGCGGTCCCGGCGCCGGCAACGACGAACGGGCCGGCGAGGTTCGGGAGGAAGTGCCCGTGGACGGGCGCCTGGGTCGCCCACAGAACGCCCGCGCCGATCAGCGTCATCCCGATCGTCATCACGACCTTGGCGCCGCCACGGGTGACCAACGCCTGCGAGACGCCAGCGAGGGCGACAGAGGTCAGCGACGCGGCCAGCCACGCGAGACCGGTCTGCAGGGCGCTGTAGTGCAGCACCTGCTGCATGTAGAGGGTGCCGACGAAGATGAACGCGAAGAAGCTACCGCCCAGCAGCAGCCCCGCCGTGTTCGCGCCGGCGAGCGTGCGCAGCCGGAAGATCGACAGCGGCAGCACGGGGTCCTTCGCCCGGGCCTCGATCACAAGGAACGCGACCAGCAGAGCCACGGATGCCGCGAGCACGGCGACCGTCCTCGTGGCGCCCCAGCCGTACTGCGGAGCCTGGGAGATCGCGTCCACGAGCACCACAAGGCCCCCGGTTCCGGTGATCGCGCCGAGCGCGTCGAACCGCCGGCGTGTGGCAGCGAGTCGGCTTTCGGGCACGATCCGGGGTGCGAGCGCCAGCGTGGCGACCCCGATCGGGACGTTCAGATAGAAGATGTACTGCCACCCGGCGTAGCGAGTGAGAAGGCCGCCGGCGATCACACCAACGGTCGCGCCGCCGGCACCGAGCCCGCCCCAGATCCCGAGCGCCTTGTTGCGCTCGGCGCCCTCGGCGAACATGTTCATCACGATCGACAGGGCGGCGGGCAGCATGATCGCCGCGCCAAGCCCCTGAACGGCCCTCGCTGCGATCAGAAACACGCTCCCAGTCGACAGTCCGGCTCCCAGCGACGCCACGGTAAACAACGAAAGCCCGACCGTCAGGATCCGACGGCGGCCGAGCAGGTCCGCCGCACGACCGCCGAGCAGCATGAAGCCGCCGAACGTGAGCGCGTACGCGGTCACCACCCATTGCAGGCTGGTCGCTGAGAAGTGCAGATCGCGACCGATCGTGGGCAGCGAGACGTTGACGATCGTCAGATCGATCACCGTCATGAAGAACGCCACCGCCAACAGAGCGAAGGCGCGCCAGCGGTTGACATTCGGGGATGTGGACGTCATCGCACCTCCAGCGGTCGGGATAGGCACAGAAGGTTGAGTGTTGCCGTGGTGTTGCATCGCTCCTCCTCTTGGGGTTGTTGTCGCTATGACGAATGGGAGGCCGCGATCGGGACACGCCGATTGCGAGGAGCGCCACAGCGGCGACGGGCCGGCTGGTCCTGCTTCGTTGATCGAGCAGAATCAGCGACCGGCGTCACGACTTGGTGTGGACTGTGCTGCTCGCTTGCGGCAGCGGCTCGACGACCGTCGCGTGCTTATGGGTCTCGTCCAACTCGAGCGTGCAGGGTTCCGCTCGGATCGCGCCAACTTGCGATCGAGGCGTAGTCCTGCAGGCGTAGCCGCGGACGTTCTGTCCCCTGCGGCGGTGTCTGTTCGTCGTAGGGTTGATAACGATCTTCAAGGAGGGCGTATGCAGTTCGCGGTGTTGGTCTATGAGAAGCCAGGTACCTATGAGGGGCTGAGTGCTGCGGAGCTGGAGCAGATGACTCGCGAGTATCTCGAGATCGCACAGCTGCCGGGTTACATTGGGGGTGCTCAGCTGCAGCCGATCGAGACGGCGAGCGCGGTGCGCGTAGAGGGTGGCGAGACGTTGATCACAGACGGCCCGTTTGCGAATACCAAGGAGGTCTTTGGCGGCTTCTACCTCTTCGAGGCGGAGGGTCTCGATCCGGTGCTCGAGGTCGCGGCTCGCTGCCCCGCGGCTCGGCTCGGCGGGGTGGTGGAGGTCCGTCCGTTGGTGCATCTCCACGGCATGGAAGACGCTGGTTGATCGAGCGTGTCTTTCGCGAGCAGTGGGGGCGCGTGCTGGCCAGCATGGTCGGCTACGTCGGCGATTCGATCTTGCTGAGGAGTCGACCGAGGAGGCGTTCGCGATCGCGCTGAGGCCGCCCGGGACGATCGCGACGATCAGCGGATGGGTCGTCTCGGTGGCCGAGGTCCCGATCGGCGCGTCGAACGCCCGCTCCGGCACGGATGTCGCCATCAACAGGCCGACCCACCGCGTGCCCGCCGAGGAGGAGTTGCGACAGCAGCCGACCCCGGCCGCGTCGCGGTCATCGCTGTCGCGACCGTGCTTTTGAGACGTCCGCTCCCTCGCCCGTCAACAGACCTCCTTTGCGGCCGCGTCGGGCATGTTGGCTGCGTGAAGCTCGGGCACCCGCGTTGCGCGCGGAAAGCGCGTTTCGTCGCAAAGGTCGATGGCTCAGGGAACAGCCTGGAGGCACCGGATTTACTTCACCGGCTTCACGCATGCCCTGGCGGGGGCGCATGGCGCTGGGCAAAGTTGAGACGATGGCGGAATGCTCGCGAAACTCGACCATTGCGTCATCCACGTCTCCGATTGGGAGCGATCGACCGTCTTCTACCGCGACGTGCTCGGAGCAGAACTCATCGACCGAGGCGCCGGCACGTGGGCGTACCGATTCGGGACCGAAGGCGAGCAGTCCCATCAGCGACGCCTCCCGCGGCGGCGTCCGCGTGACCGCGGCTTCGCCTGCCGGTCGGCCTTCGGTTGCTGCACGAGCCCCTCGTTCTCGGCCTCGTCGGGAGCGTGGCGGAACCCGGCGTCGGGCGGCCCGTCGAGGTCGACGTCGGCGCTGGCGGGGTCGCTCGGCTCGTCCACCCGCGACGGCTTGACATCGGCCGCGGTGGGGGCGTATGGGGCGACGAACCCGTAGTCGGTCTCGATCCGGTGGCGGCGGTGGCGGTAGACCGGCTCGCGCTCCTTCCAGTGCGTCAGCACCGGCGAGGCGATGAAGATCGACGAGTACGCGCCCGACGCGACGCCGATCAGCAGCGCGAACGCGAAGTCCTGCAGCGTCGAGCCGCCGAACAGCAGCAGCGCGATGATCGGCAGCAGCGTGCACGAGGTTGTCGCGATCGACCGCGTCAGCACCTCGGCCATCGAGCGGTTGACGATCTGGGAGAACGCCGCCCGCGGCATCCGCGGGATGTTCTCCCGCACCCGGTCAAACACGATGATCGTGTCATACAGGGAGTACCCCAAGATGGTGAGCAGGGCCGCGACCGTATCGACCGTCACCTCCCTCCCGGTCAACGCGTACACGCCGGCGGTGATCAGCAGGTCGTGCATCAACGCGATCAGCACCGGCACCGCGAACTTCCACGAGAACCGCAGCGCCACATACACCGAGATCACCAACAGCGACGCGATGATCGCCACCACCGCGCTGTTGGCGACCGTCTTGCCGAACGTCGGCCCTACGGAGTCGATGCTGAGCGAGCCGGGACGGACGCCATACGTGTTCTGCAGCGCGTCGCGGACGTTGGAGCTGGTGACGGGACCACCTTTGAACGAGATCTGGAACGTCTCGCCGCTGCGGCCGACCTTTTGTACCGCGGGGCTTGTCGCTCCGGCGCGGCTGGCCATAGCGCTGACTTGGGTCTCACTGGCGGGCTTCTCGAGCCTCGCCGTGATCCGTGTTCCGGAGGTGAAGTCGATGCCGAGGTTGAGCCCGCGGCCCCCGATCGCCAGCGCGCCGACCAGCAGGATCACGCCGGACATCGAGAAGAAGTACTGAGAGGCTCCCATGAAGTCAAAGCGCCACTGACGCTTTGGCTCGCCGGCGCCCAGTGCCGAGGGCCGCGCGAGCGTGCGCGAGTCGCCCAGCGTCATCAGGATCGCCTGGGTGGCCATGACCGCCGTGAACAGCGACACGATCACCCCGATCCCCAGCGTGAACGCGAACCCCTGCACCTCCGCGGTGGCCAACACGAACAGGATGAACGCGGTCATGATCGTGACCACGTTGGCGTCGATGATCGCCGTCAGCCCCTTCTTGTACCCGGTGGCGATCCCGGCCCGGATCGAGCGCCCGGCGCGGATCTCCTCCTTGACCCGCTCGAAGATGACGATGTTCGCGTCGGCGGCAACGCCGATCGTCAGGATCAGACCGGCGATCCCTGGCAGCGTGAGCGTCACCGGGATCAGCTTGATCAGCGCGTAGAAATACAGGGCGTAGACCACCAGGCCGGCCACCGCGATGACGCCCAGAAGCCGGTAGTACGCGATCAGGAACAGCGCCACCACCAAAAGGCCGACGGCACCCGCGATCAGGCCTTGGTGCAGGGCTTGGGAGCCGAGCGTGGCCGACACCTGGGACTCGGAGATCCGCTTGAGATTGATGGGAAGCGCACCGAGGCGCAGTTCGGACGCCAGGTCTTGCGCTGATTGGGTCGTGAATCCGCCGGTGATCTCGCTGCTGTTACCGATCAGCCCGTCTGAGTATTGATCGAAGTTGATTTCGGGGACGGTGAGCAGTTGATCGTCGAGTGCGGTGGCGAAATGCTGGTAGAGCCTGGTGGTGTAGAGGCTGACGGTTGCGCCTCGGCGCGCGATTGCTGCTGTGGCTTTTTGGAATTCGTCGGCGCCGGTGGAGTCCAGTCCGAATTGGACGTCCGGCTCGCCCGTGGCGTCGGTCGACGCTTGGGGGTTGGTGATGTCTGATCCGGACAGCGCGAGGTGGTCTCGCAGGACGAAGTACTGGGAATCTGGGCTCCCGAACGCGGTCCGGTGGTGCGGATCGGGGTTGGCGGCCTGCAGCACCAGCCATCCCTGGGGGATCTTCAGCTCCTCGTTGCCTGCTAGGACCACGCCGCGGGGCAGAGCGGCCTCGAGCGCCCGCTGGGAGGTGACTCCGTGGCCTCCGGCCAGATAGCAGTGCTGATTCCGCCCCAGGGTCGTGTTGGTGTGTGCCGCGATCGCCGCGCATGCGTTGCTGCCGGGGACGCCGAACAGGTAGTACTCCGGACCGAGCCGCGACAGCGACGTGGAATACGGCGCCGGGGTCTGCCTGGCCGCGAACCGCACCGCTTGATACAGACCGAGGCTGCCCGCTCCTGGTACGCCCGGGCCGTCGCCGGCTCCCTGGCTGATCGTCAGCGCAGCGTGATCTTGTGCCAGCAGCTGGGATGCCACGGTCTGGCCGGTGGGCGTGAGCGCATTGGCCTCCCAGTCATAGAAGTACAACCGAGCGGTCGTGCCCACCTCCTGCTCGGCCTGGGCGACGTTATGCAGGTCAGGCAGGCCCACCGAGATCTCATCGCCCGCCTGGGTCTGGATCTCTGGCTGGGAGACGCCGAACTGGTCCACCCGCGAGCGCATGATGTCCACGGCCCGGTCGAGCGCTGCCTGGCTGACCTTGGGGGTCTGAGCGCTGGGCTCTGCCAGGTAGATGAGCTGCACCCCGCCCTTGAGATCGAGTCCCAGCATCGTTGGCTGAGAGACGATGGCCAGCAACGACGCTAGGAGCAGACCCAGCACCAGCAACAGGACAAAGCTGTGACGGCGCCGATCACTCATCCCGCCCCAGTCCGAAGCGGTTGGCAGCGACAGGGCGTGCGAGGCTCGCCCGAGCTGCTGTCGGTCTCATCAGGCTCATGTGGGTGGGCGGCTAGCTCGGAGCGCCGAGAAGCGCGTGACCCTGACCCGGGCCACGGATGCAGGCTGGAGCCAATCCCGAGATCAGCTGACCGAAGGAGGCGGTTCCAGAGGTTCCTGCCGCCAGCAGGAGAGTCTGTGCGGGTCTGGTTGGTGGCGCGATCCGCACCGCCACGAGCGCTTGGCGATCATGATTCAGACGGCGACCCGCAACTGGCATGCTCGCCAGCTCAAGCGTCCGCGCCGATCGTCGTTGGGCGCCGACCGGCCGAGCCGGCGCGACGCATCTGGGCAGCACCCTGGCCACTCGGATCGCGATACCCAACGACGCCAGCCTGGCATTGACCGCCGCGATGCTCGACGGGGTCGTGGCCTTGATCGTGACTAAGCCGCCCTTCCCGCGCGCAATCGTGAAGTCAGGCGTCGCCGGGCTAGCGCCAAGCGACACGATCAACGCGGCGACCAGGCCGCCGAGCACCCCCACGATCGTCGCAGCCACAGACCGGCTCGGGCGTCTCAACACCGCTCGCGCACGGCTGAGGCCGAGCGCGTTGAGGAGGGCGCTGGCGCGCGACGCGTAGGAACGAGAGGGTTGGCGGACCAACAGCGAGCCACCAGCGCTGGGTGAGTACAGAGCTTCGGCGCGCTGCACCAGCTGACGCTCAACCCGATCGAAGTAATCGCTCATCCCTGAGCACCCTGAAGTTCAAGACGGAGCTTGGTCAGGCCGCGGCTGACCTGCTGACGCACCACCATCTCCGAACACCGCAGTGCCGCAGCGATCTCGGCATAGTCGCGCTCGTACACCACCCGCGCCCGGACGGCCTCTCGTTGGCGGGCAGGCAGATCCTCAAGTAAAGCCAGAACGCCGGTGGCTGCTCCCAGCTCCTCGAGCCGCTCCAGATCGACGTCATCAAGAACCTCCGGCTCAAGACACAACCGCCGGCGCGCGCGATCCTCGACCTGGCCACGCCGGCGGCTCTCGCGAAGCTTGTTCTGCGCGATGCCGCACACCCACGGCCACGCCGAACCGGTCCCCGAGCGGCGAAACCGTCCCGCCGACAGCAACACCGCCGCGAACACCTCCGCGGCAAGATCCGCGGAGACCTCGCGATCATGCGTCTGACGCATCAACAGCCCCGCCACCCGCGGCAGATACCGGCGGTAAAAGCCAGCGAATGCTTCGCCATCACCCGCCGCGGTCGCGCCGAGCAGATCCCCATCGCAACGTTCTTCCAGAAATCGCGCCACTACTCCCATACTTTGCGGCAAGCCGCCCAGTTGTGACACCAGATCCACAAAGTTTTTCAATCACCTACACGAGGTCCGGTTGCCGGACGAGCCAGTGCCGGCGTTCGCTCTCCCAGGGTCTACGAACGACGCGAGATCGACGGGCGGTGTCCCCGGTCGCGACGAGTACCCCGCACTCATCGACCAGTCGAGCCGTGGCTGCCTTCCAGTACGTCCGATCCTACGCCGCTTACCCGGCTGACAGTTGGGTCTGGCGGTGATGGCCGTTAAGTCCCGAGGCGGCGAGCAGAACGAGCCCCGGGAGGATGAACAGGCCGACACGCAGGCCGGCGGCCTGGGCGATCGCTGCGACCGCGAATGGGCCGAGGATCTGGCCGATCGATGCGATCCCTTGGACTTGACCGATCGCGCCGTCGGCATTGCGCGCGCTCACCCCGACGTGCATTGAGGAGGTCAGCGGAAACATCGCGCCTATCGCGATGCCGGTCAGCGCGATGCCGACGGCGGCGACTGCCGCGCCGCGAGCTGCCAGCAGGATCGGCAGACCCACCAGGGCGAGGATCAGCGACGCGCCGAGCAGGCGCTCAGTGGTGGCCCGGAGTGCCAGGCGACTCGCGAGCAACCGGCCGGTGAGGTTTGCGGCATACAGGCCGCTGACCATCAGGACCGCGTCTTCACGGCCGATGCCGACACTGCCGTTCAGGTAGCTGGCGAGCCAGAAGCTGAGCGAAAACTCCAGCGCGACGATTGCCAGCACGATCACCAAGGTTGGCACTGGCGAGGACTGCGCCGGAGGATCAGCGGCGCGAGGCTGCCGATCGGGCGACGCGACGGGCTCGGATCGAGGGATGCGCACGGTGCCCATCGCCAGCACGGCGGTGATGACAATCGCTGCACCCGCGACGAACGCGAAGCGCCACGTCAGCACAGTTGCGGCAACGCCACCGAGCATCAGCGGCACGACCGTTCCACCGAGGCTCACCGTCACCTCCCCCTCGGTCATCGCCACCGTCCGCCGCGGGCCGTGCGCGTCGGCCAGCGCCGCCCACATCCTGACCAGCGCCGAGGTGCCAAACAGGCTCATGAAGAACGCCCCAGGCACCGTGATCGTGATCGCATCGCCGTAGCCGACGGCGAGCCCCGCGGCCGCCGCTGCGGCCAACCCGAAGCGGATCGTTAGACCCCGGCCGAGACGCGCCTCCATCCGGATCGCGAGCAGGCCGGCCAGGCCACCACCCACCGCGAAGGCCAACTGATGCAGCGCGCCCGACAGATAGGAGAGGTGCTCCTCGGCCCGCAGATAGGGCAGCGCGGGGCCCAGGATCGCGTTGAGAACGCCAAATCCGAACAGTCCCGAGAACATCGTCCAGGTGAGGCGGTCCCGGTGATATGCAGGCCTCGTGCCGGGGTCGTCCCGAGTCGAGCTCGGCCTGGCAACTCGATCTAGCAATCGCGCTTACCGCCCCCCGCGAAGAGGGCTCCCAAGTACCCCGCACCGGCGCGAGCACACGCACGCACCGCCAGGCGCAGAGTCATCCCAGGCGCGAGTGCTCACGCTGCCCTCCAGGCGGCAAGCGCCCGGTCGGTAAGGATGTGGTCAAAGGCGTGCTCGCCCGCACCGACCAGCGGTGACCGGTCGCCAAGCGTGCTCGGAGCGAGCGCGGGAGCGGTCTCTGCCCTGGCGCCCATAAGGCCATCGTTGTAGCCCTCCTCGACACGATCACCCGCGACCTCCAGGAGCTGGGGGGCGAGGCCGCCGAAGGTGACCAGCTCGGGATCCAGAGCGTTGACCAGGGCTGCGGTCCCCCGGCCCAGTGCAAACGCCGCGTCCCGCACAGCGCGTCGCCGCGGCCCCCCGCCCGCGCGCGCGGCCGCGAGGACCTCGCGGCTGTAGCTCACCTCATCGGCCGGAACCGACTCGCCCAGATGACGCGCAAGCGCCCGGCCGTCTAGGGCGGTGTTCCAGCATCCGTGGGCGCCGCATCGACAGCGCACCGCCGGCGAGCCGAATGGCATGTGCCCGAACTCACCGGCCATCCCCCGAGCGCCGGGAATGAGCTGTCCCCCGGTGAGCAGGGCACCTCCGACGCCTGAGTCCATATAGAGGTGAACCGAGCTCGCGGACCCCGCCGCGGCGCCTCGTCGCGCATCCGCGATCGCCGAGAAGGTCGCGTCGTTACCGGCCAGGAACGGGACCGACGCGATCTTGCGCGGTGCCAGCATTGAGAGTTCCACGTCCTGCCAGCCGAGGTTGGGAGCCTGAACCAGGCGCGTACCGGACACGGTCCCTGGCAGCGAGACCACGATCGCCCGCACACTTGCGCCATAACGAGCGCAAACGCCGTTCAGCGCATCCCCGACCCCCTCAAAGACGGACGACCGATCGCGATCGTGGCGCTGCGTCTGGTAGCTGTGCACCTCTCCGCCGAGCACGACGGCGGCCACCTCCCACGATTCATGTGAGATCGCAGCAACCGCCGCGACCGGCCCCCGGGGATGCGGGCCCAGTGAGCCTGTCGGGCGCCCCCGGCTGCCCGTCGCTCGCGCTGGCCCCTCACCAACAACGCTTGACCCAACGAGACGCGCGACGGTCTCGCTCGCCAGCCCGCTGGAGATACCGAGCTCTCGAGCTAGTCGCGCTCGGCTGATTCCTGGCTCGGCGTGGACAGCGCGCAGCACGCTGATTGCGGTTGAAGACCGGGCCGAGGCAAGCCGGGGTGACGCTGTGGAGGGCTCCATGGGATTTTACTCGGCCACAGAGCATATTAGATAACGCGGTACTTCTCCAATCGCCGTATCAGTGGGGACCTCCAGGCGTCGTCAAGCTTCTGCATGCGCTCGGCGTGGCTGGTCAGCGTCGCCGTGTTGGTGGTCCTCGTGTCTCCCGGAGCGCATGGGCTTGGGCAATGCCCGGGTCGCGCGCTGCTGCCGGCACAACGGGTCGACCCATCGGGTGCTTGATCCCGCGGTGTACAAGCCACATGTTGACCGGGTATGTGGTGAGCAGTCCGAGCGCCATCCCGATCTGCATCATCAACCAGTAGGCCGAATTGGCGGGCGTCAGATGCGGCCCGGGGAACAGAACGAAGAACACCAGCGCCATCCAGCCGAACAGACCGATCTCGAAGGCGACCAGCGAGAGCGTGTCGGCGCGGATCGCGCGCCAAACGGCTTGGCGACGCGTCAGATCGCTCATCGGCTTGATCGCGAAGTATTGAAACACGATCCCGAGCAGGTAGGCCAGCGCGAAGTCGAGCATGTATGCAGGCCACAGAGCCGCACCGGCGATCGTCAGCGAGCCGGCGAACACGACCCATTCGCCGATGATGTCCCCCAGCGTGCAGCCGGCGCCGCAATGGGTGGCCGAGACGGCGACCCCCTGCCATTCCGGAATCTTCTCCTCGCCGCCGGCCTCCGTATCCCGACTGGCCGTTGGGCGCCCGAGACGACCGTAGGCGAACCAGCCGCCCGGTCCAAGGTACAGGCCTGTGATCGGCCAGACAGCTTCCATCACGCGCATCGGTTGGCGCATCCCGCGGCCATAGATGTCGTACACGATCGCGCCGGCCGACACGAAACCTCCGGCGAGCGAGATCCAAGCGAGAATCGTCAACCATTCTGGTGGCATTTGCGTACCTCGGCGGTCCCTGGTCGTCCGCGGTGCGCGGTTGCAAGACCATCCGGACCGAGATCAGGTTCTCATCAGCGCTCGTGCGCGTACATACGTGCCACAGGAGATGTCGCTCCCGGATTCCAGAGGGCTGGGTAGGGAAAGCCGTACCCCGTCGTCGTTCCAGTTGGCGGTCAAGGGTTCACGGCGGAGTTGATCAGCACGACTGGGTTCGCATGCCTCTCAGGCGAACGAGCTCAGGCGAGCCGCCCAGTCGACGATTGTCGGGTTGAATTTTTGAGGGTCGTGGGCATGCATCGCGTGCGCCCCCTCGGGCAGGCCGATCACCTCGAGGGCCTGGCCCGCGGCGGTCACGAGGTCGCGGGCGTACGCGATCTGCTGGTCAGACGCGGCGCCCATCTGCATGCGCTGCAGCGCCACGAGGACGTACGGGGCCAGTTCCCGCGGGATGGCCGTCTGCATTCCCGCGCAAGGTCCGCGAAGCGATCGACCTGCTCCGCTCAGCGCACGGCGCCTCGAGCTTCGCTGAGGTCAGCCCGCTGCAGCGCATCTGGCGCGACTCCAACACCGCCGGCCGCCACGCGGTTGCCGACCCCCTGGTCAACCAGGAGGTCTACGGCAAGGCGCTGCTCGGCATCCGTACGAGGAGAACATCACCCCGCTGATCTGAGGACCAGCGGGCTGTAGCGGCCGGCTCACCGCCCCACACCATGCCGGTTGGCTCCATCCCTGGAATGCTTGACGGGCCGCCTGACCTGGGCGTAGTGTCGCTTGGGTGGACCGATGAGAGGAGTGGGACCGTGGACCTGCAGAGCAAGAACTTCGGCGCACCGGACGAGGTTCGTCCGATGGCCGGCAAAGGGCGCGTCGAGCTCGTGAAGGTCGGGGATGGCGTGGTCGGCAAGGCCACGTTCGAGCCGGGCTGGCGCTGGTCTGAGCACGTCAAGCCGATCGCGGGCACCGCGAGCTGTCAAGCCGCGCACTTTGGCTACGTTGTCTCGGGCCGTCAGATGGTCCGGATGGACGACGGCTCCGAACTTGAGTTTGGCGCGGGCGATGTCGTCGCGATCCCCCCGGGTCATGACGGATGGGTGGTCGGGGACGAGCCGTGCGTTGTGATCGACTTCGCGGGCATGCAGCACTACGCCGAGCCGGGGTAGGCACAGCCACATCGGCTGAGGCACACCGGACCGAGCGCCCGGGCGGGCGGGCCCCACCGCGCCCGGCGAGTACTGTGCCGACCGTTTGAATATGCCGATCGAGGCCGTGATGTCCGTGCGGGGTCGCAGCCTTGCGGATGCGCTGTCGGCATATTCGGAGCGTAGGGGACGACCGTGATGAGTTCGGGCTCGGGTCTGCAGCATGGTCGCCCGCGGGGCGTTCGCGGACCGCGGCGGTGCGTGCCCGCGGTCCGCGAACGTTTCTCTGGAGGCTCCCGTGATGGCAGTCAGGGGCTAGGCGGGCGCTGGGACTGGGTTGTGGCTGTTGGCCTGTGGGTCGCCGGTGTCGTTGCTCTCGATGGTCTTGGTGTCGTCGGTTGGGCGGGCGCCGAGGGTGATCTGGACCTGCCGAGGCCTCTTCTGTTCGGGCTTGGGGATCCTGATCTCGAGCACGCCGCGGTCAAACTGGGCCTGCACACCGTCTGGGTTGACGCCGTCGGGGAGGGTGAGCGAGCGTGCGAAGCTGCCGAACGCGCGCTCGAGCCGGTAGTAGCCCTCCTCGTTCTCCTCGTGCTCGGCGTTGCGCTCGCCGGAGATGGTGAGCACGTTGTCCTGGAGCTGGATGTTGACGTCATCGTCGGAGAGGCCGGGTAGATCGGCGCGGAGCACGTAGTGATCGCCGCCCTCGATCAGGTCCATCGCTGGCATCCATCGTCTGCTTGTGGCGCTGCCACGGCTGGTGGGGGCGGGCTGGTCGAAGAAGGTGTTAAAGAGTCGGTTCATCTCGTTCTGGATGGTGCCCAGCTCGGCGACCGGCTCCCAGCGAATCAGTGCCATGGCGAACCTCCTAAGCGAGAAGACGATGGGTTATGGCGTTCATGTTCGGTAATAGATCTCAGTCAACGATTGTCAAGTCCTTCGTGAACGCGGACGCGAAGCACGATCGGCCCACCGCGGTCGTGCAGCACGAGCTGGTCGCCGTCACCCGTCCCGGCGGGAATCACGATGCCGCCACCATGAACGTCGGTGAGGGTGAGAGGGAATCGCGCGAGGTGAGCCGCCTCCCGGTCGGTCAGCTCGAGGACTGCGCGCCGGTCGACCGCGGGTCGGCGTTTGGACGATCGGCGGATCGGGACAGGTCGGGGGAAGCGGTTGTCATAGCGGGCGCGCGCCGCCTGGTCATTGAGGATCTGGTAGGCGCGCGCAGCCGCGGCGAACCGCTCTGGCCCGCCGGGGTCGCGGTTGACATCGGGATGATGGCGACGGGCAACCTGTCGGTACGCGCGACGGATCTCCTCGCTTGACGCATCTGGCGAGACACCCAGCTCGGCGTAGGGGTCGACCTGGCCGGCGCCAGTCATCACCAGCGATCGCGGTCTGCATCGCAGGAGGTGGCTAGAAGCCCGGCGTCCACGGGACCCGGACGGGGGAGCGCAACAGGCTCGTGAACGGGCTCAGATTCCATCCCGCACCGGTCGGGGTCGACTGGACGGGGGTCGGTTCCGCCGTCGGTGAGCCGCCGACCGAGGTGGACGTGAGATCGTTCAGCGTGCCGGCCAGCAGCAGCGCGAGCACGATCGCCAGCGTCGCGCAGGCCGCGGCGATCGTTGCGGCGTGGGGAAGATGAGGACGATGTAGCACATGCACCGGGATCACCTCCAGCTGTCAGATGCCTTCACCCCGTGTCAATAGGCCCGGCCGCCCCGACCGTCAACCCCAAGCGGCCGTAAGCGTGCGGTCAGTCGCGTTCGCCGGGGGTGGTGGCGGCGCGAAGCTTGCCCAATGCGCGCTCCTCGATCTGCCGGACTCGTTCGCCGGACAGCCCGATCCGCTCCCCGATATCTCGCAGCGACTCCTCCGGCCCGTCCAGGCCGTGACGGGCGCGCAGGATCATCCGCTCGCGATCGTTGAGGCTGCCCAGCAGCGCGCGGATCTGCTCGATCTCTGAGTGATCGAGCAGCTGCTCGTAGGCGTCGCCGGCGAGGGGATCGGCGAGCAGCTCCCCGAACGTCCCCACGTCCCCGTCGGCGCCCTGAATCGCTTCGTCCATCGACTGTGGCGCACGCTCGAGGGCGAGCATCTCCCCGACCTGCGCGTGCGAGAGACCGGCGCGGTCAGCCAGCTCGTTTCCGGTCGGCTCCCGCCCATGCTCGACCAGGTACTCACCATGCGCGCGCTTGAGCTGTGAAAGCTGGCGAAGCGCACGGTCAGAGAGCACGAGCGGCCGGGTCAGCTCGGCGATCAGCTGCTGCATCGCCTGGCGGACCCACCACGCCGCGTAGCCCCAGAACGGCACCCCCAGCGCCGGGTCATAGCGCTCCAGCGCGCGGAGCAGTCCCACGACGCCCTCCTGCATCAACTCCACCCGGGTGATCGCCGGCGATCCTCGGTAGACGCGGGCAACCCCCGCGATCAACGGCAAAAACGCCTCGACCAACTCCTCGCGGGCGCGACGATCCCCTGCCTGCGCAGCCTCGACGAGCCGACGCTCGACCGACCCGGGAAGCCGCGGCCGGTCGCCGAGCTCGCGCAGATACCCCCCGGAGCTTGTCTCACCCCCCGGCCGGCGGCGCCGCAACCCGTCCGCGAGGTCCTGGTCAAGCGCCCGCGCGGCGAGCGACTCTGACTGCAGTAGCTCGCTCTCGTCGTGGGTGATCTGGTCTGATCCGGCGGCCATCTCGTCACACTCGTCCAGCGTGTTTAGCGCGGTGCCGCTCTCGATGCCGGCCAGCATCGCCGCCACGCGCTCGCGCGCGAGCGGTTGCGCCAGCGCGCCGCGGCGGCCGGCCGGCCGGGAGGTATCCATCGGTGCGCATCGGTCAGGCGGCCGGCCGGATTCGGGGCAACACGATCGCGCGATAGGCCGGCGACGCGAGTCCTCGCCGCATCAAGCCGATCCGCCAACGACGACGAACAGACATACGAGCGTTTCACCTCCTTTCCGGAACAACGATGTAGCTCAGAGAGGTGAGAAAGGTGGTGGAGGCCGGGACCGCCGATAGAGCCTTGACCGAAGGCGGTGGGTGCCCGAACGTCAGGCAATCCCTCGCAACTTGGGCCCCGGGCCTCCACCCGTCTGATGAGCCGCTGGTTCTATGTCAATCCTCTCTGAGGGTGCTAATAGGCCGCCAGGCCAGACTGTCAACCCCCTAGCCAAGAAATTCTCGCGCGGTCGTCTCGGCCCGCCGGCGCGTCCAGCCCCGGCCTCAACGCCACGCGCAGCAGCGCGATGCGGTGGAGAGACCGTCAGAGGGCCTCCAGGAACGCCAGCGGCGCGTCTGGTGGTCGGTAGCGGCCCGGCGTGCCTCGTCCGGTCGCGCCGTCCGGTCCAGGTCGAGACTCGACTGCGCTGATCAGCGCGTCGAGCGGGAGGTCCGGCGCTCCCACGCGCCTGCGGGTGCACGTGGACCACAGGGTCGGTCGTTCAGGATCGAGGTGTTCCTTGGCTGCGTCGCCGACGCCGCCCCCAGCGCCGCTGCCTTTTCTCCTTCGGATGCATCAGGCGGATAGTGCCCATGTCAGTGGACGCGCTGAGCCGCACCACGGGAAAGCCTGGTATTGGATCATCAAGGGTGCTCTTGACAGCCGCGCTCTTGCCTACCTGTCGGACGTCGACCCCCCGTGGAGCGATGACGGTGACCAAGCCCATGTTGGTGTGAACGTCGATCTCGACGTCCCAGTCATCGAACTCGGCTTCGGTCAGGTCAATGATCACCATGCCTGTGCCCGTGCGGATCTTGGTAAGCCGGCCCACCTGCCAGCGGCCCGTAAGGCGAACCTCAGCCATCGAGGCGGAGATCTCCAGCGGCTCTTGACGACGCCGCGCAGCCGGAGTGAATTCGACGGGAGGCGGCAGGGTGCGGACGACAGAGGCGAAATCGGCATACGTACGCGCACCTAGCAGCCCATCGAGAGCGCTTTGAAAGCGGTCCAGATCCACCTTGCCGCTGGCCAAGAGGCCCTGCAGGACGTCGATCCCGCGCTGCCGTACGTCCTCGGAGATCGGAGGTTCGGTCTCGACTGGGAGCCGGTCGTCGTTCACGCCAGCAAACTATCGTCGGGTGGCCGCCCCGCCGCAGGCCAAGCAGGCGGAGCACACCAAACGCATAGAAGGGCACGATCAGTACCACGCCTAGGACGACGAACAAGATTGTGAGGCCGGTCAAGATTCAATCCATCTCCGATCCCTCGGGGATGCCAACCCCGTTCCGCAGACGCCCTGACCCCTGCGGCGGTGGTGACCGCTGGAGCATCCAAGCGACGGCTCCAGCTTTGACCACCTGTGGTGCCTGCGGGCGTTAGGCCTGCAGGCTGAAGGGCGGGTAGCGGTCGGTGATCAGCAGGAACGCGTAGGCGGCGACGCGGTTGTGCCAGCGGATCACGCCCTCGATGAAGTCAAACAGCGAGCGTGGGTAGCGGCCGGTGAACAGGATCGCGAACCAGGCGAAGATGGCGGCGAACAACGCGCCGATGGTGAGGAAGAACAGCACGATGTAGTGGGGGATCGCCAGCAGCCACTTGACCAGCGGCAGCCCGCGAAGGAGGTCGTGTTCGGCGTCAGGGTAGGGGAAGTCGAGGTGAACCGCCTGCTCCTCGTCGGTCGACGGGTAGCGGTCGTCCATCAGCGCGACGTAGACAGCGATCCGGTTGCTGAAGCGGGTCAGCTGCAGGTTCCAGTCGAACCACCAGCGCGGGTACTTCCGGCGGAATAGCAGCATCAGCGCGACGGGGATAACGAGGATGGCGATGCCGCCACCGGCGTAGCGGGCGCCGGCGCCTCCCGCCTTCGACCCGAAGCTGCCGCCCTCGATCGTTGCGGCGAGGATCGCGATCGGGATGGCCGTGAAGATCCGCAACGCCGTGGTTAGGCGGTTGAGGCTGCGGTCGGGATAGTCGACCGAGAAGGTCAGCGGGTAGTCGTGGCCGCCGCTCGGCGGCACCGGATCCCCCGGCGAGGGTGCGGGCACCTGCCCTGAGCTTCCCATCGGCTGCGCTTTCGGCGCCGACAGCGGATCTCCTGCTGGGACTTGGCTGGCGGCGCGATCTCGCCGCCACCCCTCGCTCGATTGTCCGCTGCGGGTCCGGTGCGCTCACGCGTCAGTGTGAGCTACCCGAATCAGTGCTGCCGCCATGGCGATGGCGGCGTACGCGCCGAGTACCGCGACCGCCGGGCCTGGTGTGAGCAGTCCGGCGGAGCGATGGACCGTCACGGTTGCTTGGATGGCGGTGCCGGGCAGGTACTGACGAAAGGTGGCGGGCAGGGAGAAGCTCGCCGAGCGTGACGCTTCCGATAATCGTCAACGCCGGCGCGGTAGTCGATCCTGCGGTGTGTCGGATGACGCCGCCAAGACCGACGCCGATGATGGCGACGAGGCTGACCGCCACGGCACCGAACATGATTGCCTGAAGGACGCCAGGATGGCTGAGCGCCGCCTGGAGGTGCTTGCCGGCCAGGATCTGCTGGCCGAGTCGAAAGCCGACGACATTGCACACCAGCGCGACTGGGAACACCAATGCGGCGGCGGTCGCGGCTTTGGCCCCGAGCGCGAGTCGCCTGCCGGGCATCGCAGTGAAGGCGCAGCGGATCATGCCTGTGGAGTACTCCGCGGTCACCGACCGCACCGCGAGCGCCCCGAGCAGTACGGCGGCGATGTTGGGCTCGAGCGAATCGGCGGGTTACTGACGGTGGTCTCTAAGCCCGCTGGGATCACCGGTACGCGCTCCAAGCACAGACCCCAGGAAGACGCAGGCACTTAAGATGACCACGTAACCGACAACGGATGGGAGCAGCCCGGAGACCACCACGAGGCCAAGCCCGAACAGCCAGGCAAGCACCAGCCGCTGCCACTTGGATCGGGCGGGATGGCGGTCGGTGAACGTGCGCGGCCCGCCGCGAAACTGGGCTTTGCCTGACCCAGCCGGACTCATGCGGCAATGATCCCACCCCAATCGTGGTACAGCAAGGGCCGAGCTCCCGCAGCTCGGTCATCGCGCGGTCGGGTTTTGCTGGGAGCACCTCTTGATGGGGCCGCCCAGCTTCGTCGACGCGACTGGGATCGTTGTCGTACAGCACAGATAGGTTCCGGTCCGGCAGTCTCCGCCCTGGATCTTGGACGCGAGCATCGTTTTGGGCCACCCGCGTGTCCGCTTTGGTTGTCGAACAGCCGTAACGTTTTTGCGGGTGCTGGCCACAACGGTTGCGGATGCGCGGTGACTCCGATCGACGGACGCAGTTCGAGGCAATGTTTGCCACGCATCACGACGCGGTACGACGCTACGTCGTCCGCCGCCAGGCGGGCACTCTGGTCGATGACGCGATCGCGGACACGTTCCTCGTCGCCTGGCGGCGGCTGGACGAGATCCCTGATCGAACGTTGCCATGGCTGCTCGGGGTGGCTCGACGGGTGCTCGCTGACCAGCGCCGGGCCATCCTTCGCCGGCGATCGCTGAGCGAGCGGCTCCACGTCGGCGCCCTGACGGATGGCGTGGCCCGTGACTGGGAGCCGCCCGCCGGCCTGACGCCGGAGCTCGCTTCTGCGCTCGCCGCGCTGACCGAGCACGAGCGTGAAGCGCTGCTGCTCGTCGCATGGGACGGACTGTCCGCATCCGACGCAGCGCGGGTCGCCGGCTGCAGCGCCGCGGCGTTCCGCGTCCGTCTGCACAGGGCGCGCAAGCGAGTCGCGGACCGGCTGGGGGTAGAAGCGGCCAGCACGAACGCGATCAAGGAGAAGCTGACATGAACGATCCTGTGATCGAGCGGATCGCGCGTGAGGATCCGGCGGTCGGTTCCAAATCAGACACGGCCGACGTGCTGCTGGCTCGTGTGCTGCACGAGATCGGCGACGCCGACCCACCGTTCGCTCGCGTCCCTTTGCGACGCCGGCTCGGGGGGGTCGCGGCGCCGGCGGCGGCCGCCCTGGTCACCGTCGCGGTCGCAGTCGCGGCGATTGGGTTGCTGGGACATAAGTCCCGCCTTCCGAGCTCCGCCGCGCACCCCACGCTTCCGGTCGGCGCCGTCTCCTTAGGATCGGTGCGCGTCCCACCCGGGACGGAGGTACTGCTAGCACACGGAGGGTCGCTGTGGATTGCCGGAGTTCATGCGCTTGAGCGGCTCAATCCGGTGAACGGTGCCGTCGAGACGACGATCCGGCTCCCGATCGAAGGCCTGGCAGTAGGCCTCGCGTTCGGAGCGGGTAGCGGCTGGGTGGCCTCCGGCGGCGCGAACACCCCTCATTCTCCATCACTTGTGCGCGTCGATCCCGCGAACGGCCGGATTCTCGCGACGATCGACGTCACTGGAAGCACTGCGCGACGCGTGCGCGTGCTGGGTGGCGGCATCTCGTTCGCGGCTGGTCGGGTCTGGCTCAGCCGCGACTCGACGGGCGTCCACGGAGCCGTCGTTTCGGTCAATCCCGCGACCAACCGTGTTGACGGCAGGCCCGTCACCGTCGCCACGGGACCTGAGACGGTGCTCGCTGCGTTCGGATCCTTGTGGGTCGACAACACGGGACTGACCATCGGCATCAGGCACGCGACAGCGCTGCCTGCGTCAGTCGCACGGATCGATCCGCGCACCCGCCAAGTGACGACCGAGCCGTTCTCAGGCGCACCGTCAGCCGGTTTCGGGTCGCTATGGGTCCGGCACGACGACACGATCACGCGATACGACTCATCGACAGATCGCGCGATCGCCCGGATCCATGTTCCGCGCGTGATCGCGGTCGCGTTCGGCGACGGCCGTGTGTGGGCGGTCTCGGGGTCGATGAACACGTCTGACCCAAACGGCAGCACCGCGACGCTGACCCAGATCGACCCGCGGTCAAACCGAATCGTTGGCACGCCAAGCAACCTAGACACACCCCAGCCGGTCGCCATCGCCGTCTCGGGTCACGATCTCTGGATCGCCGACTACCAGCACGGGCTGCTCCACTTCAAGCTAACCCATCACTAGGGGACCCCTGGCCGCGGAGCCCCGCGACGACTCATGAACCGTGTCGCAACTCGAGCGAGGGGTCACCGAGGTCACCCTAATGGTCGGCCGGCGCCCGGGTTAGGGCGTACGCACCGGAGGAGTTGTTCCGCGCTGCGCGCTTGCGCTGGTCAGCACGCGCTGATGCGCGGGGGCGGCCAAGTCCGTCGTAGAGCCCCAACGCTCTACGAACAACGACTGGTGGCGCGCGAGGCCCGGGGATTGGCGAGGAGCGCGTCGGTCGTCGTTGAGCCTCGGTTGCCCTGCTTTGTCCGAGACGCGGAGCCCGTGGCCCTAAGCGGCCTCCATCGCCTTGCCGACGCCAGCAGCCATCTCGTCGACGTTCATCACCGGCTCGAACGAGATCTGCGCGTCGAGGGCCATGAAAAACGGCTCCGCCGCCGATGGAATATCACTGGAGTCCGTCATATCGAAGAAGATCAGGGCAGTGCGCATTCCATCCTCCGAGGTGAAGTACGCAGCCTCCGCATTGAGGGAAGCGAGCGCCTTTCCGACGATTTCGGGCAGGCTTCCGTTCTTGATTGCCTCGTTTCCCGCTGCGGTCGGGATCTTGACCTTCATCAGTGTCCTCATCTTCGGCCTCCGTGGTTGGTCCCGGTTCCGGACTGCGCCGACGCATCAGCCGCGTCGAGGTGAACCTCGACGTGAGCGCGCCCCCGATTGTGCACATCAGCACGAGTCCGGTGCGGCGATCCTATGCGGACGCCAGCGCTCACGTCAACCCGGCTGCCCCCCGGCCTGCCGGCTGGCACCTACCCCGACGGCTACCTCGATGAGCTGCGCGGCGAATGGCGCGAGTAGCGCTCGACGCCGACGTCGTCATCGCCTTCCTGGACCCGTCAGACGCTCAACACCAGCACGCCGTCGAGCTGCTCAGAGAAGACCTCGCCGGCGGCGATGACATCCTGATCGCGGCAACGGTCTACGCCGAAGTGATCGTCAAACCCCTCCAGCACGGGACAGACGGCACGGTTGATCAGTTCCTCGGCGCGGTCGGCGCGCATGTCGTCGATGTCGACCGTGCTCTCGCGCGACGAGCTGCCCAGCTGCGGGCGCGCCACCGCGCCTTGCGACTCCCAGACGTGCTGTCGCTCGCGACCGCGCTCATCAGCGATGCGCGCCTGCTGACTCTCGATCGAGCATTGCAGCGCATCGCCGACCGCGAGCGCGACGGCTAGGCCGCCGGTCCGTCGCATAGCGCCAACGCTGAGCGAACATCCGGCGGCAGGGCCGCTCAGGGTGCGCTAGCTGCGGCCGGCCCGCTGGCCTGGGCGGCGGCGTGAACCAGCCATGAGGAGAACTCATGGCGCTGATCGGCGTTGAGGCCTGTGACCATGCGCTCCTCGATCGCGATGGCTCGGTGGTGGGCCTTGGCGAGGGTTCGGGCTCCAGCGGCGGTGATGTAGACGCGGCGGAGCCGGCGGTCGTTTGGATCGGGGTGCCGTTCGATCAGGCCGGTCGCTTCGAGTGTCACAAGCATCTGATGTGTGGACTGCGGGCTGTACATGCTGTCGTGAGCGAGCTCGGCGCCGGTGGCGCCTGGCTGCAGCTCCGCCAGGCGCAGAACTCCGAACTGCGACGCGGTGATCCCGAGCGGTTCCATGGCGGCCTCCAACGCGATCCAGAGAGCGTGCTGGGCCTGGCGTAGGAGGTAGCCCAGCCGCCCGTCCGGTCCGCGGAAGCCGACGCCGAGCGGGGTTGGCATGCGCAGCAGTTTATGGGCGCTTCCGGCCTCGGCACGCGACTTGACCGGGCGAGTATGGTTCGTCAGGTTCCTGATGAGTTGCGAGTGTCCGCGCCAGAGGAGGAGAGGACGATGAGCAGATTCCGGATCTCGACCCACGGTCGGCTCCAGGACTGGATCGCGGTGGAGAAGGGTTACTTCGATGACGAGGGCCTCGACTACGAGCTCGATGTCAAAGCCCAGGAGAACCGTGCCCAGGAGGTTCCGGCCGATCAGCCGGGCGACGTCCGCGTGGGCGCCTACGAGCTCTACCGCTCGGGTGGCGGCGGCAAGAAGCACATGAGCTGCGCGTGCCATTGGGCGGTCAACCAGGCGGCGACCGATTCTGCGGGGCGGATGTGGGGGCAGGCCTACTCGATCTTGCCCAGCGGCATCTACGTGCTGGGTGGCTCGGAGGTGCGCCGCCCCGAGCAGCTGGCCGGCGTGGAGATCGCCGTCGGCTATCACTCGGGCAGCCACTTCTCGACGATCCAGGCGCTGGAGCCGTTTATGGACCCCGGAGAGATCAGCCTGCGCTTCGGCGGTATGCCCTACGACCGTGTCGATGCTCTGCTGGGCGGTGAGATCCCAGCCGCGGCGGTGTGGACCGGCGCCGGGTACCTGCTCGAACAGCAGGGCGCTCGCAAGATCGTGGACACGACGTTCATGGCAGCGTTCATGTTCGACGCCGACACCGATGCCGACGATGTCGGCAAGTACTTCGCGGCGCTCAAACGCGCCCAGATGGATCTCGATCTCGCCCCCGAGCCCTACAAGCACTACTACCGGCGAGAGATTCCCGAACGCTTCCACGATCTCATCGACGTGGGCGCGTTTGGGCCGGGTGAGCGCATCGTCTTCTTGCCCTACACCGCCGAGGCCTACCACCAGTCCCAGCAGTGGATGCGAGAGCGTGGTCTCTTCGAGCCCTCCGAGTCGCCGCGCGACTTTGCCAGCGCAGTCGTCGGTTAGCCCGACAACGGTCCGGGGGACGGTCGCGTCTGGAACACGTTGCGATGACCACGTCGGCGGTCGCGTATCACGACGTCACCGAGAAATGCGGTCGCGCTCTCCGCGGTGCGGCGCGTCGCTGCCCACGCGTCGGACGTGTCGGGTGGGGTGGCCGCTGGCGGTAAAGCCGCGTTCGTGGCGCGGCCCGGGATGGTCCTCTCCCCGGTCGGGGCCGCACCTGACATCGTCGGCACCGATCTGGCCGAGGTCGCAGAGCTCATCATCGAGCGCGACCTCGGCTGACCAAGGTCAAGCGTCGTCCGCACAGCTAACCAGCGGCAACGTCATGTAGGTGCTGTTCCGACTGGGGACGTATTCGGCGAACGGTTGGCACGGCCTGAACCCGGCGCTGGCGTACAGGGACCGCGCCGGGGCAAACGCATCCATCGCTCCGGTCTCGAGGCTCACCCGAGTGAATCCACGGTCGCGGGCGACGCTGAGCAGGTGATCAAGCATCGCGCGCCCGATGCTCCGGCCTCGAGCGGCTTCAACGGTATGCATCGACTTCACCTCGGCATGGTCCTCGTCGAGCTTCTTCAGCGCTCCGACCGCCAGGAGGTCACCGTCGACACGGAGGCTGCAGAACACGACCGAGGGATCGAGCAGTCCGTCGATATCCAGTGCATGAGCGTCCTCGGGTGGACTGTGCGAGCGGGCAAACGCAAGATGGCGCTCCAGCAGCGCGCGAACATCGCCGGATCGCGGGTCGTCGATCTTGATTTCGACCTGAGGCACGCGAGGAATGTAGCGGCGGCAGGACGCACGGCGAACCTCCGCAAACGTCGCTCACCCGGGATACGGACCGTCGCGCCGAGTGGTCAGCGGCCGCGACGTTTCGGTCCTTTTCGGCGTCCTTTCCCCGTAGCGGGGCTCTCGGACTCCTCCGTCGGCTCACCTCTCGGCCTGACGCGCTCGGGAAGCACGTCCGCACCCCCGTGGACCTCCTTGAGGATCTCCGTGATCGTGACCGTCCCCTCGCCGACCGTCCGTGTTAGGTGTAGTCCAACGGGGTGTGACGGATGCGGGCGCCCGACGTGCGATGCCGGGAATTCCGTGCGTGGCCCGCTGTTCTGCGACTGCGCCCCTGGTGCGAATGGCACGTTCAACCTTGGCTCCTCCTGTTGGTGGCGCCATGATCGCACCGGCGGCGAAGCTGTTCAAGGAGCCCACGTGCGACGACGGTGGCGGAGGCCTGATGGCCAGCTTCACCGACGCCGATGGCAACGTACTCGGGCTCTTCGGCGCCGGCTGCGTGACCGTCGCACAGGCCGAACGCTGACCGAACGCGGCCTCAGTCCTCCGGCTCGTCGGGAGGCGCCTCCACAGCGTCGGTGTCCGATCCGGGCATCGGCCGCCGTGGCTCTCGGACGCCAGCTCCCCCGGCGCCGGGATCGGAGCCACCCCGACCACGCCGCCAACGGCGACGGGACCGACCTCTCCGACCGCGCTTGCCCGGTTCACGCTCTGGCTCTCCGCTCGATCCCTCAGCGTCGTCCATCAGGATTGACCTTACACCCCGGCGTTTCTGTTTGAGCGCTTAGAGACAGTTGTTCCCGCTTGGGCGCGGGCCTCACCCGCCGGGCGCCGCCACCGGCATTGTGAAGCCGCGGCCGGAGGCCGGGAACGGGAAGCCGCACGTGGCCGCCGCCTGCTTGAACGCGGGCGATTGGACCGTCGACGCGGTTAGCGAGAAGGCGCCGTCGGGACCGCCAAGGAACACCGCGTTCGGCGCGGGGAGCGTGGACGGCGGCGAGGTGGTCGGATCGGGGAACGTCGTCAGGCCGTGCGCGCGCATGCACACGGCGAGCTTTACACCTTGCTTGATGCGTGTCGCCGAGCGACCCCCTGGGCCGGGGAGCCCTCCCGGCAACAGCTTCTGACACGCGCTCTGGGCCGACTGGAACGCGGGCGACTGCGTGTTGATTCCGCCCGACAACTGGACTCCCCCGTCGGCCGAGACCGGGTCAGGGAAGTTCGGCACCCCATGCGCTCGCATGCAGTCCGCATACTTGACCCCGGCCGATGCAATCGCTGAACCCGACCTACCGCCCGGCTTGCCGGAGGACCCACACGCGGCCAGGACCAGGACGGAGCTGACGACCGCGACAGCGACGGGGAGGGATGCCCGAGGCATCCGGACGCGGATCATGAACGGCTTGTAGCGAATCACGGATAACAGCGACATAACGCCACAACCTCTGACGGTGAGATCGCCTCCCACCCGAGCGTGGATCCGCCCTCTTCGTCGTGGCACCGCGGGTCTCACGCCGCGGCCGCTGTTGTCGTCCTTCGTCGCCTCTGCGAAATCGAGCCACGCACCCCAATCCGCGTTCATCGGTTGATCGCTGCCTGCATGCTCGATGCAGATACCGCCAGCTGAGTGCTCGCCAAGCTGCCATCCGGCTCCGACACCGCCCACCGCAATACGCCACGAAGGTAGCCGGCCGCCGTAGGGCTAACCCTTGGTGATTCCGTGCGGAGGCGGACGTGTGTCCCTGGGATCCCGTGCCGCCGCACACGGTTGACTGCGTCAATGTTGACGCGATCGCGCGGCGGGATTACGATCGGCTTTGAGCGGCGTGGGGCAGCCGCGCTTCGATAGCAGCGGGGCGAAAAGGGCGTGAGGATGAGGGCGTACCGATGGATCGAGCGCCGATGGACGCGGTAGCCGTGCTGCGTTGGGGGGTGGCCGCAACCGCTCGGGGCGGGAGAAGCTGGCGCGGCAAGCCAATGCCTGATCACGAACATCAATCAGATCAAGCCGAGCGTGCGGAAGCAGCTGCGCACACCGGCGGGCATCGTGGTGTGCTCGCGATACTCGGCTGGCAGCCGTTTGATCTCGGCTTCCTCGTTGTCACCGTCCAATGCGCGGGATTCAAATGAAGCGAGCGTGGCTGGTGGCCATCGTGGCGGTGGGCGCTGGGCTGACGCTGGCAACCGGCTCCCAAGCGAACATCAGCCATCATCGACTCAAGTGCGGCGGGGGATACGTGCGCCGTAGCGTCCGAGTGCCCGAGCGCAAGCACGGCCGAATCGTTCGGCGCCGCGGCGAGATCGTCTACACGCACGTAGGGCGGTGCGTGAAGGTACACAAGACGAAGACGCCGACCACAATCACGCCGCAGCCGATCACAAGCGGGTCCAGCAATCCGGTGACGACGTCGCCGGCTACGACGACGAGCACGACGAGCACGTCGAACACCACTCCATCACCTGCTCCGTCAGCGCCGACGGACGGCCCGTGCTCGACACCGATTCCAGGGGACACCCTTCAGCTCGGCAGGACGTATACACGTGCGGGGGAGGACACCTTTACCAAGGACGCGCCGGTCGGCTCGTTTGCCCAAAGCAACATGCCAGATGCTAGCTACCTCAAGCCGATCTACACGGGCGATCACGGGATGGGGTGGAGTGTCTATCCCGATGGTTGGTCATCGACCTACACCGTCGCTTCTGGTAAAGAGGGCTATGAGCCGTCCACTGTCCTTTCGGTCCACGATGGCGTGCTTGACTTCTACCTGCATAACGACGCCGACGGCAACCCGGTGGGAGCCGATGTCTCGCCGTGGCCCGGCGGAAGCGAGTACCAGACCTATGGGGCGTACTCCTTCTGCGAGAAGGTGGTCCCGTCCCTATACGATGATCTGAACGACTTCTACGAGGCTTCATTGCTATGGCCGCAGAGTGATGGCGACGGCCCATGTGCGGAGTCAGACTTTCCGGAGACTTACTATCCAGTCGACGATTCGTCAACGAACACAATCCTGAACGGTGGGAGCCTAGCCAACGAAGAGGTCTACGCGTTTGCCCACTACGGCACGTGGAGCGCACAGTCAGGCTGTCAGAAGTTTCCGCCGCCCCCGGACAGTTGGGATACGCCAATTGACCTCAGCCAGTGGCATGTATTCACCCAGGAGTGGGGACCAGGCTACCGCTCCTATTACATCGACGGGACGTACGTCTACACCAGCACCAGCCAGGTGTGGTCACAGCCAGAGCGCTGGCAGCTTCAGATGGAGCCATCCCCGTCGGCGCAGGTCCAGAAGGACGGCGGTACCGGCCACGTCTACATCGCCTGGGTCTGGATCGGCAAGCCCGATGGCTAGGCCGCGATGGACGGACTCAGACGTGCAGGGTGGGCCGGTAGATGAGCTCTTGGATGTTGCCGTCGAGCGTCCTGCTGTTGATCAGTTCGAGGTCGAAGTCGGCCGCACCCTGGAAGATTGGGTCGGCTCCGGTCTGTCCGGTGATGACAGGAAAGAGCGTCACCTGGACGCGATCGACCAGACCGGCGGCCATCAGCGCCCGGTTCATCGACAGGCTGCCGTGTGAGCGCAGCGGCACCTCTGACTCCTCCTTGAGCCGGGCGACGACCTCGACGGCGTCACCGCTCACGACGGTCGCGTCTGGCCAGTCGAGGGGTCCGTCCAGCGTGGTCGACACCACCGTTGCCGGCATGCTCCTCATCTGGGCGACCCACGGGTCACGCACCTCGGACTCCGCCGTGCTCGAGGCCAGCATTCGCGCGAACGCCCGATACGTATTGGCCCCGAAGACCATCCGCTGATCCTCGTTATATAGGGCGAGGCGGTGGTCGAGCAGCTCGGGGCCCTGCTTGCCCCAGTAGCCGCCCCAGCTGCCGTCGCTCGCGCCGCCGAAGCCATCGAGGCTGGAAAAGACATCGAAAGTGTAGGAAGCGGTCATGGTGGTCTCCTTGAGTCCGGCTGATCGGATGTGAGAACTAAGACTGAAAACCGCGGCGAAACTCATCGCGTTTGGACTCAGCCAGTCCGGCCGCCGGGGGGGAGACTTGCTGGGGCCGGCGCCGGATGGCAGCGCACGATCGCCGAACCGACCAGTACCGACGCCACGGCGCTCGCGCCGATCCGGTGCCGTCCGGAGAGCAGCATCGCCCGCAGCTGGAACTCCGGGGCCCGCACGTGCCAGTGCAGCCTGAAGTTGTGGCCACCGCGACCACCTGGCCCAGCCGGACCGTCTCGCCATATCCGGGGCGAACGCGCTGACCGGCAATCCGGGTCAGCGTGATCGCGGAGGTTGGCGTGGCAGCCGCAATCGCCGTGACCGAAGCGAGGGTCGCCGCCATGACGGTGATTGTCGCCGCCGCCCGCATCCTCGTGGCCCCGTGCACGGACCGCAGTATTGCGCTAGCGCCGCTCAGCGGCCGGCTCCGGCGTCTCAATCCCAGATGATCAACGCACGTTGCGGGGCTGCCTATGCTGCCCGAATGATCCAACCCACGACCATCGGAGCGGCGACGATGGGTGAACGACTGCAGGGCAAGACGGCATTGGTGACTGGCGCCACCAGCAACATCGGACGAGCGATCGCCATCGGCTTCGGCGCTCAGGGGGCGAACGTCGTGGTCAGCGGGCGCAGCGCATCACGTGGAGGCGAAGTCGTTGGCGAGATCAAAAGCGCCGGCGGAGAGGCGCAGTTCGTGGCCGCCGACCTCGACGGTTCGGCGCGCGCGTCACGGGAGCTGTCTGACTCAGCGCGGCATGCTCTGGGCGGGCGGATCGACGTGCTCGTCAACAATTCGGGAATCTTCCCGGGCTCAACCACGCCGACCGTCGACGAAGCGATGTTCGATGAGGTCCGGAGATCGCTGTGCCGATCTGCGGTGCTGCCTGAGACCGCATCTCGGCCTCGGCCGCCGGCTCGGCGTGGCGCCGGTGTGGAAGCGTTGATGACCTCCGCTTGATCACGAGCGACGCGTGTCGAGAGAATCGCGTGTGCTCATCCTGCGGCTCGCCCTGCGCGCGATTCGCTGGCGGGCCGCCGCGTCGGCCACTGTGTTTGTGGTCGCGGTCGTCGCGATCCTCGCCGCGACGGTGGGGCCGATCTATCTGCATGCGGTCGATCAGACGGTGCTCGCCAGGCATCTGAAGGACGCAAGCCTGTCCCAGCGCGACGTCTTCGTCTCGCGTGATAGCGAGGTCGGCTATCCGGGCGTCGACTGGGATGCGCAGGTGCGGGGTCTCGCCGGAGAGTTCGCCCACGATCGGCTGTTCGCGCGGCCGCTGTTTGAGGAGCAGGTCGACGTCGTCTACGGCGGCACGGAGCCGCTCAAGAGCGAGATCGCGTCAGTCGCGGATCTGTGCGTCCACGTGCGCATCATCCGCGGCCGCTGTGTGTCGGGCAACTCCACCGGCGAGACTGTGATCAGCGCCAACACCGCCGCGGCTGAACACCTCACGGTCGGAGGCACGCTGGCGACCACTACGACCACCGGGGCCGCGATCCGGCTGCGTGTCGTCGGGGTGTACCGCCCGGTGGCGCCCGGCGGGTCGTTCTGGGAGCCGTGGGCCCTGTTCCAGTTCGGCCAGCCCGGGTCGGAAAACCAGGCGGCGCCGGGCGACGCGTCGTTCGTGACGTCGGCGGCGCTCTCGTCCCGGGTGCAGCGGGTGCAGGAGACGCTGTCGGCGAATGTGGCGCTGCTGCCCGACGATGTGGGGTACGACGACATCGGCGAATTGCGTACGGCGATCGCGCGCGTGAATGCCACTGTCGCTCACCTCTCCTACGAGGCGGGAACGGCCGGCACGTCCGCCGCCGCCGTGACAACCACCCTGCCGACCATCCTCGACGAGACAGCTGACGAGACATCGCTCGCTCGCACGCTGGTGACCGTCGCGACGGCCCAACTTGCGCTGCTCGCGATGTTCCTGCTCTACGCGGTGGTCGCGAACACGACGAGGGCCCAAGGACCCGAGGTGGCACTGGCGAAGCTGCGTGGACGCGGTGCCGGCAGCGTCCTGCTGCAGAGCGTCGCCCAGCCGGTCGCGCTGGTGCTGGCGGCGGCGCCGGTGGCGGCGCTGCTCGCCTGGGTCGTCGTCCGGCTGCTCGCGGCACGCCTGCTCCGGCATCCGGTGGACGTGGCGTTCCCGTCGGCTGCGTACGGCGTGGCGGCACTCGGCGTGGTGGGCGGTGTCCTGGCCGCGGTCGTGGCCGCCCGCCGGATCGTCGTGACACCGGTCGGGGCGCTGATGCGTCTCGGCGCTGCCACGCCCGGTTCGCCGATCGGGCTGCTGATCGCCGACGCCGCGGCGGTGACGATCGCGGTGGCCGGGCTGATCGAGCTCGAGGCCGGTGGTGTCCTGGACTCTGGTAAGCCGAACCCTCTATCGGTGTTGGCCCCCACGCTGCTGGCCGTCGCCGGGGCCGTCGTGGCGCTGCGGTTGCTGCCGTTCCTCGCCCGTCAATTGGCGCGGTGGACGCGCGACTCACGACACCTCGCGACGTTCCTCGCCGTCCGGCAACTGCTGCGTCGCCCGGCCGAGGCCCGCGCGGTGCTGCTGGTCGCGGTGGCCGTGTCCATCGCTGCGTTCGCGGTCATCACCTGGGCTGTCTCGGGCCACAACCGCTCGCTGCGCGCCCTGAACTCGGCCGGTGCCCACACCGTGCTGCTTGTCCGGCCGGGGGCCGGCGTCTCCGATCTGCGGACGGCGGTCGATCGGGCCGACCCGGGTGGGCACTCGATGGCGGTGGCGTACACCAACGTCGACGGGTTACCGCCGCTGATTGCCGTCGACACCGCGCGCTTCGCGTCGGTCGGGGCGTGGGTGCCGGGCAATTCGTCGGCCCCGCTGCCGTCGGTGCTGCGCCGTATTGGCGCTCGCGCGGCGCCGGTCATCGTGACCGGGACGCGGCTGCGGTTGCACGTCGACCTGATCAGGCATCCACGCCAGCCGGTGCACCTCGCAGTGAATTTCACCGAGCCGAACCACAACCAAGCGGTGCGCACCGTCGCGCCGGTCGTGCCCGGCACCGGGTCGTATGACATCTCGCTGCCGTCTGCGTGCACGAGCGGCTGCCGCGTGGCGGCTCTTGCCCTGACGGCCAACACGCCGGAAAACGCGTCCGGCACGCAGGTGAGCGAGATCGACGCGGTCATCGGCGCGTCGGTCCGCGCGGACGGCGGATGGCGGCCGGTCGTTTCATTCGGAGACCACACTCGGTGGCGCGGGGACGGCAAGGGACCGGCGGCAATCGGCACCGCTGGCGCATCGCTGTCCCTCGACGTCCGGCAGTTTTCGGGCTCGCCGACGTGGCCGTCAGCCGTTTCCGCTGCGATCCCAACCGCCCTCCCCGCAGTGGTCGCGTCGGCGCAAGCGGCGCTGTACCAGGGCGACCAGATCCAACGTGTCGAGGCCGTCGGGCTGGATGGCCAGGCGTTGTTCGTCGACGGCGTGATTCGGGCGGTCACGCTGCCCCAGGTCGACCGCAAGGGTGTAATGGTCGACTTCGGGACCGCCCTTGCGGCGATGGACAACCCGGCCGCGACGACGACGCAGTACCAGGTGTGGCTGTCGCCGTCCGCGCCGTCGGACATGGCCGCACGGCTGGCGCGCCAGCACGTGTACGTGCAGCGCACGATCCACTCGGCCGCCTACCGTCCGGCCCTGGACGACAGCGGGCCCGCGTTCGCCGACTCGCTGTTCCTCCTCTCCGCGCTGGCCGCGACTGTTCTCGCTATCGGCGCGACGGCCGTCGGGCGGGTGCTGTCCATCCGCCGGCGGGGCTACGAGTTGGCCGCGCTCGAGGCGGTCGGGGTCTCGCCCCGCACGCTGCGGAGGGCGACGGTGGCCGAGCAGGGCAGCGTCTTCGGGATCGGGCTACTCGTCGGGCTGGCTGCGGGGCTGGTCGGTTCCCGGCTCGCGCTGCCCAGCACGCCGGTGTTCGTCGACACGTCGGTCGGGCCGCCGCTGGTGCTGGGGCTGCCGTGGGCGCTGCTGGCCGCGCTCACCATGGGGATGGTCGTCGTCTTCGTCGTCGTCAGCATCGCCATCGCGAGGGTGGTCGAGCGGGCCGCCACACCGAGCCAGCTGAGAGGGGCGCAGCAGTGAGCGAGCCCGCCGGCGTTCGCGTCCGATGCGAAGGAGTTGTCCACATCTACCCGGCGTCGGGCGAGGGCCTCGACGACGTGGTCGCGTTGCGCGGCATCGATCTCGACGTCGATCCGGGCGAGTTCGTGTCGCTGCTCGGCCCGTCCGGGTCGGGGAAGTCGACGGTGCTCGGCCTGCTCGCCGGGATGCTGCGCCCGTCGGCCGGACGGGTGCTGATCGGCCCGCATGACGTCGGCCGGATGGCGCCGCGCTCGCTCGCCCGGCTGCGAGGGTCGGTCGTGGCGCTCGTCCTGCAGAACCCGTCGCGGAACCTTCTGGCCTATGCGACCGTCCGGCAGAACCTGGCCTTCGCCGCCGGGCCGTCGGGCAAGTCATCGGACGAGCTGCTCGAGAGACTCGGGCTGGCCGCGCTCGCCGACCAGGTGACCGGACGGCTGTCGGGCGGCGAGCAGCAGTGCATCGCGATCGCGGCAGCGCTGGCTTCGGGTGCGCAGCTGGTGCTCGCCGACGAGCCGACCAGCCAACTGGACGCCGTCGGTCGCGAGCACGTCATGGAACTTCTCGCGCAGGTACACGCCAAGTTCGGCCGCACGGTCGTGCTCGTCACGCACGACTCGTCGGTGGCCGCCCGCTCGTCGCGGACTGTCACGATCCGCGACGGACGCGTCGGGAGCGAGGGGGTGCACGGGCGGGAGTACGCCGTCGTGGGCCGGGACGGGTCGCTGCAGCTGCCGCCAGAGCTGTTCGAGGAATTTCCGCCGGGCACGTTGCTCGAGGTCCGGCGCGATGGACGTGAGATCACACTCGTACCACGCTCCGAGGAGCCGTCGTGACCGTCGTGCTCACGGGCATCGATCTCCGCTATGCCGTCGGCGACCGAACAATCCTCGACGGCATCTCGGTGCAGGCGTCGTCCGGCCGGGTCCTCGCGGTGCGCGGCCCGTCCGGGTCGGGGAAGTCGTCGCTGCTGACGATGCTCGGCGGGCTCATCGCGCCGTCCGGCGGCACAGTCACGCTCGACGGCACGCAGGTGACTCCGAGCAGCGACCTCGCCCTGCGCCGCCGGTTCGGGTTCGTCCTGCAGGGCTACGGCCTGGTGGCCGCGCTGACGGCGCGCGAGAACGTCGCGGTCGTGCTGCAGGCAGCACGAGTGCCGCGCGCTCAGGTCCGCGCGCGTGTTCAGGCCGTGCTCGAGCGCGTGAGGCTGGCCCCCGTCGCTGACCACCTCGTCGAGGATCTCTCGGGCGGGCAGCAGCAGCGGGTGGCCGTGGCCCGAGCGCTCGTCACCGCCGCCGACGTCGTCCTCGCCGACGAGCCGACCGCGGAGCTCGACGCCGACAACCGCGGGCTGATCGTCTCGCTGCTGATCGAGCACGCTCGCACGGGGGCCGTGGTGGCGATCGCCACGCACGATCCGGACGTGGTCGATGCCTGCGACGACATCCTGGACCTTTGAGCGCGCCATGCCCGAACGAGGATGGCCAACGATGACGATCACTCACGACTCCGCGATCAACCTGAGCGCGGCTCGCACCATGGGCTGTGCACGAGCTGAGATGAACCGAGACACTTGCCACAAGCTGCCGCGCACCCGGAGGGGGCAGTCTGGCGAAATCCACAATCGCTCTCATGCGAGTGCTGCTGCTTCGTGGACTCCGCCATCCGCTCGGGGTGAGCGTGTCTGATGTCCGCCAGTGGTGAGGGCTTCTCTGGCTATTGCCACCGGAGTGTCCAGGCTTACCGAGGTGTGGTGGCGACCTTGCGGCCGTGGCGGCCGGCGCGCTTCCGGTAGTTGTACGCCGCGGCGAGCGAGCCGCACGCGTCGCGCCATCTCGCGTAGTGGACGAGCAGGTCGTCGAGGTGCGGCCGGTGCGGCCCGTCGGTGAGGCCCGCAAACGCGGCGGGTGCTGGCACGGGCTCCGGGCTGTGCCTGCTCAGCTTGTTGACAGGGCTGTCAGTGCTAAGACACCCGGCCGGCGAGGCGCGAACGAGTCGCGCCCCGCCGGCCGGGAAGGTTCGGTCACCGCCGGGGTCCTTGTCAGCACGAGCGTCTTGGTGCCGCCCAGTGCGGATTCCGGGATCGCCACCAGAGTTTCGACCTCAAGAGGATTGCCATGACCCCTCCGGCGATGGCGAAGGTGCGCCTTGGACTGCCCGGACTGCTGAGCATCGGAGTGATCGCGACGGCCGTCGCCGCGTGTGGCGGCGAACTGCACGCTGCCCCGCGCCGGGTCTTGCCAGCGGCGCCGGCGACCGCACGCCCACTGCCCCGCGCGGCCCAGTCCGGATTGTCGCCGGCGCTGCCGGCGGGCTGGCACCGGTTGCGGATGCCGTCGGGCGGTGTGCTGCCCTACCCGCCGGACTGGCGACCGCTCGCCGGCGACCCGGGCAGCGTCTCGGCCGCGCTCACCGGACCAGGCGGAGTGATCCGCGGTTACCTCAACGCCACTCCCGCCGACCCCGACGAGTCCCCGGCGGGCTGGTCACGCTTTCGCATCAGCCACAACGCCGACGACGGCGACCGCGACATCCGCGTGATCTCCGTCCACCGGGATGTCCGGCTACGACTCGGCGCGCGCGCCTGGTGCGTCGCCGACCAGTACGCCACCAGCCGGACGAGCTACCGGGAGCTCGCCTGTCTGCTCGTACCCGCAGACGGAGGTCGACGCACGGTGCTGGTCGCCGCCGCCCAACCGAACGCGTGGGCCGCGGTCCGGCCGCTCCTGAACTTGGCTCTTGATCACTTCACCAGCTGACCCCACCACCAACCACAGAATGGAACGTCACAGCATGTCTATCACCCCAATTCGCGTCCGCAGCGGCCTGCTCGGGCTGCCGCTCCTGATCGCCCTGGCAGTCGCCGGTTGCGGCGGCGGCGCCAACGCCAAGCAGGGCCATAGCACCTCCGCCACCGCCGCGTCCGCGCCGGTGACCGGCACCACCTCCGCAGCGTCGCCCCGCCGTGGCGCCCCATCGCATCATCCCCGCAGCCATCATCAGCGGACCGGTCATCCGGCCACCGCTCACCGTCACCCGCGAGCCGCCCCCGCGGCCACCACCCCGGCCCCGATCGCGCCCGCCCCGGCGACCACCGCCACCACCCCGGCGCCAGCACCGCGCACCACGACCACCGCGCCCGCTCCACCGGCTCCGCCGGCGCCGGCCACCAGCACGAGCGCGGCACCACCCCCGCCCGCCGCCGGCATACCGCAACACAACGGTGGTGACCAGGACTCCGACAACAACGGCGGTCCCAGCGATGGTGACGGCGACATCTAGTCGCCTCCGCTGTCATGTCGTCTAAGAAGTCGTTCCAGGCCGCCACCCACTTGGCGGCCTGGAACGCCGGCGAGCTCGGGATCAGATCGTTCAATCGCAGTCGCAGAGCATGCGCATCTGGCCGATCGCCCTGGCGACAATGCACAACGGGTGGTACCGAGAGCCGGTCAGCTCAGCCGGGCGGTCCGCCGAGGGCCGGCGGGGTCACGCCGAACGTGATTCGGTAGTCGCAGCCGCCCGCGCAGGTGAAGACACTGGTTGCGTCGTCCCCAGACCAGGAGTAAGCGTAGGGTTCTGCCCGTTTGAACAGACGTGCGTAATCGATCGGCCAGGTCGTGGCTGGGTTGCAACCGACCGCGAACTGACCCCGGCAGCAATAGCGGTCGCGTGCCAAACCTGGCGCACGGCGAGATACAGGCGACGAGATGGCCGCCACGGTCCACCTGGAGCACCTTTGGACAGCGGACCGTTCGGGTGCAGCCGTGGCCCGACTCGCAGCCCTTGGCCGAGATCCGGTCTGGCGTCGTCCCGCTTGCGGTGTTGATGTACATCGGCAGGTTGGAGCCGTCGACCATCGAGACGTCGTAGAAGTCAAGGTGGTCGTAGGCACCCAGGTCGTACTCGGCGAGTGTGGCCGGGATGGCTCCCCAACCCCGGCACTGAAAGCGTCCGCCGCAGTCGCCGGTTGCACAGCCGCCGCGGCCAGCTGCGTCGAACCGGCAGCCAGTCCGACCCCACAGCCGCGCGTTCCAGTCACCGGTGACCGTGATCGTGACCCGCGTGCCAGGATCGAGGCGCCAGCCCGTGCGGCCCGTCACCGAGCCTGGCCACGCCGCGGGCCAGATCGTGACGTCGGTGCGGTTCACGAGCGTGATCGTGCGCGGCGAGGCCGGGGGGCCCGCCGTGCGTGCGAGCGTCGTAGCGGTGGCTACCGACACCGGCGGCGTGGCCCGCGGGGCCGCGTCAGCGAGTCCCGCGGTGAGTAGGCCCGCGCCGGCGAGCGACATGAGCATGACCGTGCGTCGCAACCGCGTCACCCCGCCGAGGGTACGCGCCCGGCCGACCGCCGGCAGGTCGGGCCTCGTGCCTCCGGAGACGGCCGAGGACGCGCCTACTCCCGAGGGTCCCGGCGACGGCAGGGTCTCACAGGCCAAGGTCCGGCGAGCGTCGGTTCGGGCGGTCCCGGGACCTGTCATCGCACCCGGAGGGGGCGGTCAGCTAGCGCGCAACCCGCATGTGACTGCAGACAACTCCCGCCGCCAGAAGCACTCGACCTCATCGAAGCCCGCCTCGCGCAGCGCGCTCAGCTCCGCGTCCAGCGGAAAGTACCGGTCCTCATCTGACCACGCCGCGAAATGGCTGCGCGCCTGCGCATCGGTGATGCCGTGATCACCCATCCGAGCCGCCCATCGGTCAAACCCGAGACCGCGAAGCCGCGCGCCTTCAGTCACCGCCGCGTCAAGATTGACCAGCACCCCGCCGGGCGACAGCGTGGCGTAAATCGCGTGGTAAAGCGCCGTCTTAGTCTGCAGGTCATGGACGTGGTGCAGCGCCAAGGACGCGACCACCGCATCTGCGGCCGGCAGCGCGTCCAGGAAGCTGCCTTCCTGGAACGAGACGCGATCCGCAAAGCGGGCCAGCCGTCGACGGGCCTCGCCGAGCATGTCCGCGTCCACGTCGAGAACCGTCACGCGGACACCGGGAAGGGCATCGAGCACGGCAGACGAGAGCGCACCAGTACCGCCACCGAGGTCGAGAACGTGCCCGTCGGGCGGCGCCAGCGCGGTGAGCAGCTCGACACCGGTGGCGATCATCTCGTCGTAGTGTGGAATCAGGCGCCGGATCTGGACGTCGTAGCCATCAGCGTCGACGTCGAGATGACGCTTGACCGAGTGCGTCTCAGAACCGGACATGAAGCGAGCCTACAGCGGCCCTCGACATCGAGTGCCCGACCGCCGAGCCGACTCAGCCGGCAGCTAAGTGTCGTGCTCCCGATCACCCCGTCGCGCCGATAGAGGTGCGTGTCTCAGACCCCCATCGACCAGCGGACGCTTTGACGGCGGGCTCCAGACGCGAAGCAGAGTGTCCGCAGTCCAACGGTTTGCGCGCACCGGTGTGAGCCGTGCCTGGGCAAGAAGGGGCGTTGCCTTGGTAGAAGGTAGATGATGCGTTTGGTTGAAACGGCGGTCCTTGAGATCGCACTTGAGGAGGGAGGTCCGGTGGACGGTCAGCCGGTGCTCCTGCTGCACGGATGGCCTGACGCGCCGCGCGGCTGGCGGCCCGTGGTTGAGCGACTGCATCAGCGTGGCTGGCGCACGATCGTCCCGGCGCTGCGCGGGTCGGGCGCGACCCGATTCCGCTCGCCCCGAACGCCGCGCGACGGACGCGGGATCGCGCTTGCTGGGGATGCGATCGATCTGCTGGACGTCCTCGACCTCGATCGTGTCGCAGTGGTGGGACACGATTGGGGCGCGCGCGCTGCGTACACGATCGCTGCGGTCGCGCCGGAGCGCATCGATGCGATTGTCGCCCTGGCACTTCCGTACCAACCTAGAGGGGCGTTCACGATCCCGCCGTTCGAGCAGGCACGCGCGTTCTGGTACCAGTGGCTGATGTACCTCGACGCCGGTGCACGCGCTGTCGCTGACGAGCCGACCGCGTTCGCACGAATCCAGTGGGATACCTGGAGCCCGCCTGGCTGGTTTGACGACAGCGAGTTCGACGCAACCGCCGAGAGCTTCAAGAACCCAGACTGGGTCGCGATCACGCTCAACGCCTACCGGTCTCGGTTCCTCGCTGACGAGCCGCGCGACCCGCGGTATGAGCCGTTGGCTCAGCGCCTGACACAGGTGGAGTACATCCAGATCCCGACGCTGATGATCCAAGGCGCGGACGACCGCTGCGACGAGCCCGCCGGCTCGGCAGACCTGCAACGTTACTTCGCCAGCTACCGTCGGGTCCTGCTCGAAGGTGTCGGGCATTTCCCCCACCGTGAGGCCCCCGATGCGGTCGCCGAGGCGATCCACCTACACCTCTCGGCGACGCCCGACTGAAGATCTCGGTTGCGCGCGGATGACAGGTCTCGTCGTATGAGCCATCCGGACACGCACGCGCACTCTCGTCGTGGGCGTGCGGAGCGACGTGCGCGTAGCCATCGGAGCGGGTCTCAACCACCAACGGTCCACGAACATCGTCCTGGGCCAGCTCGCTGGCCCGGGATCTGGCGATTTGCGAGACGCTCGGATCGGAGCGTGGTCAGACCTGCTCGGGTGTCGGGCGAGTCAGCCGCCGACGTGGTAGCGCACGTGTGTCGCGTGCGGGGAATGGATGATCTCGAGCGGTTCGAAGCCGGGGTCTTCGACCCCGTCGAGCAACCGCTCGCCGGTACCGAGCAGGACTGGAACGATGTCGAGCATGAGCTCGTCGATCACGCGTGCGGCGAGCGCCTGGCGGACGGTGGAGGCGCCGCCGGCTATGTCGACCCCAAGCCCGTCGGCCGCTGCTGTCGCGCGCTCGAACGCGGCGTCGAATCCTTCGGTTACGAAGTGGAACGTCGTCCCGCCGTTCATCTCGATTGGCTCGTGCGGATAGTGGGTGAGGACGAACACCGGCGCGTGATATGGCGGCTCGTCTCCCCACCATCCCCGCCACTCGCCATCCCAGCGGCCCCGGATAGGGCCGAACATGTTGCGGCCCATGACATACGCACCGCGAGGCCTCATTAGCTGATTCCGGGCGCGGGCGTCAGCTTCGTGGAGCGGCTCATCCAAGTGCCAGTGGTGGAGTTCGAGGCCGCCGATACCCAACGGATTCTCGCGGCTCTGATCAGGGCCCGCGACGAACCCGTCAAGCGATATTGACATATGGCAGGTAGTTGGTGTCATGGGATCTTTAGACCGCCGACCCGCTGAGAAATCATCGGTCGCCAAACGGCTCATACCGTGCCCGCGCAGATGAGGCTCCGCCGGCTGCCGTTCTGAGCGAGCGTAAACCATGACATCAGCGGAGAGCCCGTGAGTTCTTCCTCATCGCTGCCGGAATCGAGCGGGCCCCCTCCTGGCCCCAGAGCCCGGCACACGCTCAAGTCGAGCGTTCCGGTATCCGGTTACGCTGCGGCGATGACCGCACCGTCTCATGATGCGAGCGCTGAAGCGGTCGACCTTGGAGCTCTGCTTGTGCTCCTTCATAGTGCCGACGCACCGGTAGACACGGTCGAGGTGATCTACCGGCTTTGGCGGCACCGCCAGCGCGCGCAGGCGGCGTTCTTGGCCGATGCTGAGGAGCAGAGGCGTCGGGGTGCATCGATCACGTCGTACGGGCTGGGGAAGGCGGAGCCTGAGCCGGCCGAGTCCCAGGAGACGGTGCGGATCTGGCGGGCTGGTGAGCGAGTTCGGGTTGAGCATCACGGCGGAGAGAGGAATGGCTACTACGCCGTCACTGACGGCGCGCTGTGGTGGATCTGGGACGAGCGAAACGGTGCCCACAGCAATCAGGACGACCCCAGCCTGGGGAGCGGAATCGGCGAGGAGCTTCAGATCATGCTGGACCCGGTACCGCTGTTGAGTGTCGCTGCGGTTTCAGCCGACGGGAAGCTCCGAGATTGCTGGCAGGCCGACGATCAGCGCGCACGGCATCCCGCGGCCGCACGACACCCGTCATGGGCGGGCGTTCGAGCTCCACGAGCTCGGCACCGGTGCCGACTTCTACGAGTTAGAGGTCGATCGGCAGCTTGGTGTTCTGCTTGCCGTGACCGCGATCCGGGATAAGCAGCCGTTCCACAGGATCACGACGCTCGCGGCCGCGTTCGACCAGCCGATCCCGAATGAGACATTTCGGTTTGAGGCGCCGGCCGGTGAACAGATCCAATCGACGTGGGGTGAGGAGCGTGTTGAGCACGTCACGCTCGTTGAGGCGCAACAACAGGCCCCCTTCACCGTGCTGATGCCCGACACCGTTCCTTCCAACTGGCAGGTGCAATGCAGGCTCATCCGGCCCTCCGAGCGCCCCCCCTCACCAATGCAGATCGGACTGATCTACCACTCGACCGATGGACACGAAAGCATCTCGCTCAGCCAGTTCCCCGCTGGCGGCTCCAATCCGTACAGAGAGCTGGGGGATGGCGAGGGCTGGGAGACCGTCACACGCGCCGGTATCGAGATGAACACCCGACCCGCACGATGGGGTCAGGCGCAGGTAGAACTCGAACGTGACGGCACGTTCGTGCACCTCATGTCCGACAACCTCACGCGAGACCAGGTCCTGACGATCGCGGCCGGACTGCGACCCGCGCCCAGCACCAGCACCATCTAGCGATCCAAGCGAGTCCTTCTGCTCGCCGCAGTCAACCGATGCCGACACCGGACGGTCGCCCCGATCGGAACCGGCGTGATCCGCTTTCCCGTCAGCCCGTACATCCGAAGACACGTCTGGAGTTGCGAAAATGCGCGGATACGGCGCTACCGGAACGCCGTCTCGCTGCGGATCTCGTTCCCAGCCTGGTCAAGCAGCACCGCAGTCGCCGGCAGCTGCACCGAGCTCTCAGTGATGAATAGGGCTACATCCGCGGCGGCGTCGTCGCTCAACGTGACCCCGTTGGCGAAGCGCAACTCGACCTGTGCGATATCCGCGCCGGCGCGGTAGATCTCCCCGCCGGCGTAGAAGTGGCCGGGCCAACCGCCACCGCCAAGGTTCACCCCGGGTTCGGTCGCGCGGCCTGAGAGGGTGCCGGCGCCGCCGGCACCGCCGAATGTGCGCCACCCTCCATCGGGAGCCGGTTCGACGGGATAGGCGTACTTCATCTCGAGGAGCCCTAGCCGCGAGTGGTCGCTCGCGAATGTCACGTAGAACACGTGCCGCTCGCCGGCCTCGCGGTGCTTGACGAACCTCAGCGTGCCGAGATCGGCGACGAATCCCAGGCCGCCTGTGACGATGCTCGGCGTGGGCGCCCCACGCTGTGGTTGAGCGGGGTCGGTGATCGTGCCCGGCGGCCTGCTCAACTCGTCGATGACGGCTTGCTCGGGAGTCGGCGAGCTCATCGCGCGGACGCTACCCGACTCGCTGAGCCCAACGACTGCAGGGCGCGATGACGCGAGAGTTGCGCTTTCGCTCCGGTCACCCGGCACTGAGAGATGAACGTTCCCGAAAATGGCAGCGACGCTCTTGCGGCAGCACCTCCGGACAGAGATCGTTAGCACCCACAAGACCAGTTGACGCAGGTTGCGGCGTCGGCTTGACGATCGAAAGGGACCACGAGATGACTATTCCAACCCCGATACAGGCCTTCATTGACCGACAGGCAGACGCGGCGCCGGGAAGATACGGCGACCTACGAGCCGTGATCTTCAACGGGACTCTGAAGCGCTCGCCGGAGCCCAGCCACACTGACGGGCTGCTCGGGGTCGCGCTCAACATCTTTGGGCGGACCGGCGTTGAATGCGTTCAGGTGCGAACGGTCGATCACGAGATCCCGCCCGGAGTATGGCCCGACATGCGCGAGCACGGCTACGAGACAGACGATTTCCCCGCGATCTACCGCGACGTCGTCGAGCCAGCCGACATCATCTTGGTTGCGGGCCCGATCTGGCTGGGCGATCAGAGCTCTCAGACCCGGAAGATCATCGAGCGGCTCTACGCATACTCCGGTCAGGTCAACTCATCCGGGCAATGGTCCTATTACGGGAAGGTCGGTGGGGCATTGACTACCGGCAATGAGGACGGAGGCAAGCACGTCAGCGCGCAGATCCTTTATGCCCTGCAGCACATCGGGCTCGCCATTGCCCCGCAGTCTGACGCGTATTGGAATGGAGAAGCGGGGCCCGGTCCGTCGTATCTCGACCTCGACAGCGGCGGGCAGGAGAACGCCTGGACGTTGCGCAACACCGTGTTCATGACCTGGAACGTGCTGCAGCTCGCACGGATGCTCAAAGATGCCGGCGGCTTTCCGGCCTACGGCAACTCCACCCACGACTGGAACCTTTCCGAGCCGACCCACCCCAACCCGGAATATCGCTAGCGTCAAACGGCTCCGGGATCGCTACTCGGGGACTCGGCGGCGCGCACTCCACAACCCTTGAGGTTGCGGCTGAAGGCGACCAGGGTAACGGAGGCGGCTTCTCATACGGGAAGGGTGATGGCACAGCAGGTGATCCCAACCGGTGCATGGTCGTGCGCGTTACCCGGGTCGCGATACGGACCGGACTGTGGCTGCGCAGGCGTGCCCGGGAGCAGAGCGTCCACGAACCACGTAGTCAGGCGACGCCCGAGACCCGGGCAAGGCGGGCCTGGGGCTCGGCGCCGTCGCGCACCCGCAGTTCGATGCGCTCGGCGCGACTGTGGGGCGCGGTCACCGTGATCCGCACGATATCGCCGGCTCGCAGACGCTTTCCAGCCAGCGCTCGGAGGAGGCGCACGATTCGTCGCGCGCTCACCGCGTACAGGTGCAGCTTCGGGCACCCCCGGCCGCGGCAGCCAACCGTCACGCGGGCGTCGCGCGGCAGGTGACCAACTCGGATCGAGCGCAGCACGGTGTGTGGCCCCGACCAGCTCCAGCTGATCACGAAGCGGGCGCGTACGGAATGGCGGCCGCGCGGCGCCGGCGTCATCTGGGGATTGGACGTCGTGATCGTCTGATCGAGCACCGGCGAGGTGGTGCCGGCCGCGTCGGTGAGACCGACGCTGAGCTCGTGCGGGCCATCGGGCAGGCCGTCCGTCGGGACCGGCAGGTCGAGCACCTCGCTAGCCGGACAGGGCTGGGAGGCGTCGTACATAAGCGCGCCGGTCGCCGCATCGGCGCCAACCGGCGCGCACGCCCCGCCGTTGGCGTTCGGGGTTCCGGCGTAGACCGTCCGGCCGTCGACTCCAACCGTCGCCTGGTAGATGCCGGGGCCACCCGTGTCGGTGGCCGTCAGCACAATGTGGGCGGTGCCCGACGCGCCGCGCTGAAGTGCGCTCCCGGCAAAACCGCTCGCCTGCGGGATCGCCGAGGTGGCGAGCAGAGCGTGTGCCCAGTACACCTGCGCCGACGCCCACGTCCCGTCCTGCGCGCCGCTGGTGCAGTATGTGCCCGACGCGCCCGCGCACTCGGCATTGGCGAACAGATCGCCGCCGCGCGCCCCGGGAAGGCTGACCACCCCCGTGTACGTGTCGGTGCTGCCCTGGCACGGCTGGAGGATCGGCGAACACACAAGGAACGCGTCGTTCTGGTCGTCGGCGAGAGCGGGCTCGTAGAGCGCCGCAGCGCCAGCCGCATTCTGGCCGATACTCGCGGCCGACAGCCTCACATCGATTTGACCGCCGACGAGTGATGAGCCGACCGGCGGCTGGTACTCCAGCGCCTCCTTGGCGCCACCGGGGGCCGGCGTTCCCGCGTCGAGGGAGGCCGTCATCGGTGCGCCGGGATCGCAGGCGACCGACGCCTGCGATCCGCCCTCGGGACTACCGACGACCTCCGACGACCAGCCCTGGCTCGGGGCCACCGAACCGTTCGGGTTCTCGCAGGAAATCTCCATCCAGGTTGCGGCGCGCGCGCCCGACACCATCACGGCGAGGCTCGCGAGCACCGTGACGCCGAGCCCGCAGGCGGCGCGCATCACCTTTGCCTACGCGATCGTCGCATCCCACCGCGTCATCCGAGCGCGAGCGTAACACCGAAGCCAGGTCGATGGCCGCGGTCAGTGTGAAGCGGCACGGGTCTCGCGCCACGGGGTCGGTTCGGCTACTCGCCCCACACGGTCGCCGTCTAGCTGGTCTGCGTCGTGTGTGGCGTCGGCGTCTCAGAAGCGATGTCGGGTGTGGCTGAAGCCGCCCTTGGTGAAGGCAAGGACTTTCGCTGGGCGGACGGCGAACACGAGCGCCGTCCCGGCGTCGTGTCGAAAGCCATCCTGACTGACCTCGTATTGCCATCGCCCGTCCCACTTCTGCGCCCAGGCTGCGGCGAGCCGGTCGAGTTGCTGTGCGTCGGTGACGCGGGCCGCCTCGCCCTCGACGACCACGTCGAGGCCGCTCTGCCAATCGTTAGCGCCAGTGGTCAGCGCGACGCGCGGATTGCCGGCGAGGTTGCGCGCCTTCTGCTCGTCCGGGCCAGTGGAGAAGTGCAGCGCGTCGTCGAGCCAGACGGCGACGAGCGGGGTGACGTGCGGCCGGCCGTCTGTGCGGACGGTCGAGATCCAGAAGATCTCGGCCTGCCTGATCGCCTCGAGCGTGTCCTCCCAACTGGTGGGCTGTGCTGCTGGACCGCTGAAGCGGGTGTCGAGCTCTGTGCGGGGTGTCGTCATCACGGGCCTCTGTCCTCGGGGTTGGCGGGTGGCGGGTAGGCCTCGGCGACGACATCGTCCAGGCTGGCGATCGCCGTGAAGTCAGGGGAGAATCGGTTGCGCATCAGCGCGATAGCGACGCCGGTGTCGATGTCGGCGTAGGCCGCCGATCCGTTCATGCCGACCATCCCGAAGGTCGAGCCTGATCGCGAGCGCGCGCCGCCGGGCCGGCCGGGGCTGTAGCCGAGCGACCAACTGATCTCCATCTCCATCACTTGATCTCTCCCCGTGTAGGCGACAGCGGCAGCGGCCGCGAGCTCCTCAGACGAGAGGAGACGCGTCCCGGCTGCGTGTCCGAGGAGCGCGGCGTAAACGCGGGCCGCCGCGCGGGCGCTCATCGTGCCGAACGAGGGGATCTGTGCGGTCAGCACGTCGCGGCGGTTGGCGAAAGCAGCATCGGGAGCGGCGCCGGGAGGCATCGCGCGGGCGAGCGGGGTGCCCGGCGCAGGGCCCGGCGGAGGAGGTCCGGACGGTGCGACCTGGCGGGCGACCCGATCCAGGAGGTGCGCCGGGACCGCGAAGTGGAGCTCGTCGGTGACGGCGAGCGGCTCGGTGAGTGTTTCTCTGAGAAGGGTGACGAGGCGTGCGCCCGTCTTCCGCTGGAGCGTTTCACCGAGCAGGAAGCCGAAAGTCTGGGCGTGGTAGCCGAACGCGGTCCCCGGCGGCCACCACGGCGTCGCCTCAGCGACGAGTGCACACATGTGATCCCAGTCGCACAGCTGCTCGGTCGTCAGGTCCGGCGGCAGCCCGGGCACGCCTGCCTGGTGCATGAGGACATGTCGCACGGTCACGTTCCCCTTGCCGTGTGCAGCAAACTCGGGCCACACCTCGGCCAGACGGAGGTCGTAGTCGAGCCTGCCGGCGCCCACGAGGGCATGGACGAGCGAGCTGAGGACGCCCTTGGCGGTCGAACCAGCGAAGAACAAGGTGCCGGCGGACACGGGTTCGCCACTGACCGGATCGGCGATGCCGCTCTGTGCGTCGACTACGAGTGCGCCGTCCTTGATCACGGCCGCCTGGAGGCCGACCTCATCACCGTCCGTGACGAGCTCGTCGAGGACCGCCTGCACGGCATGCTGGAGCGCAAGGTCAGCCATCGTGGGAGTGTCACAGGATCTGTCGGGGCGCTTACTCATCGCTGTGTGTCGTCTTGGTCGGTTCTCAGGACATAGACAGCCGCGCACCGACGAACTCATCGGTTTGGGTTAGGCCCGATTTCCTGAGCCTGGCTGACAACCTTTTCGGCTCGTCAGGCATCTCCATGGGTAAGAAGCGGGTCGACACGGTCGGTCCCGGGAGCCCCGAGGACGAAGGAACCAAGAGCCATGCCCCACACGGACCGATGAGACTCTCACTGTCCAAGCGCAGTCGGTATGAGGAGTTCGTCGCCGCCAACGGCGACGGCCTGGTCAAGCTCGCCTACACGATCTGCGGTGATCAAGAAGGTCGACATCAGGCCGCAGGCTCGCCCGAGGTCTCTGTCCAGACCCAGGTGACCGCGCGGGGCTACGACACGATGACCGGACCGGGCACCCCGAACGGCTCCGCGTTCATCAACCGGCTGCGATCGGCCAAATAGCCCTCGACGCGGCGTCACGCTCGTCGACATCGGCGAGGCAGGCGGTCGCCGCCGGTGGCTCAAAACCCGATCTCAGGTCCCTGCTGTTCACGGCGGCAAGTCAGCTGGTCGATCAGCGGTCTCAGCCGCGCCTCAGTGCATCCGACGAACTCGACGTTGCGGCGCCACGGCGTGAACCCGGGCGCCATCTCCACCTGGTAGAGATCGTGGGCCGGTCGTCAGCCTTCAGCCGCTCGAGTCCGGAAGCCTTGCCATGCCCAGCCTGAGTAAACCCGCCCTGGACGCCGAGCCGCACATGATCTCGGCTGATCGTGCTCACCCAGTAGGTCACGTGTCACGGAGCATCGGCGGGGCAGAAGACAGACGACAGAAGACAGAAGAAGATATAGGCCGAAACTGTCGCGTTCTGGCCTCGTGGTGAGCGGGTCGGTGCTTGGTAGATGGTTATCAGCGCGTGGCGATGTCGTGCTCGAGCGCTGCGAGAGATTCGTACTCGCCGAGGTGTACGTCGACGACCTTGCCCGACCGGTTGACGAAGATCGTGGTGGGTAGGCCGGCCACGCCTGGGGACACGATCGACCGGATTTGTTTAGCGGTTGTCTGATAGCTGGGGTAGCCGAGCCGGTGCTGGGTAAGGAACGACCGGGCCGCATCGGCCGGGTCGTTGAGATCCGCGCCGAGGAACGCGATGTCGTGACCGTAGCGTTGGGCGGCCGACGCAAACCGGCCGAACTGTCCGCGACACGGCTCACACCATGACGCCCAGATGTTGATCACGATCGGGATGCCCCGCAGCGAGTGGACCGTTGCGTCGAGGCTCGGCGTCGGACCCAGCAGCCGATCGGCCTGCGCGTGCAGCGACGTGGGCACGTGTGCGACCCTGGTGTGTGATTGTGCCGTGGCGCGTGTGAGCGGCGATGACGGGGTGTGCGACCGAGTCGTGGGGTTGGTCCGCTCCCGCCCGAACACCGCGACGACGCCGATGACAACTGCGACTACCGCCGCCGATGCGATGGCCGTCATCATGCCGCCGGGGCTTGGACGCCACGCGATCGACGTGATGCGCAATCTGCCTGTGCGATGCCGCTGCGTGCGCAGGCGCTCGCTGGTTTCGACCTTTTTCCAGACAGCCTCGATCGGTGGCGGCGGAAGTTCGGGCACAGGGTTTGCGGCGCGCAGCCGCTCGATCAGATCGACCATTACAGAACCTCCTTGGCTGGCGACGGCTTGGCGCCGGCTCCTTTGCTGTTCCCGCCTCGGTGGAGGTGCGCGGCTAGGCGCCGGCGCGCGCGGTAGAGACGCACCGCGAGGGCGCTCCGCGAGCAGCCGAGCACCCTGGCGGCTTGAATGGGTTCAAGTCCTTCCCACGCGATCAGCAGCAACACCTCCCGGTCACGGTCGCTCAGCTTCGACAACGCCGACGCGAGCGCCCCGTCATTGGGAACTGGCCCGGTCACGCCAGCTTCAAGACGGTCCAGCAGCGCGTAATCGCGGCGCGC
>CAVOUS010000007.1:0-198398 GCA_963699675.1 uncultured Actinomycetota bacterium
GCGCGGGGTCATACTTGGGCTGTGCGAGAACTGAAGTCTGTGCTCGAGCGCGACCTTCCGCGCTCGGAGGAGGCGGAGCTCAAGCTCGACGGGCTTCGCGCAACGGCGCGGGACTTTGGGGTCGCGTGCGTGCTGAGCCTGGTGGGCGTGGTGATCGCCGTCGCCGTCGATGAGAGGCTCGCGCTCGGGCTGGCCGCGGTGGCGTTCGGCACCGGCGTGCTCTGCGCCCGGTCGCTGTGGCGCCGGCGGGAGCTGCTCGTTCTGCTCGTCGCCGATCGTGAGGCGTACTCCGTCGACGCCGTGCGCCGGCAGGCCGCGCGGTTTGCCACCGTCAAGCGGCGCCACCGGATGGGCGCGTGGCTGCGCAAGCTCGTGGCGGTCGCCGACGGCGAAGAGCATGCGCCGTCCACGACCGTGCGCGTGCTCGATGCCCGGGTGCAGCCCCGCCGGGAGCGACTGCTCAAGCTCGCCGACGCGTTTTGCGACGACGCCCGCGAGGTGCATCCGGCCAGCGTCGCCCTCGTGCACCAGCTCCTCACTCGGCCGGGCCTCAGCCCGCTCTACAACATCGGATTGAAGGAGGACCTGCTCGACCTGGCGCTACACCGGGTCGAGGCCGGCGTGGAGCCTGCGCTTTCGGCGCGTTGATTGCGCGCCGTGGAGAGGAGGACCGCCGCTCCGCCGGCGGTCACCTCACCGGCGTCGGCAGCGGCTCCCCCCGGTCGGCCGCCAACAGGTTGTCGACGAGCACGCGCGTCATTGCCTCCCGCGTCGCCTGCGTGGCGCTGCCGATGTGCGGCGTGAGTACGACGTTCGGCAGTTCTCGCAGCAGCGGCGGCACATGGGGCTCGTTGGCGAACACATCGAGCCCGGCGGTGATGCGCCCGGCGGCCAGCGCCGAGACCAGCGCGTCCTCGTCGATGACTGACCCCCGCGAGGTGTTGACGAGGCAGGCGCCCTCTCGCAGCAGCGCCAGCCGGCGCGCATCGATGAGGCCGGCGGTGCTCTCGTCCAGGGGCACGTGGAGCGACACGACGTCGGCCTCGGCGAGCAGATCGTCGAGCGTCCGGTACGCGACGTCGAGCTCCCGCTCCTCATCCACCCGCAATCTGGTCCGCTTCGTGTAGAGGACGCGCATGTCAAAGGCCGTGGCCCGACGGGCCACCGCGCGCGCGATCCGTCCCATCCCGACGAGCCCGATCGTCGCCCCGGACACGTCCGCGCTCAGGAAGCGGTCGATCCCCGACGGCCACTCACCGCGCCGGATGAGGGAATCACCCTCGGCGACGCGCCGCCGAGCCGCCAGGACCAGCGCGAACGCCAGGTCCGCGGTGGCCGTATCGAGCACACCGGGCGTGTTGGTGACCGGCACGCCGCGGCCGGCGCACGCCGCGACGTCGATGCCGTCATAGCCAACGCCGTAGTTGGCGACGACGCGCAGGTTGGGCAGGAGGTCCAGGGCCCGGTCATCGACGACCTCGTGGACGACGGCCAGCGCCTCCACGTCGGTGCGCACCGCGCCGATCGCGTCCGGGAGAGGTCCGTCGAGGAACTCGACGTCGGTGAGCTGGTCAAACGCCGGTCCCGGGAACGGCCGAGACGCGAGCACCTTCACGGCGCCTCGGCGGGAAGCACGGGCACAACCAAGAGCACCCTGCGATTAGATCACGCCGTACGTGCGGAAGGCCTCCCAGACCGGCATGCCCTCGGCGAGCTTCTCGCGGACGAGGTCTTCGCCGGACACTTTCTCCTCCGCGCGGATGATCGCCTCCTCGGCCACCTCCAACGGGATCACGACGACTCCGTCGAAGTCGGCCAGCAGCAGATCCTCCGGTTTCACCGTCACGCCGCCGCACTCGACGGGCACCTGGACGTGGTCGATGTCGATGCGCCCGAGCGAGTCACACGCCGAGATCCCGGAGACGAAGGTGGGGAACTGCATCTCAATCAGCCTCTCGCAGTCCCGGGTGTAGGCGTCAGCGACGATGCCGACGGCGCCGCGGTAGCGGGACGCCGTGGCCAGCAGCTCGCCCCAGTAGGAGCCGTCGCAGGTGGACACCACCATCACGTCGCCGGTCCGCAGCGAGTCGACCGCCTGCAGCTCGCCCTTGTAGTAATCGTCCTCATTGGCCGGGAGCGCGTTCACCTCGACGCAGTGCACGGTCATGGCGAAGCCGGCCATGCGTGCCTGCGGATACAGCGGCCGGATGTGCGGGCGCATCACCTGCTGGCGGTACCCGATCCGGTCCAGGCAATCGGAGACCACGGCGGGGTAGAGCTTCTCGAGGCGCCCCAGCAAGCTGAGGTCCCGGGCAGCGACCTGAGTATCCACGGCGTCCCCTCTCCTTGATCGTTCAAGTAGAACGTTACGCCCGCGTTCGGGCGCGGTCAAGTCTCGCAATGGATGCGGCCTCGCCCTCCGACCGGATGCGGCCCCGCCCTCCCTACCGGATGAGGCCCCGCCCCTCGACCCGCCACCACTCCACGACCCCGCCGTCACGGCAGGCCGCCACCCAGTCGTGGAGGTTGAGCGCGCCGCACGCGTGGTTGGGAATGATCTCCACCTGACTCCCGATCGGAGCCTCGCCCGGCGGCACCTCGAGGATGCCGTGCTCCTCGTTGAGCGACACGAGCTGCCACTCCGGATGGCCGACCACGGCGCCGAACCCCTCGAGCGTGTGCGTCTGGTCCGAGGTGAGCGTCTTGGTGCCGGCGTCGACGATGGCTCGCGTCGGGGTGGGGTGGCTGACGACGGTGGCGAGAGCCGTGAGGGCGCAGTCGTCGAGCGTCCGCCAGCCGAGTGCGGCCTGGTCACGGTCAGAGAACACGTAGGTGCCGGGCCGGATCTCGGTGATCCCGCTGAGGGCGTGCACGTGGGTGGCGCTCGGCGTGCTGCCGGCGCTGACCTCCGGCACCGCAAAGCCGCCGTCCCGAAGCGCTTGGGCCGCCTCGAGCAGCCGCGCCGCCTCGGCGGCGGCGACCTCCTCGGTGTGCCCGCGCTCGGCGGCGTACGTCTGTCCGGCGAAGCTCATCACCCCGACGAGACGCACTCCCTCCAGCCGCGACAACCGGTCGGCGAGGACCAGCGCCTCCTCCGGGCTCTGCACCCCGCACCGGGCATAGCCGGTATCGACCTCGATCCGGACGGGGATGGACAGCCCACGGCGTCGCGCGGCGGCGGCGATCCCCTCGAACACCTCATATGAGTCGGCCGCCACGCGGATCTCCGCCGCCTCTGACAGCCGGCTGAGCCGCTCCCACTTGCGCGCGCCCCACAGGGGATAGGCGATGAGGACGTCCTCGATACCGTGACCGACGAGCATCTCCGCCTCGCCGAGCTTGGCCACCGTCAATCCCTGGCTGCCGGCGGCGATCTGCCGCGCGGCCACCTGGGCGAGCTTGTGGGTCTTCGCATGCGGACGCAGGGCGACGCCGGCCGACGCGGCGAGTCCGGCCATCGACTCGATGTTCGCGTCGAGCTTGTCGAGGTCGAGCAGCAGGCACGGCGTGTCGAGCTCGTCCGTCCCGACGCCGATCGGCCCCGGCGCGGATGACGGAGCCCCATCGACACGCGGCATCGGGGATTGCGGCATCGTTGACCGAACGATATACATGCGCCCCGTGACCGGCGAGCATCCGAGACTGAGCCAGGCGAGACACGGTGGCCGCTGATCTGATCCCCGCCACCGTCGCGCTGGACGCCGGCGCCGAGCTCGGCGAGGGACCGGTGTGGGATGCCCGTTCCCAACGGCTCGTCTGGGTCGACATCATCGGCCAGGCGGTGCACTTCTTCGATCCCGCCACCGGGGCGGATCGCTCGGTGAACGTGCCCGGCACCCCGGGCATCGCCATCCCGCGGCGGGACGGCGGCCTCGTGCTGGCGATCGGCCACGGCTTCGGCTTCCTCGACGAGGGCGGGGAATACGAGGAGATCGTCGAGCTGCCCCAGGGCGACATCCCCGCCCGGATGAACGACGGTAACTGCGATGGCGCGGGGCGGTTCTGGGCGGGCACGACCGGGTTCAACGCGGAGCCGGGGGCGGCCGTCCTGTACCGGCTCGATCCTGACCTCTCGGTCACCCGTGTCCTGGAGGGGGTCACGGAGTCAAACGGGATCGACTGGAGCCCGGATGACCGGCTCATGTACTACGTCGACAGCATGGAGCGGCGCGTCGACGTGTTCGACTTCGACCTCGACACGGGCTCGATCTCGCACCGCCGCCCGTTCGCCGCGGTCGACGACGGCGAGGTGCTCCCCGACGGGCTGACCGTCGATGCCGACGGCTACGTCTGGGTGGCGTGCTGGGGCGGCGCGACGGTCCGGCGCTTTGCGCCCGACGGCTCTCCCGCGGGCGGCGTCTCGCTGCCGACGCCGAACATCACCAGCCCGGCCTTCGGTGGTCCTGCCCTGGACCGGATGTTCATCACGTCCGCGCGCGAAGGGCTGTCCGCCGAGCAACTGGCCGGTGACGGCACCGCCGGAGCGCTGTTTTGGTGTGAGCCGGGGGCCTCCGGCCGCCCGCCGCGGACGTTCGCCGGCTGAACCCGCTCGCGCGCCCGGCCGCGCGGCCTTGACAAGCTCACCATCACGGGTGAATACTCCGCTTGAACGATCAAGAAGAGCTTTCACTTGACCGATCAAGCTTGCCCACTGAGGAGGGGTCATGGCGGAAGGTACGACTGAAGGATTCGGTCCGGCGTCGGCCACGCAGACGCACTTTGCGCGTCGCGCCACGGGATTCGTCCGGGACATCAAGGTCCGGGACGCGGTCATCTTCAATGTGCTGCCGGCCTGCCCGGGGCTCGTCATGGCGCTGTCGGTGTTCTGGGTCCTGTCGACGTTCACCGGGGTGAACCTCTACGTCGGCATCCTCATCACGATCGTCTGCGCGTTCTTCATCTCCGGGGCGTTCGGACTGCTCTCCCAGATCATGCCGCGGTCCGGCGGCGACTACATCCTCATCTCCCGGTCCCTGCACCCGGGGCTGGCCATCGGCTCCAGCCTGTTGATCGGCACCTCCGCCATGCTGGCGATGGGGTACTGGGGGGTGTTCACCGCCAAGATCTGCATCGGCCCGATGCTCACGATGTTCGGCGCCTCGGTGAGTTCACACTGGCTACAGAACGCCGGGGTGACGCTCACCACGCACCCGTGGGACATGATCATCGGATTCGTCGAGGTCGCGATCCTCGCCGGGATCATGGCCAGCGGGACGCGGCTGCTCATGCGCGTGCAGTTCTGGCTGTTCGTGGCCGCGATGGCCGGCTTCATCGTCGCCGCGATCACGCTGCTGCTGACCTCGCACTCCGGCTTCATCAGTGACTACAACTCCTATGCCCGCCCGTTCACCCATCACGCCAACACGTATGCCTACTTCATGGCGCAGGCCAAGCACAGCGGGATCAACACCCACGCGCCGACCAACTGGCACAACACGATCATCGCCTCCGGCGCGTTCATCGCCTTCGGCGTGTGGACGTGGTACTCGGTCAACTACGCGGGTGAGATCCGCCAGGCGGGCTCCCGGAAGAACTGGTACTCGATGCTCGGCGGCCTGGCGCTGACCTTCATCCCCATCCTGATCATGGTCGCGCTGCTCGAGAAGACCGTGAGCCTTCCGTTCCTCACGGCGGTCAACGGGGTCGCGGCCAACGCCAGCGTCTACACGCTGCCCAACCAGCCGTGGTGGATCACGCTCGTCGGCACGATCTTCAACAACGCGGTGTTCGTGGCCTTCCTGGGACTGACGTTCATCGCCTGGGCGCCGCTCATTGTCTACACCCAGATCGTGCAACCCGTCCGGGCGCTGTTCGCCTGGGCGTTCGATCAGGTGATCCCGGAGCGGATCGCGACGGTCAACGAGCGCACTCACACGCCGGTGTTCTCCCTCGGCCTCATCACCGTCGCCTCGATCTTCTTCCTGTACCTGGCCGCGTACTCCTCCACCTTCCTCAAGTACGTGGCCCTGTCGACGATCGTGGGCTTCCCGACGTTCATCATGGTCGGGATCTCGGCGATCGTCTTCCCGTACCGGCGCCGGGCCGCCTACGAGGCTTCGGTGTCGAACATCAAGCTGCTCGGCCTTCCCCTGCTGGCCTACTTCGGCGTCGGCTGCATCGCCGCGGGGATCTTCGGGGGATGGCTGTGGCTGAAGTATCCGCTCCTCGGTCTGCCCAACGCGGGTAAGAGCATCGGCTCGCAGCTGTTCACCTCGCCGCTCAACGGCGGCCTGGCGCTCATCGCCTGCGCGCTGATCGTCGGGGCGGTCATCTACTTCGCCGGCCGGGCGTGGCGGCGGACGCAGGGGATCGACATCTCTCTGAACTACCTCGAGATCCCGCCTGAGTAGCGGTGCGGCTCTTCGGGCGCCAGCCGCAGCAGGACGATGGGTCTCTGCTGCGGCTCTACTACGCCTCTGACATACACGGCACCGAGGTGCTGTGGAAGAAGTTCCTCAACGCCTCCAAGGTGTACAACGCCAAGGTGCTGGTGATGGGGGGCGACGTCACCGGCAAGATGGTGATCCCGATCATCGGCAATGCCGACGGTACCTGGACCGCCACGTTTCACGGCCGTACCGAGACGCTCCACACCGAGGACGAGATCCTGGCGCTGGAGAAGCGGATCCGCGGCAACGGCATGTACCCGTACCGCACCACCGCCGAGGAGGTCGCCGGGATCACGGCGCTGCCGGAGGAGGAACGCGAGCGGTGGTTTGAGCAGGTGATGCTCGATTCGTTCAAGAGCTGGCTCGAGCTCGCCGACGCCCGGCTGGCCGGCACCGAGATTCGCTGCTTCGTGATGCCGGGGAACGACGATCCGCAGAGCCTGGACGACGTCATCGGACATGCGGCGGTCGTCGAGACCTGCGACGAGAAGTGGGTGCAGTTCGACGGCTATCACATGCTGTCGCTCGGCTACTCCAACATCACCCCGTGGAACTCCCCGCGCGAGCTCGACGAGGACGCGCTGTACGAGCGGATCGTCGGGCTCGCCGAGCAGATCGATGACCACAGCCGGGCCGTGTGGAACATCCACGTCCCGCCGCGCGACTCCCAGCTCGACACCGCCGCTGAGCTCGACGACGACTTCAACATGGTGCTCGTCGGCAAGTCGCCGCACCTCATCCCGGTCGGCTCCTCGGCGGTCCGGGACGCGATCGAGCGCTTCCAGCCGCTGGTCGCGCTCCACGGCCACATCCACGAGTCGCCCGGCGCGACCCGCATCGGCCGCACGCTGTGCATCAACCCCGGCAGCGACTACGCCACCGGACGGATCGCGGGCTGCCTGGTCAACCTGCGCGGGGACCGCGTCAACCACCAGTTCGTCACGGGCTGATGAGCCGGGACGAGCTCGCCGGCTGGCTGCGCACCGCGGGCATCGAGCCGCCGGCGCGACCGTGGCCCGAGTCCGCGGGCCGCTTCCCGGACGGGCGCCGCTACCGGTTCGAGATCCCGAGCGTCGAGGGGCCGGTGGTGCTGCGCGCGGTGCTCGAGGAGGCGGCCGCCCGTGGGTTGCGCGTCCACCGCGTCTCGCAGGGGTCGGGCATCATGCTCCTCACCGACGAGGAGCTCGATGAGCTCGCCGAGCTCAGCCGGGAGCACGACGTCGAGGTGTGCCTGTTCCTCGGTCCGCGCGGGGCATGGGATGCCGGGGGTCAGGCGCTCGCCAGCGAGGCCGCCGCCGGCGTGGCCCGTGGCGCCGAGGCGGTCGAGGCGTGCGTGGCCGAGGTCCGCCGGGCCTGTGCCCACGGGATCCGCAGCGTGCTCGTCGGGGATGTCGGCGTGCTTGACGTGCTCGCGCGCCTGCGCACGGACGGCCTGCTTCCGGGCGACCTCATCTTCAAGACCTCGGCGATCCTGTGCGCTGCCAACCCGGCGACCGCCGCCGTGCTCGATCGCCTGGGGGCCGACACGATCAACGTGGCGACCGATCTGGAGGTGGGGATGCTCGCCGCCATCCGCGCGGTCACCGACAAGCCGCTCGACGTGTACGTCGAGGTGCCCGATGACATGGGCGGGTTCGTGCGCAGCTACCTCGTTCCGGACATCGTCCGGGTGGCGGCGCCGGTGCACGTCAAGGTGGGGCTGCGCAACGCGACGAGCGTCTACCCGAGTGGGCTGCACCTCGAGGGCGTCGCCGCGCTCCAGGCGCGGGAGAAGGTCCGCCGCGCGGCGATGCTCGAGCGCCTCATCGGCGAGCTCACGCCGGACCTCGCCGCGCACGCCCGGTCAGCGCCCGGGTACAACGGGCGTTAGTGCGCCGGCACGCCGGCCGACAGCCCTCCGTCCACGATGAACGGCTGCGCCGTGCAGAACGAGGAGTCGTCCGAGCACAGGAAGAGGGCCATCGCCGCCACCTCCTCCGGGCGCCCGATACGCCCGAGCGCGTGCAGCCGGCCCGCCTCCACGCGCGCCGCGCCGGGATCGGCCTGGACCTCGAAGTAGCGCTGCGCCATGCCGGTGTCGATGTACCCGGGGCAGATGCAGTTGCAGCGAATCCCATCCTTGCCGAAGTCGAGCGCGATCGCTCGCGTGAGGTTGATGACGCCCCCCTTGGCCGTGGAGTAGGCGGCGAGCTTGGGCTCGACCCAGAACCCGTTGACCGAGGCCATGTTGACGATCGATCCGCCGCCGAGTGCGCGCATGCGCGGGATCGCCGCCCGGGCGCACAGATACACGCCCTTCAGGTTGATCGAGAGCACGCGGTCCCAGTCCTCCGGCGGGGTGTCCTCGATCGTCTCCTCGTACTGGATCGCCGCATTGGAGACGAGCGCGTGGGGGCCGCCGTGCCGCTCGGCGGCGGCCATCAGCCGCCCCACGTCGTCGGCGTCGGAGACGTCGCAGCGGTGGACCTCGACGGCGCCACCCGCCTCGGTGATGGCGGATGCGACGACCTCGAGCTCATCGATATCGACGTCGGCGGCGAGCGTGTACGCGCCGGCGGCCGCCAGCCGTTCGGCGATCGCGCGGCCGATCCCGCGGGCGGCGCCGGTCACGACCACGGTCTTCTCGTCCATGCGCACCGCTGCTCCCCTCGTTCGTGTTCAATACCCGGCACGCGGCTTATACTGGGAAAGCCTTTATCGATCAAGTACGGGGCTGTTGCGTGACTGTCGACAGGGCGGGCCAGAGGAGGAGACCGACGATGCGCCACGTGGCGGCCCGCGCCGATGTCTCCGTGCAGACCGTCTCGAACCTGATCAACAATCGCTTCCATCTCATGGGGGAGGAGACGCGGGCCCGGGTCGAGCGGGCGATGAGCGATCTCGGCTACCACCCCAACGTGGCCGCGCGGACGCTGCGCTCGTCGCGGACCGAGACGCTGTGCTTCCTGCTTCTCGACGAGGGCAATCGGTTCCTCGCCGACCCCATGACCGATCTCATCATCGCCGGGATCGGGGACCTGGCTCGCGATCGGGGGTACGGACTGCTCATCCGGGCGGCCCGGCCCCACGAACCGGATCCGACGCTCATCAAACCCCTCCTGGAGAACCGGGCCGACGGCGCGTTTCTGTTCCTGTCCGGTAAGCCGGATCTGCGCAACTGGTACATCAACCGGCTCGGCGATCTCGGCTTCCCGTTCATCCTGCTCGAGCGCTCCGACGACCCACAGATGCTCACCGTGACCGCCGACGACCGCGCCGGGGCGCGCCGCCTCACCGAGCACCTCATCGCGCAGGGCCACGAGCGCATCGCCTTCATGACGACGAAGGTCCCGTGGCCGATGCTCGAGCAACGCCTGCTCGGTTATCGTGACGCGCTCCGCGAGGCGGGCCTCAAGCCGATGGTGCGCACCGGCGGCACGTGGACCCCCACGGCCGGGGCCGAGCAGGCCGAGCGCGTGCTCTCTGGCAAGACGGCGCCGACTGCGATGATGTGCGGCAACGACCTGCTCGCCCTCGGCGCCATCAGGGCCGTTCGTGAGCGGGGCCTCTCCGTCCCGGAGGACATCGCGGTGACCGGGTTTGACGATTTCGACTTCGCGCAGTTCGCCGACCCGGCGCTGACGACGGTCCGGATCCCCGGCTATGACATCGGCCGCGCGGCGGGCGAGGCGCTCATCGGCGTGCTCGAGGGCGACCCCCCGCCGGAGCGCCACGTCGTCTTCCCGGTGGCGCTCGAGTTGCGAGAGTCGGCGTGAGCTCCAACGGCCGCCTCATCCAGGACGACGTCTTTGCCGAGGCGGTCCGGCTGCTCGCTGCCGCCGAACAGGCGGGTGTCCGGGTGCGCACCCTCGGCGGGATGGCGGTGGTCCTGCACGTCGGCGAGCTCCAGCATGCCGCCTTCCGGCGCGAGATCCGCGACATCGACCTCGCCACCCCCAAGCGCGAGAGCCGCAAGGTGGCCGAGTTCCTCACCGCGCAGGGCTATGACCCCAACAAGACGTTCAACGCGATGCACGGTGATCGGCGACTGCTGTTCTACGACGAGCCCAACGGCCGTCAGATCGACGTGTTCGTGGGGGCGTTCGAGATGTGCCACCAGCTTCCGCTCGAGCAGCGGCTGGAGATCGAGCCGATGACCCTGCCGCTCGCCGATCTGGCGCTCACCAAGCTCCAGATCGTCAAGCTCAACCGTAAGGACGCCTACGACCTGTTCTCCCTGCTGCTCACCCACGAGGTGGGCAAGCGCGACGACGAGACGATCAACGCGGCGTGGATCGCCGAGCTGTGCAGCCGCGATTGGGGCCTGTACCGCACCGTCTCGCTCAACCTCGAGCGGCTGCGCACCGAGATCGAGGCCCCGGAGCTGACACCCGTGGAGATGGCCACGATCCGCGGGCGGGTGGTCCAGATCGAGGAGGCCATCGAGCGAGCGCCGAAGAGCGGGAAATGGAAGATGCGCGCTCGGGTCGGCGATCGCGTGCGGTGGTACGAAGATCCCGAAGAGGTGGAGAAGGGGGCGTATTGAGCGGCCGGCTCGAGGGGCGTGCCGCCGTCGTCACCGGGGTGGGCTCCGGCCTGGGCCGGGAGATCGCCCGGGTGCTCGCGTCCGAGGGGGCGCAGGTGCTCGGCTGCGACGTCAACGACGCCGCCGGCGCCGAGACGATGGACGGGATCGGCGTCTACCGCCATGCTGACGTCTCCCGCGAGCGCGACGTCGAGCAACTGATCACCGATGCGGTGGGGCGATTCGGGAAGCTCGACGTGATGGTCAACAACGCGGCGATCCAGATCGAGGAGGAGCTCGCCGAGACGACCGAGGCGCAGCTGGATCAGATCCTCGGCGTCAACCTCAAAGGCGTGTTCTTCGGCTGCAAGCACGCCGTGCGCGCGATGCGCGGGTCCGGCGGCGGGTCGATCGTCAACATCGCCTCGATCCTCGCCCTCGTCGGGGACGGCATCCTCGCGGCGTACTGCGCCGCCAAGGGCGGCGTCCTCGGCATCACCCGCGCGACCGCCGTGCGCTACGGCGCCGACGGGATCAGGTGCAACGCCGTCTGTCCCGGGGACATCGACACGCCGCTGGTGGCGGCGTACTTTGCCACCGGTTCGGATCCGGCAGCGCTGCGGGCGGAGGTGGAGGCGGAGTACCCGCTGCGCCGGATCGCCCAGCCCGAGGAGATCGCCCGGGCCGTTGTCTTCCTTGCCTGCGACGACTCGTCGTTCATGAGCGGCCAGCCGCTCATCGTCGACGGCGGTCTGCTGGCGGACTGCTACTAGATGGCCTGCCGGTTCGATCCCCACTGGAGCTATCGCGGGCTGGAGTGCCTGCGGATCGAGAACGAGCACCTGTGCGTCGACGTGCTGCCCGAGCTCGGGGCCAAGATCTTCCGGCTCGTCGACAAGGCGCGTGACCACGACGTGCTGTGGCACTCGCCCCGGGTGCAGCCGCACGTCGCGGCGCTGCATGCCAACTTCGATGATCACTGGGCCGGCGGCTGGGATGAGGTCATTCCCGGCGGCGTGGTGTCGGTCAACCGGTACGGGGACGAGCTTCCCCACATGGGGGAGCTGTGGACCCAGCCGGCGCAGTGGCGGCTGGAGCGATCCTCGCCGGAGTCCGTGCAGCTCGTGTTCTCGATCGCGACCCCGATCACGACGGCGCGCTGGGAGCGGGTCCTCACCATCGAGTCCGGCTCGCCGGCGATCACGCTCGGCTACCGGATCGAGAACACGGGGTACCGGCCGATCGACTTCAACTGGGGGATCCACCCGGTGCAGGCGATCTCCTCCGCGCACCGGTTCGACGTGCCGGCCCGTCGCGCCGAGGTCGACGAGCACGGCGGCGGGGTCCTCGGCCACCAGGGGGACACGTACGACTGGCCGATGTTCGGCGAGCTCGACGTGCGCCGGGCGCTCGGAGCCGAGGCCGACGACTTCGCCCTGCACTACCTCACCGAGCTCTCGGACGGATGGGTGGCGTGCACCGACACCGCCGCCCGGCGCGGCTTCGGGCTCGTGTTCGACCGGTCGGTGTTCCCGGTCATCTGGCTGTGGCTCGTCTACGGCGGCTGGCGCGGTTATTACCAGGCGATCATGGAGCCGTGGACCGGCTACCCGAGCGCGCTCGCCGAGGCGGTGCAGGCCGGCCGCGCGCGGCAGCTGGCGCCGGGCGGGGCGCTTGAGACAGAGGTGACCGCGGTGCTGTACGGCGGGGTGCAGTCGGTGTCACGACTGGCCGCCGACGGCTCGGTGAAAGCGTAGCCCTCGGCCGCTCGGAGCGGTTGACCGGGCCCAGCGCCACCAGTATGTTGAACGATCAAGGAGACGCCGTTGCGGATCAGCGAGATCGAGTTTCACAAGGTCAACATTCCGTTCGAGGCACCGCTGCGCTGGTCGGGCGGAGTGGAGGACGGATGGACGCGGTGCATCATCCGGATGCGCACCGACGACGGCCTCGAGGGCATCGGCGAGACGCAGGGCGGCACCCCCACGCTCGTCCAGCTCGACGCCATCAAGGACTACTTCCTCGGCGAGGATCCGTTCGACCTCGAGCACATCCTCAAGAAGACCTGGTGGGTTCCCTTCTATCACGGCACGACCGGGCGGCTGGCGATCTCCGGCCTGGAGATGTGCTGCTGGGACCTGATGGGCAAGGCGGCCGGCCGGCCGCTGTGCCAGCTGCTCGGCGGGCGGCTGCGGACCGAGATCCCGTTCGCCGCCTACGTCTTCTACCGGCACCGCTCCGCTGACGGCCGGGGCGGCGAGACGACGCCGGAGGAGATCGTGGAGCACACGCGCGATCTCGTCGACCGCCACGGCTTTCGCTCCATCAAGCTGAAAGGGGGCGTCCTCCCGCCCGAGGACGAATACGCGGCGACCGCCGCGCTGCGCGAGGCGTTCCCGGAGCACAAGCTGCGCTTCGATCCCAATGCGCTGTGGTCGGTGGAGACGGCGATCCGGCTCGGGGCCCGGTTCGAGGCGCTCAACCTGGAGTACTACGAGGACCCGGTGTGGGGGATCGAGGGGATGAGCCGGGCGCGGCGCGACGTGCGGATCCCGTTCGCCACCAACATGTGCGTGACCAACTTCGACCAGCTGCCGCTGGGGATCCGCACCGGGGCGATCGACGTCCTGCTCGGTGATTGCCAGGAGTGGGGTGGGATCCTGGCGACGAAGAAGGCCGCGCACACCTGTCAGGTGTTCCAGATCGGCTTCAACCTGCACTCCGGCGGCGAGTGCGGCGTCTCGACCGCCGCCTACCTGCACCTCGCCGCCAGTCTCCCGGTGCTCCCGTACGCGCTTGACTCGCATTACCACCACCAGACGGCGGACGTCATCACCGCGCCGCACGTGTACGAGGACGGGTGCTTTCACCTGCCGGACGGCCCGGGTCTCGGCGTCGAGCTCGACGAGGACCGGCTCGCCGCGCTGGAGGAGGCCAACGTGCGCGACGGCGACATCCTCATCTACGCCCACGACGAGGAGCAGCGGCGCAACCCGCCGTTTCAGGGACAGTGGTAGCCGCCGGCCTGCGCACCGTCGTCGCGGGGCTCGACCACCCGGAGGGGGTGTGCTGGTCACCGGACGAGGGACTCGTCTACGCCGGCGGTGAAGCCGGGCAGGTGTACCGCTTCGCGTGTGACGGCGGTGACGCCGAGCTCGTGGCGACGATCGCAGGTGGGTTCCTGCTCGGGTTGGCGTTCGACGGCGCCGGCCGGCTGTACGTGTGCGATGCCGGCAACGGCTGCGTGCAGCGCGTGTCGCCCGACGGCGGCGTCGAGCGGTACGGCGATCCGATCGGCTATCCCAACTATCCGGTGTTCGACGGCCAGGGACGGCTGTGGGTCTCGGACTCCGGCGGCTGGGAGGGGATGGACGGCGCGATCGTGAGGATCGACCCCGACGGCGTGACCGAGCGGGTGATCGACGGCCTGGCGTTCGCCAACGGGCTCGCCATCGACGGCGACTGGCTGTACGCGGTCGAGTCGGCCTGGCCGCGCGTGATCCGCCTCCCGCTGGGCGGCGGCGCCGTGGAGCCGGTGACCGAGTTCGAGCGCGTCGTGCCCGACGGACTCGCGTTCGACGCCGAGGGCGGGCTCTGGATCGGCTGCTGGCAGCCCAACCGCGTCTACCGCCGGGCGGCGGACGGCGCGCTGGAGATCGTCGTCGATGACTGGACGGGCGAGTATGTGCTCACGCCGACCAACGTCGCGTTCGCCGGTGAGGAGCTCGATGTGCTCGTCCTGGCGTCACTCGGCGGCCAGGCCGTCAAGGCGGTCGATCCCGGCGTCCGCGGCGCGCGGCTCGCGTATCCGCGGATGGTGACCGCATGAGCCGCCTGCGGCCGATCGTCTCCGCGACGGCGTCGCGCGGCACCGGCGGCTACACCCCGGCGCTCGTCGCCGGCGACTATGTCTTCGTCTCCGGACAGGGGCCGCTTGACCCGGCGACGCTCGAGGTCAGCGGCACGACGGTCGCCGAGCAGACCCGGTTGACGCTGGAGAACGTCGTCGGCCTCGTGCGTGCGGCCGGCGGAGAGCCGGAGGACATCGTGCGCTGCACGTGCTACCTGGCCTCGATCGACGCCTTCGACGAGTTCACCGCGGCCTACGAGGCGTTCTTTGACCACGAGCCACGGCCGACCCGGACGACGATCGGCTGCGAGCTGTCAGGCATCCTCGTCGAGATCGACTGCATCGCCTATGTCCCTCGAGCCGGTGACTGAGACCGCGCCGGAGCTGTGGCTGGCCGCGCACCGCGACGACCTCGTCGCGCTCGTGCGCCGGCTCGTGTCGTTGCGTAGCGAGAACCGGCCGCCGGTGGGGGAGGAGGGGCCCTGCCAGGAGTTCGTGGCCGAGTACCTCCACGGGCTGGGGATCCAGCCGGACGTGTTCGAGCCGTCGGCGGTCGCCGGGGTGACGGAGCATCCGGCATGGTGGCCGGGGCGGGAGTATGCCGGCCGCCCGAACGTCGTCGGTCGGCGTGCCGGCGCCGGCGGCGGGCGCTCGCTCCTGTTCTCCGGGCATGTCGACGTCGTGCCGGCGCTGGGCGAGGGGGTGCACGGCTACTGGGACGGGGACGTCTCCGATGGCCGGCTGTACGGACGCGGCGCGTTGGATATGAAGGGTGGTGTCGCCTGCTACCTCCATGCGCTGCGCTGCCTCGTCGAGTGCGGGTGCGAGCTCGCCGGGGACGTGCTCGTCGAGACGACCGTCGACGAGGAGTTCGGCGGGGCCAACGGCACGCTCGCCTGCCGGCTGCGCGGCTACACCGTTGACGGGGCGGTGCTGGCCGAGCCGACCGGGCTCGCCGTGTGTCACGCCACGCGCGGCGGCATCCAGTACCGCCTGCACGCCCGCGGCGACGAGGGCGGGATGAACTTCGGTGACGGGGAGACGGTGAGCGCGCTGCACACGATCGCGCGGGCGTCGGTGGCGCTCGCCGACGCCGAGCGGGGACGCGGGGCCCCGATCTACCAGTTCCTGCTGCGCTCCGGTGACGAGCTGCCGTGGGGCACCGAGGAGGGGACGCCGACAACCGGGACGCTCGAGTTCTGGGCCGAGATCCTCCCCGGCGTCTCGCGCTCGGAGCTGGAGTCGGAGTTGCGCGGGGCGGTCGATGGCGCTGTCGCCGGCGGGGTGCCGGTGCAGTGGGAGCAGCGGACGCGGTTTCTGCCCGCGTCTGACGGGGACCCGGGCGGGGCGATCGTGACCGCGATGCGGGCCGCTCTCGGGGTTCCGGACGCGGCGCCGGCGGTGGCGCCGTTCGCCTGCGACGCGTTCATGTTCAGCGAGCACGGCTCGACCCCGGTGGTCGTGTGCGGCCCGGGCGGCGACAACCCGCACGCCCCCGACGAGTACGTGGTGGTCGAGGACCTCCACGCGTTGACGGAGGCGTACGTGCGCCTGGCGCTCGATTGGTGTGGCGCGCCGTGAGCGAGAATGGGAACGGGAGCCTGCGCAGCGCGCGGTGGTTCGGTGAGCACGACCTCGCCGGGTTCCTGCATCGCTCGTCGATCCACGCCGAGGGCATCTCCCGCGAGTCGCTCGCCGGCCGCCCGGTGATCGGCGTCTGCAACTCCTGGTCCGAGCTCGTCAACTGCAACGTCCACTTCCGCGGGCTGGCGGAATCGGTGAAGCGCGGCGTGCTCCAGGCCGGCGGCCTGCCGCTGGAGTTCCCGACGATCTCGCTCGGCGAGAACCTCATGAAGCCGACGACGATGCTGTACCGCAACCTGATGGCGATGGACGTGGAGGAGTCGATCCGGTCCTATCCCCTCGACGCGATCGTTCTGATCGGCGGCTGCGACAAGACCGTTCCGGCCCAGCTCATGGGCGCCGCCAGCGCGGACATCCCGGCGATCATGATCACCGGAGGCCCGTCCCAGCCGGCCTGGTTCCGCGGCCGTGAGCTCGGCGTCGGCACCGACACCTGGCACTACGTCAACGAGTTGCGCGCCGGGAGGATGACCCAGGCGGAGTTCGACGAGCTGGAGGCGGCGGCCACCCCGTCCTACGGCCATTGCAACGAGATGGGCACCGCGTCGACGATGACCTCTCTGGTCGAGGCCCTCGGGATGTCCCTGCCGGGCACGGCCTCGATCCCCGCCGTCGACGCGCGCCGCCGCACCGCGGCCGAGGCGACCGGCCGCCGCGCGGTGCAGCTCGCCGGCGCCGGGCCGCGGCCGAGCGAGATCCTCACCGCCGACGCGTTCGACAACGCGATCACGCTGTTGATGGCGCTCGGGGGTTCGACGAACGCTGTCATCCATCTGCTCGCGCTCGCCGGCCGGGTCGGGGTGGCGCTGCGGCTCGACCGGTTTCACGAGATCGCTCAGCGCACGCCGCGCCTCGTCAATGTGCGTCCCTCCGGCGAGTATCTCGTCCAGCAGCTGTTTCACGCGGGCGGCGTACCGGCGGTGCTCAAGCAGCTGGCGCCGCTGTTGCACGGGACTGCGCTGACGGTGACCGGTGATGCATTGGAGCGCGGGTATGCGGACGCCGCGGTCCACGACACGAGCGTCATCGCCACGCTCGACGCGCCCTTCGCCGGCGAGGGGGCGATCGCCGTACTCCGCGGCTCGCTGGCGCCGGACGGAGCGGTGATCAAGCGCAGCGCCGCTTCGGCCGAGCTGCTGCGCCATCGCGGGCCCGCCGTCGTGTTCGAGGACATTCACGACCTGTCCGCGCGGATCGACGATCCCGGGTTGGAGGTGACGCCGGACTCCGTGCTGGTCCTGCGCCGGTGCGGGCCCAAGGGGGCGCCGGGCATGCCGGAGTGGGGGATGCTCCCGATCCCGGCCAAGCTCCTGCGGGCCGGGGTGCAGGACATGGTGCGCGTGTCCGACGCCCGGATGAGCGGGACCGCGTTCGGGACGGTCGTGCTCCATGTGGCGCCGGAGGCCGCGTCCGGCGGCCCGCTCGCCGCCGTCCGCACCGGCGATCCGATCGTGCTCGATGCCGAGGCGCAGCGGCTCGATCTCGACATACCGCGGCGGGAGCTGGCGGATCGGCTGGCCGCGGTGCCGGCGGCGCCGCCCCGGTACCGGCGGGGTTATGGACAGCTGTTCATCGATCACGTGATGCAGGCCAACAAGGGCTGTGACTTCGACTTCCTGCGCCACCTCGATGGGGAGGAATCCCAGCGTGAGCCGTACGGGCTGCTCAGCGGCTGGATCGGGGGATGGTGATCCCGAACGGCTCCGGGGCCCGACCGGCCTCCGGCGGGTGACGGGCGAGGTACTGTGATTCGGCCGCCGCCTGGAGCGCCGCGTCGGTGAGCGGCCCGAACCGGTCGACGCGGTAGGCGGAGATGTCGGCGTCGGTCGACCCGGTGGCGATGAGCTCGGCGGTGAGCCGGGCGAGCCCGGGACCGTGGGTGACGCCGGACTCGTTGCAGCCGGCGAGCACGTAGTACCCCTCGATGCTCGGCGCCGGGCCGAGGATGTGCCGGCCGTCCGGGGTCCACGTCGGCAGGCCGCTGGCGCGCTCCTTGACCGTGGCGTGTCGGAGGGCCGGGATGACGGCGGCGAGGTCGCGGGCGAGGCGCTCGTGGCTGGCGGCCCCGTGCTCGGGGAGGTCGGCGCTGCGGGCCGGGTCTGTGAGCGCCACGCGCTCGTCGGGTCCGAGTCGTTGGGCGATCGCGCCGAACAGCAGCCCGCCGTCCTCGGTGCGGACATAGAACAGGTCGCGCTCGAAGAACAGCAACATCGGGTGGTGCTCGGTCACCTCGGACAGCGGCTCGGTGACGACCCGGGATTCGAGCAGCGGCACCGCCGCGACCTCGATGTGGTTGCGGCCGGCGAGGTTGGGCGCCCGGGCGCCGGCGGCGTTGACGAACGTGCCGGCCGGAATCGGGCCGGCGGTGGTGTCGACGCCGGAGACGTGCCCATTCGCGGTCCGCACGCCGAGGGCCTCGGTGTTGGTGCGGACGTCGACTCCGGCGGTGGTGAGCCGCCGGGCGAGCGCGGAGATCACGCGCCGGGTGGGGACCTGGCGGCCCTCCGGTTGAAAGAGACCGCCGTAGACGGCGTCGCGACTGAGCAGCGGAGCCAGCCGGCACGCCTCGTCGGCATCGACGAGCGCGACGTCGGCAAATGATCGCTCTCGCTCCTCCTCCTGGCGGAGCATCTCCACCCCGGCCTCCGACAAGGCCGGGAAGAGCAGCCCGACGTGGCGCACCCCCAGGTCCACGCCGCCCTCGGCCTGGAGGCGCTCGTAGAACTCGATCCCGTAGCGGGCGAGCTCGGCCTCCAGCTCACCGGCCCAGTAGCCGACAAAGCCGGCGCCGGCGTGGGTCGTCTGGGTGCCGAGGTGCGGCTCGCGCTCGAGCAGGACGACGGGCGCGACGCCCCGATCGGCGAGGTGCAGCGCCACGCTGGCACCCATGATCCCGCCCCCGGCGATGACGACCTCCGCGCTCACCAATCGGCCACCGCGCCGTCGGGGTGGAAGTAGCGCATGAGCGGCTCCTGGCGGAAGGGGTACTTCGCCGCCTCGCGCTCGTTGACCTCGACGCCCAGGCCGGGCGCCGTCGGCAGCTTCGCCGTCCCGTTGCTCAGGTCAAGCGTCTCTGACAGGACGTCGTAGCGCCACGGGACGTCGGCCCGCCACGTCTCCTGAATGACGAAATTGGGGGTCGCGAATCCGACCTGCACCGACGCCGCGTGGCCGATCGGCCCGGTGGAGGAGTGGGGGGCGACGACCGCGCCGTAGACCTCGCCCAGCGCGGCGATCCGCCGGGCCTCGCCGATCCCGCCGCAGTGAACGAGGTCCGGCTGCAGCACCGACACGGCGTTGAGCTCGAGGAGCTCGTGAAACGGCTTGCGCAGCGTGAGGCGCTCGCCGGCGGCGAGGGGCACCCACGTCCGCCGCGCCAGCTCCGCCATCGCGCGTGGCTGATCGGCCGGGCACGCCTCCTCGAAGAACCACGGCCGGTAGGGCTCGAGCACCGGGAAGTACTGGGCGGCCATCTGCGGCGAGGCGCGGCCGTGCATGTCGACCATGAGCTCGACGTCGTCGCCGACCGCCTCCCGCACAGCGTCCATGACGGCGTCGGCGTGGCGCAGGACGGCGGTGCCGTCAAGCGGCGCGGTGCGCGGGATGACGACCTCGAGCTTGATCGCGTCAAAGCCCGCTTCGACGGACTCGAGCGCCTTCTGTTTGGCCTGCTCGGGTGAGAGCGCGTGGTAGACCGACTCCATCTCGCCGCCGCCGAGGTGGTCATAGAGCCGGATCTCGTCACGGACGTTGCCGCCGAGCAGCTGCCACACCGGCACGTTGAGCGACTTGCCGAGGATGTCCCAGCACGCCTGCTCGATGCCGGAGATCGCGGAACCCTCGACCATCCCCGGCCGGAAGAAATGCTGGCGCACCATCATCTGAAACAGGTGCTCCACCCGGGTCGGGTCCTCGCCCACGAGCAGCGTCTCGAAGTCTTCGACGCACCCCACCACCGCGCGCGTCTTCCACTCGACCGTCGCCTCGCCCCAGCCGACGAGGCCTTCGTCGGTCTGCACCTTGACGAACACCCAGTTGCGCATCTCCGCGCCGACCACGACCGTCGAGAGCCCCGTGATCTTCATCTTGAACGTTCAACAATACAGCCGGCGGGGATTGAATGCCACCCGGTCTTCGGTCGTCCGCGGGGTCACACGTCCTGGTAGACGGTGATCTCCTCGGTGTAGAACTCGATCGCCGCTCGGCCCTGCTCGTGAGGCCCGTACCCGGAGTCCTTGCTGCCTCCGAACGGGACGTGGACGTCGGCACCCGCCGTCTGGGAGTTGACGTGAAGGATCCCGGCCTCGAGCTCGTCGACGCAGCGCTGCGCCGTGGCCAGGCTGCCGGTGAACACCGCCGCCGACAGCCCGAACCGCGGCGCGTTGGCGCGCTCGATCGCGTCGTCGAGGCTGCTGAATCGGTAGAGCGAGGTGACCGGCCCGAACACCTCCTCGCAGGAGAGGAAGGCGTCGTCGGCGACGTTCTCGAACACGGTCGGCGCGATCAGGTAGGCGTCGTCGTCGGCGCGCTCGCCGCCGGTCAGCACGCTGCCGCCGTCGCTCTTGCCGCGGGCGATCCCGGCCAGGACCTGTTCGAACTGGGTCTCGTTGACGAGCGGGCCGACTTCGGTCTGCGGATCCGCCGGGTCGCCGAGTTTGCCGGCGGCGATGCGCTCGCGGAAGGCGTCCCGGAACGTGTCGTAGATCTCGTCGGCGATGTAGATCCGGCGGGTCGCCGTGCACTTCTGCCCGGCGGACCAGAACGCGCCGGCGTACGCGGCTTGCACCGCCTTGCCGAGATCGGCGTCGGCGGCGACGATCAGCGGGTTGTGGCCGCCGAGCTCCAACTGGACGCGCTTGCCGAGGCTCACGGCGCGGTCGCGGACGCCGTGGCCGACGGGCACCGAGCCGGTGAACGAGATCGCGGTGACGTGCGGATCGTCGACGAGCGGCGTCCCGACCCCTGACCCCCGTCCGATGACGACGTTGAGGACGCCCTTCGGCAGCTCGGCGTCGGCGAGCGCCCGGGCGATGTGCAGCCCGGTCATGGGCGCGTCCTGGGCGAGCTTGAGCACGACGGCGTTCCCGTACGCCAGCGCCGGGGCCAGCTTCCACACCGGGATCGCCGCGGGGAAGTTCCACGGCGTGATGAGCCCGACGACGCCGAGCGGCCGCCGGCGCGTGTACACGGTGGCACCGCTCGCCGACTGCTCATACACCTGGCCGAGCGGGCGCCAGCCCTCCCCGCCGAAGAACCGCAGGATCGTGGCCGCGCGCGCCGCCTCTCCCCGTGATTCGCGCAGTGGCTTGCCCATCTCCCGCGTCATGTCCTGCGCGATCGCCTCGACCCGGCTCTCGATGAGCTCGGCGGCGCGGGTGAGGATGGCGCCGCGTTTGGCGGCCGGGAGCTTGGCCCATGATCTGGCGGCTCGCTGCGCGGCTTCTGTCGCGTCGGCCACGTCGCCCGCGTCGGAGCTGGGGAACTCGCCGACGATCTCGGACGGTCGCCACGGATTGCGGCGCTCGTAGGTGTTCCCGCCCACGCTCGGGCGCCACTCGCCGGCGATGAAGTTCGCCGCGGTTGTCCGGGACACGGTGTCGGTCATGCGATCGTCTCCTCCTCTGAGTTCTCTTGAGTCTGTCTACCAGTCCACCGGGGCCGCGTCCTGCCAGAGCCGCCCGGACGGGCCGCCGGGTGGGAGGGTCGCCAGGTGCAGAGCGGTGCGCGCCGCCTGCTCCGGGTCCACCGGCGCGTCGGGCCCACCCATCCGCGTGCGCATCCAGCCCGGGTGCATCGCGTTGACGGCGATCCCGTCCGGCTCCACCGCCGCCGCCAGGTTGAGCGTCAACATGTTCACCGCCGCCTTCGACATCCGGTACGGAAAGGCGACGCCGTTCTTGGGGACGGAGAAGCGCCCGGAGTCCGAGCTGACGATGACGATCCGCGCGTTCGGATCGGCTGATCTGAGGGGTTTCAGGAGCGCCTGGGTGAGGAACAGCGGCGCCGCCGCGTTGACCGCCATCACCTGATCCCACTGCTCGCGCGTGTGGTCCCCGAGGGTGCCGGGGCTGCCGATGCCGGCGTTGTGGACGAGCACATGGAGCTCTGGGACGCGATCCGCCGTCTGGGCCGCTGCCTCGATCACGCCCGCCTGGGTCGAGAGGTCCGCCCACACCGGCTCGCCACCGACATCCTCGGCGACCCGTTCCGCATCCTCGCGAGTCCGCGCGTGGCAGATCACGCGCGCGCCCTGCGTCACGAACAGGTGCGCCATCGCCAGCCCCAGGCCTTGGCTCGTTCCCGTGATGAGAGCGGCTCGGCCGGCGAGCGGCGTTTCGGCCCCGCTCACCTTGCAAACCACCCGGCCCAGCGGTATATCGTGCATCTGACTTGAACGATCAACAAACTCTCGCAGATCCGCTCCGGGCCGGCTACGTCGCCCTCGGCTCGTCGCTCTATGACCCGGCGCGGCTGGAGGTGATGAGCGAACGCGCCGAGTGGGAACTGCTCGATGCCGGGATCGAACTGGTGAGCACGGCGCCGGTCTACTCAGCGGACCACGTCGAGCGCGCGGTGACCGAGCTCAGCGCCGGGAGCTGGGACTTCCTGATCGCCAACGTCATCAACTGGGTCGAGTACCGGGCCGCCACCCGCATGCTGCTGGCGTTCCGCGATCGACCCGTCGTCCTCTACAGCTACGGCGGCGCCACCGAGGCGGGGACCTTGATCTCCCCGGCGGCGGGCGCCGGATCGACCGCGCTGCGCTTTCCGCTGGAACGCTGGGGTGTTCGGTTCGCCTATCTGTTCAACGCGCCCGACACGCCGATGGACGTCGCGGGCGTGATCCGCTTCGGCCGCGCCGCCGGGGCCGCCCGGCGCATGCGCCGGGCACGCGTGGGCCTGGTCGGCTTCAACGACATGGGCTTGTACACGACCGCCTTCGACGTGACCCGCCTGCGGGGTCAGCTCGGCCCGGAGGTCGAGTCGGTCGATCTGCTGGAGCTCGACCGCGTCATGGCCGCGATTCCGCACGACGACGTCACGGCCGCTGTGGATGGCGACGCCGCGGGCTGGGAGTGGGCCCACGGCCGTCCCGCCGACGAGGTCCTGGAGCGGGCGTTCCGGCTCTATCTCGCCACCGTGACGATCTGCCGCGAGCGCGGATTCGACGCGGTCTCATACAAATGCGTCGAGGGCGTGGCGTCAGTGCTCGGCATCCTGCACAGCATCCCGTCCTCACTGGTCGCGACGGCTGGTTACCCGTACGTCGACGAGAACGACGTCGGCACCCTCGTCGCCGAGCTCGCCCTCAAATGGATCTCGGGCGCGCCGGTCACGTTCCTGGAGCACTACGAGCACCACCCGGACTGGATCCTGCTCGGCGTCGACGGGTTCATCCCCCACCAGCTCATCGACGGCCCGGTCGTCATCAAGCAGACCGACGTCCTCGGCGCCGGTGGCATCGCCCACGGCTCCCGGATGCAGACCGGCCGCATGACCCTCGCCTCCCTCGCCGAGACCGGCCACGGCTATCGCATGCACATCGTCACCGGCGAGGCCAAGCCCCCGCCCCCCTGGGTCGAGATGGGCACCGAGCTCCCACCCTGGCCGAGCGTCCGCCTCGAACCCGACGCGCCGGTGCGCGCGATCCTCGATCACGTCCTCTCCCAGCACTTCGCCGCGGTCTACGGCGATTGGGCCGATGAACTTCTCCACTTCTGTCGCCTCACCGGCATCGAAGCCGTCGTTGACCGCTGATCGGCCGTCACGGTCAACCGGCGATCACCGGGCGCCGAGACCAGCCACGTAGTTCTTCGGCTGAGCGCCGAGAGAGGGCTGATCGGCGGGATGTAATTCGGGATCTCCCCACGGTGTCTGAGCACTGCATAGATGAGGGCGCGTCCCGTGCGACCGTTCCCGTCGTCACGATGTCGCCGTGGCGGCCGGACGGGCGATCACGAGCACGGCGTCGCCCACCTGTCGGGCCTCGGCGATCCGCAGGTCGGTCGCCGGGCCGCCCTGCGAGAACAGGAGCCGGCCGGCTCCGAGCACGGTCGGGAAGACCATCAGTCGGTACTCGTCGATGAGGTCGTGCTCAATCAGCGTTTGAACCAGTTGGGTGCTTCCCGCGACGAGGATGTCCCCGTCGAGTTGCTGTTTGAGCTGTCTGATCTGCTCGGGAGCGTCGCCGTCGATGATGACGGTGTTGTCCCACTCGGGACGGGTGAGCGTGGTCGACACGACGTACTTGGGCATGGCGTTCATCTTGTCCGCGAACTCACCCGTGCGTGACGGCCATGCCTCCGCGAACCCGGTGTAGGTCCGCCGGCCGAGAAGCAGGGCTTCCGCGGCGAGGACCTCGTCGAGCTTGAAGCGGTCGCCCTCCGGTCCACGATCGAACTTGAACGCCCATCCTCCCTGTTCGAACTCGCCGACCCCGCCTGGGTCCTGGGCGACTCCGTCGAGCGTGACGAACTCGGATACGACGATGTTGCTCATGACGGCTGCTCTCCTGGTTGGTTGTCGATCAGGGAAAGGCGATCCAGGGGCGCGCCGGGCCGCTTGAATGATTCAGCGACCCGGCCGGGGCTCGGGGTCACGTGAGCTGCTTGACGGCACGTGGGGCAACGTCGATGAGCGGTCGGGAGCGCTCGGGAGTGGGCGGTCCGGCGATGAGCTGCCTGGCCACGAGGGCCATCCAGAGCATCGCAGCGGTCACGCCGATGAACAGCGTCAGCGACCCGCCAGGCGCTGCCGATCCCATCAGGCAGGCGATGAACACCGCTCCCACGACCCGTGATGCCCGAGCTCTCCCCGCCTGGCCGCAGCTGCGGTAGTAGCGGGCGAGCACGAAGCACGCCGCCAGGAGAGCGAGGAACGCCAGCATCCCGCCGGTCTGATGGAGCGCCCCGTGCCAGGTGCGAACCACGCTCTGGCCGCTCGGAGTGCCGGGTGGAAACCCGTCGCCGGCGTCGGGGTGAAACAGGCCGCCGACGATCAGTCCGGCGCCATAGACGTAGAGCAGGCGGGGGCCCAGGTTCCGCCGGGCCCGCCGCGCAGCGCCCTCCGCATTCCCGTCGCGAAGGCCATGGCCAGAGCGCCGGTCACGAGGAAGCTCGCGATCTGGATCCAGCCGGCATTACCCAGGGTGAGGAGGCTCAATGCCTGGCGGGTGAGGTCAAACCCGTGACGGGTCAGGGCCTGGGCGAGCCCGACGACCACGAACAGCGGGCCGCCGACCATGCCGCCGAGCAGGAGTCGTTTGGTGTTGGTGGTCACGACAATCATCTCCTTGCAGACTTGGGCGGTCAGCTGGTGGCCGGCCGGTAGATGAGGTTGACGACGCCCGTCTCGAAGGTCTGGGACGCGGCCAGGCTGAGGCCGAGCCGACCGTCGTAGCCCTCGAACAGCCGGGCGCCAGATCCGACGACGACCGGGAAAAGCTGCAGACGCAGCTCGTCCAGCAGCCCGTCGTGCAGCAGCGATCTGATCAGGGTGACGCTGCCACTGATGTTGATGTTCTTGCCCTCTTGCTGCTTGAGGCGGCGGAGCTCCTCGGCCAGATCACCCGTGATCAGGGTCGAGTTCTGCCAGGTGACCTCCTTGAGCGTGCGCGAGGCGACGAGCTTGGGGGTGTTGTTCATTCCGTCGGCCATGCCGCCGGTCTGACCGGCGAACGATGCCGCGAAGGTCTCATAGGTCTTGCGACCCAGGAGCATGGTGTCGCCCTGGGCCATGACCGTTCCGATCTCCTGCCCGATCTCGGGGCTGAAGTAGGGGCCGGTCCAGGCCTCGGGGGCATCGGTGACGCCGTCGAGTGAGACGAACAGTCCTGCGACTACCTTCCTCATGTCGGTTCCCTTCCGCGCGGTGCGCGATCGTTGGACGCCACGAAGATGAACCTGCAAGCCGGAGCTCGCATCAGGGGACTCACCAGTCGAGGCGACCAGCGACAACGAAGGCCCGCGGGTGGCGGGCGCACTACGATGGCCGCGATGGCCGGTCCATCTCTCAGCGAATCGGTGGTCAATCTGCTCGGGCGAAATCACGAGCGCGCGACGATCGAGCGACTGGTGAGAAGCGCCTGTGAAGGTGAAGGCAACGCTTTGGTGATCCGTGGCCAGGCCGGGATCGGCAAGACCGCTCTCGTCGATCTTGCCCTCGCACCGACGGCGACGATGACCGTTCTCAACGTCACCGGGGTGCAAGCCGAGTCCGACCTCGCTTTCGCTGGCCTGTTCGGACTGGTGAGGCCGATCCTGGAATGCGTCAGCGACCTTCCACCCACGCACGCCGCCGCGCTCGAAGGGGCTCTTGGATTGGCGCCTTCGGCCGAGCCCGATCGGTTGCTGGTATCCGGCGCGCTACTCGGCCTGCTTGCCGCCGCGTGCGAGCGAGAGCCGGTGGTTTGTGTCGTCGACGACGCGCATTGGCTCGATAAGCCGTCGGCCGATGCGCTCGTGTTCGCTGCCCGCCGGCTTCGGGCCGAGCGCATCGCCATGCTGTTTGCGGCCCGGGACGATGAGCCCCGTCGGTTTGACGCCGATGGTGTTTCGGAAATAGTGCTCGAAGGGCTGGATCGCGACGCCGCTGCCCGTCTGCTCTTAGAGCACGCCCCGCTGGCCAGTGCTGCTGTGAGGGCCCGGCTGTTGGCCGAGGCGGAGGGAAACCCCCTGGCCTTAGTCGAGCTCCCTGGCGCGCTCAGCGAGGATCAGCTCACCGGACGGGCAGCCCTACCAAGCGCGATGCCCTTGACCCCCCGGCTGGACGCAGTGTTTCGCACCCGCATCGAACACCTCCCTCAGCAGGCCCAGGAAGCTTTGCTCGTCATATCGATCGACGGCACCGGGGAACTCAGCACGGTGCTCGCCGCACTCGATCAGCTCGGGACCGGCGCCGACGGCCTAGACCCGGCCGAGCGGGCGGGTTTGATTCGGACCGACGGAATCCGCGTCCAATTTCGCCACCCGCTCGTGCGCGCGGCGGCATACGGAGCTGCATCCTCAGGTGACCGCCGAAGCGTCCACGCGGCACTGGTCACCGCACTGTCCGGGGAGGAGCACGTGGATAGACGCGTGTGGCACCAGGCGATGGCGTCGATGACCCGGGATGAAGAGGTAGCGGTCGCGTTGGAAGCATCAGCTCGGCGGGCTCAGCTACGCGCCGGCCACGCGTCGGCCGCGACCGCGTTCGCGCGAGCGGCGGAGCTCACCGTGACCCGAGGCCGGCTGGCCCCGCGCCTCGCGTCGGCCGCTCAGGCGGCGTGGGACGCTGGCCAGCCGGAGCGGGCATTAGAGCTGCTGAGCCGTGCCATTCCCCTGAGCGGACGAGCACTGCGGGCGGACCTGCTGTACCTACGCGGTGTGATCGAGGCGCGCTGCGGAAGTGTCCGCGACGCCGCGCGAACTCTGCTTGACGCAGCCGGCGACGCCGAGCCGGATCTGGCTCTGGCGATGCTGCATGAGGCGGCCGAGGCTGCGGGGGCCATCGGCCAGCTCGAGACCGTACGCACGATCGGCGAACGCGCAGCACTCCTGTCGGCTGACAGTTTGCGGGCTGAGTTCAGCAAACGCATCCTCGTCGGAGCAGGCGCGCTGGTTGCCGGCGAGCTTGAGCGAGCGCGGGCGACACTTGACGAGGCGCTCGTTATGGCCCCTGAGCTCGGCGACGACCCTCGCGCCCAGGTCTGGGCGGCTAATGCCGCCGGGGGAGAGCCAGGCCGCGGGCTGCAGTACACGGCCAAGGCCGTGGAGGTCGCGCGCCGCCAAGGCCTGTTCAGCCTGCTCCCGCTGGCCTTGGAGAATCACGCCAAAGAGCTGCTTCGCGCCGGCCAGCTTGACCTGGCCTACATTGCTGCGCGAGAAGGCTATTTGCTCGCCATCGAGCTCGGGCATGGCGCCGGGTGGCATCTCGCGACGCTGGCCTATGTGGAAGCGATCCGCGGCCAGGAGCGCGAAACACGCGAGCACGCCGCCAGCGCGCTTGCGATTGCCCAGCGCAGCGGTCATACCTATCTCGAGGCGGGTGCCCGCGCAGCCCTCGGCTTGCTCGAGATCACGCGCGGCCGTCCCTCGGAGGCCGCGGCGATTCTCCTCGAGATCACAGCGGCCGGGCGGACTGATCTGACGTTCGTCGCCACGGTCGGACCAGCGTCCGACGCCGTCGAGGCCATCGTGCGAGGCGGGATGCCCGCCAGTGAGGGCGACGTCCCACTCGCTCTGCTGCGCGACTGGGCGCGCCATTCTCCCAGTGACGCCAACCTTTCGGTCACAGCTCGGGCCGAGGCGCTGCTCGAGCGGCGGCCTCCGGATGAGGGATTCTCAGAGGCCCTTCGGCTCAGCCGCGGGTTGACGCCGTTCGAGCGGGCGCGCACCGAGCTGCTCTACGGCGAGTGGCTCCGGCGGCAGCGCCGGCCCTCCGAAGCCCGCGGGCACCTGCGTCAGTCCGCTGAGCTGTTCCGCTCACTTGGCGCGCAGCCCTGGGCTGACCGCGCCGATAACGAGCTGCGCGCCACCGGCGAGACCGCCCGCAAACGCGATCCGTCCACTCTCGATCAACTCACGCCGCAGGAGCTTCAGATAGCCGGGCTGGTCGCCAGTGGGTTGACCAATCGCGAGATCGCCTCACAGCTCTTCCTGAGCCCCCGCACCGTCGAATACCACCTGCGTAAGGTGTTCACGAAGCTCGGGCTGACGTCCCGGATCGAGCTGATCCGGCGTGGGGACATCCCAGCCGCACCGGCATAGCGTAAGCGACTGGTGATGTCCCTGATGCGAGGGCGTCGCGGGAGCGCGACAGTGCCCGCATGTCCCCAGGTGAGCCCGCACAGCGCCTGCGCGTTCTGATCGTCGATCAGCACGAGGTCTCCCGCGCCGCAATCCGCGCGCTGCTGAGGACAGAGGGACTCGAGGTCGTGGGAGACGTGTCGAACCGGGACGACGCGCTTGCCTCAGGAGACGCGAGCTCCCCCGACGTCGTTCTCCTCGACATCACCATCGAACCACAGACGGCTCTGGAAACCGCGCTCGCGCTCGCCCGGCTCCGCTCGGCGCCCACCGTCGTTCTCACCTCAAGTGCCCCACCCGCAATCGACCTCGATGGGTTTGCCTTCATCGCCAAAGGTGACATCTGCGCGCCGCAACTCCGGCGAGCGATGCACTCAGAAATCCACACCAATAAGGAGTCCGACATGTCACTGCAGGCCTACCACGACAGCATCAGGGCGAAGACCGGAAAGACCCCGGAGCAGTTGATAGAGCTCGCTGGAGCTGCGGGCCTGCTCCAGCCAGGGATAAAGGCCAGCCAGATCATCACATGGCTCAAGGACAACTACGGCCTCGGACACGGGCATGCCATGGCGATCGTCGCCACGATCAAGAGGCAGGCCGGGCCAGAGCCATCAACTGACGAGAAGGTCGCTCGGCACTTCACTGGTAAGAAGGCTGGTTGGCGCCCGGTGTACGACGGTCTCGTCCAGAAGGTCACGGCGTTCGGCCCCGACGCCGACGTCCTCGCTGGAGCGACCTACCTAAGTCTTCGTCGAGCTGGCAAGAAGTTCGCGATTGTCCAGGTCACGGCGGAACGACTCGACGTCGGCATCAAGCTGAAGGACGCTCACGCGCATGAACGGCTTGAGGCCGCCGGGACCTGGAACCGCATGGTCACCCACCGGGTTCGCGTCCACCGAGCGGCCGAAGTCGACCAGGAGCTCCTCGGCTGGCTGAGCCGCGCCTACGCGAGCTCCTGACAACTACCTCACACAACGACAAGGAACACATCATGCAGACAGTGACCTCACAAGACGGCACGAAGATCGCCTACGACCGCGACGGCACGGGCGCACCCGTGATCTTGGTCAACGGCGCGCTCGGCGATCGCGCGCTCGATCGAAAGTTCAAGCAGATGATCGTGATCTCCGAGTTGCTGTCCCCGCAGTTCACGGTGCTCAACTACGACCGTCGGGGTCGGGGAGAGAGCGGTGAATCCGGTCCGTTCGCGATCGAGCGCGAGATCGACGACATCGCTGCCCTCATCGAGGCCGTCGGTGGTCGTGCATCGCTGTTTGGCTTCTCATCCGGTGGCGCGCTCGCCTTAAGGGCGGCCGGGGCGGGAATCGGCGTGGAGCGAGTGGCGGTCTATGAAGCGCCGTTCGTGGTTAACGTCGACGACAAGCGTCCCGTAGCGGACTACGGTCAGCGGCTCGAGGCGCTGATCGCCGAAGACGACCGGAGCGGAGCCGTCAAGCATTTCATGCGCAACGCCATGGGAATGCCGGCACCGGCAGTCGCCGCGATGCGGCTGATGCCGATGTGGAAGCAGATGCAAGCCAACGCGCCGACTCTCCGCTACGACTGGGCCGCGCTCGGGGAGCACAACATGCAGGGACATCCGTTGCGAGTGCAGGAGTGGGCATCGGTCACCGTGCCGGCGCTCGTCATCTACGGCGGCAGAAGTCCCAGCAGCCTGCAAAATGGATCGCGCGCGCTCGCGGACGTCCTGCCAAACGCTGAGCTGCGCGTGCTCGAAGGGATGGGTCATCGGCTCAAGGTCAAGGTGCTCGCACCTGTCCTCGCCGAGTTCTTCGGTAAGCACACGGACGCGGACAGCCGGCTTGGCGGTCGGACCGCCGCCCAGGGGTAGATCTTGAACATTGGGCAAGTCGCCGGCACGCTTCGCGATTCGAGGGGCGACGCGACGAGAAAGGGTCTTCGAAATGGCACCTAATGCGCTGTCGGCGCTCGTCGAGGCGGCGGCTTCGGCGTACATGCCGCGGGACGCCGTCAATCTGCCGCGGCCGCGGCTATCTCGAGCGGCGCGCGCCGGTACGCGGCGAAGCCGACGGCGGCGCTGAACACGCAGGCGACAGCGCCGAGCAGCAGTCCGGCGCGGGCGCCCGCCAGCGCTGCCAGGCCGCCGACGAGGGGCGCGCCGACCGGCGTCGAGCCGGCGTTCGCGACCCACGACAGCGCCATCACCCGTCCCCGGAAACGGGGTGCGGCGGCCAGCTGGAGGCTAGAGGTGGCGGTCGCCATGAAGGCGGTCGAGGCGGCGCCGACAAGCACGAGGGCGCCCAACTCTGCGGAGATGGTGGGGGCGAGCGCGGCCAGGCCGATGCCGGCCCCGAACGCGAGCGCCAGCCAGCACAGTGAACCCAGCCCGAGGCCGAGCTTGTGATTGATCAGCAGGCCGCCGGCGACTGAGCCAACGCCCATCGCGGCGGTCATGAGCCCGTAGGTCGAGGCGCTGCCGTGGAGAGCCTTGGCCATCAGCGGGAGCGCCACCGCGAACTCGTAGGCGAACGTGCCGACGAGCGCCATCATCACCAATGGCCACAACAGCTGTGAGCGCGAGCGGACGTATCTCAACCCCTCGCGAAGCTGCCCAGGCTCGCGCGCCGCCCGCTCGGGAACCGTGAGCCCAGCGGAGCGCATCCGTGCGAGCGCCGCGAACACAGCGACGTAGCTGACCGCGTTCAGCGCGAAACAGGCGCCGACGCCGACGCCGACGATGAGCAGGCCGGCGCACGCCGGACCGACGGTGCGCGCCATCGAGCTCATCATGCTGTTCAGCGTGACCGCCGCCTTGAGCTGCTCATCGCCGACCATCTCGGAGATGAAGGCCTGCTGAGCAGGCTGGGCGAAGGCCGCGGTCACCCCGAGGGTGATGCCGAACGCGAACAGCATCCACAGCGTGACCACCCCGGTCAAGCACGCGAGCGCGAAGAGGGCGGACAGGACCGCGGCGAGCGCGTTGTCGGCGAGGATGAGCGCTCGCTTGTTGACGCGGTCGGCAATGACGCCGGCGTAGGCGCCGAGCAGCAGCGACGGGAGCAGTTCCGCGGCCAGCAGCGCGCCGAGCACCGCACCGGAGTGGCTGAGCGACAGCACCAGCCACCCCGTCGCGACCAGCACGAACCAGGTCCCGATGAGGCTGATGGTCTGGCCTGTGAAGTACAGGCGGTAGTTGCGGGCGCGGAGCGGCGCGAACGCGAGCCTCATCTTGGTCGGTGGCACGCCCCGAGTATTCACGCGCGGTCGGCGGACCCCGGAGTCAGGAGCAAGCGGCGTTCTTGGGCAATGCCGGCTCGCATGCCGCCAGCATGCCGAACCCTCGGCGTCAGGGCGCGAGGGCTGGACCTTCGGCGGCTACGCGGTTCTCGATACGCCCGATCCCGTCGACCTCGACGGCCACGACGTCGCCGTCGCCGAGCAGCAGCGGCGGCTCATGGCGGAAGCCGACCCCGGCCGGTGTGCCGGTGAGAATCAGATCGCCAGGCTCCAGAGTGGCGAACTCGGAGATCGTGCTGATCAGCCGCGCTGCCGAGAAGATCATCAGCCCGGTGCTCGCTTCCTGGACGACCTCGCCGTTGACTGTCGTGCGAACGGTCAGGGCGCCGGGATCGCCGGCCTCGTCGGGGGTCACGATCATCGGCCCGACCGGCGTCGACCGCGGACATGAACGGTCCGTTCGGCGTCTGAGCCGGCTGGTTGCATCACGCCCTTCGTTGACCTGTCACGTCGGATGGGTGTCGACGATGGTTCGCGGTCGGTGAAGGCGGTGGCGAGGAAACGGTGGGTCCAGTCTTCGGCGTGGCGGCGAGAGTCGAGAAACGCCACGGGGACTTGTGGATACCGGGTCTGGAGCCGGACGAGCTGATCGGCCAGCCACCCGGCCGGCGCGTGCGCATGAGCCAGCAGCGCCGCGTACCGTCCTTCCACGGCCACGGCGGCCAACGGCAACTCCGCCAGGCGTGCCATCTGGAACGCGAGGCTGCCATCGGAGAGCGAGCTCGCGAGGTTCTCGAGCGTCTTGCGCTCGACGGCGGCCAGCAGTTCGCCGTTGGGGTCGCAGACCCCGTAATCGCCGGCGGGCAGCGCCTCGCGGTGGCGTTCGGCGGGCAGCGTCAAGAAGCGGTAGGGATCCGTTCGCGGGTGTCCACCAAGACGGCGAGAGGCTCGCGCAGCGCTCGACCGCGCGGCACACGAGCGCCCGGATTGGCGGCTTTAGCCGTCCGTTGCGTCTGCCAGAAGATCGCGCTCCGGCCGCGCACCTGCGTAAAGACGAACTGCGACCGCGCTTGGGAGCCACGTTCCAGGACGAGATCGACCGCGGCGCCGCGCCGGCGGCACAGACGCACGGGCTCGCGTTCGATCACCTCGGCGTCGGCCGGCCACGGCTCCTCGAAGCGGTGGCAGTACACCCGCGCGCTGGCGGGCCATGTCTCGCGCGCCTTGAGCACCAGCCCGCCGTCGAGAGGAAGGTGGACGAGGTACGGGAGCTTGCTGTCCGCTTGCGGATTGCGCGCCACCACAAACTCGGCGCCCGCGCGTGAGTCTCCAGGCACGTCGCTGAGTCTGCCATCACGGTCGGCGGTGAGCATCTCCGAGGCTCGCGGGGCGAGCGAGCCCGGTTCCTCGGTGACAGCTGATCGCTGACCTGGCGTCTCTAGAACGGCGACGGTCGTCCGGCCGCAGCGTCGAACGGTGAGATCGCGCCCGTCAGGCGCTCCGGCCAGAAGGGGATGAATGCTCCACCGTTGAGGGCAGCGGGGAGTGCGTTGGCGGCGGCGTTGAGCTGGGTTGCGGTGGCAACGTTGCCCCATGTGCCGGTGGTGACGCGGGTCACGAGCGCCTGCACGCCGGCGATCAGTTCAGCTGGCGTGAAGTTGCAGTGGCCTTGTGCCTCAACAAACGCCTGTCGCAACAGCGCTTGGTCGCCGGCCCGGGCGACGAGGGCGTGGTAGTAATTCTCCTGCTGCACGGGCACCAGCTGATCGGAGATCGTCTTGACGTCCAGTTCCGGGACCTGGAGCTGCCCGGTGGGAACGGAGGTGCGAGCCAACCAGCGGTACGCCGCCTTGTCCGGCCTGAGGTTGGCGTTGCTCGTGAGGGTCGCAAGATCGCTCTTGAGGCTGAGGCCGGCCTCGTTGTACAGCGCCTTGACCTCGGGGTAGTAGGACGAATGGTGGAGCAGCCGCGCGAAGTCGACGCCGACGGTGCCGCTGCCCTCGCCGCCGGCGGCGGCCTCGAGCTGTTCGCGGGCGGTGACGATGAAGCTGATCGCCGAGCCAGGTCCGCCGACGAAGTAGTCGTCGAACTGACCCTGCTCCTGGCCCGCATAGTCATAGATGTTCGGGATCGACGCGCTCCCCCATGGGGAGACGTTCAGGAACGCCATCGCCAGCGCCAGGCGAGCGCGACCCTGAGGGGTGCCCTGGGCTCCGGTGGCCGCGGCCAACAGCTCCCCCGCGCTGTTGGCGCTGTCGGAGAAGGTCGGCGGCCCGACGGTGAAGTCCGTCAGCTTGATGTTCTGGCTCGGAGCGAGCAGCTCACTGAGCGCATACTCGCCGTCGAGCTGATACTGGTTGAGATTGTTAGCGCCGGCGACGATCCCACAGGTGGTCAGCGCGCCATCCAGGCGGCCGTTGGAGTTCTGATCCTCCAGCGAGCTGATCAAACCTCCCATTGACGTGCCGAACGCGTAGACGTGCTGTGGACGCGCGGGCAACACGGTCCGCTTGACCGTCGTGAGCGTCTCAAACTGGTCCCGGACGGCGCTGCCCAGAGCCCACCACGATCCATGGGGATCGTACGAGGAGCCCGCCATCGCGTAACCCATCCCCAGCAGGGCCTGCTGAGTGTTGGGATCTGGGGCATCCTGGGCGTTGAGGGGCCCATAGCCGTGGCTGTAGAGCAGCAGCGTGCCATTCCAGCTCGCCGGCACGTCGGCGATCCAAGTCGCCCCGTCGGGCAGCGTGCCGGTGTAGTGAGTCGAGGCCGGCGCGGCCGAAGCGGACCCAGCCGCCATCAACACGCAGATGCACGCCAGCCCGAGCATCAGCGCCACGCGAGAGCGGCGCACGGTCAGACAGTTCATAAGCCCTCCCTCGATCCTGACCGCACGGCTGATCCGCGGGCCCTCTCTCTCGACGGCGAGATTAATCAGACACAAGTGCATTGTCAAGGTGCTTGACGCACCTTCCGTCCCGCCGAGCTCGCCGGTATGGTTGGCGCCTCAATGCAGCGCGCCGCCATCGCCGTGTCACCCGAATCGCGAGGCTCAGTGCCCCCTCGCGTCGGATATCTCATCTATCGCGTTGAGCGTCGGCTACGGGCGAGGCTCGACGAGGCCGTGAACGCCCAAGGTGTAAGCACTCCGGAATACATCACGCTCAGCGTTCTGCGAGAGCGAGACGGTCTGTCCAGCGCGCAGCTAGCGCGGTGGGCGTTCGTCACACCACAGGCGATGAACCTCGTGATCTCGGCGCTGGAGCAGCGCAACCTCGTGCGACGACGACCGGACCCGCGGCACCGTCGCATCCTCCGCGCCTCCGTCACCCCACGCGGCCTGAAAGTTCTTGAGCGCTGCGACAGCTCCATGGACATCATCGAGGCCGACATGCTCCAGGGCCTCGACACCGGCACACTGCAAACGGTTCGCGCCGCACTGTCGTCCTGCGCCCGCTCGCTGGAGGCCACCCGGCCACTGCCGTAACCCGTCCGGGCGATCAGCGCGTGCCTCGTCGGGTTTAGGCCTGCACCACGGGGTAGCTCGTCGGTATGAGCGCAATCACAGTCATTATTCTCATCGTTTTTGTCGTGGGCATCACGTCGGTGCTCCTGTTTCATCTCGGCTACGGCATTAAGCGCGACGCTGAACACCGGAGCCGGCTCGCGCGACGCGACCGCGCGCGGGCTCGTCGCGCCGGTCGCGCCCGGCGAGAGATATAGGACGGGACGGCGCCCCGCGGCGAGGCCGCCACCCCGGCGTGCTCAACGGCCGCGTGGTCACAGGTCCATGAGGGCTTTGCGTTGAGCTCCGTCGATCGGAATGTGGGCTCCATTGATGAAGCTCGCCCGGGGCGAGGCCAGGAACGCGACCAAGTCGGCCACCTCTTGGGGGGTGCAGATCCGTCCCAGCGGGATGCTGGAGACGGCGAGCTCGTGGGCTCGCTCCTGGCTGACGCCCTTGTCACGGGCGAAGGCCTTCTCCAGCCCGTCCCAGCGGTCGGTGTCCACCGGACCCGGGTTGACGGTGTTGACGCGAATGCCGTGCGGGCCGTACTGCTCCGCGGCTGACGAGGCGAAGTTCAGGTCGGCGGCGTTGGCCGCACCGGCCGTCATCTCCCAGTAGCTCGGCTTCAGGCCGTCATTTCCCACCACTAGCACGACGCTGCCGGAGCCCCGCTCCCTCATATGGGGCAGCACGGCCCGGCATGAGCGCACGTAGCCCATGAACTTCAGGTTGAGGCTGGCCAGCCACTGCTCCTCGGTGAGCTCCTCGAGCAACCCTCCGGGCGAGCTGCCGGCGCAGGTGACGAGGATGTCGATTTGCCCGAAAGCGTCGATCGCGGCGTCGCGGGCGCGCTCCACGTCCTCGCGTACGCTCATGTCGCCGACAACGGCGAGGATCTCACCGCCGGTCTGCGCGCGGAGCTCTTCGGCTGCCGCGTCGAGACGAGCAGCATCGCGGGCTGTCACCACCACTCGACATCTCTCCTGGGCGAGCAGACGCGCCGTTTCGCGGCCGATGCCTTTGCTTGCCCCGGTGATGAGCGCGACGGATCCGGCGAGCTGCAGGTCCATGTCAGTTCTCCCTCGAATGGTGATCGGCTACTTGGTATATTAAATATCATGCCGTCGGGGATGCCGTTGATGCCGCACCCGGCGGTACCGCCATCCGGCCCTTGACACGTACGGGCAGCGCCAATACGGTGGCCAACGAATAGTCCTACATAGTACGAGCATGGCCAGCATGGACAACGTGGCTATGGAACAGCGCGGCACGCATCGGAGGCGATGACATCGCCAGGGAAAGGGATCACATGACGATCAGATTCGGGCTCTCTTCCGCAACGGCAACGGCGGCCGCCTGTCTGTTGCTCGCGGCCTGCGGTTCCGGTGCCGGCAATGCCGGCAATGCCGGCAATGCCGGCGCTGGTGGCTCTGCGGCTTCAAATGGGCCGGACACCGGCACAGCCGCGCTGACCGTGGGCGTGTTCAATCCCTTCAGCGGCGCCGACGCGAGCTTCGGCCCTGAGCAGAACGCCGGCTGCGTGCCCGCAGCCAAGGCGATCGTCGCCGCCGGCGGCATCCTCAAGCACACCCAGATCAGCTGCTCCGTCGCCGACAGCCGTGGCGATCCCGCCGACGCCGTGCCAGCTGCCCAGCAGCTCATCGCCAGCACCTCGAACCTGGTCGGTCTGCTCGGCCCGAGCTCTGACGAGGCGGCGGCGACGGTGCCGCTGTTCAACCGGTCTCAGATCCCCATGTTCGGAGACACCGGGCAGAAGCTCTTCGACAAGAGCACCAACAAGTACTTCTGGCGGATCACGCCGCCTGACGATGCCGTCGGCCTGGCGATGGCGCTGTACGCCCATCAGCAGGGGTACACCCGGGCGGCGGCCGTCTTCGGCACCGACATCAGCTCCCAGGGCACCGCACCGACCGTGATCAGCGGCTACAAGAAGCTTGGCGGCACCCTCACCGGGGACGCGAATGTGGCCCTCGACCAGACCTCGTACCGCAGTGAGGTGAGCAAGCTGGCGGCAGGTCATCCTCAGGCGGTGTTCATCGAGGCCGACCCCCAGACCTCTGCGACACTGCTGACCGAGCTGACGCAGCTGTACCACCCGATCCCGATCATCGGGACCGACGGAACCACTCAGCCGCCGTGGCAGAAGGCGGTCACGCAGGCGATCGGGAAGTCGACGATGACCCAGTTCTACCGTGGGGCTCAGCCGTACGCTCCCACCACCGGCGCAGCCCATAGCATCTGGCTGGCGGCGTTGCATGCCGCTGCCAGCGGAGTCACCAAGCCGATCTCGCAATGGGAGAACGACTCCTTTGCCGAGGCGGCGTGGGATTCGGTCAACCTGATGGCGCTGGCCATGGAGATGGCCAAGAGCACCAAGCCGGCCGTCTTCAACCCGACCATCCGCAAGATCGCGAACGGCGGGACGGGGGCCACGGTCGTTCACAGCTTCGCGGAGGGCAAGGCGGCGATCCAGGCCGGCAAGGCGATCACGTACGTGGGCGCCACCGGACCGATCACCTTCGACCAGTACCAGAACTCGCCCGGGGCGTTCGAGATCGTTCGGGCGGACGGTTCGACGATCAAGGCGTATACGCCCCAGGACCTGCAGGCCCTCAAGTAGACCGCTGCGGATCAAAGGGAGCGCTGAACGACCGTGCACACACTGCTGTTGTCGATTGGCTTCGGGCTGGTGACAGCATCGATCCTGGCCATCGCCGCGGTCGGCTTCACCCTGCAGTTCGGGGTCTCGAACATGCTCAACCTGGCCTACGGGGACGTCATGACCGCCTCGGCGTTCGCCGGCTATCTCGTGAACAAGGCGGGTGCGCCGCTGGCGGTATGCGTACTGGCGGCCGCGGCGGCCGGAGCGGTGATATCGGTGCTCCTGCACCGTTACATCTACCGCCCGTTCGTGCGCCGCGGGACGCGCTTGTTCGGACTGGTCGTGGTGGCGCTATCGGTTGCGGTGATCATCCAGAACGCACTCCTGGCGGGCTTCGGCGCGACCTTCTTCAGCTATCAACTTTCCCCTGATCACGCCGTCAACTTCGCGGATATGACGTTCACGGTCCGCCAGTTGATCATCATGGGCATCGCGGTGGCGGTCATGGTGGCGATCAACACCCTCCTGCGGCGCAGTCGTCTCGGCAAGGCGATGCGAGCGACATCAGGCAACGCCACGCTGGCCCGCGCGTGCGGAATCAATACCAGCCGGGTGATCGATACGGCGTGGCTCATCGCCGGTGCCCTATGCGGGCTCGCCGGCGTGCTCCTGGTCCTCAACACGAGCTCCTTTCAGTCGACGACGGGCAACGACTTCCTGGTGCTCACGATCGCGGCGGCGATGCTCGGCGGCGTCGGGCAGGCCTACGGCGCCATGATCGGGGCCGTGGCTCTGGGCGTGATCACAGAGGTCGCGGCGGCCTACACCCGGTCGAGCTTCAAGGAGGTCATCGCGTTCGTCGTTCTCGTGGTGATCGTGCTGATCCGTCCTCAGGGTCTATTCGGGCCCCCAGGGAGCGCTACCACCGTGACCGAGAAGGAGGCGGTGGCGTGAGCCTGTACATCACGACGCTGCTGGTCTATGTCGGCGTCGACGTCATGGCCTGCTGGGGACTCAATCTGCAGTTCGGCATCACCGGAATCAACAACTTCGCCTTCATCGTGTTTCAGGCCGCCGGCGCCTACACGGCCGCGGTCCTCAGCCTCGGCCCTCAATCGGGCAACGGCGGCTTTCAGCAGTACCTGTTCGGGGCATCGTTGCCGTTTCCCATCCCGATCCTGATGGGCGGGGTGGTCGCCGGAGTTCTGTCACTGCTGATCGGCTTGATCACCCTGCGCCGTCTGCGCAGCGACTATCAGGCCATGGTGATGCTCGTCATCGCCGTAATCGGCACCATCGTCGTGGAGAACCTGGGTTCGTTCTTGAACGGATCGGCCGGCCTGGCCCTGATCCCTCAGCCGTTCGTCAACAACTTCAGCTCCCCGGTGAACTATCAGTGGGCGTTCGTGGCATTCACCGCGGTCGCCTGTCTCGTGGTCTACTTCTTCCTCCATCGGATCACGTCCTCGCCGCTGGGTCGCGCGCTGCGCGCAGTACGCGACCACGAGTTCGCGGCGGCTGCGCTCGGCAAGGACGTGGCTCGCCTCCGGATGTTCAGCTTCGTCGTCGGCGGGGTCTTGGCGGGGCTGAGCGGAGGCATCCTGGTGAGCTTCATTACTGCGTGGTCGCCGGGTTCATGGCTCTACGTCGAAACGCTGGTGCTGCTGACCGCGGTGATTGTGGGCGGCACCGGTAACAACTTCGGCGTCATGCTCGGGGCCCTGCTCGTTCCCGTCGTCTTCAACGAGGTGACGCGGTACCTTCCCCAGTTCGGCCGGCCCGGGCTCATCGACGCCCTGCAATGGATCATGATCGGCAGCCTGGCGCTTCTATTCCTGTGGTTTCGGCCCCAGGGCATCGTGCCCGAGCGCCGACGCCGCTTTGGCGCGCCGGACGCGCCCGAGACCAAGCTTCCGCCGGGCACGCCTACAGCGGCGGAGCCCCAATGAACGCGGGGCTACAGAGCGCGGCGACGGCGCTGCCCGGAGCAGGTCAGGACGACTCGTCCGTGCTGGAGGCGCGGGGGATCGTACGCAGCTTCGGCGGCGTCAACGCTGTCGACGGCGTCGATCTCCAGATACCCCCAGCCACCGTGACGGGGATCATCGGGCCCAACGGCGCCGGAAAGTCGACGCTGCTGCACGTCCTGGCCGGGAGCATCCATCCCAGCAGCGGCACCGTGCTCATGCGCGGACGCGACATCACGCGGCTCTCCTCCCATCACCGCGCCCACAGCGGACTGATTCGCACCTACCAGATCTCCAGCGAGTTCCGGCGCCTCACCGTTCTCGAGAACCTGCTGGTGGCGGCCGCGGATCAGCGTGGGGAGCAATTCCGCGTCCTGCTCCTCGGCAAGCGCTGGTGGCGCCGACAGGAGGAGGCGAACATCGCTCGCGCATGGGATCTGCTGGCGCGATTCGGATTGGTCGATCTCGGCAATGAGTACGCCGGCGAGCTCAGCGGAGGTCAGAGGCGGCTGGTGGAGATCATGCGCGCCCTGATGGCCGAGCCCAAGATCCTGCTTCTGGACGAGCCGATGGCGGGCGTGAATCCGACGATGGCGCGTACCGTCGAACGCCACCTCCGTGAGCTCGGCCAGGAGGGGATCGCGATGGTGATCGTCGAGCACGAGCTCGCCGTCCTCGGCCGTCTGTGCGAGCGGGTTGTGGTGATGGCGTCGGGCAAGGTCATCGCTGACGGTCCAATGGCCGAGGTCCGAGCTCGCCAGGAGGTGATCGACGCCTATGTCATCGGGTAGCCCGCCCGCACGCCCAGGGGCCTTGCTCACCATGGAGGGACTGAGCGCCGGGTACAGCAAGGTGCCGATCATTCACGACATCAATGCAAGCGTCGGACCCGGTGAGGTGGTCACAGTGGTCGGACCCAACGGGGCCGGCAAGAGCACGCTGCTCAAGGCCGTTGCCGGGATCCTCCCCCCGCTCGCCGGGCGGGTGCTGTTCGCGGGAAAGCCGGTCACGGGCCTGGCGCCGCACGAACTGGCCAAGCTCGGCATCGGATATGTCCCGCAGAGTGACGATGTCTTTCCCAACCTGTCGGTGCACGAGAACCTGGAGATGGGTGGCTATCTGCTCCCGGCCTCGCAGATCTCGGGCCGGATCGACGCGGTCACGGAGCGGCTTCCGGCCATTCGCCGCTTCATGGGCCGCGGCGCATCGACGCTCAGCGGAGGCGAGCGAAAGATGGTGGCCATTGCCCGCGCGCTCATGACCGAGCCGCAGCTGCTGATCCTCGACGAACCCACGGCCGGCCTGTCTCCCGAGCTCGCCAAGCGCTTCCTCACCGATCACGTCCCCAGTCTGGCTGAGGCGGGCTCGGCGGTGCTGCTCGTGGAGCAGCGGGCGTACGCCGCGCTGGAGGTGTCGCATTGGAGTTACCTGCTGGTCGCCGGCCGGGTGGAGTTCGACCTGGCGGCGCCCGACCTGCTTGCGCGGGGCGACGTGGGCGAACTGTTCCTCGGCGCCACCGTTGAGGCGGGCGCTCGCTGAGATGGCTATCGCCGAAGCAGGACGGCCGGACCGGAGGCCGTGGTGAATCCGGAGACAGGCCCGGGGGTGATCGGCAAGCTGGAGACGAGCCTGCTGGCCGAGCGGACGCGGTCCGTGATCCTGCAGGCCATTCTCGACAACAGCTTCGAGGGCAAGCTACCGGCCGAGGATGACCTGGCGCGGATGCTCGATGTGAGCCGCACGACGGTCCGCACGGCGCTGCAAGGCCTGGAGCGTGACGGGCTGATCACTCGTCAGCGGGCAATCGGGACGACGATCAATCGTCACGTCCCACCGGCGACGCTGGCGCTCCAGCACCTGGTCGGGTTCGACTGGCTCCTGCGCTCGCAAGGTCACGAGGTGGACGTCACCGTCACCGCGGTGACCGAGGAGGCCCCGATGGACTTTCGGGAGAACTTCGAGCTCGACGGCGGCCGCTATCTGATGACCGACAAGCGCTACGTTGCCGACGGGCGCTTGGTCCTGTGCGTCCGTGACGCCATCCCCGAGGCCAATCTGACCCAGGCCGACATCGAGTCGCCGATCCCGCCCTCGCTGTTCGAGTTCACCAAGCGCTACTGCTCGCAGCCGATCCATCACGCGGTGGCTCGCATCAGTGCCGCCGTCAAGGGCGACGCGCGGTACGAAACACGACTCGAGCTCGAGGACCGCCAGCCGTTCATCCGTCTGTTCGAGACCCACTACGCCAGCAACGCCACCGTCGTCGGTCACTCCGTGATCGACGTCGACGACCGGTTCATTCAGCTTCAGGTGTTCCGACGTGAGCCGGTCTAGGCCGGGCGGTGGCGCGGCGCCCAGCGTTGGCCGACCCCTGGCCCGCCGTGAGGACCGCCCGTTGCTCACGGGGCAGGGTAGCTATATCGACGATGTGTCCTGCGCCGACGCGCTTGCCGTCCACTTCCTGCGCAGCCCGGTGGCTCACGCGCGGGTGACCGCGATCGATACGATGCCGGCCGGCGCCCTGGCCGGAGTCATGGCCGTGGTGACCGCCGCCGATCTGGACATCGGGCCGCTGCTTCCGCCACTGGAGATCCCCGGTGTTACCCTCACTCCGCGCCCACTGCTGGCGCAGGGAGCGGTCCGGTTCGTGGGTGAGCCGATCGCCGCGATCGTGGCGAGCTCGAACTACGTCGCCGAAGATGCCGCCGAGCTGATCGGCCTCGAGCTGGATCCCCTGCCGCCGATCAGCTGCCTCGAGGACGCGCTGGCCGAGGGTGCGACGCCCGTCAGCGGCTACCCATCCTGCGTTCTGTACGAGGCGACGGTCGGGAGTGGCGACGTCGAAGCGGCCATGGCCACCGCGGCCGTGACCGTGGAGCGCACCTTCGTCAACCCACGATGCTGCGCGATGCCGATCGAGCCCCGCGGAGCGCTCGCCGTCCCGGATGGGGACGGCGTGCGCGTGTGGTCATCGACTCAGGCGCCTCACAAACTCGCTCAGGTTCTCGCCGAGCTGCTACGAATGGAGCGCTCGCAGGTGACGGTCCTGGTTCCGGATGTCGGCGGCGGCTTCGGCCAGAAGGCCCATGTCTATCCCGAGGAGATCGTCGCCACGTGGCTGGCCCTGCGGCTGGGCCGGGCGATCAGGTGGACCGAGGACCGCGCGGACAACCTGTTGGCCTCGAGCCATGCCCGTGACCAGGTGGTCCGCGTGCGGGCCGCGGCGGCGGCGGACGGAACGCTGCTGGCGATGGATGCCGATGTGGTCTGTGACACCGGCGCCTATGGCGTCTACCCCCACGGGCATGTACTCGAGGCGCTGGGAACGCCGGCGATGATTCCGGGGCCCTATCGGGTCGGGGCCTACCGGGCGCGCAGCCGCTCGGTGGCCACCAACAAGTGTCCGGAGGGCGCTTATCGGGGCGTCGGGCTGCCGGTCTCGGCTTTTGTCCACGAGCGGCTGATGGACATCCTCGCCACCGAGCTCGGGCTGGATCGAGCCGAGATCCGGCGGCGCAACCTGCTCACCTCGGCCGAGATGCCGTACACGAGCCTCACCGGTCAGCCCTACGACAGCGGTGACTACGGCCGCGCCCTGACGGCCGCGCTGGACGCCATCGGCTACGACTCCTTTGAGAGCGAACGTGAGCACGCCCGCGCCGAGGGTCGTCTGCTCGGTCTCGGGCTCTGCTGCTATGTCGAATACACCGGGATCAACTCGCGCGTGTTCCAAGGCCGGGGAATGGTCGGCATCGCCGGGTATGACGGCGCCCACGTGTCGATCGACGACGACGGCCGGGTGACCGTCTGGACGACGCTGCCCGCGATGGGACAGGGCGTGGAGACGACCTTCGCGCAGCTCGTCGCTGACGGTCTTGGCGTGGCCTACGACGATGTCGCCATCGCCCGAGCCGACACGTCGGTGGGAGGGATGCACGGCACGGGCACGTTCGCCAGCCGCAGCGCGATCGCGGGCGGGGGCGCGATCGATCAGGCCTGCACGGTTCTCAGGGAGCGGCTGCGCGAGGATGCGAGTGAGAAGATGGAGGCCAACCCCGCCGATCTCGAGGTCGCCGACGGGGTCGTGTACGTGGTCGGCTCGCCCGCCAGCGGCCTCTCGGTGGCCGAGCTGGTGCGGGCCGCCGAGGATCCCGACCGCTACCGAACCAGTGCGACGTTCGATCCACCCGCCGTCGCCTATCCCTACGCCACCCACGCCTGCCGGGTGGAGGTTGATCCCGAGACCGGTGACATCGAGATCGACCGCTACGTGGTGGTGGAGGACTGCGGGCGCATGGTCAATCCGCTGATCGTCGCCGGGCAGGTGCATGGCGCCGTCGCCCAGGGCATCGGGGGCGCGCTCTATGAGTCGCTCATCTACGACTCACAGGGCCAGTTGCTGACCGCGTCGCTCCTGGACTACATCGTCCCCACGGCGATGGAGATCGCCAATCTCGAGGTTCATCACCTTGAGATTCCCGCTCCGGGTACTCCGAACGGCGTCAAGGGCGTAGGAGAGGGCGGGACCCTCGGGCCGCCGGCGGCGCTGGCCAATGCGGTTTCGCACGCCCTCGGGGTCGAGTTCAACGAGCTGCCGCTGACCCCGGAGCGGGTCCAGGCCGGCTGGCATCGGCGCGAGGCCGCATGACCGTCCCGGCTTCCTCGGGGACGGCCGCCGTGTCTGCGCTGTTCGAGCCTGGGCGGATCGGCTCACTGGTCATCCCCAACCGCGTCGTGCGGGCCGGGACCTCCGAGACTCTGGCCGACGACCGTGGCGGGGTCACCCCGGAGCTGATCAATATCTACAGCGCCCTCGCTGATGGGGGGGTCGGGCTGATCCTCACCGGCCACCTGTATTGCGAGCGCCGCGGCCAGTACGCCCGCCGGCAGGCTGGCATCTACGACGATGACCTGCTCCCCGGCTTGCAGCGACTGACCGGCGCCGTCCATGAACGAGGAGGATTCGTGTTCGCCCAGCTTGCCCACGCCGGCAGCCAGTCCCGGGTCGACTCGGTCCAGACGTGGGCGCCGTCCGAGGTGGCCAACGCGCTGACCGGCAGAGCGGTTGCAGCCGCCACCGAAGCCGAGATCGAGGACGCGATTGCGGCCTTTGCGCAGGGAGCCACGAGGGCGGTCGCCGCCGGGTTTGACGGCGTCCACATCCATGCGGCCAACGGCTATCTGATCAGCGAATTCAGCTCTCCCCTCACCAACCGGCGGTCTGATGAATGGGGTGGGTCGGCGGCCAAGCGGGACCGCTTCGCGATGGAGGTCGTCAAGGCGGTGCGGAACTCCGTGCCCGCCGAGTTGCCGGTGACGATGAAGCTCGGCGTCGTCGACGCGGTGCCGGGAGGCCTCGAGCTCGAGGAGTCACTCGGCCGCGCTGAGCGCCTGGTCGGCCTGGGACTGGACGGTCTGGAGATCTCCTGCAACGTCATGCACGCGGCCACCGACTCCGCGCACAAATACGTCGCCGTCGGTCCGCGGCGCAGTGTCGAGGACCTGCTCATCCACAGAGTCCTGTCCCCGGCCCAGGCTGCGGCCGAGGCCTATTTCCTGCCCTGGGCCGACGCCGTGCGTCGACGGGTCAAGACGGTTCTCATTCTGGTCGGCGGGCTGCGCCGGGTCCGGACCATGGAGACGATCCTCAGCGAGGGGCATGCGGACTTCGTTGCCCTGGCACGCCCCTTCATCCGCGAGCCCGATCTCGTCGCCCAGCTGCGCAACGGCCGCACCGGGCAGGTCGCCTGCACGTCGTGCAACCTCTGTCTCGAACACGAGGGCCTCCACGGGCTGCGGTGCTGGCGGACCCCCCGGCGCCGGCTGCTCCAGCACGCCGCGATCCGGCTCGCGGGAGGTCTCGCCCGATGAAAGCAAAATGTCCTATGTACTACCATTCGCCATCGTGACCCCGCCCGCCAGCTCCCGGAGGCGGACTTCGCCGGTGCGCCTGCCGCCGGTGCCGAAATTCATCGGCCGCTCGATGCCCCGCAAGGAGGACCGGCCGCTGCTGATCGGGGCCGCGCGGTTCGTGGATGACGTGCATCGCCCCGGCATGCTCCATGCCACCATCCTGCGCAGCCCGCACGGTCACGCGCGCATCGTTGACATCGACACCAATGCTGCCTGCGCGCGCCCGGGTGTGGCGGCGGTGGTCACGGCTGAGGATCTCGGTGCCGGCGGCCCCCCGATCCCGATGCGGATGTTCTCCGAGGCGGGCATGGCGGCCTACCTGCAACGACCGCTGGCGGGCGAGTACGTCCGGTACTCAGGTGAGCCGGTGGCGGTGGTCGTGGCCGGCTCTCGCTACGCGGCCGAGGACGCCGCCGAGCAGATCGCGGTCGAGTATGAGCCGCTGCCGGCGGTCATCGACGCCGAGCAGGCCCTGTTGCCAGAGTCGCCCCGCGTCCACGCCGGCACCTCGTCGAACCTCGTGCGGAGCTTTCAGGTGCGCAGCGGTGATGTCGACGCGGCGTTCGCCGCCGCTGACGTGACGGTCGAGGCTCGGATCGTCTGCCAGCGCCACGCGGCCGTACCGATGGAGACGCGTGGTCTGGTGGCCGAGAGCGACGACGCCACTGGCGAGCTCACCGTCTGGGGAGCGGCGAAGATCCCGCACATCAACCGCACGATCCTGGCCGAGATGCTCGGGCTGCCGCACGAGAGCCTGCGGCTGATCGAGCTCGCGGTGGGAGGGGGGTTCGGCGCCCGCGGCGAGATCTACCCCGAGGACTACCTGATCCCCTGGTGTGCGCTGCAGCTCGGTCGCCCGGTCGGCTGGACCGAGGACCGCGAGGAGCACCTGCGCTCGACCAACCACTCCCGCGAGCAGGTCCACGACATTGCGCTGGCGCTGAGCGCCGATGGGGACTTCCTGGCGCTCCGCGATGCGTTCGTCAACGACACCGGCGCCTACGTGCGCACCCACGGCAGCGTCGTCCCGGGGATGACGGCTGGGCTGCTTCCCGGCCCCTACCGCTGGCCGGCGTTCGGCTGCGACGTGCGCCAGGTCGTCACCAACAAGACGCCGGCGGGTACGTACCGCGCGCCGGGCCGCTACGAGGCCAACTTCGCCCGCGAGCGCATCATCGACCTCGCCGCGCGGCGGCTGGGCGTGGATGCCGTGGAGCTCCGGCGCCGCAACCTGATCGCGCCGGAGGCGATGCCCTACGCCAACGGCTCCCACACCGACGGCCACGCAGTCGTCTACGACAGCGGGGACTATCCGCTCCTGCTCGAGAAGGGCCTCGAGCGCTTTGATCTTCCCGCCATGGCGCGATGGCGCTCAGAGGCGCCCGGTCCCGGGCGCCGGCGCGGCATCGGGACGGCGATGTTCATCGAGAAGAGCGGCATCGGACGCTGGGAATACGCGCGCGTCAGTCTCACCGCCGCCGGTGAGCCGCAGGTGCATTGCGGCAGCGCTTCGCTGGGACAGGGGGTGGATACCGTGCTCGCGCAGATCTGCGCCGAGCACCTCGGCGTCTCCTATGACTCGGTTTCGGTGCATCACGGCGACACCTCGCAGGTGCCCGACGGGATGGGGTCATTCGGCAGCCGCGCCACGATGCTCGCCGGCAGCGCAGTCCGGGAGGCGGCCATCCGCTTCCGTCGGCGAATCCTGGAGCTGGCCGCCGATGAGCTCGAAGCGTCAGTCGATGATCTCGAGATCGCCGACGACAGCGTGAGGGTCCGAGGCGATCGATCGGTGGGTCTCTCCCTCCCCGAGCTCGCGCGGCTCGGCCGGCCCGCCGAATCCCTGGACCGGGGGCGGGTCCCGCACCTCAGTGATGAGGCGTACTTCGGCGCCGAGCAGATGAGCTTTCCGTATGGGCTGCACTGCGCCGCGGTCGAGGTGGACCTCGAGACCGGGGGGGTCCAGGTCAGCCGCTACACGATCGCCTACGACGTCGGCGTCGCCGTGAATCCCCAGCTGGTGGAGGGCCAGATCGTCGGCGGTGCTGCCCAGGGACTCGGCGGCGCCCTGCTCGAAGAGCTCGCCTATGACGCCGCCGGGCAGCTCTTGTCGGGCTCATTTATGGATTACCTGCTTCCCACCGCCGCCGAAGTGCCACGCGTTGACGTGCTCATCACCGAGGACGCTCCTACCCCGCTGAACCCGCTCGGAGTCAAGGGAGCGGGTGAGGGTGGCACCGCCGCCGCCGGCGCCGTGATCGCCAACGCCGTCTCCGATGCGCTCGACGTCGAGGTGCTCCGCCTGCCGCTCTCGCCCCAGGCCGTGCTCGAGCTCGCTGCGCAGGGAGCGCCGGCGTGAAGCCGGCCGCCTTCGAGTACGACCGCGCCGAGAGCGTCGAGCACGCGCTGGCGCTGCTCGCCGAGCACGCCGATGACGTCAAGGTGCTGGCTGGGGGACAGAGCCTGATGCCGCTGCTCAACTTCCGCCTCGCTCGGCCGGGACGGCTCGTCGACATCAACGGGCTCGGCGCCCTGGCGTCGCTGCGTCGCGCGGACGGGATGCTGCACATCGGCGCCCTCACGCGCCAGGCCGTGATGGAGCGCTCTGACACGGTGCGAGCGCATTGGCCGCTGCTGCACGAGGCGCTGTCGTTCGTGGCTCATCCCCAGATCCGCAATCGGGGAACGATCGGCGGATCGGTCGCCCACGCCGATCCTGCCGCCGAGCTCCCGGTGGCCCTCACCGCGCTCGACGCTTCCGTGACCGTGGCCTCCCGGCGGGGCTCGCGGTCGATCGCCATGCGCGATCTGTACATCACGCACCTGACAACCTGCCTGGACGCCGACGAGTTGGTGACCGAGATCATCGTCCCGCCGATCTCTCCGGCGGCCGGCTCGGCATTCGTAGAGTACGCGCGTCGCCACGGGGACTTCGGCCTCGGTGGCGCCGCTGTGGTTCTCACCCCGGGGAGTGACGGGCGGTGCGAGCGGGCGCAGATCGTTCTGCTGGCCGCGGGGCCGACGCCGCTGCGCGTGCCCGAGGCCGAGCATGCCCTGGAGTCGCGAGTGATCGACGAGGACATCGCGCGCGAGGCCGCGGCGTGCGCCGTGCGGGAGATCGCACCCACCGGTGACATCCACGGAGACACGCGCTACCGCCGCCGGCTGATCGAGAGCTTGGTGAGGCGCGCAGTACTCAACGCCTCGCACCGCGCCGGGCTCAAGAGCGAAGCCACATGAGCGTGCTCAAGGTGGAGCTGGAGATCAACGGCCGGCGTTATGAGCGCGAGATCGAACCGCGACTGCTGCTGTCGGACTTCATCCGCCACGAGGCGCAGCTCACCGGTACCCACGTCGGTTGTGAGCATGGCGTGTGCGGAGCCTGCACCGTTCAGGTAGACGGAATGCCGGTCCGCTCCTGTCTGATGCTCGCCGTCCAGGCGATCGGGTGCCAGGTGCGCACCGTCGAGGATCTGACCGCCGGGCTGGGGGAGGAGCTGCATCCGCTCCAGCAGGCGTTCCACGAGACCCACGCTTTGCAGTGTGGCTTTTGCACCCCGGGCTTTCTGATGTCGCTGGAACCGCTGCTAAGCGATCTCGTCGATGCCAGTGACACCGAGATTCGCGCGGCCTTGGCCGGCAACCTGTGCCGATGCACGGGCTATCAGAACATCGTGACCGCGGTCCGCTTGGCGGGCGAGCGCACCACGTCAACGAACGAAAGGCAGCAAGCGCCGTGAAGATCATTGACCTGACTCATACGTTCTCCATCCACACTCCGGGCTGGGTGGGGTATCCCTCACCGAAGCTGTCCTACTTCCAGCGCCACGCGACACACGGAATCGTCTCGCAGATGCTGGACACGCCCCTGCACGCGGGCACTCACTTCGACGGCGAGATGCACATCATCTCGGGTGGCCGTGACCTTGCCTCGGTCCCCATCGATCGCCTCTGCCGGCCCGGCGTGATCGTCGACATCTCGGAGGACATGGAGGACTGGGGCGTGATCAAGCCGAGCCACATCACCAGCCGCGCCGATGTCCGCGAAGGTGACATCCTCATCTACCACACCGGGTATCACCGCTACTTCAACGGCAACCCCGAGGAGGACGAGGAACGCTATTTCCTGCGTCACCCGGGTGGCGACCGCGAGTTCGCCGAGTGGATCGCTGAGATGAAGTTCGCCTGGACGGGCTTTGACTGCGCCTCCGGTGACCACCCCATGAACACCTCGATCCGTGACAAGCGCCCGGACGCCCGCGAGCAATACGAGCAGCACATCGGCGCGTCCGTCGAGGAGCGCTGGCCGCGCTCGGACCTGTTCGTGATGCACAAGGTGCCGTTCCGGCAAGGCGTCACCCACGTCGAGAATGTCGGCGGCGACATCGAGCAGGCCGTCGGGCACCGGTGCCTGATCGGGGCGTTTCCGATTCCGATCGAAGGTGGCGAGGCCTCCCCATGCCGCGTCGTCGCCTTTTTGGACGATTAGATGGATGGCGAGCTGCTCACCGGGAGCTTTGACGCGCTGACCGTTGAGTCTCCGTACCAGGGCATCCGGCGCACGAGTTTTGACAGCCAGGGCGCGACCGTGACCCGGTACCGGTTTGACCCCGAGGCCAGCTTCCCCGTGCACCGCCACGACCAGGAACAGCTCACGATGATCATCAGTGGGCGCGTGACGTTCACGGTGGACGGCCGAGCGCAGCAGCTCGGACCGGGCGACTGGTCGGTCGTCCCGGGGGGCGTCGAGCACGGACTGCGAGCCGGCGATCAGGGGGCCGAATTCCTGGCCGTCATCGTTCCGCGGCGCGACCATTTCCACGCCTACGCCGTGAGCGAGGGGGCATCCTGATGGCCGGCGCTGGAGCGATCGCGGTGTGTGGCGGGGGACCGCAGCTGGACCTCCTGCGCGGCCCCGGAAGCGCGCAGGCGCTGGTCCATCCCGGGGTCGGAGCCACGATGCGCGCGATGCACCGCCTCGTGCTGGAGGGCGATTGCGAGACGGTGGGCCTGAACCACCCGTCCGATGCCGTCTATTACGTGCTCTCCGGAGAGGGCCGGGTCAGCGCCGATGGGCAGGACTTCTCGCTCGCTGAGGGAGCGATGATCCACATCGACGCCGGTACGCCCTACCGTCTGCACGCCGGCCCGGCCGGGATGGCCGTGGTCGGCGGACCAGCGCCGGCGGATCCCGGGCTGTATGACGCCAGCGCGCCAGCCGCCGCGGCGGCCTCCGCTTCCGATGTCCCGGACACCGGGCGTGCGGGGGTTCGCCTGTTTCACCGCGACCGTCCCGATCTGCTCATGCCGCTCATATCCAGCGACGCCCGGCTGGTGATCTGGCCCGGCGTCGGCGCGTTGGCGGCGAACATGAACTACGTGAAGATGGCTCCCGGGGAGGAGAACGTGCCCCACGTGCACCCGGTGTCCGAGGACACGATCTACATCGTGGAGGGCCGAGGATCGGTCCGCAACGTCGACGACGACACCGTGCAGGAGTTCCGCGCGGGCGAGGCGATCTTCGTGCCTGCCGGGGTGCAGCATCAGGTGCGAGCCGACGCCGGCGTCCCCGTCGTGAGCGTCGGCGGCCCGTGCCCACCGGATTACGAGATGCTCCGGCGCCTTGGGGCGGAGTTCTGACAACTATGGGTGCACCGGTGTCAGTGGGGATCGTCCAAATGACCGGGGTCCCGTATGGGCCGGAGACCAATCGCCGGCGCTCGCTGGAGCGCACGGGCGAAGCGTTCGCGGCCGGGGCCGACGTCGTCGTCCTGCCGGAGATGGTCGTCTCCGGCTACGCGCTGGATCCCGCACGTCTGCGTGAGATCGCCGAGGAAATCGACGGTCCGACCGTGGAGGCCTGGCTCGAGGTCGCGGACGCCGCCGGCGGCTATGTGGTGGGCGGCCTGTGCGAGCGAGACGGCGAGCGGCTCTACAACAGCGCGGTGCTGGTCGGCGAAGGCCGGCTGCTGCTGCACTACCGAAAGCTTCACCTGTTCGCGTCCGAGAAAGACACGCTCACGCCCGGCGATCGCGGCCTGCCGGTCGTGCCGACCCGCTTGGGAGTGCTGGGAATTTGCGTGTGTTACGACCTCCGTTTCGTGGAGACGATGCGGATCCTGGCCCTGCAGGGAGCGGCGCTGGTGTGCGTGCCCACCGCGTGGGTCACCGGGTTTGACGCCATCCGCCACGACGCCGACGGCATGCCCCCCCAGGCCCACGGCGCCGTGCTGCAGGCCAACCTCAATCAGGTGTTCGTCGCCTGTGCGTCCCAGGTCGGACAGCCGGATGAATTTGATCTGCTGGGGGGATCGCTGATTGCCGACCCATACGGCCGGAGGGTGTGCGGACCGCTGTCGGGCAGCGAGGAGGAACTCGCCGTCGCCGAGATCGACCTCGCCGCCACCGGCGCCGCCCAGGATCGCGGAGGCGGCGTCCAGCCGCGGTCGGATCGACGCACCGATGTCTATGGGCTGGCGTTTGAAGAGCGAGTGCTGTGAGGGTGACGCCGAAACACCGTCAACTGCCAAAGGCTGGAGAGGCTCGATGAAGCTGGAAAACGAATTCTCGGTAGCGGCTCCCTTGGAGCAGACATGGGCGACGCTGCTCGACATCCCCCGTGTCGCGGGATGTCTCCCGGGCGCCACGCTGGAATCAGACGGAGCCGACGGCGTGTTCCGCGGCCGGATGCGGATGAAGCTCGGACCCATGACGGTCGGCTACGAGGGCACCGCCCGGATGGGTGAGGTCGACGAGGACGAGCACAGCGCGACGATCGACGTGCGGGCCAAGGAGGTCAAGGGACAGGGCTCGGCCTCGGCCCGGATCCGCAACCAGTTGCGCGGCGGTGATGGTGTGACCCACGTGTCGGTGATCACCGACCTCAACATCACCGGCCGCCCGGCTCAATTCGGGCGAGGGATCATGCAAGACGTGGCGACCCGGATGCTCGCCGACTTCGCCAAGCGCCTGGAGGCCGAGGTCAGCCGTCCGGCGGTCAACGGCGCCGGGGCTCACGCTGTGGCAGAGCTTTCTCGTGGCGCTGAGTCCGTGACTGAGCAGCCAGGCCCCGCTCCCGCCGACGAGACCCACGCAGGGCCGCAGGAGACCCACGCAGGGCCCGAGGAGCCGCCGGTGCTCGACCTCGGCGGCGTCATCGCCGGGCCGCTGGCCAAGCGCGGCGCCGTCGCCGCGCTCGCCCTACTGGTTCTGTTGGCCCTCCTCGGGCTGGGGCGTCGCCCGCCCCGCGGCCTCACCGTGACCGTGAGCTATCGCTGACTCAGCTCGGGCTCAGTCTCGCGGTCCGGGCTAGCGGGGTCCGGATCGCCGGGGAGATAGTCGAGGGCGGAGAGGATGTGGCTGCGAACGAGCTGCTCGGCGTCGGCCGCGTCGTCCCGGCGCAACGCCTCCAGGATGTCCGCGTGCTGTTGGACGGACTCGGCCAAGGGGCGCCCTCGCATCGGACCGCCGGGACTCGGAAAGGTTCCCCACAGCAGCCGCAGGAGCGCCAGCAGAACGGGCGAGCCCGCTGCCTCGTAGATCTGGAAATGAAACTGGCGATTGAGGCCGGCGGCAGCCGGTTCGTCGGCGGCATCGGCAAGCTCAGCGTTGATGGTCGCGAGGCGGTCGAGCTCGGGCTCGGTGATTCGGGTCGCGGCGTACTTGGCGGCCAGCGACTCCAGCCCGGCTCTGATCTCGTAATTCTCCGCACGCGCGCTGGGCGCCGCTCCCTTGACGGTGGACCCGCGGTGCAGATCGCTCTCGACCAGTCCCTCGGCCTCGAGCCGGCGCAGGGCTTCGCGCACGGGGATCGGGCTCATGCCGAATTGCGCGGCGAGATCACGCTGGCGCAGCGGCGTGCCGGCCGCCAACTCCCCGGTGATGATCGACTCGCGCAGCGCCGCGACCACGACGTCGCTTTTGCTCTGGAACGCCATGTCTACATATGATATACCAAATCACATGCCGCTCCGCTCCACCACTGGTCCGCCTCGCGATCGTCGCACCGGAGCCACTCAGTTGAACGTCGCGCGATGAAGCCGAGCCGTTTCGAGTACCGCGATCCACGTCACCTCGAGGATGCGCTCGTCCTGCTCGGCGAGCACGGCGACGAGGCCAAGGTGCTCGCCGGCGGTCAGAGCCTGATGCCCATGCTGAGCATGCGCCTCGCCTACCCCTCGCTCCTGGTTGACATCAACCGACTGGACGAGCTGCAGGGGATCCGGGAGCGGGACGACGCAATCGTCTTCGGAGCCCTCACGCGCCAATCACAAGCCGAGGATTCCGCGCTGGTTGCGCAAGCCTGCCCGCTGCTGGCACGGGCTCTGCCCTGGGTTGCACACCGCAGCGTGCGCAATCGCGGGACGCTGGGGGGGAGCCTCGCCCACGCTGATCCGGCCGCCGAGATCCCCGCCGTGATGACCGCTCTGGACGCGACGGTGATCGCTCGCGGCGTCTCGGGACAGCGGGAGATCCCGATCGGCGAGCTGTTCGACATGCCGCTCATATCGACGCTCGCCCCCGAGGAGATCCTGACCGAGATCCGCGTGCCTCGTCAGCCCGCGAACGCCGTCGGGGCGGTAGCGGAGGTCGGGCGCCGCCACGGGGATTTCGCGCTCGCCGGCGTGGTCGCCACTGTTGAGATCGGCCACGACAGTGTCCTTACCGTCGCCCGTCTCGTGTCCTTCGCCACCGGCCCCGTGCCTCAGCGTCTGCGCGCCGCCGAGACCCTCCTCGTGGGTGCGCGGCCCGACGACGCGCTGCTGACGGAGGCGGGTCGGGCCGCCGCCGAGGAGATCGATCCCGCGGATGACCTCCACGCGTCGGCTGATTACCGTCGCGCCGTGACCGCGGTTCTCGTCGAGCGCGCGCTCGCCCAGGCGCTGGCCGGTCCCGGCACGCCGTCCGATGTTCCAGAACGGGCAGCCCGTGGCACGTCTCACCTCTGACGCCGGCACTGTCGCCGATCCCTTTCGGCGTGAGGTCGCGGTGACGGTCAATGGACGTCACTACACGCGCTCGGTCCCGACGCGCAAGACGCTCGCTGACTTCCTGCGTGAGGACCTCGGCCTGACCGGCACGCATCTCGGGTGCGAGCACGGAGTCTGCGGCGCCTGCACCGTCAGTGTCGACGGGGGGATCGTGCGCTCGTGCCTGATGCTCGCCGTCCAGGCCGACGGCCACGAGCTGACGACGATCGAGGGAATCGCCCCCGGCCCCGGGCAGCTGTCAACCGTCCAACAGGCGTTCTGGGATCACCACGGGCTGCAATGCGGGTTCTGCACGCCGGGGATGGTGATGGCGGCCACCGATCTGCTGCGGCGCAAGCCCGATCCGACCGAGGCCGAGGTGCGCGAGGCCATGGGTGGCAATCTCTGCCGCTGCACGGGCTATCACTTCATTGTCGAGTCGATCCTTGCCGCCGCTGCCGCGGGCCTGGCCGCCGCCTTTGGTCCGGAGCCTTCAAGCGGTGAGTGAGTTCGAGGGCAACCGCCTGGTCGGGACGCGGATCCGACGCCGAGAGGACCCGCGGCTGCTGCAGGGCAAGGGCTCCTACGTCGACGATCTCAGGCGTCCCGGCATGCTGCACCTGGCCTTCGTGCGCAGCGAGGCCGCGCATGCCCGCGTCGTCTCGATCGACGCGGACGCCGCCCGTGACGTGCCCGGCGTGCTCGCCGTTTACACGCCTGACGACCTCGAGCCGCTCGTCCGCCCGATCGTCGCCGACTCAACCCGTCCGAGCTATCGGGCCGCGGCAACCCCGGTGCTGGCCGGTGAAGTGGTGCGTTACGTGGGAGAACCGATCGCCGTGGTCGTGGCCGAATCGCGCTACGAGGCCGAGGACGGAGCCGAGGCCGTGGCGGTCGATCTCGAGCCGCTGGCGGCGCTGCTCACGATGGAGCAGGCGATGGATCCAGATGCCGAAGCCATCCACGAGACGATCCCCGACAACCTCTTCAATCATTTCCAGCTCGCACACGGCGACACCGAAACGGCGTTCGCGAACGCCGACTTCATCCTCGAGGCCGAGTACCGGGCCGGGCGGGTCGCGCCGGTGGCGCTCGAGCCCCGCGCGACGATCGCCGAATGGGACGCCGCCGGTGAGGAGCTCACGGTGTGGTCCTCACATCAGGCACCACATCTGCTGCGGACCGGCCTTGCCCGCCACCTGCAGATGGCCGAGGGTCGCATCCGCGTCATCTCCCCCGACGTCGGCGGCGGCTTCGGCTCCAAGCTCACGCTCTACGTCGAAGATCTCGTCACAGCCGCGGCGGCCCGGCTCATCGGGTACCCCGTCAAGTGGGTGTCTGATCGCCGCGAGGATCTGCTCACCGCCATGCACGGCCGAGAGCAGACCCATCGCCTCCGCGTGGCCGTCGACGCCGACGGCAAGGTGCTCGGCATGAGGGTCAAGATCATGGCCAGCAACGGCGCTCACGCCATCTGGCCGATGACCGCGGCGCTGGACTCAGGTCAGGCCTCAGAGAACGTCACCGGTCCCTACGACATTCCCAACTACGACCGCGACGTCTACGCGGTGGTCACCAACAAAACTCCGATGGGCCCCTACCGAGGCGTCGGGCGGCCCATGGCCTGCTTCTCGATGGAGCGCACGCTCGACGAGATCGCCGCTCGCCTCGACCTCGAGCCACTGGAGGTCCGCCGCCGCAACGTGATCCGTTCTTACCCCAAGACGACTGCGACCGGCCTGGTCATCGAGAGCGGCAGCTCTGCCGAAGCGCTTGACCAGATGGCCGAGCTGCTCGACCTTCCCGCGTTTCGCGCCGAGCAGGCACGCCTGCGCGCGGAGGGCCGGTACTGCGGGGTCGGGCTGGCCGGGGTCGTGGAGCACACCGCGCTCGGACCCCAGATGTCCGCGAGCAAGGGGATCGACATCGGGTTGGGGATGGAGACGGCGAGCGTCCGCGCCGAGCCCGACGGACACCTGACCGTGCTGGTCGGCACGCATAGCCACGGCCAGGGGCACGAGACCACATTCGCCCAGGTGGTCGCCGACGAGTTCGGCCTGCCCCTGGAGAAGATCGCGGTCCGGTTCGGGGACACCGCGGTCGTGCCCTACGGAATGGGCACCTGGGCAAGCCGAAGCCTGGTGTACGCGGGCGGGGCTGCGATCCTGGCCGCGCGCGACGTCAGAGATAAGGCCCTCGAGATCGCTGCTCACCAGTTGGAGGCCAACGTCGCCGACCTCGAGATGACCGGCGGCGAGATCGTGGTCAAGGGCAGTCCCGGTTCGAAGGTCGCCTTCGCTGAGATCGCGCGCATCGCCACCCACGCGTCACACCTGCTTCCTCCCGAGCTCGAGCCCGGGCTGGAGTCGGTCAGGCGCTACCGGGCCCCGGACCCGGGGACCTTCTCCAACAGCCTGCACGCGGTCACCCTCGAGGTCGACATACGGACTGGGCTGGTGCAACTGCAGCGGTACCTGATCATCGAGGACTGCGGGACGCTCGTGAACCCGCTGATCGTCGATGGTCAAGTCCACGGGGGCACCGCCCAGGGGATCGGGCAGGCGCTGCTCGAGGAGATGCCGTACAGCGAGGACGGTCAGCCGCTGGCCACGACCTTCCTGGACTATCTGCTCCCCGGCTTTTCCGAAGTCCCGATGATGCACGTCCACCACCGCGAGTCTCCGTCCCCGCACAGCCTCGGCGGCTTCAAGGGCATGGGGGAGGGAGGCGCGATCAACGCGCCGGCGGCGATCGCCAACGCGGTCACCGATGCTCTGCGACCGTTCGGGATCCACGCGGACCACACCCCGATTACGCCCAGCTGGCTGCTCGGCCAGATCCGCGCGGCTCAAGCGGCGTCGACCGCCGCCTGAGCGGGCGCTTGACGGGCGGGCCGGTGGTACCGCTCGCTAGTGAGGGTCGTCCATCCCGGTGACGCCGCGACCGCGACTGCGCGGATCGCGCGTCGGCCACCGACCGGCGTCGACCGCAGTGAGGAAGTCGCCGAGGCTGCGGTTGAAGATGTCGGGCTCTTCGAGGTTGCAGGTATGGCCGGTGTTGGGCATGACGATGAGGCCGGCCGCGGGGATGGTCCGCTTGAGCATCAGGTTGGGTTCCAGGCACCCGTCATCCTCGTCGCCGGCGACGATCAGCACCGGCAGGTCGAGCGTACGCAGCTCGCTCTGGAGGTCATACAGCGACGGGCGCTCGCGTTGGACGCCGAGCATCGTGTGCGCCATGCCCGTCGCCGAGTGCCCGGCCAGCGCGGCCGCGAACACGGCCCAGGCCTCCGGGTTCTTGTTCTGGAATTGAACGCGAGCCGGGCCGATCGCGTAGCGCTCGGCGACCGCCACGGTTCCCTCCTGCTCGAATGCCGCCGCGATCACGGCGCTTTCCCGGCGGAAGGAGTCCCGGGCGTCGGGCTGGGCCCCGTAGCCGCAGGCGGCGATGACCAGTGACGACACCAGCTCGGGGTAGCGGATCCCCAAGTGCACCGCGCAGAAGCCGCCCATCGACAGGCCGACCACATGAGCCCGGGGGATCTCGAGGGCGTTCAGGACGTCGCGGGCATCGTCGGCCGCGCGCGCCTGCGAGTAGCGTCCCGGCTCGTCGGGCACGTCGGACGGGGGATAGCCCCGGGCGTTGTAGGTGACGCAGCGGTACGCGGCGCTGAAGTGGTTCACCTGGGGCTCCCAGCTGCGTGTGTCGCCGGCGAATTCGTGGATGAACAGGAGGGGGGGTCCCGCCCCCGTCTCCTCGACGTGCAGCGAGATGCCGTCGTCGGTCATCACGCGGGTGATCGAGCGCGCGCGCCCGCTTGTTCCCTGCATCGGTTGAGCCCTCGCGGCCACGAGAGCATGATATATCATTTGATGATGCCCTCTGGCGTGTCACCGTCCACGCCACACCTCGGCTCGACCCTCGTCCTTGCCGATCTGACCGACGACGGCGTTCTGGAGCTCCGCCTCAATCGGCCCACTCGGCGCAACGCCATCGACAGGGAGATGGTCCTCGCCCTGACGCAGTGCCTCCAGGATGTGGGGGCTCGCGTGGTCCTGCTGGGCTCATCCGATCCAGCGGGCTTCTGCGCCGGTGCGGATCTCAAGATCAGCGACGCCGAGCGCGTGGAGGTGTCGGACCTGCTCTACGAGCTCTACCGGCGGATGATCGGGCTCCCGGCTCCGATCATCGCCGTGCTCCAGGGGGCAGCGGTGGGCGGCGGCGCTCAGATCGCCGCGGCCGCGGACCTGCGAGTCGCCGATGCCACCGCGAGCCTGCGCTTCGTCGGCCCGGGGCATGGCCTCGCGGTCGGCGCGTGGGCGCTTGGCTCGCTGGTGGGAAGAGGACGGGCCCTGGATCTGTGCCTGAACATGCGGACCGTCTCAGCGGACGAGGCGCTGGCGATGGGGTTGATCGATCGGATGGCGCCCGATCCGTGGCTCGCCGCGCGTGACATGGGCAGCCAGATGACGCACCTCGATCGCGATGCGGTGGCGCGGGTCAAGCGACTCGTTCACGATGGCGCCGAACTGTCGGCGATGCTCGAGCAGGAGCGCGCCGGAAACCGCGCCGCGTGGCGCGGAGCTGTGGTGCCGTCTGGCGGTCCGGCCTCCGATGAGTAGCGCGTTGGACGGAGCGCGGACGTCGCTCCGCGCCCGCCACGGCTGGCGCATCCACCTCGCCGGCGGGTCCTCCGGCGGCGATGTCCGGGGCCTGCTGATCGGCGATTCGCTGCCGGAGATGTTTTCGGCGACGGCTCGACGTGAACCCGGGCGCCCCGCCCTGCTCATCGCCGGACAGTCGGCAACCCACGGGGAGCTCGACGCTCGCGCGGGTCGCGTGGGCGCCTGGCTCGGTGAGCATGGCGTCCGCGCCGGCGACGTCGTGATCATCAGCGCTCGCGCCTCGGTCGCGTTGATCGTCGCCTACCTCGGCGTGCTGCGAGCCGGGGGTGTCGTGCTGCTGGCCAATCCCACGTTGACCGAGCCCGAGCTTGCCCACCTGGTGGTTGACAGCCACGCCGTGACGGCATTGGCCGAGGGCGATGGCTTGGCCCGGCTTGCCGCGCTGCGAGCCCGCGGCGTCGGCGCGGTTCGGCTCCTCGTGTCTGTGAGCGGCGGCGAAGCCGCCGACGCGTCTCTGCAGGAGGCCGCGGAGCATTCAAGCTCCATGCCGGTGGCGTCGATTGCGCCCGCGACTCCGGCACTGCTGGCCTACACGTCGGGGACGACGGGTGCGCCGAAGGCCGTCGCTCTGTCTCATCTGAACCTGAGCTCCTCGATCAAGGCGGCGATGCTGGCGTGGTGCTGGCGACCCGACGACGTCCTCGTCCACGCCCTGCCGCTGTCACATCAGCACGGCCTCAGCGGGGTGCACGCCAGCCTGCTCTCTGGCTCGCAGACCGTGGTCCTCGAGCGCTTTGATCCCGAGGCGCTGTGGTCGGCGATGGCCGCCGCGCGCGCCAGCGTCCTGTTCGCGGTTCCGGCCATGTACGAGCGGCTCGTCGGATGGGCGCAGGCCGCGGCTCCGGATCCCCGCGCGCATGGAGATCTGCGCCTCGCCGTCTCCGGTTCGGCCCCCCTTTCGACGGTGCTCGCCGAACGGGTGAGGGCGCTGCTCGGCCAGCTTCCCCTCGAGCGTTACGGGACCACCGAGAGCGGGCTGAACGTGTCAAATCCCTATGACGGTCCCCGCCGCCCTGGGACGGTGGGGCTGCCGCTTCCCGGCGTGGAAACGGCCGTCGTCGACGGCGATGGGGTGCCCGTGGCCGACGGTGTGAACGGCGAGATCGTGGTCCGGGGACCGCAGGTGTTCAGTGGCTACCGCGGAGCTCCAGAGGTCACCGCGGCCTCGTTCTTTGGCGATGGATGGTTCCGCACCGGCGACATCGGCTGCATCGACCCAACCGACGGCTATCTCTCGATCACCGGCCGGCTCAAGGAGTTGATCATCACCGGCGGCATGAACGTCTATCCGACGGAGGTCGAGTCGGCGCTCGAGCTGGCGCCCGGGGTTGCGGAGGCAGCGGTCGTCGGGGTTCCGTCACAGCGGTGGGGTGAGGAGGTGGTCGCCGTTGTCGTCCCGGCAGATGATGAGCGCTTTGATCCCGAGCAGATTCTGGTCGACGTCCGCCGGCGCCTTAGTCCGTACAAATGCCCCAAGCGAATCGTGGCCGTGGCCGCGCTGCCGCGCAATCACATGGGCAAGCTCGTCCGCCGCGAGCTCGCCGAGGTTGCCGCGGGTTCCGGGCCCGGAAGCGAGTGAAGGCCCGTTGCCCGGCATGACCGACGGGCAGGGGCAACCCGACGTCGCGTTCTTGTCGATCGAGGAGCTGGTTGCGGGGTTCGCCTCGCGTGAGCTGTCGCCGGTTGAGGTGACCCAGGAGGTGCTGGCGCGGATCGGGGAGTTCGACGAGCAACTCCACAGCTACCTGACCGTGAGCTCGGAGCTGGCGCTCGCGCAAGCCCGCGAGGCCGAGATCCGCTATCGCCGCGGCGCGAACGCGAGGGCGGAGGCGGCTTTGCCTCCGCTGCTGGGGGTTCCGATCTCGATCAAGGATCTGTTCGACGTAGAGGGGGTTCCGACCAGCCTTGGCTCTCGCGCGTACGGCAGTGCGCCGGCCAGTCGCGACTCCGTTGCGGTCGCGCGGCTTCGTTCGGCCGGAGCCGTGTTGGTCGGTAAGACGAACACCGCCGAGTTCGGCCAGTCGGCGACGACCGAGAACCGGCTCGGCCCGGGGTGCGGCAATCCTTGGGATCCCACGCGGACAGCCGGTGGCTCCAGCGGTGGAGCGGCGGCGAGCGTCGCCGCCGGCCTGGCGACCGCCGCGCTCGGCTCCGACGCCGGTGGGTCGATCCGGATCCCGGCGGCGCTGTGCGGCCTGTTCGGAATCAAGCCGACGTTTGGCTCGATTCCCGACGACGGTCCGTTCCGAGCGATGACCGACTTCTCCTGCCCAGGGCCAATCGTCCGGCGCGTGGCCGACGCCCGGCCCATGCTGCAGGCGCTGTTGGGACGGGACGTTCTCGCGATGAATCCCCGCGCGCGTTTTCGCATCGGGTGGTGTGCCGCGCCCGACGACCGGCCGGTCGACCCGGGCGCAGGGGCGGCGGTGGAGCGCGCGGTTGAACTGCTTGGCGGCCTCGGTCACAACGTCGAGCCGATATCAGTGTGGTTTGACGGATGGATGGAGGCCTTTGGCCCGCTGGTGCTGGCCGACGAGTGGCGGTTTCGCCGCCACCTGCTCGATGAGCACGCCGGCGAGCTGACGAGCTATGCCCGTCGAGGCCTCGAAGGCGGTGCGCGGATCACCCCCGTGGAGGTGGATGCGGCGCGCGTCCGTATGAGCGAGATTCGCCGGCGGATCAGCGCCGTCTTTGATGACTATGACCTGATCGCCACCCCGACCACGGCGTGCGCTGCCTTCCCGATCGGAGAGCGGCCGCGCGAGATCGATGGACGGCCCGTTGATTCGCTCTGGGGTCCGTTCCCGTTCACAGCACCGATCAACGTGTCCGGTTTGCCGGCGGCGTCGGTCCCGGTCGGCCTCGCCGACGGACTGCCGGTTGGTCTCCAGGTGATTGCCCGTGACCATGCCGAGGGGGTTCTGCTCGACGTCTGCGAGCAGCTGGAGAAGGTGGCCGGCTTCCCTGCGGGAGAGATGGCCCGACGCTGGCGCCGGCGGCCTCACCGGCACGACTAGCCTCGGAGGTCGTGACTCCGCTGCCTGCCCTTTCCCTCCGTGGCCTGACCAAGCGCTATGACGGCGGCCTGCTCGCCCTCGACGGCTTTGACCTGGAGATCCCCGACGGGGAGTTCTTCGGCCTGCTCGGACCGAACGGCGCCGGCAAGACGACGCTGATCAGCGCCGTCTGCAACCTCATCCGGGTCACCGCCGGCGAGATCCGCATCTTCGGCGAGCCCCATCGCGACCCTCAGGCGCGGCGGCTGATGGGCCTGGCCGAGCAGGACGTCAATCTCGACCGGTTCCTCGACGTGGAGGAGACGCTCGTCTACCACGGCGGTTACTACGGCATGAGCCGGCCCCACGCCGTGCGCCGCGCCCGGGAGATGATGGATGTCTTCGACCTGCGGGCCAAGGCGGGGGTGCGGGCGCCGATGCTCTCCGGCGGGATGCGTCGGCGGCTGCTGCTCGCCCGCGCGCTCATGCACGAGCCGCGGCTGGTCATCCTCGACGAGCCGACCGCGGGGGTCGACTTCGAGCTCCGGATCGAGCTGTGGCGCTACATCCGGCGCCTGCACGCCGAGGGCACGACGATCCTGCTGACGACGCACTACCTGGAGGAGGCGCAGGAACTCTGCCAGGACATCGCGCTCATCCGCGGCGGCCGTCTGCTCGCGCGCGACAGCCCGTCTGGACTGCAGGAGACCTTCGAGGCTGACTCGCTGGCCGATGTCTACGTTAAGGCGATGGCATCGTGAGCTCGGCCATCGCCGACCCGGAGGCCGAGCCCGACGCCGACGCGGGTGCCGAACCGTCGGCGTTCCGGGCCGCGGTCGTGCGCCGGCGTGGCCTGTGGTCGCTGACCAGCCGGGAGGTCCTGCGGGTCCTCAAGCTGTGGACGCAAACGGTGGCGGCGCCGGTGGTGGCGTCGTTTCTGTTCATCCTCGTCTTTGGCCTGTCGCTCAGCGGTCGCATCCGCCACGTCGACGGATTCGACTACCGCGTCTTTATCGTCCCGGGGCTGATCACCATGGCGATGGTGCAGGCCGCGTACTCCAACAACTCCTCCTCGGTGTTCCAGGCGCGCTTTGACCGCTACCTCAACGACGTGCTCGCCTCCCCGATGCGCAACTGGGAGATCAACTTGGGCCTGTCGCTGGGCGGGATCGTCCGAGCGCTGCTCATCGGCGTCGCGCTGCTGTTGCTGGCGCTGCCGATCACGCACGTGCCGATCCACGACCCACTCGTCCTGGTGACGGGCGTCGCCCTTGGGCTGACGCTGTTCGCGTCGCTGGGCGTGGTCGTCGGGATCTACGCCAAGACCTGGGATCACGCCGGCTTCGTGCAGAACATCCTGATCGTGCCACTCAGCTTTCTCGGCGGCGTGTTCTACTCGGTGTCGGTGCTGCCGTCACCCTGGCGCGAGGTGTCGCACGCCAACCCGATCTTCTATCTGGTGCAGGCGGTTCGCTACGGGTTCCTGGGCACCAGCGATGTTCCGGTCGGGATCGCCCTGGGCATCACCGGGGGGCTGGCCGCGCTGACCGTCGCGTGGAGCGCCTGGCTGTTTCGCACCGGTCGCCAGCTCAAGCCGTGAGTCCGTCGCGTCCGCGTCCGCGTCGAAACTCTCGGTCTTGATGACACCCGCACCTGCACGTGAGTTCTCGACGATGCGGATCGGCCACGCCCGCGGACGTTACTTTCGTGAGAACTTTGCGCGGGGCGGAGTCGATCTGGTGCAGATCGTGCCCGAGCTTGTCACCAACGCGGATGCGGCGATCGCCGCATCTGGACGGCCGGCGGGCCGCATCGTGCTCGCATTCACCGCCCCCGAATCGGAATTCCTGCGCGCGTGGCGGGCTCGGATGCGTGCGTTGGGGTCCCCGGCGCTGCTGGCGTGGCGACACGAGCTGCGCTGCAGTGACGACGGGGAGGGCGTTGATGCCGAGCGGATCGACCAGCGGCTGGGCGCGCTTGGTGTCGAGCCCCTCAAGCCGGCCAGCGAGGGCTGTTCGGACGTGGACTCAGAGATGTGTGGCTGGCGCAGGGCGCGGGGCGCATCGAAGGCGTTCGCGACCACGTCCTGAGCGCTCGGGGTGGATCGCCACCGGGGCGTGCTCGGGACGCGCGAGTGCGAGACTGGATCGGTGACCGGCATTCCCGATCGCGCGCTCCCCACGCTCGCGGCTCACGATCCCCAGCGAGCGCAGCATCTCGCCATGCTCGAGTTTGGGTCGCGGAAAGAGTTCAACGATCCGCGCCTCGGCTACCGGAGGCTGTTCGGGGAACTGCTCGGCACGTTCATGCTGGTGCTCGTCGCCGCCGGCGGTGGGCTCCTGCACGCCAAAGGCCAGATCAGCCTGTCGGCCGCGGTGGTTGCGCCCGGTCTGATGGTGATGGCGATCATCCTGTCCATGGGCGCGGTGTCCGGCGCCCACCTCAATCCGGTGGTGTCGATCGCCTTCGCGTCGCGCGGCGACTTTCCGTGGAAACGGGTGCCCTGGTACGTCTCCGCTCAGCTTGTCGGGGCGGCGCTCGCGTGCCTGTTTCTGCTTGCCGTCTTCGGCAACGTCGGGCACCTCGGCGCAACGCTGCCGGGTCCTGGCTATCACGCGTGGCAGGCATTCCTGATGGAGATCGCGCTCACCGCGGGGCTCGTCACCGTGATCCTCGGCACGGCCTCGGCGGCCCAGAACGTTGGCACCATTGGCGCGCTCGGGGTTGGCGGGTACATCGCACTGGCGGGGCTATGGGCGGCACCCGTGAGCGGCGTCTCGATGAACCCCGCGCGCTCGTTCGGCCCCGCCCTCGTCGGCGGTGACTGGACGGCGTATTGGGCCTACGCGGCCGGACCGCTGGTCGGCGCGGCGATCGCGGTGGGCTGCGCCCTGATCCTGCGCGGCCGCGGTGGTGGTGATGCGACCGCTCGCGTGGCCGCGTCCGGTGCGCCCGCATCCGAACCGGAGAACCAGCATCCGTAGGGGTTGGCAATCGATGAACAACGACAGTGAAGGCGGCACCCGTGATTGAGTCGGCGGTTCACATCAAATGGGCCGAGGCCGTGGCGGACCACGATTACGCCGCTGCCGAGGCCTACCTGTCACTCAAGCTCGGTGACGACGCGGTCGCCAAGGCGGTGGATCGCCTGCGCAAGGCAAAGCTCACCACCCGTCGCGCGAACGACATCCTGCGCGCTGCCGGACTGACCGCGGCACCGCTCGATGACCCGGGCGTCATGAAGGACCTGATCAAGGCGATCGAAGGACGTCAGCTCAGTCCGGTGCTCGTTCTGAGCGGCCGGAAAGGATCCGACATCGCCGACGGTTTCCATCGTGTCTCACTCGTCTACCGCATTGACCCCTACGCCGAAGTGCCGTTGAAGCTCGCCTGAACCGCGGGAGTCTCGCCGCCGGCTGTCGGTCGTCGAGACTGCCCTATCTGAGGAACCGGTCGATCCGCTCAGCGAAGGTGGGGGCGTCCTGGAACAGGAAGGCATGCCCGGCGTCGGGGTAGAGGACGAGCTTTGCGCCGTGGATGGTTCTGGCCAGGAGGTGATCGTTGGCGGTGGGGTCCAGTTCATCACGGGTGCCGTCCGCGACGAGCGTGGGGAGCCGGACGGTCCCGAGCTTGCGCCCCGCCGGATCGCGCCCGGCCATCCACCGGCTGATGGCCGCGGTCTGATGGGTCTTGACCGCGGCGCTCGCCGAGTAGAAGGGCTTGTACTGGAGGATGCCCGTGACGTAGGCCTGAGCGGCCGCCGTCTGGTCTGAGGGGAAGATGACGGACAGCGCCGCCGCGGGGTTCGGGCTGGCGAGCGCGGCCGCCGGACCGGGCGGGATCGGTCGCGAGGTGCCGGTGCCGGCCTGGGTGGCGGCGAGGATGAGCGCGCTCACCTGCGCGGGGCGGAGCACGGCGAGCGCCTGCGCGACCATGCCGCCCATCGACCAGCCGAGCACCGCGGGGTGGGTCAGGTGCAGCGTGGCGATCAGCGCGCTCGTCTGCTGGGCCATCGCGGTGATCGTCAGCGGCGGCTTGCCCGCCGCGGTCCGTCCGACCCCGGCGTTGTCGAACACGATCACCGTGTGATGGCCGGCCAGGGCGTCGACGAGCGACGGCGCCCAGTAGTCCATCGAGCCGCTGAACCCCATGATGAGCACGAGCGGGGTGCCGGACCCCACCTCGCGGTAGCCGACCGTGCCCTTGACGGTGTGAGCCAGGCGCGTCCTGGCCGTCACGACACCGGCGCGGCTCCCCGCCGCGGCGGTGCTCGCCGTCGAGCGCGCCCGGGCCGCAGCCGTCGGGCCGCCCGACACCGTTGCGACAGCGAGCGCGATCAGGACGATCATCAGGCATCGCGGGGCCGCCGGATGGATCCGGAAGGCGGTGGGTCCCCTGCCGGCGTGGAAATCGGACATCGTCGGTGAGGACTGAACTATGACAAGGCTGCTCCCGGATCGTCCGCGGGTTCCGTGAGGATGGCCTGGTTCCATGATCGTCTGCGTCTCCGGCAATCCCTCCGTCGACAAGCTGTTCGAGGTCGAGGACCTCATCCCGGGCGAGATCCACCGGCCGCAGTTCTTCATGGCGCTCCCCGGCGGCAAGGGCGTGCACGTTGCCCAGGTGACGATCGCGCTCGGCGGGGAGGCCGTCGCCACCGGGATCCTGGCCGGGCACGCCGGCCGGTGGGTGGCCGAGGCGCTCGCCGCCGAGGGCGTCCGGGCGGCGTTCGCCTGGGGGAGCGGAGAGACCCGCACCAGTCTGTCGGTCGCTGACCGCGCGACCGGGCGGCTGACCGAGTTCTATGAGGATGGGGTTCCGGCCGGCGCGGAGGAATGGTCAGCGCTCGTGGAGATCGTCGACGGGTTGGTGGAGGAGGCCAGCTGGCTGGCGCTGGCCGGTTCGCTTCCGGCCGGCGCCGGCATCGAGGGCTATCCGCGGCTGATGGCGGCGGCGCGGAGAGCCGGCGTCCGGACGGCGGTGGACTCACGCGGCCCGACGCTGGCGGGCGCGCTCGCCGCGGGGCCGGAGCTCGTCAAGATCAACGTCCACGAGGCGCACGAGCTCCTCGGCCGCACGATCGACGGCACCGCGCAGGCGCGGGAAGCGGCGGTCGAGATCCGAACCCGCGCCGGCGGTGCCGACCACGCCGCCGTGGTCACGCTCGGCGAGCGCGGCATGGTGCTCGTCGACCCGGACGGGGAGGCGTGGCACGGGGCCGTCGCGATGCGGGGCCGCTACCCCGTGGGCAGCGGCGACGCCCTGCTCGCCGGGCTGCTGACGGCCCTGGCGGCAGGCGAGCCGTGGCCCCGCGCGGCCGCGCTCGGGATGGGTGCGGCCGCGGCGAACGCCGAGGTTCCCGGAGCGGGTCGCCTCGATCCACAGCGGGCGCGGGAGCTGGCGGCCACCGCCGAGCTCCGGGCTCTTCCCACCGCCTGACCGGATCGTTGACCACGGATCACCCGGCCAGTGCGGTGCTCCGGCGTCAGACCCAGGCGGCCGGCGCTTCGCCGGCTCGCCAGGTTGCGCGTGGCATCGCTGCGGAGTTGAAGGGCATCGCGATGGTGCCGTGAGCGTCCAATGCGATCAGCCCGCCGTGTCCGCCGAGGCGGGCAACGTCTGCGAGCGCCTCCGCGGCGGCCGGCTGCAGCGCGGTGCCCAGGGCGATGAGGGTGGCGATGTGGCGGGCGGTGCCGGCGCGGATGAACGCGTCGCCGTCGCCGGTGCACGAGATGGCGACGTGACCGTCGGCCCAGGTTCCGGCCCCGAGTAGCGGCGAGTCGCCGACTCGCCCCGGGGACTGGCCGCGCATGCCACCGGTCGAGGTGCCGGCGGCCAATGCGCCGTTGACGTCGAGACAGACGACTCCGACGGTGCCGCGGTCAGCGTCCGATCCGGCCTCGGTGAGCCGGCGGCGCTGACGCTCGGTGACGAAGTAGGACGGCGCTGTCTGCTCGGCACCCTGGGCGGCCGCGTGGGCATCGGCCGCCGGGCCGACCATCAGCACGTGCGGACTGTGATCGAGCACCGTTCGGGCCGCGATGATCGGATGCTTGGTGCGCGAGATCCCGGCCACCGCCCCGCCGGACCGATCGGACCCCTGCATCAGCGCCGCGGACATCTGCACCGAGCGGTCGGCGCACAGCACCGACCCCCGACCGGCGTTGAAGAACTCGTAGTCCGCCTCCATCGACATGATCGCCGACTGCGTCGCCGCCAGCGCGCTCCGGCCGGCTTCCAGCATCACCCGGGCGATGTCAATCACCTGCAGCAGGGCCGCGTGAACCTCGTCGTGGCGCTCCGCCAGCTCGGCCGAGCGGGCGCCCGCGCCACCGTGGACCACCACCGCCGGCGCACCGGTGTGCGGCGCCGTCGCCGTCACCACCACTTCTGCTCGCGCGCACTGTCCGTCCCGCCGGTGTGATCGAGCCCATCGAGGACGGCCATGTCCGCATCGGACAGAGCGAAATCGAAGACGCCGGCATTCTCCGCGAGACGTTCCCGATGGGTTGACTTGGGCAGGACGATCGTGCGGCGCTGGATGCACCAGCGCACGAGGACCTGGGCCGGCGTCCGGCCGACGCGCTCGGCGATCTCCACGACGGTCGAATCCGAAAGGTGCCGGCCGGTGCCGAGCGGGCTGTACGCCTCGATGGCAACTCCGCGCGCCTCGCACGCCTCCAGCAGCGTCCGTCGGTACTCGAACGGGCTGAACTGGACCTGGTTGACCACCGGCGCGGTGCTCGCGATGGCGGTGACCTCTTCGAGCTCGCGAACGCTGAAGTTCGAGACGCCGATCGAGCGGGCGTAGCCGCGCTCCCGGGCGGCTTCCATGCCGGGCCACGCCCAGGTCGGCCCGCGCTGGGGCCAGTGGATGATGTAGAGATCGACCCGGTCGACGCCGAGTCGCCGCAGGCTGTTCTCCGCTTCGGCCACCGGGTCGCGATGGGCGGGATTGAACTTGGTCGTGATGAAGACCTCGTCGCGGGGGACCCCGCTGTCGCGGAGCGCGTTCCCGACGCTCTCCTCGTTCCGGTAGGCCTGCGCGGTGTCGATGTGGCGATATCCGAGCTCGAGGGCCCACCGGACCGCGTTCTCGCACTCGGGGCCGTTCGGCACCTGCCACACGCCGAGGCCGAGGGTGGGGATGGTGGATCCGTCAGCGAGCGTCCGCGTGCGCTCGTCCCGGATCGAGGTTTCGTCTGTCATGACGCAGACGCTAGCGGCGTCGAGCGCGGGCGCCGACCAGTGATGACCAGCCGCCGGATTGTGCCGACAGTGCGAGATCCCCTGGCAGGCCGTGCAGAGCTCCGCGCGGCGCTGCCGGCACCGTCCCATCTGCGCGAAGCTGTCACCCGGGCCACGAACGAGGAGAAGACCCATGCCGCCAAAGAACCTGCAGGAGGTCCTGGACGCGTCCGGGAACGCCGTCGAGCTGCTGCGCAACGCGCAGATCGGCGCCTACATCTACCCGGTGGTGCCGTGGGAGTTCACCAACTGGCGCCGGGAGCAGATCGCCTGGCGCGAGACGGCGGTGCTGTTCGATCAGTCGCACCACATGTTCAACCTGTTCATCACGGGTCCGGACGCGCTGAAGCTGATCTCGGACACGGGCATCAACAGCGTCTCGACCTTTCCCGTCAACATGGCCAAGCAGTTCGTGCCGGTCACTCCGGCCGGCCACGTCATCGGCGACGGCATCCTCTTCCATCTCGACGAGGAGAAGTTCGTCTGGGTCGGACGGGCCCCGGTGGCCAGCTGGCTCAGCTACCAGGCGCAGGCGGGCGACTACGACGTCGAGATCAGGATGGATCCGCGCTCGCCGTCGCGGCCGTACGGCAAGGCCGTGACCCGGGAGTACTGGCGGTTCCAGATCCAGGGTCCGAACGCGTGGCCGATCATCGAGAAGCTCAACGGCGGCCCCGTCGAGCAGCTCAAGTTCTTCCGCATGGCCGAGATGAACATTGCCGGCGACACGGTCCGCACGCTCCGTCACGGGATGGCGGGCGCTCCGGGCCTGGAGATCTTTGGGCCGTACGAGACCTACGACAAGATCCGCGACGCCATCCTCGAGGCCGGACAGGAGTTCGGGATGGAGCCGGTCGGCGCCCGGGCCTACGCCTCGAACACCCTCGAGTCGGGCTGGATCCCGTCGCCGCTGCCGGCGATCTACACCGGCGAGGAGCTGCGCGGATACCGCGAGTGGCTCGGCACCGACAGCTATGAGGCCAACAACACGTTGGCGGGAAGCTTCGTGTCCGATGACATCGAGGACTATTACCTCAACCCGTGGGAGCTCGGCTACGGCCCGTTCGTCAAGTTCGATCACGACTTCATCGGCCGCGACGCGCTGGAGGCGATCGATCCCGACTCCCAGCGCAAGAAGGTGACGCTGGCCTGGAACGGCGAGGATGTTGCCAAGATCCTCGACTCCCTGGTCGACCTCGAGGCCGACCTGCCGTACCAGTTCTTCGACATTCCCATCGCCAACTACGGCTCGTCCAACTTCGACTCCGTCCTCGAGTCCGATGGATCCGTCGTCGGCGTCTCGATGTTCAGCGGCTACAGCGCCAATGAGAAGCGGGCGCTGTCGCTGGCCACGATCGACCCTCGGATCGAGATGGGGACCGAGCTCGAGCTGGTCTGGGGTGAGCCCGACGGAGGATCGCGCAAGACCACCGTTCAGCCCCACAAGCAGATCAATGTGCGCGTTGTCGTGAGCCCGGTTCCGTACTCCGCCCCGGCCCGCCTCGAGTACGCCGAGGGCTGGCGCACCGCCGGCAAGAGCTGACCGTCCCTCCCGGATCCTGCCGGGTTACGGGTACACGTCTGTCTCCGGAACCCGGTCCACCGATCGACGACTTGCCGGTACATCAATTGGGCGGCTTGACAGTGCAGCGAACGGAGCGGGAGGATCAAGTTCGCGTCGAGGGGTAAAAGCTATAAGGGGCCTGGGTCGATGACGGGTGCGCTGTACAGACTGGCGAAGCTGTGTGTGCGCCGTCGCTGGGTCGTGCTCGCGATCTGGGTAGTCGCCGGGATTGCGCTGGTTGCCGCGTCGCACCGTCTGGGCGACAACACCAACGACAACCTCTCGCTGCCGGGAACCGATAGCCAGCGGGCGACCGAGGTTCTCGCCAAGCCGTTCCCGGCCCAGTCCAACGGCACCAGCCCGATCGTCCTGCATGCCCCGACGGGGCAGCTGACGGACTCCAAGTACGCCGGCGCCATCAATCAGGCCGCCGCCGACGTGGCGAAGGCGCCGAACGTGGCGACGGTGACCAACCCGCTCACGGCCCAGGGGGCGTCCGCGCTCAGTAAGGACAAGACGACCGGTTACCTCTCGGTGACGCTGAAAGTGAGTCCCGGGCAGCTCTCGGTGTCCGACGTACAGACGATCGTCGACGCGGCGAAACCAGCGCAGGCGGCCGGGCTGCAGGTGGAGACCGGCGGTCAGTTGGGGCAGAAGATCTCGAAATCCTCCAGCGAGTCCAGCGAGCTGATCGGGATCATCGCCGCGATGGTGATCCTGTCACTCACCTTGGGGACGGTGACGGCGATGCTGCTCCCGATCGTCAACGCGATCTTTGCACTGCTCGTGACGCTCGCGATCATCCGGATGCTCGGCCACGTCGCGACCGTGCCCACCGTCGCCCCCACGCTGGCAACGATGATCGGGCTGGGAGTGGGGATCGACTACGCGCTGTTCATCGTGACGCGCCACCTCCGCGGGCTGAACGAAGGGCTCGAGCGCGGCGAGTCCATCGCCCGCGCCACGGCGACCTCTGGCGGGGCCGTGGTGTTCGCCGGCTGCACGGTGACGATCGCCCTCGTGTCGCTCGCCGTCGCCGGCATTCCGCTCGTCACGACCATGGGTCTCATGGCGGCGATCTCGGTGGTGGTCGGGGTCGTCGCCGCCGTCACCCTGCTGCCGGCGCTGCTGGCGCTCACCGGCGACCGCATCGGCGCGTTGCGGGTTCGCACGCTCCCCACCGATGAGGCCACCCGCCAGGGGCGCTGGGCGAAATGGGCGGCCGAGATCGCCAAGTACCCGGTTCTCGCCGGTCTCGTCGCGCTCGCGATCCTGCTGCCCCTGATGGTCCCGATGTTGTCGTTGACGTTCGGGCAACAGGACGTCGCGGCGCAGTCGACCGGCACCACCGCGCGCCGGGCGTACGACCTGATATCGAAGGGCTTTGGCCCCGGGGTCAACGGCCCGCTGTTGATCGCCGTGACGCTCAAGTCACCCGCGCAGCCGGCCTCGGCCGCCTCGTCCGGGTCGTCCGGGTCGTCCAGCGGCTCTCAGAGCGATCCTCGCGCCAGTGACCCCCGACTCGCCACGCTGCAAAAGGACATCGCCTCGACACCGGGCGTCGCGGCCGTGTCGCCGATCCAGATCGACACCGCCGGGACGACCGCCTATTTCAACGCCATCTCGAGTCATGGACCGGCGACCAGCGCGACGACCCACCTCGTCGACACGTTGCGCTCGAGCGTGATCCCACACGCCGACGCGCACACGGACATGAGGGCCGACGTCGGGGGCAGCACCGCCGCCTACGACGACCTGGCGTCCAACATCTCGAGCAAGCTCCCGCTCCAGATCCTGGTCGTGATCGCGCTCAGCTTCGTGCTGCTGATCCTCGCCTTCCGATCGGTCGTGATCCCGACCCAGGCCGCGGTGATGAACCTGCTCTCGATCGGCGCTTCCTACGGGGTGCTGACGGCCATCTTCCAGTACGGCTGGCTCAGCGGCCTGATCGGCCTGAGCGGCCCGGTGCCGATCGTCTCCTACGTGCCGCTGTTCATGTTCGCGATCCTGTTCGGCCTCTCGATGGACTACGAGGTGTTCCTCGTCAGCCAGATCGAAGAACACGTCCATCAGGGCGAGGACAACGAGAGCTCGGTCATCTCGGGGCTGGTCACCAGCGCCCGGGTGATCACCGCCGCGGCGCTGATCATGGTGTTCGTGTTCGGAAGCTTCGTCCTCAACGGCGACCCGACGATCAAGCAGTTCGGGATCGGCCTGGCGGTCGCCGTCATTCTCGACGCCACGATCGTCCGCTGCCTGTTCGTACCGGCGCTGATGCTCCTCATGGGTCGCATCAACTGGTACCTACCGCGCTGGCTCGACCGGATCGTCCCCCGGGTGAGCATCGAGGGCGCCGAGTTCTTCGGCGAAGGCGACCACACCGGCCCGGCGCCGGGGGATCCGATGCCGGTGGCTGCCGTTGCGGGGCCGCCGAACCCGTGACGGCGGCCCATCGGCGGCGTGACGTCGAGCCTGATCAGCGGCTCACCCCGCGCGCGACGACGGTGAACACCCGCGTCGGGCCCGAACCGGCACCAGCCGCCGATGCCACGTCGAGATCCACGGAGCCATCGTGCAGGCCGGCGCTGACACCGTCAGCACCTCGGTGCGCGGCCCGGCCGTCCCATACCATGCGACCGTCGAGCCAGACCGCCCCGGTCGTGGGAACGGCGATCCGGCCGGACGTCTGACTGGGGGCCCGGAGCTGCATGACGAGCGTGTCACCGTCCTGCCGCCATTTGGCCGTGATCGGACCGTGGGGCGTCGGAACCTGGCCCTCGGTCCAGGCAACGGTGCCGGGGTGGGGCGCGAACACCCACCGGCTGAATCCAGGCCCCGCCGGCGACACGCCGAGGAGCTCGTTGGTCAGGGCGGGCAGCACGCCGGTCGACCAGCCGTGGGCCATGCTCGTGAAGGCGCCCTCGTAGGGCTGGCAGCCCGTGGTGATCCCCTCCCAGTCGGTGATCCCGGGATCACCGGACGCCATGCAGCCGTACAGGCGATCGATCTCATCGAGCGCGGAACCCGTCTGGCCGGTCTCGAACCGGGCCACGATCTCCGGGTATGAGGTGAACGCGTAGACCCGGCTGGTGCCGTCGGAGACGACGGAGTCGTTGTCCCAGAACGCGTTGCCGTACGGGGTCTGGGTATGGGCGCTGAGGTAGTCGAGTGCCGATGTCGCGCGGCTCCCGCGGGCGACTCCGGCCACCACCGCCCAGGCATTTCCGTCCTGCGGATGGCTGACCGCGCCGGTGTTGGAGTCAAGATAGGCGCCGGCGGCGGGGTCCCACAGGTACTGGTTGATCGCCGCACTCACCTCCGTCGCGCGCTGGCGCCAGGCTGCGGCGGTGGCCGTGTCGCCGAGCGCCGTGGCGAGCTTGGCGCCGTCACGCAGCGCGAGCACGTAGAGGTCGTTGTAATAGGTGACCTCGCCGGAGCGCGGCAGGAACGCGTAATCGCCGAAGCCGCTGGTGCCGTTCATGCCCTTGTCGAGCAGGCCGCGGTTGTCGGTGACCGACGGGTACCAGGTGTTGAGCAGCTTGACCAGATTGGGGTAGTACTGACGTCCGTACCCGTCGATGCCGTTGTAGAGGACGTACTCCCAGCTGTCCATGGCCCAATACAGCGGGTACTCGAACAACGGCAGGGTGTAGTCGTTGATCGACGCCGGCGGGATGTAGCCGTCCGGCAGCTGGTGATCGGCCAGGTCGGTGAGCACGTCGGTGACCGCGCTTCCCTGGTCGTGGGTGAGGTAGTCGGTCAGTCCCGACACCGCGAGGTCTCCGTCGTAGGGATCGCGGTCGCGTTTGGCGCCGTCCATCAGCACGAGCTTGCCGTCGAGCGTGGGCGAGTCGGCACCGCGCGGCTCCACGCTGCCGGGCTCGAAGTGATCGGTGACGAGCTCGTTGGTGTAGCTGGCGTCGTACCAGTAGCGATCGAGCGTTGGGTCCGAGGAATCGAACCAGCCGAGATAGCTGCTCGGCGTGCCCAGGTAGGCGCTGAACTGGAGGTCGGCTCCGTTGAGATCGACCTCGCCGGAGGGCTCGGCGTACGGGGCGTCGGCCGGCAGCGCGTCGAGCGTGATCTTCTCGTAGCGGAAGCCGTGCAGCCCGTCGGCGCACACCTTGGTGGCGTCCTGACAGCCGTCGGTGTCGGTCCAGGTGCTGGGCCCGCTCGTCGAGGGCGCGTGCTGGTCGGTCCCCGGTCCGCCGGAGTAGTCAGACCGCGTGAAGTCCGAGCGGTCGGTCAGGTACTGCTTGGTCTCCGAGAACGCGACGCGGATGCCCGGTGACCCACCGGAGGCGCCGGCGAAGCTCAGCTGCGGGAAGCCGACCACGTCCTTGCCGTAATCGAGCGTGATGCTCGGCGCCGGCTGGACCGGGATGACCGCGGGATAGACCTCGTTGATGCGCGTGAAGTCACCCTGGGGGCTCGCCTGGTCAAGGGTGACCGTGATGCGGATCTGGGTCGTGGTGACCGGTGCACTGAATGACACCGGCACCTGCACGGCGGTGTTGCCGGTGACGGTGGCCACGGTCTGCAGCGTGCCGCCCTCCAGGGCCGCGACCGTGAAGTCCTCGGGCACGCCGTCGCTGTTGGACAGCAGGGTGATCCCCGGCAGGGTCACCGCCGTCGGAGAGGTGATCTGCAGCCAGGCCGGATAGGTGTCGGGATTGGCGTCGTTCCAGAACGTCGTCGGGTTGCCGTCAATGGCATTGGACGGGTCATACGTGGTCGGCGAGCCGTTGTCACCGCCATTGGGCGCGTGAAAGCTCGACGCGGTCGCCGTCGTCGCACTCGGCCACGTCGGTGGCGGGGGCTGCTCGGGGCGGATGAGCCTGACGGTTCCGCCGTGCAGCAGCGCGTCGGGATGCACGACGGTCCCAGTGGTCGCGATCACGCGGACCGGCCTGACGTCACGGCTGGAGGGGGCCACCACGTACTGCTGCCAGTCGGCCCGCGGGAACGCCGCGTTGCCGGGTGGGGCGGCGGCTGCCGCTGCGATCGGTCCCAGGCCGGCCGCGGCCAGTCCCGCGGCCGCCGTGATCGTCAGGATCCACCGCGGTCTCATCTGCTCACCTCACGTGTCACCGTTACCGAGTACCGCCCGCCGGAGCGGACGGTGAACGAGACCGTCGCCGAGCCTGGGGCCCCACGTCGCACGGCCAGGACCGGAGACCCGTCGGTGGTGTGGCCGTGCAGCATGGCGAGCCCGCCGGGGCCCACGGGGACGCTGATCGTGCCCGCCTCACCGCTCGGCACGACCGCCTCGAGCTGCAGGACACCGCCGGCGCCGCGCTGGCTCCACCGGACGGTGATCGTCCCGTGGGGCGTGGGGACCTCGCCCTCGGCCCAGTCCAGTTCGCCCGGGTGGGGTGCGATGGTCCACGTGCCGTAGCCGGCCGAGGTGGGCGCCACCCCGAGGACATAGGCGGACAGATCGGCCGTGGCGCCGCTCGCCCAGCCGTGGGCGAGGCTCGTGAAGCCGCCGAACCCCGGGGTGCCGTCGCTGCCGACGAGCTCCCAGTCGGCTCCGGTGAAATACGGACCCGGGGCGTCCATGTGACCCCACACCGTCCTCAGCAGGCTTGTGGCAGCGCCCGTGTCCCCGACGGCGAACAGCGCCTGCACCTCCTCGCTGGTGACGAACGGACTCACCGCCTGGCGGTAGCCGGTGTCCGAGCTGAACGGCAGCGGCCCGTAGGGCGTGGACGGCAGCTGTGAGCGCAGCGCCGCGGCGATCGCGCTTGCCCGGTCTGCGGGCGCCACGCCGTCGACGATCGCCAGGGCGTTGCCGTCCTGGGCGAAGCTGCCCGGCTGGGTGTCCGAGACGGCGTAGAGGCCGGTTGTCGGGTCGAACAGGTACTGGTTGATCGCGGCCCGCAGGCTCGTCGCCTGCGCCGCGTAGACGGCGGCGTCGGCGGAGTCACCGACCGCGCCGGCCATCGTCGCCGCATCGTTCAGGGTCTGGTCGTAGATGACGTTGTAGGCGGTCACCGCGCCGGTCTTGGGCCCGTCGTAGTAGTCCCAATCCAGACCGTCGCCGCCGTCGGTCACCAGGAGCCCGCGGCTGTCGACCATCGCGCGGTTGTAGGCGAGCTCGCGTTGGATCATTGGCCACTCGCTGCGGACGAACGCCAGATCGCCGGTGTAGCGGTAGTAGGTGGCGATGTTGTCGATCTCGTCCATCGAGTAGGACGCCGAATAGGTGTATCCGCTCTCCGGGAAGGTGCCGAGCGGCACCGTCGGCGGCACGTTGGTCCCGGATTCGCCGTTGCCGTTCTGGTAGCTGGCGAGCAGCTGGAGCGAACCGCGCACGTACGCGTCGGCGGCCGTCGTGTAGAAGACATTCGGTCCCTCCACGCCGAGATCGCCGCTCCAGACGACCCGGTCGCGCTTGGCGCCGTCGAGGATCACGGGGAGGGGATCGGGAACGGTCACCGGCGGTCCGGCGAAGTCGGCGAGCGCTGACGGATCGGCCAACGGGTTGCTGTACAGGGTGCTCGCGGAGGCGCTCGTGACCGTCAGATCACGGAAGCGGGCGTGCTCTCCCGGATATTCGCGGAACCCGACGGTGCCCGCCGTCAGGGCGGGGATCCCGGACGGGAGCTGTGACTCGTTGATGCTCGACACCTGCCGGCCGTCGAGCGAGATGGTGATCGTCTGCCCCGACAGCGTGGTGGAGACCGAATGCCACGTGCTCGGCGCCAGGTCCACCCCAAGCGGGATGTCGGCAATCTGCTGGTAGTTGCCGTTGTTGAAGTAGAGCTCCTGCAGGGTGTTGACCGGTCCGCCGCCGGAGGCCGGATCGTTGTCGGCGTCGAGGATGAACAGGTAGCCGGAGCTTGCGTCCGCCGCGGCTCGCACGACCCAGCCGGCCTGGCGGCTGAGGATCTCGGTCTGGAACTCGTCGGTGTAGTCGGTCCAGCTCGAGCCGCCGCTCAGGACCCCGATGTTTCCGCCGTTGGCGTCGAGCGAGCCGCCGGTGATCGACCATGCCGCCGGCAGGGAGTTGCGCGGCAGCTGGTCGAGCTGGGTGGTGTAGGCGCCGTCGTACCACAGGCGGTTGAGCTGATCCGAGCTCGACTCAAACCAGCCGCGGTAGTCAGCGGGCGTGGCCCGGTAGGCGGTGAAGTGGATCTGAGCCGAGGAGATGGTCACGGTTCCCGGAGAGGTCAGCGTCAACTCCTGATAGCGCTCGCCTCCCTGGATGAGGCCGGCGGTGAGCGGGCCCGGGCCGGTGACGGTCAACTGATCGGCGCGGCTGCCGTCGCCCGAGCCGCTCTGGCTCGGGCCGCCGTCGCCCGACGGGCTGACGTACGGCAGACCCTCGCTGTAGGAGGCCGTGAGCGTCGGCGTCCCGTTCTCCGAGCGGATCTGGAAGGACGGGATGCCACCGACGTCCTTGCCGTAGTCAAGGACGATCGTCGGCGCCGGGCTGCCCGCCGTCATCGTCAGGGTGGCGGCGCCCTGTCCGGTCACGAGCCCCTGGCCATTGCTGACATCGCCGGATGTGCTCTGCACGGCGGTCGGGTGCACGTTCGCCGTCGGGGGTCCGAGCACGTAGTGCTGCCAATCGGGCTGCCGGAACGATGGGACGGCCGCGGCGGTCGCGGCGCAGGCCTGGCCGGCCGCCCCCAGCGCGGCGACGGCGCTGATCGCGGCGATTGACAGCGTCCTGATCCTCATCCGCTCCACCTCACATCGTCGATCTGGAATTGACAGCCCCATGGGTACGTACTGCCGATCGCCCGGAAGGCGACGGCGATCCCGCTCACGTCGTTGCGATCTGGCCACGAGGACACGTCGAGGTCCACCTCGTTCCAGGCATCGTTGCTCGTCGTCTGCGTGGTCGACAGCGTCTGACCGTTGCCGGCGGTGAGGGTCACCATCGTCTGATAGCCGGTGGCTCCCGGTGCGCCGCCGTAGCTGTCCTCCTGCAGCGAGAACGTGTGGGCGTTCATCAGATTCAGGGCGCCGGTCGGCGTGACCTGGACCGTGTGCCAGCTGTCGGCCGGCACCGTCGAGCAGGCCGCGCCCAGCGCGTACTTGCCGTCATACGGCGCCCCCGGACCATTGGCGAAGCTGGTCACCGGCGACACCGAGGCGGTGTTGCTGCCGGCGGTCCACCCCTGGGTGGTCCCGTCCTCGAATCCGTAGAGGATGTTCGTGTTTGTGACCTGTACGGTCGTCGCCGCGGTGGCGATGAGACCGGCAGTGCCCCTGAACGTGAATGTGATCGGGTAGCTGCCGCTGGCCACGGTGTCCGGAACCTCGAAGTAGAACGTCCGGCTCAATGACACTGGCCGGCCGTCGCTGGCCTGATCGATCGTGACCGCGTCGGGCTCGACGACCCAGCCGGCGGGGCCGGCCGCCGACAGGGTGCCTGACAGCTGCCCCGGTGACACTCCGGTGAAGGTGACCCGAGCGTCCTGGACGGCTCCCGGCGTCGCCTGGCTGCCGGCCGGCGAGACATCGATCCGGGCCTGAGCCGGCGGACGGCTCGCGGCCTGGCCGGTGATCACGTGCCGCCCGGCGCGGAGCCCGTCCACGTAGACGAACGCGCCGTCGCTGTGGGCCCCATCGGCCAGCGACCGGCCCGCCTCCCACACCAGCCGGCCATCGACCCGCACCGTGATCGCCGCTCCGAACGTGGGCACCCCGACCGTTCCCGTCGTCTGCGCCGGGGTGGCCAGGGTCAGCGAGAAGCGTCCGCCGGCGTGCCGCCACGCGGCGGTGATGTCGCCGTGGGGGGTGGGCACTGCGCCCTGCGCCCAGGCCAGCCCCGCCGGGTGGGGGATGACCGCGTACTGCGAGAACCCGGCAGCGGTGGGCGTGATGCCGAGGACCTGCGTGGTCAGCGCCACCGTCGGCCCGGCCGCCCAGCCGTGGGCGAGGCTTGTGAATGACCCGATCGTTGGCACGCCCGCCGGGCTGGTCTTCTCCCAGAACGTGCTCTCGGGGTCCTGACGCAGGTTCCATCCCCAGTACTGGCGCATGAGCTGCAGGGCCGTGTCGTAGCCGAGCTCGGTGGGGTCGGCGCCGGTCAGCCGGGCTTCGGCCTCGAACGCCATCGGCAACGGCTCGTACTCCATCGGGATGACCGAATTGGCGCTGCCCACCGTCAGTGAGCCGAGGGTGCTCCAGTTGTGGCTGCGCAGGTAGGCCAGCGCTCGGCGCCCCTGGGCCCGGTCGGCGATGCCGGTGAGGACGGCGGTGGCGTTGGCGTCCTGGGGATAGACGCCGGGCGTCTCCCGGCTGAGCTCGTACGCTCCCACCGAGCCGTTCCACAGCTGCTTGTTGATCGCCGTCTTGACCTGGGCGGCGGTGGTGCGGTATCCGGCGGCGGCGGACGGCTGGCCCTCGGCGTCGGCGAGCGTCGCCATCTGAGTGAGATTGCGGTAGTACAGGGCGTTGACGTACGTCTCGTGACCGCAGTCGCTGTAGGCGTAGTGCCCACAGTTGCCGCCGGATCCGAACGCGATCAGACCGCCGGGATCCTGTTGGCGCACCGATTCCAGCCAGGCCATCGCCTTGGTGAGAGCGGGGTACCACTTGGCCAGGTAGGACCGGTCGCCGGTGTAGAGGTAGTGGACCGCCATGTTGTTGACAAACCAGGTGACGTACTCGCCGTACGTCGTCTCCTCACCGGTGTTGTGAGGGCCGACCAGTCCCTCGGCCGGCACGTAGCCGTTGGGCAGCTGCTGCGCGGCGAGGGCCGACAGCGAGTTGTCGACCGCGCCGGTGTCATCGGTGCTCAGGTAGGTGACCGGGGCCTGCACCGACAGGTCTCCCTGCCAGACGTCGCGATCACGTTTGCCGCCATCGAGGATGACCTCCTGGGCGGGATCGGCATGCGGGATCTGCGAGTTGGTCTGGTCGGCCTCGCCCTGACTGTAGGGCCACGACTTGGCGGTGTTCGACATCGAGGTGTTGATCTGCACCGTGTAGGCCCCCGCGTACCAGATCTTGTTGAGCACGTTGTCGCTTGACTCAAACCAGCCACGGTAGGCGGCCGGATCGGTCTGGAGCGGAGCCGCCGTGAACCTCAGCGAGACCCCGTCGATGTCGACGGACCCGGGACCGTCGAGGAACAGCGTCAGGTAGCGGAAGCCGCCGCGGATCGTCGGATCGGTCAACGTCGCCGGGAGCGTGGCGCCGCTCAACGGGAGCGTGTGGCTGTCGGAGTCCCAGGTGTAGGGCGTACCGGGATAGCCGTTCCAGATGTTCGCGGTGTCACACCCCGGGGCGTAGGCCGCCTCGCCGTCGTTCTGACCACCCGACAGCGCCATGAACTGCCGTGACTCGCTGAAGCACGCATGCAGCGCCGGACGGGTCGCCGACGCGCCCGACACGTGAACCTGGACCTGCCCGGCCACCTCCTTGCCGAAATCGAGGATGAGCAGCGGCGAGGTGGTCCGGTCCCCGGTGCTGATCAGCCGCACCGAGCCGCCGCTGCCCAGGGCGGCGTCGGGGTTGCCCTGGATCTCGCCACCGCGGGGGTCGGCGCTCACGACCGACACCGGCGTGACCTCGTGGCCGGGCGGGGCGAGCACGTAGGGGCGCCAGTCCCCCGGCCGGGCCTGGTAACCGGGGTTGCTCCACGGTCCGCCCGTGGCCGCGGCCGCCGCAGCCGCTGTGGCCGCCGCAGTGCCGGCGGATCCCAGCAGCGATGCGGCGGCGAGGCCGAGGATGAGACGGAGGCGCATCAGTAGCTCGCCGTCAGGTCGGTCGCGCCGGTGGCTCCGGCGACGACGATATACCCGTCGTCATCGGTGACCCCGGGGGCGGTGGCGTGTCCGTCGCTCCATATGGGGTGACCGTCGTCGGTCACGATGCGGGCGCGGTCCGGCACCCCCGCGCTGTACGTCGTCGCGGCGGGGGCGCGGACGCTGAGCGAAAACGCCCCCGCGGTATGGCGCCAGGCGGCGCTGATCGTCCCGGCGGGTGTCGGCACCGTGCCCTCGGCCCATGGCAGCGACGTCGGAGCGTGGGGCATGACGGTGAACGTGCTGAACCCGCCCGCGGTCGGTGTGATCCCGAGCACGTCATTGGTCAGGAACGGCACGACGCCCGCCGACCATCCGTGGGCGAGGCTCGTGTACGCCCCGAGTTGGGGCGCGCCGGCGAGTGACACGTTCTCCCACATCGTCTGACTGAAGCCCGGGGCGAGCATCGTCCCCCACGTGCGGTTCAGCAGGTCCAGCGCGTCGTCGGTCCCGGCGCTGGTGTTCTGCGACGCGTAGCCCAGCAGCTCGTAGTAGCTGATGAACGGGCTGACGTACTGGCTGACGATGTTGCCGGCCGTGTCGATCGTGTCCGCGCCGTACGGGGTCCACTGTGTCCGCAGGAACTGCAGGACCGCGGTCTCCCGGGCGCCCGTCGCCACTCCGGCCAGGATCGCCATCACGTTGCCGTCCTGGGGGTGGGCGGAATCGCCGGGGTCGACCACGTAGGCGCCCGCGGCCGGATCCCACAGATGCGCGTTGACGGCGTCCGCGGTACGCGCGCCGTCAGCGGCGTACTGGGCGGCGACGGCGGTGTCGCCCTCCACCGAGGCGGCCTTGGCCGCCGCCTGCAGCACCCACACGTAGAGCGCGTTGTCGTAGGTCTCCTCGCCGGAGTTCCCATAGCCCCAGTGACCGCCGGCGGACCCCGGGACGTTGAGCAGGCCGGTGGAATCGACCAGCGACTCAAACCAGCTCACGTCGTTGCGCATCGTCGTGAACCACTGGTCCAGGAAGCCGCGGTCCCCGGTGTAGAGGTAGTACTCCCAGTAGTTGTAGATCCACCAGGCGGCGTACTCGCCCCAGCCGAAGTTGTAGCCGCTGCCCGGCAGGAAGATGCCGGGCACCTCGCCGTCGGGCGCCGCGCCCTGACCCATGAAGTCAAACGAGTCCTTGGCGCTCAGCGTGTCGCCGGTCGTCAGGAACGACACCGGGTCTTCGACTGACTGATCCCCCACCCAGTCCATCCGGTCACGCTTGGCCCCGTCGGTGATGGCGGTCGGACCGGATGCGATCGTCGCGTTGTTCTGCACCGGACCGGGTTGCGCCGGATAGGCGCGGCCGGTGGTGGGATCGATGGTGTCCAGCTGGACGGTGTACGCGCCCGCGTACCAGAGACGGTTGAGCTCGTCACTGGCCGACAGGAACGATCCCCGGTAGTCGCGCAGGCCGGTGGCGGTCGGCGAGGCGGTGAAGTGCAGCCGCAGATCGCTCATCCGGACGGCGCCGGGCTCGTCGAGGAACACCATCAGGTAGCGGAAGCCCCCGCGGATGACCGGATCGGTGAACGAGGTGGACCCGTGGGCGACCGTCTCGTAGTGGGTCTCGGTCGCGACCCCGGGCGAGTCCTCGGAGAAATCCGACGCCGTCGTCAGGTACATGGCGGACTCGCTGAACGCCAGTCCCAGCTTCGTCGCCGGGCCGGCGTTGGCGAGCGTCATCTGCACCTGACCGCCGACCTCGCGCCCGAAATCGACGATCACGAACGGCCGTCCGAAGATATGTGACGACAGGGTCATCGCCGTCGCGCTCTCCGGCTGGGCGGTGCCGCCGTATGCCCCGCGGGTCTGCCCGCCCGGACTCAGCGCCCAGACGCCCGCGATGCGGGCTCCGTCACCGGGCGTCGCCGCGTTGAGGAAGGTCAGCCGCAGGCGCCGGCCGTGCCGCGCGCCGCGGGCCAGGACGCCGGCCGGCACGGTGAACTGGTAGTGGACGACGCCCGCCAGGTTGTCCCACGCGCCACTCTGGCGCGGGTCGGGCTGACGGTGATAGACGCGGACGCCGTTGACCAGGACCCAGTAGTCCGCGGTCGCGCTGCCGGCCTCTTCGACGCGGATCGCGACCCCGTGGTCGGGCGCGACGTGCAGCGTGTACACGAAGTGTCCCCCCGGCTGACCGGAGCCGGCCTGGCGGACGGTGACGCCATCCAGCTGGGTGGTCGTGCTGGTGCCAACGCCGAGATGGTGGGCATCGGTCTCTGAGACCGATGAGCCGGCGCTGACGAAATCGTCGTCGACGGTCGTCGCCTGGACGATGGCGGCGGGCGCCACGGTCCGCGACGCCGGGGCCAGGATGTAGCTGTGGCCGGCCGACGTTGCCGGAAGTCCGAGCAGCCCCTGATCGGAGGCTGCGAATGCTGACGAGGTCAGCGAAAGCGCGCACGCACCTGCGAGCGCCGCGGCTGCGCAATGACGGTTGATCTCTCCCTCTCCTTCCGAGGGGCCTGGATTCCCCTCGTTGAGCGAGCGTCACGATACCTGTGCGCTTTTGGTCCTGTCAAGCGAGATCGGTCAGAGAATGCACAAAGAAGCGCATAAGCAACCAATCAACACTCGGTTCTCCACAAAGTCAGCCGTCCGGATGGGACTCCTCAGAGGTCCCGCTCGTCCCGTCCTGGGCCGGCGGCTGGTCCTCGGGCTTCTCAGCGTGGCCGCCGAACTCCGAGCGCATCGCCGACAGGATCTTGTTGCCGAAATCGCCGAGGCCGCGTGATTGGAAGCGCGTGTACAGCGCCGACGTGATGACCGCCGCGGGCACCCCGAGATCGATGGCGGCGTCGACGGTCCAGCGCCCCTCGCCGGAATCCGACACGCGTCCGGCGAAGTCGGTCAGCTCGGGTGATTTGGCCAGGGCGTCGGCGGTGAGGTCCATGAGCCAGGAGCCGACGACCGATCCACGGCGCCACAGCTCGGCGACCTCGCCGATGTCGATGTCGTACTGGTAGGCCTCGGGGTTACGCAGCGGCGTCGTCTCGGCGTCGATCTCCCCGGGGTCCTTGGTCCCCTGATCGGCGCTGTTGAGGATCGCCAGGCCCTCGGCGATGGAGGCCATCATCCCGTACTCGACGCCGTTGTGGATCATCTTGACGAAGTGCCCGGCGCCGTTGGCGCCGCAATGCAGGTAGCCCTGGGGAGCCGTGCTGCCGGTCCGCGTGCGTCCGGGGGTCGCGGCGGCGCTGGACTCGCCGGGGGCGATCGTCTTGAACAGGGGATCGAGATGCTTCACCGGCTCGGTCTCGCCGCCGATCATCAGGCAATAGCCGCGGTCCAGCCCCCAGACGCCGCCGCTGGTCCCGCAATCGATGTAGTGGATCTGCTTCTCGGCGAGCTGCTTGGCGCGGTGGATGTCGTCCTGGTAGTAGGAGTTCCCGCCGTCGATGACGATGTCACCGGGCTCGAGCAGGCCCTCGAGCTCATCGAGCGTCTTCTGCACGATCCCGGCCGGCACCATGATCCACAGCGCCCGGGGCGTGGTCAGCTTGCCGACGAACTCCTTCAGCGAGCCCGCGCCGATCGCGCCCTCGTCCTCGAGCTGCTTGACGGCATCGTCGCTGACGTCGTACACGACGCACTCATGGCCGTCGCGCATCAGGCGCCGGACGAGGTTGGCGCCCATCCGTCCCAGCCCGATCATCCCCAGCTGCATTGGTGAGTCCGTCGGCACGGTCAAGCCTCCTAGCGGTTTCGATATCTCGCAGACGACGCTCGAACAGCGTCACGCGCCTCACAGTCATAGCGCGCGGACGCAGGTGGCGCGTGTCCCAGTGGAGCCGACGAATCGTCGCATTCCCGCGGAATGCTCGTTCGCATACTTCCGCTCTGCGAAACCGCCTACTTTTACTCTGCAGAACTGGTATCGTCACCGCGATGGCGGCCGCTCGCGATCTCAACCCGTTTCGCTTTTCGGGCCCCCTGCCGCCCGAGCACATGATCGATCGGGACCCGGAGGCCGAGGACCTGCTGGCGCTCGCCGACGGTGGCCATTCATTCCGCCTGGTCGGCCCGCGTCGCTACGGAAAGACGACGCTGCTGCGCCGGGTGCTGGCGGCCGCCGAGCGCGAGGGCACGGCAACGGTATTGATCGACCTCCAGGACGTCTTGTCGATCGCGGAGATCGTGGTCCGCATCGAGCGAGCGTACGAGCGCCTCAAGGGGCCGGTCCGCCGACACGTGGAGAACCTGTTCCGAACCTGGAACATCGGCCTCTCCCTGGGCGGCGGCGGGTTCACCGCGACCCTGCAGCGCACTCCGAACGTCGACGCCGAGGCGGTCCTGCTCCGCGTGCTCGAGCTGCCGATGGCCCTGTTCGATCGCGAAGGAACGACGAGCCTGATCGTCTTTGACGAGATCCAGGACGTTCTCGCCGTGCCCGGAGCCGATGGCAAGATCCGCAGCGTCATCCAGCATCAGGCCGAGGCGGCGACGTACGCGTTCGCCGGCTCGGCCCCCGGTGTCATGCAGCAGCTCTTCGCCGATCCGAAACGGCCGCTGCTCGATCAGGCGGTTCCGCGGCAGCTCGCCCCGCTCCCGCTCGCCGATGTGGGCGACTACGTCGCATCGCGCTTTGACCGCGGCGGCCGCGACGCCGGCGCCGCGCTGGCGCCATTGCTCGAGTTCACCCGCGGGCACCCCCAGCGGAGCATGATGCTCGCGCACTACCTGTGGGAGCGCACGCCCCGCCGCACCGCCGCCGACGAGGGAACCTGGGTGTCGGCGATCGATCAGGCCGCGTCGGACTCGGCCCCGCTGATGCGGGCGATCTGGCGGGCGCTGACGACGAATGAACGCCGCGTCGCCCGAGCCCTGGCGGTGACGACCACCCCATTGCACAGCGAGGAGACGGCAACGGCGGTGGGCATCAAGCGCTCGAGCATCGGCAAGGCTCTCGAGAGCCTCGTGGCCAATGCGGATGTCATCGACGTGGACGGCAAACCGCGGCTGACCGATCCCATGTTCGAACTGTGGCTGCAAACCCGCGGGCTCACCCCGGCAGCCGGTGATGACGACGTGACCGGCTAGCCGGATCCGCCGGGCGGTCCGGACGCTGCGCCGCGCCGAGGTTTCTTACGGAGTTGTGTGCCTTCGTTTCGGTTGCTCTGCGGTACGTGGAGCACGCTGAGTGCCGGCACAAAGGAGCCCTCATGACCACGATCCTCGTCATCAACGCAATCTCATCACTGCTCGCCGGCTGCGGCGTCGGCGTCTACGGCGTCCGCCGGCACCGGGCCCGGTCTGTCCCACAGCCCGTCTACGTGACGGTCGAAAGCTGACAGTCGGAAACCGGGGCCGGGGCCCTATCCCAGGCCGACGCGGTGCACGCTCGTGCGGTTGATCGTGAACCCCTTGCCATGCGCTGCGCCGGCCAGCACGATGCAGGTGATGCCGGCCGGCGCCGACGAGCAGCGGAATCCCCCCACCACGCTCATCTGGCCGTAGGCCAGCACCGCCGCGTGACTGTCCCAGTTCTGTGTGCAGCTCGCGCTGACGCTCGGGATGGCGACGAAGCACGTGGTGAGCTTGCCGGTACTCGACAGGGTGGCCGCCCGTTGCGCGGGATCGGCGGCCGACGTGGCCGGGTTACCGCCGGTGACGCAGAACACCGGAGAACTGCTCATGGCGCACCAGGCGGTGCGATCCGGTGACAGGAAGTCGCTGAGGTGCCTCGCCGTCGACTCGAAGTACACGTAGCCGCCCTGTCTGGTGAGACACAGCGTCTCGTCGGCGGCCGCGGCGGCTGGAACCGCCAGCGTGAAGCAGCGATACACCTCGTGCCCCTGGAACCGCCCGGGCGCTGACAGCGTCACCTGCGCCGGATGTTTGATCCGTCTGCCCGCGGCTTCGTTGGGGATGCCGTTACTCGCGCTGCTGATGGCGGTGGCGTGCGCGGTGGCCGAGCCCCAGCCCGACCAGCGCAGATGGTCGAGGTCCCAGGAGCCGTCCGGGTGCATCAGAATGACTCGCGGCCGGATGGCGCGGACGTTCCCCTGGCTGATCGCTCCCTTCGGCACGCTGACCGCGGCGGCGACGTTGGGCCAGAAGAAGATGGGCTGGGGAGGCCCGGCGGCGGCCTGAACGCCGGCGGGCAGCACCAGCCCGAAGGCGAGCGACGCCGTGAGGATGAGTCGTTTCACGTGATCCCTTTCGTGGCGCCCGTTACCCGTGATGCCCGTGCGGGCTGGGCGGCACGTCGAGCGCCGGGTTGCGGTCAAAGAAGCCGGCGGGCTTGAGCCAGAAGGAGACGGTGTCCACCGACATGACCGGCCACTCCTCCGGCCGGGTGATGTGGTTGATGCCGAAGACGTACCAGAGCACGACGTCCGTGTCCTCGATCGAGCGGTCCTGGGCGGTCCACACCGGCAACCCGCGATCGTCGCGGCTCTGCACGACGAACTCGCCGCACGGCCAGCGCTCGTCCTCGTCAAACGGCGTCACCCAGAGCGTGTGGCCGAGCACCTCGGCGCGGCGCAGGACGGGCGCGTCGGGATCGAGCATCGCCGGGATGCAGTCGCCGGGGACGAGCTTGTAGCCGACCGGGGTGCCGAGCCGGTTGCGCACGTGCTCGTTGACCACCTTCCAGCCGCGCTGGGTGTTCCAGTCGTAGTCCTGCTTGCCCTCGTGCTCGGTGCGCAGCGGCGTGCTGCGCTGGACGAGCGCCATCCCATGCGGGTTGTCAGGGCCCACCGGCAGCGTCGCGGACTCGGTGGCGTAGACGGTGTTGCGCTCGCCGTCGATGTCCAGATCCAGCCGGACGACGAGAAAATGCTGGTGAAACGGCGCGTAGGTGCGTTCGTCGACGAGCGTGCCGTACGGCGGCTGGCGGCCCGGCCGGAAGCGGGTCGTCACCATGATCCCCGTCGCGCGCACCTCGGCCTGGATGTTGCCGTCCTGGTACAGGCGCCAGTAGATCAGGTACTCGTAATTGCCGACGGTGACGTGGAAGGACACGACGAGGCGCCGCATCCGCCGGGTCTCGGCGCCGCTCGCGTCGTCGACGTGCTTCCACAGGACCCCGTCGTCCTCCTCGTGAATGCAGATGGCGTTGGGGATCGTGTACGGCTCGCCCGTGCTGTCGTGCAGGACCGCGTCGAGATAGGCGATCTCGCCGAGGCAGTCGCAGCCGAGCGCCAGTGACGTCGTCATGAAGCCGAGGCCCCACTCGCCGATGTCAAACGCGGTGCGCCGGTAGTGGTCGGGCGTCGGATCGCGGTAGGGGACGACCATCTCGGCAAACGACAGCCGGTGCGCGACCGCGCGGGTGCGCCCGTCGTCCTCGTAGCCGACGGTGTGCAGGACGAGGCCCTCGCGGTAGTTGAAGCCGATCCGCAATGACCACTTCTGCCACCGCAGCAGGTTGCCCTCCAGGGTGAAGGAGACGCCGTCGCCCTGCACGATCTCCAGCGGCTTGACGTCATCTCGCAGCCGCTGGCCCGGGACCAGGCGCGGGATGTACTCGCCCATCGTCTCCGGCTCCTCGTCGCCGCCGTCGTCCTGCACCTCGAGCAGTTCCATGCGGTTGAGATCGATGACGAAGTGCAGCCCGGTGACGTGGTTGGCGTACGGGTTGGCCCCCGGCTGCTTGCGGTACCACACGTCGGCCCAGGCGAGCCGCCGGCTGCTGTACTGCTCCGGCAGCAGATGCGCGCCGTATGCCCAGGCCTCGACGAGCACCCGATCCATGTCGGTGATCCCCCGCCGGGCCAGGGCCTCGATCACGCGAGGCTCCCGTCGCATCGCCACATCGCACTCGTGGACCTCGTCGACGGTCATGTTCGGCTGCCCGTCGGGCTCGTGGCGCCACTCGGTGACCTCATCCCCGGTGAGCGAGACCAGCGCCTTGTAGACCTTCTCGTCGTCCCGGTTCCAGCACACGATCCGAGCCTCGCGCTCGAACGGCATTCCGGGTCGGTGGGCGCCCAGCGCCGCCTTGGCGGGCTCCCGCAGCTCGATCGAGGCAATGCGCCACCGCTCGGTCACGCCGTGCTCGCGGCGCAGCACCGAGACCGCCCGCCGGATCTCGTCGGCGGTGAGCGGATCCAGCGGGTGGCGGGCCATGCCCGAGCATGCTCTCGGATCGCCGCGCGTGGCGCAAGCGTGGCGGCCGGCGCGCGATGTCAGGCTCAGGCCGCGGGGTCGCCGGCGCCGGGCCCGGCGCGTGACCCGTTGGGAGACGGGCGAGGCACCCCCGTCCCGTGCCGGTGGCGGGCCGGGGTGATCCGGGCCCGGAACTGCACCTGGGTCCCGGACTCGCCCCACTCGACGACGAAATGGCCGTTGAGCCGCGATCCGACCCAGGCGATCAACACCATGAGCACGCCGACGATCACCAGCGGCAGGGTCCAGAAGGAGTTGGCCAGGAACAGGCCGGCGATCGCCAGCAGCAGCACGCCCATGAGGGCCAGCCGCACCGGTGGCCTCGCCAGCCATTGTCCGATGGCGTCGGCGAGAGCGTGCAGCCGGGCGGGCCCCGCGAATCGATGCGGGACGGACGGGGCAGCGGCCGGGCCGGTTGCGCCCGGGCGGGTCTCAGCGGCGGCCGGCCCCGCTCCGTTCGAGGGGTTTTCGGCCGCAGCCGCCGGGCCGCGGGCTGACGCGAGCTCCTCGGAGAGCGCGCCGAGGCCGGCGCCCGCCGCTGCGCTGAGCCCCGTCGATCGGTCGGCTGACCCGTCGGAGTGATCGATGTCCACACCTGTGACCTGCCCGGTCGGCGTAGCGCCGAAACGGGCCGGAGCGCGCCCCGGGAGGCCTCCCGGATTCGGCGCGTGGCGCTCCACGCCGCCAGACGGCACACTCGACGGTCCCCTCCGTGCCGCGCAATCTCGTCAACCTGAAGTCAGTCGCCAAGGGCTACGGAAGCCGATCGGTCCTCGATGACGTGACGCTCGGGCTGAGCGAGGGCGACCGGATCGGCGTCGTCGGCGAGAACGGCGCCGGCAAGTCAACGCTCATGCGGCTGATCGCCGGGACCGAGCAACCCGATGGCGGGGCGGTGACGCGGACGAGTGACCTCGAGCCGGTGCTCGTCGCGCAGCGGGTCGATCTGGATCCCCGGCGAACGGTCGGCGAGGAACTCGTGGGGGAGCGGGCCGAGCACGAATGGGCCGGTGACGCCCGCTTCCGGTCCGTCCTCGACGGTCTCCTCGGCGGGGTGGCCCTGGAACGCTTCCCGCTGGGGCTGCGGACGCCGGTCGCGCCGCTGTCCGGGGGCGAGCAGCGGCGGATCACGCTGGCTCGGGCGCTGCTCGGGGCTCCCGAGCTGCTGCTGCTCGACGAACCAACCAACCACCTGGACGTGGAGGGGATCGCCTGGCTCGCGAGGTTCCTCGCCGCTCGCCGCGGCACGCTGCTGGTGATCACCCACGATCGCTGGTTTCTGGACGCGGTGTGTGACCGCACCTGGGAGGTGGCCGCCGGCGGCGTCTATCAGTACGACGGGGGGTACTCGGCGTACGTGCTGGCTCGGGCCGAGCGCGACCGGCAGGCATCGGCGCGCGAGGACCGGCGGCGCCAGCTCGTGCGCAAGGAGCTGGCGTGGCTGCGCCGGGGACCGCCGGCGCGCACCTCGAAGCCGAAGTTCCGGATCGATCTCGCCAACGCGCTGATCGCCGACGAGCCTCCGGCCCGCGACCCCGTGGAGCTGCTGCGGTTCGCCATGGCCCGGTTGGGTGACCGGGTGCTCGATGCCGTCGACGTGTCGGTGACGATGGGGGACCGACGGTTGCTGTCGCACCTCACGTGGCGCCTGGGGCCGGGACAGCGCGTTGCGCTGGTCGGTGCCAACGGCTCGGGCAAGACGACGTTGATCGGACTCCTGGCCGGTGACCGGGCGCCCGACTCCGGCGAGGTGCAGCGCGGGGCCACTGTGCGTCTCGGCGAGCTCTCGCAGGACACGGCCGAGCTGCCACCCGGACTTCGGGTGGTGGAGGCCCTGGCCGAGGTACGCGGCCGGACGACGACGAGCGCGGGGGAGGAGTTGACCCCCGGGACGCTGGCTGAGCGCTTCGGCTTTCGCGGGGAGAAGCTCAGCACCCGCACCGAGGAGCTCTCAGGTGGCGAGCGGCGGCGGCTGCAGATGATGCGGCTGCTGTTGTCCGAGCCCAACGTGCTGCTCCTCGACGAGCCCACCAACGACCTGGACATCGACACGCTGACCGCGCTCGAGGATCTGCTCGACGGGTGGCCGGGAACGCTGGTCGTCGTCTCCCACGATCGCTATTTCGTCGAGCGGGTGTGCGACGACGTGTACGCGCTGATGGGCGACGGCTCGATCCGTCACCTGCCCGGTGGGGTGGATCAGTACCTCGAGTTGCGCGCGACCGCCGCCGCTGACCATGGCTCCGCCCGCGCCGCGTCGAGACCGTCCCCGCCGGGTCGGGGCGCGGAGCGCCGGGCCGCGCAGAAGGAGCTCGCCCGGGTCGAGCGCGCGCTGGCACACGCCGAGGACCGCCACGGCGAGCTCCAGGCGGCGATGGCGGCCGCGGCCAGCGATGCGGAGCACCTCAGTGAGCTGTCGGCGCAGCTGACCGCGCTCTCGGCCAAACGGGAGGATCTGGAGTCGCTCTGGCTCGAGCTCTCCGAACAGCTCGAGTCCTGAGCTGCCAACCAGCTGTCACGCTCGACAAGTGAGGTCGCCGATGATCCTGAACGAACTGGAGATTCCCGTCGTGCTGGCGCCGCTGGCCGGGGGCCCGTCCACACCCGAGCTGACCGCCGCGGTCAGCAACGCGGGCGGGCTGGGCTTTATGGCCGCCGGCTATCTGCCGGCGCCGGACCTGCGCGATCGGATCGCCCGCACCCGAGGGCTGACCAGCGCTCGGTTCGGGGTCAACGTCTTCGTCCCCGGCGCGGGTCCCACACCGCCGGCCGAATATGAGCGGTTCATCGAGAGGCTGACCGAGTGGAGCCGGCGCGAGGGGGTCGAGCTGGGCGAGCCCCGGTACAGCGACGATGACTGGGAGGCCAAGATCGAGCTGCTCGTGCGCGATCCGCCCAGCGTCGTCTCGTTCACGTTCGGGTGCCCGGACCCGGAGGTGCTCGCGGTGCTGCGCGCGGCCGGGTCTGAGACGTGGGTCACGGTCACGAGCCCGGCCGAGGCCGTGCAGGCCACGGAGGCGGGGGCGCAGGCGCTGGTCGTCCAGGGCGCCGAGGCGGGTGGGCACCGAGGATCGTTCGCGGACCGGGCCGAGCTTCCCAGATACTCGCTGCTCCCCCTCCTCGGCCTCGTCCGCAATGCCGTCCCGGTGCCGCTGGTCGCCTCCGGCGGGATCGCCACCGGAGCCGCGGTGGCCGCCGTCCTGGCTGCCGGTGCGAGCGCCGGCCAGCTGGGAACCGCGTTCATGCTCGCGCCCGAGGCCGGCACCTCACCGGCCCACCGCGCGGCGCTGCGCAGCGCTCAGCCCACCGTGCTGACGCGCGCGTTCAGCGGCCGGCTGGCCCGCGGGATCCGCAATGGCTTCATCGACGCCCACGGCGCGGAGGCTCCGGTCGCCTATCCGGAGATCCACTACGTCACGTCGCCGATGCGACGCCGGGCCCGCGAGGACGGCAACGCCGACCTGATCAACCTGTGGGCGGGGGAGGCCCATCAGCTCGCCGAGGGGCGGCCGGCAGGTGAGATCGTCGCCCGGCTGGCGGCCGACGCGGCGGCGGCGATCCGGACGGCCGAAACGCGCCTGCGCTAACACGCTCTTAAGCACCTCTCACGAACACCGCGTAGCGTCACGCCGACTGTATGACTGGACCCAAGCATCTCTGGTCAGGCGAGTGGGAGGACGAGTCAGCGGCCGCCTCGCAGCGGCACGCCGTCCGCCGGCCACCGCCGCCCGATGACGAGCCGGACCCCCCGCACGAGCCGCCCGCCCGCGCACGAGCGCGGATGTCGCTGCAGATCCCGCCGGCGCTGCGACGCGCGCTCCCCGTCATCGTCGCCGCGGTGGTGGTCATCGCCGCCGGTGCATGGGGTCTGACCGCCCTGCTGGGGTCGTCTGGATCCGCGAGCGCCACGACCGCTGCAACATTGACGCCGGCGTCAACCCGGCCCGTCAGCTGGCTCGGCATGGAGATCCAGACCCTGCCGCCCGGCGTGGCGGTGATCGAAACCGTCCAACTGGGCGGCCAGGGCGACCGCGCCGGGCTCGAATCCGGGGAGGTGATCCTGCGGATCGATAACCGACCGATCAACGGCGCCGGCGACATCGCCGCCGCCATCCACGGGCTGCACAGCGGCGACCGGGTCGTGTTGCAGATCAGCCAGGGCTCCGCGCTCTACGAGACCGAGGCCACGCTGGCGGCGCCGCCGTCAGCCTATCCGTGAGCTTTTCGTCGCCGTTGGCGCTCGTCGCGCTGGTCGCCATCCCGGTCCTGATCACGTGGTACTGGGGCCGGCAGCGCCGGCGGTCCAAGGCGGCCGAGGCGTTCGTCACACCGGCGCTGACGCTGTCGGTGGCGCCCCGTCGTCCCGGCTGGCGCCGCCATGCGCCGCTGCTCGTGTTCACCATCGCCATCGCCGTGCTGATCGTCGCTGCCGCCCGCCCGCAGCGAACGGTGGCGGTCCCCGTCGACAGCGCGGCGATCATGCTGGAGAACGACGTCAGCAGCTCGATGACGGCGCCTGATGTCCGCCCATCGCGGCTGGCGGCCGCCCAGCGCGCGGCCACGCGCTTCGTCGCCGGCGTCCCGGGCACGGTGCTCGTCGGGCAGATCGAATTCGCCCGCCGGCCGATCCTGCTGCAGTCGCCCACGACCGACCACTCGCTCACGCAGGGCGCGATCGCCGCGCTGCGCCCGGGCGGCGGGGGCACCGCGATCGGCGAGGCGATCACGACCGGGCTGCACGTGCTGACCACCCTTCCGGCGAAGGGCGGCAAGCGCCCGCCGGGCGCAATCGTGCTCCTCTCCGATGGCTCGTCCAACGTCGGTCCCGGCCCGCTGGCGGCGGCCCGCCAGGCGAAGGCCGATCACATCCCCGTGTACACGATCGCGCTCGGGACCTCGCACGGGACGATCCCGATCAAGCGCGGTACCACGACGGTCAACGCGCCGGTGCCGGTGAGCTCGCAGGAGCTGGCGGAGATCGCTGCCGCCTCCGGGGGCCGCGCCTATACCGCCGCGGACAGCGCCCACGCCAGCGCGGTGTACGCGCATCTCGCCACCCGGCTCGGGCACAAGAAGGTCAAACGCGAGCTCACCGCAGGCTTCGTCGGCGGGGGGCTGGTGTTGCTGCTGGTCGGCAGCGGCCTGTCACTGCTCTGGTTCGGTCGGCTGGTCTAAACGCAACCCTGGAGGACGGATGACGGATATCGATGAACCCAACCAGCGCCGCGGCGAGGCGCGTGACGCGCTGCAGCAGGTGCTCTACGAGATCAAGCGGGTGATCGTCGGACAGGACGCGATGCTCGAGCGCCTGCTCGTCAGCCTGCTGGCGGGCGGCCACGTGCTGCTGGAGGGCGTCCCCGGACTGGCCAAGACGCTGACGGTCAAGACATTGGCGTCGTCCCTGGGCGGCACCTACGGTCGCATTCAGTTCACCCCGGACCTCGTGCCCGCGGATCTCGTCGGGACCCGGGTGTGGCGACCCGACACCGGTGGGTTTGACACCGAGCTCGGTCCGGTGTTCCACAACTTCGTGCTCGCCGACGAGATCAACCGGGCGCCGGCCAAGGTCCAATCGGCGCTGCTGGAGGTCATGCAGGAGCAGCAGGTGACGATCGGCGGGACGAGTTACAACGTGCCGCTGCCGTTCATCGTGATGGCCACGCAGAACCCGATCGAGTCCGAGGGCACCTACCCGCTGCCGGAGGCCCAGGTCGATCGCTTTCTCATGAAGATCCTCGTCGACTACCCGAGTGTCGGCGAGGAGGCGGCCGTCGTCGGGCGCAGCCTGCGTGAGCCCGCCGACGTTCGGGAATGCCTGTCACTGGAGGATCTGCGCCGTCACGCCCAGGCGGCGGCGACGGTGATGGTGGACCGCGAGACGATCGGATACGCGGTCGCCCTCGCCGACGCGACCCGTCATCCGGAGGAACACGGGCTCGACGAGATGAAGGGCCTGGTCGAGTTCGGATCCAGCCCGCGGGGTCCGATCGGCCTCGTCCAGGCGGCGCGCGCGCTGGCGCTGCTGCGCGGCCGCGGACACGTCGAGCTGCGCGACATCCGTGATCTGGCGCCGGATCTGCTGCGACACCGGATCGTGCTGTCCTACGACGCACTCAGCGAGGGAGTGACCGCCGACGAGCTGCTCGAACGAGTCCTGGAGGCCGTTCCGGAGCCGGGCGCGGAGCGTCTCATGCGCAACGATCGGACCGATCCGGCGGCCGGTGGGCTGATGAGCGCATGACCGGCAGGCTGCTCGCACCGCCGGCGGCGCGCCAGGGTCCGGGCCCGCTCGCGCAGCCGCTGATCGAGGCGCTCGACCTGGCCGTCAACCGGCTGGTCGCGCGGACGCTCCCCGGGGATCGCCGGGCCGCGGGGGTCGGTCTCGGCACCGAGCTCGCGCAGCTGCGCCCGTACGAGCTCGGCGACGACGTCCGCCACATCGACGCGGCCGCGACCGCTCGCACCGGCACTCCCCACGTTCGCCTGCACGTCCCCGAGCGCGCGCTGACGACCTGGATCGTGCTCGACGTCTCGCCATCGATGGCGTTCGGCACGGCGCGGCGGCTCAAGGCCGACGTGGCCGAGGGAGCGGCGCTCGTGTTCGGGCGCGTCGGCGTGCGCCGTGCCGGCAGCGTCGGGCTGGTGACGTTCGGCGCCGGAGCGCCTCGGGTGCTGCCACCGCGCGGATCCAAGCCGGGCATGGTCGCGCTGCGCCGCGAGCTGGCCGAGGGCGTCGCGCCCGATGGGCGCCAGGACCCCGAAGCGCTGGCCGGCGCGCTGGCGCGGGCGGGAACGCTGGCCGGCCAGCCGGGCCTGGTGGCGATCATCTCGGATTTCCGCGACCAGCAGGGATGGGAGCGGCCGCTCGGGTCCCTGCGCGTCCGCCACTCGGTGCTCGCGGTCGAGATCGTCGATCCACGCGAGGCCGAGCTGCCGGCGGTTGGACACCTGATGCTCGTCGATCCCGAGTCCGGCGCGCGAATCGAGGTCAACACCGGTCGCCGCCGCGTCCGCGAGCGGTTCGCAGAGCTCGAGCGCGAGCGTCGCCAGGTGGTGGCCACAGAGCTGCGTCGCCTGCGCGTGCATCACACCACGGTCTCCACCGCCGAGGATTGGCTCGTCGAGTTGGGGCGCCAGCTGCGATGAGCTTCGGCGCGCCGCTGTGGCTGCTGGCCCTCGTCCTGGTGCCGGTCGCGCTCGCCGCGTACCTCGCGGCGCGGCGCCGGGCCACGCGGTACGCGCTGCGGTTTCCCGCCGTCTCAACAGTGCGCGAGGCAGTGGCGGCGGGCCCATCGTGGGAGCGCCATGTTCCCGCCGCGCTGGCGCTGGCCGCCGTCGCCGCGTTGGCGATCGCGCTCGCCCGCCCCCATGTGGGCTACCGCGTCGCCACCAACCAAGCGTCGCTGATGCTCGTCACCGATCACTCGGGCTCGATGGCGGCCAACGATGTCCAACCCAGCCGCTTGGCGGCCGCGGAGGCGGCGGCGAACGCGTTCATCGATCAGCTGCCTGCGACGGTCCGGGTCGGCGCGATCGGTTTCTCGAACTCGCCCGACGCGGTCCAGGGGCCGGTCGCCGATCACGGCGCCGCCCGCGCCATCATCGACGGGGAGATCGCCGGCGGCGGGACCGACACCGGCGACGCGCTGGCGCTCGCCGTCCAGCTCCTCCACGGTGCCGATCCGAAGCACCCGCCGTCGGCGATCGTGCTGCTCTCAGACGGCGCCGCCAACGCCGGGCCCGACCCGGTCTCCGTCAGCCGGGAGGCCGGCCGGGACCGGATCCCCATCTACACGGTCGCGCTCGGGACCCCGGGCGGCACCCTGACCAGCCCCGACCCGCTCGCGCCGCCCGTGCCGGTCCCGCCCGATCCCCAGCTGATGGCGCAGATCGCGCAGGTCTCGGGGGCACGAGCGTTCAACGCCCAGAGCGCCGATCAGCTCAGCTCCATCTACCGGCGGCTCGGCAGCGAGCTGGGCACCGTCAGCCGTCAGCGGGAGATCACCTATGAATTCGCCGCGGCCGGGATGGTGCTGCTGGTGGCGGCGGCGGTGGGGTCGGTGCGGTGGTCGGGGCGGCTGCCGTGACGAGTCGCTGAGCCGGCGCCGGGCACGAGCCGCTGAGCCGGCATCGGGCAGCCTCTACAGTCGGGGATGAACACGGAACGGGAGGCCGCTTTCATGACGTCGCACAGCCAGCCTGAGGCTCCACCCCAGTACACGCCGCGGGGAAAGAACCTCGCCCTGCTGTTGCTGGCGATGACGCAGTTCGTGATCGTGATCGACGCGTCGATCGTCAACGTGGCGCTGCCGTCGATCGGCGCGCATCTGCATTTCGCGCGCGCCGACCTGTCGTGGGTCGTCAACGCGTACACGCTGACATTCGGCGGATTCCTTCTGCTCGGCGGCCGGATGGCGGATCTCCTCGGGCGCCGGCGCATGTTCATGCTCGGCCTCGTCCTGTTCTCACTCGCCTCGTTCGCCGGCGGGATCGCCCAGTCCGAGGGGTGGCTGATCGCCGCCCGCGCCGTCCAGGGCCTCGGCGCCGCCGTCGTCTCGCCGGCCGCGCTGTCGATCATCACGACGACCTTCGCCGAGGGGGCCGAACGCAACCGAGCCCTCGGGATCTGGGGCGCGGTCGCCGGCGCCGGGGGTGCCGCCGGGGTGCTCCTCGGCGGGATTCTGACGAGCGGTCTGAGCTGGCGGTGGGTGCTGTTCGTGAACGTCCCGATCGGGATCGCCGCGGCCATCCTGGCGCCGCGCACGCTGCTCGAGAGTCGCTCCGAGGACGCCACCCGGACGTTCGACCTGCCCGGCGCGGCGACCGTCACGGCTGGCCTGGCGCTGCTCGTGTACGCCGTCGTCGACGCCGTCAACTCGGGCTGGGGATCGGCGACGACCCTGTTGCGGCTCGCCGGCGCCGCCATCCTGCTGATCGCGTTCCTGACCATCGAGCTGCGCTCGCGCAATCCGCTGATGCCGTTCTCGATCTTCCGGCTGCGGACGCTGCGGGGCGCGAACATCGTCGGCCTGCTGATCGGCATGTCCCTGTTCTCGATGTTCTTCTTCATCTCGCTCTACCTGCAGGACGTCCTGCACGACTCGCCGATCAAGGCCGGCGTCTCGTATCTGCCGCTCGCGGTCGGGATCATCCTGTCCGCCGGAGCGGCGTCACAGATCGTCACCCGTGTGGGCTTCAAGTCGCCGCTGATCGCCGGCCTGCTGCTCATCGCCGGCGGCCTGCTGTGGTTCTCCCAGGTGCCGGCCTCCGGAGGCTCGTTTGCCGCGGACGTCCTCGGCCCGTCGCTGCTCGCCGCCGTCGGACTCGGGTTTGCGTTCGTGCCCGTGACGATCGCGGCTGTGACCGGGACTCAACCGGAGGAGGCGGGGCTCGCCTCGGGCCTGATCAACACCTCCCAGCAGGTCGGAGGCGCGCTCGGGCTGGCGATCCTCGCGACGATCGCCAACAGCCGCACCCAGAGCGTGTTTCACGCCGGCGTGCGCAGTTCGGCGGTCGCGCTGACCAAGGGCTTTGACCGCGCGTTCCTCGTCGGGGCGGGCTTCGCCGTCGCCGGGGCGATCCTGGCCGCGGTTCTGATCTCCTCGCGCGATAGCCGCGAGCACACCGTGGCGTCTGGCGGCGCGGATCCGGAAGTGGCCCCAGCCTCCGCCGGCTGAGCGCCGGCCGCCCGCGCGCCGGCCGCCCGCGCGCCGGACGCCGCGCTCCGCGCCGCGTAGCCGTCGGCTCGCTGTCGCCAGCGGCGGTTTTGTGGAAAACCTGCCGCCGGCGTGTGGATTTTCCAGCGTGTGCGCGCCTGACGACACAATCCAGGAAAACTCGAAGTGCGGATGTGGATTTTCCACGAAACGCACGGTGTGGGGCGCCGATGCCCGCGCCAGGGCGGCGCGCCGATGTTGCTCGAGCGCCGCGACGCAGAAGCCGGGCGATACGCTGGTCCCACCGCCGGCCCCACTGCCGGCTGACCGCCGGCCCACTGCCGGGATGCGCCGCAGACAACGTTGGAGGAGCCCGAATGGATGCCGTCAATCGCCAGGTCCGACTGGCCGCCCGCCCCGTCGGGCTTCCCAAGCCCAGCGACTGGGATCACACCGAGGAGCCGGTGAGCGACCCCGGCGACGGCGAAGTGCTGATCAGGGTCAAGTACCTCTCGCTGGATCCGGCGATGCGCGGCTGGATGAACGACGGGCGGTCCTACGTCCCGCCGGTCGGGCTCGGCGAGGTCATGCGCGCCGGCGGTTGCGGCGAGGTGGTCGCGTCCGGGCATCCCGGCTTTGAGCCCGGGGATCACGTCACCGGCGTCACCGGGATCCAGGAGTACGCCACGCTCAGCGGCGACGGGCTGGTCAAGGTGGACCCCGAGCTGGCGCCGCTGCCGGTGTACATCGGCACGCTCGGGATGCCGGGCATGACCGCCTACTTCGGGCTGCTGGACATCGGCAAGCCCAAGGAGGGCGACACCGTCGTGGTCTCCGGCGCGGCCGGCGCCGTCGGCGGGGTGGTCGGGCAGATCGCCAAGATCAAGGGCTGCCGGGCGGTCGGGATCGCCGGCGGGAAGGAGAAGTGCCGCCACGTGGTCGAGGAGCTCGGCTTCGACGCGTGTGTGGACTACAAGTCCGACAACGTCGCCAAGGCGTTGCGGCAGCACTGCCCCGACGGCATCGACGTGTACTTCGACAACGTCGGCGGCGAGATCCTCGACGCCGCGCTCGCCCAGCTGGCGCGTCATGCCCGCGTCGTCATCTGCGGCGCGATCTCGCAGTACAACGCCACCGAGGGCATGCGCGGCCCCGCCAACTACATGTCGCTGCTGGTCAATCGCGCCACGATGACCGGGTTCCTGGTGTTCGACTTCGCGTCGCGTTACGGCGAGGCAGCGAAGGAGATGGCGGGGTGGCTGGCCGACGGCCGGCTGAAGACGTTCGAGGACGTCGCCACCGGCGGCGTGGCCGAGTTCCCGGACACGCTGCTGCGTTTGTTCCGGGGTGAGAACACCGGCAAGCTGGTGCTCGAGGTCAGCGGCGGCTGACAACGCACCGCCAGCCGGACCATAAACCCACCCTCGAATATCTGTGATCAAGTCACAGATCGTCCACATCCGGACGGCTACATTGGGGTGAAACCGGACTGTTCTCGCGTCGGGAAAAAGAGGTCAGGCGTTGATTGGATTGACTCGCTGGTGCATCGCTCACCGCCGATGGGTGGTGGGAGGCTGGGTCGCAGTGGCGATTCTCTCGACGGTGATCGCGGGCGCGGTTGGGCGCCAGTACGCGACTGACTTCAGCCTCCCGGGGACCGAGGCGCAGCACGTCGTCGATCTCCTCAACAGCCAGTTCAAGTCCCAGAGCGGTGACGTCGACACGATCGTCTTCCACAACGCGAAAGGGAGCATCGACGCCCCGAATGTGAAGGCGGCCATCGCGCCGCTGCTGGCCAAGGTCAGCACGATGCCCCACGTGGTCAGCGTGATCAGCCCGTACCAGGGCGCCGCCGGCGCGGTGGAGGTCTCCAAGGACCGCACCACCGCGTTCGCCACCGTCAATTACGACAAGCGAGCGAACCTGCTGGCGGACAAGACCGGTCAGCCGGTGCTCAACGCGATCAACGCGATCAAGGTCCCGGGGCTGCACGTGGCCGCGGGCGGTCAGGTGATCGAGCAGGCCGAGGGCTTCAACATCGGGCCCGCCACGTCGGTCGGCGTCATCGCGGCGCTCGTGATCCTGCTCCTGACCTTCGGGTCGCTGCTCGCCGCCGGGATGCCGCTGTTCACCGCCGGGCTCGGGCTGATCACCGGCATCGCGTTCGTCGGCCTGGCGACGCACATCACGAGCATGTCCAACGTCGCACCCGAGCTGGCGATCATGATCGGGCTCGGCGTCGGCGTCGACTATGCGCTGTTCATCGTCACCCGCTTCAAGGAGAACTACACGCGCAACGGGGACGTGACGGCGTCAGTGGTGCAGGCGATGGACACGTCGGGGCGCGCGATCCTGCTCGCCGGCACCACCGTGATCATCGCCCTGCTCGGCATGTTCGCCACCGGTGTGAACTTCATGTACGGGCTGTCGATCGCCTCGGTGCTCGCGGTGCTGCTGGTGCTGGCGGCGTCGCTGACGGTGCTGCCGGCGTTGCTGTCGGCCTTCGGGCACAAGGTCGTGCGGCCCGGCCGGTCGGCCCGGCGCCGCGAGGCTCGCGGCGAGGCGCCCCGTGCCTCGGCCTGGCGGCGCTGGAGCCTGATCGTGCAGTCGCGCCCGTGGCCGCTGGCGGCGGCGTCGCTGCTGATCATGCTGCTGTTCCTGGTGCCGCTGTTCGGGATGCGGCTGGACTCGAGCGACGCCGGCAACGATCCCGCCGGCACGAGCACCTACCGGGCGTTCAACCTGTTGTCCGACGGCTTCGGTCAGGGGTTCAACGGGCCGCTGCTGATCGCCGCGGAGATGTCTGACCCGGCCCAGGCCTCCCAGCTGGCGAGTTTGCGCGACACGCTGGTCAGAACGCCTGGCATCGTCGCGGTCACTGCGCCGCGAGTGTCACCGTCGGGCAAGGTCGCGGTGATGGAGGCCTATCCGACGTCCGCTCCCCAGGCCGCGGCGACGACCAACCTCGTGCAGCACCTGAGAGGTGATGTCCTGCCGCGGTTCCGGCAGGCGTTCGGGCGGCGACCGGAGGTCGGCGGCTTCACCGCCGGTTCGATCGACTTCTCCAACGTGCTGGCCGGCAAGCTGCCGCTGTTCATCGGGATCGTCGTGGTGCTCTCCGCGCTGCTGCTGTTCGTCATCTTCCGGTCGCTGATCATCCCGCTGCAGGCGGCGCTGATGAACCTGCTCAGCATCGGCGGCGCGCTCGGAGCGACCGTGCTCGTGTTCCAGGACGGGTTCCTGTCCGGGCCGCTCGGCATCTCCAGAGGACCGGTGGAGCCGTGGATTCCGGTGCTGATGTTCGCGGTCGTGTTCGGCCTGTCGATGGATTACGAGGTGTTCCTCATCTCCCGCGTGCGCGAGGAGTGGGTGCGCCACCGCGACGCCACTCGGGCCGTCGCCGACGGAATCGCGTTCACCGGCAAGGTGATCAGCGCCGCCGCGGCGATCATGGTGTGCGTGTTCCTGTCGTTCATGCTCGGCGACGAGCGCTCGATCAAGGAGTTCGGCTTCGGACTGGCGGCAGCGGTGTTTCTCGACGCGCTCGTCGTGCGCTGCGTGATGCTGCCGGCGGTCCTCGAGCTGCTCGGGCAGGCCACCTGGCGACTGCCGGCGGGGATCGATCGCCGCCTGCCGCACATCCGCATCGAGGGCACCTCTGCCGAGTCAGACGGACTGGCCGATCAGCTGTCCGGCGATCCTCGCGACGAGGTGGCCGAGACGACACCGCGCTGAGACGTGCGCGAGCCGCGCAGGAAATAGGCGATCGCGTCCGAGGTCAGGTTGTCGAGCTGATCCGGGGAGATCATCCCGGCGGTGAGCAGCGCGGCGATGCCCTGGATGGTGGAGAACAGGACGAGCCCGACGCTCTCTGGGTCACCCGGCTGCAGCAGGCCGGCCGCCTGACCCTGCTGGATCAGCTCCATCATCACCGAGAAGGCCCGCTCCATCTCCTCGTGCAGAGTCGGCTGCGTCTCCCGGTGCTTTGACGCGAACATCAGGTCGAGCAGCGCGGGGTCGGCGGTGGCAAAGCGGATATAGGCGGCAGCGGTCGCCTCCAGGCGCGCCTGGAACTCGTCTCCGGCGCCGTCGGCGGCGCCCCGCAGCTCCGCGCCGAGGCGCTCGAAGCCGGTTTGCGCGAGCGCGTCGAGCAGCGCCTGGCGATCGGGGAAATGCCGCCGGGGGGCGCCGTGGCTGACACCGATCTCCCGCGCGAGCTCGCGCAGCGACAGGTCCTGGACACCACGATCGCGGACGGTGCGCTCAGCTGCCGCGAGCAGGGCGCGTCGCAGGTTGCCGTGGTGATAGGGGCGCTCGGTCGTCACCTCCCGCAGGTTAGCGATTGAAGTTGTCCTTGACAACATTGTGGTCAGCGACTACATTGTTGCCCATGACTACTTTCTCCACACACGACATTCCCAGCATGACCGGCCGGACCGTGATCGTGACCGGCGCCAACAGCGGCATCGGCCGGGCGGCCGCCGGTGCGCTCGCCACCGCTGGCGCCCACGTCGTCCTCGCCGTGCGCGACACCGACAAGGGCCGCGCGGCCGCAGCACAGATGGAGGGCAGCGCCGAGGTCCGCCGGCTCGACCTGGCCAGCCTGGCCTCGGTGCGGGAGTTCGCCGCCGGCTGGGACGGCGAGATCAGCCTCCTCATCAACAACGCCGGGATCATGATCCCGCCCAAGTCCCAGACGGCCGACGGCTTCGAGCTGCAGTTCGGGACCAACCATCTCGGCCACTTTGCCCTCACCAACCTGCTGCTGGCGCACGTCACCGGCCGCGTCGTGACCGTGTCGTCGTCCGCGCACCGGTTCGGCAAGATCGACTTCGACGATCTCCAGTGGGAGCGCAAGTCCTACAAGGCGTGGCGCGCCTACGGGCAGTCCAAGCTCGCCAACCTGCTGTTCACCGCCGAGCTGCAGGAACGGCTGACGAACGTCGGCTCGACGTGAAGGCGACCGCTGCGCATCCCGGCTACGCCGCTACCAACCTCCAGTTCCACTCGGAGAACCGGCTGATGGACATGTTCAACATGTTCGCCAACCGCGTCCTCGCTCAGGACGCGGATGGCGGGGCGCTGCCGACGCTGTACGCCGCCGTCGGGGACCTTCCCGGCAACAGCTTCGCCGGGCCGGCCGGGTTCATGGAGTGGCGCGGGGGCGCCAAGCTGGTCGACCGGACCGCGGCCGCGAAGGACATGGACGTCGCCCGCCGGCTGTGGGACGTCTCGGAGCAGCTCACCGGAACGCGCTTTCCGCTGACCCGTCCGGCGGGATCGGCGAACGGCGCCGGTGACACCGCGGCCGCGGCCGTTGCCGCTGACCGCGGTTAGCCGCGCAGTGGGTTCAGGTCACGGGACGGTCACGCCCTGGAGCGCGACCGGCCCGGCCGTCGGATTGAGCTCGGCGGCCTGCGACACCCCGGGCGGGGTGATCGTGTCCATCACCTCCGGGACGCTGTTCGGATTCACCGAGCAGATCGGGGCGGTGCCGCCCGGGGCACACACGCCAAAGGTGTACTGCCCGGCAGGCTGGGTGAAGTTGCGCAGCGGAGGATTGCCGGAGCCCTGGCCGGTCAGCGCCACGGTGAACACCCAGCCGCTGCCGACCGTGCCGAACGCCGACGTGGGCATCACCAGCGTCACCGTCCCAGCGGACTGGTCCTCGATCATCTGCGCCGCACCGGGGGACTTTCCCGACGGGTCGACCCAGATCGGCGAGCTGAACCCCTGTGCCTCCAGGCGCTCGCTCCACGCGTCGGCCGGAGCGATGCCGTAGTTCATCGCCGCGTAGGCGGACGCGGTGGAGGTGCTCGTCGCCGCCGGGTCGTGGACGTAGACGTCGAGCAGCTGGGCGCCGAACGCCGAGCCGAACGTCGAGGCGAGGCTGCGGATCGAGACCGTGAGATAGACATTGCTCGCGCTCTGGTTGACCGACAGTCCGGTCAGATCGAAGGCGCCCGGCTGGAAGTCCGCCGCGGTCGGGTACCGATAGGTCCCGGGGCCGTTGTCGTCGCCGGTCGGATCGGTCACCTTCAGCACCGTTGAGCCCGGCAGCACGAAGTAGCTCACGTTGGTCTGGGCGTAGCCGGTGCTGTCGCCGTCCGTGGCGGTGACGGTGATCTCGGTCGAGCCGAAGTCCGTCGCCAGCGTCAGTGACCATTTGCCCGAGCCGTCCGCGGTGGTCGTCTCGGTCGCCGCCGTTCCACCGGCCGAGCCGACGGCTTCGGCGTCGACGGTGGCGCCGGCCGTCGTGGTGCCGGTCACCGTCACGGTGCTGCTGGTGACGCTCGTGCCCGGCGCGGGGGAGGTGATCGTCACCGGCAACGCGCCCGGCATCCCGTGCGTGACATAGCGGGCGGCGACGATGCTCGGCGTCTCCAGGTCGCGTCCGGCGCTCAGGTCCAGCGCCAGGCGGGCGTACTGGGCCTGGGCCCAGGTCAGCGGGCTCGCCGATCCGGCCGGCTTGCCGTCGACGAACCCGATCGAATCCGTCGCCGGGTCCGTCGGATCGCTCGGGTCGTTCGTGGCCGGGACGTTCGGATCCTCCCAGGCCTGCTCGGGCTCGAGGCCCTGCCCCGACTGCATGTTCTGCATCGATTGCAGCAGCGTCCGGGCGAACGCGGGGTCACCCGCCGACACCTCGTACTCGCCGCGCTCGCCGCTGAGCACCGGCCACAGGTGTCCGGTGCCGGTGTCGGTGGGGGGCCACGGCGCCCCGATCACCGAGCAGCTCGAGCCGCTCGGCTGGTAGCAGTCGCCGTAACCGTCCATCGACTCCGTCGGGGTGGTGCCGTAGCGGTAGAACCCCGGGCCGCTCGGCGTCTGGCGCTCGATCGTGTCGTCGACGACCGTCAGCGAGTCCTTGATCACCGGGTCGCCGGCGGGCAGCACGCCGAGCCGCACGAGATCCAAAAAGCCGGCGTCGATCAGCGAGCGCTGGTCGACGGTCTGGCTGCCGTTGCCGAGGTTGACCTGTTCGGCGGAGTTGGGGTCGGCGTTCTTGGTGATGCGCAGGAAGTAGCTCGGCACGCTCGGGCTGATGAACGGGCCGTTGGTCGTGACGTCCCACGCCTTGATGTTGCGAGCGAAGTCGTCCGCGACAGCCTGGTAGACCCGGGCGCGGGCGCTGTCCCCATGCTGCTGTGCAATGTGCGAAGCCGCGGTCAGCCCGGCGATCTCGGCGGCGATGGTCGAGGGGGAGTATCCGGACTGCTCCTCCCAGCGCTCGACGCCGTCCGACGGCCCGTGCGCGACGAGGAAGTCGGCGGCCGGGATGACGTGCTGCTGGTAGAGCGTCGTGTCGCCGGCGAGACCGGATTGCCACGCCATGAGGATCGGGTATGACGTCTCGTCCAGCTGGAGTCCGCCGGTGTCGGGAGCCGGCTTGCCGTTCTCGAGCGAGTTGCGCGGCATCGACCCGTCGGCCTGCTGCTGACGATCGAACAGAAACAGCGTCGCGGCGCGAGCGGTCTGGATGTCGCCGGCCACGAGCAGTCCGGTGAACGCCTCGTACAGGTCGCGGGCGAACACCTCGCGGTAGGAGCCGAAGTACGTCGGCTCGCCGTTGGTCGTCTCACCCGCGGGAACCGACTGGCCCCACGGGGACGCGAGCCCGGCGGCGATCGCGCCCGGGAACGTCTTGTCCTCGGAGGCCTTGACGACGTTGACCGACTCGTAGTACTCGCGCACCGCGGAGCCACCGAGCCGCCACGAGGGGCGGTTCAGCCCGGCGTCATAGCGCACCCACTGCGACTCGTAGCGCCCCCACGTCTGACCGAACGGCTGGTCGACGGCGGCGCCCGCGACCGACAGCGCCCGGGCCTGGGTCTGCCCGAACCCGAGTGCCAGCTCGGTGCTGTGATCGCGCGGCAGACGGACCTCGCCGGTCAGCGTGACATGCCCGGCCGGGGCCGAGGTGTAGGTGGTCAGCCGGTGGGCGGAGTCGAGCATCGTCAGGGCGTCGCTGGCGCTGTCGGCATAGCCCACGCTCGCGCCGGAGAAGCCACCCGCGGATTCGAGTGCCTCGTACGTCGGCACCGCGTAGTCGCGGTTCACGGCGTTGGTGGTGGTGTTGGTGTTCTCGTCAACCAACGCCTGCCCGCCGTGCCCATCGGCGACGCTGGCGGTGTTGGGACCGGCGTTCGAGCTGCCGCCGCCACCGGTCCCGCCGGCCAGCGGATCGAGCCGGACGTACAGCTGATCGGCGGACGGCCCGTGGAAGCGGGTGCGCATCAGCACCGCGTCCCGCGACGGGTCGGCGAGGTAGGTGGTGGTGATCCGGTAGTGATGGGCGGCGTCGGAGGCGACGATCGTGCACGACATCCCGGTCGGGTCGGGCACGACGCGATACGTCATGTCCCGGGTCTGCAGGTCGGTGAAGCTGTGGCCGTCAGTGACGACGTACTGGAGGGTGTGAACGTTGGTGGCATCGACCGTCGGCCAGTACACGTCGGACAGCACGCCGTCGGCGACCGTGAACCACACCTTGGAGTTGGTGTTGCGCGCCGTGCCGACGCAATCCTTCCGGGCGAGATCGAAGTAGCTCATCGAACCCGGGGCGCCGGGCGCGACGGCGGCGGGGCTGATGTCATGCGCCGAGGCCAGGGCCCCCGCAGGAGCGATGATTGCCGTCAGGGCCCCGACCGTCAGCGCAGCGAGGATGACGCGACGTCTCACAGCTCTCCCACCTCCTGCCTCACCCTGCCGGCAAGGCATCGCCAGGCATTGCGGGTTGCAGCATACGCCTGGCGCGCGTTCCGGCCAAGCTCGCGGTCCCAGAACTGACCGCGGTACGCAGCCGGCGTCACACCCTCCTAATCTGAGAGGTGGATGTCCGCCGCTGACGACATGCTCGACGTGCCGCCGTTCACCGGGATGGCGCTTGACCGCGCCTCGATCGACCGCAAGGACCCCGACTGGGTGAGGCGTCAGCTGAAGGACCCGGCGGCGCGGGCGCTGGCGGCAGGCCGCGATGGCGTCCTGATGCCCGGCAGCGACGCGGCCGCCCTGCTGCGGAGCAGGCTCGAGCCCGGCCGCGAGGCGATCCTGCTCGGCCTCGAGGACGGCGCCCCCCGGTTCGCCGTCGACCTCGACGGGCTGCCCGAGGTCCAGCGCACGGCGGCGATCGCCGACGCCGCGGTGGTCGGGCTGCGCGAGGCGGGGATGGTGCTGCCCCACGCCGAGGCCGGACTCGCCGCCTACGTGATGGCGTTGCTCAACTGGCATCGCCGCCACCGCTTCTGCGCCAACTGCGGCAACCCCACCGACAGCGCCGAGGCGGGCTACCTGCGCCACTGCCCCCGATGCGGCGCCAACCACTTCCCGCGCACGGACCCGGTCGTGATCATGACCGTCGAGCACGACGGCCGGCTGCTGCTCGGTCGTCGCACCGGCTGGCCGACGGGTCGGCTGTCGGTGCTGGCCGGATTCGTGTCGCCCGGCGAGTCGGCGGAGGAGGCGGTCGTCCGCGAGGTGCAGGAGGAGTCGGGCATCGTGTGCCGCGACGCGGTGTTCGTCGCGTCACAGCCATGGCCGTTCCCGGCGTCCCTGATGCTCGGCTTCCACGCCGAGTCAGACGGCGGCGAGCCCCGTCCGGCTGACGGTGAGCTCGACGAGGTGCATTGGCATGAGTTCGATGCCGTCGTCGGCGCGACGCGCGGCGAGGACGTCGGCTTCCTGCTGCCGCCCGGCGTGTCGGTCGCGCGCTTTCTCATCGACCGCTGGATCGCAGCTCACGAGGCGTAGCGGCGACGGCCCGCGCGGTGAGGTCGCGGCCGCGCCGGCTACGCCGTCGAGCCGGCGAAGGCACGAGCGGCGGTCGTCAGCGGGCGGTTGGACGGGACCGCGAGGGAGACCTCCCAGTCGAGCCTGCGACCGCGCACCGGGATGAGCCGGACATCGACGCCGCCCGGCACGATCGACGCCGGCAGAAACGTCACCCCGAGGCCATTGCGGACGAGGTTGACGATGCTGGCGGTGTCGCCCACCTCGAACGCGACGCGGCGCTGAACCCCGGCGGCGGCGAACCAGCGATCGACGGCGATCCGCGTGCCCCACCCTCCGGGATGGTCGATGAACGACTCGTCACCGAGGTCCGTGGCGCGCACCGAGCGGCGGGTCGCCAGCCGATGGTCCGGCGCACACATCAGCAGCATCGGTTCGCGGGCCAGCGACGTCAGCGAGATCCCAGGGTGCCGGCGGTCTGGCAGGGACAGGATCGCGATGTCGATCCGACCGGTGCGCAGGTCCTCGGCCAGCTCGGTGGAGCCGTTCGCGGCATACCGCAGCCGGACGTCGAGCAGCGGGTGTGACTCGCGGAATCGCACCAGCAGCCGGGGGACGTCGAGCGGCCCCGCGCTGAGCGCCTGCATCGTGCCGATGGTCAGGGTGCCGCGCAGGCCACCGCTGACGTCGGCCACCAATTCGCGAGCGGATTGGACCTCGGCGAGAATCCTCCGCGCCTGGGGCAGCAGCAGCGCCCCCGCCTCGGTGAGCGCCACCCGCTGGGTCGTGCGGGTGAACAGCTCGGCCTGAAGGTCGAGCTCCAGGGTGCGGATCGAGGCCGACACGGCGGACTGAACGATGTGCAGGCGCTCGGACGCGCGAGTGAAGCTGCGGGTCTCCGCCACGGCGACGAAGTGCTCCAGGTGGCGGAGATCCATTGATCAACAGTATCGCTGAAGCTCAGCATGATTTTGCGTTGGACATGCTGAAGCTCTCGCGCGACCCTGTTGGTCTGACCTCGAACGATCACTGGAGCAACTCATGAGCACCTCACCGAAAACCCACCTGCGTCCCGTCCCCGACGAGAAGCCGACGATCGCGCTGCTCGGCACCGGCCGGATGGGCCGGCCGATCGCGCGCAACCTGCTCAGAGCCGGGTTCCCGGTGCGGGTGTGGAATCGCACCACCGCGCGGGCCCGGCGGCTGATGGCCGACGGAGCGCACGTCGCGCCGACCCCGGCGGCCGCCGCCGACGGCGCCGACATCCTGCTGACGATGCTCGCCGACGGTCCGGCGACCGAGCGCGCGGTCACCGGCCGGTTCGCCGCGCTGCCGCAGCTCGCTCCCGAGGCGATCTGGGTGCAGATGGGCACCATCGGCGTCGAGTGGACCGAGCGGCTGGCAGCCATGGCGGAGGTCGATGCCATCTCGTTCGTGGACGCACCGGTGTCCGGCAGCGATGGCCCCGCCCACGACGGGGAGCTGGTGATCCTCGCGTCCGGCGACCGCACGCTGTCGGACCGGCTGGCGCCGGTGTTCGACGCAATCGGCCGGCGCACCGTCTGGCTCGGGCCCGCCGGTCGCGGCTCGGCCATGAAGCTCGCGCTCAACGGATGGCTGGCGGCGATCACCGAGACCGCGGCCGAGACGGTGGCGCTGAGCGAAGCGCTCGCTCTCGATCCCACTCTGGTGATCGAGACGATCGCCGATCTGCCCCTGGGAGCGCCCTACGCGGTGGCCAAGGCCAACGCGATGATCGCCCGCCAGTTCGAGCCCGGATTCACGCTGCGCCTGGCCCGCAAGGACGTCGGCTTGGCGCTGAGCGCCGCGGACCGCCGCACCCTCGACCTGCCGCTGCTCGAGCTCGTTGATGCCCGGTGGACGGACGCGATTCTCGCCGGCCACGGCGACGAGGACGTGGCGTCGGTGGTGACGACCCTCCGTCGCGAGGACTAGACGGAACCCCGGCGCGGGGCCGATCTGTCAATCGGCTCCGCGCCCCGCGTCGCGCCCCGAGCCGTCGCCGCCGACCGGCTGGTAGAACAGGCCATTGCCGATCCAGTTGGAGTAGTCGTTGGCGTGTGGGGACACCACCGGGTGGAAGTTGGCGGCGTCGTCGGTTGAGCCGCTGCCGTTGTACTTGGGCACGAGGGGATATGGATAGACCGGGCGCGTCAGCGTGGTGGAGCCGATCGTGTCCGTGGCGGTCACCTGGCTCGGCGCCGACCCGTTCTCCACCCACTGCACCATCGGGTAGACCAGGTCGAAGCTGCTGTTGGCATAGCCGCCGCCGCAATGGGCGACCGTCGGGAACAGGAACATCCGCGCGAACTGCTGGGTCGCGCCCAGGCCGCCCATGCGACTGGCCAGCGTGTCGTAGTAATCGACGGTCCCGTAGGTCGGGATCGCCTGGTCGGCCCAGCCCTGCCAGATGATCAGCTTGCCGCCGTGACGGCGGAATGCGCTCAGGTTGGTGTCCATCGCGTCGTACGTATTGGCGACCGGGAACAGTGACCGGAAGCCCTCGTCGGTGAAGCTCCACTGGCTCGGATCGGGACCGAGCTGCCCGGGCGGCTCCAGCTGGAAGCGCAGATAGGGCAGGGACAGGCCCCCGTACACGGCGGACGCCTGAGACGAGACCGGTCCGCCGCCGGCGGGCGTGACGGGGATCTGGAAGCCGGCCCACGACAGCTCGGAGCCCATCGGCAGGCCGCCGGGGTACAGATGGCGGCCCTGCGGATCGACCGGTCCTTGGTAAATGTCGTCGGCCACCGTCACCTGCGCCGGGGTGAGGCACGACGTGTTGTCCACGCCGGCCGGGCACTGGATGCTGGCCGGGTGAAAGGGGCAGTTGCGCGGATCCGTGATGATCCCGTCGTTGGTGCCGTCGTCTCCGGCGCAGGCGGCGATCACCGCGGCGTGAAGCGCGGGCAGCTTGTCGCTGGTGAGGATGGCGTTGCCCTGCGAGTCGGTGTTGACCCGGTAGTCCCACGTCTGCAACTCGGCGTTGAGCGGGCCGGCGATGATCTCCGGCGCGCCGGCGATGATCCCGTTGAAGTCGGTGGGGTAACGCTCGGCCATCTCCATCGCCTCGCGGCCGCCGTCCGAGCAGCCGTCGTAGTACGAGTACCGCGGGGCCACGCCGTAGAAGTCGACGATGATCGCTTTGGCCACCACCGAGAGCGAGTGCTCGGACTCGTAGCCGTACTCATTGCGCAGCTTCTGGCTGTTGAACGCGAACAGGCCGGCGCCGCCGAGCCCGCTGCTGGTGGTGTGGCCCTCATCGTCGGTGGCCATCGCGAAGTCACCGCCCAGCTGGGCGTCGCACGAGGGGAAGTTCTGATTTGTGATCACGCCGCAATAGCCCCCGCAGCCGTTCTGCAGGTACCGGCCCTGCCAGGTGCTGACCGGGAGCTTGATCTCGAAATGGGTCTGCGGCGCGATCATGCCCTTGAGGTCGCAGTACTCGGGATTGCCGGCGGCGGCGGGGACGTCGGTGGCCGAGTCGATGCTGGTCGGGTTGCCGGGGATCGTGACCAGTGTCGGATTGGTGGCCAGCGATGCACACGTGGTCGTGGCGGGGATGAGCGGGCTGGTCGACGCCAGCCTGGTCGAATCTCTCACCAGGACCCGGCTGGTGTGGGCGCTCGCGACGCCGCCGCCCGAGGCGAAGATGACGATCGCGGCGGCGATGACGGCGGCGACGGCGGTCGACGCCGCGCAGATCCTCAGGTCAAGCGAACGCACGTGCTGCATAACGACCCCTTCCTCTCGCTCAGGGGCGCGCATTTTCCTCCGGGCCGGACCGCCGTCAACTCATCCTGCACCCCGTGGCGAGCAGCTCTGCGCCGGATGGCGAGTGCGCCGCCGTCCGCCGCGGAGGCTCGGTTGCGGCCGTCGGCGCGAGGCACCCCGTTGGGTCAACTTCCCGTCAGCGTCAGGTTAGCCGTCTGTTAGCCGAGCCGTATTTAAGAGGCTTCTTATCGTCCTTTGATCAAGGCCTGATTGAACCTGCCGAGTATCGAAAGGCCGCAGGGCTCGAGGGGCCGCCAGGTCCTGCGACACAACGGCGGATCGGTGCGCCGGTCGCGACGCCGTGTACGCAGCTCGAAACTGAAAGGACATCATGCCGCGAGCAACCACATCGCCGCGCGCGCGCCATCCGCTGGCGGTGAAAGTTCCCGAGATCACCCTGATCTTCTGGGTGCTCAAGCTGCTCACCACCGGTATGGGCGAGGCCATGTCCGACTTCATGGGACAGCACAGCGTGCCGATCGCCGGCGCCGTGGGGATCTTCGGGCTCGCGTTCGCCCTCTGGCTGCAGTTCCGCACCCCGGTGTACACGGCAGCGGTCTACTGGTTCGCGGTGATGATGGTGGCCGTGTTCGGCACGATGATCGCTGACGGCATCCGGGATGGCGCCGGCCTCCCGTACGCGGTGACGACGCCGATGTTCGCGATCATCGTCGCCGCCACGTTCTGGTTCTGGTACCGCAAGGAGGGCACGCTCTCCATCCACAGCATCAACACCCGCCGGCGGGAGAAGTTCTATTGGGCGGCGGTGCTCGGCACGTTCGCGCTCGGCACCGCGGCCGGAGACCTGACCGCGTACTCGCTCAATCTCGGCTTCTGGGAGTCGGCGATTCTGTTTGCCGCCGTGTTCGCGATTCCGGCGGTCGGCTGGCTGCGATTCAATCTCAACCCGATCGTCGCGTTCTGGTTCGCGTACGTCGTCACGCGCCCGCTCGGGGCGTCGTTCGCCGACGGGTTCAGCAAACCGACCAACGGCGGCCTGGGCTGGGGCGACGGGGTCGTCAGCGGTCTGGCGCTGCTCGTCTTCATCGCGCTGGTGACGTATGTGGCGGTCACCAAGCGCGACGTGCAGCCGGGCGCAAACGCCCATCACCCCCATCTGCCCCATCCGCATCTGGACCGGCCGGCCACACCGCAGGTCGCCGAGAACTAGCGACGCGTCACGCGTCCTCATCGGCCGCGAGTGGTGGCGGCCCGCTGGGACCGCCACCCCCCGGGCCGGCTCAGGCTCAGGCCTTGACGTCCACCGTGTGGCCGGACTGGGGCACCGACCGCGCCGCCTTCTGGGCGGCCGCGTCGCCGTCGTTGAGGGCCGCGGCCCCGGTCCGGCCGTCACCGTCGCCCTCGGCGCTCTTCAGAACGGCGGGGGAGACCTGCTGCGGCTGGATCCGACTGGTGGAGGAAACGGCTGAGATGTTCATGCGTACCCACTTCCGTGTTGGGTTTGGTTGTCGCCCGTCATGGGCCCGTTGCCCCCGTTGTGTCGTCCGTCACTCGAGGGCGCTGAAGGCGACATCGACGAGTGGTGGATAAACGTGAGCGGACTCTCACCCCCGGGACGGGAATCGGCCCTCCCCGCCCTCGCGGATGAGGATTGTGAGCGGAGATGTCAGCGGATGACGGGGTCCGCGCCGTCCAGGAGCGACAGCGTGGCGCGCCGGGGAAGCCCCTCCCAGTCGCCGGCGGAGGTGACGGCGAATGCCCCCGCGGCCACCGCCGTCGCCAGCCGCCGGCTCGGGACGGCGCCCTCGATCAGCTCGGCGAGGTAGCCGGCCACGAACGCGTCGCCGGCGCCGACGGTATCGATCACGGTGACCACCGGCGCGGCCAGCGCGACGGTGGTCCCGTCGATCCGCGCCAGGCACCCGTCGGCGCCGAGCTTGATCAGCACCTGCGTCGGGCCGAGCGCCTCGAGCGCGAGCGCCGCGTCGAGCGGATCGACGGTCCCGGCGACGATGCGCGCCTCCTCGAGCCCGGCGAACACGATGTCGGCGTCGCGCACCGCGGCGGTCAGCACCGGCGCGGCCTCGGCCTCGGCCCACAGAGCGCGCCGGTAGTTGAGGTCAAAGCTGACGAGCCGGCCGGAATCGCGGGCGATCCGCGCGGCGGTCTGAACCGCCGCGGCGGGACCGGCTCCGAGCGCGAGCGTGATCCCGCTGGCGTGGAACACCGCGGACTGCTCGATCGCGTCGGGAGTGATGTCCGACGATTGCAGGTGAGACCCGGCGCTGGCCCGGCGGTGGTACTCGACACGGCCGTGCATCGCCGTCGGACGCCAGCGCAGCATCAGGCCGGTCGGCGCGGGATCGATGGTGGCGAGCGCCTGCACCCCCTCGGCGCGAAGCTCGCGCAGGATGAGGTCACCGGCCGCGTCGGCGCCGACCCGGCCGATCCAGGTTGCGGGCACGCCGAGCCGGCAGATCCCGATGGCAACGTTGGACTCCGATCCTCCTATCCGGAAGGTCATCGGCTCGCCGTTGCGCGGCGCTCCCGGCTCTGATTGGACGATCAGTCCCATCGTCTCTCCGGCGGTGACGACCCCGCCGGCGCCCGATGCGCCGGCGCTCACCGCTGCGCCCGCCCGTCGGCGACCGCGCTCAGCGCCGCGGCGGCGCGGTCGCCCAGCGCTACCAGCGAGCCGCCCTCCAGCGCGTCGCCGATCAGCGGCCCGCCGAGCCCGACCGCGACCGCGCCGGCGGCGATGTACTCGCCGACGCGGCCCAGATCGACGCCGCCGGTCGGCACCAGGGGGATGTCCGGAAGCGGTCCGCGGAGCTGGGTGAGGTGCCGGGCGCCCCCCGACGACGCCGGGAACAGCTTCACCGCCGGGACTCCGAGGTCCCACGCCGCCATGATCTCGGTCGCCGTCCACCCTCCCGGGTAGCAGGCGACGCCGCGGCCGACCGCCTCGCGGGCGGCATCGGCGCACACCCCGGGGCTGACGAGGAAGTCCGCGCCGGCGTCGAGCGCCGCCACCGCTTGGGCCGAGGTGATGACGCTGCCAACGCCGACGGCGACGGTGTGATCCAGCGCGTCGCGGACGCGGGCGAGCGCCTCGAGCGCACCGGGCGTCGTCAGGGTGAGCTCGAGGCACGTGATCCCGGACCGCGCCAGCGCCTCGGATACCGCTTCGAGATGCGCCGGGGCGGCTGCCCGGAGGATCGCCACGACCCCGGTGTCACGGAGTTGCGGCGTGATCGCGACCCGGTGGGCCGGGGTGGGGAGGCCGGTCGGGTCAGCGGGCATGGGCATCGATTGTCGCGGGCGGCGGAGCCGGCCGTCCGGCCAGCCGCCGGGCGGTGCGCTCGGCCCCATCGGCGGCGAGCATCGCGAGGCGCTCGGTCAACAGCTCGCGCAGGCCGTCATCCCCGGCGAGCTCCTCGCCGAAGATCGGCGTCACCGACAGCAGCGCGCCGACGACGGCCGCGGCGTCGTCGCACCCCCGCAGCCGGACGGCGAGCTCGTCGGCCAGCGGGTCATCGACCGCCAGCACGCGGCCGGCGTCGGAGCGGCGGGCGCTCACGTAGCGCATCCAGGCGGCGACGCCGAGCGCGGCCAGCGATGGCTCGGCGCCCGCGCGCCGGCGGTCGGTGATCGTGCCGAGCAGCCGTGGGGGGAGCTTCTGACTGCCGTCCATCGCGATCTGCAGCGTGCGATGGCGCAGCGCCGGGTTGGCGAACCGGTCGAGCAGCTGCTGCTGATAGGCCGACAGGTCGAACCCGTCGGGCACGTCGAGGGTCGGGGCGACGTCGTCGGTCATCAGTGCCGTGAGGGTGGCGAGGAACGGGGTCCGCGGGCTGACCGCGTCGGCGACGAACTCGTAGCCGGCGAGCGCGCCGAGATAGGCGATCGTCGAGTGGCTGCCGTTGAGCAGCCGCAGCTTGATCCGCTCGTAGGGCCCGACGTCACCGGTGAGGATCGCGCCGGCTCGATCCCACGCCGGTCGTCCCGCGGCGAAGTCGTCCTCGATGACCCACTGGGTGAACGGCTCGGTGACGACGGCGCCCTCGTCCCGGACGCCGAGCGCCGCGTCGATCTGCGCCCGGTCGCCGGCCGTGGTGGCCGGGGTGATCCGATCGACCATCGTGCTCGGGAACCGCACGTCGGCCTCGAGCCAGTCGAGCAGCCGGTCCGCATCGGGGAGGCGCGCGGCGAACTCGCGCACGAGCCCGCCGAGCACACGACCGTTGTCGGGCAGGTTGTCGCAGCACAGAACGGTCACCGGCGCGCCGGTCCGGCGGCGGCGGAGATCGAGCCCGAGCGCGAGCTGGCCGACCACCGTCCGCCCCTCGCGCAGCTCGAGATCGGCCGCGATCCCGGGGTCGTCGAGACGCAGCCGGTTGGTGGCGGGATCGTGGCGGTAGCCCTTCTCGGACACGGTCAGCGTGACGACGCGGATGGCCGGGTCGGCGATGCGCTCCAGCACGCGGCGCGGGTCGGCCTGCGCCGAGCACAGCTCGCGCACGCTGCCCACCACCCGCAGGCGCTCGCCGTCGGCGCCGCGCTGCGCCAGCGTGTACAGCCCGTCCTGGGGAGCGAGCTGCTCCACCACCGCCGGGCTGCGCTCAGTGACGCCGCAGATGCCCCAGTCGCCGCCGGCGGCCGCGATCGCATCCTCGGTGTAGACAGCCTGATGGGCGCGGTGAAAAGCGCCGATCCCGAGGTGGACGATGCCGGTCCGCACGGCACGCGGATCGATCGCCGGGCGTACTGAGGCGTCGAGCGCGGCGAGCGTGTCGAAGCCGAGCCTCACATCACCGCCCCGAGCTGCCATGGCCGGAACTCCTCGTCACCGAAGTCGAGCTCCTCGCTCTTCGTCCGCCGGCCCGACGCGACGGTCAGGATCTCCTGAAACAGCGCGTCGCCGAGCTCGGAGACCGTGGCGCTGCCGTCGAGCACCGAGCCGCAGTTGAAATCCATGTCGTCGGTCATGCGGTCATACAGCTCGGTCGTGGTGGCGAGCTTGAGGCTGGGAGCGGGCTTGCACCCCAGCACCGACCCCCGGCCGGTGGTGAAGCACACGACGGTGGCGCCGCCGGCGACGATGCCGGTCACCGACACCGGGTCATACCCGGGCGTGTCCATGAACACCAGCCCGGGGGTGGACACCCGATCGGCGTAGCGGTAGACCGCCTCCAGCGGCGTGCTGCCGCCCTTGGCCACGGCGCCGAGTGACTTCTCCTCGATCGTCGTCACCCCGCCGGCGCGGTTGCCGGGCGACGGGTTGTTGTCCAGGGTGCCGCCCTCGGCCGCCGCGTAGCGCTCCCACCAGGCGACCCGATCGAGCAGCGCCTGCGCGACCTCCGGGGACGCGGCGCGGCCGGTCAACAGGTGCTCGGCGCCGTGGATCTCAGGCGTCTCGCCGAGGATCGCCGTCCCGCCGCAGGCCACCAGCCGGTCGGCCGCGATCCCGAGGACCGGGTTGGCGGTCACGCCCGACCAGGCATCGGAGCCGCCGCAGTTCAGGCCCAGGCGCAGCGCGCCGGCCCCGACCGGGCGGCGCTCGATCTGGCCGAGCTCGGGCAGCAGCTCGCGGACGGCATCGATCCCCCGGCGCACCGTGGCCACCGAGCCGCCGAGCTCCTGGATGACGAGATCGGTGACCGGCATGCCGTCGGGCAGGTCAAACTCGCGGGTGAGCGCGGCGATCTGGTTGACCTCGCAGCCGAGGCCGACGACGACCGCGCCGGCCACGTTGGGGTGGCGGGCGTACCCGGCGAGCGTGCGGCGCAGCACGTCGAGCCCCTCGCCGTCGGCCGACAGCCCGCAGCCCGTGCCGTGGGTGATGGCGATGACGCCGTCGACGCCCGGGTGGCCGTCGAGCGCGCCCGGCGCCGAGAACGCCTGGGCGATCCGCCGGACGACCGTCGCCGAGCAGTTGACCGAGCTGATCACCGCGATGTAGTTACGGGTACCGATGCGGCCGTCGGGTCTGACGATGCCGTCGAACGTGGGGACCGGCTCCGGCACCGGGGACGGGGCGGTTCGACGTGGCGCCGGCGCAAGCGGCGCCGGCGCGGCGGTGCTCGGCGTGCTGCCCCCGGGCAGGGGTGATCGCGACCGGGAGCGCAGGTTGTGCTCGTGCACGTGCTCGCCGGCGGCGATCGCCTGGGTGGCGACGCCGATCGGCTGGCCGTACTTGTGGACCGTCGCGCCGGCGGCCAGATCGGCCAGCGCGAGCTTATGCCCGCGCGGGATCGGCTCGCGGACCGTCACCTGGCGGCCGCCCCCCTCGAGCTCGGTCCCGGCCTCCAGCTCCTGCCGGGCGAGCGCGACCGGATCGTCGGGATGCAGCTGGAGGACGGCGTCGGCGAGCTGCATCGTCATCGTCCCTGCTGGACCCACACGTGGGCCGGATCCATGTACGGCATCATCACACGCCCGTCGCCGGCCATCACCCACAGGTAGTACAGCGAGTATCCCGACGCCGCCACCACCGGGTGAAAGCCGGCGCGGATGGTGGCGATGTCATCGTCGCGGACGAGGAACGCCTCCTCGGCGCCGCCGAGGTCGTAGCGGATCTGGACTCCGAAGCCGCCGGGCGGGTCGACCTTGAACAGGTATACCTCCTCGAGATCGACCTCCTCGGGCGGGTTGTGGCGGTCGTGGCGGTGAGGCGGATACGAGGACCAGTTGCCCGGCGGGTTGATCGTCTCACCGAGCAGCAGCCGCACCGCGTCGTGCTCGGGTCCGAGGATCGTCCGGACGGTTCGTGACCAGTTGCCCTCCCCGACCTCCGCGATTCGCTGCTCGGCGGCGGTGATGATCCGGGCCGGCGGAGCAGCCGGGTCCGGCTCGGCGGCGGCGGAGGCGATCGCCAGCTGGACGGGGCCGCCGCTGAGCGCCTCGATGCGCAGTCCGGTGCCCGGCGGCGCGTACACCGTGTCGCCCGGCGCCTCGAACACCGACGCGCGGCCGCCGGCGGTCCCCAGCGGCGTATCGCCGGCGGCAGCGTTGACCCGGCCGGTCAGCACGACCACCGCGGTCTCGGGGCCGGCGGGAAGCTCCAGGTCCTCGCCGGCGGCCAGGTCGGCCAGGGCCAGGTCGATGTGGGCGGTCTGCTCGCCCGCGGTCACCAGGGGTCTCATGTGGGGTTCCTCTCGGTCATCATGCTCGGTTCAGGGTCCCGGCCCGGACGGGGGCGGCGGCGCTGGCCAACGCTGCCGGCGGCGCCGTCGAGCCGCGCCGCACCAGGGTTGCCGGCAGCCGGCGGACGTCGTGCGCGCGCGCCGGCGCTGCCGGGCGGCCGAGCCGGGTCAGCAGGATGTCGATCGCCGCCTCGCCGGCCAGCGCGGTCGGCGCGCTCACCGAGGTCAGCGCCGGGGTGACCATCGCCGCCAGCGGGATGTCATCGAAGCCGATCACGCTGAGCTGCGCCGGGACGGCCACGTCGAGCTCGGCCAGGCGGCTGAGGATCCCGACCGCCACGAGGTCGTTGTAGGCGAGCACCGCGGTGACTCCGGTGCGCAGGACCGACTCGGCGGCCTGCACGCCGCTGTCGAACTGCGGCTGGACCGGGCCGATCGTCACCACCTCGAGGTCGTGGGCACGGGCAGCGGCGCGGAGCCCGCGCAGCCGCTGCTGGTTGGACCACGAGTGGCGTGGCCCCGAGACGAAGGCGACGCGGGTGTGGCCGAGCTGCGCCAAGTGACCGGCGGCCTGGCGCATGCCGCCGGCGCTGTCGATCACCACCGCCGGCAGACCGGGGACGCGACGGTTGAGGAGCACCACGGTGGGTTCGGGCTCGAGCGTCGCCAGCCGGGCCGGTGGCAGCCGCGACGAGCACAGCACGATCCCGTCGACCTGCTTGCCCATCGCGGCGATCAGCGCCTCCTCCTCGGCGGCGCTCTCCTGCCCGTCGGCGACGAACACCGCATAGTCAGCGGCCCGAGCCCGGCTCTGGGCGCCCTCGAGCACCCCATGGAAATAGGGGTTCCCGAGATCGGGGACGATCACCCCGACGTTGCCCGTCCGGCCGGTGATGAGCCCACGCGCGGCCCGGTTGGGCTGGTAGCCGAGCGCGGCGGCGACGGCCAGGACGCTCGCGCGCGTGCTCTCGCGCACCGTCTGCGGCGCGGTGAATGACCGCGACACGGTGGCGACCGAGACTCCGGCGCGGGCGGCGACATCGTGGATGGTGGCTGGCAAGGGGACGGTCCGACTCGATGTAAAGGTTTACAGCGATTCTAGCCACCACTGCCGTGCCGGTCTCGACACGGTCGCGACGGCTCTGGTGCTGGCAGCTCGCGGACCTTCCGCGAGCACCCCGTGCCGTCAGTCGATTGGCAGCCGCGCTCGTAGGACCGTGCCGGCGCCGGGCCGGCTTTCCATGGTCAGTGTTCCGTTGACCGCTGCGATGCGGTCACGAAGCCCTTGAAGGCCAGAGCCGGCGCTGAGGTCGACGCCACCTGCGCCGTCGTCGCCCACTTCGACGCCGAGCTGGCCGTCGAGCGGCTCGACGTTGACCCAGGCACGGGTCGCGCGTGCGTGCTTGGCCACGTTCGTGAGCGCCTCGCAGACCGTGAAGTACGCGGCGGCCTCCACCGGCATGGCGAGCCGCGGCCGGGGAAGCGCGACGCGCAGCTCGACGGGCACCGTGGCGTGGGCGGCGAGGGTCGTCAACGCCCGCTCGAGTCCGCGGTCGGTGAGGACGGTCGGATGCAGGCCGCGGGCGAGGTCGCGCAGCTCGGCGAGCCCCGCGCGCAGTTCGGTGAGCACGCCCTCGAGCTCCCCGCGTGCGTCATCGGGCAGCTGGCGGTGGGGCGCCGACCACCGCTGCAGTTCCAGCGTCACCGCCACGAACCGCTGCTGCGCGCCGTCGTGGAGGTTGCGCTCGATCTCGCGGCGGGCTCGGTCGCCGGCGTCCAGGATGCGGGCGCGCGAGGCGCGGACCTCGGCGAGCTGCGCCTCGACCACCTCCCTCTCCCGCAGCGCCTGCTCGGCCGCGCGGCGGACGGTGATGTCGAAGATCGCTCCATCGAGCCAGCGCCGACCGTCGCCGGACTCCTGGGCCTGACCGCGTTCGAGCACCCAACGAACGTCACCGCCGCGCCGCTTGATCCGGTATTCCAAGCTGAACGGCCGGCGGGCGTCCACGGCCTCCTTGACCGACAGCGCGACCTGCTCGCGGTCGTCGGGGTGGATCACGCTCGCGAACGACCGCCCCGCGCTGTCGATGAAGTCGGTGGCCGGGTACCCCGAGATCTCCTCGATTTCCTGGCTCACCCATGCCATCGTCCAGTCCGAATCGCAGGCGCAGCGATACAGCGCGCCGGGGATGTTGGCCACCAGCGACCGCAACAGCGCCTCGTCGGCGCGCAACCGCGCCGCCCGCAATCCAGCCCCCACACGCGCCGCGAGCACCTCCGGTTCGAACGGCACGCGGATTGCGTCATCGGCTCCCGCGTCGAGCGCCTCGCGCAACTCGCGCGGCGAGTCGAGCGCCGCGCCCACAACGATGTGGACCGACGCCAACTCGCGCCGACCCCGCACCGCGGCCGTCAGCTCGCTCGCCCAACGGGCGCCCACAATCACGACCGGAACCGGGCGATTGGTCAGAGCGCGCAGCGCACCGGCGACATCGGCAACGCGCTCGAGCCGAACACCCGCCTCGACCAAAACGGCCCAACATGCGTCGTCGAGCTCCTCCAAACCGAGCAGCAGCACGCTCGCGCCCTCGGCCAAGCCCTTGAGCGCGCTTGCGGGATGGCCGCCGACGGTGGCGGCACGTCCACCCGAGCCGCTGGGTCGCCGGACCTTGCCCTCGGTGTCCGACATCGCCAGTCCACAGTACAGGCTGCCTGACCGCGCACCGATTCCTGCGCTGGGCGGGTCTAGGCGTTCAGGAACGCCCGCACGGCGAGCACCCGTCGGTGATCGTCGGCCGTTGAGGAGAGGTTGAGCTTGCCGAAGATGCTCGTCACATGCTTCTCGACCCCGCGGTCGGTGATCACGAGCTCGGCGGCGATCGCATGGTTGGAGCGTCCTTCGGCCATCAGCGCGAGCACCTCACGCTCGCGCGGGGTGAGCTCGCCCAGGAGGCCGCCGGAGCGTCGCCGGCCGAGCATCTGTGAGACGACCTCGGGGTCGAGCGCCGAGCCGCCGGTGGCCACGCGGCGGATCGAGTCGATGAACCGGTCCACGTCCGCAACCCGATCCTTGAGGAGATAGCCAACGCCCTCGGCGCTCTCGCCCAGCAGTTCGATCGCGTAGTCCTCCTGCACGTAACTGGAGAGAACGAGCACCGCGGTGTTCGGCAGCTCGCGGCGGATCATCAACGCGGCCCGCAGTCCCTCATCGGTATGCGTCGGAGGCATTCGGATGTCGACGATCGCGACATCGGGCTTGTGCGCCCGCACCTTGCGCAAGAGGTCCTCGGCGTCGCCAGCCTGAGCGACTACCTCGAAGCCGGCGTCCCCGAGCAGGCGGGCGATGCCCTCCCGCAGGAGCACAGAATCTTCGCCCAGGACTATGCGCATGCAATTCGCGCCGTGATCGTCGTGCCGTGTCCGGCGCCGATCAGCCCCGGGCACAGACCGATCATCCGAGGAGCGCCTCGAGCGCGGGGCCCGACAGCTCGTGCTTGGGTACAAAACCCCGGGCGCCGGTACTCGCGACCATCCCCCCGAACTCGCTGGCGTCACGGCTGGACGTCAGCACGACAGCGGGTCCATCGTCCTGGCCGGTGAGCCGGGCGGCCAGGTCGAAGCCATCGATGTCTGGGAGTTGAACGTCGAGCAGTACCACGGCCGGGCGCATCGCGGTTACCGCGGCCAGGCCGGAAGCGCCGTCCGGCGCCTCGCCGATCACCACGAATCCGCCGTCCTCGAGAACGCGTCGAGCGCTGGCCCGAAAGCTGGGGTGGTCATCGACGATCAAGACGGTCCTCGCCATGCCCGGATTGTCCCGGCAATCCCGGCCACGAACAGTACGGCTAACCGAACCCCCTGTGTGAGCGATCCGAACGCCAAGACGCCTGGCCACCCCACCGAAACGCCTGCGCCTGGATGGAACTCTTGCGGCTGTGCTTCAACCCACTCTCAGTGAAGGAAACGCCATGCAACCCACCGACGTGGTGTACGCCGTACACCTGAACGAAGGGACCAGGTCATGATCGAGGTGCAGCAGCTCACGAAGCGTTTCGGAAAGACGGTTGCGGTCGACGAGGCGTCCTTCGTCGTCCAGTCGGGACGCGTGACCGGCTTTTTGGGCCCCAACGGGGCGGGCAAGTCGACCACGATGCGGATGATCCTGGGCCTGGACGCGCCGAGTTCGGGCTCGGTGCTGGTCAACGGCAAGCCGTATCGCGAGCTGAACGACCCGCTGAGGTCGGTCGGGGCGCTGCTGGACGCCAAGGCGATCGTCGGTGGCCGTCGCGCCGCCAACCATCTCATGTGGCTGGCCGACAGCAACGGCATCGACCGCCGCCGGGTCAGCGAAGTGCTCGACATCGTCGGGCTCGGTGACGTGGCGGGTAAGCGGGTGGGGACCTTCTCACTCGGCATGAGCCAGCGGCTCGGGATCGCCGCGGCCCTGCTCGGCGACCCCGACACGCTGATCTTCGATGAGCCGATCAACGGTCTTGACCCCGACGGCATCGTCTGGATCCGCAACCTGATGAAGGACCTGGCGTCCGAGGGGCGCACGGTGTTCCTCTCCAGCCATCTCATGAGCGAGATGGCCCAGACCGCCGATCACCTGCTCGTCATCGCCCAGGGCCGCATCATCGCCGACGCCGGCACCGAGGAGTTCATCAACCGAAACGCCGCCCCGAGCGTCCACGTCCGGGCGGTGGAGCAGACCGACCTCGCCGACGCCCTGACCGTGCGCGGCGGCGTGGTCGAATGCTCCCCCGACGGCGCCCTGCTCGTCACCGGCCTGGACTGCCTGGCGATCGGCGGCGTCGCGTGCGCCCACGACATCACCCTGTTCGAGCTCAAGGCCTCCCAAGCGTCACTGGAGCAGGCGTTCTTCGAGCTGACCCGAGATGCAACCGACTACCGCGCCGGCGAGCTCGCCGGCGCCACCCAAGGAGCCTGACATGAGCGCGATCACCTACACCACCCCGTCAGACACGGGACCGGCCACCACGATCAACCGGCACCTCAAAGGAGAATGGACCAAGCTTCGCACCCTGCCCTCGACCTGGCGCACGGCTGCATTCGCCGGGGCGCTGGCGATCGGTTTCACCGCCGCCGTCGACCTTTCACAGCTCAGCCGGCACAGCATGACCGCCCAGCAGTACCAGAGCTTCGACGCGACAAGCGCGTCGCTGTTCGGGGTGATCATCGCCGCCACCCTGCTCGGAGCGCTCGCCGTGCGAACGGTCACCGCGGAGTACGCCACCGGCATGATCCGCTCCACCTTCAGCGCGATGCCGGCCCGGCGACTCGTGCTGGCGGCCAAAGCCGCGACGGTGGCGGCGTTCGTGCTCCCGGTCGCGCTGCTGTGCGATGTCGTCGGGTTTGAGCTCGGTCAGCGGATCTTCGCCGGCGATCACCTCCAGGTGGCCCTCAGCCATCCCGGCGTGCCGCGGGCCATCGTCTTTGGTGCCGTGGCGGCCAGCCTCGTCTCGATCATCGGCGTCGGCCTCGGCGGCCTCATCCGCCACACCGCGGCGGCGACCACCACGCTGACGATGATCATCGTCGGAGACGTCATCCTCGGCCAGCTGCTCCCGGCCGGCCTGCGTCAGTACCTGCCCGGGACCGCCGCCCAGGCAGCCATCACGGTGCACCGCTCGGGCGGGCTGCTCACCCCCGACGCGGCGATTGCAGTCCTCGGCGCGTACGCCACCATCGCCCTGGCAGCAGCACTCATTCGGGTGGCGCACCGCGACGCCTGACCACCCCGAACACTCACGGCCCCTACTCCGGCTGGCCGCCGGCAGTCGAGCGGAAGGGGCCCGCGGGCGGGAGGATCCGAGTGATCTGGTTGTAATCGCCGAAGCTCATGACCATCCGCTTCGTGGGCGTATTTCCGAACGGTCCGCCGTTCTTCGAGGGCGTGGAGTTGCCGCAGGGGGGATCGACCGGATTGGTGTTGGACTGTGGTCCGGTCTGCGTGATCTCGAGCGGGAGCGGCTCGCCGGCGGCCGACACGAACAGCTTCTCCGGTGTTCCGCTGCGCCGGCCGTCGTCGGCCAGGGCCACCGTCGCGTCGGCTCCGACCCGGGAATGGCCGGCGAGCGTCGGGGTCAGCAGATCGGTGCCGAGCAGGCAGCGTCCCGCCTTCGATGGAGTGGCGAGGTCGCGGAACGCCGCGAAGCTCGGGAGTTTCGACACCGGGAGCCTCAACCAGTGATTCGCCAGCCGCTGCGCCTCGGGAGCCTTGACGTGCGCCGCGAGCCAGTACCGGTACGTGCCGGCGAGGTAGTCGTAGCCGTCGAGCTCGCGCAAGGTGAAGGCGACGGGGCCCACGGCCACCGCCAGCGAGTACTCCCGGCCGGCGCCCGTGGACAGCACGACGGCAGCGGTGAACCGGAGCTGGCGGCCCTTGGCGTCGACGCCCCTGGCGGTCACCACGTAGCTGCGGACGTGGTCCAGCGCCCGGACGGTCGCGCGCATGATCTCGCTCGCCGACTGACCGGAGATCTGTGACCGGCCGGACAGCAACGCACCGTCGGGGCGCAGCGCACGCCCGGAGACAACCGACTGCCCGGGCGTGACCGACGCGGTCGGCGGCCCCGGGATCGGGGGTCCGACGGCCACGGTGCCGCAACCGGCCACGATCGCCGCGACCGCCGCAACGGCAATGCTGAAGGCGGCTCTCGTGCGACGGCTCACGCCGCGGTTATCGAACGCTCAGCGTTCGTCCTTGATCAGTTTTCCTGTGTCTGGACGATCGGTTCCGGTGATTGGGCGACCGGGCCGGAGTCTGGGCGCCCGGGCGGTTGTGTCTCGGCGGGGACCGACCGCCGTGCCAGCAGCCAGTAGGCGCCCCCGCCGAACAGCGCGCCCATGAACACGCTGAAGTCCGCGCCACCGGTGTGGTTGGTGAGCGGGCTGGTCCACGCGGGGTACGCGTCGAGCCATGAGGCCGCTGCCACCATCCCGATGAGCTGGGCCACCAGCCCGGGAACGTGCACCCCGCCATGGCGGAAATACACACCCGCCCGCGTATCCAGCAGCGATCGCGAGTCGTAGGTGCCGCGGCGCAGGAAGTAGTCGGTCAGGTAGATCGCGACCCACGGGGCGATCCAGATGATCATGAACAGGACGAAGTCCTGGATGAAGGTGTTGAAGCCGGTGGAGAAGACGGTGACTGCGGTCAGTCCGCCGGCGACCGCCGTGTCGAGCAGCACGCACTGCCACCGCTTGATCCGCGGGATGATCGCCTGCAGGGTGAGGCCCGACGAGTAGAGGTCGATCGAGTTGATGGCGAACAGCTGCGCGAGCACGAACACCAGGTAGGGCCAGATGAACCAGCCGGCGAACGCGTGGGGGAGCCCGCTGATCGGATCCGATGACGCGGGCACCGCGGTGGCCACCGCGGCACCGAGCGCCAGCAGCAGCGTGGTCGGGATGAAGCCGCCGAGCGCCACCGACCACACGATCTTCCGGGCGCTCGTGTCCGCGGGCAGGTACCGCGAGAAATCGTTGGCGTTCATCGGCCAGCCGTACCCGCCGGAGGACAGCACCAGGGCCAGCGCGGCCATCATCTCCTCCCAGCTGCCGTTGTGGCCGGCACCGAGATGGGCCTTGGGCAGGGCCAGGATCGCCAGCAGAATGAACAGCACGACGAACGGCGGCACGAGCATCCGCAGCACGCGCAGCATCGCCCGGTGCCCGAACAGCGGCAGCACCAGCTGGATCAGAGCGGCGACGACGATCAGGACGACCTTCAGCCCGGTCGATGAGCCCACGCCCGCCTTATCGAGCAGGGCGAGCCCGGCCGCGACCACGAGCGCCAGTCCGACAACCTCGTACCCGACCTGGGTCATCCAGTTGAACATGGCGATCAGCTTGGCTCCGTTGGGACCGTAGGGAGCGCGGTTGATGGTGAACGCGGCGGTCCCCGCACGGGGGCCCTGCAGCGAGCCCAGTCCGGTGATGAGATAGGACAGGTTGCCGACGAGGATCACGACGGCGGCCTGCCAGAACCGCAGATCGAACGCCACGATCAGCAGCGCGCCGTAGACGACGTACTCGACGTTGAACAGGGCGCCGGCCCACATCCAGAACAGGTCCGTCGGGGTTCCGCGCCGCTCGGACACCGGGATGTACTCGATGCCGCGGGTCTCGAACGCCGGCTCGTCGTCAACCGGCCCGCCGGGGGCGCCCCGGGGCGCCTCGAGGGTAGTGGTCACGGACACGCTCATACCCGGAGTCGATTCTGCGCCAACCTGCGGACGCGATCCATGTCCACGCGGCCAAGAATCGCTGACTCGGTGGGTCCCCGCTCCCTTCCCCGCCCAGCCGTTTGGCTCAGCCCACGTTCACAGGCACGTACGCGAACCGCTCCACGTCGACGAGCCCGCCGTCGGTCAACCGCAGCTCCGGGATCACCGAGAGCGCGATGAACGACAGCTGCATGAACGGCTCCTCGACGGTCACCCCGAGCCGGTCGGCGGCGGCGACGCCCAGCGCCGAGATCTGCGCCGACACCTCGGCGGCGGTGAGGTCGCTCATCAGTCCGGCGAGGGGCAACGGAACTTCGGCCAGCACCGCCCCGTCGAGAACGGCCACTTGGCCGCCGCCGATCTCGGCCAGGCGCGACACCGCCGTCGCCATGTCCTCGCCGGAGGCCCCGATGACCGCCACGTTGTGTGCGTCGTGGGCCACGGTGGACGCGATGGCGCCGCGCCGGAGCCCGAAGCCGGTGACGAAGCCGCGTCCGATCCGGCCGGTCGCGTGATGGCGCTCAACCACCGCGGCATGGGCCAAATCGGCATCAGTCTCGACCTCAAGTACACGGTTAGAAGTAGTGAGGGAATGGCTCTTCACCCCCACCGCCCGCACCTGATGCCCGAATCGGGCCGGCAGCACGAGCGCGTCGGCGTCCGGCAACCGCCCGATCCGCACCGTGTCCCGCAGCAGCGAGGGTGGCGGCGCCGCCGGGACCGCCCCGGGGACCGCCTCGCCGTCGTGGGCGACGACCCGGCCGGCCTGCCACACCGTCGATGGAACCCACGACGCGAGCGACGAGAACGCCAGCACGTCAGCCTGGTGCCCGGGACCGAGGCTGCCAAGCTGGGTGAAGCCGTGGTAGCGCGCCGGGTTGGTGCTGGCGAGCAGGAGCGCCTCGATCTCGGAGATCCCGGCCGAGACGGCCAGCCGGGCGCAGTCGTTGATGTGCCCGAGGCGCCGCAGTGTGTCGGCCTCCCGGTCATCGGTGCAGAATGCCGCCAGGTCGGTCCCGTGGGCGATCACGGTCGGGGCGAGCTCGAGCAGGTTCTGGCTCGCCGAGCCCTGGCGCAGGAACACCCACATCCCCTTGCGGCGCTTCTCTTCGGCCTCTTCGAGCCGAGTGCTCTCGTGATCTGACTCCACGCCGGCGGCGATATAGGCGTCCAGCCGCCGGCCCGAGACGCCGGGGCTGTGCCCGTCGACCCTCAGCCCACCGGCGGCAGCGACGCGGGCGAGCATCTCGGGATCACCGGCGATGACGCCCGGGAAGTTCATGACCTCGGCCACGCCGAGCGCCCCGTGACGCTCGATCAGCTCGCGGATGTCACCGGCATCCAGGGTGGCGCCCGAGCACTCGAAGCCCGATGCGGGCACGCAGCTGGATGCGTAGACCCCGAACGTGAACGGCAGCGGCCGCGCGGCTGCCATCAGGGCGAGGATCCCCGGGACCCCCAGCACGTTGGCCAGCTCGTGAGGATCGGCGGCGACGGCGGTCGTCCCGAGCGGCAGCACCGTGCGGACGAACTCGTCGATCCACAGCTTGGTCGACTCCAGGTGCATGTGGGCATCGACGAATCCCGGGGTCAGGGCCGCGCCGTCGACGTCGACCACCTCGACCGCGTCGCGCTCGCCCCACCCGGCGACGAACCCGTCGGCGATCGCCAGCGGCGTGTCCACCCATTCGCGCGTGGCATCCGCGAATACCCGGCCGCCCGTGATGAGCAGGTCGGCGGGCTCGTCGCCGCGCGCCACGGCCAGCGCGCGGGGAGTCGCCGAGGGTCTGGCCATCGGCCGAACTGTCCCACAAACCCGTAGGGTGCGCCCATGTCCGCGCCGCTGCCACGGCCGACGCGAATCCTGCTGGCCGGGCTCGCCGCCGCGGCGCTGATGCTCGCTGCCGCCGGGTGGCGCCCCGCCGCGTCGCAGGCGTTCGTGTTCCGCATGACGGTCACCACCGCGCGGCACGGTCGCCCGCTGGCGTCCAACTTCCTCGGCCTGGCGCTCGAGTTCAACGAGATCCCCGAGCTGGCGGGTGCGACCCCGGAGTCGGTGGATCCGGTGTTCGCCCAGCTGCTGAAGAACCTCGATCCCAGCGGCAGCCCGATCATCCGGGTCGGTGGGCAGAGCACCGACCGGGCGTGGTGGCCGGTCGCCGGGATGAGCAAGCCGATCGGAGTCACCTACAGCCTCACGCCGAGCTGGGCCACGGCCGCGCGGACGTTCGCGCAGGCGACCCACGCGAAGCTGCTGCTTGGGGTCAACCTCGAGGCAAACCGCACCCGGATCGCCCAGGTCGAGGGCGCCGAGTTCCTCAAGCGCATCGGCGCGCCGAACATCGACGCTCTCGAGATCGGCAACGAGCCCGACCTGTACCCGCTGGTCCCGTGGTACCTGAACCTGCATGGGCACCCGATGCCGTGGTACTCCCATGCCGGCACCCCGGTGTTCTCCCGCCCGCCCACCTACAGCTCGCAGGACTTCCTGCAGGAGTTCGACCGGACGGCCAAGGTGCTCCCGCGGCTGCCGCTGGCCGGGCCCGAGACAGGCACGCCGCCGTGGATCGACGCGTTCGACCGGCTGCTCTCGCCACGATCGCAGGTGCGGATGCTCACCTCCCACGCCTATGGCCTCAACCAGTGCATCACGGATCCGACGTCGCCGCAGTATCCGTCGGTGCCCCACCTGGTCAGTGAGACCGCCTCCCGCGGGCCCATCGCCGGCATCTCGCCGCAGGTGGCGCTGGCGCACCGCGACGGCGCGAGGTATCAGATCGACGAGATGGGCTCGATCAGCTGCAATGGCCGGCCCGGTGTCAGCAACACGCTGGCGTCGGCGCTGTGGGTGATGGACTCGCTGTTCGCGATCGCCGGCGAGGGGGTCGACGGCGTCAATCTCCACACGTACCCCGGTTCGGTCAACGGGCTGTTCGACTTCGCCCACTCGCACGGCACGTGGCAGGGTTTCGTGCATCCCCTGTACTACGGGGCGTTGATGTTCGCCCAGGCCGCCCCGGCCGGATCACGGCTGGTGCGGATCATCGCCGGCAGCCAGACCAGCATGCGCGCCTGGGCCACCCTCGCCCCGGACCACCGGACTCGGGTGCTCGTCATCAACGACAGCCTGACCAGCTCGGCCCTGGCGCTCATCACGGCCCCCGGCGGCGCCGGTCCGGCCGCGCTCGAGCGGCTGCGGGCCGGCAGCGCCTACGCCACCGGCGGCATCACGCTCGGCGGCCAGAGCTTCGGCACGTCCACCACGACCGGCGTGCTGCCGGCGCCGGGGCACCAGGTCGTCTCCCCACGCCGGGGAACGTATGCGGTGACGCTCGCGGCGGGGAGCGCCGCCCTGCTGACGCTCTCGCCCGCCGGGCGCACGCGCGGCTGAAGCGGGTCGGCCCGAGCGGCTGAAGCTGGTCGGCCTGGGCGGTCTCCGCGCTGTACCACTGCAGTACCGGGCGCCCCACCTGTGCGTATGTCCACCAGTGGCTTGACGACCGCTGTCCAGGGAGTACCTTGACTCCCGTGTTGACGTACCTGGTGCAGTTCGGGGGCGCCAGATTTCATCCCGGACGCGTGAGCCTGCTCGCGCCGCTGGCGCTCGTCGGATTCGTGATCTGTGTGGGCGCGGTCGTGGTCCCGTTGCTGGGGATCGCCGTCTCCGGCGCGCGCGGCGTCCTGCGCTCGTGGCGCGCCCGCCGGCGCCGGCTTCAGGCCGCCGCCAGCGCCGAGATGCGAGCCCGGGCGATGATGAGCGAGCTATGCCCCCACGGCTGGCGCGCTCAGATCACGATGTGTTCCGGAGACGACGAGGAGACGCCCAGGACCGCCGACGGGCGGCCGGCGCGCGTGGTGCTCGACTGGATGGAGCTGCGCGATCATGGCGGTCAGCCGGCGGTCGTCCGGCGAGTGTGGGCCGGGACGATCGGGGAGGCGCTGGAGGGAATGGTGGCCGACCGGCGCACCGACGAGACGCTCGAGCAGATCGAGCAGGGGGCCGTCGCCAACGGCGCCCTGTGGCCCGACCTCTGAACTCTCGAACCGGCTACGCCCCCGCGGACGCCCGGCCGTTGGCCGCCATCACGTAGTGCACGAACGCGGTGCCCGCGGGCAGCGGGCGGTCGGTCCAGGCCAGTGCGACGCGCCGGATCGGGGTGGGCGCGGCGATCCGGATGATCGTGGCGGAGGCGTCGTCCTCGGCGAATGAGCGAGGCAGCATGGCGGCGCCGAGACCGGCGGCCGCCAGCGCCCGCACCGTCTGGAGCGCAGAGCTCTCGAACTTGGCGTGCGGCTCGAACCCGGCCTGCCGGCACGCGGCGCGCAGCGCGACGTCGATGCCCGTGCCACGGGTGAAGACGATCCAGTCGTCCTTGGCCAGGGCGGCGAGCTCGACCTCGTCGCGGCCGGCGAGGGGGTGGTCGGGCCCGACGACGAGCGCGAACTCCTCCACGTGCAGGACCTCGGTGACCACGCCGGACGGCACGGTGTCCGGGAGCTGGATGAAGGCGGCGTCGAGCTCACCGGCGGACAGCATGTCGATCATCCGCTCGGACGTGTTCTCGCGCATCACGACGTCGATGCCGGGATATCGCTCGCAGAAGGATCGCAGCAGCGCGGGCAGCCGGATCGGTCCCAGCGCGCGCATCGTCCCGAGCACCATGCGCCCGCGCACGAGGCCGGTGAATTGCTGCATCTCGGATTCGGCGGCGTCGACCTGCTCCACGATCTGTTCGGCGCGGGGCAGCAGCGCCTCGCCGGCGCGGGTCAGGCGCACGGTGCGGCTCGTGCGCACGAACAGCTCGACGCCTAGCGACACTTCCAGCTGGCGGATATGGTGCGAGACCGAGGACTGGGAGAGGCCGAGCTCCTCGCTGGCGCGCGTGAAATGGCGGTGCCGCGCGACGGCGTGAAAGCAGCGGAGCTGCCGAAGATCCATGGGGTGGCGACGCTACCAGTCGCGCTGCGGGGCGCCGGCTCAGCCGGCGCGGGCGCCGTGGCGCGCCGCCGCCACCTCCGACTCGCGCGGAGGCGTGAGCACCTCCTGCGCGAGCGGCACATGGACCAGCGACGGGCCGTCGGCGGCCACGCCGGCCTGCACCGCGGCGATCAGCTCGTCGGCGTCGGCGACCGACCGCGCCGGCAATCCGAACGACCGCGCGAACGCCACGAAGTCGGGATTGACGAGATCGGTCCCGACCGGCCGCCCCGGGTAGCGGCGCTCCTGGTGCATCCGGATCGTGCCGTAGCTCGAGTTGTCGATGACGACGAACACGACGTTGACGCGGTGGCGGGCCGCGGTGGCGAGCTCCTGGCCCCCCATCAGAAAGCACCCGTCACCGTTGAACGAGACCACCGGGCGATCCGGGTGGGCCAGCTTGGCGGCGATGGCCGCCGGAACCCCGTAGCCCATGGCGCCGCTGACCGGCGCCACCTGGGACCCGAAGCGGTCGAAGCGCCAGTAGCGGTGGACCCACAGGGTGTAGTTGCCGGCGCCATTGGTGACGATCGTCCCCGGCGGCAGCACATCACACAGCCCGGCCACGGCGCGGGCCAGATCGATCCCGTCCGGGGCCGGGGTGGGGGAGGTCGGCGTCCTGAAGGCGCCGACGTCGGCGGCGGCGCCGGCCGTCCACGCCGCCCATCGAGTCGGGTCCGGCGGTTCGAGGGCCGCGGCCGCGGCCGCGAACTCGGCGCTGCCGGCGTTGATGCCGAGGACCGGCTCGAACACGCGCCCGAGCTCCTGGGGGTCGGCGTGCACGTGGATCAGGGCCTGGCGCGGCCGGGGGGCCCGGATGAGCGAGTAGCCGCCCGTCGTCGGCTCGTCGAGGCGGGCGCCGATCACCAGCAGCAGGTCGGACTCCTGGACGCGCCGGGCCAGCCGCGGATCGATGCCGAGCCCGAGCGTCCCGGCGTACACCGGCGAGCCGTTCGAGACATAGTCCTGGCAGCGAAACGCGGTGGCGACCGGTACGCCCCATGATTCACACACGGCGGTGACATCAGCCGCCGCCCGCTGCGACCAGCCACCGCCGCCGACCACCACCAGCGGCCGGTCGGCGCGAGCCACCATGTCCCGGGCGCGGGCGACGACGCCCGCCGCCGGGCTCGGCCGCACGATCTGATGCGGGGCGGCGTCGGGGACGTCGGCATCCTGCGCCAGCATGTCCTCGGGCAGCGACAGCACCACCGGCCCCGGCCGTCCGGCGCTGGCGACCTGGAACGCGCGGCTCATGTACTCGGGGATCCGGGCGGGATCGTCGATCGTGGCCGTCCACTTGGCCAGGGGCGCGAACATCGCATCGATGTCCACCTCCTGGAACGCCTCCCGGCCGCGGTGCGGGCGCGGGACCTGACCCACGAGCAGGATGAGCGGTACCGATCCCTGCTGGGCGTTGTGCACCCCGACGGCGGCCTGGGCAGCGCCGGGGCCACGGGTCACGAAGCAGATCCCCGGCGAGCCGGTGAGCTGCCCGTAGGCGCAGGCCATGTTCGCGGTGCTCGCCTCCATCCGGCCGACGATCAGCCGCAGCTGCGGGGTGTCGTACAGAGCGTCAAGCGCGGCGAGATAGCTCTCGCCCGGGACGCAGAAGACCAGCTCGGTCCCATGGACGATCAGCTGATCGACGAGGATGCGACCGCCGGAACGCGGGTTGCTCATAGGTGCAGCGGCTCGTCCACGAACACCTGATAACGCTGCGGTTTGGGCCGATCCTTGTCGCTGTCGCGGACATACTGGATCGAGGGGCGGCCTCGCAGCTCGCCGGGCAGCACCATGACGCGGACGAACGCCGCCGTATCGTCGGAGACCGTGTGGGCCTCGACGGGCTCGACGCCGTTCTCGAACCAGGCGCCGTAGCGCTCCACCGTCTGATGTAAGCCGTTGGTCTGAACGCGGAAGCGGCCCTGCACCAGGCAACGGATTCCGGGGCCGCGGTGGGTGTGGAGGTACGCGGTTCCGCCGGGCGGCAGCTCGACGCGGTCGCAACGGACCAGGTAGGGCCCGCCGTTGAGCATCAAGGTGGCGCTGATCTGCGAGTCCGGCTCGGTGTCGTCGCCGAGCTCCCAGCGCAGCAGGTGGCGCCCGAACTCGGCATCGAGCACCATCGGCTCGGTGCTGAACCGCGCCTCGTTGCGATCGACCGAGTAGATGACGCGGGATCCCGCCGCCAGGTCGACGGTCTGACCGTCACCGAGTCGATGCTGGAACAGCTGCAGGACCGGGCTCATGCGTAGACCTCGATCGACGGCGAGAACGGGGCGGGAACGAGGATCTTGTTCTCCTGAGTGACGATCAGCGGACGGATCTTCTTCGCGTATGCGCGCCAGCCCTCGTCGGCGACGAGCCGGCCCCGGCGCTCGGCGCGCTCGGCGACGTCACGGTAGGCCCAGAGGTGCACGATCTGATTGAGCGGGCCGACCTCGGTGGAGAAGTAGCCGACCAGCCGGCCGAGGATGCGGCGTTGGATCCCGAGCCCCTCGGTCTCATACAGACGCAGGTACTCGGGAACCTGACCGGGGTGGAGCGTGTAGATGCGCTCCTCGACGATCACGACGTGATCCCGCCGAGGCACACGTACTTGATCTCCAGCCAGTCGTCGATGCCGTACTTGGAGCCCTCACGACCGATCCCGGACTCCTTGATGCCGCCGAACGGCGCCACCTCGGTCGAGATCAGGCCCGTGTTGACGCCGACAATGCCCGTCTCGAGCGCCTCGGCCACCCGCCAGACGCGTCCGATGTCCCGGCTGTAGAAGTAGCCGCTCAGGCCCGTCGGGGTGTTGTTGGCCAGCGCCAGCCCCTCCGCCTCGGTGGCGAAGCTCTGGATCGCCGCAACCGGGCCGAACGTCTCCTCGTTGCTCATCAACATGTCCGGGGTGGCGCCGCGGATCACGGTGGGGGTGAAGAACGTGCCGCCGAGCTCGTGGCGGGAGCCGCCGAGCAGCACCTCGGCGCCGCCGGCGCGGGCGTCGGCGATGTGGCGCTGCACCTTGTCGAGAGCCCGGGGGTCGATCAGCGGCCCGACCTGGGTGCCCGGTTCGACGCCGCGCCCGACGACGAGCCGGGCGGCGGCCGTGCTCAGCCGCTCCGAGAAGGCGTCGGCCACGCTGTCCTGCACGAGGATCCGGTTGGCAGCCACGCACACCTGGCCCGAATTGCGGAACTTGGCGACGATCGCTCCGGCGACGGCCGCGTCGAGGTCGGCGTCGTCAAAGACGAGGAACGGCGCGTTGCCGCCGAGCTCGAGTGACACCTTCTTGACCTGATCGGCGCACTGGCGCATCAGCAGCTTGCCGATCTCGGTGCTGCCGGTGAAGCCGAGCTTGCGCACCAACGGGTTGCCGGTCAGCTCGCCGCCGATGGGCGGGGCATCCTGCGCGTCGCCGGTGACCACGTTGAGGACCCCGGCGGGTAGGCCGGCGCGCAGGCCCAGCTCGGCGATCGCCAGCGAGCACAGCGGCGTCTGCTCGGCGGGCTTGAGGACCATCGTGCAGCCGGCGGCCAGCGCCGGCGCCGCCTTGCGCGCCGGCATCGCCGCCGGAAAGTTCCACGGCGTGATCCCGGCGGTGACCCCGACCGGCTGCTTGAGCACGACGATCCGGTTGTCGGGATTGGGGGAGGGGATCGTGTCGCCGTAGACCCGCTTGCCCTCCTCGGCGAACCACTCGAAGAACGAGGCGGCGTACGCGACCTCGCCCCGGGACTCGGCCAGCGGCTTGCCCTGCTCGAGCGTCATCAGCAGGGCCAGCGCATCGACCTGCTCGAGGATCAGATCCGACCAGCGGCGAAGGATCGCAGCCCGTCCGGCAGCGGGCATCGAGCGCCACGCCGGCAGCGCCGCGTGGGCGGACTCGATCGCGGCGCGCGTCTCCGCCGCACCCATGCGGGGCACCTCGCCGATCGTGTCGCCCGACGCCGGGTCCAGGACCGGGAACGTGGCGCCGTCCTGGGCGCCGACCCACTCGCCCGCGATCAATCCGCGATCGCGGAGCAGGCCGGCCTGCATGAGGCCGCTAACGCACTCATGTGTGTCACGGTTAATATCGGTCAGCGCCATGGCTGGCGAGACTAGTCGAGCCACGAGTTGAGTGTCAATTAGTCAGTGATTTATCGACGGGATGATTTGCTGCCATTCACCCGTCCGATATGTCCATTCACTGTTAACCAGATCGCTTGACAGCTAGCCGACGGGGTGCGTACTGTAGCCGCCGTGCCGTCGCAGATCGAAGTCACGATGCCCACTTCTCCGGAAGAGGCGAAGCGGGCGTTCGGCGCGGCCGGTGCGATCACCGTCGTCGGCGGCGCCACGCTGGTGATGCCGGCGCTGCGGTCCGGCCGGCTGCGCGCCGAGCGGGTGATGCTGCTCGTCCGGGCGGGGATGGATCGGATCGATCGTGACGGCGGCCGCCTGCGCATCGGGGCGGCGGCGCGGCTGGGGGAGCTGGGCGGCATGCCCGAGCCGCTGGCGGCCGCGCTGGCCGCCGTGGCCGATCCCGAGATCCGTGCGCAGGCAACGATCGCCGGGAACATCTGCGCCCCGCCGGGCTCCGACGCGCCCCGCGGCGATCTCCAGGGCCCACTGATCGCGCTCGATGCCCAGGTGCGCTGGACGGATGGCACCGACGAGCGCCGCGAGCCGATCGAGACGTTTCTGCACCGTCAGGGCGACCGGCGGCTCGTGCTCGAGATCGAGCTGGGTGTGCCCGAGCGTGGCGCCTACGCCGCTTTGCGCCGCCCGCACAGCCACGGCTACACCGCGCTGGCGGTATCCGCGGCCGTCGTCGCCGGCGAGCTGCGCCTGGCGGCGACCGGGCTCGGTCCGCACGGCGTGCGGCTGCGCTCCGCGCAGGATCCGGTGCCCGTCGCTGCCGCCGACGGTGGCGGGCCGCCTGACGGTGGCGGGCTGACCGACGGTGGCGGGCTGACCGACGCGGTGGCTTCGGGGTGGTACCGGCGGGAGATGCTGCCCGTCCTCGTCCGCCGGTGCCTGGCGCAGATCGGAATGACCGCGTGAGGTTGATCGTCAACGGCGTCGAGCGCGAGGACCTGCGCAGCGCGCCGATGACCCCGTTGCTCGATGTGCTGCGGGAGGAGCTCGGGATCATGAGCCCCAAGCCCGGCTGCCGGGCCGGGGGCTGTGGTGCCTGCACGGTGCTCGTGAACGGCGAGCCGCGGCGCTCGTGCCTGCTGCCCCTGGCGGCGACCGACGGCGCCCAGATCACCACCGCCGAGGGCCTCGGGACGCCGGGGGACCTGGCTCCCATCCAGCGCGCCTTCCTCGACGGGTACGCCAGCCAGTGCGGCTACTGCACGTCGGGCATGATGCTCGCCGCCCAGGCGCTCATCGCCCGCCGGGGGCCTGGCGTCACCCGTGACGAGATCGCCGAGTCGCTCAGCGGCCACATCTGCCGCTGCACCGGGTACGTCAACATCCTCGCGGCGGTCGCCGCCGCGGCGGCCGAGACATCGTCATCGAACGAGCCCGCCGCGGACGCCACGGGATGAAGGCGGTCGGAGCCTCGACCCCCCGCTATGACGGCATCAGCGCCGTCACCGGCCGATCGATGTTCGTCGACGACGTGCGGGCCGCCGGCCTCCTGCACGTCAAGGTGCTCCGGTCTGCGCACCACAGCGCGCGGATCGTGCGGCTCGACACGGCCGCGGCCGCGGCGATGCCGGGCGTGCGCGGCGTCATCACCGCCGCCGATGTGCCGCGGCTGGTGGTCGGCCCGCTCGAGGCCCAGGGCATTCCGGGCGACGAGCCGCTGCTGGCGCTCGACGAGGTGCGCTACCTCGGCCAGCCGATCGTCGCGGTCGCCGCCGAGACCGAGGCGGCCGCGCGCGCGGCGGTGGGAGCGATCGACATCGAATTGCAGCCCCGGGAGCCGTTTCTCGACATCCGCCTGGCGCTCGATCCCGATCAGCCCCGCATCACCCCCGAGGGCAACCGCTTCCACTACGAGAAGCACGTCGAGCGCCGGGTCCGCCGCGGCGACGTGGAGCGGGCGTTCGAGCAGGCCGACGTGATCGTCCAGGGCGTCTACCGGCCCGCCGCGATCGAGCACGCGCCGGTCGAGACCCAGGCGGCGGTGGCGATCCCCGAGCCCGACGGCCGGATCACGATCCACTCGACCACCCAGGCGCTGTATTACTCGATGAGCATCGTCGCCGAGCACCTGCAGGTGCCGCTGGGACGGCTCAAGTTCGTCGGCGGCCAGGTCGGCGGGGGGTTCGGCGGCAAGGTGGACACGCCGTGCGAGAGCGTGGCCGCGCTGCTGGCGCTGCGGACCGGCCGCCCGGTGAAGTACGCGTTCACCCGCGAGGAGGAGATGCTGTGCTCCTCGGTGCGCGCCGCGTGGCACATCGAGATCGCCGACGCCGTCACCTCTGACGGCTGGATCCTCGGGCGTCGCACTCTGACGCTGCACGACGCCGGCGCCTACAGCCGGCTGTCGCCCTACGGCACCAACAAGCACACCTTCCACATGGGTGGCGCCTACACGATCCCGAACGTCGCGTTCAACTCCTACGTCGTCTGGACCAACCGGGTCCCATCGTCGTCGATGCGCGGCTTCGGCGTCACGTCGGCGTCGTTCGCGATCGAGACCCACATGGAGCGGATCGCGGGCGTGCTCGGCATGGACTCGTGGGAGCTGCGGCTGCGCAACGCCACTCGCACCGGGGACATCAGCCCGACGGGGGTTCGCCTGCCCGACCCCTCGGCGGTCGCCACGCTCCGGAGCGCGGCCGAGGCGGCCGGCGTGACGCTCGAGGGCGCATACGGGGCGATGACCGACGCCCGCGGTCCGGGGGAGCACATCCCCGAGCACCTGCTGCCGGCGATCGCGCGCCTCCAGGTCGGAGCCTGATGGCCCGTCACCGCGGCACCGGCCTGGCGGCGATCGAGTACCCGACCGGAATGAACCAGGCCGGCGACCCGAGTCAGGTGTGGATCAAGCTCAAGCCCGATGGCCACGTCGACGTGTTCACCGGGACCTGCGACCTCGGCCAGGGCTCGCGCACCGTCCACGCCCAGATCGCCGCCGACACGATCGGGGTCCCGTATGACTGGGTCACGCTCGACAACTCCAACACCGACTCCTCGCCGTTGTGCACGGGCACGTTCGCCTCGCGGGGGACCTTCGTCGGCGGCAACGCCATCCGCCGCGCCGCGGTCAAGGCCCGTGAGGCGCTGCTCGACGTCGCCGGCGAGATGATGGAGGTCGACCCCGCCGACCTGACGAGCGACGAGGGCTTCGTGTGGCCGCTCGGCGTGCCGGCCAAGAAGATGTCGGTCTCGGAGGTCGCGCTCGCCGCCACCTGGACCTACGGCCGCATGATCACCGGTCAGGCCGCCTACATGAAGCCGTTCTCGGCGCCCGACCCCGACACCGGGGCGTGTGAGCCCCACTACGCGCTGTCCTACGGGGTGTGCGTGGCCGACGTCGAGGTCTGCGACGAGACCGGCGAGGTTCAGGTGCTCAAGCTCGTCCAGGTGTATGACGTCGGGCGGGCCATCAACCCGTCCCTGGTCGCCGGCCAGATCCACGGTGGCGCCATGATGGGGCTCGGGCTGGCGTTGATCGAGGAGTCCTATCCCGACTACCCGGGCGTCGAGCACCGCGGCGGGGAGTTCGGCAGTTACCTGGTGCCGTCGCCGCTGGAGTTGCCGGCGATGGAGGACCGCGTCCTGGAGAACCCGTCGGCGGAGGGCCCGTTCGGCGCCAAGGCGATCGGCGAGATGGCGTCCAACGCCCAGCCGCCGGCGATCATCAACGCGATTCACGACGCGGTCGGCGTCTGGATCACCGAACTGCCGGCCAAGCCCGAGCGGGTCCTGCGGGCGCTGCGGGAGCGGGCCGAGCCGGTGCGTCGTGGCAAGCGCGTCGTGTTTGACGAGGCGCTGTCGGTGCGGGCCACGTCCAGTCTCGACGGCGCGGGCTGGCTGCTGATCGATGACTGACGCCGCCGCCCGCCGCCCGCAGACCGCCGCCCGCCGCCCGCAGACCGCCGGCCGCAACCCGCAGACTGCCGACCGAGAAAGGCTGGGATGAGATGAGCGCTGACAGCACCTTCTGGCACCCGTTCGCCGACATGGCGGAGGTCCGCAGCCACGAGTTCACGATCACGCGCGGCGAGGGGGTGCACGTCTTTGACCGGGACGGGCGCGGCTACATCGACGCCGCCGCCGGCCTGTGGTACTGCCACGTGGGCCACGGCCGGCCGGAGATCGCCGATGCCGTCGCCGCCCAGATGCACCGCCTCGAGTGCTATTCGACGTTCGGGGATCTCGCCAACGAGCCGGCGTCCGATCTGACCGATCGCCTGGCCGCCCTGAGCGACATGCCCGACCCACGCGTGTTCCTCACCCTCGGCGGTGGCGACGGGATCGAGACCGCGGCCAAGCTGGCGCGGATGTACTGGGCGCTGCAGGGCAAGCCCGGCAAGTCCCATCTGATCAGTCGCACCTTCAGTTACCACGGCACCCACGGCTTCGGCACCAGCCTCGCCGGGCTGCCGACGATTCGCGAGGGGTTCGGTCCGCTCACGGGCGGCGTCAGCCAGGTTCCCTATGACTCGCTGAAGGCCCTCGAGCAGGAGCTCGACCGGCTCGGCCCCGACAACGTGGCGGCGTTCTTCTGTGAGCCGGTCATCGGCGCCGGGGGCGTGCGCCCGGCTCCCGCCGGATACATGGAGGCGCTGAGCGACCTCTGTCACCGTCACGAGGTACTCCTGGTGATCGACGGGGTGATCTGCGCGTTCGGGCGCGTCGGCACCTGGTTCGGCTACGAGCGCTGGGGCGTGCAGCCCGACCTCGTCGTGCTCGCCAAGGGACTGACCAGCGGGTACCTCCCGCTTGGCGCGGTGATGGTGTCCGGTCGGGTGGCCGAGCCGTTCTGGTCAACCCCCGGTCGCGTGATGGTCCGCCATGGTGCCACCTACGCCGGCCATCCGACCTGCTGCGCGGCGGCGCTGGCCAACCTGGACCTGCTCGAGTCAGAGGCGCTGATCGGTCGCGGGCGCGACCTCGAGGGCGACCTGTTCGACGCGCTCGCACCGCTGGCCGCCCATCCGGCCTGCGGTGAGGTCCGCGGCGGGGTCGGACTGGCCGCGGCCGTCGACCTCACCGCCGAGCTGCAGTCAGATCCCCATGCCGCGCACGACTTCTATGACGCCGTCCGGGACGCGGGCGTGATCGTCCGCGGCCAGGCCACCGGGGTGGCGATCGGTCCGCCGCTGACGATCACCCCGGCGCAGCTGTCGGAGATCGGGGAGGCGGTCGCCGCCGGCCTGGACGCGGTGGCGATGCGCCACGGCGCCGCGAGCGCGGCGTGAGCCGTCGCGCTGCCGCCGGTTGGCGAGCGGTGGAGGTTCGTGGATCGGTAGGGCCAATCGTGTTGATTACGTTCATCGATGAATGTCACTGGTCGTTGACATCGGCAGGCTCGTGGCATTAGTCTCAAAGGTGAGCGGCGGGGACGAGTGGCCGTGTCACTGTGACAGTGACGGTTGAGGCAACGTAGGGAGCGAGAGGAGAAGTCTGAGGATGAGCAGCGTCCCTGTGACCGAGCCGGTCGAGCCGCCCGGGAAGGTGGAGAACGTCCGGCTGGCGCGTGGCGTCCTGTCCAACCTGGACATCGCGACGTCCACGATGGCGAACATCGCACCCGCCATGAGCTTCTTCTTCGGCTTCGGGCTGATCGCGGCCACGGCCGGCGTGCCGGCTCCGCTGACGATCATCGCCGCCGCCGTCGCGATCGGCCTGCTGGGCAACACCCTGACCCAGTTCTCACGCGTGCACCCGTCCACGGGCTCGTTCGTCACATTCATCGGTCGCGCCTTCGGCCCCTACTCGGCGGTCGTCATGGCCCTCGTGCTCAGCATCGGATACATCCTCGCTGTCGCCTCGGTCGTCGCCATCTCCGGAGCGTGGGCACAGGACATTCTGCGCATCTACCTGCACATCCACATTCCGTGGCAGCCGATCACCCTGGTCCTGACGTTCACGGCGCTCATGCTGATCATTCGGGGGGCCAAGGTCTCGACCAAGGCCGCTGCGATCTTCTTCAGCTTCGAGCTCGGGCTGCTGCTCATCATCGCCATCGCCCTGCTGATCCAGCACGACGGGTCGCTGAACCTGCACCCGTTCGACCCGGGCCGGCTGATCGGCGGCTTCTCCGGCCTCTCGCTCGGATTCCCGCTGGCGATCTACCTGTTCATCGGCTGGGAGAACTCGGCGGCGCTCGCCGAGGAGAGCAAGGACCCGCGGGTCGGAATCGGCAAGGCGATCCTGTGGTCCGTCCTGCTGCTGGGCGGCACGTACATCCTGTTGTCCTACACGACCGTCATCTCCTACGGCGAGAACGTGTCGAAGCTGACCGCCGCGCCGGTGCCGTTCGTCGACGCCGCTCATGGGGTCGCGAGCTTCCTTGCGTTCCTGGCCTACATCGCCGGGTTCACGTCGATCTTCGGCACGCTGCTGTCGGCGGCCAACTCGCAGGCGCGGATCATCTTCAACTCCGGGCGCGAGGGCCTGCTGCCCAAGTGGGTGGCGAGCGTCACCGCCGAGTCGCGCACGCCGTGGGCCGCGTTTGTCGTCTATCTCGGCCTGGCGCTCGGGCTGACCTACGTGTTCGGCTGGAGCACCCCGCCGCTGGTGTTCTTCGGCGAGATCGCGACGATGGGCACGATCCTGGTGATCGTCACCTACCTCGTTGCCAACCTGGCGCTGCCGGTCTACTTCCGCAAGCATCATCCGGACCTGTTCGATCCGGTGCGTCACCTGATCCTGCCGTTGCTCGGCGCGTTCGCCGTCGGCTATCCGCTCTACGAGCTGATCAAGCCGGGGCAGCCCGCGCCGTTCAGCAAATACCCCTGGATCGCGCTCGGTGTGATCGTCGTGGCGGCAGTCTGGGCGGCGGTCGTCTGCAGCCGGGACCGCACGCTCGGGGAGCGGGTCGGCGCGATCATCGCCGACGACTGACCCTGGCCCCGCGACGCCGGGCGCTCCCGGCGTGACTGGCCAGGATCGGTTCGTGCATCCCTCGTCCTCGTGTCCGGGCGCGGAGTGCCGGCCGACATCATGCCCGCAATGCGCCGCGGCCGATGGCCGGGCATCATTGCCCGCGTGGCGGAGAACTATGGCGGGGTCGAGACGGGCGGGACCTGGATCGTCTGCGGGCTGGGCACCGGCCCGGGGGAGATCGTGGCGCAGGAGACGTTTCGCACCGCCGAGCCGCGCGAGACGCTCGATCGCATCGCCGCCTTCTTCGAAGCGCACCCCCGTCCGGCGGCGATCGGGGTCGGAGCATTCGGGCCGGTCGACCTGGACCCGCGCTCTCCGACCTGGGGCTATGTCACGACGACGCCCAAGCCGGGCTGGGCGCACACGTCGGTGGCGTCGGCGCTCCGTGATCGGCTGGGGATCCCCGTGTCCTTTGACACCGACGTCAGCGCCGCCGCGATCGCAGAGCATCGCTGGGGCGCCGGCCGGGAGGCGGAGAGCCTCTGCTATCTGACCGTCGGCACCGGAATCGGCGCCGGGCTGGTGATCGATGGCCGTCCTCGTCACGGCCTCATCCATCCCGAGGTGGGGCACCTGCGCATCCCGCATGACCGCGAGCGCGATCCGTTCGCCGGCGTCTGTCCGGCGCACGGCGACTGTTGGGAGGGGCTCGCGTCGGGCAAGGCGATCCGCGAGCGCTGGGGCGTCGACCCTGCGGAGCTCGCCGACGACCACCCGGCATGGGAGCTCGAGGCGGAGTATCTGGCGCTCGGGATCCTCAGCATCGTCTGCGTGGTCTCGCCGCACCGGGTGATCGCGGGGGGCGGGGTGATGGAGCGCGCCTCGCTGCTGCCGGCCGTCAGGCGTCGCCTCCGGGGTCTGCTGGCGGGGTACCTCGAGTCGCCCCTGCTCGGCGACGAGATCGATCGGTATCTGGTCGCGCCGGAGTTGGGCGATCGGGCCGGCGTGCTGGGCGCGATCGCCTTGGCCCAGAGCCGGTCGGGTTCCTGATCGCGGCAGTTTGATCGAGGCCCCACGACTGCCCTGCGGTCAACGGGCAGACGGGTGCATCACCAGCGTGCCGGCGGTCGCGGCTGCAAACGTTCGCAGCCGGCCCGCGGAACCGTGTGCCCAGAAGTTCCTCACCGCACTTCAGATTCGGGTGCGCCTGACCGATAAGCGGGTTGATGCGGCGATCAGACGCTTCGAATCACGACTCTGCAGAGCCCTCGGAGCGCGACGCCTCCCGCGCGCCCGCTCCCGCGCGCCCGGCCGATCCGCGCCTGTTGCTGGGCTGGGGCCACCGCCGCGAGGACCACTGGCTCGAGCGCTGGATCCGCTCCACCGAGGATCTGGCCCGTCTCCAGTATTCGCACCGGATGCTCGACGCCGTCATCGAGGAGATCGACGGGCGTGACATCCGGGTCGGCGAGCAGTGGCTGACCGATTACGCGTCCTGTAATTACCTCGGATTCGACCTCGATGAGGAGATCATCGAGGCGGTGCCCGAGTACCTGGCCAGGTGGGGCACCCACCCCAGCTGGAGCCGCCTGCTCGGCAGCCCGATCCTCTACGAGCAGATCGAGACCAAGCTGAGCGAGCTGCTCGGCGCCGAGGACAGCCTCCTGCTCCCGACGATCACCCACATCCACATGTCGGTGATCCCGGTGCTCGCCGGGGGCGGCACGGTGTTCCTCGACAGTCGCGCGCACAAGACCATCTTCGACGGCTGCGCGATGGCCGAGGCTCGCGGCGCCACCACCAAGCGCTTTCATCACAACGACCTCGACGAGCTCGAGGCGCTGCTCGGGCGCAACTGGCGACGTCCCGGTGTGATCTGCATCGACGGCGTCAACAGCATGACCGGCAACGCGCCTGACCTGGCGGCGTTCGCGACGCTGGCCCGCGAGCACGGCGCGCTGCTGTACGTCGACGACGCACACGGATTCGGGGTCATCGGCGAGCGCACCGCTACCGAGCCGTGCAACTACGGCAGTCGCGGGAACAGCATCGTCCGCCACCTCAACGAGAGCTACGAGAACATCGTCCTCGTCGGTGGCTTCTCCAAGGCGTACTCCTCGCTGCTGGCGTTCATCGCGTGTCCCACCGCCCTCAAGCAGGTGCTGAAGACCGCCGCGCCCCCGTATCTCTACTCCGGCCCGTCCCCGGTCGCGTCGCTGGCGACCGTGATCGAGGGCCTGCGCGTCAACGAGGCCCGCGGCGACGAGCTGCGCGGACACCTCCACCACCTGACGCGGCGCGTCCTGAACCGCCTCGACGAGCTCGGCATCTACACCCCCAACCAGTCCGGCTTCCCGATCATCGAGGTTCCGCTTGCCGAACCCGAGACCGTGGACGAGGTCGGGGACATGCTGTTCGAACGCGGCATCTACGCGACGATGGCGGTGTATCCGCTCGTTCCCCGGGACGAGGTCGGCTTCCGGCTCCAGCTGACCGCGGCCAACACCGACGAGCAGATCGATCACCTCGAGGGCGTGCTCGGCGAGGTGGCCGAGCGCTTCAAGCTCAACCGGTCCGCGCCGAGTAAGCACAGACGATGACCCCGCCCCGCCCGGCCCGCAAGGCGCACCGCCACCTGTGGTGGATCTACCTCGCCGTGGGGGCGGTCACGTGCGGGCTGTACCTGTTCATGGCGCCGTTCAAGGGCTCGGGGCCGGTCATCAACGGGCTCGGTTTCTACGGCGTGCTCGGGGTCGTCGCCGGAATCCGCATCCATCGGCCGCGCGCGCGGCTGGCCTGGTGGCTGTTCGCGCTCGGGCTGCTGCTGTTCTGGATGGGGGACGTCTACACCTACAGCTACCCGAAGCTCTTTGGCGCCGACGTCCCCTTCCCGTCGATCGGCGACGGGATGTACATCGCCGTCTATCCGGTGCTGATGTCCGGCCTGCTGCTGCTGGTGCGCCGGCGCAACCAGCGCGCCGACGGCCCCGGGGTGGTGGACGCGGTGATCATCAGCGTGGGTCTGAGCCTCGTCTCGTTCATCTTCCTGATCGCCCCCTACATCCATGACGGAACGCTCAGCCTGCTCCCCAAGCTCGTCTCGATCGCCTACCCGACCGGGGACCTCATCCTGCTGGCCGCAGCCATCCGTCTGGCCGTGGATGCCGGCAAGCGCCGTCCCGCGTTCTACCTGCTGATCGGCAGCATCGTGACGTTGCTGCTGACGGACTTCGTCTACGGCATCCTGACCCTGGACAACACATACACCCACCAGCTGTGGCTCGATGCCGGCTGGATCTTCTTCTATCTGCTGTGGGGCGCCGCCGCGCTGCACCCGTCGATGCGCGAGCTCTCGGACCCGGAGGTCGGGCGTGCGTCCCGGTTGACGCCGACGCGGCTGCTGCTGCTCGCCGGCGCGACCCTCATCGCCCCGGGGCTGGAGCTCTACAAGGCCCTGCCGACCCACAACTGGGACGAGGCCGTTCTCATCACCGTGTCGATGGTGCTGTTCGGCCTCGTCATCGCCCGGATGGCCGGCCTGGTGCGCCAACGGGAGAGCGCCGCCCAGCGCGAGCGGGCGCTGACCGCGGCCGGCGGGCTGCTCGTCGGTGCCACCGATCCGGCCGAGATCGCGATCGCCGCGCTGCAGGCGGTCAACGAGCTCGGCCAGGAGCAGGTCGACGCCCGGCTGTGCCGGATCTCCGGGGAGAGCGCGCGGGTCCTCGCCATCGACGAGCGCGGCGCGCTGGCCGAGTGGACGATCGACGGCGAGGTCTCGGCCCTCCTGCAGGAGGGCGACGCGCTCCAGACGGCCACGCTGCCGTCCTACGCCCGTGAGCAGCTGCGCCTCCCGTCGGGCGATGATCCGGTGCTCAACCTGGAGCTGCGCCAGGGTAGCCACGCCGAGTCGGTGCTGATGCTGGTCGTGGCCGGTCCGGCGGCCGCCGCCGAGGACATGCGCTACGCGCTGCGGACGCTCACGCATCAGGTCGCGCTGGCGCTCGGCAGCGCCGAGCTGTCCGAGCAGGTCCACCGGCGGGCGTCGGAGGCGCGGTTCTCGACCCTGGTCCAGAACTCGACCGATCTCATCACCGTCCTCGGCGCCGACAACACGATTCTGTATCAGAGCCCATCGATCGAACGGGTGCTGGGCTACACCTCCGAATACGTGACCGGCAGGTCCTTCGAGGAGCTGCTGCATCCCGACGAGCAGGGCCGGCTGCTGCGACGGCTGGCCGACGGCGCGGCCGCCACCGGACGTGACGAGGGGATCGAGTGCCTGCTGCTGCACCAGGACGGGAGCCTGCGGCACTTTGAGATCAGCCACACCGACCTGCTCGCCGACTCCACCGTGGGCGGGATCGTGCTCAACGGCCGTGACGTCTCGGAGCGCAAGGCGTTCGAGGAGCAGCTCGCCCACCAGGCCTTCCACGATCCGGTCACGCATCTCGCCAACCGCGCCCTGTTCAACGAGCGCGTCCGCCACGCCGTGGCCCGGACGCTGCGCGAGGGCATCGGCATGGCGGTGCTGTTCGTCGACCTGGACGACTTCAAGACGGTCAACGACAGCCTCGGGCACGCCGCCGGCGACCGGGTCCTGCTCGAGGTGGCGCAGCGCATCTCGGCGAGCATCCGCGCGGCCGACACCGCCGCGCGGTTCGGCGGCGACGAGTTCGCGGTCCTGCTCGAGGATGTCGAGGATCTCCAGGCGGCGGCCGAGACCGCCGAACGCATCCTCGAGGCGCTCGGCGAGCCGCTGGAGCTCGAGCACAACGATCTGACCATCCGCGCCAGCCTCGGCATCTCGGTGACGGAACCCGGCACGACCATCGACGCCGACGAGCTGATCCGCAACGCCGATGCCGCGATGTACATCGCCAAGTCCGACGGCAAGGGCGGGTACCGGATGTTCGAACCGGCGATGCACGAGCGGGTGGTCGCTCGGCTCGAGCTGCGCGCCGATCTGCAGCGGGCGCTGGTGCGCGACGAGTTCGAGCTGCACTATCAGCCGCTCGTCCGGCTCGAGGACGGCGCCGTCACCGGTGTCGAGGCGCTCCTGCGCTGGCGTCACCCCGAGCGGGGCCTGATTCCGCCGGATCAGTTCATCCCGTTCGCGGAGGAGACCGGGCTGATCGTCCCGATCGGCCATTGGGTGCTGCGCGAGGGCTGCCGGCAGGCCCGAGCCTTCCGCGATCAGGCCCGGACGTCGATCCCGCCGACGGTCGGCATCAACCTGTCGGTCAAGCAGCTGTTCCATGCTGACATCGTCAGCGACGTGGCGGCAGCGCTGCGCGACGCGGGACTCGAGCCCGAGGCCCTGACGCTGGAGATCACCGAGTCGGTGATGATGACCGACACCGAGCTCGCGGTGCGCCGCCTCACCGAGCTGCGGGCGCTCGGCATCCGCCTGGCGATGGACGACTTCGGCACCGGCTACTCGTCGCTGAGTTACCTGAGCATGTTCCCGCTCGACATCCTGAAGATGGACCGTTCGCTGCTCGCCGCCGGGGCATCCCCGGTCACCTCCGGCCTGGCCTCGGCGGTGCTCGGTATCGGCGAGACGTTCCAGCTCGAGGTTGTGGCCGAGGGCATCGAGTACCCCGAGCAGTCCGACACCCTGCGCGAGCTCGGCTGCGAGACCGGCCAGGGCTTCTTCTTCGCCCGGCCGATGGTGCCCGAGAAGCTGCTGGAGTTCCTCGAGTCTCGCGCCGGCGAGTCCGACGGCGCGGCATTGCCCAGCAACGCCTGAGCCGATGCAGCACAGCTACGAGGGCCTGGACCGGGTCGGCGGCTTTGACCGGGTCCGCCTGCTCGCCCCGCTGGCTCATCGTGACTACCGGCTGCTGTTCTGCGGCATGTCGGTGTCGTTGCTCGGTGACGGTCTGTTCCTGGTGGCGTTGGCGTGGCAGGTCTACGCACTGTCCAACGCCCCGACCGCGCTGGCCAGCGTCGGCATCGCGATGACGGTGCCCACGATCACGTGCCTGCTGGTCGGCGGCGCGGTCAGCGACCGGTATGACCGGCGCCAGGTGATGCTCTGCGCCGACAGCGTCCGCGCCGTCGGGCTGGCGGTGCTGGCGATGCTGGCGGCGACCGGGCAGCTGCGGCTGTGGCATCTGCTGGCGCTCGCCGTCGTGTACGGCGCCGCCACCGCGTTCTTCGATCCCGCCTCCGATGCGCTCGTGCCCGAGCTGCTCCCGGAGAGCGTGCTCGCGCAGGCCAACTCACTCGACCAGCTCATCCGCCCGATCGCCCTGCGCCTCGTCGGGCCGGCGGTGGGCGGGATCCTCGTCGGCGCGATCGGGACCGACTGGGCGTTCACGCTCGACGCCGCCTCGTTCGTGGTCTCGGGGTCGGCGTTGCTGATGATGTCGCCCGGACGCCGGCTGACAGCGGCGAGCGCGAGCGCCGCGCCGTCGGTGCGCACCGAGATCGCGGCCGGAATGCGGTACGTGCGAGGCCACGCCTGGCTGTGGGCGACGTTGCTCAGCGCCGCGGTGGCGTACCTGCTCTTCATGGGCCCGACGGAGGTGCTGCTGCCGTTCATCGTCAAGGATCACCTGCACGACGGCGCGGGGGATCTGGGCCTGATCTTCGCCGCCGGCGGTCTGGGCTCGCTGCTGTGTGCGATGGGGATCGGCCAGCGCGGCCTGCCCCGTCGCAGCATCACCTTCATGTACGTGTGCTGGACGCTGGCCACGCTGGCGATCGCCGGGTACGGGCTCGCCGGCGGGCTGTGGGGCCTGATGCTGGCCAGCGTCGCGTTCAACACGCTCGAGACCGCGGGGACGATCGCCTGGGCCACCGCCAAGCAGCGTCACGTCCCGGCGCACCTGCTCGGCCGCGTCTCGAGCCTGGACTGGCTGATCTCGATCGGGCTGCTGCCGGTGTCGTTCGCGCTGACCGGACCGGTCAGCGCCGCGCTCGGAACCCGGACGACCCTCGTCGGCGCCGGTGTGCTCGGCGCCGTCGTCACCTTTGCCGCGCTGCTGGTCCCCGGGGTGCGCTGCCTAGACTCGGCCGAATGGAATTCGGAATCGGCTACTTCCCCACCCATGACGCGGTCAGCCCCGGCGACTTCGCCCGGCTGATCGAGGAGCGCGGCCACGAGTCGCTGTTCTTCGCCGAGCACACCCACATCCCCGCCAGCCGGGAGAGCCCGTATCCGGGCGGCGACGAGTTGCCCCGCAAGTACATCCACACCTACGACCTGTTCGTGGCGCTGACCCACGCCGCCGCGGCGACGTCCCGGCTGAGGATCGGCAGCGGCATCTGTCTGGTCATCGAGCGTGATCCGATCATCACCGCCAAGGAGGTGGCGTCGATCGATCACCTGTCCGGCGGACGCTTCGAATTCGGGGTCGGCGCCGGCTGGAACCGCGAGGAGATGGCCAACCACGGCACCGACCCGCGCCAGCGGATGCGGATCATGCAGGAGCGAATCGAGGCGATGAAGGCGATCTGGACCTCGGACGAGGCGAGCTACTCCGGCGAATTCGTCAACTTCGACCGGATCTGGTCGTGGCCCAAGCCGGCTCAGCGGCCGCATCCGCCGGTGCTCGTCGGCGGGGTCGGGCCGACGGTGCTCGACCGCGTGCTCACGTTCGGCGATGCGTGGTTCCCGAACTACGGGCCCGCCGATCTGCTCGACCGCGTCCAGGAGCTGCGGTCGCGCGCCGACCGCCACATCGACGTGATGGCGATGGGCGTGCCGGCGAAGGCGGCGGCGCTCGAGTCGCTCGTGACGGCGGGCTTCCAGCGCGCCGTCCACTGGATCCCGTCGGGGAACCGGTCCGTCGTCGAGCGTGCCCTGGAGGACTGGGAGGGCGCCATCGCCGAGGTGACCGGGGAGGCGTGACCTCCGCGCAGGCCCGGGAGCGCTTCGCCGCCGCGCGCGTCGCACGGCTGGCGACCGCCGACGCGGCGGGCCGGCCCCACCTCGTGCCGGTCGTGTTCGCCGTGAACGGCGATTGCATCTACAGCGCCGTCGATGCCAAGCCCAAGCGCACGACGGCGCTGCGGCGGCTGGCCAACGTGACGGAGAACCCGGCGGTGGCGCTGCTCGTCGACCATTACGACGACGCCGACTGGGGCGCGCTGTGGTGGGTGCGGGCCGAGGGGAGCGGCCGGGTGCTCGCGGCCGGCGATGATGAGGCACGCCGCGCCGTGGCGCTCCTGAATCAGCGCTACCCCCAGCAGCGCGCGGTCGGAGCGGTGCTGGCGGTCGATGTGGATCGCTGGAGCGGCTGGGCGGCGCGGTGACCCGAACTGTTAGCGCGCACATGATCGCGTTTGCGACGTGGACCCACGGGTACTAGGGGCGCAGGAGACACAGCTGAGGGAGACGCGATGAGACGATCGATGCTGTTGCTGGCGCTTGCCGCTGCGTCCGCGCTGGTGCCGCCGCTCGCTCGAGCGGATGCGCCCCCGAGCTCGGCGCCCGGGAGGCCCACCGTCCTCGCCGGCTCGTCCTCGGCCACCGTGCGTTGGCAGGGACCGTCGAGCGTCGACGGCGCCCCGGTGACGTCGTTCACCGTCACCGCGTCGACCGGCCAGCGGATGACCGCCGCCGAGCCCAACCAGTGGGCGATCGTCCCTGGCCTCGCCGACTTCCGGCGGGTGACGTTCACGGTCACCGCCACCAGCACCAACGGGACGAGCGCCGCTTCGCCGGCGTCCGCCCCGGTCACGCCCGAGCCGGTGGCGCCGCCGCGCGACGTCCTGCGCGGACGCCCGCAATCGGTCGGCTATGACCACTACTCGGTCATCATCGGCGGTCGCCGCGTACTCCTGTGGGCCGGCGAGTTCGACTATTACCGCCTGCCGTCGCCGTCGCTGTGGATCGACCGCCTCGAGGAGATGAAGGCGGCGGGCTTCAATGCGGTCAGCATCTACTTCGACTGGGACTACCACTCGGCGGCGCCGGGCGTCTATGACTTCAGCGGCGTCCGCGACATCAACCAGCTGCTCAACGACGCGCAGCAGGTCGGGCTGTATGTCATCGCCCGCCCTGGCCCGTACATCAACGCCGAGACCGACGCCGGCGGCCTCGCCGGGTGGCTGGCGTCCGAGCCCGTCGGCTCGCGCACCGACGATCCGCCGTACCTGGCCGCCGCCGATCAGTGGCTGTCGGAGATCGACCCGATCATCGCCGCGCACCAGATCACTCGCGGCGGCGACGTGATCATGTACCAGATCGAGAACGAGTACGGCTACACGATCCCGTCGGGCGAGGCGTACTTCGAGAACCTCGAGGCCCAGGCCCGGCACGACGGGATCGACGTGCCCACGTACACCAACAACGTCGGCGGCTTTGCCAACGGCTGGTCGCCGGGAACTCCCGGGGCGCCGGATCTCAACGGCTCAGATCAGTACCCCGAGGCGTTCAACTGCAAGAACACCGACGTGTTCAACAGTCCGCCGGTGCTGACCTCTGACCACAACGCGCACACGCCGCTGATGGTCCCCGAGTACCAGGGCGGCTCGTTCGACTCCTGGGCGGGCGTCGGCTATCCCGACTGCGCCGAGATGACGGGCCCGAACTTCGAGAACGTGTTCTACAAGTACTACCTCGCCCAGGGCGCGACGATGCAGAGCATCTACATGGCGGTCGGCGGGACCGACTGGGGGTTCAATCCGGCGCCGTTCATGTACACGTCGTACGACTACGGCTCGGCGATCTCCGAGCCGGGCACGCTCTCGTTCAAGTACCCCGAGCTCAAGCTCGTGGGGGAGATGGCCCAGGCCCTTCCCGACCTGACCGAGACCGATCAGGTCACGCCGCCGGCGATCGCGGGACTGACGACGTTCCAGGAGCGCAACCCGCGGACCGGCGCGACGTTCCTCTACCTCGGCAATGACGGCACCAAGCCGGTGACGGCGCCGCTGCCGACCGACACCAGCCTGACCGTGACGGTGCCGCCCCGCGAGGCGAAGTTCCTCGTCTCCGACGCCCGTTTCGGCGGCCAGCACCTGGTGTCGACGACATCCGAGCTCGTCAGCCAGATGACGCTGCGCGGGCGAGACCTGGCGCTGCTGTCCGGCGACTCGGGCTCGGCGGGGGAGACGCGACTGTTCTACGCGCGCCCGCCGACGGTCAGCGTGCTCTCGGACCCCTCGGGCAAGCCGATCACGTGGCAGTGGGACGAGGCCTCGCACATCCTGTCCCTGAGCTACACCCACTCCGGGCTGGCCCAGGTGTCGATCACCGCCGGGCGCTCGCGGCTGCTGTTGCTGCTCGCCGACACGACGACGGCGAGCGATTTCTGGGTGCAGCACACGCCCGGCGGTCCGGTGCTCGTGCAGGGAGCCACGCTGCTGCGGACGGCGTCGGTGGGCGGCCACCAGGTGATGCTCACCGGCGACACGGCTCGGGCCGGACAGATCCAGGTGTGGGCGGACCCGGATGCCGGCTCGGTGTCCTTCAACGGCGCGCCGCTCGCGGTGACCCGCACCGCCAGCGGCTCGCTGACCGGGTCGCTGCCCGGGGCTCCCGCGTCGATCAGCCTGCCGTCACTGAGTTCGGGCTGGCGGTTTGCGTTCGAGTCTCCCGAGCGGTTGCCGGGCTTTGACGACTCGAGCTGGCCGGTGGCCGACAACCAGGTCACCGACAATCCGATCCAGCCGACCGCCGCGCCGGTCCTATACGCCCAGGACTATGGGTTTGATCACGGGTTCGTCTGGTATCGCGGCCATTTCACCGGCACCGGCGACGAGACCTCGATCTCGCTGACCGCCGACACCGGGCCGTTCGGCTCGTTCGCCGTCTGGCTCAACGGCACCTACCTCGGCGCGGCCACCACCCCGACAACGCCCCAGAGCATGTCCGACGCGCCGGTGACCAAGAGGTTCACCGTTCCGGCGGGCGCGGCGAGCGCCGGCGCCGACAACGTCATCTCGGTGCTCGTGCAGAACATGGGTCAGGACGAGTCGTTCGAGAACTCCCTCGGGCTGGACTCCAACAAGACGCCGCGCGGGCTCGAGTCCGCGGCGCTCGGCGTGTCGAGCGGAGCGACGCCCGCCGTCACCTGGCGGCTGCAGGGCGCGTCGGCCGCTCAGACGGCGGCTGATCCGGTGCGCGGGCCGACCAACCCGGCCGGCCTGTCCGGCTCGAACGCCGGCTGGGCGCTCCCGTCATTCGACGACTCGTCCTGGACGAGCCTCAGCCTGCCGGACTCGTGGGCGGCTCGGTCGGTGCCGCCGGGGGTGGGCTGGTACCGCACCCAGTTCTCGCTCAGCGTCCCGCAGGGCATCTGGGCGCCGATGGGATTGAGGCTCACGCCTCCGGGAGGCGGGGTCGCCGGGCCGGGGCAGGCCAACTTCCAGGCGCTCATCTACCTCAACGGCTGGCTGATCGGCCGTTACATCAACAACATGGGGCCGCAGAACACGTTCTACCTGCCCCAGGGGCTGTTGCGCACGGATGGCACCAATACGCTGGCGATCGCCGAGTGGAGCCTGTCTCCGGGGGCCGGAGGCCTCGGGACCGTCTCGCTCGTGCCGTATGAGATCGAGCGGGGTGGGATTCCGGTGAGCGACGTGGTCAGCCCCGGCTGACCTCGGCTGGCCCGGGCTGACCCGGGCTGACCCCGGCTGGCCCGGGCGGGGAGCGTGGCATCTGAGTGGACCATGAGGACACTCAGATGCCACGCCTACCCGTACGCCTACCCGTCGGGCTCGGGCTCGGGCTCGGGCTCCGGCGGGACATCGGCTCCGGCGGCCTCGTCACGGGCCGCCCACTCGAGCAGCGGCTCGAGCGAGAACACGGCGTCGTCGATCCCGGCGTGCAGATCCCCGAGCTGGGCGAATCGGGCCGGCATCGTCGCGATCGTCAGCTCCCGGGGCTCCACGGAGTCGACCTCGGCCCAGGTGATCGGGGCCGAGACGGTTCCCTCGATCACTCCGCGGACCGAGTACGCGCTGGCGATCGTGTGGTCGCGCGCATTCTGGTTGTAGTCGACGAAGACCTTGTCGGGCTCGCGGTCCTTCCGCCACCACGTCGTCGTCGCGTCATCGGGGACGCGACGCTCCACCTCGCGGGCGAACGCCAGCGCCGCCCGGCGCACGTCCCCGAACCCCCAGCGCGGCTCGACCCGGACGTAGATGTGGATTCCGGAACCGCCCGACGTCTTCGGCCAGCCGGTGGCGCCGAGGTCGTCGAGCACCTCGCGCGCCGCCCCGGCCACCCGGCGCACCCGTTCCAGCGAGCAGTCCGGCATCGGGTCGAGGTCAATGCGCCACTCATCCGGGTGCTCGACGTCGGCGCGGCGCGAGTTCCAGGGATGGAACTCGACCGTCGACATCTGAACCGCCCAGATGACGCTGGCCAGCTCGGTGACGCACAGCTCGTCGGCGTGGCGGCCGTAGCGGGGGAAGGTCACCCGGACGGTCTGCAGCCAGCTGGGCGCCCCCGGCGGGAGGCGCTTCTGGTGGACCTTCTTGCCGTCGACGCCCTTGGGGAAGCGATGGAGCATGCACGGGCGCTCGCGCAGCGCGCGGACGATCCCCTCGCCGACGCTGACGTAGTAGCGGGCCAGATCGAGCTTGGTCTCGCCCCGGGCCGAGAAGTACACCCGGTCCGGGTTGGAGATGCGGACCGTGCGCTCCCCCACGGGCAGTTCGATCGCTTCGCTCTTGCCGGCCGCGGATGCCATCTGCCACGAGATCGTGACATGTGGCCGCGATCGCTTCCTATCGTGAAATGGACCATCCAACGACCAAGACCGACTGGAGCAACATGGAGAAGCGCAAACTTGCATCGCTGGAGGTGTCCGCATTGGGACTGGGCTGCATGGGCATGTCGGCGTTCTACGGGTCCGCCGACGAGGGCGAGGCCATCGCCACCATCCAGCGCGCGCGGGACCTCGGAATCACCTTCCTGGACACCGCCCAGCTCTACGGCCCTCTGACCAACGAGGAACTCGTCGGCAAGGCGATCACGGGTCATCGGGACGAGTACGTCATCGCCACCAAGTTCGCCCGCCGGATGGACGACGCGACCCCGGGGGACATGTCCACGGTCGGCCCCCTCGATGGATCCGCCGATCACGTGCGCTCGTCGATCGAGGGATCGCTGCGGCGGCTCGGGACCGACCACGTCGATCTCTTCTACCAGCACCGGGTCGACCCCAACGTCCCGATCGAGGAGACGGTGGGCGCGATGGCCGAGCTCGTGGCGGAGGGCAAGATCCGCCACATCGGGCTCAGCGAGGCGTCGCCGGACACGCTGCGGCGCGCTCAGGCGGTGCACCCGATCACCGCGCTGCAGACCGAGTACTCGCTGTGGACGCGCGACGTGGAGTCAGAGATCCTGCCGACGTGCCGCGAGCTCGGGATCGGGTTCGTGCCCTACTCGCCACTCGGCCGTGGCTTCCTGTCGGGCCGGTTCAAATCACCGGATGACCTCGACGCCAACGACTTCCGCCGTCACGGTCCGCGCTTCACCGGCGACAACCTCGAGTCCAATCTGAGGCTGGCGGGCAAGGTCGCCGAGATCGCGCAGGAGAAGGGCATCACGCCGGCACAGCTCGCGCTCGCCTGGGTGCTGGCCCAGGGTCAGGACATCGTCCCGATCCCGGGCACCAAGCGCCGCGAGTACCTGGAGCAGAACGCCGGCGCGGTCGATGTGCAGCTCACCGAAGACGATCTTGCCCGCATCGACGCCGAACTGGGCGAGGCCGCCGGTGACCGCTACGACAAGGCCGGGATGGCGTCGGTCAACCTGTAGCGCTACAGCGAGGTGAGCCCGAGGCTCGTCAGCCCGATCGCCGTGAACCACAGGCGGCGATCGGAGCTGAGGGCCGCCAGCGGGATCAGCCAGGCGATGTACCACGGCATCAGGAGGCCCGCGGACACCAGCAGGCCGACGGTGGCCCAGCCCGCCGCGGTGATCCAGTCAAGCTCGCCGATCCAGACGCGGTACAGCAGCCATACGACACTGATGGCGTAGGCAGTGTGGAGGACCACGCCGAGCGCGCCGCTGTACCGCGTAAGGCCAAGTGCGGTGAGGATGAAGCCGGGAATGCTGTGCAGGCCGCCCTGACCCTGGATGCTCTGCAGGGTGCCGAGCAAGTGCAGCGTGCCGGAGCCGAACATGACCAGTCCCAGCCCCCCGAAAACGGCCGCGGCGAGGGCGGCGCCGCCGAGGATGCGCGCCCGGCCTGAGGTGGCCACCCGTCTCCCGGCGGTGGCGGCGAGCGCGAACGGGAGCAGCAGGCCCCCGGTCAGCTTGATCGCGGTGGCGGCGACGATCATCGCCCCGCCGGTGACCTGGCGTTGGCGCAGCAGCACGTAGATGCCGGCGACGAGGATCGCCAGCATCAGCAGGTCGTTGTGGCCGCCGCCGACGCCGTAGATGACGATGATCGGGTTGAGGCCCACGAGCGCCACCGCCTTGACCGGGTCCATGCCTCGCAGCCGCGCCGCGTGCCAGACCAGGACGACGATCGCCAGCAACGAGAGCGCCGCGATCGCCTTGTAGGCAAACACGTTGGCGGCGATATCGAGACCGGCCAGCGGATAGCTCAGGGCGGTGAAGAGCGGGCCGTAGGCCGTGGGCGTGTGCTGCCATTGCAGGCCGACGAGGTGGTAGAGCGGATCGAACGAGATCACGTTGGGCCCGTGCAGATACGGATTGATCCCGTAGGCGGTCCCCAGGCGGCCGTAGGCGATGTAGCTGAACAGGTCGGTTGACAGCAGCGGGGGCGCGACCAGCACGAGCGTGTTGAGCGCCGCGATGCTGATCAGCACGGCCCGCCGCGACAGGTGCTTGGCGGCCTTCAACGCGACCGCGTAGGACAGGAACATGAGCACCAGGGCGGCGGTCAGTCCGACCAGGCCGATGTCGAGCCCGATGCGGCCGAAGGCGCCGGCCAGCCAGCCCGGCACCGGGCGCAGCGACTGGGGCAGCAGCACCTCGGTGTGGGCGGCCGCCAGCGCGATCACCAATCCGGTGATCAGCAGGCCGCCGAGCCCGATCCAGGCTCCGGGGGAGGACAGCCCTTCGCGCTCCTGGGGCCCGCTCGCGCTCAGCTGCAACGCGCCGCCCTGCTGCATGGCCCCAAGCGGCTCGCGACCCCTCATCGGCTCGATAATGGCAGCAGCGTGGGCGGAATGTCGCCCGAGCCCGGAAGACCCCTGCGATTCGTCGCTTGATGTAAAAACGGTGTCAGTTCCATGGCTGCCGGTGTGATTTCTCCTACCCAGGTACCGCGATTCCCGGACAGCGTTACCAGCGGCGGCCTCGCCGCCGTGCGGCTTGCAGGGCACCGGCTCAGCGCTCGCGGACGAGGGACGGGAGCTTGCGGACGAGCTGCGGGATGTCCGAGCGAGCCGAATCCAGCGCCTCCCGGATCGCGGACGCGGCGCCCGATTCCAGCGTCGCGCCGTGACCGACGAGCAGGCGGTCCGGCGACTCGCGCTGCAGCGCCCCGCGCGGCGGCGTGAGCCGCAGCAGCGGGTGCACGCCGAGCCGCCGGCCGAGCGCGAACGCGGGAACCGTGCCGACGGCCTCGGCGACGACGAGCGTGCGCTCCTGCTCCCACCACAGCGCCACCTCTCGCCACCACCGCTGCGACACGACGGGGATGACGGTAAACGGGCTGTCGGGCACCGCGTCCGGCACCTTCAGCCGCGGGATCTCCAGGCGCTGGGCGATCTGCGCGCAGTCACGATCGTGGCGGTCGAGCAGCTGGATCACCGCCACCGGCTGGCCGAGCTCAGCCGCCGTGCTGAGGGCGACCTCGTCCTCGAAGGGGTCGATGAGCCACACCCGGCCGTCCGCGCGCAGAGCGTGGGAGGACCGCCGCAGCCCGTGCGTCTCGAGCCAGGTCAGGCCAAGCGTGTGGCGTTGAATGGAGGTGCTCATCGGGGGGCGTGCCGGCCGCCAAAGGTCACGACCGAACACCATGACCTTACCCGCGTCGCGGTCGGTGACCGCCGCGGACGCCGGCGAGCGGGCTTTGAGCGCGGCGCCACCAGCGCCCCGAATCGGGGGACTAACCTCAATATCGATGCCCGAGCTGCCCGAAGCCGAACGCGCCCGCGGCGCGCTGGAGACGGTTCTGGGACGGAGGATCGCGCGTGTCAAGGACGACGACACCTACGTGTGCCGCCCCCATGCCCCCGGCGAGATCGGTGATGCGCTCGTCGGGCACGAGCTGGCCAGCGCCCACCGCCGCGGGAAGTTCCTGTGGCTCGAGACGGCCGACGGCCCGGTGCTCGGGCTCCACCTCGGCATGGCCGGCCGGATCGTCGTCGACGGCGCCGAGGACGTCTCGCGCTACGACCGGTTCGCGGTTGAGTTCGACGACGGCACGCGATTCGCGCTGCGTGACAAGCGGCGGCTGAGCCGGGCCGTGCTCAACCCGGATTTCAGCCACGTCGGCCCCGACGCCGCCGATGTCGGCCGAGCCGAGTTCCGTCGGCTGATCGGCGCCGGTCACACGGCGGTCAAGGCCCGGCTGCTCAACCAGCAGGCGATCTCAGGGGTCGGCAACCTGCTCGCCGACCAGGCGCTGTGGCAGGCCAGGCTCTCCCCGCAGCGTCTCACCTCCACGCTGACGCTGGCCGACCTCGACCGTCTGCGCCGGGAACTGCGCTCGGCGGTCCGCTCCGCGATCCGCAGGGGCGGCGTGCACACCGGCGCCTTCGTCGCCGTCCGGGGACGCGACGGCCACTGCCCGCGCGACGGTCACGCGCTGCAGCGCGGTGTGGTCGGCGGTCGCACCACGTACTGGTGCCCTGTCTGCCAGCGCTAGCGCTGGCCGAGGATCGGGCTCGCCGTGCGCCGGAGCTAGAGTCGGCCGGTCGGCGCAGGGTGCCGGGATGGTGGGTGATGGCTGCGCCCGTGGCGGGCGAGAACCAGTGATGTCAGCCAGTCAGTCAGCCTCAGCGGCCACGAATGGAAGGAGGTCGGTGAGCCGGAGGATCTCAAATGGGCGTTGCACAGCCCTGGGCCCGGGCACGATGACGAGGCGGACGTTCTGCTGTGTCGAGGCCTTCTGGAGCTCGAGGACGACGTGGATGCCGCTGGAGTCAATGAAGGTCAGCTGACTGAGGTCGAGCACCAGGCACTCCGGGGATGGCCGCAACGCGTCTCGGATCGCCCGGCGCGTGGCCGGCTGCTCGGCGAGGTCCCACTCGCCGGCGAGCGCGATCGTGGTGGTGGTGCCGTGGGCGCTGACGGTGATCCCGAGTCGACTGGGAACAGGGCGCGGTCGGTCGGCTCGTTCGGTCGCGGCCATCAGGTCAGCCATGAGATCACCTCCACACGGTGGTTGCTGTGCCGTGGAGGAGTCGATCGCCCCCTTGCAGAAGCCCGACCGCCTACCTGCGTCCTTCGCCAGTGCCGCGGGCCCCGCCCGCGACGACCACGAGCAAGAGTACCAGTGCCGATCCCGTCCGCACGCCTATGAAGTCGCATCGCCGTCTGTCACACTCGGCAGTGCTGCTCGGTGCGATGGTGCGCACTCGAACGGCGATCTGCGCTTCCGGCGGTCCGCCGTCTTTCCCTCTTCCCGGCGTGGGCGACACCCAGGGAAAGGCGAGAAAGATCGCAATGACCTCTGAGACCGACCCTGAGCGCCAGCCGTCCGGCTCGCTCGCTGTCGAGATATCGACGGCGATCGTGAAGCTGCTGCGCGAGTACACCGGCCGCGGGCCGACCAAGGCGCACACCACGGTTCGTGACAACGTCGTCCTGGTCATGCTTGAGCAGGCGTTGACCAAGGGCGAGCAGGTCCTGGTGCGAAAGGGCCGCGGCGAAAACGTGCTGGCGCTGCGCCATGAGTTCCAGGAGGCGATGCGGGAGGAGAGCAGCGCCAAGATCGCCGAGCTCACGGGGCGAAGCGTGACCGCGATGATGAGCGCGAATCACCTCGATCCCGACCTCGGCGCCGAAATCTACGTCCTCGACGGACCGCCCGACCACCAGGGAGCAGGCGCTCTGCGGCCCGTGATCTGAGATTCCCAGCCGCTACCGCGGCGGAACCCCCTCGTCGCCGGCCCCCGCACCCATCGACAGGATCGGCGGCAGCGCATTCATGACCACGTTCAGCACCTCGACGTGGTTGCGTTCGAAGATCATGCCGTGACCGTTGCCGGTGAGGCCGTGCTCGGCCAGGCGCAGCAGCTGCACCCGGGCGCCGGCGCCGGTGAGAAAACCGGCGACGGCCTCGTCGAGGCTCCCGAGGGCGGAGGCCGGCGCGGAGACGAGCAGGACCGGGATCTCGTCCAGGCCCGCCAGCGGGATCGCCGTCAGGCCGTGGGGCAGCGGCAGGCCCTGATCCGGCGCGCGGTACGGTGGCCCGAGCGGCTCGAGGGCGACGATCGCGCGCACCAGCTCCGGCCGCTCGGCGGCGATCAGCCATCCCGCGGGACCGCCGGCCGAGTGCGTGCACAGGATCGCCGGCCCCACCCGATCGAGCAGCTCGGCGCCGGCCCGGCGCTCGAGCTCGTGTGACGCCGCCAGGTCGGCCGGCATCGCCCGCGAGTTGCAGAGGAGTTGGGCGAGCGCAGGGTCGCTCTCCGGCGGCCCAGCGGGCGCCGGCCACTGCGTCTGGAGGTGCGCGGTGGGGTGGACGCCACGGTCAGGCCGGAACAGCATCGCCAGCCACGGGATGGCCGGTGGCGGACCGAGCTCTCCGAGCGCGTCGCCCCACGCCGCTCCGCGTCCGTGGCCGGGGCGATCGATGACGTAGACGCGATGGCCGCGATCGGCCAGCAGCGGCGCCCAGCCGGGCCGGCCGTCGGGCGTGGTCAGCCAGTCGGTGCCCTGCCCGCCGCCGCCGTGGATGAGCACCAGCGGCGGACGGTCGGAGTCCGGCTCGGGACCCGACCATTCGACGTACATCGGCGCCGGGGTGCCGGCTGCGATCCAGAAGCTTCCGCGCTCCATCCCAGCGGTAGCAAACCACATCCACACCGGCGCGTCGCGGCGATCCGGTCATGCTCGACAATCTCGTGCATGAGCTCAACGCGCTGCGCGCCGGCACTCCTGATCGCCAACGCGCCGGTCAGCTACGGGGCGTTCGAGATCACCGTGGGCATCGACCCCAACGTGCCCGACCCCACAACGCTGCTCGATTGGGTGTCCGATGCCGGTTACGTCGGCATCGATCTCGGCCCGGTCGGCTACCTCGGTGACCGTGACCACCTCGCCGGCCGCCTGTCCGAACGCGGTCTCGGCCTGGCCGGCGGCTACCTCGAGGTCCCGTTCTCCGAGCCCGAGACGATGGCGGCGGCCCTCGTCGAGCTCGACGCGCTGCTCGACATCTTCGACAGCGTCGCCGGCCACCCGCGGCCGCCCAAGCCGACGCTCGCGGACGCCGGCTCGCCCCAGCGAGCGGCGCTGCCGGGACGCGCGGCCGTCGATCGGAGCGTCGGACTCGACGAGGCCGCCTGGTCGCGGTTTGCCGAGGGGCTGGGCCAGGCCGTGGCTCGCTGCCGCGCCCGCGGCTATGACCCGACCTTCCACCACCACACCGCCACCTACATCGAGGCCAAGTGGGAGATCGATCGGCTGCTGGCGATCAGCGATGTCGGCCTGTGCCTCGATACCGGCCACCTGCTGCTCGGTGGCGGGGATCCGGTCGACGCGGTCCTCGAGTGGGCGGGGCGGATCAACCAGGTCCACCTCAAGGACGCGCGCCGCGCCATCCTCCGGCAGATCGTCGACGAGGCCGCGCCGGTGCAGGAGATCTGGCGCCGCCGCGCGTTCTGCGCCCTCGGTGACGGCGACATTCCCATCGATCAGGTGCTGGCCGCCCTGGCGGAGATCGGCTACTCCGGCTGGTTGGTGGTGGAGCAGGACATCCTCCCGGACCCGGCCAACCCGGGTGAGCCGGCGGTGGACCAGCGCCGCAACCGCGAGTACCTGAGGTCTCACGGCCTATGACCGCCGGCGGCACGGTCCGCGTCGGGTTGATCGGCGCCGGTCGCATGGGCCGTAATCACCTCGACGCGCTGGAGCGGGCGTCGGGCGTCACGATCGCCGGGGTGGTCGAACCGGCGCCGGAGCGACGGGCCGCGGTGGCCGCCGACGGCCATCCGGTGTATGAACGTCCCGGAGATCTGCTCGGAGGTGACGGGGTCGACGCGGTGGTGATCGCCGCCCCGTCGGACCTGCACCGGCCGCTCGTGCAGGCGATCGCCGAGCGCGGACTGCCGGTGCTGTGCGAGAAGCCGGTCGGCGTTCACCTCGCCGACGCGGTGGCGGCGAGCGCCGCCGCGGCCGAGCACGGAACGCTGCTGCAGGTCGGGTACTGGCGGCGGTTCGTGCCCGAGTTGCGCCGATTGCGCGAGCGCATCGCCGCCGGCGAACTGGGAGACATTCGCCAGCTCTCCTGCCTGCAGTGGGATGCCGAGCCGCCGGCGGCCACGTTCCGCGCACGCAGCGGCGGGATCGCGGTGGACATGGCGGTACACGAGTTCGATCAGGCACGGTGGCTGACCGGGCAGGAGCTGACGTGGGTGGCGGCGGCGCCGGCAGGCGAGCCGGCGGGCCGCGACCCCGATGCGGCGACGGTCCTGGCGCAGCTGTCGGGCGGCGCGGCGCTGACGGTCTCGGTGGGGCGCCGGTTCCCCCACGGCGACTGCTGCTGGCTGGAGGTGTTCGGGACCGATGGCTACGAGCGTCTCGAGTTCATCTGGGGGCCGGCCGGCGACGCGGCATTCGAGGCCGCGCTGACGACGCAGGTGGAGGCGTTCGCCGCCCGGGTGCGGGGCGAGGCCGGGCCGGAGGCGGCGTTCGCGGCGGACGGCGGGGACGCGGTGTCGGCGCTGACCGCCGCCGAGCTCGCCGGCGAGGCGCTGGTCGACGGGCTCCGGCACGACGTGCCGGCGCCCTCCGGGCACCGGTGAGCGGGGACTGCGGCGCCGCTTCGTCGTAGACTGCCGCCATCACTGATGAGACACGCCGGTGCGCGTGTCTCATTTGGACGTGTGGCGGGAACCCCGATGAGGAGAGACGCGATGGCTCGTGATATGCGGCGGCTGCGAGGACTGACGCTCGTACTCCTCCTGGCATCCCTGGTGGTCGCGGCCTCGGCGACTGCCGCCTCTCCGCTGAAGGTCACCTGGATGAGGGGCGATCCCGTACCGGGCACGCCGGCCCGGTACGACGAGGTGGGCGTGATCAAGGTCGGAGCTCGCAGTGCCCGCAACGTGCTCGTGCTCGAGCCCGGGACCTCCGCCGGCGGCGCCTATTTCGTGCCCCTGGCCAAGTGGATCGTGTCGCGGGCGCCGGGCTGGCAGGTGTGGTCCGTGGAGCGGCGCGAGAACCTGCTCGAGGACCAGTCGGTGCTCAACGCGGCCAAGCAGGGCAGGGCGACCTCGACGAGCCTGTTCGACTACTACCTCGGCTGGGTCAACGACGCGAGCATCACCCCGCACTTCCAGTTGATTCCCGACGCGTCGGTGGGCTTCGCCAAGCAGTGGGGTATGGGCGTCGCGGTCAACGACCTGCATGCGGTGATCGCCGCCGCCCGCAAGCTCGGCGGCGACGTCGTGCTCGGCGGCCACTCGCTCGGCGGCTCGGTGGTGACCGCCTACGCCACCTGGGACTTCGCCGGCAAGCCGGGGGCCGGCGGGCTGGCCGGACTGATCTACATCGACGGCGGCAGCTTCGGCGGGGAGTCGGGCGCCGCCGCCCATGCGGCGCTGGCCAAGCTCGATGCGTCCGCGGCGTCGCCGTGGCTGGCGTTCGGCGGGATCCCGGCGCCGTTCGCCGGGCTCTACAACGCCACCGGCTCGGAGGCGGCGCTGATCGACCCCAACGGCGCCTCGCTCGGTCAGTCGTCGGGGCTGCTGAACCCGTTCGGGCTGACCCCGTCGGTCCCGGTCACCAATCTCGGCCAGTACGGATTCGCGCTCAACGTTCCCACCTCGCCGCCGGCGCTGATCGCCGCCCAGGCCCACCTCGGGACTGGCCTGGTCACCACGGGCCAGCCCCCGTACGGGTGGAACGGGACCGGCGCGCTGACGCCGATCACGCGCTTTGCGGCGATGTTCGCCGGCTCCGGGATCACGGGCGCCGACGGGACCGAGTGGTACTTCCCCGCCCGCCTGACGCTCGACACCGCCGCGATCGACAACGGCATCGCCAACCCGGCCCAAACGGTGCTCGGCGAGCAGGCGACGATGGGGCGCAAGCTGCCGCGCCGCCTGCGGATCTACGCGTTCGGCGCCGCTCTCACCGGCCCCCGGCTGCTGCTGATGAAGGCCACCCGCGCGCTCGCTCGCCAGTCGCACATCCCGGCCCGCAACCTGACGCTGGTCAACGAGCCGTCCTACGCGCACAACGACCCGGCGGGGGCCTATCCCCGCAACATCTTCTTCCGCCATCTGATCCCGTTCCTGGCGAAGATCACGGCTCACTGACGCAGGGTTTTGAGAACTGGCAGCCTGGGACGGCCGCCGCCACGCCGACTTCTCCGAGGAGGTCCGGGGCCGGCGGTCCCGCTGCACCTGGGATCGGCGGGGGGCAGTACTGGGGGTAGCGGTCGTCCGCGGCGGTTGGAGCGCAGACTCCGCCGTCGCGGGCGTCTTTTCCTCGGCTGGAGGCGGCCGTCGATCACCGTCGGGTGCCGTGACAGGGGAACGATCGGCTGGGCGATGTAGAGCTCGGGGCGGGCGCCGAGCTCGGCGGCCAGCTCGGCGTCGGTCGCCTTGGAGCCGATCGTCACGCCCTTGCCTCCGTGCCCATGGCGCGGTTTGATCACGACGTCACGCAGCCGTGCGACGCCGCTCTCGCCGAGCCCGAGGGACTCGACGGCCGGCGTTGGCACCGACCGGACGAGCGGCTCCTCACCGACCAGACCGGGCCGGTGCTGGTATGGCGGCGCTCGCCGTAGGCGACCGGATCCAGGTCCGGGCCGCCGGACAGGCAGATCCCGTCGAACCGGTCGAGCAACGGCTCCACCAGGTGAGGGGAGAGCGGTGGCACGACCACCGGAATCGCGCCCGCGCCCTCGAGCGCCTTGAGGTACTTGAGGCCCAGAGCCATCTCGTGGTTCGCCGGCTCGCCCTGCGGCGTGGGGGAGATCTTCCCCGCCGGCCGCACCTCCGATGTGCTGACAGCGATCAACGGTCGCACTTCGCTCGCGTCCATCTGACCGCAGCTCTCCGTTTTCTCGGGCCGCGAAACCGCGCGGCGGATTCCCCTCGTCTGCGGCTAGTCTGACCGCCGTCGGGGCGGAAACCCATCGCCACCTGGCCAGCCGGGCATGTCCACCTGGACAAATTCGTCGCGCTGCCGGGATCCGTGCCGGCCGCGCGGATTTAGACTGGACCGATCCAGCCCGACGTTGCAGGGAGGTAGCGCTTTGGAAGCATCGGACCGCGTGTCGCTGCTGGGCAGCGAACGCCAGATCGACCCCACCCACAACCGCGTAGGGGACGTGGACCTCCAGGCAGAGATCGAGGTGACCGTGTACCTGCGTCCCCGCGCACCGGCCGACTGGGTCGACGCCGAGGCGCAGCGTCCTGCGGCCGAGCGCCGCCGGGTCGATCGCGACGAGTGGGCAGCCGCCCACGGCGCCTCTGCGCAGGACATCGACGCCGTGCGGGCATTTGCGCAGAGCGCCCGCCTGACGGTGACGGGTGTCGACGCCGCGCGGCGCTCGGTGACGCTTCGCGGGCCGCTGCAGGCGGTCGCCGACGCGTTCGGCGCCCACCTTGAGGGCGAGTTCGAGCCCTCGGTGGGAGCGGGCCGCTACCGGGGCCGGTCCGGGCCGCTCACCGTCCCGGCCGCGCTCGGCGACGTCGTCGCCGGCGTGTTCGGGATCGACAACCGCCTCCAGGCCCAGCCCCATATTCGCCGGGCCCCACCGGCGGCGGCCGCGACGTCGTTCACGCCACCCCAGGTCGCCCAGGCCTACGGCTTCCCGGCCTCGGTCACCGGGCGGGGCGAAACCGTGGGGATCCTGGAGCTGGGCGGCGGCTTTAGTACCACCGACCTGTCGACCTATTTCCAGGGACTGGGGCAGACCGCACCGGCCGTGACCGCCGTGAGCGTCGATGGCGGCGCCAACACTCCGGGCACCGATCCGAACGCGGACGGCGAGGTCATGCTGGACATCGAGGTCGTCGGCGCCGTTGCCCCTGGGGTGGCCATCGCCGTGTACTTCGCGCCCAATACCGACCAGGGGTTCATCGACGCGGTGTCGACCGCTGTCCATGACACGGCCAACAAGCCATCGGTGATCTCGATCAGCTGGGGCCAGTCCGAGGACGCGTGGAGCGCCCAGGCCCGCAGTCAGATGGAGCAGATTCTCACCGAGGCCAGCGGGCTCGGAGTGACGGTCACGGTGGCCGCCGGTGACAACGGCTCCACCGACAGCGTCACCGATGGTCAGCAGCATGTCGACTTCCCCGCCTCGGCACCGCACGCGCTTGCCTGCGGTGGCACCTCGCTGCGGCTGTCCGGTGAGACGATCTCCACCGAGACGGTCTGGAACGATCCCGGCGGTGGATCGACCGGCGGCGGAGTCAGCCGCCAGTTCCCGGTGCCCAGCTACCAGACCGGCGCCCACGTTCCCAACAATGTGGACAGCAACGCCCCGGGGCGTGGGGTGCCCGACGTCAGCGGGGACGCGGATCCGCAGACCGGCTACCGGATCCGCGTCGACGGCGCCGACGAGACGATCGGAGGCACGAGCGCGGTGGCGCCGCTGTGGGCGGGCCTCGTCGCCCTGCTCAACCAGGCGCTCGGGGCGCCGATCGGCTTCGCTCAGCCCCGCCTGTACCCGCTGCTCGGCACCGCGGCGTTCCACGACATCACCGAAGGCAACAACGGGTCCTACGACGCTCACCCCGGCTGGGACGCCTGCACCGGCCTGGGATCGCCGGACGGAACCGGCTTGGCCAGCGGGCTCGCGGCGCCGGCGCCGGCGGCCGGATAGGGGAGTCCGCCACAGGTCTGCCACCGCAGACCGGCACGTATGATCCTCCGCCGATGATCAGCGATCGCCCAGGCTCGGTCTGGTTTCTCACCGGTAGCCAGCACCTGTACGGGGACGAGACCCTTCGCCAGGTGCACGAGCATTCCCGCCAGGTGGCGGCGGCGCTGGATGACAGCGCCGCCGTGCCGGTGGCGATCGTCGACCGCGAGCCGTTGACCGACGCCGACTCGATCCGCCGGGCGCTCGGCGAGGCGAGCGCCGACGAGGATTGCATCGGGGTGATCGCGTGGATGCACACGTTCTCACCGGCGCGGATGTGGATCGGTGGCCTCACCGGGTTGCGCAAGCCGCTCCTGCACCTCCACACCCAGTTCGATCGCGACCTGCCGTGGGCGCAGATCGACATGGACTACATGAACCTCAACCAGTCGGCTCACGGTGACCGGGAGTTCGGGTACATCGAGAGCCGGATGGGCATGGCCCGCAAGACGGTGGTCGGCCATTGGGCCGATCCGGAGGTTCAGAAGCGCATCGGCATCTGGGTCCGCGCGGCGGCGGGATGGCGTGAGGCGCAAACGCTGCGGGTGGCGCGATTCGGAGACAACATGCGTGACGTCGCGGTCACCGAGGGTGACAAGGTCGGCGCCCAGATCGCGTTCGGGGCCACGGTCAACGGCTATGGCATCGACGCGCTCGGCGATGCCGTGGAGGGCGCGCGCGAGGCGTCCGTCGACGAGCTGCTCGAGCGCTACGACGACGAGTACGACCTGGCTCCGGCGCTCCGGCCGGATGGGGATCGGCGCGGCTCGCTGGCCCAGGCGGCGCGGATCGAGGTCGGCCTGCGGGCGTTCCTGCTCGACGGCGGCTTCGGAGCGTTCACCGACACCTTCGAGGATCTCGGCCGCCTGCGCCAGCTCCCCGGGATCGCGGTTCAGCGGCTGATGGGCGACGGCTTCGGCTTCGGCGCCGAGGGGGACTGGAAGACGGCGATGCTGCTGCGGATCATGAAGGTGATGGCCGCGGGGCTGGACCGCGGCACCTCGTTCATGGAGGACTACGTCTACCACCTGGGCCCCGGGGGCCAGAAGGTCCTGGGGGCGCACATGCTCGAGATCTGCCCGTCGATCGCCGGCGGCCGGCCGTCCTGCGAGATCCACCCGCTCTCGATCGGCGAGCGGGAGGACCCGGTGCGCCTGGTGTTCACCGCCCCGGCCGGTCCGGCGGTGGTCGTGTGCCTGATCGACGTCGGCGGCCGGCTGCGGCTGGTGGCCAACGAGGTCGACGTGGTGGCACCCGACGCCGACCTGCCGCGGCTCCCGGTCGCGCGGGCGGTGTGGGAGCCGAAACCATCGCTGAGCACCGCCGCCGAGGCGTGGCTGATGGCGGGCGGCTCGCACCACAGCGTGTTCACGATGGCGCTGGGGATCGAGGCACTCCGCGACCTGGCCGAGATCGCCGGGGTGGAGCTGGTGGTGATCGACGAGTCCACCACGATCGCGCAGTTCGCCAACGAGCTGCGCTGGAATCGCGCGTACTACCACCTCGCGCGCGGGCTGTAGTCGCGCGAGGTGGCCATACGTCGGCGCCGCCCTGAACACCAACCCATCCACGGCCGGCGTCTCCGGATGATCCCTGAGTCCGCTCCGGGACATCCCGTCTAGCCGCCGCGCCGGCGATCGCAGAGAATGCCGCTCGTGACGGCATGGAACGAGGGGTCCGGCCCGCCGGTCGGGCTGGTGCGGGCAGAGAGGGAGCGCTGGCTGGGCGGCGTGTGCGCCGGCCTGGCGCAGGTCAGCCGTGTCAGCCTGGCCTGGATCCGGGCGGGGTTCGTCCTGACGGCGCTGCTCGGGGGTCTGGGGATCGCGCTGTACCTCGCGTGCTGGCTGATCATTCCCGAGGCCGGGGACGAGTGCAAGCCGCCCGGGCCCAGCGGAGCGGTCGTCGTGGCCGAGGCCTGCGCCGGGTGCGTCGGGCTGGCGGTCCTGGCGCTCCTCGGCGCCGTGGCGGCGGTGTTCGGCTTCGGCTGGCTGGTGGTGGGCCTCGGCGCAGCGGTGCTGATCGCGGTGCTGGCGGGGTGGCGGCGGCTCGGGCCGGCCTGGGCGCTGCTGCCGGTCGCGGCGCTGACGCTGCCGGCGATCGCCGTCGCGGCCAGTGGATTGCGACTCGCCCCACAGGTCGGCGCGTCCGTGGTCAGACCGGCCTCCGCCCAGGCCATCCGGGGCCACGTGTACCGCAGCGGCCTGAACACGATGCTCGTCGACTTGCGGCACACGACGTTCCCGGCAGCGGGCGCGACCGTGACGCTGCGCATCGACGCCGGGATGCGCCGCACGATCGTCGCGCTCCCGGCGGACCGCTGCGTGCGGGTCGCGGTTCGGTATCACGTGAACCCGTTCGCGGCGCGGCTCACCGCCCTGTTCACCGGGCGGACGGCCCCGCTCTTCTCGGACCTGGTGCTGTTCGGCCGCCTGTTCTCGCGGTCACCGGAGGCCACGGCGGCGGTCGCGACTCAGCCGGGCCCGCTGCTGTCCATCGACTTCAGCTCGCAGGGAGGCAGTCTGTACGTGCGGGACTATCCGAGTGACATCGATCCCGACGGGCAGCCGGACTGGCCCGGCTTCCTGGTCCATGTCGAGCCCCGTCCGGACACGCGCGGCGTTCCGCGCAAGGCGGCCCGGGCGCTGGTGAGCCATTGGGAGGTCCGGCGCGCGGCGGAGCTGCTCAACGCGCGCCAAGTCGACGCGGAGATGCCCGGCCCGTGCGATCCCACCGCAGCTCCGGCCCGCCATGCCCCCGTCGCCCCGGCCCGGCGCGCCGCCCCACCGCGGCGGAGGCGTCGATGAACATCGCTGGCCGCGTTCCGGGCGCGCGGTTCGATCGCCGCCAGCGCGCCACCGGCCTGGGCGGCGTCGCCATGCTCGCCGGGCTGGCGCTGGCGATCACGCCGCAGGCGCCCGTCCCCCTCGCCGTGGCGGTCACCGCCGCCGGAGCGTTGGCCGCCGCAGCCCTGCTGACGCCGCCGGCGCTGCAGGCCGTGTACCGCCACCGCGGTTTGGGCGTGGTCATCGTGCTGGTCGGCCTCGGGGCGCTGTGGGTGGTGAGCGGCGTCCGTCACGCCAACGGAGCGACGAACGGCTTCGTCGGTCAGAACCCACCGTCGGGGATTCCGTATCCGTTCGTCCTTGGGTCGTACGGGCGGATGGTGGGGCCGTTACTGAGCTCGGACTGGCCGTGGCGTATCGGCCGCATCTCGTTGCTGCCGCTCGTGCTCACGCTGCTGTCGGCCGCCGGCGGTCTGGTGCTGCTCGCCGACGCCGTCCGCGTCCAGCTGGGGCTCGCTCCGCTCGCTCCGCGTCAGCGCGCTCCGTGGCGGCTGCTGACCGCGTCCCAGGAACGGCGCAGCCGGATCGCCTGGCGGATGGTGCCGGGAGTGCTGCTCATCGGCCTCGCCGCGTTCCTGGCCATCGGCCTGGCCGACCGGTACGCCGCCGGTGATCCGCTGCTGCAGGCCATCGCGCTGATCGGCGTCGGAGGCTGGGCCGCGGTGCTGATCGCCGGCCCGTTGCTGGTGGGGTCGCTGATGCGGGTCGATCGGGACAAGGCGGGCCGCGCCCGCGAGGAGGAGCGTCAGCGCTTCGCGGCGCACCTGCACGACTCGGTGTTGCAGACCCTGGCGCTCGTTCAGCGCCAGGCGCACGATCCGGCGGCGGTCATCCGGCTGGCGCGCCGCCAGGAGCACGCCCTGCGAGCGTGGATGGCGGGCGAGGCGGAGCTGGCCTCCGAGACGCTGGCGGGGGCGGTGCGGGACATCGTGGCCGAGGTGGAGGACGAGTACACGCTCACGATCGAGCTCACCGCGATCGGCGACCGTCCGCTCGATGCCAAGGGCGAGGCGCTGGTCGCCGCCGCCCGCGAGGCGCTGCGCAACGCGGCCCGCCATGCGCCCGGGGCGCCGGTGTTCGTGTTCTGCGAGATCGGTTCAGACCGGGCGGAGGTGTTCGTGCGCGACGAGGGCCCCGGCTTCGATCCGGACGGCGTCGCGAGCGAGCGCCGCGGGATCCGCGACGCGATGATCGGCCGGATGGCGGTCAGCGGAGGGCGCGCCACGATCGAGTCCACGCTCGGCGAGGGCACCGAGGTGGCGCTGCTGCTCGGGCCCGCGGTCAACGGCCGATGAACGCGGCCGCCCCGACCTCACCCGCTCGCCTGCGGATCGTCGTCGTCGATGACCATCAGCTCTTCCGGGCGGGGGTCCGGGCGGAGCTCACCGACCACTGCGACGTGGTGGGGGAGGCGGCCGACCCCGCGCAGGCCCTGGCGGTGATCGCCGCCCGAGCGCCCGATGTGGTGCTGCTCGACGTGCATCTGCCCGACGGCGGCGGCGTCACCGTGCTCGAGGGGCTTCAGGCGATCGCCTGGGCGGGCGCCACGCCGGCGGTCCTCGCCCTGTCGGTGTCCGACGCCGCCGATGATGTGGTGCCGATGATCCGGGCCGGCGCGCTCGGCTACGTCACCAAGACGATCGACACCGCCGAGCTGGTCGCGGCGATCGATCGTGTGGCCGCCGGAGATGCGTACTTCAGTCCGCGCCTGGCCGCATTCGTCCTGCAGGCGTTCAGCACCCCGGAGCCGCAGCCGTCCGCACAGGCCGCCGGCCTCGACGTGTTGACGGTGCGCGAGCGCGAGGTGCTGCATCACCTGGCGCGGGGCTATGCCTACAAGCAGATCGGCGTCCGGTTGGGGATCAGCGCCCGCACCGTCGAGTCACACGTGGGGGCGGTGCTGCGCAAGTTGCAGTTGACCTCCCGCCACGAGGTGACCCACTGGGCGGCGGCGCGCGGCCTCATCGACCGCGAGGGGACGGCCGAGTCGTGAGGTGGGGGCGCGTCGCCGAGCCGCGTGAGACATACCGTTGCTCGGGCTGCGGCCTGCGCTGGAGCTATGAGACGGTGCGCTTCGTCGCGCTGTGTCCCGAGTGCGCCAGCGGGCTGGTCCGCGTCTCGAGCCCGGAGGTCTCGCGCGGCCGGCGGTCCGCCGCGACACCGTCAGCCCGCCAGGTCCCCCCACAGGCGCCGCCCCAACCCCGACGCCCGCGCCACCGGCCGCGCCACCGCCGCTCGGATCGCAGCTTCGGTGCCGGCCAGGATCAGCCGGTGCCGGGCGCGGGTCGCGGCGGTGTAGAGCAGCTCCCGGGTGAGGATCCGTGAGCCCGGTTCGGGTAGCAGGACGGCGGCGGCGTCGAACTGCGATCCCTGGCTCTTGTGGATCGTCATCGCGTAGACGGTGTCCAGAGCGCCGAGACGGCTCGGGCTGTACTCGATCGTTGACTGCCCGCGGGCGAACGCGCACGCCACCCGGTCCTCGGCGGTGCGCACGACGACACCCGTGTCGCCGTTGTTGAGGCGCAGCTCGTAGTCGTTCTCGTTGACGAGTAACGGCCGCCCGATGTACCAGCGATCCTCGGGATCGAAGCCGTCGAGCTCGGCCGACAGCCAGCTCTCCATCCGCGCGGTCCAGGTCGCCACCCCGTAGGGCCCGCGCCGGTGGGCGCAGAGGATCCGGAACGCGCCGAGCGCCTCGAGCGCCTCGCTCGCGTGGCCGGCCTGCGCCGCCGCGACGGTCCGGCGGGCGGCGCCGAGCGCCGGATCCCGCACCGCCGGCAGCGCGTCCTGTGCCGCCACGTCGACGTCGATCCAGGTGACATCGTCCAGGCCGCCGCCCAGCAGATCCATGACCGCATCGCCGTCCCCGGCGCGGATCGCGGTCGCCAGGCGGGCGATTCCACCGCCGAAGCGGTGGACGCGGTCGAGCACGACGATCCCCTCGCCGGCGCCATCCCGCGGCCGTGCCGGACCGACGATGTCGCCGAGGACCGCGCCGGCCTCGATCGATGCCAGCTGGCCGGGATCCCCGACGAGGATCAGCTGCGCGCCGGACCGCAGCGCCTCGATCAGCCGCGCCATCAGAGACAGGGACACCATCGAGGTCTCGTCGACGATCACGACGTCATGGGCGAGGCGCTGGTCGCGATCGTGGCGGAAGCGGCTGTTGCTGCCGGGCCGCCAGCCGAGCAGCCGATGGATGGTGAAGGCGGGCAGCTCCAGCAATCGCTCGCGCACCTCGGCGGCGACGTCGAGGCCCGCGCCCTCGGCGTGGACGGCCTCCTCGAGCCGCGCCGCCGCCTTGCCGGTCGGCGCGGCCAGCGCGATGAGCGGGAATGGCGCGCCGGACGCGGCGGCCTGCTCGCACAGGAGCGCGACGATCCTGGCCACCGTCGTCGTCTTCCCGGTGCCCGGGCCGCCCGCCACCACGGCAAGCCGCCGCCGGACCGCTGTGCCCGCGGCCAGGGCCTGCCGTCCGCCGGGATCGGCGGCGAACAGGCGGGCGAGGCCGTCGTCCAGCAGCCCGGCATCGATTCCGCTCACCATCTCGGCGCCGAGCCCGCGCAGGGCGCGGGCCACCTGTACCTCCTCCGCCCAGTACCGGTCCAGGTAGAGCCACGAGCCGACGAGCCGCAGGGGGCGGGGGTGGGCGGGGTCCGGGTTGGCGAGGTCGCCCGCGGCGACGAGCGCGCTGGTGCCGACCCGGACGATCCACGCGCCCGGCTCGGGCCACGCCAGCGTCGCGAGGTCGACCGGCTCCTCGGCGTCGACGGCCGCCGTGTCACGGATCTGGCCGAGGTCCACGTGGACATGGCCGAGCCGCGGGCCGCGCACGGCCAGCGCCGCCGCCAGCAGCACCGCGTCGTCGCTCTCGCCGCTGAGCCGGCCGAGCTCGCGCGCGACGTGCACGTCGGCGGCGTCGATGACCCCGGCCTCGTTGAACTCGCGCAGGAGCCCCGAGGCCTGGCGCGCGAACCGCGCCTCGAACGGGTCCCGCTCGGCAATCACCACGGCTTCGCTCACGGCCGGCCGTCCTCCCCGTCCAGCGCGTCACTGAGCGCGGGCACCAGACCGGCGGGCGCCGGCCAGTCGAACACGCCGGTGCGCCGGCCGCCGACCACCGGCCCGTCGGCGCCGGTCATGCCGCGCACGAACAGGTAGACCACCCCGGCGAGGTGGCGCGACGGGTCATAGCCCGCCAGTTTCCACCGCAGGAATCGATGCAGCGCCACCGCGTAGAGCAGCGCCTGCAGCGCGTAGTGGTGGCGGAGCATCTCGGCGGCCATCGCCTCGGGCCGGTAGTGGAATGCCGTCAGCGGTTCGTCGGTGGCGCCGAGCCAGTTGGTCTTGTAGTCAAGGACGGCGTATCGGTCCCCGCGTTCCCCGTCGGTCCCGTCGCCGGGGATGCGCACGACGAGGTCGAGGCTGCCGGTCAAGAACCCGCGCACGCTCTGCCGCAGCCGGACGTCGGTCAGGCGCTCGGCGTAGGCGGCGAGCGGGTCGCCGGGACCGGCATGTGTGCGCAGCACCGTCGCGATGCGCGAGAGGGTCAGCCAGCCGCTCGGCCGGTCACCGCCGGCGAGCGGGAGCTCGAAGGCGAGCTCGTCGAGCCGGTCGCCCCGCACGACATCGCGCAGCCGGCGGTCCCCGAGGACCGGCCCGAGCGGCGTCTCGATGACCGCCCGCAGGCCGGCGGCGAGCGCCGCGGACGAGCCGACATCGACCGCGCGACGGCCCTGGACGTCGGCGATCTGGCCGCTCAGCTCCGCGTCGAGATCGGCGGCGGCGAAGTCGGTGGTCTCCATGACGCGATGTACGAAGGTGCCGACGTCGACCCCCGGCGGCATACCGGCCAGCGGCGAGGGCGTCCGGGTCGCCGCGTCGTCGGGCGACGGCTCGGGTAGCGGCGCGGCGGCCGGCCCCGGCGGCTCGTCGGCGAGTAGCGGCTGCTCGGGCTCGCTCGTCACCCACTGCTCGTGGCTGGCGGCGGTGATGTCGGTGTAGGACGTGCGCCGCCACCGCAGGTCGAGCGTGCGATCGAACCCCGAGACGCGCAGCTCGGCGCTCGGCGGCCGCGGGGGGCGCCACGTCGCCGCTGCCCCGAGCCGGGAGGGCTCAACGCTGATGACCGGCTCCGAGCCGCCGGCCGCCTGCGCCAGCTCGCGGAACCGGGCGACGACGGCGGCGTCGCTCGGGGTGGAGGATCCGCTCGGCTCGATGTCCCCGTTGTCGGTCCGGGCGAACAGCAGCCGCCCGAGCGGCGAGTCACGGCTGTCGTAGGACCCGACCCACCACACGATCGCCTGGTGGCGGGCGCGGGTGAGCGCCACGTACGCCAGCCGGAGGTCCTCGCCGCGCTGCTCGCGGATGAACTGCTGCTTGTGCCGGCCATAGTCCGCGCCCTGCAGCGCGACATCGATCGTGCGCGCGTCGCCGGCGGCGGGATCGTGGAAGAACACCGGCCGCGGCGGCTTGTCCGGAATGTAGCCCGGCTCCCACAGGAACGGCAGGTACACGATGGGGAACTCCAGCCCCTTGCTGCGGTGGATGGTCAGGACCTGGACCGCCTCGGCGTCGGACTCGAGGCGGCGGCTGCGCTCCTCGTCGGCGGTGTCGATCTCGGCCTCGGCGATTCGCGTCCGCAGCCACGCCGTCAGCGCCGTCAGGCCGAGCTGCTCGGCCGAGCTGGCGGCGTGCAGCAGCTGCCCGATGTGACGCAGGTCCGTGAGGCTGCGCTCGCCCGTGGACTCGTGCAGGATGCGGGCCGCCAGCGTGGCGGAGACGGCCCCGCCGGCTCCGATCGTGTCGCGGGTGATGGTCTCCAGCAGCGAGGCCACGCCGCGGGACCGCAGCACTCGCGCCCAGTCGTGCAGCCGGCGGTGGACCTCCTCCCATTCCCACGAGTCGTCGTCGGCCGCCGCCAGACGCTCGGCCGGCCAGCCGATGAACGCCGTGAGCGCCGCCGAGTGGGCGCGGGTGGTCGATGCCGGGCGCTCGAGCGCCTCGAGCAGCCGCAGCCACTCCCGGGCCGGCGCGGTCCCGAACACGCTGCCGGCCCCGTTGATGACCGCCGGCACGCCGGCGTCCTGCAGCGCCTCGCGGGTCATCGCCGCCTGCCGGTTGGTGCGCACCAGGACGGCGAGATGCGCCGGCCGGGCCGGCTCGGTGCCGGCGTCGCGGCCGTCGCCCGCGGCCACCCGCGCCGGGGAGTTCAGCAGGGCGACGATGTCGGCGGCGACGTCGCACACGACGTGCTGGCGCGCCTCGGCGGCCCGGGCGTAGCCGCGCGGCGTCTGCGGCAGGTCCTCGCGCAGCGCCACCCGCAGCCGCAGCGGCGACGCGACCGGTGCGCCGGTGAGCCGCGGCTTGAGATGCTCGGGCGCGGCCCGCACCTGACGGTAGGCGATGCCCTCGTGGCCCAGCTTGACGCCGGAGAACAGCGCGTCGTGAGCGTCGATCAGCCCCTGGTCGCTGCGCCAGTTGATCGGCAGCGTCGCCTGGGACCCCGCCGTCCGGGCGGCCTCGAGGTACGCGTAGACGTCGGCGCCGCGAAACGCATAGATCGCCTGCTTGGGATCGGCGATCAGGACGAGCGTGGTCGGGTGGGTGAGATCCTGTCCGAACGCCAGGCGCATGATCTCCCACTGCGCCGGGTCGGTGTCCTGGAACTCGTCGACGAGCACGACGTCGTAGCGGCTGCGCAGTTGGGCCGCCGTCGCCGCCCCGCCGGGGCCCGCCAGCGCCGCGCCGAGTCGCGTCACGAGGTCGTCGTAGGTCATGACCATCATCGCCCGCTTGCGCTCCTCCAACTCGGTGCGCGCGACGCGCGCCAATCGATCGCGCATCTTCGCCACCGCGTCGTCGGCGCTGACGATCCGCGCCGACGGGTTCTCGATCGCCGCCCGGGCGATCGCCGCCGCCTCGGTCCGCGTGAACGCCGGCGGATCGCCGCGACTGAACCGCCGCACGTACAGATCGTCGACGACGTCATCGACGAGATCCGACAGGTCCTCGACGAACGTGACGTCGGGCTCGAGGTCCCCGGCAATGCCGAGGCCGCCCAGCATCTCCTGGCAGAAGCCATGGGTGGTCGCGATCGTGGCGGCGTCGAAGCTGGCGATCGCCCGGGCCAGCCGCTCGCGTCGAGCCCCGGCATCGGTCTGGGCCAGCAGCGCGACGACCGGGTCCTCGTCGGGTGGCGCCGGGGCGCCGGCGAGCCGGCGGGCCAGCCCGCGCTCGACGCTGACCAGACGCTCGCGGACGCGCTCGCGCAGCTCGCCGGTGGCGATCCGGGTGAACGTCACCAGCAGCAGCCGCTCGAGCGCGATCCCCTCGGCGACGTACCGCGCCGTCAGCGCCGCGATCGTGTAGGTCTTGCCCGTCCCGGCGCTGGCCTCGAGCACGGTCACTCCGGTCGGCAGCGGCCCGCAGGCATCGAACTCGATCGGCTGCAGGGGGATGGCGCCCGCGCTCATCGGGCGTCCAACTCCTCGCGGGCCAGCAGCCCGTCCCACAGCCGCCGGGCCAGGCGCCCGAAGCGCGACTCCTCGGACTCCGTCCAGCCCTCGCCCGCCTCGTCGCCCCCGGGCGCGAGGTCCAGCACCTCGGTGAGCGTCAGGACACCGCCGAACGCCATCTGGTGCTCGGCCTCCCGGTCCTCCTTGTCGAAGTTCCACTCGGTCGCCCACTGCCCCGCCGCGGCGGCGACGGCATCCTGACCCCGACGCGCCGCGTCCGCGTACGCGGCCGAGGTCAGGCAGAACATCGGCAGGGGCTCGCGCATCCCCCGGTCATAGAGGTCCATCAGGATCCCGAGCTCCTGGCGGGCCACCGCCCGGCGCTCGCCGGCGTCGGCGCCGAGCGCCGTGATCCGCGCCGTCCGGACGTCACCGCGACCCTGTCCGCGGCCGACCGTGGCCGCCGTGAACGGGCGCTCGGGCCAGCTCGCGGTGACCGCCAGCAGTCGCACCCAGGCCGCGATCCGGTGCTTGGCCGACACCCGGGAGAACGTCGTCGCCAGCAGCAGGTCGGCGCGGGCGCCGGTGACCGTCCCGCTCAGCAGCCGGCCGTCGCGCAGCGCGACGCGCACGTCGATCGGATCCCCGGTCGGGTCGGTGGGGAGATCGGATCGGACCCGTCCCGCCACCGCGTCGGCGCGCTGCACGATCCCCGTCACGATCGGTGACAGATCGCCGATGACCGGCTTGCCGAGCACGCCGGGCGGCAGCGTTCCGCGAGCGATCTCGGCCAGGATCGCGGTCCGCTCGTCGACGCCGCGCAGGCGCGCCTCGAGGAGTCGCTGGCCGACGCCCCAGCGCTGGAGGCCGTCGAGCTCCACCGACAGCTCGTCCTCGATCTCGTCGGCCGCCGAGTACAGGCTGATCCCGAGCCGCTGGCGCATGAACGCCCGCACCGGGTGTTCGACGAAGCGAACGAGATCGGCCAGCTCGACCACTGCCGCCGGCTTGGCCGCCAGCGGCGCCGACAGGAACGGGCGCCCGTCGGACCGCGGCCCCTCCAACGCGCGCGCCCCGGCCAGTGCGGTGTCGTCAAAGCTCCACGGATCGGGGCCGGCGATCGCGCCGGCGGTGAAGTTGCGCGGATCGAACGGCTGCAGGGGGTGCCGGATCACGACTCGCTCACGGGCCGGCCCGGCCGGCCAGCGGACGGTGGCATCGACGGCATCGAGCAGCTCGCCGACCGGGACGGCCGGCGGCCGGGCCGCGTTGGTGCGCTCGTCGTTGCCGCTGTAGGTGACGATCAGCCGCTCGGTGGCGGCGAGCAACGCGTCGAGCAGCAGCTGGCGGTCCTCGCTGCGGGGATCGCGCTCGCCGAGATGCGGGTCGGAGAGCATCAGGTCGTCGCCGTCGCGCGGCGCCTTGCGGGGGAACGCGCCGTCGTCGAGTCCGAGCAGGCACACGACCCGATGGGGCACCGAGCGCATCGGCTGCAACGTGCAGACGGTGAGGTGACCGGTGCGGAAGTTGGCGCGGGTCGGGCGGCCGACCAGCCGCCGTGCGAGGAACGCGCGGACCTCGGCCGGGGCCAGCTCCGCCGACGAGGAGTCGCCCGCCTCGGACACCAGCTCGTCGAGCACGTGCTGGAGCTCGGCTCGCTGCCAGCGATCCCGGCCGCCGGTGGTGGTCAGCGCGTCGGCGGCCTCCGCGATCGACTCCGCCCAGTCGCCCAGCCGCCGCGGCTCGCTCAGCGACTGAATCGCCTGGCCGACCCTGGCGAGGAGCTCCGCGAAGCGGCCGGCGAGATCGATCGAGCGGCTGTCGACGTCATCGAGGGGGAGGACGCCGGCGAACAGCCGCTGGCCGTCCTCGGTCATCGTCACGCCGAGCAGGACCCGATCGAGGCCGGCGCGCCAGGTGCCGCTCTCGAGCTGTTCGAGTTTGTACGGGGCGCGATGGTGGGCGTCGAGACCCCAGCGGATGCCGGCCTGCGACACCCAGTCCTGGAGCCGGGTGATGTCATCATCGTCGAGCCGGAAGCGGCGGCGGACGGGCCCGCGATCGGCGAGGTCGAGCAACTGGGAGGCCGTCAGCCGCTGCTCGGCCAGCTCCAGCAGCTGCGAGACGACGCCGAGCACCGGGTTGGTCTGGCGCAGCGACCGGTCGGCGAGCCGGACGCGCAGGTCGACGGTGGCGTCCGCGGGTGCGCCGGGTCCGCCGTGCGGGCCGGGTCCGCCGCGATCCTCCTCCGCGGAGGTCTCGCCGGCCCCGAACGTCGCCTGGATCAGCGGCGCGAACGTCTCGATGTCAGGGCACATGACGATCACATCCCGGGGTTCGAGCGCGGGGTCATCGGCGAGCGCGTGGAGGATCGCGTCGCGGATCACCTCCACCTGGCGGGCGCGCCCGTGACACGAATGGACCTCGATGCTGCGGTCCGCCGCGTCCAGGTCGGGCCGGGTATCGGGGACCGCCGGGTCAGGGACGCCGGGTGCGGCGCGATCCTCGCGCACGTGCTGCTGGATCCGGCCGAGCAGGGTGGGGGGCGCCGGCGGCGACTGATGGTTGTGGTCACCGTGGGGCTGGGGCCCGTCTGCCGCGGAGGCGCTCAGCACGAGCTGCACCTCGCGCGAGTCCCGGCCCCACGACGCCAGCAGGCGGTTCTCCGGGAGCGTGACCGTCGGATCGTGGGCACGGAGCGCGACGCGATCGGCGCGGCCGCCCGTCACGGCATCGGCCACTTTGGCCCACAGGGCCGGTGACGGATGCAACAGGAACAGGTGCACATCACGCCCGGCGGCGAGCGCGCGAAGGATCTGCAGATGTCCGGCGGGAAGCCGGGTGAGACCGAACAGTGACAGCCGGGGCGGCCACGGCACCAGGCCCGGCTGATCGGCCAGGCGCCGGCAGGCACCGCCGGAGCGCTCGGCGAGGTCGGGGTGGGCGATCCGGGCCCGCAGCCGGCGCCACAACTCCGCCTGCCACGCGCCGGCGGGCGGGAGCGGCGCCCCGGTGGCGTCGAGGTCATCCCCGCGCGCCCAGGAGGCGAGCATCTCCGGGCGGTGCAGCGAGTACCGGTCAAACAGGTCCGCCAGGTGCCGCACGGTGGTCAGGCGGCGGGCCTGGCGCGAGCGCCGCATCGGGTCCGACGGATCGGCGCCGGCGCCGAGGTAGGCGGCCAGCGTCGCCAGCCACGGCTCGCCCAGCGACGCCTCGACGACGCCGAGCAGTGGCCATACGGCGCGCTCGGGGAGCCAGGGATCCCGCGTCGGATCGATCCCGGAGGCAGCGGCGACGGCATCGGTGACGAGGCGGTGGGGGGAGGGGAACTCGACGTTGGCGCAGACGCCGTCGGCGTGTCCGGGCCGGGCGCCGAGGATTGACGACATGCGCTGCGTCAGCCACCGCTCCATCCCGCGCGTGGGCACGGCGACGACCTCGGCGGCAAACGGGTCCGGCAGTGGCTCGGTCAGCAGCGCGGCGAGGGCGTCGGCGAGGGCGTCGGCGCGGACGGCGCGGTGGATGTGCAGCATCCATCGGAGACTATCCGGGGGGACGGGCGGCACTGCGTGAGCCGCGGCGAGTGCCAGAAGTGCAGATTCTTTGTGTCAATTACTTGCAATCGCCGACAGCGTCAGTTACCCTCACGATGTCCTTATCGGAGTGACCACTATGGCCAGCACCTTCAACATCCCCAACATGAACACGGCGCACATGCCCGTTGGCGCGTCGACGCTCATCGCGTCGGCCCAGATGACCGGGGTCCGGCTCGGCGATGGCGCCCGGATGGCGACGGGCGTGCCCGCAGCCGATCGCAACACCACCGTCCTTGCTCCCAGGGGCGCAGGCTGATTCAGCACTGCGCATACCGAGTCGGAGCAAGGCGACCCATATGGGTCGCTTTTTTTGTGCCCGAAGACCAACTGAACCCGACTTCACCGGAGACGCGTATGACCCGACTGACCAAGCCGTAGCAGGCACGAGACGACGTAACGGACGCGCGGTCTGACGACGGCACGCGCAGCAGTGACACTCGCCACCCGGCGGGTCGCCCAAGGCTGCGCGCAAGGTGACAGTGACCCGCGCCCGCGATCAGATGATCACCACATGACACAGAGGAATTGATCCACCATGTACCTGAACACAGACGAGTTGATGCTCCTGAGCCGCGGCGGCCGGGTCCCGCCGGTGGCGCGGGCCGGCCCGCGCTACCGCGACTGGCTGGCGCCGCACGAGCGCGAGTCCCTGACGCCCCGCCGGTCCGGGACCGGGCTTGCGGTCCGGGGACTGATGCCGGCGCGGCTGCGGCAGGTGCTCGGCGGGGGCGAGCGCGGTGAGCGACAGTCCGCGCGGTCGCCGAGCATGCACGGATACGCCGACCACGACCGGTACTTCGAGATGGAGTTCGCGGTCGGGTTCGGCGTCGAGGACGAGCACTGGCTGTGAGCCGGCGCGCGGCCCGGGGGCGCGGGGGCACGGGGCACCGAGGGCCGCCCATGACGGCGGCCCTCGGCTCCGCGCCGCCCAGGACGAGCGGCCCTCGGCCCCGGCCCCGCCGGCCCTGACGCCGCACGTCTCCGGCGTCGACGGAGCCCAGGCGGCGGTTTGCGGCAACATCTCCACGGTGAGTGCCGCCGATGCAAGTCGTCGCAGCTTTGCCGCCGACGAGGCGCTGCTCACCGATGTCCTGCGCGAGGTGATCACGATCGGCGAGGGCCCCGACGCGGTTCGCCTGCTCGATGACGCCGTCTCGCTCGGGCAGGCGGCGCGGTTCGGCGACGCGCAGGCGGCGGACAGGCTCGCCGATCTCGTGGCGGGGCTGAGCCTGGCGGAGACCGAAATTCTCGTGCGGTCGCTGACCCGATGGTTTCAGCTCGTCAACCTGGCCGAGGACAACGAGCGCGTCCGCCGGTTGCGGGCGCGTGACGCCGCCGATCCCGACCGCCCGCGAGCCGGGTCGCTGCGCCAGGTGGTCGCGGAGCTGCGCCGGACCGGGGCCACCGCCGAGGAGCTGACCGAGGTACTGCGCGGCGCCGAGCTGCGCCTGGTCATGACCGCCCACCCCACCGAGGCGCGGCGGCGCACGACGATTGACAAGCTGGCGCGCGTGTTCGGGGTGCTGCGCGAGCTCGACGAACGCTCGGACGCCGCGATCGCCGACGCCCGCCGGCGTCTGCTGGCCACCGTGCAGGAGCTGTGGGGATCCGATGACATCCGGGCCGCGGAGCTGACCGTGGCCGACGAGGTCCGCGGGGGACTCATCCATTTCTCCTCGACGCTGGCCGACACGATCCCGCGCATCTACCGTGATCTCGAGGAGGCGGTGGCCGAGTTCTACCCCGAGGCCGGCGGCCGGCCGTTGCTCAGCGTGCCGGCGTTGCTGAGCTTCGGCTCCTGGATCGGTGGCGACCGTGACGGCAACCCGTTCGTCACCCCCGAGACGACCGTCGCCGCGCTCGAGCTGATGCGCGAACAGTGCCTGCGGCTGATGGAGGCCCGGCTCGAGCAGCTCGCCGGCCGGTTGTCGCTGTCCGAGCGCCTGACCGGGCCGGCGCCGGGGCTGGAGCCGATCCTCGCCGACGGCCGTCACCGATTCCCGGACCTGGGCGACAGGCTGGACTCGCTGAACCCGGAGGAGCCATACCGCCGGGCCCTGACGTTCCTGCGCGAGCGGATCCGCGCCACCCACACCCGGGCGGATGGCGCGTACGCCGAGCCGGCGGAGCTGCTCGCCGACCTTCGGCGGGTGCAGCGGTCCCTGCGCGACGGCTCCGGCGCGTTGACCGCCGGCTCGGACCTGCGTGACGTCATCCGCCAGGTCGAGGTGTTCGGCTTCCACTTCGCCCGGCTCGACATTCGCGAGCACGCCACGATCCACCGCCGAGCGCTGGCCGACGTCTATAGCTCGCTGCGCGTCTGCCGCGGATACGACGAGCTGGACGACGACGCGCGGATCGCGCTGCTCCAGAGCCAGATCGCCGACCACCGGCCGCTGATCCCAACCGACATCTGCGGCTTCTCGGAGTCGACCCAGGAGACGATCCGGACCTTCCGCACCTTGCGCGAGACGCTGGCCGAACCCAACCGCGGCGCCATCCAGAGCTACATCGTCTCCGGCACCGAGGGACCGGCTGACCTCCTCGAGGTCCTCCTGCTGATGAAGGAGGCCAGCCTCTGCGGCGCCGGCGGAGAGGGGGCGCGGCTGCGGGTCGTGCCGCTGTTCGAGGCCGGGGCGACACTCGAGGCTGCGCCGGCGACGATCGACGCGCTGCTGTCGGTGGAGGTGTATCGCGAGGCGCTGCGAGCGGTCGGGGACGAGCAGGAGATCATGATCGGGTACTCGGACTCCAACAAGGACATCGGCTATCTCGGGTCGGCCTGGGCCGCGTACACCGCGCAGGTGCGGATCGCCGAGGTGCTGACGCGCCACCGGGTCAGCTGGTGCTTCTTCCACGGCCGCGGCGGCGCTGTCGGGCGGGGCGGAGGACCGACCAACGTCGCGATCCTGGCGCTGCCGCCGGGCACCGTCCAGGGACGGCTGAAGATGACCGAGCAGGGGGAGGTGCTCACGGCGAAGTACGCGGTGCCCGAGATCGCGCACCGCGAGCTCGAGCTCGCCGCCAGCGCCACCCTGGCCACGGGTCGCGCGCGCCCGCACGAGGACTCGGACACGTTCGAACGGCTGCTGGCCGAGATGGCGGCGGACTCGGCGGCGCTGTACCGCTCGATCGTCCACGGCAACCCGGATTTCGTCACGTTCTTCGAGGCGGTCACGCCGGTGCACGAGATCGCCCGCCTGCGGCTCGGGTCGCGCCCGGCCAAGCGCAACCCGGCGGGCGGGATCGAGGACCTGCGGGCGATTCCATGGGTGTTCTCCTGGACGCAGGCGCGGATCGTGCTGCCGGCGTGGCTGGGGCTCGGGACGGCGTTACGTCACGCGCGGGAGCGCCACGGGCTCGAGCTGCTGCGCCAGATGGCGACCGAGTGGCCGTTCTTCACCAGCGTGCTGTCCAACGCCGAGATGGGCTGCGCCAAGGCCGACCTCGGGATCGCCCGCCGGTATGTCGCGCTGTGGGAGGACGACGAGGCGCGGGAGCGGATCTGGCGCCCGCTGGAGCGGGAGTTGGAGCGGACGATCGAGGAGCTGGTGCTGATCGGCGGTGGCGCGCGGCTGCTGGACCGCGATCCTGTCCTCCAGGCGTCGATCGACCGGCGCAACCCGTTCGTTGATCCGCTGAGCTTCGTCCAGGTGGAGCTCCTGCGCCGGCGGCGCGAGCACCCCGACGGCGCGCCCGAGCAGCTCGCGCGGGTGAGCCTGCTGACGATCAACGGGATCGCCAGCGGCCTGCGCAACACCGGGTAGCCTGTGGTGCCGACCGTGCCCTTCGCGCCTGACCTGTCCGGTTGTGCCCTCGACGACCGCTACGAGCTCCACGCGCCGATCGGCGAGGGGGCTTTCGGTCGCGTCTACGAGGGTCTGGACCGGCGTCTGGCTCGGCCCGTCGCGGTCAAGGTGATCAAGCCGTGGTGGGCCGAGGATCCCGAGTGGGTGGCGACCTTCCAGCGCGAGACGCAGCTGCTGGCGCGCGTCAGCGATCCCGGCATCGTCCAGATCTACGACGTCGGCCACGCCGACGAGGGCCTGTACTACGTGGCGGAGCTGGTCAACGGGGAGAACCTTGCCGATCGCCTGCGTCGCGGACCGCTGCCCGCGTGGGAGGCCGGTGGCGTCGCCGCCCAGCTGTGCCGAGCCCTCGGGCACGCTCACGCGCGGCAGATCGTGCACCGGGACATCAAGCCGGCGAACATCCTGCTCTCCAGCCAGGGACGGGTGAAGGTCGGTGACTTCGGGGTGGCCCGGCTGGCCCAGGGCAGCACCGACGGCGCCGTCGCCACGATCGTCGGGACGCCGAAGTACATGGCGCCCGAACAGGGACGCGGGCTGCCGACGACGCCGGCCACCGACGTGTACAGCGTCGGCGTGGTCCTGTACGAGATGCTCGCCGGCACGCCGCCGTTCCGGGGGGTCTCGGTTGTCGAGCTCGCGCTCAGCCACCTCCAGGAGCCGCCGCCACCGCTGCCGGCCGGGCTGCCGGCCTCGCTGGTCGTGATCACGAACCGCGCGCTGGCCAAGAACCCCGCCGATCGCTACGCCGACGGCGCCGAGATGGCCGAGGCGCTCGCCGACGCGCGGCGGCGGTCGGCCGGCGGCCGGCGGGAGGGCGTGGCGGCGACGCGGGCGCGGACGGGGCAACAAGCCACCCGTCGGATGCTCGTGGGCGCCGGTGCGGGCAGCCGCGGCCCGGGGATCGATGCCCCCGCCGGGAGCGCCCCGGTCCCCATCGGAGCCGGCGGACCGCCCGCCTCGCCGCCCGGACGGGACGCCACCCGGGTAGCCGCCCAGCTGTCCCGGCGCCGGAACGTCAATCCGGCCGCTCGTCGCCGCGCCGTCGCCGCGCTGGCCGCGGTCGTCGCGCTGCTCGCCGGGATGGTGGTGGCCGCGGCGGCGCTCAAGCCGCCCGCCCGGACCGACGTGCCGGCGTTCGCCCACATGACTGGTGCCGCGGCCCGGACCGCTGCCCGCCGCGCGCACCTGACGCTTCACATCGGCCACAGCTACTCCTCAGCGGCCGTCGGCAGCGTGATCGGACAGACGCCGCGGGCGCGCTCACGCGTCATCAAGGGCTCGGCGGTGCACGTGACGCTCAGCCGCGGCCCGGCGCCGGTCCTGGTCCCGGGCGTGGGCCGCGACAGCCTCGCCGACGCCGAGCGTTCCCTGCGCAGCGTCCATCTCCGCGTCGCGGAACGCTACGTGCCGGCGCCGGCGACCACTCCGGGCATCGTCGTTGCCCAGACGCCCGCCGGCGATCACAGCGCCCCGGCCGGCTCGACCGTCCACCTGTCCGTCGCCGAGACGCCGCAGTGGCGCCCGCTCACGACGTTCCAGGGAAGCGGCTCCGGCGCCGTCCGGATCATCGGCGAGCACTGGCGGCTCGTGTACAGCATGGCCTTTCAGGGCACCTGCAATTGGATCTTCTGGTGCTCGGGCCCGACGGCCCGGGTGATCAACGCCGGCACCGGCCGGACCGTCGCGAGCTTCGGCCTCAGCGACGGCGGGGACCAGAGCCGCACCTTGGCCACCGGGCCCGGCACCTACGAGATCCGGGTCACCCCCGGCGGTGACGATGCCCGCTGGTCGGTTCGGGTCGACGACGACTACTAGGGCAACCCGATCCGCTCCATGGACAACTGACGTGGCATGACCGGCGCGGGCGACCTGATCAGCATCGTCGACGCGGATCCCGAACTCGGGGATCTGCTGGCCCCGGAGGAGCGGGAACGGGCTCGGCGGCAGGCGCTGACGCGCCTCCGCCGGCTCACGACGGGAGCGTGGGACGTCAGTGAATCCGTCGAGCCAGAGGTGCACCACCGCGGTTTCCTGATCGCCGACGGCCTGATCACCCGCGAGGTGGAGGTGCTGGGGCGCCGTTGCGTCGAACTGCTCGGGGGCGGCGACGTGATCCGGCCGTGGAGCTGGGACGAGGACGGCGCGCACGTCAAGGCGGAGGTGGGCTGGGTGGTATTGGAGGCGAGCCGGATGGCGGTCCTTGACCACGGATTGATCGTGAGAATCACGCCGTGGCCCGAGCTCGGTCTGGAGCTGTTCAGCCGCGGAACCAGGCGCGCCCACGCCCTGGCCGTGGCCCTGGCCATCGCCCACCATCAACGGGTCGACGACCGGCTCCTGCTCACGCTCTGGCACCTCGCCGAGCGGTGGGGGCGGGTGCTGCCCGAGGGGATTGCGGTGCCGCTGCCGCTCTCACATCAGCGGCTCGCCGACCTGGTCGGCGCCCACCGCCCGGCGGTCACAAGCGCGATGGGCGCGCTGGCCAAGCGCGGCGTGATCAGCCGGCGCGACGATCGAACGTGGATTCTGCACGGCGATCCGCCGGCGGAGCTGCCCCACCACCGCCTGGCGGCGGCGATGAGCTGACCGATGAGACTTCCAGCGCCATCGGCCTGCCCCGCTCAGACGGGGAGCGGGCCGATGTGCCGGACGTCGGGGGTCAGACCACGCGGCGGCGTGAGCTGAAGAACAGCGCGATCGCCACGAGCGCCAGGGCAAACAGAATCGGATGGATGATCACGCCCCCGGCGATGGCGATCACCAGCAGCACGATGGCCAGGATGAGAAGCATGCGAGCCTCCTTTTGGGGTTTGGGCCAAGTAACCCGCCCGGCGACCGGCGGGAACTCTGGCCCGTACGGATGCGAACGTCCGCATCCGGACGGCGGGCGCACCCCCACCGACTTGACGCCGTGACGTCCGCCCGCCGAGAATGGGCCGGTACCCACGGGTCGCCACGCCTGCCGCGCGCCGGCGACCGAGACGCTCGAGGAGGCGCGATGAGCACCTATGACTACGTGATAGCCGGGGCCGGCTCGGCTGGATGCGTGCTGGCGGCGCGTCTCTCCGAGGATCCGGACGTGACGGTGTGCCTGCTGGAGGCGGGCCCGCCGGACACCGCCGACGAGATCCATCTACCCGCCGGCGTGCTGGCGATCGGGACGAGCAAGTACGACTGGTCGCTCATCTCCGATCCCGAGCCGGGCCTGGGCGGGCGCCAGCGCTACCTGCCGCGGGGACGGACGCTGGGCGGGTCGTCGTCGGTCAACGCCATGGTCTACATGCGCGGCAACCGCGCTGACTACGACGGCTGGGCGGCGATGGGCCATCAGGGCTGGGGGTGGGACGACGTGCTGCCGTATTTCATCCGCGCCGAGGACAACGAGCGCGGCGCCAGCGAGCTGCACGGGACCGGCGGTCCCCTGAGCGTGATTGACGGCCGCAGCCGGTATCGCACCTGCGAGGCGTTCATCGAGGCCGCCGAGCAGGCCGGTCTGGCGCGCAACGACGACTTCAACGGACCCGAACAGGACGGGGTCGGCTGGTACCAGGTCACCCAGCGCAACGGGATGCGCTGCTCGGCGGCGGTCGGCTACCTGCATCCGGCTCTGGGCCGCGAGAACCTGACCGTGATCACCGGCGCCCACGTCACCCGCCTGATGCTCGACGGCTCCCGGGCCACCGGGGTGGAGATCGACCGCGACGGCGAGCTCTCCGAGATCACCGCCGAGCGAGAGGTGATCCTGTCGGCCGGCGCCTACCAGAGCCCGCAGATCCTGCTGCTATCGGGGGTGGGGCCGGCCGATGACCTAGAGCTCGTCGGCATTCCCTGCGTCCATGAGCTGCCAGTGGGTCAGGGGCTCCAGGACCATCCGTCGACGTGGATCACGTACACGACCGACGAGCTGTCGCTGCTGACCGCCGAAACCGAGGAGAACCTCGGCCTGCTGACCACCCAGGGCCGGGGGCCGCTGACCTCCAACTTCGCCGAGTCCGGCGGCTTCCTGCGCACACGCGACGGGCTCGAGGCCCCCGATGTCCAGCTGCACATGATCCCGGTGCTGTTCCCGGAGGCCGGCGCCGGGGAGGTCCGCGTCGACGGCTGGGCGCTGTCGACGTGTCTCCTGCGGCCGACGAGCACCGGGTTCGTCAAGCTCCGCTCGCGAGTGCCCACGGCCAAGCCGCGGGTCCTGCACAACTACGTCGTGTCCGCGGAGGACCGGGCGGCGCTGGTCAAGGGGGTGCGCCGCGCGGTCGAGATCGCCGGGCAGCCGGCGCTGGCCTCACTGGCCACCGGCGCCGACGGCGCTCCCGCGGACACCGACGACGCCAGCCTCATCGCCCACATCGAGCGCAACACCACGACGATCTATCACCCGGTCGGGTCGTGTGGGATGGGTCGCGTCGTCGACGATCAGCTCCGGGTGCTGGGGATGGAGTCGCTGCGGGTCATCGATGCGTCGGTGATGCCGACTCTCGTGCGCGGCAACACGAACGCGCCGACGATCATGATCGCCGAGCGCGCCGCCGACCTGATCCGGGGCGTCGCCCCGGCGCAGGCTGCCGGCGCCGCCGCCGCCTAGGAGCCGCGCCGGGGATCGCTCAGGGTCCGCACAGCGGCAACCCGCCCGAAGGATCCCGGGGCCGCCATTCGTCGGCCGCCCCGGGCCACCCTCTCCTGCCGACTAGCCCCCGGCGAGTAGCCCGGTCCCACGGATGAGGGTGACCCGAGACGCTGTGAGCGTTGCTGCCCCCGAGCTGCGCTCCCCAAGATCGAAACCTGCAGCGGCAACCTACGACAGGGACGGCGACCTGCAAAGGGGGAAAACCCTACGAGCAAAAACCTGGCCGTCAGCCCACCGGTTTGTCGTGGCTCTCGGGGCGCGAGAACCGCTCTCGCCGGTCGTCAACCGGCTCATCGCCGCGGCGCAGGGCGCCCGCCAGCCCTCCTCGGGAGCGGATCCCGAGTTTGCGATATGCCCGGGTCAGGTTGGCCTCGACCCCTTTCACGGTCAGGAACGCGCGCTCGGCCACCTCCTGATTGGTCAGCCCGGACGCGGCCAGCTCCGCCACCCGGCGTTCGGTCGCGGTCAGCTCGCCCGGATCGTCGCCGCTGCCCTCGCCGGCGCGCGCCAGCTCGCCGCGGGCGGCCTGCGCCCACAGCGGCGCGCCCGTCTGCTCGAACAGGCTCACCGCCTCGCGCAGCGCGGCGCGGGCCGGTGACCATCGCTTGCGGCGGCGGCAGGCACGTCCCAGCGCCAGCAGCGTGCGACCGCGCTCAAATGGCATCTCGACCTGATCGTGGGCGGCCAGGGCCTCGTGGAGCGCCGCGATCGCCGCGTCGAGATCCCCGCGGGCCGTCGCCAGGATCCCGCGTCCCCGGGCCGCTGCCGCGATCGCCCAGGTCCGGCGGTGGGCCACGCCGAGGCGGCGTAGCAGCTCGATCAGCGGTTCCGCGCGCGCGAGCTCGCCCAGGCCGATCAGCGCTTCGATCTCATCGGGCAGGAACGGCAGGCAGGCGGGATCGATCAGTCCGAGCGAGGGCAGGGTCGCGGTCAGCGGCTCCAGTGCGGCGTGCGCCGCGGCCGGATCGCCGGCCGACAGCTCCGCGAACCCGAGCGCCCACCGCGGCCACACCGTCCCGGTCCACCATTCCAGCTCGGTCAGCTGTGCCAGCGCCTGGTTGGCCTGGCGGCGCGCGGCGGCGAGCTCGCCGCGGTGCGCGTCGACCAGCGCGCCGGCGCTGAGGGTCAACGCCGCCAGCGACCGGTCCCCGAGGAGTGTCACCGCCGCGGAGTCCGCGGCGGCGATCTCGGCGGCGCGCTCGGTCTCGCCGAGAAACAGGTACGCCCACACGAGGTAGAGCGAGAACATCGGGACGTCGCTCTCCACCCCCCGCTCGATCCGTTCGGCGCGCAGCGTGAGCAGCGTCCGGACCGCGTCCCGGGGGCGCCCGGTCCACAGCGCCAGCAGCGCCGCGATGTATCGCGGCGAGGTGAACAGCGAGCGCGGGCGGTCGGGCTCCTCCAGCGCGAGGGCTCGGTTCAGGCGCTCCGGCGCGAGGCCGTCGCCGCCGAGGAACGCCACCATCGTCACGACCGCCAGCGCATCTCCCACGACGCCCGGGTCCCCGCCGGGCAGCTCGGCCCGTCCGACGGCGGCCTCGGCGTGGCGCAGCGCGCCGCCGACGTCGCCGATCGCGACCAGGTAGAAGGCGATGTCGAGCTCGATCGCCGCCGCCAGTGACGGGTCTCCGGCCGCCGCCTCCAGCGCCTCGGTCGCGGTCAGCAGCGCGACGGGAAAGCTCTGCGAGTGGCTCTCCAGCGCCGCGCGCAGGCGCAGACCGTGGGCACGCAGCCGATCCGGGGCGGGCCCGTCGAGCAACTCCTGCAGCAGCTCGGCGGCCCGGCCCGGACCGCCGGCGTCGAGTTGCAGCGACGCCGCCTGCAGCAGCCGCTCGGAGCGGGCCTCGGTCTCGTCCGGCAGGGTGTGGCGCAGGGCCAGCTCCGTCAGCCCCGCGGCCGCGTCGGGGGCGCCGCGTGAGCGCGCCAGGCCGGCGGCGGCGTCAAGCTCGGCGGCCACCGCCGGATCGGGAGCCGAGGCGCTGTGCGCGAGGTGGCGCGCTCGCTGCTCGGGATCGGTCACCTCGGTGGCCGCGACGCGGTTGGCCTCCCGGCGTTGCGCGGCCGACGCCGACGCGTAGATCGCGGCCGCGAACAGCGGATGGGAGAACTCGATCCGGCCGCGCTCGTCGACCGCAACGATCCCCGCCGCCTCGGCCGGAGCGAGCGCCAGCGGCTCGATCGTCCGCGTGTCGGGCACCGCGAGCACGGCGGCCCGCAGCAGCGCCGTCTGGGTGTCGGTGGGAAGCGCCGCCACCCGGGACGCGGCCAGCGTCCGGACGTCATCGGGCACCGGCAGGCGGTCGCCGCCGGCGACGTGGACCAGCGCCGACTCCCGGGGGATGAGGCGGGCCACCTCGAGCGCGTAGAACGGGTTGCCGCGGGCGGCCTCGGCGATCCGGGCCAGCAGCGGCCGGGGCAACGACCAGTCCAGGCGGTCGCGGATGAGTCGCCCGAGCGAGTCGAGCCCCAGCGGGCCAACGTGCAGGCGCCGGACCTGCTCGCGTTCCACCGTCTCCAGCAGACCGAGGCCGCCCGGATTGGGCCTGAATGCGCACAGCACACCGACCGGCTCGCGCTCGAGGCGCCGGACGGCGAACGCGAGGACGCTGCTGGTGGGGGCGTCGAGCCACTGGGCATCGTCGACGGCGAGCAGCAGTGGTTGGCGCTCGGACAGCCGGCGCACCAGCGACAGCAGGGCGGTGCCCACCAGACGCGGGTCAAGCGCCGGGCCGTCCGGCGCCGAACGCAGCAGCGCCACCTCCAGACCATGTCGCTGCAGGTCGGGCAGCGCGGCGAAGGCGTCCGGCTCGATGGCGGTCAGCATGTCCGCGAGACCGGAGAAACTGAGCTTCGCTTCGGCGGCGCCCGGTCGGCAGGTCAGGACCAGCGCGCCCCGGCGGCGGGCCCGGTCGACGGCCTGCAGCCAGATCGTCGTCTTGCCGATCCCCGGCTCGCCGTCCAGCGCCAGTGCGCTGCCGGCTGACCACAGCTCGGCGAGAAACGCATCGACCTCGGCCAGTTCGGCCTCGCGGCCCACGGCCGCCGGAGCACCCACGAGCGACAGCGTACGGGCTGGCGAAGCCCCAGGTCCGTTTTTCACCCTCGCCAGGGGGCGCCGCCCGTCAGCCGGCGAGCTGATCCAGCGCGCGCCCGATCGCCGCCGCGATTCGTTCCAGGTCATCCGCCTCGATCACGAACGGCGGCGAGATCTGGACGGTGTTGTTGGTGATGACCCGCAGCAGGATGCCGTCCTCCACGCAACGCCGCGTGACCTCGTCACCGGACACGTCGGCGTTGAGCTGGATCCCGGCGAGCAGGCCGACCCCCGAGCGGACCTCGGTGACCAGCGGATGGTCGGCCAGCGGCGCGACGGCGGCCGTCAGCTGCGGCGTGAGCGTCGCCACGCGGGCGACCAGATCCTCCTCCTCGAGCACGTCGAGGTTGGCCTGGGCGACGGCGCAGGCGGTGGCATGGCCGGAATACGTCACGCCGTGGCGGAAGATCGGGGCGTCGGGGGAATCGAAGAACGGCGTCCACACCCGCGGAGCCACGAGCAGGCCGCCGAGCGCGGCATAGCCGGACGTGATCCCCTTGGCCACCACCACCATGTCCGGACGCAGGTCGAACAGCTCGCTCGCGAACATCTCGCCGGTGCGCCCGAAGCCGGTGATCACCTCGTCGGCCACCAGCAGGACGTCGTATTCGCGGCAGATCGCCTCCACCCGCTGGAGATAGCCCTCAGCGGGCAGGATCACGCCGCCGGTGCCGATCACCGGCTCGGCGAACACCGCGGCCACGCGGTCGGGGCCGAGCGTCAGGATCTGCTCCTCGAGCGCTTCGGCGTCGTTGGCGGGGACGCGGGCCGTCTCGGGGATCAGCGACTCCGATCCATATCCCTCGCGGTTGAACGAGATGCCGGCCAGGCTGGTGCCGAACGCGTGCAGCCCGTGGTAGGAGCCCTCGCGGCTGATGATGATCCGCTTGTTGGCCTGTCCGTGGATCTGCCAGTACCGGCGGGTCAGCTTGGCGGCGGTGTCGATCGCGTCCGAGCCGCCGCTGACGAAGAACACCTTGGCGTCCTCGATCGGTGCCATGGCGGCGACGCGGTCGGCGAGCCGGAGCGCCTGATCATTGGCGATTCGGCCGAATGTGTGGAACGTCTCCAGCCGGCGCATCTGCGCGGCGGCGGCGTCGGCCAGGCGTGCCCGCCCGTGGCCGATGTTGGCGTACCACAGCGCGGCGGTCGCATCGAGCAGCCACTGGCCCTCGTCGGTCTGGACGTTCGCCCCCTCGCCGGCGACGATCGTGAGCCGGTCCCCGGGGACCGTGGCCATCTGGGCCTGGGGGCTCCACAGCGCCGAGCCCAGCGTGGGTGCAGGTGATGTCATCGATGTCGCCTCTTTGTGATCAGGGGATCCGGCGCCAACGCTAATGCACCGGCCGACCACTTCGGTGCCCGGGACGACCGGTTTGGCCGCCGCGTCCAAAACGGCGTGCCGGATCGGCGCGCAGAGACGTCGCCTCAGGCCAGTTCGTCGAGGACCACTTCGATGCGGCGTTCGATCCCGTCGCGCAGCACCGTCGCCGGCACGGCGCGCCCGATGCGCTCGTGCACCATCAACCGCTGCAGGTCTCCGGCGTCGGTCACCGCCTCGCCGTCGAGCTCGATCAACAGGTCTCCCGGCCGCAGTCCGGCGTTGTCGCCGGGGCCGCCCTCGATCACCTGCATGAGCTGGACGCCGCCGCGGCGGCCGAGCCGCTCCGCCGCCGCCGGCGGCAGCGGACGAGGCGCGACGGCGACGCCGATGTGCGCCCGGCGGACCCGACCGTCGCGGATCAGGGTGGAGATGATCACGCGCGTCGCGTCGTTGATGGGGACCGCCAGCCCCAGGCCGATCCCCGCCAGCGCCGTGTTGATGCCGACGACGTGCCCAGCGCCGTTGACCAGCGCGCCGCCGGAATTGCCTGGATTGAGTGCCGCGTCGGTCTGAATCACGTTCTCGACGACGCGACGGGGGCCCCCGCGCGTGCCGACCGGCAGTGAGCGACCGAGGCCGCTGACCACACCGGCGGTGACGGAGCCGGCGAACCCGTTGGGGTTGCCGATCGCGACCACGAGCTGGCCGACGCGCAGCTCGGTGGCGTCGCCGAGCGTGGCCGGGGTCAGCTCGCCGCCGTCGGCACGGAGCACGGCGAGATCGGACAGCGGGTCTGAGCCGATGAGCGACACCGGAGTCTCGTGGCCGTCGCTGAAGCTGGCGACGCCGCGCCGAGAGCCCTCGACGACGTGGGCGGAGGTGATGAGGAAGCCGTCGGCCGAGATCGCGACGCCGCTGCCGGCGCCCATTGCCGGTCCGCGCCGCGTTCGCCGGCGGACCTGGAGGTTGGCGACGCTGGGACTGAGCGCATCGGCGACCGAGATGACGGTGCGTGAGTAGGCGTCGAGCGCGAGGGCTGACTGCGCGGCCAGGTCGTGCCCTGATCGCTCGGCGGTTCCGTTGGTGCTTGGCATGAAGTAAGCTTATCGAATCATTTCGATTCAATCATTTGGAGCAGAACATATGTCGTCCAAGAATGTCAACCCGACCGAGCTGGTCGACACCGTGATCAGCGTCGCCGCGCACGTCGAAGCCGAGCTCGAGGAGGCCCTCGCCGAGCACCGGCTCACCCGGCCCAGCTTTCTCGTGCTCGACGCGCTGGAAAGCGCCGCCGGCCACACGCTCAGCCAGCGTGACCTCGTCGGTCGCGTCCGGCGGACCTCCGGCACCCTGTCGGTCAGGCTGGGACGTCTCGAGCGCGCGCGGCTGATCGCCCGCGAGCCGGATCCCGAGAACCGCCGCAGCGTCACCGTGACCCTGACCGAGCGCGGCGCCGAGCTG
>CAVOUS010000008.1:0-66893 GCA_963699675.1 uncultured Actinomycetota bacterium
CGCGGCCGCGCCGAGGACGCCGTCCAAGAGGCGTTGATCCGCGTGTACCAGCGCTGGTCACGCCTGACCGATCCGCTCGCCTACGCGCGGCGGACGGCCATCAACTCGGCGATGCCGCGCGGCGCGCCGCGGTGCTGGTGCGAGAGCACTCGCCGGGCACAACCAAGCAGCCACGGCAATGCGTCGTCTGGCACATCGTCGAGCCTGCGCCATGCGATCGCGAACACCTCGCTCACGGTGTCCTCCGCGTTCGCGACGTCGATCCTACGGCGGGCGTAGGCCCTGACCGCACCGGCATGCGCATAGAACAGATGTTCGAGGCGTAAGCGCCTCTGAATCTCGTCCACGCTAAGTAATGCCCGCCAACCCCCCCCAAAATTACACGCCGCCTGGCTCGAGCAATCGACCTGCCGCCGCGCCTGGGCTGCGAACGCGACCACGTCTGGCCCCGGCGGTTGTCTCGGCATGGGTGAAACTGCTGGACTTGAAGCCTCTGCTCGGGTTCGAGAAAGCCGATCGACACGAGGGCCTTCAAGCGCCGAGCGTCTCCCCGGTGATCAAGTAACGACACAAGCGACAGCACGAACGGGCGCTTCGAGGCGGCGACCGACGTGTGCGAGGCAGGCGTCATCTGGGCAAGTCTCAGCTCGTAGAACGCTGAGGTCCAGCCAGGTTTGCGCGTCCGATCGTCGACCACCCCGCCTCACGCGAGCGCCGAGACGTCAGCTCGACCGTTCTCGCTCCAAAGTCCTCCGCCAGGCTCAACGCGGCGGCCGTGAGCGCCTGACCGATCGCTCGGCCTCGGGCTCGCTGATCAACGACGACCTCCTCGATCCAGACCTCGTCAGACACAGACCAAACGCTACCCGGCAGGTAGACGGAGGGTGGGCCAGCAACGAACCAGCAGCGAACACTCGCGTCCTTGTTGATCCACGGCAGACCCAGCGCGGGCGGAGGGCGTCAGACTGAGGTCCGAAATCCCGGGTCGCAGACCCGAGACGGCGGCGCTTGAACTTCGTCAGGTCATGCTGTCGATTCGCTGTCGTCTCTTGTGAGCGCTTGTTCGAGCGGGGTGCGGATCGCGGGGGTGACGGCCGTCCCGTTGAGTCTCGCGTGGAGGTGCGATGCGGCTCGGTCAATGGCAGCGTGAGCCTCGGTTCCGCGGTCCGCGATCACTTTCGTGCGCAGATCACCGTTGGGGGCGGTCGCCCACGACCCGATGATCTCGCCGTTCCACCACAGGGTGGGGCCGATGTTGCCGGCGCGGTCGAATACGTGGCCTGGGTCTATGCCGAGGAACCAGTCGCGGGTCTTCCATCCCATTGGGGTGGGGTCGAGCGCCGGCAGCAGCGTCGCGGTCGGGGTGCCCGCCGCCTCATCGGCAAACTCCCCGGGCGCGCTCGCGAGGACGATTCCGGCTTGGCCGTGCAGGTCGACTTCCTCGATCGCGAGCTCTTGGAGCGCGCGGCGGGTGGTGGTCTTGTTCCATCCGGTCCACCACTGCAGGTCCTCGGTTCTCGCCGGGCCGAAGCGGGCCAGCCAGCGGCGGGCGAGATCGCGTTGCGCCTCTATCGGGTCGATCGGTGGTAGGCCCTGCGGCCACCAGCGTGAGGCCGGCTCCCAGCGATGATGACGGCTGGTCCAGGCTCCGGTCGGGGTGCCGCGAACGATTCGCCCGCTGGCGCTCATGAGGGTGAGCAGGGACGTGGTGACGTTCTGCGGTTGATCGGACGGCGCTCTGGCGAGGATGAGCGTCCTTAGCGCCGGCTCGTCATCGGCCAACTGCGCGCCGGTGGCCGTACCGCGTCGCGTGAGCGTTCGGTCGACGTGATCCTCAAGGTCGGCCAGCCACCGGCCAACATCCCCGTCGATGATCGGCTCGCTGCCGTTGCGTTGCAGCTGGCTGACGAGGCGTCGACGGAGCATCGCGGCCAGGGGCGTGCTGACGGCGGCTTGCACGGTCGGGATGTCCTCGCGCGCGAAGACGAACAGTGTGCGACGCATCGCCATCCACCGCACCAGGCTGCGCCGCTCATACATCGCGTCGGCGACATCGGCCAGGGTCGATAGCGGCGCTGCGCGCGAGCACGGACAAGTAGACCGACGCCGGATCGCTCGCATGCAACGCGATCAGCGCTCGCGTCACCGCCTCTGGACAGTCAGCATCGCCTGCGAGATGGTGTCGATGCACCATCGCGCGTCGTCGTTCCTGCACCGTGATCGTCCGCACCTTGGACCTCCTTCATCGGTCTCGTATCAATCGTGCGACATCTTGATAGCGATACTTGCACATATCGATATGCATCAGTATCATTATCGGTATGAGCAACAGTACGAGAGCCGCAGACACGGAGAACACGGGCACGATGCCCGAGCACGAGCGCCGCTCCCGGGCGGGTCGCAAACGAGACCACAGTCGCGATGGCGTCATCCTCGAAGCAACGCTGGCCGTTTTAGCCGAGCACGGCTATGACGGCATGACAATCGACATGGTCGCCGCCCGAGCTGGCTCGGCGCGGGCGACCGTCTATCGGCGTTGGGCGACCAAAGCCGAACTCGTGCTCGAGGCCGTGGCGCAGATGAGCCGCGGCGACGTCAACCTGGATCAGCTGCCGGACACCGGCACCCTGCGCGGGGATGTCACCGCCATGATCCTTCCCCTCAGCGACCAGGCGCAGCAGGTCCGCATCCAGGCAATGGCCGCTCTGCTGTCGCTGTCCAAAACCGACGGCCGGCTCGCCGACGCCGCAAACGCCGCGGGCATCGGGCCGTGGATCGAGGTCAACCGCATCCTGATCCAGCGCGCGGTCGACCGCGGCGAGTTCCCGCCGCCAAGCGACATCGACACACTTGCCGAGCTCATCCCCATGATGTGCGTCTCGCGTGCTGTGCAACAGCAACCGATCACCCGGGAGTTCAGCCTCGCACTGATCGACGGCGTGATCATCCCCGCTCTGCGCGGCGGCCCCTGATCTCACGGCTGCAAAGGCCGCTCAGGGAGTCGAACCGGCCCTGAACCGACAACAAACCATGCCTCGGCTCACGGCCCGAGGCCGGGACATCGATCGACCGCGTCCGGGCGCCTCGCCCGGAAGGCCGGGCGCACCCGTGCCCGGAAAGCCACACCTAACGAAAGGCAGACCAGCATGAGCGTTAGCACCACCACTCACGTCAACTTCCGCGGCCAAGCCCGGGAAGCGCTCGAGTTCTACCAGTCCGTGTTCGGTGGCGAGAGGTCGATCGCCACCTACGCCGACATCCACGCCGTCGAGGAACCCGCCCAAGCCGACCACGTTGCCTTCGGACGCGTCGACGCGCCGAACGGCTTCACCATCATGGCCTACGACGTGCAGCCGTCCAAGGGCTATGACCCCGGCGAGAACCCCTTCTACATCACCCTGCAAGGAACCGCGGGCGACGAGATCCAACCGCTGTGGGACGCCCTAGCCGACTCGGCGACGACCATCCTCATCCCGCTCGCGCCCGCCCCCTTCGCTCCCCTCTACGGCATGCTCACCGACCGCTACGGCGTCACCTGGATCGTCGGCGCCGACACCGCCCCGCAAACTGACTGACCGTGCCGCCGGTGAGGTGGCAACCCGCCCCCGCCCACGCGTCCAGCGCGCTCACGCCGCCTGCTCGACGCCTGGGCCTCGCACAATCCACCAGCCGCGGCGGAAATCCTCGATGGCGAGGCACCGCTGCGCGCCGGTAACGCTGTCGCGGAACACGACGCAGCCGGTCGCGCCGATCGCGACGACCTCGACCAGCGACCCGCCGTCGGTGTAGTAGCCGCCGACGGGGACGCGTCGGCCGAGAGCGCGCTTCTGCTGAAAGTCGAGCAGGCTCACGGGACCTCCAGCGCCGACTGGATCGTTGCGGGCGCGAAGCCGGGGAAGGCCATCGACGGTCGGCGTGCGAGGCGCGGCTGCTCGTCTTGCTCGCCGACCTGCTGCCGGCACTGGCGCGGTCGGATCTGGCAGGAGTCGCCGGGAACGTCGTTATTGGGGAATCGTCGCGCCATGGCGGATGTATCGGCTGGCTGCGAGGGGTACATAAGCTGTCGGACATGCCCAGCTGCTGGCCTATTCCAGCCGAGTCCGGCTTCAGCTGACTCTCATTGTCCCGACCCGGACGTGCGCGACGGGGAACTCTGGACCCGTCCGTGGTCTAGTCGGCGTGGGTGAGACTGTCGCCCAGCGGCGTACGGTAGGAGAGGACTGAGCGTCCGCTGCGGCGTTGCCGGGACGAGTTCGACGTCGAGGAGGGTTTTGGGGTGTCCGCCGACTGAGCCGAGGCTGTGCCGGTCAGCGCGACGCAGCTGGCTGGTGCTTCGCGGTTCTGCCCGCTGGTTGAGAATGGGTGCGCGCGGGACCGATCGGTCCGGCCAATGCGCGCGATCGCGAGGAGGTGGGGGCGTTGGCGAGAATCCGGCGGAGGGGTAGATGGTCGCGTAGCGGTGTGGCTCGGCCCAGGTGGCGAGCGGTGGGCGTTTGGTGGAGGGGATGAACATCAGCTCGGCGTCGGTGATGGCGCGTGGCGGCGGAAGTCGAAAGCGGCCGACCCGAGCCTGATGAGATGCTCGTCTCTCGCCTCGTGAAAGTAGGCGATGCGGACATCGAAGTCGACGAGCTCCATCGCGCGGATGACCAGCCTCCCACTCCGCGATTGGCGAGCGGTGGTCGTCGATCATCCGCAGGCCGGCGCGGTGGGGACACTGCGTCGGTGCCGAGGGTCAGCGGAACGTATCGGCGGTGACGCGATCGACTTCGGTGATCGCGTCCGCCGGGATGCCCGCCCGCTTGGCGGCGGTGAGGATCGCGTCGGGGCTCGGCGCCTCGTAGAGGCAGTAGGAGCGGTGCCGATCGGCGCTCAGGAAGGAGAACAACCAGCTCACGCCCTCGTCGGCGTTGATGTGTTCGATCAGCGTCACGTCGTCGCTCGTCAAGTCGAGCTGTTCGGCGAAGTTGCGTTCGATCAGGTACGTCGGCATGGCGGCGATCCTAGCGCGCGTCGGTCCGGTTGACCAAGGCGTGGTTATAGGCGTAACCCGCCGCCTCGGTGCGGTTCGCCACCCCGGTCTTGCGCAGGATGCTGCGTACGTGATTGGCGACCGTGTGACCACTGATGCAGAGTTCCTCCCCGATCTCGCGGTTACTCCGTCCGGTGGCGACGAGTTGCAGGACTTCGACTTCGCGCCAGGACAGATCGTCAGGAAGCGTGCGCGCGCGGTCGATCCGGGCTCCGAGTGCAGTCGCGCGCGCCAGCAGGGTCGGCATGCCGACCCGCTGCGCAAGGTTCGCGGCCTCGGAGAGCAGCCCGGACGCGTGGAGGGCATCGGGGCTGTGGCCCCGCATCTGCAGCGTTCGGCCGTACGCGTACAGGGTGTGGGCGACCCACGTCGTCGCACCCATCTTGCGATTGACGGTCAGAGCCTGCTCAAAGTGCTCGATCGCTCGGCCGTGATCGCCCAGCGTCGAAGCCAGCAGACCGAGATAACGGTCAGCGGCGCCGTAGCAGGCGACGCCATGGCCGATCGCCACGGTGCCGCCGGCGAGGGGCGCGAGCTCGGGGTAGAGCAGCGCGGCGAGCGTCTCGTCGCCGACCGCGGCGCACGCATCAGTCAGATAGGACAGGGAGGCCACCCAGAGCCCGGAGCGGAGTTCGTCAAACCCGGTTTCGCGCACCCGCGTGAGCTCGTGGCGGGCCTCGTCTTCCATTCCGAGCTCGGCCAGCAGCGCCGCGTAACCCGGTCGCCATGCGCTGCTCGAATGGTCGCCGGCGGCGAGGATCCTGGTGACTGGGGCCAGCTCGGCGAGGCGCCCCTGCTCGCGGCGGACGCCGAACATCTGTATGCCGTAGGTGCCCGAGGCGGGCCGGGCCGTGAGCAGCTGGCTCCATTCGTGCGAGCGCCGCGCGGCGGCCTCGGCTTCGGCCAGCCTGCCAGCACACAACGCCAGCGTCGAGGCGAAGCTCTCGACGACGTGTAGCGTGAATGGCTGGCGCAGGCGAACGGCCATCGCCTGGCCGTCGGCGAGTTCGACCTCGGCCCTGCTCAGATCGCCCAGAGCGATCATGCAGGCCACCCGCCATCCGATTGCCTCGGCCTGCAGATCGCTCTCGCCTAGGCCTTCAGACAGGTCGCGGGCTTCGGCCAGTGTCGCCAGCGTCTGCTCGGGATCGCCCTCGACGCGTGACCAGTAGGAGCGCATCAGCACCGTCGCGAGACCGAGCCGATCACCGAGCCGGCGCGCCATCGCGATCGCCCTCCCCTCGGAGACGGCGCTCGCCGCGTAGTCGCCCGCGAACGCGTGCGCACGGGCGAGGCCGGCGAGCAGCATGACGCGGAGCTTGGAATCTCCGTCGCCGACCCCGAGCGATGCCTCCTCGAGCAGTTCGGCCGCGCCCGCGTCGGTGATCCCCGGAGGCCAGCAGGCCTCCTCCAAGCCGACCGCGGCCGTCGCGAGCATCTCAGCGTCGGCGAGCTCGCGCGCGATCTGCGCTGCAGCGCGGAACGCTTCGATCGCCTCGCCCGATCGACCAGCGCGGTAGCGAGCGGTTCCGAGCTCGAGCTGCAGCGCCCCGCGCCGTCGCGGATCCAGCACATCAAACCCCAGGGCGGACGAAAAGCGGGTGTCGGCCTCATCGAAGTCCAGCGTTCTCAGCGCGTCATGGCCCGCGAGCAGGGAGTACTCGACCGCGCGTCGAGGTCCGTCGATCGGCGCCGCGGCGCCGAAGTGGTGGGCGAGCTCGGCAAGGCCACGGGTCTCGCTGGTCGTGTGCGCGCGCTCCAATGCCTCGGCGACCCGTAGGTGCAGCTCGGCACGCCGCAGGGCCGGTATGCGATCGTAGAGCGCACGGCGCACCAGCTCGTGGGTGAACCGGTAGACAACCCCGCGCGCCGGCACCTCCTCGATCATCCCGTGCGCGATTGCCTGTTCGAGAGCAGCGTGCAGCTCCGCTTCGGCCAGCCCGGACTGGTTGATCACGGTCAGGTCGAATTCCGGGCCGGCGACGGCGGCCAGCTCGAGCAGCGTCGTGGTGGCGGTGCTCAGGCGCGCCAGCCGCTGGCTCACGACCTCCCGCACTCCCTCCGGGCTGCCAAGCTCGGCGGCCGCGCGGGCCAAACGGACGTTGCCGTCGTGGACCGAGAGTGTCTCGGTCTCAAGCAGGGTGCGCCACAGCTCGGTGATCAGGAACGCGTTTCCGCCGGTCAGGTCGCGCAGTACGCGGGCGAGTTCGGGGAGCTGGGGCCCGAGGTCACCCTCGACCGCATGATCGACGAACTCCGAGATCTCCGCGGCGCTGAGTCCCGCCAGTCGCAGCCGTACGACACCTTCCGCGCGGCGCAGGTCAACCAGCGCCGCCGAGAGTGCCTGCGGAACCTCGGCCTCGGTGTCGCGGAAGGTGGTGAGCAGCAGCGCGCGGGCCTCCGGTGCGCCGCGGGCCAGATGGCGCAGCAGCAGCAGCGTCGGCGTGTCAGCCCAGTGCCCATCCTCGATCACGAGAACCACCGGCGCCCGCCGGCCGACAGCGGCGAGCAGATCGCCGACCGCGCTGTGCAGCCGGTGGCGCTCGGTGTCCGGATCGGCCGCGAGCGGAGCCGGCAGCTCACCGACCCGCTGCGCGAGGTCGGGCAGCAGGCGCGAGAGCTCCCCGCCCGCGGCGCCGAGGTCGGCGCGCAACGTCGACGGGTCGGTGCTGCGCACGAGCTGATCAAGCGCCTCCACGAACGGCCGGTAGGGCCGGCGTACGACCGCGTCACAGGCGCCGTAGAGCACGATCGCACCACCGCCGGCGGCCTCCTGCGCGAACTCGCGGACCAGGCGGCTCTTGCCCGAGCCGGCCTCGCCGCCGACCAGCGCGAATCGCAGTCCCTCTCCCGCCGCGTGCGGAATCAGCGGCCGCAGCGTCGCCAGCTCGCGGGAGCGCCCGGCGAACGGAAACGACGGCGTCAGCCGAAGCGGACCGGGGAGCTTGGACATTCCAGGAGAGTTGCCGGCACCAATAGTCAGGTCTGATCATGCCAGGCCCGACGGTCAGCGTTCAACTCCGGCGAAAGTCGGTCAGACCAGGTCATGACAGCGCGGGGACGGTGCCGTAGGTTGCTCTCCGGGCCGACCGGCCCACGGCCATCTACACCGGGGGAGATCATGACCACCACCACGTCCCTTGCCGCGATCGCGCGGCGCGACCTCGCCGATCTCGACGACCGCATCGTCGGCCCCGGCGACCCGAGCTACGACGAAGCCCGCGCCGTTCACAACGGCATGATCGACCGGCATCCGGCTCTCCTGCTGCGGTGCACAAGCGCCGACGACGTCGCGCGAGCCATCACGTTCGCGCGTGCCCACAGCGCGCCGATCGCGGTGCGCGGCGCTGGACACAACGGCGGCGGTCTTGGCATCGTCGACGATGGCGTCGTCATCGACCTTGCCGGCATCGCCGGGATCGTGGTCGACTCCGAGGCCCACACGGTGCGTGTGGGCGGTGGCTGCACCTGGGGTGAGGTCGACCAGGCGACCGCGCAGCACGGGTGCGCGACGCCGTCAGGGATCATCTCGACGACCGGCGTCGGCGGGCTCACGCTCGGCGGCGGGCTCGGTCACCTCACGCGGCGCTTCGGCCTCACCATCGACAGCCTGATCGGCGCCGATGTCGTGCTCGCCGACGGATCTCAGGTCCACGCGAGCGCCGACGAGCACCCCGAGCTGTTCTGGGCGCTACGAGGCGGCGGGGGGAACTTCGGCGTTGTCACATCGTTTGAGTTCCGCACCCACCCGGTTGGTGCCGCCGTGATGGCCGGGCCCACCTTCTGGCCAATCGAGCAGCTGCCGGAGGCGATGCGCTTCTATCGCGAGTTCATACCCTCCGCTCCGCGCGCCGTCAACGGCTTCTTTGCGGCGATGACGGTGCCGCCGGCGGACATGTTCCCAGCGGAACTGCACCTGCGGAAAGTCGCCGCCGTGATGTGGTGCGTCGTCGGCTCCGAGGAGGAGGCGACGCGCCTGCTCGCGCCGGTGCACGACGTCGGCACGCCGCTCCTGCATCACGTCGGACCGGTACCGCACCCGGCCCTACAGAGCCTCTTCGATGCGCTCTACCCCAAGGGCCTGCAGTACTACTGGCGCGCGGACTTCGTCAACGAGCTCTCCGACGAGCTGATCGATCAGCACCTGACGTGGGGCCAGAAGCTGCCCACGATGCTGTCGGCGATGCACCTCTACCCGATCGACGGCGCCGCGCACGACGTCAGCAACACCGACACCGCCTTCAGCTACCGCGACGCGCGATACGCCGAGGTCATCCTCGGAGCCGACGCCGACCCGGCCAACGCCGACGCGATCCGAGACTGGACCGTGGGCTACTGGGACGCAACCCACCCCTACTCGGCGGGGGGCGCGTACGTCAACTTCATGATGGACGAAGGCCAGGACCGCGTCCGCGCCACCTACCGCGATAACTACAACCGCCTCGCCCGCATCAAGACGCAATACGACCCGGACAACGTCTTCCACGTTAACCAGAACATCCAGCCCGCGGCTACATGACGACGACACGCCGCGAGTGGTGTATGCCGAGGTCCGCGCCTCGGCTACGACGGCGTCAGCAACCACTACAAACGCGTGACGGCCAAGTCACCACGCGTGTCCATCGTCTCAGGGGTATCGATCAGCAGACGCCCCGAAAGACGCCGGCGACCATCGCACAAGGGAACGTTGAGCGAACGTCATGCCAGATCGTCGGGGCTGGGCAGCGCTTGACGGCTGCGTCGGCGAGAATCGTGGGATGGAGCGGGTGCTCTATGACCGGATCGGTCGCGGCTATGCCGCGACTCGCCAGACCGATCCGCGGCTCGCCGCGCTGATCTGGGACGCGTTGGGTGACGCGGAGACGGTGCTCAATGTCGGTGCGGGCGCGGGCGCGTATGAGCCGCCGGACCGGACGGTGTTGGCGGTCGAACCGTCGGCAGTGATGCTCGGCCAACGCCCGGCGAATGCCCCTCCAACGGTGCAGGCGAGCGCCGAGGCGCTGCCGTTTGCCGACGATAGTTTCGACGCCGTCATGGCCGTGCTCAGCGACCACCATTGGCGTGACCGGCGCCAGGGGCTGCGGGAACTGCGTCGGGTGGCACGCCGTCGAGTCGTGCTGTTCAACGCCGACCCAGCCGAAGCCGAGCGGTTCTGGCTCACCGTCGAATACCTACCCGGTTTCCTTGACCTGATCCCTGGTCGCTATCGCGTTGCCGGTGGGTGGCAAACCGAACTCGAACAGTCGTTAGGGCCGGTCCGGCTGATCGCCGCGCCCATCCCGCATGACTGCGTCGATGGGTTCTACGGCGCGTTCTGGCGTCGCCCCGCCGCCTACCTTGATCCGTCGGTTCGTGACGGGATCTCAGTGTTCTCTGCCCTCAATGCCGAAGACGTCACTCGGGGCATCCACGGCTTGGAGGCCGACGTGCGCTCGGGTGCCTGGGACGAGCGGCACGTTGACATTCGCAACCGATCAGAACTGCACCTGGGCTACTACGCAGTCACCGCCGAAGTGAGCTAACCGAACCCAGAGATGGTGTCCTGAGCCTAACGCTGAGCGATCGGTCGGCCTGAGGAATCGGGCTGTCACGTTTTCGATCGCCCGTTACATGTACAGGACATGAACCACCTCAAAGCGAGCGACGCGGAGCTCCTCGTGGCCTCCGATAAGGATGCCGCGGCGTTTCGCGCCCTCTATAACCGCTACACGGAGCAGATCAACGGCTATCACCTGCGCCGTTGCCGTGACGAACAGGCGGCGGTTGACCTTACGGCCGAGACGTTCGCCCAGGCGTGGTGCGCACGGCGAGCGTTCCGAGACGAGGGGGGGAGCGCGGGGCCGTGGCTGTATGGGATCGCCCGCAACGTGTTGCTGCAGTCGGTCCGCCGCGAGCGCTTGGAGGATGGCGCCCGCCAGCGGCTCGGCATGCTCGAGCACACCGACCATCCGCCCGCCGCGCCCGAGCAGAGCTGGCTAAACGGTGTCGATGAGCTGCTCGACGAGCTGCCGGCCGATCAGCGCAGCGCGCTGGAGCTACGCGTCCTGGAGGACCTGTCGTACGTGGGAGTCGCCTCGCGGCTCTCGATCACACCCGAGAACGCGCGGATGAGGGTCCATCGGGCTCTTAGCGCACTGCGCCGGGACCACTCACTCAGCACTGGAGAAGAGCAATGAAAATCGATCCGAAACTCGACGAGCTCGGTGATCGCCTCGAGCGATCCGCTGCCGCTGACCTGCGCTCCGAGCAGCGCACTCCCGGGGCGGTCATGGCGTGGGCGCGGCAGAGACGCTCGCGGCTGTTGGCAAGCAGCTCTCTTGGACTGGCGGGTATCGGCGCGGCCGTCGTGATCGTGCTCGGCGGCACCGCCGCAACCCCGCCGGCGTTCGCCATCACCAGGCACGATGATGGCTCGGTGTTGGTGCAGCTCAGCGCCCAGGAGGACATCGCTCAGGCAAACCAGAAGCTTGCCACGATGGGGATCAACGAACAGATCACGCTCTACTCCAACCCCAACCCGACCGCCGCCAGTGGGCGGGAGAATTGTGCCCCGGGTCCGGGCGCCGGGGTGCCCAATCCGCCCATCAAGGTCGTCGTCAACACAGACAACGCCGATAACACGGGCACCACCGGCGCCGTGGCCTGCGTCGTCGGGCCTCACACCTACTCGGGCCCCTACCCAGGCAACTCCGGTGACCCGGGCTCGGGCAACTCAGGTAGCACGACCGCCGGTAGCAAGAGCGCCGGTTGATCCACTGATGACTTCGGCGCCCGCCGGCAGCGGGCGTCGGCGAGCGCCGGATTGCGGCCTGGTCCCCTGGGGGTGGGGGCCGGGCCTCTGGTGCATGGTGGCCGCCGTGGCTGCTGGTGGCGGGGCGGTCGTTTCGAAACTGGCCGCGTCTCTTAGAGCCATCGACACTCGGACATCCCGAGCGTCCACAGCGAACGTCCGGCGCCAGCGCCCTACCGTCTCAGTTCCTAACCTCCAGCGGACCGGGTTGCCCGGCTGGGTCTGGACCGTGTACGGGCAACTCTATGTTGGGTCGCATGGAGCAGTCGTTCGCGGCGGTAGGTCTGCTTAGGTGATCTGTCTGAGCACCCGCTCTACATCTCGGGGGTTGAACGGCCAGAGGAATAGGGCGCGCATGTGTCCGGTGGGGTCGATGATGAACGCGACTTCGGAGTGAGTGATGTAGTGGATCGTGATCCCGGAGATGTGTTTGGTGACGACGGACACGCCGATCTCGTAGTGCTTCCAGACGTGGGCGAGTTGAGCTGGGGAGCCGACGGCCCATTGCCATTGGGGCACGAGCTCCCATTCGCGAAAATCTCGGAGCAGGTCCGCGCGTGTGTCGGCGTAGACGTCCACGCTGACGGCCAGGATCTCCGGCCGCTGCGATGCTGGCATCTGACGGACGACCTGATTGAGCGCCTGTGCCGTGAGCGGACAGAAATTGCGCAGAGGGGATCGATAAAGGTCACGATCACCGGCCGTCCGCGATAGGCGGTGAGCGAGACTCGCCGACCTACCTGGTCGCGCAGTGTGAACGCGGGCGCGGCCCGACGGCCGGCCGCCCAAGTGACTTGAGGGAGGGCAGGCTTCGAACTGACCCGGACGGCGGGCGCGGCATTGGCGTGGCGGAAAATGCCGACGGCGAGCACCGGTATCCCGACGGCGAGCCCGAGCAGGACCACCACGCCGGGGACGGCCCAGCGCAGCCCGATCGGTACGCTCGTCGCGCTCGCGCCCGATTGTTCACCCACGACTGTCGGGCGCGGACGTCGTCGCCACCGGGCGACGGCAACGCCAAGCAGAAGAAGCAGGGCCGCGGTGACCGCCGTGAACACGATCACGCGATCGTCGCTATGGCGCGTGGCCGCCACTGTCGGACTGGAGCCGGCGTGCGTAGGCGAACCGACTGTGAAGCCGTCCGCTGCGGCGAGCCGACGCACCGCCGTTTGTGCGGCAGCGAGGATCCCGGCTGGGCCGGGTGCGATCCGACCTTTCGATAGGAGTCCGTAGGCGGCGGCTGTTGAATGGTTCGGCCAGTTGATGCCGAACCCGTTCGGCATCACCACGAGAAGCCGCTCCTTGTAAGTCAACGACAGCTCGATTCCCAAAAAGCGGGCGTAGATCCGCGGCTTGTGCCAGAGCTCTGTGATCGAGCCGAGGTCATAGTCAGTGGAGACGACCGCGACGCGGATCGCGAACCCCTCGCGGTTCGCCGCACCGACGACGTCAAGCAATCGCCGGGCCGCTGCGGATTCCGAACCCGACTGGGACGTGACGAAGACCTGTTTGGTCGTGAGGTAGTCGCTAGCGGGATCGCCGTCGGCGCGCGCGACCGCAGTAAACGCGCCGGCGCCCATGGCGACCACGAAAAGCGCCAGAACACATCCACGCTTGATCCAGTCCGCTGCGCGCGACAACCATTTCGATGGCCGCCCTTGGTTCCCGCCGTATTGCTGCTCGTGCGTAGGGGGAGGACGGCGCCGGCCGCGATCAGCAGGAGCACGAGGAGGGTGGCCATGGCGGTCTGTCGGCGACGGGCTGTTCGGGTTGGTCATTCGGCGGCTTTTTGACGGCCGGCGAGGAGAGGGAACGAGCGTTTGGCTCGCGGCGGGATGATGTAGTTGGCTCGTTTGAGGACAAACATGAACGCGTTGATCCCGTTGTTGACGGTGTCGGTGATCGCTGGGTTTTGCAGCTGCGCGGATGACGCGTTCATCGCATTGCGGGTCGTGACGAAGTCCTCGATGGAGCGTTGGATCGAGACGAAGTGAAGCCCGGCTTGACCCCCGTCGACCGTGTTGAAGTCGCGGCGGATGATCAGTGGCTTGCCGTGCCGGCGAGCGCGGGCCGAGGTCTGGGAGTGACCGATCACGCCGTAGTGGTTGATCGCCTGGCCGAGGAGGTTGGGGTCGCTCTCGGCGTCGGTGGTGAACCGGCTGACCTCTTTGGGGGTGACCTGGGGGGCGTACATGCGGGCGATCCGGTCTTTGGCGCTCAGTTCGCCATACCAGCTGTCAAGTCGCAGGCGCATGTAGCTGACCTGCATGGTGGTTCCGCCGGCGAATGGCCCGTCCGGCACGGTCACGGAGTCCTCGGTGGCCTGGTTTTTTCGGAGATTGGATTTGAATCCCATGAACAGCGGCGCGCCCGTGGCCACCGGCCGTCCGGCGGGGATCCCACCGACGTTCTGATGCGCGGCGGGCAGGCCGGCACCGACAAATCCGGTCCGTGTCTCGCGCCAGACCAGCGCGCGTGAGATCTCCACGGGGCCATCGGCGCCCGGCAGCGGTTCGCCGTGAACCAGCGCGGCTTCGACGGCCGCGAGACGTTCCTCGTCGTTGCACGCGAAGTGCAGGCAGAGGTCGTAGTCGTCGATGGCCGGCAGTTCGAACTCCGATAGTCCCTTCGCGGCGGGGATCGGCGACGCGACCCGTAGGACCCGAGCGAAATAGCCTGGACCCCATCCGGCGGTGAACAGCAGCCCGTCCGGGCCCCACGGATATCGGCGCTCAAGCGTCCGTAGTGCTGCCTCCAGCACGCTCGCGTGCGCGGCAGTCGGGCCCCCGGCGATGCCGAAGAACAGCAGCCGGTCAAACCGTGGCGCCACGGGATTGCCGTCAGCATCGCGGGTCAGGGTCGCCCCCCACGCGTGCTGGCGTGCCGGCAGGCCGTCGGGTTGGGAGCCGAGGGCGACCGGCGCAGGGGCCGGCGCGGGCGACGAGCCGTTGTTTAGGGCGCGGTCCAGGCCCACGCCGACGGCCGCGGCGCCAGCGACCACCGCGCCGGTCCCGAGCAGGAACCGCCGTCGGGTCAGCATCGCGACCCTCGGAGTTCGGCTTGCGCGGCGTTCACGAGACGGGCTTCCAGTGGAAGGTGACGTTGGCGCGGTGGGGATGCAACCAAACGTTCTGATACTCGATGTGGCGCGCGGACACGGGCGGACTGACCAGGAGGCTCATCTGGTAGGTGCCCGCGCCCGGAAGGCTGACGTTGTTGCCGTAGTGGGGGCCCATGTACGCGGAGATCATCGGCCACATACGCTCGTCGTACACGACCTTTCCAGCCTTGCGGATCGTCGCCCACACGCTCGCGTAGGGAATCGCTACACCCGTGTGAGAGTCGTTGAGCATCACCATCAGGTGAAAGCTGGTGTTCTTGGGCGGCGTGATCTTCTGCTCGCGCGTGCCGTCGAACACGAAGAACGGGACCGCGGTCATCGCCTGCGCCTCGATCTTCATGCCCTGCCAAGTGGCGCTTGCCAGAGGCTGGGTCGGGACCGGCTTGATCCCGTTGACCGAGGCGACGGTCGAGCTGCCCGCCCCCGAGCCCATGTTCATCGCGGCCGTGCTCCCCGAGCCGCTTGACGCGGCCGCCACCGCGGTGGATGTTGCCTTGGTCGCGCTCGCGCAGCCCGCGATCAACACGACCGCGACGCACGCCAGCGTACCCCGGGCGGCCGTCTTGCGAGACCTACTTGTTTCAAGCATCTGACATCTCCTGAAAGCTTTGGAATCGGTTCGCGGTCGCGCGAGGCCCCGCCGCTCTAACTGGGCGGGGCCTCGATCACGACTCCGCGTGGTTCAGACGGCGGCCGGCGAGACTTGGCGCGCGCCCGCGGCTCGCTCCGCCTCGCTCGGTACTCCTTGCTCGGACTTGATCAGCGTGTACAGCCCGAACGCCAGGACGACGAACAACAGTCCCGAGTTCGGGTCGGTAGCTCCGCCGGCGAAGATGCCGCCGAACCCCTGTCCGAGCACCCAGTAGGCGAGGTTCAGGACGATCGCGAGAATCAAAAACGGCTTTGCCCGCCAATTGAACCCCACCGCGATCCCGATCGCCGCCGACGTGAACGCCAGCACGACCGCGATCACCAGCCCGTTGCCCTTCGCGGCATTCGCGGCCCAATCCTGGACCGTGCTCAGCCAGCTCATCCCCGACGGGGCGGCATTGATCAGATCGTGGGCGGCGTTTGCGCTGCTGTTCGGAGCGATCAGCCACAGCCACCCCATCAGCACCCACAGGATCGCCCACGCCGTCCGCGCGCCGCGCACCCCGAGCAACCCACCGGGACGCCCGTTGGGCCACACGATCGCGCCGATGATCGCGTACAGCAGCACCGCGCCGGGCGCGCCGGTGAGCGGGCTGGCCATATTCATGAACAGCATCCCGAACGCCTCCCCGAACCACCACACCACCAACGCCCACGCGAACGAGACAGCGAGCGCGGGCTTGACCGTTCGCCGCGACAGGATCCCGACCCCGATCGCAACCTGCACCAGACCAGCCATGGTGTTGAACAGCGCCTGATGACCTTGGAGCGCGGTGGCGCCCCACGTCATGCTGTGCGTGACCCATGACGGCTGCCCCGCCGTCATCGCGGTCAGCATCGAGATAAAGCCCTTCCCGTACATGAACGACTGAAACTGCAGCGCCCCGTCCAACAGCCAGATCAGCCCCAGCACCGTCTGGATCGCACGGCGGGTATCCGAGGCGAAATACGCCCGGGCGCGAGGCACGACAGACGCGCCCGGAGAACTCCGGAGCGAGCCGGCCCCGAGGTCGGCACTACTCGTACTCATATTCAGACTCCTTGAGTCGCGGAAATGGTCGGCAACCGCTGTGGTCGCCCGGGGCGGGCACGCAGCAGTCAGCCTCGACTGAGCAAACGAACACCCGTGGCGATCAGCCGCGAACGCCGCGGCCGGTCAGCCAGAAGCCCGGTCTTCGCTGACTAAATTGCGTTCAGAGTCGTCCCGGACGGACCCGACAGGCACGCGACCGACCCAAGTAAGGGCCGACCACGCACCACCGTGTCAGACCGGAGGACCGCGACCCGACCAACCGCCCGCCAGCGGCGCCAACCTCGGCACCAGCACATCGCGCGGGCGAAGCACCAAAACCACACACCGAGGACCCGCCGCGACCGGACGGGCACGACGCTCGGCGACCTCGTTGAGCACCCACCAGACGCCGTGAAACACTGCCGCCAGTACCAAGCCCACGCACACCGCAGCCGGAACCGACCACATGCCGCCGTAGCCGAAGATCCCCGCCAAGCCGGCCGGATGGCCGGTCGCGAACAGGCCCTCGAGAAACTCCTGAGACACATAGATCGCGACGAGACACGCCGAACACGCCAGCCACAACCCCGCGAACGACATCGAGTACCGCGCCACGGAATGCTGGCCAGAAAAAGCCCGAGCCAACGCCCGCAGAAACCCGCCAACCACCAACGCGAGCAGCAACACCAGCCACGGAACGACCGAATGCAGATACGAATGACCTGTGCGCTGAAGCTCGACGCCGGCAGCACCGCCAAACGCCAGCACATAGCGCAGCTCGTGCACCACAAACGCAGCCGGAGGCAACAACGCAACCTGCGCAAGCCCCCGAACCACCGACCGACGGTCAGCGCGCAACATCATCGATCCGACAGATTACCCGGAACCGATGTCTTTGGGGCGGGTTTGCAGCGGGCGGACACGCAGGTAACGGTCCACTCCGCAGCGACGAGCATGCCGCCGATCGCCACCTTGGTGGAACCGGTGACGTAGACCGAGCCCCCGTCCGGGCTGACCGCGACGCCGTTGGCGCCCTCCAGCGGCTCGCCGGGCGGATCCACGCAACCTGGGGATCGCGTTGTCAGACAGACAGCCCTGGAAGGTCAACTGGGCCTGGGGAGCGACACTGAAAGACGAGATCGAGCTCTCCCGACAGGATGTCGCCGGGTCTCAGCGCATGGTCGCGTGCCAGCCATGTGGCCGAAAGCGGCCCCTGACCTGGCTTGATGAACGCCGTCGAGCGCAGGAGTCGCTGTGCGGTGAGGCGGTCTGTACTGTGGACTGGCAATGTCGGACACTCAGGGCAAGGTCCGGCGGCCCAGCGGCCCGGATCGACGTGCCGCCACCGGCGGCAGGCTCCCCGCAAGCGCGCTCGAGGGCTTGGGAGCCGAGAGCGCCAGCGTGTTGCTGCTCGGTATGGAGGAGCTCGACGACGCATGTTGGGCTGTACTGGTCGAGGCGGGTGTTCCGCTTGAGCGCGTTGTGGATGTCGCCGGTGCGCTACGCGCCCTGACGAATGGCCCTGTTTCGGTGGTGATTGCGGGCGCGCGCTGGGCTAGCGAGCTGACGGCCGCAGTGCGGGGTCGGCGCGAGCTGGCCGAGGTTCATATCGTCGTGGGCGCGGCACTCGATTCGCCGCGCGAGTTGCGCGACGCGCTCGACGCTGGCGCCGATGACGTGATCCGCGTGCCCTTCGAACCGGAGGTGCTCGCGGCGCGCGTGGCGGCCGGGTTCCGCGCGGCGCGTTTGCGAGCCAACGAGGTCCTGCTGAGCTCGCTGGTCGCGAACATCCCCGGCGCCCTGTATCGCAGCGTTTGGGAGGCGAACTGGTTTACGATGAAGTGGCTGAGCGACGAAATCGAGGTGATCTCTGGCTACCCAGCCTCCGACTTCGTCGATAACTCCGCGCGGACGTTTGCGAGTGTGATCCATCCCGACGATCGCGAGCAGGTCGTACGGTCGGTGATAGAGGGGGAAAAGGCCGGCCGCCCGTTCACGTTGGAGTACCGGATCCAGCACCGCGACGGCGATGTGCGCTGGGTGCTTGAACGAACTCAGGTCCGGGAGGCTGGCAACGGTCGGCGCTGGGGCGACGGAGCGATCTTCGACATCACCGTCCGCCGTGCCGCCGAGCAGGCACTGCGGGAGAGGGAGGTGGTCGACGCGCAGCTCGCCGAGGTCCGCGCCTCGCGGGCCCGCATCGTTGAAGCCGCCGACCGAGCCCGCCGCGAGATCGAGCGCAACCTCCATGACGGCGCGCAGCAGCGGTTCGTGTCAGTGGCACTGGAACTGCAACGGTGTTTGGCGCCCCACCGCGAGCTGTCCGATGACGCGCGCGGGGAGCTCGAGGGCGTGCTCACCGAACTGCGGGCCGGGCTCGCCGAGCTGCGCGACCTCGCCCGTGGCCTGCATCCGGCCGTTCTGACCGACCGCGGACTCGAGCGGGCGTTGACGACCCTCGCCGCCCACGCCACGGTGCCCGTCGAGCTTCGGGTCGCGCTTCCCGGGCCGCGGCTCGCCATGCCTGTGGAGGCCGCCGCTTACTTCACGGTCTGCGAGGCGCTGACGAACGTGGCTAAGCACGCACGCGCGACCCGTGTCTGGGTCAACGTTGAGCTCCTCGACGATCATCTCAGCGTCGAAGTGGGCGACGACGGCGCGGGTGGCGCTGACCTCAGCGCCGGCTCGGGCCTGCAGGGGCTCCGCGACCGCATCGCAGCGGTTAACGGACAGCTGACCATCGACAGTCAGCCCGGGGCCGGCACGGTCCTACGAGCGCGGCTGCCAATCGACTGATCGCACCCGAGCGGAGTACCGCATCAACGCAGGGCTCGTCGCAGAAGCCCATGGCTGAGCGCACGCCGAGGCGGCCGATCAGAGCGACGGCATCCGGCTTCGGTCTCGTCGCAGATGCGGACGGCTATCGCGACGGCCACAGGATCGCTTGCGCGACTATCACGCGCTCGCCGTCGAACGTCACCGTGGGGCTGCCGTAGAGCTGGTAGCCGAGTTCGAGCGCCTCGCTCACGCGCCGGCAGAACGCGTCATCGTCGGGGCCGGTCAGGAGTCGGTAGGACGGCAGGCCATCCGGCGGTGGATTCGGCACCGATGCATCGTCTCACAGGGCTCGACGCTGACTCCCGGACCCGGGAACCACGTGGATCCACGCTCAGCCGTGGGGTTCGGTGCCGCAAGCAAGGTTGGGACTGCCAGATCTTGGAAGTTATCGGTCGGCACCGTAACGGACTCGCGCAGTAGGTGTCCGATGTGCTCAGGGTCGAATACCACCGCGTCCGATCGCCTGCGCGTGATCTCCGTGACCAATGTTGTCTTGCCGTATCCCGCGAACGTCGTCCGAGGACCGGCGAGACGCGATGAGCCCGTTGTGACGGTCCAGCGCGCCGTCACCATATGAGGCGACCTCACTCGACATCATCGTGGAGGACCCGGGGGGCTCGTGCTGCTCGGCGACGCCCCTAGCTTGTTCAAGATCAGGGCTGGAACCTCGTGCTCTCCGGGCCGCGGTGATGCGCGGCCCGGAGATGACGCGGTTGATCAGTGGTTGTACGTCCCGTCGTAAACCTGGCGAAGCGAGGCCTTCGTGTACCCGGCGGGGATGGTCCGGTCTTTGGCCAGGGCGATGTTGTCGGGCGTAGCCGGGTCCCAATCGCCCACGTTCAGATCAGGCGCGCCGTTCTGCACCGAGACGGTGCGCAACGGCTGATAGGTCTGCGCATCGACATAGAGGGCGATCTGGGTGCTCGGGTTCCCGGGGGCGTTGGGCACCTCCAGCGAGAGCGCGATCACCTGCGTGCCGTCGACTGTCGCGTTCCCGTGTCGGATCACCTCGCCGTTCTGGAGCGCCTGTTGCACCTGCGCCGGAGTGCGGAACAACAGGCTGGCAGAGGGTCCCTCGTTGAGGTTGAAGGCGGCCTGGTACTGATTGCGGCTATACGTGTGGGTTGTTGGGTTGAGGACGGTCTCGATGTCGGTTCCCACCCGGCCGGCGAGCCCGGGCGTCCAATGGTCGAACGAGGTCAGCTCAATCGTCCCATCGCTGTAGTAGATCGCGCCTCGCGAGTCGGAGGTCCCGTCCGGGGCAACGTACTCGTAGGCGTCGCTCAGCTTCCGTCCCAGGTTGATGAGCGAGCCGTCCGCGGCCACGTCGCCACCCGCATAGGTGGCATACCGAACGACCGTGCCGTTCTCGACGCTGGTGGCGATGTTCGCCTTCACGCGCTTGATGATGTACGCGGTGTCCTCGGTCATCGCAGGGCTCACCGAAGACGTAAGCGCCTTGGAGAACGCCAGCCGCGGCGCCGCAGTTGCGCTCAGGGCACCGCTGGCGACAACGACACCGGCCGCGATCGCGGCCGCCGCGCCGACCATGCTGAGCCGCAGCGTGTTGCGGCGCCGGACCGGAAGGCGCCAGCGAGCTCGCCGCGGTCCGGCAATCTCCCGCTGAAGCACCGCTCGAATTCGGTCCTCCCCCGCGTCACCGGGGGCGGGGGTCGCGACGCCGACGTCTCGCAGCATGGTGAGAAGGTCGTTGGTCTCAGGCATGAGATCCTCCGTTGAGTTGGAGTTCCGCGTTGCCGGCCGGTCGGCCTGAGCGCAGCGAGGTCGTCATCAGCCGCTTGCGCGCCCGCGTGATCCTCGAACTGATCGTGCCGACGGGCACGCCGATCGCCACCGCGGCCTGCTCTTGGGTCAGCTCGCCCCAGACCACGAGCAGCAGCGTGTCGCGCTCGACTGCTGGCAGCGCGCGAAGCGCCGCCACCAGCTCAGGCGCAAGACCTGATTCACGATGCTCGACCACCTCCGGCATCTCGCGCGTCAGGCGCTCAAGCGCCGCTAGTCGACGACGCTCCAGCCGCCGATGATCGGCGATCACGTTGTTGGCGATGCCGAGCAGCCACGGCAGCGCCTGGTCATGATCCGCGCGATAGCCGGCCCGCCCGCGAAACGCTCGCACGAACACCTCAGAAGTGACATCGTCGCCCGCCTCGCCGATCCGTCGGATGGCATAGCGCCTCACCGCTTGCCCGTGCCGCTCGAAAAGCGCCGCGAACAACACGGGCTCCTCGACAGCGCGCGCCAGCAGCTCGGCGTCAGTTGAATTGGAGTGCATACCCGTTCATCGTTCGATCGCACGAAATCCCTCGCGGACTACGCGTGGTTCCTGGACCGCATCACGCCAGGGTCTCACCCGCACGACCTGCTGGCTCCTGCCATCGCGTAAAGCAGGACCGGCTCAGGCGAGCACCCACGTTCGCAGCGCACATGCCGGCACGCAGACGGAGAACCCTCACGCCCTCCGGGCCAAGCCTCGATCACACTTCCGCCGGGCCCGACAGCCTAGCGAGACGTGTTTCGCTTGGCGTCGCCAGCGCCGTCGGCGAGCGGGCTCACAGTGGCCGAGCACCTCGTTGATCAACTTCTGGCGTTCGGCGGCCTGGCGCAGGACCTTGCCCAATGGCGCATGGCATGCGGCCGTCCGGAGGATGACGAGCTGGTCATTCGGCGCCCGTCACGCGACCTGCGCCCATACCGCCTTTGCGGCTCGTTCGTCTCGCTGCTGCTCTGGGAAGGGCACAGCCTGACCGACGTCGCTGAGCAGGCCGCGCACCCGATCGCCACGCTGGCGCGGAGCTAGTGGACGATGCTGGGCTCGAACCAGCGACCTCCGCCTTGTCGAGGCGGCGCTCTCCCAGCTGAGCTAATCGTCCGGGGCTCGTAAATGTAGCGCGCTCACGCCCTTGCGGAAGGCCGCCCGCGGACGTTTGGACGGTCGCCGACCGGCGCTCGTGGGAGTAGCATCCGCAACCTGATGAGGCGATGCGTGCTCATCCTGGTTGCGGGGATGCTGGCGGTGGCGGCCATTCCGGCCGCCGGCGCGGTGTTGCCCGGGCCCGTGACGTCAACCAAGGTGTCGGTCACGCCCGGCGCCGGGAGTCCGCGCACCACGTTCCGTTTTCGATTCCGCACGCCGGACATGACGGGCATCGGCGCTGGGTGGAGCCGAGTGAACACGCTGTCGGTGGGAGGTCCCACGCGCGCCGGCTGCGTTGCGGACGGCACCACGACGCTGCCCCGGTCGGCGGCCGGAGCGATGGTTGGGGTATCGATGAACCCGGCTCATCTCGGCGGCCGGTGGTGCGTCGGCACGTTCCGCGGAGAGGTCATCGAGAGCCAGCGCATCATCTGCGACCCCAAGCCGGTGTACGCCTGCCCGCAGCTTGTGATCGCCCCCCAGGTGATCGCCCGCTTCACGTTCCGCGTCACGCGAACCTCATAGCATCAGCTCGCAGATGGATTACGAGCTTCCCGACGGGACGGTGCTGTCCCTGCCCGAAGGCGCCACCGGCGCCGACGCCGCCGCCGCGATCGGCGCGGGGCTGGCGCGCGCGGCGCTGGCCATCCGGGTGAACGGCGAGCTGCGCGATCTGGGCCGCCCGCTTCCCGGCGGCAACGGCACGGCGCCGAAGCTGGAGATCCTGACCGACCGGAGTGGGGAGGACGCGCTCGCCCTCGTCCGCCACGACGCCGCCCACGTCCTCGCCGCCGCGATGCTCGAGCTGTATCCGGGGGTCAAGATCTCGATCGGGCCGGCGATCGACAACGGCTTCTACTACGACTTCGACTTCCCGGACGGCGTCACGATCAACGACGACGACTTCCCGGCGATCGAGGCGGCGATGAAGGCTCACATCGCCGCCGACGAACCGTTCGTCCGCGAGGACGTGTCGGTCAAGCACGCGCTGCAGCGCTTTCTCAACGAGGACCAGCCCTACAAGGTGGAGCTGATCGAGGATCTGATCGCCAACGAGAGCGTCGACACGGTGTCGCTGTACACCAACGGCCCCTTCACCGACCTCTGCCGCGGCCCGCACGCTCCCACCACCAAGCGGATCAAGGCGTTCAAGCTGCAGTCGGTGGCCGGCTCGTACTGGCGCGGCGACGCGAAGCGCCAGATGCTCACGCGCGTGTATGGGACGGCGTTCTTCTCGGAGAAGGATCTGCAGGCGTACCTGGAGCAGGTCGAGCGCGCTCGCGCCAACGACCATCGCCGCCTGGGACCGCAGCTCGGGCTGTTCGGCTTCTCCGACGTCGCACCCGGGATGGCGTTCTGGTACCCGCGCGGCGCCCAGGTGTTCAACGAGCTCGTCGCGCTCAGCCGGGAGATGGGCAAGCCCCGGGGCTATACCGAGGTCAAGACGCCGCAGCTGTTTGACAGCGCGCTGTTCAAGACCTCGGGACATTGGGAGAAGTACCAGGAGCACATGTTCATCACGGAGTCCGCTGACGTCACGATGGGGCTGAAGCCGATGAACTGCCCGGGGCACTGTCAGCTGTACTCCATGACCGCCCACTCCTATCGGGATCTGCCCGTCCGGTTCTCGGAGCCGGGCCTGCTGCACCGCAACGAGCCCTCGGGGACGCTGCACGGCCTCCTGCGCACGCGCAACTTCGTCCAGGACGACGCTCACATCTTCTGCACCGAGGACCAGATCCAGGAGGAGGTGGCGGGCTGCCTGGAGTTCGCCTTTGCCACCTACAAGGTGTTCGGCATCGACGTCCGCCTGGAGCTGTCGACCCGCCCCGAAGAACGGCTCGGTACCGATGACCAGTGGGATCGCAGCGAGGGCGCCCTGATCAACGCATTGGAGAGCCAGGGGCTCGGCTACGACATCAACCCCGGGGACGGTGCGTTCTACGGAGCCAAGATCGACATGCACATGACCGATTCGCTGGGCCGCTCATGGCAGCTCGGCACCGTGCAGCTGGATTACCTGCAGCCGGAGCGATTCGGGCTCGTGTACACCGGGGCCGACAACGTCGAGCACCGACCGGTGATGATCCACCGTGCTCTGATGGGTTCCTACGAGCGGTTCATCGGGATCCTGCTCGAGCACGTCGGGGGAGAGCTGCCGGTGTGGCTGGCACCGGTCCAGGCGATCGTGCTGCCGATTGCCGATCGGCACCTCGATTACGCCACCGGCGTGCAGACCCGGCTGGTGCGGGCCGGTGTCCGGGCCGAGGTGGACGACCGCACCGAGTCGGTGGGACGCAAGATCCGCGACGCGGAGCTGCGCAAGATCCCCTACATGCTGGTCGTCGGCGACCGCGAGGCAGAGCGCGACGAGGTGAGCGTGCGCGAGCACCATGGCGAAGACGCCGGGAAGACGACCGTCGAGGCGTTCGCCGAGCGCGTGGCGGATGAGACACGAAGACGTGCCGGCGGCTGAATCCCCCGCTATACTCGCTCCCGTTGATTCAACTTCATCCCACACGGCGCGGCACCGCTTGAGTCAAGCCGCCGTTGCACGAAGCTAGTGCCGGTCCCACGCAGATTTGACCGGCGCCCGCCCGAGCGGGACCAGACTCGGATCAACGACCGCATTCGCGTGCCGGAAGTACGGCTCGTCGGCGAGGATGGCAAGCAGATCGGCGTCATCAAGACGACCGAGGCGCTGGCCTACGCCCAGGAACGCGATCTGGATCTCGTGGAGGTCGCTCCCGACGCCCGCCCGCCGGTGTGTCGCGTGCTCGACTACTCCAAGTACAAGTACGAGCAGGCCCAGAAGCAGAAGGCGGCCCGCAAGCACCAGCAGCAGATCACGATCCGGGAGATCAAGTTCCGCCCCAAGATCGCCCAGAACGATTACGACACCAAGAAGGGCCACGTCAAGCGCTTCCTGCTCGGCAAGGACCGCGTCAAGGTGACGATCATGTTCCGCGGGCGCGAGGTCACGCACCCCGAGCGCGGCACCGCGCTGCTGGACAAGCTCGCCGGTGAGCTCTCGGAGGTCGCCGTCGTCGAGCAGCGTCCGATTCAGGACGGGCGCAACATGACGATGATGCTCGGCCCGTCCAAGACCGTCCTGTCGGGCGAGAAGGATGGCAAGGCCCCCGCCGTCGATTCGCCCGCCGCCGAGGCCCCCGCCGTCGATTCGCCCGCCGTCGATTCGCCCGCCGCCGAGGCCCCCGCCGTCGAGGCGCCCCCCGCTGAGGCGCCCCCTGTCGAGGCGCCCGCCGCTGAGGCGCCCGTCGCGCCCGCCGCCGAGGAGCCCGCCGCCGAGGAGCCCCCCGCCGAGGACGTCCCCCCGGCCGCAGCGGGCGCTGACAACGGACATCAGAACGGCGTGGCCGACACGCCGGCGCCGACGCCGAGCGACGCCGCCGCCTGAGCCCGCCGGGCGCAGGACGTTGTACCGGGGTCTGCTTTACTCTCGGATCGTCATGCCGAAAATGAAGACCCACTCCGGCGCCAAAAAGCGCTTCAAGCTGACCGCGACCGGCAAGGTCAGGGGCCGGCACGCCTTCACCAGCCACATCCTGGAGAAGAAGTCGGCCAAGCGCAAGCGGAAGATGGGTGAGCCGGTCCAGATTTCCAAGCACGACGAGCCTCGGATCAAGGTCATGCTGGGAGCCAAGAAATGAGCCGCGTCAAGCGCTCGGTCCACGCCCGTAAGAAGCGTCGCGCGACGCTGAAGCTGGCCAAGGGCTACCGGGGCGACGCCAGTCGGCATTACAAGACCGCCAAGGAGGCGGTGCTCAAGGCCGACCAGTACCGGTACCGGGACCGCCGCAACCGCAAGCGCGACTTCCGCCGCCTGTGGATCACCCGGATCAACGCCGCCGCTCGCCAGAGCGATCTGTCGTACTCGCAGTTCATGCACGGGCTCCAGCTCGCCGGGGTGGAGCTGGACCGCAAGATCCTGGCCGACATGGCCGTACACGACGCCGACACCTTCCGACGCTTTGCCGACCGCGCCCGTGAGGCGCTGGCGGCCGGCTGAGCTCCACGCCGACCACCCAGCACCGCCACCCGGGCGCCCGCTTCTTCGAAGCCGGCGCCTTTTTTTATCTCCGATGACGATCACCAGCCACCACAACGAACAGCTCAAAGAGGTCCGCAAGCTCAACCAGCGCCGTCGCTGGCGCGAGCGCGCCGGCCGGTTCGTGGCCGAGGGGGAGGATCTGCTCGCCGCCGCCGATGCCGCCGGGTGGCCGGCGGTCCAGCGGTTCTGCGCCGCCGGCAGCGGCCTGACCGGTACCGAGGTGGAACCGGGCGTGCTCGCGTCGGCGTCCGAGCTCGGATCGGGCACGCGCGCGCTCGCCGTGTACGACGAGCGCTGGGCGCCGGTGCCCGTCGGCCCCCTGTGCGTGTATCTCCATGAAGTCCACGATCCCGGCAACGTCGGCACGATCCTGCGCTCGGCGGACGCGTTCGGCGCGGCATCGGTGGCGATCGGCCCCGGGACCGCCGATCCGTTCGGCCCCAAGGCGGTGCGGGCGAGCATGGGGGCGGTGTTCTCGGTGTCACTCGCCCGGGTCGCCGAGATCGACGCGCTGCCGGGGGAGACGGTCGCGCTGGTGGCCGGCCGGGGAGCGCCGCTCGATGAGCTGGCGCTGACCGAGGCGACGCTGCTGATCGGCGCAGAGCGTGATGGCCTCCCCGACGGGATCGTCAACGCCGCGGATCACGTCGCCCAGATCCCGATCGCCAACCACTCGCTCAACGCTGCGATGGCGGCGACGGTGGCGCTGTATGAGGCGTCTAGGATGGCCCGCAAATGACCGATCGCATCACCGAGATCCAGCGGGAGGCGACCGCGGCGATCGCCGCTGCCGCCACGAGCACGGCGCTGGAGGATGTGCGCGTCCACTACCTCGGCCGCAAGGCCGAGCTCCCCAATCTGCTGCGCAGCGTCGCCGAGCTCGCGCCGGAGCAGCGGGCGGCGACCGGCAAGGCCGCCAACCAGGCGCGCCACGCGCTCGAGGCGGCGATCGAGCAGCGGGGTGGCGAGCTGGCGAGCGCGGAGCTCGAGCAGCGGCTGGTCGCCGACCGGATCGACGTCACGCTGCCGGCCGATCCGCTGCCGGCGATCGGCCGCCTGCACCTGATGACCCAGACCCGGCGCGAGATCGAGGACGTGTTCATCGGGCTGGGGTTCAACGTGGCCGAGGGCCCCGAGGTGGAGACCGTCTACTACAACTTCGACGCGCTCAACCACGCAGCGACGCATCCCGCGCGGCTGCTGACCGACACCTTCTACATCAAGACCGGAACCGACGGGGTGGACATCTTCGACCCCGAGGCGGCGCTGCTGCGCGTTCACACCTCACCGATGCAGATCCGCGCGATGGAGAGCCAGCCGCCGCCGATCTACATCATCGTGCCCGGACGGGTCTACCGCCCCGACTCCGATGCGACCCACACGCCGCAGTTCCATCAGATCGAGGGGCTGGCGGTGGACACGGACATCACCCTGGCCGATCTCAAGGGGACGCTGCTGACCTTCGCCCGCGCGATCTTCGGCGACGAGCGCGAGGTCCGGCTGCGCCCGCACTTCTTCCCGTTCACCGAGCCGAGCGTGGAGGTGGACGTCTCGTGCTTCAACTGCGTGAAGGGGATCACCGCCGACGGCCACCGCTGCCCGCTGTGCCGGGGCACCGCGTGGCTGGAGATCCTCGGCTCCGGGATGGTCGATCCTAACGTCCTCGCCACCGTGGCCGACAACGGCTATGACCCCGAGACGGTGCAGGGGTTCGCGTTCGGCATGGGGATCGAACGGATCGCGATGCTCAAGCACAGCGTGCCGGATCTGCGGCTGTTCTATGACAACGACATCCGGTTGCTGGAGCAGTTCTAGTGGGATCGGTCCTGCGCCTGCCGCTGACCTGGCTGCACGAGTACTGCCGGCCGGACCTCAACGCGTTCGATCTCGCCGATCGTCTGGCGATGACCGGCACCGAGGTCGAGCGGGTGGAGGCCCACGGCGTGTCGGGGCTGGAGCACTTCGTCGTCGGCAAGGTCCTCGACGCCCGGCAGCATCCCGATGCCGACCGCCTGCGGGTCTGCCAGGTGGACACCGGTGACGGCGAGGCCAGCCAGATCGTGTGCGGGGCCCCCAACGTCGCCACCGGGCAGACGGTCGCGGTCGCCAAGCCGGGCGCGGTGATGCCCGACGGCACCAGGCTCAAGGTGGCCAAGCTGCGCGGCCAGCCGTCCAACGGCATGATCCTGGCCGAGGACGAGGTGTCGATCGGCACCGATCACAACGGGATCATGGTGCTGCCCGACGAGCTCGCGGCCGGCACCCCGCTGACCGAGGTGCTCCCCATCGCCACCGACGTGCTGCTGGTGGAGGTGACACCCAACCGCCCCGACTGCCTGGGGGTGTACGGGGTCGCCCGCGAGGTTCACGCCGCCACCGGCGCCGCGCTCTCGCCGCCGCCGTGGTCAGATGATCCCCACCCGCCTGGGGATCTAACCGCGGCTGGGATCGAGGTGCAGTGTCCCGAGCTGTGCCCGCGGTTCACCGCCCGGGCATTCGAGGACGTGACGATCGGGCCGTCACCGGCGTGGCTGAAGGCGCGGCTGATGGCGGCCGGCCAGCGGCCGATCTCCAACGTCGTCGACATCACCAACTACGTGATGCTGTTGACCGGCCAGCCGTTGCACGCGTTCGATCTCGACCGCATCGCCGGGGCGCAGCTGACGATTCGCGCCGCCCGCGACGGCGAGACGATGGAGACGCTCGATGGCCAGACGCGGACGCTTGATCACGAGATGGTGCTGATCGCCGACGCCGAGGGCCCGACCTCGATCGCCGGGGTGATGGGCGGCGCCCGCTCCGAGGTCCAGGCCTCCACCACGCGCGTGCTGATGGAGGTGGCCAACTGGGACGGCGCCAACGTCCACCGCACCTCGCTCAAGCTCGGGTTGCGCAGCGAGGCCTCCACTCGCAACGAGAAGGGGCTCCAGCCCGAGTCGTGCCTGGAGGCCCAGGCGATCGCCAGCCGGTTGATGGTGGAGCTGTGCGGGGCCCGGATGGTCCCGGGGACGATCGATATCGGCGGCGAGGGACCACCGCTGCAGACGATCGCCCTGCGTGACGCCCGCGTCACCGGCCTGCTCGGGATCGAGATCCCTCGAGCCCGGTGCGCCGAGATCCTCACCGCGCTGGAGTTCGCGCCCAAGCTCGCCTTTGACGGTCTCGATGTGATCGTCCCCGCATTTCGCCGTGGCGACGTCACCCGCGAGGCCGACCTGATCGAGGAGATCGCCCGGCTCGGCGCGCTGGAGCAGCTGCCCGCCACCCTGCCGTCGCGCCACGGCGCCTCGGCGCGCCTCACCGATCGCCAGCAGCTGCGCCGCCGCGCCGCGGACGCCCTGACCGCCCAGGGACTGCACGAGATCGTCGGGTGGAGCTTCGAGGGACCGGAGCTGGCGACGCGACTGCGGATCGAAGACCGCCCCGTCGTCGAGCTCGAGAACCCGATGTCGGCCGACCAATCCCGGTTGCGGGTGACCCTGCTGGGATCGCTGCTCGACGTCGGCCGGCGTAACCGCTCCCGCGGCGCGGCGGCGATCCGACTGTTCGAACAGGGCGCCGTGTATCTCCCGAGCGCCGGCGACGCCGCTGCCGCTGCCGCTGCCCGGCCCGACGAGCCCCACCACGTGGCGACGCTGCTGTCGGGGCCGGTCCGCCCCGCCACCTGGCGTGACCCCGAGCCGCCGGCGGCCGATTTCTTCAGCGCGAAAGGGGTGTTGGCGGGGATGCTCGACACCGTCCGCGTGCCGTGGAGCCTGGAGGCCGACCCCGGCGCCGAGCCGTTCTTGCACCCCGGACGGGCGGCGCGGATCCTGCTCGACGGCGCGCCCGCCGGATGGATCGGTGAGATCCACCCGCAGGTCGCCGGCGCCTGGGACTGGTCAGACGCGGTCGCCGCCTTCGAGATTGACCTCGACGCCGTCGCCGAGCTGGTCGCAGTCACTCGCTACGCCGATGTCACCAGCTTCCCCGAGGTGCGCGAGGACCTGGCGGTGATCGTTGCCGACACCGTCTCCGCCGCCGAGGTGATCGCCGTCGTCCGGCAGGCCGGCGGCGCGTTGCTCGCCGGCGCCGAGGTGTTCGACGTGTACCGCGACGAGCAGCGCGTCGGCGCTGGGAAGGTGTCACTGGCGCTGCGGCTGCGCTTCCGCGCGCCCGACCGGACGCTCACCGACGAGGAGGTGGCCACGCGCCGGCGCAAGATCGCCGCGGCGCTGACCACGCAGCTCGACGGGAGGGTCCGTGACTCCTGACGCTCCGACCGTCGCGGTGTTCGGCGCCGCCGGTTACGCGGGCGCGCTCAGCGCGCGGCTGCTGTATCGCCACCCGTCCTTCATGTTGACGACCGTCACCGCGCGTTCGGACGTCGGCCGGCGGCTCGATGACATCTATCCCCACCACCGGGTGCCGATGATGCTCGAGGAGCTCGACCTCGACCGGCACGGTGACGTCGACGCGGCGATCGTCGCCTATCCCCACGGGGCGTCCGCCGAGGTGGTCTCAGAGCTGCACCGCCGCGGGGCCAAGGTGGTGGACCTCAGTGCCGACTTCCGCCTCCGCGACCCCGCGGTGTACGAGGAGTGGTACCGCCCGCACCCGGTTCCGGGGCTGATCGCCGACGCCGTGTACGGCCTGCCCGAGCACTACCGCGACGAGATCGCCGGCGCGTCGATCGTCGCCAACCCCGGCTGCTACCCGACGGCGGCGATCCTCGGGCTGGCGCCGCTGGCCCGCGCCGGGCTGATCGGCGACGTCGTGATCGACGCGAAGTCCGGCGTGTCGGGCGCCGGGCGGGGCGCCACCGACCAGACGCACTTCGTCACCGTCGACGAGAACCTCATCGCCTACGGGGTGCCCCGCCACCGCCACACGCCGGAGATCGAGCAGGAGCTGGCGGTCCTCGGCGCCGATCTGCGGATCACGTTCACGCCGCACCTGGTGCCGCTGGACCAGGGTGAGCTGGTCTCCTGCTACGTGACCGTCCCCGCCGGCGCGGCCGACGCCGCCGGTGACGCCGGCGACGTGGCGATGCTGTATCGCGAGGCCTACGCCGACGAGCCGTTCGTGGAGGTGGCGAGCGGCCCACCGGGCGTGCGTGACGTGCGCGAGACCAACATCTGCCGCATCTCGGTGCACCGCGACGAGCGCACCGGCCGCGTGATCGTGCTCTCGGCGATTGACAACCTGTGGAAGGGCGCCGCCTCGCAGGCCGTCCAGAACCTCAACCTGATGTTCGGGCGTCCGGAGGGGGAGGGGATCAGTTGACGCCGTTCTTCGCCAGCCGCTGGGTGCCGTGCCCGGACCACGTCGCCGAGCTCGGTGGTGACGGGCTCCCGGCCGGCTTCCGCGCGGCGGGCGCGGCCGCGGGGATCAAGCCGAGCGGAGCCCCGGACGTCGGCCTGATGGTCTGCGACGCGCCGGGGGCGACGAGCGCCGCGCGGTTCACCGCCTCCGGCACCCAGGCGCCGCCGGTGCTGCTGTGCCGCGAACGCTCCCGGCTCGGGGCGCTGCGCGCGGTGGTCGTCAATGCCGGCAACGCCAACGCGGCCACCGGGCCGTCCGGGTTCGAGAACGCCGCCAAGATGCAGGGCGCGGGCGCGCTGGTGGCCGGCGTCACCGAGGATCAGGTGGCGGTGTGCTCCACCGGCGTGATCGGCGTGCCGCTGCCGATGGACAAGATCAACCAGGGGATCCTCGCGGCCGCGCACGCCCTGTCCGGCGACGGCGACGCCGCCTTCAGCGCGGCGATCCAGACGACCGACGCGTTCGAGAAGCGCGCCCGGCTCCAGGTCACGCTGCCCTCGGGCACGGTGACGATCACCGGGCAGGCGAAGGGCGCCGGGATGCTCTCCCCGAGCTTCGCCACGCTGCTCGTGTTCATCCAGTCCGACGCGCTCCTGTCCGCCGACACCTGCGATCTGCTGCTGGGCGTGTGCGTCAAGCGCTCGTTCGAGCGGGTCTCGGTCGACGGCCAGCTCTCCACCAACGACACGGTCATCCTCCAGTGCAGCGGCGAGTCCGGCGTCGCCGTGGAGCCCGAGACCGAGGACGAGCTCCGCTTCGGCGAGGCGCTCGACGCGCTCCTGCGCCAGCTGTCCCTGCTGGTGGTGCGCGACGGCGAGGGCGCCAGGCGGGTGGGCCGGGTCGTCGTCCGCGGGGGAGACGCGGCGGCGGTCGACGCCGTCGCCCGCTCGGTGGCCAACTCCGCCCTGGTCAAGACGGCGCTGTACGGCGGCGATCCCAACTGGGGGCGGATCATCCAGGCCGTCGGCGCGGCGATGCCGGGCACCGCGCCACTGCCGGTTGACATCGCCATCGAGGGCATGCCGGTCTGCGGGCGGGGCGCGGTGATCCCCCATGACGCCGCGGCGCTGGCCGAGGCGGTGTCCGGCGACGAGATCGAGTACGAGATCGGGTTGCCGGGGGAGGGGGCCGAGGCCGAGGTGTTCTTCTCAGATCTCGGCCACGAGTACGTCACGATCAACGCCGAGTACACGACATGAGCTCGAGGCCCCTCCGCGATGTCACGACGCTGCTGGAGGCGCTCCCGTACATCCGGGAGTTCCACGGCCAGACGGTGGTGATCAAGTACGGCGGCGCGGCGATGACCAATCCGGAGCTCAAGGAGGAGTTCGCGCGCGACGTCGTGCTGCTCAAGTATGTGGGGATGAACCCGATCGTCATCCACGGCGGCGGCCCGGAGATCTCGAGCTACATGCGGAGGCTGGATCTGCCGATCGAGTTCGTCGACGGCCTGCGCGTGTCGAGCGCCGAGACGGTGGAAGTGGCCAAGATGGTGCTCGTCGGCAAGGTCAACAAGGACATCGTGCTCCGCCTCAACCGTCACGGCCAGCCGGCGGTGGGCCTGTGCGGCGATGACGGGCTGCTGTTCCGCGCCGCCCGCCAGGCGGCGCCGAGCGGACAGGACATCGGCTTCGTGGGGCGGATCGAGCGCGTCGACGTCGAAGTCCTCATGCATGTCGCCCAGGACTACATCCCGGTCGTCGCCTCGGTCGGGGCCGACCGCGAGGGCAACTCGTACAACATCAACGCCGACGAGGCGGCTGGAGCCGTCGCCCGCGCGCTCGGCGCCTACAAGATCATGTTCCTCACCGACGTCGCCGGCTGGCTGCGGGACCCGGAGGACCCCTCGAGCGTCATCTCCGAGATCGACGCCGACGAGGTGCGGGCGGCGCTGCCGACGGTGGCCGGCGGGATGCGTCCCAAGCTCGCCGCCTGCCTGGACGCGATCAATGGCGGGGTCTCCTATGCCCACATCGTCGACGGGCGCGTCCCCCACTCACTGCTGCTCGAGCTGTTCACCGACGCCGGTCAGGGCACCAAGATCGGGCCGGTCTCCTAGCCATGCCCGGGGTGCACGCGTGAGCTATCCCTCGCTGGACGAGCTGCGGCAGCTGGAGCGTGACTTCGTCATCCCGACGTACGCCCGCAACCCGGTCCAGTTCGTCCGCGGCCAGGGCTGCACGCTGTGGGACGCCGACGGCAACGAGTACCTCGACTTCCTGGCCGGGATCTCGGTGCTCAACGTGGGCCATTGCCACCCGCGGATCGTCGCCACCGTCCGCGAGCAGGCCGGCCTCCTGACCCACGCCACCAACCTCTACTACACCGCCCCGGCGATGCAGCTGTCAGCGCGCCTGTCTGAGAGCTCGCTCGGGGGCAAGGTGTTCCTCTGCAACTCCGGGACCGAGGCCAACGAGGCGGCGATCAAGCTGGCTCGCCGCGCCCGCCCCGGCGGCAAGCTGATCGTTCTGCAGGAGGCATTCCACGGGCGCACGTACGGCTCCCTGTCGGCGACCCCGCAGGAATCCAAACAGGCGCCGTTCGCGCCGCTGGTGCCGGGGTTCGAGGTGATCCCCAAGGACCCCGCCGCGGTGACGGCGGCGGTCGATGGCGACACCGCCGCCGTGCTGCTGGAGCCGATCCAGGGCGAGACCGGCATCCATCCGCTGTCACCGGAGCTGCTCCGGGCGGCGCGGGCGGCCTGCGATGACACCGGCGCCGCGCTCATCTTCGACGAGATCCAGACCGGGATGGGGCGGACCGGGACGCTGTGGGCCTACGAGCAGACCGGGGTCGTGCCGGATGCGATGACGAGCGCCAAGGCGCTGGGCGGTGGATTGCCGATCGGCGCGCTCATCACCGGGCCCCGGCTGGCCGACGTGTTTCAGCCCGGGGATCACGGGTCCACGTTCGCCGGCGGCCCGCTCGTCTCGGCGGCGGCGCTGGTGGCGCTCGAGCTCTGCGCGGATCCCGGCCTGCTGGCGAGCGTCCGGACGCTGGGCGAGCGGCTGCGTGAGGGGCTGGCGTCCCTGCCGGTCGTCCGGACGGTGCGCGGCCGCGGGCTGATGATCGGCGTCGACCTGCAGGACGGCGTCTCGGCACCTGAGCTGGCGAGCCGGGCGCTGCTCGAGCAGCGCCTCGTGCTCAACGCCACCGGTCCCGCGACGATCCGCTTTGAGCCGCCGCTGGTCGTCTCGGAGGGCGAGATCGACGAGGCGCTCCATCGCCTCGTTGAGCTCACGCGTTGAGCGCCGCGGCCCGCGCCAAGGTCGATGTCCCGCTCGCGTTTGACCAGCGGACCGATGCGGCCGCCGTGGCGGTGCTGCGACGGCTGCTGACCGTGATCCGGGACAACGTCGAGGGCGCGATCAGCGGCGAGGATGACGAGCACCTGCACCAGCTGCGGATCGCGGTGCGCCGGTCGCGCATGGTTCAGCGGCAGCTCGCCGGAGCGTTCGGACCCGAGGAGCTGCCCGGATTTCGCAGCGAGTTCCGCTGGCTGCAGCAGGTGACCGGGCCCACCCGGGACCTCGATGTCTACGTCTCAGAGCTCGGCTCGATGCGCGATCTGCTGCCGGAACCGATCCGGGATGACCTCGGTCCGCTGCGGCCGGTGCTCGTCCACGGCCGCCTCGCCGCCCGCGCCGACATGACCCGCGCGCTCATGTCCGCCCGCACCACCAACCTGTTCGAGGACTGGGACCGGCTGCTGGAGAGCCTCGTCGAGCTGGCGGCGGAGGACCGGCCGCTGGCCCGGCGCCCGATCGGGGAGGTGGCGGGCAAGCGAATCACCAAGGTCTACAAGCGGATGGTCCGCATGGGGAAGGCCATCGACGAGGCCAGCCCGGCCACGGACTACCACGAGCTGCGCAAGAAGGGCAAGGAGCTGCGCTACCTGCTCGAGCTGTTCGGGGTCAAGCTGTTCGACGACGCGACCGTCGGGCCGTTGGTCAAATCGCTCAAGGGCCTCCAGGACGTCCTGGGCCGCCACCAGGACCGCGAGGTGCAGACGGCGATGCTGCGCTCCACCGCCGACGAGGTGGCGACGCTGCGCGGCGGTGCCGCCGCCTGCATGGCGATGGGGGTCCTCGTCGAGCGGCTGCGGTCAGACGAGGCGGCCGCCCGCCACGAGTTCGGCGAGCGCTTCGCCGCACTGGCTTCGACGGAGCAGCGCGCCCTGGTGCGGGAGACTTTCATGTGAACGATGGGGTCGCTGTCCGTCCGCGGACTTGCAGCGACGCCTTCGCCGTGATAGGCCACCGTGTTCAAATGGTGCCCGCGACCCTCACCGAGCCGGACCTGGCCGACCTGCTGAGCACACTCCGGGCCGCGCGCGACGGGGACTTCTCCCAGCGGTTCGAGCCCCGGCTCAACGGGGCCGTCGCCGAGCTGGCCGAGGCCCTCAACGGCCTGCTGGAGCGCAACGACCAGATGTCCCGCGAGCTGGTCCGCGTGGGCAAGATCATCGGCCGCGAGGGCCGGATGACCGAGCGCGCCGGACTCAGCGACGCCGGCGGCGCGTGGGCGACCGGCGTGGACGCGCTCAACGCGCTCATCGACGACCTCGTGCGGCCCACCACCGAGGTGGCCCGCGTGATCGGCGCCGTCGCCGACGGCGACCTGTCACAGAAGATGGCGCTGAAGATCGGCGGCCAGCCCGTCAAGGGCGAGTTCCTCAACATCGGCACCACCGTGAACACGATGGTGGACCAGCTGTCGGCGTTCGCCGACGAGGTGACCCGCGTCGCCCGCGAGGTCGGGACCGAGGGCAAGCTCGGCGGCCAGGCCGAGGTGCAGGGCGTCTCGGGGACGTGGCGAGACCTCACCGAGTCCGTCAACGCCATGGCCAACAACCTCACCGCCCAGGTGCGCAACATCGCGCAGGTCACCACCGCGGTGGCCCAGGGAGACCTCGGCCAGAAGATCACGGTGGACGTCAAGGGCGAGATCCTGGAGCTGAAGAACACCATCAACACGATGGTCGATCAGCTCTCGTCGTTCGCCGACGAGGTGACGCGCGTCGCCCGCGAGGTCGGCACCGAGGGCGTGCTGGGTGGCCAGGCCGACGTGCCGGGGGTGGCCGGGACGTGGAAGGACCTGACGGAGTCGGTGAACTTCATGGCCAACAACCTCACCGACCAGGTGCGCAACATCGCCCAGGTGACGACTGCGGTGGCTCAGGGCGACCTCTCGCAGAACATCACGGTCGAGGCCAAGGGTGAGGTGGCGGCGCTGGCCGACACGATCAACTCGATGACCGACACGCTGCGCGTGTTCGCCGAGCAGGTGACCAGCGTGGCCCGCGAGGTCGGCACCGAGGGCGTGCTCGGCGGTCAGGCCGACGTGCCGGGGGTGGCCGGGACGTGGAAGGACCTGACCGAGTCGGTGAACTTCATGGCCAACAACCTCACCAACCAGGTGCGCAACATCGCCCAGGTGACGACCGCGGTCGCCCAGGGTGACCTGACCCAGAAGATCACGGTCGAGGCCAAGGGTGAGGTGGCGGCGCTGGCCGACACGATCAACTCGATGACCGACACGCTGCGCGTGTTCGCCGAGCAGGTGACGAGCGTGGCTCGCGAGGTCGGGACCGAGGGCAAGCTCGGCGGCCAGGCCGACGTGCCGGGGGTGGCGGGTACCTGGAAGGACCTGACCGAGTCGGTGAACGGCATGGCCAACAACCTGACCAGCCAGGTGCGCAACATCGCCCAGGTGACGACCGCGGTGGCGCAGGGTGACCTGACCCAGAAGATCACGGTGGACGTCAAGGGCGAGATCCTCGAGCTGAAGAACACCATCAACACGATGGTCGATCAGCTCTCGTCGTTCGCTGACGAGGTGACCCGCGTCGCCCGCGAGGTCGGCACCGAGGGCAAGCTCGGGGGTCAGGCCGAGGTGCAGGGCGTGTCGGGGACATGGCGCGGCCTGACCGAGTCGGTGAACGGCATGGGCAACAATCTCACCGATCAGGTGCGCAACATCGCCCAGGTGACCACCGCGGTGGCCCAGGGTGACCTGACCCAGAAGATCACCGCCGACGCCAAGGGCGAGATCCTGGAGCTGAAGAACACCATCAACACGATGGTCGATCAGCTGCGGTCGTTCGCCGCCGAGGTGACCCGGGTCGCCCGCGAGGTCGGCACCGAGGGTGTCCTCGGCGGCCAGGCCGAGGTGGAGGACGTGTCGGGGACGTGGCGCGGTCTCACCGAGAACGTGAACCTGATGGCGGCCAACCTGACCAGCCAGGTGCGCAACATCGCCCAGGTGACCACAGCGGTCGCCCAGGGTGATCTCTCCAAGAAGATCACCGTCGAGGCCAAGGGTGAGGTGGCGGCGCTGGCCGACACCATCAACACGATGGTGGAGCAGCTGCGCTCGTTCGCCGCCGAGGTGACCCGTGTGGCCCGCGAGGTGGGTACCGAGGGCAAGCTCGGCGGTCAGGCCGAGGTGCAGGGCGTCTCGGGGACGTGGCGCGGTCTCACCGAGAACGTGAACCTGATGGCGGCCAACCTCACCGATCAGGTGCGCAACATCGCCCAGGTGACCACCGCGGTGGCCCAGGGCGACCTGTCCCAGAAGATCACCGCCGACGCCAAGGGCGAGATCCTGGAGCTGAAGAACACCATCAACACGATGGTCGACCAGCTGTCCTCGTTCGCCGACGAGGTGACGCGCGTGGCCCGCGAGGTCGGTACCGAGGGCAAGCTCGGCGGTCAGGCCGAGGTGGAGGACGTGTCGGGGACGTGGCGGCGCCTGACCGAGAACGTCAACCAGCTCGCCGGCAACCTGACGACGCAGGTGCGAGCCATCGCCGAGGTGTCGACCGCGGTGACCCAGGGTGACCTGACCCGTTCGATCACCGTCGAGGCCCAGGGCGAGGTGGCCGAGCTCAAGGACAACATCAACCAGATGATCGCCAACCTGCGCGACACCACGACGCGCAACCAGGAGCAGGACTGGCTGAAGACCAACCTGGCGCGCGTCTCCGGCCTCATGCAGGGCCAGCGCGTCCTGGCCACGGTGACCCAGCTGATCATGTCCGAGCTGACCCCGTCCGTCACCGCCCAGCACGGCGCCTTCTTCCTCACCGAGTCAGACGCCGAGGGCCAGCCGCGCGAGCTGCGGCTGATCGCCAGTTACGGCTACACCCGGCGTAGCGACGTGTCCGACCGCTTCTCGCTGGGTGAGTCGCTGGTGGGCCAGGCGGCACTCGAGCGCCAGACGATCGAGATCACCGAGCCGCCCGACGACTACATCCGGGTGAGCTCCGGGCTGGGCCGGTCGATCCCGGCCAGCATCGTGATCATGCCCATCCTGTTCGAGGACCAGGTGCTCGGCGTGATCGAGCTCGCCTGGCTGCGCCCGCCCTCGGCGATCCACCGGACCTTCCTCGAGCAGCTCATGGAGACCCTGGGGGTGGTGCTCAACACGATCATCGCCAACATGCGCACGGAGGAGCTGCTCCAGCAGTCCCAGTCGCTCAACGCCGAGCTCGAGCAGCAGGCGCAGCTGCTCGAGGAGCGCAACCTCGACATCGAGGGCAAGAACCGCGAGATCGAGCTCGCCCGGCTCGGCCTGGAGGAGAAGGCGGCCCAGCTCGCCCTCTCCAGCCGCTACAAGTCCGAGTTCCTGGCCAACATGAGCCACGAGCTGCGCACGCCGCTCAACAGCCTGCTCATCCTGTCCAAGCTCCTGCTCGACAACGAGGCGGGAAACCTCACCGGCAAGCAGCTGGACTTCGCCCGCACGATCCGCGCCGCCGGCTCGGACCTGCTCGAGCTCATCAACGACATCCTCGACCTGTCCAAGATCGAGGCGGGCAAGATGGACCTGCTGTTCGACGCCATCCCGGTGGCCGGCGTCTGCGCGTACGTCCAGCGCACCTTCGAGCCGGTCGCGGCCGACAAGGGCCTCACCCTCGGCATCGTGCTCGACGACGACGTGCCCTCGGCGATCGTCACCGATGAGCAGCGTCTCCAGCAGATCCTGCGCAACCTGCTCTCCAACGCGTTCAAGTTCACCGCCGAGGGCGGGGTGACGCTGCGGATCGAGCACGCCGCCGAGGACGTGGTCACCTTCAGCGTGATCGACACCGGCATCGGCATCGCCGAGGACAAGCTCGCGGTCATCTTCGAGGCCTTCCAGCAGGCGGACGGCACCACCAGCCGCACCTACGGCGGCACCGGCCTGGGGCTCTCGATCAGCCGCGAGCTCGCCCGCGCCCTCGGCGGTGAGATCAGCGTGCAGAGCACCGTGGACACGGGCAGCCGGTTCACGTTGAGCCTGCGGCTGGACGCGGCGCCCGACGCCACCGTCGTCTCGCCCGAATCTCCGCTGACCGCGGGCATGCTGGGCAACGGCCAGGCGTCGGCGCCCGCCGCGGCCCGGACCAACGGCGACACGGTCACCGATGGCGACGACGCGGCCGCGCGCCGCTCGGCCGGCCGGCCCACCACGCCGACCCGTCGGCTGCTCGTGCTCGACCGCGGTGGCCTGGCCCTGCACGCCATCCGCAGCCTCGTCGGGCGTGATCACGGGGTGGAGCTGACCAGTACCCAGGAGACCGAGGAGGCCATGGCGGTCATCGACGCGATGCTCCCGGACTGCCTGGTGATCGGCTCGCGGCTGTCCAAGACCTCGGTGTTCGCGCTGCTCGATGCGCTGCGTGACCGCGACCAGATCAAGCGCCTGCCGGTGATCCTGCGCCTGGACCGGCGCGTCACCGAGCGTGACCGCGGGCGCCTGCGCCGCTATGAGCCGGCGTTGCTGCCGCGCGTGGCCGACTCCGACGAGGCACTCGCCGCCGAGGCCGCGCTCATCCTCCATCCCGCGAGCGGCCCGGCGGTGGCCGGCCCCGAGGACGGCGGCGATGGGGGAGAGGGCGCCGCGGCCGCCAAGCTCCAGGGCCGGATCCTGCTGGTCGACGACGACGTGCGCAACCTGTTCGCGCTGGCCAGCCTGCTCGAGGACCGCGGGCTGGACGTCGTGTTCTCGGAGACCGGCCGTGAGGCCCTGGACATCCTCTCCGGCGACGCCCGGATCGACCTGGTCCTGATGGACATCATGATGCCCCAGATGGACGGCTACGAGACGATCCGCGCCGCCCGGGCGATGCCGGCGCTGCGTGCGCTCCCGATCATCGCCGTCACCGCCAAGGCGATGCAGGGTGACCGGGAGAAGAGCATCGCCGCCGGCGCCTCGGACTACATCACCAAGCCGGTCGACCCGGACAAGCTCATCTCACTCGTCCACGGGTGGCTCTGTGTCTGAGCCGCGATCGTCGCGCTGCGCCCGCGAGCGGAGCGCGTGAGCCCGGCTGAGGATCGCCCGCTGGGCATCCTGCTGGTCGACGATCACAAGGAGAATCTGGCGGCGCTGCGGGCGGTGCTGGAGCCCCTGGGCGAGCGCCTGGTCACCGCCGATTCCGGTGAGCAGGCGCTGCGGGCGCTGCTGCGCGAGGACATCGCGGTCATCCTGCTCGACGTCCGCATGGCCGGCCTGGACGGGCTGCAGACCGCGCGCATCATCCGGGCCCGTCCCCGCACCCGCCACATCCCGATCATCTTCCTCACCGCCCAGGTCTCCGACGTGGAGCAGATCACCCTGGCCTACGCCTCGGGCGCCGTGGACTACGTCGTCAAGCCGTTCGAGCCCGACATCCTGCGGGCGAAGGTGTCGGTGTTCGTCGAGCTCAGCCGCGAGCGCGGTGAACGCGTACGCCAGTCCCGGGCCCGCGCGGAGGCCGAGGCTGTGGCCCGCACCGTGCGCACGTTGCAGATCCTGTCCGACGCCGCGCTCTCGCACCTGGAGATGGGCGGCCTGACCGCAGAGCTCGTGGAGCGGGCCGCGACGCTGTTCCAGGCCGACGCGGCCTGCCTGCTCCTGCGCGACGAGAGCGCCCCGGGCCTGGGGGTGCACGCGGGTCGCGGCGCCCTCCCGGTGCCCGCCGGCGGCCGGGTGATGCTGGGTGACGGCACCTTGGGGCGTCTCGCCGTCGAGCGCCGGACGGCGCTGCTGGTGGGCGACGAGCTGCCGCCCACCGAGACGGTGCCGGTGGGGGAGGGCGCCGATGACCAGGCGCCGATCGCGTGCCTCCTGGTGGTCCCGCTGGTCGCCTCCGACGAGTTGCTGGGCCTGATCGTGCTCGGGGCCACCGCCGAGGACCGCTTCGACGCCGGGGACCTCGAGCTGCTCACGCTCGCCGCCGACCGGATGGCGATCGCCATCGACCACGTCCAGCGCTTCGCCCACGGACGCCAGCTGGTGGAGACGCTCCAGCGCAGCCTGCTGCCCGACCGCCTCCCGCACCACCCGCGCCTCGAGCTCGCCGCACGCTACCTCCCCAGCGGCCTGGCGCCGCAGATTGGCGGCGACTGGTACGACGCGCTCGAGCTCGATCGCGATCGCACCGCGGTGATGATCGGGGACGTCGTCGGCCACGGCGTGCGGGCGGCCACGACGATGAGCGAGCTGCGTAACGCGCTGCGTGCCTTCGCCGTCGAAGGCCACGGCCCGGGGGCGGCGCTGCACCAGCTCGACCGGGTCGTCCACGCCACCTTCGGCCCGGGGATGATCGCGACCGTCCTGTTCCTGGTCATCGACGCGTCCAAGGGGACGGTGTCGATCTCGCGCGCCGGGCACCCGCCGCCGGCGCTGCGGACCGCGGACGGCGAGATCCGCTTCCTGGAGACGGGGAGCACGCTGCCGCTGGGCATCGACTGCCGCCGCTCCGCCGACGAGGCCGAGTACACGGTGAGCCCGGGCGACACACTGCTCCTGTTCACCGACGGGCTGGTCGAGCGCCGCCGCGAGTCGATCACCACCGGCTTCGATCGCCTGCGCGATGCCTTCACCGACGCGCCTGCGGACGTCGAGGAGCTGTGTGACCACATCCTCGAGCGCACGGTGTCCGAGCAGGCCAGCCACGACGACATCGCGGTGCTGGCCGTCCGCGTGCTCGGCCCGCCGCTGGGCGCGCTGGAGCTCGTGCTGGCGGCCAGGGCCGCCTCGGTCCCGCTGGCGCGCCACCGCCTGCGGGGGTGGCTCAACGAGAACGTGCCCGAGCTCGATCGCGTCGCCCGCGGTGACCTGGAGCTGGCGTGGTCTGAGGCGTGCACCAACGTCATCCGCCACGCGTATGGTCCCGGCGATGCGACGTTCCAGGCCACCGCGGCACGTGACGACGACGCCGTCGCGCTGCAGGTGCGCGACAGCGGCCAGTGGCGCCCGCCGCGGGGCCAGCACGGTGGGCGCGGCATCGCCCTGATGCGCGAGCTGTGCGACGCCGTCCGGGTGGACCGCCGCTCGGAGGGGACGACCGTGTCGATGCGCCGCAGCTTCGGCGACGCCCCCGCGGACGGACCGCCGGCGTCGTGACGGGCGCGTCCGGCAGCGAGCCGTCGGCCCGGAGCGGCCCCGAGTCCACGCCGGCCCCGGACGGGTTCGCCCACGTGGCCATGCAGGACCACGACGGCGTGCCGGTGGCCGTCATCAGCGGCGAGGTCGACATCGCCAACATCGACGACATCACCCGGCAGCTCATCGCCCTGCCCAACTTCGCCCCCGGCCTGGTCGTGGACCTGCGCCGGGTCGACTACATGGACAGCACCGGGATCTCCCTGCTGCACGACCTGGCGGGGCGGCTGCGCGAGCGCTCCCAGCAACTGGTCGTGGTCAGCCCGCCGGGGTCGCCGCCGCGGCGGGTGCTCGAACTGACCGGGCTCATCACCCGGACCACCGTGGTCGACGATCTCGCGCCGGCGGTGCAGGCGATACGGCACGTGGCCCCCCTGAGGTAGCATCGACTCCATGGGCTACAAGATCCTCGGCTTTGCCGTCTGGCAGGGCAGCAAGTGGTACCTGAGGCGCCGCATGAGCGGGTTCCGCGCCAAGGCCGCGATCGCCGGCGTCGGTGCCGTGGTCGTCGCCGGGGTGCTCGTCGCGGGCCGCCAGGCCACCGCCGGACGCCAGGCAACACATCAATAACGCCTAAGTTTGCGTAGGGTTTAGGCAGGGACTCGCGGTGCGCCCGGCGAATGGACGAAGGCGAGACCGCACGCACGGATCGGCTTTGCGACTCGCCCCAGAATGACTGACCGCGCCTCCGCTGACACCCTGATCGCCATCGACCGCGTTGACCGAGCGCGCGGCGCCGGTGACGGGATCAGACTGCGGCTGAGTGGGCGCTGGCTCGGCTCGGGCCGCGTCGAGGAGCACGAGCCGCTGCTGGTCATCCAGCTGCAGGGCCGCCGCCATCGCTTCCCGGCCAATCACGATGACGCGCCCGTCGGCTCGCGGCCCACCGGTTCATGGGAGGCGACCTTCACCGTGCCGCAGTGGGCCGAGCCCAGCCAGGACGGGCAGGCGGCGCTGTGGGTCGGCACCGACGTGGTTCCGGTCCCGTTGGCCGGGTCGACGAGCGCTGCCGTCCCGTCACCGGAGCCCGGCCCGCCCGCCGCCGCGGCGTCCCAGCGGCTCCCCGCGCCGCCCGCGCTCGGCGAGGCGCGAGCCTGGCCGTCCCCGCTGCCGCCCGGCGAGCGCTCGCCCGGCGACCCGGCCGAGGTCGCGGTCGACTCCGGGCGGCCCGGGCCGCTGGCCGAGCTGCTGTTCAAGGAGAGCGTCTCGGCGCTGCATGTCGAGCTCGAACAGCGTTCCGCCGAGGCGGCTCGGCTGCGGGGCGCCCTGTCCAACGCTCAATCAGAGCTCGAGGCCCGGACCGCGATGCAGGCCGCGCTCGAGTCCGCGCACACCGATCTGCGCGGCGAGCTCCAGGATCTGATGTCCGCGGTGACGGCCCAGCGCGACGACTTCGAGCGTCGCTTCGGTGACGTCGAGGCGCGTCTGGCGGCAGCCGAGTCCGAGCGAGACGCCGTGCGCGAGGAGCTCGAGTCCGAGCGTGCCGGCGCACGCCGGGAGCTCGAGTCGGTGCGTGCCGACGCGCGGCACGAGCTCGAGGCCGCGCGCGCTGACGCCGCGCGTGAGCTCGAGTCCGTGCGTGCCGATGCGCGGCGGGAGCTCGAGGCCGCGCGGGCCGTCGCCCAGCACGACGCGGAGGCCGAACGCGCGAGCGGACGCAGCGAGCTCGAGGCTGAGCGGGCGCGGGCCGCCGAGCAGCTCGCCGAACTCACCGCCGCCCGCGATGCCGCCACCCGTGAGGTGGCCATCCTGAGCGAACGCGTCGCGGCGGTCACCGGCACCCACCAGCAGTACGCCGACGAGCTCGCCGCGCTGCGCGAGCAGCTCGCCACCGCCCAGGTATCACGCGAGGCCGCCGCCGGCGAGGTGGCCGGCCTGCGCGCCGAGCTGGACCGCCTCGGCAGTGAGCTGGCGGTGTCCCGCGAGCAGATGTCGGCCCAGGGGGGCGATCTCGGCGAGGCGCAACGGCTGCTCGCCGACGCCCGGGCCCTGACCGAGCAGCTGCGCGGGCAAAACCCGCAGTAAGCGGAAACGGCGGCCGTGTCCGTCCGCCGAGCGACGTACCGTCGCGGCGATGAGCGACTTGTCGGGGCCCTCCGCGGTCGGGATCGAGACGGTCGAGTGGTCGTCCGAGCCCGGAGGCAATCTCTCCGTCCGGATCACCGGTCGCTGGCGCCGGCGCCGACCGATCACCACGGGCCAGCCGACGCTCGTCATCGAGGCCGATGGCCGTCGTCACCGGTATCCGGCGATGCCCGAGCCGCCGAGCCTGGCCGGGACCGGACCCGGGCTGTGGCGCCTCAGCTTCACCGTGCCCGGCTGGATGGCGCCCGATCTCGGCCGCACCTGGCTTCAGTTCGGGACGGTGGTCGTGCCGCTGCCGGTGGCGGTCCCGGCGCCGGGGGAGCGGCAGCCGCCGGGCGAGCGGGAGCCGCCGGCCGAGCGGGAGCCGCCGGGGGATCGGCAGCCGAGGCAGACGGAGGCGGCCCCGGGGCAGCAGCAGCGCGAGCCCCCGCCGGCCGGAGTGACGCAGCTCGGGGCGTACGGTCCACGCGCGGGCGAGCCCGGGCGCGCCGCCGATGCCGGCTCGTCGCGGCCGCCGTCACCACCGCGTCTCGTGACGCCGGACAGCCGGCCCACCGAGGCCGGCACCACCGTTTCCGAGCTCGCATCGAGAATGGCGGCGCTCGAGCGGGAGCTGCGCGCCGCCCGCGCCGGCCGGGACGAGCTGGCCGCGTCACTGGCGGACCGTGACCGCAGCCGGCGGATCGCCGAGCAGCGGGCGCATGCCGAGCAGGCTCTGCGCCAGGATCTGGCGCGGCAGCTGAGCGTGAGCGCGCGTGAGGCCGAGCGCAGCCGCCAGGCGATGGGTGACCTGGCCGCCGCCGAGGAGCGGATCCGCGGCCTGGAGCGCGAACTGGACGGGGCCCGGCGTCGCAGCGACGAGGCCGAGCAGGTCGCCGCGGCGGCGGCCGTCGCCCGCGAGCGCGCCGACGCCGAGCGGACCCGCGCGCTCGAGGCCCTCGCGCAGCGAGCCGAGCCGGCCGCGGCCGAGACCGCGCGGCTTCACTTCGAGGCGCAGCTGCGGGACCGCCGGGAGCAGGACGCGGTGTGGATCCCGGCCGAGCCGATCGCCGCCGCGCTCCCGCGCCCGCGCCGCCGCCGCCCGCCCCGGAATCGCTGCCCCCGGCCGTGATCGCACCGGCGCCGGGCGCCGGGAGCGACGGGCTCGTCACCACGCTTCGCCAGGAGCTCGCGTCCCGGACGCGAGCCGATGCCGCCGTCCGGGCTCGGCTGATCGACGCCGAGGCTCGCCTGGCGGCGCGGATCCTGCTCGAGCAACGCACCACCGACGCGCTGGCGCAGGTGCGGGGCGAGCTCGACACGCTGCGGGATGCCCTGGTCCGGGAGCGCGAGTTGCGCGGTGCCGCCGACCACCGCGCCGCCGAGCTCGAGCGCGAGCTGGAAGGCCAGCGGGCGCTATCCCGGGACGCGTACGACGCCATCGGAGAGCTGCGCGGGGCGCTCGAGCGTCTCGCCGCTCCCCAGCCGGAGGCAATCGAGCCGCCGGTGCCCGAACCGCCCCCGCCCGCGCCGCCCCCGCCCGCGCCGCCCCCGTCGCCCGCCGCCGCCGCCGCCCGCCGCCGCCCGTGCCCGCGCCGCCGCCGCCCGTGCCCGCGCCGCCGGTGCCCGCGCCGCCGGCGCCCCCGCCGGAGGGCGGTCTCGGCCAGTCCCTCGCGCGCCTGGCGCCGCCGGCGTCATCCGAGCAACCGCCGAGCGCGCTCGTGGAGCCGGCTCGTCTCAACGACGCGCTCACCCGCCTGCGAGGAACGATCGCGCCGCAGGAAGATCCGGCGCCCCCCGGCACGGCGGTGGCTCGGCCGCCCTCGCTGCTCGAGGCGCTCGGACGGCCGACGCTGGAGGGCCCGTTCCGCAAGCTGGTGCGCGCCGACGCCGACGCGGCCGGCCGGCTCGTGCTCGAGCTGCTGCCGCTGCAGCGGGTCGTCTACCCGCACTCGATCGCCTACGACCTCGTGGTCGGCGCCGGGCCGGGCCGGGGCTGCGTGTCGGTCACCGTGGCCAACGGCACGGCGACGATCGCGGTACAGAGCACCCCGCGCCCGCGGGAGAGCGTGGACTTCCAGGTCTACGGCGAGCCGGCCCGGATCGCGCGGCTGCTGACCGCCGGGCGCTGGCGCCGCCGGTTCAGCCGGCGCGTCGCCCGCGTGCGCGGCCGCCGGGAGGGCGTGGCGGCCCTGTCGGCACTGCTCGGAACCCCGCTCGATCTCAAGGCGCTGCACGAGGCGGGCGTGCGGCTCGACCCGGCCACCGCGTTCTGGCTGGTCGCCAGCATGATCGACCCGGCGTGGACCGCGCGCGAGCGCTTCACGCTGGCCCACATCGGGTCCGAGACCGCCACCACCTACATGATCGTCAGCGACGGACGGCCGATCGAGGTGACTCGGACCGCCCCCGAGGGGCGGATCACGACGACGCTCAGCTGCACTTCGGATCAGCTCCTGGCCGTACTGTCCGGACAGCCGGTCAGCGGACTGACCGTCAGCGGTGACGGTGACGCGCTCACCTCGCTGCGCCAGTGGATCAAACACGCTCAGAGCGAGTAAAACCGCCGGTGCCGAGCCCCGGGCGAGGCCGCGGCGTCCGGCCCGGCGCCTAACCTAGAACCAGCCGCCATGACGCCCGCCTGCGCCCACCTCCACGTCCATTCCGAGTACTCGCTGCTGGACGGAGCGTGCAAGGTCGACGCCCTGGCGGCCCGGGCGGCGGACTTCGGCCAGCCCGCTCTGGGGCTGACCGATCACGGGGTGATGAACGGCTCGGTGGAGCTGTTCACCGCGTGCCGCAAGCACGGGATCAAGCCGATCATCGGCTGCGAGGTGTACATCGTCGAGGACCACGCCCTCCGCGCCCCGGGACGGCTGGAGCGCTTCCACCTGACGCTGCTGGCCGCCACCCCGACCGGTTACCGGAACCTGGTCAAGCTGTCTTCGGCCGGGTTCCTGGAGGGCTATCAGCGCGGGAAGCCGTCGGTTGATATGGCGCAGCTCGCCGAGCACGGCGAGGGCCTGATCGCCCTCTCGGGCTGCCTGCAGTCGCGTTTCTGCCAGCACCTTGTCAATGACCGGCCCGACCAGGCCCGCGCCCATGCCCAGGTGCTGATGGATGCGGTCGGCGGCGACAACGTCTACTTCGAGGTCCAGAAGAACGGCCTTCCCATCCAGGACAAGTGCAACGAGGAGATCGTCCGCATCGCCGGGGAGCTGGGACGCCCGCTCGTCGGGACCGGTGACGTGCACTACCTGCGGCGCGAGGATTACCACCACCACGCGGCGCTGCTGTGCGTGCAGACCAAGTCGACGCTCAGCCAGCCGAAGATCACCTTCGACACCAACGAGTTCTACCTGCGTTCCAGCCAGGAGATGGTCGACTCGTTCGCGGAGTGGCCGGAGGCGATCGCCACCACGCTGGAGATCGCCGAGCGCTGCGACGTCGAGCTGGAGCTCGGCCGCCAGCTGATCCCCCGGTACCCGACGCCGGACGGGACGGGGGAGGACCGCTACCTGCACGGGCTCGTCGACGAGGGCCTGCGTCAGCGCTACGGCGACCCGGTGCCGGCGGCCGCGCGCGAGCGCGCCGACTACGAGCTCGGTGTGATCGACCGGATGGGCTTCAACGCCTACTTCCTGATCGTCTGGGACTTCGTCAAGTACGCCAAGGACGCCGGCATCGCCGTCGGCCCGGGACGCGGCTCGGCGGCGGGCTCGATCGTCGCCTACTGCCTGCAGATCACCGACGTGGACCCGCTGCGCTATGACCTCCTGTTCGAGCGCTTCCTCAACCCCGAGCGGGTGTCGATGCCGGATATCGACATGGATTTCTCGGTGCGCGGCCGCGAGCGCGTGATCCGCTACGTCAGCGACAAGTACGGCAAGGAGGCCGTCGCCCAGATCGTCACCTTCGGCAAGATGTTCCCGCGCGCGGCGACGCGCGACGCCGCCCGGGTGCTCGGCCACGACTACGGCGTCGGAGACCGGCTGGCCAAGCTGATCCCCGATCCGATCATGGGCCGCTCACCGAGCTTCGAGGAGTGCCTGGCGCCCGGGCAGCCGCTGCGGGCCGAGGTGGACCGCGACGGCATCGCCAAGTCGATCGTCGACGTCGCCCAGGGTCTCGAGGGGATCGTCCGCAACTCCTCCATCCACGCTGCCGCGGTGGTCATCTCCGACCGTCCGCTCACCGACATCCTGCCGCTGCAGATCGCCGACGCCGGCGCCGACGAGAACGGCGAGCGGGTGTTCCGCACCGTCACGCAGTTCTCGATGAAGCCGGTCGAGCAGCTCGGCCTGCTGAAGATGGACTTCCTCGGCCTGCGCAACCTCGACGTGATCGAGGACGCGCTCGACATCATCGAACGCTCTACCGGCGAGCGGCCGGACATGAGCACGCTGCCGCTCGACGACGCCAAGACGTACGAGATGATGGCTCGGGGCGACTCGATCGGGGTGTTCCAGTTCGAGTCCGAGGGGATGCGCGAGACGCTCAAGAAGACCGGGCCGACCGAGCTCGAGCACCTGATCGCGCTCAACGCGCTGTACCGCCCGGGCCCGATGGAGCAGATCCCCACCTACATCCGGGGCAAGCACAATCCCGACGCGGTCTCCTATCCCGACGACCGGTTGCGCCACCTTCTGGAGCCGACCAACGGCGTGGTCGTCTACCAGGAGCAGGCGATGCAGATCTCCAAGGAGATCGCCGGCTTCAGCGGCGCCAAGGCTGACGACCTGCGTAAGGCGATCGGCAAGAAGAACCGGGAGGCGATGGCCAAGCTCAAGCCCGAGTTCTTCGCCGGCTGCCGGGCGTCCGGGACGAGCGAGTCGGTGACCGAATGGCTGTGGACGACCAACGAGCGGTCCGCTGACTACAGCTTTAACAAGTCGCATTCTGCGTGTTACGCGCTGATCGCCTACCGGACCGCGTGGCTGAAGGCGAACTACCCGGCGGAGTTCATGGCGGCGCTGATCTCCTCGGTGATGGATACCAAGGACAAGGTTCCGTTCTTCGTCGCCCAGGCCGAGCAGATGGGGATCGCGATCCTCCCGCCCGATGTCAACCTGTCAGATCACGAGTTCGTGGTGGTCGACGGCAACATCCGCTTCGGGCTCGACGCGGTCAAGGGCGTTGGTTACCAGGCAGTCGAGGCGATCAAGCGCGCTCGCGAGGAGACCGATGCGGCCCATCCGACGCGGCGCCCGTTCACCAGCCTGTTCGACTTCTGCGAGCGCGTCGACAACCGCGCCGTCAACAAGAAGGCGATCGAGGCGCTGATCAAGTGCGGGGCGTTCACCTCCACCAGCGCCTCGCGCAAGGGCATGCTGATGGTGCTCGAGCAGGCCCAGGCTGCCGGTCAGAAGACCCAGCAGGATGCCATCATCGGCCAGGGATCGATCTTCGATCTGGCGCCACCCGCCGGTGATCTCGGCGGCCGCGGGGGACAGGATCCCAACGGCTCGGCGGCTGCGTTCACCGGCCCCAGCCACGCCCCGATCCCCGGTGACGAGTTCGATCGCTCGGAGATGCTCGCCGCCGAGAAGGAGTCGCTGGGCCTGTTCATCTCGGCGCACCCGCTCAAGGACGTCGGGCCGGCCCTGCAGGCCAAGGCCGACAGCACCCTGGCCGAACTTCCCAACCGTCGCGACGGTGACTGGGTGACGATCGGCGGCATGGTCACCCAGGCCCGGAAGATCAAGACGCGCAAGGGCGATTGGATGATGTTCGCCACGCTCTACGACCTCGAGACGTCGGTGGAGATCGTCGTCTTCGGCAAGGTGCTGGACGCCGCCGGCGACGCCCTGGAGACCGACTCGATCGTGCTCGTCCGCGGCAAGGTGGACCACAAGGACCGGGACACGACGTGCCTCATCGCGCAGCAGGTGGAGCGCTTCGAGCCCAGCGACGAGGAGGTCCTGAACGCCCAGGTGCAGGCCGCCAAGCCGGCCTTGGCGCCGAGCGCGCTGCGGCTGCGCCTCGACGCCACGGCGCTGCCGATGTCAGTCCTGGGTGAGCTGAAGGAGCTGCTGACCGGCTTCCCCGGCGAGTCCGACGTCGTGATCGAGCTGCGCACCACCGTCGGCCACCGCCGGCTGAAGCTCGGCCCCAGCTACCGGGTCGCACACAGTGCCAATCTCCACGCGGAGCTCGACGCGCTGCTGGGCGCCGCGCTGATGCCGGCGCCCGTCGCCGTCGCGCCGGAGCCGGAGCCCGCCGGCGTCTCCTAGCGTCGCGCGCCGATCGGTGGGGCCAAAGCGGTGATCGTGGAGGACGACGGTCTCGTCGTCCCGGGGTCGTGAGCCGATCGCTGTCATCACGACTGCGCCACGGCGCGAGGATCGCCGCAGACGTCGAGGCCGTCGGCAACGGCAATCCACGGCGGATTGCCCGGGGTGATCAGGACGACGGAGGGGTGATCAGCACGACGTCCGGGAAGTAGGTCTTTACGCGGGCCGGGTCGCGCGTGAGAAGCGTCAGCCCGGCCGCTTGAGCGTGCGCGCCGATAAAGAAGTCGGGCAGCGGAAGGGTGCGGGGGCCGCCTGCGCGACGGTAACGTCCGAACGCATCGGCGACCAGCCAGGCGCTGGCCCACGGTAGCGACAGCCGCTTGATCGCGGCGCCCTGGAGTGTGCGTTCAAGCTGCCCCTGGGTTGCGAAGCCCACCGCGACCTCGGCGTAGATGACTTGGTTGATGGCGACATCGCCGGCGTCGACTGCCGCGGCGAGATTCTCCTCGGACCATTGGCGCCAGGGCGATGGCGCCATGATATCGAGCAGCACGCTCGAATCGATCAGCGTGCTCACGCCTGGTCGTCGCCGCGCGTGAGGCGCAGGACGGCGTCGGCGTCGAGCCCGCCGTCGGCTCGGTCGCGCAGCCGGGCCACGACCTCGACTCCCCGAGTCCCCCGTGCGGCGGGGCGCACGAGCGCTCCGTCGTCGGTCGCGACCACATCCACCTCGGCGCCGGCACCCAGGCCGTAGCGCTCGCGCAACTCCAGCGGAATCGTGACTTGTCCTTTGGAGGTCATCCTCATCGTACGTAAGGATGGTACCAGTCTTACCTCGCTGGCTTGTGAATAGCCCCGGACCACCGCCGGGCATTGCCGCGACCGCCCGCGGGCTGGAGACGGAGGACGGGCCGTCCGTTCAGGTACTGAACACTCGGGGGGGCCGGAACGCCTGTTGCCTTTCCGCCGCGGAGGCGCACAATATGCAGATCCTCGGGGGCCTCCGGGATCCATAGTTCTTTCAAGGAAGAAGGACCAATGGCACCACACGATGAGCAGGTTGGCCGACGGGTCCGGCTCGCAGGCTGGGGCAGCTCTGCGGACCGGATAAATCTCAGGATGGGGGCGGCGGGCAGATGCTTGCCAAGACAGCGGTTGCGGTCGTGATGGTCGCGCTCGTCCAGGCTCCCGCACGGGTCGCCACCTCCGCGCTGTTCTTGCGACGCATGCGCCGCACGATGCCGGAGTTGTTCGACGGTGCGGCATGCAAGGCCGCGATCGCGGTCTGCCTGGACGAGTATCAACGAGAAGTCGTGAGCCGGGCACCACGGGTGGCGGCGCACTGAGCTCGGCAGCGGGGGATCCTGGGACGCGCTCCAGGATCCCTTGCGTCACTTGATGTGGAGGTTGATCCCCAGCAGCAGCAGGGGCCACAGCGCCACCGCCAGCACTGCGGAGACCACCGGTTTCAGCGCGTTCACGTGCCGCAGATAGTGGTGCGATGACGCCACCAGGACTCCGACGATCAGCCAGATGATGCTGCTCAGGCTCAATCTCACGTCGCTCGCTCCTGAGTTGGGCGGCTCACGGCGATAAAGCTACCCGGAAGCGCGGCGTAGCGTGAGTCCAAGCCGGCCTGGTGTGAGGCTGCCTATGGCAGCGTCACGGCCTGGTATCCGAGCAGCGTCCCGAGGAGGTTCGGCGGCGCTCCCTTCTGCACGATCGTCACGCCGGCGTAGTTGGTGCCCGAGCACCAGTTGCCGGGCGTGGTCGCGGTGGCCGGTGGCGACAGGGCGACGGAGATCAGCTTGCCCGGGGGCGGTGCGACGATCCGAGTGCCAACGGTGTCCGCGCACGTTCCTCCGGTGGTTGAGAGGGCCTCAAGCCCGATCTGGTACTCCTGACCGGCGGGGAGCGTCTCCTGTGTCCGGAAGCTGATGGTCACCGGAGCCGTCGCCGTCGCGGCCGGGTGGATCGACAGGCTGATCTTCTGGAGCTTCTCATACCCGCCGACCACGTGCGGCTTCCGCGCGCTGTTCAGCTCCACCAACTTGCCGTTGCGAATGTCGAACGGAATGCGCCCTGTCACGGCCTTGCCGGTCGGCGGGGTGATCGTGACCCGCCCGCCGCCACGGGCGGAGAACACCCCATGCGAGAACGCGAACTGGATGATCTGGGTCGGCGGCGAGTAGTGGCTGAAGGCAAAGTGATAGCCCCATGCCGCGCCGTTGGTCTCTACGGTCGTGAACGTCCAGCTCTTCGGTTTTGAGACGACCGGCTTGAACGGGTTCCAGGCCAGCATGTCGGTCAGGCTCTGGAGCCAGGTCGCGTCGGTATGTGTGCCGGCGTGCTGGTCGAAATGGATGGAGTCGTCCGCCGCCCGCGCCTTCGCGGCGAACGCCAAGGATTCCTGATCGAACTCCCCCTCCTCGAACTGAGCTGTGGAGTTGTCCGTCTCCCCGGCGGTTGGAATGCCATTGCCGACACCGACGAAGAGCCGTGTGTGCTGGAGATTGCCGACCAGCGCGAGCGGGTCATGGCCGATGGCATAGAACTTGTCCGGCGGACCCCACAGGGTCGGGAACTGGGGATAGATACTGATGAAGTTGGGGCTCTCCGGTGAGAGAACGCCCGAAAACGATCCGGCGGTACCGAAGTAATCGGGGCGCTGGGAGGCGAGGTACATGGCGCCGTAACCGCCCATGGAGAGCCCGGCGATGACATGGTCCTGCCGGCTCGGGCAGACGTTGAGCCGATGAGCGACGAGCGGCACGAGGTCCTGGAGCACCCAGCTGCCCCACGCCGGATGCCGATATCCGTTCCACCAGTCGTTGATCCACCAGGAATATCCGCTGCCGCCCGGGACGACCAGGATCGCGGGAATGTTCATCTTCAAGAGCTGTCCGTTGCCGATCTGAAGCCATTGCAGGGAAACCGGCTGCGTCTGACCGGGGACCGCGGTGCCGTGGAGCAGGTAGATGACGGGCCAGCAGCTGCGCTGCTTGTAGCCGGTCGGAAGCACGACGCTGGTGATCAGCTTGCCGTTGACGGTGTCGACCCCGGAGCTTGTCGTAGTCCTTCGGGTTGATCAGCTGCGTATTGGGCGTGTTCCAGCGTTCGACGGTGACCGCTCCCGCTGTCGACACGAAGACCGCGAGCAGCCCGATGCTCACCAGAACGACGACGATGCTGCGCCTCATTGCTGCTCCTCCACTGACAGGATTGCGTCCGCCCCATGCGGGACGACCCGCCTGGTCCTCAACCTGAGTGCGTCTGCCGGGCTTCCGTTCCGCGCCAGGCGATGCGCCAATTTAGCAAGGAATCCGCCGATTTAGCAACGAATCTCATTGGGCACCGACCGATGACCAGAAGCGCCGGTGCGTCTCCCTGCTCGTCGAGCGGCCAGGGACCTCGTCGCGGCCGGCGTGTGGAGCGCGGATCATCCGGAGCCTGGCGACCAACCGCCAGCGATGTATCTGGGAAACGTCTAGCTCGGCAGCCAGGGGCCGCGCCAGCCGCCGAAGCCGGAGACGAGCTGCTCTGACTCGGCCGGCCCCCAGGAGCCCTGGGCGTAGGGGATCGACTTGGGTGGCGCGTCGAGCAGGGGCTGGAGCACGCGCCAGCACTGCTCGACGCTGTCCTGGCGGGTGAAGTGGCTGGCGTCGCCGATCAGCGCCGCGTGCAGGAGCACCTCGTAGGGGGTGGCGCCCTCGCCGCCCTCGTTGACGAATTGCATGTCGAGATCGATCTCGCTGGCGCCGGGCGTATCGGCGCGCTGGGCGTCGAGCACGATTCGGATTCCGGTCACCGGGTCGATCCGGAAGACGATCTGGCTCGGCGCCGGCCGGCGGCGGCCGCTGGGAATGAACGGCAGCTTCGGGGCATGGCGGAACACGAGGCGCAGCTCGGTCTGGGTGACCGGCAGCCGCTTGCCGGTGCGGATGAAGAACGGCACGCCCGACCACCGCCAGCTGTCGATCGCCAGCCGCAGGCCCACGTAGGTCTCGGTGTCCGAGTTCGAGCGCACGCCGTCGATCTCCCGATAGCCGTCGTACTGGCCACGCACATAGTGATCGGGCTCGGCGTCGGCCATCGCGGCGAACACCGCGTACTTGGCGTCCTTCTGGCTATCCGGGTCGCCGGACGCGGGCGGCTCCATCGCGGCCGCGGCGACCATCTGGAGCAGATGGTTGACGACGACATCGCGCAGGGCGCCGACCGGGTCATAGAAGTGGCCGCGGTCCTGGACGCCGAAGCTCTCGGCCATCGTGATCTGCACCGCCGACACGTAGCTGCGGTTCCAGACCGGCTCCAGGATCGCATTGGCGAACCGCAGGTACAGGATCTCGTCGAGGCCCATCTTGCCCAGGAAGTGGTCAATCCGGTAGATCTGAGGCTCCTCGAGGTACTTGTGCAGGTCGCGGGCGAGTGCCCGGGCGGAGTTGAGGTCATGACCGAACGGCTTCTCGACGACGACGCGTCGTCCGCCCTGCACGAGCTTGGCCTCCGACAGGCCGGCGACGACCGTCGCGAACAGCGATGGTGGGATCTCGAGGTAGAAGACCGGATTCCCGCAGCCGGTCAGCTTCGCCGCGACCGCTTCGTAGGTGGCGCCGTCGCTGAAATCGCCGCGGACGTATGACAGCCGCTCGGCAAAGCGCTTCCAGACGGCGTCATCGATCGTCTCGCCGGATGCCTTGACCGCCTCCAGCGCGTGCTGGCGCAGCTGGTCCTCGGTCCAGTCGTCGACGGCGACGCCGATCACCCCGCAGTCGAGCAGCCCGCGTCGTTCGAGGCGGTACAGGGAGCGCAGCGTCATCTTGCGCGCGAGGTCACCGGTGATCCCGAACACGACCAGCGCATCTCCGGGGCGGGGCAGGGGGCTCATGCCGCACGCACGCTAGCGGGATTTCCTGGCGCGGGTGGCGGCCCGGGCGCGGGACGCCTGGCCGCGCTTGCGCAGCGCGAAGCACAGCTCCACCTCTTCGCGGGTCGGTCCCTGGCGCTCGGGTCCCTGCGTCTCGATCACGAGCGGCAGCTTCTCGAACCGTGGCTCTGACAGGTAGGCGGCGCACCCGCGTTCACCGAGCTCGCCGGTGCCGACGTTGGCATGGCGATCACGGTTGGAGCCCAGCGGGGTCTGCGAGTCGTTGAGGTGCAGCGCCCCGAGCCGCCGGAGACCGACGATCCGGTCGAAATCGTCGATCGTCTCCTCCAAGCCGGCGGCGGTGCGGATGTCATAGCCGGAGGCGAGCAGATGACACGAGTCCAGGCACACGCCGAGGCGCCTGCCGCTCCCCGACGCGGAAATCAGGTCGGCGAGCTCCTCGAACGACCTCCCGAGGGTTCCGCCCGCTCCCGCCGTGTCCTCGAGGTACAGCGGGCAGCGCTCGGAGTCAGACAGCGCCTCCTTGATCACCGTGCCGGCCCGCTTGATCGCCAGCTTGACGTCACCCTGCTTGGCCGAGCCCGGGTGCAGCACGACACCGGCCGCCCCGATCCCGGCGCCGACCCGCAGCGACTGGATGAGCGATGTACGGGACTTGCTGCGGATCTCGGCGTCCTCGGACGCGCAGTTGAGCAGGTAGACCGCGTGGATGAGCACGGCCTTGACCGGGCTCGGCTTCATCGCTCTGCGGAAGGCGGCGAAGTCGTCCTCGTCGTAGGCGGTCGGCCGCCACATCCGTGGCGACTGGTTGAAGATCTGGATCGCCTGACAGCCGCGCTCGGCTCCCCGCTCGATGGCGTTGGGTAGGCCACCGGCCGGTGATACGTGGGCGCCGATTAGCATGCTTGGATCATGTCCTTGAGAGTCAGATTTGCTCCATCCCCGACCGGGGCACTGCACATCGGTGGCGCGCGAACGGCGCTGTACAACTGGCTGCTGGCGCGGGGCCAGGGCGGCACCCTCGTGCTGAGGATCGAAGATACCGACCGGACGCGGTCCACGCCGGAGAACGTCGACCAGATCCTCGACGCCCTGCGGTGGCTGAACCTCGATTTCGACGAGGGGCCGATCTTCCAATCCCAGCGGGCCGAGCGGCACGCCGAGGCACTCGACCAGCTTCTGACCAGCGGACACGCCTACCACTCCGCCGCCACCGCCGACGACGTCCGCGCCTACAAGGAGCGCCACGGCGCCGACCGCGGCTTCCGGGGCGAGGCCGAGCCTGCCGGAGCGGTCCGGCTGCGGGTTCCCGACGGCGGCGACACGCTCGTCCACGACGTGATCCGCGGCGAGACGCGGTTCCCGAACGTCAACCTCGACGACCCGGTCATCGCCCGGGCGGACGGCTCGGTGCTCTACAACTTCGCCGTCGCGATCGACGACCTCGACGCCGGCATCACCCACGTCGTCCGCGGCGAGGACCACCTCTCCAACACCCCCAAGCAGCTGCTGGTGCTCGAAGCGCTCGGCGCCGAGCCCCCCCAGTACGCGCACCTGCCGCTGCTGCACGGCCCCGATGGGCGCAAGCTGTCCAAGCGCCACGGCGCCGCGTCGGTGCAGGAGCTGCGCGACGCCGGCTATCTGCCCGAGGCGGTCGACAACTACATCGCGTTGCTGGGCGCCGGCTTCGCCTCTGACGAGGAGTTCTTCACCTTGCCGGAGCTGGCCGGGCGCTTCCGCCTGGAACGGGTCTCCAAGAACCCCGCCGTGTTCGACGAGCACAAGCTCCGTCATCTCAACGGACGCCACCTCCGGGAGCTGAGCAGCGACGAGCTGACCGAGCGCCTGGAGCAGTTCACCGGCCGAACCGGTCTGCACGGCGCGGTGGAGATCGCCGCGGAGAAGATCCAGACGCTCGCTGACTTCTGGCCGCTCGTCTCGTTCCTGTTCGACGGCCCCGTCGACGATCCGGCCGCGTTTGACAAGACGATCCGGCGCGACGGCGGAGTGGAGGCCCTGACCGCGGCGCGGCAGGCGCTCGCGCAGGCCGAGCCGTTCGACGTGTCCGGGGTCGAGCAGGCGCTGCGCGGCGTCGTCGAGCGGACCGAGACCAAGCCGGCGAAGGTGTTTCAGCCGGTGCGGGTCGCGATTGCCGGTCAGACCGTCTCGCCCGGTATCTTCGAAAGTGTGGCGCTGCTCGGAAAGAACGAGACCCTGGCGAGAATCGATTCCGCTCTCTCGCGCGCGCAGGACCACCCCTGAGCGCGGCCTTCTGACACCGGGCTAAACCGCGATCGGACATCTGCCGATATAGCGATTGAAGGTTGGGGAAGAGCTGATTCTGCCCAAGACGATAGGCCCGAGCCCGGGTAACGAAGGGATGCGATCCCGGTGGCAACCGCTGCTTTGAAGACTGTGCCGACTGACCCGTACGCCGCGCGCGAGCGCCATCACAACGAAGGCCACGGCCGGCGGCTGACCACGGCGTTCGAAGCGCTCGAGGCCTATCCCGTGCTGGTCGAGTCACGCAACCGCGTGCTGCGCCTGTTCGAGGACGGGGAGCCCGCCGTCGGCGACGTCGTGGCGGCTGTCGAGGCTGACGTAGCCCTGTCGGTGACGGTCGTGCGTCTCGCCAACCAGGTCGAGGGCCCGACCCGCGGCCGCGTCGACAGCGTCGTCAACGGCGTCGATGTGCTCTCACCCCGCACCGTGCACGCCATCGCCAGCCGTGCCCGCACCTTTGACTTCTTCGAGCGCACCGCCGTCTGGCAGGGGATTCCCGAGCGCTTCCGGCTGCACTCGGTGGCCACCCAGCGCGCCGCCGACCGCCTGGCGCGAGAGATCGAGTACGACGCCCGTGATCGCCTGATGGTCACCTCCCTGCTGCACGACATCGGCAAGCTCGTGCTCGTCCACGCCTACCCGGGGTACCCCGGCCAGGTCCACGGCGATGCCCGCACCCCGGAGGATCGCCTCCAGCGCGAGCGCCGTGAGCTCGGCGTCGACCATGCGCTCGTCGGCGGCGTCCTCGCCCGCCGCTGGGCGCTGCCCAAGTCGATCGCCAGCGTCATCGAGCGCCACCACGCCGAGGACTCCACCGGTGAGGCCGCCCTCGTCCGCCTCGCCGACATGCTCGCTCACTATGTGCTCGGCGGTTCGATCACCCCGGCCGAACTGCTGGCGGTGGCCCGCACGATCGGTCTGTCGCCCGCGAGCCTGCGCAAGGTGATGTACGAGCTGCCGCTGCCCGCCCTGAGCGACCGGCCCCGTCGGATCGAGCCATGCCCGATGTCCACCCGTGAGGTCGACGTGCTGCGGCGCCTCGCCAAGGGGATGGTCTACAAGCAGATCGCCGCTGAGCTCGGGCTGTCGACGAGCACGATCCGCACCCACCTGCACAACGTGTACGGCAAGCTCGGCGCGATGGATCGCGCCCAGGCGGTCCTGATCGCCACCGAGCGCGGCTGGATCTAGAACCGCTCGTCGCTTGAAGCGCCGCGTCCTGAAAACGCTGGTGAAAGCTTGAGAGCTTTGAGAAGATTTTGGACGGATTGGCGAACTCTGCTACCTTGAGCGCAGAAATAGCTTCGAGTCACGGGGGGCCGTGCAGGGACTTGAAGCATTAGTCATCAGCTAAGGACGGTGAGTGACAATGCCAGATCGCGTTCTCGTGACCGGGGGTGCCGGTTTCATCGGGTCCCATGTCGTAGAGCTCTTGCTTGAGAAGGGGTATGAGGTCGTCGTTTACGACGCCCTGGTCGAGCAGGTCCACCGCGGAGCCGGACCGGTCTACGTGCCGGCGGACGCACGTTTCATCCGGGGGGATGTTCGCGACCGCGATGCCCTCGGGGCGGCGTTGGAAGGGGTCGACGCGGTTCTCCATCTCGCCGCTGAAGTGGGCGTGGGCCAGTCGATGTATGAGATCTCGCGCTACGTCGATGCCAATACGAGTGGCACCGGCGTCCTGCTTGATCTGATCGCCAATCAGGAGACACAGGTCCAGCGGATCGTGGTCGCGTCGTCGATGTCGATCTACGGCGAGGGTGCTTATGTCTGTGCCACGCATGGCCTGATGCACCCGGGGCTGCGGTCCAGCGCGCAGCTCGCCGAGCGTGACTGGGAGCTTCGGTGCCCGGAATGCGGTGAGGCGCTGATCCCGACCGGGACATCGGAGCTCAAACCGCTTCGGCCGACGTCGGTCTACGCCATCTCGAAGATGGATCAGGAGCTGCTGTGCCTGTCTGTCGGCGGCGCGTACGACCTCGGCGTGGTGGCGTTGCGGTACTTCAACACCTATGGACCGCGTCAGTCACTGTCAAATCCGTACACCGGAGTGGCCGCGATCTTCAGCAGCCGGCTCCTCAATGGGCGGTCTCCGCTCGCGTTCGAGGATGGCCAGCAGCTCCGGGATTTCATCCATGTCAGGGATGTGGCGCGCGCAACAGTGCAGGCGCTCGAGTCTCCGGCCGCCGACGGACAGGCGATCAACGTCGGCGCCGATGCGCCGATGACGGTCGTCCAGGTCGCCGAAAGTCTGGCCGGCGCCCTCGGCGTCGATCTCCTCCCGGAACTCACGGGCACCGCGCGCGCTGGTGACATCCGCCATTGCTACGCGGACATGACCAAGGCGGCGGAGCTGCTGGACTTCCGGCCCGAGGTCAGTTTCGAAGCGGGGATCGGCGAGTTGATCGAGTGGCTGTCCGATCAACAGGCCGACGACCTCGTCGACCGGGCGCAGCGTGAGCTGTCCAGCCGCGGCCTGGCTCGCTGACCGGCGTGCCAACTCCTGTAGCCGCGCTCTACGCGATCGTCGAGGTCGCCTACCTGGCCTGCCTCCTGGTCGTCCTCTGGATGTACACGCGCCGCGTCGATCTGGTTGACATCGACGCCGCCGTCCGCTCCTCGAAGGCCGAGGACTGCCCGGACATCATCGTTCTGTATCCGGTGCTCGACGAACTCGAGAGCACCATGCGAACGGCGATGCTCGGATTCGACCGTGCGGAGTATCCGCGCGGGACCCGGCGCGTCATCGCCATCCCCAACGCCGACGATCAGGCGACGATCGCCTCTCTGCAGCGAATCGCGGCGGACTACTCGTTCCTCGAGGTGCTTCCGGTTCCCCCGACCGAGGACCCGCGATGGGAACCGGTCTGGAACGCCTGGGACGGCAATGTCAAGGCGTATTGGTGGCATGTCGGCAAACGGCACCACGAGCGGGCGCTGCCGCCGAAGAAAACCCGCCAGCTGACATACGCGTTCTACACCGTCGCGTCCGCCTATCCGGATGCGCTGCTGTCCTACATCGACGCCGACAGCGTGGTGCCTCCGGATTACTTCCTCACGGCGGCGGGCGGTATCAAGGACTACGACGTCATCCAGAACACCAACGTCGCCGGCAACGCGTTGCACACGTGGGCGACCTCGATGTTCGCGATGGACCACATGTCGTGGGACGGGTCGCTGTATCAGCACATGTCGGCGGGCGGGCGCCAGCCGTTCTACGTGCTCGGCAAGGGTCTGTTCTTTCGTATCTCAGACCTGATCGAGGTGGGCGGCTTCCATCCGTGGCTCACCATCGAAGATCCCGAGATCGGGATGAGGTTGTGGACGAACGGCCGACGGTTGGGGATCGTTCGCAGTCCGTTGATCGAAGAGGTACCGAGCACGTTCGCTCACGGCGTTACTCAGCGGAAACGCTGGGTCGCCGGCTTCTTTCAGTCACTCGGCGCGCCGCTGACGCTCATGGGGATGAGCTGGCGGCAGCGGATCCGCGCACGCTTGAACTTTGTTCCGTGCCTATCACTGTTGATCTGCCCGATCGGGTTCACCGTGGGCGTCTGGGCGTTTGTCGCCGCTGTCACGGCGAATCGGCGCGTCATCGACACCCCACTGGAGGCATTGTCGGCCACGACGATTGCGCTGATGGTCGTCGTCGTCAGCCTCTCGCAGCGCGCGGCCCTCAGACAGACCCGGCTGTTCCTCGTTCACCGCCGCGAGCGGGTGAAGCTGATGTTGCGGGTCAACCCGATCTTCGTCTTCGCCTTCTGGATCTGGTGGGCGATCCCGCTGGCGATCGGTTTCTCGATGTTCGTGCGTGACACCGGATTGCGCTGGGAGCGCACGCGCAAGATCGACGCGAACCACACTCTGGTCCGCGACGAGCTTCCGATTCTGATCGAGCACGCCGAGTACGCGCACGAGATGGCCGGCGCCGGGGGGTAGCGCTGGGTCCGAGCTGGATCAGCCGGGCAGGCCGAGCTGAGTCAGGCTCACGTCCGAGTCAAACCACCCGCGGCGCAGGTCAGCGGCGCTGACCGTGTATCCGCTGACCACGGGCAGCCCGTACCCGTCCAGCGTCACGTCGGTCCGGTGATCGCAATAGACGTCGAACTGGCGGCCGCGCACGCGCAGCTGGAGCGTGGGCCAGCGTTTGGGGCGCAGGTCCTCCCACCGGTCGGAGGTGCCCGACTCCAGGTGCTCCAGAAGCTGTGATGCGTGGTCCATTGATCCCTCTCGCGCTGTCGCTGGGACGGAGAATCGCTCGTTTCGGTCGATCCCCCCAGTTTGCCCGCCTGTTTTTCTCGCTAATCGGACGCTTTTCCTGCCACTTGAACAGAGCCCGACCCCGATCGGTGATCAGGTCTGGAGGATCCTTCGGCACAGCGACGCCATCTGAGGACTGCCGGGAGCCGCAGACGGACGAATGGAGTGGTCGGTCCGCGGCGGCGGGCGGCGCAAGAGGGTGGACGGCACGGCTCTCGCGCCGCATTGTCGGGGCGTCGCTTAGCATTGACGCGGCATGATCTCGATCACGACCAAGTCGCCGTATGCCCTCAGCGCGCTGGTCGAGCTCTGTTGCCAGGGCGCCACCGGTCCGGTCCCGATCGCCGAGCTGGCCCGGCGCCGCCAGATCCCGGTGCAGTTCCTCGAGCATCTGTTCGCGACGCTGCGGCGCGCCGGCATTCTCAGCTCCCAGCGCGGCGTGAAGGGGGGCTACAGCTTTGCCCGGCCGGCGAGCGAGGTGACGGTCCTGGAGCTCGTCGAGCTGCTCGACGGGCCCCTGGGGGTGGGCGCCACCGGCGTGTTCGCCGAAGCCGCGCAGGCTGCCAGCGCGGTCCTGCGCGAGGCCACCGTGGCCTCGATCGCCGAGCAGGAAATCCACTCCGCCGGCGCGCCGATGTACCACATCTGACCGGAAATCGCTGTTTTGGACGCTCGCGATGGCGTCACCCACCGGCTTTGATCCGCCGCAGCGCGGCGGCTACGCTGAAGGCGCATGGATGCTCAGCGCGCGCCGCACACCCCGTCGCAGCGCGCGCGCCTGGAGCCCGCGGCCTAGCGCCCCCTCGGTCGCGGGCTCCCCATTTGCGCAATGCCCCTCCACCGGGGTGCGATAAGTAAGACGCGGGCAGCGGTCGCAAGTTGCGGTGCTCAGACGAGCCAAAACCCGCTATTTGGGCTCGAAGCGAGCTGCGGTGCGAAAGCGGCGGGGCGCGTCGCGGTTGTCTAGGGTGTTCCGGGAATGCCGTCTATTCCGACGAACATCGCGGATTTGGTGGGACGGACGCCGATGCTCAGGCTGGCGAGGCTGGCTCCGACCGACGGCGTCGAGCTGTTCGCCAAGCTCGAGGCGTTCAATCCGGGCGGCAGCGTCAAGGATCGCATCGGCGTCGCGATGATCGAGGCGGCCGAGCGTGACGGGCGGATCGAGCCGGGGAGGACCACGATCGTCGAGGCGACGAGCGGGAACACCGGGATCGCGCTCGCGTTCGTCTGCGCGGCGAAGGGCTATGACCTCGTCCTCACCTTGCCCGAGGGAATGAGCCGCGAGCGCGAGGGCCTGCTGCGGCTGTATGGCGCTCAGGTTCAGCTGACCCAGTCGATGGGGGGGATGACCGAGGCGGTGGACGCGGCGCGCGCCATGGCGACCGACCCGGATGTCTTCCTGCCCGATCAGTTCTCCAACCCCGCGAACCCTGAGATCCACCGTCGCACCACGGGCCCGGAGCTGTGGGACGCGCTCGACGGTCGCATCGACGTGTTCGTCGCCGGGGTCGGCACCGGGGGCACGATCACCGGGGCCGGGGAGCTGCTCAAGGCTCGCAATCCGAACTGCCGCGTGATCGCCGTCGAGCCGCGCACATCTGCGGTGCTGTCCGGAGGGATCGCCGGTCCGCACAAGATTCAGGGGATCGGGGCCGGGTTCGTGCCGGCGGTCCTCAATCGCGAGCTGCTCGACGAGGTGATCGCCGTCGACGACGAGGATGCCATCCAGACAGCCCGCCTCCTCGCCCGACGCGAGGGTGTCCTGGCCGGCATCTCCTGCGGCGCGGCGGTATGGGCGGCCCTGCAGATCGCCGCCCGGCCCGAGTCACGAGGGCTGCGGATCGCCACCGTTCTGCCCGATTCGGGTGAGCGGTACGTGTCGACACCGTTCTTTGCGCCGTAGCCCCGGCGGCGGCCCGGCCGGGCGCGCGCGCCGCGCTCTGTAGCCTTGTCCTCATGTTCGGCCTCGGGCTGATGGCGCGCACCGCGGCGGAGATCCGGCGGGATGTCGCCGCCGCACAAAGTCGGGATCCGGCCGCCCGGGGCGTGGGCTCGCTGGAGATCCTGGCCGCGTGGCCGGGGGTCCATGCGCTGCTCGCGCATCGGGTCGCGCACGCGCTGTACGACGCCGGCGTACCGGTGTTGCCCCGGATGCTCGCGACCGTGGCCCGCTCGCTGACCGGGATCGAGATCCATCCCGCCGCCACGATCGGCGATGGCTTCTTCATTGATCACGGGATGGGGGTGGTCATCGGCGAGACGGCCGAGATCGGCAACGACGTCACTCTGTATCAGGGCGTGACCCTCGGCGGAACCGGCTTTGCCACCGGCAAGCGCCACCCGACGGTGCAGGACAATGTCACGATCGGCTCGGGCGCCAAGATGCTCGGCCCGATCACGGTCGGCCACGGCGCCAAGATCGGCGCCAACAGCGTGGTCATCCACGATGTGCCGCCGAACTCGACGGTCGTCGGCAATCCGGGTCACCCGGTGCGCGTGGAGGGTCGCCGGCCCGAGGGGCCCGACACCGACTGGATCCACCTTCCCGACCCGGTGGCCGACGCGATCAAGGGCCTGGCAAGTCGCATCACCGCGCTGGAGCTGACGGCCGAGGGATCGCCGGATCGGCCCGACGACAAGGTGCGTCAGCTGCGCCGGGCCGCCGCGGGCCAGCCCGACGGCCGGGCCAATCCGGCGGTCGGGCCTAGTCCAGCGGGCGGATAGGCGCGTCCTCGGCCTCGTCGGCGGCCGGAGCCACGCGCACCGGCGGCAGCCCGGACTCGGCGGAGAGCTCGGGACCGGTCATGTTGCGACGGGCACGGACGAGGTAGAGCGGGCGGCCCTTGACCTCGTCGTAGATGCGCCCGACGTACTCGCCGATGATGCCGATCGCGATGAGCTCGATCCCGCCCAGCAGCAGCACGACGATCGTCAGCGCGCTGAACCCCGGCAGGTAGGAGCCCAGGATGCGCAGGACCACCACGACCGGGATCGCGATGAACGCCAGCGTGGAGATCATGAAGCCCAGCAGCGTCGCCAGCTGCAGCGGACGGTGTGAGAAGGACGAGATCGCGTCGAGTGAGAACCGCAGCATCTTCGGCAGCGTGTACTTGGTCTCGCCGGCGTAACGCGGATCACGGTGATAGGGGACCGCCGCCTGCGTGTAGCCGACCCACACGGTCATACCGCGCAGAAACCGGTTGCGCTCGCGCATCGCCAGCAACGCGTCGAGCGGACGGCGATCCAGCAGCCGGAAATCGCCCGAGTTGTGCTCGAGCGGGACCTGGGCGAGCTTGTCGAAGAGCCGGTAGAACCAGCGGGCGGTGCTGAGCTTGAAGCGAGACTCGCCCTCGCGCTGCTCGCGGACCGCGTACACGACGTCGCAGCCGGCGCGCCAGTGGTCAAGCATCGTGGGGATCAGCTCCGGCGGATCCTGAAGGTCGGCGTCGAGCATCACCACCGCGTCGCCCCGGGCATGATCCAGCCCGGCGGTGAGCGCGGTCTGATGACCGAAGTTCCGCGACAGGTAGACGACGCGCACGCGCGGATCGCTGGTCGCCAGGTTCTCCAGCCTCATCGGCGACCCGTCCGTGGAGCCGTCATCGACGAGCACCAGCTCGAATGGCAGTCCGTTCAGCGCGCTGCACACGCGGGCGTAGAACTCGTCGATCAGCGCGTCCTCGTTGAAGATGGGGGCGACGACGCTGATCAGCTCGAGCCGCCGGGGCTCACCGTCGAAGACTCGCGGGGCCACGCTCATCGCTGCATCGTACGGAGTTGCGCCCGTTCGCCCTACAACAGACCGCTGCCGTGCGGGACGTATCCCAGCAGCTGGATCGTGAGCACCACGCCCGTGAACGCCACCGCGGCCCGCACCAGCCGGCGGTCGTGCCCGAGGGCGGCCAGCGGCAGCAACCACGCCACGTACCACGGCAGCAGCGAGCTCGATCCGGCGAGCATCGCCAGCATCGCCCACGCGGAACCGTCGATCC
>CAVOUS010000009.1:0-396831 GCA_963699675.1 uncultured Actinomycetota bacterium
CACGGCCTCGTCGGACCCAACGGGGCCGGTAAGACGACGCTGCTGGCCCTGCTTCTCGGTCTGGCCCAAGCCGACGGCGGCGAGCTGGAGATCTTCGGCTGCCCGGTGCGCCGGACGCTCGCTCTCCCCGCGGGGGTTGCCGGGTTCGTGGACGGACCGGGCCTTTATCCCTCGCTGACCGCGCGGCAGAACCTCGCCGCGCTGGCTCGCCTGCGGGGCGACGGCTCTGGAGGCATCGATGACGGGCTCGAGCGGGTCGGGCTCACCGATGTCGCGGACGACCGCGTCCGCGGCTTCTCGCTCGGGATGCGACAACGTCTCGGGCTTGCCGCCGCGCTACTGACGATCCCCCGGCTGCTGGTGCTCGACGAACCCGCCAATGGCCTCGATCCGGCCGGCACACGCCATGTACACCGTGTGCTCAGCGAGCTGGCGGCCGCGGGCACCGCGATCGTCCTGTCGAGTCACCGGATGGATGATCTGGCCGCGCTGTGCAGCGAGATCACCCTCCTCGCCCGCGGGCGGGTGGTCTTCTCCGGTCCGATCACCGAGCTCGCCGCCGGCGCTGACGAATTGGACTACCGGCTGCGAACGTCCGATCCGGCCGCGGCCCGTCGAGTCGCGGCCGAGACGCCGGGGCTGCGCGTTCTGCCGAACGGCGACCTGTACCAGCGTCGTGATGCCGGGGCACTTCTGGTGCGTGCGGCGGTGCCGGCCCTCGATGATCTGGTCGCGCGCCTGGTCGGCGCCGGCGTGAGTGTGCGCGAGTTATCGCCTGTCGTGCCGCCGCTGGAGGCGGCGTTCCTCGCCCTGACCACAGCCGCGAATCCGAGCGAGGACGCGGACCGGTGAGCGCCGCAGCCGTCACGCTGCCGAACGCCGGCGCACGACCGGCACCCGTTCGCCGCGGCTACCAATTCGAGCTGATCAAGCTGCTGGCCCGGTGGCCGATCCGCGTGGCACTGCTGGCCTGCTGGCTTGGCCCGGCGTTGCTGGTGGCGGTCATCAGTCAGCAGAGCTCGCTACCGTCCGACACCGTCTTCGGCCGCTGGATGAGCCAGACCGGTTGGGCGGGATCGCTGGTGGTTCTGACGTTCTCCGGTACCTGGGTGCTGCCGTTACTGACGTCTCTGGTCGCCGGCGACATCTTCGCCCAGGAGGACCGACTCGGGACGTGGCGACACCTGCTAGTCGCGGCGAGGGCGCCGCGACGGATCTTCGCGGCCAAGGCCCTGGCGAGCCTCACCGTCATCGTGTTGCTCGTGGCCGGACTGGCCTGTTCGGGCATCGTCGGCGGACTGGCTGGGGTCGGCGACCGGCCGCTGGTCGGCCTTGACGGGCATCTCCTCGCGCCGGCGCAGGCGGCCCATGCGGTGCTGCTCGCCTGGCTCATCGCGCTCGCGCCGACGCTGGCCTTCGCGGCGATCGGGCTGCTCGGCTCGGTGGCGTTCGGCCGTTCTCCCATGGGACTGGTGATCCCCGCGCTGCTCGCCTTGATCCTGCAGATTGCGCAACTGCTTCCGCTGCCCGTCGTGGTGCGAGTCGTCCTGCCGGGTTATGGGTTCATCGCCTGGCGCGGGTTGTTCACTGACCCTGCCCAGACCGGCCCACTGATCGTTGGCGTCGCGGTCAGCCTCGCCGTGGCGGTGGCCGCCTCCGCGCTGGCCTATCGGCTCTTCATGCGCCGCGACTTCACCGATCTGGCCTACGACGGCGCCGGCCGCCGTGCTCTCGTGGGAGCGGTGCTGCCGTTAGTGGCGGTGCTCGCGGTCGCCGCCGGCGTCATCGCCGACGCGACCTCGGCCTCCAGCTCCGGGATCGGCAGGGCCAAGCTGGACCGGTCGCTCTCCACGGCGTTCGCGCACCTCTATCGCATGCAGACCGGAGAGCTGCATCGCCCCAGCGTCACGGAGGCGGAACTGCGGACCAGCGCCGCGTGCGACAAGGGCGGCGGCCTCGTCGCGGACGTTGGAGCCGGCAATGACTGGCGGTGCGTGGTCTCGTGGCGCCTCCCGGGCGCCACGGCGATCGGCTCGGCCATCTATCAGCTCGACGTCAACCCGGATGGGCGATACGTCGCCGACGGTGATGGACCACAAGAGGTCAACGGCTTCTTCCCGGTTCACACCTCGATGGGCGATGTACCGAATCCCCTGTGGCAATTCGACGGCTCCATCGATCTACTCACCGCCACATCGCCCAGGTAGAGGATCGCCGAGCGCGGATCGCCAAGGTGCGGCAGGCGACGGGTCAGCCACTCAGGGAGCCGCCAGTTGGCGGACCCGAGCCTGCATGATCGCGGGAGCCAGGACCGTCCGAACCACCAGGGCGTCGACCATGATCGCCTGCGCCGCTCGGCGCGACCACCTCAGGCCACCGCGACACGAAAGCGGAACGGATGAGCGACGCAGTCGGCGACGTCGCGCGCATGAGGCACCCTTAGGCACCGCCCGCCCCGATGGTCGAGTCAGTTCGCAAGCGATCGCGCGCCTGATGATGGCGCGGAGCAGGATTACGCGACGCCAGCCCCGATCACGACGCGGTCACCAGAGGCGCTGATGCTCTCGCTCGTGCTGGAGCCGGCGTCCAGAACCACCTTCAACGCGCCGGTGTTGGCCGCGTCGGCGAAGGTGTCGTAGGCATCCATGGTGTCTCCGAGGGCATAGCGATGCGTGACGAATGGCGTTGGGTCAAGGCGACCATTGGAGACGAGAGCCAGCAGCTGAGGGATTGTGTAGGTGTCGACCAGTCCGGTTGTGATGGTGACGTCGCGGATCCACAGCTTCTCCAAGTGCAGCGTCGCGGATTGACCGTGCACGCCGATGTTCGCCACCCGGCCGCCGGGACGGATTAGCTCGGTTGTGAGCTCGAACGTCGCGGGGACGCCGACCGCCTCGCAGGCGACGTCGGCGCCGAGACCATCGGTCATTTCCATGATCCGCTCGACGGCGTCTTCGCGGCCGTTGTTGATCGCAGTGTCGGCGCCGAAGCGCAGCGCGCTGTCCAGCCGCGTGTCGGCGAGATCGATCGCCACGATCCGGCCAGGGGTGTACAGCTTCGCGGTGAGGATCGCAGCCAGTCCGACCGGACCGGCGCCGACGATCGCCACGACGTCGCCGGGTGAGACCATGCCGTTGAGCACACCCACCTCAAACGCCGTGGGCAGGATGTCGGCGAGGAATAGAACCTGTTCGTCGCTGAGTTCCTCGGGAATCTTGTACACCGAGTTGTCGGCAAATGGGACGCGCGCATATTCCGCCTGGAGCCCGTCAATCAGATGGCCGAAGATCCAGCCGCCACCACCGAGGCACTGGCCGTAGCGGTGCTCCTTGCAGAAGCGGCAGCGCCCGCATGAAGTGACGCATGACAGCAGCACCCGGTCACCAGCCACGACCGTGCTGACGCTCGCGCCTACCTCCTGGACCGTGCCCACCGCCTCGTGACCCAGCACGGTTCCCGGAGTCGTCTCCGGAACGTGCCCTTTGAGGATGTGCAGGTCAGACCCGCAGATCGTCGACGTGTCGATCCGGACGATGATGTCGGTTGAATCGAGGATCGTCGGATCCTTGACGGTGTCCCAGCTGCGCTGGTCTGGGCCGTGATAGACGAGAGCTTTCATGTTGTCCTCCTGTCGGTGGTCGGTCTGCGACCGACCTCCATTCGACGGTAGGGGCTAGGCGGCGCCTGAACATCCGCTGTTGACCACGGCCGGTGGTGTGGTTTATGCGGGTGCCGCCCACCTCGGGGGCGTGGCGTTGACGTGGGACGGGCGATGTGCCCGGCCTTCGCGCCGCTTGACGACAACTACCTAGTCATCTATAGTGCTATGGACCTAGTGATATGGAGGATTATCCGTGATCGAGTTTCATCTCGACTCGCGTTCTGGCGTATCGCCGTATTTGCAGATCGTTCAGCAGGTGCGTCACGCGCTGCGTCTCGGCCTGCTGGACGAGGGTGACCAGCTGCCGACGGTCAAGGAGGTCGTGGCGCGGCTCGCGATCAACCCGAACACTGTGCTGAAGGCCTATCGCGAGCTGGAGCACGCCGGGCTCGTCGCCGCGCGGCCCGGCGTCGGCACGTTCGTCACCGGGTCGCTCGCCGATCCGGCGATCGCCGCGCACGGGCCGCTGCGCCGCGAGCTGCGCGGCTGGATCGTCAAGGCACGGCGCGCCGGTCTTGACGAGGAGTCGATCGAGGCGCTGTTTCGCGACGCTGTTCGCTCCGCCCGCATCGAGGGCGTAGCGTGAGCGTCGCGCTGGCGACGCGCGGCCTCGGGAAGCGCTACGGGCGCCGCTGGGCGCTCTCGGGCTGCACGCTCGAGGTCCCGGCCGGCCGCGTCGCCGGCCTCGTCGGGCCCAACGGCGCCGGCAAGACGACGCTGCTGCACCTCGCGGTCGGCCTGATCGACCCGAGCGCGGGATCGGTCGCCGTCCTCGGGGAGGAGGTCGCCGCAACGCCCGCGCAGCTCGCGCGCGTCGGCTTCGTCGCCCAGGAGACGCCGCTGTACCCGTCGCTGTCGGTGGCCGACCACCTGCGCCTCGGCGCCGCGCTGAACCCGAGCTGGGACGCGGCGCTCGCGCAGGCGCGGATCGCGGGGCTCGGTCTCGACCTCGGGCAGCGCGCCGGCACGCTGTCCGGCGGGGGGCGCGCGCAGCTCGCGCTGACGCTCGCGATCGCAAAGCGTCCTGAGCTGCTCGTGCTCGACGAGCCGGTCGCGGGCCTGGACCCGCTCGCGCGCCGGGAGTTCCTGCAGGGCCTGATGGAGTTCACGGCCGAGCACACGGTGAGTGTCGTGCTCGCCTCGCACCTCGTCGCCGACCTCGAGCGCGTCTGCGACTACCTGATCCTGGTCGCCGAGGGTCGTGTCCAGCTCTCCGGCGAGGTCGACGAGCTGCTCGCCACCCACCGCCGCCTGAGCGGGCCGCGCCGCGACAGCGCGCTGCCGGGAAGCCAGCAGGTGATCGAGGAGAGCCACACCGAGCGCCAGAGCACGCTGCTCGTCCGCACCGGGGAGCGGATCATCGACCCGACCTGGAGTGTCGAGGAGGTCAGCCTCGAGGACATCATCCTCGCGTATATGCGCCCGCCCACCCGCCCGGCAGACCATGCGGCGCCGACGAGGATCGACCGATGATCTGGGTCGCCTGGCGCCAGTTCCGCACGCAGGCGCTCGTCACGCTCGGCCTGCTCGCCGGGTTCACCGTGCTCGTGCTCGTGACCGGCCTGCACCTGCGCGACATCTACACCTCGCTCGGCGGTGCGCACTGCACCGCACGCAACGACGACTGCGCAGCGCTGCTCGCCCACGACCTGCCGCTGGCGGACCTGCTCAGCCCCGCGCTGCTCGCGATCCCCGCGCTGCTCGGGATGTTCTGGGGCGCGCCGCTGGTCGCGCGCGAGCTCGAGACCGGGACCTACCGCCTCGCGTGGACCCAGACCGTCACGCGTCGCCGCTGGCTGTCGGTCAGGGTCGCGCTCGTCGGCGTCGCCGCGCTCGCCGTCGCCGGCCTCGCAAGCTGGCTCGTCAGCTGGTGGTTCGCGCCGGTCGACGCGGTCAACGTGAACCGCCTCGACCCCAGCGTCTTCACCACGCGCGGGGTCGTCGCGATCGGCTACGCGGGCTTCGCGTTCGCGCTCGGCATCGCGATAGGCACGCTGACACGCCGCACGCTACCGGCCATGGCCGCAACACTGCTCGGCTTCATCGCGGCGCGAATCGCCGTCACATTCTGGGTCCGCCCGTACCTCCTCAGCGCCACGAAAGTCCTTGTTCCCGTGACGTTCGGGAACGGCGTCGGGTTCGTCTCGAGCGCGCAGGGCGTCAGCATCGCCCCGAACTCGTCCCCGATCCCGAACGCCTGGACGATCTCCGCCGCGCTGGTCGATCGCGCCCACCACGCCGTCAGCGCCGCCCAACTGCACGATTTGCTCGTCCGCTCCTGCCCGGCGATCGCGGCGGGCCTCTCGCAGACCACCGGCGGCGCCCCCAAAGGCCCGAAAGGCCCGGCGACGGGTGCCGTCCTCGCCTGCGAACAGAGACTCTCGCAGCATCTGCAGCAGCTCATCACCTACCAGCCACCAGGCCACTACTGGCCACTGCAGGCACTCGAGACCGGCATCTTTCTCGCCGCCGCGCTCGCGCTGATCGGCGCCACGGTCTGGCGCGTCGGGCGGCGCGCCGCGCGCACGCCAGCCGCCGGCGAGCCACGCGAGCCGACCGCCGACCCGCTCGCCCTGGGGCTCGCGCCGGAGATCCGCGTGCCGCCCGCGCGCCCGCCCGAAGCCGGCGATCAGAGCACACGACTCCTCCATCACCACTCGAGCCCGAACCGGCCTCGAACTGACTGACTCTCCCACGTCGACTGGAAGGAACCGACCATCATGCGTTTCCGCCGTCCCCCCATCCTCACCACCGTCGTCGCGGCTGCCGCCGTCTCGCTGCTCGCGGCCGGCTGCGGCGGCGGCTCGTCCACGACCGCCGCCACGACGACGGCGGCGACGCAGAACGGAGCGCTTGCCTACGCCCGCTGCATGCGCTCCCACGGGGTGCCGAACTTCCCCGACCCCACCAGCAGCGGGGGGAACAATAAGGAAGCCATTGTCAGCTCGCTGAAGGGGGTCAGCAACTCCCAGGTCCAGACGGCCCAGACAGCGTGCAGGCATCTGAACGGCGGCGGCCCAGGCACAGGCCAGAATGCAGCGCAGCGTCAACCGAACGCGGCCGCGATGCTGGCCTTCGCCCACTGCATACGCGGCCACGGGTTCCCGAACTTCCCCGACCCGACCAGCAGCGGCCAGCTGACCCACGAGATGCTCGCCAACGCTGGGATAAGCCTGCATCAGCCGGCGGTGCTGCAGGCCGGCGACGCCTGCACCAGCGTCACCCACGGCGCCATCACCAAGGCCATCGTGGCCCGCTTCGTCGCCGGACAATAGACCGTGGACCTTGGACGCAACCACCGGCCGGCGCGTGCGGAATGGGCATCGGGACGCTGACAACGTCAGCCAGGGACTTCTCCGACGCGGACGCGTGCTTCGTCGCGTACGCCGCTCACGAGCTGCGCGGCGAGATCACCCTCCAGCTCGCGCTTGCGGAGGCCACGCTCACTGACCCCAACGCAGACATGGCCGCCCTGCGCCAGATGGGCGAGGGCGTCGTCGCCGCGTGCGAGCAGCAGGAACGGCTGCTCGAGGCGCTGCTCACCCTGGCCCGCAGCGAGTACGGACGTCTGCAGCGGGAGCCGGTCTGCCTCGCCGCGACCGCCGCCCAAGTCCTGCGAGCCCGCGATCATCACGGACTCAGGACCACGACGGCGCTGCAGGCCGCCCGAACAACCGGCGACCCGCAGCTGGTCGAGCGCCTCGTCGCGAACCTGGTCGCCAACGCGGTCCGTCACAACATTCCGGGCGGCCGGCTCGACATCGCCACCTACACCGCCGCGGGACGCGCCATCGTCACGATCGCGAACACCGGGCCCGTGATCCCGACCGGCGAGGTCACCCGCCTCTTCGAACCGTTCCAGCGACTCCGCTCTCACACGGTCCCCTCTGCCGACGGGGCGGGGCTCGGCCTCGCGATCGTGCAAGCGATCGCCGCCGCACACGACGCCACCGTCACCGCACAAGCTCGAACCGGCGGCGGCCTCGAAATCGACGTGGCCTTTCCCACCGGCGCCGAGGTGTGATCGCGCGCGGCGCCTCGGTTCGTGTTCTGGGACTCCGCGCGACAGGCCCAGCAGATCGGCCTCGCCTAGCCGCAGGAGTAACAGCGAGCCGTCCGGGTTGTACTGCCATAGCGGCGGCTCCGCTTCATCTCAGCGAGCGCGCCAGCGTGAGCGCCTGCCGAAGCGTCCGGGTCCCCTCGATCCGTAGCGTCAGCTGCCCCTGCTGCCATAGCAGCACGTTGCCGGCGAGCCGGATTCGGTCCGTCGTCACCTGTCCGGTGGAGTTCTGGAAGATCACTTCGTGCGGGGCGCCGTAGATGTACACGCCTGGCCCGCGGTTGACGCGGACGCGATCCGCGCGGCTGCCGGGAGCGAGCAGCTTGAAGATGAACGGCATCGTGGTGCCGCGGAACTCGATGATCAGCGCACGCCCGGAGAGCAGCGAGATCCGCCCGCCCGGAACATCGCGGTCCAGATACGCTGCCGTCGCGTGCGGGAGCACCAGCGCGGTGAAGCCGGCGGCGTGCCGCGCGCGAGCCACCGGGATCCGCTTGCCCAACCCAAGCCGCGTGCCCGCGCCCGCCGGGAGCGGCGGCAGGCGATGCACGCGCTCGATGCTGACGCCGCGCAGGCCCAGCACGCGCAGGATCGCATGCCGCGTCGCCGGCACCGCCATCGCCACCCCGGCGAGCAGCAGCACCGCGGCGAGCGCGAGGACCAGCGTGCGCCGGACGGGGCGACCGCGGCGGCGGCGACGTTCCGGCAGCCGGGCGAGAACGCCGGGGACAAGGTCGGGCGATTGCGGCACCTGCAGTCCCGCGCCAAGCGCCTCCAGCCGCTGCTCAAGCACGTCGGTCATCGATCCTCCTCCAGCTGTGCCCGGAGGCGTCCAAGCGCGCGCGAGAGCCGCGACTTCAGGGTGCCAGGACGCAGCTCGAGCGCGGTCGCCGCCTCGGCCTCCGAGAGCCCGAGGAAGTAGCGCGCCGCAATCACGAGCTGGTCGTCATCGCGAAGCCGGCCGATGGCGGCGGTCAGTCGCGTCATCTCGGTGGCGGCCAGCGCCTCGGTCTCCGCCGAGGGCGCGACCGCTGGGCCGCCGGGTTCGCCGCTCAGGCGCAGCGCGAGCCCCGCCCGGCGGGCCGCTCCGCGCCGGCGGTTGATCGCCTCGTTGATCGCGATCCGCACCAGCCAGGGACGAAACGGCGCCGCGGGGCGAAACCTGTCGAGCGCCAGCCAGGCCTTCACGCACGCCTCCTGGGTTGCGTCCTCCGCGTCCGCGACCGAGCCGCTGATCAGGTACGCGGCGCGGAACGCGAGCGCCTGATGTTGTTGCAGCAATTGGGCGTACGCGTGCTTGTCGCCGGCCTTTGCGGCCGCGATCAGGCGGTGCTCGTCCGGCTCGAGCGGGATCGTGGCGATGCTGCTCAAATGCGTGGGCACACCCTCCGCGACCGAGCTTGCCACTGGCATCGCCGCGCCGCCACCGTCAGCGCCGCATTCGTTCGCCCGCCGGAGGGACCCGCCCGACCCCGGACATTCAGGTGCACCCGAGTCGCCTGCCCGGGAGGGAGCGTCAGCAACATACAGCGCCGATACACCCCCGCGGCCCGATCGGTTCCCGGCCCGGGAACCTTTCGGACGCCGTGGGTGTAGAGATGGCGTGAAGGCCAGGACGCGTGGACGGACGTGCTGCGCGGCCGCGTTCGCCGCGGCGCTGCTCCTCGCTTCCTGCGGGCATTCGACGAGGCGGGTGGCCGACGCGCGCACATGCGTCCCGGCGCCGATTCACACGAGCGCCCCACCGGACTGGACGGCGGCAGCATGGTCGGACTCCAGCCCGGGGTTCAGGGCGCCCTACGCACTCGCCTCCGGCGATTCGGCGGCCGCCTTCATGTTCTCCCATACGTTGCGTGCCGGCCATCCCACTGATCCAGGCAACAAGATCCTGTGGGTCGTGCGCTTCCCGCGCAATGGCAAGCCGCTGATCATCTCCGCACGCTGGAGCGCCGATCCGTCCATGCGCGTGCGCTTTGTCCAACCTGCGGACTCCTCGCCCGGGGAGATCTACCCCTCGGGGATCGACCTACCCAGGCCCGGATGCTGGAAGCTGACGCTGACGTGGGGCGAGCACCGCGCGAGCGTCGATCTCGAGGTGCAGCCGCCGGCCCGATTCGCGGCGAGCTCGTCGCCGGCGAGACCACGACCACCGGCCACGCCGAGGCCATTGCACGGCGTACCGCTGGCCGGCTCGACCGGACTGCGGCTCCTGGTCTCCGCCGATCCACCCTTCCTGCTCGATGTCGACACCGGTGCCGTCACACCGGTGACCGACCTGAACGTCAGGGGCGATCCGGTCCTGACCGTGCTCGCGGTCGGCAACGATGCCGTCGTCTGGCTGGACCGCCGCACACCGGCGGGCCGGCCCGGCGCGGAGATCTACGTCGTTCGGCACGGGACGAGCAACGCGATCCGGCTCGCGACAGGCTGGGACGTCGCGCCGGCGAACGGCGGCCACGCGATCTGGCTGCTGCGCTTCACGGACGCGCATCGCTGCACCCTGGCCGAGATCGGACTCGACGGACGCGTACGCCGCCGGGCACGTCCGATCGGCTGCTCGACACAGCTCCTTGACACGGGCTCAGGCGCGGCCCTCGTCCACACACGCATGGTTGTCGACCCGGGCACCGGACGCACGCTGCCGAGCCCGGGCACGCTGTGGTCGATCGCGGACGGGCGCGCGCTCAGCAGCGCCGGCTCGGGCCCGCCGCTGATGCTGACCGATCTGAGCACCGGCACGCGCCGACGGCTGCCGTGGCCGAGCCAGATCCGCGGCACCAACCAGGCCGGCACCGACCAGGCCGTCGTCGAGCCGCACGGGCGACTGATCGCGCTCGACTTCGCCGATCCCGCGTATCGGGGAACCGGAACGCAGGTCACCGACGTCTGGCTGCTCGACCCCGCGACGGGCCGCTTCCGCCACCTTCCCGACATGCCCGCCGCGGTCCTGCTCAAGTTCACGAGCATGGCGTGGACCACCGACGGGCGCCTGGTGATGCTCGCGCAGACCAACGGACCCAACCGGGACCGCACCGTCGTTGCCGTCTGGAAGCCCGGCCAGCGGCAGATCGCGCTCCGCCCCGTCCGGCTGCCCGCACGCACGAGCGGCAGTGACACTTTCGTCATCGTCCCGGCCGCTGTGCATCGCGCAACCGTTATGACGGGCGCCGCCAGCAGAAAGTAGGCATTCGGGCGGCGCCCCGACGATTCCGCGGCGATGCTACGTCTGGCCGGGCACCTGGTGGCGGTGCACGAACAGCGTGCCGCGCCGGTGGCCTTCAAGCCCGAGTTCCTCGATCGCCTCACGCACCCCCGGGTAATCCGGATGCGTGTAGTCGTCAAACAGCACCAGCGCGCCGACGCGCAGATGGGGCTGCCACGCGCGTACCTCGGCCATCGTCTGCTCGCGCTCGTGTGAGGAGTCGATGTACAACAGATCAACGGGCTGGTCGTCCCTGGGACCGGTTGATCCTGACGCCAGGACCAATTCGATCCGATCGCGAACGTCGCGGGGGACGAGTCCCAGGTAGCGCTCTGGTCCGCGACCGACCACGTCATAGCTGACGACTCGGCGCTCCGGGTCGTCAAGCGCGAGCGTGATCGCCGTCCATCCGGTCGCCGTGCCGAGCTCTACGACCCGGCGGCATCCCCGCGCCAACCCGATCAAGCTCTGCGTGTCCGCTGGGCGCGTGGCCGCCACCAAGCTGAACGTATCCCCCATGCGGTGCGCAACCCGCCGTGCGCGCCATTGAAACCACGCCACGCGCGGACGGAGGCCGCGCAGGCCCCACGCCCAAGCGAGGTCACGCCGACGCCTCCCGAGCGCGGCACGCAGAACATTGGAACGCGTGATCGTCGTCTCCATCCACTCTCAGGTCGGCGCCGCAATCCGAGCGCTACCGATGGCGATCGATCATGCCACCCGCTGCGCCGAAGCGCTCATCTCGCGACCAAGCCGATGCACGGCCCTCGTGGCGGAGTCACGTTTGGGCTATCTGCCCACCGCCCGGGGCTTTTCGGCGGCCGGGCGCCCATGAGACCACGGGCGTCGACGCCGGCCGGCTGCGGCGGGAGCTTGGGCGGGCTCTGGGCCCAGGAGGCGCACGCCGATCATCCGCCCGTGCTCGTGGACGCGCTCGAAGGCGTACCCGCCCAACTCGAGCTCGGACACGACCGCGGCCGGGAAGTGAATCCCGCCGGCGTGGAGCTCCGCAAAGGCGATGGGCTGCCCGCCGGCCTGATGGAGTCGCTCGAGCAACCGCTGTTGCTGGCTGTCAGCGAGGCCGGCGATCAGAGAGCCCGTTCGGGGCGCTGGCCACGCCGTTGTGCTTGAGCGGCTGCCACGCGCGCTCTGGTGCGCGTCGCCGCCCGTTCGAGGCGCCGGCGGTGCCCTGCCGCAGCAGCGCCCGCGGCGTTCTCGGACTCGTCGTGGGCCTCGAGCTCGCGCTGTCTCTGGCGGGCTATTCGGCGAAGAATGCGCATGTGAACGTCGGTCATGATCGTCCTTCGCTGGGATCGGGAAGTGGGAGCGACACCGCGGCCGCGAAGGGCGACGTGCGGCGAACGGGTTCCGCGTTGGGTCGGTGCAAGCCGATGAGTTGCTCGCGGCCGAGGGGCAGCAGCAGGGTCTGACCGCGTCGAGCCGGCCGGCGGCAGGATCGCGTCGCCCCAAGGCGTGGTCTGATCATCGGGACGCGCTGGTGGTCATGGCCGACCGCCTCTCTTGCCCTTGTGACCGTAGGTTTCGCTCGGAAGCGAGAAGGGCTGGGGGCTCGCTGAGCTCAGTGATGAGCGTATCACAGTAATCCGACCAGAACGGTCGGAAATATTGAGGTTACGCTATGCTCTCCGAAGTTGTCGCTGGACCGGAACGGTGCCGGCGGCGGGCGTTCGCTCGGTCCTTATCGACCTCTCTGCCTCGCGACCGCAGCCCTTGAGAGGCGCGCGAGGAGTGTCGTGGAGGCCCTGACCACAGGCCGTCGTCGCAGGGCGCTCGAGCACCCGCGGGAGTTCGACGTCAAGCCCTTCCATGGGCGGATGTCGGCAGCGCCGCTGCGGATCGCCATGCTCGCTCCGCCTTGGATTCCCGTTCCGGCGCCCGGCTACGGCGGCGTCGAGTCCGTCGTCAGCGCGCTCACCGAGGCCCTGGTCGCCCGCGGACACGAGGTGACGCTCTTCTGCGCGCCCGGGTCCCGATCGGCGGCGAGTGTCGTCACGCTGCTCGATGAGGCGCGTCCCGACGAGATCGAGCGGTCGTTGTACGAGGCCGATCACGTCGCGCGGGCGTTCGCGATGATCGATGGCGCCCCACTCGGCCGCCGCTTCGACCTCGTCCATGATCACTGTGGCTTCACGTCGCTCGCGATGGCGGACCGCATCGAGACGCCACTGCTGCACACGCTTCATGGGAGTTTCACCGCGAGCACCGCTGCGTTCTACGCCCATCATGGCCACAAAGCCGCACTCGTCGGCATCAGCAAGGCGCAACTCGCGTCCGCGCCGGCCGGGTTGCGGACGGTCGGGGCGATCCCCAACCCCATCGATCTCCGCGCGTGGCCCCTCCAGGAAACAAAACGCGACTATCTGTTGTGGGTCGGGCGGATGACGGCGGTCAAGGGGCCGCATCGAGCGATCGCCGCGGCCCGTCTCGCCGGCGTGCCGCTCATTCTCGCCGGGGTGATCCAGCCCGGGCAGCGGGCGTTCTTCGATCGCGAGATCGCGCCGCACATCGATGATGACCGGGTGCGCTTCGTCGGCGAGATCGGCGGCTCGGTCAAGCGCTCGCTGTTCGCCGATGCACGCGCGCTGCTGATGCCGATCCGCTGGGAGGAGCCGTTCGGCATGGTGATGGTGGAAGCGCTCGCCTCCGGCACGCCCGTGATCGCATTCGCCGAGGGTGCCGCGCGGGAGCTCGTCCAAGATGGTGAGACCGGGTTCCTGGTCGACGACGAGGCGGCGATGGCCGCGGCGATCGGTGAGCTGCCTTCGATCGCGCCCGCTGACTGCCGGGCGTGGGTCAGCGAGCACTGCGACATCGGCGTCGTCGCCCATGCGTACGAGCGCGCCTACCGGGCTGCTCTGAGCAGCGTGGGAGTTCTGGGAAGCGGGGCCGCTCTGGGCAACGTGGCCGCTGTGGGCAACGCGGCCGCTCTGGGCAACGGAGGCGCCGGCTCCGGGCGAGTCGCCGCGCATGGCTGACCCGACGCTCAGCGTCCTGGACGGCAGCACATTCGTCGTCGGCGATCGGCGGGGCGACCTGCGCTCGGACACCGAGCGCGAGCACGGATTCTTCTCCGACGACACCCGTTTCGTCTCACAGTGGTCGTTGCGTGTCGACGGCAAATCACTCGATCTGCTCGGGATGGACCAGGAGTTTCATTTCGCCGTTGCGCTGTTTCTCACTCCACGGGTTGCACCCGAGGACCAGGCGCCGTGCTCGGTGATGCGCCGCCGGTGCATCGACCGTGTGTGGATCGAGGAGATCACGATCGTCAACCACCGACGGGCCGCGAGCGACGTGTGCGTCGAGCTCGACGTCGATACGGACTTCGCGGACCTCTTCGAGATCAAGGACGGCGCCGTGGCCCATCGCCACGTGACCTGGCGTGAGGACGGCGTGTCCCTGGCGCTCGAATATGAACGTGGCGCGTTTCGGCGATCGGTCACCATCACCAGCGACCAACCGGCGGAGATCTCTCGCCGCGGGTTCACGTTCCGGTTCGCGCTCGAGCGTGGCGGGCAATGGACGGTGTCGCTCCGCATCACCCCTCGCGCGGCGCAACACGGGACGACGTTCGCCGGCCGCGCCGTGCACGGGAGCCTGGATGACGTCCGGAGAGCGAAGGCGGTGGAGCTCGAGCACTGGCTTGCGCGCGCCCCGGAGCTGGACACCGAGAACCCGGAGATCGCGCGCACCTATCGCGCCAGCCTGACCGATCTCGCGGCGCTGCGTCTCCAGCCGGACCTGTCCGAGCCGGCGACGCTGCCGGCGGCGGGGCTGCCATGGTTCATGGCGCTGTTCGGGCGCGACAGCCTGATCACGAGCTTCCAGGCGCTGCCGTACTTCCCGACGCTCGCCGCCAGCACGCTGCGTCTGCTCGGCGCCCGCCAGGCCCAGGTCCGCGACGACTTTCACGATCAGGAGCCGGGCAAGATCCTGCATGAGCTGCGGTTCGGCGAACTGACCGCGACGGGCGTCCGGCCCCACTCTCCGTACTACGGGACCGCGGACGCGACGCCGCTATTCGTCGTCCTGCTTGACGAGTATCACCGCTGGACCGGCGATGACGCGCTCGTTCGAGCGCTCGAGCCGAACGCCCGTGCGGCGCTGGCGTGGATCGAGGAAGCCGGCGACGCCGACGGCGACGGCTATGTCGAGTACGAGCGTCGCAACCTCACGACCGGATTGATCAACCAATGCTGGAAGGACAGCTGGGACTCGATCCAGTTCGCCGACGGCACGCTCGCCACAGGACCCATCGCCACCTGCGAGATCCAGGGCTACGCATACGACGCGCGCCGCCGGGGCGCGCGCCTGGCTCGTGAGGTATGGGGCGACCAGGCGTTCGCCGGGCGGCTGGAACACCTCGCCGCCGGTCTCCGCGATCGCTTTCGCGACGACTACTGGATGGCCGAACGCGGGTGCCATGCACTCGCCCTCGACCGCGATAAGCGCCAGGTCGACAGCATGACCTCCAACATCGGTCATCTGCTCTGGTCCGGATTGGCGGACGATGACCACGCCGCGACGATCGCCGAGCGACTGCTCGACGAGCCTCTCTACTCCGGCTGGGGGGTGCGAACCCTCAGCACCCGAGACGCCGGCTACAACCCGCTCGGCTACCACACCGGAACCGTCTGGCCGCACGAGAACTCGCTGATCGCAGCCGGCCTCGCGCGCTACGGACACCGCGACGCCGCGATCACGGTGGCGAGCTCAATCCTGTCAGCTGCCCCCCACTTCGAGCACCGGCTCCCCGAAGTGTTCGCCGGCTATCCAGCAACGCTCACATCGGTCCCCGTCGCGTTCCCCACCGCGTCGCGGCCGCAAGCCTGGGCCGCCGGCGCGCCACTGATGCTGCTCACGATGCTGCTCGATCTGGAGCCGCACACACGTGAAGCTCACGCCAATGTCCCGGGCATCGGACACGTCGCCTTCGAGCGATAGGGACGCAACAACGCGTCGAGCGAACGGTCAGCGCGCCTCCTTGGCGATGCCGTGCACCCCGGCCTGCTCGACCACGACCAGTCGGTTGCCATCCGGGTCGCGGAACGTGAACATCGGCGGGACGAACGCACCCATGCGCATGATCTCAGCATCCGCATCGACGCCGGCGGCGAGCAGCGTCGCATGGTCAGATTCGGCGTCTGCGGTGCTGAGGCGGATGCCGGTGTCGACGCCGGTGGCGGCGCCGTCGGCCGTCTCGACGAGCGCGATCGAGGTCGTGGCGCCCGGCGGCGCGACCTCGAGCCAGCGACCGTCGCCGAACGGGGCGTCGAGGCGCGTTTCAAAGCCCAGCTTCTCGATGTAGAAGTCAAGGGAGCGAGCCTGGTCGCTCACCGGCACGCCGACCGTGTGGATATCGGTGATCCGGGCGTGGTCAGAACTGTCATTCATCTGGCGCTCCTCTGAGGGGTGTGGGTGGGTGGGTGGGCGTCTCACGCGGCCGATGCTGGTCCTTGCGCGTACAGCAGCGATCCCGGCGTCGTCAGCGTCTCGCCGGTTTCCAGAAGTGTTTTCAGCCCCGACAGGACCATCGGCCAGCCCCCGTAGAGCGCATTGCTGGCGGTCTCGGGCAGCTGGTCGTGGGTGACCGTCAGCCGGCAGGAGTCCCCGACGGGCTCGATCTCCCACGTCACGCGGGACGTGCCCTCGCGCTTGACGTCCTCGCCCCAGAGCGCCGTGAAGCTCTGGACGAGCTTGCGCGGCGGATCGACCTCGAGGTTCTCGCCCTCGCTGATGACACCCGGCGCTCCCGGATGCACAGATTCGTAGTGAGAGCCGGGAGTCCAGTCGGATTTGACGCCCACTCCGAAGTTGTATTTCTGGCGCAGCTCATTGCGGGTGATCGCCTCCCAGAGCCGCTCGGGGGTCGTCTTGATGTAGATCTCAAACACCTTCTCCATGCCGTCTGCCTCCATCTCGTTCTTGAGCTCACTCATGGCCGCTGCCCAGGGTTCGGCGTACTTGCTGACCCATCGGTCGTGGACCAGGCGGATCGGGACCGGGTTGAGGAAATGCAGCTTCTCCCGGCCGCGTCGCCGCGTGACGACGAGCCCCGCCTCCTCCAACACCTTCAGGTGCTTCATGACGCCAAACCGCGTCATCGCCGGCCGCCGCTCCAACGCCCCGAGGGTCTGACCGTCCTGCTCGAACAACACGTCCAGCAGACCTCGGCGTGTCGGGTCGGCCAGCGCCTTGAACACCGCGTTCATGTTCGTCGTCATGGTCGCGAGTATAGGTGACCATTCAGTCACCTGTCAAGACCGATCGCATCTTCGCGCCGGGACGCGACGCCCGCAACTGGCCGCCCCAGGCAACGCCGATCCGATGTGGCGCCCCGCCATGTCGTCGTGATATACGCTTTCTTGAGATTTCACGGCACATCAAGGCGGAGCTGGCTGTTGGCGGGCGGCCTTCAGCCGCTTCCGACGAATGGCCCGCTTGTTGCCCCGGCGGAGAAGGAGACACGGATATGTGGCACGGATTGCGCCGGCAGGCTCTCGCGGGGGTTCTCGCAGTCGCCGGAATGGCGGCGATGGCTCCCGGGGCCTGGGCGTCCATCACGCCGACGTTGACTCTCGACCAGAGCGGAGGGACCGCGGCGGGATCCACCGCCAACCTCGGGGTGGATCTGAAGTTCGCGCCGACCGGCACCGACTCGCCCGACGCCATGACGCTGCTGCTGCCGCCGGGGCTGCTGGCCAATGCCTCGATCGACGGGGGCGCCTGCCTGGCCACCGCCGACCTCACCGACAGCGCCTGCCAGGTCGGCACCGGCACGGTCACGGCGGACGCCTACGGCACCATCCCGATCACGACGCCGGTCACGTTTGACCTCGTCCCGCCGCCGGCCGCCGGGGACCTGGCCGGTCTCGCGGTCAACAGCAGCGGCACGCAGATCGGTTCCACCGCTGACGTCAAGGTCCGTCCCTCGGGGGATCCGAACGGCGTCGGGGTCACGATCAACTTCGTGCTCCCCAACTCGCTCTACGGCGTTCCCATCTCGATCGCCCAGATCAGCAGCACGTTCGACGGGCTCCGCTACCCCACCACGTGTCCGTCCACGCCTCAGAACTTCGCGGTCGCGGTCAACTCCTATGGCGACGCGACCGTTCACACGGTGAGCGCGCCGCTGGCGGTCACCGGCTGCTCGTCGGTGTCCTATGCGCCGCAGTTCTCGGTCACGGCCACCCGGGACAGCGCCGACAAGCAGGTCCAGCTGACGACGCAGATCACCCAGAAGGCGACCGAGGCGCCGAGCCGGTCGGTGTCGCTGACCTTCCCCACCGCGGTGCTGGCGCCGAACCTGGCGTCCGTCAAGAACCTGTGTGCGACGCTCTCCAGCAGCTGCACGGCGGTCGGCTCGGCCACCGCCACGTCGCCCCTCTATCCCAAGCCGCTGACTGGCCAGGCGTACCTGACGGGATCGTTGACCGGGCTGTCACTGACGCTGGTGTTCCCGTCACCGTTCCCGCTGACGCTCGTCGGCTCGATCGATCTGCAGTCCAACGCGACGGCATTCACCGGACTGCCCGACATCCCACTGACCGACCTCGAGGTGACGCTGAACTCCGGCGCCAACGGCCTGTTCCAGGCGACGTGCGGGACGCGTTCCGGGACGGCGACCGCGGGCCTGACCGACCAGAACGGTGACAAGTCCGCCACCCTGCCCGCGAACTTCACGGTGGCCGGGTGCCCGGCAGGGAGCAGCAGCGGCTCGCCGACGGGTGGCAACGGGGGGAGGCCGACGGTGACCGCGCCCGGCGCCTCGGGCCTGGGTTCGGGCCGCGCCTCGCTGCGGTTCAAGCTCCGCGTGGCCAAGCACGCCGCCAAGCTCAGAGCCCTGACCATCGAACTGCCCTCCGGGCTGAGCTTCATCGCCCACACGCACGGCAAGCACCAGCACATCACCGGAGTCACCCTCGCCGGCGCCACCATCAAATCACTGGCGCTCTCCCACGGCCACCTCATCATCACCCTGCGCAAAGCCGTCTCCAGCCTCACCGTCACCATCACCAGCACCGCACTCAAAGAGAGCGCCACCCTCAAACGCAAAGCCAACGCCGGCAAGCTCAAATCCCTTCGCCTCACCGTCATCACCACCAACACCAAGGCCAAACGGACCACGATCCATGTGCTGATCGCACACCCCGGGGTGTAGTTCAATGACGGGAATTCGACACATCACGCGTCGGCGGCTCCTGGTGATCCCGGCGGTTGTGACGGCGGCGGCGATCCTGGCGCCGGGGGCGGGAGCTTCGATCACCCCGACGCTGTCGCTCAACCAGAGCGCCGGCCGGACCGCGGGGTCCACCGCCAACCTCGGGCTTGACCTGAAGTTCACCGACACGGGCACCGACTCACCGCACAATCTCGTCCTCAACCTTCCGCCGGGGCTGCTCGCCAACGCGGCCGTCAACGGCGGCGCCTGCCTGAAGACGGCGAACGTCTCGGGCAGCGCCTGCGAGGTCGGCAGCGGGACGGTCAGTGCCACCGCGGACCCGATCCCGGGACTGCTCAACCTGCCGGTGGCGGTGTCCGTTCCGGTGACCTTCTACCTCGTACCACCGCCGTCCGCCGGCGATCTCGCCGGCCTGGCCGTCGAGGGACTCGGCGAGCAGATCGGGTCGACGGGTGACATCAAGATCCGCCCCACCGGCGACCCGGACGGCGTCGGCGTGACGCTCGATCTGGCACTGCCCGACCAGCTTCCGCTCACCCTGCCCGTGATCGGGAAGGTCAACGCGGCGCAGATCTCGCTCACCGAGATCAACAGCACGTTCGACGGGTTGCGTTATCCCGCCACGTGCCCGTCGACGCCGGCGAGCCTGACCGCGTCCGTAGACTCCTACAGCGACCCCACGGTCCACGGCCTCGCCGCACCGCTGTCGGTGACCGGCTGCTCCGCGTTGGCCTACTCCCCCAGCTTCCAGGTCGCCGCCTCCCGGGACAGCACCGATCGGCAGGTCAAGCTGTCCACCACGATCACCCAGACCGCCACGCAGGCGCCGAGCCGGTCAGTCTCGCTGGCGTTCCCGACGGCGACGCTCGCGCCGAACCTGGAGTCGATCAAGGCGCTGTGCCTCAACCTCGCATCCGGAACCTGCCAGACCGTCGGGTCGGCCACCGCGACATCGCCGCTGTACCCCACGCCGCTCTCGGGCAGGGCGTATCTCACCGGCTCCTCGGCCGGTCTGTCGCTCACCCTGGTGTTCCCCTCACCGTTCCCGCTGACCCTCACCGGCGCGGTCGATCTCGTCCACAACTCGGCGACGTTCAGCGGGCTGCCCGACATCCCGCTGACCAATCTCGGGGTCACGCTCAACGGCGGCGCCGCGGGCCTGTTCCTGTCCACCTGCCAGACACCGTCGGGGACGGCCACCGCCGCGTTGACCGATCAGAACGGCGACAAGTCGGTCAACGCTCCCGCCAAGTTCACCGTGTCCGGCTGCCCGGCGGTCTCCGGCGGCTCCACCGGCGGCAGCGGGGGCGGAGGTAGCGGCGGCTCAGGCGCCACCGGCAGCGGGAACGGCTCCACCACCACCGGAGTCACCGTCGGTGGCACCACCCTCAGCAGGGGTGGACTGTCAGGCCTCGGTTCGGGCCGCGCCTCGCTGCGGTTCAAGCTCCGCGTGGCCAAGCACGCCGCCAAGCTCAGAGCCCTGACCATCGAACTGCCCTCCGGGCTGAGCTTCATCGCCCACACGCACGGCAAGCACCAGCACATCACCGGAGTCACCCTCGCCGGCGCCACCATCAAATCACTGGCGCTCTCCCACGGCCACCTCATCATCACCCTGCGCAAAGCCGTCTCCAGCCTCACCGTCACCATCACCAGCACCGCACTCAAAGAGAGCGCCACCCTCAAACGCAAAGCCAACGCCGGCAAGCTCAAATCCCTTCGCCTCACCGTCATCACCACCAACACCAAGGCCAAACGCAGCACCTTCCGGGTGCAGATCAGGACCGCCGGCCTCTAGACGATTGCTGGAAGATGGGTCCACCCGCCCGCCCGCGACATCGCATCAGCGCTGCCGGTCCCGCACGCTGAGGAGCCGGTCGAAGATCCACCAGCACAGCTGGTCGAGGGGTTCGCGGCCGATCTGGATGTGGTGCGCAGCGGCGTAGCCTTCGGGGCTGAACCGGACGATCACCGAGTCGGTTGTGATCGTCGGCTGATGGCGATCGAGGTGGATTGTGAGCGTCACGTCCTCGCCGACTGCGAGCGGGGGCCCGATCCCGAGGAGGGCACCGCTCTCGCTGAGATCGATGCTGCGGGTCTCGATCGTGCTGCCATCTGCGCGGCGCACCTCGACCGGCACCCGGATATCGGCGCGGAGCCGCTGGCGGGCGAGCAAGAGCTGCGGCGCCCCCCGGGGAACGAACGCCAATCGCCCGCGTCCGGTAATCGAGAGCGCACCGTGATGGCGCATGATCCCCTGTGACGACGTGTACTGAATCAGCCCCCGGGACGGGAGGGGCAGCGGCGGTCGACGCGCCAGCTCGATCTGGGCGGCGCCGTTGAGCTCGCGCACGATGCCGGCGATGATCTCGTCGTCGAAGGCGATCGACACCCGCTGCCCGATCTCGAGGCGCCACCGCTCCGATTGGGGGTGTGCCGGTGCCATCAGTCGTGATCACTGACCGCGGCTCAGGCCGCCGCGGGCGCCGGCACCTGCATGATCGCCACGCGCTCGCCATCCGGGCCGCGATGGCTGACCGCCCATACGCTGACCGGGACCACGTGGTCAAACCGGTCCAGGTAGCGGGTCTCAAACGAGACGCGGTCGGCTTTCCCGGTCGCCAGCGCGGCCAGCGGATGGTCCATGGCCTCGGGCAGATCGTCGGGATGCGTCCAGGTCTCGACACTCGCTCCCACCAACTCGCCGGGCTGTCGACCGAGCAGCCGGGCGTAGGCCGCATTCGCCATCGTGACCCGTCCCGCGTCGCGACCCTCGAGCACCACGACTGCGACGCCGAGATCTGCCTGCTCGAGCGCCGCACGGACCCGCTCGTCCACCGGGGGGCGCGACCACTCCTGCTCCGGCGGACCCGCCGCAGCCTCGGCCACGAGCTCGAGCAGCCTCTCGGGGAGGTCCGGCATCGACGGCCCCTTGCGCAGGTAGGCCGAGGCGCCCGCCTGGAGGAAGCGCAGGACCGAGGAACGCTGACGATCCGACGAGAGCACCACGATCACGATCCCGGGCATCTCCTCGCGCAGGACCTGGGTGGCGTACAGCCCGCCACCGGGCATCTCGACATCCAACAGCACCACGTCGGGATGCAGCGACCGGGCGAGCTCGATCGCGGTGTCGGCATCCGAGGCCTCGCCCACGACCGTGAAATGGTCCCGCACGCGGGCCGTCACGTACCCGCGCACGACCGCCTCGTCGTCGGCGATCAGCAGACGGGGCTTCATCTGGTCAGCTCCCATGCGACGTTCTTACCCGAACTGCCGGATGGACGCGCCGATGGGACACCCCCGGCATAGGATCGCGGCGACCAGCGAGAGGAGCAGGATGGACCACGAGCAGATCACCACCGAGATCGCCGACGGCGTGCTGACGATCACGCTGAACCGCCCCGACCGGCTCAACGCGTGGACGCAGACGATGGGCCACGAGCTGATCTCCGCCCTCGACGACGCCGATCGCGATGACGAGGTGCGAGCGGTCATCGTCACCGGCGCCGGTCGCGGGTTCTGCGCCGGCGCCGACCTCGGCGGCGGCGAGGCCACGTTCGACTGGCGCGAGCGCGAATCGTCAGGCCCGGCGCCTCGCGACGGCGGCGGCCAGTTCACGCTGCGCGCGTTCGAGTGCACGAAGCCGATGATCGCGGCGATCAACGGGCCCGCCGTCGGCGTCGGCGTGACCATGACGCTCCCGATGGACATCCGGGTCGCCGCCGACGATGCCCGGTTCGGCTTCGTGTTCACCCGGCGCGGCATCGTCCCGGAGGCATGCTCCAGCTGGTTCCTGCCGCGGCTGGTCGGTATCAGCCAGGCGATGGAGTGGGTCGCCACCGGCCGCGTGTTCGGCGCCCAGGAGGCGCTCGCGGGCGGCCTGGTGCGCAGCCTGCACCCCGGGGACGAGTTGCTCGCGGCCGCCCGCGCGATCGCCCACGAGATCGCCGAGAACGCCGCTCCGGTCTCGGTGGCGCTGGCCCGGCGGATGATGTGGCGGATGCTCGGAGCCGAGCATCCGATGCTCGCGCACCGTGCCGACTCGCGCGCCATGTTTTCCCGGGGCCAGTCGGCGGACGCGGCCGAGGGCATCACCTCGTTCCTGGAGAAGCGGCCGGCTGAGTTCCCGGATCGGGTCAGCGATGGCCTGCCCGACGTCATGCCGGGATGGGTCGCCCCGGAGTTCGAATGAACTCGGGCTCCGGCGGATCAAGGACGAAGCGCATTCCTGACATCATCGCGCGGCGATGGGCGAGATCACGACGCTGATCTTCGACGTCCTCGGAACGGTTGTCGACGAGGCCGGCTCGATCGTGGCCGAGACGATTGCCGCGCTGGGCGGCGACAACCCCGGCGACCGCGCCCGGCAGCTGACGCAGGCGTGGAACCAGCGGCTCGAGGCGTCGATCGATGACATCGCCGCCGGCCACTCGCGCTGGCGGCCAAACGACGAGCTGCGCGTCGGGGCGCTGCGCGACGCGGTCACGGCGGTCGGTGTCGCCGACCTGTCCCCCGCGGCGGTCAAGGAGCTCGGCCAGGTCGGTCATCGCCTGCGCCCGTGGCCGGATTCAGCCGCCGCGCTCGAGGCGCTCGGCGCCCGCTACGCCGTGGTCGCGTTGTCGAACGCCGACCTCGCGCAGCTGGTCGGCATGTCCGCCGCCGGCGGCCTGCGGTGGCACGGAGTGCTGTCCGGCGAGATGGTGGCGGCGCTGAAGCCGGACCCGGTGGTCTACCGGCTCGCGCTCGATGGCCTCGGCCTCGAGGCCGCTGACACGTTGATGGTGGCGGCACATCCATGGGACCTCCGCGCCGCCGCCGAGCTCGGGATGCGTACCGCGTACGTCAGCCGCGACGGCGAGGGCGTCCCCACCGCACAGGACCGGTTCGACATCGCGGCGCGCGATCTCGCTGACCTGGCGGTCCGCCTCGGGGCCGAGCGGCCCGGGTAGCCCGCGCACGCGAGCCGATGTCACCAGGAGCTCAGGCGCCCGACAGCCGCCGGTCACCGCCCGCGCCGAGGCCGAACAGCAGTTGGGGCGCGACCAGCACCAGGAGCAGGATGAGCGCCGGGGCCCACGAGTGGGTCAGCCCATGCAGCGCGCCGACGGCCAGGGGCGCGAACGCCGCCAGGACGTAACCCACGGATTGGGCCATCGTCGACAACCCCTCGGTGGTGGCCACACTGCCGCCGCGCAGGACGATCAGCATCAGCGCCAACGGGAACGAGGCGTTCTGTCCGAGTCCCAGCAGCACGGCCCATAGGTACGGCGCCGTCATCGGCGCCAGCAGGATGCCGAGTAGGCCGGCCGCGGTCAGCGCACAGCTGGCGATGACGAGCGGGCGCTGATTGCGGCCGCGATTTGCCAGGCCGGGGACCGTGAGCGCCGTGATCAGGCCCACCACCATCGTCAGGCTGAGCAGCAGCCCGGCGTGCGCCTCACTCGCCCCGTGGCTGCGGAAGATGCTCGGCAGCCAGGCGAGGGTGGCGTAGAAGCCGCCCGACTGAATCGCGAAGAACAGGGTGACCTGCCACGCCAGGGGCTTGCGCAGAAGGGTTCGGGCCGTGTGGACCTCGGCCGCAGCTGTCTCAGATCGCGTGGGTGCCGTCGGCGCCCTCGCGCGGGCGGAGCGAACGCCGGCACCCCGGACATCGTGGCGGAAGAGCGCGGGCGCCCAGGCGAGCGCCGCCGCCCCGACGGGAATCGCCCACACCGCCAGACCGGGCCGCCACCCGCCGCCGAGCGCGTTGGCCACCGGAACGGTCACCCCGGCGGCGAGGGCCGCGAACGCGATCAGGGATGTCGAGTACAGCGCCATCGCCATGCCGGTGCGATCGGCGAAGTCGCGGCGCACGAGGACGGGCACGAGCACGTTCCCGGTGGCGATCGACGCACCGGCGAGCCCCGTCCCGAGAAACAGGAAGCCGACGCCCGGGAGCAGGCGGATGACCATACCCGCCAGCAGCGCGCACATGGCGCCGGCGATCGAGGCGCGCAGGCCGAAGCGCCGGGCCAGCACCGGGGCAAGCGGCGCCAGCAGCCCGAAGCACAACACCGGCAGCGTCGCCAGCGCCCCCGCCCACCCCGGCGACAGGCCGGTCCCGGTCTCGATTCGGTCCAGCACCGGTCCGATGCTGGCGGCGGCCGGCCGCAGGTTGATCGCCACCAGGACGACCCCGCCGGCGAGCAGGGCCGGGGACATCCGGAGCGGCTCGGTCCGCTCCGAGAGCGGCTCGCTCATCGCGATGGCGCCGGGGGCGATTCGCGGTTGAGGGACACGCCGGCGGCGGTCGTCACCCGCCCCGCGAACAGGAACGCGGTCTGACGCAGCGACGATTGCAGATCGAACGGATCGAGCGCCGACACGGCGTCGCGGGGGATGATGACGTCGTACCATCGCAGCGCCGCGCTGGCGGCGGTGTAGTGGACGCAGATGTTGGCGACGGTGCCGCAGATCACAAGCGTCCGGACGCCCCACAGTTGGAGCAAGTGGTCCAGCGGAGTCCCGTAGAAGGCGTCGTAACGGACCTTGCGGATGACCGTCTCGTCGGGACGGGGGGCCAGCGCATCCACGATCTGCCAACCCCAGCTGCCCTCGCGAGCGTGCTCGGGCCAGATCCGCCATTCGGGATCCCCGTCAGCGTGTGTGTCCTGCGAGAAGACCGCGCGCATCCCGCTGCTGCGGGCCAGCTCCAGCAGCGCGCCGATCGCCGGGACCGTGGCGGCCGCATCGGGCACGACCAGGCTGCCGCCCTCGGACACGAAGTCGTTCTGCATGTCCACGACGACGAGCGCGGAGTGTGCCGGATCGATGGTCACTCGCTCGTGGAGCTCGTACTCGGGAACGGTGACGGTGACGGCCATACGTCCGCAACGCTAGTGCACCGTTCCTGCACCAGCCGGCCTCCAGGGGGACCGGCGGCGCGCGTCGAGGGGAGGGTCCGCTATGTTGGCCGCCGCACAGCGCCCGCAACGGGCGGAGAGAGGAGCTTGATATGAGAAGGATCACGGCCGCGCTTGCCGTGCTCGCCGTGGCGGCCTGGGGAGCGTCCGTCGCGCAGGCGAGCGTTTCGCTCAAGGATTACTCGCAGGTCGCGCGCAACATCATCCCGTCGGGCGAGCCGGGCGGCTTCCCGGTTCCGGACGGCGCCGCCACGCAGGCCCAGATGTACAACGCCCTCACACCGCTGTTTGACCACGTCACCAACGCCGACCTGTTCACCGACTTCAAGTCCGAGAAGTTCGGCGTCTCGGGCGATGGACCCACCACCGTCGAGGCCGTCCCGTATCCGGGCGTGACGATCATTCGCGACCGCTACGACGTGCCCCACGTCACCGCCACCACGCATGACGGCGGCGTGTGGGCGTCCGGCTGGATCGCGGCCCAGGATCGCCTCCTGCTGCTGGAGCAGGCCCGGTACGACTCGCTCGTGGCGGCGATCGACGCCCCCGGCCTGTCGGCGATCGGCCTGGTCGACAGCTTGCAGCAATTCCATCCGAGCGCCGAGACCGAGCGCGTCGTCTCCCGGCAGACCCAGGTGCTGCTTCACGCGGGCGCCGAGGGACGCGACGTGCTGCACGACATCGACGTGTACGTCAGCGGGATCAACGCGTATCTGGCCCGCTACAGCCCGTCGACGGCCCCCTTCACGCGAACCGACATCTACGCGTTCAACGCGCTCAAGGACCAGTTCTTCGGGGAGGGCGGCGGCAACCAGGCGCAGAATTCCGAGCTGCTCGCCGGCCTGGAGCGGCGCCTCGGGCGCGACAAGGGCTTCAGCGTGTTCAACGACCTGCGCCAGAACCTCAACGCCGGCAGCCCGACGACCGTGGACGGCACGTTCAACTATGGCCACGATCCGACCACGCCGGGCGCCCCCGGAAGCGTCCTGCTCAGCCCGGGCAGCTTCCACGCCACGCCGGCGGTGTCGGCTGCCCAGGCGGCCAAGTACGGCCGGCTCGAGCCTCGCCCCCACGCCTCCAACGAGCTGATGGTCGAGGCCAAGTACTCCGCCACCGGTCACCCGCTGCTCGTCGGCGGACCGCAGGTGGGCTACTTCTATCCGGGGCTCACCTTCGAGATCGATATGCACGCGCCCGGCCTGGACTGGCGGGGCGCAACGTCAGCGCCGTTCCCCGGCTACCTGCTGATCGGCCGCGGCGCGGACTTCGCCACCACGCTCACCTCGGCCGGCGCGGATCTGATCGACCAGTACGCCGAGACCCTGTGCGGCGGTAGTCGCACCAAGTACCGCTACCAGGGCCGATGCCGATCGATGCAGACGTTCGACGCCGGCACGCTCAACGGCCACGAAGTGAGCTTTGAGACGACGGTGCACGGGCCGGTGATCGGCTACGGTCGCGTCGGCGGACGGCTGGTGGCGATCTCCAGCAAGCGCTCGAGCTACGGCAAGGACGTGCTCGACCTCCTGTTCAACCGCCGCCTGTCCGACGGCCAGGTGGACAGCCCGCAGTCATTCATCAAGGCCGCATCGCTGACTCCACAGACCTTCAACTCGTTCTACATCGACGACAAGCACGTCGCCGAGATCACGACCGGCCTGCTCCCGCTGCGCCATCGCGGCACCGACCCCAGCCTCCCAACGGTCGGGACCGGCGGATATGAGTGGCAGGGTTACCTGCCGGCCAAGGATCACCCGCAGGGCATCGACCCGCTGCACACGCCGGTCAAGGGCACGATGGTCAACTGGAACAACGACTCGGCCCACGGGTTCGGAGCCGCTCCGGACGCGTTCGGCGCGAACGGCACCGCCGCCCGGGTCAACCTGCTCAATGACGACCTGCGACAGCAGCGTCGGCACGGCAAGTGGACGCTGGCGGCGGTCGCCTCGGCGATGAACGAGACCGCCTCCCAGGATGTCCTGGCGATCGACACGGTGCCGCTGCTGGCCCGGCTGCTGCACGGCACCCGTGCCCCCAACCAGCAGGCAGCGCAGATGCTGGCGCTGCTCGTCGCCTGGAACCGGCACGGCGGCAGCCTGCTGGACCGGACCGGCAACGGCGAGGTCACCGACCCCGGCGCGGCGATCATCGGCGCCGCGTGGCCGAAGATCGCCGCCGCGTTCATGCGTCCGGTGCTCGGGCCGCAGCTCGGGGAGCTGAACTCACTGTTCGGCGTGTTCGACGCGCCCCCCGGCGGCCAGTACAACGGCTGGTATCAGTACTTCGACCGCGACATCACCAAGCTGCTCGCGATCAGACAGCCCCAGCCGTTCGCCAACGATTACTGCGGCGCCGGCAGCCTGCACCGCTGCCGCCAGTCGGTGTGGGCGGCGATCGCGGCCGCCGGCGGTCAGCTGAGCCGGCAGCAGCACACGTCACAGCCGTCCCGGTGGCGCACGAGCGCGACGGCGCTGGACATCAAGTTCACGCCGATCAACCTGCTCACGATGAGCTACACCAACCGGCCGAGCGGGATCCAGCAGGTGATCAGCTTCAGCGGTCACCGCTGAAGCCGGCAGGCGCGTGCCTCAGCCCGCCGGCGGCACCGCCGGCGGGCTGAAATTGCGCACTGCGGGCACGGCCAGCGCCGCCGCGAACAGCACCAACGTCAACCCGGCGGCGCCGTACAGCGTCGCCGAAATGCCGATCGCGGAGGCGACCGGGCCGCTCAGCGCCTGACCGACCGGCAGCAGCGCCACCGATCCCATCCAATCCCAGGAGACGACCCGGGCCAATTCGTCAGGCGAAACGTCGGACTGCAGCGCGGTGAACCAGAACGTGTTGAACAGCGTGCCGGCGGCACCGTCGACGAGCGCGACCGCGAGGATGACCGGCAGTGGGCCGTGGGCCGCCACCAGCGCGGTGAGCGCCGGGGTCACAACCACGAAGACTGCCAGTGGGATCCGCATCGGATACCGCGGCCGCAGCCGCAGCGCCACCACCCCGCCGGCGACAGACCCCACGCCCAGCGCGACGGCGATGGCCGCCCAGGCTCCGGGACCGCCCAGCCACGCCCGCGCCACCTGCGGCGCCAGCACCTGGAACGGCGCCCAGGCGAAACCGATGTACAGCGTGAAGCAGGCCACCGTGATCCACAACCAGGCGCGGGAGACGAACGCGCTCCAGCCGGCGCGCAACTCGTGCAGCATCGAGGCGCGCTCACGGGGCGCGGCTGCGAACACCGGCATCGCCATCAGGCACGCGGCGCTGCCAACGAACGTGAGCGCGTCAATCGCCAGGCCCCAACCCGGCTGCAGGGCCGCGACGATCACCCCGGCGACCCCGGGGCCGGCGACCGCCGTGATGTTCTGGCTCAGGGCCAGCACCGCGTTGGCGCGCTGGAAATCCTCGGCGGCCACCGTCTCGGGGACCAACGCCGTCGATGCGGGGCCGAAGAACGCCCTGGCGGCCCCATAGACCGCCTGAAGCGCCGCCAGCTGCCAGACGTTGGCCGACCCGGTGAGCAGCAGCGCGGCGCTGCCGGCCTGACTCGCGGCGCGGACGAAGTCCGATGCGAGCATCACGCTCCGGTGACCGAGCCGGTCGGCCCACACTCCCCCGAGCAGAACGAACACCAAGATCGGAACCGTCTGGGCGGCCAGGACCAGTCCGAGGTCGGTGACCGAGCCCGTCAGATCCAGCACCGCGAACGCCAGTGCCACCGGCGCCAGCCGGTCCCCGAGCGATGAGATCGACTGGCCGGCGAACAACAGCCGAAAAGATCGGTGACCCAGGACTCCTCCCACGGCGGTCAAGCCTACGATGGCGACGATGGAGGAGCTGACGATCGACACCCCACGGGGCCAGGCCCGGGCGCACGTGAGCCTGCCCGACCGGGCGGCGACACCCGGCGCGTCGGTGGCGCTCATCCTCGGCCACGGCGCCGGCGGCGGGATCACCGCCCCCGACATCCAGGGCGCGGCGAGCGCGGCCCTGGCCGGTGGGTTCGCGGTGGCGTTGGTCGAGCAGCCGTACCGAGTGCTGGGACGGCGGGCCCCGCCGCCCGCGGCGCACCTCGATGACGCCTGGTGCTCGGTGATCCGCCAGCTGCGGGACGCGTCGCTGGCGGGCATGGCGGTCGTGACCGGCGGGCGCTCGATGGGAGCGCGCGTCGCCTGCCGGACGGCCGATGCCACCGCCTCGGTCGGCGTGCTGTGCCTGGCGTTCCCACTCCAGCCTCCGCCCCGCCGGGGCGCGGCCGCACCGGCACCGAGCCGGCTGCCCGAGCTCGACGCGGTGACCGTCCCCACCCTGGTCATCCAGGGGCGCAGCGACCGCTTCGGGATCCCGCCCGAGGGCCCCCTCCGGACCGTCGTCCTGGTGACCGGAGATCACGGGCTCAAGAGCGACCTCGCCGGGGTACGAGCCGCCACGGCGGAGTGGCTGGCACGGCTGCCGCCGGGGTAGGACGCCGGCGGCCACGCCGACGCGGCCGCCGTCGGCCGCGGACCGCTACGTTGGCGGGATATGCATGACGCCGATCCCGTGGCGGACCACGACAGCGACCGGCCGGCCCCGAACGGCCCGTGGCGCGAACGGGTGCGGGGCGGCCACCCCGACCCGAGCCTGGCCGCCCGCGAAGGGGTCGAGTTCCTCCGGGCTCTCCTCGCCGGGGCGACGCCCGAGCCGCCGCTGTCGCGCCTGACCGGGATGCGGCTCGTCCAATTCGGCGACGGACGCGCCACGTTCTCGCTCCCGGTGACCGGGTGGCTGTGCGGCGCCGACGCTCGCGTCCCCCTCGGCCCCCTGACGATCCCCGCCGACGCCGCGATGGCGTGCGCCATCATCACGGGGCTTCCGGCCGCGACGGCCCTGACCACCACCGAGCTGGCGCTGCGCCAGGTCCGCCCGGCGCGCCCTGGCGACACGCTGCTCGCACACGCAACGGTGCTCGAGCCCGGCCCGCCGGTGGCCCTGGCGGAGGTGTCGCTGACCGATGGCGACGGGCAGCTGATCGCCCACGGCAGCTCGCTGTGCGTCACGCTGCCGTTCAGCGCGGCGGCGGCGGCGGACCGGGCCGGCGAAGATCCGGCCGCGGCAGCACCGGCGGAGTCCGACCCCGACCCGTGGCAGCGTCCGGCGCCACCGCCGGAGGCCGACGCCGCGATGACCGGTGACGCCGGCGCCGGGCCGCTCGGCCGGCTCACCGGCCTGCGCCCCGTGTCCGCGGGCCGCGGAGAGGCGACCTTCGCCCTGCCGGCGACCCGCTGGCTGTGCGCCCCGCCGCCCGGACGGGTTCAGGGCGGCGCCGTCGCACTGCTGGCCGACGCCGCCCTGCGCACGGCGGTTCAGACCGCCGCACCCGCCGGGACGGCGTTCGTGCCGATCGAGCTCAAGCTCAACTACCTGCGCCCGCTGCCGAGCGACGGGCGCGAGGCGAGGGCGCAGGCACAGCTGGTGCACGGAGGCCGGCGCATCGCGGTGGCCCGTGCCGAGGTGACCGACGCCGACGGCCAGGTGATCGCCGTCGCCAGCGGCTCCGCAATCTCCGAGGGTCCGGGGCATCCGCGGTGACCCCACGGCGGTGACCGCCCGCCGGCGCCGCTGGAGCGCCGTGATCGTCGCCGCGGCGGTGACCGTGCTGGTGACGACGGGCTGTGGCGCCACCGCCCGTCGCCAGGGCCCGGTCCAGTCCGCCCCGTCTCCGCGGTTGTCGCTCACCGCCGGCGCGCCGGCCCACATCGCGGTGATCCTGATGGAGAACGAGGAGTACGGGGACATCGTCGGCTCCCGCCAGACCCCGTTTCTCAACGCGCTGGCCCGACGCTATGCGCTGGCGCAGGGGATGTATGCGACCACTCACCCGTCGCTGCCCAATTACCTCGCGCTCACCGGCGGCAGCACGTTCGGGATCAGCAGCGATTGCACGGCGTGCCGCGTCACCGGGTCCAGCCTGGCCGGTCAGCTCACCGCCGCCGGGATCCCATGGCGGGCGTACATGGAGGATCTTCCCCACCCGTGCTACACGGGGGCGGACGCGGGGGGCTACGCCAAGAAGCACGACCCGTTCATGTACTACACGCCGGTCGCGGAGAGTCCAGCGCGGTGCGGGCATGTCGTGCCGCTCACCGGGCTCGCCGCCGGCGAACGCACCCACACCCTGCCCCGGTTCATCTGGATCACGCCCAACCTCTGTCACGACATGCACGATTGCTCGCCGCTCCAGGGGGACGCCTTCCTCTCGCGGCTGGTGCCGCCACTGCTGGCCGCGCTGGGACGCGACGGGCTGCTGTTCATCACCTGGGACGAGGGGACGAGCGACGACGGCTGCTGCCGGCTCGCCGCCGGCGGCCACATTGCCACGATCGTGGCCGGTTCCGGCGCGCGAGCGCCAGGACAACTGCGCAGCCCGACCGATCAGTATTCGATCCTGCAGGCGATCGAGGATCTCCTCGGGCTCCCCCGGCTGCGGGGAGCCGCGTGCGCGTGCACGCCGTCCCTGGCCCCGCTGCTGCGGTCCCGGTAACCGGCTACGCGGGGCTGACGGCGTCCCGGAGCGCGGCGTCGCCGAACGCCACGGTGGGCCCGAACCCGATCCGCAGCAGTGCCCCGCCGCCCGGCGCGTTTGCTGCCTCGACGAAGCCGCCGTGAGCCTCGGCGGCCTGGCGCACGATCGCCAATCCCAGGCCCGACCCCGGTTGTGACCGGGCGTCACGCGCCCGGTGGAAGCGATCGAAGACGAACGGGAGATCCTCGTCGTGGAAGCCGGGACCGTGGTCGCGGACCGTCAGCGTTCCGTCATTGAGCGCCACCTCGATCGCCCCGCCCGACCGCCCGTACTTGGCGGCGTTGTCGAGCAGGTTGGCGACCGCTCGCGCAATCCGGTCCGCTTCGCCATAGACCAGCGTCGGCTCGGTCGTGACCTCCACGGTCAGCTGGGGGGCACGGCGGCGGGTCCGCTCGACGGCGGCGCTGACGATCTCGTCGACGCGCACGTCGCCCGGCTCGCCGCTGAGCTTGGTGCCACGCGCCAGCTCCACGACGTCGCCGACGAGCGAGGTCAGCTCATCCAGCTCGTCGATCACGTCGTTGCGCAGCGCTTCCCGGTCCTCGGGCGACAGCCGCCGCTCGTCGCGCATCAGCTGCAGGTTGGCGCGGATCGTGGCGATCGGGGTCCGGAGCTCGTGGGAGGCATCGGCGACGAGATTGCGTTGCGCCTGCACCGACCGATCGAGCGCGTCGAGCGTCCGGTTGAACGTCTGCGCCAGTCGGGCCAGCTCGTCGCCGCCGTGAACGTCGACCCGGTCCTGGTCCAGCCGATCGGGGTTGGCCGCGATCGCCTCGGTCTGGCGCGTGAACCGAGCGATGGGCGCGAGCGCCGTCCGGGCGACCAGGATGCCGAGCAGCGCGGCCAGCGCGATCCCGCCCGCCGAGATGATCAGCAGCAGCAGCATCTGGCTGCGCAGCGCATGGTTGACGTCCTTGAGTGGCAGCGCCACGAGCAGTGCTCCCAGCCGCTTGCTGATCCCGCTGGCCAGCACCCGAATCTCGGTCCCCGACACGTCCATGTCCGTGAAGTACGTACCGGTACCCCGCGCCGCGATCGCCTTGAAGGTGGCGGTGACCGGGATCTTGTATGTCTGACCGCTCGGGACGTAGGTCGTCCCGTTTTGCCGGATCAGCGTCACCGTCCCCGCGGCGCCACCGAACGCCGGACCGCGCTGGCCACTGAGACCGAGCCCCTCATCGGGGTCGTCCCTGTCGTTCTGGAGGCCGGCCCCGGCCTGGGTGGCGCCGCCCGATCCCGCGGACTGGTTGCCACCCGGACCGCCGACGCCGGGGGGCTGGCCGCCGGGCTTGCCGTGACTGAGGATGTTGAGGGTGAGGCTCCGCAGCGACTGGTCGAGCTGACCGTTGAGCTCCGCCCGGGTGCCGGCGTAGGCCGAAATCGCGACCGCGATCACGGCGATCGCCACCGCGACGCCGGCAGCCAGTCCGAGGCGGAACTTAAGGCTCATTCGCTCGGCTCCCGTAACGCGTAGCCCACCCCCCGAACGGTGTGGATCAGCGGCCGGGAGCCGGCATCCTCGAGCTTGCGACGCAGATAGCCGACGTAGACGCGCAGGGCATTGGAGGTGGGACCGAAGTCATAGCCCCAGACGCGGTCATAGATGAGGCTGTGGGGCAGCACCCGCCGCGGATTGAGCAGCAACAGCTCGAGCAGCTGATACTCGGTGCGCGTCAGCTCGACGAACGTGTCCGAAACAACGACGCCGTGACGAGCCGGGTCGAGCTTGAGCTCGGCAAACGACAGCCCACCGTCGGCGTCACCCTCGCCACCGGCGCGGCGCAGCAGCGCCCGCAGGCGCGCCTTGAGCTCGTCGATGTCGAACGGTTTGACGAGATAATCGTCGGCGCCGGCGTCGAGGCCGTCGATCCGGTCTGACACCGCGTCGCGGGCGGTCAGCATCAGCACCGGCACCCGGTTGCCCTCCCGGCGCAGGAGCCGGCACACCTCGAGGCCGTCGATGTCGGGCAGGCCGATGTCGAGGACGATCGCGTCCGGGACAGCCGTGGTGACCTGCGACAGCGCCTCGGCGCCGCCGGTGGCCAGCATCACCTCGTACCCCGACAGGGTCAGGGCCCGACGCAGCACGTCGCGCAGGGCACGATCGTCATCGACGACGAGCAGTCTCATAACCCTTGGGATTGTGCCGATCGGAGCGGCGCGCGTGCAGAACTCCTACATTGGGCTTACGGCTCACGGCTTCAGGCGCGCACCTCACGGTGTGGCCGGGCCCAGCCGCTCGCGCAGGACCGCGCCGAGGATGCCGTTGATGAACGCCGGCGCGCCGGAGCCGCAGAAGCGCTTCGCGGTTTCGATCGCCTCGTCGATCGCACCCTCGGGCGGGATCGGCTGGTCGCTGGGCACCGCGTCCGGATGCAGCATCTCCAGCAGGGCCACCCGCAGAATCGACCGTTCCAAGGGCGCGATCCGCTCGAGCGGCCAATCACTCGAGTACGCACGGATCAGCTCGTCGAGCTCGGGCTGGTGCTCACGGGTCTGCTCGGCAAGCGCGAAGGTGAACGTGTGCACGTCCCCTGGCAGGCTCTCGCCGAGTGGCCGGCTGAGCAGGTCGCTCTGGTAGAGCGCCCAGACCGCGGCGCGGCGCTGCTCGGTTCTACGGGCCACGGGCGACGCTCAGCTGACGGTGATCAGTTCCTTGGGCACCGAGGTGAGGATGGTGGGACCCTCGTCGGTCACCACCACCAGATCCTCGATCCGCACCCCGAACCGCCCCGCCAGATAGACGCCCGGCTCCACGGTGACGACGTTGCCCGGGGCCAGCACCGAGTCCGACCGCTGCGACAGCCGTGGCGCCTCGTGAATCTCCAGCCCGACACCGTGGCCCAGTCCGTGGCCATAGTGCTCGGCGTGGCCGGCGTCATCGATCACCGCGCGCGCCGCCGAGTCGGCCTCCCGGCCCCCGACCCCGGCCCGCACCGCCTCCAAGCCCGCCAGCTGAGCCTGACGCACCAGGTCATACGTCTCCAGCGCGGTCTCGTCGAGATCGCCCGTGGCCACCGTCCGCGTGCAGTCCGAGCAGTAGCCGTCGAGCTCGGCGCCCCAATCGATCACGACCAGCGCATCCCGGCCGATCTGGACGTCACGCGGTTGCGCGTGCGGCAGCGCCCCGTGCGGCCCGGCGGCGACGATCGTGCGAAACGACGGCCGCTGGGCGCCGAGATCACCCATCTCCCGCTCGAGCGCCTGCGCCACGTCGAGCTCGGTGCGCCCGATCAGACCACGCTCCAGGATCCGCCGCAGCGCGGCGTCGGCGAGCTTGGCGGCCTCGGCGATCCGGTGCACCTCGTCGATCTCCTTGACCGCCCGCAGGTCCTCCACGGCGTCGCCGCCGGCGACGAGCTCGACCCCCTCGGGCAGACGCTGTGCCAGCCGCGCATGGGTCCGAACGGTCAGATGCGCATCCTCGAATGCCAACCGGGACACCCCCGCCGGCAGCTCCTGCGCCGCGGCGTCGACGAGGTCCTGGGAGACGATCCGCTGCTCGAATGACTGATCGACCTCGGCCGCCGCCTGTTCGACATAGCGGAAGTCGGTCAGGAAGACGCGCGTCTGCGGTCCGACGAGGGCGGCCCCGCTGCTGCCGCTGTAGCCGGTCAGGTAGCGGACATTGACCAGCGAGGTGACGAGCAGCAGGTCGGCCCCGATCTCGGGCAGGCGTTCGGCAAGGCGGGCAGCGCGATCAGTCATGGAACATCTCCTCACGCAGCCTAGTCAGAGCCTCGGTGTAGCCGTCGGGACCCCGGCCGCTGACGCGCGCGATGCACAGGTCACGGATCACCGATTCGCGGCGAAACGGTTCCCGGGCGTCCACGTCGGAGAGGTGGATCTCCACCGCGGGCAGGTCGGTCAGCTCGAGCGCGTCGCGAATGGCATACGAGTAGTGGGTCCACGCCCCGGGGTTGAGCACGATCCCGTCGGCGAGGCCATCGAGCCGGTGCAGGTGCTCGACGAACTCGCCCTCGTGGTTGGTCTGAAAGAAGCGCGTGCGCAGGCCGAGCCCGGCCGCCGCCTCGGAGATGGCCAGCTCCAGCTCGGTCAGCGTCAGGCTGCCGTAATGGGTGGGGTCTCGGCGGCCGAGCTGGTCGAGGTTGACGCCGTGCATCACCTCGATGCGATTGCCGATATCGGGCATCGTCGTCAGCTTGCCAGTTCTCGGACGGCCGCGATCAGCTCGCGCGGCGCCACCGGGCTTCCCGGCCGGGCCTGCCCGGGAGCGTCGAGCAACACGAATGGAACCGGTCCCTCGCCGAGGCGCTTCTTGTCTCGAGCGGTCGCCATCACGACCGCATCGGGGTCAACGTCGGTGAGGGTCGTCGGCAGGCCCCGGGAGTGCAGGAGCTCCGCCACCTCGGCGCGCAGCTCATTGTTGCCCGACAGCCGCAGCGCCGCCAGCAGTCCGAGCCCGACCGCCTCGCCGTGGCGATAGCTGGCATAGCCGGTCACCGTCTCGATTGCGTGGCCGACGGTGTGACCGAGGTTGAGCGTCTGGCGCACGCCGTCATCGCGCTCGTCCTGGGCGACGATCCGCAGCTTGGTGCGCGCGCACGCAGTCACGACCTCTGACCAATCGGATCCCTCCCACCCCGCGCCGCCCCGGACCCGCTCCCACAGCGCGCCGCCGGCGATCAGGGCGGTCTTGACGACCTCGGCGTAGCCGGCCGAGAGCTCGGCCGCCGGCAACGTCGCCAGAGCTCCGGTGTCGGTGATCACCGCCTGCGGCTGATGGTACGCACCGACGTAGTTCTTGGCCTCCGACAGATCGACGCCGGTCTTGCCGCCGTAGGCCGAGTCAACCTGCGCCACCAGCGTCGTGGGGATCTGGACCAGCCGGACGCCCCGCTGGTAGGTGGCGGCGCAGAATCCGGCCAGGTCGCCGACCACCCCCCCGCCGAGGGCGGCCACCAGGTCGGACCGGGTCATCCCGCCCCGGGCCAGCTCTGACCAGACGATCTCGGCGTGGGCGATCGTCTTTGACTGCTCGCCCGGCATGATCGTCACCCGCCCGTCGAGTCGGGGCACCGCGTCGCCGTACAGCCGCCCGGCGTTGTAGTCGGTGACCAGGAAGCGACGGCCCGGCACCGTCGCGGGCCAGAAGCGATGCTGGGACAGCAGGCCCGGTCCGATGTACGCCGGATAGTCGCCCGAGGCGCTGGTCGCCCACAGCACGGTGATGCCCGCGGGGACGCCGGCGAGGGCGGCGAGCACCTCGGCCATGTCATCGGAGCGGACGTTCGGAACCACCACGTCGGCGACGGCGGCGTAGGCCGGCTCGCGGGCGGTATGCAGGCGCTCGAACTGCGCCCGGTCGGCGGCGAGCGGGCGCCCGGTGCCCTGGCAGCGCTGCCACGCGGTCTCGGGGTCAACGTCGATCCACGCGGTGAGGTGGCCCCTGAGCGCCTCGCGCACGCGGTCAGAGCCGAGTGCACCCCCGCCGAGCGCGATCACTCGCGGAGAGGCGGCGTCCGAATGATCGAGCAGCTCGAGCGTGATCCGCTCCTCGGCGGCCCGGAACGCCGGTTCGCCGTCCTCGGCGAAGATCCGGTCGATCGACTTGCCCAGCCGCTCCTCGATGACGTGATCGACGTCGAGGGCATCGGTGTCCAGTGCCCGGGCGGCGCTGCGCGCCGCGGTCGACTTGCCCGCCCCCATGAAGCCGACCATCGCCACCCCCCGGACGCCCTCGCCGAGTGCAGCGGACACGTCTACCGTACCGGCCATCCGATTCGCTCCCGGTAGGCGCTGACCGCCTGACGGACATCGTCGATGTGGTCGCCGCCGAACTTGCGCCGGTACGCGTCGGCGAGCACGAACGCCACCATCGCCTCGCCCACCACCCCGGCGGCGGGCACGGTGCACGAGTCGGTGCGCTCGCGCAGCGCCTCCGCGGGTTCGTGGGTGGCAATGTCCACCGAGCGCAGCGGTTTGGTGAGAGTGGGGAGCGGCTTCATGTAGCCCCGCACGACGAGCGGATCGCCGGTGGTCATCCCGCCCTCCACCCCGCCGGCGTGATTTGTCTCACGGTAAAAGCCACGATCGTCGCTGTAGAAGATCTCGTCGTGGGCCTCGGAGCCGGGAAGTCCTGCCACCTCGATCCCGTCGCCGACGGCCACCCCCTTGACCGCCTGGATCGACAGGATCGCCTGAGCGAGCATCCCGTCAATTCGCTCCCGCCAGGACACGTGTGACCCGAGGCCGGGAACGAGCCCGAACGCCCGGACCTCGAACACGCCGCCGAGTGATTCGTTGGCCTTGCGCAGGCGGTTGATCTCGGCCACCATCGCGCGCCCCGCATCGACGTCCAGGCACCGCACCGGCGACTCGTCGACGGCGGCAAAGTCAGACACGCCGAGATCGTCACGGCGTGGCGCCTTGACCCCGGTGATCTGGATGACGTGCGAGAACACGCTGACCCCGAGGGCGGCCAGGAAGGCCTTGGCGACGGCGCCGCCGGCCACGCGGGCGGCGGTCTCCCGCGCGCTGGCGCGCTCGAGGATGTCGCGAACGTCGGTCAGCCCGTACTTCTGGGTTCCGACGAGGTCGGCATGCCCGGGACGGGGCAGGTGCACCTCGGCCAGCTCGGCGTCGACCGGCCACGGATTCATCCGCTCCTCCCAGTTGGCGAAGTCCCGGTTGGCGACCTGGAGCGCGATCGGGCCGCCGAGCGTGCGCCCGTGACGGACGCCGGCGGTGACCTCGACCTTGTCGCGCTCGATCTTCATCCGGCCGCCGCGGCCGTGGCCGAGCTGGCGGCGGGCCAGGTCCCGGTCCAGCGTGTCGCGGTCGAGCGCCAAGCCCGCGGGGAGCCCTTCGACGATGCAGGTGAGACCGGGACCGTGCGACTCGCCGGCGGTTGTCAGCGTCAGCGCCATCGCCCGGTCAGGTCACGGGCGGGACGCCGGCATCGGCCGCGGCGTCGTCGGACGCCGGGGCGTCGCCGCCCGGCGGGCCGCCACCTTCGGCGGGGTGCTCCTGCGCGTCGATCCCAGGGATCCGATGTCCGGTCCCGCGGCACCACGGGCAGGTGACCTGGTGGGGCTCTCCGCCCAGCCCGGAGATCAAGTGTCCCGTCCCGCGGCACGGGTTGCAGATCGGCTGTTCGGTGCTCGGATCGTCGCTGGCCATGGCCGCGGAGGTTAGCCCGGATCGCTCGTGACCGGTTTTGGCCTACTGTGAATTCAGGTAGGTGATGACGGCGAGCACGCGCCGATGGTCGTCAGGCGATTGCGGCAGTCGCAGCGCGCCGAGGATGTGCGTGACGTGCTTCTCGACGGTGTGATCGGTGACGAACAGGCGCTCGGCGATGGCCCGGTTCGAGCGGCCTTCGGCCATCAGAGCGAGCACCTCTCGCTCGCGATCGGTCAGCTGCTGCAGCGGGTTGTCCGCTTGACGGCGCCGGCCGACCAGCTCGCCGACGACCGCCGGGTCGAGCACGGAGCCTCCGTTCCCGACTCGGTTGACGCTCGACGTCAGCTCGTCGAGATCCGACACGCGCTCCTTGAGCAGATAGCCGACGCCGTCGGTGCCGGCGGCCAGCAGCTCGAGCGCGTAGCGGGCGTTGACATGCTGGGAGAGGACGAGGAGCCCGGTCGCCGGCCAGCGCTCGCGGATGATCTTCGCCGCGCGGAGTCCCTCGTCGGTGTGCGTCGGCGGCATCCGGATGTCGACGATGGCGACGTCGGGACGGGTGCGCTCCACCAGCTCCAGCAGAGCATCGCCGTCGGCGGCGAGCCCGACGACCTCGAACCCCGCTTCCACCAGCAGGCGGGACAGTCCTTCCCGCAGGATCACCGCGTCGTCGGCCAGCGCTACACGCATGGGATCTCCGCTCGCAGTGTCGTGCCCCGGCCGGGCGGGCTCGAGACCGTGAACCGGCCGCCGAGCGCCTCGACGCGGTCGGCGAGGCCGCGTAGCCCCGAGCCGCCGGTGGTGGTGGCGCCGCCGATGCCGTCGTCGGCGACCTCCACGATCAGGGTCGGGCCCGCGTCGGAGGCGGCTACGCGGACCTCGCTGCCGTGGGAGTGCTTGGCGGCATTCGTCAGCGCCTCGCTGGCCACGTAGTACGCGGCGCTCTCGATCTGGTCGGGGAGCCGCCGTGGCAACTCGACGTGGAGGTGTGCCGGGAGTGCCGCTCGGCGGCACAGCTCGTCGAGCGCCGCCGCGAGCCCGCGCTCGGTGAGCAGCGGAGGGTTGATGCCGTGAGTGAGCTCGCGCAGCTCCTCGAGCGCCAGCGCCAGCGCCTGGCGCGTCTCCTGTACGAGCGGCTGCGCCTCCGTGACCCGCCCCGGCAGCTTGGATTCGAGCAGTCCGAGCGACATGGCGATCGACACCAGCCGCTGCTGGGTGCCGTCGTGCAGATCGCGCTCGATCCGCCGCCGCTCGGCGTCGGTGGCCCCGACCAGCCGCGCCCGCGACGCCTGCAGCTCGACCAGCCGGGCGCGCAACTCGGCCTGGAGGCGCTCGTTCTCGAGCGCGAGGCTCGCCGCGGCGCACACGGACCGGACGAGCTCGGCGTTGTGGTCCAGCACGGGATCGTGGAGCAGGACGGCGATTGGCTGCCCATCGCGCTCGACGAAGGTCGCGCCCCGCGCGCCATCGTCGCCCGGGAGGGGGACCATGACGCCGTCGCCGTCGACGTAGCACCGCTCGGCCGGGAACCAGAAGGCGAGCTCGAGGGACGGGTCGCGCAGCGTGCGGGCGAGGGCATCGCGCAGACCGGAGGACGTGCTGGTCCCACCGAGCTCGACGACGAGCCCCGCGACCATGCCGCGCGCCAGCCGCCGTTGCAGGAACACGAACAGCACCGCGATCGGCACGGTCGCGAACATGACGAAGTACACGTGCGCCGGCAGCCCGCCCAAGGGGTCGCCGAGCAGATCCTCGACGACCGTCCAACCGAGCGCGGCGAGCGTCGCGCAGCCGGCCACGGCGACCGGCGCGACCGCCCGCCGCTGAGCCGGCCCGGCTCGCAGCCAGCGGCGGACGAGCAGCGCGATTGTCGTGACGATGACCACGCCCCCCAGGGCCCGCTCGAGTGACAGCAGGCGATGGGCCAGCCGATTGTCGTGAAACACCTGCAGGAGGTTGTTCGGACAGCCGGGGCATCGCAGCCCCGCCCCGTTGCCGTACAGCATCGCCAGCAGCTGCAGGCCAAAGGCGAGGACCACGGTGGCCAGCACCAACCCATGATCGACTCTGCCCGGCAATCGCCCTGACGGGAACGACAGCAGCAGGTAGATGAAGCCAACCCCCCAGAGTGACTGGACGGCCGATCCGATCGTGTACGGCCACGGCGCCGAGGTCTCAATCAGCTGAGTGGCAAACCAGCCGAAGGCCGTCAACACCATGACCGGGCCGAGCCGGTTCTCCGGCCAGGCGCGCCAGGAGCCCAGGCCGCTGCCGAGCAGCGAGACGCCCACGAGCAGGGTGACGACCGCGTCGGCCTGGGTCGGGCGGTCCGGCGGCTGGTGCGCTGCCAGGTGGACAGCCCCGACTCCCGCGAGCAGGCCGGCGCCCGCGACCACCCACAGCTTCGCCTTCATCCCAGAGGATTCGTCGGCCGTCAACCCTCGCCGCCTCCCGTCACTCGGCCGCGATCGCGGCCAGCACGTCGAGTCTCGCAGCTCGGCGGCCCGGCCAGCTCGCAGCGCCGAGGCCGAGGAGCGCCGCCAGGACCAGGAAGCCGACGAGGCTCGGGACGGGGATGGCGATCTCGGTGACGCCGTTGTTCCGAAGTGACGCCGCCAACGCGATGCCCAGTCCGGTGCCGACGACGATTCCGACGACGGCGCCGAACAGCGCGATGATGACGGCCTCTGACCGGATCATCGCGCGGACCTGCCGGCGCTTCATCCCGACCGCCCGGAGCAGGCCGATCTCACGCGTGCGCTCGAACACCGACAGCATCAGGGTGTTGACGATCCCGATCAGGGCGATGATGACGGCCAGGGCGAGGAGGACGTAGACCAGTCCCAGCAGCTCGTTGACGCTGGCCTGCTGGGCCCTTTCGAACTGAGCGCGTGTCTTGAACCCGACGTTCGCGTAGGGCTGGAGCACGCGGTTCAGCGCCGCGCTGACACCGATGGCGCCGGGAGCCGTCCGGATCAGGACGGCGACCGGGAGCGGACTGTTGAAATGGGCGAGGAAGAAGCCGTTGCCGACGACGAAGCTGCCCAACAGCGGGTTCGGTTTGAAGATCCCGCCGATCCGCATCGTGGCCCTCCCTGTCTGGGCGAACGTCACCGGCACCACCGATCCGACCGAGAGGCCATCGGCATTTGCCGTCGTGGTGTCGATCAGCAGCTGACCGACGGCCATGGCAGGAGCTCCACTGCCGGCGGTGATGTGCAGGTTGACCGTCTGCGACAGACGGACGGGAGACGCGGCAACGAGGGTGGACAGGGAGCCCCGGAACTCGAACTGTCCCTTGTACACGGTCGTCGTCGTCGTGACGCCCGGCAGGCGGGAGACGGCTACGGCCGCCGATTTGCTGAATCCGCCGGACCCGGTGACGAGGTAGTTGGCGTTGATCGCACTGTCCACGCTGTTGGCCGCGGATGTGCTCAGCGAGGCGCCGAGGACGGCGATCGTCGACACCAGCGCAAGTCCCATCATCAGGGCCGCGGCGGTCTGGGCGGTGCGGCGCGGGTTGCGCATCGAGTTCTCTCGTCCCAGCCGTCCCGGCATGCCGAGCGCCGCGGCCAGCGGGCGTCCCAGGGCGCTCGACAGCGGCCGCGCCGCGATCGGCACGAGCATGCCGGCAGCGACGAACACGGCCAGCGCGCCGAGACCCACGAGGGCGATCGCCGGACCGATCAGCCCCGCCAGCAGGGCGATAACGCCGACCACGGCGACGGCGGTGCCGCCGATCACCCGCCGGCGTCGGAGTGACTGATTCTGATCCTCGCTGTGATCCATGAGGGCAGCGACCGCCGGGATGCGGACGGCGCGCCGGGCTGGGAGGATCGCCGAGAGCACGGTCACGCCGACCCCGACGGCGATCGCCACGACGGGTGTGCGGGCCTCGAACACCAGCGGCGCCGACGGCAAGGTGATGCCGAACGCCTTCAGCAGCGCCTTGAGGCCGACGGCGGCCGCCACCCCGAGTCCCAGACCGATCACAGAGGCGATCAGTCCGGTCACCGCAGCTTCGCCGAGCACGGAGCGGAACACCTGCCGCCGGCTCGCTCCGACAACGCGCAGCAGGGCGAGCTCCCGGGTCCGCTGACCGACGGTGATCGAGAACGTGTTGAAGATCGTGAAGGCGCCGACGACCAGCGCGATGAACGCGAAGATCAGCAGCGCGGTCGAGATGAACGACAGCTCGTTGTCAACCGCGCTCGACAGTTCGTTGGCGACGGTTTGGCCGCTGACGACCTCCACGCCCGGTGGCATGAGCTTGGCAATCGCCGCCTGCAGTTTGACGTTGTCTGCCCCCGGTGTGGCCAGGACGTTGATGGTGTCGTAGCGCCTGCGGGCATGGAACAGGCTCTGTGCCGTCGCCAGGTCGAAACCGGCCAGCGTGACCCCAGCCAGGTTGTCGTCAGACCCAAATGTCACGATCCCGGTGATCGTGAACGTCTGCGGCTGATCAGGGAGGTTCATGAGCACCCGGTCGCCGACGGCGAAGTGGTCCTTCGTCGCCGTCGCCCGGTCCATCACCACGTCATCAGCACTGGTGGGCGCCCTGCCGCCGACGAGCCGGTACGGGGACAGCTGCCGGTTGGGGTCAAACGAGAACCCCAAGGCCGAGCTGCCACCGTTCCCGATCGCGTTCCCGTCACGCGCCAGGAACTGGGCGTAGCCGCTGACGGACCCCTGCACGTACGCGACCTCCGGCAGCCGGCGCACCGCCGCGGCGATCGACTGCGGGATCTGCCGGCGCTCGGCCGTGGTGTCGACGGCGGCAGCGGCGTTGCCGAACGCGGCTTTGCCGCGGATCTCGAAGCTGACGTGCCGGTAGGCGGTCCCGATCAGCGCGTTGAAGGTGCGGTTGAGGGTGTCGCCGAGGACGAGCGTCCCGGTGACGAACGTCACGCCCAAAACGATCGCCAGCGCGGTGAGCCCCAGGCGAAGCTTGCGGGCGAGCAGGCCCTTGAGCGCGACGCGCCACATGTCAGGCGCCCAGCCGCTTCATCTGCCCGAGCACCGAGTCGACCGTCGGCGAGGGCAGGTCCCCCACCACCTTGCCATCGGACAGGAACACGACCCGGTCGGCGTAGGCCGCCGCCTGCGGATCATGGGTGACCATCACGATCGACTGTCCATGGTCGGTCACCGATCGGCGCAGGAAGCTCAGAACCTCGGCGGACGCGTTGGAGTCGAGATTGCCGGTGGGCTCATCGGCGAAGATCAGGTCCGGTCGCCGGATCAGCGCCCGGGCGCAGGCGGTCCGTTGCTGCTGACCGCCCGAAAGCTCGGCCGGACGGTGGCCCAGCCGATCGGCGATGCCGAGCGCCGACACGAGATGGTTGAACCACTCTCGGTCGATGGCGGCCCCGGCGAGGTCGACGGGCAGGGTGATGTTCTCGCCCGCGGTCAGCGTGGGGACGAGGTTGAATGACTGGAACACGAAGCCGATCCGGTCCCGGCGCATCTCGGTCAGGCCGGCATCGTCGAGCAACCCCAGCTCGTGATCGCCCACGAACGTGCGGCCCGACGTCGGGACATCGAGCCCCGCCATGCAGTGCATGAGCGTCGACTTCCCCGACCCGGACGGCCCCATGACGGCGGTGAAGCGGGCGCGCTCGAACGTGACGGTCACGCCGTCCAGGGCACGGACCGCGGTGTCGCCCTTTCCGTAGAACTTCGTCAGGTCAACGGCCCGCGCCGCCGGCGATGCCGACCCGTCATCGGGGGGTTTGCGCTCGTTGCCCCACTCCGCTGAAACTTGCTTGGACACGAACCACAGCCTGAACCCCGCCCACCGGTTTCACCAGCCGGGCAGCCGGAGTCCTGCAAGGTACGGCCAGCCCTACCGCGGCCCCCCTGCTCTCGGTCAGACGACCGGCAGTGCGGCGCGCATCGCGCCGAGCGACGCCGGCACGCCGGTGAAGCGCTCGAAGCTGAGCGCGGCCTGGGCGATGAGCAGCGTCAGGCCGTCCACGGTGGGCACCTGCAACTCCCGCGCGGCGGCGAGCAATCGAGTCTCACCCGCCCCGGCGGCGGTGTAGACGAGGTCTGCCACGCAGCCGTACCCGCCCAGGTCACCGGCGTCGAGCGGCAGCCGGTCAAACGGATCGGAGCCGTCGAGCCCAACCGATGTGCAGTTGACCAGCAGATCGGCGGGCGCCGCGCGGCTCACCGGTGTGGCGCCCAGATCGCCGGACAGCTCGTGCGCCCGCGCGGGGGTCCGATTCCAGACGCGCACCTCGGCTGCACCGGCGTCCAGCAACGCCCACACGGCGGCACGCGCGCTGCCGCCGGCGCCGAGCACCAGCGCGGTGCGCCCGGCAATCGGCGAGGGCAGCGCCGCCACCAGCGCCGGAGCATCTGTGTTGTCGGCGGCGACACCGTCGTCCGGCCCGAACGTCAGCGTGTTGGCGGCGCCGATCGCCCGGGCGCTGTCGGTGGCGTCGGCGGCCAGCGCCAGCGCCGCGCGCTTGTGCGGGATGGTGACGTTGGCCCCGGCAAAGCCGGCTGCGGGGAGCGCGCGGACGATCTCCTGAAACAGCGGGGGTGGCGCCGGCAGCAGCTGATAGCGCCAGTGGCCGAGACCGGCGGCGGTCAGGGCCGCGTTCTGGATCGCCGGGGAGCGGCTGTGGGCCACCGGCCAGCCGAGCACGCCGAGGCGAGTGCGGGCCGCACCGGCGGGGCGGCTCATCGCGGCGTCACGGGCAGTGGGTCCGCTTGTCACGCGCCAGCAGGTCGAGGAACTGGCTGTAGCTGGTGGCGAAGACACTGCTGTTGGAGCACGGCTTGGAGAAGAAGTACAGATAATGGGTCGTGGCCGGGTGGGCCGCCGCTTCAATCGAGGCCAGGCCCGGGCTGTCGATCGGGGTGGGCGGCAGGCCGAAGTGGGTGTGGGTGTTGTACGGCGACGTCGAGCGCAGCTGGGACACGGTCAGCGGCTTGGTGAAGTTGCCGGTCGCGTAGCGCGCGGTCGAGTCGAACTGGAGCATCATCCCGTCGGCCAGCCGGTTGTAGATCACCGACGCGACGAGTGGTCGGGAGCGCTCGGACGCCGCCTCGGCCTCGATCAGCGAGGCGATCTTCAGCACGTCATACGGGGTCAGATGCTTGCGGCGCGCGTCGCTGAGGTTCACCGTGGCAAAGCGTCGCTTGAAGTCACGCAGCTGGTCGTCGACGAGTGCTGAGACCTGGATCGGGTCCACGAGGCTGAACGTATCCGGGAACAGAAATCCCTCCAGTGACGGCACGTGGCGGGGCGCGCCGTAGGCATGAGGGTCGAGCAGCTTCGAGCTGCGCGTCGCCGCCACGTAGTTGCCCTTGATCCCCTGTTGGCGCAGCAGCTTGGCGAGGTACTGGCGGGTGTGCCCCTCGGCGATCGTCAGCTGGCTGGTCTTGGCCGCCTTGGGCACCTTGGTCAGGGCCGCGAGCACGGATCCGTAGCTCATGCCGAGCTGTAGGTGATACGTCCCTGGGCGCAGGGAGCCGCGCTCGCCGCCGAGGGTCGCCCGCAGCTCGAAGAAGAAGCTCGAGGAGATCACGCCATCATGCGCGAGCAGGTCACCGACCTGGCCGGATTTCGAATGCGCCGGGACGACCACCGTGACGTCGCCGTGCGGCGAGGTCCCGAACGGCTGGAACAGCTCCACCAGGAACCAGATGACCGCCGCGGCGAGGATCAGGGCGACGAGTGCGCCGACGCGGCCGGCCCAGGAGTGACCCCGCTTCTGGCCCGGGCGCGGTGGGCGTGAGCGCCTGGACGGGCGCGGCTGGCGGCGCGGGCGTCCGGCGTCTGGGTCCTGGAGACGGCTCACTCGGCGGGTGCCTGAGGGCAGCTCGGCGGGGTCGTCCTCGATCCGGTAGGCCCAGGTGGCGTCCGGGTCGTCCGGCTCGTCCGGCTCGTCCGGCTCGGCCGTGTCCTCGTTGAAGACGCCGCCGGCCCGGCGCCGCTCGCGCGCCAACCGGGCCGCCTCGCGCTCCTGCGCCGAGCGTTCCCGGCCGTCAGCCACGGGCGGCGGGGGCGGGGCTGGATGTCTCGTCAGCGGCGCGCCGGGCCAGCCACCCCTCAAGCAGGTGGGCGGCGGCGCGTGAATCCTCGCTCGTCCGGCCGCCGCTGCGCTCGGCCAGCCGGGTGGTGAATCGCTCGTCGTAGAGCTCGACCGGAATCGGCAGCGCCTGCGCCAGCCCGGACGCGAACTCGCGCGTCTCCGCCGTCTGGGCGGAATCGCCACCCGACAGCGACAGCGGGAGGCCCACGACGACGCGTTCGGCGCCGATCTCCGCCACCAGTTCGCGCAGGCGCGCGCGACCGCGGCGCGTGGCCGGCGTCAGCACCGGGTCCAGCGGAGTGGCCAGGGTGCCGGTCGGGTCTGAGACCGCACACCCGCAGCGCGCCCTACCGTAGTCCAGTGCCAGCACCCGCATACGTGCGCCGCTCAGGCGGCGAGCGCGGCCTCGATCGCCGCTCGCGCCGCGCTGATCGCGGCCGGTAGCCGCGCCGGATCGCGCCCGCCCGCGCGGGCCAGTGTGTCCCGTCCCCCGCCGCCGCCTCCGACTTCGGCGGCGGCGACTTTGACGATCTCCCCCGCGCGTACTCCGCGCTGCACGAGCGCCGGCGCGACGCTGACCACCAGGTCGACGCGATCGTCACCCGCGAGTCCGAGCACGATCACGGCGTCGCCGAGCTTGCCCTTCAGCCGGTCGGCCAGCTCGAGCAGCGCCTGTCCATCGGGCAGCCCCGGGACCGCGGCGGCCAGCACGCGCGCGCCGGCGGTCTCGGTGGCGCCGGCCACCAGCTGATCGATATCCACGGCGCCACCGCCCGCGCCGGACGTGCGGGCGGCCTTCTCGAGCTCTCGGACGCGGTCAGACAGCTTCTCAATCGACTCGACCACCCGACCGGCGGGAACGCGCAGCCGCTCGGCGGCCCGCTCCAGCTCGCGGTCACGTTCGCGGACGAAGGCCACCGCCTCAGGGCCGGTGATCGCCTCGATCCGCCGGACGTTGGCGGCGCTGGAGGTCTCGGCGACGAGCCGGAACAACCCGATCTCGGCGCTGTTGCGGACGTGGGTGCCGCCGCACAGCTCGCGGGAGAAGGAGCCGTCGCCGACCTCAACCATCCGCACGACCTCCCCGTACTTCTCGTTGAACAGGGCCATGGCGCCGAGCCGCTTGGCCTCGGCGAGCGTGGTGGTGAGCGCCCGCACCGGGTAGCTCTCCAGGATCCAGCGGTTGACGTCATCCTCGACCAGGCGCAGCTCCTCGGCGCTCAGCGAGCTGCCGTGGGTGAAGTCGAAGCGCAGCTTGTCGGGGCCGACGTAGGACCCGGCCTGGTGCACGTGCGAGCCCAGCCGGCGGCGCAGCGATGCGTGGAGGAGATGGGTGGCGGTGTGATTGCACGCGGTCGCGTGACGGGTGGGCCGATCCACGTGGGCGATGACCCGCTCGCCGGGTTCAAACGTGCCGTGCTCGGCGACGAGCTGGACCACCTGGTCGGTGCCGAGGCGGATCACGTCGGTCACGCGGGCGCGGCATCCGCCGCCGACGCATTCGAGCACGCCGCCGTCGGCCACCTGGCCGCCGCCGGTGGCGTAGAACGGGGACTCGAGCAGCTTGACGAGCACGCCGCCGTTCTCGCCGACGGCCGCACCGATCGTCGTCTCGGCATCGGTCGTCTCGTACCCGACGAACTCGGTGGCGAAGCCCGCGCTGCCCGACAGCGCCGCGGCGCGCTCCCGCAACCTGCCGCCGGCGCGCTCGCCGCGGGATCCCTCGCGGGCGCGGGTGCGCTGGTCCTCCATCAGGGCCTCGAAGCCGGCCTCGTCCACGCCGAGCCCATGCTCGGCCACGATCTCGAGGGTGAGATCAATCGGGAACCCGTAGGTGTCGTGGAGCAGGAACGCATCGGCGGCGGCGATCCCCTCATCGTCGGCGTCGCGGGCTCTGGCGATCAGCTCATCGAGGCGCTTGAGGCCCTGCTCCAGAGTGCGCCCGAAGCTCTCCTCCTCGGCGGCCATCCACCGGCGGACCAGATCGCGCTGCTCGTTGAGCTCGGGGTACTCGGCGCCCATCAGCTCGGTGACGACGTCGGCATAGCCATGCAGGAAGCCGGGTTCCAGGCCGAGCGCGCGGCCGTGCTGGATGGCCCGGCGCATCACCCGGCGCAGCACGTAGCCGCGGTCCTCGTTGGACGGGACGACGCCGTCGGCGAGCAGGAACGTCATCGCTCGGCTGTGATCGGCCAGCACGCGGAGTGCCCGGTCGGTGGGGAACTCCTCGCCGTACCGGCGGCCCGACAGCTGCTCACCGAGCTCGATGAGCGGCGCGAACTGGTCGGTCTCGAACACCGTCGCCTTGCCCTGCAGGATGCAGGCCAGCCGGTTGAGGCCGAGTCCGGTGTCGATGTTGTTGGCCGGCAGCGGTGTGAGCACGTTGACCGGGTTCTGGTCCAACTGCATGAACACGAGGTTCCAGTACTCCAGGAAGCGCTCGTTCTCCCCGCCCGGGAGGTCATCGGGCTTGCCGTGGTCGACACCGCGGTCCAGGTACAGCTCCGAGCACGGCCCGCACGGACCGGTCGGTCCGGCCTGCCAGAAGTTCTCCGCCCGTGGGCATTCGACGATCCGCTCGCGCGGGACTCCGATCTCCATCCAGGCGTCGATCGCCTCCTGGTCAGGCCCGAGCCCGAGCTCCTCGTCGCCGGCGAACACGGTGATCCAGATGTCATCAGCGCGGAAGCCGAACCCGTCGGTCGACAGGTCCCAGGCGAACCGAGCGGCCTCGCGCTTGAAGTAGTCCCCGAAGCTGAAGTTGCCCAGCATCTCGAAGAACGTCAGGTGCCGGGTGGTCGTGCCGATGATCTCGATGTCCGGGGTGCGAAACGTCTTCTGACACGTGGTGACCCGCTGGCGCGGCGGCTGCTCGATCCCGGCGAAGTAGGGCTTGAGGGGATGCATTCCGGCGATCGTGAACAGCGCCGACGGATCGTGCTCGGCCGGGATCAGCGATGACGACGGGAGCCGCAGGTGACCCCGGGCCTCGAAGAACTCGATGAAGGTGCGGCGAATCTCGTCGGAGGTCATCGGCGGTGGAGTTTAGGCGCGGTTCCGGCCGGCGGCGGTCCGGAACCCCAGCCACTCACGGACCAGCGGACCGATCGATCGTCCCCCATCCGACGACCAGATCCCCGTCCATCAGACAGGCGAGCTGGCCGGGCGCGGCGCCATCGCCGGGATCGGCGAGCTCGATCGCCAGCGAGCGATGCCGGCCTTCTTCGGGGTCGCCGATGAGCCGCGCCTGCAGCGGCCGCTGGCGGTAGCGCAGCCTGACGCTGTCGACGCGCGCTCCGGTGCGGTGCAGCCGGGCGGCGCGGATCGCCACCCGGTCGGTGCGCAGCTCGTCACGGGAGCCGACGGTCACGCGGGCGGTGGCCGCATCCTTGCCGAGCACGTACAGCGGCTCGGGCGAGTGGATGCCGATGCCCCGGCGCTGGCCGACGGTGAAGCGGTGCTGGCCGAGGTGGGCCCCGCGGACCGCGCCGGCGGCGTCGACGATCTCCCCGGGCTGGTCTGGAATGCCCCCGTGGCGCTGCAGGAAGCGCGCTCGCGAGGTGCCGGCCAGGAAGCAGAGGTCCTGAGAGTCCACCTTGGCGGCGACCGGGAGGCCCGCATCGGCGGCGATCCGGCGGACGTCGGGCTTGCACAGGTCCCCCAGCGGGAAGCGCATCCGCGCCAGCGACGCGGGGGCCAGCGCCGCCAGCATGTACGTCTGGTCCTTGGCCGCGTCCGCGGCGGCGCGCAGCAGCGGCCCACGCTCGTCGTCGCGCTCGGCGGTGCGGGCGTAGTGTCCGGTGGCCAGCGACGCGCAGCCGAGACGGTCCGCGAGCTCGAGCATCGCGTCCAAGCGCACGTGGCCGTTGCAGCCGACGCACGGGTTGGGGGTCTCCCCCGCGGCATACCCGGCGATGAACGGCTCGACGACGCCGGCGCGGAACTCGTCGCGCAGGTCGATCGTGAAGTGGGCCATACCCATCGAGTGCGCCAGCGATCGGGCCTGCGCCACGGCGGTGGCCGAGCAGCAGCTGCTGTCGGCGTCGTTCTCGGGGTCTGACCACAGCTCCAGCGTCACCGCCATCGCCGGCCCGCTCTGTGAACAGAGGTGGGCCGCGACCGCGCTGTCGACCCCGCCGCTCATGGCCACCAGGGTCGCGGAGCTGGATGGCAGCGTGGCGTCGGCACGGACCGCCCGCCCCAGGGCGCGGGCCAGCGCGTCGGCGGCCAGCTCGGCGGCGTGGAGCTTGGCGGTGCTGAGGCCTCCGAGTTCCTGCGAGATCTCGGCCGTGCCGATCCTCGCCGCCTCCGCGATCGGGGAGCGTCTGGCCAGCGTGACCGCCGCGCTCGCCGCCGCCGTCGCCGCGCCGCACCCGCGCGCCTCGAAGCCGGCGCCGGTGACCATGTCACCGTTGACGGCCACCGAGAAGGTGATCTCGTCGCAGCAGGCGTAGCCACCCGCAGTGACGGTGTGGGCCCGCGGCGGCCGGTGGCCGTGGCCCTGCGGGGAGGTCAGGTGGTGCTCGAACGCCTGGAGATCCATGGGGGTCTCAGCTTAGGGCGCGTAGCGCTCCTACAGGGGGTGGCGTCGGTGCTCCGGCGAGCCGGGGCGCCTCTCGGCGTCACCGGTGTCGCGCGATGGTGGCCGGCATGATGCCGAGCTCGTATGTGGACATGCCCGACGAGATGGCCGGATCGCCCTCGGCGATCTCCCGGGCCTCCGCCTCGCTCGAGACCTCCAGCACGCCCAGGCCCCACACTCCGGTGCCGTCCTTGACCGGCCCGTAGACGACGACCTTCCCGGTCCGCGCGACCCCCGCGTAGTACTCCGCATGGCGCCCCATGATCTCGCGCTCGGCGTCGGTCATGTCCTGATCGAATGTCGGTCGCGGCGGAATGAGCCGGTAGACGAAGTGCGTGTTGGTGGTCCGCTCGATCTCCATCCCGTCCTCCTTGTCGTGCGGCGCGGCGCGGCGCCCGGGCGGCCCTCGCCGTCAGGTCAGCTTGAGACCCAGCTCCTTGAGCTGGATCGCGTCCACCGGCGCCGGAGCGCCGGTCAGCGGATCGCCCCCGCTGGTCGCCTTGGGGAACGCGATCACCTCGCGGATGTTCTCGCGGGCCGCCAGCAGCGCCACGATCCGGTCGATGCCCATGGCGATGCCGCCATGCGGGGGGGCGCCGTAGCGCAGTGCGTCGAGCAGGAAGCCGAACCGCGCCTGGGCCTCGGCCTCGTCGATCCCGATCAGGTCAAAGATGCGTGACTGCACGTCGGGACGATGGTTTCTGATCGAGCCGCCGCCGATCTCGTTGCCGTCGAGGACGAGGTCATAGGACCGTGACAGCAGCCGCGCCGGCTCATCGAGATCCGCCGCCGTCGCCGGAGCGCCGTCGGGCGTCGCCGGCGCGGTGAACGGATGGTGCTCGGCGTCCCAGCGCTGCTCCTCGGGGCGCCAGGTGAACATCGGGAACTGGATCACCCAGCGGATGTCGTGCACGCCGGCCGGCACCAGATCGAAGCGCCGGGCCAGCTCCAGCCGCAGGGCACCGAGCGCCTGGCGAGCGGTGGACGCCTGATCGGCGACGATCAGCAGGACATCGCCGGGCTTGCCCGCGAGCGTCCCGGTGATGGCGGCGATCTCGGCCGCCGAGAGGAACTTGGCCACCGGCGAGCGCCAGCCGGGCGCCTCCTCCTGAACGAACGCCCACACCAGTCCCTTGGCTCCGTGCTGCTTGGCCAGTTCGGTGAGCACGTCGAGGTCCGAGCGCGCCAGCTCGCGCGCGCCGGCGTTGATCCCGGCGACGATCCCGCCGTCCCGGAGCGCTCCGGAGAAGACCTTGAACTCCGTCTGGGCCACCGCCGCGCCGAGATCGGCCAGCTCCAGGCCAAAGCGGGTGTCGGGACGGTCAGAGCCGAACCGCCCCACCGCCTCGGCATGGGTCATCCGCGGCCACGGCGGCGCCGGGACATCGAAACCGGCGCGCTCGAACACCGCGCCGATCACGGTCTCGGTCGTATCGAGGACGTCCGGCTCCTCGACAAAAGCCATCTCCACGTCGAGCTGGGTGAACTCGGGCATCCGGTCGGCGCGCGAGTCCTCGTCCCGGAAGCAGCGGACGATCTGGAAGTAGCGCTCGAAGCCGCCGATCATCAGCAGCTGCTTGAACAGCTGGGGCGACTGGGGCAGCGCGTAGAACGACCCCGGCGCGATACGCGCCGGCACGAGGAAGTCGCGGGCGCCCTCGGGCGTGGAGCGGGTGAGGAACGGGGTCTCGATCTCGAGGAAGTCGCGCTCGTCGAGCACATCGCGGATCGTCTTGATCACCTGGTGTCGCAACGCGATCGCGTCCTGCATCGGCGTGCGCCGCAGATCCAGGGACCGATGGCGCAGCCGCAGATTCTCATCGACCGGGCCGTCCTCGTCGATCGGGAACGGCGGCGTGTCGGCGTCGGCGAGGATCTCCAGCTCGCTGACAGCGATCTCGATCTCGCCGGTGGGCAGGTTGGGGTTGACGTTCCCGGCAGCTCGCCTGGTGACCGTTCCGCCGGCGGTGATGACGTCCTCGGAGCGGAGCTTGTGAGCTTCGGCATGGGCGGCGGGAGCCGTCTCCGGGTGGAATACGAGCTGCACGATCCCCGAGCGCTCGCGGAGATCGATGAAGATCAGTCCGCCGTGATCGCGCCGCCGGTGCACCCAGCCGGAGACCCGGACCGGACTGTCCGCGCGGCCGCGGTCGAGCTGGCCGACCCAGCTGTCCCGGTACCGGTTGACCGCCGGCGGGTATTTCACAGCCGACTCCCTCGCAGGATCGCCGCGATCACCGCGGCCGGCTCGAGCTCGATCTGCTCGCCGGACTCCATGTTCTTCAGGGTGGCCTGCATCGGGTCGTGGATGATCGCAACGTAGCGTGCGCCGAGGCGGTCCGCGTGCCGGAGCTGGCCCTTGAGCGATCGGCCCGCCAGCTCCATCTGGGCGCTCATCCCGGCCCGGCGTGCCTCGTTGGCGAGCTCGAACGCGGTCCGGGCGGCGTCCGCCCCGGCAACGGCCACGAACACGTCAACCACATCGGGCGCCACCGGCAGCTCGCCCGCGGCCATCAGCATCCGCTCCACCCCGGCGGCCCAGCCACAGCCGGCGGTCGGCGCGCCGCCGAGCTGCTCGATCAGGCCGTCGTACCGGCCGCCGCCACCGACGCCCGACTGGGCGCCGAGCGCGTCGGAGTTGAATTCGAACACGGTGCGCGCGTAGTAGTCCAGGCCACGCACCAGCCGCGGATCGAGCTCGTAGCGCAACCCGGCGTCGTCGAGCAGCTCACGGACCCTCGCGAAGTGCTCGGCGTCGGCGTCGGCGAGACGGTCGAGCAGCAGCGGCGCGCCCCGCATCGTCTCCTGCGTGCGGCGATCGCCGGCATCGAACGCGCGCATCGGGTTGAGATCGATCCGGGCCACCACCTCCGGCGAGAGCCCGTCCTCGTGGGCTCTGAGGTAGGCAGCGAGCTCCTCGCGGTACTCGGCACGAGTCGCCGCGGTGCCCAGGCTGGACAGGCGCAGCCGCATCTCCTTCGCCCCGAGCGCCTCGAGCAGCTGGGCCAGGAGCACGATCAGCTCGGCATCGACCTCGGGCGCCGCGGACCCGATCGCCTCCGCGCCCACCTGCCAGAACTGGCGATAGCGCCCGCGTTGCGGCGCCTCGGCACGGAAGTTACTCGACAGGTACCAGAGCTTCACCGGCTGGGGCAGCTTGTGCATCCCGTGCTCCAGGTAGGCGCGGCACACCGGGGCGGTGATCTCCGGGCGCAGCGTCAGCGAGCGGCCCCCACCGTCGTCGAATGTGTACATCTCCTTCTGGACGATGTCGGTGGCCTCCCCCACCGTGCGGACGAACAGCTCGGTCGCCTCGAAGGTCGGCGTCTCGATCCGGCCATAGCCGGCAGCGCCGAGGATCCGCTTCGCCTGGGCCTCGAGCACGCCGCGCCGCTCCGCGTCGGCGGGAAGCACATCGAACGTGCCGCGAGGGACCTGGAGCGAGCTCATGGACGAGCTGGCGGAAGCTAGTTCTGGTGCGCGAGTTCGCGCAGGAACGGATTCGTGTCACGCTCGGCGCCGAGCGTGGTCAACCCCATGTGTCCCGGATACACGGTCATCTCGTCCGGATACGCGTTCAGCAGCGACTCGATCGAGGCGAGCAGCGTCGGCCAGTCGCCGCCGGGGAGGTCGACCCGCCCGACCGACCCCTGAAACAGGACGTCGCCGGAGAAGATCGCGTCGTGATCGCGCAGCGCGTAGCTGACGTGACCGGGGCTGTGCCCGGGTACAAAGGCGACCTCGAACGTCATCCCGGCCAGCTCCAGCGTCTCGCCGCCGGTGACGGTCTCGTCGGCGTCATAGCTCTCGAACGGGCCGAACCCGGGCAACCGCATGTGGCCGTTGATGTCGGCGAGGATGTGCGTCTCGAGCTCCGGGCAGTACACCGGCGCTCCCGTCGCTCGCGCCACCTCGGCGACGGCGCCGACGTGGTCGAAATGCGTGTGGGTGAGCAGAATCGCATCGACCGTGGTGATGTGGAGCGACTCCAACGCACCGATGATCCGCTCCGCCTCGTCCCCGGGATCAACGATCACAGCGCGGCCCGCGTCGGGCAGGCGCACGATGTACGTGTTCTCCTGCACCGGTCCAACGGTGAACATGCGCGCGTCGATCATGGAATCCGGCCCTGCTTCTTCAGGTACCGCCGGTAGATGAAGCCGTCGAGGTAGTAGCCCGACGGGATGTACAGCAGCAGGGCGAGCACCGCGAACACGAGCGCCGGCACGATCCGGAACTTGTTCAGCACCAGCAGAAAGATGAACATGAAGCCGGATGCCAGCAGCGCCTTGTTGATCGAGCCGCGCCACGACGGCGGCTTGGTTACCCGCGCCCGGGCGCGCTTGGCCCGGTCCTGCTTCTTGCGCTCCTCCGGGCTCGGCGGGCGGCCGGTGCGACCGCGAACCTCAACTGTGCCCGCGGCATTGCCGCGGTGCTTGGTCCGGCGCTTGCGCTTCGTCTGTGCCATTTCCAGAATGGAGATTACGCACTCTGAGCGCGTCGGTGCAGCGAATCTTCGATCGTCGCGTAGCCGCGGAGTTCGACGTCGGCCGGAAACCCGTCGAAAGCGGCCTCGGGCGCGAGGCCGACGAGCTCAGCGCCGGCCACCGGGGCGTGGCGCTCCACCGCGGCGACCACGGCGGCAAGTGGGGTGCCGCGATGGTCCTCGACGTTGGTGGACACCTGGGCCAGACCATGTTGATCGAGCCACAGGCCGATAGCGCGCAGGCCCGGATGCCCCTCCTCGCCGCCCTCGCGAATCAGCGCGGCGATCCGCCGGGCGTCATCGAGCGTCGCCGGCGGCGCCAGCTCGACGTTGAACGCCACCAACGGCGGCCGAGCGGCGACGAGGACCGCGCCCGCGGTCGGGTGCAGCCGCGGCGGCCCGAAGTCCGGTGCGAGCTCACCGGCGGCGATTCGCCGCGCCAGCTGCGCCGGACCGCCACGGCGAAGCTCGGCCCGGGTCCGCCCGGCGGCGAGGATTCCGTACAGGAACACGGGCAGCCCCACGTCCTCGGCCAGCAGGTCCGCGAGCACCAGGGCCTCGGCGCAGGCGGCGCCCCGGTCGGCATCGCCGAGGAAGATGATCGGCGCCACGTCGATCGCGCCGACCCGGGGATGCACTCCCTCGTGCGCGTCCATGAGGATGAGCTGCGCGGCTCGCGCCGCGCCCCGGACGACGGCGCGGGCCAGTTCGCCCGGCTCGCCCGCGAGCGTGAACGCGCTGCGGTGGTGATCGGGGTCGGAGTGGACGTCGAGCAGGCCGTCCCCGAACGCCTCCCCGATCTGGGCGATGGCGGCGGCGTCCCGGCCCTCGGACACGTTCGGGTACGCCAGCAGCGGCATCGGGCGCAGATGATAGGTCTCAGCAGAAGCGGGCCGCCCAGGGCTCGAGCCTGATCCGCGCCGCGTTGATCACATAGGCGATGGTTCGATACCAACCGGCGATCACCACCAGCTCGAGCAGCACCTGATCAGCGTGCGTCGCCGCCAGCCGCTCCCACAGTTCGTCGGACACCGCGCACGTGTCGTGGAGCTCATCGACGAGCGCAATGAGGGCGGAGTCGTGCGCTGACCAGGCCGGATCGTCGGGGCCGCCGGCGGCGGTGGCGGCGATCTGCTCGGGCGTGAGGCCCACGGCGGTGCCGAATGCGACGGCGTGGACGCCCCACTCGTATTCGGCGCCGGCGCGAGCGCAGGCCCGGTGGATGACGATCTCACGGTCCCGTGGCGAGACCGTGCCGTGACCGAGGATCCCGGACCCCAGCGGGCGCATGCGCGACATCAGCTCCGGATGCACGGCCAGCGTGCGGAACAGCGCGAGCGGCTCCACCTCGGCACCGGGCGGCATCCAGCGCCGCAACATCTCCCCCACCTCGCGCTCGTACGGCGGCTCGACCGGAGCGATCCGCGGCGTGGCCTCTGTCTCGTCCATCGTCTACCCTCCTGCTGCGGAAATCAAAGCACCCGACAGGACGCGATCATAGCTTCGAAATCCAAAGCACGCAAGACGACCCCGCAGCCGGGGCGGCCGGCCCGCGGCTCCACGACCGGGCGCCCGGTGATGGCGCTGCTGGATCTACTGGGCCGCCGGTGGGCGCTGCGGGTGCTGTGGGAGCTGCGCAGCGGGCAGGGGTGCACGTTCAGGGAACTGCAGGCCCGGTGCGCGGAGGTGTCCTCGAGCGTGCTCAACGACCGGTTGCGCGAGCTGCGCGCCGCGGGGATCATCGCCGCCCACCCCGGCAGCGGGTACGCGCTGACCCCCGAGGGCACGCGCCTGCTGACCGCGCTGGAGCCGCTCGACGGCTGGGCCAGGCGCTGGGCCCGGCGGACGGCGCGCCCCGGCTGACCGCCGGCCCGCCGTTACACTCCGACACCCCCTCGCCGGAGTAGCTCAGTCGGTTAGAGCAGCGGAATCATAATCCGCGTGTCGGGGGTTCGAGTCCCTCCTCCGGCATCGTTGGCTTTGCAGGAACTCCGTGCGGCGGTCGCGAGTAATGATCCAGACCGCGCCATCACGGGCAAACTGACTACAGCTGGCTCCCGACCATGCTCAGTCGTCGTCGCAATCCTGGGATCTACCTCGGTCCCCGGTCGCGTCGCGACCTAGCCTCTCATGCGACCCCGGTCGCGTTGTTCCAGCCGCGATGGGCAACGCCCGAGCGCTGGCTCACAACACGGGGCCATCGGCGGACTCCACGGATGACAGGGCTCCTCACACAGGCCATGGACCAGCGGACGCTCCCCGAGCGTTTGCTGAGGGGTCCGGTTCCGGTGCGATACGTTCCGAGCACCTCCTGGAGCGCTAGATCGCAGTTACCGAGGCGTCCCGAATGGGGACGTCTGCGCAGGCTGACATCGACCACCAAGGCCGCTCGGACGACCAGCTTCAAAAGCTTCGCGCGCTACTCAACCACGACGCACGGATAGCTCAGAAAATGTCCCCTCGACGGCCTCCCCGTTCGTTACGAGGAAACACAACCCGAGGAGGCAGAGATGGGCTCACGTATCAACGAGCCCGGGCAGCGTAGAACGCGAGCCGAGACCATAGGTTGGGCGCCCCGCGCCGGCCAAAGCAGCTCGTGCCGCTGCCGCCAATGCCGGCGCACAGCCACTCTGCGTCGCCTTCTGCCGTCTATCGCAGCGGTCGCTCGTGCGCCCGGAACCCGGCGTTCGGAGCGTGAGATGCGAGGCCGGCGCGGTCGTCGCTGGTCACCGGCTTGCTACGTACAGGTCAGCTATAGGCGGGCCGCCCACTACTGCTGAGATTCGTCCACAGCAATCAGCTCGCTCGGGACCTCTCCGAGTGCTCGCATCCGTAATAGGACAGTACGCGGTCCCGGCCGACGCGACCCGACTGTGTGCCGGCGGATCGGCTGCACGGGCGACGGTGTTTACCCAGGCGGCACTTCTACGTGTCGTCCGGGATGCGGACCACTACGAATGCACGGTCGTCAGCGCTGGCGATCCGGTGGCCGCGCCAGCGCGCCCGGCGAAGTGATCCGATGCCGACACCGAACATGACAGGGATCCATGAATCTCACCCAGCGAGCAGTTCCTTAAAGGCGGGGTCCTCGCGGATCGGATCGAGGTCGGAATCGCCTTCAAGGAACGACCGCGACCGCTCGGAGAGCTCGATCGCGCGTCGAAGGTGCGCGATGGCCTCGTCCGTCTGGCCGGCGAGGCTTTCGCAGCATGCGACGTTGTAGAACAGGTCGGCGTACGGCGGATCGCCCGCCAGCAGCTCGCGCCCTTGATCCGCCGCCTCCGCGTAATTGCCCGCCTCGTAGAGTGGCCGCACGGGCGCAAAAAGCTCCCAGCCGCCAGGCTCGTACGGCTTTCCGGGAACACCACCGACCGCAATGATCGTCGTGCCGGGCTCCCCGCCGAACGCCGTGCGTTTGACGCCGGGCCGCACAAAGACAAACGTCCCGGCGGGCGCGTCGAACTGCTCACCGTCGACCTTGAAGGAGGCGCGCCCGCGTAGCACGAGATACAGCTCCTCCTGGGAGTCGGGCTCGGACTCGTCGTGCTCGTTGATGATCCGAGCGCCTGCCTCACGGGCTGTCCAAGCGTTGACACCGAACGACGTGATGCCGAAGTGGTGTCGCACGGCGCGCATTGGCGCACGGCCGTCGTCCATCTCCCCGATCTCGTCGACATGTGCCACTGCGTAACCATCCATACAGGTCCCTTTCGCGTCGCTGCGGCCATCGCCCGAGCTCGGCGAGTCTAGTCCAGCTCAGAGCACCCCTCGGCGTGTGTTTCCGGAAATCCCCGCGGTCTACCGGCCGGCATTCGCCAAGTGCGACGCCGACTCGACAGTACGAGCCGAGCGCCGATCGTGGCGCGCGAATCCAGCCATCACGATTGAGCGGGCACACAACCACGGGGTCTGGCGCAGGAAGCCGCGCTGCAGGTCCCCCAGTAAACGTCGATGCAGCCGTGGCTCCCGCATCCGCAGGTCGATCCGGCAGCGAGAGCGGCTGGGTCTCCACTCGACGGCGGCGTCTCAGACGGGATGGTTCAGCGCACGCCGAGAGGTGCGATCAGGGCATTCGGATTCGGCCGCGCCCGGGACGTCGTGGCGCAACCAACGATCATCGAGGAGTCGGAAGCCTGCCGGCTGGCCCCGGAATCGGCGACGACCACGTGCGTGGCGACCGCGCACCCGCCACACCGCTTGCGGCCATTCGAGACCTAAGGACCGGGTAGGATTGCCGCCTATGGACGAGGGCCTGCCGATCGCTTATCTGACCCTCGACGAGGGCGTGCCGGTCTACGCTTCGGACGGCGCACAGCTCGGAACTGTCGACCATGTGGTGGCCGCGCCCGAGAAGGACATCTTTCACGGAATCGTGATGAAGAGCCATGGACGGCAGTGTTTCATCGCTGCCGACGACGTCGCCTCGCTGCACGAGCGCGGCGTGGATCTACGCATCGACAGTGACGCGGCGGCGGACCTGCCGGCACCGCATGGGGCCGCCCCGGCGTGGCACGATCGCGAACCGGGAGTCAAGCCGACCCCCTGGAAGCACATCCTCGACCGCTTCACCGGCTCTGACCCGCGCAAGCGGAACTGGACCAAAGAGGACTAGGACGGCGCCACCAGGCTAAATGCCCGGCGCCTGGAGTTGCCTCGTTCTCAGCACCGAAACCTCGCTGTTCCCGGCTAAGGACTGGAAACATCGATGTGTCGTCGAAGACGGGGCACTCCAATGCCGTCGGCTTCCGCTATCGCGCGTGATAGGGGAAGTCTGAGGCCGTGGAATCGAGGCGATGGTGGGCGCCGAGCGAGCGACCGAAAAAGAGGTGGTCGCGGGTGTAATTTTTGGCTGGTGCTGGACTCCTAGTTCTGTGATGGATTCACGGGCTCGGTTTGAGACGATGTATCGCGCACATTGCGGGGTGGTGCGTAGCTTCGTTCATCGGCGTGTGCGTGTTGCAGTGGCCGATGATGTGGTCGCCGATGTGTTCGTGATCGCGTGGCGCCGAATGGAGGAGGCTCCAGGCGATGAGCTGCCGTGGCTGTTGGCGATAGCCCGCGGCGTGCTGGCCAACCGACGTCGGAGCGATGCGCGACAGCTCGCGCTGCACGATCGGCTGGCCGCCAACACAGTCACCGTGGCCGAGCGCGAGCCAGAGATCCTGGCGCGGGAATCGAGGCTGATGGGTGCGTTTGGATCGTTGAAGCGGCTTGATCAAGAGGTGTTGTTGCTGATTGGCTGGGACGGCCTGAGTCGAGCCCAGGCAGCCAGCGTGCTGGGCATCACTACGGGCCTGTTCTCGGTGCGCTTGCACCGCGCGCGGCGACGGCTCAAACGGGCGCTCGCAGCCCAGAATGACACGACAGAGCAACAGGCCGGCGATCCGCCGGCTGTGGAGGTCTTGTAGATGAGCGATGACGTGCTGGAGCAGCTGCGGCATGAGAACCCGGTGCCCGAGCAGATGCCGGCGCTACCGATCGAGCCGGTGCTCGCGCGGCTCGATAACGAGCCTGCGACAGCCGGCCGATCACGGAACGGACGTCGCGGCACGCAACGGCTCAGCCGGGCGCTGCCCGTAGCGCTCTCGGTGGCGGTCGTGCTGGCCGTGGCCGGTGTGGCGCTCACGCTCGGTGGGCACAACCATCCTCGAGGCTCATCCACGAATGCGGCGACGCCTCCCGCCAAGCACGTCACGCCCCAACACCCGTCGAACCCCCTCAATCCTCAGCCAAAGCAGATCACATCGTCCCGCGCCAACCCGACTCGGATCGCTCGCGAGAACGCCCATGACACGCCCCTTCAGCTGTTCGAATCACCTTCGTTGCAGAGCATGGGACCCGGAACCTCAGCTGGCCCCGGCACACCCGTCAAGCCATTTCCCGAAGCCGTGATCGCTTCCACGGTCCGCGAGCTCGGCGCGTTCTCGGTCGCTGGTGTCGGGACGCTCCAGTACTGGACTGCCAACACCCGGCAGCACGGAGTCTGCGGCGGGCTGCGGCTGCCCGACGGTGTCTGGGCTCAACTGCAGAAGAACCCCGGGGATGGTTCGATGCCCGGCTGCCAGCCGACCCGCGCCCAGACCGGTCGCGGCGCGCTGATCATCGATGGCTTTGACTACATCACCTCTGGCGTCATCGGTCGCCAAGGGCAGCGTTGGATGCTTGTCTACGGCGCCGTTTCCGTCCCCGAAACCGTGGCACGGGTGCGTGACGCCGATAGCGGGATCGATGCGGCGATCGTCAGCGACAACCACTTCGTGATCGCGCTGCACCCCACTGGCAACGACTGGGGCGACGTCGTGCACCTCGAGGCGTTTGACGGAGCCGGCCAGCGGATCGCGACGGAGGGCAACGCGCTACCCGGCACCCCGACCGAGAAATGCGTCGGCCGGTACGACGTCAGACGCGAACGTCTCCCCGGCACCCATCGCACCGGGCTCACCTGGAAATGCCAGAGGTACGTGAAGGTCATCGCAAAGTAGCGAACCAGGAGTCCTCAGCACACCACCGCGCGCTGCACCGCATTTGTCGACGACAACACCCTGCCGGCTCCTGCTTGGTCGCAGGCAGCCACGAAACCAAGACTGCTGCTCGCCGTCGAAGGGAGCCACGTTGACGAAGTCGACGTCTCAGAGGGAATCGTCTACCGGGGCACCGGTTGCACCGGGCCCGCGTGTCTTCCGACGGCCCCGTATCGACTCATCGGATGCGTTGAAGGAAAGTCTATTTAGGATTCCGAGATGACCAACGCCGAGGAGCCCAGCGCCAGCGGCCCTTACGAGAAGGACGGCCGAGCGTGGTGCGTCGGCACCCAGGACGACGTGAGCTGGATCCAGCAGGGCCTCACGCCCGGCACCACGATCACGACCGCGATCCCGCCGGAGTTTGAGGCGTACGCCACGATCGCTCTCTGCAAGGGTGAGCCCGGCGACCGGGTCCCGACCGACCCGGATTCGGCGGTCTTTGACGTCTTGGAAGCACATACCGACCCACAACCGTGGTGGCTCGGCTACCTGGAAACGGGCGCGAGCGACGTGGTTTTCCCCGAAGCGCCACGGGTCAAGCTGTACTGGGATTGGGCCTACGTGATGGTGTGCGCCGGCCCTGAGCAGGCAGCGAGCTGGAGCCGCGATCAGATGTGGAACTGGTCCTTACCGGCGCTGATGTTCCCGAAGAACCGCGCCTGGCTGGTGTCGTTGCTATGGGATGACGATTGGGTGTCCGTCGGGGGATCGGCCGAGCTGATCACCAGCCTGCAACAGCACCCGAAGCTGGCGCGATCGACCCACCTATGCTCGCCTTCGGATCCGGACGCCGCACCGCCGGGACTCAGGGCCTGAGCTGAGATATCCCCGTGTCCGAATAGCGATGGGTGGATCAGCGACGCCTCCGAGCGGTCCGGATACTGCGTGGGCCGCCGGCGGCGAGTGTGTCGGTAGGCGAGGAGTCCGAGGGTGTCAGCGTGAGCGCTGGTTCCTACGGCTTCGCGAAGGCGCGCCGCAATGAGCCGCTCCACGACAGCCCTGGGCAGGGGCCGGTCGACCGGAAAATGCAGCGAGCCCTTGGTCATCGTGTAGCCAGACAGGTCGCCAGCAAGCTCACCGAGGACCTTGCCGCTGTGCGGCAAGTAGCTCAGGTGGTCTTTGAATGCGGCGAAGCCGGCGATCGTCTTGCCGTGCAGCCGGAAGGCCGGCATGCCGTACGAGATCCCTTGTTCTGCGTCTGGAATAACCGCGAGGATCGTGCCGCGCAGCGCCTCAAGCATGCCTCGCTTGGGCTCCTCGACACCCCGTAGGTAGTCGTCGATCTCGGTGGCTGACACGGTCAGGATTCTAGGAGCTCGATCCTCACCACCATCGACAACCGGACAGTCCGGATTGGCCGGCGAGGGCGTCCGGTACCGACGGCCGACCCTCTCAGATCCCAACCCTCAGCGCACATCTCATCGTGCATCCCCGCGGTCGCGGCGTCTAACCCGATCGGGGCAGGATTCGCGTCGCGTCGCGTCGCGTCGGCGCGCGTCAGCCGATCCGCTCAGCCAGGGAAACGATGATCCCCTCTGGCCCGCGCACGTACGCCATGCGCCAGACGTTCTCGTACTGACCGATGCCGCCGACCAGGCCGTAGCCGTCCGTAGCCAACCGGTCGACCGTCGCCTGCACGTCATCGACTTCGAATGACACGTTGCGTAGCCCCAGTTCGTTGGCCATAGCGGTGGGCGACCCTGGCTCGTGTTCCGGCCGGACGAAGCTCGACAGCTCCAGCCCAGGACCTCCATCAGCAGGACGCAGCATGACGATGTGACTGCGGGAGCCGGGGATGCCAATCACGGTGTCCACAAACTCGCCCTCCATGAACATTCGGCCCTCGACCTCAAGGCCCAGCCCGACGAAAAACGCCGTCACCGTGTCCAGGTCCGCGACGGTGATGCCAACATGGTCGAAACGTCGTATGTGCGACATGAGGTACATCCTCCAGATCTCTTGATGTCGTCGGCGGCGCCGGTCGAGGCCTCACCGGGTGAGCGGAGCCGGCCGGCGGCTCTCGACACGGAAGCGCGCATTCAGCTCCTAAATCGTCGCGTAGGGGGAACGTACCGCCGACGTCTGGCAGGGCGACGGACGCGCTGCTCGTCCGTCAACGCGGCGCTCTCAACGTCGCGCGGTCAAGGCGTCCATTTGTCAGATGCCGTCGGTGCTGCGATCGTACGAGATGACGACTTCCCGACTGCCGTCCGGGTCAGCGACCTCCGCGCGGGGCTATCAGCGATCCTCGAGCAAGTCGAGCTGACCCACGGCTCCGAGGTCGAGCTCGACGCCGACCACTGCTGGGTCCTTCCTTGGAAGGTCGCGTTCGACATGAGCTCCGAGCCGACGACAATCGAAGCCGGACAACTGACGGATGACGTCGATTCCCTATGACAGCTGCTCTCAAACGGCCCTCACGAGCCGATTGAGGGTCTGGCACGGCCTCGCGCACGTCGTCGGGATCCTGAACCGAATCGCAAGCCTCGGTCTTCCCGGCTAGGACCGATCGAGAGTCCTGCTGCTCGATCAAGGCGGAAGCGGAGCCCTAGCATCTCTGGCGGTGACCCACACCGTGAACGCGGCGACAGCGCATCGGCTCTTGTGGCACGCCGGGCTCGCGGAGGGCCCGGACAACGCGACGTCGTCGGCGGACGGGTGTGTGGCGAGTCGCGATTTCAGGGGCCCGAGGTTCGAGCGAGCGATGGACGATCTGATCGACACTCCCGGCGGCGGTCGAGGCAACCACAGCTTGTCCTATGAGCGCTCGCGCCTAAGCGACCAGCCCGATCGGCGAAAGCACTCAGCCGTTCGTCAGTGGACCCTTTCGTTGCTGCGGCCGCGATTTCGCCGGTCGATGCTGCGCTGTCGCCGCATCCCCGCCGCGGCCTTTGCGGTGACACCCCTCACGCGTGCGTGTGACTTGAGCTACCGAGCATGGATCGTGAGCTGGGTGAGATCGGCGAGGTCCGGGCCGACTGTGTCCAGGGTCCAGCTTGACCCATCGGTCGGGTCGGCGGCGATACAAAGCCGGCCGAACATGACCGCGAGCCCGCGCATCCAGACGTCGGATAGCCAACTGAACGGCAGCGAGACGTCGACCCCGTCTGCGGTGCGGACGATCCTGCGCTGCTCCTCGGGTCCGATCATGGTGAGCTCGATCGCGAGCCGCGGCTCGCCGAGCCACGTGCGCAGCGTTCTGAGCACCCGTCCGTAGAGAGCTGCCTCAAGCTGAGGCCGGGCGGTTCCAAGCGCGGCGTGCCCGGTTCGCAAGCGCCGGGTCCAGATCGCGGCGGTGGTGGCCTGCAGCCGGTCCGGCAGTCGACCACCGGCCGCGAGCAGCCGCAGGGTCTGCTCTTCGGTCTGCCGGCGCGGCGCGCCGTAGTCGAACCTGAGCCCGTCGATGTCGATGTTGAGGGCGTCGGTCGGACCGCGGGAGGCCAGCGTGAGCACGTGGGGATCGTCGGCCCGTCGAGACCATGCGCGCAGCAGCTCAAGGCAGGGAACGGTCTCGCCGGCCCGCGCGGCAAGTGTGACTTCGCCCTCGGGATCGCCGTGGTCGACGGGAATCAGCTCACCGGCCTCCCAACGCACGGTATGGGTGTCCCCGCCGCACAAGACCGGGACTTCGGCCGCCGGGATACCGGCCCACCAATGACTCATCGGCTGGTCTCCAGGCTCTCTGGGAGTGAGATCGAGACGACCGCCTGGTGACACGTGATGCACATCAGCAGGTCAAGGCGTTTGGCGCGTGGATCCAGGGCCGGCCAATAACGCAAAGTCCCCTGCGCGCTGTCGCCGCGGACGCCACCGCCGGTCGGGATCCCGAGGTAGTGATTTTCAAGGTCATCACGCGCCCACCAGGCGACCGGCAGCTCGTCAAGGGCGCTGACGCCCCCCAAGTTGGGGGCGACGTCGAACTCGACCTCGACACCGTCCAGGTCAGAGGTGATCGAGTTCGCGGCGAACTGGACTCCGTCACACGACGGTGTCACTGCGCCGAGAACCAGCGTCCACTCCGGACCATCGTCTGATCCGAGACGGCGCAGCAGAGATCCCCACGGCTCGACCAGGGAGCGGGTGGACCCGCCCGGCACGCCGCGCTGATGGAGCGGACGACGCGGCATACGGGCTGCGACCGCCCGTAAGTTCTGCAGCAGGACCGATCCCTCCTCAAGTGCATCCGCAGCAACGAGCGCCTGGATCAGGGGCTCCAGATCGGTGGTAAGCCCAGACCGTGAGTCGGCCACGGCGAGATGTCGCCAGAGAAACCGCTCCAGCGGACTTTGATCCTCAAGCGCCTCGATGCCGACCTCCCGGCGCGCCGTATCACCGCGAAGATCGACCCGGGTGCCGTCGATCTCAAGCCACGCGGCCTCCGGGGCGATCGTTCCGTGCAACTCCAACTCCCCGTCCACGTAACCTTCGCCGTCTCGACCACCGTCGCCAAACCGGACCGCGGGCCGGTTACCGGCGGAGTCAATGATTTCGGGGGCCGTCACAGCGACATTCCACGGGAAACTTTGGCGTTTGAGCATGCGTGGTACTTGGCCCAGGCCCGGAGCGGCCAGGTAGCGGCGGTACCGCAACGTTCCCCCGTCATCGGTGATGGCAAGGTCACGCACCAGCACCCGATCCTCACCGACCAGAATCTCCTGGTCGATCACCCTGAACTGTCGCGGGGGAAGGCCGTCGGCCTTGCGGCGACGCTGCGGCGGAGCGGAATGAACAAAACCGGGTTTGCCAGACCGGATGCGGGCTGCGGTCGCGTAGTCATCGATCACCCGCCACGCCCGATCGGCGCCAATCGCGCCCACGGCGACCAGTGCAGCGGCGGCACCCCGAAGCGCTGACCAGTGACGGGGCTGCTGCTGATCAGGATCATCAAGCAGCCGCTCGCCCAATCGGCGCAGGTAGACGTCAGCGTCGAAAGCCACCAATTCAGTGCCCAGCGTGACAGACCCGCACCAGACCGCGTGCAGGGATTTACGAAAGCGGGTCAAAGCGATCACGGTCTCGCCGGCGACACGCCCTCTCCCGCCGAACCCTGATCCAGCGCTTGAGTCTCCGACGAGCTGCTCACCCAGAGGCAGGCGCGACCAGCGCAATCGGGCCCGCACCACCGTTCCGGACGAGCCACAGCGATTGCTTTGACGGATCGGTGCGGCTGTTCCGGACGAGCGCTTTGGCCGAAGCGCTCGCCCACCAGACCTAGGAACTCACGATCGCCTTCGACGGAGCGCTCGTCAGCTCTCAGAGAACCGATGGTTCAAGTTTCGCCTTTCTCACAGGTCGTTCGCAGACACGAGGAGAAGCAGAACCCGGATACTGGGCGTGCCCCTCTGTTCCGGGTGTGTCAGACGTTGGTCAAGTTGACGGAGGGGAACCAGTAGCGCGAAGGTACGCGAGGACGGCAAGCACACGTCGGTGGTCATCGTCTGCGACGGGCAGGTCGAGCTTGGTGAAGATCGAGGAGATGTGCTTCTCGACGGCACTGGGCGTAACGACGAGCTCTCGGGCGATCGCCGAGTTGGACCGACCCTGAGCGATCAGCTCGAGCGTCTCGCGCTCGCGCTCGCGGAGCGTCTCGATCGGATCGACCGCGGCGCTGGACGCCTTGCGGCGATCGTTCACGAGCGTGCTGACAACCTCGCGGTCCAGCGCGGTACCGCCCTCCGCGACCCGCCGGACGGCCTCGATGAACGTTCGCACCTCGCTTACTCGTTCCTTGAGTAGGTAGCCGATCCCGCCCTCTCCTTCCTGCAGAAGTTCGGCCGTGTAGGCGGGCTCGACATCCTGAGAGAGGACGAGTACCGCAAGCTTGGGGCGGCGCCGGCGGGCCTCGAGCGCGGCGCGAATGCCCTCGTCGGTGAACGTCGGGGGCAGGCGCACGTCGCAGATGGCCAGGTCGGGCTTGTGACCCTCGACGATCCGCAGCAGCCCGGGACCGTCGTCGGCCATCGCGACGACCTCGACGTCGTTGTCCTGCAGCAGCGCGGCAATTCCCTCGCGCAGCAGCACCTGGTCCTCGACGATCACCGCCCGCACGGCATGACCGCCTCGATCTGCGTTCCGACCCCGGGGGGACTGGTCACGCTCAGGACGCCGTCGAGCGCCTCGACGCGTTGGCGCAGCCCGGTGAGCCCGCTACCTGCTGGGTCAGCGTCACCAGGCCCGAAGTCGAGGATCTCGACGAACACATCGTCGCCATGCTCCTCGAGGCGGATCTCGACTCGCGCGCCCGGGGCATGCTTGACCGCGTTGGTGAGCGACTCGGCGACGACGAAATACGCTGCCGTCTCCACCGCGGGCAGTGGCCGGCGCTTGAGCGCGCCACTCACGATCGCCTCGGCTCCGGAGCGCTGCGCGAGTGAGCGCACCGCCGCGTCGAGGCCGCGGCTGGCGAGCACCGGCGGCGCGATCCCGCGGGCGAGGCCGCGCAATTCGCGGATCGCCGCGGTTGCGTCTTCGCGCGCTTCACGCAGCAGCGCCGCGGTCTCCGGGTCGTCGCGATAGCGGTCCTCGGCCCGGCCGAGCTTCATGGAGAGGGCGACGAGTCGGACCTGGGCGCCGTCGTGCAGGTCGCGCTCGATCCGCCGCAGTTCATTCGCCTGAACGTCGAGCGCGCCGCTGCGGGTCCGGGACAGCTCGTCGACGCGTTCGGAGAGCACCTTCGCGCCGGGCCGGCCGGCGAGCGGATCGGCGACGATCCCGAGGCCGAGGAGCGCGGCCATGCACCACAACGGCCACTCCGGCCGGATTCCACCGGCGGGGGGAGACACCAGTGTGAGGAGGAGAACGAGCAGGGCCGCGACCGCTGCCGCGGGTGGCACATACCGACGCACCGCCGGCCGGCTGGCGGGTTGACCGGCGATCAGCCCGAGAGACAGGAGCACGACCACAACCCGCAGCGCTCCCAGCGGGAGTCGGTCAACGGTGTGCACGATCCCCGGCGACGCCGTGTAGAAGAAGTAGCTGTCGACCGCCAGTTCCCGAAGGAGAATGAGGATCGCCACGATCGCCGCGATGGGTTGCGCCGACCGGTGCACCGGTTGGCGGCCGGCAAGCCGCGCGATCGGATCGGCGACGAGCCCGAGACCGAGCAGGGACGCGACCACCACCGGCGGCGAGACATGCCAGCTGGCGCGCGCGTTCGGCAGCCAGAAGGTCAGAACAAGCAACGCCGCGACCGCTGCGACGGGCTGCGCCAACCGGTGCACCGGCCGGCCGCCGGCAAGCCATGCGACCGGACCGGCGAACAGCCCGAGTACGAGCAGCCCCGCGATCGTCCACAGCGGCCAGGTCGGCCAGAAACCGTTGGACAGCGCCCAAAGGAGCACGAGCAGCGCCGCGACCGCGGCGACGGGTTGCGCGTAGGCGCCCGAGATCGCCCGGCCGCGTCGCGCCGCCGGCTCGGCGCTCACGACCGGCACCCGAAAACCGCGCATGACATCATCTTCCCAATTCGTCGACCGCGCCGGACGAACCCGCGGGTTATCGTTCGTGGACACTGCATCAGCGAAGACCGCGGATCAGGTCACGGCTGTTGATGGTGACCGTGGGGCTCACCGCGTGCCGGACGCCAGCCGGCAGCCTGGGCTGTCGCAGACGCGCCCGCGCGAGCGAAGCGGCACAGACAGCCAAGATGAGCACCGCGACGAGCGGATAGGGATCGGTGGTCGGCAGCGAGGCCAGTCCGCGCGTCGACGTGAAGTGGCTCTCGCCGATCTCGGGAAGATAGGCGTACCCGATGAGTCCGAGGATCACGACCGCGGCCTCGAGCGCGCGAGAACGCTGCTCATAGGCCCGACGCGACAGCAAGACGAGCGCGGGCACGGCGAGCGTCCAATGATGTGACCACGAGATGGGTGATGCGAGCAACGTACTCACCGCGGCCAGCGAGAACCCGGCGGCCTCGTCGCCACGGCGGCTCGCTCCGACAGCAAGCGCCAAGCCGCACACGGTGATCGCGACGATCACCAGCTCCCAGCCGCCGGCCGGTTGGGCGGACCCAGTGAGCCGGGCGATCGCGCCGTGAAGCGCCTGATTGACCGGATCGATCGGGTTGCCGATCCGCGCGGTCTGAAAGATCGTGTGGAACCAGTACGCCGAGGCGTCGCGGGTGATGACCATGAAGCTGAGCGCGATCGAAGCGACGAAGGTGACGGCGGCGACCCCGGCGGCCTGTCGACGCCGTGAGAGCAGCAGGTAGACGATGAATAGCAGCGGCGTGAGCTTGATCGCGGCCGCCACGCCGATGGCGACTCCCTTGGTGCAGGCCTCGTCGGGCCGCGAGAGATCGAAGAGGACCAGCGCGGTGATCAGCAGATTGATCTGTCCATATCCGAGCGTGACGCTGATCGGCTCCAGCCACAGGGCAGCCGCGGCAAGACCGGCCGCCCGCGACCAAGCACCGGCCCGAGACGTCACGACACCCGTCGGCCGGCCAGCCGCGTCTTGGCGAGAAGTCAGCATGAGGGCGCGGCGCAGGACCCAGACGAGCAGCAGGACGTTGATTCCCGTCACGGCGAGCTTGCTGACGGACAACGGAACCCACGCCAGCGGTGCCAGAAGCACTGCCGCGAATGGGGGATAGGTGAATCCCAGGTGATGCAGCATCGGAGTCGCGTACAGCGACGAGCCGTGCGCGAGACGCAGAGCTGCGAGGTGATACATACGCAGGTCGAAGTAGCGAAGCCTCAGACCGCCCGCGTGGAAGGGCTGGTGCATAGCGATTGACACGGCCGCGTAGGTCGCGACCGAGAACGCCAGCGTCGCCCAGCCGCCCGATCCCCGCAGCAGGTCGACGAAATCTGTCGCGACGCGATATGGTCGCGCAGTTCGCGACCATGACTTTGCTCGGCACGTGTTCATGCGAGCAAGCGTCCCGGTCAAGCGGCTCGCTGTCATTGAGGCAACCGGCCGTCTTGAGGGCTGCAGGCCTCAGCTTCAAGCTGAGGACAACCCCAACACCCGACGAAGCCACCCCGCTCGTTCACGATCGACCACCTCCGCACCCGGCCCGACGGGACCGCCCGCTTCACCCTCAAGCTCCCCGGCATGGGCCAGATCGACAGGCTCGAAACCGCATGGCTAGATAACTTCGCGCGGGAACGCCTCCACGTTGCGGCCGGCGCCGCAACGGTTCGTGTTCGCCCGCGCCCACCGAACCGCGCACGGCAAGCAGACGCTCAAGGTGACAGTGACCCCCAATCGGCGCGCCTCCCCTTGCACGGAACGCGGGCTCGTCGCAGACGCCCAACGCCCAGTGCGACGAGCGATTAGAGCGACGGCGTATCGATTTCGCACGACCGGTGAGCTGCGGTGGGCCTGCTCGGTCACCGAGGCCAGTGGCGGGCCGTCGCACAAGGGAAGGACCACCGCACGGTTCGATCGACGGGACAGCGGCGTTCGACTTTCGTGGCGTCAGGCCCCGGTCCATGAGCTGCGCGTGATACGTCGGGAGGAGATGGCGATGCGTAATAAGAGGCACAGCGTGCCTGTGACCGTCTGCTCGAGGTCGTAGACGGTGTGTCCAGGTCTGCTGTCCCTACAGCTAACGCCCGTCCCGCTGATTGCTCTGGTAATCGAGGGAACGGCACTGGCACCAGGCCAAGCAGACGCTCCGCCCGTGCTGCGCATGTGCCACGGGCGTCTCGCGCCGGGCCCTGAGATTGGCGAGTTGCGGGCGACACGCGCCCACGCGCTGCGACACCCATTTTAGCGTCGACGCAGGCTTTGACATGAGGCGCAGCCAATGTCCCGCAACAGGATGCCGCACCGGAGTTGCGGCCTAAATGAACGCCGGCGGAGCCCGATAACCCCCATCGTCCGTCGGTTAGGAGGCTCAATCAATCATCGCGGGGACTGCGTTGGCGGCGCCGTCGCGCGCCTCGCCTTTCTTTTTGAAGTAGCGGCCGATAGTGATCGACCCGACGATGCCCAGCCCGATCGCGGCATAGGGCAGGATCTGGTCGTAGTTGTAGGCGGTGGAATAGCGGGTCTGGCGGATGATCAGCGCGGTCCCGGCCGCCTGGATGACAAACAACGCCGCCCACAGATAGCTGATGACGTACATGCAGGTGCGAAAGTCTCGGGAGATGTCCCACATCGCGTCGAAGATCGCCATCCCGTCGTGGGTGCCGTCCGTCCCATACCGCTGAGCCATGTAGAACACGAGCGGCTTGCGGACCAGGACACACGAGCCCAAGAAGATCAAACCAATCAGGGCCGTGACCGCGCAATCCTTATAGAGCAGCACCTTGGGCGCGGTGCTTCCGACCAGGGCGATGACTGCGGACAGCGCGGTGAACGCGAAGATCGCGGCCGAGGCCCCGCTGAACTTGCGGGCTTTGGCCCAGACCATGAACCCGCCGACGACTGGGGCGATGCTGCCAACCAGGTAGCTGACCACGTCATCGGCGCCCATCCGCTGGGCAAGGTGAAACAGCCCGATGCTGCCACCGATCTCGACCGCCGTGACAAGGATGTTGAAGCGCCTCCCCTTCTTGGCCGGGTGCTCCCTCAGACCTTGAGCGATCTGCTCATGCACCGCTAATTCGCCGGCGGCCATATCCAAACACTACGCGTGCCCAGCCGAGCGGGCAACCCGGCGAGAAACGCAGCAGTCGCAAACGCGACAAGCTGGGATGAAATGAGTGGACTCCTCCGCGCCTCAGTGAGAACCTGACCGGCGTCGGTGGTGGTCGGTTGCATCCGGCTCGCTGGCAGCTGCCACTTGAGAGCTTCAGCTCATGGTCGGCCTTGACGCCCAACGCGTTGGCGTTGGCAATCGTCTTCAGAGCGGTGGCCGCCTCGGTCTGGCCGGCGCTCTTGTTGCCGTGCTCGTCGTCCTCGAAGCGCAATCACCAACTGGGAGAACCCGTGTGCCAAGCCGCGCACACCGTTCACCCAGTTGCTCTTGCCCGCTTTGCCCTGCGCGGTCGACGCTGTCGTCTTGGCGACCACGCCCGCCGCGTGATCAAGCTTGCCTGCCAGCGTCTGGCAGGGCGGGGCGCTACTCGTCGTGCGCGTCCCAGTAGGCCTTGGCCTCTGCCTCCATGACGGCCAGGCGAGAGTAGTAGTCCGGGAACTCGTTCAGATGCGCTCGAGCGATCTTCGCGGTTACGGCCACGTCGTCGTCGGTAACGTTGGTCTCGACATCATGGGTGCCGTGCTCGAGCTCGACGTCCATCCCCATCCGGAACTGCTCGACATCAAACCGTGATAACGCCCAGTCGATCCCCACCCGCTCGCCGGCGGCGCGGGCTTCCTCGGCCGTGAAGTGGGCTGTCTCGCTCATGAAGGCAATCCTAGAGCGTTCATGCCGGTGGCGTTGTCGCAAACGGGCTGCCGGGTAAGACGACGCCGTCGGCGATGAGTCGCGACGTCGTGGATGGTCTTAAGGTGGAGAAATCACGACCCCGGAGATCACCATGACCGGTCCTTTGAGCACCGCACACGTTGTGACCAAAATGCCCGCCCAAGACCTCGCTCGCGCTCGCCGCTTCTACCACGACCAGCTCGGTCTCGATCCTGTCGAGGAGCGAGGCGGCGGTCTGCGCTACGTCTGCGGATCCACCGAGTTCCACCTCTTCGCCTCGACCGGATCCCCGTCGGGGAAGTCGACCCAGATTGGCTTCGAGGTGGCCGATATCGACCAGGTCGTCGGCGACCTGCGTGCCCGCGGGCTGCGGTTCGAGACCATCGACACGAGCGACCTCAGCGTGATCGACCAGATAGTCACCGTTCCCAACAATTACCCGAGCAAGGGAACCGGCGAGCGCGGCGCCTTCTTCTACGACAGCGAGGGCAACTTGCTCGCCATCGGCCAGGCAACCCGTTGACGAGCGGTGGTCTGGTGACCGTCAGCTCACCGCGTCCAGCAGACGCAACACGCGCGTCCAGGTGCGGCGGTCGCGGTCGCGCGTCACAGGATTGGGGGTTCGTCCCTCTGTAGGTTGAGACTGTGCGATGACGCTTGAGCCGGAAGACCTTGCCCGCCTTTACGAAACGCACGCCGCGGAGGTTCTGCGTTTCTTCGCGCGGCGGACCCTGCAGGTCGATATCGCAGTCGATCTCGTCGCCGAGACGTTCGCGCGAGCCTTTGCGAACCGCGCGCAGTTCCGTGGTGGCAGTGAGAGCGAGGCGGTCGCGTGGGTGTTTGGCATTGCGCATCACGAGCTCAGCGCCTACTTTCGTCGCGGCGCGGTCGAGCGCCGGGCTCTGGCCAAGCTTGGGCTTTCGGTCGCGCCGCTGATTGACGCCGACTACGAGCGTGTCGAGGAACTCGCCGACCTTCGCTCGCTGCGGCTCACTGTCAGCGATGCGCTCGTGCAACTCACGGTCGAGCATCGCGAGGCGTTGCGTCTGCGTGTCGTTGAGGAGCAGTCCTACCCGGAGATCGCCCGGACGCTTGGCGTGTCTGAGCCGACCGTACGAGCGCGCGTGAGCCGGGCCCTGCGCGCGCTGTCCAAAGCGACAGCAAGCCTCGAGGGGAGCCGTGAACATGCGTGACGAGACCGATCTGCAGCTGCCCCCCGCGCTCGAGGCATTTGGGGTTGACTTCGCCCGCGCGATGAAGCTCGCGGGTGACCAGCCGACTCGGCGGTCGAGCCGCCCGCCAAGCACCCGACACGGTCTGCGGGGTCAGCGCGGGCGGCGTGTGGGTTGGCGGCAGCTTGGGGTGCTGGTGTTCCTCGCGGCCAGCGCGACGGCAGCAGCAGCGACGATCCCGCTGTTCGGCGGCTCGCGCCGGCTCACCGGAGCGGTACCAACGCCCGCGCTCACGTCCCCGGGCCCGGCAGTGGCAGGCGTGCCTGTGCGCCTACCCGCAGGGTTGCGCTACGCGATACCGGTGACCCCGGATCTTGAAGCGGGCGACACGGGCTGGTGCTCGAGCGACCAGTTCACCCTCCCGGCAGATCGGACACACCTCATCGGTGATGGCAGCGCCTGCGCACCCGCGAGCGCTCGCGCCGTCACGATCGTCGCCGGCGGCGGCGCGCTCACCGACGTTCTCTCGAGCCTCCCGGGCCTGCATCAGCCTCAAGCGAGCCGCGGGCGCCCCTCGAGCGCGAGCATCCAACGCGCGATGCGCCAAACCGTCTTGATCAACTCGTTCGTGGTCACCGACCAGGTCGCGCGCATCCGGGTCGGTAATGCCTCATTCGTGCCGCGGCACGACCCCGAGCTCGCGCCGGATTGGCGCGCGGTCGTGTTTTTTACCCGGGGGCTGCTGGGGAAGTTCGAGCTGCTCGATCGTCACGGCCGGCCAGTACATCCGACCGCCGCCCAGGCGTCTGTTCCACCCGTGCCGGTCACGACGGTCAACCCCCGCCACCTGCCAGCAGCCGTCTGCTCGCTCGGAGCCTCTGACCTGCCCAGGGTCGGTAGCCAATGGGAGGTCGTCGCCGATCGAGTGCCCACCCGTGGCCGCAATGCCCCCCCAGCTGCGCTGTTCAGTTGCGCCCGCGCCTGGTACGCATTCCCGAGCACACACGCGGTCTACTCCGCCGCGATCCTCCTCGACGCCCAGGACCCGGCCCGTCCGGCGCCAAACCTCCCCGGGCTCACACCTGGCAGCCACCTCGGCGAGTTCGAAGAGGCCGTCTCAAGCGGCGGTGAAATCACCGCCAAACGTGTCGGCAACGCCTGGCTGCTGGTCCAGGGTCCCAGCCAGCGCCAGCGGACCGCGCTTCTGAACGACATCAACGTCGCCGGAACCGCCATCCAGCATTAGCACCCGCTATCGCCAGACCCGTTCTCACCATCACCCGCGCCGCCCCGCAGCCCAGCCCTGGTCCGGGCTCGGAGGGACTCAAGCATCAGCCCTGCGCGTCCGATCACTCTGGGAAGCGATCGGATGTCCGCCCCCTCCACCACCACCCCCCGCCCGGCCGACGGCGCCCGCGCCGACCACCTCCTCGTGGCCGGCCTTGAGGCAATCATCGACGCCACCGCGGGCATCCTCGCCGCGCAATCGCTCGAGGCGACGCTGCAGGCGATGGCCGACGCGCTCGCCCCGATCGTCCCCTACACGAGCCTCGTGGTCTACGAGGTTGACTGGACTGAGCGCATCTGCATCCCGCTGCTGGCGACCGGCAGCTACCTCGAGCAGACCCTGAGCTCTCGCCCCCCGCTCGATGACTCAGCCACTGGCACGGCCGTCCTCTCCGGCGAGCTCGTCTACCGCGGCCCCGACGACCCGGTGCTCAGCCATGTGATGCCGGGCACGCCGGTGAACGAGGTTGAGTCGATCCTCGTCGCCCCGCTGCGCGTCGGCGAGCGGGTGCAGGGAACGCTCAACGTGTGGCGCGAGGCCTCGGATGCGGCATTCGCCGAGGACGTGCTGTTCACGCCCGCTGAGATGATGCTCATCGAGCGCTTCGCCTCGCTGGCGGCGATCGCCTACGCGAACTCGTCCCAGCGCGAGCAGCTGCGCACCCAGGCGCTCACCGACGAGCTCACCGGCCTGTACAACCGTCGCCACTGCGAGGCCGTGCTGCGGGCCGTTCTCGAGGACGGACGCCGCCACCACGAACCGACCTCGATCGCCTACTTCGACATCGACGCGTTCAAGTCGATCAACGACGCGTTCGGCCACGGCGAGGGCGACGAGGCGCTGCGGCGCTTCGCCGAGGTCCTCCGCGCCCACACGCGCGCCGGGGATCTCGTCTGCCGCACCGGCGGCGAGGAATTCACCGTCGTGCTGCCCCGTACCGACGCCTGCCGGGCACGACAGCTGGCCGAGCGGATCAACGAGGCGGTGCGCGCCGCCCGGCTCGGCCCACGGGCCGACCTGACGGTCTCCGCCGGGGTTGCCACCGCCGAGGACTCGCTCGACGACTTCGACCGCCTCGTGCAGCGCGCCGACGGTGCGCTGCTGCACGCCAAGCGCTCCGGCCGCGATCGCGTGGTCGCGGCGGACGGCGTCACCGCCTGAGCCGGACCCGGCCGGGCACCCCGGCGGGCATCGTGCACAAGCATGTCCCCATCGGCGCAGCGCAATCGTCAATGGACCGATGACGGCCACGGGTCGTCACGATCTCATAAGGAGTGTCGATGCCTCACCCAGTGATTCACGCCGAGATCCGCTCCCAGGACGCGGACGCGACACGAGAGTTCTTCGCTGCGCTGTTTGATTGGAAGGTGGCGTCCGAGGGTGGCTTCCCCGGCTATACCTTCATGGACACCGGCGCCGAGGCAGGACCGGCGGTTGCGATCAGTCCGCTGCAGGGACCCGACGACGAAGTCCTCTTCTTCGTCGCCGTCGACGACGTCGCCGCCACGCTGAGCAGAGCCGAGGAGCTCGGCGGCAAGGTCATTCAGCCAGTGCAACAGGTGCCAGGTGTCAGCTTCGGCGTTCTGGCCGATGCCCAAGGGCACCGAATCGGCGTCGCAGCCACCTGAGAGGCTCGCGCAAGATCTGGCCATCTCCAGGACGCTGATCGTCGGTCCGTCGGCCAGCGCCAAGAAACGCTTGCCGGCGGCCGGCGGCCGGCGGCCTGGCCATGGCACGAATGTGCAGGTCGGCGACGTCGCGCACGTCGGCGACGCCGAAGCGCTGGCGTCGCACGACGGCCATCGTCCCGTCGAGCATCGCCTTGATCAGCTGCAACGACGAACGCACCTGGGTCGTGAGGGTCGGCCCGAGGATGAAGGTCGGGTTGACAACCACCAGCTCGGTGTCGCCGCCCTCATGTTCGACGAAGTCCCACGCGGCCGAAGTCGAGGGCCACGGATGAAGTTCTCGATCAGGGGCCGGGCGAGGATCCGATCCGGCCAGCGAGTGCCGCGGGCATCGATGACGATCTCAAGTTTTGGGATTAGTCGACTTCAGCTATCGACAAATCGGAAGGCATCATGGACATCGGAATCATCGGCGCGGGTCACATCGGCGGGTCGCTAACGCGTCGGCTTGCGGGACTCGAGTGCTATTGCGGCAATGACTCCAACGGTGTCCGATCTCCGACAGACCACCGATGCCCGAACGGATCCGTGAAGCCTCCCTGGCGATGAGTTCCCCACGGGGCTTGACGATCGGTGGGATGCTCGACATCCGTCGCGCCGGCCCCGGCGGCGCGATCGATGAACGGTCCTGGTTCCTCAACGAAGACCTCGATCCGAGTGGTGGTCAGGCCAACATCGGTCGGGCTTGGCTCGTTCGTCTTGCCTGGGACGGCCTCATGCACGAAGAAGGGAGCACCGTTGACGTGGAGCCCGGCAACCCCGCCCAGATCCCAGAGCACACCCGCACCGAGTGCCGTCCGGTACCAGCCGACGGCTGCTGCGGCGTCGGAGACGATCAACATGACGGAAAGGAATGGGCGGTCGGTGTCGCTGGCCATCGTCGAAGCTCGAGACGAGACAGTACCCACTCAGGCGACGCTCGCCAGAGGCCGGACACGAGCGAGAGCGCGTCGGAGATAGCACGGCCATAGCCGCCCGGTACGCTTGAACTCGCTGTGTGCGCGCGTGCTGCCGCCGCTGATGCGCCTGACGTCCTCCCCTTCGCGTCGTGCATGGTGGTCGACATCGCGACGCGGAGATCTCCCGAGGCTGTCATCGGACTTTGCGGGCGGCCCGATTGACAGGTGATCGGGGCGCTGTTGAGCACAGAGGAGTCGCCCGGGCTGGCTGAGGAGGAGGCTACGCTCCGGCGCGTAGCGGCGTTGGTGGCAGCTGGGGCTCCGTCGGAGGAGGTGTTCGCGGCGGTAACCGAGGAGGCCGGACGACTGCTCCGCGTGGATTATGCGGCGTTGAGCCGTTATGAGCCGGACCGGACGCTGACGTACCTCGCGACTCGGGTCCGGAACCCAATCGAACATGAACATCAATGAGGTGATCGGCAAGCGCGCCAGCCAGCTGCTCGGCGGGCAGCTCGGCACGAAGCATCCGGTTCATCCCAACGATCACGTCAACATGGGTCAGTCATCCAACGACACGTTCCCCACGGCGATGCACATAGCCACGCTGCTGGAGGTCCAAGGCCACATGCTGTCCCGGCTCAACGATCTGATCGACTCCGTCCGGGCCAAAGCGGTGCAATGGGTCGACGTGGTCAAGATCGGCCGCACCCACCTCCAGGACGCCGTGCCGCTGACCGTCGGACAGGAATGGTCCGGATGGGGCACGCAGCTCGCGGACGCGCGCGATCGACTTGACGGTGCGCTCGCGGGCGTCCACCAGCTGGCGGCCGGCGGGACCGCCGTCGGCACCGGCCTGAACGCCCCCGACGGGTTCGGTGATGCGATCGCGGCCAAGCTCGCCGAGCTCACCGGTCTGCCGCTCACCACCGCGCCGAACAAGTTCGCCGCGCAGGGCTCCCTCGACGCGATGGTCTCGGCAAGCTCCGGCCTGCGCGGCGTCGCGGTCGCGTTGATGAAAATCGCCAACGACATGCGCTGGCTGGCATCGGGCCCGCGAGCGGGGCTGCACGAGCTCAGGCTCCCGGCCAACGAGCCCGGATCCTCGATCATGCCCGGCAAGGTCAACCCCACCCAGCAAGAGGCGATGGTCATGGTCTGCCTACAGGTGATCGGTGAGGACTCGATCGTCGCCGCCGCCGGCGCCCAGGGCAACTTCGAGCTCAACGCGATGCGCCCGATCATCATCAACAACGTCCTGCACTCTGCGCGGATCCTCGGCGACGCCTCAGAGAAACTCCGCAGGTACAGCATCACTGGCACCGACCTCGACCACGAGAAGGTGACCGACTACGTCGGGCGATCGCTGATGCTCGTCACCGCACTTAGCCCCCACATCGGGTACGACAAGGCGTCACAGATCGCGCACAAAGCCGACGACGAAGGCAGCACCCTTCGTCAGGCGGCACTCGCGCTCGGCGTCTCCGCCACGGACTTCGACCGGATCGTCGACCCAAAGACGATGGTCGGCAACCCACATCGCGACTTCGGACTGGAGCCGTGATCCGAGATCGCCTGTCACGGCTCGATCGTCCCGGACACTCCAGCCATTCGTGATGCGTTGGTCCACAGCGTCGCGCTGGTGCGCGTGTGATCTGCCTCGGGCCTCATCGTCGGGTGGCAAAGTGTCGGTGCAGCTCGTTGGCGTAGGCACTGCCGATCGAAATCGCATGCTGATTGAGCCAGTGGCTGAAGGCGATCTGCCCCCGTGGTGGCTCATGAGAGACGAGCAGTCCACCGATCAGTCCGGTGATCTCATCCGGAGTGAGCACCACGTCGCCGACCAACAGCCCGACGGCGCGCGCGGCGGCGGCCATCAGTACCGGCGGCAGCCCGATGACCGGGCCGTGGTTGTGCACCGCGGCCTGTATCAGGGCGATCAGCTGTGCGAACGGCATCTGTTCTGGGCCGGCGGCATCGATCACGAGGTCGTCGTCAACCGCTGCCGCTTCGACACAGATCCGGGCCAGATCGTCGACGTGCACCGGCTGGACGGGGTACGCCCCGTCGCCGGGTACGGCAAAGACCGGGAGGCGGCGCAGGATCCAGGCGATGTTGTTGACCAGCACGTCGCGCTGTCCACCGAACAGCCATGTCGGGCGGACGATCGTGTAAGGCGTCCCGGTCTGTGCCAGGGCGTACTCGACGAGCGCCTTGCCGCGGAAGTAGGGCAGCGGGGAATCGATGGAGGGGTTGGTGATGCTGACGTGGACGATCCGCTCAACACCAGCGCGGCGAGCGGCAAAGAACAGCATCCGTGAGTGCTCGACCGCGTTGGCGAACGTCGTCTGCCCCCGGTCAAAACGCACCCAGTAGGTGTTGTACAGCGTGCTCACACCCTCCAGACTGCGGGCCAACGCCACCGGGTCATCAAACCGATACGCCAGCGCCTGGACGTGTCCCTGCAGCAGATGCTGACGGTCGGGGTGAGACGTCAACGTCCTCACCTGCCGCCCCGCGTCGAGGAGTCGTTGGGCGATGTGGCCACCGGAATAGCTGAACGCGCCCGTCACCAGGTCGGTCGGGGTCATGGGGATGTCCTGCCGGACCCGGTCAGGACGGCGCCGGCCAGATCCGCGACCCGCGCGGCGAGATCCAGCAGCGAGTCTGCGCGGGAGCGGTCCTGCTGTAGATGGCTGAGCATGTCGATCCCGAAATACGCGGCGACGATTCCGAACGCCAGGTCCCGGGGAGCGACCACAGCCAGCAGCGCCGAGCCTTCCAGCAGTTCACAGAGCTTGCGCTGCACCAGCTCGATCCAGGGCTCAATCCGTGCTGCCACCTCGGCTCCAAGCTCCGGATCAGACACTCCGCCGGCGACCATCTCCCCTAACGCGGTGACATAGCCGCGTTCGAGATCATCGTCGTAGATCTGACGCGCCAGACGAGCCAGCTGGGGTGCTGAGACCGCTGCCTCCAGCTGCGGACCGTAATCCTCCATCCGTCGGTCGCTGATCAGGTCAAACGCCGCCAGCAGGGCCGTTTGCACCCCTCCGAAGTGGTAGAAGATCAACGCTTGGTTGAACCCTCCCTGATGCGCGATCGCACGGGCGCTGGCGCCGGCAAATCCCACCGACCTGAGCGTCTCGAGCGCCGCCTCGGCGATCTGCAACTTCGTCCCTGCCAGACCTGGCACCCCGTCTGATCTCGCCACTCGGTGCCGGCGATCAGCAGCGTCATCCATGCAGAAGTTTTAGCAGATGCTCAAAACGATCGCTCAAAACGATCGCTCAAATGTCGCCTGGCTTGGTGCGCGAACGGCCCTCGGGGGGTGGCGTACAGCTTGGCGAGGGTCCGGCTCAGTCGCTCACGCTCGGACGTGGTTCGCTCTCCCGTGCGACCGGTGGTGGCCTTCGGCGCCACGGACCGTCCCGCCCCTACGCCGGCTCCCGCGCCGCCACCTCCGCCGGCGTGACGTTCTCGATCCGCGAGGCCAGCATCCACTGGTTGCCGAATGGATCGCCGACGCGCCCGGAGCGCTCACCGTAGAACTGGTCGGCGAGGGGATAGATGACCTCGGCGCCGGCGCGAACGGCACGATCCCACGCGGCGTCGACGTCGGGCCAGTAGGTGCACAGCAGCGCGTTGAACTCGTCGTCCTGGGCGTCCTTGACCATCACCACCGAGTCGCCGATCAGCAGCTCCGCGTGGACGAGCGTCCCGTCGGGCATGCGGTAGCGCTCGCCGAGCTCCTTGGCACCGAACGCTGCCCTGTAGAAGTCAATCCCGGCCGCGCCATCGCTGAGCGCGAGCCGCGGCGTGACCGTGTGGAGGTGCTCGGGCACCGGCCTGACCGTCTGTTCGCGTTCAGCCAGGCCGGGCTGCTGGTAGATCCCGATCACGTTGCCGGCCGGATCGCGGACGTGGCCCACGCGCTCGCCGGACGCCGCGTCTTCGGTGAGCACCTCGCCGCCCGCGGCGCGGACGGCCGCGAGCGCTGCCTCGAGGTCGGCGACCATGATGTGGACCATGATCCCCGGCTCGGCCGACGGCGGCCGGCCGGTGACCCACGAGCCGCTCACCTCCTTGACCGCGTCGTCGAATGCGATCGCGCCGTCACCGCGGGTGCGCAGCTCCCAACCGAACGCGTCGCGGTAGAAGCGCGAGGAGCGCTCGACGTCGGCTGCGGGGATCTCGAGGTAGCAGATCTTGCCGGTTGCGAGTGTGGGAGTTCCGTGTGCCATGGGATTAATATACAGGTAAATCAATGTCTGCAAAGTCCTCCAGAACCCGAGGCCGTCCTCCGACGATCGATCGCGAGGCCGTGTTCGACGCGGCGATCCGGCTGCTTGACGCCGAGGGCGTCGAGGCGCTGACGATGCGCCGGCTCGCGAGTGAGCTCGGCGTGTCCGCGATGGCGCCCTACCGGCACGTGGCCAGCAAGGACGAGCTGCTGATGGTGCTCGTCGACCGCCTCGCCGCCCGGCTCGTGTATCCACCGCGCCCGACCGATCCGACGGGCGCGATCCTGGTGCTGTGGTCGACCATCTACGACAGCCTTGCCGAGCACCCCTGGATCCCAGAGGTGCTGGCGCGCCGCCGGATGATGGCGCCGTCAGTGCTCGACGCGATCGAGGAGATCCACGCGGCGCTGCGCAACGCGGATCTGTCGATCGAGGCCGCGGTGCGTGCCTACCGTCTGATGTGGAACTTCACGCTCGGGTCGCTGCTGGTGCGAGCCGGCGAGAACTCCGCGGCGCCGAGCCCGCAGCGGGAGCTTCGCGGCGCCCCCGATCCCGAGCGCTACCCGATGCTGGCGGCGGCCGCTGGGTCGTGGACCACGGCGCACGACCGCGACACGTACCGCGAGGATCTCGGGGCGCTCATCGACGCGCTGCTTACGGGCGCACGCCCATAAGGAAGTGGTCGCGCGCCGCCCCTTGCCTCCCCCACCTTCGCCACCATCCCGACCGGGCATCATCAACCACCAACGCGCGACCGCGAGATCTCCCGGTTCTCGCGTACGGAGGGGATTGGCGCGTTGCGGTCAGCTTTTCGCGATCCGGAACACCGGATGATCCGGCGCGATCTGACGTAATTCGTCAGCTGAGGCATCGGGACCAACACCGCCGAAGAATGCGCCCACTTCGAACTTCCACTTCTTCAGATAGGCCCGCAGCAGCGGTGGCTTCTCGTCGTCGGAGAGCTCCACCGCCGCAAACGACTCAGTCCGCCGACCGACGCGCAGCCTTCCCTGCTTGCTCGCACGCAGATTCTTGACCCATTGCGTCTGACCCCGCGGCGCGACCAGATAGTCGACGCCGTCGTAGCGCAGGAGGTTCACCGGGGTCTGTCGCCATTCGCCTGACTTGCGGCCCTGCACTTCGAGCACGCGCGAGCCGTAAACGCTCACCCCCAACCTCGTCAGTGCGGCCACAAGCCGGTTGAACACGTTGGTCGTGAACCATCCGGGACGCTGGTAGTGCTCGGCCATCCACTCCATTTTGCCAGCCTGCGCGGCACCGCCGGCGTCGCCAGCTCGTGACAGAACGACCTAGCGGGGGTCCGGCCGCGACCATCTCACGTAGGAACCTCTTGCGAACGCAATCGAGAGACGCGGATCTGCGAATAGGAGGTGCATGGCTGCGCGCATGGTCGACGTACTTTCGCACGGAGTTCAGACTGCGCGCGTCACGGCGAGCTGTGGAGGCGATAGCACCGATGGCAGCCGACCCGCCGCGCACGCTCGCCTGACGCTGCTCTACGGCGGTCTGTTCCTGCTCTCGGGCGCCGCGCTGATGGCGATCGCGTACGCGCTGTTCGTCGCCAACGCCTCCCACGAGCTCCGCGCGCCCCTGACCCGCCTGCGCGCCATCAGCGAGGTCGCACTCGCCAGCCCCCACGCAAGCGACACGTCACTCCGCGCCGCTCACGAGCGCGTGATCGCCTCCGAGGAGAGTCTCGAGCAACTGATCGACGGGCTGCTGACCCTGACTCGCGGCCAAGCCGGACTCGAGCGCCGCGAGCACGTCGAGCTCGCGACCCTCACCAATCAGGCGATCGCCGCCCACCAGCCACGCCTCACCGACCGTGACCTCGATCTGCGCACCACACTTGACCCTGCGACCACTTTTGGCGATCCGCGACTGCTCGAACGCCTGATCAGCAACCTCATCGACAACGCGATCCGCCACAACATCCCTAACGGGCACCTGGCGATCACCACCGGCACCCGCGACAAACGCCCGTTCCTGTCGATCACAAACACCGGCCCGCCGCGTGCGACGACCAAGCCGGCCACCGACCGTCATCGGCCAACGCAGGCGCCCGGCGGCCCCGGCGCCGCAGCGACAGATCAGACACCTCGCTGATCCACCACACACTGGCGGGTGCGATCTCCCAAAGTCACGCGGCTCAGCCCCGATCGAGTCAGGCGCGAGCCCTGCTCTGGTTCCGCGACGAGCATCTCAGGCGCGATGGCCCTGGCCCTCCTAAGCGCGGATTGCAGTAGCGGCTGTCCGCGGCTTCCCAGATCGACGAGGACGGGGTGCGCGGTCCTACCCGAGTCCTTGCTCGAGGATCGCGAGCGCGCGTTTGCCGTGACTGCGCAGGTTGCGGGCGATGCGTGGGTTTTCGACGCCGGTGAGAGCTTGCCGGTGGGCGTAGGCGATCAGCGCGCGGTGCAGCCCGATGAGCGCGTTGGCGATCACCCACGGCTCGACGTCGTCAGCGGCCATGCCTTGCTCCTTGGCGATGAACACCGCGAGGGAGTTGGTGTAGCTCTCGAGGATCTCGCGCTCACGCGCTAGGAGAGCTGGGCTCCCGGTGATCACGCGGGCTGCCGCGCGCATGCCGTCGGTGGCGGCCGGGTCGTCTGAGGCGAGGAATCCTCGGGGCTTGAGCACGAACCCGCCGAACGCCTGCACGATCGACGCGCCCGGATCTCGGTCCCGGATCGCGTCTAACAGTTCCTGCTCGAACGCCTCCATCCGGTGAAAGACGAGGTCTTCCTTGGTCTGGAAGTAGTTGAACACGGTCGCGTCGGAGACCTCCGCCTGCTTGGCGATCTGTGCGACGGGAACCTGGTCGAACCCGCGCTCGGCGAACAGCCGCCACGCCGTATCGGCGATCAGCTGCCGGGTGCGTTGTTTCTTCAGCTCACGAAGCCCGAGTTCCATCGTCATCGAGTTTCATCCTAGCAAGAGCGTTGACAGACCCTATATCTAGAGTTACTCTAATCTTGGTCACGCACTAAGACACTCTGGGAGGGCGACCAATGACTACACAAACCGACCCCGATCGCATCGCGCACCGGCAGCTGATGCTCGCCTTCAGCGGCTTGCTGGTGGCGATGTTCATCGGCGCGCTGGATCAGACGATCATGGCGAGCGCCCTGCCGACGGTTGCCGGCGACCTCGGTGGGCTCAGCCTGTTGCCGTGGGTGGTGACGGCGTACGTGCTGGCGGCGGCCGCCTCGACGCCTGTGTGGGGCAAGGTCTCTGACCTGTACGGTCGACGCGACCTGCTGCGGGCAGCGATCGTGGTGTTCGGTGTCGGGTCGGTGCTTTCGGGCATCGCCCAGAGCATCGGCCAGTTGATCGCCTTCCGTGCGCTGCAGGGCATCGGCGCGGGTGGGGTGATGACGCTCGCGATGGCGACGGTTGGGGATCTCGTCTCACCGCGCGAGCGCGGCCGCTACCAGGGCTACATCCAGCTCACGTTCCTGCTCGCCAGCCTCGCGGGGCCGTTGATCGGCGGGCTGTTCGTCGACGACCTGTCCTGGCGGTGGGTGTTTTACGTCAACGTTCCGATCGGCGCGATCGCGTTCACCGTGCTGACCGCCTACCTGCGCGTGCCGGCGCAGCGCAAGCCAGCCCGGATCGACTTCCTCGGCGCGGGCCTGCTGGCCGCCGCGGTCACCTCGGCGCTGCTCATGGCCACCTGGGGCGGGGATCAGTACGCCTGGAGCTCGCCGCAGATCATCGGTTTGGCGGCGGGCGCGGCGCTCCTGCTCACAGGGTTCATTCTGCGTGAGCGTCGAGCGCCCGAGCCGATCCTGCCGCTGCGCCTGTTCCGAGATCGAGTGTTCGTGGTCGTCAGCGCGGCGCTGTTCATCACCACCCTGTCGCTGTTCACCGCGATCGTGTTCCTGCCGATCTTCCTGCAGCTCGCGACCGGCGCGAGCGCCACCCGGTCCGGGCTGCTGACCCTGCCGCTGCTCGCCAGCGGCGCTGTGTCGACGACCGTTTCAGGCCGGATCATGACCGCCACCGGCCGCTACAAGATCTTCCCGATCATCGGCCTGGGGCTAATGAGCCTCGGACTGGTGCTGCTCTCAACGCTCACCGCAGCGAGCGCCCGCGTCACGGCCGCGGCGTACATGGTGATCTTCGGCGCCGGCTTCGGGATGGTCACGCAGATCCTCGTGGTCGCGATCCAAAATGCGGTCGAGCCGCGCGAGATCGGCACCGCGACCGCGTCGGCCAACCTGTTTCGCGCCCTTGGCGGGTCTGTCGGTGTCGGCGTCTACGGCGCGATCTTCACCAGTGGGCTGCGGCACTGGCTGCCGCTGACGCTGCACGGACGCACCGCCGCCGGGATCAACCCGCGGGGGATCCAGACCAGCCCCGGCCGCATCCACTCGCTCGCCCCGGCGGTGCAACGCGCCATCGCCCACGCGGTCGCGCACTCGCTGCACGACGTGTTCCTCGTCGCGGCTCCGATCGCGCTCGCTGGCATGCTCGTCGTGACGCTGCTGCGCGAGCGGCCGCTACGCGGCCCAGGCAACGCCGCCGCCGAGTCCGCCAAGCCCCGCGATCGCACCCCGCAGCAGGAGCACGTCGCGGCCTGAAACCCACCACGAACCCTCGGAGACAAATCATGCCAGTCATCACTGCCACCACGCGAGGCACCGGAAACCTCAAAGGCGCCGAGCACGGCGCGACCATCTCGTTGATCCTGGATCACAGCGAGCCCGGTCACGGACCGCGGCTACACCGCCACCCCTACGACGAGACCTGGGTCGTCCAAGAAGGCAATCTCACGTTCCAGCTCGGAGACGAGCGCCACCGAGCCGGACCGGGCGACATCGTCATCGCCCCACCCGGCGTGCCGCACAAGTTCACCAACGACGGCCCCGGCCCGTCCAACCTCGTCTGCATCCACGCCAGCCCAACCTTCGAAACAGAATGGCTCGAGTGAGGGCAAGGACCAGAGAACACACTGTCCGCCGGCGCGCGCCCGGGTCCACCGCTGCACTCCCACGCCTTCGACGAGGCCTTCTAAGTCCTCGACGGCGAGCTGACAGTTCAACTGGACGATGAAGCAACGACGGCGCATGTCGACGAGCTGATCTTCGCTCCACGCGGAGTCCCCCACGCGCTGGCCAATCTCAGCGAAGCACCAGCGCGGTTCCTGCTGGTGCAACGTCGCGTAGCCCGTCGTTGATGACAGCCGCGAACCCCCAACGCGCGGCGAGCCGGACGGTCTGGCAGTGATCGGCCCCAGCGGGCTGGCCGATCGCGCTCGTGGCGATTTCCGAGACCCCCCACGCCTGCAGGTCGAACGCATCAGGAACCGGACGATCCGCTACCTACGCGATCCGAGGGTCGAGGGCGACCTCTCGACGGGCCCGGTGGCGCTCCGGGGCACGGGCACCGGATGGCTCCTCAGCGATGGCCGGTTCGGCTGCGGCGGCGATCGCTTGCAGAGCCGCCAGGTGCCCGCGTAAGGCCGTGCGTCCTGGCTTGGTGAGCGCGACCTGCCGCCGAGAACGTGAATCCGCCCGCACACGGGAAACCTCCACGTACCCGGCTCCAGCGAGCGCTGACAGGTGCTTGCTCAGAACCGAATCCGAGATTTCCAGGCTGTCCCGTATGTCGGAGAACCCCAACCCCCGCACCGGCGAGAGCAGCGCGCATATTTGTAGACGCAAGGGCGCGTGGATCAGCTCGTCAAACGCCGCTTCGCTCACCGTCGCCACGCCCGAGATGCGCGATGCCGATAGGAAGCTTTCGCGGCGAACAGGCAGGCCGCAACGATCACCGTCACCGCTGCACCAAGTCCCCAGCTCCCAAGAGCCGAATTGCTGTGGCTGGCGAGTAGATGGGGGCCGATCACGCCGCCCACAAGCCCCGCGACAGCGGTGAGCGTCACTTCAGTGACGCCCCACTGCGGTTTCGGCAATGAACGCAACGGACGCCACTGGTTACGAGCGGACATCTTCACAAGCTCAGCCAGGAACCACACGACCGCGATGATGGTCACCACGTTTCCCGGTCCCTTGTACGCGGGCGCGACCGTCTGCGCGCCGCAGAAGACGCTCAACGCGAGGATGAACCCCGCTGTGAGCGTCGCACGACGGACCGATGCGTCGTGTGCCTGGCGGGCGACCCGTAGCTGCTCTCGGGCCGCGCCGGGAGGGATCGAACCCGACGACTGATTTTCCATACCGGAAAGTTAGCACACAACTTGCCGATACGGAAAGTCACGCGAGCTTGGACGTCCGCGCGTCCTCCGTCGATTCGTCGGGCACGAACCTCGCTTGCACAGAATGCGCTCCGGGCACGATCGTCTCGTAAGCATCCGATGAGCACCTACGTGTTCAGCTCTACGGCCAACGTTATCCCTGCTAAGCGCGGATAGGGAGTCCGCGTCGCAGATGCCCATGGCCGAGCGCACCCCGAGGCGGCCGATGAGCGCGATGCATCCGGCTTCGGTCTCGTCGCAGATGCCGAACGCTCTACGAACTCCACCGCGCGGTGCCCGGTTTTCCGCGACGACCCTGCGGCTCACGGGCGTTTCCGCTGTAGCGTGCCGCGAGTGCTACCGAGTTGGCCAGCAGGCACCGTCACGATTCTCGCGACGAGCGGGGCGCAGCCGCACGCGATCCCCGTGTCAGCGGCGGTTCGCGCCGGGCCAGACCGTGTTCTGATCGCGCTCGCCGCTGGCCGCGAATCCCTCACGCGATTGCTCGCCGATCCTCGCGTTGCGCTCCTCATCCTCTCCGAGGACGACGTCGCGCTGACGGCCCACGGCAGCGCGCGGGTTATCCAGCAGGACCTGGTTGACGGCGTGGTCGCTGTGGAGATCGAGGTCGAGCGCATCCAGAATCATGGTCGGAAAACGTTCGTGATCGAGGCCCCCGTGCGCTGGCGATGGACCGACCCGGTGGCTCAGGCGCGCGACGGTGAGGTGCGCGCGGCGCTGGAGCGTCTCGCCGAGCGATGATCAGACGCCGGCGTAGTCGACCACGGGGCGCCTCGTGGTTGAATCCCGTTGCATGACTGCCAGCCCGCGTCGCCGACCCAGGTCACTGCCGGGTCATCTGCCGGAAGCCGCCCCGGGCGAGGTGCTGGTCTGGACCGACGGCGCATGCCAGCGCAACCCCGGCCCTGGCGGGTGGGCCGCGCTGGTCTGCTGGGAGGATGGGGTCATCGAGGAGCACAGCGGTGGGCTGGCCCACACGACGAACAACATCATGGAGATGACCGCCGCGCTGGAGGGCTTGTGCGCGCTGCCATCCGGGTCGCGGGCCTGCGTCGTGACCGACTCGCGGTACCTGCACGACGGCATGACCTCCTGGATGGACGGCTGGAAGCGCAAGGGCTGGAAGACGGCTTCGGGCGCCCCGGTCAAGAACAAGGACATCTGGGTCCAGCTCGATGCCGCAGCGTCAGACCACGAGCAGGTTCGCTGGCACTGGGTCAAGGGGCACATCGGCCACGCGCTCAACGAGCGAGCCGACCTGCTGGCAGTCGCCGCCACGCCTCACGCCGCTCGCTCTGCGCGCTGATATCCGGCCGCCAGGGAGGCTTGGGCGGGCCGATGTGTTCGCCAAGTCGTGCTCAGGCACGACCGGAACCTGGATCCCCAGGCGCTGAAGGGCCCTGCGCTCAACCCCGTCTCGCTCGTACATCGCAGAAAAGGGCCTTCAGCCCGAGCAGGTTCGCGCGTTGCAGAGGGTTGACTGAGCTATTGAGGAGGTATATTTTTTCCGCGAACCGTAGGGATGCCGTGGCCCGACTGATGTGCGGTCCACGGAACCGTGACCGTTTCTGACAATTCTCGGGTGGGAGTGAGCATGATCACGCCGGGCCTGTTGTCGGTGCGCGAGACGCGCGAGGCTGGGGTTCATCGCTTGACGCCGATCGGTGAGCTCGATCTGGCGACCGTGCCGTTGCTTGAAAGCGCATTCGACGCCGTCTTGAGGGATGACGACGCTGCAATGATCGTCCTGGACCTCAGGGAGTTGGGTTTCGTGGACTCGACCGGGATCCACCTGCTGATCCGGATGCACCGCGCCTGTGCGGGGGTTGATCGGCTGCGGGTGATCAACGGGTCACGCGCGGTGGAGCGACTCCTGGACCTGACGGGCGTTCGCGGTCACCTTCCGATCATCTCAAGCGACTGCGACCCCCTCGCACCACTTCCTCGATGATGCGTTGACCCAATAGCGGCAAAACGATTCGCGCCGAGCAATACGCGTTCGCCAACGCGACCCCGGAGCGGCCTGCCGTGTATCTCTAGACGGTTTCGGAGCCCCGTGACAAGCTGATCATCGACAGCTTCAAGGCACTGGCGGCATATGCGGCGACCCACCGCGACTTCCGAAGCTTCCGGTTCGAGCTGGCCGCGGACACCAGCGCTGCTCCCGGACAGACGTCAGCCTGTTCATGACCAGCGAACTCCCAGACCTCTTCGCCGTCAATCGCCTCTCCGAATACGGTGTCTCCCACTCTGAAGCTCCGCCCATACGGTCTTTCCATCAGCGGTCACGTCCACGCCCCAGTCGGCGGACAGGGCAGCAACCAGACGGATCCCCCGGCCCGAGGCGGCGCTTGGGCCCTCATCGCATAGCGTCGGTGTGACCGGGCTGCCGTCACGTACCGAAACGCGCACCCGAGAATCCTCCGCTCGAACCACCACTGAGAAAGGCGAGCGCGCGTGTACGACGGCGTTGGTCGCCAACTCGGTCACGAGAAGCTTGGCGTCCTCCACTAGGTCTCCGGCGTGGCCCCAGCGGACGAGAGCGTCCGTCACGAAATGGCGAGCGGCCCGGGGGGCGTCGCGATGGGCGGAGAACTCGGCCGAGACCTCATCGGCTGCGGTCCGCGAGCTCCCGGGAGCGCTCCGGCGCGGCGGCGGCAAGACCGCGGAGTGCAGATGACAGACCTGTCGCAGTGACTCTTCATGCTCAGGTCCGCTCACCGAAGCATGGTGGTAAGCGCACAGCAGCGAGAACTGGATCTCGCGCCCTAAGTCGTTCCACAACTCCTCAAGCTCGATCGCCGCCAGGACGTGCCCGGCGTCCCAGAGCAGCGCGACCATCTCCCCGTAGGCGCGGACCTGGCTTCCGTTCTCACCAGCTTGGCGAACCACCGAGCCGACGACCTCGCTGAAGGCAGCGCCGTCGATCCCCCCGTGGGGCATGAAAGCGACCATCGTGGCGGCCGCGTCAAGCAGAATGAGCTTGCGTTCTCGGCAGGCCTCGATGGGATCGATTGCCGCAGCTTTCAACTCGGCCTCGAACGCGCGGCGATGAGCCTCGGTGGCGATCACGACCGCCACCGCGTCCGTCCGAATGGCTTCGATCACATACCTGCCGACCGTCTGTGCGAGCTCTGACTCGCGCTCGTAGAACTGGACGACGTGGTCGCCGGCATGAATCGGGATCTCCGCTACCTCGAGCGCCATCCGTGCCTTTCCAGTAATCCCGAACCCCTACCACCGACCATCCTAGTCGCGTGAGCAAGTCCTCGGCGCCTGTCTGGTGGATTCCGCCGGGCGGCACTTGGATCTAAGACTGCTTGGCACCAGCCGTCAGCAGCCGGTGCTCATTTCCCTGTGGTGCGGCCGTAAGCTCTTGCGCCGATGAGCGAAACGACGATCGATCTGGCAGTGCCTTCGCTGAGCAGACTGAGCGAGCGTCGCAGCGAAAAGTGGGCGCTGTTCGACGCCGATGTACTCAGCTTGACGGTCGCGGAGATGGACTTTCCGATCGCGCCGGCGATCCGTGACACGCTGATCGCGACGATCGAGCGGAGCGACCTGGGCTATGGGGTTTCCGCGCCGCGGTCGCTTTTCGCCGCGTTGGTCGAGTTTGCTGAGCGCCGGATGCACTGGGCGATCGATGCCGAGCAGGTGACGGTGGTGCCCGACGTCATGGTTGGATTGACCGAGCTGTGCCGGGTCATTGTCGGGCGGGGCGGAAGCGTAGGGTTCGCGTCGCCGGCCTACCCGCCGTTCTTTCGTGAGCTGGGGGCAGCGGGTGTGCGCGTCGTTCCGGTCGGTCTTGGGTGTGATGGATCGGTCGATCTGGATGATTTCGATGCCGCGCTGGAGGGCGGGGTTGGGGCGTTTGTCCTTTCCAATCCTCACAATCCGACCGGGCGCGCGCTTCGGCGGGAAGAGCTTGAAGCCATCGCGGACCGCTGCGCCGCGCGGGGGGTTTGGCTGCTCGCCGACGAGATTCACGCTCCCCTGGTGCTCCCGGGTGCGACTCACCTCCCGTGGCTGGAGGTCTCCGACGCGGCCCGCCGCTGCGGCATCGCTCTGACATCGGCGTCAAAGGCGTTCAACCTGGCTGCTCTGAAGACCGCGTTTGTCGTGACTGCCGACGCGAAGGCGCGAGCGCTCGTGGAGCGTGTCGGTCCTCAGCACGACCACGCGAGCCTGCTCGGGGAGATCGCCGCCGAGGTCGCGTTTCGAGAGGGCGACGCCTGGCTGGATGCGGTGATTGACCAGCTCGATCGCAATCGCTCCCAGCTCACCGTCGAGCTGCAAGAGCGACTGCCTGGCGTGCGCTGGCGCCCGCCGGAGGCGACCTATCTGGCGTGGCTGGACTGCCGAGAGCTCAAGCTGACCGACGAGCCAGCCGAAGTCTTTCTCAAGCACGGACGTGTCGCGGTTGGAGCCGGACTGGACTATGGCGCGCCCGGCGCAGGCCACGTCCGCCTGAATTTCGCCACCAGCCCGCAGCACCTGACCGATGCCATCGACCGGATGGCGACCGCGGTCCAGCCCTGAGCCTGTCCATCAGAGAAGCGAGTCGAGGCACGAACGCCGCGCGCCACGGCGCTAACGCCCCCGCCAGGACCCCTTGCGCGAACGCCTAGCAGAACCCGCCGCACGTGCTCGCTCCCCGATCGCCCGGTTACTCGCAACTGCAGCTGCCGTCATGTTCGCGAGCGGCTACGGGCTCGTGATGTGGGCACGTCTGCGCCGAACAGACATCCTGGAACCCCGGTGGCACAGCCCGCCCTGCTCGTGGGGCGAGCGATGATGTTCCGCTGCTCGTGCCTGGATGGGAGCGAACGATCCGCGTCGGGTGGTGTCGCCTTCGTAATAGCCAGGGCAGTGTTTTGCCCCTGATAGGTTGTGGCGGTGCTCAGGGGAAGCGAGGGGCGGGACGGTGATCGACGAACGGACCATGGCGCGCTCTTGGAGCTGACGCTGACGCGGCGGGCGGCACTGCAGGCCGGGCTGGTCGGCGCTGTGGCGTTGGCCTACGGCACCGACGGGAATCCCACGCCGGCGCGGGCGGCGACCTCGGCGGACCTCTCAGGTTCCGCCGGGACGTACGCGTTCAACCAGGATTGGCTCTTCGGGGGCTTGTATGTAACTGGGTCCGAGGCGCCCGGTTACTCCGAGAGTGGCTTTGCCAACGTGACGCTGCCGCATACGGTAACCCCTCTTTCGTGGGGTGATTGGGATCACGGCTCTTGGGAACAGGTGTGGATCTACCGCAAGCACATCAATCAGTCGGCGGTCGCGGGTGGCCGCGTGTTCGTCGATTTCCAGGCCGTGATGACCAGCGCCACGGTGTACCTGGGAGGTGTTCAGATCGCTGAGCACCAGGGCGGCTACCTGCCGTGGTCGGTCGAGCTGACTCCGCGGCTGCTCCCCGGTGACAACGTGCTGGCCGTGGTTGTCGATGCGCGCTGGCTCGACGTGCCGCCGGACGGCAATGCGAAGGGCGCCCCGTCGGTCGACTACCTGCAGCCCGGGGGGATCTACCGCGACGCCGCGCTGCGGATCGTCCCCGAGGTCTTCATCTCCGACGTGTTCGCCAAGCCGACCAACGTCCTCAGCGCCAATCCCGGAGTCGACGTCCAGTTCACGATCGATGCTGCCCGCGTGCCGTCAGGGCCGGTGTTGCTCAGCGCTGCCGTGCTCGACGGGGCAAACCAGCTTGGAGCGGTCTCTGGCACCGTCCCGGTGACTGCGGCCGGCGAGACGGCGGCGACCCTCAGCATCACCGGGCTGAGCGGCGTGACCTTGTGGTCCCCGGACACGCCCAAGCTCTACCAGGTCCAGACGACGCTGACGGCCGACGGCGCGTCCCACATGTTTACGGTGACGATCGGCTTCCGCCAGGCGACGTTCCAGACCGACGGTTTCTACCTCAACGGCCAGCGGCTGGAGATCTTCGGCCTCAACCGCCATCAGCTGTTTCCCTACACGGGCATGGCCGCGCCCGAGCGCCTGCAGCGGCGCGACGCTGAGCTGCTGCGCACCGAGCTGAACTGCAACATGGTGCGCTGCTCGCACTACCCCCAGTCACCCTATTTTCTGGACGCGTGCGACGAGCTGGGGCTGATGGTGTGGGAGGAGCCCCCGGGGTGGCAGTACATGGGGGACGCGGCCTTCCAGGCGCTGGTGCTCCAGAACGTTCACGACATGGTGGTCCGTGATCGCAATCGGCCGTCGGTGATCGTGTGGGCCACACGGCTGAACGAGACCGCGAACTACATATCGCTGTACGCCCAGGCCCGCCAACTCGCCGACACCCTGGATGGGACACGCCAGACCAGCGGCGCGATGACGAACCAGTCGACCACGGGCTGGGCGGAGGACGTGTTCGCCTACGACAACTACGACTCCTCGAACGGCAACGCAACTCTCCGGCCGCCCGTCCCGGGCGTGCCCTACATCGTCAGCGAGGCGGTCGGCGCGGTGGATGGCGCGCCGCTGTATCGCTGGGTCGACACCGAGACGACCCTCGCCATCCAGTGCAAGATGCACGCCCAGGTACACGACATCGCCCAGTCCAACACCGCGTATGCCGGGCTCCTCGGGTGGGCGGGCATCGACTACGCGTCGCTCAACGGCGGCAATCGCATCTGGCACAACATCAAATGGCCCGGGGTGCTCGACACGTTCCGTGTGCCCAAGCCCGGCGCGGCGTTCTACCGCTCTCAGTCAGACCCCACGGTCACGCCCGTCATCCTGCCCGTGTTCTTCTGGGACTTCGGGTCCAGCTCCCCGGCGAGCGGTCCCGGTCCGGGGACGATGATCGCCACCAACTGCGACCGGCTGGAGATCTACGTTGCCGGCCAGCATTTCGCCACCGGGACGCCAGACTCTCAGGACTACGCCAGCCTGTCCCATCCCCCAGTGATCGTCGACCTGACCGCTAACGGAACCGGCTCGCCGGAGCTGCGCATCGACGGATATCTGGGATCGCGGCTGATCGGGACGCTGCAAATGGCCTCCGACACCGCGCGGGATCGGCTCGTGCTCACCATCGAGGATGCCTCGATCGCAGGTGACGGCAACGACATGACTCGCTTCACGTTCCGGGCCCTGGACGCCTACGGCAATCAGCGTCCTTACGTCGCCGGGGACGTCACGCTGGCACTAACCGGACCGGCCACCCTGATCGCCGAGAACCCGTTCTCGTTTGCCGCGTACGGCGGAGTTGGAGGCGCCTTCATCCGCTCGCAGCCCGGTGCGTCGGGCACCGTGACCGTGACAGCCACCCATCCAACCCTGGGACAGGCCAGCGCAAGTCTGACGATCGCGCCGGCCACCGAGGCCAACTTCGACACCGGGGCGTCCGCAACGGCGTCACCGACCCCGCCGACCACCAGTCCCAGTCCGCCAAAGCCGGCGATTCGGCCAGGACCGCTGAGCGCCCGGGTCAAGGCCGCGCTGGCCGCGGTGCTGTCACCACGGGGAGCGCAGGCGAGGATCGCCAAGCTGCTGCACAACGGCGGCTACACGTTCACGTTCGACGCCCCGTCGACGGGCAAGCTGGTGATCGACTGGTACTACGTCACCAAGCCGGCCCGAACCGCCAACCACCGCAAGCCCAGGAAGGCGCTCGTCGCATCGGCCAGCCAGTCGATCAAGAGGGCTGGACCGGCCAGGGTCAAGGTCAAGCTCACTCCCCGCGGCCGGTCGCTGCTCAAGCACGCCAAGCGCCAACGGCTCACGGTGCAAGCCAGATTCACGCCGATGGGAGAGTCGACCACGACCTTGTCCAAGGTCATCACTCTGAAGCGCTGAGCACCCAGGCCGACGCGGCACCCGCGGCATCGTCGCCCTGGCTAGCCTATGGCGATGCACTCCCTCTCAGCCCATCCGCCCCAGCGCCGCGGCGCGCTCATCGTGATCTGTGGTGTCCTGTTCGCGGCCGCCGCCGTCCCGGTCGCACTGGCCGCCGCGCCCAAGCCGAAGACCGGCTATTACAAAAGCGCCAAAGGACAACGTTACGTCGCCTTCTCGGTCGCCAAGCAGCACGGCAAATACGACGTCACGAGCTTCACGATCCAGTGCTTCGTCAACGACAACAGCCTGGGCGCCATCCTGCTTGCAGGCCCGACGAGGGTGTCGGCCAACGGCTCCTTCTCCTACAGCGGCACCGCCAGGCACCTCGCCAACGGGACGCTCGCGGGCTCGGCGACGATCAAGCTATCGGCCAAGTTCGTCAGCTCCACCAAGGTCACCGGAACCGCCAGCTTCAGTAAGGCCAAGCAGTCGGGCTGCCCCGGCAAGGCGTTCACGGCGACCGTGTCCAAGCCCTGAGCTCAACGCTGATCGATCGCGCGCCGCGGTCGGGTCAGGTGATGTCGTGGCGGACGGTGGTTCGTGCCGCGAGCGAATCGGCTCCGGCGCCGTCAGGCCGGGCCGGCGGGGATCGTGACCGACATGTCGAGTCCACCGCCCGGTCGTGGGCGGGCGGTGATCGTGGCATTGTGAGCGCGGGCGATCGCGTTGGCGATCGAAAGACCGAGCCCGACGCCGTCGGAGTGGTTGAGACGTTGCTGCGCGCGGGCGAAGGGCTCGAACAGGGTTGGGATCTGCTCGGCGGGGACGCTGGGCCCTGTGTTGGCGATCTCGAGGACGGCGCCGTCGGCTTGCTGGCTCGTGCGGATTTTGATCCAGCCACCCGGATGGTTGTGGCGTACGGCGTTCTCAACGAGGTTGGCGATCATGCGCTCGAGCAGCACCCGATCGCCGCGGGCGAGCGCCGGCTCGAGCGCGGCCTCGACCGTGATGTGCTGCTGGTCGATCGCGGCGTTGGTGGCGTCGAGTGCGTCTTCGGCGGCTGTGGCGAGATCGATCGCGTCCTGGGCTGTCGGGCCGAGCTCACTGGTGGCGAGCGTCATGAGCGCCTCGATCGTGGCTTCGGCGCGCCCGACCGATTGCTTGACTCGGGCGGCCATCGCCTCGAGCTGCTCGGGCGTCCTGGTCGGCTTAGCGAGCGTGACCTCGATCGCTGTTCGCATTGCGGTCAGCGGCGTGCGCAGCTCGTGCGCCGCGTTGGCGACGAACCGCTTCTGGCTGGTGAACGCGGCATCGAGCCGCTCGAGCATCACGTCAAACGTGTCGGCCAGCTGCTTGAGCTCGTCATCAGGCCCGCTGAGCGCGAGGCGCTCACCAAGCCGCAGCTCAGACGCCCGCTTGGCGGCCTCGGTGATCGACCGCACCGGCCTCAGCGCCCGTCCGGAGACCAGCCAGCCGAGGCCCGCCGAGGCGATCGCGAGGATGCCGAGGCCGATCACGGACGCGGCCCGCAGGGCGCTCAACTCGCCCGCGCGCTGAGCTTTGGGTTCGGCTCCGGCGACGACGAACGCCCGCTTGCACTCCGCAATCAGGGCGGCAGAGTTGGGCGGCGGTTTGCACAGCCCGAGTAGCTGCCCTTCGCGCGGGGTGATCGGCTTGCTGGTGCCGGCCGGCGCGGGGAGGAGAACGCTGACGACCAAGGTGTACGTCAGCGCCAGCAGCGCCGTCCCGGCCAGCAAGAACAGGACGGTGTACATGACGGCGAGCCGGGCGCGCATCCGCCGCGGCCAGAGCCGCCGCACGCCGACGAGCAGGGCGCCAGGCGTCATCGCACGCGGTAGCCGGCGCCGACGACCGTCTCAATCACCTCGGGCTCGCCGAGCTTGCGCCGCAAACGCCCGAGCGTCACCGCCACCGTGCGTGTGAACGGGTCGGCGTTCTCATCCCACACCCGCTCGAGCAGCTCCTCGGCGCTGACCACGGCGCCGTGGGCCGCCAGCAGCACCTCGAGCACACCCAGCTCCTTGCGCGTCAACGAAAGCTCCCGCCCGGCGCGGGTAGCCTCCCGCCGCGCCCTGTCGAGCATCACATCGCCCCTGATCAAAAGCGGCGGCCCGGCGGGCGCGCGGCGGGCCAGAGCATGCACCCGCGCCACCAACTCCTCAAACGCAAACGGCTTGGGTAGATAGTCATCCGCGCCCAGGTTCAGACCCTCGACGCGATCACCGATCGCCCCCGCCGCGGTCAACATCAAGATCCGAGCGTCCGACCCGCCATCGCGCAGGAACACGCACACCGCGTCGCCGTGCACCCCCGGCAAGTCGCGGTCCAGCACGATCACGTCGTAGCGGTACACCACACCCTTCTGCAACGCGGTCGCCCCGTCATATGCGAGGTCGGTCGCGATCCCGCGATCGCGCAACCCCTCGGCGATGTCACGGGCGAGCTCGACGTGATCCTCGACCACCAGCACGCGCATCCGGACATCGTGCACCACGACACATCACAACGCCATCACACACCGCGACCGGTTCCAGGACGGCCCCGTCAGCGCTGACGTGTTGCAGTCGTGTGACCCCCAATCCGATACCACCTGCCTCATGTTCAGAACCACTTCAAGCCTTCCAGCGGCTGCCGCCGCGATCGCCGCCGCAACGGTGATCGCCGCCTGCGGCTCAAACTCCCCCAGCTCGGCGAGCGCGTCCGGCACGTCCAGCCCCGGTGGCCACGTGACCTATGCCCGAGCGCAGCAGGATGCGGTCAACTTCGCAGGCTGCATGCGCTCGCATGGGGTGCCGAACTTCCCCGACCCGACCTCTCCCCTCGAGTTCAAGCAATCGCTCAGCCAGAACCCCGGGAGCCCCGCGTCCACATCAGCGGAGACAGCATGCCAGCACCTGCTGCCGGGCGGCGGCCCGCAAAGCCAAAGCGCGGCGCAAAGTCAAGCGCACACGGTCGCGCTGCTGGCGTTCGCCCGCTGCCTGCGCGCCCGCGGGTTCCCCAACTTCCCTGACCCGACCAGCAGCGGCGAGGTGACCCACCAGATGCTGGCCAACGCGGGGATCAACCTGCATCAGCGGGCTGTCCTGCAGGCCGCCGACGGTTGCGTCAGCGTCACCCACGGAGCCCTCACCAGGGCCGCCGTGGCCCGTTTCGCTGCGGGACAATAGGCCGCCACCGCACCGCGAGCGGCGACGGTGCGGGGGGCCTTGGCATACCATCGGAGGTCGAGATGAGCGTCGCCTTTTTGCTGACATCGCTGGTGATCGTCGCAATTCCGGGCACCGGTGCGCTGTACACGATTTCCGCCGGCGTGTCGGGCGGATCGCGCCGGAGTCTCGTCGCCGCGGTGGGATGCACGCTCGGGATCGTTCCGCACCTGGCGGCTGCAGTCACCGGCACCGCCGCCCTGCTGCACGCCAGCGGCGTGGCCTTTGAGGTCGTCAAGCTCCTGGGTGTCGCCTACCTGTTGTTCATGGCGTTGTCGACTTGGCGCGACCGCAGCGCATTGACCGTCGAGGACCAGTCAGCCGGCAAGCCGGCTCGCAAGGTGATCGGCTCGGCGGTCCTGGTGAACCTGCTCAACCCGAAGCTCACCCTGTTCTTCTTTGCCTTCCTCCCCCAGTTCATCCCTGGCCATGCCGGCGGGCAGCTTGGCGCCATGCTGGCGCTCAGCGGTGTCTTCATGGCGATGACGCTTGTCGTGTTCGCCGGATACGGCCTGTTCGCCGCTGCCGTCCGCGAGCATCTGATCTCACGGCCGCGCGTCGTGCGCCGGATGCGCCAGACGTTTGCCGTCTCGTTCGTCGCGCTCGGGGCCAAGCTGGCCGTCACCACCCGATAGCGCAGCCGGTATTCAGGCTGAGAGTGGCGACGGTTCCGTCCAGCGGCCCGCGGAGATCTGGGGGCGGGGCTCGGGACCCATCCGCCCTGGGTGCTGGAATCGGGTCATGATCAACGACACGAGTGGGATGGCGTCGCGCCAGCGCGTGGAGGCAGCATGGGCGGCAACCGGAGCGCTTACCGTGGTGCTCTTCGGTTGCGGGTTGCTGTTCGGCGATCTCCTCGGAACGACGAACTACCCAGCGCTCAATGCGAGCTCATCCCAGCTGCGCCAGTACTTCATGGGCAACGTCTCAGAGGTGCGCGCGCTGAGCTTATTCCATTTGCTCGCGGCCGTGGCGCTTGCGGCGTTTGCGTCGTATCTGTACCCGATGCTGCGAACGTCGAGCGGGCGCTTGGCCGCGGTGGCACTCGCCGGCGGGATCATTGGTGCGGTGTTCCTGGCGCTGTCAGCGCTCAGCTACCGGGTACTCGCCGAACGGTTGGTCGCGGGTGACCCGGCGCTGGCTCACGCGCTGCTCGTGCTCTCTTACCTCGCGGGCGGTCCCGCGATCGGCGTACCGCTCGCGCTGACCGCGGGCGCATTCGCAGCCGCGATCCGGCGCGACCGGACGCTGCCGGTGTGGCTGTGGTGGCTGAGCACTGTCGCGGCCGTGCTGGGAGTCGCGACCGTGACGGCGCTCCTGGGGCCCACCAACAACAGCTCCGCAGCCTACGGGGTGCTTCTCCTTGGCGCAGTCGCACTGTTCGCCTGGCTGGTGGCGAGCAGCGTCGTGCTCCTCGGACGTAGCCTCCGCGCCCAAGACCGCGCCATCGAACCTCGCTAGAGCTCCGGAGGAGAAGCCAGCCTCCGGATGCGGCCCTGATCGATCATCATCACCGGACCGCCGCAGTACTGCCTCATCTCACCTCTGGGCGGCCCGCCGATCGTACCCTCTGCTTGGCCTCCCACCGATCAACCGGCGTGTACAAGATGCAACCGATCTGGTCGCGACGGCCGGTGAACAGGTTCGAGATTGCGAGCACCTCGCAGCCGCCGTACCTGCGGGCGGCGGCGAGCAGCATGGAGGCCCCGAGCCACACAAAGATCGTGACGTTGCCGTTGGCTGGGGTGAGAGACACGACGCCCGCGTTCGCGGCAACGATCAGACCGATCAAACTGCAACTGGGCGCCGAGCAGATCGCGTGGCGGGACGCAAGGGCGTCCGGCCGGCGATCCGGCTGGCGATGCCGATCGGGCCAATGTCAGCGTCGGCGCGCATGCCCCTGGGCGGCACGGCCTGCGCCATCTTCGGACGAGTCATGCCGCGACGATAAGCCCTGCCCCCGGGGGGAGAGTCAAGCGGCGAGCCGCTGATCGATGCGCGGCGCACGGATCCAGCGTCGCGAGTGAGCAGCCGGATCAGGCGCCGGTGGTCGCCGCCAGCGCATCGGTCGAGTTCTCCGTCTCTGGGCGACCATGTCCGCCGCGTTTGGCGTCATACAGGGCGTCGTCGGCGCGACCCATCAAGTGGTCCGAGAGCTCGGCTCGGTCCCATGTGGCGAGTCCGATGGAGCAGCTGTAGGGCCGCGGCATCCGCCCCCGCAGACGGTTGATGACATCGGCCGCCTCGTCCTGGTTGGCGGTGGGCATCAGAACGGCGAATTCGTCGCCACCGATGCGGGCGAGTACGTCGTCTGAGCGCAGCACCTCGGTCCATTTGTGAGCGACCGTCCTGAGCAGCGAGTCTCCACCCGGATGGCCGTGCACATCGTTGATGGCCTTGAACCGGTCGATGTCGATCAGAGCGATGCTCAACGGCTCGCCGGTGCGGCGTGCCCGCGCCAGGCCGCGATTGAGCTCGGAATCCCAAGCGCGTCGGTTGGCCAGGCCGGTCAGCGTGTCGGCGTGGGCGAGCTCATCGAGCTGAGCGAGCAGCCGGTTTCGTTCGTGCTCCTGAGCACGAACGAGAGCCACGAGCGCTTGGACCGTGGTGCCGACGATGCCGGAAAGGGTCACGAACAGTATTCCCGCCCGCCACGCGCTGGAGGGGTAGTCGGCGCCACCGACCAAGATCAGCGGAACCACGAACACCAGCGCCACTCCGATCAACAGGCCCCACAGCTGCCGCCGTGTCCCACAGAGACCCATCCAGAAGACGGGCAGTAACACCATCGCGGCGACTCCGGACGGGCCGTCGGCGGCGCGGAGCAGCACAACCACGATCAAATACAGATAGGGCAGGCCCGACGGACCCCAGCCCGGAAGCCGATCCCACGGCGCGCGCAGGGCGATAAACCCAATCGCCATCGTCAGCGCTCCGGCAACGATCAGCGGGACGATACGCCAGTGCGCCGGTGGCAACCACAGCAACGCGAACGGCAAGAACGCAGCCACGCAGGACGGAATGAGAATCCGCCGCGATCCATCAGCAGAGACGCGCTGTTGTCGCATCAATCGTGTATCGGCCAGCCGGCGTCCAACCTGTAGCCACAGCGCGCGGCAGGTGCTGTGATAGCGTCGCCGCAGCGGTTTGCGAGATACGCGAGGCGGTGCCCGTCGCTCGCCTCGACGATCAGGACGGAGGCGCGCTGTGTACCGGCTTGAGCGACAGGTTCTCCGAATGCTCCTGGGGGTGTCGACGTTCTGCCTGGGGGCGCTCCTCGTCGGAGGAACGCCAGCCCAAGCGGCCGGCGCGGGCCTGTCGACGCACGTTTCCGTCAAGCCCGGATCTGGGAATCCAGGCACGCGATTCGCGCTCAGCCTGCGCATCCCGGAGGCGACCGGCACGTTCGGCTCCGTCGTCCGGCACGACACACTGTCAGTGAGCGGCCCCAGCGGTCGGGGGTGCGTGTCGAGCCTCACGGTGAGGCTCCGATCCGCGAAGCGCGGCGCGCATCTCACGCTGACACTGAGGCCAGCGTCATCTGTGACGGGAGGATGGTGCACGGGCGAGTTCAACGGCCGGGTCGTGCAGCAGGAGGTTCTGCGGTGCCCACCGCGTCCAATGCACGTCTGCCCCGATTTTCTGCTGGCGCCGCGCACGATCGCGCGCTTCCGGTTCCACGTCGCCCCGGGCAACGCCGGCGGCCCGTCGGGCCCTGGCCCGGCGCCGGCCGACCTCCCCACCTTCGCCGGTCTGGTCAGTGCCACGACCTGCAACACGGTCGCCCCGGCGGTCCTGCCCCGCCCCAGTGGCTACATACTGACGTGGCAGGCGGCGACCGATCCGGTCACGGCGAGCGCGGCGATCGTCTATGACATCTACGTCGCCACCACTCCCGGCGGCGAGGACTATGCCCAGCCGACATGGACCACCCCCGCCGGCGTCACCTCCTTCACCACCCCCGCGCTGGCCCACAGCGGACCGATCTATTTCGTCGTCCGCGCCCGCAACGCCGCCGGAAACGAGGACGACAACACGGTCGAGCGCCAAGGGGTCACCCAGTGCGGCGGACCGGTGCGAATCCCACCACCAGCCACGTAGCCCGCCTCAGCGCGGTTACGCGCCGGCGCGGTTCGCTGTCGCGACGCGGCGTGCGGTCAGGCGCCGCGGAAGAAGCGCGTCGTGCGGGTGACGACCTCGAATCCGAGCCGCCGGTAGATCGACGCACCGGCGTCGCTCGCCTCGAGGGAGGCCTGGCGTGCTCCGCAGTCCTCGGCGGCGCGCAGCGCCGCGGCCGTCATCGCCTGCCCGACGCCGCGGCCGCGCCAGCCGGGCACGGTGTCGACGAAGATCACGGTCGCGAACGCACCGAAGGCTCCGGAGCCCGACGTCGCGCGGACCGCGCCTTCGCCGTCAACCGCGGCGAACAATCGGATCGCGGGCGGCAACGACCGCAAATAGCCGGCGAACGCGTCCGGCGGCCCGTCGATCGCCGGCTGCGCCAGCATCGCGGCAGCAACCGCTTCCTCCAAGGGCACGCCGTCCGGAGCGTCCTCGGAGCGCCGCCGCACCGGCCGGCACGTGAGCTCCGCCGGCAGGGCCACAGCGGGCATGGCCTGCAGGTCACGGCAGATCATCGCGGTCGACGTCGTGGGCGTCCACGCCGCGTCGGCGTCGAGCAGCTCGGTGCACCGGGCGGCCGCCGCGCAGACGTTGATCATCCCGGCCCGGGCGTCCGGCAGCAGCGCAGCGAGCGTGTCGTAGGCGCGGTCGTCGGTCACCAGCAACCGCGCGCCCGGATCGTCGCTCCCCGGGAGCAGCCCGCGCAACCCGGGCTCGTTGATCACCGGCCGTCCGGGGCGCCGGATGACGGCGCACCGCGCGACGAATGCGGCGGCGTAAACCTCGATCGATGCAGTCCGCACCGAGCGCAGGCTAGGGCGTCAGCGGTCACAAGCACCCAACGGACACCTTCGTGAACGACCCCGCCGGGGTGCCTACGCCGCGAGCGACTCTGGACCGGAATCCGCGATCGTCGCGACAAGCTCCGAGAGCATTGACTCGGCTTGGTCGTTCTCGATCTGGCACGTCCCGGCCGCCTCGTGCCCGCCACCGCCGTGGGAGAGCATCAGCGCTCCGATGTTCACCTGAGACGACCGGTCGATGATGGACCGGCCCACCGCGAACACGGTGTTCTGCTGGCGCAGACCCCAGAGCACGTGGATTGACACCCTCGCCTGCGGGAACAGCGCGTAGAGAAGGAAGCGGTTGGCGGGATGGATGATCTCGTCGTGGCGGAGGTCGAGCACGACCACGTCGCCGTGCAGAGTCGCGCAGCGCCGGATCTGCTCCACGGCCGCGCCAGCATGCTGCTCGTAGAGGCTGACCCGCTCGGCCACGTCCTCGGAGGCGAGGATCTCATCGATCGAATGCTCCAGGCAGCTGTTGATGAGCCGCATCATCAGCTGGTAGTTCGAGATCCGGAACTCCCGGAAGCGGCCCAGACCGGTGCGAGGATCCATCAGGAAGCTGAGCAGGATCCAGCCCTGCGGGTGGAGGATGTCGTCCAGCGAGAGGAGCGCCGCGTCCGCGCGGTCGACGGCCTCCATCATCTCGGTGCTCACGCGCGGGAAGCTCGCCGCCCCGCCGAAGTGGTCGTACACGACCCGCGCTGCCGAGTCGGCGCCGGTCACCATGACCCGGTTCTCCGCACCGTCGCGAACGCGCAGCTCCTCCGAGGCGTGGTGATCGAAGGCCAGCGCGACCTCGGGCCGGTACGGAAGGTTCGTGGTGATGTCGTTGTCGGTCAGCTCGACCTTGCCGTCCTGCACATCCTTCGGGTGGACGAACAGGATCTCGTCAACGAGTTCGAGTTCTTTGAGCAGCGCGGCGCACACGAGGCCGTCGAAGTCGCTGCGGGTGACGAGACGGTAGGTCCGTCCGAAGTCGAGGCGGGAATCGTTGGGCATTTCTCCAACGTCGGCAACCTGCTCGGATTTCTTGAGCGGAGCGGACGACCGGGGCCAGAGTCCCGCACGCCCCGGCGCCGCGGGCGGGCCGCGGCTACCCGGCGGCGTGGCTGTGGAGCCGCCCGAGCCGCTTGGTGGCGGTGGCCTCGTGGGCCGGCATCAGGTCCGCACGCGAAATCTCGGCGACGTGCGGAGCCACCGCGAGCACGCCTTCGTCTGAGTCGATCCGCTGATAGGTCAGGGTCTTGAGGAACTTGGCTACGGACAGACCGCCGGTGTAGCGCGCGGCGCGACCGGTCGGCAGCGTGTGGTTGGTGCCGATCGCCTTGTCGGAGAACGCCACCGTCGCTCGGCTGCCGAGGAAGATCGACCCATAGTTGCGCAGGCGCTCCAGGTACCAGGCGTCAACGGCGGTGTGGACCTCCAGGTGCTCGGCGGCGACCTGATCGGACAGCATCACCACGTGATCGCGATCGCGTGCCACCATCACCACACCGTGGTCGGTCCAGGCACGCCGGGAGGTGTCGTCGGCGCCGGCGGCGGCCAGTTCGTCGAGCTGCCGGGCGGCCTCGTCGATCACGGCGTGACCGAGCGGCTCGGAGGTCGTGATGAGCACGGCGGGAGACGAAGGCCCGTGCTCGGCCTGCGCCAGCAGGTCGGCGGCCACCAGCTCGGGATCGGCCGTGTCATCCGCGATGACCGCGACCTCGGATGGTCCGGCGAGAAGGTCGATGCCGACGCGTCCGAACAGCTGGCGCTTGGCCTCGGCGACGAATGCGTTGCCGGGCCCGACGATCATGTCCACCGGCCCGATGTCCTCGATCCCGAACGCCATCGCCGCCAGCGCCTGGACGCCGCCGAGGGCAAAGATGCGATCGGCACCCGAGGTGGCGATCGCGTGCAGCGTCGGAGCGTGGATGGTGCCGCCGCGCGGCGGCGAGCAGGCGGTCACCGAGTCGACACCGGCCACCTTGGGCACCAGCACCGTCATGAACGCGCACGCGAGCATCGGCACCCGCCCCGACGGGCAGTAGGCCCCGACCGAGCTGACCGGCACCTGCCGCTGGCCGAGGAACACCCCGGGGAGCGTCTCGGCTTCGAAATCGGTGAGCGTGGCGCGCTGGAGCTCGGCGAAGTTCCGGATCTGGGTTTGCGCGAACTCGATGCTCGCCAGCAGCGAATCGGGCAGCGAGCCGGTGGCGACCGCGATCTGCTCGGCGCCGATCTCGAAGCTCGGTGGGTCCCAGCCGTCCAGCTCACGCGAGTAGGCGCGGAGCGCGTCGGCGCCACCGCGCTCGATGGCCAGCAGCATCTCGGACACGCGCTCCGCGACCACGGGATCCGGCCCCGCCGACGCAGCGGCAGGCGGCGCCTTGAGGTACACCGGCTCGTCCATGACCCGCAGCGTAAGGCGGGCGCCACTGAAAAACTACGCTTGGACCTCTTTCACCTCTTCAAAGGAACGCCTTGACCCTTCAGCAGCTTCTGTACTTTCGCGCAGCGGCCGAGCTCGGCTCGTTCAACGCTGCGGCTCGGCGGCTGCATTGCACGCAACCCGCGGTGTCTGACCAGGTGCGGCGCCTGGAGAGCGAACTGGGCGTGTCACTGTTCGCCCGGGCGGGCCGCGGGCTCACGTTGACGAGCGCCGGAAGGGTGTTCCTCGGTCATGCCGAGCGGGTCACCGAGGCCGCCGACGATGCCCTGACCTCGGTCGGCCGGCGGCACGCCGCCCACGAACGCGCGGTCACGATCGGGACGTTCCGCAACGCGCCGTACTACGACATCGCCAAGCTGGCGGGCCGGTACTGCGAGCGCCACCCCGATGCCCGCCTCCGGATGCGCGGCCAGAACTCGTTCGACGTGGCCCGTGCCGTCCAGGACGGCGAACTCGAGGCCGGGCTGGTCGTCCTGCCGGTCGACGATTCGCTGCTCGATGTCCGCACGCTGTTTCGCGACGAGGTCCTGTGGGTGAGCAACGACTCCGGCCGTACGCAGGAGCCGGCGAGCATCCACCGGCTCGCCCAGGCGCCGCTCATCCTCTATGACACGACGCACGGCTTCGACGACCCGACGCGGCGCCAGCTCGCCGCTCGCGCCCAGGAGGCCGGCATCGTCCTCGAGCCCCGCGTCGAGGTCGAGCACGTGGAAACGGCGCTGCAACTCGTCGCCCGCGGGCTCGGCAGCACGATCGCCGCGCGCGCGGTCCTCGCCCGGTCCGCTCCGAGCGGCGTCTCGGCCGCGGGCTTCGCCGAGCCGTTCTACGACTTCTTCGCGCTCATCACCCGGCGCGGCGTACGGCTGTCGCCCGGGACGCTGGCGCTGATCGAGCTCGTCGACGACTGGGCCCGCACGGTGGCCGCGGGCTTGTCGGGCGACACGTCTTTGGCCTAGGGGGTCGCGCCCGCCGCCAGCCCGGCGCGCACCCGGCCGGCCAGTCCCGGCGCCACCAGCACCACGACCAGCCCGACGACCAGGAACGCGACCTCGATGTACGGGCAGTTGGCCAGAGCGCCGGTCTGTCCGATGAAGACGTTGCGGTAGATCGTGTAACAGACGAACGCGCCGCCGAGGATCGGGATGAGAACCTGCCAGATGGGCACCTTGGGCGCTCCTTGGAAGAACAGGAAGCGGATCGCGCCAACCGTTGCCATCACGTAGGCGACCAGGATCAACACCGTCCCAACCTGCAGGGCCGAGAAGGTGGCGTTGAGAACGCTCTCGCCGGCGAGCTGCTCGATGATGAGATTGGCGGCGATGATGAGCAGGGCGACGACGAGCGCGGCGCCGGGCTGACCGTGCCTGGACAGCCCGGCCAGGCCGGTCCGCTTGCCGGTCGCGTCACGCGCCTGCGCATACATGATCCGCGCGCCGCCGCTGGCCACGCCGAGCGAGATGGCGAAGAGACTGATCGTGGCCATGAGGTTCAGGATGTCCGCATACCACTTGCCGATGTACCCCGTGCCCAGATCGGAGAAGGGAAGACCCGCGGCATAGGCGGCCGCCCCCTTGGTGGTGGCGCCGTAGCCGAGCGTCTGGGCAGCGGCGGTGAGCAGGTAGAAGGCGCCGACGACGACCACGGCGGTCTTGATTGCGCGCGGGATCTGCGTCTTGGGGTCAGACGTCTCCTCCCCCAGCGCCGCCGCGCCCTCGAATCCGGCGAAGGCGAGGAAGCCGTAGACGGCGGCCTTGGCGATCGTGCTCACGCCGCTTCCGTGGGGCAGCGCCAGGAAGTTGAGGGTGAACGTCTGGCCACCGGGCCCGTGGCTGAAGATCACCTTGGCCAGGATCACGATGCTGAGGATCGTGACGAGGATCGCGCCGATCACCTCGGAGGTGAGCAGGGCCCGGGTGATCACGCGGATCTCCAGGAACGCCACCGCTGCCACCCCGGCGAGACCGATCAGCGCCAGCCACCACCACTGCCCGATGTGCGCACCGAACGTGCCGTTGACGAAATTGGACGCGAACAGCCCGATCTCAATCGTCGAGCCGCAGCCGATCGCGATATAGGCACCCATCAGCGCCCAGCCGGCGAAGAAGCCGGCCTGCGGCCCCAACGTCACGCCGACCAGCGCGTACACCGAGCCGGTGTGGGAGATGTGCTGGGAGAGCTTGATGAAGCAATAGGCGACGAGCGCGACGCCCACGACGGCGAACACGAATGACAGCGTCACCGCCCGTCCGATGATGAGTGCGGCGCCGGTCCCGAGAAGCCCGATCGCGCCGACCGGACCGATCAGACCGACCGAGAAGGCGGCAGCATCGACGAGACTCAGCTCGGCGTGGAGCCCTTCACCGGCCTGGGGAGTGCCAGATTGGGGAGTGGTGGTTGTGTCCATCCGGCGACGCTATAGGCGCAGTCGGCTCTTTGCCAGGGCTTGATGAGCTTGACCAGCTCAAAGCAACGCTTTGAGCTTGATCGAACGGCTCTACGCGGCGCCGCCCAGCGCGGCCCGCAGCCCGGCGAGGTCCGACGCTCCGAAGACCACTCGGTTGCGGGTGGCGACATACACGAGATCGAGGTCGATCCCGGCCCGCGCAACGGTTCGGGTCAGGTCGGCGAGCACGCCGGGCCGATCCTCGACGTCGACCACCACCACCTCGCGTTCCCGGCTGACCCCCAGATGCGAGATGCCGAGGGAATGCCGAGCCGCCTCGGCGTGCTTGACCAGGATGTGCAACTCGGCCCGCTGTCCGGAGCCGATGCAGGTGGCGGCGGCGATGTTCACGCCGGCGTCGCTGATCGCGGCCGCCACGTCCGCCAGGGCGCCCGGAGTGTTCTCGATGTCGATGACCAGGTCGAATGCCATGGGTCCCGAGAGCCGTCAGCCTACTCTCCGGGCGTGCGGAACGGCGGATCTACACTCGGTTGATGCGAGCCTCCGGGTGTCGTTCCGGCTCCACGGCGCGGGAGCGCCGGTCAGCGGCGCGGCGGAGCGGGACCAGGGCGCGACCGCGTCGGTCCGGACAGATCCGGGGATTGACCGTGCTCACCCTTGCCGTCGCGATCGCCGGCGCACTGGCGGGCTGCGGGGCGCGGGCCCGGCAGCGGGCTTCGACCGTCTCGCCGAATTCGACTGCGCCGTCCGGCGGCGCCGGGTCTCGCGCCGACGCGGCGCCCGGCCGCTTTGACCGGGTCACGCTGCGGGTGCCCGCGGTCAACAGCGCGTTCGGCCGGGCCCACGTGGTCACCGTGCCGCGTGGGTGGACGGCCGAGGTGTGGGCGATCGTGCCGGGGGCGCGGCTGGAGGCGTGGACGCCCGAGGGCGACCTGCTGGTGAGCTCCCCCGACAACGGCTTCGTCGACGAACTGATCCCGAGCCGCGTGCGCAGCCCGCCGCCGGTCCGCAGCACTCTGCTGTCGGGCCTGCACGACCCCCAGGGGATGGCGTTCGCCAACCTCGGCGGCCAGGAGTACCTGTTCGTCGCGGAGGCGAATGAGATCGACCGCTATGCGTGGCGCGACGGTGCTCCCGGCGCGCGGAAGGTGATCGTCCGCGGCCTGCCGGACGGTGGCGCCCATCCGCTGAAGAACGTGGTGGCGTCCGACGACACGGTCTACTTCGACATCGGGAGCGCGTCAAACGCCAGCCCGCCGGCCGGCACGTCACCGCCGCGGGCAACGGTCATGGCCGTCGATCCCAACGGAGACCACCTGCGGGTGTTCGCCACCGGCGTGCGCAACGGCGACGGCCTTTCAATCGCGCCCGACGGGACGCTGTGGACGGCAGTCAACGAGCGCGACAACATCGCATACCCCTTCCACCGGCCCTATGGCGGGCACGCCGACGCCTACCAGGACGTCATGCCGTCCTATGTGGACAACCACCCGCCCGACGAGCTGGCACGACTGACCGCGGGTCGCGACCTGGGATGGCCGTACTGCGATCCCGACCCCGATGTGCAGCCGGGCCGCGCCGGCACTGCCCTGAACTACGGCGACATGCCCTTCGACGCCGACGCCCAGACCAACCCCGGCGCGCGAACGCTGCGCTGCTCGACGCTGTCCCGCATCGATCGCGGGCTTCCCGCCCACAGCGCGCCGCTCGGCTTGCACTTCCTGCAGGGCAGCCGGCTTCCGCGACCGTGGAGCGGCGGGGCGCTCGTCGCCGTCCACGGCTCATGGGATCGAGAGCCTCCGCGCGCTCCAGCGGTCCTGTGGCTTCCGTGGGAGGCCGGGCCCCGCACGCTCGGTCCGGCGATCACGCTCGTCGGCGGCTTCCAGAACCCCGACGGCTCGCGCTGGGGTCGCCCGGTCGATGCCGTGCCCGGACCCGACGGAGCTCTGTACGTGAGCGACGACCAGACGGGGGCGGTCTACCGGTTGGTACCGCCCGGGAGCTGACCGCCGCTAACGAGGATCGGCCGTCGTTGACCGGGACAAGATTCGCGTTCGTCAGGAAGGTCTCGTTGCACTTGACGTCTTGATTGCAGCGGTGTCCAAACGATCGGAGCTGACGTGACCACACAATCCTCGGGACCGACGAACTCTTCCCGTCCAGAGAACGACGAGCGGCGCCGGACAAGCCGTCGTGCATTTCTTGCCGGGGCGGGAGCCACGGCGCTCGGCGCGGGAATGCTGGGCGGGGTCTCAGAGGCCTTCGGCAAAGGCGACCTGACGCGGGGGGATGCAGCCATCCTCCGATTTCTGTCGGCGGCCGAGATCCTCGAGACCGATCTGTGGCAGCAGTACAACGAACTCTGCGGCATCCAGGACGCTGCCGTCCCGGGCGGCAGCGGTAATAAGGCGTTCACCGCGGCCGTCAGCGTGCTCGACTCCGACATGGCCCAGTACGTGCACGACAACACCCATGACGAGATGACCCACTTCACGTTCCTCAACGCCTATTTGAAGTCCCGCGGCGCCGAGCCGGTGAACTTGGACGCGTTCAAGACGCTGCCCGGCAGCACGGCACAGGGAGCCCAGAAGCTCGGCCGGCTCACCAACCTCATGCAGCTGACAGTCGATACCTCCTGGTGGACGCGCTACCGAGCCAGCCGTAAGAATCCGGATCTTGGATCCACGTTCCCGCCGGCGGTACCCGGGCTGTTGAAGGGCGCGTTTCCGGCGATCCCGAGATCAAACGCTGACCTGAAGCCCGCGAAGCACCTTCAGGCGATCGCCAACACGGCCGGGTTTCACTTCGCGACGATCGAGCAGGGCGGCACGAGCCTGTACCCGTCGCTGGCCCAGCGCGTCAGGGATCCCGAGGTCCTGCGGGTGGTGCTCAGCATCGGTCCGACCGAGACGATGCACTTTCAGACATGGAGTGACAAGGCGGGCAACGCGCCGGCCCTGACCGATCCGACGAATGGCCTGAGGTTTCCTGACCTCAACAAGCCCCCGTTCGGCGGCCCGAACTTCCAGACCAATCTCATCATGCCCCATCCGACGACGTTTCTGAGCAGCGAGCTGCCGCCCTGCTCGATCATTCGTCCCACCAACACGACGGGAGCCGCCATGGGAGTGGCCAAGTTCCTGACCGACATGGGACTGTTCAAGGGCCAGCCGGCGGCATTCTTCGCCGCCCTGACGACGCTGGCACGACAGGCCGATGCGGCGCGGCGCGGATAGTCAGCCGTGCTCTCACAGCGGTCCGACCCGTCAGCCGAGCTCTCTCGGCGCGATGAACGCGGCAAGTTCCGCCTGCTCGGGCTCGAGCCTGCTCCACGCTCCCGTGAACGTCAACGTGGCGAGCGCAGCAGTGGGGAACGTACGCTCGGCAAGCTCGCTGCCACCCCCGATGAGCCGGACGGCCAAGTCTCGGATCGCCGGCTCATGTCCGATCAGCATCACCGCGTCGATCTCGTCAGGCACGCGATGCAGACGCTCGAGCAGCGCATCCGCCGGTACGCCATAAAGCTCCCGTTCGATCCGAATCTCGCCGGGCGGCGCGACCAGGTCAAGCGTTTCGTGCGCCCGCCTCGCCGATGAGCACAACACCAGATCGACGGGAATCTGCTCGCGCCGCAGGTATGCCTTGATCCGCTTGGCTGCTTTGCGCCCCCGCGGCGCGAGCGGGCGATCGTGATCGGCGAGCGACGGATCGTCCCAGCTCGACTTCGCGTGGCGCAGCAGGAACAGATGTTTGGTCTCGGTCATCGCGCTCCGATTCTCGCCGACAGGTGTCCATCCGGCGCCTGCCCGCTCGTCGGGTGGGTGATCGGTCACAACCACCCCGGGCCGCGGCAGGGCGACCTCGCCGAATGCTTAGGTGGACGTGGCGAACCCCACCAGAGAGAGTGAGGACCACATGAAGTACCTGATGTTCGTCTGCATCGACCCGTCGGTGAAGCTCGATCCCGAGGAGGCGGCGTCGATCGGGCCCGACGCCGAGGCATGGGTGGACGAGATGGATGGACGCGGCGTCCGCGTGATGGGCCAGCAGCTCGCGCCGATCGAGGACGCCACCACCGTCCGGCTGCGCCGCAGCGAGGTCGTCATCGCCGACGGCCCGTTCGCCGAGACCAAGGAGCAGATCGGCGGCTTCGACATCCTCGACTGCGCCGATCTCGACGAGGCGATCGAGATCGCCTCCAAGCACCCGGTGGCTCGGTACGGGACGCTGGAGCTGCGACCGTTTGTGGAGGGATGAGCCAGGACGCGGAACGGGCGGTCTCCGAGGCCTTCACGGAGGAGTGGGGACGGATCGTCGCCACCCTGATCGGGCGGACCGGCGACTGGGACCTGGCCGAGGACTGCGCGCAGCAGGCGTTTGCCGAGGCGGTGCGGCGGTGGCCGCGTGACGGGGTACCGCGCCGGCCGGGGGCGTGGCTGACGACCGTCGCGTGCAACCGGGCGATCGACCGGCTGCGTCACGAGAAGATGAAGACCGAGCGGCTGCGAGAGGCGACTGCGCAGATGGCGCGAGCGGATTCGAGCGGCGGCGACGATCCCCACGACGCGGAGGTCGCCGATAGCGGTATCGAGGACGACCGCCTGCGGTTGATGTTCACCTGCTGTCACCCGGCCCTGCCGCTCGAGGGCCGGGTCGCCCTCACCCTCCGGACGCTGGCGGGTCTGACCACCGCCGAGGTCGCCCGCGCGTTTCTCGTGTCCGAGCCGACGATGGCCAAGCGCCTCGTTCGCGCCAAGCGCAAGATCGTCAATGCCCGGATCCCGTTCCGCGTGCCGCCCGAGCATCTGCTCGTCGAGCGGACGAGCGGGGTGCTGGCGGTGCTCTACCTGCTGTTCAACGAGGGCTACACGGCGTCGGCCGGCCCGGACCTCATCAGGGTCGACCTCTGCCTCGAGGCGATCCGGCTGACGCGAGCGCTGACGACGCTCATGCCCGACGAGCCCGAGGCGGGCGGCCTGCTCGCGCTGATGCTGTTTCAGCACTCTCGTCGCCGCGCGCGCGTGGACGACGGCGGGGATCTGGTGACGCTCGAGGACCAGGATCGATCTCGCTGGGATGCGGCCGAGATCGCCGAGGCGAACCGGGCGCTCGCCGCCGCCCTGCGCCGAGATGAGGCGGGCGCGTACCAACTGCAGGCCGCGATCGCCGCCGGCCACGCGAATGCGGCCCGCGCCGGCGCCACCGACTGGATGCAGATCGCGACGCTGTACGAGCGACTGCTCGAGGTCATGCCCCACCCCCTGGTCGCGCTCAACCACGCGGTCGCGGTCGGCATGGCGAGGACGCCGGGCGACGGGCTGGCGCTGGTGGATCGGCTGGTGGTGTCCGGCGAGCTGACCGAGTATCACCTGCTCCACGCCACGCGGGCCGATCTCCTGCGGCGGCTGGGGCGAACCGCGGAGGCGGCCGCCGCCTATCGGGAGGCGTTGAGCCGCGCGCCCGCGGAGGCCGAGCGGCGGTACCTGACGCGCCGCCTCCAGGAGACCGGCTCGGGCTGACGCCGGATGCGGATAGGACAGCGGCGCATCGGGTACGCCCCGCACATGGATTACCTTCGGCTCGACGACACGCTCTCCGCTGAGGAGCGAGAGCTGCGAGACCGCGTCCGTGCGTTTGGCGACGACGACGTGCTCCCGATCATCAACGGCTATTGGGAACGGGCCGAGTTCCCGTTCGAGCTGGTCGGAAAGCTCGCCGAGCTCGGCATCGCCGGCACGGTGATCTCGGGCCATGGCTGCCCCGGTATGTCGGCGCGCGGGGCCGGCGTCGTCGCCCGGGAGCTGGCGCGGGCGGACGGCAGCGTCAACACGTTCTTCGGCGTCCACTCCGGGCTGGCGATGGGAGCCATCGATCTGCTTGGCAGTGAGGAGCAGAAGGCACGCTGGCTGCCGCCCATGGCCAAGCTGGAGGCCATCGGAGCGTTCGCGCTGACCGAGCCCGAGCATGGCTCGGACTCCGTCTCGCTGGAGACCACCGCTGGGCGTCACGGTGACGAGTACGTGCTCAACGGCGCCAAGCGCTGGATCGGGAACGCCTCGATCGCCGACGTGACGATCGTGTGGGCCCGCGACGGCAACGGCGACGTCGGCGGGTACCTCGTGGAGAAGGGAACACCGGGGTTCGACGCCGGCGAGGTGATCACCGGCAAGATCGGCAAGCGCGCCGTGTGGCAGGCTGAGATCGCCCTCCGCGATGTCCGCGTCCCCCGGGGCAACAAGCTTGCGCACGCGAACTCGTTCAAGGACGCCGCTCGGGTGCTGACCCGAACGCGCGCCGGTGCTGCCTGGGAGTGCGTCGGCCACGCCGTCGCCTGCCTGGAGGCGGCGGCCTCCTACGCCAAGGACCGGTCGCAATTCGGCCGCCCGATCGCCGGGTTCCAGCTGGTGCAGGGCAAGCTGGCGACGATGGTGGCCGAGACGGCGGCGATGCAGCTGTTCTGCTTCCGGCTCGCCGAGCTGCAGGAGGCGGATGAGATGACCTCACCGATGGCGTCCCTGGCCAAGCTGCACAACGTGCGCAAGGCCAAGCTGGTCTGCTCGGAGGCGCGCGACATCCTCGGCGGCAATGGCCTCCTGCTCGACTACCACATCGCCCGCCACCTCACCGACATGGAGATCGTCGACACGTACGAGGGCACTGACTCGATCCAGTCGCTGATCGTCGGGCGGGACGTCACCGGCATCTCCGCGTTCACGTGATCCCGACGCGCAGCCGGTCCGCGAGCCGGTTTATTACAGAACTCGCCGCCTCCCGTGTATCACTGTTGCCATCGCCCATCAGGCTCGTGTAGGTTCGCCTGAGTGCCGACCGGAGAGGAGAGCGACGGCGTTCTGTCGGTGCGCGACATCTCGGTGTCGTTCGGTGGAATCACCGCGCTGAGCGACGTCTCTGTCGAGGTCTGCGCGGGCGAGGTGCTCGGGGTGATCGGCCCCAATGGCGCCGGCAAGACCACGCTGTTCAACGTCATCTGCGGATTCGTCCGGCCGCGCGAGGGAACGCTGATCTGGAGAGGCCGGCGGCTGGCGCAGATCCGCCCTCACCAGCTGGCGTCGCTCGGCATCGCCCGCACGCTCCAGGGCGTCGGCCTGTTCGGTCGCCTGACGGTGCTGGAGAACGTGATGGTCGGCGCGCAGCGCTTTCGCCGGTCCGGGCTGGCCGGCGCGCTGCTCGCTCTGCCACGGGCCGATCGTGACGAGCGGGCCCTGCGCGACCGCGCCATGACGGCGCTCGAGCGGCTCGAGTGCGCCGACGTCGCCGAGCGGCTGCCCGGCACACTCCCCTACGCGGTGCAGAAGCGAGTCGCGCTCGCCCGGGCGCTCGCCTGCGAGCCGCAGCTGCTGTTGCTCGACGAGCCGGCCGGCGGGCTGGACGCGGCTGAGCTGTCAGCCCTGGCCCGGACGATCAGCTCGCTGGGCAGCTCGATCGCGGTGATGCTCGTCGACCATCACATGGATCTCGTCACGTCGGTGTGCGATCGGTTGGTGGTGCTGGACTTCGGGCAGGTGATCGCCAGTGGGGAACCGCCGGTGGTCCGCCAGGACCCGCGGGTGCTCGAGGCCTACCTGGGCCGGGAGGCCGATGCTGTCAGTTGAGAACCTCACCACCGAGTACGGACCGGTGCGGGCGGTCGACGCCGTCTCGCTCCAGGCGCCGGAGGGCACCGTGACCGCGGTCCTGGGCGCCAACGGCGCCGGCAAGACATCGTTGCTGCGAACGATCACCGGGCTGGTGCCAGCCCGAGCCGGGCGGGTGACCTTCGCCGGCGAGGACATCACGCGCCTGCCCGTCGAGGAGATCGTGCGCCGCGGACTGGCGCACGTTCCCGAGGGGCGCGGGGTGATCTCGGAGCTGACGGTGGAGGAGAACCTCCGCCTCGGCGGCCTGTGGCGGAGAGGCGCCGCGGCGCCGGCACAGGAGATGTTCGACATGTTCCCGGCGCTGGCCGAGCGCCGCCGGCAGCCGGCCTCGACGCTGTCGGGCGGCGAGCGCCAGATGCTGTCGATCGGCCGGGCGCTGATGGGGCGCCCGCGAGCCCTGCTGCTCGACGAGCCGTCCCTCGGGCTGGCGCCGGTGATCGTCGCCCAGATCATGACGATGGTCCGATCGCTGGCCGACAACCTCGGGCTGGCAGTGCTGCTGGTGGAGCAGAACGCCCGCAGCGCGCTGTCGATCGCCAACCGCGGAATCGTCCTCAGCCTCGGGCGGGTGGTGGCCGACCGCGAGCCCGGCGAGCTCGCGGCCGACGAGCGACTCCGCCACGCCTACCTCGGGTTCTGACCGCGTGGACCGTCCGGCATGACCAAGTTCGTCGACCTGACGCTGAGCGGCATCTCGAGCGGCGCCGTCTACGCGGCGGTGGCACTGGCGCTGGTGCTGATCTGGCGCGCCACCCGGATCGTCAACTTCGCCCAGGGCGCGATGCTGATGATCACCACCTTCATCGCATCGGCGATCATCAGCTCCACCGGCTCCTACTGGCTCGGATTCGCGGCCGCGCTGGCCGCCGGGCTGGTGTTCGGCGCGGTGGTGGAGCGGGTCGTGATCCGGCCGGTGGAGGGGGCGCCACCGCTCAACGCGGTCATCCTCACCCTGGGCCTGTACACGCTGCTGGTGGCAGTGGCCGGCATGATCTGGGGCAACACCCCGCGCTCCTTCCCCCCCGCCTTCTCGCTGCGCGGCTACGTGGTCGGCGGGACACGGCTGCTGTTCACTCCCAATGACACGTTCACGGTGCTGATCGTCCTGGCAGTGGCGGCCGGCCTGGGGCTGCTGTTCCGCGCCACCTCGCTCGGCCTGCAGATGCGGGCGGCCGCGTTCGCGCCCGAGGTAGCCCGCCTGCTGGGCGTGCGGGTGACCCGAATGCTCACCGTCGGCTGGGCGTTGGCGGCAGTGGCGGGAGCGCTCGCGGGGGTGCTGGTGGCCCCGTCGGTGTTCCTCGGTCCCAACAGCTTTGACCCGATCCTGATCAGCGGTTTCGTGGCCGCGGTCCTCGGTGGCCTGGACAGCCCACCGGGAGCGGTGATCGGCGGACTCATCCTCGGCCTGGCGCTGTCCTACGTCTCGGGGTACGAGGGGGCGGCGCTGGCGCCGTTGGCGGCGCTGGTCATTCTCGTGGCGGTGCTGATGCTGCGGCCGGGTGGCCTGTTCGCCGTCGGAACGGAGCGACGGGTATGACGAGGGCCACCCGAGCCCAGGCGGTGTGGCGGCGCAGCACTCTGGCTCGCTCGCTGTCCTGGGTCGTGCTCGCAGGTGTCGTGCTGGTGATCCTCTCCGACGCCGTCAGCACCTACAACGATCTGCAGCTCGCCACCGGCGCCTACTACTTCGCCGTCCTCGCCGGGCTGACGGTGCTCGCCGGGCAGAGCGGGCAGATCTCGCTGGGCCACGGAGCGCTGATGGCCGTCGGCGCTTACACCGCGGCGCTGCTGATCGGCAACGAGGGCTGGGCGCTGGTGCCGGCGATCGCGGTCGCGGTGGTGATCACGGCGCTCGTCGGGGTTCCCGTCGGCGTGGCGGCCAGCCGGCTGCGGGGTCCCTACCTGGCCGGCGCGACGCTGGCGTTCGCCGTGGGGCTGCCGGCGCTCGCCGACAAGTTTCCGTCCCTGCTGGGGGGCGAGAACGGACTGACGATCAACCCGCCGGTCCCGCCATCGTTCCTCGGTGCGTCCTTCCCGCTCGAGCGATGGGAGGCGTGGATCGCGGGCGCCGGGGCACTCGTCGTCCTGTTCGCACTCCACAACATCACCTCCGGCGGGACCGGGCGGGCGTGGCGGGCGGTGCGCGACGACGAGATCGCCGCATCGCTGTGTGGCCTGTCCGTCGGCTCGACTCAGGCACGGGCGTTCATCGTCAGCGCCGCCTGCGCCGGTCTCGCCGGTGCTCTGCTGGCAGTGGTGCTCCAGCTCGCCCAGCCGGGCGCGTTCCCCCTGCAGCTGTCGCTGTCGCTGCTGACCGGCGTGGTGCTCGGTGGCCTGGGGTCGCTCGTCGGCGCCATCTGGGGCGCGCTGCTCCTGACGATGCTGCCCAACTGGACCAACGACCTGGCCCATTCGTTCTCGCTCTCCACCCGCGTCTCGGCCAATCTGCCGCTGGCGATCTACGGCGTCGTGCTGATCGCGGCGATGATCGTGTGGCCGAGCGGGATCCAGGGCGGCGTCCGGGCACTCGGTCACCGGATCCGGCGGCGTCGGCCCGCGCGCGTCAACCAGCCGGCGGGTTCAGGCTGAGCCGCCCGACGTGATGGCCCGCCTGGTCCGTGACGGTGGTCAGCGCCCGGCCGGGTGCGGCACGCCGAGCAGCGCCGCCTCGACTGCGCGGAGGCGCTCGTGATCCCCGCGGATGCCGAACGCAGCGTCGTTGTAGAGAAATGCCTCGGCGAGCCGCACGATCGCATAGGCCAGCGTCTTGGGGTCGGCGGGCGCGTCATAGCGGCCAGCGGTCACCTCGGTGGCGATCAACTCCGCGATGGCGGCAACCGATCGCAGCTGCACGCCGCCGTCGCTGGCGGTGAGCAGGCGCAGCGCGCTCGCGCGCTCCTGCTCGACGAAGCGGCGCAGCGGGACCGAGTCCGCCAGGCGGCGGTTGATGCGGTCAAACACGTCCAGCAGGCCCTTGGCTCCACGCTGGCGCACGGCCTTGCGCTCGCGGATGATCAGCGCCTCCATCTCGGCCGAGATCACCTCGGCCAGCAGCCGCTCCCGGGACCCGAACCACCGGTAGATGGTGGCGCGCCCGAGCCCCAGGCTCCGGGCGACGATCGTCACGTCCACCCGCTGCCCGTCGAGGTACTGCGCCCGCGCGGCCCGCAGAACGTCGTCACGCGACGCAGTGGCGGGTCGGCCGCGTCGGCGGGAGGTTGCAGCGGTCATGGCGTCAGCTTAGTATTTGAAACGCACGAGGGAGTACGTATCAAAAAGGAAAGGGCCACATCGTGGCCCGGCGATCGCCGGCGTTCGCACTCGCCGGAAGGCAGGCCACCAACGCAGGAGGAGAGCGACAGATGGCAGCTATGAGATGGCGTCGGCGTGTTCCCGCGCTGGCAGCGGCGGCAGCGCTCGTCATGGCCGTTGCTGGTTGCGGGTCGTCGAGCAGCAGCGGGAGCAGCAGTGCTCCCGGCGTGACCCCCACGAGCATCACGTTTGGCACGCACCAGCCGCTGACCGGTCCGGCGGCACCGGGCTACAGCGAGATCGCGCCCGCATCGCAGGCGTTCTTCGACTATGTCAACGCCCACGGCGGGGTGTTCGGACGCAAGATCCACCTGCTGATCAAGGATGACGCGTACAACCCCACCACGACCGTCAACGTCGTCCATCAGCTCGTACTGCAGAACAACGTGTTCGGGATCTTCGAGGGCCTCGGCACACCCACCCACACCAAGGTGGTCGGCTTCCTGAACGCGTCGAAGGTTCCCGATCTGTTCGTGGCGTCGGGGTGCCCGTGCTGGGACAACGGCGCCAGCCAGCCCGAGACGTTCGGCTGGCAGCCCAACTACACCATCGAGGGCAAGGTCCTCGGGCAGTACATCAAGCAGCACTTCGCCTCGGCCAAGATCGGCGTCCTCTACCAGGACGACGACTTCGGCAAAGGCGGTCTGGCGGGAATCCAGGACGAGGTCGCGCCCGGCAGCATCGTGGCCAAGGAGCCATACGAGTCCGGCACCACCACGCTGGCGTCGCAGGTGACCGCGATCAAGGCCGCGAAGGCGACGGTCATGGTCGACTTCACAGTCCCGATCTACACCGCCATCGCCCAGCTGACATCCTTCACGCTCGGCTACAAGCCACAGCTCGTCGTCTCCAACGTCGGCATCGACCCGATCACGGTGGGCGGCTTGCTCAAGGCGGTCTCCAAGGGCAAGGCCTCGGGCACTGGTCTGATCGACGGCGCCATCACCGATGGGTACCTGCCGTCCTCGAGTGACACGTCGAACCCGTGGATCCAGCTGTTCGAGAAGATCCACGCGCAGTACGACGCCAAGGCTCCGTTCGACGGCAACGTCGAGTACGGGATGTCCACCGCCTACACCCTCGTGCAGGCGCTCAAGGCCGCGGGCAAGAACCTCACCCGGCAGGGACTGGTGAACGCCGTCGACAAGGACGGGGCCAAGTGGACCGGGCCGGGCCTCGTGCCGTTCCGCTACGGCGGCAGCGAGCACGGCGGCTACTCGGGGGTGGAGATCGGACAGGTGCGCAACGGCAAGATCGTCCTGTTCGGCGGCCCACTGACCACCGAGCCGACGGCGAGCAGCGCGATCACGCCCTATAGCGGCCAGCAGCCGGCGCCTCCGGCGTCGGGCGTGCCCAGCAACTGAGTCTCGGCGGATCCGGTCTCATTGACCGGCGCTGCGGTGGCCGCTCCCCGAGGGGGGCGGCCGCCGGGCGAGTCCGCGCCGGCGATCAGTAGTTGCCTGAGAGCAGGTCCCAGGCGCGCCGAAGCTTGTCCGGCAGCCGTCGGGAGGGGCCTTCCGCCGGGTCCTCGTGCATGACCACGGGATTGGCGGTCGGCTCGGGAAGCTGAGCGGAATCGTCGCCGCTGAGCTTCAGGAGCACCGCGCCTTCATGGATCTCAGCGATGTCGTCGGCGTCGGCGAACCGGTGACCCGATCCGCCGGACGGCGCGATCACGATCCCGTCGAACACGTCCTCGCCCTCGTCGGCCAGGACGTGAACGACGGTGCCCACGTCCTTCCCGTCCGAGCTGAGCACCTTCGTCCCAGGGGCCAGTACCTCATATGAGATGGGTGCGCCGAGGTCCACAGGGGCAGCATATCGGCGACCATGCACCGATTGATCGCATGCAGCGCCTCGCCGAGCCGGCGGTGACGTTCGGCGCCAATGTGCAACGGCGTACAAGGACCCGGCCGGCACCGACCGCGGCGGTACGCTTCGCCGATGTCCGTTGGCACCCGTGAGGAGCTCGAAGCGCTGCGGGCCGTCGGCCGGGTGGTCGCCGAGGCGCTGCGGGCAATGCGCCGGGCGGTCCGGCCCGGCGTGACGACGGCGCAGCTGGACGAGGTCGGCGAACGTGTCTGCCGACGGGCCGGGGCCCGATCGGGCCCGCAGCTGGACTACGGATTTCCCGGGTTCACCTGTATCAGCGTCAACGACGAGGCCGTCCATGGGATTCCGGGGCCCCGGCGGCTGCGCGAGGGTGACCTCGTCAAGCTCGACGTCACCGCGGAGCTCGACGGCTTCTACGCCGATGCGTGCGTCTCGGTGCCCGTGGGTCGGGCGCGTCCGGCGACGACGCGAGTGGCCACGACGGCCCGAGTGGCGCTCGAGCACGGCCTGCGCGCGGCCCGCGCTGGACAGCCGCTGAACGCGATCGGCGCCGCCGTGGAGCAGACCGTGAATGCCCAGGGCCATTCGGTCTGCGCGGCGCTGCTCGGGCACGGTATCGGGCGGCGCATCCACGAGGCGCCCGATGTGCCGAGCGTCTACGTCCCCGAGCTCACCCAGGAGCTCACCGCCGGCCTCGTGCTGACGATCGAGCCGATCGTCTCCGCCGGCAGCGGCGACGTGCGCGATGCCGGTGACGGCTGGACGGTGAGCACCGCTGACGGAAGCACCGCCGCCCATGTGGAGCACACGATCGTCATCACGGCCGGCGCTCCGCTGGTGCTGACGGGCTGACCGACGGCTGCAGCTCGGCAAGGTACGTGCTCTATCTCCAGTAGGCGGTTATCCACAGAATGGGGCGATAAGCAGCCCACGGGGCAAGGCGGCGCTGAGATCACGGCCCTTGCTGTCATTGGACCGACGTTCGACTGCAGCGAGCTCTCATCGCGCTCCGAGCCACGGCGCGAACGGCATCAGGACGGTCATCGCCGCCGCCGCAACGCAGACGAGCAGCGCCGGCCGGCTGCGCTGCTCGAGACCGGCGAGCAACAGCACCGCGAACATCGGCGCGCTCAAGCGCGTATAGCTCCACGGATCGCCGAAGACGAGCACGAGCAGACTAAGTCCGAACAGCAGCGCCGTGACGCCGGCGGCCGTCGCGCGCCGCCAGACGAGCCAGAGCGATGCGAGGATTCCCGCTGCCATCAGGGCGAGGTACGTGAGGTCCCAGACCTGGTCGCGCAGAGACGGGTCCGACACGGCGTGACGAACCTCGTCGATCAACCCGACGAACGGCGGCAGGAACGCGCTGCTTGGGCTCGACACACTGCCGCCGTACCGCGCTGTGACGTACAGCTGCCACGCGCCGAACACCACGGTTGGGACGACCACCACGGGCCACACCTCGCGCACGATCCCGAGCGCGGTGCCGGGGACTCCGCGCCCGCGCCACCAACGGATCGCGGCGTCGGCTGCGATCGCCACCATCGCGAGCAGCATCGGCTCGCGCGCCAGCACCGCCACCGACAGCAGCCCGGCCGCCCACCAGCGTCGGCCGCGCTGCCAGAGCATCACCCCGGCGAGCATCGTCGCGACCGCGAGCGGGTCGCTGAGATCGCGCAGCGTGGCGCTGAGGAGACCCGACATCAAGCCGATGCCCAGCGACCACCACCCCGACCAGCCCCGGGCGCGTGCGTACGCACCGAAGGCCACCGTGATCAGCAGCACCACCAGGACGTTGACGACGAGCATGCTCCATGGGATCGCGCCTCGCTGCCCTGCGGCGAGTAGATACGAGAGCGTCGGGTAGGCCATCCGCTGCATGCGAAACGGCTGCTGCGACGCTCGGAACGCCCCGATCGTCGAATCGTGCAGCAGCAGCGGGTCCTTCGCCTGGAGGTAGAAGAACTGGCCGTCGTAACCGACCGGCGACTTGATCAGCGCGCCATGCGGTGGCGCAACGACCCCAACGAAGTGCTGCCCGATCAGGATGAAGCCGGTGGCATTCCCGTGGTACGTGGCCAGGCGGTTGCCGACGACGATCGCGAACAGCACGGCAACAGCGATCACCGGCGCCAGCAGGTCGAGTCGAAGCGACGCCGTCCAGCGCCACGGCCGCAGCTGTTGAGGCAGGTCGTCCAGCAAGGGGCGAGCTTAAGTCCTCTGCGGGCCGAGCGCGCTTCAGACGGCGATCCGCCGCCGTGGGCGCGCGAACGCGCCGAGGACCGCGATCGACGCCGCAGCAAGGATCAGCGCGAGCGTTGTGTCGTGGGTCTGGCGCACCGCCAGGACGACCAGAGGCAGCCCGGCGAGCAACGCGAGCCGCTGCCCGCGAGCAATGTAGACGAGGATCGCGCCGACCGCCACGCCGATCGCGATCAGCGTGATCAGAATCGCGGCGTGTCCGCTTCCGGCGTCGTGGGCGAGCAGCGACGGGCCCGCGCGCTGGATCACGAACCAGCTCCCGACGGCGAGCGCCGTCAGCTCCAGGTCGAGGGTGGTGATCCGCCGTCGCCCGGTGGCCACCAGGGCTCCGACCACCGCGAGCACCGCGAACAGTGCGAACACGCCGATCGTCCCCCCGCGGGTGGTGAACGTCCCCGCCTCGAGCATCCTCCACCAGGTGCGCGTCGACCACGAGAGCGCCAGGATCGGCAACGTGACGGTCGCCGCGACCATCGTCGCGACCGAGATCGCGGCCAGCGAGAGCGTGGCGAGCGGCGCTCGGCGGTACGCCGCCGCGAGCGGAATCGCGAGAAACGGCAGCATCGTGACAAGGAAGCGCGGACCGGGCACCGAGCCGCCGAACGGCAGGTAGTAGCAGATGTTGTAGGCGAAGTAGCCACCGACGACCGCCGTTGGCACAAGCGCGTCCATGCGTCGCCCCTCCCGGTACAGCACCACCATCCCGGCGATCGCCGCGACCGTCACCGGCGCGACGACGAACAGGCCGCGGTCGGAAACGAGCAGCCGAACGGCGCTCGTCAGGCTCGGCGCACCCAGACCGAGCACCCCACTCGAGTTGGCGGCGACGGATTCGTAGGAGACGTGAAGCGGCGAGCCAAACGCCCACCAGTCGTACCCGAGCAGCGGGATCAGACCGACGAACACAGCGCCGCCGAAAACCAGCAGCGCCTTGATCGGCTGCGGTCGCCATGCCACGTACGCCCCCAGCAGCGCGACGAGGATCGCGAGCGGGTATTCGGTGCTGAGGGAGTACCCGCACAACACCCCGGCCGTGGCAATCAGGCCAAGCCCGTCGCCGTATTCCTCACGCCGCCGCCGCTCGCGTTCGAGCAGGAGGAACGCCGAGAATCCCAGACACGCCGAGAACACGTGGGAGAACAGCATCGTCGCGAACGGGAGCAGGATCGTGCCGAAGCCCAGGCTGACGGCGACGATCGTGCCCTGACCAGGGTCCTTGCGCTCGACGTATCGGTACGCGAGCAACAGGATCAGCAGGAACGGAAGCGTGCAGCCGAACACGACCAGCAGGTGGAGCCCGCCGTAGCCTGACGGCTTGACCAAGTTGGTCGCCTGAATCAGCTTGTACGCGGGCAGCACGAACAGGGCGAGCCCGGGCGCCTTGTCAGAGTAGTAGTGACCCTTGTAGAAGGCGCGGTCTCCGGTCAGGTGCTTGAAGCGGTCGATCCGCGGCGTGCCACTGGCGAAGGCGCGCACCTGCGCGAAGTGCGACAGCTCGTTCCAGCCGACCGCGTGCTGCTCGATCGAGGCCGCCGCCAGCCCGCAGCAGAGGATCGCAAGCAGGCCGATCAGGCGGCGGCGGTTGGGCATGCGTACAGACATCAAAATGTGCGCCGTCGGCCGATGAGAGTCAGTCAGTCTTGTGTCGCGCGACGCCCGGCCGTGCGCCAAACGCCGGTAGATCGTGTCAAGCCCCTGGTTAGCGGGGGGATAAGCTCTATTTGCGGCGCGTGAGCAAACCGGCCGGGTCGGCGGGCTCACAGGACGCCGAGGGCGCCTCGGCGACGCGACAGATGATCGGCCCGACCGCCGCGGGATCATCGAGTTCCATGACGTCCTGGGCTCCCCGGGTGTAGCCCACCGTGCTGCCGTCGGTTGCTCGCGGGGTCGGGACGGGTCTACGCTGTCGGCCATGCTCCCGACGGCTCACCTCGTCCCGTTCCTGCTGACGGTCTACGTGCTGATCCTCATCCCCGGCCCGAGCGTCCTGTTCGTCGTCAGCCGCGGTGTCGCGCTCGGCCGCCGGGCGGCCCTGGCCACGGTGCTGGGCAACACCAGCGGCCTGCTGCTTCAGCTCATTTTGGTGGTCATCGGGCTCGGTTCCATTCTGGCCAGCTCGCAAACGGTCTATACCGTGCTCAAGGTGATCGGCGGCGGGTACCTGGTGATCCTCGGCGTCCGCAGCATCCGGGACCGCAAGAAGCTTGCGGTCACCCTCGCCCCCACGACGGTCGGGCCGCGGCGGCTGGGCACGATCGTCCGCGAGGGATTCCTGGTCGGCGCCACCAACCCCAAGGGCCTGATCATCTTCACCGCGGTGCTGCCCGATTTCATCGACCGGCAGGCCGGTCACCAGACGCTGCAGCTGGCGACCATGGGCCTGATCTGCGCGGTGATCGCCGTGCTGTCAGACGGAAGCTGGGCGATCGCCTCCGGGACGGCCCGCGCGTGGCTGGGGCGCTCGCCCCGGCGACTGGAGCGCATGAGCGCCGGCGGCGGCGTGACGATGATCGCGCTCGGCGTCGGCTTGGCGCTGACCGGTCGCCGCAACTGACCCCGTCACCGCAGCCGCCGGGCGAGGCTACGCGAGCCGCCGGTAGTCCGCCGGATCCCACGCCAGCAGCGCCAGGATCTGGACCACCCCGCTGAGATCGAGCAAGGTGGTGGCACGGCTCGAGAACTCGGGGCGGTCGGCGTAGCTCCGCATCGCCGCCAGAATGTCCGCCCGCAGCGCCGCGTCGGCGGTGGCGTCGCAGAGCAGCAGCAGATTGCGGAAGAAGATCGCGTTGAACGCGTAGGGCTGAGCCGCCATGCGATCACCCGCATAGTGGGCCAGCGCCCTCCGGGCGATCGCCTCGGCGCGGTCGATGTACGCAGCGCGGTCGGCGCCGGCGGCGTCGCGACCGAGCAGGACGTTGGCGCCGATCATGCTGCCCTGGTTGTAACTCCACAGGGTTCGGTCAAGCGAGCCGTCGCCGCGCCACTTGTCCCAGAACAGCCCAGTACCCGGTGCATCGCCGGCGGCGCCCTCATCGAGCTCGGCGGTGACCCACTCGTACATCTGCCGTGCCCCGATCTGCGAGCCGGCGGCGGGTGATCGCCCGGTCAGCTCGGCCAGGTGAAGCCCGAGCTGGGCGTTGGGTCCGTTCGAGACGGCGTTGCGATCGTGGTTGGCACGGCCGGTCCCGCGGCCCTGCTCCACCCAGAACACCCCGCCGGCATGCGGCACATCCGGGCGGGAATCCCAGCCGCCGACGGCAAACTCGAACAGCTGCTCAGCGCGCGCGAGCTGACCGGAACCCGGGCGCATCCGCTCGAACTGGATGAGGGCCAGCCCGACCCAGGCGTTGTCGTCGTAATAGCGATCACCGCCCGAGCGGCTGCCGATCACGTCCGAGGCATACGCCGGCGGCTGGGCGGTCGGATCCCAGTAGCGCTCGAGCGCAGCGAGCCGCTGGGCGGTCTCGGCGTCGCCGTCGAACCCCGGCGTCAGCTCGGGCGGGACGCCGGCCAGGTCCAGGGTGGCGACGAGCGCCCTGACGAACGGCCACAGGTGCGCGGCGACCCCCGCCCGGCCCAGCAGCCCATCGCGGCGGTAGATGCCGTCGGCGCGGTGAAATCGGGCCTGCATCCCGGCATAGGCCCGCATGGCACGCGCGGAATAGGCGTCGGCGGGACTCACGCGCGCCGGCGCGGCGGTACGGCATTCGTATCGGGCACAGGGGAAGGCTACGTGCTGAGAAAGTGCCCGGGGCCGGCGGCCGTTGATTGAGCAGCCCGTCACAGGGCGGGGCGCAAATCAATCGTTGCCGGGACCGCGCCGAGGTACAACCACGTCTCGGAAGCCTTCGTGATGCGGGCGGACAAGCGTGCGACGAGGCGGGTTCAGAGCCTGTCGCATGCACAGGGATTGTTCGCCCGCGTTACGTCGTGGGCCGTGGGCTTCCGGCGGCCGGCGACGCCGTGGAACGCGGGTTCCGGCGGCCCGGGGTCAGCCGACCGAGACGAGATCCACGACGAACACGAGCGTCTCGTCGGGACCGATCACGCCGCCGGCGCCGCGCTTGCCGTAGGCCAGCATCGGCGGGATCGTGATCCGGCGCCGGCCTCCGACCTTCATCCCCTGAACGCCCTGGTCCCACCCGGCGATCACCTGACGCTTGCCGAGCGTGAACTTGAAGGTCGAGCCGCGGTCCCAGGACGCGTCGAACTGCCGGCCGTTCTGCCAGGACACGCCGACGTAGTGGACCTCGACGACCTTCCCGGAGACGGCCTCGTCGCCGTCCCCGATCTCGATGTCCTCGAGCTCGAGCTGATAGGACGGCGGCTCGTCGGACGGGACGGTGACGTCGGGCTTCTCAGCGGCGGCCATCGGCGCACCGTAGCGCAGTGGCGCTGCGCCCGAACTCACCCTTACCGAAAGGCGTTGATGCCGGTCAGCGCCCCGCCGACCACGAGCGCGTGCACGTCGGCGGTGCCCTCGTAGGTGACCACGGACTCGAGGTTGTTCATGTGGCGGATCACCGGATACTCGAGCGTGATGCCGTTGGCGCCGAGCACCTGGCGCGCGTTGCGCGCCACCTCGAGCGCCGCGTTGACGTTCCCGAGCTTGCCCATGCTGACGTGCTCGGGGCGAAGCCGGCCCTGGTCCTTCATCCGCCCCAGGTGCAGAGCCAGCAGCGCGCCGCGATTGACCTCGAGCGCCATCATCGCCAGTTTCTGCTGCTGGATCTGAGTCCCGGCGATCGGCTTGCCGAAGACGATCCGCTCCTTGCTGTACTCCAGCGCGGCCTCGAAGCACGCCCGCGCTGCGCCGATTGCGCCCCACACGATCCCGTAGCGGGCCTCGTTCAGGCACGACAGCGGCCCACGCAGCGAGGTCGCCTCGGGCAACAGCGCCGACGCCGGCAGCCGGACGTCGTCCAGCAGCAGCTCCGAGGTCACCGATGCGCGCAATGACATCTTGCGATGGATGTCCTGGGTGGTGAAGCCCTTGGTCCCGCGCGGCACCAGGAACCCGCGGATGCCGTCGTCGGTTCGCGCCCAGACGACCGCGACCTCAGCCACCGAACCGTTGGTGATCCACATCTTCTGCCCGTGCAGCACCCAGTCGTCGCCATCGCGCCGCGCCCGCGTGCGCATCGCGCCCGGGTCAGAGCCGGCGTCCGGCTCGGTGAGGCCGAAGCAGCCCAACGCCTCGCCCGCCGCCATGCGCGGCAGCCACTGGAGCTTCTGCTCCTCCGATCCCCAGCGGTGGATCGCGAACATCGCCAGCGACCCCTGCACGGAGACGAGGCTGCGCAGGCCGCTGTCCCCGGCTTCGAGCTCCAGGCAGGCCAGGCCGTAGGCGGTGGCGCTGGCCCCGGCGCAGCCGTAGCCCTCCAGGTGCATGCCGAGCACGCCGATCTTCCCCAGCGCCGGCGCCAGCTCCATCGGGATCCGCGCCTCCTCGAACCAGTCCCCGACGTACGGCACCACCTGATCACGGACGAACGCGCGAACCGTGTCCCGGATCATCAGCTCCTCGTCGTCGAGCAGGTCGTCGATGCCCAGGAAGTCCAACGGGCGGATCTCGCGAGGGGTCGTGGCGGTCATCGGGCTGCTCCTTCGGTGGGGGACTCGCGCGGCGACGAGTGCGTGCTGGCCTCACGACTCAGGCCACGTAGCAGCATCCAAGCAGACGGTGACCAGGAAGGAAACCGTACTGAGAATTCCGCCGCCACCACGTCCTCGAGCACCCCCACGAGCTCGGCCTCCAGCGCGGGATGCTGGGAACGCTGACCGTCAGCCGCTGGACGGCAGGCGGAGGCGGGTGCCGGGGAAGATCAGGTTCGGATCCCCGGTCCCGATCCGTCCGGCATTGAGGTCCCAGATCGCCACGAGTTTGCGCTCGACGGCCGCGTTGCCGGCGCTGGGGCCGACGACGCGGCGGGCGATCGCCCACAGGGAGTCGCCGGGGTGAACGGTCACGGCGCCGCTGCCGGTCCCCGAGGACGCGGCGCTGCCGTGATCGGCCACCGGCGTCGCGTGACGGGTCAGCGGGCCTCCGCGGTCGACCAGCTCGACGACCCGGACGCGCTGGCCGCGGGTCCCGAGCACGAGCGCCGAGTAGGAAACGCCGTCCGAGAGCCGGACGGCGGGCACCGACACCAGCGGGGTGCTGTCCCCGGGGCGCATCGCGGCGAGGCTGTGCGTGCCGGCGGCCAGTTTCACGTACGGCGTGGCGTGCAGGTAGCTGAGGCTCTTGACCGCCTCCTTGCCGTCAATCGTCAGCTCCGGGCTGCCGAACTCCGGAGCACCGTGGATCACCCGGACCAGCGCGGTCCCCGGCGACCCCCCCTGCGCCTTGTAGATGCCGAGGATCACCTTCATCCCGTTCTCCAGGGCGACGATGTCGTAGGCGCCGTTGCCAACGGTGCTCGTGCCCTGCGCCAGCGTTTTGCCCCCGCCGATCAGCTTCCAGGTGAACGATCCGGAGCGGAGGCTGTGCCACTGCGTGGACTGCGCGAAGCCGATCGAGCCGACCGCGTGACCGTCGAGATCGACGGTCGCGGTGCCAACTCCGGGCACGCCGTGGATGAAGCGGACGAGGGCGCTGGCCAGCGCCTGCGCGGGCCACAGCAACCAAACCCCCAAGCCGAGTGCCAGAGGTGCCAGACTTCGCTTGTGGAGACGGTTGATTCGCATGTGCTGAGCTTCGTTCTGCAATCGAACAACGCATGAAGCCGACTCGAATACGCATCGAACGCAGCACTGGATCACTTTTAGCTAGATGCCGAGTTTAGCCACCCGCCGCCTGATCGACGCGGCGGCGACCCTCGAAGCCGCCGATCGGGCGCTGCTCAACCTCTGGGTGAGCCGCGGATTTGACAACGCCCGCCTCGCCGCTCTGTCCCGAATGCCGAAGGACACCCTGGACGCCCGTCGCGCACGGATCGTCGAGCAGCTGAGCGAGGAGCTCGGGCTCCCGCCAGACCACGTGAACGAGGCCCTGGAGGAGCTCGCGGCCAGCGCGCGCGACACGATCACCGCGGGTCTCAATGGCGCGGCCGCGACGGAGGAAACCGGGACGGAGGCGGTCAACGGCGCCGCGCGCCCCGGGATGGCGGGGCTCCTGCTCGGGCCGGCGGCGGCGCGCGCCGGCGCGCTAAGCCCTCCTCCCGCGCCGCCGGCCCCACTGACCCCTCCTCCTGCGCCGGTGGACCCGCCGACCCCTGCCGCCGCGCCCGCGGCGTCTCGACGCGGGCTCGGGCGCCCCGTGCTGTGGCTCATCGTGGGGCTGGTCGTGCTGGCCATCGGCGTGCTCGTCGCAGCGCTGGCCGCCGGCGGCGGGCCGGCGCGCCACCGGGCGATCGCCGCCGTGTCCACTCCCTCCACCGTCCCGCCCGCGAATCCGACCAGCCCCGCCCCCACCCCCGCTCCGCCCACCCGCACGGCGGGCGGGCCCGTGACGACGGCGGGGCTCGGCGGGCTCCCCGGCGGCCTGGCCCATGCCCGCGGCGTCGTCCAGCTCGTCGGCCCGATGAAGCACCTCAAGCTCAGGGTGAGGGTGAGAGGCCTGCCCGCGCCTATTCGAGGCCACTACGAGGTCTGGCTGTTCAACTCGGTGCTCGACTCCCGCGCACTCGGCCGGCTCCGCGCCGGGGTTCATCGCGCCACCTACCGGCTGCCGGCCGGCGCCCGGCGCTACCGCTGGATCGACGTCTCCTTCCAGCCACTCGGAGTCGTCAACCACAGCGGCGAGTCGGAGCTGCGCGCGGTCAACCCGGCCCACGCTCCGAAGGCGCGCCTGCGCCGGCGGGCGGCGCGCCGGCCGCGTCAGCTGCGGCGCGCCACCAGCGGCTCCAGGAACGCCAAGACGTCGAAGTAACGAGTCGGCGCGAGCCGGGCCAGCGCGTCGAACACGTACGCGTCGGGTCCGACGAGGATGCGACTGCGCCCGGCCTTAACACCGTGATGGATGATCTCGGCGGCTCGGTCCGGCGTGGTGAACGCCATCGCGTCGAACTGCTTGGCCGCGTCCTCGTGGGACAGGTCCGGCTGCAGTGGGTGGGCGTGGTAGCGGGCGTTCCGCGCGATGTTGGTCTTCACGCCGCCGGGGTGCACGGTGACCGCGCTCACGCCGGTGCCGCGCAGCTCGTGGCGAAGCGACTCCGTGAAGCCGCGCACCGCGAACTTCGACGAGCAGTAGGAGCTCTGGAACGGAATGCCCACCAGCCCGAACACGCTCGAGGTGTTGACGATCACCCCCGAGTTCTGGCGCTGCAGGATCGGCAGGAACGACCGCACCCCGTTCACGACGCCGCCGAAGTTGATGTCCACCACCCATTCGTCGTCCTCGATGGCGCCGTCGGCGATGCTCTGCGAGGTGGCCACCCCGGCGTTGTTGAACACCATGCCGAGCGGCGCCGGAGCCCACTCGGCCACCTCGGCGGCGAACGCCATCTGGGCCTGCCGGTCGCGGACATCGAGCTTCCGGGTCAGCACCGCGCCCGAGATCAGGTCAGCCGTCTCGCGCAGGCCATCCTCGTTCTGGTCCGCGATCGCCACCGGGCAGCCGTGAGCGGCCAGCCGCAGTGCCACCGCCCGCCCGATCCCCGACGCGGCGCCGGACACGTACGCGGTGCGGCCGTCGACCTGGACTCTCTGCTTCCTCATCGTGTCTCCTGTGCTTGCGGGGGGCTGAGGGCGCTACGCGAGAGCGGGCTCGCGCGCCGGCAGGTGATGCGGACGCTCGGTGGCGTAGTCGCCGCTCTCGAAGTGGGCCAGCCGTCGCTGGTAGGCACGGACGCTACCCGGCCACAGCGTCGAATTGCGCCCGGTCGCATCCACGTACCAGCTGCGGCAGCCGCCGGCCGTCCAGACGCTGCCCTCGGTGTCCCGATCGAGCTGGGCGACGTACTGGCGCTGTGCCAGGGCCGTCGGTTCCAGCGTGGCCACGCCGTGCTCGCGGCGGTAGTCCAGCGCGCCCCGCAGGTAGGCGATCTGCGCCTCGATCATCAGCAGCACGGAGTTGTGGCCAAGACCGGTGTTGGGTCCGAGCAGCATGAACAGGTTGGGGAAGCCGGTCACGCTCATCCCCAGGTGCGCCTGCGGGCTGCCGTGCCAGCGATCGGCCAGCAGCCGGCCGTCACGGCCCCGAACGCGGTGGCTGAACGGCACGTCGGTCACCCGGAACCCGGTCCCGAAGATGATCGTGTCAACGGCGTGGTGGGTTCCGTCGGTGTCGACGATGCCGTCGGGGGTGACCTCGGCGATTGCGCTCGTGGTCACCTGCACGTTCTCCCGACCGAGCGCCGGGTACCAGGCGTTGGAGCCGAGGATGCGCTTGCAGCCGAGGCGGTAGTCGGGTGTCACCTTCGCTCGCAGCTGCGGATCGGCGACCTGCCTGGCGATGTGGGCGCGAGCGCGCCGCTGCGCCAGCTTCATGACGGCCGGGTGCTTGAAGCCGTAGTGGAAGGACTCGTACAGCGAGAACACCGCCCGTCGTACCGATGCCAGGAGCTTCGGGTGCCGGGCAAACCGGCGCTGCCAGCTGCGCGGAACCGACGGATTGCCGCGGGGCAGCACCCATGGCGGCGTGCGCTGGAACAGGTCCAGGTGGGCGACCTCGGGCGCGATCTCGGGCACGAACTGAATCGCCGACGCCCCGGTGCCGATGACGGCGACCCGGCGTCCGCTGAGGTCGTGCTCGTGGTTCCAGCGCGCTGAGTGAAAGACCGTGCCCTCGAACCGCTCCAGGCCGGGGAGCTGCGGAACCGCCGGGTCCGCGAGTGCGCCCGTCGCCGAGATGAGGATCTCGGCGCTGAAATCGCCGCCGGTGGTGCTGATCTCCCAGCGGTCGGCGGAGTCATCCCAGCGCGCCTCGAGGACCTCATGGCCATAGCGCATGTGCGCGGCGACCTCGTGACGGCGCGCCACCTCGCGCATGTACGCCCAGATCTCGGGCTGGCCGGCGAACGCCTGCGTCCAGCCCGGGTTGGGCTGCGCCGAAAACGAGTACAGCACGCTGGCGATGTCGCAGGCACAGCCGGGATAGGTGTTGTCGCGCCAGGTGCCGCCGAGGTCGTCGGCGCGCTCGAGCACGACGAAATCCTCGATCCCGTCCTCGCGCAGCGCAATCGCCATCCCGAGGCCGGAGAAGCCGGCGCCGGCAATCGCGATCTTCACGTCACGTCGGTCGGGCTCGGACATCACGTTCCTCTCGGGCTCGGGACTGACAGCTAGTGGTACACCGTCGTACCGCGCTGGTACATGAGCATACCACGCAGCGGGACCCCCAACGCCGCACCCACCCCGAGCTACAGCAGCGCTCCGCTGAGGATCGCCTTGATCGTGTCGCCGGCGCTGACGCGCAGTTCCCGCATGTCACGCCCCCGCTGGAGCGAGATGACCAGCAGCTCCCGCAAGCCGCCGACGATGATGACGGCGGAGTCCATCGTCAGCGGCCGGGCGCCGATCGCCGGCTGGGCGAGACGGCTGGACTCCACCAGTCCGACCAGCATCTCCGCAAACCGCTCGAGTGTCGCCTGGGCTCGCTCGGAGCCGGCCTGACCGAGACCCGGGAGCTCGCGCACGAAGCTGCTGTACAGCGCCGGCTGCGCGGCGACGTTGCCGATGTAGGCGTCGACGGCGCTGTCCACCTGCCGGTCAAGCGGCTGATCCGGATGCACGGCGCCCGTGATCTGCTGCATCATCGCGTCGTTGGTGGCGTCGAACAGCGCGAGGAAGCACGCGTCGCGATCGGCGAAGTGCTCGTAGAAGTTGCGCCGCGAGGTGCGAGCGATGCGGACCACGTCAGCGACGGTCGTGTCGCGGAACCCCTTCTCCTCGATCGAGGCAGCCATCGCGGCGATCAGTCGTTCGCGATGACCGCTCGGGTCGGCGGCGGCGGCGTCCGCCGGTCCTCGCTGGATTGACACGGTGGAGACCATAGGCCAGGGCCGGTGGCCGACTAGGCCGCGGACACGCTGGTGACGGTGACCCGGCAGCCGCCCCGCGGGATCATCGTGACGTTGCGCATCCGCGCCGGCTCGGGGGTCGGGTCGGGCGCGACCAGATCGGTCCGGCGCGCGATCGCCTCGAGCACGACGCGCTGCTCGGCCATCGCCAGCGACGCACCGAGGCAGCGGCGGATGCCGCCGCCGAACGGGATCCACGTATAGGTTCCGGGCTTGGTGCCGACAAATCGCTCGGGCCGGAAGGCGTGGGGCTCGGGATACACGTCGGGGCGATGGTGCAGGGCGATGATGCTGATCGCCACCGGGGTTCGCGCCGGGAGCACGTAGTCGCCGAAGCGCCACCGCCGGGTCACCAGGCGCACGATCATCGGGATCACCGGGCGATTGCGCATGCCCTCGTGGATGGTCGCCTCGACGTACGCATCGGCGGCGGCCCGATCCGGTCCGCGCACCAGCTCGCGCAGCCGGTCCCAGGCGGCCGGCGTGCGCAGCAGGCGTTCGAACGTCCAGGCCAGCGAGTTCGCGGTCGTCTCATGGCCGGCGAGCACGAGGGACATCAGCTCGTCGCGCAGCTCGTGGTCGGTGAGCGGCTCACCGTGCTCGTCTCGGGCCGCCAGCAGCAGTGATAGGACGTCGCCGCGGCTTTCACGGTCCGCGGCCGCCCGCCGCGCTCTGATCACCGCGTACATCTGCCGGTCGGCGAATGCGAGCATTCGCGCCAGCACGCCGCGGGCCTCGGCGCGCCCGGTGTTGCGCAGCTCCACCAGCCGGAACAGGGGGTGTGTCGAGGCCGCCAGCAGGCGCCGGATCGTCTCGCGCATCCGGTGCTCGATCGTGCCGCGGCCGGTCCCCTCGATCCCGAACACGCCGCGCATGATCACCTCGAGGGTCACTGCCTGCATCCGAGGCGCGAGCGCGAACTGCGACCCCACCGGCCAGCGCTCGATCTCCCGATCGGCCACCGCGGAGATCATCTCGACGTACCGCTGCACCGCCTCGCCGTGAAACGGCGGCAGCAGCAGCCGGCGCTGGCGCAGGTGGCGGGCGCCCACGGAGGTGAGGACCGAGTTGGGGCCGAGGATGGGGCGCAGCGGCGATTCGCCGGTCAATGACGGAGCGTCGCCCGGATCGGCGGTCAGCAGCGATCGCAGGTGATCCGGGTGAGAGCTGACGACGAACCCCTTGCGCTGGGTCGGCAGCCGCAACTCCCACACGTCCCCGAACCGCGCGGCCGCACCGAGATTGAACCCCAGCGGCCGCATGCCGAACCGCAGCCCCTGCAACGCCGGCGCCACACCGAAGCCGGGCGGGAGCCGCGTCGGGGTGGCGTCGTCAACCGGCCCGGCGGGCGAGGACGGGAGGCCGGCGGCAGAATGGTCGGCGCCCGACCGGTGAGCGGCGAGAGCAGTCACGGTACGAGAGTGTACCGCCATTGCGGCCCACCGCGCCACGCCGGCCGAGCCTTGTCCGCGCCCGTGTCGGTTGTCAGGATCCGCGCGACGTGGGCGTCAGCGGCGCCGCCGGCCGCGCCGCGAACGCCGTGGCCTCGGTGCGCACGACCGTGAGCAGGTTTCCGAGCTCGACCGACGCGTCGAGCAGATGCAGCCCCCACTCCGGGGTCGGACTCGGTGACGGCGTCTGAGCGCCGCCCAGCGGCGTGATCTGCAGGACGTTGGCGCCCCCGGCGGACGAACATTGCGCGCGGTACGCGCCCGGCAGGCTGACCCATTCGGTGGCCGCCGAGGGTTGGGTGATCTTCAGCAGGGCGATCCCGCCCGCGATCACCGTGCCGGGGGCGAACGGCGCCGACGGGAAGATGGGATCGACCTTCGCCTCGCCGCCGCCCAACGCCGCCGGGTTCGTGCACAGGACCTGATCACCGGGGACGGTGGTCCGACCGAACAGGCTGTCGGCCGGCGGGACCTGGTCGAACGTGGAGAACGCGATCACACAGCTCAGCTGGGTGGCCGAACGGCACGCCTGGATGTGCTTGAACGTGCCGCCGCCGGCCTTGTCGCGCTTGACCAGGACGTTGCCGCCGAGCAGGATCGCGGACACCAGCTGCCGGCGCAGCGCGGGCTTGGGGTCGATCTCCTTGGCGATCAGCTGCTCGAGGACGAACGACCCCTGGGAGTGGCCGATCAGCACGAAGCCGCGGCCGTGGTTGTCCCGCTTGAGGTAGGTCGCGAACGCGTGCTCGACGTCACTGATTGGAACCGCCAGCGTCTTGGGCGACTCGGGGTTGCCCGACTCCAGCGCCGGCACGGTGACCTGGCGGTACATCGGGGCGTAGACCTTGCAGTACTGCGAGTAGCGCGCCGCCTGGTACAGGGCGATCGACCGCTCCTCGGGATCGATGTGGAGGTTGGCCAGCGTCGTCTTCTGGTCAGAGATGGTCGGGTACACGTAGAAGCAGTCGATCGCCGGCTTCCTGGTCTTGACCGGATGGGTGACCGCCAGCTTGTGCAGCGTCGGCGAGAACACCGTGGTCGAGAGACTGACGTTGCACGGGTCCGGCGAGTGGCCCGGCTGGCACAGCCACACGACCTTGGCCGACGCCGCCGCGCTGACCGCGAGCATCGCCACCAGGGCCACCCCGGCGGCCAGAGCCACGACACGGAGCCGGCGGAGGGATCGGATGGGGACGGCGATCATGAGACGGTGGGCCGGCGCTGCGCCCACGGAGCCGCCGATTCGATCTGGCCGGCGAGTGAGTACAGCGTGTCCTCGGCGCCAACCCTACCGACCAGCTGGACGGACAGCGGCAGCCCGTCAGCGCCCAGCCCGGCCGGAATCGAGATCGCCGGCTGACCGGTGAGGTTGAACAGCGGCGTGAATGGGGTGAACCGGCCGGCCATGTCGATCGCCACCGGCGCCGCGCGGTTGTAGGCACCCTCGGCGGCGATCGCGGTCGTGGCCAGCGCCGGCGTCATCAGCACGTCGAACTCGTCCCACAGGGCGGTGATCCGCGCGGTGGTCCGATCGCGCTTGGCCAGCAGCCGGCGGCGCCGTGCCGGCGGGACCAGGTACCGACCGCCGGCGGCCATCTGGCGCGTCGTGCGCTCGAGCGTCGAGCGGTCCGGCACCGTCAGTGACTCCTCGAAGATGCCGCGGAGCCACATCTGGAGGAACTGCAGCTGCGCCAGCCCGTAGGCGGGGTCGCGCTCCACCACATCGTGTCCGGCGCCGCTGAGCAGGGTGGCGGTCCGTTCCCAGGCGCCGCGCTGGTCGGCGGAGAGGCGCCCCAGCAGGCCCGGCGGCAGCTTGCGGGAAATGGCGATGCGCAGGCGTTTGGGCTCGGTGGCGGCGGCCTGGGCATAGCTGCCGGTGAATTCTGGAGCTCGGTCCGCGTCTCCGGGGAGCGCCCCATGCATGACGTCGAGCAGGCGGGCGCTGTCGGCGACCGTCCGCGCCAGGCCGCCGTACGTGGACAGCCCGAGCCAGCCGGTCGAGCCGGGGTACGGCGAGACGCGCCCCCGGGTCGGCTTGCACCCGACCAGCCCGCAGCAGGCCGCCGGGATGCGCAGCGAGCCGCCGCCGTCGGAGCCGGTGGCCGCCGCCACCATGCCCGCCGCCACCGCCGCCGCCGACCCACCCGATGAGCCGCCCGGAGTGCGCTCCGGGTTCCACGGGTTGCGGGTGACGCCGTTGGCGGTGGTGGTCGTCCACGGGAAGATCATCAGCTCGGGGACGTTGGTGACGCCGACCGGGACCGCGCCGGCGGCGCGCAGCCGGCGGAGCGCCTCGGCGTCGGCGGTCGCCGCCGGCCCGAAGCTCCTCGTTCCGCGCGTCGTCATCTCGCCGGCGAAGGGCAGATCGTCCTTGACCGCGATCGGCACCCCGGCGAGCGGCCCGGTCCGCTCGACAGCGTCGGCCTCGGCGAGCGCCTCCTCACCGCGCACCACCCGGAACGCGTTGAGCCGAGGATCGAGCTCGTCGATCCGGCGCAGGGACAGCTCCACCAGCTCGCGCGGCGTGACCTGGCCGTCGCGGACGAGCGCCGACAGCGCTGCGGGGCCGGTGAACGCGAGATCGGTCTCGGCGGTGGCGGTCACGGTCTCCTTAGTGGCCCTCGGTGTCGGGATGGGTGGTCATCGGAGTGCGAGCACCAGCTCGCGGATCGCGCCCGGATAGCGATAGGAGATGCCGCCGTGCGCCCCGTCGAACAGTTCGAGGGTGTGCTCGATGTCAAGGCGCGTCAACTCGTCGGAGAACGCCTGCGCTCCCAGGTCCAGGAAGAACTCGTCCTGCCGGCCCGCGTCCAGATAGATGCGGCGCATGCCGCGCAGCGCGTCGGCGTGCGGCTCGGCCATCCGGACCGGGTCCAGCTCCAGCCACCGCTCCCACACGTCCGGGACGACGCGTCCGGTGGCGACGTCGATCGGCATCAGCGGCTTGCCCGGCTTGGCGGGATCAGGCGTGTAGGCACACGCGTAGGCGTAGAGCGACAGCGCCGAGCCGTACCGTCCCCAGTTGAAGCTGGGCTCTTCCTGGACCCGGCGCAGCAGCTCGTCGAACGAGCCTCCGAGATCATCGCGCAGCAGGCGGGCGATGCTGGGGAAGTCCCGCAGGTAGCAGTACTCGAACAGGGCGTCACCGGCATGGGATGCCAGCGCGCCGAACGTGTCGGGGCGCCGCATCGACACCACCATCGCGCCGTAGCCGCCCGAGGACTTGCCGGCGATGCCGCGATGCTCGGCGCCGGGCAGCGTCGGATACCGCTCGTCGACGAACGGCACGATCTCGTCACACAGGTAGTCCATGTAGCGCCCGGTGCTCGACGAGTTGAGAAACTGCGAGCCGCCGAGCGAGGTCCAGGCGTCGACGAACACGATCACGGCGTCGGGGCAGTCACCGGAGGCGAACATCGCGTCGATCCGCTCCACCACCGTCGGCTCGAACGCGGTGCGCCCGAGCCACATATCCGCCTGGCCGGAGTAGCCCTGGATGACGTAGACCGACGGGTGCCCGCGGCGGCCGTCGGCCACCACGCCCGGGGAGCGATAGACGTAGAGCGGCCGGCGAGCCGGATCGCCGAGCGGGTTCCCCTCCAGCAGCTCTGAATGCACCGTGATCCGGTCGAGCATTCCGGCCAGCGGCCGGTCCCATGGAGCCCCCGGAAATCCCTCCACCCTGCTCAAGCTCATCCCTGCAACCTACGCCAAAGCGCGCCGTCAGGCCGTGCCCCGTCGCGGGTATAGTCGATCCCCGGTCCACCCATCGCTTTCGCCATGACAGAACGAGCTCAGCCGCAGTCGCGCAGGCCCAACGGGAACGGAGCGTCCCCGGAGGCGGTGGACCCCGACGCGGTAGAGACCACCGAGTGGCTCGAGGCGCTCGATGCGGTCGTCTCCCACGACGGTCCCGGCCGTGCGCGTGACCTGCTGACCCGAGTCATCGAGCGTGCCCAGCACGCCGGCACCGGGCCGATCGCCAGCCTCAACACCGCGTATGTCAACACCATCCCGCGGCAGCTGGAGCCGCCGTTCCCGGGTGGGGCGAGCGGGTTCGAAGTCGAGCGGCGTCTGCGGTCGATCGTGCGCTGGAACGCGATGATGATGGTGATCCGCGCCAACAAGACATCGTCGGAGCTCGGCGGGCACATCGCCACCTTCCAGTCGCTGGCGACGCTGATGGAGGTCGGCTTCAACCACTTCTGGCACGGGGTGGATGGGTCCGATCACGGGGGGGATCTCGTGTACTTCCAGGGCCACTCCTCCCCGGGCAATTACGCGCGGTCGTATCTGGAGGGCCGTCTCACCGAGGCCCAGCTCGACGGCTTCCGTCAGGAGGTCTCGATGCCGGGCGGCCTCAGCTCGTACCCCCACCCGTGGCTGATGCCCGACTTCTGGCAGTTCCCGACGGTGTCGCTGGGGATCGGCGCGATCACCTCGATCTATCAGGCCCGGTTCATGAAATACCTTCAGGCGCGCGGCCTGGCCGAGACCGCGCCGCGCAAGGTGTGGGCGTTCCTCGGCGACGGCGAGATGGACGAGCCCGAGTCGATGGGCGCCACCGCGCTCGCCGGGCGCGAGAAGCTCGACAACCTCATCTGGGTCGTCAACTGCAACCTGCAGCGCCTCGACGGCCCGGTGCGCGGCAATGGCAAGATCATCCAGGAGCTCGAGGCCGACTTCCGCGGCGCCGGCTGGAATGTCATCAAGGTCATCTGGGGAAGCCGCTGGGATCCGCTCCTGGACGCCGACGTCGACGGCGCGCTCGTCAAGGTGATGGAGGACTGCGTCGACGGCGACTACCAGACGTTCAAGTCGCGTGACGGCGCCTACGTGCGCGAGCACTTCTTCGGTCGCGATCCGCGACTGCTCGAGCGCGTCGCCCACATGTCCGACGACGAGATCTGGCTGCTCAACCGGGGCGGCCACGATCAGCAGAAGGTGTACGCGGCCTACGACGCGGCGGTCAAGCAAAGCGGCCAGCCGACGGTGATCCTGGCCAAGACGATCAAGGGCTACGGGATGGGCGTCTCCGGCGAGGGCCAGATGATCACCCACCAGGCCAAGAAGATGACCGAAGCGGCGCTGCTGGCGTTCCGGGACCGGTTCGAGCTGCCGCTGACCGACGCGCAGGTCCGCGACGCCGAGTACTACAAGCCACCGGCGGACTCGCCGGAGATGGAGTTCCTGCGCGCCCGCCGCGAGGCCCTCGGCGGACCGGTCCCGGTCCGGCGCCGGCGCTCGGAGTCGCTTCCGGCGCCCGAGCTGGAGCTGTTCAAGTCCCAGCTCGACGGCACCGGCGAGCGCGAGATCTCAACGACGATGGCGTTCGTCCGCATCCTCGCCGCCCTGTTGCGCGACAAGACGATCGGCCGCCACATCGTGCCGATCGTTCCCGACGAGTCGCGGACGTTCGGGATGGAGGGCCTGTTCCGCCAGGTCGGCATCTATTCGCCGGTCGGCCAGCGCTACAGCCCTCAGGACTCCGAGCAGCTGATGTTCTACAAGGAGGACGTGCACGGCCAGATCCTCGAGGAGGGGATCACCGAGGCCGGCTCGATCTCGTCGTTCATCGCCGCCGGCACCTCGTACAGCGCGCACAACGTGCCGATGGTGCCGTTCTACATCTACTACTCGATGTTCGGTTACCAGCGGGTCGGGGATCTCGTCTGGGCGGCCGGCGACAGCCGCACCCGCGGCTTCATGCTCGGCGGGACCGCCGGCCGGACCACGCTGAACGGCGAGGGACTCCAGCACGAGGACGGCCACAGCCACCTGCTGTTCTCGGTGGTGCCCAACTGCCGGGCGTATGACCCGGCCTACGGCTACGAGGTCGCGGTGATCATCCAGGACGGCCTGCGGCGGATGCTCTCCGAGCAGGAGGACGCCTTCTACTACGTCACCCTGATGAACGAGAACTACACCCACCCGCCGATGCCCGACGGCGCCGTCGACGGCATCCTGCGTGGCATGTATCTCCTGCGCGAGGCGCCGAAGCGCACCAAGAAGCCGGTCGTGCAGCTGCTCGGCTCGGGCACGATCCTCCGCGAGGTCATCGCCGCCGGCGAGCTGCTCGAGCAGGACTTCGGCGTGCTCTCCGACGTGTGGAGCGTGACCTCGTTCTCCGAGCTGCGCCGGGACGGGATCGAGGTGGAGCGCTGGAACATGCTGCATCCCGACGACACACCGCGCGAGACCTATGTCGCCACGTCCCTGGCGGCCCGCCGCGGGCCGGTGATCGCCTCCACCGACTACCTCCGTGCCGTCCCGGATCAGATCCGCCAGTGGGTGCCGAGCGGGTACCGGACGCTCGGAACCGACGGTTACGGCCGATCGGACTCGAGGCGCGCGTTGCGAAGGTTCTTCGAGGTCGATCGTCATTACGTCGCCGTCGCCGCGCTGAAGGAGCTGGCCGACCAGGGCGCCGTCGATCGCAAGCTGGTCGCGCAGGCCATCGCCAAGTACGAACTCGATCCCGAGGCCCCGATGCCGACCACCGTATGAGTGCCGCCGCGACCACGGTCGAGGTCCCGGACATCGGTGATTTCGACGACGTACCGGTGATCGAGATCCTCGTCTCGGTCGGCGACGAGGTCGCGGCCGAGGATCCCCTCGTCACGCTTGAATCCGACAAGGCGACGATGGACGTGCCGGCCCCGTTCGCCGGCGTCGTCAAGGAGATCAGCGTCGCGATCGGGGACCGGGTGAAGCAGGGATCGGTGCTGATGAGCATGGACGGCGGCGCCGGCGGCGACCCGGACCACGCCGCCGCCGAGCCGGCCGAGGCGGCGGCCGCTGCCCCGGCTGTCGCGGCCCCGAGTACCGCGGGGTCGGCTGGGTCCGGGTCCGCGCCGCAGCCGGTGGCGCCGTCGCCCCAGACCAACGGCGCCGGCCCGATCTACGCCAGTCCGTCGGCGCGGCGCCTGGCGCGAGAGCTCGGCGTGGACCTGCACAGCGTCAGCGGCAGCGGGCGCCAGGGCCGGATCACCCGCGAGGACGTCGAGCGCCTCGGCGGTGGAGCGGGACCAGCTTCGCCTGCGGCGGCCGGTCCGGTTTCGGTGGCGGCGGGACTACCGCCGTGGCCGTCGGTCGAGTTTGAGAAATTCGGCCCCGTCGAGCGGGTGGCGCGGTCGCGGATCCAGCGGATCTCGGCGCCGAACCTCGCCCGCAACTGGGTGATGATCCCCCACGTCACCCATAACGACGAGGCCGACATCACCGAGCTGGAGGCGTGGCGCAAGCGGTTGAATGACGAGCATCAGCGCGACGGGGTCAAGTTCACGATGGTCTCGTTCCTCGTGGCGGCGTGCGTGACCGCGCTCAAGCAATTCCCGGATTTCAACTCCTCGCTCGACGGCGAGGAGCTGGTGCTCAAGCGCTACTACAACATCGGATTCGCCGCCGACACCCCCGGCGGCCTGGTCGTGCCGGTGATCAAGGGCGCCGACACCAAGGGGCTCAAGGAGATCGCGACCGAACTGACCGAGCTGTCGGGTAAGGCGCGCGACGGCAAGCTCTCCCCCGGGGACATGAGCGGCTCGACGTTCACGATCTCGTCGCTGGGCGGGATCGGCGGGACGTCATTCACCCCCATCGTCAACGCGCCCGAGGTGGCGATCCTCGGCGTCACCCGCGCGGCGACCAAGCCGGTGTGGGACGGCTCCGCATTCGTGCCGCGACTGATGGTGCCGCTGTCGCTGTCCTATGACCATCGCGTGATCGACGGCGCCGCGGCCGCGCGATTCGTCGCCTACCTCGTCGGCGTGCTGTCGGACTTGCGCCGCGTGCTGCTGTGAGCACGGCCGCTGAGGTACGGGTCCCTGACATCGGGGACTTCGATGACGTACCGGTGATCGAGATCCTCGTGGCCGTCGGCGATGAGGTCTCCGCCGAGGATCCGCTGGTCACGCTCGAATCCGACAAGGCGACGATGGACGTGCCGGCCCCCTTCGCCGGAACGGTGCGCAAGCTGTCGGTCGCGATTGGTGACCGGGTCTCCGAGGGGTCGGTGCTGCTCGAGCTCGACGGCGCCCCCAACGGTGGCGATCCCGAGGGCGGGAGCGACGCGCCGGCGGCGGACCCTCCGGCGGCGGCCGTCGTTTCGGAGCCTCCTCCTCCCCCGGCCCCGGCCGGAGACGGCAACGGCGGCGATCGGGACTTCCAGGTGATCGTGCTCGGCTCCGGCCCGGGCGGGTACACGGCGGCGTTCCGGGCGGCCGATCTGGGCCTGCGGGTGGCGCTGATCGAGCGCTACGAGCGCCTCGGCGGCGTCTGCCTCAACGTCGGATGCATCCCGTCCAAGGCGCTGCTGCATGCGGCGCGCGTCATCGCCGAGACCGAGGAGATGGCCACCCACGGCATCTCGTTCGGCAAACCGCAGGTAGACCTGCCGCAGCTGCTGGAATGGAAGACGTCGGTCGTGAACCGCCTCACCGGCGGACTGGCGGGGCTCGCCAAGCAGCGGGGCGTCGAGGTCATCCACGGGGTGGGACGGTTCACCGGGCCGTCGTCGCTCTCGGTGAACGACCGCGAGATCTCCTTCGAGAACTGCATCATCGCCGCGGGCTCGCAGGCCGCGACGATCCCCGGGCTGCCCGACGACGAGCGGATCATCGATTCGACCGGGGCGCTGTCACCTGCGGAGATCCCCGGCCGGCTGCTGGTGATAGGCGGCGGGATCATCGGCCTGGAGATGGCGTGCGTCTACGACGCGCTCGGCGCCAAGGTGACGGTCGTCGAAATGCTCGATCACCTGCTCACCGGCTGTGACCCGGACCTGGTGCGTCCCCTCGCCAAGCGGATCGGCGGTCGCTACGAGGACGTGCTGCTCAAGACGCGGGTGGCAGCGGTGAAGGCCCAGAAGAACGGGCTGAAGGTCGAGATCGAGGGCGCCGGCGCGCGCATGTTCGACCAGGTGCTGGTGGCCGTCGGTCGCGTGCCGAACGGCCGCGCGATCGACGCCTCGGTGGCCGGGGTGACCGTCGATGAGCGTGGCTTTATCCCCGTCGATGGGCAGATGCGCACGAACGTGCCCGGCATCTACGCCATCGGCGACATCGTCGGCGGCCCGATGCTGGCCCACAAGGCCACCCATGAGGCAAAGGTCGCCGCCGAGGTGATCTCCGGGCTCGACGTCTCGTTTGACGCCAAGACGATCCCGTCGGTCGCCTACACCGACCCCGAGGTCGCGTGGATGGGTCTGACCGAGACGGCGGCGCGCGAGTCGGGCGTCGAGTTCGAGAAGGCGGTGTTCCCGTGGGGCGCCTCCGGGCGCGCGCTCGGCCTCGGGCGTGACGAGGGCGTGACCAAGCTGCTATTCGGGGTGGGTGAGGATGGATCCAGGCGCCTGCTCGGCGCCGGGATCGTCGGCGTCGGCGCCGGTGACCTGATCTCGGAGACGGTGCTGGCGCTCGAGCTGGGCGCCAATGCGCAGGACATCGCCCTCACTGTGCATCCGCACCCGACGCTGTCGGAGACCGTCGCGTTCGCCGCCGAGCTGGCCGACGGCACGATCACTGACCTGATCTCGCCCGCCGCCGCCCGGGCCCGTCGCGCAGCAGCTCGCTGAGCTCCGCCACGACGCCGGCGGGCTCGTAGCGCACCCGGTTGTGGGTGAAGCGCACAATCCGCCAGTGACGGACCGTGAGCTTGGAATCCCGGCGCCGGTCCTCCTCGAAGGAACCCTGGGTCCGGTGGTAATTCCAGCCGTCGAGCTCGACGACGAGCCGGCGCTCGGGCCAGACCGCATCGACGAGCTCGCCCTCCACGTAGACGTTCGTCCTCGGGAGCGGAAGCCCGGCCCGGAGCACGAGCTCGAGGAAGTCCTCCTCCAGCTCTGACTGCCTCCATCCGGGTTCGTCGGACAGGGCGGCGATCGCCTCACGCAGCGGCTTGACGCCGCGGCGGCCGGGGTGGCGTGCGATCACCGTGTCGAGGGCACGGACGTCCAGGGTGCGCAGGCGCTGGGCCTGCTCGAGAGCGGCCCGAAGCTTGCGGGGGATCTCGATCTCCGCGAGGTCGAGGAGCGTCCGGCTGACGCTGGTGACCGGGATCCCGTCGACGAGAGCCCCGTCTTCGGGATGCTGCCGGCGGACGTAGTGGCAGCGAATCCCCGGAATGGTGTGGCGCGACGGGGCGGCGACGTCAATCAGGCCACTCCCGATGGTCCTGAGGTCCTGGAGGGCGGCAGCATCGCGGTGGCTGAGCAGCGCCCCCGGCCCGCAAGCGAGAACCGCCGCCATCCAGCGCCCACGGATTGCCAGGTTCGTGTGGCCCACGGCGTAGACGCCGCGATGGATGCGGTGCAGGCGGCCACCGGCGGCGCGGTCGTGGATGGCGTGCTTCGAGTACCCCAGCCGCCGAAGCTGCGCGGTGGACACCACCCCGTGCTGGCGTCTGGCCAACTCCGCGAGACGTGTGTCGCCTGAGTTGCCGTTATGGGAACCAGATTGCACCGCCGGAGCGTTGCACCCCGGTGCGTCACGGATCTACCCGTGATCTGTCAATTAAGTGGAACGTTTCCGTGCCAAAAGGGCAGCGGCGAGTGCGACCGCGCCGCCCAGCACCAACACCCCGCGGGCGCTGCGCCCCCCGTCCGCGACGTCGCGGAGGCCGACCCGGCCCACCGGCATCGCGAACTCCTCGGCGGCCAGCACATCGTGGGGCTCGGCGATTCCCGTGGGATCGCCGGGCAGATCAACCGGGCCGTGGTGAATCGCCGGATCCCGATCGGGGACCCCGTACTCCTCGGCCGCCAGCACGTCGTGGGGCGGCTCGGCGTGGAGGGCCGGAGCGACCGCCGGGACGCCGAACTCCTCGGCAGCGAGCACGTCACGAGCCCTGTCTTCGTCGCTGGAACGTTTGTGTGGCATGACCCTGATCATCCCAAAACGGCGCGTCAGGCGGGCGTCAACTCTGCCGGCTACACCAGCCCACCCTGATAATCTCAGTCACGGGCACTGAGATCCATTGGCGCCAGCCGAGCCCCGATGGTATCCTGTACTTATGGTTTGTAAGTTGCTACCGAAAGTGAAGATTTGATGAGTCGCCTTCTCTTGGTCCCGCTGGACGACGTCGTCGTCTTCCCGGGCATGTCGCTCACGCTGGCGATCGACGCCGGCGATGAGGAGCGGGTTCTGCTGGTGCCCCGGCACGAGCACGAATTCGCGGCGATCGGAACGGTCGCCGAAGTGAGCAATCGAGTGCGCCTGCCGGGCGGCGGCCGCGCGTTCGAGCTGCAGGGCCTGCACCGCGGCGTCGCCGGGGCTGCCCAGACCATGCCCGACGGCCGCCTGTTCGTCGAGGTCGACGAACAGCCCGATCCCGTCCCCGTCGACGGCAAGACCCGCAACCTGGAGCGCGAGTACCGCGCCGTGGTGGAGGAGATCCTCGAGGTCCGCGGCGATGACGGCCGTATCTCGGCGTTCCTGCGCAGCATCTCAGAGCCGGGCACGCTCGCCGACACGAGCGGCTACAGCCCGGACATCAACTACGACCAGAAGGTCGCTCTGCTGCAGACGATCGACGTCACCGAGCGGCTGGAGCTGGCGCTGGGCTACCAGCGCGAGCGGCTGGCCGAGCTGCAGGTGCGCAAGCGCATCCGCGACGACGTTGAGTCCGGCGCCGAGAAGCAGCAGCGCGAGTACTTCCTGCGCAAGCAGATGGACTCGATCCGCAAGGAGCTCGACGAGGACGACGCGTCGGTCGTGGAGGAGTACCGCACCAAGATCGCCGACGCCGGCATGCCCGAGCACGCCCGCGAGCAGGCCGAGAAGGAGCTCGGCCGGCTGGAGAAGATGGGCGAGCAGAGCGCCGAGTCCAGCGTGATTCGCACGTACCTGGACTGGCTGATCGCCGTGCCGTGGTCCGAGAACTCCGAGGAGAAGCTCGACCCGGTGCACGCCCGTCAGATCCTCGACGAGGACCACGCCGGCCTGGAGGACGTCAAGGACCGGATCGTCGAATACATCGCGGTCAAGAAGCTGCGGGTCGATCGGGGGATCACCGAGGACAAGCGCTCCGGCGCGATCCTGACGCTGATCGGACCGCCCGGCACCGGCAAGACCTCGATCGGCGAGTCGATCGCCCGCGCCACGGGACGCAAATTCGTTCGCATGTCGCTGGGCGGCGTCCGTGACGAGGCTGAGATCCGCGGTCACCGGCGGACGTACATCGGCGCCCTCCCGGGACGGCTGGTCCGTGCCCTCCGGGACGCCGGGACGATGAATCCGGTGATCATGCTCGACGAGGTCGACAAGGTCGGCGCCGATTGGCGCGGCGACCCCTCAGCGGCCCTGCTGGAGGTCCTGGACCCGGCACAGAACCACTCGTTCCGTGACCACTACCTGGACCTGGAGCTGGACCTGAGCGGCGTCATGTTCATCGCCACCGCCAACGTCGCCGACACGATCCCCGGCCCGCTGCTGGACCGCATGGAGGTCATCCGCTTCGACGGATACACCACCTCGGAGAAGGTGGCGATCGCCCGCGGGTACCTGTGGCCGCGACAGCTGGAGCGCAACGGCCTGCGGTCCGAGGAGGTCGAGATCTCCGACCAGATGCTGGAGACCGTGACCACCGAGTACACGCGTGAGGCCGGCGTGCGCCAGCTGGAGCGCGACCTCGGCACGTTGCTGCGCAAGACGGCGACCCAGATCGCCTCGGAGAAGACCGTCGCCCCGGTGACGATCGACATCGAACAGGTCCGGGACGCGCTCGGGCGCCAGCGTCACTTCCAGGAGTCGGCGATTCGTACGGCGGTGCCCGGAGTGGCCACCGGCCTGGCGGTCACCGGCGCCGGTGGCGACGTGCTGTTCGTCGAGGCAACGGCGATGCCGGGCAAGCCTGGACTGACCCTGACCGGCCAGCTGGGCGAGGTGATGAAGGAGTCGGCGCAGATCGCGCTCTCCTACGTCCGCGGCCACGCCGCTGACCTGGGCATCGATCCCGCCCAGTTCGAGGACCACGCGTTCCACGTTCACGTCCCCGCCGGAGCCATCCCCAAGGACGGCCCGTCGGCCGGCGTGACGATGGTGACCGCGCTGACCTCGCTGCTGAGCGAGCGGCCGGTGCGGCACACCGTCGGGATGACCGGCGAGGTGACGCTCCAGGGCCGGGTGCTGCCGATCGGCGGCCTCAAGCAGAAGGTGCTGGCGGCCCACGCGGCCGGGCTGACCGATGTGGTCCTGCCCGAGCGCAATCGCGGCGACCTGGACGACGTGCCCGAGGAGGTGCGCGAGCAGATGACGTTCCACGTCGCGATGACGATCGACGAAGTGCTGGGCGTCGCGCTCGAGCCCGCCGCGGTGCAGCCGGCGGCGGCCTAGCAGCGTCCCGGCACCAGCGCCGCATGCGCTAGCGACACACCGTCTACCCCCGCGGTCGACCGGGATGGGACCCCTCCCACCCGGCCGGCCGCGGGGTAGTAGGTTGCGTCTATGAGCACGATTACCGCCTCCCAAGAACAGCAGGTCGTCGGTCAGGTCCCCAAGCAGCTGTACATCGCCGGCGAATGGCGTGACGGCGCGAAGGGGACGATCTCCGTCGAGGACCCATCCACGCAGGAATCCCTCTGCGATGTCGCCGACGCCTCCGTCGATGACGCCAGGGCGGCGCTGGACGCCGCCGTCACCGCCGGCCCCGAGTTCGCCGCCATGGCCCCGCGCGACCGCGGGGAGATCCTGCGCCGCGCGTTCGAGCTGATCACCGAGCGCAAGGACGACCTGGCGCTGCTGATGACCCTCGAGATGGGCAAGACGATCAAGGAGTCACTGGCCGAGATCACCTACGCCGCCGAGTTCTTCCGCTGGTTCTCCGAGGAGGCGGTGCGGATCGACGGGCGCTACGGCGTGGCCGCCAACGGCGCCGGCCGGATCCTGACGATGAAGCAGCCGGTGGGGCCGTGTCTGATGATCACGCCGTGGAACTTCCCGCTGGCGATGGGCACCCGCAAAATCGGGCCGGCGATCGCCGCCGGTTGCACGATGGTGGTCAAGCCCGCCCAGCAGACGCCGCTCTCGATGCTGGCGCTGGCACAGATCCTGGAGGAGGCCGGGCTGCCCGGCGGCGTGCTCAATCTGTTCACGGCGTCGTCGTCGAGCGAGACGACCGGGCCGCTGATCGCCGACCCGCGGCTGCGGAAGATGTCGTTCACCGGCTCCACCGAGGTCGGTCGCAGGCTGATGGCCCAGGCATCGGACACGCTGCTGCGGCTGTCAATGGAACTGGGCGGTAACGCGCCGTTCCTCGTCTTCGAGGACGCCGACATCGACGCCGCCGTCGCCGGGGCGATGGTGGCCAAGATGCGCAACATGGGCGAGGCCTGCACGTCGGCCAACCGCTTCCACGTGGCCGGGCCGGTCGCCGCCGAGTTCGCCGAGAAGCTGGCCGAGAAGATGGGCGCGCTCACGCTCGGCCGCGGCGTCGACGAATCCACCGACGTCGGCCCGCTCATCGACGACTCACAGCGCGGCAAGGTCGCAGACCTCGTCACGGACGCCATCGGCCGCGGGGCGACCGCGGTGGTCGGCGGCCAGGCCCGCGACGGCGCCGGGTACTTCTACAACCCGACCGTGCTGACCGACATCCCCGACGACGCCAAGCTGCTGACCGAGGAGATCTTCGGCCCGGTGGCGCCGGTCAAGGGCTTCGCCGACGAGGACGAGGCGATCGCGGCGGCCAACGACACCGAATATGGCCTCGTGGCCTACGTGTTCACCAACGATCTCAAGCGCGCCCTGCGCGTCTGCGAGAAGCTCCAGACCGGCATGATCGGCCTCAACCAGGGCATCGTCTCCAACGCGCAGGCGCCGTTCGGCGGCGTCAAGCAGTCGGGCTTCGGCCGCGAGGGCGGCTACGAGGGGATCGAGGAGTACCTCGACACCAAGTACGTGGCCGTCAACCTCTGACGGACGCGGGATCTGTGGGTCCAGGCGCCGGCCGGACGCGCCGCTGCGCGTCCGGCCATCACGCCCTCTCTCCCTCAGCGCCAGCTGAGATCCGGCACGAAGTCCGCGCCCGGCGAGCCGAGCCCGGTCATGCTGTCATAGCCGGGGGTGGTGCTCAGCGCCACCTGGCGAGTGGAGCAGTTGTTGTTCTGATCACAGAACTCCTCCTGCCCCTGGTAGTCGATGATGCGGGTGGTGTACAGGAGTCCCTGTGACCCGTCGATCGAGTTGGCGTAGTCCGAGCGCGACATGTCCTGATGGGTCGCCTGGACGTCATAGAGAGCGCCCGGCTTCTCGTACAGGGAATACAGCGCCGGATTGGCGAATCCGATCGGGAACCGGCGGGCCGCATCGACCCGCGCCAGCACTCCGGCCAGCAGCGGCGAGGCGACGCTGGTGCCGCCGATCCGGTACTGGTCGTAGTAGGTGCCGTCCGGGAACTGCTGGGTCTCGCCGACGAGCATGCCGGTGGCGGGATCGGCCTCCATCGAGACGTCGGGCTCGACGCGCATCGGCGTCGGGCCGTTGACCTCCGACAGCGAGTTCGGGACCACCCGCCGCTGGTAGAACGGCTGCGGGTAGACGACGCTGGTACCACCGCCCGAGCCGCCGTCGAGCGTCTCGTCGATGGGGAGCCACTGTCCCAGCTGAGCCGACGTGCAGCCTCCGGCGGTCACGTAGGCCTGATTGCAGTAGAAGCTGCGAGCCGTCGACCAGCCGAACTCGCCCAGCCGCTGACCGGCCGAGCCGATCTGCAGCGTCGTTCCGCCGACGGCGGTTGCCCACGGGCTGGATGCCGGGTAGTCGGCGGCCACCTGGCCGATCGTCGTGTACTCGTCCCCGCTGTCGCCGCTGGAGAACAGCACGCTGACTCCGGTCGCGGCCGCCATCACCAGGATGTTGTCAGTGGACTGGCGATCGCCGGCGCTGTCGAGCACGTCGCCGCCATCGTCGCCGTAGGAGTTGGTGATCACCGAGGCCAGGTGGCCATCGACGATCTTGCGCAGGCTCCGGTTCAGCGCCGGGGTGTTGCAGTTCCTGGCGCCGGCGAACAGGATGTTGGCGCCGGGAGCCATGTCATGCACCGCCTCGACGTCGAGCGTCTGCTCACCGAACCAGCCGCTGGCGTCGCACTGATTGGGACCACCCTGGGTGAACTTGTTGGCCAGCAGCTCCGAGAACTGCGATGCGCGCAGCGGATTGCCAGGGTCGTTGATCGCGGCGAATTCGTGCGCGTCCTGGAACAGCGTCGGCGACGCGTAGGCATCGACGATCGCCACCGTCACGCCCGAGCCGGTGTCAGGCCCCGACAGGTTGTAGGCGCTGCGCAGCTGCGGGCCGGTGTAGCCGCACACCGCCCATGGCGGCGTCGACTCATAACCGGGATACGTCGGCAGCAGCGTGTCGACCTTCTGTCCGAAGTACTGGCCGCACGGCTGTGCGACGCGAAAGCCGGCGGGCTGCTGGTAGTCGCCGGTCGCGGCCGGCGCGGCCGGCGCGGCCGGCGCGGCCTGCGCCGGACCGACCGAATCGTCGGGCTTGGCGACGGTGTCGCTGACGCCGGTGACGCCGCCGATGATCCCGGCGACGCTCGCCGGGACCGACAGCGCCGTGTCGGCGAGCAGCAGCCGGTTCCCCTGGACCTGGTGGTAGGCGAGCGAGGTTCCGAAGGCCTGCTCGACCTGCTGGGCGGTCCCCGACGCCTCGATCGCCGTCCGGTCAGACGACACGTCGCCGACGGTGAACCCGTCCTGGGTCAGGAACGATTCGACTTCCTTGACGTCAGCCGCCGTCGGAGCGAAGCGGGCCTCCCACTGGGCCGGTGTCAGGTAGGCGCCGTAACTGGTGCTTCCGGGGGTGGAGACCGACTGGGCAAACGCTTGGGCGCCGGCCTGATCGGGAAGCTTGAGGTCCACCTCGAAATTCATCTGTGTGTCGCCGGCCACAGAGCCGACGCGCGGCGTCCGTGACGCCGCCGGTGACTGCGAGTTGCGAAGCTGCACGGTTGCCGGTGTCGCCGCTGACGCCCCAGACGCCAACGTGGCCGCAACCGCGACGGCGCCGAACGAACCGAGCGCCGATATGCGAAATCCCCTCATGTGCCTCCTGTCCAAATGGTCGGAATCCGCGCCAACCTACCGGACCCAACGCCTCGCCTGCGCCACGTGACCACGGCGCGCCTCCTCACCCACGGTCGTAGGCTCCCGGCATGAGCGCACGCGTCGCCGCGCGCCGGTGGTCCCTGGGGGTCCGGCTGATCGTCATCGCATTCGTGTGGTCGCTGGGGCTGGTCCTCACCGGCCTGCTCCTCCCCACTTATGCCAGCGATCGCGCATCCCAGCTCAACGGGGTCACGCTGACCAGCTCGACGCTGCTGCAGAGCAAGGGTGGGTGGGCGATGACGCTGGTGACGATCCCGGCGATCGGCGCGGTGGTGGTGCTCATGCTGCTGCGGGCTCGCCGCTACGACGGCGCCGAGTGGCGCCTGCGCGTGGCCTGGGCCGTGGTCGCGGCGCTCGCGGTCGAGTCGCTGCTGGGAATCCTCACCGTCGGGGCGTACGTGCTGCCGGTCCCGATCCTGCTCGCCCTCGCGGTGAGGCTCGTCTCCCCGGCCGGAATCGGCGCGCCGCCCAAGCAGGCCGCCGACGATGCCACGGCCGGCGCGTATCCGGGATAGGCCTCCCGCCGCCTCGCCCCGGCTGCGGCGACCGAGACGAAGCGGCGGGGGGAGCTGCGCCCGATCGTGAAGTTCGGCGGCTACTGCAGCAATGGAGTGGCGCTCCGCTCTCGGTCGCGCGGAGGTGGGTCGGCCTCGGCCGCGACGCCCGGTGTGTCGCGGGTGCCGCCGAGGGCCACCACCGCGAGCACGAACGAGACCGTCGCCGCGGCCCCGCAGACGACGTAGCCGATCGAGTACGCGTGATCGAGCGCGTGGAAGGCGATGTGCTTGAGCGGGTTGAACGGCACCGGGTGGCCCCCGGGTCCGGGGATCGTCGCCGGGACCGAGTTCTGACCCAGCGGGCCCGACTTGACCGCCCCGACGGCAGCTGCGGCCTCGGCGCGCTGCGCCGCCGGCGCGTGGGCGGGCGAGGCGTAGAAGGCAGTCAGCGCCTTGTGCAGAGTCGGAGAGGCGGCGATCTTGGCGTTGATGTCCGAGGCGGCACGACCGAGGGCGACGGCGCCGACAATCGCCGGCCCGAGCGTGAAGCCGAAGTCGCGCAGGAGGCTCGTCGTGCCGCTCGCCATGCCCTCGAGGCCGTCGGGCACGCTGTTGACGGCCACCGCGGTCACCGAGGAGATGGCGAAGGCGAATCCAAACCCGACGAGCGCCAGCGGCGCGATGTCCGGGCCAATCGACAGGTCGGCCGCTGAGACCCCCGAGAGCCAGTAGTCACCGGCGGCCATGAGCGCGAAGCCGCCGGCGAGCATCCAGCGAGGGTTGACTCGCGGCAGCAGCCGGATCGTCAGCGGGACCTGCGCCAGGGTCAGGCCGTTGAGCAGAAGGAAGGCGATCGATGTCTTCAGCGGCGTGAAGCCCTCGATCGACGAGAGCCGGATGCTCGTGGAGTACGCCGTGCCCAGCATTGCGAACATGCCGGCGACGGTGACGATGCCGGTCACCGCGTACGCGCGGTTGGCGAACAGGTCCAGGCGGAGCAGCGGCGCCCGGCGGCCGCGCTCGACGACGATGAACAGGCCGAGGAAGACGACGGCGACGACGAAGCCGAGGACGACCTCGGGGCTGCCCCATCCGCTCGTCGGGGCCTGGATGACGGCGAACAGCAGGGCGAACAGCGCGACGGCGATCGTGATCTGCCCGGGCCAGTCGAGCGAGCGGCCCGCCGGCGCCGAGGAGTCACGCGCCAGCGCCGCCGACACCCCCGCGCTCACGAGCCCGAGCACGATGACGACGATGAACGCCCACCGCCAACTGGCGTGAGGGTCCGATCCCCACGCGAGCCTGACGACGAGCCCTCCGGCCACCGGGGAGATGACGTTGCCGGTCGACAGCGCCGCCGCCCACAGCGCGATCGCCCGGCCGCGTTCGCGGGCGGTGTGCGTACCGGCGGCGATCATCGCCAGCGTCGTGGGAAACAGCGCCGCGGCGCCGACTCCGGACAGCGCCTGCCCGATCCACAGGACCAGCGCGCGCGTCTGGGTGGAGGATGACGCGCCGGGGGTGAGGACCGAGACGGTCTCTCCGATGACGATCAGGCCGGCGCCGATGAGGAGCAGCCGCTTACGTCCGAACAGATCGCCGAGGACCCCGAAGGTGAGCTCGAGCAAGGTCACCGGCACGAGGAACGCGTCGGAGATCCACGTCAGCTGGGACGAGGTGGTGCCGAGATCCTGCTGAAAGAGGCCGTTGAGCACCGCGGGGATGGCCAGCGCCACCTGCCCGACGAGCACGGCCAGCCCGGCCGCCACCAGCGTTCCGGTGGTGAGCGCCCCCGCTGATCGGTGCGGCGCCGTCGTCTCGGCGGTGTCGTGCACGGTCATGTCTGTCGCTCCGGGTCTCGGGCTCTCCCGAGGTCGGTACCTCTATGCCCCCCACGTACCCGCCCAACCAAATTCCGAACACTTGTGCGCTATGCGAACGAGCGCCAGGGCGACGGCTACGAACCGGCTGCCTCCGGCTCCGCCGGTTCGTAGCCGTCGCAGCGCACCACTGGAACCCGTGGGTACCGCGGGAAGCGGTCGGGCTCGGTACGCGAGCGCCGGCACAGCGAGAACACCGACCCGCGGGTGTTGCGGACGATCTGCTGATGGCGGCAGCTGTCGCACAGGCCCGCCCGCGGGCCCGGTCCCTCGGTGCTCACGTCCGCGTGAGCTCCTCGAGCGTGAGCAGGAACGACTCGTAGGGCCGCCCGGTCACCTGCTGTAGGGCGATCTCGCAGGTCCGATTGCTCGACACACAGGCGTCGAACCGGCGTCCGTCGAGCTCGCGTGCCGTGTCCGTCAGCGCGGCCCGCGGCAGCTCGGGGTGCAGCAGGCCGCGGTCACCGGCCATGCCGCAGCATCGCGTGGCCGCGGGAACCGTGACCTCATCGGCCAGCGTGGCGGCGATCCCGGCCAGCTTGGCCGAGACACCGAGATGGCCCGCGGCGCACGTGGGGTGCACCACCATCGAGGCGATTCGGCGGTCCACGGTGAGCCGCGCGAGCAACCGATCGTGGACCCAGGCGACCGAGTCGATGACCTCCACCCCGTCGAGCTCGAGGTTCTCGCGGGCGCCGTGGCTGCACGAGCTGGCATCGATCACGACGGGCAACCGGCCCCCGTCGGTCCAGCGCTGCAGCGCCGCCGCGGTCTTGGCCGCCATGTGGGCAAAGCCGTCGGCATAGCCCTTCGAGCTCCACGGCGTCGCGCAGCAGTGACCGGCCACGTCGGGCGGGATCCACAGCGGCACGCCCGCCCGAGCCGACACGGCGACGAGCGCGGCGGGAACAGTCAGGCCGTCAGCCCGGCGGTTCGGATCCACGGCCCGGCCGAAGATCCGATTGGTGCACGACGGGAGGTAGACCGCGGCGGCTCCGGCGCGATCGGTGCGCGGCAGCGTTGCCGGGGCCGGCTCAGGCATCGCAGGACTCCACTGCGGAATGACCTCCGCGGCGCCGAGGCGGTCGCGCAGCAGCCGCGGCACCGCGCCCGCCGCCCGATCGCCCGCGGTTCGGCCAATCAGCCGCCCGACGCGCAGACCCCCGCGCGCCGCCCGTTCGACGGTCGCGTAGCGACGGGCCGTCTCGAGCGCGGCCCGCTCGGCGCGCGGTCCGTGCTCCCGGCCCCGCAGATCCTTGATCAGGGCGCCGGTGTCGATCGCCACCGGGCAGGCGGTCATGCACGATCCGTCCACGGCGCACGTCTCGATCCCGTCGTACTCGTACTGCTCGAGCAGCGCCCGGCGCACCGCCGATCCCGGCGGCTGGCGGGCCATCTCGCGACGGATCACGATCCGCTGGCGCGGCGTCGTGGTCACGTTCTGGGACGGGCACACCGCCTCGCAGAAGCCGCACTCGATGCACTTGGTGACGCTCGCCTCGACCTCCGGCACGCTCTTGAGGTTTCGCAGGTGCACGCCCGGGTCGCGATTGAGCACGATCCCGGGGGCGAGCACCCCGGCGGGATCGGCGAGTGCCTTGATCTGCCACATCAGCTCGGTGGCCTTGGCGCCCCATTCGTGCTCGACGAACGGCGCCATGCTGATGCCGGTGCCGTGCTCGGCCTTCAGCGAGCCGTCGTACGTGTCCACGATCAGTGCCACCATCTCCTGGAGGAAGGCGTCGTAGCGCTCGAGCTCGCCCTCCTTGCCGAACTCGGCGGTGAGGATGAAGTGCAGGTTCCCGGCCGAGGCGTGTCCGGCGAGCCCGGTCAGGAACCCGTGCCGGCCGAGCAGCGCCTGCAGGTCCCTCGCCGCTTCAGCCACCCGGGCCGGCGGCACACACACGTCCTCGATCAGCATCGTGATCCCCGGCGGCCGAATCGCCGCCAGCAGGCCCTGCATCCCTTCGCGCACGCGCCACAGCACCTCGACGTCCTCGGGCTCCTGGCTGAAGCGCGCGTCGCCCATGACACCGGCCCGGCCCTCGAGAATCGCCATCCCGGAGCGGACCTTCGAGTCGAGCTCCTCGGGCGACTCCGCGCGGAACTCGATCAGCAGCGCGGCCGACGTCGGCGGGAGCTCCTTCCACGCCTCCGGCGTGCCCGGCATGTTGTAGGCGGCGGCGATCAGCGTCTGCGCCACCATCAGCTCGGTGGCAGTGGCGCCGGCGCTCACCAGCGCGCCGACCGCGTCGACGGCGGCATCGAGGTCCTCGAAGCCGACCAGCGCGACGCTCGTGTGCCGGCCGAGCGGGACGGTGTCGAACACCGCCTCGGCGACGAACGCCAGGGTGCCCTCCGAGCCGACGACCAGGCGGCGGAAGATCTGCAGCGGCGTGTCGGCGTCCAGGAACGCGCACAACCGGTACCCGGTGGTGTTCTTGATCTCGAACTTCCGGGCGATCCGCTGCGCCAGCTCGGCGTCGCCGCGGATCTCGTCGCGAATCCGTGTCAGTCCGGCGGCCAGCTCGGGCGCGGCCGCGGCGAACTGCTGCTCGGAATCGCTCCCGCCCGTGTCGATGACGGCGCCGTTGGCGAGCACGAGCGTCATCTCGCTCACCGTGCGGTAGGAGTCGGCGACCACGCCGCAACGCATACCGCCCGAGTTGTTGGCGATCACCCCGCCGGCGCAGGCGATGTCGGTGCTGGCCGGGTCGGGGCCGAGACGGCGCTGGCGACGGGCCAGCATCCGGTTCGCGTGCCCGAGCACGACGCCCGGCTGCAGCCGCGCGCGAGCGCCGTCGGCCTCGATTCGCACCCGCCGCCAGTGGCGGCGCACGTCGACGAGGATCGACTCGGTCTGGGTCTGCCCGTTGAGGCTCGTCCCGCCGGCCCGGAACGTGATCGGGACGTCCAGCTCGGTGGCGCACCGCAGCAGCGCGACGATGTCGTCCACGTCCTGGGGCACCACCACCGCCTGGGGGATCAGCCGGTACGGGCTGGCATCGCCGGCGTACCGGATCAGGTCCAGGGCTCGCGTCAGGACGCGGTCAGCGCCCAGGGCGGCGATCAGCCGCGAACGCAACGGCTCGGGCGTGCCCGCGGCCACCCAGTCGGGGGCCCGGTCAGGGGCCGGCGCCGCCGGCTCGGGGACGATCGTCGCCGTCTCGGATGTGGTGACCGCCACGGTCGCTACTCCAGCCACATCCCCGAGGCCACCGGCACCTGGACCAGCCGGGGCCCGTCGGCGCTGATGGCACCGCGCAGCGCGTCGGTCAGCTCGTCGCGGCCGGTCACCTCCTGCGCCGGCATTCCGTACCCGCGGGCGACGGCGGCGACGTCGAGCCCGGGCAGATCGAGCCCCGGCGCGCCGGTGACCTGCTCGAGCATCGCGAACCACTTGAGGATCATGTACTCGTCGTTGCGCAGGACCAGGAAGGTGACCGGCGCCCGGTAGGCGATCGCGCTCCACAGCGCGGTGATCCCGTACTGGGCCGACCCCTCGCCGAGGACGCACACCACCGGTCGCTGCGGCTGCGCCAGCTGCACCCCGACGGCGGCCGCGATCCCGAACCCGAGCCCACCGCTGGCGCAGAAGTAGTAGCTGCCGGGGCGCGAGATCCGCAGCCGGTTGCGGAACGCCATCGTGCACGACGGGGACTCGAGCACCGCGATCGTGTCGTCGGTCCATGCGTCGGCCAGCGCCGCCATCGCCTCCGAGCCGCTCAGCCGGTCCGGGGGGTCGGCCGCCGGCGGGTCGCCGGGCTCGGGACGCGCCGACGGCGCTGGGCGCTGCGCCTCCGGCACCAGTGCCACCAGCCGCTCCAGCGCCAACGCCACGTCGCCGACGATCGCGTCGCCCATCGGGGCGCGCGCCGCCTCCCCGGGATCGCTTGTGATGGCCACCAGCTCGCTGTCGGGGCCGAGCAGCGGCCCGGGAATGTACGGGTAGTACGGGAACACCGACGAGCCGATGACGACGATCAGGTCGTGCTCCTTGAGCGTCTCGGAGACCGCGCCGATCGCCGGCGGCAGCACCCCGACGAAGTTCGGGTGGCGCTCCGGGAAGCCGATCCGCGACCCGCCGGTGGCGGGACTGGCCCACACCGGGAGCCGTTGCCTCTCAGCAAGCGCGATGGCCGTGTCCCAGCCGCCGGACGTGTCGATGTCCGGACCGGCGATGAGCACCGGGCTGCGCGCCTGGGCGATGCGTTGCGCCAGCTCCGACAGCGCCGCCTCGTCGGGAGCGGCGCGGCCGGTGACGCGGCGGGCGGTGGCCGCGGCGCTGCGATCCTCGTCGGCCTCGGCGCCCCAGTCGTCCATCGGAATCGAGACGAACGCCGGGCCCCGCGGCGGCAGTGAGGCGTGATGGATCGCCCGGGCCAGCGCGCCGGGAACGTCCTGCGCCCGCGGCGGCTCGTGGCTCCACTTCACGTACGGCTGGGGACCGATGACGGCGTCGCGGTTGGTCAGGTTCGCCTCGATCATGATCTGGGGCCGCACCTGCTGACCCGCAGTGATCACCAGCGGTGACTTGTTGGCCTGGGCGTTGAAGATCCCGCCGACGGCGTTGCCAACCCCGGGAGCGGTGTGGAGGTTGACGTGCGTCGGGCGGCCGGTGGCCTGCGCGAACCCGTCGGCCATGCCGACGACGACCAGCTCCTGCAGGCCAAGGACGTAGGTGAAGTCATCGGGGAAGTCGGCGAGCATCGGCAGCTCGGTCGAGCCGGGGTTGCCGAAGATGGTCGTCATCCCGTGAGCGCGCAACAGCTCGAACGTCGCCTCGCGAACACTGCTCATCTGGCCTTTCTCCTCCTTGCCGGGGCCGTAGACCCTAATCGACGCGGTGGTTCTGGCTTTCGCCGCGGCCCGGGGCCGGTCAGAGCTCGGCCAGCGCTTCCGCGGCGGCGCGCTTACCCGCCTGCACCGCCCCGTCCATGTACCCGGTCCACACGGTGGCGGTCTCGGTTCCGGCCCAGTGGATGCGGCCGACCGGGGCCCGCAGCGCCTGTCCGTACTCCAACATGACCCCGGGCGGCATGAGCCCGACCGGACAGCCGCCGGTGTAGATCTCCCGGTCCCAGACCTGATCGAAGTATCTGCGCGGGTTGGCGGCCGGCGCTCCGAAGTAGGTGGCGTAGGACTTCAGCGCCGCGGTCGCCCGCGATCCGTCGGATCGGTCTGACAGCGCGCGGGCGTCGTCGCCGTCGATGAACCCGAGCAGCACCCCCGGGGTGCCGCTCGCCGGCGAGGCGTCGAACATCACGGTCACCGGACCCGTGTCACTCGTCACCTGCCCGTTGAGCCCCTGGCGCCGCCAGAACGGGGTGTCATAGACGGCGATCGTCTTGATCAGAGAGCCAATCGGCATTCGCTGGGTGAGCTGATCCCGGATCGCGGGCAGCTGGGGCTCGTAGACGATCCGTCCGGCCAGGTGGGGCGGGAGGGCGAGGATCGCCTGCCGCGCCTTGACCGTCGCCTTGTCGGCGTAGGCGTAGATGCTCTTTGCCCGGTGGGAAAGCCGGCGCACCGGCTGGTTGAGCAGCACCCGCCGGCGCCCGAGCTGATTGGCCATCTTGACGACGATCCCCTGCGTTCCGCCGGCCACCCGGAAGTCCTGGGCGCCGCCCTGCCCGGCGTTGGCCACCAGGTTGTTGATGCCGCCGGCGGCATGGACATAGAACAGGAAGTAGAGGAACGAGACATCCCGCGGCAACACCGACAGCACCGCGTCGACCGCCAGCGAGTAGATCTTGCGGCCGTCGCTGGACGTGATGTTCTGGCCGGCCCAGGTGTCGGCGGTGATCGAATCCCAGGGCAGGGCGTCGGGGGCCGTCCAGGGAGCATCAAGCGGGACGGTGCCGGCCATCTGGTCGATGGCGGGGAGCGTGACCTCTCCGAGCTCCACCACCGCGGTGGGATCGTTGGCCGGCGGGATCGTGCCGGAGTACGGGGTGAGCTTGCCGCTTTCGTACCACAGCAGGTTGCCGGTGGAGTACACGTCGAACTTGGCGATCCCCAGCTCGGACATGAGGCCGAGGATCTGGGTCTGGCTCGGCCCCACGAACGTGGCTCCCATGTTGGCCACATCACTGGCGCCGGCTCCGATCGCGCGGCTGAAGCACCGGCCCCCGACCCGCCCCCGCGCCTCGAGCACGATCACCGATTTGCCGGCAGCGGCCACCTGGCGCGCCGCGGTCATCCCCGACATGCCGGCACCCACCACGACGACGTCGGCCTCGTGGGTCGTCGGCTCCGGCGCGGAGGCCTTGCGCTTACGCGCAGGCTGGGGCCGGGCCTTGGCCTCCGCCACCGCGGGAACGGCGACCGCGGCGCCCGTGACCAGCGACCCGGTGACGAACCGCCGGCGGGTGATGGGGATCTGATCGTCGGCGGTCATCGTTCCGGCCTGTGCAGCGCGCCGTAGCCGCGGGCGGCGACCGCGTCGAGGAATGCCTGCGCCTGGTCTGAGCCCAGGGTCCGCGGGGGGCCGACCGCGGCGGCACGCCAGTACAGCTCGCTCGCCCATTCGAGCAGCCGCGCGCTGTCGAGCGCGGCGTCGAGATCGGCGCCGTGGGCGACCATCCCGTGATTGGACATCAGCGCGGCGGTCCGGCCCTCGAGCGCGTCCAGTGTCAGCTGCGCCAGCTCGGAGGTGCCGAAGGTGGCGTAGGGAGCGACGCGGACCGGACCGCCGAGCGCGAGCATCTGGTAGTGGATCAGCGGCAGTTCGTCGAGCACGCACGCCAGCGCGGTGCTGATCGGGCTGTGGGCGTGAACCACGGCGCCCGGCCCGTAACGGCGATAGATGCCGAGATGCAGCTCGACCTCCGAGGTCGGGGGGAGATCCCCCTCGGTCGGCGAGCCGTCGACGTTGACCACCACGACCTGATCGGGCTCCAGCTCCGCCAGGACCGCGCCGGTCGGCGTGACGGCGACCAGCTCGCCGGCACGCTCGGAGACGTTGCCGGCGGTGCCGAGCACCAGTCCCTCCTCGGCCAGCCGGCGCGCGGCCGCGGCGACCCGTTCCTTCTCACGCTCCAGCATCGGCCGACAACGCTAACATGAAACCAAGCTCACTTTCAAATCCACGTGACCGCCCTCCCCTCCGATCTCGACGGCCACCTCCGTCACGTGCCCACCCAGGCCCGCAGCCGGGCCCGGCTGCGCCTGGTGCTCGACGCCGCCGACCAGATCCTGGCCGCGGAGGGCGCCGACGCCTTCACGACGACCCGGATCGCCGTGGTCGCAGGCATTCCGGTGGGATCGGTGTACCACTACTTCCCGGACAAGGCGGCGATCGTCGAGGCGCTGGCGGTGGACTACTGGACCGGCGTCGCCGCCCTTGTCCAGGCCGCCGCCGACACCGATGAACGCGCGCCGCTCGCCGACCCCGCCGGGGCGATGCTCGACACGCTCGCGGCCGGCTTTCGCGCCCGGCCGGGGTTCGTGGCCCTGTGGTACGGCGGCCTGCGATCCGAGCGGGTCCGCGACGTCACCCGGGGCACCCGAGCGGCGATCGCCGCCGCCATCGAGCGGATCCTCGCCGTGCACTGGCCTGCCGCCACCCCCCGGGACCGCGTCACCGCCGCGCGGATGGTGGTGATCGCCGGTGACGGACTCCTGCGCGAGGCCTTCCGGACCTGCTCACAGGGGGACGCGCTGGTGCTCGCCGAGGGAAAGGCGATGCTCGGCGCCTACGTGCAGGCGCGCCTCGGTACGCCGAATTCATGAGCCGCTGACCGCCGTTGCCGCGGCGCGGCGGCTCGTGGCGACCGCTACTATACTTTGTGAAGTATGTCGACGTTCCGGCGCCTGCTCACGTTTCTGGGCCCCTACCGCAAGGGGGCCATCTGGTCGTTCGCGCTGGCGTTCGGGGCATTGATCGGGACCGTTCTGATCCCGTACCTGACCGGCGTGGCGATCAACGCCGTCCGCGCCCACAACCACCACCGGCTCGTCCTGCTGGCGCTCGCCATCGTCGCCGCCGGGCTCGCGCGACTCGTGTTCAGCGTGCTGCGGCGGATCGTGGCCGGGCAGGTGTCCCTGGACGTCGAGGTCGACCTGCGCGAGGCGCTCTACGGCCACCTGCAGCGGCTCGAGCTCTCGTTCTTCGATCGCCAGCAGACCGGTCAGCTGATGAGCCGGGCGACGGTCGACCTGCAGTCGGTCCGGTTCTTCCTCGGCTACGGACTCATCTTCATCGCCCAGTCGCTGGTGACGATCCTGCTGGCGGCGGTGGCGATGTTCCTGCTGCAGCCCGGACTGGCGGCGATCTCGCTGGCGCCGGTGCCGTTCGTGGTGCTGATTGCCAACCGGTACGGCCACAAGTCGCGCCCGGCGATGCAGGAGGCGCAGCAGCGGATCGCCGAGCTGACCGCCGACACCGAGGAGAACGTCTCAGGCGTGCGCGTGGTCAAGGCGTTCGCGCAGGAGGAGCGGCAGCTGGAGCGCTTCCGCCACACGGTGCAGCGCGTGTTCGACCAGCAGCTGCTGGCGACGCGCATCCAAGCGTTCTACAACCCGATGATCAGCTTCCTGCCCAACCTCGGGCTGGCGGCGATCCTCCTGTTCGGCGGCCGCGAGGTGATCGACGGCTCGCTGTCGGTCGGCGCCTTCACCGCCTTCTACGCCTACCTGCTGATGCTCATTTCCCCGATGCAGACGCTCGGGTACATGCTCGGCGCCGCCCAGCGCGCCACCGCGTCCGGCGCCCGCATCTTCGAGATCCTCGATCAGGAGCCGCAGATCCAGTCCCCACTGGGCGCGCCGGACCTGCCGGCCGGAGACGGCCACGTGGTCCTGCGCCGCGCCGGGCTGACCTTTGAGGGCACGACGCATGCCGCGCTGACCGATATCGACCTCGACGTCCCCGCCGGACAGGTGGTCGCGCTCGTCGGCGCGATGGGCTCGGGCAAGTCGGCGCTCGTCTCGCTGCTGCCCCGCCTCTACGACGTCAGCACCGGATCGGTCTCGATCGACGGGGCCGACGTGCGCAGCGTGGAGCTCGGCAGCCTCCGCGGGGCGATCGCGGTCGTCAACGACGATCCGTTCCTGTTCTCGGCCACGGTGCATGAGAACATCGCCTACGCGCGCGGCGACGCGACCCGCGAGGAGGTGGAGCGCGCCGCCGCCGCCGCCCAGGCCGCCGGCTTCATCGAGCGCCTGCCCGACGGGTATGACACGCGTGTCGGCGAGCGCGGCCTGACCCTGTCGGGCGGGCAGCGCCAGCGGATCGCGATCGCCCGGGCGATCCTCGCCGACCCACGGATCCTGATCCTCGACGACGCCACCTCGTCAGTCGACGCGTCCACCGAGTCCGAGATCAAGCGTGCGCTCGGCGACGTCCTCGCCGGCCGCACCACGTTCGTGATCGCCCACCGCCTGTCGACGATCGCGCTGGCCGATCGGATCGTGGTGCTCGAGGACGGGCGCATCGCCGCCGACGGGACCCATGAGGAGCTGCTGGACCAGTCGCCGCTGTACGCCGAGATCGTGGCCAAGGGCATGCCCGACCAGGTGTTCCTCACCCGCAAGCCGGTGGAGGTGGGCAGCGGATGAGCCGGCAGACCGGATCAGAGCTGCGCCGTCGGTTCCGGGAGACCGGCGGCCACGGTCGCAAGCTGCGCGGGCTGGCCCAGATTCTCGCCCCGTACCGCTGGCGCGTGCTGGCCATGTTCACCTCCCTGGTGCTGGCGACGGCCGCTGCGCTGGCTCCTGCGCCCCTGGCCAAGGTGGCCATCGATCAGGGCATCGACAAGCACGACACCGGCGTGTTGACCGTCGTGGTCATCATCTTCCTCATCTCGGCGTTTGTCTACGGCGTCGCCACCTACGCCCAGACCTACCTGGTCGGCTGGGTCGGCCAGCGAGCGCTGCAGGACCTGCGACTGAAGCTGTTCGCCCACCTGCAGTCACTGTCGATCGGTTTCTACAGCCGCAACATCGCCGGCGTCGTCATCAGCCGCATGACTAACGACGTCGAGGCGCTTGACCAGCTCGTCGAGGACGGCCTGGCGACGCTGATCCAGAGCAGCCTGACGCTGATCGGAGTGGTGGTGATCCTGGTGGTGATGGATCCCCACCTGGCGCTGCTGACGTTCGCCGCGCTACCGCTGCTATTCCTCGGGGCGCTCGCGTTCCGGATCGCGTCGGCCGGCGCATATCGCCTGACGCGGGAGAAGATCGCCTCGATCACCGGCTACCTGGGCGAGACCCTGTCGGGCGTCCGGGTGGTCCGGGCGTTCGGTCAGGAGCGACGCCACATCGAGCATTTCGCCGAGCTCAACGACGAGAACCGCGCCGCCAACATGCGGACGGTCTACCTCAACGCCGCCTACTTCCCGGCCGTGGAGCTGCTGTCAGCGCTGGTGACCGTCGAGATTCTCGTCATCGGCGGCATCGAGGCGATCAACGGCCACACGTCGACGGGCGTGGTGTTCGCGTTCATCGCGGCGCTGAACAACTTCTTCAATCCGATCCAGCAGCTCTCACAGCTCTACACCACCTATCAGTCGGGCATGGCGGCGCTGGACAAGATCTTCGGACTGCTCGACGAGCAGCCGGAGATCCTCGATGCGCCGGACGCGGTGGAGCTGCCGCGGATCCGAGGCGAGCTCCGCTTCGATGACGTCTCATTCCGCTACGGCACCGATGATGACGGCGCCTGGGCGCTCGAGAACGTCGACCTGGTCATCCCGCCCGGCCAGACCGTCGCGCTCGTCGGCGAGACCGGCGCCGGCAAGTCGACGTTCGCCAAGCTCGTGGCCAGGTTCTATGACCCGACCTCGGGCAGCGTCCTCGTCGACGGACACGACCTGAAGACGGTCACCGCCCACTCGCTGCGTTCGCAGATGGGGATGGTGCCCCAGGAAGGGTTCCTGTTCAGTGGCACGATCCGCGACAACCTGTCGTTCGGACGGCCGGGGGCGTCCGAAGCGGAGCTGCGCGACGCGGCAAGTGCCGTCGGCGCCGACGACTTCATCATGGCGCTGCCGCAGGGTTACGACACCCAGGTCGGCGAGCGCGGGATCCAGCTCTCGGCCGGTCAGCGCCAGCTGGTAGCGTTTGCCCGGGCGCTCGTCGCCGACCCGCGGATCCTCGTCCTGGACGAAGCCACCTCCAACGTCGATGTCCACACCGAGGGGGTCATCGAGCAGGGGCTGCGCCGGCTCGTCGCCGGGCGCACCTCGATCGTGATCGCCCACCGCCTGTCGACGATCCAGCACGCCGCGCTCATCCTCGTGCTCGAGCACGGCCGCATCGTCGAGCAGGGCTCGCACGACGAGCTGCTCGCCGCCGAGGGCCGTTACTGGCAGCTGTATCGCGACTGGGCCGAGCAGGCCGCGGCCTGAGGCGCGCCGGCCCTAAGCTGAACCGATGGCGGAGATCGCAGTCACCGGGCTCGCCGTCACCCCGGTGAAGGCGATGCGCCTCCAGCCGGTGGACGCCATCGAGCTGGGCGAGGAGGGCGCGTCCGGCAACCGCCGCTTCTATGTCATCGATGCGCGCGGCGAGATGGTCAACGGCAAGCGCCTCGGCGCGCTGCAGACGATCGTCTCGACGTGCGAGAACGGCGAGCTCGTGCTCGCCTTTCCCGATGGTCGCGAGATCCGCGGAACGGTCGAGTACGGCGAAACGCTCTCGACCGGCTTCTTCTCGCGGCCACGCCCGGTGCGCGCACTGGACGGCCCGTGGTCACAGGCACTCTCGGATTTCGTCGGCGAGCCGCTCGCGCTGGTGGACGCGGGGAGCGCGGTGGACCGCGGCAGGGCCGCCGGCGTCTCACTCGTGTCGCGCGGGTCCCTGTCCCGGCTGGCCGAGGCTGCCGACACCGACTCGGTCGATGTCCGCCGGTTCCGGATGCTGATCGAGATCGACGGCGTCGCCCCGCACGCGGAGGACGGCTGGGTGGGTCGGCGCGTTCGGATCGGCCCCGCCCTGGTGGCGATGCACGGCCATGTCGGGCGCTGCATGGTCACGACGCGCAACCCGGACAGCGGCAAGGTCGACTTCTCGACCCTCCATGCCCTGGCGTCATATCGGCGGGAGCATCCGAGTGCGGAGCCGCTCCCGTTCGGGATCTATGGCGAGGTGCTCGAGGGCGGGCCGGTCCGCGTCGGGGATCCGGTCGCGCTCGACGGGTAGGCTGCCGCCCTCAGGGATGACCGAGACGCCACGGGTATCGGTGCAGATCGCCGACCACGTCGCCGTGGTCACATTGACGCGCGCCGACAAGCACAACGCGCTCGACGTGCCGATGTTCGAGCAGATCATCGCGGCGTCGGCGCGGCTCGCCGCCGAGCCGGGTGTCCGTGCGGTCGTCCTGCACGGCGAGGGGCCGAGCTTCTGCTCCGGGCTGGACGTGGTCAGCATCATGGCCGACGGCGGTGGCGCCGCCGGGCTCACCGCCCGCGTCACCGGCGAGGTTCCGAACTGGTTTCAGCGCGCCGCTCACGGCTGGCTTGACCTGCCGATGCCGGTGATCGCGGCTCTGCACGGGAACTGTCTCGGTGGGGGGCTGCAGATCGCGCTCGGCGCCGACATCCGGATCGCCGCGCCGGACACGCGCCTGTCGGTGATGGAGGTCAAGTGGGGCCTTGTGCCCGACATGTCGATCACGCGGACACTGCCGCGCCTCGTGTCGATCGACGTGGCCAAGGAGCTGACCTTCACCGGGCGGGTGTTCGACGGGACCGAAGGGGCGCGACTCGGCGTCGTCACCCGCGTTTCGGCCGATCCGCTGGCGGCCGCACGCGAACTGGCGGCCGAGATCGCCGGCCGCTCGCCGGACGCCGTGCGAGCGGCGAAGCGCCTGTTCGACGAGTCCTGGACCGGTCCCGCGCAGCAGACATTGGCGCTCGAGGCCGAGCTCCAGCTCGGACTGATCGGCTCGCCCAACCAGCTGGCGGCGGTCACCGCCGGGTTCACCAAACAGCCGGCCGAGTTCGTCGACCCGTAGGATCGGCGGACGACCGCTGCGCCGCCGGACAACCCGCGTCGCGCGGATTGGCTGGCGAGCCTGCCGCCCATTGATAAGAATCTCGCCCACTCGGTAGTGCAACGTCGGAAAGGAAACGCCAATGCCCACCGGAATCGGACAGAGGATTCGCCGCCGGGAGGACCCGCGCTTCCTCCTTGGGCGGGCGCAGTATGTCGACGACACGCGCACCCAGGATGCGCTGCATGTGACGTTCGTGCGCTCATACCTGGGTCACGGCAGCATCGAGTCGATCGACGCCGCTGAGGCCCGCGCGCTGCCGGGCGTCCAGGTGTTCACCGCCGCCGAGGTCGGTCTGGGAGCGAGCCCACCTCCGCCGATGCTCCAGGTCCACGAGAGCATGTTCCGGCCGCCCGTCGCCACCGACACGGTGCGATTCGCCGGCGAGATCGTGGCCATCGTCGTTGGCGAGTCGCGGGAAGCCTCCGTCGACGCCGCCGAACTCGTCTCCGTCGAGTACGAGCCGCTGCCCGTCGTCACCGACATCCGCGAGGCCGTCAAGGACGAGGTCCTGCTGTTTGAGCCCGCCGGCTCCAACACGTGCCTGCGGATCCCGGCCCAGGACCCCGACGAGAACCTGTTCTCCGACTGCGACATCGTCATCTCCGGCTCCAATGAGAGCCCCCGTCTGCTCGCCCTGCCGATCGAGCCCCGCGCGACGGTGGCCGAGTTCAGCGACGGCAAGCTGACGATCCGGCTCTCGACCCAGACGCCGCACAACGACAAGCAGATAATCGCGGGCGCCCTCGGCCTCGAGCCCGACCAGGTCCGCGTGATCGCGCCCGACGTGGGCGGCGGCTTCGGCGGCAAGGGCGTCGACGTCGAGGACATCCTCATGGGCTGGCTGGCCCGGGAGACCGACCGGACGGTGCGGTGGACCGAGACGCGCTCGGAGCACATGATCGCCATGCACCACGGCCGCGCGCAGTGGGCCGACTTCGAGCTGGGCGGCACCAGCGACGGCACGTTGAAGGCCCTTCGGCTCAAGCTTCTGCAGGACGCCGGCGCCTATCCCGGCATCGGGGCGTTTCTCGCGGTGCTGACGCAGATGATGTCGAGCGGCGTGTACGACATCCCCAAGATCGAGGTCGACGTCACCGCGGTCGTCTCCAACTCCACGCCGACCGGGCCGGTGCGCGGCGCCGGGCGCCCGGAGGCCAGCCAGATGATCGAGCGGGCGGTCGACATGTTCGCGGCCGAAGCGGGGCTCGATCCCGCCGAGGTCCGCCGGCGCAACTTCATCGCCAACGACCGGTTCCCTGCCACCACCGCCTCCGGAGCCACCTACGACATCGGCGATTACGCCGGGGCGCTTGACCGAGCGCTCGAGCAGGCCGGCTACGAGGAGTTGCGCCGCGAGCAGGAGCGCCGCCGGGCCGCCGGCTCGAGCCTGCTGCTGGGCATCGGCCTCAGCGTGTATGTGGAGATCACCAACGGCATCAGCGAGACGGAGTTCGGCGCCGTCGAGATCACCGAGGACGGCGGCGCGATCGTCCGCACCGGCTCCTTCTCCCACGGCCAGGGCCACGAGACGACATTCGCCCAGATCGTGTCCGAGCGGACCGGCATCGACGTGGAGAACATTCAGGTGGTCGCGGGCGACACCGACCGCGTGCCCCGCGGCACCGGGACCTACGGCTCCAAGTCGACCCAGATCGGCGGGGCGGCCGCCGGACAGGCGTCGGAGATCCTCGTCGATCGCGCCAAGCAGGTGGCCGCCGACGCGCTCGAGGCCAGTGTCGGGGATATGGTGCTCGATCTGGAGACGGGCAGCTTCCACGTCACCGGGTCGGCGGAGCCGGCCGTGGGCTGGGCGGAGCTGGCCGGTCGCCTGCTCCAGGACGGCCGCCTGGCCGAGCTGAGCGCGGAGACCGACTTCACGGCCGCGCAGCCCACGTTCCCGTTCGGGGCTCACGTCGCCGTCGTCGAGGTCGACGCGGAGACCGGCTCGGTCCGCCTGGAACGGATGATCGCCTGCGATGACGCCGGGCGGATCATCAACCCGCTCGTCGCCGACGGTCAGGTCCACGGCGGTTTGGCCGCCGGCATCGCCCAGGCGCTCTACGAGGAGGTCCGCTACGACTCCGAGGGCAACCCCCAACACGCGAACCTGGTCACCTACTGCATCCCCTCCGCGGCCGAGCTTCCGTCCTTCGAGCGCGTGCAGATGGAGACGCCCACCCCCGTGAACCCGCTCGGCGCCAAGGGCATCGGCGAATCGGGAACGATCGGCGCCACCCCGGCGGTCCACAACGCAGTGATCGACGCGCTCGCGCCGTATGGGGTCCGCCACCTCGGGATGCCGGTCAACGGCGAGAAGGTGTGGCAGGCGATCCAGGAGGGCAAGAAGGGCTAGAGGAGGTCCAGCAGGTCCGCGACGCCGTCGATGGCGGCGTCGGGGCGGCGTTTCTCCGGGACGCGGGCGAGGTCGATCGCGCCGCTGATGCCGCTGCGCACCAGCACGGTGCGCGAGCCGCCCAGCTTCCCCAGCGCGACGTCCATCTCGAGGTCATCACCGATCACGGCGATGTTGCTGGTTGGGACATCGAGGCGGGCGCGCAGCGCCGCCACCGCGGCCCGGGACGGCTTGCCCAGAACCCGCGGGCGGGCCCCTGACACCTTGGCGATCGCGGCGGTGATCATCGCGCCGCGGCTGAAGATGATCCCGGTGGCGCCGGCGTAGCCGCGCACGTAGCTGCTGGTGAACAGCGGCGCTCCGTTGGTCGTGACGGCGCGGGCAGCACGCTCGACCTCGTCGAGCGAGACGTCCTGGAGGTGCGCCACGAACACCGCGCGGGCGTCGTCGGCGTCGGTCAGCGGGACTCCCGCCGCGGCCATGTGTGCCCGCACCGCGTACGAAGCGAAGAGGTGCACGGGGTGATGCTCCGGATGGGTGCTCAGCCAGGCGGTGGCGCTGTCCACCGGCGTCAGGAGCTCGTCGTCGGTCACCTGCAGACCGTCGGCGCGCAGCCCGTGAGCAATCTGCGCCGAGGGGACATGGCTGCCGTTGGTGAACAGAACCAGCCTGCGGCCCGACGCCCGGATCCGCTCCAGCACCTCGGTCGCGCCCGGCTGGGGCCGGCCACGGCCGTCGGGCCCGCGGTGCAACAGCGTCCCGTCGATGTCGAACATGAACGCAGCGACCGCGTCGAGCCCGAGCGCGGCGCGCCTGGGGTCAGCCATGTCGCCACACCACCCGCTCGGCGTCGGTGGTGACCTCGACGCGGCGCAGCGACGGGCGGCGCTGGAGCTCTGCGAGCAGCGTCACCAGCGGACCCCGCCCCGGTCGGGCGGCGGGCAGCGGCATGCCGCCGTTCCCGGCGCGGCGGTCGCGCGCCGCGATCATCGCGTCGACCTGCTGCGCCGGCATCGTCAGGCGCAGCAGCAGCTCCTCCTCGGAGATGCGCCGCCCGAACCGCTCCCGGGCGCCGTCGAGGGTGACCGGCCGCAGATCGGCGAGCGTACGGGCCTGCGGGCGGGCGAGGACACGATCGGCGATCGCCTGATCGACGGGCGCCGGCGGGTCGCCATAGTGGCCGAGGAAGAAGCGGACGGTCTCGTCGGACACGTTGGCCCAGCGCTCGCCGTCGATCACGTTGCGCGCCGCCTGGCTGGCGATGAACTGCGACACCGGCGTGACGATGATCGGGTACCCCATCTCCGCCCGGACCCGGGTCACCTCCTCGAGCACCTGGTCGAACAGCTCGGCGCGGCGCAGCTCGGCGAGCATCCGCCGGGTGGTGGTGACCATCCCGCCGGGGAGCTGGTGGCGGTAGTAGGCGGCGTCGAACTCCCGTGGCGCGCCCGCCGGCAGCCCCTTGGCCCGGGCCAGCGCGCTGAAATGCTCGCCGACGACCGCCTGCCGGCGGAGGTCCAGCGGATGCGAGTAGCCGGCGGCGGCCAGGTTGCCGGCGGTGCTGAGCGCCTCGGGCTGCGAGGTGCCTCGGCCCAGCGCCCCGGACGCGGTGTGCACGGTGTCAAAGCCGGCGCGGACTCCCTCCAGGTAGACCTGCGGCGCGAGACCGATCGTGCAGTGGCTGTGCAGCTCCAGCGGCCGGCCGCGCGCCGCCGCCAGCAGTGGCGGGGCCAGCTCGCGCACGGCATCGACGGTGAGGAGCCCGCCGGGATCCTTGAGATAGAGCCGGTCCATGTGCGGGCACTCGGCCAGGGCGGCGGCGATGTCCGCGTAGTAGCGATGGGTGTGGACCTCGCTGATCGAGTAGGTCAGACCGATCACCACCTCCTCCACTCCCTCGGCCTTCGCCATCGCCGCGATCCGCTGGACCCGATCGGGGTCGTTGGACGGGTCGGCGATCTGCACCCGGCGCAGCCCGTTGCGGACGGCCAGACGGTAGGAGAGCGCCATCACCTGCTCGTCCGCGGGCACCCAGCTGATGAAGCGCATGCCGGTGGTGATCATCCCCAGCGGCGTGTCGGGCATCGCCGACGAGACGAGCCGGATGCGCTCCCACGGGTCCTCCTGGTGAAAGCGGACCGAGACGGCCATGTGGGTGCTGGAGGTGAAGTCGAGCGCGTGGTAGCCGACGCGGTCGAGCGTCGGCGCGATCGCCAGCACGTCCGGGGTGGTCAGGCCGGTGGCGCTCCACAGGCTCTGATTGCCGTCGCGGGTGGAGGTGTCGATGAACTCGATCGACTTGGTCATCGAAGCGCGCGCTCCAGCCAGTCGGTGGTCACCGCGCCGGCGGCGAAGTCAGGATGGGCGAGCACGCTGATCAGCAGCGTCCGGTTGGTCTCGACGCCCTCCACGTCGAGCTCGTCGAGCGCGTCGATCAGCGTTGCGATCGCCTCGTCACGGTCGGTTCCGTGGGCGATCAGCTTGGCGAGCAGCGAGTCGTAGTACGGCGGCACCGTCGCGCCGGGCTGACAGTGGGTGTCCACCCGCAGCCCGTGGCGCTCGGGCACCGAGAACAGCGACAGCGTTCCGGGGCTCGGCACATATCCGCGGCTCGGGTCTTCGGCGTTCAGCCGGCACTCGATCGCATGACCGGCGATGTCGACGTCGTCCTGCCCGATCTGGATCCGTTCCCCGGCGGCGATCTGGAGCTGCATCGCCACCAGGTCCAGGCCGGTGACGGCCTCGGTGACGGGATGCTCGACCTGGATGCGGCAATTGACCTCCAGGAAGTACGGGTGCCCCCCGTCGGTATCGATGACGAACTCGGCGGTGCCGAGGTTGCGGTACCCGATCCGATCTGCGAACGCCACCGCCGCGCGTTGCAGGCCGGCGCGCGTGGTCTCCGGCAGCCCGGGCGCGGGCGCCTCCTCGATCACCTTCTGGAACCGCCGCTGCACCGAGCAGTCACGCTCGCCGAGATGGAGCGTGGCACCGTGCTCGTCGGCGGCGATCTGCACCTCCACGTGACGCGCCGACTCGATCAGCTTCTCCAGGTACAGGCGGTCATCGCCGAATGCGGCGCCCGCCTCACGGCGCGCCAGCCCCAGCCGCGCATCGAGCTCGTCGGCGTCGCGGACGCGCTTGATCCCGCGCCCGCCTCCCCCGCCGGCGGCCTTGACCAGCAGCGGGTATCCGATCTCATCGGCCAGCGTCCGGGCCTGGCCAGCGTTGGCCACCTCCCCGCCCGGGAGCACGGGCGCCCCGGCCCGCTGCGCCTCGGCGCGGGCCGCCAGCTTGTCCCCGGCGAGCTCGATCGCCTCCGTCGACGGTCCCACGAATGTCAGCCCGTGCTCGCGGGCCCGCGTCGAGAGCCGCGGGCTCTCCGCCAAGAAGCCGTAGCCGGGGTGGATCGCGTCGCAGCCGGTGCCGAGCGCCGCCTGGACGACGATGTCATCGCGCAGGTAGCTGTCGGCGGCCGGGCCGGGGCCGATGCACACCGCGCGATCGGCGAGGTGCGCGGCCATGCCATCCATGTCCACCTCGGAGGCCCCGACCACGCACTCCAGGCCCAGCCGGCGGCAGGCCCGCACGATCCGCACGGCGATCTCACCGCGATTGGCGATGAACACCCGGTTCAAGCGGTCCCGCCCGCCGTAACGCGGAACAACGGCTGGCCGTACTCCACGAGCGCCGCGTTCTCGGTGAGGATCTCGGCCACGGTCCCTGAGATGCCGGCCGGGACCGAGTTCATCATCTTCATGACCTCGATGATGCACACGGTCGTGTCCGGCGTCACGATGGCGCCGACCTCGACGAACGGGTGCCCTCCGGGAGACTCGGCCCGGTAGAAGGTGCCGAGCATCGGCGATGTGATGGTGAGACCAGCGGCCGGCTCGGTGGCCGGGGCGGCCGCCGGCTCGGTGGCCGGCGCGGTCGCCGGCTCGGTGGCCGGCGCGGTGGCCGGCTGCTGCGGCTCGGCAGGAGGGGATGCCACCGACCCCCCCTTGCTGACGTGCAGCGAGAAGCCCTCCGTCTCGACGAGCAGCTCGTCGAGATCCGATTCATCGATGATCCGCAGGATCTCCCGGACGTCGTCGTCGGTCAGCCCCATGCGCTCAGCCGCCGGGCGGGGGCTTGGCGCCGAACTGGCTCATCACCAGCGACAGGGCGGATGTGACGGGCGCCGGCGCGGGCGGACGCTCGGGCAGCGCCGTGACCGGACGCGTTTGCAGGACCGACAGCCCGGCGGGGGCCGGCCGGCCGCGGGCGATCGCCCATTCGATGTCCTGATGGCCGCCGAAGTGGCGCTCGATGCGGCGGCTGAGATCCACCAACGCCCGCCGGGCGGCATCGTCCAGGCAGGGCGCGGTCCGGCGCTCGCCGGCGACGTCGACCCGCGCCGTGCCGCGACCGTCGGGCGCGGGCAGGTACTCGACGTCCTTGGAGCCGATCGTCTGGCGGACCACCTCGCCGGTGATCTTGCTGACGAGGTAGTCGTCGGGCGTCACCTCGCCGCCCACCACCGCCAGTCCCAGGCCCCAGCTGGCGTTGATCGCGACCATGCTCGGGTCGCCGCTGACCGGGTTGCAGGTGAACATCACGCCGGAGACGGCGGCGTCGACCATCAGCTGGACGGTCACCCCCATCGCGGGAGCGGCGGCGCCACCGAACCGGCGCCGGTAGCTGACCGCCTCCGTGCTGTACAGGCTGGCCCAGCAGCTTCGGACCGCGTCGCAGATGTCCGGCACGCCCCGGACCCAGAGGATGGTGTCCTGCTGGCCGGCGAAGGTGGCGTCGGCACCGTCCTCGCCGAGCGCGCTGGAGCGCACCGCCATCGGGGGTGACGGATCGCCGACGGCCGTGGCGAGCTCGGCGTACCGCGCGGCGATCTCGTCGCGCACCGCACCGGGAACCGGCGCCGACCCGATCGCGGTGCGGATCGCGGCCGCCTGCGCCGCGTCCGCTACCGGCGCCACCGGCGCCAGGCCGGCCGCCGCCATGAAATCCGCAAACGCGCTGATGCCGAGGGCGAAGCCCGGCGGCACCGGGATCTCGGCCCCCAGCAGCTCCCCGAGGCCGGCGCTCTTGCCCCCGAACTGCCGGTCGTCGCCCCCGGTCAGCTCGTGCAGACCCCGGGTCATCATCGTGACGGACCCGTCCTCGCTCATGTCGAGTCAGCCTCGCCGACCAGCGTCACGACTCCAGCCGAGCCGTCGACCCGGATCGTCTGGCCGGTCCGGATCTGGGAGGTGGCGCGGCCGGTGCCGACCACGGCGGGCAGGCCGTACTCGCGGCACACGATCGCGGCGTGCGACATGACGCCGCCGACGTCGGTCACCGTGGCCCTGATCTTGGAGAAGATCGGCGCCCACGCGGGCGAGGTGCTGCCGCAGACGAGGATCTCCCCCTCGCGCACGTCGGCGATCTCGCTGACCGACCGGACGACGCGGGCGACGCCCTCGACGGTCCCCGGCGACGCGGCGGCGCCGCGCAGCTCCGAGCCGCCGTCCTGCTGACGGGCCCACTCCCGCACGCGGTCGGTCGTGACGCCCCACAGCATGATCGTCATCGGGTCGGTCACCTCGGCCGGGGTCACCCCCAGCGCGGGCGGCGGCGTCCACTTCGCCAGCCGTTCCAGCAGCTGCCGGCGGCGGGCGACGATCGGCGGCCAGTGATGCGGACCCAGCGGCGCGCCGCCGGTGGCCCAGGTCAGCACCAGCTCGTCGAGCGCCGAGGCCACCTCATGGCGGGAGAGGTGGAAGATGTCCTCGGCGTCGGCCAGGAACTCCCGGCCGGCCAGCAGCGCGCCGAACTCCCGGACCTTGTTCCACCAGCGGGTCAGGAACCAGTAGTCGCAGAAGAACTTGTGCTCTTCGACGTAGGGGAACACCGTCCGCGACAGCGCCAGCAGGTCCCGCCAGGGGCCCTGGATCTCCGCCGGCAGCAGCGCACCGTATTCCTCGGCGAGCCGCTCTCGCTCACGGCTGATCTCCTCGGTCGGCCGCTCCGCCAGCTCGCCCGCGCGCAGCGCGCTGACGTGTCCGATCAAGGACGCGTAGGGGATGCTCGGGTCGTCGAGCCAGCTGCGGTAATGGTGCGAAAGGCCATCGCCCGTCGCCATGTTGAACCACGGGTCCTTGACCTTCTCGAGCTCCGCCAGCCACGCCCGGCCGGCCTCGGTCTCGCGCAGCTCGGCGTCGATCTCGGCGGGCGAGCGGCCCTCCCTGAACGCACCGTCGACGCCGGTCTGCAGCGCCAGCGCCGCCAGCCGGCGCAGCTCGGCATCGGGCCGGAACAGGAGCACGTCGATCCCGGCGACCATCTGGGCGATGTGCTGGTCCGGGATGTCGGGCAGGTTGGCCTTGCACAGATCGGCGAACGTCGCGTACGCGCCATAGCCGAGCAGCAGGAACTCGAAGTGGTGCTGCCACATCAGGTCGCCCATCCGCAGGCAGCGACCGTAGGCGTCGAGCACCTCGTAGAAGGTGGTGTTGTGTCCCTCCTCGAACGCGACCGCGTCACGCTCGTACTCGGGAAGATCCGGGACCTGGAGCGCGTCCAGGTCGGCGATCAGCGCCTGCATCTTCGCCTTCCACTTGCCGTACAGCTCGGACCAATTGGCGTAGTAGTGGCCCGCGCGCTTCTGGAAGTAGCCGACCCGCTCGGCGATCTTCTCCGGATCGGTGACCGGGTTGCCCGAGATGTAGACGTAGCCGTTGACGACCCGGTAGTCGATGCCCATCGCCGGCGGCACGGCGAACACGCGGTTCTGCCACGACCCGACGGCCTGATAGGGCGAATCGATGCAGATGACGTCGAACGCCGGATGGGGAACCGGGAAGTGCATCGAGTTCCAGAACCAGAACCGGTTCTCGTCGGAGTCGCGCCGGTGCTCGTCGAACACGGCGTAGTACGGATACATCTCCTCCCAGCCCTCGCACCCCGGTGGGGTCTCGATCGAATACGGACTGGGGAACGAGCCGGTCTCGGTCGCTGTGGTCGTCATGCGGGCATCCCTCTCCTCGGCCGTGTGTGCCACGGTGCCCATGCTTATACGGGACGGTCTCGCCGTACGTCAACTCGCTTGCGCCTCAGCGCAGGCCCGCTTGCGTGCCGGCGCTCGCCGGTACCGGTCGGGTTGCCGCGGCGGATAGTGTCGGCTCTCTGCGACCCGAGGAGGACCCACGATGGCGAGATTCCTGCTGGTCCACGGCGCGATGGGAGGCGCGTGGGTCTGGGAGCGGGTCATAACCGGCCTGGAGGCGGCCGGCCATCAGGCGCGCGCCATCGACCTCCCCGGCCAGGGGGCCGACCCGACCCCGCTGGCGGAGATCACGCTGTATCGCTACGCCGACGCGGTCGCCGACGCGCTGGACGACGACGGCGAGGCCACGCTGCTCGTCGGGCACAGCATGGGCGGGATGGTCATCACCCAGGCGGCGTCTCAGGTGGCGGGCGGGAGTCCGAAGCGTCTGGCCGGTCTCATCTACGTCGCCGCTTTCCTCCCCGAGCCCGGGCAGAGCCTGCTCGACATCACCCGCCTCCCCGAGGCCGCCGGCGACTCGGTCCAGGCGAACATCGTCGTCGCCGGCGACCCGCCCGTCGCCACCATGCCGCCCGAGGCCGCGCCGGCGGCGCTCTATCACTGCAGCACGGAGGAGCAGATTGCCTGGGCGATGCCCCAGCGCGCCAGCCAGCCGGTGATCCCGTTCACGCAGCCGTGCACCCCGGCGCGGGACACCGCCGCCTTCGACGCGCTTCCCCGCGCATATGTCACCTGTCTGCAGGATCGTGCGATCAAGCCGGCGCTCCAGCGCCGGATGTTCACCGCGGCGGGCGCCGATCCGGTGATCGAGATCGACACCGACCACTCCCCGTGGCTGTCGGCTGCCGACGAGCTGGTGGCCGCGCTGGATCGGATCGCGGGCGAGCTGATCTGACCTGGGCACATCGTGTCGGCCGGGCGATATTTCACAGCTCTCACAGGCACAATCCCGCCCGGCGCCGCCGAGCGGCGCTGATCGGCAAGAAGGGCTGCGCGCGATGACTGGACTGCGCCCCGGGGCATCGGTAGCTTGCGTCGCGGGCTGCCACGAGGAAGAGGAGAGCGTGTGGGCGAGATCGAGCTGATGGCGTTGTACTGGACCGTCAGCGGGCCGGTGGAGGTTCACTTCGGCCGCGAGTGGAGCACGTTCGATTGGCGGGACCGCTGCGCCCACGCCGCGCGGGTCGGCTTCAGCGGGCTCGGCCTGTGGCACGCCGACGTGGCCCACCAGCTCGAGACCCGCACCCTGAAGGAGATGAAGGAGATCTTCGACGACGCCGGCCTGCGATATCTCGAGGTCGAGTTTCTCGCCGACTTCTTCGCGCCATCCGGGAGCCCCGAGCGCGCCGCTTCCGACACGCTGCGCCGGCAGCTGTTTCAGACCGCCGCCATGTTCGGCGCCCACCACATCAAGGTCGGCAACATCCCCGGAACCCCGTGCGAGCTCTCCCGCCTGACCGAGGAGTTCGCGGCCCTGTGCGATGAGGCGGCGCAGCACACCGACGCCAAGGTCGCGTACGAGTTCATGCCGTTCGATGTCAACGTCGACAACCTGGAGACCGCGCTGGCACTGGTCACCGACGCCGGCCGGGCCAACGGCGGGCTGGCGATTGACACCTGGCACATGAGCAAGCTGAGCATCGCGCCCGACGAGCTCCGGGGGGTCCCGGCCGAGTACCTGACCTGGGTGGAGCTGTCCGACGGGCAGTTCGAGAACATGGAGGACGCGATCGACGAGGTGATCAACCACCGCACCCTCCCGGGCGAAGGGGAATTTGACATCCCGGGATACGTCGCGGCCCTGCGCGCGGCCGGTTACGACCAGCCATGGGGCGTCGAGGTGCTCTCTGCCGAGCTTCGCAGCCTGCCGATCGAGCAGGAGTTTGACCGCGCATACGAAACGACCTCGGCGCAGTTCGCCGCCGGGGTTGCGTGAGAGAGGAACGACCATGAGCACCACGGCCCCCCTGGATGACGAGCGCCTCGTCTGGATCCTCACCCAGATGCTGCGCATCCGCGAGTTCGAGGAGCGCGTCAAGCGCACGTTCGAGGAGCACCCCGGCGTGATCCGCGGCCACACGCATCTCGCCGACGGCGCCGAGGCGTCGATCGTCGGCTCGCTGGCGACGATGGCGCCCGGCGACCAGCTGATGACGACCTACCGCTGCCACGGCTATCCGATCGCGTTGGGGACGAGCACCAAGGCGATCATGGCCGAGATCTACGGCCGCCGGGACGGGCTGTGCGGCGGGTACGGGGGCTCGATGCACCTCGTCGATCCCGAGGTGGGCTTCATGGGCACCTCGGGGATCGTCGGCCAGGGCATCCCCCAGGCCACCGGCGTCGCGTTCGCCGCGCAGCTACGGAGTCGATCCCGCCCACCCTCCCCCATACCACCCCAGGTGGTGCTGTGCTTCTTCGGCGATGGCGCCTCCAAGCAGGGCGCCTTCCACGAGTCGCTCAACCTCGCGTCGCTGTGGAAGCTGCCCATCGTCTACGTGATGGAGAACAACAACTACAACGTGGGCACGCGTTCTGACCAGGAGGACGCCAACGCCGCCGCCGGCGAGCCGCTCTCGGTCAAGGCCAAGGCGTACAGCATGCCGGGCGTCACCATCGACGGCGGCGATCCGGTGGCCGTGCACGAGACCGTGGGCACGGCGGTTGACCGCGCCCGCGCCGGTGACGGCCCGACGCTGGTCGAGTCCAAGGTCTACCGCCTCTCGGCCCACGGCAATCTCATCGCGCCGCCCGGCGTCCCGCTCCATTACCCCGAACACGAGGCGATCACGGTGTTCGGGAACCGCGAGGAGTACGAGGCCGCCCTGCGCGGCGACCCCGTCCCGCGGTTCCGGGCGCGCCTCGTCGAGCAGGGCACGCTGAGCGCGGACCGCGCCGACGAGATCGCCGAGGCGGCGCGCGACGAGATGGAGGCGGCCGTCCAGTTCGGGCTCGATAGCCCGTTCCCCGAGCCGGAAGCGGCCCTGAACCACGTCTACGCGTAGGAGACAGACCATGGCACGAGAGATCCCCTACATCGCCGCCGTCCAAGAGGCGCTCCATCTCGAGATGGAGCGGGACGAGACGGTCCTGTTCTACGGCCAGGACGTCGCCCCCGCCGAGGACGACAAGTGGCGCCAGGCGTTTGGCTCCGATCGGGTCCGGGTGAGCCCCATCTCGGAGACCGCCGAGATCGGCATGGCCGTCGGAGCGGCATTGGCCGGCTACCGGCCGGTCGTGGAGCTGCTCATGGCCGAGTTCATGCTGGTGGCGATGAACCAGGTCGTCAACGAGGCCCCGCGCCTGCGCTACATGAGCGGCGGGCGGGTCAAGGTCCCGCTGGTGCTCAAGGCGGGCTACGGCTTCACCGCCGGGTGGGCCGGCCAGCACACGGGCTCGATCTACAACATGTTCTGTGGCATCCCGGGCCTGAAGATCGTGCTCCCGTCCACGCCCGCCGACGCCAAGGGCCTGTTCGCCTCGGCCATTCGCGACGACAACCCCGTCCTCTACCTCATCCACTACCTCCTCGTGCTCGAGCACGGCGACGTGCCCGAGGGCGAATACCTCGTCCCCCTCGGCGAGGCGGCGATTCGCCGGCCGGGCGCCGACGTGACCATCGTCGCCACCGGCTGGACAGTGGGCAGGGCGCTGGAGGCGGCCGAGCAGCTCGCGGCCGAGGGCATCGACGCCGAAGTCATCGACCCGCGCACGCTGCAACCGCTCGACGTGCCGACGATCCTCACCTCGGTGGAGAAGACCGGGCATGTGGTGCTCGTCGACCAGGCCCCGCGCCACGCCGCCGCCGCGAACATCATCGCCGGCGAGATCGCCGAGCACGGGTTCTCGTCGCTCAAGGCGCCGATCAAGCTCGTGACCGCACTCGACGCCACCGTCCCCTACAGCCAGCCGATGGAGGCGTTCGTGCTGCCCGACGAACACAAGATCGCCGGCGCCGCGCGCGAGGTCCTCGGCACGGCCTCCGCCGTCGCCTGAGCCGGCCAGACACGAGGGGGCGCCGGTGCCACGTAAGCCGAAGGGCCGCCCCGCCGCGCGCGAGCGGGACGCCGAGACCACGCTGGACGCCGAGACCGCGCGGGACCTGCTGGCGACGATGTGGCGGATCCGCTGCTTCGAGGAGCGGGTCGGCAAACTCCATCACAGCCTCCAGGTCCACGGGCTGATCCATCTCAGCATCGGCTCCGAGGGCGTCGCCGCCGGGGTCTGCCGCCAGCTGCGCGATGACGACTCGGTCTACAGCGGCCATCGCGCCCACGGCCACACGCTGGCCAAAGGCGCCCCGATGGACCGGGTGATGGCCGAGCTGATGGGCCGCGGCGCCGGGCTCTGCCAGGGCCTCGGCGGCTCGATGCATCTGGTCGACACCGCGCACGGCCTGATGGGCGCGACCGGCGTCGTCGGCGGCAACCTGCCGATGGCCGCCGGGGACGCCCTGGCCGGCAAGCTGCGCGGCGGCGATCACGTGACCGTGGTGTTCTTCGGTGACGGCGCCGTCCAGGCGGGACACTTCGCGGAGACCGTCAACCTCGCCGCCCTGTGGAAGCTGCCGCTGATCTTCGTCTGCGAGAACAACGGCGTCGCCGAGTTCACCCCGCGGTCGGCGCACACCACGGTGGCGAGCGTGTGTGACGTCGTGGCGCCATACGGGTTCGAGCGCCGGATGGTGCAGGGCGCCGACGTCGCAGCGATCTGGACCGCCTTCGGCGAGTACCTGGGCCAGGCCCGGTCGGGGAAGGGGCCCTTCCTGCTCGAGTGCTCGACGCATCGCCGCCGCGGCCATTACGAGGGCGACCCGCAGAGCTACCGCGACGCATTGGGTGACGACGCGTGGGCCAAGCTCGACCCGATCGCGCAGCTGCAGGGCCGGGCCATCGAGCGAGGTTGGATCGATGAGCCCGCGGCGCAGGATCTGTTCGAGGCGGCCGAGGCCGAAGTCGACGCGGCGGTCAGGTTCGGCCGGTCGAGCCCGCCGCTGGCGCCCGAGGCCGCCGCCGAGCTCGTGTACGCGGACGCGTGATGACCGGACGCGTGATGACCGAGACCACCTACGTCAGGGCGATCAACGCGGCCCTCGCCCAGGCGATGCGGGCCGACGAGCGCGTGATCGTGCTCGGCGAGGATGTCGCCGAGGGCGGCCCGTACCTGGCCACCGAGGGCCTGTCGGAGGAGTTCGGGCGCGACCGCGTGCTGAACACCCCGATCAGCGAGGGCGCCGTCTGCGGGACCGCCGTCGGCGCCGCCCAGGCGGGCCTGCGGCCGGTCGTCGAGATCATGTTCATCGACTTCATCACCTTGGCCCTGGACCAGCTCGTCAACCAGGCGGCGAAGGCCCACTTCATGTCCGGTGGCCAGCTGTCCGTTCCGATGGTGCTCCGCACCCAGGGCGGCTCGGGAGGCCGGGCGGGCGCCCAGCATTCGCAGAGCCTCGAGGCGTGGCTGACCCACATCCCCGGGCTGAAGGTGGTCATGCCCGCCACCGCCGCCGACGCCGCCGGCCTGTTGCTGAGCGCCATCGCCGATCCCAACCCGGTGGTGTTCGTCGAGAACAAGTCCCTGTACTACCGGCGCGAGCCGGTCCCGGAGAACCCCGAGCCGGTGGCGATCGGCCGAGCCCGGGTTCTGCGCCGCGGGCGCGATGTGACGATCGTCGCGCTCTCGCGCCTGGTCGGCGAGGCGATGCAGGCGGCGGAGCGGCTGGCCGCCGACGGGATCGAGGCCGAGGTGATCGACCCGCGCACACTCGTGCCGCTGGACCTCGAGCCGATCGCCGAATCGGTCCGCCGCACCGGCCGCGCCGTCGTGGCCCACGAGGCGGTTCGCACCGGCGGATTCGGAGCCGAGCTCGCCGCCGAGCTGCAGTCCGCCGCGTTCGATTACCTCGATGCACCGATCCAGCGGGTCGGCGCCCCGTTCATGCCAGTGCCACTGAGCCCCACGCTCGAGGACGCCTACCGGCCGGCCAGCGAGGAGATCGAGGCGGCGGCCCGGCTCGCCGTCAGCTGGGCCGACATCGAGGAGCCCGTCCCGATCAGCGAGGGAACGCCCGGATGACCGGGCGCGGCGCGCGGCAGGGCCGGGCGAGTCCGTCAGGCGTGATCCGGCTCCGGCTCCGGTTCCGGCTCTGGAGCGGACCGTTCCGGAAGCGCGATCAGCGCGGCGCCGGGCAACCGGGTCAGGACATCGCGGTGATTGACGACGATCTCGAGGTTGGCGAGCGCCAGCCGGGCGTGCTCCCGCGCCAGGCTCTCGGCGCGAGCGCCCTGGCGGCGCTCGATCGCCTCGATCAGTCCCACATGATGGCGGTACCCCATGACCAGGATGTCACGGGACGCGGGCAGCTCGGCCTCGGCGAGGACGAACGCGCTGGGGCCGGCGAACGGCAGCGAGACGACGCCGTCCAGGGCCCGCTCGAGCAACGGACTGCGCGCCAGCTTCAGCAGACGCGCGTGGAACGCCTCGTTGAGGTGCAGGTACCGCTCGAACGACTCATAGTCGGCGCGCCGCACGACCTTCTGGATCGTCTCGTTGGTGGCGCGCAGCGCGGCCAGGTCCCGGGCGGGGACGCCACGCTCGGCCGCGAACCGGGCCGCCGTGCCCTCGAGCACGCCGCGCAGTTCGATCGCGTCACGCACATCGCCCTGGGTGAACTCGCGCACGACGTAACCGCCGCCGGGAAGGGTCCGGAGCAGGCCCTCGTGCTCGAGCTCGGCAAGCGCAAGGCGCAGTGGGGTGCGCGAGACCCCGAGAACTTCCACCAGCGGCAGCTCGGACATCCGCTCGCCCGGCGAGAACTGGCCGTTGAAGATCAGCTCCCGCAGTCGCAGGACGGCCTTCGTGATCTGGGTTCCGTGCGCTGGCATCGACACTTGCGTTCCCGCGCCTGCAGAGCGTCGCCGGCTCCGACCGGAGCGTGCGTTGGCCGCCTGAGGCGGGGGCAGTGTATGCCGACCGACCGGTGCATGCAACCAACAGGCTGCAGACGATTGCCGACCCCCGTTGAGGCTGGGTTAGCCCTCTATTGCATGCAGCCGCATCCACAATTAGTATGCGCACACCTCGAGCGGATCTCGAGACGTGGTGTGCACCCGAGGAGAGGAGCAGTCGGTGAGGATCTTTGACGTCGTGTCGCGGATGCGGGTCGGTCTTGCATTGCTGGCGGCACTAGCCCTCGTGGCGCTGGCTGGGTGTGGCTCGAGCAGTTCGAGTAGCTCGAGCAGCTCAGCGAGTGGTGGTGCCGCGACATCGTCGTCGAGTTCGGCGGCGGGGACGAGCAGTAGTAGCGCGGCGGCGAGCACGGCGACGTCGTCGTGTGGCCCCAAGCCCGGTGTCAAGGCCACCGGCACCCCGATCAACCTGGGCACGATCAATACCAAGCAGCCCGGAACCGACTTCACCGATATCGGCAACATGGCCAAGGCCTATTTCACCTGCGTCAATGACAACGGCGGCGTCAACGGTCACCCGATCGACTACTCCGAGGAGACCGACCAGACCCAGCCGGCGCAGATTGCGGCGGATGCCAAGCAGCTGATCCAGTCCGATCACGTGATCGGCATGGTCGGCCCCTCGGACATCATCGAGTGCTCGGTCGATCACGCCTACTGGGCGAAACTCGGCATCTACGAGCTCGGCGCCGGCATCGACCCCGAATGCTGGTCGACGGCGAACAGCGCATCGGTCAACATGGGTCCGCGCTACAGCTCGGACGGAGCCACGCAGTACGTGCTCACCCTGCATCCGAACAAGATCGCATTTGATCAGTCAAATGTTCCCGGTACGGGGTATATCGCGGCGGGTCCGATGGCGATCGCCGCGGCGGCGCACGTGCCGATCAAGACCGAGACCGACAACGTGCCGATCAATGACGCCAGCTCGGTCGCCCTGCGGCTGGTGGACGACGCGGGCCCCGGCGGAGCGGTGGTGCTGAACTTCACGCCGCCGGAGGCTCTGATCATCCTGCAGGCCGCGCAGAAGCTGGGGCTGGAGAATCGCGTGAAGGCGTGGGCGTGCTCGACGCCGTGCAACACCGACTTCCTGGCCAAGGCGCTGGGACCGAAGTGGCACGACAAGTTCTTCGTCAACGCCGAGCTGGCCCCGCCCGACGACTATCACGGACCCGAGATGCAGCTGTATGAGGCGATCCTCAAGCAGTACGGCTCGGCGGTCTCGGGTGGTGTCGGCAGCTTCAGCCAGATGGGCTTCCTCGCCGCCGAGATGGCCACGAGCGCCCTGGAGAAGGTCACCGGCCCGTACACGCTCAAGAGCGTCAACGCCGCACTGAAGGGCATCACCAACTACAAGACGGAGATGCTCTGCAAGCCGTTCACGTACGGGAACTACGCGGAGCACATCCCGAACAACACCGACTACACCGTGACACCGAGCACGAGCGGAGGCACAATGGTTGTCGCCCAGGGATGCACCGCGATATCGTCGGCCGACCCGCAGATCGCCGCCTACCACAAGATCGCGGGCTCGTAGTCCGGATTGCGTCAGTGCTGATGAGCCAGGTAACAGGACAAGGGAGCTAGGCGATGCCCAGCTGGCAGGACTTCCAGCCGTTCATCGTCACCGGACTCTCGGTGGGCGGGGTGTATGCCCTGTCCGGCGTCGGGATGGTGGTGCTGTACCGAGCCACCGGGGTCCTGTTCCTGGCTCTCGGGGCTGTCGGAGCGATGGGAGCATTGATCGCCTGGCAGCTGATCAATCAGTCAGGCGTCAACCAGTACCTCGGCTTCCTCGTCTGCATCCTGTTCAGCGGATTTCTGACGCTCGCCTACGGGATGGTGTTCGGGGCCGCGCTGTCGCGTCGTGGCCCCCTGATCAACGCCACGGCGACGCTGGGTCTGGCGCTGATCCTGCTCGGGGTGATGGACCTGCTGTGGACGAGCAGCGGCGGGCAGTCGCGCGCCATCACCCTCCCCACCGACAACAGCGGCTTCATGATCAGCCAGGTGCAGGTGGAGTGGACCAACGTCGTGGCACTCGGGTTCGGGCTGGTGGTGACCATCGTGACCGGCGCGTTTCTCCGGTTCACCAAGCTCGGGACGGCCATGCGGGCGATGGCCAACGATCGCGAGATCACGGCGACGCTCGGCGTGCCGGTCCGGCGTGTCGAGGCGGCGGCGTGGCTGGGCTGCGGGATCCTGTCCGGGATCGGCGGTCTGCTGCTGGCCGACCTCGTCGCGCTCGACGCATCGACGCTCACGTTCCTGGTCCTGTACGCGCTCGCCGCGACGCTCGTCGCCCAGTTGCGCTCCATCGTCGTCGCGTTCGTGGCCGCCGTCGTGGTCGGCTTGATCGAGGAGATGTTGACGCCGATCCAATCGCTGACCAACTACCGGGACATGACGCCGTTCGTGATCGCGATCGCGGCGCTGCTGTGGCAGAACCGGCGAGCGACGGTGTCGCTGACGCGAGAAACGATCTGACGTCGTGGAGACCCGGGCGCCCGAGACGACGCAGACGACCGGCGAGCCCGGCTCGTCGGGGTCGGCGGGGTCTGGCGTTCGGCGGCTGTCGATCACCCCCGGTGACGCGCGCCGGACCGGGGTGATCGTGGTGCTGGTGCTGCTGGTGCTGTTCCTGGTCCCGGCGATCGTCAGCGACTACTACGTGGACACCTCCACTCAGGTGGCCACGTACGCGATCGTCGCCCTCGGTCTCGGCCTGCTGGTCGGGCGCGTCGGCCTCGTGTCGCTGGGCCAGGCGGCCGTGCTGGCACTCGGCGCCTGGGTGTCGGCCAGGCTGCTGTTTGGGACCGGGCTGCCGTTCGAGATCGTGCTGCTGCTCGCCGGGCTCATCACGATGGTGCTCGGCACCCTGGTGGGGCTTCCGGCGCTGCGGATGCGCGGCCTGTACCTGGCCCTGATCACGCTGATGCTGGCGGGAGCGATCACCGTCGTGCTGGCCACGACCAACTTCCCCAACGGCGGCCACGGCTTCCTCGGCTACAACGGCAGCGCCGTGCACATCCCGCCGATCCGCCGGCCCGGGATCGCCACCAGCGACGCGGGGTTCTTCCGTTACTCGGTGGTCGTGGCCCTGGTGATGTTCGGCCTCGTGCTCGCGCACCTGCGCGGCCGTCCCGGGCGAGCGTGGGCGGCGATCCGCCAGAGCGAGTCCTCGGCTCTGGCCGCCGGGATCAACACCACCCTCTACAAGTTGTGGGCGTTCGCGCTGGCCTCGTTCGTCACCGGGGTGGCCGGCGGGCTCCTGGCCGGCAGCAGTCGCTACCTGTACTCGATCAACTTCCAGACCCAGGACTCGATCACCCTGCTGGCGGTGGTGCTGATGGGCGGCGCGTACAGCCTGTGGGGCGCGGTGGTGGCCGGTCTGTTCCTCGAGCTGCTGCCGGCGCTGCTCAACAGCTGGGGGGTGTCGGCGGACTGGCTCACGATCCTGTTCGGAATCGGCGTGCTGCAGGTGCTCACCACCGCGCCGCGGGGCGTCGTCGATCAGGTGCCCAAGGACATCGCGCGGCTCGCGCGATTCATCGGGCGAACCGCGTCGTCACGAGGGACGTCGTGAACCGGGCGGCGCACCGATGATCGAGGTCTCCGAGCTGACCGTGCGGTTCGGCGGCGTGACGCCGATCGACGGGATGAGCGTCACCTTCGAGCCGGGCGTGTGCGGCCTGATCGGTCCCAATGGCGCCGGCAAGACCACCTTCTTCAACGTGATGTCGGGGTTTGTGAAGCCGTCCGCCGGCTCCGTGACCGCGTTCGGGCAGCCGTTGCTGTCGATGGCTCACTTCCGGCGGGCCCGCTGGGGTGTGCGGCGCACGTTCCAGACCGAGCAGGCGATCGAGGAGCTCTCGATCTACGACAACGTCGCCATGATCCACGAGCACTCCAAGCTCACCGGCAGCTCACGGCGCTCAGACGTGCTCGACGCCATCTCATTCGTCGGGATCTCGGCGGATGCCGACACCCGGGTGGACACGCTCGGCGCCGCCGAGCGCCGTCTGGTCGAGGTCGCGCGCGCCGTCGTCGGCCGGCCCAAGGTCGTGCTCCTGGACGAGCCCGCCGCCGGCCTGCCCGACGAGGAGACCGAGCACCTCGGCGACGTCATCAAGCGGATTCCCGAGCACACCGAGGCGATGGCGATCCTCGTCGATCACGACATGAGTCTCGTCTCCGGATGCTGTGGCCGGACCGCGGTCCTTGACTTCGGCAAGATGATCGCCTCGGGACCCACGGCCGACGTCCTGCGCGACGAGCGCGTCGTGCGCGCCTACCTCGGCGGTGAGGCGGGCGACATCGCCAATGAACAGACCCCGGCCGGCGGTGATGCAGCCGTGGGCGGCGCGGCGGCCTCATGACCGAGACGCTCACCCTCCAGAACCTCGTCGTCCCCCGCGGCGGCCGCGACGTCGTCCGGGACGTGACGATCGAGATCACGCCCGGCGAGGTGACCGCGCTGCTCGGCCCTAATGGCGCGGGCAAGTCCAGCATGGTGCTGGCAGTGGGCGGCGTGCTGCCGCTCAAGGCCGGCTCGGTGATGCTCGGTGACCTGAACCTGGCCGGACGCCGCCCCGAGCGGATTCGCCGCGCCGGAGTCGCGATCGTCCCCGAGGGTCGACGGCTCCTGCCCGAGCTGACCGTCGAGGACAACCTCCGCGTCGCCACCTACACCCTGTCGGGCAGCGACGCCCAGGCGGGGCGCCAGCGCGCCCTGGACATGTTCCCCGAGCTGGAGAAGCGCCTGCGCAACCCGGCCCGGGCGCTGTCCGGCGGCGAGCAGCAGATGGTGGTGCTCGCCCAGGCGCTGGTGTCCGCCCCCAAGTTCGTGATCATCGACGAGCTGTCGCTCGGGCTGGCGCCGGTGGTGGTCCAGCGGCTCATCCCGACGATCAAGACGGTGACCGACGCCGGAATCGGCGTCCTGCTGATCGAGCAGTTCGCCACCGTCGCCCTCGGCATGTCCAACCGCGCCTACGTGATGGAGGGTGGCCGCATCCAGTACGCCGGCACCGCACACGAGCTGCGCGAGAAGCCCGAGCTGCTGCACTCCGCCTATCTGCTGCGCGGACGCACGGACGGTCACGCGGCCGCACCCGAGAGCCTGCCGGCCGGCGGATGAGCGGCGAGCTCGGCGCGGTGTCCGAGCTGGAGCACGTGCTCGTGCTCTCCGACGCCATCGATGAGGCGCGCGATTTCTACGAGCGAGCGCTGGGGTTGCGCGCCGGGGATCGGCCACCGTTCCCGTTCACCGGTCACTGGCTCTACGCCGGGGAGCGTCCCTGCCTGCACATCGCCGGGCGCAGTTCCTACCGCCGGCATGCGCTGACGATGGGGCTGGATGTGAGCGAGCACGCCGCCCGGGTGGGCGGGGTCGCACCGGGACCGGTTGACCACATCGCGTTCAGCGCCACCGACTACGACGCCGTCTGCGCGCGCCTGGCGGTGGCCGGCATCGAGCCGGTGCGCAACGACATTCCGGGCTCAGGGCCACGCCAGCTGTTCTTCAGCGACCCCGAAGGACTCCGGATCGAGATCAACGTGAAGGCCTGAACGCCAGGAGGCACAAGATATGGCACCCGAAGCCCCAACCGCAGAGATCACCGCCGGCCGCCGGACCAAACCGCCGTTTCGAGCCGATCACGTCGGGAGCCTGCTGCGCCCCCGCCGGCTGATCCAGGCGCGAGAGGACCACACCGCGGGGAAGATCTCGGCCGAGGACCTGCGCGGCATCGAGGACGAGGAGATCCGCAAGATCGTCACGATGCAGCGCGACGTCGGGCTGCAGTCAGCCACCGATGGTGAATTTCGCCGCGCCTCATGGCACATGGACTTCATCTACCAGCTCGGCGGGATCGAGAAGATCAAGGGCGACATCGAGGTGCACTTCCGCAACGCGGACGGCACCGTCGACTTCAAGCCGGCGGCGATCGCCGTCAACGACAAGGTCCGACTCGAAGGCGCGATCTTCGCCGACGACTTCACCTTCCTGAAGGCGATCGCCGGTGACGGCATCACCCCGAAGCTGACGATCCCGTCGCCCAACATGGTCCATTACCGCAGCGGCCGCGCCGCGCTGAACCCGGACGTGTACCCGGACATCGAGCCGTTCTGGTCAGACCTGCAGGCGGCGTACGCGGACCAGATCCGGGAGATCGCCGCGCTCGGTTGCCAGTACCTGCAGCTCGACGATACAAGTCTGGCCTACCTCAACGACCCCAACCAACGTGACTACATGACGCAGCGCGGCGAGGACACCGCGCACCTGCACGAGACCTACGTCCGCAACATCAACCAGGCCCTGGCCGGCCGGCCGGAGGGGCTGACGATCACGACGCACCTGTGCCGAGGCAACTTCCGCTCCTCGTGGGCCGCCGAGGGCGGCTACGACTATGTCGCCGAGACCCTGTTCGGCGGCCTGGACGTCGACGGCTTCTTCCTGGAGTACGACGACGAGCGCTCCGGCGGCTTCGAGCCGCTGCGGTACGTGCCGCGGGGCAAGATGGTGGTCCTCGGACTGGTGACCAGCAAGCGCGGCGAGCTCGAGAGCAAGGACGACGTGCGCCGGCGGATCGAGGAGGCATCGAAGTTCGTACCGATCGAGCAGCTGTGCCTCTCCCCGCAGTGTGGTTTCTCCTCGACGGTGGAGGGCAACGCGGTCAGCTACGAGCAGGAGGTCGCCAAGCTCGAGCTGATCGTGGAGATCGCCGCCGAGGTGTGGGGGCAGTGACCCTCCCCGAGGGTCACTAGTGCCCCGTCAGGCAAATTCGCTGGCAGTCGAGGCACCCCTGGCGGCGCCTGGCCGCGTCCTCGAATCCTCGTGTGGCTGGGCCACAGGTCGGATCCTGCGTCCTTGCCATGCATCCACCAGTGGCACCTCTTGGTGCCAACGAACTCACCGGACGGGACACTCGCGATGCGCGCCGCGGTGACCGAGCGCGTCGGGACGATGTCCCTGCAGGAGCGGCCGGAGCCCGGGGAGCCGGGCCCGGGGCAGGTGATCGTCCACCCCGAGGCGGTCGGACTGTGCGGGTCGGACTATCACTTCTTCACCGGCGAGATGTCCGCGGCCGCCGGCGGGTCGCAGTTCCCCCGGGTCCTCGGCCACGAGGTCGGCGCGACGATCTCCGCCGTCGGTCCCGGCTGCCGAGCGGACCTGAGGACCGGCCAGCGGGTGGCGATGCTGCCAATCAGCGCCTGTGGCCGCTGCTATCCGTGCAGCGTCGGACGCCCGAACGCGTGCGACGACTTCAGCCTCGTCGGGATCCATACCGACGGTGGCCTCCAGGAGCTGCTGACTCTCCCCGAGGAGCAGGTGTTCCCGATCCAGGCGGCCGACGGCGCCTTAGCGGCGATGGCGGAGCCCGTCTCGGTGGCGGTCCACGCCGTCCGGCGGGCCCGGATCGAACCCGGCGAGCGCGTGATGGTGCTCGGCGCCGGACCGATCGGCCAGTGCGTGGCGATGGTGGCGATCGAGCTGGGGGCCGAGGTCCTGCTCATCGACCTGCAGGAGAGCCGGCTGGAGCTCGGCCGCGGCGTCGGAGCCGAAACGCTCGTGTGGACCGATGCCGCCGAGGTGGTGGCTCGGGCCCGCGAGTGGGGCGGTCCGGGCGGCCCTCCGGTGGCGCTCGACGCCACCGGCGTCCCGGCGGCGGTGCGGGCGATGGTCGACGCCGTCGCCTCGGCCGGCCGCGCCGTCCAGGTGGGGATGTCCACCGATGAGGTCTCCATCCGGATCGGCAGCCTGACCGAGAAGGAGCTCGACCTGCTCGGGGCCAGCTGCTGCGACTCCGCTGACTTCGCCGAGGCGGTCGCCGTGGTGGAACGCAACGGCGACGCGATCGCGCGGCTGATCAGTCACGAGTTCGCGCTCGAGCAGGCTCCGGAGGCGATGCGCTTTGCCATGAGCAATCCAACTGAGGTGATGAAGGTGGTGATCCGCGGTGAGTGAGCAGTTCGACTACGTCATCGTCGGCGCCGGCTCGGCCGGTTGCGTGCTGGCGGCGCGCCTGAGCGAGGACCCCGACGTCCGGGTCGCGCTGCTCGAGGCCGGCGGCGAGGACACGCAACCGGAGATCCGGATTCCGGCGATCTTCCCGATCATGTTCAAGACCGAGCTCGACTGGGATCTGTTCGGTGACCCCGAGCCCGGCATGGACAATCGCCGGCTCTACCTCCCGCGCGGGAAGATGCTCGGCGGCTGCAGCTCGATCAACGCGATGATCTACGTCCGCGGTAACCGGCTGGACTATGACTCGTGGGCAGCTGCGGGTTGCGATGGCTGGGGCTATGAGGACGTGCTCCCCTACTTCAAACGCTCGGAGGACAACGAGCGGGGCGAGGACGCCTATCACGGCGCCGGCGGGCCGCTGACGGTGTCCGAGAGCCGCTCGATGCAGCCGCTGGTGGACGCGATGATCGAGGCGGCCCGGCAGGCCGGCCACGAGCTCAATCCCGACTTCAACGGCGCCCGGCAGGAGGGCGTCGGCCGGTTCCAGCTCACTCAGCGCGACGGCAAGCGCCTGAGCACCGCCGACGCGTTCCTGCATCCGGTGCGCTCGCGGCCCAACCTCACCGTGATCACGCACGCCTACGCCACGAGGCTCCTGTTCGACGGCCGCCGCGCGCACGGAGTGCAGTACGCCCGGTTGGACGAGACGCTGGAGATCCGCGCCGAGCGAGAAGTCATCGTCTCCGCCGGCACGTACTACTCGCCCCAGCTGCTGATGCTGTCGGGCATCGGGCCTGAGGACCAGCTGGCCCCGATGGGAATCGAGATCCGCGAGGCGCTGCCGGTGGGCTCCAACCTCCAGGACCATTGCATGGCCAACCTCAACTACACGACCACCGGGCCGTCGCTGTTCGACGCCGCCAGTCCGGAGAACTTCGCGCTGTTCGCGTCGGAGGGTCGCGGGCCGCTCACCTCCAACATCCCGGAGGGCGCGGGCTTCTTCCGGGCTCGCAGCGGCGTGGAGGCGCCTGACGTCGAGTTCCACTTCGCCCCGGGGATGCTCTACGACGGGGGGCTGACCGCGCCCGAGGCTCCGGGCATGGCCTACGGCCCGGTGGTGATCAAGCCGACCAGCCGCGGGCGGGTGATGCTCCGCTCCCCGATGCCGCAGGCCAAGCCGCGGGTGCTGTGCAACTTCCTCACCACCGAGGAGGACCGCGCCAGCATGCTGGCCGGACTGCGGATGGCCCTGGAGATGGCCGCGCAGCCGGCGCTCCGGGCGGTGATCGACCGGCCGTTCCGGGTTCCGGACTCGGACTCCGACGAGGATCTGCTGGCGTTCGCTCGGGGCGAGGGGATGACGGTCTTCCACCCCACCTCGACGTGCGCGATGGGCTCGGTGGTCGACTCCGAACTGCGTGTCTACGGCATCGAGGGGCTGCGCGTGGCCGACGCGTCGGTGATGCCGGAGATCACCCGGGCCAACACGAACGCGGCGACGATCATGATCGCCGAGAAGGCGGCCGATCTCATCCGCAGCGGCAGCGCCGCACGAGCGACGGCCGGGGTGGTGTGATGCAGGTGCTCGACCAATCGACGGCGGCGCTGGTCAGGACGCTATGCGAGCTGCTCGTGCCCGGCTGCGAGCGGGTCGGCGGCGAGGTCTACGTCGACGCGCTGCTGGCCCGGATGCCGGACGATGCCCGCGCCGGCGCGGTGGCGGCGTTCGAGTCGCTGCGCGACGCCGCGGAGGGCGGCCACGAAGCGCTGGCCGAGCGCCAGTTCACGGCCGAGTTCCAGATGGTCCGCGCGCTGGCCTGCGAGGCGTTCTACAGCGACTTCATCGCTCCGGGCGCGGCCGGCCCCGGCGCCTGGGAGGAGATCGACTTCTCCTCGCCGCTGGCGACGCGGATCAAGAAGGACTGGTCCTACCTGGGGGTGACGGAATGAGCGCGATCGAGCGCTTCGACGTGATCGTGGTCGGCTCGGGCGCCGGTGGGGGCCTGGTCGCGGGCGAGCTCGCCGACTCGGGCGTCAGCGTCCTGCTGCTGGAGGCCGGGCCGCACCGCACGGCGGCCGATTTCACCCGATGGGAGGCGCACGCCAACCATGACATCTGGTTCCCGCCCACCCTCGTGGAGCCGGCGGCGGCCGGCGCGCCGCCGCTGGCGGTGATCCGAGGCCGGTGCGTCGGCGGGACGAGCACCGTCAACACGAAGGTGGCGCTGCGGCCGTCCGACGAGGACTACGCGAAGTGGCACGGCGCCAGCGGCCTGACCGGCGCCGGCGGCGACCCGTTCGGCGCCGCCGACATGGCGCCCCATTTCACTCGCGTCGAGGCGCGGCTGGGCGTGCGCGAGCGGTCCGACTGGCAGCAGTGCATCCGCACCCTCGTCCCCGGCTTTGAGGCGATGGGCGCCGGGCTGGAACCCGTCATGTCCTACACCGACGCCAACTGCATGCGCTGCGGCTCATGCCTCCAGGGGTGCCCGACGAATGCCGGCAAGAACTCCATGAACGTCTACATCCATCCGCCGTGGGCGGAGGGGCGGCTGACGCTGCGCGCCGGGTGTGCGGTCCAGCGCGTCGTCATCGAGGATCGCGGGTCGGGTCTGGAGGCGACCGGCATCGAGTACCGGGACGCCGACGGACGGGTGCACGCCGTGGACGCGAGCGCCGTCGTCGTCGCCGGCGGGGCGATGGCCACCCCGCAGCTTCTGCTGCGCTCGGGTATCCGCGCGGCGGCGGGCGGCTCCCCCAGCTCCCGGCTGATCGGCCGCCACGTCGGCTGGCATCCGGCACGGATCATCGCCGGCCTGTTCGACGAGCCCCAGGACGCGCATATGGTCTACCCGATCAGCGCCCACTGCATGAAGTTCCAGCGCGACGCCGACGGCGGCTTCATCGTCGAGGCCGCCACGATTCAGGATCCCATCGGCTTCGCGGTCATGGTGGCCGACGAGGACGGCGTGCCGATGTGGGGCCGGGAGCTGAGCGAGACGGTCCGGCGGTACCGGTACTTCGCGGGACTGCTGACGATGGTCACCGACGAGAACACCGGCACCGCGTGGATCGACGAGGATGGCCGTGACCGCTACTCGTACGAGTGGAGCGCCACGGTCCAGGAGCGCGACGGAGCCGCCCAGCGATTCGCCCGCGAGGTACTGCTGGCCGCCGGCGCCACGCGTGTCCTGCCGAGCAGCCAGTCGAGCACTCATGTCCAGGGCGGCTGCCGGATGGGCTCCGATCCCGAGCGCTCGGTCGTCAACGAGCACGCCGAGTCCCACGACGTCCGGAGGCTGTTCGTCGGCGACGGCTCGGTCGTGCCGTGCACGCTGTCGGTGAACCCGTCGCTGACGATCATGTCGCTGGCGAGCCGGCTGGCCGCATACCTGGCCGGCGGCGAGCATGGGTACTTCGAGCGCGCGTCCGCCCACGCGGCGGCGTAGCGTCCGACGGACCCGGAGCCCTTGATGAGGGTGGTGATCTCAGGCGCCGGGGGCGGTGTCGGGGCGGCGGTCGCGTTCAACCTGCTCGTGTCCGGTCTGGAGTGCGAGGTCGTGATGCTCGACGCCCGAGCCAACATGCTGCGATCGCACTCGATGGACCTCGAGCAGGTGCTCGAGCAGGGGGCGACCGGGACGCTGCGCGAGGGTGACGACGGCGATGTGGCGTCGGCCGACGTGCTGGTCGTCACGGCGGCGGCCCCGTTGACCGTCAACACCTCGCGAATGGTCTACCTCGAGGCCAACGCGGCGATCCTGGCCCCGCTGCTCGATCGGCTGCCGGCGGGCTGGGGCGGCACGGTGATCGTCGTCACCAACCCGGTCGATCCGCTGTGCACGTGGGCGGCGCGACGGACGGGACTGGATCGAACCCGGCTGCTCGGCTACACGCTCAATGACTCGCTGCGACTGCGCACCGGAATCGGCAGGGCAATGGGGGTCTCCCCCCGGCGCGTTGACGCCTGGGCGATCGGCGAGCACGGGGATCTGTCTGTCCCGTTGTGGGAGCGGGTGTCGGTCGACGGCCGGCCAGTGGTGCTCGATGCGGCGGCGCGGTCGGCGGTCCGGGAGTTCGTCAGCGGGTGGTACGTCCGCCACGTCGCCCTGGACTCGGGACGTTCCTCGACCTGGACCTCGGGGCTCGGCGTCTCCCGGATGGTGCGCGCGTGCGTCGATCCGCCCGGGGACGAGCTGTGGCCGGCGTCGGTGATGCTCGAGGGCGAGTACGGCGTCGACGGCGTCAGCCTCAGCGTTCCGGTCACGCTGGGCGGCGGCGCCGTCAGGCAGATCACCGAGTGGGAGCTGTCGGAGTCCGAGCGCGAGGCGCTGCTGGCCGGCGCGCGGTTCGTCCGCGACGCGGCCGCTGGGCTCGGCTAGTGTCCCGAGGAGGTCAGGCGAGCGCGACCTCGACGAGGAGCGGCTCCCGCCGCTGAGCCAACCCCGGCAACACCTCGTCGAACGTCTCGATCAGCTGCTCGTGAGTGGTGACGTTGATCGCCGGGCAGCCGAGGCACCGTGCGATCCCGGCGATGTCGATCGAGCCGAACGCCGGCCACGCGGCCGGCGCGTTGGCCGCCCGGGCAAGGTTGTCCATCACCGCATACCGGCCGTTGGCCATCACCAGCAGCAGGACTCCGACCTCGTAGTGGGCGGCGCTCCACAGTGCCTGGATGGCGTACATGGACGACCCGTCGCCGACCACGCCGATGACCGGCCGCTCCGGATTGCCCATCCTCAGTCCCACCGAGCCGGCCACGCCGAATCCGAGCCCGCCGTTGCCGCAGGCGAGGAAGCCGCCCGGAGCCGTGATGGGGACACGCTGGTACAGCTCGGGTTGGGAGGACGGGGTCTCCTCGACGATCACGGTGTCGCGGGTCATCCGCTCGGCGAGCGCGGAGTAGACATGGCCCGGCGCCAACGGCTCGCCCGGCGCGGGCACCGGCGGCGGCGGGGGACGGAGCAGTCGCGTGGGGTGAGAGCCGCCCGCCCCGCCCGCCTCGCTCATGCGCTCGGTCACCTCGTCCACCAGCGCCACCAGGGCGGCCGCCAGCGGTGCCACGACCGCCAGGGCGCAGGGACTGCGGTGGGCCTCGGCGGGATCGTCGGTGAGCACGGCGACGCGGGTGCCCTCGTGGACCATCGGGCCGGGATCCTCGAACAGGTACAGCCGGAAGGCGTTGGTGCCGACGGCGATCACCAGGTCGTGCGGGGCGAGGGTGTCGCGCATCTGACGCCGCCGCCACGGCAGGTGGCCGGCGAACTGCGGGTGGTCCTGTGGGAACCCCGCCGCCCGGGCGAACGACTCCTGCCACACCGGGCAGCCGAGGCGCTCGGCCAGTGCGATCACGCCCTCCCAGCCGTCCTCACCGTCGCCACCGCGTCCCACCACCAGCGCCGGCGACGACGCGCGGTCGATCATGTCGGCCAGGTCTCCCAGGTCGCCGGGCGCGACCGTCTCGGTCCTCACGGTCCGCTCGGGGTACCCGGCGGCGAACTCGTCGGCGGGTTCGAGCCAGTCGTCCATCGGGACGACCACCAGCGCCGGCCCACGTTGCGCCACGGCCTCGTTGTAGGCGCGCGCGACGGCGCCCGGTACATCCTGGGCTCGCACCGGCAGGCTCGACCAGACCGGGTACTCGCCGGCCAGCCGTTCGAGCGCACGGCCGGTGAGAAACGGCTCGTACGCGAGCTGGCGACGGTCCTGCTGACCGACCAGGATCACCAGCGGGACCCGCATGTCCCGGGCGTTGGCGATGGCGTTGATGGCGTTGCCGAGCCCCGGTGCGGTGTGGAGGTTGACGAGCGCCGGCTCCCCGCGGGCGGCCGCGTAGCCGGTGGCGATCCCGACGACCGCACCCTCATGGAGGCCGAGCACGAAGTGGATGTCCGGCGGGAGCCCGGTGAGGAACGGGATCTCGGTGGACCCGGGGTTCCCGAAGATGGTGGTCAGGCCGAACCGGCGCATGACATCGAAAACCGCTTCACGCACGGTCCGGTTCGCGGTGGCCGGCTGGTTTCGATCGTCTGCGGCGGGCACGGCGGTGCGTTGCGCTTCGTCGATCATGCCTTGGTTCACGTCACGGCGCTCCCGGCGCGAAACGCTATCACGTACGCTTTGAGAACAATCGGTCACAGTGCGTACGTGACGCCTCCGCGGTGGCCGCCGACCATGGCCGGGCGAGAGGCAAGGAGAGAGGCTATGTCGCTCACAGGATTGCAGGAGAGCATCGTCGATCCGGTGGACCTCGGAGTCGTCTCGGCTGCCGCGCTGCTTCACGATCGCCGGCTGTCGGCGCGCGAGCTGACGGAGGCATGCCTGCGCCGGATCGAGGAGCGCAACGGCGGCGATCCGTCGTTCGACGGCGACCGCGAGTCGATCAACGCCTGGGTCCGGGTGTATCCGGACCACGCGCTCCAGGCGGCGGCGGCCGCCGACGAGCGACTCGCCCGCGAGGGCAGCGCGGCACCACTGCTGTGCGGAATCCCGATCGGCCTCAAGGACCTGTACAGCGTGGCCGGCCTGCCGCTGACCGCATCGAGCCGGGTACTCGACGGCAACGTCGCCGCCGACGACGCAACGGTGTGGGCGCGGTTGCGCGAGCAGGGCATGGTGCTCCTCGGACACACCCACACCCATGAGTTCGCGGCCGGCGGCACCACCGACCAGGTCGGCAACCCGTGGGCGCGGGAGCGGGTCGCCGGAGGCTCCAGCGGTGGCAGCGCGGCGGCCGTGGCGGCGGGGATGACGCCGGCCGCGCTGGGCAGCGACACCTGCGGATCACTGCGGATCCCGTCGGCGTGCTGCGGCACCAGTGCGATCAAGCCGACGCACGGGCTGCTGCCACTCGACGGGATCATCGCCCTGGCGCCGAGCCTGGACCACCCCGGCCCGATGGCGCGCACGGTCGCCGATTGCTCGGCGCTGCTGACGGGGATGCTGCGCGGCGGGTCGCCGGTATCGGCGGTCGCGCCCTCGCCGGCGGCGGTGACGGATCTGCCGGTCCACGCCGACCCCGGACCGCGGCCGCTCGCCGGGATGACGATCGCGCTCACCGACCGCACCGACGCCATCGCGATCGGACCGGCGATCGCCGCGGCCCTGGATGTGGCGCGCCGGGCATGCGAGACGCTCGGCGCCCGGGTGGTGTCGGCGCCGGCGGCGTGGGATCTGAACTGGGACGATCTCAGCCGCGTGCTGTTCACCGACGCATGGACCCATCACGCCCGGTACGCCGATGCGGCGGCGCGATATCGCCCCGCGATCGCCGAGTTCCTGGAGGTGGCGCGCGGATTCACCGACGCGGGCGCGTATCTGGCCGCGCAGGCGCGGCGTGATCACGGAGCGGCGCTGTGGGAGCGGTGGTTCGCCCAGCGCGACATCGACCTCGTGCTCGAGCCCACGCTCCCGATCGTCCCGTACGGTCGCGGACCGGGCTACGAGCGGGGGCACGCCGGCGGCGCCGGTGACCCGATGATCGCCCTGACGGCGCTGTGGGACATGACCGGGATGCCGGTGGCGGCGCTCCCGGTCACCTGGGAAGCCGGCGTGTCGCTCATCGCGCCACGGAGCGCCGAGGCGCGATTGATCGCCGCGGCGATCGCGCTTCAGGACCGCGAGCTCGGGGTGCCTCGATGGGTCCCAGACACCGCGGATGAGAGAATGCAGCCAGCGATCGAGGGAGGACGATGATCGGGGACATCCTGTGGGAGCCGCCGGCCGACCTGCGCCAGAGCACCGAGATCGGCCGTTTCATGAACTGGCTGCGGGATCACCGCGGGCGCGACGTGGCGACCTATGACGAGCTCTGGCGGTGGTCCGTGGATGACCTCGAGGGCTTCTGGGGCGCGATCTGGGACTTCTTCGAGGTCCGCGATCACGCCGGCTACGAGACCGTGCTGGCCTCCCGCCAGATGCCGGGGGCGCGATGGTTCCCGGGCGCGCGGCTCAACTATGCCGAGCACCTCATCGGGCGAGAGGAGGACCTGGACCGGGTCGCCGTGATCGCGCAGTCGCAGACCCGGCCCCCGCTCGAGCTGACGTTCGGCCAGCTGCGCGAGCAGGTGGCGCGGGCTCGGGTGGGGCTCCAGCGGCTCGGGGTCGGACCCGGGGACCGCGTCGTCGCCTATCTGCCGAATATCCCCGAGACGTTGGTGGCGTTCATCGCCACCGCCAGCCTCGGCGCCACGTGGGCGGCGTGCGCCCCGGAGTTCGGGGTGCGCAGCGTCGTGGACCGGTTCGCCCAGATCGAGCCCAAGGTGCTGCTCGCGGTGGGCGGATACGGCTTCCGGGACCGGTACGTCAGCCGGCGCGACGAGGTTGAGACGATCCGCCGGCGGCTCGGCACGATCGAGCACGTGGTCGGCGTGCCGTACGGCGAGGCGCGGGTCCCCGACGCGATCTCGTGGGACGAACTGCTGGCCGACTCCGCCCCGCTGGAGTTCACCCCGGTGCCGTTCGACCATCCCCTCTACGTGCTGTTCAGCTCGGGCACGACCGGCCTGCCGAAGGCGATCGTCCATGGTCACGGCGGCCAGCTGGTGGAGCATTTCAAGAACCAGGGCATCGGCTGGGATCTGAAGCCCGGCGCGCGCCTGCAGTGGTTCTCCACCACCGCGTGGATGATGTGGAACGCGCTCGTGTCGGCGCTCCTGCTGCGCTCCTCGATCGTCATGCTCGACGGGGACCCCGCCTGGCCCGACCTGGCCGAGCAGTGGCGGCTGGCCGAGCGCAACCGGGCGACCGTGCTGGGCGTGTCCCCGCCCTACCTCATGGCCTGCCGCAAGGCCGGACTCGATCTGCGCCGCGACTTCGATCTGAGTTCGATCCGGGTGCTCTGCACCGCGGGATCGCCGCTGCCCGCCGAGGGGTACCGCTGGGTCTACGAGCAGCTCGGCCCCGACGTCCTGCTGATCAATGGATCCGGCGGCACCGACGTCTGCACCGGCCTTGTCTCGGGCTGCTTCGCCACCCCGGTGTACGAGGGCGAGATCTCGTCCGCCTGCCTGGGGGTAGCGGCCGCGGCGTTCGACGAGGCGGGCCGGGAGGTGATCGGCGAGCTCGGCGAGCTGGTCGTCACCGAGCCGATGCCGTCGATGCCGGTCATGCTGTGGGGCGACACCGACGGCGAGCGCTATCGCTCGTCCTACTTCGACCGGTATCCCGGGATCTGGCGGCAGGGCGACTGGATCCAGTTCACCGAGCGCGGCAGCTGCATCCTCACCGGCCGCTCCGACGCCACCTTGAACCGTGGCGGTGTCCGCCTGGGAACCGGCGAGTTCTACGCGGTGGTGGAGGAGTTCCCAGAGCTCGCCGACGCGCTCGTGATCCACCTGGAGGACGATGGCGGCGGACTCGGGGAGCTGCTGCTGTTCGTCGTCGCCGCGCCCGACGCCGTCGTCGACGAGCGGCTGCTGGGCCGGGTGACCGCGGCGCTGCGGCGAGAGCTCTCCCCCCGTCACGTCCCGGACGCGATCCTGGCGGTGAGCGCCATCCCGCGGACGCTGACCGGCAAAAAGCTCGAGGCGCCGGTCAAGCGGATCCTGCGCGGCGAGCCCGCCGAGAAGGTGGCCAGCCGCGATTCACTCGCCGATCCCGCGGCGCTCGACGCCTTTGTGGCATTGGCAGTCGAGCGTGGTGGGCGGGTTCGTTTAGCATGAGTGACGAACGGGAAGCGCCTGAAATGACCCGCTGGGAGAGAGAGTTTGGGAGCAGATGGCGTTAGCTGAGGCGCCCCCCTACGAGCCGCCGATCGACCGGGCGCCGGAGCGATGGCGTCCACGAGGAGCGGACACGACCGCGCGGTTGCGGTCGTGGTCAGAGATTCTCGCCACCACCCACCTGGCGTTCGACGTCCGGCCGACGTTCCGCACGCCCAAGCGGTTCGAGGCGGCGGTGTCCCGGCGGCCCATCGGCGACCTGATGCTCGTCGACTGCGCGGCGTCGCCCTTCCTGGGTCATCGCGGCGCCGCCGTGATCGATAGCCACCCGGACGTCAGCCATGAGAACGTGCTCGGCTTCCAGTTCGTGTGCAAGGGCGTAGAGCTCGTCCGCGAGGGCGATCGCCAGCTGGCGCTCAAGCCCGGCGACATGGTGCTGTGGGACGGCCTCCAGCCGACCGAGATCGAGATCGCCGAGGCGTTCTACAAACGCACGCTCCTGTTCCCGCGTGACCGCGTGCTGGCGGTGTGCCCGCGCCTGGGCGCGCTCGACGCGCTGCCGTCACTGAACGGAAGCGCCAGCGCCCGCCTCCTGGTGCGCTTCATGAACGCGCTGGCGCTCGAGCTCCCGCGGCTGGACTCGGCGGCCGGCGCCGCGGCGGCCAACGCCGCGCTCGAACTGCTCCGGGCCGCCGTGGAACCGGCGCTGCCCAACGACCGCTCGGCGGCGCGGGCGGCGATGCGCGCCGAGATCGGACGCTACGTGCGGACGCGTCTTCAGGACCCCCAACTCGGCCCGGCATCGATCGCGCGGGCCTACGCGATGTCCGTCCGCACCCTGCACGCCCTGTTCGAAGACGTCGAGTCATCGGTGGCCGGCCTGGTGCGAACCGAACGGTTGGCCCGGTGCCTGGAGGATCTGCAGCAGCCCAACGGCGGCTCGGTCACCGACATCGCCTTCCGCTGGGGCTTCTGCGACGCCGCCCACTTCTCGCGGGTATTCAAGCGCGAGTTCGGCGCGACGCCGAGCGAGGTCCGGCAGGTGGCGCTGGCCGCGGCCGGGTAGCGTGCCATGGGTGGCCTGATGGAGGGCAGAGCCGGCCTGGTCACCGGCGCCGCCAGCGGGATCGGCCGCGCCTGCGCGCGGCGATTCGCCCACGAGGGCGCCACGGTGGTCGTCGCCGACCTGCCCGGCGCGGTCGAGGGCGGCGAGGAGACGGTCCGGCAGATCACCGACGCCGGCGGACGAGCCGAGTTCTTCCCGTGCGACGTCTCCAGCTCGGCGGCCAACGAGGGCCTCGTCGCTCATGTCGTGCACCGCTACGGCCGGCTCGACTTTGCCCACAACAACGCGGGGATCGGCGTCCACAAGCTCCTGCACGAGACCTCCGACGAGGAGTTCGACCGCGTCATCGCGGTCAACCTCCGCGGCACGTTCCTCGGTCTCAAGCACCAGATCGCCCAGATGCTCACGCAGGACATGCCGAACCGCGGCGCGATCGTCAACACCTCCTCCAACGCCGGCCTGCGCGCCGTCACGATGCTCAGCGCCTATGCCGCCAGCAAGCACGGGATCCTCGGCCTCACCAAGAACGCCGCCGTCGAGTACGCCAACGAGGGCATCCGCGTCAACGCCGTCTGCCCGGGCGCGATCATGACCCCGCTGATGTCCGACCAGCCACCGGAGCGCCAGCAGGAGATTCTCGCCCCCCAGGCGATGACCCGCTTCGGGGACCCGGCCGAGGTCGCCGCCGCCGTCGTGTGGCTCTGCTCCGATCAGGCGTCGTTCATCACGGGCACCTCCCTCCCAGTGGACGCCGGCTCGGTGGCCTGGGTGTCAGCCCACCGCGCCTGAGCGCCGGCGCGTCGCGACGCGCCTACGAACATATGTTCTCATTCGCCTCGGACGGATCGGCGTCACTTGGCTATGCTTTTCCCGCAGGTGCGGGGTCGTCTAATGGCAAGACGCCAGCCTCTGGAGCTGGTTATCAAGGTTCGAGTCCTTGCCCCGCAGTTCGACGCCAACCGGCGCTCAGCGCGCCCGGCGCGTCCGCGCCGCAGCGCGGATCAGCGCCGCGGGTCAGATTCTCAGACGATCGTCTCGAGCTCCGTCGAGAGGTCACCCAGCGCGTCGGCGCGGTCGCCGATGTCGGTGTGCTCGGCGATGAGGCGGCGGGCGTGCTGGAGGTCATCGGATCGCCCGACGGTGAGAGCGGCGGCCACGTGGCCCTCCTGGAGGTAGAACACCGTGAACTTGCCATCGTCGGTTGAGCCGCGGATGACCTCGCGGTCCCAGTCGTCGGCGGGGCCGACGTACTCGATCGCCGCCCAGTCGGAGAGGTCGGAGAAGAAATAGGGGACGGCGTCGTGCGGCTGCTTGGCGCCGAGCATGTTCAGCGCCACGGTCTTGCCGTGGTTGAAGGCGACGTCCCAGTGCTCGACGCGGATGCGGCGGCCGCCGTGGACAACGCTCTCGTACTCGGCGATATCGCCGGCGGCGTAGACACCGGGCACAGCGGTCTGAAGCTGTGAATCGACAACGACGCCGCCGCTGTCCCCGAGCTCGAGGCCGGCGCCGCGGGCCAGCATGACGTCGGGCATGACCCCGACGCCGAGCACGACGGCATCGGCGGCGAGCCGACGGCCGGACTTGGTGATGACCGTCGTCACGCGGCCCTCGGCGCCCTCGAAGCGCTCGAGCTCATCCTCGGCGTGGATCTCGATGCCGTGATCGGTCAGCAGATCATGAAAGTAGCTCGCCGCCTCGACACCGAAGGTGCGGCTGAGCGCGGCCGGCTCCATCATCACCATGGTGCAGGTGCTGCCGAGCTCGGTCAGCGTCGCGGCGACCTCGCTGGCGATGTAGGAGCCGCCGATCAGGACGACGCGCTTGCCGGCCGCGTTCTCGCGGATGGCGTCGCTGTTGCCGAACGTGCGCAGGCAGTGGATGCCCTCCAGCTCGGCCCCGGGGACGTTGAGCCGGCGGACGTTGGCGCCGGTCGCCACCAACGCCTGGCCGAAGCCGATCTCCTGCTTGGTGGACAGCGTGACCGTCCGCTGTTCGAGGTTGAGCTTCATCACCGAGGTGCGGGTCAGCGCCTCGATCTGCTGATCCTGGTACCAATCCGCCTCCTGGAACCGAGCGTCCGCGCGCGACTCCTTGCCCTGCAGGTAGCCCTTGGACAGGGGCGGGCGGTCATAGGGCAGATCGGGCTCGCGGCCGACGAGCAGAATCGAGCCGTCGGCACCGGACTTGCGCAGCCAGCGGGCGCAGTTGCCGGCGGCCAGTCCGCCTCCGATGAGCAGGTACTCGACGTTGCGATCAGCCATTCTCGTGACCACTCAGTCAGCCGGTGGAAACCTCGGACTCGTTGGGCGCGAACCGCGGGGTGATCTCCCCCTCCAAGCCTGGATCGAGGATGAGCAGCACCTGGTCACCGGCGTTGATGACCGAGTCGGCCTTGGGGACGAACCCGGTGCCGTCGCGCAGCACCGAGATGATGAGCGAGCCCTCGGGGAGCGGAACGTCGGCGACGCGGCGGCCCGCTGCCGGGGACCCCTGTCCCACCTCGAGCTCGATGATCTCCAGGTGCTCCTCCTCGAGCGCCAGCAGCTGGACGAGCCCGTACTCCGGTACCTCGTGCTCGATCAGGCGCAGGATCAGATCGGTGGCCGACACCGCCGGCTGGACCCCGAGCGTCTTGAAGTGATCCAGGTTGCGCGGATTGTTGACGCGAGCCACGATCCTCTCGCAGCCGTACTTCTCCTTGGCCACCTGGCAGATGAGGATGTTGTCCTCGTCGTCGCCGGTGACGGCGATCACGAGGTCCGCCCGGCCGATCCCGGCTCGCTCCAGCACCCACATCTCGGTCGCGTCGCCGTACTGGACGGCGTGCTCGAGCTCCTCCTCGACGACCCGGTAACGGCGATGATCGGACTCGATCAGGGTCACCTCACGGTCCTTGGCGATCAGCTCGCGGGCGAGGTTCCACCCCACCTTGCCCGCTCCGGCGATGATCACGTACATGGGACGAGCATCCCCCTCAGGCCTCGAGTACGACCTGCTCGGCTTGGTCAATTGCGTGCTGCGTGGGACAGATGGTGAGCAGGCCCTGCTCGGCGTACCAGGCGGCGCGGGCCGGATCGGCGACGCGCACCACCACGCGACGCACGTTGAACCGGCGCTGGGCCAGCTGAGCGATCACGAGGTTCGTGTTGTCGCCTCGGGTGGCGGCCATGAACACGTCCGCCGTCTCGATCCCGGCCTCGATCAGGCCATCGACCTCCAACGCGGCTCCCACCGTGAAGCGTCCGCCGGCATCCTCCCAGCTGATCGACTGGTCCTTGTCCAGCCGCTCATGGGACAGCGGGTCGCTGTCAAGCACGGAGACGTCGTGTCCGGCGTCCAGCGCGCGCTTGGCCACCGCCGACCCAACCCGGCCGGCGCCAACGATCAGAATGAACATGCCCGGCACTCTAGGTGCTCAGAGTCAGAAATGGCGCGCAACCGACCTTATCCGAGCGCTTAGGCGGCGTGATCGGAGGCGTGGGCGGGCGGCGGCGTCAGCGCAGCGGCGGCGATCACCAGCGCGAACGCCACGATCCTGACCACGACGCCCACCTGGCTGGAGGGCATCGGCTCGCCGAATACGATCGGGCCGGCGGCGATCGTCGTCAGGTTGGCGGCGGCGCTGGTGAGGGCGATCATCGGGACCGCGTCACCGAGCTGGAGGCTGCGCGCCGAGATGAGCAGTCCGACGAGCGAGGCCACCAGGATCACGAACGCGAGCGGATGGATCACCACGCCGAGCCCGAGAGCGCCGAGATGCGAGCTCAGGGCCTTGATCGACGTGTCCGACGTCGCCCACAGCAGGCCGGCCGAGACGGCCAGGAACGCCGGGCGGCGCGGACGACACGCCAGCGCCAGGCCCGCGACCCCGACGACCACGAGGAACACGGCAAGCGTCCCGGGGGCGTAGCGGGAGTGGGCGCTGCCGGCGTCGCCGTCCAGCGTCGCGGCCAGGAAGGCCAGGCCCCCCGCGGTCAGCCCCACCCCGATCCATTCGCGCCGGGTGACCTCGATTCCGAACACATGGTCGGCGACGACGGTGAGCAGCACCAGGCCGCCGGCGATCACCGATTGGACCAGCGAGATCGGCGCCAGCGCGAGCGCACCGACGTGAAAGCCCCAGGAGCCGAGCGCGATGGCGATGCCCAGCGAATACATCGGCGAGCGGAACAATTCGACAGTGCTGCGCCAGGGATGGCTGAGCTGCACCGACGGCGCCTCGCGGGCGCCACGGAACTTATAGAGAAAGCCGGCCACCGAGCCGAACGCGGTCAGCAGCGCCAGCACCAGCCCCAACTCGACCGAGAGCTTCATTGCTGCCGCAGGCTACGGGGCGGGAGCGTCGGACGTGATCGTCGCCACCTCACGGCGCGGGCCCGCGCGCCAGCTTCGGCCGGGAACGTCCGAGGTAGGACCGTGCCGCGGCCACCGCGAGCGCCACCTTGCGGGCCGTCGGCGCCGGGTGCCAGTCGACCGTGACGATGACCAGCCGGACAGCATCGGTCGTCATCAGCTGCGTGCCCTCCGGGAACCACGACGCGTCGAGCCCCAGGTGACCGACGTGGCGCGGCGCCGGATGGTTGCGCTGGGGAAAGATCTGCGACGACTCGATGATCGTGCGCTCCAGCACCGCGTACGCCGAGGGCTCCGTGTCGACCTCCGCCGTGATGCTCACGCGCCGCCCGCCGAGACGGGCCCCGAACGCGCACTCCGGATAACTCGAGTTGGCGGTCGCGCCACGCTGCGAGAGCGACGCGGGCGTGACGTGGAGGAACCGGGCGATCGCGCCGCGCGCCCGCGTGGTGCAGATCGTGGCCACCGTCGGAGCGGCGGCCGATGTCGCCGTCGAGGTGGTCGACGTGGCCGAGGTTGTCGAGCGCAGGGTCGCCGAGCCGCTGGACGCGCTGCGGCGGGAGGCGCCACCGCAGCCAGCCAGCAGCGCGCCCGACGCGATCAGCGCCGGAGCCACGGCGCACAGATGGCGCCGGCGCGGCACGTCAGGGCCCGATCGGCGTGGCCTGTTTGAGCCGCGAAGGCCCGAGGTACGCCCGCGCCGCCGCCACCGCCAGCGCCACCTTGCGGGCGCGGGCCGTTTTGCCCCAGCCAATCGTCACGGTGACCAGTCTCACGGCGTCGGTGGTGAGAAGGTGCTGCTGAGGCGGGAACCAGGCGGCGTCGATCCCCAGGTGGGGCACCTGCGCCGGGGCGGCGAACAGCCGCTGCGGGAAGATCTGCGACGCCTCCTCGATCGTCCGCTCGAGCACCGCGTACGCCTGCGGCTCGACGTCGACCTCCGCGGTCACCCGAACGACGCCGCCGCTGCGCAGCCGGGCGGTGAACCGGCATTGCGGGTACCCGGAATCGGCCATCGAGCCATGCGTGGAGATCGACGCCGCCTTCAGGAACCGCTCGATGGTGGACAGCCCCCGGGCCGTGCAGATGGTGGCCACGGTCGGCGCCGCCGACGTGGTCGTCGAGGAGGACGCCGAGGACGCCGCCGCCGTCGAGGAGGACGAACCGCTCGACGAGCCACCACGATGGCCGGCGCCGCCACAGCCAGAGACCGCGGCGGCGCTGATCAACCCGCCGATGACGAGCGCAGCGGCATACCGGAGCGGTCGGGGGCGCGGCCCACCGTCTCCGCGACAGTCGCCGAACCCTGGCCCAGCGCCTCGCATTTAGGCAAGCTTAATCCTGTCGCAGGGACGGTGCGGCAGCGCCCCCGACCGCACCCACTACCTGACGATCACGTAATCAGTGGGATGATCAGCAGCGCCACGATGTTGGCGACCTTGATCATCGGGTTGATCGCCGGCCCGGCGGTGTCCTTGTACGGGTCGCCGACGGTGTCACCGGTGACCGCCGCGGCATGGGCCTCTGACCCCTTGCCGCCGAACGCGCCGTCCTCGATCAGCTTCTTGGCGTTGTCCCAGGCGCCACCGCCGGCGGTCATCGAGATCGCCATGAACACGCCGACGACGATCACGCCGATCAGCAGCCCGCCGAGGGCCTCGACGGAGATGATGCCGACGATCACCGTGAACACGATCGGAATCAGCGCCGGCAGGATCATCTCCCGCTGAGCGGACTTGGTGACGATGTCGACGCACGTGCCGTACTCGGGCAGCTCGGTGCCCTCCATGATCCCGGGCTTCTCCCGGAACTGGCGACGGACCTCCTCGACGACCGCGCCGCCGGCGCGGCCGACGGCCTCCATCGAGAGCGCGGCGAACAGGTAGACCATCAGGCCGCCGATCAGCAGTCCGATGAGCACCGGCGGGTTGCCGATCGAGAAGTTGACGACCTTGCCCTTGCCGGCGAGCTCCTGCTCGAAGGCGTTGAAGAGCACCAGCGCCGCCAGGGCGGCAGAGCCGATCGCGTACCCCTTGGTCACGGCCTTGGTGGTGTTGCCGACCGCGTCCAGCGGATCGGTGATGTTCCGGACCTCCTCCGGGAGGTCGGCCATCTCGGCGATGCCGCCGGCGTTGTCGGTGATCGGCCCGAACGCATCGAGCGCGACGATCAGCCCGCACAGCGACAGCTGGGACATCACGGCGACACCAATGCCGTAGATCCCGTGACCGAGCTTCCAGGCGCCGAAGATGCCGAGCGCGATCACGAGCACCGGCAGCGCGGTGGCCTGGTAGCCCTGGGCGAGCCCCTGGATGATGTTGGTCGCGTGGCCGGTCTGGGAGGCGCGCGCGGTCGACTTCACCGGGCCGAAGCGAGTGGAGGTGTAGTAGTCGGTGATCACGAACAGGAGCGCGGTCACGCCCAGGCCGATCAACGCACACAGGTAGAAGTGCCACCACTTCGGAGCGGCGGCGCCGGATCCCAGGGTGAGGCCGTGCATCAGCCAGTAGGTGACCGGAATGAAGATCAGCGCGGCCAGGCCGCCGGACAGGATCAGGCCCTGATACAGAGCCCGCTCGACGTTGCCGCTCTTGGACTTCACGGCGAAGGTGCCGATGATCGAGGCGATGATCGAGACGCCGCCGAGAACGAGCGGGAAGATCGCGACCGCGGACGTCTGGCTGAACGTCAGCACTCCGAGCAGCATCACCGCGACGGCGGTCACGGCGTAGGTCTCGAACAGGTCGGCGGCCATGCCGGCGCAGTCGCCGACGTTGTCGCCCACGTTGTCGGCGATGACCGCCGGGTTGCGCGGGTCGTCCTCGGGGATCCCGGCCTCGATCTTGCCGACCAGGTCGGCGCCGACATCGGCGCCCTTGGTGAAGATGCCGCCGCCGAGGCGGGCGAACACCGAGATCAGCGATCCACCGAAGCCGAGGCCGATGAGCGCGTCGACCGCGTGGCGGGTGCTCTCACCGGCGATCCAGGTGAGGATCCCGAAGTAGGCGGCGACGCCGGTCAGGGCCAGACCGACGACGAGCATGCCGGTCACCGCGCCGCCGCGGAAGGCGACATCGAGCGCCTTGGAGATGCCGCCGCGAGCCGCCTCGGCGACGCGGGCATTGGCCCGTACGGAGACGTTCATGCCGACATAACCCGCGGACGCCGACAGCCCGGCCCCGATCAGGAAGCCGATGGCGACCCGGATGTTCTGCAGCGGAATCAGGAGGACGAAGACGACGACGCCGACGGCGGCGATCGTCGTGTACTGGCGGTTCAGATACGCGGAGGCACCCTCCTGCACCGCCGCGGAGATCGCACGCATGCGCTCGTTGCCGGGAGACAGGGCGAGCAGCGACCGCGAGGTGGCGGCGCCGTACACGATGGCGGCCGCAGCGCACACAAGCGCAACCAGGACGCCGTGATGCGTCAGAAAGCTAGACAAGGAGGTCCTCCGGAGAAGCTCTTAAGTTTCAAGCGCGGTTGAAAGCGCGATCACAACGGCAAAAAGGGTCTGCCGCCCTGACATCGGTGCGGAGACCCCGGCAATAAGACCGGCGCGAGTCTAGCGTGCCGGCGCGACGAACGTCGTCCGTATCGACGCTGGTACACACCTCCGCACGCGTGGCCGAGCCCGCACGAGTGGGCCAGCCCGCACGAGTGGCCCAGCGGCGGCGCCGGGCAGATGGGCTACTGGCCCGGAACCCAGAGCCGCCCGCTGCGCTGCGCGGGTCCCGGCTCGCCGGGCGTGGCCGAGTCCGGCTCCGACGGCGGAGCGGACGGATCCGGATCCGGCTCCCCCACCGAGCCGGCGGGGTCCGGTTGCGGCGAAGTGGTACCCGGTGTATCGGTGCCCGCCCGGCCCGGTGTATCGGTGCCCGCCCGACCCGCCGCTGGTCCCGTGGGCGGGGGACCGGCCTCTGCCCCGCCGTCCAGGCGCAGGTAGGCGAGCTGTAGCTGCGACAGTGCGTCGCGAATCGCGCTCGCCTGGGGCGGAGCCGACTGCTCGATGAGCGGCAGGAGCGCCCGCACGGCCTCGATCGCCGTCCGTACCTGACCGGCGTCGCGCTCGTCCTCGGTGCCCGGAGAAAGTCCGGTGCGCCGCATGCCCAGGTTCACGAGCGAGACGACCTGCTCGAGCACGATCTGCTCGACGCGGATCTTCTTGATCTCGGCCTCGTAGGCGGCTCGGAGCTCTTCTTCGGAGGGCTGATCGCTCGTGCTCATCGGTCCTGCTTTCGTCGCGGTGGGGTCATCGTCGGTGGGTCTGAAGGATGCCCGAATAGCTCTCGCGTGTCTCGGCCTGGGCGGACGCGTACGCCTCGGCCAGGCTCATCCCGGACTCGAGCATCCGCCGCTGGCGCTGGGCACCGTTCAGCGCCGGCAGGTTGACGTCGATGCCGAGCTCGGCGCGAACCGGGGTGGTCCATTCGAGCAGGCGGTCCAGGGCGGCGGCGGCCGGATAGGCCTCGCGCCGTTCGAGGTCGAGCAGGTCGCCGTCGAGGCCATAGCGCAGCGCCCGCCACATGTTCTCCTCGATCAGCCGGTTGGGCAGGTCGATGTAGGGAACACCCTCGTCGACCTCGCGCGCCGCCTGGGCCACGCAGGCGGCGATCAGCGCCGCCAGGCCATCCGACTCGCCGGCCGTCATCTGGGCGTCGCAGATCCTCACCTCGACCGTGCCGAACGAGAAGTGCGGGCGGATCGACCACCACACCTGCGTGTACTCGACGATCGAGCGCGTGTCCACGAGCAGCTTGATGTAGTCGCCGAACGCATCCCACGTCCCGAACGCGTCCGGGATGCCGCAACGCGGGAAGCTCTTGGTGAACGTCTGGGTGCGGGCGCTGTGCAGGCCGGAGTCCGAGCCGTCGAGAAACGGCGAATTTGCCGAGATCGCGAGCAGCACGGGGAGGACCGGCCGCAGGCGATCGCACACCTCGACCGCTCGATCGGCGCCCCGGACGCCGACGTGAACGTGCAGTGAGAAGGTGTTGTTGCGCCAGGCGACGTATTTGAGCCCTTCCTCGACGCGGCGGTAATGATCGGTCTCGATGATGTGCTGCTGACGGTAGTCCGACCACGGATGGGTCCCCGTCGCGCCCAACGCCACGTCCTGGGCGGCCGCCAGCGCGAACAGCCGCCGCCGCAGCTCGTGCTGGGCGGAGCGCGCCATCGCCAGGTCCTCACCGCGCCCGGACCTGATCTCGATCTCCGAATTGATCAGCTCGCCGGCGATCGCCGGGCCCAGCAGGGGATCGTCGGCGGCGCCATCGCGCAGCTGCTCGAAGCGCCCGACGAGCCCGAGGCCCGCGGGATCGAGCACGGCGAACTCCTCCTCGAGCCCGACGGTGAAATCGGTCGAGGCGTCGAAGGCCGCACGGGCGGTGTCAAGGTCGAGCTCCACAGCGAGTCAAGATGGACTACGTGAGATAGAAGTACAGCGCGTAGAGCAGATCGACCGCCGGACTGGAGGTGTGAACCGTCACCTCGGGCGGGACCCCGAGCAACGCCTCGGAGTAGTTGAAGATGATCTTCACGCCCGCTTCGACGAGGTCGTCGGCGATGCTCTGGGCGGCCGAGGACGGCACTGCGAGCACGGCCACCACGATGTCCTGCTCATCCACCACGGTGCGCAGCTCTGAGTTGTGGCGGACCGCCAACGGGCCGATCCGGGTCCCCACCCGCTCGTGGTCGATATCGAAGATCGCCACCACCCGGAAGCCGTGATCGGCGAAGATGTCGGAGGTCGCGATCGCGGTGCCCAGGTGCCCGGCGCCGAACAGCGCGATGTTGTGCTGGCCGGCGGTGCGCAGGATCTTGCGGATCTGACTGACCAGCGACTCCACGTTGTACCCGACGCCCCGTTTGCCGAACTTGCCGAATCCGGAGAGATCGCGGCGGATCTGGGTGGAGTTGACGTGCGTATAGTCGGCGAGCTCCTGAGAGGAGATCGTCTCCTTGCCAATCTTTCGGGCTTGCGTGAGCACCTGCAGATACCGCGACAGGCGGGCCGCAACCCCGAGCGAAAGCTTCTCGCCCGGCTTGTCGAGGCCCGGTCCCGCCGGCTCGGTACCGCGGCCAACCGTGTAGCTCATCCGCTGTCAACTCTAGCCAAGCCAAGGCGCCGCCTCAGCTCGGACTCGTCGATGAACAGCTGGAAGGCCTCCACGCCGTCGATCGTGATCACCGGGATTCGCTCCAGGTAGGCCCGCAGCAGGCGCTCGTCGCGGTCGATGTCCGTTTCGATGAGCGTGAACGGCACGTCCGCGCGCACCCGTTCCAGGATGGTGCGGGCGTCGTCGCACAGGCAGCAGCCGTCGCGGCCATAGAGGACGACGTCCGGACTCACCGGGCCGGGACCAGCGCCCGCTCGCCCGTGGCGTACACGTCGAGCTCGAGGTAATCCGGGAACGGGAGCGGCGCCACGAACCTCGCCGCGCTGGCGATCATCGCCGCGTTGTCGGTGCACAGCTCGGGCGGCGGAACATCGAGCGGCACCCCGAGCCCGCCCAGGCGCTCGCGGAGCGTGCCGTTGGCGGCCACTCCACCGCCCAGCGCCAGCCGCTGCAGCCCGGTCTGCGCCAGCGCCCGCTCGGCGCGGAGCGCGAGCGCCTCCACGATCGCGTGCTGATAGGAGGCGGCGAGGTCGGCGCGCAAACGGTCGGTCTGCTCCGGACCGAGCTCGCGCACCCGATACAGCAGCGCCGTCTTGAGCCCGGCGAACGAGAAGTCCAGGCCCGGCATCCGGGCCCCCGTCGGAAACGAGAACGCGCCGGGATCGCCGGCGCGGGCGAGCCGCTCCAGCGCCGCTCCGCCGGGATACCCGAGGCCGAGCAGCCGCGCGCCCTTGTCGAACGCCTCGCCGGCAGCGTCATCGAGGGTCTGCCCCAGCACCTCGAAGTCGGGGCCGTGGCCGGTCACCCGGGCCAGGAAGGTGTGGCCCCCGCTGGCGATCAGGCTGAGGAACGGGGTCCCATCCTCCCCGAGCGTCGCCGGCGCCAGGAAGCCGGCGGCAACGTGACCGTGGAGGTGGTCGACCGGCGCGAGCGGGAGCTCGCGGGCAGCGGCGATCGCCTTCGCCGCCGCCAGTCCGACCAGCAGCGCCGCCACGAGTCCCGGGCCACGGGTGACCGCGACCAGCTCGACGCCGTCAAATCCCACGCCGGCCCGGTGCAGCGCGTCCTGGACGGCGGGCCCGACGAGTTCCAGATGATGGCGTGAGGCGATCTCCGGCACCACCCCGCCGTAGCGGTCGTGGATGCCCTGCGACGAGATGACGTTGGACGCGATGCGGCCGTCGGAGGTCACGACCGCCGCGCACGTGTCGTCGCAGCTCGTCTCGAGCGCGAGGATCATCCGGCGGCGCCGGTGGTCGTCTGCAGCGTGCGCCACATGATCACCGCGTCCTCGCCGTTATCTCGGTAGTAGCGTGGCCGCGTGCCGGCGGAGCGGAACCCATACCGCTCGTACAGCGCGATCGCCGGCGCGTTGGAGGTGCGAACCTCGAGCGTGTACTCACGGTCGGGCCCGGCCCGCTCGATCATCTGCTCCAGCAGGGTCCGCGCGATCCCGCGCCGGCGCAGCGCCGGGTCGACCGCGACGTTCATCAGATGCCAGACCGTGTCGTAGCGGGCGCAGATCAGGTACCCGAGCAGCTTGTCCGATGGCCCGACCGCCGCCAGGCACAGCCCCGACGGCTTGGACAGCTCCAGCACGAACATCGCCAGCGACCACGGCGTGGTGAACGCGCGTCGCTCGATGGCGATCACCTGCGGGAGGTCGGAGTAGCCGAGAGTGCGGATCGTGAAGCTGTCTGATGTCATCGCTGCCGGGCGGCACGAAGGGAGATCTCGGCGTCGGGAAGACGCAGGTACTCCGGCCGGACGCCGTCGGGGGCCTCAGGTCGCAGCCCCGCCGCCAGGCGGCAATGCACCACGGCATCGACTCGGTTGCGGTCTGAGTCCGCCTCGGGAATCCAGGCCCCCGAGCACTCGAGAGCCTCCCGGAATTCTACCGCCCCGTCACCGACGGCCAGCCAGCTTCGGCCGCCGCCGCGCAGCTCAGCGGCCAGCGCCTCGGGTGCGAGCGCCCGGGGCGCGAGCTGCGCCGCCGCGCCGGGCCGGGAGACGTCCTCGAGCGGCCAGCCCGCGGCGAACACCTCGCCCCGCCGAGCGTCGATGACCGCCACGACAGCATCGACATCGGGCGGGGCGGTCCCCCACCCCGCCCCGTCGACTCCGGCCGCTCCGAGCGCGAGCGAGTGGAGCGTCGAGACCCCGACCAGCGAAATGTCGCGCGCCCGGGCGAGCGCCTGGGCGGTCGCCACGCCGATCCGCAGTCCGGTGAACGTGCCGGGGCCGACGCCGACCGCGATGCGATCGATCTCGCCCCAGTCGGTGTCAAAGCTCCGCAGCTGGGTCACGATCATCGCCATCAGGGCCGTCGTGTGCCGCGGCCGCTCTCCCCGCGGGGGGATGTCGCGTTCGGCGACCGTGGCGCCGGTGACCGTATCGAGGATGGCCACCGCCGTCGCCGCCGTCGCCGTGTCGAAGCCGAGGATCTTCACGCGACCTCGATTCGGCGGTGGTCCTCACCGGCGTGCTCCAGCGTGACCCGCGCGGCCACGCGGGCGAGACCGGCGAGCTCTCGCGCGCCCGCGCGGGGCCACTCGACGAACGCGATCAGGTCCGGTCCGAGGTAGTCCGCCAGCAGGTCCGGGTCCTCGTCGGCAAGCGATCCCAGGCGGTAGAGGTCGACGTGGCACACCGGCCCACGCGCGCCCGGGTAGCGCTGCCCGATCGTGAACGTGGGGCTGGTCACCGGCACCGTCACACCCAGGGCCCGGCAGGCGCCGCGTACGAACGTCGTCTTGCCGGCGCCGAGCTCACCCTCGACGGTGACGACGTCACCGGGGGACAGATCGGCGGCCAGGCGGGCGCCGAGCGCCTCGGTGTCGGCCGCGCCGTTTGACTCGTACTGGCCCCGCACAAGCCGACACTGTAGAGCCGAGCTGACGATGGCTTCCGCTACCGTCAGGGGGCACATGACCGATCCCCCGTCCGCGCGCCCGGGCGTCATCGCGCGGCTGATCCGGCGCATCTCCGGGGATCGCGCCGACATTCCCACGTCGCTGGCGGACCTGCGTGGGTCGGAGACCGCCAAGGCGGTCGGGCTGGCCGGCGCGATGATCGTCAACAACGTCATCGCGCTCGGCTCGACCATCGTGTTCAGCCGGCTGCTCAAGGACAACCAGGGCGGCGGCTACGGCTCGCTGGCGGCGCTGGTCAGCTACTTCCTCATCCTGTCGGTCGTCGGACAGGCGCTCCAGGTGGCGACCGCGCGCGAGGGCGTGCTCGGCCATCTCGGGGTCGGCGCCGGCCTGATGGCGACGACCAGACGCTGGACCAAGGGCCTGCTCCTGTTCACGCTGGCGATCACGATCGTGTCGGTGCTGTTGCGCGACCCGATCGCCGCGGCGGTCGGCGTCAAGCACGACCAGTGGGCCGCCGCGCTCGGCCTGCCCGCCGCCGGCCTGTGGCTGGAGCTGTCGGTGCTGCGCGGCGTACTGCAGGGCGTCGGCGACTACAAGGGCGTCGGCCTCAGCCTGATCGGCGAGCAGGGCGCCCGGCTCGTCCTGGGCGGCGTCCTCGCCGCTGCGGGCCTCGGCGTGACCGGGGCCTACCTCGGTACGCCCCTCTCATTCATCGCCGTGGGCGTGTTCTGCGTTCGCCGGCTGCGCCGGTACGTACGGGAGGTCGAGGCCGAGGCGCTCGGTGCGGTGGCGGCGCCGGGGCCACCCGCGGTGGCGGGGCTCACCCTCTGGGCGCACGTCAAGCGCGCCTGGGCGCCGATCGCGGGCCTGATCATCATCGCGGTCCTTCAGAACATCGACATCATCGCCGCCAAGCACCGGTTCAGCACGAGCGTCGCCAGCTCGTACGGCGCGGTCGCCGTCGCGGCCAAGGTCCTCATCTGGGTCGCAATGGGCGCCGGCTTCTACCTCGTCCCCGAGGTCTCGCGCCGGCGCGCCGCCGGCGAGGACCCGCGGCCGATCCTGGTCCGAGCGCTCGGGATCGTCGCCGTCTGTGCGATCCCGGTGCTGCTCATCTTCGGCTTCGAGTCCCACCTGCTGATCAAGGCGGCATTCGGCGCCAAGAAGACCTCGGCGTCCAACTCGCTGATCGTGCTGGGCCTGGCGTTCACGGTGCTGGCGGGCACCTACCTGGCGATCCAGTACCTGCTCGCGCTGCGCCGAACCTGGTTTCTGGTCGTGCTCGCCGCGGTGGCGGTGGCCGAGCCGATCCTGCTGCTGAACGCTTCGCACCATCCCAAGAACTTCGCCGCCGTCGTGCTGGCCATCCAGGCCGTCGGCGCGCTGGTGGCGTTCGCCTTCGCGCTGCGGCCCGAGCGCTCGCCGCCACCGTCCCCAGCGTCGCCGCCGCTGACGCAGGACCCGCGACGGATCCCCGAGCCGGTCTAGGGGGGAACCTACGCCGCGGACGCGGCGGGGGGCGCCATCGTCAGCGATGCCTGGGGGATCGGCACCCGCACCGGCCCGGCCGGCGGTGCGGCGGCATACAGCCGCAGGAACGCATCGACCACCCTGGGGTCGAACTGGCCGCCGGCACACCGCTGGATCTCGGCCAGCGCGTCGCCATGCGGGCTCGGCCGGCGGTACGGCCGACGCGAGGTCATCGCGTCGTAGGCGTCGCAGACCGAGATGATGCGGGCCGCGAAGGGGATCTCCTCCCCCGCCAGGCCATCGGGATACCCGGTGCCGTCGAAGCGCTCATGGGTCGCGCGCACGATCTGGGCGACGAGCGCGGTGGCCGGAGCCGCCGACAGGATCCGCTCGCCGATGGCGCTGTGGCGTTCGATGAACTGCCACTCCTGCTCATCGAGCGGACCGGGCTTGGAGATGATCGAGTCCGGGACGGCGATCTTGCCGATGTCATGCAGCTCGGCGGCGTAGCTGAGCTCGTGGAGCCAGACGCCGGTCAGGCCGAGGTGGGCGCCGACCTCCTCGACCACCGCGGCCACCGCATCGACGTGACCGCCGAGATCCTCGTGGCAGCACGAGAGCGCCGCCAGCAGCACGTCCTTGGCCTGGACGGCAGCGGTCGTGCGGCGGGTGTGCTTGACGGAGTACATGCGCCGGTCACAGAGCCGGAGCGCCTCGGAGCCGTTGGCGGCCTCCCGCGGGATCAGCGCCGCGCCGCTCGAGGAGGTGATCGAGAAGCCCTGCCCCCGCTCGGCAAAGCAGTCGGTCCACCGCTCCAGCCGTGCGTTGAAGTCATCGGCAGGCCCGAGCGGGTCTGACAGCACACAGAACTCGTCGCCACCGAGCCGGTACGCCCGCGCGAAGCCCGTCACGGCGGCGCTCAGCGTGCCCGCCAGACGAGCCAGGAGGGCGTCGCCGGCGGGGTGGCCGAAGCGGTCGTTGTATTCCTTGAACCCGTCCAGATCGAAGATCGCCAGCGCCACCGGCTCGCCGAGCTCGATCGCGTGGCCGAGATCGGCCATCAGCTGACGACGGTTGCCGAGGCCCGTGAGCGGATCGGTGAGGCCGAGGCGCTCGAGCTCGCGCTGGGCATCCATCATGCGGGATCGGACCCGCTCGTTCAGGCCCCAGGCAACAACGCCGGCGGCGCCGGCCAGGGCGATGAACAGCGCGTGCAGCGAGGCCCAGAACCACGGGTCCTTCCACTCGCTGCGTTCGCCGAAGACCGCGCGGGGGTCGATCATCCCCATCACGCCGTGGTGGATGAGAACGAACGCCACGGCGAGCAGGAACGGGACCCAGTCCTCGTACATCGTCAGCACGATGACGGCGACGAAGAAGCTGAAGTGCATCTCGATCAGGCCGCCGGAGATGTCCACGAGCGTTGCGCACCCCGTCAGCAGCCCCATCGAGGCCGATACCGAACGCCACTGTTGGGAGGTGCCCTCCCAACCGGCGAGGCCGGCGAAGGCGATCATCGACGCGAACTCCGGGATGTACTGCACCCAATGGCCGCCGCGGGCGAGACCGGCGTACACGGCGAGGACGACGATGAACGCGCACAGCAGCCAGACGATCAGCCGATGGCGCTGGCGCCACTCCGCCTCGGGCAGCGTTCCGCCGCGGGGAAGAACCTTCCGAATCCGGGCGATGATGCCCGGCGGCTCGGGCGGCGGCCCGGCCGCCGGCTCGCCCGGGCCGGTCATGTGAGTGGCCTCGCGTGCAGGACGAGCGCCGGCGCCCGCTCGGCCTCGAGACGGTGCAGCGGGCAGAGCAGCAGCAGCGCCGCGGGCGGGGTCGCTCCGGCCACCTTGTAGCCGAGCATCAGCAGATGCGGCCCCAGCGACAGCAGGGTGGCGCACGTGAACACGACGGCCACGACGGCCTGCGGGTGGCGGCGAACCGTCATACGCCGATTTATCGACCGGATTCCGCCGCCGCTTGAGGCGACGGCGCCGGTTCAGGAGGCCGGGCGGCGCACCCCGATGCGGTCAGCGCGCTGACAATGCCGCCCGGCTAGAACAGATCGAGCTGGATCGCGTCGGGCGCGGATGGCAGCCGGGGGTCGAGCTCCTCCCCCTCATCGCCCTCTCCGTCATCGTTGCCCCCATCATCGCCGCGGTCACCGCCGGCGTCGCCGTCGGGATGCGAGCCGGGAAGATCGGCCGGAACCGCATCGGGCTCGCCGAGATCCTCCGCCACCTCGGGTTGGGGTGGCGCGTCGAGCGCGAGCAGCTCCGGGATCCGCTCGAAGTCCGCACGCAGAACATCAAGCGTGGACGGGGTGTACAGCGCCGCCGCCGGGTGATAGAGCGGGTAAAGCCGGATCGCCCGCGTACCGATCGTGCGGACCTCCGGCTGGCCGTGCAGACGGGAAATCCCGGTCGTGTCGCCGCGCAGCAGTTTGGTCGAGAAGTTGCCGAGCGTGCAGATGACCTTCGGCTCAATGAGCTCAACCTGGCTGCGGAGGTAATCGTGGCAGGACTCGATCTCGTTGGGATGCGGATCGCGGTTGTTGGGCGGCCGGCATTTGACGGTGTTGCAGATGAATACCTGGCTGCGGTCGAGGCCGATCTCCCCGAGCAGCTTCTCGAGGAGCTTGCCCGCCTGGCCCACGAACGGCACCCCCTGCTTGTCCTCGTTGGCTCCGGGGGCCTCGCCGACGAACATGAGGTCCGCGTCGGCGTTGCCGGCTCCGAACACCACGGTCGTCCTCGTCTGGTGCAGCGGGCACCGGGTGCATCCCAACGCGTGCTCGTAGACAGCCTTCAGCTGCTCCCGGCGCTCTGTGGCGCTTGTCACGAAAACCGATGCTAGAGCGCCGTTCAGACGGGGTATTCTGTTTGGGCGGAGGCCGACACCGCTCAGCGGGCCGGACCTTCGCTATTTGAGGACTTTTTCTCTCCACCATCTCCGACCGGTATCTCATGCGGGAACTGGAACGGCCTTCTCAACATCCGTCTGCCCACGAGCGCAATCCGCCACTTCGGCTGGCGATCGTCGGCGGCGGCCGTCTCGGCACCGCCCTCGCCGGCGCCCTGCGGGCCTCGGGCGCGAACGTCAGCGGTCCGCTGCCCCGCGGAGCCGCCCCCACCGGCGTCGACGCCATCCTGTTGTGCGTGCCCGACGCCGAGATCGCCGCCGCGGCAGCGCTGATCCCGTCCGGCGTCCCCGTCGGCCACTGTTCCGGCGCGACCGGGCTCGACGTACTCGATGGACGCGAGGCGTTCTCGATGCACCCGCTGATGACGGTGACCCGCGAGCCCGCCGGCCCGCCGTTCGCCGGCGCCGGCGCGGCCGTCGCGGGAAGCACGCCCCGGGCCGTGGAGCTGGCGCGGACGCTGGCGCTGCGCCTCGGCATGCGGCCGATCGATCTGGACCCGAGCGACCGGGCGGCGTATCACGCCGCCGCGTCGATCGCGTCCAACTTCCTGGTGACGCTCGAGGCGGCCGCGGAGCGCCTTGCGCTGACGGCGGGAATGGATCGTCACGACCTGCTGCCGCTCGTCCGGGCCACGGTCGAGAACTGGGCGCGGCTCGGCCCCGAACGCGCGCTGACCGGTCCCGTGGCCCGCGGCGACACGGTGACCATCGCGCGCCAGCGCGAGGCGGTGACCGATCGCGCCCCTGATCTGTTGCCGCTGTTCGACGCGCTGGTCGACGCTACTCGCGCGCTTGCCGGCGTGGAGACGATGTCCCGATGAAGACCGTTCGCACCGTCGCAGCGCTGCGCGAGGCGCTGCAGCCGTCCCGGCGGGACGGCCGCACGATCGGCCTGGTGCCGACGATGGGCGCGTTTCACGACGGGCATCTGTCACTGATGCGCCAGGCCGGCCGCGTCTGCGACGTCGTCGTCGTCTCCCTGTTCGTCAACCCGGCGCAATTCAACGACGCCGGCGATCTGGACGTGTACCCGCGTGACGAGGAGCGGGATGTCGCGCTGGCCGCCGAACTCGGCGTCGATTACCTGTTCGCGCCCGATGCCGGCGAGGTGTACCCCGAGGGGTTTGCCACCACGGTGTCCGTACGAGGGCTCACCGCCGGCCTCGAGGGCGCTCATCGGGGTCTCGAGCACTTCGCCGGCGTCACCACCGTCGTGACCAAGCTGCTCAACATGGTGGCGCCGCAGGTCGCGTTCTTCGGTCAGAAGGACGCCCAGCAGGCCGCGGTCATCGAGCGGCTGGTGCGCGACCTCAACATCCCCGTCCGGATCGAGGTGTGCCCGACCGTGCGCGCCGACGACGGTCTGGCGCTGTCGAGCCGAAACGTGCTTCTGTCGTCGGCCGATCGCGCGCGGGCGGCCTCGCTGAGCCGGGCGCTGCGCGCCGTCCAGGACGCGGTCTCGGCCGGTGAACGGGATCCGGACGCCGCCATCACCGCCGGGCGCGCCGAACTGACCGCCGCGGACATCGATCCTGAGTACCTGACGATCGTGTCACGCGAGACGATGGAGCCGGTCGGGCGCGTCGAGGGCGACGTCCTGGCCGTGGTGGCCGCCCGGATCGGGCCGGCCCGCCTGATCGACAACGCGCCGATCACCACGAATGGCAATGGAGCTCGACCGCCCCAACGCCGATGACAGATCACACCCGCACCACCGACCAACCGGTGGCGACCCCATCCCGGGCGCCAACCAGCTAAGGAGGCGCACAGCCATGTCCGCAACCCCACACACCCCCGTACCCCACGGCCTCGACGCGCCGCTGCCGATGACGCTGCCCCGCCTCGCCGAGTGCAAGCGGCTCGGCGAGCCAATCGTCATGGTGACCGCCTACGACTACCCGTCGGCCCAGGTGGCGCAGGAGGCTGGCGTCGACGTCGTCCTGGTGGGCGACTCCGGCGCCATGACCGTCCTCGGCTACCCGTCGACGATCCCGGTCTCCACTGAGGAGATGCTGATGCTCGCGTCGGCGGTGCGGCGTGGGCTGCGGACGCCGCTACTGGTCGGCGACCTGCCGTTCGGCTCGTATGAGGGCTCCGACGAGCAGGCGATCGCCACCGCCCAGCGGTTCGTCAAGGAGGCCGGCTGCGATGCGGTCAAGCTCGAGCGCGGCGGCACCAGCGTGCAGCGCGCCCGCGCGATCGTCGGCGCCGGGATCCCGGTCATGGGGCACGTCGGCCTCACCCCACAGACGGCGACCGTGCTCGGCGGCTACCGCGCTCAGGGCCGGACGGCCGAGCAGGCGATCACCGTCGCCCGTGATGCGATCGCCCTCGAGGAGGCCGGCTGCTTCTCGATCGTCCTGGAGGCGATTCCCGCCGCCGTCGCCGAGGAGGTCACGGCGCGCGCGGAGATCCCGATCATCGGCATCGGCGCCGGTCCGGCCACCGACGGCCAGGTACTCGTCTTCCACGATCTGCTCGGCATGTACGACGGGCACGTGGCGCGATTCGCCAAGCGATTCGCCGACGTCCGCTCGTACATGGTCGCGGGGGTCGCGGAGTACGCCGCCGAGGTTCGCAGCGGCGCATTCCCGGCGCCGGAGCACTGTTACTCGATCGACGACGGCGAGCTGGAGCGCTTCCGGGCCGGGTTGGCTGACTGACGCGGGTAGGATCCCGGCTGCATGGCACGCTTCGCGCAGGTGTTCGCCCCCCGGGACCGCATCTATTTCGAGCTCTTCGAGGAGGCGGGGCAGAACATGCTCCGCGCCTCGACGCTGCTCCACGAGCTGCTCTCCGACTACCCGGACAACAAACAGCTGGCCGGCGAGATCCTGGACCTGGAGCACGAGGGCGACCGGATCACCCACGACATCATCGATCGGCTCAACCACACATTCGTCACCCCGATCGACCGCGAGGACATCCTGGCGCTGGCTTCGGCCCTCGACGACATCGTGGACTACACCGAGGAAGTGGCCGACTACCTGGGGCTGTACAAGATCGAGGCGCCGATGGACCAGGCCATCTGGCTGGCCCGAGTGCTCAAGGACGCCTCGAGCCAGATCGCCGAGGCGATCCCCCACCTGCGCGGCTTTCACGACATCAGCCGCTACACCGTGGAGGTCAATCGGCTCGAGAACGAGGGCGATCGCATTACCCGGGAGGCGGTGGCCTCGCTGTTCGACGGCGGCATCGACCCGATGGTGGTGATCCGCTGGAAGGACATCTTCGAGCGTCTGGAGGCCGCGATCGACGCCGCCGAGGGCGCTGCCAACATCATCGAGGGCATCGTCATCAAGAACTCGTGACCGTGCCCGCGTTCACGGGACGTATCCTGACCGGCATCGCGGCCGTAGCGGTGGCGGCGGCGCTGGCGCCGGCGGCCTCGGCCTCGATCGGGACGCCCGCCGTCACCCTCACCCCCGGCTCGGGGACCGCGGGCGCCACGACCAACCTGGGCACCGACATCAAGTTCAGCCCGTCGAGCGGTGACAGCGCCAAGGACCTGACCCTGGAGCTTCCGGCCGGGCTGCTGGCCAACGCCGGCATCGACGGGGGCGCATGCCTGAACAGCGCAACGCCGACGGCGGCCTGCCAGGTGGGGAGCGGCACCGTGACCGCCACCGAGTACGTGCTGGGGCTGCCCGGCGCGCCGATCAGCCTCAGCGCGACGTTTGACCTCGTCGCCCCTCCGGACTCGTCGGACCTCGCCGGCCTCGCCGTCCTGGTCACGGACCCGGTCAGCGGCGCGGTGACGCAACTCGGCGGTCCGGCGGCGATCACGTTGCGAGCGGCCGGCGACCCCGCCGGGGTGGGGCTCGACATCGAATTCACCGCGATCCCCAACACGTTCGATGGGCTCGCGATCTCACTGGACGAGATCAACAGCACGTTCGACTCCCTGCGGTTCCCCGACAGCTGCCCGGCGACGCCCGCCACCGTCATCGTGTCGGCCGATTCCTACCTGGACCCGACGGTCCAGTCCGGCAGCGCGCCGCTGAAGGTCACCGGCTGCGGCTCGCTGCCGTTCGCGCCCGGCTTCGCCGTTTCGGTCACCAAGGACAGCGGTGACAGCCACGTCGCGGTGACCACCGACATCACGCAGACCACCGGCCAGGCGGACGCCAGATCAGTGTCGCTGGCGTTCCCGTCCAACGTCCTCGCCCCCAACCTTGGCGTCGTCTCGGCGCTGTGCGCCGATCCGACGACGGGGACGTGCACGTCGATCGGTTCAGCCAAGGCCATCTCGCCGCTGTATCCCGCGCCGCTGACCGGTCAGGCCTACCTGACCGGGTCGTTCACCGCTCCGACGCTCACCCTGGTGTTCGGGCCGCCGTTCTCACTCGCGCTCACCGGCACGGTCGATCTGGGCAGCAACTCGACGACGTTCACCGGGATCCCCGACTTCCCGTTGACCGACCTCGGCGTCACGCTCAACGGCGGATCCCACGCGGTGTTCGAGACGAGCTGCCGCGCGGCATCGGGCGTCGCGACGGCCAACCTGACGGCCCAGAACGGCGATCAGACCGCGTCGGCATCCACCCCGTTCACGGTGTCCGGCTGCGGCTCGTTCACGGGCGGCGGGAAAGGCGCCAAGCCGCAGCTCCACGGGGTGACCCTGACCGGCCTGACCGGTGGGAGGCCCTCGCTGCGATTCCAGCTGGTGGCGGGAAAGAACGCTCCCAAACTGAGCTCGTTCACGGTGGCGCTGCCGTCCGGCGTGAGCTTCACCAGGCACCGCGTCGGCAAGGTGCTCAAATTGATCGGGATCTCGCTCAGCGGCGCGAGGTTGAGGTCAGCGAGGCTGTCGCACGGTCAGCTGGTGGTGACGCTCCGCCGTCCGGTCACGAGGGTGATCGTGAGCGCGTCCGATCGCGCCCTGAAGGAGAGCGGCGGGCTGCGGTCCAGGATCGATCACGGCACGGTCAAGCGACTGAAGCTGAGAGTGATCGTCCGCGACGCCGCCGGCAGGAGCACCACGCTCACGGTGATGCTCAGGACGCCGAAGCGTAGGTAATCTGCCTCGTCACCCGGGCGGGTGCGCCGACCGCGATCGAGAACGGCGGGACGTCGCTGGTGACGACCGAGTTGGCGCCGATCACCGACCGCTCGCCGATCGTCACCCCGCTGGTGATGACCACATTGGTTCCGCACCAGACGTTGTCGCCGATACGGGTCGGTCCCTTGGTGTGGAACCCCTGCCAGGGGACCGGCCGGCCCGGATCGTCGATCCGGTGATCGGCGTCGGTGATGAAGCAGCCGTTGGCGAACATGCAGTGATCCCCGATCTCCACCAGCTCCAGTGCCGCCACCATCACGCCCAGGTTGAGGAACGTCCCGGAGCCGATGCGGATCCGAGCCGGAGCCGGCGCCGTGATCCACACCCCGGGCTCGAACACGGTGTTCTCGCCGACCTGCAAGCGGTCCTCGCGCAGCGCCTCGAGCACGTTGCCGTGGATCGGCCAGCGCACGAAGGCGCGCCGCCGCATCATCTCCCAGTGGATCTGCGCACGGTTCCAGGGCAGCGAGTTGCGCTCGTACCACCGCCACTTCTGCGCCCACAGCTTCAGGTCGTGCACGGCGGGATCGGGCCCGGGCTCAGCGCGAGGTGGCAGTCGTCCGGCGGCGCGGCCCGGCGGCGGCGCCGGCCGGCTTGGCACCATTGGACTTTGCCCCGTTTGCGCCCGGCTTCACCGGATCGGATGCGGACGTGCCGGCGGCCGTCCGGCCCCGGTTGCGCGGGGCCGAGGTACGGGAGCGCTTCGCCTTGACCGGCAGGATCTCGGCCAGGAACTGGCCGGTGTGGGAGCCGGGCTCGTTCGCGATGTCCTCGGGCGTCCCGGTGGCGATCAGCCGCCCGCCCTCGTCCCCGCCCTCGGGCCCGAGATCGATCAACCGGTCAGACACCTTGATCACATCGAGGTTATGCTCGATGACCACGACGGAGTTGCCCTGGGCGACGAGCCGGTCGAGCACCTCCAGCAGCCGCTGGATGTCAGCGAAGTGCAGACCGGTGGTCGGCTCGTCGAGGATGTACATCGTGTTCCCGGTGGCGACCTTGCTCAGCTCCGCGGCGAGCTTGACCCGCTGAGCCTCGCCGCCCGACAGCGTCGTGGCGGGCTGACCGAGCCGCATGTACCCGAGCCCCACGTCGACGAGCGCGTCCACCCGGCGGCGGATCTTGGGGATGTGGGCGAAGAACTCGAGCGCCTCCTCGATCGGCATCTCGAGCACGTCGGCGATCGTCCGGCCCTTGAAGCGGACCTCGAGCGTCTCGCGGTTGTAGCGCTTGCCGTGGCACTGCTCGCATGGCACGTAGACGTCGGGCAGGAAGTGCATCTCGATCTTGATCTGGCCGTCGCCGCGGCAGACCTCGCAGCGGCCGCCCTTGACGTTGAACGAGAATCGGCCGGGCTTGTAGCCGCGGGCGCGGGCCTCCTGGGTCTTCGAGAACAGCTCGCGGATCTGATCGAACAGCCCGATGTACGTGGCCGGGTTGGATCGCGGCGTGCGACCGATCGGCGACTGGTCCACCGAGATGATCTTGTCCAACTGCTCGATCCCGGTGATGCGCTTGTGGATACCGGCGCGCTGACGGCTGCGGTGCAGGTGATTGGCGACCGCCTTGAGCAGCACCTCGTTGACGAGCGTCGACTTGCCCGAGCCCGAGACTCCCGTGACCGAGCACAGGACCCCGAGTGGGACCTTGACGTTGATGTTCTGGAGGTTGTGCTGCGCCGCGCCGTCGATCGTGATGTATCCGGATGGCTTGCGCCGCTTGGCCGGGATCTCGATGACCCGTGTCCCGGCGAGGAACTGGCCGGTCAGCGAGTCCTTCACCTTGGCGACCTCGTCCGCGGTGCCCTGCGCGACCACGTGGCCGCCGTACTCGCCGGCGCCGGGTCCGATGTCCAGCAGGTGGTCGGCAGCGCGCATCGTGCCCTCGTCGTGCTCGACGACGAGGACCGTGTTGCCGAGATCCCGCAGGCGCTGGAGCGTCCCGATCAGCCGCTCGTTGTCACGCTGGTGCAGACCGATCGAGGGCTCGTCCAGGATGTAGAGCACGCCGACGAGCGATGACCCGATCTGCGTGGCCAGCCGGATCCGCTGCGCCTCGCCGCCCGACAGCGTCGCGGCGGCGCGGTTCATCGACAGGTACCCGACACCGACGTTCTCCAGGAACCGCAGGCGCTCCTGAATCTCGCGCAGCACCAGCCGGGCGATGCGGCGATCGTGCTCAGAGAGCTCGAGCTCGTCGACCCAGGTCAGCGCCCGCCGCGCCGGCATCCCCGTGAACTCGTGAATCGCAACCCCGGACACGAGCACCGCGCGGGACTCCGGGCGCAGGCGCGCGCCCTTGCAGTCCGGGCACGGCCGCAGCGTCATGTACTCCTCGATCTTCTCCCGCGAGTAGTCCGAGTCGGTCTCCCGGTAGCGACGCTCGAGGCTCGGCACGATGCCCTCGAACTGCGTCGCGTATGAGCGCCGGCGCCCGAAGCGGTTGCGGTAGGAGACCTGGATCCGTTCGCCGTTGGTGCCGTACAGGAAGAACTCCCGGGAATCCGCCGGCAGATCCTGCCACGGCGTGTCGAGATCGACATCGAACCGCTCGGCGATCGCCTGGGTCAGCTGGTCGTAGTAATTGGACGCGCTGACCGCCCATGGCGCGATCGCGCCCTCGCCGATCGACAGCGTCGGATCGGGCACGACGAGATCCGGATCGATCTCCATCTGGGACCCGAGACCGGTACACCGCGGGCAGGCGCCGTGGGGGGCGTTGAATGAGAAGATCCGCGGCTCGAGCTCGACCAGGCTGGGACCGTGGACCGGGCAGGCGAACTTCTCGGAGAAGGTGAGGGTCCGGGGCGGGCTCGCGTCCACCATCTCGATCTCGACCAGGCCGTCGGCGAGCGAGACCGCCGTCTCAATCGAGTCCGCCAGCCGCTTGCGCAGATCGGGCTTCATCACCAGCCGGTCGACGACGACGGCGATGTCGTGCTTGTACTTCTTGTCCAGGACGATCTCCTCGTCCAGCCGCCGCAGCTCGCCGTTGACCTTGACCCGGCCGAAGCCCTCGGCTCGCAACTCCTCGAACTGCTTGCCGTACTCCCCCTTGCGGCCACGCACGATCGGCGCCAGCACCATGAACCGGGTCTGCTCCGGCAGCTCCAGCACCTGGTCGATGATCTGCTCGGCAGACTGGCCGGTGATCGGCCGGCCACAGACGTGGCAATGGGGATGGCCGATCCGCGCCCACAGCAGGCGAAGGTAGTCGTAGATCTCGGTGACCGTGCCGACCGTCGACCGCGGGTTGCGGGAGGTCGTCTTCTGATCGATCGAGATCGCCGGCGACAGGCCCTCGATCGAATCGACGTCGGGCTTGTCCATCTGCCCGAGGAACTGACGCGCGTACGCCGACAGCGATTCGACGTACCGGCGCTGCCCCTCGGCGTAGATCGTGTCAAACGCCAGCGACGACTTTCCCGAGCCGGACAGCCCGGTGATCACGGTCAGCGAATCCCGCGGAATCGCGACCGTCACGTCCTTCAGATTGTGCTCGCGGGCGCCCGAGACGACTAGCTTGTCCATCCGGATCGATACTAGTAGATCGAACAGACGTTCCCCCGTGCGGCCGTCGCCGATCTGACCTACCCTTCCCGCTGTGAGCGAGGAACCGACTTCACCCCCGCCAGAGCCGCGCCGGTCACCCGCGGACGGCACTCCCGGGCCGGCGATTCGCGCCTCAGACGAGGACCGCGAGCGACTCATCTCCGAGCTCAACGACCACACCGTCGCCGGCCGGCTGACCACCGAGGATCTCGAGCAGCGTCTGCAGGCCGCCTACAGCGCCCAGACCACCGGAGAGCTCGATGCCCTGCGCCGAGACCTGCCGGTGACCGCCCGGCAGGCGGCGCTTGACCTCGCGGCCCGCCGCTCCCACCTCACGCGGAGGATGATCCAGGAGTCGGGCGGCTCCCTCGGCCTGTTCGCCGTCTGCACCGTGATCTGGCTGGCATCGGGCGCCAACGGCCAGTTCTGGCCCGGCTGGGTCGCGATCGTGTTCGCGTTGTCGGTGGTGCGCAACGGCTGGGCGCTGTATGGCCCGGCGCCCGACCTCGACAGCGTGGAGGAGCAACTCGAGGCCCGCCGCCGGCAGCGCGCGGCCCGGAGCCAGCAGCGCAGCCACCGGCGCCGCTGAGCCCGCTGAGCCCGATCCAGACGCTCCCTGGCGGCCGTTCCCCGGGGCGCCCGGGGTCAACCTTCGACGCTGGCGTACACCTCGTCGAGGAGCCCGCCGGGATCGGCGAGCTGGAAATTCTCGGACAGATAGCGCTCGGTCTCGTCACGCGGCGTGCCGTTGAGCGCCATGTTCAGCGCGATCAGCCGGGCCCCCTCGGCGTCGTCGTCGCCGGGGTGCTCGGACGACAGCTCCGAGGTGCCGGTATCGGCCGTGTTTTCGCCCCCGCCCGCCTCGCCCGCCACGCTCTCGAGCGCGGCTGCCTCCGGCGCCGGCTCGTCGACGACGGTCGTCTCCGACTCCCAGGCGCCGCCCGCCTCGGGCGACTGCGCCACCGGCTCGGGCTCCGGCTCCTCCGGCTCGAACTCGCGCCGCGGCGTGAGCACGTCGCCGGAGTCGCTGAGGTTGCTCTCGAGCAGCCGAAGATCGGCGGTGAGCCGATTGCCGCCCTTGCGCAGCGAGTCGATCAGGTCGGTCAGCTCCTCCTCCATCGAGTCCAGCCGCGAGAGCATCGTGTTCGTGGACTCCGAGACCTTGCCGACGTATTCCCGGGCCTGCTCGGCCGCTTGGTCCTTGGTCGCCTGAGCCTCGCTCGAAGCTTCCTCGCGAATCTCGCGGGCCTCGTCGTCGGCCGCGCGCTGGATCTCGGCAGCGCTGGTCTCGGCCGCCTCGACGATCGCGCGCACCTGCTCGGAGGCCGACGACGCCATCGTGTCGTTGCGACGCCGCGCCGAGCGCTTGTAGTCAGCGACCTCGTCGGCCAGGGTGGACAGATGGGCGTCGACGGCCTCTGGGTCGTATCCCCGGCGACCGACCGGGAAGTCCTTCTTCTCGATGCTCTGCCTGTCCAACGCCACGCCAGTACCTCCGGGGGTTCACGATCGGTGAGGAGCAGGCGCAGCCTATCGGAACCCGCTCGCGCCCGCACCCCTTTTCGGCTCGGGGCGCGTGTAAGGATCAGGAAACCGGAGCGGTTCGACCCTCGCTGATGGCGCGGTCGAGCTCGCGCTTCAGGTCCCGAATCTCATCGCGCAGCTTGGCCGCGTACTCGAACCGCAGATCCTCCGCGGCGGCCAGCATCTCCTCCTCGAGCTCGACGATCGCGCGCTCGATCTCGGCCGGGGGCATCGACTGGCCCGTCCGCCGGCGGCGGCGGCGCGACTTCGGGACCTTCGAATCGGACATGAGGAACTCGGCGATGTCGGAGATCCCCTTGACGATCGTCTCCGGGGTGATCCCGTGCTCCTCGTTGTACGCGCGCTGGATCGTTCGCCGCCGATCGGTCTCATCGAGCGCCACCCGCATTGCCGCCGTCTCCTTATCGGCGTACATGAGGACCTTGCCTTCGACATTGCGCGCGGCCCGGCCGATCGTCTGGATCAGGGAGGTTTCCCCGCGAAGGAAGCCCTCCTTGTCGGCGTCGAGGATCGCCACCAGGGACACCTCGGGAAGGTCCAGGCCCTCGCGCAGGAGATTGACGCCGACGAGCACGTCGTACTCGCCGAGTCGCAGCTCGCGGATGATCTGGATCCGCTCCAGCGTGTCGATCTCCGAATGCAGATAGCGGACCTTGAACCCCATCTCGAGCAGATAGTCGGTGAGATCCTCGGACATCTTCTTGGTCAACGTGGTCACCAGCGTCCGCTCGTTGCGATCGACGCGACCCCGGATCTCGTTCATCAGATCGTCGATCTGGTTGCGGGTCTCCCGCACCTCCACGTCGGGATCGATGATCCCGGTCGGTCGCACGATCTGCTCGACGATCCGCGGCGAGTGGGAGCGCTCATACTCGCCCGGCGTGGCCGACACGAACACCATCTGCGGCGTGATCGACAGGAACTCCTGAAATGTCTGGGGGCGGTTGTCCAGCGCGCTCGGCAGCCGGAAGCCATAGTCGACGAGCGTCTGCTTGCGCGAGCGGTCGCCCGCGTGCATCCCGCCGATCTGGGGCACGGTCTGGTGGGACTCGTCGATGAAGCAGACGAAGTCGTCGGGGAAGTAGTCGAGCAGGCAGTAGGGCCGGTCGCCGGGATTGCGCCCGTCGAGGATCCGCGAGTAGTTCTCGATGCCACTGCAGAACCCGAGCTCGCGCAGCATCTCCATGTCGTACTGGGTGCGCTGGCGCAGCCGGTGGGACTCCAGCAGCTTGCCCTCCTGCTCGAGCTCGGCGCAGCGCGCGTTCAGCTCGCGGCCGATCTCGGCGACGGCGTCCTCGATCATCCCCTCGCGGACGTTGTAGTGCGATGCCGGCCAGATCGCCACGTGCTCGAGGTCGTCCTCGATCAGCTCACCGGTGATCGGATCGAAGTGCTGCAGGTGCTCCACCTCGTCCCCGAACAGCACAATCCGGTAGGCGGTCTCCGCGTAGGCGGGGAATACCTCGAGCGTCTCCCCGCGAACGCGGAACGTTCCGCGGGAGAGCGCCGTGTCGTTGCGCGTGTACTGGATCGAGACGAGCTTGCGCAGCAGCTTGTCGCGATCGATCATCTCGCCCTTGTTGAGCGTCTGGAGGTTCTCGTCGTAGACCTCGGGCGAGCCGAGGCCGAAGATGCATGACACGCTCGCGACGATGACGACGTCGCGGCGAGCGAACAGGCCGGCGGTGGCAGCGTGGCGGAGGCGATCGATTTCCTGGTTGATCGCCGAGTCCTTCTCGATGTACAGGTCCTTGCTGGGGACGTAGGCCTCGGGCTGGTAGTAGTCGTAGTACGAGACGAAGTACTCGACCGAGTTGGTCGGGAAGTACGTGCGAAACTCGTTGCACAGCTGGGCCGCCAGCGTCTTGTTGTGGGCGATGATCAACGACGGCCGCTGCACCGCCTCGATCGTCGCCGCCATCGTCATCGTCTTGCCCGTTCCGGTCGCGCCGAGCAGCGTCTGGAATCGCTCGCCGGCTTCGATGCCCTCAGCCAGCGACGCGACCGCCGCCGGCTGGTCGGCGGTTGGGGAGAAGGCGCTGTCGAGCTCGAACTTGGGCATGGCTGATGCACGTTCAGGCTACTAACCGCGCACGCGGATCCTTGATGAGGCAGATACTTGAGAGGTAAAGTTCTCGCTGGTAGCGATCTGGCTCGGGGCAGGCCGTCGAACCCGGGCCGACGAGAGGGGACCCATGACGATTGTTCCGATCCGCGAGATCCTGGACCGAGCGTTCGCGGAGCGCTATGGCGTCGCCGCGATCAACATCGTCGACGATCTCACGCTCGACGCCGTCCTCGATGCCGCCACCGAGCTCGAGGCGCCGCTGATCGTGCAGACGTCACTGAAGACGGTGAAGGCGATCGGCGCGAGCCCGCTCATGAGCATGTGGCGGGCGCGGGCACAGGAGGTTCCGGTGCCGGTGTCGCTGCACCTGGACCACTGTCCCGACCGCGCCTGGATCACCACGTGCCTGGAGGCCGGCTGGAACTGCGTCCTGTTCGACGCGTCGCACCTCGATGTGGAGGAGAACACGCGCCAGACGATCGAGGTGGTCGCCGAGGCCGATCGCCACGGTGCCCAGGTGGAGGGCGAGATCGAGACCGTCCTCGGAGTCGAGGACGGCGTCGGCTCCGACGAGGCGGGGACCGTCCACCCGATCGAGGTGTCCTCCCGGTTCATCAAGGCCACCGGCATCTACGCGTTCGCGCCGGCGATCGGGACCGCGCACGGCCTGTACAAGAAGACACCGCACCTGATGCCCGAGCGCGTCACCGAGATCGTCCAGCGCCACCCGATCCCAATGGTGCTCCACGGTGGGACGGGCCTGACCGAGGAGCAGTTCACCGACCTCATCGCGCGTGGCTGCGCCAAGGTGAACATCTCCACGGCGCTGAAGATCGCGTTCGTCTCGTCCCATCGCGAGTACCTGGACGCCAACCCCGGCAAGAACGATCCGCCGTCGATGCTCGCCCACGTGCGCGAGGCGGTCAAGCAGATGGCGATCCACCACATCAGCATGTTCGGGTCCGCCGGGAAGGCCCCGTCGCTGTCCGCAGCGGCCGGCTGAGCCGGTGCCGGCCCTCATCTTCGATTGCGACGGCGTCCTGGCCGACACCGAGCGTGACGGTCACCGTCCGGCGTTCAACGAGACCTTCGCCGAGGTCGGCCTGCCGGTGCTGTGGTCTGATGACGAGTACGCCGAGAAGCTGAAGATCGGCGGCGGCAAGGAGCGGATGGCGTCGCTGCTCACCCCGGAGTTCGTCGCCGCCAACCATCTGCCGGCCGACCCCGACGGCCAGACGGAGCTGCTGGCCGACTGGCACCGCCGCAAGACCGAGAAGTACAAGGAGATCGTCCGCGCCGGCCGGCTGCCCGCTCGCAGCGGGATCGCCCGCATCGTCGACGAGGCGCTGGCGGCGGGCTGGAGCCTGGCGGTCGCGTCGACCTCGGCGCCGGAGTCGGTCGCGGCCGTCCTCGAGCACGCCGTCGGAGAGGCCAACGCGGCCCGCTTCGACGTGTTCGCCGGCGACGTCGTGCCGGCCAAGAAACCCGATCCGGCGATCTACCTCCTCGCTCTGGAGCGGATGAGCCTCGCCCCTGCCGACGCGATCGTGATCGAGGATTCGCGCAACGGGCTGCTGGCCGCCGTCGGGGCCGGCCTGCGTTGCGTGGTGACGCTGAGCAGCTATACCGCCGGCGAGGACATGACCGAGGCGGTGCTCGTCGTCTCGAGCCTCGGCGACCCGGGCGACCCCGCCCGGGTGCTGGCACACCGCGGCGCGGTGGCGCCCGGCGAGCTGGTCACGCTCGCCGATCTCGATCGCTGCCGTACCGAACCCATACCCGAGAAGGAGACCGCATGAGCGACACGGCGCTGAGCCAGGCGGAGCTGGTGGTCAGGGTGATCGCCCAGACCGCCGTCGACAACGAGACGTACTTCTGCGAGCTCGATGCCGTCGTCGGTGACGGCGACTTCGGCTACTCGCTGGCCCGCGGGTTCGAGGTCGTGCTCGGAGACTGGGACGCCATGGACTACAACGACGTCGGCGGACTGCTCAAGAAGACCGCGATCGTCCTCACGAAGCGGATCGGCGGCACGTCCGGTCCGATCTGGGGGACCGCCTTCCTGCGCACCGGCGGCGCGCTCGGCGATCAGCCGGAGCCCAGCGGTGAGGACGTGATCGCCGCGATCCGCGCCGGGATCGAGGGCATCAAGCAGCGCGGCAGCACCGACCTCGGTGACAAGACGCTGCTCGACGCGCTGGTTCCGGCGATCGACGAATTGGAGGCGGCCCTCCCCGAGGGCGCCGCCGCCGCTCTGGCGCGAGCGGCGAGCACGGCGCGGGCGAGCGCGGAGGCGACCAAGGGGATGCTCGCCATGCGCGGGCGCGCGTCCTACACGGGCGAGCGCAGCCGGGACTCGGCCGACGCAGGCGCGATCGGCGTGGCGGTGATGTTCGAGGAGGTGAGCAAGGCCTGGCAGGAGTCGCTGGAACGGGCGTAGACAGGGAAGGTCCATCGAGAGAGGAGTGGCCGTGAAGAAGTTCGTGAACGACCCCAAGCAGTTCGTGCCCGAGATGCTCAACGGCATCGCGCTGGCCAATCCGGGCAAGCTGAAGTACATCCCGGAGTACAACCTCATCATGCGGACCGACGCGCCGCGTGACGACAAGGTCTCCATCGTCCAGGGATCCGGCTCGGGCCACGAGCCGGCCCACGTGATGGTCGTCGGCAAGGGCATGCTCGACGCCGCCTGTCCGGGGGACGTGTTCGCCGCGCCGCCGTCGGATTACGTGTACGAGACGACCAAGCTGATGGCCAGCCCGAAAGGCGTGCTGCACATCATCAACAACTACACCGGCGATCGCATGGCGTTCGACATGGGCAAGGAGCTCGCCGAGGCCGAGGACATCAAGATCGCCACGTTGGTCGTCGACGACGACGTCGCGGTCAAGGATTCGACCTACACCGTCGGCCGCCGCGGCGTCGCCGGGAACTTCTTCGTCATCAAGGCGGTCGGGGCCGCATCGGAGCGGGGGGCGGAGCTCGACGCTCTCGTCAGGCTCGGCGAGCGGGTCAATGCGGTCACCCGCACGATGGGCATGGCCCTCACCTCGTGCACGCCGCCGGCCAAGGGCTCCCCGCTGTTCGAGCTCGGCGACGACGAGATGGAGATGGGCGTCGGGATCCACGGCGAGCCGGGCCGCCGCCGCGAGAAGCTGGCCGACGCCAACGCGATCATCGACGAGCTGCTGGAGGCCGTGGCCTCCGATCTGCCCTACGGCAGCGGCGACGACGTGGCGCTGATGATCAACGGGCTCGGCGGCACCCCGATCTCCGAGCTGTACATCCTGTACGGGCGCGCCCACAAAGGGCTCGCCGACCGCGGGATCAACGTGACGCGCAGCTACGTCGGCGAGTACTGCACCTCGCTGGACATGGCCGGCGCATCGCTGACGCTGGTCAAGCTCGACGACGAGCTCAACGACCTGTTCGACGCCCCCGCCGAGGTCGCCGTCAGGATCTTCTAGCCATCCAGGCTCAGCCCCCAGAGGGCGCTGTCCAGGCGAGCGCGATCAGCTCGCCGTGGGGCAGCGCCCGCTCCGGGCCCGGCTCGCGGCCGACGGCGAGCATGGCGGCTCGGATCGTGCCGGCATGCGCCACCACCAGCGCCGGCCTGACACCCGCGGCCACGACGTTCAGCGCGCGACGGGTGCGGACGATCTGGTCTTGGATCGACTCACCACCGGGAAAGACGAAGTCCGGAGCGGCGTCTTCAAACGCCCTGACCAGCTCCGGCGAGATCTCGGTCAGTTGCGCGACCGCATGTCCCTCCCACGATCCGCGGTCTGACTCGATCAGATCAGCGAGGACCGAGGGCTCGAGACGGAGGACGGCAGCGGCCACGTCCGCCGTTTCCCGGGCACGGCGCAGCGGCGAGGTCCAGAGCGCGGCGACGCCGGCCTGGCGGGCCCGCTCGGCGAGCTGCGCCGCCTGCTCGCGACCAACGTCGGAGAGCGGCGGATCCCGGTGGCCGAGGATCAGCCCGCCGGCGTTGTCCGCCGTCTGTCCATGGCGCGCTAACAGCAATTCGACGGTCGCGGGTGCCATTCCTGGAGATAGTGTCGTGCACCACCGTCCGCAGCGAGACTCATGCCCCAGTTCTCGGACCCGCACCTGGCCGCGCTTGCCGTGCTGGTCGCCGTCACGGCGATCGCGATCTGGACGGCGCGTCGCCACCCCGGTCGGCCCACCGACGCAGTCGCCGGCGCGGTCGCCGCGGTCATCCTCGCCGCCTGGGCGGGCGAGTACGCCGCCGACATCGTGCGCGGGACCTGGAATACGACGTACGACCTGCCGCTCCAGCTGACCGACGCGGTGTCGGTGACGGCGGCGCTCGCGCTGATCACCCGGCGGCAACTCCTCGTGGAGCTCACCTACTTCTGGGCGCTGACCGCATCCCTGCAGGCGACGGTGACTCCCGACCTCGGTCAGAACTTCCCCAGCATCTACTACTTCACGTACTTCGGCTATCACGTCGGGGCGATCGCAGCCGGGTGCCTGCTCGTGTTCGGGTGCGGGCGCTATCCGCGCCCGCGATCCGCCTGGCGGGCATTCGGCGCGACCCTCGCGTTCGCCGCGGTGGCGGGAACCGCCGACGTGATCACCGGTGGCAACTACATGTATCTGCGAACCAAGCCGCAGCACAACTCGCTGCTGGGCGTCATGGGACCGTGGCCGTGGTACATCGTCGGCGGGGCGCTGTTGGGACTGGCAATGCTGCTCGTGGCCCAGCGGATCGCCGATGGGTTCCGTCGCCGTGACCGGCGCGTCCGCGCCGATCGGGTGCCGGCGCGCCCGATCGCCGCGGCGACGGCCTCGCCGGATCAGTCGTAGCCGAGCTGGGAGGCGTACTTCTGGCGGTACTCGGCGCGAGCCGAGAGGACTCGCGCCACGTAGTCGCGGGTCTCCGGGAATGGGATGTCGGAGATGCGGAACGCCCGGCCGTCGGCGCGCACCGCATCCACCCACTTGTGAACGTTGGCCTCGCCCCCGTTGTAGGCGGCCAGCGTCTGGACGATGTTGCCGTGGAACTCGTCGAGCAGATACCGCAGGTAGTAGCTGCCGTAGGCGATGTTGACCTGCGGGGTCGAGAGATCACCGGTGGTGAACGTCGTCGCGCCGGACCGGTGGGCCAGGTAGGTCGCGGTCTCGGGCATCAGCTGCATGAGCCCGACCGCGCCCGCCGGCGAGGTCCGCGGGTCGAACTTCGTCTCGGCGTAGATGACCGCCGCCACCAGCGTCGGGTCCAGGCGCTTGTCGGCCGCCTCTCGGCGGATCACCGAGGAGTACTGGAGCGGCAGACCGAGGTCGTTGACCGCCCGTCTGGCCAGGGGCAGCGCGAGGAGGATCCCGGCCACGATCAGACCGACGACCGCGACGCCCAGCACGGCGCGACGGCGCCGGCGCGCGGCCGCGTGACGGCGCGCTCCCACCGAGCTTCGTGACGCCCGACGACGCGATGACGCGGTGGCGGTCGAGGGACTCACTGCACCAGCATGTCAAGGATCGCCGACAGCTTGCGCTCCAGCTCCGCTTCGGTCCCGTCGTTGACGACGGTGTAGGTCGCTCGCTGCGACTTTTCCTGCTGGGTCAGCTGGCGGGCGGCGCGTTCGGAGAGCGCCTCGTGACCTCGGGCGGATGCGCGCGCCCGGCGGATCGCCTCGTCGGCGATCACGGCGATGGTGAAGTCGAATCCGTGGTCGGAGCCCGACTCGAACAGGAGCGGCACCTCCACCACCGCCGCCCGTGGCGGCGGTGAGAGCTCGTCGGCGCCCCGCCGGAACTCCGCGATCCGCTCGCCGACCCGTGGCCACAGCAGCTGCTCCAGCCAGCCGCGACCGTCGTCGCCGGCGAATGCGACACGCGCCAGCGCCGGGCGGTCCACCCGATCGCCGTCCAGGACGTCAGGCCCGAACCGCGCCACGACCGCGTCGCGGACGGCGGCCGACTCATACAGCTCGTGAACGACCCGATCGGTCGAGAGGGTCACGGCGCCGTGGCGCGCCAGCGCGGCCAGCGCGGTCGACTTTCCGGCGCCGATGCCCCCCGTGAGCCCGATGAACGGGACCACAACCCGGCGACGATCGGCGGCGGCGGTCAGGCGCTGGGAGCTTCGCTGTCGACCGCGTCGTCCTCGGCCGGCGCCTCGGCGGCGGCTTCCGGCTCGGCGGCGGCCTCCGGCTCGGCAGCAGCTTCGGGCTCGGCGGGCTCAGCCACGGCGTCCGGCTCAGCCACGGCCTCCGGCTCGGCAGCAGCTTCGAGCTCGGCGGGCTCAGCCACGGCCTCCGGCTCGGCAGCAGCTTCGGGCTCGGCGGGCTCAGCCACGGCCTCCGGCTCAGCGGCAGCTTCGGGCTCGGCGGCGAGTTCGGGCTCGGCAGCGGCTTCGGTCTCGGCAGCGGCGGGCTCGGCGGTCTCAGCGTCGGGATCGACGGCCACATCGGCTTCGGCGATCTCGGTCGGGTCGAGCACCGTCGGATCCGCAGCCGCCTCGAACGGCGGAGCAGCGGGGGCGTCGGCGGAGGCGAACACGTCCTCGGACAGCCCCAGCTCGGGGACGTCGTCGAAGCTGTCGGCCCCGGTCGGGGGCTCGATCGGCCGGACCGGGAGCACCTGTCCCTCGACGCGCTTGATCGACAGAGACAGACGGCGGCGCTCGGAGTCGATCTCGAGGATCTTCACGCGAACCGGGTCGCCGGGCTGGATGATCTCCCGGGGGTTGTCGACGTGGTGCTGGGCCAGCTCGGAGATGTGGACCAGACCCTCGACGCCATCGAGGATCTCGACGAACGCTCCGAAGGTGACTACCTTGGTGACGGTGCCCTCGAGCTCATCGCCGATGTTGTACGTGTCGACCACGCGCTGCCACGGATCCTCCTGGGTCTGCTTGAGACCCAGCGAGATGCGCTGGCGCTGACGGTCGATGTCGAGCACCTTGACGCTGACGGTGTCTCCGATGTTGAGGATCTCGCTCGGATGGTTCACGTGGGACCACGACAGCTCGGAGATGTGGATCAGGCCATCGATCCCGTCGAGGTCGACGAACGCGCCGAAATCGACGATGTTCGAGATCATGCCCTCGACGACCTGACCGGGCTGGAGCCGGTCGAGGATTCGCTCGCGGTCCTCCTTGCGCTGCTCCTCGAGCACGGCGCGCCGCGACAACACCACGTTGTTGCGGCTGCGGTTGAGCTCGATCACCTTGCACTCGATCGCCTGTCCCATGTACTCGTCCAGGTTCGGGACGCGCCGGATGTCGACCAGCGATGCGGGCAGGAAGCCGCGAACGCCGAGGTCGATGATCAGGCCGCCCTTGACGACCTCGATCACGCTGCCCTCGACTGGCTCGCCGGACTCGGCGGCCGCCTCGATGCGGCGCCAGGCCTTCTCGAAGCGAGCGCGCTTCTTGGACAGGATGAGGCGGCCGTCCTGGTCCTCCTTGGTGAGGACGAGCGCGTCGACCTCCTCGCCGAGCGACACCTCGTCGCTCGGGTCCACGGACTTGCGGATCGACAGCTCGCCGACGGGGATGACCCCTTCGGACTTGTAGCCGATGTCGACCAGGACTTCGTCGTTGTCGATCCGGACGACGTGGCCGGTCACGACGTCACCCTCAGCGAAGGGGTGAAGCGTCGCGTCGTAATTGGGGACGATCTGGCCGTCGATCTCGAGCAGAAGGCCGTCTGAGCCTTCGACGATCTTTGCGTTGCTCTGTTCGGCGGGGGGCGTCAGGGTTGAAGTTGAAGACATGGGTTATGCCAGGATAGCCGTCTTGTGGCCCATCTGCGGCCGTGTCCGGCGCACCCGCGGGTTAAGCCCGGCTAAACCGGTGGGGGCCATCGGGGTGGGTGGCGGTCCCTATCATCGGCGCCGCGATGCCCCGACGTGCCACCAAGCGCGGCGACGCGCGTACGCCGCTCGATCGCGACTGTGACGTGCTGATCTGCGGCGCCAGCTTTGCCGGCCTGGCGGTCGCGCGCGAGCTCGCCGCATCCGGCGCCGAGGTGCTGGTGATCGATCGCTACGAGATCGGCGAGCGCCAGACATCCGCATGCGGCATCCCGACCGCGTGGCTGACCGCGATGGGCCTGGAGGAGGCGCTGCAGCAGACGTTCGGCGAACTCGTGCTCCACACCCCGCACACGACCGTGCGCTACGACCTCCCGTGGACGTTCTCGACGTTCGATTACCGCACGCTGTGCCGGCTGCTCGCGGCCCAGGGGACGTTCACGTTCGAGACCGCGAAGGTCGAGGGTCGCGAGCGTGACGCGGTCATCACCGACCGGGGCACCATCCGGGCCCCGCTGATCGTCGACGCGTTGGGGTGGCGGCGGATTCTCGGCAGCGGGGACAACGTCCAGCCCCCCGACGCGCTGCTGTCCCGGGGACTCGAGGTGCACCCGCAGGGCGGCGGCCGGGACCTGGAGATCTGGATCGACCGCGGCTACGTCCCCGCCGGCTACGGCTGGAGCTTTCCCGCCGGCGACGAGGTCCGGATCGGCGTCGGCTCGTTCGATCCCCGCTTCCACGTCAAGGAGCCCACCGTCAGGCTGGCGAGCGATCTGCACGCCGACACCGTCCGCTACCAGGGCAACTGGATCCCCCACGCGCTGCGTCCCGCCACCGACGGCGGCATCTTCTTCGTCGGCGACTCGGCCGGGCACTGCCTGCCGCTGACCGCCGAGGGGATCCGCACCGCGCTGTACTTCGGCCTCGCCTGCGGCCGCGAGCTCGCTCGCGTGATCGACGGCTCGCAGAGCCGCGCCCAGGCGCTGGCCCGCTACCACCAGTTCTCGGCGAGCCACGCGACGCCGTTCGGCTGGATGCTGCGCGTGCAGCGGCTGGTGCCTCGGGTCGCTCCACGGCTGCTGGCCCCGGCACTGGGCGCGATGGGCGCCAAGCGCTTCGTCGACTGGTCGTTTGACCACTACCTGAGCATCGCCCACCCGTCGTTCGCCACCGCCGGTGGCTCTCCGGCGCGGGCCACCGAACGCGCCGCGGCGTAGCTTGACCGGCGCCGCGCGCCGGCCCGGCGCTGGACGCTGATCGCCCGCGCGGGTTACGATCGCCCGCGGGAAGCCCACGATCGAGGAGGAGCGCCGTGCAGCAGAGACAATTCACCAGGAAACGGGTGGTCCGCGGGCTGGCGCTCGGCGTGGCGCTGGCGCTGGCGGCCGTGCTCGCCTTCGGCAACAACCAGGGCTATGGCAAGACCCTTCATGCCGTCCACGGCCGGACGATCGAGGTGGTCGAGCACGCGATCACCGACACCGAAGTCCCCCTGGCTCCCGGCGGCAAGGACGTCAAGGGCGACATCCTGACCTTCAACAATCCCGTCTTCAATGCCGCCAATACGACGCAGGTCGCCCACGACGAGGGCTTCTGCACCCGAATCCAGGTCAAGCTGGGGATCTGGGAGTGCCTGTGGACCACGTTCCTGCACGGCGGGCAGATCACCGTCCAAGGGCCGTACTACGACACGCGCAACAGCGTCCTGACGATCACCGGCGGAACCGGGATCTACGACGGCGCCCGCGGTCAGATGAAGCTGGTCGCCCGTGATGGCGGCAAGGAGTACGACTTCATCTTCGAGCTGCTCTAAGGGCCGGTCGCCGTTGGCGCCCCGCCGGCGCTGACGGCGACGCCTGACCGCCGGCGAGGGGCTGCCAGTCGGCGTCGCCGGGCGTGTCGCCGCCGAGATCTCCGTCACTGCTGCAGAGGTTGGACCCGATCACGACGCTCCCGCGGCGCCGGCCGAGCAGATCGATCAGCTCGAGGCGATCGGTCAGGTTGGTGCAGTCCGGGTAACGGGCCCCGCAGTGCGACGTGCACGCGCGCGTCGTGGTGAACGCGATCTCGCCTCCGGCGGGGGAGAACGCCGGCCGGCCGCCGGCGACGCCGGGCGAGCTCAGCCGCCGCAGGTGGCGCCCGGTGACGGTCATCGTGTACAGCGTCGCCCGGCGCAGGAAGGCGATGGTGCGGCTGTCACGCGAGCAGTCGGGGAGCGTGCCGCCGTGGCGGGTGAGCCGCCGGCGGGTGTGGAGGTTCGCGGCGAGGAGGTAGAGATCGCCACGGTGGACGTAGACGACCGATCCGTTCGGGCACGGCGACGGGTCGGTCCCGCCATCGGACGTGACGCGGGTCAACCCGCTCCCGTCGCTGTTGACGGTGTACAGGTCGGCCTGTCCCCCCGGCCCGGTGCGCCCCGCGAACACGATCCGCCCGCCATCGGGCATGAAGGCGGCGTGCTCGGCGTCGGCGATCGGGATGCTCAACCGCCGGCCGCCGGTCCCATCGGCGGCGGCGACGATGATCGCCTCCGGGCAATAGCCGACCCCGCTGCAGGCGCTCTGGTCGGGCACCGAGCTCCCGTCGCCGGCATAGGCGGCGCCGGTGAAGACGAGCGCGGCGCCGTTCGGAGCGAAGCTCGCCCCCGACTCGGGGCAGAACTCGGGGCTTCCGGTGGCGAACCCGCCGTCGGCCCCCCGACAGGTCACCACCGCGGTCGTGCCGGTGGCGGGAATGGCGGCGGCCCGCACGGAGTAGTCGTTCTCGACGTTCCCGTTGTTGAGCGGATCCCAGGCGCGGTAGCTGTCCTGGTAGACGACCTCGCCGGCGCTGCCCGGGTATGACGCCGGCGCCGCCGCCACGAGCGGCCCGGCGAGCGCGATCGGCGCGATGCCGAACAGCAGCGCGATGAGGCGCCTGACGGTCGTCATAACCGGTTAACGCCCCGGGGGCGCGCGAGTTCCGGTGCGACTTGGCCGAGAGCCCGCGTGGTGCTACTTGGCCGAGAGCCAGTCCGAGCCGATGCCGGCGTCGACGGCCAGCGGCGGATCGAGCTCGTAGGCGCCCGCCATCTCGCGCACGGCGATCGCCTCGACCCGCTCGGCCTCGTCGGCGGGCCCCTCGAACAGCAGCTCGTCGTGGATCTGCAGCACGAGCTTGGACGTCAGGCCCGCCTCGGTGAGCGCCTGGTCACAGCGCACCATCGCCACCTTCATGATGTCCGCGGCCGTGCCCTGGATGACCATGTTGACCGCGAACCGCTCGCCCTGCTTGCGCAGCTCCCACCGTCGGGCCCGCAGCTCGGGCACCTGCCGCCGGCGCCCGAACAGGGTCGAGACGTACCCGTGCTCGGTCCCCTGGGTGATCGTCTCCTCGATGAACCGACCGACGGCGGGGAAGCCGGCGAGGTAGCGCTGGATGAACTCGTCGGCCTCGGACTGGGGGATGTCGAGGCGATCGGCCATCCCATACGCCGACAGGCCGTAGACGATCCCGTAGTTGATCATCTTGGCCTTGGACCGCATCCCCGGGTCGATTCCGTCGGGCTCGACGCCGAACACCCGGCAGGCGGTGGCGGTGTGGACGTCCTCACCGCGCCGGAAGATCTCCTTGAGAACGTCCTCGCCGGCGATGTGGGCGAGCAGTCGCAACTCGACCTGCGAGTAGTCGGCGGACACGAGCAGGTGGCCGGGCGCGGCGATGAAGCAGGCTCGGATCTCCCGCCCCAGCGGCGTCCGGATCGGGATGTTCTGCAGGTTGGGGTTGTTGGACGACAGGCGGCCGGTGGTAGCCGCGGTCTGATTGAACGTGGTGTGCAGACGGCTGTTCTCGTCCACGAGCAGCGGGAGCGCGTCCAGATAGGTCTGGGCGAGCTTGGTCAGCTCCCGGTAGCGCTCGATCTTGGGGATGATCTCGTGCTCGGCGCGGATCGCCTGCAGCACGCGCGCGTCGGTCGAATATCCGGTCTTGCCGCGGCGCTTGCGCGAGAGCCCGAGCTTGCCGAACAGGATCTCCTCGAGCTGGCGGGGCGATCCGAGCGTGAACTCCTCCCCCGCGAGCTCGAAGATCTCCGACTCGAGCGCGTCGGCCTCGGTCTTGACCCGTCCGGAGATTTCGGCGAGACGCTCGGTGTCGAGCTTGACCCCCGCCTGCTCCATGTCACGCAGGATGCGGACGATCGGCAGCTCCACCTGGTTGAGGAGATCGGTCAGCCCGCGCCCGCGGATCTCCTCGCGCTGCCAGCCGGCCAGCGCGTGGACGAGCACGGCGTCGGCGCCCGCCTCGTCGTCGACCTCGGCGGCGAACCCGCGCTCCTCGCACAGCTCACGGAACGGATAGGCACGGCGGGCGGGCTCCAGCAGGTAGGCGGCCACCTCCGTGTCGTGAGCCAGGTTCGGCGGGACCAGGCCGAGTGACTTGGCGTCGTGGGCGACGACCGGCCGCGCACCGAGCGCGGTGACGAGCTCCTCGGGGCGGGGGCTGGCCCCGGCGAGGACCTCCTTGGTGTCATCCACGTAGGCCCCGAACCGCCATTCGGTCTCGTTCTCGGCGAACAGGACGCCCTCGGGAACGCTCGGCGCCCGAACCGCGACGGCGACCTCGGCGTCCCTGAGCCGTGCCACGTCCCTGAGCGAGCCGGTCCGTAATGTGGCGCCGACCGCCGAGTGCGCGGCGGGAGCGGGCGCGGCGGCGTCGGCGGAGCCGAGCGCCTCCTCGAGCCGACGCAGCGGGTCGCGCAGCTCGAACTCGCGGAACACGTCGCGCAGCCGCGACCGGTCCGGCTCCGCCGACACGAGCTGGCGGACATCGAGATCATCGAGCGGGATGTCGCGCTTGGCGGTCGCCAGGTGCTTGGACAGGCGCGCGTCGTCGGCGTGGTTGATCAGGTTCTCCTTGCGCTTGGCGCCACTGATCTCATCGACGCTGTCGAGCACCTGCTCGAGCGATCCGAACCGCTGCAGCAGGTCGGCGGCGGTCTTGTCGCCGATGCCGGGGACGCCGGGGATGTTGTCGCTCGTGTCGCCCTTGAGGCCGATGAAGTCGGGGACGAGCTCGGGTGGGATCCCGTAGCGGTCGATCACGCCGTCACGGTCGTAGATGCGGGTGTCGGTGATCCCGCGCGAGGTCGTCATGATCCGCACCTGCCCGTCGACGAGCTGGTAGGCGTCGCGGTCCCCGGTCACCACCATCACCTCGATCGGAGGGTCCTGGGCCTTGGCCAGCTCGGCGATCGAGGCGATCACGTCGTCGGCCTCGTAACCGTCGACCTTCAGATTGCGGTACCCAAACGCATCCACCAGCGGCTCGAGATGGGGCCACTGCTCCTTGAGCAGATCCGGCCGGCTCGAGCGCTGCGCCTTGTACTCGGCGTAGACCTCCTTGCGGCCCGAGGAGCCCGCGTCCCACACCACCACGGTCGCCTTCGGACCGTAGTCGGTGAGGATCTTCACCAGCATCGAGGCGAAGCCGAAGATGGCGTTGGTCGGCACCCCGGTGGACGTGGCGATCGACTCCGGCAGGGCGAAGAAGGCGCGGTAGGCGAGGCTGTTGCCGTCGATCAGGAAGAGTTCGTCAGGCATCAGGTCTGAGGCTATCTCGCCGACCGGTGGGACTCGGTGCGCCCGAGGCATAAGATCCCGACCGCGATGATCGCCAGCCCCAGCGCGCAATACAGCCTGACGCTCCGCGTGGAGATCGACCACCTCCCGGGGATGCTCGGCAAGGTGGCGAGCGCGATCGGTGACGCCGGCGGCACGATCGGCGCGGTGGACCTGGTCGCGGTCAAGGGGCCGCCCACCCCTCACACGATCCGGGACATCACCGTCGAGACCGGCGACGCCGCGGACTGGCCCAAGCTCACCGCCGCCGTCGAGTCGGTGCCGGGCGCGCGGGTGCTCGACACCACGGACCGCACGTTCATGCTGCACATGGGCGGCAAGATCGAGGTGTCCAACAAGCACCCGCTCAAGACGCGCGACGACCTGTCGATGGCCTACACCCCGGGCGTGGCCCGTGTGTGCTCGGCGATCGCCGAGGACCCCGACAAGGCCTTCCAGTACACGATCAAGCGCAACACCGTGGCGGTCGTGTCCGATGGCACCGCGGTGCTGGGCCTGGGTGACATCGGTCCCCGGGCGGCGCTGCCGGTGATGGAGGGCAAGGCGATGCTGTTCAAGGAGTTCGCCGGCGTCGACGCATTCCCGATCTGCCTCGACACGCGCGATCCGGATGAGATCGTGGCGGCGGTCAAGGCGATCGCGCCCGGCTTCGGGGGGATCAACCTCGAGGACATCTCGGCGCCGCGCTGTTTCGAGATCGAGTCCCGGCTGCAGGCCGAGCTCGACATTCCCGTCTTCCACGACGACCAGCACGGGACCGCCGTCGTCGTCCTGGCGGCGCTGCTCAACGCGCTGACGCTGACCGACCAGCGGATCGGCGACATCCGCGTCGTCGTGGTCGGCCTCGGCGCCGCGGGCATCGCGGTCTCGGACATTCTCATGGCCGCCGGGGTCCGCCAGATCATCGGCTGTGACTCACGCGGCGCGGTCCACACCCAGCGCGAGGACTATGTGGACGGGACGATGAGCCCGGTCAAGCGCGGACTGGCTGAGCGCACCAACCCCGAGCGCCGGGACGGCGGACCCGCCGATGTGATCGAGGGCGCCGACCTGTTCATCGGCCTGAGCGGGGCACGGGTGATGCCCGCCTCGGCTCTGGCCAAGATGAACCCCGACCCGATCGTGTTCGCGATGGCGAACCCCAACCCCGAGGTCTCGCCCGAGGAGGCCCAGCCCTACGCGCGCATCCTCGCCACCGGCCGCTCGGACTACCCCAACCAGATCAACAACGTGCTCTGCTTCCCCGGCATCTTCCGCGGGGCGCTCGACGTGCGCGCCCGCCACATCACCGAGACGATGAAGACCGCCGCCGCCCGGGCGATCGCCGACATCGTCTCATCCGACGAGCTGCGCGAGGACTACATCATCCCCTCGGTGTTCAACCGTGACGTGGCCCCGGCTGTCGCCGCGGCGGTGGCCGACGAGGCGCGCGACAGCGGGATGGCCGAGGCCGAGGGGGAGCTCGGGTTCGCCGCCACCGACGAGGCGCGGATCCTGTAGGGGCGGTCGCCGCGCGGAGGGGGTCGCCGCGCCCCGCGCGTCTCAACTTTCGCTCGATCGTCGCGGAAGTGTAGAAAAACGGCGGGTTTGGAGGGGAAGGCCGGGCTGGCGGCCCCAGACTGTGCGATGTGCCCGGCGATCCTGTCAATTCGGAGCACACCCCGTCCGGCGGCGAGGGGGGTGGCTCAGATTGCCAGCGGGCTGTGACTGGCGGTACACACCGCGTGCACGTGCTCGGGGTGGGCACTGCATTGACAGTGAGTGGCGATCGGGATCAGCGCATCGCGCAGATCGCCGTGCTCCAGCGCGGACGCGTCGCGCGACGGCAACTGGTGGCGGCCGGCGTCGCCTACAGCACGATCCGTTGGCTGGCCACGCACGACCGGCTGTTCCCCCTTCTGCCCGGCGTCTTTGCCGTTGGCCATTCGGCGCCGATCGAGCTTGGCGTGGAGACCGCCGCCGTCCTGGCCGCCGGTGACGACGCGGTGCTCGGGTCCTGGTCGGCTGCGCATCTTTGGGGTCTGGTTCCCGCGAGCCTTGGCGACGGTCTGATCCACGTCGTAACCCCGGGACGGCGCGGCCCGAGCCTGCCGGGCGTCCAGATCCACCGCAGCCGCATCCTCGAGGCCAAGGATGTCCGTATCCGCAGCAGGTTGCCGGTCCTCTCCCCGGCGCGCGCCCTGCTGGACATCGCCGAGCTCGTCACCGACCGGCAGTTGGAGCTGGCGTTTGACCGCGCGATCGTCGACCGCATCGTCTCAATCGGCCAGATCGCGGAGCTGCTGGGACGAACCCGTGGGCGTCGGGGCGGTCCGCTGCTGCGGGCCCAGCTTCACCGCCAGACCGACGGCCCGACGCTCACCCGCTCCCAGGCCGAGGAACGCCTCCTGGACCTGGTCCGCCGTGCCGACCTCCCGCCCCCGCGCGTCAACTCGCGGATTCGCGGCTACGAGGTCGACTTTTACTGGCCGAATGTGCAGTTCGCGATCGAGGTCGACGGGTTTCGCTTCCACAGCACCCGCCGGGCGTTCGAGAAGGACCGGCGCAAGGACCAGGCGCTCAGCGGCGCCGGCGTGCGGACGATGCGCGTCACCTGGCGCCAGATCGAGGACGAGCCGCTCGCCGTCGTGGCACGGATGGCCGAGGGGATGGCCTGGGCGGCCCGCCGGGCCCGGCTCAGCGAGGAGGTGTCATCGCCTTCCAGAACACGAGCCGCCCCTGGCTGACGTGGTAGATGCCATAGCGGTCCAGGGTTGTGTCGCCATTGGCGTCGATGCTGTAAGTCCCGAGCACGCTGTGGCGGTCGCGGGTGGCGAAGATCGCCGCCAGCACCCGGGAGCGCAGCGCCTCGGTCCGGCCCCGATGGGTGGCGCGGGAGATCGCGTCCAGCATCAGGCTCATCGCCTCGTACCCGTAGATGGCGTCGGGCGCAGGCGGCCCGTAGCGGCGGGCGTACTTCGACAGGAACCGGCGTCCCGCCGGCGGGTAGTCGGCCGGAGCCAGCGCGGCCACCGTGATCACCATGCGCGGGTCCAGCGACGCCGGGATCCCGCCATCCGCCGGGTCGGTGTAGGCGGCCTCGGCCAGCCCGGACCAGCCGAACAGCCGCGCGTCCGGCACCGCCAGCGCCACCTGCTCGGTGATCCGGGCCGCGTGGTTCTGCGTCAACGCTGTGATCAGGACGCAGTCCGCGCGGTCCTGGGCGACCGTAGCGGCCAGCGAGGCGTAGCTGGTGGCGTGCGGATCGAACAGGTCGGTGTCGACCACGTCCAGATGAGCCGACCTGGCGGCGGCGTCGAACGCCGTGGCCGCGTCCAGCCCGTCGACGTCGCCATCGTCGAGGACGTCCACCCGCTCGCACCCCGCCTGTACCTGGAGCTGGGCCTGTACCGCGGCCTGGATCGAGTCGTTGGGGATGACACGCGCGAACGTGCGCTTCTCGTCCGGGTAGTACTTCTGCGGCTCGCCGGGCGAGGCCTCGGCGCCGCCGGCCGTCAGGCCGACGGCGGTGCTGGCGGGGCTGATCTGCGGAATCCCGGCGCGGTTGAGCAGCGGGATCGCGACGGCGCTGGCCCCCGAGTTGAGCTCCCCGATGTAACCGATCGTGCTCGTATTGGCGATCGCCAGTCGAGCGTTGGCGGACGTCTGCGCCGGGTTCCAGCCGCGGCTGGCCACGGTCGCGTCATTCACCGCCCGCAGGTCGATGCGATCGCGGCCGACTCGGCGGTGAACCGCGTCGAGGGCCAGCTCCGCCCCACCAAGCACGGAGCGAGAGCCGATCGCCGAGGGGCCGTCGAACGGCAGGCTGATGTAGATCGTCAGCCGGCGGCCGGGAACGTGGTTGTCGGCGGCGGCGGACGCGCCGCAGCCCGATAGGGAGACCGAGAGCCCGCCGAGCAGGAGAGCAGCCACCGAGGCCCGGCGCGCGCCGCGCACCCGTCAGCCCGGCGGGAGGGGGACCAACCTTCCGCTCTGCGCGCGAGCGAAGACGAACGGGCCGGCCAGAGTCGTATCCCCTCCGTCCATCGAATACGTTCCGAGCACCGAGCCGGGTGGGTCCTTCAAGGAGCGGAAGTCATTCACGACGGTTGCCCGGTTCCCGGCTGACTTGCCGGCCTGTTTGAGCACCGTCAGCAGGGCGGTCATCGCCCCGTAGCCGAAGATCGCCTCCGGAACCGGATCGTGCCCGTAGGCGGACCGGAACGACGTCTCGAACTGGCGGCCCGCCGCCGGCAGGCTACTGGAGTCAAAGCCGGGCGAGGAGACGTACAGGTTCTTCTGAGCGGCGGCGCTGAGGCCGGCGGCGAACGAGTCGTCGTAGAGCGCCGACGGGACGAACAGCTTCGCGCTCGGACTGGCGGTGGCGGCCTGATCAAGCGCCGTTGTCGCCGCCGCGGCCGAATTGCCGCCGTAGAACACGGCGTCGGCCGACGAAGCCGAGCCGGCGACCGTGAGCCCGTGTCCGGGCGCGACCTGGCGAACCTCGGCGGCGATCGAGTCCCCGTACGGCTGCCCGTCCGACGCCACGTACACCTTGCTGACGTGCAGCGACTGCATCTCGGCCACGATCGCCTGGGCCTCCTCGGCGGTGGTGGGCACCACTCGGGCGAACGTCTGGTGATAGGTGGAGTTGGAGGGGTAATACGCGCCGGGCGCGCCGCTGACCGCCGGCGTCGCCTTGGTCAGGTACACCGCCGTATCGGTGGGACTCACCTCGAGGAGCCCCAGCTCATTGTTGATCTCCAGCGAAACCTGAGACGTCCCCGGCTCGATCTCACCGAGGTAGGCGATGGCCGAGCTGTCCTGGATCGCCGACCGGGCGTTGGCCGAGATCTCCTTGCCGTGGGCGAGCACCGGCTTGACGGTGAAGGTGCCGACCTTGACTCCGGCCGTCGGCAGAGCGAGGCGCTCGGCGTCGACGACATCGGCCGCGGCCTGTCCGCCCGCCGTTCCGGGCGGCTCGCTGATGTAGACGTTGAGCGTCCCGCCGGTCACGGTCACCGCCGAATTGGTCGAGGTGCTGCAGCCGGCCAACCCCAGGGCGCCGAGAACCGCGCACACCACGGTCACACGAAGCGTGCCCGGCATCGACTTCACGAGGTTCGTCCTCCTCACCGGGGGGCGAGAAGGACTAATCCCGCCGGCCGGGCAGGAACGGAAGCAGGTTGCGGACGCCGATCGCGATCAGGACCATCATCAACGTGATCCCGATCGCATCGAGACCGCTCACGTTGAGCGACCAGATGACGATCCAGATGCAGAGCCCGGCGGCAGTGGTGAGGATCAAGCCCATGAGACCGCAGATCCTAACTGAGCGCAGGCTCGGATAGCGCCGCCGAGAAGCCGCGGATCAGTTCGCCGACCGCGGTGGCCGGGTCAGCGGCCTCGGCGGCAGCCCGGACCAGCCGGGTGCCCACGATCACTCCCTGTGCCCCCGCGGCAACCGCGGCCACGGCGTGCTCCGGAGTCGAGATGCCGAATCCGACGGCCACCGGGACGCGGGTGTGCGCAGCCGCCCGCGCGATCACGCCCGCGAGGCCCCCGTCCATCTCGGTGCGCTCGCCGGTCGTGCCGGTCACCGACACCGTGTACAGGAAGCCGCTGGCGGCGGCGCCGATCCGCTTCAGGCGCTCGGCGGGTGTCGTCGGGGCGACGAGCGGCACGAGCGCCAGGCCACGCCGGCCGCACGCCCGGCGCATCTCGACGGCCTCCTCGAGCGGGAGATCCGGGACGATCACGCCGCTGACGCGGGCTCCCGCCACCGCGTCGGCAAACCGGTCCACTCCGCGCACGAGAATCGGATTGGCGTAACACATCAGTACCACCGGCACGCGCTCGGCGACCGCGCGCGCGACCTCCAGGACGGCCGGCAGCGTGGCACCGGCGGCCAGCGCCGAGGTGCCGGCGGCGTGGATCACCGGGCCATCGGCGAGCGGGTCCGAGAACGGCACGCCCATCTCGACCAGGTCGGCGCCGGCATCGGCATACGCCAGCCCGATCGCCCGAGACGTGTCGAGATCGGGGAAGCCACCCATCAGGTAGGGCATCAGCGCGGCGCGGCGCCCGTTGGCGCGGGCGCGCGCGAACGCCTCGGCGATCGTCTCGATCCCGGTGGGCATCAGCGATCCTCGAGCGCCTGCAACGCCTCGGCGAGGTCCTTGTCGCCACGGCCCGACAGACAGATCAGATCGAGCTCCGAGTCCGGGTTGGCCATCGCCCACGCCACCGCGTGAGAGCTCTCCAGCGCCGGGATGATCCCCTCCAGGCGGGCGGTGCGGGCGAACGCGTCGAGCGCCTGATCGTCGGTCACGGCCACGTACCGGGCCCGCCCGCGGTCGCGCAGCCAGGCGTGCTCCGGCCCGCTGCCGGGGTAGTCCAGCCCGGCCGAGATCGAGTGCGCCTCGAGGATCTGGCCGTCCTCGTCCTGCATGATCGCCGAGAACGCCCCGTGCAGGACGCCGCCCGGTCCGCCCGCGGTCAGCGGCGCGCCGTGGCGGCCGGTGTCGATGCCGGCGCCGGCGGCCTCGACTCCGACCAGCCGCACGTCCTCATCGGCGACGAACGGGGTGAACACGCCGATCGAGTTCGAGCCCCCGCCCACGCACGCGATTACCCGATCGGGCAACCGCCCGGCCTGGCCCAGGATCTGCGCCCGCGCCTCGTCGCCGATCACCCGTTGCAGGTCGCGCACCAGCGCCGGATACGGCGCCGGACCGACACATGAGCCGATGATGTAGTGCGTGGTCCCGACGTTCGTGACCCAGTCGCGGATCGCCGCCGACACCGCCTCCTTGAGCGTGCGCGCGCCCTGCTCGACCGGCGCCACCGTCGCTCCGAGCAGCCCCATGCGCTCGACGTTGGGCTTCTGCCGGCGCATGTCCTCGGTGCCCATGTAGACGACGCACTCGAGATCGAGCAGCGCGCAGGCGGTGGCCGCGGCGACCCCGTGCTGTCCGGCGCCGGTCTCGGCGATGATCCGTCGCTTGCCCATCCGCCTGGCCAGCAGCGCCTGCCCGAGCGCATTGTTGATCTTGTGGGCGCCGGTGTGGTTGAGGTCCTCGCGCTTGAAGTAGATGGGGTGGCCGGCGGCGGCACTCAGGCGCCGAGCCAGATACAGCGGCGTGGGCCGCCCGACGTAGTCGCGCAGCAGCTCGGCCAGCTCGGCGCCGAAGTCCGGGTCATCGCGAGCCGCGACCCAGGCGAGCTCCAGCTCGGCCAGCGCCGGCATCAACGTCTCCGGGACGTACTGGCCGCCGTACGGCCCGAACCGGTGCTCGACGGCGCTCACGGCGCGGCCACGGGGGCGCTCGCCACGACCGCCGTGGCGAAGGCCAGGAGCTTCTCGGGGTCCTTGCGAGACGGGCGGGAACTGTCGGCGACGCCGCTGGCGACATCGACCGCATACGGCCGGACGGCGGCGATCGCGTCGGCGACGTTGTCGGAGTTCAGGCCGCCGGACAGGATCAGCGGCACCCCGCGTCCGTGGGCGTGGGCCAGATCCCAGGCGAAGGTCTCACCGGTCCCGCCATAAGCTCCGTGAACGTAGCTGTCGAGCAGGTGAAAGTCCGTGTGGAACGCGCTCAGCGCCTGGATGTCCGCCCCGCTGTGCACGCGGGCCGCCTTGATCACGCGGCACCCGGTGCGCCGGGCGGCCTCCGAGCAGAACACCGGGCCCTCGTCGCCGTGCAGCTGGATCATCGTCAGGCCGATCTCATCGGCGGCCCGAGCCACCTGGTCCAGCGTCGGGTTCACGAACACCCCGACGATCTGGACGTGACGGCGGTGGCTGGCGGCGATCTCAGCGGCGACCTGGAGGCGGCAGCGCCGCGGCGAGCCGGGCCACAGGATCATCCCGAGCGCCCACGCGCCCGCCTCGACGGCCAGCTGAGCGTCGGCGGGGTCGGTGATCCCGCAGAACTTGATCTTGGGTGCGCTGAGATCCACACCCACATCGTACGAACGCCCGCGGGCATTCCGGTGATCCCCGCCGGCGGTCCCCGAAACGGGGCTAGTGCCCGGGCGGCGGGAGCGTGTCGCTGCCGAGCACGACCTGCCGGGTGAGCCGGTGGCCGTGGCGGCGAAGGGCGAGCGAGACGGTCTGGCCGGGACTGTACGTCGAGACGATGGCGAGCACATCGCTGATCGAGTCAACCGGCACGTCGCCGACGCGCACGATCGTGTCTCCCGCCCGCACCTCGGCGGCCGCTGGACCGTCCTTGTCGACCTCGCCAACGACGGCGCCGGGGCGTGACGTGTGGCGGGGTGGGGCGCTGAGCCCGAGATAGGCGACGCGCAGCGGCTGCTGGTCGTCGACCTGGGCCAGGACCGAGTCGGCGGTGTCGATCGGGATCGCGAAGCCGACGGTCTGGCTTGTCCCCGAACTGGCGGTGTCGACCTGGGAGTTGATACCGACCACGCGTCCGTCGGCGTCGAGCAGCGGCGCGCCCGAGTTGCCGGCGGCGACCGACTGGTCGGTCTGGATGACGTTGTCGATCGTGCGGCCGTCGGCGGCCTGGATCTGATGCTGCAGCGCCGACACGATCCCGCTGGTGAGCGTGCGATCGACCCCGAACGGATCGCCGATCGTCAGCGTCGGGTCGCCCACCCGCACCGACGTCGAGTCCCCGGACGGCAGCGGCCGGACCGGCGGCACGTGGCGCATGTCGACGCGCAGCACGGCGAGATCGTCGGTGGAGTCCACGGCGACGACCGTCGCCGGCCGGATCGTCTCGTTCTCGAACTCCACCGTGACTCCGCCGGAGCGCGCCGCGCCCTCGATGAGGTGGAAGTTGGTGAGGATGTCCCCGTGCCTGTCCACCAGGAAGCCGGAGCCGGTCGACGTATCGCTCTCGCGGGCGTGGAACAGATCGAACGGGCTGGCCACCTGGTCGACGAGCTTGGCCCTTACGAACACGACCCCGGGGGCGTCGCGCAGGTAGATGTTGTTCGGCGTCAGGCGCGACGACGACGAGTTGTCAGTCGTCGCGGCCGCGACCGGCGCCTCTTCGACGATCGTCTCGACGCGCCGGCTGCCGGTGATGCCGAACACCAGGAACCCGCCCGCCACGACCAGCCCGCCCAGTAGAGCGGACACGAAATGTGCCTTGGACACCGACCCCATCTGATACGAGTGTCGCGGGGGCGCCTAAGTGCAGCTAAACGCAGGCTGACCGGGGGTCAGCCAACCCGGGGCAGGACGAGTCCACGGCAGGCCGTTTCGATGTCCTGCGAGCGCATCAGCGCCTCGCCGATCAGCACCGCGTCGACGCCGGCCCGCTCGAGCCGGTCGAGCTCGTCGCGCGTGCGCCAGCCTGACTCCGACACGATCACCGTGCCCTCCGGGATCGCTCCCAGCAGCGCGAACGTCGTCCGCGGATCGACCCGCAGGGTGGTCAGATCACGGTTGTTGATCCCGATCACCGGCGCCCGGAGATCGACCGCGACCTCCAGTTCGGCCTCGTTGTGCACCTCGACGAGCACCTCCAGGCCGAGAGCGCCGGCCTGGGCGAACAGCTCAGCCAGCGCCGACGGCGCCAGCGCGGCGACGATCAGCAGGATCGCGTCGGCTCCGGCGGCCATCGACTCGGTCACCTGGTACGGCTCGACGATGAAGTCCTTCCGCAGCACCGGGAGCGCCGACCCCTCCCGAGCGCGACGCAGGTCGCGCAGCGAGCCGCCGAAGCTGAACTCCTCGGTCAGCACCGACAGCGCCGATGCCCCGCCACGCTCGTAGGCGCCGACGACCTCCTCGAGCGTGAGGTCGTCACGGATCAGACCGGCCGACGGGGAGCTGCGCTTGTGCTCGGCGATCACCGAGACGCCCCCGCCCGTCCGTCCCAGCGCCTGCGCGAACGGCCGGGGCGGATCGGTCGCGACCCGATCTCTGGCGGCCATCTCGAGCGCCGACAGCGGCGTATCGAGCCGGCGGAGCTCCACCTCCTCCCGCGTCCGCTCGATGATCGGCGCCAGCGCGTTGCTCATGTCGGGGACAGCAGCAGGGTGGCGGCGACGAAGCGGTCCAGCGCATCGGCCGCCGCGCCCGAGTCGATCGCGCGCTGGGCCGCGCCGACCCCGTCGCCGAGCGTCGGCGCGCCGCCGCCGGCGTAGATCGCGGCGCCGCCGTTGAGCACCGCCAGGTCCCGCGCCGCCCCCAGCTCGCCGGCGAGGATCCGGCGGGAGATGTCGGCGTTCTGAACCGGATCCCCGCCCGGGATGGCGCCGGCCGGCGCCGGGCTCAGCCCGACCTCCTCCGGCGCGACGTCGTAGCTGGAGATCTCGTCAGCGGTGACCTCGACGACGCGGGTCGGCGCCGAGATGCTCAGCTCGTCGAGCCCGTCGTGGCTGGAGACCAGCAACGCGTGCTCGGTCCCCAGCAGCTGCAGGGCGCCCGCCATCTTCTCGAGGTAGGACGCGTCAGAGACGCCGATCAGCTGCCGGGTGGCCCCGGCGGGGTTGGTCAGCGGGCCCAGGAAGTTGAAGATCGTTCGGACGGCCAGCTCGCGCCGTACCGGGATCACGTAGCGCGTCGCCTGGTGATGGGCCGGAGCGAACATGAAGCCGAAGCCGACATCCTCGATGCACCGCGCCACCGCGTCGGGCGTGAGGTCGATGCGGGCCCCGAGCGCCTCGAGCACGTCGGCGGACCCCGACAGCCCGGTGGCGGAGCGGTTGCCGTGCTTGGCGACCGTGCAGCCGGCGCCGGCGGCGATCAGCGCCGCCGTGGTCGAGACGTTGAAGGTGCGCCGCCCGCCACCGGTCCCCGCGGTGTCCAGCAGGTCCCCGTGGGCGACGGTCACCGTGGCGGCGAGCCGCCGCATCGTCTGGGCGAGACCGGCGAGCTCCTCGATCGTCTCGCCCTTCGTCCGCAGGGCGATGAGAAACGCGGTGATCTGGATCTCCGACGCGTTGCCCGCCATGATCTCGGCCAGCACCGCGGCCGTCTGCTCGGCGGTCAGATCGCGACGATTGGCCAGCTCATCGATCGACCGCGTCAGTAGGTCCGACGTCATCCTCACCACGGTGACCCCGGGTCTGAGGGAACCAGGTCAGGCCAGGGCTCGGGCGCCGGACCCGCGGCCGGCGCCTGGGTCAGGAAGTTGGCGAGCAGCTCCCGACCCTGTTCGGTGAGCACCGACTCGGGATGGAACTGCACGCCCTCGGCGGGAAGCTCGCGGTGCCGAACCGCCATCACCACGCCGTCCGCGGTCGCACTGCACTCGAGCACATCGGGCAGGTGGCGCTCGGCGATCAGCGAGTGGTAGCGGCCCACCTCCAGCGGCGTGCGCAATCCGCGGAAGATCGTCCTGCCATCGTGCTCGATCGCCGTCGTCTTGCCGTGCACCGGGTGGTGGGCGATGACCTGTCCTCCCCACGCCTGGACGAGCGCCTGGTGGCCGAGGCAGACCCCGAGCGTCGGGATCCGCGCCGCCGGAAAGCGCCGGACCGCCTCGAGCGAGATGCCCGCCTCGTTCGGGGTGCACGGCCCGGGCGAGACGATCACCCGGTCATAGCCGCGAATGAGGAGTTCGTCGACGGTGGCGTGGTCGTTACGGACCACCTCGATCTCCGGGGCCGGGTCCGACGACATCCCCACGTACTGCACGAGGTTGTAGGTGAAGCTGTCGTAGTTGTCGAGGACGAGAATCCGCACGGCGCCAACGGTACCTAGGGCCACTCGGGCTGGGCCACGGCCAGCGCGATCGCCTCTCGCACCGCCCGGGCCTTGGCCTCGGACTCGCGGAACTCGTAGTCGGGCTTGGCATCGGCGACGGTGCCGCCGCCCGCCTGGATGTGGGCGACGCCGTCCTTGACGACGACGGTGCGAATGTGGATGCAGGTGTCGAGTTCACCGGTGTAGCTGGCCCAGCCGATCGCGCCGCCATAGCCGCCGCGCTTGACCGGCTCGAGCTCGTCGATGATCTGCATGGCGCGGACCTTGGGCGCTCCCGAGAGCGTTCCGGCCGGGAGCACCGAGCGCAGCGCGGCGAGCGCGTCGACCCCCGGGCGCAGGGTGCCGACCACGCTGGAGACGATGTGCATCACGTGGCTGTAGTTCTCGACCGCCATGAAGCTCTCCACCTGGACCGATCCGTACTCGCACACGCGCCCGAGGTCGTTGCGACCGAGGTCGACGAGCATCACGTGCTCGGCGCGCTCCTTCTCGTCGGCCAGCAGGTCCTTCGCCATCGCCGCGTCCTGTTCAGCGGTCGCCTGGCGCGGGCGCGTCCCGGCGATCGGGCGGGTGGAGACACGGCGGCCGCTGACGGTGATCAGCGGCTCGGGGCTGGCGCCGGCGATCTCGAAGTCGCCGAAGTCCAGGAAGTACATGTACGGGCTGGGATTGACCGCGCGCAGCCCTCGGTAGATCGAGAACGCCTGCACTCCGACCGGCGCCGACCAGCGCTGCGACGGGACCACCTGGAAGGCGTCGCCGGCGAAGATGTATTCGATGATCCGGCTGACCATGCCCTCGAACTGCTCGCGCGGCATGTTGGACTGAAAGACCGGCGCGGCACGGCCCGGCACCGGGCGGTCGGGCGGCATCGGGACCGCGCCGCCGAGCCGCCAGCGCACTTCGGCGATCGTGTCGGTGGCCCGCGCGTAGGACGCCTCGAGGTCGTCATCGACGTACACGTTGGCGATCACCGTCACGGTGCGCTTGAGGTGATCGAACACGACGAGCGCGTCGGTCAGCATCAGCGCCAGGTCCGGCACGCCGATCGGGTCGGGGTTCGGCTCCCCCAGCGGCTCGACCGTCCGCACCAGGTCGTAGGCGAACATCCCGACGGCACCGCCGGCGAACGGCGGCAGCCCGGGAAGCGGCGCGACCCGGAAGCGGGCCAGCTCGTCAGCGGCGAGGCGATACGGGTCACCGGGATCGCCGAGCGACCAGCGCAGCACCTTGCGGGGCCGGTAGCCGATGAACGAATAGCGACCGACCCGCCCCTGATCGGCCGACTCCAACAGGAATCCCGGGTCGCTGGGATCCGCGTTCCGGAGCTTGAGAAACGCGGAGACCGGGGTCTGGCAGTCATCGATGAACGTCTGGCGCAGCGGGATCAGGTTGTAATCGCGAGCCAGCTCCCGCACCACCGCCAGCGAGGGCGCCGGCGCGGCTGGGTCGGTCAGATGGGGCTCAGCGCCGGCGACGGCCATCGAGGACCCGCTCGGCATCGGCCAGGCTGAGATTGCGCCCGCGCAGGAGCACCGCCAGGTGGTAGAGGACGTCGGCGCTCTCCTCCGCGACGCGATCGTCGGACTCCTCGCGAGCGGCCCGCACCACCTCCTCGGCCTCCTCCTGCACCTTGGCGCCGGCCAGCGTCGAATCGTCGAGCAGCGTGACCGTGTAGGAGCCCTCGGGACGCGAGCGGGCGCGGGAATCGATCGTGCGCTCGAGCGTGGCCAGCACCTCTCCCGGCGACTGCGGCTCCAGTTCGCCGCGGTGAAAGCAGCTGCGCTCGCCGGTGTGGCACGCGGGCCCGGCGGGTTGCACCAGGGCCAGCAGCGCGTCGCCATCACAGTCGTAGCGGATCGCCCGAACCGCCAGCGTGTTGCCGGACGTGGCGCCCTTGCGCCACAGCTCCTGGCGGGAGCGGCTGTAGAAATGGACCTCGCCCGTCTGGCGGGTGAGCGCGAGTGACTCGGCGTTCATGTACGCGAGCGTCAGCACCTCTCCGGTTTGCCAGTCCTGGACGATGCACGGGACCAGGCCGCGCTCGTCGAATGCCACCTCCGAGTCGTCCACCGGCACGAGTCTAGGGATCCTTAGGACTGGCCCGGCCGGGCGGGCGCCCCGGCGGTGCTACTCGATGCCGAGCCGGTCCAGCACGCGCTCGTCGGTCCGCCAGTGGCGGCGCACGCGCACCGACAGCTCGAGGTGCACGTGGCTGCCGAGCTCTGACTCGATGTTGCGCCGCGCCGCCGTGCCGATCGATTTGATCATGCGTCCGCCGGCGCCGATCAGGATCCCCTTCTGGGACTCGGTTTCGGTCAGGAGCACCGCTTCGATCCGCACCAGATCGGCGCGCGGGTGGAGGATCTCCTCCACCTCGACCTCGACCGCGTGGGGCACCTCCTCCCGGGTCCGGGCGAGCACCTGCTCGCGAACGAGCTCCGCCAGGATCACCGAAGGCGACTGATCCGAGCGCTGCGCCGCGGAGAAGTAGAGGGGCCCCGCCGGCAGCAACCCGACGAGGTGATCGATCAGGGGCGCCACCCCGGCGCCGGTCCGGGCGCTGACCGGGAAGATCTCGGTGGCGATGCCGAGCTCGGCGGCGTCGTTGAGCGTCGCGGCGACCCGCTGCTTCTCGGCCCGGTCGACCTTGTTGACCGCGATCGTCACGGGCACCGGCACCCCACCGACCGCCCGCCGCAGCAGATCCGCGATGAACCGGTCACCGGGGCCGAGCCCCTGCTGGGCGTTGACGACCAGCAGGCAGCCGTCGGCGTCGGCGAGCTCGTGCTCGACGCGAGACTGCATCCGCTCGGTGAGCGCGTCACGGGGGCGCTGAACGCCCGGAAGGTCGACGAGGATCAGCTGCCAGTCCGGTCCGTTGGCGACTCCGCGGATCGCGCGCCGGGTCGTCTGGGGCTTGTCGGAGACGATCGCGACCTTGGCGCCGACGATGGCGTTGGCCAGAGTCGACTTGCCGACGTTCGGGCGTCCGGCGAGCGCGACGAACCCCGACCGGGTCGCCACCCCGCCGATGTCCGCTAGCTCACCCATCGCATGAGCTCCGCCTGCAGGGCCAGCATTTCACCGTCATCGGTCTCGTGGTCCATCCCGCTGAGATGCAACGCCCCGTGGACGACCGCCTCGCGCAGGTCCTCGGTGTGCGGCGGACAGATGACGATGTCGCCGAGCTCCCGCGGGCCCGCGGCGACGCCGTCCTCGTCGACGCCGAAGGACAGGACATCGGTGGGGGCGTCGATCTGCCGGTAGTCGCGATTGAGCTCCTGGATCCGCTCCTCGTCGACGAACTCGATCGCCACGTGGCCCTCGTCGATGTCCGCCGAGGACAGCGCCAGCGCGCACAGCTCCTCGAGCTCGACGGCGGTCGGTGGGTGGGCGGGACTCGATCCCACGACCTCGATGCCGATCACCTCGACGTCAAGCATCCGACCGCCGCACCTCCCCTAAGCACGCTTGCGCGGGCGCAGCTCGGGCGCCGCACGCTGGGCGTGCTCGTTGTAGGCGGCGACGATCCGTCGCACCAGCTTGTGGCGAACCACGTCCTCCTCGCCGAAGCGGACGAACTCGATGCCCTCCACCTCGGTCAGGATGTCCGACACGACGATCAGTCCCGAATCCTGGTCACGCGGCAGATCGACCTGGGTGATGTCGCCGGTGACGACCACCTTCGAGTTGAAGCCCAGCCGCGTGAGGAACATCTTCATCTGCTCGGGGCTCGTGTTCTGCGCCTCGTCGAGGATGATGAAACTGTCATTGAGGGTCCGTCCCCTCATGAATGCGAGGGGCGCCACCTCGATGACCCCGCGCTCCAGATGCTGGGAGACACGCTCGGGATCGAGCATGTCGTGCAGCGCGTCGAACAGCGGCCGCAGGTACGGATCGACCTTGGCCATCAGGTCACCGGGCAGGAAGCCGAGCCGCTCGCCGGCCTCGACGGCGGGACGGGTGAGGATGATCCGGTTGACCTCGCGACGGCTGAGCGCGGCGGCGGCGAGCGCGACGGCCAGGAACGTCTTGCCGGTGCCGGCCGGGCCGATCCCGAATGTGATCGTGTTCGCCCGGATCGAGTCGACGTAGCGCTTCTGGTTGACCGTCTTGGGCGCCACCTTGGTAGCGCGGTGGCGCCAGACCACGTCCTCGAGAATCTCCGAGGGCGACTCGTGCTCGTCGAGCGCGCGCGTGACGGCCTCGACCGTCCCCGGTGCGATCTCGTGGCCCTGGGAGATGAGGTCTGACAGCTCGCGGACGACGGCCGCGGCCGAATCGACCGCGGGATCCTCACCCTCCAGCGTCAGCACGTTGCCGCGCAGGAACACGTCGGCATCGAGGTGGCTCTCCAGCGTGCGCAGCACCGCGTCCTGGCTGCCCGCCAGCTCGGCGGCCACGGCGTTGTCGAGCTCGATCGTGCGGCGCACTAAGCGCTCAGCGCCTCCCGGACGCGGGCCGATGTTCGCTTGCCGTCGGCGCGACCGCCGGAGGCGGCCATCACCGCTTTCATCACCTGACCCATGTCCCGTGGGTCGCTCGCGCCGGTCTGGGCAATCGCCGCGGCGATCATGGCATCGAGCTCGGAGTCCTCCAGCTCGGCCGGGAGGTACCCGGCGATCAGCTGTGCCTCGGACTCCTCCTGGTCGGCGAGCTCGGGGCGGCCGCCGTCACGGAACTGGGTGGCGGCCTCCAGGCGGCGCTTGCGCTCCCGGCGCAGCACCGACAGCTCGTCGTCGCCGCCGTCCTTGGCGGCCTTCTGCAGCTCGGACAGCACCAGGCGCAGCGCGCCGACGCGGGACTTCTCGCCGGCCTTCATCGCGGTGGTCATGTCGGTGCGGAGCTGTTCGGTGACGCTCATATCTCTCGTACTGAGGATAGCCCCCGGGCCCCACGGATCTCGCACATGGGCCTCACCGGGGAGAGCAGCGGAGCCCGTCGGCGTGCAGGTCCACGCAGTCGACGTCCACGAGCGCGCCGCGCGGCGCGGCGCCGGCCGGCAGGTAGCAGCGGATGTAGTCGGCGGTGTACCCCGAGCACTGGGTGTCCGCAACCTTGTCGATGAGCACTCGCGCGGACTGACCGAGGCGCGCGGCACGGTGTAGCCGCGAGCGCAGCTCGGAGCGTCCGCGCAGGACCTGGGAGCGGCGCTTCTTGTCGGCGGGCGGCACCAGATCACCGAGCTCGGTCGCCGCCGTGCCCGGCCGCGGCGAATACGGGAACACGTGCACGCGGGTGATGCCGGCGGCATCGACCGCGTCCAGCGTGCGCTGAAACGCCGCCTCGTCCTCGGTGGGGAAGCCGACGATCACGTCGGTCGTGACGTTGATGCGGTCCCGCCCGCCACCGGCGGCCCGGATGCGCTCGATGTGCTCGAGGTACTCGGCGGCGGTGTAGTGGCGACCCATCGCCGCCAGGACGGTGTCGTCGCCGGACTGCATGGGCACGTGGAGGTGGGGGCAGACCTTGGGCTCGGTCACCAGCGCCTCCAGCAGCGTGTCCTTGACGTGGATGACCTCGACGCTGGACAGCCGCACCCGCTCGACGCCGGGAACGCGGGCCACCGCCATCATCAGCTCGCCCAGCTCGAGCCCCTGCTCCGGGTCCCGATAGTCGCCGACGCTGATCCCCGTCATCACCATCTCGGGCTGGCCGAGAGCGACTCGCTCGGCGGCCTCGGCCAGGATCGCCGAGGCGGGCCGGGACCGAGCCTCGCCGCGGACCGTGGGGATGATGCAGTAGGCGCAGTGGCAGTCGCAGCCGTCCTGGACCTTGACGAAGCCGCGAGTGCGCGAGAGCGGCTCGGTCGGGGCCCCGGACCGCTCGCGGGCGAGAACGTCGTGCTCGAGGTCGGCGCATGCCAGATCGGCCGCCTGCCCGCCGATGGCCGCCGCGACGTCATCGGCGGTCCCGACGAACGGCGTCACCCGGTCATCGATGTCTCCGAACTGACCCGGGTTGAGGTTGACCGCGCATCCGGCCACGTACACCTGATCGGCGGTCCGCGACGACCGGCGCACCGCCTGGCGGGACTTGGACTCCGCCGCCGCGGTGATGCAGCACGTGTTGATGACGTGCAGATCAGCCTCGGTCTCGGGCGCCTCGGTGTGTCCGGCCGCGAGCAGCGCCCGGCGGGCGAGCATTGCATCCGCCTGGGAGACCTTGCAGCCTAGGAACTTGACCGCGAACGAGGCCACGCGCCGGAGAAGGTAGCGCGTGGCCCCGTAAGCAGTTCAGCTGCGATAGCCGCTCGCGACCGGAGGACCTTCGTACGCCTCGACGGCGACCTCGTTCCGCGGTGTCCTCGGGACGGTCCGCGTCGAGAGGAGAGAGGGCTCTTGCGAAAGTCCAGCCCGAGGCTTGGGCCGCGGTACAACGACGTCGAGGAGTAGGCCACCGAGTGTCACGCCGATCGCGAGTGGATTTGGCAACTGTTCACCTCCTTCGTGGTTCTGATTCCTGAATCACAAGCGACGCTGAGAAGGATGGGACCTGCCGGCCGGATCAGCATCGGCCGCGTGGACAACATTCGCCGCGACGGCGTTGTCCACGCGGTCGCCCCCAGTCGCCCCTCAGCTCACCCGGAGATCGAGGGCGGCCCACTCGCCGCGGACCCGGCGGGCATGCTCGCGATGGCCGCGCGCGGCGAACGCCGCCGCCACCCGGCCGGCCTCGGTGGCCAGCAGGCCGCTCACAATCAGGGTCGGCGCCAGCCGGCGCTGGGACGCGGCCCAGGCGATCAGCGGCGCGGCGAGCACGTTGGCGACGACGACGTCGACGTCGGGGACCTGCTCGTGGCGCAGATCGAAGTCCGCCACCTGCAGCGTCACCCCGTTACGGGCGGCGTTCTCACGCGTGGCGGCGGTGGCGGCGCGGTCGTAGTCCAGCGCCGTGACCGGGGCCCACCCGAGCCCGACGGCGACGATCGCCAGGACGCCCGAGCCGCAGCCCACATCCGCGAGCGAGCCGCCGGCATCCTGCGCGAGCATCAGCTCCAGGCACAGGTGAGTGGTGGCATGAGCCCCGGTCCCGAACGCCTGGCCGGGGTCGATGACGACGTCGAGCCCGGCGGAGGCCGGCGGCTCCCACGGCGGGCGCACGGTCAGCCGGTCGGCGATGACCAGCGGGCGGTGGAAGCTGCGCCAGCGCTCGGCCCAGTCGTCAGCGATCTCCTCGGTGCTGACGTCCACGTAGGCGCCGCCGGCAGCGGCCTTGAGGTCGGGCAACGCCGGCAGCTCTCCCGGTGCGCCGTAGACGGCGTACTCGATCACCTCGGAGCTGATCTCCACCTCCTCCACCCCGCTGGGCGCCAGCTCGAGCAGCTCGGCCAGTACCAGCTCGGCCTGGCGGCGATGGACGCGGACCGAGAGCCGGAGCATCGGTGCAGCGACCGCCCGCGCGCGCTCAGCCGCCGAACGCGCGCTTGAGCTTGCCGAGCATGCCGTCGTCGGTGCTCAGGTTGTGCTCGGTCAGGCTCTCGGCGAGCTGCTCCAGCAGCTCCTTCTGCTCGCGTTTGAGGTGGCGAGGGATGACGACGTTGACGACGACGCGGAGGTCGCCGCGCCGCCGGCCCCGCAGCGCCGGCATGCCCTGGCCGCGGATCGTCAGCGACTCGTGCGGCTGGATCCCGGCGGGGATGTCCAGCTCGGTGGTGCCGTCGATCGTGGGCACCGTGACCGTGGTGCCGAGCGCCGCCAGCGGCGCCGCGACATCGACGACGGTCACCAGCTCGTCCTCGTTGCGAACGAAGCGGGGGTCCTCCTCGACGCGGATCTGGACGTAGAGGTCGCCCGATGGACCGCCATGCTCCCCGGCGTGACCGCGGCCGGTGATCCGGATCCGCTGGCCATCGTCGATGCCGGCCGGCACGTCCACCGACACCTTGACCCGCTCGACCTTGCGTCCGCGCCCGGAGCACTCGTGGCACGGCGTCTGCGGCACACGCCCGTCGCCGGCGCACACATCGCACACCGCCGCGCGAACGACCTGGCCGAACGGGGTCTGCGACACGACGCGCAGCTGGCCGGCGCCTCCGCACTTGGCGCAGGTGTCGATCGGGGTACCCGGCTCGGCGCCGTTGCCGTGGCAGTGATCGCAACGCGACACGCCGTCGTAGGTCACGTCCACCGACGCGCCGGTGGCGGCCTGCTTGAGCGTGATCGCGACGCTGGCGGCGACGTCACCGCCCTGGGCCGGACCGCCGGCCCGGCCACCGCCGCCGCCGAAGCCGGCGAACGCACCGCCGAGCCCGCCGCCACCGAACAGCGCCTCGAAGATGTCGGCCACCGAGTGCATGCCCTCGAAGTTGGGGGAGTAGCCGCCGCTGCGCAGACCCTCGTGGCCGTAACGGTCATAGGTGGCCCGGCGGTCGGTGTCCGACAGCACCTCGTAGGCCTCGGCGGCCTCCTTGAAGCGCTCCTCGGCATCCGGCTCCTGGTTGACGTCGGGATGCAGCTCGCGGGCCAGGCGGCGGAACGCCTTCTTGATCTCGGCATCGTCGGCGCCGCGAGCGACTCCGAGCACCTCGTAGTAGTCACGTGGCAATTTGGCCCCACCCACCCCGCTCATCGTTCGTCGTAGACGTCGACGACAAAGGCGGACAGCTGAGCGGCGGCCTCGCGGACGGTCCGGATCGCGTGGCCATAGTCCATCCGCAGCGGTCCGATCACCGAGACGGTCCCCAGCGTGCGCTGCGGCAGGCCGTAACTGGCGGCGACCAGCGCCAGCGAACGCAGCGCCGGCACCCCGTTCTCGGCTCCGATCCGCACCGCCACGTTGTGGCTGGCGCTCAGCGCCGATCGCAGGATCCCGAGCAGGGCGACGCGGCGCTCGAGCATCTCCATCAGCAGGTTGAGCTCGGACACGTCGCCGACGCGACCGACGGTGAACAGCTTGGCGGTCCCCTCGACGTACAGCGTCGCCTGGGCCGACTCCTCCAACGCGGTGAAGACCGGCGCCAGCGCATCGAGGAACTCCGCCTCGGTCTGGGGCAGCGTCGGGTCGTGCAGGCGCTGGTGGAGGATTCGGGCGCCGAGCCCGAGCCCGACCAGCCGCTCGTTCAGATAGCTCGCGGCCCAGTCCGAGAGCCCGGCGTCGACCGGGCGGGCGAACGTGAACAGCCGCTTGGAGACGCCGCCGGTGGAGGTGATGACGACCACCATCACGACCTGCGGCTGGAGCTTGAGCACCTCGACGTGACGGATGGTGGAGGTCTCGATCGGCGGCGCGGTGACGATCGCCAGCAAATTGGTGACCTGCGACAGCGTCTCGGTGGTGACGCGCATCGCCTCGTCCAGCTCGCGGCGGACGAGGGATAGCGACAGGATCGGCCCCGATGGCGTCTCGGGCAGCAGCCGATCCACGAAATACCGATACCCGGCCTCGGTCGGGACGCGGCCGGCGGACGTGTGGGGATGGGCGAGCAGGCCCAGCTCCTCGAGATTCGCCAGCTCGTGGCGGATCGTCGACGGTCCCCACGCAAACGTGCTGCTCAGGGCCTTGGAGCCCACGGGCGCGCCGCCGTCCAGGTACTCCTGGACGAGTCGGCTCAGCACGAGCTCTTGACGTTCGCTCAGCATCCTTCTGGATTGTAGGTAGGGCTTCCCGGTCCTCGCCGGGCACGGTCTGACCGTGGCCGGCGCGGCGGGTCAGGGGCGGATGTCGGCCTCGCCGTTGCGGATGATCCGCTTGCCACCCTGCGACGCCTGCGACCGCACCCGGGCGTGCCCGTCCTCGGCGATCTCCTGGACCGTGCCGGTGACGACGATCTCCTGCTCCATCACGCCCATGCCGCGGAACTGGACCGACAGCCGCGCGAGCCGGTCGGGGCCGCCGAGCGCCTCGGTGTGAGCGCGGGCGACCTGGGCCATCGTCCACAGACCGTGCAGAATCCGGCCGGGGAGCCCGACCTGCCTGGCGAAATCCTCGTCGATGTGGATCGGGTTGAAGTCCCCGGAGGCGCCGGCGTACCGGACCGTGAGGTACCGATCCGGGGTAACCGTCAGCTCGAACGTGTCGCCGGCCTCCATCGGCTCAACCCGCTCGCACGATGTTGGTCCACAGGCTGGTGCAGACCGTCTCGCCGTTCTGGTTGCGCGACTCGGTCTCGAACGCGTAGAACCCCATGCCGCCACGCTCGGAGATATCGGAGATCGTCGTCGTGCTGGCGATCTCGTCACCGGCGACGACGAGCGGCCCCCAGCGGAACTCCTGCGACCCGTGGACCAGGTGGGCGAAGTCGATCCCGACCTCGGGGTCGAAGATCGCGGGCATCATCGACCGGCTGACGAAGACGACGGCGAACATCGGCGGCGCCACCACGTCGGCGTAGCCGGCGGTGCGGGCGGCCTCGTGATCGAGATGGATCGGGTTGCGCTCGCCGACCGCCGACGCGTACTCCTTGATCTTCTCGCGACCCACCGCATACAGGTTCGGGGCGTAGGTCTTGCCGGTCGCGCCGGTGTTCACCGCCATCGCGGCGGGAGTCTACGAGCCCGCCGGCGGCGGCGGCGGCGCGCGCCGTCGCCGAGAGGGGGCTTGGGAGATTGTGCATGTCTGGCATGCCATATCTCGCACGGCGGGCGGCGGAGCGTCAGATGATCACCGGCACGGCGCCGCCGTCAACCGACCAGGCGGCGCCGGACACGCTCGAGGCGCGCTCCGAGCACAGGAAGACGATCACGGCCGCGACCTCCTCGGGCCCGAGCAGGCGCCCGGTGGGAAGCCCGGCCGCGGTGCTCTCGAGCACCTGCTCGCGGGTGATGCCGCGCACCTCGGCGGTCTGGTCGGCGAGTCCGCCCGGCTCCAGCCACAGCTCGCTGGCCACCGGCCCGGGCGTCACGGCGTTGATCAGCACACCCTGCCTGGCGTAGGCGTCGGCGTAGGCCTTGGACAGCGAGAGCTCGGCGGCCTTGGCCACCGAATAGGCGACGTTGCGCTGTCCCGGCCGTTTGCCCGAGGTCGAGGACACGTTGACGACCCTCCCCCAGCCGGCCGTCACCATCTCCGGGACGGCGGCGCGCATCAGCCGCATCGGCGCCATGACGTTGATCTCCCAGTCGTCGCGCCAATCCTGGTCGGTGAGCTGCTCGAGTGTCCGGGTCAGGCTGCGGCTGGCGTTGTTGATGAGCACGTCGACGCGCCCGAAATGCTCGAGGCACGCCGCCACCGCCCGGTCACCCGTGTCCGGAGCGGTGACATCGCAGGACAGCCAACGCACATCGCCGTCGAGCTGCGCCCGGGCCGCGCGAAGCGCCTCCTCGCCGCGGCCGATCAGCAACAGCTTGGCGCCCTCGGCCACGAGCTGACGGGCCGTCATCAGCCCGATGCCGCGTGAGCCGCCCGTGATGATGCAGGCGCGATCCGTGAGTCCGAGGTCCATGAGGTGATTTTCCACGACCGGGCGTGACCGGGCGCCGCGGGCGGCCCCAGCGCGCATTGGGAGGGCACAGCGCCCACCGGGACCGGTACCGTGACCGGCAGCCATGAACCTGCTGGCTGCGGCCCTCGCCCCGGTACATCAGCACTATCTGCTGGAGGCCCGGCAGATGCAGGCCCTGTCGTTCGCCGTGCACATCCCGCTGGTGTGCTTCGGGATCGCGTTCCCCGCGATGGTCCTGTTCGCCGAGTGGATGGGGCTGCGGACCGGCGATCCGATCTACCGGACCGTCGCTCGGCGCTGGAGCCGGATCGTGCTGGCCCTGTTCGCCGTCGGGGTGATCACCGGCACGATCCTCAGCTTCGAGATGGGGCTGCTGTGGCCGAACTTCACCGCCACCTTCGGGAGCGTGTTCGGCCTCGGGTTCGCGATCGAGGGGTTCTCGTTCTTCATGGAGGCGATCTTCATCGGGATCTACGCCTACGGCTGGGATCGGCTCTCCCCGCGACGCCACTTCCTCAGCGGGATCCCGATCGTGATCACGGGGTTCACGGGATCGCTGACCGTGATCTCGGTCAACGCGTGGATGAACCACCCGGGCGGCTTCCGGCTCGTGGCCGGCAAGGTGGTCAGCGTCAATCCCTGGCAGGCCCTGTTCGGCAACTCGCTCCTGTGGTCGGAGCTGATCCACATGTACATCGCCGGTTATATGGTCACCGGGTTCACGATGGCGGGCGCCTACGCGGTGGGCCGGTTACGCGGGGGGCCCCATTGGGGACGCTATGAACGGGTGGCGATGACGATCCCGCTGACGATCGGCTGTCTGGCAGCGCCGGTCCAGGTGCTGGTCGGGGACTGGATCGCCCGGGTCATCGCCGTGCAGCAGCCGATCAAGCTGGCGGCGATCGAGGGGCTGTACCGGACCACTCGCGGCGCGAGCGAGCACGTCCTCGGCTGGTACACGAACGGGCAGATCAAGTTCGGGATCGGGATTCCCCACCTGCTGTCGCTGCTGGCATTCCACAGCTGGAACGCGCGCGTGATCGGCCTGGACACGGTACCGCCGAGCCAGCGGCCGCCGATCAACGTCACCCGGCTGTCGTTCCAGACGATGGTCGGGATCGGCACGCTGCTGGCGCTGCTCGGTGTCGTGTACCTGTTCGTGCGGATCCGCCACCGGTCGCTGCCCACGTGGCGGTGGTTCTACCTGGCGGTGGTGGTCTCGGGGCCGGCGGCGACGGTCGCGCTGATCGCCGGCTGGGTGACCGCCGAGGTCGGACGCCAGCCATGGGTGGTCTATCGAGTGATGACGACCGCCCAGTCGGTGACCGGGGCCGGCGGAATCCCCGTCGGCTACGGCGCCCTGGTGATCACCTACGTGGCCGTCGCCGGCGCACTGGTGTGGATCCTGCGCCGGCTGGCCGCGCGTCCACTCGACGCCCCCGGCTCCGACGCGCCGACCGACTCGACCCCGCAGCCCGCCTAGCCGACGATGCTCCAGGCGCTGCCACTCGTCTTCGTCCTCGCCGGCCTCGTGCTGTACACGGTGCTCGCCGGCGCGGACTTCGGGGCCGGGATGTGGCGCCTGTTGGCCGGGTCCGGCGACCGCGGCGAGCGCATCCGTGACCACACCCACCATTCGATGGGGCCGGTGTGGGAGGCCAACCACGTGTGGCTGATCTTCGTGCTCACCGTCACGTGGACCGCGTACCCCACGTTCCTGGGCTCGATCGCCTCGACCCTGGCGGTCCCGTTCTTCATCGCCGCGCTCGGGATCATCCTGCGCGGCGCGAGCTACGCGCTGCGCTCGGGAGCGAGCGGCGGCCGTGAGCTGCGCGTGGTCGATGGCGCCTTCGCGGTCGCCTCGCTGGTGACGCCGTTCGCCCTGGGGACGATGGCCGGCGGGATCGCCGCCGAACGCGTCCCGGTGGGCAACGCGGCCGGCGGCCTGTTCTCGAGCTGGGTCAACCCGGTCGCGGTCCTGATCGGGGTGCTGGCGGTGACCTTCTCCGCGTATCTGGCCGCGGTCTATCTGGCCGCCGATGCGGCGCGGCGCGGGGAATCCGAACTGGAGGAGGCGTTCCGGCGGCGCGCCCTGGCCGCCGGCGTGCTGGCGGGCGTGCTGGCAGTCGCGGGTCTGATCGTCGTGCACTCCGACGCCCACTCGCTGTACACCGGCCTGCTTCACGGCGCCGCGCTGGCGGTGCTGATCGTGTCGCTGCTGGCCGGCGCCGCCGCGATCGGGCTCGTCGCCACCCGCCGGTTCGAGCCGGCGCGCTATGTCGCCGCGGTCGCCGTGGCGGCCGTCGTGGCCGGCTGGGCGTTCGCCCGCTATCCGACCCTGCTCCCGGGCCTGACGGTCGATCAAGCCGCCGCTCCGCACGACACGCTGGTGGCGGTCGTGGTGGCGGTGCTCGCCGGCGGCGCCATCCTGTTCCCGTCGCTCGGGCTCCTGTTCGCCCTGCTGCTGCGCGGCCACCTCGGCGAGCCCGGGGAGGACGCGCAGCCGTCTCCGGGCGTGGCCGCCATCGTGCCGCTCGCCACCCGCGGGACGACGGCGCGGGCCCGGCTCGCGGCGGCGCTGCTGATCATCGGCGTCGGGATGCTGAACGCCGCCGATGCCCCGTGGGCCCACGCGGTCGGGGTGTTCAGCCTGTTCGCCTTCATGATCGTCGCGTTCGCCGCGATCGTCCCGGCGGCGCTGGCGCAGGACGGATGACTGAGCCCCGGAACCCGCCGCTTGTCAGCCGGGCGGACGCGGAGTACCCTCGTAGGCATGACCAAGGTTGGTTCGTTGAGGGCGTCAGACGCCGAGCGCGAGCAGATCGTCAGCCGGCTGCACAAGGCCGCCACCGAGGGCCGGATCGCCGCCGAGGAACTGGAGCAGCGCGTCAGCGCGGCGCTGAAGGCGCGCACGTACGGAGAGCTCGATGCGACCGTCGCCGATCTGCCGGGTCACGGACTCGAGCAGCCCCGCCGCAGCCCCCGCCGGCGCTCGCCCGCGGGGTTCGCGCTGTCGGCGGTCAAGGCCAACCCGTGGCTGCTGCTGTTCGCGTTCCCGGCACTGGCGGTCACGGCCGCGATGCTGATGGCTGTCATGATCGTGTGGGCCGTCCTGATGGTCGTGGTGATGGTGCTCGGCGGCAGGCCGCGTGCACCTCGCGGGCCGTGGATGTACACGCGCCAGCGGCGCGGCTACGGGCCGCCCCGCCGGGGCAGCGCCCGTAGCTACTGGGCCTGAGCCCCCGCGCCCCCACCCGGCTCGCGGCGCAGACGCCAGATGACGCCGACCATCTCGAACCGCCGGCCGTTGACGGTGTAACGGTGCAGGTAGGGCGTGCGCGCCAGCTCCTGCGCATGGACGTGGGCCCCGAGCGTCTGGCCCCAGAGCGCCGGGGTGACCGGATCGGGCACGCCGAACGCCGGGTCGTGCATGTACGCGACCAGCGCGTCGGGCGTGAGCAGCGCCGCCGCGGCCGCAAGCGCGGCGGCAGGCAGCTGGGACGGGTGGCAGCCGACGGGGGCGACGCAGCTGAGCACGTTGGCCCCGAGCGCCATCAGCCGGGCGCGCTCGTCGGGCGCGATGTCAAGCAGGTCGAGCGTCAGGTACTCGTCATAGAGCCCCGGGCGGTCACGCAGCGCCGCCTCCCGAGCCACCGGGACGATGTCGGTGCCGAGCACCGGATGCAGGCCCTGCGCGGCGAGCGCCTCACCCGAGACGCCGTTCCCGGCGGCGATGTCGAGCACACGTGCGTCGGGTCGTTCCCAGCCGAGCCCGTCGACCGCTCCGGCCAGCATCTCCGCGAGCTGCTGCGGCGAGCGGCAGCCCAGCCGCTCCTGGACGATCTGCTCATAGACCCCGGGGAGCGCGTACACGCGCTCGTAATCGTGCAGTCGCAGCTGCTCGGTGTCTCCGTCCTCGAAGCGAACGCGGATGATCTCCTCGCCGATCGCCGGGTCGTCCTGCGGGGCGAGCTCTACGGTGAACGGCCGGGCGTCCGCGGGCATGCCGTTCAGCCCTTGTCACCGAGCTCGAGCACCGCCAGGAACGCCTCCTGGGGTACCTCGATGCGACCCACCTGCTTCATCCGCTGCTTGCCCTTCTTCTGGGCCTCGAGCAGCTTGCGCTTGCGGCTGATGTCACCGCCGTAGCACTTGGCGATCACATCCTTGCGATAGGCCTTGATCGTCTCCCGGGCAACGATCCGGCTGCCAATGGCGGCCTGGATGGGGACGTCGTACTGCTGGCGTGGAATCTTCGCCCGCAGCTTCTCGGTGAGCATGCGGCCGGCGACCTGGGCCTTGGAGCGGTGCACCAGCATCGACAGCGCGTCGATCGGGTCTCCCGCCAGCAGGATGTCGAGCTTGACCAGGTCCGATTCCCGCAGCCCGGTGATGTCGTAGTCCAGCGACGCGTAGCCACGGGTACGCGACTTGAGCTGGTCAAAGAAGTCGAGCACGATCTCGGCGAGCGGCAGGTCATAGGTCAGCTGCACGCGCTCGGCCGACAGGTAGTGCATGCCGGCGTGCTCGCCGCGGCGCTCCTGGCACAGCTCCATGATCTGCCCGACGAACTCCTTCGGAGTGAGGATCGAGGCGCGAATGAACGGCTCGCGGACCTCGGCGATCCGCGCGGGGTCGGGCATGTCATTGGGGCTGTGGAGCGGCATGATCGTGCCGTCGGTCAGCGTCACCTCGTACTCGACGCTCGGCATCGTCGCCAGGAGCTCGAGGTCGTACTCGCGCTCGAGCCGCTCGCGGACGATGTCCATGTGCAGCAGCCCGAGAAAGCCGCAGCGGAACCCGAACCCGAGGGCCTCCGACGTCTCCGGCTCCCAGCTGAGCGCGGCATCGTTGAGGGTGAGCTTCTCCAGCGCGTCGCGCAGGTCGGGATACTGCTCGGTGTCGATCGGGAACAGGCCGCAGAACACCATCGGCTTGACCTCGCGGTAGCCGGGGAGCGGCTCGGAGGCCGGCCTGACCTTGGCGGTCAGCGTGTCACCGACCCGCAGGCGGGTGACGTCCTTGATCCCGGTGATCACGTAGCCGACCTCGCCCGGGCCGAGCGTCCTGGCCGAGATCATCTGCGGGCTGAAGAAGCCGATGTCATCGATCTCGGCCTCGGTGCCGGCCTGCATGGCACGGATCGCATCGCCCTTGGTGAACGTGCCGTCGACAACGCGGATGTAGCAGATGACCCCGCGGTACTGGTCGAACTCGGAGTCGAAGATGAGGGCTCGGGGTGGCGCGTCGGGGTCACCGGAGGGCGGCGGGACCCGCGCGATCAGCTCATCGAGGACATCGGTCACCCCCTCCCCCGTCTTGGCGCTGATCCTGCGGACCTGATCCGCGGGCTCGCCGAGCAGGTCCGCCACCTCCTCGGCCACCCGTTCAGGCTCGGCGCCCGGCAGGTCGACCTTGTTCAGGCAGGGGATCAGCTCCAGGCCCGAATCGACGGCGAGGTACGTGTTGGCGACGGTTTGCGCCTCGACTCCCTGCGAGGCGTCGACCACCAGGAGCGCGCCCTCGCACGCCGCCAGCGATCGTGACACCTCGTAGGTGAAGTCGACATGTCCCGGCGTGTCGATCAGCTGCAGCTGGTAGGTCTGGCCGTCATGGGCTGACTCGTAGAACACTCGCACCGCCTGCGCCTTGATCGTGATCCCACGCTCGCGCTCGAGGTCCATCGAATCGAGCACCTGAGCGCGCATCGCACGGGGATCGACGGTGTGGGTCAGCTCCAGGATGCGATCGGCCAGCGTCGACTTGCCGTGGTCGATGTGGGCGATGATCGAGAAGTTGCGGATATGAGCCTGGTCAGCCATGCCGCCATGAAGGGTACGAAGGGCCGGCGGATAGCGAACGGCGAAGGTTCCGGCACTACTGCGCGGCGTGCAGCGCGTGGCGCCGCTGCTGGTCGCGCTCCACCAGGCGGCTGATCGACTTCGGGAACAACCCCAGCTCGTTGATGATGTCGCGCCCGGCGACACCGATCGTCAGCACGCCGCCGAAGATGGCCACCGCGTCGATCGACTTGCGCCCCTGCTTGTCCCAGTAGTCGTCGTGGAGGTCGAGCCACAGCGCGAACTCATCGAGCGTGAGCGCGCTGGCGACGCCGTACAGGCTGGCGGTGACGCGGGACTCCCACTGGGGCATCTTGTCCCCGGTCCCGACGCGGTAGGTCCACAGGTAGCCGACGCCGAGCAGCCCGAAGATGCCGAACGTCGAGTGGTGGATGTGCGTGCCGCCCTTGCTGATGTTGTGGAACGGACCGATGCCGGCGCGGATCGAGTGGGTGATCACCCGCGCCGTCGTGAACGCGGTGGTGAAGCCGATCGCGCTGAGCAGCGCCCGCTCCTGCCGCGCGCTCCGGCAATGGCGATGGTAGATCTCGCCCAGTCGCATGCCCTGGACCCTATCGCCCGGGCAGCCGGCTGAGAATCAGTGTCTCGATCTGGCGCGCCTCGGGGATCCGCATCACCAGCACGAGGCGGGCGTAGAGGACGCCGCCGGCGGCCAGCGCCACCCCGACAGCGATGATGCCGGCGACCAGCGAGATGCCGATCACGCTGCTGATCCCCTTCCACACCAGCCAGGCGACGGCAGTGGTGATGACGGTGGCGAGCAGAATGCGGACGGTGACCATCGTGGTCTGGGCGAGCTCCAGTCGGCCGTTGAAGCCAATGCGCAGCCGCCGGAGCTGCAGCCAGGTCATGACCACGTTGGCGGACACGGTGCCCAGCACGAGCCCGGCGATGCCGAGCGGCTTGTATAAGGCCAGCGACACGACGATGTCGACGACGATGTTCATCCCGGCCAGCTTCGTCGGGATCCACGGACGCTGGAGCGCGAAGAACGTACGGCTCAGCAGCAGGTTGACCCCGGCGAACGGCAGGCTGAACGCGAACCAGAACAGAGCGATCGACACCCGGTGCGTCGACGCCGGGCCGAAGTTGCCGTGCTGGTAGACGAGTCGCACGATCGGCACCGCCAGCACCGCCATCAGCGCCGCTGACGGGATCAACAGCAGGTTGATCTGCCGGATCCCGTTGCCGAGTGTCCGCCGCATGCCGCCGGGATTCCGCGCCGAGGCCATGCGGGTGAGTGCCGGGAACAGGACGGTGGCCACGGCGACGCTGAAGATGCCCTGCGGAAGCATGTACAGGCGAAACGCGTCGTTGATCGCGATCGGCGCGTGCGAGGAGACCAGCGCGCCGAGGCCGGCGTTGATGAAGATGTCGAGGTTGATGATCCCGATGCTCATCGTCACCGGGAGGAACAGGATCAGCACCTGGCGCACACGGGGATCGCGCCAATCGAGCACGAACGAGAGCTGGAACTCCACCCGGCGCAGGGCCCAGGCGATCATCAGGAACTGCACCACCGTCGCCACCAGCCAGGCGATCGCGTACGCGTAGACGCTGTCCTGCCGGCCGTGGTACTGGGCGTGGAGGATGACCATCAGGACGACGATCACGATGTTCCACACCGCCGGCGCCAGAGCGGGAATGGTGAACTCGTCGTAGGACTGGAGGATCCCGACGATCAGGCCGGTCAGGCTGAGCAGCAGCACCACCGGGAACAGGACGCGGGACAGCCCAACCGCCAGCCCGGTCTGCGCCACGGTGAACTTGGCGCCGGTGAACAGCGGCATGATGATCCCGGCCACGCCCATGTACACGAGCGTCAGCGCGCCGAGTACGAGCAGGATCAGCCAGAACAGCGCCGAGGCCAACCGGAACGCCTCCCGCTTGCGTCCGGCTTGGAGGAGCTCGGTGAAGATCGGCACGAACGCCGCCCCCAGCGCCGCCTGCGAGAACAGGTTGGAGAACAGATTGGGGATCTGCGACGCGAGCGTGAACGCCGAGCCCGCTCCGCTCGTTCCGAAGAAGCTCGCCTGCACAACCTCGCGGCCGAGGCCGGCGAGCCGCGACAGTCCGGTGGCGAGTGCGAAGATGGTGGTACTGACCGCGAGACGCCGGCGGGCCGGCGGCGGCGATGATGGCGGCGGACCCATCGGGGGCTCGGGTGGGCGGGGACCGGGTCCCATGCTCTCGACAGACACGGCGCGCTATAGTACGCGCCGTCGCCGGTCCGTCTCCGGCCCGTTTTTCATGGCCAATATTCACTCACAGAAGAAGCGGATCCTGCGCGCCGAGCGCGAGCGGCTGGAGAATCGCCGCTACACCTCGTCGATCAAGACCTACTTCCGCCGGCTCGAGCAGGCGGTCGCCGATGGACAGGCGGACGTCGCCGAGACCGAGCACCGAGTGCTCGTGCGCACGATCGACAAGGCCGTCAAGCGCGGTGCGCTGCATCGCAACAATGGCGCCCGCAAGAAGTCTCGCGCGGCGCGCCTGCAACGCGGCGTCTAGGCCGCGGGCTTCCCGACCTCCGCGCCCCTGACCGCCGAGCCCGACCGAATCAGCTTTCAGGTGGAGCGTATCGCGGCCTCCGGCGATCGCCTGGAAGTCGCGGGGTGCTGGTTCGGAGTTCGCGGCCGGCGGTTCGTGCGCCCCACGTTGATCGTCCGCCGTGACGGGACCGACGGGGAGGGTCGCGCCCTGGCCGAGCTGGAGCACAAGCCGTGGGCGGCGCAGGACGGCGAGCCGTGGATCGCGGCGTTCGCGCTGGCGGTGGACCCGCAGGACACCGGCACCGAGATCGAGCTGTCGGTGGCGCCAGACATCACCGTGACGCTGAGCGCCGCCGGCAAGCAGGGCGCGACGGCGGGAGATCAGATCACCGCCGGGAAGTCGGCGCGGACTCCGGTGGCCAAGGCCGATCCGCAGCCGACCCGGCGCCGGGCACGCGGAGCACCCCCCGAGGTGGAGCGCCTGACGGCCCGTCTGGCCAACGCCACCCAGGCGCTCGAGGCCGAGCGCGCGCGTCGCGCCGCCGCCGACCAGGCACTCGACGCCGAGCGGAGCGCGAGTCGGCGATTGCGGACGGAACTGGGCCAGGCGCGCGCGGAGCTCGACCTCGCGTCGGCGGCCCAAGCCGAGGCGGCCGCCGCGGCGCAGGAGCTGGAGACCGCTCGCCGCCAGCTACTAGAGGCCCAGCTCCGACACCAGCAGCTCAACGAGGAGCGCCGGCGTGAGCTCGAGGAGGCCGATCGCCGACTCGCGGAACGCGATCAGGAGCGGCAACGCGAGTTCGATGCGGCGCAACGCCGCCACGACGACCTCACCGAGGAGCGTGATCAGACCAGCCAGGCGCACGCCGCCGCGCGTACCGCCCTGCACGAGCAGACCGGGGCGCTGGAGTCCACTCGCGAGGCACTGGCCCAGGCGCGGGCTGAGACCGGGCGGCTGCGCCAGCGCCTGGCGCGGGCCGGGAAGCCGGCCAGCGCGGGGACCGGATCGGCCTCCGGGGATGACACGGCGACGGAGGGCCGCGGAGATCGCCCGCGCGGCGGTTCCGCGGACGACCCGCGCGAGCCGCCCCGCGGCGCGCCCCGCCGCAGCAACCCCCACCCGGTCCCCGACGGCGGGGCGCGCCCGGCGCCGGCCGCCCGCGTCCGGCCGCTGAACCCGTCGCTGCGCCACCGCACCTACTGGCTCGGCCGCCTGCTGGCGCTGCTCGTGCTGCTGATCGTGCTCGCCGCGATCTGGATCGTGCTGCACTCCACGATCCTCAACCACTAGTAGTAGTAGTAGCCCCACGGTTCTCGATCGGCGTCGCTGATGCGAGGTCGACGGCGGCGGGGTGGGTGGTAATCGCGGTGGGTTGCCGCTGTGCGGGAGTGGGCCGAGGGGCGAAAAACGGCCTGCTGGAGAAGGCGGGGCGGGCCCGCTCAGGCTCAGCCCGCGATCTTGCCGAACGCGATCAGGGCGGCCGTGTCCTCGCCGGCGCCGCCGGTGGCGCCCCCGCGCGAGGCGAGTTCCAGGTCAGCGATCTCGCAGATCGCCTGGGCCAGCGGCTCCGAGCCCGCGTTACGGGCGTCGGCGATCAGCCGGTCGGCGGCCCGCGATGGCATCCTCAGCCGTCGCTTGATCTGAGCCGGCGCCTCCCCCGCGTCCAGCGTGACCGCCACGTCGTGGGCAGCGCGCACCCGCTGCGATATCCAGTAGAGCAGTCCCGGCAGCCGCTCCCCCTGGTTACGCAGCTGGAGGTATGCGGCCACCGCCGCCCGCCGGTCCCCCGCGACCAGCGCATCGGCCACGGTCCAGGCGCGTCGCTCCGCCGAAGACGCCGTCAGCTCCTCCACCTCGGACGCCTCGACGAGGATCGGACTGGATGGATCGGAGCCTCCGCCGAGCGCCAGCTTCTCGAGCTCGCGCAGCAGCCGCTGCTGACGGTCCCCGACGTGCCGGATGAGCGCACGGGCGCCCTCGGCATCGAGCTCGATCCCAAGCTCGCGGGCGTGCGCGGTCACCCACTTGGGCAGCTCCCAGGGCTTGACACTGTTTTCGGCGTTGATGTCGCCCTGCGCGCTGCGGACAGCCTCGTGCAGACGCTCGGGGGCCCGGTTGCGGCCGTCCTCGCGGGCGAAGAAGCTGACGGTGGTCTCCGGCGCGATCGCCGCCAGCGCGGCGACGAGCGGATCGAGTTCCTTATCCCTCCAGCGCTCGACGCCGTCGACGATGATGAACCGTCGCGACAGCGCCAGCGTCATCGCGTCAACGGTCGCCGCGACGCGCTCCGGTGTCGAGTCATCGCCCTCGATCAGCTCCAGCCCCTCGGCCCCGCTGGTCGCCTCCGCCAGGGCCCGCAGGCGCGCCCGACGTTCGGCGATCCGGCCGTGGTCGTCGCCATGGATCAGGTACGCGGGCTTGAACGTCGGCGGCACGACGGCCGAGTCTACGCGGGCCGGGCGATGCCGCCGGGCCGGCGTGGCGATCGCCTTGGCGGGCCCGAGCGGGCCCTAATACACGGCGTCATCGGCCAGTTCCAGGGCGCGCGCCACCGCCGCCGCGGGGGTGTCGGCGGCCTCCACGCCGTCGATCGCCCACGTGTCGTACCCGACGACGCCGACGCCCGCCGCCAGTGCCAGCGCGATCTCTGACAACGTCCCGTAGGCCCCGCCGACCGCCACGATCGCGTCGGCGGCGCGAACGATGAGCCCATTGCGGAGGTCGCCGAGCCCCGTGGGCAAAGCCAGCGTCACGTACTCGTTGGCGGCGTGGCGATCGTCGCCGGGGAGGATCCCGACGACCACCGCTCCGGCCTCGCGCGCGCCCCGGCTCGCCGCGGCCATCACCCCCGGCCCGCCGCCGTTGATCACCACCGCGCCGGCGCCACCGAGACCGCGACCGACCTCCTCGGCCGCCCGCTCCTGCTCGGGAGTCGGCCGCGAGGCACCGATCACCGCAATGTACGGCGCGGGGGTCACGATCTACCTCACGGCGATGTTGACCAGCTTGTCGGGCACCACGATCACCTTGACGATCTCCTTGCCGTCGATGTGCGCCTGGACGCTGGGGGCGGCCAGGCACAACGTCTCCAGCTCCTCGCGCGGCGCTCCCGACGACGCCGTGACCCGGTCCCGGACCCGCCCGTTCACCTGGCAGACGAGCTCGAACGTGTCGGCCACCAGCATCTTCGGATCGGCCTCCGGCCACGGCTCGGTCCAGACCCGCCGGCCGGTGATCATCTCGTAGATCTCGCAGCCCAGATGCGGCGCGAACGGAAAGATGAGCGAGGCCGCCGTCGCGACCGCGAACCGGCGGGCATCGGCGTCGGCGTCGGGATGGCGGTAGATCTCGTTGACGAGCTCCATCACCGCGGCGATCGCGGTGTTGAACGCGAAGCGGCCCCGCATGTCGTTGGTGACCTTCTCGATCGCCCAGTTGGCCTTGCGGACGAGGGTGAGCGCATCGCCTTCGGGGGCCGGCGGCTGCTCGGCGGGACGCGTGGAGCTCGTCTCGGCGAGGCTCCCCTCCTCGGCGCCGCTCGCCTCCGCGGCGAGGCCGTCACCGAGGCGCCAGAGGCGGGCCAGGAAGCGGAACACGCCCTCGACGCCGGTGTCCGACCAGGCGGCGTCCTGCTCCGGCGGACCGATGAACAGCACGTAGCAGCGGGCCGCATCGGCCCCGAAGCGCTCCACGATCTCGCTCGGCGCCACGCTGTTGCCCTTCGAGCTGGACATCTTGTTGCCGTCGGACCCGAGGATCATGCCCTGCGTGAACAGCGTCCGGAACGGCTCCTGGACGTCGAGCAGATCCATGTCGGCCAGCGCCTTGACGAAGAAGCGGCTGTACATCAGATGCAGGATCGCGTGCTCGATGCCGCCGATGTAGGTGTCCACCGGCATCCACGCCTTCAGCACCTCGCGGTCCCAGGGCGCCGCGTCGTTACGCGCATCGCAGTAGCGCAGGTAGTACCAGCTGGAATCGACGAACGTGTCCATCGTGTCGGTCTCCCGGCGCGCCGGTCCGCCGCAGCTCGGGCAGGTCGTGTTCACCCAGTCCTCGGCCGCCGCCAGCGGCGACTTGCCGCGCGGCTGGTAGTCCTCGATCTCCGGCAGCCGCACCGGCAGATCCTCCAGCGGCAGCGGCACCAGGCCGCAATCGCCGCAGTACACGACCGGGATCGGACAGCCCCAGTAGCGCTGGCGTGAGATCAGCCAGTCGCGCAGGCGGTAATTGACCGACGGCCGGCCGATGCCCTGACGCTCGAGCCAGGCGACGATCGCTTCACGCCCGGTCACCGCGTCCATGCCGGTGAACTCCCCGGAGTTGATCAGCCGCTCGTCGTCGCTATGGGCGGTGAACGCCTGCTCGGAGATGTCAGGGTCATCGCCGGCGCCGGCCGGCGCCACCACCGGCCGGATCGGCAGCTCCAACGCGGTGGCGAAGTCGTAGTCACGCTGGTCGTGGGCGGGCACGCCCATCACCGCGCCGGTCCCGTACTCCATCAGCACATAGTCGGCCACGTACATCGGGATCGGCTCGCCGTTCACCGGGTTGGTGACGGTTCGGCCGAGGGGCACGCCGGTCTTGGGCTTGTCGGCGGCGCCGCGGGTCTCGGTGGACTCGGTGAGCGCGCGGTTGACGTACTCGTGCACCCGCGCCTCGTGCTCGGTGCCGGCGACCAGCTTGAACACGTCGGGGTGCTCCGGCGCCATCACGAAGAAGGTGGCCCCGAACAGCGTGTCCGGACGGGTGGTGAACACGGAATAGTCGATCGGGTGGGCGGGATCCGAGTCCTCGCAGCGGAACGTCACCTCGGCGCCCTCGCTGCGGCCGATCCAGTTGCGTTGCATCGCCTTCACGCGCTCGGGCCAGTCGATCCCGTCGAGGTCGTCAAGCAGGCGATCCGCGTAGTCGGTGATCCGGAAGAACCACTGCTCCAGCTGGCGCAGCTCCACCTCGTGCCCGCATCGTTCACAGCGCCCGTCGATCACCTGCTCGTTGGCGAGCACCGTCTGGTCGAACGGGCACCAGTTGACCGCCGACTCCTTGCGGTAGGCCAGGCCTCGCTCGTAGAGCTTGAGGAAGATCCACTGGGTCCAGCGGTAGTAGCTCGGCTCGTGGGTCCCCAGCTCACGCGACCAGTCGATCGAGATTCCCCAGCGGTGAAACCAGTGACGGTAGGACGCGATCGACTTGTCGGTGGCCACGCGCGGGTGCACCCCGGTCTTGATCGCGTTGTTCTCGGCCGGCAGGCCGAAGGCGTCGTAGCCCATCGGGTGCAGCACCCGATGACCGGTGCGGCGAGCGAAGTGAGCGATCGCGTCACCGAGCGCATAGTTCTTGAGATGGCCGACGTGGGGCTCGCCACTCGGGTAGGGCAGCATCTCGAGCACATAGGACTTCGCTTCGGCGCCGGCGACCGCGGGCTCGTTGTCCACCTGCCAGGTGGACTCGCGTTCCCAGAGCTGCTGCCACCGGGGCTCGATCTCAGCCGGGTCATAGCGTGGTCGCGGCATATCTGGTGCCGCAGGTTACTTCGGACTCCCGACTGCGCGAACGCCCGACCGGGCCGGCGGGACGACCGGCGTCTTGCGGACATGCCCGCGCGTCCGGTTTAGGATGGCGGGGTGCCAGAGCAGCGTCCCCCCAGGAATCGCAGCGGTTCTGCGGCCGCCGACAGCATCGCATCGATCCTGTCGGCCGCCGAGACGGCGGCCGAGGAGATGCGCGCCGAGGCCGAGGGCCGAGTCCGGGACAGGATCGCCGAGGGAGACCGGGCCGCCGACTTCCGCGTCCAGGCGGCCGAGGAGGAGGCCGCCGAGATCCTCGCCGACGCCCGCAGCGAGGCCGCACGGGTCCTGCGCGAGGCGCGGGAGCGCGACGAGGAGTCAAAGACGACGGCCACCTCGGAGGCGCTGACGATCATCGCCAAGGCCCAGGAGAACGCCGACGAGACGGTGGCCAAGGCGACGCAGACCGCAGCCCGCCACCGCGAGGAGGCCGAGACCTACACGCGCGACCTGCTCGGCGAGGCCCGGATCACCGCCCAGGAGGTCCGCAGCGAGGGCCTGGAGTTGGCGGCCAACCTGCGTCAGATGGGCGAATCGCTGCGCGCCAACGCCGAACGGATCCTGCGCGACGTCCAGGGCGTGCACGGGCAGATGGTGGCCCGCATCGACCGGGTGGAGGCTCGCTCCGCCGGCTCGTCGTCAGAGTCCCGCCGCCCGCGGTCAGATCGGTCCCGGGGCGCCTCGCGTGAGCCGTTGGGCGGCGAGAGCGACGATGGGATCCCGGACGTGCCCGAGTTCATCCCCCGCCGGTAGCGGCAAGCACCCGGTCCATCTCCGGCTCTGGCCGGCGCGCAACGGTCAGCGCGCCTGTACTAACCTTGCGTCGGACTTCTCATTCCACGGGGCTATAGCTCAGCTGGGAGAGCGTTCGGCTGGCAGCCGAAAGGTCGTGGGTTCGAGTCCCACTAGCTCCATTGCACCCCGTCAGCCTCATCGCCGGTCACGGTGGGGCCAGTCCGCTTCAGGTTTAGCCGGAGGAAGCGCGGGTGCGCCGGCATCGTCGCGGGTCAAGCGCCAGAGCGTCGAACCGTCAGCGGCGACGGAGCTCTCGGCGAGCCCGTCGGCGCAGAGCTCCGCGAGCGCCCGGCGAAACGCGTCGTAGGGAACGAGGCCCAGCTGCGTGAGCCGCAGGTAGCCGACACGGTCATACAGATCGGAGGTGGTGAGCGGCTCGTCGGTCAGGGCCGCCAGCAACGCGCTCGACCGGGGCATACCGCTGACGGTACCCGCGCGCGGCCGGCTCTCACCATGGGACGTCGCGGCACGGTCGGGCGCAGGCCGTCAGGCGGCCTCGGCCGTGGGCACCGTGCGCGCCGGCCGTGACGTCAGCCAGCCCGCCAGCTCGTGCGCGGGCATCGGCCGGCTGAGGAAGTACCCCTGGGCCGTCTGGCAACCGAGATCGCGCAGGCGGTTCCACAGCTCGAGCGTCTCGACGCCTTCGGCGACGACGTCGAGTCCCAGGTTGCGGCCCAGGTCCACGGTGGAGCGGACGATCACGGCGTCGTCGGCCTCGTCGCCCATCCCCATCACGAACGAGCGATCGATCTTGATCTCGTCGACCGGCAGCTGGCGCAGATAGGACAGCGACGAGTAGCCGGTGCCGAAGTCGTCGATCGAGAGCCGCAGACCGAGCTCGGACAGCTCCTGGAGAACCACCTTGGCCCGCGTCGGGTTGGCCAGCATCGAGGACTCGGTGACCTCGAGCTCCAACGAGCTGGACGCCATCCCCCACCGTGACAGCAAACCGGCCACCTGCTTGGGGAAGTCTCGGTCGAGCAGGTTGCGCGTGGAGAGGTTGACCGAGATCGACAGGTCCAGCCCGTCGTCGCGCCAGGCGCGCCCCTGGCGCAGCGCCTCCTCGATCACGTACAGGGTCAAAGGGCCGATCAGGCTCGTCTCCTGGGCGATCGGGATGAACGAGTCAGGGAACACCATGCCGCGCTCGGGGTGCGCCCAGCGCAGCAGCGCCTCCACTGAGCGGACCTCGCCACTCTCCAGCGCCGCCTTGGGCTGGTAGTACAGGAGCAGCTCGTTGGCGGCGATCGCACGCCGCAGCTCGGCGACGAGCGTCAGCCGGGTGAGGTCGTACTCGTGCGAGCCCTCGTCATAGAAGGTGAACGGCGCGCTGTCGCGCTTGGAGTCGTACATCGCCACGTCCGCGCGCTGGATCAGGACCTGCGCGTCGGCGCCGTGGTCCGGGAAGATCGCGATTCCGATCGACGCCTCCACCGCCAGCGGCAGCGAGTGGACATCGATGGGGCGCTCGAGCTCGGCGCGGATGCGCGCCACCACCGGCAGGGCGTCGGCGCGGGTGCCGAGGTCCGGCAGCAGCAGGCCGAACTCGTCGCCGCCGAGCCGAGCCACGGTGTCGGCACCACGGACGGCGTCGCGCATCCGCTCGCCCACGCTGCGGAGCAGGTCATCGCCGGCGGAGTGACCGAGCGAGTCGTTGACCTCCTTGAACCGATCGAGGTCCATCAGTGCCACCGCCAGCCTCGTGCCGGTCCGCTGCGCCTGCCGGATCGCCTGGCCGATCCGCTCGCCGAACAACAGCCGGTTGGGGAGCCCGGTGAGCGGGTCGTGCAGCGCCTGATACTCGTTGAGCCGGGCCTGGCGGATCAGCTCCTGCTCGGCGCGCTTGCGCTCGGTGATGTTCTCGATCATCGCCATGATCCAGGCAGGGGAGCCGTCCTCATGATGCTCGAGCACGGCGCGGACCAGCGCCCACAGCAGTACGCCCGACCGGCCCATGCAACGGGCCTCGAGCTGGAAGGACTCACACTCGCCGGCCATCATCTCGGCCAGGCGGTCCTGGACCGTCTCGCGGTGCTCGGCGACCAGGTGGGCGGTGAAGGACGACCCGACGAGATCCTCGGCGGCGGCGCCCAGCATGTGCTCGAGCGCCGGATTGACCTCGACGACCGCGCCCGCGGGGTCGAGCCGAACGATCCCGATCGACGCGCCATCGAACAACGTGCGAAAGCGGGCGATGGCCTGGGCCTGAGCCCGGCGCGCCTCGAACTCGGCCACCCGACTGACCGCCGCCGTCAGCACGACCGAGAGCACCTCCAGCGTCTCGCGGTCGTCCTCGTTGAGGCGCTCGTCATCCGAGCAGCTCAGGACGTTGAGAGTGCCGATCACCTCTTCGCCCCGGAACATCGGCACGCAGATCATCGACGTGTCGCCGAGCTTGGCGCGGAGCTCCTGGTTGATCCGGTGATCACCGACGGTGTCCTCGATCAACAGCGGCTGCCGGCTCTCGATCGCGTACCGGGCCACCGAGCCCGCGAGGGGCCGGCGAGCATCGAAGGCGCCGGCGGCGATGCCGGTCACCGCACGGGTGTGAAGCGTGTCACCGTCGACGAGGTTGACCATCGACCCGTCGGCGCCGATGATCGCCTGCGAGCGCTCAGCCACCTGCTGCATGACGCTCTGGAGGTCGTCGCCGGCGGCGGCGATCATGCGTTGCGTATCAACGATCAGTGATAGACGCTGATCGCTGCTGAGCCGGTCCCCGGGCATCTCGTCGGGTCTTCAGCCCGAACCGGTCGCGCCCCAGCACGCGAAATGGACGCTGATCGCCATGTCGCCACTATCGGCAAGATGGCGGCGACCTTGAGGTTTTTCGCCTCAGGGCCCACGACCTTGTCACTGACGGTTCCAACGGCGTCAGGACGTGCCTGGCGGGCGGAAATGACGTGCCCATCCTAATTAGACCGGTTTCTGGCAGCCTGCAGTGCGGCGGAGGGGTCGAGCGCGGCGTCGCCGCGCGTCAGCTCCAGCGCGCGATCGGCCAGCTCGGCGGCCTCGGCTCCCCCAACGTCCTCGTCGCGGACAGCCAGCGCCACGAGCACCTGACGCAGCAGCTCGGGGTTCTGGAGGTCCGGCGGCGCCCCCGCAGGCGGCAGCGACCGCGTCGCCGCGAGCAGCCCGGCAGCACTGTTGCCGCCGCCGCGGAACGAGAGCCGGCCGCTGGGGTGCTTCTCCGGGATGGTGGCGACGATCCCGCCCGTGGCCGGATTGACGACCGCCACCTTGCTGCGCAGCCCAACGCGCTCGAGCGTCAGACGGTATCCCGACAGGCGCAGGTACCCGAGCTGGGCGGCGAGCTGGGTGAACGAGGCCAGCTCCGAGTCGTCCTTGAACCGGGTGTGGTGAAGCGAGACCTGGGTTCCGGCGTCGGGCAGCGCCGGATCGGGATCGGGCGCCACGAGCAGGAACGCCTGCGAGCCGAGCCGGCCGGCTCCGACGCCCGCGACGTCGGCGAGCAGCTGATAACCACTCAGGCCCAGAGCGCCGACGATCCCCGGCGGCAAGGGGTTGGCCGCGAGATGTCCGGGAGGGTGCGCCATGGTCGCGGACGGGCCTAGTTGTCGAGGAGGCCGCCGACGATCCCGCCGAGCATGCTGCCGCCTTGGCGCTGTGCGTTGCCGCCGGCGCCTTCCTGGACCGGCGGATGGAAGTAGGCGCTCTGCAGCCCCACGCGGCCCGGACCGGTGAAGCGGTTGAACACGAGGTTGCCCGCGCCGCCACCGAGCAAGCCGGTCTTGAAGCCGTAGACCTCCTGGGTCATCTGGACCGAATGGTCGCGATAGACCCAGCCGCCGGGCTCGATATCGATCGTCTCGCCCGCCTCGAGCACCTTCTCGAACACGTTCCCGTAGCCGTGCACCCAGACGACGCCCTCGGCGTCGCCGGCGGTGAAGTGGTCCACGAAGAAGCCGCCGCCGTACATCATGTTGGCGAATCCCTTGATCCGGCCGTAGTCGTATTCGACGTGGCCGGTCGCCGCCAGGAACTGGTGCTCGCGGACCATCATGCCGTGACCGGGCTGGAGGTGCAGCGCCACGATGTGGCCCGGCGCGTCGCGGCTGAACGCGATCTCGCCGGCCGATTGCGCCTCGAGCAGCAGCAGCGGCATCCCGCCGAACACCCGTCGCTTGAGCCCCTTCTTCAGCGGGTGCAGCCCGATCTGCATGTTCGGGTACTTCCACAGGAGGACGTGGTGCTCGAAGTAGACCGGGACCTGACCGTCGAGCGCCATATGGAGCACCGGGACGAGCTCGCCCTCCAGCCTGTAGTTGAGTCCGGGGGCCCTCCCTTCGCTGATCTGGGTCGGCAGGATTGTCGGCGCTGTCGGCATCTCTTGGGTCTCCTTGATCGTGCACGGCTGCTGGGGCAGCGTGTCGTCCGCCCCCGGCGTGCAAACGGGACGCTATCGCGACCGCGATAATCGCGGGGTGCGTCCCATCTACGTCACCGGTCACCGCAACCCGGACAGCGACTCGATCGCGTCGGCGATCGGGTACGCGGAGCTCAAGGGCCGGTTGGATCCCAACAACGAGTACCTGGCCGTGCGCCTGGGGGACTGCAACTCGCAGACGCGGTGGCTGCTGGCGCGCAGCGGCGCCGCCCAGCCGCGCCACCTGCCACACGTGATGCTCCGCGCCGAGGACGTCATGCAGGAGGCGTTCCCGGTCAGCCGCCACGACGACCCGGTGCGCGAGGCCGGCCGGGCGATGGCCAACGCCGACCTCGAGCTGGTGCCGATCGTCGACGACGATGGTGCGCTGGCCGGGGTCCTGACCGAGCGCGCGCTCGCCCGGCGCTACGTGCGCGACTCGCTGCGGACCTCGACGCTCGAGGAGGCGCCGACCTTTCTCAGTGCCCTGGTGGCGGTACTCGAGGGCGAGCTGATCACCGGCGACGAGCGCCAGCTCTCGGGACGCGTGTGGGTGTACGCGATGGACCCCGCGAGCGAGAGCGGGATCTCGGATGGCGACATCGTGGTCGTCGGCAACCGGCCCGAGGCGCAACTGCGGGTGATCGAGCTCGGCGCCGCGCTCGTGGTCCTGTCCAATCGGGCCGCGCCGTCACCGGACGCGCTGGCGGTGGCGCGGGAGCGCGGTACCGCGATCGTCGTCTCCCCGCTCGACAGCTACGTGGCCGGCCGGATGATCACGCTCGCGGCGCCGTGCAGCGCGCTGATGGAGTCCGACCCGCTGACGGTCAACACCGACTTCCTCGTCGCCGACATGTCCGAGCAGATCAAGGAGAGCCATTACGGCGCCGCGGTGGCGGTGGATGCCGATAACCGCCCGGTGGGGCTGGTCACGCGGTCCGATCTGGTGGCGCCACCGCGCCGGCGCGTGATCCTCGTCGACCACGCCGAACAGGCGCAGAGCGCGGTCGGGATCGACGAGGCCGAGATCCTGGAGATCCTCGATCACCATCACATCGGCTCGATCGAGACCCGGATCCCGGTCACCGCGACGTTCGATCCGGTCGGCTCCACAGCGACGCTGGTGGTCGAGCGTTTCCGCCAGGCCGGCATGGAGCCCAGCCACCCCACCGCGCTGTTGCTGCTCGGCGCCGTCCTGTCGGACACGGTGATCCTCAACTCGGCGACGACGACCAGACGCGATCACGCCGTGGTGGAATACCTCGAGCGCGTGCTGGCGACCGACGCCGGCGAGCTCGGCCGGGAGATGTTCGAGGCCACGTCCGACGTATCGGACCTCAGCGCGACCGAGATCGTGACCCGGGACGCCAAGCGCTACCAGGTGCGCGGCGGCCAGGAGATCTGCATCGCCCAGGTGGAGGTGGTCGGAACCTCGCTGCTGGCACGCAAGGACGAGCTCCTCCATGCCCTGCGCCACGAGCGCGAGGAGCGCGAGCTGGCGCTCTACGCGCTGATGGTGACCGATGTCGTTGACAAGGGCACCGAGATGCTGGTGGCTGGGGACGTCGCCGCGGTCGCCCGCAGCTTCGGCGTCGAGCAGAGCGACAGCACGATCGAGCTGCCCGGGGTGATGAGCCGCAAGAAGGAAGTGGCGCCGAAGCTGATGACGGCGCTGTAGGGCGCGCCCGCAGGGGCCCAGCCGCGGCCGGGCGGTCGGATCAGCCGGCCGCCGCGCCCGCGCCGGCGCCCACGGTCTGTGCCGGCGCCTCTCCCCACAGCTGCTCGAGCCGGTAGAACTCGCGCGTGTCAGGCGTGAACACGTGGACGACGACGTCGAGGTAGTCCATCAGGATCCAGCGGGACTCGGTGACCCCCTCCACCCGCCGGGGCAGGATCCCGTAGGCGGACTTCATGCCGGCGTGGATGGCATCGTGGATCGCCCGCGTCTGACGGTCGGTTCGGCCGGAGCAGATGACGAAGTAGTCGGCGTAGCCGATCATCCCGCGCAGGTCGAGCTGGACGATGTCCACGGCCTTGCGATCCGCCGCCAGCTCGGTCACGGCGCCGACCATCTGCTCGGGGGTGAGCTCGGCCGCGGTCATGCCGTCCTCGGCGCGCCGTAGAGCCCGTGCTCGGAGATGTAGCGAACGACGCCATCGGGGACGAAGTAGCGGATCGGCTGTCCGGCGCGCGCCCGCCGCCGGACCATCGTCGAGGAGATCCCGATGCGGGGCATCTGGAAGAACCTGGCCCGGTCGCCGCCCTCGAGCTGATCGAGGGCCCGCTGCACCGATTCCCGGGCGGTTCCGCGGCGCTTGGCGATCGCGACCGTCGCCAGATCCAGGACCCGCTCGGGCTCGCGCCACTGCGGGAGACCAGCGGCGATATCGGCACCGAGGATCAGGAACAGTTCGTTGGTGGGCGCTTGCGTGCTCAGTTGATTCAGGGTATCGACCGTATAGGACGGGCCGTCGCGACGCAGCTCGAGGTCCGAGACGGCGAACCGGTCGTCCCCGGCGATCGCCAGGCGGCACAACTCCAGCCGGTGCTCGGGGCCCGGCTCGGCGTCGACGGGCTTGTGCGGTGGAATTCCGGCGGGAATGAGCAGCACCTGGTCGAGGTCGAGCTCACGGTACGCCTCCTGTGCGACCACGAGGTGACCAAGATGTGGCGGGTTGAAGGTCCCGCCGAGAATGCCGATGCGCATCGTGATGACGGCGTGCCGCTGGGCCGGAAGAGGCGGTCGGGCGGGTCGGGCCGGTCTAGTCGCGAACGTGCCCAGCGCCCTCTGCCAGGTACTTGAACGTGCACAACTCGCGGAGGCCGATCGGCCCGCGGGCGTGCAGCTTCTGCGTCGAGTTGCCGATCTCCGCGCCCATGCCGAACTCCCCGCCGTCGGTGAACCGAGTGGAGGCGTTGACGTAGACGCAGGCCGCATCGACGCCGAGCTGGAAGGCGCGAGCGGCCGCGGTGCTGGGAGTGACGATCGCCTCCGAGTGGCCGCTGCCGTGCGCGTTGATGTGGTCGATGGCGTCCTGGACCGAGTCGACGACCGCGACGGCCAGCTCGAGCGCCAGGTACTCGGTGTCCCAATCCGCGTCGGTGGCGGCGTCGATCGGGATCCCCGCCGCGGCGGCCCGGGCGCGCGCGTCGCCGTGGAGCGTGACGCCGGCGCCGCTGAGGGCGGCGAGCACGTCGGGCAGGAACCGCCCGGCCACGTCGGCGTGGACGAGCAGCTTCTCGGCGGCGTTGCACGTTCCGGGACGCTGAAGCTTGGCGTTGAGCACGATCGCCCGAGCCGCGTCGAGGTCGGCGCCGGCATCGACATAGACGTGATTGTTGCCCGAGGCGGCGAAGATCACCGGCACCGTCGCGACGCCCTTCAGCGCCGCCTTCAGGCCCTCCCCGCCGCGGGGGATGATGAGGTCCACCACCCCCGTCTGGGTGGCCAGCTCGGCCAGCTCGTCCCGGTCGCCGCCGGCGATCAGCGAGATGGCCCCGTCGGGTAGCCCCGCGGCGGCGGCCGCATCGGCGGCGATCGCGGCGAGCACGGCGTTGGAGTGAGCCGCCGAGCTCGATCCGCGCAGCACGACCGCGTTGCCGGACTTCAGGCACAGCGCAGCGGCATCGATCGTCACGTTCGGGCGGGCCTCGTAGACGACCGCGATCACGCCCAGCGGCACCCGAACCCGCCGCAGCTGCAGGCCGTTGGCCAGCGTGGAGCCGTCGATGACCTCGCCGACCGGGTCGGGCAGCGCGGCGATCACCCGCACGCCGTCGGCCATCGCCGCCACGCGCCGCTCGTCGAGCGCGAGACGATCGAGCAGGGCGTCGGACAGGCCGTTCGCCTCGCCGGCCTCCAGGTCGCGCGCGTTGGCCTCGAGGATCTGGTCGGTGCTCTCGATCAGAGCGGCCGCGATCGCCTCGAGGGCGTCGTCCTTGACTCCGGACCCGAGCATCGCCAGCCGCCGCGCGGCGCGCTTGGCGGCGCGGCAGGTTTCGGCGGTGGAGGTGCTGGTGGTCGCCATCGGCCCTACAGATTACGACAGCACGAAGTAGTCCCGGTGGATCGCCTCGTCGCTGGCCAGCGGCAACAGCTCGCGCACCGCGCGCGACTGCAGGCCCCGAACCTGACGGAGCTCGGCGGCGGAGTAGTTGCTGATGCCCTTGCCGACCGTCGCCTGCTCGTCGGCGATCTCGACCGCGTCGCCCGCGTCGAAGGAGCCGCTGACCTCGACCACCCCGACGGGCAGCAGGCTCGTCCCGCCCTCTCGCAGGGCGCGGGCGGCGCCGGCGTCGACGAGGACCCGGCCGCGGGTGGGCTTGGCGTACTTCAGCCACAGCTTGAAACTCGAGTAGCGCCCCTCCCGCGCCGGGAACCCGGTGCCGACGGCACTCCCGCTCGCCGCGGCGGTGATCGTCCCCGGCGTCAGGCCGCTGGCGATCACGGCCGGGATTCCGGCAGCGGTGGCCATCTCGGCCGCGATCACCTTGGAGCGCATCCCCCCCGAGCCCAGGGGCGAGGGCGTCTGGGAGATGTCGAGGTCGTCGAGCGCGCCGAAATCCGAGACCTCGCCCACCAGCTGGGCCGCCGGGTCCGCGCGCGGGTCGGCGGTGAACACGCCGTCGGCGTCGGTGAGCAGCAGAAGCCGCTCGGCGCCGAGCAGGATCGCCACCTGCGCGGCGAGGAAGTCGTTGTTGCCGAAGGAGATCTCATCGGTGGCGGTGGTGTCGTTCTCGTTGATCACCGGCACGACGCGCCACTCGAGCAGCTTGCGCAACGTCTGCCGCGCGTTGAGGTAATGCGTGCGGGCGCTCATGTCGAAGAACGTCAGCAGCACCTGGGCCGTCGGCACTCCGCGCTCGCGCAGCAGCGCGTCGTAGACCTGGTACAGCTTGCCCTGGCCGACCGCGCTGGCCGCCTGCAGCTCGTCGATCGCCCGCGGACGCATCGGCAGCGCCATCACGCCCATCCCCCGGGCGATCGCCCCGCTGGTCACGACGACCACCGACCGGCCCGAGCGGTGCAGCTCCGCCACCTCGTCGCAGATGCGCCCCAGGACGTCGGCGCGCACGTCGCCGCGCTCGTCGGCGACGATGCTCGATCCCAGCTTGACCACCAGGCAGCTCATGCCCCGCAAGGGTACGCGGCCGAGGGTTGCCCGACCGGCGGCGGGTCCCCGCCGCCGGGCCGGGCCGGACGCGGCGGCCGATCCCCGCCGCCGGGCGGGGCCTGACGCGGCGGCGATCCCCGCCGCCGCGCCGGGCGCTCAGCGCGTCAGGACTTCTTGCACCACGGGTTCGACGGAACGTCGGCGCACGGGTTCGGCATCGACTTCAGCTGTGAGGTCGGGAGCTTGTGCATGACGATCTTCGACACCCGGGGATACGGACCGCTGGGGCAACTGGCCGGCGTGCCGGAGACCACCTCCACCTGCGAGTCGCACAGCACCTCGTTGAGGAAGTTGCTGTTGCTGGAGCCGGCGGCGACGGCGGCGCCGTTGCAGGCCGGACTGGCCTGCTCCAGCGCGGTGTCGTCGGCGTCCACGCTGTTGCCGGTATTGCCCGAGTAGCAGTCGGTGGCATGGCCACCCTGGAAGTCGACCTGAGCCCAGGCGCCGTTGCTGGGGTGGCCGTAGCTCCCGTCATTCGTGAACTGATTGCCGATCAGGGCGTCGCCCCATTCGTCGAACAGGCAGCTGCCCTTGCCGAGCGCGTTGAGCGTGCCGCCGGTGCAGGGAGCGCCGCTGTCCAGGTAGGGCACGAGGATCACGCCCCACGCGTTGTTGTTGACGAAGCGGTTGTCCATGATCGTGTCGTTGCGGGCGCCCGAGACCGACATGCCGGTGCCAACCGGACCGGCCGCCGCCGAGCCCGCCGCGGGCACGTTGGGGTTGTTGTTGTCATGGACGTAGTTGTGCATGAACACCCAGCAGGAATGCGTGTGGGTGATCGAGCTGGTCCCGTTGCCGGGGCAGTCGCCGTTCTGGGGGGGCGGGTTGTCGCCGTTCTGGCTGTTGGTGTCGAATCCGTCCTCGTTGTTGTCGAACTGCGAGTTCTCGACCACGAGCCGACCGCCGGAGTTCGAGCCCGAATAGCCGAGCGCGTTGTACTCCGCCCAGCCGTGGTTCAGCGTCTGATCGCACACCTGCCGGCAGGCGCCGATGTAGAACCCCGAGTCGTTGAAGTTCGACCCGTAGATGTTGTCCCAGGTGCCGCCGCTCCAGTTGCTGGAGAAGACGCCGTACTGGGCGGCGCTGAACTCGCCGGCCGCGCTCTTGCCCTGCAGGTATGTGCTCGTGGTCGTCAGGTACGCGCCGTAGAAGCCGTGCCCACCGACCTTCCCGCTGCCGGCGCCGCCGTTCCACCAGATCTCGTTGCCGGCGTCGCGCGCGCCGCCGAGGAAGTTGCAGGCGGTGAGGTTCTCGATCGAGACGTTGGGGGCCTTCCACACCATCAGGCCGTTGACGCCCGATGCCTTGCCGCCGGCGGCGGCGACCGCATAGCTGCTCTCGCCGCCGGTGCCCTTGAGGCCGAAGTTCTGCGCCGCGGGCTTGTTGCTGCAGACCGACGATCCCGGCCTGGTGCCGTCGACGATCACCTTGCTGCGGCTCATGCCCCGGATGTGCAGGTTCCCGGTGGTGACGAGCACGCCGGCCGGGAAGTTCGGCGCCCCCTTGGGCGTGCGGATCTGAGTCGTCTTGTAGTCACCCGGTCCGATCAGGATCCAGTCCCCCGGCTTGGCGGCGTTGACCGCGGCCTGGACCGATGTGAACTGGCCCTTGACCCCGTGGAACGAGCCAACCCTGAGCACCTTGGCGCCGGCCGAGACGGCCAGAGCGCAGAAGGCGCACAGAACGGCACCAACGACAACGGTACGACGCATAGCTCTCCTCCAGATTGCCTCGTGTCCCGGCCGGACGGCCGGACATCCTCGTGTCCCGGCCGGACGGCCGGAGATCCTACAGGTCCGCTGCCCATCGGCGGGCCCTCCCCGGGGCGTCGGTCAGACGTCCGGGTCCAGATCGAAGGCCACGCCGGCGATCTCCACGTCGTTGCCGGCCTCGAACCCCTCGGCCGCGAGCGCGCCGAGGACGCCGAGTCCCCGCAGCCGCCGTTCCAGGTGGGCGAGCGCCTCCTCGTTGTCCAGGTCGTAGCGCGCCACCAGTCGCTCAACGCCGTCACCGGTGACGCTGAAGCTCGCCTCGCCGGTCCGCCGCACGGTGTAGGCGCGCCGCGGGGCCGGACGGAACACGCGGTGCTCGGCCAGATCGGTCGCCGGCGGCTGCTCGGCAGCCGTCGCCTCGGCGGCGGCGATCAGCGGTGGAACGCGCCGGACCAGCTCGGCGGCGAGCGTGTCGAGGCCGGCGTGGGTGACCGACGACGTGACGAGCACCGGCACGTCGGGCCCGAGCCGCTCCGCCCACTCCCGGCGTGCCGCCTGCGCGGTGGCGGCGTCGACCAGGTCGGCCTTGGACAGCGCCAGGATCCGCGGCAGCGCCGCCAGCCGCCGGTCGTAAGTCTCGAGCTCGTTCTCGACGGTAGCGTGGTTGACCACCGGATCTGAGCCGTCGAGCGGGCTGAGATCGAGCACGTGCACGAGCAACCGCGTGCGCTCGACGTGGGCGAGGAACTCGTGGCCGAGCCCGGCGCCGCCGCTGGCGCCCTCGATCAGCCCCGGAATGTCAGCGATCACGAGCTGGCGGGTGTCGGTCTGCAGCGTCCCGAGAACCGGCGAGAGCGTCGTGAACGGGTAGCCGGCGATCTTCGGGTGAGCCCGGGTCAGCCGGGACAACAGCGAGGACTTGCCGGCGTTGGGAAGCCCGATCAGGCCCACGTCGGCCAGCAGCTTCAGCTGCAGCGTCAGCCACGTCTCCTCGCCGGGCAGGCCCTTCTCGGCGAACCGGGGCGTCTGGTGGGTGGGGCCGGCGAAGCGCTTGTTGCCGCGGCCGCCGGATCCGCCGCGCGCCACCACGGCGCGCTGACCGTCGCTGACGAGGTCGTAGCGAGCCCCGTCGCGCTCCACCAGTACCTCGGTTCCCGGCGGGACCGCCAGCTCGAGCCGCTCGCCGTCGGCACCGTGACGGAGTGAGCCCTCGCCGTGACCGGCACGCCGACCCTTGAAGTGCGAGCTGCGCCGGAACGCCTCGAGATCGCGCAGCGACTCGTCGCAGACCAGCACCACGTCTCCGCCGTGGCCGCCGTCGCCCCCGTCGGGACCGCCCTTGGGCACGTGCGCCTCGCGCCGGAAGCTCAGGCAGCCGTCGCCGCCGCCGCCGGCCTGGACGTGAATTCGCGCGCGATCGTGCATTCTCGTGATGAGGTTAGGCTTCGCGATGAACCCGTATGTCCGATCCCGTGTTCCTGATCACCGGCGCCTCGTCGGGCATCGGCGCCGCCACCGCGCGAGCGGCGTCACAGACCGGCCACCGCGTGGCGCTGGCGTCGCGCTCGATTGAGCGCCTGCAGGAGCTCGCGTCCGAGCTCGGCGGCGACGAGCGAGCGCTCGCCGTCCGCTGCGACGTCACCGAATGGGATGACCAGGAGGCGATGGTGGCGACGGTGCTCGAGCGGTTCGGCCGCCTCGACGTCGTCTTCGCCAACGCCGGCTTCGGTGCTAAGCGGGGCTTCCTGGCCGAGAGCACCGAGCACTGGAAGGAGATGGTGCTCACCAACGTCTACGGCGCGGCGCTGACGATCCGCGCGACGGTGACGGCGCTCACCGAGGCCAAGGGCCACCTCCTGCTCACCGGCTCGGTCGCCGGGCGCTTCGCCCAGCCGGCGTCGCTGTACTCGGCGACGAAGTGGGCGGTGACGGCGCTTGGTCAGGGCGCGCGGACCGAGCTCGGCGGCACCGGCGTGCGCGTGACGCTCATCGAGCCGGGGATGGTCGACACGCCGTTCTTCGACAACCGCCCGGCGACGGCGCTCACCGCCGCCGACGTCGCCCGCGCGGTCATGTGGGCCGTGTCGCAGCCGCCGGAGGTCGACGTCAACGAGATCATGCTGCGCGCGACGGCCCAGCCCGGCTAGGGCGCGACGCGCCGGGAGGATCGGGGGTGGCGCCGCCGAACGGGTCGCCATGACCATCCTTGCCGACTTCAAGAAGTTCCTCTTCCGCGGCAACCTCGTCGAACTGGCGATCGCGTTCGTCATGGGCGTCGTGTTCGCGGCACTGCTCAAGGCGTTCATCGCGGACCTGATCACCCCGATCATCGCGCTCGTCTTCGGCCAGCCGAACTTCGAGACGCTGACGTTCACGATCAACAGCAGCCAATTCGCCTACGGCGACTTCCTCAACAACGTCTTCACGTTCGTGACGACCGCGGCGGCGATCTTCTTCTTCGTCGTGCGGCCGTACAACATGCTGATGGACCGGCGCACGCAGGAGGACCCGGACACCCGGAGCTGTCCGGAGTGCACGAGCTCTATCCCGATCAAGGCGCGGCGCTGTCCGCTGTGCACGTCGGAGATCCCGGTGGCTGCCTAGGGGCGGGTCACTCCACCGGGGTCGGTTTGCGGCCGTCAGCGGGCCACGGCGGCCCCGCGAGGGGCCGCCGGGACCACGAAGCGTGTGCTGCGCTAGCTCGCGGCGGCGGTCTCGGCGGCTGCGGGGGTCACCGAGATCACCCGGCCGCGACGGCCGGTGGTGAACTGCACGGTGCCGGCCGCGCGGGCGAAGATCGTGTCATCGCGGCCGATGCCGACGCCCTCGCCGGGCTTGAAGACGGTCCCGCGCTGGCGGACGATGATCTCGCCGCCGGTCACGGTCTGGCCGGCGAACACCTTGACGCCGAGGTACTTGGGCTTGGAGTCACGGCCGTTCCGGCTGGACCCGAGACCTTTCTTATGCGCCATCGCTTGCCTCCGTGGTGACTGACTGGGCGGCTTCCGGCTCGGGCGCCTTGGCGGCGGAGCGACGGCCGCGGCCCGACGCGCCCAGCTTGAGCGAGGTGACCTGGATGCGCGTCAACTCCTGACGATGGCCGTTACGCCGCCGGTAGCCGCGCTTGGGCTTGAACTTGACGATCCGGAGCTTGGGGCCGCGCTCGTGGGCGACCACGCGGGCCTCCACGGTCACCTTGGCGAGGTCATCCCCGTCCACGACCTCGGCGCCGTCGACGTAGAGCAGCGGCTGCAGGGTCACGGTGGCCCCGTCCTCGACGGGCAGCCGCTCGATCAGCAGGGTCTCGTCCTGCTGGACGCGGTACTGCTTTCCACCTGTCTTGACGATCGCATACATGGCTATCTTCACTCGGAGTCGGACGAGCCCGCGGCCGTACCGGCCTTGGCGCTCGAACGGCGTCGCCCGCCTCTGCGGCCACGACGCCGAGGCTTCGATTCTAGATCATCGTCGGAATCGCCGTTTTCGTCCCCGGAGCCGGCACCGTCGCGTCCGGCCACGTCCATCAGCGATGCCACCGCCGATGTCCGGCCGACCTCGTCGATGCGCACCAGATGCTTCTCGCCGACGAACCTGGTGCCGCCGCGGATCGAGATGATGTAGCCGTCGATCTTGGCGACCGCGTCGCCGGGGCTGTACATGTGGGGCTCGACGATCTCGACGTGGACCTCCTCGCCCTCCCGGAACGGCAGGGCACGCTCGAGCACCTCCTCGCGATCGCCCTCGAGCAGGACCCGGAAGTGATCGAGCGGCAGGCCCTCGGATCCCTCGAAGTGGAACCACTTCCCGGTCTCCTCCTCCACCGCGTGCAGCACTCGAGCGTCGTTGCCGGTGAACTCGGCGCTGACGCGTGGGTTCATCTGCAGCAGGATCGCGTCGGCGTCGGTCTCCTTGGCCAGGTCCCGCATCCGCCGCTCGAACTCGATCGCGATCGTCTCCTCGGACTTGATCACGCCCTCGCCATCGCAGGTCGGGCACGGCCGGGTCATGATCTCGCGGACGCCTTCGGTGACGTTCTGGCGCGTCATCTCGACCAGGCCGAGGGGAGAGATCTCGACCACGAAGGTCTTGGTGCGGTCCTCGTCCAGCGCCTTGCGCAGCAGCTTGAGCACGGCGTCGCGGTTGCGAGCGCGAGCCATATCGATGAAGTCGATGACGATGATCCCGCCGATGTCGCGCAGCCGCAGCTGGCGGACCACCTCGTCGGCGGCCTCGAGATTGGTCTTGGTGATCGTGTCCTCCAGGCGCGCGCCCTTGCCGCGCCCGATGAACGAGCCCGAGTTGACGTCAATCACCGTCAGCGCCTCGGCGTAGTCGATGATCAGATAGCCGCCGCTGGGCAGGTCGACCCGGCGTGAGAGCGTCGAATCGAGCACCTGTTCGACCCCGAAGGCATCGAACAGCGGCTCCTCCTCCTCCCACAGCTCGACGTGCTCGACCAGCTCCGGCGCGGTGCGGCTGAAGAACGAGACCAGCCGATGATGCTGCTTGGGGTCGTCGACGACCGCGCGCTCGAAGTCCGCCGAGAAGATGTCGCGGACGACGCGGACGGAGAGATCCGCCTCCTGAAAGACGAGCGCGGGCGCCTGGGTCTCGGCGACGCGCTTGGTCAGCACCTCGCCGAGCTTGAACAGGTAGACGAGCTCGCGCTCGAGATCGGCGCGCTTGGCGCCCTGAGCGGCGGTGCGGATGATCGCACCGGCGCCCTTGAGCTCGAGCTTCGCCGCCTCCTTGCGCAGCCGCTCGCGCTCCTTCTCGTCCAGGCGGCGGGATACGCCGACGCCCTCGCCGAACGGGGCGTAGACCATGTAGCGCCCGGCGATGGTCAGATCCATCGACAGGCGGGCGCCCTTCGTCTTCAACGGGTCCTTGACCACCTGGACCACGATCTCCTGACCGGGCTTGAGCATGTCGGTGATGTTGCGGCCCTCACGGCCGCCGCCGCGCCCGCGCCGCGGCGCCTCGACGCCCGGGAGCACGATCTCGTCGACGTGGAGAAAGCCGTTCTTCTCCAAGCCGATGTCGACGAACGAGGCCTCGAGGCCGGCGAGCACGTTGTCGACGCGCCCCTTGTAGATGTTGCCGACGATCGAACGGCTGCCGCGGCGCTCCAGGTACAGCTCGGCGACCTTGTAGTCGCTCGAGAGCGCGGCGGGCTTACGGCGCCGGCGCGCTGTGGCGGTGGTTGATTTGCGAGACGCCGTACCGCTCGTCTCCAGCAGCGCAACGCGGGTTTCGCCGCGGTCGACGCTGACCAAAACTTGCTTCTTCAATTGTCTTCAGTCCTTTAGATGTCGCCGCGCGGATCTGTTCGCGCGGCATTACGAAATCAGTGTGCGGCTCTTGCCGGACGCAGCCATCCGTGCTTGGACGTAGATCGACTGCAACAGCCCGACGGCGATGAAGGTGACGATCACCGAGGAGCCGCCGTAACTCAGCAACGGTAACGGGACGCCCGTGACGGGCGCGATCCCGATCGTCATACCCACGTTGATGAAGATCTGGAACATCAACATCGCCAGAATCCCGCCGGCAATCAGGGTGCCGAACAGGTTCTTGCTCATCGAAAGGATCCGCAGGGTGCGCCAGATCAACAGCGCGTACAGGGACAACACCACCGCCGCCCCCACGAATCCGTACGTCTCCGCCAGGGCGGCGAACATGAAGTCCGTGTCGCCCTCCGGGAGGAAGTTCAACTTGGTCTGGGTCGCGTTCTTCCCACGCCCGGTTTTCTGCCCCGAGCCGATCGCGATCTCCGCTTGCTGGAGCTGGTAACAAGTCTGATCTTTGGGCGTGCACACCCGCGGCGGGTTGATGAACGTGGTCAGACGCTCCTTCTGATACGTCTTGAGCACGTGCACCCCAACCGCGGGGGCGCCAGCAAGGACGATAGCGACCGCGGCGAGGCAGATCGCCGCCAGGACGCCGAGCTGCTTGAACGAGGTGCCGGCGAAGAACAGCACGCTGACCCCGATCACCACGTACACCATGCCGGTTCCCAGGTCCGGCTGCGGAATCACGAGCAGCGCCGCGAGCAGCGCCAGCAACATGATCCGGGCCGTCGTCCGGCGCTCGTGCAACGCCCGGCTGCGGTCCACGGCGAATCCGGCGAGGGCGACGATCACCAGGATCTTCCCGAACTCCGAGGACTGGAACTGCATCAGCCCCAGCGGGATCCACCGTCGCGCGCCCTGAATCGGCGCCATGCCGTAGACGACGAGGTTGAGCACGACCATGATCCCGAACAGTCCGTACTTGAACTCGCGCAGGCGGGAGTAGTCGATCCGGCTGAGCAGCGCCGCCACGAGCAGGCCGATGCCGGCATAAAGCGCCTGGCGCTCGGCCGTGCTCTTGCCGACGGCGCTCTTGAGGGTCATATACGAGCACGCCGCCAACCCCAGGACCGCCAGCAGCAGCAGCGGGTCCACCAACGGCAACCTCCGCGCCCGCGGGACGCTGGCCTCGTCGACGGGCTGGATCGGAGTGGCGCTCATAGCGTCGTCGAGGTCCCGGCCACGTACTTGCCGGGCTTGCCGAGGAACCACTGGGACAGGATCTCCCGTGCCACCGGGGCGGCGGCGATGTCGCCGAAGCCGCCCTTCTCGACGTGGACGACGATGAGGATCGGCTTGCTCGTCGTCATCACGAAGCAGGCGTACCAGGCGTAGTCGGGCTGGTTGGTGTACTGGGCGGTGCCGGTCTTGCCATAGACATACTCGGGGAAGTTGCCCATCACGTCGTCAGACGTGCCGCCGGATGTCTGGGCGGCGTCGTGAAGGCCGCTCAGGATCGTGTCCCGGTAGAGCGGGTTGATCGTGATGTGACGCGACGGGGGCGGCGTGATCGTCTGGAGCACCGTCCCGTCGGGCTGCTGGACGTCCATGCCGAGATGCGGGCGGACGATGGTCCCGCCGTTGGCGAGCGCGGAGTACGCGACGGCCAGCTGCAGGGGGGTCACCTGAACGTCGCCCTGACCAACGGCGAGGCTCTCGTTATCCCCGATCGACCACGGGCGGTTGGTGCCGTCGGCGATGCCGCAGCCACCCGGGGCGTGCTTGGGGCTGCGATACCAGCCCTTGAGCCGGCGCGACCCCACGGTGTGACCGTCGGTGAACCGGAACGGACCGGTCGCGCTGTCGCATTCGGCCTCGAGCGAGTTGCGGTTCGCTCGCCAGGCCGGCGTCGGCAGCGTCCCGTTGACCTCGGCCGGCAGGTCGATCCCGGTGGCGCGGCCGATCCCGTACTTGTAGGCCCAGGCGTCCAGCGGACCGCCGCTGGGATGGGCGGCCGGATCGGCCGGGTTGGTCAACGCGCCGAGGTTGTAGAAGAAATCGTCGGAGGAGACGCGGATAGCGTTGACGAGGTTCAAGGAGCCGTCGACGGCGTGGCCGGAGTTGTGGCGGCACTGCTGAGCGGCGCCGGTGCCGACGCAGAACTGGCCGGTGTCGTCGAACACGCTGTCGACCGACCACAGCCCGCTCTGCAACGCGGCGGTGGCGGTGATCGGCTTGAACGTCGAGCCGGTCGGTCCGGCGCTCTGGATCGCCCGGTTCAGCAGCGGGTAGCCGCTGTTGGCGCTGGTCAGCTGGTTGTACTTGGCCTGGCTGAGGTTGCCGGTGAAGACCGACGGGTCATAGCTGGGCTCAGAGCCCATGGCATAGACCGCGCCGGTCTCGGGATTCATCGCCACGAATGAGCCGCCGGGCGAGGCGTTGTCCGCCATCGACTGCTGGAGCGCCTGCTCGCCGGCCCGCTGCAACTTGGCGTCGAGCGAGAGCTTGAGGTTGTGGCCCGCCACCGGGTTCTTGGTGGCCAGGTCCGCGGTGGGCTGGCCGAGCGCGTTGATCTGCACCCTCTGGTAGCCGGCCTTGCCGAGCAGGAAGCTGTCGTACTCGGACTCCAGTCCCGATTGGCCGATGATCGAATTGCGCGGGACCTTCTTGTAGGCGCGCTCCGCCAGCTCGGTGGTGGTGATCGGCCCGACGGTGCCGAGGACCTGGGCGGCGAGCGTCGTGAACGGATAGTGGGTGATGTAGACGCGCTGCACCTGAACGCCGGGGAACTCGTCCTGGCGCTCGGCGATGTAGAACTGCATGTACTTGCTGACGACCGACCCGCTCTTGACCGTGACGTCGGCGTAGGAGCTGAGCGTCAGCTGCGATCCCACCGCGCAGGCGACCGGTGACAGCCGGAACACGTTCGGCGCCTTCATGTGCAGCTGGCAGTTGGTGCGCTTGGTCGACATGCCGAGCACGTGGGCGAGACGGTTGTAGAGGACCGAGTCGGGGCGGGGCGGGTGCTCGAGCCCGCTGATGTTGGCGAGGCTGACGGGCACCGGCAGATCCGGCGGGGAGATCTGCACCGCCAGGGCCTTGGTGCTGTTGACGAGCGCCGTCCCGGTGTCATCGAGGATCTCGCCGCGCGGAGCCGCGATGGGGATCTCGCGCGTCCGGTTGGTCTGGGCGGCGAGCAGATACTGGTCACCGGAGAGCACCTGCAGGAACCACAGGCGGAAGAAGATGATCGCGAACATCCCAAGGGCGATGCTGCCGACGATCGCCACCCGCAGCGCGAGCTGCGGGGTCAGGGGCGGCCGGCGATCCTCGGGCGGACCGATCACGATCGGCTCCCGCGCGGTATCTGGCCGAGCCGCTGCGACGGGCTCTGCAGCGGGCTGAGCCCGCCGGTGGTGTAGGCGCGACGGCGTCGCCGGCGGGGATCGTCAGGCAGGGCGGGCTGGATGATCCGGCGCACCACCGCGTAGGCCGGCAGCGAGATGAGCGTGTTGACGAGGACCGTGATGAAGATCTGCTGGACCAGCAACAGGCTGACCGGGGAGTCAACGCCGAGCAGGAACTGGATCAGGGTCATCCCCACCCCGGCGACCGCGGTGGCGGCGGCGCCCGCCGCCAGCGGGACGAGGCCGTGAGCCGGATCGCGCAACTCCCGCAGCCGCCCGGACCAGTAGCCGATCGCGATGTACAGCAGCGAGGTGATCCCGAGCGTCTGGACCAGGACGGTGTCGACGAGCAGCCCGGTGGCGAAGCCGACGACGGCGCCGGTCATGGAGCCGGCCAGCAGGCCCACCGACATCACCATCAGGGGGGTGACGTCGGCGCTGACCCCGAAGATCGAGATCTGGGACACACCGGCCTCCTGGATCACGACCGTGACCAGGGCCAGCAGGGTGAGCCGCAGGATGAGCTTCGGGGAGGGCACGCTCACGGCACCTGCGCCCGGGCGTTGCCGGCGTGTGGCCGGGTCAGGATCTGCACGGAGTCGAAGTGCCGCAGGTCGGCATCGGGGGTGACCGGGACCTCGTTGTTGTTGAGCAGCTGGTTCTGGAAGTTGACGTTGGCGACCTTGCCGATCGGCAGGCCCGCCGGATACAGGGACGCCAGCGTGTCCGACGGGGACTTGAAGCCCGAGGTGACGACCTGATCGCTCGGGGTGATCTGGGCGTTGCCGGGCAGATCCTGGAGCAGCAGCTGGTTGGGGTTGCCGACCGAGGGCGCCAGGATCCCGTCATCGGAGTTCTGATCGAGGATCTGGGCGCCGACGGCGTACGCGTGGTCGGTGATGAGGGTCACGAACGAGACCGAGGGGTCGACGGTGGTGATGTCACCGACCAGCGCGCCGTCGGCGAGCACCGGGTCGTTCGCGGTCACGCCCTCGTCGGAGCCCGCATCCACCTCGACCGTCTGGTACCAGAGGTTCGGGTCGCGCTCGATCACGTTGGCGCCCACCGGTCGATAGTTGGCGATGCCGATGTTCTGGTCGAGGCCGACCTCCCGCCGCAGCTGCGCGTTCTCGGCCGCTTCCGTCTTCAGCGTGTCCACCTGGTACGTGAGCTGGTTGACCCTGGCCTGCAGCCGGTCGCGCTCGTGCTTGGCCTGCAGCGTGTCCGAGACCCAGTTGGCGATGTCGCGGAACGGGGACAGCACCGTGCTGGCGCCGGTCTGAACCGGGGACATCACCTGAACGATCCCGCGCTGCACCGAATGCAGCGGGCTGCTCGGCGACTCGCCGAAATAGGCGGTCAGCAGAATCAGGGAGACTGCGACCAGCAGCGCGAGCACCGCTCTGCGCCGTCGTACCTGTTTGTCATGCACGGATTCCGTGTCTCCAAATTGCTCAGCACGCGCCGGTCCTCTCGGAAGTTAATACCGGCGTCGCCGATTACGTGAATTCTTGCTTGACCGGTGGATCGCCTCAAATTCCTCGAGGGACCGGCCCGATCCGACCGCGACGCACGTCAGCGGAGATTCCGCCAGGTGCGCGGGCATCTGCGTCTCGTGGCGCAGGCGCTCCTCGATGCCCTGAAGCAGCGAACCTCCTCCGGCCAGCATGATGCCACGATCCATGATGTCGGAGGCGAGCTCGGGCGGAGTGCGGTCCAACGTCTGCTTGACGGCGTCGATGATCTGCGACACCGGCTCCTCCAGCGCGCCCCGGATCTCCTCGCTGGTCAGGATCACGGTCTTGGGCAGGCCCGAGACCATATCGCGGCCCCGGATCTCGGCCTGGACCTCCTCGGGCATCTTGTATGCCGAGCCGATCTCCAGCTTGACCTCCTCGGCCGTCTGCTGGCCGATCAGGAGCTTGTACTCCCGCTTGACGTAGTTGATGATCGCCTCGTCGAGCTCGTCGCCCCCCACGCGGATCGACTGTGACACGACGATGCCGCCGAGCGAGATCACCGCCACCTCGCTCGTGCCGCCGCCGATGTCGACCACCATCGAGCCGGTCGGCTCGCCCACCGGAAGGCCGGCACCGATCGCCGCGGCCATCGGCTCCTCGATCAGGTAGGCCTGTCGCGCTCCGGCCGACAGGCATGCCTCCTCCACGGCGCGCTTCTCCACGCCCGTCACCCCGCTGGGCACGCAGACCACGACGCGGGGATGCGCCCAGCGGTTCTGGTGGACCTTCTGGATGAAGTGGCGCAGCATCTCCTCGGTGACCTCGAAGTCGGCGATGACCCCATCCTTGAGCGGCCGGATGGCCGAGATCGTCCCCGGGGTGCGGCCGAGCATGCGCTTAGCCTCGATGCCGACGGCGTGGACCTCACCGGTCCGGGAGTCCACCGCGACCACACTGGGCTCGGACAGGACGATGCCCCGCCCGCGGACGTACACGAGGGTGTTGGCGGTGCCCAGGTCAACCGCCATGTCGCGGCCGCCGAAACCGGTCAGATACGTAAAAAAGCCCATGATGTAGAGGTAGGAGAAAGCGTCGGGCGAAGCGGCGCGTTGCAGACCGACCCTCCGGCTAGCCGGCTTCGTCCGAACCTCAGTGTATCGAAGAGAATCCGATCGGCGTGTCCGGCGTGAGCCGCTGGCGGCGAAAAAACCCTGGAAATTCGGTCCACCGGATTCGGCGGCCGATTGGGCGGAAACCTGCAGCGAAGGTCACACGTGGATCAGCGCCAGACCAGCCACGGCGCCAGGTCCAGCAGCGTCGAGACCGGCAGTCCGACGACGCTCAGGTAGTCGCCCTCGATCCGGGCGACCAGCGTCGCGCCGATCCCCTGGATCGCGTAGCCGCCGGCGCGGCCGCGCCACTCGCCGGTGGCGACGTAGGCGTCGATCGCGGCCGCCGACAGCGGACGGAACTGGACCACGGTCTCGGTGGCCGCCGTGCGTGTCCGATCGGCCTCGATCAGGCAGACGCCGCTGAACACGACGTGACGCCGGCCGGCCAGCGCGGCGAGCATCTCGGCGGCGTGGGCCTCGTCAGCGGGCTTGCCGAAGATGCGCGACCCGAGGCTGACCACGGTGTCGACGCCGAGAACCGGAAGGCCGCTTTGCGGACGGTCCCCTCCCCCTTCCCCCGGCGAGCCGGCCACTGCCGACGCCTTGCGGTGGGCATTCTCCAGCACCACCTCGGCCGGCGGCCCCTGCTCCAGCTCGTCGGCATCCGAGGGCCGGACCTCGAACGACACCCCGATCTGTTCAAGGATCGCCCGGCGCTGAGGCGAGGCCGAGGCGAGGATCAGGCTCGGCGCGGCCACGAGCCGTGGCGCTGCGCTAACCCAGGTCTCCGAAGAACAGCGCGACCTCGCGGGCCGCGGACTCCGGCGCGTCGGAGCCGTGCACCATGTTCTGGCCCACGGCGACGGCGTAGTCGCCCCGGATCGAGCCGGTGGTGGCCTCGAGCGGATTGGTCGCCCCGATCACCTGGCGGGCGGCGGCGATCGCGGACTCGCCCTCGAGGACGAACGCAACCAGTGGCCCGGAGGTGATGAAGCTGACCAGCTCCTCGTAGAACGGCTTGCCCTCGTGCTCGGCATAGTGCTCGGAGGCCAGCTCGCGGCTGATGGTCTTCAGCTCGAGCGCCACCAGGCGCAGGCCCTTGCGCTCAAAGCGGGCGATTATCTCTCCGCTGAGGTTGCGGGCGAAGGCATCAGGCTTGACGAGGATGAGCGTGCGCTCCACGGCGGCGGTCTCCTTGGTTTTCAGGTGGTCGACGGCTGCTCGGCGGCGGGCTCTGAGCTTTCGAGCCGCCGGCGCTGCCGACGCGGAGTCGGAGCCGGAACCCCGATCTCGGCCTCGCAGAAGGGACAGACCTTCCACGTGGGATCAAGCGGCCGCCCACACGAGTGGCACGGATCCTTGAGCTTGCGCATGCAGTTCGGGCAGCGCAGGTAATCCTTCTCCACCTCGTAGTCGCAATGCGGACAGAGGTGGTATCCGAGCTCGGCGAGCCGGGCCTCGGCCGCCTGCATCTCCAGCTCGCGCTCGCGCACGTCGTCGAGGTACTCCGGCGGCCGGACGATCATGTAGACGATCGTGCCGACGTACGGAAACAGGGATGCGAGCGTGGCAGTGCCGATCAGCAGCGGATCGGCGATCCGGCGGCGGGCGTCGGCGTAGGTCCAGTAGACGAGCGCCAGCCAGATCACGACCAGGAACAGGATCACCAGCTCCACGGCCAGCTTCAGCGCGCTGTTGTGAATCCCGAAGATCGCGTAGGTCAACATTGAGGTGGCGAGTGTAGTGGGCCACCGCGATGGTGGCGCGCATATCAATACGCCGTCAAGTACCCGGTTCCTTGTCGCAAATCGCGCGTGGGTGCTCCGTCGCGGGCGGCGGCGTCACAGAAACGCCCGTCCGAACAGGTATCCGATTCCAAAAAAGACAAGGATGACGACCGCGACGGCCAGCGCCACCAGCCCGATCATGGCCAGGAACCGGGGCTGATCGTCGTCGTCGTTCACGGTCGTGCAGTGGGGGAGCCAGCGGGCGGGGAGCCGTGGCGCAAGGTCACAGGACGGAGGTGCGCTCGCGGCGCCCGGAGGACAGTAGATCCGCGATCAGGTACAGCGACCCGGTCGCGATCACCACGCCCTGCGGTCCGGCCAGCTCCCGCGCACGGGCGAGGGCCCGGTGCGGATCGGGGACGATCTCGGCCGGTGGGCCGGCGAGCTGCCGAGCCAGGGACTGGAGGGTGGGTGGAGGCAACGCCCGTGGATTCTGACTGCTGGTGAGGACCAGCGCATTGATCCCGACTCCGCCCGCCCACAGTGCGGCGAGCATCCCGGCGGCGTCCTTGTCGTCCAGAATCGAGACGACCGCCACGACGGTCTGCCGGCCGCTCACCAGCTCCGGCAGCGATTCGGCCAGCGCCCGCATCCCGTCGGCGTTGTGGGCGCCGTCGATCAGGGTCAACGGTTCGTCGTCGATCTGCTGCAGGCGCCCGGGCACGCGCACCTCACGGGCGGCGGCGGCCACGGCGGCGTCGTCGAGCGCGCCCAGGTACACCTCGGCAGCCGTCCGCGCCAGGGCGAAGTTGCGGCGCTGGAACGTTCCCGAGGCGCCGACCGGGATGCCCGGATCGGACCCGGCTTGGACGATCCGCGCGTTGCGCTCGGCGCACACCCGCTCGGCCACCGCGATCACGTCCGGATCCAGACCGGAGCCGAGGACGAGCGTGGCCCCCGGCTGGATGACGTCCAGCTTCTCGCCGGCGATGTCGGTCAGGGTCGGGCCCAGCCAGCGGGTGTGCTCCAGCCCGACGCTGGTCAGGACCTGCACCTTCGACGGGATCACGTTGGTGGCGTCGTAGCGGCCGCCGAGTCCGGCCTCGATCACCGCCACCTGCACTCGCTGGGCGGCGAGCTCGGAATAGGCGGCAGCGGTCAGCACCTCGAACTGGGTGACGCGATCATCCCCCTCCAGCGAGCGGTCGACCAACCCGGCGGCATCCGCGGCGCGCGCCACCGCGGCGCCGAACTCATCGGGCCCGAGATCCTTGTTGTCGATCCGGATGCGCTCGCCGAAGGACGTCAGGTGCGGTGAGAGATAGGCGCCGGTGCGCAACCCGTGATGGGCCAGGATCGCCGCGATCATCCGGGTGGTCGAGGACTTTCCGTTGGTCCCGACGACGTGAATCGACTGGAACTGTTCCTCGGGATGGCCGAGTGCCGCCATCAGCCCGCGCATCCGGTCCAGCCCGAACCGCATCCCGAACAGCTCGAGCGACAGGAGGTAGCGCTCCGCCTCGGGTCCGGTCACGTCACAGCGCCTCGAGCTCGGAGCGCAATCGATCGAGCTTGTCGCGCTCGGCCTGCACCACGTGCGGCGGGGCCTTGGCCACGAACGCTGCGTTGGCGAGCTTGTGCTCGGCGCGGTCGATCTCGGCTTCCAGTTTGCGCCGGTGCTCCTGTACGCGGGCCTGGGCCTCCTGGGCGTCGACCTCATCGCCGGCGAACACCAGGATCTGCCCGTTCGGGATGGCGATCGTGGCGACCGGCTCGGCGCCTTCCGGAGCTGTGCCGAAGTCGAGCCGGGCAAGGCGGCTGACGTGCTCGAGAGTGTCGTCGTAACCGGACGCCTGCAACGTGGCGGAGACCACCGCGCCGGCCTTGACGTCGGCCAGGTCACGCCAGCGCCGCAGCTCCTGCACCGCGGCGATCGCGCGCTGGACCGCCGCCTCGGCGTCCGCGTCGGTCTCGGACGGCGGGGGCGGCGGACTGACGCGGGCCGCCAGTAGGCCCTCGGACCCCGGGATGTGGGAGTAGATCTCCTCGGTCTCGAACGGGATCAGCGGGTGGGCGAGCGCCACTGTCTCGGTGAGGATGTGGAGCAGCGTGGCCGCCAGTTCGGGCTCTTGCGCCCGCAGTCGCGGCTTGATCAGCTCCAGGTACCAGTCACACAACTCGCCGTAGATGAAGTCGTAGAGACCGAGGGCGGCGTGGGAGAAATCGAAGCCCTCGATCGCCGCCGACAGCTCCGCCCGCGCCCGCGCCAGGCGCGAGAGGATCCAACGATCCTCCACCGCGTTGGGTGTCACCGCCGCCCGGGCGTCGTCGCCGACCCCGAGCAGGATCAGCCGGGCGGCGTTCCACAGCTTGTTGGTCAGCTGCTGTCCCTGAGCCACCTTGTCCTCGCTGAAGCGGACATCCTGACCCGAGGACATCGCCAGCAGCCCCCAGCGCACCGCGTCGGCGCCGTAGGCGGGAAAGTCGCCGGGCGGCTGTGAGCCCTTCGCGAACACCGGCGGCCGCGGGCCGCCCTCGATCAGGTCGAGCGGGTCGATCCCGGTTCCCAGCGACTTCGACATCCGCCGGCCGTCCGGGGCCTGGATGATCGCGGTGATGTTGACATCGGAGAACGGCTCGACGCCGGTGAACTCCAGGCCCATCATGATCATCCGTGCCACCCACAGGAAGATGATGTCCCGGCCGGTGACGAGCGCGTCGGTGGGATAGAACGCCCGCAGCTCCGGGGTCTCCTGGGGCCAGCCGAGCGTGGCGAACGGCCACAGGGCGCTCGAGAACCAGGTGTCCAGAACGTCGGGATCGCGCTGCCAGCCCTCTCCCTTCGGCGGCTCGATGCCGACGTGGGTATCGAGGTCTCGGTACCACACCGGCAGCCGGTGGCCCCACCACAGCTGGCGGCTGATACACCACGGCCGGATGTTCTCCATCCAGTCCAGATAGACCCGGGCCTGGTTCTCCGGGTGGAAGCGGACGCGGCCGCTGGTGACCGCCTCGATCGCGGGGCGAGCGAGCTCATCCATCTTCATGAACCACTGCAGCGAGATGAGCGGCTCGATCCGCTGGCCGGAGCGGTGCGAGAAGGGCACCGTATGCTCATACGGCTGCGTCCGCGCGATCAGCCCCTGCTCGCCGAGCTCGGCAACGACGGCGCGCTGGGCCTCGGCGGCGGTCAGGCCCCGGAAGCGCTCCGGCGCCTCGGCGGTCATGCGGCCGTCCTCCCCGATCACCGACGGCTGAGCGAGCCCGTGTCGGCGGCCGATCTCGAAGTCGTTGGGGTCGTGCGCCGGGGTGATCTTCAGCGCGCCGGTCCCGAACTCGGGCTTGACGTAGTCGTCGGCGATGATCTTCAGCTTGCGCCCGACGAGCGGCAGGATCGCCTTCTCGCCGATCAGCCGCCGGTAGCGCTCATCATCGGGGTGGACGGCGATCGCCGTGTCGGCGAGGATCGTCTCCGGGCGGACGGTGGCGACGGTGATCGCGCCCGAGCCGGCGGCCAACGGGTAATCGATGTAGTACAGCGTGTCCTTGACCTCGCGCTGCTCGACCTCGAGGTCGGAGATCGCCGAGCCCGACCCGGGGTCCCAGTTGACCATGTAGCGGTCGCGGTAGATGTAGCCCTTCTCATACAGGGACACGAAGACTTTGAGCACGGCCTGGGCGTAGCCGTCGTCGAGCGTGAATCGCTCGGTCGCGTAGTCCGCCGAGGCGCCCAGACGCTTGAGCTGCTCGATGATCGTCCCGCCGTACTCCGCGCGCCATTTCCACACCCGCTCGACGAACGCCTCGCGGCCGATCTCCGGCCGGCTCGATCCCTCGGCCACCAGCGCGCGCTCCACCTGGGTCTGGGTGGCGATGCCGGCGTGGTCGGTGCCGAGGATCCACTTCGTGCGCTGGCCACGCATCCGGTGATGACGCGCCAGGCAGTCCTGGATGGAGCTGTTGAGCGCGTGGCCCATATGCAGCACGCCGGTGACATTCGGCGGCGGGATCGCGATCGAATAGTTCTCCTGCGGCGTGCCCTCCGGATCGGGATGGAAAATGCCGGATTGCAGCCATTTCTCCACGATCCGAGGCTCCACCTCGTGGGGGTCGTAGCGGGTCGTGTGCTCGAGGTCGGACATCGAGTTCGAGAGTGTAGGAGCACCCGTCCGCCCGACAGATGCACGGGGCCGGCTAGACGTCGTCCCCCGCGGGGGCCCTCTCAGGCGGCGGCTTCGTCCTCGTCGGGAGCGGCGACGGTGACGAGCGTGGGCGATACGCCCTTGTCGATCGTCTCCCGGGTGACGACGCATTTCTGAACGTCGCGGCGGGACGGCAACTCGAACTGCACCTCGAGCAGAACCTCTTCGATGATCGAGCGCAGCCCGCGGGCACCGGTCTCGCGCTCGAGTGCCTTATCGGCGACCGACGAGAGCGCGTCCTCGGAGAACACGAGCTCGATCCCGTCGAACTGGAAGAAGCGCTGGAACTGCTTGACCAGCGCGTTGCGCGGCTCGGTGAGGATCTGCATCAGCTCGTCACGGTCGAGCTGATGGATGGCCGACATGACCGGCAGCCGGCCGATGAACTCGGGAATCAGGCCGTACTGGATGAGATCCTCCGGCAGGCAGTGCTCGAAGATCTGGCCGGTGTCGCGCTGTTCCTTGGACTGGATCGCCGCGCCGAAGCCGACGCCCTGGTGGCCGATGCGCCGCTCGATCACGCGATCGAGGTTGGCGAACGCGCCGCCGCAGATGAACAGGACGTTGGTGGTGTCGATCGACAGGAACTCCTGATGGGGGTGCTTGCGTCCGCCCTGAGGCGGCACGCTGGCGCTCGTGCCCTCCAGAATCTTCAGCAGCGCCTGCTGGACCCCCTCGCCGGAGACGTCCCGGGTGATCGACGGATTGTCCGCCTTGCGCGCGATCTTGTCGACCTCATCGATGTAGATGATCCCGGTCTCGGCCTTCTTGACGTCGTAGTCGGCGGCCTGGATGAGCTTGAGCAGGATGTTCTCGACGTCCTCACCGACGTAGCCGGCCTCGGTCAGCGCCGTGGCGTCGGCGATGGCGAACGGGACGTTGAGGATTTTGGCCAGGGTCTGAGCGAGCAGGGTCTTGCCGCAGCCGGTCGGCCCGAGGAGCAGGATGTTGGACTTCTGCAGCTCGATGTCGTTCTCATCGGACGTCATCATCTGGACGCGCTTGTAGTGGTTGTAGACCGCTACCGACAGCGAGCGCTTGGCCTGCTCCTGGCCGACCACGTACTCGTTGAGGACGTCGTAGATCTCCCGCGGTTTGGGGAGATTCTCGATGTCGAAGCTCGGCGGAGCAGTGAGCTCCTCGTCGATGATCTCGTTGCAGAGATCGATGCACTCATCGCAGATGTAGACGCCGGGGCCGGCGATCAGCTTCTTGACCTGCCGCTGCGACTTGCCGCAGAAGCTACACAGAAGCTGTTCATTGGAGTCGGTCGGACGTGCCATGAATCCTCTCCCAGAGCTGGACTCGGTCGACGATCTCGAAAGCTAGAGGCTAATGCCTCTAGTGCTCGGAGATCACTCGATCGATGATTCCGTACTCCTTGGCCTCCTCAGAACTCATGAAGTAATCGCGTTCCGTGTCCTTGCGCACGGCTTCCAACTCCTTACCCGTGTGCTTGGCGATGATCTCATCCAGGAGCCGCCGAACATCGATGATCTCCTTGGCATGTATTTCGATATCGGTCGCTTGCCCCTGGAAACTTGAGGACACCTGGTGAATCAGGATCTTCGCGTTGGGCAGCGCCATGCGCTTGCCGGCGGCGCCGCCCGCCAGCAGCAGCGCTCCCATCGACATCGCGATGCCGACGCAGATGGTCGAGACATCGGGCTTGATGAACTGCATCGTGTCGTAGATCGCCAGGCCCGCGTACACCGATCCGCCGGGCGTGTTGACGTAGATCGAGATGTCCTTGTCCGGATCCTCGGACTCCAGGTGCAGCAGCTGCGCCACGATCAGGTTGGCGATCTGGTCATCGACGGGCGTGCCGAGGAAGATGATCCGCTCGTTGAGCAGGCGGCTGTAGATGTCAAACGCACGCTCCCCTCGGGAGGTTTGCTCGACGACCATCGGGACCAGGGGGCTCATCGTCCTCGCTTCTTTCGCATCCTGCGCCGGAATCCTGCCGACTGTAGCAACCGCCTGTCAACCCCCCGAACCGCTCCGCGCAGCGGTCCGCGCTGGCGTCGCGGCTGTAGCTGAGTGACGATTCAGGAAATGCGCGCGCGGATCAGCTGCCCGGCGTCCAGAGCTGCCCCGATCCGGAACCGGACGCGGACCCGGATTCGGCCTCGTCCTTGCCGGGGGTCCACAGCTTCTGGCGAGCCTTGGCCTGCTCGATGCTGATCGGCGTCGCCTCCCGGACGAGCAACTCCACCGCCTGGCGCGCCGCCACGTCCTCGCGTAGCGAGTCCAACCGGCCGGCCTTGCGCAGTTGCGCGACGAGCTCGGCGGGATCCGAACCGTCGCGCTCGGTGGCCGGCCGCAGGGCCTCCACCAGGTCCTCGTCGGTCGGCTCGATCTGCTCGGCGGCGACGATCGCGGCGAGCATGGCCTCCCGGCGCAGCGCCGTGGCGGCATCGGGCTCCGCCTCGTGGGCGAGCTCCTCCTCGTCCTTGCCGACGATCTTGAGATACGTGTCCTTGTTGATGCCCTGGCGCGCCAGCGAGCTGAGCGTCTGCTCCAGCAGTTCGTGTGCGCGCGAGTGGATCAGCTTCTCGGGCAGGTCGATGTGCGCGTCGTTGGTGGCGGCCTCGATCACCGCCTCCTCGAACTCACGCTCGACTGCGTGCTCGTCGGAGTGGCGCAGGCGTCCGGCGATGTCCTCGCGCAGCTCGGCGAGCGTGTCGAACTCCGAGGCCTCGGCGGCGAAGTCGTCATCGAGCTCGGGCAGGCGCTTGGCCTTGACCTCGTGCACCGTGATCTCGAATGTCGCGTCCTGACCGGCGAGATCGCCGTGGTAGTCGTCGGGGAACGTGACCTCGACGGTCCGCTCGTCGCCCGCCGAGGCGCCCACCAGCTGCTCCTCGAACCCGGGGATCAGCCGCCCGGACCCGAGCTCGATCAGCTGGTCGCGGCCCTCGCCGCCGTCGAATGGCTCGCCGCCGACCTTGCCGAGGTAATCGGTCACCACATGGTCGCCGCTCTGGGCGGGGCGCTCAACGGTGTCCAGGGTCGCCACCCGGTCGCGCAGCTTCTCCACCTCGGCGTCGATCTCCTCATCGGACACGGTCGGCTCGCGGCGCCCGACCTCGAGGCCCTTGTAGTCGCCGAGCGTCGCGGTCGGACGCACACCGATCTCGATCGAGAACGCCAGCGGCTCCCCCTGACCGGGGATGTCATCCGCGAAATTGAAGTCCGGCTCACCGACCGGGGCGATTCCGGAGGTGTCGATCGCGTCGACGTACCACTCGCCCAGCGCCGAGCGCAGCGCCTCGTCGAACACCGCCTCGCGGCCGAGCCGGCGCATGACGACGGTCGGCGGGACCTTGCCCTTGCGGAACCCGGGAATCCGCAGCTGACCGCCGAGCTTGCGGGCGGCCTGCTGGAGCCGGCGCTCGACCTCCTCGGCCGAGACCTCCGCATCCACACGCACCCGGGACTCGGGGAGCTCGGTGACATTGGTCTTCAGCGATGACATGGGTGCAGACGATAGCTTGACCGCGTGCTCACGCGGATCGCAGCCGCACTGGTGACCGGGCCGGCCGCATTCCTGCTCGGCGGCGTGCTCGATGTGATGACGTATGCGCTGGGACCGCTGCCGCGCCGAGTGCCGTGGCGTCTGACAGCCAGACGATGACGCTGCCCACCGCTCAGGTCAGCTGACCGGCGTCCGCCACCAGGCCGCGCAGCTCCCGCAGCACCACGGGCAGCGTGGTGGTGTCGTACTTCCGTGACTCCTTGACGTCGGCCAGGACCTCGTCGCAGCGGGCGACCTCGGCCGCGTTGCGTTCCAGCCACCCGTCCAGCGGCTTGGAGGGCTGCCCCTCCTCCAGCGCCGAGAGCAGGATCTCCCGGGTGACCGATCGATGCAGCCGGTACAGCTCGTCGCGCAGCGCGGCCCGGGCCAGCGCCTGCCAGCGGTCGTCGCGGGGCAGCTCGAGGATCCGGTCGCGCAGCCAATCCAGGCCGAGCCGGGAGCCGACCCCGAAGTAGACCTCGGTCACGATCGGCTGCTCGGTGCCGGTCACCCCGGCGTCGACGACGATGTCGAACACCGACAGCAGCGCCTGCATGCTGGCGACCCGATGGGCGATCTCACCGGGCACCCCGGAGGCCTCGAGATCGCCGCGCCGCTCGCCGAAGCGGGCCTGGTCCTGACCGCACAGCACACCGGGAAGCGAATCAGCCAACAGCCGTGCCCCGGGCGCGAATCGCGCGGTCATACCGGTCACATCGATTACACCGCGTGGCCCCGCCCGCACCACCCAGCGCGCCGCTCGCTCCACCAGCCGCCGGCCCTCGATCAGTATCGCCAGCTGGGTTCCGGCATCGATCTTGTTGTCCAGCGCCTCCACGTCGGACCAGAAATCACGCATCCCGAACACATCGCGGGCGACGGCGTAGGCGCGCGCCAGCTGTGGAGCCTTGGCGCCGGTCTCCTCCGAGAGGCGGAAGGCGAAGGTCATCCCGGCCCGGTCCACCAGCTGGTTGGCGACGATCGTGGCGATCAGCTCCCGCCGCAGCCGGTGCCCGCGGATCTGCTGCGGGAAGCGCTCGGCCAGCGGCGGCGGGAAGTAGCGCTCGAGATCTCCGATCAGATACGGGTCCTCGGGAAGATCGGACTCGAGCAGCTCGGTGTACAGGAAGATCTTTCCGTAGGCCATCAACGTCGCCAGCTCGGGCGCCACCAACCCGCGCCGCTCGCCGTGCCGGGTGGCGATCGCCTTCTCGGTGGGCAGGTCCTCGATCTCCCGGTCAAGCGAGGCCACCTTCTCCAACCGGCGGATCAGCCGAGCGTGGACCTCGAGCATCGACACCGACTGCATGGCCGCCAGGCTCATCGCCTGCGTCTGGGTGTAGCTGCCGTACAGCACCCGATCGGCGACCGCATCCGTCATCTGCACGAGCAGCCGGTTGCGCTCGTCGCCGGTCATCTCCCCGGCGGCGATCACGTCGGCCAGCAGGATCTTGATGTTGACCTCGTGGTCAGAGCAGTTGACGCCGGCGACGTTGTCGATCGCGTCGGTGTTGATGCGCCCGCCGGAGGACCCCGTCCCGCCCGGGCCACCGGAAAGTGCGTACTCGATCCGGCCTCGCTGGGTGAAGCCGAGGTTGCCGCCCTCGCCCACCACCCGGCAGCGCAGCTGCCCGCCGTCGACGCGGACCGCATCGTTGGCCCGGTCACCGGCGGCCCCCTGCGTCTCGGTGGCCGCCTTGACGTAGGTGCCGATCCCACCGTTGAACAGGAGATCGATCGGGGCGCACAGCAGCCGGCGGATGAGATCGGCCGGAGACAGGCTGTCGGCCTCGATCCCGAATGCCGCCTTGACCTCATCGGTGAGCTGGATCGACTTGGCGCTGCGGAGATGGATCCCCCCGCCGGCGGAGATGACGGCCCGGTCGTAGTCGCTCCACGACGAGCGGCCGAGCGAGAACAGCCGCTGGCGCTCCTGAAAGCTCGCCGCGGGATCTGGATCCGGATCCAGGAACACGTGCATGTGGTTGAACGCCGCCAGCAGCCGGATGTGCGGCGAGCGGAGCATCCCGTTGCCGAAGACGTCCCCGGACATGTCACCGATCCCGACGACACTGACCGGCTCGGACTGCACGTCGGTCCCCAGCTCCCGGAAGTGACGCTTGACCGACTCCCAGGTGCCGCGGGCGGTGATGCCCATCTGCTTGTGGTCATAGCCGTGCGATCCGCCGGAGGCAAACCCGTCCCCGAGCCAGAACCCGTACTCCGCGGCCACGGCGTTGGCGATGTCCGAGAACGTCGCGGTGCCCTTGTCGGCGGCCACCACCAGGTACGGGTCATCGTCGTCGTAGCGCACGACACGGTCGGGGCCGATCACCTCGGCGCCGACGTAGTTGTCGGTGAGATCGAGCAGCCCGCGCAGAAACGTCTGGTAACAGGCGATCGCCTCGTTGTTGAGCTCCGATCCGCCCGCCGGCGGGGGTCGCTTGACCACGAACCCGCCCTTCGATCCGACCGGGACGATCAGCGCGTTCTTGACCATCTGCGCCTTCATCAGTCCCAGGACCTCGGTGCGGAAGTCCTCGCGCCGATCCGACCAGCGCAGGCCGCCCCGGGCGACCCTGCCGCCGCGCAGATGGATGCCCTCCACTCGTGGCGAATAGACGAAGATCTCGAACCGCGGCCGCGGCTTGGGCAGCATTTCCAGCTGCGCGGGATCGAGCTTGAACGACAGGTGGCTCGCTGGTCGCGGCGGCTCCTGGCGCTCGTCCACGCGGAAGAAATTGGTGCGCACCATCGCCTGCAGTACGGCGAGGAAGCTGCGCAGGATGCGGTCCTCATCCAGGCTCTGCACGGCGTCGATCTGCGATTCGATCCGCGCCACGACCTCCTGCGCTCGGCCGGCGTCGTGGCGATCGGGGTCGAAACGGGCCTCGAACAGCTCCACCAGCGCTACGGCGATCTCGGCGTTCTTGACGACGGTCCGGATCATGTAGGAGTCAGAGAAGGCCACCGTGGCCTGGCGGAGGTAGCGCAGGATCGCCCGGATGACCGTGACGCCGCGTCCGGACAGCCCGGCCGCCATCACCAGCCCGTTGAGCCCGTCGTCCTCGAGCTCCCCTGACCACACCTCGAGCAGCACCTCGGCGAACGACTCGCCCGCCCGGGCCATGCCGGCGGGATCGCAGCTGAGGCCGAAGTCGTAGATCCACATCGGGCTGCAGCCGTGCGGACTGACCTCGTAGGGCCGCTCGTCGACGACCTTGGCCCCCATGTGCTCGAACGTCGGCACGACGTCCGACAGCGAGACCCGCGAAGCGCTCAGCAGCTGGCAGCGGATCATGTGCTCGCTCTCCGCGGGGCGGCGATAGACGTCGATGATCGGGTGCTTGACGGCGAGCAGCTCCTCGATCCGATCGATGTCAAGCAACGCGGTGTCGGCGCCGCGATCGGCCCGGTAGCCGGCCGGGAACGCCTGCCCGTAACGCGCGAACAGCTCCCTGCCGTGCTGCTCGCCGTGTGCGGAGATCACCGCCGCGCGCAGCTGATCGGTCCAGGCGCGCGTCTTCTCGGCGACCCGGGCCTCGATCTCGGCGACGTCGTAGTTGTCGGGAACCCCGTCCGGACAATGGACGACGTAGTCGACGCGGACGATGAGCGACTCGCTCAACTGCAGCCGCCAGTCGACCTGATCGCCCCGGAACGCCTCGGCGAGGATCTGCCCCGCCCGGACCCGGTTCTCGGTGTTGAACCGATCGCGCGGGAGACACAGGGTGCAGGCGACGAACCGATCGAGCTGGTCGCGGGTCACGAACAGGCGCACCCGCTGACGCTCGCCGAGGCCGAGGATGCCGATCGCGATCTCGAACAGATCGTCGGGGTCGATCTGCACCAGGAGGTCGCGGGGCAGCGTCTCCAGGATGTCGATCAGCCCCTTGGCGTCGTGGCTGTCCGGGGGGAACGCCGCGTGAGCGAGCACTCGCTCGACCTTGTCGCGCAGCAGCGGAATGTCCTGCGGGCTGGTCTTGTACGCCTTGGTGGTGTAGAGGCCCAGGAACCGGCGCTCGCCGACGACACGGCCGTCGGGGGAGAACTGCTTGACCCCAACGTAGTCCAGGTAGGACGGGCGGTGGACGGTGGCCCGGGAGTTGGCCTTGGTCAGGACGAGCGGCTCGATGGAGCGCGCCAGCGTCAGCGCCTTGCCGCGCAGCGACTTGACCGGCCGCGGGGACGAGCCACGGAGGATGCCCAGCCCCGACCCGTCGACGGCGCGCAGCTCACCCCGGGACTCGTCGTCCGAGTGCAACTCGTACTCGCGGTAACCGAGGAAGGTGAAGTGCTCATCGGCGAGCCAGGCCAGGAACGCCTCGGCCTCGGCGAGCTGGTGGGAATCGCTCGGGGGCGCCTGGCGGCGCAGCTCGGTCGCCAGCGCGGTCGTCTTGGCCCGCATCGAGGCCCAATCCTCGACCGCCGCCCGCACCTCCTCCAGCACCAGCTCGACGCCGGCCTGCAGGATCGAGAGGCGCTCGGGATCGGACTCCCGCGCCACCTCCACGTGGATCACCGACTCGGCCAGGAACCCGAACGCCGCGCCGCCCGGCTCGAGCACCTCGGTCAGCTCGCCGTTCGGGTCGCGGACCACCCGCATCACGGGATGGATGATCAGCTCGATCGCCGCGCCCTGACGGCTGAGCTCCATCGTGACCGAGTCGACAATGAACGGCATGTCGTCGGAGACGACCTCCACCGCGGTGTACGGGGACTCCCAGCCATCGCGCTCGCGCTCCGGGTTGTAGACGCGGACCTTGGCCTCGCCCCGAGCCCGGGTGCGGGCGGTGCGCCAATGCGCCACCACCGCGCCGCACAGGTCGACCTGATCGCGGTCGGCGAGGTCCTTGGCCGGCACCCAGTGGTAGTACTGGCGCACGAACTCCCGGTAGGACGTCGGAGGCACCTCGGCCAGTCGCTCGCCCACCGAGTGACCCAGCGACTCGATCAGGCCCTGTTCGATATCACCAGCCTTTACGGCCATATGGCACCGCCTCTCTCCGGCCCGCAGCTTGCGCGGGATGCTGCGCTGCAACAGAACCTACCCCTCGCGGTGGATTGATGGCGCGCTCCCGCTGTCAGCCCGGGCCGCGCGGTTCACCGCGGAAGGCCGAGCGCCGCACTCAGCCGACGGTTCCCGACTCGACGCCGGCGCGCACCGCCTCCACGGTCGAGCGCGGGTCATCGACGGTGACCAGCAACCGGGAGAACGGCGCGCCCGGGCCCAGATCGACGCGGATCGCCGGGCCCCGCCCGTGGACGGCGGCGAAGTCGGGGGCGGCGCCGGTCAGCCGCCGGACCCCGTACGCGATCACCCCGGGGATCCCGGTGCCCGGAGCCCGGATGCCACGCAGCGCGCTCCACGGGTCCGGATCGGCGCAGATCGAGCGCACCGCGCCCAGCGGCACACGCACCTCACGCCGCATCGCCGCCACTCGCTCCCACGAGGAGAGCGTCACCACCAGCTCGTCGCGGTGGACCTCCAACATTGCCACCGTCCAAGCGTAACCCGCATCCTCAAGCAAGCCAACACGGTTGTCGATCCCATATCCATGACTCGGCGCGTCCTCGTGCCCGCCGCGCTCTCGGCGGCGTTGGTGGCGGGCGACGCCTTCACGGCAGGTCGGCTCGGCCACCGTGGCAGCCTGGCGGCGTGGCTGGCCGTATCCGGTATCGGCCTGGCGGCGGCAGTGCTCGCCGGGCTCGCCGTCGCGATCGGCCACCTGGTCTCCCGGCGCGAGCAGGCCCTGCGCGACGCCGCTCGCGAGCTCAACGAACTGCTGCTGGCGTCGGACTCCGCACGCGAGTCCCAGCGACTGCTCATGGCCTACGCCCAGCGCGTCCTTCCCGGCGCCGGAGCCGGCGTCCTGACCGTGGCCGAAAACGGCGACAGGTTGGAGCCGGCGCTGGCCGAGCTGGTCGACCAGACGCCGCTGCGCGGGATTCGGACCGCCGGCCTCCGCGCCCGCTCGTGCCTGGCGATGCGGCTCGGTCACGGCTATGCCCGGGGCGCCGGCGACGGTCCGCTGGCCCCGTGTGAGGTGTGTGGTGCGCTGGACGCGCAGATCGCCTGCAACCCGCTGGTCTCGGGCGGCGAGGTCATCGGGACGGTCCTGGTCGCCCACGCCGGGAAGGTGTCGGCCGCCGACCGCGCCAGTCTCCGCGACGCCGCCGGCCACGCAGCGCCGATCCTCGCCGCCCAGCGCGAAGAGGCGTTCGCCGAGGAGCGGGCCGTCACCGACACCCTCACCGGCCTGCCCAACCGGCGAGCCGCCGACGAGACGGTGCGGCGGATGATCGCCCATGCGGGCCGCGCGCTGAGCCCCCTTGGGGTGGTGCTGCTGGACCTCGATCGCTTCCGGGTCCTGAACGATCTCCATGGCCACAGTCACGGTGACAAGGTGCTGGCCGCCGTCGGCCGGCTGCTACCGAGCACGATCCGCGCCAGCGACTTCGCCGCCCGGTTCGGCGGCGAGGAGTTCCTGCTCGTGTTGCCGGACACCGATCGCCAGGGATGCCTGGAGGTCGCCGAGAAGGTCCGGCGCGCGATCGAGCGGACCGAGCTGGTGCAGACCGGGCCGGTGACCGCCAGCCTCGGGGTCGCCTGCCTGCCCGAGGACGCCGTCGATCCCGAGCAGCTGCTGCGCCAGGCCGATCGCGCTCTGTACATGGCCAAGGCACACGGGCGCAACCGGGTGGAGGGGGCGCAGCCGAGTGGGCGTGGCGCGCCGGGGCCGAGCTGAGGCCCAGACGACATCCCGACGCCCGGCTCAGCCTGGATCCGCCGATCCTGCGGTCAGTCTCGCCGGATCCCGGCTCAGGATCCCGGCGGGAAGCGGTACGCCGCGTGGGGCGGCACGTAGGGCCCGACCTCGAGCACGATCTCGGCGTGGGGCGTGAGCGGGACTGCGCCGGCGGCGCCCGGCCGGCGCCGGCCGCCGACGTACACACGCACGCGGCCCGAGAACGACGCCAGCCGATCGACCGTCAGGGGCTGACCCCACGAACGGAACAGATCGGCGACCGTCGGTCGCGCCCCGGGACGCAGGAGGACCACGCCGGTCGGCTCCACGGTCACCAGCTCCCCGAAGCAACGCGCCCCGGCGATCCGTCCGGCGGATCGCTCGAGCGGCGGACGGGCGCCGATCCCCGCCGCCACCAGCACGACCTCATTGGCGGCGAACACCTCGACGTGAACCCCGGCACGCCGCCCGAGCCCGGGCCGACACGCGCCCAGGACGGGCCCGCGCGCCGGCGGCGCAAAGGCCGGGCCGCGCCCGATCGGCCGCGACTCGCGGGCCAACGCGGCCGGGATCGCGGCCGCGGCCGTCCGCGCGCCGGTGCCCGCAGGCGACCGCAACCCGGAGCCGCATCCGGCCAGCACGAGCGCGGTCACGGTCAGCGTGGCCACCGCCCCTACACCGTTGGCTGCCACGCCTCCGTCTGACCCTCGCCCATGGGCTCGCCCTCCGCGGCGGTCCCGCCTCCGGCGGCCACGTTGGCACCGCGACGGCGGATCGGGCGTTCCGCCATGGCGAACACCAAGGGCAGGAGCGCGAGCCCGCTGCTCAGGCAGGCCGCCACCGCCACCCGCGCCAGGAACGCCGGGAGCGCCTGGAGCACGTAACCGTCGAGCAGCACGGTGATCTGCGAGGCGCCCTCCCAGATCGACAGGGCCGCGATCAAGAAGAAGGTGAACCAGCCGTGCCGCCGCAACACGAGCCGGCGGGCGCCCCAGACGACGAACACCAGCATCACCGCCAACGTGATCTCCTGACCGACTGAGACGATCGGGCGACCATGCAGCTGCTGCCCGACGGCGGCGAGGGCGAACGCCGCCAGCGCGACCGCCGCGAGCCCGCGCGCGACCCGCTCGTCGAGCTCGGCCCGGCGTAACCGCATCGCGGCCAGGACGCAGCCCAGCGCGACCAGGACCGGCCAGAACCAGACGATCGACGGGCTCGGGCGGTAGTACAGGCCGCCGACGACCGCCGCCGCCGCTCCGCCGACCTGGAGCGGGATCCGCCAGCGTCCGGCGTAGGTGGCGCCGGGCGCCAGCGCGGTAGCGGCGAGGTCCGACAGGCGGCCGTCATGCCACTCGTAGGTGTGGCCGGAGCCGAGGCGCTGCCAATGCGCAGCGGCGTGAGGGCCGGTGCCGGCCGGTGGGGTCAGGGCCGGCACCTGGTTGAGGTAATACATCGCCGAGGACGCGTTGACCTGGACCCCGGAGGCCGAGAAACGCAGATAGGCGCCTCCCTGGTAGTCGAGCACGACCACGGTACGCGCCGGAGCCACCTGGAGCCACATCCGCTGATCGCCGTCGACCACCTGCCCGTGGACTCCGGCCGGAGCCTGGGAGATGCGGGCCAGGTAGCTGCTGGCGGCCGGGTCTACCGGACCGTGAGCCGCGGCGGTCGCGGGCAGGATCAGAGCCGCCACAATGACGAGCAGCCCGCCGCCCAGTCGCCGCCGTTGGCACCACGAACGCATATCCGTTGGCAGACTCTACGCATCCTCAGCGCCGCCGCCACTCCCTCCCGGGGGTGATCCTCGCGGTGACCGCCGGGCTGCTGATGGCGGCCGCGGCCCACGCGCCGGCGGCCCTCGCCGACGGGGATCCCGCCAGCGACGTGCTGGCCTCGCAGCCGGCGTTCGTGCCGGCGGACGGCGGGGCGTCGGCAACGCAGCAGGCGCAGCTGGCGGCCGTGCTGGCGGCCGCACGGCAGCAGGGGTATCCCGTCCGGGTCGCGGTGATCGCCACCGCGACCGATCTTGGGTCGATCAGCGAGCTGTGGCGGATGCCGCGCAGCTATGCCGCGTTCCTCGGCCAGGAGCTGTCCCTGATCTACCGCGGCACGCTGCTGGTGGTGATGCCGAACGGTGTCGGCGTGTACGAGGTGGGCGCGAAACCGTCCGCCGCGTCCCGGTCGTTACCGCCCTCGCTCGCGACCCTGGTCCCGGGCCGGTCGCTCGCCCCCGCCGCGGTGACGGCCGTCACGCGCCTGGCCGCTGCCGCGGGGCACCCACTCAGGTACACGGTGCGCAGCGTGGCGGCGCAATCCTCGGGATCCGCCCTCGGCTCGGTCGACGCCGGTTCATGGCTGGCCCTGGCCGTGGGCGCCGCGTTGATCGCGGCGGCCTGGGCCGCAAGCCTCCGGGCGAGGCCGCCGGCGCGGCTGCGGCGTGCGCGATGAACGGGTAGGCTGCACGCCCATGGACCCCGACAGAGCCCGTGAACTGCTGGCGCGTGAGCGCGGCCGCATCGAGCAGGCGCTCGGCCTCCACACCGGGCGTTCGCCCGAGGAATCCGACGAGAACGTCGAGCCCGGTGAAGAGGGCTCCGAGAACCTCTACCAGGACGAGATGGACGCGACCCGCGCCGGCGACCTGCGGCAGGAACTGGCAGCGGTCGAGCGCGCCGAGGCCCGGCTCGAGGCCGGGACCTACGGCCTATCGGTGTTGAGCGGCGATCCGATTCCGGATGGCCGCCTGGAGGCCCGCCCGACGGCCGAGCTGACCGTCGAGGAGCAACAGCAGGCCTGACGCGGGAGGCCTCACGCCGCCGAGGCGGCGTGGGAGCCGAAGGTTCAGGTTCAGCTGAGCGCGTCCGCCAGCGCGGCCCACTCGGCGCGCGGGATCCCACTGACCCCGACGGGTTGCAGGCATACGTGGTCGGCCCCGGCATCCAGGTGGGCCCGGACGACCGCGGCGATCTGCTCGGCGCTCCCGTGCGGCACGATCGCGTCGATCAGCCGATCCGATCCCCCGTCGGCGATGTCCCGGTCACTGAACCCGAACTCGCGCAGGTTGTTCGTGTAGTTGCGCAGTCCCAGATAGAGCGTCGCGTACCGGCGCGCGGCGGTCCGTGCCGTACCGGTGTCCGTCTCGACGACGCAGGCGAGCTCGGTCGCGATCAGGGCGTCTGGCCCGAGGCGCGCCCGGGCCGAACGGGTGTGCTCCACCGGGACGAAATAGGTCAGCGTTCCGCGTGAGCGCTCGGCGCACAGATCGAGCATCTTGGGACCGAGGGCCGCCAGGCAGCGGCGATCACGCGGGAGCGGCGGGGTGGCCGCGTCGAGTCCGTCCAGGAACGCTCGGGTCGAGGCCAGCGGGCGTTTGTAATCGCTGGTCGCCTCCGGATGGCCGATCCCGATCCCGACGAGCAGGCGATCGCCATAGCCAGGGCTCAGCTCCGCATACTCGAGGGCGAGGTCCGACGGCTCGTACGCCCAGACGTTGACGATGCCGGTGGCGACGCTGAGCGTGTCGGCGGCCTCCAGAAGCGGACGGACGGTCGACAGGCGCGGGGAGCCGCCGAGCCAGAGCGTGCCGAAGCCGAGCTCCTGCACCAGCGACGCCGCCTCGCCGGCGTTCTCCTCGCCGATCGCGTGATACGTGGTCCAGACGCCGAATCTGCCGAGCTCCATCCCCCACAGCCTGGCACACCGCGGCGGTCGGCTCGCCGCCGGCGCCCGGTGGCACACCGGGCGGGAACGCGGCTACCGACGTGCCGCCAGCAGCTGCTCGGCCACTTCGTCGAGGGCGTCGAGGGTCGGCGCCACCAGTGGATGCCGGCGGCCGGGCGGCAGCAGCGCGTACACGTCACGCGCGACGGTCATCCCGGCGATCGGGCGCAGCGCGAGGTCCTTGAACGGGTCCGCCAGCAACTCCGCCACCAAGGTCACCGCCAGCCCCCGGATGACGAGTCCGCGGATCGCGAGCTGATCGTGGGTGATCGAGACCAGGTTGGGCTCAAAACCGGCGGCGCGGCAGGCACGGACGATCACTCCGTCCGGCAGCGCGGCGGTCCAGTCGTCGTCGCGCAGGTCGCTCAGGTTGACCTCGGCCTGCGTCGCCAGCCGGTGGTCTGGCGCCAGGGCGACCATAAACTGCTCGTGGAGCAGGTGGTGGCGCTGGACGCCGGGCGGCTCGCGGCGCGGCCAGGTCGTGTCGTGGTAGGCGATCGCCAGGTCCAGCTCACCAGCGGCCACGCGAGCCGACAGCTCCTCTGACGTGCCCTCGTCGAAGGTGAAATTCGTATCGGGATGACTCCGGCGCAGCTGCGCGATCGCCGCCGGGACCAATCCGGCCAGGGAGCTGGGAAGCGCGCCGATCCGCAGCCGCGCGCGAGACCCCTCGGCGACGGCGGCGAGCTGAGTCTCGGCCAGCTGGAACCGCTCCGCGACAGCGTCGGCATGCGTGAGGAGGATCTCGCCCTCCGGGGTCAGCCTCAGCCCGCCGGGACGGCGTTCGAGGAGCCGCGCACCCAGCTCACGCTCGAGCGCGGCGACCTGGTTTGAGACCGACGGCTGAGACAGCGACAGGTCGCGAGCCGCCCGCGAGAACGAGCGGTGATGCGCCACCGCCCGGAACGTCAGGACGCGTCTTGGATCCATAGGTTATGACTATAGGCCTGTGGAAATCATCATTTGAACTTATGTGCACGCCGCGCCAGACTCGGAGGTCCTCCTGACGAGCAGCATCCCGACACCCAGAGGAGCCCTGTTTGACAATGAGCACCGTTTCCACCATCCCGACACTCTCACTCAACGACGGTCACCGGATTCCCCAGCTCGGCTTCGGCGTTTTCCAGATCCCGCCCGAGGACACCGTGCAGGCGGTCACCACGGCACTCGAGGTGGGCTACCGACACATCGACACCGCCGAGATGTACCGCAACGAGCACGGCGTCGGCGAGGGGATCCGCGCCTCCGGGCTGAGCCGCGATGAGATCTACATCACCAGCAAGCTCAACAACGACTCTCACCGACCCGACGATGCTCGCCGGGCGCTGCACCAGACCCTGTCGGAGATCGGGTCCGATCATGTGGACCTGTTCCTCATCCACTGGCCGCTGCCGACGCTCTATGACGGAGACTTCGTCTCGACCTGGAAGGCGCTCGAGGAGTTCAAGCAGCAGGGACGGGCGCGCTCGATCGGCGTCTCCAACTTCCAGGTTGCGCACCTGCAGCGCCTGGCGCAGGAGACCGAGGTGACGCCCGCCGTCAACCAGATCGAGCTTCATCCCTATCTCCTGAACGACGAGGTCCGCCGCTACGGCGAGGAGCACGGCATCCTCACCGAGGCGTGGTCGCCAATTGCTCAGGGTGGCGTGCTCGATGACCCGGTGATCACCGCCATCGCCGACCGGCTCGATCGCACGCCGGCCCAGGTGGTCCTGCGCTGGCACATCCAGCGCGGCAGCATCGTGTTCCCGAAGTCCACCACACCGTCGCGGATCGAGGAGAACTTCCAGCTGTTCGACTTCGAGCTCGAGCCGGCCGACATCGACAGCATCGCCGGCCTGGACAAGGGCGAGGCCGGGCGCACCGGCCCCAACCCGGATCAGTTCGCCTACATTCCCGCCGACGACTGACAACCGCTGTCCACAAAACCCGGAGGTGCCAATGGGCCGTCGTATCCACCGCCACCAGACCGGCGCCGAGGCGACCGGCGTCAGCGTGACCGGCGCGCACGCCATCGGCGCCCGGCTGGTCGGTCCCTCGGCGATGGCGCCGGTGGCCATCGCCGCGTGCGCGATCGGAGCGCTGGCCATCGGGCGGCTGGCGATCGCCGACGCGGTGATCCGCAAGCTCCGCGCCGAGGAGATCGAGATCGGCTCGTTGAAGGTCGGTCAGCTGGAGGTGGCCGGGCGCCGCTGGCCCGAGCCGTAATCCCGCTCGCGCTCCGCGCGGCGATCGTGGCGCGGCGCCCCGGTCGCGACGGTGCTCCCCTCCGCCTGCGCCGCGCGGACGGCTTGGGACTGGTCGGGATCCATCCACAGCTCCCAGCGGCCACTGCGCGAGACGCGCGCATCGTGGAACCGGTAGGGGCGGCGCCCGCCGAACTCGGTCTGGCGCAGGTGTGCCACGCCGCCGAGCACCGAGGCGATCCGGCGCCGCGGCCATCCGATCGCGTCCTCGATCTCCGGGAACGGGCGGGCCGTATCGGGCGCGGCCGCGAGCCCGCGCAGCAGATCGCGCATGAGGTCGCTGCAGCGATCGTGGAAGCGCGCGATCTCGTCGGCGTCGTCCATCGCGTTGTCGGGGGCGTGCTCCGCGGGCACGAACTAATACGTGGCCCGGCCGCCGCTGATGTCGTAGACCGCGCCCGTCGAGAAGCTGCAGCGATCCGAGACCAACCACGCCACCAGCTCGGCCACCTCCTCGGGGCGGCCGACGCGCTTCATCGGGATCAGCCCGGTGATGTGAGCCAGGACCGCGGGGGCGGTCGCGGCGTTCATTTCGGTGGCGATCACGGCCGGGGCGATGGCGTTGACGAGCACGCCGGTGGTGGCCAGCTCCTTGCCCAGCGACTTGGTCAAGCCGATCACGGCGGCCTTCGACGCTGAGTACGCGCTGAGATTGGGGTTACCGTCCTTGCCGGCCATGCTGGCGAAGTTGACGATCCGGCCCCAGCCTCGCGCCGCCATCCCGGGGATCACGGCCCGGCACAGGGCGACGGTCCCGTGGACGTTGACGGCGAACACGCTGTCCCACTCGGCGCGCGTCGTCTCCCACAGTGGCTGACCGGGGCCGACGATGCCGGCGCTGTTGAGCACGATGTCGATCGGCTCGACCTCGGCGATCACGCGGCTCACCGCCGCGTCGTCGGTGACGTCGAGCGTGACGTCGGCGCCGCCGGCGACGTCGGCGGTGATGACCTCCAGGTCGTCGTCACGCAGGCGCCGGGCGCAGGCGCGGCCCAGGCCGCTGGCGCCGCCGGTGACGAGTGCCCGTCGCCGTTCGGTGGCGCTCACGACCCGATCCCCGCCGGGGCGCGGTCAGTGCGAGTCACGGGTCACCCTGTCCCCGCTGGCCCCGAGCAGGAAGTCCAGGTCGGCACCGGTGTTGGCCTGCTGGACAGTGCTGACGTACAGGCTCTGCCAGCCGCGGGACGGCTTTGCGTACGCCTGGACCGCGCCCGGCGAAGCCTCCCGATCGGCGAGCTCGTCCGCCGGCACCTCGAGCTCGAGTCGCCGCCCCGGGACGTCGAGCGTCACGTAGTCGCCGCTGCGGATCCGGCCCAGCGGCCCGCCGGCCGCCGCCTCGGGCGACACATGCAGGACGACGGTGCCGTACGCGGTCCCGCTCATCCGGCCGTCGCAGATCCGGACCATGTCACGCACGCCCTGCTCCAGCAGCTTGGTCGGCAGCGGCATGTTCGCCACCTCGGGCATCCCGGGATACCCGCGCGGGCCGCAGCCGCGCAGCACGAGAACCGAGTCGGCGTCGACGTCCAGCTCGGGGTCGTCGATCCGCGCGTTGAAATCCTCGATCGAGTCGAACACCACCGCCCGGCCGCGGTGGCGCAGCAGATGCTCGGACGCGGCGGCCGGCTTGATCACCGCTCCGTCCGGCGCCAGGCTCCCGTACAGCACGGCGATCCCCGCCTCGGGCTGGAGCGGCGCCGATCGCGACCGGATCACCTCCGGATCCCAGATCCGCGCGGTGTCCAGATACTCGACGAGTGGCCGTCCGGTCACCGTCAACGCGCCGGGGTCCAGCCGGTCCTCCACTTCGCGCAGGACCGCCAGCAGCCCGCCGGCGCGGTGGAAGTCCTCCATCAGGAACCGGCCTGCCGGCTGCAGGTCGACGAGCAGCGGCACCGAGGCGCCGACGCGATCGAAGTCGTCCTGGGTGAGTTCGATGCCCAGCCGGCCGGCGATCGCCAGCAGATGGATGACCGCGTTGGTGGAGCCGCCCACCGCCGCCAGCGCCACGATCGCGTTCAGGAACGAGCCGCGGCTCAGGAACGCGCTCGGCCGCCGCTGCTCGTGCACCATCGCGACGGCCAGACCGCCACTGGCGTGGGCGGCCTCGAGCAGCCGGCTGTCGGCCGCCGGGATGCCGGCGGTGCCCGGGATCGTCGTGCCGAGCGCCTCGGCCATCAGCGCCATGGTCGATGCGGTCCCCATCGTGTTGCAATGACCGCGGCTCCGGATCATCGACGACTCCGACCGCAGGAAGTCCTGCTGCGAGAGCGTCCCGGCGCGGACCTCCTCCGACAGCTTCCACACGTCGGTGCCGCATCCGAGGGCGACGCCGCGGAAGGTCCCGCTCAGCATCGGGCCGCCGGGGACCACGACCGCGGGCAGGTCCACCGAGGCGGCCGCCATCAGCAGCGCCGGGATCGTCTTGTCGCACCCGCCCAGCAGCACGAGGCCGTCGATCGGATTGGCCCGGAACATCTCCTCGGCGGCCATCGCCGCCATGTTCCGCCACAGCATCGCCGTCGGCTTGACCTGGGTCTCGCCCAGCGACACGACCGGCAGGTTCATCGGAATCCCGCCGGCCTCGTACACGCCCTGCTTGACGCTCTCGGCGACCTCGTTGAGGTGGGCATTGCACGGGGTCAGGTCCGACGCGGTGTTGGCCACCGCGACGTGAGGACGGCCATCGAACGCGTGGCCCGGCAGCCCGCGACGCATCCACGCGCGATGGATGTATGCGTTGCGATCGGCCCCTGAGTACCACTGCGAGCTTCGCTGATTCGGCATGGGCCCCTTCGTTGATCGATGCTGGACGCTCCACCTGCCACATACGATCACACATACGCAATGAGGCTGATATCCGCCATGGTCGCATCGGAGCACTCCTATGGTCTGGCCGAGGGCCCGATCTGGGACGAGCCCCGGCAGCGCGTCCTGTGGGTGGACATCAACGCGGGCGGCGTCCATGCCGGTCGTCTCGACAGCGACACCGTCGTCGCGAACGCGCAGCAGCACTTCGGCGAGACGGTCGGGGCCGTCGCCTGTAGCGATGACGGGCAGCTCGTGGTCGCCGGTGCTCGCGCCCTCTACCGGATCAGGGTCGGCTCCGAGCCGGAGGTCCTGGCGAGGCTGATCGAGGCGGGACGACCGAGTCGCCTCAACGACGGCGCCTGCGATCCCTCCGGACGGTTTCTGATCGGCACGATGGCGCTCGACGGCCGGCGCGGCGAGGAGTCCCTGAACCGGCTCGCCGGCGATGGTGCGGTGGCCGTCATCGACGACGACCTCACCCTCTCCAACGGGCTGGCCTGGTCACCCGACGGAGCGGTCCTCTACAGCGTTGACACCGTCCCCGGTGTTATCTGGGCCCGCCGGTATGACGCGCAGACCGGCGCGTGCGGCGAGCGCTCCGCGATCCTGCGGATGTCCGGTGACGGCTCGCCCGACGGATTGTGCACCGACACGGACGGCAATCTGTGGGTGGCCGTCTGGGGAGCCGGCGAGGTGCGCTGCTACTCACCGGCCGGCGACCGGCTGGCCACGGTGACGGTTCCGGCACCGCACACGTCGAGCGTCGCGTTCGCGGGTCCACGGCGCGACGTGCTGGTGATCACCACCGGGCGCGACCTCCTGTCCTCGGCGCAGCTTGACGCGTACCCGCTGTCGGGCCACCTGTTCATCGCCCACGTGGGCGCCACCGGCGTCGCGGTGGCGCCGTGGGCTTCGGTGACCGGGTGAGGGCGTTCGTCGTCACCGGGCCGGGAGAGTCGGCCGTGCTGGAGGTGGAGGCGCCGTCGGCGCAGCCGGACGAGGTCGTCGTCGAGGTGGTCCGCGTGGGCGTGTGCGGAACCGACGTGGAGTTCTTCACGGGCGAGATGGCGTACCTGCACGACGGCCATGCCGCCTACCCGATGCGACTGGGCCACGAATGGTGCGGGGTGGTCTCAAGCGTCGGGACCGACGTGGATAACCGCTGGGTCGGCCGTCGCGTCGCCGGTGACACCATGCTCGGGTGCGGGGACTGCCGCCGCTGCGCGGCCGGCCTGCAGCACGTGTGCGAGCACCGCACCGAGGTCGGCATCCGCGGCGGCCGCGCGGGCGCGCTGGCCGAGCGGCTCGCGGTCCCGGCGGCGTCGCTGCGGGAGCTCCCGGCGGGGGTCGACGACACCGCCGGCGCGATGGTGGAGCCCGGCGCCAATGCCCTCCGTGCCGTGTGGGGAGCCGATCTGCACTCCGGAGATCGGGCGCTCGTGCTCGGCCCGGGAACGATCGGCCTGCTGGTGGCCGGGTTTGCCCGGGCCGTGGGCGTCGAGGTGCACGTGCTCGGCAACATCGCGTCGTCGCTGGCCTTCGCGCGGTCGTTCGGCCTCGACGGAGCCTGGAGCGAGGGCGAGCTGCCGGGGCTGCCGTTTGACGCCGTCGTCGACGCCTCCAACGCCGCGACCCTGCCCGCGCTGGCGCTCGATCTGGTCGAGCCGGGCAAGCGGGTGGTGTACATCGGCCTGGCGGGAACGCCGAGCCTGGTCGACACCCGGGTGCTCGCGTTGAAGGACGTCACCGCCGTGGGGGTGCTGTCGGGATCCCCCGGCCTGACCGGGGCGATCGAGGCGTACGCATCCGGAGCGGTCGATCCGCGGCCTCTCGTCGCGGCGACCGTCGGCCTCGAGCAGGTCGGCCGCGTTCTCTCCGGATGGCGGCCGCCCGGCGCCGGACCGGGGCCGAAGATCCACGTCGATCCCCGCATCTGACCTCGCACTCTGGACGATTGGAGAGAACCCATGACTGACTTCAGCGGATTGGTCGCCGTTGTCACCGGCGGATCCAGCGGGATCGGCGCCGCAACCGCGGAGCTGCTGACCCAGCGCGGTGCAACGGTCGCCGTCCTGGACCGGCACATCGGCGGACCCGGAGGCGGCGCGGACGTGGCCGTCAGCGTGCCCTGCGACGTCACGGATGCGGCCATGGTCGTTCGCGCCGTCGCCACCGTCACCGAGACGCTCGGCGGGATCGACATCCTCATCAACAACGCCGGGATCGGCGCCGTCGGAGACGTCGCCGCCAATGACGACGCGGAATGGCAGCGCGTGTTCGACGTCAACGTGTTCGGGATCGCCCGGGTGACCCGGGCCGCCCTCCCCCACCTGCGTCGGTCCTCGCGCGCCGCGATCGTCAACACCTGCTCGGTGGTGGCGCCGGTCGGATTGCCGCAGCGCACCGTCTATGCCGCCAGCAAGGGAGCCGTCGCCGCGCTCACCTTGGCGCTCGCCGCCGACCACGTCAAGGAGGGCATCCGGGTCAATGCGGTGACCCCCGGGACCGCCGACACCCCGTGGGTTGCGCGCCTCCTGGACCAGGCAGACGACCCCGACGCAGCCGCCCAAGCGCTGCGCGCGCGTCAGCCGATGGGCCGGCTGGTCACCGCGGCCGAGGTCGCCCACGCGATCGCGTACCTCGCCAGCCCGCTGTCGGCGTCGACCACCGGGACCCTGCTGGCCGTCGATGGCGGCCTGCAGGGCATCCGCGTCGGGTGAGCGTCGGGAGGCCGGTGAGCCGGACGCGGGCTGGAGCCCGCGACCCGGGCGCGGGCCGCGGGCTCCTGGTGCGCGTGCTGATTTGGGGGCGCACAGCACGCGCCGGCGTCCTTGCGCTGCCGAGCTACCCCGATGCCGGTGTGGGATATCCAACCCGCCGGGGAGCTGCGGGATATTTGCGCCAGTTTCGGTAGTTTCGAACGTTTCGGGTATTGGAGACGACGGGGCGTGGTTCCAGCGGTGAGATGCCCGGAGCGCTTGATCAGCGTCCTGGGAGCTTCCGCATTCGCCGTGCCGTCGCACGAGCCGGCTCGATGTGCCGGCTAGCGTTCGGGCTGCGTACTCGCTCGACATCCCGCTCGAAACGGCCCAGCCGATCATCGGCTTCACCTCGCGCTGAGCGGGTCGCAATCGCGTGTCGGGGGCACGACGGTGATTCGTTCGTAGACGCTGACGTGGCGCCGGCTGGCGGCGGTGAACGGCTCGTCGAGCCAGCCTCCGGTTCTGTGACGGAGGCGGAGACCGGCGATCCCCGCCATGAGGTCGAACTCGGGTGGGTGGGCCAGGCGAAGGCTGATCGGATCGACGGTGGTGCCGTTTGCTGGGTGAGCAGGTTGCCGATCGTGTTGTAGACGAGGTACACCAGTCCGTACCTGCGGCCGGTGCTGGCGCGGGACATGTCGCCGATGACCACGCGCACGCTGTCGCCGCCGGGTTTCTCGCGCATCCGGTCGACCATGTGCTGCGACTGCTCGATGCCGTCGACCAGCACCCCGGCGCGCAGGAGCGGCAGCGCGATCCTGCCGGTCCCAACCGCGAGTTCCAACGCGTCCTGCGAGCGGGCGAGTTGAACGAGGAAGGCCACGGTTTCCTTCTCGTCGCCTCGAGTTTCGTGGAGGTCGTAGTGCTTGGATGTCTGGTAGCCAACGCTCGTCTTCGGATCAATCCCGTCCATCGCGCCTCGTCTTTCTTGATGTCGTTCTCATGCTCTCTCGGTGCCTTTCGGCGGCTCGGGTTGTCGGTGGCCGAACCACAGGCGCCACAGCCGACGGGGCGTAGGCGTCTGGCGAGTCATGGCGCAGCCGCAGGCGCCATCAACCGAATCCGCCGATGGGGTGGCACGCCTGCGCTCGGCGGCCTGCCGGATTAGCTCGTCGCGTCGCATCACGGCGATCGCGTAGCCGATGTGGTGTTGGACATTGGTCATGCCAACAGTTCAATCGAGCCCGCGAGATCGGCGAATAGATGTAGGGTATGCCTAAATGATCCGGATCGAGCTCGGCGTGGAGGATCTGGCCAACACACGGTTCGGTATCTCTCCGCTCGCCGAGATGGTGCTCAGCCTCCGAGCACTGGTCGATCCCAGCCAACACACGCTGCACCTGCCGTGGCTTCGTGCGGTCGGGACCCGGCTCGATGCCAGCGACTCCCAGCTGCTGCGCTCACTGGTTGGACCGAGCCTGATCCCGCCGGACTTCCGCGGGATTCCGAGCAGGGCCCTGCCGGACTTTCTGACCCCTCGGCCAGCGCGGTTCGCCCCGCGTATCGAGGACGAACTGGCCACGATCCGCGCGACCGCACCAGAGATCGTCCGGCGCGACCTGCTCGCCACGCACGCACCCGATCCGGTGCCCGAGCCCCTGCGATCCGTCATCCGCAAGGACAAGCGGGTGACCGTCGGGCTCCGCAACGCGATCTGCGAAGCCCTCCGCCGGTACTGGGACCACGCGATGGCTCCGAGTTGGCCGGCGATGCGACTCGTGCTCGAAGCCGATACCACCTACCGCGCCCGCCAACTGGCGACCGGCGGCGCGCGCCTCCTGTTCGCCGACATGCACCCCAACGTCCGGTGGAGCGGCGGCGTGCTGAGCATCGCCGAGATGGTCGGACACCACACTGTCGTCGCGGGCGGGCGGGGCCTGCTCCTCACGCCTTCGATCTTCGCCCCTAAGCCGGCGCCCCCGGTCGACCCCGGCGAGCCACCGTTGCTCACCTATCCCAGCCGCGGCCTTGGAACCCTCTGGGCACCCCCGCCTCAACCCGAGCTCACCGCACTGATCAACCTCCTCGGCCGCACGAGAGCGCTCCTGCTCCAGATGCTCGACGAACCACTACCCACGCTCGAGATCGCCCGGCGGCTCAAAGTCACCCCCAGCGCCGTCTCCCAGCATCTCCAAGTGCTCCACGCCACGGGACTCCTCACCCGCACTCGCGACCGACGGCACGTCCTTTACCGTCGCGCCCCGATCGGCGATCAACTCATCGGAAACACAAATCTCCCGTAAACGATCGGTTCCACGGTCGGGGCCCTGGCTGTCCGTGATCAACAGGTGGGTAGCACGGGCTCTCGGTCCCCTGTCTTAGATTGCTCCGACGGTCATCGCACGTTGGTCTTCGCTACGGCGACGATCCTGGTCTTACCAACCAAGGAGCCCAGCAATGACCCTCGCACTCAACATCATCCTCATGGCAGTCGTCTTCTCCGCCGTCGTCGGCACGCTCGCATACGCGATCCACAGCTCGCGGCCGGCACGCCAGCCCCGCCCCGTACGTTCGGCGTCACGCCAGCCCGCTTTTGCCCTCCGCGCACGCGAATTGGCGTAGCTCGAACGCGCTGCGGCGCAGCCCCGAGCCAGGCGTCCGACGTCCGGCCCGGTCCCTGACCGGGCCGGCCCGGGCGGGCCCTGGCCACGGCGCTCAGGTCCACCTGTTGACGAGCTCGCCGGCGATCCAGCGTGCAACGTCTTCGGGATATGGAGCGGGCAAGCCCAGGATGATGTGCCGGAAGCCGGCGTCGATGGCTTTCGCGATCGAGTCCCGGGTCGTGGCGGCCTGGTCGTAGGAGACCGGCAGGTGGATCGAGCGGGTGATCGAGGCAGGGTCGCGACCGATCTCGGCGCAGAGCCGGTTCAGTAGAGCACTTCGCTGGACGCAATCGTCGATATCGGCGCCGGGGATGTTCCACACGTCGGCGTGGGCGGCGACGACGCGCAACGTCGCGGTGGTGCGTCCGCCGATCGTGATCGGCGGATGGGGTCGCTGGACGGGTTTGGGGTTACAGAACGCCCCCGTCAGCTGGATGTAGGTGCCGTCGAAGTCGAACGGTTCGTCCTCGGTCCACAAGCGCCGGATGACCGTGCACGCTTCGGCGAGGCTGCCGACCGCATGGGCGAAGTCGTGGAAGGGCAGACCGTGCGCCGGGTACTCGCGCCAGGCCGCCGGGGGGTTTGGCCGAGAGCCCACTCCGATGCCGAAGTCCAGCCTTCCGTCGGACACGATGTCCACGGTCGCGGCGATCTTGGCCAGCATCGCCGGCGGCCGGAAACGGTTGCTGGTCACCAGCAGCCCGAGGCGCAGCCGTTCGGTCTGTGCGGCGAGGGCCGAGAGCAGTGTCCAGCCCTCGAAGATCGGCCCGTTGGGGTCGCCGCCGATCGGCATGAGGTGGTCAAACAGCCAGGCATGCCCGATCTCCGGGATCGAGTCCGCTTCTCTCCAGACTCGCAGAATGTCGTGGTAGCCGACCTGTTGGGGGGCCGTCATGATCCCGAAGGTGACCGGGGCGGGGGTCGGCTGGCTCATGACGTGTCCTCCTGGTGATGCTGCGATCGGCGTGTCCCGCCACGGACGGACGGCGGCGGGTGGGTAGACTCAGCGAAGAAACGGAGAGGGTGCCCACATGAATATAGCGAATAACCGGGGACCCTCCCCACTTATTCCATGACACGATCGCCCACGCCCCCACCGCCGCCTCGACGGGTCGATGCGGAGCGCAACCGCGAGAGCATCCTCGCCGCCGCACGTGCCGCGTTCACCGATCCGGACGCCGACGTCTCGATGGCCGAGATCTCCCGGCGCGCCGGGGTCGGCTCGGCCACGCTCTACCGCAACTTCGCGAACCGGCGCGAGCTCCTGGAGGCGCTCTACGTCGATGAGATCGACGCGGTGTGCGAAGCAGCCGCGACGATCGACGGGGACACCCCGGAAGCGATCCTCACGGCGTGGCTGCACCGATTCTTCGCCTACTTCACCAGCAAGCGGCTCGTCGCCACCGAACTACTCAAACACTCAGGTGCCGACGACCCCGTCTTCGGGGCGGGTTACGCCCGCGTGCTCGAGGCCGGCCGGCCCCTCGTGCTCGCAGCCCGGAAGTCAGGCGAGATCCGGGGCGATCTCACCCTTGAGCAGATCCTCGACATGATCGCCGCCATCGCCAAGATCCCGGGAGACACCGGCTACCGCGAGCCGATCCTGCAAGCGGCGCTCGACGCGCTCCGGCCGGTCAAGGAGGACTGAACCGCGACTCGCTGACCCTGCGGCCGGCGGCATGTGGACCTACATCGGGTTGCGCGCCGTATATGTCCCGTGCGCGGGATCCGAGGAGTGTTGCTTGCCACGTTGGTCGGGGTCGGTGCCCTGGCCGTTGGCTCCCTCGGAGCCAACGCGACCGGCACGTGTTCCCGTCAACTCCCGTGCGGGGGCGTGCGGCTTCCGGCGCCGATTACGATCACGACCGGCGGCGTCAGCTTTCTGGTCGGGCGCGACGGTCGTGTCCGTCACGTCCCGGGCAGCCGGAGCCCGTATCCGCAAGACGCAGCATGGTTGCCGAGCACCGGCGTCTGGTTCAGGATCCGGCACGGTCATCTCGCGGTCGGCCGGCCGGGAAGGACCCTGTGGCGCTCACATGGGGAGATCGCGTCGGCGAGTCAAGTCGGTGTGATCGCGGCCAGCTCGCATCTTGTGGCGTTCCAACATGACCACCAGCTCTACCTCGCGCCGCTGAAGGGCGCTGAGCGGCCAGTCGCGCGCCGCGAGCTTCCCCTCGGCTGGACCCGCGAAGGCCTCTACACGTACCGGTATCAGGGTCGGCAGCTGCTCTTGCGCAGCAGTACCGGCACGCTCGTGAAGGTCATCGCGCGAGGACCGCTGGTCTCGGACTATGACGTCGCGAACGGCAGCCTCTTCTTCATCAGCCACGGCTTCGTGATGAGTGCGCGCGGGGCGCGCGTACAGCGGCTTGCGTCCCTCAGCGGCCTCGGACTGTCAGCGGACCCGTTCCTGCAGCCGATCGGCCGACTGCTCGTGCTCGAGGACGGCCGCCGCTTGATGGTGCTGCACACCGACGGCACGGTGTTCGCGTGGACCCCGCTGCCGCGCAGCGACGGCCAGTCTGAGACCATCTCGAGCTCGCTGGTGACCGCTCCGCGCGCGAGTGCCATCGCCTTTGCCGCCGCGTCTGGCCAAACGGCAGATCCCAACACCGCCCGGCGCTCGTCCGGCACGGAAACCGTGTACCTGCTGCGCCCGGGTGCGCACACCGCGATGGCGGTGCACCGCGAGCGGGTCACATTCGCGCCGTGCGAGCGGGGAGCCAGCCTGGAGTGGCGCGGGAGGTGGCTGCTCTACAGCGACACCGAGGGCAAGCTCGCCGTGATCGACACCACCGGCGGTCACCGCGCAATCGAGCTGGACCGTTTCGGGACCAGGCTGCTCGGGACGCGGGACGGCTTTAGTGCCGACTGGAGTGGGCAGCCGACCACGCTGTAATCAGCGCGCCTCGCTTCTTGCTGTGGCCGGGACCCAGAGCGTTCAGGGTTGCCACCCGGCTGGGTCGGGAAAGCCGGCGGCTCGTGTCCCGGTTCGCCGGAACTGATGGTCGATGTCGCTGACGGCGGTGAGTCGAGTGGGCGCGGCGACGTGGATGAAGATCCATTGATCGGCTGAAGGGCTGGAGGCGAGCAGCCAGGCGTTGTTGGGCGACCAGTCGATCGCGGTGATCTGCTCGCGGGCGGTGAACAGGGACTGGGACGCTGCCCGGAATCCGCGCTTATCGGCACTGATGACGACGATGCTGGCGACCCGCTGATTGACCGGATGCAAGATGACCGCGACGCTGTCCGGAGTCGCGAATGCTGCTGGTCCGACGATTTCGCCGAATGGCATCCGTTTGGTAGCGATCAGGCGGCCGTGCGTGTCATAGACGCTGAGCTGGTGCGTCGCGACGCTGAGCAGCCGGGTCCCGTCTGGTGACCACAGCAGTTGTTGGGGCGCGACCGGCGGCTTGATCCGCCACAGCAGGGCACGGGTGTCGGCATCGCGCAGCTCGACGTCACCGCCCCGGTCCACGAAGGCGATGCGGTGGACGTGTCCGGTGCCCGGCTCCCAGGCCGGGGTGACCGGCCCGACCGCGCGGTCGAGTTGGTGGCTGTCGCTGCCGTCGCCGGCGACGATGTTCAGGGCGCCTCCGGCGACGTAGGCGATCCGGTACCCGTCAGGGGACCAGCGAGCGACCACGACTGTTGCGTCGGTGGTGAGCGTCCACTGGGGACGGCCTCGGGGGTCGAGCGCGGCTAGTTTGGCATCCCGCCAGGCGACGACGTACAGGCTGTGGGGCGACCATGCGGCGGCGACGTACGGGCCAAGGTATCGGCGGGTGCCGTCGGCGTCGACAATCCACGGCCCGTCCGGGGAATTGACCAGTAGCCGGCCCCCGCCGGGCAGCCCGGCGAGCCGGGGGCGGGCGTGGGGTTGGGCGCTGAACCCGATCGCCTGGCGAATCCATCGCGCCAGCGCGTCGCGCGGGGCGCTCGCGGACGCCAGTACGATCGCTACGACGGCGACCAGGCACGCGACCGCCGGCACGGTGATCCGCCAGTGGCGGCGCCGCCGCGATCCCGCCGCCGGATCGTAGGCGCTGCGCACTGTCTCCCAGGCACGTTGCTCGGCGCCTGGATGGCTGTCTATCCGCGTGGCTCGCAGCCGCTCTCGCAGCTCAGCTTCGGTCATCGGACCCGCTCGCGGTCCAGTTGCCGGCTCATCTTGTCAAGTCCTCGGCGCAGCCTGGAGTTGACCGTGCCTCGGGGAAGGTCCAACGCTCGGGCGATCTCGCCCGGCGTCAGGTCCTGGAGGTAGCGCATGACGATCACCGCGCGATGCTCGGCGTCGAGCTCTGCCAGCGCGTCCAGCAGGTCGTCATCGGGTTCGGGCTCGACGGGGGCGGGGTGCTCGGGCAGGATCGTGCTGGTGGTTTCGTGGCGGGCGGATCGCATCCGGGTCCAGTCGATCGCGCGGTTGACGACGATCCGGTGCAGCCAGGGTGCGAACGGGCGCCGGCGATCAAACCTCTGCAGCGAACGGATCGCGGCCAGGAACGCCTCCTGGGCGATGTCCTCGGCGCCGGCACGATCCTGGCAGACCAGATAGGCGGCGCGATGAGCGTCGGGCCAATAACGGTGAAACAACGTCTCAAGGGCGGCCTCCGACCCGTCGCGGGCAGCGCGAATGAGTGCCGCATCGCCGCGGTCACGGTCGCTCACCGGCTCCTCGCCAGCCAACCCATCAACCCGTATACGAGCCACACCATGCCTGAGGTCCATCGGAGCCCGATGCTGCGCACCCATCTCGAGACGATCATCCCAGGCCAGCGGGCGCAGCCGGCGACGCGCCGCACCGTTGAGCGTCGGCGGCCCTTCGGGACCTTTGCGCTCACGCCGGACGTATTGCGGGCATGCGCAGACACCACCGGCGGCCGACCGCACTCCCAGCGTTGTCACTGGTCATTCTGGCCGCGCTCATCGGCTGTGGACGCGCCGCTCACGACCCACCGCGCCGTCTCACACCAGCCGGCTTGGCCAGTTCAACACGGTTGCCCCGTAGCTTCCTGCCAACGTCGGCGCGCGACACGACAGCCCGGCCCTCGCTGCAGGCCCTCGTCACCGCCCCGACCGAGGATCGATTGCTCGTGGTGGATCTACGCAGCGGCCGCGTGACGCGCCGGATCCCCATTCCCGGCAGCCCCAGATATGTCGCGACGATCGGCTCTGGCGGCCCGGTCCTCGTCGCGAGCCCAACCGCTGACACCGTCACCGTGCTCGGCGGCGCGTCGCTACACCCGACCACAGTGCTGCACGGGTTCGCGGATCCGGAGATTCCCGGGATCGCGCCCGGCGGTGGATACGCCTACCTGACCGAGGGCGCGCCCGGGCGGGTCGCCGTGATCCGATTGACCGACGACAAGATCGTCTCGCAACTCTTCGTCGGCGCCGGCGCGCACCACTTCGCGTTCAGCCCCAACCTGCAGCAGGTGTGGGTGGCGCTCGGCCAGTCCGCCGCGACGATCGCGATCCTCACCACCGTCGTCAGCAGACCCCCGCCGCCGTCCAGCGTCTGGGGAGATCCCGGCCACCCCCGCCTGGTGGGAAGCTTTCCTGCCGGCTACCCCGCTCACGATCTCTTGTTCACGCCCGACGGCGCGCAGGTCTGGATCACCTCCGCCGATGGCCCCGACGTTGGCGTGTTCAGCGCCCACACCCATCGGCTCCTGTTCCGAGTGCCCGCCGGACCACCACCGCAACACGTCGCCTTTGACGGCCGCTACGCCTATCTCACCAGCGGCTACGGCAGCCGCATCGAACAAGTCTCACTCACCACCGGACGAATACTCCAGCACGCCGCCGCTCCCTACGGCTCATTCGAGCTCGACGCCGCTGGCGGGTACGTCGTCACCTCGTCCCTCCTCCGCGGCACCCTGGCCATCTACAACACGCAGCTCCAACTGCTCCGCGTTCGCCATATCGCCCCGTCAGCTCAGGACGTCACCCTCTACCAGCCGTAAACCCTGCAGCCGCACCCGTCCTCAAGCACATTCCCAGCGACCCACGACAACGCCCGACGGCGCTAGGTGTTCCGAAGCTGTTAGTTGAGAGCCGCGAGTGGGATCGCGACGACCGTCCCGCCGCTCCACGTGGGAAGGCCATCGGAGGTGCAAGTCGTGGTGATCGCCGTCGCCGGCTTGGTGGTGGTCGTCGTCGTCGCGACCATAGACACGCTCCCGTCCTGCCCGGACGGGACATATTGGCTGGCCCTCGCCACGGCCGCTCCGGCAACGTCGATCTGGCAAGACACGGTCATCGCGGTGCCCGCCAGTCCGGCAGTCATCTGACCAAGCAGCGCCCACTGTCCCGGCGGGATCGCGCCATCGGCATGAGAGAGATCGGTGCCCGCCACCGCCGAGTAGCCGTGCAGTCCGGTGCAGGTCGGCGATCCCGTCTGCGTCACGGATTGCAGCGCCTGGTCGCTCGCGCATCCCGAGCCGGCTATCCGCGCCTGAAGCGCTCCTAAGTCAGCGCTGAAGACGGAGCCCGACAGTGTCAGGCCGGGCCCGGCCGAGTAACCGCCGGGCGACCCGCCGGGGGCGCCGGTCGCGCCCGAGGCACCCTGTGATCCTGCTGGTCCACGTGGCCCGCTCGGCCCTCGCGCGTTGACTGAGATCAGCTGCGTGCGTTTCGTGCAGCGCTTCTTCTGGGCGAGAATTTTCACGGTCCCGCCGGGCGATACGCACAAGCTCACCACCCCGTTTCGACCGACGTATCTCGAGGCCGCAAACGCACCGCCGCCCAGGGCGACGAACAGCGCAATCGTCGACATCACGTTCGCGTACGTCAGCTTGGACAGGATCCTCACCGCGCCAAACCTCCCTGGTCGTCATGCCCAGGCAGTACGACACGCTGCCCCGTGGGTCCGGCCGTCAACCTATCACGGCCTGAGAGCCCTGATGGCCGGCCCATTCCTGGCACGAGTGTTCGCCGGTCTGGACGCCGGCCCGCGGTGGCGCAAGGCCGCGTTTGAGACCTGGTGGGAGATCCTCGGAGAAAGGCAAGGGACGTGATCCAGTTGCCCGTCGGGATCGAGATCGATCGTCTGCCGGCCGAAGTGTTCGGATACGTCACGGACCCAGCCAAGCTCGCGACCTGGCAGACGAACACGATCTCAGCGGTGGCAGAGGACGATCGCCCGTTTGGCGTCGGTACGCGCCTGCGCGAGGTGCATCGCGCCCCTGGCGGCAAATAGCTCGCCTCGCTCATCGAGGTCTCCGAGTATGAGCCCGACCGCGTGTTCGCGCTGCGGATGCTCGAAGGAGCGCTACCGATCCACGCCCGGATCACGTTCCAACCGACCGAACTCGGGACGCGAGTCCAGTTCCACGCGCACGGACAGCCGACCGGCGTGATGCGCCTCGCCCAACCCCTCCTGCGACTCACCCTCAAACGCCAGTTGGCCGGCTATTGCGTCACGCTCAAACAAGTGCTCGAGAACGCTCCGCCCGCAACGTGATCGCGGGCGCAGGCTCAGGACGAAGCCGCGATCCGAATCCGAGCGTCTGCACACTAAGCTCCAGCGAACGCCACCGAGTCGGTGCCCTGGCCGATGGCAACACGGCGGCTGGATCGGATAACCCGCTGCACGCGGTCGCTCCGCGCGCTGTGTGGGCGATCACGAGCTCACCCGCGAGCGGAGAACGGAGAGGATTGCGATGCCGGCTAGCAGCGTTCATTTCAACGGGTCGGTCAACCTGCCCGACGCCGAGACGGTGATGCGAGAGATCAGCTCACGCATCCCGACGGGTGTCCGCCGGATGACCGACGGCGAGACCGGGGAGCGTGGCTACTGGATCCTGTTCCAGATCCAGAAGTTCCTGCAGATGCCGGAGTTCGAGTCGGTCACAGTCGGACAGGCGTACGAGACCTCGCCCGACGCGCCGGCGATGCCTCAGCTGCGTCTCACCGAGGGCGCCTCCGCGGACACGATCAGCTGGCCCAACCTCGGCTACGCGGACGAGTACGCCGAGTCGTTTGAGGTCTTCGATCGGCTGCAGACGGACGGGACGATCCATGCCGGCGTGCGCTTCCAGCTGCAGTACCCCACCCCGCTGGCCTCGATGGCGGGGACGATCGTGCCCCAGGACCTGCCTGCCGTCGCCGCCTCCTACGAGACGGCGCTGTTCGCCGACCTCGACAACGCCCTGGCGAAGCTGCCGCACGACCGCTGCGCGGTGCAGTGGGACGTCGCTGTGGAGTTCGGGCTCCTCGAGGGCGCGATGGGACCCGGCTCGGCAACGCCACTGAGCCAGGTCACGCCCGCACTGGTCCGCTGCGTGGACCGGGTGCCGGCGGATGTCCCCGTGGGGCTGCACCTCTGCTACGGCGATTACGGGCACCAGCACTTCAAGCAACCTGAGTCAGTCCAGATGCAGGTGGACCTTGTGAACGCCGTCGTCTCCGCCGCACAGCGGCCGGTCAACTGGGCGTCGTTCACCGTGCCCCAGGCCAGAAACGACGCCAGATACTTCACTCCGCTGCGCGACCTGACGGCGGAAGCGGAGACCGAGCTGTACTTCGCGCTCGTTCCCTACGACCCTGACAATCAGGCCGATGGCACGACAGCCGAGCAAGCGAAGCAGATCGATACCGCGCTATCGGAGTCCGCAGCCGGACAACGCGAGTGGGGTATCTGCACCGAATGCGGGATGGGACGCGTGGCGTCCGAAGACGTGCCGAAACTGCTCGATCTGCACCGCGAGATCCTGACAGCCTGAGTCAGTCGCCGCCCCCGTCGCCACCACCGGAATCCCCGCCGGAGTCGGCGCTCGCACCATCGCCGCTGAGATCGGACCCAGCGCTGGAGTCGGCCGATCCCGTGTCGAGTGATGAGCTCGAGTCGGGGCTACTTGTCGGATCCACCGCACTGCCGGGGTCTGAGCTCGTCGAGTCGATGGAGCTGCTCGAGTCCGGGGGGGTGACAACCGGTGGCGTCGTGTCAACCGGTGGCGTCGTGTCAACCGGCGGGGCAGGGCTGACGTCAACCGGTGGTGGCGTGGCATCGACCGGTGCGGTCGTGACCATGGGCGCGGGGGTCGGGGTCGGGGTCGGCGTTGGGGTCGTGTCCGCGGGCGGCGGGGTCGGCGCGGGCGCCGGCGTGCTGTCAGCAGGTGGCGGGGTCGGCGTGCTGTCGGAGGGTGCCGGGGCCGGCGCGGGCGCCGGCGTGCTGTCGACAGGCGCCGGGGTCGGCGTGCTGTCGGCGGGCGGCGGAGTCGGCGCGGGCGCCGGCGCGCTGTCGACAGGCGCCGGGCTCGGCGTGCTGTCGGACGGTGCCGGGGCCGGCGCGGGCGCCGGCGTGCTGTCGACAGGCGGTAGGGTCGGCGTGCTGTCGGGTGTGGGGGTCGGCGCGGAGTCGGCCGGTGGGGCGGTCGGTGGCGACGCGTTGTCCGCCGCGGTGGTTGGGGCGGGAGCGTTCGGGTTATGTGGCAGCGAAATCGAGGAGGGGATCGGCGGTGGCGTCGGGGCGGGCTCGGAGGTGGAGATTGGGATGCCGAGACCGTCAAGCCCGCTGCTGATGGTGGCGCCGATCCCGTTCGTGTCCCAGATGGTCGAGAGCCCCGACAGCGGACCGGTTGTCTGCGAGACCGAGCCGTTTGAATTGAAAGTGGTGGTCGTGCCCTGCCCGTCGTTCTGGGCGATCGTGCCGGTGGCGGGGTCGTAGGAGACGCTCGACTGATTAGGGCTGGTCTGGGTGATCACGCCTGAGCTTGTTTGGGTGATTGTCGTCCCGTCGGGGTTGGTCTGGGTCAACGTGCCGTTCGGGCTCTGGGTGATCGTGACCCCGTTGTTGACCTGCCACGTCGTCTGGTCGGTCCGCTGACCGAGGTTGTCGATCAGCTGATGGGTGAGGCTGCCGCCCTGGCTGTTGTCCGGCTGTCCCTGCTGCTGGCTGTAGTAGGGGCCGTAGGTGGTGACGTCACTGGTCGGCGTGTGGACCGTGTACGAACCATCCGGGTTGAGAGTCACGGTGTTGCCATTTCCGTCTGGGTAGCCGAGACCGGAGATAGTGCGCGTGGCGTACATCGCCGGCGGCCCGTCGGCGCCGGTCGGCACGATCACGTCCGACACGCCGTTGGCATCCGGGTCGCTCGTCTGCGACAGATCCGGCAGCGGGATCGGGACGCGGACCGCGAGCTTGACCTGGTTGGTGGAGTTGAACAGCTGGTTGGTGCCCGAGTACTGGACGCCACCAGTGAGCCCGGAGTTGCCGCTGTAGTTGCCGGAGGCGCGGATGTTGCCTGCCGGGATGCCCGGCAGGTTGACGCCGACGGTGCCACCGACATTGATGGCATTCGGGTCATCGGTGTTGAGCGGCTCGGTGATCGACGTGGACCCGCGGACCCCGACAGGCCCCAACTGATCGTTGATCGACCCGCTGAACTGCAGCTGGGGTGCGTTGGGGACGTTGACGTTGGAACCCGCGTTGATCGAGACCGACGGGCCGAACCCAACCCCGATCTCGGGGACGATGTAGGCGCCCTGCGGAGTCGCGACCAACGTGGCCCCGCCGCCGAAACCCTCGTAGTAGCTCGCGCTGGCGGATAGGCCGCCGGTGCCAGTGGAGCTCCCCGCCGGTGTCGGGTTGGGAGCCATCGGGGGCGCATCCGGGTTAGACGACGGCGTGGGGGCCGCAGGCGGCGTCGACTGGGATCCTGGAGTCGTCGTAGCGGACTGGATCGGAGACCCAGTCGCCGCCGGTGCCTGCGCGGGGATGCCGGATGGATCGGCAGCCGGAGTCGCTCCCGTGGTCCCGGGCGAGGTGGTTGGCTGACTGAATCCCGGGGCACCGAGCACGCCACCGTTCGGCGCCGACGTAGTCGGCGGCGCGGCCAGGGCGGGCGCGGCGGCGATCGCCCACGCCACCGGAACTCCGGCAGTGAAAACAAGGCGCCGTTTGGCCCACCTCATGTGCATGTCGCGGCGGTGACTCACACGACGACGCTGACGCTTGCTCATCCCGTTGCCTCCTGAATCTGGGCCCGGGCCCGCAAGCCCGCCCCTGTGTATGTCGTCGCGCCGGTCGGGGGACCCGCACCGCCGACCCCCGCCGCGAGCCACCCCTGTCCCGAACCCGCGACGGCTGATGTAGCCAGCACCCATTGGCGTTTCCAGAGCCGGCGGTGTTGAAACCCCACAGCGGAGCGAGTCTCAGAATTTTCACAACGGCGTTGCCCACGCGCTCGCGAGCCTGCGGCTTCCCCGGCTCGCACAGGGAAATGCTGACCGAAACGCCGCCCCGAATGCTCGCCGGCACCACCGCCAGCATGCTTATGATCGATCCGGAGGCATGGGCCTCGGGAATCCGCAGGTGGGGCCGTACTCTCCGTCGTATGCCGACCTCCGCGCACCGGCTCGCACGCGCTCTCGAGTCTGCCGGGCATGGTGACTTCCCCAGCGCCGACGGAACCATCGAGGTGCTGCCAGCGCCACCCGGCCGAGCCATGGCCGTCATCGCGTTCACCAGCCACTACATCATCGCGAGCTCCGCATCCGAAGACTGGATCCGCGCGCAGCTCGGTCGAGATGATCTCCTCGCCCCGATGAGCCCACGATTTCTCACCAGGCTCGCTGACAAGCTGGGGCGCCACGACGACGGGATCGATCTGCTCCTCGCGGCGCGCGGCCTGGGCGGCCGGACCACACTGCGCGAGACGACGTCGGAGGGCCACGCACGCGTGAAACGAGCTCACGCGCACCGAGACGACGTCCGCGTGTTCACCGACCCCACCGGGGCCGCGACGATCATCCTCGGCCGCGGCTTGGCCAACCGCACGGAAGTCGCGATCGAGATCGAGCCAAATCGCCGCAACCAGGGGATCGCCCGACAAGCCCTCACCGAGGCCCGCCGGATCATCCAAGCCGACCAGCTGTTCTTCGCCCAGACGCCGCCCGGCAACGCCGCCTCTCTTCGCACATTTCTCACTGCTGGCTTTCAGCCGATCGGCAGCGAAGTCCTCTTCTTCGGGGATACCCCAACACTCGCCTGAGCCGCGCCGCAGGTCATCGGCCCGACACGCCGAGGAGGACGGCACCGCCCAGGGCGAGGATGATGCCGATCAGCTGGATGCGCGTAGCACGTCGGGCTTGCAGCATTCGTCCGAGGGCAATCGTGGTGATGGGGTAGAGCGAGGCGATGGCCGAGGTGATGGTGAGGGCGCCGGTCCGTGAGGCGGTGGTGTAGGCGAGGTCTCCCCCGACGCCGGCTGCGGCCACAAGCGCCAGCGTCGGCAGCTGCGACCGGTGGGGCAGCAGGTCGCGCGGCGCTCGCCGTGTGGCGATCAGGGCGGCGATTGCGGCCGAGAGGCTCGTGCTGATGTGCTCGATGCCGGTCGCCCAGTAGGGGTCCAGACGACCGGCGGCGTGAAGGCAGGTGAGCATCGCACCGACGGCTAGCGCGGCGCCGAGACAGGTCGCGGCGGTGTCGAAGGCGCCGATGTCCCCGTGTCCGCCGGTGGCAGGCGAGCTCCAAGCGCTGAGGCCGCCGCCGAGCAGCGCGCTGAGGAGTCCGATCGCCACGGCGAGGCTGAGCGGGTCGCCGCCGATCAGGCCCACCGTGACGGCCGCCGCCGTGCCGAGCGCTCCGGTCGGAGCGGTGATGAATGCCTGTCCACGGCTGAGCGCGGCATAGATGAGGCTGAGCTCGACGGTGACGGCCACTCCCGCGGCGGCGGCCAGCAGCAGCCGTGGGTCGGTCGGCGGCGGGGCCCCTCGGGCGATCAGCCCGGGCACCAGCAGCGCCGCGCCGAAGAGCTCGGCGATGGCGACGACGACGAAGACGGGCACCTCGCGCCGGGAGGCGTCGCCGCCGAAGTAGTCCGAAGCGCCCCAGCCAATCGCGGCGGCCATTGCCAGGACGATTGCCATCAGATCGGCTCCGGGAAAGTTGGTACCAGCAAAATAACTTTCACTGGAGGAAGGTTACCTGGATTTTCCCCTAGCAAACCATCTTTTGCTGGTAAAATCTCGCAGAATGCAGTCGATCCACGAGCTTCCGTTTGTCGCAGGGCATGTCGCCCTCGACTTCGTCAACACCGCCGAGGAGCGCGGCCACCCCGACGCCGACGACGCACTACTCACACCGGCCGATCTGCTCACCTGGGGCCAGCGCTATGGGCTGATCGCCCGCTCGCTGAAGGTCGACGGTCACGCCCAGGCCGAGATGGAACGCGCCCGCGCAGCTCGCGAGCTCCTCTACGCTCTGTTCTTCGCCCGGACGCACGGGCGGCCCATCGGCAAGCGCGACCTGGCTCGCCTGGCCGAGCTCGCGGCCGACGCCTACGGTGCCGCCGCCCTGCAGCTCAACGCCGACACTGGCGTGCATTGGCGCTGGAGCCAGTCCCAGCTGGCGGCGATTCGTCATGTCGTCGTGACCAGCGCCGTCGAGCTGCTGCAAACGAACCCCTCGTACCGGCTCAAGCAGTGCCCGGGCGATCACTGCGGCTGGTTCTTCCTGGACACCACGAAGCGCGGCAACCGGCGGTGGTGCCAGATGCGCGAATGCGGCCAAGAAGCCAAGGACGAGCGCCGCCGGCAGCGCCGCGACCTCGGCAGGCGTGAGGGGCCGACCGCGTCAACCTGAAAACCGGGGGTCGCCGGGAAGATCGCGTTGCGCCTGTTCCCGCAGCCCAACTTCAGCGCACGGCCGGCGCCGACGAGGATCGTCGCCAGACTACGCCTGCATCCTCCCATCGGCTGTAGCCGCGGGAGGGATCAGCCTCGCGGTGCCCGTGTGCAGCCCGGCGTCACAGTTTGATCAACCTCTAGCATGGGCCCGAGCCCGTCCCGCTTGAGGTGATCTGCCAGCCTTACTGACCACCCGGAGCCGGACTTGAGCAACGTCGAGGAGTTGATCATCATGATGACGAGGCGCAGCGATGGATAGACCGGTGTTGTTTTGCTACGACGGCTCTGACGGATCGAAGGCCGCTCTCTCAGTCGCCGTCGAACTCGTCATGCATCCCGCCGATGCGGTCGTGCTGGTCGTGTGGACGCCGGTAGCGGTCCAGCTGGCCAGAGGAGGTTCACTGCTGGCCGTCGTCCCGAATGAAGGCGAGCTCGACGAGGAGGAGATCGCCGCGGCGCAACGCATCGCCGATGAGGGCGCCGCGGGCGCCCGCGGGCGTGGCTACAACGCCTCGGCGCGCGTCGCGCAGGCGAACGAATCGGTTGCCAGGACGATCCGTGAGGTCGCCCGGGAGATTGACGCGCGACTGATCGTCTGCGGTCAGCGTGGACGGGGCGCGTTCGCGAGCGCCGTTCTCGGCAGCGTCTCGCACCAGCTCTCCGCGCATGCGGAACGTCCGGTGCTGATCGCGCCGCAGCACCGCGCTGCATAGCGACCGTTTCCCGCAGCTTGCCGCACACCGGGTGCTTTAGCTCAGTTCGTACACGGCGGCGAGATCGTCGTCCCCGTGGCTCGGGGCGATGGCGCTCATGCGCTGAAGGGCCGCGTCCAGCAGGGGCATCTCGTCGTGGGTACTTTGGGCGACCTCGCGGACGAGTTCGAGGTCTTTGACCGCCAAGCGGACGGGAAACCCTGCCGGATACTCGTGGCGACTCATCTCGGCGAGCTTGTCGAGAGCGTAGGACGAGCCCAGCGGACCGCCGTCGAGCAGCGCGATGAACTGCTGCTGGTCCAAGCCCATCCGCTCGCATAGGCGCATCGTTTCGGCGAGCGTGGTCACCATGGTGATCATCCAGTGGTTTGCGGCCAGCTTCAGCCGCGAGCCCATCCCCGTCTCACCCACCCATTGAATGCGGGAAGCCAATGCGGCGAGCACGGGCTCGACCAGCGGCCGGGCCGAGTCCGGGCCTGACGCGAGGATGGTCAGCATCCCCTCCTCCGCGGGATGGGTGCTCCCGGATACCGGCGCGTCAAACTGGACCACGCCACGGCCGGCCGCAAGGCGCGCGAGCTCGTCTGATTCGGTCGCGCCCACGCTGCTCATCTGCAGCCAGATCGTCGTCCGTGGCCACTGCGACAGCAGCGGCTCGACGACTGAGCGCACCGCCTCGGCGGTCGGGAGCATGGTGATCACGACGTCGGCGCCACCAACTACCTCGCCAGCCGCACTGGCGATGTCCGCGCCTCTCGGGCCGAGGGGCTCGACGTGGCGGCGGTCGCGGTCCCACACCGTGACCGGGAATCCCTCGTTCAACAGGCGGTGGGTCATCGCAGATCCCATCAGGCCGACGCCGAGAAGCCCAACTCGCGTCGTAGGGGTCTGGTCTCGTTGGGTGACGGTGCTGGTCATCGTTGCTCCTGTGGTGAGTGGTGGAGGCGAGCATCGCGCGCCTGCGGTGCGATGAGTGTCATTCCAGCAGCCGCGATGGCGGCAACGAGTCCGGCGAACACCGGTCCGGCGGTCTCGAGGTCAGGGTCTGGACGATCCACGCGCAACTCTCTGGTTGCGCTATGTTGAGCAAATGGAGCGATCGTTGCTGGTTCTCGGAGGCTCGGCGTTCGTCGGGCGGGCGCTCGTGTTAGAGGGCGTCGCTCGCGACTGGGATGTCACAACATTCAATCGAGGCACCAGTCGCTGGACACATCCTGGCGTTACGGCTCTGCACGGCGATCGCCTCGACGCGCGGAGCCTTCAGCAGCTACGCGGACGCGAGTGGGACCTCGTGGTCGACACATGGTCAGGAGCGCCGAGGGCGGTGCGTGAGAGCGCTAAGGCGCTGCGCGACCACGCAGCGCGGTACGCCTACATCTCCAGCGGGTCGGTGTACACGCCACCCCCGCCCCATGGCGCTCTCGAATCCACCGAGACCGTCGCGTCGGACCCCGGCGCGGAGACCGGTGAGTATCCCGAACTCAAGCGGGGCGCCGAGATCGCGGCGGAGCAGGTGTTCGCAGACCGGGCCCTGCTCGCTCGCGCCGGAACGATCCTCGGTCCCTATGAGAACGTGGGACGGTTGACGTGGTGGCTGGCCCGCATGGCCCGGGGAGGTGAGATCCTGTGCCCCGGTCCCGCGGACCTGGGGATTCAATACATCGACGCCCGCGATCTCGCCGGGTTCGTTATCGAAGCCTCCAGCGCCGGACATTCCGGACCGTTCAACGTCGTGTCACGGCGTGGACACGCCACGATGGGCTCGCTCCTCGAGGCCTGCCATCAAGCCGCCGGCGCCGACGACGCCGTCATGACGTGGGTCGATCCTCAGACGATCGCCACGGCTGGAATCGAACCGTGGAGCGACCTGCCGATCTGGATACCACCCGACCACGAATACAGCGGCATGCATGACGCCAACGTCGATCGTGCCTACCGCGCCGGCCTGCAGTGCCGCCCGGTAACCGACACCGTGCTCGACACCTGGCAGTGGTTCTCCGCCCTCAACACAACACCACCGATCCGTGCGGGGCTCCCGACACCCGGGCTCGATCCCGAACAAGAACGCCGGGCGCTCGCCGCGTGGCACGATCCCAGCGCTCGCCCGACGCAACGTCAGATCGTGTCGAGAATCCGCTGACGCTGTGCCTGATACTCAGCGTCAGTCAGAGTCCCGCCGGCCCTGAGCACCTCCAGCTGGGACAGTCGATCTGCCACCCCGGAGGAATCCGGGTGCTGATGGGCGCGCAGATCGGTGATGGCCTGCTCCCGCGCGCCGGGGTCACCAGACAGGAAGGCTTGGAGAAACGGGGCTGCCTCGGTCGCGCTCATCAATTGCGGCTCTGAGAACTCGACCTCGGGTACGCCGGACGCGCCGGTCGTCGGTATCGCGGGCGGGGCGGACCCAACGGCACCTGTGGCCGTTGTGGCAAAGCGCTCGTCCTTCGCGGCCTTGGCCGCCTTGAGACTCAGGCGTGGGTCTGATTTGTCAAACCGTGCCGTGCCCTTCCTGGGATCGATCAGCACCGAAACGCGATCACCGGTGCCGGCTCCAGATCCTTCTTACCGAACATCGGCTGCCGTCCTTTCCGGTGCGGTGTCCCCGACGGCAGACACTTCCGCGCTGAGTCTATCCGCATCCGCATCATCGATCGGCGGGCCAACGACAGGCTGGCCGACGGCCGTCCTTTCAGCGGAGCGTCACGGTGATCGCGTCACTCACATCGCGGAGCTTCCTGCCTGCGCGAGCCTCGATCAGCAGCACATATCGTCCGCGCCTCAGCGTGTGTTTGTCAACCTTGCGATTCCAGTGGATCGTGACGTTGCCCTTGCCGTGATGACCGAGGCTCACGGTCCCGACCAGGCGCGTCCTCGGAGCGGTGATCGTTGGCTTCGTTGTTGTGAAGGCTCTCCGCTGGACGGCGGGCAGCAGCTCGAGCACCTTCAGCTGCAGCGTCGCCGGGTGCTTCAACATGACGCGGACCACACCGAGCGCACTGACCGAGGGATTCACCACCGTGCCGCCTCCGCCACTGAAGTCATTGAAGTACTCCTGCGATGACAGCAGCGCCGCGATCACCTGCTCGTCGGTAACACCTCCGTTCAACGCATCCAGCCACGCAGTCCGGTCCGTTGGACTTGGCATACGACGCAAGAAGCGCAAGTAGAGGCCGTCGACTAGATCGCTGCGGTACTCGGTCGAGGACAGCACGGCCTGCGCGACCTGCTGGCGGGTCTTCCCACCGGCGAGCTCCTGCTCCCATGCGTCGAGTGCCGTCGGGTCGATCGAACGATGCAGGACATCGCAGTAGAGCGATCCGAGGAAGCCGGGGGTCGTCCCGCCGCCACGAGTCATCAGATACTCCGAGGAGCCGAGCACCACGGCGGCGAGTTGCTCGTTGGTGCCACCGCTGGCAAGCAGTTGCTCACCGAAGGTCACCTCGGCTGCGGTCGGTGGCCGATGAAGGTACGCGTTGTAGAGCGAACCGACGATTACCGGGCGATCGAGATCACCCTCCAGGGCGACGACAACATCGTCACGTGATGCCCCGTCACCGAGCGCGGCGGTGAGCGACGTGAGTCCGGCGGCATCGGGCGGATGTCCGAAAACGTCGTGATAGATCGCCTGCACCCAGCGCGCGTCCGGCGAGGTGGCGGTCGGCGAGAACCCAGCCGCCGGGTTCGGCGTCGTAGCCGCACATGGTGACGGGCTCAGCGAGATTGTCACGGTGAAGGTCGTGCTGGCGCTCCCCCCGCCGTCATCTGTGACCGTCACCGTCACGGTGTACGTGCCGGCGCTTGCATAGGCGTGCGAGCCGGTGATGTTCCCCGCCGCGTCCACGGCTCCTGGCGAGACCTGGCCGTCGCCCCAATCGATCGACACGACGTAGTCAGCCGCGGGCTCCAAGCCGCCCGCATCCCGGAGCTCGGCGACGACGCCACCGCCGGTGCCCGGGGCGGACGTGAGGCTGATCGGGGCGTCGGCGACGGACGCGGTGGAGCTGTCGGTCGCCGGCGCGGCGCCAGCGGCGTAGGCGACGCTGACCTGGGTTGCGTAGCTGCCCTCCTCGGCGTAGGAATGCGTGCCGGTGACCTCGCACGGTGAGCCCGAGGTCGGTACCAATGCTCCGCCGCTCGTGGCGCCATCACCCCAGGTGATCACGACCGTGTCGGTTGGCGAACACGTGGACACCGAGCCGACCTGGCCCGAGAACGGCTCGCCCTCAGTCGCCAACACCGGCGTCGCGGTGACGGTAGGGGCTGTCGCGGCGATCGCGTCGGCGACGCTCGTAAGGCATGCCGCGCTGGCCAAGAACGCGCACACGACACCGACCACCGCACCCCGGGACACGGTCCGAGTATCCCACACTCATCGCCGCGGGAACCGCAGCCGGCGGGATGCAGCGTGTCAGGGGAGCGATACCGGCCCCCTCGCCTCTAGAGTCCCCGCGGGATGCCGACCGTGCTCGTGCCTCAGGAGCAGGATTTTCCGCGCTGGTACCAGGATGTGATCGCCAAGGCGCAGCTGGCCGAGAACGGGCCGGTGCGCGGCACGATGGTGATACGCCCGTGGGGATATGCGATTTGGGAGCGCTTGCAGGCGGCGATCGATGAGCGGATCAAAGCCACCGGCGCGCGCAACGCTTACTTCCCGCTCTTGATCCCGGAAGAGTTTCTCCGTCGGGAGGCGGATCACGTTGAGGGCTTCAGCCCCGAACTGGCGGTCGTCACCCACGCGGGGGGCAAGCAACTGGAGGAGCCTCTGGTGGTCCGTCCGACGAGCGAGACGATCGTCAACTCTTCTTTTGCGCGGTGGATCTCCAGCTACCGGGACCTGCCCCTGTTGATCAACCAGTGGGCGAACGTGGTGCGGTGGGAGCGTCGTCCGAGACTCTTTCTGCGGACCTCGGAATTCCTCTGGCAGGAGGGGCACACCGCGCACACAACGCGCGAGGAGGCGCACCAGTACGCGCTGCGAATCCTGACCGATGTCTACGCCGACGCGATGATCGAGGAGCTGGCGATTCCCGTTTTCCAAGGGCGCAAGACAGAACGGGAGAAGTTCGCGGGGGCGGAGATCTCGTGGTCATGTGAGGGTCTGATGCGCGACGGCAAGGCGCTTCAGATGGGGACCTCACACGAGCTGGGCCAGAACTTCGCCCGGGCGTTCAACATCCAGTTCAGCGATCGCGACGGTCATCTGCGCCACGTGTGGCAGACCTCGTGGGGAGTCTCGACGCGTCTGCTCGGCGCGATGATCATGGTCCACGGGGACGATCATGGGCTGCGGGTGCCACCGCGTCTCGCTCCAACCCAAGTGGTCGTACTGGTCGCTCGCGCCGGCGACGGCGTGATCGAGGCCGCCACGACGCTCGTCGCCGAGCTCGAGCGTGCCGGGGTTCGCGTCGAGCTCGATGACGCCGTGGATGTTTCGCTAGGCAGACGGATCGTCGACCACGAACTCCGCGGCGTGCCGCTTCGCATTGAGCTGGGTCCGCGGGATCTGATGGCGAATCAAGCCGTGGTCGCACGTCGCGCGCGAGCGGAGAAGGAGGCGATCGGCTTGCGAGACGTCGCCTCGCAGATACCGAGGATGCTCGCCGCGGACCAGCGAGAGCTGCTTGCCCAGGCTACCTCCCTGCGGGACGCACGAACTCGTTCGGCGCGAACGCTTGACGAGGCGCGGGAGCTGGCCAGCGACGGTTTCGCTCGCCTTCCATGGCGGGGCTGCGGCCGCGGAGGCGAAGACCACCTCACCCAAGCGGGCGTGTCCGTGCGCTGTCTGCTGCGCGAGGACGGGGAGCCCGTCGATGATCCGGACGCCGATGGCGTCGATGCGCTCGTCGCGCGCGCCTACTGACCGCGAGGCGTACTGGCCGAGGTCAGTGACGGGTGCGGTGGAGCTTCGCCCAACGCATAAATATCCGCGCATGCAATGATATGGGCATGAGCCATGGTGGCGATACTGATTTGACGTTCCTCTCGGCCGGTACGGCCCGATCGGTGGCCGAGACGATGCAGGCGCTCGCGACCCCGAGTCGCGTCCGGATCCTCAGTCGTCTCGGCGCTGGCCCGTGTTCGGTGGGGGAGCTCGCGCGCGCGGTCGATATGTCTCAGCCCGCTGTGTCCCAGCAGCTTCGGGTGCTGCGGCATCTTGGGCTGGTTGTCGGTGACCGGGAGGGGCGACAGGTGATCTATGCCCTGCACGACGATCACGTCCGCGCGCTGCTGACAGAAGCCGTGTCCCATACCGAGCACCTACGGCTCGGCCTCGCCGCCACCCCCGACCGACAGGCGCTGGGCGCGTGAGCAGCAGCGGTCCAGCGCTGCTTGCCGCGGCCGCCGGAGTGGGATTCGGCCACGCCATCCTGCCCGACCACTGGGTGCCGCTGGCAGTTCTGGGCCGTACCCGCCGCTATCCGCTGTCGCGGGTGGCGCGGCTCTCAGGCCTGGCCGGGGTCGCGCACGTCCTGGTATCGATCATTCTCGGGGCGGTGATCATCGCGGTGGGGTTGCAGTTTCGATCGACGATCCAGAGCGCGCAGGACACGATCATCGGCTGGATCCTGATCGCCACTGGCGTCGGATTCGCGGCCCTTGAGCTCACCGGCCACGGCCACGGCCACGGCCACGATCACGATCACGGCCACAACCACGACGGCCACGAGCACGACCACGACGAGCACGACGAGCACGACGCTGGCCATGGCGCGGCGGCTCCCGGCAGGTTTCGCGGCCTGGCGGCGGTGATGGTGCCCTTTGGCGCCGCGGCCTCCCCCGATCTGACCATCCTTCCGGTGTTCCTAGCGGCAACGACCGCCGGCGTCGCCACCGCGATCGGATCGCTGGTGGTCTTCGCCGCCGTGACCATCGGCACGATCGTTGGTCTCACCCTCGCCGCCACCCGCGGCGGCTATGAGATCCGCGGACAATGGCTCGAGCAATGGGGCAACGCCTTCACCGCTCTCGTGCTCGTCATCATCGGCCTGCTCGTCCTCACCGGCGTGATCTGAGGACCACGCGGAGTTCCTGGCGGGCCGCTCGACGCGGCGCTCAACCGCGTTTGAGGAGTCGCCCGACGGCGGCCATCATCTCTTCGGTCCGCTCGTCCTGCTGATCTGGTTCGGCACCAACCACGCAGGTGTGCGCGTGCCCATCGAGCAGTCCGAGCGCAACCTTGTCCAGCGCGGCCTGGGCGGCGCTGATCTGGGTGAGGACGTCGATGCAGTAGCGGTCGTCCTCGACCATCCCTTCGATCCCGCGGATCTGGCCTTCGATGCGCTTCAGCCGCGCGAGCAGCTGATCCTTGGTGGCGGTGTAGCCGCGGGTGGGCGCTTGAGTCTTCGGCATGGAGTGCACCTTATCACTACCTCTACCCCCTAGGGGTATATGATAGGTTCCTAGCCGTGAGCGTTCTTGACGTGATCTGGCATGGCCTGCGCGACTCGTTTCTGATGGCGTGGGAAGTGTGGTGGGCGCTCGTGCTCGGGTTCGCGATCTCCGCGATCGTGCAGGCATGGGTGCCGCGCGAGCGGATCGAGGGACTGATGAGCGGCTCGGACGCTCGCTCCATCGGGTGGGCCAGCGGGCTCGGCGCGGCATCCTCGTCCTGCTCCTACGCGGCGGTCGCGATTGCGAAGTCCCTGTTTCAGAAAGGCGCGAGCGCGGCCGCGGCGCTCGCGTTTCAGTTCGCGTCGACCAACCTCGTCTGGGAGCTCGGGCTGGTCCTCTGGGTCCTGATCGGCTGGCAGTTCACGGTCGCGGAGTACGTCGGTGGGATCGTGATGATCCTGCTGATGACGGTGCTGCTGCGGCTGTTCGTCAGCCGGCAGCTCGAGCACCAGGCCCGGGAGCACGCGCGTGAGGCGGACACCGGCCATCACCATCACATGGCCAGCGAACAGCTCTCCTGGCGCGAGCGTCTGACCTCAGCCCGCGCATGGTCAGACGTCGCGCACAACTTCCGCGGCGATTGGCAGATGCTCTGGAAGGAGATCACGATCGGGTTCCTGCTGGCCGGTTACATCGCCCAGTTCGGTAACGGCTTCTTTCAGCACCTGTTCATCCGCGATGCGCCGGCGCCGCTGCCGGTGATCGAGAACGTGGTCATCGGCCCGATCATCGCCGTGCTCAGCTTCGTGTGCTCGGTCGGCAACGTCCCGCTCGCGGCCGTGCTCTGGTCCGGTGGCATCAGCTTCGCCGGCGTGCTCGCGTTCCTGTTCGCCGATCTGATCGTGCTGCCGATCCTGTCGATCTACCGCAAGTACTACGGCACCACATTCGCGCAGCGGATCACCGGGCTGATGTTCGTGACGATGGTGATCTCCGCGTTGGTCGTCGACGCCATCTTCAGCGCGCTGGGGCTCATCCCCACCGGGGCGCGGCCGACGCGCGCGGACATCTTCAGCTCAATCCACGTCGACTACGAGCTCGGATTGAACCTTCTCGGCGTCGTCATCTTCGGCGTCCTGTTCTGGCTGACCGCCCGCCGGGGAGTGACCGACCCGGTGTGCGCAATGAAGGTCGACCGCGACAAGGCCGTCACAAAGGAAGCCGGGGGCGAGACGTACTACTTCTGCTCCACCGGCTGCCTACACGCGTTTGAGACCGAGCCGGAAAAGTATGTGCGCGGAGGTTCACCCGCCGCTGATGGCCACGCGGCCAGGTCTCACCACTAATCCGAGCACGAGGAATCTCCATGAGCGAACGTGGGACACAGCTTCACGCAACCGCCGACGAACAGATCGTCGAGCTGGTCAACCTCATCTCGAGACTCGATGAGGCCGCGCTACGCCTGCCACTCCCCAGCCGGGAGAAGCTCGGCGACGGGACCGTCGGCGCGTCCGCGCGACACACGGCCGACAACTATCAGCGGATCGCCGGCTTTGTAGAGGAGAGGGACCGAATGTCAGCCGCACCCGCACCGACCCAGCGCAATCGTCATCGCATGCCTCGTTTGGTCCACGCCCTCGGCCACGGGCCCGCGGACCACGGCGAACACGGACCGGGCGCCGGCCAACCCTCCGACTCATACTCGGCGGACAACATCGATCTGGACGCCGTGGTCAGGGAGCTCACAGCCTCGCGCGACACCCTCGGGCAGGTGGCCGAGCTCACCGACAGCCAGCTGGATGCGATCCCACCGAAGGACACCTTCAGGTTCTGCGACGGGCAACGCACGTTCGAGCAGGTTCTCGCAAGCCTCCTGAAACATCAACGACATCAGGTCGACGCCCTCGTAGACGCCACTCCGTGACAGCCCGGGCCGCGCGCGGCGCTCCCAGACGGACTCGGCGATACTGACGACATGGGGTTTTATGGAGATCAGGTCCTTCCCCGCTTCATTGACGTGGTCATGAGCCGTGGTGAGCTCACGCCCATCCGTGCTCGCGTCGCCGCCTCGCTCGACGGCGACGTGCTCGAGGTCGGATTCGGTTCGGGTCTGAACGTTCCCCACTATCCACCGGCCGTCAACCGCGTCCAGGCGGTAGATCCGGCGACCGTCGGGCGAAAGCTCGCTGCCAAGCGGATCGCGGGCAGCAGCGTGCCGGTGGAATACGTCGCCCTCGACGGGCAAGCCCTGTCGCTGCCGTCAGCCAGCGTCGACCACGTGCTCACAACCTGGACGTTGTGCAGCATCCCTGACGTCGATCGTGCTCTCAGCGAGATCCGGCGAGTGCTTCGTCCCGGTGGCCTATTCCATTTCGTCGAGCACGGCCGCTCACCCGATCCCAAGGTCGCCGGTTGGCAGGACCGGCTGACCCCGTTTCAGCGGCGGGTCGCCGGAGGGTGTCACCTCAATCGTCCGATAGACCAGCTGGTCCTTCGCTCCGGACTGGAGCTCGTCCGACTGGAGAATTACTACGCGAAGGGCCGGCGCGCGTTCGGCTACATGTTCGAAGGTGTCGCCACCAAGTCCTGAGGCCGGCGTTTTGCGTCAGGAGAGCTGGCGGAATCACTGACGTCGTTACTCCCACAGACCCCTGAACCGCCGCGTCCGGATAGCCCCCAATCTTCTAAGTCGTCGCCCAGGCTTGGTCTCCTCCGACTGGGTGGACATGAGCTGGACCGGGTTCCGCGAGGACTGAGTTCTGCGGTTTCAGCTTGTGATTGGGTGAGCGATTGTCGTGACCTGTAGAGCGGTGAGAGCTTCGAACTCGGCGGGCGGGATAGTCACCGATCGAGGAATGCAACCGGTCGTGGTTGGACCAGCTGATGTACGCGACGATCTCGAGCTGGGTGCGGGTCCGCCAGACGCGGTCGGCGATCAGCTCGGTCTTTAGCGGTCAACGCGGGGCCCGGCGGCCGCGTTGTCCAGCGCGTCAACGACCGGTCCGACGGGCGCAGGATCTGGTGGTCATCCAGCGTCTGGGTGTGAGACCGCCGGCGCCTTGACCAGGCCTCGATTCAAATCCTCCGCGAAACCCAGCCTGGCTCATTCGCTCACTACGGCTGCGGCTGCCGCCAGCGCGTCGGTCATCGCGTTCGTCCCTGAGCTGCCGCCGAGGTCTGGAGTGCGTACCGATCGCTGGGCCAGGACGGACTCGATGGCGGTCATCACCGTCTGAGCGGGCTCGTGCTCGCCCAGGTACTCAAGCATCATCGAGGCGGCCCACACCGCGCCGATCGGGTTGGCAATCCCCTTCCCAGTAATGTCCGGCGCAGATCCGTGGACGGGCTCGAACATGGCGGGGACCCCTCCGTCGGGGTTGATGTTGGCGCTGGCGGCCAACCCCATGCCGCCCTGAATCACAGCTCCGAGGTCGGTGAGGACGTCCATGAACAGGTTGGACCCGACGACGACATCGAAGCTCTCCGGACGCGTTACGAAATATGCGGCTGCGGCATCGACGAGCACGCGCTCCATCTCGATGCCGGAAAACTCGGTCGCGACATCGGCCACCACGTCGTCCCAGAACGTGAAGGCGTGGCGCCCCGCGTTTGACTTGGTGACACTGGTCAGCTTGCCTCGCCGCTGACTCGCCAGCTCGAAGGCGTAGCGGACGATGCGCTCCACCCCGCTGCGGGTGAACACGTCAGTCTGGATGGCGACCTCGTTGCTGAGGCCACGGTGCACCCGTCCCCCGATGCCGGAGTACTCCCCTTCGGTGTTCTCACGAACGCACATCATGTCGATCGAGGTGCCCTCGGCCTGGCGGAGCGGGCACTCCACCCCGCTCATCAGGCGCACGGGCCGGAGATTGACGTACTGGTCGAACACCTGCCGGATCGGCAGCAGCAGACCCCACAACGTGACGTCGTCCGGGATGGCAGGTGAGCCGACGGCGCCCAGATAGATGGCGTCGAAGCCGCGCAGGACGTCGAGAGCATCGTCGGGCATCATCTGCCGGTGCTCGGCGTAGTAAGCGCTGCCCCACGGCAGCGGTGTGAGATCGAGGGTGAAGCCGCCGTGAGCCTTTTGGACCACGTCCAGAATGGTCAGCCCGGCGTCGATGACTTCCGGCCCGACCCCATCCCCCGAGATGATCGCCACTCGGTGGACTCGGCCCTTCTCGCCGTCGCTCATGCCCGCACTCCCACTGGCTGGGCGATCAGTAGACGGTCCTGCGCGGCGACCAGGACGTCACCGAGAATCGAGACGATCCGGTCGAACTCCGCCTGACCGGCGATCAGCGGAGGGGAGAGCTGGAGGACCGGGTCGCCCCGGTCATCAGTGCGACAGATGAGCCCGGCCTGGGTGAGGCGCCCAGCCAGGAAGCCGCGTAGCAGCACCTCGGTCTCCTCCGGAGAGAAGGAGGTCCGGGTCTCCTTGTCGGACACGAGCTCCACGGACCAGAAGTAGCCGGCGCCGCGGATGTCGCCGACGATCGGCAGCGCGTTGAGCTGCTCCAGTGTGTCGCGGAAGCGGGTCTCGTTCTCCCGTACACGCGGGATCAGCGCCTCACGCTCCATAATCTCCAGGTTCTTGAGGGCGATAGCCGATGCGACCGGGTGGCCGCCGAACGTGATGCCGTGCGAGAAGCTCGCGCCGTCACGGGTGAAAGGCTCCATGACGCGATCGGTCGCCGCCACCGCGCCGATGGAGGCATAAGCCGAGGACAGGCCCTTGGCCATCGTCACGAGGTCGGGACGGATGTCGTAGCGCTCGGAGGCGAACCACTCTCCGATGCGCCCGTATCCGGTGATGACCTCGTCGGCACACAGCAGAATCCCGTAACGGTCGCAGAGCTCGCGCACGCCGGCCCAATAGCCGGCGGGAGCGGTGAACGCGCCACCTGAGTTCTGAACCGGTTCCATGATCACCATCGCGACTGTCGACGGCCCCTCGCGCTCGATCACCCGCTCGAGCTCATCCAGCAGGAACGTCGTGAATTGCTGCTCGGTCTCGCCCTCCGGGCGGTGGTAGGAGTTCGTGTTCGAGACGCGGGCGACTGACGGCACGAGCGGCTCGTAGGGCTCACGCAGGGCGGCCACACCGGTGATGGACAGCGCTCCCATGGTCGTGCCGTGGTACGCGACGTCCCGTGAGATGGCCTTCCAGCGGCGCTCGCCGCGCAGCGTGTGGTACTGACGCGCCAGCTTCCATGCGGTCTCCACCGACTCCGAACCGCCAGATGTGAAGAAGATCCGATTGAGGTCCCCGGGCGCGAGACCGGCGATCCGCTCCGCAAGCTCGATCGCACGCGGATGTGCGTATCCCCACACGGTGTAGAACGGCAGCTCCCGCATCTGCTCCAGGGCGGCCTGTCCGATCTCCTCGCCGTGGCTGTAGCCAATCTGCACGGCGAACAGCCCGGCGAGGGCGTCGAGGTATCGATTCCCACGCGCGTCGGTCAGGTAGCAACCATCGCCGCTGGTGATGATCGGGACCTCGTTGTCCGGACCGTAGGACCCCATACGGCTGAAGTGCATCCATAGGTGCTCGAGTGCCGCGCGCTGGAGCTGCTCGGCCGGGACATCATTGCTCAAGACTCTAGGCCTCCCTTTTCTGGGGGAAGTCGGACGGACAATGGCTGACGCTCCGCGGATGATCGTGCTCACACCCTGGACGCTCAACGAGCGATCCGTCGCCCGATCGCCCACGCGGGCGGACTGTCTGTCGCTACTTCTGCCCAATCCGCGTTCAGCCGACGGAACGTCACGGCGTGGCAACCTTTTGTGACACGTGGTCCCTTCCCCACCACCGACCGCCGCGCAACCATCGATGTCATGAGGAGCTCGCTGTGAGCACGACCATCCGTCCCGCCCTCTCCCAGCGCATCGATCCCGTCACCTTCAGCGTGCTCGTGAGCCGGCTGGAGGGGATCGCAGACGAGATGACGCTCGGATTGGAGATGAGTTCCTGGACGACGATGCTCGCTCTCAACCGCGACTTCTCGTGCGCCATCTACGACGCCGTTCCCCGGCAGGTCTCGATGCACGAGGCGAACACCGTGCATACGACGAGCATGCACATCGTCATGTCGACGATCGCCGCGCGGTTCGCCGGCACCATCGCCGACGGCGATGTGTTCCTCTGCAACGACCCCTACCAGGGGAACACCCACGTTGGGGATGTCGTTGCTGCGGCGCCGGTCTTCTCCGAGGGACGGCATGTGCTGTGGTCGGTGGCTAAGGCTCACCACATGGACATCGGCGCGTTCGTCGCCTCCTCCTGCACCGCCGCCTCGCGAGACATCTGGCAGGAGGGCATCCAAATCCCGCCAGTGCGGATCGCGGCCGGAGGGGTTTCATGTGATGGCGTCCTCGACATCTTCCTGGCCAACGTCCGCTACCGGGAGAACGTCCGGGGAGATCTGATGGCCCAGCTCGGATCGATCGAGACTGGCCGGCGGCGCCTGGCCGAGCTGTGCGCCGAGTTCGGCACCGACGAGACTGTCCGCTATCTGGACGAGATCGTCGCCTACGCCGACCGGCGGATGGCCGCGGCTGTACGGGAGATGCCGGACGGCTCCTATACCGGCGAAAGCTGGGTCGATACCGACGGGACCGACGTCGTCAACATCCCGGTCCGCGTCCGGGTCGACGTCGCTGACGACCAGATCGTGGTCGACCTGGACGGGTCGGGACCCCAGGCGCGTGGCGGCATGAACGGCAGCTACGCCACGACCGTTGCGGCGGCGACGACGCCGCTGCTGCTGTACACCGATCCGGATATCCCCCACAATCACGGCTGCATCTCCCACGTCTCCGTGCGCGCTCCGGAGGGAACGATCGTCAATGCCCGTCATCCCGCGTCGACCTCGGCGGCGACGATGGTCCCCTCGGCGGCGATCACCGCAGCGGTCCATCGGGCCATGGCCCACGCCGTCCCGGACCTCGTAGCGGCCGGCAGCGCCCGCTCCAGCCACTGTCCACAGTTCTACGGGATCGATGAGCGCTCCGACGAGGAGTGGGCGGCGATGATCCGCAACGGAGTCGGGGGCTCAGGCGGCAATCGGGAGGCCGACGGCTGGCCGGCGATCACCAACGATGGAGCGGGCGGACTCAAGGTGCAGTCCGTCGAGCAGATCGAGATGATCTACCCGCTGCTCGTCGAGCAGATGGAGATCGAGCCCGACTCACAGGGCGCCGGCACGCACAGCGGCGGCCTGGGAACACGATTCGCCGTCTCTCCGGCAGCCGGCGAGATGCGTGCCATCACGTTCGGGGACGGATGCGAGAACCCGCCCCACGGCGTCGTCGGCGGCACCCCGGGCGCTGGGGGCGGATGCTACGTCGAGAACCGCACCACCGGGCATCGGCGGTTCACTTCGGCTTCGGGCGCGGTACGTGTGGCCGCCGATGAGACCTGGGTCGGCGTCTCACCGGGTGGCGGTGGCTGGGGAAGTCCCCTGGAACGCGATGCCGAGACGGTGCGGCGGGAGGCGCGGGACGGACTGATCTCCCGGGCCACCGCCAGTGATGTCTACGGCGTGGTGCTCGTTGGCGAGGACGATCCCCGGTTGGATGCCGATGCCACCGCGTCGCGCCGGCGTGAGCTTGCCGCGCAGCGTGAGCTGCCGCTCGTCAGCCCACCCGGCCCTGGCGCTTCGACATGGACGGCGGACCACATGCGCGACGGCGACGTCTACCTGCTCAATCCCGACGAGACGTAGCCCCCGTACGGGTGGCCTGGGTCGACCCGGGCGGCTTCGGTGACCGCCCGCGTCCAGATCTCCAGTCATGGACGAGCATGAACTCCATGAGGATCTGCGGTGGATGGGAGCGGCCGGTCTGCCGCGTTTGCGCCGGCGTTGCCCTGTACATCTTGGAGCCGACGAGCGGCGAGTATCGCAAGACGGCACCGGGTGACCCAACCTGGGTTTGTGCGTACCTATCACCAGATCAGATCTCCACGACCGTGATGCCCGACTGTTGGAAACTCGTCATGAGATCCAGCTCGGTGGAGATGTCGCCGAGCGAGATGGTCCTGGTGACGAGTGGACGCGGATCAACCGCACCCCCGGCAACGGCCTGCAGCAGACCAGGATAGTGACGGACCGCCATGGAGTACGCCGGCGATTCGCAGCTCGAGCGAGAGGCCCCGGTCCATGGGGATGCTCGGACGCGCCTCGTCGCCCATCAGCAGCCCCACCTGCACGTGGGTATCACGGCGGCGAAGCGACCAGATCGAGGTATCGATGACCGCCGGCGCGCCAGCGCATCGATGGGCACCGTGGCCGCTCCACCGGTGAGCTCCAGGATCGCTTCGGCGGCGTCGGCCGAGTTCGCATTGACAGTGGGGACGCCTCCCAGCTGCGCGCGCGGGCCAGCTTGTGATCGGCAAGCTCCACCGCGATCACGCCCGCGCCGGCGCCTGTCGCAATGAGCGTCGCCGGCAGGCCGACGCCCCCGCAACCGTGAACCGCGACCCAGTCGCCGCTGCGGACCCCGGCCGCGGATGTGCATAGCCGCCCAGGCGGTCATGAACCGGCAACCCATGGTTGCGGCATCCGTAAAGGCCAGCTCGTCGGGCAGCCGCGCAACGTTGACGTCGGCGTGTGGGATCCCGACCTGCTCGGCGAAGGATCCCCTCTGGGAAGAGCGGGGATACGAGCCCTGCTCGCACAGCTGCGTCTCGCCACTGACGCACGTGGGGCAGCGTCCCCACCGCAACAAGAAGAGTACGGTGACCCGGTCGCCAGGACCCACGGGTCCGGGAGCGACTCGAGCCTTAGCGGCGCCTAGGCGCCCCTCATGACGGCCGCCGCCATGCTCAGCGACCGCTGCTCACCGTCTCAGACAGGATGCGTTCCCGGTAACGCGGAAAGGTGTAGCTCTCGTACACGCGCTCACACCGCTCGGAGCACATGGCAAGCGTGGCGCCGTGGTGTTCGAAGGCCCGATGGGCGGCTGGCATGAGGATGCCGCAGTTGTCGCACTTGGGCATCTGATCGACCGTGAGGTACATCAGGCCGCCGCCCGAAGCCGGTCAGTGGCGGCGGCATCGACCTCACCGCGGGGCGCGAGCGCCACTCCGTAGATCTCGGCGGCCTCCGCGGTGCTGCACAGGCCATCGGCGACGTCGGCGGCGACCGCGTCCGGGTCGCGCTGAAGCGGCGGCCCATAGCCACCGCCGCCCGGAGCGCCGACCAGGATCTCGTCGCCATCGTGCAGCACGACATTTGAGAACTTCCCCGGAGAGGCCACCCCGAAGAGCTCCACCGCCGTCCGCCATTCAGACGCACCGGCGGGACGGAAGAGGACCTGACAGTTCCCACCCTCCGCCCCGCCGGCCATGCCCCACGGTCGAACGATGTTGCGGTTGGTGTGGGCCGAGACGTACACCTCGGGCGCGCATATACGAAGGTGACGCCGCGTCCCGAAGCCGCCGCGGAAGCGTCCGGCCCCGGGGCGGCCGACGGGGTCACGATTGAGCCCGTAGGAGATGAGCTGCAGCGGGTATCGGGTCTCCAGCATCTCGATCGGCATCCGTCGCCCGTTGCCGTTCTTGCAGCCCTGTCCGCTGTTCCCGTCCGCGAACCAGCGGCCGCCGCCGCCGGAGCTGTCGTAGTAACAGAGGGTGAACGTCTCGCCGGTGCGCGGGTCGACCCCGCCGAGGGTGATGATCGCGTACGTGTCGCCGTCGGACGCGGTGCCCCGGCCGGCGACCTCGCTCAGCGCTCCGAGCACGACGTCGATCGTCGTCGGCATAGAGTCGGTGTTGCCGCCCACGCATGATCCGGGGTGGTTGACGTTGACAAAGCTCCCGGGCGGCGCGATTACGGTGATCGGGCGGTAGGCCCCTGCGTTGCGCGGGAGGTCGTTGGGATAAAGATGGAACAGCGCGGCATAGGTGCCGGACGCTGTCACCGCCCAGGTCTGATTGGCCGGCCCGGCCGACTGAGGGCTCGACCCGGTGTAGTCGACGATCACCTCGTCGCCTCGAATGACGACGGCGGCCTGGATCCGCCACCGTTGATCCGCCGATACACCGTCATCCTCGATCTCGCCGACGAACGAGTACTCACCGTCAGGAAGTGCCCGGATGACCTCGCGAGCGAGCAGCTCCGACACATCCTTGATGCGCTCGCCCAGCTCACGGAAGGCCGTAGCGCCGTAGTGGTCGATGAGCTCGAGCACGCGACCCTCGGCGGTGTACAGCGACCCGATCATCGCCTTCATGTCCCCGTAGAGGTAGTGAGGGATCCGGACGTTGGACAAGATGACCGAGAAGAGGTCGGCAACCTCCTGATCGCGCCGATAGATCTTACCGGCGGCAACCGCAGACCCTCTTCGAAGATGTTCTTGGTGTCTCCGAAGGAACCCGGGACGCTCCCGCCGACATCGACCATGTGCGCGATGCAGGCGGTGTAGCCCTCAATCCGTCCGTCGACGAAGATCGGCTTGAGCGTGAGGAACTCCGGAAGGTGGCACCCCCGCGGTACGGGTCGTTGTGCAGGATGACGTCCCCTGGCTCTAGGTTCTCGGGACCGACCTCCTTGATCGCCCACTCGACGATGTGGACCGTTGCTCCGATGTGCGAGGGGCAGAAGTCGCCTTGAGCGAGCATCTCGCCGCCGTGGTCGAAGATCATGCACGAGAGATCCTTGCCCTCGTTGAAGATTGGCGACCACGCGGTGCGCATCATCGAGCGGCCCATCTCCTCGCAGGCCATCTTCAGGCCGCTGCGGAGGATCGCCAGGACGATCGGATCAGCCGCATCCACAGCGTGAGGGGGGCCGATCGGGGTGGTTGCAGTGCTGGTCATTTCTGCCCCCCAGGGCTGGAGATCGATGAGCAAGTTGCCGAGGGCGTCAACGCGCAACGCGTCCCCAGGCCAGAGGAGGGTCGTCGAGATTGCCTCAGCGATCACCGCCGGACCAGAGATGACGTTCCCGGCACGCAGGTCCGCCCGCCAGTACACGGGAGCGGCAACGGCGTCGGTCCCGCGCTTGAAGCGCACCTCGCGGTGACGGACGGGCTCGGGCCGCGGCCCCTCGTCAAGTGTCGGGAGCACCGGGCGCTGACGATTGATCGTCGCCGCCAGCTTGAAGTTGACGCACTCGAGCGCCATCTCCTCAAGGCTCCAACCGAAGCGCGATTGGTGGTCAGTGTGGAAGCGACCCCGTGCCGCAGCCAGCGACTCGGTGCTGATGCCCCCATCGATGGTGATCTCCAACTCCCATGCCTGACCGCGGTATCGCAGGTCGACGCGCCTCTCGAAGAGAGGCTCGGTGTCGACATGCCCCTGCGCAATCAGATCTGCCCGCGCGCGCTCCTCCAACTCGCCGAACAGCCCTGTGACGGTCGCCACGTCGTCCAGCCCTTGGATCATCGTCGTCCGCAGATAGTCAAAGCGGGTATCGGCGATGAGCGCGCCGAACGCCGAGAACGCGCCGGGGAAGATCGGCACGATCACGTAGCGCATGCGCAGAGCCGTGGCCAGAGAGCCGGCGTGAAGAGGGCCAGCGCCCCCGAATGACATGAGCGCGAAGTCCCGCGGGTCGAGTCCCTGGTCGATCGAAATGAGCCGGAGCTCCTGAGCCATATTGTGGTCGGCGATCTCCAGGATCCCGTGCGCCGCCTCCTCCACGGAGATCTCCATGGGCTCGGCTACCCGTCGGACGGCTTCTCGCGCTCGCTCGGTATCGAGCAAGACGTCACCGGCCAGCGACAGGTCGGCACCGAGCCGACCGAGGACCAGGTTGGCGTCGGTGACGGTCGGCTCCTCTCCGCCACGCGCATAGCAGGCCGGGCCCGGACGGCCCCCGCCTTTGAGGCCCGACATGGAGGATGCCGGCGGCATCCAGCCACGCAATCGACCCGCCGCCGGCGCCGATCGAGCGCACGTCGACCATTGGCTGCAGTACGGGATCCCCCATTCCAGCTTGGCCTCGGTCGTCAGTACTGGTCGCCCGCGGGCGATGAGGCACACGTCGAAGCTCGTGCCGCCCATGTCCGCCAGGATCACGTTGGGCAGGCGAACGGCCTCGGCGACGAACACCGCGGCGATGACACCGCCTGCAGGCCCCGAGCGCACCATCGAGACCGGGAGCTCACGCACTCCGTCAGGAGTGATAGCTCCGCCGTTGGAGCGCATGACGAGCACCTCACGGAAGCCGCGGGCGGCGAAAGTTGCTCCAGCTCACGGGCATATCGGTCCACGGGCGGCTTGAGGTAGGCGTCGACGACGGCCGTGCTCGCACGCTCGTACTCAGGGATCTGCGGAAACACCTCGCAGGACAAGGACACATCGATCTCAGGGGCGAGTTCCCGGATCATCTCTCCCACGCGCCGCTCGTGGTCGGGGTTGGCAAAGGAGAACAGGAGCGAGACGGCGATCGCCTCAACACCCACGGCAAGAAGCTCGTCGACCGCGACGACGACCTCGGCTTCGTTCAACGGCTCACGGACCTCGCCGGCGGGCCCAATGCGGCCTGACACCTCGCGGACCATCCGTGGCCGTACGAGGTGCTCAGGCTCTACGCCAGCTGAGGTCGAAGGAGTCCGGCCGGCCGCCGCGCCGAATCTCCAGCACGTCGCCGAATCCTGAGGTAGTGATCAAGCCCACCCGGGCGCCTGAGCGCTCCAACAGGGCGTTGGTGGCGATGGTCGTGCCGTGGACGAGAATCTCCACAGCACCGAAACCGTCCAGCCCGACCCGGTCCAGAGCCTCGGCGGTCGCCCGCGCCGGCTGGGCCGGCGTCGACAGCGTCTTCGACACCTGAAAGGTCGCCGACGAGTCGGTCGTCACCAGGTCCGTGAAGGTACCGCCGGTATCGACGCCCACCCGGACGCTCACGGCTGCATGGCGGTTTCTTCGCCGTTGGTGGGCTCACCGGAATCGTGGAGCACGAGCGCGTCCTCGGGCCACCAGCCGACCTCGACCCGATCACCGCGCTTGATCATCTCCCCGCGTGAATGCGTGTGGATGGCAACCAGGCGCCGCTCTCCGGGGAGCTGCACCGCCACATGGGTGATCGAGCCCAGGAAGATGACGTCCGAGACCTCGGCCGGAAAGCGGACCAGGCCCGCGTCAAGCTCGCGTCCGAGCACTACACGCTCGGGCCGCACGGAGATCGTCACGCGCTCCCCGCTACGAAAGCCATTGAGGTTTCCCTGGGCAGCTGGATGTCTCACGCCATCACCGAGCGACACGACACTGCCAGAGATCTCCCCCCGCATGAGGTTCGAGGTGCCGATGAGTCGGCGACGAAGCCGTTCATGGGACGGTCGTAGACCTCGGCCGGCCGCCCGACCTGCTGCAGAACGCCGTCGCTGATGACCGCCACCCTGTCTGACATGGTCAGCGCCTCCTCCTGGTTGTGGGTGACGAACACGAACGTGACGCCGACCTCGCGCTGAATGCGCTTGAGTTCAATCTGCATCTCGCGCCTCAGCTTGAGGTCAAGCGCGCCCAGCGGCTCGTCGAGTAGCAGGATGGCCGGCACATTGACCAGCGCGCGCGCCAGCGCGACCCGCTGCTGCTGGCCTCCGGACAGCTCGGCCGGCTTCGCGTGACGGCGCGCGGAGAGCTGCACGAGATCCAGCATCTGGCCGACCCGCTCCGCGATCTCAGGCCTGGGAACCTTGCGCCGGCGCAGACCAAAGGCCACGTTGTCGGCGACGCTGAGGTGCTCAAACAGCGCGTAGGACTGAAAGACGGTGTTGACGTCACGCCGGTACGGCGGCACGGATGTCACCGACTTCCCGTCAGGGAAGATCTCGCCCTCCTCAGGCACGATGAAGCCGGCCAGCATCCGCAATGTCGTCGTCTTTCCACATCCCGATGGGCCCAGAATGGAGAAGAACTCGCCACGGGCGATCTCCAGATTGAGACGGTCCACCGCCGTCGTCTCGCCATAGCGCTTGGTCACGTCCCGCAGGACGGCGCTGGCGTCGATCCAGTTGTCAACGTGCTCACCTCGTCTCCTGGAAGGTCGCGCTGCGGCGGCGGGCAAGCCGCAGCAGAAGGAAGGCCGCGCCGCTGACGGCAACGGTGATGACCATCATCATCACACCGATGGCGTTGACCGCCGGGGTCACCCGAAAGCGCAACATGCTGTAGATGCGAATCGGCAGCTGCTCCATGCCGACGCCTGACGTGAAGTAGGTCGTCACGAAGTCGTCGAAGCTGAGCACGAAGGCCAACATGCCGGCCGCGATAATCGACGGCCACAGCGCCGGAAGCGCCACGAGGCGCAGCGCTCCCAGACGTGTCGCACCCGAAATCCATCGCGGCGTCTTCGGCCTCCGGGTTCAGTCCCGACAGACGGCTTCGCACGACGACCGTGATGAAAGGCAGGCACAGGGCGATGTGGCCGAGGATGATCGTAAAGCGGTCCAGGGTGAACCCCAGCTGGGTGAGCAGCAGCAGCAGGGCCACCGCGGTTGCCGTCTCCGGCGACACGAGCCGCGTGATGAGCGCGGCGTCACTCACTGCAATGAGCCGCCGGCTCCCGCGCTGCAGCCCGAAGGCCAGCATCGTGCCCGCCGCCGTCGAGATCGCCGTCGTGACCAGCGCGATCTCCACGCTGGCCGACAGGGATGCGCGGATGTCGGGGTTGCCCCAGCGTATTGCCGTACCAGTGAGTGCCGAAGCCATGGAAGACGACAAGCGAGGGGGCCCAACCGAGCGAATACAGCAGCACGACCAACACGGGGACGAACAGCAGCAGGAGCGCCACCGCGCACACGACGTAGAGGAAACGAGGCCGGTCGAACCCTCGGCTCCGGTTGCCCCGTCCGCTCCGACGCACGGCCTTAGCTTCGCCGCCTGGTGTCACGCGCGCCGCCGACACCGTCGCCGTGGTCATCGCCGCTCCTCACTGATCGTGAGCCGGCTCATGTCGCAACTCCGATTGTCGCCCCCGTCAGGCTCCGCCGCGCGAAGCGCGCCGTCAAGAGCAACCCGACGAGCAGCATGATGAGCAGCACGACGGTGAGCGCCGAGCCAAATGTGACCGATCCGGAGTTGGTGAACTGCTCGTTGATCAGGTTGCCGATCATGGCCGACTGCGGGCCGCCGAGGAACTGAGCAGTGGCGAAGTCTCCGAGCGCCGGTAGGAACACCAGCACCCCTCCGCCGACGACTCCGGCTTGCGTGGCGGGCAACGTGACGTGCCAGAAGGTCGGACGGCGGGCTTCCGTACAGATCCTTGCCGGCCTCGATGAGCGACGGGTTCAGCTGCCCTAGCGCCGCATAGAGCGGCAGCACCATTAGCGGGAAGTACACATACACGAGCCCCACGATGACCGCGCCGTTGGTCCCCAGCATGTGGACCGGCCCGAACCCCAGGTCCTTGAGCAGTCCGTTGATGAGCCCGTTGTCATCCAGCAGCGCCGTCCAGGCGTAAATGCGCACGAGGTAGTCGACGAGCCACGTGAGGACGATCGCGGCGACGATCAGCGGCGCCCAGCGCTTTGCGAACCGGGTGGCGAAATACGCCAGCGGATAGCCGAGCGCCAGGCAGATGACTGTTGCGGCGGCAGCGAACAGGACAGTGCGCAGGAGCACCGGCACGTAGTACGACTGCAGGACCTCTGAGTAGTTGGTCCACGTGAACCCGACCTCGGGAAGCCCGACGACGTTCGTCGTCCCGAAGGAGAACAGCACGACCGCTCCCAGCGGGACGACGAACAGCAGCAGCAGGATCGTGTTCCCGGGAACCAGGAACGCGTTGTAGAGGCGGCGAGCACTTCTCACAGGACACGCCTCATGCGGTGACGCGCGCCCACTGCTGGTTGTACAGCGACAGCCGCGCGCCTTATGGCTGACCTTCCAGTTACTGCGGTCGCTGAGCACCTCTTGGTCGTTGAACAGGTACATCGGGTACTGCTTGACGGCCTCGTTGAACGCCGCATCGCCGGTCACCGACCCGGTTCGCTGACCGGCGAGCTGCCCAGGGCCGCGTTGTTGTCCGGCTTGAGGATCCAGTCCATGAGCAGCAGAGCGCTGCCCGGCGCTTTGGCGTTGGCGCCGTATCAACAGGCAATCGCAGGCCACCGGCGCCCCATCACTCGGTAGGAAGAACTTAATGTCCTCTGGATTCTTTGACTGCTGCTGGCCCTGAAAGGTGTTTTTGCCCCCACGCATGCATCAACCATGCCTGTCCTGAGGCGACCAGTGCCTGGATGTTGGTGGTGATGCCGCCGAGATGGGGCTTGAGCGCGATGAGGTTGACGTGGCGGTCGTCACCTGGCCCGGGACGCCAGAATTGAGGGAAGCGCCGTCACGCAAAAGCGACATGCCAAGCGTCTCCTCCACCTGATCAAGCACATAGGTATGGCCGGCTGCCTCGGGGTTGTTGAACAGGTCGTTCCAGGTATGGGTGATGTCGGTGACCTTGTCGGAGCGGTACATGATGCCCGTTGGGCCGTAGCCGTATGGCACTGTTAACTGAATACTGGCCATCGTCGTAGAACGGATGCCGGAAGAACTCGATCGTCTGGTCAAAGTACTTCAGATCGCCGGGATCGAAGGTCCCCAAAAGGTTGCCAGCGGTACTCTGGGGAAGGTACGGGCGCCGTTGGACGCTATCTAAGTCGAACGGTTCGCCGGCCGCGAGCTTCTGGACGAATATCTGCCCGTCATCCGTCATGAAGCTCTGAGTGACCGTGACGCCGTACTCTTTCTCGAATGAGGCCACAACCTGAGGTGGAATGTACTTGGCCCAGGTGAGCCAGCTGACATCCCCGTCGACGACCGGCTTTGCCTTGGGCTTGGGCAGAGCGCCGGACGCACCTGAAGCCGATGCATTCGAGGAGCTCGAAACGCGGCACAGCCGGCCAATGCGAGAACTCCGCAGCTCAAGGCGAGACCGAGTCCTCCCTTGAGAACCTGGCGACGGCTGAGTGACTGCTCGGTGAAGAAAGTCCCGTCTTCGTTTGTCATCGGCTGCATCCCCCTCGTGTTATTCTTAGGATCGTGAAAATGTACACTCCGCCCAGTCTCACCAACGGTAGGGGGTACGCTCCGCGGGCTCCACTGGCCAGCTGTATGGGAATTCATCGGTACTAGTGTCCAGGTGCTGAAATTGTCCCGACTCGCTCAACGCATCAGATGCGTGAAGACTTCATGCAGGTCCTGCTTCTCCTCGATGCCAATACCTGGGCTCTCACACGGTCTGATGTAGCCATCGTTCACCGGAGCGTTGTCCGCAAACCCCCCGAATGGTGCGAACACGCCCGGGATATGACTCGTTGCCTCCCAAGCAGAGTCCGGCCGCGATCGCCAAAGCGAACTGGTGACCTCCGTGGGGGATGCAGCTGCGCTCGCTGAACCCGTGATGGCCCAGGAGTGACCGCGTGCGCAGGAACTGGGTCAGGCCGTAGGACAGGGCGGGGTCGAACTGCAGAACGTCGCGGTCCGGGCGTAGGCCGCCGTAACGCAGCAGGTTCCTGGCGTCCTGGTGGGAGAAGAGGTTCTCCCCGGTGGCCAACGGTGGCTTGTACTGGTCGGCGACGGTGGCGGTGAGGAGAAAGTCCAGCGGGTCGCCGGGTTCCTCATACCAGCGCAGGCCAAAGGGCTCGACAGCTCTAGCGTAGGCAAGGGCCTGCACCATGTCGAAGCGGCCGTTGGCGTCGACCGCCACCCGAGAGGGGTCTCCGACCTCCTCTACCACCGCCTCGACCCGCCGCAGATCCTCGGCGAGCGAAGCGCCTCCGACCTTGATCTTCACCGTCGAGTAGCCGCTGTCCAGGTACCCGCGGATCTCGTCACGCAGACCGACGACCGATTTGCCCGGGACGTAGTAGCCGCCGGCCGCATAGACGAAGACCCGCTCGTCCGGGACGCCGTCTCCGAAGCGCGCGGACAGCAGGCGGGTGCAGTGGCTGCTCCGCGATCTTGGCGACGAGATCCCAGATCGCCATGTCGAGTACGCCGACGGCAACCGACCGCTCCCCGTGGCCACCGGGCTTCTCGCCGGTCATGAGTACGTCCCACACCCGATCGGGGTCGAAGCTGGCTGGTGGCGTCGAGCAGATGCTCGGTCGGCGCATGCAGCAGCCGGGGAATGAAACGATCGTTGAGCAGCCCGGGTTGGGCATAGCGGCCGTTGGAGCAGAAGCCCAGGCCGTACACGGGGCGTCGATCCCACCCGGCGTGGGCCACGACGGCGACGACGGAGACGGTCATCTCCTGAAACGAGATGACCGCGTTGGCCAAGTCAGAGCGAAGCGAGACGACTTCGTGGCGCACGTCAACCAGATGGGGGCCGGCGCTACCGCGTGGCGTCCCCCGGTTGCCTGCTAGGGGCTGGGGGCCAGCTGCCATCCGATCCGCCGTCACGTCGTCAGTTTCTCGCGGGTGCAACGACCCGTGATACCGGCAAGACGTCGCGGGTGTGGGCGCCTTAGGTGACGAGTTGTCGGGAGCGCCCCAATCGACCAGGAGTCCACGCTCACGCGGGATCGGCGGCGCCACGAATGCCGGCCGCAGCCGGAAGAACGCCGCCGGCAAGCCAGTCCTCCAGCTCGGTCCGCTCAGCGGCGGTCAGCTGGCGGAGCGGGGCTCGCACGCACGGCTCAATGGCCACCTGCTGAGCGATGAGGGTCAGCTTGCCCGCCGCATGGAATGGAAAGCGCTCCAAACCGGCACGTAACGCCCCGAGTGAGATCGGCTGGATTGTGTCGCCGGCCGTGACGGCCGCAACGACGTGCTGCGGAAGCGCGCCGGCGAGACCCGAGACGGCGCCGACCGCTCCCCGCGCGATGCCCTGTGCTACGAGGGGCTCGGACCCGACCATGATGTCCAGGCCTGGCAGGAGGTAGCGCTCCATCTCCTCCAGCGTCGGGTCCGAGACCTTCATCCCGGCCAGATGGGGAATCCCGCTCGCGCAGGACATGGACGACCGGCAAAGGGATCGCGTATCCGGTGCGCTGGCGTATCTCGTACAGATAGAAGGGCAGGGGCGCGCACGCGGCGGCGGCGGCCTCGAAGTGCGCCACGAGGGCCCGCTCGTCGAAGGTGAAGAACGGCGGAGGAGCGACCGCCACCGCGTCAGCGCCCGTCTGGGCGGCTGGGGCGGCGAGACGGACCGTCGCGGCGGTGGTCTGAGCGCCGGCGTTGACCGCCACGGTGAGGCGCCCGGCCGCACCGGCGATGATCCGTTCGATGAGCCGCTCACGCTCCTCGACGGAGAGCATCAGGCTCTCCCCGGTGGTCCCGCCGATGAATACTCCATCCGAGTCCAGCCTGCCGATAGAAATCGATCAGGCACGTGACCGCGTCGATGTCCAGCGTCTCACCGTTCCCGCTCAGCGGTGTCAACGCGGCGGCAAACACCCCTCGCAGCGGGCCTCGGGCTCCAGCAACCCCCACGGCGGTGCCCCGGGCATCCACGATCGGCTCAGACACCGCTCGCCGCCCGTGCGTCGGCAGCCCCAGCCGGGGCTCCTGTACCGGCGTGGACGGCAAAGCTGTCGATGCCGCACCTCATGAGATCCCCCCCGCCCAGGAGGATCGTCGTCGTCTCCCCGGCGATGACAGCAGGGCCGGCGCACGCATCGCTTCGTTGCCGAGCCGCTCAGCCTGGTAGAGGGGAACCTCCTGGAGCTGCTCGGAGGACGGCACATAGATCTGCCGTGATCCGATGCGAGCGGTCTCCGCGTCCGCGGGCGCCCCCGGCGGCACCGCCAGCTGATCGGGTGCCGTAAGGCCCACCGCGCCAACCCGCCAGTGCAGCAGCTCGATAGCCAGCTCCGGACGGACAGGAGCTGAACTGGCGCGCGTGCTCGTCGTGGAAGGTCTGCTCCAATGCCTGCACGTCGGCGGATGTCAGTGCGCCGTCCGGGCGCGGCACGGGGATCGTCAGTTCGTGAACCTGGCCGGGATACCGAGCGTCGACGAACCGCTCCAGCTGCATCTCCTGTGCAGTGAAACCACCAGCGGAGAGACGCTCGCGGCCGGCGTTCTCCAGGTCGCTGAAGAGCTCCTGCAGGCGCCCGGGGTCAAGGGACGAGGAGATGAACGGGGCGGCCTTGACGTAATCATGGCGGACATCGGTCACGGTCATCCCGAACGCGCAGAGCGTTCCCGCCTCTCGCGGAATGATCACCTGGGAGATCCCCAGGTCCGCGGCCAGGGCGCTGGCGTGCAGACCGCCGGCTCCCCCGCCGCAGAGCAGCGCGAACGCCCGCGGGCATACCCCCTCTCAATCGAGACCGCGCGAATCGCCGCTGCCATGTTCGTGTTGACGACGCGGATGATGCCGGCGGCGGCTTGCAGAACATCCATGCCCAGAGGCCCCGCGATGTGCTCCTCGACCGCCTGGCGGGCGAGGTCGGCACGAAGCTTGCGCCGACCTCCGAGGAAGCTTTCGGGGCTCAGGTAGCCCAGCGTGATGTTGGCGTCGGTGACAGTGGGTGCGGTCCCCCCCGCTCCGGACGCTGCGGGACCCGGGATCGATCCGGCGCTGCGAGGGCCGACACGCAGTGCCCCACCGGCGTCCACACGCGCGATGCTGCCACCGCCGGCGCCGATCGAGTGCACGTCGACGCCGGCCACGCCGACCGGCTGCATGTCGACCTGCAGCGTGCGCGATCGTGCCGGGCTCCCTTTGTGAATGAGGCAGACGTCGAAGCTCGTGCCGCCCATATCGACCGTGATGAGATCCTTCAGGTCGTGCCGGGCGGCGTGGTGCGCCGCCGCCGCGGGGGCCGCCGCCGGCCCGGAGTACAGGACGTTGACCGGGCGATGCAGGATCTCCTGGATCGGCGCGCAGCCGCCGTTGAGCTGCATGATGAGCGGCGGGCGCTTGAGACCCTCCTCCCGCAGAGCGGACTCCAGTCGCCTGAGGTATCCGTCGATCTCGGGGAGGACGCCGGCGCCGAGGACGGCGGCGGAGGTCCGCTCCCACTCCCGAATCTCGGGCAGGACGTCAGCCGAGCAGATGACGTACGCCTCAGGCAGCTCACTGCGCAGGATCTCGGCCACCCGGCGCTCGTGATCGGGATCGACGATCGACCACAGCAGGGCAACTGTGATCGACTGCACGCCATGGCGCCGGAAGTAGGCGGCGGCGGCGTGGACCTCCTCGCCTCGGCCAGGGGAGTGACTGACCGAGCCGTCGCTCCAGATCCGCTCGGTGACGCCGAGCCGCAGGTAGCGCTCGACGAATGGCTCCGGCGGCGAGATACGGATGTTGAAGCGCTCCGGTTTGAACGCGTCGCGGAAGTAGAGGACGTCGCGAAAGCCCTTGGTGCAGACGAGCCCGACCCGTGGCCCGTTGCGCTGGATGACCGCGTTGGTCGCGACGGTCGTACCGTGCACGAGCAGCCGGGTGTCCCCGAGCAGGTCCCGCAGCGAGCGTCCCATCGCCGCGGCGCTCGCGCGCAGGCCGTCCAGGATCGCCCCCAGCGGGTCGATGGGCGCGAGGGTTCCTTCTACAGGTTCACGTTCCGCTGCTCGTCGACGATGGAGAAATCGGTGAAGGTGCCGCCGATGTCGATGCCGATTCGATACACGCTCGTCCTTCGCTCTTGTCTGGAACGCGACCGGACGCGTGCTCAGGCGGGATTGACCAAGTAGACGTCGCCCTCTTGCATGGTGTCCGTCACCCATGTGGCGGCCCCCGGCTGCTGGGGAACGATCAGGGCCAGCTCACGCCCGGCGAGATCGCGGCGGCAGCGAGCGGTGGCGGTGACATCGATCGCCGGATCCTCGTCACCCACGAGAACGACCCCGAACACCTCCTCGGCAGCCGGCGGCTTGTCACCCCGTCCCGGACATCCCGCCGCACCTGCTCAGCGTCACGGTGCGCGGGGTCGCCGTAGCCCCCGCCGCCGCTTGCCACCCCCACCCACGCCTCATCCGGACCGACGACCACGTAGCCGGAAGCCGAGACGAAGCGGCGCCGACCATCCACCCGGTTCTCGACGTACTGCCCTCCGCCGATGCCGGCAGTTCCACCGAGCGCGCCATGAGGCGGATTGGCGCACCCGTCGCCGAAGGTGATGCAGTCCACGCGGTGTTAACCGGAGCAACGGTCATCCGCACTCCGGAGCCGCCGTTATGCAACCCGAATCCGTGAGCATCGGGCTCGATCTGCATCTCCTCGATCAGGACCGGATACAGCAGCTCCATCTGCTCGATCGCCAGTGACTTCTGGCCGCCCGCAGCGGCGGGACTCTCGATGAGCGGCCATCCCTCCGCCTCGGCGTCGCGCCCGACCCCTGGCAGTTGTTGAAGATCATCATCGCCCACTCAGCGCCAGTGCGGGGGTCCACTCCTGAGAAGACCGGCACGTTGCCACAGCGGCCGGTGCCGGCCGGCACGAGCTCGGGGATGGCGGCCGCCATGGCCTTGTTGACCGCGTCATGGAGCATCGCGGAGGGAACGATGGTGGCGCAGGAGGTCGACGCCGGGTATCGCGGGTTGGCGATAGTGCCCTCTGGAGCGGTTACTGTGACGTGGCCGAGGGCGCCCTCGTTGTGCGGAATGTCGGCATCCACGTAGTACAGGAACGGGACAATGCCGGACGTCAGCGTGGTCGCCTGGGAGCCGTTCATGCCGCCCTTGGCTTGGGGCCCGCACCCGCGAAGTCGACTGCGACGTGGTCTCCGTCGATCGTGACGGCCACCTTGATGGGGATGTCGACCGTCTGAAAGCCGTCGGTGTCGATCCATCCCTCGCCCTGGTAAGTACCGTCGGGCATCGCCGAGATTGCCTGACCCATCCGGCGATCCGCGTAGGCCAGCACCTCGTCGACGTACTCCAGCACCGTGTCGGTGCCGAATTCAGCACACAGCTCCACAAGCCGCCGCCGACCGGTCTCGATTGATCCCATCTGGGCCAGTAGGTCACCGTCGACAAGCTCGCGGTAGCGGACGTTGGACAGGAAGAAGTCGATGACATCGGCGCGCCGCCGCCCCCGGGAGACGATCTTGACCGGAGGGATCGTGATGCCCTCCTGGTAGACGTTCTCCGACGACGCGGTGCAGCTGGACGGGATGAAAGCGCCGACGTCCATGTGGTGGGCTTTGGAGGCAGACCAGAACAGGTGCCGACCATCGACGAACACGGGGGTTGCCGTCACGACGTCCCCGACGTGAGTGTTACCGCGGTAGGGGTCGTTGGTGAGGATAATGTCGCCATCGTGCAGGTCTTCACCAAACGCCTTGTCGATCTCCTGCAGGACGAGTTGCATTGACGTGGTGTGAGCCGGGAGCGCGTCGTACATGCACACTTGGCGAGCGGCGCGATCGTAGATCACACACGAGAAGTCGTGACAGAGGGCGATGATGGAGGTCCACGAGCTGGCCTCTAGCACGAGCGACATCTCCTGCGAGATGCTCTCCAGCCGGCGCATGAGCACGCTGAAGGTGACGGGATCCATGTCCACTCGGGGCAGATCGCGACTGGCCGGGCCCATGGCTACAAGCGTGCAGGAGCCGAGACGGTGCTCACAGCAACCGGGTGTCGCAGAAAGACCCGGCGGACCGACAATCCGTCATAGGTCCCAGGCAGCGTCCGTACCGGTGCGATCTCCTCATGCAGCGCCAGCGCGAGCTCAAGCGCCAGCCGGTCGTCATGGCTCTCCAGGTCAACACCGAGGAGTTGCTCGATGCGCTCCAGGCGTGGATACAACGACTGACGGTTGAGGTGCAGCGTGCGGGCGGCCTCGGACTTTCGCCATCCCTGCTGGCACAGCGCCTGAAGGGTGGGCAGCAGCTTGGCGCTGCGCCGGCGGTCGTGCTCAAGCATCGGCGCCAGGCGACGCGCGGCGAAGCTGCGCATCCGCTCATCGTTGCGCAGCTGGAGCATGAGACCGTCGAGGTTCGCCGGGTCGGCGTCGAACCACAGCCGCGGCGGCGCCGAACGCGCCAGCTCCAGCATGTCGACGGCCAGTTGCAGCGCCTGAGGCACGCCCGTCCAGCCGATCGCCGCGGGCCCGGCGGCGATCACCGCCTGGTCGCCGGCACCGAAGTGTTGCTCGACGCGATCGCGTAGCACTCCCACGGCCATCTCGATCGTGGCCCGCCGCCGGTTGGTGTTGCGGATGCCGAGCACGATCAACGTTGGCTCCTCCTTGCCGCGTGAGCCGACCATCGCCGGAGTGGCTCGGGAGTGCATCTCCAGGCGAAAGCCGTGCCACACCGACGTCCACGCGGGCTCGGACGCCAGGCGTCCGGCAACCACCGCCAGCGGCACCAGAAGGCTCGTCCGCTGGTCAAAACCAAGCGCGGCGGCGCGCGCGGGAGCGTCGGCGGCCGCGGCGCGTCCACGGAGCAACTCGCCGAGGAAATTGCCCCGCTCCCGCGTGGCCAGCAGCGTCTCCTGACGCGAGCGCAGAAGGGCGAGCGCAACCAGCCCGACCGCTCGCTCCACCGCCACCTGGTCGAAGTCATCCAAGGGGGAATCCAACGGCAGCGCCGTCAGCCACCCCCAGATGCCGGAGCTGGAGCTGGAACCGGAAGCGTGAGCGCACGCGGATCGCGCAGCGGGTCGTGCCGGATGAGGTCCCACGCCGCGAGCACCTCCGCATCTCCGGTGCGGTGATTGGCGTGATAGCCGACACTGCCGTCCAGCTTCTCGAGCACGACGGGATTGCCGATCGCCGCCGTGAGCGCCCCGAGGATGTCAGGGATACCGGAGCCGTCGAGCAGAAGCGCGGTGAATCGGCGGTGAAGCTCGTCGCCCCGGCGGAGCACGGCCAGCTGTCGGTTGAGGATGCTGGAGTGGATCTCCTCGGTCACCTCCACGAACATCACCTCGCGGTGCAGCTCGATGAGCGGGACCGCGCCCTCGTCAGCTGCCTCCAGCATCGGCGGCGGCAAGCTGGAGAAGATGTGACCGAGCTCGACGATCACCCCGGCGACGCCGCGCTCGACGAGCCCACGCATGAATTGGCGCTGGTCGGCGGCTTTGCGGCCCACGCCCATTCCCGTGGTGAGGAGCAACTCACCGCCCTTCAACAGCCGCGCGATGTTCGGAACCTCGCCGGAGTGCGCCCACCGGATCGGCCGCGTCAGGCCGGCCCGGCCCCCGACGACGCGCGGGGCACCCCGTCGCAGTGAGGAGAGGCTGAGCACGGTCTCCACCGTCATCACGTTGGCCGAGGAGGCCGGGGGTCGACTGTACATGGAGGCCCAGAATAGAGCGCGCCTGTCTGACGGTCCGTCGAGTTTCGGGCCGCTGCGCCCGACAGCCGGTCGGTAGGCGCGCCGCGCCGACGCTGTGAAGATCTCAACAACGATGGCAGGCACAACGATCAAGGACTCCATTGCGACGCTTCACCGCAAGCGCCTGCTCGTGGGCGGGGCGTGGCTGGAGTCAGACACTTGGGACGACATCCGCTCGCCGTACACCGGTGAGATCGTCGGCCAGGTCCCGCTCGTCGGCGGCGACGTCGCCGTCGCCGCGGTCGACGCGGCACATGCGGCCATGACCGATCCGCTGCCGCCCTGGCGTCGCGCCGAGATCCTCGAGCGCACCTCCGCGCTCATCGACGAACGCACCGAGGGACTCGCGCGAATGATGGTCGACGAGACGGGCAAGCCGATCAAGGCCGCGCGCCTGGAGGTTGCGCGCGCGGCGTTCACCTATCGAATGTCGGCAGTCGCCGCCCGCACCCTGGCCGCTGACGGCGTGGCCATCGACAGCGCGCCGGCCGGCGAGAACAAGGTGGGCTTTACGATGCGCGTGCCGGTCGGAGTCGTCGGCGCGATCACGCCGTTCAACTTCCCCGCCAACCTGGTGGCCCACAAGATCGCGCCCGCGCTGGCCGCCGGCTGCGCCTGTGTGCTCAAGCCGGCGCCCCAGGCACCGCTGTGCGCGCTGGCGCTCGCGGAACTGGAGGTCGAGGCGGGCCTCCCGGCCGGCTGGCTGAATGTCGTCCTCGGCCCGGTGGCCGAGATCGGAGATGTGCTCCTGGAGGATCCCCGCGTCGCCATGATCACCTTCACCGGTTCCTCCAGGGTCGGCTGGATGCTGCGTGACCGCGCGCCGCGCAAGCATGTCGCGCTGGAGCTGGGCAACACTACGCCTGTGATCGTCGAAGCCGACGCCGATCTGGATCTCGCCGCCGAGCGGCTTGCCCGCACTGCGTTCGCCTTCTCCGGGCAGGCCTGCACGTCGGTGCAGCGGATCTACGTGCAGGAGGACGTGCGGGAGGCGTTTCTCGAACGGTTCCTGCCGCGAGTGGCCGCTCTGCACGTCGGTGACCCCCATGACGAGCAGACCGATGTCGGCCCGGTCATCGACGTCGCGGCCCGCGGGCGGATCTCCGACTGGATTGCCGAGGCCGTCGCTGCCGGCGCCGGATGTTAACGGGCGGGGAGCTCAAGGACGGGCTGCTCGCTCCCACCGTTCTAGCGTCGGTGAGCGAGGATATGCGCGTCTGCCGAGAGGAGGTGTTTGGCCCACTGGCGGTGGTCTCGACCTACGCCTCACTGACCGATGGCATCGCGCTCTCCAACCAGTCCGACTTCGGACTGCAGGCGGGGATCTTCACCACGGACCTGCAGAAGGCCTTTCGCGCCGCCCGCGAGCTTGACTTCGGCGGCGTCATCGTCAATGACAGCCCCTCGTGGCGGGTCGACCAGATGCCCTACGGCGGCGTGAAGGCCTCAGGCGTGGGCAAGGAGGGTCCCGAGGCGGCCGTGCGCGAGATGACGGTGCAACGCCTCGTCGTCATGGATGTCGGCTGACGCATCCTCCCGCGGCCTGCGACTGGGACTTGCCAGCTACGGCGACCCTGAGTTCTCGCTGTTCTTGCGTCGGGCCTTCATCAAGGCGGCGGGCTACGGCCAGGACGCGCTGGAGCGGCCGATCATCGGCATCGCCGACACCGCCAGCGACTTCAACCCCTGCCACGGCACCGTCCCTTCATTGGTGGAGGCGATCAGTCGAGGCGTGATGCTCGCCGGCGGTCTGCCGCTGCGCTTCCCGACGATCTCGATCCACGAGTCCTTCGTGCATCCCACCAGCATGTTCCTGCGCAACCTGCTGGCGATCGACACCGAAGAGATGATCCGTGCCCAGCCGATGGACGCGGTCGTCCTCGTCGGGGGCTGCGACAAGACCCTGCCAGCCCAGATGATGGCGGCGGCAAGCGCCGACCGCCCGGCCATCGTGCTGCCCGTCGGGCCGATGCTGACCGGCCATCACCGCGGCGAGACTCTCGGAGCCTGCACCGACTGCCGCCGGTTGTGGGCCGAATTCCGAGCTGGCCATCGACGAATGGAGGAGATGGAGGAGGTCAACGGCCAGCTAGCTCCCACCCACGGCACGTGCATGGTCATGGGCACGGCGAGCACGATGGCCTGTCTGGCCGAAGCGCTCGGGCTAGCCCTGCCGTTAAGCGCCACCATCCCGGCGGTGTACGCGGAACGGCGGCGGATCGCCGAGGCGACCGGCGCCCAGGCCGTCGTCCTAGCGCGGCGCGGACCCACGCCGCGGGAGATCCTCAAGCCCGCCGCATTTTCCAATGCAATCGCTGTACTCCAGGCCATCGGAGGGTCAACCAATGCCGTGGTGCATCTGGCGGCAATCATGGGGCGATGCGGCTTGACGCTGGATCTGGACGCGCTGGATGCGGTGGGGCGTCGCGTTCCGACGCTGGTCGACCTCAAGCCCTCCGGCGACCATCACATGGAGGACCTGCATCGGTCCGGGGGCCTACCCGCCGTTCTGCGAGAGATCGCCGAGCACCTTGATCTCGATGCGCCGACCGTAAGCGGGAGCACCCTCGGCAACGGACTCGCGGCGAAGGTCGGCGGGGCCCACTCACGGACAGTGATCCGGTCGGCGAAGGATCCGGTGTGTCCGCACGGCAGTTTGGCAGCGCTGCGGGGTAACCTCGCGCCGCGTGGCGCCCTGATCAAGCTGTCGGCGGCCCCGGGAGCGCAGACGCTCGTGCACGAGGGCCGGGCGGTGGTCTTCGAGTCGGTGCCCGACATGGTGGAGCGGATCGATGACGAGACGTGGGCGCCCGATGCCTCAGACGTCCTCGTCCTGCGCAACGCCGGCCCCGTCGGCGCGCCTGGCATGCCGGAGGCGGGCTTTATCCCGATCCCGCGCCTCCTCGCCCGCCAGGGGGTCAGCGACATGGTGAGGATCTCCGACGCGCGGATGAGTGGCACAGCGTTCGGCACGGTCGTTCTCCACATCACTCCCGAGGCGGCCGCCGGCGGGCCTCTGGCCGCTGTGAGAGAGGGGGATCGCATCCGGCTGGACGTGCCCGCACGGAGGCTGGATCTGCTCGTCGCCGATGCCGAGCTTCATCGGCGGCTGGCGGAGTGGACGGCCCCGGCCCCAGCGCCTGAACGAGGGTACGCCCGCCTGTTTCACGATCACGTACTGCAGGCCGACGCCGGGGTGGACTTCGATTTCCTGCGGGCGTGAGGCGCACGGAGCCGCTGCGCGAGCTGGCGCCGAGGAGGGTGAGGGCTTGACGTTGAGGGGGCGAGCTCGCACGCCGACGTGAAGGTGTCGTCACCAAGTCCAAAGGCCTGTGGTCTGATCGAGGCGAGGTGGGCGTCGGTCCCCAGACGTTCAGACACGGAGCCTCCTTTGAGCGCTGTGCGTGCCTGGTGACCCGCTGGAGCACGCGACGTCAACTTGCCGTGAACCCACTCACCCACCGCCGGTTCGGCGGTCTTACCGCCCGGGTCTCCCAGCAGCGTCAACCAGCATGCACAGCGCGTGTGGCCTGTGCGAGCTCGGTGGGATTGTGTTCAAGCGGCGCGTGGGCGATCGCACGACCGGCGTTCCAAGCGCGGCCCATCCGCCGCCGAAACGCCTTGGGCTTCTCGGCGTAGACCCGTTTTCCGATATGGATTGCCTCGGTCTGCAGCTCCGCGCGGCGATGGTCGATCAACCTGACCACGGCGTCCAGATCAGCGGCGACGCCAATGTGATTGCGGGTCAGGGTCTCGCGAAGCACCCCGAGATCGTGATCGTCACCCAAGATGTCCGCCAGCCGATGGGCTTCCTTGGCGTGACCGCGGACCGCCGGACCGCAGGTTGGCGCCAGTAGCCGCTCCTGGTACCACAGATCCTTGACCCGCTTTCGCCACGCGTGCAAATCCTCAATCGACGGCTTGCGCTGAGCTCGCGCGAACGCCTTGCGTCCCTGCCGGTAGGAGCGCAGCAGGCCACTCTCAATCGCACTCCAGCCACCCCGCTTGAGCTGCCAGTCATCGATGCGCAGTCGCACCGCGCCCAGCTCCTGGACGGCGCGGGTATCCAATGCCGAACCGGTGCGCTGGGCACGCCCGGCGCCGCGCGTGCGCTCCAACTGCGTGGCGATGTCCCGGAACGCGCTCTCCGGCAACTGACCGGCGAACCGGTCAGACAGCTGGGCAACGGTCTCGACCATCACGTCCGCGTCCCGCACGCCGGACAGCCCCCGAGCCGCCTCGCGCAGAGCGCGGTTCTCGCGCCGGCGCTGCTGGGGCGACATCGCGCCCCGGGTCAGACGCAGCAGCGAACGCTCCTTCTTGACCGCCTTGCGCGCCGAATGCACTGCGCGCACAGGATCGTCGCCTACCCCCTCGCTCAACTCACCGACGGCATGATCCAGCTGCTCACGGGTGCACCGTACGATCGCCTCCCGTACCCCCTCGTCGGCTTCAAATCGATAAGCCATGGAGCTCCTCTCAGTCAAGACTCACACTCGTTCCGTACCCCACTCCGGACCGAGAAATCACAACCCCAGCGCACCTTTGTTCTGAGTCAAACAGCTCGCTTCCGGGCTGCGCGCCAGGGCTTCGCACTTCTCGATTTGCGAAGCTGCCGTGCGTGATTCTGCTCGAGCAGCGCTGTCGGCAGACGCTCGAGGGGAGCTGGACCGTTGGCGTGCGCGATGGTGCCCCGTTCGCGTACACGCGCCCGAGCCCGGGGCGCTACCGCTGGCAGTGGTACTGGGACTCCTGTTTCGCGGCCATCGCGTGGCGTCATTTTGACCCGGCGCACTCTCGCGCCGAGCTTGAGACGCTGCTCGCCGCGGCCCGCCCGGACGGGTTCATCGGTCACACGATCTTCTGGGAGCACCCGGTCAGCGGCCCGCGCGCGCTGTACTACAACGTCATCCGTCACGACGACGTGATGACCGCGACGATCGCGCCGCCGGCGCTGGCGTTCGCCTGGAGGGTGGCGGTCGGCGATCCGGCGCTGGAGCCGCGGATCGTCGCCCACCACGCCGCGATCACCGCGGCGCGCGACCTGGACGACGACGGGCTGGTATGGATCCTGCAGCCCGATGAGTCGGGGTTAGACGCATCGCCTCAGTTTGACCCGATCTGGCGCCATCGAGCGCAGGGCCTGCCCGGTTTCGTCGAGCTGGTGCGCCGCAACCGAGAGCGTGGGTTCCGGATCGACGCCGTGCGCGCCGACGGTGACCCCGTCGTCTGTGAGGTGCTGACGAACGTGATCCATGGGCTCTCGCGCCTGGCGCTCGGGCTGCCGTCGATCACGCCGGCGCTGATCGCGCGGTGCTATGACGAGCCAAGCGGGCTGTTCCTGCCCGCGGTGATCCCGCCCATCGAGCAGCGGATTCCGGTCACGTGGGCGGCGCTCGCCCCGCTCGCGCTGCCCGACCTGCCCGAGGAGATCGGTCACCGCCTGGTGGAGTACCTGTTGGACGAGCGCCGCTTCTGGACGCCGGTCGCCCCGCCCGCCGTCTCGCTCAATGAGGCGGCGTTCTCGCTACGCGAGCACTTTGACGGGTTGCGGCGCTACTGGCGGGGGCCGACATGGGTCAACAGCGCATGGCTCATCTGGCGGGGCCTGGTCCGTCTTGGCTACGAGCAGCAAGCCGCCACGCTCGCTCGCGCGATCACGGAGACAGTGGCCCGGGAGGGGCTGCGCGAGTTCTACGACCCACATGACGGCCGCGGTATGGGTGCCGAGGACTTCGCGTGGTCCGCGCTCGCACTCGAGCTGCTCGACCCCAGCAACGCGAGCGCTGGCGCGCCCTCCCGCGCGACATGATGGTGGAGGGTTCCGCAGCGGTGGCTGGCGTACCGGGCCTGGTTTTCGCGGTAGTGGCGTGCGTCGCGTGCCGGACGATCTCGCGCTTGTGTGGCGCGGAGCGGGCGGTTAGCGTGAATCCATGACCGTCGACCGCGCCGCGGACGGGTCCGCCACCCGCAGAGGAGGCGAGAGGCTGTGGCGGCGGATCGTCGCCTTATTCCGGCCCTACCGAGCGCGGGTCTGGTTGGTCTTTGCCGTCATCGTGGTCAGCTCAGCCCTCAGCGTCGTCGGGGCGCTGCTGATCAAGGTCGTGTTCGACAAGGCCCTGTTCCCCCGCGGCGGCCCGAACCTATCGCTGTTGGTGGAGCTGGTGGCGGCGCTGATCGCGATCCCGATCCTCACCGGCCTGCTGAACATCGTCCAGACGTACTACACCAACTGGGTCGGCAACCGGGTTCTGCGAGATCTCCGCGACCGGTTGTTCGGCCATCTGGAACGGATGTCGCTGGCGTTCTTCACCGCGACGCGCACGGGCGAGGTGCAGTCGCGCCTGGCCAACGACGTCGGCGGCGTGCAGACGACGATCACCAATACGGCGTCGACGGTGGTCTCCAACGTGGTCGTCGTGGGCTCAACGATCGTCGCCATGCTCATCCTGTCGCCGATCCTCACGGCGTTGTCGGTGGCGGTGGTGCCGGTGTTCGTCGTCCTCAGCAATCGCGTCGGGCGCACCCGCCGCCGCGCGCGCACCGCGACCCAGGTGTCGCTGGCCGAGATGAGCGCCATCACGCAGGAGACCCTGTCCGTCTCCGGGGTTCTGCTCGCCAAGGTCTTCGGGCGCCAAGACCGTGAGATCGATCGCTATCAGGCCGAGAACGCGCGCCAGGCAGACCTTCAGGTCCGGCAGGCGATGACCGGCCGCGGCTTCTTCGCGGTGACCCAGGCGTTCTTCGGCATCAGCCCGGCCCTGCTGTACCTGGTGGCGGGCTTGGAGATCCATGGCGGCCACAGCAGCCTGAGCGCCGGGACGATCGTCGCGTTCACGACCTTGCAGACGCGCCTCCTCCAGCCGATCATTCAGCTGCTGCAGGTCTCGGTGGACGTCCAGTCCTCGGTGGCGCTGTTCGGGCGCGTCTTCGAATACCTCGATCTGCGACCGGAGATCGTCGATCGCCCGGGGGCAATCGGGCTGCCGGCAGGGCAGGTGCGCGGCGAGGTCGGGCTTGAGCAGGTCTCGTTCACCTACGGCCCCGGGGAGGGTTCGGCTCCGAACGGCGGCTCGCCGACACACTGGGCGCTGCGAAACGTCAGCCTCCGTGTCGAGCCGGGCCAGCTCGCCGCGCTCGTCGGCCCCAGCGGTGCCGGCAAGACGACGATCTCGTATCTCATCCCGCGCCTGTACGACGCCACCGAGGGCGCGGTCAAACTCGATGAGCACGACGTGCGTGACCTGACGCTCGCATCGATCGCGGGGATCTGCGGCGTCGTGACGCAGGAGAGCTATCTGTTTCACGCCTCGGTGCAAGACAACCTGCGCTACGGCAACCCCGGCGCCACCGACGCGGAGGTGGAGCAGGCCGCGCGGGCCGCATACATCCACGACCGGATCGTCGAGCTCGACGACGGCTACGACACCATCGTCGGCGAGCGCGGCTACCGGTTCTCCGGCGGCGAGCGCCAGCGGCTCGCGATTGCGCGCGTGATCCTCAAGGACCCCAAGGTCCTCGTGCTCGACGAAGCGACCTCGGCGCTGGACACCGAAAGCGAGCGGATCGTCCAGCGCGCGCTCGACTCAGTTATGCGCGGCCGGACGACCATCGCCATCGCGCACCGGCTCTCCACCATCCGCGCCGCCGACGTCATCTTCGTGATCGACCAGGGCCGCATCGTCGAAAGCGGCAGCCACGACGACCTCCTCGCCCAACGCGGTCTCTATGCCCGCCTCTACGAAGAGCAGTTCGGCAGCGGCACGGTCCAGGCGTTCTGCTCAGACGGAATCGTCCTCGCCGACGGACGCTGCGTCCGACCGGCAACGACCAGCGCAGCCGCGCATCCCGGCGCCCGAGACGACCGTGCCCGTCCGCGCCCAAGCCACTTCTCCCAAGCTGGCGACGCAACTCCGCCGGAGCTAGCCGGGCGGTGAGACAAAGCGGGCGGACCGGCTGGTGAGGATGCCTGCCGAGGTGACCGCCATGCAGCTCTACTGCCTACATCACCGGCGTCGGGGCATTCGCGTAGTGGTTCCGGCCAGACGCATCACGGGTTCGGCCAGGGGACGCCGAGGTTCTACCCTCGCGGTATGACCGTCATCAAGTGCCAGATGTGTGGTGCGCGCAACCGGGTCGGCCCGATCGACCGCGGCGTCCCGCGCTGTCCGAAATGCAAGTCGGAGCTCGCGTGGCTTGTCGACGCCGACGGCGACTCATTTGCAGCGGAGACGACCGCGTCGGTGCCGGTGGTGGTTGACTTCTGGGCCTCCTGGTGCGGACCGTGTCGGATGATCTCGCCCGTTCTCGAGGATCTCGCCCACAAGCACGCCGGGCATCTCAAAGTGGTCAAGGTCGACGTTGACGCGAACCCCGAGCTCGCGACACGGTTCAGCGCCCGTTCGATCCCGCTGCTGGTGGTGATTCGTGATGGGCACGAGATCGATCGGATCGTCGGCGCGCTTCCACGCGCGGCCCTGGAACAGCGGCTTGAACCCGTGCTCAGTGCGTGAGCGTTGATGGCGGTCGAGTACAAGGACTACTACGAGGTTCTGGGAGTTGCTCAGGACGCAAGCCAGGACGAGATCCGCCGGGCGTACCGCAAGCTGGCCCGGGAGTATCACCCTGACCTCAATCGGGACAGCAATGCCGAGGAGCGGTTCAAGGACCTGGGAGAGGCCTACGAGGTGCTCTCCGATCCGGACAAACGCGAGCGTTACGACCAGCTGGGCGCGCAGTGGCGCGCGCAGGAGCGAGCCCCGGATGACCGGAACTTCGAGGACTTCTTCGGTCGGCAGGATTTCGGCGGCGACGTGCGCGTCGAATTCGGCGATGGAGACTTCTCGGAGTTCTTCGAGCGGGTGTTTGGCGACGGTGCCGCTGCGCGGAGGTCCGGGCCGCTGCGCGGACTGGATCGTGAGGCCGTGTTCGATCTCTCACTGGAGGAAGCGCTCGCCGGCGGCAGGCGACGGCTGTCGTTCGAGGACGGCGGTGGCGTTGACGCCAACATTCCGGCTGGTGTCAGGGAAAGCCAGCGCATCCGTCTCGCGGGCCAGGGTGGCGCCGGGCGAGACGGCGGCCCGTCTGGCGATCTGTATCTACGGGTGCGGCTCAAGCCCCATCCCACGTTTCGCCGCCGGGGCGAGGACCTTGATCTCGATCTGCCGGTTGCCCCGTGGGAGGCGTCGCTTGGGGCGACCGTGCCGGTGCCGACGCTGACGGGAACCGCCCGCGTGCGGGTGCCCGCGGGATCCTCGAGCGGTCGGCGATTGCGACTACGCGGCCGCGGCCTACCGAAGCCGGGCGGCGGGCACGGCGATCTCCACGCGATCGTGAGGATCACGGTCCCGAAGCATCTTTCCGAACAGGAGCGTGATCTGTTCGAGAAGCTGGCCGAGGTGTCTGAGTTCGATCCGCGAGAGGGCCGATGATGAGCGGACGGCGCACAGGATCCCGAACCACGCACGCCGCGCCGGCGGACGTCACCGAAGAGCAGGCCGTCGGGCTCGCCGTGGTCGCGCGCCAAGCAGGAGTCCGCGTCACTCTCGTCCGTCGCTACGTCGAATTCGGACTGTTGCAGCCGAGCCCGGGAACGAACCAACCGCCGCTGTTTGAGCCGAGCTCCGCGAGCCGTCTGGCCAGAGCCGAGCGCCTGCGGCGCGATCTTGGCCTCAACTATGCCGGGGCCGTACTCGCCTGCGAACTGCTTGACCGCATCCGCGAGCTCGAAGACCAGACACGCTGAGAGCGCGACCGGTCTGCTCGACGTGGCAGCACCACCCAAACCGGCGTTTAGCAGGGAACTTTATGAGGGTGAGCGAGGGGACTCGAACCCCCGACCGCCTGGACCACAACCAGGA
>CAVOUS010000010.1:0-115847 GCA_963699675.1 uncultured Actinomycetota bacterium
GTGAAGGCCGCTCGTCCGGCCTACGCCGAGCGGGCACAGCGCCTCGCCGGCGGGCTCCCCGAGGGCGCAACCGGCGCACTGGGGCAGTCGCTGCCGGCGTGGCTGGAGTTCTTCGAGCCCGGCGACGGGGCGCAGACCCCGCGGCTCGGCGTGGCGGTCGCGACCGCCGCGGTCGCCAAGCGGATGCGGCGCGCCGTCGGGCTCGCCGATCAGCCGGGCGTCCTCATCGTCCGCGTCAAGTCAGACAGCCCTGCCGACGCCGCCGGGCTGTCGCGCGGGGACCTGATCACCGCGGCCGGCGACGCGCCGGTGCGCTCGGTCGGCGATCTGGAGCGCGCCGTCCGTCACGGCGCTGCGCCGCTCTCGCTCAGCGTGCTGCGGGGCGCCGACTCGCGTCAGGTGGAGGTCGCGTTGTAGCCGTCAATGCAGCAGCACCCGTACCGCGATCGTCATCAGGCCGAGCAGCGCCCCGATCGCGGACTGGCGGACCATCTCGCGGCCCGTGAGCTCGGCGCGGATCCCGATGAGGATCTCGGTGCCGACCAGGGTGGCGGCGGCGAACCAGATCGCCGCGGTCACCGCGGTCGTCAATGCCGCCCCGGTGGCCCAGAACACGAGCAGCACGAGCAGCGGGACGGTGGCCCCGTAGAGGACCGTCAGCTCGTGGGTCGCGGCCCGGCCAAAGCCGGCGTAGTTGAAATGCTCGCCCCGCTCCAGTCGCTCGCCGGCGAACTCCGCGTAGGCGATCGTCAGCCAGTAGCCGAGCAGGATGATCACGACCGCGCCGACCGTCTTGCCATACGTCTCGCGGCGGGCGCTCTCGGCCGACAGCAGAGTGGCCACGAGGATCGTCCCATAGACGAGGCCGCCGACGTTGTCGGGCATCGGCGCATTGTCATCAGCGCGCCGGACGGCGCCAGGGCCGGCGAGCTCGGCCGGCGTCAGGGTCAGCGAGCGTTGGCCGGCGCCACCGCCGGGGCGCGGCCGCCGCGGGCGAACACCCAGCTGCGCAGCGCCACGTACCGGGTCATCGTCGCCACCGTGCTGGCCACGACGAGCACCACCACCTCGAGCAGCCGGGAGGGCCGGCGGGCGACGTGGTGGAGGACGTCGAGCGCACCCGCGGTCAGCCCGAGCGCGATCAGGTACACCAGCGCGCCGGCGCCGTGCTGGCGAAGCAGCCCGGTCCGGCCGCGGATCCGGAACGTGAAACGGCGGTTGGCCTGGGTGTTGGCGACGGCCGTGAGCGCCAGGGCGATCGCGTTGGCGCCGGTGGCGCCGAGCGATCCGCGCAGCAGGAGGTAGAGCAGCGCATAGGCGAGCGTCGATGCGACCCCGATCGCCAGAAAGCGCGAGACGGTGCCGGCGAAGCGCAGGCGGATCACCCCGCGCAGATCGGTCAATGCGGTCGAGACGATGTCCACGCGCGAGTCGGGATCGTCGATCCAGTCGACGGCCACCTCATGGATTCGCATCCCGCGGCGCTGGGCCAGGACGAGCAGCTCGGTGTCGAAGAACCAGCCCTCGTCCTGCACCTCCGGCAGCAGCTGTCGCGCGGCGTCGGCCCGGATCGCCTTGAACCCGCATTGCGCGTCGGAGAACTTCGCCCGCAGGCCGAGACGCAGCAGGTGGTTGTAGGACCGGGAGATGAACTCGCGCTGGGGTCCGCGGACGACGCGAGCGCCCGGCGCCAGCCGGCTGCCGATCGCCACGTCGCTGTGCCCGGAGACGAGCGGCGCGATCAGCGGTAGCAGCGCTCGCAGGTCGGTCGAGAGGTCGGCGTCCATGTAGCAGACCACGTCGGCATCACTCGCCGTCCAAGCCGCCCGCAGCGCCCGGCCGCGCCCCTTGCGGCCCAGGTGCAGCACCGTCGTGTGATCCAGCTCGAACGCCAGCGCCCGCGCGATCGGCAGCGTCGCGTCGGTGCTGGCGTTGTCGGCGATGACGATCCGCCACGGGTACGGCAGCTCGTCGGAGAGGAACTCGTGCAGCCGCCGGATCGAATCCGGGAGCGTCCCCGCCTCGTTGTACACGGGGACGACGATGTCGATCCGTGCCTGCGGCAGCGCCGGTCGGGCCGGTCCGGCCGCCGAGGCGCGCTGGGCGTGGGTGGTGATCATGGTCGGCTCACAGTCGTCGGGGAGTGACTGACTCAGAGCATCGCCCGCCCACCCAAGGGAGCGTTATGAAGCGTCTAAGACGGACGTCTGAACCGCGACCTCGGAGGCGAGCGGCAGCTCGGCCCCCGGCGCCCGGGCGATCACGCCCGGCGCGTGCTTGGCGTCGAGCAGACGTCCGTCGGCATGGGCCAGCAGCGTCTCGGCGGTGCGACCGTCGGAGGGGTACAGCGCCCAGCCGATCGTGGCGCCGACGCTGTCCCCGGCGAACTGGACCAGGCCCAGGCGGTCGTGGATCCGGGCGGCGAGCATCGCCGCGCCCTCGGCGTCGGTCTCGGGCGCCAGCACCGCGAACTCGTCTCCGCCCTGGCGGGCGACCGTGTCCTGCTGGCGGACGGCGTCGCGCAGGGTCAGGGCGACGCGCCGCAGGACGTCGTCGCCGGCGGCGTGGCCGAGGCGCTCGTTGACCTGCTTGAAGCGGTCCAGGTCGATCAACAGCACCGACAGCTGGCCGTTGATCCGCTGGTGGCGTTGCAGCTCGTAGTGCAGGCGCTCGTGCAGGAGGCGGTAGTTGCCGATGTCGGTGAGCGGATCGCGCCCGGCGAGCTCGCGCATCGCGGCCGCGCTGCCCTCGAGCCGCTCGCGCATATAGACGATGACGCCGGTGACGGCGATCGTCATCGTCACCGCCATCAGCATGCGGGACACCGCGGCGGGCGGCTGATGGGGTACCAGCAGCGGTGGCAGCGCCATCGCCACCGCCATCAGGGCCATCTGGGCGGCGATGATCCGGCGGTCACGGAAGGCGTAGGCAATGGCGGTCGCGACGAGCACGTAGAAGAAGTTCAGGACGCTGCCGTCCCGGCCGTCGACCACGGTGGAGACCGTCACCTCGATCGTCGCCAGCGCCGCCGCCACCTGCAGCCAGCCGGCCGGCAGCGTCGCCCACGGGACCCGCCAGCAGATGAGCCCGGTGATGACGCCCATGAGCGTGAGCAACACGGTCGCCGGCACCGAGGGCGCCCCCATCGCCAGGTCGGCCGGCAGGGCGAGCACCCCGCCCATGATGAACAGCACCCCCGCCAGGCGGCCGAGGGTGCGGCGGTTCTGAGCCTCGGCGACGTCGGCCGGCTGGGGAGCGTAGAGCGGCACCGCCGGGGCCGGCCGCTCAACGGCGTGAGCCTGGTCGGCCACCTGGCGATCGCCCTCGTAGGCGGCGCGGATGCGATCGAACACCTGGTCCTCGGGCTCGGGGCGCGCGAACAGGAAGCCCTGGATGTAGTCGCAGCCGAGCCGCTTGAGCACGTCGAGCTGCTGCGAGGTTTCGACGCCCTCGGCGACGACGGTCATCCCCAGGGCCCGGCCCATCTCGATCGTCGCCGCCACGATCTTGGCGCTCCGCGGATCGCGGCCGAGCTCGGCGGTGAATGAGCGGTCGAGCTTGAGCTGGTCCAGGCGGAACTCGTTGAGGTAGCCAAGCGATGAGTACCCGATGCCGAAATCGTCGAGCACGATCGCCACGCCGACCGTCTTGAGCTGGGCCAGCACCTTCCGGGCGCGCTCGGTCTGCTCGATCAGCAGGCTCTCGGTGATCTCCAGCGCCAGCAGGGACGGGTGGATCTCGTTGCGAGCCAGCGCCTGCTCGACGACGTCGACCAGCGCCGGTGACAGCTGCCGCGCCGACACGTTGACCGAGACCCGGATCCCCAGCTCGGCCGGGTGGGCGTTGCGCCAGCGCTTGATCTGGGCACAGGCCTCATCGATCACCCAGGTGCCGATCGACACGATCAGGTCGGTCTCCTCGGCCAGGCCGATGAACTCTCCCGGGCCGAGCAGGCCGCGCGTCGGATGCTGCCACCGCACCAGGGCCTCGCACGCCACCAGTCGCTCGTCGGCGGCCGCGACCACCGGCTGATAGTGAAGCCGGAGCTCGCCGCGCTCGAGTCCGGCCCGCAGATCCGCGTCGAGCGCGGCGCGATCGAGGAGGCGAACCCGCATCTGCTCGTCGAAGATCTCGTAGCGATCGCGCCCCAGCTCCTTGGCGCGGGCCAGCGCGGTGTCGGCGTCGCGCAGCAGGCCGTCGGCATCGAGCAACTTGGCGTCGTCGTCGGTGGCGGTGGGGCTGGCGAACGCGATCCCGACGCTGGCGGTCAGCTTCACCGGCTGCCCGCCGATGAAGAACGGCGTCCGCACCGCGCCACGGATTTGCTCCGCCACGAGCACCGCGTCGCGCTCGGTGGCCAGCGCCTCGCAGAGGACGATGAACTCGTCGCCGCCGTGATGGCCCAGGGCCAGATTGCGGGGACCGTCGTCCTCGAGCGACACGACGGACTGCAGCCGGGCGCCGATCAGCTTCAGGAGCTGATCGCCGCGGGCGTGATCCAGCGAGTCGTTGGCGACCTTGAAGTGGTCGATGTCGATGAACAGTGCGGCGACGAAGCGGTCGTCGTGGCGGGCGCGCTCCAGCGCGCTCCTCGCCCGGTCGCGCATCAAGGTCCGATTGGGCAGTCCGGTGAGGCGGTCGTGGACGGCCTGATGGGCCAGCTCACGCTCCGCTCGCCGCCGCTGACGGACCTCGTGCTGGCGCCGGCGCCGCAGGTCATCCTCGCCGTCGGCGGCGCGGACCACCTGGAGCGTCAACGTCAGGACGTGGGCGACGCCGGCGAGCAGCTCGCTGTGAAACGTGTCAAACGGCGCTTGCCGCCCCATCACCAGCCAGCTGGCCGGCTCGCCCTCGAGCGCGGCGCAGACGAGCTCGCGCCGGCCGAGCCCTGGCAGGCTCGCGCTGGTGGCGCCCCGCCGGGCGGCGTCGGCCAGCTCGCGGACGGGCACGTCGCCGCCGTAGAACCCCGCGGCAGCGGCGAGCGCGCCGTTGCGCACGAGCACGCAGAAGTCGGCCTGGGCCACCCGATGGGTGACCGACACGGCCTGCTTGGCGGCGCGCTTCTCGGTCCGCGATTCCGACACACGGGCGAGCAGCTCCGTGAGCTGGCGCATCGTGGCGCTCTCGATCGAGTTGGGCATCAAGCCGGCACTGGTTCCATGTCGAGGGGGCGGCATCGGCGACGGACCGATGCCGGCGAGGTGGGCGGATTGGCAGCACCCACCACACCTGGTTATCGGCAGCTGCCCGAACTTCGATAGCGTGGCGGGCGATGAGTCTCGTCTCGCGTCTGACCGGCCCGTTCTTCGTGTTCGCCGGCGCCATGCACTTCTTGAAGCCGAAGCTGTACCGCCAGATCATGCCGCCGTACGTCCCGGCCCCCGAAGCGATGGTCTATGCCAGCGGCGTCGCCGAGATCGCCGGGGGCGCGGGCCTGATGCTGCCGCGCCACCGGAAGCTGGCCGGCTGGTGGCTGATCGCGACCCTGGCCGCCGTGTTCCCGGCCAACGTCCACATGGCGGTGAACTCCGACACCTACCACAAGGTTCCGGGCGCCCCCGCGAGTCTGTGGGCCCGGCTGCCGTTCCAGGGTGTGTTCGCGGCATGCGTGCTGTCGGCGATGCGCCGGCCCGACTGATCGTCTCAACGGGGGTTTCGGCGTGAGTGGGGATCACAACCACCTCGTCGCGCGCCATCCGGGGGTGCGGGCATTCAGCCAGCAGCGTCAGCCGGGCTTTGCCGACTGCGCGCCCTCGGGTCGCATGCGCGTCGATGCGCTCGCCGACTGGCTCCAGGACGTCGCCTATGCCGACGTGGAGGACGCCGGCCTGGCGCGGACGGCGGTCTGGGTGGTGCGCCGCACGCGGATTCGCGTCAACCGCTTCCCCCGCTTCGGCGAGCACTGTGAGGTGACCACGTTCTGCAGCGGGCTGGGGCGGATGTGGGCCGAGCGCCGGACCGACATCGTGGAGGTGGGTCGCAACGGAGCCCTCGGGCCCGATGTGGAGGCGGTTTCGATCTGGGTGCACCTGGACATCGAGCACTGGCGTCCGTCGACGTTGACCGACGCCGAGCTGCGCACCTACGGCGGCGCCGTCCCGGGCGCCGTCCCGTCTCGGCGCGTCAGTGCCCGGCTGCGCCACCCGATCCCGGCAGAGATGACCGGCGGCGCGTCGTGGACGTTTCGGACCACCGAGTGCGACCTCGCCGATCACATCAACAACGCCGCCTACTGGCAGCCGCTCGAGGACGAGCTGCTCACCGGCGCCGAGCCCGACCCGGAGCAGCTCGACGTCGAGATCGAGTACCGGACGCCCGCCCAGCCGGGCGCCAAGCGAGTGGTCAGGCACGGCGACTATCGCTGGATCGTCGGCGACGACGACGAGCTGCACGCATCGATCCGTCTCGGAGCCGACGATGGCGCCTGACGCCGAGGCGATCCTGCGCGCCTCGCGGCGCCCGCTGGTGATCGGGATGGGGGGCGGGGGAGATGTGGTCGGGGCCCTGGCCACCGCCGAGGCGATGCGCCGGTACGACGATGCCGAGCCGCTCGTCGGCGGGCTGACGTGGGAGCGGCGGCCGATCGACCCGGTTCCGGGCCCGCGGCGGGTGGACGAGATCGAGCACGTCTGGGAGCTCGCCCCGGGGGTGATGCTGGCGGGCCCCCGGACCCGCGTCCGCGGACGGGATGTCCACTTCGCCGAGTCGCGGATGGCGGCATTCCTCGACCGCCCGACGGTGCTGATCGACATCGACGCCGGCGCCGCCGCGGTCGCCGACGGGGTGCGGCGGGCGGTGACGGCGCTGCACCGCGACCTGCTCGTGTTCATCGACGTCGGCGGCGATGTGCTCGCCCAGGGCGACGAGCCGGGATTGCGCAGCCCGCTGTGCGACGCATTGATGCTGGCGGCGGCGGGGATGCTTGACCGGGCCGGGGTGCCGGTCCTGCTGGGGATCTTCGGAATCGGGTGCGACTCGGAGCTGACGACCGACGAGGTCTGCGACCGGATCGCCCGGGTCGCCGCTGCCGGCGGTCTGTGCGGCGTACGCGGGCTGACCGAGCCGGTGGCGGCGCGGCTCGAGGAGTCCCTGGAGCTCGTGCCGACCGAGGCCAGCGCCCAGGCGGTGCGGGCGTTCCGCGGGGGGAGCGGCACGGTGACGATCCGCGGCGGCGCCCGTCAGTTCAAGCTCACCAGCCTGGCCGCCCAGACGACGTTCCTGGACGTGGCGGTGACGATCGACGCTGTCGGCCGGCTGGCGCGGACGATCGCCGACGCGCCCAGCCTCGAGCGGGCCAACGATCGGCTCAACGCGCTCGGCGTGCGCACCGAGCTCGATCTGGAGCGGGACGCGGCCGGCGCGGAAGCGTCGGTGGCCGGCCGCGAGGGCGTGCACTAGCCTCGAACGTCGTGGCACGAGCGGTCGGCATCACCCATCCCGGCGGTCCAGATGTCCTGGAGGTCATCGACCGTCCGGTTCGCGCGCCCGGCGCGGCCGAGGTGCGGATCGCCGTCGCCGCCGCGGCGGTCAACCCGACCGATCTGGGCCTGCGCGCGGCCGGGGTCAAGAATCTGCCGCCGCCGTGGACGCCGGGCATGGACGCCGCCGGGACGATCGAGGCGCTCGGCCCGGGCGTGGACCGGTTCGCCGTCGGCGACCGGGTGATGGCCGTGGTCACGCCGCGGCGCCCCGACGGCGGCGCTCAGGCACAGCTGCTGGTGGTGCCGGTCGCATCGGTGGTGACGATTCCAGACGGCGCCAGCGTCGAGCAGGCGGCGACGCTGCCGATGAACGGCATGACCGCCTTGCGCGGGCTGGAGATGCTGGGGCTCGCGGCCGGTGACACGCTCGCCGTCAGCGGCGGCGCGGGCCTGCTCGGCTCGTATGTCATTCCGCTCGCGCGGGAGCAGGGGCTGCGGGTGATCGCCGACGCCGCGCCCGCGGACGAGGCGCTGGTGCGCTCGTTCGGCGCCGACGTCGTTGTGCCCCGGTCAGACGATTTCGGCGCCGCGGTCCGGACGGTGGCTCCCGGCGGCGTGGCGGCCGTGTTCGACACGGCGCTGCTGAACGCCGGAGCGCTGGGCGCGATCCGCGACGGCGGCGGCCTCGTCGTCGTCCGTGGCTGGGATGGCAGCACGCCCGATCGTGGGATCGCGGTCCACCCCGTCATGGTCGGCGAGGTCCTCGAGGTCACCGAATGGCTGGATCGCCTCCGAGAGCTGGCGTCCGCCGGGCGGATCCAGTTGCGGATTGCGGCGCGCTACCCGCCGGAGGAGGCCGCCGAGGCCCACCGGCTGATGGGCGCGGGCGGTCTGCGGGGGCGGGCGCTGATCGTCTTCTGAGGGAGGGCGATGGGATAAAAGGCACCCCACAGCTGCACAATCTCCCACGGCCCCCTGAAACGCGGGGGGCCGGCTAATTCGTGAAGACGATCTTGCCGACAACGTCGCCATCGAGCAGCTCGCGGAACCCGTCGCGGGCCTCGGCGAGCGGCATCGTCCGGTGGACGGTCGGGCGGATGTTGCGCTCCAGGCAGAAGCGGATCAGCCGCTCGAGCTCGTCGCGGGTGCCCATCGTCGAGCCGACGACCGACAGCTGCAGGAAGAACACCCGGGTCAGCTCGGCCGGCGGCGCGTCGCCCGAGGTGGCGCCGGAGACCACGAGCGTGCCGCCGGGTCGCAGGGACCGAATCGAGTGGCCCCAGGTGGCCTTGCCGACGGTCTCCATGACCGCGTCGACGCGTTCCGGCAGCCGGGCGCCGGCCTCGAATGCCTGCTCGGCGCCGAGCCGCAGCGCCTCCTCGCGCTTTCGCTCCGAACGGCTGGTGACCCACATCCGGACACCGGCGGCGCTGCCGAGTACGGTCAGCGCGGTGGCCACGCCGCCGCCCGCGCCCTGGACGAGCACCGTCATCCCCGGCGTCACGCCGCCCCGCGTGAACAGCATCCGGTACGCGGTCAGCCATGCCGTCGGCAGGCACGCCGCGTGCTCGAACGACAGCTCCGGTGGCTTGGGCAGCACGTTGCGCCTGGGCACAGCGACGCGCTGCGCCAGCGCCCCCGGGTGACGCTCGGACAGCAGCGAGCGGCGGGGATCGAGTGTCTCGTCGCCGCGCCAGGAATCGCTGGTGATCACGGCATGGACGACGACCTCGGTTCCGTCCTCATCCAGTCCGGCGGCGTCGCAGCCGAGGATCATCGGCAGCTTGTCATCACTGAGGCCGACGCCGCGCAGCGACCACAGGTCGTGGTGGTTGAGCGCGGCGGCCTTGACCGTCACCGTCGTCCAGCCGTGCCCGGGCTCGGGGTCGGGGCGCTCCCCGACCTCGAGGCCGCTGAGGGGGTCGTCCGGATTGATCGCGGAGGCGTAGACGGCGAGCATCTGCCCCGGACGCTACCCATCTTCGTCCGCTGTCACAATCGAGCCATGTCGAGAGTCGTGGCCCGCGCCACCACACAGGTCCAGGCAGCGCCAGATCGGGTGGTCGAGTTCCTGCGCGACTATCGCGATTCCCGCCAGCGGATCCTCACCGAGAACTACACCGCCTATCGGGTGGAGCAGGGCGGGACGGGGGAGGGCACCGTCTACGCCTACCACTTCGCCGCCGGCGGCCGGGAGCGGGACTACCGGCTCCACGTCCACGAGAGCCCAGGCGCGATCCAGGAGTCAGACCAGCTGTCCTCGTTCGTCACCACCTGGAAGGTGGATTCATCGCCGACCGGCTCAGAGGTGACGATCGAGAGTTCCTGGGATGGCGCCGGGGGGATCGGCGGGATCTTCGAGGGACTGTTCGCGCCGATGGGGCTGCGCCGCATCTACGGCCAGGTGCTGACCAAGCTGAGCGCGGCGCTGGCCGTCTGAGCGCCGGGCTGACCCCGAGCGACGTTTGCAGGTGAGCTCCCGTCCCTCACCCCTTCGTTGCTGCCGTTTTCGGATCGCCGGCCGCGAGCAGGACCCCCCGCGGCTGATCCGATCGCTCCTGACGGCTACGGCACCTTGACCGGCTTGGACGTGCCCAGCACGTGCCCGTGGGCATCGAGCGCCTCGGTGGCCACGTAGGCGTCGCCGTGCCCGACGCCGATCGCCGTCTCGAACGCGCGCTTGGCCGAGCCGGCCACCGGCTTCAGTGACGTTGCCGAGGCTCCGCCGAGCACCTCCCAGCGGGCGACCTCGGTAGCGCCGTTCCAACTGGCGTAGACCGTCGTCCGGGCGCCGCTGACGTGGACGGCCGCGGACGGCTTGGTCTTCGGGGTACCCGTCCACGGGAAGCGGTAGGCGCGATACGTCGAGTTCGCGCCGACAAAGCGCGCGTCGAACACGGGACGGCCGTTCGAGTTGAACTCGGTCAGGTACGGCTGGCCGCCCCAGCCGACCACGGCGTCCCCGTTGGCCTGCGACTGGACGCTGCCCTCGAACTCCGCGAGCAGCCCCGGCTGGTGCTCGTCCTGGCGGATCAGGGTCGCCGTGTGATGGACCGTGTCGAGCTTCAGCGTGATGGCGCGAGAGCGTTTGTGCACGATCGGCGGCCCGGCGCCGTCATCGAAGATCGTGATGTCGCCGTTCGCGTCCAGGCGGGCGTCGTGCTGGAAGGCGAACGTCGTGTTCGGCCCCATCTGAAAGCTCGATCGCTTGCCGTTCAGCGTCCAGTTGGTGGCGTCGGTCTGATGGGAGACGTCGTAGATCGCCCAGTCGTTGCGCGAGGAGATGACGATGCTCCCGTCCGGCGCCTGCTGGATGGAGTTGATGTGGAAGTAGTCCCAGGGGTGCCCTCCGGTCGACGGCGCCGGCTGATAGCTGTCGGTCAGCGGGACGTGGTCCAGGCTGTCCCACTGCCAGAGCACGAGGCCGGTGGGGACGTCGATCTCCTGGGCGACCGAGTCGTAGACGAGCTCGTGCTTGGACCCGTGCTTGATCCCGGAGGCGTTGACGAACACCGGGAAGTAGCCGGTGACGAGCGCCGTGTTGCTCGAGGTGAGCTGGAACTCGTGCAGGTCGGACCGGATCCCGTTGGTGCCGGTCAGCGTCGCCACTGGTTGATAGGAGCTGTTGTAGATCTCGTCCTGGCCGGTGCCGACGCCGCCGTTGACGGTGCCCTGCCACCAGGTGAGCACCGGCTTGCCCCGGTAGGTCTGTACGCGGAAGTCGGTGGCGCTCTCGTTCTTGGGCACGGTCTTGAACCAGATGAGGCCGCCGTACGGTCCGAGGATCTCCGGTCCGTACTCGAGCGGTCCGGCCTGTGGCGCCACGAACAGGTCACCGCTCTCGGCGTGGTTGGGCAGCTTGGTCACCGTCACGTTGGCCGGGATCAGCTGCGGGGCCGAGGCGAAGCGGCTGACATCGCCCGCCACCCGCGGCGCCTTCTGCGGCACCGCCACCGGAATCCGGCCGGCCGTCGTCGCCACGGTGAAGCTGAACGAGCCGTTGGTGCCGCCGGCGATGCCCAAGCCGGTCTGGACCGTGACCTTCTCGCCCGCCTCGAACGGCTTGGTCGGCAGAAAGCTCCCACCCAGCCCGTCGGAGTCACCCAGCACGCGGCCCGTGTGTACCCCGCTCCGCGATCCGGTGACGACAAGCGAGCCCAGCGAGCCCGCGGGAACGCCGCGGAACGTGATCTGGGTCGATGGGGCGGCCACCTGGGCGCCCGGGACCGGGAACACGTCAACCGTCGCCGTCGATGCCTCGGATCCCGAGGCTGACCACAGGCCGGCGGCGAAGCTGACCGCCGCCGCAGCGGCCATGACCGCCATGACAAGGGCGAACCGGGACCGGCGGCGCAGCGGGATTGACGACGGCGAAGCGATGGCGAGCCCACCGTACGCGGCGGGCCGTAAGGCCTCAGTAAGAAGATCCGGTTAGTGACGGATGTGTGGCGCGTTAGCGCCGGTGGAAGGCCTCGGCCGGCGGCACCCTCGGCTGGTGGAACGTCTCGGCTGGTGGAACGTCTCGGCTGGTGGAACGTCTCGGCTGGTGGAACGCCTCGGCTGGTGGAACGCCTCTACGGGTTCGCCGCGACGTGCCCGGCCGCCCAGCAGGCGGCACCGTCGTGGCAGTTCTCCAGCCGCGTCAGCTCGGCGTGGAGGTCTGCCGCCTGCGCCGCGGTCAGCTCGCTCGCCAGGTTCTGCAGCTCATACGGATCGGACCGCAGGTCATAGAACTCCCGCTCGCCGTTGGCGTACTCGACGTAGAGGAACCCGGGGGTGCGCATCGCCTCATAGGTGGTGGGGTTGCCGCTGATCGAGGTCTGGCTGTCCGGATCGTCGGGACTGACGGCCGGCCCGTGGTGCTCCACCAGGATCGCGTTGCGCCACCCGCTCAGCACCGCGCCGGTCAGCAGTGGCATCAGGCTGTGCCCGTCGCCGGGCAGCGTCGTCTGGCCGATCGCGGCGAACGTCGAGGCGAGGTCCACGTTCTCGGCCATCTCGGCCGAGTGGGCGCCCGGCGCCACCCCGGGCCCGGCGATCACCAGGGGGACGTGGATGTCGGTGTCGAATGCGGTCAGCTTGCCGGGCATCAGCCGGTATTCGCCGGTGTGCAGACCGTTGTCGGAGCTGAACACGATGTAGGTGTCGTTGGTCAGGTCGCGCGCGGCCAGCGCCGCCTCGATCGTGGCGATCATCCGGTCCACCGACTGAACCGCCTGGGCGCGCCGCCGGAATGCGCGGTCGTTCTTGCGCAGCTGCCGGTTGGTCAGCGGACCGCGGCCGGCCAGCCAGCTCGGCGGGTTGGTCGGCAGGACGTCGAAGTTGGGCGGGCGGGGCGCCTGCAGGCCGGGGAAGTCGTGCCTGTCGCGCGGCGCGGGCGTGTACGGGAAGTGGGGCGCGAACGTCGCCAGCTCCAGGAAGAACGGCTGGCCGGAGGCAGCTGAGCTGTCGATGAACCTGACCCCACGCCGGGCGATCACGCTCGTCAGGTAGTCGTTCGGGCTGTGCCCGAAGTGGTACACCGTCCCGTTCTCGTCGAGGTTGTAATCGAACTCGTTGTAGCCCCAGCCGGCGACATCCCACTCATTCCACCCCGGTGGCACGTCGAAGGCTGCCAGCGGGGAGCGGCGGGGTCCCGCCAGGTACCCGTTGAGGTACTTGCCCATCATCGCCGTCCGGTAGCCCGCCCGCTGGAGTGCGAGATTGAACGTCTTGTCCTCGTCACCGTGGTTGTAGAACGCGCGGATCCCGCCGCCGGGACCGGAGTTGGTGAAGACGCCGGTGTCGTGGGGGAAGTTGCCGGTGAAGATCGACGACCGCGAGGGGCAGCACAGCGAGTCCGACACGAAGTAGTTGTCGAACGTGATGCCGCGCGACTGCAGCGCCTGGACCTGCGGCATATAGGGGATCAGGTCCATCGACAGGTCGTCGGTGAGGACGAACACGATGTTCGGCCGCTGCTCGGCGCCTCCGGGGGCCGGTGCGGCCGCATGCGGTGCCGCGGCCCGCGGCGACCCGGCGTGGTTCGCGGAGCTCGTGATCACGGCGGCCGCACCGCCGACGGTCACCGCCGCCGCGACGGCCGCCAGCGCGAGCACGAGACGGGGCGCTCGGCCCGGCCGTCCGTGCGGATGCGCCCACGCGGTTCTCCTGATCACCGGCACCTCCACGTCAACACGCGAGCCAGACCGGGGTTCCGGCCGCGCCGAACCGCGGTCAGGAGGATGACCGCGATCCGGGCTTCAGCTGCGACATCACGTGGTCCACCTGCTCGGGTGCCAGCGGCGGCGGTGAGAGGGGCGGCTGGGCGTCGGGATCCGCCGCCAGGCCGCGGATGATGATGCCGAGGTACCGGCGCCACAGCTCGGGCGCCTCGTCGCGTGAGGCGTCGATCAGCGCGCCCTCGGTGATGAGGTCCTTCAGGCCACGATCACCAGCCTGCAGCTCGAGCATCCGCTCCAGGAACGTGGTCAGTCCGTGCCACGGGTCCGGATCGGCGATCGCCTCGTTCATCAGCAGCACCAAATCCTCGAGAAGTGGATGGACCTCATCCAGTTAGCTGCCGGGGCCCGGATCGCGTCAGTCCCAGCGGCCGATCGGATAGTCGATCGAGGCCTGGGCGGCGGCGATCCGGGCGATCGGGACCCGGTAGGGCGAGCACGACACGTAGTCCAGCCCGGCGCGGTGGAAGAACTCGATTGACTCGGGATCGCCGCCATGCTCGCCGCAGATGCCGAGTTTGAGTCCCGGGTGGGCCTCGCGGCCGACCCAGGCGCCGAGCCGGACGAGCCAGCCGACGCCGGGCTTGTCGATCGTCTCGAACGGGCTGCGATCGATGATCTTGCGCTTCAGGTACTCGGGCACGAACTTCGACTCGACGTCGTCACGCGAGAAGCCGAGCGCGGTCTGGGTGAGGTCGTTGGTGCCGAAGCTGAAGAAGTCGGCGAAGCGGGCGATGCGGTCGGCCACGAAGCACGCCCGCGGCAGCTCGATCATCGTCCCGACGGTGTAGTCCTCGCCGATCGTCAGGCCCTCCTCGTCGCCGATCGCAGCGACGAGCTGGCGCATGATGTCCAGCTCGTGCTCGTAGTCCACGAGCGGGATCATGATCTCCGGTCGGGTCGGCTCGGCGGCCGCCTTGGCGGCGCGCAGGATCGCGTGGACCTGCATCTCGTAGATCTCCGGGTACAGGATGCCGAGCCGGCAGCCACGGGTGCCGAGCATCGGGTTCTCCTCGGAGATCTCGTGCACGCGCTCGAGCAGTCGCTCCAAGCGGGGGAGCTCGTCTGACTCCTCGTTGCGGGCCCGTTCGATGCTCGTCGCCAGATCCTCGGCGTGGGGGAGGAACTCGTGCAGCGGGGGGTCGAGCAGCCGCACCGTCACCGGCAGGCCGGCCATCGCCTCGAACAGCCCCTCGAAGTCGGCCTGCTGGAGCGGCAGCAGCTCGGCCAGGGCGTCCTTGCGGGAGTCGGTGTCGTCGGCCATGATCATCGCCCGCATCTTCGGCTGCCGGTCATCGGCCATGAACATGTGCTCGGTGCGGCACAGCCCGATGCCCTGGGCGCCGAACTCCCGCGCCTTGCGCGCATCCTCGGGGGTGTCGGCGTTGGCGCGGACGTCCATCCGCCGCACCTCGTCGGCCCAGGCGAGCACCTGCTCGAAGTTGGCATCGACCTGCGCGTCCACCAGCGGGACGTCATCGGTGGTCACGCAGCCGCGCGTCCCGTCGATGGCGATGGCGTCGCCCTCGTGCAGCTGCGTCCCGTTGACGCTCACCGTCTTTGCCGCCAGGTCGATCGCCAGCGCCTGGGCGCCGACCACTGCCGGCCGGCCCATCCCGCGCGCCACCAGCGCGGCATGCGACGCCTTGCCCCCCTCGCTGGTCAGGATGCCCTTGGCGGCGTGGAAGCCGGCGACGTCCTCGGCGTCGGTGAACGGCCGGACCAGGATCACGTCGCGTCCCTCCCGCGCGGCGGCGACGGCGTCGGCGGCGGTGAACACGATCGCGCCCTTGGCGGCGCCGGGAGAGGCGTTGACCCCGGAGGCGAGCACCTCGAAGTCGGCCTTGGGATCGAACGTCGGGTGCAGGAGCGCGTCGAGCGAGCCGGGATCGATCGTCTGCAGCGCGCGCTCGCGGCTGAGCAGGCCCTCCCCGACGGCGTCGACGGCGAAGCGCACCGCGGCCTGCGCGGGCCGCTTGGCGTTACGCGTCTGCAGCATGTACAGCCGCCCCTCCTCCACGGTGAACTCGGAGTCCTGCATGTCCTCGTAGTGACGCTCCAGCGTGCGCAGGATCTCCATCAGCTCGGCGTGGACGTCGGGCATCCAGTCACTCATCTCGGCGATGTCCCGCGGCGTGCGCACCCCCGAGACGACGTCCTCGCCCTGGGCGTTGGGGAGAAAGTCGCCGCTCGGCTCCGGCGCGCCGGTGACCTCGTCGCGGGAGAACGCCACGCCCGATCCCGACGTGTCGCCCTTGTTGCCGAACACCATCTGCTGGACGTTGACCGCCGTTCCCCACTCATCCGGGATGTGGTTCTGGCGCCGGTACTCGACCGCGCGGTCGCCGACCCACGAGTCGAACACCGCCCGGATCGACAGCCGCAGCTGCTCCCCCGGAGCCTGGGGGAACTGCTCTCCCGTCTCCTCCCGGTAGATGGCCTTGAACGTTGCGGTCAGCTCCTTGAGCGCGTCGACATCGAGCTCGGTGTCATCGCTGACGCCGCGCTGGGACTTTGCGTCCTTGATCGCGTCCTCGAAACGCTCCCCGGGGATCCCACGCGAGACGTTGCCGAACATCTGCACGAAGCGCCGATAGGAGTCCCAGGCGAAGCGCTCGTTGTCGGTGGCCGTGGCGAGGCCGAGCACGGACTCGTCGTTGAGCCCGAGGTTGAGCACCGTGTCGAGCATTCCCGGCATCGACTCCCGCGCCCCCGATCGGACCGACACCAGCAGTGGATCGTCGCGATCGCCCAGGTCGTTGCCGGCGTGCTCCTCCAGGCGTTTCAGCGCCTTGGCCACCTCGTCGGCCATCCCTTCGGGCTCCTCGCGGTCGGCGCGCATGTATTCGACGCACGCCTCGGTGGTGATCGTGAACCCGGCCGGCACCCGCTCGGCACCGAGCACCCGCGTCATCTCGGCGACGTTCGCGCCCTTGCCGCCCAGCAGCTCGCGCATGTCCTTCGAGCCCTCGGCGAAGTCATAGACCCACTGCGGCACCAGGCACCGATCCTATCCCGGATCGACGGATGCCGGGTGGTCGGCGCCGTCTCAGGCTCAGACTCGGGCGGGTGCGGCGGTTTCCGTCAGCGCGCGGGGCTGCAGATCGAACGTCTCGGCCAGCAGCTCGTAGGACCGGCGGCGCACGGAGTGGTCGTAGGTGATGGTGACCACGATGACCTCGTCGGCCTGGTACGCGGCCGCCACCTCCTCGATGCCGGCGCGCACGGTCTCCGGGGCACCGACGATGCCGCGGCGGCCGGGAATGTCCCCGGACGGCGTCAGCCGCGCCTCGCGGGCCAGGAACTCGGCCGCCTGCTCGGGTGGCGGCACCGCGATCAGTTTGCCGCGGCGCAGTTGGGTGAATGTCATACGGCTGCTCGAGGCGAGGAACTGGGCCTCCTCGTCGGTCGGGGCCGCCAGCGCCCACACCGCCACCGCGGTGCGCTGGGATTTGAGGTCCCGGACCGGGGTGAACCGCTCGCGGTAGAGCTGGGCGATGTGCGAGCCGCGCGGGTTGATGAAGTCCGCGAAGGCGTAGCGCAGGCCGAGCTCGCCGGCCCAGATGGCGCTCTGCTCCGAGGAGCCCAGCAGCCACGGGACGGGCAGCTCGGGGCGGCCCGGGAGCGTCGCCGCGAGATGGCGGAAGGGATGGTCCTCGGGGAGATCGTCCTCGAAGTAGGCCAGCAGCTCGCCGAGCTGCTGGGGGAAGTCGTCGGGGGCGGCCTGCCGGCGGTCACGCTGCAGCGCGAAGGTGGTGAGCGGATCCGTACCGGCGGCGCGGCCCAGCCCGAGATCGATCCGGCCGGGGAACAGGGCGGCCAGGATGGTGAAGCTCTCGGCCACCTTGAGCGGGCTGTAGTGGGGGAGCATCACCCCGCCACTGCCGACACGGATGCCCTCGGTGGCGGCGGCGATCGGGCCGATCAGCACCTCGGGACTCGGACCGGCCAGCATCGGGCCGCCGTGGTGCTCGGCCACCCAGTAGCGGGTGTAGCCGAGCTCGTCGGCCAGCCGGGCCAGGTCAATCGTGTTGCGCAGCGCCTGCGCTCCGGTGGAGCCCTCGGCGATGGGTGACTGATCGAGGACGGAGAGGAGCATGGACTTGATGCTAGAAAGGCGCGCATGCCCGTCAGCACCCGCGGTCTTCGCCAGGTCCTCGCCACTCGGTACGTGACCGCCCTGCGGGAGGGCGGTTCACTCCCGGGGCTGGTCGAGGCCGATGACGACGGCCTCTACGTGGCGAAGTTCCGCGGCGCCGGGCAGGGCCTGCGCGCGCTCGTCGCCGAGGTGATCATCGGCGAACTGGCCCGCGGCGCCGGCCTGCTCGTGCCGGAACTGGTGACCCTGGGCATCGACGCCCGGCTGGGCGCAGCCGAGCCCGACCCCGAGATCCAGGACCTGATCGCCGCCAGCGAGGGCGTCAACCTCGGCGTCGATTTCCTGCCCGGCACGCTCGCCTACACCCCGGCCGGAACGTGGCAACCGGAATCCGAACTGGCCGCCGAGGTCGTGTGGCTCGACGCGCTGGCCACCAACGTCGACCGGACCGCCCGCAACCCGAACCTGCTGCTGTGGCACGAGCGCCTGTGGCTGATCGATCACGGCGCGGCGCTGTATCTCCAGCACGGCGGACTCGATCCGGCCGCCCACGCGGAGCGGCCATTCCCGATGATCGCCGACCATGTGCTGCTGCCGTTCGCGGGCTCGATCGTCGAGGCTGACGCGCGCATGCGCGCCCGGCTGGGCGACGGCACGATCGGCGCCGCGGTCGGGCTGGTCCCCGACGAGTGGTTCGCCGGCGCCGACGCCGCCGGCGTGTACGTCGAGTATCTGGACCGGCGACTGGCCGCCGGCGGATTCGTGCAGGAGGCGGAGCGTGCCCGAATCCGGGTCTAGCCCGTTCACGTACCTCATCCTGCGCGTCGTCCCGAGCGTCGAGCGGGGCGAGCGCTTCAACGTCGGCGTCGTCCTGTTCTGCCGCCAACGGGGGTTCCTCGGCGCCCAGGTCGCGCTGGACCCCGAGCGGCTCCGGGCGCTGGCGCCGGGGGTGCCGGCGCGCGAGGTGGGGGAGTACCTCACCGGCCTGGTCCGCGTGGCCGAGGGGGCGCCCGACGCCGGGCCGATCGCGGCGCTCTCGCAGTCCGAGCGGTTCGGCTGGCTGGCGGCGCCGTCGAGCACGAGCGTGCAGGCCTCGGAGGTGCACGCCGGGCTGTCGGCGGATCCGGTGGCGACCCTCGACGGACTGTTCGCGCGGTTGGTCGCGGCGCCCGCCGAGGCTTAGAGCGCGCCGGGGCTTAGACCGCGCCGGGCAGTTCGAGGCCGCCCGGGGCTTAGACCGCGCCGGGCAGTTCGAGGCCGCCCACGGCAACCGCGCTCGCCGACGGCGACGCCGAGGCTGCCGGGGCCGAGACATCGGATCCCGCCGGGCTCGTCGCCGCGTCGCCCTCGGAGTGGACGATGAGCACCGGCACCTGGCAGTGGTTGAGCGCGTAGTGGCTGACGCTGCCCAGGAACGATGCCGACAGCGCCCCGCGGCCGCGTGACCCCATGACGACGAGGTCGTGCTCGCCACTCTTGAGCCGGCGCATCAGCGCCTCGCGGATCGGCTCCTCGGTGAGGATCTTCGTCACCGGGATCGATGCCGGCACGCGCTCGACCGCCGCCTTCAGAGCGTCCTTGGCCTCGGCGGCCAGATCGGCGGCGAGCGACTCCATTCCCCCGGCGGTCGCCGGCGTGCAGGCCCAGTAGGGCGCGCGCGGGATGGAGGTGAGGATCGTCAGCCGAGACCGCTCGGCGTCAGCGAGGTCGATGGCCTCGGTGAGGGCTCGCTCGGCCTGAGCCGAGCCGTCGACACAGACCAGGATGTTGCGAAACATGGCGACCGCCCTGTGAAGCATTGATTGGCATGCCAAAGGTTAGCATGGCAACGACTGTTATGCTAGGGGGGCATGGATGGTGTGACCGACACCCCCGTCATGGCGTCCGAGGAGTTCCTCGTCTCCTTCGAGACGTTCGCCCAGGCGGTGCGACGGGCACGCGGCGCCTCCCCGCATGACCGGGCGGCCTCGCTCACCCTGTCCCAATACGGGCTGCTGCTGCCGCTGTGTGACTCAGAGACGGCCCGAGTCTCGGATCTGGCGGCCGAGGCCGGCATCGCTCCCTCGACGGCGACACGGATCCTCGACGCGCTCGAGCGCCGGGCGCTCGTCCGCCGCGCGCGGTCGGCCGAGGATCGCCGCGGCGTGACCGTGACGCTGACCGATACCGGGCGGCGTACCCTGCGCGACCAGGACGGCTGGATGCGCGCGCGCAAGCTGACCTTCTATGAGCAGCTCCCGGCCGACGAGCGCGAGCTCGTCTCTGACCTGCTCGTCCGCCTTGCCGCGATGATCGACGACCTCAGCGCCGGGCCCGGCGACTGAGGACGGCGCGGCGTTGAGAGCGCCGCGAACACACGCGGCCAATCTCCTGGGCCGCCGTTGGCGCCTTTCCACCGGTTTCCGGACCGACCCCCCGTCTGTCGGTTGTTGACGGGCGACGGCTCGCATAACCCCCGCCGACCGCTCAGCGTGTACCGCCATGACCACCATCCTGCCCCTCGAGCCGGAGCTGGCGCCGGCCCCGTCGATCCTGCCGCGCGCCGGCGCCGTCGCCGCGTCGGTGGCCGTCAGCGTCCCGGACACGGTCGTCGCCAACGCCGAGATCGGCGCCCGTCTCGGCGTCGACGGCGACTGGATCGAGCGTCGCACCGGCATCCGCGAGCGCCGTGTGGCGCGCCCCGAGGAGCGCCTCGAGACCCACGCCACCGACTGCGCCCGGGCCGCGCTGGCCCGCGCCGAGGTCGACCCGCGCGACGTCGACCTCGTGATCGTCGCCACCACCACCTCCGACGAGCTGATGCCGGGGACGGCGCCGCTCGTCGCCCATGCCCTCGGCGCCACCAACGCCGGCGCATTTGACGTCGGCTCGGCCTGCACCGGCTTCCTGTCGGCGCTGGCGGTCGGCGCCGCGCAGGTCGAGGCGGGCCGCGCCCGCTGCGCGGTCGTCATCGGCGCCGACTTCATGTCCCGGATCACCGACCCGTTCGATCGTGCCACCGCGGCGGTGTTCGCCGACGGCGCCGGCGCGGTCGTGCTCGAGCAGTCCAGTGGGCAGGGGCGCATCGGCCCGGTCGTGCTCGGCTCCGACGGGGCCGGGGCCGGCCACATCCGCGCTGAGCGCTCGGATGGTGTCATCCGGATGCGCGGCCACGAGACGTTTCGCGAGGCCGTGGCCCGGCTGAGTCTGTGCACGCATCAGGCGGTGCGGGCGGCCGGCGTCGGGCTCGATGAGATCGATCTGTTCGTGTACCACCAGGCCAACGGCCGGATCCTGTCCGCCGTGGGCGAGCGGCTCGGGTTGCCGCCCGAGCGCGTGGTCGACTGCATCGGCCAGTACGGCAACACTTCGGCGGCGACGTTGCCGCTGGCCCTGGCTTTCAGCGAACGGGAAGGGATGTTGGCCCCCGGTGACCGCGTGCTGCTCGGAGCGTTCGGCGCCGGTTTCACCTGGGGCGCGACGGTCATCGAATGGGGCCGTCCATGAGCGCTCTGCTGGAACGCCCCACGCGCGCCCGCCGCTTTGCCCGCACCGACCCGGCGCCCGAGACGCTGACGCCGCTCGAGCGCCTCGAGTCGCTCTGCGATCCCGGCTCATTGCAGCTCATCCGCTCGGACGTGATCTCCTCGGTGATGGGTGACAAGGCCCGCACCGGCGACGGCGTGCTCGGAGGATCGGGCACCGTTGATGGGCGGCGCGTGTTCTGCTATGCCCAGGACCCGAGCTACGCCGGTGGATCGCTGGGCGAGGCCCACGCCGACACGATCGCGCGGGTGCTCGAGCTCGCCGGTCGCGGCCGCGCCCCGGTCGTCGGCTTCGTGTCGTCGGGCGGCGCCCGGATGCAAGAGGGGATCGGCGCCCTCGGTGGCTACGGCCGCATCTTCAAGCGGACGGTGGCGCTCTCGGGCAAGGTCCCCCAGATCTCGATCGTCACCGGCCTCTCGGCGGGCGGCGGTGCGTACTCGCCGGCGCTGACCGACTGGGTGGTGATGACCGCGCGGTCCAGCATGTTCCTGACCGGTCCCGGCGTCGTCCGTGAAGCGCTCGGCGAGACCGTCGATGCCGAGCAGCTCGGCGGCACCCGCGTCCACGAGCGCAACGGCGTCTGCCAGTTCGTCGCCGCCGACGACCTCGACGCCTCGCGCCTGGCGCGGGAGCTGCTCGGCTACCTGCCGAGCCACCGGGATCTGGCGGCACCGGTGCTGGAGTGCCGTCCGCCGAGCGGACTGGATCCGGCCAGCATCGTGCCGCCCGAGCCACGCCGCATCTACGACGTGCGCGACGTGATCTCCACGATCGTCGACGGCGGCGAGATGCTGGAGATCTCCGCCGGCTGGGCGCGCAACCTCGTCACCGGGCTGGCCCGGATCGACGGCCGGACGGTGGGAGTCATCGCCAATCAGCCGCGGTATCTCGGCGGGGTCCTGGACGCGGCAAGCTCGGAAAAGGGGGCGCGGTTCGTCGCCAAGTGCGACTCGTTTGGAATCCCCCTGCTGGTGCTGGTGGATACGCCGGGATACATGCCCGGCATGCGACAGGAGTCTGCCGGCGTGATCCGCTACGGGGCTGCGTTCGTCCACGCGTTCGCGCAGGCGACCGTCCCGCGCATCACGCTGATCCTGCGCAAGGCATTCGGCGGCGCGTTCATCACGATGAACTCCAAGGACCTGGGAGCGGACTACGTGTTCGCGTGGCCCCAGGCGGAGATCGGCGTCATGGGCGCCCGCCCAGCGGTGGGGGTCATGCACCGGCGCCAGCTGGCGGCGGCCGAGGATCCGGAGGCCGAGCGCGACCGGCTGGCGGAGCACTACGCCGAGACCCAGCTGCGCCCCGAGGTCGCCGCCGCGCGCGGCTTCGTCGATGAGCTGATCGAGCCGTGGGACACCCGCGAGCGCCTCATGTGGGCCTTCGACTCGCTGGCACACGCATGACGGGCTCGCCCGCGGGCGACGTTCTGCTGACCGGAACCACCGGCTTCGTCGGCATGGAGCTGCTGGCGCGCTACCTGGAGCGAAGCGACCGGCGGATCGTCGCGCTGGTGCGCGCCGGGAGCCACGAGGCCGCGCGCGCCCGCGTCGACGGGGTCCTGGAGAACCTGTTCGGGCCCTGCGCCCGCGAGCACCAGCACCGGGTGCACGTGCTCGCCGCCGACATGACCGCGCCGGGCCTTGGCCTGTCGGAGCGCGAACGTGTCGGGCTCGCCGAGCGGGTGACCACGATCGTCCACAGCGCCGCCTCGGTGTCGTTCACGCTCGGGCTCGACGAGGCCCGCCACATCAACCTCGAGGGGACCCGGCGGATGCTCGAGCTGGCCGAGCTCGCGCGCGAGCACGGCGGCCTTGACTGCTACGGCCACGTGTCGACCGCGTTTGTCGCCGGCACCCATCCCGGCGGTTTCGCCGAATGCGACCTCGATTTCGGACAGGGGTTCCACAACTCCTACGAGCAGTCCAAGTTCGAGGCCGAGCAGCTGGTGCGCGCGCACTCGGAGCTGCCGTTCACGATCATGCGGCCGAGCATCGTCGTCGGCGATCGCAACAACGGCTGGACCGCCGCATTCAACGTCCTCTACTGGCCGCTGCGAGCGTTCGCGCGCGGGCTGTTCACGGCGGTGCCGGCGATCCCGTCGGCACCGGTCGACGTCGTCTCGATCGACTACGTCGCGGATGCCGCGTTCGCGCTGTGTGAGTCCGGCCGCGCCACCGGCGCCACCTACCACCTCACCGCCGGCCCGCACGCCTCCACGATCGCCGAGATCGCCGGCCTGGCCAGCCGGTACTTCCGGCGGCCCCTGCCGCAGGTGGTGCCGCCGGCCGAGTTCGCGGAGCTGACGATCGGCGCCGCCGAGCGCCGGGCGCTGAACGCCGGCAGCGAGTACTTCCCGTATTTCTGCATGGACGGCGTGTTCGAGGACGCCGCCACCCGCGCTCGGCTGGAGCCCGACGGCATCACCGCCGCGCCGCTGCGCGACTACATGGACCGGCTGCTGGACTTCGCCACCCGCAGCCGCTGGGGCAAGCGTCCGATCACCCGCGGGGACGCGTTCGCGACGCCGGCGTATCCCCTGCGCGCCGCGTCGTAGCGCCCCCCACCTGGGGGGTTGCACCTTGGCCCGGGTTGCCAGCGGCGGTGCGCCCCGCGATATTCGTGACATCGTCACGCTTGCCGACATCGCGCGCTTTCGCCCCGAGGACCCCGACGCGCTCGTCGCCGCCGCGCTCGCCTGCCCGTTCTGCCTGCGCTCCGACGACGTGCAGTGGGACGACAGCCTGGAGGGTTACGATCCATCGGTCCAATGCCGTTGCCCTTCATGTCACGCCGGATGGCGCGTGTACCTGGCGCCCGAGCAGGCGCTGCGTCTCGGCTTGATGCACGCCCACGCGGCGTAGGCGTCCGCCCGCAGCCGGCGCCCCACCGTCAGCCGCGCGCGGCCGGGCGCCCCCGCGCGCCGCGAGCATGAGCGCGGGCGTCTCCAGCGGAGGTGAGACCGGCCTCGGCATCGAGGCCCTGGAGCTGTTCGTCGAGGTCCTCTCCCAGTCCGATCCCGCGGCCACCGTCGACGGCTTCTATGACCGGCTGTGCGAGGCCGTGTGCCGGCTCGCGCGCATGCGCCGCGCGCTCATCTTCCGCTACGACTCGGCCGATCGCCGGGTGCGGGCGGCCGGTTCGCACCGGATGGACATCGAGCAGTTCGCCGGCGCCTACGTCACGGTGGACTCGGCTCCGATCGCCGCGCAGGCGCTGCGCGAGGATCGCGTGATCGAGGTCGTCGGAGATCTCAGCGGCCAGGTGCCCGACGAGTTCGCGCCGCTCGTGTCCGAGCCGGCCCGGCTGGTCTGCGCGCCGATGGCGGCGGCCGACCGTGCGTTCGGAGTGATCTTCGCCGACCGGCTCATGACCGCCCCTCCGCTCGACGACGCCGATCGCAGCCTGCTGTGGACGCTCGGCAAGGCGGCGGCGCTGGCGTCGGTCTCGCGTATCGTCTCGACCCAGTTCGAGAAGGCGAGCCAGCTCGAGCAGCGGATCGACCTTGCGCGCGAGATCCACGAAGGCGTCATCCAGCGGCTGTTCGGCGTCTCGATGGCGCTCGACGGCGACGGAGTGCTGCCGGCGTCGGCGCGCCGGCGCTGTGCCACCGAGACGCAGGCGGCCCTCACCGAGCTGCGGGCGGCGCTCCAGCGCCCGCTGGGCCGGGCGCCCCGCGCCACCCGCACGACGCTCGCCGCCGAGGTGCAGCGGCTGTCGGGCGCCCATCCCGATCTCGGGCTGACCCTCGACCAGGGTGTGGCCGCCGACGTGCCGGCGTCGCTGGAGCCGCTGGCGCAGTCGGTCCTGCTCGAGGCCGTGCGCAACGCCGACAAGCATGCGCACCCCACCCGCGTGGCGGTTCGCCTCGGCCGGGCCAACGGGGCGTTCTGGATGGAGGTGGCCAACGACGGCGTGGACTCGCCCCGCCGCCCCGCCGGCATGGGGCTCCGGCTGGCGGCGCTGGAGGCGCTGCAGTCCAACGGAGTGGTCGAGTTCGGTGAACGTGAGCCCGGGACCTGGCAGGTCCGGCTCGTCGTCCCCCATGACGATGGCGGATGACGCCGAGCGCAGCCCGGAGCGGCTGCGCGTGCTGGTGGTCGACGATCACGACGTCGTGCACTGGGGCTTTCGGTTGATGCTCACCCAGCAGCCGTGGGTGGAGCGCTGCGTCAGCGCTCACACCGGTCCCGAGGCGGTGACGATGGTGACGCGTTACCGGCCCCACGTCGCCCTGGTGGACCTGTTCATCGGGGAGGAGTCCGGCGCCGAGGTGTGCGAGCTGCTGATCGCCGCCGAGCCGGCGACGCGGGTGCTCCTGTTCTCGGGCGCCGGCGAGATCTCCCCGCAGGCGGCGCGGGCGGCGGGGGCCTCCGGCTTCGCGTACAAGGACTGGCCGGCGCGCAAGATCGCCGGCGCGGTGCGGCTGGTCGGCCTGGGCAAGACGGTGTTCGAGCACCCGCGCAGCGACGCGACGCGCCAGGGGGCGCTGGGGTTGACCGATCGCGAGCGCGCCGTGCTCGAGCTGATGGCCTCCGGCGCCACCAATCCGGAGATCGGAGAGGCGCTCCATCTGTCCCGGCACACCGTCAAGGAGCACTCGAGCTCGGTGTACCGCAAGCTCGACGTGCGCAACCGCACCGAAGCGGTGCAGCGCGCGCAGCGGCTGGGACTCATCCGCTGAGGCAGGGCGCGGCCGCTCTACAGTCTCAGCATGAGAATCGTGCGCCATCGGAGGGCGAGCTGGACGCGGGTCTGAGCGAGATCGCGCGCTTTCTGGCGCAGCGGCCGCCGTTCGACGCGCTCGCGCCCGATGAGTTGGCCGAGGTCGCCATGCAGGCGGCGATCGAATTTCACCTGCGCGGAACGGTGATCCTGTCCGAGGGCGGTGGCCCCGTCACCTTCCTGCGGGTCATCCACTCGGGCGGCGTCGACATCACCCACGAGGGCCGGCTGCTCGACCTGCTCGGCCCCGGCGACTCGTTCGGTCACGCCGCGATGCTGTCCGGGCTGCCACCGGGGTTCGAGGCGCGCGCCTCCGAGGACACGCTCGCGTACCGCATCCCGGTGGAGGTGGCGCGGCCGCTGCTCGATCGCGCCCGCCGCCGCGAGCTGCAGACCGGGCGGACCGACCCGGTGTATCTCCCGGTGGCCAAGATGATCCGGGCGCCCACGGTCACCTGCAAGCCCTCGGAGAACATCGGGTTCGTCGCTGAGCGGATGACCGCGGCCGGCGTCAGCGCCGCCGTCGTCGAGCTCGAGGAGGGCGGCCTCGGCATCCTCACCGATCGGGACCTGCGGGCCCGCGTGCTGGCGATCGGCCGCTCCGGCGCGGTCCGGGTCGACTCGGCGATGACCGCGCCGGCGTTCGTCGTCGGGCCCGACCGCCTCGCCGGCGAGGTGCTCTACGAGATGCTCCAGCGCGGCGTCCGCCACGCGCCGGTCGTCTCCGAGCGCGGCCGCCTGCTCGGCATGGTCGAGGACGCCGACCTGTTCGCCGCCCAGCCGCGCTCGTGGTTCGGCGCGCGCCGGTCGATCGACCGGGCGCGCAACCTGGACGCGCTGGTCACCGTCGCCGCCGAGTTGCCGAAGCTGATGCTCGAGCTCCACCACTCGAGCGTCCCCGCGCTCGAGCTGGCCCCGGTGCTGTCGGCGCTCGTCGACGGGCTCACCCGCCGCGCGATCGAGCTCGTCTCCGCCAATGGCGATCCCGCCGCGCCCGGCTTCGTCTGGGTGTCGGTCGGCAGCCTGGCCCGCCACGAGCTGACCCCCGGCTCGACGCGGCGCGGCGCGCTGATCCACGCCACGGAGTCACCGCCCTCGCCCGACTGGACGGCGGCGCTCGCCACCGCCCTGGGCCGATGCGGGGTGCGCGGCCCGCTGGTGGCCCATGATGCGGCGCAGTGGATCGCTCGGGCCCGCTCCGACGAGCTGGCCCAGTCGGTGCTGGCCGACCGGCGCGTGCTGTGGGGAACGCCGGTCGAGCCGCTCCCCCTGGCCGAGGGCGCGCCGCGGGCGGAGCTCCTGCGTGCCCTCGCCGCCCGGGCGTTCACGCGCACGCTGCCCACCGGCTTTGACGCCGACGCCGTGCTGACCGCCGAGGGCCGCCACGCCCGCCTCAACGTGCGAGAGGCGGCGATCGTGCCGATCGCGCTCATCGCCAGCTGGGCCGCGACGGCCGCCGACGCCGGCGAGGGATCGACCCCCGAGCGGCTGCGCAACGCCGCCGACGCCGGCATCATCCGCGCCGACCAGTCGCAGACGCTGATCGAGGCGTTCGAGCTGGCGCTGGAGTTGCGGATCGTCCACCAGCTCGAGCAGATCGCCGCCGGCGAGCCGCCGGATGATCTGCTCGACGCGGCGACGATGAGCTCGCTGACTCGCGGGCACCTGCGCAGCGTCTTTCATGCCGTCACCACGATTGCCCGGGAGGTCGCGCCGTGAGGCTGAGTCTGCGACGCAGCGATGCCGCTGCGCGTTTCGCCCACGCCCCCGGCCCGCGGGCCGACACCCCATGGCGCGAGGCGGAGTGGTGCGTGATCGATCTGGAGCTGACCGGCCTGCACCGATCCGACGAGATCATCGCGATCGGCGCGGTGCCGATCCGGGAGGGCGCGCTGATCCTCGGCGAGGCGCTGTACACGCTCGCCCGGCCCGACAGCCCCCCAACGCACGCCTCCGTGCTGGTGCACAAGCTGCGCTCGATCGATCTGCGCCACGCGCCGGCCCTTGACGACGCGATCGACCAGCTGCTGGATTCCCTGGCCGGGCGCGCCCCGGTATTTCACACCGCGATGGTCGAGCGCACGTTCCTGGGGCGGGAGCTGCGCCGCCGGCGGCTGCGGCTGCCGGCCGATGCCGACACCGAGGTGCTGGGGCGTCTGTGGCTGCGCGAGCGCGATGGGGTCACGCCCGCCGGGCTGTCGCTGTCACGGCTGGCCGGCGTGCTCGGCCAGCCCGCCGAGGATCCCCATCACGCGCTCGGGGATGCGCTGACCACGGGCAAGGCGTTCATCGCGCTGGCGAGCCACCTCGATGCCCTGACCCCGCAGTCGGTGGGCTCCCTCCAGACCGCCGCGCAGGCGCTGGGCGGCGGCGCCGGCATCCGGCGGTTCGGTCCGTTGTGACTCAGTACAGCTGCAGGTAGCGGTCGAGCTCCCACTGCGTGATCTGCTCGTGGGCGGCCTGCACCTCGCGCCGCTTGCACTCGATGAAGTAGTCGATGTAGTCGCCGCCGCGGGTGGTGCCGAAGCCGGCGCGCAGCGCAGCGTTGTGTTCGAGCTCGCGGGTGGCGTCGAGCAGGTTGGCCGGCAGCGTCTCGATCCCGGCCGCCTCGCGGTCCGCGACGCTCATCGTGTAGAGGTTGGCGCCGTTGGGCTCACCGGCGTCGAGCCCGCGCGCGATCCCGTCGAACCCGGCGGACAGCATCGCGGTGGCGGCGAGATACGGGTTGCACGAGCCGTCGACGGTGCGGTCCTCGATCCGCCCGCCGGCCGGGATGCGCAGCATCTGGGTCCGGTTGTTGTAGCCGTAGCTCACGTACGCCGGCGCCCACGTGGCGCCGCTCGTCGGAGCGCCGACGACCAGCCGCTTGTAGGAGTTGACCGTGGGGGCGGTGACGGCGATGTACGCCTTCGCGTTGGCCTTCAGGCCGCCGATGAAGTTGTAGCCGAGCTCTGAGAGGCCGAGCCCGCGCGGATCGTCACCCGGGTCACGATCGAAGACGTTCTCGCCGTCCTTCCACAGGCTGACGTGGAAGTGGCAGCCGTTGCCGGTGAGGTTCGCGAACGGCTTGGGCATGAACGTCGCGATCAGCCCGCGCTGCTGGGCCAGGGACTCGACCATGTAGCGGAAGAAGATCGCGCGGTCACAGGTGGTCAGCGCGTCGGCGAACTGGAAGTTCTGCTCGAACTGCCCGTTGGCGTCCTCGTGATCGGTGGCGTAGTTGTCCCAGCCCAGACCGGTCACCGCCCGCGACACCTCTGACACGAAGTCCAGGTTGCGGGTCAGCGCCCGCATGTCGTAACACGGCTGATCGAGGGTGTCGAGCGGGTCGGCGAGCTCGAGTGAGCCGTCGGCGGCGCGGCGCAGCAGGAAGTACTCGAGCTCGGCCCCGACCTTGAGCTCATAGCCCTGTTCGGCGATGCGAGCCAGCGCGCGTTGCAGGATGGTGCGCGGGCAGTACGGCCAGGCCTCGCCCTCGACGGTGATGTTGCAGGCGAAGCGCGCGACGGTCGGCCGCCACGGCAGGATCGTCAGCGTCGTCGGGTCAGGCATGGCGATCATGTCAGGATCGTCGGGGCCCTGGCCGATGTCGCCGGCGGCGAAGCCGGCGAACCCGGCGCCTTCGGTGAGCAGGTCCTCGAGGTGGTGGGCCGGCACCAGCTTGGCGCTCGGCTTGCCGTGCATGTCGACGAACTGGGCGAACAGGAACTCGATCCCGTTGTCCTTGACGATTCGCCGGACGTCGTCTTCGTTCTGGGGGGCATCGGTCATGCCCGAGTTCTATCCGGCGGCGGTGGTGCTGCACAATGGTCCGTGGCACCCCGTTCTGGGGCCAGGCATGTGCGCCCCGCACATAGGAGACCATCGGACACCAGTGGCACTCAGCGCAGAATCGCCGACGCCGGTCAGGACCGAGCTCCGCGGACTCCGGGAGGAGAACCGCACCCTGTACGGGGTCATCAAGCTGGTCTCCTCCTCGCTGGAGCTGGCCCCGATGCTCCAGGGCGTCGTCGATCTCGCCACCGAGGCCACCGGCTGTCACGCCTGCTTCATCTACCTGCTCGAGGACCGCCGGCTCACCATCCGCGCCGCCTCACCGGTATTCGGCGAGGCCGTCGGCAACGTGCAGTTCTCGGTCCAGGAGGGGCTGACCGGCTGGGTCGCCCGCCATCGCCGCCCCGAGTTCATCCGCGATCAGGCGATGAAGGACCCGCGCATGAAGTACGTGCCGCTGCTCGAGGAGGAGCGCTTCCAGTCGATGGCGGCGGTGCCCATCCTCTCCCGGGCGGGAGAGACGATCGGCGTCATCGTGCTGCACACCCGTGCCCCGCACGAGTTCGGCGAGGACACCTTCAAGCTGCTCATTCACATCGCGTCGCTGGTCTCAGGCGCGATCGAGAACGCCCAGCTGTATGACCGCGAGCGTCGCCGCGTCGACGCGCTGACCGGCCTGTCGGAGCTCGCCCAGCAGGTCGCGGCGGCGCCGGGCGCTGCCCAGCTCGGCGCGGTGCTCGTGCAGGGCACGGCGGCGCTGCTGCATGCCGACGTGTGTCAGCTGTTGCGGCTGGAATCAGACGGTGAGACCGTCGTGCCGCTGGCCTCATTCCCGGAGACGCTGGCGCCGCCGCCGATGACCTCGGTCGCCGAGCTGATGCTGGCCGGCCTCGACACCCGCTCGCGCTCATCGCGACGGCCGCCGGCGCAGGCGCTCTGGCCCGGCGAGACGCTCGCGGACCTGCTGGTGACGCCCCTGGCGGCCGGCGGCGAGCGCGTGGGGGTGCTGTGCGTCGGGGCAGCCGGGGCCGGCGTGTTCGGCGAAGAGGACGCCGAGCTGGCCCGCGCCATCGCGCACCTGGCCGCGGTGGCGATCAAGCGTGCCGAGCTGATCGAAGGTCTCACCAAGACCAACACGATCAAGGATCTGTTCGAGGCGCTCGCGGCCGGCGACACCGCGTTCGCCGCCACCAAGGCGGCCGACGTCCGCTGCGAGCTGACCGGCCCCTACCTGCTGCTCCGGGCCGAGCCCGCCGGCTCCCGGCAGCAGTCATCGGGCGAATGGCGCGTCGCGGCCGAAGCGCTCGCGCGCGGCCTGGCGGAGCTGGCGCCGCGCTCGGCGATCGAGGCCGGCCCTGGTCCGGTGCGGGCGCTGCTGGCGTTCGGCTCGGGCCGGCCCTGCGCGATCGAGTCGCTGCTGCGTGACGCGCGCGAACTGGGTCAGAGCACCGGCGCGGTGATCGGCGTCAGCGAACTGCGCGACACGCCGGGCGACGCCGCCGGCGCCTACCGCGAGGCAGGTGACGCCGCCACGATCGCCGGCGCGCTGCTGCGCGACGGGGGCGCGATCGCCTACTCCCAGGTCGGCGCCTACCGGTACCTGGTGCAGATCGCCGCCGACGACGCCCCGCGCGACCGGATGCGGGCCGCGGTGGACCTGCTCATCGACTACGACCAGCGGCGGCGGACCGCGCTGCTCGACACGCTCGAGCGCTACCTGTCCGAACGGCGCAGCGTCATCGAGAGCGCTCGCGTCCTCTACATCCATCCGAACACGCTCCGCCAGCGGCTCGGCCGGATCGAGGAGCTGACCGGCCTGAACCTCGACGAGGACGATCTCCTGTCGCTCGAGCTCGCGATCAAGCTCGCCCGTCTGCACGGGCGTCCGGACGCTCGCTAGTGGGCCACTAGGACCCGCTCCGCTTCGTCGGGTCGGGGACGAGGAACACCGGCAGTTTCGCCTTGCGGCGAACGCGCTGCGGCTCCTGGCTCCACATCACGTTGCCGGTCACCCGGTTGCGGTCGGGATCGGCGGCCATGACGATCGCCTCGCAGTCGTGCTTCTCGGCCTCGGCGAGGATCTTCTTCGTCGCGTTACGGGTTCCGAGCACGTGGCCGTCGGCCTTGACGCCCTTGCGCTCGAGGCGCTTGATCGTCTTGCCGATCATCTCGCGCCGCTCCGCCCACTCCTTCTTGGTGGGCATTAGCCCGGGGGTCGGCATGCCGAACGAGGTGCCGTGGATCCGCGCGATCGTGAATACGTGAACGGTGGCGCCGCTGCGCGCCGCCAGCTCGATCGCCCGCTCAACGGCCACCGGCGGGATCGGCCGACCCTCGGAGGCGAGCAGAATCCGCGTGAAGCGGTCCTGCTCGTCCCGAGGTTGCGTCATCGTGACGGTGGCGCTCACGGACCAGCCCCGCCGGTGGCGACCCCGGCTGTTGCCGGCGGCACGCTGTCGGGTTGGGCTCTTCGATCCTCGACCTTCTTGCGGTAGTAGTAGAGCGGCAGGTACAGCAGCAGGACGCCCCACCCGATGAAGTAGAACGGCAGCGTCTTCGTGCCCGCCGCGTTGCAGGCGCACGAGGCGTAGATGGGCCCGCCGTAGAAGTAGATGACCGCGTAGATGGCGGCTATGACCAGCGCGACGTACTTCATGAACCCGGGCAGCTTGAACGGGCGGCGGACGTTGGGCCGGTCCTTCCGCAGCAGGTAGTAGCCGACCAGGACCGGGATGAACGAGGCGAGGTAGCCCACGTTGGACAGGGTGTAGATCTGCACCGCGCCGCCGGCGAACACCACCAGGATCGAGCAGACGACGTTGAAGATCATCGCCCGCTCCGGGACGCCGTGTCTGTTGACGTGCTGGAAGAACCGTGGGAACTGGCCGTCGGTCGACATCTGGTGCAGCGACCGCGCGGTGCCGGTGATCGCGTTGAGCGCCGACAGGATCAGCGCCAGGATGAGCATGATCGCGATGAGCCAGTTGAGGATGTTGGAGCCGGTGCCGGCGCCGAACACCTTGGAGGCGAAGGTCACGAACATCGTCTTGGGATCGACGAGCGCCGAGTTGCCCAGCGCCTTGTTGCCGATCACGATGATGAAGGCGACGGGGATCAGCGTGTAGATGAACAGGCCATACAGGCCCTCCAGGTTCATCGCGATCTTGGCGTCACGGTCGGGGTTCTTCGTCTCGCCGATGTAGCAGGCGGCCGCCTCCATCGCGATCACGTTCCAGGTGAGCAGGAAACTGAACGCGATGTACAACGTCAGCCAGTTATGGCCGAAGAGGCTCGAGAAGAATCCGGTGCCGTTGGTGTGCTGGAAGTGGAAGAGCTGGCCGAAATGGACGACCGACGGGTGGAAGATCCACGCGATCGCCAGGAAGGTGAGCGGGATCATCGAGAGGACGGCCAGCGCGGTGGCGAACATCGTCCCGAAGCGCAGCCCGCGGATGGCCGGGACGGCCAGGATGAGCAGGCCGACGATCGAGATGGCCAAGGTCCAGTAGCTGATCGGCGTGCTGAAGACCGTCAGCGACCCGCCGGTGAGCTTGAAACGATCGGCGATGTACAGCGACGCCAGGATCATGTTGAGCGGCGCCACCGGGAACCAGCCGAGCCAGTACGCCCACGCGGTGAACCCGTTGACGTGCTCGGCGAACCGAGGCCAGCGATCCTTGTACGCCGGGTAGGCGTAGGCGGGCAGTCCCCCCGACCGGTCGGGCATCATCGCCGACAGCTCGGCGAGGAGCAGGCACACCAGGTAGCCCGTGATCGTGATGAACACGATGACGGGAACGGAGGCGGCGCCCAGCTCCGTGACCATGACCGGCGCGATCCCGGTGACGAGAATGGTCCCCGCCAGGCCGATGACGAAGGCCCCCCACCAGTTGGTGGTCTTCGGCAGGCCGCCGCCCTCGTAGACGAGTTCGTCCTCGAATGGTCCGGGCGCGGTCATGTCGTCCGGCATATGCCCTCCAGGTCCGCTGGTCGTTGCTGGCCTTACCCTGACACGTCACGGGTGGCTCACAAGGCAAGATGCGAACACAATTGCGGCGTCTGACATGGAGCACTTGGACACATTTCTAGCCGGGCACCCGCCGTTCGACGGGATCGCTCCCGATCAGCTTCGGGAGCTCGCCGCTGCCGCCGTCATCTGCGATCAGGCGCCGGGCGCGGTGGTGCTGGTGGAGGACGGGCCGCCCGCCACCGGGGTGTGGGTGGTCCTGACCGGCACGATGGACATCGTCCTCCAGGGCGAGGTCATTCAGGTCCTGGGGCCAGGTGAGCTGTTCGGTCACCCGTCGCTGCTGACCGGGATGTCCCCCACGTTCACGATTCGCGCGCGCGAGCCGTCGACCTGCGCGGTCCTCGACGCAGACGCCGGGCGCCGGTTGCTCGCGACCGAGGCGGGGGTGGCATACGTCGCCCGGACGATGCGCAAGCGACTGACCCGGGCGGGGCAGACCGTCCACGGGCTCGCGGATGTCGGCACCACCCCGGTGTCGGCGATCATGCGCGCGCCCGCCTTCGCGGCGTCCGACGAGAGCGTGCGTGCCGCCGCCGGCCGGTTGGGCCACGACGGCGTGGCGGCCCTGGTGGTGAACATGGGCGACGGTGCGCTCGGCATCGTCACCGACGCCGACGTGCGGGCCGCCGTGGCCGCCGACGGGGCCTCGCCGGATGCGCCGCTGCGCGGGCTGGCCCGGACGCCGGCGCCGACGGTGCCGATGCGCCAGCTGGCGATCGAGGCAACCGTCGACATGCTCGCCGCCGGGGTGGAGCACATGGTCGTGGTCGACGGCGACCGGGTCTGCGGCGTGCTGTCGGCCGCCGATCTGCTCGGACTGGATGCGTCGAGCCCGATCGGGCTGCGCCACACGATCCTGGGGGCCGCCGACCACGCCGGCCTGGAGCGCGCCGTCTCTCACCTGCCGCAGCTGTTCGTGACGCTTGTGCGGGCCGGCGTCCCGTCTCGTGATCTCGGACGCGTGCTCAGTCTCGCCCACGATGCCGTCGTCACCCGTCTCGTCGACTTCTCGATCCGGGCCAACGGGCCGGCGCCGCTGCCGTGGGCGTGGCTGGACCTGGGCAGCGCCGCTCGCCGGGAGTTCACCCTTGCCTCCGATCAGGACAACGCCCTGGCGTACGGTGCCGTCCGCGCCGACCCCGCCGGCGCGGACGCGTACTTTGCGCGTCTCGGCGAGGATGTCAACGACGGACTGGCGCGCTGCGGGATCGGCATCGACAACAACGGGGTGCTCGCTCGCGATCGCCGCTGGCGGATGTCCAAGCCGGACTGGCTGCGCACGTTCGACGCGTGCCTGACCGAGCCCGACGAGTCACATCTGGTGCGGGCGACGGTGGCGTTCGACTTCCGCCCCGCGGCGGGCGGCCTCGCCGTCGCCGCCGAGCTGACCGCTCGGATCCGGACGGCGCGGGAGCATCCGCAGTTCATGCGGCTGATGGCGCGCTCGGCCGCGGGCTTTCCGGTGGCGTTGGGATTCCGGGGCCAGTTCGCCACCGAGAACGATGGCACGCTCGACGTCAAGCGGGGCGCGATCCTGCCGCTGGTCAACCTCGTCCGCTATCACGCGCTGGCGGCCAGGGTGACGATCTCGCCGACGCTTGACCGGATCGAGGCGGCGGCCGCCGCCGGCGGGCTGGAGCGCGCCGACGCCGACGCGCTGCGCGAGGCGTTCGAGGTGATCGCCCGGGCCCGGTTCGAGCACCACGCGCAGCTCATCTCGGCCGATCGTCCCGCCGACAACCTCGTCGATCCGGGCGGGCTGGCGCCGATCGCGCGGACGGACCTGCGCGAGGCGCTGCAGGCGGTCAAGCGGGCGCAGAAACGGCTGCCGGTATGACCGGCACCTCGGCACGGCTGGCGATCGGCGAGGTGGCGAAGCGCGCCGGCATGAGCCCGTCGCGGATCCGCTACTACGAGGCCCGCGGGCTGTTGCCCGAGCCCGACCGGGTGTCCGGCAAGCGCCGCTACGTCGAGGACGTGCTTCCGCGGCTGGCGATCATCGACGCCGCCCAGCGCGTGGGGTTCACGCTGGCGCAGATCTCCGACCTGCTCGGCTCCCGTGAGCAGCCGGCCCACGAACGGCTGCGGCAGCTCGCGGTGCTCAAGCTCCCCGAGCTCGACGATCTCATTGCCCGGGCGAGCGCGGTGCGCCATCTGCTCAGCTTCTGCAGCACATGTGAGTGCGAGTCGATCGATGACTGCCGCATGCTCGACTTGACTTCAACCTAGGTTCAAGTGCCACACTCGGCGCGATGACGTATGTGATCGCCGAGCCGTGCATTGGGACGAAGGACCTGTCGTGCATCGAGGTGTGTCCCGTCGACTGCATTCACCCGACCCAGGACGAACCGGGATTCGACGCTGCGCCCCAGCTCTACATCGATCCCGAGGAATGCATCGACTGCGATGCCTGCGTCGAGGCCTGCCCGGTGGATGCCTGCTTTGCCGAGGACCAGCTGCCCGGCGAGTGGCAACACTACGTTCAGATCAACGCTGAGTACTTCAGCCGATAGGGCTGTGGACGGTCGCGCGGGCCGCGTCGCCGGTCGCGCTGCCGAGGTGCGCGGTGGCATCGCGAGCCAGCGCCGCGATGTCCGCGCCGGCTGCTCTGTGGTACAGCGGCCCATGCGGGTGGTTGATCAGGCAGGCGGCGAGCGCGAGGCCTCGGCCCGTGGGCGATTGTGACATTCGCCATGGACCCTGACAACCCCGTGGTGTGGCGCCGAGCGCCACATTCTCGGCCAAAAGTGTGCTCGCCCGCACCATTGGAGGGCGTCATCGCACCTTCTACGCTGAACGCCATGTGCGGCATTGCGGGTCTCTTCACCAAAAACGACGCGCTCCGCTCCCAGCTGGGGCTCCAGCTGGCGCGGATGCTCGGGCAGCTGTCGTTCCGCGGCCCTGACAGTGCCGGCGTCGCGTTCTACCGTGATCCGGCGCCGGACGGATGGTGCAAGCTGTCGGTGCATTCGGCGGCCGTCGCACCCGACTGGACGGGGGTGGGCGCCGAGCTTGCCGACGCGTTCGGCGACGCCTCCCTGACCGGCGTGCGCGCGACGCACGCGGTCTTCGTCGTCGCTGCCGACGCCGACGCCGTCCAGGGGTGGCTCACCGAGGTCCACCCCGAGCTCACGCAGATGAGCGCCGGCGCGACGATCGAGATCTACAAGGAGGCGGGCTCTCCCGCCGATTTCGTGCGGCGGTTCGAGCTGGATCAGATCGCCGGCAGCCACGCCCTCGGGCACACCCGGATGGCGACCGAGAGCCGCGTCACCACCGAGCACTCGCATCCGTTCTCCACCGGGCTCGATCTCTGTCTCGTGCACAACGGGTCCCTGTCAAACCACAACCGGCTGCGCCGGGCGCTGCGGCGCGAGGGGATCCGGATCCAGACCGACAACGACAGCGAAGTCGCTGCGGGTTACCTGACGTGGCGGCTACGCCAGGGCGCGACCCTCGAGCAGGCCCTGGAGGGCTGCCTGGACGATCTGGACGGGTTCTACACGTTCGCCGTCGGCACCGCTGACGGCTTCGCCGTGCTGCGCGACCCGATCGCGTGCAAGCCCGCGGTGATGGCCGAGACCGACGAGTGGGTGGCGATGGCGTCGGAGTACCGGGCGATCGCCGTCCTCCCGGGCGCCGAGAACGCGGTCACGTGGGAGCCCGAACCGGGACGGGTCTACAGCTGGGGCCGGGCGCTGGTGGCGTGATGGTGACGCCGCAGGCTGCGCCGGCTGCGGCGCTCCGCTACGACCTGCGCACCGACAGCGTGCGCGAGCTCAACCGCCGGCTGCACTCGGGCGAGCCTGCCGGCCGCGTGCACGTTGCCAACCCCGACGGCCGCCACAGCATCGCCGTCGGGCTCGACGCGCCGTACGAGGTGGAGATCGACGGCCACGTCGGCTACTACTGCGCCGGGATGAACCAGCAGGCGACCGTGCGCGTGCGCGGCAACTGCGGCGTCGGCGTGGCCGAGAACATGATGTCCGGCGCGGTCATCGTCGACGGGAGCGCCAGCCAGGCGGCGGGCGCCACCGCCCGCGGCGGGCTGCTCGTCATCCACGGCGACGCGTCGGCGCGGTGTGCGATCTCGCTCAAGGGCGCCGACGTGATCGTCCGCGGCTCGATCGGCCACATGGGCGCGTTCATGGGGCAGAAGGGCTGCCTGGTCGTCTGCGGTGACGCCGGCGAGGCCCTCGGCGACTCGCTGTACGAAGCACGGCTGTTCGTACGCGGCTCGGTCGCCGGGCTCGGCGCCGACTGCGTCGAGAAGGAGATGCGCGACGAGCACAGGATGCAGCTGCGCGGACTGCTCGCCGCCGCGGAGATCGACGCCGACCCGGCGGGGTTCCGGCGGTACGGCTCGGCGCGGACGCTCTACAACTTCACCATCGACAACGTCGGCGTCTACTGACGCCCATGGCCACCACCAACGGATCTCGCACCGCCGACGGCCGCGGCTGGCACCCCGGGCTGCGCGAGTCGGCCACGTTCGATCGCGACACGATCGCCGAGATCCAGCGCGCGGCCCGCGAGGGCATCTACGACATCCGGGGGTTCGGAGCCAAGCGGCGCGTGCCCCACTTCGACGATCTGCTGTTCCTCGGCGCGAGCGTCTCCCGGTATCCGCTTGAGGGGTACCGCGAGCGGTGCGCGACCGATGTCACCATCGGCGGCCGATTCGCGTCGGAGCCGATCCAGCTGGACATCCCGATCACGATCGCCGGCATGAGCTTCGGCGCGCTGTCGGGCAACGCCAAAGAGGCGCTCGGCCGCGGCGCCAGCGAGGTGGGAACGTCCACCACCACCGGTGACGGCGGCATGACGCCAGAGGAGCGCGAGCACTCCACGAAGCTCGTCTACCAGTTGCTGCCGTCCCGCTACGGGATGAACCCCGATGACCTGCGCCGTGCGGACGCGATCGAGGTTGTGATCGGCCAGGGCGCCAAACCGGGTGGGGGCGGGATGCTCCTGGGGCACAAGATCTCTGACCGCGTCGCCGAGATGCGGGATTTGCCGCCCGGGATCGACCAGCGCAGCGCCTGCCGCCACCCCGACTGGACCGGCCCCGACGATCTGGAGATCAAGATCGAGGAGCTGCGCGAGATCACCGACTGGCGGATCCCGATCTACGTCAAGGTCGGCGCGTCGCGGACCTACTTCGACGTCGCGCTGGCGGTCAAGGCCGGCGCCGACGCGATCGTGCTCGACGGCATGCAGGGCGGCACCGCCGCTACCCAGGAGGTGTTCATCGAGCACGTCGGGATCCCGATCCTGGCGGCGATCCCCCAGGCCGTCGAGTCGCTGGTGGAGCTCGACATGCACCGCAAGGTCCAGCTGATCGTGTCCGGCGGAATCCGCACCGGCGCCGACGTGGCCAAAGCGCTGGCGCTGGGCGCCGACGCGGTGTCGATCGGGGTCGCGGCGTTGATCGCCCTCGGAGACAACGCCCCCGAGCACGACGCGCAGTACGCCGAGATCGGCTCCGCCGCGGGGTATTACGACGATTGGCAGGCGGGCCGCGACCCGGCCGGGATCTCCACCCAGGAGCCCGAGCTGGCCGCCCGCCTGGATCCGGTGCTCGGCGGGCGTCGCCTCGCCAACTACCTGCGCACGCTCACGCTCGAGACCCAGACGCTGGCCCGGGCCTGCGGCAAGTCCCACGTGCACAACCTGGAGCCCGAGGACCTCGTCGCGTTGACGATCGAGGCGTCGGCGATGGCCCGGGTTCCGCTCGCCGGCACGAGCTGGATCCCCGGGATCACCTCGGCCGGCTAGGGGCGCCCCGGCCCTTCTGCTCCCTCGAAGCTCGGCCGCTGAGGCCCTCACGCCCTCAGCGCGGAATCAATCGTCTGGCTAGACCTCGACCTCGCGGCCGTCCTCGCCCCACATCACGTGGAAGGCGCCGTCGCGGTCGACGCGGCGGTAGGTGTGGGCGCCGAACAGGTCCCGCAGGCCCTGGATCAGGCTCGCCGGGCCGCGGGCGCGGCGGTACCCGTCGTAGTAGGCCAGCGATGAGGAGAACGCCGGCGTCGGGATCCCGAGCTCGGCGGCCCTGGCGACGACGCGGCGCCATGGGTCCTGGGCGTTCTCCAGGGCCTGGGCGAAGAAGCCGGCGAGCATCAGGTTGGCCAGCGACGGCTCCGCGTCGTACGCCTCGCGGATCCGGTCCAGGAAGCGGGCGCGGATGATGCAGCCGCCGCGCCAGATCGTCGCCATCGAGCCGAGATCGATCGTCCAGCCCTCGGTGTCGGCCGCGGCCGCCATCTGAGCGAAGCCCTGCGCATAGCTGACGATCTTCGACGCGTACAGGGCGTGCTCGAGGTCGTCGGCGAGTGAGTCATCGGGGTGGGTGGGGTCCGATTCGGCGCGTGGCCCGGCGAGCACGCCGGCGGCGTGCACCCGCTGCTCCTTCAACGCGCTCAGGGCCCGCGCAAACACCGCCTCGGTGATCCCGGTCAGCGGGACCCCCAGCTCGAGCGCGTCCTGGGCGGTCCAGCGGCCGGTGCCCTTCTGCTCGGCGGCATCGAGGATCACGTCGACGAGCGGCTGCCCCGTGGCGTCGTCGGTCTTGGACAGGACGCGGGCCGAGATCTCGATCAGGAACGACTCGAGCTCGGACTCGTTCCAGCGCTCGAAGCGCTGGGCGATCTGCGGCACCTCCCAGCCGACGCCGTTGCGCAGCAGGTCATAGCTCTCGGCGATCAGCTGCATGTCGGCGTATTCGATGCCGTTGTGGACCATCTTCACGTAATGCCCGGCGCCGTTGGCGCCGACGTAGGTGCAGCACGGCGTACCGTCGACGTTGGCGGCGATCGTCTCGAAGATCTCCTTGACCGACGCGTCGTAGGGCTGGCGGTCACCGCCGGGCATGATGCTCGGCCCGTTGAGTGCGCCCTCCTCGCCGCCGGAGACGCCGACCCCGAGGAAGTGGATCCCTGAATCGGCGAGCGCGGCGTGACGGCGTTGGGTGTCGCGGTAGTTCGCGTTGCCGCCGTCGATGATGATGTCGCCCTTGTCCAGATGCGGCGCGATCTCATCGATCACCGCGTCGGTCGCCGGCCCGGCCTGGACCATGCTCATCAGCACCCGCGGTGGCACGAGGGCGCCGACCCACTCCTGCACCGACTCGTGACCGCTGATCGGCCCCTCGGAGCCGTGCTCGTCGACGAACGCCGTCATGCGGCTGGTGGTGCGGTTGTGCACGGCGACGGGGATGTCGTGATGGGCGACGTTGCGCGCCAGGTTCGCGCCCATCGTCGCCAGGCCGGTGAGGCCGAAGTGCCGATCGGATGAGGAGCTCATAGCGTCAAACTAGCGCTTGGCTCCCCGCGTCCGGCCGACGAACGCACTGCCGGCCAGAAGCATCAGCAGTCCGTACACGCCCGGCACCGCGGCGGCGCGGTTTCCGAAGGCCTGCGACGCCAGCGTGGCGGCGACGGCGAAGTCGCGCATGGCGATCGCCAGCGCTCCAGGGACGGCGGTCGCGGCGCCGCCAGCACCAGCGAACCGGTGACCGCCCCGAGTGCGCTCGTCGCGTCGGGGCCGGCAAGCGCCGTCAGCCCGACCGAGGCCACTTCGGAGCTCGACAGCCCCACGGCGAGCAGTCCGTCGCGCACATCCGTGCCGAAGGGACGTCCCAGCGCCAGCGGGGTCAGCGCCCGGGGCGCGGCGGTGAGGAGCTTCACCGGAGAGGTGACTAGGGTGGAGGTCATGAACTTCCGCACGCTAGGTACCACAGGGACGAAGGTGAGTCCGCTCTGCCTCGGAGCCATGATGTTCGGCGACTGGGGCAACACCGACCACGACGACAGCATCCGCATCATCCACCGTGCGCTGGACGCCGGGCTCAACTTCATCGACACCGCCGATGTGTACTCGCGCGGGGAGTCCGAGGAGATCGTCGGCAAGGCGCTGGCCGGCGGCCGGCGTGACAACGTCGTGCTCGCCACCAAGGTGCACGGCACGATGGGTGACGACCCGAACCAGTTCGGCAACTCGCGACGCTGGATCATCACCGAGGTCGAGAACTCGCTGCGCCGCCTGAAGACCGACTGGATCGACCTCTACCAGATCCACCGTCCCGAGGCCGACACGAACATCGACGAGACGCTGGGAGCCTTGACCGATCTGGTGCACGCCGGCAAGGTCCGCTACATCGGCTCCTCCACGTTCCCGGCGTCCCAGATCGTCGAAGCGCAGTGGGTGGCGCAGCGGCGCGGGCGCGAGCGGTTCGTGTGCGAGCAGCCGCCCTACTCGATGCTCGTGAGGGAAATCGAGCAAGACGTCCTGCCCACGGCTCAGCGGTACGGCATGGGTGTGATCCCGTGGAGTCCCCTGGCCGGCGGCTGGCTCTCGGGCGCGTACCGCAAGGGCGCCGACGTGCCCTCGTCGACCCGCGCGAGCCGGATCCCCGGGCGCTACGACCTCTCGCTGCCGAGCAACCAGCGCAAGCTCGAGGCCGCCGACGCCCTCGGCGCGCTCGCGGACGAGGCCGGGATCACGCTGATCGAGATGGCGATCGCGTTCGTGATCCGCCACCCCGCCGTGACCGCCGCGATCATCGGCCCGCGGACGATGGAGCACCTCGAGTCTCAGCTGACCGCCGCCGACGTCCAGCTATCCGACGACGTGCTGGACCGGATCGACGAGATCGTCGCCCCGGGCGTCAATATCAACGCCAACGACGGCGGCTGGGGGAACCCGGCGCTCGAGCCGGCCGCGCGGCGCCGCCCGGCGGGTTAGCCCTGGCGCCGGCCTGTGTCATCTGGGTTCCCTATACGGCAACCCAGATGACACACCCCCCATTCACGACCCGCGGAGACGCGCGGCGGTCGCGGCGTCAGCGGGGAAGAACGCCTCCACCGACAGTTCGGCCACGGTGACGTCGACCGCGGTGCCGAACGTCGTGATCGTGCTGAAGAACGCCAGCTCGCCGCGGTCGACGTCACCGTGGAGCGGGGCCAGCCGCAGCTGGACCGTGACCGCGGCGGCGGCCCCGGGCGCGGTGGCGGGCGCAGTGGGACCGGGATAGCCGAGCATCTCCTGATGGAGCTCGGTCAGCTCGGCGTCGCCGGTGAGCCGCGCCGCTCGAGCCAGGCGCTCGAGCAGATCGGCGCGGTACTCGCCGAGGTTGATGATCCGCGGCGCCACGCCGTCGGGGTGGAGCGCCAGCCGGATCGTGTTGACCGGCGGCACGAGCAGGTGCGACGCCACCCCCTCCAGCATCGGTCCCAGCGCCTCGTTGGACGCGATCAGGTTCCAGTACCGGTCGACCGCGATTGCGGGATACGGCTCGTGGGCCGCCAGCACCCGGCTGACGGCGTCGCGGACCTCGTTGAGTGCCGGGTCGTCGAACGAGCGCGCGGGAAACTGTGGGGCGAAGCCGGCGGCCAGCAGCAGCTCGTTGCGCTCGCGCAGCGGCACGTCGAGACGCTCGGCCAGGTGCAGGACCATCTCGGCGCTCGGCCGGGACCGTCCGGTCTCGACGAAGCTGAGATGCCTCGTCGAGACGCCGGCCTCCAGGGCCAGCTCCATCTGACTCAGCCGGCGGCGCTGGCGCCAGTCCCGCAGGAGCGGACCGACGCGCCCGGCTCTGTTCTCCGCGATCGCCACCATCACGAGCGTACCGTCGCCGGGAGCAGCCGAGCGAGCAGCGCCACGGCGGTCAACGTCACCGCCAGCGCGCCGATGCTGAGCTCGAACGCGGCAGCGAAGCCGTGTGACAGATCGCCGTAGAACAGGACGCCGATCACCGCCACGCCGATCGCCGAGCCGACGAACTGCATCGTGGACAGCACTCCTGAGGTGGCGCCGATGTGCTCGGGCTTCATCGTGGCCATGACGATCATCGGCACCGCGCTGATGGCCAGGCCCATCCCGGCGCCGACGAGCATCAGGCCGGGTACGAGCGCCCACACCGACCCGCCGTTGCCGACGTCGCTGACGGCCAGCAGCAGCGCCAGGTGGCCGGCGGCGAGCACGAGCGCACCGGCGGCGAGCACCCGGCGGCCGTGGCGCTCGGTCAGCGCCGGCGCCTGCATCGAGGCCACGACGTACGTGATCGCCAGGATCGTGAACACCAGGCCGGCGTGCAGGGCGCTCAGCCCACGGCCCAGCTGGAGATACAGCGACAGGACCAGGAAGAACGATCCCTGCCCGCACCAGAACAGGGTCTGGGCGATCAACCCGGCGGTGAACCCGGGAGCCTGGAACAGCATCGGCGGAATCAGCGGCGCGCCGCCGGCCGCGTCGAGCCGCCGCTGCCGGTACGCGAACGCGCCGAGCAGGCACGGCGCCGCGGCGAGTGACAGCCACGTCCACAGCGGCCAGCCGTGGGCGCGTCCGTCCACGAGGGGCAGCACGATCGCGGTCAGCCCGAGGGTGGCCAGCACAGTGCCGGGGAGATCGAGACCCGCTCGCCCGGGAGCGCGTGTCTCGGGGATGAGCCGGGGCGCCGCCAGGACGGCGAGGACGCCGATGGGGACGTTGATGAGGAAGCACATCCGCCAGCCGAGTCCGAACACGTTGGCCTGGACGAGCGCGCCGCCAATGAGCTGCCCCGACACCGCGGCGAGGCCCATCGACATTCCGTACGCGGCGAGCGCGCGGGGCCGGTCGGCACCGTCGTAGAGCGCGGCGATGATCGCCAGGATGTTGGGGGCGAACAGGGCCGCCGATGTCCCCTGAGCGAGGCGCGCGACGACGAGCAGCGTCGGGCTGCTGGTGACGCCGCAGGCGGCCGAGCTGATGGTGAACAGCGCCAGGCCGATGGTGAACGCGCGCCGGCGGCCCCAGCGATCACCGATGCGCGCGCCGGTGATGAGGAAGACCGCGGTGGTCAACCCGTAACCGGCGACCACCCATTCGATGGCGCCGTTGGACGCATGCAGCCCGGCTTGCATCGACGGCAGGGCGACGTTGACGATGAAGAAGTCAAGGACCGACATGAAGGTGCCGGCGAGAATCACCAGCAAGGGAAGCCAGTGCCCGCGGGCCTGGCTCCGGGTGATGGCGACCGGCCCGGGGGCGGGTGCGATGGAGGTGAGGGTGTCTGTGCTCATGGCGAGCACGTTCCCAGCCGCCGGTCATCGCGTCGATTACCCGCGGGGTAACGGCGGCGCCACCTGAGACCCCGCCGGTGCGGCGCTCAGCCCGCCTGGCGTTCGCCGGTTCTCCTGCCGCACTCTTCTTCTCCTCCTACGAACTTGCGACGTTCGCGGTGCATGGTCCGATCACCCCACAACCAGGAGGTGAAGGACTTGCACCGAAGAATTCGCCCGCTGCTGACGACGCTGGCGGTAACCGCAGCCCTGACGGGCGGCGGTGCCGCGATCGCAAGCGCCGCCTCGTCGTCCAGCAGCGGCACTACCAGTACCGCCACGCCCAGCAGTGCCACCACGCCCAGCAGCACCGCCACATCCAGCAGCACGACGTCCCCGAGCAGCACGAGCGGAGCCGCCCACGGCACCGCTCCGCGCCCGGGCACTGCCCCGGGCTCACCCGCCCGGTCAGGCGGTCACAACTGCCCCGGCATGTGAGGCAACGAAACAGCGATCACACTAAGGGCGCGCAATTGCCCGACGCGCCCTGACCGCCACGGCCGGCTCGGGTCCCAGACGAACTTCTGAGCCTGAGCCGGCCCGGCGCGGCGGTCAGTTGAACGAGATCACGCTGCGGATCCCGTCCTGGCGTTCCATCAGCGCGAAGCCGCGGTTGACGTCCTCGAGCGAGATCGTGTGCGAGATGAACGGGGTCACGTCGAGCCGTCCATCAAGGGAGAGCTGGACGAGCTCGGGCACCTGATCGCGTCCCTTGACGCCGCCGAACGACGAGCCGCAGATCCGCCGCCCGGTGATCAGCAGCCGCGGGATGACGTCGAGCGTCTCGCCCCGCCCGGCGACGCCGGCCACCGTGCACAGTCCCCAGCCCATCCGGGCCGCCTCGACCGCCTGGCGCATGACCGCGACCAGCCCCGTCGCCTCGAACGTGTAGTCGGCGCCGAAGCCGCCGGTCTCGTCGAGCACCCGCTGGACGGTGTGCTCGCTGCCGGCCCAGACGTCGGTGGCGCCCTGGCCGCGGGCGAGCTCGAGACGTTCGGCCGACAGGTCAACGCAGATGATCCGCTCGGCGCCCTGCAGACGGCAGCCGGCGACGGCGCCGAGGCCGACCATCCCGGCGCCGAACACGACACATGTCGAGCCCGCCCTGACCTTCGCGGTGTTCATCGCCGCGCCGAGGCCGGTCGAGAGGCCGCAGGCGAACAGGCACGCTTGAGCGGGCTCGACCTCGGGGGAGACCTTGGCCAGCGCGATCTCCGGCATCACGGTGTACTCGGCGAAGGTGCTCGTGCCCATGAAGTGCCGGATCGGCTCGCCGTCGAGCGACAGCCGGGTGGTCCCGTCGGGGAGATAGCCGAGGTTCTGCTGGTCGCGGATGGCGAGGCACAGGTTGGTGTCGGGACTGAGGCAGTGCACGCACTCGCGGCACTGGGGCGAGAACAGAGTCACCACCAGGTCACCGGGCGAAAGCGCGGTGACGCCCTCGCCGACACGCTCGACGAATCCAGCGCCCTCGTGGCCGAGCACGGTCGGCGCGTACCCCGACGGATCGACTCCCGACGCGGTGTACATGTCGGTGTGGCAGACCCCGCACGCGGCGAGCCGCACGAGGACCTCGCCCGCCCGCGGCTCGGCGAGATCGACCTCGGTGACGCGCAGCGGCGCGGCGAACTCCTCCAGCACGGCGGCTCGGATCTTCAACGGGCGGCTCCTTCCCGGTAGTGGGGCAGCGCAACCTTACGGCCCGAGCCGACGTCAGCCGGCCGCGGCGCCGCGCTGTCCGTCGAGCGCGTCGATCATCAGCTCGAGCATTCGCGGCCAGTACTCAGGGTCGATGTTCCGCGCCGCCCGGGTCGCCGCGAACAGCAGCCGCATGTCCATCGCGGTGGCATCGGACCGCAGGCGACCCTCGGCTCGGGCCTCGGCGAGTAGCTGCTCGAGTGCCTCCGCCGCCCGGCGGGCGGACTCGATCACGTCGGGATGGTCCGCGACGATGACCTCGGCGTCGCCCATCAGGTAGTCGGCGCGCTGGGTCGCCACGAGCGATGCCAGCAGCCCGGTCAGCGCGGTCCAGCGATCGGCGTCCTGGGCCCGCGCCGCCTCCGCGGCGGCCGTCACCTCGTTCATGCGGCGGGTGACGAGCGCCGCCAGCAGCTCGTGCTTGGAGGCGAACAGGCGGTAGACGCTGGCGACGCCCGCACCCGCGGCCACGGCGACGTCGCTCATCGGCGCGTCGAGTCCGTCCCGGGCGAACACGTCGGTGGCCGCGAGCAGCAGCCGCTCGCGCTTGCCGCCGGGATCGAGCCGCGTCCACTCGCAGCGCTCTTCGGCGGTCTCCGGCGAACCGGAGGCTAGCTCCGACTCGGGGAGCGGAATGGTCATTCCGCTAGAGTAGCCGCCGTGCCGCCAGACAGCCATCGGGATCACGGGGTCCATCCAAATCTGATCCTGGCGGTGACGGCTCTGGCCGGTATGGCGTACTCCATGCTGAGCTCGGCGGTCATCCCGGCGCTGACGCCGATCCAGCACAGCCTGCACACCACGGAGGCCGGCGTCACCTGGCTGCTGACCGGCTACCTGCTGTCGGCGTCGGTCGCCACGTCGATCCTCGGCCGCCTCGGCGACATGTACGGCAAGGAGCGGTTGCTGCTGACCACGCTGATCATCCTCGGCGTCGGCACCGTCGTCGCCGGCCTGTCGACCTCGCTGGCGCCGATGATCGCCGGGCGCATCATCCAGGGTGCCGGCGGCGGCATCTTCCCGCTCGCCTTCGGCATCGTCCGTGACGAGTTCCCGCGCGAGCGCGTCGCCGGCAGCATCGGGATCCTCTCCTCGATCCTCGGCGTCGGCGGCGGGATCGGCATCGTGCTCGGCGGTCTCATCGTCCAGCACCTCAACTACCACTGGCTGTACTGGATCCCGCTCGTGGTGACGGTCGCCGCCGCCATCTGCACCTGGCGGTTCGTGCCCGAATCGCCGGTGCGGGTGCCGGGTCGGGTCAACTGGCTGGCCGCGGCGCTGATGGCCGCGGGCTTCAGCTGTGTGCTGATCGCGATCTCCGAGACGATCACGTGGGGCTGGGGTTCGGCCCGGACGCTCGGTCTGCTGGCGATCGGGCTCGCGCTCTGCGCCGTCTGGATCGCCGTCGAGGTTCGCAGCCAGGAGCCGCTGATCGACATGGCGATGATGCGGATCCGTGGGGTATGGACCACCAACCTGGTCGCATTCCTGCTGGGCGGCGGCATGTACGCCTCGTTCCTCATCTACCCGCAGTTCGCTCAGCTACCGCGGAGCACGGGCTTCGGGTTCGGGGCCTCGACGGTCGTCGCCGGGCTGTATCTGCTCCCGGCCGCCCTCGGCATGAGCGTGCTCGGGTCGGCCGCCGGCCGGTTCGCCCGCCGCTATGGGTCCAAGCCCGCCGTCATCCTCGGCAGCGGGATCACCGCCATCTGCTTCGCCCTGCTCGCCGTGGCGCACGGCCATCCCTACGACATGTTGATCAGCGCGCTGCTGATGGGGATCGGGATCGGGCTGGCGTTCGCCGCCCTGGGCAACCTCAGCGTCCAGGCGGTGCCGGCGCATCAGACCGGCGTCGCCACCGGCATGAACACGGTCATGCGGACCCTGGGCGGGGCGCTCGGCGGCCAGATCGTCGCCACCTTCATCGCCAACAACGTGTCCAAGGGGCTGCCGACGGTGACCGGGTTCACCGAGAGCTTCACGCTCGAGGCCGCCTTCCTGGTCGTGGCGATGCTCGCCGGGCTGCTCGTGCCCGGGCCGGCGCAGATGTCGCCCGCCCCCAGCGTCGGACCTGACTTCCGTCAGGCGCAGGAAGCCGGCTGACGGTGCCGCACGCTTTCCGCCGAGGCACGCGCAGCGACCCGCGCGGCCCCAACTACAAGTGGATCGCGCTGTCCAACTGCACGCTCGGCGTGCTTCTGGCGACGCTCGATGCCTCGATCACGCTGATCGCGATGCCGGACATCTTCCGTGGCATCAAGCTCGACCCGCTCGTCCCGTCCAACAGCTTCTACCTGCTGTGGATGATCCTCGGCTTCCTCGTCGTCTCCAGCGTGCTGATCGTCAGCCTCGGCCGGCTCGGGGACATGTTCGGACGCGTGCGGATCTACAACCTCGGCTTCGTCATCTACACGGTGGCGTCGCTGATTCTGACCGTCGACTGGCTGACCGGCAAGGACGGGGCGCTGTTCCTGATCGTGTTCCGGATCGTCCAGGGGGTCGGCGCCGCCTGTCTGCTCGCCAACTCGGCCGCGATCATCACCGACGCGTTCCCCGCCAACCAGCGCGGCATGGCGCTCGGGATCAACAACATCGTCGGGGTCAGCGGCATGTTCGTCGGCCTGGTCCTCGGCGGCCTGCTCGCGCCGATCAGCTGGCGCCTGGTGTTCCTCATCTCGGTCCCGGTCGGGCTGTTCGGCACGGTGTGGGCGTATCTCAAGCTCCAGGAGCTGTCCACGCCGAGACGAGCTCGGATCGACTGGGCGGGAAACGTCAGCTTCGCGCTGGGACTGATCCTGGTCATGATCGCCGTGACCTACGGAATCCGGCCCTACGGCGGCGCCGCGACGGGATGGGGGAGCCCCAAGGTGCTGATCCTGATCGGCTGCGGGCTGGCGTCGCTGGTGGTGTTCGCCGTGGTCGAGCGCCGCGTCCAGGATCCGATGTTCAGCCTGCCGCTGTTCAAGATCCGCGCGTTCACGTTCGGGACGCTGTCCACCTTCCTGTCCGCGGTGGCCCGCGGCGGCCTTATGTTCATGCTGATCATCTGGCTGCAGGGCATCTGGCTGCCGCAACACGGTTACGACTTCACCGAGACGCCGCTGTGGGCGGGGATCTACATCCTGCCGCTGACGATCGGGATGCTGATCGCCGGTCCCACCTCGGGCTTTCTGTCGGACCGGTTCGGCGCCCGGCCGTTCGCCACCGGGGGGATGATCGGCGCCGCGGTCAGCTTCGGGCTGCTCGCCCTGCTCCCGACCAATTTCCCGTACCCGATGTTCGCCGCGGTCCTGTTCCTCAACGGCGTCTCGATGGGACTGTTCGCGTCGCCCAACCGGGCCGGTGTCATGAACAGCCTGCCGCCCGGGGACCGGGGCGCCGGCGGCGGCATGAACCAGACCTTCCAGAACTCCGCGCAGGTGCTGTCGATCGGGATCTTCTTCACGCTGATGATCCTCGGGCTCGCCTCGACCCTGCCACACGCGATGGCATCGGGCCTGGAGGCGCACGGCGTACCGGCGCACACGGCCCAGATGGCCGCCCATCTGCCGCCGGTGTCGATCCTGTTCGCCGCGTTCCTCGGCTACAACCCGATCCAGCACCTCCTCGGGTCCGGGGTGCTGATGCACCTCAGCCATGCCCAGCAGACGCTGCTGACGGGCCGGTCGTTCTTCCCGCGGCTCATCTCGCCGCCGTTTCGCAGTGGTCTGCACGAGGCATTCGCGTTCGCGATCGTGGCGTGCCTCGTGGCCGCGGTGGCGTCGTGGTCGCGCGGGGGCAACCCGGCGGCGTCAAGTCAGCCGGGTGAGCCGAGCCCGGGGCGGCGCTCGCGGGTCCGCGAGCAGCCCCACGCGGGCGCCCCCGTCGCTCGGTAGGCGGCCGCCGGCCCCACAACGCGATCCCAGGCCCCCGCTTACAGACGATTGGTTCCACGGTGGGGCCGTAGGTGGGGGATCGCTCAGGGTCGGGACGCTCGCGGCGACGCTGGGTGCGACGCCATCTTTGAGACTTCACTGGGGGTCTTGGGTCACAAACGGCGGCAACGATGAGGGGCGTGTTTCGTGGGGGTGGTGGGGGGTCGCGCGGGAGAGACCGCCGGCTGCGCCGGCTGTCGCTTTCGACCTCGCTGCGCTCGGTGAGGATCACGCGACGTTCCCAGTCGGTGCCCGGCGCCTGCAAACGTCCCTCCGCGGCGATGGGCCGGGGCGCGAGGGACGTTCGCCGTGTTCACGACGGTAAACGTCCCCCGGAACCATGCGCGAGAAATGCCAGGGACGTTCGCCGTGCTCACGACCGCAAACGTCCTCGACGCCGCGGCGAAGCCCCGCGAGGGACGTTTGCAGGCGCGCCGACGGACGAGCAGCCGCGCCGGGACGATTTCCTCTTCGATAGCCGCCGTTTTTCCGCCCCGGGACCAGCGCCCGGCACAGCGGCAACCCGCCGCGACCACCACCCACCCCAGCCGCCGGCAACGGTCGCATGAGCGACGCCGACCGGGAGCCGTGGCGCGAGTGCTGATAGTAGGCGCCCGGCCGGTTCCAGGCTGGCCAGCCAGCCAGTATGATCGCGCCGGTCCCTCGGCCCGTCAGGAGGAGACGGTGACATCAACCAGCGGTGACATCGAACAGGTGCTCGTCATCGATCGCGAGCACTGGCTCGACGGCCCCCCGCACGAGCTGTTCGCGCGCCTTCGCAACGAGTGCCCGGTGCACTGGACCCCGCGGGTCCCCGAGTACCCCACGGAGCACGGCTACTGGTCGATCACCCGGCCCGATGACATCCACACCGTCAGCCGCGACTGGCGGACGTTCTCGTCGGCGATGGGGATCACCGCGGTCAGCGACCTGTTCCTCGAGCTGATGCAGGCGATGTTCATCGGGATGGACCCGCCCAAGCACGACCGGCTCAAGGTGCTGTTCCAGGCCGGGTTCACGCCGCGGCGGATCGCCGCCCACGAGGAGGCCATCCGGCAGATCGCGACCGACGTGCTCGACCGCCTCGGGGACCGCGAGACGTGCGATCTGGTGACTGACGTGGCCCAGCCGATCGTCTCGCGCGTGATCGGGAGCTTCATGGGCATCCCGCCCGAGGACGACGCCGTCTGGGCGCGCCTGATGAACACGTCGCTGGCCGCCGGCGACCCGGACCTCGCCCCCGAGGGTCTGGAGAGCATCATGGCCAACGAGATCCCGGAGATCTTCCGCCGCTGCTCGGAGATGATCTCCCAGCGACGTGACGAGCCGACGGGTGATCTCACATCCGTGCTCGTCCACGCCGAGATCGACGGTCAGAAGCTCGAGGAGCACGAGATCGTGATGGGGTTCTTCCTGCTCGTCGCCGCCGGTAACGACAGCACGAAGGCCACGTACTGCAGCGGGATGCGGGCTCTCATGGACCATCCAGACGAGCGGGCGATTCTGCTCGAGGACCCGTCACTGATCCCGAGCGCGGTCGAGGAGTCACTGCGGATGTTCCCGGCGTTCGCCCACTTCCGCCGCACCGCCACCCGCGACACCGAGGTGGCCGGCCAGCAGATCCGCGAGGGCGACAAGGTGGTGATGTGGTACGTCGCGGCCAACCGGGACGAGAGCCGTTACCCGGATCCCGATCGCTTCGACGTGCGCCGCAACCCCGAGCACCAGGCGTTCGGCGCCGGCGGGCGCCACTTCTGCCTCGGCGCCGCGCTGGCCCGGCTGGAGCTGCGGATCATGTTCGAGGAGACGCTGGCTCGCTACCCGGAGATGGAGCTGACCGGCCGGGGGACATTCGTCGAGTCCGGCTTCATCAACCAGCTCAAGACGCTGCCGGTGACGCTGACCCCACCCACCCCAGAGGCGTCAGCGGTCTAACCCAACTCCGACCACGGCGCCCGGGTCACGGCTTCCTCCTCGTCGGCCCGGATCACGTGCATGACGGCGTTGATCAGCGCCAGGTGGGTGAACGCCTGGGGGAAGTTGCCGAGGTGGCGGCCGGTCTGCGGATCGATCTCCTCGGCGTAGAGCCCGAGCGGACTCGCGTAGCCGAGCAGCCGCTCGCACATCGATCGCGCCCGGTCGAGCTCGCCGATCTCGCACAGCGCCGACACCAGCCAGAACGAGCAGATGAGGAACGTCCCCTCCTTGCCCTCGAGGCCGTCGTCGGTCTCCTCGGTCCGGTAGCGCAGCACGAGCCCGCCCTCGGTCAGCTCGTCGGCGATCGCGAACACCGTGGCGCGGATCCGCTCGTCCTCGGGAGGCAGGAAGCGCATCAACGGCAGCAGCAGCAGCGCGGCGTCGAGCGCCTCGGTCTCGTAGTGCTGGACGAACACGCCGCGGCCGTCGACGCCGTGCTCCAGCACGTCGGCCTTGATCTCCTCGGCGGCCTCGCGCCACCGCGTGGCTCGCTTGAAGTCCTCGCGCAGCTCGGCCAGGCGGGCGCCGCGGTCACACGCGACCCAGCAGAACATCTTCGAGGAGGTGAAGTGCTTGGGCTCGCCGCGGACCTCCCAGATCCCGCGATCGGGCGCGCGCCAGTTCTCGATCGCCGCCTCGACCTGGCGCGACAGGATGCGCCAGACCCGGTCGTCAAGGGAGTCCCGTGACCGGGTGTGCAGGTAGACGGAGTCCAGCAGCGCCCCCCACACGTCGTGCTGCTCCTGCTCGTAGGCCGCGTTCCCGATCCGGACCGGCTGGGCGCGCTCGTAGCCTTCCAGGTGGTCGAGGATGTGCTCATCGAGCTGGCGCTCGCCGTCGAGGCCGTACATGACCTGGAGCTTCTCCTCCCCGGCGGCGACGTCGGCGATGAAATAGAAGAAGTCGTTGGCCTCCCACTCGAACCCGAGCGACAGCAGCGCCCACAGCATGAACGTCGAGTCGCGGATCCAGCTGTAGCGGTAGTCCCAGTTGCGCTCGCCCTGCGGCGTCTCGGGCAGCGACGTGGTGGCGGCGGCGAGCAGGGCGCCGCTCGGGGCATAGGTCAGGCCCTTCAGCGTCAGCGCCGAGCGCTGCAGGAACGTCCGCCACGGATGGTCGGGGAAGGTGCCGCGATCGAGCCAGTGCTGCCAGTGATGCGCGGTCCACACGAGGCGGTCGTACGCTTCGTCGATGTCCTTGGGTGGCGCATGCTCTGACCACGACAGGGCGCAGTAGACGACCTCGCCCTCGCGCATCATGTGGCGTGCGGTGGCCCGCGACCCCTCGAAGCCGAGCCGCAGATCGGTGGTCAGCTTCAGCTCGACGCTGCCGTCCTGGCTGCTGGCGACGCCCTGGTTGTAGCCGTCGCCGCTGTACTGCCAGTGGGCCGGCTGGCGCCCGTAGTCGAACTTGGGCTCGCAGTCGAGCAGGAGCTGGACGTTGCCGTTGACGCAGCGCACGGTCCGCAGCAGCACGTGATCGGCGTCGTAGTCGGTCGGGGCCCGCCGGTGGGTGTGGGAGCGGTCGTGCTCGTGGTGCCAGTTGCCGATCAGGAGCACGTCACGGACGACGATCCAGCCCGAGCCCGTGCCCCAACTGGTCTCCAGCACCATCGTCCCCGGCAGATATCGCCGGGCGGCGGGCACGGTGGCGCCGTCCGGACCGAGCCGGAACGAGCCGGCGTCACGGTCGAGCAGCGCGCCGAAGATGCTCGCCGAGTCGACGCGCGGCAGGCACATCCACTCGACCGCGCCGGACGGGGCGACGAGCGCCACCGTCTCACAGTCCGACAGGAACGCATACTCCGCGATCGGCGGAAACGAGCTCGCCCCCAGGCGCGGGTCGGTTTCGCCGTCGCGCGGCGGCGCCATCGGCGCCGGAGCCAGCGGCGGCTGGCGAGCGGCATCATTGCTGCGTGGATCCTCGCGCACGGGCCGCAGTATCGCGAACGGGCCGCAAACTGCAAAGTTCCGGTCCTCCGCTGTCAGCGCCGGGCGGCGCGAGCGGTCAGCCGGCCAGGCCGCCGAGCAGCGCGAACGGGCTCCAGGGACGATCGTCGTAGACGGCCCGCTGGTTGCGTTCGACCGTCACGACGCTGCCCTCCGGGACCTCGCCGCGCAGCCGCTCGGCGAGCGCGTTCGCGCTGTCCTCGTCGGTGGCGCCGACGAGTACGTAGCTCCACCGGTGGAGGTTGGCCATGGCCTCCGCTTCCAGCCGGTTCGAGAGCTCACCGGCCTCCGCGCGCGAGTGGCACTGGATGCGCACCTCGAACTCGGGGTACCCCTGATCCGCGGAATCGGTGCGCTCCTGGGCGACCCGCAGCAGCCGTTCGGCGGCGACGCCGGTGGGGTCGGCGGGCAGTGGGGCGTCGGGGTCCTCCCACTCCTCGGCGGTCGGATGCCAGTGGGCGAGCTCCACCGTCAGCTCCCAGCCGTGCTGCTGCGCGAGCCGGCGGATCAGCTGCTCGGCGGCCTCGGCCTGGCTGCGGGTGCCGGCATAGCAGAACAGCTCGGGCCCGTCGATGGAGACGACGACGCGGTCGTGGAATGAGCTCTCGAGGTCGTGCTCGAGCTCCTCGGAGGTGAGCAGCTCGCTGAGCCGGCGCGTGAAGCCCTCCTCGCTGAGGATGACGCGTAGCCGCCAGTCGTCGTTCATGGTGCGACACAGTAGTGCACCGGCTGGCGATCGGACACGTGGCCGCGCCCAGCGAAACGCGGGTCGGAGCGCGCTCCCCCCTGCGTAGGATGAGCTGTGAACATGAGCTCAGGACACCGAGGGATAGCCGCTTCCAACGGCGGGTCGCCAGGCGCGATGCGTGCGCTACGCGGCGGGCCCAACAAGAAGCCACCGCCGCTGATGGACCCGACCCGTCAGCGTGATCGCCATCGGATCCTGGCGCTGTTCGCCCCGTACAAGGTGCGCCTCGGGGTGGTGCTGGTGATGATCATCTTCTCCGCCGGCCTCAGCATGGTCACCCCGTTCCTGCTCCAGGCAGTGCTCGACGACGGCATCTTCAAGCACGAGACCACGCTGCTGACCGAGCTCGTGGCGGGCATGATCGCGATCGCCATCGCCACCAGCGCGTTCAGCGTCTGGCAGACCTACCTGTCCAATCAGGTCGGCCAGCGGGTCATGCACGACCTGCGCGCCGCCGTCTACCGGCGCCTGCAGCGGATGTCGCTGGCCTTCTTCACGCGCACCCGCACCGGCGAGATCCAGTCCCGCATCGCCAACGACATCGGCGGCCTGGACAGCGTCGTCACGACGACGGCCACGACGATCGCCCAGAACGCGACCACGGTGATCGCGGCGATCGTCGCCCTGTGTCTGCTGAACTGGAAGCTGGCGGCGATCTCCCTGGTGTTCGTGCCGCTGTTCGTGTGGCTGACGCGGCGGGTCGGCAAGGTCCGTCGCAAGATCACGACAGAGCAGCAGCGGCGGCTGGCAGATCTGTCCGCGCTCGTGTCGGAGTCACTGTCGGTGTCCGGCATCCTGCTCGGCAAGACGATGGGGCGCGGCGACGACCTCGCCGATCGTTTCACCGGCGAGTCCCAGGACATCGCCGAGCTGGAGGTGCGCAGCCGGATGGCCGGCCGCTGGGTCATGTCGACGATCCAGATGACGTTCGCGATCCAGCCCGCGATCGTCTACTGGCTCGCCGGGCAGAGCTTCATCGGCCATATCTCGATCGGGACGGTGGTCGCGTTCTCGACCCTGCAGACCCGCCTGCTGTTCCCGATCCAGTCCCTGCTCGGCGTCGGGGCCGACATGCAGGCGTCGCTGGCGCTATTCGATCGCATCTTCGAGTACCTGGACCTGCCGATCGACATCGTCGAAGCCAAGCATCCCGCCACCATCCGTCCGGAGGAGGTCCTGGGCGAGGTGAGGCTCCAGAACGTGTCGTTTCGCTACGACGGCGAGCGGGGCGGAGCGGGATCGCCGTGGACGCTGCGTCACGTCGACCTCGAGGTGCCCGCGGGGACCCGGACGGCGATCGTGGGGGAGACCGGTTCGGGCAAGACGACGCTCGGCTACCTCGTCGCGCGCCTGTACGAGCCCGACGAAGGACAGGTGACCATCGACGGCGTCGACATCCAGGATATGTCGCTGGCGTCGCTGGCGGCGACCGTCGGCGTCGTCTCCCAGGAGACCTATCTGTTCCATGCCAGCGTCCGGGAGAACCTGCGCTTCGCGCGGCCCGAGGCCACCGACGAGGAGATCGAGGACGCCGCCCGCACGGCGCGGATCCATGACCTGATCGCGTCGCTGACCGACGGGTATGACACCGTCGTCGGCGAGCGGGGCTACCGCTTCTCCGGGGGGGAGAAGCAGCGGATGGCGATCGCCCGCACCGTCCTGCGCAACCCGCCGGTGCTGGTGCTCGACGAGGCGACCAGCTCGCTGGACACCCAGACCGAATACGCGGTGCAGGCCGAGCTCGAGCGCCTGTCCGAGGGCCGGACGACGATCACGATCGCCCACCGTTTGTCGACGGTCCGGGACGCCGACCAGATCGTCGTGCTCGACAAGGGCCAGATCGTGGAGCGCGGAACCCATGAGGAGCTGCTCGAACGCGGCGGCGCCTACGCGGCGCTCGTCGCACGCGACGTCACCGAGGAGCCGGTCGAGGGCTGACGCGACGTCCCACCGGGTGGGCGGGACGACGGGCTCACCGGGCCTGACCGCATGAGGCCTGACGAAGGCTCACCACATCTCCCCAATCCTCACTGGACGGTTGTTGGTTTCCGTCTTGCGCGGGGCGGAGCCCGCATATACGCTGGCTGGGTCGCAGGCGGTCTGGGTCTTCCATAAGGGGTACGTCCATGTCAGGGAGTACACGTCGTGCTGTCGCAGTTGCGCTTGCGTTGGTTGCGCTGTCGCTGGTAGGGATCGGCGCCGCCATCGCGAAATCGGGCCACGGGAGTCGGCCCGTTCGATTGGGTCACGTGACCCGGTCCTACCGGCGTCCGCGCTACCGCGGGCTGTCCACCAAGCGAGTGCTGGCCGGGACCAAGCAGGTCCGCACCCGCGTCATCGTCGTGCTGCGCAACCAGCTCAGCTCACTGCCGGCGACCCGCGCCCACGTGCGCGCCCGGATCGGCGCCGAGGCGACCGCCGACGCCGTGATCGAGTCAGACGTCGCTCGGTCCGGCGGCCGCGTGTACAAGCGGTACCACGCCCTCAATGCCTTCGCGGCGAGCGTGTCGACGACCGAGCGCAGCGCGCTCGCCCACAGCTCGCAGGTGCGAGCGGTCGTCCCTGACACGATCGTCACGCTCCCTGCCGTCCAGACCGCGCCGGCCAACACCGGCATCACCGGCCACACCGCGACGCCCCCCGGTTCGCAGCAGGTCTGCCCGACCGACCCGAGCCAGCCGCTGCTCGAGCCCGAGGCGTTGCAGACGACGCACACCGCCTACGCGGATCCATCGACTCCGCAGGCGCAGAACCTGGCCACCGGCGCCGGCGTCAAGGTGGCGTTCTTCGCCGACGGGCTGGATATCAACAATCCCGACTTCATCCGGCCCGACGGCTCGCACGTCTTCATCGATTACCAGGACTTCAGCGGCGAGGGCCCGAACGCCCCGTCGAACTCGCTCGAGGCCTTCGGCGACGCGAGCTCGATCGCGGCGCAGGGCAACCAGACGTACGACCTGTCGCAGTTCGTCAACCCGGCGCACCCGCTCCCGGCCGGCTGCAACATCAAGGTCCGCGGCATCGCGCCGGGGGCCTCGCTCATCGGGATCAAGGTGTTCGGCAACTCCGACGAGGCGTTTAACTCGACGATCCTCCAGGGCCTCGACTACGCCCTGTACCAGGATCATCCGGACGTCATCAGTGAGTCCTTCGGCGGCTATCCGATCCCGGACACCACCCAGGACCTGACCCGTCTGTTCAACGAGCAGGCGGTGCGCGACGGCGTGACCGTGGTCGAGAGCACCGGTGACGCGGGCGTCGAAGCGAGCCCCAGCTCCGCCTCGAGCGATCCGTCGGTGATCGCCGCCGGCGCGAGCACGAACTTCCAGAACTACGCCCAGGGCACCCAGTACGGGTACCAGTTCGCCCACGGGTGGGAGAGCGACAACATCTCCTCGATCGAGTCGGCCGGCATCACCCAGGGCGGCCGGACGCTCGATCTGGTGGCGCCCGGCGAGGCCAACTGGGCCCTGTGCAGCAAGGACACCACCACGTACCTGGGCTGCGTCAACTACGCCGGCCAGCCGACCAATCTGGAGAGCTTCGGCGGGACGAGTGAGTCCGCCCCGTTCATCGCCGGCGGCGCGGCCCTCGTCATCCAGGCATTCCGCCAGACGCACGGCGGGGCGACGCCGTCGCCCGCGCTCGTCCACCAGCTGCTGACGAGTACCGCCACCGACCTCCATGCTCCGACGTTCGAGGAGGGAGCCGGGGAGCTCGACACCCTCGCGGCGGTGCAGGCGGCGGAGTCGCTCGGTCACCCCCACGACGCCATGGGCAACAACCTGCTCGTCGGCCCCACGCAGCTCGATCTGAGCGGCGACGCCGGCAGCCCGTTCAGCCAACGCGTGCAGGTGACCAACGTCGGCGCCTCGCCGCAGACGGTGAGCGGGGCGGTTCGTCAGCTCGGCACGCAGCTGAGTGATCAGACCGGCTCGGTGACGCTGAGCTCGGCGAGCCCGACGTTCATCGATCAGTTCGGTAACGCCGTGCCCTATCAGAAGGTCACGTTCCAGGTGCCGGCGAACGCCGACCGTCTGGACACGTACCTCACGTGGGCCGATCCGAGCTCGCGCGTCGGACTGACGCTCATCGACCCGAGCGGGAAGATGGCCGCCTACACGCGCCCGCAGGGCGGAGGCGATCACGGCGAGGTCGACGTCGCCGATCCCCAGCAGGGCACGTGGACGGGGATCATCTTCCGCCGCGACGGCACCTTCCTCGGGCCCGTGCAGTGGGAGGCGACCGCGCAGCAGTTCGGCGGCGCCGATACCGTCTCGCCGCAGTCGCAGACCCTGGCGCCGGGTCAGACCGGCACGTTCCGCGTCAGCTCGGACTTCCCGAGCTCGGGCGGAGACGCCAACCAGGACCTCGTGTTCAGCTCCGACGCCGGCACGACGTCGGTCGTGCCGATCGTGCTGCGCTCGATCGTGCCGGTCGGCGCGTCCGGAGGCCAGTTCAGCGGCAACCTCATCGGCGGCAACGGCCGGGCCGCATCCCCGGGCCAGCTCAACACCTACGACTTCCAGGTCCCGCGTGGTGAGCCCGAGCTGACGGTTGCGCTCACGTTCCCGACCGCCCCCGGCGAGCAGGTCCTCGGTGACCTCATCTCGCCGACGGGCCAGGAGGTCACCGAGGGCGACAACGTCTTCGTCTCAGGCGGTTCGGCGTTTGCCTCGACCGGTCTGGAGGCGTATGCCCCCAACCCGCAGCCGGGGCTCTGGCGGTTCGTCGTCGATGTGCTCAACCCGGTCGGCGGTCAGGTCCTGTCGGCTCCCTACACGGGTCAGATCGGCTTCACCGCGCCACCCGTGTCGGCCCCCGGGCTGCCCGACTCGAGCCACGCGGTGCTCACCCCCGGGCAGCCGACGACGGTCACCGTCTCGGCGACCAACAACGGGGCCGGGGTGGAGAACCTGTTCCTCGATCCGCGGACCGACGACACCCGCTTCTACTCGCTCGTGTCGCTCACCCAGGACCAGGGCCTGACGCTCCCGCTCACATCCGGCGTTCCCGAGTACCTGATGCCCACCGAGACGAACGGGGTCGGGGCGTTCGCCCAGGCGACGCAACCGATCACGTTCGACTTCGGCTGGGGTGACCCGGACGTGTCGGCGATCGTCTCCGGGCACACCGCGGCCGGCTTCTTCCAGGGCCTCTCCACCCCGGGGATCTGGACCCTGGCTCCCGACGAGCTCGGGCCGTTCAGCGGCCCCGCCCCGGCGGCGACCGCGAGCACGGCACTCATCGCACGAACCGCGGGCTTCGACGAGGACGCGACGTCGTCCACCGGCGATTACGAGCGGCTCGCGGTGGATCCGACCGCCCCGGCGCCCACGCCGGTGACGCTCGGCCCCGGCCAGAGCGGGACGATGACACTGACGATCACGCCATCCGGCCGGCCCGGCGAGGTCGTGCGAGGGACGCTGTTCGTCGACGAGTTCGACAACTACGCCGGGGTCGCCGGTGAACTGGTCCCGCTGCGATACGAGTACCGGATCGCCGGGGACCACGGTCATGGCCACGGCCACGGCCACCACCACCACGGACGCTGACGCTGACGCTGATGCAGTGAGCGGTGGTGACAGCTCCCGCGGGGAGCTGTCACCACCGCCGCCGCGCCGGACCAGTGTCGGGATCAGCCCAGCAGGCCGCGGGAGATGACGAGCCGCTGGATGTCCGAGGTGCCCTCCTCGATCTCCTCGAGCTTGGCGTCGCGCATCCACTTCTGCACCGGATACTCGCGGGAGTAGCCCCAGCCGCCGAGCGTCTGGACCGCTGCCCAGGCACACCACATCGCCGTCTCGGACGCGTGGAGCTTGGCCATCGCCGCCTGCGTCGTCGCGCGCTCGCCGCGGTCGAGCATCTCCGCGGCGCGCCAGGTGAGCAGCCGTGACGCGTCGACGCGCAGCGCCATGTCGGCGAGGCGGAAGGCGACCGCCTGATGCTGGGCGATCGGCTTGCCGAACTGCTCGCGCTGCTTGGCGTAGGTGACCGCGTACTCGAGCGACGCGCGGGCCAGCCCGGTCGCCGACGCCGCCAGCGTCACCCGGGAACGGTCGAAGGTGTGCATCAGCCCGCTGAAGCCCTGGCCCTCGTCGCCGAGCCGGCGGTCCTCGGCCACGAACACGTCGTCGAGGAACAGCTCGGCGCTCGGGATCGCCCGCTGACCCATCTTGCGGATCGGCGGCCCGCACCGCAGCCCGTCGTCGTCACCATGGACGACGAACGCGGTGATCCCGCGGTGGCCGCTGCCGGGCTGCACCGTCGCGAAGATCACGTAGAACCGCGACACGCCGCCGTTGGAGATCCACGCCTTCTGGCCCGACAGCACGTACCCCCCGTCGACGCGGCGGGCGTGGGTGCGGATCGACGCGGCGTCCGAGCCGCTCTGCGGCTCGGTGATCGCCAGCGCCGTCATCGGCGGGTCCTCCCCGGCCAGCGGTGACAGCCACCGCCGCCGCTGGTCCTCGCTGCCGAGGGCGAGGATCGGCTCGGCGAAGAAGCCGTTGGAGGTGATGAGGTTCCCGATCCCGCTGCAGCCATGGGAGAGCTCCTCCTGGACGATGCAGCCGGTGACGCAATCGGTCATGCCGGCGCCGCCGTAGGCCTCGGGCAGCATGAAGCTGGTCAGCCCCAGGCCCGCCGCCTTGCGCCAGATCCCGAGCGGAACCTCGGTGTCGGCCTCGTCGACGGCGAGCGAGATCGGGCGGATCTCCCGGGCGGCGAAGTCGCGGCAGACGCGCTGGATCTCGCGCTGCTCGTCGGTCAGCTCAAGCATGCGCGGCCGCCGGCGCCGCGCCGGGGCTGCCGTTCGAGCTCGCGCCGTGAGCGGAGCCGTAGGTCACGAGCTGATCCAGGCCTCGCTTGGACACCTCGTTGGCGATGATCATCCGCTGGATCTCGGAGGTGCCCTCCCAGATCCGGTCCACCCGGATGTCCCGGTACAGGCGCTCGACCGGGTTCTCACGCATGTAGCCGCGCCCGCCGAAGATCTGCACCGCGCGGTCGATCACCCGGCCGGCCGCCTCCGACGCGGTCAGCTTGACCATCGCCGCCTTGGCGTGCAGCAGCTTGGCCGAGAGCCCGGCGTCGGCCTCCCACGCCACCTGGTGGGTGAGGGCGCGGCACAGGGCGATGTCGCACACGCTGTCGGCGATCATGGCGCCGATCAGCTGGTGCGAGGCGATCGCCGCGCCTGACTGGATGCGCTCGTTGGCCCAGTCCGACGCCAGCGATAACGCGCGCTCGGCGGCGCCGGTGGCTCGGGCGGCGATCATCAGCCGCTCCTCGACGAACCACTCGCGCGTCAGCGCGTACCCGCCGCCGACCTCGCCGAGGACCTGGTCGGCCTCGACGCGCACGCCGTCGAAGGTGAACTCGGGGTGTTCGAACACGAACGTGTGCATGTACGCGGGCGTGCGCTTGATGGCGACCCCGGCCTGGCTCTTGTCGACGAGGAACAGGGTCGGGGCGCGCTCGGTTCCAACCAGCGCCTGGACGATGAGGAAGTCGGCGACGTCGCCGACGGTGACGAACCACTTCTCACCGCTGATGCGGAAGCCGTCGCCGTCACGGCGGGCGGTGGTCTGGATGAGCGACGGATCGGAGCCGGCCTTCTCCTCGGTGACGGCAAAGCAGTCGCGCCGCTCGCCCCGGATCGCCGGGATCAGGTAGCGCTCGCGCTGCGCCGGGGTGCAGTGACGCAACGCGTTGGCCGGCCGCCAGACGGCGTCCCACAGCGCATTGGTGAGCTGGCCGAGGCGCTCCTGAACGATCACCTGATCGAGGATCGACAGGCCCTGACCGCCCCACTCGACGGGCATGTTGATCGCGTTGAGCCGCGCCTGCAGGGTCAGTTCGCGGATCTCGGCCAGCGACGAATCGGGCAGTCCCCGGCCGGACTCGCACGGCTCCTCGTAGGCGATGATGGCGGCGGTCAGCCCGCCGGCGCGCTCGCGCAGCTCACGCTGCTCAGCGGTGTAGGTGAACTCCATGGTGTCGGCTCCTGCGTGGTGGTGGGGGCATGGACGATGCGGGCGTCGAGGGCGATCGCTCCGCGGGGGGTGACCAGCAGCGGGTTGATCTCGATCTCGGCGAGCTCGGGATGGGTCGCCGCCACCTCGGACAGGGCGACGAGCGCGGCGGCCGCTGCCCGCAGATGGACCGCCGGCCGCCCGCGGGCGCCGGCCAGCAGCGGCGCGGCTCGCAACGCGCGCAGCATCGCCGTGGCCCGCGCCTCGCTCAGCGGGGCCAGGGCGACCTGCGTGTCGCGGAGGATCTCGGCGTACACGCCGCCGCTCCCGGCGAGCGCGACCGGGCCGAAGCGCGGGTCACAGCGGGCGCCGATCAGCAACTCGACGCCGTCGGACAGCGGCGCCATCCGCTCCACCGAGCACTGCGCGGGCGCGAGCCGCTCCTGCAGGTCGGCGTACGCGGCGGCCAGCGCGCCGTCGTCGGCGATCCCGAGGACGACCCCGCCGGCGTCGGACTTGTGCGACTGGTGCAGCGCCTTGAGCACCACCGGATAGCCGATCTCGCGGGCCGCGGTCATCGCCCGCGCCGCGGTGGCGACGGTGCGCTGGGGCACGAACGCGATCCCCGCGGCGGCCAGCAGCGTTCGGGCCGCCTCATAGCCCTCCCCGGTCGCCGGGGTCGCCGGCGGACCGATCGACGGCACCGGCTCGGCGTGCCACTCCCCGCGCGCCGCCAGCCGCGCCAGCGCGGTGGCCGCCTGCTCCACGGATTCGTAGACCGGGACGCCGGACGCGCGCAGCGCCTGGGCGGCGGGGCCGCTCGGATACATGGTGTGGACGGTGACCGGCCGCCCGGTGGCGGTCACCGCCTGCCCGATCAGCTCGGCGACGCGCAGCTCCTGCACCGCCACGTCGGGCCCGTACTCGGCGTAGCCGCCGAAATAGCCGGTGACCAGCAGCCCGTCGACCTCGCCGGACTCGAGCAGCTCGCGGGTGATCCGGTCAAACGCGTGGACGTCCTGCTCGGCGCCGCCGGCCAGGTCCACCGGGTTGGTGACCCCCGCGGCCTCCGGCAGCTGCTCGCGCAGCGAGCGCATCATCCCGGTGCTCAGCTCGGGCAGCTCGAGGCCCGACTGCGCCGCCACCGACGCCGCGATGCTGCCGTGGCCGCCGCCGTCGGCGAGGGCCGCGATCCGCCGCCCGCGGGCGATCGGGCAGCGCAACAGGGCCTGGGCGACGTCCACGAGCTCCCGCGGGGTCCGCACGCGCTCGACGCCGGCCGCCTGGAACGCCGCGTCGATGGCGGCGCCGTCACTGGCCAGCGCGCCGGTGTGGGATTGGACCGAGCGAGAGCTGGCGCCGCCGCGTTCGATCGCCAGCGCCACGACGGGGGTGCCGCTCTCGACGGCGCGGGCGGCGGCCCGCGTGAACGCACGACCGTCGCGGAAGTCCTCGATGTAGACGGCGATCAGCTTCGTCTCCGGGTGGGCGGCGAACTCGTCGACGAGATCGGTGGCCGTCAGATCGGCCTGATTGCCCAGCGACGCGAAGCGTGAGAACCCCAGCCCCTCCCGCGCCGCCAGCAGTCCCAGCTCCAGCGCCAGGTTGCCCGACTGGGAGATGAGCCCGATCGATCCGGCCGGCAGCGGATTGGGCACCAGCTCCAGCCGCCGGCCCGAATCGAGCACCCCGAGGCAGTTGGGGCCGAGCAGGACGGCGCCGGCGCCGCGCACCCGGGCGGCGAGCGCGGCGTCGAACGCGGCCGCGTCGCCGTGGCCGCCGCTGCCGGCGGTGATCACCACGATCGCCCGGGCGCCCGCGGCCAGAGCGGCGTCGACGGTGTCGGAGACCGCGGCTGCGGGCACCGCGATGACGACGAGATCGGGGCGCTGCGGCAGGTCGTGAAGCGACCGGTGCGATGGCCGGCCGAGGATCGTGTCGACGCGGTGGTTGACGAGGTACGCCGGGCGGTGGCGCTCCCCGCGCAGGGCGCCCAGCGCGAGCCAGTTGCCCCACTTGCGCGGGTCCTCAGACGCGCCGACCACCGCGACCGACGTCGGGTCGAACAGGGCGTGGATCGGGCGCGAGCTCATGTTGGGGTGCCGCCGGGCGAAATCGCAATTTGGAATACTGGGTTGAAATGACGATTTCAAGCGCCACCGTACACGAGCGACCGCGCCGCCGTCTCGACGACGTGCGGCGGCCGCAGATCCTCGCCACCACCGTGCAATTGATCGGGGAGCGCGGGCTGTGGAACGTGCGCCTCGCCGACGTCGCCACGCGCGCCGGCATCAGCGCCACCAGCGTCGTCTACTACTTCGGCTCCAAGGACCAGCTGTTCGCGCAGGCGATCGCCGACGCCGACGACGCGTTCTACGCCCCGTTGCTGACCGAGCTCGTACGGATGGAGACCGGGACCGAGCGGATCGCATGGCTGTTCGTCGCCTCGAGCACGAGCGACTGGCCGCTGTGGATGGATCTGTGGGTGTACTCCCGCCGGCACCCGGAGACGGCGGCGGCCCAGCGCCGGTTCCACGAACGGTGGCGGACGACGATCGCCGACGTCGTGCGACACGGGGACCAGACCGGCGAGTGGAGCGTGACCGACCCGAGCGAGGTCGCCCTGCGGCTGTCGGCGCTGACCGACGGCCTGGCGGTCCACATGGTCCTCGGCGATGCCGAGCACACGCCCGAGCGGTACGTGGCGATGTCCCTGGTGGCGGCGTCGCTGGAGCTCGGGTGCGACGTCGCGGCGCTCCAGCGCGCGGCCGCCGCGTGCCCCACGCCCGGGTGAGCTAAGGACGCTACCTGGTCGGCCGGGCGGCGACGAGCCGGGCGTCGAGCACGACCGCGGCGGGCCCGGCCTGAGCCAGGGCCCAGGCGAGGTGCTCCCCGAGGTCGGCGGGCGTCGCTCTGTGGACGGGCACTCCGAAGCCGCCCGCCACCGCCGCCAGATCTGTGTCCGGCAGGTCGACCGCGGTGGTCTCGCCGAACTGATCCTGCTGATACTCGCGCAGGATCCCGTAGCCGCCGTCGTCGATGACCAGCAGCTTGGCGCCGATGTCGTGCTGAGCGGCGGTGCCGAGCTCGGCCAGCGCATACTGAAGGCCGCCGTCACCGACCACCGCCAGCACCGGCCGGCCCGGATGGGCCACCGCGGCCCCGAGCGCCGCCGGCCACGCGTAGCCGAGCGTGCCCGATCCCAGCGGGTACAGGAACTGCTGTCCCGCGCGCAACCGCAGATGCGGTGCGGCCCAGTAGCCGAGGATCGTCATGTCCCAGACCGTGATCGCGTCGGCGGGCAGCGCCGCCTCGATCGTCGCCAGCACCCCGAGCTCGGTGTCCCGGCCCTGCTGGGCCAGGCCGTCGCGGATCCGGGCGCGCACGGTGGCGACGCGCTCGGCGCTGGACCGCCGCTCGCGCGAGCGCAGCTCGGCGACGAGCGCCATCAGCGTCAGCTTGGCGTCCCCGACGAGCGCCAGCGCGCTGTAGGTGACGCCGATGCGCTCGGGCGCGGCATCGAGATGGATGACCTGGCCACGCAGGTCGAGCATGTACTGGGCGGTCGTCTCAGCGCCGAGCTCGGTGCCGATGCACAACAGCACGTCGGCGTCGGCGAGCAGCTCCTGCAGAGCGGTCTCGTCACAGCCGCTCCCGGCCGCGAGCGGATGATCGCTCGGGATGGCGCCCTTGCCCATGTAGGTGGTCGCGACCGGGGCATCGAGCCGCTCGGCGAGCTCGCGCAGCTCGGGAACGGCGCCGGATCGGATCACGCCGCCGCCGGCCCAGATCACCGGGTTCTGGGCATGGGCGAGCGCGTCGGCGGCCAGCTCCACCTGGGCGAGCGGCGCGCAGTGGCGCTCCACCATCGCCTCCAGCTCGGTCACCTCGGCCACCGCCGCCGGAGCCCGCAGCAAATCGACGGGGATCTCCACGTACGTCGGCCCGCTCGGCGGCGTCAGCGCCGTCCGCCATGCCTGAGCGAGCAGCCCGGGGATCGCCTCGGCGCTGGTGGCGCGGGCGGCGTACTTGACCAGCGGCGCGAACGAGGCGAGCTGATCGGCGGTCTCGTGCAGGTAGCCGCGGCTGCGGCCGATGAGGTCGGCGGGGATCTGGCTGGAGATGGCGACCAGCGGCACGTGGGAGCTGGCCGCCTCCATCACCGCGGTCAGGGAGTTCAACGCCCCCGGGCCGGTCGACAGCAGCAGCGGTGCCGGGTGCCGGGTGCTGCGGGCGTAGCCGTCAGCGGCGAATCCAGCCGCGAGCTCGGTGCGGGTGCCGTAGACCCGGATGGGGCCGGTGCGCAGGCCCTCCCAGATCGCCAGCGCATGAATGCCGGGGACGCCGAAGGCGACCTCCGCGCCCAGCGCCGCCAGGCTCTCGGCGACGACGTGGCCGCCCATCCGCTCACCCATCGATTGACCCCACAGCGGTCATTGTGCCCTCCAGCACCGCTTCCTCGAGTGTTCGCGGCCCGAGCACGTCCCCGGCGCGCACCGCCGCCGGGTGCGATTCGAGCTCATGCCACAGCTCGTCGGCCGGGACCCGCCCCTGGGCCAGGACGAGCGTGGCATGGTCAGGCAGCGCTCGGCGCCGGCCGCTGAACACGTGCGCCAGCGTCACCGCGTCGCCCTCGGACACCAGCTCGTGGTGATGCAGGATCGCGATCCCGAGCTCGTCCAGGCGCTGGAGATAGAGGTTGCGCTGGTACTGATGCAGCGTCTCGCCGGGCACCGTCGCCGCGCACGCCAGCGTCACCTCGCAGCCGGCGCCGGCCAGGCGCTCGGCGGCGTCCAGCCCATCCCAGCCGCCGCCCCAGTCGGCGATCAGGACCGGCCCGCGCAGCGCCTCCGGCCGGCGGATGGCGTCCCAGGCCTGGACGATCGGCGTGGTCGCGTGAATGGGATCGGGCGCGTACGGCCGGGCGCCGGTGGCCAGCACGACGAAGTCGTGGTCCGCGGCCAGCTCGGCGCCGGCCGCGGCCCCGAGCGTCACGGAGACCCCGGCGGCTCGCAGCCGAGAGGTGGTGAAACGCCGGTAGCGCGCCCACAGCTCCACGTGCGCCGGCGCCAGCCCGGCGAGTCGCAGCTGACCGCCGAGCTCGGACTCGCGCTCAACGAGGGTGACGGCATCGCCGGCGTGCGCCGACTCGATCGCGGCCGCGACGCCGGCGGGGCCGCCGCCGATCACGAGGACCCGGCGTGCGTGGTTCCGGCCGGGGCCGCCGGCCGGGCCCGTCAGACCGGTCCGGACGGCCGGGGCGAGGGTGCGCTCCCGGCCGGTGCGGGCGTTCACGGCGCACCCGATCGGGACGCCGGCGTGGTAGTGACCGATGCACGCCTGGTTGCAGCCAACGCACTCGATCACCTCGTCGGCCTGCCCGGTCACCGTCTTGGCGATCAGGTCGGGATCGGCGATCAGCGCGCGGGTCATGCCGACCAGGTCGGCGGTGCCGCCGGCGACGAGGCGCTCGGCGGCGGCGAGATCAACGAGCCGGGTCGTCGCCAGGATCGTCGCCTGCGGCACCGCGGCGCGGATCGCCGCCGCCGGATCGGCGATGGCGCCGGCGGGGGCCGGCGGGGGAGGGGCGATCCAGGTCGAGGCCGCCGGGTACGCGGAATGACCGAGCACGAGCGAGACGAAGTCCACGAGACCGGCCGCCTGGAGCCGGCCGGCGATCTCGGCGGCGGCGGCGACGCCGAGCCCGCCGGTGACGCGCTCGTCGGCCGACAGCCTCGCCCCGACGGCCATCCGCCCGCCGGCGGCGTCGCGCACGGCCGCCAGCGCCTCGACGGCGAAGCGCATCCGGGCGTCGAGCGAGCCGTCGTAGCCGTCGCCGCGGCGGTTGCTGAGACGGCTGAAGAACTGCGCGGGCAGGTAGCCGTGTGACATCGACACCTCGACGCCGTCGACGCCGCCCTGCACCGCGTACCGGGCGGCGGTGGCGTAGCCGTCGAGGAGCTCGGCGATCTCGCGCACGGTCAACGCCCGCGGCTCGGACTTGAACCGCAGGCTGGGGACGGCGGACGGCGCCACCGCCGGCGCCTTGGGCGACGCGGAGATCTGCTCGCGGCCGCCGTGGAACAGCTGCACGAACAGGCGGGCGCCGTGACGGTGAAGCGGCTCCGCCAGCCGCCGGTAGGCGGGGACGATCTCCGGGCGAAAGCCGCCGATCGTGTGCGCGGTCAGCAGGCCGCTGGGGTGGATGGCGGTCGCCTCGAGGAAGATCGCCCCGACCCCGCCCCGGGCTCGGGCCTCGTGATAGGCGAGCAGATCATCGGTGGGCAGGTGATCGGAGACGAGGCTCGTCTGGTGCGATGTGGAGACGACGCGGTTGCGGACCGAGACGGGCCCGACCTGGACTGGCGAGAGCAGGCCGGGGAACGCTCCCGGCGGGGTCATCTGATGACGGTGGGGATCCGCTCGGAGTCGTCCCGGGCGCGGCGGGGGCGCCGCTCGGTGGCCGGCGCTGTCGCCGGCGCCACATCGGCCGGCTCGGCCGGCACCGCGTTCAGTCTCGCCCGGATCACCGGCCACAGTGTGACGACCATGATCGCCGAGAGCAGCAACAGCGGCACCGCGTCGCTGGTGGCCTGCGACAGATTGGCCGCCGCGGGGGCGCCGACCGTCTCGCCGACCGCCCACGCCAGGTTCAGGAGCATCGTCGCCACCGCGAGCGGGATCCCGGCCTGCTCGGCCGCGTCGGTGATCATCGCCATCGCCGGGATCGTGTAGGCGGTCAGCGGGCCGCCGAGCGCGATCACGCTGACGATGGCCAGCAGCACCGCGGTCTGGGGCAGCGGGAGCACGGCCATCAGCACGGCGGTCAGGGTGAGACCGGCGCACAGCGGCAGCCCGGCGCCGCGGCGGTCGACGGTCCGGCCGATCGGTCCGGCGGCCAGGGTGCTGACCAGCGACGCGACCAGGAACGTGGCCCCGATCATGATCCCGGAGGCCCCGAAGCGGGCCAGTCGCAGCGGCAGCAGCGTGCCGGTGGCGCCGATCGTCGCTGCCTCGAGCAGGATCAGCCACGAGCCGAGCCGCATCCGCCCGCTGCGCATCGCGGCCCGCAGCGGCGTGTCGGTCTCGGGTCCGGCTCGCCACGGCGCCGGCTCGTCGTGACGCAGCGTCCACGCGGCCAGCGCCAACGAGACGACGCCGACGACGGCGAACACCGGACGCGTGCCGACGGTCACCGCCAGCGTGCCGAGCACGGGGCCGAGCAGGGTCCCGAAGATCGCCGCGGCGAACACCGAGCCCAGGACCGCGCCCCGCCGCTCGCGGGGCGCGACGGCGATCACCCAGGTGAGGCCGCCGCCCCAGATGAAGCCGCAGCCCGTTCCCTGCACGAACCGCAGGGCATCGAGGGTGACGATGTCGGTGCCGAAACCAAACCCGGCGATCGACGCCGCAAACAGCAGCAGCCCGATCAGCGACGTCCGCCGGACTCCGGCGCGGTGCGCGATCCACGCTCCGAGCAGGGACCCGGGCACGATGCCGGCCGGGTAGGCGGCGGTCAGGATGCCGACGGCGGGCTTGGCCGCGTGCAGCACATGGGCGTAGTGGGGCAGCACCGGCGTGACCGCCGAGTACATGGCCGATTCGAACCCCAGCAGGGCTGAGACGAGGACGACGACCCGGTGCTCGGGACCCCGGGGGACCGGGGCAGCCGTTGCGCGCCGGGTGCGCAGCATCGTGACCAGGGCGGTCATCGCGCCGCCACCAGGGCCGTGGCGAGCCGGCGCAGCCGCGGTGACAGATCCTGAGCGGCGCCGACCGCGAGCTGCTCGATCAGCATTCCGTCGGCGGCGCCGAGCATCAGCTCGGCGTCCTCACGGGGGTGGCTCGAGCCGGCGGTCTGCATCAGGCCCGCGAGTGTGACGAGGTACGTCTCGGTCCAGCGCTGGGCGATCTCCTGCAGCGCCGGGCGGCGGGCGGCCTCGAGCAGCAGCGCGAAGGTGGCGATCAGCGAGCCGTGGTTGGGCCGCGCCGGGTCATCGCATTCGGTGATGGCGCCGATCACGGCATCGATCGGATCGATGTCCTCGCGGCCGGCCGCCCCGGCGTACTGCAGCAGACGCGTCGTGTCCCGCTCGGCGGCCAGCTCCAGCGCGGCGGTCAGCAGGTGGTCCTTGGACTCAAACCAATACGTCGTCGACGCGAGCGGCAGGCCCGCCACCTCGGCGACCCGGCGGTGCGTCACGGCATCGGGGCCGGTCTCGGCCACGATCGTCAGCACCGCCTCGAGGAGCGCCTCACGGCGCGCCGCCCCCCGCGGGCGCGGGCTCGTCGAGGCCACGGGGTGCTTCGAGCTGGAGGAGGTCGCGGTGCTCATTGGTACAAGTGTACCAAAGACTGGTACATATGTACCAGTACGGGGACCGGCCTACGCCGTGAGCAGCCGCGCCAGCTTCGCCGGGGTGTCGTCCTCGGCCATCGGGGAGTAGAGGATCAGCCGCTGGTCCGGCTCTTCCTGTGGGTTGAAGACGGCGTGCTCGAACCGCATCGCGCCGACGATCGGATGCACCACGGTCTTGCGACCGGCGCCCGACCTGGCGACCTCGTGCTTCTTCCATGCCGTGCAGAACTCGGGGCTGGACTTGCGCAGCGTCTGGATGAGTTGCTCGAAGGATGGATCGCCGATGTGCCGGGCGCTGTCGGCCCGGAACTTGGCCACGAGCAGCCGCGAGCTCTGCTCCCAGTCGGGGAAGATCTCTCGCCGGGCCGGATCCATGAAGTGCATCCACACGTGGTTGCGGGCCGCCTTGGGCACGGCGCCGAAGTCACCGAGCAGCGCGCAGGCGGCGGCATTCCAGGCCAGGTAGTCCCACCGGCGCCCGATCACGAACGCCGGATTGGGGCCGAGGTTCTCGATCAGGCGCCGGACCGTCGGCGACACGCGCTCGTCGGACTTGCACGGCGGCGGTTCCTCGCCACGACCGAGCAGCACGAGATGGGTGCGTTCGGCTGGGGTGAGCCGCAGCGCGCGTGAGATCGCCTCGAGCACGTCGAGCGACGCGCGCACGTCGCGCCCCTGCTCCAGCCACGTGTACCAGGTGGCGCCGACCCCAGCGAGGTGCGCCACCTCCTCCCGGCGCAGCCCCGGCGTGCGGCGCCGGCCGCCGGCGGGCAGCCCGACGTCCTCGGGCTGGATGTGGGCGCGGCGCTTGCGCAGGAAGTCGGCGAGTTCCTCGCGGCGACGCTCCCCGTTGGCGCCGACGAGCTCCGAGGCGGGGAGCATCGGCGCTTCGATCACGGTGGGGGGAATCTCTACTACCAGGATAACTCCTTCTCTTGTACCCGGATAAGCATGATCGCATCATACGCTCATGCTCGCAACCCGAAATCTTCTCAAGCGGCGCTTGGCGTCGACGAACGCGCTGCTGGCCGTCGTCTGCCTCGCCCAGTTCATGGTCATCCTCGATGTCTCGATCGTCAACATCGCGCTGCCGTCGATCCGCAACGGCCTGCACTTCTCGACGACCGGCCTGCAGTGGGTGGTCAACGCGTACACGCTGACGTTCGCCGGTCTGCTGATGCTCGGCGGCCGATCGGCCGATCTGCTCGGCCGCCGGCGGGTGTTCCTGGCCGGCACCGCGATGTTCGCGCTCAGCTCGCTCGTCTGTGCCCTGGCCAGTTCCCGCGGCCTGCTCATCGGCGCCCGGGGCATTCAGGGGATCGCCGGCGCGGTCAGCTCGCCGGCCACCCTCTCGATCATCACCAGCACCCTGCCGGAGGGCCGCGAGCGCAATCGCGGCCTCGCCCTGTGGGGGGCGATGGGCGCGCTCGGCGCCTCATCGGGCGCGCTGCTCGGCGGTGCGCTGACCCAGTGGTTCGGCTGGCAGGCGATCTTCGCCGTCAACATTCCGCTCGGCGCCATCGTCGTCGGCCTCGGCCTGCTGGCGATTCCGGCGATCGCGCCGGTCGATGCCCACGGTCGCCACTTCGACGCCCTCGGCGCGGCCCTGATCACCGCCGGCCTGATCGCCGTCACGTTCGGGATCGTCCGGACCGACACGCTCGGCTGGGGCTCGACCGGGGTGCTGGCGCCGCTCGCCGCCGGTGTGGTTCTCCTGGTGGCGTTCTTCTACGTCGAGGCGCGGGTCGCGAGCGCGCCGCTCGTCCCCCTGTCGATCTTCAGGCTCAAGCGGCTGCGCGCCGCCAACCTGATCGTGCTGCTGATGTATGCCGCCAACTTCCCGGCGTGGTTCTTCATCACCCTGTACCTGCAGCAGGTGCTGCACTTCGACGCGATCGAGGCCGGGCTGGCGTTCCTGCCGATGACGCTGTCGATCTTCCTGGGCTCGACGTTCGCGCCACGGGTGGTGGCCCGGTTCGGGTCGCGCCCGGTCATCGTGACCGCGATGGCGTCGATGTCAGCCGGGATGCTGCTGCTGACCGGCATCGCCCCCGGGGGCACCTACGCCGGCACCGTCCTCGCCGGGTCGGTGCTGACCGCGCTCGGGATGGGCTTCTCGCTCGTGCCGTCGACGATCGTCGCCATGTCGGGCGTGGCGGGCCGCGAGAGCGGGGTCGCCTCCGGTCTGCTCAACACCTCACGGCTGATGGGCGGTGCGCTCGGGCTGGCGATCCTCAGCACCGTCGCCTCGAGCGTGACTCGCGGGGACGCCGGGCTGAGCGCGGCCCGCGCGCTGACCAACGGGTTCGATCTCGCCTTCACGGTTGCCGTCGGGTTCGCGGTCACCGCCGCGGTTCTCGCCGCCGTCGCGCTCCGGCCCGAGGCGGCGCAGACCACCGAGGTGGTCGAGCTGCCCGAGGCGCGCGAGCGCGAGGCAGTGGCCGCCTGAGCCCTCAGTCGGTCTCGCCGGCGAGCCGGAAACGCCCGACCAGCACGGCCAGCCCGTCGGCCGACTCGGCCAGCTCCGAGGCAGAGGCGGCGAACATCTGGGTGGAGGCCGAGGTTTCCTGGGCGGACGCCGAGACCTCCTCGGCGGCGGCCGACGACTCCTCGGCGATCGTGGCGACGACGGCCATGCTCTGGTGCACCGCCTGCGCGCCGGTGGCGATCTCCTCGACGACCGCGGTGATCTCCTGGACCCGTCCGCTCATGACGCCGACGCTCTGACCGAGCGCCAGGAAGGCCTCGCGGGCCTCCTCCACCACCCGGGTGCTCTGCGTCGAGCGCTCGGTGCCGGCCTGGACGACCGCGACGGTGGCGGCGGTCTCGGACTGGATCTCTGAGATCAGCGCCGAGATGGTGGCCGCGGCGTGCTGGGACTCCTCGGCCAGCTTGCGGACCTCCTCGGCGACGACGGCGAAGCCCTTGCCCTGCTCGCCGGCGCGGGCGGCCTCGATCGCGGCGTTGAGCGCCAGCAGGTTGGTCTGCTCGGCGATCTGGGTGATGGTGCGGGTGATCCCGCCGATCTGGTCGGACTTCTCGCCGAGCTGCTCGATGGCCGCGGTGGCGGCCTGCGAGGACTCGCGGACCGCTCCCATCGCCTCGGCGGCGCGGGTGACGGCCTCGGCGCCGCCGGTGGCCAGCTGCTGCGCCTCGGTGACGGCCTCCGCCGTCCGCTGGGCGATGTCGGCGCCGGATTCGGCGGCAGCGGCGACCTGCTCGGCCACGCGCCGGGCGTCGTCGATCGACTGCACCTGGCGCTCGTTGCCCTGAGCGACGTCGTTGATCGCGGTCGAGACCTCGTTCACCGAACGGCCCGCCGTCTCCGAGGTGCTGGCGATCCGCCGGGTGGAGCTGTTCATGGTGCCGGTCGCGTTGTTGATCGAGCCGACGAGGTCACGCAGGCCATGGGTCATGTCGGCGAGCGCGTGGCCCAGCGCATCGCTCTCCGAACGCGGGTGGATGTCGACGGACAGGTCGCCGCTCGCGATCGCCTGAGCCACCTCGGTGGTGGACCGCAGGTAGTCGGTCATGTCGTTGAAGTCGGCGGCCATCTCGCCGAGCTCGTCGCGGCTGGAGACCTCGAGGTGCTGATCGATCTCGCCGTGGGCGATCTTCTTGGCGGCTGCGCTGACGGCGGAGATGCCGCGGGACAGGCGCCGGGAGATGGCCAGGGCGATGCCGGCGGCCAGTGCCACGGCGAGGATGAGCAGGATGATGATGACCGACCGGCCGGAGCTGTAGGTCGACTTCGAGGCGGTGGCGGCGCGCGTGGCGATCGTCTGCTTGTAGCTCTCCCAGGCGGCGTCGGCGGACTTGAGCGCGTTGTAGGCGTCGTCGCCGGGGCCGCTGCCGACGACATTGCCGGCGGCGGCGATCCGCCCATGGTCCGCGAGCGCGCGGAACGCCGCGCTCTTGGCCACGTAGGTGTAGAAGGCGGTGCGGAAGGTGGCCAGCAGGCGGCCGTCGGTGGCGTCGGCCACGAGGCCCTTGGCGCGGTAGCTGCTGAGCAGCCCACTCATCGTCTGCATGTCCCCGGCCAGATCGCCCGAGACGCCCTGTGACCCGGCGCGGGCCGCGGGGCTGGAGAGGATGTAGTGCAGCTGATCCTTGCGGTACTTGTTCATCGTGGCCGAGGCCTGCCCGACGATGTCGGTGGCCGGGACGACTCGGGTCGCCAGCTGCGTGACGTGCGTGTTCTCGCTGCCCAGCCGCGCGATCGCGAGGCCGCCGATGGCGAGCATCAGCGCCACCACAGCGCCGAACGAGGCGAGCAGGCGCGTACGGATGGACAACGTCGTGGAACTGCGCATGGAAAGGCGACTCCTCGTGGCGGGTGGTGTGCGCACCCGGTCGACGCCCGGGGCTTCTCCGGGTGGTCGGCTCGCCGACCGGGTTCTTGAGGGCCGGCGGTTGAGCCTCAACCGCTCGATCGGGCCGCCGCGCGGGTAAACCGCTCGGCCAGCACGGCAATTCGCGCCACCAGCTCGGGCGGCTCGAGGACCTCGAAGTCGACCCCGATGCCGACGACGTACAGGGCGATGCCGTCGAGCCATTCGCCGGCGGTGCGCAGCAGGCACGTCTGCTCGTCGATCGGCTCCAGCGTGCCCAGCTGATCCCGATGCTGCGCGCGGATCGTCTCGGCCGGCACGCGGAGGATGACGCGCACCTGGAAGCGATCCCGAACCGCCGACACCCGCTCGGCCACGTAGGCCGCAAGGTTCTCGGCGGGCAGGCTGCGCGGAGTGAACCGCCGGCCCGATGACGGGCGGGACTCGATCCGGTCGGCGCGGAACGTTCGCCACTCGATGCGGTCGATGTCCCAGGCGACGAGATACCAGCGGCGGCCGGTGTGGACGAGGCCGGCCGGCTCCACCAGTCGGCGGCTGCGCTCGTCGTCGCGGCTGCGGTAGGCGAAGCGCAGCAGCTCGTGATCGCGGCACGCGGTCGCGATGACCAGCAGCGTCTCCGGATCGGCCATCGGGCCGGTGGCGGGATATGGCACCGTCGCGGCACCGAGGGCGTGGACGCGGCGGCGCGCGCGCTCGGGCAGCAACTGCTCGAGCTTGGACAGCGCGCGGACGGAGGTCTCCTCGATCCCGGCCACACCGTCGCTGACCGCGGTGCGCAGCCCGACCGCGATCGCCACCGCCTCCTCGTCGTCGAGCAGCAGGGGCGGTAGCGAGGCGCCCGCCGCCAGCCGGTATCCGCCGGCGGCACCGGCGACCGCCTGGATCGGATAGCCGAGGCGACGCAGCCGCTCGACGTCGCGCCGGATCGTCCGCGGGCCAACCGCCAGCCGGTCCGCCAGCTCCGTTCCCGACCACTGGCGGCGCGCCTGCAGCAGCGACAGGAGCTCGAGCAGGCGCGTTGAGGTCTCCAGCACGGTAGGGAGCTTCCCAGCTATCTAGGACAGGAACGGACCTATATGCAACGCGCCGTGCCCCGGGGGCGTGCCCGCGGCAGCCTGGATTCCGGCGTTCAGCCCGCGGCCGCCGGCTCGGGCTCGGCTCCGGTCGAGCGATCGGGGGCCGAAGCGTCCCGCGCCGCCCGCCCCTCGACGTTGAGGCGCGGGAGCGTGCGGTCCAGCCAGGACGGGATCTTCCAGTTCGAGTCGCCGAGCACGATCATCAGCGCCGGCACCAGCACTGAGCGGACGATCAGCGCGTCGAGCAGCACGGCGCTGGCCAGCCCGACGCCGAACAGCTCGATGATGCGCTCGCCGCCGAGGACGAACGAGCCGAACACGAGGACCATGATCACCGCGGCGGCGGTGATCGTCCGGCCGGTGGCCGCCAGGCCGTGGGACACCGCCTCGGTGTTGTCACGGCGCCGGTGCCATTCCTCGTAGATGCGGCTGACGAGGAACACCTCGTAGTCCATCGACAGCCCGAACAGGATCGGGAACATGAGCACCGGGATGAACGTCTCGATCGGTCCGGTGGTGCCGCCCAGCCAGCCCTTCTGGAACACGGCGGTGATGATCCCGAACGCGGCCCCGGCCGACAGCAGGTTCATGATCGCCGCGGTCAGCGGGATCACGACGCTGCGGAACACCGCCATCAGCAGCAGGAAGCTGAGCAGGACGACGATCCCGATGAACAGCGGCAGCTTCGCCGACAGGATGTGGCTGAAGTCCTCGAAGATCGCCGTCGTTCCGCCGACGAGCACAGTGAGGCCGCTGCCCTTGGTCGCCGCTGGAATCACCTGGCTGCGGACGCGGCTCAGCAGGTTCGTCGTCGAGGCCGCCTGGGGCGAGCCCGACGGGTACACGCTGGCGATCGCAACCGTCGGGCGACCGTGGCCGCCCAGCACCGAGACCCCGGTGGAGCCGACGACGCCGGGAGTGCTCGCCACCGCATGCTCGGTCCGCCTGAAGGCGGCGAGCTGACCCTTGCTGTTGATCTGGGCCACCAGCTCCAGGGGTCCGTTGTACCCGGGGCCAAAGCCCTTGGCCAGCAGGTCATAGGCCTGGCGGGTGGTCGTGTTGGACGGGTCGGTGCCGGCATCGGCCGATCCCAGGCGCATCGAGAAGAACGGGATGGCGATGATGATCATCACCAGTGCCGCCAGGCCCGCGAACACCGCCGGGCGCTTGCTCATCACGCCGGTCCACCGCACCCAGATCGGCGACTCGACGGCGGTGCTGAGCTGTCCGCTCTTCAGCGCGCGCCGCTCACGCCGGCGCGGGACGAGACCGCCGAGGATCCCCAGCATCGCCGGCAGCAGCGTCAGCGCGGCGAGCACCGTGAACGCGACCGTGACCGCGGCCGCGATGGCCACTCCGTACAGGAAGCTGACGCCGAGCGCGAACATCCCGAGCATCGCGATGCAGACGATCATCCCGGCGAACAGCACCGCGCGCCCGGATGTGTCGATCGCCTCGACCACCGCCGCCTCACGCGTCTCCCCACGGCTCAGCGCCTGCTTGTAGCGGGTGACGATGAACAGCGCGTAGTCGACGCCGACGCCGAGCCCGATCAGGACAGCCAGTTCGTTGGAGAACGTCGCGATGTCGATCACGTGCGAGAGCAGTCCGACCACCGAGATCCCGGAGCCGAGGGACAGGCCCGCCGTGATCAGCGGCAGCAGCATCGCGATGAACGAGCCGAACACGACGAACAGCACGATCGCCGCCGCCAGGAAGCCGAACTCGAGCCCGCTGCCCGAGTTGGTCGGGTTGCCGGCCTCAGCGATGTTGCCCTCCGCCTGGAAGTCGACGCCGCCGCCGGAGGCCGAGGTGATCGTCTTGACGAACGTCCGGGCCTGGGAGGCCGTGATCTTGTTCTGGTTGGCCGCATTGGTAAACGTGACGTTGGCGAACGCCACCTGCCCGTCGGGGGCGATCTGCTTGGTGGCCCCCGGCGCGTACGGCGAGGCGACGGTCGAGATGTCAGGCAGCGCCTGCACCTTCTGGAACAGGGCCTGCGCTCGGGCCTTGACCGCCGGATCGGTGACCTTGCCCTGTTTGACGGCGATCACCAGCTGATCGGACTCGCCCGAGGCGCGCGGGCTGGACCGCTGCAGCAGGCGGATCGCGTCGAAGCTGCCCGTGTGGGGGAGCTTGAAGTTGTCGGTGTAGGCGCTGCCCGCGGCCGAGTGGATCGCGACGAGCGCCACGAGGGCCACGACCCAGCTCGCGACGGTGACCCAGCGGTGCCGGAAGCACCAGGTGGCTAGTTTTCTCATAAGTCAGTCAACCTCCGAATGTATGTGCGCGTCGCAGCCTAGGCCGGAGCCGGTTTCCGCGTAAGTGGCGCGGGACCCAAATCAGCTATGACAAATGTCACCCCTGACGACCCCGCGGAGCACTGCCGCCCCCCGATTGAACAGGTCATGGCTGACATTTGGTTGAAAGTCTGTGTTCGGAGGCTCGGATGACGCCGGCGGCCAAGCCGCGGCGCGGCCGCCGCAGCGCCGGTTTGCTGCTGTATCGCGGCGCCGCCGAGACCCTCGAGGTGCTGCTGGTGCACCCCGGCGGCCCGGTCTGGGCACGGCGTGACGATGGCGCCTGGTCGATCCCGAAAGGCGAATACGAGGACGACGAGGAGCCGCTGGCCGCCGCCCGGCGCGAGTTCGAGGAAGAGCTCGGATCCCGCCCACCGCTGGCTCGCGACGATGATGCGCGGGATCTGGGGGAGATCCGGCAGAAATCGGGCAAGCGCGTCCGGGCGTGGGCGATCGCCGGCGATCTCGACGCCGCGCGGATCACCAGCAATACGTTCGAGATGCAATGGCCGCCGCGGTCGGGCACGATGCGCGAGTTCCCGGAGGTCGACCGGGCGCAGTGGTTCGGATTGGACGAGGCCCGCGTCAAGCTCAACCCCGCCCAGGTGCCACTGCTGGACCGGCTCCTGGAGAGCGGCGCCGGTTGAGCTCCTCGCCGAGAGTCCATGGCCCATATACTTGAGGCATCAACCACATGACGCGAGGCTTGCACCGATGATCACGGCGACGCTGTACTCCGACCCGGCGTGCCCCTGGGCGTATTCCGAGAGCCCCGCGCTGCGGGTGATCGAGTGGCGTTACGGCGACCAGCTCGACTGGAAGCTCGTCGTCGTGGGGCTGACGGAGAGCGCCGAGCAGTACGCCGCCCGGGGCTACACGACGCTGCGCGGCGCGCTCGGCCAGCTCTCGTTCCGCCGTTACGGCATGCCGTTCGCGCCCGCGCCGAAGGCGCGGTTGAGCGCCACCGCACGTGCCTGCCGGGCCGTCGTCGCCGCTCGGCTGGCCTACCCCGGCAGCGAGTGGTCGGTGTTCCGGGCGATCCAGCTGGCCAACTTCACCACCCCACTGGTGCTCGAGGACGACGCGCAGCTGCGGGCCGCCATCGCCGAGCTCCCCGGTGTCGACGCCGCCGCGGTGATGGCGGCGCTGGACTCGCCGGAGGTGACCGAGGCCTATGAGGCCGACAAGGCGGCGACGCGCACGGCCGAGGGCTCGGCCGCCGAGCTGCAGGGTAAGACCGCCACCACCGATGGGCCGGTGCGGTTCACGGCGCCGTCGATCGTCTTCTCCACCAACGGCACATCGCTCGTGGCCGGCGGCTTCCAGCCGGTCGAGGCCTACGACGTCCTCGTGGCGAACATCGACCCGACGCTGAACCGGCGGCTCCCCCCGGAGAACCCGTCACCGCTGCTCGCCCACTTCCGCGATGGCCTCACCACGCAGGAGGTCGCCGCGCTCATGACCAAGGGCAACGACGCGCCCGATCGGCGCGCCGCCGAGGCCGATCTGCTCGGGCTCGTCGCCGAGGGCGAGGCGACGCGGACGCCCCTCGGGGACGACGCGCTCTGGCGGGCCGCGTAGGCCGCGGCGAGCCGCGGCGGGCGAGCCTCAGCCACCCCAGTCGAACCGCACCGGCAGCGACTCCAACCCATAGATCCCCGACGGGGTGCCGAACTCCGGCTCTCCGTCCAGCGCCACGCCCGCGGCTGCCCGGGCGAGCGCCGCCAGTCCCTCCTCGATCTCAGCGCGCGCCAGGTTGGCGCCGACGCAGTAGTGGATCCCGGCGCCGAAGGTCAGCACCCGCGCGCCGCCGCGGTCGGCGGTGATGTCGAACTCGTCGCGGCCGATGCCCTGCCGGTTGGCGTGCCAGGCGGACACCAGCATCACCGAGCCGGCGGGGAACGTGACGCCCCGATACTCGATCTCGGCGGTGGTGATCCGCGCGGTGAAGGGCGTGATCGGCTCGAACCGCAGCGCCTCGTCGACCGCGGCCGGCGCGAGGCGATCGGGATCGGAGCGCAGCATCTGCCACTGCTCCGGTTGCATCGCCAGCAGGCGGACGGCGTGGGCGAGCTGGCTCTGGCTGGTGTCGACCCCGCCGACGAGGATGTTGAGGATGAGGTTGCGCAGCTCGTCGTGGCTGAGGCGCTCGCCGTCTGACTCGGCGGTGATCAGATCGGTGACGAGGTCATCTCCGGGCGTCTCGCGCCGGTCGGCGATCAGCTCGTCGACCCAGGCATAGCACTCGGTCACCGCCGCCTCGATCCCGGCGCGGTCCTCCATCAGGCTGGTGGCGTCGAACTGGCGCTGGATCACGTTTGACCACTCGTGGAGCTTGGGGGCGTAGCGACGCGGCGCGGGTGGCCGGGCCAATATCTCGGCGATCACCAGGGACGGGTAGGGCTTAGCGATCGCGGCGATGAATTCGCAATGCCCGTCCGGGGACAGGGCCTCGATCAGTTCGGTCAGGAAGTCGCGCATCGCCGGCCGGTAGCGAGCCACCGCGCGCGGCGCCAGCGCCGGGTTGACGAGATTGCGCAGGCGGCGGTGATCGTCACCGTTGATGTTGATGATGTTCTTGACGATCTCCTCGTGCAGCGGCCCGTCGGAGATCTCAAAGATCTCGGCGATCGTCATGCCCGGGAATGTGGCGTCCCGCGTACGCAGGAAGAACTCGGCCGCTTCGCGCTCGAGCACCAGGAAGCCGAACGGGCACGCCGCCAGCCAACCGTCGTGGCCGCGCAGCGCGGCCATCGCCTCCCGGTAGCGCAGACCGCGCAGGCTCACCTCGGTGTGATCGAACAGCTCGAGCTCGAGCTCGGCGGCGAGCGGCATCAGCGGTTTCCCGCCGGGAGCGGCGGGCCGATCCACGGGTCGGCGGCCAGCCGGCGCGCGACGGCCTCGGTCACGGTCAGCGCCTGGCGCACGGTCCGGTAGTCGACGTTCTGCGGCGTGTCGCTCATCAGGTGGTAGTTGGACAGCGCCTTGTAGCGATCCATCGACGCGAGCGTCACCGTCGGGTATCCGGCGCGGCTGGGCAGGACCGCGTCGGTCGAGCTGCGCGAGCGCATCCCCCGCCGCACATGCGCGCCGGCGGCGTCGGCGGTGCGGGCCACCAGATCCCGGAAGCCGCGGTCGGGATAGTCCTCCATCACGACCGGCCCCTCGCCCTCGAGCATCATCAGCGTCGGCGAGCCGAGCGTCTCCAGGTTCAGGAACCAGGTGCGGTCGCGATCCAGCGCCGGGAAGTGGCGGCGGGCGAAGCCGTAGATCCCGCCCTGGATCACCTCCTCCGCGCCGCAGGAGACCAGCAGCACGCGGAGCCCGTCCACCGGCGCGGCGCGCAGGCGCTCGGCGAGTGCCACCAGCACGGCGACGGCGGTCAGGTTGTCATTGGCGCCGGGCACGATCGGGCTGCGCGCCACGTCCTCGAACACGGCGGTGGCCAGCGCCGAGCCGGCCACTCCGGCGGCGATCATCCCGCGGCGATCGCGCAGCGCGCCGATCGCCACCAGTGCCGGCGCGCTCAGCAGCGCCCACCACAGTGGCACCGACGTGTCGATCCGCTCGAGGATCCCGGGGAAGGTCTCGCCCAGCCAGATCTGGACGGTCTGATCGAAGATCTTCCCGGTGGGCGCGGCGTCGTGATGGGCGAGGAGGACGAGCGTCCGCGGGGCATCCGCGGTTCCGCAGCTCCCCACCACGTTCCAGGTGGTCCGCGGCGGATTGGTCGCCCGCCGGTACAGGCGCGGTCCGTTGCCGACGTCGTCGGCGATCGCGGCGGCGACTCCGCCGGCCACCGCCGCGGCCACCCGCCGGGCCCGCCGGCTGGCCAGCGCGGCAACCCCGGCCACCGCGCTGGTGCTCGTCAGCGAGCTCATCAGCCGGGCATAGCCATCGTGAAACTGCTCCTCCTGCACCTCCGCCGGGCAGCCGGCGGCGGCGAGGCGCTCGGCGAGCCAGACGGCGGCCGTGCGCTCGCCCTCGGATCCGGCACGCCGCTCGAGCGGCGCCAGCGCTTCGATGACCTCGCGCAGCGTCGCGTCGTCGCCCGGAGGGCCGGGCGACGACATCAGCCCGCCTGCATGTTCTCGAAGACCGCGGCCAGTCCCTGGCCACCGCCGATGCACATCGTCTCCAGGCCGTAGCGGTCCCCGCGCCGGCGCAGCTCGCGCAGGAGCGTGGTGAGGATGCGGCCGCCGGTCGCGCCGATCGGATGCCCGAGCGAGATCCCGGAGCCGTTGACGTTGACCCGGTCCAGGCCGTCGGGCAGCTCCCAGTTGCGCAGCACGGCCAGCACCTGGGCGGCGAACGCCTCGTTGAGCTCGATCAGCTGCATCTGATCCAGCGTCAGTCCGGCGCGCTTGAGCGCCTTGGCGGTCGACGGGACCGGCCCGATCCCCATCGTCTTGGGCGGTACGCCGGCCACGCCCCAGCTGACCAGCCTGGCCATCGGGGTGAGGCCGAGCTCGCTGGCGCGCTCCGCGTGGGTGACGATGCAGACGGCGGCGCCGTCGTTCTGGCCCGAGGCGTTGCCGGCGGTGACCGTCGCGTCGGCGTCCTTGCGCACCATCACCGGCCGCAGCGAGGCGAGGCTGTCAAGTGACGCGTCGGCGCGCGGATGCTCGTCGCGGTCGATCACGCGCACGCCCGACTTGCGATCCCTGATCTCGACGGGGACGATCTCCTCGGCGAACGTGCCGTTGTCCTGGGCGGCGACGGCGAGCCGGTGGGAGCGCAGCGCCAGCTCGTCCTGCTCCTGACGCGGGATCGCGTACTCGCGACGAAGGTTCTCGGCGGTCTCGATCATCCCGCCGGGGACGGGGTGGTTCTCCCCGCCGGCGGTGACCCGGCCACGAACGAGGCGGTCCTCGAGCATCGCGCCCCCGGAGCGCGCGCCCCATCGCAGCGCGGTCGAGTAGAGCTCGGCCTGGCTCATGCTCTCGGCCCCGCCGGCGAGGACGAGGTCGGCGGCTCCGGTCTGCACCTGCATGCTCGCCTCGATCACCGCCTGCAGCCCCGATCCACAGCGGCGGTCGATCTGCAGCCCGGGCACCTCGACGGGCAGCCCCGCATCGAGCGCGGCGACGCGCCCGAGCGCGGGCGCCTCGCCGTTGGCGTACCCCTGACCGAGGAGCACGTCGTCCACCTGATCGGTCGGCAGGCCGGTCCGCTCCAGGATCGCCCGGATGACGGTCGTCGCCAGCTGGGTCACCGGAACGTCGCGGAACATGCCGCCGAACCGTCCGACGGGCGTCCGCAGCGGCTCGCAGATGAGAGCATCGCGCATCGGGTCCAGCTTAACCTGGTCAGTCGGTGATGGCGATGTGCCCGGGCTGGGCGGCGACCCGAGCCAGCCACTCGCGCACCGCCGGATACGGCTCGAGCGAGAAGCCGCCCTCGGGCGCGACGTGGGTGTAGGCGTACAGCGAAATGTCAGCGATCGTGTAGCGGTCGCCGACCAGGTACTCGTGCTCGGCCAGGTGACGCTCGAGCGCCGCCAGCGCGCGCTCGCCGCCGGTCCGCTTGGCCCGCTCGTCGGCGTCGGACGGACGGATGTCAGCCAGCTGCCAGAAGCGGGCCACCGCGATGTTGGGCTCGTGGTCGTACTGCTCGAAGAACTGCCACTGGAGCACCTGGGCGCGCTCGTAGGGGTCGGCGGGCACGTACTCGGTGCCATCGCCGAAATACCAGAGGATCGCGTTGGATTCACCCAGCGTGCGCCCGTCGTCGAGCACCAGGGTTGGGACACGCAGCGCCGGATTCAGTCCGCCGAGGACCTCGGGTCGGTCCGAGCGGTCGAACACGCTCAGCTCCTGCCGTTCGAACGGCAGGCCGAGCTTGGTCAGCAGAAGCCGGACCTTGTAGCAATTGCCGGAGACGGCGGAGTCGTAGAGCAGCATCGGAACCGGACCTTAAACCACGGAGGCGGCCGAAACCTGACTCGCCGGCGGCGCGGCCGGCCGCGCCGCGCGCTGGAGCTGCACGCGGACGCCGCCCTTGGGCGCCAGCGTGATCGCCCGGAACTGCGCCTTGGCGCGCTGCGGGTCGACGGCGCGCAGGTCGGTGCGCTCGAGCACCCGCGACAGGACGACCCGCATCTCGGTGAGGGCGAAGCTGGCGCCAAGGCAACGGCGGGTGCCGCCGCCGAACGGGACCCACGTGTAGGTGTCCGGAGCGTCGTCGCCGACGAACCGCTCGGGTCGGAACGTCTCCGGGCTCGGATACAGGTCGGCGCGGCGGTGGATCGTGCGGATCGACGGGTTGATCTCGACGCCAATCGGGATCTCGTACCCGTTGAGGCGGAACGGGCGCTCGCGGACGACCCGCCCGACCCCGGGGATCACCGGACGGATCCGCAGCGCCTCCTTGACGATCGCGTCCAGGTACGCGTCCTCGCGGGCCTGAGCCGCCGCGCTGACCCGCGGGTCATGCAGCAGCAGATCGAACGTCCACGCCAGCCCGGTGGCGGTGGTCTCGTGACCGGCCAGCAGCAGCGTCAGCAGCTCGTCGCGGATCTCGCGATCGCTGAGGCCGGCGCCGTCATCGTCACGGGCGAGCAGCAGGCCGGAGAAGACGTCGTCGCGCGCCGCCAGCTCGGGGTCGGCGCGCCGCCGGGCGATCTCCGCATAGACGATCTCGTCGACGGCGCGCTTGCGGGTCTCGAACTCCTGGGCGGCCCTGCGCTCGTTGCGTCCGCGCAGCACCGCGGACAGCATGATCAGGCCGCGGGCCCGGGACAGCGGCTCCACCATCGCCCGCAGGCGGGCGGCCAGTTCGTCCTCGGCGGGGCCGGCCGAGTAGCCGAAGACGGCGCGGAGGATGATCCGCAGCGTCAGCGCCTGCATGCTGCCCAGCAGCGTGAACGGCTCGCCGACCGGCCACCGATCGATCTCGGCGTCGGCGCAGGCGCGCATGGTGTCGACGTGGGACCGCATCGTCCGCCCGTGAAACGGCGGCAGGAGCAGACGGCGATGGCGCAGGTGCTCGGCGCCGTCGAGCAGCAGCACCGAGCGCTCGCCGAGGATCGGCCCGAGGAGCGCGTTGGCCTCGCCGGCGTGCAGCTGATCGTTGGAGCCCTGGAACAGCTGCTTGACCGCGGCGGGGTCGAACACCATCACGAACCGCTTGTCGAACAGGGTGCCCATCGTGACCACGTCGCCGTAGCGGCGGCGGCACGCCTCCAGGAAGCGGACGCCGCCGACCATGAAGCCGATCGTCTGCAGCCAGCGGGGGAGGGGCGGGCCCGGGGGCAAGGTCGTGCCCGGTGGCAAGGTCGCGCTCATGCGGTGACCTGGGCTCCCTGGGAGGCGGCGGCCTTGACCCCGAGGTCGGCGAGCGTCAGCGGGTGCGCCGGTGGCGAATCGAGCACCCGGCGGGTGCTGACGCCGAGATCGCCGTCGACGTGCAGCAGCTCGCCCGACTCCAGCGCCCGCCAGCCGGTGTCCTCGTCCATCCGCTCGGTGGCGACGACGACCGCCGGCCGCGTGGCCAGGTCCCCGGAGCGGACCCGGATGCTGGCCCGGGGGCTCGAGTGCTCGAGGTGACGGTCGCCAGCGGGGCCACCGGCGTCGCGCTCGAGCACGAACAGGTCGTGGACGTCGGGGTAGCGCAGCGCCCACAGATCAGTGGCGGTGATGAGCGCCAGGTTGAGCGCGAACACCGGCAGGTTGGCGGCGACCCAGCGGGCGGCGGCGGCAATTCCCTCCGCGACGTCGCCGGCGCGCCGCGTCTCCCGGGTGATGAGTGCGAACAGCCGCTCGGAATCGGTGTCACCGCCGACGAGGGACATGTCGTCACCGAGCTCCCGCTCGAGGCGGTCGAGATCCTCGATCACGCCGTTGTGCGCGAACACCCGGCCGTCCTGCTCGAACGGGTGGGTGTTGCGGACCGACAGCGACCCGGTTGAGGCGTAGCGGACGTGAGCGACGAACGTGCGCGACGTGACCGACTTGGCCTCCCGCGCGAACTTTTGATCCTCGAACGCGGCGAGCGGCTGCTTGGAGATCACCGGACGGTTCCGCGCGTCGTAATGGCCCAGCCCGGTGCCGTCCGGCTCGCGGCGGCTCTGCGAGGCGAGCGAGTCCGGGGCCTCGAGCAGCCAGAAAGTGGCCTGGACCGGCTCGCGACCGCCGCTCATGGCGAACAGGCGGCACATATGAGCGGGACGGTAGCGCGCGGGCTCGCCGATCCACCCGCGCTGCCGGGTCGTCGCGTCTGTCAAAGTAATTTCAAGCTCGCCTGCGATCTTTCATGTCGTTCCACGAAAGGCGAACCGTTCATGAAATTCCTGCGCACCGCTTCCACCGGCCGTCTCCTGGCCAGCATCCTGGGCACCGTTCTCGCCATCGCCGCCGGTACGGCGATCGCCGTCGCGGCCACCAACAACGATCCCGTGCCCAAGGCCCAGCCACTGGCCACGGCCGTCCACCGCGCGCTCGCGGCGCCGCCCGTGACCGGGATCTTCGCCCACATCACCTTCACCAACAACCTGATCAGCTCTGACGACTTCACCGGCGGCACCGTCGACCCGCTCCTCCAGGGGGCCAAGGGGCGACTGTGGCTGGGCGACCACCAGCTGCGGCTCGAGCTGCAGGGCAGTAACGGCGACTCGCAGGTGGTGGTGAACAACCGCTCGTTCTGGATCTCTGACCCGTCATCGAGCACCGTCTACGAGGGGACGCTTCCGGCCGACATGTCCGCCTCGGGCAGCCACGGCAATGACGCCGCCGCCGGCGTGCCGACGATCGCCAAGATCCAGTCCGAGATCAGCCGGCTGGTGAAGCAGGTCACGCTCAGCGGCGCCGGCACCTCGAATCCGACCGACGTCGCCGGCCGCCCCGCGTACTCGGTGTCGATCTCGCCCAAGCACTCCGGCGGCGAACTCGGGTCTCTGCAACTCGCCTGGGACGCGGCCAACGGCACCCCGCTGGAGATCGGGGTCTACGCTCGCAACAACCCCACCCCGGTGCTCCAGCTCAAGGCCACCGATATCACCTACGGCGCTCTGAACGCCAGCACCTTCACGGTGCCGGCGCCGTCGGGCGACAAGGTCGTCCAGCTCTCCACCGGCACGCAGTCCAGCGCGGCGTCCAAGGCGCTCAAGCAGGGACGGGTCAAGCATGCCAAGGTCGATGGCGTCGCCGCCGTGGCCAGTCATGTGCCGTTCACGCTCGCCGCGCCCACATCGCTGGTGGGACTGCCCCGTCACGGGGTGTCGCTGCTCAATTGGGGCGGCAAGCCGGCCGCGCTCGTGACCTACGGTGAGGGCCTCGGCGGCCTGGCCGTGATCGAGCAGAGCGCTTCGTCCTCGTCGTCGTCCTCCTCGGCCACCGGCCCGGGCCAGGGCCAGGGGAGCAACCTCAGCCTGCCGACGGTGTCCATCAACGGCGCCACCGGCCAGGAGCTCGACACCGCGCTCGGGACGATGGTCCGCTTCACCCAGGGCAAGGTCGCCTACACGGTGATCGGATCGGTGGCTCCGTATGCGGCCGATCAGGCGGCGCGCGCCCTGGCTCCGTGACGCCGGAACCGGACAGCGATCCCATCACGGCGGCGGCTCTGGACGGGCCGCCGCCGATCGAGGTACGTGGGCTGGTCAAGCGCTACGGGGAGCTGACCGCGGTCGGCGGCGTCGATCTGACGGTTCGCGCCGGGGACGTCTACGGATATCTGGGACCGAACGGCGCCGGCAAGACGACGTCACTGCGGATGATGCTCGGCCTGATCCGCCCGACGGCCGGGACCGTGCGGTTGTTCGGGCGCGACCCGATGGAGAGCGTGCAGGCGCTCGAGGGCGTCGCCGGATTCGTCGAGGCGCCGACCTTCTACCCGTACCTCAACGCGCGTAGCAACCTGGAGATGCTCGCCGCCTTCGACGGCGGCGGCGCGAGCGAGCGGATCGACGAGGCGCTCGAGACCGTCGAGCTGACCGATCGCCAGCGCGACCGCGTGGGCGGGTTCTCGCACGGGATGCGCCAGCGGCTCGGCATCGCGGCCGCCCTGCTGCGCGATCCCAAGCTGCTGCTGCTCGACGAGCCGGCCACCGGCCTGGACCCGGCCGGCATGCGCGACATGCGACTGCTGATCCATCGTCTCGCCGAGCAGGGGATGACCGTCCTGCTGTCCAGCCATCTGCTCACCGAGATCGAGGACGTGTGCAACCGGGTGGCGATCGTCCGGTCGGGAAAGATCGTCTACGAAGGGGACATCGCCGCGCTCAAGCGCGGCGCCGGCACGCGCTACTGGCTGAGCACCACCGACGACGAGCGCGCGCTGTCGGTCTGCCGCGCCCAGCCGGGCATCGGGGATGTCCGCAGCGAGCACGGACGGATCTCGTTCACCGCCGAGGAGTCCGCCGTCGGCGTGCTGTCGCAGGCGCTGGTCGAAGCCGGCGCGCTCATCCACGCGATGGCACCCCAGACGGTGACGCTCGAGGACCTGTTCTTCTCCTACACGGAGGGTGACGGCCCCGCTCCGACCGCCGCGCCGGTGCCCGAGCAGACCGCGGAGGCGGCGCGCTGATGCCCGGCGTCGGCACCGTCTATCGCTGGGAGCTGTTCAAACTCCGCCACCAGAAGCGCACCTACATCGGGCTCGGCGCCGCGATCATCGTCCCGATCCTGTTCGTGCTGGCGATCCACCTTCGCCACCACGGCGGCCGCGGCGGGTTTGCCTTCGCCGACTACCTGGACCGCAGCGGGCTGGCGGTCCCGCTGGTCATCCTGCTGTTCGGCGCGGTGTGGATGTTCCCGCTGATCACCGCGCTCGTTGCCGGCGACATCTTCGCCTCCGAGGACCACAACGGGACCCTGAAGACGATCTTCACCCGGTCCCTCGAGCGCTGGCAGCTGTTCGCCGGCAAGGCGCTGGCCGCCAGCACCTACGCCATCACCGCGATCTTCCTGTGCGGGACGGTGGCGGTGGTGGCCGGCAGCCTGCAGTCGGGCTTCAACTCGCTGCAGAGTCTCTCGGGGACGATCGTGTCGGCGCCCAAGGGTCTGGAGCTGGTCTATGTCAGCCTGCTCATCTACCTGATCCCGATCGCCGCCATCGTCTGCATCGGCCTGCTGCTGTCCGCGCTGACCCGCAATAGCGCCGCCGCGGTCGTCGGCACCCTGATGGTGTCGCTGCTCATCCAGCTGATCGGCATCCTGCCGGGACTGGGCGGCCTGCAGCCCTACCTGCTCAGCACCCAGTTCAACGCCTGGCAGGGGCTGCTGCGCACGCCGATCGACTGGTCTCCGATCGTCCAGGCGGCGTGGGTCTGCGCGCTGTACGGGATCCCCGCGATCGGCGGGGCGTTCCTCATCTTCGTCCGCCGCGACGTGGCCGGCGGCTGAGTGGCCCCCGCGGTGGTCTCCGCCGCCGGGCGCCGCGGCCGGATCGCAGCGAGCGGATGACCAACGGCGATCACGAGCGTGTGCTGGTGGTCGACGACGACCCGCCCCTGCAGCGGATGCTCACGCGTACGCTGGCCGCCGAGGGGTTCGAGGTGACGGTCGCCGGTGACGGTGGCGGCGCGCTGGTGGCGGCCGAGCGGTTCGCGCCCGACGTCATCGTGCTCGACGTGGCGATGCCGACGCTCGACGGGCTCGCGGTGTGTCGCCGGCTGCGCGACAAGGGCCTACCGACGCCGATCCTGATGCTGACCGCGCGCGACGCGGTGGCCGACCGGGTGGCCGGCCTCGAGGCCGGGGCGGACGATTACCTGGTCAAGCCGTTCGCGGTGTCGGAGCTGATCGCCCGGGTGCGCGCCCTCACCCGCCGCGGCAAACCGTCGGACACGCGGCTGGCCTACGCCGACGTGACGCTGGACCTCGGCGGACGGATCGCCACCCGCGGCGGGCGCCAGCTGGAGCTGACCGGCCGCGAGGCGGCGCTGCTGGAGCTGCTGCTGCGCGAGAGCGGCAACGTCGTCACCCGCGAGCGGGCGCTGGACGAGATCTGGGACCACGCCGCGGAGGCCAACGTCGTGGACCGGTACATCACGCGGCTACGGCGCAAGCTGGGCGACCCGCCGCTGATCAAGACGCTGCGAGGCACCGGGTTCGTGCTGCGCGCGTGAACGCGCCGTGCCGGGCGGGTGGGCCGGGCTCAGCCGGTGGCGAGCAGGTCGCGGACGCCGTCCCCGGGCATCGGCGCGCTGATCAGGTAGCCCTGGGCGCCGTCGCAGCCGAGATCGCGCACCTGCGCGAGCTGGGCGTCGGTCTCGACGCCCTCGGCGATGACACTCCACCCGAGCGTGTGCCCGAGCTCGATGGCGGCGGTGACGGTGTCGACGCCGCCGTTGCCGTCGCCGAGCTGGGAGACGAGCGTCTGATCGATCTTCAGGATGTCCACCGGCAGCTTGGACAGATTGATCGAGGACGAGATGGCGGTTCCGAAGTCGTCGATGGCCAGCTTGACGCCCAGCTTGCTCAGCGCCGCCAGCTGGCGCTCCGCCAGCTCGGGCTCGGCCTCGAGCGCGCCCTCGGCCACCTCCAGGCAGAGGACGCTCGGATCGAGGCCGCGCTCCCGCATCGTCGCCGCGAGCCGGTCGACCAGCCCCGGATCCCCCAGCTGGCGGCCCGACAGGTTGACCGAGATCGTCACGCCGGGCCGAGACCGACGCCAGCGCTGCACCTGCGCCAGCGCCTGCCCGAGCACCCAATCGCCGATCGGCACGATCAGACCCGTCTCCTCGGCGATCGGCATGAAATCGATCGGCGCCATCAGCCCCCGTTCGGGATGTTCCCAGCGCACCAGCGCCTCGAATCCCTCCAGCCCGGTCTTTCCATTGAGCGACACGGTGGGCTGGTAGTGGACCCGCAGCTCCGAGCGGCTGACCGCCTGACGCAGGGCCCGCTCGAGCTCGGAGCGAGCACCGGGCATGGCGCCCAGCAGGCCGTCGAAGATCTCGAACCGCGCGCCGCCGAATCCCTTGGCGCGGTACATCGCGCTGTCGGCGTGGCGGATGACGTCGTCGATCGCGAGCTCGGGGTCGGTGACGATCGTGACGCCGATGCTGACCGACACGGTGTGCTTCTCGTCGCCGAGCTGCACAGGCACCGCCGCGGACTGGCTGATGCGCCCGGCTACCTGCGCCGCCTCCCGCTCGCTCTCCAGTCCTTCGAACAGGAACGTGAACTCGTCGCCGCCGAACCGCGCGACCGTGTCCATCGGGCGCAGCAGCTCGCGGAATCGGTCGGCGAGCACGGTGAGGAGCCGATCGCCGGCGCTGTGGCCGAGCGAGTCGTTGATCTCCTTGAACCCGTCGACGTCCAGGAACAGGACGACCACCGGACTGCCGGTGCGACGGCTGCGGTCGAGCGCCACCCGGACGCGGTCAATGAACAGGGCGCGGTTGGGCAATGCGGTCAGCGGGTCGTGGAGCGCCTGCAGGGCCAGCGCCACCTCGGAGCGCTTTCGCTCGACGGCGTAACGCACCGCGCGGCCGAGCACGGTGGCGTCGAGGTCGGCCTTCAGCAGGTAATCCTGCGCGCCGGCCCTCACCGCCGCCACCCCGATCGCCTCGTCGCTGCGGTCCGAGAGGACGATGATCGGCGTCTCCGGCGACGCGGTGCTGAGCTGCTCCACCGCCTCGATGGCGCTCGGATCGTCCGGCAGATCGAGCAGCACGCACGTGGCGCCGTGGTCGAGCAGTTCGTGGGTGGCATCCGCCAGCTGCTGGGCGTGGCTGATGACGAGCCCGCTCGTCCACGCCGCCCGGAGCATCTCTCCGAGCATCATCGCGGCCTGTGGGTCATCCTCGACCAGCAGGACCCGGGCGGCCCGAGTGGGCCCGTCCTGCGCCTTGACCTGCACCACCTTGCAAACCTCCGTGTTGCCTTGCCCGAACACTTTAGCCGGGAATAGGCAGTTTGACCATAAAAACACAAAAATGAGAGGTTTGCCCCCTCGGGGTTCGTTGTGAGGCCACTCCGTTCGCTGGGCGCACGACTCACCGCTGCCGCTGCCGCCTCGATCCTCGCCGCGGTGGTGCTGTTCGCCGTCGTCACTGTGCTGCTGGTGAATCACCAGCTGCGCTCGTCACTTGACTCGGCGTTGCGCCAGCGGGCCCAGGAGGTGGCTCAGCTCGCCGTCTCGACACCGGGGGTGCTCACCAATCCGGGCGCGCTGGAGGGGGTGGGCGGATCGTCTGAGCGCCAGGTGCTGGTGGAGGTGATCGACGCCCGCGGGCGGCTCGTGGCGCGATCGCTCGACCTGGGCGCCGAACTGCTGCCCGAGGACTCGCTGGAGCGCGCGGCGCGATTGCACGGCCGTCCCGGCGCGGAGAACATCAGGCTCAACGGACGGCCGCTGCGGGTGTTCGCGGTCCCGATCGCCGACGGCCTCGGTCCGGCCGCGGGCGGTGCGGTGCTGGTCGCCTCCGATACGTCGGACATCGCCGACACCACCGGGCGGCTCGGGGTGCTGGTGGCAGTGAGCGGGGCGGCGATCGCGTTGCTGGCCGCGGCGGCCGCGGCGATGCTGACCCGGCGCGGGCTCCGCCCGCTGCGCTCCCTGGCCGATGCGGCGGGGGAGATCGAGCGCACCGCGGACCCGGCTCGGCGGCTTCCCGAGGCGGCGACGCTCGACGAGGTGGGACAGCTGACCGGGGTGCTCAACCGGATGCTGGCATCGCTGGAGCAGGCGCGCGCCGGCGAGCGACGCTTCCTGGCCGACGCGTCCCATGAGTTGCGCACTCCGGTCACGGCGCTGCTGGGCAACGTCGAGTACGCGGCGCGTCACGGCGCCGACGCCGACGTGCTCGCCGACCTACGCCACGACGCCACTCGGCTCGCGCGTCTCGTCGACTCGTTGCTGGCCCTCGAGCGCCTCGGCGGGACTACCACGGCGAGCGAGCCGGTGTCGTTGGCGGCGCTCGTGCGCGCGGCGCTCGACGAGCAGGACCCAGGGCGAGTCCACGAGGGCACCGTCGACGAGATCACGGTCCGCGGCGATCACAACGCGCTGCGGCGGGCGGTGAGCAACCTGATCGAGAACGGCCTGGTGCACGGGCCCGCCGGCGGCCACGTGACCGTGTCGCTCGATCGCGCCGGTGATCGCGCGCACCTGAGCGTGTCCGACGAAGGCGCCGGGCCCGATCCGGCCGAGCATGAGCGGCTGTTCGAGCGCTTCTGGCGGGGCGAAGGCGCCGCCCACCGTCCCGGATCCGGTCTCGGGCTGTCGATCGTGGCCGCGATCGCTCAGGCCCACGGCGGCCGGGTGGGCGTCGAGGGGTCGACGTTCACGCTTGACCTGCCGCTGGCGGATCAGTCGGGGGCGGGTCAGTCGCCGGCGGAGCGGGCGGGCGGGGGCGACTCCGGGCCGGCCGGTTCCGGACGGGCCGGTTCCGGAGGGGCCGGTTCGGCCGGCGGCTGATCGCCGAGGTGTGGCCGGAGCGTCTTCTGCCACCAACCGGTGCTGCGCCAGCTTCCGAACTTGTAGGCGATGTTCCGGTACACGCCGACCGGCACGAAGCCCAGCGACTCGTGCAGGCCCACGCTCGATTCGTTCGGCAGGGTGATGCCGGCGCAGACCTCGTAGACGCCCTGGGCGAGCAGCCGCTCGAGCAGCGCGCCGTACAGGGCGCGGCCGATGCCGCGGCGGTGATGGGCGGAGGAGATGTACACCGTGACGTCGGCCGCCCAGCGGTAGGAGGCCCGGTCGCGGTGGCGAGAGGCGTAGGCATAGCCGACGACGTCGCCGTCGATCTCGGCCACCAGCCACGGGTAGTCGCGGGAGATGATCCGGATGCGATCGGTGAACTCGTGCGGCTCGGGGGGCCGCTCCTCGAGCGACGCGACACCGGGGTTGACGTAGGGCGCGTAGAGCGCGGCGCACGCGGCGGCATCTCGCTCGGGGTCGGCGTGGCGGATCAGCATGGCGCGCGGAACTCTAGAAAAGCGCCAGCGCGTTGCGGATCCGGGCGATCGACGGCGTCTCGGCCGGCGGTGGCCCGACGGCCGCGGTGACGGCGAGTCGCAGCGAGGAGGTCAGGAACATGACGCCGGCCCGCTCGATGCCGGCGAGCCCGATCGGCTCCTCCCGGATCCGTAGCCCGAGCCGGGGCGCCAGCTCGACCAGCGCCGCGCGGGTCACTCCGGGGAGGATCCGGCCGTCGGCAGGCGGCGTGATGAGGTCCTCTCCGGCCAGAACCCAGACGTTGCCCCAGGCTCCCTCCAGCACCGCATCATCGGTGTCGACCAACAGCGGCACCGGATCAGAGCCGAGCCCATCGAGGAGACGCCGGTCACACCATTTGTGGGCGCCCAGCCCGCCGGGCACGAGCACCGGCCTCAGGCCGACGGGCTCCCGCGCGCCGGCGGCCAGCTCGGAGGTGACGAGCTCGAATCGCAGCGCGCCGTCGCTGGGGACGGCGTCGATGCGGATGCGGTGCTCGCCGTGCAGCGCGGCGGCGCGCTGCCGCAGCCGTCGTCGCGGCTCGTCGGTGGGCGGCGATCCGTACAGCTCCGCCACCGATCCGGCGAGCCGCTCCAGGTGCGCGTCGAGCGCCTGGATGCGGCCGTCACGGACCCGGACCGTCTCGTAGACCCCGGCGCTGGGATCCGGGCGCTCGGCCTCGGCCTCACGCGGCGGCGCCGACATGCCTGCCCGCCTCGCTTTCGACGATCACCGACGTGCCGACGGCGGCCGCGATCGGGCGCGCCTTGGTCAGCGCCTCCTCGAGCTCGCGGTGCGGGTCCGAGTCGGCCACGATGCCGCCACCGGCGCCGAGCCACAGGCGGCCGCCGGCCAGCTCCAGCGTGCGGATGGCGACGCTCAGTTGCAGCCCGGCGACCGGGCTGGCGAAGCCGATGGCGCCGGTATAGACCTCCCGCCCGGCTCGCTCCAGCGCCGCGATGACCCGGAGCGATTGCACCTTGGGGGCGCCGGTGACCGAGCCCGGCGGGAACGTGGCCCGCAGGACGTGACCGTCGCTGACGTCCTCGCGCAGCCGGCCCTCCACCTCCGACACGAGGTGCCACAGCCCCGGATGGGCCTCGGCCGTCGGATGGCGGGGCGCCATCACCGAGCCGTACTCCGACACGCGGCCGAGGTCGTTGCGCATGAGGTCGACGATCATCACGTGCTCGGCGGCATCCTTGGCCGAGTTCCGCAGGCGCTCCAGCGCGGCGGCGGCGATCGCCGGATCGCGGTCACGCGCGATCGTGCCCTTGATCGGACCGGTGGTGATGCGCCGGCCCTGACGGCGCAGGAACAGCTCCGGGGAGAGCGAGGCGATCCCGCCCCGCGGGGTGTCGAACGCGGCGGCGAATGGCGGCGCCACCGTCTGCAGCGCGGTCTCGAGCAGCGCTGCCGCCGATCCGTCGAACCGGCCGGCGAGCCGCAGGCAGATGTTCGCCTGGAAGATCTCCCCGGCGGCGATGCGGCGCCGGCAATCGGCCACCGCGGCGAGGTGATGGGCGGCGTCGGCGGCGGTCAGCGTCAGCGGGGTCGGGGCGTGCGGTGGCCGCGGGGCCGGCGGCCCGTCGCGCTGCAACAGTTGCCGGAGCCGATCGGCCCGGATCGCCAGGACGTCGCGGCGCGACTCGGTGACGAGAGCCTCGAACCACCAGCGGCCGGTGGCGTCCTGCCGCAGCACGTTGTCGTAGTAGGCGAGGTGAAAGTCAGGGAGCGGGACGGGCCGGTAGGGCGCCAGTGGGATCCGCTCGACGCGCGCCGCCAGCCGGTACCCGAGCCAGCCGAACCAGCCGCCGCCGACGGCTCCGCCGCCGCCATCGCCGCCACCACCGCCGCCGGGCATGGCCGGCCCCGGCTGCAGGGCCGGGAGGTCGTCGAGGGTGGCGAACGGGTCATCGGCGTCCTGGGCCGCGCGGACCGGATCGGCGCCGACGATCGCTCCGCCGCCCGCCCAGCTGCCGACGAGCGCGAACGGCAGCGGCTCGTCGCGCAGCGCACCGAGGACCTGGGCCGGCGTCCAGCCGCAGCGCAGCGGGACCCGCCACAGCCGGGCCGGGGACGCCGTCAGCGCCGACGCTATCGTCCGCTTGACTGGCACGCCACGGATAATGTACGAATTGGTTCTATGACTGCAACACTGATCGACGGCAAGGCAATAGCTCAGCAGGTTCGCGCCGAAGTGCGCGACGACATCGCGGCGTGGATGGCCGCCGGGGGGCGCCGTCCCGGCCTGGCCACCGTCCTGGTCGGCGATGATCCGGCGTCGGCGGTGTACGTGGGCGGCAAGCAGCGCGCCTGCGTCGAGGTCGGAATCGAGGGCTTCGCGTACGACCTGCCGGCGAGCGCGACCCAGGATGAGGTCGCCGCGATCCTGGCCGAGCTCAACGCCGACGAGCGGGTGTCGGGGATCCTGCTGCAGCTCCCCACGCCCGAGCACATCGACGGGTCGTATCTGACGACGCAGATCAACGCCGGCAAGGACGTCGACGGGCTGACGCCGGTGTCGGCGGGCCTGCTCGCGAAGGGCCTGCCCGGCCTGCGGCCGTGCACCCCCTGGGGCTGCATCGAGCTCCTGCATCGCCACGATGTCGCGCTGTCGGGCGCCGAGGCCGTCGTCGTCGGACGGTCCGATCTTGTCGGCAAGCCGGTGGCGGCGCTGCTGCTGGCCGAGAACGCCACGGTGACAATGTGCCACTCGCGAACGCGTGACCTCGCCGAGGTGTGCCGCCGCGCCGACGTGCTGGTTGCCGCCGTCGGCCGTCCGGAGATGATCACGGGCGACTGGATCAAGCCGGGCGCCACGGTGATCGATGTCGGCATCAATCGCACCGACGCCGGCCTCGTCGGTGACGTCGAGTTCGCGTCGGCGGTGCAGGTCGCCGGCCTCATCACCCCCGTTCCGGGGGGCGTGGGACCGATGACGATCGCGATGCTGCTGCGCAACACGCTCGAGGCGGCGCGCGCGCAGGACGCCACGCTCCGCGCCGCGTAGCCGTCGGCTCACTGTCGCCAGCGGCGCTCCTGCTCGCGAGCCGCGAGCCCGCGGGCGTCAGCTGCGCTGCGCCAGCGCCGGCTCGTTGGCCAGGACGGCGTCGAGCGCGACGAGCACGCGGTCGGCGACATCGCGCCGGGCGTTGTGGCCCATGAGGCCGATCCGCCACATCGACGGCGCGATCGGTCCCAGCCCGCCGCCGATCTCGATACCGTGCTCGCGCAACATCGCCGTCTGCACCCGCTTGGCGTCGATGCCCTCCGGGACGCGCACCGCGGTGAGCTGCGGCAGCTGATGGTCTGACTCGGCGAGCAGCTCCAGGCCGCGCTCGCGCACCTGCTCCTGGAGGTAGCGGCCCGCGTCCATGTGGCGGGCCCAGCGCGCGTCCAGGCCCTCGACCGCCACCTCCCGCAGCGCCTCGTGGAGCGCGTAGATGTGCAGCACCGGGGCGGTGTGGTGATAGACGAGCGGGCGCTTGACCCAGTAATCGTGCAGCAGCGAGAGATCCAGTGAATACGGCACGGGGTGCGTGCGCGCCGCGATCCGCGCCAGCGCTCGCTCGGACACGGCGACGGGCGACATCCCGGGGGGCGCCCCGACGCACTTCTGTGAGCACGAGTAGGCGAAGTCGATCCCCCAGTCATCGAAGCGCAGCTCGACGCCGCCCAATGACGTGACGCAGTCGGCGAGCAGCAGCACATCGCGGTCGGCCAACGCCGCTCCGAGCTCCGCCAGCGGGTGCTGCACGCCGGTCGAGGTCTCGGCGTGCACGACGCACACCAGCCGCGCGGCGGGGTGCTCGTCGAGCGCCGCCAGCAGGCGGTCATTGGGCACATGCTCGCCCCAGTCGGCCTGCACCTCCACCACGTCGGCGCCGAGCCGCCGCGCGATCTCCACGATCCGCCGCCCGAAGAAGCCGTTGACGCCGACGACAACCGTGTCGCCGGGCTCGAGCAGGTGGGCGAGCCCACATTCCATGCCCGAGGTGCCGGTCGCCTGCAGCGGCAGCACCAGCCCACCGGAGGCCTGGTAGGCGATCCGCAGCAGTGACACGACCTCGGTCAGCAGCTCGGCCAGGTCGGGGTCCATGTGGCCGAGCAGCGGGCGCTGCATCGCGGCGAGCGCCGCCGGCGAGACGTTGCAGGGGCCCGGGCCGCACAGCAGTCGCTCGGGTGGGTTCAGTGGAGTGGGGATCGTGGTCATGGCCGCGAGCTTAGTTGGCGATGGCGCCGCCATCCATCAACTCCTGTCTATGAATTGAACAAATTCATTCAATTGTGTTGCGCAAACGCCTCCGACGCGCTCTACTGACGCGGTATGAGTCCAACCCGCACCCGACTGCACCGCTCCGAGCTGGCCGTCCCCGGCAGCAATGTCCGCATGCTGGAGCGGGCGCCCGGCGTCGGCGCCGACATCGTGATGCTCGATCTCGAGGACGCCGTCGCCCCCGACGACAAGGAGCAGGCACGCGAGAACGTCATCGCGGCGCTGCGCGAGCTCGACTGGTCGGGCTGCTCGGTCTCGCTGCGGATCAACGGGCTCGACACGCACTACTGCTACCGGGACATCATCGACGTGGTCGAGCAGGCGGGGCGGCACCTTGATTCGATCATGATCCCGAAGGCCTCCTCCGCCGCCGACATCCACCTGGTGGCGACGTTGCTCACGCAGATCGAGGACGCCCACGGGCTCGGCCGTCGCATCGCGCTGTGCGCGCTGATCGAGACCGCGATGGGAATGGTCAAATGCGAGGAGATCGCCGCCGCCTGCCCCGAGCGGATGGAGGCGCTGGTGTTCGGAGTGGCCGACTACGCGGCCTCGCTGCAGAGCCACACGACCTCGATCGGCGGCACCAATCCCGATTACGCGATGCTGGCCGATCCCGACCCGGAGCTCGACTTCGCCGCCCCGGAGCGCGAGCTGCACCTCGGCGATCAGTGGCACTACGCGCTGTCGCGGATCGCGGTCGTGTGCCGCGCCTACGGGTTGCGGCCGATCGATGGACCGTTCGGGGACTTCACCGATTCCGAGGGCTACATGGCCTCCGCCCGGCGCGCCGCGGTCCTCGGCTACGAGGGCAAGTGGGCGATCCACCCCAGCCAGGTGGAGCTCGCCAACGGTGTCTTCACCCCCAGCGACGACATCGCCGACAAGACGCGCCGGATCGTCGCGGCGATGGAGGAGGCGGCGGCGCACGGCAAGGGCGCCGTGTCCCTCGACGGCCGGCTGATCGACGCCGCCTCGATCCGGATGGCGCAGAACCTGCTGGCCAAGCTCGAGCAGATCGAGGCCCGCCAGCAGAGCGAGGCCAGCGAGCAGGGCGATCCCGGGCTGCGCCGCGCCAGCGGCTGAGCGTCAGCCTGGAGCCCGCCGAGACTGGGCGGAAACTCGGCGGATCCAGCTCAGGCGCGCTGCGCCTCGGCGACGAACGCCCGCGCCAGCGGAGACTCCTCGCCGGCCCGCGTCACCGCCACCAGGTCGGCATCGGGCGCGCCGGCCAGCGGCCGGTAGGTGACGCCGTCGAGCGCCAGGCGCGCGACCGAGGCGGGGACGGGGGAGACGCCGATCCCGGCCGCCACCAGCCCGATGATCGTCAGCATCTCCGGCGCGTCCTGGACGACGTGCGGCGTCGTGCCGGTCGCCGCCAGCCGTCCGATCAGGAGGTCGTAGAACCCGGGCGCCTGACGGCGCGGGAACAGCACGAGCGGCTGGGCGGCCAGACGCTGGAGCGGGATGCGGCGCAGCCGCGCCAGCTCGGAGTCCTCGGGGATGGCGGCGATCGTCCGCTCGCGCATCACCACCTCGGTACGCAGGGATTCGTCGGGTTCGATGGGCGGCCGCACGAGCGCCACGTCGACCACGCCGGTGCCGAGCGCGCGCAGGGCCTCGACAGTCGACCGCTCGCGCAGCTCGATCTCCACGCCGGGGCGGGCGCGGCGGAAGCGCTGGACGGCGCCCGGCACGATCGACAGCAGCGCCGATCCGACGAACCCGACGTGCAGCACGCCCGCCGAACCGGCATCGATGGCGCGGGCGGTGGAGACGGCCACGTCGAGCTCGGCGAGCGTCGCCCGGGCGTCGCGCAGGAACGCATCGCCGGCCGGCGTCAGCTCGACCCGGCGCCGGGTGCGCTCGAGCAGCCGGCAGCCGAGCTCTGACTCGAGCGCGGCGATCTGCTGGCTCAGCGGTGGCTGGGAGATGTGCAGGCGGGCGGCGGCGCGCCGGAAGTGCAGCTCTTCGGCGACGGCTACGAAATAACGGAGTTGGCGCAGTTCCACGGTGGTCCGATGGCAATCAGCGTTGGGATCACTGATACGAAAACCAAATCAATCAATCCTAATTCGATATTGGACAGGATCAAGCCCGCGGGCGTAGCGTGCAGGCCATGTCCTTCCTCTTGGAGTGTCCCAACTGTGGGATGCGCGAGGTGACCGACTTCGGGTTCGGTGGCGAGGTGTCCGCCCGCCCGAAGGAGCGTCCCACCTTCCGAGAGCTCAACACGTACAACTACTTCCGCCGCAACGTCGCCGGGGTGCAGCGCGAGTGGTGGTTCCATCGCTCCGGCTGCCGCGCCTGGTTCATCGCCGAGCGCGACACGGTCACCAACGACGTGAAGTTCACCGCGCTGCCATGAGTCGCCTGGGCCAGCAGCCGGGCGAGCGGATCGTCCGCACCAAGCGGATCAGCTTCACCTTCGACGGCAAGAAGATCGAGGCCTTCGAGGGCGACACGATCGGCTCGGCGCTGTACGCCGCCGGCCGGCGGACGTTCGGCCGCTCGTTCAAGTACCACCGCCGCCGCGGCCTCATGTGCGTCGCCGGGCAGTGCCCCAACTGCATCTGCGCCGTCGACGGCGCTCCCGGCGCTCGCGCCTGCACTGAGCCGGTGCGCGAGGGGATCACCGTCACCCACGTCAATGCGCAGCCGTCGCTCGAGTTCGATGCGATGCGTGCCACCGACCTCGTCGGCGGCCCGTTCACCCCACCGGGCTTCTACTACAAGACGTTCATGCGCCCGCGCCGGCTGTGGCCGCTGTACGAGAAGATCCTGCGCAATGCCGCCGGGCTGGGCAAGCTGCGCCACTCCCAGCCCGAGCGCGAGTGGCGGACCGAGTACCGCCGCCGCCACGCCGATGTGCTCGTCACCGGCGGCGGGCTGGCCGGTCTGCACGCCGCGGTGGCCGCCGCCCGCCTCGGCGCCGACGTCGTCCTCGCCGACGAAGGGCCCGAGCCGGGAGGACAGCAGCTGGTCGGTGGCGAATTGACCGAGATCGCCGCGCTGGTGGAGCGTGCGCGCGGAGCCGGGGTGGAGATCATCGATCACGGCTCCGCGCTCGGCTACTTCGACGGCATGGTCCCGGTGTGGCAGAACGACACCCTGCACCAGATCCGCGCTCCCCGCCACGTGTTCGCGACCGGCGCCATCGAGCAGCCGCTGGTGTTCGCCGGCAACGACCTTCCGGGGGTGATGCTCGCGGGCGGAGCCCGTCGCCTGACATCTCTGTACGCGGTCAGCCCCGGCCGCCGGGCCGTCGTCGCCACGACGTCGGATCGCGGCCTCGACGCCGCTGTCGCGCTGCGGGCCGCCGGTGTCGAGATCGTCGCGATTGCCGATCTGCGCCCCGACGCCGGTGAGCTCGCCCGCCGGTTGCGCGCCGACGGGGTCCCCGTGTTCGCCGCCCACACGGTGATCGAGGCGAAGGGATCGAAGACGGTGTCCGAGGCGATCATCGCCGGAATCGATCCCGCCCACCCCGACGAGCACTCGTTCGCATGCGACCTGGTGATCATGTCCGGTGGCGCCATCCCGGCCAGCTCGCTGCTGCTCCAGGCCGGAGCCGAGAGCGCGTATGACCCCGAGCGCGGGCACTTCGCGCTGTCGAACCTCCCCGAGGCCGTCTACGCCGCCGGCGAGGTGGCCGGCGCCGATTCGGACGAGGCGATCGCCATCTCCGGTGAGCTCGCCGGGCTCCGGGCGGCGCACGCGCTCGGCCTCGGCACCGACGAGTCCGCCGCCCGGGAGCAGGCTCTGGAGCAGATCGCCGGCATGGCCGAGCGCGCTGAGGTGGCGGTGGCTCCGGCGGTCAGCGGCGCCGGGCGCGGCAAGTGCTTCGCCTGCTTCTGCGAAGACGTGACCAGCAAGGACGTCCACCTGTCGATCGAGGAGGGCTATGACTCGATCGAGCTGTCCAAGCGCTACACGACGGTGACCATGGGCCCGTGCCAGGGCCGCATGTGCCAGCTGCCGTCGGTGCGGCTGATGGCCCAGGAGACCGGGCAGAGCCTCGGTGACGTCGGCGTCACCACGGCGCGGCCGCCGTGGGTCTCGGTGCCGATGGGCATCCTCGGCGGACGGCCGGTCGAGCCGGCGAAACGGTCGGCGATCCACGACCGCCATCGCACGCTCGGCGCCACCATCAAGTGGGCCGGCGACTGGCGCCGCGCCTATGACTATGGCGATCCCGAGGGCGAGGCCCTGGCCGTCAACCGCGCCGCCGGTCTGATCGACGTGTCGACGCTCGGCAAGCTGATCGTCCGCGGCCCCGACGCCGGGGAGTTCCTGGATCGCCTGTACCCCAACCGCTTCTCCAACCTGAAAGCCGGCCGGATTCGCTACGGCGTGATCAGCTCCGACGCCGGCCGGATCGTCGATGACGGCACGATCTGCCGGATCGACGACGAGACGTTCTACGTCACCACCACCTCGAGCGGCGCCGGCGCCGTCGAGGAGTGGTTCTCGTGGTGGTTGGCCGACTGGGGTGACCGGGTGCAGCTGACCGACGTCACCCAGGGCCTGGCGGCCGTCAACCTCGCCGGCCCCAGGGCGCGGGAGATCATGGCCGCGGTCACCGACCTGGACTGCTCCAACGAGGCGTTCGCCTATCTCGACGGCAAGCAGGCGAAGATCGCGGGCGTCGAGTGCCTGATCCTGCGGATCGGCTTCGTCGGCGAGGTGGGCTATGAGATCCACTTCCCGTCGGCCTATGGCGAGCACGTCTGGGATGCGCTGATCGACGCGGGCAAGTCGCACGGTCTGCGGCCGTTCGGCCTCGAGCCCCAGCGGATCCTGCGCCTGCAGAAGATGCACATCCTGATCGGGCAGGACACCGATTCGGAATCGACGCCGTTCGGCGCCGCGATGTCGTGGATCGTCAAGCTCGACAAGGAGCAGGACTTCATCGGCAAGTGGGCGCTCGAGCACTATGCCGAGCAGCCGCCGGCGGTGGCGCTCGTCGGCTTCAGCATGCCCAACGGCGACGTGCCGACCGAGGGCGCCGTCGTGGTCGACGAGACCGGCACGCCCGCCGGGCAGGTGACGAGCTCCCGCCATTCGCCGGTGCTCGACCGCACGATCGGCATGGCCTGGGTGCCCGAGGCGCTGGCCCACGACGGCGCCCGGATCACGATCTCCGACGAGGGCAGGACGCTGACCGCCGAGATCCAGACCAAGCCGTTCTACGACCCCGACGGGGAGGTGCTGCGCTCGTGAATCTCGACTTCCTGGTCCCGGCCGCGGACACGGCCGTCGCCCGTTCGCCGATGGAGCCGCTGGCCCGCGCGGCCGGCGCTCGTTTCGAGGCGCGTGGCGGCTGGAACGTCGCCGTCGACTATGGCGCCGCCGCGTCGGACGCGGTCGGCTGGGCGGACGTCTCGCATCTGCCCAAGCTCGAACTGCAGGGCAGCGCGGAGGCGATCGACGCCGCCGCCGGGACGACGCTGGAGTTCGGGACCGCGGTGCGCCGCGGCGGCGCGTGGTGGTGCCGGATGACGCAGACACGCGCGCTCGTGATCGGGGCGCGGCCCGCCCTCGACGGCATCGACGTCGTCGACGTGACCTCCAACTTCGCCGCCATCACGCTCGTCGGCCCGCTGGCGCGGGAGGTGTTCGCTCGCTTCTGCGCGCTTGACCTGCGCCCGGCGCGGGCGCCGGTCCGAGCGCTGCGCCCCGGCTCGATCGGCCGCCAGCCGGGCCTCCTCATCCACGAAGCCGAGGACCGCTATCTGTTCCTGTTCGGCTGGGCGACCGGCGAGTACATGTGGCAGACCGTGACCGACGCCGGCGAGCACCTCGGCGGCCGGCCGATCGGCGCCGACGCGCTGCCCGAGCTCGCCGGGGAAATGGAAGCTCACCCGCCCACGGAGCCGGTCGGTGCTTGACATCTTCCGCAAGCGGCGGATGTGGCGCCGCCAGGCCGAGCTGAAGAGCTCGTATGACGTCGTCATCATCGGCGGGGGCTCGCACGGGCTGGCCACCGCGCACTATCTGCGCGAGCACGGCATCAAGGACGTCGCGATCCTGGAGAAGCGCTACATCGGCTCCGGCGCCTCCGGCCGCAACACGACCATCCTGCGCTCCAACTACAAGACGCCCGAGGGCGCCAAGTTCTACGACGCCAGCGTCAAGCTCTACGAGGGGCTGTCGCAGGACCTGAACTTCAACCTGCTGTTCTCGCAGTGCGGCCACCTGACCCTGGCCCACGCCGACCGCGCCATGTTCGTCATGGCCAACCGCGCCGAGGTCAACCGCATCAACGGGATCGACAGCCGGCTCATCTACCCCGACGAGATCAAGCAGCTCGCGCCGGCGATGCAGGTGGACAACCCCAATGCCACGTATCCGATCATGGGCGCGCTGTATCACCCGCCCGGCGGCATCATCCGTCACGACGCCGTCGTATGGGGCCTGGCGCGCTCCGCCGACCAGGGCGGCGCGGAGATCCACCAGAACACCGAGGTGCTCGGGATGGAGCGCTCGGGCGGGCGGATCACCCGCGTGAAGACCAACCGGGGCACGATCAACGCCGGGCAGGTGCTCAACTGCACGGCCGGCTGGAGCACCCTGATCTCCGACATGGCCGGGGTGCCGCTGCCGATCACCACCCACATCCTCCAGGCGTGCGTCACCGAGGCGATGAAGCCGCTGCTCGACGTGGTCATCGTCTCGTCGCAGATGCATGTCTACCTCAGCCAGACCGACCGGGGCGAATTCCTGATGGGCGCGGAGATCGAGCCCTGGACCACGTACCGGATGCAGGGCACGCTCAACTTCCTCCAGGACGTCTGCCGTCATGCGATGGAGCTGTTCCCCCAGCTCGAGCGCGCCCGCATCCTGCGCAGCTGGGCCGGGTTGTGCGACCTCAGCCCGGACTACAGCCCGATCCTCGGCAAGACCGAGGTCGACAACTTCCACGTGAGCGCCGGCTGGGGGACCTACGGCTTCAAGGCCGCCCCGATCGTCGGCAAGACGCTCGCCGAGCTCGTCGCCACCGGACGCCAGCCGGATCTGATCGCGCCCTTCGTGCTCGAGCGCTTCTACGAGGACAAGCTCGTGTCGGAGCTCGCCGCCGCAGCCGTCAGCCACTAGCCGTAGACCCAGGAGAGGGAACAAGACCATGAAGACGAGCCTCGAGATCGCCCAGGAAGCGGTACTGCAGCCGATCGAGTCGATCGCCACCGACGCCGGCCTCGAGCCCGATGAGGTCGAGCCCTACGGCCGCTACAAGGCCAAGATCGAGCTGTCGGTGCTCGACCGGCTGAAAGACCGGCCCGACGGCAAACTCATCTGTGTCACCGGAATGACCCCGACCAAGGCCGGCGAGGGCAAGACGACGACGCTCGTCGGCCTCACCCAGGGTCTCGGTGTCATCGGCAAGAACTCCGTCGCCTGCCTGCGCGAGGCGTCGCTCGGTCCGGTGTTCGGCATCAAGGGCGGCGCCGCCGGCGGCGGCCTGACCCAGGTGGTCCCGATGGAGGACCTCAACCTCCACTTCACCGGGGACATCCACGCGATCGGGGCCGCCAACAACCTGCTGGCGGCGATGATCGACGCTTCCATCCTGCACGGCAATCCGCACAAGATCGACGCCCTGCGCATCGGCTGGCGGCGCGCCGTGGACATGAACGACCGTGCCCTGCGTCAGATCGCGGTCGGCCTCGGCGGCCGGCCCAACGGCTATCCGCGGGAGACCGGCTTCGACATCACCGCGGCGTCGGAGGTGATGGCGATCATGGCGGTCTCGCGTGACCTCCAGGATCTCCGCAAGCGCATCGGCCGGATCACCGCCGCGTACTCGTTCGACGGCGCCAAGGCGATCACCGCGGAGGACCTCGGCGCCGCCGGGGCGATGACCGTGCTGCTCAAGGACGCCCTGAAGCCCAACCTGGTGCAGACGCTCGAGGGCCAGCCGGTGCTGATGCACTGCGGCCCGTTCGCGAACATCGCCCACGGCAACAACTCGCTGATCGCCGACCAGGTGGGGATGAAGATCGCCGACTACGTCGTCACCGAGTCGGGCTTCGGCGCCGACATGGGGATGGAGAAGTTCTTCGACATCGTCTGCCGGTTCGGCAAGCTGACGCCGTCGGCGGCGGTGCTGGTCACGACCGTCCGGGCGATCAAGCACCACTCGGGGATCGAGGACGATCCGCGAGTCGACCGGTCGGCGTCGCTGAACGCGATCGAGGTCGGGTTCGCCAACGTCCGCCATCACCTCAAGACGATCCGGACGTTCGGGGTCCCGGCGGTCGTCGCCGTCAACCGCCGCCCGGGGGACACCAACGAAGAGGTTGAGCTCGTCAAGCGCCTCGCGCTCGAGGCCGGCGCGTTCGCCGCCGAGGCCAACGAGGGATTCACCAAGGGGGGCGCCGGCGCCGCCGATCTCGCCACCGCGGTCGTGGAGGCGTGCGAGCAGCCCAACACGTTCCACCAGCTCTACCAGGACGACGAGCCGATCCAGGACAAGATCGAGGCGGTCGCCAAGCAGGTGTACGGCGCCAAGGACATCTACCTCTATCCCGAGGCCGAGGCCAAGATCGGGCAGTTCACGCGTGAGGGTCTCGGCCATTTCCCGATCTGCATGGCCAAGACCCATCTGTCGCTGTCCTCGGATCCGGCGCTGCTCAACGCCCCGGAGAACTTCACCCTCCCGGTCCGCGACATCCGCGCCTACACCGGCGCGGGCTGGCTGGTCCCGCTGTGCGGCGACATCACCCAGATGCCGGGTCTGGGTAAGACGCCCGCGGCGATGAACATCGACATCGACGAGCACGGCCGGACGGTGGGCCTGTTCTAACCGACGAGCCCCTGACCGAGGTACTCGGCCGGTTCGCGGCACGGACGCCGGCGCCGGGAGGCGGCAGTGCCGCCGCGGTGGCCTGCGCGGTGGCCGCCGCCCTCGTCGAGATGACCGCCGGATTTGCGGGCGACGTCACCGGCGCCGGCGCGGCCGGAGACCGGGCCGCGCAGCTGCGCCGGCGCGCGGTGGAGCTCGCCGATCTCGATCTGGCGTCGTACCGCCCGGTGTTGGACGCCCGGCGCCGGGGCACCGATGACCCGGCGCGACCCGACGCCCTGGCCGCGGCCCTGTCCGCGGCGAGCGAGGTCCCGCTCGAGGTGGCCCGGGTGAGCGCGGAGGTGTCGGCGCTGGCCGCCGGCTTGGCCGATAGCGGCAGCCGCTACCTGATCGGGGATGCGGCGACGGCGGCGGTGCTGGCGCATGCGGCCTGCCAGGCGGCGGCGGCGCTGGTCCAGATCAACCTCAAAGGCACCTCGGACGTGCGTCCGACCCAGGCGGGACAGTGGTGCGACGACGCCGACGGGGCCCGGCAACGGGCGCTGTCCAAAGTGCATGAAAGCTGATGTTCACGGGTAGTCCCGCCACGAGCAAAGGAGATTCGATGCGTCCCACGCCGTCGCCGCTCTCACCTCGGATCCCGCCGGCCAGCCCGCCACTCGCAGACCGTCGGCCGGGAGACGAGACGAGCCAGCAGCCCCCCAAGCCGTGCCCCAAGCGCAGTCTCAACGAGGGCGCACACAAGCTGGGTGGCCGTGACTGAGGAGGGCCGCCCCTCCTCGCCGCTGAAAACTGATTGAGCAAACCTCCGCCAGGGCAAATACGATTCTCCCCGAACTGAGATTCAGGTCGAGGAGTCGTTTCAGATATCACGCGGAGGTTCACCACCGAAGGCCGGCGCGGTCGTCATCGACGACAGCGTCGGTGAGACCGTGGCCGAGGCGACTCGCCCATCGCTCGTCGACGGCGCCGAGCGGGCGCTGCGCAACTGGCTCGCGCCCGGGCGCTACCGCCAGGGCGACCGGCTCCCGCCCGAGCACGAGGTCGCGGCGATGCTCGGCGTCTCCCGCGGCACCCTGCGCAGCGCGCTGCGCCGCCTCGAGGAGAGTGGAGAGATCGTGCGGCGCCAGGGCAGCGGCACGTACGTGGGGCGGATGGCCGTCCCGACCGCGTTCGGCGAGCGCTTGGAGCGCTTGGAGCCCTACTCATCGGTGGCGGCCCGGCGCGGGCTGCAGCTGACGGCGGTCGACCTCAAGATCGAGCACCGCGCGGTCGGCGGCGAGGCCGGCGAGGCGCTCGGCCTGGATCCTGATGCGACCACGATGACGGTCACCCGGACGCTGGTCGCGGCCGGCGCGCCAGTGGCGGTGATGTTCGACGTGGTCCATCCCCAGATCGCCCTCGCCGTCGATGACGTGCGGGTGGCGTTGACCCAGGGCCGGATGGTGCTCGACATCCTCATTGACATCGGTGTCCCGGTCACCTACGCGCGCACCCGGGTGATCCCGACGCTGCTGACCGCCCGCGACCGGGCGGGCAAGCAGCTGCAGATCCGGGGCACGACCGCCGGGCTGGAGCTCGAGGAGCTGATCTTCGCCGGCCGCGACGACCGCGTGGCGTACTCCCGGGACCTGTTCGCGCCCGGTGGCATCGAGGTGATGGTGATGCGGTCGCTCGAGTCCTCGACGCCGGCGCGGGTGGCGGGAGCCGCGAGCTCCGGTCGCGGCGCCGCCAATGGAGGACGCCGCGGCCGGCCCGAGCGGGGACAGCGCTCTGGCGGGTAGTCGCTCGGTCGGCTCGGTGGCGCGCGCCGCCCAGCTGCTCGACGTGCTCGCGGCCAGCGATGGCGGCGTCGGCGTCAACGAGCTCGCCCGGCGGATCGGGGTCAACGCCTCCACCGCCTCCCGGCTGCTGGCCACGCTCCAGGAAGCCGGGCTCGTGACGCGCACCGACGGTGGCCCGTACCGGCTCGGTCTGAAGCTGGTGACGCTGTCCGAGCGCGTCCTCGCCGGGCTCGATGTGCGCGGGCTCGCGCGGCCGCTGCTGGCGCGGCTGGTGGCCGAGACCGGGGAGACGGCCACGCTTTCAGTACCGGGCGAGGGCGAGGCGATCACCGTTGACTTCGTGCCGTCCCCGTCGAGCGTCGTGAGCATGGCCCGGGTGGGCCGCCCGAGCGTGCCCCACGCCACCGCCGCCGGCAAGGTGATGCTGGCGTTCACCGGAACCTCGGCCGGGGGAGGCCTGACCGCGTTCACCGAGCGCACGATCGTCGACCCTGCCGCGCTCGACGCCGAACTGGCGGGCGTGATCGAGCGCGGCTGGGCGGAGGCGATCGGCGAGCGCGAGCCCGATCTGGCGGCGCTGGCCGCCCCGGTGTTCGGCCGGGGCGGGGTGCTGGCGGCGATCCTCGGGGTGCAGGGCCCGGTGTCCCGGCTGCCCGGCCCCACCCGGCGGTCGCTGCGCGAGCCGTTGCTGGCGGCGGCGAGCACGCTGAGCACCGCGCTCGGCGGCGCGGCCGGCGGGCACGGAGCTTCGGACTCCTACTAGTTGTAGTCGCCCCACGGTTCTCGATCGGCGACGCGGGGGCGGCCAGCGAGGCCTCGACGATGCCGGCGCCACTCAGCGGGCTCTGGGCTGGCTCACAGCGTTCTCCTATGTAAGGAGCTGACAATCGTGGGCGTGGACGATCAAGCCGAGCAGTCGCGGGTTCTCGTCGTGGACGACGAGCCCAACATCGTGGATGTGATCTGGATGGCGTTGCGTCATCACGAGTTCACGGTGGAGACGGCCGCCAGCGGCGGACGCTATGACACTGACACCAATCACTGGAGAAGCGCACATGAGTAGACCGCGATCTCGCCCCTGGTACCTGTACGTTCTTGGCGTCCTCGCCGTCACTCTCGTAGCGCTGGCAGTGGCTGAGATCGGCCCACCGGCGAGTTCAGCTCGCACGTCGACACAGATCGTCACCGCGGAGAAGGGCGTGGTGCAGTCGACGGTGTCGGGCAGTGGGAACGTCGAGGCAGGTACGGACCTCGATGTGAACTTCCAGAGCAGCGGCACCCTCTCGCACGTATACGTGAAGGTCGGACAGCACGTGAACAAGGGACAGCTGCTCGCAACGCTTGACCGGAGCGCCGCGCAGCTCTCCCTCGACGAGGCGGAGCAGAACCTGACTGCCGCCGAAGATCAGCTGACCTCGGCACAGAGCAGCTCCTCCACCACGAACGCGTCGCTCGAGCCCTCGGGAGCCGGTAGGACCGAGTTCGTCTCTGCTGTGACGACCACTCCCTCCGCGAGCACCTCGACCACGACGCCGACAACCACCTTGAGCACCTCGACCACGACGCCGACAACCACCTCGAGCACCACGCCGACGTCGCCCGCGAGCACGACGACGTCGTCGTCCGCGACGACGACGCCGACGCCGGCGGCGGGCACGCCGACGACCACCGCGCCGAGCCAGACGACGGCGCCGAGCCAGACGACCGGCTCATCGAGCGCGACCGGCAGCGGCTCCGGCTCCGGCACGGGCGCATCGGGGGCGAGCGGGTCGAGCGCCGGCGGTTCCGGCGGCAGCTCTGGCTCAGGTGCCTCCACCTCGTCGGCCGGCAGCGTTCCGTCCGCACAGGCGGCGGTCGACGGCGCGCAGGCGAGCGTGCAGAGCGCCAAGACCGCCCTGGCGGACACCAAGCTCTATGCGCCGACCAGCGGCACGGTCGTCTCGATGGCCGGCCTCTCCAGCGGCGACGCCGTGTCCGCTGGCACCACCTCGAGCGCGGGCTCTGCGGGCACGACCGGCTCATCGAGCACTACCGCCGCCGGCACCGGCTCCACGTCCGCGGGGAGCCTCGGCGGGTCCAGTTCGACCACCGGCTCGACCTCCTCGGCGGGGACGTCGTCCGCGCCGTTCGCCGAGATCGTCAACTCCAAGACGATGACGATGACCGTCGCCTTCAGTGAGTCCGACGTCAGCAAGCTCAAGGTCGGTCAGGCGGCCACCGTCACCCTCGATGCGCTCAGCGGCGTCGCGCTGGGAGCGCACGTCACCGCGATCGCGCCCGTGGGCACCACCAGCAGCAGCGTCGTCTCCTACGACGCGACGCTGACGCTGGACCAGAGCGACGCGCAGGTCAAGCCGGGGATGAGCGCGTCGGCGACGGTCATCGTCGGGCAGGCTCAAGGCGTCAACGTTCCCAACAGCGCCGTGACCGGGGCCGGCTCGCTGGCCTCGGTCACCGTCCGTGACAACGGCAAGCAGACGAAGAAGCAGGTCGTCGTCGGGCTTCGGGGCGACAGCCGCACCCAGATCATCAGCGGCGTCAGCGCCGGCCAGGAGGTGGTCGTCACGACCACGCTGCCGTCACTCACGTCGAGCACGTCGACGAGTTCCGGGGGCACGGCCGGCGCCGGAGCCCTCGGTGGCGGCGGCGGACGGGCGGGTGGATTCGGAGGGGCCGGCGCCGGGTTCGGCGGCGGCGCCGCCGGGGTGGCGGGCGGAGCCGCCGCCGCGGCGGGAGGCGCAGCCCGATGACCGGCTTCGCACACCCCCGGCGATCGCCGATCAGCTCAGTCCACACGCGTCCGGCGTGGCCGAGGGAGGCCACCGTCCCCCGAACCGCGACGGCACCGAGTCGCTCGCCGGCGGCGCCGGTGATCGACGTCCAGGAGGTTCACAAGACCTACCGCATCGGCGACATCTCGGTCCACGCCCTGCGCGGGGTGAGCCTCCGCGTACAGCGCGGAGAGTACGTCGCGATCATGGGGAGCTCGGGCAGCGGCAAGTCGACCCTGATGAACGTGCTCGGCTGCCTCGATGGCCCCACCGCGGGGACCTACCGACTTGACGGCCTCGATGTTCGCGACCTGGATGACGACACGCTCGCCGGCATTCGCGGCCGGTTCATCGGCTTTGTCTTTCAGAGCTTCAACCTGATCCCGCGGACACGAGCCCTGGCCAACGTCGAGCTCCCGATGTCCTATGCCGGCGTGTCCCGCCCGGTGCGACGGGGGCGGGCACTCGCCGCGCTTGGAGCCGTGGGCCTGGGCGACCGAGTCGACCACATACCCGCCGAGTTGTCCGGGGGCCAGCAGCAGCGGGTGGCCATTGCTCGGGCGCTCGTCACCGACCCGGCGCTGATCCTCGCCGATGAGCCGACCGGCAACCTGGACAGCGCCTCCACCGCGGAGGTGCTCGGGATTCTCGAGCGACTGAGCGACGAGGGACGGACGATCGTCCTCATCACCCACGAAGACGAAGTCGCCGCGCATGCCCGGCGGGTGATCCGCCTCAGCGACGGCGCGATCCTCTCCGACGAACGCACCTACACGACACCGGGGCGCGAATGATCGAGAGCGTGCGGGTGGCCCTCGGCGGCTTGGCCGCCAACAAGTTGCGCACCGGGTTGACGATCCTCGGGCTGATGATCGGCGTCGGATCGGTGATCGTGCTGATCGCCGTCGGCACCGGCTCGTCCGCGGCCGTCCAGCAGCAGATCGACGCGCTGGGCTCAAACGTGCTCCTGATCCAATCCGGGCCGTTGCTGGGCGGCTTGCGCAGCAGCACCACCAGCGGCACCGCCCTGACCCAGGCCGACGCCACGGCCCTGCAGAACACCTACCAGGCCCCCGATGTGCAGAGTGTCTCACCGGTCGTCAACGCCAGCGGCGTCACTCTGACCTATGGCGGAAGCACCTATTCGCCGTCGACGTTCCAGGGCACGACACCGAGCTTTAAGCAGGCGCGCAACTACACGCTCGCCGAGGGCTCGTGGTTCACCAGCGCCAACGAAACCGCTCACAGCCGCGTGCTCGTCGTGGGCCCGACGGTCGTGAGCGAGCTGTTCAATGGCCAGGATCCCGTCGGCGACACCGTCCAGGTGAACGGCACCAATTACCAGATCATCGGTGTCACCACCGCCAAAGGATCGAACGGCACCTCCAACCAGGACGATGTCGCGTTCGCTCCGCTGACCGCGGTTCAGGACACGCTGACGGGTTACACGAGCATCAGCCAGATCGTGGTCCAGGCGAAGTCAACCCAGCAGCTCAGCGCCGCCCAGACCGAGGTCACCGACATCCTCAACCGGCTGGATCCCCCGAGCCCCGGCTCGACGACGTCGAGCAACTTCTCGGTCATCAATCAGGGCTCGATCCTGCAGACGTCAGCCTCCAGCAGCAAGGTCTTCACGACCCTGCTGGGCGAGGTGGCGGCGATCTCGCTGCTGGTGGGCGGGATCGGCGTGATGAACATCATGCTCGTGTCGGTCACCGAGCGTACGCGCGAGATCGGGATCCGCAAGGCCGTCGGAGCTCGACGCCGGGACATCCTCGTGCAGTTCCTGGTCGAAGCCGTGCTCGTCTCGCTGCTGGGCGGCGTGGCCGGTGTCCTGGCCGGCGTGATCGGTAGTCAGTTCACGATTGCCGGAATCAGCCCGGTGATAGCGCCCTATTCCATCGCCATGGCGTTCGGCGCGGCGCTGCTCACCGGGCTCTTCTTCGGCACCTATCCCGCCAGCCGCGCGGCCGCCCTGCGGCCGATCCAGGCCCTGCGATTCGAATGACACACACCACCAATTCCGGCAACCAGGAGAAATTCATGAGCGCGACGACCTACCACGACCACGACCAGGACTGGGGGGCTCCCAGCGCGGAGAGCATGCCCCCCAGCCGCCGGCGCCGTCAATTTCTCAACCGCCGCAGCGCGGCGCTGGCGGCGGTGATCACCTGTGCGGCGGGCTTCTACGGGGGGCTCGCCGTGGAGAAGGGGCAGCTCCCCAGCTCGGCCGCCACCCCCGCCTCGGCGGCGGCGGGTGGCGCCGCCCGGGGCGCTCCCGGCGCCGCCGGCGGCTTCCCCGCCGGGGGCCGCTTCCCCGGCGGCGGCGGAAACGCATCCCTGGGGACCGTCAGCAGCGTGAACGGAGACACCGTCTACATCTCCGACAGCTCCGGCAACACCGTCAAGGTCACGCTGTCCGCCTCCACCAAGATCGCCAAGAGCGAGAGCGTGTCGAAGACCGCCCTTCACCCGGGCGACTCCGTCGTCATCCAGGGCGTGAAGAACTCCAACGGCACGATCACCGCCAGCTCGGTGAGCGACTCGGGCACGTCGGCAGCCGGCGCTGCCGGCACCAGCGCGGGCGCCGCCACGGGTGGCGCCGGCACCGCCGCCGGCTCGAGTGCCGGTGCGGCCTCGAGCTCCACCGGCGGCGGCTGATCACCGCCGTCCCGCCCGTCCCCACACCCACCACGAACGGACACACCGATGAACCCCACCACCAATACCCCCCGGCGCGCACGGCGCGTCTCACTCGTCCTGGCCGCGGCGATCTCCACCTGCGTGATCGCCGCCTGCGGCAGCGGCGCGACCACCACCTCGACCACGTCCAGCAGTTCCAAAGCCGCGACAGCGTCGGCCAAGACGGGATCCGGCAAGGCGCGGTCGACGTTCGTCGCCTGCCTGGAGCAGCACGGTGTGACACCGCCCCCGGGGGGTGGCGCCGGGCCTGGCTCGGGCAGCGGCACCCGCACCGCCCCGCCGCAGGGCGCGAGCTCCGGTAACTCCACCCGCGCGACGGCGTTCAAGGACTGCGGCGGCACGGGTCATCGTCCGCCCGCCTCCGGCGGAT
>CAVOUS010000011.1:0-747895 GCA_963699675.1 uncultured Actinomycetota bacterium
GGCGACAAGCGCGTCTTGACCCAGCGTCCCGGACGCCTTCGATCTCGATCGTCGTCACCGCCCCGGTCGTCAAGCCGTTGCCACCGAGCGTCTCCATTACCGCACCGCCGAACGGCGTCCGGGCCATCTGCCGCAGCACCTCCGTTCCCGTGGCGGTGACGTTCACGGCTACCGCGAGCGATCCGAACAGCCCGCCCCAGAGCCTGACCTACCGCTGGACTGACAGCATCAACGGCAACACGGCCTCTCAGGTCTCGACGCAGCTGTCACCGACGCTGAGTCTCGCCTGCGAGCAGGCCACCCCGAACGGCACCACCCACGAGCTGACCCTCACAGCAACCAACGCATCGGGACAGTCGGCCTCGGCACAGGTCGAGGTCATCACCCACGTCGGGTAGCGTGCCGGTTCGGCTGTGCCACCATTCGCCGAGTGACGGGCACGGGCGAATCGACGCCTTGGCCGAAAACCGGCCCAGCGTCCTACTTCCCCTTGATCGAGAAGAAGTACGGACGCTCAATCGCCGATTGGCAAGGGGTCATCCGGGGATGCGGCCTTGAGAAGCACATGGAGATCGTCGGCCACCTGAAGTCCGAGTACGGGATGGGTCACGGTCACGCGAACGCGCTCGTGGGCTGGACGCTCGCCGGGAACGTCGTCTGACGGGGCGGTCGTCCTTTAGGAGAAGCTCTTGATGACCGCAGCCGGGGCGGCGTGGTTCCGGGTGCAGCCATTTGGCGGATGCTGACCGGCGCCTGCGAGGACGTGTGCCGGGAAGGGCGTAGTAGCGGTTGGCGGTGAGCGCGAGTATCACCCATCCTCCTCGCGGGCCGGCGGCGTCTGGATATCCCTACCCGGACGTCGGGTGGTGCCACACACGTTGGGGGGGTCTAGGGGTATGGCCGGAACCATGCCGCAGCGCAACAGTTCACGTCATCAGACCAGCACTACTGGCAAATCGCCAAACCGCTGGGAGTCGCAGAGCGCCGCCCAGCTCCTACAAACACACTCGAGGAGGTTTAGGCATGACCGCAAACGACAAGCTCGTCGAACAGAGTTGCCGCCCGTCCTACCTTGACGTGGACGGGCTGTTCGCGGGCGAATGAGCCATGCTGACGACAGCCCAGCAAATCGTGTCGGCGGAGCACTCAGCGGCGAGTATCGCCGCAGCCCGTCGCTACATCATGGCGATGCAAGCCAAGTCGAGCCCAGCTCACCCCAGCAGAGCGCCGATGCACGGGCAAGCGGGAACCGGAGCATGAACGGTCATCGGCATAGTCCCAGCTTGCTGTTCTCGGCCTGACGCAACGGACTGGGAGGACCCGCGACGTCGTAGTACTTGGTGCTCGCCTGGTCGAGGAAGGTCGAGTGTGTCGTGCTGATCGTGCCGGGTCCGGCGTAACCGAAGTGTCCGAGCCAGCAGGCCCATGGCATCGCGCGCAGGTCGACCAACGGCGTGGTCGTGGCCCGGAAGGCGAAACGGGGGTAACCGCAGACCACCCAGTCGCTGAGTGGCACGGGGGTGTTCCGGCGCTGCTCGCCACAGCCCAGGTAGCTGGGATGACCGCCGAACGCGGCCTGGATGATCGGGTGGGTGCCGGCCCGGGCTGTCCCGAGCCCCGCCCAAGGGATGAACACTCCTTCGTTGGCGTGGCGTGCCAGATACAGCCATTCGGGTGTGTGGGTGACCGGATCGGCGAGGACATCGACGTGCTCCCAGTCACCTTGATGCAGGTCACTATTGACCAGATCACCGGCCAGTGGTGCACCGTTCATCAGTCCTTGGTCGAACAGCGTCGGGAAGTAGTTGTACTGGTAGAAGAACCAGTATTCGAGATTGAGAAGGCCGGTGGGCACCCGCGGGTCGCGCACCGGCCAGCCCGGAAAGCCCGCCGGTACCCGGCCCGCGTCGACAAAGTAGATCTGTGCGCTTGCCCAGGGGTCGAGGACCGCGGGGTCCACGAGCCAGTGGTGCACCGATCCAATCACGAGCCCCTGACCCGCTGCGAAGGGCGCGAGCTCCGCCTGCGGCTCGCCGCTGAGCGGCGACGGAGAGGAAGATCGGGCCTGGGGCGTTGGATACTGGAGATAGTCGGCGGAGTCGCCGCGCGATCGCGACAGCAGCTTCAGCGTGGCTGGGCAGATCACGGACGGAGCCTGCGTTTCGTGCAGGCAGGCAACCCCGCCGCCCGGCCCGCGGTCGGCGAGCAGCGCGCCGACCGACACCGCCCAGTTCTCGTCCGCGACCGAAACCTCGAGAATTGGCTGCAGCTCGCGGGCGAGGTGAGCGATTGAGGGCGTCGTCTGCTCGATCGGCGGGTCGCCGTCGACCGCCTGCCCAGCGGGCGGCGCCGGACCGCCGATCACCCCCGCGCCGAGTACCGGATCTTCGAAGCCGTGTGAGAGCGTCCTCGGACCCGCGCCGGCGCACGTTGGCTCGGTCGGACGCAGCCCGGCGCCAACCGGCACGGGGAGACGGACGCTCACGCCGAGCAACCGCTCCACCAGAGTGGCTAGCGACGGCCGGTCGCCCGAGTCCAGGTAGTACGTGGACCCGCCCAGCCGCGACCGCAGAATCTGAGAGGAGGGGACAAACGTCACGCGAGGGTCAAACGCGGTCGCGTTGGCCAAGGCGTCACAGGTGACAACGTACGTACCCGACCCCGTTCCCGCCAGGTACCCCGCCACCCGCTGACCGGAGGCGGTCGAGAACTGCGCGCGCTGGAAGGGAACGGGCGGAACGGCGTAATACGCCGCACCAACGACGGTGTACATCCCGACCAACAACCACGGCAGCGGCGAGCGCAAGAACCGGGAGGGGGTTCGCGGCAGCTCCGTGCGGGCCACCACCCGACCCAGGGTCGAGATCGCCACGCCGATCAGGATCAGCAGCCCCAGCGGCAGGGTTGTGAACACGGCCGCGATCAATGCCACCAGAACCCAGACGCCGGCATGTGCGCGATGCCCCGCCTTCAGCGGGCCCCAATCGGTCAAGAGCTTGTACATGCCAAGGAACACCACGAGACCGAGCGGCACCAGCACCCAGAGACTGATCGTCAGGATCCGGTCGACCGTGGTGACCACGATCGCGCTGACCACGCCGCACAGCACGGCAATGTTGAAGCCGGCCAAGACTCGCACCGCGTTCTCGCCCAGCGGCGCCGTCTCATCGCCATGCTGCTCACGATCGCTCGCCGGGCCCCTGGCCGCTCTGACACCGTGCCGGATCACGAGGCGGTGCCATTCCATGCGACGCTCACCCCATCTGCGTCCCGCCAACACGTAGGCAAGGAGGCTGATGACCGCGAACCCCCCCACCATCACGAGGAGCCGCAGCACGCCGGCCAGGAACACGCGCCAGATCCCGAGGTCACTCGTAGCGCTGAACGCCGGAAGCTGCGCCGTTCTGAAGCGGACCCAGCTGGTGATCGCTCCGATCACGCACGCCGCCAGGAGCAGCAGGATCACATCCACGACGACGCACATCCATTCCCCCGTGCGGGAACGATCAGGCACTGGTTGGCCGCTCGCCTCCACGGGCCAAATCATCGCGGACCGGTCGGGGCACCGGCGCACTGTCAGACGTCGTGCTGGGGCTCGCGGCTCGTAGCCGACCGTTACGGGCGAACCGCGGCGCGCGATCCTGGCTGAGTCACTCGATCACGTCGAGCAGGCCATCCGAGAGTTCGACGCGCAGGCCGCCCGCGGTCGCGATCTCCGCGACCTCCTCGGAGCGCTCGGCGCCCCCGGCCTGAAGGACCAGGCGTGCGACCTCACCGCGGGCCCGCTTGGCCATGTGGGTGATCACGGTCCGCCTGCCGTCGGGCGCCTCCGTGAACCCGCGGACGGCGAGATGGGCCGCGCGCCGCGGTTGCCACGCCGCCGCGTAGGAGCCGGAACGCAGGTCGAGCACCAAACCGCGATCGGGCAACGCCGCGCGTAGCGGTTCGCGCCAATAGGCGGCCAGCCCGCCGATGCCGGGCGGCTTGGCGCTCATGTCGAGCCGGTAAGAGGGAATCCGGTCGCCGGGCCGGACGACCCCCCACAGCGCGCTCGCGATCAGGACGCCATCCCATGGCAGATCCACCAGGCTGAGGGCGGCGAACAGCACGCCGTTGTAGAGCTCGGCGGCCGGGATCGCCGGGGCGGTTCGCAGGCGCGGATCGACGGCGTCGATCAGGCGCTCGCGCGGCTCGCGCAGCCGTGAGTAGACGAGCGTCGAGAGGCCGGCGCGACGGCCGCGATCCGGCGATGCCTTGCCCTGGGAAGGTGGGAGCAGCACGAGCACGAGCGAGAGGCTAGCCAGTGCGGTAGCGCAAGCCGTCGATCAACAGCGCGACCATCCGCTGGCTGTAGGCGGCACCCTCGTCCGCCGCGGTGTGGCTGAGGTGCGCGATCGCGCTGAGGATGTCCTTGGCAACGACATCGGCGCGGATCTCGCCGCTCGCGATGGCGACGTCGAGCAGAGATTCGAGGGCCGGCCCGAACCGCTCCCAGAAATAGCCGGGCAGCCCGTCGAACGCCGGATCGCCCGAGTGCAGGGCTGGCGCGAGCCCGCGCTTGGTGGCGAGGAAGTCGGTGTACTGAAGCAGCCATCGCGTGAGCGCGGCGCCCGGCTCGTGCACCGCCAGCAGCGCCACGGCGGCGTCGGCGCAGGCGTCGATCTCACGCTCGAGAACCGCCTTGATCAGATCAGCACGGCGCGGGAAGTGCCGGTACAGCGTGCCCACGCCGACCCCGGCGAGGTCCGCGATCTTCTTCGCCGGCGCGTCCACACCGGAGCCTGCGAACGCCGTCTTGGCCGCCTCGAGCAGCGCGTCGATGTTGCGCTGCGCGTCGGCGCGCAACGGCCGCTTGCTAACCGGAATGGCTTTCCGTATCGTTCCGGAAGAGCGTTCCACTTAGATCCAGGGTACGGGATCTCGCGGAGCGCGCCTCAGCCCGTCCACAATTGCAGGGAGAGAAGCGCATGGACTACCGCACGCTCGGCCGGACCGGCATCAAGGTCAGCCCCTACGCGCTCGGCGCCCTGATGCTGGGCACCGCCATCGGCAACTCCGACCACGCCGACGCGATCCGCATCGTCCACAAGGCGCTCGACGCCGGCATCAACCTCATCGACACCGCCGATGCCTACACCGGCTCTGAGGAGCTCGTCGGCAAGGCCCTCAAGGGGCGGCGCGACACCGTTGTACTCGCCACCAAGTTCAGCCGTCCTGTGGGGGAGGACCCGAACCACCAGGGTGGCTCGCGGCGCTGGATCATGACCGCGGTCGAGAACTCGCTGCGCCGGCTGCAGACCGACCACATCGACCTCTACCAGATTCACCGTCCCGACCCCTCGACCGACATCGCGGAGACGTTGTCCGCGCTCTCAGACCTGATCCACAGCGGCAAGGTCCGCGCGATCGGCGCCTCGAACACGCCCGCGCCGGACATCATCGAAGCCCAGTGGATCGGCGAGCGACGCAGCCTGGAGTGCTTCCGCACCGAGCAGCCGCCGTACTCGCTGCTCAGCCGGGGGATCGAGCGTCAGGTGCTGCCGATCGCACAGCGCTACGGGATGGGCGTGCTGGTGTGGGGGCCGCTCGGGCAGGGGATGCTCACCGGCCGCGTGCGGAAAGGGCTGGAGAACGACCTCCGGCGTGCCGGCCTGTTCCAGCACCTGAACGACGAGCGCCGGCTCGCCGCGGTCGAGCAGTTCGCGGCACTGGCCGATGAGCTCGACATTCCGATGATCCACCTGGCGATGGCGTTCGCAATCGCACATCCCGGCGTGACCAGCGCGCTGATCGGCCCGCGCACGGAGAGCCAGCTCGATGGCCTGTTGGCGGGTCTCGGGTTCGCCCTCAGTGACGAGATCCTCGACCGGATCGACGCGATCGTGACCCCCGGCACCGACATCGGCACGCTCGACCAGGCCTACGTCCCGCCGGCGATCGCGCGCCCCGGACTCCGGCGCCGGCCGCTGGGGGAACGCGCCGCGGCCTGAGCGCCCGGGCGTCATCTCAGACGGCCGTCTCGCTCGGGATCAACAGTCAGATGCTCGTGGCCCGCCGCGTGCCGTCCTGCGTCCAGGTCACCCGGTGGCCGTCGTAGGCGAGCGACGCCGGCGCGATCCCGCCGGGCGGGCTCGTGGCAAGTCGCCGGGCTGCCGTGTGGAAACCGATCGCGTCCAGCACCTGACCGATGACCGTTCCGCTGTCGTCGTTCGCGGCAGCGGCGAACCTCTCATACAGGCGAACGGTGCGGCCGTCGGGCCCGAGCACGAACTTCTCGACCGGCCACGGCCCGGGCGTCGATGGATTGCCGGTAGCCGGCCCGCCGAGTGGCTCTGACTCTGACGCGATCGAGTAGCTCCCGCCGGCGCGCAGATCGAAAACGCTCAGTGAGGCATCGAATGCGTACTGGTCACCGGTCCTCGAATCAACCGCGATGAACTGGCGGTTGACCTGTGCCACCCAACCGGTCTGGCTACGGCTGGCACTCCACAGCGGCCACGCGCTCGAGCTGTCCTTCACGCAGCCGTACACGACGCCCGACGCCCTGAACACGCGGACCTCGCCTCGGCGCGTCACCGTGTGGCCGGGTCTGCGCTGACAGACAGCCGCGCGGCGCTCGGCGGAGCGCGCGCGACTGGCGGGCGCCACGCCGGGTGCTGCCAGCAGGACCAGCGCCGGGATGAACGCCGCCGCGCCGCGATGTCTCGAGACGTTCCGCCCGCGCGTGATCAAGCCGCTCATGTCCTCGTACGGCCGGCGGCGCTCAGGAACCGGGGGGACGACGAAGCCCGTCAGCTTGCCGCTGAACGCCTTGCAGTTCTTGGCCGTCGTGCTCACCTTGACGGTGCCTGACTTCGCCGAGCTCAGCGAACCGGGCTTGGTGAAGGTGATCTTCCCGCTGGCCTTGAGCGTGCTCTTGGACTTCTTGTCCTTGGCACCACTGATCATCGTGGCGGCTCCCGAGTACGAGAAGCTGCCGGACCTGCCCAGCTTGGTCTTCGGCGTGGCCGAGATCGAGGAGCTGTTGCTGCACGCCAGCGACAGCGAGTCCACGTCGAAGCTCGAACCGCTCTGCCGGACCTGCATCTGGAACCGGCCACCGCCGCCCCCGAAATCCGACACCACCCCGCTGGTGGCCGCGAGACCCTGCGTCACCCAACCGCCCACGGCCACGACGGTGACCAGGACAGCTCCTGCCGCCCTTTTCTGCGCACGTGTGTTCATGGGCGTGGCACGCTATCAGCACGGTTCGCCGCGGAGCGGGTTCACGGCAGCCTCAGACGCAAGCACGACCTGCGGTTACCATGGGCCTGTGAGCGGCCAGAGGGTGCCCGGTGGGGTGGTGCATAAACTGCCCGCGGACCTGCGCAAGGCGCTGATCGCGAGAGCCACGGCACTCGACGCCTGGAAGGACATCACGCCCTTGGCCCGCAACGAGTTCATCTGCTGGGTCGAGGATGCCAAGCAGCAGACCACCCGGGAGCGTCGCATTCGGCGGACACAGGAGGAGCTGGAGGAAGGCCAGCGTCGACCCTGCTGCTGGCCGGGGTGCGATCACCGCGAGCGCACCGGCAGGTAGCGCCATGACTCGCGACCAAGCACCCACCGTGTTTCGACCCGGAGACGTGACATATCTGCACATCCCCTGCCGAGAGCCGCTGCGCGCGGCCGATTTCTACGAGGCGGTCTTTGCGTGGAAGCTTCGGAGGGACGGTGATGAGCCCGCGTTCGCCGACGCGACCGGCCATCTGATCGGGCACTTCATCGTCGGCGAGCCGAGCCACGAGGCTGGAATCATCCCGTACGTCTACGTTGACGATCTTCGTCACACCATCGCGCTGATCACCAACAGCGGGGGCGTCATCGCAGGAGAGCCTCGTCCCGACGGCACACTGCAAGTCGCGACCTTTCGCGACCCCGAAGGCAACCTCATCGGCATCTGGACCGAAACGGCGGCCTGACCCGCGGCGGCGGGGCATTTCTGCGCTAACCGTGGTAACAGCGGTGTAACAGGGTTACGCCTCTGTTACCGGTCGTGCGGTAGAAGTGAGCTGGGTTTGATCCCCAGCAATTCCACGTCATGCACGGCACGAGCGCCAGCAAAGGACCGAACAGCCGCCTGTCGATGGAACCCCGAGGCGCCGGCGGCCATCACAGCCAGGAAGGCGTGCGCACGCGTCGGGATCGCGATTTCCGGCGCTGGCGCCGCCTGGTTCGGTCCCGTCGGCTGAGACGACCACGCCGAGCTCGCGGCTCCGTTTCGCTCACGCGGCTCGGCGGCCGTTATTCTCCTCCGCTTGCCCGTCTGCCGACGTTCAAAGCCGGCGGCTGCCCGTCGCGGGCTGCCGCTCGCCCTGCTGGCCGCGTTCGCGCTGGCCGCCGGCCTGTCCGCCTGCGGCGGGTCGAGCAGCAGGCCCACGCCGTTGCCGCCCGTCCCTCCGCATCGCGACGGGCCGGTGTCGATGTTCACGGTGGGCGCGGAGCTGTACACGAACTCGGCCGCGAACATGAACTTCCTGCAGAGCCTGGGGGTCGATGTCGTCCGTCTGGATATGAACTGGTCGGCGGTCGCCCCGGATTCCCCGTCGCTGCACAAGCCGACGTTTGATGCCAGTGACCCCAATGCCTATCCCGCGACGTCGTGGGCGAGGTATGACCCGCTCATCCGCGGACTGACGGCGCGTCATATCGGGATCGACCTGGCGCTGATCGGGCCGCCGCCCCGGTGGGCCGAGGGTCGGGGCGCCCCGTCGCCGAGCACCCAGCCTGAGTGGGAGCCCGATGCCGGCGCCTATGCGGACTGGGTGCATGCGGTCGGGACTCGCTACAGCGGGCATTTCACTCCCCCGGGCGCGTCACGTCCGCTGCCGCGGATCGACTTCTGGTCGGTCTGGAATGAGCCCAATATCGGGAACAACCTCGGCCCCGAGACGACGCGGGCCGGGTCGGCGGTGGAGGTAGCGCCGAGGCTGTACCGCGATCTGCTCAACGGGGCGTGGAGCTCCCTGCACGCGACCGGCCACGGCAGTGACCGCATCCTCATCGGCGAGCTCGCGCCCGCCGGCGCGACGTTCAAGGGCGCTCCGGGGCAGTTCGGCGCGATGGCGCCGCTGCGGTTCCTGCGCGCGTTGTACTGCGTCGACGCCGGCTATCGGCAGCTACGCGGGACCCAGGCCCGCCAGCGCGGCTGTCCAACGACGCCCGCCGCGTCGGCCGGCTTCGCAACGCAAAACCCCGGACTGTTCAAGGCCTCCGGGTTTGCCGTCCATCCCTATGGGTTCACGTCACTGCCGCCCAACGTCCGAATCCCCAACGAGCCCGACTACGCCGAGCTGGCGGCGATGCCGACGGTCGAGGCGACGCTGGACCGCCTGCAGCGGACCTACGGCTCGGACACGAAGTTCCCGATCTGGTCGACCGAGTTCGGGTTCATCACCAACCCGCCCAACACCGGGTACACCATCACGCCCGCGCTCGCCGCGTATTACCTCAACTGGGCCGAGTACATCACCTGGCTGGACCCGCGGATCAAGTCCTTCGACAATTTCCTCATCGCAGATCCGCCAGGCACCACGGTTTTCGCGACCGGGCTCGAGACGGCCACCGGACAGCCCAAGCCATCATTTGACGCGTTCCGGATGCCGCTCTATCTCCCGGTGACCAGCACCGCGTCCAAGCACCCGCTGCTCGTCTGGGGCGACGTGCGACCCGCCCCGGACGCCGCCCGCCGTACCCACCGCAGCCAGCAGGTCGAGATTCAGTTCAAGCCCAGCGCCGGCGGGGAGTTCACCACGGTCAAGACCGTGCCCCTGCGCGGCCCGCACGGCTATTTCGAGGTCCAGCAGGTGTTCCCGGGCAGCGGCTCGGTGCGCCTGCGCTGGACCTACCCCGACGGTCCGACCGTCTTTAGCCGGACCGCTGACATCACGCTGCATTAGGGTGCGCTCGCCGGCGTCTTAACCCGACGTTTGTCTTTCCGCCGGGCGCTCGGCGAACGTGACCAGCACCCCTGGCTCCTCCAGGTGCGCGCCGCCCCACAGAAACTGCAGACCGAACACGGTCTTGCCGGTTCCCGTCGCCCCCGCCACCAGGGTGCTGCGACCGCGCGGCAGTCCGCCGTGCACGATCTCGTCAAACCCAGGGATGCCGACCTGGTCCGCTCCCGCCGTGCAGGCGAGATCGGGCTGCGCGCTGTTTCTCGGCACCGGCGCGATCGCCCGTACGTTCGCGGCTTACTCGCTCACGTCGGCAGTTCCTTGCCCGCCTGCTCCGCCACCAGGTATTCGGCGTACCAGTCGGGCCAGTTCGGGTCTGCCTCGCCCGTGCGCTCCTCGTGCTTGCCATGGGCGGCCGCCGCGCGCCGCATTGCGTTCGCCAGATCGGCCGCCGACGCGAAGGACGTCGCAGCCGCGTCGACACGCCCGGGCAGTCGCGTCGTGACCTCCTGGAGCAGCCAGCCGTTGCCGTCAGGATCGCTGAACGAGGCGAACGAGCCGTAGCTGCCGCGATCGGGCGCCGGGCCGCTGACGCGACCGGTCGTGGCGTGGAACCGAGCGCCCAGCGCCCCTTCGTGGAACACGTCGCTGACCTCGACGCCGCTGGCGATGAGATCGGCGCACGCGCCGTCGATATCGGCGACGATCAGGTACAGGCCCTGGGCCGAGCCGGGGGCGGCCCACGTGAGGTTCGTGCCAAATTGGACCGAGCACCCGGAGCCCGGAGGCGTGAACTGGATCAAGCGGACGTCGTCGCCCGGGGCGACGTCGGCATCGAGCCGCCAGCCGAGGCTTCCGTAGAACTCCTTGGCCCGGTCGATATCTGAGACGGGGATGACGACCACCTCGAGGTTTGAGTCGGCGTGCTTGCTGATGGTCATCGCTCTCCTTTCATCACATCGGCATCGGCGGGCCCGTGGCGGCTGACTTGTCCCCCGCGGCGATCTGGCTACGGAGCGCCTTCAGCGCGCCGACGTAGATCTCCGAGAACGTGGGGAACGGCTGGATCGTGTCGGCGAGGACCTCGAGCGGGACGTGGGCGCGAATGGCGAGCGTGGCCTGCTGCAGCCACTCCCCTGCCTCGGGGCCGAGCGCGTAAGCACCGGTCAGCCGCTCGCCGTCGCTGAGAAGCGTCAGGAACCCAGTGCTCTCGGCGTACGCGCGGGTATAGGTGGCGGTCTTCGCGACCTCTGACACCGGCACCATGGCGCTGAAGCGGCCGGCGGCGGCGCCCACCGCCGCGGCTTGGGGCTCGGTGTAGGTCACACGCGGAACGGCCTCGTAGTTGGCCTTCCGCGGCTCCCCGAGGATGTTCGCGGCCACCACCTCGCCCTGGTACTTACCGACGTGGGTCAGCGGCCAGAGGCCGTTGACGTCCCCGATCGCCCACAGCCCCTCGGCGGCGCGCAGGTGGGCGTCAACCGGAACTCCGTGCCCGTCTGGCTCGACGCCGACGGTGTCCAGGCCGATCCCGTGGACACGCGGCCGCCGGCCCGTGGCGACGAGCAGCCGGTCGCCGCGGAGCTCACGCCCGTCGTCGATCTCGAGCACGTAGTCCTCGCCATCGCGTCGAGCGGCCGTCGCGTTCGCGGACAGCACAAGCTCAATGCCCTCGCCGCGCAGAACCTCGCCGAGTGCGTCACCCAGCGGCGCCGGCTCCCTCGCGAGTATGTGATCGGACATGTCGATGACCGCCGCCTCGGCGCCGAGCCGGCGCACCGCCTGCGCCATCTCCACTCCGACCGGACCGCCGCCCAGGATGACCAGGCGGCGCGGAACCGCCTTCATGGACGTCACCTCGCGGTTGGTCCAGACGCCCTCGAGCTCGCGGAGACCCGGCACTGGCGGAACGACCGGATCGGCGCCGTTCGCGAGGACCACGTGGTCGGCCGTATGGGGGACGCCGTCGACCTCGACGACGCCCAGACCGGCAAGCCGGCCGCTGCCGCGCAACAGATCGATGCCGTGATCAGCCAGCCACCGCTCCTGTCCGGCGTCGGAGTAGTCCGAGACCATGAAGTCACGCCAGGCGAGCGCGGCCTTCACATCGACCTCGGCGCTCGCGGCCGCCTCGCGCGCCCCGTGGACCGCCTCGCCCGGCCGCAGCAGCGTCTTCGACGGGATGCACGCCCAGTACGAACACTCCCCGCCGACGAGCTCGCGCTCGACCACGGCGACGCGTAACCCGCCTTCGGCCAAAGCGCCCGCGCAGTGCTCACCCGGCGAGCCCCCGCCGACCACGATGACGTCGTACTCGCTGCTCATGTCGGCCTCCATAGGTTGGACGCGCCCGTACGCGGCGACGCGTTCTCGCCGACCCGCACCACAGACGGCGACAGCGACGCGTCGGCTGGCGCTGCGGAGTGTGTGCTGCTCGGACTCGTAATCATCTCCTCCAATTCGAGGGAAAGTCAAGAGTCGCACTCGGCGCTGCCTCAAATCCTCGCTGACGCCGAAAGTGCTCGAGGATGAGCAGGCTCACCAGCGCTACGTACACGCACCACAGCGAGGTGAGCTCATCCACCCGCACGAGCGCGGCGGCGACCGCGCCGAGCAGGCTCACCACCCCGAACCAGCGCAGATAACGTCGGCTCGAGATCAGCGCGGGGCCGCAGGTCGCGACGATGTAGAGCACGCCGATGAGGAGATCATTCGGAGTGTGCGTGGTGTAGTCGATACAGCGGGCCTCCACATGAGCTCCTACCGGGTAGGCCGTGACCTGCCAGAGCAGGTAAGCGCCCAGGAGGACGCCGATCCCCACGAGGGGCCACATCCAGCGCGCCCGCCGGCGCTCGGGCTCCAGCAACGTGAAGCCCAACGGCACCACGGCGGGAAGGATCGCGTGGGCGAAAACGATGTACACCTCCTTGGCGGTGTCACCCAATCCCGGGGATACGTCGCCGCGAAGGCCAAGCCAGACGAACCCCTCGACGAGCTGGTGTACCCCCAACAGCAGCGGTAGCGCACCGACGATCAATTCGCGCCGCACGCGCACCCGGCGCAACGTCTGGATCCCCACCCCGGCGACCACCGCGCCCGCGGTGAAGTCAGCCTGCGGTGAGAAGCACATGGGCCGCTGACCCTAACGGGATACAGCACGTGTGGACCCGCTCGGGTGTGGCATGGTGTCGAGAATGCTGCTGGCGATCTATCTCAACGATCATCTCGCCCGAGCCACCGGGAGCCGAGAGCTCGCGCGCCGAGCGGCGAAGAGCAACCAGCTGTCCGCCTTCGGCCCCTTCCTCGCGGAGTTGGCCGGCGAAATCGACGAGGATCGCGACGCACTGTTGGCGATCATGCGGGGGCTGGGCGTAGGAGTCGACCGGCTCAAGGTCTTTGCCGGATGGGGTGGTGAGAAACTCGGCAGGATGAAGCTCAACGGCCGGGTGCGCGGCTACTCGCCACTCAGTAGGGTGATCGAGCTCGAAGTCCTGGCACTCGGAGTCAACGGGAAGCTCGCTCTGTGGCGGTCACTTGAGCAACTCGAGGCCAACCAGCCCGCGTTGGACGTGACCCGGCTCGCAGGGCTCGCCCGTCGCGCCGAGTATCAGCTCGAGCGCCTCGAAACCCACCGGCTCCGCGCCGTCGCCGAAGCGCTGGCCACCTAGCGGCCGCGACCCCCGGCGCTCGGTCCAGCGATCGGATCTCCGTCCCGTCCTGCGAGGCCTTGGGGTTTGGCGTGAGCGCTGGCTCGCGTGACAGACTTCGGCCGTGATGGCTCGCGCTCGCCTCAGTGGTCTGACGCGTCACGGCGCGCTCAGGGTCCCCGAGGTCACCGCCTATTTCTGGGTGATCAAGGCGTTGTCTACAGCGATGGGGGAGGCGACCTCGGATTACAGTGTCCACGCGATAGACCCGGTTGTCGCCGTCGTCCTCGGGTTCTGCGGGTTCGTCGTGGCGCTGTCCCTGCAGTTCTGGGTCCGCCGGTACATCGCCTGGACGTACTGGCTGGCGGTGGTCGGAGTCGGCGTGTTCGGCACGATGGCCGCCGATGTCCTCCATGTCCGCTTCGGGGTGCCCTACTCAGCTTCGACTGTCCTGTACGCGATTGTGCTGGCGGCGGTGTTCATTGGCTGGCAGAGGACCGAGGGGACGCTCTCGTTTCACACGATTGACACGCCTCGGCGTGAGGCGTTCTACTGGGCCGCCGTGGTGGCGACTTTCGCGATGGGGACGGCGCTCGGAGACCTCACCGCGACGACCTTCGGCTTGGGCTACTTCCCGTCTGGGCTGCTGTTCGCAGCGGTGATCGCTGTCCCCGCGGTCGGCTACCGGCGGTTTGGCTGGAACCCGATCCTCTCCTTCTGGTTCGCTTATGTTGCGACCCGACCGCTCGGAGCCTCATTTGCCGACTGGCTGAGCAAGCCCAAGAGCGCCAGGGGGCTCGATCTGGGCGACGGACCCGTCGCGTTGGCATTCACGATCGTGATCTTCTGTCTCGTCGCGTATCTGGCGATGACTCGTCGTGACGTGCAGACCGTCGAGCCCGCGACGCCGGGTTGGTAACCAGGGACCTGCTGGGAGAATGCCGCCGATGCGGCGCTTCAACGTACTGACCGGCGAGCTCACGGTGCAGCGGGACCGCGCGGGGTACGCGTGGCGCGGCCATCGTGGGGCGGCGGACGAACTCGGCCTGCGGTGGTTCGGCGCCAGTGTCTATGAGTTGCCCGCCGGCCAGTGGACGTTCCCGTACCACTACCACCACGGGGTCGAGGAGTGGCTGTGCGTGGTGGCCGGCGCGCCGACGCTGCGCGACCCGGCCGGGGAGCGTGACCTGGCGCCTGGCGATCTGGTCTGCTTCCCGAGCGGTCCGGATGGAGCGCACGCGGTCCGCGGGCCTGGCCGGGTGGTGATGTTCTCCGGGATGGCGGCGGCCGGGGCGGCGTCGATCTCGGTCTACCCGGACTCCGATAAGCTCGGCGTTCGACCAGCCGGCGGCGGTCCAGACCGCCGTGACTTTCGCCGCGGCGACGCGGTCGACTACTGGGATGGCGAATGAGCGCGACGCCGCGGCCGGTGGTCACCGCGACGGAGGTCGACGTCGAGGCCGCTACCGACCATCCGCCCGGGTTCCAGATCCGCTACCGGCAGCTCGGGCCGCTGCTCGGTGGCGAGCTGCTCGGCGGGACCGTGTACGAGTTCGACCCCGGTGAGCGCAACGGCCCCTACCACTATGAGATCGGCAACGAGGAGTGCCTGCTGGTCCTGGACGGCACCCCGACGCTGCGCCACCCGGAGGGACGAGACGTCTTGGCGGTCGGTGACATGGTCGTGTTCCCCGAGGGCCCGGACGGCGCTCACCAGCTGATCAATGAGTCGGCGGCGGTCACGCGGGTGCTGATTCTCTCCACGATGCGGGAGCCGTACGGGTGCGCGTATCCCGACAGCGGCAAGCTCTCAACCCTCGGCGGCATCTTCAAGCTCACCGAGACGGTCGACTACTGGGACGGCGAATCGGCCAGCTGAGCCGGGAGCCAGCGTCTAGTCGGCGACCAGGATCGATCGGTCACTGGCCGGTAAGCTGACCCTTGGATTTCTTGCTCGGCACGGGTTTGACCCCGCGCAAGCGTCAGACCTCGGCCGCTTCGTCCTCGCCAGCGCCGTCATGCTCGTGAGCACCCAGCCCGGAATCGAGATCCCCGAGGCCACCGAACGCGCCGAGGCCCGTCGCAAGCGGATCGCCCTGGCATCACTCTCGCCCGACCGCTACCCCCACATCGTCGCCTCCGCTGCCCACCTCACCGACTGCGAAACCCCGGAGCCCTACCTCCAGCGAGGCCTTGACGCGATCATCGCCGGCGTCCGCGCCCAAGCCCCGTCCGCCCACCTGCTCGACGTCTAGATCCAGAGGGACGCCACCATCCGGCCTCCGGCCCGATCGGCAACGCCAAGCGGGTTACTAGGCTCGGGCCCATGCCTAACAACAAGACATGGTTCATCACCGGCACGTCGCGCGGCTTCGGTCGCGAGTGGACGAAGGCCGCGCTGGATCGCGGCGACCGCGTCGCCGCGACGGCGCGTGACACGAGCGCCCTGGACGACTTGCGGTCCGAGCACGGCGACGCGCTGCTCGCGCTGACCCTCGATGTCACCGACCGCGAGGCGGCCTTTGGCGCGGTGACGCGCGCCCACGAGCATTTCGGCGGCTTGGACATCGTCGTCAACAACGCGGGCTACGGCCACTTCGGGATGGTCGAGGAAATCTCAGAGCCGGAGGCTCGAGCCCAGATCGAGACCAATCTGTTCGGCGCGCTGTGGGTCACGCAGGCCGCCCTGCCGTTCTTGCGCGAGCAGGGCAGCGGCCACATCATTCAGGTGTCGTCGATCGGGGGCATCTCGGCGTTCCCGAGCGTTGGCATCTATCACGCCTCCAAGTGGGGGCTGGAGGGGATCAGTCAGGCACTTGCCCAGGAGGTCAAGGAGTTCGGGATCAACGTCACCCTCGTCGAGCCGGGTGGCTTCTCGACCGATTGGAGCGGTTCGTCGTCTAAGCGCTCGGAACCCAACCCCGCCTACGACGCGCTGCGCGAACGCCAGCAGCAGTGGCGGGCGAGCAACACTCCGGGTGACCCGTCCGCCTCGGCCCTGGCGATCATGCGCGTCGTCGACGCCGATCCGCCGCCGTTGCGGGTGTTCTTCGGCACGGCACCACTGGGCATCGCCGAGAACGATTACGAAGGCCGCCTGGCAACGTGGCGCGAGTGGCAGCCGGTGGCTGAGCTGGCTCAAGGAGGCAGCGAGTAGTCGTCCAAAAGGGAATCGACCGAGCAGACGCTCCGCTGCTGGTACCTCAGCCGCGGGTTCTGGCTGCTCGTACCGCTTTGGCGAGCTCCTGGACGCCGGCACGGATAGCCGGTTCGGGCATTTGCGCGTAGCCGAGCAGGAGGCCGGGCGGGCGGCCGCGGAGCTCGGGTCGGTAGTCGCTCATCGTCTCGAGCTCGACGCGGCGTTCGTTGGCCTCCGCTCGGATCGCCTGCTCGTTGTCGCCGTCGGGCAACTGGACGGTGACGTGCAGCCCGGCCGAGACGCCGCGGACAGCGGCTTCGGGGAGCGTCTCAGTGAGCGCGTCGACGAGCGCGTCACGCCGGCTGCGGTAGCGGGCGCGCATGCGGCGGAGGTGGCGGTCGAGTTCACCGCGGACGAGGAAGTCGGCGAAGGCATGCTGTTCGATGCGAGCGGTCCCGCGGTCGGCGAGGAGTTTCGCGTGGCTGACGGCGTCCACGAGCGAGGACGGCACGACCAGCCAGCCGATCCGAAGCGCTGGCGCGAGTGTCTTGCTCGCCGAGCCGGCGTAGACGACGTGGTCGGGGTCGAGGCCCTGGAGCGCTCCGATGGCCGCTCGGTCATAGCGGTACTCCGCGTCGTAGTCGTCCTCGATTGCGATCGCGTCGGTCGCGCGCAGCCAGGCCAGTAGGGCCGTTCGTCGCTCGCCGGTGAGCACGACGCCTGTGGGGTGCTGGTGGGCGGGCGTCAACACGACGGCGTCGGCGTCGGCGCGCTCGAGTTCGTCGATCCGGGTTCCGGCTTCGTCGACCCCGATCAGCACCGGCGTCAGGCCCGCTTGTGCGGCGACGAGGCCGTCTTCCGGGTTGCTCGGGTCCTCCAACGCGATCCGGTCAGCGCCGGCTGCCGCGAGTGCGTGGCACACCACGCCCAGGCCCTGCGTGTAGCCGCTGGTGATGACGATGTGCTCGGGATCGGCGACAACGCCGCGCACGCGGCCGAGGTAGTCCGCCAGAGCGGAGCGCAGCACCTCCACCCCGCGGGGGTCGCCGTATCCGAGGTCGGCGTCGGTCATCGTCGCGAGCGCCCGGCGAAGCGAGCGCAGCCATGCCGCCCGTGGGAACGTCGAGACGTCAGGCACGCTGGGACGGAAGTCAAACCGCGGGCGCGGCACCGCGGGCGCCGGTCCCGCCGGCGCCTCACTCGCAACCGCCGCCGCGTCCGAGACACGCGGTCGTGCGCCTTGGCGCAGGCTCAGATATCCCTCGGCAGCCAGCTGGGCATAGGCGTCCACCACGACCCGCCGCGAAACGCCGATCTGCCGCGCCAGATCACGTGTGGACGGCACCCCCGCACCCGGTCGCAGGACACGATCTCGGATCGCCCGCCGGAGCTGGTCCTCGATCTGGCCCCCGAGCGTCCGTGAGCCACCGCGGCTCACCGAGAGGAGCAGCTCAATCGGCCGACTGGTCTCGTCTAAGGCCATGATTGTGGATCTTCCATCTGCACCAGTGAAAACCTAGCATCGGCGCATGCACTCGATCGCCTCATCCGCCGGCCTACGCCGTCTGTTCGCCACCTCGATTCTCGCGCGGTTGCCGCCGGCGATGCTCACCATCGGGCTACTGGTCCAGGCCCAGCACCTGACGGGTTCGTTCGCCGCGGCGGGCGTGGTCACCGGCGTCTATGCAATCGCGCTCGGCGTCGGCGGGCCGCTGCTCGGCCAGCTTGTCGACCGGCGTGGACAGACCTCGGTGCTGCTCGCGAGCGCGAGCGTTGCCGCTGCGCTGCTGGTCGCGATCGCGGCGCTGCCGGGGGGCGCGTCGCTCGTCGTCCTGCTCCCGCTTGCCGCGGGCATCGGCCTGGCCGAGCCGCCGGTCGGCGCCTGCCTACGAAGCCAACTCCCGGCCCTCCTGCCGGATCCCGGCGTCGCTCGGGCCGCCTACGCCCTGGAGGCGTCGGTCGTCGAGCTGACCTACATCTTCGGGCCGCCGCTGGCGCTCTGCATCGGCGCGCTGTGGTCCACCGGCGCGGCCCTCGCGGCGGCCGGCGTCGTCCTGCTGGTCGCGACGGCGGGGTTCGCCGCGCAGCCGGCCTCACGCAGCTGGCGGCCGGCCCCCGCCGGCCCGCGGCCGCGCGGAGGCTCGCTGCGCACACCGGCGATGCGAACGCTGGTGATCGTCCTGATCGCCGTCGGCATGCTGCTCGGCGCCGACGAGGTCGCCGTCACCGCGGCCGCCAGGACGCTCGACGGCACCACGGCCGCCGCCCCTCTATTCGCCCTCTGGGGCGCCGGGTCGTTCATTGGCGGGCTGCTCGTCACCCGCCTTGGCGGCGGGGCGCGAAGCGCCGCCGGGCTTGCGCTGTTGCTCGTTGCGCTCACGGCCGGACACCTGGCCCTGATCCCGGCGGACGGGAGCGTCCTCGCGCTCGGCGCCGTGCTGCTCCTCGCCGGCGCCGCGATCGCGCCGACCGAAGCCACGATCTACGCGATGGTCGATGACGCCGCCCCGGCCGCCGTGATGACCGAGGCGTTCGCCTGGCTCGCCACGGCAATGGCAGTCGGCGGCGCCGTGGGAGCGGCCAGCGCCGGCATCGTCGCCGACCGCGCCGGGCCGACGGCCGCATTCGCGTTCGCCGGCGGCGCCGGCGCCCTCGCGGTGCTGACGACCATGCTCCGGTCCCGCACTCTCGCCCTCGGGCACGCGGCCAAAACCGCTGGCGGCGATCGCGACAATCAGCTCGGCCACCGCGCCAGCGCGGCCCGGCCGGCATCCGATGTGGCGCAGCGCGCCTTGGCGGAGGTCGGCGGCCGCTGACAGCGCCAGTCGGCTTACCCGGTGACGGTCGAGCCACCGAGCGGCAGCGCTCGGGTCCAGGCTCAGCCGGGAACGGGGCCAAGCATCTGCCACGCGCCGTCGAGGCTCCCGTAGCGGCGGCGGATCGTCGCGGCGTGTGGGCCGCTCCAGCGGTCTGTCGCCAGATCTCGAGACCGCGGCATCCGACCGGTCTGGGCCCAGAAGCCGGCAAGCGCCGAGCGGACGGAGTCGTCACTCCAACGCGAGAACCGGGTCACCGCCCCGGCGTCGCGGAGGGCGGCATTCCACGGGTCGGGTGCGTGGCGGTAGAGGTCACACGCGACAGCGGCGCTCGGCCACCGCGGGCTCGCGGCCTCCCATCGCCCGGGGTTCTCACGTGTCGGCGTCCAGTCGCGGTAGGTGGGTGGCGATCCATGCTCGGCCTGCCATTGCCGGATCGCTGTGCGGACGGCCTCGGCTGTCCACTGGCGCCTCACCGTCGGTTCGACGACGGCACACGCCGCGCAGCGGCCGGCGCTGGGATTGGTGACGGGACCGCCGCAGTCCGGACAGTCTCGGGCGCACAGGTAGTTGTGCACGCTGGAAGCCGACACGCCGAGCAGGGCCGAAATCCGCCGCACGCTCACCCCCGAGGCCGCGAGCCGCCGGGCATCAGCGACGCGCTCGCTGACCGAGCTGTCGAAGGTCAGCCGGCGGGCGGGAAGCTCAGCCGCCTCCAGCGCCGCGCTCCAGGAACCGAAGTGGCTGGCTACGCACGAGCTGCTCGGCCACCGGGGGTGCTCGAGCATCCACTTGCGCTGCGCACGGCCGGCTTCCCGCGGCCGCTCGCCACTCCAATCGTTGCGCCGGGGCGCGGCCCCTGTCTGGGTGAACCACGCGCGCAGCGCCTCCACGATCGCCGCGCGGTTCCAGCGGTTCGGCCGCCCAGGGTGGGGCATTGGCCGGTACGCGGCCGGCGCTCGACCCCCGGCCGCCCGGCTCGGGATGCTGGCCTGAGCCGGACGGACGGGGGACATTGCTACAGCGCGGTGATGACCGACTTCGTTTCCAGGTAGTTGTTGAGCACCTGAGACCCCATCTCGCGCCCCCACCCCGACTCCTTGTAGCCGCCGAACGGCATCGCGGCGTCGAACACGTGGTACGTGTTGATCCACACCGTGCCGGCCCGGAGCCGCTTGGCGGTCCGGTGGGCCTTGGAGATGTCGCGGGTGAACACGCCGGCGGCCAGGCCGTAGTTGGTGTCGTTCGCGACCGGCAGAATCTCGTCGGCCGAGTCGAACGGAATCGCGCAGACGACCGGGCCGAAGATCTCCTCGCGGACGACCTTCATGTCATTGGTGGTGTTGGTGAGGATCGTCGGCTGCACGAAGTAGCCGCGGTCCGACGCCTTGCCACCGCCGACGACCGCCTCGGCGCCGGCGCTCTGGCCGGAGTCGAGATAACCGAGCACCTTCTGGTACTGCTCGTCGGAGATGAGCGGCCCCATCTGGGACTCCGGATCCGTGCCCGGAGCGACCTTGATCTGCTTTGCCGCCTCGGCGACGCCGGCGACGACCTCGTCGAAGGCGCCCTTCTCGACGTACAGCCGCGAGCCGGCGTTACAGCACTGGCCGTGGTTGAAGAAGATCGCGTTCGCCGCGCCGGCGATCGCGCCCTCCATGTCCGCGTCGGCGTAGACGACGTTCGGCGACTTGCCGCCGAGCTCCAGCGAGACCTTCTTGAGGTTGCCCGCCGCCGCCTTGACGATCAGCTTGCCGACCTCGGTGGAGCCGGTGAACGCGACCTTGTCGACGTCGTCGTGGTTGGCGAGCGCCGCGCCGGCGTCGCCGAACCCGGTGACGATGTTCACCACGCCGTCGGGCAGCCCGGCCTCCTGCAGCAGCTCACCGAGGCGCAGCGCCGACAGCGGCGTCTGCTCGGCTGGCTTCAGGACGACGGTGCAGGCACAGGCCAGCACCGGTCCGAGCTTCCAGGCCGCCATCAACAGCGGGAAGTTCCACGGGATGATCTGGCCGACGACGCCGACCGGCTCGCGCAGCGTGTAGGCGAGGTACTCGCCCGGCGCCGGCAGCGCCGAGATCGGCACGGTCGTGCCCTCGATCTTGGTCGGCCATCCCGCCATGTAGCGGAACAGGTCCGCCGCCAGGGCCACATCGGCCGCCTTGGCGATGTGGTACGGCTTGCCGTTGTCGAGCGACTCCAGCATCGCCAGCTCGTCGGCGTTCTCCTCGATCAGGTCGGCGATCCGCCAGATCATCCGGCCGCGATCCGACGCGTTCAGCTGCCGCCACGGCGAATCGTCGGCGAACGCCTTGCGCGCCGCCTTCACCGCCCGGTTGATGTCCTCGGCCTGCCCGTGGGCGACTTCAGCGAGGACCTCTTCGGTGGCGGGGTTGATCGTCTCAAACGTCTGACCCGAGGCCGCCTCCACCCACTCGCCGTCGATCAACAGCTTGTGGCTGGCTCGTACGAAACTGTCGGCCTGCTGCTCTACAGATTCGGCAACCGCCATGACCATCTCCTCTCCGCGCGAGTCGCCCCCGCGCGCCGCTCGATGATGTGCAGACCAAGCTAGTCCATTCTTGACTAGCTGGCAAGCGACGGCTGACAATGCGGTGCCCGTGCCGGTTTGGCGTGCGCGACACACTGAAACGGAGAGAGGGGACACGCATGGCGATCGGAGAGGTCACGACCGCGCGGCCGCCGATGCCTTCGGAGCGTGGTCACGCAGCGCCCCGTCCACGCGTCGCGCCATCCTCTCCAAGGCGGCCGACCTGATGGTCGAGCGCCAGGAGGAGATCGCCGGGATCGTGACCGAGGAGACCGGAGGAGTGTTCGGCTGGGGCATGTTCAACGTGAGCCTGGCGGCGTCGATGCTGCGTGAGGCGGCGGCCCAGGCGTACGGCCTGGTTGGCGAGGTCATCCCATCTGACGTCGGCTGGCGCGGCCGGTAGCGTGCCGGGGACGATGCCCCCGGCACGCCAGGATCTCATCGCCGGAGAGTGGGCTCTGCTCGCACTGCTGGACGAGGAGCCCGCGCACGGGTTTGCCCTGGCTCGGGCCATGGAGCCCGGCGGCGAGGTCGGCCAGGTGTGGGCGATGCGCCGCCCGCTGGTCTACCGAGCGCTCGAGACGTTGGGACGCCTCGGGTTCGTCCGCCCGGTCGCCACGCGTCGCAGCGACGTCGGCCCTCAGCGGACGATTCTCGAGGCGACGCCCACCGGGAGCCGAGCCGTCGTGGCGTGGCTGCAGCAACCCGTCGAGCATGTTCGCGACGCCCGTTCCCTGCTGATGCTCAAACTGCTGTTCCTCGAGCGGCGCAACGCCGACCCGACAGCGCTGCTGGACGCGCAGCGTGCGCATTTCCAGGCGCACGCCGACCGCCTGGCGTCCGCCGCCGAGGGGGCGGACGGTTTTGATCACCGGCTGCTGCTCTGGCGCCTCCACAGCACGACCGCCGCGGTTCGGTTCGCCGAGGCCATGCTGGCCGACACCGCGAACACCGGCCACTGAGTCGGCGCCACGACCGGAGGTGTGGCGACAAGAACCGGTCTTACTCTCATCCGTCGCGTGGCTACAATCACCGTCAATGTCGACGCGCATCCGGAGTGAGTGGGCCGGCCACGCTCGCGGGGTGCTTGATCGTGCGGGGCATCGCAAGGCGCGGGCGCGCGACGCGTTGATCGAGCTGCTCGCCGGCCAGCCGTGTGCGCTGAGCGCGCTGGAGATCGAGGACCGGTTGCGGGAGGGCGACCAGCGGGTCGCGCGCGCGAGCATCTACCGGATCCTCGAGCTGCTCGGCGAGCATGGATTGATCGCGCGGTTGGAGTTTGGGGATGGCACGACGCGCTATGAGCTGATCGATCCGGGGGGCGAGCACCATCATCACCTCCTGTGTGACTCGTGTGGGCGAGTCGTGCCGTTTGACGATCGCGATCTGGAGCGGGCGATCGAGCGTCTGTCGCGCCGCTTGGAGTTCCGCACCGATGATCATGAAGTCGTGCTGCACGGCGCCTGCCATGCCTGCCTGAATTAGGACGCGCTCGCGGTCGGCCCACAAACCCTGGCGGGGTGTTGGTGTCCGATCCACTGTCGTTGCACGCGACAGGATCTAATGAGAAGAAGTCTCACTCTCATGTATGCTTTTTCTGTGGCGACGACCCGCCGGCCCACGAGCACCATGTGCGCCTCGGCGCTCCGGTCCGCTGCGCGCACGCGCAGCGCCGCTCTGATCGCTGCCGGGCTCCTCGTCCTCGTGGTCGCGGGGTGCGGCGCCTCGTCCTCGGCGGCGACCGGCGGCAGCGGGGTGATCTCGGCGATCGGCGCGGAGAACGAGTACGCCAACGTGTTGGGCCAGATCGGCGGCCGGTACGTGCACGTCGCGTCGATCCTGAATAACCCGAACACCGATCCGCACACCTTCGAGTCATCCCCGAGCATCGCCCAGCAGCTCAGCTCGGCGCAGCTGATCGTCCAGAACGGGGTCGGCTACGACACGTTCATGAACAAGATCGAGTCGGCGTCGCCGAACCCGAGGCGGAAGGTGATCGTCGTTCAGAACGTCCTCGGACTCCCCGCCGACACTCCGAACCCGCACCTGTGGTACGCGCCGCGCACGATGCCGGCCGTCGCCAAGGTGATGGCCGCGGACCTGTCCGCGCTGCAGCCCTCCCACGCCGCCTACTTCAAGGCGAACCTCGCCAAATTCACCGCCTCGCTGGCGCCGCTGCACCAGGCGATCGCCGCGTTCAAGGTCAAGTACGCGGGAACGACGGTCGCGACCACGGAGCCGGTCGCCGACTACCTGCTCCAGGCGATGGGAATGAGCAACTTGACGCCCTTCGCCTTCCAGGCGGACATCATGAACGGCGTTGATCCAGCCCCGGAGGACATCACCTTGGAGAACGGGTTCTTCACCGAACATCGGGTGAAGGTGTTCTGTTACAACCAGCAGGTCGTCGACTCCTTGACCACTTCGATCCGCGGGACGGCGTTGCGGGCCGGTGTGCCGGTCGTCGGGGTGTATGAGACGATGCCGACTCCGGGTTATGACTTCCAGTCCTGGATGTTGGCCGAGGTCAACGCGATCGAGAAGGCCGTGATGGCCAAGATCTCCACCCAGCGGCTGTGATCGCGGCCGATCAGAACCGTGCCGCCAATCACCCCGTCGATGGAGAGGTGCTCGCCGTCGACGGGGTGAGCGTCGCGCTCGGCGGCCGGCAGATCCTCGACGGGGTCACCTTTAGCGTCGCGGCAGGGGAGTTCACCGGTCTGATCGGCTCAAACGGCGCCGGCAAGACCACGTTGTTACGGGTGATCCTTGGCCTCCAGGCACTCGGCGCCGGCCAGGTCCGTGTCGGCGGCCGCGCTCGCGGCCGGCGGAATTGGTCGATCGGATATGTGCCGCAGAAGGTGCTGCTCGACCCGGATATGCCGATGCGCGCCCGCGACCTGGTCGGGCTCGGGCTCGATGGGCACCGCTTCGGGATGCCCGTCCCGTCGGCCAAGCGAAGGGCGCTCGTCGACGAGATGCTGACCGCGGTCGACGCCCAGCGATTCGCCGACGCCCGGGTCGGGGCGCTGTCGGGCGGCGAGCAGCAACGGGTGCTGATCGCTCACGCCCTGATCTGCCGCCCCCGGCTGCTGCTCCTGGACGAGCCGCTGGCGAACCTCGACCTGCGCTCCGGGCAGGAGATCATCGCGCTGCTGCACCGCATCGCCGTCACCAATCGGATCGCGGTGCTGCTCTCCGCGCACGAGATGAACACGCTGTTGCCCGTGATGGACCGCGTCGTCTACCTCGCCGATGGCCGGGCCGCGGCTGGAACGACCGACCAGGTCATCCGCACCGACGTACTCAGCGACCTCTACGGCCACCCCGTCGAAGTTCTCCACGTCAACGGCCGCATCCTCGTTGTTGCCGGAGACGCCGACCCCGGAGCCACGCACCACGATCACGGTGCCTCCGGCCCGGGCGTGTACATCGATTGAGCGGCATGCACTGGCTGTTCGAACCGGGGTTCTTCTCCAGCCAGCCGGTACGCACCGCGTTCGTCATCGGCGGCGTCGTCGCGGTCGTGTCCGCAGTGGTCGGCGTGTTCACAGTTCTGCGCGGCCAATCCTTCGCCGGGCACGCGCTGACGGACGTTTCGACCGCCGGCGGGTCAGCCGCGTTCCTGCTCGGTATCAGCCCGCTGCTCGGCTTCGTCGGGTTTGGGCTGCTCGGCGCCGGAACGATCGACACGATCGGCACCCAACGCGTGAAGGGCCGTGATCTGGCGACCGGGATCGTGCTCGGCGCCGCCACAGGTATCGCAGCCCTGCTGCTCTACTACGACACGACCAGCAGTGCGACCACGGGCGCGACGCAGACGATCCTGTTCGGGAACATCTTCGCGATCGATCCGTCCACGGTCCCGGTCGTCATCGCCTTCAGCGTCATCGCCGTTGCGATCATCGCCGTTCTCTACCGGCCGCTGCTGCTGGCCTCGACCAGCAATGAGCTCGCCGCCGCGCGCGGCGTCCCCGTTCGCCTGATCGGCCTCGGTTTCATGGCGGCCCTGGCGGTCGCCGTCGGCCTCTCCGCGCTCGCGATCGGCGCGATCCTCTCCACCGCGTTGCTGATCGGCCCGGCCGCGACCGCGCTGCGGCTCACCAACCGGATCGGCGTCGCCCTGATCATCGCGGCGGTGATCGGCCTCGCGGCCACGTGGCTCGGGGTGCTGCTCGCCTATGACAGCTACTACTGGGGATCCAGCCACAACCTCTACCCGGTCAGCTTCTTCATCGTCGCCCTCGCGTTCGTCGCCTACCTCGCATCCGGACTGCCGGTCGTTCGAACCCTCACGAACAGACGCGCCGAGGGACGACGTGTTCTCTAGCTTCATGACCAACACCTGGATCGTGGCAACGATCGTTGCCGTGATCGCGGGAGTCGTCGGGTTCTTCGTGGTCCTCCGCGGCTCGGCGTTCCCCGCCCACGCGCTGCCCAACAGCGCCTTCGCCGGCGCCGCGGCCGCCAACCTCCTCGGAATCAGCGCCCTCATCGGGCTCGGCGCGTTCGCCGCTGCCGCTGCGATCGCGATCGCGACGCTCGGTCGCCGCGGCCGCCCCGACGTCGCCACCGCGCTGGCACTCGTCCTCGGGCTCGCCGTCGGCGCGCTGTTCCTGAGCCGCTCACAGGAATACGAGCCGCAGCTCTACTCGCTGCTTTTCGGCGAGGTTCTCGGCGTCTCCAGCACCGAACTGCTGCCCGTCGCGCTGCTCGCGATCGCGAGCATCGCCGCGATCGTCGCGCTCTACCGGCCGCTCCTCTACTCCTCCGTGCTCCCCGACATCGCCGAAGCCAAAGGCGTCGCCGGCCACCGCATGGAACTGGCGTTCCTGCTCGTGCTCGCCGCCGCCACCGCCCTCACCGTCCCCGTCGTCGGCGCTCTGCTGATCTTCTCGCTGATGATCGGCCCGCCGGCCGCCGCCCGTGCGCTCACCAACCGTCCCGCCGTCGCGGTCATCCTGTCGGTGCTCCTCGCCCTGGTCACCGTCTGGGCCGCGATCGCCATCTCCTACCAGACCAACTGGCCGATCGGATTCTTCGTCGGCACCCTCAGCGCCCTCGCCTACGCGCTCGGCCGGACCTGGGCTGCCTGGCGACGCACCCGCACGGCACACCAGCCGACGCGACCCGACATCACGCTCGCGGCGACCTGACCCCTCCCGTCGACCCGCGCCGACTGGAGCCGGATGCTGGTGGGACGATCGCTTATCGTCCACCGCTCCGGCATCGATACGGACGGCGGACGGCGCTCCGAGCGAGGTATGGCATGCAATGGCATTGATGAAATGGTGGGGCTGGGGCCTGGAGGGTGTTGAGTTCACGCACGCGGACAAGCCCGAGTTGGCGCCGTTCATCGACCGCGTGCTCGGGGTGGACGTGCGGTCCGCGGCCGCCGGACGGATCGGCTTTGACGAGTTGCAGATTCCCGCGCCCGACCTGCCGGAGAGTTTGCGTGCCGAGTTGGAGCGGGCGGTCACGCCGGCGTTTGTCTCGGTCGATCCGCTTGATCGCGTGGCGCATGCGCGCGGCAAGTCGTTGCGCGACCTCGTCCGGCAGCGGCGCGGCGACCTGGGTCGCGTCCCGGATGTGGTGGTGCGCCCGGGTACCGAGGACGAGGTCACGGCCGTCCTGCGGGCGGCCGTGACCGGCGACGCCGTGGCAATTCCGTTCGGGGGCGGCTCGTCGATTTCGGGATCGCTCGAGGCCCCCGCCTCCGAGGGGCGCCCGGTCATCTCGGTGGATCTCGTCCGGCTGGACAGGGTGATCGCGATCGATCGCACCTCGCGCCTGGCCCGCGTCCAGGCCGGCGTCTTCGGCCCGCATCTGGAGGAGCAACTGGAGGGGCAGGGTTACACGCTCGGACACTTCCCCGACTCGTTTACCCACTCCACGCTCGGCGGCTGGATCGCCACCCGATCCTCGGGAATGCAATCCGACGGCTACGGCGACATCGCAGACCTCACCAAGGGCCTCCGTGTCGTCACGCCGTCGGGGACGCTCGTCACGCGGCCGGTCCCGGCGATGTCGACCGGCCCGAGCGTGCGGGAGATGGTCCTCGGCAGTGAGGGTCGCCTCGGGCTCATCACCGAGGCGACAGTCCACGTCCGGCGGATCCCGGAGCAGCGCACGATCCTCGGCTATCTCTTCCCGAGCTTCACCAGCGGTCTGGCGGCGATGCGCGACATCGCGGCCAGCGACTGCGCGGTTTCGATCACGCGTGTCTCGGACGCGCACGAGACGCAGTTCTCGTTTGCCACGCGCAAGCGGCCGACGCTCGTTGACAAGCTGCAGTCCACCGCGCTGCGGACCTTCCTGACACGCCGGCTCGGCTTCGAGCTGAACGAGATGGCGCTCTCGTTCATCGGCTATGAGGGGAGCCCCAGCCACGTCGGACGCCAGCGGCGGTCGGTCGGCAAGCTCGTCAAGCGCCACCGCGGAGTGTGCATCGGCTCCGGCCCCGGTGAGCTGTATGACCAGAAGAAGTTCGACACCCCCTACATCCGCGATTTTCTCCTGGACCGGGGGGTCGCCGGCGACGTGTCTGAGACGGCGATGCCGTGGAGCCGGCTGTTACCGGTCTACGATGCGGTGACCGCCGCCGCGTCCGGGGCATTTGTCCGTCTCGGAGTGATGGGCTACCTCATGTGCCACCTCTCGCACAGCTATCACGCGGGTGCCTGCCTGTACTTCACCTTCGCTTTTCAGCCGACGACCGGCGGCGACATGATCGTTGAGTATGACGTGGTGAAGTCCGCGATCCAGACAGCCTTTGTTGACAACGGCGCCACGCTTTCCCATCACCATGCCGTGGGGACCGAACACGCGCGGTGGCTCGAGCAGGACATCTCCGCTCCCGGCGTGGCAATGCTCGAGGCGCTGTTCGACGGGACCGATCCTGGCAAGAACCTCAACCCGGGGAAGATCGTCTAGCTCAGAGCGCCGTGGCCGGGGCGTTCATCCGCTGACCTCTGCGTACGCTTGTCGGGGTGTTGCGATACGGAAAGCGCGGGGATCTGATTGTCCATCAGGACCAGCCGTTCAACGCCGAGACGGGACTCGCAGCTCTCGGCGAGGGTTCGCTGACCGCGACGGACGCGTTTTACGTGCGGGGGCACGGCGCCGTCCCCGAGATCGACGCGACGGGGTGGCGGCTGCGCGTGCACGGGATCGTCGAGCGTGAGCTGGTCCTTTCGCTGCCCACATTGCGGGAGGCGTTCCGCGAGCGTGAGGTGACCGCGACGCTGCAGTGCGCGGGGAATCGGCGGGCGGGTCTGGTCGCGATCCGCGATATTCCCGGCGAGGCGCCGTGGGGTGCCGGCGCGACCGGCACCGCGGTGTGGTCCGGTGTCGCGCTGGCCGATGTGCTGGCGCTCGCTGGTCCGCTGCCGGGGGCCGCGCACGTGGGTTTCGACGGCGCGGATGTCTCGGCGGAGGCGAAGCCGCCGCAGCGGTTCGGGGGCTCGATTCCACTCGATAAGGCGTCTCGCCCCGAGGTACTGCTCGCGTGGGCGATGAACGGCGAGCCGCTTCCGCGCGTCCATGGGGCGCCGCTGCGGGTGATCGTGCCGGGCTACATCGGAGCGCGCAGCGTCAAGTGGCTTGAGCGGATCGAGGTGCGGTCAGAGCCGTGGGAGGGGTACTTTCAGCATGTCGTCTATCGCCTCCTACCGGAGGACGGCGCGCCGGGTCCGGGGGCCGGGATGCCACTCGGACTGGTTGCACTCAACTCCGACGTGCTGGCTCCGGTTGACGGCGCGACGGTTGCGGCGGGCGCCGTCGAGGTGCGTGGCTACGCGTTCGCGGGCGGGGAGCGCCATGTCGCGCGGGTCGACGTCTCGCTCGACGGCGCGAGCTGGTCTCAGGCCGAGCTGCTCGAGGATCTCGGGCGGTGGGCCTGGCGCCGCTGGCAGACGACCGTCAACCTGACGCCCGGCGAGCACGAGATCCTCGTCCGTGCCTGGGACTCCTCGGCGGCCACCCAGCCAGAGGACGAAGCAGCGCTCTGGAACCCGAAGGGGTACGTGAACAACGCCCGCCCTCGAGTTCGCGTCCGCGCCGTCGCCCCGTAACCCGGGCCGTCATACAGCGCCGGTCGGCGTTCGGGGTCAAGGTTACAAGCGCGCGCGTCGATATCTCCATTGACATGGAGCCGGTCCCGGAAACGCTCGCTGACGCGGGCATCGTCGACGACGGTGCGACGCTCGACGTGTCCGTCCTGCGCGCGGTGATCGCGATGCAGCACGAGCTCGCGGCGGTCGGCCTCGATCTCAAGGCGGTCATGCAGCGGATCGCCGATCGCACGCGCGAGTTGACGGGCGGGACCTCGGCCGCCGTTCGCCTTCTGGATGGCGATGCGCTGGTCTGCGGCGCCGTCAGCGGTGCGCCGGAGATTCAGCAGCCGCACCGCCTACCGCTGGGCAACAACCTCTCCGGTCATGCCATGCGCGGCGGCCGGTCGCTGGTGTGCCTGGACACCGAGACGGACGAGCGCGTCGACGCCGCGTTGTCGCGGAGTCGGGGCGTCCGTTCGATCATCGCGGTGCCACTGCTCCACGGTGGAGAGGCCGTCGGCCTGCTGCTGCTGTACGGCGACAAGGTCGCGGCGTTCAGCGAGCGTGACGTCACCATGATGGAACTGCTGTCCGTCGTCCTGTCAGCCGCGATGGCGCACGCCGCGGAGTTCGAAGCCAAGCGCGACCAGGTCGAGGCCCTCGCCCGATTCGAGGCCACATTCGCCGGTGCCCTCGCCGGGATGCTGCTGATGGACCTGGACGGCAGGATCCTCGACTCAAACCCGGCCATCCAGACGTTGCTCGGCCGCAGTCACGATGAGCTCGCCGGCCGCCGGACGTCGGAGTTCGTGCACCCGGACGATCGCCGCGAGGCGCGCGCTGCCTACCTCCAGATGATCGCCGAGGGCCGAACCTCGCTGCGGATGGAACACCGTTTCGTGGGCCGCGACGGCAACGTCCTGTGGGTCGATGCGTCCGCATCGCTCGTGCCCGACTCGGCAGGGCACCAGAGTTTTGCGATCACGATGATCCAGGACGTCACACAGCGCAAGGCGGCCGAGGCGGCGCTGCTCTCGCAGGCGGAGCTCAGCGAGCACCAGGCGCTGCACGACGCGCTCACCGGACTGGCCAACCGCACGCTATTCCGTGATCGCATCGATCAGGCGGTCAAGACACGGCGCAGCACGCACACGCGCGCAGCGGTACTGGTCATGGATCTCGACGGGTTCAAGGAGATCAACGACTCGCTGGGCCACGCCGCCGGTGACGAGCTGTTGATTGAGCTCGGCCGGCGCCTGACTGTGGCGCTGCGCGGCTCGGACACCGTGGCCCGGCTGGGCGGCGACGAGTTCGGAGTCCTGCTGCCGCGGGCGAACGTCCCTGGCGACGTGCTCCGTGCCGTCGAGCGGATGCGGGAGGCGATCGAACGACCGATCACAGTCCAGGGCCTGCCCCTCTCCCTCGAGGCCTCGATCGGCATCGCGCTGTACCCCGATGACGGAACCGACGTCGAAACGCTCGTGCGGTGCGCTGACGGGGCGATGTACCACGCCAAGGAGGAGAAATCAGGGTGGGCGTTCTACGACAACGCCTGCGTCCCACAGGGCATGGCCCGGCTGACGATCATGGGTGAGCTGCGTCGTGCGCTGGACCAGCGTGAGCTCGTCCTCTACTACCAGCCCAAGGCCCTGCTCGCCGACGGCGAGGTGCACTCGGTGGAGGCTCTATTGCGCTGGAACCACCCAGACCGCGGCCTCGTACCGCCCGATGACTTCATTCCCGTCGCCCAGCAGACCGGCCTGATCAAACCCCTGACGCTCTACGTGATCGACGAGGCGTTGCGACAGTGCCGGTCGTGGCAGGACGACGGCCTGCGGCTGACGATCGCGGTCAACCTGTCGGCTCGCAGCCTCGTCGACCCCGATTTTCCGACTCAGGTTGCGAGCCTGCTCGAGCGCTGGGATGTCGACCCCCGCCGGCTCGAGTTCGAGATCACCGAGTCCTCGATGCTCGCCGACCCGACGCGTACGAAGCTGATCCTGGAGCAGCTCTCGCACATGAATATCCGGCTCTCCATCGACGACTTCGGTACCGGTTACTCATCCCTGGCATATCTCAAGCGCATTCCGGTGAGCGAGATCAAGATCGATCGGTCCTTCGTGATGAACATGGAGGAGGATGAGGACGATGCCACCATCGTGCGCTCCACCATCGAGCTTGGCCGCAACCTCGGCCTCGATGTCGTGGCCGAAGGGGTTGAAAGCGAGCAGGTGTGGCGGCGTCTGACCGAGCTCGGCTGCACCGCGGCGCAAGGCTATTACCTGAGCCGTCCCATCCCCGCCGGCGACCTACTGACCTGGCTGTTGGATCGGCGCGCCGGAAGGGCCGGGCCCGCGACCCTCGTGGAGACGGGCCGCGGGTCCGAATAGCGTGCTGAAGGGGGCGCAACAGCACGCGTGCCAGCATCCTTGCTACCCGAAGCTTCTGGAACCCGTTCACGAATCCTGCGCCCGCCGGTGAGCTCACGCAGCCCAGACGCCCCCGAGGCGGCGCGGGTGAGACTCGGCAACGGAGGGCCGCTGCCGCCGCGGAGCTGTTGCTACGGTCGTCATCGCGGGCCGGGCGTGCTGCGGTCAGGACCGAGGTGACCTTGCCTTATCGCCGATGTGCGAATTGTGGAGTGCTGAGCTATCTGCCGCGGAGCGCGGTCGGTGTGTCCTGCCCGGAGTGCGGCGTCCCGTTCGGCGAGGCGGGGGGCGCGATCATCGGGCGTGCGGGCTCTGACAGCCGACTCGACGCGCTCATCAACCTGACGCGCGATCTGCTCGACACAGATGTCGCGCTGCTGACCGAGATCCGGGATGGACGTGAGATCGCTCGGCGAGCAGCGGGCGATTGGTGGCCGCTCACGTCGCAGGAGGGTGCGTCGCTCTCGCTGGATGAGACTTTCTGTCAGCGGATGCTCGATGGCCGGATCGGCAACTACGTCCGCGATGCCCAGGCCGATGAGCGCGTCAGCGACCTGGCGATGGCTCGCCAGCTCGGAGTACGGGCCTGGATCGGCGTACCGATCGAGCTCTCGGACATGCAGCTGTACGTCCTCTGCTGCCTGGCCCGGGAATCGCGGCCCACTCTGGGCGAGCGCGAGGTGCGGCTGCTGCGCGGCCTCGCCGAGTCGTTCCGCCACGAGCTGCAGACACCGCACGCCGACTAGCTCCGATTCGGCGCCGAACCGTCGGCCTGTCAGGTCGATGTCAGCTGTTGCGTCGGTTCACTCAAACCGGCGGGGGGTGCTGCCGATCAGACTCGTAGAGCGTTCTCCCGCGGCGCCAACTACCCGGGACCTACGCGGCGCAATTGTCGGCGCCGCTTTCACGGAAAGGCAGTTTGAGATGAGCAATGGAGTGTTGGGGCTGGGTCGTTTCGGTGACCTGTCGATCGCGAAGAAGCTCTCGTCGTGCTTCGCGCTCCTGGTGATCGGGCTGGTTGTCGTGGTGGCGGTCGCGTTCGGCGGTATGAGCTCGATGGAGGCGGCGCACGGCGACGTGGTCACCGTCGGGGTGCCCAAGCAGGTTGCGGCGCAGGCGGCGCGGGGCGCGGCGGCCGACATGCACTTCTCCGAGACTCTGTACGCACTGGACGCCGGCGCGACTCACGCGGACTACCTGGCGGACCGCCAGACCTACCAGTCGGCCCTGAACCATCTGGTCGCGCTGTCGACGGACGCGACGGACAAACCATTGGTATCGGCCATCGAGGCCGCCACAGCGCGATTTGATCGCGGTGACGCGACCCTCTGGGGCCTCGTGCGTGCCGGACGTTCCACCACCGCCGCGAAGCTGGCACAACACGCCCAGAACGACACCGCCGACACGCTGATGGCGGCGTTCGTCAAGTACCAGAAGAGCTCGGCTGCGGACGTGGCGAGCCAGACCGCGCAGTTCACGTCGACCGCATCGTCGTCGAAGGCGACAATGGCTCTCGCCGCGGCGCTCGCCGTGCTCCTCGGCGTCGCGGCCGCGTTCCTGCTGACCCGCTCGATCGCGGCTCGCGTCCGGCAGATGATGCGGGCCGCGGACGGTATCGCCGGCGGGGACGTCGACCAGCGAACGGACGCCGGGTCGCGCGATGAGCTGGGCGCGACCGCCGCCGCGTTTGAGCGGATGATCGAGTACCTGCGGGAGATGGTCGGAGCCGCGGAGCGAATCGCCGACGGCGACCTGAGCGTCGAGATCGAGCCTCGGTCTGAGCGTGACGCGCTCGGCGCGGCGTTCGGCGCGATGATCGCGAACCTGCGCCGCCTGGTCACACAGATGTCGGAGGCGGCGGGGAGCGTCGGGATGGCCTCCCAGCAGATGTCCTCCACCTCTGACGAGGCGGGACGCGCGACGACCGAAATCGCCAACGCGATCAGCGATGTGGCCCAGGGCGCGGAGCGTCAGGTCAATCTCGTCGAGACGGCCAGCCGCGCGGCCGGAGAGGTTGCCGCGGCGGTGCGTCAGAGCGCCGAGCAGGCGGAACAGACCGCCGAGGTCGCTGTCCGTGCGCGTGAGATGGTGCGCGACGGCGTCGTCGCCGCCGAACAGGCCAACGAGGCGATGGACTCGGTCAGAGACTCAAGCCAGGACGTGACCGCCGCCATCCGGGAGCTGGCGGCCAAGTCCGAGCAGATCGGTGCGATCGTGCAGACGATCACCGGGATCGCCGAGCAGACCAACCTGCTGGCACTCAACGCCGCGATCGAGGCCGCCCGCGCCGGCGAGCAGGGCAAGGGCTTCGCCGTCGTCGCCGAGGAGGTACGCAAGCTCGCCGAGGAATCCCAGCAGGCCGCCCACGAGATCTCTGAGCTGATCGGCGGAATCCAGGGGGAGACGACCAGGGCGGTCGATGTCGTCGAGACCGGAGCCCGCCGGACCGAGGACGGCGCCACCGTCGTGAAGCACACCCGCGAGGCGTTCATGAGCATCGGCGAGGCCGTCGATGACATGGCCAGCCGCGTGGAGCAGATCGCCTCCGCGGCCCAGCAGATCACCGCGGCGGCCAGCACGATGCAGGCCAACATCGGAGAGGTTGCCTCGGTTGCCGAGCAGTCCTCGGCCGCGACCGAGCAGGTCTCGGCGTCCACCGAGGAGACGAGCGCCTCGGCCGAGCAGATCGCGGCCTCGGCCCAGGAGCTGTCGACCAACGCGGACGGACTCAACCGCCTCGTCAAGCAGTTCAAGCTGGCCGGCTGACGAGTCCAGGCTGGGGGAGCCCGGTGCGGCGCGGAGCGCCGGGCGCGATGTCCCGGCTGACGGTGAGCGTCACGACGGAGGCGTGCACTGGCGGCTCAGGATCAGGTAGCAGAAACCCAGGATCCCGCGATATCCCGCGACGTATTCGACGAGGCGCTCATTGAGCTCTCGTCGCATGGCGGAGGCGGCGGCGTCGCCGGGATTGGCGAGCAGCCACGACTCGCGGCCGAGCCGCCACGTCGACTCGAACTCATCCCACTCCCGCTGGTCGGCGGTGCTCAGGTGCAGCACTCGCCAGCCCCCCTCCTGTGCCAGGCCAACGATGTCGGCTAACGGCAACACCTTCTCGCCGAAGATCTCCAGGGCGGCCGCGGTCGGCTCGCGCTCCCAGCAACCGTCGCCGAACAAGACGCGCCCGCCGGGCGATGTCATCGGCGCCAGGGCGGCCAGGGCGGCTTCGGTGCCAGCCCAGGCGTGTGAGGCGCCGACGCAGACCACGCGCTCGGCCCGCTCCGTCCACTCCGGCGCACTCGCGTCAACGAACGTGACCCGTCCCTCGAGCCCGCGACTGCGGGCCAGTGCCCGGCCGCGCTCCAGCAGGTGAGCGTCCGTATCCACTCCCACGCCGGTGCAGCGGCGGGCGCCGGCGGCGACGATGCGGGTCAGCAGCTCGCCCCAGCCGCAGCCGAGATCGAGCACCGAGTCAGCCGCCTCGACCGCCAGCCGCTCGATCAGGACCGAGGCATGCTGCTCGGAAAGCGGCGTGTTCCACCGCATGCTCGCGTACCGAGCCTCCTCGGGCCAGCCGTGCGTCATGAGGGCATTGTCCGCCCTCGTGCGATGATCTGAACATGGACGACGGAACGAGCAGAGCGGCACTCGACCCCGACAGCCCCGAACGGTTTCTCTCGCTGCGGCGAGCCCTCGGTGTGACTGCGTTCGGGATCAATCAGATGGTCCTCCAGGCAGGGCAGCGGATGCGGATCCATCGCCACCACCGCCAGGAGGAGGTGTACCTCGTCCTGGCGGGCACGCTCACCGTGGCGATCGAGGGCGAGGAGGCCGAGCTTGGCCAGGGCGAGCTGATGCGGGTCGCGCCGGACGTCCGGCGGCAGCTCATCAACTACGGCCCGGGGCGGGTGGTTCTGATCGCCCTCGGCGCCGACGGCGAGCACGAAGGGCGAGACGCCGAGGCGTTCACAGCGTGGGAGCAGGAGACCGGCGCGCCGCCCAAGGACGTCCCGCTCCCGGAGGACCTGAGCCCGAACGACCTGCGCGCCTGATGCGGGGTGCGCTCAGGCTTCCTGGTCGAGCAGCGGCGCCACCCCCGCCCGCATCCGCCCCAACGCGGCCGGCGCGATCAGCCGCGTGGGCGACGGGTCGGCGGCCGCTTGGGCGCTGATCCGGGCGAGGTCCAGATCCGTCGCGCCACCGGCCACGACGACGGTGTTGCCGGCGCGACCGCCGAGCGCCCACACCCGCGGGTAGGCCCGCGCCAGACCGGCGGCCACCGCGTGGACCTGACGCGCCGCCCGGTTGTCAACGACGTTGATCAACGCCATTGGGGCGGCGCGCGCGAGGTCGGTCAGGGCCTCCACGGTGATGAGGCGGTGCGGGACGCGCGCCCCCACGAACGCATCCACGACGATCGCGTCCCAGCTTCCGTCGGGCTGGCCGGCGACGAACTCCCGTCCCTCGGCGTGGCGGACGTGCAGGCCGGGAGTTCGCCGCAGCCCGAAGTGCTCGCGGGCGAGCTCGAGCACCTCTGCGTCCACCTCGCACACCTCCTGGCGGCCGCTGGGATCCTCCGCGGCCAGCGCCCGGGGCAGCGCACAGGCGCCGCCGCCGACGTGCAGCACTCGGCGGGCGCGGGCCGCGCGCAGCACGATCCGCATCCAGCGCAGGTAGTCGAACTCCAGATGCGCGGGATCGGCGAGGTCGACGTAGGAGGCGTCCATGTCGGCTTGACGCAGGAGACGTCCGGACGGGCGCAGCGGGTCGCGCTCGGCGATCAGCTCGCCACGGCGCGCGATGGTGCGCTGCACGACGCGCAGCCGAGCCACGGCAGTCAGCCCGCGAGTCCGTGCGTGTAGGCGTAGTGCACGGCCTGGGCGCGGTCGCGGGCGCTGGTCTTGGCGAACACGTGGTTGATGTGCGTCTTGACCGTGGCGTCGCTGATGACGAGCGTCGCGGCGATCTCCGCGTTGGACAAGCCCCCGGCGATGAGCGAGAGCACCTCGGCCTCGCGCGGGGTGAGGTCATCGGGCAGGTCGCTCGGCAGCGGCGCCGGGCGCGCGCCGGCGCGGGCGGCCTCGAGCAGTCGGGCCTGGACCACCGGATCGAGCAGCGACTGATGGGCAGCCGCCGCGTGGATCGCGCGGGCGATCTCGGCGATCCCGGCGTCCTTGGTCAGGTAGCCCCGCGCGCCCGCCTGTAGCGCGTCGAGGATTGACGCCTCATCGGCATGGGTGGTGAGGACGACAACCTCGGTATCCGGCTGCGCGGCCCGGATCCGGCGGGTGGCCTCCACCCCGTCGAGAATGGGCATGCGCAGGTCCATCAGCACGACGTCGGGGCGGTGCCGGGCGGTCAGCGCCACCGCGTCCTCGCCGTTGGTCGCGGCCGCGACCGGCTCGACGTCGGGGGCGGCCTGCAGCAACGTCATCAGGCCCTCGCGGACCAGCGCCTGGTCGTCGGCGACGAGGACGCGCACCGGGCCGGTCACGACGCCGACACCGTGTCGCCACTCGAGGCGCCGGTCGCGACCGTGATCGCCACCGCCGGCGGCGGCAGCCGCAGCTCAACCCGCCAGCCGTCACCGTCGGCTCCGGCGCTGACGGTACCGCCGAGTGCCTCGGCGCGCTCGCGCATTCCCTGCAGACCGTATCCGCCTCCCGCGGTCGCCAGCGAGCCGGCCGGCAATGGCCCGCCAACCGAGCCGGAGCGGTGGTCGTCGACGCGGACGAGGACCTCGTCATCCGCTACCTGGCCGGCGTGGACGGTCACCGAGACGCCCGCGCCGGGCGCGTGCTTGCGGACGTTGGTGAGCGCCTCCTGCACGACGCGAAGCACCACTTGGCCGGTCGGGCCGGCGAGCCGCGTGCGGTCGCCATCGATCGTGAGCTGCACCGCGGCCTCGGTGGTGGTCCGGTACTCGGCCACCAATGCCTCGATGCCGCTGGGCGCGAAGACGGGGTCACCCCGCAGGGCTCCGACGGCGAGACGTGTCTCGCGCAGTCCCTCGCGGGCCAGCTCGTGAGCACGCCGGACTCGGGCGAGGACCGCGTCACGGTCGGCTCCCTGTTCGATCAGCGAGCTCGTCGCCTCCAGCTGGATCGTCAGGCCCGCGAGCGCGTGGGCGAGCACGTCGTGGATCTCGCGGGCCACCCGGGTCGTCTCCTCCAGGCGCGCGGCTCGCAGCTGCTCCTCGTGGGAGCGCTGGGTCTGGGCCAGCAGAAGCTCGGCCTGATCGGCGCGGACCACCGACTGCCGGCTGTTGGATGCCGCGAGGGCGGCCGCCGCAAAGCCGAGCGCGTAGGCGAGCACGCCGAGCGCGCCTCCGTTGTAGATGAGTACGGATGCCCCGAGCGCCACCGTGCCGAGAACACCGACCGGCATCGCCTTCGGCAGCTCGACGCGGACGCCGGCGGCCACGACCGCCACGAACACGAACGCGCTGGCGGCGCTGTCCGGAGCGGCCCCGCACAGCACACCGCCGGCGGCGCCCAGCACATACAGCTCCGGCGTCACGCCGCGATCCAGACTCGGCCGCGCGGTCCACACCAGCCAGGCGATCGCCGCCGTCGCGAACAGCAGGCTGACGAGCAGTGATCGCCCGTGACCACCTGGACCGTGGTCGGATGTGATCACCGACCATCCGACGAGCACGAGGCCGCCGAGACGGATCAGCGTCGCCGTGCGACGGTCCAGGTGGTAGAGGAGCATGGACAACACGGTAGGGCCGGACGCCCGGAACCGTGGTCAGGCCAGCTCTGGGGCCGGGGCGGACTGGAGCTGGTTGCGGCGCGCCGCCTGGATGAGCGAGCGGCCACAGACCTCGAACACCGCCATCGCCAGGAGTCCGACGGTCCATGTCTCGCCGCTGGTGATCGAATGGTGCGCGCTGAAGCTGGCGATCGTCGCCATGCCGCTGTGGGTGATCCAGTAGATGAACGCGAACCGCGAGCCCATCCCCAGCACCCAGAAGAATCCCGACGCCCAGCCGGTGCGGGCCAGGACCTGGCCGTCGTCGCCGCGGCGCATCAGAACGGCTTGGCCGCTGGCGATCCCGATGATCGCTCCGAGCGTGGCAAGGAGCCCCACCAGGACGAGGTCGTTGCCGCCGGTGGGGATTCCGTGGAGGTAGTTGACGACGGCGATCGCGACGATGACCAGTGGGCGCACCAGGGCGCGAGTGGTGAGTGTCCGCTCTTTGATCTGCAGCAGGACGAGCAGGACCAGCGCTGAATCGATGAGGTAGTCAGTAGTTGTCATAGGAGCATGGTGAATCCGCACCGCCGTTCGCACATCGGCGCCAGGGTCGACTCGCGGGATGAGATCGCGCGTGTCTCAACCCGGGGGTTGAGTCCTCGTTGGCGGCGCACACCGGGTCCATGTCTGCCATACTGAACTCGATGGTTCAGTATCCGACGACGACCGTCGATCGAGCGTTCGCGGCCCTCGCCGACCCGACCCGGCGCGCCGTGCTCGAACGGCTCGGTGCCGGCAGCGCGGCGATCAGCGAGCTTGCCGAGCCCTTCGGCATGTCGCTGACCGGGATGAAGAAGCACATCCGGCTGCTTGAGGAGGCGAACCTCGTCGCTACGGAGAAGGTCGGCCGGGCCCGCAGATGCACACTCGTGCCCTATGCCTTCGAGGGCATCAGCACGTGGCTGCAGCGGCTCGACCGCTTCGCGCAGGTTGTCGAACGCACGAAAGGAGCACGATGAGCACCCCCAGCACCCCCACCACCACCGTCACCACCCCGAACGAGCTCGAGATCCGCGTCGAGCGGATCTTCGACGCACCGCGCACGCACGTCTACTCCGTCTGGACGGATCCGAAGCTGATCCCCGAATGGTGGGGGGACGGCACCGTCGTCGAGGAGATGGACGTCCGTCCCGGTGGCACCTGGCGGTTCATGACCGCCTACGGCCCTGTCGAGGGCGAGTTTCGCGAGGTCGAGCCGCCGGTGCGCCTCGTGCAGACGTTCCAGAACCATCTGCAGACGCTCGAGTTCGAGGATCTCGGTGAGCAGACGAAGCTGACGCAGACGATGCGTTTCGAGACGACCGAGCAGCGGGACACCTCGATGCAGTACGGCGTCGAGGAGGGCGCGAAGGGGGGCTTCGCTCTCATCGACGCGCTGCTGAAGAAGATCGCGGCGTGAGGAGGGACCCCCGCTCGTCTGCGCTGAACGTTGCCGACAGCCACGACCTGATCCGCGTGCACGGCGCGCGGGTGAACAACCTCAAGGACATCACCGTCGAGATGCCCAAGCGGCGGCTGACGGTGTTCACCGGCGTGTCCGGCTCGGGTAAGAGCTCGCTCGTGTTCGACACGATCGCCGCGGAGTCGCAGCGGCTGATCAACGAGACCTACAGCGCGTTCGTGCAGGGCTTCATGCCGACGCTGGCGCGGCCCGAGGTCGACGTCCTCGAGGGGCTGACGACCGCGATCAGCGTCGACCAGCAGCGGATGGGTGGTGACGCCCGCTCCACCGTGGGCACCGCCACCGACGCCAACGCGATGCTGCGCATCCTGTTCAGCCGGCTCGGCGTGCCGCACATCGGCTCGCCCAACGCGTTCTCCTTCAACGTGCCCTCGGTCACAGCCAGCGGCGAGATCACCGTCGGCGACAAGACCGTGAGCAGGACGTTCAGCCGCACCGGCGGCATGTGTCAGCGCTGCGGAGGCCTGGGCACGGCCTCCGACATCGACCTCACCCAGCTCTACGACGACACCAAGTCGCTGGCCGAGGGCGCGCTCGCCATCCCCGGCTACAAGGCGGGCGGCTGGAACTATCGGCTGTACGCCGCGTCCGGCTTCGTGGACCCGGACAAGCCGATTCGCAAGTACACCAAGCAGGAGCTGAGCGACTTCCTCCACCACGAGCCGGTCAGGACGAAGATCGCGGGCATCAACATGACCTACGAGGGGCTGATCGGGCGGATCCAGAAGTCGATGCTCTCCAAGGACCAGGAGTCGCTGCAGCCGCACATCCGCGCCTTCGTGGACCGGGCGGTCACCTTCAGCGCCTGCCCGGACTGCGGCGGCACCCGGCTCAGCGAGGCGGCCCGCTCGTCGAAGATCCAGGGGACGAACATCGCCGACGCGTGCGCCATGGAGATCACCGAGCTCGCCGCGTGGCTGGGCGGCCTTGACGAGCCGTCGGTGGCGCCGCTGCTGGCCACGCTGCAACAGACCGTCGACTCCTTCGTGGAGATCGGGCTGGGGTACCTCTCGCTCGACCGGGCGTCGGGCACGCTCTCGGGTGGCGAGGCCCAGCGCGTCAAGATGATCGGTCACCTCGGGTCCTCGCTCACCGACGTCACCTACGTGTTCGACGAGCCCACGGTTGGCCTGCACCCCCACGACATCCAGCGCATGAACGACCTGCTGCTGCGGCTGCGGGACAAGGGCAACACGGTGCTCGTCGTGGAGCACAAGCCGCAGACGATCGCGATCGCCGACCACGTCATCGATCTCGGTCCCGGCGCCGGTGGCGCCGGTGGCGAGGTGGTGTTCGAGGGCACGGTCGCGCAGTTGCGGGCGAGCGACACGCTCACCGGGCGCCACCTGGACGACCGCACCTCGCTGAAGCCGTCGCTGCGGACGCCGTCGGGGGTGCTGGAGGTGCGCGGCGCCTGCGCCCACAATCTGCAGGACGTCGACGTCGACGTGCCGCTCGGCGTGCTGGTCGTCGTGACCGGCGTCGCCGGCTCCGGCAAGAGCTCGCTGATCCACGGCTCGATCGCCGGGCGCGACGGCGTGGTCCTGGTGGACCAGGCCCCGATCCGCGGCTCGCGACGGAGCAACCCGGCTACGTACACCGGACTGCTGGACCCGATCCGCAACGCGTTCGCGAAGGCCAACGGCGTCAAGGCGGCGCTGTTCAGCGCCAACTCCGAGGGCGCCTGCCCCAACTGCAACGGCGCCGGCGTCATCTACACCGACCTGGCGATGATGGCCGGCGTCGCCACCACCTGCGAGGAGTGCGAGGGCAAGCGTTTTGAGGCGTCGGTGCTGGACCATCACCTCGGCGGCCGTGACATCAGCGAGGTGCTCGCGATGTCGGTGGCGGAGGCGCAGGCGTTCTTCGGCGCCGGCGATGCGCGCACGCCGGCCGCGCACCGGATCCTCGACCGGCTGGCCGACGTCGGACTGGGCTACATCAGCCTCGGCCAGCCGCTCACGACGCTGTCAGGCGGGGAGCGGCAACGGCTCAAGCTGGCCACGCAGATGACGGGAAAACCGTCGCGCCCATCCGACATCTACATCCTCGACGAACCGACGACCGGCTTGCACCTCGCCGACGTCGAGCAGCTGCTCGGCCTGCTCGACCGGCTCGTGGGCTCCGACAAGTCGGTGATCGTCATCGAGCACCATCCGGCGGTCATGGCGCACGCCGACTGGATCATTGACCTTGGTCCCGGCGCCGGCCACGACGGCGGCCGGATCGTCTTCGAGGGTATCCCCGCCGACCTCGTCGCCGGGCGGGAGGGACTCCGATCCCTCACCGGCGAGCACCTGGCGGCCTACGTCGGCAGCTAGCTCGTCTCGATCTCGATCCCGAGTGCCGTGGCCATCGCCACGGCGGACCCGAGCACGTCGGGCCAGGGCATGCGGACGCCGCGCAGGGACGCGATCCCCACGATGTCGTCGAGGGACGAGCCGCGGATGGCGCAGCCCTTCAGGGTCGCCCCCCTGAAGTCGGCGCCGGCGAGCCGGCAGTCGATGAACGTCACCGCCTGCAGCCGCGCGCCCTCGAACGACGCCTCGGACAGCTGCACCCCCTCGAACACGACACGCTGCAGCCGGGCTCCGGCGAACGACGCGAGTTGCAGCGAGGAGTGCAGTACGCGCAGATCCCGAACCCGACCGCGGGAGCAGCCGAAGCCGACCAGCTGCGAGTGGTGTATCTCGACGCGAGCGATCTCGCCCTCCCGGCCGTCGATGTTCGACAGCCCGCAGTCGCGCAGGATCACGTCGCGGAGGGCAAGACCGGGCGCGTGCTCGGCCGTGAGGGTCACGCCACGCAGCTCTGACTCGGTGATCGAGATCCGCGATGCGCGCACGGGATCGCCACCCTCCTGCTCGACCAATGCGCCCGAGAGTTGCACGGGACCCGTCCCGGCGAGTGACATGCGCTCGAGCGCGGGGAGGTCGGGCGGCGCGAGGATGCCGGCGTCAGCCGGCGCCACCGGCGGCTCCCGCGTCGAGCGCCTGCGTCAGGTCGGCCCACAGATCCTCGACGTTCTCCAACCCGACGCTGAGCCGCAGCAGGCCCGCGGGGACCCGGTCGCGCTCCCACCGGGCGCGAGCCTCGAGCGTCGATGCGACGCCGCCAAGGCTCGTGGCGTTCTCGATCAGCCGCAGGCTGCGCTCCACGCGCAGGGCCTCGTCCCCGTCGGCGACGTCGAACGAGAGCAACGGGCCGAATGCCGAGACGTACCGGGCAGCGACGGGATCCGACAGGCCCGGATAGCGGACTCGTTGCACCCGGGAGTGTCCGTCAAGCCGCCGAGCCAGCTCGAGCGCGGTGGCCGACTGGCGTTCGGTCCGCAGCGCGAGCGTCTTGAGCCCCCGCAACAGCAGCCAGACGGGATCGGGCGCGGCGACGATCCCCGACGCGCCGCGGAACGCGGCGAGGCGGGCGTGATCACCCTCCTGCGCGCAGCTGACGACGCCGAGCAGCGCGTCGTGGTGGCCGGCCAGAATCTTTGACGCGCTGTGCAGCACGAAATCGGCGCCGTGCTCGAGCGGCCGAAGCAGAAACGGGCTGAGCACCGTGTTGTCCACGACCACGCGCGCGCCGGCGCCGTGCGCGGCGGCGATCGAGGCATCGAGATCGGGGAAGCTCATCAGCGGGTTCGAGCACGGCTCCAGCCACACCAGGTCCGCCGGCGGAGGCGGCTGCGTCTGGTCGAAGCCGACCACCGTCAGCCCCCAGCGCCCGAGCTCGCCGGCGAGCAGCCCGACGGTGCCCCAGTAGCCCCCGTCGGCGACGGCCACCGTGGCCCCCGGGCCCAGCAGTGCCAGGACGAGCGCGGTGGTGGCGCCCGCGCCGGAGGCGAACAGCAGCGTCGACCCGCCTTCGAGCTCACCGAGGACGCGCTCGGCCTCGAGACCGACCGGGTGTGCGAAGCGCTGGTAATAGACCGGGCCGGGAGTCCCATCGACATACGGATGGATCGTCGACCGATCGATCCCCGGCAGCTGACCCCGCGCCAGTTGCGTCTCGCGCTGCATCGGCGCCAGCTTACTTGCCCGCCGCGCCGCTGAGCGCGCGCCGCGTACAGTCTCGGCGGAGATGAGCGGATCGTTCCGACTCGTGCAGTTGACCGACTCCCACATCGGCGCCGGCTGGTCCGATGTCGACCCGGCGGCAGCCCTGCGACAGGTCGTCGCCGCCATCCGGCGGGTCACCGATCGGGCCGACGCGATCCTGATCACCGGCGATCTGGTCGAGCACGGCGACCCGGCGGAGTACGCCGTCGTACGGGAGCTGGCGTCAGGGCTCGGCGCGCCGGTCCTCGCCCTCCCGGGCAACCACGATGACCGCGACACGCTGCGCCGATGCTTCGGGCTCGGCGGCACGGCCGGTGAGCCGGTCCAGTACTCGGTGGACCTCGGTCCGGTCCGCCTGGTGGCCCTGGACACGACGCGCCCCGGGCAGGACGACGGCGAGCTCAGCTCCGAGCGTCTCCGCTGGCTCGACGCCGAGCTCGCCCTGGCGCCGGACCAGACGACGCTGCTGGCGATGCATCACCCGCCGTTCGCGATCGGCATTCCCGTCTGGGACGCGATCGGTCTGCCGGCCGATGATCGGCGTGCCCTCGCCGATGTCGTGCGGCGCCACCCTCAGGTCCGACGGATGCTGGCCGGTCACGTGCATCAGCCGGCGATCGGAGCTGTGGCCGGCCGAGTCGCGCTCACCGTCCCCAGCACCTACATGCAGGCCCGTCTCGATTTCAGCGGCACCGGCCTCGAATTCGGGGACGCACCGCCGGGGTTCGCGCTGCATGTCGAGACCGATGGAGAGATCGTCTCTCACGTGCTGGCGGTCGACCCACTTGGGCTCGCCGGCCGCCCACCGTCACAATAACGACGGCGATGTCGGGCTTGGGCACAGGCACGCTGGTGCTGTTGGGCGCATTCGGGCTCGCCGCCGGAGTCGGGATCACGGCGATCGGGCCGGGCGGCGTGCTGGCCACCATCGGTCTGCTGCTGCTCACCCGGCTCTCGCCCGCGGGGGTCGCCGGCACGGCGATCGTCACCCATGTGGCCACCGGTGGTCTCGGCACGGTCGCCTATCGCCGGTCGGGGCAGCTGCGCCAGGCGAGCACGCGCCGGATCGCGCTGATCCTCGCCGCGGTCGCCGTGATCGGCACGCCGCTGGGAGTCCTCGCCAATGGGTTCGTGTCCGGTCGCGCGTTCGGGATCCTGCTGGCTGTCGCGGTGATCGTGGCCGGGGTGCTCGTGTGGCTGCGCCAGCGCGCCGTCGCCACCGGTGATCGCGTCGACCGGGCGCCGGCCACCACGACCGTGGCGGCGATCGGCTTTGCGGTCTCGGTCGTCGCCGGGACGTTCGGTCTCGGCGGCCCGATGCTGTGCGTGCCGCTACTCGTGATCGCCGGCATTCCGGTGCTGTCCGCGCTGGGGGCGGCGCAGGCCCAGTCGGTGGTGATCGCCGCCACCGGCACCATCGGTTACCTGATCCATGGCTCGATCGACTGGCCGCTCGCCGCCGTCGTCGGCATCCCGGAGCTCGCCGGGGTCCTCGTCGGGCACCGGCTCGCGCACGCCGTCCCGGCGCGGTGGCTCACCTATGCCCTCGGCCTGACGCTCATCGCCCTGGCGCCGTGGCTGGTGCTCCACGGCTGAACCGCGGCCCCGGCTACGCCTAGGCCTACGCTCAGGCTCAGGTGAGCATCAGTTGCTGATGGGTGAACAGTGAGGGTCGCCCGCCTGCCACTCCCGCCTCCAGATCGAGCAGGACCCGCTTGCGGTGCAGGCCGCCGCCGTATCCGGTCAGCGATCCGTCGGATCCGATGACCCGATGGCACGGGACGATGATCGCGATCGGATTGCGGCCGTTGGCGGCCCCGACCGCCCGCACGCGATCCAGCCGGCCGATCGTCCGAGCGACGTCGCCGTAGCTGCGCGTCTCACCGAACGGAATCGCGAGCAGGGCCTGCCACACCGACAGCTGGAACTGGGTCCCCACCAGATCCAGCGGTACGTCGAACCGCTGCCGGCGTCCGGCGAAGTACTCGTCCAACTGAGCGCTCACCGGCGCCAGCGCCGCCGGGTCACGGCGCTCCTCGTCCAGCGGGGCGCCGCGGCCGGGAAAGCTCAGCGCCCGCAGGCCCGCCGGGCCTCCCATCAGGGTCAGTGCCCCGACCGGGCTCTCATAGACACTCCAGACGGTGCTCATGCGGCGTCGTGAAAGATGACGCCGAGCGCGGTCCGCACGCCGGCGGTGATGGTGGACACCCCGTGGCGCATGCCGACGCGGTGATAGCCGGTCCGTCCGCGATTGGGGCGCTCCGCGGTCGGAAAGATGACAAACGCTCCCCGGTCCGGGTTGACAACGTGCGCCCGGCTCTGGGCACGCGGCCGCTGCTCGACCAGGACGAACTGACCGCCGACGAAGTCGACGTCCGGCCGGCTGAGGATCGTGACGACCTGGAACGGGAAGAAAACGCTGCCGTACAGGTCCTGGTGCAGCGCGTTCCAGTCCCCGGGGCCGTAGCGGAGGATCAGCGGGGTCGGACGCGTCTGGCCGGCCTCCCGGCACCGCTCCAGCAGTGCCTCGTGGGTCGCCGGGAAGGTGGGCCCGGCGCCGCGAAGCAGGCGCGACCAATCGTTCGCGATCGGGGCCAGGTGTCGGTAGAAGGATCCCCGGAGCACGGCGATCGCGTCGGGGAGCGGGTGATCGAAGTAGCGGTAGCGGCCGTCCCCGAACCGGTGCCGAGCCATGTCGACGGTCGAGCGGAAGCGCCCGGCATCGAACAGCCCCGCGAGCTCGTCGCATTCGGCGGCGGTCAGCAGCGGGGCGGTGACCGCGTGACCAGTGCCGTCGAGCTGGGCCCGCAGATCGTCCCAGTCCAGGTCATCGACCCGGGTGTGGATGCTGGTGCCGATGTCGGCGGCGAGAGCCATGTCAATCCTTTGCGTTTGCAACCAGGTACGCCGATGAGACGTCGCAGCCGGCGGTTCCGTGAGATCGCGGCGCCGGTCGCGCTCAGGGCGCGGCGGCGAAGCGCACGGTGACGGCGAGACCGCCGGCGGGGCGAGCCCGCACCGTGAGGACGGCGTTGTGGGCGTCGGCGATCGCGCGGACGATCGACAGCCCGAGGCCGTGATGCCCGAGAGCGTCGGTGGCGCGCCCAGAATCCAGCCGCTGGAACGGCTCGAGCAGTCTGTCGGTCTCGCCCGCCGGGATCGACTCGCCACCGTTGACGATCGTCAGGATGCTGGCCCCGTTCTCGATTCCGGTGCGAATCTGCACCTCTCCGCCGGTGACGTTGTGGTCAATCGCGTTGTCGATGAGGTTGGCGATGAGCCGCCGGACCAGGACCGGGTCGCCGACGGTCGGGGCCGGGTCAAGTGTCCGGTCGATCCTGAGGCCGAGGCGCTCGGTGTCCGCATGATGGGCCTCGAGTGCCGGTCCGGCGAGGTCGGCCAGATCGAGCGCCTCCCGGTGCTCGAGTCCGCGCTCGCTGCTGGCCAGCGTCAGCAGCCCTTCAAGCAGTCGCTCCTGGTCGGCCCCGCTGGCCAGCAGCTCCTCGCAGGTCGCCCGCAGGGTCTGCACCGTCGCGTCGGGGTTGGCAAGCGCCACCTGGAGCATCGTCCGCTCGACCGTCAACGGGGTGCGCAGCTCGTGCGAGGCGTTGGCGACGAACCGGCGCTGGGCCTCGAATGACGCCTGGAGGCGGGCCAGCAGGTCATCGAGGGTCTCGCCGAGCCGCTTGAACTCGTCGTCGGGCCCGCTCAGCGCCAGCCGCTGGTGCAGGTTGCCGGCCGAGATCGTGCGGGCCGTCTCGGTGATCGCGCGGAGCGGGCGCAGGACTCGCCCGGCGGCGAACCAGCCGATCAGCGCGGACCCGAGCGTCGTCAGCGCCAACCCCAGCCACGACACCGCCAGCAGCCGCCCGAGATCGGCGTTGTGCTGCCGCACCGCGACGCTGTGCGACGCCGGCACCACGTGAATGGCCACGAGCCCGGCCGGCTTGACGAGACGGGTCGGCACCGGGTGCGCCGTGGCGCTGGACGCCACCCCGACCGTCGAGGAGGAGTTGACCAACAGGAACGTGAGCACCAGCAGCAGCGTGCCGAGCAGCATCGTGAGGCCGCCGTAGAGCAGCGTCAGCCGCAGCCGGGCGGTGCGCGGAGGCAAGCGCAGCCACGCCGTCGGGACCAGCCGGCGGACGGGAACGGTCGCGCGCGGCTCAGATTCGGTAGCCACCGTCGCGAATCGTCTCGATCAGCGCCGGCTCGCCGAGCTTGGCCCGGAGCCGCCCGATCGTCGTCTTGACGGTGTGGGTGAACGGGTTGGCTGCCTCATCCCAGACACGTTGCAACAGCTCCTCGGCGGACACGACTCGCCCGTCGGCGGCGAGCAGATACTCGAGCACGCCGAACTCCTTCGGCGTCAGCGTCAGCCGTTCCGCGCCCCGTGACGCGACGCGCCGGGCCGGGTCCACGACGAGCTCGCCGTGGACGAGCGTCGGCGGCACCGGCGGGCTCGAGCGACGCGCCAGCGCCCGGATGCGCGCCACGAGCTCGCTGAAGTCAAACGGCTTGGGGAGGTAGTCGTCGGCCCCCAGGCCAAGTCCCTCGACGCGGTCGCGGATCGTGGTCGCGGCGGTCAGCATGAGCACGCGCGTCGAGCTGTGGGCGGCGACGAGCTCGCGGCACACCTGGTCCCCGTGCACCGTGGGGAGATCGCGATCGAGCACCACGACGTCATAGGAGTGCACGGCGGCGTGCGCCAGCGCGTCGCGCCCGTCGTAGACCAGATCCACGGCCATGCCCTCGCGCCGGAGGCCCTCGGCCAGGGCCGCGGCGAGCCGTCTGTGATCTTCAGCCACCAATACGCGCATCAAGCACCTGGACACAGCATGGCGTACCTGCGGTGACACCCGGGTCACGCGCCGCGTGACCGTGCTGTCACCACCTTCTGGCTACAACTGTGCGATCCATTCCCCATGGCTTCATGAGGAGCTCGCGCCCGATGCCGACCGCCCGCTTGACACTGCCCTCGAGGATTCCGCCGCGCACCCGGTGGCCGGCGGTGCTCGCGCTGGCGGCGACCGGCGCCGCGCTGCTCATCGCCGGCTGCGGCGGGTCACCATCGCCCTCAACCGGTACGAGCGCTCAGAGCATCAAGGATCCCGTCGCCGCGGCGTTCAAGTTCTCGGCGTGTATGCGCCAGCATGGCGTGACGAACTTCCCTGACCCGGTGGTGAAGTCGAGCCCGGGGCGGCAGTCGATCGGGCTGCGCATTACGCCCGCCATCTCCGGCTCTCACCAGTTCCAGCCCGCCCAGAAGGCGTGCCAGTCGATCATGCCGGGGCCGTCCAAGTCCGATATCGCCGCTCAGGCTCAGCAGCAGCGCGCCCACACGCAGGGCCTGCTCAGCTTCGCGCGTTGCCTGCGCCGGCACGGCATCAACAGCTTCCCCGATCCCAACGCCCAGGGCCAGCTCAGCGAACAGATGCTGAGCGCCGCGGGCATCGACGTGCGCGCGCCGTCGGTCCTGGCGGCCGCGCGCGCCTGCATCCCGGAGTCCGAGGGTCAGGTCAATGCGGCCGCGATCCAGCAGGCCGCCAAGTCGGGTCCGTGACGCGCGCCCGCCCACGCTCGGTCACCGCCGCGGTCCGAGCCGGTAGAGGAGGTGGGGGTAGCCGGCATGGCTGAAGTCGCCCTCGTATGCCATCCCGAGCTTCTCCATCACGCGCTTGGATGCCAGGTTCTCGACGCGGGTGAACGCGACGACATTGCTCACCCCGTGCTCGGCGGCGACCCCCAGCGCGTGGCGGCCGAGGTCGGTGGCGATCCCACGTCCCCAGTGGGTGCGGGCGACCGCCCAGCCGATCTCGACCTCGCCGCGGCCGTCGACGATCGAATGCTTGAGCAGACCTCGTCCGACGCACGTGTCCCTGTCCCAGGCCAGCCAGTAGCCGAAGCCGTGCGCCTGCCAGTGCGCCACTCCGCGTTGCGCCATGTCCGCGCATTCGGACGCCGTGAACGGCCCGCTCATCCCGCGCGGACGCAGCCAGACCGCCACCTCGGGGTCGGACAGGAGCTGGTGCAGCGCGGGCGCGTCGCCCGCGGCGGCCGGGATCAAGCTCGGCATCGCGCAGACCGTACCCGTCAGCCGCCGGCCGTGGCGTCATCAAGCGCGCGGGTGACCGCCCGCGTCGTGCGTTCCACGTCGCCGGTGGCCAGCAGGTCCAGCAGCGCGCCGCGCAGCGCCGCCAGCACCAGGGTCCGGCGGGCCTCGCCGGCGGCGCTGCGGCGCTCGGCCGGGGGCTGGGCCTCGGCCAGCACCGCCAGCCAGTCGTGCACCGTGCCGGCGGCGAAGCCCGCCCACGGGCCGTCGGGCTCGATCAGCGCGCGGGCATAGCTCTCCGTCCACAGGGCGAGCAGGCCGCGATGCTCCGCCGCTGACAGCCAGCTCCACACCTCGGCCCCGACGCCGGGCAGATCGGTGGCGCCCTGAGACCGGACCCGCGCCAGTAGGGCGAGCTCATCGGCGCGGGCGCGCTCGAGCAGCGCGCGGATCAGGCAGTCCTTGCTGCCGAACAGGAAGAGGAGCACGCGCGGGCTCGATTCGATCGCACCGGCCAGCGGCCGCAGCGACATGTCCGACAGACCGTTGCGCAGGATGTAGGCGTAGGCGCGCTCGAGGAGCTCATCGCGGCGGGGTGACGTGATCGGAGCCTGGTCGGCCATCATGCGCTAGTCTACTGACACGACTGTTTCAGTAGCGTATGCCGAGGAGGTTGAGCATGGCGACGCAGCCGACGACCCAGGTCCGGATCCGCGAGCTTGGCGCGCCCGGTGATCTCGGCTGGGTCGTGATGGCCCACGGCGAGCTCTACGCCGAGGAGTTCGGATGGGACACGAGTTTCGAGGCGCTGGTGTGTGGCATCGTCGCTGACTACGCCGTCCGTGACGATCCGGCGCGGAACGCCGCATGGATTGCCGAGCTGGCCGGCAGGCGCGTCGGTTGCGTGTTCTGTGTGAGCGGAGATGACGCGGGGACCGCGGTCCTGCGCATCCTGCTCGTGGACCCGTCGGCCCGGGGCCACGCGCTCGGAGCGCGTCTCGTCGACACCGCGGTTCGGTTCGCGACCGGGGCCGGCTACGAGCGGATGCGCCTGTGGACCAACCATCCGCTCGCCGCCGCCCGGCGGATCTACGTGCGGCAGGGCTTCGCCCTGGTCGGGGAGGCCCCGCATCACAGCTTCGGCGTTGACCTGATCGGTCAGACCTACGAACTGGAGCTCGGCACCATCGCCGCGTGACCGCGCGGGCGTACCCTCTGTGACCGGCGCATCTCCCGCGCGCCGCCGGTCCCACTACGAGTTTCACGAGAGCCGACCCTGCTTCCGACCTATGACCGCCGCGAGCTGGCGGCGATCTTCTCCGGAGGCGTTGTCGGTGCGCTGGTGCGAACCGGGCTGGCGCAGGCGTTCCCCGACAGCCCTCGCAGCTGGCCGTGGGCGATCTTCGCCGTCAACGTCGTCGGCGCGTTCATGCTCGGCTACTTCATCACCCGGCTGCAGGAACGGTTGCCCACGTCCGCCTACCGGCGCCCGTTTCTGGGGACCGGTCTCTGCGGGGCGCTGACGACCTTCTCGACCGTGCAGCTCGAGCTCTACAAGATGACCCAGGTCCACGCATGGGGGCTGGCGATCGGCTACGCGGTGGCGACCGTCGTGAGCAGCTTCGCGGCGATCGCCGGCGCCACGGCGATGGTGCGACGTGTGCGGATCGTGCTGTGACGGTCGGGACCTGGATTCTCGTCGGGGCGCTCGGTGGAACCGGAGCGATCGGCCGGTTCGTGGTCGACGGCCTGGTCGGAGAGCGGGCGGGCGCCGGCGAGTTCCCGTGGGGGACGTTGGTCGTCAACCTGTCAGGCGCCGCCGTGTTGGGTGTTCTCGCCGGAACTGCCGTGACCGGCCCCGCCCTGGTGCTGTCCGGCACCGCGACCATCGGCTCCTACACCACCCTGTCCACCTGGATGCTCGAGAGTCATCGGTTGGGTCAGGATGACCAGCTGGCGATCGCCGGGGTCAACCTGGTGGGCTCGCTGCTGGTCGGGTTCGCCGCCCTCGCCGCCGGCCACGCCATCGGAGCGGCGCTGTGAACGAGGACTGCCTGAAACTGACCGGCTACTTCGCCGAGCGCGACCGCTCCGGCGACCGGTTCCTGTCCGACGCTCTGCTGACGATCTGCGAGCGTCATGCCCTGCAGGCCAGCGTCCTTTTGCGCGGCGCCGAGGGATTCGGGCGCCACCAGATCCTGCAGACCGATCGGCTGCTGAGTCTGTCGGAGGACCTGCCGATGGTGCTGGTCGCCGTCGACTCGCGCCCGCGCATCGAAGCGGCGCTGCCGGAGATCGGAGCCGCCACCGAGCATGGCCTGCTGACGCTCGAGCGGGCTCGGCTGCTGTCCGGGCGCGTCGACCAGGTGTCCCTGCCGGAGGAGCTCCACGACGCGTCCAAGCTGACGATCTACTGCGGGCGCCACGAGCGGGTCGGCCGGCGCCCGATGTTCGCCGCGATCGTGGAGCTGCTGCATCGTCATGGCGCGCAGAGCGCGACCGTGCTGCTCGGCGTCGACGGGACGGCCCACGGCGTCCGCGAGCGAGCGAGGTTCTTCGCCGCCAACGCCCAGGTGCCGCTGATGATCATCGCGGTCGGCGCCGGCGCGACGCTCGCGCCGCTGCTGCCCGACATCGCCGGCCTCATGGACCGGCCGCTGCTGACCCTCGAACGGGTCCGCATCTGCAAGGTGGACGGACGGCGGCTGGCCGAGCCGCAGTCGGTGCTCGAGGCTGACGAGACGGGGCTGCGAACGTGGGTCAAGCTGATGGTCCACGCCGACCACGACACCCGTCACGCCGGGCGCCCCCTGTTCGTCGAGATCGTGCGCCGTCTCCGCGCCGCCCGGGCTCACGGCGCCACCGTGCTCCAGGGGATCTGGGGCTTTCACGGTGACCGGCCTCCTCAGGGGGATCGGCTTCTCTCGCTGCGCCGGCATGTCCCGACGACGACCATCGTCGTGGACTCCCCGGAGCGGATCGGCACGGCGTTCGGGATCATCGACGAGCTCACCGATCAGGGCGGCGTCGTCACGAGCGAGCTCGTGCCCGCCTTCCACGCGCGTGGCGCCTGGGGGGAGGCGGGCGGGCTGGCGCTGGCGCCTCGCACGCCGCCGAGCTGAGCTTCCCGGGCCGCTGCTGGCCACGGTCGGCGCCGCTGAGGACCCGCGCGAGACGTTCCGCCCCCCACGGCGACCCTGAGAGCTGCCTGAGCCATCGGGGTGCACCCCTCAAGCAACCGCCGGAAATAGCCGAAAAAGGCTGCGTGACCCTCGATGCTCGCGATCGTTCGCGCGCGGCGGTGAGCCTTGCTCCGTTCGCCGGCGCGGCCCTGCTTGCGTGGCTCGCCGTGCCCATCGGCACATCGATCCACTGGCCCGCCTACGCCGTGTCCGTGGCGCTGTTGGTGGTCACCGGCGGGCTGCTGGCGGTCGCGCGCACCGGGTGGTGGAGCCCCGGGCTCGGCGTCGTCCCGCCGTCATTCGGTTTCCTGTTGGCGGTCGCGGTGCTGCGCGGTTCTGCCGGCGGGATCGGCTCAGGCGCGGCGGCACTGTCGATGATCCCCGTCTTCTATGCGGCACTGTCGGGCGCCGATCGCCGCCAGCTCTACCTGGTGCTGCTGGGCGTGGCGGCCTTCTATCTCATTCCGATCATCCTGATCGGACCGCCGCCGTACCCCCACAGCCAGTATCGCGCGGCCCTCCTCTCGCTCTCGGTCAGCTCGCTCATCGGCGTCGCCACCCACGATCTGGTCGGCCGCGTCCGTCGCCAGGCTGACGAGGCCGGCCGCCGCGAGCAGATGCTCGAGCAGGTCGGCCAGCTCGTGCGCGGGCTGTTCGACAGCGCCGATCCCCGCCAGGACGTGTGCGAGGCGCCGCGCGCCATCAGCGACGCCACCGTCGCTGTGCTGTTCGAGCCCACCGAGTCCGGCGCGATGATCTCCACCGCGATGGCCGGGCTCGACGCCCCGCCGATCGAGTTCCCGGTTCACCACCGGCATCCCGTCCATGAAGCCTTTCGCGGCGGCCGGCCCCGGACGATCACCCACGGAATCGAGTCACAGCTCACCAGTCCCGAGTTGTGGCGGGCCGCCGGCCGGCCGGAGACGATCCTGTTCCAGCCGCTGCGCAAGGGCGGCGAGGTATCGGGCGTGCTCGTCGTCGGCTGGCCGGCGGGCGTCCAGGTGAGCGGCTCGCGGTCGAGCGTCGTGGCGCTGCTCGCGCACGAGGCCGCCCTGGCGATCAACCGCGCCGATCAGCTGCGGCTGCTCGCCGGCATGGCTCAGACCGATCCGCTCACCGGACTGCCCAATCGCCGCGCCTGGGACGCCCGGCTGGCCCAGGCCGTGTCCGACGGCCAGCAGTTCACCGTGGCGATGCTGGACCTCGACCACTTCAAGACCTTCAACGACACCCATGGCCACCCCGCCGGCGATCGCCTGCTCAAGGAAACCGCCGCTGCCTGGCGCGAGCAGGTGCGCGGGGGCGACCTGTTGGCGCGCCTCGGCGGCGAGGAGTTCGGCCTGCTGCTGTTCGACTGCGATCTCGATGCCGCCGGTGACGTCACCGAGCGTCTGCGTGACCTCGTCACCGGCGATCAGACGTGCTCGGTGGGGCTGGCGGTGCGCCGCATCGACGAGCCGGTGGACGTCGTGCTGGCCCGCGGTGACCGGGCGCTCTACGACGCCAAGGCGACCGGTCGCGACCGGGCCTGCGTCAGCGTCTGACGCCCGCGCGCCTCCCGTCCTGCGTCTTTCGTGATTCCCTGTCCCCTGCGGGGGCGCCCGTACGTCTTGACGTCAATCATGTCAAGCCCCCAGGGAGGTCGTTGTGAAATACGCATTGTTGATCTACAGCCCGGCCGGTGCGAGCATGGGCCTGGACCCGGACGTGACGGCGGAGTACATGGCGCTGCGCGACGATCCGGCCTGTGTCGGCGGAGGCCAGCTGCAACCGGTTGAGACGGCCACGACGATCCGGGTCCACGCCGGTGAGACCCTGACCACCGACGGTCCGTTCGCCGACACCAAGGAGGTGTTCGGTGGCTACTACGTGTTCGACGTAGGTGACCTGGACGCGGCGATCGAGCTGGCGGCCCGCGTGCCGGCCGCGCGGATGGGAGGGTCGGTCGAGGTCCGCCCGCTGGTGGAGCTGTAGCGCTTGCTCGATCGCGTCTTTCGCGAGCAGTGGGGTCGGGTGGTGGCCTCCCTGGTCGGCTTCCTCGGTGACTTCGAACGCGCTGAGGACGCCGCCCAGGAGGCGTTCGCCGTGGCCGCCGAGCGCTGGCCCCGCGATGGGATGCCGGCCAACCCGGCCGGGTGGCTGATCACGACGGCGCGCAATCGCGCGATCGACCGGATCCGTCGCGAGCGAACGCTGGCGGCCAAGACGCGCCTGCTGGACCCATTCGACGGGGTGGAGGAAGAGGTGCCTGACGTGGATGAGACCGAGATCGGTGACGAACGCCTGGAGTTGCTGTTCACCTGCTGCCATCCGGCGCTCAGCGCCGAGGCCCAGGTGGCGCTGACCCTGCGCACGCTCGGTGGCCTGACCAACGATGAGATCGCCATGGCGTTCATCGTGACTCCGGAGACGATGAAGCGCCGGCTGTCCCGGGCGCGATCGAAGATCAAGCTGGCGGGGATCCGGTTCAGCGTCCCGCCGGCCAGCCGGCTGCCCGAGCGCCTGGCGGCGGTGCTCGCGGTGATCTACCTCATCTTCAACGAGGGGTACGGGGGCCGCACCGACCTGGCGGCGGAGGCGATCTCGCTCGGCCGGGTGCTGACCGAGCTGATGCCCGACGAGGCCGAGGGCCACGCCCTCCTGGCTCTGATGCGGCTGCACCACGCGCGGCGGCGGGCTCGCTTTGACGGCGCGGACCTCGTCCTGCTGGCCGATCAGGACCGCGGGCGGTGGGACGCGGACGAGATCGCCGCCGGCCGCGTCGGGCTGGACCGCGCCCTGGCGCTGCGGGGCCGCGGACCCTACGTCCTGCAGGCCGCGATCGCCTCGCTGCAGACCGAGCCCACGATCGACTGGGCCGAGGTCGCCGCGCTCTACCGCGAGCTCGCGCGCCTGACCCGCTCATCCGTGGTGGAGCTCAACCGCGCCGTGGCCGTGGCCGAGTCCGGCCACCCCGAGGAGGCGCTCGCGATCGTCGATGCGCTCGAGCTCGACGGCTACCGCTACCTGCACTCCACCCGGGCCGAGTTGCTCTGCCGGCTCGGGCATCCGGCCGAGGCGGCCGAGGCCTACCAGCGCGCCCTGGATCTGACCCAGGCCGAGCCGGAGCGGCGCTTCCTGCGCCGGCGCCTGGCGGCGCTCTGACCTCGCCCCCCGCACCCCCGACTCCGTGCGCACCTGTGCGCCCCGCGCTCCCATCCGCACCGTGCGCCACGCGCCCCATCCGCACCGTGCGCCCCATCGGCGCGGGTCAGTCCGGTAGCAGCGGGACCCACGGCTCGGAGTCGCTGCCGAGCAGCGCGCCTCGAGAGATCGCGCCCGAACCGAACCGCTCGCGCAACTCGTCCAGGGTGCGGTCCAGTCCCGCGGCCCGATCGAACGGTAGCGCCAGCTGCACGGCTCGCGCATCGCACAGGTTGGTGAGGGCGATCCCCAACAGCGTCAGTCCCCGCCGCGAGATGATCGCATTCGACGCCGCCAGCAGCGCGCGCGCCACCTTCAGCAGGGTGGCGGTTCGCGCGGTGGCCTCGGCCACCGTGTGCGAGCGCGTCGCCCTTGAGTAGTCGTCGAATCGCAGCCGCAGCACGACCGTCCGGCAGGCCCGTCCGGCCGCGCGCAGCCGCCGCGCGACCCGGTCCACCAGCGTCATCAGCGCGGCGTCCAGCTCCCCGGGAGCCCGCGCTCGGCGTCCGAGCGCCCGCTGGGCCCCGATCGACCGCCGGCGCCGCCGCGCCGTTACGGGACGGGGATCCCGATTGTGGGCCAACGCGTGGAGTTTGCGTCCCGCGGCCCGCCCCAGCATTCCCACGAGCGCCTCCTCGCCGAGCGCCGCCACCTGTCCCACCGAGCGCAGTCCCTGGGCGTGCAGCTTCTCCGCGGTGACCCGGCCGACCCCCCACAGCCGCTGGACCGGGAGCGGGTGCAGAAACCCGAGCTCGGCTCCCGCCGGGATGACGAGCAGCCCATCGGGCTTGGCCACCCCGCTTGCGACCTTGGCGAGGAACTTCGTGCCGGCGAGCCCCACGGTGATCGCCAGGCCGACCTCCTCGCGCACCTGCCGGCGCAGCGTTCCGGCGATCTCGGTCGGTGACCCCGAGATGTGCCGCAGACCGCGGACGTCGAGGAACGCCTCGTCGATCGACAGCGCCTCCACCAGCGGCGAGGTGCGCTCGAACACCGCGAACACCGCCTTGCTCGCCTCCGTGTAGGCGGCGAAGCGGGGCGAGACGACGACCGCGTCCGGGCACAGAGCACGTGCCCGGGCGCCTCCCATCGCCGTCCGCACCCCGCGCGCCCTGGCCTCGTAGCTGGCGGCCAGCACCACGCCCCCGCCTACGATGACCGGCCGGCCCCGCAGAGCGGGATCGTCCCGCTGCTCCACGGAGGCATAGAAGGCATCCAGGTCCGCATGGAGTATGGTGGCCTCGAGCACGAACGCATGTTCGCATTACCGGCGGACGGAAAAGGACTAGGGTTGACCCCCGGGCGCGTCCAACGTCCCGGCCAGACAGGAGAAGAGAGATGACAGTGACCGATCGAGTGGTGACGGGCGTCGACTTCGTCTCGTTGCCCACCCATGACCTCGACGCCGCGGTCGCGTTCTACGGGGACACTCTGGGGCTGACGCGGTCGGCGTACCGCCCCGACCGGTCGTTCGCCGAGTTCGAGACCGGCAACCTGACGCTGAGCATCATCAACCCGGAGAAGATGGGGATGGAGCACAACGTGGCGCGCAACGCGATCGCGCTCCACGTGGATGACATGGCGGCGGCGCGAGCTCGTCTGGAGGCGGCCGGTGTCACCTTCATGGGTGACACGTTTGACACCGGTGTGTGCCACATGGCGTTCTTCGCCGACCCTGACGGGAACGCGCTCATGCTCCACCATCGTTACGCGCCGCGCACGCCGGACGCGTGAGGACGGTCTCGTTCACGGAGCGCCGACCCGGGCGAGCATCTCGGCGCCGCACCGGGCGCCGATCCCGGCCGCCTGGGCCGGTGTCTCGCCGACGGCCAGGCCGTACGTGAAGCCGGCGGCGAACGCGTCGCCACAGCCGTAGCTGTCGCGAGCCGGCCCGGGCGGCGGCACGGCGGCCCAACGGCCCGCGGATTCACCCCACCACCTCCCGCCCGACGCACCCTCGCTGGCCACGATCAGCCGGGCGAGTGGGGCGAGTTCTTGCGCCCAGCGCACCTCGTTCTCATCGGAGGCGCTGAACACGAGCGCGTCGACGGCGAGGTCCTGATCCGCGAGTCGCTCCCGGATCCGGGGCGTCGTCACCAACGTGCCGGCGGCACGGGCGCGGCGCAATGCGCCGAGATCGCCCGCCGTGAAGTACACGCCGGCGACACCGTCGAGGCGATCCCACGGCAGATCGTCGTCGCCCTGGGGCTGGATCCGCTCGCCCAGGGTGATGATCGTCCGCTCGCCGTCGTGATCGAGGAATGTCATGACTTCGCGAGTTGCGCCGGGCCGGCGCGCGGCGTGGACGGAGATGCTCCGCGCGGTCAGCTCGGCCTCCGCGGCATCGCCGATGGCATCGCTGCCGAGCGCGCAGAAGAAATCCACCTCGGCGCCGAGCTCGGCGAGCATGGCGGCGGCCACGACGGCGCCGCCGCCGGCGTGAGTGGACTCGCGTTCGGCCCGTTGCACCTCGCCCCGCACGGGCAGATGGTCCACACGGAGGAAGTGGACCCACTCCACGTGTCCGACGACGGCGATCTTCGTCATCGTGCGGACGCTATCGATCCCCCGCCAGCGACTTCGCGCTCATGGTTTCCCACCGAGGGTCGATAAACGGGTGTGGTGAACGATGTGGAGGAACTGCAGCCGTCCCTGGCTCTCGATCAGCCCGAGGACGCGACCGCTCCGGTCGCGCTCCGCGACGCGGACGGGATCTGGCTGCTGGCCGCGCTCCGTGACCGTCCCGGCGAGGTGGGAGAGCTCAGCGCCGACTTTGCCCGGACGCTTGACGAGCTGGGGCAGATCACCTCGGACTTCTCGACCGGTGCTGCTCGCAGCTCGGTAGGCGTGTCGGTCATCAGCGACAAGGTTCAGCGGCTGCGCGCGCAACTGCGGGAGGTCACCGAGCGGGTCGGCTCGCTGCGGGCGTCCTCGGCTCAGACCGCCGAATCGGCCGCGAGCTCGGCCGAGCTCGTCGAGCAGCTCGCGGAGGAGAGCGCCCGCGGCCTCGGCGTCGTGGGCCGGGTCGTCGGCGCCATCGGACAGATCAGTGAGCACGCCACCCGCGTGCATGAGCTGGTCGAGACGCTGGCCGCCAACGAGCTGGCCAGCATCGGGGATTTCTCGGCGATCATCGACCGCGTCGCCGACCAGACCAAGCTGTTGGCTCTCAACGCGGCGATTGAGGCGGCGCGGGCCGGCGAGCACGGCCGCGGCTTCGCCGTCGTGGCCGAAGAGGTCAAGCGCCTGGCCTCCGAGACAGCGTCCCAGACGGCTCAGATCCGTGAGACCGTCCAGCGGACGCGAAACCAGATGCGGATCGTGGAGCAGGCCGCCGCCACCGCCCGCGAGCAGTCGGCCGCCAGCGCGCTGGACGCCGACACCGGGCGAGACGTCCTGGAGCGGATCGGGACGCTGGTGACCGATTCCCACGAGACGGTCCGGCAGATCGCCGCGCTGGCCGGCGCGCAGCGCGCGGACGTCACCGCGGTGGACGCCAACCTGCACTCGATCACCGAGGCCGGCGCCGAGATCGAAGAGCAGGCCCACGCCGTGGCCGCGCGTCAGTCCGACCTCGCCGCCGGGACCGAGCGCGCGTCGGTGGTCATGTCCCGGTATGACACCGGCGGCCTGATCTCCCGGCTGCGGACGCGGTGCGAGGGGCTGGCCCACGAGCTGCGTGAGATTCTGGAGGAGGCGATCGACAGTCGCCAGACGACCATGTCGCGCGTGCTCGATCTTCGCTACGAGGAGGCGAAGGGCGCCAAGATCCAGCGGTTCGCCCGTCTGTTCGACGTCTCCCGTGCCGATCCCGGCGGGTTCTCGCCGCCCAAGTACCACACCGCCTACGACGCCCTCGTGGACCGCCAGATGATGCTGCGGATGGACGCGGTGCTCGCCGCCGAGCCGGCCCTGACCTTCGCGCTTCCGCTGGACCTGAACGCGTACGCGGCCGCCCACAACGCGGTCTTCTCCAAGCCGATCTCCGGCGACCCGGCGGCCGACCTGGCCGGCAACCGGACCAAGCGTTTCTTCCTGGAGTCAGGCGCGCTGACGCGAGCGGCCCGGATGGACGTCGGTGTCGAGCTTCCTGGTCGGATGCTGACCCGGGCGGAGATCCGGTCAGCCGGCGCCCGACTGACCGAGCCCGCCGTGGGCCGCAGCTTCCTGATCCAGACGTATGCGCGCGACACCGGCGCCGTGCTGACCACACTGTCGGTGCCGCTGTACGTCGAGGGCGAGCGCTACGGCTCGGTGGTCCTCGGCTGGGATCCCGAGCGACTGCGCAGCTGACCGAGGGTCACCGCGGTCGGGTCAGGCGGCCAGCCGCGCTGCCGGGACCTGGCGGATGTGCGTTGGCAGCACCGGCAGCACCCCACGCCGTACGTACAGCGCCCCCGCCCTGACCAGCGCCTTGCGGATGACCGGCGGCAACGGCGCGAAGCCGTACTGAGTGCGAATGCGGTCCGGGAGCAGTGCGATGGTGATGAAGTTCACGGTCTCCACCACCGGGCGGGCCAATGGCGAGACCGGCGGATCGAGCACGATCTCCCGGGCGCGGCGGCGGGCCCAGGCGCCGACCGTCAGTTCATCTCCCGCCAGCATCCGCCGTCCGTAGTCGCGCAGCGCGGCGAGCGTGTCCGGCATCTCATCCTCGGCGAGCCCGAACAGCCGCCCGACCACCCGGTAGTCGAGCCACAGCGCCGCCTGGTCCCGGGCTCCGAGCCTGCCGACATACGTCCGGTACACGACGATCGCCGAGTCGACCAGCGTGTAGAGGATCCACAACAGCAGCTCGGGGTCATCGGCTCGGTACGGGGTTCCGGCGGGGTACATGCCCACCGTCTCCGGGAGCCGGCCGCGGGCTGTGCGGTGCATCGCCCGCACGCGGCGGGTCAGGCGATCGGCCTCGTCCCGGGTGCCGAACGTGATCGCGTTCATGACCCGGGCGGTGCGGGCGAGCCGCTGGTACGGGTCCTCGAGTGAGTCCGAATGGGCGAGCAGCCCGGCAACGGCGAGCGGGTGCGCCGCCTGCATGAGAAGCGCCCGAGGCCCCGAGAGCGCCAAGGCACGCTCCCGCATCACGCGCCGGATCGCCGACGCTTCGGTGAAGTAGCCAGCGTGAGCGGCGGAGGGACGGCGCGGACGTGAAGCCATACGGGCTGTTCAGGTTAGCTGTACGACGCGTTTGGGTTCGCCGGTGATCCAGTCCGCGGAGTCATATCGAGCCAGGACAGCTCGTGGGGCGCCGCCGACCCGGCGCTCCCGCGAGCTGAGATGGTCAGGCGCCCGTCGTTCCGGTCGCGCCGCTGGGAGGACCGCTGCCGGGAGCGCCGGCACCTCCCGGACCACCGGCGGGCCGCAGGTCGGCGGCGCACGCCTTGGACGCAGCCTGGAACTTCTTGTTCTTCTCGATCGAGGCCGGGAAGACCGCGCCCGTGCCCGAGAAGTTGGGCGCAGGTAGGTCGTAACCGTGCTGTTTGACGCAGGCGACGAACTTCGTCACGGCGGCGTGATTGAGGCCGAAGCGGCGCCGGCCGCCGAACGCCTGGCCGCCGCACGCCTTGAACGCGGCCTGGAACTTCGGGTTGTTGGCAAACCGGCCGCCGGCGCTGCCGCCGAAGAAGCCGCCCGCGCCGGGACGGCGGGTGCCCGAGCCCGACGGGGGCGTGCCCCCGCCCCCGCCGCTACCGGCGCCGGCAGGACGCGCCGGCAGTGTCACCCCGTGCGACTTCAGGCACGCGGTGAGCTTGGCGCGGTCAAAGCCCGTGCGGCTCGTGCTGCCCGCGCCGGCAGCGGCCGAGCTCGACGAGCTGGAGGAGGATCCGGTGCTCGCGCTCGAGCCGCAGGCGGCCACGCCGAGCGCGGTGATCCCCACGGTGAGCGCCAGGACCGTGATCCGGCGTGCGCGCAGATGATTCATGTTTCTGGTGTTCCTTTCGTGATGCCGGATGTGCTCAACCGCCGGGCGAGAACAGCGAGCCGACGGATGAACCCGAGCTCGAGGCTCCCGAAGACGCCCCCGAGGATCCCGACGAGCTTGCGCCGCCGGCGCTCCGCGAGCCGGAATCGGTGATCGACGCGGCCGACACGGTGCCCTTGTTGCCCGAGATGCCCTGCACGATGATCGTGTCGCCGGGGCGGATCGCCGAGCGCTTGGCCGATTGGGTCTTGGTGATCTTCGTGGCGGAGGAGAGGGTCACCTTGACGGTGTTGCCCGATGTCTCGGTCAGGTCGATGGTCTTGCCGTTGACGCTGGAGACGGTCCCGAACGACGCCCCGCCGCCCGCGCCGCCGCCGAACGCCGCAGCGCCCGCGCCGGCGCCGCTCGCACTGGCAGCGCCCGCAGCCGCGCCGCTTGCACCGGCGGCGCCGGCACCGCTCGCGCCGGCGGCACCACCCGCCGCGCCGCGCCCTGACCCCGAGAGCAGCGCGGCCAGGCCGGCGCGGCCGCCGGCCCGGGCACCCGCGCCGGTGGCCGCGGCCCCGGACACACCGGTCGAGGAGCTCGACAGCTGCGACTTCTCCACGCGGACGCCGGCGTAGAACCCGATCGCGCAGGTGACGAGCGCGCCGAGCGCGGCGCTGCGGCGGTTGAAGAACTGGCGGCGCCGGCGCCGCGGGAGCGACTCGTCGGTCGCCCCGTCCTCTTCGGCCGGCTCGTTCGCGTAGGCGTCCCAGTCCTCGTCGCGTCGGTTATCGGTCACGGTGTCCATAGGTCTCCTTGGCGGGGGCGTGCGGGGACGACCCCGCGGCGTGGGGGTCATTCGAATCTCAGTGCTTCGATCGGCCGCAGGGACGCGGCACGCCCGGCGGGATAGGTGCCGAAGAACAGGCCGATCAGGACCGACGCGCCGAACGCCAGGCCGATTGAATAGGGGGCGATCACGGGGTGCACGCCGGCGATCTGAAACTGGCTGCCGACGACGCCGGCGATGATGCCGGCGATGCCGCCGAACAGCGACACCAGCACCGCCTCGACCAGGAACTGCACGAGGATGTCACTGCGCCGGGCCCCGACCGCCTTGCGGATGCCGATCTCCCGGGTGCGCTCGGTGACCGAGACCAACATGATGTTCATCACGCCGATCCCGCCGACGAGCAGGGAGATCGCCGCCACCTCCCCGAGCAGCGTCGTGAACACGCTGCTGGTCGAATTCGAGGCCTGGAGGATCGAGCCCTGGTTGACGACCGTGAAGCTCGCGCTGGTCGAGCCCGGCGCCGGAGGCAGCAGCTTGTCGAGGACGTCAGTGACCTCGGCCTGAGCCGCGCCGAGCTGCTCGCGGGACTTGGCCTGCACGGTGATCGAGTTCACGCTGCCGTAGCCGGTCAGCGTGTCCTGGACGGCGGTCAGCGGCGCCACCGCCACGTCGTCCTGGTTCGTGGAGCCGTTGGACCCCTTCGAGTTGGTCTCACCGATCACCTCGAAGTCGGTGCCGTTGACCTCGACCGTCTGGCCGACCGGGTCGGCCCCATTGAACAGCTCCTGGACCACCGTGGGTCCCACCACCAGCACCCGGGCGTGTTGGTTCTCCTGCGCGGCGGTGAACCACGACCCGGTGGCCATCGAGTAGTCGTGCGCCGACCGGTAGGTGGGGGTGGTGCCGACGAACGTCGATGGCGAGTAGGTGGTGCCGTTGTAGGTCAACGTCACATTGCCGGCGTTCACCACGGGGGAGGCGCTGGCGACGTCGGGGGCCGTGAACCGGTTCTGCAGGGCGTCGGCGTCGGTCACCGTCAGCGGATTGACGTTGGCCCCGCCCCCGCCTCCCCCGCGGCCCAGGCCACCGAGCGTCGGGGTGGAGGTGACGAGCAGGACGTTGGACCCCAGCGCCTCGATCTGGGACTGGACCGCGGCGGATGAGCCGGTGCCGACCGCCACCAGGACGATCACCGAGCCCACTCCGATCATGAGCCCGAGGATCGTCAGACCGGAGCGGAGCTTGTTGGCCGCCAGGCCGCCGAGCGCGACGCGGATCGTTTCGATCATGGCGCCGGCTCCGCGTAGGCGGCGGTGTGTGTGTCACCGATGATCTGACCGTCGGACAGCTCGATCACGCGATCGGCGTGGGCGGCGACCTCGTGCTCGTGGGTGATGAGGATGATCGTCCGGCCCTGGTCGGAGAGGCGTTCGAACAGCGCCAGGATGTCCCGGGTCGAGTGGGTGTCAAGGTTGCCGGTCGGCTCGTCGGCGAGGATCATCGCCGGGTTGGTGACCAGCGCGCGGGCGATCGCCACACGCTGTTGCTGCCCGCCCGACAGCTCGGAGGGCAGGTGATCGAGGCGGTTGGCCAGGCCGACGTCGGTGAGGGCGCCCAGCGCCCGCCGGCGGCGATCGGCCCGTCCCAGCCCGGCGTAGGCGAGCGGCAGCTCGACGTTGGCCAGCGCGCGGGTTCGTGGGATCAGGTTGAAGCTCTGAAAGACGAAGCCGATCTCGCGATTGCGCAGGTCGGCCAGCTCGTCATCGTCGGCGGTTCGGACATCCATACCGTTGAGCCGGTACACCCCGCTGCTGGGGATGTCCAGGCAGCCGAAGATGTGCATCAGCGTGCTCTTGCCACTGCCCGAGCTGCCGATGATCGCGACGTACTCGCCGCGCTGGATCGTGGCACTCACGCCGCGCAGGGCGTGCACCGAGATATCGCCGAGGTGGTAGGTCTTGGTGACCTCGTCGAGGTCGATCACCGGCGGCGGAGCGCCCATCAGCCGCCGCGGGCAAACCCGCCGCCAGCAAAGCCGCCTCCTCCTCCGCCGAACAACCGCGCGGCGCCGCCGCCCAGCTGCGTCCCGCCGAGCGTGCCGCTGGAGCTCGAGCCCGAGGACGAGCTGGTGCTCAGCGACGGCAGCGTCTCGGTCACGACCACCTGCTGCCCGGCGTGCAGCCCGCTGACGATCTGGGTGCGGGTGTCACCGACGACTCCGACGACGACCGGGGTGGAGACCGTCTTGCCGTTCTGCAGAACGTTGACGTGCGCGACCGACCCGCTCGTGCCGGTGACGGCGCTGGTCGGCAGGTTGACGCCGGACGCCTGTCCGGTGATGACCGACGCCGATGCGCTCATGCCGGGCTTGACCCGTGAGTCGCGCTGATCGAGGGTGAGCGTGGCGTCGTAGCTGACGACGCTGTTGCTGGTGGTACCAAGCGTCGAGATCGACGTCACGTGGGCGCCGAGCTCGACGCCGGTGAGGGCATCGAGCGTCACCGTCGCCGGCTGGCCGACCTTGACCTTGGCGACGTCCGACTCGCTGAAGGCGACGGTCATCGTCATCGTGCCCGAGTTGACGATCTCGACGAAGCCGCTCGAGGACGAGCTGCTCGAGGAGCCGCTGGAGCCGCTGGAGCCGCCCAGGCTGCCCGCGCTGCTGGAGCCGGCGGCAGCCGAGCTCGACGATGCGCTGGACGCGGAGCTGGATCCGCTGGAGCTCCCCGACCCGCTGGACGAGACCTCGTCGCCGGGCGAGATGTCCTGCACTGAGACGACCGTGCCGGTGGCGGGCGCGTACAGGTGGGTCTCGTGCAGCGCGGTCTCCGCGTTCTGCAGCGACGCCTCGGCGCTGTCGACCGACGCCTGGGCCGACGCGATGTTGGCGGCGATCGTCTCGGCGCTGGTGGTGCTCGTGCCGCCGGAGCTCGAGGATCCGGATCGCGAGCTGCCACTGGAGCCCGAGCCAGAGCTGCCGCTGGCGCCCGAGCCCGAGCTGCCACTGGAGCCCGAGGCCGAGCCGGTCGTGCCGTTGGATCCCGACGAGCCGGACCCCGAGCTGCCGCTTCGCGTGCCCGACGAGCCGGTCGGCGTCGTGCTCGTCACCGTTTCGGTCACCGTCGTCGGGCTCGTCGTGGTCGTCGGGGTGGTCGTGGTCGAACCCGCCTTGGTCGTCGGCGTCGTCGACGGCGGCTTGTAGGAGACGAACTCGGTCGCGGATCCGACGTTCTCCAGGCTGGTGCCGGTGCTCGACGTGGTCGTCTGATCCTCGGCGTTGGTCAGGTTGTCCTGCGCCGAGGTCAGGTTCTCCTGCGCCTGATCGACGGTCAGCTGCGCCGCGGTGGGGTCCAGCGTGGCCAGGAGCTGGCCTTTGACGACGTGGTCGCCCGCCTTCACATAGACGTTCTGTAGCGTCCCGCTGGTCTGGAAGTTGGCCGTGTCGTCGGTGCCCGGCTCCAGATTCCCCGTGCCGGTGACCGTCGACTGCACGAGGCCGGTGGCGGCGGTGATCGTCTCCTTCGTCGTGCGCGCGGAGCTGGTCGGTGGACCGAGCTCGAGGATCGCCGCGATCACGGCGGCGGCGAACACCGCCGCCAGTCCGAGCATGTGCCAGGAGATTCGGATATTCATGCAGTCGTCATCGTCGTTCGCAGAACGGTCACCCGCCGACCCAATGTGCGCGATCTACCTAAGAGTCGGTGGTGAGAACGCTGAGACTTTCCTGAGAGGTTGGCGGAGACTGGGTGCGTGGCAGCAACACGACGAACTCGGCGCCGCCCTCCGGGGCGTTTCGTGCCTGCACCGTACCGCCGTGAGCGTGGGCGATCGCCTGGACGATCGCCAGGCCCAGTCCAGCGCCTCCGCGACCCCGCGTGCGGCCGCCCTCGGTGCGCCAGAAACGCTCGAACAGCTGCTCGCCGGCTCCGGCCGGGAGGCCGGGACCGTGGTCGCGGACGCGGATCTGCGCCCCGTCGCCGTCCGCGGTGACACTGAGCTCGATCCCGCTTCCGGGCGGGGTGTGGACGATCGCGTTGCGCATCAGGTTGGAGACGAGCTGGCGAAGCTGATCGGCGTCGCCCAGGACGGCGAGCGGCTGCTCGGCGCTGACGATGACATCGCGCTCGGGAGCCAGGACCCGGGCGTCCTGACCGGCATGCTCCGCCAGCTCCTGCAGATCGACGGGGACCCGCGGGCGGTCGGGCTCCTGGTCGAGCGCGGCCAGGACGAGCAGATCCTCCACCAGCACCCCCATCCTCGCCGCCTCGGCCTCGATGCGGGCCATCGCCCGCTCCAGGGTGGCGGGGTCCTCGGCGGCGCCGATGCGGAACAGCTCGGCGTAGCCCCGGATCGACGCCAGGGGCGTGCGCAGCTCGTGCGAGGCGTCGGTCAAAAAACGGCGGAGGCGATCCTCGCTCTCTCGCCGATCGCTGAAGGCGCGCTCGATCTGGCCCAGCATCTCGTTCAGCGAGCGGCCGAGGCGGCCGACCTCGGTCCGCTGATCGGACGGGCTGACACGCCGGCTGAGGTCGCCCCCCGCGATCTCTGACGCAACTCGGCCAATCCGTTCCAGCGGCCGCAGCCCGAGCCGGATGACCACCCAGCCGAGCAGGACCAGAGCCAGGATCACGGCGCCCCCGACGACGGCCTCCACCACGACCAGCCGGTGCAGGGTGTCATCCACCTCGCGCAGCGGTACGGCGATGATCACGGTGTCCTTGCCGATCGAGTATGCGACCGCCCGGTATCGCAGGCCGGTGCCTCCGGCGGCCTGCACGGTGACGATCTTCAGCTTGAACCCGGGCCGGCTGAGCGGGAGCCGGGTCGGGACCTTGGGCGCCGGCGGCGACGTCTCACCGTAGCTGAATGTGCGCCGCCGCAACACCTTGCCGCCGGGTCCCACGAGCTCGCCGAACGTACCCGGCGGTAGCGCCGCCCCGGGCCCCAGGCCCGGAGGCCGGTCGCGTAGCTGGCCGCCGAACGGAGAGCGACCCCCGGGCCGCGGACCGGTCGCGCCCGGGCGCGAACCTTGCAGGCGAAGCTGGAAGGCGACCGGGATCAGCGCCGACTGGACCTGTTGATCCACGCGGTCAAACAGGAACGAGCGCTGCTCCGCGTAGGTGACCACCGCGGCGGCCGTCAGCCCCAGGGCCACCAGCACCACCATCCCGGTCAGCAGGCGTGCACGGATGGACATGGCTCACTCCCGCGGCAGGCGCAGGGCATAGCCGACGCCCCGCACGGTGTGGACGAGTGGCGGTCCCGGGCCGTCGAGCTTCTTGCGCAGGTAACTGATGTAGGTCTCGAGCACCCGGGCGTCGCCCCCGAAGTCGTACCTCCACACGTGCTCGAGGAGCTGGGCCCGCGTCAGGACACGGCGAGGGTTGAGCAGCAGGTACCGCAGGAGCCGGAACTCGGTGGCGGTCAGCTCGATCGGGTGGTCGCCGCGCCTGACCTCGTGCGTGTCCTCATCGAGCTCCAGATCGGCGAACGTGAGACGGCCGCGCGCCTGCGCCGCCGCCCCGCTGCGTCGCAGGATGTTGCGCACCCGCGCCACCAGCTCCTCGAGGCTGAACGGCTTGGTCACATAGTCGTCGCCGCCGGTGGTCAGCCCGCGGACCTTGTCGGTGGTGTTGTCGCGGGCGCTGAGGAACAGGATCGGGATCCCGGCGCGCTGCTCGGCCAGCCGCCGCGCGACCTCGAAGCCCTCCATGTCGGGGAGCATCACGTCGAGGATCATCGCGTCGGGGCGCCAGTCGCGCGCCTGCGCGAGCGCCTCGGTGCCGGTCTCGGCGCAGGCCACGTCGAAGCCGTGATGGCGCAGCGCCATCGAAACGACGTCGACGATCCCGGGCTCGTCGTCGACCACGAGCACGCGCAACCGCTCGGACTGCTCATCCACGGCCGTGGCCACGCAGGCAATGCTCGCGCTCGAATCTCGGAATATCGTCAAGCGTAGATCAGAGAATCGCGAGAGTCGGCCACCCTGATTGAGATCGTGGATATGGGGGTAATGGCAGATGACCATGAGCACAGCCACCATCCGCTCTATTCAGTCGCGCCGAGATCCGCGCATCGGCGCCGTTGGCCCTGCCGGCAATAACGTTCTGTTCGTCCGCTGGCAGCAGCACGGAGACCGCCAGGCTCGTGACGAGCTCGCACAACGGTTCCTCCCGCTGGCGAGAAAGCTGGCCCGCCGTTACAGCGGCGCCCGGGAGCCGTTCGATGATCTCCTCCAGGTCGCGAGTCTGGGCCTGGTCAAGGCGATCGACCGGTACGACCTCGCGCGCGGCACTGCGTTCTCGTCGTTCGCCGTGCCCACCATCCTCGGCGAGCTCAAACGGTACTTCCGTGACCTTGGTTGGGCGGTTCATGTTCCTCGCGGCGCGCAGGAGCGCGCCGTCAAGGTCGAGGAGGCCCACCAGCAACTCAGCGCGCGCAGCAACCGCGCCCCGACGGTGTTCGAGCTGGCCGAGTACCTCGAGTTCAGCATCGAGGACGTCCTGGACGCGCTGGAGACGTCACGCGCGCATCATGCGTCGTCGCTCGACGCGCCGTACGACGACGGCGAGGGCGAAAGTGGGAGCATGGTCGAATCGTTTGGACACGTGGATCCGAGCCTTCTATCCGCCGATGTGCGGGTCACGATCGTCGCTGCCGCGCGGCAGCTCCCGCCGCGGGAGCGAGAGGTGCTGGCGCTGAGGTTCGTCCACGACCTCACCCAGACGCAGATCGCCGACCACATCGGGGTCTCGCAGATGCAGGTGTCGCGGATCCTTCGCCGGGCGATCTCGCACCTATCGGACATCACCGAGGCCTGAATCAACAGCGGTCGAGCGTCTGGCGTGCGCGCGCACCGGTTTCCACGCGGGCGCGGCCCGGAATCCGCTCAGTGTTGAGGTGAACGCTGACGGCTCCACCGTGCGTCTGCGCCTTGAGAGCAGGCCACAGACCCTGACCATCGTCCGAGGGATGCTCGGCGGCGTCGCCGAGCCGCTGGCAATCGACCCGGAGCTGCTCGATGACCTCAAGACGGCGGTCAGCGAGGCGTGTAACAACGTGGTCCTCCATGCCTATGAAGGCGAGGCGGGGCCGATGGAGGTCGGCCTGTTCATCGCCGAGGACCGGTTCTCGGTCTCGGTGTCCGATCAGGGTGTCGGCATGCCGGCACCGCCACCCACCGGGGATGTCAGCCAGGGCATCGGGCTGTCGGTGATCCGGGCCCTGACCGAGGACGTCCGGTTCAGGTCGGTGCCCGGCGGGGGCACGGAGGTGGAGATGGACTTCGCCGTGCGCCGGGACGGCCGCACCCTGTTCAAGGCGCCCCCGCCGGCGATTCCCGACACCGAGCTGCCGCTCACCGAAGAGGGGGACGTGGTGGTCTCGCTGTCTCCGGTGATGCTGCTGCCCGGGGTGCTGGGCCGCCTCGCGCGGACGCTCGCCGCCACCGCCCACTTCTCGCTCGATCGCTTCTCCGACGTCTATCTGGTCACCGACACCCTGGCGGCTCACGCCGCCAACGCTGCCCAGGGCCACCGCATCGAGGCCCGGCTGACCGCGGAGGATCGGCGACTGGAGCTGTTCGTGGGGCCGTTTCGCAAGGGGACCGGCTCGCGGCTGGACGCCGGGACGACCGATCACCCCTCATCGCCGCTGGTGCTGCTCTCCGATCAGGTGTCGGTCCGCGATGCCGGTGATGCGGAACTGCTCCACGTGGTCGTCATCGATCACCGCCGCTGAGCTCGACCAGCGCCCGCCCCGGGGCCTACCCGCCGTTGAGCAGCTCTTCGGGGGTGTCGACGAGACGGAGCCGCTCGGCGACGCCGGTGAGGTCCAGCAGACGCTGAACCTGTTGAGAGCCCTTGACCAGCCCGACCTCGCACCCCTCGCCGGCCAGGCGCTGATGCGCGCGGACGAGGATGCTCAGGCCCGTCGAGTCCATGAAATCGAGCTGCCGGAGGTCAATCACCACCAGCTGCGTCTGAGGGCCGGACAGCTGATCGAGCTCAGCCTCGAGCTCCGGGCCCGACGCGAGATCGAGCTCTCCACTGACGGCGATCACGGCCGCCCCGCCGTCCTTGCGGACCTCTACCCGAAACTGATTCTGCACGCTGGGCACGAGCCTACTGATCTGTGCCGCGCCATGTGATCGCCAGGCGCGAGGCAGCCAAGGTTTGGAAGTGGAAAAGACCGGAAACGGTAGTCACTGAAGCGGGAATTGTATGACCGGAAACACCACATCGGGTCACAACATCGAGCCGGGGTTCGTTCACGAGGCGCTGATGTACCGAAACGAGTCCGAGCTCCGCGACGCGGTTGCGGAGTTCCTGGCGGCGGCGCGAGCCGCGCAAGAGCCGGTCCTCATGGCACTCCCGAGCGCAACGTGGGAGCGGTTGCGCGAGAGCCTCGGCGACACCGAGGCCAGCTTTGCCGACATGGCGGAGGTGGGACGCAACCCCAGCTGTCTGCTGACGATGATCGAGGGCTGGATGGATGCCCATGGTGGGCGGGCCCGGGTGGTGAGCGAGGCCATCTGGCCCGGTCGCAGCTATCCGGAGACAGCCGAGTGCCTGCGGCACGAGGCGCTGCTCAACCAGGCCCTCGCGGACACCGACGCGGCCATCTTGAGCCCATACGATGCGGCGCACCTGGATTCCGAGACGCTGGCCGGTGCCGAGATGACCCACCCGACCGTCGTAGAGGGCGGCCGGCGCCGCGTCAGCGCGGCCTACGACGCCAGCGCGGCGCCGGCGCGGCTGGGCGACGTGTGGCCCCTGGAATCACCGTCAGAGCCGGTGTTCGAGCATCGCCTGGACGGCAGCCTGCGCGATCTCCGTCACGCGGTGGCCGAGGATCCACTCGTCGGCGAGCTCAGTGCCGACCGTCGGTCAGACCTGGTGTTCGCCGTCAACGAGGCGGTCACCAACGCGATCCGGCACGGTGACGGAGGATGCACCACTCGCATCTGGCACGACGGGCGCAGCGTCGTGACCGAGGTCAGCTTCGAGGCGGGCCTGGACGATCCTCTGGCCGGGCGTCGCCGCCCCGACGCCGATGCCACTCACGGCCGGGGCCTGTGGCTCATCAACCAGGTGTGCGATCTGGTCGAGTTGCGCAGCAGCCCCTCCGGGACGACGCTGCGCATGCACGTCCGGAATCGCTAGACGACGCTTCCGCGGTGGGGCCGCGGGCGGGATCACGCGCCTACCAGCGCTCAGCTGCGGCTACTGGGTGAGTTCGCGCAGGCGCCGCACCGACTTGCGCAGCAGCCGGGACACCTGCATCTGCGAGACCCCGATCCGCCGCGCGATCTCCGCTTGGGTCAGGTCCTCACCGAATCGGAGATACAGGATGCGACGCTCGCGCTCGGGTAACCGCTGCGCGGCGGCGAACACGGTCGCCTGGTCGTCGACCAGATCGAGTCGCACATCGTCCCCGCCGAGCGCATCGAGGCGGTTGTCGGTCTCGTCATCGCGACCGCGCGGAGCATCGAGTGAGACCGTGTCGAACGCCTCGCCCGTGAGCAGGCCGTCGAGAACCTGCTCCTCGCTGCACTCGAGGTACTCCGCCAGCTCCTGGACGGTCGGCGAGCGGCCCTGCTGGAGGCTGACCTCGCGGCGCGCGTCCGAGATCCGCCGGGCGAGCTCCTGGGCGCTGCGATCGACATGCAGCGCCCACGCGGTGTCACGGAAATACCGCTTCAGCTCACCGACGATCGTCGGCACCGCGAACGATGTGAACGCGAACCCGCGGGTCGGATCGAAGCGCTCGACCGCCTTGACGAGACCGAGGCTCGCGACCTGGACGAGGTCGTCGTAGGGCTCGTTGTTACCCGAATATCGGCGCGCCAGCTTGCGAGCGAGCGGCAGAAACCGCTCGATGAGCGCGTCCCTGGCGCGAACATCACGGCACTCGTACCAACGGCTGAACAGCTCTTCTGAGCTGACAATCACGATGGGCGAGGGTGTGCACCCCATCGCTGACCTCCCTGGTCGCAGACACCTGGAGTTGTATCACAGCTCGAGCGCGGTTCCGGGCCGTTGACGGTCAGGCGGCCCGGGCGAAACGCTCGGTCGCCGCCGACCCGCGGCGTTCATCGAGGAGGTCGAGCACCGCCTGCTCCAGCCGGGCGCGGCGGCGGTCGTCGGGTCCGGTCAGCGAGCCGATCCGGTCCAGTTCGCCGCCGATCGTCCAGCCCGACAGGTACCGGTCGAACACCCGGGGATCGATATAGGCCCGCCGGGCCACCGCGGGCGTGTTGCCGAGGACTTCGGCGACGCCGCGGACCGCCCCGTCGATCGCCCGTTTGCGCGCGGCATTGGTCGTGGCATCGCGTCCGTCGGCGGCCAGTGAGACCGCCGCCAGCACGGTGGCGTTCCAGGTCCGGAAGTCCTTGGCGCTGTACTCATCGCCGATCAGGTCCTTGAGGTACTCGCTGATCTCCTCCGAACGCACCGCGCGCCAGCGTCGACCGTCGCGGTAGGCGAGCAGCTGATCGCCGCCGGATCGCCGCCGCCGCAGGACTGTCACCACCGCCACGGTCGGAGGGTCCCGCACCGCCTGAACCCGGCGCACGCCACCCTTGGCCAGATAGTCGAAGATCACCGCGTCGCCGGACACGGTCACGTTCTCCTTGCGGACGGTCGCCAGCCCGGTGCCGCCGGCGTCATCGGCGTACTCCTCGCCCCCGATCCGGAACAGGCCGATGTCGAGCAGGCGGATCGCGCATGACAGGACGCGATCGTGGTCGACGTCATCGCCCGCCCGCAGCGTCCGGCGCACCTGCCGTCGCAGCTTCGGCAGCGCCGTCGCGAACCGCGCCATCCGTCTGAACTTCTCGCGATCCCGCTGCTCTCGCCAGCGTGGGTGGTAGAGGTACTGCTTGCGACCGGCGGCATCGACGCCGGTGGCCTGGAGGTGCCCCAGGGGGTCGGGGCAGATCCACACCTGCTGCCACGCGGGAGGGATCGCCAGGCCCTTGATCCGCAGCAGCTGCTCCGGATCCTTCAGTGGGCGGCCCCGGGGGTCCACGTAGCTGAAGCCTCGACCGCGCCGGGTGCGGCGCAACCCCGGGCCGGAGCAGTCAGAGCGCCGCAGCCGACCGTGGCGAGCCGGGCCGCCCGGGGCGGACGCGCCGGCCGCGGCCCCCCGCGCCATCAGGCGGCGTCGAAGTCCCGGAAGCGCTCGGTCATCCTCGCATCCGCCGTGTCGTCCTCGCCGTCGCCGTCGCCGTCGGAGCGCTCGTCGGGCACCGCGGCGCCGTCGACCTGCTCCGCCACGAGCGTCGCATTGGCCTCCTGCATCACCGCTTCCAGGAAGTGGTGCAGGCTGTCCTCACTGCCCTCGTCGACACCGCCGACCCGCACCTGGCCACCTTTGAGCCTGACGTCATCCCAGCGTCCTGTGTCCAGCAGCTTCGCGGTTCGGTCAAACGTCGTCTTCCAGCCCTTGGGGCGGTCGCCGGCGACTTCGACCACGAGCACGCCATCGCTGACCGTGGCGCCGCTCCACCGTAGTTTCGGGATCTCCATGGTCCGTCGCTACCCGCTCAAGCGGTGCCCAAGCGCCGACGGTGACGCGGCCAACCACGCCTGAACCGCAGCGTCACGCCCGGCTGGGCATACTGAGGGCGGATGGGCGCCCCGTACACATCCGACCTGGCCGCCGCGATTGCTCCCGATCTGCTGCGCCGATTCGAGCGATACGTGCGCGTCGACACCCAGTCCGCGCGTGACCGCACGCGGTCTCCGAGCACCCCCGGCCAGCTCGATCTGGCGCGGCTGCTCGTCCGCGAGCTGATCGAGGCCGGCGTCGCCGACGCTGCGCTCGATGAGAACGGGTACGTCACCGGGTCGATTCCCGGGAGCATCGGGAGTGGCCGGGCGATCGGCCTGATCGCGCACATGGACACCAGCCCCGACGCTCCGGGCGCCGGCGTGGAGCCGATCGTGCACGCCAACTACGACGGCGGCGTCATCGAACTCCCGGTGGGCGGAACCCGGCTCGATCCGGCGGCGATGCCCGAGTTGGTCGCCAAGCGGGGGCACGACATCGTCACCGCCAGCGGCGACACGCTGCTCGGCGCCGACGACAAGGCCGGCGTGGCTGAGATCGTCGCTGCCGTCGCGTACCTGGCCGCTCATCCCGAGCTGCCGCGCTCCGAGCTGCGGATCGCGTTCACCCCGGACGAGGAGATCGGCGAGGGAGCCACGCTGTTCGACATCGAGCGCTTCGGCGCCTTCTGCGCGTACACGATTGACGGATCCGACATCGGCGAGCTCCAGGACGAGACGTTCTCCGCCTGCGAGGCGATTGCCACGATTCGCGGTGTCGATGTCCATCCCGGCCACGCAACGGGCAAGCTGGTCAGCGCGCTGCGGCTGGCCGCGGAGGTGGTGGCCGAGCTCCCCTCCGACCGCCTGACTCCCGACACGACATCGGGCCGGGAGGGGTTCATCCATCCGTACTCGCTCCAGGGAACCGCGGCCGAGGCCGAGATCCGGGCGATCGTCCGCGACTTCGATGAGGAACGGCTCGCCGAGCACCTGGAGCTGTTCGAGCGGACGACGCGCTCGGTGGTGGGGCGCGCTCCCCGCGCGACCGTCGAGGTCGCGGTCCACCGTCAGTACCGGAACATGCACGAGTATCTCGAGCCCGTCCCGTTCATCACCGACGCCGCCGAGGTGGCGATCCTCGCCGAGGGCGTGACGCCGGTGCGGACCCCGATTCGCGGCGGCACTGATGGGTCGCGGCTGAGCGAGATGGGGCTACCGACGCCGAACATCTTCGCCGGCGGTCACGAGTTCCACTCGGTGCGCGAGTGGGCCTCGCTGCACGACATGGCCGCGGCGGCGGCGACGATCGTCCGCCTGGCCGAGGTGTGGACCCGTGAAGAATGGGCGGGAGCCGGGTCGGTGGAGGCCGGGTCGGCGCAGGCCGCCCCATGAGCCCCTCGGGCCCGTCATCATTCGCATCGCTGGACGGTGACATCATGCCGGTGGGCGAGGCGATGATCCCCGCCAGCGACGAGGGGCTCGTCCGCGGCGATGGCGTGTTCGAGGTGATCCGCGTCTATGACGGCATCCCCTACGCCTTTGACGAACACCTCGCCCGGATGAATCGCTCGGCGGCCAACCTGCGGCTGCCCGTCGACTTGGAGGCGATCCGGGCCGACGCCAACCGGCTTCTCGCCCACGTGAAGACCACTCCGGCCCACCCGGATCACGATCTGCTGCGGATCATCGTGACCCGTGGCGGCCGCCGGCTGCTCATGACCGAGCGATTGCCCGCGCATCCCGACCGGATCCGGCTCATGTCGGTCACCTATGCGCCAACGCGCATCATGGATGGGATCAAGTCGCTGTCCTACGCCGCCAACATGCTGGCCAGCCGGCTCGCGCGGGAGCAGGGCTTTGACGAGGCGCTGCTCGTCACCCCGCACGGCCGCGTCCTGGAGGCGCCCACCAGCTCCATCTTCTGGGTCAAGGACGGCGAGCTGCTCACGCCGCCGCTGGACGACCACATCCTGGCCTCGATCACCCGGGCGCTGCTGCTGCAGGTGACGGACGCCCGCGAGCAGGCGTGCACCCTGGAGGAGCTCTACGCCGCCGACGAGGTGTTCCTGGCCTCGACGACGCGCGAGGTGGAGCCGGTGGCCGCCCTGGACGATCACGTCTTCGACGCGCCCACGCCGGTCAGCGATCGCGCGCGGGACGCTGCGGTGCAGAGCATTCGCGCCGAGCTCGGCACGGCGATTCCCCGCTGACCGGTCGCCAGGGAGCCCCGCGCTGAAGGTTCTCACCGTGATCGGGAACCGCCCGCAGTTCATCAAGGCGGCGGCGGTCTCGCCAGCCCTGCGCCGGGCGCACGAGGAGATCCTCGTCCACACCGGGCAGCACTTCGACGATCGCCTGTCGGCGGTGTTCTTCGCCGAGCTCGGCCTGCCCGCCCCCGATCGGCAGCTCGGGATCGGGCTCGGCTCCGCCACCTCGCAGACCTCGCGCATGTTGGCGGGGCTCGCGCCCGTGCTCGAGGCCGAGTCGCCGGAGGTCGTGCTCGTCTATGGCGATACCAACTCCACCCTCGCGGGGGCGCTGGCCGGCGCTCAGGCCGGGGTTCCGGTGGCCCATGTCGAGGCGGGTATGCGCTCGTTCGATCGCACGATGCCCGAGGAGCTGAACCGCGTTCTCGTCGATCACGCCAGCTCGCTGCTCCTGTGCTCCACCGAGGGGGCGCTGGCCAACCTGCGGCGGGAGTCGGTGACCGGCCGAGCCGAGCTCGTCGGTGACGTGATGGTCGACCTCGCGCAGGCGATCCAGCCGGCGGCGCGCGAGCGCCTTGATCTGGTGAGCGCCCGCGGGTTGGAGCCGGGCGGCTACGTGCTGGCGACCGCCCACCGTGCCGGCAACGTCGACGACCCCGCCCGCCTGGCGCGGCTCGTCGACCTGCTGGCGGGCGTGGCCGGGACGGTGGCTCCCGTCCTGTTGCCACTGCACCCGCGCACCGAGCAGCGTCTGCGGACCGCCGGCCTGCTCGAGCGTCTGCACCGGGCGCCCGGCATGATCGTGACCGAGCCGGTGGGCTACTTCGAGATGACCGCGCTGTTGTGCAACGCGCGGGCCGCGCTGACCGACTCGGGTGGGCTGCAGAAGGAGGCCTACCTGGCGGGCGTCCGGTGCATCACGCTGCGTGCCAACACCGAGTGGACGGAAACCGTCGATCTCGGGTGGAACGTCCTCGCGGATCTCGATCTCGACCTGGTCCTGACCGAGCTCGAACGGCCGCATCCCGCGGCGGAGGCGGCGGACGCGGCGCGCCCTCCCATCTACGGCGATGGCCACGCCGGCGAGCGCGTCGTGCAGGCTCTTACACTCCTGCCGATGAGGGTGCGGGATCGATGAGCGGGGAGCCGATCTCAATCGGCGTGGTCGGGCTCGGCTACTGGGGACCCAACCTGGCGCGCAACTTCGCCACCATCCCCGGCTGTGAGCTGACCTATGTGTGCGACGGGGACGATCGCGCCCGTGAGAGGGTGGCCCGGATGTTCCCAGCGGCGCGTGCCACCCCGGACCTCGACGAGCTCCTCAACGACCCATCGCTGGACGCGATCGTCCTCGCCACTCCGGTGCCGACCCACGCCGAGCTGGCGGTGCGGGCACTGGAGGCGGGCAAGCACTGCTTCGTCGAGAAGCCGCTGGCGCAGTCGGCCGCCGATGCGCAACGCGCCGTGGCCGCGGCGCAGCGGGCCGGCCGCCTGCTGATGGTCGGACACCTGCTCGAGTACCACCCCGGGGTTCGCAAGCTCAAAGAGCTGGCCGATTCGGGCGAGCTCGGCGACGAGATCTACTACATCTACGGCAACCGCCTGAACCTCGGCCAGCTGCGCGCGGACGAGAACGCGCTGTGGAGCCTCGGCGCGCATGACGTGTCGGTGGTCCTGTATCTCGCCGGCCAGGAGCCCGACGAGGTGGTGGCCCACGGCGAGTCCTATGTGCGCCCCGGCGTCGAGGACGTGGTGTTCTGCTTTCTGCGCTTCCCGTCCGGGCTGGCTGCGCACCTCCATCTCTCCTGGTTGGACCCTCACAAGGAGCGGCGCTTCACGGTCGTCGGATCGCGCCGGATGGCGACCTTCGATGACATGGAGCTCGAGCGCAAGCTGACCCTGTACGACAAGGGTTTCGACGAGGATTCCCGCACCTACGGCGAGTACATCACCCGCAGTGGCGATGTCTTCTCGCCCCGGATCGCCAACGTGGAGCCACTGCGGATCGAATGCGAGGAGTTCGTCAACTGTGTCCGCAACGGGCATGCCCCGCTGACCGACGGGGCCGACGGGCTGCGCGTGGTGCGGGTGCTCGAGGCGCTACAGCAGTCGCTGGACGAGGGCGGCAGGTCGGCCGTGGCGCTCGGTGGCTGAGCCGCTGCGCGAGCGCGCGGACGGCGCGTTCGTCGCCGCCACCGCCCGGATCGCCGCGAATGTGTCGTTAGCCCCGGGGGCGGTCGTTCACACGGGCGTCTCGATTGGGGCGGGCAGTCAGGTGGGGGCCGCCGCGGTGATCCACGCGGGCAGCAGCCTCGGCGAACGGTGCCTGGTCGAGGATGGAGCCGTGCTGGGCAAGCGACCCCGGCTGCGCCCCGGCTCGAGCGCGGCCGGTGCGGTCGCGGATCTGATCATTGAGGATGACGTGACGATCTGCGCCGGCGCTGTCGTCTACGCCGGTGCGCGGATCGGGCGGGGGGCCATCGTCGGGGACCAGTCTCAGGTGCGAGAGCGGTCTGTGCTGGGCGAGCGATCGGTCCTCGGCCGGGGATCCACCCTGGACTTCGATGCTCGAGTCGGGGCGCGCGTGTCGATCCAGACCCTCGTCTATGTGACCGCGGAGACGGTGGTCGAGGACGACGTGTTCATCGGGCCCGGCGTGATCATGACCAATGACAACACGATGGGCCGTCACGCCGCCGGCGAGCGGCTTCAGGGCGCAACGCTCAAACGTGGGTGTCGGGTCGGCGGCGGAGTCGTGCTGACGCCGGGCAGAGTGATCGGCGAGGAGGCGTTCGTCGCGGCCGGCGCGGTGGTCATTCGCGATGTCGCCGACCGAGAGGTGGTCATGGGTGTGCCGGCGCGCGTCGTGCGCCGCGTCCCCGACGACGATCTCCTCGAGCGCTGGCCCTGAGCCGGGCCGGGGGGGCGTCAGCTCGCGCTGACGGCCTGGTCAGGGGGACCGGCGGCCATCCCGCCGCCCGCCATCCCGGCCCCGGCCTCGGTGCAGATCACCTGCTCGCGGCCCGGCCCCACGCCGATCAGCGCGATCGGCACGCCGACGAAGTCCGAGACGAACTGAAGGTAGTCACGGGCGGCGGCCGGCAGCTCGTCCTCGTTGCGGCACTCGCTCAGATCGTCGGTGAAGCCGGGCATCTCGATGTACTCGCCGGCGGCGTGATGGAGGACGGTCTGGTGGTAGGGGAAGTAGTCGAACTCGGCTCCCTCCGCGCCGCGGTAGCGCACGCAGACGCGGATCGGATCGAATCCCGCGAGCACGTCGAGTTTGGTGATCGCCAGCGCCGTGAGCGAATTGAGCCGGGCCGCGTAGCGCAGCGCCACCAGGTCGATCCAGCCCACGCGCCGGGGGCGGCCGGTGGTGGTGCCGTACTCACCGCCGCGCTCGCGCATCTCGTCGGCGAGCGGCCCTTCGATCTCGGTCGGGAACGGCCCGGCGCCGACCCGGGTGGAGTAGGCCTTGGCCACGCCCCACACCTCGTCGATGTCCTTCGGGCCGACGCCCGCGCCGATGCAGGCGGCGCCGGCGACCGGGTTGGAGGAGGTGACGAATGGATACGTGCCGTGGTCAATGTCCAGCAGAGCTCCCTGGGCGCCCTCGAACACGACCATCTCGTCGTTGTCCAGCCGTTGGAGCACGAGCCGTGACGTGTCGGCGATGTAGGGCTCGAGCACGTGTCCGTACGTCAGGTACTCGTCGGTCATCGACTGGAGGTCAAGCCGCGGATCCTTGGCGTAGGGGCGCAGCGACAGGCGCTTGGGATCCAGGGCGGCGACGATCTTCTTCTTGAGGATCTTCTCGTCGAGCAGATCCTGCACGCGGATCCCCAGCCGGGCTGCCTTGTCGGCGTAGCACGGCCCGATCCCGCGCCGCGTGGTGCCGATCTCGAGCTTGCCGAGCTTGGCTTCCCCGGCGTGGTCGAGCATCATGTGGTACGGCATGATCAGGTGGGCGTTGGCCGAGATCCGCAGGGCGTTGGTCTCGACGCCGCGGCGGCGCAGCTCGTCCAGCTCGTCGGTCAGCACCTTCGGATCGATCACGACGCCGTTGCCGATCACGCACAACTTGCCGGGGTGCAGGATCCCCGACGGCATCAGGTGCAGCTTCCACGTCTTCCCGTCGCGGACGATCGTGTGGCCGGCGTTGTTGCCGCCCTGGAAGCGCACGATGGCGTCGGCACGCTCGGCGAGCATGTCGGTGACCTTCCCTTTGCCCTCATCGCCCCACTGGGCGCCGACGATCACGATTCCTGGCATGGCTCGGTCCAGTGTAGGCGGGCGCGGGCGAAGTTCGCGCTCGGTGGCCATCCGGGACCGTCCCTTGACACCTAGCGTCACTATGCATAGAATGCCGATGCATGAGAGCCGAATCACTCAAGGGACACCTCGACGCGCTGATCCTCGCCGTTGTCGCTGACGAGCCGCGCCACGGGTACGCGATCATCGAGGAGCTCAAGGTCCGCAGCGATGGAGCGCTGGCGCTGCCCGAGGGGACCGTGTATCCCGCGCTGCACCGGCTGGAGGCAGGGGGCTTGCTCAGCAGCGCCTGGTCGCGCGGTGACGGGCGCCGGCGCCGCGTCTACGCGCTGACGCGGCGGGGCGAGCGCGAGCTCGGCGTGCGTCGCGGCGAATGGCGCGATTTCTCTCGGGCGATGGAGGCGGTGCTGGCATGACGTCCGCCTACGAGCGCGAGCTGGGCCGGGAGCTGGCTGTGGTCGGGATCTCGGGGCGCCTGGGCGCGCGCATCCTCGACGAGTTCGCCGATCACCTCGCCTGCGATCCCGGCGCGGATCTCGGCGATCCGCGCGAGCTCGCGTGCCAGTTCGCCGATCAGCTCGGCAGCGCGCGGGCGATGACGGCGGCCGTCGGCAGCTTTGCCGCCCTCATGGTGGCCGGGCTCGTGTTCGCCGTCGCCTTTGCCTTCTCGGGCTCGGCCGCGTTCGGCGCCGTCCGGGGGGGCGCCCCGCCGATCGGCCGCATCGCCACCGGGGTCGCCCTGCTGGCCCCGCAGTTGTCGTTCGTCGCCGGCATCCTCGCCGCGCTGCGCTGGCTTCGCCGGCGCGGGACCGCGACGTTGCCCGCCGCCGAGGCGAGGGTGATCGTTCGCCGCGCCGCCGTCGGCCTGCTGGCCGGAATCGCCAGCATGGCGAGTCTCGGCACCCTGGCGATCGTGTACCGCCATCACGCCTCCGCGACCTGGGGGACCTTCACGATCGTGGCTGCCGCTGCCGGGACGGCCGGGCTGCTCGCCGCGCTGCGGCCCGTCTGGGCCGCCTCACGTCTGCGTCCAGTCGCGGACGGTCCGGCCGGGGACATCTTCGACGATCTCGGCGGCCTCATCCCCCGCACGTTCCGCGGGCGCCCCTGGCGGCTGGCCGTGATCGTCGCCGGCGCCGTCGCGGTGGCCATCACGGTGGCGGGCGTGCCGGCGTCGGATGCATTTGACGGCGCGGTGCGCGGGATCGCCGACGCGCTCGTCTGCCTGCTGGGATTCGCGACGCTCGGGCGCTACCTGGGGCTGTGGTCCCCGAGACGCGCCGGCGCGGCCCGGCAGTTCCGCCGTCCCTAGCGTCCCGTCCGGCTCACGCGGTGCGGAGGTCCATGCGGTGGTCGTGGCCGAGCAGCGGCAGCTCGTCGCACATCTCGGTGAGGCGAGAGACGGTGCGGGCGCTGATCTGCTCGCACAGCGCCTCCCGGTCCAGGATGTTGGTGGTGATGACCATCGAACGCTTGTCCTCGTAGCGCGCGTTGACGATCGAGTACAGCTCCTCCAGCACCCAGTCGGTGGACCGCTCGGCGCCGACGTCATCGACGTGCAGCAGGTCAACCTGCGTCAGGCGGTCCAGCAGGTCGATGTGGGAGCGGTCGGATCGGTGCGTATCCCGGATCTCGTTGAGGAGCCGGGGCAGCGAGTAGATCGCCACCGAGCGCCCCGCGTCCGAGGCCGCCTTGGAGACGAGCATCGCCAGCGTCGTCTTGCCGGTGCCGGGGGGTCCCATGAACCACAGGCCACGGCCCGCGTCGAGCTGGGCGTCGATCGTGTGCGCATATCGCCGGGTGGCGGCGACGATCGCGGGATCGATCTCATTCGCCGGCGGGCGCTCGAACGCCACGTCGCGGTAGCGGCGCGGGATCACCGCCGACAGGGTTCGAGCCTTGGACCGCGCTATGCGCTGCGCGCGGCAGCGGCAGTCATACGCGGTGTTGGTCTCGATGTCATAGACGAAACCTCCGCCGTCGCAGGTGTCAAACGGGCAGTCGCTCATGGGGCGAACCGCTCCCCGGCGTAGCTCATGAACTTCGGATACTCCTTCTGGAAGGTGAGCACGATCTCGCCGACCGGTCCGTTGCGGTGCTTGGCGATGATGATGTCGGCCTCTCCGGGGCGCTCGGAGTCCTTCTCGTAGTACTCGTCGCGGTAGATGAACATGACGAGATCGGCGTCCTGCTCGATGGCACCGGATTCACGGAGGTCAGAGAGCACCGGCTTCTTCTCGCCGCCACGCTGCTCGACGGCGCGGCTGAGCTGGGAGAGCGCAACGACGGGCACGTTCAGCTCACGGGCGAGACCCTTGAGCCCACGGCTCATCTGGGCCACCTGCTCGACGCGGCTCTCGATGTGCCCTTCGGAGCGCATCAGCTGCAGGTAATCGACGATGATCAGGCCCAGGCCGCCCTCGACCTGGGAGTGGAGCCGTCGGCACTTGGACCGGATCTCCAGCACCCCCGTGTCGCTCGAGTCATCCACGTACATCGGGGCGTCAGAGAGGCGCTGGCAGGCCTCCAGGATCTTCGGCCAGCGGTCGGCGGCGACCTTCCCGCGGCGCAGATCCTCGCCCTTGACCCGCGCCTGGGAGGCGACGAAACGCTGCGCGAGCTCGGACTCGGACATCTCGAGGGAGAACAGCGCCACCGGGTGGCCGGCGAGCACGGCGTTCTCGGCGAAGTTGGCCACCAGCGCCGATTTGCCCATGGACGGCCGGGCGGCGAGCACGATCAGGTTGCCGGGCTGGAACCCGCCGGTCTTCTCGTCGAGATCCTTGAATCCGGAGGTCGTCCCGGTCAGCGCCGTCTTCGAGATCGACAGCCGATGCAGCTTGTCGGTCTCCTCGTGCAGGATGTCCGCGATCGACCGGATCTTCTTCTGGCGGTCGTCGGTGGCCACCTCCAGCACCGAGCGCTCGGCCTGCTCCACGAGCTCGCGCGCCGGTGCCTCTCGGGCCAGCACGCTGGCCTGGATCGCGTAGGACGCGGTCAGCAGCGCCCGCAGCTTGGCGTTGTCCCGGACGATCCGGCCGTACTCGCGCGCGTGGCCGGCGGCCGGTACCCACCCGGCCAGCTCGTCGATCGCCGGCGCCCCCCCGACCTCCTCGAGCTTGCCGTGGTGGCGCAGTCTCTCGGAGACGGTCAGGTGATCGATCTTGCTGTCACCCTCATAGAGCTCGAGCATCGCGCCGAACACGGCCCCGTGCTGCTCGCGGTAGAAGTGCTCGGGGCGCAGCTGCTCCTCGACCAGCAGGGCGTGGAGGTGGCGCTCGTCGAGCAGCACCGCCCCGAGCACCGACTTCTCGGCGTCGAGGTTGTGAGGCGGGACGGCGATGCTCTGCACGGCGCTCATGGCGGCATCCGAGAATAGGTCCGAGGGCGGCGGCGAGTCACGACTCACCTCGCAACACGCGACGTTTACCTCTCAGCCGGCAAACCCGGACCGTACCGCCCGGACGAGCTGGGACGGCTAGGAGGCCGCGACGATCATCGTCTTGACCGCCGCGGTGACCTCGTCGGCGATCTCGACCACGACCATGTAGGTGCCGATGTTGCGGATCGGTTCGTCCAGGTGGATCTTGCGGCGATCGATCTTGAGCCCTCGCGCGTCCCGGATGGCGTCGGCGATGTCCTGGGTCGTGACCGACCCGAACAGCCGTCCGTCGTCCCCGGCCTGCTGGGGGATCGTCAGCACGGTGCGGCCGAGGACCGCGGCGCTTTCACGCGACCGTTCCTCGGCCTCGCGCACGGCCCGCTCGGCGTCCTCCTGGCGGCGTCGCGCCACCTTGATCGACGTCTCGGTGGCGGGCTCGGCGAGCTTGCGCGGCTGCAGGAAGTTGCGCAGGTACCCGGCCGACACGTCGACCACCGTCCCACGCTCACCGAGCGTCTCCACGTCTTGAAGCAGGATCGCCTGCGGCATCGCCGTCGGTCCTGCCTACCGGTCGCGGTCGCGGTCACGGTCGCGGTCACCGCGACCGCCCCGGTGATCTCCGCTGCCCTCGGCGACATACGGCAGCAATGCGAGCTCGCGGGCGCGCTTGACCGCGCGCGCCACCTGACTCTGGTGACGACGGCACGCTCCGGTGATCCGGCGCGAGCGAATCTTCCCGCGGTCGGAGATGAACCGGCGCAGCGTGGACACGTCCTTCCAGTCCACCTGCTCGATCTTGTCCCGGCAGTACGGGCACGACTTACGGCGGGTCGATGTCGGCCCACCCTTGCGGTCGCGCCGGCGGACCGGACGTCTACGTTGCTTTGCCACTGAGTATCAGCCTAGCTTGGTCGGAAGTACTTTGCCTTCTAGAACGGAATGTCCTCGTCCGCGCCGGCGCTCACCGGAGTGCGCTCGAAGTCGCCGGTATCAATCGGGACGTCGCTCTCCGCGGCGCGCACGCTGCTCGAGAATCCGTTGCCGTTCCCATTGCCGCCGTCTTCACGGCTACCCAGGAACTGGACGGACTCAGCGATGATATCCACAGACTGGCGCTTGTTGCCTTCCTTGTCGTTCCACTCGCGCCACTGCAGCCGGCCGTCGACGGCGACGGGGCGCCCCTTGCTGAGGTACTTCGCGCAGTTCTCGCCCTGCGCGCCCCAGACCGTGATGTCGAAATAGTTGGGCTGATCCTCCCACTGACCGGTCTGGTTGTTCTTGCGCCGGCCGTTGCAGGCCAAGCGCAGCGAGCAGACCGCGTTGCCGCTGTCCGGGAACGTGCGAAGCTCGGGGTCGCGGGTCAGGTTGCCGGTCAGAACCACCCGGTTGATGTTGCCTCCAGCCATTGGTCTGGCTCCTTTCAGTGAACGTGTGGAAGCTCGTGATCGAGTCTATGGGCGCGCCAGACGGCAACCCATCGAGTCAGCGGAAAATGGTCTAAATCGTTGCTGCATTGGCACGGTTGCGTGACCGACGGAACACTTCCGTGACCAACTGGCCCACTGGCGGTCCGGGCCGGGCTGCGACAGCAGCCCCGGGCGTCGAGGGCCGGCCGGCGGCACAGGGCCGGACCGAGGTTAGTCCTCGGAAGAGGGGGGGCCGGCGGGAGTCGCCGAAGCGCCGGCCAGCACCGGGGGCGCCGAATCCGGCGGCGGAGGGGTGCCCGGCACCACCTTGATGATCCGGAACCGCAGCACCGCGTCATCGATGCGCAGGTTGTGCGACAGGCCCTCGAGCAGGTCGGTCGGACCGGTGAACTGCAGCAGGTGATACTCGCCCTCGGCCTGGTGGTCGATCTCATAGGTCAGCGGCCGCGTGTGCCAGTCGTCCTGGCGTTCCATCGTGCCGCCGCCGGCAGTGATCTGCGCCTCCGCGTCAGCGACGATCTTGGCGCGCCGGTCTTCCTCCGCAGTGGTGGAGAGGACCAGCATCAGGTCATATAGGCGAGCTTGCTCGGACATGGTCGGTTCGCGGACCGGGCCCCACGAGCGGACCCGATCAGCGGCGGCCGACTATAGCGGGTGACATCGGTGCCCGGCTGGCAAGATTGCCCCATGCCGCGGGCGCCCGCCACCAAGCCCGAGCTGCCGATTCTCGAGTGCGCCACCGATGCGCAATGGCGAGGCTGGCTCGCGGAGCACCATGCACTGTCGCCGGGCGTCTGGCTCAAGTTCGCCAAGCGGGATGCCGCCGCCAGCACCGTCAACCACGCCCAGGCGCTCGACACCGCCATCTGCTTCGGCTGGATCGACGGGCAGACGCGGCGCTTGAACGAGAGCTTCTGGCTGCAGCGCTTCACTCCCCGGGGCCCCCGGAGCAAGTGGTCCCAGGTGAACCGGGCCAAGGCCGAGCGGCTGATCGCCGATCGGTTGATGCACGAGGCCGGCCGCGCCCAGGTGCAGGCCGCCCGCGCGGACGGGCGCTGGGAGGCGGCGTATGAGCCGCAGAGCCGCGCCACCGTCCCCGCCGATCTCCGCACGGCGCTCGATCAGGACCCGGCGGCGCGCGAGTTCTTCGAGACGCTGACGGGGCAGCGGCGATATGCGTTCCTGTACCGGCTGCACCACGTCAAGCGATCCGACGCCCGGGAGCGCCGGATCGCCTCCTACGTCGAGCTGTTGCGCGAGGGCAAGACGCTCAACTGACGGGCCGGCCGGCCCGAACCCACGCTCACGACACGTCGAGCGCGCGCTCCTTGGCCTTGATGTCGGCCAGCTGCTCGTCGATCCAGTCGCCTGGATCGCGCGCGGTGACGATCGAGATCAGCCCCGCGTGGCGACGCTTGCGTTCGTCCACGGACATCGTCAGGGCGGCGTGGATGGAGTCGGCGAGCTCCTGGATGTCGAACGGGTTGACCGACAGCGCGTACTCGCCGAGCTCCTCGTGCGCGCCGGTGTTCTCCGACAGGACCGACACGCCCGCGCGCTCGTTGACCATCGGTCCCTCCTTGGCCACCAGGTTCATGCCATCGAACATGGCGTTGACCATCAGCATGTCGTAGTGCTTATAGGCGGCCACCGCCTCCTCCAGGTCGTCGCGGAGCTTGAGCTGGATCGGCATCCAGTCCGGCGAGCCGTGGCGGTGGTTGACGACCGCGACGACCGCTTCGATCCGCTCCAGGTACTCGGCGTACTCGGGCACGTCGGTCCGGGACGGCATCAGCTGGGCGATGAACGTGACCCTCTCGCGGAACTCGGGGTGCTGCTCCAGGAACGTGTCAAAGGCGCTGAACCCGCGCAGGACGTTCTTGCTCAGATCGGCGCGGTCGACGCGCAGGATCAGATGGTCGCGGCGGCGGCGCAGCAGCTCTGACTCAAATTCCCGTACGCGCGGCCGGGCGGCCACCGCCTGGATCGCGCTCGAGTCGATCGGCAGCGGGTACGCCCGGACCCACACCTCGCGGTCACCGACGCGCACCACTCCGCGCTCGTGGTTCACATCCAGTCCCATCAGGTCCTCGCAGCACTGGAGGAAGTTGCGCCGGTAGGAGCGGGTGTGGAAGCCGATGATGTCGTTGGAGAGGATCCCGTCATAGATCTCGCGGCGGATCGGCGTGGGCAGGACCCGCCAGGAATCCGACTGGCTCCATGGGATGTGCACGAAGTGGTGCAGGAACGCGTCGGGCCGCTCGCGCCGGATCAGCGCCGGCAGGACGTAGAGGTGGTAGTCGTGGACCATCACCACCGGCTTGTCGATATCGGCGATCTCCTCGAGGACGGCGTGGGCCAGGTCCTCGTTGACGGCGTTGTACCCGAACTCGAACGCCTCGGTCTCGTTGCGCCGGATGTCCGGGGCGTTCGAGAGGTCCCACAGGTAGTGCTGGATGAACCACAGCAGCGGGTTGGCGATGATGTTGTAGAAGCCGTCGTAGGCGTCGGCGTCGGACGCCACCAGCTTGACGCGGTACTCGTCGCCCTCGGGGGTCTTGACCGGGAACGGCCGGCCGTCGTTGCGCTGGGCCTCCTCCACGTCCTCGTCGGTCATCGCCGACGCCACCCACGTCACCGGCCGGTGGGAGGCCAGGCCGATCAGTGCGGTGACCAGACCACCCGTCCCTCGCCTGATCTCGCCGCCGGGCTGGAACGTCACCGGGCCGCGGTTGGAGACGAGGAAGAGGGGCGTGTCGGAGGACATGCAGGCCACCAGACGATAACCGCACGGTCAGGGCCGAGCCGTCGCCCTCGCTCGGCGGGCCCGCTGACCAGCGGGTCGGAAACTCAATTGAACCGGTGAACTTGCTAGCGTTCTCGAGCGCAACCGCCCTGCGCAAAGGAGATTGATCGTGAGCGCCACCGACGAGCTACTGGCGAACAACGAGAGCTACGCGGCCTCGTTTGCCAAGGCCGACCTGCCGATGCCACCGGGTGCGAAGGTGGCGGTGGTCGCGTGCATGGATGCGCGCCTGAGCGTCTACGGCGCCCTCGGGCTCAGTGAAGGCGACGCGCACGTGATCCGCAACGCCGGCGGCGTGGTCACCGACGACGCGATTCGCTCACTGGCGATCTCCCAGCGACTGCTCGGGACCGAGGAGATCATCCTCATCCACCACACCGACTGCGGCATGCTCACCTTCACCGACGATGCCTTCCGGGCATCGATCGAGCAGGACACCGGGATCAAGCCCGCCTGGGCGGCCGAGGCGTTCGGCGATCTCGACGCCGACGTTCGCCAGTCGATCGCCCGGATCAAGGCGTCGCCGTTCATTCCCCACAAGGACGCGATCCGGGGCTTCGTCTATGAGGTGGAGACGGGCCGCCTGCGCGAGGTCTCGTAGCGCCCGCCCGCCCGCCGGGCAGCCCGCCCGCCGGGCAGCCGGGCCCGGGCGCGCGCCCGCGTCGAATACCGTTCGGGCTGCATGACTGAGTACGACGTGATCGTGATCGGCGCCGGCCCGGCCGGCGAGGTCTGCGCCGGCAAGCTCGCCGGCGAGGGTCTCGGCGTGGCGCTCGTCGAGCGCGAGCTGGTCGGTGGAGAGTGTGCGTTCTGGGCGTGCATGCCCTCCAAGGCGCTGCTGCGCCCGGCGGAGCTGCTGGCCGAGGTTCGCCGCGTGCCCGGGGCCCGGGAGGCCGTCACTGGCGAGCTCGACCCCGCAGCCGTCCTCGCTCGTCGCGACGAGGTCATCCACGACCTCGACGACTCGGTGCAGCTGCCCTGGGTGCATGACCGCGGCATCTCGCTCGTCCGCGGCGCGGCCCGGCTGGACGGCGAGCGCCGAGTCCGCGTCGGCGGCCAGCTGCTGGTGGCGCGACGGGCGGTCGTGATCGCCGTGGGGAGCGGCGCCGCCGTCCCGCCGGTGCCCGGCCTGCGTGACCTGTCTCCCTGGACCAACCGCCAGGGGACGACCGCCAAGGCGGTTCCGAAGCGGCTCGCCGTGCTCGGCGGCGGGGTCGTCGGCTGCGAGCTGGCACAGGCCTGGTCGTCTCTCGGTTCCGCGGTGACGCTGGTCGAAGCCCGGTCGCGCCTGCTGGCCAACGAGGAGCCGTTCGCCGCCGAGCAGCTCACGCAGGCCCTGCGCGACCGCGGTGTCGATGTTCGGCTCGGCGTCGAGGTGACGCTGGCCCAGCGCAGCGACGGCGGCGTCTTCACCCTCACCCTGCGCAGCGGCGAGACGATTGACGCCGACGAGCTCCTCGTCGCCGTCGGCCGCACCCCTCACACCGACGATCTGGGACTCGAGACCGTGGACCTCGAGCCCGGCGCGACGATCTCGGTCGATGACCAGATGCGGGTGCCGGGGCCCGCCCACCGTGATTGGCTCTACGCCGTCGGCGACGTCAACGGCCGCGCCCTGCTGACCCACGCCGGCAAGTACCAGGCCGTGATCGCGGTGGCGACGATCATGAACCGGCCCGCGGCTGCGGACTGGGACGGTCCGATGTCCCCCCGCGTCGTGTTCACCGAGCCCCAGATCGCCGCCGTCGGCTACACGCTCCAGCGGGCGCTCGACGATGGGATCCGGGCGCGGGCGGTCGACGGCGATCCCGGCGCCACGCCCGGCGCCAGCTTCATCGGCAAGGGCGCGCCCTCGGGGGCCCGGATCGTGGTCGACGAGTCACGAGACGTGATGGTCGGCGCCACCTTCACCGGCCCCGACGTCGCCGACATGCTTCACGCCGCCACCGTCGCGATCGTCGGCGAGGTGCCGCTGCGCCGGCTGGTGCACGCGATCCCGTCGTTCCCCACCCGCAGCGAGATGTGGCTCAGGCTGCTGGAGCCCTGGCGCCCGTAGCTGACTGGCCTTGAGTCAGCGGTTTTCGAATCGGGGACCCTCCTTCGTTGCCGTGGTTGTGCGCGCGGGCGTGTCATCCCGGGATGTCGAGGATGAACGTCGTCACCCCGTCCGCGGACTGAACCGACAGGCGCCCGGACATGCGGCCGGCCAGCTCGGACGCGATCGCCAGGCCCAGTCCCGAGCCCTGCGCGTCGTCGGCGGTGTAGAACGGCTCGAAGATGCGCTGCATCGCCGGCTGCTCGATGCCCTCCCCATCGTCACGGACGGCCAACCGGACGCGACCGTTCTGCCGGCCGGCGGTCACGACGATCTGGGTCCCCGCCGGGGTGTGGGTCAGGGCGTTATCGATCAGGATGCGCATGATCTGGGCCACCCGCACCGGGTCGCATTGCGCCTCGATCCGCGTCGGCAGCCGTAGCTCCAGCCGCGAGTCGTGTTGGGCCAGGGTCGGTTCGAACTCCCCGGATACCGAGCGGGTCAGCTCGCCCAGATCGACCTCCTCGGGCCGGAGCTCGAGCGACCCGGACTCCAGCCGCGAGAGATCGAGCAGATCGACGGACAGCTTTCCGAGCCGCTGCACCTGGTCGCGGACCTGGTCCAGGAACCGCCGCCGCGTCTCGGGGTCGAGCTCTTCGTCCTCCAGCAGCTCGACGAACCCACCGAGGGAGAACACCGGCGTCCGCAGCTCGTGCGAGGCGGTGGCGATGAACTTCTTGCGCGCCTGCTCGAGTTGCAGCAGTTGCTGCTGCATCTCGTTGAACGCGATCGCCAGCCGGCCCAGCTCGTCGTTGGAGCCGACCGGGATCGGCCGGCTGAAGTCCCCGGCCGCGACCTGCTTGGCGGCCAGCTCGAGCCGCCGGACCCGCCGCGCCAGCGCGCGCGCCACCAGGTAGCTGGCAATCAGCGCCAGCAGCAGTGCGATCCCGCCGGCGACGAGGATCTCATGCCGAACGGTGCTGACGGTTCGCATCACATCCGCCAGCGGAGCCGAGTACACGATCACCCAGCCGACGACGTGGCGCGAGTAGAAGACGGGGTTGGCCGCCTCGGCGACGGCTCCCGACGCCGCCGGTTCGGTCCCGGTGACCAGCCGGCGGCTGTTCACCGCCGTATACGCGAGCCCGAACCGCAGCGCCGGGCCCGCCGGCGGTCCGCCCGAATCGAACTCCTCGGAGAGCTGCAGGGCGCCCAGCACGCGGTTGACGGTCAGCAGGGTCACCCGGTCGCCGGAGGCGCCGGCCGCCTGGTTGACGGCTCGCCGGACCCGGGGCAAGGGCGTCGAGCTTCCGACGGCTCGGCTGATCGGCGCCGAGTGCTCGGTCGCCGCGGCGGCCAGCGCACTCAGCTTCTCGCCGATCAGCCGGCTCTGCAGTCCGGGCGCCACATACAGATACAGAGCGCCGATCGCCAGCAGCGTCATCAGGAAGAAGATCGCCGCCAGCCGGTTGCTCAGCGAGAGCGTGACGCGCGGCCGCCGCGTCACGACGCTAGTCGGGGTCGGTGTCACGGAACCGGTAGCCGACGCCGCGGACCGTGAACAGATATTCGGGGTCCTTGGGGTCGCGTTCCACCTTCTCGCGCAGGTGCCGGATATGGACGTCGATCGTCCGCGGGTCTCGGTACGCGGAATCGCCCCAGATCCGGGCCAGCAGCATGTCCCGCGTGAACACCCGGCCCGGGGCCCGGGCCAGCACCGACAGGATCTCGAACTCGACGTAGGTCAGCTGCGCTTCATCGCCGCGCACGCGCACCGTCCGCTTGGCGAAGTCGATCCGCAGGTCCCGGGTCTCCAGCGGCTCCTCGCCCGGCATCGTCTGCTCCGGCCGGCTCATCTCGGCCCTCCGCAGCGCTGCCTTGATGCGGCTGGAGAACTCCCGCAGGGAGAACGGCTTGGTGATGTAGTCGTCGGCTCCCAGCTCGAGCCCCACCACCTTGTCGATCTCCTCGGACTTTGCGGTCAGCATGATGATCGGGACCGAACTGCGGCTGCGCAGGCGCCGGCAGACCTCGAGGCCGTCGATCCGGGGCAGCATCAGATCGAGCACCACGAGATCGAACTGCTGCTCGTCGAAGCGCTCGAGCGCCTGGCGACCGTCGGTGGCCTGGACCACGTCGTAGCCCTCCTTGCGCAACGGATAGGAGAGCAGTGTTTGGATCGACTGCTCGTCGTCGACGAGCAGGATGCGAGCGAGTCGTTCGGGCACTGTCGTCTCGGCCAACCTGACAAGAGTAATTGAACCTGGATCCAACGATCCTGGGGTCTCCGCCCACTATCGGTGGATCCAGGTTGAGCGGCGGGCCCGGCCGGCGCTCGGCGGGCCAGGAGATAACCTCTGGCGGGATGCTCGATGGGCGCATCTACCGGACCGGCCTGATCGTCGCGGCTCTGGCTCTGGTCGTCCTGGGGTTCTCGTTGCGCAACCAGCAGGCTGCGCTGAGCCCCACGCTCTCCCCTACGGTGTTCAACGGCCAGAACGTCGCCGCGGAGATGACCAGGATCGCGACGTTCGAGCCCGATCGCCAACCCGGGTCCTTCGATGACGACAACCTCGCCACGCAGGTCCGCCAGGCCTTTGCGCAGTACGGCCACGGCCTGCGCCCCACCGTCGACACGTTCACCGGGCGCACCGTCGACGGCACGCGCACGCTCCAGAACGTGATCGGCGTGTGGCCGGGCTCCGCGAGCGGGAGCATCGTGATCACGGCCCCGCGCGACGCCGTGGGCTCCCAGGCCACCGCCGCCGCCTCGGGCACGGCAACGCTCATGGAGCTGGCGCGCGACCTCGGCGGTGAAACGCTGCATCGGACCGTCGTGCTCGCCTCCACCACCGGATCCGCCGGCACCGCCGGGGCGATCCGCCTCGCCTCGAGCCTCGCGGGGCCGGTCGACGCGGTGCTCGTGCTCGGCGACCTGGCCAGCGCCCACATCAAGCAGCCGATCGTGGTTCCGTGGTCGAGCCGGGCGGTGGTGGCGACGCCCGGTCTGCGCAACACCGTCGCGGCGGCGCTGAGCGCCCAGACGTCGCTGAATGCCGGGTTCACCGGGCTCGGCGGTCAGTTCGCCCATCTCGCCTTCCCGTTCACGCTCGGTCAGCAGGCGCCGTTCGGGGCGCAGGGCATGTCGGCGGTGGAGATCTCGCTGTCGGGCGAGCGGGGCCCGGCTGCGGACGCGGCGGTGGTCGGCACCAGTCAGCTCACCGCGATCGGCCGGGCGGTCCTGCAGACGATCTCGGCGCTGGACAGCGGCCCGACGCTGGCGCCGCCGTCAGCCTATGTGCTGCTCGCCGGCAAGATCGTCCCCGGATGGGCCATCTCGCTGTTCGTGTTGGCGCTGCTCGTCCCGGTGGTGTTGACCACGATCGACGGCGTCGCGCGCGCCCGGCGACGGGGACACGTCATCTGGCGCTCGCTGGCGCTGGCGCTGGCGTCATCGTCACCATTCGTGCTCGGCGTCCTCGTTGTCCTGGTGGCCCGCCTGCTCGGCCTGATCCCCATCGCGCCACCGGGCCCCGTCGCGCCCGGTGCGATCCCGCTCAACGGCGACGGGGTCACCGTGCTGGTCGCCGCCGGTGTCGTGATGCTGGCCGCCGCGGCCGGCGTGTACGCGCTCGCGCGGCGGATGCCCACCCGGGCGCGGGACTCGCGCGGCCGAGAGCCCGACCGCGCGAGCGACGGGGGCGTGGCTGGGCTGCTGATGGTGATGTGCGTGGTGACATTCGCGATCTGGCTCGCCAACCCGTATGCAGCGCTGCTGGTGGTCCCCGCGCTGCATCTGTGGCTGTGGGCGGTCAGTCCCGATCTGCGAGTGCCGGTGCCGGCACGCATCGCGCTGATCCTGCTCGGGCTGGCGCCGCCGGTGCTGCTGGTTCTCTACTACGCCCACGGGCTCGGCTACGGCCCGATGAACGTCGCCTGGCAGGCGGTGCTCCTGTTGGCCGGCCACGGGGTCAGCCTGCTGGCGGCGGTCGAGTGGAGCGTGGTGCTCGGCTGCCTGTTCAGCGCGGCCACGCTCTCGGTGCTGGCGGCGCGCGGCTCGCGTGTGGTCCCGGCTGCCCCGGTCACCGTCCGTGGGCCCATCACCTACGCGGGGCCCGGCTCCCTGGGCGGCACCAAGTCCGCGTTGCGGCGCTGAGCTATGCGGCGCCTGATCCGGGACATCTCATCGGTCCTCATCCTCTCCGGCCTGCTGCTGGTGCTCGACGCCGGCGTCACCGTCATCTGGCAGGAGCCGGTGACCGCGGCGATCGGCCTGATCATGCGCGCCAACGTCAACCAGCGCTATCTCAGCTATCACGCCGCGCCGCTCACCGACAATGACGTCCGGGCGCTGGCCGGCATCAGCAAGCTCGATCAGCGGCTCGCCTATCTCGCGCGGCTCGAGCGCAGCCAGGTGACCGCGGGCGACGCCATCGGCCAGCTGCAGATCCCCCGGCTCGGCAACACCTACAACGTCGTCCAGGGCACCGGCACGCAGGACCTCGAGGAGGGTCCCGGTCACTACCCCTCGACGGCGTTCCCCGGAATGGGCCAGACGGTGGCGATCGCCGGACACCGGACAACGTACCTGGCGCCGTTCCGGTTCATCAACGAGCTCAAGCCGGGCGATCGGATCTTCATCACGATGCGCTACGGCAAGTTCACCTACGTGGTCCAGTATCTGCGGATCGTCAAGCCCAGCGACGTCTGGGTCATCAATGACGTCGGGTACGAGCGTCTCGTGCTGTCGGCATGCAACCCGATCTACAGCGCCGCGCAGCGCATCATCGTGTTCGCCCGGCTGAAGTCCGTCCAGCCGCTGGGCCCCGCCCGCCAGTCAGCCGAATGACCGGTTTCGCGCCCGCGCCCCCGGCGGCATGCCGAAATGTCCAGCCCGCGTCCATCCGCGTCCAGATCGGCCGCGGGAACGCCGAAAACCACGCTGAGAAGTGATCGGTCAACCCCAGCCGATATCGGAAGGAAACCGCGGTATGCGCGTCATCGAGATACAAGAGCAAATCGGTCGTGGCGAGTACCACGTGGACACCCACGCGGTCGCCGACGCGATCGTGCGCCGACTCTTGCAGGAGCACAAGCTCGCCGGGTCTGCCAAGCGCTCTCACGAGGAGTGCTCGTAACCTGAGAGTTCGCCGGCGCCCCCGGCGAACTCCAGGTTTCCCGGCCCGGCCCGCACCCGTCCGATCCAGGCCAGCCCGGGTGTATCTGATCCCCCCGGCTCGATATCGGATCCCGTCCGCCCGTCGATCGCGTTCCGGGCGCTGGGCGGCAGACACGCACACAGCTCGTAGTCCTCGCCGGCCGTCGCGGCGAACGTCGGCGCATCCACGTGGAGCTGCGCCGCCACCTCTCTGACGCCGTCCGCAAGTGGCAGCGTCGCCAGATCGAGCTCGATCGTGACGCCGCTGCGGCGGGCGAGATGCCGGGCGTCGGTGGCCAGCCCGTCGGACAGGTCGATCATCGCCGTGGCGCCGAGCGCGCTGAGGGCCAGTCCGGCGGCGAGCCGGGGCTCGGGACGCGCGTACCGGTCGTGCAGCTCCCGGAGCGTCGCCTCGGGCAGGCCGTCGGGCCGCGCGCGCCTCTCCAGCAGCGCGAGCCCGGCCCCGGCCGCGCCGAGCGAGCCCGTCACGGCCACCAGATCCCCGGGCCGGGCGCCGTCGCGGCCGACGAGATCCCCCGGATCCCGCGTCCAGCCGACCACGGTGACGGTCACGGTCAGCACGCTGGAGCTGCTGACGTCACCTCCGGCGATCGTCACGCCGCAGGCCGACGCCAGCCGGTGCGCGCCGTCGATCAGGGCCAGCGCGTCGCCCTGCTCCATGCCCGCCGTCAGCGCCAGGGCCATGTAGGCCTCGCCCGCCACCGCTCCCATCGCGGCCAGGTCCGACAGCGCCGAGCCCATCGCCCGGTGGCCGATCTCGCCCGGCGTCAGCTCGCCGGAGCGGAAATGGACGCCGTCGACGACGGTGTCGATCGAGGTCACGGCATATCCGGCGCCGCGCACCACCGAGGCGTCGTCTCCGATCCAGCGCGCCACCCGGCCGGCGCCCGGCGGCGGAGCGTCACCCCGGTCGCTGCCGAGGACCCGCTCCAGGGACTCGATCAGCTCCAGCTCTCGCATGCCTCGCTCGCGGGGTGCGAGTCGCTCCGGCGCGGGTCAGCGGTGGCGGTAGACGATGCGGGCCCGGTCGAGGTCGTACGGGGACAGCTCGACCCGGACCCGGTCACCGGGCAGGATGCGGATGCGGAAGCGGCGCATCTTGCCGGCCACGTGACCGAGCACGACGCGGTCCATGTTGTCGAGCTTGACGCGGAACATCGCGTTCGGGAGCGCCTCGACCACCTCTCCCTCGAGCTCGACCTTTTCTTCCTTGGGCATGCGTTGGAACCTTCGGTCAGGCCGCGCGGGATCGCGCGCGCCGATCCGACAACGCTACCAGCAGGATCGACACGAGCGGCCGGTCAGTGCGTGGTGGTGGTGCCGCTCGCTCCGCCGGTGGTGCCGGTGTTGCCCGTCGTCGGGGTGGTGCCGGCGCCCGGCTGCGGCGGCTGCGAGTAGAGGGCGGGGTTGTTGTACTGGCTCTTGGTCTTCCCGGTGCCGACGCCAGTTCCGCCGCTGGGCGTCTTCGCCTTGCCGGTCGTCTGGGTCTGGGCTGGCGCCGCGGGCGCCACCGGCGGTCCGGCGTTCGAGAAGTGGCCGAAGAAGGCGGTGCCCTGGAACGGCTGGGCGGGGGCCGTCCAGTCGCCGCAGTAGCCGCCGGAGGCGGTCTGCATGTAGTCGTGCCAGATCGGCGCCGCCAGGGTCCCGCCAAAGCCGTCGGCCATCGGGAGATTGCCCTGCGGATAGCCGACCCACACGGCGGTGGCCATCCGCGGCGTGTAGCCGACGAACCACGCGTTCTCCAGGTTGTTGGCGGTGCCGGTCTTGCCGGCGGCGGGGCAGCCGTAGTTGGCCGCCGTGCCGGTGCCGCTGGTGATCACCTGCTTGAGCACGCTCGTGCCCTCGTAGGCCTCGTCGTAGGGGAACACCCGGTTCTGCGCCGGGTTGCCGAAGTTCCGGACGCTGCCGTCCGGGAACACGACCTTGTCGATGATCGTCGTCGGGATGTGGATGCCGCCGTTGGCCAGCGTCGCGTACGCGTCGGCCATCTCCAGCGGCGTGACGCCGACCCGCAGCCCGCCGATCACCTCGGCCGGGTTGCCGTCCAGCGGCGAGGTGATGCCCATCGCATGCGCGGTGTCGTCGAGCTTGTCCCAGCCGAGGTCGGCGGCCATCTGCGCGAACACCGTGTTGTCCGAGACGATCGTCGCCTTGGTGACGTCGATGTCACCCTGGTAGGACTCCTCGGCGGTGTGGACCGACCACGTCGGGTCCGCGGACAGCCACCCGGCCGGCAGGAACTTGGACGTGTAGTAGGTGGTGTTGGGGTCGCCGTGGTAGTCATGGATCAGCGTCATCAGCGCGAACGTCTTGAACGACGAGCCCGGTTGGCGGTGGGCCTGGGTGGCGTAGTCAAACGTCGTCTGGCTGTACGTCGAGGAGTTGGCGATCGCGAGGATGTGGCCGTTGGCGGTGTCCACCGAGGCCAGCCCGGCGGCGGCAGAGCCGGGCCCTCCCTGCGCGGCCAGGAGCGAGGCGTGGTTGGCGATGGCCTGCTGGGCCAGGGCCTCCTTGCGCAGATCGATCGTCGTGTAGATCTTCAGGCCGTCATAGAGCGCCGGGCAGTTCTTGGGCGTCTTCGGGCACAGGTCCTGGGCCACCTGCTGCTTGACATAGTCGAATACGTAGGGCTGCTTGTGGAAGAGATAGGCGTCGTCGTGCTTGATCTCGAGGTGGGCGCGGTTGGCGCGGTTGGCCTGCGCCTGGGTGATGTAGCCCGCCACCACCATCGCCTGCAGGACCTCGGCGCGGCGGTGCTTGGCGGCGGCCGAATCGCTGAACGGGTTGTAGGCCGACGGCGCCTGGGGCAGACCCGCCAGCAGCGCGGCCTGCGGCAGGCTCAGCTTCTGCACCGGCTTGTCGAAGAACATCTGAGCCGCGGCCCCGACCCCGTAGGCCTCCTGGTTGCCAACGGTGCCATAGGGGACGACGTTGAGATACCCGTCGAGGATCCAGCTCTTCGAGTGCTTGGCGGCGAGCTGCTCGGCGAGCTTGGCCTGGACGATCTTGTACTTCAGGTCACGGGTGTGACGCAGCTTCTGACTCAGATAGAGGTTGTCCACGAGCTGCATCGTCAGCGTCGACGCGCCCTGCAGGCTGTCGCCGCCGCTGACGGCATCCTTGATCGCGGCGCGCAGAATGCCCTGGTAGTCCAGCGCGCCGTGCTGATAGAAGCGCCGATCCTCGATTGCGATCGTGGCCTGCTTGAGGACCTGGGGGATCGCCGCGTTGGTGACCGCGTTGTGCACGTCAGGCGACCAGATGTACCCGAGGGAGGTGCCGTTGGCGGCGAACACCTGTGACGGCGAGCCCGGCGTCAGCGGCTTGAGCGATGACAGGTTGGGCGCCGACTGGGCCACGTTGACCACCCAGCCCGCGATCGCCAGCGCACCGACCACGGCGGCACAGACGACCAGCACCCCGGACAGTGCAAAGAACCGCGTCAGCGTCGATCCGCGGTTGCGCCGGCGACGGCGTTGTCGATCACGTCGGCTCATGGGATGCGTTCGAGCGGGCTGGCGCCAGATGATGGACGCGCATTGGCGGCGCCGCGCTCGCGACGAGCCAGTGTAGCTCCGTGGCTCTTTCGGCCCGCCGGTTCGCGGTCCTGCAACGGTGGCAAGATCGCACGAGGAGATGCACCGTGGCGACTCCGACCCACTCCCTGGCCGGCGCCCGCCGCGGGCGTTGCTCATCGACGGCCTGGGGACGCTCGTGGCCCTGGTGCCGCCGGCCCCGGCCCTCCGGCAGGAGCTGGCGGTCCGGTTCGGGTTGGAGGTGTCCGAGGCCCAGGCGGGACGGGCCCTGGCCGCCGAGATCGCCTTCTACCGAGGGCACATGGGGCTCGGGCGAGACGCCGACAGCCTGATCGCGCTGCGCCATCGCTGCGCCGAGGTTCTGCGTGACGCGCTGGGGAGCGGCGCGAGGCTGGCCGCGCTGCCGATCCCGGCGGTGACCGAGGCGCTGCTGGCCGCGTTGCGGTTCGAGGCCTGTGACGATGCCCGGGAGGCGTTGCTGGCGGCTCGCCTGGCCGGCGCCCGGGTGATCGTCGTCAGCAACTGGGACGTCTCACTGCATGAGGTGCTGGAGCGGGTCGGGCTGGCGCCGCTGATCGACGGCGTCGTGACCTCGGCGGCGATCGGCGCCGCCAAGCCGGCGCCGCCGATCTTTCGCTACGCGCTGGCGCTGGCCGCAGTCGGGCCGGGCGACGCGCTGCACGTCGGTGACAGCCTGTCCGAGGATGTGCGGGGGGCGGAGTCGTGCGCCATCCCCGCGGTGCTTCTGGCGCGAGCGCCGATCCCGCCCGCCGCCGGCGTTGCGACCATTACCAGCCTGGCCGAGTTGCGCTGGCGCTGACGGCACACGCGGATCGGCACGGGCCCTAACCTCAGCGCCGATGCCCTCGTCTCCCGCATCCTCGGCTCCGGTCGAGCGCCCGCCGTGGCCGCTGTGGACGGCGCCGACGGCCGTCGTCCTGGGCCTCATGTTCGGCGTGCTGGGCGAGATCGTCGTCGACGCGATCGCCCATGCCGGGGGCGCGAGCCTCACCCACCCTGGCCCGGCGGCGAACATCATCGGGGACGTCGTCTTCGACCTCTGCTTCGTGATCGCGGCCCTGTGGCTCATCGGCTGGCAGGGCGGTCGGCCGCGGGCGGCGGACTTCGGGTATCGCCGGGTGCGCCCGGCCACCGCCGTCAAGGCGTTCCTGCTCGGGGCCGTCGCGTACTACGGGCTGACCGCGATCTATGGGTCGCTGCTCGCCCTGCACCAGAAGGACAAGCTGCCCAGCGATCTCGGCGTCACCCACAGCACGGCGGCGCTGGTGGCGGCGTCCGTGTTCGTGTGCGCGATCGCGCCGATGGCCGAGGAGTTCTTCTTCCGCGGGTTCATGTTCGGCGCGCTGCGCAACCTGCCGGTGCGCCTGCGCGGTCGCGATCTCGGGCCCTGGGTGGCCGCCGTCCTGGTCGGGATCCTGTTCGGGTTCGCGCACCTCGGATCGGCGCCGGCGGAGTACCTCGTCCCGCTCGGTTTCCTTGGCTTCGTGCTGTGCCTGATCCGCTGGCGCACCGGGTCCCTGTACCCCTGCATGGCGCTGCACAGCGCCAACAACGCCCTCGCCCTCGGCGTCCAGACGCTCGACTGGAGTGCGCTGGCGATCGTGGGCCTGATCGTCGCCTCGTGGCTGGTCATCGCGGCGGTGACCAGTTCCCTGGGCGCGCGAACACCCGCGCTCGCCTGACCCGTCCGGGGCGCGTCCGCGCCGGGTCAAGACCCTTCCCCGCCGGTCCAAACGGTTGACTGGTTTACTTTCCTGCCTATGCGTCGCTTCCTCGCCCACCTCACTGCGGCACTTGCCGCCGCGATCGGATCGCTCGGGCTGGTCGCCGGCGTCGCCATCGCCGATGGTCCCGCCACCACCGCGGGATCCACGACAACCGTCACCACCGCCCCCGAATCGGTCACACCGGCGGTCGCCTCGAGTACGACTCCGACCACGACCACGCCGGCCGCCACCTCCCCGACGACGACTGCCACGACCCCGACCACCCCCGCCCCCAAGCCGGCCGTCAAGGGCGACGTGAAGCTCTATCTGGCCGGCACGTTCACGGTCGGCACGTCCCAGGTCACGGTGCCCAAGCGCACCGTGCAGGTGCAAGGCTTCGTGCGGCCGTACGTCGCCGGGCAGGTCGTCGTGGTCCAGTCCTACCTCGGGCACCGGCTGCTCAAGACCGACCACCTTCGGGTCAAGCCGTCCGCCAACCATCAGGACGGGCGCTTCACCGAAACGCTGCAGAGTCCGTCAGCCGGCGTCGTTCGGGTCACGGTCACCCACGCGCGGAACACGGCGATGCTCGGCTTCCTCGGGCAACGGACGTTCTCGGCGCTCGACGCCAACGCGGCCTTCGGAGCGCGCGGTCCATTCGTCACGCTGATTCAGGAGCGGCTCGCGGCGCTGCACGTCTACGTGCCTCAGACGGGGGTCTACGACACGCAGACCGGGCTTGCCCTCGACGCCTATCACCGCCTGCTCGGCTGGGGCGAGGGCAACCAGGGCCTCGACGCCAAGACCGTCGCCGACCTGCTCAACGGCGCCGGCGTCTTCCACGTCCGCTTCCCCCACCAGGGCAACCACGCCGAGGGCGACCTCAGCCGCCAGGTGCTGGCGCTGGTCAATGGCTCGAAGGTCTACCGCATCTACCCGATCAGCTCGGGCAAGCCGTCGACTCCGACGGTCCTCGGCAGCTTCCAGGTCTATGACCGGGTGCCGGGCTATCTGCCCGACGGCATGTACTTCTCGAGCTTCTTCTACCGCGGGTACGCGATCCACGGCTACGACCCGGCGCCGGATTACCCCGCCAGCCACGGCTGCATGCGGCTGCCGATCATCGACGCGATCTCGGTCTTTGCCTGGATCACGTACGGCGACTGGGTCGACGTCTACTACGAGTAGGAGCCCGAGCGATGTCGGCGCGCGACCGGCTGCTGGCGGAGCTGCGGACCCACGCCCTCGTGATCGGCGAGGTCGTGCTGACCGGCGGCGCCACGGCGCAGTACCTGGTGGATGCCAAGCGGGCGATCCTGCTCCCGGCGGGCTTCGCGGCGCTCAGCGAGCTCGTCGCTGAGCAGGCCGCCGCGTGGTCGGCCACCGCCGTCGGCGGCATGACGATGGGCGCCGACCCGATCGCCTGCGCGGCGCTGGCCGGCGGCGCCGACGTCAAGGCGTTCTTCGTCCGCAAGGAGTCCAAGACCCATGGGCTCGCCCGCCGGATCGAAGGCCCGCTGCTCGAATCCTCGGACCGCTGCATGCTCGTGGAGGACGTGGTCACGACCGGCGGCTCGACGATCCGCGCGCTCGAGGCGATCCGTGACGAGGGCCACGAGGTCTGCGGCGTGCTCGCGATCTGCGACCGCCTCGCCGGCGGCGGCGACGCGATCGGGGCGGCGGCCGGCGTGCCCTACACGGCGCTGACGACGATCGACGATGTCTACCCGGACCGCCCGGATCGCGCGTGAATGGGCCCGCCACCCGAGCCGTCCCGGGGTTGCGTTGAGCAGACGTCCCTCACGACGCTTGCCGCAGCCGTACAATTCGGCGCACCGGGCGCAGGCACGTGCCCCCGGCAGGAATCGAACCTGCATCCCGCGCTTAGGAGGCGCGTGCTCTATCCATTGAGCTACGAGGGCTGGACGGCCAGGGTATCCGGCCGATCATTCGTTGAGCGCGCATTAATGTTTAGTGACAGCGATCCGTCGATCTGCTTCGATCCCGCTATGGAGGCTGTGAGGCGCGGCGCGTGTCGTCGAGCTAACCCATGAGCGTCAGTTCCCCGGAGCTCCTGCTCGATTCGGGCTCCAATGTCGACGGCGTCGCGCTCGTCCCCGGCGAGATCGCCGCCAGGTCGCCGTCCCAGCTGTTCTGGCGCCGGCTGCGGGCCGATCGCGTGGCCATGGTGTCAGGGATCTTCCTGATCGTCCTCATCCTCATCGCGATCGCCGCGCCGCTGGTGGTCAAGCTGCTCGGGGTGCCGGGACCGAACATCCAGAACCCGAACACACTTGACGCGTTCGGCAGCCCGACCGGACCGAGCGGCGCCCATCCGTTCGGCGTGGACCAGATCGGGCGCGACGTGCTCAGTCGCACTATCTACGGCGCCCGCGTGTCGCTCGAGGTCGGGATCTCCGGGACCGCGATCGCGACGGTGATCGGTACCGTCATCGGTCTGGTCGCCGGGTTCTTCGGCCGCTGGATCGACACGATTCTCATGCGGCTCGTCGACGTGTTCCTCGCGTTCCCGGTGATCGTGCTCGGCCTCGGCATCGGTGACGCGTGCGGCGTTCGCGGATGTCTGCATGCGTTCGGCACCGAGCTGATCCAGCCGGGACTCGCCACCGTCATCTTCATCATCGCGCTGAGCAGCTTCACCTACATCGCGCGGATCGTGCGCGGCCAGGTGCTGTCGCTCCGGGAGAAGGAGTTCGTCGAGGCGGCTCGCTCGCTGGGTGCCTCCAACCGCCGGATCCTGTTCAAGGAGATCCTGCCCAATCTGCTCGCCCCCCTGATCGTCTACTCGAGCCTGCTGATCCCGACGAACATCCTGCTCGAGGCGGCGCTGTCGTTCCTCGGAGTCGGTGTCCGGCCGCCGACAGCGAGTTGGGGGCAGATGATCTCCGACGCAGGGCAGGACATCCTGGGTTCCACGCCGGCCTGGTGGTACATGGTGTTCCCGGGGCTGGCCCTGCTGCTGACGGTGCTGGCGTTCAACCTGCTCGGCGACGGGCTGCTGGACGCGCTGAATCCGCGCAGCGATCGATGAACCGAACCGAACCTGGGGCGCATCAGATGTCGCCCCGCCAACGAGGAGGTACGAAGTACATGAGGACATATCGCACGATGATCGTGGGAGCGATCGTCGCGGTGCTGGCCCTGGGAATCACCGCCTGCGGCTCGAGCAGCAACAGCTCGAGCCAGAGCAGCAGCGGTGCCGCCAGCACCTCCAAGCCCGCCGGAGTGGCCAGCATTCCGCTCAAGGCCGGCGAGAACCCGGTCGGCCAGACGCTCTACGGCAAGAAGAAGGGTGGCACGCTGACGGTGTTCTCCAGCGAGGACTTCGAGCACCTCGATTCGGGAGAGTCGTACTTCGAGCTCGACTATGCCGTCGTCTACGCGACCGAGCGGCCGTTGTTCAGCTACCCGCCGAACTCGGAGGACACGCTCGCGCCCGACCTGGCGACGGAGATGCCGACCACCGCCAACGGCGGCATCACCGATGGCGGCAAGACCGTCACGGTGCACATCCAGCCCAACGTCAGGTTCGGCCCGCCGGTGAACCGGACGGTCACGTCGAAGGACGTGGCCTTCGCGATCGAGCGCGCCGCCAACCCCAATGTGGCGAACCCCTACCAGGAGTACTTCGCCGCGGTCAAGGGTGCCTCGACCGCCAAGGGCGGCCCGTGGTCCGGGATCTCGACGCCGAACAACACGACGATCGTGTTCCATCTGGACAAGCCCCAGGCTCAGGTGCTGATCGGCGCGTTGAGCCTGCCGTCGTCCGCCCCGGTTCCCAAGGAGTTCGTGGCTCCGCTCGACAAGCACGCCCCGACCACCTACGGGACGCAGTACCTCGTCGCGACCGGTCCGTACATGGTCGAGTCCAACCCGAAGACCGGCCAGTTCGCCGGGATCGGCTACCAGGCCGGCAAGTCGCTGACGCTGGTGCGCAATCCCAACTGGAATCCGAGCACCTACACGTCGGCGTTCAAGCCGCCGGCGTACCTGGACCGGATCAACGTCGAGATCGGCGGCGACCCGAGCGTCATCGGCCCGCAGGTGCTGAAGGGCTCTGACTCGGTGCAGCTCGATACGCCGGCCAACTCGGTCGTCAAGCTGGCTTACGACAGCTATCCGTCGCAGATCACGTTCACGCCGGGGTCGGGTGACCACTACGTGGCGCTGGACAACGTGCACGGCGTGTTCTCGAACGTCAACATCCGCCGGGCGGTGTGGGCCAACCTGGACCGGGCGGCGATCATCAAGGAGCGCGGTGGCTCGCTGACCGGTGAGCCGGCCACGCACTTCATCTACCCGGGCAACCAGGGCTTTGCCCAGTCCGGCGGTCTCGCCGGGCCGCAGGTCCCCTGGAACGCCAACGTCAACGGCAGCCTCACGGTGGCCGAGAAGTACATGAAGGCCGCCGGCTACCCGAGCGGCAAGTACACCGGCAACCAGACGGTCCAGGTCGTCGGCGCCAACAACGGCAACGACCCGGCGATCATCCAGATCCTGGCCAACGACATGACGGAGCTCGGCCTGAAGCCCCACGTGTCCGAGGTGGACCAGTCGGTCATGTACTCGAAGTACTGTGGCGTGCCCAAGCAGGAGATCGACGCCTGTCCGACGGTCGGATGGATCCGTGACTTCGCCAACCCGCTGACGACTCTGTACGAGACGTTCTACGGGCCGGCGATCGTCCCGACCAACAACTCCAACTGGGGCCAGGTCAACCATCCGGACATCAACGCCGCGATGGTGGCCGCCGCCAACACCGTCGATCCGACGGCCGCGGCTCAGGCCTGGGCCAACGTCGACAAGATGCTCGTCAACCAGGCTGTCGCGGTCCCCGAGGACTTCGACAACCAGGCGAACATCGAGAGCGGAAACGTGGCGGGAGTCGACGACCTGTGGGATACAGGGTCGTGGGACTTCATGTTCACGTCCCTGAAGTAACACGGCTCGCTGCCAGTGACCCCCGCCTTCGGGCGGGGGTCACGGCGTCGTGCTAACCCGACTCGGTACTCGCATATGGCCAGGTACATCATCCGCCGGATCCTGTGGGGCGTCGTGCTGCTGATCCTCGTCAGCGCGCTCACGTTCGTGATCTTCGACATCTTCCCCACCGCGAACCCGGCGCAGCTGCGCGCTGGGCGCAACGCCAGTCCGGCGATCATCCACCACATCGAGATCGAGCTCGGGCTCAACCACTCGGTGTTCATCCAGTTCTGGGACTACATGAAGGCGATCTTCCTTCACTTCAACTTCGGCTACAGCTTCCAGAGCCAGCAGTCGGTGCTGAGCCTGATCGTCAACCGGCTGCCGGCGACGCTGTCACTGACGGTCGGCGCGGTCATCCTGTGGGTCGTCGCCGGCATTCCGGTGGGGATCATCTCGGCGATCAAGCGCGGCTCGATCTGGGATCGCACAGCGATGGGCGTGGCACTCACCTTCGTCTCGATGCCGGTGTTCTGGCTGGCGCTGCTCCTGCTCTACTTCTTCGCCTCGGGCATCGGCAAGTTCCCGATCCTGCCCGGCGCCGACTCCTACGTCGGGCTCACCAGCGACCCGGGCAAGTGGTTCACGTCCCTGATCCTCCCGTGGCTCGTGCTCGCCGCGACGCAGGCCGCGATCTACTCGCGGTTGCTGCGTGGCAACCTGCTCGAGGTGATGGGCGAGGATTACATCCGCACCGCCCGCGCCAAGGGGCTGCCGGAGCGCCGGGTCATCTGGCGTCACGGCGTGCGCTCGGCGATCACCCCGGTGATCACGGTGCTCGGCCTCGACATCGGCGGTCTGCTCGGCGGCGCGGTGCTGACCGAGACGGTGTTCGAGATCCACGGCATCGGCCTGCTCAACTACAACGCGATTCTCGAGTCCGACTTCCCGATCGTGCAGGGCACCGTGCTGCTGGCGGCGATGTTCATCATCGTGGCCAACATCGTCGTCGACGTCGGATACGCCTATCTGGACCCGCGGGTGAAGTACTCATGAGCGAGGCACTGCTCACCGTTGAAGAGTTGCGCGTCTCGTTTCATACCGAGGACGGCATCGTCCATGCCGTGGACGGCATCTCGTATGAGATCGAAGCCGGCAAGACGCTCGGGATCGTCGGCGAGTCCGGCTCGGGCAAGAGCGTGTCGTCGCTGACGACGCTCGGGCTGACGCGCGGGCCGCGGGCGCAGATCGAGGGTCAGATGGTCTTCGAGGGCCGCGATCTCGTCACCCTGCCCGACGACGAGCTCCGCAAGATCCGCGGCAACGACGTGGCGATGATCTTCCAGGACCCGCTGTCGGCGCTGCATCCGTTCTATCGGGTCGGCACGCAGCTGATGGAGACGATCCAGATCCATCGCAAGGTCTCGAAGTCGGCGGCGCATGCCCGCGCCGTCGAGCTGCTCGAGCTGGTCGGTATCCCCGATCCCAAGCGCCGTGTCGATCAGTACCCGCATGAGTTCTCGGGCGGTATGCGCCAGCGCGCGATGATCGCCATGGCGCTGGCCAACGAGCCCAAGCTGCTGATCGCCGACGAGCCGACGACCGCGCTGGACGTGACCGTCCAGGCCCAGATCCTGGCGCTGCTGTCCGATCTCCAGGAACGGCTGGGGATGGCGATCATCATCATCACCCACGATCTCGGCGTCGTCGCGGAGATCTCCGACAACATCGCCGTGATGTATGCCGGGCGAATCGTCGAGCGCGGGACCACGCAGGAGATCTTCCAGACGCCCCAGCATCCCTACACCTGGGGCCTGCTCAGCTCGATCCCGCGGCTGGACAGTCCCCGCGACGAGGAGCTGGTCCCGATCTCGGGCCGGCCGCCGAGCCTCATCAACCGGCCGAGCGGATGCCACTTCCACCCCCGCTGTCCCTACGTGCGCGACGCTCACAAGCGCGTGGACCCCCGGTTGGAGCCGGCCAACGGCAGCGCCGGGCACGTCGTCGCCTGCCTGCTGGAGTCCCCGGTGCGCGACCGCATCTGGGCCGGGATCCGATCCGGCCGCGATCCTGAGTCGTTGCGACGGATGGCCGACGCCTCGGCCCCGCCGGCGATCCCGGCTGACGCCACCGCCGTGAGCGACGAGTCCGAGGGGACGGATTCCCGGCCGTCCGAGTCCGGGCCGGTGGAGAGCGAGTCCCCCGCCGGCGAGCGGCTGCCGCCGACCGAGTCACCGTATATCGGCCCCGAGGAGACGCGATGACGCCGCTGATCGAGGTCAAGGACCTGACCAAGCACTTCCCGATCAAGCAGGGGATCATCTTCCAGCGGCAGATCGGGGCGGTGAAGGCGGTCGACGGCGTCTCGTTCGAAGTCGCGCACGGGGAGACGCTCGGCATCGTCGGCGAGACCGGGTGTGGCAAGAGCACCACTGCCCGGCTGTTGTGCCGGCTCATGGACCCGACCTCGGGCACGATCACGTTTGACGGCCGAGACGTTGGCGCGCAGAAGGGCGACGGGCTCAAGGCGCTGCACCGTGACATGCAGATGGTCTTCCAGGACCCCTACTCGTCGCTGAACCCCCGTAAGACGATCGGCTCGATCATCTCCGAGCCGTTCGTGATCCACGGACTGCACGGCGGCGAGGGCGAGCGCAAGCGGCGGGTCCAGGCACTGATGGACCGCGTCGGGCTCAACCCCGAGCACTACAACCGCTACCCGCACGAGTTCTCCGGCGGGCAGCGACAGCGGATCGGCGTCGCCCGCGCGATCGCGCTCGAGCCCAAGCTGCTTGTCGCCGACGAGCCGGTGTCGGCGCTCGATGTCTCGATCCAGGCGCAGGTGCTCAATCTCCTGCGCGAGCTCCAGCGCGAGATGGGTCTGACGCTCATCTTCATCGCCCACGACCTGTCGGTGGTGCGGCACATGTGTGACCGGGTGGCGGTCATGTACCTGGGCAAGATCGTCGAGATCGCCCCCAGCGACGTCATGTACAGCCAGCCCCGGCACCCCTACACCGGAGCGCTGCTGTCGGCGGTGCCGGTGCCCGATCCCACCGGCGGTAAGCGCAAGCGCGAGCTGCTCTCCGGCGACGTCCCCAGCCCGGCGAACCCGCCGCGGGCCTGCCGCTTCCATACGCGCTGCCCCAAGGCCCGGCCGAAGTGCTCTGAGGACGAGCCGCTGCTCGAGGCCAAGCCCGGGGGCAGCATCGCCGCCTGCCACTTCCCGCTCACCGATGAGGAGATCGCCACCCGCCTGCCGGTGGCACTGTCCAAGCAGCGAGCCGCGCCCGAGCCGGCGACCTCGGACGCCTAATCCTCGTCGTCGTCCTCGTCGCTGTCGTCGCTGTCGTCGCCGTCCTCGTCGTCGACGTACAACGACTCGGTGGCCAGCTCGCTGCCCTGCTTGTCCCACAGCTTGACCTCGAGGAAGTCCTGGCGGTAGTTGTCGGGCGCCAGCAGCGTGAAGCGCTCCTCGACCAGCTCGCATTGGTCTACGGCGAGATCGGCGAGCTCGGCGGTGACGACCGCCCCGCCGGCGATCATCGGGACGCCCCAGACGAGGGTCATGTCGGCGGCGTTGCCCTGTTCCCCGCGCCACTGGGCGACGACGTCGTCGTTGAGGTCGAGCTTCCAGTCCGGGTTTGACTCGGCCGTCTCGGCGGTGAAATCCGCGCGGGTGTCGAACTCGCTCGGGCCGCCCGACCCTTCCCGGAAGGACACGAACCCGAACAGCTCATAGCCCGTCGTCGTCCGCGCCACCGCCGGAACGTAGGTGCGGCCGCCATAGGAGCGATCCGGGAACCAGGCGATGTCGCCGGCCTCGCCGAGATCCTCGCCTTCGGCGTCGATCTCCCGGCAGGCGGACAGGAAGTGCTCGCGCAGCGTGTCGGCCCAGCGCCCATAGGGCAGCGCCTCCTGCGGAGGCTCGGCGGCGAAGCTGATCACGTATCGGTCGGTGGGAGGCATGCGCGGCCGGGAGCCTACAGTGGTCTGCCACCGGCCGGAGCCGCGGCGGCGGCGGGACCCTGAGTCAGTAGGCGCCGCGGCGGGTCAGCACCGCCGGGATCGTCTTCATCAGAATCGACAGATCCAACAGAATCGACCAGCGTTCCAGGTACAGGAAGTCCAGGCGGACCAGATCGTCGAAGTCCAGCTCGGAGCGGCCCGACACCTGCCACAGCCCCGTGATACCCGGCAACACCAGGTAACGCTTCTTGTGCCAGTCCTCGAGCCGCTCGAAGTCGCGCATCGGCAGCGGGCGCGGTCCCACCAGGGACATCTCGCCCCGGATCACGTTGACCAGCTGGGGCAGCTCGTCGAGGGAGAAACGCCGCAGCAGCCGGCCGGCCCTCGTCAGGCGGGGGTCCTCGCGAATCTTGAACAGGGCGCCGGAGAGCTCGTTGAGCGGCTCCAGGTCGTCCTGGATCTGGTCGGCGTGCTCGCGCATCGTCCGGAACTTGAAGCAGCGGAACGGCTTGCCGCCCATGCCCGGCCGGATCGACCGATAGATGGTCGGGCCCCGCGAGCTGAGCTTGACCGCGATCGAGATCGCCAGCAGCAGCGGTGACAGCAGGACGAGCGCGATCGTCGCCAACAGGAGATCAAACGATCGTTTCGCGGCGTACTGGACCCCCTCGAACACCGGCGGGCGCAGCGTGAACAGCGGCACCGACTCGCCGGGCATGAACACGGCGCGATCGATCAGGATCTCCATCGTCGATGGCGCGACATGGACGGTGACGCCGCGCTGATGGCAGCGGTCGACCAGGTCGACGGCTCGCTCCTGGGGAAAGTCCGGGTCCGCGATGATCACCTCGTCGATGCGCTCGCTGCCGAGCACATCGGTCAGCTCCTCGAGCCGGCCGAGGGACCGCAGGCCGTTCTGGGGACGCGGCGTCAGTGAGATGTAGCCAACCAGGTCCACGTGGGTGCGCGATCGCCCGCCGATCGCGTGAGCGACCGCCTCGATGTGCTTGCCCGATCCGACCAGCAGCGCGCGCCGGCGGTAGCCCGCCTGCTCCAGCAGCCAGCCGGTGATCCGTGTGTACACCTCGCGCAGGCCGGAGATGTACACCGTGCCGAAGAACAGTCCGCCGTAGAAGATGTAGTAGCTGTGGAAGTGGTTGCCGGTGGCGAGCGCGAACACGAGTGCGATCACGGTCGCCTGGAACAGGGCGGCGACCATGCGGGGCAGCCCGGGGCGGCGCGGCCGGTCGGCGTACAGGTCCACGCGCGCGAACATCAGGACCGTCAGCAGGTAGGCAAACGCCAGCGCGGCACGCGTGTTGCTCCAGGTCGCGCTGACCGTGAACTCCCCGCGCAGCGCCAGCTTGACCGCGATCGCGGTCCAGATCGCCGCGCCGACGCCGACGAAGTCGATCGCCAGCAGCGACACCACCCGCGTGAGCCTGCGCAAGGTCTCCTTGCGCAGCAGGAACATCAACAGCGGCGGTCGCTTGCGCCTGACGTCGCGATCGGGCAGGGGCGACGGCACGGCATCGCGATGCCTGCCGTTTGCCGGACTGTGGATGGCCTCTTTATGCTCGATTGTCACGTCTGCAGGGGCCTTAATCCCGATCCCCGCACGTCGTAACGGTATCTCGTCACCGAAGTTACGTGAAAGGCGGGTCGTCGGGTCCGGGTTTCGGGTCGCCGTGCCGGTGCCCTGTCAGGCTCAGCGTGCTTCGCCGATCAGGGCCTCGGGGCCGGACTGCTCGATCGTCCGCCTCAGGCCCTCCCGCAGCTCGATCTCCGGCTGCCAGCCGAGAACCTTCTGGGCGAGCGTGATGTCGGGCTGGCGCACCTGTGGATCGTCGGTCGGCAGCGCCTCGTAGATGAGCTCGGATTCGGAGCCGGTCACGTCGATCACCGCCTTGGCGAGCTCGAGCAGCGTGAACTCGTTGGGATTGCCGACGTTGACCGGGTCGTGGTACCCGGACTCCGACAGCGCGATCATGCCGCGGATCAGATCGTCCACGTAACAGAACGACCGCGTCTGGGAGCCGTCACCGAACACGGTGATCGGGCGGTGCTGGAGCGCCTGGCGCAGGAACGTCGGGATCGCCCGCCCGTCGTGCGGTCTCATCCGCGGGCCGTAGGTGTTGAAGATGCGGATGATCGCCGTGTCGACGCCCTGCTGCCGGTGGTAGGCCATGACGAGCGCCTCGGCGTACCGCTTGGCCTCGTCGTACACGCCGCGAGGTCCGATCGGGTTGACGTGCCCCCAGTAGGTCTCGGGCTGTGGATGGACCTTGGGGTCGCCGTAGACCTCGCTGGTGGAGGCGGTGAGGAACCGCGCCCGGTGCTTCTTGGCCAGCCCCAGCGTGTGGTGGGTGCCGTAGGAGCCGACCTTCAGCGTGTGCAGTGGCAGCCGCAGGTAGTCGATCGGGGAGGCCGGTGAGGCGAGGTGGTAGACGAAGTCGATCGGTTCCTCGATGAAGTACGGCTCGATGATGTCCAGGCTGTAATGGACGAACTCCGTCGACCGGATGTGCTCGATGTTGGCCAGCGAGCCGGTTTCCAGGTTGTCGACGCAGATCACGCGGTGGCCGCGACGGAGGAGCTCTTCGCACAGATGTGATCCGAGGAATCCGGCGCCGCCGGTGACTAGGCAGGTTGGCATGGCGGCCAATCTACAGGCGCTGCGTCACCGAGGCCGGGAGGGTGGGGCGGTGGATGGACGGGAACCACTCACCCACTCGTCCTCCTCCTTCTTCCAGATCGGCGCCCGCTCCTTGATCTGATCGATGATCTGGCGGGCGCCGGCGAAGGCCTCGCCGCGGTGCGGAGCCGACGCCGCGATCGCCACCGATGCCTCTGACAGCGGCACCGCCCCGACCCGGTGCTCGGCGGCGGCGGCGCACAGGCCGTGCTCTTCGATCGCCGCTGCGACGATCTGCTCCATCTGGCGTTCGGCCATCGGCACGTACGCCTCGTAATCGAGCTCGGCCACCTGGCGGGTGACGCCGAGGAACGTCACCACCGCGCCCGCCCGCGGATCGGAGACCCGGGCCACCAGTGGATCGAGCGCCAGCGCCTCGGTCGTCACCCGGACGTGGATGACGCCCACCGAGCCGCCTGACACCGGCGGGATCAGCGCCAGCTCGTCGCCGGCCGCGAGGCTGTGGCCGTCATCGGCGTACTCCTGGTTGACGGCCATCACCACCGGCACGTCGCGGATCAGGTCCTGCATCTCGGCCAGCGCGTCGGCCACGCGCGCGTCGTCGGGCAGCTCCAGCGCGAGGCGGTCGGTGCCGGCCCGCTCGCGCAGTCCCGCGAACAGCCGGATCGTGACATTCATGCGCCCAAGGCTACGCCTCTGTTAGGGAGCATCGCCACGGACGGCGCGGCGACGCGCGGTTGACCTATGCTGCGCCTGAGTTTCTGGGTGGAGTTCAAACGAGGAGGGCGCAATGCGTTCACGGAGGACACGGCTGTCCGCCGCGCTGCCGCTGCTGTGCACGGTGGCGGTCGTTGGGTGCGGGAGCAGCAGCTCATCGTCATCGTCATCGGCAGGGACTAGCTCGGCCGCCGCCACCAGCTCGGCGGCGGCCACGAGTACCGCGTCGTCGAGCGCCGCCGCCGGTGGCGCCAACGCCGCGGTCGCCGCGCTGGTGCCGGCGTCGATCAAGTCGAAGGGCACGATCACCGTCGCTGCTGACGCCAGCTACGCACCGAACGAGTTCTTCGCATCCGACGGTCACACCGTTATCGGGATGGACGCCGATCTCAGCAAGGCCCTGGCATCCGTCATGGGCCTCAAGGCCAACGTCGTCAACGAGACGTTCGACGGGATCATTCCCGGACTGGCGGCCGGCAAGTACGACATGGGAGCCTCATCGTTCACCGATACCAAGGCCCGCGAGAAGGTCGTCAACTTCGTCGACTACTTCTCCGCGGGAACGTCCTTCATCACGAAGGCATCGGGCGGCACCAGCGTGACCGGGCTCGCCGACCTCTGCGGCAAGACCGTGGCGGTCGAGAAGGGCACCACCGAGGAGACCGACGCGACCACCCAGAGCGGCAAGTGCAAGAAGTCCGGGAAGCCGGCCGTCACGGTCCTGACCTTCGCGGACCAGAACGGCGCCAACCTGGCGCTCTCCAGCGGTCGCGCCCAGCTCGTCATGGCTGACTCGCCCGTGGCCGCCTACGCGGTCAAGAAGGCCAACGGGCAGTTCAAGACGGTCGGCACCACCTACGGGACCGCCCCCTACGGCCTTGCGGTTCCGAAGACCGGAGGCCTGGACAAGGCGGTTCAGGCTGCGCTCAAGGTGCTGATGAGCAACGGGACCTACTCGTCGATCATGGCCAAGTGGGGGTTGCAGAGCGGCGCCATCTCCGCATCCAAGGTCGCGATCAACGGAGCCACGAGCTAGGACAGCTAGTACAACTGGGGCTCCGAGGTGAGCACCTCCGAGCTTTCATCGCCAGGAACGGAACGGCCCGAGGACATCGTGGCCGTTCCGGTCCGGCGTCCGGGGCGCTGGATCGCGTCGGTGATCATCCTGATCGTCGCGGCCTCGATCGTTCGGGCGATCGTGGTCAACCCCAACTTTCAGTGGGGGGTGGTCGGTGACTACCTGTTCGATCACCGGATCCTCAGCGGTGTCCTCAAGACGCTCGAGCTGACCGTCGTGTCGATGGCGGTCGGGATCATCCTCGGGGTGATCCTGGCGGTCATGCGCCTATCGCCGAACCCGTTGGTGTCGGGCTTCAGCTGGCTGTACATCTGGTTCTTCCGCGGGACCCCGCTGCTCGTCCAGCTGTTGTTCTGGCTGTTCGCCGGGGCGCTGTTCAAGCACGTCACACTCGGTGTCCCCTTCGGCGGCCCCGCGATCATCAACGTCTCCTACAACTCGTTGGTCGGCGCGTTCATGGCGGCCGTCCTCGGGTTCGGTCTCAACGAGGGCGCGTACATGGCCGAGATCGTCCGCGCGGGGATGATCTCCGTCGACGAGGGACAGACCGAGGCCTCCCAGTCGCTGGGCATGTCGCGGCTGCAGACCCTGCGCCTGATCGTCATCCCCCAGGCGATGCGGGTCATCCTTCCTCCGACGGGCAACGAGACGATCTCGATGCTCAAGAACACCTCGCTCGTCTACGTGCTCGGATCGGTGTTCGATCTGCTGTTCGCCGCCCAGCAGATCTACGCCGCCACCTACCAGACGATTCCGCTGCTGATCGTGGCGAGCCTCTGGTATCTGACGATGACGAGCGTGCTCTACGTCGGCCAGTTCTTCATCGAGCGGCGTTTCGGCCGCGGGTTCTCGCGCGCCGAGCAGATGACGATGCGGGCGCGCTGGCTGGGCATGGGAAGAGGCGGCGCTGGCGCTGCCGGAGGTGGACGATGACCGACACGATGGTCAAGGCCGAGGCCGTCCACAAGCGCTTCGGCCGCCTCGAGGTCCTCAAGGGCATCAATCTCGAGGTCGCCCGCGGCGAGGTCATGTGCCTGCTGGGCCCGTCGGGCTCCGGGAAATCCACCTTCCTGCGCTGCATCAACCACCTGGAGAAGATCAACTCCGGCCGGCTGTCGGTTGACGGAGAGCTGGTCGGTTACCGCGAGGCTGGGGGCAAGCTGCACGAGCTGCACGAGCGCGACGTCGCCCGCAAGCGGGCCGAGATCGGGATGGTGTTCCAGAGCTTCAACCTGTTTCCGCACATGACGGCGCTCGAGAACGTGACGCTCGCCCCGACGCGGGTGGCCGGGGTGCCCCGGAGCGAAGCGCGCCAGCGCGCCGAGACGCTGCTCACCCGCGTGGGCCTGGCCGACAAGCTGAGCACGTACCCGGTGGCCCTCTCCGGCGGTCAGCAGCAGCGCGTGGCGATCGCCCGCGCGCTGGCCATGCAACCCAAGCTGATGCTGTTCGACGAGCCGACCTCGGCGCTGGACCCCGAGCTCGTCGGCGACGTCCTCGACGCGATGCGCCAGCTCGCCCACGACGGGATGACGATGATCGTCGTCACCCATGAGATCGGCTTCGCCCGCGAGGTCGCCGACACGGTCGTGTTCATGGACGCCGGGGTCGTCGTCGAGACCGGGAAGCCCGCGGATGTGCTGAGCAATCCGCGGCACGAGCGGACGCGGGCGTTTCTGACTAACGTGCTCTGAACCGGCACACCCGGGTAACCTCGACACGATGGCCACCGCCGACGAGCACCGCACGATCGCTCCGATCGTCGGTCCTGACGACCCCCGGCACTTCACCGATTCCGGGATCGAGATCAACCCGCTCTACGACGAGCGCGATCTCCCCGAGGATCTCGACAAGCGCCTCGGCCAGCCCGGCGAGTACCCCTACACCCGCGGCGTGCATCGCGACATGTACCGCCAGCAGCTGTGGACGATGCGCCAGTACGCCGGCTACGCGAGCGCCAAGGAGTCAAACGAGCGCTACCGGTACCTGCTCAAGAACGGCTCCACCGGCCTGTCGATGGCGTTCGACCTGCCCACCCAGCTCGGTCTGGACTCCGACGACCCGCGCTGCCTCGGCGAGGTGGGCCGCACCGGCGTCGCGATCGACACGATCGACGACATGCGCACCGCGTTTGACCAGATTCCGCTCGACCAGGTCTCGACGTCGATGACCATCAACGCCCCCGCCAGCGTCCTGCTGCTGCTCTACGAGCTGATCGGCGAGGAGCAGGGCGTCACGTCCGAGCAGCTGCGCGGCACCACCCAGAACGACATCCTCAAGGAGTACATCGCGCGCGGGAACTTCATCTACCCCCCCGACGGAGCGATCCGCCTCACCACCGACCTGTTCGCCTACTGCAACGAGCGGGTGCCGAAGTGGAACACGGTCTCGATCAGCGGCTATCACTTCCGCGAGAAGGGCTGCTCCGCGGTCCAGGAGGTGGCGTTCACCCTCGCCAACGGAATCGCCTACGTCCAGGCGGCGCTCGACGCGGGGCTGGAGATCGATCGCTTCGCGCCGCGGCTGGCCTTCTTCTTCAACGGCCACAACAACGTTTTCCAGGAGGTGGCCAAGTTCCGGGCCGCCCGGCGGATGTGGGCCGAGATCATGCGCGGGCGCTTCGGCGCGAAGGATGAGCGCTCGTGGCGGATGCGCTTCCACACCCAGACGGGTGGGGTGACGCTGACCGCGCAGCAGCCCGAGAACAACATCGTCCGCGTGGCCCTACAGGGCTTCGCCGCCGTCTGCGGCGGGACCCAGTCGCTGCACACCAACGGCTTCGACGAAGCGCTGGCGCTGCCCACCGAGCGCGCCGCCAAGATCGCCCTGCGGACCCAGCAGATCATCGGGTACGAATCGGGCGCCGCCGACACCGTTGACCCGTTCGCGGGCTCGTACTTCGTCGAGGCGCTCACCGACGAGATCGAGCGGCGCGCCCAGGAGCTGATCGACAAGGTCGACGAGCTCGGCGGATCGGTCCAGGCGATCGACTTCATCAAGAACGAAATCGAGGAGTCGGCGTTCGGCTATCACGAGCGCTACCGCACCGGGCAGGACATCGTCGTCGGTGTCAATAAGTACGTGCAGGACACCGTCGAGGTACCTGACACTCTGCGTGTCGATCCCGAGTCCGAGCACGAGCAGGTCGCGCGGCTGCAGGCGTTCAAGGCCGACCGGGACCAGGACCTCGTTCAGCAGCGCCTCGAGGAGATCCGCGAGCGCGCCCGCGGCGCCGACAACATGCTGCCGGTGCTACGCACCGCGCTCAAGGACCGCTGCTCGGTCGGCGAGGTCTGCGGTGCGATGCGCGACGTGTTCGGCGACTACAAGCCCACGTACTAGATCCCCACCCACCTCCGCCCCGTGCTCGCCCCCGCCGTCGCGTTCTCTGACTTCATCCTGGCCATCCACATCCTCGGCGCCCTGGTCGGCTTCGGGGTGGTGTTCGTCTTCCCGGTGCTGTTCGCCGCTGCGGCCCGCGCCGATCCGGCGGTGATCCCGTGGCTGCTGCGCGCCCGCCAGACCGCCGGGCGCTACCTCGTCAACCCCGGCCTGCTCGTCGTTGTGCTGGCCGGCGTCTACCTCGCCACCGACGAGCACCAGTGGAGCCATTTCTACGTCGGTTGGGGCATCATCGCCGCGATCGCCATCGGCGCGCTCGAGGGCTCTCTCGTCATTCGCCGCGCCGGGGCGCTCGCCACCGTGGCCGAGCGGGATCTGGCCGCGACCGCCGTGGCGGCCGGCGGCCGCCGCACCAGCGCCACGTGGAGTCCGGAGTACGCCGCCGCGCGGCGACGGTTCTCCGCCGCCGGCAACCTGATCGCCGTGATCGTCGTCGTGACCGTCTTCGTCATGGCCACCCACGCCTGACGCGTGCGGATCTTCCTCGCCGGAGCCAGTGGAGTCATCGGCGTGCGGCTGGTGCCGCTGCTCGTCGCCGGTGGGCACGCCGTCGCCGGCATGACCCGGACGCCGGGGAACGCGGGCGTGCTGCGCGAGCTCGGCGCCCAGCCGGTCGTCTGCGACGTGTATGACGCCGCCGCCCTGCGCGGCGCCGTCGATGCGTTCGGTCCCGACCTCGTCATGCACCAGCTGACCGATCTCCCCGACGACGTGACTGAGATCGCCGGTGCCGCCGAGCGCAACACGCGCATCCGCCAGGAGGGAACGCGCAACTTGCTGGCCGCCGCGGCCGCCGCCGGGTGCGGGCGCGTGATCGCCCAGAGCATCGCCTGGAAACTCCCGCCCGAGCGGGCGGCCGGCATCGCGGCGTTCGAAGCGCAGGTGCTCGACGCCGGGGGCGTGATCATCCGCTATGGGCAGTTCTACGGTCCGGGGACCTTCTATCCGCAAGCGCCGCCGCCCCCGCCGCGCATCCAGGTGGACGCGGCGGCGAGGGCGACGGTCGAGCTGCTCGACGCCGAGTCCGGCGCAGTCGAGGTGGTGCAGGACGAGTAGACGATTGACTGTGCCGCCCACGCCGGGGCAACGACGGCAATGACGGTGGGTGCGGCTTCGTGGCGGCGCGGCGGGTCGCGCGGGGAGACCGCCGGCTGGCGCCGGCGCTCCGGAGCCGCTGCGGAGATCCACCCTCTTCCCCAGCCGCCGTTCTGTCGAACTCGCAACCCAGGCGTGCACAGCGGGCTAGGAGGGTTGCCCGCCCTCCCGCGCCTGCATCGGCAGCCGGAACGCCAGCATGAACGTGATCGCCAGCGGAATCAGCGCCACCCAGGCGACGGTGCGCAGGGCGTCGGTGGGCAGGTGGCCGGCGGTCAGCCGGGAGAAGAAGATCGTTCCCAGGACCGCCACCCCCAGCGCGCTGGCCAGCTGCTGGATCGCGTTGAGCACGCCCGACGCCGACCCGACCTCGTCCATTGCCACGCCGGCGAGGATGATGTCGAACAGCTGCCCGAACACGAATCCGGCGCCGAGTCCGGAGATCAGCAGGGCGGGCAGCAACGCCCACGTGCTGACGCTCCCTGCGCCGGACACGGTCAGCGCCAGCACGACCGCTCCCACACCCGCCAGCGCGATGCCCAGATGGAGCAGGTGCCGGCCGAGCTTGGCGACCAGCGCGAATGAGAGCACCATCGAGATGACCATTCCGACGGTGAGCGGAGCCAGCGTCAGCCCGGCGTGGACGGGGGAGAAGCCCTCGCCCAGCTGGCAGAACAGCGACACGATCAGGATCAGCCCGGCGAAGGTGGCGAAGAACCCGAGCGCGACGCCGATGCCGTCGGTGTAGGCGCGGTTGCGCAGCAGCCCGGGCTCGATCAGCGGCGCCTCCCGCCGCCGGCGCTCGTAGAGCACGAACCCCACCAGCAGCAGCCCGCCGGCGCCGACCATGGCGAAGATCCAGGCCGGCCAGCCCTGCGCCCGTCCCTCGATCAGCGGATAGATGATCGCCACTGACGCCAGGCCGATGAGCGTCATGCCCCCGAGATCGAGTCGGGTGCCGGGCTTGGACGCGCCGTGCGGCAGATAGCGCAGGGCACCGGCGAACGCGCCGATCCCGACCGGGACGTTGATCAGGAACACCATCCGCCAGCCGGTGCCGAGGATGTTGGCGTCGATGAGCACACCGGCGAGGATCGGCGCGGCGATCGCCGACAGTCCCATGACCGGGCCGAAGGTCCCGAACACCCTGCCCATCTCCGACTCCGGGAAGACCTCCTTGAGCATCCCGAAGCCCTGCGGGATCAGCAGCGCTCCGAACCCGCCCTGCAGCGCCCGCGTGGCGATCAGGATCTCGGGCGAGGGGGCCACGGCGCAGGCCGCTGACATCAGGGTGAAGCCGGCCGAGCCGAGCAGGAACAACCGCCGTCGCCCGAAGATGTCGCCGAGCCGCGCGCCGGTGACGAGCAGCACCGCGAACGTCAGTGTGTACGCGGCGCCCAGCCACTGCAGCGTGGCGGCGCCGCCGCCGAGGTCACGGCGGATCGACGGGCCGGCAACGTTGACGATGGTCGCGTCGAGCAGGTCCATGACCTCGGCTGCCAGCACGATCGCCAGCACGATCCAGCGCGCCGAGTACAGCTGCGGGCCGGCGGCGAGGGGCGGAGGTTCGGGTCGGGTGGGGGTGGCTGTTGTCATCGGGCGCCTCTCCTGGGACGGTGGTCGCGGGCGAACGGTGTTCTGGCCGAACCATGTTCGTAACGAACACTGTACGTCACGAACGCCGATCGTGTCAAGTACAGTTCTCGCCGTGGAACCGCTGCCCCGTCCTCGCAGTACCCGCGACCGCCCCGCCAAGCCGCCGCTGAGCGAGGACCTGATCCTCGATACGGCGCTGCGGGTCCTTCGTGAGGAGGGCTTGGAGGCGGTGACCATGCGGCGCCTGGCCACCGAGCTGGACACCGGTCCGGCCTCGCTCTACGTGTACATCGAGGGCCGCGACGAGCTGCGCAACGCCATGCTCGATCGCGTGTCGGGGATGGTGGAGATCGAGGAGCCGGATCCGTCGCGGTGGCGCGAGCAGGTGCACGCCCTCTGCCAGGGAGTGCTCCAGATCATGGAGGCCCACCCCGGGATCGCCGAGGTGGCCGTCGCCAACCCGCCGACCGGCGAAAAGACCTTGCGCTTCGCGGAGAACCTGCTCGCGCTCCTACGCGCCGGCGGGGTGACCGACCAGGATGCGGCGTGGGCGTGTGACATCCTGCCGCTGATCACGACCGCGTCGGCGGTGGAGACGGCGGCCTACCAGCGCCGGGGCGTTGAGCAGAAGGACCACGAGGCCGACGTCGTCGACCGCCTGGGCCAAGCGTTCGCGGCGCTCCCCCCGGGGGAATTCCCCAACGTCACCGCTCTGGCGAGCGAGCTGACCAGCGGCGACGGCGACCTGCGCTTTCGGTTCGCCATCGACGTCTTCCTCGACGGCCTCGTCGCTCGGGCGGCCGCCGCCGCGTAGCTCCCGGGCAGGGCCGTTGCAAGCGCCGCGAACGGGCAGGAGTCGCGGCGAGACGGGCGAAGCTCACTGGCATGACAGAGCACCAGACCAGCCGAACGCTCGTCAAGTCGGCGCCCGAGTTATGGGCGGAATGCAGCGACGCGGCGTCGCTGGCCCGGCATCTCGGAGCGTTCGGCGAGATCCGCATCACCAAACTCGAGCCTGAGACCGCCGTTGCCTGGGAGGGCGCCGCCGTGAGCGGCACGGTGAGGCTCGAGCCGTCGGGATGGGGGACCCGCGTCACCCTGACGATGATCGAAGAGGCCGGGGCGGTTCTCGTGCAGGAGCCGCCGGTGCCGCCGTCCGCGGCGCCGGAGATCGCGGCTGCCGATACCGCCGCCCCCGGGATCGACGTGGCGGCAGAGCCCGACGCCGAGTCCGAACTGCTGGTGACGGCACCGGATACCGAGTCCGAGGTGCCGGCGGCCGCGCCGGACACCGGGCCCGAGCCGTCGGTGACCGCACCGGACACCGGGCCGGAGCCGTCGGTCACCCCGCCGCCTCCCCGCAGGCTGGCGCGGTTGCGCCTGGCCCTGCGCCGCAAGCCGGCCGCCGCCCCGGTCGGCGAGGAGGGCGCTGAGTCGCCCGCGAGCGATCCGGTCGCCGAGACACGGGTCACCGACCTTCCCGCCGCCGACCCTCCGGTCGTCGAGGCTTGCGCCGCCGATGCCCCGGACACCGTGGCGGAGGACCCCGGCGAGCCGCACCCCGGTACTGCCATTCCGGCATCGCAGGGTGAGCCGGCGCTGGCGGCGGCGCTCGACAGTCTCGGCCGCGCCCACCACCGGCCCTACTCGCGGTAGTGGGCCGGCTCGAAACGGACACCCGGTAGTCCACCCTCGACCGACGCCAGGGCGGCGGCCCGCGCCCTGAGCCCATAGACTCGCGCGCGGTGATGCGCGAGAAGGCACCCGAAACCTACGACGAGAAGCTCGCCCAGTTGCAGGAGCTGCGCGAGGATGCCGTCCACAACGCCGGTCAGACGGCGGTTGACAAGCAGCACGAGAAGGGCAAGCTCACCGCCCGCGAGCGGATCGGCAAGCTGCTCGATCCAGGCTCCTTCCAGGAGCTGGACGTGTTCGTCCGCCACCGCACGCTTGACTTCGACATGCAGCGCAACCGGCCCTACGGCGACGCCGTGGTCACCGGCCACGGGACCATCGACGGTCGCCGGGTGTGCGTGTTCAGCCAGGACTTCACCGTGTTCGGTGGCTCGCTCGGAGAGGTGATGGCCGAGAAGATGTGCAAGATCATGGATCTGGCGGCGAAGATCGGCTGCCCCGTGATCGGGATCAACGACTCCGGCGGCGCGCGCATCCAGGAAGGGGTCGTCTCGCTCGGCGCCTACGGCGACGTGTTCCTGCGTAACGTCCGCTCCAGCGGGGTCATTCCGCAGATCAGCCTGATCATGGGCCCGTGCGCCGGCGGCGCCGTGTACTCACCGGCGATCACCGATTTCGTGTTCATGGTCAAGGAGACCTCGCACATGTTCATCACCGGCCCCGAGGTGATCAAGACGGTCACCGGCGAGGAGGTCGGCTTCGAGGAGCTCGGCGGCGCCATGTCGCACAATTCCAAGTCCGGCGTGGCCCACTTCGCGTCCGACGATGAGGACACCTGCCTCGAGGACGCCCGCTACCTCCTGTCGTTCCTGCCTCAGAACAACCTCGAACCTCCGCCGCGGGTGATCCCCACCGACGATCCCCTCCGCGAGGACTCAGAGCTCGACTCGGTGGTGCCCGACAGCCCGAACAAGCCCTACGACATGCGGGACGTCATCCGTCACATCGTCGACGACGGCGAGTTCTACGAGGTGCACGAGCACTACGCGCGCAACATCGTGTGCGGCTTCGCCCGCCTCGACGGATTCTCGGTCGGCGTCGTCGGCAACCAGCCATCGCAGCTCGCCGGCGTGCTGGACATCGAGTCCTCGGAGAAGGCGGCGCGCTTCATCCGCACCTGCGACGCGTTCAACATCCCGATCGTCACCTTCTGCGACGTCCCCGGTTTCCTGCCCGGCACCACCCAGGAGTGGGGCGGGATCATCCGCCACGGCGCCAAGCTCCTGTACGCCTACGCCGAGGCGACCGTGCCCAAGATCACGATCATCACGCGCAAGGCGTACGGCGGCGCCTACGACGTGATGGGGTCAAAGCATCTGGCGGCCGACTTCAACTTCGCCTGGCCGACCGCCGAGGTCGCTGTGATGGGGCCGGAGGGCGCCGTCAACATCATCTACCGTCGGGACATCGCCGCCTCGCCGACGCCCGACACACGCCGCCAGAACCTGATCGAGGACTACAAGGCGCATTTCGCCAACCCGTACGTCGCGGCCGAGCGCGGATACATCGATGACGTGATCGTTCCGCACGAGACTCGCCCGAAGGTGATCACCGCGTTGCACACGCTGCAGAGCAAGCGCGAGCCCGGGCCGCGTCGCAAGCACGGAAACATTCCGCTCTAGCCGATTGATTGATGGGTGCGGCTTTGTGGCGGCGTGGCGGGTCGTGCGGGGGAGACCGCCGCCTGGCGCCGGCTCCCGCACTCGACCTCGCTGCGCTCGGTGAGGATCACGCGACGTCCCCGTCTGCGGACGACCAGCGGCGCCGATGCCCGAGCGGGGTCCGCCTGCGCATACCTACTCAATCCTCGGTGGCCTTGCCGCAAGCCCCACACGGACCGGTCGCCTTGCCCTGAAAGCCTGATCAAATGCTCCAGCGGTTGATCAAATCTCTCGCACCCGGGCAGTATCACGACGTCTTGGAGTCGTGGGAAGGGCGGGACGAATGTTGGTTGCCGGGTGCATCATCGGTGCGCTGTGGGTTCTCATGCTGTTTTTCGGGTTCGGGTTCTGTCGCGCCAGCGGCCGGGCGGACGCCGACAGCGAGCGCTTCTGGCGGGCGCAGGGCGACGCCCCCGCTCGGCCTGAGGGGCCGCCGCGCCTGATCAGATAGCCGTCCGGATTTCCAGCGCCGGCCATAGCTGAGCCTGACATGCCGTCGATACGACGGCATGCACCCCAGCCGGCGACTGCTCACGCTTGCCCTGACGGCCCTCGCGCTGTTGGGATCATCCGCGTCCGCGCAGGCCGCCGGCAGCGCCACCGTCGCCCTCGCGCCGCGGAACGCCGCGGCGCTGGCGGCATACGCCGGCGCGGTCACCACCCCGGGGTCGCCGGTCTACCACCGCTATCTGACCGTGGCCCAGTTCGCCCGCCGCTTCGGGGCGGGCCCGGCGGCGATCGCCCGGGTCCGGTCCGCGCTCGCCGCTGAAGGCCAGCGGGCCGGCGCGGTCTCCGCCAACGGGCTGACGCTCCCGGTCACCGGCACGGTGGCGGGGGCGCACCACGCGTTCGCCGCCGCGATCACGCGGCGCGACGCGGCGTCGCCATCGATCAGCGACGGCGTCGGCGGTTTGGTCCAGGCGGTCATCCCGGCAGACGCGACCCCGCCGACCGCGGCGGTGATCGTCCACCGGCCCGCGATCGACGCCACCGACGTGACCGCGCCGGCCACCACCGCCCCGGCGGGTCCGCAGCCGTGCCCGGTCGCGCAGGCTGCCGCGGCGGGCGGCACCGGCTACACCGCCAATCAGATCGCCTCCGCCTACGGGATGTCGGACTACTACGCCAACGGCGACGAGGGGAGCAACGTGTCGATCGCGCTGTACGAGCTCGAGCCGTTCAGCGCCGCCGATGTTGCCGCTTACCAGTCCTGTTACGGGAGCAACACCGACGTGCGGGTGATCCCCGTCGACGGCGGCGCGGGCGCCGGCGCCGGCAGCGGCGAGGCCGCCATGGACGTGGAGACCGTCATCGGACTCGCCCCGCGGGCGACCATCAAGGTCTACGAGGGCCCCGACAACGGCCTGGGCGCCTATGACACCTACAGCCGGATCGTCAGCGCCGACTCGGCACAGGTGATCTCGACCTCCTGGGGCCAGTGCGAGCCGCTGGAGGGTGCCGTCTCCGCGGCCGCCGAGCAGACCCTGTTTCAAGAGGCCGCGGTCCAGGGACAGTCTCTGCTGGCCTCGGCCGGGGACCAGGGCTCCGATGACTGCGGCGATCATCAGCAGTCAGTCGACGATCCGGCCAGCCAGCCGTGGGTGACGGCGGTCGGCGCCACATCGCTGCAGGCCACCGGCGATCTCGTCTGGAACAACTCGTTGGGAGCGACGGGCGGTGGCGTCTCGCAACTGTGGGCGCGCCCCGCCTACCAGAACCAGCTCGCGGTGCCCCAGTCGGGCGTCTCATGCGGGGTCTCGGGCGAAGCCTGTCGCGAGGTGCCCGACCTCTCGATCGACGGGGATCCCACCACCGGCTACATCGCCTACTACCTCGGCGCATGGCGCGAGGTGGGGGGGACCAGCGTCGCGGCGCCGGCCATCGCCGCGCTGACGGCTCTCGCCGATGCCTCGCCCGCGTGCGCCGGGCACAGCATCGGCTTTCTCAATTCGGACCTCTACCGCGCCGCCGCCGCGAACTACGCCGCGAACTTCCACGACGTCACGGCGGGCGCGAACGGCTTCGACTCGGTGCCGGGGTTCGCCGCCGGCCCGGGCTACGACATGGCCTCTGGCCTCGGTACCCCCGCGGCGTCGCTGGGCCCGAACCTGTGCCGCGATGCGGTCCGCGGCGCGGCGGCCGCGACCAACTCCACCGGTCACCGCGCGCAGGCGGTCACCGCCTCGTCCGCCCTGCGGTTCGGCCGGTCGCGTAACCGCGCCGGCCGCGTCGGCGTGACCGTGCACGTCCGAGTCTCGGCGCGTGACCTGCGAAGCGTGAAGCTGACCTACAGCGCCACCGGCTTGCCGCTCGGGCTACGGCTCAACGCTCGCACCGCCGTCATCTCCGGCCGGCCGACCCGCGCGGGGTCGACGACCGTGCGCCTGCGCGTGTCCGACGGACGCGGCGCGTTTGCCACCACCAGGTTTCGGTGGACGATCGCCGCCCGGCATCGCGCCGCCTGAGTTTGTCTCGCCCTTAAAGCCGAAGGGCCCCGACCGTATTCGGCCGGGGCCCAGCGTTGAATCGGTGAGACCGGATTCGGCGATCAGCCGCCGAAGTCGTACCGCGTGTTGGTGCCGTTGAAGCCGAGCAGCAGGTTGTCGGCGCCGGCATCGAACGTGCCTGTGCCGCCGCTCGTGCCGCCGTTGTCGAGGCTGATCTGGGTTATCACGGCGTTCGGATTGTTGGACACGAACGTCGCCAGCGTCTCCGGGTTGTTCTGTCCTCCTGGCAGGTTCGGATCCGATGAACCCCCGACAGGACCCTCCGTCGTGCTGAACCAATTCGCGTTCGGCGCGAACCCGTCTGACTGGTACAGCACGCTCTCAGACGGCGTGATCCCGTTGATGCCCGGGTTGTAGTCCAAGTTGGCGAAGCCCGAGGCGAAATGCGAGTTGGCCGTCAGGCCCGTCACGGTGATGTGGATGCTCGGGGCCTGCTTGGCATTGCTCAGGTTGACGTGCCACTGGTAGGTGAGTGCGTCGAGGTTGCCGAGCGGAACATTGTCGAACGCCTTGGCGATTCCGATGCCGCCCTGCTCCGTGTTGGCGTCCACGCCGTTGCCGGTCAGGTCCAGCTCACCGTTGGTGATCTGCGCCGAGCCGCTCGAGCCGTTACCGCTGAAGTACCAGCCTCCATCGCCGGCGGCACCGCTGTCGGGGTTGGGGTTGCCACTGGCGCTCGAGATCGCGGGAACGTCGATCACCGGCGTCGCCGGGTTGGCGCCGTCTCGGCCATCCCGGCCGTTGGAGCCGTTGGAGCCCTTGGAGCCGTTGCTTCCGGCGGCCCCGTTGCCTCCGGTTGACCCGACGATCCCGCGGCCGGTGCCGGCGGACGTGAGCGCTGAGCGGACCTGCGTGTTGAGCTTGGCCAGGCCGACGGCTCCGTTGGCCAGCTTGTGGTTGGTCACGGCTCCGTTGGCGATGTTCTTGGTGTGGATCAAAAGCGTGGTCGCCGCCACTGCGCTGCCTCCGAGGGCGACGAACAATGCGACCAGCGACACCGCTAGCGCCGGTGACGGCCGGTGGAACTTGAAACGGGACAAATGCCCCTCCAGTGTTGAAATTCCGCGCGCCGGGGGCGTGCGGGAACGACGGACGAGCGGGGGCATCCTGCCAGCGCTCGGCTGGCCGGCCGCGACCAGCGCGCCGGCCCGAGCCAGTAGGACGCACCGACTCCCCTTCAGCTTCCGTTCCCGTCGCGGGCGCTCCAGCACGCCATCGCGGCTGCGATCCCCCCGGTGTCCCCGGATCCGTCCGCCACGCGACAGAAAAACGGACTATCTTTGTGCGAAACGATACAACATGTGTCCAGATTTACGCAAGGGTGCTCAAGTGGCGCGGAGACGACCCTCGCATCAGAGAGTCACGTCCTGGGCCCGGACCGATCCGCTGCGCCACGCTTCATAGGCGGCGATCGCGACGCCGAGGTCCTGGATCGCCAGGCCGGTGGAGTCGAACAACGTCACCGCCGCCGGGCTGGGGCGCCCCGCCGCCTCGCCGGCCAGGACGGCGCCGAGCTCCGTCACCTGCTCGCGCGTCACCATCCCCGCCTCGATCGCGCCGGTCAGCTCGCCACCGTGGGAGGCCTGCTCCCACTCGTCGCAGAACAGCGTGCAGGAGGCGACCGCCCCGATCGTGGCCTCGGCCTTCCCCGGGCCGTCGGCCCCGAGCATGTTGAGATGCAGGCCCGGGCGCAGATCGCCGACGTCGAGCACTGCCTCGGCCCCCGGGGTCACGCAGCACACCACGTCACAGCGGGTCGCCTCGACGCGGGAGGCGGCGCGCCAGCCGAGCTCCGCCGCGAGCGCCGCGGCGGCCCCCGGGCGGGCGTCGAAGCAGACGCCGTCCGCGTAGCCCGCGGCGGCCAGGCAGCGGGCGGTCCAGGCGCCGTGCAATCCGCAACCGACGATCCCGACGGACGATGCTCCCGGCGCGGCCAGCGCCCGGGTCGCGACGGCCGCCACCGCGCCGGTGCGCAGTGCGGTGACCGAGCGGGCGTCGAGCAGCATCAGCGGTGCGCCGGTCTCGGCGTCCGACAGGCAGATCACCCCCATCACCGTCGGCAGCCCCCGCTGGAGGTTGCCGGGAAACGACGTGATCCACTTCAGCAGCGCGAACCCGTCGCCGCGGGCCGGCATGGCGCGGAAGTCACCGTGCGGCGGGCTCTGCAGATACACCTTGGGCGGCATCGACCAGTCGCCGCGGCGGAGGTGCAGGAACGCGTCGCGGACCTTGTCGATCGCAGCGGTCGGGGAGACCGCGGCGAGAACGGTGGAGTGGTCGAGAACGGGCAGCGATCCCACGGCGAGCCGACGATACCCTCTCAAAGCGAGATGAACCGCCGCCCGCAGCTGTCGATCGTCGCGCCCGGCGCGTCCCTGGAGGAGGCGGCAGCGGTCGTCGCCGCCGTCGAACAATTCATGCGGGCCACAGCGCCGCTCCCGGCTTCACCGGCGCCTCGTGCCGACCCGTGGCAGCTGGCGGCGCTGCACGAGGGGGTCGACCGCGCTCCCGCGCTCTACGACCCTCTCCGCTAGAGGCTCTATACCTCGACGAGAGGGTGAGGCTCGCGTCCCGACCGTCGGGCTCGCGTGGGGTATGCACCGGTTGCCGACCACGAGCAGTGGCGTGCGACCGGCGCGCTCGGGTCTATGCTGGGCCGGGCCGTGGCGATGGGGTACTACCTCAGGGGGCGACTCGGAGTCCGCGCGCCCGCCGTGGCGCTCATGCTCGCCGGCGGCCTCGTCCTGCTGGCCCCCGCCGCCGGGGCGCACGCCACGCTGAGCTGGTCGGGGCCGGTCGGCCGGGACGCCGGCGGCCAGGGGTCGGCGATCGCCGCCGTCGCCTGCCCGGCGGCGTCCACCTGCGTCGCGGTCACCCAGGGCGGCACCGCGCTGACGTTCGACTCCGACGCGCCGCAGCGGTCGACGCCGGTGTCGATCGACACCGTGCCGCCGACCGGGCTCGCCTGCCTCTCGACGTCCGAGTGCGTCGCCGTCGACGGCTCTGGCAACGCCATCACCTTCAACCCGGCCAACCCGTCGGCGGCCGTCACGACACCCATCGACTCGGGTCAGTCACTGACCGCGGTGACGTGCGTGCCGGGCGGCGGCCAGTGCGTCGCCGTCGACTCGAGCGGCAATGCGGTCGCGTTCAACCCGGCCGCGCCCGGCACACACGCCACCGACCCGATCGACACCGGGTTGAGGCTGATCGGAGTGAGCTGTCCCGACCAGACCCACTGCGTGGCAATCGACTCGGCCGACGAGGAACGCACCTTCAACCCACAGACGACGACCGGGCCGAGCTCCATCCAGACCGTCGACGCGACCACCAACGAGCTGACCGCCCTCACCTGTCCGTCGAGCACCCAGTGCCTCGCCTTCGACAACATCGGCCAGCAGATGAGCACCAATCCGCAGGCGGTGTCGACCCCGACCACGAGTGACGTCGACCCGGCCGGCAACGCGATCGTCGCCGCCACCTGTCCGTCGAGCACCCAGTGCGTCGCCGTCGACAACGCTGGTGACGTGGTGAGCTTCGCCCCGGGCCAGGCGGGGATCCCCACCGCGATCGATGCCGCCAAGGATCTCGCCGGGATCGCCTGTCCGTCCCAGTGCGTCTCCGGCGATGCCACCGGCCACATCCACAGCTTCGCCCCGACGGGCGCGGGCGCGACGAGCACGCTGATCGATGCCCAGGCGGCCTATTCGGCCGTCGCCTGCCCGGAGACGTCTCAGTGCACAGCGATGGACAACTTCGGGGACGAGGCGACCTTCGACCCTGGCAGCGCGGCGCCGGCGCCGGCCACCGCCATCGATCCCAACGCCGACGTCGTCTACGGGATCGCCTGCCCGGCGGTCATCCAGTGCACGGCGGTGGACGACCTCGGGCAGGCGGCGACGTTCAACCCGCTCTCCCCCTCGGGCGCCACGGTGACGGCGATCGTCACCGGCCATCCGCTGCTCGCCGTCGCCTGCCCGACGACGACCCAGTGCACGGCAGTGGACGATGACCGTTACGCGGTGACATTCAACCCCCAGAGCCCCACGGCGGCGGTCTATACCGATCTCGATACCGCCGTCGGGACGAGCCTCGTCGATATCGCCTGTCCGAGCCCGGGGCAGTGCACCGCACTCGACGGGGCCGGCGATGCGGTCACGTTCGATCCCCAGGCAGCGGGCACGCCGTCGCCGACCCGCGTCCTGCCCGGACCCGGGGTGGGGATCGCCTGTCCGGCCACGACCGAGTGCATCGCGGTCGACGGCGACGGCGACCGGGCGACGTTCGACCCTCGCTCTCCCGCCGGGGCGACGACGGCCTCCGTCTCCTCCGATCAGCCGGCCGCGCTGTCGTGCCCGAGTCCGACCTACTGCGTCGGTCTCGACGCCGCCGGCGCCGCGTTCGAGTTCGATCCCCACGGAACCGGTGCCACCGACATCCGCACCATCGGAGACGGCGCCCAGGTCGCCGACCTGACCTGTCCGGCGATCACCCGCTGCGTGTCCGTCGATTACGCGGGGACGGCATTCACCGCAGTCCAGACCCTGCCCGGGCTCCCGACCGCGGTCACCGTGCCGGGCGTCACCGGCCACCTCGTCCAGGGCGACCTCCTCACGGCCCACCAGGGGTCGTGGCGCAACGCACCGACCTCCTACTCGCCCCGCTGGGAGCGCTGCATGTCGAGCGGCCGCTCGTGCCGGGCGATCACCGGCGCCACCGCCCTCACCTACCGAGCCGTCAAGGCCGACGTCGGCCATGCGCTGCGCGTCGTTGAGACCCCGGCCAACCCGCTCGGTGACGGGCCGCCGACCACCTCACGCGCGACGCGGGCGATCGCCGGGCTGCCCGCAGGTCCGGCCGTGTCCGGCGCGCGGCTGACTGACCCGGTTCGTGGCCACCCCCAGCTCACCCTGGCCCTGGCGGCCGCCCGGTTCGGACCGCAGCTACGGACGATCACCGTGCGCCTGCCCGCCGGTCTGTCGGTGACCGCCCGGGGCCCTGCCGCCGCAGCGGCGCTCACTGTCGGCGGCCGCCGGGCGCGCGGCACGGTCCGCCGCGTCCGCGGCGGATTCGTCATCGCCCTGGGGCGCGCCGCCCGCTCGCTGCGCCTCCGGCTCGCCGGCCCCCGGCTGGTCGTCTCCCGCGGCCTGGCTAGCCGGGTGCGCCGGCACCGGGTCCGCCGGCTGTCGATGACGATCGCGCTCGGGACCGCGCGCGCCCTCCGCACCGCGGCGCGGATGGCGGTGACGCGATGAGCCGGCGCGCGACCCTCACGCGGGCCGCGGGCGTGCTCGGCCTGTCCGTGATCGCCGCCGTTGGCACCGCCGCCTCCGGTGTCACCGCCGCGGGCGCCACGGCGCCGGCGCGCCCGAGCCCGGCGGCCCGCGCCGCCGCCGCGGTGGCGCGCCAGGGGCTGTTGCGGCGGTCGGATCTCGGCGCCGGGTGGTCGACGACCACCGCCGCGCCCAAGGACGCCACCGACCTGGCATGCGCCTCGAACCGGAGCATCCTCGCGTCGGATGCGTCGTCGACCTGGTCACAGCAGGCCACCGCATTCGCCTCCGGCACGAGTTACGGCTTCGCCAGCGTCGCCGCCCAGCGGCGGGCGTGGGGGCAGACGGCGACCGCGGCGATGGGCCGCTGTCTCGAGCGCCAGCTGCAACAGGGGTCGAGTCACGGCGTCGTGCTGCGTGCTACCGGCGTCCGGCGGCTGTCGGCCCCCCGCCTCCCGTCCGGGGCTCCGCGGGTGGCGATCAGGCGCTACGAGGTGGCCGGCACCGCGAGCGGCGCCGGCCAGGAAAGCTCGGTGACGCTCGACGTGATCGTCGTCGCCTACCGGACGTGGATCGGCGAGGACGAGTTCTCCGCTGCCGATTCGCCCCCGCCGCCGGCAGTCCAGGCGCGCGTCGTCGCCGCCCAGGCTCGGCGGACCGCAATTGGCCGGTCACGGCCGGCCTCACCGTCAAGTACGGGCTGAGCGTTGTCGGCGCCGTCCGCGCCGGCGTGAGCCGTACTGGGCCATCTGGACAAATGTTCGATGCGCATTTTCTGGAGCTTTGCATCGGAATTCTGCTGGATCAGGCGCGTTTGGTCTGGCGAGGTCGGATCTTTGTGCCATCTTGACGATCAAATCAAGGCTGTTGACATCGGTGTCGCAGGGAGCGGCGAGGGCCGGTGGGCGAGGCACACGACATATCTCATGGCTCACCCCGCTCAGCGGGGGCGCATGACCAAAGGGGAAAGATTGACGGTCGATTGGCTGGGCACGCGGGTCAGGCGAGGCTTCATGGCCGGCTGCGTGTTGCTGTCCACCCTCGCTGTGGTCGCGGTTGCCGCGGCCGGGCCGGCGCAGGCCGACTCGTTCACGTGGCTCGGCCCCACGTCACTCGTCGCGACCGGCGGCAGCCGGACGCTGCCCACGGTGAGCTGCCCGAGCACGGGCCAGTGCACGACCGTCGACGGCCGCGGTGAGGAGATCACGTTCAATCCGAGCAGCGGTGCGATCGCCTCGCGCCGCGCGCTCGACGTCAACGGCACCGTCGCGTCGGTCTCCTGCACGTCGGGGTCCCAGTGCGATGCCGTGGACACCGGAGGCAACGAGATCCCGTTCAATCCGACGACCGGGGCGCTCATCGGAGCCGGCAGCCGCAACGTGGACACCGACCAGTTGACGTCGGTGTCGTGCGTGTCGGGCACGAGCTGCACCGCGGTGGATCGTAACGGCCGCGAGGTGTCGTTCAACCCCAACTCCCCGGCTGTCGCCGGACCGACCACGATCGACAGCACCACCCAGCTCAATGCGGTCTCCTGCGTCTCGAACCCGCCCGGCGCCCAGTGCGCCGCGGTCGATACCGCCGGCACTGAGGTCACCTTCGCGATCGCCTCCAACCTCGCCGAGTCGGGCGCCACCACCCTGGACATCGACGGCTCGAGGGCGGTGGCCGCGGTGTCATGCGCGTCGACGACCGTCTGTTCGGCGGTGGACGGCTCCGGCTACGAGGCTTCCTTCAACCCGTCCGGCGGCGGCAGCCTCATCGGCGTGGCGACCCAGGTGGACGTCAACAACAGCCTCGGCGTCGCGCTTCACGGGGTGTCCTGCCCGTCGACGAGCCAGTGCGTCGCCGTGGACAGCCTCGGCAACGAGGTGACCTACGCGTCCGCAGCCAGCCCGGCGCCCGCGGTGAGCAGCGTCGACGGCACGACGGTGCTCAATGCCGTCTCCTGTCCGGCGAGCGCGAGCAGCTGCGGCGCGGTGGACAACCACAGCCATGCCCTCGGCTTCAGTACGAGCGGGACGGCCGCCGCGGCGCACTCGATCGCCGCCCCGATGCTGCCCGCCCTCGCCTGCCCGAGCCGCACCCAGTGTTCGGCGATCGACTCCGGCTCGGACGAGGTCACGTTCGATCCCACGACCGGGGCGATCAACAGCGCCGGCGTGCAGGCCATCGACACGAGCGGCAACGGGCTCACCGCGATCTCATGCCTCTCGACCGTCGAGTGCACCGCCGTCGATACCGGCGGCTTCGAGGTCACGTTCGATCCGGCCAACGGCAACGAGATCGCCAACGGCTTCTTCTCGCTGGAGTCCAACCCGCTGCGATCCGTGGCCTGCCAGGTCGTGTCCAGCGCCGCCCAGTGCACCGCGGTGGACAGCAGCGGCAACGAGGTGACCTTCAACCCCGAGACCTCGACGATCACGCCGGACACGCCCGCCCCGGTCGATACGACGGGTGGCGCGCTCCAGTCGGTCGCGTGCCCGAGCGGGGCGCAGTGCACCGCGGTCGACAGCCTCGGCAACGAGGTGACGTTCAACCCCGTCACCGGTAACCACTACACCACCCAGCAGGCGATCCGAGTCGACTCCAGCAGCGGCAACAACCTGCTCAGCGTCGCCTGCCCGTCGGCGACGCAGTGCACGGCGGTCGACCAGGGGGGCTACGTCGTCACGTTCGTCAACCCGGCCACGGCGCCGCCGTCCGGCGTCGTCCCCCAGGACCTCGAGTCGCTCAGCCCCAGCACGAGCCTCAATGCGCTCGCCTGCCCGACGGCGTCGCAGTGCACCACCGTTGACAGCATGGGCAACGAGGCGACGTTCAATCCGTCCGCGTCGAATCTCAACGCGACGCTGCTCACCCCGCTGGGCGGCGCCAACTCGCTCGGTGGGGTGGCGTGCCAGTCCACCTCGATCTGCGTCGCCGTCGACGCCGAGGGCAACGGCTTCTCCGGCATCCAGCCGCCGGTCGCCATCGGCGGGGCGCCCCCGACGATCTCGGGCACCGCGCAGCAGAGTGACCAGCTCACCGAGACCAACGGGAGCTGGACGAACTTCCCCACGGGCTACACGTACGCTTGGCAGGACTGCACGTCGCCCACCGACTCGACGACCTGCTCGGCGATCCCGGGCGCGACCGCAGCCCAGTACACGCCCGTCACCGCCGACGTCGGCGACTACATCCGCGTTCAGGAGACCGCCAGCAACGCCGGTGGCTCGGGCGCGGCTCTATCGGCGGCGACCGCCGAGGTGACGCCGGCGCCGGCGACGAGCAGCGGTGCGCCCACGATCACGAGCGCGACGTACTTCCAGCAGGGCCAGATGCTCACCGAGCACCACGGCGCCTGGAGCGAGCAGGACCTGGGGGCGCCGATCACCTACGACTACCAGTGGGAGGACTGCGACACCTCGGGCGCCAACTGCACGCCGAGCAATGGCGTCGGGGCGACGACCCAGAGCTACACCCCGAACGCGAACGATGTCGGTCACAGGCTTCGCGTGACCGAGGTGGCCGACAACGGCGGTACGCCGGTGCCGCCGGCGGCGGCCTCGGCCGCCACGTCGGTCATCGAGCCCGGGCCGCCCGCCAACACCGCGCCGCCGACGATCGTCGGCGCGGCCGTCCAGCAGGGCCAGACGCTCACCGACCGTCACGGCACCTGGACCAACAGCGGAACGTCGACGACCTACGCCTATCAGTGGGAGGACTGCGACCCCTCCGGCGCCAACTGCGTGCCGATCTCGGGCGCCACCGGCCAGACCTACACCCCGACGATCACCGACGTGGGTGACACGCTCGTCGTCCAGGAGACCGCGGCCAACGGCGGCCGGCCGGTCGCGGCCCCGGTGGTCTCCGCCGCGACCACGGGCGTCCTGCCGGCGCCGCCGTCGAACATCTCCCCGCCGACCATCGCCGGCGCCATCGAGCAGGGGCAAACCCTGACCGAGGGCAACGGTCTGTGGAGCAGCGGCGTCGATGCCCCCACCGGATACAGCTATCAGTGGGAGGATTGCGACGCTTCCGGCGCCAACTGCGCGCGCATCGCCGGCGCAACGTCGCCGACGTACACGCCGGCCACCTCCGACGTCGGTCACGCGCTCGTGGTCCTGGAGACGGCGAGCAACTCGGGCGGCAACAGCGCCTCGGTGGCGTCGGCCCCGACTGCCCCGGCCGCGCCGGCGGCGGCGCCGCCGATCCAGGCCACGTCCCAGTCGGCCAAGCCGGTCCAGACCAACGGGGCGACGATCCGGGCCCAGCTGATGACGCGGGGTCTCGCGGTCAGCTGGCAGTTCGTCTACGGCTCGAACACGCGCTACGACGCGGGTTCACCGGTGGAGTCGATCGCCGCCGGCGGTCCGCCGGTGGTGTCGGTCAGCCGAGTCCTCACCAGCCTCAAGCCGGACACCAAGTACCACTACCGGGTCGTCGAGACCGTGGCGGCCGGCCCGTACGCGCCGGCGGCCACCGCCTACGGCCACGACCTCACGTTCACCACGGACTCGCTGGGGAAGATCGTCCTCGGCAACGCCAAGCTGAGCGTCAGCCCGACGGGCGTCGTCCGGATCCCGCTCGAGTGCCAGAGCCCGCTCACCTGCGTCGATCGCTTCTCGATCACCAAGACGGCGGAAATCGGCCACGGCGCCTCGCGCCACTTCGCCAGCGTGCTGTGCAACACCAACGTCAACCGGGTGCCGGCCGGGAAGTCACGCGCCGTGTCGATCACGCTGACGAACGGCTGCCTGGCCCTTCTGCAGGCGGCGTTCGGTCACAAGATGTCGGCGACATTCACGACGCGCCCGCGGTCCGGCCAGCTCGGAGTGATCCGGACGATCACGCTGGTCGCCTCGCCGCCGAGGAAGACCTCGCGGAAAGGTGCCTAGCTCAACTCGCCACGGGGGATTGAAGTTGGCCGGCCAAGGTGCCGATACGACTTCTGTCCAGTTATTCGGAAAGTGCTCAAATTGACCCGGATACTGCTTTCCGGGCACCACAGGGGCAGGCGTTGTTCGTCGATACGCAGCGTGCAGCCGGTCGCGGTACGAGCCGGCCTGACAGGGGAACTTTTGTCAGTGATCGCAGGCCATAGTGCCTAACGGGTTCGTCCCGGCATATGCAGGAGTCGGTGCCAGCCAACCGCGGAGCTCCCGCGTTCTCTGGTCGCGTCGCCACTGCACGCTGTTCGCGCTGCTCAGCCTCCTGGCCATATCGCTGCCGTACCTCGGTCTCGGCGTGGCCACGGTGCGGTCGATGGTCGATCCGCCGGCGACGACGGTCGCGCTGCCGGAGCTGACCCTCCCGGTCGCTCAGTTCCCGGTCCGAGCGCTGCCGAAGATCTCCGACCGCGCCGCGCCGCAGGCCGCCGTCGGGTCCCGGGCCGCGGGTACGCACGCCGGTGCGGCCGCGCCGGCCACGGCGGCGACCCGGACGGGCCCCACTGGGCCGGCGACCACAACCACGCGTCGCGCCGTCGCGACCCGTCCCGCCGGCACCCGGCGTGTCTCCAGCAGCGCCCGGAGCGGGGTCAAGGTGCCGGTCGTCACCAGCACCTACTCGGCGCCGACCGGCGCTCCGGCCAAGAAGCGCGCCCCGGCGCCGAGCGCCGCGAGTGCCCTGGCCGGGGCCCTGGCGGCCGCCCCCACCGTCACCGACGTCGCGCCTCCGGCCCCGGTGGTGGCGCCCGCCCCCGTGGTGGCGCCGGTCCCGGCGCCGCCGGCGGCCGCCCCGGCTGCCCTGCCCGCCATCACGCCCGTCGTCGCCTCTGCGACGCCGCAGACCGCCCACGTCGTCGCCTCCGCGACGCCGCGCACCGCCCACGCGATCGCCCGCGTCGCGCTCGCGTCGGCGTCGATCGCCACGAGCTCGACAAGCGCGCTGCCGACACCCGCCCCCGCCAGCCCGACCCCGTCGTCCACGCCCGCGGCGACGACGACGACCGACTCGCCCCCGCCCGCGACGACGGCCCCGGCCGCGACGACTGCCCCGGCGGCGACAACCGACGCGACCGACGCGACCGTCGCCCCGCCGGCCCAGACGACGACGACCGCGCCGCCGGCCGACGCCCCCGCTGGGACCACGACGGCGCCGGCGTCGAGCTCGGGCGCCACGCCCCCGAGCTCGGATTCGACGTCCGCGAGCTCGAACAGCACGGACACGACCCCGGCGAGCACCGGCACCCCGGCGCCGGCGACGAGTTCCGGCACGAGCACCGATCCGACCGCCACGACCCCGGCGAGCACCGATGCGACCCCGGTGACCGACAGCATGACCCCGACGCAGACCGCGCCGGCGACCGAGACCGTCACGGCGGCGCCGGCCGCCATCGCCGGCGACGTCCCGGCGGTCACCGCGCCGGCGGTCACGACGACGCTGAACACCGTCAGCTCGCCCGCCCAGGCGGCGGAACTGGCCGTGCCGACCACCGATGTGACGACGCTCGTCGCCCCGGCCACCGGGTCCACGACGATCGACCTCAGCCTGCCCGACACTCCGGCGACCAGCGCGGACGGGCAGCCGACCGCGCTCAACGCCCCGGCCGCGGCGTCTGACTCAGCCGTGTCCGCGGTCAGCGCGGGCGGCGGCGACGCTGCCGCTCCCGGTGCCGACCTGTCGCCGACGGCGGCCAGCGCCGACGTCTCGGTCTCCGGCGGCGCCACCGGCGGGTCGCCCGCGGCGACCACCGCCGACGCGACGACGCCCGCCACGTCCCAGACCACTTCGCTCATCTCCGCCACCACGGACGCGCCCGCGACCGCGGCGCCGGCCGGACTCGGCGCGCGTGGCCCTCCCGGTACGTACGGACCCCAGCTGATCAGCGCGGCTCAGGGCGGCACGATCGATGCCGGAGATGCCACGCTGACCTTCGCTCCCGGCAGCCTGCCCGACGACGCCTACGTGACGGTCACCGTCACCACCGGCGATGAATCCGGCCTCGGCGCCGTCTCGGCGATCTACAACCTCACCGCCGTGGATGCGGTGACCGGGAGCATCATCGAGCACTTCGCTACGCCTCCGGTCCTGTCGATCGCGGTCGGTGACAGCACCGGCGCCGGCGCGAGCATCTATTACCTCCCCACCGACGGCACGCCGCAGGACATCAACTCCAGCTACGACGCCGCCACCGGTCAGGTCACCGCGGGGCTGCCGCACTTCAGCACCTACGCCGTGCTGTTCTCCATCCAGTCGGTCCTGGAGCAGTACGCCAACGGTCTCATCGCCGGCGACCACTCCTTCTCCCCGGGCGATCTCGTCGTCGGCGGGGTCGTCAACATCTCCGCCCCGACGCTCGACTTCCAGAACATCTCGTTCCAGGGCGCGGGTCCCGGCACCACCTTCTCCGGCACCATCACGATCAGCGCCGCGTCGGCGACGATCTCCACCGCCCCGTTCACCGCCGCGTTCGGCACCGTGGCGGGCTCCTACGTCCTCAGCAACCAGGCGGCCGACGCCGGCACGCTGACGCTGACCCTCGGTGGCCCGTCGATCACCGTCGCCGGGCTCGCCTCGCTGTCGGCGGCGACGGTCGAGCTCGTCTCCAACGACAACGGGACGACGACCACGACGACGATCGGCGCCACCAACGCGACCGCCACCATCTCGGCCGGCACCGGCGGCCCCGCCGTCACCCTCATCGCGCCGACGCTCGGCCTCGTCATCTCCGACGGCGACGTCAACGGCAGCACCCCCGAGTTCGCGCTCGTCGCCACCGGCTCGGCCTCGCTGACCGGGCTGACCGGCGTCACCCTGAGCGGCTCGGGCTGGACCGTCACCTACGACAGCATGGGCGACCTGTCGGGCTCCCCAATCCCGGTCCCGACCGGCTCGGGCACCGTCAACGTTGGGCCGGCCCAGCCAACCGGTGTCACCGGAACCTGGTCATCGTTCAGCGACTCGAGCGCGTCCCCGGCGACGCTGACGATCGCCGGCCAGAGCGTGTCGGGCGTGTTCGCCATCACCGCCGGCGGCGGGCAGCTGACCGTCGCGGTCACCGATCTCGGGCTCACGCTGGGGGCCGGTGGCGCCACGTACCTGACGATCCTCAACAGCCAGACCAACTCGAGTGACCCCGGCGCCCACGGCGAGCTCATCGTCTCGAGCGCCGGTCTGGCCGGCGACCTGACGGTTCCCTCGATCTCGGTCACCGTCACGACGCTGGTGCTCAGCTCGGCCGCCGGCGAGATCCAGATCAACACCCAGGGCGCGGCGGTCAGCCAGGCGTTCATCGTCGACGGCGCGCCGGCGACGCTCGACCTCCCAGCGGGGCCGTTCGTCGGCGTCTCGATCACCGTCCCCACGAACAGCCCGGTCACCCTCGGCCCCGGGCAGCTCGCGGGCACGCTTCTGTTTCAGCAGCAGGTCGACAACGGCGCGACCACCGACATCGTCGGCGTCAGCGACGCCTCCGTGTGGCTCCAGGGCGCGACCGTCCCAGTCGTCACCGGTGGCCAGGGGGTGTTCGTGATCGAGAGCAACGGCGTCGCCGGCTACCTGTCGGGGGCGGCGGCGATCGGCGGCAACACCGGCTTCAGCGGCAGCGGCCAGGTCGCGATCAGCATCAACACGACCGGCGGGCCCGTCAACCAGACGGTGATGCTCAACGGCCAGCAGATGACAATCGACTTCGGCAGTCAGGAGACGACCCCCCAGATCACCGTCACCGTCAGCGGACTGAGCATCGACGTCGGCGGTTACGCGAGCGTGACCGGCAACGGCACCCTCGGCCCGCTCACCGCCGGGGGTCTGCCCGGCCAAGGCCTCGCGGGTACCGACATGACCGCGTTCTTCGGCAATGGCCCCGCGTTCCTGTCCGACGGCGTCATCAACCCGCTCGCCCAGGGCATTCTCGTCACCAACGCGACGATCGCGCTGTTCAGCGCCGTCGTCAACGGTTCCACCGACTGGGCGCTCGTGGCCCAGGGCACCGCCTCGCTCATCGGAGTGTCGGGAGTCACCCTCAGCGGCCAGGTCGAGATCCGCATCAACAGCTTCGGTCAGGGCTTCAGCGAGACGCTGACGCTGCCCGGCGGTGGCAGCGTCCCGCTGGACTTCGCCTCCACCGAGGACGTGAACGGCGGCGTTGCGTTCAGCTCGGTCGGCGGCGTTGGCGTCAGCCTCGGCGTCGGCGGCCAGACGATCACCGCGGACGTGACCGTCAGCCGGCCAGGCGGCGGCATCCTGCTCGGCGTCGCCAACGCCCAGGTCTCCCTGTCGGACGGATCCGGAAACGTCAACTCGCGCGGACCCCCGTTCGCCCAGCTCACCCAGGGAACCGGCGACCTCGCGATCACGAGCGCCGGCATCTACGGCTCGATCTCCGGCGCCGTCGCCCTCAACGTCCCGGGCGTCAGCTTCTCCACCGGCCTCAGCCTCCTCGTCAACACGACCGCCACCACCCAGTCGATCGCGGTCGGCCAGACGACCATCCCGCTGTCGGCCGGCCCCTACTTCGAGCTCGGCGGCAGCAACGTCACCCTCACCGTCGGCTCGGAATCACTCACCGGCACCTTCGACCTCCAGCAGTCGACCGCCGGCGGGGTCACCACCACTGACATCAGCGCCAGCGGCGTCATTCTCACCCTCACCGCCGCCGGCGCGACCGTTCTCAAGCTCACCGGCGGCCAGGGCACGCTGTCGGTCACCAGCGCCGGGGTCACCGGAAGCCTGTCGGCGACGGTCACCATCAACGCGCTGTCGAGCTTCTTCACGCTGACGACGATGGGCATCGCCGTCAACACGACGAACGCCCCGGCCGACGGCCTTCCGGCCGGCCCGGTCGTCAGCGCCGAGGCCGACGGCGTCGCGCTGACGCTCGACGGTCAGACCCTCACCGGGAACTTCGGGTTCGAGGCGGGAAGCGACACGAGCGGCAACGCGGTCGTCGCGATCGTCGCCTCCGACGTGACCTTCACGCTCGGCTCGGTCGGGTCGTTGAGCAACGGCAGCGGCGTCATCCTCGTCACCGCCGGCGACGGCCTCGCCGCTTCGCTGAGCGGAAGCCTGAACCTCGACGTGCCCGGCATCACCGCCTCCTCCGGCGCCTTCGCCGTCGAGGTCAACAGCAGCGGCACCGCCATCAGCCAGGGCTTCACCATCGCCGGCCAGCCCGTCCAGCTCTCGCTCCCATCGTCCACGTCCGGCGCTTACGTCCAGGTGACGGCAACCGGCGCCACGCTCTCGATCCTCGGCCAGACGCTGAGCGGCAACCTCACCGTCACCGTCGTCACCGGCTCCACTCCGAGCGTGGCCATCGCGATCGCCAACGGCGCCCTCTCGCTTGGCGGCGGCCTGGCGTCGGTCACCGGCCTGACGGGCAGCCTCACGATCACGCCGACCGATGTCAGCGGCCCGCTCACCGGCGCCGTCGCCGTCACACTGCCCGGCGTCAGCCTCGGCGCCGGCGCCATCGCGGTCACCGTCGACACCCTGACCTCCGCGTTCTCGGTCACCGCGACCGACCTGACGGCGACGATCGCCGGCCAGACGATCACCGGCGACTTCTCGTTCGCGACCGCGACCGACGGCTCGGGCAAGCAGGAGGTGCTGATCGCCTTCAGCAATCCGTCGAGCGAGTCCGAGGGCCCGCTGCTCACGCTCGCCGCCGCCGGCACGACGTTCGCCACCGTCGCCCACGGTGACGGCCAGCTCATCGTCACCGCGGCCGGCATCGCTGGTGCGCTGGAGGTCTCGGGCGTCAGCCTCGCCGGGATCCCGGCGACGGTCGTCTCGACGAACGCGACCTACGCGATCCAGATCAGCACGCTGCCGACCGCCGTCAGCGAGTCGTTCCAGATCGGCGGGTTGGCGACGCCGCTGTCGCTGCCGGCCGGCCCGTACGTGAGCCTCGACGTCACCGACCTCGGCCTCGGACTCGGATCGGCGACGTTCACCGGCAGCTTCGCCTTCACCCGCCAGGTCGCCGCCGACGGCACCGTCGAGATCACGCTCGCCGCCGCCGGCATCAACGCCAGCGCCGGACCGGCTTCGCTGACCGGTGGCCAGGGCGCGTTCATCCTGGCGTCCGGCGGCGTCGCCGGCATGCTGAGTGGCGCCGCGGCGGCCGGCGACAGCTCGGGCGGCACCGCGATCAGCGGCACCGTCGTGCTGCGGGTCAACAGCACGACGAGTACCTTCGACGAGACCGTCACCGTCGGCGGCCAGCCACTCGAGATCCGCTTCGGCGCCGGCGAGGTGGCCTCGGGCGGCACGCCGTTCATCGCCCTCTCCGTTTCCTCGCTGACGTTGACGATCGGCAGTTTCGTCAGCGTCCAGGGCGCGATCACCTACACCAATGGCGCGTTCGCCGGCAGCGGCCTGACCGTGTTCGTCGGCCAGGGCCCGGCGTACCTGGCCAGCGGCGCCATCAACCCGCTGGCGACCGGGATCCTCATCTCGAACGCCCAGATCGGCCTCATCCAGGGCGGGACGGCGGGTACCTACGCGCTCGTCGCCACCGGCACCGCGACTGTCCTGGGCGCGAGCGGCATCACGCTCACCGGCACGGTCACCGTCACCTTCAACAACACCGGGGCCGCCGTCGACGAGACGATCGCCATCGCCGGCAGCACGAGTCCGGGCGTCACGGTCAACGTCGCCACCGGCACGCAGGCCTCCCCGCTTCAGTCAGCGAGCCTGACCAACGGTCAGCTCACGATCGCCGGCCAGACACTGGCCGGGACCTTCTCGTTCACCCCCGTCCTCGGCGGGGTCAGCATCGCCGCCGCCGGCGTCTCGCTGTCACTCGGTGGCGGGCTGGTGTCGGTCGCCGGCGGCAACGGCACCTTCGTGATCGGCTCCGGCGGCATCGCGGGCAGCGTGAGCGCCACCGTCACCACGACGGTCGCCGGTGTCCGCCTCACCGGCGGGACCGACACCGTGGACATCAACACGACGAGCGCGGTCCAGTCGGTGACCGTCGCCGGCCAGCCGAGCCCGGTCATCCTGCCGGCCGGACCGTACGTCCGCGTCGACCTCGTGGGCGCGTCGATCAGCCTGTTCAACCAGACCCAGAGCCTCAGCGGCAACTTCGCCATCGAGTCGACGACGCTCCCCGGCGGCGGGACCGCGCTCTCGATCGCCGCCACCTTCGTCACCGTGACGCTCGGAACGGCATCGACGGGCGCGACGATCGTCGGCGGCACCGGCGAGCTACTGGCGACGAGCACCGGCATCGCCGGCTCGCTCAGCGGGACGGTGACGGTCGCGCTGCCCACCGCGGTGACGCTGACCGGGACGATCGGCCTGTCGGTCAACACGACGACGAGCGCCGTCAGCCAGACCTTCACCGTGGACGGCCAGACGCTCAGCCTGTCGCTGCCGGGCGGTCCGTATCTCGAGCTGAGCGGCACCGGCGTGACCATCAGCGCCTACGGCCAGACAATCACCGGCAACGTCGCCATCCAGCAGGTCACCTCGAACGAGAGCAGCCCGTCGAGGACCGTCGTCGAGATTGGTGTCTCCGCCGGCACCATCGCGATCGGGGGCGCCACCCCGATCCTCTCGCTGACCGGCGTCAACGGCGTCCTCGTCATCGAGCCCGGTTCCCCGACGACGGTCGCCGGCACGCTGAGTGGCACCGTCGCGCTCACGATCCCGGGCGTCGCGCTGAGCGGGACGCTGTCGGTCACGTTCAACACCGGCACCACCCCGGTGACCGACTCGCTCGTCGTCGGCGGCACGCCGGTGACGATCAACGTCGGCGGTGGGGCGCAGGCGGCGATCACGGGGACCGGCATCAGCCTCAGCATCCTCGGCCAGACGATCACGGCCGACGTCACGATCACCAACGGCGTCGATGCCCAGGGCCGGCCGGTCGCCGACATCGGCCTCGCCAACCTGACCGCGAACTTCGGCGGCACCCCCGGCAGCCCCGTCCTCACCGTCACCCAGACCGCGGCGCCGGCGAGTCTCGAGCTCTCCTCGGCCGGGATCGCCGGTTCGATCGCGGTCAGCCTGACCCTCGCCAACGTCCCCGGTCTGACCCTGACGGCGGTCTCGTTCGGACTCGCCATCAACACGACGCCCGCGGCGGCCGCCGGCGTCCCGGCCGGGCCGTACGTCGAGGTCACGGCGACCGGCGCCTCGGTCTCGATCCTCAGCCAGACGGTCACCGCCGACGTCACCATCGCCCAGACGACCGACGGCAACGGCGCCTCGGTCGTCAGCATCGGCGTCGCCAACGGGTCGCTCAGCCTCGGCGGCAACGCGGTCAGCGTCACCGCCATCAACGGCCTCGTCATGGTCACCGGCGCCGGCGTCGCCGGCACCCTGAGCGCGACCGTGTCACTCGCCGCCACTGACGCGATCACCCTCGGCGGCGCCTTCTCGCTCGCCGTCAACACGACGTCGAAGGCGATCAGCGACTCGCTCCCGGTCGGCGGCGGCACCGAGTCGGTCTCGCTGCCGGTCGGCCCGTACTTCGAGCTGACCGCGACCAACGCCACCCTCCAGGTTGATCACCAGACCCTGTCGGGCGACATCACGATCGCCCAGTCGTCGCTGGCGGTCCTCGGCAACCCGACGATTCCGGCCGGCCAGGGCGCGCCCGACCCGACCGGCGCCAACGTCACCGCGCTCCAGATCACGATCTCCAACGGCAGCCTCGCCCTCGGCGACGGGTCGCAGAACTTCGTCGTCATGACCGGCATCGCCGGCACCCTGCTCGCCTTCGACAACATCGCTGCCCAGGAGAGCACCGGCGCCGCCACCCCGACGGTCGCGCTCGACGGCGTCGTCGGTCAGCTGAGTGGCTCGGTCGTCCTCCAGAACGTCACCGGCGTCTCGTTCAGCGCCACGATGGCTCTCATCTTCAACACCACCGGCGCGACGGTCGACGCCGTCGTCACGTCGCCCAACAGCACGGCATCCCAGCTGACATGGGCCGCGGCCACGACCTTCCAGGTCAGCGCCACCCACGTCGCGCTCACCGTTCTCGGCCAGACGATCACCGGGGACCTCAGCCTGACCGTCGGTGCCGGCACGGTGCAGGCGGCGTTCGCCAACGTCTCGGTCTCGCTCGGCGGCGGCCTGCTGACCGTCACCAACGGCCAGGGCACGCTCACCATCATCAGCGGCCCGACCGGCGGCATCTACGGCGTCGTCTCCGGCAACGTCGCCATGACGGCGACCGGCGCAGCGTTCAGCGGCACCGTCGGCGTCGATCTCGACACGACGGGTTCGAACAAGAATGTGACCGTCGGCACCTTGCCGGTGACGCTCATCGCCGGCCAGCTCGTCATCACCTCGAGCACCGCGACGCTCGTCGTCGGCGGCCAGTCGGTCAACGGCCAGTGGGTCGGCGGCCAGTCGATCGGCGGCACGTTCACGATCGCGAAGACGACCGTTGGCGGACAGACCGTGATCAGCGTGGAGGTCACCGACCTCACCCTCCAGCTCGGGCCGTCGGGATCGCCGTTCGTCAACATCCAGCTCGCCAACGCCGTGTCGGGCGCGGTCATCGTCAGCTCGGCGGGCGTCGCCGGCCAGTTCAGCGGCACCGCGGACGCGACGCACCCGATCTTCACCAACCTCCCGTCGGATCTGCAGATCACGCCCGGCGCGTTCGCGATCACGTTCAACACCGAGAGCGTCGCCGTGAACGAGACGCTCCCCGGCGGGTCGATCGTCGATGTCGCCGCCGGGCCGTTCCTCGACGTCTCGATCACCAGTGCCTCGGCGACGATCGCCGGCCTCAGCGCGAGCGGCAGCTTCAGCTTCACCGAGGGCACGCTCGCGGACCAGTCGGCGGTCACCGAGATCGGGATCACGGGCCTCGTTATCGCGCTCACCCCGACCAGCGGCGGCGGCGCGGTCAACCTCACCGGCGGTCAGGGCGCGTTCGTGCTCACCAGCGCCGGCGTTGCCGGCGTGTTCTCCGGGTCGGTCGCCGCCGGCAGCGCCAACGGCGCGGTCGGCGCCAGCGCCACCGTGCGCTTCAACGGCACGACCGGCCCCGTCAACGACACGGTGACCGTCGGCGGCACGACGATTCCAGTCGTCTTCGGCAGCACCGAGAAGGCGTCCGACGCGACGCACCCGTGGGTCGCGATCGCCGGTTCGGCGTCGGTGACGCTCGGCAGCCCGCCGCTCGTCGAGATCGAGGGCTCGTTCACCGCCGGTACCGGCAGCAATGCGAACGTCACCCTGAACACGATCTGGGTCTTCATGGGCCAGGGCCCGGCCTTCGAGGCCGATGGGACGACGCCCAACCCGACCGCCGAGGGCGTCTACCTCAACCTCACCAGCTACTCCTCGACCGCCAGCAGCGGCAGCGAGACGGCGTTCTCGGCGACCGGCAAGATCGACCTCGTCGGCTTCGCGGGTATCACCCTCTCGGGCACCGGCATCGCGATGAGCTGGACCTCAACGGCCACCTCGGTGTCCTTCACCGGCGACATGACGCTCGGATTGCCCGGGATCTCGCTCACCGGCGCCATGGGCTTCTCCTACTTGGGCGGCGTCTTCACCATCGAGCTCGGCAGCGCCGCCACCGGCAGCGACGGCCACGCCGTCAATTTCGACCTCGGCGCCCAGGCCGCCGACGGTAGCTACCCGGTCGCCGTCACGATCGCCGCCGGCTCACTCTCGCTGAGCGCGGCCGGCATCGTCGCCGACGTCGTCGCCACCCTCAACCTCGACGTCCCCGGCCTCGACCTCTCGCTGCCGGCCATCTCGGTGGCGATCAACACCACCGACCTTCCGGCCAACGAGACCGACCCGAACAGCCTCCAGTCGGTCGTGCTCCCGGCAGAGTCGGTCCAGGTCGTCGCCGGCTCGGCGACGAGCCTCGCGACGCTGACGGTCATGCACCAGTCGATCAGCGGCGTGTTCGCCTTCTCCCAGGTCGTCGGCACGCTCAGCCCCCAGGCCCAGCCCGGGTCAACGCCGCCGGTGACCGTGTGGCTGAGCGCCTCCGACGTCTCGCTGACGCTCGGCACGACGAGCGGCGGCATCACCATCTCGAACGGCGCGGGCCTGCTGCTCATCACCGCCCAGGGCCTCGCCGGGCAGATCTCCGGCGGCCTCAGCGTCCACGGCCTGGCCAGCGACCCGTTCTCGGGGACGTTCAGCATCGAGCTCAACACGACCGCCGTCGCCGTCAACCAGCAGTCGACGCTGAGCGGCGCCGCCATCAGCCTCAACCTGCCGGCCGGTCCCTACGTCCAGATCGAGGGCGACGGGGTGACGCTCTCGCTCAACGGCCAGACGGTCAGCGGCACGTTCGTGTTCACCGCCGCCACCGACGCGAACGGCTCGGCGGCGCGGATCACCGCGACCAACCTCAGCGCCTCACTCGGCAACGGCTCGGCGAGCTTCGTCACCCTCTCGGGCGGCAGCGGCATCCTCGTCCTGGACGCCAACGGGCTCGCCGGCCAGATCAGCGGCAACGTCGCCGTCTCGGTCACCGGCGTCACGCTGACCGGGACCCTGTCGCTCACCGTCAACACCGGCAGCCAGCCGGTCACCGAGACGATCGAGAACGCCACCGGCCCCGACGGCGCCACCGCCGCCGTCCTGGGTGACGTCAACGGTGACGGCCGCCCCGACCTCATCGTCGCCACCAGCACCGGGCAGAAGCTGCTGTACCTCAACCAGGGCGGGAGCAGCCCGTTCTCGGCGCCGCCGTCGGACATCGGCCCCGCCGGCAGCGATCAGTCGACCTCGCTCGCCCTCGCCGACGTCAACGGCGACGGCATCGCCGACCTCATCGTCGGCAACGCCAACGGGTCAACCGAGATCTACCTCGGCGATGGCAAGGGTGACTTCACCGCCGCGGCGCTGCCCAGCAACCCCTCGAGCCCTCTCCCGACTGGCGCGACGATCGCGCCCGGCTCCGGGGTCACCGCGCTCGCCGTTGCCGATCTCAACGGCGACGGCCACCTCGATCTCATCCTCCTCGCCGGCGGGTCGGTCTACGAGTACCTCAACAACGGCCCCGACCAAAACGGTGACTGGGATGGGTTCGCCCCGGGTACGCCGATCGGCTCGATCTCCGGCGCGTCCTCGATCGCCGTCGGCGACGTCAACGGCGATGGAGCGCCCGACCTCGTCGTCGGCATCGCCGCCGGCGCGACCCAGCTGTGGCTCGACGGCGTCACCGCCGGAACCGCGAACGGCACCTTCACCCAGGACACGAGCGTCAGCCTCGGCAGCGATGCCACCGCCGTCGCCGTCGCCAACCTCAACGGCGATCCGTACGGTGACATCGTCGTCGCCTCCGCCACCGGGACGACGGTGTACATCACGACGGGCCCGGCCACCTTCACCGCGGACGCCACCACCTTCCCCGGCGCCACGGCGATCGAGATCGCCGATCTCAACGGTGACGGCCACCTCGACATCGTCCTCGGCAACTCCACCGGCGGCACCGTCCTGCTCGGCACCGGCACCGGCGCCTTCGCCGTCGCCACCGACCCCTCGTACACGCTGCCGGCGACCTTTGACGCGACCGCGCTCGCCGTGGGCGATCTCAACGGCGACGGCCACCCCGACCTCATCCTCATCAGCGGCCACGTCGCCCAGGGCATCGACGTCATGCTCGGCCAGGCGGGCGGTAGCCTCGGCGCCGCCGCCCAGGTCGGCGCGGTCACCTTCTTCGTCAAGGGCGGCGGGCCGTACTTCGACTTCCAGGGCACCGGCATCGCCCTCACCTTCCTCGGCCAGACGATCACCGGCAACCTCGAGATCGAGGTGCAGACGGTCAGTGGCGTCTCGACCGTCGAGATCGTCATCACGGGCGCGAGCTGGCAGCTCGCGGGCGTCGGCACGATCGCCATTCCGACCGGCGACCTGCTCATCACCCCGACCGGGATCGCCGGCAGCATCACCCTGTCGACGACGAGCCTGTCGCTCGGCGCGGTGACCGTCACCGGCGCGCTGTCGCTCCAGGTCAACACGATGAGCGCCCCGGCGGTGCTGTCGGACACCACTGAGCTGCCCGGCGGCCCCTACCTCGAGCTCGCCGGAAGCAACCTCAGCATCGTGCTCGGCAGCGGCGCCGGCGCCCCCTCGATGAGTGGCGCGTTCACGATCCAGAGCGTCCACGACGGTAACGGCAATCCGACGCTGCTGCTCGCCGCGACCGGCGTCACCGTCAACTTCGGCGGCTCGCTCACCGGGATCGTCAGCGGCGCCTCCGGCATCCTCGTCGTGCTGCCCGGCGCGAGCGGCGGCCTGGCCGGCCAGCTCCAGGGCACCGTCGACCTCAGCAGCCTGCTGCCGAATGGCATCGACCTCACCGGCACGTTCGGTTTCGCCATCAACGAGACCGGCCAGGCAGTCGCCGAGTCGGTCACCGTCGACGGGCAGGCCGTCTCGATCAACACCCCGGCCGGGCCCTACCTCGAGGTGTCGGCCACGAACGCCCAGCTGTCGGTGCTCAGCGAGACGCTGAGTGGCAGCTTCTCGATTCAGCGCCAGACGGTTGGGTCGACCACGACGACCGAGATCGTCGCGTCCAACGTCGCCATGTCGCTCGCGGCCGGCGGCACGACCTTCGTCAGCCTGACCAACGGCAGCGGCGAGTTCGAGGTGACCGGCGCCGGCATCGCCGGCATGCTCAGCGGCACCGTCGCCACCCACATCCCCGGCGTGTCGCTGACCGCGACGTTCACCCTCGAGCTCAACACGACCGGCGCTCAGGTGACGCTCCCGTCCGGAACGGTCCTCAACGCCGGGCCGTTCATCGAGCTGACCGCCCCGACGATCAGCGCGACGATCCTCGGCCAGTCGCTGACCGGCACGCTCACCTTCACCCGGGACAGCACCGGCACCGTCGAGCTGACGATCACGCACCTGTCGCTGACGCTCGGCACCACCTCGCTCGGCGTGAGCGTGACCCAGACCGGCGGCCAGTCGGCGCAGCTGACCGTCGGCGCCGGCGGCGTCACCGGACAGATCGCCGCCACGATCGCCTTCAACGGCCTGCCGAGCCAGGTCCAGTTCGGCGCCGGCATCCCGGTCGCGGTCGTCGTCAGTCCCGGATCGCTGACTGTCCAGCTCGGCACGCTCAACGCCGACGGTACCGTCGACACCCCGGCGACCGTCACCATTCTCGGCCAGTCACTGTCGGGCGTCTTCACCCTCCAGAAGACGACCGACGCCGGCCCCGACGGGGTCCTCCACACCTCTGACGATCGCACCATCATCGAGCTGAGCGCCGTCGGCGTGACCGCGATCCTCGGCGCCGGCGGCGTGACCGCGACGCTCAGCAATGGGACCGCGCTGTTCCTGCTCACCCCGAACGGGTTCGCCGGCACGGCGAGCGGCGCGATCACCGTCACCCTCGGCTTGTCGATCACCGCCACGGTCGCCAACGCGTCGCTCGCGGTCAGCACGATCACGACGGCGACGAACGAGGTATTCGGCACCGGCGCCACCCTCAGTCTTCCGGCGGGTCCGTACATCAGCGCCTCGCTGACCGGCATCTCGATCGTCGTCGCCGGCCAGTCGCTGACCGGCGACGTGACATTCACCGAGACCGGCGGCGGGGCCACGGTCACGTTCGCCAACGTCGGGCTGCGCCTGGGCACCGACCAAGCCGACTACGTCGTCGTCAGCGGCGGCGCCGGCACGCTGACCGTCACGCCGTCCTCGGCGACGACCCACCAGGGGATCTACGGCACGCTGAGTGCCAACGTCACCGTCACCGTTCCCGGCCTCGGCATCTCCGGCACCTTCGCCGTCTCGCTCAACACCACCGGGATCAGCCAGACGATCGGCTCGGGTCAGACCGCCCAGACGCTCGCATCCGGCGTCACCGTCACCGGCGCCCCCGTCACCCTGACCGTCCTCGGCCAGACGCTGACCGGCAACATCACCTTCGTCGACGACACCAGCGACCACGTCATCGCGATGGCGGTGAGCGGGTTGACGCTGTCGCTCGGCAACGGCACGACGACGTTCGCCACCGCGACGGCGAGCGGCGACCTCGTGCTCACGCCGGCCGGGATCGCCGGCAGCCTGACCGTGAGCGGGATCGCGCTACCGGGCATCTCGCCGTCCACCCTCAGCTTCACCGGCGCGATCACCGTGTCGGTCAACGAGACCGGCCAGGTGATCAGCCAGACGTTCACCAACGGCTTCGCGCCGCTCAATCTCGGCGCCGGGCCCTACGTCCGCGTCGACATCGGCAGCGACGCGGCGCCGGCCCAGCTGACGGTGTTCGGCCAGACGATCACCGCTCACGCCTGGTTCGTGCAGCTCAAGAACTCCAGCGGCGACTCCGTCGTCGGGATCGGCGTGGACGACGGTGCGCTCACGCTCGGCAGCGGCAACGACATCGTCTCCGTCAGCGGTGCCAACGGCTGGCTCATTCTCACCGCGCAGGGGCTGGCCGGGAGCCTGAACGCCACCGCGTCGGTCTCGCTGGCGGGCATCCTCACCGTGACGTCCGCCGTCACGGTTGACGTCAACACCACGAGCGCCGCGATCAGCCAGACGTTCCCCGGCGGTTCGGGCGCCCCGCAGAGCTTCAGCCTCGCGGCCGGTCCGTTCGTCCAGGTCAGCCTGATCGGGGCGACGGCGACGATCGAGGGCGCCAGCCTGACCGGAAACTTCTACTTCGAGCGGGCCACCAAGAGCGACGGCACCGTCGAGACCGTCGTCGCCGTGTCGGGCCTGCAGGACTCCGGCGGGACGTTCACGGTCTCCGGTGCCCTGGTGATCGACAGCGGGTCTGGCGGACTGGCGGGGGTGCTCGAGGGCACCGCCCACGCGGGCAGCGGCGGCCTGACCGTCGGCGGCGGCGTCAAGGTGACCATCAACACCGGCACCGTGGCGGTCGATCAGACCGTCACCGTCGCCGGCCAGGCGATCACCATCGACGTCGCCGGCGGCCCGGTGTACGACGTCGAGGCCCAGGTCTCGCTCAACCTCGACAACCTCGTCGAGTTCTACGGGACGTTCGACCTCTCCAGCGGCGGTCTGTTCACCGCCAGCAACGTCACCCTGTTCGTCGGCTCCGGGCCCTACGAGAACGCCGACGGGTCGATCAACCCCTCGGCGATCGGCGTCCTCATCACCAACGCCGACGTCTCGTTCGCTCTCCAGTCGGGCCAGGGCATCACCTCCGGGCTCTACGCGCTGTATGCGACCGGTTCGCTGGCGCTCGTCGGCCTCAACGGACTGACCGTCTCGGCCGACGTCACCCTGAAGATCAACACGACGAACGCCCCGATGCCGGTGACCGATCCGGCCAACAGCGGCAACTCGGTGTCGATCGGCGCCTCGAGTTTCGCTCTGACCGCGACCAGCGTTGACATCAACGCCGGTGGCGTGTTCGACGTCACCGGCGCACTCGCCATCGCCCGGTCCCAGAGCGGGACGCTGTATCTGGCGCTGACCGGCGCGACCGTCTCGATTGAGGACAACGGCACCACCGTGTTCAGCATCGGCGGCGACGCCACGTTCACGATCGACCCGGTCAGCGGCTTCCACATGCAGTCCTTCTCGGTCAGCGACTTCACGCTGCTGGGGATCGACGCCGACCTTTCCGGCTCGCCGTCCGGCGCCACGTCGCTGGCTCCGACCGCCGACCTCGCCAACCCGCTCGACAACGCGACCCTCGACGACAGCCAGCCGCTGACCGCGATCGACGTCACGTTCACCGATCCGAGCGGCACCGGGCTGGACACGAGCCTGAACCCGAACGACGACGTCTCGATCTTCAGCTCGCTGCAGAAGTTCACCGTCCTGCTCAACGGCCAGCCGATCAGTGGCCTGGTCGTCAACCCGATCCCGACCGCGGTGCCGGGCGAGCCGGGCACCTACCGGTTCGCGCTCACCGGCTTCCCGACCGGGCAGGCCGGCACGGTGACGATCGAGTTCCTGCCCGGCGCGTTCGCGAACACCGCCGGCACCGCCGACGTCGGCTCGACCGCGCAGTTCTACCTCGCCGCCGCCAGCGGTGGCGCGGTCGGCCCGACCGGCCCGACGGCGGCGCTCTCCAGCCCGGCGCCCGGCGAGGCGGTCACCGCCGCCGAGCTCAACGCCGCCGGCTACATCGACGTTACCTATGCGAGCCATAACGGCTCGCCGATCGACGAGTCGTCGCTCGGCGGCGTGCCGTTCACCCTGACCGGGCCGGGCGCGGCCAACGTCAAGGTCGTCAACGGCGTCCCGCAGCTCATCGGCGCGGCTCAGCCGCTCGACGGCAGCTCGAGCGGCGACACCTCGGTGACCTACCGCTACTACCTGACGCCGATTGACCCAACCCTCGGGCTGTTCGCAGCCGGCACCGTGACGATCGCGTTCACCGGGACCTTCCGGACGACCGACGGCACCGTCGACCCGAGCGGACAGAGCCAGACGTTCACCGTCTCCACCAGCGCTCCGGGCGCCGCCACGGCCTCGAAGACCATTTCACTCGGGCCGCTGTCGCTCCAGGGCCCGTCGATCGGTCTCGAGAACGTCGGCTTCAAGAACGGCATGCTCGACGTGACGATCGCCCTTGGCGTCAACAATGCCACCCTCGCCTTCGGCGGCTCGCAGGGGTCGAGCGGCGTGACCGCGACGCTGACCGGGCTGCAGGGCACGTTCGAGGTGGAGGTGGACGTGCTCGGCCTGCTGAGCGGGCACGTCCGCGTCAACGTTCCGGGGAACTTCAGCATCTCGATCGCCTCGATGACCATCACCGTCCCGCAGATCCTGGTCGTCAACGCGTCGGGCGTGCAGATCACCTACAACCCGGCCGGTCCGAGCAGCCAGAAGATCCTCGTCATCCAGAGCGCATTCGTCAGCTTCCCGAGCTTCGGGGTCACCGGACTGATCGAGCCCTACTCGCCGAGCCTCGGCGGGAACGTCGCCACCCCGACGGCGGACTCGATCCCCGGCCTGACGGTGTACGGCGACGGCATCACCTTCGGCCAGGCCGAGCTCGAGCTCTCACATTCCGACGGGACACCGATCAGCTTCGGCGGGATCCTCACCTTCAACGACCTGCGCTTCGGCGTCGAAAACTTCAGCATCAACTTCGACGGTCCCCAGGCGGCCTTCTCGGGCTCGGTCTTCTTCGCCACCGGCGGTGCCACGCTGCTGCCGGGCAAGGCGGTCTCGGCGGCGATCACCGACAGCGGCACCGAGCTCAACGCCAACGGCACGGTGGACACCGAGGCGATGCGCCTGACGTTCGTGTTCAGCAACGGGCACGTGTCGGACTTCACCGCCCATGTCGACACGCTGACGGTCAGCCTCGGCAGCTTCCTCACGCTCTCGGCGAGCAACTTCAACCTTGACCTCGACGCCGGCGCCGACCAGAACCTCGTCTCGTTCGGCTCGGTCGGCGCCACCGTCAAGATCGGCTCGCTGCAGATCGGCGGCGAGGCCCGGAACTTCGCCTTCACCGGTGACGGCAGCTTCGTCACCGAGCCCGGCTTCGGCGTGTTCCTCAGCGTCGGCTCGGCGACCGGCGGCTCCTTCCAGTGGCCGAGCTTCCTCCCGATCCAGATCCAGGCGATCGGCATCCAGTGGGCCAACATCCAGCAGGATCCGGCCGACTTCACGCTCACGCTGTCGGCGAGCGTCACCGGCCTGCAGGGCCTCGGCGGCCTCAGCTTCTCCGGGACGGTTGAGGGCATCCAGATCGACCCGTCACTGCTGCTCGCCGGCGAGTTCCCGATCGTGGGCATCTCGTCGCTCGGCGTGCAGGTCTCGGGCAACCTGTTCGGGGGTCAAGTCGACGCCACGCTCGTCGGCGGCATCGAGCGCCTCGACAGCGGCTACAACATCATCGACCCCACCGACACGACGACACCGGTCGCCCACCGGATCCTCTATCTCGGCCTCTCGGGCGGCTTCACCATGGACGGCCTCGCCGGCTTCCAGATCCAGGTTGGCCTCAGCCAGCTCGGGCCGCTGGACGCGATGATCAGCGTCAGCCTGCCCGAGGGGATCATCCTCGACCCCGACACCGGGATCGCCATCAACAACTTCGTCGCCAGCGTCCAGTTCTTCAAGACGCTGCCGGCGATCACCGATCCGTTCGCGCTCGAGAACCCCGAATTCGGGCCGCCGACCCAGATCACGCCCTCGCAGTGGCTGGCCTCCCTCCAGCAGCAGGTCGCGGCTCAGGCACGCGCCACCGGTGGCACCGCCAACTTCGCCGCCGCCTTCGAGGCGCCGATGACGATCACCGGCTCGGCGGAGATCTTCGACATCTACACCTCCCAGCAGCTGTTCAACGGCCAGGTGACGGTGATGATCTCGACCGACGGCAAGTTCCTCATCGACGGCCAGCTCAACTTCGCCGACAACAAGGTCAGCATCAGCGGCAAGCTCTACGCCGACCTGTCGCAGATCTCCAGCGGCGCGGCGACCGTTCTGTTCCTCGCCGATATCCCTGACCAGGTCAACCTGCTGCAGATCTACGGCAAGCTCCAGATGGGCTTCGAGAACGCCTCGGGCCAGCAGGTCAGTTTCACCGTCGTCACGCCGGCCGTGTCACCGACGTCGGTCGCGACGGCGCCCACCGCGACCGTGTCGGCGCCGGCCCCGAACGCCGGCAGCGTCGACGTCGAGGTCGCCGACGGCTCAACGGTCAACTCCAACGGCGTCTACAACTACGACCCGACCAGCGGTAGCGCCGTGACCCAGCTGACCTCGAGCACGACCGACCAGGTCTACCTCGACGTCGACTACGCCCCGGCCGCCGGCGCCAACCTCGACTACGGCTACATCTACACCTCGTCGTCCAGCTTCATCTCGCTGACCGGGGCGGTCATCTCGGCCGGCGGCACGATCCACCTCAGCGGCAACGCGATTCCGGTCATCACCGTCGTCACCGAGACCGGCGTGATGACCGTGCCGCTGCTGCTCGATACCTCGAACGCCAGCGACCACGAGGTCTTCACCTACGGCCCGGCGGAGGAGACCTTCACCGAGGAGGCCCTCGCCTGCTGGACGACCAACCAGTGCGCCGGCAAGAGCACCTCGGCTCTCCAGGCGCTGCTTCTGCAGTACGACGAGACGAACCCCGCCGCCTCGCACCTCGACATCCGCTTCCAGACGGTCACCGTCAACGGGGTCGCGGTGCTCGCCATCTCCGATCTGGCCAAGGTCGAGGTGCTCGACGCCACCGCCGCCGGCATCACCCCGGGCTCTGACCCGACCGACGCGTTGCTCATGGCGGCGGCGATGGACAAGATGGGCGTACGCGAGTTCCGCTACCTGCTGCCGACCGGGGACGGGTTCACCACCGGGACCGTCACCGTCAACATCGCCGGCGGCGCGGTGCGGAACGCCGCCACCACCGACGCATCAGGCGCGACGGTCGCCGGGGCCCCGAACGTCGCCTCGGCCCCGCAGTTCAACGTCGAGGGGCCGACCGCCGAGGTGACCAACCCCGGCGCCGGCGGCACGATCGACATCAACGTCCTCAACGACCGCAACTGGATCGACGTCACCTTCGACCAGCCCAGCTGCCCCTCGGGCACCGGCTGCATGACGATTGACCAGAACTCGATCCTGAGCCTGACCCCGAAGTTCGTCCTCGGTGGCGCCGGCCTTGGCACCCTGGCGCTCGACACGACCCAGGCGCCGGTGCTCGTCGGCTCCAGTGCCGCATCGCTCACCTACCGCTTCTGGCTGATCGGCCAGGCGTCGACGACGGGCACCGCCTCGGTCACGCTCACCTTCCTGGCCAACAGCTGGTCCTATTACCTGGGCCAGATCCCGTCCCTGCCGTCGATCACGGTCGGCGTCACCAGCTCGGGTGGGACCTTCGTGGCCCCGGTGACCGTCCAGGTGACGATCCCCGACGCCGCCGACGCCGGCAACACCGATTCGTTGCTCGCGGGCTACAGCGTCGACCCGACGTCCCTGATCCTCAGCGATCTGACCTTCGCGACGAGCGCTGGTTGGACCATGGTCGTCGACCTCACCCGCGGCGCCACGCTCGTCGCGGGGACCACCGACGAGTTCAACATCCCGGTGCTGATCACCCTCCCGACCACGGGCCTGAACGCATTGTCCCAGGCCGTGTTCACCGTCAGCCTGACCACTGCGAACGCGCTGGCATTCTTCGGCAACCCGGCCGGGGCCAGCCAGTACGGGACGAGCGGCGGCAACACATACACGGCGGCCGACTTCCCCAGCAACCGCACGTACCTCGACATCGCCTACACCCCGGCCTCCGGGCAGCAGCTCGGCACCATTCCGAGTCCGAACAACAACGATCTCACGCTGTCGGGCTCCGCCGTCAACGGCGTCCAGTTCGCCAGCGGCAACCCGATCCTGCTCGCCAACGGCGACTATCGCTATCTGCTGACCGGCCAGTTCACCCCGGGCACGCTGACCGTCACCGTCAAGGGCGGCACGCTCACCTCCAACGGCGCCCGTGGCCCCCCGAACGATCCGGCTGGTGACACCACCGTCACCGACTCCAACCTTCCGACGACGATGTCAATCACGGTGCAGGGCCCGACCGCCGACGTCGTCTGGACCGACCCGGTCACCGGCAACGTCACGTCGCTGGCGGGCAGCTCGATCGGGCGTTCGGTCATCACCGCCGACGGGTACATCGAGATCAGCTTCCACGCCACGAGTCAGAACACGATCGATCCGGCGACGATCAACGGCAACGAGATTCAGGTGCGCGACGGCGCCGGGAACCTCGTGACGCTCACCGGCACGCCGACCCGCGTCGGCACGAGCGACATCTGGCAGTACGCCTTCTCCGGCAACCTCGCCGACGGCACCTACACCGTCACCTTCCTCGCCGGCGCCTTCGGCGATACGAGCGGGATCACCAACCAGCTCGCCACCGAGACATTCACCGTCACCGAGGCGACGACATCGCTGACCGCCCCGCCGAACGGCGGCATCGAGAACCAGACCACGCTCAACGGCACCGGCTGGGTCGACGTCACCTTCCCGGCCATCAACGGCGTCGCCGTGCAGGCGAGCTCGATCACCGGCTCGACCGGCATCTTCACCCTCACCGACGCCGCCGGCGACACCCTCCTGCTTGACGGCAGTCCGGTCCTGATCAACTCCGGCAACAGCACCTACCGTTTCTTCTTCACCGGCGATGAGAGCGGCACGGCGGCGAGCGGCATGACGCTCCTCTTCACCGCCGGCAGCTGGGACGACGCCAACGGCAACCCGGTCACCGCTGCCAACTTCCCCACCTCGAGCCAGTACACGATCACGCTCGGCTCCTGGATCGACGTCACGCTGAGCCCGACCGCCGGCGCGACGGTCGACACGACCTCGTTCACCTCCGGGCTCATCACCCTGACCGGCCCCGGCGTCGGCACCGCGGCGCCACTGACCGGCCCCAACTCGGTCGTCCAGATCGGCAGCGCCACCGCCAACGAGTTCCGCATCATGCTGACCGGCACGTTCGGCACCGGCCTGGTCAACGTCGGCTTCGGCGCCCGCGGCTGGACCGACTCGGCCGGCAACGCCAGCGTCGCCGGCACCGGCGCGACCTTCTCGGTCGTCGCCCCGGCCCAGGAGTTCTACATCGAGCTCTCCGGGGGCATCGTCCTCCACGACCCGACCGGCCAGCTCAGCCAGCCGCTGCTGTCGATCACCGCCGACGTCAAGCTCGTCATCGACGCGTCACGCGGGGTCATCACCCTCAGCTTCTCCGGCCAGATGACGGTCATCGAGCTCGGCACCGTCGGCGCCACCACCGGCTTCTTCGTCCTCGACACGGGCGCCGGGCTGTCCGACGGGCCGCAGCTGTGGGGCGTGGCGAGCATGAACACGAACTTCTCGGCGCTGCAGCCGTACGGCCTCACCATCTACGCCTCGGCGTACCTGGAGATCAACACGACCGGCGCCGAGCATGTCGAGACGATCTCCTTGGCCGGCCTCGGCCCCAACGGCGGCCCGCTCGTCCAGACGTATGACCTCGAGCCCTATACCTTCGCGGTGGCCGCCGCCGGTCTGCTGGCGATCTCGATCCCGGGAACGAGCACCGTCCTGCTCAACGAGAGCGGCGGCTTCTACATCTCGCTCAGCGCCACTGAGGAGATCATCTACGCGACCGGCACCACCCCGTACGGCCAGGCGACGGGCCTCATCATCATCAAGCCCCAGGGCCCGCACCCCGGTGTCGCCGGCCTGTTCACCGTCGGCAAGTCCGAAGGGCTGGACATCCCCGGCATCGGCAGCCTGTTCAGCATCAGCGGCTCGGTGACGATCATGTTCAACACCACGTGGGCTGACCAGACGTTCACGATCCCGCAGATGTTCGTGCCGATCCTGCCGGTCGGCTCGCCGACGACGATCACCGTCTACGGCGCCCAGCCCGGACCGGACGGCCAGCCCGATTCCGGCCAGCCCGCCGGCTACTACCTGCAGGCGACGGTCCAGGCGCAGATCACCATCGGCGGCGTGCTGACGATGAACGGGTTCCTCCAGATCACCGCCGGCGTCTACGGCACGGGTGCGAACACGGTCGCCGACCTGGAACTGATCGGCGCGGTCGGCACGACGATCCCGTTCCTTGGCGCGCTGACCGGTGAGATCAACCTCACCGTCATCCTCGGCGCCCACCCCGGCGTCGTCGGCCGGGTTGCGCTCCAGCTCGGTTCCAACCAGATCCCCGGTGTCCAGTTCAACGGCCAGTTCCTGCTGGAGCTCAACACCTTCGGTAGTCAGAAGACGGTCGATACCTTCGAGCTCCAGACCAGCTCCACCGGGTTCGGGGGCTTCGTCACCTGCACCAACGGGACCACTGGGTGCGTCAACGGGATGCTGACCGATCAGGAGGCGATCGCCGCCGGCCCGTACTTCCACGTCTACATGGGCGGCTCATTGACCGTCGGGAGCGTCGTCGTCATCACCGGCACGGTCCAGTTCACGATCGCCCTCGGCGGCAGCGACCCGAGCATCACCCTGCTCGTCAATGGCACCGTGAGCCTCGGCCCGCTCGGCCAGGTCTCCCTGCTCAACAGCGGCTTCCGGATCGACTCCCAGGGGCTCGTCGCCCGGATCCAGCTGACGGTCGGCACCACCTTCGGCGCCAACATCGGGCTCTCGTTCCAGGCGAGCGCCGTGCTGTCACTCAACACGAGCTCGACCACCCAGAGCCTGGGGACGAGCACCGTCGCCCCGGGCTTTGACTTCAATCTCCAGGGCAGCGTCGACTTCCTGGGCTTCGCCCAAGCCACCGGCGGTGTGGACGTGACGATCAACCAGAACCAGTTCCAGCTGACCTTCAACATCGCGTTCTCGCTCGGCTTGCTCAACTTCTCCGCCAACGGCGGCGCCGACATCTACAGCGGCGGCATCGCCATCAACCTCCAGGTCACCGCCAGCGCCGACGCCGACGTGTTCTCGATCAACGCCAGCGGCAGCCTGCAGATCAACACCGGTTCCCAAGTGGCGCTCGGCGTCGCCGCCAACTCGTTCCAGCTCCAGCTCACCGGCACCGTCTCGATCCTGAAGGTCATCAACCTCAACGCCAGCATTGACGTCATCGTCGCCGGCGGCGCGTGGTCGTTCAGCACGAACGCGTCGGTGGACTTCTTCGGCGTATTCACCCTCAACGGCTCGATCTCGCTGAACTCCGACGGCGACTTCAGCCTCAGCCTCAACGGCGGCGTCGACTTCGGCTGCTGCGGCTTCGGACTGAGCGGCAGCATCTGGGTCAACGTCAGCTCGCAGCACAACGACCAGACCGGCGCCTACATGTTCAACGCCAGCGGCGGCGTCAGCGCCGACCTCGAGGCGCTCGGGATCGACTTCGGCGGGGTCAGCTTCAGCTTCGGTGCGTCGGTGAGCAGCACCCAGGCCGGCGGTGCGCCGCTGGTCCTCGACACCGAGGCGAGCGTGCACATCCTGTTCGTCCACGTCCACTTCCATCTGAACTTCACGATCGGGTACATCGAGCTGCCGCCGCCCGTGTACATGGGCGGATCGGACTCGACCGACAGCGCCACCGATATCAGCGCCGCCGAGACCTTCAACGGCGGCGAGCTGTACCTGAACGTCGGCAACCTCGCCCCGCTGCGCAACATCGCCGGCAACAGCACCAATGACACGTACACGATCAAGCAGACCGGCGGCACCGCGACCGCGGCCACGATCCAGGTGACCGCGTTCGGCCGCACCGACACCTACCAGAACGTCAGTGCCATCTATGGCGACTGGGGCGGCCAGAGCGGGTGCGTCACCGATCCCACCGACGGCAGCAACTCCTGCTCGGACATCATCATCATCGATCCGAGCGTGCTCGTTCCGTTGACGATCAAGGGCAGCGCCGGGGACGACGTCATCGAGTACGAGGGCAACAACAACGCCACCCTGCTCGAAGGGGGCGGTGGCAACAACCAGATCTTCGCCACCGGTCCCTCGAACGTCACCATCGACGGCGACGGCACGGGCACCGGCACCGTCGGCCAGAACATCATCGAGCACACCTCCAATCTCGGGCAGGCATCGATCACGCCCGGCGGCGGCGGTGACGACATCACGACCGACAGTCCCACCGACATCATCTACGCCGGGGACGGCAACAACATCATCAACGGCCTCGCTCACACGATCGCCACCGGCGACGGCCAGAACACGATCAACCTCTCCCCCGACGGCGCCTCGGTGGAGATCGACAACACCGGGAACGGCGAGGACACGCTCAACTTCTCGATCCCCGCGGGCACGGCGACGATCGGCGCCGCCATCACCGGGACCAACAGCTACACGCTCTCCTACTCCGGCAGCCTGGCGACGGGAACGACGACGTACATCATCAATGGCGTCCAGACCCTCGTGTTCACCGGCAGCGGCGACACGACGACGTTCAGCGGCTTCGACGTCGCCCTCGGCTCGGTCACGCTGACGACGCCGGGCGCATTCACCGTCACCGGATCGTCGATCACCACGACGAGCACGCTCGCCTCCAGCGGCGCGGACCTGACGATCAGCTCCGCGCTCGGCACCGAGCTGTCGGGGACCACGCTGAGCTCGGCCGATGCCGTCGCGCTGTCGGTGAGCGGCGGCAACCTGACGATCGACACCGGGAGCACGATCACGACCGACGGCGCCCTCACCGGGACGGCCAGCGGGGACATCACGGTGCAGGACGCGTCGACCCTGACCTCGGGCGCCGGTATCACGTTGACCCCGACCGGGCAGCTGACCGTCAGCGGCTCGACCCTCGACGCCACCCACGGCGCCATCACCCTATCCGGTCCCGGCGGCGTCGCCATCAGCCAGGAAAATCCGCCGGGGGCGCCCGGCAGCCCGCCGCCGGCCCCCGAGGCGGCGTCGATCACCGCGAGCGGGTCAGGCGCCGGCGTCTCGATCACGTCGGGCGCGCTGCTGACGATCGCCAACGCCTCGGTCACGTCGGCCTCGGGATCGATCACCCTCGGCTCGAGCGGCGCCACCAACCTCACCGGAGCGATCCTGTCAGCGGCGACCGGCATCACGGTGACCGCTGCGGCGACCCTGACGGTCGCCGCGGGCAACGCCGGCAGCTCGCTGACCGTCACCGGCAGCGCCCCGATCACGCTCACCTCGACCGCCGGCGCTGCCAACATCACCGGCGCCACTTTGGCGGCGCTCGCCGGCTCGATCGCCCTCCAGGCCCAGGGTGGTGGGCTGACCCTCGACGCCGACACGATGAACGGCGGCAGCGCCATCAGCGCATCGACGAGCGCCGGTCTCACCATCCAGGGTGGCCAGATCACTGCCGGCACCGGCGGCACCCTGGGACTGACCGCCGCCCAGAGCCTCACCGTCAACGGCGCCACCCTCGGCTCCGGCGGCGCGGCGACGTTCACTGCCACGACCGGCGCCCAGACCTGGATCGGCACCGCTCTCATCGTCGGCGCGACGACCGCGACCGCGCACACGACGATCTCGCTCGCCTCGACCCGCCTCACCAGCACCGGCGCGGTCAGCTTCACCGCGACCGGCAGCGGAATCGGCGCCGGCACGTGGGCGCTCCAGCTCAACAGCTCGCGGGTCAACGCCACCGCGATCACCGCCACCACCGTGAGCGGGCAGCTGACGATCACCAACAGCACCACGCTGACCGCCGGCGGTGACGCGACGCTGACGTCGCAGTCCGCAGCCCTGTCGGTGCTTGCCTCCACGGTCATCGCGTCGGCGGGCACAAACGGCGTCACCCTGCTCGCCGGGGCCGGTGACGTCACCCTCAGCTACGCGACGGTGACGGCGACGGTCCAGTCGGTCAGCGACACCGCGACCGCCGGCAACGTCCTCGCCAACGTGTCGACCATCACCGCCGGCGAGAACGCGACGCTGACCGCCGGCCGGAGCCTGACCGAGACCAATTCTCACGTCACCGCCACCAACGACATCGCGCTGACCGCCCAGAACGGCAACGTCCTCGTCGACCCCTCCACCAACTGGGCCACGGCCGGATCGATCGACGACTCGGCGACGGGCAGCTACACCGTCTCGGACTCGAGCTACACCGCCGGCCTGCATATCTCGCTGACGGCCCAGGGAGGCGCGCTGACCCTGACCGCCGCCACGATGCTGGCCGGCACCTACTTCACCGGCACCGCCAGCAGCGCCGTCGTCGTGCAGGACTCCACCACCGGCGGCCTCGTCCTGTCCGGCGACACGCCGTCGAGCGTCACCGCCGGCGAGGACGTGACCATGACGGCGCAGGGTGGCGGCGTGACGGTGACCGACTCCTCGCTGACGGCGACCGCCGGCCAGAACACGCCTCCCGGCGTCTCGGTCACCGCCGACGCCGGTGACATCACCTTCGACAAGGCGACGGTGACCGCGACGGCGGACACGGTGACCGGCTCGGCCTCGGGCAACGTCGTCATCCGCGACAGCTCGTCGATCACCGCCGGCGAGAACGTGACGCTGACGGCGCACGGCACCACCGGAACCAGCGGCGCGCTGACGCTGTCGAGCTCGTCGCTGACCGCCACCGCCGGCAACGCGGTGCTGACCGCCGACCTCGGTGACGTCACCCTCTCCGACGCCGCCCTGCTCGCCGGGGCCACGTTCACCGGCACTGCCTCGGTCGACATGATCATCCAGACCGATAGCGCCGCCGGGGCGTCCGCGATCAGCCTCTCCAGCGGCCGCGACACCGGCCTCATCACCGGCGCCTCGCTCAACGCCACCGGCACCGGGAGCGTCGAGGGGCTGACGCTCACCGTGCAGCGCGACCTCCTTATCGACGCAACCGCGCAGGCGACCTCGGCGACCACGGCGACGTTCAACGGTGGCCAGGACAACGGTGCCGGGGACACCCTCACCCTGCTGGGTACGTTCTCGGCGCCGCTGATCGAGATCAACGGGGGCAACGGCGGCGACGTGTTCCTGCTCAGCCCCGTGGCGATCATCGGCTACGCCCAGCTGTGGGGCGGCTCGGGCAACGACACGATCACCCTGCACCTGCCGACGATCGACCTCGCCCACAAGCTCGATCCGAGCCAGTGCCCGACCGGCGAGACCACCTGCCCGGCGGCGCTCGTCAACGGCACCGCGGCCGAGACGGCGCTCGGCCGGACGCGGACGATCGAGGGGGTCTCGGGGCTGCCGGACCGCAACATGGTCGATGTCGACGGTCAGGGCGGCAACGACGCCTACATCGTCGACCTGTCGGGCACCTCCGTCGATCCGAACGGCGCCGACTACATCGTCAACATCCACGACAATCACGGTGGCGGCGTGCCGACCGACGTCAACACGCTGACGATCAACGGCGTCGTGGACGCGAGCAATATCTTCCTGCTCCAGCAGCTGTTCGTCGCGCTCGTCCATCCCGATCCGAGCGGTACCGGCTACGCGCCCGACTACGAGCGTGTCAACTACGACACCTCGATCAACCTGCTTCAGGTCAACGGCGGCAACCTCGCCGATCAGTTCTATGTGGACGACAACAGCGCCATCACCGTGCTCGACGGCGTCGCCGGCAACGACACGTTCCAGTTCGGCCAGGTGTTCGGAACCGATCCCACCGCCGCCACCGCCGTCGCCCCCGGCGACGCGATCGCCACCGAGGACACGACCGTCGGCTGGTTGAGCCGCGGCGTCAGCTACGCGACGACCGCCTATGCCGGAGCCATCCCGGTCACCGGCGCCTACTACTCGCTCACCCAGGCCGACGGGTCCGGGGACGTGGCCGGCCTGTATCGGTGGAACGGCGCGTCCTGGGCCCCGAGCGCCGCGACCGCGCCCGTCGGCACGCCCGCCGGGACCGCGCTGCCGGGCCGCGGTGACGCAACGTTCACCGTGTACAGCAACAAGGCGACACTGAAGCTGTTCGGCGAGGGCGGCAACAACACGTTCATCGTGCGGGCCTTCCTCATCATCACCACGGGTCAGTCGGCCTCGTCGCAGACCAACATCAACACCGGCAACGGCAACAACCAGATCGAGTACAACATCAACGCGCCTGTCTCGATCGACGGTGGCACCGGCTACAACACGCTGCTGATCATCGGCACCGACGCCCCCGACACGTTCGTGATCACCATGGACGGGATCATGGGCGCCGGCCTCAACGTGTCCTACACGAACATCGAGAAGATCGAGGTCGACGGCCAGGGCGGTGACGACGTGTTCGATGTCCTGAGCACCGATCCCGACGCGATCACGATCCTCGAGGGCGGCTCAGGCTCCAACACCTTCAACGTCGGCGGCGACGTAACCACCCCGGTCGTCGCGCTGAACGCCGACGGGACGAGCGGCATCATCAACCACAGCGTCTCCAGTTCGGATCCCGAATACAACGGCCTGTTCGCCGCCGGCGTCCCGGTCTCGGTGTCCAACGCGACGGCCGGGCAGGTCATCATCGGCCAGCCCGCCGGCGGCAGCACCGTCGAGCAGAACGCGTCCTGTGGGACCGGCCCGCTGCCGGCGTCATGCGAGACCTCGTACACCGTCTCCCTCGGCGCGCCGCGGCCGAACGACGGGACAGTCTGGTACATCACGGTCGCCGCGGCGACCGACCCCGCCGCCAACCCGGGTACCTCGCTCGAGGTCTCGACCGACGGCGTCAACTGGTCCTCGGCGCTCGTGCTGACATTCGACTCCAGCAGCGCGTCCAGCTGGGGTGCGATCCAGACCGTCTACGTGCGGGCGACGCCGACCTCGGTCGTCAACGGTGACCTCACCGTCGAGATCATGCACTCGCTGTGCGCGACGACGCCGTCGGCGGCGGGCACCTGCGTCGCGGTCGCCAGCGCCTACGCCGGTTTCGACGACGTCGTCATCTCCAACGTCGAGGTCCACGTCATCGACGGCGATCTGCCGGGCATCATCACCACGACCCCGCCGGCCGGGCTCAACGTGATCGAGGGCAGCTCGTCGGTCGTCGGGACCTACTCGGTCCGCCTGACCGAGGCCCCGGTGGCCGGTGAGACCGTGACGGTGGCTCTGTCCAGCGACGACCCGCGGCTCGTCATGCCGGCGCCGCTGCAGTTCAACTCCACCAACTGGGACATCAACCAGCAGGTGACGATCACCGCTACCGACGACAACAAGGTCGAGGGCGTCCGCCTCTCGCGCGTGTACTCGACGGTGACGAGCTCGATGACGACCGGTGGGGTCTACTCGAGCGGCGTCGTCGACGACCCGACCGTTCAGATGAGCGTCTATGACGGTGACTCGGGCGGCGTCCTGGTGCTCCAGCCGACCGGGCAGACGATCGTCTCGACCAGCCAGACGGCCACCTACACCATCCAGCTGACCAAGGCGCCGACGGCTCCGGTCACGGTGACGATCATCACCGACGGCAAGACGCTGGTCAGCTCGTCCGATCCCCGGTTCGAGGCCACCGGCGGCCTCGATGGTATGCCGGCCGTGGTGTTCGGCACCGGCGACACGACCCCGATCACCCTGACCGTGTCGGTCAACCCCAACGCGCCGGCGCCGACGAGCAACCAGCCGATCCAGGAGTTCCCGGCGCAGGCCCATGAGGTCAGTGGGATCTACGGCCCGCTCATCATCGAGGGGCAGTCGACCGCGAACCGCCCGATCACCGAGGCCGTCGAGCTGCCGACCGAGGTGGACGGCCCGCTGCCGCCCCCGCCGGCCAGCACCGACACCGGCACCCCCATCAACACCCTCAACGTCTTCAACGACGGCGATCCCGCCGACGAGACCGGCCACCTCGGCGACATCACGTCCGCCGAATACGCCGCGCTGACGTCGCTCTACGCGCCCGAGTTCGCCGCCGGGCTCGACATCTCCCAGTTCGGCGAGATCGACGGCCTCGGGATGGCCGGCCCCGAGACCTTCAGCCATGGCCTGGCGACGCCACTCACGTTCGCCGGCGGCATTACCTACCGCGACATCGACGTCGTCGACGTCATGCTCGGCACCGGCAACGACACCTTCACCGTCTCGGACACCGTGCCCGCTTCGATCACGATGATCCAGGGCGGCGGCGGCCTCAACACGCTCACCGCAACCGGTGGCGGCGGCTACTTCGCGCCGCTGCTGCTGATGGCCTCAACGACCCAGGACGGCGGCTACTACAACTCGACCACCGCCGCCATCACCGGCTGGGCCCGTGAGTTCACACTCCCGACCAGCGGCCACAGCGTGCTCGACGCCAGCCTGGATCCGAACTCGGTGATCATGTACGGCGGCGCCGGCAGCACCTTCATCTACGGCGGCGGCGGCGGCGACCAGATCGCGGGCGGCTCCGGCGCCGATCAGATCTACGCCGGCTCGGGGAACGACATCATCCACGTCAACGACGGCTTCAACGTCGACCTGACCCACCCGTTGTCGGAGATCATCACCGAGAACCTGTCGGCGCTGATCGTCACCCACGATCCCAGCCCGACCGACTCGCCGACGAGCGATCCGCTGTATCCGACCTCGGACCAGGTCTACGGCGGCCCCGGCCACGACATCGTCTTTTTGGACCACGGCAACGTCGACCAGTCCAACAACCCGATCACCGGCACCCAGGGCGTCGAAGACGCCTACACAACCGACCCGGCGGCGTTCGGCCTCAGCGACTACTTCGGCGGCTACGACGCGAGCGCCGTCGTGCTCGCCGGCTCGGGCGCCCAGCGGATCACCCTGAACCACACCAACCAGGCCAACGTCGTGGTCAAGAACGGCTACGTGTACTTCTCCCAGCCCGACGGCTGGCTCACCCATCTGTCGAAGGTGGGGAGCACGAACCCGGGCGCCGGCGGCAACGACACCATCACGCTCGGGGACGGCAACGACATCGTCGTCGCCGGGACCGGCTTTGACACGATCACCGGCGGCAACGGCAACAAGATCGTCCTCGGCGACGACGGTGAGATCACCTGGTCGGGCGGAGTCCTCACCCAGGTCATCAGCCAGGACCCCGGCGTGTCGCTCGACAGCACCTACGCCAACCAGATCACGCTCGGCAACGGCAACAACGTCGTGTTCGGCGGCTCGGGTGAGAACACGATCAGCGTCGGCACTGGAAATGACCTCATCGTCGGCGCCAACGGCGAGCTCAACTACACGGGCGGTAAGCCGGTCCAGCTGGAGACGATCTTCCCCGATGACGCCGGGCGGGACGCGATCACCACGACCGGCCTCCAGGGCGTCGTCATCGTCGGCGGCGGCAAGGGGACCGTGAGGACCAACCAGAACGGCAGCTATCTCGTCGTCGACTCCAACGGCGCGGCCGCGTACAACGGCGCGACCGGCTGGGTGCAGACCCAGCCCGCGCCGTCGGGCTCGGGGAGCGGTTCCGGCTCCGGGACCGGCTCAGGTACGGGTTCCGGCAGCGGCTCGGGCTCCGGGACGGGGACCGGGACCGGCTCGGGTTCGGGTTCGGGTTCAGGCAGCGGCCCCGGCTCGGGGTCCGGCAACGGTTCGGGTTCGGGCTCGGGTTCGAGCAGCGGCTCCGGGGCCGGCTCGGAGACGACAGCGGCGCCGGCCACGATCGCCCTCGGCAGCATCCCGACGTCGACCACGTCAACCACGTCGACCACGTCGACCACGACCAAGCCGACGACCAAGCCGAACGACCCAAGCCGAAGCCCAAGCCGAAGCCCAAGAAGACGCTGAAGAAGAAGAAGGGCAAGCCGAAGAAGAAGGCCAAGGGCAAAGGCAAGCCCGGTAAGAAGGCGAAGAAGAACAAGCCCAAGCCGAAGCAGAGGGCCACGGGCAGGGGCACGACGAAGACCAAGACCTTGAAGAAATGACCCGGATTCCGGAAGTGCAAAGCGAACAGAGCAACGTGTCTCGAGTAGATCGTGGGGGCGCGCGCCAAGGTTCATCAAAGGAGGAGATAGCGATGTCATTCAGTCGCCTCAGGTATGTCGCGGTGCTGCTGGTACTTGGCGTTCTCGGCGGCGCCGTCATCGGGCTCCCCAGCGCTGTGGCGCAGACCGGCCCGAGCGCCGGCGCCGCGCGGTCGGGCAAAACGCTGCTCGACTGCGTCAAGTCCGACAAGATCGCCCAGTCGGTGTGCGCGGCGACCAAGACGGGCCCGCAGGGCCCCCGTGGCGCGCGCGGTCCGGCCGGCCCCACCGGCCCCGCCGGCCCGACCGGCGTCGCGGGTGCGACCGGCGCCACCGGCTCCACCGGCGCGGGCGGCCCCACCGGCCCCGCCGGTCCGACCGGCCCCGCGGGTTCGACCGGCGCCACCGGGTTCACCGGCGCCACCGGCCCCGCCGTGTGGTCCACGGTGTCCGCCTACAACGGCGGCACCACCTACAGCGCCGGTCCGCCGGCCAGCGTCGTCACCTACAACGCGGGCGGAGCGGGTGTGGGGACCTACGTCTACATCGGCAGCGGCTCGTCGACGGGGACGCCGCCGACGAACACCTCCGACTGGGAGCTGATCGCGGCTCCCGGCGCTCAGGGCAACACCGGGCCCCAGGGCATCCAGGGGAACCCGGGCAGCCAGGGCATCCAGGGCATCCAGGGCCCGCAGGGCCCGGCCGGCTGCGCCGCCGGCACCCCGACGTGCACGGTCGTCGTCCAGGGCAACAAGATCGGACCGATCGTGGCAAGCGGCGTGTCGCTGACCGGCTCGGAGGCGTTCTCGGTGGCACGCTGCCCGTCTCCGGAGGAGGCCTACGGTGGAGGGGGGCTGATCGTGAAGAACGGCGCCAGCAGCGGTGGTGACATCGTCACGCTGGAGGCGAGCTATCCGGGCACGTACGTCGGACCGGGCGCGGAGGTGACGCCGATCTCCGGCTCGACCGCGGCCACCGCCTACGAGGCCAAGGCGGTCGTGACCGTCCTGAACTCGGGCGACAACTACACCCTCCAGGCATACGCGGTCTGTGGCCCCTAGGCCGCGGATCACCACGATCGAGACACGCGCGGGGCGCCGCCACATCGCCGGCGCTCCGCATTTCGGGCTATCTGGTGTCCGCGCCAGGGCCGCCTGATAGCCTCGAATGCGGTCATGGGGCGTCGGAGCCAATTGCTGGTGTCGTTTGCCGTCGCCTGCGCGACCGCGCTTCTCGCCGTCGGCTCCGCGTCGGCCGACGAGTGGTTCCCCCACCCGAGCAACGCCACCTGGACCTACAACTGGTCCGACACCGAGTACAACCCATCCGGCACCGACGAGAGCGTCGTCGTTGCCAGTCAGAACACCGCGAACGGCTGCGGCTGGAACCTCGCCTGGGCCGGCACCACCGACGTCCCGCTCGGGGGGGTCGGTGGGCCCGTGATCTCCCAGGCCGACACCGGTACCGTCTGCTTCCGGGATCAGACCTATGGCCTGGAGAACACCGACTGGTCGGCCAGCGCCCCGCCGATCAACGAGCCGTCGCTGTGCACCGACCCGTCGAGCTGTTCCGACAGCCTCGGCAGCACCATGTTCGATGTCATCTGGGGCTCGCGCAACCCGATCATCTCCGAGCCCCTGCTCCAGGGCACCTCGTGGAACGCCACGGGCGGCGGCAACGGGAACGTGAGCAGCACGAACCAGTACCTCGGCCTTCAGCTCGTCAAGGTGCCCGCGTTCCCCGACGGCGTCATCGCCGCCGCCGTCCGCTCGCAGATCGCGCTCGCCGGAACCCCTGGCGACGACTACGGCAGCGGCATCCGCACCACGTGGTGGGCGGACGGCGTCGGACCGGTCAAGGTCGTCTTCGACCATGTCGATGGGGCCGTCACCAACGCGACCCTCGATGCCACCGACCTGAAGCCGAGCACGCCCGGGTCCGACGCCGACTACTTCCCGATGACCGTCGGCCAGACGAACACCTACCGCTGGACCAACAACAAGCACATCAAGCCGCCCGAGATCGAACAGGTCAAGGTCGCCGCCGCGGCCAACCGTTCGGCGCGGCTTTCGGTTCGCAGCGTGTCCGGGCCGATCCGGGCCGCCGCCAACTACGTCTTCAGCCTGCGCCTCGACGGCTTGCGCAGCACCTACGGCTCCAGTTCGGCGGCCACCCTCATCAAGTTCCCGCGGATCGGTCACGGCCGGCACTTCTTCACTCCGATCGATCTCATGGTCTACGGGTTCGGGCCGGTGCTGCCGGCCTACGGTGTCCCCGGCACGACCTGGCGCAGCGGCAACGCCTATGACCTCAAGGTCTTCGGCGTCACGGGGACGACGCGCGTGGTCGGCGTCCAGAGCGTCACGGTCCCGGCGGGCCGCTTCACCGCGCTCGAGGTCCGCAGCACGCTGACCCAGAAGGGATTTCGCTACGGAAGCGGCGTGCGCACGATGTGGTTCGCCCCCGGCCGCGGCCTCGTGAAGCTGACGTTCGCGCATCGCGACGGCAGCACCGACACCATCACCCTGATCAAGTAGGCCGCGGCGTGCGTCTCGCCGCGGGCGGCCTGGCCGCCGCCGTCATCGCCGTGGCCCTGGCGGCCTGTGGCGGCTCGCACGACACGACGCACCGCCGTCTCGTCACCTACCTCGCCGCCGTCGACCGGATCGAGCGCCAGCTCGCCACTCCGCTCAACGCCGTTGACACCGTCGATCGCCAGCTGACCGCGGCCTCGGGCCCGCGCCGCGGCGGCAGCGCCACGACCGCGTCGACGCCACCGCTGACGGCGGCCGAGCAGGTGCGCCGGATGGACGAGGCGGCCCGGCAGATCCGGACGGTCACGGCCCGCCTGCGGGCGCTGCCGGCGCCCGCTGCCGCCGCCCACCTCAAAGCGATGCTGCTCCAGCTCACCGGCCGCCAGGGCGAGCTCGCCGTCCAGACCCAGCGGCTGATCACCTTCATCCCCAACTTCTCGCGCAGCCTGCGCCCGCTCGGACCGGCCGTCGTCGCGCTCGAGCGGGTGTTGTCGGTCAACCGGGCCTCCGGCGCCGCCGCCGTCCAGCAGGTGTACGCCCACAAAGTGGTGGCGCTGCGCACGTTCGTCGGCACGCTGCAGACCATCCTCGCCTCGCTGGGCCGCGTGCGTCCGCCGACCTCCTCGCAGCCGACCTACGAGGCCGAGCGCCGGTCGCTGACCCGGATGGCCACGGCGGCCACAACGCTCGCCCGCGACCTCGCCGGCGGGCACACGAGCGGCATCGCCGGCGTCCTGAGCGCGTTTGACCGCGCCGCCGCGCTGCCGGGCTCGCGCCCGTCCCAGGAGGCCGAGCGAGCTGCCATCCGCGCCTACGATCGACAGGTGGGCCAGCTGAGCGCACTGGCCGCCGACGCGAATCGGGAGCGGCTGCGACTGGCCCGGGTCTATCCCTGAGGGCGCTCCGGCTAAATAACTGAACCCAGATCGGGTTTTGGTACTTTATGGCGGAGCCTTTCGCCGCGCGCGATCAGTTCCCAACCGGAAGGACCCCGATGGAGCCAGCTTCGATCCAATCCAAGGCACCCCGCACCGGCTCACTCGAGAACCCGGAGGTCGTCGAGAACGTGCCGGGGCACGTCATCCCCATCCTCGAGCAGGAGTTCGACGACTTCGCCACCGAGTCCACGCGCTTTCTCAAGGGCGAACTCGAGGAGGCCGACTTCATCAAGTTCCGGCTCAAGCAGGGGGTCTACGGCCAGCGCCAGCCGGATGTCCAGATGATCCGGGTCAAGCTGCCGATGGGCGGCGTGACCCCTGATCAGCTCGACGCGTTCGCCGGGGTGATCGAGAAGTACGTCCCGCTGCGCAAGGGCCACGTGACGACGCGTCAGAACATCCAGATGCACCACGTCCCGCTGCCCGACGTGACGGCTCTCATGCGGGAGATCTCCGACAGCGGCCTCTCGTCTCGGGAGGGCTGCGGGAACACGATGCGCAACGTGACCGGCGATCCGCGGGCTGGAGTGCTCGAGGGCGAGCTGTTCGACATCACCCCCTACGCCGGGGCCTACGTCCGCTACTTCGTCCGCCACCCGACCACGCAGGCGATGCCGCGCAAGGTCAAGACCGCGTTCACCGCGACCGATGCCGACAACGCGATCACCGGTATCCACGACATGGCGTTCATCCCCCGCGAACGTGACGGCGTCCGCGGCGTCGAGGTCCGGGTCGGCGGCGGCACGTCGATCATGCCCCGCATCGCCCCCACCCTGTACGAGTTCGTCGAGCTCGACAACGGCGACTATCTCAAGGTCACCGAGGCCTGCATGCGGATCTTCGACCGCCAGGACTTCCTGCGCGTCAATCGTGCCCGCGCCCGGATCAAGGTCCTCATCGACAAGATCGGGATCGACGCCTTCCGCGACCTCGTCGAGGAGGAGCTCGAGGGCGATTGGGTCGCCGAGCGCGACTTCTCGCTCGACGAGATCCTGTACGAGATCGATGAGGAGGCCAACGCGCCGGAGGGCGACACGGAGTACGCGTCGGCCAACGGCGACCAGCGCCGGTTTGACCACTTCCTCACCTCCAACGTCCAGGACCAGCGTCAGGACGGGTTCGTCACGGTCGAGGCCAAGGTGCGGCGCGGTGACCTCACCCCCGAGCAGCTCCGCGGCCTCGGCGAGATCATGCGCCGCTACTCCGGCGGCGCCGCGCGCACCACCGTCCACCAGAACATCGTGCTGCGCTGGATCCGCGAGGAGTCGGTGTACGAGGTGTGGCAGGAGCTGAGCAAGCTCGAGCTCGGCGACGCCGGCGCCGACGAGATCTCCGACGTGGTCAGCTGCCCGGGCACCGACTCGTGCAAGCTCGGCATCACGAGCTCGATGGGGCTCAATCAGGCCGTCCAGGACCGGATCGTGGCAATGGACATCGACGACCCGCTCACCCGGCGCATGCACATCAAGATGAGCGGCTGCCCCAACGGCTGCAGCCAGCACCACATCGCGGACATCGGCTTCTACGGCGCCTCGATCAAGGTCGGCGACAAGACGATCCCCGCCTATATTCCGCACATCGGTGGCGCCTACGAAGGCGGCGAGGTTCGCTACGGCCACCGCCTGAAGTCTCGCCTCCCCGCCAAGCGGGTGCCCGAGGCCGTCGAGCGCTGGGTACGCTTCTATGAGTCAGACCGTCACGACGGCGAGCCGTTCCGCGCCTTCGTGGACCGCGTCGGCGTGCCGGAGTTCGAGGCGCGGGTGAAGGATCTGACGATGCCGATCGAATTCAACCTGGACAACATGAACTACTTCATCGACTTCAATCGCGAGGGCCCGTTCGCGGTCCAGCGCGGCGAGGGTGAGTGCGCGGTTTGAGCGCCACCACTCCTGACCTGGAGGGCGCCACCGCTCAGGAGGTGCTCGCCTACGGTGTCGAGCAGTTCCAGCCGCGGCTGACCGTGGCCTGCTCCTTCCAGAAGGAGGAGTCGGTTCTGTTCCACATGCTGTCGGAGATCGCGGCCGGTGGGGATGGCGGCCCGGAGCCGGTCCGCGCGTTCACGATCGACACCGGTGTGCTGTTCCCCGAGACGCTGGCCACCTGGAAGCGGTTCGAGGACCGGTTCTCGCTGCCGATCACGGTGCTCGACGCGACGAGCCCCGGCGAGGCGTGGACGGCGCAGCACTGCTGTGGTGCGGCCAAGGTGGCGGCACTGGAGGTCGCGCTGTCCGACGTCGACGCCTGGGTCACCGGCATCCGGCGCGAGCAGGCCCCCACGCGCGCGGCGGCCCCGAAGCTCGAGCGCGACGAGCGCCGCGGCATCTTCAAGCTCAACCCGCTCGCCGACTGGACCGAGAAGGACGTCTGGCGCTACATCTTCGATCACCACCTGCCCTATCACCCGCTCCACGACGAGGGGTACTCGTCGATCGGATGCGCGCCGTGCACGCTGCCCGGCGCCGGTCGCGAGGGCCGCTGGTCCGGTGAGGACAAGACCGAGTGCGGCATCCATGTCGTCTAGCCCCTAAACCCAATCCACCACCAGGCTGCCCCCTGATGAACCCCGTCCATTACGAGCTGTCCCACCTCCAGACCCTGGAGGCCGAGTCGATCCACATCTTCCGGGAGGTGGCGGCGGAGTTCGAGCGTCCGGTGCTGCTGTTCAGCGGCGGCAAGGACTCGATCGTGCTGCTCCGCCTCGCCGAGAAGGCGTTCCGCCCCGGGAAGTTCCCGTTCCCGATCATGCACGTCGACACCGGGCATAACTTCCCCGAGGTCATCGCGTTCCGAGACCGGATCGTCTCCAGCCTCAACGAACGGCTGATCGTCGCCAATGTGCAGGATTCGATCGACGCCGGACGCGTCGCCGAGGAGACCGGGCCGCGCGCCTCCCGCAACCGCCTGCAGACGACCACGCTGCTCGACGCCATCGAGGCGCACGGCTTCGACGCCGCATTCGGCGGCGCCCGGCGCGACGAGGAGCGCGCGCGCGCCAAGGAGCGGGTGTTCAGCTTCCGTGACGACTTCGGTCAGTGGGATCCAAAGGCCCAGCGCCCCGAGCTGTGGCAGATCTACAACGCGCGCATTCGCAAGGGCGAGCAGGTCCGCGTGTTCCCGATCTCCAACTGGACCGAGCTCGACGTGTGGCAGTACATCGGGTCCGAGGGGCTCGAGATCCCGTCGATCTACTTCTCACACGAGCGCGAGGTGTTCGCGCGCGACGGGATGCTCTATGCCAGTAACGAGTTCATGGAGTTGATCGACGGCGAGGAGCCGTTCTCGGAGTCTGTCCGCTACCGGACCGTCGGGGACATGACCTGCACCGGTGCGGTGCGCTCCCGCGCCGCCACGCTTGACGAGGTGGTCGCCGAGATCGCCGCCACCCGCATCACCGAGCGCGGCGAGACCCGCGCCGATGACCGCGTCACCGAAGCCGCGATGGAGGACCGTAAGCGTGAAGGTTATTTCTGAGATGGACATCAACGGCTCGCCCCCCGTCGCCGCGGCTGCCGACGCCGTCAACGCCTACTCGGTGCGGCGGCGGCGCAACTCGGAGCTGCTGCGGATCGCCACCGCCGGCTCGGTCGATGACGGCAAGAGCACGCTGATCGGCCGCCTGCTCCACGACTCCAAGTCCATCTTCGAGGATCAGATGGAGCACGTGGTCGAGACCTCCGAGCGCCGCGGCGACGGCTATCTCAACCTGGCGCTGCTCACTGACGGCCTGCGCGCGGAGCGCGAGCAGGGGATCACGATCGACGTCGCCTACCGGTACTTCGCCACCCCGCGGCGCAAGTTCATCATCGCCGACACCCCCGGTCACGAGCAGTACACCCGCAACATGGTCACCGGCGCGTCGACGGCTGACGTCTCGATCGTGCTCGTCGACGCCCGCAAGGGCGTGTCGGAGCAGACCCGCCGGCACATGTTCATCGCGTCGCTGCTGCGGACCCCCCATCTCGTCGTGTGCGTGAACAAGATGGATCTGGTCGGCTACGACGAGGACGTCTTCTACTCCATCCTCGAAGAGGTCACCGACTGGTCGGCGCGCCTCCAGATCCCGGACATCACCTTCATCCCGATCTCCGCCCTGCACGGCGACAACGTGGTGGACCGCTCCCACGCGATGCAGTGGTACGGCGCCGCGCCGCTGCTCTACCACCTCGAGCACGTCGTGATCGCGCAGGACCGCAACCTCAACGACGTCCGTTTCCCGGTGCAGTGGGTGATCCGCCCCATGAGCGACGATCACCATGACTACCGCGGGTACGCGGGCCAGATGGCCGGCGGCGTGCTCTGCCCCGGATCGGAGATAGTCGTGCTGCCCGGAGGTCAGAAGACGACCGTCGCCGCGATCGACACCTTCGACGGTGAGATCGAGGCGGCGTTCCCGACGATGTCGGTGGCGCTGCGCCTCGCTGACCAGATCGACATCTCCCGCGGCGACATGATCGTCGAGCCCGAGGATCAGCCGGTCAGTGCTCGCGAGCTGGAGGCCCACATCTGCTGGATGAGCGACAAGCCGCTCCAGGCCCGCAGTCGCTACACGCTCAAGCACACCACGCGCACCGCCCGGGCGGTGGTGGAGGAGATCGAGCACCGCGTTGACATCAACACGCTCGAGCACGTCGGCGCCAGCGAGTTGGGTCTCAACGAGATCGGGCGCGTGCGGCTGCGCTGCAGCGCGCCGCTGGTCGTGGACCCCTACGCGCGCAACCGCACCACCGGCAGCTTCATCCTGATCGACGAGTCGACCAACGACACCGTCGCCGGCGGGATGATCATCAGCGCGTCGTAGCCCGGCTTGGGCCGGCCGGTACCGGGCACCGCAGGATCGGCGGGTCCAGGTTCACAGCCGCACGGCGACGAGGCCGATCGCCAGCAGCACCAGCGCCAGCCACAGTGCCTGCAGCGCGCCCTCCAGCGGTTCGGCCAGGGCGGCCGCGTCCAGCGAGCGCGTCTCGCCGGTCTTCAGCTCCTGGGTTCCCGTCAGCGCCGCGGTCTGCCGGCGCAGTTCGCGAGCCGGCTTGCTGAGCCGGCGCTGGGCGACGCTGAGCAGGCAGCACGCCGCCGCCACCAGGAGCCCCGCCGGGCGAATCTGCAGTGAGTTGACGAAGTAACCGGTGAATGCCGGAAACCCGCCCCACGCCAGCGCGAACCAGGCGTCGTTGTGAAAGCGCCCCCCGGCGAGCTCCAGGTTGTAGGCCAGGGCCAGGAACGCTCCGATGACGACGAGTCCGATCAGGGTCGCTGAGATCGTCGCCGCCCCCACCACCCCGATGGCCACCGCGGCGCCGAGGCCGAGCGTGGCCAGCACGATCAGCGTGGTGCGCGTGAGGGCGGTCTGCAGCGGCCGGTCCACCAACTCGTCGAGCGCGTGGGCGGCCACGCCGACCGCGAGGAAGAACGCGGCGAGGGCCGCTCCCAGCCGGTCGGCATGGAGCACGGGCGCCGCCGCCGCACCGAGGGCAACGTAGCTGAGGTGCCACGCGGTGTACGGGGGGTGCAGCAGCGTGACCAGGTCGCGCCAGCCGCCGGGGGCGAGGGCGTAGAACGCCGGCCGGTCGAGTCTGGCCTTCGGGTTGAGCCGGGCCCTACGCGTTGTGGCCGTCGGTAACCCCCCACATGACCAGTCCCGCCCCGAAGCTCATCCGCCGCTGTCTCACCTGGCCGATACCGGCGGCGTTCCAGACCGCGGCCAGATCGGGCTGAGCGTCATGAAACTGCTCGATGTTCGGACCGAGAAAGACGCCGACGTCATACCACGCCGTCGACACGAGGCGCCCGAGCAGCGGGAGGCCCAACCTGGTGTGGATCCGCCACAGCGCCCGCAGCCGTGCCCGCCGCGGCACCGCGAACTCGACCATCCCGATCCGTCCGCCGGGCTTGACCACGCGGGCGAGCTCGCGCATCGTCGCCGCCGGGTCGTCGACGTACCGCAGCAGATACGTGAATGTGAGGCCGTCGAACGAGGCGTCGGCGAACGGGAGGTGCTCGGCTTCTCCGGCGACGAGCGTGATCCGGCCGGCCAGGTCGGCGGGGAGGTGCGCCCTGGCGACGCCCAGCATCGCCTCGCTCTGATCGAGTCCCGTCACCTGGGCGCCGCGCCGCGCCAGAGCCACCGCCACCATGCCGGTTCCCGTCGCCACGTCGAGGATCTGCTGGCCCGGCTGCGGGTCGACGGCCCGTACCATCGCATCTCGCCAGCGGGGGTCCTGCCCGAAGCTGAGCACGGCCCCCATCTCGTCATAGCGGCGGGGCAGACCCTGGAACAGCTCGAGCGCATGGCGCTTGCGAGGGGAGGCGGCGGCGGTGTCCACGAGGACACCCAAGATTACGCGCCCGGCCCCGGTGGTCGGCCCGCTCCAAGCGCGCCTTTGGTTGGCGCCCCGGTAAAGTGCCCGCCCCCATGTTCTCGAAGGTCCTGATCGCCAACCGCGGCGAGATCGCGGTCAGAATCGCACGCGCGTGCGAGGAGCTCGGGATCGCCACCGTGGCGGTGTACTCCGAGCTCGATCGCGACGCCCTGCACGTCAAGCGCGCCGACGAGGCCTACCTGCTCGGCCCCGGGCCGGCCAGCGAGAGCTACCTGGTGATCGAGAAGCTGCTCGAGGTCATCGAGCAGTGCGGCGCGGAGGCCGTCCACCCGGGCTATGGCTTCCTGGCCGAGAACGCCGCCTTCGCCAAGGCCCTCGAGGACACCGGCACGGTGTTCATCGGCCCGCCCTCGTCGGCCATCGAGGCGATGGGTTCCAAGACCCGCGCCCGCGAGCTGATGTCCGCGGCGGGAGTTCCGATCGTGCCGGGGACGACCGAGGCGGTCGAGTCGATCGACGACGCCCGGACGATCATCGCCGACACGGTTGGGTACCCGGTGGCGGTCAAGGCGGCGGGCGGCGGCGGCGGCAAGGGCTTTCGAGTGGCGCTGACCGAGGACCAGCTGCCGGACGCGTTCGAGGGCGCGGCGCGCGAGGGCGAGAAGTTCTTCGGCGACGCCACCGTCTACCTCGAGCGCTATCTGCCCGACCCGCGTCACGTCGAGGTTCAGGTCCTGGCCGACTCCCACGGCAACGTCATCCACCTCGGCGAACGCGATTGCTCGCTGCAGCGCCGCCATCAGAAGCTGATCGAGGAGTCGCCGGCCCCGGCGGTCGACGACGAGCTGCGCGCGCGCATCGGCCGGATCGCCACCGAGGCTGCCGCCGCGGTCAACTACACCGGCGCCGGCACGATCGAGGGGCTGCTCCAGGACGGCGAGTACTTCTTCCTGGAGATGAACACCCGCGTCCAGGTCGAGCACTGCGTGACCGAGATGGTGACCGGCATCGACATCGTCAAGGAGGGGATCCGGGTTGCCGCCGGCGAGCCGCTGTCGATCTCCCAGGACGATGTGCAGCTGCGCGGCCACGCCATCGAGTGCCGGATCAACGCCGAGGACGCCAGCAGGAACTTCGCCCCGGCCCCCGGGACGATCGGCGAGTACCGGGAGCCGACGGGGCCCGGGGTGCGGGTCGACTCCGGTGTCGGACCCGGCTCCGAGATCTCCCCGATGTACGACCCGATGGTCGCCAAGCTGATCGTCTGGGATGCCGATCGGGAGCAGGCGACCGCCCGGATGCTCCGCGCCCTGGGCGAGTACGAGATCACCGAGCTCAAGACGCTGATCCCGTTCCATCAGGCCATCCTGGCCACCCGGCAATGGGCCGACGCCGAGACCTGCCGGGACCTGATCGAGGACCGAGACTGGCTCAAGCAGCTGGCGTTCCCGGCACCCGCCGGGTCCGGCGGCGACGACGTGCCGGAGGGCGTTGAGCAGGCCTACACGGTCGAGGTCTCGGGCAAGCGCTTTGACGTACGAGTGATCGGCCCGCCCGCCTCGGCATTCGCCGGCGGCGGGGTCGCGGCCGCCAATGGGGGCGCGCCGGCTGCCGCCGCCCGGCGCCCGCCGCGCCGCAGCGAGCGCGCCGGGGGCGGAGGAGGCGGCGGGGACACGCTCTCATCCCCGATCCAGGGCACCGTGCTGAAGGTCGCCGTGCAGGCCGGCGCCGTCGTGCAGGAGGGCGCCCTGGTGTGCGTGATCGAGGCCATGAAGATGGAGAACGAGATCACCGCCCACAAGGCCGGGAAGATCGCCGAGCTCCCGATCGCCGTGGGGGCCTCGGTCGCCAACGGCGACACGATCGCGGTGATCGCCACCCCGCCCGAGTAGCCGTCAGCCGCCCGTCACCAGTCCCACGTTGGCGTCGTGGATCCGGCGCTGAATCTGGGTGGAACGGCCCGTCGGCAGGCCCGCGGCTCCAGGAGAGCGGTCGAGCTGCTCGAGGTAGGACTCATCCTCGGCCACGATCTCCTGGGCGCGGCTCGTTTCCAGTGGCGCGCCGTGGCCCGGGACGACCCATTCGGCCTGCTCGATCAGCGGCCGCAGCCGAGTCAGCGTGGCCCGATACGCCGCCACCGAGCCTCCCGGCGACAGCATCGGGATCTCCACCGGCGAGACGTAGTCGCCGCAGATGAGCACCCGAGCCCACGGCAGCCAGAAGGCGGCGCCGTCGGCGGTGTGCCCGTCGGCGGGGAAGAGCTCCAGCTCACGTGGGGTGGCCGAATCGGATCCCAACTCCAGCCGTCCCGGCGCCGGCAGCGACTGCAGCGACCCCAACGGCAGCGGCCCGCGATCTTCGACGTAGTGCTCGGCGTCGAATTCCCGCAGCTTGCGCTGGGCGTCACCCACCTCGGCGCCGAGTCGCTCCGCGGTTGACTCCGCGCAGCCCAATGAGGCCCCCGGGAACGCGATCCGGCCGAGCAGGTGGTCCCAGTCGGCGTGGGTGACGAGCAGTCCCGAGGCCGGGAAGCCGGCGTGCTCCAGAACCTCGGGCAGGGCTCGCAGCTCCTCGGGGTAGATCGGGGAGTCGATCACGAACCCCTCGTCCCCGCCGCGGACGGCCGTGCAGGTCGTCTGCCACAGGTCCGAGACGAACACGAGCACGTCGGGGTGCAGGGCCAGGGCGCGCATCCGCTGCTCGGCGACCGGACCAGGCCCCCAGGCCCTGGCTCAGCCGATGCCGATCAGCTTCGCCGCTTCACGCAGGCTCGCGACCTCGGCGTCGGGCTTCTTCTGCCCCGGTTCGAGCTGCTGCTTGGTGCGGTTGACCCAGATCACCGGGATCTTCTTCTTCAGGCAGGGCTCGACGTCGTGGTAGTAGCTGGCGGCGACGTGCACCCAGCCCCGCTTGGCGCCGATTCGCCGTTCGCACTCGGTGAAGTGGGCGGGGTCCGGCTTGTAGGACCGGACCTGCTGGGCGGTGACGACGAGATCGAAGTCGAGCGGGATGTGGCGCCGCGTCTGACCGAGCAGCTTGTCGTCGATGTTGGAGATCAGCCCGACCTTGTAGGTCTTGGCGATCTTCGCCAGCACGGAGTTGGTCTCCTTGAACGGCTGCCAGCGGTGCACCGAATCGGGCAGGAACCCCGACCGTGACGGCTCGAGCGGCCATCCGAGCTGCTTGGCGATCTGGACCGCGGTGCGGCGCAGGACCTCGGCGTACAGCTCGTAGGAGCCGGCCTCGATCTGCTGCTGGATCTCGTGGAACAGCGGCAGCAGCTCGTCGCGCTCGACGGTGAAACCGTCACGGTCGGCCTCGGCAGTGAACGCCTCGAACGCGCCCGTATCCCAGTCGATCAGCGTTCCATAGACATCGAAGGTCACGAAGGAGATGGTTTTTGGAATCGCCATGAGGCGCTGATGATGCCATGGCACCGCCCCGCGGCGCGTCGTCGTGTCGCGGGCGACCCCGAATCAATAGAGTGAAAGGCGGTTATGGATCTACTCGAATACCAGGGCAAGCAACTGTTCGCGCGTCACGGCGTGCCCGTCCCGGATGGTCAGCCGGCGCGCAGCGTGCAGGACGCCGTGTCCGCCGCCGAGGCGATCGGCTACCCCTGCGCCATCAAGGCCCAGGTGCAGATCGGCGGCCGCGGCAAGCTCGGTGGGATCAAGATCGCCAACGATCGCGCCGAGGCCGAGCAGTATGCGCGGGCGATCCTCGGCATGGACATCAAGGGCCTCACCGTGCACGAGCTGTGGATCGAGGGCGCCTCGCAGATCGCATCGGAGTACTACGCGTCGGTCGTGTTCGATCGGTCCGCCAAGGCGCCGCTGGTGATGCTCTCCACCAAGGGTGGGATGGACATCGAGCAGGTCGCCGACGAGGACCCGGACGCGATCGCCCACCTCCACGTCGACCCGCTGCTCGGCTTCCAGGACTTCCATGGCCGCCGGCTGGCGTTCGAGGCCGGCGTCGACGCTGACGTCGTCCGCCCGGTCGGCGCGATGCTGGCCAAGCTGTACGAGGTGTTCACCAGCGAGGAGGCCACGCTCGTCGAGGTCAACCCGCTGATCGTCACCCCCGATCGCGAGGTCAGGGCACTCGACGCCAAGGTCACGCTCGACGGCAACGCCCTCTACCGTCACGGCGAGAACGCGGAGTTGCGCGACCTGTCGGCCGAGGACCCGCAGGAGCGGATGGCCGAGGAGCGCGGGCTGACCTACGTCAAGCTCGACGGCGACATCGGCATCCTCGCCAACGGCGCCGGACTCGCGATGTCCACGCTCGATGTCGTCGCCGAAGCGGGCGGCAGGCCCGCCAACTTCCTCGATGCCGGCGGGGGCTCGCGCGCCGACGCCATCACCAGCGCCGTCGAGGTGATCCTCTCCGACGCCAAGGTCAAGGCCGTCCTGTTCAACATCTTCGGTGGGATCACCCGCTGCGACGAGGTGGCCAAGGGCCTGATCGAGGCGTTCAGCCAGGTCAATCCGACGGCGCCGTTCGTCGTCCGGCTCGACGGCACCAACGGCGAGGAGGGGCGGGCGCTCCTCGCCGAGGCCCAGCTGCCCAACGTGTACACCGAGTCCACCATGGACGGCGCCGCCGCCAAGGTCGTGGAATTGGCATCCGCCGCTCACCCCACCCCAGGAGCGGACGCATGAGCATCCTGGTCGACGAGAACACCCGCCTGTGCACCTCCGGCATCACCGGCCGTGAGGGCACGTTCCACTCGCTGCGCAACCGCGAGTACGGGACCCAGGTCGTCGCCGGCGTCACCCCCGGGAAGGGCGGCCAGGACGTCGAGGGCATTCCCGTGTTCAACACCTTCCACGCGGCGGTGCAGCAGGAGGCCGCCAACACGGCGATGATCTTCGTTCCGCCGCGGTTCGCCGCCGACTCGATTCTCGAGGCCGAGGACGCCGGGATCGAGCTGATCATCTGCATCACCGAGGGCATCCCAGCCCACGACGAGCTGCGCGTCTACAACACGCTCAAGAAGAACGGCCGCAGCCGATTGGTCGGGCCCAACTGCCCCGGCATCCTGTCCCCCGGCAAGGCCAGCGTCGGGATCATCCCGGCGTCGTTCTTCAGCGCCGGCAACGTCGGCGTCGTCTCGCGCTCGGGCACGCTCACCTACCAGATCGGCAACGTCCTGGCCCAGAGCGGCTTCGGCAACTCGTCGATCGTCGGCATCGGCGGCGACCCGGTGCCGGGCACCGATTTCATCGACGTGATCGGGATGTTTCAGGAGGACGACGAGACCGAGCTGATCGTCATGTGCGGCGAGATCGGCGGCGACGCCGAGGAGCGTGCCGCGGACTTCATCGAGCAGTCCGTCACCAAGCCGGTCATCGGCTACATCGCCGGTTTCACCGCCCCACCGGGCAAGACGATGGGGCACGCCGGGGCGATCGTGTCCGGCTCCCACGGCACCGCGGTCGCCAAGGCCGAGGCGCTCGAGGCCAAGGGTGTGCGCGTCGGGCGCACCCCCACCCAGGTGGCCGAGACCGCGGTCTCGTTGCTCGGCGCCGCCTGACCCCAGCGATCCGTCGGTCGAGCGGCCGCCGCCTGAGCCTCACCGATCCGTCCGCCGATCCGGCCGGTAGGCTCGAACCCATGTCCCGGCCCTCGGCTTTTGATGCCCGTCTCGCCGAGATCGACCGCCGCCTGCGCACGATCCAGTCGGGTCTGGCGCCGGCCGCGCCGTCCGCCGCCGGGCCGTTGGCGTTCCCGGGGCCGACGCTCGTCCCACCGCCGGCGCCGCCGCCGGATCGCGACTCGCCCTCCCGGGCTGACGCCGTGGATCTGATCGCTGCACTCCGGGATCTGGTGGCGCGGCAGGAGCGGTGGCTGACGTCGGCCCGCGAGCTGCTCGCCGCCGTCGACGGAGCCCCCGCGCCGGCCAGCGTGTCCGCGGGTCCGTTCGACAGCATCGAGGCGCTGAGGCGCTTCGAGGGCTCGCTGGCCGCTCTGCCCGAGGTCCGCCAGGTGGCGCTGCGCGAGTACGCCGGCGATGACCGCGCCGTCATCGACGTGCATCTGTTCGGGCCGCCGATTTCGTAGTCTTTGGGCATGGCCGCCACGATCTCCTTTGCTCGCGGCGCCCCCTCCCTCGACATCGTCGATGTCGAGGGGCTGCGCGCCGCCGCTGACCAAGCCTTCACCGCCGATCCCGGCGGCATGACCGCCTACGGCACCGCCGTCGGCTACGTCCCGCTGCGCGAGTGGATCGCCGAGCAGCACGGAGTCGGACCCGAGCACGTGCTCGTCACCAACGGCTCGATGCAGGCCGACGCGTTCCTGTTCGACGCGCTCGTCGGTCCCGATGACACCGTCATCGTCGAGTTGCCCACCTATGACCGCACCCTGCTCTCGCTGCGCAACCGCGGCGCCGACGTGCGCATGGTCGAGCTCGAGCCCGATGGGATCGACACCGCCGCGCTCGAGCGCGTGCTCGCCGCGGGGGCGCAGCCCAAGCTGGCCCACATCATCCCCAACTTCCAGAACCCCGCCGGCTACACCCTCTCGGCGCGCAAGCGCGAGCGTCTGCTGGAGCTGGCCCGCGCCCATCAGTTCACGATCTTCGAGGACGATCCGTACGTGTCGTTGCGGTTCGAGGGTCAAGCCCTGCCGACGATGCTCTCGATGGGCTCCGATGTGGTCGTGTACGCGTCGTCGTTCTCCAAGACGGTGTGCCCCGGTATTCGGGTCGGGTATCTGGTCGGACCGCCGGAGCTGATCGCGGGCATCGTCAAGATCGCCACCAGCACATACATCTCGCCGAACATGGTCGCGCAGGCGATCGTCAACCAGTTCTGCCGCTCCGGGGCGGTGCAGCGGTCGGTCGAGACCGTGCGCGCTGCGCTGCGCGATCGCGCCCGGACCCTGTGCGACGCGCTGTCCGAGCATCTTCCCGATGCCTCGTTCGTGCCGCCGGAGGGCGGGTACTTCCTCTGGGTGGACCTCCCCGATGGCACCAACGTCGCCGCGCTGTTCGATGCCGCGGCGGCGCGTGGTGTGCAGTTCGTCAAGGGCACCGACTTCGTCCTCGAGGGGGGAGAGTCCTCGCTGCGGCTGGCCTACTCGGGGGTGACCCCGGCGGAGATCGAGGAGGGCGTCAAGCGGCTGGCCGAGGCCTATCGGGAGGTCGGCTCCCCCGCCCATGCGGCGCGATGAGGTTCGGGCCCTGGGAGAGCTCGCCGGTGACGCGGCCGGTGGCATAGCGTCGCAGGCTCGCGAGCTGCACGCCGGGATAGCCGGGCGCGTGTTCGGCGCGCTGGGCGCTCCAGCGGTCCCGGTCAGGGTCATCCATGACCGGATCTCCGAGCGGGCCTACACCGCCGCCCGCGTGGTCACCGGCGCGGTCGTCCGCGGCGGGGCCGGAGCGCTCAGTCTCGCCCGCGGAGATGACGGTCCCTCGATCGCCGACAGCGTCCCAGGCCGGCTCGCGGTGGGGGCCGTCAACGGCATGTGGGGAGATCGGCTGCACCAGCGGCGCAGCTCGCTTGAGACGCCGATGGCGGTGCGTCGCCGCGGGCGCAACGTCGGCCTCGATGCCGGCTCGCTGGCACGCGCCTTCACGCCCGCGACCCCCCGGGTGGCGGTGTTCATCCACGGCCTGTGCGAGACCGAGGACGCGTGGGGACGCAGCGCTGACCGGCACATGCCCTACGGGGACCGGCTGCGATCAGAGCTCGGCTACACGCCGGTGTACGTCAACTACAACAGCGGCCTGCACATATCGGAGAACGGGCGGCAGCTCGCCGGGCTGCTGGACGAGCTGACCGGCAACTGGCCGGTCGATGTGACCGAGATCGCGCTCATCGGCCACTCGATGGGCGGCCTGGTCGCCCGCGGTGCCTGCCACTACGCGCCGGCGGGCTCCTGGCGCGAACGGGTGCGCCACGTGTTCACGCTCGGCTCTCCGCACACGGGCGCGCCGCTCGAGCTCGCCGCCAACGCCGCCTGCCACGCCGCGTCGCGCCTGCCCGAGACCGCTCCCCTCGCCATGCCGATCAAGCTGCGCAGCGCCGGCGTCAAGGACCTCGGCTACGGCTACATCGTCGACGAGGACTGGAACGGACATAACCCTGACGCGTTCTGGAGCAACACCGGCACGGTCGTCCCGTTCCTGACCAGCGCCAACCACTACTTCGTCAGCGCCTCCATCGGTCGCGACCCCGACTCCCCGGTCAGCCGGCTGATCGGTGACCTGCTCGTGCTTCGCGCCAGCGCCTGGGCGCACGGCGGTCGTGGCGAGCGCCTGCAGTTCCCGGTTCATCAGTACAGCCACGTCGGCGGCGCCACCCATTTCGACCTGCTCAACCATCCGGCGGTGTACGCGCAGATCGCGCGCTGGCTCACGTCCGAGCGCGAGCTGGCGGTCACCGTTCCGGCCTGACCCCTTTGCCCGCCGCGCTGGGCTGACGCCCTTTGCCCGACGGGCGGCGAGCCCGACGTGATGCGGATTGAGTCCGATAATCGGACCTAATCCATATCACCCCCTGACGCCCGCGCTGGGCAGCGTCCGAGCGAGCGCGAGCGGAGGCGCTAGCGCCCGTAGCGCCCGCGGCCGAGCACGAGATGCTCGGGCAGGGCGGTGCGCGGGGGCGGCGACGGGTCGGCCAGGACCGAGACGGTCTCGGCGACGCTGAAGGTGATCGAGGCGGTGACGTCGCCCAGCCTGACCTGGACCTGCTCGCCGTCGTTGTGGGCGACCGTTCCCTTCAGCCCGGGCTGCACTCCGGCGGCCTTGAGGTAGTGCAGCAGGTCCTCGGCCTCGTTCTCCAGGCGCAGGATGGTCACCGCGGCCCCGACGGTGCAGTCGGCCAGCGGGGCGCCGACGATCCGCTCGCCGACCTTGATGGGGTGGCCGTGCGGGCAGGTGGTGGCGTCGCCGACGGCCCCGCGAATGTAGGCCTCGAACCTCGGGGTCATCGCGTACTCGAGCTTCTCGGCCTCCTCGTGGACGTCGTCCCACGGGACCCCGACGATGTCGGTCAGGAAGCGCTCGATCATGCGGTGGCGGCCGACGATCTGCTCGGCATTCCGGCGGCCGGTCTCGGTGAATTCGATCCGGCGGCCGGTGGTCCGTTCGATGTAACCATCGCGCTCGAGCCGGCCGAGCATCTCGTGGACGGTCGGCGCGGACAGCCGCATGGCGCGCGCCAGGTTGGCGCCGGTCATCGGCAGCTCGGCCTCGTACAGCCAGCACAGCGATTCGAGGTACTCCTGCTCCGCGGCGGTGACTGAGTGGACGGCCATTGACGTGATCCTAGTGCACCGTTTGCGTCGCTCAGACGGGGCTCGGCGGACCGTGCGGGCGGTGGCCGACGCGCCGGCGCGGGTACCATCGCCCCACCGTGTCGTTGCCGCTCTCGCCTCCGATCGAGCCCCAGCTCGCCCGCTCGGGCAAGGAGCTGCCGCTCGGCGAGCAGTGGGCCTATGAGCCCAAGTTCGATGGCTTTCGGGCGATCGCGTTCGTCGACGGCGACGAGTTCGTGATCCAGTCGCGCGGCGCCAAGCCGCTCGGGCGCTACTTCCCCGAGCTGGGCTTTCCGGCCGGCCGCTACGTGATCGACGGGGAGATCGTGATCGACGCCGACGACGGCCAGCAGGACTTCGGCGCGCTGCAACAGCGCATCCATCCCGCCGCCAGCCGGATTGCGATGCTCGCCGAGCAGACGCCCGCGCGCTATGTCGCCTTCGATCTGCTCGCCCACGACGACGAGTCACTGCTGGCGCTTCCGTTCGCGGAGCGCCGGGCCGCCCTGGAGCAGCTGACGCGGAGCGGGATCGGGCTGACTCCGCTGACGCGCGATCCCGACGGGACCGCGGACTGGCTGCGCGACGGCGAGGGCGTCGTGGCCAAGGATCTGGGTGCCCCCTACCGCCCCGGCGAGCGCAAGGGGATGGTCAAGGTCAAGCGGGTCCGCACGATCGACGCCGTGGTCGCGGGCTACCGGCCGGGCAAGGAGGACGGGACGGTCGGCTCGCTCATCCTCGGCCTCTACGACGGCGACGGGCAGCTGCACGTCGTCGGTCACTCGTCGGGCCTGCGCGCCAGCGAGAAGCGTGCGCTCGTCAGCCGCCTGGCGCCGTATGAAACCGGGGAACGGGGCCACGGGGATCCGAGCCGCTGGCAGAGCGAGCGCGAGCTGGAGTGGATCTCGCTGCGGCCCGAGCTGGTGGTGGAGGTCACCTTCGACCACGCCAGCGGCGGCCGCATCCGGCACGGCACCAAGATCCTGCGCTGGCGTGACGACAAGCCGCCGGCGGACTGCCGGCTCGAGCAGATGCAGTCATGAGAACGACACCAAGGAGGCAACATGCCGCTGCAGGGTGAGTACGCGCCCAGCTCCGCCAAGTGGGTTCGCGACCAGGTGCAGGAGTACGAGAGCTCCGGCGGGACGGCCGGCACGACGTTGCGCGGGGTGCCCACGATCGTCGTCACGTCGATGGGGTCGGCGTCCGGCAAGCTGCGCAAGAACCCGGTGATGCGCGTGGAGCACGGCGGCTCCTACGCCGCCGTGGCCTCCAAGGGCGGCGCCCCGGCGCACCCGGCGTGGTACCGCAACCTGGTCGAGCATCCGCTGATCGAGGTTCAGGACGGCACGGCGAAGGGTGACTTCACCGCCCGCGAGCTCAGTGGTGACGAGCGCGAGGCGTGGTGGAGCCGCGCCGTCGAGGTGTGGCCCGACTATGCCGAGTACCAGACCAAGACCGACCGGCAGATCCCGGTGTTCGTGCTCGAGCCGGTCAGCTGACAACCCGGTCCGGCTGACCCCCCGGCGGACCGCGCTAACTAGCGTCCTTCCGCGCCCGGCTCGGCTGCACCCGCTTGGGCTCGCCGGCCTGCTTGCGGAAGTGCGGGGGCCACGGCGCATCGCCGAGACCCTGCTCCTCGTCGCGGCGCGACAGCTCGAGCAGCGAATCCAGCGACCCGGCGTGCTCGTCGATGTCGGCGCTCGGATCGCCACGGCGCGCCACCAGGTCGGGGACCGTGTCGATGGTCAGAGCGGCCGGCTCGACATCGGGAACCTCGTCCCAGGTGAGCGGGGTGCACACCCGCGCGTCGGGGGTGGGCCGGACGCTGTAGGCCGAGGCGACGGTGCGGTCGCGCATGTTCTGGTTGTAGTCGACGAACACGCCGTGGCGCTCCTCCTTCCACCACTTGCTGCTCGCCAGCGTGGGCGCCCGCCGCTCGACCTCCCGGGCCAGCGCCAGCGCCGCCCGCCGGACCTCGAGGTAATCGCGGTCGGGGAGCACTCGCACGTTGATGTGAATCCCGCGCGAGCCGCTCGTCTTGGGGTACCCGGTGAGGCCGTGGTCGGTCAGCACCTCGCCGGCGACCAGGGCGACCCGACGGACGTCGTCCCAGCTCGCCTCCGGCGTGGGGTCCAGATCGACGCGGAGCTCATCGGGATGGTCGAGATCCGATGCGCGGGCCTGCCACGGGTTCCAGTCGATCACGCCGAGGTTCACGCCCCACACCAGGTGCGCGGCATCGTTGGGCAGCAGCTCGCGCGCCGTCCGGCCGCTGGGGAATGTCACCTCCGCGGTCTGCAGCCACTCGGGCGCCGAGTCGGGAATCCGCTTCTGGAAGAACGGCTCGGCCGCGGCGCCGTTGGGAAACCGCTTGAGCACCGTCGGGCGGTTGCGCAGCTGGTTGATCGCCGGGCCGGCCAATCGCAGGTAGTAGTCGATCAGATCGCGCTTGGTGATCCCCCGCTCGGGAAAGAACACCTTCTCCGGATTGGAGATCCGCACCTCCCGGCCCGCGGCGGCGATCAGCTCATACTCGGACATCGCCCGACAGGATGACGGATACTGAGCCGGTGATCCACGGCGTGCCCGAAACCATCCTGGTGGCGCCGGATTCGTTCAAGGGCACGTTTTCGGCGATTGAGGTGGCGGCGGCCATCGGCCGGGGGCTGAAGGCGGGTGGCCGTCCCGTCGATCTCTGTCCGGTGGCCGACGGCGGCGAGGGCACGATGACGGCACTGATCGAATCGCTCGGCGCCGACGTCGTGACGGCGTCGGTGACCGATCCGCTCGGGCGGCCGATCGAGGCCGAGTTTGCGATCGGCGGCACCGTCGCGATCGTCGAGACCGCCGCGGCCAGCGGCCTCGGATTGGTGGCCCAGCCAGACCGCGACCCGGTCGCCGCCACGACGGCCGGGACCGGCGAGCTGATCCTCGCCGCGGCCACGGCGGGCGCGGATACGATCTACCTGGGCGTCGGAGGGAGCGCGACCACCGACGGTGGCGCCGGCGCGATCAAGGCGATCGAGGCCGCCGGCGGCCTGCACGGCGTGCGGCTGGTGGTGTTGTGCGACGTGCGGACCTCGTTTCAGGACGCGGCCCGCGTGTACGGGCCCCAGAAGGGCGCGTCGGCCGATCAGGTCCGAAGCCTGACCAGGCGGCTGAACGCGCTCGCCCGCCGTCTGCCCCGGGACCCGCGGGGCGTCCCGATGACCGGCGCGGCGGGCGGGTTGTCCGGCGGGCTGTGGAGCGCATTCGCCGCCGAGCTCGTGCCGGGCGCCGCGTTCGTGCTCGATGCGGTCGGCTTCGACGCCCGGATGCGGTCGGCGCGGGCCGTCGTCAGCGGCGAGGGCAAGCTCGACCAGCAGAGCCTGGTCGGCAAGATCGTGTCCGAGGTGGCGACCCGGGCGCGCCAGGCCGGGGTGCCGTGCCACGCCGTCGTCGGCTCCCGCGAGCTGGACGCGATGGGCGCCCGGGTGCTCGATCTGGACCGGGTGATCGCGGCCTCGACTCTCGTCGAGATCGAGGCCGCCGGGCGCGCGCTGGCCGAGGTGATCTGAGCTCGACCGCGCGCCCCCGCCAGGCGCGCGCAGCGCCCGCCGGGCAGCGCGCAGCGCCCGCCGGGCAGCGCGGGGCGCGGTCAGCCGACGAGGTCGGCCTCGGCCGCCTGGCGCCACTGCGCCTTCTCGGAGCGCCATTCCTCGTCGGTGCGCCGCAGCTTCCAGTACCCGGTGGCCGACAACTCGTCCGCCGGCATCCCCCGATCGACGACGAGGTGGCGGCGGACGAGCCGGACCGCGGTCGCCTCGCCGTGGACGAACGCGTGGCCCTGCCCGGCCGGCAGCGTCAGTGCGGTGACGGCGTCGAGCTGGAGCGACGGGTCCTGGCCGGCACCGTCGGTGCGGTGCAGCCAGGTGAGATGGAGGCGGCCGGGCGAGCGCAGCGCCTGTTCGTGCCCGGGCCCCTCCACCTCGAGCACGACGAACACCGGGACCCCGGCGGGCACGCGCTCCAGTGATGCGGCGATCGCCGGGATCACCGCGTCGTCGCCGACCATCAGGTGCCAGTCGGCGTCGGCGGACGGCGCGTAGCCCCCGCCGGGGCCCGTCAGCTCGAGCGTGTCGCCGGGCTGCGCGCCCGCGGCCCACGGACCGGCGATCCCGTGGTCGCCGTGGACGACGAAGTCCAGGGTCAGCTGACGCCGCGCGGGATCCCACTGCCGGACCGTGTACGAGCGGGTCTTGTCGCCGAAGCGGCACTTGACGTAATGGTCGGTGAACTCTCCGACCGTGAACGCGTCGAGGTCCGAACCCCCGACGACGACGCGCACCATGGCCGGAGTCAGCCACTCGACGGCGGTGACGGTGGTCGAGAAGCCGCGGCGCTCGGGCATCAGTGGGCGAACGCCTGTGCCGTGCTGGCGATCGCGGCCGGCACGGGCGCGGTCAGGGACTCGAGCATCTTGGTTTTCTCCTCGAGGTGCTCGAGCAGTTCGTCGGCCATCTCCATGTGCATCCCCGCCCGCACGACGACGCGCAGGACGCTCAGGTCCTGCCGGTTCTCCGGGAACGTGTAGGCGGGCACGAGCCAGCCGCGTTCCCGCAGCCGGTCGGACACGTCGAACACCGTGTAGTTCCGGATCGCGGGATCGAGCGCGAAGGCGAACACCGGGAGATCGGTCCCGTGGGAGAGCAGCCGGTAGGGGCCGATCCTCGCCACCCCCGTGGCGAGGTGCTTGGCGATGTCCTGGAGGTTGTGCATCATCGCCGCATAGCCCTCGCGGCCGAGGCTCATGAACATGAAGTACTGGGCGATCACCTCGCTGCCGGGCCGCGAGAAGTTCAGCGAGAACGTCGGCATGTTGCCGCCGAGGTAGTTGACGTTGAACACGAGCTCTCGCGGCAGGGCCTCCTTGTCACGCCAGACGGCCCAGCCGACGCCGGGATAGACCAGACCGTACTTGTGGCCCGAGGCGTTGATGGATTGGACGCGCGGGATGCGGAAGTCCCACTCCAGGTCGGGCGCCAGGAACGGCGCGACGAAGCCGCCGGAGGCAGCGTCGACGTGCAGCGGGACGTCGATGCCGCGGTTAGCCTCCAACTCGTCGAGCGCCTGCGCGATCTCCAGGACCGGCTCGTAGCTGCCCTCGAAGGTGGACCCCAGGATGGCCACCACGCCGATCGTGTTCTCATCGCAGTGCGCCAGTGCCCGGTCCGCGGTCAGGTAATAGGTGTCGCCCTCCATCGGCACCAGGCGCGGCTCGACCTCCCAGTAGCGGCAGAACTTCTCCCAGCAGACCTGGACGTTGGCTCCCATCACGAGGTTGGGGCGGTCCGCCGGCTTCCCGGCGGCCTCCATCCGGGCGCGCCAGCGCCACTTGAGCGCCATCCCGGCCAGCATCGCCGCTTCGCTGGAGCCGGTGGTGGAGCAGCCGGTGGCGCTCTCGTGATCGGGCGAGTTCCACAGGTCGGCGAGGATGTTGACGCAGCGGGCTTCGATCTCCGCGGTCTGCGGATATTCGTCCTTGTCGATCATGTTCTTGTCGGCTGTCTCGGCCATCAGCTTGGCCCCGATGGCCGGCATCCACGTGCTGACGAACGTCGCCAGGTTCAGCCTCGCCTGTCCGTCGAGCAGCAGCTCGGAGTTGATCAGCTCATAGGCGGTGTCGGTGCCGACGCCGGTCTCGGCGAGCTTGTCGATCGGCATCTCCGCTTCGCCGGCTGACTGGGTCGGATTCGCCGGCAGCGCAAACCGCCGGTTGTGCTTCCTGTCCTGCGAACGCGCGGTCAGTGCCATTCGCCGCCTTCTCCTTGATCGCTCTGAGTCCCGGGATCCTGCTCGCCGGCCCTACTCGGTGGCGATGATCACATCCGACGCCTTGACGATGGCGGTGACCGCGCTGCCCTCGGTCAGTCCCAGTTCCTCGACGGCTTCGACGGTGATCGACGCGACCAATCGCTGGCCGGCCACGTCCAGCACGACGTTGGCGATTGCCTCGCCCCGGCGGATCTCCGACACCGTTCCGGCCAGCTGGTTTCGCGCGCTCAGCTTCACGTTGGTCCTTTCGATGAGGGGCCCCTGCCGTCAGTATCGCGAATGCGAGGTGGCGAGGACCCGGCGCCTGTGCGAATGTTGTGCCGATGCAAGCCAACCTGACCCTCGGCGAGGCCGCGACCGCGATCGGCGTCAGCGCCGACACGTTGCGCCGCTGGGACCGCGCCGGCAAGTTGACCACGGTCCGCGACGAGCGCAACCGGCGGATGGTCACCGCCGCGGAGGTGCGCCGGCTCACCCGCAAGCCCCAGCGCCACGAGACGGGCCGGCAGCTGTCGGCGCGCAACCGGATGGCGGGCGTCGTCCGCTCGGTCGAGGTTGACGGAGTCATGGCGCTGGTGGAGATCGAGGCGGGGCCATTCCTGATCACCGCGGCCGTCACCCGTGACTCGGTGCAGGAGCTCGCGCTCGCCCCCGGCGTCGAGGCGACGGCGACGGTCAAGGCGACCTCGGTGATGGTCGAGCGCGCTTGAGCGCGTGAGCGCTGACCCCAGCTCCGAGTCGTGACCCCGGGCGACCTCCACGGTTTCTTCGCGGCGTCCGCGGGGGTGGCCGGTGCGCTCGTCGGCCTCCTGTTCGTGGCCGTCTCGGTGACCCAGGAGCGACTCGCCAAGGAGGGGGAGAGCCAGGTCCACCGCGTGCGCGCCTCAGCGGCGCTGACGTCGTTCACCAACGCGCTGACGGTCTCGCTGTTCGCGCTGATCCCCGGCCTGGGCATCGGCTGGACGTCGTTCGTCGTCGCCGTGATCGGCCTGGTTTTCGTCGGCGCATCGGTTCTGTCGCTGATCAGGCTGCGCGGCCGCCACCAGAGCAGCCTCCGTGATTCGCTGTTCCTCGGGGGCCTGGGCGTGACCTTCGCGGCCCAGCTCATCGCCGGCCTCGGGCTCATCTCCCGGCCGGAAGACCCAGCCCCGGCACGGACGATCGCGGTGATCGTGATCGTCTGCTTTCTCATCGGAATCGCGCGATCGTGGGAGCTCATCGGCGGGCCGGAGATCGCGATCTTCCACGAGCTCCGCGCCCTGGTGGATCACGGCGACGGCGCCGACGAGCCCGACGTTCAGCCTTAGGGCCCTTAGCGCCAGAGGACATCGAGCCGTGGTGGCTTGCGGAACACCAGTCCGCGGATCGCCGCCTGTCCGGCCGGATCGATCCGCAGCGCAGGCAGCCCCGCCAGCAGCGCCGTCAGCGCGGCCCGGGCCTCCAGGCGCGCCAGGTGCACGCCCACGCACACGTGCGGACCCTGGGCGAACGCCACGTGTCGGCGCAGGTTGGACCGCCCGGGATCGAACACGTCGGGGTCGGGGAACACGGCCGGGTCCCGGTTGGCCGCCGAGATCGACAGCCGGACCAGATCCCCCCGGCCGATCTGGGCCGCGCCGAGGATGACGTCGGCGGTGGCATACCGATCGATCACCGCCGCCGCCGGCTCCAGCCGAAGCGATTCGTCGATCACCGCGTCGAACGTCGCCGCCGGGTCGGCCCGCACGACGTCCAGCCGCTCGGGGCGCTCCAGCAGGTGCACCGCGACGTTGGCGATCATCCCCTCGGTGGTCTCGATCCCACCGAATAGGAGCACGGCGGCATTGGAGCTGATCTGCTCGGAGGTGAGGACCCCGGCACGGGCCGCCGCCGACAGCAGGGACGAGCCGTCGTCGCGCTCGATCACGGCGCGCAGGCGCCCGCTGAGCTCGTCATAGGCGTGCTCGCCCGCGGCGGTGGCGCCGCTGCCGGCCGTGATCTCGGTCACCGAGGTCACGATCGCGTCGTACCAGGCGAGCACAGCGGTCACCTCGCCTTCCTGGAGCCCGAGGGCCTGGGTGACGATCGAGGCCGCCATCGGCCCGGCGAACTGGCGGCGCAGCTCGCCCCCGCCCGCCGGTGCCATCTCGTCGACCAGCCGCTGCGCCGTCGTCGCGGCCGCCTGCGCGAACCGCCCGGCCACCGAAGCCGCCCGGAACGGGCCCACGAACGGAGCCCGGTGGCGGTCGTGCTCGGGGCCGTCGAGGCTGAGCATGCTCGGGCCGACCACCTGAGACGTCGAGAAGCGGGGATCGTCGACCGTAAACGTCGCGGCATCGCGCATCGCTGCCAGCACCAGGTCGTGCCGGGTCACCAGCCAGCCCTCCAGGCTGGGCAGCCATGACACCGGTTCGGCCTGCCGCAGCCGCGCCAGCGCGGGGTGGGGGTCGAGGTCGAGCTCCGTCAGCGTGACGCCGGCGCCGAGCGGGAAGTCGGATCTCGGCTGAGCGTCGGGCGAATCCACGTCTGCTTGGCGACCGTAGCATCAGCTTTCGATCCTCCGGCCGGGCGGCGGCTGACAGCCGATGTCGATGAGGTGACGGACGAACGCCATCCGGTCGCGGTCGGGATGAAACGGGTCGATTCCGTCGCGCAGCAGCACCGCCACCCGTTCGATGTCGAACAGCAGCGCCAGCTTGCCGGGTGGGTCGTCCCATTCGCCCGAGTCGTAGCGGTTGGTCCACGCCGCCAGTGCGGCGAGCGCCTCGACCTGCACCTCGTCCTCCCACCATTCGGACCGGACCGAGAGCCGGTAGCGCTCACGCAGCGCGCACACGTCGGTCCACAGCCGCTCGAACCACAGCCAGCGCTCCTTGGGGAGCAGGCCGCGCCAGGTCAACGGCCACCGCCCGCCCTCGGCGTCGTCCCAGCCGTCATCATCCTGGGGGAGGTCGTCAGGCCAGTCGTCGGGTCCATGCCAGTTCATGGGGACGCCAATCGCTTCAGCCGCCGGTCGGAGAACCACATCCGCAAACGGACCTCCGCCGGCGGGATGCGTCCGTAGAGCAGCAGCGCATGCCCTGCCGGCAGCTGGCGCAGCGCCTCCGGCGCCACCAGCGGCCGTCGTCGCACCCCGCTGGACCGCGTCCCGCCGCCGCTCCCGGTGGTCCGCGTCACCTCGCGGGCCTCCTCCTCCCCGGCCAGGCCGGAGAAGTAGCGCAGCGTGTCGAGGTCGGCCACGCCGGGCAGCAGCATCCGGGCGCGGTGACTGTTGACCACGGTCTCGGCCTGACGGCCATAGCGGCTCCGGGCCTGCGCCAGGTCGTGGAAGATCGAGACGAGCTGGATGTTGTGACTTGGCGCTGTCGACGCGACTTCGGCCAGGTTGGGCAGCGGCGCGACGTTGCCGGCCTCGTCGAGGCAGAGCAGCAGCGGGAGCTCGAGCCGACCTCCGGCCAGGGTCGCGCGCTCATAGGCGCGGTCGACGATCTCCGACAGCAGCGCCAGGAAGATCGGGCGCAGCAGCTTGGACGCCTTCGCGTCACCGATCAGGTACAGCGTCGCCCGCTCGTCGAGCAGCGCGTCGGCCGTGATCTCAGACGAGCGCGCGGACCGCAGGACCCGGGCGAACCGGTACGCGCGCAGGAGTCCCTGGGCGGTCGCCTCGATCGACGTGCGCGTGCGGTCGGCCTGCGCCTCGAACGCCCGCAGCGCGTCGTAGGCCGCGTTGGCGCCCTCGAGCTCCGCCTCACCCGTCGCCGTCCCGGTCAGCTCGGAGATGGCCTGATCGAGCTCGCGCGCACCCTGGCCGTACGTCCAGCGGACCACCGCGTCCATCCCGACGCCGGTTCGTGCCGCCGCGTACAGGAGCGGGGCCAGTCGCTGCTCGGCGGCGACGGCCCAGAAGTCACCGCCCTCCACGCCGCGCTGGTCCAGCTCGCCGGCGGCCGCCAGGCGCCACGCCACCTCGAGCGCACCGTCCCAGGTGCGGGCGTTGCCCAGCGGCGACCACGTCTGGGCCGGCGCCCCCGACAGCTCGAACGGGTCGAACACGAACACCGGGCCAAGGCGCCGGCGGCGGGCCTGCGTGCACGCCAGCAGGTCGGTCTTGATCGAGGATGCGACCGCGGGCCCGTCCCACTCGAGCAGAGCCGGCACCGCCAGACCGGCTGACTTGCCCGACTGGGGCGGCCCGAACGCCACCAGGGCGTGTCGCTCCTCGGCGTGCAGCAGCCGCCCGCGGGCGCGGCCCAGTGCCAGGCGCCCCGCACCGGCACCGCCGTGCAGCGCGCGCAGCTCGGCGCCCCCGGCCCACCGGGCTCCGGGCCGCCGGCGACGGAATGCCGCCGCCGCCAGGCCCGACCGCGAGGCGACCGCGACCGCCGCCCCGGCCAGTGCCGCGACGATGCCGAGCGCGGCGTAGAGCCCGGCTGGGCTCGGCAGCCGGCGGCGGGCGGCGGGGGGCCACGCGGTGGCCGGTTGCGTGATCCGGCCGGGCAGGCGGACGATCACCTCCAGGAGCTGGGGCAGCGAGGTGTGCGGCCAGCCGGCGCCGAACAGCGCCCCGGCGAGCCCGCCCCACAGCCAGACTGCGCCCCCGAGCGCCAGCGCGACGCCGACGACCGCCAGGATCGCCCCGTCCGAGATCGCGGACCGCTCGCCGGTCATCTGCGTCCGGGGCCGGCGCCGGTGGCGTTCACGACGGCGCCGGTGGCGTTCATGCCGGCGTCGGTGTTCGTCAGCTGCGTCTCGATCCGCGACCGGTGGTGGGCGACGATGAACGATCGGGACCCCACGCGCCACAGCGCCTGTCCCGGTGACAGCATCGAGATCAGCCGCGCCTCGCTGCCGGACAGCCCGAGCAGAGACCGGGTCAGCGGGACCTGGCTCTCATCCTGGTGGTAGACGATCCGTGTCGACGCGTCGGCGACGAGGCCCTCGGCGATCCGCGCCGCGCGTGAGCCGGCGTCGCCCGCGGCCTGGAGATCAGCCAGCTTGTGCAGCACGACGAGGTTCATCACGCCGAACTGGCGGGCGAGCTTGAAGTTGGACTGAAACCACTCGCCGAGTCCGGTGTGCTGCACGATCTTCCACGACTCGTCGGCCACGTTGACGAGGCGCTCGCGCCCGGGGCGCTCGGCGGTGCGCGCCAGCAGCGCGCTGATCCACGCGCTGGCGCAGGCCATCAGGATGCCCACCGCCGGCGAGTCGCGCACCGCGTGCAGGTCGAGGACGAGCAGCTTGGCGTCGAGGTCGAGTCCAGGGGTCGTGGGGCCGTCGAACATCCCCCGCAGCGGTCCCTCGCACAGATCCTGCAGTGCCAGCGCGGCACGGCGCGAGTCGGCCGCGAGGTCGTCGATGCTCGTCCGCAGCTGGCGGGCCATCGCGTCGACAGGCGAGAACAGGATCGCGGCGATCTCCGGCAGCGTCGGCTCGCCCGCGCCACGGGCGCGGACGACGCGCAGCGCCTCGCGCAGCGCGGCCGCCTCGAGTTGCGTCAGCGAGTCGCCGAGAGCCGCCACCGCCACGGCGCGCAGGAGCTCGAGCTGCGCGTGCTCCTCGGGTCGGGAGGCGAGCGGGTTGAGCCGCACGCCGCCGCCCGGGGTCAGCGAGATCGGCCGTACCCCGACCGCGTCGCACAGCGGCCCGTATTCGCGCTTGACATCGAGCACGAAAGCCCGGCGACCGAACAGGAGCATCCGCCATAGCAGCGTCTTGACCAGCGCGCTCTTGCCTTGGCCGAGCTTGCCGAGCACGATCGCGTTGGGGTCATCGAGCGTCCCGTCGCCGTACAGGACCCACGGGTCATAACAGAACGCACCCCCGCCGGAGTCGCGTCCGACGTAGACCCCCCGCCCGCCCAGTCCGCCGGGATTGACGAACGGATAGATGGCCTGGGCATGGCGCGTGGTGCAGCGGTGTCCGGGCCGCTGCGCCGAATGCAGTCTCATCGCAGCCCCCGACCCAGCGGCAACGTGAAGGCGAACGCCTCGGCCTGCTGGCCGTACAGGCGGTGCAGCTCCAGCCGCGCGCGGGCGGCGTGCTCGAGCACCTCGGAGCAGCCGCGGCGCAGCTCGTCCGGATCGCGACCGGACACGGTGACGAAGCCGCTGAGCCGCACCTCGGTATGGCCGGCGGCGAGCTCGGCCTCGCGGCGCTTTGTCGCCTCGGTCGCCTGCCGCTGGCGGGCGGTCTCGGACTGACCGAACCGCGCCCGTAGCTCGCGATCGGCCCGGTCGCGGGTGATCGCCGCCTCCACCTCCCGGGTCGAGCGGTCCGCGGCGAGTGGCTCGAACGTGACCGCGACGGTGCGGACGGCACCCGAGTGACCCAGCAGCGAGTCCATGAACATCGGCGAGACGTCGATCCGCGGCCAGGCGCCGATCCAGTAGGTGGCGTGCAGCGCGCCGTCACACTGGTAGTGATCCCACGCCTCGCGTACGCCGAGCGGCCATGCGTTGACCTCGCTGAGCCCATCGCGTCCCGGGTCGGCGGCGTCGAGCGCCGTCAGTTCCGCGCGGGCGTAGGGATCGAATGCCGTCCGCAGCGCCCGGCCGATCTGCCCCGGGCTCAGCGCGCCGAGCACGGTCACCTCGGCCGCCTCCAGGCCCTGGGCCACGCGTTCGGTCTGCTCCACCAACGCCCGCGTGACCGCTTCGGCGCCGCGCTCACGGATGCGCTGTGCGTCGACCTGGATCGCGAGCAGGATCTCGTGCTCCTGGCTGAGCCGCGTGCTTGAGGAGATCAGCTCCAGGTAGGACTCGATCATCGCCGTGCCACGTAACGGCACTGCGGGGTCGCGCTCGTCGTGCAGCCAGCGAGCCAGCTCGTCTCCCTGCGCCGGGGCGGTCCGCTCCAGCCATTGCATCCGCCGGATCCCGGTGCCGCCGGCGGCGGTGAGGACGATCCCCCAGCGGGACAGCCGTCGCTCCTGAGCCTCCCGATCGAGCAGCGAGAACGCCACCACGCGGCACGCCAGCACGGCGGTCAGGCGGCGGCCCGATCGCTCCGACAGGGCGCCGATCTGCCGCCCCTGGTACTCGGCGGCGACGATCCTCACGTCACGCAGGGCGCGCGGCGGCTCCGCTGCCGGTGAGCCCCGGCCCACCGCGTGGCGGCCGGCGTCGCGGATCACGGTGCCCGCGGCCGCCACGCCGGAGGCGAAGCGCCGCCGGCGGCTACGGCGTCGGGAGAAGGCCAGCACGATCGGCAGCCACTCCTCGGCGCTGCGCCCTGCCAGCGGCGCGAACGCCGCCATCACCGCCGCGGCGAGCACGGCCACCGCCACGAGCGCCCCCAGCGCGGACGGGGCGGCATCGAGCGCGGCGATCGCGAGCACGCCACCCCCGGCGATCAGCCCGGCCTGCCCGACCCGAACCGGGCCGAGGATCCCGCGGCGCTCGAGCGGACCGAACGTGTAGGTGAGGCGGCGATCATGCATCCCCTGCGTCCTCGGGGTCGTCGGGCGGACCGGGCGTGCGCGCGTCGTCGTCGGCATCGAGTGCGGGTGGATCGTCGAGTGCCGGCGGGTCGTCGAGTGCCGGCGGGTCGTCGAGCGCCGGTGGCTCATCGAGCAGCGGCTGGTCGCTGAGCAGGTCGTGATCGCGGTGCAGGTCCAGCGTGCGCCAGGACCGACTCGGAGCCGCCAGCGGCCCTCGCAGGGGCCCGCGGTCGCTCGCCCCTTCGTCCTCGCCCGGCGCGGCGGGCGCAGATGAGGCTCCGGCCACGTCGGGGCCGGTCGGCATCGCGCCCGGCTCGCCGCCGAGCTCGGTCTCGCCGGGGCCGGCGCCCCCGCCACGCGTGGCGGCCGGATCGCCGGTCTGCATCGCGCGGCCGGAGCCATCCGGGCCGCTCCCACCGGAGCCGGTGCGCATGAACGCCGGCAGTCGCGGCGGCTCCTCGGCCGTCTGTCCGCCCGGGTCGCTCGCCGCCCCCTCGGCGGTCTGTCCGGTTCGGTCGCTCGCCGCCTCCGCACCACCGAGCGGCGGGATCACGCCCCGGCGCCCCGCGCTCAGGCCACCCGCCGCGGCGCCGGCGAGCTCGTGCAGCGGCAGCAGGCGCAGCAGGGCCCACGGCGTGAACGCGGCGAGCAGGACCAGCGTCGCTCCGGTCAAGGACGAGGCCACCCCTGGCAGCACCGTGTGGCCCAGCGCGGCCCCGCCGAGCGCCAGCACCGAGACGATCGCGAACTTGGACAGGATCAGGGCGACCAGCGTCTCGACGGCCCGCGCGGCCCAGATTCGCCGCGCCGGCCACACGAGCGCGGCGAAGAACAGCGGCAGCATCAGCACGACCACATAGACGGCGGCCTGACGGATCAGCAGCTCGAGCCAGAGCGTGATCGTGGCGGCGGCAGTCAGCAGCCCGACGAAGAACAGGACGAACAGGTCCCCGCTTCCCGCGGACACAAGCCCGGCCAGGCCCCCGGCGCGATCGAGGAAGGCGGCGCCGGAGTTCCCCGATGCCGACGACACGATCGCCGACATCTCATCCGAGCCCGCCAGCAACAGCATCGTCAGCGGCGTCGCGACGCCGACCGCCAGCAACCCGAGTGGGAGATACCCGAACGCGGCGCGGGCGAGCAGCGCCAGGTCCGAGCGGATCATCGCCTGGATCGCCGCCGCGAACAGAAATGGGAGCGTGAGCAGAGCCGACACCGCGGCCATGCGCCAGTAGAAGGCCGAGAACCAGGTACTTCGGAGGTTCGGGCTGGTGGTCGCCGCGATCACGCCGGCCGTCTCCTTCAGCGCATACCGAGCGCCCCCGACGACGGCGGTGGCGATCGCCGCCAGTCCGATCGCCGTCGCGGCCGCGCGCTTGACGCCACTGGCGGCGCCGGTCAGCGCGCCGATGGCTCCGCCGACGTTGCCGCCGGCGAGCTTCTCGCCGGCGCCGAGCACGCGTCCGGCATGGGTTGCGACGGTGCAGAGCTTGCCCAGGGCGCCGCTGACGAACCCCGTGAGCGAGCAGACGACCCCGCCCGGACTGACGGCGGCGGCCGGCGGCGGCGATGTCCACAACGCCGCGGTGGCCAGGATTGCCACCAGGGGAGTGGCTCGCGCGACGCTGCTCATTTCGCCGTGGTCCCGAGGTGCGCGAAGAAGTTGACCAGTCCCGGTGCGGCGCCGACGGTCAGTGCCGCTGCGCCGGAGATGAGCGCCGCCATCCGGCCCCGGGCGGCGTAGTGATGGTTCTGGGTATGCGACGCCACCGCCCACAGTCCCGCGCCGACGAATGCGCCGAGCAGCGCGATCACCAGTGACCACGCCTCGGCGCCGTTGACCAACTGCTGGAGCACGTTGCTGCCCGGCAGTCCCTGGAGATCGGGGTGGGCGGTGACGACCGCCGGAAGTGGTGCGGCCACAAGAACCTCCTTGAATCTAATTGAGCCAAATGAAGTGAGATCAGCCTAGTAAAACGAAAGACGTCTTGCTAGGGTAAAACGTCAATACTTAGTCTCAATTAGAGTCAGGAGGGTCAGCAATGCCTCTAGCGGCGCGGTGCGATGACGGGCGGGCGCGTGGCGAGATCGCCGATGTGGGTGAGCTGTTCGAGCACCGCGCCGGGCAGGTGCACCGGCTCGTGCGCCACGAGGTGCGCGCCCCCGAGGCCGTGATCGAGGACGCGTGCCAGGTCGCCTGGTCCCGACTGGTCACGCATCGGGAGCGGGTTGGCCGCGACACCGTCATCGCCTGGTTGGTGACGACCGCCATGCACGAGGCGTTCAAGCTGCTGCGCCGAGAGCAGTTCGAGCTCTCCCTCGAGGTCCTGCTCGACGAGCGGACGGACCTGGGAGCGGCGGTGCTCGCCCCGACGCCGGAGGAGATCGTCGCTCAGCGCTTGCGGCTCGACGCGCTGCGGTCGCTGTCAGCGCGGCAGCGCCAGCTCGTGTGGCTGCAGGGGGTCGGGCTCAGCTACGCCGAGATGGCAGCGGAGACCGGTGCGACGAGGCGCACCGTCGAGCGCCAGCTGACGCGCGCCCGTCGCACGCTGACGCTCGCCGAGGCCGCCGAAGCCGGCCGGGGTGGCCGAAGCCGCCGGGGTGGCCGAAGCCGCCGGGGTGGCCGAGCCCGCCGGCGCCGCCGAGGCCTGACCGGGGACCGGCCGGAGCGGCTACCGCGCTTTGCCGCGCTTGCGCCGCCGACGCTCGGCCGGGCTCGGCTTGCGCGGCTTGGGCGGCGGCTTGGACCCGCTGCGACGCCCGTTGCCGAGCATCTCGTCACGACGCGCGCGCACCGGCGCCCGGCGGCGCGCGTCACGCCAGATGAAGAACGCGATGCCGCCGATGACGACGGCCGCGCCGATCACGATGACCAGCGCGCTGCCGCTGCTGAGGCTGCTGTTGCCCGACGTGTTGGTGGCGCTGTTGGTGGCGGCGACCGCTGGCGCGCTGCTCGTCGTCGTGACGGGCGCCACCGGCGAGACCCCCCCTGACAGCGGGCTGGGCGTCGAGACCGCGGCCCCACCCGAGGAGCCGGGGGTCGTGGCCGTCCCCGCGGCGAGCGCGGCGCTCGGGGACCCGAGCAGCAACAGGGCGGCCAGCGCGGCGGCAGCCCCGGGGGCCCGTCGCCGTGGCAACGAGCGCCGTGGCAACGAGCGAATCGCCATCAGCGCTCGGACGCGAGCGGCTGCTCCATGGCCGGCGTCGTCGGCGGGTTACGGTAGGGCTCCTCGTTCTCCTGGTGCTCCTCGTGGTAGACGCTCTCGGCGTTGACCGCCCAGATGTCGTGGTGGGTGCCCAGGAGGATGTTGTCCACGGCGCGCATGGCGGTGAGCATCGAGTGATCGGAGTTGTTGTAGCGGTGCAGGCCGTTGCGGCCGACCTGGGTGAGGTTCGAGATCGTCTCCAGCCAGCCGCGGATCGTCTTGACGCGCTCGCCGTAGAGCTCGTCATAGATCGGGTAGGCCTTGTGCACGCGCTCGACGAAGCCGAAGCGGACCTTGCTGGCCTCGGCCAGGTGAAGCTTCTCGATCTCCCGGCTCGCCATCGCCACCAGATCGTCGTCGGCCATGTTCCACAGCTCGTCGCCCTCGAAGCAGAAGTACTCCATGCCGATCGACGACGCCGTCTCGCCCTCGGGCACCATCCACTGGCTCCAGGACTTGAAGTTCTGGATGCGCAGCACGCGGACGCCCGGCTGGTGGATGTAGATCCAGTTGTCGTCGAACGGGTCCTCGCCATCGATCACGAGCAGAACGGTGAGGAACTCGCGGTAGCGCAGGCCGCGGGCGGCGTCGCGGACCTCCAGCGGCGCCTCGGGCTCGGTGATGCCCACCGTGGTGCGGAGCGGCAGCGAGGAGATCACGTACGACGGGTGCAGCGTCTCCCCACCGGCGACCACCTCGGTCAGGCGACCGTCGGTGGCCCGCAGCCGGGTGACCGGCGCGTTGAGCCGCACCTCGCCGCCGTGCTCCTGGATGTCCGCGGTCATCTGCTCCCACATCTGGCCCGGCCCGAAGCGGGGGTAGTTGAACTCGGAGATCAGCGACTTGATCTTGTTGCCCTCGTTGCCGAAGAACGCGGCCTTGGCGGCCGAGAAGAACGAGAGGCCCTTGATGCGCTGGGCGGCCCACTCGGCGCGGATCTCGGTGGCCGAGACGCCCCACAGCTTCTCGGTGTAGGTCTTGAAGAAGTGCTGGTAGAGCCGCTTGCCGAAGCGGTTGGAGACCCACTGCTCAAAGGACTCCTCGCGGCCCTTGGGCTTGATCGCCGCCCACATGTAGGAGATCAGGCACCGCGTGAGCTCCACCGGGCCCAGCTTCTTGACCACGTCCATGCCCTGGAGCGGGTACTCGAGGAATTTGTCATTCCAGTAGATCCGGCTCTTGCGCGGGCGCTTGAGGAACTCCTCCTTCATGATCTCGTGCCAGAGGTCGTCAACCTCCTTGACCTTGGTGAAGAAGCGATGGCCGCCGAGATCGAAGCGGTAGCCGTTGCGGACCTGGGTGCGCGCGATGCCGCCGACGTGCTCGGTGGACTCGAGCACGATCACCGGCTTGCCCTGTTTGGCGAGCAGATAGCCGGCGGTCAGTCCGGCCGGGCCGGCGCCGAGCACGAGCACGGGACGCTCCGGCGTGATGTCCGCGCCGGGCTTCGAGGGGTCTGGGGGAGTGATCTCGGTCATCGTCTCGGTGTCGTTAGGAGGAGGGCTTCTGGTACAGCACCGCGCTGTCGGCGATGCAGCACGCGCTTCGGTAGTTCTGCGGCGCCGAAGCGATCCGCTTTAGCGTTCCGTTGGCTGTATCGGTGGTCAGGATCTGACCCCACTGGGCGGAGCGCCGCCGAACGAGTTGCGGCCACGTCCCGTTCCAGTTCTTGATGCCTTCGGTCAACGGACGCACGAACAGCAGCTGTTGGCCGGGCTTGAGACTAGCAACCATGGGGTCCAGCGTCGCCCGGGGATTGGCGTCTTGCAGGCGGTTCAGCGCGTCGGTCCAGTTCATGTAACCCGGCCGGGTCACGTGGCCGAGGGTGCTGGCGTACTGCAGCCCGGCCGGGAGGTAGTAATACGCCAGCGGGGTCTGCTCTGGCTGGCCAACGACGATCAGATCGCCCGGGTGCAGATACGGGCTCAGCTCGGCGGCGACGTCCTTCATGTCGCTCTTGTAGGAGGGCGCGAACGATGACGGATTGGCCAGGAACACGACGCAGAACACGATCGCCGCAATCCCCACCACGCGGGCTCGCGCCGTGGCCAGGGCACCGAGCAGCAGCAGCGGCGCGACGATCGGCGCGAGGTAGCGCCAGGCCCAGATGGGGGCGAAGAATCCGCCGACCCGAGCCAGCACCAGCGCCGCCGCGGGGATGGCGATCAGCGTCCAGAAGATCCTCGCCTCGGGTGTGCGCCGCCGGCCAGCGGCCAGCAACGGGGCGACGCTGACGACCACGGCGATCAGCAGGGTGACGTCGACGCGCTCGGATCCGAGCAGCTGGCTGGGGATCGTCGCTCCCAGCAGCGGGCCGTAATGCCACGGATCGGTGGCGTGGGCGATCTGGTGGATGGTCGTCGGCAGCCACGGCAGGTAGACGATCGCCGCACCGCCGAAGCACAGGCCGGCGTCACGCAGAAGCGCCCCACGGTGCTCGTCGGGGCCGGCGCGCGCCACCAGCCAGAGGGCCGCCGCCGCGCCGAACCAATACAGGATCGCGGTGCCCTGGGTGTAGAGCATCAGCGCCAGGCAAACGCCGAATAGCCACCGGTACGCCCGCCGGCGGTACACGAACGCATGAATGAAGCCCGCCGTGGCCAGCAGCCCGAGCAGGACGATCAGCTCATACGGCTGGGTCTCCTCGGCGTAGCGCGTGAGGAACGAGCTGAACGCGAACAGCACCGCGGCGAACACCCCCGCGCGCCGGCCGCCGACGCTCCAGCCCGTCCACATCGCGGCAGGGATCGCGATGAGCCCGATGAGCAACGACAGTGCATGGGTGGCGGCCTCGCCCGATCCGAAGCCGTCGATCCAGAAATGGAGCACCACGTAGTAGAGCGGCGATGCGCCCGCCGCGCGGAGCGCTCCCGGCAACGACCCGAGCGATTGGGAGGCCAGGCCGACGGCGCCCGCCTCGTCGAACCACAGCTCACCACTGAGCTGCCGGGTGCGCAGGACGGCGGAGATGACCACCAGCACGAGCAGGACGCCCCCGGCGCCCGCCCACCGCGGGATCCGCTCGAACCAGCGAGGCGCCCCGACGTCGGCGATCTCCGGGACGTCCAGGAGCGAGGCGAGGCGGCGGCGGGGTGGGGAGGCGGTGGTCATGGGTCAGGTACTACGGGCGCGCCCGCGCCCGATCGGCTCGCCGTCGGTCAGGAGACCTTCTGGTAGAGCACGGCGCTGTTGGCGACGCAGCAGGCACCGCGATAGTTGTGGGGCGCCCAGGCGACGAGCTTGAGGATGCCGTCCGCGACATCCCGGGTGAGGATGGCCCCCCACTGAGCCGAGCGCCGGCGGACCATTTCCGTCCACGGCGCCTGCCAGTTCTGGGCTCCCTCGGTGAGCGGCCGGATGAACAGGAGCCGCTGCCCGGGCGTGAGGCGGGCCACCAGCGGCGCCAGCGTCCGCTCTGGGTCGGTGTCCGTGAGCCGGCGCAGCGCGTTGACCCAGTTCATGTATGTGGGGTCGGAGACGACGCCGGTGGTGTTGGCAAAGCGCAGGTTGCCCGGGAGGTAGTACCACGCCAGCGGCGTCTGCTCCGGTTGGCCGACGATCACCTGGTCGTGCGGCGCCAGCATCGGGCTCATCTCGGCGGCGACGTCGCGCATGTCGGACTTGTACTGGGGGGTGTACGTCGTCGGGTTGGCGAGGAACGCCACGGCCACCGCCACCCCCACGAGCCCCGGCAGCCGCGCCCGGGCACAGCCCCAGGCGATGAGCAGCAGCAGAGAGCCGATGATGGGGGCGAAATACCGGGAGACGAAGGCAGGGTTGGCCTGCGACTCCACCCACGCCACCGCGAGCGTGGCGGCCGGCAGGGCGATCAGCGTCCACATCGTCGTCCACTCGCGAGTGCGGCGGTGCGCGCGGGTGAACAGCGGCGCCAGGCCGATGGCGGCGGGGATGATGAGCACCATCGTGATCCGATCACCGCCGAGCACGTCGCGCGAGAGCAGGATCGGTGCGCCGAACCGGGGCGCGTTGTCCCACGGCGCGGCCGTGTGAGCGACCTGATACAGCAGCGTCGGGACCCACGGCAGGTACAGGATTCCGGCGCCGACGAGCGTAACGGCGGCGTCGCGCAGCAGGCCCCGGCGGTCGTCGGATGCCATCACCGCTGGAATCAGGGAGATGATCGAGCCGGCAAAGAAGAACGTGCCCCACGAGTGGGTGTAGAGCATGAGCGTCAACGCCCCGCCGAACAGGAGCAGGAAGCGGCGGCGGCGGTACACGAAGCCGAGCACGAAGCCGGCGGTGGCGAGCACGCCGAGCAGCGCCATCAGCTCGTACATCCGCGTCTCCTGCGCGTACGCCGTCAGCCAGGCGTTGAACGCGAACAGCAGCGCCGCCATGATCCCGGCGCGCCGTCCGAACAGGGTCCAGGCCGCCCAGCCGCCGGCGGGGATGGTGAGCACGCCGAACACGAGTGACAGCGAGTGGGTGGCGGTCTCGGTGGAGCCGAACACGGACATCCACACGTGGAGTGCCATGTAGTACAGCGGCGGGTTGCCGTCGTAGCGCAGCACCCCGGGGATCGACGACAGCTTGTGTAGCGAGATGCCGGTGGTGATCGCCTCGTCCATCCAGTACTGACCGCTGAGATAGCGCGAGCGCAGGAACGCCGACAGCGCCATCAGGAGGATGAGGCCGGCCGTGATCCACAGCCATGCCGGCACCCGCGCCAGCCGGTCGGGCACGAGCGGGGAGGAGTCGTTGACGCGGGGGTCGGGGTCGCCGACGCCGGGCTCGGGAGCGGTGACGGTGGTCATCAGCGGATGCCCGCCGCGGTCACGTGGAGGTCCCGGAGCAGCCGTTGGTGAACATGTGGACCGGGCCGGCGGTGCCGACGTAGTGGTAGTGGACCGACCGCCAGGTGCTGAGGAACGGCAGCAGCGAAGCGGAGCGCGTGTCGCGCGTCTGCAGGATGACGTTCGGCGCTTCGGACGCGGGCTCGGGGTACGCGGCGCCGCCGTTGGTCGGCGGGGCCTCGATCCGGGTCGTCGCCACGCCGAGCGTCCAGGCGACCATCGGGACCTGGAAGCCCTCGGTCATGACCGAGCCGCAGGCGAGCACCTTGCGCTCCCCGCCGAATCGGGCCACGAGCTCGCTCATCCCCGACCGCAGCTTCGCCTGATAGACGAGCGAACCGTGAGTCCGCGGGATGGAGATGAGGTTGGAGCCGATCCAGTTGGGACCAAACAGGAAGACGAGCGCCGCCAGCCCGGTGGCGGCCCACTGGAGGCCCGCGACCGACCTTGCCGCGCCGGAGCGGCCTCGCCGCCGCGCGACCAGCGCGGTGAGCTCCTGTGCCGCCCAGCCGAATCCGACGGCGGCGCAGATGTCGACCATCGCCGCGCCGAGCACCAGGTAGCGGTTGTTGCCGGAGAACCCGATCTGGGTCATGACCGCGATCACCACGAACCACGCCAGCCCACCGACCGCCAGGAGGGCGGCGGTCAGACGGGCCCGGCTCTCGGGCGTGAGCAGCGCGGCGGTCCCGCCGCGCCGGTACCCGCGCCAGAGGATGTCCGTCACCGCGACGACGAGCAGGACGGCGACGACCTTGATCCGCAGGAGCATCGTCGGCCAGGCGGCCTTCGACAACTCGGCGGTGAAGGGGTCAGACGCGAATGCCAGGCTGTTTGACCGTGGGTGCAACGCGCGCGACGTGCTGCAGCCGAAGGAGCCGCATCCCAGCTTGACCGGGATGAACCAGGCGGCGAGCACGACGACCGCGCTCGCCAGCACCATGATGCGTGTGCCCGGGTCCTTCCACATCAGCCACAGGCCGTAGGGACCCCAGAACAGCCAGATCTCGGGACGATCGAGGGCCACGAAGAAGCCGACGGCGAACGCCTGACGCGGCCGGCCGTCGAGATGGCGCTCGATCGCGATCAGCAGCAGCGCGGCCGCGAACCCCTCCGAGTAGCCGAGCGCGTTGGCGGAGACAAAGCCACCGGATGCCGAGAGGGCCAGCGAGACGGCGCCGATCACGCCCGCCAGCAGGGCCGGGGCGACCGTGGTCAGCCTCCCGAGATCGGCGGCGGGCGCGCCGAACAGCCCGCCCACCTCGCGGGTGAGGCGGTAGGCCAGACGGAACACCATGAGCACCGCGGCCAGGGCGCCGGCGCGGGCCACCACCAGCCACAGGTCCGGCGCGGCGTTGCCGAACAGGGCGAACGGGATCGTGAAGATCATGGGCAGTGGCTTCCACGACGTTCCGCCGGTGGTGATCACCAGGTGACCGTGGATGATCTCGCGCGCCCACAGCAGCCACGACCACGCGTCGTAGCTGGGGGTCGAGGGGACGAGCAGCGACAGCGCGCCGACGGCCAGGCAGACGAAGGCGAGTCCGAGATAGAAGTTGCGCGTCGTCAGCCGCGGGGGCCGGCCGGACCGGTCAGCCGTGGCGGGGATCGAGTTCGAGGCCGGCGGGGCCGCGGGAAAGTCCGTGGTGGAGGCGAACACCGCCAGCGACCGCCGCGCCATCAGCCCTTGACCCCCTGGGCCACGCAACCCTCCACCTTGGAGAGCAGCGCGTCAGACGCCTGGTTGGGGTACAGCAGGGCGGACCCGATCACCTCGGCGCCCTGCGACTCCCCCTGGATCTGGACTCCCTGAGCGGTGCCGGGGGTCGACTCGAAGCCGACCGTCGGGCCGCTCGCGGCGGCGCCGACCTGGAATCCCGGGAGGCTCTTCCCGGCGACCGAGATCTGCTCGCGGCGTACGGCGATGCCGGCTTGCTTGAGGCAGTCGATGTGCTTCGTTCGGGGGTCGTCGAGACCCTGTTGGCTCTTGACCTTCGCGGCTGGCGTACCGGCCTCCGGCTTGGAGGCCGTCCCGCACGCTGACAGCGAAAGTGCGGACAGCCCGATGGCCACCGCGAGCTTCGCAGAGGGCATGGGGCAAGAGGGTAGTGGATGATTCGCGTTTAGTGATCGCGTTCGCCGCCCTGACCGGACCTCTGCCCAAGACCGGCGTGGCGGTGCTCGGGGTGCTCCTGGGCGTCGTCCTGCTGGCGGGCGATCGCCGCGTCCGAGCGCTGACGATGCTGGTGGCGCTGCTGCTGTCGCCGGTGCTGCTGCTCACCGACATCTGGAGCTCGCCCCAGCTCGGTACGGTGCACCGCCATCCGCTCGAGGCGGTTGTCGCCGCCGTGGTGGCGGTCGGCCTGCTCGTCGCGGCGGCGGCATTCCTCATTCGCCGGCCGCGCCTCGTCGCGCCGCTGGCCGTCCTGGCGCTGCCCTTCCGCGTGCCGATCCAGTCCGGCGCGACGACGTCGAATCTGCTCGTGCCGCTGTATTTCGTCGTCGCCGCCGGGACCCTGGCGTGGATCTGGACCGCGTGGCGCGACGGTTCCGCCGCGCCGCTCCGGCGCGGTGGCCGCGCGTTGAGCTGGTCGGCGTTTGCCGGTGAGCGCGACCTCGGGGTGTGGGTACAGCGGCTGCTGGCCCTGGTCATCGTGCTCTACGGGATCCAGGGGACCTACGCGCCGCCCGTCGGTGGACGCGATATCGCTCTGCAGAACATGGTCTTCTTCTACGCGCCGTTCGCGCTCCTCTACCAGCTGCTCCGCGGCCTGGAATGGGACCGCGAGCTGATCGTCGACTGCCTGCGGGTGACCGTCGTCCTGGCGCTCGTGTTCTCGGTCATCGGGTTCTACGAGTACGCGACCAAGACGATCATCTTCAACCCCAAGCTGGTCGTCGCCAACGATCTGCACACCTACTTCACCGTCAACTCGGTGTTCTTCGATCCGGACATCTTCGGGCGTTACCTCGCCCTCGTCATGATCCTGCTGGCGGTCGCGCTGATCTACCCGCGGCCGGCGCGTGAGCAGGCGAGAACGACGATCGTGCTCGCCGTCCTGTGGGCATGTCTGGTGCTGACGCTCTCTCGCTCCAGTCTCGGCGCCCTGCTGGTCGGGCTGGCGGTGCTGGCGGCCCTGCGCTGGAAGCCGTCGCGGGCGGTGATCGTGGCCGTGGTGGTCATTGCGCTCGGCGCGCTGGCGGTGGTGGCGTCGCCGACGACCTTCGGGCTCAACCAGGGGCTCAACGGCGCGTCCAGCGGTCGCGGCGGGCTGGTCAGCGGCGGGCTGTCGCTGTTCGGCAACCGGCCGGTGTGGGGGTACGGATCGGGCTCGTTCTCGACCGAATACCGCGCGCACAACCGCCACTCCGTGACCGCGCTGTCGGACTCGCACACGATCCCGATCACGGTCGCCGCCGAGCAGGGGGTGATCGGCGAGCTCGCCTACCTCGCCTTCGTGATCGCTGCGATCGTGTACCTGGTCCGCCGGGCCCGCGGCGACCCCGTGCGGTCGGCGGTCGCCGCCGCCTTCATCGCGCTGGTGTTCCACACATTCCTGTACGCCGACTTCCTCGAGGACCCGACGACCTGGGTCCTGCTCGGGATCGGCGCGGCGTTGGCGGGCGAAGGCGCGGCGGCGGCGAGCGCCGTGGGCGTGGATGATCCGACGGCCGCCCGTCAGCCGGCCGCCGCCGGGTAGGGAGGCGCGGCAACTGAGTGTCCGTGGAGTCCACTCAGTTGCCACGCCTCCGCCCTCCGCCCTCCGCCCGCCACCTCAGCAGCTCACAACGGCGTCGTGTACGCCCCGCTGATCCCGCCGTCCACCAGGAACTCGGTGGCGTTGACGTAGGACGACTCGTCCGAGGCCAGGAACAGCACCGCGTTGGCGATCTCGTCGGCGTGGGCGAACCGGCCCATCGGTACGTGCACCATCCGTCGCTGCGCCTCGACCGGATCGGATGCGTACAGCTCGCGCAGCAGCGGCGTGTCGACCGGCCCGGGGCACAGTGCGTTGACGCGTACGCCGCGCTTGGCGAACTCGACTCCCAGCTCGCGTGACAGCGCCAGCACCCCGCCCTTGGACGCGGTGTAGGCGATCTGCGACGTCGCCGAGCCCATCACCGCCACGAACGACGCGGTGTTGATCACCGACCCGCCGCCACTCTGAAGTAAATGGGGGATCCCGTGCTTGCAACAGAGAAAGACGCTGCGCAGGTTCGTCGCCTGCACCCGCTCCCACGCCTCGAGCCCGGTCTCGAGCACCGACGCGTCGTCGGTCGGCGAGATGCCGGCGTTGTTGAAGAGCACGTCAACGCGGCCGAGTTCGCGCCGCACCTGCGCGTACAGCTGCGCCACGGCGGACTCGTCGGTCAGGTCCGCGATGAGGGCCAGCTTCCCGACCGCATGTGACTGCACGTCGACCCCCACCACGACCGCCCCCTCGCGCTCGAACACCGTGGCGGTGGCGCCGCCGATCCCGCCGGCGGCCCCGGTGATCACGCATACCTTGCCTCCGAGCCGGCTCACGCTGATCGCCTCCGCTCGCTATCCGTGCTCGCTTGAATGTCGGCGGCGTGAGTCATCCGGCTGAGCCCGTCGCGTAGAAGATCGACTTGACCTCGGTGTACGCGTCGAGCGCGTGGGGCCCGAGCTCGCGCCCGTAGCCGGACTGCTTGAAGCCGCCGAAGGGGGTGGACACCCGTACCGACGTATTGGAGTTGATCGACAGCACGCCGGCGTCCAGCGCCCGGGCGACACGCAGCGCGCGGCCGCCGTCGCCGCTCCAGATCGAGCCGCTGAGCCCGTAGATCGTGTCGTTGGCCAACCGGACCGCCTCCTCCTCGTCGTGAAACGGAGTCACCACCGCCACCGGTCCGAAGATCTCCTCGCGGGCGGCCCGGGCGTCGGGGGCCACCGGGCACAGAACGGTTGGGGCAAACCAGAAGCCGGGGCCGGCGGGGGCGGTGCCGCGGAACGCCACCGGCGCCGCGTCATCCACGAACGACGCCACGCCGGCGCGGTGCGACGCGGAGATCAGCGGCCCCATCTCGGTTGACTCGTCGAGGGGGTCGCCGACCCGGATCGCGGTGACTGCCCGCTCCAGCTCGGCCATGAAGTCGTCCACGGCGCCGGCCTGCACCAGGATCCGGGACCGGGCGCAGCAGTCCTGGCCGGCATTGCCGAACACCGCGCCGGGCGCCGCGGCCGCGGCGGCGGCGATGTCGGCGTCGGCGAACACGATGTTCGGCGACTTGCCGCCCAGCTCGAGGGTGACCCGCTTGATCGTCTGGGCGGCGCCGGTGGCGATCGAGCGTCCCACCTCGGTGGACCCGGTGAACGCGATCTTGGCCACGTCGGGGTGCGCCACCAGCCGCGCGCCGCACGTGGACCCCGGTCCGACCACCACGTTCAGCACGCCCTCGGGGAGCCCCGCCTCGAGGGCGAGCTCCGCAAAGCGCATCGCGGTCAGCGGCGTCAGCTCCGCCGGCTTCAACACGACCGTGTTGCCGGCCGCCAGCGCCGGACCGAGCTTCCAGGCCGCGATCGTCAGGGGGAAGTTCCACGGCACGATGAGGCCGACGACGCCGAGTGGCTCGCGCACCGTCCACGCCTGACCGCCGGCGACCGGGATCGTGTCACCGAGCAGGCGCTCCGGTGACCCGGCGTAGTAGGCGAACACGTCCGCGACCATGCCCATCTCACCCCGGGCGTCGTTGATCGGCTTGCCGGCGTTGCGGGCCTCCAGCTGCGCCAGCTCCTCATGGTGCTCGGCGACCGTGTCGGACACCCGGCGCAGCAGCCGGGCCCGGTCTGACGGGCTCACCGCTCGCCAGGCCGGGAACGCGGCGACGGCACGGGCGACCGCGCGGTCGACATCGTCAGCACCGGCGCGCGGAACCGAGTCGAGCACCGCCTCGGTGGCGGGCTCGACGACCTCCAAGAGGGCGTCAGGCAACGCCGGGCTCCGGTTCGGCCACGGTCACGCCGTCGTCGGCGAACTCGATCGTGGTCACCGGCCCCTTGAACGTGTTCCTGGCCGAGACGAGGTACCAGATCGTCACCGCCGCCATCAGCCCGATCGTCACCAGGGGCGCATAGTTGACCGCGTTCCAGGTGAAGCCGTTCTTGAAGTAGACGCCCGTCGGCCCCGTCGGCAGGCAGAAGATGATCACGCACAGCGTCACCCAGACGACGGCGATCGGGTTGATCCACTTGTACTTATTGCCGAGAGTCCACGGGCCGGGCTGGAACTTGTCGCCCATCCGCCAGCGCAGGAACACCGGGATCGTGTAGGCGATGTACAGCCCGATGACGGCGATCGAGGTGACGGCGAAGAACGCCACCGGATAACCGGACGAGTTGGGGAAGAACGCCGGGATGGTGATGATCAGTGCGGCCACGCAGGCGAACAGGACCGCGTAGGTGGGGGTGCCGTTCTTGCCGACCCGACGCCACAGGTTGTGGCCGGGGATGGCGCCGTCGCGCGAGAACGCGAACGTCATCCGCGAGCAGCTCGTCACGCAGGCCATGCCGCAGAACAGCTGGCCGATGGTGGAGATGAGGAGAACCCCCTTGGCGGCGGCGGACGAGAGCGCCGTCTCCAGGATCGCCACCGCCGGGAAGCCCGCGCTGCTGATCGTGGGGATCGCCTTGCTCTGCACGGCGAAGGTGAGCGCCAGCAGCAGGATCCAGCCGATCACCGCCGAGTAGAACACCGACCGCCACACGCCCTTGGGCGCCGATTCGGCGGCGCCGTGGGTCTCCTCGGAGACGTGGGCGGAGGCGTCATAACCAGTGATCGTGTACATCGTCAGCAGGAACCCGAGTGGCAGCACGTAGAACCAGTACATGCCGTGCCCGAACGCGCCGAAGCTGCGGTGCGTGAAGACGTAGGAGAAGCTCGCGTGATGGCTGGGGACGGCGATCAGCAGGATGACGATGATCGCGACGCCGATCACGTGCCACCACACCGAGACGCCGTTGAAGATTGACACCAGGTGGCCGGAGAAGATGTTGATCAGGCCGTGGATGAGCAGGATCACGGCGAACAGCACGAACACGACGTGGGCGCCGTAGTGCACGTTCGTCGACGCGAAGTTGAAGATGAAGTGCAGGTTGTAGAGGCCGAGCAGCGCGCTCAGGAAGCTCGCGGCGGCGTAGTCGACCGAGGCGACCACGGCGATCAGCCCGATCAGGTTGAACCAGCCGGTGAACCAGCCCCAGCCGGCTCCGCCCAGCCGTGACGCCCAGAAGTAGATGCCGCCCGCCGTCGGGAACGCCGACGCCAGCTCCGACATGGAGAAGGCCACGCACAGGATGAGCAGGCTGATGACCGGCCAGCCGATCGAGATCGCCACCGGGCCGCCGTTGTTGAACGCCTGGCCGTAGCTGGTGAAGCACCCGGCCAGGACCGAGATGATCGAGAACGAGATCGCGAAGTTGGAGAAGCTGCTCCAGCCACGCTTGAGCTCCTGCTTGTAGCCCAGTTCTGCCAGTCGTCGCTCGTCGCTCGAGAGACTCTCGGTGCCAACGCTCATCCGGCCCTCCTCGGGAAAAGGTCTGCTGATCCGTCCTTCAACGGCGCGAAACATATGTCGGCGGCGGGGGCCAAGTCAAGGGCCGGCTGGACAACGGGCGCGCGGGACTCGAGATTCGGCTGGATTCTCGTCACCCGGACGGCAGCAGCGCGGCCAGGATGTATTCGGTTCCGCGCAGGTGCTCGGTCATCTCCCGGGCCGCCGCCGCCTCGTCGTGGCGGCGGACCGCCGCCAGCAGCCGGCGGTGCTGGCGGTTGGCCGAATCGAGGACCTCGGGCGGGTGGGCGATGTGGGAGATGAGGTTGCTCATCGCCCCCTGGGTCTCGGTCATCAGCTTGACCAGGCGCGGGCTTCCGGTGATCTCGGCCAGCCCCACGTGGAAGCGGACGTCGATCTGGCGGTACGCCGGGAAGTCGTCCAGGGTGTCGTCGATCGCCACCACCATCTCCTCGAGCGTGTCGGCCATCGCGGGACGGCAGCGCTCGGCCGCCAGCACGGCGATCCCGACCTCGACGGTCAGCCGGCCGTCGCACACATCCCGCCAGCCGGCGAGCACCTCCGCGGACGGCGGCAGCGCGGGCGGCTGGGGGTCGGCGACGAACGTGCCGCCGCCGCGCCCCCGGGTGGCGTGCAGGTGGCCGCTCTGCCCCAGCGCGACGAGCGCCTGGCGCAGCGTCGAGCGCGCGATCCCGAGCATCGCGCACAGCTCGCGCTCGGCGGGCAGTCGCGTGCCCGGCGCCAGCAGCCCGAGCTTGATCGCGGTGCCGAGCCGCTCCACCGTCTCCTCGAACGCCGTCTGGGAGTGGACGGGCGCGAACACCGCCGCCAGTGAATTGATCGTTTCGGCCGGGGCCGCGGGATCCGCCATCAGGCAACCCTAACCGCGAACCCGGTCCCCGGTGACCGGACCGCGGGTCGGCTCAGAGCCGCTCGAACCCGCGGAAGCGCTCCCAGTCGGTGACCGCCGCCTCGAACGCCGTGAGCTCGACATCGGCCGCGTTGACGTAGTGCGCCACCACCTCGTCGCCGAACGCGGCGCGAGCGACATCTGAGATGGCGAACAGATCCCGGGCGTCGCGCAGCGTCCCGGGCAGGCGGGGCTTGTCGGTGGCGGCGTAGGCGTTGCCCTCGTAGGCCGGTTCGAGCTCGAGCTCTGACTCCACGCCGTGCAGGCCAGCGGCAATGATCGCGCTGATCGCCAGGTAGGGATTGAGGTCAGAGCCACCGGCGCGGTTCTCGAATCGCATCCCCGCGCCGTGGCCGACCACCCGCAGCGAGCAGGTCCGGTTGTCGTGTCCCCAGGCGACCGCGGTGGGGGCGAACGATCCCTCGGCGTAGCGCTTGTAGGAGTTCACGTTGGGCGCCAGCAGGAGCGTCAGCTCGCGCAGGCAGGCGAGCTGGCCGGCCAGGAACGACTCGAACACGGCGCGCTCGGAGGCGAACACGGGGGCGCCGCCGTCGCTGGAGGCCAGCGAGAAGTGGATGTGGCACGAGCTGCCCTCCCGCTCGTTGAACTTGGCCATGAAGCTGATCGCCATGCCGTCCTGGGCCGCCATCTCCTTGGCCGCGTTCTTGTAGATCACGTGGTCGTCGGCGGTGCGCATCGCGTCGGCATAGCGGAAGTTGATCTCGTGCTGGCCGAAGTTGCACTCACCCTTGGAGTCCTCCACCGCCATCCCGGCCTGCTCCATCGAGTTTCGGATCCGGCGCAGCAACGGCTCCACCCGGGCGGTGCCCAGAAACGAGTAGTCGACGTTGTAGAGGTTGGCCGGGTCCAGGTCGCGATAGGCCTTGTGCCAGGCCGACTCGTACGTCTCCCGGAACAGGATGAACTCCAGCTCGGTGCCCGCGTTGGCGGTCCAGCCGCGCTGCGCCAGCCGCTCGAGCTGGCGGGCGAGGATCTGACGCGGCGACGCGAGGACGTCGGAGCCGTCCTCCCACGCGATGTCGCACAGCACCATCGCGGTCCCCTCCTGCCACGGCACGGGGCGCAGGGTCGACATGTCCGGGCGCAGCACGAAGTCGCCGTAGCCGCGCTCCCACGACGACATCGCGTAGCCATCGACGGTGTTCATCTCGACGTCGACCGCCAGCAGGTAGTTGCAGCCCTCGGCGCCGTGCTCGACGACCTCCTCGACGAAATGTCGCGCCGTCAAGCGCTTGCCCTGCAGCCGTCCCTGCATGTCGCACAGCGCCAGCAGCACGGTGTCGATCTCGCCGGCGTCGACCCGGGTACGAAGGTCTTCGAGGTTCATGCCACAACCTTCCGATCTCGATTTATGGCCGCGAAGGTATAGGAACCAGGCCTTAAACGCTAGGTTTCCGACAGATGCCTCGGGGAGAACCACTAGGCGCGATCGTCGATCGTCTCGCCGGTCGTCTCGGGACCGCGGGCGGAGAGCCCGTGCCCCTGGACGGAGGCATCACCAACCGGAATTTCCGGGTGAGCTTCGGCGGGCGCGAATGCGTCCTGCGGCTGCCCGGCCGCGATACCGAGCTGCTCGGGATCGACCGGGCCGCCGAGCGGATCGCCACCGAGCGCGCGGCGGCGCTGGGGATCGCCCCGCCGCTGGTTGCCGCCGACGAGGACTGCCTGCTCACCGAGTTCCTGCCGGGTGCGCCGATCGAGGGCGAGCGGCTGCGCCGGGATCCATCGACCGCGGCCGCGGCACTGCGGGCGTTCCATGACTCCGGGCTGGAGCTGCCGGTCCGCTTCTGGGTGCCCGACCTCCTCGCCGATTACGCGCGGATCGTCGCCCAGCGCGGCGGTGAGCTGCCCGCCGCCTACCGGTCGGCCCAGGATCTGGTGGCGCGGATCGCCACCGCGCTGCCGCTGAGCGACCCGGTTCCGTGCCACGACGACCTGCTGCCGGGCAACATCCTCGCCACCGACGCCGAGCCCGACCGAGCGGTGCTCGTTGACTGGGAGTACGCCGGCATGGGGCACCGGATGTTCGACCTCGCCAATCTCGCCGTCAACAATGAATTTGAGGCCGATTCGCAAGCTCACCTGCTCGAGGCGTACTTCGGCGAGTCCCCGCCGCCCGGGCGCCACGCGGCGCTGCGTCTGATGATGCTCGTCTCCGACGCGCGGGAGGCCGCGTGGGGCGTCGTTCAGGGCGTCATCTCCGAGCTGGACTTCGACTTCCTCGACTACGCCGATGAGCACTTTGCGCGGATGAGGCGAGGTGCGGACGATCCCCGACTAAAGGAGTGGTTGGATGGCGCGACCCCGTGAGCTACCGGACCATGCTCGTGTCGTGATCATCGGCGGCGGGGTTGGCGGGGCATCGATCGCCTACCACCTCGCCGAGCTGGGCGAGCGCGACGTGGTGCTGCTCGATCGCTCGGAGCTGACCAGCGGTTCGACGTTTCACTCGGCCGGCCTGGTCGGCCAGCTGCGCGGAAGCGTCTCGCTGACGCGGATGATGATGGACTCGGTCGCGCTCTACCGCCAGCTGGACTGCGGCTGGGTCGAGTGCGGCGGGATCCGGCTGGCGTGCAGCGAGGAGCGCGAGCAGGAGGTGATGCGGCAGGTGGCGTGGTCCAAGACGTTCGGACTGCCCTTGGAGCTGCTGTCGGCCGACGAGGCCCAGGCGCTGTTTCCGCTGATGGTCACCGACGGGGTGCGCTGCGCCTCCTACCTCCCCACCGACGGCTACCTCGATCCGTCGCTGCTCACGTTCGCGCTGGTCGAGGGGGCGCGGCGCGGCGGCTGCAGCGTGTTCACGCACACGCGCGTGCACGACATCATCGTCACCGAGGGCCGCGTTCGCGGCGTCAAGACCGAGTGGGGGGACATCGAGGCCGAGATCGTCGTCAACGCCGGCGGGATGTTCGCCGCCGAGATCGGCCGGCTGGCCGGGATCCGGGTGCCGGTCATCCCGTTCGCCCACGAGTACCTCGTCACCCAACCGTTCCGCGAGCGCGCGCCGGACGAGCACCTGCCGACGCTGCGCGACCCGGACCTGCTCGTCTATTTCCGCGAGGAGGGCGCCGGCCTGGTGATGGGCGGCTACGAGCGCGACAGTGCTCCGTGGGCGCTGGACGAGCATCTCGTTGACCGGATCCCGCCGGACTTCAACGGCCGCCTGCTGGAGGAGGACTGGCCTCGTTTCGAGGAGATCGCGGCCAATTCGTCGCGCCGGGTGCCGGCGATGGAGGACGTCAGGGTGACGCGGCTGATCAACGGACCCGAGGCGTTCACCCCGGACAACGAGTTCTGCCTGGGAGAAAGCGACGTGCGCGGCCTGTTCGTCGCCGCCGGCTTCTGCGCCCATGGCTTGGCCGGCGCCGGCGGGATCGGCAAGGTGATGGCCGAATGGATCGTCGCCGGCGAGCCGTCGCTCGACGTCTGGGAGATGGACATCCGCCGGTTCGGGGCGGCCGGGGGTCATTTCCGCTCGCCGCGCTACACGCTGGCCCGCGCCAAGGAGGTCTACGAGACCTACTACGACATCCGTTACCCCGGCCACGAGCGCCAGGCAGGGCGGCCGCTGCGGACGTCCAGCGTCTACGCCTGGCACCGCGATCACGGCGCCGCGTTCGGCGAGAAGTCGGGCTGGGAGCGCGTCAACTGGTATGAGTCGAACGCCGCCGCCGGCGACGAGAGCCTGCGCCCGCGTGGCTGGGCCGGCCGGCACTGGTCACCCGCGATCGGCGCCGAGGCGCTGACCACGCGGACGGCGGCGGGCCTGTTCGACGAATCCTCGTTCGCCAAGCTCGAGGTCTCCGGCCCCGGGGCCGCCCAGCTGCTGGAGCGCTTGTGTGACAACCACGTCGACGGCGAGGTCGGCCGGATCACCTACACGCAGATGCTCAACCGGCGCGGTGGGATCGAGTGCGACTTCACCGTCACTCGCGTCGGGCCCGAGACGTTCCAGATCGTCACCGGCACCGCGTTCGGCAATCACGACGCCGGGTGGATCCGGCGTCACCTGCCGCACGACGGCGCGGTCACCGTCTCGGACGTCACCTCCCGCTGGGCCTGTTTTGCCCTGTGGGGACCGAGGGCACCCGAGATCCTGGCGCCGCTCACCCCCGACCCGCTGGACTTCGGGTACATGCGGATGCGCGAGCTCGCGGTCGGCGACGTGCCCGTCCGCGCCCTCCGGGTCACGTTCGTCGGTGAGATGGGATGGGAGCTGTACTGCCCCACCGAGTACGGCGCCGGGCTGTGGCGCACGCTGTGGGAGGCGGGGCGCGCGCACGGTCTCGTCGCCGCCGGGTACCGCGCCATCGATGCCCTGCGACTGGAGAAGGGGTACCGCGTCTGGGCGGCCGACATCACGCCGGACGAGACGCCGCTGGAGGCCGGTCTCGGCTTCTGCGTGCGCAGCGACCGTTCGTTCGTCGGCGCCGACGGGCTCGTCGAGCCCGAACGGCGGCTGCGCTGCCTGGTGCTGGAGGACCCGCGCTCGGTCGCACTCGGCAACGAGCCGGTCCGCGTCGGGCCCACCGTCTGCGGCCGGGTGACGACGGGCGGATACGGCTACACGGTGGAGCGCTCGATCGCGTATGCGTATCTGCCCGCGGAGATCGCCGTCGGCAGCGAGGTTCACGTGGACATCTTCGGCCGCTGGGTTGCCGGCGAGGTGTCGGCGGAGCCCCTGCTGGATCCGCGCGGCGAGCGGATGCGCCCGTCGCCGTGAGCGTGCGACGCCCGTCCCCCTGAGCGTGCGGCGCCGGTCCCCGAGGTCGCTGCGCTGGCCTTGCCGGGCGAGAACAGGTAGGATCGACGGCCTGGATGTGGGGATTCATCTGGATAATGCTGGCGCTGAAGATCCCGCTGGCGGCGCTGATCTACATCGTCTGGTGGGCGATCAAACAGGAGCCCGAGGACGAGTCGTCGTCTGACGACGACGGCGGCATCAAACGTCACCGGCCGCACCCGCGCCAGCCGTTCCCGCGCCGCCCCCGTCGTGGCCCGCACGGCGATCCCGCGCCGCAGCCGCCGGCTCGCGTGCGCACCGTGCGCGCCCGCGCGCGCACCCTCGGCCACTGACGCGCCCGTCGGCCCCGGCGCCTTGGACGCGCCCGTCGGTCCCCGCGCCGCGGGCGCTGTCAGACTTGCAGCCATGAACGCTGACGTGACGACCGGCGCGCCGGCCTCGGTCCTGTCCGACGGGACGATCATCCGGCTCGTCGACGAGGGCCGGATCCGGATCGACCCCTGGGACATCGGCCTGGTTCAGCCGGCCAGTGTCGACCTGCGCCTGGGCGACTCGTTCCGGGTGTTTCACAACCACCTCGCCCCGGCGATCGACCTGCGCCACCCGCCGGACCACCTGACCGAAGAGGTGATCGTCCCCGAGGGCGAGTCGTTCGTGATCCATCCCGGCGAGTTCTGCCTCGGCCGCACGCTCGAGTGGGTCGAGCTGCCCGATGACGTGGTGGCGCGGATCGAGGGCAAGTCGAGCCTTGGCCGGCTCGGCCTGATCGTGCACGCGACCGCCGGCTTCTGCGATCCCGGTTGGAAGGGGACGCTGACCCTGGAGCTCAACAACCTGACCCGGGTCCCGATCATCCTCTACCCGGGGCTGGAGATCGCTCAGCTCTCGTTCATGATGCTCGACCAGCCGGCGCTGCGGCCCTACGGAAGCCCCGACCTGGGCAGCCACTACCAGGGTCAGCGGGCGGCTACGGCGAGCCGGTACCGATCCGGTCCTCGCCCGCGGTCGGAATCCGGCGATTTCAAGTAGGCTGCCGATCGCGCCATGTCGCTGTTGCTGCTCACCGCGGACACCTCGAAGGTTCCCTTCTACATCCTGGGCGCGGCGCTGGTGCTATGGGCGGTGATCCTGGCCGGAATCGGCCTCCAGCGGCCCGATTTCCCCTACAGCGAACGCGGGTCGCGCGCCGTCCTGGGGCTGACGTTCGTGCTGGTGGTGCTCGCCATCGGGGCCGCGATCCTCACCGGCTGAGGATCGGCTGAGCGTCGGGACCCGCTCCCGCCCACCTGTGTCGTGGGCGGCGCCGCGCGGGTAATACAGTCTGGAGAAGGTCGTTCGCGCGGCTCGAGCGCTGCGGCGGCGATCTCCCGGTTTAACAGCGTCAAGGAGAAGCTATGACCACCGAAACCCAGCAATCGACGGATGGCGGCGGTGTAGCGACGTCCGGCGACAGCCTCACCGTCACCGACAACCGGACCGGCAAGCAGTACGACATCCCGATCGAGGACAACACGATCCGGGCCACCGAGCTGCGCAAGATCAAGACCCACGACGACGACTTCGGCCTGATGACGTACGACCCCGCCTACATGGCGACGGCGTCGTGTCGCTCGGCCATCACCTACATCGACGGCGACAAGGGCATCCTCGAGTACCGCGGCTACCCGATCGAGCAGCTCGCCGAGAAGTCCAGCTACATGGAGGTGGCCTACCTGCTGATCCACGGTGAGCTGCCCACCCAGAAGCAACTCGACGAGTGGGACCATCTGATCACGATCCACACGTTCGTGCATGAGAACGTCAAGGAGTTCATGCAGGGCTTCCGCTATGACGCCCATCCGATGGGGATGCTGTTGGCCTCGGTCGGCGCGCTGTCCACCTTCTATCCGGAGGCGGCGGCGATCAAGGATCCCGAGACCCGCTACATCCAGGTCATCCGGCTGCTGGCCAAGATGCCGACGCTGGCCGCGTTCTCCTACCGCCACAACCGCGGCATGCCCTATGTCTATCCGGACAACGACCTGAGCTACCCGGCCAACTTCCTCTCGATGATCTACCGGATCGCCGAGCCCAAGTACGAGGCCGACCCCCGCCTCGAGCACGCGCTCGACGTGCTGTTCATCCTGCACGCGGACCACGAGCAGAACTGCTCGGCCAGCGCGGTGCGGAGCGTCGGCTCCTCGCAGGTCGACCCCTACTCGGCGGTGGCGGCGGGCGTGGCGGCGCTGTATGGCCCGCTGCACGGCGGCGCCAACGAGGCGGTGCTGCGCATGCTCCGCCGGATCGAGACCAAGGAGAATGTCCCGGACTTCATCAGGGGCGTCAAGGACGGCAACGAGCGGCTGATGGGCTTCGGCCACCGCGTCTACAAGAACTTCGACCCGCGGGCGAAGATCATCAAGACGGCGACCGACGAGGTGTTCGAGGTCACCGGGAAGAACCCGCTGCTGGACATCGCCACCGAGCTCGAGAAGATCGCGCTCGAGGACGACTACTTCATCAGCCGCAAGCTGTACCCGAACGTCGACTTCTATTCGGGCCTCATCTACGAGGCGCTCGGGATGCCGGTGGAGATGTTCCCGGTGCTGTTCGCGATCGGGCGCACGAGCGGCTGGATCGCCCAGTGGCTGGAGATGATCGACGATCCCGAGCAGAAGATCGCCCGGCCGCGTCAGATCTACACCGGCGGGCGCGGGCTCGACTACGTGCCGATCGGAGAGCGCTCCTAAGCCTCAGTGCGCAGTCCCACACTCTCACGGTGGACGAGCTCCTACCGTGAGAGTGTGGACTTGTGCGCTCTTCCTGATGGACGTGTGGTGACGATCCGGCCGATCCAGGCCGACGACACCGAGCGGCTCCAGCTCTCCCATGACCGGCTGTCGCCGGAGTCGCGCTATCGCCGGTTCATGTCGGCCAAGCCCCACCTGACCGCGGCCGACGCCCGGTACCTCGTCGATATCGACGGCTGCCACCACTACGCGCTGGTGGCGACCGTGGCCGAACCGGAAGGCGAGGCGATCATCGCCGTCGCCCGGTTCGTGCGCCAGCCCGACGACCCGCGCGCGGCCGAGTTCGCGATCGTCGTCGGCGATCACTGGCAAGGGCAGGGGCTCGGCGGCGAGCTGCTCGGGCGCCTGGCCGACGCCGCGGTCACCCGCGGAGTGGAGCGGTTCCGGGCGATGATGCTCTCCGACAACGTCCCGATCCGCCGCCTCGTCGAGCGTCTCGCCGTCCAGGTCACCCACCGATCCGGCTCCGGCAACGTGTCCGAGGTGGAGTTCGAGTTGCCGACGCGTCGCGACGGCGCCGGCCCCGCTCCTGCGATGATCGGGGCGTGGGGTGGAAGCTGACGGTTCGGTCCGGGCCGCGCGTCAAGCGGGCATCGTTCGCTGACCTGAGCGGGGCGCTCGAGGCGCTCGAGGCGCGGGGCCGCGAGGTGGCGTCGTCGGCCGACGACGCGGTCGTCGATGCCAAGTTCAAGCGGTTCGAGCCCCAGCAGGTGGTCATCGCCCGGCTGGAGGTGGCTGGCCCGGAGCGATTCGTGCCGAGCGTGCGGGTCGGCGTTGACGTGCACGGTGACGGCTCGGTCGAGGCCTACCGCGGTCGCGTCCGCCGGCAGGTCGTCGACGCTCAGCGGGGCGAGAGCGCCTACGCCGCGCTGCGCCGGGTGCTCGATGAGCGCTGAGGCCTGCAACCTCCTACACCTACAGCACCAGCGTCTGCCCGTGCCGGCGCAGCCACCGCGAGTGCTCGCGGGAATCCGGGCACCAGCGCGTCAGCAGCGCCCAGAAGTGCGGCGAGTGGTCCATCACCTGCAGGTGGCAGACCTCGTGCCAGACGACGTAGTCCAGCACGGCCTCGGGCGCCAGCAACAGCCGCCAGTTGAAGCTCATCGCGCCCGTGCGCGAGCAGCTGGCCCACCGCGTCCGCTGCCCGCGGATCGTGAGCGTGGAGTACGAGCTACCGGCCAGCGCGCAGGCTCGCTGCAGACGGGGCGTGATCTCACCACGGGCGGCGCGGCGGTACCAGCGCTCGATCGCCGCAGCTCGATCGGGGCCTGCCGGGGCCAGCAGGACGTCCCCGCGGCGATGGACGCGGATGCGACCGGCCTGCGGCTGGATGTGCAGCGTCTCCCCGAGGTATGGGACCGTGTCCCCGCGCGCCGCCACCGCGTCCCGGGCGTCCTGCTGCTCGCGCACGCGCCGCTGGATCCAGGGCGCGAGCTCGCGCACGGCCGCCGCCGCGTCGCGCTCGGCCGCCCGCCGGGGCAGCACCACCTCGACGCCCTCGGCATCGACGGTGACGCGCACGCGGCGGGCTCGCTCCGAGCGCCTGACTCGGTAGGCGATCTGCGCGGCGGCGCCGGTGGGGATCTGCGCGGCGGCAGCGGTGACGATCTCTGGCATGGACCTGAGCAGAGTACGGTCCAGTCCCGACATGCCGTCCTTCCCCAGCCTCACCGAATCCGTCACCGGGTCGGCGGTGCAGCTGCGACTCGCCGCCGAGCGCGACATCCCGGAGATCCTCATCGCCCATCAGGACGACCCCGAGCTGTACCTGCGGATGGGGATCCGGCGCCCGCCCAGCGGCGCCGAGCTGGGACGGCGGATCGAGGAGGGCCCCGCCGACCGGGATTCCGGCGCCGCGATCTGGCTGACGGTCGTGATGGTGGGCCACGATGACTGCGTCGGTCAGCTCGACGTCCACGGCGTCGACTGGGACCACGGCCGGGCCGAGATCGGGATGTGGATCGCTTCCGCCGGGCGCGGCCGGGGCCTCGGCTCCGAGGCGCTGCAGCTCGCCGCCCACTGGCTGCTGGAGGACTGCGGACTCGAGCGCGTGCAGATGCTGGCAGAGCCCGACAACGCCCGCATGCGCGGCGCCGCCCTGGCGGCCGGCTTCACCGACGAGGGGCGGCTGCGGTCCTATCTGAAGGAGCACGGCCGGCGGGTCGACGTGACGATGCTGGCGCTCGTCGCCGCCGACGTGGTGGCGCCGTGAAGCAGTGGCGGGTGGCGCTACCCGCGGGCATCCGGCCGCCGTTCGACGTGTACGTCAACGGGATCCGCCAGGAGCTCGGCCGCGACTTTCGCATCAGCGGCGGTGAACTCGTGTTCCACCGCGAGCTGGTCCACCAGAAGCTGAGCGGGTGGGCCTGGTTCGTCGGGTTCTGGGGGATCGGAACCTACAAGCGCAACGACGAGGTCGATGTGACCTACGAGGTGCAGGGGCGGCCGATGCTCGCCCACGCCCTCGAGATCAAGCCGCCGTCCTAGCCGGTTGGGGCGCAGGTCGCACGCTCTCGGTCCGGACGACCTCGCGCGTCACCCACGGGCGCAGCAGCCGCAGCGCGGACAGGATCGCCCGGGTGGCATGGGAGCGGTTGAGCGTGTAGAAGTGGATCCCGGGGGCGCCGCGGGCCAGCAGCTCTGCACATTGCAGGGTGGCGTAGGACACGCCGAGCTGGAGCACGGCGTCGGGATCGTGTGAGCGCCACTGCAGCGCCTCCAGCAGCGGCTCGGGGATGCTGGCGCCGCACATCCCGGTCATGGTCCTGATCTGGCCCAGGTTGGTGATCGGCATGATCCCGGGGAGGATCGGGACGTCGATGCCGGCCGCGCGCGCCTCGTCGACGAAGTGGAAGTAGAGCTCGTTGTCGAGGAACAGATTCGTGATCAGAAACGAGACGCCGCTCTCCACCTTCTGCTTGAGGAAGCGCAGGTCGTGGGCCATATCGGGTGCATCGCGGTGGACCTCCGGGAAGCACGCCCCGCCGATGCAGAAGTCATAGTGGTCCCGGATCATCGCGGCGAGCTCGGTTGAGTAGCTCAGGCCGCCGGGTTCCGGCTGCCAGTCGGTCTCGCCGCGCGGCGCGTCGCCGCGCAGCGCCAGCACATTGTCGATCCCGGCATGTCCCATGTCGTCGAGGATCGCTCGCAGCTCATCCCGCGTGGCGCCGACGCAGCTGAGGTGAGCCATCGCCTCGACGCCGAGCTCCTGCTTGATCCACTTGGTCAGCTCCAGCGTCCGGTCGCGAGAGCTGCCGCCGGCGCCGTAGGTGACCGAGACGAACGCCGGCTCGAGCTGCCGCAGCGACTCCAGCGCGAGCCCCAGCACGCGTTCTCCCGCGTCGCTCTTGGGCGGGAAGAACTCGAACGAGAAGACGGGCTCCGGCGCGTCCGAGATGATCTGATCGATTCGCACGGCGCAAGCCTACCAACCTTGACAAGCTCGTGTCAAGGTTGTGCCGCGGCCGACATGCTCACACCGCGCGCCAGCGATCCGCGACGCCGTCATCATCCGGCTCGGCGCGGACCTGGCCGCCGGCCTCGAGATGGCGCAGATAGCACAGCGTCTGCGCCAGGAACCATGAGGCGTTGCGGACGCTGAGTTCCTCCTCGTAGACGTGCGGCACGATCTGGACGGCCGTGCGCGGCTCGTCGCGAATCGCGGTCACCACCGCCTCCAGGCGCTCGGCCACCAGCCGGCGGTTGCCCTCGATGTGCCCGGGCACGTCGACGAACGGCTTGCCGTGCCCCGACAGGGCCAGCCGCGCACCGAGCGCATCGACCCGGTGCAGCGAGCCGAGGAACTCGCCCACCGGATCCGGGCTGTAGCCGTAGTCGTAGAACAGCGAGATCCGTCCGAGCACGTGATCGCCGGAGATGAGCAGGCGCCGCTCGGCCTGGAACAGGCAGACGTGCGACGGGGCATGTCCCGGGGTCTCGTACGCGACCCACGTCCCGAGATCCGTCTCGATCTCGACGCCGTCGAGAAGCGGGCGGTCGGCCTCGATCACGCGCGCTACCCCTGACGGGAAGTCCTTGGCCTGCTCGGCGTATTGCGCCAGCGCCACCTCTGAAACGCCGCTCTGGCGACCCACCTCGAGCCGGCGGGCCAGCGCCGCCGCCGGATCGCCGACGTGGCGGGTGCCGTGCGCGTGGTTGGGGTGCATGAGGAACTCGCAGCCGGCGCGATCGACCACGGACGCCGCCTGCCCCCAGTGATCGGAGTGGGCGTGGGTACAAACGAGCAGTCGCACGTGCTCGAGCCGGAGGTTGACCTGGTCCAGCGCCCGCTCCAGCTGTGCCAGTGACCCCGGCTCGTGCATTCCGGTGTCCACGAGCACGATCCCGGCGCCCGCCGCGATCGCCCAGGCGTTGCAGTGCGGCACCCCCGGCCACGGCAGCGGCAGTCGCAGTCGCCACAGGCCGGGCAGCACCCGCTCTCCTCTCCCGAGCTCTCGTTGGCGTGCCATCGGTGCCATGGCCCGGACGATATTGGTGCTGCGTAGACTGCGGCGCTTGCCCACGTCAGAGATCGCCAAGCGGTACTTCGCGGCTCTCGCCGCGCATGACCTCGACGCGGCGACCGCCTGCTGGCGACCGGGAGCGATCGATCGCCTGGTCGGGGCGCAGGAGCTGATCGCTCCGGACGGCATTCGCCAGTACTTCTCGACCCTGTTCACCGCCTTCCCGGATTTCGCGATCGAAGTGGTGGAGATGACCACCGCCCGCCACCGCACCGCGGTGCGATGGAGGGCGCAGGCAACGTTTGCCGGACCGGGCCTGTTCCAGGGCTTTCATCCCAACAACGCTCGGATCACGATCGAGGGCTGTGACGTGGTCACCGTCGAGGACGGCCTGATCGTCCACATCGACGCCTACATCGACAGCGGCGACATCGCGCGCCAGCTCGGGCTGCTGCCACCCGGCGGCTCGCCGTCGGAGGCCCGGCTGGCCAAGCTCGCGAACGCCCGCACCCGCGCCGTCTCGGTGATCCACGGGGTCGCCACCGAGCGGATCGCCGACGGCGTGTGGGTCGTCCGCGGCGGCTTCCCGCGCAAGACGATGAACGTCTACCTGATCGAGGACGGCGACGGGGTCACCGTGTTCGACGCCGGGATCGAGGCGATGGGCGGCGCGCTGGCCGCCACCTGCGCCCGGTTCGGCGGCGCCAATCGGGTTGTGCTCGGCCATGCCGATGCCGACCATCGCGGCGCGGCGCCGGCGCTCGACACCCCGATCTACTGCCATCCCGCCGAGCGAGCCGCCGCCGAGTCGGCGGACACGTTCCGCGACTACTGGGACCTCCAGAAGCTCCGCCCCTACGGCCGGGTGTACCTCAGCAAGGCGTTCCCGGCGTGGGACGGCGGGGCGGTGTCGATCGCCGGCACGGTCAGCGAGGGCGATGAGATCGCCGGCTTCGAGGTGGTGGAGCTGCCCGGACATGCCCCCGGCCTGATCGGACTGTTCCGCCGCTCGGACCGTCTGGCGCTGATCTCCGACTGCGTCTACACGCTCGACATCCAGAGCGGGCGCAAGGGCGGACCCCGCATCCCTCACCCGGCGTTCGACGCAGACGTCGAGCAGGCGCGGGGCTCGATCCGCAAGCTCGCCGCGCTCGACCCCGCCGTCGCCTGGGCCGGCCACGCCGATCCGGTTGCCGGGGACGTGCGCGGACAGCTCGAGCACGCGGCCGCTGCCGCGGTGTAGCCGTGGGGCGACGCAATCGTCAGCGGACCAAGCTGGTCGCCGAGGTCAGCGAGTACCGCGACGCCGAGGGCAACGTCCTCGCGCTGCGCGGCTCGCTGACGCCCGCGACCCGCCGCATGTACACCGAGACGCTCGAGGGCGGACTCCACCGCGAGGACGCTCGGCAGCGCGCGCTCGAGTTGCTGTTCGAGCGGTTGGCGGTGTCGTGGACGATCGAGGGGCTGGTCACCGAACGCCAGAAGGAGCTTCTCGGCCGCTACCGGATGGCATCGGCGCCCGAGCGGGATTTCGTCCGCGACTCGCTGCGGGCTCACGTGATCCAGAACTTCCCGGAGCTGGAGGTGCCGTGACCGACTCCCCCCACCCCGACGTCGACGCGCGCGCGTTTGCCGCGCTGCTGTGCGACTGGTGCGTGCGCGTCGAGCCCGGGGACCGGGTCGGCGTGTTCTCCTCGACCCTCGCTCAGGAGCTGGCGACCGCGTTGCACGCCGCCATCCTCGATCGCGACGCGTGGCCGTTCGTCCGCCTCGAGCCGCCGTCGCTCGCCGCCCAGTTCTACCGCCATGCCGGCGATCGCCACCGCGCCGAGCCGCCCCCCGGCGACATGGCCCTCATCGCGGGACTCGACGCGTTCGTCCGGATTGACGCTCCCGCCAACACGACCGAGCTCGCCGACATCGATCCCGGGCTCGTCGCGCGAGTGGCCCACGCCCGCCGGCCGCTCCAGGAGGCGTCGCTGGCCCTGCGTTGGACGGGCACGCTGCTGCCGACGCCCGCGCTCGCCCAGCAGGCCGGGATGGCGTCCGGCGAGTACGCCGCGTTCGTCAACCGGGCGCTGTTCCTCGATCGCTCCGACCCGGTGCGGGCGTGGCGCGACCTCAGCGTGCGCCAGTCCGCGCTGGTGCAGCGCCTGGCCTCCGCGTCCGAGATCCGGATCGAGGCGGAGGGCACCGACGTCCGCCTGGGGGTGGCGGGCCGGACATGGGTCAACTCCGACGGTCGCCACAACATGCCCAGCGGGGAGGTGTTCACGGGGCCGCACGAGCAATCGGCGAACGGGACGATCCGCTTCACCGTCCCCACCGGCCCCCGCGGGGTCACGGTCACCGGGGTGGAGCTGGAGTTCCGCGACGGCGAGGTGGTTCGCGCCGGCGCCGAGCGCGGCGACGACTACCTCCAGGCGGCGCTGGCCACCGACGCCGGGGCGCGCTACCTCGGCGAACTCGGCATCGGCACCAACGCCGGAATCGATCGCCCGACCGGCCACATCCTGCTCGACGAGAAGATGGCCGGCACCGTGCATCTCGCCCTCGGGCGCTCCTATCCGGACACCGGCGGTACCAACGCCTCGGCATTGCACTGGGATCTGATCTGCGATCTGCGGACCGGCGGGCGGCTGAGCGCCGACGGCGAGACCGTGGTGCAGGACGGTGCCGTGACGGTGTGAGCGCTCACATCCTCACTCCGTTTTAACGAGTCGTTCCCGTCGCGTGCAGTAGCGTTGGTGACAATGCGCCGCACCAAGATCGTCGCCACCATCGGTCCGGCATCGCGTGATCCCGACGTCCTGGTGCGGATGGTGGAGGCCGGGCTCGACGTCGCCCGCTTGAATTTCTCCCACGGCGATCGTGAGACGCACGCCGACAACGCCGAGCGCGTGCGCGCCGCGTCGGCCGCCGTCGGCCGGCCGGTGGCGATTCTTCAGGATCTGCCCGGACCCAAGCTGCGCATCGGTGCGCTGCACGATGATCGCGTCGAGCTCAAGCCGGGGGAGCGGCTGGTGCTCGTGTGTGGCTCGACCGATCACGGGGACGGCGAGCGGATGTCGGTCTCGTGGGCGGGTCTGGCCGAGTGCGTCGACCCCCAGGATGTGATCTATCTCGCCGACGGGGCGATCCGGCTGCGGGTGACGGACGTGCGGGTCGGCGACGGGGAGGTCGAGACCGAGGTCGAGATCGGCGGCTCGGTGGCCTCGCGCCAGGGCCTGAACATCCCCGGCTCCACCCGCGGGCTGGTGGCCGTGCCCGAGGAGGACCTCGACATGTTGCGTTTCGGCGAGTCGATCGGCGTCGACGTGGTGGCGCTGTCGTTCGTGCGCACGGCCGACGACATCGAGACGGTCCGCCGCCACACCCGGCTGCCGCTGGTGGCCAAGATCGAGAAGCCCCAGGCGGTCGACGCCGCCGAGGAGATCATCCGCGCCGCCGACACGGTCATGGTCGCCCGCGGCGATCTCGGGATCGAGCTGCCGATCGAGGACGTCCCGATCGTGCAGAAGCAGCTGCTGCGGATCGCCGGGCGCCTGGCCAGGCCGTCGATCACCGCCACCCAGATGCTCGACTCGATGGTGTCCTCGTCACGCCCCACCCGGGCCGAGGCGACCGATGTGGCCAACGCCATCCTCGACGGCACCGACGCCGTGATGCTCTCTCAGGAGACCGCCATCGGCGCCTATCCGGTCGAGGCGGTGGCGATGATGGCCTCGATCGCCGAGCGCACCGAGACCGTCCTGCCCTACACCGAGTGGAACGAGACGCGCGTCCGCCGCGACGCCCGCGACCCCGCGTACACGATCGCCTACAGCGCCTGCGCCGCCGCGCGCGATCTGGGGTTGGCCGCGCTCGTGGTTCCCACTCTCTCGGGACGATCGGCCCGCCTGATCTCGGCCCACCGCCCGTCGGTTCCGATCTACTGCCTGTCCCCGGGTCGCGAGACCGTTCGCCGGTGCAACTTCATGTGGGGGGTCCAGGCGGCATCGATGCGGCGCCACGAGGTGACCGAGGAGTTGATCGCCGACGCCGCCCGCCGGGTGGTCGAGCTCGGCTGGGTCAAGCCCGGCCAGCGGGTCGGGATCACCGCGGGACTGCCGAGCGGCCGCCCCGGCACCACCAGCCTGTTCCAGGTTCAAGAGGTCTGACCCGGCCGCCGTCGCTCTACGCGGCCGCCTCGCCGTAGAACGCGGCCTCCTGCTCGCCCAGCTCGGTCGCCGGCGGGTCGTGGTAGAACCACTCGCGCGCGATCCGGTGGAAGTTGCCACGCGCCTGCAGCTGGGCGATCACCGCCAGCGTCAGCACCTCCATGCGTCGGCCGAAGATGTGGTCGGGCGGGGCAGACTCGTGGCGCAGGTACCCGAAGTACTCCGAGCGCGGGTCGCTCATGTCGATCAGCACCTGGGTGGCGTATTCGGGGGTGAGCGCGACCTCGCGATCAGACGTGTACCACGACGTCGCCGCGCGGAAGTGAGCCAGGACCCGGTCCGGGTTGAACTTCTCCGGGTTGCGGAAGAAGCCGACTTCGGTGCCGAGGCGCATGATCGTGTCGCAGTCACCCTCGATGATCGCGCGGGCGACGTTGATCTCGAGCTCGACGGCTCCCGGCGGCATCCGCTTGAACAGCCCGAAGTCGAAGAACGCCATCCGGCCGTCGTCGAGCAGCATCGAGTTGCCGGGATGCGGATCCCCGGAGAACTGGCCATGGCGGTACAGGCAGCCGAAGTAGAAGCGGAACAGGATCTCGCCGATCCGGTCGCGTCGCTCCTGCGGATAGCCCCGCAGCTCCTCGAAGCCGGTTCCGTGCACGTACTCGGACACCATCACCCGCTCGTGGGACAGCGAGCTGACTACGTCGGGGATCACGATGAACGGGTGGCCACGGAAGATGCGCGCCAGCGCCCGCTGATTCTGGGCCTCGAGCTCGTAGTCGAGCTCCTCCTGCACGCGGGAGCGAATCTCCTCGCCGATCGCCTTGGGATCCATCCCGGGGGCGATGCGCTTGACCAGCCGCAGGATCAGCCCCAGGTTCTGCATATCGGCCCGGACCGCCGCGGCGACGCCCGGATACTGGACCTTGACCGCCACCTCGCGCCCGTCGGTCAGCGTCCCGCGGTACACCTGGCCGATCGAGGCGGCGGCGATCGGCTCCTGGTCGAACTCGTCGAACACGTCGGCCAGGCGCTCGCCCAGCTCGGCCTCGATGACCTTGCGCATGTCCTTGAACGTGACGGTCGGCGCGGCGTCGCGCAGCACGGCGAGCTTGCGCTGAAACTCCTCGCGGTACTCCTCGGGCACCATGCCAACGTCCAGAAACGAGAGCACCTGCCCGACCTTCATCGCCGCGCCCTTCATCGTCCCCAGGGCGGTCACGATCTGCTCGGCGGCCTCCACCTGGCGGCGTTCGAGCGCCACCTGGCGGCCCTCCTCCGAGCGGGCGACGTTGGCGGCTCGCGTGCCGGCCTGGCGGATCGCCTGTCCGGCCGCCAGACTGCCGATCCTGGCGGTCCGCCCCACACGGGAGGTGGGGATCTTGTCCTTCGCCACGCTGTGCGTCAGCCCTGGGGCGGGCGGGACGTTTTCACCTGCGAGCCAGGCACGATGTCGTCGGACCCGTCCGGCCAGCGAACCCACGCCTTGTGGCCGCCGTCGTAGTCGTCGCCGAGCAGGATGAGCGTCGCCGGCTCGCCCATGGCGGTGCACGGGTCGCTCCCCTCGGGATCGACTCCCCGCCAGATCCGCACGAAGCGGTTGCGCTCCAGCTCGTCGGCGACGGTCGTCGGATCGGTGTGGCCCGGGTGGATCCGGGTGCTCGGCGCCAGCGCCAGCAGCTTGTCCATGATCGAGGTCTTCAGATCAGCGTAGGTGGTGTGACCCGGGGCGCGCACGCCGCCCACCGAGCCCTTGAACAGCGTGTCGCCGGTGAACACGTCGGTGCCGTCGACGAGCAGCGACAGCATGCCGGCGGTGTGCCCGGGCGTGTGGATCGGCTCGATCGACAGCGCGCCCGTCTGGATGATCTGGCCCGGGGCCATCGTCCCGGTCGCCTGGGGCACTTCCGTGCGCTCGAGCTCGTGGATGAGCACGGGCGCCTCGGGGAACTGCCCGCGCACCGCGTCCAGCTCGGCGACGTGATCGTGGTGGTGGTGGGTGAGCAGGACGTGGGTGAGCGTCAGCTGCCCGCGATGCAGGAACTCCAGCAGCGGGGCGACCGGACCGCCGGCGTCGACCAGGACCGCGCTTCCGCCCAACTCGTCGCCGACGACGTAGGTGTTCGACAGCCACCCGTCACTCATCGAACGCTCCACGATCACGATCAAGAGCCTAGCTCCTGGTCCTCTGAGCGGATGTCCGGGTAACCTCATCAGCAGAGATGAGCCTGATCCATACCTGTTACCGGATCCTGGACATCGACCGCTCGGTCGCCTTCTACGAGGCCCTCGGCTTCCAGGAGGTCCGCCGGGCGCGGATCCGCGACGAGGCGATCAACGTGTTCATGAACCTGCCGGAGGACGGCTCCGAGCCGCGCCTGGAGCTGACGTACAACGTCGGCCGTGACGAGCCATACGAGATCGGCACCGGCTACGGGCACATCGCCATCACGACGTCTGACCTCGACGGCACCCTGAGCCGGCTGGCCACGCAGGGGATCGACCCCGAGCGTCCGCCCTACACCATCCGCGCCGGCGGGAGCCGGATCTGCTTCGTGCGCGATCCCGACGGCTACCGCGTCGAGATCCTCGAGCGAGGGTAGGACCCGCCCACCCGAACATGGTCGACACCGCCACCATGGCCAAGCTGCTGGAGCGCTTCGCGCAGGGCGTCGCCGCTCACGATCGCGAGAACCCCGACCACAACAGCTGGGGGATCGGGATGGCGCAATTCGACATCGAGCGCCTCGGGTTCGAGGAGGGCGAGGAGATCCTCCCCGGCATCGTGCTCCAGGCCGACGGCGGCGGGACCGGGAACTTCCGCGTGCTGTGCGACGGCGAGCACGACGGCGCCGGCGAGATGGAAGCGCAGGAGGTCGTCGACGCGGTCGCGTCCGAGGAGGTCGGCGAGCCGGTCTACGTCGACGCCACCCCGGAGCCGATCCGCCCGCCGCTCTAGCGCGCCGCCCGCGCGCCCGGAGCCGTTTTAGTTGCTACCGGTGGCCGTGCACGCGCTTGGCGACGCGCCCCATCAGCCATTGCACTGTCGGGCAGCGCAGCCCGTGGCGCCGTCCGGCCCGCAGCACCGCGCCCGCGATCGCGTCGAGCTCGGGCTCGCGCCCGGCGGCGATGTCGCGCTGCATCGAGGAGCCGAGCTCGGCGTGAGCGGAGTCGAGCTCGGCCAGCGTGTCGGCGGCGTCCAGCGACGCGCCATCGGCAGTGGCCACCGCGACCGTCTCGTGGACTGCGCCCTCCAGCGCCGAGCGCCAGCGCGGGTCGGTCCGCACGAACCCGATCGGCCGATTCGCGGCGCTCGTGGTCAGGGCCAGCGGGCACAGCCGGGCCAGCTTGGACCACATGACCTGGCGCTCATCAGCTCCGACGCGGGCGTCGATCCCGGCCGCGCGCAGCAGCGCCGCCAACTCCTCCACGGCCGGCGCGAGCCGCGGATCGGAGGCGGCCAGGTCCACCCGGCACGACGGGCTCGTCTGCACGATCACGCCGGTCCGCGGGCGATCGGATTCGATCCGGATCACGCCGGCGGCCACGCGGTCGGCGCCGAATCGGGCCCGCAGCAGCTCCAGGTGGTCAAGCCCGTTGAGCAGCGGCACCACCAGCTGCGGCACCGCCCGCACCCGTTGCATCGCCTCGGCCAAACCCGTCGCCTTCGTGGCGACGAACAGGAAATGCACCTCCTCATCGAGCTCCGGGACCGCCCGGGGCCGCGCCGTGAACTCGCCGAGCACGGCGCTGCGCACCACCAGCCCCCGGTCGGCGATCGCCGCCGCCGTCGCCGGCCGGGCGACGACCGTGACGTCGTCTCCGGCCCGGGCGAGGGCGGCCGCGACGAAGCCGCCGACGCCGCCGGCCCCGAGCACCGCCACCGAGGTCATCGCGTGGCGTCGGGCCCGGGGCGGCGAGCCTGGCGCTTGACGTCACGGACAGCGTCCCCGACGTCGTGCGCGGTGCGGTGGGCCTCGCGGACCGCGTCGCGCACCTCGAGCGCGCTGCGATGGACCTCGCGGACGTCATCCACGGTGCGGCCCTGCTTACGGACCTGGTCCCACGCTGCGCGGGCCTGCCGGAGCGCCGTGAGCACCTGGGCCCGTGCCTCCTCGGCGTCGCGAGCGGCCTCGAGCGCCTGGCCGCGCGCCCGCGTGCTGCGCGGCAGGTTGAAGGACCACAGGCCGGTCTCCAGCAGGCGAGCGGCGCGATCGAGGTCCCCGGTGACGGCGTCACTGAGCTCCGCGCCGCGCAGACCGTCGGTGATGTGGCGCATCCGTGACTCCATCGCCACCTCCGCCAGGCCGGCCAGCGCGCGGCCGGCGGCCGTCGGCTCGGGGTCGCGGGGATCGACGCCGGCCTGGGCGGCCAGCTCGTCGCGGGCCACGCGCGCCAGCCGATCGTGCATCTCGAGCCACGCCGCTCGCAGGCTCGGCGTCGATTCGATCATCGCGCCGAACCTGGGCATGAACTCGACGAGCTCACTCGGAGCGTCGTCGAATCGGGCCGTGTCGGCCTTGATCGCTCGGACGACCGCATCGGTCAGCGACTCGTCGCGACCGCGCTCGCGCAGGGCCTGCGCCATCCGCTCCACCGCCTCGTCGGCCGTGTCGAGGACCATCGACTCCTTGGTGGGGAAATAGTTGTAGACGGTCTTCTCCGAGACGCCGACGCGGTCGGCGACCTCTGAGACCTTGACGTTCTCGAACCCGCGCGTGGCGAACATCGTCGTCGCGGCGTCGGAGATGAGCTGGCGCGTGAGCCGGCGCTTGCGCTCTCGCAGCCCCTCGTCGGGATGCTCGCGCCGGTGCCAGGCCTCCTGCGCGCGGCGGGCGATCCGCATGATCTCGGCGATCCGTTCGCCCATCTCATCGGAGATCAACCCATGGAGGATGTCGTCGCCCAGCGCGCCCTCGACCAACTCGTCGCCGCCGGTGGCCGGGGTGGTGTCGCTGTCGATGGGGTCGGGGCCGGACACGGTGGATGCTGACCAAAGGCTACCAAGTAGTTTTCACTTGCAGAATTCTTTCAGTCTCTGTATATTTACCGACCATGACAGATATAGCCATACAAACCGAAGGACTGACGAAGCGATTCGGCGCGTTCGTGGCCGTCGAGAACCTCGATTTCGAGGTCCAGGACGGCACCGTGGTGGCGCTGCTCGGGCCCAACGGCGCCGGCAAGACGACCACCGTGCGCATGCTGGCGACGCTCCTGCGACCCGACGGCGGAACCGCTCGCGTGGCCGGACATGACGTGGTGCACGAGGCGGCCAGAGTGCGAGAGCTGATCTCGCTGACCGGCCAGTTCGCCGCCCTGGACAAGAACCTCACGGCCCGGGAGAACCTCGTCCTGATGGCCAGGCTGCGCGACCGGCGCGGCGGGGCCGCCCGCCGGATCGCCGACGAGCTGATCGACCGCTTCGACATAGCGGAATTTCGCGACCGGTTGGTCAAGAACCTGTCCGGCGGCGAGAAGCGCCGCGTCGACCTGGCCGCCGGTCTGATCGACCGCCCGCGGGTGCTGGTGCTGGACGAGCCGACCACCGGCCTCGATCCCCGCAGCCGGCAGGTGGTGTGGTCGACGATCCGCGAGCTCGTCGCCGACGGGGTCACGCTGCTGCTCACCACTCAGTACCTGGAGGAGGCCGACGCCGTGTCCGATCGCGTGGTCCTGATCGACCACGGGCGCTCGGTGGCATCGGGCACTCCGGCCCAGCTCAAGGCGCAGGTCGGCGAGCAGCGCGTGGACGTCATCGCCGCCGACACCGAGGCATTCGAGCGGTTGACGGCTCTGCTGGGCGAGCGGTTCGATGTCAACGGGGTGCGCGAGCAGCGCACGATTTCGATCCCCGCCCCCGGCGAGGCCGCAGATCTGGCTCGCGTCGCCGACGTCCTGCAGGACTCCGGCATCAGCGTCGACGAGATCGCGCTGCGCCGGCCGACCCTGGATGACGCATTCCTGGCGCTGACCGGGCACGCCCCCCGTACCGACGAACCCCGATATGAGGAGGCCGCGGTATGAGTGCCATCACCGCCACACCCCCGGGCCGCACCGGACCGCTCGAGTTCGTGCGCGACACCGCGCTGTTGACCGGGCGCAGCCTGCGCGCCATCCCCCGGGTCCCCGAGCGCCTGCTCGACGTGACCATCCAGCCGATGGTGTTCATCCTCCTGTTCCTGTACGTGTTCGGTTCAGCGATTCACGTGCCCGGGATCAGCTACAAGGACTACCTCTTCCCCGGGATCATCGGACAGTCACTGGCGTTCGGGGTGATCGGTGCCGGCGTCGCCACCTCCAACGACATGACCGAGGGGGTGATCGACCGCTTCCGCTCGATGCCGATCAGCCGCCTGTCGATCCTGACCGGCCAGGTGATGGGACAGTTCTGCGAGCAGGTGCTGGGCATCGCCATCACCGTCGCCTTCGGCCTCCTCCTGGGCTGGAACCCGCAGCTCACGTTCGGCCACGGGGCGGAGCTGGTCGGACTGATGGCGCTCGGGATGCTCGCCTTCACCTGGACCGGCGTCCTGTTCGGGATGCTGGTGCGCTCGCCCGACGCCATGCAGGGAGCCGGCTTCATCGTGATCCTGCCACTCACGTTCATGGCCGGCACGTTCGTGCCGATCGCCGGGATGGACGCCGTGCCGCGCGCGATCGCGCAATGGGACCCGATCTCCGCGCTGGTGGCGGCGGTTCGTCACCTCACGACCCCGGCGGCGCATTCGGGCGGCTCGTGGCAGCTCGATCATCCCGCGGTGGCGATGGTGCTGTGGTGCCTGCTGCTGATGGGGATCTGCGTGCCGTTGGCGCTGCGGCGCTTCAACCGTACGCTTGCCGCATGACCTATTCGATCGTCGCGCGGGATCCCCGCAGCGGGGAGCTCGGCGTGGCGGTCCAGTCGCACTGGTTCTCGGTCGGCCCGATCGTCCCGTGGGCTCGACCGGGAGTCGGGGCGATCGCCACGCAGGCCAACGTCGAGATCGCCTACGGGCCGCGGGGCCTCGAGCTGCTGGCGAGCGGGCTGGACGCGCCGGCCGCGCTCCGGCAACTCGTGCAGGCGGACTCGCTGGCGGATTCCCGCCAGGTCGCGATCGTCGATGCCGCCGGCACCGCGGCGGCCCACACCGGCGCCGGCTGCACGGCATTTGCCGGCGACGCCCAGGGCGATGGCGTCTCCTGTCAGGCCAACATCATGGCCTCGGCGACGGTGTGGCCGGCCATGCTCACGGCGTTCACGGCGGCGCAGGGCACCCTCACTCACCGGCTGCTGGCCGCGCTCGATGCCGCCGAGGCCGCCGGCGGGGATCTGCGCGGGCGTCAATCGGCCGCGCTTCTGGTCGTGCCCGCCGCCGGTGAGGCGTGGGAGACGGTGGTCTCGTTGCGGGTGGAGGACCACCCCGATCCGCTCCGGGAGCTGGCGCGACTGGTCGCTCTCCAGCAGGCGTACCGCCTCGCGGGGCTCGGCGACGAGCGCGCGGCCGCAGCCCGCCACGACGAGGCGGCCGCACTGTTCCTCCAGGCCGCCGAGCTGGCGCCCCACTCCGATGAGCTGCGCTTCTGGGCCGGCCTCGGGGCCGCGCAGGCAGGGGACATGGACGCGGCGCTGGCCCATGTCCGGGCGGCGATCGGCACCCACTACGGATGGCGGGAGCTCCTGCGGCGATTGACGCCCGACGTCGCGCCCGCCGCTCCGGCCGTGCTGGCGCTACTCGACGCCGAGGACTGAGCCCGAGGCCGAGGGCGGCGGCGCCGCGTCGATCAGCACGCCCGGGTTCAGCGCTCCGCCCGGGTCCACCGCGGCCTTGGCCGCCCGGAACGCCATCGCGAACGGCTCCGGACGCTGGCGGTCATACCAGGGCCGGTGATCGCGCCCGACGGCGTGGTGGTGGGTGATGGTGCCGCCGCCCGCGAGCACCGCGTCGGCGGCGGCGGCCTTGATCGCCGCCCACTGCTCGAGCTCGGACCCGCGGCGCGCCGGGGCGAGGACCGTGTAGTACGGCGCCGGCCCATCGGGATAGATGTGGGTGAGGCGACAGGTGACCGTGCCGGCGCCGCAGACCGCGCGGACCGCTTCCCCGACGGCATCGAGCACGTCGCCGTGGAAGCGCGCGAAGCGGTCCCAGGTGATCGCCGTCTCGAACGTCTCCGCCAGGATCCCCATCGCCACGAACGTGTCGCGCAGATACGGAGCGCGCACGAACGCATCGCGCCAGGTCGTCACCGCCGAGTCATCGCGGCCCGGGCGGGCGGGATCGTCGGCCGGCTCGTCCCACCGGCCGCCGTGATCGCGGCAGCACTCCAGCGCCTGCGCCAGCGCGCCGTCCACGGGGAACGCCGGCGACTCGAACCCCAGCACCAGCAGCGCCGCCGACCCGTCTCCGGCACCGGTCAGCCGCGCCTCGGTGGCGTCGATCAGGCGAGAGTTGGACGGGTGCAGGCCGGATTGGGACAGCGCCCGCACCGCCTCCGCCCCCGCGGCGAAATCGGCGAAGCGGACCCCGATCGACGCTCTGAACGTCGGCCGGCGCCTGACCCTCACCCAGGCCTCGGTGATGACGCCGAGCGTCCCCTCCGAGCCGATCAGCATGCGGTCCGGGGACACGCCGGCGCCGGAGGCGGGCAGCCGCCGGGACTCCCATGCTCCCGCCGGGGTCACCGCTCGCGCGGACTGCACGAGATCATCGATGTGGGTGTAGAGGGTCGCGAAGTGCCCGCCCGCGCGGGTGGCGATCATTCCCCCGAGCGTGGCGAACTCGAATGACTGCGGGAAGTGGCGCAGCGTCAGATCGTGGGGGCGCAGCTGCTCCTCGAGTCGGGGACCGGTGGCGCCCGCCTGGATGCGGGCGCTCAGCGACGCCCGATCGACGTCGAGGACGCGATCCAGCCGGCGCAGATCGATCGTGACCACCCCGGCGAACCGATCGCCGACGTCGGGTTCCACCCCGCCGACGACACTGGTGCCCCCGCCGTACGGGATCACGGCGGCGCCGGCGCCGAGCGCCCACTCCAGGACCTCGGTCAGCTCGCGCTCGTCGGCGGGCAGCGCCACCACGTCGGGCGGGTGCTCGAAGACGCCGCGGAAGCCGCGGACGACATCCCGATACGAGCTCCCGTAGGCGTGACGCGCACGCTCGTGGGTGTCGGTGACGCACACCCCGGCCAGCTCCGGCGGCGCCGTCAGCCGCGGCGCCGGCAGCGTGACCTGTGAAAGCGGCACGAATGGCTCCGGGTCGCCGGCGCCGAACCCGAGGTGCGCGGAGATGAACGCCGCCGTCCGGGCCAGCTCCGCGGGCCCGGGCTGGTCGTCCTCGTGCCCCCAGCCCCAGTGCTTGCGCCGACGCGGTGTCACCGCGCCAGCCTATTGACTCGCGCCGGGATCGCTCTGCGCTGATCTGCTGTCGGGCATCCGGGGTGGATACGGTGTGCCCATGACCGTTGCCCCCGGAATCCTGGCTCGCGGCCCGTGGGCGCCGCAGGACATCGAGGTCACCTGGTCAGACGAGCCGTTCCCGCTGGCACCGGAAGTCACCGACGAGGCCGATCGCGCGCTGGCGCAGCTGCGCGGGCGCGGCTCGCCCAGCCACGACGGACTGGCCGCGCGGCTGGCCGGGTTCGCGGTGCAGGACGGCAAGCTGCAGCTGCACTGCGAGCCGGTGCGGTGGGCGTTGCGGCTGCTGCCGGGCGACGCCATGCAGAGCCTGTCGGCGCTGTGTGTCGTGCGCTCCGCCGATGGCGCCTGGCTGGCGGGGCGACGCGCCGCGTGGCTGGCGACGTGGGCCGAGCGCTGGGCGCTCGGGGCCGCCGGGTCGGTCGAGGTCGGCGAGAACCCCGCCGACACGCTTGTCCGCGAACTGGCCGAGGAGTGGTCGGTGACGCCCGAGCGGATGAGCGTCGAGGCGCTGGTCAAGCTGCCCAACGGGATCACCATGCTCGTGGGCGAGGCCTGGCTGGCCGACGGGGCGGCGGTGACGCCCGACTCGGAGCACGACGACTTCGCGTGGTGGCCGGCCGATCCACGGGAATGGCCCGATCACGCCGATGATCCGCTGCGGCGGCTCGCCGCGCTGCTGTCGCCGACGGCCTGATGGGCCCGATCACCTTCCGCCGGCTGGAGCTGGCGTCGTTCACCCACTCGGTGGTCTACCTCGCCCTGCTGGTGTGTGCGTTCGTCGTGGGCAACCCCCAGCCCGAGACGTTCATCCTCGGGCTCAGCCACGGCGTCATCTGGATCGTGATGTCGCTGATCTGCATCGCCGCCGCCCGCCGGCACATCATCCCCTTCTGGCTGGCGGTCCTGGTGGCGGTCATCGGCGGCCTGGGGCCCTTTGCCGGGTCGGTCGGGTTCGTCGTTGCAGAGCGTCGGCGTGCCGCAATGACGCAGTAGAGTGAGGCAAAGACTGATGGCGGTCGATACCAGCACTGTTCAAGTCGTCATGCCGGCCATGGGCGACTCCGTCGCCGAGGGCACCGTGCTCGAATGGCACAAGCAGGAGGGCGACACCGTCGCCGTCGATGAGACGATCGTCGACATCTCCACCGACAAGGTGGACGCCGAGGTGCCCGCGCCGGTCGCCGGGACGATCGCCAAGCTCCACGCCGCCGAGGGCGACACCGTCGCGGTCGGTGCCCTGCTGGCCGAGATCGTGACCGATGGGAATGGGCCGCCCGCTCCCGCCCCCGCTGCTCCGCCGGACCCCGCCGCCTCGCCCGCGGCGGCCCCGAATGGCGGGCAGGGTGTCGAGGACGTCGCGCCGCCGCAGCCCTCGGGTCAGACCGTCGAGGACGCGCCGCCGCAGCAGGCCTCGGGTCAGACCGTCGAGATCGTCACCCCCACCGGTGGCGAGTCGGTGACCGAGGGCACGATCCTGGAATGGTCGGTCAAGGTCGGTGATGCGGTGTCCGCCGGCGACACCGTCGTCGAGATCTCCACCGACAAGGTCGACATGGAGCTCCCGGCCCCCGCGTCGGGGACGATCACCGAGATCCTGGCGCAGGAGGGGGAGACCGTGAATGTGGGCCAGGTGATCGGCCGCATGAGCGTGGGCGCGGGCTCATCCGCCCGGCCCGGAGCCGCTGCCCCGGCGCCGGCCGCCAATGGCGCCGCGCAGCCGGCCCCGGCCCCCGCCGCCGATGCAAACGGCGCGGCCAACGCCTCGCCGATCGCCCGCCGGGTGGCCGCCGCCGAGGGCGTCGACCTCGCCAACGTACTCGGGAGCGCCCGTGGCGGTCGCATCACCAAAGCCGACGTGCTCGCGGCCGGGACCGCCGGCAACGGAGCCCCGGCGGGCGCCCCGGCCAAGCCGGCGCCGCCCGAGGCGCAGCTGATCAAGGGCGGCGGCGCCGCGCTGGCCCGCTACATGGATCAGAGCCGGTCGATCCCCACCGCCACCTCGCTGCGCACGCTCACCGTCACCACGCTCGACGAGCGGCGCAAGCAGCTCAAGAACGCCGGTCAGCGCGTTTCGTTCACGCATCTCATCGCGTACGCGATCGCCCGTGTCGGTACCGACGAGATGCCGGTCATGGCCCATCATTTCTCGGAGATCGACGGCAAGCCGTACCGGCACGACGACGGCGCCGTGAACCTCGGGCTGGCGGTTGATGTCGAGAAGAAGGACGGCAGCCACACGCTGATGGTGCCGGTCATCCGCGACGCCGGCCGGATGACCTTCTCGCAGTTCCTCGATGCCTACAACGCGCTCGTGGACAAGGCCCGCACCAACACGCTGACCGCCGATGACCTGACCGGCGGGAACCTCACCCTCACCAACCCCGGCGGAATCGGCACGATCGCGTCGGTGCCCCGGCTGATGGTCGGCCAGGGCACGATCGTCGCCACCGGCTCGATCGCCTATCCGGTCGGGCTCGGACGCATCGGCCCGATGATCGGCGCCGAGAAGGTCATGACCATGACCTCCACCTATGACCATCGGATCATCCAGGGCGCCGAGTCCGGGCGCTTCCTGGCCGAGGTCGAGAAGTTGCTCCAGGGTGAGAGCAGCTTCTACGCCAAGGTGTTCGCCGACCTGGGCGTCGAGCTGCCCGAGCTGCCCCCGCCGCCGGCTCCGGCCGCCGCCGCGGCCTCGGTCGCGGCGCCGGGCGGGCGCGACTTCCGCGACGCCGACGGGCACCACGACGACGAGCTGATGCAGGCGGTGCAGGCGGCGACCTCGCTGCTCAAGGCCCACCGCACCCACGGTCACCTCGCCGCCAAGCTCGACCCGCTCGGCCGCGAGTCCGAGGGCGACCCGGCCCTCGATCCGGCGCCGCTGGGGCTGACCTCGGAGCTGATGGCCCAGATCCCGGCGCGGATCCTGCGAATGTACGTGCCCGGCGCCACGCTCGTCGATGCCCTCCCGCACCTGCGCGAGACCTACTGCGGCACGATCGCCTACGAGATCGAGCACATCGCGTCCCATCGCCAGCGGCTGTGGCTGCGCGAGGCGATCGAGTCCGGGGAGTTCCGCCGGCCGCTGACCATCGACGAGCAGAAGGCGCTGCTCAAGCGCCTGACGGAGGTCGACGCCTTCGAGCGCTTCATGCACAAGGCCTACCTGGGCCAGAAGCAGTTCTCGGTCGAGGGCCTGGACATGACCGTGCCGATGCTCGACGAGCTCACCCAGCTGTCGGCCACGCGCGGCGCCCGCGAGGTGGTCATCGGCATGGCGCACCGCGGCCGGCTCAACGTGCTGGCCCACAACCTGGGGCGCCCGTATGACTCGATCTTCGCCGAGTTCGAGGGGTCCTCCACGCTCGAGCCGATCACCACGCTGCCCCAGGGCGGCACCGGTGACGTCAAGTACCACCACGGCGCCCAGGGCTCCTACCAGCTCGACGGCGGGGAATCGATCATCGTGCGGCTCGAGTCCAACCCGTCCCATCTGGAGTTCGTCGCGCCGGTGGCGGCCGGCGCCACCCGCGCCGCCCAGACGACCCGCCAGGGCCCGCACGCGCACCAGGACACCAATGCGGCGATCCCGGTCATCGTGCACGGCGACGCGGCCTTCCCCGGCCAGGGCGTCGTCGCCGAGACGCTCAACCTGCAGGCGCTCGACGGCTATACCGTCGGCGGCACCGTCCACATCATCCAGAACAACCAGGTCGGCTTCACCACCGATCCGGACGACTCGCGCTCCACCACCTACGCGTCGGATCTGGCCAAGGGATTCGACGTTCCGATCATCCACGTCAACGCCGACGACGTGGCGGCCTGCGTCAGCGCGGTGCGCCTGGCGTTCGCGTTCCGCCAGGAGTTCGGCCACGACGTCCTCATCGACCTGATCGGCTACCGCCGCTTCGGCCACAACGAGGCCGACGAGCCCGCGTACACGCAGCCCGAGATGTACCAGGTGATCAAGAAGCACCCGTCGGTGCGTGAGCTGTTCGCGCGTCAGCTGGTGGACCAGGGGGTCGTCACCGAGCAGGAGTCCACCGAGATGACCGACGAGGTCTGGGCGGTCCTGGCCGACTCCCACCAGCAGCTCAAGGAGCGGATCGCCGCCGCCAAGGACGTCGAGCATGCCACTGGCGAGTATCAGCTCGATCGCACGCCGTCACCCGAGGTCAAGACCGCGGTCGCCGAGGACCGCCTGACCGTCCTCAACGAGGAGCTGCTCACCGTCCCCGACGGCTTCACGGTGCACCCCAAGCTGGTCAAGCAGCTCGAGCAGCGCCGCGAGGCGCTCGCGGACCCCACCGAGCCGGCGATCGTGTGGGCTCACGCCGAGGCGCTCGCGTTCGCGTCGCTGCTGACCGAGGGCATCCCGATCCGCCTGACCGGCCAGGACACCGAGCGCGGCACCTTCAGCCAGCGCCACCTCGTCCTGCACGATCCCAAGACCGGCCAGGAGCACTGCGCCATGCAGCACCTGCCGGGGGCGCTGGCGCCGATGGAGCTGCACAACAGCCCGCTGTCGGAGATGGCCTGCGTCGGCTTCGAGTACGGCTACTCGCAGGAGGGTCCCGAGACGCTGGTGCTGTGGGAGGCCCAGTTCGGCGACTTCGTCAATGGCGCGCAGGTGATCGTCGACCAGTTCATCACCTCGGGCCTGGCCAAGTGGGGCCAGACCTCCCGCCTGACCCTGCTCCTGCCCCATGCCTACGAGGGATCCGGCCCCGAGCACTCCTCCGCACGCCTGGAGCGCTTCCTCCAGCTCGCCGCCGAGGGCAACATCCGCGTCGCGAACTTGACGACGCCGGCCCAGTACTTCCACCTGCTCCGCCGCCAGGCCCGGATCGCCAAGCAGCGGCCGCTGGTCATCATGACCCCCAAGAGCCTGTTGCGGCTGCCGCAGGCCGCCAGCCGGGTCCAGGAGATGGTGGAGGGCCGATTCCTCCCGGTGCTGAGCGACCCCACCGTCGACGCTGATCAGGTCACCCGTCTGGTGCTGTGCACCGGCAAGATCTACTACGACCTGATCGCCAACAAGGCGCGTGAGGCCCGGGCGGGCGAGGAGCACGTCGCGGTCGGGCGCATCGAGCTGCTGTATCCGTTCCCGCAGGCCGAGATCATGGCGCTCATCGACCAATATCCGAAGCTCGAGGAGGTCGTCTGGGTCCAGGAGGAGCCGCGCAACATGGGGGCCCGGGCCTTCATGTCACCCCGCCTGCTCCAGGTGCTGCCCGAGAAGCTGCAATTCGGCTACATCGGCCGGCCGGAGCGCGCCGCCTCCGGGGAGGGCTATCCGATCGCCCACGCCACCGAGCAGCACCGGATCCTCGCCACGGCGCTCGATCTGAGGCAGTCGGTGTCGCAGTACCCGCGCAAGCTCCCCGGCGAGCGCTGATTCCGGCCGCCGGCGACCGGAAGCGCCCACCACGCGCACCGGCCGTCCGCATCTGACACTCTCTACTCAAATCCGCTTCCGTAGAGACGGCTCCCGTCGCGACAACTCCCGGCGCCACTTCGCGCCCACCCTCGGCGTCCATGACATGGCGATCGATCTCGGCACGGCGAATACGCTCGTCTACGTCGGCGGTCGCGGCATCGTGGTATCGGAGCCGTCGGTGGTCGCCTCCGACGTCGCCACCGGCGAGGTCCACGCCGTCGGAGCCGACGCCGAACGGATGATCGGCCGGACGCCGGCCACGATCTCCGCCACCCGGCCCCTGCGCCACGGGGTGATCGCCGACTTCGAGGTCACCGAGGAGATGCTCCGCTACTTCATCCGCAAGGTGATCGATCGCCGCACGGCCCATCCGCGACTGATCGTGTGCGCGCCGTCGGGCGTCACCGAGGTGGAGAAGCGCGCCGTCGAGGAGGCGTCGCTGGCCGCCGGTGCTCGGCGGGTCCACCTGATCGAGGAGCCGATCGCGGCGGCGATCGGCGCGGGAATGGCGATCGAGGAGCCCATCGGGCGGATGGTGGTGGACGTCGGTGGCGGCACGAGTGAGATGGCCGTCATCTCGCTGGGCGGGATCGTCATCAGCCGCTCGGTTCGCGTCGGCGGCTACGAGATGGACGAGGCGATCGCCGCCTACATCCGCGGCGTCTACCAGCTGGCGATCGGCTCGCGCACCGCCGAGGCGATCAAGATCGAGCTGGGCTCGGCGGTTCCCCAGCAGGAGGAGCAGGTCACCGAGGTTCGCGGGCGCCATCTGGCCACCGGCCTGCCCACGGCCGTGCCGCTGCGCTCCGAGGAGGTCCGCAGCGCCATCTCCGGGCCGCTGCGGGAGATCCTGCAGGGTATCCGCGACACCCTCGAGCAGACGCCGCCGGAGCTCGCCTCCGACATCGCGCGTGACGGGATCCTGCTCGCCGGCGGCGGGACCATGATCCGCGGCTTCCCCGAGATGGTGGCCGCCGAGACGGGGATGCCGGTCTACCGCGCGGAGTCGCCGCTCACCTGCGTCGCGGTGGGCTCAGGTCAGGCGCTGGACCATCTTGACCAGCTCAGTGTCGTGGCTCGCCAGCTCGGGCGCTCGCCGACCACGCCGGACTGGCGCACCGCCCAGTCCTAGTACCGCGCCCAGCCGGGCCAGCACGGTGCTGATCGCGCAGGCGGCCAGCATGAGGAAGAACGGGTCGATCGGCTCCCGGAAGCGGGGCGTCTCGACGTTGACGAACACGATCGAGAGCCACCACAGCACCGGCAGCCCCCACAGCCACCCCGGCGCCCGCCGGGCTGTCCGGCTGAACGCGCCGACGAGCGCGAACAGCCCCACCAGGTAGAGGGAGTACACCCCGATCGTCGGCCACGGCTCGTGGAGGTTCAGGGCGTCGGCCGATGCGTGCCACGCGTAGGTGCCCTCCAGCTCGAGCATGCGCAGGGTGTTGTCGAATCCGGCCTCGAGCGGCGCGAGCGGGTGGGCCTTGATGTAGTCAAATGCCTGTGCCTCGAGCCGATTGGACAGCTCGACCTCGGTCAGTCCGTTGGACTCACGGGCCAGGTAGCGAAGCGACGGCACGTGGCTGAACAGGTGCCACTTGTATGGCACGCGCGGGGTGTTGGCTGACGTCGGGTTGTAGGTACCGGCCAGCGTGATCCCGGTCTCATCGGCGATCGGCACGAAGTGGTGCAACTCGACGGCGTTGCGGATCGTCCACGGCGCGATCGTGAGGCACGCCATGAGGACCAGCAGTGCCGGTGCGGTCAGAGGGCGGAGGCGGCCCACCCACGATCGTCGGGGCGGTGGCCGGTCGCGGCCGCTGGCGATCGCCCAGGCGGCGACGCCGAATGGCAGCAGATAGAGGATCGCGTTCTCGTGGGTGAGCGCGCACAGTCCGGTCAGCACCCCCGCCCCGGCGATCCAGACGTACGCCCGGCCGCCCCGCGCGCGCCGCGCCCTCAGCATCGCCCAGACGGCGGCGAGCTCGAGCACGACGACGAGGTTCTCGGCGACGAGCGCGCCGGACAGCTCGATCATCACCGGATAGAAGGCCGCCAGCGCCAGCGCGATCAGCGCCACGCCCTCGCCGAACCCCTCGAGCGCCACCAGGCCGACGAACCCCACGGCGATCGTGCCGGTCACCGCCATCTCCCGGCGCTCGGGCGGCACCGCCGGCTTTCCGCCGGCCTGGTGGCCGTCGAGCGAGTCCAGGGCGGCGAGGTAGTAGGGAAACGCCGGCGGGAAGTACGCCGTCGGGCCGCGGGACCCGCCGGCGCCGGACCTGGGACCTGACCCCGTGTGATAGTCCCCGAAGGTCGAGATCATGCTGGCCATCCGGTTGTATGTCCCGGCGTCGTTGATCGCGTGGTAGGGCTCGCCGGAGACGTAGGCCAGCCGCACCACGAGGGCCGCGACGAGCAGCGCCCCGACCAGTAGCGCCTTGATCAGTTGGGTGCGGCGGCCGGTCAGTGGATGCCGACGATGCCGGCGCAGACCCAGTTCGACGCGCCGGCGCCGCCCCTCCAGATCCGTGCGGCGACGGCGTCCTGCTCGGCCTTACCGGCGAGGTAGGCCGCCGGCCCGCTGCCGCCGAACAGCTTCCACGTGCTCGGGATGATCTGGTAATAGCCCGACGCCCCGGCGCTGTTGGGCGGCAGGTTCTGGCCGCCGGACTCGCACAGCACGATGGCGTACGGGATCGCCCAGCCGCCGGATCCGCCGGTGGGGCCGATCGCGACCGGGCTCGAGTCGGCCGCGCGCTGGGCGGCCGCCGCTGCCGCCGCTGCTGCTGCCGCCGCCGCCGCGGCCTGCTGCGCCTTGATGTGGGAGATCTGCCGGCGGAGGTTGTGGCTCGTCTCCTGGCTGACGGCGAGCGCCGCCTGCTGCGCCGCGCGGGCCCGGCTGACCGCCGCCTGGCGCGATTGCAGGAGTTCATTCATGCCGGCCAGCTCGCGCGCCTGCTGCGCCGTCGCCGCGGTGATCTGACGATCGGTCTGCTGCAGATCCTTGAGTCGCTTGGCGGCCGCGGCGGTTCGCGCTTTGATCAGCGTCGTGATGCTGATGATGTTCTGCTGCCGATGCTCGGCCATGCGCAGGAAGCTCAGCTGGTCGAGCAGCTGGTTGAAGCCGTTTGAGTCGAGGATGACCGAGACGAGGTCCGGCGGGGACGACTCGTAGCTGGAGACGACCTGGCGGCGGAGGATCCCGATCGCCACCGCCAGCGTCCGGCGCAGCTGCGTCAGCCGGATGAGCTCGGAGGCGAGCTGGGCCTGCACCTGCTTAAGGCGCGCCCGGTCGGTAGCCAGCGCCTCGGTGACGGCGGCTTCGCGGTTCTGGACGAACGTGATCTGCGACTCCAGCGAGGAGATCTGCTGATTGAGGGACGCGATGCTCCCCGACAATCCCTGCTGGCGCTGCTGCTGCTGACCCAGCTCGGAGTTCAGCTGGCCGAGGCTGGGCGAGGCGTCCGATGTCCGCGCATCAGTCAATGCGAGGACGATCAGGATCGCCGCGGTCACCAACGCAGCAGCGAGGCGGAACGGAACGGTGCGCCGGGAATAGCTCATGCCAGTTGCAGCGCGGTGGGCGGGCCAGTTTCCGGGTGGGCGAGGCAGATGTCCCGGGCAAATCCGCGGCAGCGGGCGACCATATCAGGAAGCTGCGTCAGGAAGCTGCGGGTACAGGCCCGAGCTGCCGGGCGTCCCGGCGCCAGCGTCCCGGCCCGACGGCGTGGTGGCGTTTGAACGCCGCCGCGAACGAGAACTCGGAGGCGTAGCCGAGCGAGGCGCTGATCGCTGCCAGCCGCGCGTCGGAATGCGAGCAGGCGATCGAGCAGGGTCTGCTGTCCGGGCTCGTCGCGGAGCATCTCGTTGGCGAGCCGGTCCATCGTCGCCCGGAAGGGGCTGCCGGCGGCGGGGCGCAGCCCGAGCGTGTCGGGCAGCGCATCGAGGAGGCCGCGGCACAGGTCGCCCTCGAACAGGTACGCGCCGCAGAAGAGGACCGCATCGGGGCGGCGTGGTGGGGGTGGCCGACGATCACCTGGAGGCTCCCGGGCAGATGCGCTTTCCTATCGGAAACGATGAACTTCAAGGAGCTGGTGGAATGGCACGCGCAGTGAGATATGACGAGTACGGGGACGTCGATGTGCTCAACGTGGTCGATGTCGCCGCGCCCACCCCGGGCCCCGGCGAGCTTCTCGTCCGCGTCAAGGCGGCCGGAATCAACCCGGGGGAGGCGAAGATCCGCGAAGGGGCGCTCCACGACCGATTCCCCGCCACGTTCCCGTCGGGCCAGGGCAGTGATCTGGCGGGCGTCGTGCAGGAGGTGGGCGCCGGCGTCGATCAGTTCGCCGTGGGCGATGAGGTGATCGGGTTCACCGACAATCGCGCCAGCCAGGCCGAGCTCGCGGTGATCGAGGCCGCCCATGCCACGCGCCGCCCGCCGGGGGTGCCGTGGGAGGTCGCCGGCGCGCTGTTCGTGGCCGGGGCGACCGCCTGGGCGGCGGTGCGGGCGGTGGCGCCCCAGTCCGGGGAGACCGTCGTCGTCGCCGGTGCCGCGGGCGGAGTCGGATCGATCGCGGTCCAGCTGGCGGTGCGGACCGGGGCCACCGTCATCGGCCTTGCCGGCGAGTCCAACCACGAGTGGCTCCGCGGTCACGGCGTCGTTCCGGTGACCTACGGCGACGGCGTCGCCGACCGGATCCGTGAGGCGGCGCCGCACGGCGTGGACGCGTTCATCGATACGGTCGGCACCGGCTACGTGGAGCTGGCGCTCGAGCTCGGTGTGGCGCCGGAGCGGATCGACACGATCGCCGACTTCGCCGCGATCGGGAAGTACGGCGTCAAGGGCGATGGCAACGCGGCCGGCGCCAGTGCCGCGACGCTCGCCGAGTTGGCGGCGCTGATCGCCGATGGGAAGCTCGAGGTCCCGATCGCCGCGACGTACCCACTGGACCGGGTGCGCGACGCCTACACCGAGCTCGACCAGGGCCACACCCGCGGCAAGATCGTGCTGACGCCCTGACGCCGCCGGACGCCGGTCGCGATACCCCTGACGCTGCCGATCGCCGGATGCGATCCTTGTGCCGATGACCCGCGACGAGCGCACCGCCCGGATCCTGGAACGGGTGCGCGCGACCCCCGAGGGGTTCGTGCGCACCTACGGCGACGTGTCGCCCGGGGCGCCGCGGGTCGCCGGCGCCGTGCTGCACGAGTGTCACGATCCCGACCTGCCGTGGCATCGCATCGTCCGCGCCGACGGCTCCCTGGCCAAGGGCCGCCGCCAGCGCCGGCTGCTCACCGGCGAGGGCGTGCCGTTCCGTGGGGAACGGGTGGACATGCGCGTCGCGCGGCTGCCGAGCTGATGTGGATCCAACGCCGGCTCACGCTCGCGCCGCGACCGCGCGGCTTTCATCTCATCACCGGTGAGGTGCTCGAGGGCGTGCCCGAGCTGCGCGAGCTCGGGACCGGGATGCTGCACCTGCTCATCCAGCACACCTCGGCCTCGCTCGCGCTCAACGAGAACGCGTCGCCCGACGTGCGCCGAGACTTCGAGACCTGGTTCAACGAAGCCGTCCCCGAGCGCGCGCCGTATTGGACGCACACGCTCGAGGGCGACGACGACATGCCCGCCCACGTCAAGGCCGCCCTGCTCGGCCCCTCGCTCACCCTCCCGGTTGCCCGCGGGCGTCCGGCGCTCGGCACCTGGCAGGGGATCTACCTGTGCGAGCACCGCGACCGCGGCGGCGCGCGGTCCGTGGTCATCACCGCGTGGGGCGAGACCGGCTGAGCTCGCCGTTGCCGTCGTTGACGGTGGCACCCCTCCGTTGCCGTCGCTGACGGTGGCGACCTCTCCCGCGACGCCCGCTCCACAACGCGCTCGCCCCCGGCTCGCCCCCCCGCTCGCCCCGGCCTATCGACCCTGCCAGACCGGGGCCCGCTTCTCGGCGAACGCGGTCGCGCCCTCGCGGGCGTCCTCCGAGGCCATCACCGGCTCGGTGATCGCCCGCTGGCGATCGAAGAACTCGGCGTCGGGCCAGTCGACCGACTCGGTGAGGATCCGCTTGCTCGCGGCCAGCGCCAGCGGGCCGTTCCGGGCGATCGCCTCCGCCAGCTCGATCGCCGCGCTCAGTGCCTCGCCGGGCTCGGCCAGGCGGTTGACCAGCCCCAGCTCGTGCGCGCGCTCGGCCGCGATCGGGTCGCCGGTCAGCGCCAGCTCCATGGCGATGTTGCGCGGCAGCACCCGTGGCAGGCGCAACAGACCACCACCCGCCGCGACCAGTGACCGCTTGACCTCCGGGATCCCGAGCCGCGCCCCGCGCGCGGCGACGATCAGGTCGCAGGCGAGCGCCACCTCGAGCCCGCCGGCCACCGCGAACCCCTCGATCGCTGCGATCAGCGGCTTGACCGACGCCCGCTGGGTGATCCCGGCAAAGCCGCGGTCACCCGCCCACGGACGCTCCCCGGTGACGAACGCCTTGAGGTCCATGCCCGAGCAGAAGCCCTTGCCGGCCCCGGTGATCACTCCGATCGAGAGCTCGGCGTCGCCGTCGAGGTCGTCCAGCGCGCCGGCGATGCCATCGGCGACGGCGGCGTTGACCGCATTGCGCTGCTCGGGACGATTGATCGTGATCACCAGCACGCGCTCGCGGCGCTCGGTGAGGACGGCCGGCTCTGGGTCGGACATCTCGAACCTCCGGGGTCTCAAAGCGGGGGCCGCGCGACGTCGTCGCGGACCGCGTTACGCCGCGAACAATCTCAGGTCCGGCTCGCGCTCGCCGCGCAACACGGCCAGGTCGACCTCGACGCAGTCGATCTCGCGGGCCCCGGCGAGCACCCGCGCCTGCGGCTTGATCACCTGGGCGGCGAGCACGCCGCGACAGGACGCAAACGCGGGGTCGCGGCGAATCCGCTCGAGGTATCGGGTGAGCTGCTCCACCGCCTCGATCCCCGCCACGCGCTTGATCTCGACCGCCACCCAGGCGTCGTCGGCGTCGCGGCACATGAGATCGACCGGGCCGATGTCAGTCGGCCATTCGCGGCGCACCAGCCGAAAGCCGTCGCCGCACCACTCCGGGGTATCGGCGAGGAGCTCCTGGAGATGCGCCTCGATGCCGTCCTTGGCGAGCACGTCATCGGTCTCGGGCGATCCCATCTCATGGCTCACGTCCGACAGGATCTCGTGCAGCGTCACCTCCACCCGGTCCTCGCTGGCGCCCGCGTGCCGGCGGACGACGATCCGGCCGTCCGCCTCCTCGATCACCGTCGGCGGCGTCATCCAGTTCAAGGGCTTGACGCTCTGGCTGCCGTGGTCAGACCACACCATGAACGTGCCGTCGGCCTTGAACATCAGCAGCCGCGTCGACTCCGCCAGATGGGTGGTCAGCCGGCCCGAGTAGTCGATCGAGCAGCGGGCGATCATCAGTCGCATCCCCACAGCCTAGATTTTCCGCCGGACCGATGCCGGCCGCCGCCCGCACCGATGCCGGCCGCCGCCGGGGACGATCCCGGCGCGGCCGGGCCGGTGCCGGATCGGGCGTCGGAGCTCGGGCCTATGATCTGGGTGGTATGCGCAATCAGCTTCGGCCACTGTTTGATCGGATCGTGATCAAGGAGCTCGACCCGGATCGCATCCGGCGCTCCGGTCTGCTCGTGCCGCCCGGTTCCGACGAGCCGCCGCCGCAGCACGGCATCGTGCTCGCCGTCGGGCCCGGCCTGGACTGGTGGGATCACGTCGGCGTGCGGATGCCGGTCAAGCCGGGCGACCACGTCGTCTTCCCGGCCTCGGCGGGGGCCTGGATCGAGGTCGATGAGGAGCGGTTGCTGGTGTGTCGCGTGGGCGAGCTGCTGGGCGTGCTCGAGGCCCTGGAGCAGTGCCCCGCCTGTGGCGGCCGCGGTCTCGGTCCGGCGGAGTCCTGCCCGGTCTGCGGTCGCGAGGGCTCCGTCACGTCCTCGTAGGAAATCCGGGGGTGGCGGGGGCTCAGGCTGCGCTGCGGGCCGCGCTGCGCTCGGCGAGCCCGCGCGGGGTGGCCGCCTTGACGCGCGCGAGCAGCTGCGACACCTCGGCGTCGTCGCCGAGCTTGAGCGCCTGACGGCAGGCGGCGCCACACTCGGCCAGGCGATCGGTCCGCGCCAGCGCGTGCGCGTAGGCCGACCAGGCGCGCGGCGAGTCGGGCTCGATCCGGGTCGCCGCGTGGGCCGCCGAGACCTCGGCGCCGACGTCACCGGCCAGGTGGTGGGCGAGCGCCAGATCGAGCAGTCCGTCCACCGACGGACCCACCAGCCGAGCGCGCTCGAGGGCGCTGATCGCGCCGGCCCGGTCGTTGAGCCGCAGCCGCAGCCGTCCCAGCCGCTCCCACGCGGACGCATCGGCGGGTGCGCGATTGGCGGCGCGGACAGCGGCCTCGGCCGCCAGATCGACGGCGCCCATGTCCTCGTAGATCCGGGACGCGAACCGCTCGGGCGTCGGCCGGTCGGTCTCGGTGCGCGCCCAGTCGCGGACCGTGCGCGCGGCGGCCGGGAGGTTGCCCGCCTGCCAGAACGCGGCGGTCAGCAGCCGCAGCACCGCCGGGTTCTCCGGCTCGGCGTCGCGGGCGTAGACCAGCCGCTGGGCGGCCAGCGATGCGTTGCCCTCGGCGAGTGCGTGCTGAGCAGCGGTCATGAACCGCTGGACCCGGTCGGCGGCCGGATCGGGTTTGGAGAAGTCCACGAACTGCAGCGAGCCGGCCGGGATCGTGCGCACGCCCACCGAGAACATCACGCGCGCCCACTGCTGGTAGTTGTCCTCGTCGCCGGAGAAGTAGATGCCGCTGACGGTGCCCACGCCCCATTCGGGATAGGACACGCAGCGCGCATAGCGATGGACGACCGAGTGATCGGGCACGCGGGAGCCGAACGGATCGTGCTTGGCCCGGTCGGCGGCGGTGGCCCGGGCGCGCTGCTCCTCCTCATAGGCCCGGCGGCCGGCGTCCTCGCGGGCGCGGCGGGTGGCGGCGGCCGACGCCTTGACCGCGTTGCGGCTGACCTTGCCGCCGCGCGAGGATTCGGCGAGCCGCTCGAGTTCGTCGGCGGCCTCGTTGATCGCCTGGAGATGGCGCTGATGCTCGTGGCGGCGTCCCGGCGGCGCGATGTCGGGGTGCCAGCGCTTGGCCATCCTGCGTCGCGCCAGCTGCACCGTGCGCTGGTCGAATGGCGGCTCCAACTCCAGCAGCGCCAGTGCGGATTCGACGTCCAGGATGCGAGGCATGACGCTTAAACGTTAGCGAGCATCCGCGGAGCCGCGGCGCAGTGTCGGCCGCCGTAGCAGCCGCCGATTCCCGGTGATCGCGCCGCGCCGGCGATCTGCAACAAATCAGTGCCAGTTTCCCGCAGGACCCCGCGGCGTCCTTATCGTCGGCCCATGGCCACCCGCCGGCACACCAGCTCTCGCACCGGAGCGCTGCTGCTGGTCTCGGGGCTGACCGCGGTGCTCACCGCCGGGGTGGGGCTGCTGGTGGTGTCGCTGCTGATCGAGGCGTCGCCGTCCTCGCCCTCGTGTCCGCCGGCGGGTGCCGGGGCCGGAACGATCACCCTGGGCGCAGCCGGCGGCGGCAGCCGGGTCGGTGCCACCGAGTACGGCGGTCCCGGCGATCCCCGCAGCGGCACCGTCGGGGCATCGGGCGCCAATCTGCTCGAGCATCCCGACAGCTACGCCGAGCTCGGAGGCGAGACGTTCCAGACCGCCACCGCGCTCGGCGGGCTGCCGTACATGACTCCGTTGCGGGTCACCTGGGCCGGCCGCTCGGCGATCGCCTACAAGCGGGACTTCGGGCTCGGCGGAGGACCGGTCGCGGGCCTACCGCGGGTCATCGACCTGTGGTGGCAGTTCGCCGGCGCGCTGCGGATCCCGTACGCGAGCGGACAGTGGTCGGGCGCGGTCCGCATCAGTCGCCCGCCGGCGGCCGGAGCGGCCGGCGTCCTCGGGCAGTCGGTCGCAGCGCCGGTGGGCACCGATCCCGGTCCGGATTGCGCCCCGGTCGCCTCGCCCACCGGCGTGCCGATCAGCTCGGGCCCGCGCGCCCAGCTGCTGGCGGACGGGCAGGCGACGGCTCCCGCCGGCGCCCCGGCGGCGGTGCGGGGGATCATCGCCGCCGGCAACCAGATCGCCGGCCGCCCCTACCTGTACGGCGGCGGCCACGGCCTGCCGCTCAGTCAGGTCGCGTCCACCTATGACTGCTCCTCGAGCGTCGAGCACCTGCTGTACGGCGGCGGGCTGCTGCCGGTCGACTATGACGCCGCCTCGGGCGCGCTGGAGTCCTTCGGCCTGCCCGGTCCCGGTCGCTGGGTGACGATCTACGCCAGCGCCGACCACGTGTTCATGTACGTCGCCGGGCTGCGCTGGGATACGCACAACGCCGCCGGTCCGCAGGATGGAAGCGCCGGCATCGGCTGGCATCCGCTCGTGCGCAATGCGGACGGCTTCGTCGTCCGCCACCCGGTGGGGCTGTAGATGCGCCGGTTCGGGCTGGTCGGTGCGCTCACGGCCGGACTCGCCCTGTCCGGTTGTGGCCTGTCACTCGGCGGGGCGCCCTCGTCGACGCCGCGGACGCGAACGATCGTGACCGCGCCGCCGACGACCACGTCGGGCGCTCCCGCAGTGCAGCGCACCCACGAACTTCCGACGCCCGCGCCCGCCCAGACCGTGCCCGGCGGCTGGCGCTCACCGATTCAGGCCGTCTCGGTGTTCGCCGCCACCTACATCAACTGGACCGCCGCCACCGTGTCGGTACGGCTGCGGGCGCTCGCCGAGGTCAGCGTCGGGCAGGCGCGCTCGGCGATGTCCCTGGCCGCCGCGGAGACCGCCCACGACTACGAGCTGCACCGCGGCGGGATCGCCAACTCTGGCGTCGTCGAGGCGGTCGCTCCGGTACGGGACGCCGCGAACCAGTACGCCGTTGTCACCCGCGAGCGCACCACCGCCACCAACACGAGCGCCTACCGGGGGTTGCAGCCGGCGTGGCATGTGTCGCTGGCCACGGTCACCCGGGTGTCGGGCGGCCTGTGGGTGCTGAGCGCCTGGCAGCCCGAGGGCTGACGTCAGTGCGCGGCGGCGTTCAGTGCGCGGCGGCGTTCAGCGCCACCGCGGCTCCGAAGCTGGCCACCGCGACGACGCGCAGCAGGAAGCCCGCCCGGTCTCCGGGCCGACCGGTGACCATCCCGACGATCGCTGCCGACATGCACCCGACGGCCACCAGCGCCAGCAGCGCCGCCAGGACGCGGAGCACGCTAATGACCCACCCGGCAGATCCGTCGGCGCGTCACGGCGCCGGCATCCCCAGGAGCCGCAGATACCGTGACACGGCCTCGGCGCGGTTGGCGACGCGCAGCTTGCGCAGGATGCTGTTGACGTGGAACTTGACGGTTCCGGCGGAGATCACCAGCGCCTCCGCGATCGCCTTGTTGGACTTGCCGTCGGCCAGCAGCCGCAGCACATCGAGCTCGCGGCGCGTGAGCAGCCCCTCGAACACCATCCGATCGTCACGACCGGGCACCGCCAGCACCGGCACCGGCGGCGACAGCGGTGGGCGGGACGGGCGTTGCATCGTGCCCAGGCGGATCGGCGCATCGGTCAGCTCGCTGGACCGGGCTCCCAGCCATTCGAGGAACTCGTGCATCTGCTCGCGTTCGTGCCGCAGCGTCCGGCGTAGGTTGGCGCTCTCGTACGCCTGCGCCAGCAGGCTCGTGAACTCCCACAGCACATCCCGGTCGAGCACGTCCAGCTTGCGCCCGGCGCCGCGGTCGGCATGCAGCATTCCGATCACGTGCGGGCCCACCACCAGGGGGGCGGCGGCATAGGAGCTCCACTCCATCAGCTCGAGCAGGCGACGGTCCACCCGCGGGTGCACCTGGGCGTCATCGATGATCGTCGCGCGTCGCCGGCGCAGCAGTTCGGTCTCGATCAGCGGGTGCTCGAGCCGGATCGGCGCCTGCCGCAGCTGCGCCACCACGGCGTCGGCGGCACCCGTCTGGTCGCCCGCGAAGTGGGCCGCCTCGGCGACCAGGCGCCCGTCGCCGACCACGCTGAGCAGCACTCGCTCGAGCTTCGAGGCCCCGCACAGCGCGGCCGGGGCCCGGGCGAGCATCGTTGCCGGCGAGGTGATCCTCCGCATTTCCTCGATGGCCAGGTGCACGCCGGCGAGCGCCTCGAACCGGGTGTCGTAGCGGTGGCGCAGGCGCTCGAGTGAGGCTTCCTGCTCTCGCACCGCGGCGCTGACGTCCCCACCGCGCTCCTGCGCCAGCCGCTCGGTCACCGACTCGATCAGGCCGCGCAGCCGCGCCGGCTCGGCCAGGGCGGTCGGATCGGTATCGATCCCGAGCATCGCCTGGGCCTGCACGGCGGCCGCGACCACCCGCTCGTGCAGCTCGGCGCCCAGCGGCCCGGTGAACGCGACGTGCGCGATCGTGACGCTCATCGCGGACCGGCCCGGACGAAACGCGCCACCGCGTCGGCCCGGCTGGTCGCACCGAGCTTGCGCAGGATGTTCTTCACGTGGTACTTGACGGTGCCCTCGCGGACGACCAGCGCGTTGGCGATCGCCAGGTTGGTGTTGCCGCGGGCCATCAGCCGCAGCACGTCGAGTTCGCGCGCGGTCAGCGTGTCCGCCGCCCCTGCCTCGCCGCCGGCCGCTCGCGGGCGCATCAGCCCGCCCGCGTCCTCGAGCCGGGTCAGGCGGTTGCTCATCCAGTGCGCGGCCGAGCTGAGCTCGGCGCGATGCAGATCGAGCGTGTGCCTCAGGACCGCCCGCTCGAACACCCCGGACAACGCGTCGGCGTAGCGCCCGACCACCTCGCCATCGAGCGGGTCGAGCGGCCGGGCGCTGTCCCCGGCATCCGCATGCAACAGGCCGATCGTCTCGCCGCCGATCGTCAGTGCCGCCACCGCGTAGGACTCCCAGGCCAGACATCGCGCCAGCGGTGCCGGCGTTCGCGCGCCGGCGGTCGCCACCGTCACCACCTCGGCCGTGTGACCGCGCGCCACTTCGAACTCGATCAGCGGATATTCCAATGGTATGGACGCCTGAACCAGCTCCGCCAGCGCCTCGTCGGCCTCGGCCTGGCGGTCGCCGGCCCAGATCGTCAGCGGCGCGATCCGGCCGCCGGTCACCTCGCTGATCAGAATCCGATCGAGTTCGGAGCCGGCGCCCAGCTCGGCGGCAGCGCGGGCGAGGATCCCGTCGGTCGACGGCAGTTCCCCCAGGCGGCGCACCGCATCGGAGACGCGCTCCAGCGCGTCGGTGCGCCGGACGTAGTGGAGCTCGAGGATCTCGCGCTCGAGGGCGAGCAGATCGATCAGGATCCGCTCCCCCGCGGCGGCACCGGCGCGTCGATCAGTGCGTGCCGGCGCCATCGGCTCTCGGGTGATCAGGGCGATCCTGGCCCGGTGCCGCGCTCGACGGCGCTACAGGGTGACGCCGGCGCTGGCCTGGCGGATCAGCGCGTAGCGCGCCACCGCCTCTTGGCCGACGGCGGAAATGCCGAAGCGCTGGCCGGCGCGGTCGATCGTCCGCCACACCTGCGCGGCCTGCGGGCGTGGCACCAGCGCCAGCGCCTTGCGGTCGGACTCCAATAGCCACAGCACGTCGGCTCCGGTCATGGCGTGGGCGGTCAGCGGTGGAACACAACGCGGGTCCCGGGAATCGCCATAGACCCCCAGCTCGGCCAGTAGCGGGCGCGTCCGGCGCCCCACCACGGCCAGCGCGGCCCAATCCTGGCTGTGATCCTCGAGTTCCACCGTCGCCCGACGGGATACGCGGGCCCGCAGCTGGACCCGGAGCCGCTCGCCGAGCCGCGGATCGCACAGGACGATCATCCGCTCGGCGCTTTCGGCGCACCACCAGGCTCCGCCGCTGAGCGCGGCGCCGCCCGGGACGACCTCGGTGCCCACCAGCCGGGATGTCAGCTGGCGCAGCTGCCGGCTGCGCCCATGGAGCACGAGCTTGGTCAGCTCCGAGCAGTCGGCGAGGCCGACGGCGCTCACGCACGCGGCCAGCTCTCCCGCCGCCGAGCCATAATTGGTGACCACGGCGCCCCCGTTCCGGAGCACGAGGACTCCGCCCGCGTGTTGCAGGACGGACTCCAGCGTCGACGGCAGATGCTCTGGAGACGCGTGAACCGACATGACCCGGGCAACGTACCGCGTCGCATCCGGCTCGACCCTCCCCCTTTTGCCGGTCTTACCCGACCAAATGGGGGATGAGAGCGAACCGGACAGCTCGGCGACGGTTCTATGCTGCTTTTAGCCATCACCCTGCTCAAAAGTCTAGGTCGTTTAGGAAGTGCGAGAGTGGCGTGGCTCGTCGCGCTGCATGAAGCTGTCGGGAGACGCCGCTCGTCACGTGGCGCCCTGTCGATCGGAGCACAGCTGTGAAGAGGGAGAGAACGAGATGACGACGCAGTCACGGGCCGCCGCCGACCCGGCCCCGCCCACCCCCGCGGACCGGTATGCCCGGCTGACGCGGATGATCGCCACCGATCAGTGCGTGATCCTGGACGGCGCCAACGGCACAGAGCTGATCAAGGTCCGCGGCGGACGGCCCGAGGTGGAGGAGCACGTGTGGGGGCTGACCGCCCTGGTGGACGCTCCCCAGGACGTCGCTCGCGTGCATCGCAGCTACATCGATGTCGGCTGTGACGTCATCTGCACCAACACCTGGGGTCTGCCGACCGCCCTGCGGGACGGAACCCTGCGCGTCGGGGACTCCACTGAGCCCGTGCACTGGATGGACATCGCCCGCCGCGCCGTCGGCCTCGCCCGAGAGGCCGCGACGGACGCCGGGCGCGCCGACGAGGTGGCGGTCGCGTTCAGCCTCAACGGAGACGTCGACACGCCGGACGGGCGGGAGACGATCGCGCTGCTGTCCCGCGCGTTCGAGGAGGAGCCCCCGGACCTGATCCTGCTCGAGACCCTGTCGCTCGTGCGCAGCTCCACCTACGCCACCGTCGAGGCGCTGCTCGGCACCGGGATCCCGGTGTGGCTGAGCTTCCGCCGCTGCCGCAACGGCGTGTGCGGCGTCTACGGAGAGCATTGGGGCGGTCCCGAGGGAGACTCGTTCGGGCGAGCAGCGCGGCGTTTTGAGGAGATGGGCGTGGGCGCGCTGGCGATCAACTGCATCCCTCCGGATCACGTCGCCGGGATGCTGTCGTGGCTGCGCGACTTCACGGACCTCCCGCTCGGCGTGTACCCCAATCTCGGATACCTGTCGGCCGCCGGCTGGCGGGAGGAGCCCGGCGTCGAGGGCAAGCAGTACGCCCAGCTGGCGCTGAACTGGCGTGGCGAGGGCGCCCAGATCATCGGCGGGTGCTGCGGGGTGCGCCCCGAGCACCTCCAGGCGGCGCGGGCCGCGCTGACCGACACCAAGCCCGGCCACGATCGACCGGACGCGCTGACCGAGGAGAACGGCGCTCCCCGGGGCAAGCGGAGCGAGCCGCCGTCATGGGCGGACCCGCGGGGACGGGAGATGTTCCCGCTCGACATGCCCGAGATCGAGGTCGACACCGGGGTGTTCGTACCGACGCAGGGCAGCTTCGTGATCTGGAAGTACCTGTATCGCGAGGGCGTCGGCGCCCACGAGCGATGCCTGGACATCGGCTGTGGCTCGGGCCTGCTGACCGTCCAGCTCGCCCGCAACGGAGCTGCCCATGTCCACGCGATTGACATCGACCGCACGTCGGTGAAGAACACGCTGACCAACGCGTTTCGCAACGGTGTCGCCGACCGCGTCAGCGCCGCCGCGCAGGATCTGTACCCGTGGGTGCCCGAGGAACGCTATGACGTGATCGTCGCGAGCCTGTACCAGACTCCCGTCGATCCGTTCGAGCAGGTGACCACGCATCGCCCGCTTGACTACTGGGGCCGCAACCTGCTGGATCACCTGATCCGCCTGCTGCCCGAGGCGCTGGCTGATGACGGCCGCGCCTACATGCTGCAATTGTCCATAATCGGTCAGCGGCGCACGGCCGAGTTGCTGGACCGGCTCGGATACCAGGCGCGCGTGGTCGACTTCTCGTTCTTCGAGTTCAGCGATCTTTTCAGCAGCAAGCGCGAGCAGATCGCCCGCGTGGAGGAACACTCCGACGCATATCACCTGAGGTTCGGCGCCGCTGATGTGATGGTGGCGTACCTAGTGGAGATCACCCGCAAGAGCAAGGAAAGCCCTGATCGATGAGTGCCGCTGAGAATTCGTTCCTGTTCACGTCGGAGTCGGTGACCGAGGGTCATCCGGACAAGATCGCCGACCAGATCTCCGACGGCGTACTCGACGCGGTCCTGCGTGACGACCCGCTCGGGCGCGTCGCCTGCGAGACGCTCGTCAACACCGGTCTGATCATCGTCTCGGGTGAGATCACCACCCGGACCTACGTCGACATCCAGGAGATCGCCCGCACGACGGTGGAGCAGATCGGCTACACCGACGCCGCCTTCGGCTTCGATTGCAAGACGTGCGCGGTGATCAACGCGATCGACAAGCAATCGCCCGACATCGCCCAGGGCGTCGACACCGCGTTCGAGTCCCGCTCCGATCCCTCCGACAACGACGAGCTCGACGTCGCCGGCGCGGGAGACCAGGGGATGATGTTCGGGTACGCCTCCAACGAGACGGCCGAGCTGATGCCGCTGCCGATCTCCCTGGCCCACAAGCTCGCCCGCCGGCTGGCGGACGTCCGCAAGGACGGCACGCTGGATTACCTGCGCCCCGACGGCAAGACCCAGGTCAGCGTCCGCTACGACGACGGCCGTCCGGTGGCGATCGAGAAGCTGCTCATCTCCAGCCAGCACGCCGAGGGGGCTGAGACCTCGATCCAGGACGACCTGTGGGAGAACGTGGTGCTGCCGGTGCTCCCGGCCGAGCTCTACGACCCCGCGGCGCTCCGGCGCAGCTTTCTCGTCAACCCGACCGGCCGGTTCGTGATCGGCGGTCCGATGGGAGACTGCGGCCTCACCGGGCGCAAGATCATCGTCGACACCTACGGGGGCATGGCCCGCCACGGCGGCGGCGCCTTCTCGGGCAAGGATCCCTCCAAGGTCGACCGCTCGGCCGCCTACGCCGCGCGCTACGTCGCCAAGAACGTCGTCGCCGCGGGGCTGGCGGATCGCGCCGAGGTGCAGGTCGCCTACGCCATCGGGGTCGCGCACCCGGTGTCGGTGATGGTCGAGACGTTCGGCACCGAGAAGATCAGGCGGGCGCGAATCCTCGAGCTCATCGGCGAGCATTTCGATCTGCGCCCGGGGGCGTTCCGCGAGTACCTCAAGCTGCACCGCCCGATCTACCAGAAGACCGCCGCCTACGGCCACTTCGGCCGCGACGACCCGGACTTCACCTGGGAGAACACCGACAAGGCCGCCGCGCTCAGGACCGCCGCCGGACTCTGACGCCTGGGGCGGTCTCCGTCGTCGGGTGCGGTGGCCGGCGCGTTTACGGCGGCGTGTCGAACATGGGGTGGGCGGCCACCCGGCCCGTGCTGTTGAAACGGTGCACACCTTGCGCCAACAGCCGCGGTGTGCTCCGCAGCGACAGCCCGCTGTCACCCGTGCGCCACGCCTCCGGGTGGCTACCAAGGTGTGCACCAAATTGCCAACGAAAGCGCACCGAGCGCACGCCCACCTTCCCGAGGCCGCCGTTTTCGCCGGGAGCACGCGCTTCGTCCACCACCAGCCCGCCGCGGCCCGCTGACGGCCGCCGCGGGCCTGCGCCCCGTCGGCCCTCACCAGCCCACCGAGCGCCGCCGCGCGGTGAGCACCTCATCGGCCCTCCTATGCTCAGAGGCGATGTCAGCTCAGTACATCTACACGACGCACAAGCTCAACCGGCGCCATCCGCCCGACAAGCAGGTGCTCACCGACATCTCGCTGTCGTTCTACCCCGGCGCCAAGATCGGGGTGCTCGGCTACAACGGCTCCGGAAAGTCGAGCCTGCTCAAGATCATGGCCGGGATCGACACGGAGTACAACGGCGAGGCGCAGCTGGCGCCGAAGGCGACCGTTGGGCTGCTGTCCCAGGAGCCCGAGCTGGATCCGGCCAAGGACGTGAAGGGCAACGTCGAGGACGGCGTCGCCGAGATCCGCGCGCTGTTGGACCGCTTCAACGAGCTGTCGATGAACTACTCGGAGGAGACGGCCGACGAGTTCTCCCGGGTCCAGGAGCAGATCGACGCCGTCGATGGCTGGAACCTGGATACGACGCTCGAGTACGCGATGGATGCGCTGCGCTGCCCGCCGGCCGACGCCGATGTGGCCACGCTCTCCGGCGGCGAGCGCCGCCGCGTGGCCCTATGCCGGCTGCTGCTGCGCCAGCCCGATCTGCTGCTGCTCGATGAGCCCACCAACCACCTCGACGCCGAGTCGGTCGCCTGGCTGGAGCAGCACCTGCGCGACTATGCCGGCACGATCGTCGCCGTCACCCACGATCGCTACTTCCTCGACAACGTCGCCGGCTGGATCCTCGAGCTCGACCGCGGGCGCGGCATCCCCTACCAGGGCAACTACACCGGCTGGCTGGAGCAGAAGCAGAAGCGGCTCGCCCAGGAGGAACGTCAGGAGTCCAATCGTCAGCGCACGATCCAGCAGGAGCTGGAGTGGGTGCGGATGAACGCCTCGGCGCGCCGCGGCAAGCCCAAGGCGCGCCTGAATGCCTACGAGGCGCTGCTCGCCCAGGACCGCAACGTCAAGCTCGACCAGGTCCAGATCCACATTCCCGCCGGCCCCCGGCTGGGTGACGTCGTCGTCGAGGCCGACGGCGTGCGCAAGGGCTACGGTGATCGCCTGCTCATCGACGATCTGACCTTCAAGCTGCCGCGCGGAGGGATCGTCGGCGTGATCGGCCCCAACGGCGCCGGCAAGACGACGCTGCTGCGGATGATCACCGGGCAGGAACAGCCCGACGCCGGCACGCTGAAGATCGGCGACACGGTCAAGCTGGCCTACGTCGACCAGTCACGCGACGCGCTCGACCCCGACAAGAGCGTCTGGGAGGAGATCTCCGGCGGTCTGGACGAGATCCCGCTCGGCGAGAACCGCACCGTCGCCAGCCGCGCCTACGTCGCCGGCTTCAATTTCAAGGGCACCGACCAGCAGACGAAGGTGGGCAAGCTGTCCGGCGGCGAGCGCAACCGCCTTCACATGGCCAAGCTGCTGCGCGCCGGGGGCAACCTGCTGCTGCTCGACGAGCCGACCAACGATCTGGACACCGACACGCTGCGCGCGCTGGAGGAGGCGCTGCTGGCGTTCGCCGGCTGCGCCATCGTCGTCTCCCACGATCGCTGGTTCCTGGATCGGGTGGCCACCCACGTGCTGGCGTTCGAGGGCGACTCGCAGGTGCGCTGGTTTGAGGGCAACTTCGAGGCCTACGAGAGCTTCCGCCACGAGCAGCTCGGCGCCGAGGCCGACCGCCCCCACCGGATCACCTACAAGAAGCTCGTCCGCAACTGATTTTGAAGGTGGCGCTGGCGCGCCACTGTTTGTCAGACGAGGGCGGCGGCCAGCAGCTGCCGCATTTGGCCGGGGTCGCCGGCCACCCAGTCGGCCTCGGACAGCTCCGGCGCCGCATAGATCCCGGTGGCCACCGCCAGGCAGCGCAGGTCGTCGGCCCGGGCACAGGCGATGTCCCGCGGCGTGTCGCCGATCACCAGCGTGCGCCGCCGCGGATGCGACACGCCGTCAGTCCCGGCTCGCCGGCGGGCGATGCCGGGCAGTGCAGCGCGGTCCTCGGAGTCAGAGCCGAACCCGCCCTGACCGGAGGGGAAGTGGCGGCCCAGGCCGGCCCGCTTGAGCTTCAGCCGCGCCACCGGCTCGTAGTTGCCGGTCACCAGCGACAGCCTGACGTCCTCGCGGGCGTCCAGCCACGTCAGCAGCTCGGCGATGCCCGGCAGCACCTTGTCGGACAGGTCCGGGGGACACAGCCGCGCGTAGGCCTCGCAGCAGGTCTCGCGCACGGCCGCCGCGCGATCGTCGATCGCCCGCGCCGACACGCCGGCGCCGAGCAGCAGCAGCCGCGCGATCTCGCCGTCGGTGCGCCCGGCGGGGGAGATCCGGTCTCGCCCGCCCCGGGCATCGACTCCGTGGACCTCCCGGATCGCTTCGTGCAGCGCCTCGCTGTGCGCGGAGGACGCGCGGCCGACCAGCGTCCCGTCGATGTCGAACAGCAGCAGCAGCGGCGCCGATCCCGCCGCGCTGGAGCCTCGGTCAGCCACTCGTCGGATTCCCGCACTGATTTCCACGCGAACCCTAACGCTCGAACGACATGCCGGGCTCCAGGCGCTTGGCGAACGCGGCGATGAGCTCGGCCGCCACCTGGACGTCGGCCAGCGAGACCAGCTCGACGGGCGAGTGCATGTAGCGCAGCGGCACGGACACGATGCCGGTGGGCACGCCGGTGCGGCTGGCGTGGACCGCGTCGGCGTCGGTCCCGGTGTGCCGTCCCATCGATTCGACGGTGAACGGCAGCTCCTCGGACTCCGCCGTCTCGTACAGCAGCTCGGTCACGCGCGGGTGCAGCGTCGTCCCGCGAGCGATGACGGGGCCTGACTCCAATGGATGCTTGGTCATCGGCCCCAGCTCGATTCCCGGTTGATCGGTGGCGAAGGTGACGTCGACCACGATCGCCAGGTCGGGTTCGAGCGCGAACGCGCTCGTCCGCGCCCCCGCGAACGTCGTCTCCTCCTGCGCGACGGCCAGCGCCACCACATCGCCCGGTGCGCCGCCGTCCAGGGACACGATCCGCGCCGCCTCGGCCGCGACATAGCACCCGATCCGGTTGTCGAGCGAGCGGGACACCAGCCGGCCGTTGGGCAGCTCGATCGGCACCACGTCGATGACGCCGACGTCACCGACCCGGACCATCTCGCGCGCCTCGTCCGCGTCCTTGGCGCCGATGTCGATGTGCAGATCCTTTGTCTTCGGCGCCTTGTCGCGTTCGTCGGCCTTGATCAGATGGATCGGCTTGCGGCCGATCACGCCGAGCACGGCGCCGCCGCGGGTGGTGATCGTCACCCGCTGGCCGACGAGCACGATCGGGTCCCAGCCCCCGACCTCGCCGAACCGCAGAAACCCGTCGTCCTCGATGTGCGAGATATGAAGGCCGATCTCATCGATGTGGCCGATGATCGCCAGGGTGGGGCCGCCGGCGGTGCCGGGCACGCGGGCCATCGAGGAGCCGACGTGGTCGACGCGGACGTCATCGGAGAACGTCGCGCAGCCGTCGCGCCACGCCTTGGCCGGCGCGGTCTCGTGACCCGAGGGCCCCGCGGCGACCAGCAGTGCTTGGAGCAGCTCAGGAGTTGCCATCAGCCGGGAATCTAATGGTTTGGGCGCCGCGCCTCGGTGCCGCCGTCATGCCAGCAGCTCGCGCAGCACGAACTGGAGGATCCCGCCGTGGCGGTAGTAGACCTGCTCCTTGGGCGTGTCGATGCGCACCGTCACCTTGAACTCGGTGTCGCCGGCCTTGACGGTCAGGGTTCGCGGCACCTCCTCGGCGTCGGCGATGCCGGTGATGGTGAACTTCTCCTGGCCGGTCAGACCCAGCGACTCCACCGACTCGCCGTCGGCGAACTGCAGCGGCAGGACGCCCATCCCGATCAGGTTGGAGCGATGGATGCGCTCGAAGCTCCGGGCGATGACGGCGCGGACGCCGAGCAGGCGCGTGCCCTTGGCTGCCCAGTCGCGCGACGAGCCCGAGCCGTACTCCTTGCCCGCGAGGACGATGAGCGGGACGTGCTGGTCGATGTACTTCATTGCCGCGTCATAGATCGACATCTGCTCGTTGCCGCCGTCGCCGCCGAGGTAGACGGTCACGCCTCCCTCGGTGCCAGCCGCGAGCTGGTTGCGCAGCCGGATGTTGGCGAACGTGCCGCGCATCATCACCTCGTGGTTCCCGCGCCGCGAGCCGTAGGAGTTGAAGTCACGCGTCTCGACGTGATTCTCGTTGAGGTATTTCGCCGCGGGGCCGTCGCGCTTGATGTTGCCCGCGGGGGAGATGTGATCGGTGGTGACGCTGTCCCCGAGGACCGCCAGCACCCGGGCGTCGACGATGTCCTCGAGCGGCTCGGGCTCGCGCGGCAGCTCCTCGAAGAACGGGGGCCGGCGCACGTAGGTGGAGCGCTCGTCCCACTCGAAGGCGTCGCCCGTCGGGACCTCGAGCGTGTTCCAGCGCTCGTCGCCGTCGAACACCTCGCCGTAGCTGGACCGGAACATGTCGGATTGGACCGCCTGCTCCACCGTCTCGCCGACCTCGCGCGAGTCGGGCCAGATGTCCTTTAGATACACGGGCTCGCCGTCCGTGTCCTCACCGAGGGGCTCGTCGTAGAGGTCGATGTCCATCGTCCCGGCGAGCGCATAGGCCACGCACAGCGGCGGCGACGCCAGGTAGTTCATCTTGACGTCGGGGTTGATGCGGCCCTCGAAATTGCGGTTACCCGACAGCACCGAGACGACGGCCAGATCCTCGGCGCCGACGACATCGGAGATCTCCTGGGGCAGTGGGCCGCTGTTGCCGATGCACGTCGTGCAGCCGTAGCCGACCAGGTTGAAGCCGAGCTCGTTCAGATACTCGGTCAGGCCCGCCCGGTTGAGGTACTCGGTGACGACCTTGGAGCCGGGCGCCAGGGACGTCTTGACCCACGGCTTGACCGTCAGCCCCTTCTTCACCGCATTGCGCGCCAGCAGGCCGGCGCCGAGCATGACCGAGGGGTTGGACGTGTTGGTGCAGCTGGTGATCGCCGCGATGACCACGTGACCGTGGTCGAGCTCGGTCTCGGTGCCGTCCTGCAGCGTGACCGGAGTCCTGGCCTCCTGGCGCTCGGCGACCTGGGTGCCGCCGGTCTCGCCGTGCGGCTCGTGGCCGGCGCCGTTGGCGACGTGGGTGGCCACCGGGTCAGAGGCGGGGAAGGAGCCGGCGAGGGCGTCGTCCTCCCCGTTGTCGTCGTCATCGGGCAGCAGCCCGTCGAGCGCCATCCGGAACTCCGCCTTGGACTCGGTCAGCGAGACCCGGTCCTGGGGGCGTTTGGGGCCGGCGATGCTCGGGACCACCTCGGACAGGTCGAGCGCGATGTGATCCGAGAACGTCGCCTCCTCGGAGGTCTCGTCATGCCACAGCCCCTGTTCCCTGGCGTACGCCTCGACGAGCGCGATCTGCTCGGGCGGCCGACCCGTGAACTCGAGGTAGCGCAGCGTCTCGGCGTCGATCGGGAAGATCGCGCAGGTGGACCCGAACTCGGGAGACATGTTTCCGATCGTCGCTCGGTCAGCGAGCGGGAGGCCCGCCAGCCCGGGGCCGTGGAACTCGACGAACTTGCCGACGACGCCGCGCTCGCGCAGCATCTCGGTCACCGTCAGGACGAGATCGGTCGCCGTCGCACCCTCGGGCAGCACGCCGGTCAGCTTGAAGCCGAGCACCTGCGGGATGAGCATCGACATCGGCTGTCCGAGCATCGCCGCCTCGGCCTCGATCCCGCCGACGCCCCAGCCGAGCACGCCGAGTCCGTTGATCATCGTCGTGTGCGAGTCGGTGCCGACCAGGGTGTCCGGGTAGGCGAGGTTGCGCTCGTCGTCGACGAACACCACCCGCGCCAGGTACTCGAGATTGACCTGATGGACGATCCCGGTGTCCGGCGGCACCACCTTGAAGTTGTGAAACGCCCCCTGGCCCCAGCGCAGGAACGCGTAACGTTCCTGGTTGCGCTCGAACTCCAGATCGGCGTTGCGCTGGAATGCGTGCGGCGACCCGTACGCGTCCACCTGGACCGAGTGGTCGATGACCAGCTCGGCCGGCACCAGCGGGTTGATCTTGTTGGGGTCGCCTCCCATCTCCTGCATCGCGTCGCGCATGGCGGCGAGGTCCGCGATCGCCGGGACGCCGGTGAAGTCCTGCATGACGACGCGAGCCGGCGTGAACGCGATCTCCTTGGACGGTTCGTCCTTGGCGTTCCAGGTCGCCAGCGCCTCGATGTCCGCAGCGCGGATCGATTCTCCGTCCTCGTTGCGCAGCAGGTTCTCCAGCAGGATCTTCAGCGAGAACGGGAGCCGGGCGATGTCGAACTTGGGCTGCAGCGCGTCCAGGCGGAAGATCTCATACGACGCGTCGCCGACGCTGAGTGTTGCCCTGGCGTCAAAGCTGTTGGTGGCGGACATGTTTCAAAACTCCTGGTTTCAGACGCAGTTCTCACTACTCTAGATCCGGCGGGCGGCCCGAGGCGCGCGGCCCGGCGCCGCCTATCCGTGCCTCCGGCGCCGACCCCCGGGCACGCACGTCCTACGCACGTCTTAGGCATGTCTTCACGCCGGCTTCACTATGCCGCCGATGCTCTCGATCGACCCGCTGGCCGACTCGCACTGGAGACCGCCGTGAACCCCCTGCTTCTCACCCTCGCCGGCCTTGCCCTCGGCCTGGTCGGATCGCTGTTCGCCGCCGGTGTCTACACCGAGGTCCACCACGCCCCGGACCAGTCCTGAGGCTGAGATGTTGCTGAGAACCGTCCGGCTCTTAGCTGTTTCTAAGACCGTCCGCACATCCTGATCCGATGAGCTCGAGCTCCGCCTCCTACCCGGCGTCCGTTCGCGCCGGCCGCTGGTCCCGGCGCGCCGTTCCGGGCGTGGTGCCGGCCATCCGCGCCCGCCCCGAGCTGCTCGGCGTCGTCGGCGTGGCGGCGGTCCTCAACCTCTGGGGACTGAGCATCAACGGCTGGGCCAACACGTTCTACTCGGCCGCGACTCGGTCGATGACGACCAGCTGGCACGACTTCCTGTTCGCCTCGCTGGACAAGACCGGCCTGATGACCGTCGACAAGCCGCCACTCAGCTTGTGGGTGCAGGCGCTGTCGGCTCGGATCTTCGGCTTTCACCCGCTGAGCATCCTCGTCCCCGAGGCCCTCATGGGGGTCGCCGCCGCGGTCCTGATCTATGACCTCGTGCGCCGGCGGTTCGGCCGCGCCGCCGGCTTCGTGGCCGGGGTCGCGCTGGCCACGACGCCGATCACCGTCGCCATGTCCCGGCACAACAACCCCGACCAGCTGTTGGTCCTGTGCTGCGTGGCGGCGCTGTGGTTCGCCGTGCGGGCGCTCGAGGACGGGCGCACGAAGTGGCTGGTGTGGAGCGGCATCTGCGTCGGCCTCGGGTTCGAGACCAAGATGGCCGTCGCGCTGTTCGTCGTGCCCGGCATCGCGCTCGCCTACCTGTGGGTCGCGCCACGCGGACGCCTCCGCGCGTTGCGCCAGCTCACCCTCGGCGGGATCGCGATGGCCGTGGTCGGGCTCGCCTGGCCGATCCTGGTGACGCTGACGCCCGCGGCCGATCGCCCGTGGATCTCGGGCACCGCCGACAACAGCATCTGGTCACTGATCTTCAATTACAACGGCGTCGGCCGCGTGACCGGCCAGACCGGCGCGCCGACGGCCTTCGGCGGCGGGGGCGGCGGTGGCGCGTCCGGCGGCGCGCCCGGCGTGTTTCGCCTGCTCGACGCGGGCCTCGGCGACCAGGCCGGGTGGCTGCTCGGGTTCGCGCTCGCCGCCGGCCTCGGCGTGCTCGTCCTGTCACGGCTGCGCCGGCGTGACCCGCGGACCGGCTGGCTGATCGCCGTCGGCGGCGCGTTCCTGGTCAGCGCCGTCGTGTTCAGCTATGCCAGCGGCATCTTCCATCCCTACTACGTCTCCTTCCTGGCGCCGTTCACCGCCGCGCTGATCGGCGCCGGTGTCGGCGAGATCCTCCGCGGCGGCCGTAGCGGCCGGATCCTGGCGCCGGCGGCGATCGCCGCCGGCGCGGTGACCGAGCTCGTCGTGCTCGGCACCCTCGGCGGCTCGCTGTCGTGGGCCGAGCCGCTCGTCATCGCCGTCGGCGGCATCTGCGCGGTGGTCCTGGCCGTCCGGCTCTCCAGCCGCGTCCGGCTCGTCGTGCTCGGGGTCGCGCTCGCCGCCCTGATGGCCGCTCCGGCGACCTGGGCCGCGGAGACGATCGGGCACGCGACGAGCAGCACGTTCCCCGCCGGCGGTCCGGCCAGTGCCGGCATCGGCGGCTTCGGCGGGGGCGGCGGGCCGGGTGGCCGCGGCGGTTTCGGGGGCCGCGGCTTCCGCTTCCCCGGCGCCGGCCAGGGCTTTCCCGGCGGCGGCGGTGCGCCTGGCGCCGGGTCTCCCTCGTCCTCATCGTCTGGCCTCCAGAGCCTGTTCGGGTCGTCGTCTCGCCGCGGCGCGGGCGTCTCCGGCGCCCGCAGCTTCGGCGGCGGTGGTTTCGGCGGCGGCGGTGTTGGCGGCGGCGGGATCTTCGGTGGCAACAGCACCGAGCTGACGGCCGCGTCGAACTACGCCAAGGCCCACGGAGGCGGCACGGTCGGCGTCGAGAGCCAGAGCAGCGCCGCCGGGGCGATCCTCAGCTCGAACGCGAACGTCGCCGGCCTGGGCGGTTTCTCGGGCCGGGAGAGCGCCGTGACCGCCCAGTGGCTGGCCATGGAGGTCAACGACGGGCGCCTGCGCTGGCTCCTCAGCGAGGGCAGCAGCCGGGGCTTCGGCGGCCTGCCGGGCGATTCGCGCCATGGCAGCGCCGCGGCGATCGCGCTCGCCGAGAAGGTCGGCACGAAGGTCACCTTCACCGCCAACGGCACCAGGGTCACGATGTATGACCTCCAGGGCAAGGCGGCGGCCATCCTCGCCGCGGCGGGAGGGTTGTGAGCACGCGGGCCGTCAACGCGGCGGTTCGGCCGGCCGGCTCGTCCGCGCCGGCGGGTCCTGCGGTTCGGCCGGCCGGCTCGTCCGCGCCGGCCGGCTCTCACCAAGTTCTTCAGCTCGTCCTACGCCGGTCTAGGGGGCGTGGACGATGCTGATCGGGATGGTCACCGCCACCCCGTACCTGTTCTGGATCACCAGCCGCGCCGCCGGCATCGCCGCGCTCGTGCTCGCCAGCCTCGGCGTCGCCTTCGGGCTGCTGATGGCGACCAAGCTGCTGCGCCGCCGCGGCCCGGACCTGATCGCCGTCCACGAGATCCTCTCGCTGTCGACGATGGCGGCGATCGCCATCCACGGCGGCTCGCTGCTGTTCGACAGCTACCTGCACCCCTCGATCGCCGGCATCGCGATTCCGTTCGTCGGCAGCTACAAGACGGTGTGGACCGCCACCGGCATCATCGCCGGCTGGTCACTGGTGATCCTCGGCCTCTCCTACTACGCCCGCCGCGTCATCGGCGTCAAGCGCTGGCGCAGCCTGCACCGGCTGACGGTGCTCGCCTGGGCGGCCGGCCTCATTCACGCGCTGGGCGAGGGCACCGACGCCGGGCAGATCTGGTTCCTGGCGATGATCGCGGTCGTCGCGGTCCCGGCGGTGATGCTGGTGATCATCCGGTACCTCGGTCCCCCCGAGCCCAACCGCCGCTTGGCGCCCCGCCGCCGGGCCGCACCGGCCACCCCGGCGGTCTCGACGTCGCTCGCCGAGCAGCGCTGACGGTTCGCCCGCCGGTCCGACGGCCCCGGCCCGACGGCCCGGCGCAACGTGGAGGAACAATCGCACCGTAGAGGTCGAATTCTTCCTCCACGTCGAAGGACGCGGCCCCGGCGGGCGGCACCGGACCGACCGCCAAACGCCGCCCGGGGGCTACAGGCCGGGCGGGTGCCGGACGATGAAGCCCGCGAACTCCCCGCCGCCCTGGGCCCAGCGGGTTCCGCTCTCGGCCAGCGCGACCGTGTCGAAGCGCCAGCCCGCCACCGTCATCCAGACGTGGTCGGCGTTGGCGTAGATCGTCACCCAGCGGCCGGGGCCCGCGGCCCCCCAGTTCTCGAAGTCACCGGAGACCATCGGCGAGCTGACCAGTCCGGCGGCCGCCAGCGCGTAGCTCACCGATCCGGAGCAGTCGTACCCGTCGGCGTGGAAGGAGGCGTGGCCGCCGCCGTAGATGTAGGGCAGCGTGGCGATCGCGTTGCCGGCGGCGATGATCTGCTTGACCGCTTCGGGCGCGCCCGCGGGCGGCTGCACCATCCCGCCGGTGTCCACGGCGAGGCCACCGACGTTGGCGTTGCCGGTCGCGGCGGCCTGGGTCGCCTGCTCGGCGGCCCGCTTCTCCTCCGCGTTGAGCTCCGCCTGGAGCTTGCCCAGGTGCGAGTTGACGCCGGCGAGCTGGGCGTTGACCCCCGAGCGCTTGGCCTCCTCTGCCACCTGCTGGTGCAGCAGTGCCGCCTGCAGCGCGGCGGCCTGGTTGCGCCGTTCGAGCACCTGGTTGGCGAGCGTCCGGTCCTTGGCCTCGAGGCCGGCGAGCCGGGTCGCCTCACGCGAGACCTCGGCGCGCGCCGCCCGCGTGAGCCCGACCACGGTGGAGTCCTGATTGGCCACGCGCTGCATGAAGCCGAGCTGATTGAGCAGCTCGCGGAAGCCGTGCGAGCTGAGGATCACGTCCATCACGCTGGGCTGTCCGCCCTCGTAGCTGGACACCAGGTTGGCTGAGAGCGCCGTGGTGGCGGCCTGGAGCCGGTTCTCGAGGTCGACGAGGTGATCGCGACTCGCCATCAGCTGGGTCTGCACGGCCTTCAGTTCGGCCACCCGCTGATCCAGCGAGCTCTGCACCGCCGCCAGGCGGGCCTGGGCGTTCTGAAGTCCGTCGGTGGTGCCGGCGATCTGTCGCGAGTCGGCGGCGATCTGCTGCTTGAGGGAGTCGGCAGCCGACCGCGCCGTGGTGATCTGGCTCTGCAGGTCACCCGAGCTCGGCGCCGTCAGTCCGCTGCCCAGGAGCGCGGCACACACCGTCGCGCCGGCCAGGGCTCGCAGGATCCAGGAGTTCTTGATGGCGCTTGACATGCGATGTGGACGTGCACCGGCGCCACCGTGCAAGACGGCGGTTACCGGTCAAAGCTGGCGCATGCGCGCCGGGCGACCGTGCCACTCTGACGGCTCGAGTGGTACGACGCGGAACGCACCGTAACACGGCCCGTCGGCCCAACTCCACCAGCATCCTTGTTTGCAATAGATCCTGCAAAACAGGGATTTGCGGACCGCCCTGACGGCGGTTCGGCCGCCCGTCGCTGCCCCGGTTGACATACTCGCCACGGTGCGCGCCTCAGTCTCTCGCCGTCTCGTGACCCTGATGCTGGTGCTCGGGACGCTGGCGCTGTCGATCCCGGCGGCGACGCTCGCCTCCGGCGGCGGGTCGGCCGGTGACCAGCAGTACACCGATCCGTTCGCCGGGACCTCCACCCCGACGGCAAGCACCCACACCACCACCCAGGCTCAGACGACGACACCGCAGCCGACGTCGAGCGCGGCGCCGCCGGCCACCGTCACGCCGACGACCGTCAGCACGGCCACGAGCACGCTGACCGCCGATCCGAGCGGGGGGCCCACCGCCACCGCGGCGGGCTCCCAGCTTCCCTACACCGGGTATGACAGCTGGCTGGCCGGGGGGTTCGGGTTCGCGATGGTGAGCGCCGGCCTGGTGCTCCGCCGCCGCACCCGCCGGACCTGACGGCGATCGGCAGCCGGTTCTGACGGCCGGCGGCTCGCCGCCCTCGCCGCGTGTCTACACTGCCCCGCCATGTTGCTGCGCGCAAGGACGTTCGCGGGCAGCTCGGGACCGCGTGCGCTCGGGCTGCTGGTTGCCCTGATCGTCATCGTCTTCGCCGGCGCGAGCCTCGCGCAGGCCGGCACGAGCGCGAGCGCCGGCCGAAGCAAGAGCAAAACGACCGGCACCGTCCCCGCCGCGGTGCCGCAGGGATTCGTGGGCGTCGACGCCGACGGTCCGCTGTTCGGGTCCGACACGACGCTTGACTTCTCCAAGCAGGTGAGCGCGATGGTCGCCAGCGGCGTCGAGAGCATCCGCGTCGCCTTCAGCTGGGCCGCGGCACAGCCGTACCGGACGTGGGCCGACGTACCCGCTGCGCAGAAGGCGCAGTTCACCGACGCGGGCGGGCAGCCGATCGACTTCGAGACGACGGACATGATCGTCTCCGCCGCGGCGCGCCGCCGCGTCTCGGTGCTCCCCACCGTCCTGTACGCGCCGTCATGGGATGCGATCGACAACCCCGATGGCGTCGACTACCCGCACCAGTACGCCCCGTACGGGGCGTACCTGACGGCTCTGATCGGACGCTATGGCCCGCACGGCAGCTTCTGGAGCGAGAACCCGGGCATCCCCAAGATGCCGATCCGGTCATGGCAGATCTGGAACGAGCCCAACCTCAGCTACTACTGGAAGCAGCCGTTCGCGGCCGGATACGTCGCGATGTTGCGGGTGGCCCACGCGGCGATCAAGCGCGCCGACCCCGGGGCGAAGGTGGTCCTGGGCGCGCTCACCAACCTGGCCTGGAAGGCGATCGGGCAGATTTATCGGATCCCCAGAGCGCGCGACCTGTTCGACGCCGCCGCGGTCAACGGCTTCACCCTTCAGCCGGCGAACGTGATCCTCTACCTGCGCTTCATGCGCGATGCGATGAACCGCTTCGGGGATCACCTCAAACCGCTGGTGGCCACCGAGATCAGCTGGCCATCGGCCAAGGGCAGGACACCGCAGCACTTCGACTTCGACACCACCGAGGCGGGGCAGGCGCGCGATATCGCCGCGGTCCTCCCGCTCATCGGACAGAACCGCGTATCCCTCGGCCTGACCGGCTTCTACTACTACACGTGGATGGGCGAGGAGGAGACCGGCGATCCGGCCTTCAACTTCGCCGGTCTGCTCGACTTCCACAACGGCCGGGTGACCGCCAAGCCCGCGCTGGCCGCGTTCCGATCCGGCGCGCTCGCGCTCGAGCAGTGCAAGCGCAAGGGCGCGCTGGCCACCAGCTGCATCAGGTAGCCGTTCACCCGGCACACCCGCCCGTCGCCGTGGTCGAGGCGGTAGCGGTGGGCGTGGTGGTCGAGGTATCGGTGCCCGGCTGACCCGCCGCCCGCACCCCGGCGCTGAGCGCGGCCGTGTCCGCCGTGCCCGCCGACGGGTCGGACGGACTCGCGATCCCGTACCAGTCCTGGGCGTCGGCCGGGTCGCGCTCGGGCGTCACCCAGGTGTACAGGACGGTGGCGGCCAGCCCGCAGTCGAGGTGAGCGAGGGACGTCAGCGTCTCGGTGATGTAGCCGGGACGGCGTGCCGCCGGGGCGTAGTCCGGTGCCGTCGGCGGATCGGTGGTCCATCCGAACTCGGTGACGTAGAGGGGCACGCTTGCCATCCCGAGGCTGTCCAGCGTGGCGCGGGCGACGCGCACCTTGGTGATCACCACCGCCGGTCGGCCATAGGGGTGGATGGCGACGCCGTCGACATGGCCGCGCAGCTGTGGCTCGGCCTGGACCATCGCCGGCAGGAACGCCGCCGGATTGGTGAGCCCGCCCACGATCACCCGCAGCTGCGGGTCCGCTGCGTCGATCGCCGCGCGGGCGGCGAGGTAGAGCGCCGCGTAGGCGCCGGCGTTCGGGCTCGGGACCCAGAACTCGCCATTGTCGGGCTCGTTCCAGATCTCGATCGTCGTCACCGGCCGTGCCGCCACGCCGGGGTGGGCGCGCCAGAACGCCCCGCCGGCCCCGTAGCGCGCCGCGAACGCCGCGGCGTAGGCCGCATAGTCGGCGTCAGCGCGCGGCGGCGAGTGGTCCTGGCCCGGCACCGACTCCGCCCACGGCGCCGTGTAGTCGATGATCGGCAGCCACGTCAACCCCGCCGCCGCGAGTGAGCCCGCGATCTGATCGTCGAAGGACCAGTCGTAGCGATGGTCCCCGGCGACGGGCGCCCGAGGCTCGGCGGCCTCCCACAGCGCATCGCTGCGTGCCACCGTCACCCCGGTCTGGCGCGCCGCCGCCAGCTGCGCGGCGATCTGCGGCGACGTATAGGCGAGGTCGTTGAACACGCGGTTGACGCTGATCCCGAACGCCTCGCCGGCGGGAGCCGGCAGCGCGGGGCGCAACGCCGAAGGCGCCGGGAGCGACACCGGGCCGGACCGGTGGCTCCGGTGCCGGGCCGGCGCCCCCGCCCTCACCGCGAGCACCACGGCCACCCCGGCGACGATGGCGATCAGCGCCGCGACGGCCCACGCGGCCGGCCCCCTCGCCCGCCGTCCGCTCACGCCGCGGGGCTCCCGCACCGCGGCCACCGCACCCGGAGCACCGCCCGAAGCTGCGCGAGCTCGCGCCGCGCCGATCGTCGCAGGGCACGCTTGAGCACGATCCGCGAGGCAAATGTCAGCGCCTGCAAAACGTCGTCGAGCGCGGCCCGCCGCCGGCCGAGCCGGCGAGCGATCACATCGTGGCGGGCCCCGGCCAGGCGTCGGAACGGCTCGCCGCCGAACGCCGGCGCCGATGAGTGGGCGCGAACATGGCGGATCGTCGCCACCGGCCAGAACCAGGTCGGGATGCCGTGCGCACCGGCACGCAGGCCGAGCTCCATGTCCTCGCCATAGAGGAAGATGCTGTCGTCGAACGGGCCCAGCCGACGCAGGGTGTCGGTCCGCGCCGCCAGCGCGCAGCCGACCGCCCAGCCGACCGGGCGCGGCCGGTCCGACCGCCACGGGGCCAGCGCGACGCCGGCGCGTCCGGGCACCAGCGACGGCGGGACCAGCGCGCACACCACGTCGGGCAGCGATGTCGGCACGGGATGCACGGTGTCCTGCCTCGACCCGTCCGCCGACAGCACCGCCGGAGCGAGCAGCCGGTCCCCCGCCGCCGCCGCGGCGGCCAGTGCCGTCAATGAGTCGTCGAGGAGCTCGACATCGGGGTTGACGAGGATCGTGACGGGCTCTGAGACCTTGGCGATCCCGAGGTTGTTGGCGCGACCGAAGCCGACGTTGTCGCTCAGCGCCACGGTCAGCGCGGTCGGACAGGCCCGGGCGATCCGGACCGTGTCGTCGCCGGAGGCACAGTCGACGATCACCACCCGCACGCCCGGGAGATGGCGGGCGACGGAGCGCAGCAGCACGTCCAGGTGCGGGGCCGAGTTGTGGGTTACCGTGACCAGCGCAAAGTCCTGGGACGGTCGCGGATCCGGCAACGGTCTGCGCGGATCCGGGTGCGGTCTGCGCGGAGCGAGCATCGGCCTGCGCAGGCTACTGCGGCCGCGGGCGGTCACGGTGTCCGTTTGGTCTCATCCCCAGCCGATCCATACACTCCCGCGCCATGGATCCGCCGCCCTCGATCGTCGCGAGCTCTCCGCGGGTCGCCCTCGTCCACGACTTCCTGCTGGATATGCGAGGCGCGGAGCGCGTCTTCCTCGAGCTGTGTGAGATGTGGCCCGACGCCGATCTCTTCACCACCGTCTACGACGAGGACGGGACCGAGGGCCGGTTCGCCGACCGCAGCGTTCACACGTCGTTCCTCCAGCGGCTGCGCCTGTCCTCCAGCACGTTCCGGGCGCTGCTCCCGCTGTACCCGATCGCGATCGAGTCCTTCGACCTGTCCGCTTACGACCTGGTGATCTCGAGCTCGTCGGCGTGGGCGCATGCCGTGCTGTGCGGGGAGCGGACCGTCCACGTGAGCTATTGCCACAACCCGTTCCGGTACGCGTGGAGCGACCGCCATGGGACTCTGGATCGCCGGCGAGATCCGGTGAGCCGCGCCGTGCTCAGCCGCCTGTTCAGCCGCTGGCGCCAGTGGGACTGGATCGCGGCCCAGCGGACGGATCGCTACGTCGCCAATTCCCGCGCCACCCAGGACCGGATCCGCAACTACTTCGGACGCGAGTCCACCGTCGTCTATCCGCCGGTGAACCTGGATCGGTTCGCGCCGGGGCCGGTGGGCGAGCACTACGTGATCGTGTCCGAGCTGATGCCCCACAAGCAGATCCATCTCGCCGTCGCGGCGTTCAATCAGCTGCGCCGCCCGCTCGTCGTGGTCGGAGACGGCCCCGAGAGCCGGCGCCTGCGGCGCATGGCCGGTCCCACCATCAGCTTCACCGGACGGGCGACGGACGCGCAGGTCCAGCAGCTCGTGGGCTCGGCGCGAGCGATGGTGGTGACCTCGATCGAGGAGTTCGGGATCGCCGCCGTCGAGAGCCAGGCGGCCGGTCGCCCGGTCATCGCCCAGCGTGGCGGCGGGATTCTCGAGACCGTGGTCGAGGGCGACACGGGCTGCTTCTGGTCCGGGGGCGCGGAGCAGCTGGCGGCCGCCGTCGCGGGCTTCGACGACGCGGCGGTGAGCACCGAGGCGTGCGTTCGCAGCGCCGCGCGGTTCGGGCGCGGTCAGTTTCACCGGGCGCTTCTCGCCGAGGTGGCGGCGGCCCAGGAGGCGAGGGCGCAGACGCCCGGACACGAGCGCCGGGGACCGGCTTCCGCACGACTGGTCAGGCGCGGCGCCGGTCAGGCCACCCACCGCTAGCGGTGGAGGACTAGTGTCGCGATTCGGGCACGACTAGGTGCGCCGGGCGGTTCTCAGCGCCGCGTGCACCGCCCTGTTGGTTGGCCCGACGGTGCTCGCCTTCTTTGCCGGGGGCTATTTCGAGCAGCCGGCGCTGTGGGCGGGCCTGGGGGCGTGGGTCGTCGTCCTCGCCGCGGCGGTCGCGGACCCCGGCGGACGACCGGCGGGCCGCGCCGTGTGGCTGTCGATCGCCGGTCTGGGACTGCTCGCCGCGTGGACGCTGCTCTCGACCGCGTGGGCGCCGATCAAGGGCGACGCGTACCAGGCGGGGCAGCAGGCGGTCCTCTACACCGGCGCGCTGATCGCCGCGGCGTTGCTGCTCCGATCGCGACCGACAGCGCGCTCCGTCGAGCCCATCCTGGCGGCCGGAACCGCCGTCGTCATCGGATACGGACTCTCCGAGCGGCTGCTGCCGGGCCTGCTGCACTTCGCCCGCTCGGTCAGCGCCGAGGGACGGCTGGAGCAGCCGCTCACCTACTGGAACGCGATGGGGGAACTGGCCGCGATCGGGTTCGTGCTGTGCGCGCGCATGATGGGCGACGCGACCCGCACCCGGTCGGCGCGGGCGCTGGCCGCTGCCGCGGCCGGGCCGCTGGGCCTCGGGCTGTATCTCAGCTTCTCGCGCGGCGCCCTGTTCGCCGGCGTCGCCGGGCTGGTGGCGCTGATCGTCGCCGCCCCGCGGATCGAACAGCTGCGGGCGATCTCGCTGGCGATCGCCGCCGCGGCCGTGGCCGCAGTCGTCGGCTCTCGATTGCGCGGCATCACCTCGCTGGCCGGCGCCCACGGCGCGCGCGAGCGACAGGGCGCGATCATGCTGGTGGTGCTGGTGGCCGTCAGCCTGGCCGCGGCGGTCTCGCAGTGGTGCCTGTGCGGACGCGAGCGGCCGGCGGCGCTGCGGCTCCCGCGCCGCGCCCCGCTGATCGCGCTGGTCGTCCTGGTGGCCGGTCTGGCGCTGGCGATCGTGGTCGGCAATCAGGAGAGCAGCCGGGAGACCCAGCCGCTGTCGTCCGGTGCCGGGCGACTGGTGACGCTGCGCAGCAATCGGTACGCGTACTGGCGCGTGGCCCTGCGCGCGTTCGGCGACGAGCCGCTGCGCGGGGTCGGCGCGGGCGGCTGGTCGGTGTACTGGCTCCGCTACCGGACGGTGTCGGAGGCGGCGATGGACGCGCACTCGCTCCCGCTGCAGACGGCGGCCGAGCTCGGGGTGATCGGGCTGGCGCTGCTGGCGGCGTTCCTGGCCGGTGTGGCTCGGGCGGCGTACCGCGCTCACCAGCGCGCCCCCGTCCTGGCGGCGGGGCCGATCGCCGTCGTCGTCGTCTACATCGCCCACTCCCCGCTGGACTGGGATTGGCAGATGCCCGCCGTCACGCTGGTCGCGATGGCGGCGGCCGGCGCGTTGCTGGCGCTGGCCGATCCACGCCCACTGCGGCCGTCCCTCGCCACGACGCCCGGGGGCCCGACTCTCCCGACCGGCCCATGACGTTCGAGTACGGTTCCCCTCTTCGATGAGCGGCTCGGCCCAGAACGGCACCGTGGATCTCGGCGGCGACCCGCTGAACATCCTGGTCCTCGCCGACCGCTGCTGGTCGCATCCCCAGGCGGGCGGATCGGGGGCCAACCTGCATGCGCAGGTCACGCGCTGGGCCGATGGCGGCCACCGGGTGACGGTGATCGCCGGCGACTACCCGGGCGCCGACCGGGTCGAGCGCGTGTCCGCGAATCTGACCGTCTACCGGATGGGCGGTCGCGCATCGGTGTTCCCGCGCGGCATCTGGGCGGTCATCCGCGGGTTGGGCCGCGATGCCGACGTGGTCCTGGAGGTCATCAACGGCATCACCTTCCTGACGCCGCTGTGGCTGCGAAAGCCGCACGTGGCGCTCGTCTGCCACCCCCATCGAGATCTCTACGTGGGCGAGTTCGGGCGCCACCGCGGTCGGCTGCTGTCGGCGCTGGTCGAGGAGCTGCCGCTCCGGCTGCTGTATCGCCGGGCGGCCTTCTTGACCATCTCGGAGTCCGCGCGGGATGACCTGGTCCAGATCGACGGCCTGTCGCGCGAGCGGATCAGCGTCGCCTACTGCGGGGTCGAGCCCGGCCTGTTCGCGCCCGGAGAGCGGGATCGGACTCCGCGCCTCCTGCATCTGGGACGGCTGAAGGCCTACAAGCGCATCGAGTACGTCCTCGATGTCCTGGAGGCGATCCCCGGGGCCACGCTGGACATCGTCGGCGAGGGCGACCACCGCGAGGCGCTGGAGGCGGAGATCAGCCGGCGTGGGATCGGCGATCGCGTGCACATGCACGGGCACGTTGACGAGCAGACCCGCTCGGAGATGTACGCGCGCTCGTGGATCCTGCTCACCGCGAGCTCATCGGAGGGCTGGGGGCTGACCGTGATCGAGGCGGCGCTGTGCGGAACGCCGAGCGCGGCGCTGGCGGTGGGCGGGCTGCGCGAGTCGATCGTCGACGGGAACACCGGGATCCTCGCCCGCGACCTCGACGAGCTGATCACGAGAGTCCGCGCGCTGATCGCGAACCCAGGCGAGCTCGAACGGCTCGGTCAGGCGGCGCGCCGCCGCGCGCTCACGTTCACCTGGGAGCGGACGGCCGCCGACAACCTCCGCGTCCTGCGTGCCCATGCGGCGCTCGGCCATCTGCCGGCGGGGGCGCTCGCCGCCGCCGACGCCCACCGCGCGGCCGGGCAGGCGGTACGCGGTCGCACCGGTCCCGACGACGCCGAGCGGCCGCCGTGGGCCGATCCACAGCCGCCGGTCACGGCGGCAGTCGCGCGCGAGCGGCATCAGACCTGGCGCGCCGTGCCGTCCGGGGAGCCGATCGAGGATCTGCTGACCGAGTTCGCCGCCCGCCGGATCATGACCATCACCGAGCGAGCCCCGGGGCTGATCGAGCTCAAGGGCGGTTCGGCCCTGGCGGCCGGCAAGCGTGCCCGGGCGCTCGACTGGCTGCCGGTGCGCGCCCGCCTGGCGTTCGGGACCGATGAGCGGGGCCAGACGTGGGTGGACGCGTCGGTCCGCCCGCGCGGTCGTCCGCATCTGCGCCGGCGCCAGTTCGATCGGCTCTACGAGCACAAGCTCTCCAGCTGGCTGGAGGAGCTCGACCGGACGCTGACGTCCTATCCGTCCGCGCCGGTCGAGCGCGATGAGGACGTGACGGTGGGCGGCGTGGCGGGCGCGAGCTCGGCCGGCGCCTCGCCGGGCGGCGTGCGCGGACGGCCGAACAGGTTCTTCAGCGACAGCACGGGGCGTTCGAGCAGGTAGTAGCTGGCCGCCGCGATCGCCACCGTCATCACCAGCGTCCCGGCCGACCACCAGATGTACGGATGGATCAGCCAGTGGGCGCCGAAGTTCCAGCGCGACAGCTGCGCCAGGACGGTCGGCTGCCACAGGTAGATGCCGTAGGAGATGAGGCCGAGCCACCCGAGCACGCGCAGCGATAGGACCCGGCGCGCCAGCCCGCGGGTCTGGTCGCCGATCACCGCCGGCAACAGCAGGCCGAATGCGATCGCCGCGTACAGCCACTCCCGCCCCAGGTACTGCCAGACGCCCATCGGCGCGAAGAACCGGGGGTTGATCCCGATCCGCTTGCTCACGACGTAGAACGCCACCGCGGCGAAGATCCAGGACGCCGTCGGCACCCGGTCAAAGCGCCCCACCCACCGTGGCGAGCTGCCCCGCACCTCGATCCATGCGCTCAGCACCGCCAAGCCCATCCCGAGCGCGAACTGGTCCAGGAACGCCGGCAGCGCATCGAGCGCCGGGGTGATCACCACCTGCCGCGGATTGCCGTTGGCCAGCAGCACTCCCTTCCAGATCTCCGAGATCACGACCAGCGCCACGAGTCCGGCGATCTCCCAGCGCAGCCCATCGCGCGGGCCACGGCCGCGGAGGCGTCGCTGCGCCCACGCGTACAGCGGGAGAAACGCGTAGAAGGTGACCTCGATCGTCAGTGTCCATCCCTGCACCAGGCCGCCCGAGAGCGTGTGAGCGCGGTAGGTCTGCAGCAGCAGGTAATAGGTCGGAAAGCCGCTCGAGCTGAACACGCCGAGCTCGTACGCGGAGGTCCCGACCCACAGCGCCGTGACGGTCAGCGCCAGCCAGTAGGCGGGCGCGATCCGCAGGAAGCGGCGCCAGGCGTAGGCGCCGGTGGCCGGTGCCGGGCGGCCGCTCAGGCGCGCGAGCACGAACGGCCGGTACAGCAGGAGACCGGAGATGAGAAAGAAGATGGCCACGCCGACGTCGAGCCGCTGGGCATAGGGGCTGAGCGCGCTGTGCGGGTTGCCCGAGATGCCGGCGGCGACGGCCGTGTGGGTCAGCAGCACGCACAGAGCGGCGATCGCGCGCAGCGAGTCGACCAGCGGCAGCCGGTTGGCGCGGGCGTTCACGCGAGTCATTGTGGCCGCTGGCCCGCCGCGAGACGGGGGGAACGCCCCAGACGCACCCGCTAACGCGATAGGCCCTTATCCTGGCGACGGTGAGACTGGTACCGCGGACGTTCGCCGGGCGCCTGGCCGCGGTCGCCGTCCTGGGCCTGGTGCTTCGCGCCGTCTACCTGTACGGGCTGGCGCGCAACGTGGTCGGCATCGGCGACTGGTGGTTCTACCACTGGCAGGCCGGTCTGATCGCCACCGGTCACGGGTTCACCGACCCCTGGGTGCTGCTGTCCAGCCACCACTACCACCCGGGGGTGACCCACCCGCCGCTGTATCCGCTGGTGCTGTCGGGCCTGTATCTCCTCGGCGGCCACAGCCCGCTGGATCAGCGCTCGCTGGGGCTGCTGCTCGGGACGATCACGCTCGTCCTCGTCGGGCGGCTCGGGCGCCGGGCCGGCGGCGATCGGCTCGGCGTGCTCGCCGCCCTGCTGTACGCGGTGTATCCGGTGATGATCGCCGTCGACGGTGACCTGATGAGCGAGGTTCTCTACAGCCCGCTCATCGCCGGCATGCTGCTGACGGCGTTCGCGGTCATCGACCGCCCGGGGCTGCGCCGCGCCGCGTTGCTCGGGATCCTCGTCGGATTCGCGGCGCTGACCCGGACCGAGGCGCTCCTGTTCCTCCCCTTCCTCGTCGTGCCGGTGGCGTGGCGCGCACGGCCGGACTGGGGCGGCCGGACGCGGCTGGCGGCGGTCGCGATCGCCGCCAGCGTCGTCGTCATCACGCCGTGGCTCATCCGCAACGAGGTCGCCTTCGGACGGTTCGTGCTCATCTCCACCAACAATCAGACGGTCATCGCCGGGGCCAACTGCCCCCAGACGTACTACGGCGTCAACATGGGCGGCTGGGACATCACCTGCATCTCGCCCCAGACCACGACCAACGAGGCCGCCCAGGCGGCGATCTGGCAGCGCCACGGGCTCAGCTACGCCGAGCACCACCTCAGCCGTCTCCCGGCGGTCATCCTCCTGCGCGAGCTCCGCGTGTGGGACCTGTGGCAGCCCCGGCGCCAGGCGCGGACGTTCGCCGAGGGCCAGCAGATCGACGTCGCCGAGGCTGGTGTCGCCGTCTTCTGGCTGCTGGCTCTCATCGGGATCCCGGGCGTGCTCGCCCTACGCCGCCAGCGGCCGGCGTTGCTCGTGCTGCTGGCGCCGGCGGCGGTGGTGTTCGTCTCCACCGCGCTCGGCTACGGGGTGCCCCGTCTGCGTGATTCGTTTGACGTCGCGCTGCCGGTGCTGGCCGCCGCCGGGGCGCTGGCGATCCGCGAACGGCTCGCCCACCGGCGCGACGCCCCCGCGCGGCTCTCCGCCGGCTCGCGACAGCCGGCCGTATGAACCACAGGCGTTTTCGCCGCGCGCTGATCGTGATCGCGCTGGCCGGTCTGGCGCTGCGGGTCGTCTACGCGTACGTCGTCGTCAAGAGCCGGCCGTTGCTCGGTGACGCGCTCGAGTTCCAGCAGCAGGCGAACCTGTTCGCCGCCGGCCACGGCCTGATCCAGCCCCAGCTGTGGTACTCGCACCACGTCGCCCGGGCCAGCGCCGACAAGCCGCCGATCTACCCGTTCCTGGAGGCGGTCATCTCGGTCCTCGGCGGCCGGACCTGGGCGTGGCACGACATCGTCGATCTGCTGGCCGGGACCGCCACCATCGGGGTCACCGGCCTCGTCGGGCGCCGGGTCGCCGGGGAGCGGGTCGGCCTCATCGCCGCCGGGGTGGCCGCGGTCTACCCGCTGCTGATCGCCGCCGACGGTTCGTTGCGCAGCGAGTCGGTGTTCGCGCTGCTGGTGACGCTCTCGCTGCTCGCCGCCCTGCGGCTGCGCGAGGCGCCATCGGCCGGCCGGGCCGCCGTCCTCGGGGTGACGATCGCGCTCGCGGCGCTGACCCGGGCGGAAGCGCTGCTGCTGCTCGTGCTGCTGCCGTTCGGGCTGGCCGGGCTGCGGCGGGGCCTGATCACCGTGGCGGCGTGCGCGCTCGTCCTGTCGCCGTGGCTGGCCCGGTGCTGGATCGTGTTCGGTCAACCGGTGCTGATCTCGACCAACGTCGGCGGGCTGCTGGCCGGGGCCAACTGCCGCCAGACATACTCGGGCCCGCTCATCGGCCAGTGGGACCTGTTCTGCATTCCGCCCGCTCGGTCGAACAATGAGGCGGTCGAGGCCAATCACCTCCGTGACGTCGGCCTGCGCTACGCCCGCGATCACGCCGGCCGGCTGCCCGAGGTGATCGCCGCCCGGATCGGCCGGTCGTTCGATCTGTTCCGGCCCGCCCAGGATTGGGGCTTCGAATCGTTCTTCGAGGGCCGCGACATCAACGTCGAGAAGGCGGGCGTGTTCGTGTACTACGTCGTCGCGCTGATGGGCATCGCCGGCACCGTGCTGCTGGTGCGCCGCCGGGGACCGTGGGGGATCCTGCTGTCGCCGCTCGTCCTCGTCCTGTTCGTCTCGATCACCGCCTACGGCTTCACCCGGTTCCGGGTCGCCGCCGAGCCGGCGCTGATCGTCCTCGCCGCCGTCGCGCTCGACGCCGCGGTCACGCGGCGGCGGGCGTCATCATGTGCCGATGGTCGCGCGGATCGCACTGGCGGGGGTGGCGGTGGTGGCGGCCGCGTGGTTCGCGGTGCTGCTGTTGGATAACCACCGGGTCAACGAGGCCGCGGCCTCGAACGGCACGATCGCCGCGGTGGCGGCGGCGCTCAAGGGGCCCCTGCCGCAGTTCGACGAGCGGATCCACCACCTGCGCCAGGCCGGCTTCCTGGATCCCGACACGACGGCGCAGCTCGACATCGCCGGCGCCTACCAGGTCCGGGGCGGAGCGGCGAACCTCGTCCGGGCGCTGCGAACCGTCCAGTCCGTGGTGCGGTCAGAGCCCGAGAACCTCGCCGCCTGGGCGTCCCTGTTCAGCATCCAGCGGGCCCGCGACGATGTCGCCGGCGAGCAGCTCGCGCTCGCCCACGCCCGGCGCCTCGATCCCCTGGATTTCGCCCACTAGGCCACCGGTGTCTCGAAACGCCAGGTTCACGGCCGGCTTCACCGGCCTGGCCTTCGCGGCCGCGTTCTGGCAGCTCCCCGGCCGCGCCACGTCCGACACGAAGATCGACCTGTACGTCGACCCGGTCCATTTCCTGTCGAACGTCGCCGCGGTGTGGACGAACACCACCGATCTGGGCGAGGTCCACAGCTCCCAGTACGGGGGCTACCTGTGGCCGATGGGGCCGTTCTTCGCCGTGCTGCACGAGCTCGGCGTGTCGCCCTGGGTGGCCGAGCGGCTGTGGCTGGGTCTGATCCTGGCGCTGTCGGCGTGGGGGGTGCTGCGGCTGCTCGACGTGCTGCTCGACGGGCCCCGCGGCATCGCGCACGTCGTTGCCGCGGGGTTCTACATGATCAACCCGTACACCGTCGTGTTCACCGCGCGCACGACGATCACGCTGCTCGGCTACGCGGCGCTGCCATGGCTGCTGCTGATCGTCCACCGCGGCGTCCGCGTCGACGGCCGGCTGACCCGCCTGCGGTCGTGGTGGTGGCCGGCCGCGTTCGCACTGATCGTCGCGTCCAGCGGCGGCGGCGTCAACGCCGCCGTCCTCTTCTTCATGCTGCTCGGCCCGGTCGTGCTGATGATCTACGAGCCGGTCATGGGCCACGTCGGCTGGCGACGGGTCGGCGGCTTCCTCGCCCGCGCCGCGGCGCTCAGCCTGCTCGTGTCGCTGTGGTGGATCCTGGGGCTCCTCGTCCAGGCCCGCTTCGGCATCAACTTCCTCCAGTACACCGAGCAGCCGCGCACGATCTGGGGCACGAACTCCATCACCGAGTCGCTGCGGCTGATGGGCTACTGGACGTCCTATCTCGGCTCCGGGTACCCGCAGACCCAGTTTCCCTACTTCTCGGACGGCGGGACCCTGCTGTACAACGCCGGCGTCGTCGGGGCGTCGCTGCTGCTCCCGGCGCTGGCGTGCCTCGGCTTCGTGTGGACGCGGCGCTGGCGCTATGGCCCCTTCTTCCTCGCCATCGTCCTCATCGGCGTCGTCGTCATGTCCGCCGGCTTCCCCGACGGCACGCCGCTGCGCGGGGCGATGGACTGGATCTATTACCACGTGTCCGCGGTGAGCTTCCTGCGCACGGTGGACAAGGCGGCTCCGCTGCTGGCGCTGGGCCTGGCCTGTCTCCTGGGCCTGGCGGCGAGCCTGGCGTGGGAACGGCTCCGGCGGCTCAGTCTCCCGCGCCTGCGGCGACCGGCCCTGATCGCCGCGCCGCTCGTCCTCGCCGCACTCATCGTGCTGGCGGCGCTGCCGCTGTTTGAAGGCAAGGCGCCCGATCGCCAGATCACCTGGAAGCGGATCCCCGCGGCGTGGCGGGACGTCGGGCGCAACCTCAACGCCCAGCTCCCGTCCAACTCGCGGGCGATCGTGCTCCCGGGCCAGGTGTTCGCCTTCTACAAGTGGGGTGGCACGGTGGACGCCGTCCTTCCCCGTCTGACCAGCCGCCCGGTGGCCGTCCGCTACGAGACCCCGTACTCCGATCTGCACGCCGATGACCTGCTGCTGACGATCGACACGCTCGTGCAGCAGAGCCGGCTGTTCGCGGGACAGCTCAGGCCGCTGCTGGCGCTGATCGGCGCGCGCTCGCTGATCCAGGGCACCGATGACGACATCACCCGCAGCGGCGCCGTCGATCCGTCGATCGCCGCGCTCGGTCTCTCCACGCAGGGCCTGGGAGCGCCCCGCAACTACGGGCCGGTCGCGTCGGTCCCCGCCGCCCGCGGCAACATCGACCCGCCCCAGAAGCTGGCTCAGGTGCGCCAGTTCAGTCTGGCGCCGGGGCGCGGGATCGTCCACATCGACGAGGGCCGTCCGGTGGTCGTGGACGGCTCGGCGCAGGGGCTGGCCGATCTGGCCGCCTTCGGCCAGCTGCCGGCCACCGCGCCGATCTTCTACGCCGGTGACATGAGCACCGCCGCGATCGCCGCGTCCGCGGCCTCCGGTGACGACATCGTGATCACCGACTCCAATCGCCGCCAGCTCTTCTCGCCCCAGTTCACCCAGCAGAATCTCGGCCCGGTGCTGACGGCGGGCGACCCGATCACCGCCGGCGAGGCCGGGCTCAACCCGTTCGCCGCCAAGCGGACCGAGGCCCAGACGGTCACCGAGGTGCGCGGAGCCTCGTACCTCGAGGCGCCGTCGGTCTACGGCTTCAATCAGTTCCCGGAGCTCGCGCCGATCGCCGCGTTTGACGGCAACCTCGACACGAGCTGGGTCCCGTACGCCGGCTTGGCCCCGGCGCAGCGCTGGATCCAGATCGGCTTCACGCACCCCCGCAACGTCCCCTACATCGACGTCTACCCGCTCGACGGCCCGCACGCCACCGTCCGTTCGGTGGTGATCGACGGCATCACCTTTCCGGTGAGGCCCGGCGGGACGCGGATCCCGCTGCACGCCCACCAGATCTCCAGCCTGCGGGTCGCGCTCGGCCAGGTCATCCGGCCCCCGCACCACAGCGGCCCCGGCGGGCTGCGGGAGATCAGCATTCCCGGCGTTCACGTCTCGCAGGCGCTGCGGACGCCGCTGCTCGTCTCCGATGCGCTGTCCGGGCGCGATCTCAGTCATGCCGCGCTCACCTGGGTGTTCTCCCGGCAGACCGCCGACGACCCGTTCCGCCGCGACCGCTACGTCGACCAGCCGGTGCAGAACGACCTCGACGATGCCGAGGATCCCGAGACGCTGATCGCCCGGCGGGTCGTCTCGCCGGCCGTCCGCTCCTACCGCGTCGACGCGCGCGTCACACCCGCGGTCACGGCATCCGACGCCGTCCTCGATCGACTCGCCGGCGTCCACACCGCCGCCCGTTTCACGTCGTCGAGCCGGTTTGAGAACGAGCCGCGCTACCGGGCGTCGAGCGCGTTCGACGCCGATCCCGCCACCGCCTGGGTGGGGCTGTGGATCCCCGGAGCGGCGCCCGCGCCGTGGATCGCATGGAGCGTTCCGCGCCCGCTGACGGTGTCGCGGCTGCGCATCTCGTCCGCGCGCCAACCGGTCCGCCAACCGACCCAGGTCCAGGTCAGCTGGCCCGGCGGACGGTCCCCGGCGCTGCCCGTGGGGCCCGGCGGGACCGTCGTCCTGCCGGCGCCGATCCGGGCGCGGGCGTTCCGGATCACGATCCTGCGTGCGGCGTTCGCGCCCCGACTGTCGGGCCGCCAGCGCGCGGCGCGAGCGGTGGGAATCGGCACGGTGTCGGTGCCGGGACTGGCGCCGGTGACCGTCCCCCATACCGGGATGCTGCGCAGCGACTGCGGGGTGGTGGGGGTGTCGGTGGCCGGGCAGACCGTCCCGCTGCGGGTGACCGGCACCGTCGGCGAGCTCGACGCCGGGCTGCCGCTGACCGCCACGTCGTGCGCCGGACCGGTGACGATGGGGGCCGGGAGCCGGTACATCGGGTCGCTGCCCGGCCCGCTCAACGTCGATCTCATGCGTCTGCGCTCGCCGGCGCCGGCGCCGCCGCCGCCGCTCCCCGCCGGTGGCCAGGTGCTCGATCCGGGGACGATCGCCGCCACCAGCGTCACCGGGGTCCGCCTCGATCTGACCCGGCCGAGCTGGCTCGTGCTGGGGGAGAGCTATGACTCGGGGTGGCAGGCGACGTGCAACGGGCGCTCGCTCGGCACCCCCCAGGTCATCGACGGATACGCCAATGGCTGGATCGCTCCGGCGGGATGCCGGGCGGCGTCGTTCACGTTCGCGCCGCAGTCAACCGCCAACCTCAGCTACGCGATCTCCGGCATCGTCGGACTCGCCCTGGCGCTGTTGCTCATCATCCGCCGGGCGCCGCGCCCGTCCGCCGCGGATCTCGATCCGTTCCTCGATGTGTCCTTGCCGCGTCGTCGCCTGCCCCTGGCGCGGGCCGCGTCCCTCGCCGTGATCCTCGGCGTCGTGCTGGGCTTCGTGTTCGCGTGGCGGGCCGGGGCGCTCATCACCGTCGGGCTGTTCGTCATCTTCTGGCGCGGATTCGGACCGCGGGCGCTGGCCGCCACCGCCGGGATGCTGCTCGCCGTGGTCGTCCCGATCGTCTACCTGATCACCGACCCGCGCAACCTCGGCGGCTACAACTTCAACTACAGCGTCCAGCTCATCTACGGACACTGGGTCGGCGTCGCCGCCGTCATCCTGCTCGGGCTGTCGGGTCAGATGACCGTCGCGGCGGCTCGCCGCCGGCGTGACCCCAGCGCCTCACCATGACCGCGCGCACCCGGCGATTCCCCCTTCTGAACTCGGTGCGGGCGATCGCCGCGCTCAGCGTCCTGCTGTTTCACGCGGTCGGGATCTACGGCGGGGCGCTCAGTCACCCCGGCCGTGCGCTGGTGGCCCGCATGGAGGTCGGCGTGGTCATCTTCCTCGTCGTCTCCGGCTTTCTGCTCTACCGGCCGTACGTGATCGACCACCTGCGCGGCGAGGCGTCGACGCCGGTCAGGGCGTACGCGTGGCGCCGGGTCCTGCGGGTGGTGCCGGCCTACTGGGTGGCGCTGGCGCTCGCCACCGTGCTGGTGCCCTACCACGGGGTGTTCACCCTGACCGGCGCGCCGACGTATTTCGGGTTCGCTCAGGTCTACCGGAGCGCGACGCTCGGCGGCGGCGATCCCCCGGCGTGGACACTCGGCCTCGAGGTCACCTTCTACGCCATACTGCCGCTGTGGGCGATGGCGGTGCGGGCGCTTCCGGCCCGCACGCTCTCCGGTCGGCTGCGGCTGCAGCTGGGGTGTGTCTTCGGCCTGTGGCTGTTCAGCATGGTGTACAAGGCGGTGCTGTTCGAGACGGGACTGGTCAGTGTCATTCCCGGCAGTCCGCTGCCCGCGCTGGTGACCCTGCCCGGCTACCTGGATGAGTTCGCCCTCGGCATGGGACTCGCCGTCGCCAGCGCGTGGATCGAGGTGGCCGCCGCCGGCGACCCCCCGTGGGTCCGCCTCCTCGGGCGCCGGCCCGGGCTCTCGTGGGCATTCGCCGCCGGAGCGTACCTGCTGGTCAGCCTCGGGATCGGCCTCACCGGAGACCCGGCCCAGACCTACACCCCCGCCCAGTACCTGACGCGCAACGTGCTGTACGGGGTGGTGGCGGTGGGGGTGCTCGCGCCCGCGGTGTTCGCCGACGATCGCGGCGGTGGGGTGCGCCGAGTGCTCGCCAACCGGTGCCTGCTGTGGCTCGGGCTGATCTCCTACGGAATCTACCTGTGGCACTCCCCGCTGCTGACCCGGCTGCTGTACTGGCACTACGGACAGTCGGGATCGGTTCTGTGGCGGTACGTGCAGTGGGGGGTGGTGCCGCTGCTCGGATCGGTCGCCCTCGGCGCCGCGAGTTACTACCTGGTCGAGCGTCCGGCGCTCTCACTGCGCCGGTGGGTGCCGAGCACCCGGCCGAGTGTCACCGAGCCGCTCGCCGAGCCCGCGGCCGTCACCCCACCCGGCGACGCCTGACGTCTTTCAACGTCAGGATCGGGCGCTCGAGAACGTAGTAGCTCAGCGCCGCGGCCACCACGGCCGCGCCGATCGTGGTCACGGTGAGGACCACGAACGGCTGGTGCGGCCACCAGCCGTACGCGCCGTGCGCCAGCAGCTTGCCGAGCAGCGGATCGTGCCACAGGTAGATGCCGTAGGAGATGAGGCCGAGCCACGCCAGCACCTTCCAGCTGAGCACGCGCGCCGGAACGCTGGCTGGGTGCGGAAACACCGCCGGCGCGACGAACAGCAGGGCCACCACCGCGAAGCCGATGTGCAGTGCCAGCCCGCCCCACGGGGTCTGGTAGTAGATGCCGTGGCTGAGCACCGCCGGGTTGCCGAGCAGCGGTGCCAGGGCGACGTACAGCGCCAGCGCTCCCGCCCAGCAGACGGCGCCGCTGCGGACGACCCATCGCGCCACGACGTGCCCGCCGCGCCCGCCCTGGGCGGCGACGCTCGCCACCGCCAGGACGATGCCCATCGCGAACCAGTCGAAGTTCTCCAGGAGTGTGTTGTCGAGCACGGTTCGGGGTCCGGCGAGGTCGATCGTGCGCAGCGCCAGCGAGGCGATCGCCAGGACGGCGACGACGACGAGCTCGAGCCGGATCCGTCCCCACCGGCTCACTCGGGCCGCCAGCCGACCCATGGCCGCCGCGTAGACGGGCAGGAACGCGTAGAACGTCACCTCGACGCACAGCGTCCACGCCGGCAGGATCCCGCCGTACAGGGTGCGGCGGCTGTAGACCTGCAGGAACAGGTAATAACGCCACCAGTCGTGGGTGAAGACCCCGCGGAGGTTGACCCACCAGGCCAGCAGCGTCAGCGCCAGCCAATAGGCCGGGACGATCCGCAGCAGCCGCCGCCAGGCGTAGCGGCGCAGGGTCGTCGGCGGCGCGCCGAGGACTTGCGCCGCCAGGAACGGCCGGTAGAGCAGGAAGCCCGAGATGACGAAGAAGACCGGCACGCCGATCGTCAAGTTCGTCAACAGCGCGGTGGTCCAGGCGTGCGCCGCGAAGCCCCCGAACACCGCGGTGTGGGTGACGACCACGCACAGGGCGGCCACCGCTCGCAGCGAGTCGACCAGCGGGAACCGCGGGTGCCCCGGGGGCGCCGCGACCGCGGGCGGGCCCGTCAATACGGCCAGTGGCCGTGCTCGCCGAGCAGCCGCGCCACCGGCCGCAGCCTCGCCACCAGCGCCAGCTTGACCACGCAGTTGCGGATGAAGTATGGGAGCTCCGCGGCTTGGCGCAGCGCGTTGGCGGCCCGCTGTGCGGAGCTCAGCGGTTGGCGACGGTACTCGGCCAGTGAGCCCGACCGGCCGATGTAGCGAAACGCGCGCCCGCAGAACAGCAGCCGCAGCTGCGCGAGCATGACACCGACGGCGTTGTAGGAGTCGTGGATGAACATGCTGCCGCCCGGGCGGACGCGCGCTCCCCAGCGCTCGATGTCGGGCTTGGCGAAGCGGTAGCGGTGAGCGCCGTCGATGTACAGCATGTCGATCTGACCCTCGACGTCGTCCCACGCCTGGTCAGATGGCCTGCGCACATGGCGGACACGATCATCGACGCCGGCGCGGGCCAGGTTGGCGTGGAAAGTGTCGTGGTCGACGTCCCCGAGGGGGGCGTCGGGGTCGTATTCGTTGGGTCCACGGTCACTGCCGCCGTGCGGATCGACCGCCACCAGTGCCACCGAGTCCGACGCCGCGCTGGCCAGGATGATCGTCGAGCGTCCCCGGAACGAGCCGATCTCGACGATCTGGCCCGAGGCCCCCACCTGTGCGGCGGCCGCCCACAACCGGCGGGCCTGCACGTCGGTCAGCCAGCCCTCGACGCCGACCACCGAGGCGAGCACGTCGTCGAAGCCGGGCACCGGACCGGCAACGCTGGCGGCTGCATCACTCGGCGACGGAGCGGATGGGCCGGCCACGATCCGGCACCGTAGCGCATGACCTGACGTCCGGCGGCGGACGACCGACCCGCGGCCGACAGCCCCGCAGGTAGCCTGTCGCCGATGCTCAACCGGCGCCGGACCGTGGGGGTCCCCCTGCTCCTCGGTCTGGTGGCCTACGCGCTTGCCTTCATCCAGCGGCCCGGCCTCGCCACCGCCGATACCAAGATCAACCTCCACGTCGATCCGGGCCGCTTCCTCGGCGACGTCGCGTCGATGTGGACCTCCACCGGCCAGCTCGGCGGCGTCCAGGCCGGGCAGCAGGCGGGCTACCTGTTTCCGATGGGTCCGTTCTTCGCGTTCGGCCACCTGCTCGGCCTGCCCGACTGGATCGTCCAGCGGCTGTGGCTGGGCACCGTGCTGGCGCTCGCCGCGTGGGGTGGGGTGCGCCTGCTCGACGCGCTCCTGCCCCGGCCGCGCGGAGTCGCCCACCTGACGACGGGTCTGGCGCTCCTGCTCAACCCGTTCGTCGTCACCTATGCCAACCGCACGACGGTGACGCTGCTCGCCTACGCGGCACTGCCGTGGCTCCTGCTCGCGGTCAATCGGGGCCTGCGCGACGGCCGCCGGGGCTGGCGCTGGCCGGCGGCGCTCGCGCTGCTCGTCACCGCTGCGGGCGGCGGGGTCAACGGCGCGGTGGTGGCGTGGATGCTGCTCGGCCCGGCGCTGCTGCTGCTCTACGAGGTGCTGTTCACCCCGGTCACGTGGCCGGACGCGCGGGCGTTCCTGGTGCGGGCCGTCCCGCTCACCGCCGTCGTGTCGCTGTGGTGGGTGATCCCGGCGTACGTCCAGTCGGCCTACGGCGTCAACTTCCTCCAGTTCACCGAGCAGCCGGGCACCGTCTGGGGGACGACGAGCGCGCCCGAGACGCTGCGGCTGATGAGCTTCTGGCTCTCGTACGTCGGCATCGGATTCCACGGCCGCGCCATCCCGTACTTCGATGATTCCGCGACGCTGCTGTTCTCGGCGCCGGTCGTTCTCGCCACCCTGCTGTTCCCGGCCGCCTCGTTGACGGGATTCGCCTGGACGCGCCGCTGGCGCTACGGCCCGTTCTTCCTCGGGCTGGGGCTGATCGCGGTGCTGGTGATGATGGCGGGGTTCCCCGATGGGACGCCGCTGCGCCACGGGCTCTACTTCACCTACAACCATGTGGCCGCGGTGCGGTTCCTGCGCGCCTCCTACAAGGGCGCGCCGCTGCTCGCGGTCGCCCTCGCCTGCCTGGCCGGGGCGGGCGCCGGCGAGCTGGGGGCGCGCACCGCCGGGCTGCGCGGACGCGTACGCCACATCCCGTGGCGCTTCGCCGCGGTGCCGGCCGGGCTCGCCATCCTCGCTGGAGCCGCCTGGCCGATGGTCAGCGGCCACGCCCAGGACGCGCAGGTGTCCTACCGGCGGATTCCTGCAGCCTGGCGTCAGGCGGCTGCTGATCTCGATCGCCAGCTCCCGCCCAACTCCCGCGCGATGGTCCTCCCGGGGGACCTGTTCAGCTTCTACACCTGGGGCGGCACCGTCGATCCGATCCTGCCCGCGCTCAGCCGCCGTCCGGTGGCTGAGCGTTCGGAGGTCCCGTACTCGGACCTGCGCGCGACCGATCTGCTGTGGACGATCGACGGTCTCGTCCATCAGCAGCGGCTGCTGCCGGGCCAGCTCGGTCCGCTGCTGTCGCTGATCGGGGTTCGTTCGGTGGTCACCGGCGCCGATGACGACCTCGCCCGCAGCGACGCGCCGCCGCCCGCCGACGCCGCCGCCGAGCTCGCCACACAATCCGGGTTCGCCCGCCCGGCTCATGCGTACGGTCCGGTGCGCGGCTTCGCGTCGGCGATCACGCCCGGACTGACCCGGCGGCTGCCCGAGGTTCGCCGCTACGACCTGCCGGCCGCTCGCGGCCTCGTCCGGGTGGAACCGGTGAGCGACTCGATCCTCGTCGACGGATCCGCTGACGCGCTGGCTGGGCTGGCCGCGTTCGGCATGCTGCCCGCCCAGCGGCCGCTGCTGTACGCCGCCGACCAGAGCGCCGCCGGGCTGCGCGCCGCCGTCGCCGGCGGTGGCGACGTGGTGATGAGTGACTCCAACCGCCGCCAGGCGTTCGCCGCGTCGTCACTGGAGCAGAACGCCGGGCCGGTGCTCACGCCCGATCAGACCGTCAGCTCCGACGGGCTCATCCTCGATCCGTTCGGTGGCGGCTCCGATGCGCAGACGGTCGCGGTCTATGGAGGCGGAGTGCGCTCGGTGCAGGCGCCGGCATCGCCTCAGCGCGTCCAGTTCCCCGAGCACGGCCCGTTTGCGGCGATCGACGGGTCGGCGGGCACCGCCTGGCTGGCCGACCCGACCCTGGCTCCGAGCCAGCGTTGGCTCCAGGTGGATTTCACCCGCCCGTTGCGGGTGCCCTCGCTCACCCTGATTCCCTACGACGACGCCGGTGGCAGCGTTCGGGCGGTGGACATCGCCGGACGCAGCTTCGCCATCCACCCCGGTCCCAACCACCTCACGCTGCCGGGCGGACTGCTGCCCGGCCTGCGCGTCACGATCACCGCCGTCAGCGCGCCGGCGCCAGGGGCGGCGGCGGGAGCCGGCGGCATCCGCGAGCTGGAGATCCCCGGGGTCCGGGCCACCCAGGCGCTCCGGCTCCCCCTCGACGCCGCCCGGGACCTCGCCGGCACCGCCCTGGATCGGGTCGGCCTCACCTACCTGTTCCAGCGGACGACCGGCGATGACCCGTTCACCCGCAACGTCGACCACGGCCCATGGTCGGCGCTGGGCGTGAGCGACGCCGGCGACGCCGAGTCGACGATGAGCCGGGATTTCCAGGTGCCGGCGCCGCGGCGGTTCAGCGCGACCGCGTGGGTAACGCCGTTCGCCGCCGACGCCGACCCGGTGCTCGACCGGCTCGCCGGGTACCGCGGCCCGGTTCAGGCGACGTCGTCGGACCGGTTCGACGGCGAGCCGCGGTGGCGGGCGTCCCAGGCACTCGACGGCGATTCCGGCACCGCCTGGATCGCCGACGACACGCCCGGGCAGCCCGCGTGGCTGCAGTGGCGGACCGCCCGCCCGACGACTGTCCGCACGCTGCGGCTGCTCGATCCTTCGACGCCGGTCCGGCGGCCGACGCGGATCCGGCTGACGTGGCCGGGCGGGGCGACCCCGCCACTCGCGGTCGGCCCGGGCGGCACGGTGGCGATGGCCCGTCCGGTCACCGCGCGCACGTTCCGGATGCAGATCCTCAGCGCGGCGGCGCCCCCGGGGGCGAGCGCGGTGGACCGTCGCGCCGTCGGCATCGCGGAGGTGCAGGGCATCGGCGGATTGCCGCCAATGCGCACCCCCGCCTCCGCCGGCTTCACCGCCGGGTGCGGCGCGGCTCGGATCGCCGTCGGTGACAGCGTCGTCGCGCTGCGGGTGAGCGGATCGAGCGCGGCGTTCGCCCAGGGCCGCCCGCTGCTCGCCCAGTCCTGCGGCGCCCCGGTCGCCTTGGGCAGCGGGGCCGAGCACCTCCAGGTCCAGTCCACCCCGTTCGCGGTCGACGAGCTCGCGCTCCGATCCCCGGCGCTGGCTGCGGCGGCTGGATCGTCGGGACCAGCGGGACGGGTGGTCGATCCCGGCACCGCCGGCCGAGGCTCCTATGACGGCGTCCGCGTCACCGTCCGCCGCCCGGCTTGGCTCGTCCTCGGCGAGGGATACGACCACGGCTGGCGGGCGTGGTGCAACGGGCGCTCGCTCGGGGCGCCGGTGCCGATCGACGGGTACGCGAACGGGTGGCGGGTGACCCCCGGCTGCGTGACCGTGCGATTCGCGTTCGCGCCCAACCGGATCGCCACCATCGGCTACGTGGTCTCGGGCGCCGGTGCCGCCGCCTGCCTGCTCGTCCTGCTGATCGCAGTCTGGCGCCGCCGACGGCGGACCCTCGCCCCCGTTCGCCCCGCCGCCGGCGACGAGCCGGCCGAACCGGTGAGGCCGCCGTTCTCCCCGGGCGGTCCGGCCTGGTCGCCGCGGCGCGCGGTGGGATGGGCAGTCCCGGCCGCCCTGGCGTTCGGGTTCGTGTTCGGGATCCGGGCCGGCGTCGTCGCCTTTCCCGTCACCGCGGTCGTCCTGTGGCGCGGCGTCGGCGCCAAGCCCCTGACGCTCGCCGCCGGGCTGCTCCTCGGCATCGTGGCCGTCCTCTACGTGGTGGACCCGTCGAGCTCAGCCGGTGGCAACCACTACGGCTACGCCGCCGAGCATATGGCCGCGCAATGGTCCGCCGTCGCGGCGCTGGGTCTGCTCATGGCAGCGCTGTGGCGCTCGCTGCAGGGAGCGCGGCAGTGATCGGTCGCGCGCTGACGTCACTGCGGCTGCGGGCGGCCGACACCGTCGACGCGGTCACCGGCCGCCGCGATCGCCTCACCCCGCCGCGCCGGCTCTCGGGCTATGTGGGGGGCGGGGACTTCCGCGCCACCGGCGAGGAGTTCCTCACCCATTTCCAGCAGCTGGCCGCCCTGCGGTCACACGACCGTGTGCTCGAGATCGGTTGTGGCATCGGGCGCATGGCCCGCGTGCTCGCCGGCGTGCTGCGGCCGCCCGGCTCCTATGACGGCTTTGACGTCGTCGCCGCGGGGATCGCCTGGTGCCAGTCGCGCTACGGCGATACCCCGGCGCCGTTTCGGTTCCGGCATGCCGACCTGCGCAATCCCGCCTACAACCCGGACGGGGCCGTCGCCGCCGCCGACTACCGCTTCCCCTACGACGACGGCGCGTTCGATCTCGTCATCGCCACGTCGCTGTTCACGCACCTGCTCGATGACGCGGCGAACCACTATCTCGGCGAGGCCGCCCGCGTGCTGGCCGGCGGCGGCCGGCTGCTGTCCACCTGGTATCTGATCGAGGACGAGCTCCGCTCCGCCCCGCCCGGTGGCTTTCGCCGCGTCGCCGCGGGAGAACCGACCGCGATCCGCGACCCCGACGTGCCCGAGGATGCCGTCGCCTTCGACGAGGCCTGGCTGCGGGAGCGCCTCAGCGAGCACGGGCTGTCACTGCGCACCCTGGCCCGTGGGACCTGGTCGGGCCGGGAGGGTCGCAGCCTCCAGGACATCGTCGTCGCCCACCGGGACTGACTCGGTCCCGCCGGCACCGCGCAGTCCGCCGAGCAGCTCGAGCACCAGCGCCCGCTCGCGCCGCAGCGCCGTGACCGCATACACCGCCACGAACAGCGCCGCCTCGGCGATCGCCTGCGCCACCGTGCGCCGGCCGCCCCACAATGCCACCCGCACCGCCATCGCCGCAGCGCTGGCCAGGGCGATCGGGATCAGCGTCGGCGCCACGATCTGCCGGTAGCGCACATCGGGCAGCAGCCGGCGCACGAACACCCCGCGCACGCACAGCGGTACCAGCGCGGCGGCGATCCGCCCCAGTACGAAACCGTCGAAGCCGTCGAGCAGCAGCCCCGCCGGCGCCACTGCCAGGAACGCCACCGCTCCCGCCACCGCCTCGACCGCGGGCGGGCGCGTCTCGCCGTGGGCGCGGAAGAACGAGAACCAGTTGAACCCGAGCTGCGTGATCGCGCCGACGACCGCCAGCCCCTGGAGCAGGACCACCGCCGGTTCCCAGCTTGCGCCGAGCACGAAGTGCACGAGGTCGGGCGCGAACAGCACGACGCCGACGGCATAGGGCAGGACCCACAGGAGCGTCGCCCGGTTGGATTTCAGGTACATCTCCGCCAGCGCGCGCCGCTGGCCCTGGATGGCGCAGATCGCCGGGTAGATGGTCGCGGTCACGATCTGATCGGCCCGGTCGATGTAGCGCGTCAGCGTCACCGCCAGGGTGATGAACCCCGCGGCGGCGAGACCATCGTGGAGCTTGATCATCAGGATCTGGCCCTGGGCGATGACGATCGTGCCGGCGATCGTCAGCATGATCGGCCCCGAGAAGCGCAGGTAGCGCGCCGCGACGCGACGGTCGTAGCGCAGGGCGAGCCGGTACGGGGTGACCCGCAGCGCCGCGGCGACCGCCACGACGTAGCCCGCCACCTGTCCCACCACCAGACTCCACACGCCGAGATTGGTCGCCGCGGCCAGTGGCACGGTGACCACGAAGCCCACCACGGGCTGGATCGCCTGCAGCGACCGCTGCCGGCCGAAGTCCATGCGCCGGAAGAACACCCACAGCGGCGCCTGCATCGCAAACGCCAGCGGCAGGTACGCCAGGCTCGCCATCAGCGCCACCAGGCGGTGGTCCCGGTACACCGCTGCGATCACCGGTGCCAGCGCCAGGATGATCAGGCACATCGCCACCGACAACCCGAGCTCCAGCGTGAACGCGTACTGGAACTCGAGCTCCTGGTCGGGCTCGGCCTGCTGCACGAACAGCTCGTCGATGCCGACCCGCTTGAGCGCGATCAGCGAGATCACCGTGGTCGACACGACGCCGTACAGCCCGATCTCCCGCGGTCCCAGCAGTCGCGTGACCACCAGACCCTGGACGAGCACGAGGCCGTCGATCGCCACCAGGAACGCGGCGGTGACCATCGTCCCGCGCAGCGTGCGCCGCCGCAGTTCGGCGCGCGGGAACGGCAGCCGGTCGCTCACCGGGCCTCGAGCACCTGATAGACGCCGTAGCGCGCCAGCGGCCGGTAGTGCGAGGCGATGTAGCGGTCGAGCAGATGCACCCCGTTCGATCGCGCCGAGCCGTTGGGCTCGATCGCCTCCGCCCGCGGGTCCAGCCACCGGACGACGACGCGGGTGTGGGACCGCGCGAGCGATCCGATGATCTCGCGCTGCACCGGCGCGGTCGTCACCACGCCCGGCTGCATCACGTCATACCGCGTCGGGTTGGGATGGCCGGTGATGATGTACAGCAGCGGATCGCCCGCGGTGACCCGATCAAAGCGGGGATTGGCGACGAAGATCGGATCGCCCGGCGCGGTCAGCTTGGCGAGCTCGGACTCGAGGGCGCTCAGCGCGCGCGCGTCGGCGGGCGCGGTCTGGACGCCGTCTCCGGCCGCGCCCGGGACCGACGCTCCCGCCGGCGGGTGGAGCGCCTGCCCGGCGCGGCGCTCGAGGCCGTAGATCGCGATCAGCGCCAGCGCTCCCAGCAGTGCCATCCGCAACCAGGTCACGCGGGCGCCGGCGGCGGCCCAGGCCAGCATCACCGGCAGCACGGTAGCGAGTGGCACGAGGTGGTACAGGTCGGCTCGTCCGAGCAGGTACCCCAGCCCGACGAGCCCGAGCGCCGCCAGTGACCAGGATTCGGCGTCAGCTCTGGCCGGCGGCGCCTCGGCGGCGATCCCGCCGTGCATGGCCGCTCGGGCGCTCACCCGCCGTCGCGGGGGCGGGAGCGCCATCTCGAGGCACCACAGCGCCAGCCCGACCACGAGGATCAGCGGGATGTAGAACTCGATCAGCTTGCTCGGGCGCCACGGGCCGGGAAAATCCAATGGGAAGGGGAGACGCTGCAGGTCCTGGATCGCGTAGAAGCCGACCGTGTCGTGCCACATCGCATGGGGGGCGGCGACGAAGAACGGGCCCAGCGTGATCAGCGCCACGCCCACCGCCGGCGCGATGGCGCGCGTCCGCCGGCCCGGCGGCGCGGTCAGCCACACCCCGATGATCGCCGCGATCCCGAGCTCGAGGCGAAACAGGCAGGTGAGGCCGGCCAGCGCGCCACCGAGCGCGGGACGGCGGCGGCCGGCGAGCAGCGCCGCGAACGCCAGCAGCAGCGCCGGCGGGTTGGGGCCCGGCAGCATCGGGAACGCCATCACGCCGGCGACGCCCAGCCACGCCGCGATCGCATAACTCTCCGGTGCCCGCCGGCGGGCGAGGCGATACACAAGCAGCGCGACGACCGCGTCGGTCGCCGCCGCCACCACTCGCCAGGCCAGCAGCGACGGGCCGAACACCTTCTGCAGCGCCGCCAGCACGAGCGGCTGGCCGGGCGGGTAGTTCATCCAGAAGTCGCGATACGGCCACTGGCCGGAGGCGATCCGCGATCCCGCCTGCAGCATCAGGCCCTCGTCGTGGGGCGCGATTCCCTGCAGGATGGTGAACGACGCGAGCGCGGCGGCGAGGACCAGCAGGGCCGCTTGGAGCAGCCGGCCCGCCGGCGGCGGAGCGGAGTCCGCGCCGCCCCGGGCGGCGAATCGCGAGCCGGCCGCGGAGCGCAGGTAACCCGGTGCGCGGGCGCCCGTGCCGACCGCCACGGGGCCCCCGGCGCTCATGATCTACCGCTCCGGCATCGTGGCGGGACCCACCGGCGCGAGTCTACTTGTGACGATGGCGTGTACGGTGGCGGCGGCATGCGGGTTGGAGTCGACGCTCGAGCCCTCGCCGGACAGCGGGGGGTGACGCGGTACCTGCGCGAGATGGTGACGGCGCTCGCGCGCGAACATCCCCACGATCAGTGGGTGCTGTTCGCGCCCGGGCCGGCCGAGCTCGAACGCCGCCTGGCCGCGAACGTTGTCGTTGTCCGCCATCCGCTCCCGGGGCGGTTGTTGTTCGGTGCCGCCGCGGTGACGGGGCGGCCGCGGCTCGACCGGCTGATCGGCGGGGCGGCCGGGATCGATGTCATCTGGGTACCGACCATCGCGCCGCTCGCGCTGTCGCCGGGCGTACCCCTCGTGCTGACCGTCCAGGATCTCAGCTTCGAGCTGAGGCCCCGGGACTTCACCGCGTACGAGCGGGTGTGGCATCGGCTGGCGCGGCCCCGGGCGCTCGCGCGACGTTCCGGCGCAGTGATCGTGCTGGCCCCGCCGACTCGCCACCAGCTGATCGAACGGTGGGGCGTGGACCCTGCCCGCATCCACGTCGTGGCCCCCGGCGTCGATGCATCGGGGTCCGGTGACGTCTCGCCGCCCCTGGTCGGCGGAAGCTACCTGCTGGCGGTGGGCGCCCTGGAGCCGCGCAAAGACCCGGCGCTGCTGGTCCGCGCGTTCGCCCGGGCGCGGGCCGAGGGCCTGCGGGCGACGCTGGCGTTCGCCGGCGAGGGCCGTCTGGCGGCCGAGGTCCGCGGTGACGGCGTGAGCTTCCTGGGGCGGGTGAGCGACGCCGAGCTGGACGCGCTCTACCGCGGCGCCCTCGCGCTCGTCGTGCCGTCGTTGCTCGAGGGCTACGGGCTGCCGCTGCGCGAGGCGCTGGCGCGGGGGACCCCGGCGGTGATCTCCGACCTGCCGGTGTTCGGCCACGAGCTCGACAGCGCGCTGATCCGGGTGGCGCCCGGTGACGAGGCCGGGCTGGCGGCGGCGCTCCTGCGCCTCGAGCGCGAGCCCGGGCTGCGGAGCGAGCTCGCCGCCGCCGCGGCACCGGCGGTGGCCGGGCTGAGCTGGACCGAGGCGGCGCGGCGGACCCGGGCTGTGATGGCCGAGGTGGCGGCGGGATGATCACGGTCGTCATCCCCAACTGGAACGGCCGCGACTGGCTGCCGGGCTGCCTCGAGGCGCTGGCGGCGCAGGACCGGCCGCCCGCCGAGGTGATCGTCGTCGACAACGGCTCCACCGACGGGTCGGTTCGGTACCTACGTGACGAGCACCCCGACGTGCGGGTGGTGGCCCTGGCGACGAACACCGGCTTCGCCCATGCCGTCAACCGCGGGATCGAGCACGCCCGGGGCGGGCTGGTGGCGCTGGTCAACACCGACGTGGAGCTGTCACCCGACTGGCTGCGCCGCACCGCGGCGGTGCTGAGCGGTCATCCGGAGGCCGCGTCGGTGGCCTGCAGGATGCTCGACCTGAACTCCCCCGAGCTCGTGTACGACGCCGGTGACGTGCTGCGCCGCGACGGCGTCTGCGTGCAGCGAGGTCGCTTCGAGCGCGACGACGGCCGCTGGGACGCTCCCGGTGAGGTGTTCGGCGCCTGTGCCGGCGCCGCACTGTACCGCCGTGACGCGGTGCTCGGGGTCGGCGGCTTTGACGAGCGCTACTTCGCCTATCTGGAGGACGTGGACCTGGCGCTGCGCCTGCGCCTCGCCGGGTGGAGCTGCCGCTATGAGCCGGTGGTGGCGCGCCACGCCGGCCAGGGCGCCTCGGATGTCCTGCCGGGCGGCCACCGGTTCCTGGCCACGCGCAACACGCTCATCCTGGTGGCCAAGAGCTTTCCGGCTCGCTGGCTGCCGCTGGTCGCCTACCGGCAGCTCGGATGGGCCTGGCATGCGCTGCGCGAGCGCCGGCTGCGCGCGCATCTGGGCGCGCTGGCGGCGGCGGTCCCGCTGCTGCCCGGCGCGTTGCGCGACCGGCGGGAGCTTCGCCACGGTGCGCGGCTGACGATGGAGGAGGTCGTGCCGGCGGGGCCGCTGCGCCGCCGGTAGGCCTCAGACCTGCGCGCGCTCCCGAGCCCCCGCCCGCGCCAGCCGCACCCGGGAGGTCTTGTCCAGCGCCACCTTGCGCAGCCGCACCGAATGCGGCGTCACCTCGACGCACTCGTCGGCGCGCAGGAACTCGAGGGCCTGGTCGAGCGACAGCTCGCGCCGGGGAACCAGGCGGACCAGCTCGTCGGCGGTGGACATGCGCATGTTGGTCAGGTGCTTCTCCTTGATCGCGTTGACGTCAAGGTCCTCGGCGCGTGAGTTCTCGCCGACGATCATGCCCTCGTACACCTCGTTCCCGGGCTCGACGAACAGGGTCCCCCGCTCCTGCAGGTTGAACAGCGCGAAGGCCGCCACCGTCCCGCGCCGGTCGGCCACCAGCGACCCGGTCGGTCGCGTGCGCAGATCGCCGTGCCATGGCTCCCAGCGATCGAACACATGGTGCACCAGCCCGGTGCCCCGCGTCTCGGTCAGGAACTCCGTGCGGAAGCCGATCAGGCCGCGGGCGGGGACGAGGTACTCCATCCGCACCCAGCCGGTGCCGTGGTTGACCATCTGCTCCATCCGCCCCTTGCGCAGCGCCATCAGCTGGGTGATCACCCCGACGTACTCGTCGGGAGCGTCGACGCTCATCCGTTCCACCGGCTCGTGGGTCTTGCCGTCAATCTGGCGGGTGACGACCTGGGGCTTGCCGACGGTCAGCTCGAACCCCTCGCGGCGCATCAGCTCCACCAGGATCGCCAGCGCCAGCTCGCCGCGGCCCTGAACCTCCCACACGTCGGGACGCTCGGTCTCGGTGATCCGCAGCGACACGTTGCCGACCAGCTCGCGCTCCAGCCGCGCCTTGACCTGGCTGGCGGTCAGGAACGTGCCGTCCTGTCCCGCCAACGGTGACGTGTTGATCCCGATCGTCACCGACAGCGACGGTTCGTCGACGGTGATGACCGGCAGTGGCCGGGGATCCGCGGCGTCGGTGAGCGTGTCGCCGATGGTGATCTCCGGGATTCCGGCGACCGAGATGATCTCGCCCGCCGCCGCCTCGGCGGCGTCGACGCGCTCCAGCGACTCGGTCACATAGAGCTCTGACACCTTGACGCGATCGATCGTGCCGTCGTGTCGGGACCAGGCCACCGTCTCGCCGCGCCGGATCACGCCGTTGCGCACCCGGCAGATGGCGATCCGCCCCACGTACGGGGACGCATCGAGATTCGTGACGTGGGCCTGGAGGCCGTGACCAGGGTCGAACTCGGGGGCCGGCACGTGCTCGACCAGCAGGTCCAGCAGCGGCTTGAGATCGCCGGGGTGGTCGGGATCGAATGCCGGCTCAAGGGACGCGTGTCCCGCCTTGGCGTTGGTGTAGACGATCGGGAAGTCGATCTGCGACTCGTCGGCGTCGAGATCGAGGAACAGCTCGTAGACCTCGTCGACGACCTCGTCGATCCGCGCATCCGGCCGATCGATCTTGTTGACGACGAGGATCACCGGCAGCCGCGCTTCGAGCGCCTTGCGCAGCACGAACCGGGTCTGGGGCAGCGGACCCTCGGAGGCATCGACGAGGAGCAGCACGCCGTCGACCATCGTCAGGCCCCGCTCCACCTCGCCGCCGAAGTCGGCATGTCCCGGGGTGTCGACGATGTTGAGCTTCACATCGCCGTACCGGACCGCGGTGTTCTTGGCCAGGATCGTGATTCCCTTCTCGCGCTCGAGGTCCATCGAGTCGAGCACCCGCTCGGCGACGTCCTGATTGGAGCGGAACGCGCCCGACTGCCACAGCAGCGCGTCCACCAGCGTCGTCTTGCCGTGGTCGACGTGCGCGATGATCGCGAGGTTGCGGATATCAGATCTGATTGCCATGATCGCCGTTCGAGGTTAGTCTGCCGCGCGTGCGACCCCGGTTCGGACCCCGCCGGATGCTGCTGCTGACCGCGCTCGTGCTGTTGGCGGGCGCGCCGGGATCCGGCTCGGCGGCGGCGTCGCCGGTGGGCGGCAAGTTCCAGGTCCGGCACGTGTTCGTGCTCGTGCTGGAGAACGAATCAGCGGCGGTCACCTTCGCTCCGTCCTCGCCGGCACCCTATCTGGCGAAGACGCTTCCCGCCGAGGGCGCGTTCCTGCCCAACTACTACGGCGTCGGTCACAGCTCGCTCGACAACTACATCGCGATGATCAGCGGCCAGGCGCCCAATGCCCAGACGCGGGCGGACTGCGGCGTCTTCGCCAACTTCCCCGCCGGCACGCCCGGGCCCTTCGGGCAGGAGCCGGGCACCGGCTGCGTGTACCCGGCCGACGTGCCGACGCTCCCCTCCCAGCTGACCGGGGTCGGCGAAACGTGGCGGTCCTACGACGAGGACATGGGCGCCGATCCGAGCCGGGAGGCGGCCACCTGCGGCCATCCGGCGATTGGCAGCCCCGATACCACCGAGGTGGCCACCGCGACCGACATGTACGCCAGTCGCCATGACCCCTTCGTCTACTTCCATTCGATCATCGACAATGCGGTGCTGTGTGACTCACACGTGGTCAATCTCCACGCGCTGCCGAGGGACCTGTCGAGCGTCTCCACGACGCGCAACTACACGTTCATCACCCCGGACCTGTGCAACGACGGGCACGACGCGCCGTGCGCCGACGGCGAGCCGGGCGGCCTGGCCCAGGCGAACACGTTCCTCAAGACCTGGGTGCCGAAGATCACCACGAGCCAGGCGTTCCGCGAGGACGGTCTGCTCATCGTCCTGTTCGACGAGGCCGCCCCGTCGGATGCCAGCTCCTGCTGCGGCGAGATCCCCGGGCCCGGCGCCCCGGCGCCGGGCGGCACCGGCCCGGGCGGCGGTCGCACCGGCGCCGTCCTGCTGTCCCCGTGCATCGCCCCGCGGACCGTGTCCGAGACGGCGTACAACCACTACACGATGCTCGGCAGCGTGGAGAAGATCTTCGGGCTGAGCTACCTCGGGTACGCCGGACTGCCCCATTCGAAGTACTTCGGCACCAACATCTACAAGCGCCCCTGCGGCCCGGCGCCCCCGGTCATCCGCATCAAGGACACGATCAAGCCGATCGGCGGGTCCTCGCGACTGCACTTCAGCCTGCGCTGGAGCGCGTCGACCACCGGCGGCACGCCGCTGGCCTCCTACGAGGTCCAGGAGCGGCGGTCGGGAGCGTGGCGGACGCTGGAGAAGTCCACGCACCGGACCTCGCTGAGCTTCACCGGCCGGGTCAACCAGGCATACCGGTTCCGCGTGCGGGGCGTCGACACCGCCGGCGAGGTCGGCACGTGGGCGGGCACCCAGCTCGCCGGCACGACGTGAACCGCCACCGGCGGCCCGGCCCCGGGGCGCATCATCCCCCCGCGCGCATCACCCCTCGATCGAACCTGGCGCGTCGACGCGATCGGCCGTGTCCGGCCGGCCGTTGAGCTCCGTCGGCCCGGCATCGAGCTCGGGCTGGGCGCCACTCGAGATCTCGGCGGCGCGCTCCGCGGTGCGCGCCTGCGCCGCGTCGGTCCCCGACCGGTCGAGCGCGTCCAGCGTCGAGCGGATCAGGTCGATCGGCATCGGGAACACGATCGTCGAGTTCTGCTGACCGCCGATCTCACGCAGCGTCTGCAGGTAGCGCAGCTGCAGCGTTACCGGGTTGACGCCGATCACGTCGGCCGCCTCGGCCAGCTTGGCGGCCGCCTGGGCCTCGCCCTCGGCGTTGATGATCTTTGCCCGGCGCTCGCGCTCGGCCTCGGCCTGGCGCGCGATCGCGTGCTGCATCCGCTCCGGGATCTCCACGTCCTTGATCTCGACACTCGTCACCTTGATGCCCCACGGCTCGGTCTGGGTGTCGATCACGCGCTGCAGCGACTCGTTGAGGTGCTCGCGCTCGGACAGCAGCGTGTCGAGGTCGGCCACGCCCAGCACCGAACGCAACGTGGTCTGGGCGATCTGCAGCGTCGCCGCCGAGAAGCTCTCCACCTCGTTCACCGCCTTGCTCGGGTCGATCACGCGGTAGTAGGCGACGGCGGTGACGCGCGCGGGGACGTTGTCGCGGGTGATGATCTCCTGGGGCGGCACCGCCAGCGTGACCGTGCGCAGGCTCATCCGCACCATCCGGTCCAGGCTGGGGATCAGCAGCACGAGGCCCGGGCCGCGCAGATCCATCAGCCGTCCCAGCCGGAACACGACGCCACGCTCGTATTCGCGCAGCACGCGGACCGAACTGGCCAGCGTGGTCAGCCCGACCACCAGCAGCACGCACAGGACGATGACGATCGCGGTCAGCATGGCTCTAGAGCAGCTCCCATTTCTCGGCCGGGCGGACCGACAGGGTCAGCCCGCTGAGCCGCTCGACCACCACCGGATCGCCGGCGTGAAGGTCACACGGCTCGTCGTCCTCCATCCCGGACGAGCGGCACGCCCGCCACAGCGCGCCCCCGAGGGCGACGCTGCCGCCCGAGTCCGCCCAGCTGCGCACGACGCCGACCTGGCCGACGAGGCCCTCCGCGCCGGTGCGAACCCGGCGGCGGGTGGCCTCCATCCCGTGTCGCACCGAGAAGACGACCGCCCCGGCTCCGGCGGTCGCCAGCACCGCCCCGCCGAGCAGGCCGAGCAGCAGGCCGGCGCCGAGGCCGCTGATCGCCAGCACCGCGCCCACTGCCATCACCACCACGCCGAGCCCGCCGGCGACGCCCTGGGTCGGATAGTGCGCCTCGGCGACCGCCACCAGGGCTCCGAGGACCAGCAGGGCGAGGCCGAGCGAAGTCACGACTTCATCGTACGCTTCGCCGACGCGGGCGCATGCCGTTTCGGCGATTCCGCCTTGCATTCACACCCATGATCGACTCACGCCAGAGGAGCACCGCGCTGCTGGTCGCCGGTTGCTTCTTCATGGAGAACCTGGACGGCACGATCGTGACCACCGCGGCGCCGCGCATCGGCCGGGCGCTGCACGTGCCGTCGACCGCGGTCGGCCTGGTCATCGCGGCGTATCTGGTAACGCTCGCGGTGCTGATCCCGCTGAGCGGCTGGCTGACCGCTCGGTGGGGATCGCGGCCGGTGTTCATGACGGCGATCGTCATCTTCACCCTCTCGTCGTTGGCCTGCGCGCTCAGCACCAGTCTCGCCGAGCTGGTGGCCTTCCGCGTGGCGCAGGGCATCGGCGGGGCGATGATGGTGCCGGTCGGGCGGCTGCTGGTGCTGTCGCGGGCCGCGAAGTCAGACGTGCTGCGCGTCATGTCGATGCTCGTGTGGCCGGGGCTGATCGCACCCGTCGTGGCCCCGCTGGCGGGCGGCGTGATCACGACCTACGCCAGCTGGCGCTGGCTGTTCCTCATCAACGTGCCACTCGGGGCGGTCGCGCTGATCGCCGCCGCTCGGCTGATCGAAGGGGCGCGGATCGACGCGGCGCCCCCGCTTGACCGGGCCGGCGTGGCGCTCACCTGCAGTGGGCTGGCTGGAGCCACGTACATGGCGTACCTGCTGTCGCAGAGCAGCGAGTCCTGGCCCGAGGTGATCGCGTTCGCCATCGCCTCCGCGGCGCTGCTGGCCGCCGCGGTCATCCATCTCCGCCGCGCGCCGCACCCGCTCGTGAACCTGCGCACTCTGCGGGTGCCGACGTTCCGCGTGGCGCTGGGCAGCGGCTCGCTGTTCTGGACGGCGGTGACCGCGGTCCCCTTCCTGCTCACGTTGCTGTTCCAGAACGTGTTCGGCTGGAGCCCGGTCAAGTCCGGCGCGGTCGTCCTGTTCGTGTTCGCCGGCAACATCGGGATCAAGCCGGCCACCACGCCGCTGCTGCGGCGGTTCGGCTTTCGGCCGGTGCTGATGGCGGCGACCGCCGTCGCCGCGGCGACGATGGTGGTGGCAGGCCTGTTCACGAGCGCCACGCCGATCGTCGTGATCGCCGCCGTCGCGCTGCTCAGCGGTGCGGGCCGCTCGGCCGGTCTCACCTGTTACTCGACGATCGCCTTCAGCGACACGCCCCCTGACCAGATGCGTGACGCCAACACCCTGCAGGCGACCGCGCAGCAGCTGTCGATCGGATTGGGCGTTCCCCTGGCGGCGGTGGCGCTGCGAGCCGGAGGGCCGTTGGGCCACCTGCTGCCGGGCGCCGTCACCCCCGGCAGTGCGTACACGATCGCCTTCCTGGTGCTCGCGGTGATGTCGCTGCTGGCGACCGCGGGAGCGTCCAGATTGCACCCCGACGCCGGTGCGGCGGTCACGCGGCGCGCGAGCCCCGAGCCCGCCTCGGCCGGTGCCCCCGGCTCCGGCTGATGCGACCCCCCACATTTGGCTACCGCCGTGAGGCGCTCTGGTGCTATTAACCCTGAGGTGCGGCGGATGTTTGAGCCCCGGCTCGCGCGCACACCAGCTTGAGTGAACGGCCCCGAATCCAGAGGAAGGCCCGATGACCAACGAAGAGATCCATCAGCTCGCCCAGCGCCTGCGCATCGACTCGATCCGGGCGGCGGCCGCCGCTTCCTCGGGCCATCCCACCAGTTCGATGTCGGCGGCGGATCTGATGGCGGTCCTCATGGCCCGCCACCTGCGTTACGACTACTCGGAGCCGCAGAACCCCAACAACGACCACCTGATCTTCTCCAAGGGTCACGCCTCGCCGCTCGTATACGCGATGTTCCGCGCCGCCGACGCCATCACCGACGAAGAACTGCTGACCTTCCGCCAGTTCGGTTCCAAGCTCGAGGGTCATCCGACGCCGATCCTGCCCTGGGTCGACGTGGCCACCGGCTCGCTCGGGCAGGGCATGCCGATCGCCACCGGCGTTGCCCTCTGCGCGAAGGAGCTGGACCGTCTGCCCTACCGGGTGTTCGCCCTGTGCGGCGACTCCGAGATGGCCGAGGGGTCGATCTGGGAGGCCGTCGAGCACGCTGGGGTCAACGGCCTGGACAACCTCGTCACGATCGTCGACGTCAACCGGCTGGGTCAGCGGGGCGAGACGATGCACGGCTGGAATCTCGACTCCTACGCCAAGCGTGCTGAGGCCGCCGGCTGGCACACGATCGAGATCGACGGCCACGACATCGCCGAGATCGACCGCGCCTTCTCCGAGGCCGAGGCGACCGCCGACCAGCCGACGATGATCGTCGCCCGCACCATCAAGGGCTACGGCGCCACCGAGACCGCGAACGTCGAGGGCAAGCACGGGCAGCCGCTCAAAGACCCCGGCAAGGCCATCCAGGAGCTCGGGGATGTGCCGTGGATCCACGTGGAGGTGGCCAAGCCCGAGAGCGCCGGCACACCGCACCGCTTCGATGCTGACCCGTCGGTCTCCCTGCCCGCCTACGAGGTCGGTGGCGACAAGGTCCCGACCCGCCTCGCCTTCGGCCAGGGCCTCGCCGCGCTGATGCGTCGTCGCGGCGACGTGGTCGCGATCGACGGCGAGGTCGGGAATTCCACCCACACCGAAGAGGTGATCAAGGAGACGCCCGAGCGGTACTTCGAGGCCTACATCGCCGAGCAGATGATGATCGCGACGGCAGTCGGCTTTCAGGTCCGCGGCTGGACGCCGTTCGCGGCCACGTTCGCGGCGTTCCACTCCCGTTCCTATGACTTCGTCCGCATGGCGGTGATCTCACAGGCCAAGCTGTGCCTGAACGGCTCGCACGCCGGCGTCTCGATCGGCGAGGACGGGCCGTCGCAGATGGCGCTCGAGGATCTGGCCGAATTCCGCGCGCTCGGTAGCTCGGTTGTGCTGTATCCGTCAGACCCCAACCAGACGGTCAAGCTGGTCGAGGCGATGGCCGACCACGACGGGATCTCCTACCTCCGGTCCACCCGGGCCGGCCTGCCGACCCTGTACGGGCCCGACGAGGAGTTTAGGATCGGGGGCGCCCGGGTCGTGCGTGAATCGGATGATGACCAGGTGACCCTGGTCGGCGCCGGCGTCACCCTGCACGAGGCCCTCACCGCGGCCGATGTGCTGGCCGCCGACGGCGTCAACGCGCGAGTCATCGACCTGTACTCCGTCAAGCCGATCGATATCGACACGCTGGCGTCGGCATCGAGCGCCACCGGTGGGAGGATCGTCGTCGTCGAGGATCACTGGCCGGAGGGCGGCATCGGGGAGGCGGTCATCAGCGCCTTCGCCGACACCGACGAGCGGCCGCGGGTGGTCAAGCTCGCCGTCACCCATCTTCCCGGCTCGGGCAAGATGGCCGAACTGCTCCACGATTGCGGGATCGACTCCGACGCCATCGTCGCCGCGGCGCGCCGGCTGGTGGAGCTCGGGCCGCAGATCGGGAGCGCCGCGGCCACCAACGCCGGCTGACCCGGCGGGGCCCACGCGGCCGACGTGAGCACCTTCGGTCGCCTCGTCATGGCCCGTCCATGATCGACACCTACACGACGATTCGCTACCAGCGCGACGGGGACATCGGCACCCTGACGCTGGCTCGTCCCGGCAAACGCAACGCCCAGAACCCGACGATGTGGCAGGAGCTCGTCTCACTCGGCGACGCGCTGCTGCCTGACGAGACCCTCCGTTGTCTCGTCGTCACCGGAGAGGGACCAAGCTTCTCGGCCGGCATCGACCTGATCGAGGGCATGGCCGGGATGCTCGCGGAGGTCTCTGACGGGCCTGACGCCGAGGACACTCTCGCCAAGGGCCTGGTCGCGGCGGGAACCTTTCGCTGGATCTCAGCCCTCGGGTGCGCCAGCGTCGCCGCAGTGCGCGGCCACGCCATCGGCGCTGGGCTGCAGCTGGCGCTGGCGTGTGATTTCCGCATCTTCGCGGATGACGCCCAGGTCGGTTTGACGGAGACACGCTACGGGCTCATGCCCGACATGGGCGCCACCGTCCGGCTGCCGCGACTCGTCGGTGAAGGGCGGGCGCGGGAGTTGATTCTGCTCGGCGAGGTCATCGACGCCGAGGAGGCGTTTCGAATCGGCTTGGCGAATCGCGTGGTCGCCGGAGAAGCGCTCGATGTCGCCGCGCGGGAGTTCGCGGAACGCGTCGCCGCCCAGCCGCCGATCGCAGTGCGGGGCGCTCGACGAGCCATCGACGCGGGGTGGTACAGCGATCCGGAAGTCAGCTTCAGACTGGCCGTGGAAGCTCAGCTCCGCTGCCTCGCGTCCGATGACTTCGAGGAAGGCCGCCGAGCGATGGTGCAAGGCCGCAAGCCTCAGTGGCGGGGGCGCTGAATCAACGTTGATCCGGGCACGACGGACGCTCCCTTGACGCTGGAAGACGCGTGAGGCTCACGCGCTTGAACGTCGGCTGGTTCACCGTGCCGGCCGCGGTTATCCGCCGTGACGAAGACCCCGAAGCCTCCCTTCGCCTGCCGGTGCCGGCGTACCTGATCGAAACCGGTGACGAGCGGATCCTCGTCGATACGGGGCTGCATCCGGCGGCAGTGGCTGATCCGGCGGCACACTACGGCCGCCCGGACGCGTTCGGCCCCTTCGTGCCGGAGCAGGAGGCGTCGATCGCAGATCAGCTCGATCTGCGCGGGCTGACGATGGTCGTGCTGACGCATCTGCACTTCGATCACGCCGGTGGGTTGTCCCTTGTGCCGTCTGACATCCCGCTTGTCGTCCAGCGGGCCGAATGGGAAGGAGGCCAGGACCCTGCCGCCGCAGCTCGCAACTTTCTGCTCCCGCTCGATTACCAGGGCAGCGAGCGCGAGGTGCGCCTGATCGACGGTGATCACGACCTGCTCGGTAACGGCGCGGTGGAACTGCTCCTGACGCCGGGCCATACGCCCGGCCACCAGTCCGTCCGCGTCGGGTCGGTCGTCATCGGCGGCGACGTCGCGCACTTGGCCAGCGCGCTCGATGACCATCGCTTCCCGGTCTTCGGTGATGACCTCGATGAGCAGGCGCGTTCGGCGGAGCGCCTTCGCGGGCTGCGCGACGCGGGGCTCGCGGTCATGCCCGGCCACGACCCCGCGCTGCTCGCACCGGGGCCGATCAGAGTGTGAACGGATTTCGCAGCCAGACGTTCGGTTATCGACAATCCATCTAACCTAAGCTCCGCGGCTGACCACCGGGAGATGACATGAACAGCTGGACGATCTTGAATCTGGATTTGAGGCCCCACTCCCCGGAGATCCTCGCCTCGAACGACGAGGTGCGCGCGATCGCCCTGATGATCCCGGCGGGCGAGAGCTTCGATGATCACCAGGTCCACGAACGCGCCTGGGTCACCGTGCTGGACGGGGAAGTCGAGATCACCAGCAGCAGCGGTGACAGCGTCATCGGCGGCCGCGGCGTGCTCGTCGAGTTTGCTCCCAACGAGCGCCACGCCCTCCACGCCCGCTCCGATGCGCGCATCTTGCTGATGCTCACGCCGTGGCCCGGCATCGACCACCCCGGGGCGATGACGCTGGAGCAGAAGGCGAATGTCGTACAAGACGCCGCTGAGCATCGAACCAGGGGCCTGAGCTCCGGCATGTGACACGCCGGTGCTCCGTCCTCACCCAGCCGCGCTTGGCTGCCTGCAGGCCGGGCTGGGCAGTCCGCGCGACGGGCTCGATACGTCCCTGGCCTCCGCACCACAAGAGGGCAGATCGCCCGCAGTTGCGCGCGATTCGTAAGATGGAGCTAGCCGGGCTCGAACCGGCGACCTCCTGGGTGCGATCCAGGCGCTCTCCCAACTGAGCTATAGCCCCGAGCGGCGGCACAGGCCGCACGGCGAGGGCCTAGTGTAGACGGCTGCGACGGCCATTTCTCGGTGGTCGGCGCGGGTTGGAGGAACCCGCCCAGTGTTTGGAAGAGCCCACAATCGGCCGATACGTTTACCAGCGGCCGTCCCATGATGAGCTTTCGCACACGCCTGATCAGCTTCTTCGTCGTGATCGTCATCGTCCCCATGGCGGCGGTTGGATTTCTCGTGTTCCGGCTGATCGATGACAGTCAGTCCGGCAAGGCCGATGCGCGCGTCAGCGGAATCGCCACCTCGGCCTCCAGTCTCTACGTGAACGCCAGCCGGCAGGCAAGCCTGCGCGCGGCCACCGTCGCCCGCGAGCTGGCGCTGACGCCGCTCGGGCGGCTGCGATCCCGCGCCGTGACCGTGGCCCGTCAGGAGGGGCTCGCCCGCCTGACGATCCAGGTCGGTGCCGCGCCCGCCGTCGACACGGGGAACGTGACCGCCGTCGCCCCGGGACTGGCCACCGTCGTCGCGGGGTCCCACCGTCCAGCGCGGGTGTTCTCGGTCTCGGATCTGACCGCGGCGCAGTACGCCGCCGATCTGGCCGGCGCCGGGATCCAGGTGGTGGTCCGCTCGGGCGAATCAACGCTCGCCTCGACGCTCCCGGCGGCCGCCGGAGTGACGCTGCCCCGGCGCGGCTCGGTCCGGATCGGCTCGGCCGGCTACCGGGTGGCCACGTCGAGCTTCGTCGGCTTTGACCACGCCACCGTCGCCGTCTCCGTCCTGTCGAACCTTGCCGTCACGGGCGGCTCGGTCGCCGATGATCGGGCGCTGGCGGCGGTGTTCATCGCCGGGTTCCTGATCCTGGCGTTCTTCTTTTCGCTGCTGGCCTCACGAGCGCTGCACGGCCAGCTGTCCCGCTTCCTGGAGGCAGCGCGTCGGCTGGCCGGCGGTGACTTCTCCTCCGCCGTGCCGACCGCCGGACGCGACGAATTCGCTCTGCTCGGCGAGGAGTTCAACAACATGTCGCAGCAGCTCGAGCGGCGTCTCGGCGAGCTGGAGCAGGAGCGCTTCCGAGTCCGCAAGTCGATCCGGCGGATCGGGGAGGCATTCGCCTCCGGGCTGGATCGCGATGCGCTTCTGGCGCTGGCGTTGCAGACCGCCATGGACGCCACCGACGCCGAGCGCGGCCGGGTCAGCTCCCGTCAGAGCGCCGCCGATCCGCTCAAGGAGACCATCCACGTCGGCCGGCTCGCTGGGCTCGAGGGCCAGATCTACGAGGCCGAACGACGGGCGCTGGCCGCCGACGGCGTCGGCGAAGCCTCTTTGGACGACGTGCATCTGGCCACCGTCGCACTCGGTGCGGTCGGTGCGGGCGGCCCCACCCACGGTCTGATCACGGTCTGCCGGGAGGGGCGCCCCTTCACCGAGGACGACCTGGAGCTGCTGCGGTCCCTCGCCGCCCAGGCGACGCTGGCGATGGCCAACGTGAACCTGCATTACGACGTGCAACGCCAGGCGATCACCGACGATCTCACCGGGCTGGCGACGCACGGCCACTTCCAGGAGCTGCTCAGCGCCGAGATGGAGGAGGTCCGCCGCTACCAGTACCCGGTCGGCTTGATCATGCTGGATCTCGACGACTTCAAATCCGTCAACGATGTTCACGGTCACCAGCAGGGGGACCTCGTCCTACGCTGCGTCGCCGATGCGCTGCGCGAGACCTCGCGCGACGTCGATGTCGCGGCTCGCTACGGTGGCGAAGAGATGGCCCTGATCCTGCCCCACACCGATCTCGAGGGTGCCTACGAGATGGCCGAGCGTGCCCGCATGGCGATCGAGTCGCTCCAGATCCCGCTGATCGGCACCGATGGAACCCTTCGGGTCACCACCAGCGTCGGCGCCGCGGCATCGTTGGATGGCAACAAGAACGAGCTGATCTCAGCCGCCGACGGCGCCCTGTACGTGGCCAAGCGGGAGGGGAAGAACCGCACCGTGAAGGCGGCGCCGGATACCGCTAACGTGGTCGGCGGCGAGTAGGCTTTTGCGTATGGGTCTTCTTGACGAAGCGATAAAAGAACACCTCGACCTCAAGCGCCGCCGGGGCGCTGATCCGGCGGAGGTAGAACGTGCCGAGCGCGAGGCGCTCGGCCCCGTCCGGCGCAACCGTGACCCGGCGGACGCGCCCGCACCCGAGGCCGCTGCCGATCCGGGCGGCGGCTTTGCCTACGATCACGCGGACGATGAGCACTGGCCGCAGGATTCGTCGCCGGAGACGGCTGGCGATCTTCTCGCCGAGCCCGGCTTCGATGATCGCAGCCTCGACGACGCCGCGGTGGAGCCGGAGCCATTCGCTGACGACGAGCCGACGCCCGCTCCCCGTGCTCGCGGCTGGAGCTCGCGTGCTGACGAGCCACCCGAGGAGCCGTTCGTGCCGGAGCCGCCCTCCTCGCGCCCGCTGAGCGACACGGGCGGCGACGAGACGGCCGAGTACAACGTGGCGGACGTGCTGGCTGCCGATGACCCCGCGGACCACCGATCCGATGCACGGCACGGCTCCGGCGCACAGGACGGCGGCTCCGACCCGCAGCACGGCTCCGACGCGCAGGACAGCGAGGATGTGTTGGAGGAGACGCCCGAGTTCCTCCAGGACACGCCGGACCACGATCGCCTGTGGTTCGAGCAGCGCCCGCCGCGCGACTTCGACTTCGACGGCTGAGCCCTCCGCGCTCCGCCCGAGTGCAAAAACGGGCAACGTCGAGCGATTTTCCGGCCATTGACGGTCCGCCGAACCTCGGGTATACAAAGTGCACCGGGTCAGTCGAATTTGCGTGAAAGGACCGCCCTTGTTCTTCCGTCAGGTGCTCTACCGCGATCTTGGCTGTGCCTCGTACCTGCTCGGTGACGGCGACGAGGCGGTCGTCATCGATCCGCGCTGGGACATCGACGAGTACGTGGAGATCGCCGCCGCCGAGCGCCTGCGCATCACGCACGTCATTGACACCCACGAGCATGCCGATCACGTGTCCGGCCGCGTCGGCCTCGCCCAGGCCACCGGGGCCCAGGCGCATCGCCCGGCCACCGCTGCCGGATTCGCTACGGACACGATCAGCCCCGGCGACGAGATCATGATCGGGACGCTGTGCCTGACCGCGCTCGGCGCGCCGGGCCACCGTCCTGAGCACCTCGCATTTGCGGTGGCCGATCTCACGCGCAGCTCGGAGCCCTGGATGCTGCTGACCGGGGATTCGCTGCTGGTCGGCGATATCGCGCGGCCCGATCTGGCGGTCACCGCTACCGAGGGGGCACATGATCTGCACGCCAGCCTCCGCCGCCTGATGGAGCTCGGCGATCACGTGGAGGTGTGGCCCGCTCACATCGGCGGGTCGCTGTGCGGCGGGGCCGGCCTCAGCGGCAAGACCAGCTCCACCGTCGGGTTCGAGCGCCGGCACAACCCGCTGCTCGAGCTCGGCGAGGACGAGTTCGTCGAGGGCCTGACGTCCAGCCTGCCGTCGCGCCCGCCCAACGTCGACCGGATCGTCGGTCTCAACCGCCGCACCTCTGGGGCGCGGCCGGCCGCCCCGGACCGCCTCTCCGGGGACACGCTGCGCCGCGCGTTGGCGACGCACGCCACCGTCATCGACTGCCGCACGCCGGCCGAGTTCGATGCCGGTCACATCGGCGGCTCCATCAACCTTCCGGTCGCCTCGCCCGGCGTGGGCACGCGCGCCGGCTGGGCGCTTGACCCGATGCAGCCGGTCCTGATCGTCGCCGCGGACGAGGCGGAGGCCGAGCGGATGACCCTCGCGCTGCAGGCCGTCGGCTTCTGGCAGCTGCCGGGCATGTGCATCGCCGACGCCGAGTCCTGGCGGCACGACGCCATCCCGATCGCACGAGCCGACGCCTGGGACCTCGAGCGGCTCGCCGCCGGGCTGCGCCGTGACGCCGTCGATCTCGTCGACGTCCGCGAGCCCCGCGAATGGAACAGCGGCCACATCGCCGGCTCTCATCACGTGCCCCTGCACCGGCTGCGCGACGTCGAGTCCATCGTGCTGCCCCAGCACGGCCGCACCACCGCGGTCGCCTGCGCCGCCGGCGCCCGCGCCGCGTTCGCCGCCAGCCTGCTGCGGCGCGCCGGGCGTACCGACGTGGTCCGCGTCGCCGGCGGCGGGATCCCGGATCTCGGCGCCCTCGGGCTCGAGCTGGCCCTCGGGTAGCGGCGCCTCGGGCACTAGCGCCGGCCCAACCTCCACCGGCGCACGATCGCCGTGGCGAGGAGGGCCAGCAGGAGCACCGGCCAGATGCTGTTGTGACGGTAGTGGTGCGTTGCTGACCCCAACACCATCAGGACAAGCACGATCGGCAGGATCATCGGCACCGGCCAACGTCCGTATGACCACGATCGCGTGGTTGTGGGCGGATCGCTTGGCAGGTCGGCCAGCAGCGCGTCGAGCTCGGCCACGGTTCGGGCGCCGTAACAGCGGCTGATCCGGTCCTGGAGCTCATCGGTATCGATTCGTCCGTCGGCGTGATGACGACGCAGGGCTTCTCCTGCCGCTTCCCGATCGGCGTCGCCGGCTCGCAGGACTGGGCTGGGTGGATGGGACATGTCGTTCTCCCTTCGTTCAGGCTGGGCCCGGGTCGGCGAGTGCCGCCCCGGTCGGAGATGTGCGCAGGAGCCGGGCCATCGGTTTCGGCAGCCACCAGTTCCATCGCCCGAACAGCGCCACCGCGGCCGGCACCAGCAGGGACCGCACGATGGTCGCGTCCAGGAGAATGCCGGCGCCAAGTCCGGTCGCGATCATCTTGACGCTCGTGCTCGGGGCGGTGGCCATCGAGACGAAGCCGAGGAACAGGATCAGCGCCGCGCTGGTCACCAGCCGGCCGGTCCGGCTCAGGCCGGTCACGACCGCGGACTCGGTGGAGCCGGTCGCGTCGTAGGCCTCACGCATCCGGGCCAGGATGAACACCTCGTAGTCCATCGACAGCCCGAACAGAAACGCGAATACGATCACCGGCAGCCACGACGGGATCGACGCTGTCGCCGGGATCCCCCACAGCGCATTCGAGCCATGGCCCTCCTGCCACACCAGGGTGAGGACGCCCCACGCGGCGGCGACGCTGATGACGTTGAGCACGACCGCCTTGAGCGGCAGCAGCAGTGAGCGGAACGCCCGCGCCAGGAGCAGGAACGTCAGCACTGCGATCAGTCCGATCATCAGCGGGAAGCTCCCGTATACGGCCGAGATGAAGTCGCTGTTCTGGGCGACGATCCCACCGACCCGGACCCTGGGCCCGACACGGTGCGCGGCGTCGGTCACCTGTGACACCGTGGCGCTGCTGTCACTTCGCGCCAGCACGTCGACCAGAGCCGTCCCGCCGCTCTGCCAGCCGGTGCCGCCGGGCGCAAGCGCCCCCTGGACTCCGGGCAGCCCGCGCACCTGGGCGACGAGCTGCCCGGAGTCTCGTGTCGGCGCCACGATCTCGATCGGCGAGAGGACGCCCGCGCCGATGCCCGAGCGCTCCAGGGCATCCAGGCCGACCTTGGCGTCACCGCCCTGGCTGATCGTGTTGGGTTCGCCGGTGGCGGCGCCGAGGTTCATCGAGGTTGCCGCGACCGCCAATGCCGCGAGCACCGCCAGGGCGCTCACGGCCGCCGGCCAGCGGCGGCGCACGACCAGCCGCGCCCACGCCGTCCACGCGCGGCTGGCGTGATCGTCGCTGCGGACGTGCGGCCAGTCCAGCCGGCCGCCGACATTGGACAGGATGATCGGCAGCAGGGTGGTCGCCACCGCCACGCTGACCAGCGGGATCACCAGACCGCCGTAGCCGACGCTGCGGAGGAACGGAACCGGCAGGGCGACGAGCGCCAACAGGCCAATGGCAACGGTGATGCCGCTGAACGCCACGGCTCGCCCGGCGGTCGCCATCGCCCGGACAATCGCCTCGTCGCCGGTATGCCCGTGCGCGCGCTCCTCGCGCCAGCGCACGATGATCAGCAGCGAATAGTCGATCGACACGCCCAGGCCGACGAGCGCGATCAGGAACTCGACGATCGACGACACGGGGGTGATCGCCGTCAGCGCCCAGACGAGCAGGAAGCTCGTCATGATCGAGATCACCGCCGTCAGGAGCGGCACGAACGCCAGCAGCGATGCGAACACGAATCCGAGCACCAGCAGCGAGCATGCGCCGCCGAGGACGGATTCGAGCAGCAGACCCAGCCCGCCCTTCTTGCTGCCGCCCGCCGCGAGCGCGTCGAGCCCGGTGACATTGACCGGCGCCCCGGCGATCGTGAAGCCCCGCAGCGCGGCGCGCGCCGCACGAACCGCCTGTTGATTGGAGCCAAAGCCGCTGGAGCGGGCGGGAGGGGGATAGGCCAGCAGGAATGTGGTGCGCCCGTTCGGTGACACGAACGCCCGATCGCCGGTGGACGCAAAGGAGGCGACGCGGGTGTCAGGGACGGCGTGCTGGACGCGAGCGGCCAGCTCCGTCAGACCAGCTTTCGCCGCCGGCGAGTCGACCTTCATTCCAGCCGGGAGCGTCACGACCGGCACCAGCGGGGCGTTGTTGCCGCCGTTTCCGAACGTCCGCAGGATCCGGGCATTGGTCTGCCAGCCCTCACGGCCGGGTACCGAGAACTGGTCGCTGAGCGCGTTGGTGGCCGAGCCGACCGAGGCGATGCCCGCGACGGTGAGCAGCAGCCAGCAGGCGACGACGACGCGCTTGTGCGCCAGGGACCAGCGGGCGATCGTGGCTGTCATTCTGTCTCCCGTTGTGGGTGGCGGTGGCCAGCGAGGACACCGGATGTGCAGTGCGACTGATCCTGGCGTCTGAGCGGGCGTCTGTCGTCGGCTGGTGAGCGGCTCTTGCTCTGCGCTCTGCGCCGGCCCGCGCCGCTCGTCGCTACTCCGTTCGGCGTAGTCGGAACTGCGCCACGGAGCCGATGCCGACAGGCGAGAGCAGGGCTATCGTCCACCTGTGAGCGCGCAGGCCAACACCCAAGTGGATGCCGCGCCGCGGCGACTCCTTCGGCGGCGGGACGTCGCGATCTCGCTGCTGGTGGCCGTGGTGCAGATCGTCGGCACGGTGGCGATCCGGCGCCACAGCGCTCACTCGCACCAGGCGTGCTGGTGGGGGCCGTGCCACGGCGCACAAGGACTGGATCCCGGCGCCTACCTGCTGCTTGCTGTCGGGCCACTGGCGCTGCTGTTTCGCCGGCGTGTCCCGGTGGTCGTACTCGGGGTGGTGTTCATCACGACGATCGTCTACGCGGTCATCGGCTATCCCGCGGGCCCGGTCTTCCTGGCGCTGACCGTGGCGTTCGCCACCGTGGTGATCGGGGGCCATCGTTCCGTGGGCGCGGTGACGGTGATCGCCGGCTGGGCCCTGTTCCTATGGTTGCCGCCGGCCTTCGGGCGAGGTGACTCCCCAACGCTGGGCGACGCCGTGGCGCTGGCGGCATGGCTGGCGGTCCTGTTCACCGGCGCCGAACTCGTTCGTGGACGACGCGAGCGAGCGGTCGCGCTCCGGCTGGGCCGCGCGCAGGAGGCGCGGCGGCGGGCGGAGGAGGAGCGACTCCGGATCGCCCGCGAGCTGCACGACGTCCTGGCGCACAACATCTCTTTGATCAACGTCCAGTCGGGTGTGGCTCTGCACCTGCTCGAGCAACAGCCCGAGCAGGCGCGCAGCGCGCTGTCGATCATCAACGAGGCCAGCGCGGACGCGTTGCGCGAGGTGCGGTCAGTGCTCGGCGTGTTGCGCGGGGTCGACGAGCAGGTTCCGCGGACGCCGACGGCCGGATTGGCGCAGCTCGACGAGCTGGTCAGCCGGTCGGCCGCGGCGGGTGTCGAGGTGCAGGTCGAGGTGGATGGCCGCCGTCGCCCGCTTCCGACCAGCGTGGACCTGGCAGCGTTCCGGATCGTTCAGGAGTCTCTGACCAACGTCGCTCGCCACTCGCGGGCCCATGCGGCCCGGGTGCGGCTCGGCTTCAGCGAGTCCGAGCTGACCGTGCAGGTCGATGACGAGGGCGTCGGCGGGGTGCCGGCCGGCCACGGTGAGGGTGGTGGTGGCAACGGCATCGCCGGGATGCGCGAGCGTGCCGCGGCACTCGGCGGCGCTCTGGACGCCGGGCCCCGGCGTGATCGCGGCTTCCGCGTCTGGGCCAGCCTGCCGCTGCGGGCGCAGACATGATCAGGGTGCTGCTGGCCGACGATCAGGCGCTCGTGCGCGCCGGTTTCCGCGCCCTGCTTGATGCCCAGGATGATCTGGAGGTGGTCGGCGAGGCGGCCGACGGCCGGGAGGCGGTGACCTCGGCGGCCAAGCTCCGGCCCGATGTGGTGCTGATGGACATCCGCATGCCCGAGCGCGACGGCCTGGCGGCCACGCGGGAGATCACCACCGATTCCAGCCTGGATGACGTGAGGATCATCATCCTCACCACGTTCGACCTCGACGAGTACGTGTTCGAGGCGATCCGTGCCGGTGCGGCTGGCTTCCTGGTCAAGGACACTCGCCCGGCCGACCTCATCGAAGCCGTTCGGATCGTCGCCGGCGGAGATGCCCTCCTCTCGCCCGGGGTGACCCGTCGTCTGATCGCGGAGTTCGCCACCCGCGCCAAGTCGCCACCGGAGTCCGACACCCTCGAGCAGCTGACCGACCGCGAGCGCGAGGTCATGGCTCTCGCCGCCGCCGGCCTGTCCAACGACGAGATCGCCGCCGAGCTCGTCGTCAGTCCCGCCACCGCCAAGACCCACGTGAGCCGCGCCATGATCAAGCTCGGCGCTCGCGACCGCGCCCAGCTCGTCGTGGCCGCCTACGAAACCGGTCTGGTCCGCCCCGGCTGGGCCACCTGAGCGCCCGCCGCCGGCTGTGAGTGTCACCCGGCCACCGTTAGACTCACCGGGCGAAGGGGCCATAGCTCAGTTGGGAGAGCGCCTGCTTTGCAAGCAGGAGGTCGCCGGTTCGATCCCGGCTGGCTCCACTGGTGAAGTCCCGGCGTTTTGACGTCCGGCTGCCGAGACGAGCCTCACCCGGCCCGGGTGACGACAACTCACCCCGGGCCGTCCGAGCATCCTTGCCGCACACGTAACAACATGCCGCATCGAGAGCAGCGCTCGTCAACCTGGGTGCTGCCGGAGAGGCCGGTGACCCATGAGCGCGATTGCTGCTACCACTCCGCACCACCGGCGACGTGCCGCCGATCCGTTGCGTGGGGAGATGGCCGTCAGCGTGGAGACCCACCGCCCATCCGTCCTGGTGTGTGAAAGTGACCTGCAGAGCGCCCGTGCGCTGAAAGCGGTGCTTCGCGATGCCGGTCTCGACATGTCGATAACCCCGACCGCGGAGGAAGCCCTCATGCGGGCAGCCCTGCACATACCTGACGCAGCGATTATCGGAACGGTTCCGAACGTCAGTGGCACGGAGATCTGTCGGCAGCTCCGGCAGTGGAGCTCGATACCGATCATTCTCGTGTCAGCGGTGTCAGACGAGGCTCGGATCGTCGATGCGTTCGACGCCGGCGCGGATGATTACATCACCACACCGTTTCGGCCCCGTGAGCTTGTCGCCCGCGTACGGTCGTGCCTGCGCCGGGTGGCGGCACCGGAGGACGAGCGGGTTCTGCTGGACGACGGGGCGCGCATCGACTTCGCGGGCCGGCTGCTGCAGCGCCATGGCCAAGAGATCCGATTGACGCCGATCGAGTACAAGCTGCTCGCGATTCTCGTGCGCAACCGTGGCCGGTTGCTGACCCACGACGCGCTGCTCAGAGATGTCTGGGGCGTGGCGTACGCCGGAAACCGCCAAACCCTCCGTGCCCATGTGGCGAACCTGCGCCGGAAACTGACGTCATTGGGCTCGACGGCAACGATCCGCACCTACGCGCGCGCCGGCTATCTGCTCGAAGAGCGCATGACCCCAGCCCCGGACCAGCGACCGATCGCGAAGATCACGCCACTGGCTCCAAGCCGGCTCCGAGCCGCCTGACGACGGTATGCGATGGCGGAGAATCCGCCGGCCGCAACCGGCAAGAGCCAGTCCACAGTCGGCCGAGCTCCACGGCGGTCGTCACCGTCTGGGGTCGCGTGGCGAGGTGGGCGGCATTGAGCGCGTGGGCCGGGCAGGCGCGGGCGCCGACTGGGGCGCGCCGGCGGAGGAGGGGGCCGCGTCGGCACGTGGGTGGTGTCCGTTCCCTACGACGGCGGAAAGATCCCCCCGCGGCGGGCGAATCCGCGTCCCCCGAGTCGGGTGAATTCAGCGCGCGAGACGCGGAGCGCGGACGCGACCGTTCTGGCGTCTGGGGGGCGGGGTAGCGGTAGTTCTATGACGCTCTCTGAAGACAGACCCACCGCCCCGGTACCTGAACGACCGAGCCTTACGTCGCTGCGGGAGGCGGTTCAAGACTGCCGCGCCTGTGAGCTTTGGGCTGACGCGACCCAGCCCGTGATGGGTGAGGGAGCCAAGAAAGCACGTCTCATGCTCGTCGGCGAGCAGCCTGGTGACCGCGAGGACATCGAGGGGCACCCGTTCGTCGGTCCCGCCGGCCGGGTGCTCGACCAGGGCTTGGAGCGCGCTGGCATTGACCGTCGGGACGCCTACATCACGAACGTCGTGAAGCATTTCCGATTTCGGCAGAGGGGTAAGCGGCGCATCCACCAGACTCCGGAGCGCCTCCACGTCGCTGCCTGCCGACCCTGGCTGGAGGCCGAGCTAACGGTGGTTGCGCCGCAGGCGGTCGTCTGCCTCGGCGCGACGGCCGCGCAGGCACTGCTGGGCTCGTGGGTGCGGATCGGCCGGCATCGCGGTCAGCCGATGGAGTCGGACCTGGCCGAGATCGTGACGTTGACGACCCACCCCTCGGCAATCCTGCGCGAGCGGGACGACGCCAAGCGCGAGGCGGCGATGGACCAATTCGTCGCTGATCTGACCGCTGTTGGAGGCTGGATGGCAGAAGCCCGCTAGAGCGCCGCGCTATCCCGCACCCAGCAACCGAAGCAGCGGCGCGCTGGGAAGGTCCTCCTTCGGGATGAACTGAAGACCATCGCCCGCCCCTCCTGAGCCGATGCGGAGACCGGCATCACGGTCTGTTGAGGTGAGCACGACGCGCGGTCGCCACGGTAGGGCTGCCAATTCATGCGCGAGATCAATGCCGTCCCTGTCCGGGAGTCCAATGTCGACGAGCGCCGCGTCCGGCTTTAGCGATAGAGCCGCCGAGACCGCCTCGGCGGCGTCGCCCGCGGTGCCGATGACCGCGAGGCCCGCCTCGTTGAGGATTCGCATGGCCAGCGAACGAAACACCGGGTCGTCGTCGACGAGCAGGACGGATTGAGTCACGGGGCGATCATCGCACCCCCGGTGTCCGGGCGCGGTAGGGAAAACCAGAGATCGCATCGACCATTTCGGGATTTCCCTACCTACGGGTCGGGCTTTGCCGAACGCGATCTCCGGCGGGAGGGCATGGAGGCGGCCGCTCCCGCGAGGGATAGTCCGCTGGTGACCGCTCAGCGACTGGATGAGGAGATGGCGACGACATGATCCGCTCGGTGTACATCATCGTCCGCGAGCGACGCTGGAATCGCGCCCGCCGCCGGCAGATCGCCCAAATGCGTCAACGGGAGCGCTCGACGTTCATCGCTCAGGGCGACTGGGTCGAGGCGATGGCGATCCAGCTCGCCGAGATCCGGATGCTGCCGGAGCCGGTGTCCACGCGACGCTGAACAGGGAGACACGCATGATCGTCTTGGAAGCATCGAACCGATTCACACCGCCAACGAGGCATCCGGGGGCCGCCGAGCGTCGAGGCCGACAGCCACGGACGCCTGCGGGCGGCGGGCGTACGCCATTGGTGCTCGTTCCTCGCCCGCCCGAACCGACCCCGGCCTTTGACCATCTCGCCTCGGCCACGGTTCTCCGTGGCTGGCTCGTGCAGTCGCTCCTCCTGGATGCCATCACGAGCGACGGGGTGGGAGACGACGTGGCCGCCGCGGATGCCTTGGAGCGTGCGCTCGACCTCGCCGAGCCTGATCACGTTCTCCTGCCGTTCCTCGTCCATCCGGTGCCGGCGCTGCTCGAGCGCCATATCGGAATGCACGCGGCGCACGCGAACCTGGTCGCGGAGATCTTCGGCCTGTTGGTCGGGCGGCAGCCGGCTGCGCACGCCCCGGCATCGGAGCCGGTGCAGGAGCCGCTCACCGAAACGGAAGCCCGCGTCCTGCGCTACCTGCCGACCGATCTCTCCAAGCCCGAGATCGCCAATGAGCTCTACGTGTCGGTGGACACGATCAAGACCCACGTCAAGCATTTGTACGCCAAGCTTGACGCGCACAGCCGCCGAGAGGCCGTGCGGCGGGCTCGCGAGCTGGGGCTGCTCCCCCGGTCGTCCCGCAATCGCTGACGCCCACGGGTTCCGGCGCAGGCGTTCTCCCGGCCCGGTCCGGCCCGGCACGGCACGGCACGGCACGGCACGTTTCGCCCCGTCCCGAGAAATGAGAGAATTCGATGTTCCTCGACGCTGCAGGGCTTGAGTGCCAGTTTGCTTCGACGTGGCCATCCAGCCTCAACGGACGGCCCGGATTTCCGGAACGTCCCCTTCGATGATTCGCCCGTGTCGGCGGAGCGCGAGCGCGAGCGGGCGCTGGTCGTCGCCGCCGAAGGTGGAGACGAGGACGCCTGCCGCCAGCTGATCGAGTCCTGTCTCCCGGCGATCCAGGGCCTCGCACGCCGGTTCGCGGCGGGAGGGGGAGTCCAGCAGAACGAGCTGACCCAGGAAGGGATCGCCGGCCTGCTCTTTGCGGCGAGGCGGTACGACGCCGGGATGGGAACGCCGTTCTGGGCGTACGCCTCATTCTGGGTCCGCAAGGCGATGCAGGACCTCCTGGCGGAGCTGAAGAGGCCGGTCGCGCTCTCGGACCACGCCGTGCGTGGACTCGCCCAGATCCGGTCGGCCCGCCGCGATTACGTCGACGCCCATGCTTCCGAGCCGACCGCGGACCAGCTGGCGGCTGCGACCGGCTTCTCCCGCGTGCATCTGGACAGCCTGCTGGTCGTCGAGCGGGCCCCCCGGCCGTTCGACGAGCCCGTGGGGACGGACGTCGCCGGAGATCCGGCCACGCTTGGCGACACGCTCGCGGACCCGGACGCGGAAGAGGAGTACCGGCACGTGCTCGACGAACTGGCGGTGCGTGATCTCGCGCGCGGGCTGGACGAGCGCGAACGGATGGTGCTGTGGCGACACTATGGGCTCGGCTGGCCGCCGCAGACGCTGACCCAGATCGGTACCAGCCTTGGGCTCACGGCCGAGCGAGTCCGGCAGATCGAAGCCGGGGCTCTGGAGAAGCTGCGCGTGGCGGCCGCGGAGCCGCCCGACGTCCGCGGGACTTGAAATCCGCGGCGCTCCCGCTTAGTCGTATGAATATGGGAGCCGAGGCGCTGCGTCATGACGCCCTCGTGTATGACTCTGACGAGGAATATACGGCGCGTACGGCTGGCTTCCTGCGGGAGGGTCTGGATGCCGGCGAGTGTTGTGTGGTCGCCCACAACCGTGCCGGGCTCGCCATGATGCGCGACGCGCTCGGGCCCGACGCCGCCCGCATGGTCTTCGTCGACCTGAGCTGGACCTACACCCGGCCGGCCCGTGCCGTTGCGGCGTACCACGAGACGTTTGTCCGTCTGCTGCGGCAGGCTCCCTCGGTACGCGCTGTGGCCGAGTTCCAGTTCGGGCCGACCTTCGACGATTGGCACGAGTGGCAGAGCTACGAGGCGATCACGAACCTCGCCTACGACCATCTTCCCGTCTGGGTGGTCTGCACCTACCCGGCGAACCGGCTGCCGGACGCGGTCCTGGACGGTGTGCTGCGCACTCACAATGAGGTGTTAGCTGACCGGTGGGCACCGAGCGACCGGTTTGAAGACCCCAGAGATGTGGTGCGGAAGCTCACGCGTGAGCCGGAGCCGCTTCCCAGCCTGCGCTCCTGGTATGTGGGGCAGGACCTTGAGCGCTTCCGCGAACAGCTGGCGGGCGATCTTGCGGGCGAAGGGGTGCCGGGCGCACGGGCGCTCGAGATGCTCGTCGCCGCCACCGAGGTCGCCGCAAACGCGGTGCGGCACGGTGGCGGTATCGAGGAGGTCCGCGTCGGACGCGTCGACGGACGGTTCATCTGCGAGGTCATTGACCGCGGCGGAGGCTTTGACGACCCCGTGGCCGGCTATCTCGTGCCCCGGCCGGGAAGAGGTAGGGGCCTGTGGGTGGCTCGCCAGCTGACCTGGCGGGTCGAGTCCTTCCACTCCCCGCGCGGCTTCACGGTCAGGATGTGGCTGTAGACATGGGGCTCGTAACCCGGTCAGGTACGGGCAATCCGTGGCTGGCCATCGACCCAGCGACTCCGCCCGCGCGCCGCGCCCGAGAGGTGCGGCGTGACTGGGAACGGTTCCTGAGCGGCGGCGGACTGGATGGAGTGCGCCGCCCCGTCGCCGAGTCGTGGCGCCGGTCGCTCGACGCGGGCGTCGATCCGTCCGGCGGGCGGCTGGCGTCCGTTGCGGTCGATCGTGCGGAGGCGGCCTCGCGTTGGACGACCCATCCGCTGGCGCGGGCCACGCCGCTTATCCGCGATTGCCTGGCGTCCGTTGCCACCGACTCGCGGCACCTGATCGTGGTGAGCGACGCTGCTGGGATCCTGCTGACACTCGAGGGCGATTCCAGGGTCCGATCACTGGCAGCCGATTCGATGAACTTCACCGAGGGCGTTCTCTGGAGCGAGTGCAGCGCGGGGACGAACGCCATCGGGACCGCTCTCGCTGCCGACCACGCCGTCCAGATCTTCGCCACGGAGCACTTCGCCCAGCCGGTGCAGGCCTGGACCTGCTCGGCGGCACCCGTCCATGACCCCGAGACGGGTGAGCCGATCGGCGTGATCGACCTCACCGGTCCCCGCAAGTACGTACACCCCCAGAGCCTCGCCATCGTCATGACGACTGCCCGCGCGGTCGAGAGTCATCTCCGCCACCTCGCCCACGAGCGTGACGACCGGTTGCGTGCGCGCTACCGGTCTCGACTCGACAGCGGCTCCGAGCGACGAGCGCTCGTGACGGCGACCGGGCGAGTGCTGGCGGACGATCCCCGCGGTTGGTTGCGCGACCTGCGACTCGAGCTCCCGCCCGGCGGCGGAGGATTGACCTTGCCGACAGGCGAGCGGGCGGTCGCGGAGCCGGTCGCAGACGAGGCCGCCTTCATCGTGCGAGACCTCGGCGATCGTCGCGTGCAGCGGAACGAGCTCCGCAAGCTCACCCAGGAGCAGGCCGCATTGCGACGCCTGGCGACGGCCGTCGCGCGTGGTGTGGCTCCGGCCGATATCTTCCGGACGGCTGCCGAGGAGATCGGTCCGCTGCTGGGCGCCGACGAGACGTCCGTGGTGCGGTTCGAGCCTGACGGTACCGCCACTGTCCTTGCCCGCGTGGGCGGAAGTATGGAGGAGATCGAGCCCGGGGTTTCCCTGGAGCTCGACAAACCGGCCGGCTTGCACCGGCGTCCTGTCACTGGTCAATCGGTGGTGGCAAGCCCGATCGTTGTGGACGGGCATCTCTGGGGCGCGATGACCGCGGCGACGAGCGGTAACGCCATCCCCGCTGACATGGAGGAGCGCATGGCGGACTTCGCCAACCTCGTCGGCCTCGTGATTGCCAATGCGGAGACCCGGGCGGAGCTCATGGCCTCGCGCGCCCGCGTGGCGGCCGCTGCGGACGAGGCGCGCTGGCGGATCCAGCGCGATCTCCACGATGGCGCGCAACAGCGCCTGGTGAATACGATGATCACGCTCAAACTGGCGCGTCAGGCACTCGGAGAGACAGCTGGACCCGCCGTCGACCTGGTGGACGAGGCGCTCACACATGCCGCGGGTGCCAACAGCGAACTCCGCGAGCTTGCGCATGGAATCCTTCCCTCCGCGCTGACGCAAGGTGGTCTGTGCGGCGGCGTTGAGGCGCTGGTTTCGCGCGCTCGCCTGCCCGTGTCCGTCAGTGTCACGGTTAACCGACTACCGGCAGTGTTGGAGGCAGGCGCCTACTTCATCATCAGCGAGGCGCTCACCAACGCCATCAAACACGCTCGCGCCTCGAGCGCGCGGATCACCGCGTTCGTCGACGCTCAGGGACTGTGGCTCGAGGTCGCGGATGATGGTGTTGGCGGCGCCGCCACCAACGCGAGCTCCGGGCTCCTGGGGCTTCACGACCGGGCCGCCGCCCTGGATGGCGAGCTCCGCATCGAGAGCCCTCCGGGCGAAGGGACAGTGGTGACCGCGTTGTTGCCCATCCCCGGCCGCGTCAGTCAGACGCACCGCTGGTTGACGAACGTCCCTGGTGAGAGCTGTGAACAGTGACGCGGACTCCGGCGGATCGCGGCTCGTCGCCGAGGCGTTACTTGGTGAGGTGGAGCGGATAGCGCAGCGCAGCGCCGCCCGCATGCAGGAGCTGATCCCTTCGTACGCCAGGGTGCCGCTGCGTGAGCTGACTCCGGTCACGCTCGCCAACGCCCGCAATCTTCTCGGGACGATCCGAGAGTTCGGCGCGGCTGGCGGCCGCGCCGAGGATGTCTATCGGGCGTCCGGAGAATCGCGCGCACGCCAAGGGATCTCCAGCGACGATCTGCTTCACGGGTGGCGAATCGGTCTGGCGGTCCTGCGGGAGGAGGCGCGTGCGGTCGCGGAGGCGCCTGAAATCGGGAAGCGGGCCTTGCTCGACTTTGTCGATGCCCTGCTGCGGTGCAGCGACGCGGCGATGCGTGCCTCGGCGACCGCGCACCATGAGACCGAGATCCGCGAGCTCGGTCGGCTTGGCCGCGAGCAGGCCGCCCTCAGGCGGGTGGCGACGATGGTCGCGCGCGGATCAACCGCGGGAGTGATCTTCGGCCAGGTTGCGGAAGAGGTGGCCATAATGCTGGGTGCCGAGGTCGCGCGGGTCCTCCACTATGGCCCGGACGGAGTCGCCACCCTCGTCGGGAGTTGGGGCCGGCTGGAGGAGGAGTTTCCAATCGGCTCCCGGCTGTCGCCGGACGGCGACAGCGTGACCGCAGCGGTGTATCGGACCAAGCGCCCACAGCGTCTCAACAACCTCCGGGACGGCTCGGGTCGGCTCGCTGGCGGCGCCCGGAAGGTCGGAGTGCGGTCGGCGGTGGGAAGCCCGATCGTCGTCGCCGGGCACCTGTGGGGTGCGATCGTGGCCGGCACCGCCGGTCCGGAGCCGCTACCCGCGGATGCGGAGGCGAGGCTCGGACAGTTGGTCGAGCTCGTGGCCACCGCGATCGCGAACGTCCAAGCGCGCGCCGACTCGGAGCGGCTTGCCGACGAGCAGGCGGCATTGCGTCGCGTCGCGACGCTCGTGGCTCGCGGGCGCCCGCCGGAGGCGATCTTCGGCGCGGTGGCCGACGAGGTGCACGCTCTGTTCCGTGCTGACATCTCCGCGGTCGTGAGGTTCGAGGCGGCCGGGACGGCAACCGTGATGGGCGCACACGGCGGTCCCCATCAAGCGGGCGCGGGCGTCGAGCTGTCTCCGGGCGACGTCGTTGCTTCGGTCCGCGAGACCGGGCGCGCGGCGCGGTTCGACGCCGACGATCCGGCGGCGGCCGACGTGCCCGACGTCGTGCACTCTGAGGGAATCCGTTCCGGACTGGCGGCTCCGATCGTCGTCGATGGGCGCCTCTGGGGTGCAGTCACAGTCGCAACGATGGGGGCGGAGCCGATGCCCGCGGATGGCGACTGGCGGATCACACAGTTCAGCGAGATGGTGGCGACGGCGATCTCCAACGCCCAGGAGCGCGCAGAGATGGAGCGTCTGGCGCAGGAGCAGGCCGCGCTGCAGCGGGTTGCGACGATGGTCGCCCGTGAATCGGTACCCGAGGGCCTGTTCGCCAAGGTCGCCGAGGAGGTGGGGGCGCTCCTAACGGCTCATGTTGCTGCGATCTGGCGCTACGAGCCAGACGGGAATGCCACCCTCATCGCGACCTGGGGCGACCTCGGCAGCTCGCTGACGGTTGGCAGCCGCTGGAAACTCGATGGGCAGAGCGTCACCGCGCTGGTGTATCGAACCGAGCGGTCCGCCCGGATCGATGCCTCCGAGCATGCCACGGGCTCAATCGGGGTGGAGCTGCGCAAGCGCGGACTGCGGTCCACCGTCGGGAGCCCGATCTTCGTCGGCGGGCGTCTCTGGGGCGTGGTCGGCGCGGCATCCAAGACGCAGCGCATGCCCGCGGACGCCGAGTCGCGGGTCTCTGAATTCACCGAGCTGGTGGCTACGGCGATCTCCAACGTCGAGGCCCGGTCAGAGCTCGCCTCCTCCCGAGCCCGGATCGTTGCCACGGCCGACGAGGAGCGGCGCCGCGTGGTGCGCGATCTGCACGACGGGGCCCAGCAACGCCTGGTTCACACGGTCTTGACGCTCAAGTTGGCGGGTCGTGCCCTCGAGCAGCACCGAGCCGACGCGGATCCCCTGCTCGCTGAAGCTCTCGGGCACGCGCGGAGCGCCACCGAGGAGCTGCGCGGGCTCGCCTCCGGCATTCTCCCCTCCGCCCTCACCGAGGGCGGCCTTCGCGCGGCAGTCCTGGCCCTCACCTCCCGAATGACGATCCCGGTCGAGGCCGACGTGCTCACCGAGCGGATCCCCGACGTGATCGAGGCGACCTCCTACTTCATTCTCGCCGAGGCGCTCACCAACGTGACCAAGCATTCACAGGCCAGGCGCGCCACCGTCAAGGTGTTCCTCGAGCGCGGCAGCCTTGATCTCGAACTTCGCGACGATGGAATCGGCGGCGCTCGGGCCGACGGCTCCGGACTCATGGGCCTCCGCGACCGCGTCACCGCCCTCGACGGGACGCTCCGGGTCGAAAGCCCGCTCGACGGCGGCACGGTGATCGCCGCATGCATCCCAATGCCCACCTCGCATTTCTCCAGCTAGCGAATCCAAGGAAGAGCCCGTGCCCGCGAACACCGATGAGCTCCAGCAAGGCGCGCAGCGCCTGGCCCGAGCGCTTCTCGGCGAGGTCGAGCGGATGGCCGATCGGAGCGCACGGCGGATGCAGGAGCTGGTCCCGGCCTACCTGAGGGTGCCGCGCCGCGAGCTGATCCCGGTGGTGCTGGCCAACACACGCAACCTGCTCGAGGCGATCCATGACCCGGACATCGATCGTCGCGGCGAGCAGGTCGATCATCGCGCGTCCGGAGAGACGCGGGCCCGTCAGGGCATCACGCTCGACGAGATGCTCCACGGCTGGCGGATCGGTCTGGAGGTGGTGCGCGAGGAGGCCTACGCCAGGGCCGAGGAACTCGACGTCGACGAGGACGCGTTGCTCGAGTTCGTCGAGGCGCTTCTCAGCTGGGGTGACGTCGGCATGCGCGTATCGGCAGTCACTCACCGCGAGGCCGAGGTCCGCGAGTTGACCCGGCTGGCCGAGAAGCAGGCGGCGCTGCGCCGGGTCGCAACCCTGGTGGCGCAGGGCGTCCCACCGGCAGAGCTGTTTGCGGTGGTCGCTGAGCAGGTTGCGTGCGTGTTGGCCGTTCCGGTCGTGCGGATCGTGAGATACGAGCCCGACGGCGCCGCCACCCAGCTCGCCGCGTTCGGCGAGTCGGAGCGATGGGAGCGGTTACCTGACAAGCAGCGCTGGTCGCTCGACGGGGGGGACCTTCTGGCTGATGTACGCGCGAGCGGTCGGCCGGCGCGAATCGACGACCACGCCGGCCTTGAGGGGGATGTCGCGCAGGCGATCCGCCGCACCGGCCTGCGGTCGACCGTCGCCAGCCCGATCATCGCGTCGGGCGAGGTATGGGGTGCGATCGTGGTCTCGTCCCCCGAGATCGAGCCACTCGCATCGGATACCGAGTCGCGCCTGACCGACTTCAACGAGCTGGTGACGGCAGCCATCGCGGGCGCCCACGCGCGCGAAAGCCTCGAGATGCCGGCGGCGGAGCAAGCAGCGCTGCGGCGGGTCGCGACGCTCGTGGCGCGAGGAGCACAGCCCTTGGAGGTGTTCAGGGCCGTCAACGAGGAGGTGGCGAGACTCCTTCCGGTGACGAGCGCGGCCATGGGGCGATATGAGCCCGACGGCACGTGTACCACCATCGCCGCGTGGAGGGCTGGCGGTGGCCATGCCTTCCCGGTCGGCGATCGTTGGGACTGCTGGGGAAACCACGTCACAGGAATCGTTCTCAGAACCGGTCGACCGGCGCGCCTTGACGATTTCACCGATGCCTCCGGGCCCATCGGCATCCGGGGGCGGGATGCTGGCTATCGCTCGGCCGTCGGAAGCCCGATCACGGTCGAGGGCCGGCTGTGGGGTCTCGTGAGCGCCGCCTCGACCGCAATCGAACCGCTTCCGGCGGGCACCGAGGCGCGCCTTGCCTCGTTCACTGAGCTGGTCGGAACGGCGATCGCCAACACCGAGAGCCGCTCGGGTCTCGCCCGGCTGGCCGCGGAGCAGGCAGCGCTGCGACACATCGCGACGATGGTGGCACGCGGATCGCTCCCGGAGGAGATCTTCGCCAAGGTTGCCGAGGAGGTGGCGCTGCTGCTGGGCGTTGACTCTGCCGGGATCGACCGGTACGAGCCGGACGACACGTGCACGGTCGTCGCGAGCTGGGGCAGGTTCGGCGATGCGTTTGCGGTCGGCAGTCGGTGGGAGCTCCATGGGAACACGGTCGGCGCGGTGGTGCATCGAACGGGAGAGCCTGCTCGCACCGAAAGCTATGAGCATGCGTCGGGCGTGATCGCCGGGTCGGCGCGAGCGGCGGGGCTGCGCTCCGCGGTCGGAAGCCCCATCGTCGTGAACGGGCGTCTATGGGGGGTGATCGCGGTGGCGACGTCGGGGACAGAGCCGATGCCCGCGGACGCGGGGTTGCGGATCGCGCGGTTCACGGAACTCGTGGCCACGGCGATCGCCAACGTGCAGGCGCGCTCAGATCTCGCGGCGTCTCGGTCCCGTATCATCGCCGCAGCCGACGAGGAGCGTCGCCGCGTGGTGCGCGATCTGGACGAGGGGGCGCGGAGCCATCTGGCCGAGACGATCGTGACGGTCGAGCAGGCGCGCGACCGTCTGGAGCAAGGTAGGCCGGGGGCCCCGGGCCTCGTCAGCGAAGCGCTTCGTTACGCCCAGGCCGCAATGGACGAGTTACGCGAGCTCGCCCACGGCATCCTCCCCTCCGTTCTCACCACCGCCGGCCTCGAGGCAGGTGTCACGACGCTCACCTCGAGGATGTCCATCCCGGTCGAGGTCGATGTGTCCGCGGGACGCTTGCCTCAGGCGGTGGAGGCCACGGCGTACTTTGTCGTGTCCGAGGCACTCACCACCATCGCGGAACACGCGCACGCCAAGGCCGCGAAGGTCACCGTACGCATGGACCACCGCGCGCTCAGGGTGGACGTCTGCGACGACGGAGTCATCGGGCCCCCGGGTGAACACACCGCTTCGGTCGCGCTCAGAGACCGCCTCGCCGTCCTGGGTGGGAGCCTTCACGTGGAAAGCCTGCCTCGCGGTGGCACGCGGTTCACGGCCAGCATCCCGGTGCGGTAGGCGACCTGGTCAGATCACCCGACGAAGGTGACGCCGGCTCACCCCGACGTACTCGACCATGCAGTGGTGGCGCTCCCGCAGAGTCCATCGAACCGTAACTGCAACCACGCTCTGGCATGGCCGGTCGGCCGTGCGGTTGGCGTGCTGTGAGCGCCGGATGATCGGTCCACCGCGGCCCGGAATCGCTCGCGAGCTTGGTCCCAACCGGTTCGCATCGGTCATGGGAACCGGATCGTCGCCAATGCAGCTGCGCTGCTGCCGGTCCACCGCAACCCACCGGATAGGAGCATCACCATGAACCACACCGCATCGATCGACTACAGGTGCACCGGCTGTGGCGCAGAACACATCTACCAACTCGTCCCGCTCGAGGCACGACCCACCCAAGACGAGGTCAGAGCGATACCGCACGAGATCGCGTCAATCGATCTCAGGTGCTCCCGGTGCGGCGCCAGCCAAACGTACAAGCTCGTGCCCGACAGTGTGGTGCAGGCCTCGGGCAGTCGTCGACACGGGAGCAGCGTCCAAGCCTGAGGCGCCTGGTGTCGAGCTCGATCCGTTTGCGGACGTAACCCCTCGGCGCAGGTCAGAGGGCTGATCTGTGCCTCGTCACGCCACGCTCGGCACGGCCACCACCAGCGGCCGCCGTACCACCGCCCCGCAGGCGACCACCACAGCGAGGCCGACGGCGGTCAGCGCACCACCGACCCCCAGGAACGAGACAAGGGGTCCGGCGAGAAGGGACCCGACCACGATCCCTCCAAGGGAGACGGGCACGGCGAGTCCATATGCGCTGCCGAGGATGTCGTCGTCGAGCATCTCGGGCAGGGCGGTATCGGCCAGGACCTCGCCGACGACGAGTCCGCCGCCGCCGAGCGACGACGCTGCCAGCGCCTCGAGCAGCGTCGGACCGGAGCCGAGGGCCACGAGGGTGGTCGCGACCAGCAGCAGCGCGGCGATCAGCGCCCTGCGCCAGCGGGCCGGGTTGGCGACGCGGCCGGTCACCATCGCTCCGATCACGCCCCCGATGCCGTACGCGCCCATGAGCAGGCCGTAGGCGCCGGTGCCGGCGCCAAGCTGCCGCGCCAGCAACACGAACAGGACGGTCAACGTTCCGTAGACGGCGCTGCAGACGACGTCGGCGGCGATCAGCCGGATGGCGGCCGGCGCTGCCCGCAACGCCCGGGCTCCGGCCACGATGTCATCCAGCACGCCGCCGACGGTCTCGCCGGCCTTGCCTGAGGGGACAAATGCAGGACCGCTCCCGATTGACCAGACCGCAACGGCCGAGGCGATGAACGTCACTGCGTTGACCAGCATCGCAGTCGCCGGCGTGGAGATGACCAGCACCAGGGCGCCGAGCGCCGGGCCGGCGACGATTGCCGCCTGGCCGACGGCGGACCGGCGTGCGTTGGCCCGCTGGAGCTCGGGGCCGGGGACGAGCCGCGCGGTGCTGGCGGCGACGCATGGCGGCACCGCCGTGCCGGCCGCCGTGGCGACCGCAGCGATCACCGGCGCCAGGAGGATCGGCAGCCCGGCGGCGGCGGCCGCGGCCAGCGCCACCATGAGCCCCGCCCGCACCAGATCGGCACCGATCATCAACCTCCGCCGATCATGCCGGTCGGCCATGACCCCGCCCAGCGGGCCGAGGAGGACGATGGGCAGGACGCGGGCGGCCGTGGTGAGCGCGACCCATGTCCCGGAGTGCGTCCGCTCGAACACGAGCGCGAGCAGGGCCACGTTGTAGACCCAGTCGCCGCACGAGGAGACCGCCAGCGAGGCAAGGAGAAGCTGAAACGGGCGCCCCCCGAGGGGACGGCGCCGGAAGAGAGAGCGTGAATTGAGCATGCGAGCAGCATGCGTCTAAGCCCCCGCCTCGCACATCGGGCCGGCGCATAGTCTCGTCGCCCCAGCTAGCTGAGATCGCGACCTAAGCTGGCTTAGCGCCCGGGGATTCCGGTGCCGCGACCGAGGCGAGGCCACGCCGGTGGGCGAGGGCGGCCGCCTGCACGCGGGTGGCGACCCCGAGCTTTGACAGGATGTTGGACACGTGGACGCTCGCCGTCGCCCGCGAGATGAACAGCTCCGTCGCGATCTCCGTGTTGGAGCGGCCGTCGGCGACGAGCCGGAGCACCTCACGCTCGCGCGCCGTCAATCCGAACGGATCCTCAGCAGCGGGAGCCGCTGAGGTGGACTCGGGCGCGGAGTCCGCGCCGTCGGCTGAGATGCGCAGACGCGCGCGCCGGATCAGAGCCTCGATCTCGCCCAGCAGAGGCGCCGCGCCCATCCGCCCCGCCAGCTCGGCGGCCTCACCTGCCGCCGCGGCCGCGGCGTCCGCGCTGCCCGCGACGGCCAGCGCCTCCGCCTGCCGCCAAAGCGCGTAGGCGAGCGGGTATGGCTCGTCCATCTCGCGGCAGGCATCGACCGCCTCGGCCCACGCCTCCACCTCTCCGTTGCGCGTCAGGCGGGCGTGCTCCGCCCGCACCAGGGCCAAATGACCCCGGGCCGCCGGGGTCCCCGCCGCCAGGTCCTCGGCTTGCGCCCGCAACGTCGCCGACCGCTCCAATGCGTCGTCCGGGACGGATCCGTTCTCATCAAATGCGTGGATCGCCCGCTCGGCCTCGATCCGGGCCCCCAGCGACAGCAGTGGCCACCGGTAGCGCGGCTCCTCGCCCGGCGTCGTCCGCGCCAGCGCCCGGTCGACGCTCGCTCCCGCCTCGTCCAGCCTGCCCCCGGCCCGCGCCAGCTCGGCCTCCACCGTGGCGAGCGGCAACGCGAACTGCGGCGCCGTGGTGCTGCGGAGGTGCTGGCGCACCTCGCGCAGATCGGCCTGGGCCGCCTCCGTTCGCCCGGCGAGCGCATTGAGTTCGATGCGGAGCAGCAGCAGGCTGGCGGTGAACGTGCCGGCCGCCTCCCGTTCCGGCGCTGCGGCCGCGAGTGCCTCGCCCCAGCGTCCTGACCGCAGCAGAGCTTCGGCCTTGTTGCTCCGCAGAAGGGCTCCAGCGGTGCGGCTGACCCCGGCCTCCTCGGCGACCGCCATCCCCTCGTCGGCGGTCGCCACCGCCTCCTCATAGCGGCCGAGCATGAGCAGGAGGTCGGAGAGATTGACGAACGCGCGGATGGCGACCCAGTTCCAGCGCGTTCCCGGGGAGCGCGCCCGGTCGATGGTGGCCCGCATCTGGGCCAGGCCGAGCTCCACCTCGCCCGTGTACACGGCGGCGTGCCCGACGGTGATCTGCGCGTCGAGCTGCTCCTCGGTCGCGCCCACCGCCTCCGCGGCGCTCATCGCCCGGGCGCCGAGCCCCCCGGCGCGCTGCATCTGGTCGACGCGGAGCATCGCCGCCGCGAGTTGTCCCAGCACGCGCGCGCCCGCGCGACTCGGAAGGTCAGGCGGCAGCAGTCCAACGGCCTGCTCGAGGACCGCAATGCCCTCGTCGTCGCGGCTGAGCTCCCGCAGGATCGATGCCCGCCGCGCGAGCAACAGGGCGCGCTGTTCCAGCGTCCCGCCGTGGCCGACCTCCTCCAACGCCTCGTCGACGAGGGCCAGCGCCCGGTCGACCGGACCCGCCCGCCAGGCCGCGTCGGCGGCGGCGTCGAGCAGCGCAGGATGCTGGATGCCGGCGCGCTGGTCGGCGTCGGGCACCTGGGTCCACAGCTCCAGGGCCAGCTCGTAGTGGCGCCGGGCCGCCGATGGCGCGTACGCGTCGGCGGCGACACGGCCGGCCCGCACCGACGCGGACAGAGCGCGCGGCAGATCGTGGGCGGCGAGCCAGTGGTGGGCGAGCATCGAGATCGTGTCCAGCCCTGGATCGCCGAGCTCGGTATTGCCCTCGATTGCCTCGGCGTACAGCCGGTGAAGCTGGGCGCGCTCGCCCGGCAGCAGGTCGTCGTGGATCGCCGCTCGCGCCAGCGAGTGACGGAAGCCGTAGCCGCGGCCCGTGGGGTCGACGACGAGCAACTGGTGCTCGACCGTCTCGCGCAGCGCGGCGTACAGGTCTTCATCCGGCCGCCGGGCGACAATGGTGAGCAGACGCTCCGGTACCCACCTGCCCCCGCAGGATGCCACCCGCAGGACATGCTCGGCATCCGAGGACAGCCGCTCGGCGCGGGCGAGCAGGACATCCCGCAGCGATGGCGGCAGGTAGTCCTGGCCGAGGCCGCCCTCGCGCATGGCCCCCAGCAGCTCCTCGACGAACAGCGGAATCCCCTCGGAGCGCTCCGAGACGAGGTCGATCAGGGCGCCGTCTGGCCGCTCGCCCAGGATGGCCGCGATCTGCGCGGCGACGTCCGACGCCGAGAGCCGCTCCAGCTCCAGCCGCTCCACCGTCCGCTGCTGCTCCCAGCGCGCCGAGATGCGCCGGAAGGGATGCGTGCGGTGCAGCTCGTCGGAGCGGACGGTGAAGACGAGCATCAGGCGGCGGGCCGTCGGCCCGGCGACGAGCAGGGCGATCAGATCAAGGGTGGCCGGGTCGGCCCACTGGACGTCCTCGAAGGCGAGTACCAGCGGACGGGCCGCTGCCAGCCGCCCGATGACGCCCAGCAGCAGCTCCAGGATCCGGGATGGGTCCCGGTCGGCGCGGCTGGGACCCTCCCGCCCGTCGTCGAGCTCCGGCACCAGGCGCCCGATGTCCGCCCGGGCCGGGCCGAGCAGCGCCTCCAGGTCATCGTCGTCGAGCTCCGAGGCCAGCATGCGGAGCATGTCCACGACCGGTGCGTAGGGAATCCCGCCTCCGCCGAGCTCGACGCAGCCGCCGACGAGCGCGCGGGCTTGCGCCGATCGCACCCGGGTGAGAAATTCACCGACCAGCCGCGACTTGCCGACCCCCGCCTCCCCGCCAACCAGCACGGTCACCGCGTCGCCCTCCAGAACGCGTGCCAGCGCAGCGTCCAGCGCTGCCGACTCCGTCTGCCGACCGACCAGGACCGGGCTGACAAGACTCGTCGCCATCGCACCGCATCCTAGGCGTGCCGGGACCTCGAGAGCAAAAAGCCCGGCGCGGATTGAGCCGTGGTCGGCATTGACAGGCAGTCGGTTGGCTGCGTATTATGGGCAGCCGAATGGCTGCCTATTCGCACACCGACGAGGTCTTCAAGGCGCTGGCCGATCCGAGCCGGCGGCTGCTGCTTGACAGCCTGAACGAGCGCAACGGTCAGACGCTGCGCGAGCTGGGCTCGAGGCTGGACATGGCTCGCCAGTCGGTGAGCAAGCACCTTGCCGTGCTGGAGGCCGCCAATCTCATCACGACCGTCCGCCGCGGCCGGGAGAAGCACCACTACCTCAACGCGGCGCCCATCAACGAGATTGCCGAGCGCTGGATCACGCGGTACGAGCAGGATCGCGTCCACGCGCTCGCCGATCTGAAAAGAGCACTGGAGGACACCCCTGTGGACAAGCCCTCGTTCGTCTACACCACGTACATCCACACCACGCCCGAGCGGCTCTGGCAGGCGTTGACCGAGCCGGCCTTCACCGAGCGCTACTGGGCAATCACGTTCGACTCCGACTGGAAGCCCGGCTCGACCATGACCTGGCACACCCGCGGCTTGCCCATCGCCGACCCCGAGCAGGTTGTGGTCGAGTCCAAGCCCCACCGCCGACTCTCCTACACATGGCACACGTTCACCCCCGAATGGGCCGAGTCGCTGGATCTCACCGACGACGCCCGCGACCGCCTGACCGGCGAACAGCGCTCCAAGGTCACCTTCGAGATCGAGCCGCTCGGCGAGCAGGTCAAGCTGACGGTGATCCACGACGACCTCGAGCCCGGTGGCATGACCGGCTCGCTCATCAGCCAGGGGTGGCCGCGCGTCCTGGCCAACCTCAAGACCCTGCTCGAGACCGGGGACACGCTCCCGGACCTCCAGCAGAACACCCCGGCCAGACTCGGGCTGACGCAATGACCAGCATGGAGATGGGTCCCACCGTCGCCGCGTCGGTGCCGATGATGACGGCGATGATGCTCCCGAGCGCGCTCCCCGCGATCGCACGACGCGCTCGGGAACGCGACGGCGTGCTCGCGGCGCCGCTGTTCGCCGGCTCCTACCTCGGCACCTGGGCGCTCGTCGCCATCGCGATGTGCCTGCTGTACCGGCCGGGCGGGCGGATCGGGTTCGTGCCCGCCGGAGGGCTGATCGTCGCCGCGGGCATGTATGAGCTCACGCCCCTCAAGCGCGAGTGCCGCCGCCGCTGCCGCCAGCGTGTCCGCTCGGGCCTGCGGTTCGGCGTCTACTGCTTCGGCTCGAGCATCGGGCTGATGCTGGTGCTCGTCGCCGTGAATGTCATGAGCATCGCGCTGATGTTCGCGATCGCCGCCGTCGTCCTCGCCCAGAAGCTGTTCCCGCCGCATCCCGCCGTCGACGTGCCCCTGGCGCTGGCCATCGTCGCCTTCGGCGTCGCCATCGCCGCAACCTAAAACCAAGGAGACATCGATATGACCACTCACACCACCGCCGGTCGCGCGCAGTGGCTCGCTGCCCGCCTCGATCTGCTCGAGGCCGAGAAGGAGCTGACCCGCCGCAGCGACGACGTGGCCCGTCAGCGCCAGGCGCTGCCCTGGGTCCCCGTGGAGAAGGGCTATCGCTTCGAGACCGAAGCCGGCGCTGCGTCGCTGACTGACCTCTTCGACGGGAGCACGCAGCTCCTCGTCTATCACTTCATGTTCGGACCCGAGTACACCGGCGGCTGCCCGTCGTGCTCGGCGATCGCGGATGGCTTCAACGGCTCCGCTGTCCACCTCCAGCACCACGACGTTCGGATGATCGCGGTGTCGCGCGCCCCGATCAGCGCGCTGCAGGCCTACAAGCGACGCATGGGCTGGACCTTCACATGGGCCTCGTCGCTGGACAGCGACTTCAACTTCGACTTCAACACCTCGTTCACCGAGGACCAACAGCGCTCGGGGACCATCGACTACAACTACCGCCCGAAGGACACGACGTGGATCCGGGAGGGCGGCGCTTCTGAGCATGCCGCGATGTGCGGCACCGACACGGCCACATACACTCGCGAGCAGCCCGGGATGAGCGCCTTCGCCCGCGAGGGCGGAGCCGTTTACCACACCTACTCCGCCTATGCGCGGGGCCTGGACGGGCTATGGGGCATGTACCAGTGGCTGGACCGGGCGCCGAACGGGCGCAGCGAGACCGGACCGTGGTGGCGCCGGCGAGACGAGTACTAGAGCATCTCAGGCACGACCGGCTTGCCGTGTCGAGCGAGCGTGGCGGTCGCTATGGCTCGCGATTCCAGTCCGGGCGGCTGAGCAACTGCGCGATCGGTCCTGGTTGGTCGATCTGGAGGTCGTGGTGAGCGTGGGCGAGCACGTTGAGCGTGGCGCGCGGGACCGAATGGCGTAGGGACTCGGCGACCCCGAGGTTCGTATAGGGGTCGCGAGCGCCCCAGATGAGATGGATCGGGAAGGGCGCGCGTGCCAGCTCGGGCAGCCGCCGTGCGTCGGCGATGACCGTCGGCAGCATGTCCGCTGTGAGTGACCGGAGCGCTGCGATCGAGTTTCGCGGACCGGTGAACTGTCGCAAGAACAGCGGTATGTAGCGTGCGGCGTCTTGACGGCGGGAGATGAACTGGCGCTCCATTCCGGTGAAGACGGCATCGAACACCGCCGGATCCTCGGACATGTCCGCCACGATCGGACTCAGGCTCTCGTCAAAACCTCCCAACTGCCCAGCCAGAGGAGAGCCGGGCTGCAGCTGACCAAGTGCGAACAGGGCGGCCAGTGGTGGTGGCCGGAGCGTCGGAGCGGGGGCGTAGAAGCCGTTCGTCAAGGTGAGTGATGCGACCTGCTGAGGGTGATCGAGAGCCCAGTTGGTCGCGGCGACGACCCCGGCGTCGTGAGCGACCAGGGCGACCGGTCCGAGTCTCAGCTGCGTGATGACCGCATTGAGGTCGGCCTCTTGGCCGGCAAAGGTGTAGCGGCGATGTTGGGGTTTGGAGGACTGACCCCAGCCGAGGAAGTCGAACGTCACGACACGCCGACCGCGCAGCTCTGGCACGAGCGCGTCATACAGGTCAGAGTCGTCGGGAAAGCCGTGAAGCAGGACGACCGCGGGGCCGCGACCTGGGTACTCACGCGCGAACAGCCGGTAGGGTCCTCGGGCGATCGCGTAGTCGCACGCCCGGCGTCGGAGCGAGATGCTGCAGCGCGTCGGATGTGGCGTTGCCGCCGCCGGGGACGCGAGGCCGAGCGTTGCCGCCAGGCCCGCAAGGGCGATGCGTACGGACAGACCGAGCCACCGGATCGTCATGTCAGTTGTCTCCTGTAACTTGGGGGCGGATCAGGCTAGCTTGCTTCACGCAAGGCAACCTAGCCAAGCGGCTGGCTTTTGTCAAGCAAGTCGGATACGCATGCGGTGTCCTGCAACGCGACTATCCAGCTGAGGTCTGCTCGATCGCCCGCTCGCCCACTGCCGTGGCATGATCCCGGGTGCGATGAGCGTGATGCGTGAGACGATGGCGACGCAGCCCGAGGTGCTGCGGCGGCTGCTCGACGACCAACGAGGGCTTGAGTCCGCGGCGCAGCGATTGGCCGGCCGGCGAGTGTTGGTCGTCGGGACTGGCACGAGCTGGCACGCCGCGAATCAGGGCGCTTGGTATTTGCGGATGGGCGGCGTTGACGCTTGGGCTGTCCCGGCCGCTGATGTCGCCGCCGGCCATCCCTTCCCCGGGGATGGCGACGCGCTGCTTCTGCTCAGCCACCGGGGAACCAAGCTGTTCACGTCAGAAGTGCTCGAGCACGCCCGAGCGGCGGGTGTTCCGACCGTGGTGGTCTCCAAGCGTGGAAACCCGGATGCTGACCTGGAGACGGTTTCGGAGGAGGTCTCTTCGGCGTTTACGGCGAGCCACCTCGGTGCTCTGATGCGAGTGGCGCAGCTCGCTGAGCGGCTGGGGGCCTCTCTGGGAGCGCTTGACGACGTTCCAGAGGCCGTGGCCCAGGAGCTCGCGCACGGCCCAGTGGGTGTGAAGCCGCCGACCCGGCTGTTGGAATTCGCCGGCGTGGGAATCAATGCTTGGACGGCCGCAGAGGGCGCCCTGAAGATCAGAGAAACCGCGCTGGTCGCCACCGAAGGGCTCGCGTGCGAGTCCATCCTGCACGGCCCAGCGGTGGCTCTGGGTGCCGATGATTCGCTTGTGTGCCTGGACGGCGGGACCGGATCTGGCCGCCTCAAACAGCTGGCCGATGTCGCGAGCGCACAAGGCACGGCGGTACGCGAATTCGCGCGTCCGGAGCTCGGCGAGGCCCTGTCCGTGTTCCCGCTCACGGTGATCGTGCAGCAGATCGCTGCCGAAGCCGCCGAGACGCTGGGCACCAACCCAGACAGCTACGGTCGTGACCTACCCGGTCGAGACGCTGCTTGGAGCGCAATCAAGCTATGAGCAGCGTCTGATCGCTCGCCAACCGGACGCTGCTCCGGCCGGCCGCCCGGGCGTGTTGACGTGTTTTCAAGCGTCTGCTTGAATAGGTTGCATGGAATCAGCCAAGGTGGATCAGCGTCGCGAAACCGGTCTGCGAACGCGGACGCGCCTGATGGACGCCGCGCTGGACCTGCTCGCTGACCGCGGCGAAGATGGTGTGAGTCTCCGCGAGCTGACCGATGCTGCTCAGGCCAACGTCGCGGCGGTGAGCTACCACTTCGGCTCGCTGAAATCGCTGTGTGACGCCGCGATCGAGTACGCGCTGGAGCGCTATCTGGACGCTCAGCAGAAGGCGGTAGGCGCGCTGGGCGCTGAGGCGTCGCTTGAGGAGCTGGCGGCGGCCTTCGCGCGACCGATGATGCGCGCCCTGGCTGTAGGGGGGCGCGACCTGGACGTGATGCGGATCGTGGCGCGGGCCGGTCTCGATGCTCCAGAAGGATGGGATCGGTTCGATGCCAGCTTCGATCGGATTCGTACCGATGCCCTTCGGGTGCTGAAGGCCAACATTCCCGGTGTCAGGGACCCGGAACTGATTTTCCGGACGCGTTGCGCGGCCGGGTTGTTGAACTGGCTGGTCCTCGCCCCGGTCGGCGCCGAGCTCAGGAACAAATCCGCGAAGCAGATCGAGCGACGGCTGGTACCCGTGCTCGGCGGCGCCTTCCGCGGCACAAGCACCGCCTGACCTGGCTCAGGCGGTCTGGGGCCGGCTTCCTAAGTAGTCAATCAGTTGCTTGACAGGAATCTTGCTCATGGGTATTCTCAATCAAGTGCTTGATCGACTTCGTACCCCAGGATCGCGTGTCGAACGACGACAAAGACGGGAGGCTCTCCAGTCATGAAAGTGGTACTCACCGGCGCAACCGGATTCATCGGATCTCACGTACTGACCGAATTGCACGAGCACGGCCACGAGGTGACGGCACTCGTCCGCGACGAACGCCAAGCTGCCATCGTCACGGGCCGCGGCGCGAAATCGGCGGTGGTCGACCTCTACGATCGCTCCGCTGTCGTGAGCCTGCTCAGTGGGGCGGACGGGGCCATCCATACCGCCAGTCCTGGTGACGAGACCAGCGCGAACCTTGACGAGGCGGTGGTGGAGGCGGCGATCGAAGCATTCACCGACACCGGCAGGCCCTATCTCCATATCAGCGGGCTGTGGATCTACGGCGACAACACCTTGATCAGCGAGGAGTCGCCAATCAAGGCACCTGCTCTGGTGGCATGGAAGGAGCCGAGCGAACGCCGGGTCCTGCAGGCTCCAGGCATGCGCGGGGTCGTGATCGTCTCCAGCGTCGCCTATGGCGATGGCGGCGGTGCGATTCCCGCGCTCCTCCTCAACTCACCCCGAGACGAGGACGGCAAGCTGATCATGCTCGGCACCGGACGACAGCACTGGTCGACAGTCCATGTCGCTGACCTGGCGAGGTGCTTCCGGCGGGTGCTCGAGTCCGACTCGGCTCATGGCCGCTACGTCGTTGGGGATGGATTGAACCCGACCGTTGCCGAATTGACCGAGGCGGCTGCGGTCGCCGCCGGCGCTCCCGGAGCGGTCCCCGGCTCCGATGACGAGGCTCGGGCGCGTTTGGGCGATTACTTCGCCGAGGTCCTACTCCTCGATCAGGGCACATTCGCGGCCAAGGCTCGGGACCGGCTCGATTGGTCTCCTAACCATCCAGGGCTAGTCGACGAGTTCCGCCACGGGAGCTACGCACACTGAGGAGGCCTGGCTGTTCGCCGAACGCAACATCTACGTCGAGTGGACCGAGACCCGGCCTTCACACCCGTAGCGCCAATACCTCGCCCAGGCTCAGTGAGACGTCGGAGCGGTCGGCGGGCGACCGCCTCACCGCGGCGATCCGCGGCGGTGACATGTCCCCACCGATCATTGGGACTCGCCTCCGCCCGCAGCGCTTCGCTCCTCGGCGGTGAGCGCCTCGAGCAACGGAGACGAGGCGGAGCGAAGCCGCCGGAAGGAGTCTTCCAGTCGGGCGTCGGACCCTGGACTGGTCTCGTCCGACGCTTTGACTCCAGAAGCCAGCGCGTGCGCCAGCAGGGCACCCAACCTCTGGGCCTGCTCCAAGAACGCGCGAGACACCCTTGCATCGATCAGTACCGGAGCGCTGATCAACAACATCGTCATGTAGGTTCGAACCTCGTCCAGGGCTGAATTCCGATCCCCCGACCCATTTGCCGTCGCCGCCACGCTTTGCTTCGCCCGTGACGCCTGGGCCATCAGGATCGCCGCCTGCGCCGCGGTTGCACGTGCGCGATCGTTCAGCTGTCGCACTCTCACCACCTGATCGACCACCAACACTGTGATCAACACGACGAGGATCCCTGCCACCACGTCCGTCGTCAGAGCGCGATCAGCCCACCAGCGGCGTGTCGCGGCACCGGTCAGGTCAAGCGTGATCAGCCCGAGCGTTACCAGCGTGACCAGTGCCGCGGCGGTAGCGCCGGGCCATCGTCTCAGCACCGGTCCATCCTAGGCTCCCGGGACCCACGCCGTACCCCAACCAAGTACTGAGCGGCGCTGGACTACACAAGTGTCGATCGTATCCTCAGGAGCAGTCATGAGCTTGGTCTCAGACAACGCGACTGTTCTTCTGATCGGTGCGTCTCGCGGCCTGGGCTACGCGATCGCCAGGGAGTACATCGACCGGGGATCTCACGTCATGGCGACTGTCCGCGGTCCTGTTCGCACCGCCCTGCACGAGCTGCAGGACGCCGTCGGTGGGCGGCTGGAGATCGAGCACGTCGACATTAACGCGCCGGAGCAGGTCCAAGCCCTTCGCGACCGGCTCGGCGCCCGCAGGTTCGATCTCCTATTCGTCAACGCGGGCGTCACCAACGGCTCAGATGAGACCACCGTGGACGTCACGACCGAGGAGTTCACCCGCCTGATGGTCACCAACGCGCTGAGCCCGATGCGGGTCATCGAAACGCTCGGCGAGCTCATCGACCCGAACGGCACGGTCGCCGTCATGTCCTCCGGCCAGGGCAGCATCGCCAACAACGAACGCGGCGGGTTTGAGATCTACCGAGCCAGCAAGTCCGCCCTCAACCAACTCATGCGCAGCTACGCCGCCCGTCACCACGACGACAACCGAACGATGCTTCTCATGGCGCCCGGCTGGGTCAAGACCGAGCTCGGCGGCCCCAACGCTCGCCTCACCATCAACGAGAGCATCCCCAGCCTCGTCACGACCATCGACGCCCAACGCGGTCGCACCGGCCTCCACTACCTCGACTACCTGGGCCAGACCGTCGCCTGGTGAGGACCTGAGTCACCGGGCCATGGTCCCAGCCGACCGTCGTGAAGTGCGGTGCCATCGGGGCAGGTGGTGCGGGGTCCGGCGCGCGTGCCGTGCCGGCGCGATCGTGTGCACGGTTCGCGGCGCACCCGGGTGCGCACTGGCGGCAGCGAAGTCCGAGATCGCCAGATCACCAACGCCGGTGGCCGCCAGGACCGCCACCACGGTCCAGACGGTGGCGGTCGAGGCTATGCGCTGGACCAATCCGTCCACCGCCAGACGAATGAACAGCCCGGTGCGGGAGCGTCCATCATAGGCGATGAGGTCGTCGATCAGCGACACCATCTCCGGGCCGTGAGCGTCGCGGACCCGGCGCGGGTAGAGCCGGAGGATTGCGCCGGCAAGGCGGTTGCTCATGGCCCACCCAGAGCGATCCGCTCAAGGCCAAGGCTCGCGATCCGGGCCGATTCGGCGAGACGCTCGGCCAGCACGGCCCGGCCCGCCGGGGTCAGCCGGTACGGATAGCGCCGGTCATCGGCCGGCAGGCGCTGCACGAACCCGTCGGCCTCAAGCCTGGCCAGCGCCCCATACAACGTCCCCGGTGACAGCGCGACACCGGAAAAGCTCTCGATGTCCTTGATCAGCCCATACCCGTGGCGATCGCCGCCGGCAAGACTGGTCAGCACGAGGACGCTGCGTTCGGCCAACCGCATGCGACTCAGAGTACGCCGATCCTGTCCAGGGGCCAGTAGGTCAAGAACGCGACGCCGATGATGTCGCGTTGCGGAACCGGACCCCAATAGCGGCTGTCGTCGGAGTCCCCGCGGTTGTCGCCCATCATGTAGTAATCGCCGGCTGGGACCCGGATCGCCCGGGAGAAGGTGCATTCGGCCGCCCCACCGCATGCGGTGATGTAGGCGTCCGGCTCCCGCTTGCCGTTACGGAGCACATGCCCGTCCACGATCGTCAGGGCATCACCGGGCAGCCCGACGACGCGTTTGACAAAGGTCTGTTTTGACTCGCTGGCCAGCGGCCGGTCGCACGGTTGAGCGAGCGCATCTCCATCCGCCGCGAACCCCTGCTGGCCGTCGGCACACTGGTTCGACCCGAGGTCTGCACCGTGCGGTGGATGGAACACGACCACGTCTCCGATCCCGGGGTGCGTGTCCATCCGGTACACGAGGATCCGCTGGTCGATCGCCAGGGTCGGCAGCATCGACCCCGTTGGGATCCGGTACGGCTTGACGAGAAAGGCCTGGATCAGCAGAGCGAGACCGACCGCAACGGCGACGGTGATCACCAGCTCGACCAGTGATCGCAGGCGATGCGTAAATGACTCGGACTTCGTTATAACGCTTTCCGAGTGTACAAGCCCTCAGTGGCGGTGTCGGGAGCAGATGCTCCAGGGTCATTGCGCCCCGGCTGTCGCCGTCACCGCCGCGGGTCGGTCCCGCTCGGCTCGTGCCTCCTGGGGTTCGATCCACAGCGCTTCGACGAGGATCGCCGCCAGCGACAGCAGCGGGATCGCGATCAGCACCCCGATCAGGCCGAACAGCGCCGCCATCACCAGCAGTCCCAGCGACACGACGCCGGGGTGCATGTCGACGGTGCGGGCCATGATGAGAGGCAGGATCAGGTTGCCCTCGATCTGGTTGACGATCAGATAGACGATCAGTACGAGCAGCGCTTTGGTGGGGGACTGCGCCAGCCCGTCGAGGATCGGCGGGATTGCGCTGAGCACCGATCCGTAGTTCGGGATCACGGTCATGAAGGCGGAGAACACGGCGAACCCGATCGCGAAGTTGAGCCCGATGATCTGCAGTCCCAGAAACAGCAACCCGCCGAGCACCAGCATGTCGAGCCCCACCGCTCTCATCCAGCCGAGCCACGCCACGCGGACACGGGCCATGACAGCTTGCGCCTGAGGACGCCGAGCCTGAGGCACCAGCCGCAGGAAACCCTCCACGAGCATCGTGGGATTGAGCGCGATCAGGAATGCGGCGACGATGATCAGCACCACCAGGAACACGATCCCGACCAGCGTCAGTCCGACGTGTTCCACCGGACCGACGAGCCGCACGGGATGGTGCAGGTATCCCTGGACAAAGCCGGTGAGCTGCGCTGAGAGGCCACGCGTCTTCCTGCCGGCCAGGCCATGGACGTAACGGTCGGCCCTGGCGAGGATCATCGGTAAGCGCTGGGCAAATTGCCTGACCTGGCTCACGAACTCGGGGAGCACCGCGAACCCGAGCCCTACCAGAACGACGAACGCCGCGATCAGTGCCCCGGAGGCCCCCAACGCTCGCGGCAGCCCGCGTCGCTCCGCGAACGACGCAGCGGCGCTGAGCGGGAGCGAGGTGATGATCACGACCAGCACGACCAGCATCAGCGTCAGCAGTTGCTGGAACACCAGGGCGGCGACGACCAAGGCCGCGGCCAGTCCCACCGTCCGATACACGCCGGCCGGTCTCATCGCGGGGGCGCCGGTCCCAGCCAATCAACGCGCTCCAGCGTGGCATGGGCCTGTTCGGGGCAGCCTGTTGACTGATGCCGAACTCGACGGTCACTCCGGCAACGCTCTATCGCGCCGTGCTCCTCGCGTTCGGTCTGGTCATGGCCGGGTTGATCTTCGAGCAGCTCATCACGCTCGTGCTCGCGGTGCTGATCGTGGTGATTCTCGCGACGCCACTGTCGGCATTCGCCAGCCTGCTGCAACGGGTGCGAGTTCCGAGAGCGATCGGCGCGGTGCTCGGCCTGCTGCTCGGATTGGGAGCCCTCGGTGGATTGATCGCCCTGATCGTTCCGGTCTTCAACCAGGAGATCGCAAGGTTCACCAACTCGCTGCCGAACATCGTGGACGAGTTGCGCCGTCGCCTCGGTCACCTGACCGGGACATCTCCGAACGACATAGGACGGCAGATACAGCACTTCGTCAACACATATACCCAGCATCCGTCAAAGCTGCTCGGGCCCTTAGCGACCATCGGCGCCGGGGTGGTGGCCGCGGTGGCGACGATCATCATCGTTCTCCTAACCGCGCTCTACACGGCAATCCGTCCCGAGCCTCTGGTCACTGGCTTCATTCGGATCGCACCGCCGGCCCAGCGCCCGCAGGCCGAGCGAATCCTCTCCCGCCTTCGAGATGCCTACCTTGGCTGGCTCAAGGGCCTGGTGGTCGGAATGATCGTTCTGGGCGGCCTTACCTACGGGGGCCTGAGGATCGCCGGGCTCGACTTCGCCGCCTTCTTCGCGACCCTCACCGCCGTCGCGATGATCATTCCGTACTACGGCGCGCTGATCAGCTCGATCCCGCCGATCATCTACGCGCTCACGGTCTCGCCAAGCAAGGCGGTGATTGTCGCGGTCATCTACGTCGTCGCCCACCAGATTGAGAGCTATGTGATCCAGCCCCTGGTGGTCGCCCGCAATGTCGAGTTGCACCCTGCTCTGGTCGCTGTGGGGGTAGTGGCCGTCGACCAGCTGTTCGGCTTCGTGGGTCTGATCGTCGCCGTCCCGATCCTCTCGACTTTCAAGATCCTTGCCGAGGAGCTGTGGATCAAGCCCGTCGAGCACAGCGACCGCGCCTTCACCGGTGACCTGACGGGTTCGTCCGTCCACGTCGTGTCCGTCGCCGGTGGATCCTCGACGCCCACGGTGGAGCCCGAGAACCGCTGACGCGATCGCGAAGAGCTCAGCCTCCGGCTGCCGGCAGCCGCTGGCGCTGATCGGCGTCCTGCTCGCCGCGACGCCGGGTCTCCTCGACCCTCTCAGCGACCTGAAGCGCCCGGCACCAGCGTCGGGTCACGACGAACAGGACCGCCGGCACGACCCAGATTCCAATCCGGAATACGTACAGCTGGGTGTTATAGCTCAGCCCGAACAGGACGAAGGCCCGGTCGGCGGCCCCAAACGCGAAGATCAGGAAGATCCAGCTGAGGAAGGCGACGCCGAACGCCGTGCGGAACGGGGCATCGCGGGGACGGTCAGCGAGATTGTGACCTTGGCTGTCGCGGGTGAACCGGCGCTCGAGGAACGGGAAGGCCAACAAGACGCCGAGCACGACCAGCGGGAAGCCGATCCCGCCCCAGAATGGATTGGGGATCAGGGTGTAGTGGCCGACGGTCACATCGAAGCCGGGCATCAAGCGTAAGGCCCCGATGAGCCAGCCAAGGTACCAGTCGGGTTGGGCGCCGTTGGTGCCCAACCACGGCTCGAACGGGCCCCACTGCCAAATCGGGTTGATCTGGATGAGGCCCCCCAAGAGGAACAACAGCCCGGCGACGAAGAACATCAATGCCAGCGACCGCGGCGTCTGGCCCGGGAAAAGCGGCACGCCGATGATGCGCTTCTCGGTGTGCCGGCGACTCTCGCGAAACTGGGTGTGGTGGCGGGCCATGATCAGCACCAGGTGCACCGCGATCAGTGTCACCAGCAGACCGGGGAGGAGGAACACGTGGGCGATGTACAGTCGCGATTCGAAATGTGAGTTACCGGGAAACGGAGCGCCAAAGATCGCAAGTGTGAGCGGGCCGCCGACGACCGGGATCGAGAGCCCGACGCCGTAGCCGATCGCAAGCCCCATCCCGGAGAGGAGATCGTCGACGAGCGAGTAGCCGAGATAGCCCTCGAGCAGCGCCGTGAAGAGCAGGACGAGGCCGACGATCCAGGTCAGCTCGCGTGGCTTGCGAAAAGCGCCGGTGAAGAACACGCGCATCAGGTGCATGACGATCGACGCGACGAACACGTCGGCGGCCCAGTGGTGGGCTTGGCGGATGAGCAGCCCCGCCTTCTCGCTGAAGGAAATGTCGAGCACCGACTTGAAGGCGTTGCTCATCGAGCGGCCATCGAGTGGCACGTAGGGGCCGTGGTAGACCGTCTTGGCGGTACTCGGATCGAAGAACAGCGCCAGATAGACGCCGGTGGCGATGAGCACGACGAACGCGTAGAGCGCAACCTCCCCTAGCAGGAACGACCAGTGGTCGGGAAACAGGTACCGCATGCCTTTGCGCAGCAGCGGCGCCGCCGACGTGCGCTGATCGACGAAGCGGACGGGATCCACGAGCGGATCGGTGCTCACAGCAGACGGCTCACGTGGGAGGCTCACGTACGTTGAGCCACGACGGGCCGACACGCGCGGAGAAGTTCCCGGCGGCCCGGAGATTGCCGTCACCGTCGATCTCCAGTGGCAGCTGCGGGAGCGGGCGCCCAGCGGGCCCGTAGGTGACCGTACCGCCGGTGAACGGATCGAAGGTGGAGTAGTGACATGGGCAGACGAGCGCCGGATGGGGCTCCAATGGCGGGAACTTGGGGTTGCGATAGAGCGCGACCGCACAGCCGGCGTGAGTGCAGATCTTGGAGAATGCGAGGATCCCCTGGGGCGCCCAGTCGGCACGGCCGGTGGGCAGGTGCAGCTTGCTCGGATCGAGGCGGATGACGACCAGCGGCGAAGCGATCAGCTCCGGATCGGCGTGCTCGGGGAATGCGGTGTAGAAGCTCTGGTGCTGAATGTCATCGGCGGGGATCGGAGCGCCGGTCTCGTCGACGAGACGAACGCCGCGTCGCCATGGAGTCGCGTCCAGGGGCGACGTGTCCCACACGGGGCCCAGTGACAGCGCCGGGGTCAGCGCGGCCAGCCCGAGGGTGCCGCCGGCAGCGATCCCGGCTCCGAGCAGGAGCTTCTTGCGGGTGAGGCGGCTTCCGCTCTCCCGCACGATTTCGGCAATCTCCTCCTGCTCCCGCGGGTGCTCGTGCGGGTAGTCGTCCTCGAGCTCTTCGGTGACGACGAGCCGTTTGGCGACCACAGTGAGCGCGAGGCCGATGCACAGCAGGCAGGCCCCGATGCAGACGCCGAGCAGGGCGTTGGACATTCCGGCGACACTGAACTCGGCGTAGACGACGATGAACCCAAGGCCGAAGAGCACCGCCGCTGTGAGCAGCGCCAGCACGATGTTCTCGGCCCGGCGGTCGACGGTACCGGCAGCAACGATCCGCTCCGGCGTCCGTGGTGCCGGTGGTGGTGGTGGCGTCGGTGGCTGGGGGTGCCGCCGCCGTCGCAGCAGCCTGAACAGCAGTGCGAACAGCCATTGCCAGAGTCTCATGAGCGGCGCATCCGTCTTCCGACGGCCAAGCAGGACAAGATCAACAGCGGTGCGGCGATCCACCACGTGACGAGGCCTTCGGGGATCGGTCCGATGTTCCCGATACCCCAGCCGCCGCGGTTGTCGGGATGCCGGGTGCTGAGCACGTACTTGACGATCGAGTCCAGCTGCGAGCTCGATATCTGCCGATCGGAGAAGCGCGGCATGAGGTACGGGCCCACGCGGACCGCCTCGGCGATCTCGGTGGGGGTTGCGGTCTGCAGGGGCGGCACCATCGCGCCAGTGACGAACCCGCCACGAGCGAGGATCTGATGGCACCCGGCGCAGTGATCGCTGAACAGCGACAGTCCGGTGCTGACGCTGCCGGCGGCGGGCTGCGGATGTGGGACGCCGGGACCGGCGCCGAGCGACGCGACGTACGCCACCAGCGACCTGATCTCCGTGTTGGACAACAGCACCCGATCGTCGCCGGGCTGGTCATGGATGCTCGACAGCGGCATGTAGCCGGTGCGCAGGTAGAAGTCGGGCGCCAGCGCGCCGACCCCGCGTAGCGGCGGCCCGTCGCCGAGGATGTCGCCGCCACCGGGACGCGGGGAGGCGATTCCCGATCCAGCGATGCCGTGACAGCTCGCGCAGTTACCGGCGTACAGCTCCGCCCCGAGCCTGACGCTCGGCACGGTTGGTTCGGTGGTCGGGCGCACAATGCCGTTCCCGGGCTGAGCGTGCCCCGCGCCGGCGACGACGAGGGAAAGGACGCCCGCGAGCAGGACTGGCCGCCAGATGCGGGTCACGACTGTTGGCATATCCGTAGCAGCGGCGCCCCGATCGCGGTCATGATCATGATCGCGATCGCCAGGAAGTTGACGAGAAGTCCGACGGTGGCGAGAAAGTTGACCCGTCCCAGCGGGGGCGGATAGCCGTCGCCGCGGCGCTCGTGGTCGGCGACGTCATCGATGCGGCGGGTGGCCAGATAGATCCTCAGCGATGTCGCCCCCGCCGCCGTTCCCACCAGCACGCCGCTGGCGGACAGCGCCGCCTGCCACGTCTGGACCGGCAGCTGCCACCGTCCGGGCGGGGCCGAGCACTGCGCGAATGTGAACGCCAGACCGGCGACGAAGGTCACCGCCCACGCGAGCGCACCGCCGAGGACGCCAAACCAGATGCGGCCGGTGGATGGCAGGGCCGTCGGCGTCTCGGGTGCGGAGCGTGCCGTCACAGCGCCGGGGAAAGGACGGTGAACAAGACGATCACGGCGAGACCGGCGACGACGTACCAGTAGAGCGCGAGCCCCCGAACGCCGATCAGCCAATAGTTGGTGAGCCCGTTGCGAGCGACCTTCCAGCCGACGACGGTGTCGAGCAGGATGCCGAAGAGGACGTGCGCGTGGTGGGCAGCCAACAGCGTGAAGTAGATAGAGCCGTACGCGCTGCCCTGCGGCGTGAAGGCCCGCAGGTCATGGCGGAACAGGAGGACCTGAGCGGCGAGATACGCGGTCTGGATCGCGAGCGCCACCGCAATCCAGAGCAGCGCGCTGCGGCGGAGTCCGGACCTAGCCGATCGCGCCGCCATGAACAGCATGGGGGCGGTGGCAACCAGGACGGCGGTCGCGATTGCCGGACCGAGAATCTCTGGCGCCCTGATGCCTGCGGGAGGCCACCGGCGCGCGCCGAAGTCCAGATAGAAGTAGCTGCCGATCAGGGTCCCGAATAGGGTCACCTCCGAGCACAGGAACAGGACCATGCCCCACCAGCCGCTGGGCTGGGCCTGCCGGCCACGATCGACCCGGGCGGCCAGCGGCGGGTTCTGGGCTCGCGCCGCCCGCGGAATGCTGCCGGCGCCGATCTTGGTCACGCCGTCTCCTCGTGCTGATGCCAGCCGAGCAGGGTCAGCCCGCCGAGGAAGAGGAAGCCGACGGCGATCCAGTAGTGCGCCATGACGAGCATGGCGAAGATCCCGGTGAGCGTCAGCGCCGTCACCGGCGGCCACGCCGAGTGGGGCGGCATCGACAGGATCTCGTCCAGCTCGGCGTCTTGGGCTGTGGTGGCCGGGGTCTCGTGACCGAGGTTGAGCAGGCCCTCACCGGCGTCGAGCCGGCGGTTGTCGCGCTCCCGATCCGCCTTATCCCACATGGGGTATGGGCTCGATACGGTCGGTATGACGGCGAAGTTGTACGGAGCAGGCGGGGAGCTCGTCGACCACTCCAGGGTGTCGCCCTCATACGGCGGGTCGCCGGTCGGGCCGCGGAACAGGCTGACGGTGAGGTTGGCGACGATCAGCACCAGGCCGCCGGTGAGGATGTAGGCGCCGATTGACTCGATGAAGTTCAGCAGCGTCCAGCCGAGGCCGGGTGGATAGGTGTAGTTGCGACGCGGCATCCCGAGGATCCCGACGATGTGCATGGGGAAGAACGTGACGAACGTGCCGACGAAGGTCAGCCAGAAGCTCACCTTCCCGATCCGCTCGTTGTAGAGGCGACCGGTCAGCTTCGGGAACCAGAAATACATGCCGCCGAGGATTGGGTACACGGCCGCGCCGAAGATGACCATGTGAAAGTGGGCGACGACGTAGTAGCTGTCGTGTACCTGCTGATCGAACGGGATCGCCGCCAGCGTGATGCCCGAGAGGCCGCCCATGATGAAGTAAACGATGAAGCCGATGATGAACAGGAACGGCGTCTGGAAGTCAGGCGTCCCGGTGACGATCGTCGCGATCCAGGCGAAGAGCTGGATTGCCGACGGGATGACGATGATCAGGCTGGCGGCGGCGAAGTAGACAGTCGTGAGCGTCGCGAAGCCGACAGTGAACATATGGTGCACCCACACTCCAAAGCCGAGGAACGCGACGAGGATCTCGGCCAGCGCCACCAGCGGGAAGAACACCATCTTGCGGTGTACGAACGTCGGGATGATCGACGTCGCGATGCCGAATGCCGGCAGGATGATGATGTACACCTCAGGGTGTCCGAAGATCCAGAACAGGTTCTGCCACAGCAGTGGGTTCCCGCCGTGGGCAGCGTCGTAGAAGTGAAAGCCGAGCTGCCGATCGAGCTCGAGGAACAGCGCGGCCACACTCAGTGAGGGCAGCGCGAACAGCAATGCGAACGCCACCGCGAGGAAGGCGAAGCAGAACAGCGGCATGCGGTTGATCGACATCCCCGGCGCGCGGAGCTTGAAGATCGTGACGATGAAGTTGATCGAGGCGATCGTGCTGGAGACCCCGTTGAAGATCAGCCCGTACCCGTAGAAATCGATGTTGTTGCCCGGGTCAAACTGCTTGGAGGCGAGTGGTACGTAGTCAAACCAGCCGGCGTTCGGAGCGTGTCCCTGAGCCAGCGCGGCATACATGAAGAGCCCGGAGCCGAGGTAGATCCAGAACGACAGTGCGTTCAGCCGCGGAAACGCCATGTCCCGCGAGCCGATCATCAACGGCACGAGATAGTTCCCGAACGCCCCGGTGGTCATCGGGATCACGAACAGGAAGATCATCGTGATCCCGTGCATCGTGAACACCTCGTCGTAGGCCTGTGGCGACAGTAGGTGTCCGTTGGGACCGATCAGCTGGGTGCGGATCAGCAGCGCCTCGACCCCGCCGGCGCCGAAGAACGCCAGCGCGGTGAAGAAGTACATGATCCCGATCCGCTTGTGATTGGTCGTGGTGAGCCAGCCCAGGACGCCCGGGCGCTCGACCCAGATCCGATCGAGCTCCTCGACGTAACGCTGACCACGCGGCGAGACCACCGTTGCCATCAGTGCAGCTCCTCCAGATAGGCGACCAGCTGGGCAACCTCGGTCGGGTTGAGCCCCAGGTCGGGCATCCGATCGCCGGGTTTGATCGCCTGGGGGTTGCGGATCCAGGCGGCCAGCTGTGCGGGGGTATTCGGTATCTCGGCCGCCGCGAGGGTGGTGCGCGAGGCCAGATGGGTCAGATCGGGCCCGACGAGGCCCTGCGCCGCGGTTCCGGCGATGGTGTGGCAGCTCGCGCACTGATCGTTCAAGAACAGGCGCTCACCGGCCTGCGCCTGGGCGGTGCCGGCCGGGGGCCCGGGCCTTGCCTGCCCGGCGAGCCAGGCGTGGAACGCCGACGGGCGCTGCGCGAAGACCTCGAGCGACATGTGGGCGTGCTGGACTCCACAGAACTGTGAGCACTGGCCGCGGTACTCCCCGGGCTGGGAGGCGTACAGCAGGACTCGGTTCTCGATGCCGGGGATCATGTCGATCTTGCGGTTGAGCGCCGGGACCCAGAAGCTGTGGATGACGTCCGCGGTGGTCGCCACGACGTTGACGCGCGTGTCGACCGGAATGTGGATCTCGTTGGCGGTCCGGACGCGCCCGTTGTCATAGCGGACCTCCCACCACCACTGATGGCCGATGACGTCGATCGTCATCTTGGTGGTGCTCGGGTCCGGAGGGGCGGTCTGGCCGACGAGGTACACGTCGGAGATCCCGAACAGCGCTACGAGGGCGACGACGGGGATGCCGATGCCGAACAGCAGCACCATGGCCTGAGAGAGATTCTCGCGTTCGCCGACGAACGGCAGGCCGGGCGTGTCGCGACGGACCCAGCCCAAGACGAGCAGCGCGACCGCACCGAGGAACACGATGACGGCGGCGGCCAGCATCCACCACCACAGCAGCGCGATGTCGTGTGCGGGCTTGCTGCGCGTGCTGAGGATCGATTGCTTTCCGCACCCGGCGAGGCCGATGGCGACCCCCGCGATCGCCGGCAGGCGTCCCGCCCACCCAAAGAGCCGAGAAGATCCGAGACAACCGCGGCAGGGCCGCCAGGGCCGATGGTCGGCTGGCGAATTGGTGGTGGCGTCAGACCTCCACAAAACGCATTCTGGCTACCCGGCGACCGACGGCGAACACATCGATACACGCGCGCGTCGCCCGAGGCCGATGACGCCGGCGCAGTTCCGTGCCGCGACGGTGGATCGACGCTCGCTGCGCGCCGATCGGCTGCTGGGGAGATCAGCTGGTTGAGTGCTGATCGGTGTCGCCGACGGGACTGGGATCGTCCTTGGCGGGGGTGCCGGGCAGCTTGTCGCGCGTCGGACTTCGGGAGCCGCCCTCGGCCCCGGGCTCGCCCGGCTGATCCTCAGGGGCCTCCGGACGCTCGCGGTCTTGACTCTCGGGTTTTTCGTCGATGTTCTGGGGGCGATCGTCGTGCATCGATTTGCCGTTCCTCACGCGCAGAAGTGCGTCAGCCTCACGATGGGCCATACCCGGGGGCTATCGCGACAAACACAGGCCAGACCAATGCTCCAGGTAAGCGCTCGCACCGCTGGGATCACCGCCCCGGCCCCGTACTTGCGGTCGCGGTCAGAGGGGTTCCGCTGCCGTCCTGAGTTTGGCGAGCGCACGTCGGAGCAGCCGGGAGACGTGCATTTGTGAGCAGCCCAGCTGGCGGGCGATCTCGACCTGTTTGAGGTCGTCGTTGAACCGCAAGGACAGGGCTCGGCGTTCCCAGTACGGCAGGGCGCGCACGGCCGCGGATAGAGCCAGTGTGGTGTCGACCAGTCGGTAGCTGTCGTCTTGCGTGCCCAGCGTTTCAATGAACGTCAGTGCGTCTTGCTCGGCGTCTTGGACGGGGGCATCGAGGGAGGCGGTGTAGTGCGCGTTGGCGGCTTCCAGGGCGTCGAGCACGTCGGCGGTGCTGGTCTCCATGAATTGGGCGAGCTCGTCTACGCGGGGAGCGCGGCCATGCTGTTCGGTGAGCTGGCGCGTGGCCTGGTTGACGCGCAGCGCGAGCTCTTGGGCGCCGCGCGGGACGTGCACCGACCAGCCGGTGTCGCGAAAGTAGCGTTTGACCTCGCCGAGGATGGTCGGGATGGCGAAGGAGTTGAACGACGCCCCCTGATCGGGATCGAAGCGATCCACGGCATGAAGCAGACCGAGACTCGCGACCTGCAGAACGTCCTCGAAGGGCTCATGGGCAGTGCGATAGCGAGCCGCCAGTCGACGGGTGATCGGCATGAAGCGTCGAACCAGTTCTTCGCGCACAGTATCCGGATGCTGATCGCGCAGCGGCCACAGCTGCGATGTCTCGAGTCGGCGTAGATCGTTAGCCTGCGCCGGTCGGGGTGATGCTGCCCTGCTGCTCATGTCCTCCCTCGCTTTCTGATCGTCGCTGATGGGCCCGGCGTCAGGCACAGGGCCTCATGCCGCCGGCTCGAATCGACGCGTTGGTACCCCATTGGAGGTCGCTCAAACGAGCGGCGCCGAGAGCAGCGCCGGGCCGCGGGGGGCCTGATTCCGGTGTGATCGGGAGCAGCCTGCGGTCGTGGATGTGGCGTGAGATTCAGAGTGGGTGCCCCGCTGGGTGGGCGAGCGATCACACGGTTTCCGGGACCGGTTCTGGGGGCACTGGGGAGGCGTGTTGGAGCTGAACGCGTGAAGATCGGCTACTTCCTCTCCAGTGAGGAGTGGGGACCCAAGGACCTGATCTGCCAGGCCGTCAAGGCCCAGGAGGCCGGCTTCGAGGGCCTGTGGATCTCCGATCACTACCACCCGTGGAACGAGGCGCAGGGCCACAGCGGGTTTGTGTGGGGAACGATCGGCGCGATCGCGACAGCAGCGCCGGGAATGCACGTGACGACCGCTGTCACCTGTCCGACGATGCGCATCCATCCCGCGGTGATCGCCCAGGCAGCTGCGACCGCGGCGGTCCTGCTGGACGGCGAGTTCGCACTTGGGGTGGGCAGTGGCGAGGCGCTCAACGAGCACATCTTCGGCGACGCGTGGCCCAACGCTGACGAGCGCCTGGAGATGCTGGAGGAGTCGATCGAGGTGATCCGCACGCTGTGGCAGGGCGGTGCGCAGAACCATCGTGGCCGTCATTATCGCGTCGAGCATGCCCGCATCTACGACCTTCCGGAGAAGCCGACGCCGATCCTCGTGTCTGGGTTCGGCGGCAAGGCGATCAAGCTGGCCGGGCGGATCGCCGACGGCTTCTGCACCGTGTCGCCCGACGCTGACGCGGTGCGGTCCTATCGCTCCCACGGCGGCGAGGGCAAGCTGGTCCAGGGCGGAACGAAGGTCTGCTGGGGGGCGGATGAGGAGACGGCTCTCGGTCACGTCGCGCGGTTGTGGCCCAACGAGGCGCTCCCGGGCGAGCTGGCGCAGATCCTGCCCACGCCCGAGCACTTCGAGCAGGCCGCGGAGCTGGTCACCCCGGAGATGCTGGCCGACGAGGTTGTGTGCGGACCCGACGTCGATCGGCATGTCGCAGCTCTCCGCGAATACGCCGACGCCGGGTTTGACGAGCTCTACGTCAACCAGATCGGACCTGATCAGGATGCGTTCTTCGGGGCCTATCGGGAGCACGTGCTCCCGCGGCTGCGATGAGGGTCGTCGTCGCCGGCGCGAGTGGTGCACCTGGCGTGGCTGATCCAGCCCGAGCGTGACGAGTTCGGTTTCGAGCCGGGTCAACCTGCACGGGAGCCGCCGACGGCCGCGGCCCGCGCGCCGAGCCCCTGTTACGAGCCGATCGCCGGGGGTAGTCGAAGCGCCATGAAAGCGCTTACCTGGCAGGGCGTCAGTGACGTCCGCGTGGACGAGGTGCCGGACCCCTCGATCCGTGAGTCAACCGACATCATCGTCCGGATCACCTCGACGGGCCTGTGCGGCTCAGATCTCCATCTCTATACGGTGCTCGCGCCGTTCCTGGACGCCGGCGACGTGCTCGGTCACGAGCCGATGGGCATCGTCGAAGCGGTCGGAGCGGACGTGACCGAGGTGACGGTCGGTGATCGGGTGGTCATTCCGTTCAACGTCTCCTGCGGAGACTGCTGGATGTGCGGCCACGACCTGCATTCACAGTGCGAGACGACTCAGGTGCACGACTACGGCACCGGCGCATCGCTGTTCGGGTACACCAAGCTCTACGGGCAGGTGCCCGGCGGCCAAGCCGAATATCTGCGGGTCCCGTTCGGCAACTTCCTGCCCATCAAGGTGCCCGAAGGACCGCCGGATGATCGCTTCGTCTTCCTGTCCGATGTGCTGCCGACCGCATGGCAGGGCGTGCAGTACGCCGACGTGCCCGATGGCGGCTCGCTGGTCGTCCTCGGCCTCGGGCCGATCGGAGACATGGCTTCCCGGATCGCCCAGCATCACGGCCACCGGGTGATCGGCGTCGATCTGGTTCCAGAGCGACTGGAGCGCGTCCGGGGCCTGGGCATCGAGGTGCTCGACCTCAGCGATCAGGACGATCTGCCCGGCGCGATCCGGGAGATGACGAACGGCCGCGGACCGGACGCGGTCCTCGATGCGGTCGGCATGGAGGCCCACGGCTCTCCGGTTGCCGGCATCGCGCACAAGATCGCCGGGCTCCTGCCCGACAAACTGGCGCAGCCGATGATGGAGAACGTCGGCGTGTCCAAGCTCGCCGCGTTGTACTCGGCGATCGAGATCGTCCGGCGCGGCGGCACCATTTCTCTCAGCGGCGTCTACGGCGGCGCGGCCGATCCCCTCCCGACACTGCAGCTGTTTGACAAGCAGATCCAGGTGCGTCAGGGACAGGCGAACGTCAAGGCATGGGTTGACGACATTCTGCCGCTGCTCACCGACGATGACCCGCTCGGCGTCGATACCTTCGCCACCCATCACCTCCCGCTCAGCGACGCACCCGACGCGTACGAGCACTTCCAGAAGAAGGAGCAGGGGATGATCAAGGTTGTCTTCAACCCGTGAGCGCTGGCATGGGCATCGCGATTCTTGACATCGACGGCACACTGGTCGACACCAACTACCAGCACACTCTCGCGTGGTCCAGAGCGTTCGCGCAGTTCGGGATCGTGCTTCCGCTGTGGCGTATCCACCGGCACATCGGCATGGGTGGAGACCAGTTGGTTCCAGAGCTCTGCGGCGAGCAGGTCGAGACTGAGCATGGGGACGACATCCGTGCGGCAGAGGGAGACCAGTACGCGAAGCTGATCGACGAGGTTGCGCCGATGGATGGCGCGCGGGACCTGATCGTTGAGCTGAAGCATCGAGACCACGCTGTCGTCCTGGCCAGCTCCGCCAAGCAGCCCGAAGTCGATCACTACCTCGATCTGCTCGACGCTCGAGCACTCGCCGACGCCTGGACGACATCTGCCGACGTGGAATCGACCAAGCCCGCGCCTGACCTGGTGCACGCGGCGCTGAACCTGGTCGACGGTGAGCCCGGTTCCGCGGTGATGATCGGGGACACGCCCTGGGATGTGAAGGCGGCGGCCAAGGCCGGCGTCGAGACCATCACGGTGGTGACCGGAGGCTTTGCCGAGCAGGAGCTTCAAGATGCCGGGGCGGCCGCTGTGTTCGAGTCGGTCGGTGCGCTCCTGCGGCGCTTGGACGAGACACGACTGCGATAGGTGATCTGATGACAGCGTTTGGCTACACGATGATGACCGAGCAGTCGCGACCGGATCAGCTGGTCCGCGATGTCGTCGGGGCGGAGGCTGCCGGCTTTGACTTCTCGGTGACCAGCGACCATTTCCAACCCTGGCTCGAGGAACAAGGGCACGCCGGGTACGCCTGGTCGATTCTCGGCGCCGCCGCGGAGGCCACCGACAGGATCGGATTGATGACCTACGTCACCTGTCCGACGATTCGCTACCACCCGGTGGTGGTCGCGCAGAAGGCGACGACCCTTCAGATCCTGTCCGGTGACCGTTTCCGCCTCGGTCTCGGCGCCGGGGAGAACCTCAACGAGCACGTGGTCGGTAAGCGCTGGCCGGCGGTCGGGCTCCGCCACGAGATGCTCGGCGAGGCCGTCGAGATCATCACCCGGCTGTTCGACGGCGAGGACAGCGTGAACTACCGCGGCCGTCATTTCGACGTCGAGCAGGCCCGGCTGTGGGATCTCCCCGACCACCGCGTCCCGATCGGCATGGCCGTATCCGGGCCCGAGTCATGTCAACTCGCGGGCGCCACCGCCGATCTCATGGTCGCCGTGGAGCCCAAAGCCGAGCTCGGCGAGATGTTCGATGCCGCCGGCGGCATCGGGAAGCCGCGCGTCGGGCAGATCGCGCTCTGTTACGACGCGGACCGAGACACCGCGATCGCGCGCGCCCACGAACAGTTCCGATGGTTCGGATTGGGCTGGAAGGTCAACGCCGATCTCCCCAACCCCGAATCGTTCGCCGCCGCCACCCAGTTCGTCAGCCCGGACCAGGTCGCCGAGGCGCTCGCCTGCGGGCCGGATGTGGAGGAGCACGTCGCGAAGATCCGTCCGTTCATCGACGCCGGCTTCACCGAGATCGCACTGGTCCAGATCGGCGCCGAGCAACAGGCCTTTCTCATTTGGGCAGAAGCCGAACTCCTCCCCGCCTTGCGTGAACTCTGAGCACAGGCGTGGACGCTGCAGCGCACCCGTGACCGCGCCAAACCGCAGTGTCTGGTGATCAACCGGCGGGACGAGCACGCCGACGCGCGTCGCAACCCAGCGCCGCGAGCCGGAGTCGGTCAAATCACGCCGCAGGTCCAGGATCTAGGCCGAGAAGGCAGCTGATCACGGCGAGGCCGGCGCGGGTTACGGCTCCACTAGTTCCGGTAAACCAAACTGGGCGAAGAGCTCTGGGCCGCGGAAGGCGGTGATGTCGGCGATCAGCGCGTCCGCGAGCGTGAGCACGGTCACCGCCTCCGCCACGAAGTGTCGGTTCGTCTCGTTCCATCTGTACTCGCCGAACGCGAGCTGCCCGTTCGCGCTGACCGGCCGCAGTCGCCACCGTATCCCTGCCGCGAGCGCGACTGAGCCCAGGAAGGTTTCAATCGCCTCTCGTCCGCGGTACCAGGTCGGTGCTGGTGGCATTGCGATCGTCGCGTCGTGGGCGAGCATCGCGACAACGGAGTTGACGTCCGCGCGCTCCCAGGCGTCGACGAAGCCGCCGACCAGCTTGCGGAGCCGCTCGTCTCCGATCGCTTGCAGGGTGGCCTGCTGGCTTCGTGCGGGCAGCCGCTCATCGACGGTGTTGTGGGCGCGCTGCAGCGCGCTGTCTACCGCGGCAGGGTTCATCTCGAGCGTCTCGGCCACCTCTCTGGCCGAGAAGCCGAGGACATCACGGAGGATCAGGACCGCGCGCTGTTTCGCCGGGATGTGCTGCAGTGCTGCCACGAACGCGAGCTCGACGGCCTCGCGCTGCTCGTAGCGAGCATCTGGAGAGGCGAGGCCGTCCTCGAGTTCCATGCCGGCGTCTGGATAGGGCTCGAGCCAGACGGTTTCGACGATAGGTTGCGCCAGCGAATCGTGTGGGTCGGCCGCGGGGCCGTAGTCGACTGGAAGCACTCGCCTGGGCCGTCGCTCGATCGCCTTCAGGCAGGCGTTCGTGGCGATCCGGTAGAGCCAGGACTTGAATGAGCTGCGGCCCTCGAATCGGGGCAGGGCCCGCCAGGCGTTCAGCAGCGTCTCCTGGAGCGCGTCCTCGGCGTCCTGCAGCGAGCCGAGCATGCGATAGCAGTGAGCGTGCAGCGCTCCACGATGCAATCCGATCAGTTGACTGAATGCGCTTTCATCGCCGCCGCGGGCGGCGTCGAGCAGGTCGTTCTCGCGGTTGGTCACAGCCGCCATCCTTTCTGCTGCCAGAGCGCGATCTCTCCGGCCTCCGCCGTCGAGATGACACTACGCCAACCCGATGGGCCTTCTCGTGGCCCGAGCAGCACGGACGCTCCGAGTCGTCGAGCTAGATCGGTCGCCGTGTCGATCCGGCTGACCTCGACGTACGGCAGCCACGTCGCACGTTCGGTGCCGCACTCCACGATCCCGCCGCCGAGATGGCTGGCGATGTCCAGCGCCACGTAGCAACTGCTGCCGGTCACGATCGGCTCGCTGCGCCAGCCGCACAGCTTGGCGCAGAGAGCCCGGGCGCCGGCCAGGTCGCCGGTGTGCAGTTCGAGGTGAACGAGCGGGGTGGGGGATGAATCCGTCACGTGCAGACATAGATCCACCGAGCGGCCGAAATCCAACGCCGGCGCGAACCGCGGGCTGGATCGGATCCGGCCGTTGGATTTCCCGATGCGACCGGATCTCTACTGGCGACCGCGGCGAATGCGACCGCGAACCACCTACGTCGGAGGATGGCATGACCATTGAAGGCAAGACAGTTCTGGTGACCGGGGGCAATCGCGGCATCGGGCAGGCGTTGATCGAGGAGGCGTTGAGGCGAGGCGCGAAGCGGGTTTATGCCGGCACCCGCCGGCCGTTGGCTCATCCGAATCCGCGCGTGACGACGGTGACGCTTGACGTGACCGATCAGGTGCAGATCCAGGCGGCGGTCGAGGCCGCCGACTCGCTCGATGTTCTCATCAACAACGCGGGCGTCGCGCTCTACGACGATCTCAGCGACCGTGCCGCGCTCGACCAAAGCCTCGCCGTCAATCTCTTCGGGCCGTGGGGCGTGACGCAGGCCTTCCTGCCGTTGCTGACCGAGTCTCGAGGCGCGATTGTCAACAACGTGTCGACGATGGCGCTCGCCCCGTTGCCGCTCACACCGGCCTATGCCGTCTCGAAGGCGGCCGCGTTCAGCCTGACCCAGTCGCTGCGCGCGCTACTGGCCGGACGGGGCATCAGCGTGCACGCCGTCTTGACCGGGCCCACCGACACCGACATGACCCGGGGGTTCGAGATCCCGAAGGCATCTCCGGAGTCCGTCGCGCGCGCGATCTTCGACGGACTCGAGGCAGGGGAGGAGGACATCTTCCCTGACCCGATGTCGGTGTCGCTGGCCGACAGCTGGAACAACGGTGCGGTCAAGGCGTTCGAGCGCGAGAACGCGGCGTTCGTCCAGGCGCAGCCGATCCCGGCATGAGTACGAGGAGGGCGGGGCGCTTTGGCATACGGCCGCGCTCCGACCGCCACCGGCACCCGAACCAACCCGCAAAGGAGCCGAACGACCATGAATGACATGTCAGCCAACACCACTCTCGTCGTCGGAGCGAGCCGCGGCCTGGGGCGCGGGATCGCCACGGCATTTGCCCAGGCCGGTACGCCGGTCGTCGCCGTGGCTCGCGCCGCCGCTGCGCTCAGCGAGCTGGCGGAGACGAGCGCGAACATTCGGACCGAGATCGCCGATGCCACCGACGCCGCCGTGGCCGGGAGCCTCATCCGCCGTTACCAGCCGCGAGCCGTGGTTCTCGTTGCCGGCGCGCCCCCCGTCATCGCCCCGCTTCAGGAGCAGACGTGGGAGTCGTTCTCGGTCAACTGGCACACCGATGTTCGGGTTACGTTCCACTGGCTGCGTGAGGCGCTGCTCCAGCCGCTGCAGCCCGGCAGCCGGGTGGTCGTGATCAGCAGTGGGGCCGCCGTGGCCGGGTCGCCGCTCAGCGGCGGGTACGCCGGCGCCAAGGCGACCCAACGTTTCATCACGGCATACGCCCAGGACGAGGCAAGCCGTGCCGGTCTGGGCGTCTCCTTCACCGCGGTGATGCCACGGCTCACGCCGCTGACCGACCTGGGTCGGCCGGCGGTCCAGGCGTACGCGGCCCGCAGCGGCCAGACCGAAGCGGAATACGTCCGGCGGCTCGGCGAGCCGCTCACCCCGGAGGTCGCCGGCGCTGCTGTAGTCGAGCTCGTAGCGGCAGACGCCGCCACCCTCGAACCCGCGTACCTGCTGACGAGCGGCGGGCTCCAGACGCTCACCTGACGCACCCCGACTTTCGCGCCTTGCGAGCAGATCCCAGGCACGGACCACCGAACTTGCCCATTCCCCACCGGTGAACCAATTGAAACGGAGGCATCAGATGACACCGAAACGACACATCAATCGCCGGTACGCGTTCGCGCTGCTGGCCGTGGCGTACTTCATGACGACCGTCGACCTGACGATCGTCAACGTCTCGCTGCCGACGATCGGTCGCGACTTGCATTTCTCACAAACCAACCTGCAGTGGGTCGCGACCGCGTACGAGCTCACGTTCGGCGGCTTCTTGCTGCTCGGCGGTCGTGCCGCGGATCTCCTCGGCCGCCGCCGGACCCTGATGCTCGGGCTGGCCTCGTTCACGGCTGGGTCGCTGGGGTGCGCACTCGCTCCCAGCGAGGCGTTTCTCATCGCGATGCGAGCTGCGCAGGGCTTGGGCGCCGCCGTGATGCTGCCGGCTGCACTGTCGATCGTGATGAACATGTTCCAAGAGGGCGCCGATCGTAATAGGGCGCTCGGGATCTGGGGTGGCCTCGGCGCCGGCGGCGGGACGGTCGGGTTGATCGCCGGCGGAGTCATCACCCGCTACATCGGGTGGGAGTACATCTTCTACCTGAACGTCCCGATCGGCGCCGTCGCCGTGGCGCTCGTGCCGCGGATCGTCCCCGACAGCCGAATCGTCGGGAGCCGCCGGCGGTTTGACGTGCCGGGAGCGATCGCCGGCACGACCGGACTCGTGCTGCTGGTGGCGGCGATCTCAGAAGCACCGCAATACGGCTGGGGCGCCACGCGAACGATCGGGCCTCTGGTGGCGTCCGCCGCGATGCTCGTGACGTTCCTGGTCATCGAGACCCGGACCGAGGATCCTTTGCTCCCGCTCTCGATCTTCCGTCTGCGCACCCTCGCTGGCGCGAACGTCGCGGGGCTGATGCTGGGCGCAAGCTTCTTCGCGTTCGTTTTCGCCGGCACTCTTTACATGCAGGAGGTGATGCACTACAGCGCCCTACAGACCGGACTCGCCTGGCTGGTCGCGTCGGTGACATCGATGGCGCTCGCCGCTGTCTCGCAACTGCTCGTCACGCGGATCGGTGCGAGGATCGTCATGACGATCGGGATGACTCTGATCGGCGTGGGAATCGTCTGGGCGACGCAGGTGCCGGTCCACGGGGCGTTCCTGGCCAACCTCGTTGGCCCGTTCGCCGTCGCCGGTGCGGGGACGGCGTTCTCGTTCATCCCGATCTCGGTGGCAGCGCTGCAGGGCGTGACCGAGCACCAGTCTGGACTCGCCTCCGGGCTGCTGAATACCTCCACACAGTTTGGCGCCGCGATCGGGACGGCCATCGCCTCGAGCGTGGCGGCGAGCCAGACGAACGCACAGCTGCGGGCCGGCGACAACCTACCGACGGCGCTGACGGGCGGTTTCCATCAGACGTTCTGGGTGCTGGGCGCGATCGCGTTGCTCGCACCCGCGGCGATCCTCGCGATCGTGCGCCGAACCCGGCCCTCATGTCCTCGCGCGGGGTCCAAAGGCCGGCACGAGGACGGTAACCTCGGCGTTGCACCGGGCTGGTGCGTGACGACCCGCGCCCCAGCCAGGAATTTCCCAGCCTGACCGGAGGCCGCAGATGAGCCAGCAGACATTCGTGATCGTCGGCGCGAGCCTCGCCGGGGCGAAAGCAGCCGAGGAGCTCCGCGAACGTGGCTTTGACGGTCGCGTGATCCTGATCGGCGCGGAGAGTGAGCGGCCGTATGAGCGACCGCCACTGACCAAGGACTACCTCCGTGGCGAGTCCGAGCGCGAGAAGGCGTATGTCCATCCGAGCGGCTTCTACGAGCAGCACGAGATCGAGCTTCTGACCGGCCTAACGGTGACGGGGATCGATTCCGCCCGCTCGACGATCACGCTCGACGACGGTCGTGAGCTGGAGTATGACCGGCTGCTGCTGAGTACCGGAGCTGAACCGCGGCGCATCTCCGTGCCCGGCGCCGAGCTCGAGGGCGTCCATTACCTGCGGACCCTGGCCGACTGCGACGGGCTTCGCGAACGCCTGGGCGCCGGCGGGCACGTGGCCGTGGTTGGCGCGGGCTGGATCGGGAGCGAGTTCGCGGCATCGGCCCGCCAGCGCGGACTCGAGGTGACACTGATCGACCCGTTGGCGCTCCCCAACGAGCGGATCTTCGGCCCGGAGATCGGCGGTTTCTACCGGGACGTGCACATGAAGCATGGTGTCGAGTTGGTGCTCGGCGAAGGCGTCGAAGCGCTCGAGGGCGATCGTGCCGTCGAGCGGGTTCGCACGACCACCGGGCGGATAATCGACTGCGACTTCGCTGTGATCGGCATCGGCGTATCCCCTCGAGTCAACCTGGCCGCTGCCGCGGGTGCGAAGATCGAGAACGGAATCGTCGTCGATCACCAGCTGCGAACCACCCTCCCGGACGTGTTCGCGGCCGGCGACGTCGCGAATGCCAGGCACCCGTTGTTGAAGCGGAACATCCGTGTCGAGCACTGGGCAAACGCGCTCAATCAGGGGCCGGCAGCGGCCAGGGCAATGCTCGGCGAGCCAGTCAGCTATGAACGGATTCCGTACTTCTACTCCGACCAGTACGACGTCGGCATGGAGTACTCGGGGTACGCGACAAGCTGGGATCAGGTCGTGTTCCGCGGCGACCCCGGCAGCGGCGAGTTCATCGCCTTCTGGCTGGACGAGCGCCGCGTGCTCGCGGGCATGAACGTCAACGTGTGGGATGTCAACGAGCACGTCCAAGCGCTGATCCGCTCGCGCCGGCCGGTCGAACTTGCGGCGCTGCGCGATCCCGACGTTCCGCTCGAGTCGTTGGCCGGCGAGCTGACCGGATGACCGACCGCCCCCTCGGCCCACTCCCGGCACAGCCGCAATCCGCCGCGACGACCACCCACCCGCGCCGTCGGCGACCTCGCATCAGCGACGCCGATCGGGAACCGTGGTGGGGCCACTACTACTGGTGGTGACGGGCGCCTTAAGGTCCCGCTGCGCCCGCTGCGTCCCGCCAGCACCAGGGCATACCTGCTCGCGGACGATTCCTCCCGTTCAAGGGCCACCAGGTATGCCGAAAAGTGCGCAGCTGCTTCGGCGGTGGACCCGCCGGTCCATTCTTTGTAGGCGTCTCGAACCGAGGCGGCAGCGCTGCGCCACTCGAGATAGCAGGCGAGCATTTCGTCAGCGAGGTCCTCGGCCGTGTCCGCCGTATCGCTCGTGCCGTTCAGACTCGACCGGGACCGAGGATTCGTCATGGGCACATGGTCGCCCAGACCGGGTGATTCAGGCTCAGAGGTCCGGTTCACCGGCGCGAGTGCTCACTGCGCTCGGACCGAGCGAGCCGTTGGACCGAGCCGCCGGACGTGGTTCGCGTGCCCACAACCCATGCTTCGATGTCTGAATCGCCGAATGCCCGTGCGACGGATATCCGGTGGCGGCCGTCGATGACGTAGAAGCCGTCAGATTGCTGTCGCACCGCGATCGGAGGGAGCGCGATGCCCGCGCGGCGGGCGAGGGCGATCCGCTCCCACCGGTTCCGGACAAGCTCCGATGCCGGCCGGAACTCGGCATCGAAGTTCCTGGTGGGCTCGAGCGCTCCGACGATCCGCCGAAGCGGAACCACTTCGAGATGCGCCGGCCCTCCGAGCGGCACGCTGACAGCAGCGAGTGTGCCGGGGCGACTCCCGGTCCTCCGTCGCAGGAGCCAACGCCCGAGCCGCGCCAGCGCCTGCCGGCGGCGCGCGCGCCGAAAGTCCGCCTGCGCGTCGAGGAGGGGCATTCCCGTATCGCGACTGGTGAGTAAGTCCCACATCTCGTTCGCGGGTCGGTCCGCGCGCCTTCGTCCTGCCTGCCTATGACGCTCGTGCCGGCAGCTTGGTCCGGGGCGGTGCCAGGTATGGCCCCAGCAGCGATAAGTCAGCCGCGGACAGCCGATCGGATGCGGCCTTGCGCTGATGCCAGTATGGGTACAGGAGCGGCGGTCGACTCACCTCCTCCAGGCGGGCAATCTCCTCGTCACAGAGCTTGAGCTCGGCGGCGGCCAGATTGTCCGCGAGCTGCTCATCGGTCCGGGCGCCGACAATCACGCTGGTGATCCCCGGGCGGGCAAGCAGCCAGGCCAGCGCCACCTGCGCCGGCGACACCTCGTGCTCGTCGGCGATCTCGACCAGCACTTCGATCGTGTCGAACAGCTTCTCCGCGTCGTAGACCGGGGGCTCATCCCATTCACTCGCGTGACGCGAGCCTTCCGGCGGCGGCTGATCGCGCCGGTACTTTCCGGACAACAGGCCACCTGCCAGGGGGCTCCAGATGAGCAGCCCGAGATCTTGATCGAGCGCCGAGGGCACGATCTCGTACTCGGCCGAGCGCTCCTGGAGAGACAGATAGATCTGCTGGCTGACGAACCGAGGCAGACCGAGGCGGTCGGCGGTGCCGAGCGCCTTCATCACCTGCCAGCCGGCGAAGTTCGAGCAGCCCACATACCGGACCTTTCCGCTCTGCAGAAGGTGCTCCAGCGCGACCAGCGTCTCCTCGAGCGGTGTCTGCCCGTCCCATTCGTGCACCTGGTAGAGATCGATGTGATCTGCCCGCAGCCGGCGCAGGCTTGCCTCGCACGCCTCGATGAGATGGTGCCTGGAAAGTCCCGCGTCATTCGGTCCCGGACCCATCGGAAAGCGCGCCTTGGTGGCAAGCAGCACCCGATCGCGCCGCCCCTCCAACGCCTGCCCGAGGATCTCCTCTGCGGCGCCGTCGGAGTACACGTCGGCGGTGTCGATCAGGTTCACGCCTGCGTCGAGCGCCATGTCGATCTGGCGCCGTGCGCCCTCGAGGTCCGTCTGGCCGACGGCGCGGAACTGACCGCGACCCCCGAACGTCATCGTGCCGAGGGTCAGGCGCGAAACGCGCAACCCAGCTTGACCGAGCTGTTGATATTCCATGCTGCTTAGAGCCTCCTGTTCCCGGGCTATCGGAGAACTAAGGCTTACGCACTCCGGGGTGAGCGGCCATCGCCCGCCTCGGGTGATCATGCGACGTGATGGCAGCTGCCCCGTCGCTGCTGCTCGCGGCTACTAGCGACTCGAGTCGTGTAGATACGTCACAGCAGCGAGCACGCGCCTGTGCTCGGTCCGACTGACGTCCAGTTTCAGCTTCTGGAAGATGCTCGTGACATGTTTCTCCACCGCCGCGTCGCTGACGACGAGCTCTTCGGCGATCCCGCGATTTGACTTCCCTTCGGCGATGCAGGCAAGCACTTCGCGTTCCCGCGGGCTGAGCTCGTCGAGCGGTCCTGTCCGGCGGCGCCGGCCGAGCATACGGCCCACGACTTCCGGATCGAGCGCGCTGCCGCCGGCGGCGACCCGCGCCACCGCTTGGGTGAAGGCTTCGACGTCGCCGACTCGCTCCTTGAGCAGGTAACCGACGCCCTCGGCGCTGTCACCGATGAGATCCAGGGCATAGCGTTCCTCGTAGTACTGCGAGAGCACGAGCACGCCCGTGCCCGGGAGGCGGCGCCGAAGCTCCAACGCGGCGCGCAGTCCGTCATCGCCACGGCCGGGAGGCATCTGGATGTCGACGACGGCTACATCGGGCCGGTGGGCGAGCGCCTTACGCAGAAATCCCTCGGCATCGCCGGCCTGGGCGACCACGTCGAACCCGGCCTCAGTCAGCAGGCGTGCGATGCCCTCTCGCAGCAAGACGTCGTCCTCACCAAGCACAACGCGCGCGGAATCCGCCACGCCCCCACCGTACTACGCGCGGAGCCACCGCGCTATCCCGGGGCGCACGCACGACTTCGGGTTTTCCCACCCGCATCTCGGGCGCTGCCCATCCCAACCTCTTTGAGGGGAGTATTGAGGCGGGCTTCCGCCCCGGGAATAGCGCCCCCGAGGCCCGCGTCACATGCCCCGTGACTGTTGGTCAGTCGCCGATGGCTGATGTCGTGGTTGTGTCAGACATGACACCGGCTCCTGGCGAGAATCACCCCCGCTGGGTGACGCGACGTAACCCGACGACGTGTGACCTTTTGCGACGTTGCAGGTCCCGGCTCATTCGGCGAGCGTCGACGAGCCCGTCACCCATCACTCAATCCAATCCACTCAAAGGAGATAGCGTTGCTATTTGGTCTCATACCCACCGAGGCCCCGCCGCGGTCCAGAACCGGGTTCGTCGCGGGCACGGTCGCTTTCACCGCGGTGGTAGTTGCCTTGGTCGTGCTGGCAATTGCCGGCGCGTTCAGCGGCTCGCCCAGCACGAGCGGCCAGGTCCAGCTCCACCTGACCGCCGCCACCACCCCCGCTGGCGGGACGTCGAACGCGGAGCAGTATCCGTTCGGTGTGCCGAGCAGCACTCCGGACTACAGCGTGCCGCCCCCGCCCGGCGAGTCCTCGCTCGTCACAACGGTCGGAACGAAGACGACTCAGCGGATCTACGGGGCGAACCCCTACGAGGAGGCCGTGTCGGTTACGCAGCACATCTGGCCGGCCGCCCTGCCCGAGAACGCGCCGAACGAGAACAACAACGTCCCCGACCGTCCGTGGGGACTGACCCTGCTGACGCCGAATGAGCCCCTCACGGCGATCACGGCGACGCCGTTGATTCACTTCCCGGACGATGCTCCGGTCCTGTACGTGACCCCTAACGGGATCCCGAAGGTCACCGCGGACGAGATCAAGCGGCTGGGCGATACCGGGATCTCGCGGTACCACAGCGTTGACGCGTTCCTGGTCGGCGCCGCGGCTAATCCCGGCGTCGAGCACGAGCTCACCGCGATGGGCCTCAAGTACGTCACGGTCACCGCCCCGAGCATTCCCGCCCTGGCGAACACTGTGGACCAGCTCTACGGGTCGATCCAGAACCCGGACACCGGTGTGCCCGGGATGGGCGGCGGCACGACGATGGGCGGCGGCCCCGAGAACGTGATGATCGGGTCCATGGATGGCAACGACTACCAGTACCTCCTGCCCGCGACGCACTGGGTCGCTCACATGGCCTCGGGTCTGTTCTGGGTGCACCGGAACTCGGTCCCGTCGGCGACCATCACGGGCCTCCAGCGGCGGGGCGGCAAGGCGAACATCTACCTGTTCGGCGGTCCCGACCAGATCTCGCCGGCGGTCGCCAAGCAGCTGTCCCAGTACGGCAACGTGGTCCGCATCTCGAACAATGACAACGTCGCATTCAACGCCAACCCGGTCGACACCCCGATCGACACGGCGATCGCGTTCGCGAAGATGTGGGACCCGGGCGGCATGGTCGGGTGGAAGATCACCGGCCCCGGCCACGGGTTCACCCTGATCAACGAGAACAATTGGCAGGCCGCCGTGGCATCCGCCCCGCTCTCGCACCTCGGGTTCCACGCCCCCCTGCTGATGACCAACAACGCGAATCAGCTCCCGTCCCAGCTCGGCGCGTACCTCGCGTCCGTCGCCCCGACGTACACGAATACGCCAGCCGACGGCCCGTACAACATGACGTACGTGATCGGCAGCTGGAGCCAGGTCACCTGGGGTGTCCAGGCGCACGTTGACTACATCTCGGAGATGAACAACCGGCGCCTATGGAACACCACCACCGGCGGTAGCTACGACGACACCCAGCCCAGCGCTGGCTAACTGACAACTGACGGCCATCCCGGGCCGGTGGCATCGCTCGCCGGCCCGGGAACGGTTGTCTGCTGCACCTAGCAACGTCATCCCGAAAACGAGAACTTCCGATCCCCATGTCAAGCGCCGACAGCGATTCGCGGTATCGTGACTCACCGACCTTTGTCGTCAGCACGACTCGGGCGGTTCCTCCCGCATCGATCTGGGCCGGCACTCGGACTTACTTCGCCTCGGACGCGCGGCGAGCCATTCAGACTGTGCTAGGTCTGATCTGGCTGCTCGACGGAGCCCTGCAGTTTCAGGAGTTCATGTACTCCAAGGGGTTCATTCAAGTGATTTCGGCCGGTGGCGAGGACCAGCCGTACTGGCTCGCAACCAGCATCAAGTGGGCCGTCCATATCCTCCAGTTCGACTTGCCTGTCCTGAACACGCTGTTCGCGTTGACTCAGGTGTTGATCGGTCTGGGACTGCTGTACCGCCCCACCGTGAAGCGGGCGCTCGTGGTGTCCTTCGTCTGGTCGCTGGGCGTGTGGTGGAGCGCGGAGGCGTTCGGGTTTCTGTTCAGCAACAGCGCAAGTCCGCTCACGGGCGCTCCCGGCGCGGTCCTCCTGTACGTGATCATCGGCCTGCTGGTCTGGCCGACCAAACGTCCCGGCGGACTCCTCGGGGCGCGTGGCCTGCGGATCACCTGGGCGTCCTTGTGGCTGGTGATGGCTTGGCTGTGGCTCCTGGCGCCGAACAGCACCGCCAACGCCACATCCCGCGCGATCAGCAATGCGCCGTCGGGCGCCGGATGGCTCACCAGCCTTCAGCACAGCGTGGCCGGTGCAGCAGCGGGTCACGGGCTCCCCATAGCCCTCGCGGCGGCCGGGATGTCGGTCGCGATCGCGGTGACCGTCGCCCTGGACTGGCACCCGAAGCCGTTTCTCGTCGTCAGCGTCGGCCTCAACCTGGCCTACTGGGTGATCGGGCAGGGCTTCGGCGGAATCCTCACCGGATCTGGCACCGACCCCAACGCCGGACCCTTGTTCATCCTCCTGGCGTTCGGACTGTATTCGCTGCTGGGCGTCGAGGAATCGGGCGGCGGCCGGCCCGAGATCACCCGACGAAGGTGATGACACCTCACCCGCGAGTGCCCGACCGTTGGCCCATGGAGATTCCGCAGACCCGATTGAAGGATGAAGGCAACGCTCGCTTGACCCCGCCGGTGGGCGACACGGTCGACGGCATGCTGGGCTGTTACGTCGATTGGCGCGAGGCCGCTCATACCGTCGGAGAGGCGTACCGACGTTGGTCCGGCGCGCCCGACGGGGAGGAAGCCGGGCGGTTTTCCGCGTACTTGGGCGCGCTCGACCAGGAGGAGTGTTCCGCCCGGAGCTATGCCGTTGCCGTCGCACGCGTAGCGGCTCTGCTCGATGCCACCACTGCGCCGTGACCCCGCGGCGGCGCGTCGGGCAAATCACCCGGCGCGCGCGACGCGGCCTCACCCGGGACGAACCCGATCGGATCGTGATGAAGCTGACCGGACGAGAGACCGCTCATAGGTAAAGGAGACACGATGTACCAAACAGCACTGAACACGACACAGCTCGGCCGTACCGATCTCGAGATCACCCGCGTGGGCTTCGGCGCATGGGCCGTCGGCGGTGGAGGCTGGGAATTCGGCTGGGGCCCTCAGGAGGACGACCAATCGATCGCCGCGATCCACCGAGCGCTCGCGCAGGGGGTCAACTGGATCGACACCGCCGCCGCCTACGGCTTCGGGCGCTCGGAGCAGGTTGTCGGGCGTGCTCTGGAAGGTCTCGCCGTCGACGAGCGCCCGTACGTATTCACCAAGTGCTCGCTGCTCGAAGGTCCCGGCCGGCGGGTGGTCCACAGCCTGAAACGAGACTCGGTTCTGCGCGAGGCAGAGGCGAGCCTGCAACGGCTGCGGATCGATGCGATCGACCTCTACCAGATCCATTGGCCGATCCCCGACGAGGACATCGAGGAGGGTTGGAGCGCCCTCGCCCAGCTCAAGGACGAGGGTCTGGTTCGCCACATCGGCGTCTCGAACTTTGATGCGGCACAGCTGCGCCGCATCCAGCAGATCGCGCCGGTCGAGACGCTCCAGCCGCAGTATTCGCTGATCGAGCGTGACGCCGAGCCGGAGATCCTGCCGTTCTGCGAGGAGCAGGACATCGGCGTGATCGTGTACTCGCCGATGGGCTCCGGGATGCTGACCGGCGCGATGACCCGCGCGCGGACCGAGCAGATGCCCGACGACGACTGGCGCAAGCACGACGAGCGCTTCCGCGAGCCGCAGCTCTCGCGCAACCTGGAGCTGGTCGAGCGCCTGACGGCTGTCGCCGACCGGCACGACACCACGCCGGGAGCGGTGGCGATCGCCTGGACGCTCCGGCACCCGGCCGTCGACGGCGCGATCGTCGGCCTCCGCCGGCCCGATCAGGTCGACCCGCTCGTCACCGCAGCGAACCTAGACCTCAGCAGCTACGACATCGCCACGATCGAAGGAGAAGACTAGCCATGCAGACCATCGGATTCATCGGCCTTGGAACTATGGGCGGCAACATGGCGGCCCGCTACCTCGCCGCCGGCTACACGGTGTACGGCGAGGATCGCAACCGTGAAGGCACGCGGTCGCTCGTCGAGCAGGGCCTGGAGTGGGTCGACACCCCGCGTGGCGTCGCCGAGGCTGTCGACGTCGTCATGACGTCCCTTCCGAACGACGAGATCGTCACCTCTGTCGCGTCAGGACCCGATGGCATCCTTGCCGGGCTGAGCGAGGGCAAGCTGTGGGCCGATCTGAGCACGATCAACCCGCGCGCGAGTCGCGATCTGGCGGCGCGCGTGCGCGAGGAAGGGCACGGAGCGCACATGCTCGATACGCCCGTGTCCGGAAGCGTTCCCCAGGTGAACAGCGGAACACTCACGATCATCGTCGGCGGCGACGCGGACGCCTACGAGCAAATCGAGCCGGTCCTGCGCGTGCTCGGAACACCGGTGCACGTCGGCGACAACGGGCAAGGGCTCGTGCTCAAGCTCGCGATCAACATCAGCCTCGCGGTGCAGATGCTCGCCTTCTCCGAGGGCCTCCTCCTCGCCGAGCGCGACGGGATCGACGTTCGGCTTGCGGCCAAGGTGATGACCGACAGCCCGATCGGCTCACCGATGCTCAAGGCGCGCGTTCCGCTCGTCCTCGATCGACCAGATGAGACGTGGTTCGGCGTCGAGCTGATGCACAAGGACATCCGCCTCGCCCGCCAGGCCGCCGCCGAGCTTGACGCGCGGCTGCCCTCTGCCGCGGTGGCCGACGAGATCCTCACCGAGGCAAGCGCACGAGGCTACGGACATCGCGACATCGCCGCCATCCACGAGCTCCTCGAGCACGCATCGGTGGACAGTCGTCAGCCCGATCTCGCGGCCTGACGCCACCGGGGCAAGACGCCGCGACTGGCGTGGGCGAGCGCGCCTGTCCCCGCCTCGATCGCGCTCGCGAACGAGACCTCGGCCAGGCAGCCGGGCGCCGCGACCTGATCGCCGCAGAGAAAGACGCCGTCGCCACGGTCGATCGCGGGCCGGTCGCACCAGGTCGTGCCCGGCAGGTCCAGTGCGCCGCTGCGGCCGTCCATCAACTGGCGCCGGCGCCACGTGACGCGGCTGCGCCAGCCCTCGAACGCGACGTCGAGCAGGCGCTCGAGTCGCTCGCCCGCTTCCTCGGCGCTCTCGCCGGGCCGGATCGGCATCTGGCCCTGGACCAGGTCCTCGTCAACGGGTGCGAGCGTCTCGTCCTGCGCGTTGTAGCGCTCGGCCCAGCCGGCGCTCTGCAGGTCAGAGACGATCCACGGGTCGCCGCGGTGCTTGCTGAGGCCGAGGTCCAGGCAGACGGTGTTGCCGCTGGGCCAGGCGAGGCTCTGGTCGCCCAGCAGCCGACTCGCGTCGCGGAGCTCTAGTGCGACGATCACCGTGCCGCTCGGCATCGCGTCCACGCGCTCGCCGGTGACGACCGTCACCCCGAGCGATCGTGCGCGTCGCTCGAGCGCCTCCACGAGGCGCGCCCAGCCGCCGATGATGAATCTGGCCGGCGGGTTCGCGCTGAGCAGCAACCGTTGGCTGCGCTCCCAGACGAACGCCGCCGAGAGCTCCCCGGGATCGTGGTGGAAGGTGAAGACGCCTGCGGCGCTCGACAGCATGTCAGCGGTGTGCGCATCGCTGTGGTCGGTGACCCAGGAGCGGAAGTCCTGATCGACGGGCGCCATCCGGCCCCGCAGTCGAAGTCCCGGGGGGATCAGCGTCAGCGGCGGGGTGCGGTGGACCTCGTCCTGGTAATGGAAGCGATACCCGGTGAGCTGCGGGCGGGCGAGCGGGGGCATCAGGTCGCGCTGGTGTAGCCAGTTCCACAGCGTGCCGCCCCGGTAGATGGCGTGGGGACCCAGGTTGGCCTTGTAGCTCCCGTCCGTGCTGCGGGCGCGGCCGCCCAGAGCCTCGTGCGCCTCGAGCAGCCGCACGTCGGCGCCCTGCTCGGCGCAGGTGATCGCCGCGGTCAGCCCCGCGACGCCGCCTCCGATGGTGGTGATCGTGTGCATGGGGCGGACCGTACCGCGCCACTGGACCCGCGTACAGTTCCAGTCGTGGCACAGTTCAGAGGGCCAGTTGACCTCCTCGTCACGCTGAACCGGAGCGACGAGGTCCCGCTGCACGCCCAGCTCGAGCGGGCGCTGCGGGACGACATGCGGGCCGGTCGGCTGCGCGCCGGCGCGCCACTGCCATCGAGCCGGAGCCTCGCCGTCGAGCTCGGAATCTCCCGTGGCGTCGTCACGACCGCCTATGAGCAGCTCGTCGCCGAGGGCTACCTGGAGAGCCGGCAGGGCGCCCCCGTCCGCGTCGCCGGCGGGGTCCGGGCTCAGTCCGCTCCGCCGCCCGCGCCGCCGCTGTTGGCGCGGCTCGCCTACGACTTCAGCCCAGGACTCCCCGACGTCGCCGGCTTCCCTCGTGACCGCTGGCTGCGCTCGGTGCGCTTCGCGTGGCACGACGCGCCGCTCGACGCGATCGGGTACGGAGATCCGCGCGGCGCGCCGGAGCTGCGCGAGGCCCTCGCCGACTACCTCGGTCGCGTGCGGGGCGTCGTCGCCGACGCCGAGCAACTGGTTGTGTGCACCGGCTTTCGCCAGGGTCTGGCGCTCACCTGCCGGTGGTTACGGGGTCAAGGGATCGAGCGGATCGCGCTGGAGGATCCGGGCTGGCACCCGCAGCGACTCATCGCCGAGGAGGCGGGCCTGGAGGTCACACCGATCCCCGTCGACGGCGACGGGATCGACGTGGCCGCGCTCGCGCGCAGCGATGCAGACGCGGTCGTGGTCACGGCGGCACACCAATTCCCAACCGGCGCAGTGATGAGTCCCCCACGGCGCGCGGCACTGATCGACTGGGCCGAGCGCGGCGACCGGCTCATCATCGAGGACGACTATGACTCCGAGCTCTGCCGCGAACGGGTCGGAGCGCTCCAGGGTCTCGCGCCGGACCGCGTGCTGTACATCGGATCGGCGAGCAAGCGCCTGGCGCCCGGGATGCGCTTGGGGTGGATGACCCCGCCCTCATGGCTGTCCTGGTCACTCATCTCCGCCAAGGCGATCGAGGACGCGGGCTCGGAGACCTCCGGGCAGCTCGCGCTTGCGGACTTCATCGCCCGCGGCGAACTCGAACGCCATCTGCGGCGCATGCGCCGGCGCTACGCGCAACGTCACAGCACTCTCGTGACGGCGCTGACACGCGAGCTGCCGCAATGGCGACCACGCCGGTTCGCCGGTGGGTTACACGGGCTGCTCGAGCTCCCCGCAGGGACGGATGAGGCCGGGCTGCTGACCGCGGCGGCGCGCCACGGCGTCGCCATCGAGGGGCTCTCGCTCCACAGCTACACGGGCGAGTGCGGCCCGGGCCTGGTGCTCGGCCATGCGCGTATGGCCGACGCCGCACTCGACCGCGGAGTGGCACTTCTGCGCCACGCCGCGGCGGGCGATTGAACCACGGTGTCGCGACGACGCTGACCGCGCGAGTGGGGGTCGGCACTCATCCGTCTTCGGGAAGGGCGGCAAAATCACGCTTGGTCTTTCGATATCACGGTCGATCCGGTCGCGGACACGCCGCAGCCGCCTGAGGTCGCTCAGGCGTTGCGCCCCGGCCGATCTGCTCGTCACCCGCGAAATCGTGCCAGATCGCAAGCGCTACCGGGACGCCGGAACCCGAAACCGTCTCAGTGATCAATCCCTGCGTGGAATCAGCCGGTGTGGCTGTCGAGCCAGCGCCAAAACGCGCGAGCGGAGGCGCCGGGCGCCGGGCGGCGACGACGGATTGCGCGCAGCTCGCGCTGAAGGTCGAGCCCGCGCACAGGCAGGCCGACGAGCGCTCCGGCGCGCTCCTCGACCTCGATCGTCAGCCGCGAAATGAGCGTGAATCCACCGCCGGCCAGCGCACGCTTGAGGCTCTGGGCGCTAGCCGCCTGCAGGGCCGGGATCAGCTCGACGCCAGCGCGCGCGAGCGCGGAAGTGGCAACGGCCCGAGTGCCCGAGGCCGCCTCGCGCGTCAGATACGAATCCGTGACGAGGTCACCGACCGCGACGGCACGCCGGCGAGCCCACGGATGGTCTGCGGCGACCACCGCGACGATCTCATCGCGAGCGACGGCGAGGGTGTGAAGCCCCGCCGGAGAGCCCGGCCCCTCGATGAAGCCGATCTCGCTGCGGTCCTCCCGGATCGCGTCGATGACCCCCTGGGAGTTGACGATCTCGAGCTGGGGATGAACCTCGGGACGCTCCCGGCGAAAGTCAGCCAGCCAGCCCGGGAGCAGGAACTCCCCGATCGTGTGGCTGGCGCTCAGCCGCAGGTCCATGCTCCCGGCAGCTCGGGAGAGCTCGACCAGCTGTGCGACGCTGTCGAGCGCCTCGAGCGCACGCTTGGCCGCGGGATAGACCGTGCGGCCGAGCTCGGTCGGGCGCACTCCGAACCGTCCGCGCTCGAACAGCCGGCCCCCGACGCGCCGCTCGAGCATCTGGATCCGCTTCGTCACGGCCGACTGCGTCAGCTGCAACGCATCCGCGGCGCCGTGAACGGTCCCCGCCTCGACCGCCGCGACGAACGCTGCCAGCTCACCACCGGCCAGCGGGTTCGCGACTGACACCATCGATGTGGACACCACCGGCAAAGCTAGCATTCCGATCGGGAATTGAAAGCGGCCTGATCGGAGTGGTTCCCGGCAGCGGCACGAGCCATCATCGGCCGCATGAGCAACGCAACCACCATCACCAACCGTTCCGGCCAGCTGTCCGATGTGCGGCCGGCGGAAGTACCCACACGGCTGCCCTCCCGAGGGCTGCTCGGCGAACTCGAGCACCCCAGCGATGTCTTTCGCCATCTCGGGCCCAACTGGTACGCGTCGATCATGGGCACCGGCATCGTCGCCAACGCCGCGATGCTGCTGCCCGCCCACCTGGCGGCGTTGCATTCGTTTGCGCTCGGTGTGTGGGTGCTCGCCGCCGCGCTGCTGCTCGCGCTGACACTCGCCACCGCCGTGCATTGGCTTCTGTATCCCGAGATCGCCCGCGGTCATCACCGTGATCCGGAGATGGCGCCGTTCTACGGCGCCCCACCCATGGCGATGCTCACCGTCGGTGCCGGAGCGCTCCTCGTCGGTAGAGAGCTGATCGGCCTCCCGGCTGCAATCACCCTCGATGAGATCCTCTGGACGCTGGGAACGGTCACCGGCCTGGCCAGCACGATCGTGATCCCCTACCTGATGTTCACCCGCTTCGAGCTCGAGCGCGAACACACCCTGGCCACGTGGTTGATGCCGATCGTGCCCCCGATGGTCTCTGCCGCGACCGGAGCAGCGCTGATCGCGCACCTGCCCGCCGGCCAGGACCGCTTGGCCATGCTGCTCTGCTGCTACGCCATGTTCGGCGTCAGCCTGCTCGCGTCGCTGGTCACGATCACGCTGCTGTGGGGACGGCTTGCCTATAACGGGGTCGGCCCCGCCCACACCGTCCCCACCCTGTGGATCGTCCTCGGACCGCTCGGACAATCGATCACAGCGGTGAGCCTGCTGGCAAACGCCGCACCATCGGTGATCCCCCAGCCCTACGCCGGCGCGATGCAAGCCACCGCGGTGCTCTACGGGATGCCCGTATGGGGGTTCGCCACCGTCTGGCTGCTCCTCGCCGCCACGATCACACTGAACACCGCCCGGAGCCACCTCCCTTTCTCGCTCACCTGGTGGAGCTTCACCTTCCCCGTCGGCACGCTCGTCACGGGCACATCGGAGCTCGCACTGCATACGCACGCCAACTTTCTCATCTGGACCAGCGTCGCCTTGTACGCACTGCTGACCGGCGCCTGGCTCACCGCCGCCATCGGCACCGCCCGCGGATCACTCCACGGCCGGTTGTTCCTGCCCGCCCCAGCCCCGACGCTCCGCTCCGCCCCAGCGACGAACTGAAGTCGCTCACTCGGCATCGGAGCTTCTCCGCAGCGGGCGCATCGCCGGCCGATAGAGTGCGCGAGCACGATGCCCAGGCTCCTCGCCGGACTTCTGCTGGTCGTGCCGGCGCTCTGTGGGCTGGTGTCGACCGCGTCGGCCGGAGCGGTCTCCACTCCCTCGCCGCTGCCCGTCCAGGGAACCGCGCTGCCCGGGATGCAGGCGTGGGACGCCGCGGCGCAGCAGGTGATGACTCGGCAGGGCATCCCGGGCGCGACGCTGATCGTTACCTACGACGGGCGGGTCGTGCTTGAGCGTGGCTATGGCTATAGCGATGTCGCCCGGCGCTCCCTGATGCAGCCGGGCGCCGCGTTCCGGCTGGCCTCCGTCAGCAAGGCGCTGACTGACACCGCGATCAGCCGGCTCGTCCAGCAGCACAAGCTGTCGCTCACCGAGCACCCGTTCACGACAGTGCTGAACTCACTGCGCGGTCCGCACGGGACCAAGCCGGTGGACAAACGGGTGGACCGGATCACGCTCAAGGAGTTGATCGAGCACACGGCCGGGTGGGACATCGCGAAGATCGGCTTCGATCCGGTGTTCGACCCGGCGGTCGTGGAGCGGGGCCTGGGCATCCACTCGACCCCGACCTGCGAGCAGGTGATCGAGTACATGCTCGGCCGCAAGCTCAACCACGCGCCCGGCACGCATTACGCCTATTCGAACCTTGGCTACTGCGTGCTCGGCGACATCATCGCCCGGACCCTCCACACCCGCTACGGAGCGGCGATGCAGAGGCTCGTGTTCGGGCCCCTGGGGATGACGCACACCGGGATGTCACTCTCACCGCTGACTGCCCGGCGGCCGGACGAGGTCACCTACTACGGTCAGGGCGCCACCGACACCGGGCCGGGCGACCCCTATCGGCTGCCGCTCGTCGGAGCGTTCGGAGCCGCCGGAATCGTCACCACCGCGCAGGACCTGATCCGCTTCGTGGTCATCACCTGCGGCCAGGTTGCCGGATCGACGCCCTGGTACGACGCGGATGCCAGCCACTCGGCCCAGCCCTACGAGGATCCGCCGGGTGCCTCGATCCAGTTCGAGATCGACGGCTCGCTCCCGGGCACGACGACGTCCTTCGGCGAGTACGACCGGGTGGCCTACGTGTTCCTCGGCAACTCGCGCAACCCGAGCCTGGAGCCGGATAACTCGCCGTTCTTCCACGCGGCGATGGAACAGAGCACCTGGCCGCCCGGAGATCTCTTCGCGCCGCCCATCCCCTAGCCAGCGGCGGGTTGCCGCTGTGCGGGGAGTGAAGGAGGGCGTCGCGCGGAGCGTCGTGGCGATGCTCCGTCGGTGACCTCGCGCCGACCAGGGCGCGCGGTACGAAACACTCAAGGCGTGGACAACGGCCAGATCGCCGACCGCCTGGATGCCTTCGCCATGCTGCTGGAGCTCAGTGACGCCAACCCGTACACGGCGCGAGCCTATCGTCGCGCCGCCGCCGGCATCCGGGCGACGCCCGTCCCGATCGCCGAGCTCGTGCGTGCCGGCCGGGTGCGCGAGCTGCGGGGCGTTGGCTCCGGGATCGAGTCGCGCCTGCGCGAGCTGCTGGAGACCGGCGAGATCGCGGAGCTGGCCGAGCTCGAGCGCGAGCTCTCACCCGGCCTGGTGGGGCTCGGGCGCTACCTCGGCCTGACTGCCAACCGCGCCGTCGAGCTGGCGCGAGCGCTGGACGTGCGCACCGCCGAGCAGTTCCGCGTGGCGGCGGCCGCTGGCCGCCTGCGCGACGTCCCCGGAATCGGCCCCAAGACCGAGGCGCGACTCCTGGAGGCGCTCGCCCGCGAGGGGGAGCCCCGGCCCCGGCAGGGCCTGCTGCTCGACCGCGCGACCGATCTGGTGGAGGGCATTGCATCGGCGCTCGGCGGACAGGCCGCTGGGGACGTGCGCCGGCGACGCGACCTGTGCGAGCACCTGTGCGTCGTCTGCGGGACGTCGGAGGCCGCCGTCGCGTTCGACCGATTCGCCGACCTGCCACAGATCGTGGCGATGCTCGAGCGCGAGGACCGGCGCGCTCTCGGGGTGACCGTCGAGGGGGTGCCGGTCGAGTTGCGGGTCGCCCCGCCGGCGCGGTTCGGCTCCGAGCTGTTGCGGGCAACCGGAGCGACCTCGTACGTCACCGCCCTCGAGCCGCTGCCCGAGCGGTCCGACGAGGTGGCGGTCTACGACGCGCTCGGCATCCCCTGGTGCCCGCCGGAGCTGCGCGAGCGGCCGTTTCGGGGCGAGCCGCCACCACTGGTCGGACTGGAGGCCATCCGCGGCGATCTCCACTGCCACTCGACGTGGTCCGATGGGCGGGCGAGCATCGAGGAGATGGGCCGCGCGGCGCGCGAGCGTGGCTATGAGTACCTGGCGATCTGCGATCACACACCCGCCGTGGGTGCGGTCCAGGGTCTCGACGCGGACGCCGTTCGCCGGCAGGGCGACGAGATCGCGGCTGCCAACGAGGTGCTGGCGCCGTTCGTCGTGATGCGCGGGATCGAGTGCGACATCCTCGCCGACGGCCGGCTCGATCTTCCCGACGACGTCCTCTCCGAGCTCGACTGGGTCCAGGCGAGCGTGCACGGCGGCCAGCGGATGCCGGCCCGCGAGATGACCAACCGTGTCTGCCATGCCCTGCGCAACCCGCACGTCAGCTGCCTCAGCCACCCGACGGGTCGGCTGCTCACCCGTCGCCCCGAGAACGCCGTCGACCTGGAGCGCGTCTACCAGGTGGCGGTCGAGCAGGGGGTCGCGCTCGAGGTCAACGGGCTGGCACCGCGTCTGGACCTCAGCGGCGAGCACGTGCGCGACGCCCTGCAGGCAGGCGCGCGGATCGTCTGCTCGACCGATGCGCACTCGGTCGCCGGGCTGGGGAACATGGCCCTGTCGCTAGCCACAGCACGACGGGGATGGGCGACCGCCGCGGACGTGGTCAACACGCGCTCGCTCGAGGACCTGCTCTCGTGAGGCAAAGAAATTTTGGCGCATTGTCGTATTCGGGCTGGCACCGATCGTCTCTTAGGTGCAAGCTGACGTGACCCGCCTCCTCTGAGGACGATCGTGGAAGGAGTGGAACTGATGTCGCAGACCGCCAAGCCCAAGCCGATCCCCGACCGGTACCGCCGGGTGACGCCCGCCCTCGTCGTGGACGGAGCCGGCGAGGCGCTGGACTTCTACGCCGCCGTATTCAACGCCACCGAGCGCCTGCGGTATATCGGCCCGGACGGTGCGATCGCTCACGCCGAGATTGAGATCGGCGACTCGGTCGTCATCGTCGAGGACGCCTCGCCCTACATGGGGACCCAGGCGCCGCCGGCCGCCGGTCTCGACGGCACCCCCACGTTCCTCTACATCTACGTCGAGGACGTCGACGCCGTGATGGAGCGAGCCGCGCGGCTGGGGGCCACCGTCAAGCGCCCGGCCCAGAACCAGTTCTATGGCGACCGTGACGGCTTCATCGTCGACCCGTTCGGGCACGGGTGGACGATCGCCAGCCACGTCGAGGACGTAGCGCCGAGCGAGATAATGGGGCGTATGAGCGAGTTCGCCGACGCCGGCTAGGGGTCGAACGCGGGCAACTACGGACCGCCTCCACGACCATGCTCAGTCCGAAAGGAGAGCTTGTCAGTGAAATACGTCCTGCTGTTCGTCGAGACCGAGCAGTTCGAGACCGATCTCGAGGCGATGAGCCAGGCCGACCGTGACCGGGCCTTCGAGCTGGTCTCCAAGTGGATGGCTGACCACGCCGACAAGATCCGCGGCGGCAGCAAACTGCAGCCGGCCTCCACCGCGACCACGGTTCGGCTCGACGCCGGCAGCGAGCCGGTCATCACCGACGGCCCGTTCGTCGAGGGCAAGGAGGTCGTGAGCGGCTACACGGAGGTCGAGGTTGACGACCTCGGCCAGGTGCTGAACATGGTCAGCACCTGGCCCGGCTGTCCCCTCGTGGAGATACGTCCCATCATGGAGATACGTCCCGGGCAGTCATGACCTTTGTCATCCAGGGACCGGTCAAGGTGGACCGGACCGTTTCGGATCGCGAGCTCGAACACATCGTCCGAGAGCACGCCGGCCGGCTGGCGACGGCGCTGGTGCGGATCACCGGTGACTTCGCCATGGCCGAGGACCTGGTCCAGGACGCGGTAGTGGCTGCCCTGCAGCGATGGCCGATCGAAGGCGTCCCTGACCGTCCGGACGCCTGGCTGTTCACGGTCGCCCGCAACCGTGGCCTCGACGCCCTGCGCCGCCAGAGCAACTACCGCACGAAACTGACTCAACTCCAGTGGCCGGTCCAGCCCGCCAGCGACGACCGGCTCCGGCTCATCTTCACGTGCTGCCACCCGGCGCTCCCCCGGCCGGCCCAGATCGCCCTGACCCTCCGCGTGGTATGCGGGCTTACCACGGCGCAGATCGCCCGCGCCTTTCTCGTGACCGAGACGACCGTCGCCCGGCGCATCACGCGCGCCAAACGAAAGATCACCGCGGCCGGTATCCCCTATCGCGTCCCCGAACCGAACGAGCTCAGCGCCCGCTTGCGTGAAGTGCTTTCGGTCATCTATCTGCTCCTGAACGAGGGCTACCTCTCGACCGCGGAGCGCGGTCAAGCACGAGATCTGGTCGATGACGCCGAATGGCTGGCAGCCGAGCTCCACGCCCTGATGCCGGCCGAGCCCGAGGTTGCCGGCCTCCTGGCACTGATTCGATTGCACCGAGCCCGAGCCGACGCCAGATTCGACCCCGACGGAAACCTGGTGCTGCTCGAACATCAGGACCGCTCGAACTGGGATCACGAGGCCATCGCCGACGCGTCTCGATTGCTCCAGCGCGCAGCCAGGAACCACCAACCCGGGCCCTACCAGCTCCAGGCGGCGATCGTCGCCTGCCACGCCGAGGCCGCCGACTGGGCCAATACCGACTGGGAACAGATCGTGCTGCTCTACGACATGCTCCTGCACCTTGCGCCCTCTCCCCTCACCCGCCTCCACCGGTCCATTGCCCGCCGCTACACCGCCGGGCCAGAAGCCGCCCTCGCCGAGGTCGACGGCCTCGCTGCGGCCCTCGAGCGCTATCACCTCTACCACGCGATCCGGGCCGACCTGCTTCGGACCGTGGGCCGCGGGGATGAAGCTCGGGCAGCTAATCGACGCGCCCTCGAACTCACGGCCAACCCCGCTGAGCAAGCCGTGCTCAGACGAAGGATCCAATGGGGCGACGATGCCGGCTGAGGGCGAGAAGCGATCCATCCACCATCTCCTGGTGGACCGCATTCTGCAAGGACCCGGCCGAGCGCCGGCGGATCAGCGCGCTCGCGCCTTCGACAACGCCAACCTCCCGGAACCGCTCGGTCCGTTGCTCGACAAGGTTGCCACCAAGTCCGCTCAGGTGACCGACGCGGACTTTGCCACGGCCATGGAAGCTGGGTTCACTGATGACCAGCTGTTCGAGCTCGTCATCTGCGCCGCGGTCGGCGAGTCGACTCGGCAATACGAAGCGGGCCTGGCCGCCCTGGCCGAGGCGATCGCCGACACGGAGACCGGATAGTGCGGCCCGGCGTCCTCGAACACGGCTACGGCGTCGGACCGAAGCTGCTCTTCAGGCTGATTCGATTGATGTCCGGTCGCCCGGCCCCGGATGCGGCCAAGCTCACTTTCTACCGACCCGACTTCTACGGCACCCACATGAAGACGTTCACCCAGGAGGCAATGCGCGGTCGCTCGACATGGTCGGTGGGTGACCGAGAGCTGATGGCGGCCTACGTATCCAAGGTGAATGACTCCCCGTTCTGCGTCGGCGCGCACACTGCCACTGCAACGCGGGCTTACCAGGATGGGGAAAGGGTGGCCGCCGTACTCGCCGATCTCGACTCCGCGACGATCGAGGAAGGGCTCCGGGCGACACTGAGGATGCTCGGCAAGCTGACCAGCGGAGGAACGCTGAATGCCGACGACATCCGAGCCGTGCTCTCCGCCGGCGTCTCGCGCCAGCAGATCGAGGACGCGCTCGCCGTTGGCTTCGCCTTCAACACGACCGACCGCCTCGCCAACGCCTTTGCCTTCCAGGTGCTCAGTCAGGAAGGCTTCGAGGCGGGCGCGAAGTATCTCCTCAAGCGGGGCTACCGATAGCCAGCGACGGTCCTGCCCGCCGTTCAGGAGTCGGCTGGCAGCCGTAGCGTGAATCGAGCGCCGCCGTTGGCGGTCGGGTCGCAGGTGACCGTGCCGCCGTGTGATTGGAGCGTGCGGCGGGCGATCGCGAGCCCGAGGCCCGTGCCACTGCGCGGGCTTCGGGGGAGGCGAACGAACGGTTCGAAGATCCGTTCGCGCTGATCGGCGGGTACTCCAGGCCCGTTGTCGGTCACCGACATGGTTGGACCGTTCGCTGTCTGCGTGATTTCGACCACGACCGTGTCGGCGACCGCGAACGCGTTGTCGAGAAGGTTGCGGAGGGCGCGAAGGAGCGCGTCGCGGTCAACGATGGCCGCAACCGGACCGTTGGTGACCAGCTCGACGTGCGCGCTCGGGGCGGTGGTGCGTGTGGCGCGGACTGCCGCCGATGCGAGGTCGCCGAGGTCAACCGGCTCTCGGTGCGGTCGCTCGCGAGCGTCGAGCCGTGCGAGGTTCAATAGGTCGTCGATCAGGTGCCCAAGGCGACCGCTGTCACGCGCGAGTTGGGCTTCGATCGCGTCGCGCGCCGGCCGCACCGGCTGATCTCGCAAGAGCCGCTCGGCGGTCGCCTGAAGCGCGGCGACTGGCGTGCGGAGCTCGTGTGAGGCGTCGGCCAGGAACGCTCGCATGGCCGCCTCAGATGCGCGCGCCTCCGAGACGGTGCGATCGAGTAGCACCAGTACGCGCGCGAGCGCTGCCAGGAGCGCCAGCGCGATCACGCCGCCGATCGCTTCGGTGACCTCCAGGCTGCGGACCTGCCGGTCGATTCCGGCACGGCTGCCGGTGAGGGTCGCCGGCACATCTCTGCCGCCGATGGCGATCACCTCGTGCACGGTCAGCAGCGCCGCGCCCGGGGTGATCTGAAGGCTCCCGCCGGGGCTGCTGATCCTGGCGAGGTCCACGGAGATGCCCTCCGCGGCGAGCGAGGCGATCACCGGCTTGAGCGCTACCGGCGTGCGTGCTGCGCGCAGTGCGCTCGCCCCAGAGGTGAGGTCTGCGCGAAGGCGCTGCTCGAGCCCATCGCGGTAGCGCACCGTGATGATCACGACGAACGTTGCCAGAGCGGCGAAGATCCCGAGGATCGAGGCGGCGATCAGCCACGGGCGCGCGGGTCGGTGGCCGCTCACGCAGAGAACCGGTAGCCGATCCCGCGGACGGTGTGGATGAGACGGCCCCCGCCCGCCCCTTCATCCTCCAGCTTTCGCCGCAGCGCGCTGATGTGAACCTCGACCAGGTTGTGGTCGTATGCGTCATAGCCCCACACCTGGGTCAGCAACTGGTCCTTGGACAGGGCATGTCCGCGGTGACGCATGAGAAATGCGAGCAGTCGAAGCTCGGTGGAGGTCAGCGCGAGCTCCCGACCGCCACGGGCGGCGAACCCGTGTTCTTCATCGACGAGCAGCCGCTCGACCTCCAGGACCTGCGGGATCGCGCCTCGCCGGCGCAGGACAGCCCGCACGCGCGCCATCAGTTCCTCGAGGGCAAACGGCTTCACCAGGTAATCGTCGGCGCCCAGTTCGAGACCGGCGACCCGGTCGGCCACGGCGTCGCGGGCGGTGAGAAAGATGATCGGCAGCTCACGCTGCTGCCGGAGCAACCGTGCCAACTCAAAGCCGTTGCCGCTCGGCAGCAGCACATCGAGGATCGCCAGATCGGGTGCAACAGCGAGCACGTCGTCGGGACGGGGAAGATCCTCGAACGCGGTGGCCGTGAACCGCTCCGCGCGAAGCGCGGCGAGCACAGCATCGCGTACCGGCTGCTCGTCCTCGATCACCACCACTCGGCCGATCGGCTCGCCCATCGTGTGAGCGATTGTCCTCGACGCTGCCTGAAGATCGGCTGAAGAACCGCGACAAGCTGCGCGACCCTCAAGCATTGTGGGCGCCTGCCGATGATGTGGCCATCGTCACCGGTCCACGACCGACAGTGGCGTGAACGGGACCGGAGAGGACGTGGTATGACGTTCGCGAGCCTTACCTTGGCCAAGAAGCTCTACGCGAGCTTTGGTGTGGTGTTGGTGCTCTTCTGCAGCATCGCTGCCGTGGCATTCTGGGCGATCAGCAGCATGTCGAGCTCGACGCATGAAATAGCTGATGTCGCGGCGCTGAAGGCTGAGGACGCCAACACCGTAGCCGGGCTTACCGGATACATCCACGAATCGCAGACGCGATTTGTGCTGACGCGAAATGCCAGCTACGACGATCACCTCGGCGACGTCCAGACATTCGAGACGGCTCTGGCGGTGCTCGCCCGCCGGTCGGTCACCGCGACCGACAAACGGTACCTGGCGCGAATTCGTTCCGCGTTCGCGACTGTGCGTGGCTTCGATGAGGTTCTCCATGCCGACGTGGCAGCGGGTCATACGGCCCGTGCCATCCAGGTTGTGCAGGGAGCAGCTGACAGCGCGTCCGACGCGCTTCTCAACGCTGGGACGGCCTACAAGACGGCCGCCGAGAAGCAGCAGGCCACGGCGATCGCAGCCTTCGAGGCCACGAGGACGCTGGCCAGCTGGATCATCGGTCTCGCCACCGCTCTTGCCATCGGCGTCGCGATCCTGTGCGCCTACGTCCTGCTTCGCTCCATCACTCGGCCGCTCGCAGAGGTGATGCGACGTCTGAGGAACCTGAACGAGCACGACCTAGCTGACTTCAGTGGCGCCCTGGAGGCGATCTCGCGGGGTGATCTGACGGTCGAGGCGCAGCCGACGACGCATCCGATCACGGTGAATCGTGGCGATGAGCTCGGTCAGATGATGCAGACATTCAATGAGATGCTCAGCAAGACGCACGAGGGCCTCGCCTCGTACGACAACATGCGTCGCAAGCTGGCAGACATGCTGCACGAGGTGACACTGACTTCGAATTCGGTGGCGTCGGCCTCGCAGCAGATGGCCGCCAGCTCCGGCGAGGCAGGCAAGGCCGTCGGCGAGATCACCAGCGCAATCAGCGATGTCTCTCAAGGCGCGGAGCGCCAAGCCCGCATGGTCGAGTCTGCCAACGACACCGCAAACGAGGTCGTCCGGTCGATCAGCGAGACCGCCGAACACGCTCAGGCAGCCACCGAGGTGGCGGCCGAGGCCCGCGCGGCGGCAGACGAAGGTGTGCGGGCAGCGCAACAGGCGAGCGGGGCGATGCGCGCGGTGCGCGCCTCCTCGGAAGCGGTGACCAACGCCATCCGGCTGCTCGCACAGAAGTCAATGCAGATCAGCGCAATCGTCGAGACAATCACCGGGATCGCCGACCAGACGAACCTCCTCGCTCTCAACGCCGCGATCGAGGCGGCCCGCGCCGGCGAGCAGGGCCGCGGGTTCGCCGTTGTCGCCGAGGAGGTTCGCAAGCTCGCCGAGGAGTCTCAGCACGCGGCCGGCGAGATCGCGACCCTCATCGACCACATCCAGGCTGAGACCAGCAAAGTCGTGGAGGTCGTCGAAGCTGGCGACACGCGGACCCAGGAAGGCGCCGCGACGGTCGAACAGACACGTGCGGCATTCGAGCGCATCGGGCAGGCAGTCGCCGATATGTCTGGCCGGGTCGAGCAGATCGCCGGCGCCGCCCGACAGGTCGCTGCCGAAAGCCAGCGCATGCAAACTGACATTGCCGAGGTCGCAAGTGTCGCTGAGCAATCATCCGCTTCCAGCGAGGAAGCGTCCGCCTCAAGCGAGGAGACGTCAGCCTCGACGCAGCAGATAGCCGCCTCCGCCCAGCAATTGGCCTCGACCGCTGAAGGCCTCAGCCAGCTGGTCGGCCAATTCAGGATGGATGCCCGCCCGGACGACCGTGACCCGCGCCAGATGGGCCAAGCTTGACCCGCTCCTGCGGGTGACCGACTGAGAACGTCGGTAGCGCGACCGCTCGTGCGGTCTCTTGACACCGAAACTTTTGACAGCTAAAGTTTCGGTACCAAATGAATGCTGCCACGACAGATGCAGGGTCGTCCTCGCGTTCCGCCGGGGGAATCGAGCCGCACGTGAAGAGGGTCGCGATCGTCGTGATCCTCGGCGCGATCATGTCGGTGCTCGACACGACGATCGTCAATGTCGCGCTGCACGACCTTTCGGGTGATCTGCATGCGCCACTGTCGAGCGTGCAGTGGGTGATCACTGGGTACCTGTTGTCGCTGGCGGCAGTGATTCCGGTGACCGGATGGGCGGTCCGGCGCTACAGCGCTCGACGCCTCTACTTGATCGCGCTGGTGGTATTTACGGCCGGTTCGGCTCTGTGTGCGCTGGCTACCAGCAGCGGTGAGCTGATCGCGTTCCGTGTGCTCCAGGGCGTGGGCGGGGGCATGATCACGCCGATCGGCCAGATGATCCTCGTCAAGGCATCCGGCCCGCGCAACCTCCCCAAGGTGATGAGCTTTATCGGGGTGCCGATCGTGCTCGCGCCGGTGTTCGGCCCGACGCTCGGTGGTCTGCTGCTGCAGACGGTGGGGTGGCAGTGGATCTTTCTGATCAACGCGCCGGTGGGGGCGATCGCGTTCGTGCTGGCGCTGCGACTGCTGCCCCATGACGAGGCCGGTAGCAGTCAGGCCGGGCGGCTTGACATGCTGGGGCTGGCGCTGGCGGCAGTGGGCGTGGTGGGCGTGACCTACGGTCTGTCTGAGAGTGAGGCGGCCGGCAGCCTGGTGTCCTCGTCGGTGCTCCTCCCGGTCCTCGCCGGGCTGGTGCTGCTGTCGTTGTTCGTGCTGCGCTCGCGGCGGATCGCGTATCCGTTGCTTGACCTCAAGCTGTTCGGCAACCCGGCGTTTCGGGCCGCGTCGATCGTGACGTTCTGTCTCGGCGCCGCGTTGTTCGGGGCGATGATCCTGATGCCGCTGTACTTCCAGACCGTCCGTGGCGAGAATGCGATCAGCACGGGTCTGCTGCTGATCCCGCAGGGCATCGGTGGCGGGATCGGGATGTTTCTCTCTGGTCGGGCGACCGAGCGGCTGGGTGCTGGGCGCACGTCGTTGATCGGCGGTGTGATTCTGGCGGTGGCGACGATCCCGTTTGTGTTGGTGACGGCGAGCACGCCGTTCCTCGTGATCGGGATCGCGATGCTCGTGCGCGGCGTCGGCGTGGGGCTCGCGATCATGCCGGCGATGACCGCGGCGTTCTCCGTCCTGACCCGCGAGCAGGTCAATGACGCCAGTCCACAGCTCACGGTGCTGCAGCGCGTTGGTGGGTCGCTGGGCACCGCGATCATCGCGGTCGTGCTGCAGGGACATATCGAACACGTCCGTACCCAGGCCGCTGTCGCATCGGGGTTTGCGCACACCTATTGGTGGGTGATGGGCGTCACGCTGGTGGCGCTGGCACCGACCCTGCTGCTGACGCGGATCGAGCGTCGCGCGCGCCAACAGCGCAGCCCCGGACTGCTTCCCGCCGACGCGCCGCTGTTGGAGGCGGCATGAGTCGAACGGCGCGCACCGGCGATTCGGCGGCGACGGCCCGCCCCTCGGTGGAGGGGCTTCGATCGGCGCTGGGTCACATGTTCGGTGCTGAGCGACGACTGCGAAGCCGTGATCAGAGCCGTCCGGGAGAGCTGACCTACGGTCAGCTGCGGTCGCTTGCCGCGCTCGGACGCGAGCGCGAGATGACTGCCGGCCAGCTCGCCAAGAGCGCCGATCTGACCCCGGCCACCGTCACCGTCATGCTCGATCAGCTCGAGGCCGCCAACATTGTCCAGCGCCATCGCAGCACCGAAGACCGTCGCGTCTGCAACATCTCGCTGACGCCCGAGGGGTGGGAGCTGCTCGAGCACAAGCTCGCTCACTGGCAGGCGGAGTGGGAGCAGCGGCTCTCCGGTTTCTCCGATCGAGAGCTCGCAGCCGCGGTGCAGATCATCGTTCAGGTCACCGACATGTACAACGCGGCGCTACCTCCCGTTCACGTCCGTCGTGCGGAGGAGATCGAACCAGCCGCGGCCGGTGACCACCGCTCTGACCACACCACCTAGGCGGCGTGCGTGAGCACGACGGAGGCGTGAAGCTGGGCCTTTCCCTTGATGATGCCCAGCTTGCTCCAGCTCAGTCCGGCGGCGTCGCGGTCGACGGCGACGGTGGTCTCGAGCTTGAGTCGCCCGTCCGGGAGGGTCGTAGCCACAACGGGCCCTTCGACGGGCAGCTCGGTCTGACGGATCTTCAGCAGGCCGGTGAACGTCAGCGTCCCGTCGGCGGCCGTGGCCAAGCCGGTGAGCTGGAAGGTGACCGTCGGGTAGTTGTCGACCTCGAAGAAGTCCCGTGAGCGCAGATGGGTATCGCGCTTTGCGTTCTTGGTGTCAAGCGTTGCGGCCTCGATCTGCAACTGTCCACGGGCCTCGGTCCCCTCGATCTCGAGCGTCCCGTCGAACGCGCCGAAGCTGCCGTACACCGGCACCAGACCGAACATGCCGCGAGCCGTGAACCGCACCTCGCTCGCTGACGGGTCCACGTGCCATGTGCCATCCGTGAGTGATGAAACCGATACGTCCGGGGTCTGGGTTGATGGCATTGCGGCTGACCTCCTGAGCAGTTCTCCGACGGACCGACGGTACGCCTCTCACGCCGACCATAGCTCTTGTCCGTGGCGGTGCCGGCGTCGGGCCGCAGGCGAACCGCCCAGATCACGAGGTGTTGAGCACCGGTCGTGCGCCTTGACAGTCCCGGCGGCGAAGCCTAGCCTCAGCCCTGAAGTCTGGGATCCGGGGAGGTGGAGAAATGGTCGAGCTTACTCGGGGCCGCCGGGCGGCCGCCCGTCTCGGTGTCGCGCTTTTGGTCGGTGTCGGACTGGCCAGCGGCTCCGCGTCTGCGGCCGCCACGATCTCGCCGACCGAAGGGGCGCTGTTCAGCGGCCCGGTGGCGACGGCGCCGATCACATGCACTCCGGTGGCCTCACCGGCGGCGACGATCGATTGGGGCGACAACACCGCGGGCACGACGGCGACCGTCACGGCATCGGGATCGCAGCTGGAGATCACTGGCGCCCATACCTACGCCGAGGCCGGAGGGTATGCCGGCAGCGTCACCGGCTATTACCTGTGCAATCGTGACCAGGTCGGGTTCAGCGCGACGTTCACCGCCCAGGTAGCCGATGCGCCACTGCGGCTGTCACCCGCGACGCCGCCGGCGTTGACCGCCGGTACCGGCTTCAGCGGCACGGTGGCGACGTTCGTCGATGCCGATCCCGATGCGAGCCTCGCCGACTACACGGTCGGCCTGACCTGGGGAGACGGCACATCCTCAGCGGCCGGCGTCAGCGCCGCCGACGGCGAGTTCGTCGTCACCGGCACGCACACCTACCCCAACCCCGGCAGCTACGACGTGCAGGTGGGGATCCGAGATCGGGGCGGCGCCGAGGTCACCGCGAGCGAAACGGTCACGGTGAATGCTCGCGCCGGCCTGAAGCTGAAGCTCGGCCCGCGGCCACGGACCGGCGATGGCACCGCGGCCGTATCGATCTACCTGCCGCGCCGCGGGACGGTCGTCGTCACCCAGGCCGGTCACGGTCGGCTGGTGTTCCACCGGCTCCGGCATCGCGTCGAGCGCGCCGGCTCGCTGACGCTGATCCTCAGGCCGACCCCGTGGGCCCACCGGCTGGAGCGGCGAGAGCATCAGCTGCGTGTCACCGGGCGCCTGCGGTTCACGCCGCTGCTCGGCAAGACGATCTCCATCCCCGTTCACATCGTGTTCGATTACGTCACCTGCAGCGCCGGATTGACCTTTCACTACACGGGCGCCGAGCAGTCGTGCGTCGTGGGCCATGCGTCACAGATGCGGATCCTGGCTGCGGGCGGCGCCGGAGGGGGCGGTCCGCCTGGTTGTTTCGGCTTCCCCAGCGATAGCGGCGGCGGCGGACGCGGCGCTGAGGCGGACGCCACCATGGTTCCGGTCAAGCCCGGGGAATTGTTGTACATCGAGGTCGGCGGCAACGGCGGGAGCGGCAGTTATGACTGCGGCATCGAACACGGCTCCGCCGGTGCGGGCGGCTGGAATGGCGGCGGCAGCGGGGCGCTGCCCGTCAGTCAGCGCGGGAGTGGAGGCGGTGGCGGCGCCACGGACGTGCGCACGGTGTCGTGCGCGTCGCTCTGCGATCAGGGCGCCGGATTCGGCGCGCTCATCTCGCTCGCGTCTCGCATCGTGGTGGCGGGCGGCGGCGGCGGCGGTGGGACCGGCGGCGGCGCCGGAGGCTGCCAGTCGTGCACGACGACCGGTGGCGCCGGGGGCTGGGGCGGCTTCCCGGGCGGGACGGACCCGGACGGGTCCGCAGGTGACGCCGCCACGATCTCCGGTACCCAGGGCATCCTCGGCGTCGCCGGAGGTGGGGGGTCCGGGAACGGCGGGGGAGCCGGGGGCACCGCCGACCCGTCGTGCGGCAGTCCGAACGATCCGCCCCCGTGCACCAACGGCGCCCCCGGGCATGTCGGCGTGGGGGGCATCGGGGGCGGTGACCCCTTTTACGACTTCAGCGCCCAGCCGCCGGTGCAGGGCTACGCCGGTGGCGGCGGTGGCGCCGGTCTCTGGGGTGGCGGCGGTGGTGACGGCGGCGTGGTGAGTCTGGGCGACACCGTGGGTGGTGGCGGTGGCGGCGGGGGTGGCTCGAGCCTCGGGCCATCCCGCACCTACTTCAGCGCCGCCTACCAGCCGGCCGAGGTGGACATCGTCTCGGTCGGTTGACTCGCGGTGGGCGTGTCCGGCACGTCAGCGGCGTGCGTCAGAGCTCGAGCACTTCCCACAGCCGAAGCCGTTCTGCTCGATCTGGAGACACATCTGCTCCTGCTCGGTCAGCACTCCTCCGAGCATCTGCTTGAGCCTGATCGCGTCCATGCGGGTTTCCATGCCGGAGGCGTCGAGGCCTGGTCTGTCAACCGGGTTCGTCACGGTGCACTGGTTATCGTCAGCGCCAGGCCAGGCCTTGAGGCGGACGATGGTCTGAGAGGAGGCGATCTCGGCGCGATCACCGCTGCGTCGCGGTGCTATACCGGTAGGGGACGTTCGAGGACTCGCCAAAAGCCTCGAGGAGTGTGTGTGTGCCGTATGGAGCCGATGTGGGCCGCAGAACTCAGGCCCGAGGCAACCGGGACGGTAGCCCTCGTCGTTTTTTGGCATGCGGGGCAGTCCTCGAGGCTCTGGAGTTCGGGACGGCCGGTTCGATCGCGCACGTCCGAGGCTGGGCGGTTCCAATGCTCAGACGGTTTCAGGGCGCCGGGGGCAACGGAGGGGACAGCACGCGAATGAGGAGCGCGCGAGACAGAGTTCTCTGATAAGGAGCGAGAGCACATGGCGGGAAACAAGGCAGTCGCGTACATCGAGCCCGGAAAGGTCGAGGTCCAGTCGATCGAGTACCCGGGGCTGGTGTTGACGGATGGGCCGGGAGTCAACCCGGCCAACGTCGGGCGCAAGACCGAGCACGGGGTGATCCTCAAGATCGTCTCGACGAACATCTGTGGCTCGGACCAGCACATGGTGCGTGGCCGGACGACCGCGCCCGAAGGTCTCATCCTCGGTCACGAGATCACCGGCGAGGTGATCGAGCTCGGCCGTGACGTCGAGTTCATCAAGAAGGGAGACCTGGTCTCGGTTCCGTTCAACATCGCGTGTGGGCGGTGCCGGAACTGCAAGGAGGGCAATACCGGCGTCTGCCTCAACGTCAATCCGGATCGTCCGGGGTCGGCGTACGGATACGTCGACATGGGCGGCTGGGTCGGCGGCCAAGCCGAGTACGTGATGGTTCCCTACGCGGACTGGAACCTGCTCAAGTTCCCTGACAAGGAGCAGGCGATGGAGAAGATCCTGGATCTGACGATGCTCTCGGACATCTTCCCCACCGGTTATCACGGCTGCGTAACGGCCGGGGTGACGTCGGGGACGAAGGTCTACATCGCCGGTGCGGGACCGGTCGGGCTCGCGGCGGCACACTCCGCCCAGTTCCTCGGTGCCGCGGTGGTGATCGTCGGGGATATGAACTCAGAGCGGCTGAGGCAGGCCGAGAGCTTCGGCTGTGAGACGGTCGACCTGACCAAGGACGCCACGCTCGCCGACCAGATCGAGCAGATCCTCGGCGTTCCCGAGGTCGACGCCGCCGTCGACGCGGTCGGCTTCGAGGCGCGCGGCCACGGCAAGGACGCGGACCACGAGGCGCCGGCAACGGTGCTGAACTCGATCATGGAGGTCACCCGGGCAGGCGGCAAGCTGGGCATCCCGGGTCTGTACGTGACGGGCGACCCGGGTGGCATCGATGCGGCGGCGAAGGTCGGCAGCCTGTCGATCCGCCTCGGTCTCGGCTGGGCGAAGTCCCACTCGTTCGCGACCGGGCAGTGTCCGGTGATGCGCTATCACCGCCAGCTGATGGAGGCGATCCTCAACGACCGCGTCCAGATCGCCAAGGCGGTGAACGCCACCGTGCTCACGCTCGATCAGGCCCCGCGGGGCTACCAGGACTTCGACAAGGGAGCGAGCAAGAAGTTCGTGCTGAACCCCCACGGGCTGATCCCGCAGGCCGCGTAGACGATCCTGAGTCCAGGACGAGCTCGGGGGCATCAACCCCCGGGCTCATCCGCCCGCGCGAACCGGGTTGGTAAACCCCGCAGGAGCCGCAGGAAGATCCCCTTCAGCGTCGCCTTGCCGTAGGCGTGCGAGCCGTCGTACATCGTCAGGACCGCCACCGAGACGCGCGCGCAGCCGCGGGTGAGCAGTGCGACCTGGTGGTCGAGCAGGCCGGTTCCGTAACCCCAGCCTCCCTTGAAGTAGAGCTTCCAGCCGCGTGGTGCCAGTTCGCCGACGCCCCACCGCTGCGGCGGGATGACGCTGCGCAGCAGGCGCATGGCGTATGAGCGATGGCGGGCGGTCACAAAGCTGTCGATGTGCAGGAAGAACCGGGTCTGGTCGCGCGCGGTGATGCTCGTCTCCCCCCACACCGCGTTGGTGGCGAAGTGGGTCATGCCGACCCGGGTCGCCAGGGCGCGGAGTGCGCCCTGACCCACGGTGTCGAAGATCTGCTGGGCGTCGTCGTTGTTGGAGGATCTGATCATCGGCCCGAGCACTGCCGTGTCGCCCGGGCCGAGCGCCCGCGCGCGGACGGAGGGAAGGTCCAGGAAGGTGACGAGCAACATCGCCTTGACGACGCTGGCCGACCACTCGGCGTGGTCCGGGCGGTAGCCGTAGAACCGATCGGCGGTCCTGACCGCAAACGCGATGTCGCCCACACGTGAATGCGCATAGACGATCGCCGCCCGCATATCGGGGCGCCACAGCTGATCGACGGTCCGGTCGGTCCCCGGGACCAGGCAGCGGCGGACCGCCCGCGGGTGCCCGGCGGCCGTCGCGTTCCCGGCGGCCATGGCCACGGCGATCATCGTCGACGCACCCGCCACCGCCACCACTGCGATGAGCGCGAGGCCGGCCGCCCGCACCCACCGCCCGGTCGGCCGGACATTGCCTCGACGCGACTGTCCACGTGCGCTCACAGCGTCCATCCTGGCGGTCCGGTGCCGTCAGATCAAACGCCGGCTGCGCGAGGGGCGTCGAAGGAGGCGTTCGCCGCTCGGTCTGCTGGTAGATTGGGCCGCTCGGTGACCAATCGGGGCGAGACAGCATGGTGGTCGTCGTAGTCCTCGCCGGCATGGTCATCGGTGGGCTGTCGTTGCTGCTCGGGCTGGCCGGCCAGGCCAAACTGCGGCGCCCGGAGCCATCGGGTGAGGCATTGCGGAGCGCGGGCATTCCGGCGCCGATCGCGGTCGTGCGCCTCGTCGCCATCGGGGAGCTGGCCGTGGCCGTCGCCGGACTGAGCCTGCCGGGACGGCTCGGCGGCTTCGTCGTCTCCGGCGCGTTCGTCTGCCTCGCGCTCGGCGCGGCGCTCGCGGGCCGTGGCCCCGGCGGACCGGCCTGTGGGTGTTTCGGCGATGCCGACGGCCCGGCATTCGGTCCCCGGCAGATCGTGACGAACCTGGTGGGCGCTGCCGTGGCGGGCGGCGCGGCACTTGCCGCGCCCGGCGGTCTGATCGAGCTCGTGTCCCGTGACGTTCCCGGTTCGTTGCTCAGGTTTCTGCCGGCCGTCGTGCTGGCTCTGGTGCTCCGATCATGGCTGCGTGGGCACGGCTCGCGGGGGCTTGAGGCATCGGCGCTGCGGCTCGTCGACTCCTCCGCGCTGGCATTGGAGGCGCGCCTCTCCCGCCGCTCGGCCCTGGCGCGGCTGGCGGTGGCGGGATCGGCGCTGTGCGTGGCCCCGCTGCGCTACCTGCTCTATCCCGGAACCGCGCTGGCCGCGATTGCGCCCGGGAGCTGTGGGGAGGGCCTGTGCACGGATGGCTACACGGCGTTCTGCTGTGAGATCAACCAGGGCCTGAACGTCTGCCCCGAGGGGACGTTCATCGGCGGCTGGTGGATGTGCACCGATTACCGCGGCCACCAGCTGTGCGAGGGAGCCGGGGTCCGGTATTACGTCGATTGCAACGCCCTGCCGGGCCGGCCGTTCCCGGGCGGCTGCCGATGCGCCGACGGCACCTGCGACAGGCGCCGGGTGGCCTGCAACATCTTTCGCTACGGACAGTGCAACACCGACATCGCCGGGACGACCGCGGTCGTCTGCCGCGTCGTCACCTGCACCAACCCGGGCCGGATCGCCGGGACCGGCTGCAGCACGGCGGTGATGGTCGACGATGCGGTCTGCGGCCACGAAGCGGGCTGCCTGGAGCCGCCCGCCGTGCAGCTGCAGGGCGTGGGGGGCGCCTAGTGCCCCTGCTGGAGATCGTCGAGACCGTGCTGGTGGTCATCGCCCTCGTGTACATCGTCGCGCTGTTGCGCAGCCACGCCGACATCCTCAGGCGCCTGGCGGCGTTGGAGGATGGAGCCGGCGCGCCGGGACGGCCGCGCGCCGCGCCGCGGGTCGACGGGAGCGGGCAGCGGACGGCGGCCGAGATCAGCGGGACGACGCTCGCCGGAGATGCGGTCACGCTGTCGTTCGGCCCGGGCTCGCCGATCACGCTGCTGGCGTTCCTGACCAGCGGCTGCGCCTCGTGCGCTCCGCTGTGGGCGAGCCTGGGCGACGCTGGGCAGGTGGAGCAGTTGGCGCAACGGGTGGTGATCGTCACCCACGACACCACGCGCGAGAGTCCGGCGCGCCTGCTGCGGCTCGCGCCCGCGGGCGTGGAGACGGTCATGGCGGCGACGGCCTGGGAGGACTATGCGGTTCCGGCGTCCCCGCACTTCGTGCTGACCGACGGGGCGGGCGGGATCCTGGGCCGCGGGTCGGCGCTCACCTGGCCACAGCTGGTCACGATGGTGCACGACGCCGTGGCCGATGCCGCCGCCGGCGCGGACGGCGTCGGCGGCGAGCCGGCGCGGACCACCGCCGAGCGCGCGGCGCGATCGGAGCGCGCCCTGGCTCGGTCGGGAATCGGCCCCGGGCACCCGAGCCTGCATCCGGGCGAGACCCACCGGCATCACGAGGATCGGTGAGTCGCCGGTGCTGCTGATCGCCTTCGTCCTCGTGGCGGTGGCGGGTGCCCTTCGCGCCGCGTGGTCTCCCTGAGGACAGTCGATGCTCACGAGTATCACTCCGCTCGGTGAGCGGAGCCGGGGATTCTCATGGCGGCTCACGGCCTCGGCGTTCGGCGCCGGCGCGGTGGCGGCGGGTGCGCTCGCCGGAGCGGCCGGAGGCGCGCTCGGCTCGCTGCTGCCCGACGGCTCGTGGCGTCCGATCGCGGCGCTGGTGGTCCTGCTCGTCGCGCTCGGCTTCGATGCCACGCCGCTCGGCCGGCATCTCCCCGGCACCCGCCGCCAGGTCAACGAGGACTGGATGGCCCGCTACCGAGGCTGGGTCTACGGGGTCGCCTTCGGCGTGCAGCTCGGCACCGGACTGGCGACGATCGTCACCAGCGCCGCGCTCTACGCGGCCGCGCTGGGGGCGGTCCTGTGCGGCACCGCGATGTCGGGACTGGCGGTAGGCGCCGCGGTCGGGATCACGCGCGCGCTGTCGCTGGTGCCGGCGCGCCGGGTCAGGGACACCGGCGGGTTGGTGGCACGGCACCAGCGGCTGGCGGCGTTGGACTCTCCGTCACGGTGGTTCGTGGCAGCGGCGGAGGCCGTCGCCATCGGCGTGGTGATCGGTGGCGTGATTTGAGAACGCACGGTCACGGCCTGTCGATCGAGGTTCCGCACGGCTGGGAGACGAGGATCGCCCGGCGGCCGCAGAGCGCGGCGTTTCTGCACGTCGCCAACTTCGCGCTGCGCCCTGACACCGGCGAATTCGGAGCCGGGGTGACCGAACGCATGGGCGCCGACGGCGCGTTCGCCGCGCTGGTCGAATATCGGATCGACGATCGGGTCAGGGCGGGCACCGGGCTGTTTGCCCCCGCCTGGACTCCGCGGCTGCGCGTGGGCGAGTTCGCGCGCTCGCAGTTGCAGGTTGCGAGGCCCGGGCATCTCGGCCTGCAGCGGTTCTTCACTCAGTCGGGGCGCCCCTTCTGCCTGTACGCCGTGATCTCGCCGGCGCGGACCCGTCCCGCGCGGTTGGTGGGCGAGTTGGCGGCCGTGGTGGCGACGATTCGGTTCGAGGGCTGAGCCGGAGGCGAGCCCCCCGGGGCCGGGATGGTCAGATCGTTGCAGAGACCGGAACGGAGACCGTTGGCGTCGGTCACGATCATGCACACGTGGTAGGTCCCGGGGCCCGAGAACGCATGGATCGGATTCTGCGCCTGCGATTCGTTGGCATTCCCCGACGGCGCATCCCCGAAGTTCCACAGCCAGCCGACGACCGCTGCCCCACCGGCGCCCCGTGCCGAGGTGTCGGTGAACCGGGCGCTATCGGGCGCCGAGCCCAGGACGGCCGAGAATGCCGCGCTCGGCGGGGTCGGCAGCGGCGAGGCGACCCCGGTGTAACGCGCCGCGTCGTGGCTGGGCCCGACCGGGCAGCTGGTGTGGTCGATCCGCTTCAGGTTCGTGTAGGAGGCGGTCAGCTGCTGGGCGAACTCCACGCCCTGAATGGCGACCGCGTCGATCACGGTCACGGTGATCCGATAGGGGACCACCTCGCCGCGGGGATCCGTGTGGCCCCGGCATCTGAGCCCGGCGTAGAACCGGCCGCGCCCGGCGTAGCGCCCGACCCCGACCCGGGACAGCATCAGACGGCTGTAGCGGTGCGCGCTGCGCTCGCGACGCAGCAGCAGTCGCGCGCAGACGTTTCCCAGACACAATCGGCCCGTGAACGACCAGTGGCGCGTGATTCGCTGCCCCCGGCGCTCGCCGTGCACCCGCACCGCGGTGACGATCCGGCCGTTCATGACGAACGCCGAGATCACGCGCGCGTCCACGGGGCTCGGGGCGGGCGAGTCAGCCGCGCGGGCGCAGACGGCGTCGGTGAGCAGGAGCGAGAGGCCGAGGACGAGGCCGAGAACGAGATGGCGGCGCGGCACGGTCACGGGGTGGCAGCGTACCGGCGAGGAGCACGATTCCCGGCTCGTCGTCGACAATGGGCGCTGAGCAGCCGACCCGCCTGCCACCAACTGTCGACGCCCGTGAAGGAGAAGCGCATGGCCATGGACTGCACCTATCGCTTGCGGATCCCGCACCATGCCGGCCAGCTGGCGAAGGTGGCGACCCGCATCTCGGAGTACGACGGGCTGATCGGCGATGTGACGACGATCGCTGTCGCTCGGAACGAGTCATTGCGTGACATCACGGTCGAGCTGCGTGACAAGGAGCACGCGGAGGCGCTGGCGGCGGGGCTCGGTGAGCTGCCCGGCGTGACCGTGGCCTGGTATCACGACCGCGCGTTCATCGCCCATGACGGCGGCAAGCTCGAGGTCGTCGGTCGCCGCCCGATCCTCACCAATCAGGATGTGCGCGATGTGTACACGCCCGGCGTGGCCCGCGTGTGCACCGCGATCGCCGAGTTCCCGCAGCTCGCGGGTCGCTTCACGATGATCGGGCGCAGCGTCGCGATCTGCACCAACGGCACGCGGGTCCTCGGCCTGGGGGACATCGGACCGGTTCCGAGCATGCCGGTGATGGAGGGCAAGGCGCTGTTCTACGCGCAGCTCGTCGGGGTCAGCGCGGTGCCGATCCTGATCGACACCAACGACGTCGACGAGTTCGTGGAGACCGTGGTCCGCATCGCGCCCGGGTTCGGTGGGATCCACCTCGAGGACATCTCGGCGCCGGAGTGCTTCGAGATCGAGCGCCGGCTGATCGACGTGCTGCCCCAACCGGTGATGCACGACGACGTTCACGGCACCGCGGTGGTGACGATGGCGGCGGCGATCGCGGCGTGCCGGCAGGTCGATATCCGTCTCGACCAGGCGGTGGTCGGGCAGATTGGTCTCGGGGCGGCCGGCTACGGCATCGCCGCTCTGATTAACGACGCCGGCGTCAAGCGCGTGCTCGCGAGCGACCCGAATCCAGAGGCGCAGGAGCGAGCCCGGGCGCGCGGGATCGAGATCGTCGATCTGGAGACGCTCATGGGCCAGGCCGACGTGGTCGTCGCCACCAGCGGCCGAGCCGGACTGATCGCGCCGGAGCTCGTGCGCCCCGGTCAGGTGATCCTCGCGCTGACCAACCCCGCGCCCGAAATCGAGCCGGACGTCGCGCTCGCGGCCGGGGCCGCGTTCGCTGCCGACGGCACCAGCGTGAACAACGTCCTGGGCTATCCCGGCATCTTCCGGGGTGCGCTGCTGGCCGGCGCCCGGGTCATCAACATCGACATGAAGCGCGCTGCCGCCTGGGCATTGGCGGGGCTGACCGTCGAGTCCGAGCTCGTGCCCGACGTGCTGGACCGCCACGTGCACGAGACGGTCGCGCAGGCGGTGCGCCAGGCCGCGCTTGACAGCGGCGTGGCCGATCCGGCGCGGATCATTCCCGAGTTCTGACCGGCCGGATGTCAGCCCACGCTGGTCGCCGCTACGGCGGCGAGGCGGTCGCCGCCGGTCCGCTGGGCGGCGATCCAGACGGCGTCGTCGCCGAGGGCCCGGCGCTCGGCCCGCCCCTCGCTCACCAGCGTCAGCAGCGCGTCCTCGGCGGCCGTCCGGTCGGGCCGGTCGTTGCCACTCGTCATCAGCGCAGCGACCTCCTGCGTGGTGAGGCCGAAGTCGAAGAACTCGAGCAGCGCACCGGGATCCTCCGGCGGCGCTTTGCGCTCGAGCGTCGGGTCGAGGTTGGCGATCACCAGGTCGTATGCCTCGACGGGTTGAAAGCCGCCCGCCTCGAGCCGGCGGCCGTCGGTCGTCTCGAACAGCAAGGATGGAGCCGTGTAGCGAACCGACCCGTCGCTGTTGCCGGCTTTGCCCTGCAGCTCGGTGGCTGACCCGGCCGCGGTGCGCGTCTGCGCCTTGTCTCGCTCATACGCGGCGAGCACCTCGGGAGCGTCGATCAGGGCGACCATCTCGTCGGCGTCGACTCCGGGCACGTCGCTCAGGACCTCTCGCATCTGCTCGTCATCGTCGAACAGCAGCGGGGTGTTGAAGTTCGCCAGCTGCAATGCGCGGAACACCCGCCATTCGCTGCCCGGCCACTGCCGCCGAGCGGCGATCACCGCCCGGCAGGCTCGCGACGACGCGCTCAGGCGCGGCTTGGGGTTGGGCGCGAATGGCATCCCGTAGCGCTCGCGGAATCGGAGCCCGCTGCTCGCCATCCGCAGCGGCGTGAACCCGTGCTCGGCGTACCGGGACGTGTCCTCGCTCAGTCCTACGAGGACGAGCCGCCAGTCCAGCTGATCGCCGTACCGCCACTCGATGACCCGCAGCGCCGGGTTCTCGGAGTAGCCCCACGGGCACGCAGGGTCGCTGAACAGCGTGACTGAGATCGAACCGTTGATACCTCAAGCATATCGGGTCGCCCGATCGATTCCGCTCCCGGGCGCCTCTAGTAGCCCGCGATCCTGTCGGCGAACATCGGCGCCGCGGCTTCGTCGGCCCAGGCGACGGATTCGCGGTACAGCTCGGCGGCCCGAGGGACGATCGCCTCGGCGCGGTCAAAGCCGCCGGCCTCCACCGCCGTGATGCACTCGAGCAGCTGCCCCTTGGTCCCGCGGTGAGTGGTCAAGGCGTCGCGCAGGTCCTGCGGGAACGGGAGCCGGTCGAGTACCTGCTCGATCGGCGTGTTCATCAGCGCGTCGATGACGGAGAACAGGCCGAGCGTGAACAGCTCGCCGCGGCTCGTGTCAGGAAGGTGTTCGCCGGCGAGCTCGCAGAACCGGGCCCGGACCAGCGCCGTGACGGTCAGCTCGGCCGGCTTGTCATCGATCCCGGCGAATACGCTCAGCGCCGCCCATTTCCTGAGGTTCGCCAGACCGAGCAACGCCAGCGCCTGCCCGATCGAGCGAACCTCCTGGCCGAGCCCGAAGAACGCGGAGTTGATGTAGCGCAGCAGCCGATAGCTGAGACCGACGTCACGCGCGATCGCTCGCTCCAGGGCGTCGAGCTCGACCTCCGGATCCTGAAGCGTCGCGAGCACCTCGAGGAGCGACAGGCGGGTGGCATCGACACGCGTGTCGTGCACCAGCTCCGGCCGGCAGAAGAAATACCCCTGAAACAGCTCGCAGCCCGCTCCGTCGCAGTAGGCGTAATCCTCCTGGCTCTCGAGCTTTTCCGCCAGCGCCGTGACTCCGTACGGCCTGAGGCGAGCGACCTCCCGGGAGAGACCGTCGCGCCCCAGCGCCAGCAGATCGAGCTTGACGACATCCGCGAGTTCCAGCAGCGGCCCGGCGTCCGGGCTGTAGTGAAAGTCATCCAGCGCCACCGGGTAGCCGAGTTGCTTGAGCTCGGCGATCGCGGCGATCAACCGGTCGTCGACGAGCTCATCCTCGAGGATCTCCAGAACCACCAGCCCTGGCGGTAGCGTGCGGGCAAGTCCCTGGAGCACGAACTCGCGCGACACGTTGAACCACGCGGTGTGCGACCCGACGATTCGCTCCAAGCCGATCTCAGTGAACGAGTTCAGGACGACGGTTGCGGTCGCCCCCTCGGGGCTGGTGATCAACGCCTCGTCGCTCACCGGCCCGTCACGGAACAGCAGCTCATAGCCGACGACCTCGAGCCGTCGATCCAAGATCGGCTGCCTGGCGACGAAGACGTCCGACATCGCTGACTCCTATTCCAGCTGGGGCATGACGGTCAGCACCAGCCGAGATGGGTGGACGGCGTCGTGGTGCAGCGCATTCTCGGCGATCACGGCCTCCGTTTCCGTGGTCTGGTCGCCGCTGGTGCCGAGGTTCACCGCGAACTTGGGGTGCGCGGAGGAGGCGACCTCGAGCCGGATACGGTGGCCCGGCAGGAACCGCTGGGCGGTGTCCCACATGACGACCGCGGTCTCGTACACCGTGCCGGGGTCCACCGGCAGCGCGCGATCGTGGCCATCGCGGTGGCGCAGCCTGACGAGTCCGTCGCAGAGTCGTTGGGCGAACCCGTTGGGGTGAACGTCGACGAGCTTGGCGGTGATGTCGGTATCCGCTGCCGACGTGGCCACGTGGGCCACGAGGTGGACCGGGCCGATGACGTCCAGCGGCGCGGTCAGGGCCTCGCTCGTGTAGACGAGCACGTCACCGCGGGTCTCCACGCCGGCGTAGTCGTCCGGGCCCCCGATCTGAGCCGACGAGGCGTCGGTGATGAATGGCACCGGCCGGTCGGGATCGTGCAGCCACCGGTCCGCCTGAGCTCCCTCGGTCGGCGCCCCGGCCACCAGGCGCCCATCGCCGAACCGCGAGTTGGCGCGTCCGTCGCTGTCCAGGTACAGCCGGTGCTCGAGGCTCCCCGATGGCGGCCACGCGGACAGGTCCAGCCACTCATTCGCCGCCATCAGGAACACCCGCGCCGGCGCCGCGGGCGCGGCGGGGGCGCGCCCCCGCACGGACTCGTGCAGGAAGCCCGTCATGATCGCGTCGAGATCGACGACCGAGTCGTGACCGAAGTCGAGCTCACCGAGCCGGCGCCCGGCGTTCACCTGGTGCCCCCACGGGCCCATCAGCAGCCGCTGGCCCGATCGGCCGGCGGCGACCAGCGCGGCGAAGTTCGCGGGGGTCCCGATCTCCTCGTCGTCATACCAGCCGGAAATGTGGAGCACCGGCACGTCGACCTCGCCGATGCGGTGCTGGTAGCGGATCGCGTCCCACCACTCGTCCCGGGTCCGGTGTCCGCACTCCTCACGCCACAGCGCGGAGTGGAAGCCGCCGGCCTCGTCGAGGTCGATCAGCGGCCGGTGCGCGTACACGTCCATCCAGTCCACCGCATCGGTGTACTGGCGGGTGCGGCCATCGGTGATCCGGTACCAGTGGATGTGCATCGGTCCGGGGACGCCGGTCGGGTTCTCCACGAACGGGTCGGCGGGTGTGACGAGCACGATCATCGCCGCCAGTGCCGGCGGCTGGTGCAGCGCCGTCAGCCACTGGATCCGGCCCGGGTAGCTGCCACCGTAGGTGGCGACCTTCCCGTCGCACCACTCCTGGGCGGCGACCCAGGCGATGACGTCGACCCCGTCCAGGCCGTCGTTGCGGTACGGCTCGAACGCCCCGTCCGAGTCACCGCGGCCCCGCACATCGACCCACACCGCGGCGTAGCCGGCCGCGGCGAACGCATCGGCGCGCGCGGTGGCCGGCGCGCCGCCCCGGCCGTACGGCGTGCGCATCACGACCGCCGGCGCCGGTGGCTGCGCCGGGAGGACCAGATCGGCCGCGAGCGTCATCCCGTCGCGCAGCGGAATCCTCACGTTGAAGCGACGCTCGAGCGGCGGGCGGGGCGCTGACGGCACGAGGCACAACGCTACCGTTGCCGCAGCACCGGCGTGGCCCGGCCGGGCCCTGACCCGCAGACCCCCGTGAGCGCACCCACCACCCGCGATCCGCGCCCGTCGACGGGCGCTGCCTTCACCGTGGCCGATCCCGAGGTCACGCTGGTGCTCGACTGGTGGTCGAGCAACGCCCGGGAGCTGCCGTGGCGAAGCAGCCGGGACGTCTACGCGGTGTGGGTCGCCGAGGTGATGTCCGCCCAGACGACGGTCAGCCGCTCGGCGCGGGCCTGGGTGGGGTGGATGCGGCGGTGGCCGACGGTCGGCTCGCTGGCCGCCGCGTCGCTCGCGGATGTGCTGGCGCAGTGGCAGGGCCTCGGGTACCCGCGGCGCGCGCGTGACCTGCATCGGTCGGCGCGCATCGTCGTCCACTCGGGCTGGCCGGAGGACCTCACCGCGCTGCCCGGGATCGGCGCCTACGTCGCGGCCGCCGTCCGCTGCTTCGCGTTGGAACAGCCGATCCTCCCGCTCGATGTCAACGTCCGGCGCGTCCTCGCGCGCCGTTACCCGGGCGGCATCGACATCTCGGGTGACCCGTGGCGGGCCGGGCAGGCGATCATGGAGTTCGGCCAGCGGGTCTGCTCGGTGGTGCCCAAATGCGCGTCGTGCCCGGTCCGCGAGGGGTGCGCGGCGTCGGGACAGCCCGCCGGGGGGCTGCCGGGCCGCCGCCAGCCGCGGTTTGAGGGCAGCCTGCGCCAGCGTCGCGGGCGGCTGCTGCGACGGGTCATCGCCGACGGCCCTGAGGCGGTGCAGGATGCCGATCGAGAGGCCGCCGCCGGGCTCGCCCAGGACGGTCTCGTCGTCCTTGACGACGGCTGGGTCGGGCCGCCCGGCTGAATCTGGGCCGCTTGGCTCAGGCCGGTGCCGTCACCCCCTCACCCCGTATCATCCGTCGCCGGAGGCTGTGAACGTGGAGACCGAACCGCACCAGACGAGCTCATTCCGGGCCGCGCTCGACCCGTCGGCGCTCAGGGAGGCGCTGACGCTGCGGCGCCCCGTCTTCGACAATCCGTGGGACTCGACCGAGGACATCTTCGCCTGCTACGTCGCGGTGAGCCTCGTGGATCCGCTGCTGCTGTGGTGCGGAGGCAAGCTGATGAGCGCGATCTTCGGCTTCGGCTCGCACTGGTCGCTGGGAGTGTTCATGGTCGCCGCGTTGGTGGGCGCCGCGGGCTTCATGACGATCGTCGGGCGCGAGCGCACCCGCCTGGCGGTTGATGTTCTCACCATCGCCGCCTGGGTCGTCCTCGGCCTCATCATCGCGCCGGTCGTCGGATTGGCGCCGACGGCGCTGGTCGCGATCATCCTCTACGCCGTCCTGTTGGTGGTCATCCTCGGATACGTCGTCACCATCGGGCGCTTCCAAACCGCCTTCATCCGCACGCTGGGCTGGCCGGCGACGTGGTCCCTGCTCGGGGTGTTCTTCGCCTTTGCCGCCTACCGGCTGATCCTGTTTCAGTGACACGACCTCCCGCGAGGCTGCCACCGACTTTGTGAACCGGGGCGGCGCTGTCGTGACGATTTGGTGACCGCGGTGATCCGTTGCCGCACCGGCTGCGTAGACCGGGCTGAGAGAGTCGAGAGCCCGGCCTGACGGCGGATGTCCCGCGCCGGCGGGACGCGAACCAAGCGATGACCGGTCGCTCGGCGCAACGCCAATCAGGAGGACTCCATGAGTGACCTCACACGGCGCGGGTTCGTCAAGAACTCCGCGGCGGCGACGGCTGGCATCACCGTGATCGGTGCCCTGCTCAGCGATCAGGCAGACGCGCACCCCGGCGGGGTGGGCGGACTCGCCGCAACGCCGGTCGTGGCCTACGTCCGAGATCCCGCAAAGGGAGACATCTCGGTCCTGTCGGGCGACCGGGAAGTGCACATCCACGATCCGCGGCTCGCCGCTCGGATCGCTCGCGCCGCGGGCTGACCCACCCGGCCCGCATCGCGCGCACAGCCGTCAAAAGACACCTAACCGGAGGTAGAGCATGTCGTCTCATCGCGAGGCGCCGGCGATCAGCAAGGACCCGGTCGCCGACAACACCGACACCTACGCATTTGTCAGTCCGGATGACCCGGGCACCGTCACGATCATCTCGAATTACCTGCCGCTCGAGGCGCCGTTCGGCGGACCGAACTTCTTCGAGTTCGGCGACGACGTCAAGTACGAGCTCCACATCGACAACGACGCCGACGGCGTCCCGGACATCACCTACGAGTTCGAGTTCGACACCCAGGTGCTCAACCCGAACACGTTTCTCTACAACACGGGCACGATCGGTTCGATCGCGAGCCCGAACTGGAACCGCCGCCAGTTCTACACGGTCACCCGCGTCCAGGACGGCCGGCGGAAGGTCATGGCGGAGGAGCTGGCCTGCCCGCCGTGCAACATCGGCCCGGCCTCGACGCCGGGCTACGAGTCACTGGCGGCGGAGGCCGTGCACAGCATCGGCGCCGGTCACACGGTGTTCGCAGGCCAAAGGCTGGAGGGGTTCTACGTCGACCTCGGGGCGATCTTCGACCTCGGTGACCTCCGCCCGTTCCAGAACCTGCACATCGCCGCGATGGCCGCGGCGCCCGGGGTCAACGACACGAACGGGTTCGGCGTCCATTCGATCGCGCTGAAGGTGCCGATCTCGGAGCTGACCAGGGACGGATCCGTGCCGACCGATCCAATGTCGCAGCGCGCTGTCATCGGCGTGTGGGCGGCGGCCAGCCGGCGGCGGGCGACCCTGCGCGAGCCGGGGTTCGGCGAGCCGTTCCAGACCGGACCCTGGGTCCAGGTATCGCGGCTGGGCAATCCGCTGTTCAACGAGGTGATCGTGCCGATGGGTCAGAAGGACCGCTGGAACGCACTTCCGGCGTGGGAGGACGGACAGTTCCTCAAGTACGTTCAGCACCCGGAGTTGGCATCGCTGCTCCCGGTGCTGTACCCGGGCGTCTTCCCCAATCTGGCCGGGCTGACGGCAGCCCGCGCCGATCTGGTGGCCGTCCTGCTGACCGGGCTCCCCGCCGGCGTCGTTCCGGGATTCCAGAACTACACCGGCAAGACGTACGCCGATCAGCTGCGGCTGAACGTGGCCATCCCACCGACTGCGACCAATCCGAGCGCGCTCGGTGTGGTCGGGGGCGATCTGGCCGGATTCCCGAACGGGCGGCGCGTGTTCGACGACGTGGTGACGGTGGAGCTGAGGGCGATCGCCGGAGTCACGTATCCGCTGGTCAACGCCGGCTACAAGCCCGACGGGGCGGCGTCGCTGATCACCGACGGCCTGGATCAGACCAGTACCCGGTACCTGTCGGAGTTCCCGTATCTGGGAACGCCGCAGAGCGGGTACGAGACAACGCCGCTCGCGGCGTGAGAGGGGACGTGACCGTCATGGCTGCGAATGCCTCGACACAGCACACCCATCGGCCCCCCGATCTCGGAGCCCGGACGGCGTCCAGCGCGAGCGTCGCGCTGGACATCGGGGCGGGCCGGGGGGCGCTCGTGATCTACCCGGACGAGCGCTACCGCGACAGCGAGATCGAGATCAGCCCGACGGAGGGTGACGGCCGCCGGGTCCACACCGGGGTGCACGAACGAGCCACCCAGGCCGGATCGACCCTCACGGCGATCTTCGGCAGCCTGCCCGCGGGCGGGTACCTGGTGTGGGCCGACGCGAACACGGTGGGGACGACGATCACCGTGTCCGAAGGGGTGGTCACCGAGCTGTTCCTGAGCTGAGGAAGCGTTGGGCGTCCGCCCTCCCGCCGTCGGTGGGTGGGCGGCGTCCAGCTTCGTGAAACGCCGTGGACCAAGGAGAGCGAGATGGACACGAGGACATCGGGCGCCTCATCGCCGCGCCGGCTGCGCGCTGCACTGACGGGACGTGAATGGCGCGCCATCCTGGCGATGGGCGGCGTGGTCGTCGGGCTGCACGCGGCGGGGTTCGTCATTCTCATCGCGGTGGTGGCGCCCCATCACTATGCACTCGGCTCGTCGGGCGCCTTCACCGTGGGCCTCGGGTTGACGGCATACACGCTGGGATTGCGCCATGCCTTCGATGCCGATCACATCTCGGCGATCGACAACACCACCCGCAAGCTGATGGCCGAGCGCCAGCGCCCGCTGAGCGTTGGCTTCTTCTTCTCACTCGGGCACTCGACCATCGTTTTCGCGTTGGCACTGCTGTTCGCGGTCGGGATCCGGGCGCTGAGCGGGCCGGTGCGAAACGGGGGATCGGCGCTGCACAGCGTCACCAACCTGATCGGCACCGGGGTGTCCGGCGGCTTCCTCTACGTGATCGCGGCGCTCAACATGGTGGTGCTGCTCGGGATTCTGCGGGTGTTCCGGGACATGCGGGGTGGCTGCCTGGACGAGGCCGAGCTCGAGCGCCAGCTCAACGCGCGAGGGCTGATGAATCGCTTCTACGGCCGCTTCACGCGCCTGATCACCAAGCCGTGGCACATGTATCCGCTCGGGATGCTGTTCGGCGTCGGCTTCGACACCGCCACCGAGGTGGCGGTGCTGTTTCTGGCCGCCGGTGCCGCCGGGGCCGGGCTGCCGTTCTACGCCGTCCTGTGCCTGCCGATCCTGTTCGCCGCGGGGATGTCGCTGCTGGACACGATCGACGGTTCGTTCATGAACTTCGCCTACGGCTGGGCGTTCTCCAAACCCGTACGCAAGGTGTTCTACAACGTCACCATCACCGGACTGTCGGTGGCGATCGCGCTGGTCGTGGGGACGATCGAGCTACTCGGTCTCGCCGTCGATCAACTGGGGCTCCGGGGTGGCTTCTGGGATTGGATCTCCCAGATCAACATCAACACGATCGGATACGTGATCGTCGGCCTGTTCGTGGCGACGTGGGGGATCGCGCTGACCGCCTGGCGCGTGCTGCACATCGAAGAACGCTGGGGCGCGAACCTCCGCTGACCCCTCCAGATTCCGCCCGGGTGCGGCGTCCGGGACCCAGGCTCAGCCGAAAGTGAGCTGGATCTCCGGGTCGAGCTGCTGCGCTGCGAGCAGGGCGGCGACGAAGGCGCCGAGCAGCAGGTCGCGCAGCTTCTCGCGCGGGAGGTCCTGGTGCTGCGTCCAGTCGAGGATCGCTGCGTCCATGTAGCCCAGCCAGCCTCTGACGGCGGTCCGCAGTGCTGGCGGCGGCGCCCGGTTCCCGGTCAGCTCGGCCAGGATCATGTTCATCGTGCGGGCGCGGAAGCCCTCGACGATGTCGGCCGCGGCGGGCAGGGTGGCCGCGCTCTGCATCAGCTTGGTCCAGGTCCGGGCGTTACTCTCGATCCACGCCAGGTAGCCGTCGAGGCTGGCCGCCAGCTGCTCGGCCGGCCTGCCGTCGCCGCTCGGCTCGATCAGCGCCTGGAGCTGTCCCGCCGCGTCCGCCACCGCGGCCTTGAACAGGTCGATCTTCGACGGGAAATAGTGGTAGAGCAACGGCTTGGAGACGCCGGCCGCCGTCGCGATCTGCCGCATCGAGATGTCCTCGTAGGCGTTCTCGGCAAACAGCGCCGCGCCGGCCTCCAGCAGCTGGCGGCGTCGCTCGTCGACGCTCAAGCGCGTGTAGGCCGGGCCGCTCACACAGATGAGCTTAGCGCGCTTATAGACCGGCGGTTGACAAGAGTTCGAGTTCGTGCTTAGCTCCTTATCAACCGACGGTCAACAGGAGGATGCGACGATGCCCACCACCACCCGAGAGCCGAGCCTGGAGGAGCGCCTGGTCGATCTCGACAGCCGCCTCCGGCAGGTCGAGGCGACCCTGATCCCACTGCCCAGGCGCGGGAGCATGCGCTCCGCGGCATCGGTGCCCTCGCGGTCGCCCTCGCCCTCGTCCACGTCCTCGCCCTTGACGTCGCCCTCGCCCTCGCCCTCGCCCGCGCCCTCGCGGGCGCCGGTCGCCGAGGCGGCCGCGGGACCTGAGGCGGTTTCGATGCGCGCGGCGCACCCCGGCATCTCCGGCCGGTCCCTGGGTGACCTGGTCGGCGGACACGTGCTCGCGTGGCTCGGCGGGATCGCGATCCTGCTGGGAATCGTCCTGTTCCTGGTGCTGGCGATCTCACGCGGATGGATCGGCGTCGACGAGCGGCTCGTCCTCGCCGGCGCGGGCTCGATCCTGCTGCTTGCAACCGGCGTCTGGCTGCACGCCCGCCGCGGTCGCACCGAGGCATCGATCGCCATGGTCGGCGCGGCGGTTGCCGGAATGTTCGCCACCCTGGTGGCCGGCAGCGAGGTCTATGGGGTGGTGTCGCCGCTCGCTGCCGTCGGCGGCTCGATGATGGTCGGCGCGCTCGCCACCGCGCTGGCGATCCGCTGGGCCGGTCGGGCGGTCGCGATCATCGGGATCTTTGGCGCCCTGCTGTCACCGATCCTCGTCGGCGCGACCCTCGATGCGACGACGGTGGCGATCGTGGCCGTCGGTGGCGCATGCGCGATGGTCGCGATGGTCGCCAGGCGCTGGAACTGGCTGGGCGTCGCCGCTGTCGTGGCCTGCGCCGGGCTATGGGGCGCCTGGATGCTCGCTGGGCAGTCGGCGCTCGCGGACCTGGTCGTGCTGGCGTGGTTCGGCGGCCTCGGGCTCGCCGGCGCGATCGGGATGCAGGTGCGGTCGGTGGACGGTGCCCTGAGGCCCTCCGCGGCGGCACTCGTGCCGCTCAACATCTGCATCGTCGCCGTGCTGGGCGAGATCGCCCTACGTCACGCGGTGGGCGGCCACGCCGGCGCAGCGTGGCTGGCCGCGCTCGCCCTGGTGCACGGGGCGGCCGGCGCCACCCGGGTGCGCCGCATCGCTGTCTCTGACTCGTTTCGCCGCCTGCTGCTCGTCTTCGCCGTGGTGCTCGCCGACGTCGCGTTCGGGCTGACCGCCGGGGGTATCGTGCTCGCCGCCGGGTGGGGCGCGGCAGCGATCGGGTTCGCGTGGTGCGGCCGGCGCGCGGCGCTCGCGGGCGATCAGGCGCTCGTGCGTCTCGGGCTCGGGGGTCATCTCTGCCTGACGCTGATCCGGGTCCTCCTCTCCGCGCCGCCGCGGGACCTCGGCTCGGCGCAGCTGGTGCCGTTGCTCTCGGTCGCGATCCTCGTGGGTGCCTGCCTGGCGTCCGGCTTCCTCATCGGCAGCCGCGACCGCTGGTTGGCGATGGTGCTCAACGCGGCCGGCCTGACGGCGATCGCCTATCTGACCGCGCAGACGCTGAGCGGCTCCGCCCTCGTCACGGCGTGGGCATTCGAGGCGCTGGCGCTGCGCCGGCTGGCGGCGACCGGCCGCGACGGCGTCGCGCGCTTCGGCGCGGTCGGCTTCTTGGCGTTGGCCGCGACGCACGCGCTCGTGATCGAGGCTCCGCCGATGGCACTCGTCGACGGCGCGCGGAGTCTGGGGGCGGCGGCGATCGCGCTCGGAGCGATCGTGATCGCCGTCGCGCTGGCGGCGGTGGGGTCTGACCGTGAAGCCAGGCCGTGGCTGGTCGGCGGCGCGGCCGCCGCGCTTCTCTATCTCGGCTCGGTCGCGATCATCACCGTCTTCCAGCCGGCCGCCGGCGCTGCCCCGGACCTCCTCGAGCTCAGCGTCCGGCAGCAGGGGCAGGTGCTGCTCAGCGCCTGCTGGAGCCTCGTCGGCGTGGTCAGCCTGATCGCCGGTCTACGTCGAAACCAGGCGCCGGTCCGCAACGCCGCGCTCGGACTGTTGCTGCTGACCGTGGCGAAGGTGTTCCTGTACGACCTCTCGGCGCTCACATCGCTGTACCGCGTCGTGTCCTTCGTCGCGCTCGGACTGCTGTTGCTGGTCGGCGCCTTCGCCTACCAGCGCCTGCGCCCACCGCCGCTCCCGGATATGCGCAGCGTTCACCGCAGCCAGCGGTGAACGCGCGCGGGGCGGCACGGCGGCGGCGACCCTGATCGATCGTCTTGACCGGGTCCCGGTGCTCTGCGAGGATCGAGGCGGTTCTCTCTGACGTGGGCACCGGCAATCCGACGGTCCGCGCCTACCGGGAGGTGCAGAGATGAGTGCGCAGGTCTTCGTGCGTCGCGAGGTCGGCAGCCTCGGAGCCGACGACCAGACGCTGCCGGCGTACGCCGAAGCGGTGAAGATGATGCAGGGGCGCGCCGATTCGGACCCGACGAGCTGGGCGTTTCAGGCGGCGATTCACGGGACGCTGGCCACCAACCCGCTCACGGGACAGAACCAGTGTCAGCACGCGACCTGGTTCTTCGTCTCCTGGCACCGCATGTTCGTCTTCCATTTCGAGCGGATCGTCCGCGCCGCGGTGGTCGCCGCCGGAGGTCCGAGCGACTGGGCGCTGCCCTACTGGAACCCCGAGCTCGGCGGCGCTGCGGCGGCTATTCCGCCCGCGTTCCGGACACCGACCACCGGCAACCCGCTGTACGTCGCGCAGCGGGCGCCGGGGATCAACGCCGGCCACGCGCTCCCGGGGCAGGCCACCACCTCCCAGAACGCCGTGTCCCGGCCGTCGTTCAGCGGCGCGGCTGAATTCGGCGGCGGCCCGACCGCGGTCCTGTTCCAGCATTTCCAGGGTCCGACCGGACAGCTCGAGGCGACCCCCCACAACGCCGTCCATGGCGTGGTTGGTGGCCAGGCCGGCTGGATGAATGACCCGGACACCGCTGCGCAGGACCCGATCTTCTGGCTCCATCACTCCAACGTCGATCGCCTGTGGGCGGTCTGGAACCACACCGGCCACGGCAACCCGACCGACCCCCGCTGGCTGGGCCGCCAGTTCCAGCTCTTCGACGAGAACGGTCACCAGGTGGCGATGACCGCCGCGGAGGTGCTCGACACGGTCGCCGATCTGGGCTACACCTACGATCAGCTGGTTCCCGTGGGCCCGCCCTCGCCGGTCGCGCCGGCACCCGCCCAGCCCTCCCCGACCCCCGCCGCCGCTCGCATGTCTGAGCAGATCAGCCACGATCCCGCGCTCGTCGGTGCGCTGTCAGCGCCGCTGACGCTCATCGGTGACGTGGCGCAGGCCGAGGTGGTGATCGACGCCCGCGCCGCCGCTGACGCGCAAGCCACGCTGGCGCCGGCGGAGCCGCGCGTCCTGCTGGAGATCCACGAGGTGCAGGCCGAGCGGCGCCCGGGAACGGTCTACGCGGTCTACGTCAATCTGCCGGCAGGCGCCGCGCCCGCCGCCCAGGACGCCGCCCACGTCGGCAACCTCTCGTTCTTCGGAATCAGGCGCGCCCAGGCTCCGAGCGGCGATCAGCAGCCGCATGGGCTCAGTCTCACCTTCGACATCACGGCCGTCGCGCAGGCTCAGCGGGCCGGCGGCCAGTGGAACGATCAGGCGGTGGCGGTGACGTTCGTCCCACTCAGCCTGATCCCGCCCGCCGGGGCCCCGGCCGCGGTGCCGCCCGATGCGCCCGAGCCGCCGGCGACGATCGGCGCCATCAGCCTGTTCTACGCCTGATGCCCGGTTCCATCGCCACCCGCGCCACCAGCGACACCGGGGAGGCGCTGCGTCTGCCGAGCCTGAGGCCGCGGTGGCGGCCGACCGTGGCGTTCGAGCTGCTGATCGCCGGAGCCTGGATCGTGGTGCTGTGGTGGAGCGTGGCCGGCGCCGGGTCGTCCGGCCCGGCGGGGTCGCGGGCGGCCGCGGGGATGGGGCAGATGTCGGGAATGGCGCAGATGCCGGGAATGGGTCCGATGCCATCGATGCCCGGCATGACCCCGACGGTGCATCTGTCAGCGGTCCTCGGCCTCCCGATGTGGGTCGTCATGGCGGTGGCGATGATGTTGCCCGGCGCCCTGCCGGCGCTCTCGCACGTGTCGACGCATTCCTTCCGCCGGCGCCGCGGCCGGGCGATGACGCTGTTCGCCGTTGTCTACATCGGCGTCTGGACGATATTTGGCGCGGTGGCGCTGGTGGGCGCCGGCGCGGTTCACGCGAGCATCGGGATCGAGCTCGGGCTGGCCCTGACGGTGGCCGTCGCCTGGCAGCTCACCGGCTATAAGCGCCGCGCGCTGCGCGACTGTCATCGCGGCGTGCCGCTACCGCCGCGCGGCTGGGCGGCGAACGCCGGGGTCGCCCGATTCGGACTGGTCAACGCCGGCGCCTGCGTGCGCGCCTGCTGGCCGGCCATGCTGGCGATGGCGTTCGTCCCCGGATCGCAGATGTGGATCTGGATGCCGGGCCTGACCGGCCTGATGTGGGCCGAGAAGCTCGCCCGCCGGCCGCGCTGGGCCACGCGGGTCGTCGCCGCCGTCCTGACCGTCGCCGCTGTGGCCGCTCTCGCGCTCGTGTGACGGCGAGCGGGCCGCTCGGCCGACGATCCGCACACGGCAGTCAGCGGCAGACGGTCGCGTAGGGCAGCTCGGGGATGAACTGGCTCCATTCGCGCCGACTCAGGTTGCGCGCCGCGACGGCGCAGCTGCGCTGCTCCCAGGCGTCCACCGATGTCGGCCAGGTGAACGCGCCGCCGAGCTCGTCACCGGCGATCAGGCTGCCGCCTCCGGGGGTGAAGGCGATGTCTGACGTGGAGTTCGGATCGGTGCTCAGATCGGGGCCGTCCTGCTGGAGCGTGGCGGTGAACCACAGCTTGACCGTGCCGTCGCCGTAGCCGCTGGTCGCGAACCGGCGGCCGCTCGAATCGAAGGCGATACGGGCGATCGGCGCCGAGGCGGCGAGCAGGGGCGGGGCGAGCCGCTGGCCGCTGCCCGGGTCCCACAGGTCCACCACGCCGGCGAGGGTACCGGTGGCCAGCGTCCCGTCGGGCGCGAACGCCAGCGAGATGGTGTCGTCGCCGGGATCGCTCAGCCGGCGGCGGACCTGCCCCGTGGCGGTGTCCAGCACGAGGACGCCGCCATGCAGCAGGCTGACCGCCAGCAGCTTGCCGCTCCGGGCGAAGGCCAGCACATCCGAGCCGCCCGGCCCATTGCCAGCGCCGAGCTCGCGGACCGGCGCCACCAAAGCGCCCGTGTCGGCGCGCCAGATGGCCAGGCTCGCCAGCGGCAGCGCCGCGGTCTGGTGAACCGACAGCGTCTCGCTGTTGTCGGTGGCGGCGACGAGCTTGCCGTCCGGGGAGAACGCGATCGCCTGGACCGCCTCCGGCAGCCCGCCGAGCGGTCGCAGCCCGACGAGCGGCCGGACCAGTCGGGGCGGTCCGCTCACGCGCCACAGCTGCACATCGCCGCCGTGGCCGGCGACGGCGAGCTCCGAGCCGTCGGGAGACCAGCCCAGCGCCGTGATGACCTCGCCCGCGGGCCGGATCCTGAACACGGCCTGCCGCCGCAGGCTGTGGGCGGAGAACACGCCGATCGCCGCCGCCCCGAGGCTCACCGCGAACCGGCTCCCGTCGGGTGACACCGCCAATGGCGGCGCTCGAGGCGCGACGGGCTCGCAGCACGGCAGCGTGTGGCTCAGCTGCGCCCGGCGGCCGAAGCGGTGGTTGCCGGTGAGATCCCAGGCGAGCATGACCCCGTCCAGTGACGCGGTGTACACGGTGGTGGCGCCGGCGGTGATGGCGGCGTTCTGCACCTGCCCGAGCGGGCCGTTCAGCACGGTCACCGGCCCGCCGGTCACTGGGCTCCAGGCGACCACCCGGTTGTCGTCGCCGACGCTGACCACGGTCGTGCCGTTGGTGGAGTACACGAGGTCCGCCACCGTGGCCCCCTGCCCGCCGGCCCCTCGTCGAGCGATCCCGGTGGCGACGTCCACGAACGAGACCGAGCCCGATTGCGAGCCGATCGCGACCGTGCCGCCGTCGGGGCTGATCGCCGCGGCGGACGGCGATCGTGGCGCTGGTGTGACCGTCACCGCCCGCAGGAGCCGCAGCGAGCCAGCGTTGTAGGTGCTGACACGGTGGGGGGTCACTGCGACCAGCCGGGCACCGCCCGCGACCAGCCGCAGCGCCAGCAGAGCGTCGGAGCCGATCCGCACCCCCGGCAGGCGCCGGCCGCTGGGCAGCTGCCACCGATCGATATAGGCGCCGGAGGGGCGGCCGGCGGCATCGATCAGCCAGTAGGCGAAGTAGACGGTCGATCCGCTCGGGCTGATCAGGATGCTGGTGCCCGAGGGGTCGCCGGTCCCCTCGGGGCTGAAGCGTGAGTCGAGGGGGAGCGTGGCGATCAGCGCCAGCGTGTGCGCGTTGCGGACCTTCAGGACCGCCCCGGCCGGGTAGACGAGCAGCGAGCCGTCGCCCGAGAAGGCCGGGGGTTGATCGCCGGCGAAATCGGTGAGCGGCGGCCGCGTCATCAGATGCGTGGCGGCGTCGTAGAAGCGCACCTCGCCCGCGTCGCTGTCACCGACCGCCAGGGTGCGCCCGTCGGGGCTGAGCGCTAGCTGGGGCGCCGAGTTCGTCGGCAGCGCGAACGTCCCGATCACCGCCGGGCTGCGGAGCAGCGTGGACAGCAGCATCCCCTCGGTCTGCGGCGAGCGATCCAGGCTGACCGCCTCGCGCGCCAGCAGCATCGCCAGGTCCAGTCGCGGCTGGCTGACCGCCTCGGCCCCGAGTTGGCGCCCGAGCGCCGCCCGCGCCTCGGCGGCCGCCAGGTGCGCGTCGTGGGTGGCATCGCGCTGCTTCACCAGCGCCAGCCCCCCAGCGAGCACCGCGATCAAAAGCAGCAGCCCGGTCCCGAGCAGCAGTCCGCGGAGCCGGCGGTTCTGCGAACGCTGCCGCCGGGCCTGCCGGTCGGCCTCGGTCCGGCTGGCGTCGATGAACCCGCGCTCGGGACGGTTGAGCTGATCGCGGTGCTGCGCCGTCCAGTCCAGCGCCGCGGTGAGGCGCGCGCCGCGGTACAGATCCCCGGCGTCCCGGCCTCGGGCGTCCCACTCACCGGCGGCGGCGGTCAGATGCGAGTGCAGCCGGCGGCCGACGCGGTCCTCCTCCAGCCATCCCCGATACCGCGGCCATTCGCGCAGGAGCGCCTCGTGTGAAAGCTCGATCGCGCCGTCCGTGACGGTCAGCAGCCGGGCGTCGGTGAGCGACGCGAGCACCTGTGGCGCGCCGTCGATGCGCTCCAGCTCGGCGGCCGCCACGCGGCGGCGGACGAGCGCTCCATCCTCCTCGCCGGCGAGCCGGAGCAGGATGCTGGTGGCGACCGGCTGCTGTGACTCGCCGAGCTGGGTATAGGCGGCCTCGGCCAGGCGCGAGACTGCGCCGCGCACGCCGCCGCTGGCGCGGTAGCTGCGGAACTGCAGCGTGTGCCCGCTGCGCGCCAGCCACAGCTCGAGCAGCGTCGTGGACAGCAGCGGCAGCCCGCCTGGCTCCTGGGCGACGTCTGCCACCAGCGCGTCGACGAGCGCCCGCTCGATCGTCAGCCCGGCACGGGCCGCGGGCTGCTGCACCGCCTGCGTCAGCTCGTCGCGGTCCATCGGCCCGACGAGCACGTGGCTCTGGCTCAGCAGCGCCGCGAACGCCGGATAGGAGCCGAACCGGCCGTAGAAATCGGCGCGCAGCGCGCAGACCACGAACACCCGCCGTTGGTGGTCGCGCGCCGCGGTGGCGAGCTGCTCGAGAAAGTCGGCGCGCTCGTGCTCGTGCTCGCAGACGGTGAACAGCTCCTCGAGCTGGTCCACCGCGATCACGATTCGCTCACCGGGCACCAGCCGCGATAGCGCCGCACCCACGCCGACACCGCCCAGGCACCGGACGAGCTCGTCCGCGGGGTGCTCGCCGGGCCGGACGAGCACCTGGCGCCAGCCGGCGCTCCCGGGCAGAGCGCCGGCGCGCAGCGCCGGTAGCAGTCCCGCGCGCAGCAACGATGACTTGCCGATCCCGGATGGCCCGAGAATGCCCACCAGCGTCCATTCCGCCAGCCGGGCGACGAGGTCGGAGACGACGCGTTCCCGCCCACAGAAGTACTCGGCGTCCGAGCTGTCGAACGAGGCGAGTCCTTTGAACGGACAGACGAGCGGTCCCGGCGCGCCGATCGACGGCGGGGATGCGGTGCCGCCGAGCGACGCGACGTCGGAACCGGCGTCCAGGCCGGCGTCCTGCGCCAGGACCATGCGTTCCAGCTCGCGCAATGCCGGTCCCGGCTCCAGTCCCAGTTCGTCGCGCAGCACCCGGCCGGCCTCTCGGTAGACGGTCAGTGAGTCGGCCTGACGGCCGGCGCGATACAGCGCCAGCATCAACTGGCCGCGCGGGCGTTCTCGCAGCGGGTGCGCGGCGACGAGCTGCTGGATCTCCGGGATCAGCCGGGCGTGGTGCCCGAGCGCGAGCTCGGCGTCGATCAGCTCCATCTGCGCCAGCACCCGCAGCTCCTCCAGCCGGCGGACCTCGGACGCCAGCGGATCGAGCGGCGCCACATCGGCGAGCGGCGGCCCGCGCCACAGCGCCAGCGCCTCGCGCAGGCGCGCCACGGCGGCGCCGGGATCCGCGGCGGCCACCAGCTCGCGACCCTCCTCCAGCAGCCGCTCGAACGCGGTGGTGTCGAGCTGGTCGCCATCGAGCTCGAGCACGTATCCCCCCGGGCGGGTGAGCAGGATCGCATCGCCGGGACCATCCAGGACGCGGCGCAGCCGGCTGATCGCCACATGCACTGCGTTGGCGGCGCCGTCGGAGGGCTCGTCTCCGAACAGTTCGTCGATCAGCTGGGGCATGCTGACCAGCTCGTTGGCTCGCACCAGGAGCAAGGCCAGCAGCGCTCGCTGACGATCTCCGCCGAGCCTGAGCGGCCGGCCGTCTCGCGATAACTCAAGGGGTCCGAGAACGCGGAACTGGAGCGTCCTCACATCCATCCCCATGCGGCCATTATCCGTCGCCGGCGGCTGTCGCGCAAACCGCCCCTGACCACGGGCGTCAGCCCGCCGTCAGCCGCCGGTCAGCCGGGGCGGCCAGCCTCCGCTTCGAGGTGCTTTGGGCTGCGTCAAATGGGGCTGCTTTCGCGTCAGCGGCAGCGGCGGCGTATGCCCTGATCAGAGGCGCGAACGCAGAGGAGGAAGGCTATGTCGAAGCTCGCTCGGATCCCGGCCACCGTCGTCGTGACGATCCTGGCCGCCGCCGCCGTCGCGGCGTGCGGTTCCAGTTCCAGTTCGAGTTCCAGTTCCGGCGGATCGGGAGGCTCGAACGGGTCCAGCAGCTCTGGCACGTCCGCGAGCAGCATCCCGCTGAAGGCCGGTGAGAACCCGACCGGTCAGCAGTTGGAGGGTAAGAAGCGCGGCGGAACCCTGACCGTCTTCGCGAGCGAGGACTTCCAGCATCTCGATCCTGGCTCGGCCTACTTCTCCGAGGACTACGCGGTCATGTACGTGACCCAGCGCCCGCTGTTCGTGTTCGAGCCCAACTCCGCGGGCACGCTGGCGCCGGATCTGGCCGCGGCGGTTCCGACGCTGGCCAACGGTGGGATCACCGACGGTGGCAAGACGATCACCGTGCACATTCAGCCGGGCGTCCATTTCTCCCCGCCGGTCAACCGCGAGGTGACCTCGGCCGACGTCGCCTACGCGATCGAGCGCGGCGCCAACCCCAACGTCTCCAACCCGTATTTCCCGAGCTACTTCGGGTCCGGCGCCCCCGCGCCGCTGGTGGGGGCGCAGAGTCCCAAGTATGCGGGCGCGCCGATCCCGGGGATTCAGACGCCGAGCAAATACACGATCGTCTTTCACCTGACCAAGGCGGGGGCCACGATGTTCCTCCAGGCGCTCAGCCTGCCGCTCTCGTCCCCGGTTCCCAAGGAGTTCGCGGCGCCGCTGGACAAGCATGCGCCGACGACCTACGGGAGCACCTATGTCGTCGCCACCGGTCCCTACATGTTCCAGTCGAATCTGAAGACGGGTCAGTTCTCGGGCATCGGCTACCAGACCGGCAAGTCGGCGACGCTGGTCCGCAATCCCAATTGGAACCCGAACACCTACACGGCGGCCTACAAGCCGCCGGCCTACCTGAACCGCATCAACTTCTCCATCGGCGGTGAAGCGTCGGTGATCGGCGATCAGGTCCTGAAGGGCTCGGATGCGGTGCAACTCGACACGCCGGCGCAGTCGACGGTGAAGCTCGCCTACGAGTCCTATCCCTCGCAGATCACGTTCACGCCGGGAAGCGGTGACCATTATGTGGCGGTCGACAACCAGCACGGACCGTTCGTGAACATCGACCTGCGGAAGGCGTTCTGGGCGGCGCTGGATCGCGAGGCGATCGTCAAGGCCCGGGGCGGCTCGCTGGTGGCGGCGCCGATGACGCACTTCCTGTACCCCGGCGACCAGGGCTTTGAACAGGCCGGTGGAAACGCCGGGCCCTTGGTGGACTACAACGAGCATCCCACGGGCGATCACACGGTCGCGTGCAAGTACATGAAGCTCGCCGGCTATTCGAACTGCAAGTACACCGGCGGCGACACCGTGCAGATCGTCAGCGCCAACAACGGCAACACCCCGGCGATCACCCAGATCGTCAACTCGGCGCTGACCAGCCTCGGTTTCACCACGCACGTGTCGCTGGTCGACCAGTCGGTCATGTACAGCAAGTACTGCCAGGTGCCCAAGCAGGAGATCGACGCCTGTCCGGCGCAGGGCTGGATCCGCGACTTCGCCGATCCGCTCGGGACGCTCTACGCCACGTTCTACGGACCGTCGATCACCCCGAGCGGCAACCCGAATCAGGGCCAGGTCAACGTTCCGGCGATCAACGCGGCGATGGCCAAGGCGGCCCTGATCGTCCAGCCGGCGGAGCGCTACCAGGCGTGGGCGAACATCGACAAGATGCTGGTCGCGGACGCCGCGGCGATCCCCGAGGACTACGACAGCCAGGCGAACATCGAGGCCAAGGACGTGGCCGGCGTCAACGACCTCTGGGATGAGGGCACCTGGGACATGGCGTTCACTTCGCTGAAGAACCCGTAACCACCACTCCGGCCCGACGTCTGCGCCCCGTCGTGCTGCGGGGTGCAGACGACCCCTCCTCACGGGCCGGTTCGCGCCCGCCTCGCCTGGCAGGGGCGAGGCGGGCGAGGTCGAAAGAGTTCGGCAGCGATGGACTGCACGAACGGACACGAGCCAGAGGCCACGACTGCACCGCCGGCGCAGGAGCCCGCCCCGGCGGCGCAGGAGCCCGCCCCGGCGGCGCAAGAGCCCGCCCCGCCGGTGCGGGAGCCGCCCCGAGCGCCGGTATCGCCCCCGTGGGCGGACCGGCTGGCGACCGTCGGCGCCACCGCTCACGCCTGGCTGATGCGCCCGCGCGTCCGGGTGTCGGTCACCGGAGTGCTGTTGCTGCTGATCGGGGTGCTGCTGATGGCCAACTCGGTGTGGACCCTGCCGTTGGTGATCGCCGGCTCGCTGATGGTCGTGATCGCTTGGATCGGTCATCGCCTGGAGGGGCGGTTTGCGGTCGAGTGGGGCGCCACCGGAACCCAGCTGGCGTTCCGGGCGACGATCAAGCCCGCGGGCCACGAGCCGGAGGGTGCGCGGCGCGTCTCGGCCCTCTCGAACCATGTCCTCGCCGATCAGCCTGACGCGGTCATCGAGGGCGAAGCCCACACCGTCGAGATCGACGTCACCGAGCTCAAGGCGCTGATCGCCGCCGCCGAGAGCGCCGAGGCGTCCAGCGCCGCGACTCAGGCCGCCGCCGAGGCGCCCAGCGCCGCGACTCAGGCGGCCGTCCAGGACATCCGGATCACGCGCACCCCGGCGTCACAGGCGGTCGGCCGCGAGTAGCCGGGCCCCGGGTGACCGCGGGCTCTGGCTTGCGAGCGCGGAACCGCAGCCCGTAGTCCGCCGAGATCGTTACGTGGTCGAAGCCGATCGTCTGGAGACGGGTGAACAGGGTCCCCGGGTCGATCGGGTTGTACGTGTCGCCCTCGTGGAAGTGATGCAGGTCATCGCTGGCCAGGCTGTCGGACGCGACCAGCGTCCCGCCCGGCTTGAGCACCCGCAGCACCTCGCCCAGGATGCGGTTCTGCAGCGTGGCGGTGGGGACATGGTGCAGCATCGTGAACGAGCCGACCGAGTCAAACGACGCGTCGCCCCACGGGATCTCGGTGGCGTCGCCCACCTGCACCTCCACGTTGCCGCCGGCGAATCGAGCGATCAGCCGCTCCGCGGCGACCGGGTCGAGCTCGAGCGCGACGAGGCGGGTGACGCGATGGCGCAGCCAGTCCGTGGTGGCGCCCGGCCCCGGACCGATCTCGAGCATCAGCGCGCCGAGATCGACGCCGGCCGTGACGGCCGGCAGCACCTCGTCATGCATGTGTTCGGCCCACTCGGGGCTGGGGCAGACTCGATCGTGATTGGAGTTCATGGTCGCGATGCTGCCAACCCGGACCGGCGCCGCCAAGGGCGTACGCTGCCAGTCTGTGTCGCCAGACGGCCAATGTCGCCGCCCCGGCCTCGAGGCCCCGGGGGCCATGCTGGTGCAGACGTTCCCGATGCCGCCCGGCACCACGTTTCGGCGGCATGTCCACGATGAGCATCAGCTCGCGTGGGCCGCCCGCGGCGTCCTCACCGTCAGCACCGACGCCGCCACCTGGGTGCTGCCGCCGACCCGGGCGCTGTGGATCCCGGCCGGGCTGCGCCACGAGACGAGTACTTCGGGGACGGCGACGATGCGGGCGGTCTATCTGCGGCCGGACGGCTGCCCGATCGCCTGGAGCGAGCCGACCCCGGTGGCGGCGCGGCCGCTGCTCGCCGAGCTGATCACCCACCTCGACGATGTGGAGCTGGCCGACGCGCCCCGGGCGCGAGCTCAAGCCGTCCTCATCGACCTCCTCCAACCCCTGCACGTGGCGACGCTCGAGCTGCGCATGCCGCGCGACCCGCGCGCGCTCGATGTGGCGATGGAGCTCTCCCAGGACCCGGCGGACAGGCGCACCCTCGGGCAATGGGGACGGCACGTCGGCGCCAGCGAGCGAACGCTGGCTCGGTCGTTCGTGTCCGGCACCGGCGTCTCGTTCGGCCGCTGGCGTACCCAGCTGCGGCTGCAATCGGCGCTGCCGGTCCTCGCCGACGGTGGCTCGGTGGCCAGCGCGTCGGAGCGGGCCGGTTACGAGAGCCCGAGTGCGTTCGTGGCGGCGTTCCGCCGCGAGACGGGCCTGACGCCGGCCGAGTACTTCCGCTCCTGAGTCGCCGTCATCGCCGAATCGCAGTCGCGGTCAGGGAACCCTGGGGCGCGGCAGGGCGAAGTGGTCGCGCAGGGTCGTGCCGCGGTACTCCGTCCGCGCGATCCCCCGCGACTGGAGGATCGGCACGACGTGATCGACGAAGGTCTCCAGCTCACTGGGCAGCACGTTGGGCATCAGCGTGAACCCGTCGCAGGCGCCGCCCTGGAACCAATCGGTGATCAGGTCGGCCAGGCCCTCCGGGGCGCCGGTGAAGTCCAGGCCGCCGGGGAGCGCCGACAGCTTCTGCGCGACGGCGCGGAACGTGGTCGGCTCCTCGGCGGCGAGCCGGTAGATCGAGGCGCCGAAGCTCGTCTTGGGAGCGTCGTCGAGCAGGTCCGGCGGGAACGGGGCGTCGGGATCGATCGTGGTGAAATCCAGGCCGGCCAGGTTGGCGAGATTGCGCCAGCGAAACTCGCTGCTCGCCGCGGCCTCGAGCTCGGCCCGCCGGTTCTGGGCCTCCTGTTCCGTGCCGGCGAGCAGGAACGACAGCCCCGGCAGGGCGCGCACATGGTCGGGGTCGCGTCCGGCGGCGGCCGCCTGGGCGCGCAGAGACGCACGGAACTCGATGGCGGACGGGATGTCGCGCTGCGGGGTGAACACGCCGTCCGCGTACTTGGCGGCCAGCGCCACGCCGGGCGGCGAGGACCCGGCCTGCGCGAGGAACGGGTGGCCCTGGGGGGAGCGGGGGAACGGCAGGTAGCTCGAGACGTCGAAATGCGTCCCGTGATGGCGCGGCGGATGCAGCTTCGCCGGATCGGCCCAGGTGCCCGTCTGTTTGGAGCCGACCAGCGCGTCGTCCTCCCACGCGTCCCAGAGCGAGAGCACGACGGACACGAACTCGTCGGCCCGCTCGTAGCGATCGGCCGGTGGCGGGTGTGGCTGATCGCCGAAGTTGCCCGCCGCGGCCGGCTCCACGGTGGTCACGATGTTCCAGCCGGCGCGGCCGTGGCTGATGAAGTCAAGCGTCGCCAGCCGCCGGGCCACGTCCCACGGGAAGCTGTACGTCGTCGACACGGTGGCGATCAGGCCGACCTGCTTCGTGGCCGTCGCCACCGCTGACAGCAGCAGCACCGGATCGAACCCCTGGCCGGGCAGGTACTCGGAGCGGAACTCCGCCACGCCCGGGCTGTCGGGGAGAAAGATCGTGTCGATGACGCCACGCTCGGCGGTCCGGGCCAGCTCGATGTAGCTGTCGATCTCCAGCACGGATGCCGGCTCCGCGGGCGAGACCTTCCACGCCGACTCGTGATACCCGGGGTTGCGCAGGTAGGCGTTGAGGTTCAGGTAACGCCGGTCCGCGTCGCTCATGCCGGGCGGTGCTGGGTCACGATCAGCTGCCCGACGCCATCGCCGTCGGCTGGGGTCATCGCCTGCAGCCGGGAGTGGAACGCGTGCGCGACCCGGTCCGCGTGGGCCTTGGCCAGTTCGGCGCGCTCGCCGGCGAACAGCTCGTCCACGGTGAGGCGCCACAGCCACAGCCAGCGCTCGAAGTGGCCGGCGCGCAGCCCCGCCTTGACATGCAGGGCCGCGTGGGGCGCAAACGCGCCTCCGCGGTAGGACTCGGCGCCCAGCAGGATCGTCTCCCAGAACGAGGCGATCTGGGGCACGTGCGCCTCCAGATCGAGGTGGGCGACGTCGTTGAAGATCCAGCCGATGACCGGGTCGGTGAGCGCCCGGCCGTAGAACGCCCGTACGAGCCGTTCGCAGTCGGCGCGGCTCTCGATGTCACGCAGCGCGGTGGACATGGTGCTGTTCAGGATATGGCGGGCGCGCGCCGTCGTCGTAACCGCTGTCGTGTTCAGGCTCCGGCGGATCGGCCCACGGTGGCGCCCGCCGGTGGCGGGGGCCACCGGTTGATCGCGTGGGGGAGCACCGACCACAGGTATTGCACGGCGTAGGCGCGCCACGGAGCCCACGCGCGACTGCGCTTGGCCAGGGCGCCCGGGGCGGTGGGCAACCCGAGTGCCTCGGCCGCCCGGCGGACGCCGAGGTCCGAAGCGGGAAACGCGTCCCCGTCGCCGAGCGCGCGCATCACGATGATCTCCGTCGTCCAGGGCCCGATCCCGGGCACCCCGGCGAGCACGGCGCGCGCCTGCGTAACGCCGGCGCCGGGATCGGCCATCAGCTCGCCGGAGGCCAGGACCGATGCCAGCGCGGTGAGCGTGCGTCCCCGGCTCGCCGGGCCGGCCAGCCGCGCGGTGCGCAGCGACGCCGGCGTGGGGAACAGGTGGGTGAGCCCGCCGTCGGGATCGGCGATCGGCTCGCCGAACTCGATGGTCAGGCGCGCGCCGAGCGTTCGCGCGGCGGCCGTCGAGATCTGCTGCCCCAGCACCGCACGGATGGCGAGCTCGGGTCCGTTCACCGTGCGGGGGATCCGTCTCCCGGGCGCTCCGGTCACGAGCGGCGCCAAAACCGGGTCGAGGGCCAGCTGCCCGTCGATCGCCGACGGGTCGGCGTCGAGGTCGAGCAGCCACCGGCAGCGGTCGATCGCCGCGCCGAGATCACCGGGGTGGGCGAGGATCAGCCGGCAGGAGACCTCGTTATCACCCGACGTCAGCTCGGCGATGCCGGGACCATGCGCCAGCCGCAGCGTCCGGCGATATGTCCCGGCGCGGACCTCCTCCACGCCGGGCACCGCGGTGGCAGCCAGATGCCCGAAGAGATTGTCGGGGTTGAATGGCCGTCGGAAGGGCAGCTCGAGTGTCACCCGGTGCGGCGGCCCCCCGGCCGCGGCTCGCACGTGCTCAGCGGGCGGCAGCGTCGGTGGCGTGCGGGTCGAGTCGTCGGTCACGGGTTCAGCCTGACAGGCACGCTGGTGTCGATCCAAACTGACAAGCTTGCGGAGTTGACCTCGAACGCCGCGCCCATCTGGATCTGCCCCGCGTGTGGGGCGAACTACCCACCGGCCCAGTCGCCGCCGGATGCATGTGAGCTGTGCCAGGACGAGCGCCAATGGGTACCACCCACCGGCCAGCGGTGGACGACGATGGCCGAGCTGGCGCAGTCCGGCTCGCACACGGTGGTCCGCGAGATCGAGCCGGGGCTGGTCGGCATCGGCGTCGAGCCGAGCGTCGGCGTCGGGCAACGGGCACTGCTGGTTCGCACCGCGGAGGGCAACCTGCTGTGGGACCCGCCGGCGTTCCTCGACGACGCCGCCGTCCGGGCGGTCCGCGACGCCGGTGGGTTGCGCGCCGTCAGCTCGAGCCACCCACACATGTACGGCGCGATGGTCGAGTGGAGCCACGCGTTCGGCGCCGAGATGCTGCTGCCCGAAGCGGATCTGTCGTGGCTGATGCGCCCCGATGACGCGGTGCGACCGTGGTCAGGGACCCGGGAGGCGGTGCCCGGTGTCACCCTGATCCAATGCGGGGGTCACTTCGCCGGCAGCGCCGTCGCGCACTGGGCGGCCGGCGCCGAGGGACGCGGCGCCCTGTTCACCGGTGACACGATGTTCGTCACCCCGGGCGAGGATCGCATCTCGTTCGTGTACAGCGCCCCGAACCGACTGCCACTCGCCGAGCCCGCGGTCCGGGCGGTCGTCGACGCGGTGGCGCCATACGCATTCGATCGCGTCTATGGCGGCTGGTGGTCCCCGGTGCTTCGCCGCGGCGCCAAGCCGATCCTCGAGCGCTCGGCGCGGCGCTACATCGAGCTGCTGCACGCCGGATGAACGAGCGGCCCCTGACCGTGGCGGACCTCGAGCGCTGGCGATTGTTCGGCGCCGGCTGCCGAATCGCCGAGCGCCACGGCGATCACGCCGTGATCGAGCTGTGCACCTGCACCGGCGAGCTCGTCGAACGTCACGAGTCCGGCGACCGCCAGGTCATCGACTACGTGATCGCCGCCCAGGACCCGCCGTCACCCGAGGCCTAACGCGTCCTGGGCTCTCGAGGGGCTCGAGCGGCTCCAGCAGCCGGTGCGGCGTCCGCAGCGCCACCGCCACCGGGTCGGTGCGCCTCGACCCGCGCCCGCGCCGCGGCGTCGTGACCACGTCCTGCGGTCCGGGCGTCAGCTCACACGTCTCGCACGAGCCGGTGTCGCCGAGCTCCGTGCCGCAGGCGGCATGCCTGAATGCGCGGCTGGTTCGCTGACGATGATGGTCGCCCCAGACGAGCATCGCATGGAGCACCGGCCACAGCGCGCGGCCGCTGGCGGTGAGCTCGTAGAGGTGGCGGCCGGCATGCCCCGGGTCCGGCCCGCGGGTGAGGATCCCCTCGTCCACCAGGCCGGTGAGCCGGGCTGAGAGGACGGCCTTGGGGATGTCCAGATGGTCGCGGAAGTCGTTGAAGCGGCGCACGCCGTAGAACGCGTCGCGCACGATCAACAGTGTCCAGCGCTCGCCGAACACCTCGAGCGAACGGGCGATCGAACAATCCTGCCCCGTGTAGTCCCGGCCGAGCATGAGCTCAGTCTAGCGATACGGGTCTGATGATCGAACTCAATGCGTGGTACGGTGGCGTTCGATGAGGGGTTCGATTACTGAACTTAAGCGGGCTCACTGGCTCGGCGCCGGTGCCGCCCTGTTCGGCGCCGCCTGGGGCTCCAATCAGTTCACGCCGATGCTCCTCGTCTATCACCAGGCGCTCGCGCTGGGGACGGGAACGCTGGAGGCGATGTTCGGGTTCTACGCGCTCGGGCTTATCCCCGGCCTGCTGATCGCGGGCGCGTTGTCGGACGCTCGCGGCCGCCGGCCGGTCGTGATCGCGTCGGCGGTGTTCTCGCTTGCCGCCAGCGCTGCCCTGGTCGCCGCCGGTCATGCTGTCGCGCTGCTGTTCGCCGGCCGGATGCTGGCCGGGTTGGGGAGCGGCGCCGCCTTCGGCGCCGGCACGGCGTGGCTGCGCGAGCTCTCAGTGCCGCCCTTCGGGGCCACGAGCGATCACGGCGCCGCGCGCCGGGCGGTGGTGACGATGACCGCCGGCTTCGCACTCGGTCCCCTCGTCTCCGGGCTGCTGGCCCAGTGGGCGCCCGATCCGCGCGTCGTCCCGTATCTGCCGCACCTGGTCCTGATGCTCGTCGTCCTCGGCCTGCTGGCGCGAGTGCCGGAGACCGTCGCACGCGGTGCGGCCGGCACGGTGGCCCGGGCGCTGCCGAGTCTGCGCCGCCCTCGTTTTGCCCGCGTGGTGGCTCCGATGGCTCCCTGGGTGTTCGCGGCGCCGGCGATCGCGTTCGCGCTGCTGCCCAGCGTCGTCGGCGCGAACAACGCCACCGACGGCATCGCACTCACCGCCGCGATCACGATGATGTGCGCGCTGACCGGGGTGCTCGTGCAGCCGGTGGCCCGCCGCCTGGACGCGGAGGCTGGCCGCAACCGTGCGGCGACAACCGGGCTCCTGGTGATCGTCGCCGGTCTCGTCCTCGGCGCGGTCACCGCGCACGCGCAGCAGAGCTGGCTGCTGGTGCCAACTGCGATCGTGCTCGGCGCCGGGTACGGGCTGTGCCTGGTGGCCGGTCTGGTGGAGGTTCAGCGTCTGGCCGGCCGGGAGGCGCTCGCCGGTGTGACCGCGATCTACTACGCCCTGACCTATGTCGGCTTCGCGGCACCGTACGCGCTGTCGCTCGCGGCCCACGCGGCCGGCTATCCGACCCTGCTGATGATCACCGCCGGGCTGGCCCTGGCGACGGCGGCGTGGGTCACGCGCCAGGCGACGGGTCCGGCCGTGAGCCCGGCGCAGCGGGTCGGTCCGGCAGCGACCGCGCCCAGTCCCGCGACGACTCGAGGAGCGGTCCCAGCGCCTCCTCGAGGCGGGCGCCGATCTCGGTGAGACGGTACACGCCGGCCTCGTCGGTGGTGGCGATGCCGGCGTCCTGCAGCTCACGCAGGTTCCTCGGACGGGGGCGGCTCACCGGTCCCGGCGCGATCGCCTACGAGCTTTGCCGGGCGCTGTGATCCAGCGTGCGCTTGAGGCGGCCGGACCGGGCACCCTGGTCCTCGTAGCCAAGCGCGGCGTAGAACCGGTGGGCATCCTCGCGGGCGAGCCGGCTGGTCACCTCCGCGTCAACGCACCCCCGTGTGCCGGCCCACTGGTGCGCGGCGTGCACGAGGCGCCGGCCGATCCCGGCCCGGCGCAGCTCGCCGTCGACGGCGAGCGCGACGATCCGCGCGAACCCGCCCGGTCGCTCGAAGTACGGGATCGCGTGCACGGCGACCACGCCGGCGACCGAGCCGTCGACCTCGGCCACCAGCACCGTCCCCTGCCGATCCCCCGTCCACGCCGCCAGTCGCTCGCCGGCCTGTGAGGCGTCGTGGGGGTACCCGAGCTGGGTCAGCAGGGCCGCGATCCGGTGGCGATCGGCGAACCGAGCGCCTCGAACGGCGGTTCGGCCCCCGGCCGGTGCCGGCGCGGTGCCGCGCGGGCGATCGGACTCGAGCATTCCCATCACGAACCCGTTCCAATAGCCGGTTGAGCTCAGTGTCGAGTCGCGCAGCTCGCCTTCGACGACGAAGCCGGCGGCCCGGTAGGCGGCGATCGCCGCGATGTTGAACGTGTACACGCCGAGCTGGAGTCGATGCAGGCCGAGCTCGTCGAAGCCGTAGGCGGTCAGCTCGCGCATCATCGCGCCGGCGAGGCCCCGGCCACGGTGCGCGGGAGCGATCACGATGCGTCCGATCCAGCCCAACCGGTGGTGGGGCGAGATCGCAAGTCTGGCGTGGCCGATCAGCTCGCCGCGGCCGTCCGTCGCCGCCAGCAGGTATTGCGAGTCGCTGCCGCCGTGCAGGTCACGCAGCAGCTGCTCCACATCGAGCGGCCACGTGAAGCTCGCCGGTCCGGACCACTGATACATCGCGTCCTCTGACTCGATCCAGCCGACCACCCGCTCGCAGTCTGCGGGCGTGAGCGGCCGCAGCGCCACGCCACGATTCTGATCTTCAGCGATCGCCATCTCGCCCAACCATGGCAAATCCGGTGGGGATAACCCCACCTCGCAGCCGGGGGCGTGCGCCGGCGGATTGGCCTCCCCACCCCAGTGACCAGCGGGATGCCCATCGGCAGGCTGGCGGTCATGAGAGAACAACGCTTCACCCCCACTCGTTCACGCCGCCGTGCCGGGCCGCTGGCCCGGTTCGTCGCCACCGCCGCCGGCGCAGCCGCCCGCCGCCCACGGCTCACCGTCGTCCTGTGGCTGGGCCTGATCGTCGCCTGCGTGCTCGGCGGCTCGCTGGCCGGCACCCGCACCCTCGGCGGCGTCGCGTCAGGCACGGGTCAATCGCAGCAGGCCGACCTGCGGCTTCATGCAACCGGGCTGCAAGCACCGGCGATCGAGAACCTGCTGGTCCGCTCCAGTGGTCTGCGGCGGACTGCGGCCGTCGTCAGGACGCTCGAGGCACGTGCCTCGGCGCTGACCAGCGTCGCATCGGTCCGAGGTCCGGCGCAGACGCCCTCGCTGTCGCGGGCCGGCGGACGGATCGGGCTGGTGCAGGTGCGGCTGCGCGGCGACCCCGACAACGCCAACGCCACCCCGCTCGAGCACGTCGTCGACGGCATCGCTCGCCACCAGCAGGGAGTCAGCATCCAGGAGGAGGGCCTGGCCTCCGGCCAGGACGCCATCAGCCAGGTCGTCGATCACGATCTGCACCATGCGGAGCTCGTCTCCCTGCCGATCACCCTCCTGATCCTGCTCGTCGCCTTCGGAGCGCTGGTGGCGGCGGTGGTGCCGCTGCTCCTGGGGCTGACATCGGTGGCCGGGGCGCTGGGCGCGCTCGGGCTGGTCTCCCATGTGGCTCCCAGCGGATCGGCGACCGCGTCGGTCGTGGTCCTGATCGGCCTGGCGGTGGGGATCGACTACTCGCTGTTCTACATCCGGCGCGAACGCGAGGAGCGGCGCGCCGGCCGCGATGCCGGGGCCGCACTCGCCGCGGCGACGGCCAGCGTGGGCCGGGCGATCGTGATCGCGGCGATCACCGTCATGATCGGCCTGGCGGGCCTCTTGTTCACCGGGCTGGCCGTGTTCACGTCGATGGCCCTCGGGGCGATCGTGGTGGTGGCGATCGCGGCGGTGGGATCGGTGACGGTCCTGCCGGCGGTGCTGGCGCTGCTTGGCGACCGTGTGGATCGGGGCCGCCTGTGGCGACGCTCCCGCCGCCGATCCGGAGCCGGCGCGTGGCGGTGGATCGCGGTGCGCGTCACCGCCCATCCGCGCGCGGCGTTGCTGGTGACCGTCGGCCTGCTGGGAACGCTGGCCGTGCCGCTCCTCGGCATGCGGACGGCGGAGCCGGGAGAGCACGATCTCCCGGCCGGCAACGCGGTGCTGGTCGCCGAGCGCGCCGTCGAGCGTGACTTCCCCGGCGCTCCCGCCGATGCGGAGCTGGTGGTGACGGCCCACCACCTGCACGCTGCCCGGGCGATGTCCGAGCTGCGGGCTCTCGGCCGGCGGGCCGAGGCGGTGACCGGCGGCCGCGGCGCCGTCAGCGTCACCGTCGCTCGTGACGGTGCCACTGCGCTGGTGTCGGTTCCATTCGCCGACAACGGACTGGTGTCGGCCGGGCGCACGGTGGCGACACTGCGCAACCGAGTCGATCCGACGCTGTCGCACATCATCCCCGGGGCCAAGGTGCAGCTGACCGGCGACGCGGCCGAGAGCGCTGACTTCGCCGGACGCCTGTCGACGGTGACGCCGATCGTCATCGCGCTGGTACTCGGCCTGGCGTTCGTTCTGCTCGTGCTGGCATTCGGCTCGCCGTCGCTGGCCGCCGGCGTGATCGGCCTGAACCTGCTGTCGGTCGGCGCGACGTTCGGGATCCTGGTGGAGGTGTTCCAGCACGGCGTCGGGCAGTCCCTGCTGGGATTCACCTCCGACGGGGCGATCGTGGAGTGGCTGCCGCTTTTCGCCTTCGTGCTCCTGTTCGGATTGTCGATGGACTACACGGTGCTGATCCTCGAGCGTGTGCGCGAGGCCCGTCACGCCGGAGCCGATGCTCGCTCGGCGGCGGTGGCAGCGCTGGGCGCGACGGCGGGGACGGTGACGAGCGCCGCGGCGGTGATGGTGGCGGTGTTCGCCATCTTCGCCACCCTGCACCTGCTCGAGTTCAAGCAGCTCGGCTTCGGCCTCGCCGTCGCGATCCTGCTGGACGCAACGATCGTCCGGGCGATCGCGCTGCCGGCAGTGGTCACCGTGCTCGGCGCGCGCACGGCGCCGCGCCGCCGCGCCGCGCGATTTCCCCAGCCGATCGGCGACAGCGCGCTGCGATGATGGCGTCGTGGCCGAGCCCCACGACACCATGGGCATGATCGCCGCGCGCGCCCGAACGCATGAATGGGCCCGCGCGGGAACGGGTGGCAGGCTGCTGGCGGCCGCGGCGACGCTGTCGGCGGTCTGCTGCCTGGCCGTGACGGTCGTGTGGGCCGCGCTCGGCGGAGGCCGCTTCTGGCCGGCGTGGGTGTGGCTGGGTCTCGCGTTGCCGCTGGCGCTGCTGGTGTCGCTCCGCCGTGCCTGGTCAGAGCCGCCCGGCGGCCGGCGCCGGCTGGCGATCCACGGCGCCCTGGCCTCGGTGCTCAGCGTTGCCGAGGTGGTGATCTGGATACTGGCCGGGGGCGGGTTCTTCTGGCCCGTGTTCCCCTTGATCGCGCTGCTGGGCTCGCTGGCGGTTCACGTCGCCCTGTACTCGCCCCGGCAGTCCGATCTGGCCGCGCGCGTTGACGAGTTGACGCGCACCCGACGAGGTGTCCTCGACGTGCAGGCCGCCGAGCTGCGCCGGATCGAGCGCGATCTGCACGACGGGGCGCAGTCCCGGCTGGTGGCGCTCAGCCTGGCGCTCGGTCGGGCCGAGGAACGCCTGGAAGATCGCCCGGACGCGGCGGCGCTGGTGCGACAGGCGCGCGAGGAGGCGACCGCGGCCGTCGCCGAGCTCCGCGACCTGGCTCGCGGGATCGCGCCGCCGGTGCTGGCGGACCGCGGGCTGGTCGCGGCGGTGCAGGGCCTGGCCAGTCGCTCGGGCGCCGAGGTGGATGTTCAAGCCGATGTCGGCCTGCGGCCCCCGCCGGTCGTCGAGACCGCGGCCTACTTCGTGACCGCCGAGGCGCTCACCAACGCGGTCAAGCACGCGCCCGGCGCGGCCGTGAAGATCTCCATCGCCGGCCGCGACGATGCGCTCGTGGTGGAGGTCGCCGACGGCGGGCCGGGCGGCGCCGACCCACTCGGCAGCGGGATCATCGGCCTGCGCCAACGCGTCGAGGCGCTCGACGGCCGATTGGAGATCACGTCGTCGCCCGGCGGCGGGACGACGATCAGAGCGGTGCTGCCGTGCGAGTAGTGATCGTCGAGGACCAGGCGCTGCTCCGCGAGGGCATCGTCGCACTGCTCACAGAGCACGAGATCGAGGTGGTGGCGCAGGCGCAGGACGCCGAGGGCCTCCTGCGGATCGTCGCCGGCCACAAGCCGGACCTGGCGATCGTCGATGTCCGGCTCCCGCCGACGTTCACCGACGAGGGCATCCGGGCCGCGATCGAGGCCCGTCGCCGTCATCCCGAGCTGTCGGTCCTGGTCCTGTCTCAGTACGTCGAGCCGGTGTACACCGGCGAGCTGCTGGCCTCCGGCGAGAGCGGCGTCGGCTATCTGCTCAAGGAGCGCGTCGGTGATGTCCGCGCGTTCCTGGACGCCGTGCACCGCGTCGCCGAGGGTGGCACCGCGCTGGACCGCGAGGTCATCGCCTCGCTGGTGCGCGACCAGGATCGCCGCGGAGACCGCCGGAATGCCCTCGCTGCGCTGACCAAGCGCGAGTCAGAGACGCTGTCGCTGATCGCGCAGGGACGCAGTAACGCGGCCATCGCGCGGGAGCTGGTCATCACGTTGGGCGCGGTGGAGAAGCACGTCTCGAGCATCTTCGGAAAACTGAATCTGCCGGCCTCCGACGACGACCACCGGCGCGTGCTGGCGGTGCTCGCCTACCTGGGCGCCACCGAGGAGTAGCCGGCAGCCCGGGCGGGTCGGCCGCCCGGGAGTGGCCTCTCTACTTACGCCGTCCGGCGACGGCCGTCTTGAGCGTCGCGCCGGCGGTGAACTTCGGGTTCTTCGAAGCCTTGATCTTGACCGGCGCCCCGGTCTGGGGGTTACGGCCGGTGCGGGCGCCGCGCTTGACCACCGAGAACTTGCCGAAGCCGGTGATGGCCACGTCGTCACCCTTCTTGAGGGTCTTGCTCACGGTGGTGAGCAGCGAGTCGAGCGCCCGCGAGGAATCGGCGCGAGTCAGCCCGCTGTCTTTGGCGATCGCGTCGACGAGTTCCGTCTTGTTCATTGCCTGGCTCCTTGCTGGAAACTGGGTGTGCGGGTCGCAGCGTAGCCGCATCGCAGGCGGATTGGCACACCGAACGGTCACTGTGGCGCCTCGGGCCGGCCAAAACCTGTCGATCTCGGCCAGATCCGTGCCGTGTGGCGGAACTAGCCCTCGACCTCCGGCAGCAGATCGGCGATCGAGTCGATGACCCGACCGGCCCGGTATGGATAGCGCTCGGCCTCCTCGCGAGTGGTGAGTCCCGACAGCACCAGGATCGTCTCCATCCCGGCCTCGAGGCCGGAGATGACATCGGTGTCCATCCGGTCCCCGATCATCGCTGCGGTCTCGGAATGGGCGTCGATCGCGTTCAGCGCCGAGCGCATCATCAACGGATTGGGCTTGCCGACGTAGTAGGGGTCGATGCCGGTCGCGCGGGTGATCAGCGCGGCCACCGAACCGGTGGCCGGGACCAGCCCGTCGAGCGTCGGACCGGTGGCGTCGGGGTTGGTGGCGATGAATCGGGCCCCGGACTCGATCAGGCGGATCGCCTGGGTGATCCGCTCGAAGCTGTAGGTCCGGGTCTCGCCGAGCACGACATAGTCCGGGGCTCGCTCGGTCAGGGTGTAACCGGCCTCGTGCAGCGCCGTGGTCAGCCCGGCCTCGCCGATCACGAACGCCGACCCGCCGGGGCGCTGATCGTCCAGGAACCGCGCCGTCGCGAGCGCCGAGGTCCAGATGCGGTCCTCGGGCACGTCGATGCCGCTGGCGCGCAGCCGCGCGGCCAGGTCGCGCCGGGTGTAGATGGAGTTGTTGGTCAGCACCAGGAACCGAAGCTCCCGGGCTCGCAGCCGAGCGATGAACTCGTCGGCGCCGGGGATCGCGTGCTCCTCGTGCACGAGCACGCCGTCCATGTCCATCAGCCATGAGTGGATCTCGCGGTGGGTCATCCACGGGCAATGAAAGCAGGCATGATGCGGCGTCATGCGGTGGCTAGCGGCAATCGCCCGACGTCCGGCCGGCGACCCCAGGGCGGCGGCGCTCGCCGGCGCGCTCTGCCTGGCGGCGGCGACGGTGCTCAATGCGGTTCTCACCCACCAGGTCGGGCTGTCCGGGGACGAGCCCTACTACTCGCGGATCGCCGCGCACCCCGCCGGGCCGCACAACTTCCCCTACGCCTTCCGGATTGGCCTGCCCTACCTGGTGCACGTGCTGCCGTTCTCCCAGGCGTTCTCGTGGGAGCTGCTGGCGCTGCTGGCCACCGGTGCCGCTGGCGGTGCGCTGTTCGCACTGCTGCGGGAGTTCGATGTGGACTGGGAGCTGGCGCTGGGGTTGGCGATCGCGTTCGTGCTTTCCCCGCCGCTGCTCGTGGTGCTGCTGCGCAACGGTCGCGAGGTGGACGCGGCGGCGATCCTCGTCATCACCCTCGGCACGCTGTTCATCGTCCGCCGGCAGCGACTGGCGCTGATGGTCACGCTGCTGGTGGCGGCGACGATCCACGAGTCCTGCCTGTTCCTGATCCCGCTGGCCTATGCGGTGTGGGCGCGTCGGCTCGTCGATCCCGAGGCGCTGAGGGACCTGGCGCTGGCGGCGACGCTTCCCGTGCTCGTCTACGTGTACCTGCGCACGTCGATCGTCGCGGTCGGCGAGCAGTATCAGCCGGGCTATAACGGCGCCTTCCTCACCGAGCGCATCGACGTGCTCAAGGACGCGCTGGGCGGCGGCGGCTGGAAGGGAGAGGTGCGGCGGATCGCGCTCGTCTACGGACCGCTATGGCTGGCCGCGCCGTTCGCCTTGCGGCGGCTGGGCTTTGCCCGCCGGGGCCTGGTGCTCATCGCGCTGTCGGCGGCATCGATGACCTTTGCCCTGGACTGGGGGAGGATGGTGTTCTTCTCCGCTCCGGTGATCTACGTGGCCGCCGCCTATGTCGTCCGCGAGCGCCGCCGCCTCGCGTTGGCCGCCGTGGTCGGACTGCTGCTCGTCGACGCCGGCTATGCCGTCTACATGCAGGTCCACGGGGTCAAGCACGGTCTGGACAGCACCGCTCCACCCGCCCGGGGGCCGGTGGTCTGAGCCAGGATCGGTGGAGCCAGGCGGAGCTCACCTCGTGGCGCCGGCGCCACGACCACCGGTGACGATCTCCGCCGCCGGACGTACCCTTGGAGACGATGGTGAGCGACTGGCGACCATGGCGGTGGGTCGCGCCGGTGATGGCGGCAGCGGTGCTCGTGGTCGTCGTTCGCGCGCCGGCGGAGACGCAGCGCGCCAACCGGCAGGCGGCCGACCGCGACGCGGTCACGCTGCTCGCGCGCCTCCGGCTCCCCCCGGGCGCGTCTCGTACCGCCACCGCACCTTGGGGTCAGTCGCGGCTGTGGCAGGGGCCGAGGCCCGCCGGGGTCAGGCTCATCGACGATCGCGCCTGGTGGCTGGTTCGGGGCACGTTCGACCACGCCGTGGCCTTTATCCGTAACCACGTGCCGGTCGGCTCGAAGTGGAGCGGCGCGGGTACCGCCAGCGGGCCGGGCATCCCGGCCAACGAGTCGATCACGATTGCATGGCCGCCGGTGTCCGGGGTCCTCGACATGCGCTGGCTGGTCGTCACCGTTCTCGGGCTGCCTGACGGCCACACGGCGGTCGGCGCTGACGCCGAGGTGCAGTGGATCATTCCCCGGCCGGTCGCCGAGCAGATCCCGCCCCAGGCGGCGCTGCTCAACGTGTCCGCCGGGCGGCCGGGGGCGCGGCCCTCGGTGACCGTCCAGACGGCCGACCCGGTGAAGGTGAGCCGGATCCGCGACATGATCGACCGGCTCCAGATCGTGCAGCCGGGTGTCATCAACTGCCCGGCCTTCACCACCTCCGAGCCGCTGGTCACCTTCAGCTTCCGCGCGGCGACCGGCGGACCGGTGCTCGCCCGGGCGACCGAACTGGCGCAGGCCACCGAGCCGACCACCGCCTGCGATCCGATGGACCTCCAGATTCGAGGTCACGCCGAGGATCCGCTGCTCGGCGGCGCCGCCGTGGTCCACGCTGCGCAGCGATTGCTGGGCGGGGTGCACCTCACCGGTTCGTCCTGATCGCTCTGCGCGACCGTGGCATCTGAGTGTCCTCACAGGCCACTCAGTTGCCACGCTCCCCGCCGGCGCGATCTACGAGAGCGGTGACGTGAGGTCATACGCCGTCTCACCGCCGATCGTGACGGACTTGAAGTGGGCCTTCACCCAGGTCGTGATGTCGCTCGTGGATGCGCCGCCGCCACCCGGTCCGCCCCCGCCCGGGCCCCCCCCGCCGGCCGCACGTGAGCCGGAGCCGCTCAGGGCGCCTGACGGGCGCGTCCCGGAGTGGCCGAACAGGCTGGCCACGCCGCTGCCCGATGCGGTGCCGGCGCCGCTCGGAACGCCAGACGGGAACCCGCCGCCGCCCCCGCCCCTACCGCCCGAGGACGGGATGTAGTAGTGGATCTCACCGCGGCTCACGTACGCCTTGAACTGTGCGAGGGTGAGGTTGCCGCCCTGGTTGTCGAAGCCGCCGATGGCCATCACCGGCTCGCCGCCGGTGGCGAGCTCCAGCGACGCCGCCGACTGCGAGCCCGACGTCGCGGCCACCCAGCGGTACGCGCCGGCGTTGGCCTCCAGTGCCGTTCGCAGGGCTGAGCTGACCGTGGACTGCCTCGGTCCGCCGCTGCCGCCGCCCCTGAACCCGCCCGCGCTGCTCGGACCGGCTGACGGGATCGACCCGGTGTGCGCGGTCGAGATCGTCTGCGCGGCGTAGGCCACCGGACCGGCCACGCCGGCGAGTATCCCGAGCACGACCGCCGGCACCGCCAGGCGGCGTCCGAGGGGGCGCCACAGGGTGGCCACGGTCAGCGCGAGCAGGCAGCCGCCGGCAGCGAGGAGGATCGCCGTGCGCAGCCACGGCTGCCACTGCGGGGTGCGATCCAGGAGCTCCCATGCCCACCCCGCGGAGAGGATGACCGTCACCGCGGCCGCCGCCCGCGCGACCGGCGAGGTCCGGTGCGTCCACAGCAACCGGCCGCCGATTGCCACCAGCGCCGCGATCGCCGGTGCCAGAGCCACCGTGTAGTAGGTGTGGATGATGCCGCTGCCGAGGCTGAACACGACGGCGGTGACCAGCAGCCAGCCGCCCCACAACAGCAGGGCAGCCCGGGTGCGGTCGGTCCGCGGCGTGCGCCGCGTCACGATCAGCCCCACCACGAGCGAGACCACGGCGGCGGGCAGCAGCCATGAGGCCTGGCCCCCCATCTCGGAGTCGAACAGGCGCAGCAGGCCGGTCGCGCCGCTGAAGTTGGCACCCCCGCCACCGGTTCCACCCGCCCCAGCGCCGGCCCCGAAGATGCGGCCCAGCCCGTTGTAACCGACGATCAGGTTGAGGATGCTGTTGTCCGGCGAGCCGTCGATCATCGGCCGCGACGCGGCGGGCCACAGCGCGACGAGCGCCACCCACCAGCCGGCGCTGACGAGGATCGCCAGGCCACCGGCCATCGTCTGGATGGCGCGCCGGCGCAGGCCGGTCGGCGCGGCCACCAGATAGACGAGCGCGAAGGCCGGCAGGACGAGGAACGCCTGCATCATCTTGGCCAGGAACGCGAACCCGATCATCGTGCCCGCGGCGATGACCCAGCGTGTCCCCGCCCGCTCCAGCGCCCGTGTCAGGCAGTAGGCGGCGGCGATCAGCAGGAGCACGAGCAGCGCGTCGGGATTGTTGAAGCGGAACATCAGCGCCGCCACCGGCGTGACCGCCAGCAGCGCGCCGGCGGCGAGGCCGGCGCCGGCGCCGAACCAGCGCTTGATCGACGCGTGCAGCAGCGCGACCGCAGCCACGCCCTCGAGCGCCTGCGGCACGAGCATGCTCCAGCTGCTGAAGCCGAAGATTCGCCCCGACAGCGCCATCACCCACAGCGAGGCGGGCGGCTTGTCGACGGTGATGAAGCTCGAGGAGTCGATCGATCCGAAGAAGAACGCCTTCCAGCTCTTGGTGCCGGCCTGCACGGCGGCGGCGTAGAAGCTGTTGGCGTACCCCGAGGCGCTCAGATCCCACATATAGGCAACCGCGGTGACCAGCAGCAGGGCGGCCAGCGCCAGGCGCGGCCAGTGGATGGCCAGCCATTCCTGGAGGCTGGTGGGGCGGACCGGGTCCGCGGAGCGCGCCGGGGCGACCGGGGCGGGACGTCGTAGAAGACCAGTGCTCGAGTTCATGCGAGCAGGTTCGGCGCCCTCTGTAAGCCGAGCGTGACAAACCGCGAAGGACTGCCGATGGGAGCGAAGCTCAGGGGTGGCGCTGGGCGCCGCGGACGATCGCGTCCACGTCCCGGTGGGCAGCCCGGACGCCGAGCCCGACCAGGTCGAGATCCGCAGTCACCACTGCGCGCACGGCGGCACGGTTGTCGGCGTCGTTGCCGGTGGCGAACATGTCAGCGGTGTAGATCGCCACCGTTACGTCGCGTCTGGCCGCGCGTTCGTGGAGCGTCCGCAGCTTGGCCCCCGGGGCCTCGAACACGAGGACCGGCTGGATCAGCAACGGGAGATAGCGGGCGCCGTCGGCATCAACGTAGTCCTCCCCGATCGCCTCGGGCCCGGCGCGCGCGACGATGCCGCTCATCAGAAACGCGGTCACGTTCAGGCGCTGCCAGGCGGCGAGGTCGTCGCGGACGACGATGGCCACCTTCGTGTCGAACTCCGCGACGGTCATGGCGCAGATCTTCGCCGCCCGGTCCGCCCGGCGTCTTGAACGATGTTGCGCTTTTTGCGCTGCCTGCTGCCCGCCGCTGCCCGCCGCTGCCCGCCGCCGCCCGGCCGCCCGCCGCGACGTCAGCGACCCGTGGCGCGCGCGTAGGCCCCCGGGGGCACTCCCACCAGTCGCTTGAACACGCGGGAGAAGTGCGCCTGGTCGGCAAAGCCGCAGGCCGCCGCCACCGCGGCCGCCGCGGTCCCGCCAGACAGCATCCGGCGGGCGTGATCGATGCGCAGGTCGCGCTGGAACGCATGCGGGGTCAGTCCGTTCTGCTGCTGGAAGCGTCGGATCAGCTCGAACCGGCTGAGCCCGGCGATTGCAGCCAGTTCGGCCAGGGACACCCGCTCGTCCCAGCGCTCGATCAGATGGAGGCGGGCCCGGCGCACGGCGGCGTGCTCGCCGTGATCGCGCCGGCGCCCGGACGCGTGCGAGCGCAGGTGTGGGGCCAGACCGGCGATCGCCGCCAGGACCGGCTCCTCCACCGCCAGCCCGGGCGGCTCGCCGGCCAGGGCGGCGTGGGCGGTCAGCAGCGAGCGGCGCAGGGCCGGGTCCCGGAATACCACCCAGCGCGCGGCGCGGGGGGCCGTGCCGTCACGCTGTGCCCAATCGGACAGGATCTGCGGATCCACGTAGAGGACCTGGTAGGACCAGCCCTCCGGAACCGCGGCCATGCCGGTGTGCACCGCCTCGGGCTCGAGCACGAACAGCTCGCCCGCACCGGCCCGCTGCGGGGTCCGCTCGACCGTGAACCGCGCCGCGCCGCGCTGGACGACGGCGATCGTCCAGGTCCGGTGCGAGTGGGGCCGGTAGGCGTGGTCGACGAAGCGCGCGTGGAGCGCCTCGATGCCGGTCAGTCCCGGGGGACGGAGATAGGTCGCGAACTCGGCCAGCTCGCGACGGAGTCTAGGCCTGGCGCACCTGCTAGTCGGCGGCCAGCGGAGCCGACTCGCGGTGGTGGGCGCGAGCCTCGACATGGCGGACCAGCGCACCGGTGTGACGCTCGATGCGCTGGGGCAGCCCGGACTTCATCCAGCGCGACTTCCACGCCGGCAGCGTGGAGACGATGATCTCGTCGTACTCGGCCGGGCTGTAGATCTCCAGGACCGCCCGCAGCGGATCCGCATCGCCGGCGATCGCCCGGGTGACGTCGAAGCCGGCATCGCGCAAACCTGCGGCCAGCGTCTCGGCCTGCTGGCGACGGTCCGGGACCCGGCCCAGCGGGACGATCAGCGTGAACGTGGCCGGGCCCTCCGCGAGTCGGGCGCGCAGCGCCTCGTCCAGTCCCGCCGACAGCGCGGTGCGGTTTGCCACCACCAGGATGTTGCACTCTCGAGGCAAAGCTTCCCTCCTCGCACTCGTGGGTCGTCGGCCGAGCCACGCGTCGACCCGGCACTGCAAGACTGCCCCCGAACGCGAGTTGTGACAATGGCCGACGGGCCAAAGCCGATTTCCTCATCAACTCCTAACGTAACCGCTCCGCCGACGCCAGGCTGGAAGACTGCACGGTGTGATTCGCGTCGCCGTCCTCGATGACTACCAGCGCCGCGCGCCCGGCTACGCCGACTGGGACCACCTCGGCGCCGACGCCGAGGTCGCGTTCTTCTCCGAGCCGATCGGTCCGGCGCAGCTGCCGGCGGCGTTGGCCGACTTCGAGGTGCTCGTGCTGATGCGCGAGCGCACCCGTTTCGGACGCGACGTGCTCGAGCAGCTGCCGCGGCTGCGGTTGCTGGTCACCACCGGCATGCGCAACGCCGCGGTCGACATCGCCTACCTCAACGAGCGCGGTGTGACCGTGTGCGGGACCGCCGGGACCGCCGGGACGGCCGGCGCGGCGACAGCCGGAGTCCCGAGCACCGCCGAGGTCGCCTGGGCGCTCATTCTGGCGGTGGCCAAGCGGGTCGTGACGGAGGACCGGGCACTGCGGTCGGGATCGTGGCAGGTGGGGCTCCCGGTCACCCTCGCCGGCGCCACGCTCGGCCTGGCGGGCCTCGGCAACCTGGGCGCCGCGATGGCCGGGCCGGCTCGGGCGTTCGGGATGGACGTGATCGCGTGGAGCCAGAACCTCACCGACGAGCGGGCGGCGTCGGCCGGGGCTCGGCGCGTATCCCAGGATGAGCTTCTCGCCGCCGCCGACTTCCTCTCGATCCACCTCGTGCTCAGCGAGCGCACCCGCGGACTGTTCGGCGGGGCCGAGCTGGCGCGGATGAAGCCGACGGCGGCGCTGATCAACACGTCGCGCGGGCCGATCGTCGACGAGGCGGCGCTGCTGGCGGCGCTGCGGGACGGCACGATCGCGGCGGCCGGCCTCGACGTGTACGACGAGGAGCCGCTGCCGGCCGGCCATCCGTTCACCGAGTTTCAGAACGTCGTGCTGCTGCCGCACCTGGGCTACGTCTCGGAACCGGGGATGCGCAACATGTACGGGCAGGTGGTGCAGGACATCGTGGCGTTCATCGCCGGCGAGCCAGTCCGCGTCATCGGCTGACCGCGCGCGGGCGTAATCTGCCCGCCGTGCCGCTCAGCCCCGACGCCCCGATCACCGAGCTGTTCCTCGAGCTGGTGGCGATCCCGTCGCCGAGCCGGCGCGAGCGGGCGCTCGCCGACCTCATCCGTGAGTGGCTGGCGCATCATTCCGTGCGCGCCGACTTCGACGACGCGGGAGCAACCAACGGATCGAACGCCGGCAACCTGATCGCGACCGTGCCGGGCGCACCCGGCGGGCCGGCATACCTGTTCGTGGCTCACATGGACACGGTGGAATCGGGTACGCCCGCAGTGTCGCCGCGCGTCGACGAGGAGGGCGTCATCCGCTCGGGCGGGGACACGATCCTGGGCGCCGACAACAAGGCCGCGGTGGCCGCCGTCATGCGTCTGTGTGCGGCGCTCACGGGCATGCCCGAGGCGACTCGTCCCACGGTGCACGCCGCGTTCACCTGCTGCGAGGAGAGCGGCCGGATGGGCGCCGGACTGCTGGCGCAGTCGCTCCTGGACGGCGTCGACTGCGCGTTCTCGGTCGACGGCGCCAGGCCGATCGGCACGGTCATCACGCGCGCTCTCGGCCAGACGGCGTTCGTGTTCGTGATCCACGGGCGGGCCGCTCACGCCGCCGCCAACCCGGAGGCGGGGATCAGCGCGATCCGCGTCGCGGCGGAGATCATCGCCGCACTCCCGCTCGGCCGCCAGCCCGGAGGTGGGAGCGCCAGTGTTGCCGCGATCGTCGGGGGCGCGATCATCGATCGCCTCAGCCCGGCAGGGCTCGGCGCCACCGGCGTCGAGGCCGACGCCGACGGCCAGGTGAGCGTCGAGGCCGCGCTCGCGGCCACCCCGACCAACTCGGTCCCGGATCGGGCGCTCGTGCGGGGCGAGGTGCGGGGTTACTCGGTCGGGGAGATCGAGGCGACCGTCGACGAGGTCAGCGCCACCGTCGCCCGCATCAGCGACGCCCACGGCGCGGGCCACGAGTGGCGCCAGGACCGTGACCGGATGGTGCCGCCGTTCCCCGCCGCGGAGGGCTCGCGGGCTCTGGCGATCGTCCAGGCCGCCGCCGAGCGGGTCCCCGGGCTCCGTCTCGTCACCGAGGAGCGTCAGGCAACCCTCGAGGCCAACTACCTGGCGGCCAGGACCGACGTCGTCGCCCTGGCCAGCGGCGGCCGCGAGCCCCACCAGCGCTCGGAATCGATCCCGGCCGCCGAGCTGGAGCGGCTGGAGGCGCTGCTGCTGGCCATCGTGGCGAGCTCGTAGGCGCCCCGCGCCCCCTCCTTCGTCGCTGCCGTTGACGTACACGGCCCGGAGCCCCGGCCGGGCCCGCCCCGGAGCCCCGCCCGCCCGGTCAGTCCTCGGAGACGGCCCGCGCGAGCACCCCGGCGGTCGCGTAGATGTGGGCGAACGCCCGCGCCTCGTCGCCGGTCCACAGCGATGACCCGTGTCCGTAGGTGGAGCCGAGCCGGCGGCCGGCGTCGAGCAGGCTGAACCGGCTCCGTGTTCCCAGCGGGACGATGTTGCCCTTGTGGAGCCGCACCCGCACCTCGCCGCTGACGCGCTCCTGCGAGCTGTCCAGGAACGCGCGTATGTCGGTGAGCAGCGGGTCGTAGTAGCGCCCCTCGTGCAGCATGTCCCCGAACGTGGCGCCCAGTGACGCCTTCAGCGTCTGCTGGGCGTTGGTCAGCACCAGGCGCTCGAGCTCGCGGTGGGCGGCGATCAGGATCAGCATCCCGGGCGCCTCGAAGCCGAGGCGGCCGACGATGCCCATGATCGTCTGCCCGGTGTGGATCCCGCGGCCGACACCGTGCTCGCCGCCGATCCGGTTGAGCAGCGCCAGCGTGTCATAGCCCGGGACGCCGATCGCCAGATCGCCCAGCTCGACGTCGCCGACCCCGCTGACCGCTTCGCAGCCCGTCGGCAATCCGCGATCAAACGTCAGGATCAGCTCGGCCGGCTCGTCGGGGGCATCAGCGATCGACCGCGTCGTCGGCCACGCCTCCTCGGGCAGGTACTCCCAGGAGCCGTAGGTCTCCTCGCCCCCGATGGTGGTGCCGAGGATGCCGAAGTTGAACGAGTACTTCGCGGTGATGTCGGAGACCGCGTATCCGCGCAAGCGCAGGAAGTCGCGCTCCTCCTCGCGGGTGTGCTGCTCGTCGCGGATCAGGCCGGCGATCTCCAGCTTGGGCGCCAGCGCCTTGGTGACGGCGTCGAAGCGGACGTGGTCGTTGCCGGCGCCGGTCGACCCATGGGCGATCACATCGGCGCCGCGGTCCAACGCCACCCGGGTGACCTCCTCGGCCTGGAGCATTCGCTCGACCCCGACGCACGACGGATACACGCCGTTGCGCAGATAGTTGGCCTTCAGGATGTAGGAGACGAACTGCTCGTACAGACGGGCGCGGCCATCGATGACGACGTGCTCGGAGCCGCCGAGCTCGGCGGCGCGCTGCGCGATCTCCCGCAGCTCCTCGGGCGGGAAGCCGCCGGTGTTGACGGTGACCGTGGTGACGCGTTCCCCCCGGTCGACGAGAACCGCCAGGGCGTAGGAGGTGTCCAGCCCGCCGGAGAAGGCGAGAACGAAGTGGCGGGGGTGGTGGGACGGGGTCAGTTGGTGCACTCCAGGATCGGGACTCGGTCATCGACGAGGCCTGGGGACAGTATGTAGAAGCGGCTCGTGCCGGCATCGATGCCGGCCTGCATCTCCCGCTGGGCGCCGAGGTCGCGGCAGCCCATCCAGAACGTCGGGTCCTGATCGGGATCGTCCTCGAACACGTCGGTCCGGTAGACGAGCGTGTGCGGCACCGGATGCAGATCGAGGACCGCCGAGATCACCCGCATCCGCCCGAAGCGGCGGTGCACGCGCAGACCCTGGTCCGAGAACTGAGCCACGCCGGTCAGCGTACGGGCGCCGTACACCTCCAGGCCGAGCCCTTTGGTGGTTGTGCCGAGGCCGGGGATCGCCGAGCACAGCGACCAGCCCACCCAGCCGCCGGGAACCGGCGTCGGGGCCGCGCAATATCCGGCGACGGGGATCGGCCCGTCGTACCCGAGCTGCCGCGCCGCGGCGAGCACCGCCGGCAGCACGTGCCCGATGCGCTCGCGCTCGGCCGGGGAAAGCGCCGGGTCGGTGAGCATCGCCTCCGCCCGCCGCAGCGAGAGCGTCACCAGCAGGAACGCTGACGGCAGGAGCCCGAGATCGATCATCACCCAGTTCTGCAACGGGATCCCCTTCTCCCCGAACGCCGTTGCGTTGAGCACGTTGTAGATCCGCATCAGGTCGGCCACCGACCAGTCCGCCGGCCCCGGAGCCAGGAAGTCCAGCGATGTCACCGGGAGCCCGAGCGGCGACTGGTTGAGCCGCTCGAGCACGTCGCGGTTGGAGGCCAGCAGCAGCCCGTACCCGTCGGCCGTCAACCGCTGGGCCGCGCTGGCGATGTCGGCTGAGGTCAGGGCCATGGGCCGCGCCGACTCTACCCAACGCATTTCTCAGCTCAAGATCTCCGTCCCGGCGCCGATGTTCCTCGGATATGAGCTTTGAGGCGGCGGTCGGACGCATCGACCAGATCCTCCAACTCCAGCAGTCCCTCCTCGATCCGGCGTCACTGATGGCCGGCAGCTCGGCTGCGTCCACCCCCGCAAGCGCCACCGCGGGCGCCTCGACGAACTTCGCCAGCGCCCTGGCCACCGCCCAGGGGCTGACCGGCACCAGTCCGACGGCGTCCACCCTGCCCACGACCACCACCGGTGGGGTGTCGGCCGACGGATCGTCGAATCCGCAGGTTCAGGCGATGGTCAACGAGGCCGACTCGCTGGTCGGCAAGCCCTACGTGTACGGCGGCGGGCACTCAGGGTGGGGTCCCCAGGCCGGCTATGACTGCTCTGGCTTCGTGTCCGCCGTGCTGCACGCCGGCGGCTATCTCAGCTCCCCCCAGGACACGGTCGGGCTTCCGAGCCAGCCGGGCATGATGTCCGGTCCCGGCCAGTACGTCACGGTCTATGACCGCGCGCTCCCCGGGCAGAGCGGCCACGTGATCATCGACATCAACGGCCAGTTCTACGAGTCCGGCGGCTCGCACGGCACCTGGGGCGGCGGGGGCGGCGTGGAGAAGATCGGGACGCCGTCGGCCGCCTACCTGGCGACGTTCCCGACCGTTCTACACCCCGAGGGTCTGTAGGCGGGACGGTCAGCCGCTGCCGCCGACGCGGTCGACCTGACGGCGTGTCGGCCCGAGTCGTTGCGCAATGGTGCGCAGCTCGTCGGCCGTGAGCCAGCGGTCGTTGCCGTCGGAGCTGTACCGAAAGCCATCGGGGAGCACGTCGCCGGTGCGCTCGATGCGCTGCAACCGCGCCGGCATGATGACGTAGCGGTCGCCGATGTCATAGGAGTGACGGGATTCGTCCTCGGTCAGCAGCACCTCGTGAAGCTTCTCGCCCGGACGGATCCCGGTGATGACTCGCTCGGCGTCCGGCGCCAGGGCCGCGGCCACGTCGAGAATGCGCATCGAGGGGATCTTGGGCACGAACGTCTCGCCGCCCTGCACGAGCGGGATGCAGCTGAGCACGAACTCGACCGCCTGCTCGAGCGTGATCCAGAACCGCGTCATCCGCTCGTCGGTGATGGTGATACGGCCGCTGGCGGCCTGCTGGCGGAAGATCGGGATGACGCTACCCCGGCTGCCGGTGACGTTTCCGTACCGGACCGAGGCGAACCGCGAAGCCGTGCCGCCCGAGTACACGCCGGCCTGAGCCACGATCTTCTCGGCACACAGCTTCGTCGCGCCGTACAGGTTCGCCGGGTTGACCGCCTTGTCGGTGCTGAGGGCGATCGTGAGCGGCACCCGATTGTCGATGGCGGCCGAGATGACGTTCTGGCTGCCGACGATGTTCGTCTGCACGGCCTCGAACGGGTTGTACTCGCAGGCCGGCACCTGCTTGAGCGCCGCGGCGTGCACGATCAGGTCGACGCCGCGGGTGGCGACCCGGAGGCGCTCCAGGTCTCGCACATCGCCGAGCAGCAGCCGGATCCGGGGGTCAGCGATCCTCTCGGCGAGCTCTGATTGCTTGAGCTCGTCACGGCTGAAGGCACGGATCCCCGCAACGTCGTAGCGCCGCAGCACCTCGCGGATGAAGGCCGTCCCAAACGACCCAGTGGCGCCGGTGATGAGCAGGGTCCTGCCGTTGAGATCCATAGTCCAGTCCGGAGCGGGGGCGAGAGCGGCACAAGTCTAGGGTCAGGTTCGGCGGTAGGGTGCGAGAATCACGCCGATGAGCACGGTCGTGGTCATCCAGGCCCGCATGACGTCCACGCGCCTACCGGGCAAGGTGCTGATGGACCTGGCCGGGCGCCCGATGCTCGAGCGCCAGCTCCAGCGGCTGGACCGCTGCGAGAAGGTCGACGAGATCGTCCTCGCGGTGACGACGAACCCCGCCGACGACCCGCTCGTCGACCTCGCCAGGCGCCTGGGGCGGCGGTGCTATCGCGGCAGCGAGGATGACGTCCTCTCGCGGTATCTCGGGGCCGCGCGCGAGGCACAGGCCGAGATGATTGTGCGAATCACCTCCGATTGCCCGCTGATCGACCCGGTCGAGACCGATCTCGTCATCGATGCGCTGCGGCGGCGGCGCGTCACCTGCGACTACGCCTCCAACGGACTCGAGCCGAGCCTGCCGCGCGGTCTCGACTGCGAGGCGCTGTGGCGCGACGCGCTCGAACGCACGGCGCGGATGGCGACGTCGGCGGCCGCCCGCGAACACGTGACCTGGTTCTGTTACGGCGAGCGCCCGGAGCTGTTCGCGCTGCACAGCGTCCGGCGGCCGTTTGACGCCCACGACCTGCGCTGGACGGTCGACACGCCCGATGACCTGACCGTCGTGCGCCGTCTCTACGACGAGCTGGACCTCGCGGACCGGGATGTCGAGGTCGCCGAGCTGATCGCGTACGTCCGGGCCCATCCGGAGCTGGCCGCGATCAACGCGCACGTCGCCCAGAGGGACGCCGTCGCATGATGGGGCCCGTGCTCGTGATCCGGGCCGACGCCTCGCCGGCCATCGGCACGGGCCACGCGATGCGCTGCCTCGCGCTCGCCGAGGTCTTCGCGCAGGAAACGCGCGGCCACGCGATCTTCCTGATGGCGCCGCCCGGCGACGCGTTCACGGCTCGCGCGGCCGCCGCCGGCGCCGAGGTCCGCCCGCTGGCGGCGCCCGCGGCTTCCGACGGCGATCGGCAGGAGACGGCCGCGATCAGCCGGGCGGTGGGCGCGAGCTGGGTCGTGCTCGACAGCTATGCGTTCGACGGGGATTTCCAGGCCGGCCTCGTCGCCGACGGCCACCGCGTCCTCGCGCTCGACGATCACGGCCACGCCGGGCACTACGCCGCCCAGCTGGTCCTCAACCCGAACCCGGGCGCCGACGCGGCGCTGTACCGGGAGCGCCGGCCGCACACCCGGCTGCTGCTCGGCCCGCAGTTCGCGCTTCTGCGCGACGAGTTCCGGGGGTGGTCGGTGCCGCGCCCGGCGGTCGCGCCCCGGGCTCGCCGCGTGGTGATCACCTTCGGCGGCAGCGACCCGGACAACGTCTCGCTGCGCGTGCTCGACGGGCTGGCCGCCGTCGCCGGGCCGCTGGAGGTGGTGCTGCTCGTCGGCGCGGCCAACCCGCATCAGGCCGCGCTACGCGCGGCGGCGGAGCGGTCTCCGCACCCGGTCCAGATCGCCATCGACGTCCGGGCCATGGCGCCGTGCCTCGCCGCCGCCGACCTCGCGGTCGCTGCCGCCGGCGGCACCCTGCTGGAGCTCGCGCGCGTCGGCACCCCGCAGATCGCCATCGTGGTGGCCGACAACCAGGAGCCGGGCGCGGCCGCGGTGGCGCGAGCCGGCGCGGCGATCAATCTCGGCTGGCACGCGGATCTCGATGCCGCGGCCATCGCCGCGGAGGTGTCGGCGCTCGCCGACGATTCCGAGCGCCGCAACGAGCTCTCGCGCCGCGGCCTCGCCATCGCCGACGGGCGCGGAGCACTGCGGGTGCTGGCCGCGATGCAGTCCCCGGCCGCGACCGGGCTGGCGGCCTAGTGACGTTCCTGCCCTACGGGCGCCAATCGATCGAGCAGGCTGACGTAGATGCGGTGGTCGACGCGCTGCGCGATCCGTTCATCACCCAGGGGCCGCGGGTGGAGCGCTTCGAGCGGGCAATCGCGGGCTACGTTGGGGCGCGGCATGCCGTCGCGTTCGCCAACGGCACCGCGGCGCTGCACGCGGCGGCGTCAGCGGCCGGCCTCGGGACCGGGGACGAGGTCCTCACCACCCCGATCAGCTTCGTTGCGTCGGCCAACTGCGCGCTGTTCGTCGGGGCCCGGCCGGTGTTCGCCGACATCGACCCGGTCACCGCCAACCTCGACCTCGCCGCCGCCCGCGCGTCGGGCGTGCTCGATCGTGTCCGCGCCTGCGTCGTCGTCTCGCTGGCGGGGCTGCCCGCCGATCTCGAGCCGGTGCAGGAGGCCAGGAAGCAGGGGATGGTCGTGATCGAAGATGCGGCGCACACGCTGGGCGGGCAGCGGGCGGGCCGACCGGTGGGCGCCGGGCAGGCCGACATGACCGCGTTCAGCCTGCATCCGGTCAAGGCGATCACGTCGGGCGAGGGCGGCCTGGTGACCACCGACAGCGACGAGCTCGCCGAGGCGCTGCGGCGCTTCCGTAACCACGGGATGGTCCGCGGTGAGCCGGCCGACGATCCGCTGCTCGGGGGGTGGCACTACGGGGTCGAGTCACTCGGGTTCAACTACCGCATCACCGACATCCAATGCGCGCTCGGCCTCAGTCAGCTGGAGCGGCTGGATCAGTTCATCGCCGCCCGCAACGCGATCGCCGAGTCCTACCACGAGCTCCTCTCGCCGCTGCCGCGGATCTCGCTGCCGGCCCGAGCTCGCCCCGGCGATCGCCACGCCTACCACCTGTTCGTCGTCCGGTTCCCGGAGGGGGCCCGGCGGCGCCGGCTCGTGTACGACACGTTACGGGCGGCCGGGATCGGCACGCAGGTGCACTACATCCCGATTCCCGCACACGCGCTCTATAACAAGCTCGGCTACGACATGGACGCCCTGCCGCAGGCCCAGGCTTACTGGGAGCAGGCGCTGTCCCTGCCGATTTTCCCCGCCATGGAGCCTGGCGACGTCGAGCGCGTGGCGGATGCGCTGGGCCGCGCCCTGGAGCTGCCGCTCACCGGCGATGACCTTGGCGGCGACACGGTGCGCAAGTAGGCATGGCTGCGGGTAAGGTGTCGCACTGGCCGGGGGCCGCGGGCGACGGGGTGTACGTGGTCGCCGAGATCGGCAGCAACCACAATCACGACCTGGCGCTCGCGCACCGGCTCATCCGTGCCGCCGCGCAGGCCGGCGCCGATGCCGTCAAGTTCCAGCTGTTTCGCGCCGACTCGCTGTACCCCCCCAACGCCGGACGTGTCCAGACGCCGATGGGCGACGCGGATCTACATGAGATGTTCGACGCCTTCGCGCTGCCGGCGCAGTGGCTGCCCGAGCTGCGCGACGCCGCTCGGGACCAGGACATGGCGTTTCTGTGCGCACCGTTCGACGAGGACATGCTCGAGCAGCTGGCCGATCTCGAACTCCCGGCGATCAAGATCGCGTCTCCCGAGCTCAACCACCTGCCCCTGCTCCGTGCCGCCGCTCGCCTGCGCCGGCCGCTCATCTGCTCGACCGGGCTGGCCACGATCGGCGACATCCACGAGGCGATCACCACCATCCGCTCCGAGTGGCCCGAACCGCAGCTCGTGCTGCTGCAATGCGTGAGCGCCTATCCGCTTCCGCCCGAGCAGTCCAACCTTGGTGTGATCGAGACCCTGCGCCGCACCTTCGGCGTCCCGACCGGGCTGTCGGATCACACGATGGATCCCGAGCGGACCCCGGCGGTGGCGGTCTCGGTGGGCGCGACCCTGATCGAGAAGCACCTCACGCTCGATCGCTCACTGTCGGGACCGGACCACCCGATTTCGCTCGAGCCCGATGAGCTGCGCCGGATGGTCGAGACGATTCGGACGCTCGAGCCGCTCGATGCCGAGCAGCGGGTTGCCTGGGTCCACACGCGGTTCGGTGACGTGACCGAGATCATCGGTGACGGGTACAAGCGGATCGCGGCGGCCGAGCAGGAGCTGTACCCCAACGACAAGCGCAGCATCCACGCGATCGTCGACATCGCCTGCGGCGCGACGCTCGGTCCCGACAGCGTCCGCGTGCTGAGATCGGAGCGCAACCTCGTGCCCGGACTGCACCCGCGGTACTGGGACGTGATCTGTGGCGCTCAGACGACGAGGGCGATCGAGGCCGGGCACGGAGTGCAGTGGACGCATCTCCTACGCCGATGATCGTCTCCATCATGCAGCCGACGTACCTGCCCTGGATCGGCTACTTCGATCTCATCGACCAGAGCGACGCGTTCGTCTTCCTCGACACCGTCGCGTTCAGCCGGCAGTCCTGGCAGCAGCGCAACCGGATCGCCACGCCCCAGGGCCCGCTGTGGCTCACCGTGCCCGTGCAGCGCCATCCCGATCAGCCGATCGCCGAGGTCACGATCGACAACGGGCGGCCGTGGCGGCGCAAGCACTGGGCGTCACTGGAGATGAACTATCGGCGGGCGCCGTTCTGGCCCGAGTGCTCGCCGGCGCTGGAGCACATCTACGACCGTGAATGGGCCTCCCTGGCGGAGCTCAACTCCGAGCTCATCCGTGCGCTCGCTGACCTGGCCGGCGTCGCGGCCAACTTCGTGCCGGCGTCGGCGTTGGGGGAGCTCGGCGGCGGACGGGACGGGCGGCTGGTCGAGATCTGCCGCCATCTCGGCGGCGATACGTATCTGTCGCCCATGGGGGCGCTGGCCTACCTGGAAACCGACACCGGTTTTGCCACGGCGGGGATCGATCTCACCTTCCAGAACTACCACCACCCCGTATACCGACAGCCGGGGACCGCGTTTCAGGCGCACCTGTCGTTCCTCGACGCGTTGATGAACCTGGGCCCGGAGGCCGCGTCGGCCATGAGGGACGGCCGCCGGCCGAGTCACACCCTCGCCCAGGCGCGCCAAGCGGCGCTCTCCGGCGGCGGCTGAGCACCGTCGCGCCCCACGCGATCGGATAGCCTGCGCCCCTGTGAGCGCCGAGTTTCGTACCGAGCAGGAGGCGTTCTGGGCGGGCTCCTTCGGGGACGACTACATGCAGCGCAACCAGGGGGAGCAGCTCGTCGCGTCGGCCACGGCACTGCTCGGACGGGCTCTGTCCCGGGCCGCCGAGATCTCCACGGCGATCGAGTTCGGCTCCAACATCGGCCTCAAGCTCCTCGCGCTCAAGCGGCTCCTGCCCGACGTGGAGCTGGCCGCGGTCGAGATCAACGCGGCCGCCGCCCGCCAGGCGGCCACGCTCGGGGTGGACGTCCACCATGGCTCGATCCTCGAATTTCAGCCGACCAGGACCTACGACCTCGTCCTCATCTCCGGCGTGCTCATCCACATCGCGCCGGAGGAGCTGGCCGCGGTCTACGACCGTCTGCACCAGGCGTGCGGCCGTTACCTGTACGTCGCCGAGTACTACAACCCCACGCCGGTCGAGATCGAGTACCGCGGGCACTCCGGCCGGCTGTTCAAGCGCGACTTCGCCGGCGAGATCATGGATCGCTTCCCCGACCTGCGGCTGCGCGATTACGGCTTCGTCTATCACCGTGATCCGATCTTCCCCGCCGACGACGTGACCTGGTTCCTGCTGGAACGCTCCGGTTAGGGCGGCAGGCGGGCTCAAGACGCGCCGCCCGCCGCCGATCTATTTGTTGTGACCGTCCCTCGGGTCCTCTGTTACGCGCCGTATAACCGCTGGGCGCTCCACGGGCAGTGGGAGATGACGATCCTCCACGCACTCAAGCTGCGCGGCGCCGAGGTCGACTACGTCCTCTGCGACGGGCTCTACACCGACTGCGATCAGTTCTGGGAGGCGGTGACGCCGCGGACGGCAAACGCGTGCACGGACTGCCAGGCACAGGTCACGAGGCTCGTCGCCGACATGGGCATGGACTTCCACTGGCTGGGGCGCTATCTGACGATCGAGGAGACCCGCGAGGCCAAGCGCTGGGTGCAATCGCTGGCGTCGCATGAACTGCTCAGCGCCGCCTACGGGACGTGGCGCGTCGGCGAATGGGTCCGCCTGTCAATCCAGTCGCACTTTCGCTCCAGCCGGCTCGATGTGGCCGACGTCGCGATCGAGCGGGGGGTGCGCAGCTACCTGTACAGCGGATTGATCGCGTGCTTCGCGCTCGATCGTCTGCTCGAGGTCAGCGCGCCCGACGTGCTGCTCCTGTTCAACGGCCGCCAGTCGTCGACGCGCGTCGCGTTCGAGCTCGCGAGGGCGCGCGGCGTGCGTGTCGTCACCCACGAGCGCGGCCCCCGCACCGAGACCCTGACGCTCGTGGCGAACGCCAGCTGCGTGTCGCTGGAGCCGTTTCACCGCTATTGGCGGGAATGGGGCGAGGTGTCGCTCACGTCCGACGAGCTTGAGGCCGTGGCTCGGATCATGGGCGAGCGCGAGCAGGGCCGTGATACGGGCTGGCGGCCGTTCACCACAGCGCCCCAACCCTCGACCGAGGTGCTTGCGCGGCTCGGGCTGCGGGCCGGCCGCCGGCTCTGGGTGCTGTTCACCTCCTCCGACGATGAGGTTGCCGGCTCAGAGCAGCATCGCAGCCCCTTCGCCTCCCAGCAGGAGTGGATCGAAGCAACGGTCGCGTATGCCCGCCGCCATCCGGAGATCGACCTCGTGATCCGCGTTCATCCCAACACCGGCAGCCGGCGATCCAGCGGCGCCAATCGGACTCAGCTGGAGGAGATGCGACAACTGGCCGTGAACCTGCCACCGAATGCGCGGATGGTCGATCCCGACGAGGAGATCAGCTCGTACTCACTCATGGACCTGTGTGCCGTTGGGCTCGTCTGGGTGAGCACCGTGGGGCTCGAGCTCGCCTGCAAGGGCAAGCTCGTGGTGTCGGCCGCCGGAAACTACATCTCCGAAACCTCGTTCGTCCGGACCGTCGACGACGCGGCGGGATACGAGCCGATGCTCGACTCGCTCCGGGCGCGTCCGTCCGGCGCCACCGATGTGGAGATCACACGGCGGGCGTTGCGGTTCGCCTACGGCATGTTCTTCCGTCTGCCGGTGCAATTTCCGCTCGTGGCCATGCCCAACCCGCATGAGGGAACGCTGCGCTACAGCTCGGTGGATGCGCTGCGGCAAGGACGCGACGCCGGAGTCGACCGCTGCACGCAGGTCGTGCTCGACGACGAGCCGGTCTGCCCGCCGCCGACGGCGGCGCAGCGGGCGCGCAGCACCGCAGCGGAGGACGCGGTCCTGAAGGGGATCGACCGGGCTCGGGTCACGGTGCTCGCATTCGCCGACGAGCTGATCGCCGATGGTGAGCTCCTCCACGCCTGGGCCGACGCGTTTGACGGGCGCGACGACGTCACCCTCCTGATCCAGACCCACGCCGACCAGGCTCCCGGTCTCGTCGACGCCGTCGGCCGGGCCGGCCTGGACCGCGACGACGGACCCGAGCTGGTCGCCGGCGAGATCGATGCCGAGACGATGGCGTCGGTGGCGGCCGTGCTCTCCGGCATCGCTGCGCGCGGGGCGCTTGCGACGACACCGCGCTACGACGCCGGCTCGCTCCACGAGCTGGCGAAGTCGGTGTGAGCGATGAGCCCCCGGACGGCTACAGCTCCCCCTCATCCGGTCGATGATCAGGTCATGATCGACTCCATCGCTGTGATCCCTGACGGCTTCACCGCTCACAACATCGTCCTTCCCGACGGTTCACAGACGAGGCCGGCAGCGACCGTGCTCGCCGAGTCCGAGCTGGCCAGGAGCGCCCTGCGAATGGCGACGACGATCTGTCCGCCGTCGGCCCAGCGGCGCCCGCGGGTGGTCGATCTCGGTTGTCTGGAGGGTGGGTACGCGGTCGAGTTTGCCCGCGCCGGCTATGACGTCCTCGGAATCGAGGCCCGCTCCGACAGCGTCGCGCGCTGTCAGTACGTCCAGCGGCGCCTCGGTCTCGAGAACCTGAGCTTCGTCCAGGACGACGTGCGCAATCTCGCCGATCACGGCCCGTTCGACATCGTGTTCTGCTGCGGGCTGCTCTACCACCTGGACTATCCCGCCGCGTTCCTGAAGCTGTTGGGAGAGGTGACCGGGTCGCTGCTGCTGCTGCACACTCACTATGCCGAGAACGAGGTGAATCCGAACTACCCCCTCTCGGGGATCGTCGAGCATGAGGGCCTGCTCGGACGGTGGTGGGCGGAGGCGCCCGACGGGGTGTGGACCTCCGCCGAGCAGATGGAGGCATCGGCGTGGGCGTCGTGGCACAACACCTCGAGCTTCTGGCCGCTGAAGCGACATCTGCTCAAGGCCGTCCGCGACGGGGGGTTCCCGATCGTCTGCGAGCAATTCGATGCGCTGGACGACATCGCCGAGGATCCCTACATCGAGCGCCACTCGCGCAGCATGTTCGTCGGGATCAAGTCCGGGGCCGCCGGTCGCCCGGCGGTGTCACCGGCGTGCTCCGCTGACGGCAAGACGATGGCCGCAGACGTGTGCGCCGAGCACGCCGAGGCGCTCAGCCTCGTTGACCGCGGCCGCCCCCAGGAGGCATTCCAGCTGCTGCGCCGCGGGGCGCGCCGGGTGATCGATCCCGAGCTGCTCAACGATCTCGGTGTGCTGGCGCTGCGCTGCGGGGATGCCGAGGAGGCCCAGGACCTGCTCCGCGCCCTCGCGCGCCTGCATCCCGAGCACACGGCCGGTACGGCGAACCTCGCCGCGCTCGAACAGATCGAATGCTCGGCGGGCGCCGATGCCTTCCCGGCCACCCGGCCCGCGGCCTGGCGGCGCTACGACGGTCCGCCGGCGGCGCCGGTCGACCTCGCCTCGGCCGAGCGTCATCGCTCGTTCGTCGCCGAGATCGCGGGCGCGGTGGGAGGCTTCGAGGGAAAGCGCGTGGTCGAGGTCGGCGCCGACCACGCCGGCTCGCTGATCTCGGCCATCGAGAGGTTCGGCGGCGCGAGCGAGGTCATCGGCCTCAATCCGGCCTTTCCGTCGCGGCCGGTCGGCCCGCGATCGTTCATGACGCAGGTCGACGCGCGCGCCTGCGGGATCGACAGCGCATCGGTCGACGTCGTCGTCTCCTCCTCGGCTTTCGAGCACGTCCATCGACTCGACGAGGTGCTGAGCGAGATGGATCGCATCCTGCGCCCGGGCGGGCTGCTGTACTCGCACTTCGGCCCCCTGTGGTCGACCAGCTACGGCCACCATCTGTGGTTCGTGCACGGCGGCCGGGAGATCACTTACCACAGCACGCTGCTCCCGCCGTGGTGCCATCTTCTCCACTCCCGTGAGGAGATCCGCGCGATGTGCGCCGGGGTCGTGGACGAGGCCCTGCGTGACAGGATCGTCGAGTACGTGTGCGACTCGCCCGAGCAGAATCGGCTCTTCTTCGACGACTACGAGCGGATCGTTGACCACAGCCCGCTTGAGGTCGTGTTCCTCAAGGGCTACGACCACAACGAGCTCGCCGCCAAGTACCCCGACGCGCGCAGCCCCTTCCTGCTCGAGCAGCTTGCCGCCCGTTTCCCGGACCGCCATGGCTTCCTCTATGACGGGATAACGCTTCTGCTGCGCAAGCCCGGCGTCTAGGATCCGCGGCTGTCCGAGCACGCGGCCGGCGCCGCACCGGGGTCCGCGGCTGTCCGAGCACGCGGCCGGCGCCGCACCGCGATCAGCCTGCGACGGCGAGCGTTTCGCGCAGCGTTGACATCGAGACCACGTCGACCGTGGGCAGCCCGTGGAAGGGGGCACGGGAGGGACGCCGTGACAGGATCGCTTGAGCCCCGGCCGCCAGCTGGGCTTCGGTCTCCGCGGATGCCGGCAGCGCGAGTGCAAGCAGGTCGGCCGCGTCATCGCCGTCGAGCCCCGCTTTGGCCACCAGCGGACTGAGTCGCGCGTCGGCCTCCTCGAGGGTCCAGCCCGGCGCGTGGATCACGAGGGTGACGTCGTCACGCGCGTCGAACGTCTCCGCCCAGCGCTGCAGCAGCGTGGGGTCGGCCACCAGCTCGTCGGCGAACGCCACCACGGCGGTGCGCCGGGCGCCGGCGATCACGGCGGGGGTGCGGGCGGGCGACGCCTGGGGTGCCGCCGCGAACACGGGCATCCAGCCCACCCGCGTTCCGATCTGCGACGCGTGCGGATCACCGGCCAGGATGGCGGTCGCCCAGCCACGCTGGTCCTCGCAGTACAGCGACGGATGCTTGAGCACGATCCGGGCCTTGAGCTCCTGGTCGCGGCGGACATGGGTGGAGTAGATGCTGCCGCCGTGCACGCGGTAGTACCAGAGGGCGTCCGACGCCTTGACGCCCGACCAGCCCTGCTCGACGCAGCCCACCCAGAAGTCCCAGTCCTCATATCCCACCATCGCCAGGTCGGACTCATAGCCGCCGGCCTGTTCCCACGCCCGGCGGCGGAACATCGATGCGGCGCCGACGAAGTTGCAATCGCATTCGACGCGCGAGTTCCAGGACGGCGGCGGCTGCTGCAGGGTGTCGGACTCTCCGAACATCTGAAAGTCGGCGTATGCGATGCCCGCCTGGGGCGCGGCATCGAGCGCGGCCACGCACGCGCGCAGGAAGTCGGGGTGGAGCTTGTCGTCGGCGTCGAGACAGAGGATGTACTCACCGCGGGCCCGGGCGATGCCGACATTGCGCACCTGACCCGGCGCGCCGCAGTTGCGCTGGCCGATCAGCTGGATCGCCGCCTCCGGATGGTCGTCGATCAGCCTCTGAGCGACCTCCCGCGAATCATCGGTGCTGCCGTCGTCGACGATGATGATCTCGATCTCGCGCAGCGAACTGGCCAGTGTGCTCTGCACGGCCTCTGACAGGTAGCGGCCGTAGTTGAAGCAGGGGATGATCACCGAGACACGCGGCGGGCTGCTCTGCTCCGGCGCGACGGTGCGGGCGGCGGGGCGGGTGGCCGGCCCGTTGCCCAGAACAGCGATTGCTTCGCGCAGCAGCACCCGCGGCGGCTCCCACCCGGGAGCGTGGGCCGCCGCGGCGATGATCTTCGCCAGGCCGGACTCGCTCTCGCCGGCGCAGATGAGCTCATGGCCGGCCTGGAAGGCGGCGTCCGCCGCCACGCGGTCCTCGGCGACGACCGCGTGCGGCGGGACCCTGTCGAATTGGGCGATCCGCGCCAATGCCCAGTCGAGCGCGGCCAGCGCCTGGAGCAGATCACGGATCGTGACCAGCGGCGGCGCGGTGTTGGCGATGACCCAGCGACGGAACGGGAGCTCGGTGCGCAGCAGGCCGACGGCGCGCTCCTCATCGGCGCCCATGTTCTGGTTGGAGCCGTGCTGGCGGTAGTGGTTCACGACGTCCGGCACGGCGAGGATCTCGGTCTCGCGCAGGACCTGCGTCGCGATCCACCAATCGTGCCACCCTCCGTGGCGGGGGATCGGATGGAAGCGGTCCCGCAGGGAAGCGCGCACCATCATTGCGCCGGCGCTGACGCAGTTGAAGGCGAGGATCTGGCCGAGGAACCGCCCCGAGGGCGCTGTCGGGAAGCCCTTGTGGGCGTTGAACGACGGGTGGACGATTGCGCCGTCCTCGTCGAGCACGCGCATGTCGCCATACACCGCGCCTGCCTCGGGGTGGGCGAGCAGCGCCTGCGCCAGCAGGCGCACGCGGCCTTGGGGCCAGGTGTCATCGGCGTCGAGGAAGCTGATCAGCTCCCCCCGGGCGGCGGCCACCCCCGTATCGGTCGCCGCGTTGACCCCGCCGTTCTCACGACGGATGACCCGGATCGCCGATCCGAACGAGTTCAGGACCGCCAGGCTGTCGTCGGTGGAGCCGTCGTCGACGGCGATCACCTCCACCGCCGGCCAGTCCTGGTTCAGGGCGTGCTCGATGGCCGCCGCCACGTATCGGCCGTAGTTGAAGCACGGGACGACGACGGAGACGAGCGGCAGAGTGGTCTGAGATGGCGCGGTCATCAGCGGTGCTCGCCCTATGCGGCCTCGAGGCCGGCGGTGGCGGAGCTCAGCCAGCGCCGGAGGCGGCCGGCGCCCAGCTCGATGATCACCAGGCCGCTGTCTCGAGCCAGTCGCCGGTGGCCCGAGCAGGCGGCGTGCAGCGGCACGTAGGCGTCGACGGCGGCGTGCAGACGGACGTCGCGATCCGGGCGCACCGGCTCCATCAGCACGTTGATATCGCCACCGGCGTCGATGTCGACACCGGCCGCCGCAGCGGCGGAGAGAACCCGAGCCTCCAGATCCTCGGGAGCGCCGTCTGCGGCGGGATCGGCCAGCAGGTACAGACATGCGCTGGTAGTCCGCGTCGTCGATGCCACCCACTCGGCCAGCAACTCGCCGAGGCGATCCTCGCCGCGCCACGCCGGTGTCGCCAGGACTCGCAGGGCAACGTCTTCGACCAACGGGAACGGCTCACCGCCGATGGCGCCGGTCGCCACCGGCTCGCGGTTCGCCAGCTGCCCGATGCGAACCTCGTAGCGGGCGGCGATGGCATCCCAGGAGAAGCGCTGCGCCGCCGCGTGCCCGGCCGCTCCGCGTGCCCGCCGCTCCTCGTCGGGTGTGGCGTCGGCCTCGCGCAGCAGCGTGACGAGGTGCGCCCGGTCGGGCTCCAGGACCCACGGTCGCCCGTGGGTGGCGAGCTGCTCGATCCGGTCCTGCGGGAAGTCGGCGCGCCGAGACGCGATTCGCCAGCCGGCCGCGGCGGGGAGGAACTCATCGGTGGGGCCGCCGGCGGTGACGATCGCCGGCAGCCCGCAGGCCATCGCCTCGAGCACCGGCATCGCGAAGCCTTCGCCGCGGTAGGGGTGGACGAGGACGTCGCAGGCGCGGTACAGCGCCGCCAGCTCGGCGGTCGGCAGCGCGTCGTCGATCAGGACGATCCGGGGCAGCGCACCGGACGCGGCGTGCTCGCGGATCGGCCCGCGGTCACTGGCCTGGTAGATCCCGTCAGCGCCGAAGTCCTTGAGGACGAGAGTCACGTCGTCGCGCCCGGGGAACGCCTCGCACCAGGCACCGAACAGCACGTCGGCGCCCTTGCGCCCGATCAGGCCGCCGACGAACAGGAAGCGCGTCCCCGCCCGGCCGTCCCCGGCATCGGCGAGCTCCCGCCGCGGGCCGTCCGGCGTGAACGTCTCCAGGTCGACGCCGTTGGGGATCGTGACGACACGCTCGGGATCGATCCCGGCCTCGAGGTACATCCGGCGCACGTGGTCGCTGGGCACCCACAGCTCGTCGACGTTGGCCGTCAGCGGCGCGAGCCAGTCCTGCGGAATCGCTCCGAACTCCCAGGGCTGGATGACCGCGAGCCGGCCGGCGCGGGCTCGGCTGAGGTCCGGCGGCCACTGGTGGCGGATCTCGATGTCGGCGGTGTGCACCAGCGGCGGGTCGGCGATATCCGCTCCGTCGCGAGCGATGCGCTGGACCGATCCGCGCAGCCTCGAGCCGACCTGGTCGTTGATGATCGAGAGACTCGTCGGCAGCCCGTGATCGCCCTGCCAGCGGATGGTCAGGTCGGCGGCCGCCGGGGACCCATCGACCCGACCCGGTCGGGCGCCCTCGTAATAGGCCTCGAGCTCGTCGACGTAGGCGGCGAAGGCGCGTGGTCGCTCGATGCCGGCCTGCAACTGCTCCAGGAGCCCGGGCTCGAGCGCCAGGCGATCCAGGACACGCGCCAGGTCATCGACGTCGAGCCCATCGAACGTGAGCCCGTCCACTCCATCACGGATCGCCTCGGGCAGCCCGCCGAGGCGGGGGACCAGTAGCGGGGTCCGAGCGGCGAGGCACTCGATCGCCGCCAGCGGCGCGCAGTCCCACCACAGCGAGGGCAGCGCGACCGTGTCGACGTCGCGCAGCAGGGCCGGGATCTCGCTCGGGGCGAATGACCCGCACAGCTCGACCAGCCCACGGCGGTCCAGCGCGCGCAGCTGCGTCGCGAAGCGAGGCGGCACTTCGCCGAAAATCTTGATGTTCAGCTGTGCCCGGGTCCGTTGCGCCGCTTCGATCAGCAGCTGCGGACCCTTGTGCGGGTAGGCGGAGCCGAGGAACGCGACGGTGAGCCGTTCGCCGGTTCGCCCGGGCCGGCGCTCGGCGCCGATGCGCTCCCAGATCTCGGTGTCGTGCGGCATCGCCTGGCGGACCGTGTCGACGAGGTCCGCGGGGTACCCCGCGTTCAACAGGGTGCGGCGGACGGCGTCGGAGACGGCCAGGATGGCCGTCAGTCCGCGCTCGGCCCGCGTCCGGATCTCCTGGAGGCGCGCTTGGTACCCGGCAGTGTCCGGGCTGCCCACGCACGACGCGCAGGCGCTGCCGTCTCCCGGACCGGCGCAGATGGTGCCCCCGCCGGTGAGCAGGTAGACCCGCGGGCAGACGAGCCAGTAGTTGTGGGTCGTGAAATACGACGGCAGCCCGCGGGCGGCGGCGTGGTCGATCAGTGAGGCTCCGAGGTTGTGCAGATTGTGGAAATGGACCACGTCGGGCCGAATGCGATCGAGCACCTGAGCGAACGCGGTGGAGATCTCCGGATCGTCGATCTCGCGCCCCGGATTGCCGAGGTCGAACAGCCCGCTGGGGCGATTGTGGACGCCGATCAGCGTGACGCCATCCTCCACCCACTCGCGAATCTCGTACGGTCGTTTGCTCTCGGTCGGCTTGACCGCGGCATGAAAGACCGTGACCTCCCAGCCACGCCGCACGAGCTCCTTGGCGGCCAGGCGGGGCACGGTCGTGCCGCCGCCGCTGTCGTTGAAGCCAAAGGAGGTCATCAGCAGCCGCCGGGGGCCGGCGGCGCGCGGCGGGCGCGCCTCGGGCAGCGGGATCGAGGCGGCGCGGGCGCGGAGCTTCGCGGCCAGTCCGGGCACCGGCAGCAGTCGCTGCTCCAGCGCATCGGCCAGGCGCACCAGCGCCTGGCGTTCGGCAGCGTGCTCGTCGAGCACGGCCCAGTCGAGCTCGGGAACGAGCTCGCGGAGCGGATAGAGATCGAGCGCTGCTTCCAGGGCTCCCTCCACATCGGCCAGCTCTCGGGCTCGTGCCGACTCATCGGAGGTGTTCTCACCGTGGCGGCGCACCGCCACGAGCGGGCCGCCGGGCGCGTGGCGGAAGCGGAACCGTCGGGCCGCTCGCAGCCAGAAGTCGAAGTCGTTGGCCAGCGGATACCGGTCGTCATAGCCTCCGACGGCCTCGTGGACGCGGCGATGGACCATCCGGGTGGGGTCGACGAGGTGGTTGTGGCTGCGGTAGAACGACTGGATCAGAGCGCTCGGGGAGAACTCGGAGCTGTTCCAGACGCCGGTCTGCTGTCCCGTGGAGTTGATCACGGTCGCATCCCCGTGCACGACGCCGGTATCTGGGTACCGATCGAAGATCTCGACCTGGCGACGGATTCGGCCCGGCAGGCACAGATCGTCATCCCCGATCATCGCGATCAGCTCGCCGCGGCCCTCGGAGAGGAACGTGTTGTAGGCGGCTGCGATACCGAGATTGCGATCGTGGCGGACCACGCGCAGACGTGGATCGCCGGCGAAGCCGGTCAGGACGGCTTCGGTCGCCGGGTTGGTGGTGCCGTCGAGCACCACGAGGACCTCGAGGTCGGTGAAGTCCTGTTCCAGGCCGCTGCGGATCGCCGCGGCGAGGTAGGTGTCGCGGTTGTAGGTCGCGATCCCGAGCGTGACCCGGGGCGCTCCATCGAGGGGCATACCCGGGTAATCGGCAGCGGGCGGCGGGCGTTGAGCCCGCTGTTCGGAGGGTCACTCAGGGTGCGCAGCTCCAGCGTCTGGAAACCGTTTACGTCGCCTGCCCCGCTCTGGGTCGTGGCACCCGCCGCGATCACGTCGGGGATCCGCAGGCTTCCCCCGGCGTCGGGCCCCGTGGGTCATCCCAGACCGTGATCCGTTGTGCTCGGTGTGCTCGGAGGCCCATGTCTGGCGCTCACCCCACGACCTGCTGATACAGCGACGGCAGATCGGGATAGCCGCTCGAGGCCCACCCGGAGCTCTGCAGCGCCGAGATCTGGGCCGCCGGCGCCTGACCGGCCGTAGCCGCGATGCCCTGGATGCCGGCGCTGGCCGTGCCATACCCGGGGATCGTGTTCTGGCCCTTGAGCCAGCCGGCGGTCGCGTCGGCCGCGGTCACCGGATTGCTCCAGACCGAGTCGGCCGAGCCGTAGGTGCCGCTGTCCGTGTAGCCGATGTTCAGCCAGTCGTTGTTGCCGGCGGTCTGGCGCGAGGCGGCGGCGCCGCCGGACTCCTCGGACAGCAGCCAGGCCGAGACGACGCCCGGATCCAGTCCGGTGTCCGACGCGAGCTGTGAGGCGAACTGCTGCTGGCCGGACGTCAGCATCGTGGTCGCACTGCTCGGCAGGGCCGCGCTCGTCCCCGCTGTGGCGCTGGAGCCGCCGATCGCGTTGCTCAGCGCGGAGGAGAACGTCATCGACGCCGTTCCCGTCGGCGAGCTCGCCGCGGTGGTGGCGGTGGATGACGCCGGTGGGGGCGTGAAGGCCGTCTGCAGGCCGGAGATCTCGGAGGTGATCTGCGAGATTCGGGAGGCAACGTCGATGTAGCTCATTTTCTGCCCCGAGTCATCGACTGACTCGCCCACCGACTTGAGCCATTAACAGGAAAGAGGCGGGCATGCAGAGCAGCCCGCCTCCTTCCAACCGTTCCCTCGATGGATCGGATCTGATGTAGCCTCGCGAGGATTGCGACCTGGGTGAGCGCGAGGCGGTTGTTCTCGCGGCGGACAGCCGAGCTGCCGCAGACGAGCTTGGGTCGGCCGGTGGAGAAGTCGCCGCGCGGGGCGCCGTCTCACCGATCGAAAGTTTTTACTTCGCCGGCGCGGGCGGCGCCAGCGGCGCCGCCCGGCCAGACGAAGGACTACTCAGCCCAGAAGCTTGAGGATCAGCTGCGGCTGCGCGTTGGCCTGAGCCAACATCGACGTGCCCGCCTGCTCCAGGATCTGCTCCTGAGTCATGTTGGTCATCTCCTGAGCCATGTTGACGTCCTTGATCTGGCTGTTGGACGCCGACAGGTTCTGCTCGGTCGAGGAGATCGAGTCAGAGGTGTACTGGAGGCGGTTCTGGACCGCGCCCAGCGTGGCTGCCATGCTGGAGATGTTGTTGATTGCGTCGGTGAGGCTGGTCAGAGCCGAGCTCTGCGACAGGTCGATGACCGTGCCGCCGGTCGCGGCTGCGCCCCAGCTGTAGCCGAGGCCACCCAGGCCGCTGCTGCCCTCGACGTTCGAGAACGTGGCGGAGAGGGTGTCACCTGCGTTGGCGCCGACCTGGAACGTGACCGTGCCGCTACCGGCGGCGCTGCCGTTAAGCAGGTTCAGTCCGTTGAAGTTCGACGATGACGTCTGCCGGTCGATCTCCTGGGTCAGCTGGTTGACCTCAGACTGGATGTCAGACTGATCCGTGCTTGAGTTCGAACCGTTGTTGTACTGCACACCGAGCTCGTAGACACGCTGGAGCATGCTCTGCACGTTTGTGAGCGAGCTTGACGCCGTCTGCACCATCGAGACCGCGTCGTTGGTGTTCATGCTGGCCTGATTCAGACCGTTGACCTGAGAGGTAAGACCCTCTGAGATCGCGTACCCGGCGGCGTCGTCGGCAGCGGTGTTGATGCGCAGGCCTGAGGACAGGCGAGCCATCGACTGCGAGACGGCGTTGGACGAGTTCAGCAGGTTCTGCTGAGTGTTCATCGCCGAGATGTTGGTCAGAATGGAAAGGGACATTTAAGACACCTCCATGGTGTGGTCGTTTGATTGTCCCCCGGTCGCTCCTTGCGGCCGGTCACTCACCGTTATCGACGCTGCCGGCGATGACTTGAGAGCTGTCCAGGTGATCTGGACACATCCGTGCGGCGGGCTCCGAGCCGGCCGGCGGCAGTCGGCCGCCGCCGCGGGGAGCAGCGCGGAGATCAGACCGTCAGATCGATGTGGGGACGGCCGTCGTCATCCTCGCCGTCCTCCGGGTCTGAGTCCGGGCCTGCCTCGGACTGCGCCTGGCGCCGGCGGCGTTCGCGCTCGGCGGCGTCACGACGACGCTGCTGCGCCTGCTCCGACACGCGGCCGACGCCCGGGGCCGGTGCGACCGGCGGAAGGGCTGGCGTCTGCGGAACGATCGGATGAATCGGATCCATGACGAGCCTTCACTTCATTCGCCGGCGCCACCGGATTTTCCTGCGTCGTCGCCGTCGTCCTTGCCGTCCGTGCTCTCGTCCGGGTACTTGAGGGTGGCCCGGCCGGCTTCGTAGGCGGCCTTGAATTCGGCCAGGACCAGATGGCGCCAGATGGTGACCGCGCAGGCCCAGGCGACGAGGTAGCCGGCGATGCCGACCAGGAGGGCGCGCATGCCGACCTGTTCGGCGGGGACGCCGGCCTTGTGGGAGATGTAAGCGGCGAGGGCGAAGCCGCCCAGGCCGCCGAACCCCTTGGCCCGCTTGACGGCCGCCGACGCGCGAGGATGATCGGCGACGCTGATCGCTCGGGAGCCGTTGTCGGCCCCCGTCTTGCCCTTCTTGCCCTTCTTGCCCTTGGACTTGTCCTTGCCGCCCTTCTTGGCGTCGCTCTTGGCCATTGGAAGCTCCCTCCTCTCTAGATGAAGTCGCCGCGGGTGCGGGCACGGGCTGTGCGCATGCACTCGAATACGAATCGGATCAATCGCTGCCGGTCGTGCTCATCGATCTGCTGGAAAGTCAGGGCGCACTTGCCGTCCCCTCGGATGGGCAGCACGCGGGCCTCGCCCCCGACCGGCAACTGCCCGTCCCCCAGCGCCATCGAGAATCGCACCGTCTGGTGGGGCTCGAGCGTGTCGGCGTCCGCCAGCAACATGCCGCCCCCGCTGAGATCGACGGTGTGGACTCGCCGTTCGCCGTCCTCTTCGCCGGTGTTCAGGGTGACCGCCTGGGGGGTGGTGACGCGCACGAAGGAGCGCCGCTGCATGACCTCGGCGTCGCCGTGGGCGCGGAAGCGCACCAGGCTCCGATTCTCGAACACGGCTTCGCCGTGGAGCCGGACGACGCCGCGCACCGACGTGTACTCGAGGTCCGCCGACGCGAGCCGCTCGGACTCCTCGTGCTCGTTGACGTCGACGAGGACGACGAGGACCACCTCCTGGCCGCGCTCGAATGTGCGCACCGGAAGTTCCTCGCCCGCGGGGGTCGTGAGTTTGCCCTGCCCGCTACCGGGCAGGCTGATCACGTTGCTGGGGGCGGCGGCTATGTCGATCTGCTTGTTCATCTCAGCAGCTGAGCGGCTATCTGCTCAGGATCGGCAGGAACGACGGCGTTCTGAAGGTCCAATCCGGTGTGCGTGTAGCTCAGCGGGATGCCGGTCAGCATTGACAGCTCCGCGATCACGCCGAGCTGGTCGGTCTCGTCGACGTGGGTCGCCACCAGTCCGGTCAGGTCGAACGCCGAGAAGCCGTCGACCAGCTTGGCGCCGGCCGCCGAGCTGAGGGTTGCCGGCACGGCCAGATACGTGCCATCGAGGCTGAAGCTGTGCAGCGCCTCGGCGATCACGTCGATCGTGGAGCCGTCGCCTGGGGTCACGGCGGCGGTGTCGATGATCACCAGACCGCGCTCGCGGGCCGACGTGACGGCGCGGGCGGTGGCCTTGGTGCGCATCGCCGGGATCACGTTCACCGCCTCGCCGTGCAACAGCTCGCCCAGCTCGTCCTCACGCCCAGGGGCGCCGAGGCTGGCGACACTGACCAGGGCGCCGGCCCGGGCCTGCGCGGTGGCCAGAGCCGCCACGCAGCGGGTCTTGCCGGAGCCGCCGGCGCCGACGATGGCGACGGCGCCGTGCTCGGCGGGAACCCGCGTCGGAGTGGGCATGGCGGCGGCGATCGTCGCCCGGACGTCGTCGGCGAGCTCGCCGACGGTGCTGAACGGACCACGCTGGGAGATGGCGACGGTGACGAGGGCGGCGGCGCGGCTGGGGCGCAGGCCGGACGCGACCAGCCGGCGCTCGAGCTCGGCGTCGCGCCGGTGCTCCTGGTGGCGGGCTCGGGCCTGCTCATCGGCCTCGATCCCGCCCGCGAGGGCTGGCGCCGCCGCCGCCGGCGGATCTTCCGGGGCGGGCAGCTCGGCGGGCGGCGCCGGCGGATAGACGGGCGGGCTCGACTGGAACACGGCCGGATTGGCAAGACGGGCGGCGAGCAGCGCCTGGTACTCCAGCTCGCGCCGCTCATTGGCGGCGACGGTGGCGTCGAGCGCGGCGCGGAGCATGCGCTCGGCCGCTGGGAGGATGCCGGCGCGGCGGCGCACGCCGCGCGCGAGATAGTGCGCGGAGGGGACGGGGGCGGGTGCCGGCGGCGAGATGGGGACCGGCACCGGGACGGGCACCGGCGTCGGGTCGGCCGGGGGCTCGGAGGTCGCCTCGGTCGCCTCGCGAGCGGCCGGCTCCGGGCGGCTCGGGCGCGGGCGCGGGCGGCTCGGGCGCGGGCGGCGCAGGCGGCTCGGGCGAGGTCCCCTCGGGCGCGATCGCCTCGGGTACCGTCGGCTCGGACACCGCGGGCGCGGGCGCGGGCGTGTCGGCAGGACGATTGAACTGCGGCATCGGGGCGCCCGAGCGCGGCGGTGGCACGGGCTCGGAGGCCGGCGGGGATGGCGCGACGGCGGCGTCCTCCTCGGCGAACGCCAGCCACGGGGCGGGGGCGAGCGGCTCACGCGGGGGTGCCTGCTCGTCGACCGGCGGCTCGAACGCCACCGTCGACTGCTCTGAGGGCACGGGTTCGGGCTCGGGCTCCGGTTCCGGCTCGAACTCGAGCTCCGGCTCCGGCTCGAACTCGGGCTCGGTCCGGTTCCGGTTCCGGTTCCTCGAGCTCGTCGAAGGGGATGTACGACGGCGCCGGCGCCGGTGCCGCGAGCTCCGGAGCGGGCTCAGGCTCTGGGTCGGGCTCGCTGGCGAGGATCTGCTCGGTTGTGAAGGTGGCCTCCTCGAGCCGGGCGGCGAACGATGCCTCGTCGAGGAACGGCGCGGGGCGGGGCGTGGGCGCCTCCACCGCGACCGGCTCGGGCTCCGCGGCGCTGACGGGCTCGGGCTCCGGGGCGCTCACGGGCTCGGGCTCCGGGATGCTCGCGGGCTCGACGGGGACGGGCTGGACGCGCTCGATCGGCTCGGGAGCGACGGGTGCGGAGGCGACGGGTGCGGGGGGTGCGGAGGCGACGGGTGCGGGGGAGGCGGGTGCAGCAGCTGCGGGGGTCTCCTCGTCCTCGTACTCCTCGTCATCGTCGTCGTAGTCCTCGTACTCCTCCTCGTCGAGGTCGTCGTCGTAGATGCTCACCCGCGGGGCGGCCTGAGCATCGATCTCGACGCAGCGCTGCGCGAAGAAGCCGCCGATTCCCCCGGTGAGCCCCTCGCGCTCACGCAGGATGATCGCGTCCGGCCCCAGCTCGGCGCGGATCCGCGGGATCAGCTCTTCGATGGTCCGCCCGCGGTAGGTGCGGACCCCTTCGTCCCCGGTGGTCGATGGGGTCGAGAACGGATCGCTCATGCGCTGATCACCCCGATCGTCTCGACGCTGATGCCGTTCGAGATCTCGTTGTAGGAGCACACCGCCAGGTGTGGCACGGCCGACTCAACCAGGCGGCGCAGGTGGCGGCGCACGCGAGCCGAGCACAGCAGCACCGGCCGCGTCCCGCCGCGCGCGGCGGCGTGCTCGGACTGGCTGCGCACCGCTCCGAGCAGCGCCTGCGCCCGGGCCGGGTCGAGTGCCAGGTACTCGCCGTCAGTCGTCTGGGTGATCGATGTCGCCACTTCTTGCTCAATCGCCGGATCGAGTGTTATCGCGCGCAGTGTGAGGTCAGCACCGAGATGGGGGGCGGTGATCGCGCGGCCCAGGGCCTGGCGCGCGTACTCGGCCAGGAGCCCCGTGTCGCGCGTTATCCGCGCCTTGTCACCCACTGCTTCGACGATAGCGCCCAGATCCCTGATCGAAACACCCTCTGACAACAACGTTTGCAGGACGCGCTGGATCTCTCCGAGCGACAGGATCTCCGGCACCACCTCGTTGACGACGGCCTCGTTGGACTCCTTGAGCTGGTCGAGCAGCTGACGAACGTCCTGACGGGTGAGCAGCTGAGCGGCGTGCGTGCGGATCGTCTCGGTCAGGTGAGTGACGATCACCGACTCGGCGTCGACGACCGTGTAACCGAGTGCCTCGGCCTCCGAGTGCTGCGCGTCGGCGATCCACACCGCGGGCAGCCCGAAGGCCGGCTCGGTCGTCGGAATGCCGGACAGGTTGCCGACGGCGTCGCCCGGGTCCATCGCCAGCTTGTGCCCGGCCATGACCCGGCCGCGCGCCACTTCGGTGCCGCGTACCTTGCACACGTACTCGTGCGAGTCGAGGTCAACCTCGTCGTGAATTCGCACCGGTGGAATGACCATGCCGAGCTCGCCGGCGATCTGACGCCGGATCAGCGAGATCCGCCGCACCAGGGTTCCGCCCGAGCCACGATCCACGAGGGGCACCAGGCCGAACCCGATCCCGAGCTCGAGCGGGTCGATCGGCAGTTCCTTCATCACCTCGTCGCGCGGCGCCGCCTTGGTCTCCTCCTTGGCGGCCGGCAGCGCCAGAGGGGTCTCCGGCCCGATGAACGCCTCGATGCCGTTCTTGCGCAGCGCCAACCCGATCGCGAACAGCACGCCGCCGATGAACAGGAACGGCAGCATCGGCAGCCCCGGCACCATGGCAAAGGCGAGGCACGCGGCGCCGGCGACCAGCGGCGCTTTGCGCTGGCCGAGGATCTGGGTCGCGATCTCGGAGCCGAGGTCGCTCTTGGAGCCCGAGCGGGTGACGATGATGCCGGTGGCAACGGAGATCAGCAGCGCCGGGATCTGCGCCGCCAGGCCGTCGCCGACCGTCAGCAGCGAATAGTGATGCGTGGCCGCGCCGAAGCCCTGGTGGTGCTGGAGCATCCCGACGACGATGCCGCCGATCAGGTTGATCGCCGTGATCACCACCGCCGCCGTGGCATCGCCCTTGACGAACTTCGACGCACCGTCCATCGCTCCGTAGAAATCCGCCTCGCGACTGATCTCGAGGCGACGCTCCCGGGCCTGCTCGTCGGTGATCAAACCGGCGTTGAGGTCGGCGTCGATCGCCATCTGCTTGCCGGGCATCGCGTCCAGGGTGAAGCGGGCGGACACCTCGGCCACGCGCCCGGCGCCGTTGGTGACCACGATGAACTGGATCGTGACCAGGATCATGAAGATCACCAGTCCGACGACGACGTTGCCGCCGACCACGAACTGACCGAAGTCACGCACGACGCTGCCGGCGTCGCCGGTGGTCAGCACCAGGCGGGTCACCGACACGTTGATCGCCAGGCGGAACATCGTCGTCAGCAGCAGCAGCGTCGGGAACGCCGAGAATTCCAGCGCCTTGTTGATGTACATGGTCGCCACCACGATGGCCAGGGCGCCGGCGATGTTCATCGTGATGAACAGGTCCAGCAGCGCCGAGGGCAGCGGGATCACCAGCATCGTGACCACGAGCACGACGCCGACGGCTCCCAGCAGGTCGGAGTGAGCCAGCAGCTTGCGAAGTGCGCGATCCATTATGCGGCGAGCCTCCTACGACCGGCGATCTTGTAGACGAATGCCAATATCTGGGCGACCGCCGCGTACAGCTCGGCCGGAATCATCTGGTCGATCTCGACCATCGCGTGCAGCGCCCGGGCCAGCGGCGGATCGGGCACGACCGGGACGTCATGCTCGGTGGCGATCCGCCGGATCTGCGCTGCCATCAGGTTCTTGCCCTTGGCGACGACGATCGGCGCCGGGTGGGCGCCGTCGTAGCGCAGCGCCACCGCGTAGTGAGTCGGGTTGGTGACGACGACATCGGCGGTGGGGACGGCGAGCATCATCCGTCGCCTGAGGCTTTCCATCTGCTTGCGGCGAATCGCGGCGCGCACCTGGGGTGGGCTCTCGGTGCCCTTGAACTCGTCCTTGACCTCCTGCTTGGTCATCTTGAGGGCCTTGCGGTGAGTACGGCGCTGCCAGATCACGTCGACGATCCCGATCAGCAGGTACGCGATCACGACGCGCTGGATGATCGACATGGCGTTGGAGCTGAGCAGGCTGCCGAGCGCCATCGGTGTGCTGCCGACGTTGGCGCTCAGGTTGGTGAGCATCGGCACCAGCGTCATCGCCGCCACGGCGCCGATCACGCTGACCTTGGCGAACACGCGGGCGGTCTGCGCGCCGACCTGCTTGCCGAACACGTTCTTGAAGCCGGTCATCGGGTTGATCTTCTTGAAGTCGGGCTTGAGCGGAGTGAAGCTGGGCCGGAAGCCGACCTGAGCGACGTTGACGAGGATGGCTCCGGCCAGGCACATGGCCGCGAGCGGGGCGACCGTCGACTCCATCGCATGCTCCATCAGACCAAGCAGGCCGCGCAGTCCGGCGGCGGTGGTGACGGTGTGGGGCTTGGCGATCAGGCCGAACGCCGCCGTCATCGTGCCGGCGGCGCTGGAGACGATCTTCGGGCCGAGGAAGGAGAGCCCGATCAGGCCCATCCCCAGTACGACGACGTTGTTGAGCTCGACGCTCTTGGCGACCTGCCCCTTCTTCCGTGCCTCTCCGGAGCGCTTGGGAGTTGCTTTTTCGGTCTTGTCGTCGGAGGCCATGTGGCTAGATCGTGTGCAGGGCGGTGAGAACCGCGTTGGAGAGCTGATTGCTCATGAAGCCGGCGATGAAGGGCAGCGATGCGGCGACGATCAGCATCGCGACGCCAACCTTCACGGCGAAGCCGACAGCGAAGACGTTGAGCTGCGGGACGACCTTGGACACCATGCCGAGGGCGATGTCGGTGATCAGCATCGCCAGCAGCGCCGGTGCGGCGATCTCGATCGCCGACACGAAGATCGAGCCGAAGGCGAACTCGACGCCGGTGGTCAGGCTGGCGATGGGGGCGGTCTTGGTCAGCGGCACCAGGTCGAACGTGCGGGCCAGCCCGCGCAGCACCCAGGCGTCGCCGCCGATCGCGATGAAGAAGGCCAGCCCGACGAGGCTGTACAGGTTGGTCAGCGTGCCGCCCGGATTGCCGTTGACCGGATCGATCAGCGATCCGAAGCTGAAGCCGGCGATCATGTCGCCGAGTGAGCCGGCGGCCTCGACCGCGGCGAACACGGCGCCCACCGCGTAGGCGAAGGCGAGTCCGATCAGCAGCTGCTCGACGAGCAGGCCGGTGACCGCGAACGGCGACGTGGGGATCTGCTGGCCGTGCACCGCGATCGGCGTCAGGCCGATGGCCAGAGCGACCGCCACGACCGAGCGAACCTGGGTCGGGACCATCTTCGAGCTGAACAGGGGCGCCACCACGAACAGCGGGCTGATCCGTGCCAGCACGAGGAAGAACCCCGTCACCTTCGCGCCGCCGATCGTGTTGACCAGCGTGCTGAGCGTCGCCCCGTCCATCAGTTGATCAGCTGCGGGATCGACGTGTAGAGGTTCTCGGCGTAGTTGACCAGCTGGCCGAGCATCCAGGGACCGAGGATCACGACCAGCGCCGCCAGCCCGATGATCTTCGGGATGAACGAGAGGCTCTGCTCCTGGATCGAGGTGACCGCCTGGAACACGCTGACGATGAGCCCGATCACCAGGCCGACGAGCATCATCGGCCCGGCGACCTCGATCGCCAAGGTCATGGCCTGCGTGGCAAGACTGACGACTGTGTCCTGATTCATGACGGTCGCTTCACGCTTGAGTTAGTGGAAGCTCGCGATGAGCGAGTGCGTGATCAGGTCCCAGCCGTCGACCAGAACGAACAGCAGGATCTTGAACGGCAGCGAGATGAACGTCGGCGGGAGCATCATCATCCCGACGCTCATCAGCGTCGAGCTGACGATCAGGTCGATGATCAGGAACGGCAGGAAGATGAGGAACCCGATCTGAAACGCCGTCTTGAGCTCGGACATGATGAACGCGGGGATCAGCACGTAGGTCGGGACCTGGGCGCGCGTCTGCGGCGTCTTGATGTGCGCGAGGCTGACGAATAGCGTCAGGTCCTGCCCCTGCACCTGGCGGAACATGAACTCCCGCAGGGGCTCCTCGCCGCGAGTGATCGCCGTGGCCATCGAGATCTTGTGGTGCTGGAGCGGGTCCCACGCGTCCTTCTTGATCGCGCTGATCGTCGGTGACATCACGAACAGCGTCAGGAACAGCGCGATTCCCACCAGCACCTGGTTGGGCGGGGTGGTGTTCGTGCCGATCGCCGAGCGGATGAACCCGAGGACGATCAGGATCCGGGTGAAGCCAGTGACGGTGAACAGGATCGCCGGGATGAGTGACAGCCCGCCGACCAGGACCAGGATCTGAAGGGCGTTGGAGGAGTCGATCTTCACGAGCGCACCGTGAGGCGGCGAAGCCCTTCCACGACGCGATCGAGCGGCCTCTCGGCATCGTCGTAGTCATCCGGGACCTCCTGGGGGATCTCGATGCCGGCGGCGATCGCCTCCGCCTCGGTGTAGGTCTTGATCGGGGTGACGCCGTGCTCGCTGAGTCCGACCAGCACGATGTCCTTCCCGGAGCGCAGCAGCGCGACGGACTTCCCCGGAGCCAACGGCAGGGTGGCGATCTGCTCGAGGCCGTTGCCGCTCGCCCGGACCGCGTCCCGGCCCTTGACCGCGCGCAGGATGCGCGCCACCACGTAGATGATCCCGATCACGACGATCAGGGCGACGATCGTGCGCAGGATCCCGGAGCTGCCGCTGCTGGAGGCGGCGGCATGCACCGTGGGGCTGCCGCCGAGGTGCAGCGGGGTGCTCTCGCCGGTGGACCCAGTGGCGGCGTCCGCCGTCTGGGCGCACAGAAGTGTGAGGGCGCCGCCGACAGCGACGCCACGTGTCAGGAAATTCGACCGCATCGAGGGATGACTCCGAGGGAAGAGTCACCTTCTTTGTCGGCCGATCCGGCTCAGGTCTTTAGCCGAATGTTCGACCGACCTGAATCCTGTCGGTCACAGAGGGTGGTGGCGACGAAACGCCGCGGCGGCGGCCGGCCGGCGAGACGCTTTCGCCCCCGCCGGCCGCCAGCTCGTTCTCCGGCGCTCCCCGCGGGAGCGACTAGGCGAGGGCCTTGCCGACGGCCTCGAGCAGGCGGTCGGGCTGGAACGGCTTGACGACGAAGTCCTTCGCCCCGAGCTTGATGGACTCGATCACCTTCGACTCCTGACCCAGCGCTGAGCACATCAGCACCCGCGCGCTGGGGTCGATCGCCATGATCTCCGCGAGCGCTTCGAGGCCCGTCTTCTCGGGCATGGTGATGTCGAGCATCGTGAGCTCCGGCTTCAGCTCGCGGAAGCGGTCGATCGCCTCCACGCCATTTCCTGCTTCGCCGATCACATCATGGCCGCCGGAGGCGAGCGCGTCGCCCACAACCTTGCGCATGAAAGCGGCGTCGTCGACTACGAGTACACGGGCCATCAGGTAAGTGCTCCTTCTTCTTGCTGTGGTGAGGTTTGAGGTTGAGCGGTCGTCGCCTCGGCGGCAGCACGGCCCCCGATGACATCGCACTGGAATGCCCACTCTCCGTCATCGGTGACGATGAGATGGCCTTGAGCGAAACGCAGCCCATTCACATACAGGTCCACCGGTGCATCGGCCTCGTGATCGAGTTCGACCACTGAGCCGAGCGGCAGTCCGAGCGCCCGGCCGAGCGCCAGGTCGGTGCGGCCGAGCTCGGCCCACACCCGCAGTTTGATCTCCCCGAGCGCCTCGACCAGCGCCATGCTCTGGGCCTTGCCGCTGCCATCGATCCCATCGGGGGGGCCCGACATGTCGGCGTCGCTCGTCTCGGCGTTGAGCTCGTCCAGCGCCCGCGCCATGCGGACCATGAACGCGCTCGGGACCAGCTGAATCAGCCGGCACGCCTCACCGGCGACCATGAACGTCGTCGACGTGGCGTGGGGGGAGGTTCCGTAGGTGTCCGGCATCGCCGCCGGATCGTCGATCGACCGGATGTCCGGCACCGAGATCGCGATCTCCTGGCCGAGAACCACGCCGATCGCGGAGGCGGCCGCGGCCATCATCTGGTTGGACGCCTCGCCGACCGCGGACAGCTCCAGCTCGGACAGCTCGGAGTCCTCGCCGTCCTCGGGCGCGGGCATGCCCATCGCCTGAGCGAGCTTGCGGACGCCGGCCGGCGCCAGGACGAAGATGTTGGCGCCGGTGACCCCATCGACGTAGGACACGCTGGCCGCCACCGAGCCGGGCGTCAGCCCCGTGAACGGCGATGAGCCGTCGGTCAGCACGGACACGTCGCCGCGCTCGACCGCTCCGGGGGCGAACATCTCGAGCACCTGGGCGATCGCCTCGGCGGTGGAGGCCCCCAGACGCATCAGCGCGTCGCGCGGCGTCGAATCGCTCATCAGCTTCTCCCTTCGGGTCCGCAGATCTGCACGGCTCGCCGCGGTCCATGGGATCCCGGCTGCGCCCGCGCGAGCTTGACGTTCTCGGCGTACAGCATCACCCCGTCCTCGGCGCGCGTCCCGAACGTGATGACGCTGCCGGGCACGAGCGCGAGGATGTCGCGCACCTCCAGGTCGATCGAGGCGACCTCGGCGCGGAGCGTCACCGGGACCGGGGACATCGCCCGCTGCATCGCCGAGGACCTGGCCAGCTCCTCGGGATGGCGGCCGTCCGTGTGTCCCGAGATCGTGTCGACGACCGGCTCGATGGCGATCCATGGGATCAGCATCGCCAGCGCAAAGGACTGCTTCGCGATCCGGCACTCGATCATGACCGTGAACGTTGGCTCGGACACCGACGCCACCTGGCCGGCGTCGTGGGGATCGATCTCGCCGGCGGTCAGGGTCACGCCGCCGAGCTCCTGCCAGACGTGCGACAGATTGTTGATGATGGACTCGAACAGCCGGCGCGTCAGGCTCCAGTCGATCTCGCTCAGCCGCCGCTCTCGAGGGACGCGCTCGGGCGACCCGCCCAGCAGCGCCTCCAGGCCGGACAGCACGAATGACTGCTCGGCGGTCAGCACCATCTGAGTGCCGATCGGCGCGACGTCGAGCACGACCGACAGCGAGTTCGGGGGCAGCTGGGCCTGAGCCGCCGACCACGTCAGCTGGGCCGTGTTGAGCAGCTCGAACTCAACGGGCACCCGCAGCTCCGAGGACATCCGGGTGTTCGCCGTCTGACAGAACGTCTCGGTGGCGCGGGAGATCCGCCGCTGTTGGTCGGCCGAGAACTTCGTCGGCCGGCTGAAGTCCACCGTCCGCAGCCGGTGGCCGCGGCGCGTGGTCTTCTGCTGGGCGCCGGCCTCGGGAAGCTGTCCCTGCTTGGCGGCGTCGACGAGCGCGGCGATCTTGTCTGGGGTGAGGAGCTCGCTCATAGCTGAGCTCCCACGCCGAACGTGGCCCGGGGGCCACGGATCGTGCTCGCAGGCAAGGGGGCGGCGGCCGGGCGCGGGACGGACGGCACGCGCCCAGTGCGAAGGCCATTGCGGCTGCTGCCCCGGCCTTCCAGGAGCGTGACCGCGGTCTGCCCCGCCACCCGAACGGTGACCAGGCCCTCGCCGACGGCGATCTTCACGGTGCGACCCTGGCTGCCGCCGGTCTGCGCGGCGCGCACCGGCACGCGAGCCGTGCCCAGCGCGGCACGCACGGCCGCCTCGTTGCGAGCGCCGATGTCCAGGCTGCCGCTCATCTCGAACATCCGCGCGCCCCCGACGATCGCCGTGTCGAGATGGCGGTCGACGGCGCCGGCACGGCGCAGCTGGCCGAGCAGCTCGGGGACGGCGGTGTCGGCGAACTTACCGATCTGACGGAGCGTGTCCCCCGATTCCGGAAGCACGATGTGGGCCAGCCCGGCCACCCCGGCGGACCGATCGACGATCGCCAGCCCGATGCACGAGCCCAGCCCGAGGGCGACGAGCTCGTCGTCGGGATTGGCGGACACGATCATTTCTCCCATGCGTACCCCCGGCATGATCAGTCGGTTGGCTCGGACAGGCCGAGCGGCGCCAGGAGATCGGAGATCTGCCCGGACGTCGGGATTAGCAGGAAGGAGATCGAGCACGGCTCACCCGACACGTCGAGCTCGGAGTCGAGCACCAGCGCCAGCTCGTCGTGGCCGGCGGTCCCGACCAGGAGCGTGGACACGATCGCCCCGAGCATGTCGGTGTGCAGATGCGGCGGAGAGGGCTCCAGCTTCAATCCCGTCATCGCGCTGAGCCCGTTCAGGTACGAGGTGGCCAGGATGTTGCCGATTTCCTTCAGGGCGGAGTCGCCGACCTCGGTGTGGGGGTCGACGCCCAGCAGCGTGCACAGGTTCTCGGCCTGCTCGAACGGAATCAGCAGCAGCACCAGACCGTCGATGTCGCCCTGGATCGGGACGACGACGCCGGCCACATGGGCCTCCGGCTCGCCGCAGGCCTCGACCGCATCGACAGGCGGCAGCGCGAAGGCGCGGGGAACGCTGATCTCCACCTCACGGGCGAGCATCTGCGACAACGCCGTGGCGGCGGTGCCGGACGCGATGTTCGCCAGCTCACGCAGAGCGTCGAGCTGGATGTCGGTCAAGGACGGGTTCACGGGGTCTCCTGGGGTCGAGATTGCGGTTAGGCCGCCACCCGTCCAAGGGGGGTGACGGTCGAGGTTTGCGAAGTTGGGCGGACGGGGAGCCCGCGGCCGTCGGAGTCGCGGGCAAGCGCTGCGAGCGCGTCGCAGTCGACGATCAGCGCGATCCGGCCGTCGGCGAGGGCGGCGCCGCCGGAGACGGGCTCGCCGCTGGAGACGACCGGGGGAAGCGGGCGCGTGACGAGCTCGCGCTGGCCGATCAGATCGTCCACCGCCAGCGCCAGTCGTTGCTCCTGGGCCCGGACGATGACCACGAACTCGTGCTCGCTGGCGGACTGGCGGCCGAACACGGCGGCCCCCTCCAGCAGCTGCAGGACGCCGTCGTCGAGCACCAGCATCTTGCGTCCGGCGACCGACCGCACGGTCTGCTCGGACAGACGCAGCGTGCGCTCGACGCGATCGAGCGGCACCGCGTACGGGCCGCCGGCCACGTCGACATGCAGCGCGGACACGATGGCCAGCGTCAGCGGCAGGCGAATCTGGGCCAGTGTGCCCTCGCCGTAGACGGACTCGACCACCACCTCGCCCCCCAGCTCGCGGATCTTGGAGCGCACCACGTCCATGCCGACGCCGCGGCCGGAGATGTCGCTCGTCGTGTCGGCGGTCGAGAAGCCGGCGGCGAACAGCAGCTCGACCGCTGACTTCATGTTGATCTCGGCAGCCGCCTGCGCATCGATGAGCCCGCGCTCGAGCGCCTTGCGTGCCACGGCCTCGGGGTCGATGCCACGGCCGTCGTCACGAACCTCGATCACCACGCTGCCACCGGCGTGGCGGGCGGCGATCTCCAGGGTCCCGACCTCCGGCTTGCCGGCGGCCAGGCGCTCCTGGACGGGCTCCAGGCCGTGATCCAGCGAGTTGCGGACCAGGTGCACGAGCGGATCGCCCAGCGCGTCGACCACGGTGCGGTCCAGCTCGGTCTCGGAGCCGACCAGGTTGAGCTTGACCTCCTTGCCGAGCTTGCCCGACAGGTCGCGAACCAGGCGGGGGAAGCGCAGGAAGACCACCTCGACCGGGATCATGCGGACCTGCATCACCATCGCCTGCAGCGCCTGAGAGCTGCGAGTCAGATCTTGCATGGCCTGCTGGAGCCCCGACACGTCGAGGTTGGAGGTGAGGGCCTCGACCGCGGTGCGATGGATGACCAGTTCGCCCATCGAGTGCATCAGCGCATCCAGCCGCTCGGCGTCGACGCGGACGGTGCGCGCCGCCGACGACTTGGGGGCCGCCTGAGCCTTGGCCGGCTCGGCCTTGGCCGCGTCGGCGGCGAGATGCTCATCCTCCAGGTGGGCAGCGTCATCGATCTCGGCGTCGAGGGCGGGCACCGCCACGACCTCGACGACGGCCTCGGGCTGCGGCTCCGCCGCGGCCTGCGGAGCGGTGACCTCGCCGACCTCGACGCTGACGACGTCGGACACCGAGGCGACGGTCGCGGCGACGACCTCGTCCTCGTGGTCGCACGCGATCCAGGCCTCGATTTGCTGCCCGGAGAACTGCTCCACATCGTCGATCGGGGGCACGCCGCCGATCAGCTCGCCGTGATCGGCCAGAGCCGCGAACACCATGTGCGCACGAACTGCGGGCATCAGCACCCGGTCGTCGAGGATGGCGACGACGTGCAGCACGCGCTGGCCGGCGGTGGTCGCCGCGACGAACTTGGGAAGGGCGGCCGCCGCGGCGCGGTCGAGCTCATCCTCGGCGGCGCGTGCACGGACCAGGCCGTGCAGACGTTCCACCAGCGGGGCGGGATCCAGCGATTCCACGCCGTCGGACTCGATCGAGTCAAACGCGCCCGACAGCGCGTCCAGGCACGCCAGGACGGTGTCGATCGCCTCCCGGGGCAGGCCCTCGTTGCGCTGGCGCAGCAGCTCGAAGACGTCCTCCATCTCATGAGTCAGCTGGGCGATCTGGGCGAAGCCCATCGTCGCGCTCATGCCCTTGAGCGAGTGCGCGATCCGGAAGATCTCGTCCACCGTGGCCCGGTCTGATGGGTTGTCCTCGAGGCGCACGATCGCCAGGTTCAGTTCCTGGAGATGCTCCTGCGCCTCAGCCAGGAACATCGGCATGTATTCGGAGGTGTCCATTACGCTTTCCGGTAGATGAAGGGGTGCGCCATCTCGAGCTTGAGCTCGCTCGCGTCCGAGACTCGCTCGGTGGCGCCGACAACGAGGTAGCCCCCGGGGCGCAGCGCTTGGGCCAGACGTCCGTGGAGTTCGTCTCGGATCGGCTCGGCGAAGTAGATGACGGTATTGCGGCACATGATCAGGTCCTGGCTGGCCGGCCGCGGCCGCAGGCGAAGCAGGTCGCCGCGCTCGAACGTCATCAACCGGCGCAGGCTCTCCTTGGCGCGCCAACCCTCTGGCACCCGATCGAACCCACGCTCCATGTCCCTGACCACGACGCCGCGAGCATCCTCGGCGCTGAACACGCCGGCCCGGGCGCGCTCGATCATCCGCTTGTCGATGTCGGTGCCCCGAATCGTGACGTCGGCCCTGGGGATCGCCTGCTGGCAGACCGCGGCCAGCGTCGTCGCCTCGGCACCGTACGAGCAGCCGGCGCTCCAGGCGCGGATCGGCCCAGCGGCCGCCAGCTCTGGCAGCACGTCGCGCTGCAGGCGGTTCCACTGCTCGGGATGACGCCACAGCTGGGACACGTTGATCGTCACCCGGTCCAGCAGGGCGTCGAGCTCTGACCGGTCGTTGCGCAGGGCGTCGAGGCAGTCGGTCAGCTTGCTGATGCCCTGTCGGGCGAAGAACGAGCGCAGGCGCCGCTCCATCTGCGGGCGCTTGTACTGACTGAGATCAATGCCGCAGATCTGACGCAGGCCCTCGCAGAAGGCCACGTAGTCGTCGGGGGCGAGGGAGATGGTCTCGATGGCGCTCATCGGTTCACCTCAGCCGCGATCGCCGCGGCCATGTCATCCAGCGGGAAGACTTCGTCGGCCAGCCCGGCCTCCGCGATCGCCCGGGGCATCCCGTACACGGTGCACGTCTCTTCGGCCTCGACGAGGATCCGGCCGCCGCGGCGGCGGACCTCCCTGGCGCCCCGGAGGCCGTCGTTACCCATGCCGGTCAGCACGACGAGGGTCAGGCGGTCGCCCCACTTGGCGGCGGCGTCCTCGATGAGGAGATCGGCACGGGGGCGCAGCCCGCCAAGCGGCGCCTCGTCGGAAAGGGTGGTCTGGCCGCCGGCGCCGAGTCGCAGGTGGCGTCCGCCCGGGGCGACGAGCGCCACCGCCGGGTCCCAGCTCTCCCCGCCCTCGGCCTCGCGGACGTTCAGGGCGCCGCTGCGATCAAGGCGGGCCGCCAGCGAGGCGGTGAACCCGGCCGGCATGTGCTGCACGATCATCGTGCCCAATCCGAGCGGCGATGGCAGCGACGGGACAACGGCGGCCAACGCTCGCGGGCCGCCGGTGGAGGTCGCGATCAGCAGGGCGCGGGAGACGCCGGCCCGGGCCGGCCGTGCGCGGACCGCCGGGGCGTGGCCGTCCCCGCCGGCGACCCGGTGGCCGCTGCCGTCGATCGTCGATCGAGGGTGAGAGCCGCTCCCCGTCCTGCGGTCGGTGAGAACCGAGCCCGTCCGCGGACGCAGCGACGGACGCCGCGTCCTGGTCGCCAGCTTGATCTTGGACAGCAGGCTGTGCTCGAACGCGCCGGTGTCGTCCCGGCCGGACGGTTTGGGCACGAGCTCGAACGCTCCCTCCGCCAGAGCATCCACCGCCCGAGCGCCCTGCGACGGCGAGAACGCTGACACCACCACGACCGGGATCGGCGGCCCGCCGCGCCGGCGCAGGGCCTTGAGCACGTCGATGCCCCCCATGCCCGGCATCGCCAGGTCCAGGGTCATGGCATCGGGACGCTCGCGCTCGCACAGGGCGAGCGCCTCGTCTCCATCCTTGGCAGCCCCGACGACGTCGATCCCGCCCCGAACCAGCAGGTTCGAGACGATCCGGCGCATCAGGGCGCTGTCGTCAGCGACGACGACACGGGGCTTGGTGGTGCTGGTGGTCATCGTCCTCGGACGTCGGACTCAGCGCATCGCTCAGGCGGCGACGGACAGGTCGGGGTTGGTGACGAAGATGGTGCTCAGCGTCAGCAGGACGATGAGACGGTCGTCGATACGGACGATCGACTCGATCATCGTCGAGTCGGCTCCGGGAGCCGCCTCGATCTGGTCGTCGGTCACCGTGAGGACCTCCTCGACGCTGTCGACGATCACGCCGGCGGTCTCAGCGCCGGCCTCGACGATCACGATCTTGGACTGCTCGGTGAGCGCGGAGCTGACCCCGAGGCGGGCGGCCACGTCATAGACGGGCACGATCCGGCCACGGAGGCTGATCACGCCGCGGACCCAGTCGGTCCGGGACGCCACCGAACGGGGCTCGGCGTAACGGATGATCTCGTTCACAGCCTGGATCGGCAGGGCGTAATGCTCTGCTCCCAGGGTGAACACCACCAGCTGCTGATGATTGGCTTGCTCTGACATCGTGTCTTGCTCCTTGTTTCCCTAACGAGCCGGCTGGCGTCTGTGCCTCGGCCTTCGGATGAGATAGTCGGCTGGGGTATGCCCCAGCTTGAGGCTGCGAGCCCGCTAACCGGCGACGGGCTCTGCTACTGCGAGGGCGGCCGGCTCTGCTTCCGCCGGCTCGTCCGGCTCACTGCCGGACGATGCGGTCAGAACCTGCGTCAGGCGCAGGCCGAACTGCTCATCGATGACGACGACTTCACCACGGGCGATCGGCGTGCCGTTGACCAGCAGATCGACGGGCTCGCCCGCCATCCGGTCAAGCGTCACAACCGAGCCCTCGCGCAGTTCCAGGGTCTCGCCCACGGACATGCGGGATCGACCGATCTCGACACTGAGCTCGACCGGCACCGCGCTCAGGCGCCGGAGATCGGCGATCGACTCGGGCCCGCCCGCCCCGCCCGCCCCGCCCCCCCGGGCGGCGTCGGCTCCGTCCCCGTTGAGCTGCTCGAAGTCCACTCCTTGACTCATCGTTGCCTCCTTACTGGACGGCGACGTCGGTGAACAGGACGCCTGTCACCTTCACGTCGGTGGTGGTCTTGATCTGGGTGAGAATCTCTGACTGCAGGTGCGCCCGGCCCGATGCCTGGAGCAGGGCCTGTGAGGAGTCGTCGGTGACGATGTTGGTGATGATCGCCCGGATCGCGGGCTCCTCGGGCAGCGTTCCGATCCCGGCCGGGGTGGTGGTGGCGCCGGCGGCGGTGGCGCCGTCGCTCTGTCCGGGCGCGAGGATGAGCCCGATGGTCATCGTTGCGTAGCGACCGTCGGTGAGGTTGAACGTGAATCCCTTCGGCAGCACGTAGATCTCACCGGCGATCTTCGCCTTCGCGACCGCCGGCTTCGGCAGGAGAAACGTCTTGGCGGCGTATCCGCCAACGCCGAGGACGACGACGAGGATGATGATCAGCTTCTTCTTGGTCATGAGCGAGGCCTAGCGGGTCAGGTCTGGATAGATCCGGTCCAGCACGATGTCCACGCGCCGGTTGTCGGAGCGGCCGGCCGCGGTTGCGTTGGTCGCCACCGGATGCAGGTCTCCGTACCCGGTCGCCGACAGGCGCTGCTCGGACACCCCCCTACCGATCAGGTAGGTGAGCACCGTCGTGGCCCGGATGGCCGACAGGTCCCAGTTGTTGGCGAACTGTGCGGTATGGATCGGCTGGTTGTCGGTGTTTCCTTCAACCGTTATCGGATGCTTCTGGTCAACATTGAGCAGATGCGCGACCTCGGTGAGGAGCGGGGTCCCCGCCGGCTCGAGGGTGGCCGAGCCGGACAGGAACAGAAGCTTGTCGGTGAGGACGCGTACCACCAGCCCGCGCTCCTCGATGACCGCCTGGACCTCGTTGCTGAAGCCGTGGGATTTCGCGTACGCGTTGAGCTCCTTGGCGAGCTTCTTGAACCCGGCCTGCTCCTTGGCGGCGTCGCTCGTCGTCTGCAGCGCCTTTTGGATCTGCTGGGCCACCTGGGATGAGGTCTGGGTCGGCTTGGGAATGTCGGGCGTGAGGGGCACGATCGACGGCACCTCGGCAGTCGCCGGCGTGTGGGCGCTGGTTGACTCCGACCCGGACTGCAGGATCGCTTTGCCGCCGGTGAGGATCGACCCGCTGAAGGCCGCCTTCAGCGACTGCTGGAGGGTCTGGTACTTGGAGATGTTGACCGAGCTGATCGAGAACAGGACCATGAACAGCGCCATCAGCAGCGTGATCATGTCGGCGTAGGTCAGCAGCCAGCGTTCCTCGTTCTCGTGCTCGGCGGCGTTGCCCCGCCGGCTTCGGCGACCGGACACCTCAGGCCGCTTCCTGCTGTGGCATCTCGGTCACGCTGGCGCCGTCTTCGTCGCCGTTGCGCTCGTCCGGGGGTACGAAGGAGCCGAGCTTCTCGGCGACGACGCGGGGGTTGTCGCCGGCCTGGACGGACAGGATCCCCTCGAGCGTCAGCGTGCGCAGCTCCACCTCCTGCTTGGAGAGCGCCTTCAGACGGTTGGCGATCGGCAGGTAGATGACGTTGGCCGAGCCGACGCCCATCAGCGTCGCGATGAACGCGCTGGAGATGGAGGGACCCAGCGTCGACGGCGCCGACAGGTTCTGGAGCACGTGCACCAGGCCCATCACCGTGCCGATGATGCCCATCGTCGGGGCGAAGCCGCCGGCCTTCTCGAACGGCGCTGCGCCCTCGTGGTGGCGGGCCATCATGCCGTCGATCTCGGCCTCGAGCACCTCGCGGACGAGCTCCGGATCGGAGCCGTCGACGACGAGCTGCAGGCCCTTGCGGGTGAAGTCGTCCTCGATCTCGGCGGTCTGGCCGTCGAGGGCCAGCAGACCCTCGCGTCGCGCCTGCTCGGCGAAGCCGACGAGCTGGTGGACTCGCGCGTTGAGATCGATCTCCGGCGGCCCGAAGACGAGCTTGTACAGCGTCGGGATGCGCTTCATCGCCGGCATGCCGCAGCTCGCGAGGGTGACACCGCCGGTGCCGCAGATGATGATCAGCAGCGCCGGGATATCCATGAAGGCAGCCGGACTGGTGCCCCCCATCATCGCGGACATGAGGATGCCGCCGGCGGCGACACCGATACCGATTGCGGTTGCCGGCTTCATTTCATTTACTTAGATCGACAGCTGGGCGAAAAAATCAAGCGGTTTGGTGACCGTCGGCCGCGGCGTGGACCGCGGTCAGGGCCATCGGCTTGCGCAGCGGCGTGACGCGGCGCAGCTGGCCGCGCTCGGCGCGCAGCTCGTGACGCAGGATGAGGGCCTCGGCGAACACCGTGGCGCGGTAGGTCTGGATCTCGGCGGCGACCCGCTCCGGCGGCTCGGCGACGACGATCTTCTGGCCGTTGAGGATCGTGATGACCGTGTCGGGGGTGGCCTCGACGGTGACGATCGCATCGGGATTGATCTGGAACGCGTCCACCGCGTGTCCCAGGCGGTGCAGGGTGATCATGGTGTTCTCCTGAGGAGTGGGGTTTTGAGGAAAAAAAAGGGGGGCGGCATCCCTCAATGCCGCCCCCAACGCCCTGGCCGCCGCGATCGCGGCGAGCAGCACGAGGATCAGCTCAGATCAGCCCTGCACCATGTTCACGAGGGTGCTGAGCATCGAGTCGGCCGTGGTGATCACCTTCGAGTTGGCCTGGTAGGTCCGCTCGGCGGTGATCATGTTGGTGAACTCGGTGGCCATGTCGACGTTCGACATCTCCAGTGAGCCGGAGATCGTCTCGCCGAAGCCGCTCACGTTCGGCGTGCCGGTCGTCGGGACGAGGCTGGACGGGCCGGACGCCTGCGTGGGGCTCCACAGCGACTCGCCGTCACGCGCCAGGCCGGCATTGTTCGGGAACGTCGCCAGCGTGAGGTAGCCGGCGGTCTGCGGGGCGCCGGTCGCGTCGGTGTACGTCACCGCGCCGTTCTGACCGACGGCGACGTTCGTCGATCCCTGCGGGACGTTCAGATACGTGGCCGCCGGAGCGGGACTGGTCGAGTTGCTCGGTTGCGTCATGCCCATCACGTACTGGCCGCTCTGGGTGGTCAAAAAGCCCTGCGAGTTCAGCGTCAGGTTCCCCGCCCGCGTGTACTGGTACGTGGTGGGGAGCTGCGACGTGTACGGCGAGGTGGCCGGCGGCTGGCCGTTACCGACCTGGAAAAAGCCGTTGCCCTGGATGGCGACATCCAGCGCGTTGCCGGTCGTCTGCAACGAGCCGGCGCCCATCTCGTTCTGGATCGCGCCGACCTGGACGCCGAGCCCGACCTGCTGGGCGTTGGTGCCTCCGTTGTAGCCGTTCGGCCCCGTCGGGGCCGCCAGCGTCTGGGACAGCTCGTCGACGAACGACGTCGCCTGCGCCTTGTAGCCGATCGTGTCGGAGTTCGCCAGGTTGTTGGCGGTCACGTCCAGCATCGTCTGAGACCCTTCGAGGCCGCTGATAGCGGCGTACATGCCTCGCATCATCGGGGCATCACTTCCTTTCTTGGCTTCCTCAAAGAGGTCCAGCCGTTGTCTGAAGCCGAGTCGCTCATGCGAACACGGCACTGTCGATGTTTGTGAACACGTGCTCGCGCATGTGCTCGGAACCCACCGCCGTCACGACGGTGTTGTTTGGGACCGACACCACGAACGCGGTGTTGTCCACAAAGACCACTGCATCCCGCGACCCCTTGGCCGAGGCACGGGACATGCCTCCCGTCAGCCGCTGCATCGTCGGCTGGTCGAGGTTGATGCCCCGCTGGTTGACGCGCTCGAGCGCGTGGCGGGAAAACTTGGGAGCGGCCGCCGCCTGCGTGCTCTGCGTCAGGACGTCGGCGAACGACGGACCGCTGACCGGCTCGTTCGCGGCGGTGCTCGGCGGCCGGGTGACCGCGGGGGCGGAAACGACCCCGGGGGGGACGAGCGCGGCGTTGGGAACTGCTGTGCTCACGACGCCTCCGTGACGCTCGACAGCCCGATGCCGCTGGTCGAGCCGACCGTCAGGCTCGGGCCCGAAGCCGAGAAGTCGATCTTGGACACCGTGCCGGTCTGGATGGCGCCGCTCGAGTCCTGATAGCTGACGGTGTGACCGAGAAGGGACAGCGCCGACGACGACGCGCTCTGAGTGGCCTGCGAGGCAGCGGAGCTGGCGATGCTGTTCTGCTGCTCGAGGCTGGAGAACTGGGCGAGCTCGCTCAGGTACTGGGTCGGGTCATCGGGACTGAGCGGATCCTGGTTCTGCAGCTGGTCCATCATCAGCTGCAGGAAGTCGTTCTCGCCCAGCCCGCCGGCCGAGCCGTTCGCCGACGTGCTCGACGGGGTGAGGGTCGAACCCGTGGTGCTCAGGGTGCTGGAGCCGTTGATGCCGGTGGTGCTCATGTCGTGTTCAGTCCTTTGCGGTTCTGGGGCAGCGCGGTCGTCACGCGAGGACGTTCACCAGCGCTGAGCCGGACAGGCTGTGGGTCGGGATGTCATTTGAGACGCCGGTGACGGGGTCGGCGGTGCCGTCCTCGTCGCCGTCATCGCCGCGTGAGCTTCCGGCGCCCGAGGCGGTGCCGGCCTGCTCCTGCGTCGAGGAACGCTGCTGCTGGTTGGAGGACTGGATATCCAGTCGCACAAGATTCGTGCCGTTCTGCTGGAGCTGGCGACGTAGGTCGTCGCCACCCTGGGACAGCGTGTCCGCCGCCTCGGGATGCTCGGTGATGACCCGGGCGACGATGCTGCCGTCCGAGCTGCGCTGCAAGTGGATCTGAATCGAGCCCAGCGAGTCAGGCGCGAGCTGGATCCGCGCCACCGAGACGCCGTTGCGGGCTCCCATCGAGATCGTGCTGGCGACCTTCTCGGCGGCCTCGGCGAGGCGCACTCCGTAGCTGGTCGGGATCGTGGCGGCGGGGGCGGCCGGGGTGGGTGCAGAGGCGGCGGTGGTGGCGGGCGTTGCCGCGACGGTAGCGGCGGCTGACGTGGCGGTGGCGGCGCCCGACTGGGCCGCGGCGGCCGGAGCCGCGGCCGCCGTGCCGCCGGCGGCGAGGGCCGGGGCGGGCCTGGCGGAGGTGTCGGTGGTGGCTGCCGGGGCCGGCGGGGTGGTGGCCGGGTGCGAGGTCGTGGTTGGCGCGGCCGTCGCGGTCGCGGTCCCCGTAGCGGACGCCGGGGAGGCGGCTGCGGCGGCGCTGCCGCCCGCGCCGGTCGCCGTCGCCGGGGCGCCGGCTGCCGTCGCCGGGGCGCCGGATGCGGTCGCGGTCCCGCCGGAGCCGGCTGCGGTGGCGGTGCCGCTGGGGCTGCGCGGCTGCGCCGGCTGCGGGCATGGTGCGCGTCGGCGCCGGGTTTGACGCCGGGGAGCTTGCGCTCGCGGGCGACGGGCTCGTCGCCGGGGCGGACGCCGACACGGGCTTGCCGGCGGGCTTGCCGGTGGCGAGGCTGCTCGGCTGGGCGCCGGCGGCCGGCCCGGAGGCGATCGCCTGTCCGAGCTGGGAGGCCGCCGCTGCCGGCAGGGTGGGGGTCACCGCGGTGGCGGTGGCCGCCGGCCCTGGGGCGGCGCCGGTGCCGGCCGCGGTGGTCGCGCCGGCGGTGGGAATGGCAGTGGCGCTGGCAGTGACGGTGGCAGTGGCGGGAGCGTCGGCGCCGGCCCCCGGCTTGGCCGCGACCGCGGCGGTCTCGGTTCCGGTGCCGGCGGTGGGCGCGGGTGCGGGGCCGCCGGCGGCGTACTGGATGAGCGCCGCGCGCAGCGAGCTGGTCGTGGCGCCCGAGGTCGGTGAGGCGATCGCACCGCGCGTTGCGCTCCCACCCACATCCTGCGGGTTGCCCGCGATCGGAGCCGGTGCGCTCGCCGAGTCGGCGTTGGCGTCACGCGGCGCGGCGGTCTTGCCCGCGGCGGGAAGAACCGGGGTGGCCGGCACCGTCGCGCCATTGGCGAGCGCCGCCGAGGCCGCGGCGTTGGGATCTGCGGCGGCCGGCGTCGAGGGCGGGCTGGTGGCTGCAGCGGTCCGGGCGCCGCGGCCCTTGCCCGCAGCGCTCTGGGGCAAGCCCGACGACGGGGTGCTGTTTCGCTGGTCGCCAGCAGTGGCGATCTGCTTTGTCTGGCCTTCCGCAACTGCGGTCCGGGCCACTTGATCGAAGAGGACGTCGGCGAACGCGTCCGTCGGCGGGCTAGCGCCCGCTGTCGGCGGGCTCGTGCCCGGAGGGGAGCCGGATCGGGCACCACCGGTGGTGGCCGCGACCGGCGCCGTGCCGGACGGATCAGACGGTGCGCTCGCGGCGCCCCCCGCCGCGGCGGGGGCGCTGCTCGATGGCTCGGACGCGGCGACCGGCAGCATCGAGCCGGAACCGATACCGGGGCTCATGCCGCCCTCCGCCGGAAGCCATTCAAAGCGATCTCGTCAAGCTCGGCGGCCTCGACGCGTGCCTGCTCGTGCTCGTGCTCCAGGCGCCGATGCTCCTTGAGCCGCTCCAGCGCCTGACGGTCACGAGCGGCCTCGGTCATCTCCTCACGCTTCACTTCCAGCGCCTCCTCGCGGCGGCCGAGGTTCTCCTGGCTGGCGCGGTGAGCGAGCTCGGAGCGCTCGAGATACGCCTGGCGGGCCATCAGATCAGTGGCGCTCGTCCGCACGCCCGTGGCGTCGAGCTGGGCGTCGCGCGCCGAGGCGACGCGCGCGGCGGCGTCCTGCACCTCGCGCTCTGAGCGCACGCGCTCCTGCATCGCGCCGGCGAATGCCTGCTTGGCCTCATCCTCGGTGCGCTCGCGCAATGCGCGCACGCGTTCGAGCCTGAATCGGAACGAGGGACCGGTCATGATCGAGTATTCGGCCGATCCGCGGCGGACTTCAGTGCGGCTGGACGGTTATTCGAGAGCGTCGCGGACATGGGCTAGAAGGCCAGGGATGGGATCGCGCTGGGGGCTCCGCCGGGACCGCCGAGGGAGACGTTGGGGGGCCGCACCGGCGCCGCCTCGACGTCGATCTCGGGCACCACGATGTCGGGCGGACCCGGCAGCCGCTCGCCGATCGCCAGCAGCGCGTTGTCGGCGTCGGGGAGCGAGGTGAACTCCTCCACGCGCTGGCGCAGGAAACCGTTCATGTCCGGGCGCAGCGTGATCGCGGCGTCCAGCAGCGGGTCGGTGCCGCGCTGATAGGCGCCGATCGAGATCAGATCTTCCTTCTCGCGGTAGGCGGCCAGGGCGGAACGCAGGCGCTGTCCGGCCTCGCGCACGTCCGGCGTCGTGATCTCTGTGATGAGACGGCTGACGCTCTGCAGCACGTCGATCGCCGGGTAGTGCCCGGCGTGGGCCAGCGAGCGGGTCAGGACGATGTGGCCATCGAGGATCGAGCGGACGGCGTCGGCGATCGGCTCGTTCATGTCATCGCCGTCGACGAGCACCGTGTACAGGCCGGTGATCGAGCCGGTGGGGCTCGTGCCGGCCCGCTCGAGCAGGCGCGGCAGCAGGGCGAACACACTCGGCGTGTAGCCCCGCGTCGCGGGCGGTTCGCCGATCGCCAGTCCCACCTCGCGCTGGGCCATGGCGAAGCGGGTGACCGAGTCCATCATCAGCATCACGTTGTGGCCCTGATCGCGGAAGTACTCGGCGATCGCGGTCGCGGTGAACGCCGCCTGGATGCGCACCAGCGCCGGCTGATCGGAGGTGGCGACCACCACCACCGAGCGCGCCAGCGCGTCGCCGAGGTCGCGCTCGATGAACTCGCGCACCTCGCGACCGCGCTCGCCGACCAGGGCGATCACGTTGACGTCAGCGGTGGTGGAGCGCGCGATCATGCCCAGCAGCGAGCTCTTGCCCACGCCGGATCCGGCGAAGATTCCCATTCGCTGGCCCTGGCCGCAGGGGACCAGCGTGTCCAGCGCGCGGACCCCGAGTCCGATGCGCTCGCTGATCCGTGGGCGGGTCAGGGCATCCGGCGGGGTCGCCTCGGCGCGCCGCCACGACACGTGGTCCAGCTCGCCGGCGGTGTCCAGTGGAGCGCCGAGCCCGTCGAGGACCCGGCCGAGCAACTGGTCGCCGACCGCCACCGTGAGCGGGCTTCCGGTGGGATGGACGGAGGTGCCCGGCCCGATGCCGCTCAGCTCTCCGAGCGGCATCAGCAGCGTCCGGCCCCCGCGGAAGCCGACCACTTCGGTCGTCACCGCGGGACGATCGCGACCGTCGCCGACCAGGCAGATCTCACCCATTTCCACCTGGAGGCCGGTCGCTTCGATGATCAGTCCGATCAGATCGCGCACCCGTCCCCGGCGGCGCGCCAGATCCTCATCCTGCAGTACCCTCGCCACCCGGCCGAGAGCCGGACGCGTGAACGTCTCGCTATTCATCGCCGTCATCCGTCGACAGCTCGGATACGACGATCTCCCGCGCTCGCGCGAGCTGGGTCTCCAGCGATGCGTCGATCTCGCCGTCATCGGTACGCGCCAGCACGCCGCCGCGGCCGACGCGGCGGTCCGACTGGACGCCGAGGTGCTGGATCCCGCCCAGCTGGGCCTGCAGGGCGGTCACCGATTGGGACACGGCGTCGAGGTCGTCCGGGTTGACCACGAGCGTCACATGCTGGCGGTCCCGGATCCGCCGCAGTGCCACTGCGGCGACGTCCAGGACGCGCTCGGGGGCCACGGCGATCGCGCCGGCCACGATCTGCTCGGCCAGCTGCATGGCCAGGTTGACGGCGTCTCTCTCCAGCTCCGCGATGGCCTGGTCGCGCAGGTCGTCCAGCGCGCCGACGGCCGAGGCCAGCGCCTGCAGCGCCGGCTCCATCTCGGCCCGGGCGGCGTCGATACCGGCGGCACGGCCTTCTGCTTCGCCGGCGGCCCACGCCTGCTGGCGGATCCCGTCGGCCTCGGAGTGGGCGGCTGACAGCACGTCGGCCACGTCGCCGAGGGAGCCGGCCGGAGCCTCGAGCTGACGGAAGGTGTAGGCCGCGATCGTCGCGGCGGCGGACTCAGAAGACAACGTCTTCCTCGGTCCGGGACAGGACGACGGCGCCGGCCTCCTCGAGCTTGCGCACGATGGCCACGACTCGTCCCTGCGCCTCTTCGATGTCGCGCTTGCGCTGCGGAGGCTGGAACTGCATCTCCTCCACCAGCATCTGGGCGCCGCGCTCGGACATGTTCGACAGGATCCGTTCCTTGACGTCGTCGGCGACGCCGCGCAGAGCCAGAGCCAGGTCCTTCTGGTCGGCCTCGCGGAGAATGAGCTGGATCGAGCGGTCGTCGAGCTTGACGATGTCCTCGAAGATGAACAGCAGGCGGCGGACTTCGGCGCCGAGGCTCTCGTCGGTCTCGGTGATCGAGTCGAGCACGTTGCGCTCCGTCGAGCGGTCGGCGTGGTTGAGGATGTCGGCCAGCGACTTGATGCCGCCGGCGGCCGAGTACTCCTGCTGGACGACGTTGGCCAGCTTCTGCTTCATCACCGCTTCCACCTGCCGGACCACGTCCGGACTGGTCTCGGTCATCCGCGCGATTCGCAGCGCGATTTCCGGTTGCTCTCCGTCCGGAAGGTTGGACAGCACCTGCGCGGCCAGCGTGGTGTGCAGGTTGGCGATCACCAGCGCGATCGTCTGCGGCGACTCGTTGCGCAGGAACGTGACCACCTGCTCGGGCGGAGTGCGGCGCAGGAACTCGAACGGGCGCTTCTCGATGACGCTTGACAGGCGGCCGATGATCTCCATGGCCCGTTCAGGGCCGAGTGCTCGCTCGAGCACTTCGCGCGCGTACTCGACCCCTCCGGCGTTGAGCGAGTCGTAGGCCGCGACGGTGGCGGCCATCTCGTCGAGAACTCCGTCGGCCACGCCGGGCTCGAGGAACTGGAGCTTGGCCATCTCCAGGGACAGCGTCTCGATCTCCTCATCGCGCAGGCGCTCGAACACCCGCGCTGCGCGCTCGGTGCCGATCGAGACGAGGAGCACCGCTGCCTTCTGGCGGCCCTTGATCTTGGCCAGGGCGGCGGAGGCGGCGGCGTTGACGGCTGCGGCGTTCGGCTTGTAGACCTCGACTGCCATGGCCGCGGCCTAGTGGTCTCCGCCGACCGTATTCACGGTGGGGGCCACTTAATCCTCTGACATCCAGGCGCGCACCTGCTGGGCGACGCGCTCGGGATCGCGCTCCACCAGGTCCTCGACCTGACGCTTGGCGATGTTGACCGGGGACTTCAGGGCCATCACCTCGGTGGGCTCGCCGCCGACGATGGTCGCGCCTCCGCCTCCGTGACGCTGCTCGAGCGACGCCAGCGTGCGCGGCGACTCGAGCTCCCGGATCCACGTCGCCTGGCCGGCGAAGTTCTCACGCTCGCGGCGGCGCAGCATCCGGCCCGAGAAGATCAGGAAGATCAGCGATCCGAGGCCGACCGCGCCGTACTTGGCGTAGCTCAACATCGAGCTGGTGCCGGAGGTCGCGGCGGGTGTGGCGGTGGTGGTGGGCTTGAAGGCGAGCTGGCCGAGTGACAGGGTGTCGCCGCGCTTGGCGTTGAGTCCGACCGCGTTGGAGACCGCCGCCTTGATCGCCGGCAGCGACGTGGCGGGCACCGACTTGTCGACCAGCACCGACACGCTCTGTGAGGTGACCGCGCCGGGAGCGACCACCGTGTGGGTGATCGTCTTGTTCGCGCCGAAGGTGGTGTTGCTGGTGGCGTTCTTGTAGCTGGAGTTGCTCGAGCCCGTGGTGCCGGCGGTGCCGGTGGTGCCGGTGATGTTGCCGGCGGCGCCGGCGGCTCCGCCGACGCTGGGATTGCCGCCCTTGAGCGTCTCGGCGGACGTCTGCTGGGTCAGCGGCACGCCCTTGCCCTTGGCGTAGGTGAGCGAGTCCTGGGTGGACTGGTTGGCGTTCAGGTTGGCGTTGACGACCACCTGGGCCTTGCCGGCGCCGAGCGTCTGCGCCAGCATCGCGTCGACCTCGGTGGACATGGTCGAGTCGTACTTCTGCTCAGCGGCGTCCTGGGCCAGCAGCCCGCCGGAATCGGTGGCGCTGGCGTTGGGCCACAGCAGGCTGCCGTCCCCGCCGGTGATGGTGACCTTGCTCAGCGGCAGGCCGGGAACGCTGGAGGAGACCAGCTGCGCGATGCCGCGCACCTGGCTGGCGCCGAGCGAGCTGCCGCCGAGCAGCACGGAGGCGGTGGCCGCCTGGTTGCTGTTGGTGAAGAGCTGATCCTGGCTGTTGGGCAGCGCCAGGTTGACCTCGGCCGAGGAGACACCGTTGATCGTCTCGATCGTCGACGCCAGCTGGCCCTCGAGCGCGCGCTCGTAGGTGATCTGCTGCTGGAAGTTGCTCTGCCCGAGCTGCTGGCTGTCCATCAGCGTGAAGCCCGGCTGCTGGGTGGTCAGCAGGCCCGCGGTGGCCAGGGCGACGCGCGCCTGGGCGGTCTGGCTGGACTGCACGGCGATCGCGGTGCCGTTGTTCTGCAGCTCGTAGCCGATCCCCTGAGCGCTCAGGGTGCTGGTGATCTTGCCGGTCTGGGTCGGATCGATGCCGGCCATCAGGGTCGAGTAGCTCGGAGCCCCGGCCATCTTCATCACGATCACCAGGAACACGACCGCGAGGGCGGCGGCGCCGCCGATCATCGCCCAGCCCTTCGGCGACACCTTCTTGATCATCTCTGCGAAGTTGGGCATGCCTTAGACCTGGGTCTGGAAGATCGTGTTCTCCGCGGAAACCAGCTTGTCCCGAACCTGCGCGGCGAGATCCATCGACAGCGATGCGTTCTCGACGGCGGTGATGGCCTGCGTCGGGTCTGAGATCGTCCCGGTGGCCAGGCCTTGAGAAGCGCTGGTGGCGTTGGCCTGGGTGGTCTCGAGCGAGTTGAGCGCGCTGGAGAGCGCGCCGCTGAAGCCCTGCGGGGATCCGGCGCCCGTCGTGCTGCCGACGCTGCCCGCGCTGCCGAGTGAGCCGACCGAGCCGACGCCGCCGGCGCCCAGCGCGTTGATCGCCCCTGAGATCGCCGGGATCATTTCAGGAGATCCAGCGTCTTGGAGAACATCGTCTTGGTCGTGTCCATCGCGGTCACGTCGGCCTGGTAGGAGTCGGATTCATCGATCAAGTCGGTCATCTCGGTGACGGGGTTGACGTTCGGCATCTTCACGTAGCCCTGCTTGTTGGCCCCGGGGTGTCCCGGGTCGTAGACGAGCTGGTCGGGGGTCGGGTCGTTGACGATGCCGGCGACCTCGACGCCGCCCGGCGTGGCCGGGTTGTTCATCGCGCCGGCCAGCGTCTGGCCGAAGGAGTTGCCGCCGACCTCCTGCAGGACGACCTCCTGGCGCTGGTAGGGCTGGCCGCCCGCGGCGCTGGTCGTCTGCGCGTTGGCGAGGTTCTCCGAGGTGACGTCCATCCGGGTCCGCTCGGCGCTCAGGCCGCTGGCCGCGATGCTCAACGAGTCAAAGAAGCTCATGCGGGCGTCCCGATCGCGGTCGACATGATCTGGTCGCGCTGGGCGGCGACGGCGGTGAGGTCCTCGTAGAGCAGGCCGTTGGAGGCCAGGTCGGCCGAGGTCTGCTCCTGGTTGACGCCGTTGCCGTCGGCGCTGACGACGCTGGACTCGGTGAACGGCGAGTAGGTCACGGAGGAGGGCGACTGGCCCGCCTGCATCGCGTTCTGCAGCGTGGTCTGGAAGTTGACGTCCTCGCTCTGGTAACCGGGTGTGTCGGTGTTGGCGAGGTTGTTCGTCAGCAGGGTCTGACGAAGCTCTGAGCCGCGCATGGCGGACTCGAGGGCAAGCTGAGTGGTATCAAGGAGGGACATAGGTGTAGGTCGCGTTGCACTGGCCCTCCTTGGGCTCTTCTCGACCGCTCCGTGCGGTCACTACATATGTCGGCTTCTCGCCGAAAGTCTTTAGCCCGGATCCACGAGACTGGGGCGAGCCGATCCCAGGATCGGCTCGGCGTCAGACGCGAAGGATCAGGCGCTGGCGACGATCCGCAGACCGTCCCGGCGCTGCGGGGCGTAGCCGTGTGCGGCCCGCTGGGCGCGTTGGACGTGGCTGAGCTCCAGCAGCAGCATCTCGCGTACGCGCAGCAGCTCGATCTCGACCCGCTTGTGGAGCCGGGAGCATCGCTCCAGCGCCTCTCGTGCGGTCGCGGGCGGGGTCTCGGGAAGCTCGTCCAGCAGCGCGTCCCGGACCAGGTCCAGCGTTCGCAGCTCATCGAAACGTCGCTCGCCGACGAGCTGGAGCTGGCGTTCGATCATCGACGCCAGCGCCTCATAGGGCCGGGCGCCGGGATCGGTCATGCTCCGGCGATCGTCGCCCACGACTCACGCAGCTTGCCGAGGATCTCGCTGACCTCGTCGATCTTCTTCGGGTCCTGGTCCAGGCGGGCCTGACGCAGATGGCCGAGCGAGAACGCGTAGATCGACTGGAGGCGTTCGGCGACCTGCCCCTGGTCCATGTCGAGCGTGCCGCGCAGGTGGCGGATGATGTTCTCGGCTCGAGTCAGCTTGTTGTGAGCCACCACGATCTGGTGCTCGCCCATCGCCGCTGACGCCTGGGTCAGAAACCGGCGCGCGCCGTCGTACAGCATCACGACCAGCTGGCCGGGGGTGGCGGTTAGGACGGAGCTGGCCCGGTAGGCCTGCTGGGAATGGGAATGGGAAGGGGTGTAGGTGCTCATGGTCTGGGTGTGATGTCTTCCTCAGCTCTGGCTCTGGCGGGTGCCGGCGGTGGCCTGGCTCATGCCCTTGTCATCGGCCGAGCGGTGCGAAAATTGAGCAATTCCCTGGCCTCGCACGGCGGCGCCGGCCACGCTCAGCCACTCGCGCCAGGACGCCCCGAACGCGTCGGCGGCGGAGCCGCCGAACCATCTGATTCGGTCCAGGCGCCCGGGAGCGACGTGAGCCGGCTGGTCAGCCGGGGAGCGACGCGATCGTGCTGGTCAGCCAGGCGGACGTTGACTGGTTGCTCGACAGCGACGCCTCGAGCTGGGCGAACTGCGCCACCAGCGAGTTCTGCTTGTCGGTCAGCGCCGACTGCATCGTTGAGATCTGGTTGCCGAGCTGGGTGACCTCGGCGGTGTCGCCCTGGATCCGCGAATCGATCGTGCCGCCGGGATCGGCGGCGCTGTTGACCATGATGCTGAAGCTCGCCGCCCACTTCGACAGCACGTTGTGGGTGCCGGTCGGGTTGGCCTGCAGCTGGCTCGCGAAGGTGGTGGTGTTGAGGCTCAGATTCCCCGACAGGCTGGACTGCGAGATCGCGCCGCTGCCGGTCGTGGCCCCCGTGCTGACGCCGATGTCGATCATGTTGGCCAGCCCGGCGGGGAGTCCCGATCCGGAGCTGGACATCCCCGAGCGCATCGAGCCGAGCAGATCCTGCAGCTCCGGGTCTCCGTACAGGGTTCCCACGGTGGGGTCCGAGCTGGACGGGGGGGTCGTCACCGCGGTCTGGATCTGGCTGATCACCGAGTTGTACTGGGTGGTGAAGGCGCTGACAGCCGACTCGATGTTGGCGCTCGAAGGTGCCGGTGCCGCCACGTTGATGGTGACCGGTCCCGACGTGGTGGTGACTCCGCTGAGCGTCAGCGAGACGCCGGCGATGCCGTTTGTGACCGTGTTGGAGCTCGACGTCCCGCTGACACCGTCGACGCTGAACATGGCGTTCTGGCCGGCTTTGGCGAGCGCGGTGTTCTCCGTCAGCGCCCCGCCGCTGTCCTGCACCTGGATGAAGTCGCTGCCCGAGTTGTCCGACGCGCCGGCGCCGCCGGTGGCGCGGTTGGACATCACGACGGTGCCGGAGTTGGTGGCCGCCGCGTACACGTCGAGGTTGGAGTTCGAGTTGATCGAGTTGACGAAGTCGGAGATCGACTGGCCGGCCGGGATCGACACCTGCTGGCCGTCGATCGAGATCGTGTCCGCGCTCGTCGGGCTCGCGTAGCTGAAGGTTCGCTGGGCGGAGTTGGCCAGCTGGGAGACCGACACCTGGTAGCCGCCGATGCCGGCGCCGGTGCTGCTGGTGGCCGACACCCGCGTGCTATCGGATGACGTGACGCCCTGTGTTGTGCTGAACAGGCTCGGGTCGCCGAGGGCCTGGGCGTCGGCGGCCAGCGTCTGCAGCGCGGACTGGATGCTCGTCAGCGACTTGTTCGTGGCGGTCAGCCCACTCTGCTGGTTCTGGAGATTGGTGACCGGCTGCTGGTAGATCGCCATCTCCTCGGTGATGATCTGATCGGTGTTCAGGCCCGAGGCCAGGCCGGTGATCTGCTGCGACCCGCTGCCCAGGGAGCTGAGCATGTAGCCCGTGCTGCTGGTGGCGGGGGTGGTGGAGGATGTGATGGGGGTGGTGGACATGATCGGTGTGATCCCTTTTAGTAAGTCAGAGCAGCGGAGCGCCGGCGGCGAGCTCGAGCAGGTCCCGGGGTGAGACCGTGCCCAGCAGTTCGCCCTCGGTGTCGAGAACCTGGATCGTCAGCCCGCCCGGCGCGCAGGTGAAGCGCACCTGTCGCCCGGAAGCCTCGAGCCTCTCGTAGGCAGCGGCGGCGGCTCCGATCGCATCGAGCAACTCGCCCGGCGGAGTTGCCGGAATCGCGTCCGCGCGGTGAAACCGGGCGGAACGGTGCGACGTGATCTGGGCGGCGGGATGGCTCATGGGTGGCAATCGTCAGGGTCTCACGGCCCCGCAGGACCATGCGACACGAGTTCATGCCCCGGTCATCGAGCGCATTGGATGAGAACTTGAGCGAGCTCATGCATGTGTCCAAACGCGTGGACGCGGGTGGGCGGGGCGTGTTCATGCGGCGCCCACCGGAATCCGGGCCGTGTTGACGCGGTCCAGCAGCTGCGCCGCCGGGGCGCACTGCGGGTCGAGCTCCAGTGCTCCGGTGGCGAGGTTGGCGGCATCCTCCGCCATCCCGTGACGTTCGGCCACCCGCGCCAGCCCGAACAGCGAGCGCGCGTCGGGCTGGGGCTCAGCGGCCGCCATCCACTCCTGCGCGGCGCGGGCCAGCAGCCCGTGGCTGAGGTACAGCTCGGCCAGCATCTCGTGACGCTCTCGCGGCTCCAGACGTGAGCGCTCCAGCGCCGGGAGCAGGGCCTCGAAGCGTTCTGCGTCGCGCCCGCGCAGCAGCATCTCCAGCAGGACGCTGAGCAGCGGCGCTCCGGCCGCCGACAGCTCGCCGGGGACCTCGCCGCCGGCGGCGATCGCGGCCCACGTCTCGAACACGCTGCACTCGACGGCCGGTACGCCGGCGTGGCGAGCACGCTGCAGTCCCACGGCCACGGCGTCGGGGCCGGCGCGGCCGATCAGACCACACAGCGCGATCCGGGCGGCCAGCGCCGCGTAGGGATCGTCGACGGGCACCAGGTCGGCCTGCTCGGTAGCGGCGTCCCACTCGCCGCAGGACAGCAGCAGCTCCGCCAGCTCGGTCCGGGCATGGACATTGTTGGCCGCGCCCGCGAGGGCCCGCCGGTACTGCTCGATCGCCGCCGCGGTCGCTCCGGCGTGGCGCAGCGCCGCCGCGACCGTCATCCGGACGATCGGCGGGAGGCTGTCCAGCCGCTCGAGCTCGGTCAGGACCTCGGTGGGGGCGACACCGTCTCCCAGCATCGCGGTCGCGTAGGGAGCGGCCACCGCCAGGAACTCGGGATGGTGCTCGACGCACCATTGGAGGGCGGCCCGGGCGCTGCTGGCGTCCCCGCCCTCCAGGCGGAGCTCGGCCTCGGCCAGGCGGGGCAGGAACGTTCCACCGCCGACCATGCCGCCGTACTTGGACGGGGCATCGCCCATCTCGGTGCAGCGCTGATACAGGCTCACCGCCGTCTCGGTGTCACCGAGAGCCTGCGCGATGCGGCCCTGGGCGAGCACGAGATCGGTGAAGTCTTCGAACAGGGCCAGCCCGTCGGCGGCGGCCGCCTTGGCCTCGCTGAGTCGGCCGCACAGGCGTAGGGTCATGACGAGGCGGCTGAGCAGCGCGGGCGCGTACTCGGTCGTTCTCAGCCCGCCGTCCCGGTCGAGCATCTCGCGCGCGGTCTGAAGCTCGGTCACCGCGGACGCCGGATCGCCGGCGGCGGCATACTCGGAGCCGAGGTTGAAATGCAGGAACGGCGTCGGAGCCGAGTCAACGGCCTGCTGGCGCAGCAGCTCGACGTTGCGCAGCGACTTCTCCTTGGCGTCGCGGACCGACCCGAGGTACCCGTAGTGCTGGACGCGGACGGCGGTCTGCTCGAGTCGGCCGGGGACATAGCTGGGAAGCGTGTGCCAGATCTGCTCGTGGAGTCGGTCCTTGAACCGGTAGCCGGGCCGGTTGCGGAACATGCGCAGCGCGTTGTTGACCATCGCGGCGCCGTCTCCGAGCTCGCCCAGGTAGCTCGTCTCGACCAGGTAGAACGCCTCGCGCCAGGTGCGGCCGGTCAGCCCGCGCAGCCGCGGGCCATCCTCCGGCGTCAACACCTCGTCGGCGTCCAGATACAGCACCCAGTCTCCGGTGGCCGCCTCGAACGAGATGTTGCGTGCCTCCGAGAAGGAGCCCGTCCACGGGTGCTCGATCACCCGCGCGTCGAATGAGCGCGCGATCTCGATGGTGGCGTCCTTCGATCCGGTGTCGACGATGACGATCTCGTCAACGAACGGCGCGGCGGCGGCGAGGCAGCCGGGGAGCATCTGCTCCTCGTCGCGGACGATCATGCACAGGCTGAGCGTCAGGCCCGTCGCCGGCTGGGCGCGCTTGGCGACGATCCGGGCGCGGTTGGCCAGGCCGGGCGCGGCGGCGTGCAGCGGCCGGGTGCGGCGGCCCGCCTGCCGGCGGCGATGCCCGAGCTCCGCGAGGTTGCGCTCGGCCTCGGCCAGGCCCGCGTCCAGGCGGCGTGCCGCCTTGAACAGCAGCGCGGCGGCGTCGAGGCTCCACAGCTCATAGAGGGCGACGCCGGCCAGATTGAGCACCGTGGGCTCACTCGGCTCCTGCTCGAGCATGGTCAGCGCACGGCCGGCGACCGACACGAAGATGCGGGTGGCCTGTCCGGCCGGCACGAAGCGGGTGGTGCGGATGCCGGCGTCCAGGAGCGCCAGCCGCGCCTCGAATCGGCGCTGGGGGTCGCTGTGCCGGTCGGCCTGGTCGAACAGCCCGGCGTAGCCGTCGATCTCACCGCGCCGGAGCGTGGTCTCGGCCTGCCGGGCGAGCGACTGGGCCGTGATCGCGGACGGGTCCGATGCGATCGCCGGGGTGCTGGTCTTCAGAGTCGTGCCGGTCAGACGTAGGGCCATGCGAGATCCTTGTCGAGGGAGCACCTCGTTCATCGGCACCCGGACCGGGAAAGTTGAGCGGGTGGGTGGGGGCGGATCCGGTGGGTGGGGGCGGCACCGGTGGGCGGCGGATTCGCGTCAGGCGCCGTGGCGGCGTGCGGCCTCGGCGTCGAGCCGATACGCCCACGCCAGCACCTCGGCCACCGCCTTCCACAGCGGCTCGGGCACCGTGGCGCCCAGGTCCAGCTTGGCCAGCGCCTCGGCCAGCGCCGGATCGGACCGAACCGGCACGCCCGCCTCGCGCGCGGCCGCGATGATCCGGTCCGCGACGAAGCCGCTCCCACTGGCCGTGACTCGGGGCGCACCGCCCCCGCTGTCGCCGGGTTCGTAGTGCAGCGCGCTCGCGCGCCGCCGCTGTTCGGGCTCAGGCATAGATGTCCAGGGGTTCGCGGCGAGCCGACACGGTCACCGAGATGGCGCGCCCGAGCTCGTCGGCCAGCGACCGGCGCAGGTCGTCGGTCCCGGCCTGAGCCGCCGCCATCGCACGCGGGGACACGGTGACGCCGAGTCGCAGCGAGTTGGGATCGAGCTCGAATCGCAGGTCGACCGCGCCAAGCGCGGGCGCGTCGTAGCGCAGGCTGAGGGTGTGGGAGTCCGGGGAGCCCGTTGCCGCGTCGGCGTCACGCTCGGCGACTTGGACGCTCCCGCCGCCGGGCAGCGGCACCTCCACCGGCGCGGCGATCGGCACCGGCGGCGCCGCTGCTTCCTGGTGCTGGTCGGCGATGCTCAACAGGACCCGTCCCGCGCTGACGTCGCGCACCACCAGCCGCAGATCGTCTCCGGTGCGGACGCTCTTGGGCAGCTCGGCCTCGAGTTGGTAGCCGGCGATGTTGAGCGAGCCGCGGCCGTTGCCGTCGGCGACGACGACGCGCGCCATCATCGCTCGCCCCGGCACGATCTTGATGTCAGGGGTGAGGAGCGCGCGCAGAACGCGGAGATCGACGGCCATCGGTTGCATGGGCTCAAGAATCATCCAGCACGTGTCGATCATCTCCGTACGATGGACCCCGGTCTCTACATCGCCGCGTCCGGCATGCTCGCAGAGCAGGTTCGTCAGAACGCGCTCTCCAACAACCTGTCCAATGCCTCCACGCCCGGCTATGAGCCCCAGGAGGCCCAGCAGTCGAGCTTTGGCGCGATCCTCATGTCCAACACCGGCACCGGTCAGCCGATCGGCACGCTGGACACCGGCGTCAGCGCCAGCACCTACGTCAACCAGTCGGCGCCCCAGGCGTTGCAGCAGACCGGCCAGCCGCTGGACTTCGGTATCGCCGGCGAGGGTTACTTCGCCGTCCGCACGGCAGGTGGCGTCCAATACACGCGGGACGGGCAGTTCGAGGCCAACGCCTCCAGCCAGCTGACCGATGCCAACGGCAACCTCGTCCTCGGCCAGACCGGACAGCCGATCACCGTCAGCGCCAAGGGCGCCGTCAGCGCCTCCGCGCTCGGCGTGTTCAACGTGCCCAACGCCACCCAGCAGGGCGACAATCTCTTCACCGGCACCGCCACGGGCAAGGCCACCGCGACCGTCAAAGGGGGCGAGCTCGACGCGTCCGGGGTGGACGCGATCTCGACCATGACGGACATGATCGCGTCGTTGCGCGCCTATCAGGCGGGCCAGAGCGCCATCCAGTCGATCGATCAAACGATGCAGGAGAACGCTCAGAGCGTCGGCTCCCTCGGAGGGTAAGCATGTTGCAAGGTTTGTACGCGGCAGCCTCGGGCATGGAGGCGCAGCAGAATCAGTTCAACGCCATCTCCAACGACCTGTCGAACCTGAACACCCCCGGGTATCAGGCGACGGAGGTCGGCTTCCAGGACCTGCTCTACAGCGGCGCCGGCTCGGCCAGCGGCACCGCGCTGGGAACCGGGACCGGAGCGTCCTCATCGATCATCGGCCGCAGCCAGGTCGAGGGCGCGCTGGACCAGACCGGCAACCCCCTCGATGTCGCCATCCAGGGCGAGGGCTTCCTCCAGGTGCGCCGCAACGACGGGAGCATCGGACTCACCCGCAACGGCACGTTGCAGACCAACAGCCAGGGCGAGCTCACCGATCAGACCGGCAACCCGCTGGTCCCCGCGATCAAGCTTCCGACTGGCGTCACCCCCGCCGACGTGACGATCGACCCCCATGGCAATGTCTCCGCCAAGGGCCAGAAGCTTGGCCAGATCGCGATCGTCACCGTGCCGGCGCCCGACCAGCTGCAGCCCGATGGCGACAGCACCTTCAGTGTCACCGCCGGTAGCGGCGCCACCCGCGCGGCCTCGGGATCGACGCTCCAGCAGGGCGCGGTGGAGAGCTCCAACGTCGATGTCAACCAGGCCATGAGCTCGATGATCACCGCGCAGCGCGCCTACCAGATGTCGAGCCAGGCCATCTCCTATCAGAGCCAGATGCTCCAGATCGCCGACGAGCTGAAGAAGTGAGCGCGCTGTCCTCAGTCTCCCTCGGCTCCGCGCTGCCGGCGACCACCCTGCCGGCGACCACCCCGCCGGCGATCGATCCGGCGCTCGAGCCCGAGAACGTCCGCAACGGCAACCAGGCCGCCAAGAACGCCTACCAGCAGGGCCTGGCGTTCGAGGACATCCTCGTCAACCAGCTCGCCCAGGAGATGACCGCCACGGTCCCGGGGCTGAGCGGCGATGGCGACGGCCTCGGCGGCTCGTCCTCGGACGGTTCCTCGGGCGGCTCCACCGGCGGGCTGACCGACTCCAGCTCGGGGATCAGCGGCTACGCGTCGCTTCTGCCCCAGGCCCTGAGCTCCAGCATCATGTCCGGCGGCGGCACCGGGATCGCGATGCAGATCGCTCGCTCGATCGATCCGGCGCTGGACAACCCGCCGGCGACGGGTAAGTCATGACCACCGCGCTCGTACCGTCCACCGACCAGTTCGACGCCGTGTTGACGACCGACGTCATCGCCCACCTCGACGCGCAGCTGGTCTCGGCCCGCCGCATGCTCCAGATCGTCCTGGACCAGGGAGTGGCGATTCGCCGGCGCGACGTCCAGAACGTCGTCTCGCTCACCGGGCTGCTCCAGGTCGAGCTGCAGCGGCGAGCAATGATCGAACGCGACCGCAGCCGGCTGCTGGAGCGCGCCGGCGCGCGCCTCGGCGTGGCCCCCGGCGCCGTCTCCATCAATCTGCTGGACGCCATCATGGATCCGCTCCGGGCCCAGGAGGCCCACGCGCGCAGCGCCGAGCTCCGCGGCCTGCTCGAGGTGGTCCAGCGCGAGCATCATGTCAACCGGGCGCTGATGAACCAGGAGCTGGCGTTCCTGGATCACCTGCTGCGCCTCACCGACGCCGACCGCAACATCGGCTATGACGCCGCCGGTGACCACAACCGGGCGATCGCCCCCCGCCTCGGTAGCCGCCATCGGACGTTGGATCTGGAGGTCTAGGCGATGACGATCCCCACCTTCACCGGATACCAGACGGCGCTGAGCGGGCTGGAGGCGGCGCAGGCGGCGATCGACACCACCGGCCAGAACATCTCCAACGCCAACACTCCGGGATACACGCGTCAGGTCGTCAACACGTCCGAGGCTGGGTCGCTCGGGATCCCGCAGCTGTCGCAGCAGGGGGCCCAGGCCGATCTCGGGACCGGTGTCGATGTCACCTCCATCAGCCGGATCCGCGACCAGTTCCTGGACGTCCAGTACCGCGCTCAGAACACCGCCACCAGCAACGCCAACACCAACTCGTCGACGCTGCAGCAGGTGCAGACGGGGTTCAATGACTCGTCCACCAGCGGCCTGTCGTCCGAGCTGAATAAGTTCTACACGGATTGGTCGAATCTGGCCAACAGCCCGACCAATCCGGGGGCTCAGTCGGCGGTCATCGGCGATGGCCAGGCGCTGGCCCAGACGTTCAACTCCATGTCATCGCAGATGTCCACGATCCAGTCCCAGGCCTCGCAGCAGTACGCGACGCTGACCGGCACCAACGGACAGGTGCAGCAGGACGCCACTCAGCTGGCGACGCTCAACGGCGAGATCACCGCGGCCACCCAGGCCGGCCAGACTCCCAACGACCTGCTCGACCAGCGCGACAACGTGCTCGACGACCTCTCCGGCCTGGCCCAGATCTCGGTCACCAACCAGAGCGACGGATCGGTGACTGTCGGCTTCGGCGACGCCTCGTCCCCGCTGGTCAGCGGCACCACCGTCACCTGGCCTCAGACGCTGACCTCGGCGTCCGGCGGCCAGCTCGGCGCGCTGCTCAACCTGTCGTCCTCCACGGGGCCGGTCGGCCAGCTCTCCTCCTCGCTGGACAGCGTCGCCAATCAGGTGATCAGCTCGGTCAACGCGCTCCAGCCCTCCAGCCCGTTCTTCAGCGGCACGTCGGCCTCGACGATCGCCGTCTCGGCGACGGCGTCGTCGGTGCAGACCTCGAGCTCCAGCACCTCGGGGGCCGATCTGGCCCAGTCGATCGCCAACCTCTCGGGCGGGGCCGCCAGCCAGTCCTATGCGGCGTTGGTCGCTCAGGTCGGTACCTCGGTCTCTGCGGCGGAGAGCACCCAGACAACCGCGCAGTCGGTCCTCACCGCGGTCTCCAACCAGCGCCAGAGCGTCTCGGGTGTGTCGCTGGACGAGGAGATGACCAACCTCATCAACTTCCAGCAGTCCTACCAGGCCTCGGCGCGGGTCATGAATGCGATGGACACCGCGCTGAACGACCTGATCACCACGGTCGGGGCGGGACTGTAGCCATGATCGGTCGCATCACCCCGCTGATGACGACGGCGTCGGTCCTGTCGAACATCACCAACGTCGAGGACCAGTTGTCCACGACGTCGGAGGAGATGTCCACCGGCCTGAGCATCAACCAGCCGTCCGACAACCCCTACGGGGCAAGCCTCGCGGTGTCGCTCAACACCGACCTGTCCGGCCTCAGCGCCTACTCCAACAACGTCAACGACGGCACGGCCTGGACCAGCGCCGCCAGCACCGCGCTGGACAACGTCCAGAGCATGGTCCAACGCGTCCAGGAACTGGTCGTCCAGGCGTCCAACGGCACCGAGTCGGCATCCGACCTCCAGGCCACCGGGGACGAGGTGAGCCAGCTCAAGGACGCGATCAAGCAGGAGGCCAACACGCAGTACAACGGCCAGTACATCTTCTCCGGCACCGCCACCGGCACCGAGCCCTACTCGAGCTCCACCGGCGACGTGTTTCAGGGCAACACCAGCAGCGTCAACCGGGAGGTCGGCCCCAACTCCTCGGTGCCGGTCAACTCGGACATCTCGTCGCTGCTGGGCAGCGGCTCGAGCGCCGCTGACGGCAAGCTGCTCGACACGCTGACCCAGATCTCCAATGATCTCAGCGGCGGCACGAGCGCCGACGTCGCCGACCTGTCCTCCAACCAGCTGACCAGCCTCCAGACCAGCCTCAACAGCCTGGAGGGACTGCAGGCCAACGTCGGCTCCGCCCAGAACCGGCTCACGCTGGCGAGCACCCGGATCACCGGCCTCCAGACCAGCGACACCGCGGCGCTGTCCAACGACCAGGACGCCAATATCGCCCAGACGTACACCACCTATTCCAACGAGCAGGCGGCCCTGACCGCCGCTCTGCGGGCCGGGGCGAATATCGTTCAGTCCTCGTTGATGGACTTCCTGAGCGGCTAGTGTCCCGATCGACAATGTCGGTGGCAGCCACGCCCAGCCGCTCGCGAGACCGCTGCCGCATTTCCCAATCACGACACTAGGCCTCTTGCGAGGCGGAGGAGCCGCCGTGACAACTCTGGAGATAGAGAGTTCCCGCTTCGGGCATGTCGAGATCGACCCCGAGACGGTGATCGAGTTCCCCGACGGCCTGATCGGGCTTGGCGGCACGCGCTACGCGCTGCTGGTCACCGACCCCGACAGCCCGTTCATGTGGTTGCATTGCGTCGATGATCCGACGTTGTCGCTGCCCGTGACCGATCCGTACCGGTTCTTCACCGGCTACACGGTGGACCTCACCGATGAGGACGGCGAGCGGCTGGGGCTCGACGACTCCACCCCGGTCGACGTGTACGTCACCGTCGTCGCCCGCGCGGAGCTGGCGGAGTTCACCGCCAATCAGAAGGCTCCGATCCTCATCTGGAACGGCCAGGGCCATCAGATCATCAATCAGGCGCCCGGCGCCGACCTGCGCGCGCCGCTGTTCGCCGAGGTGATGGATCCCACTCCCCCGGGTCAGGACGAGTCCGGCGCGACGGAGGGGGTCTAGCCATGCTGAACATCACCCGCCGGCGCGGTGAACGCGTCGTCCTCGGCGATGACGTCTTCATCTCGGTCCTGGAGGTCTCCGGCCAGACGGTGCGGCTCGGGATCGACGCCCCGCGCTCCGTGCGCGTCTACCGCGAGGAGATCTGGCTGGAGGTCAAGAAGGAGAACGAGGCCGCGGCCCAGGCAGTGGATGCCACGTTGCCCGCGGACGTGCCGGCCCCGTTGAAGTCAGACGCCGGCGCCGAGGCGACCCACTCGGTCGGGGTCAATCGGACGAACCCGGCGACGCCGCCGCCGAGCTGAGCGCGGCTCAGGGTCCTCCGCGCCTCTAGGCGGCCAGCGCGGCGAACAGGTGCTCGTCGGCGGCGAGATGGGAGCGCAGAGTCTTCAGGATCTGCCCGTGCAGCTGGCAGACCCGGCTCTCGGTGACCCCGAGGATCTCGCCGATCTCGCGCAGCGTCAGGTTGTAGACGTACAGCAGGACGGCGATCTTGCGCTCGCGCGGGGGCAGGCACTCGAACGCGTCGCGGAAGCGCTGCTTGGCCTCCGAGGTCAGCGCCGAGCTCTCGGGATCGGTCTCCACATCCTCGCTGCACAGCATGTCGATCCGCTCGGTGGCGTTCCCGTCATCGCCGTTGACCAGCGCATTGAGCGATCCGACCTGCGCCTGGGCCATCTCGTCCCGATGGGTCACCAGCTCCGCGGGCGTGACGCCGAGCGCATCGGCGAGCTCGTCGCGGGTTGGCCGGCGGCCATAGAGGCGGAAGAAGTTGTCCCGGGCCTTGGCGATCTCGCGATCCAGGCGGCGCAGTGAGCGCGGGGCCCAGTCGTTGCGGCGGAGCTCGTCGAGCACGGCGCCGTGGATCCGAGTCCACGCGAACTGCTCCAGCGTGGCGCCCTTTTCGGGGTCAAAGCGGTCGATCGAGCGGATGAGCGCCTCGAGGCCGCACGAGATGAAGTCGTCCACCTCGCACCGAGCCGGCATCTCGCGGATCTTGCGATAGACGATGTACTTGACCATCGGCGCAAAGGTGAGCACCAGCCGATCGCGCAGGGCAGGATCGCCGGTCCGCCGATAGGAACGCCACAATTCGAGCGTCTCCTCGGCCGACAGCCGTCCGGCACGTTCTTTGATAGCCATCTCACCCACTTTTGTCTCAGTGTGCAAACGTCCGGGCTCACCATTGGCGGCTGAGCTCCGGCGGCGGGATGACGGTCGCTGAACACCCCATATGTGTTTCGACCGGTGGGGCGTTTTCCGCATCCCCACTTTGAGGTAGTGCCCGCTCCCCGGAAGGGCTCAGCCGGTTGGGTAGTCGTAGAAGCCCCGGCCGGTCTTGCGTCCGTGGTGGCCGGAGACGACCATCCGCTTGAGCAGCGGCGTCGGCGCGTACTCGGGCCGCTTGAACTCCTCGTACAGCGAGTCGCAGATCGCGTAGAGGACGTCGAGCCCGATGAAGTCGCAGAGGGTGAGCGGTCCCATCGGGTGCCCACAGCCGAGCCGCATGCCCTGGTCGATGTCCTCGCGGGTGGCGAAACCGTCCTCGTACATGCGCACCGCGGCCATCAGGTATGGAACCAGCAGCATGTTCACGATGAATCCCGAGCGGTCCTTGGTCCGGATCGGCTGCTTGCCGATACCCGCCGCAAACGTCTCGGCGGTGCTCACGGTGGCCTCGGCGGTGTCGAGCGCGACCACCACCTCCACCAGCTTCATCACCGGCACCGGACTGAAGAAGTGCAGGCCGATCACCCGCTCGGGCCGCTGCGTCCACGCCGCCAGCTCCGCGATCGGGATCGACGACGTGTTCGAGGCCAGGAACTGCGCGTCGGGGAGCTGCTCGTCGAGCTCAGCGAACAGCTTGCCCTTGACGCGCGGGTCCTCGACGACGGCCTCCAGCACGCCGTCGACGCCGTCGAGGTCGGCGCGGTCCGTGCTGTAGGCGATCCGCCCGATCAGCGCGTCGGCGTCGTCGCGCGTGACCTTGCCGCGTGACACCGCGCGGTCCACCGACTGGGCCAGGCGCTGCCGCGAGCGATCCAGCGGGGCGGCGTCGGGCTCGTAGACCGTCACGTCGATCCCGGCCGACGCCGCGGACTCGGCGATGCCCGAGCCCATGAAGCCGGCGCCGACGACGGCGATCCGGGATACCGTGCCCGGCACGATCAGCAGCCGCCCAGCGCGCGCAGCCGGGAGCGGTAGGTCTGCATGTCGTGGTGGTTGAAATCGGAGTGGGTCTGGGTGCGCAATGAGGGCACGTCCTCGTGGTGGTAGGGGCTCGACAGGCTCTCGTTGTGGCCGATCACGTTCTCGGTCTTGATATTGAACCGGCATTGGAGCCAGTGCACGAGCTTCAGGCTCGCGGACAGCTGGCGGTGGTCGCCGAGGACCTGAGCGTCGCTGTAGCCGACGTGCTCGATCCCGATCGCCGTCCAGTTGAGCCCGACCGTATGCCGGCACATCGTGCCCAGTGAGACGAGCTGATGGATGGTGCCGTCGGTGTCGATCACGAAGTGGGCGCAGTCGGCGGGCAGCTCGTGCAGCTCGGAGTCCGGCACGTCATTTGCGAACGTATTGAAGGTGGAGCCGTAGCTCCCGTCGGTGTAGTGGATCACGATCACGTGCGGGTCGGTCAGCCGCCATGTCGGCTTCATGAAGCTGCCGTAGTGGCGCCGGACGTAGGCCACCATCTGCGCCTTGCGCGTTGGGCCGAACGGGATCGGGTCCCACACGATCCGCGGTTTCGCGGCGAGTGCCGGGGCGGGTGCGCCCTGGGCGCTGACCACGACGGCGACCGTCAGCAGCGCGACCAACGTCACCGATATCAACGCTCGCCGTCGCACCCGCTAAGCGTTGCACGTCGCCGCCCGGTCGGTCCGCTTCTATGCTGCGGCGACGTGAAGCCCGCCCTGATCGTCACCCACCTGCCCGACCGCGCCGTCGGGATCGTCCGCGAGTGCCTGGAGAGCGCCGGCTGCGAGGTCATCGAGCGCAACCCGGACGACCACGCGCCGATGCCGTCCGCCGACGACGTCTCCGGGATCGTGTCGCTCGGTGGCCGCCAGAGCGCGCGGGATGTCGACGCCGACCCGTTCATCGCCGCCGAGGTCGCGCTCCTGGCGGGAGCGCTGGCGCGTCACGTTCCGGTGCTCGGGATGTGCCTCGGTGCGCAACTGCTCGCCGTCGCCGGCGGAGGCGTGGTCACCTACTCCGGCCGCATGTACGCCGGCTGGCCCGAGCTCGTCACGCTGCCGGGGGCGGCCGACGATCCGGTGTACGGGTCGTTCCCGGCTCGCCTGCCGGTGCTCAAGTGGCACGAGGACCTGATCGCGCCGCCGCCCGGCGCGCTGGAGCTGGCCACCACGCCGGGTCCCGGCTCGGCGCTGTTTCGCATCGGGCCGTGTGCATGGGGCAGCCAGGCCCACCTGGAGCTGACGCCGTCGATGCTGATCGACGGCTGGCTGTCGGACGCGTCCGACATCGCCGAGGTGGAGGCCGCCGGGAACCCGATCGACGCCTTCCGGTCCGAGAGCCGCGGCCACCTGGAGGTCCAGATGGCCGCGGCCCGGCCGATGTTCACCGCGTTCGGGCGGCTGACTACTTCCTTGACTTCTTCAAGGGCTTGATCGTCAGCGTCAGCGTCTTGGTCAGCTTGATCGTCGTGTGCTGAACGGTCTCGGAGATCGCCGCGGTGATCTTGAGCTGACCGTGCTTGTTGCGCAGGAGCCGCTTGGCGGCGCCTGACAGGTTGACCGAGAGCTTCTTGGCGCCGGCCTTGGTGAGCGTGAACCTGCCCTTGCCGAGCGTGAGCGTCTTGCCCTTGCCCTTCTTGCGCGGCACACTTGCGGCGTGAATCACGGCGGCCTGCGGGGCGCTGAGCGTGATCGAGAGCCCGCATGGGACCGATGCACAGGTGACCGAGAGGCTCACCGACTGACCGCTGCTGGAGGCGGCGCCCGACACCGTCGCCGCCGTCACCGCATCCGAGCCCTGGAAGGACTGGGCGAACACTGACCCATTGTCCAGCCACGTCACCCAGCCCTGGCCGGCGGAGTCGACGGAGCTGTCGACGCTGCCGATCCCGCCGTCCTTGTCGGCCTGGATGGTGTTCGTCGCAAACGTGTGGCCGCCGTCGGCGCTGTAGGACAGCGCGATCGGACCACCGTCGCCGCCTTCGAGATAGGTGGCATAGATCCCGCCGGGACCGTCCTGGCTGAGCGCGGGGTCCAGCTCGCCGTGGCTGGTGAGCGTCACCAGCGGAGTGTCGAACTTCGCGGTCGTGACGTCGAAGCGGTGATACACCGTGGTTCCGGTGCCTTCGTTGTCCTCGAGGATCCCGAATCCGCTCGGGCCTCCGCCCACGGCTGGATTGTCGACGTCGCAGTCCGCCTGGGTGAGTGCCACCCTCCAGGCGCTGTTGGGTGAGCCGGGCGAGATGTTGTAGTCGTTGCTCGGGCTTTGGACACCGGCGCCGTACACGTAGGCGGTGCCGAAGCTCTTCGTGCACCCGAGCGGACCGTTGGTGAACAGGGTGTCGAAGACGCCCATCACACCTGGGCTCGCGCCGGATTGGGCCGCGAACTGGCCGGCTTCGTTGCCGAGCTGGTCCGGGTTGGTGTCCGGCTCCAACGTGGCATAGCCGGCGGGGCAGGTCTGCACCGAGCACTCCGGCGGACTGCTGAGCGGGAATGCGTTGAAGGTGGGTGCCGAGGCGCCCGCCGTGTCCCATCCGTACCCGAGGACACCCGTGCCGGGGACCGTGACGGCGCTCAACGGCTGCGTGTCGGCATCGATGATCCCGCTGCTCACCGAGAGGCCGCCGTTGACGACGGTCCAGGTCGCGCCGCCGTCGGGCGACTGCCACTCCTGCTCGGGCGTGTAGTCCAGGCTGTTGTTACCGGCCGCGCCGAACACGTCAGCGAGGATCACCAGCGTGGAGCCCTCGTTCAGTACCTGGACGTTGTCGATGGCCTGAGCCGAGTCGGCCGGCGTGAGGTCGCCGCTGTGCAGGCACCCCGTGGCTCCGGCCGGCAGCACGCAGTACTGGACGATGTTCGTGGTCACCGGCGCCAGGTCCTTCGTGTTCGCCCAGGCGATCACGGCATCGCCCGAGCTGGTGACGGCCACCGCCGGGTGCCCGGACTCCAATGGCGTGCCGACGTTGACCGGCTTACCCGCCGCCGTCGCGCTCGCGGCGCACGCGAGCGCCAGCGCGGCGAACAGTCCTGCTGTCAGTACCATCTGGCGAACCGCTGACAGGCCGATGCCCGCCGCCGTTCTGCGCGCCCGTCTGCGCTGCATGTCATTCCCCCTCGTATGGACCCGTGAGCTGTGACGGACACCCGAATCCGATCCGCCGCGGCGGCATCCTAACGCCTGCTCTGTGCTGGTGGCGTTAGCGAGCTGCGCGGGCGTGCCGTCGCATAAGGTTCCCGTCGTGAGCCTCGATCCTCGGTTGGACGGCCGGGCGGCCCTCGTCACCGGCGCCGGTGGGGGGATCGGCTCGGCCTGCGCCCGGGCGCTCGGAGAGGCGGGCGCCGCGGTCCTCATCGTCGATGTCGACGTGGACGCCGCCCGTCGGGTCGCGGGCGCGCTGACCGATGACGGCATGCGCGCCGAGGCGCACGACGCCGACGTCACCGATCCCGACGCGGTGGCCGAGATGGTGGAGCTCTGCCAGGCCGAGTTCGGATCGATCGACATCGCCGTCAACAACGCCGGCATCCACGGCGACCCGGCCAGCCCACCGCTGGCCGACTTCGAGCTGGACTGGTGGGAGCGGACACTGGCCATCAACCTGTCGGCGGTCTTCTACTGCCTGCGCGCCGAGCTGCGCGCGATGCGCACCCAGGGCCGGGGCGGCTCAATCGTCAACATGGGCTCGATCTACTCGCAGGTGGCTCACCCGGGTGTCTCCGCATACGTCGCCTCAAAGCACGGCGTCGTCGGCTTGACGAAGGCTGCCGCGGTCGATCACGCCGCCGACGGGATCCGCGTCAACGCGGTCGGCCCGGGCTTCATCGACGCCGGCCTCGTGCACCGCCACATTCCCGAGGCCGCCCGCCCCGAGTTCGCGGCGCTGCACCCGCTTGGACGCCTCGGCCGCGCCGAGGAGGTCGCGGCGATGGTGACATTCCTGGCCGGCGATGCCGCCGGCTTCTGCACCGGCAACTACTACCCGGTTGAGGGCGGGCTGCTGGCGCGCTGACCGGACGCCTGCGGCGATTCACGCGGTGAAGCGCAGCCGCGGCGCCGTCTGACCGCCGTCGACCGTGAACGTCCCCGTCGCGCGGTTGAGCGCGAAGGTCAGCGTCGCGCCGTCGTCGGTGACGACCTCGAGCCGCCGCCCGTCGGCCTCGATGCCGCGCACGACCCCGTGGACGGTCACGCCGAGGTAGTCGACCAGGACCGCGCCACCGAGTTCGGGCATCGCGCGCAGCGGCATGCGCTCAGTGATAGCAGGGCGGATCGCCGGGCCGAACGGCTCGGCGATCCGCTCCGGGATGCGTCAGATGCCCAGCGCCTCCGATGCCATCCGGGCCCCCTTGACCCGCGCCGAGATCTTCTGCATCGCCACATCCCGGGCGAAGTCCGGGGACCCGTGCTTGGGCTTGACGTCGCGGCTGAACGGCGAGAAGCCGCAGTCATCGGTCGCGCCGAGGCGCTCGGCGGGGATGTGCTTGGCGGCCGTCATCAGCTCGTCGCGGACGTGCTCCGCGGTCTCGACCTCAGGTGACAGCGGGTTGATCACTCCCATGAAGCACGTCTGGGCGACCCCGTCGGCGTCCTCGCGGCTGTACTTCCCGCACATCGCGTAGACGCTCTCGCGGTCCTCCTCGGACGCGCACTGGATCAGGAAGTAACCCGCGTTCATGTCGAACATGTGCTCGAGCAGCATCTCGTACGGCACTTCTTTGGAGTGCACCGAATCGCAGTCCCCGCCGGGGCAGGTGTGGAGGCCGATGTTCATCCGCTCCTGGGCCGAGAAGCGCGCGAACAGCTGGTTGTTGAGGTCGATGAAGTCCTGCAGCATGTTCTTGCCCGTCCACGGGTTGCGCGAGTCGTTCTTGTTCGCCAACCGCCCTTCGGTGAAGTCCACCGACACGCGCGCCGCGCCGGCGGCGAAGCATTGGCGGATGTCCTTCTCGGCCTCGTCGACGCAATCCATCAGGAATGCGTCACGCGAGTACCCGTCGATCTCTCCATCCAGCGGGTAGAGCAGCATCATCATCGAGGGGGAGATGACCGCCTGCTTGACCGGATGCGTCGCGATCATCCTGTTCTTGGCCACGTACTCGGAGGCGTAGGTCTTGTAGCGGAACGGGCCCTTGGTGATCCGCGGCAGCTGGCGGTTGTGACCGTCGTCGAAGATCGCGAAGAACTGTCCGTCGCCGGCCAGCCCGTCGGCGAGGCCGGTGCCCGCCAGGGTGTCGGTGAGGTTGTAGGTGGCGAAGCTGGACTCGCGCTGCTCGCCATCGGTCACGATCGGCTCGCCGGTCGCCTCCAGGCGCTTGATCGAGTCCTCCGCGGCCGCGTCCTGGGCCGTCTGGAGATCGGCAAAGCTGATCTTGCCCTCGTCGTAGTCGGCATACGCCTCCTGCAACCTCATCGGGCGCGGCAGTGATCCGACCAGCTCGGTGGGTATGGGCACGCTGGCGTCCTCTCCTCGTGGGATTGGTTGTGGATCGTGGCCTGCGCGGAGAGCTCAGGTTCCCGCTCGGCTTGCCGCATCAGACTGACCGATCTCCCTCTCAGCCCAACATACTCGTGCCCGTAACCCGCGTCAAGATGGGGTCGCGCGTGGACGACCCGGCGCCCGCTCCGGCTGCGCGTGGGCCATTGCCGCTAACCTGCTCGGCCGCCGTTCAACGAGCCGATAGAAAGCGAGGGCCCGACGATGGCCGCCCGCACCAGACAGTATTTGTTCACGTCGGAATCGGTCACCGAGGGCCACCCCGACAAGGTCGCCGATCAGATCTCAGATGGCGTTCTCGACGCCGTCCTGGCCGAGGATCCGCATGGCCGCGTCGCCTGCGAGACCCTCGTCAACACCGGGCTGGTCGTCGTCTCCGGTGAGATCTCCACCACCGCCGGCTTCGACGTCCAGGACATCGCGCGCGAGACGATCCGCAAGATCGGTTACGTCGACGCCGACCTCGGCTTCAGCGCTGACTCCTGCGCTGTCCTCAACGCGGTGGACAAGCAGTCGGCCGACATCGCGCAGGGCGTCGATGCCGCGTACGAGACCCGCCAGGCGGCTGCCGCCGATGACGAGTTCGACGCCGCCGGCGCGGGCGATCAGGGCATGATGTTCGGGTACGCGTCCAACGAGACCCCGGAGCTGATGCCGTTGCCGATCGCGCTCGCCCACCGGCTGGCCAAGCGGCTCGCCCAGGTGCGCAAGGACGGCACGCTGGATTACCTGCGCCCCGACGGCAAGACCCAGGTCAGCGTGCGCTATCTCGACGGCCGCCCGGTGGCAATCGAGAAGCTGCTGATCTCCACCCAGCACGCCGAGGGCGCGCAGGAGCGGCTGCGCGACGATCTCTTCGAGCACGTGGTGCTGCCGTCGCTGCCCGCCGACCTGTACGACGCGGCCGAGCTCCGGCGCAGCTTTCTGGTCAACCCGACCGGGCGGTTCGTGATCGGCGGCCCGGTTGGCGACTGCGGCCTGACCGGACGCAAGATCATCGTCGACACCTACGGCGGCATGGCCCGTCACGGCGGCGGCGCGTTCTCCGGCAAGGACCCGTCCAAGGTCGACCGGTCGGCCGCGTACGCCACTCGCTGGGTGGCCAAGAACATCGTCGCCGCCGGGCTGGCAGATCGTGCCGAGGTGCAGGTGGCCTACGCCATCGGCGTCGCACGACCCGTGTCGGTGATGGTCGAGACGTTCGGCACCGAGGCGCCGGGCATGACCCCCGAGCGGATCGAGACGCTCATCTCCGACATGTTCGACCTGCGCCCGGCGGCATTCCGCCAGCGCCTGGATCTGCACCGGCCGATCTACCAGCCGACCGCCGCCTACGGCCATTTCGGCCGCGACGAGGCGGAGTTCACCTGGGAGCGCACGGACCACGCCGCCGCCCTGCGCGAGGCGGCCGGTCTCGGCGAGCTCGCCGGCGCCGAGGTGGCGGCGTGAGCATCACCGTCGTCGGCTCGATCGCGTTTGACTCCGTCGAGACGCCATTCGGTCAGCGAGACCGCATGCTCGGCGGCGCCGCCACGCACTTCGCGCTGGCTGCCTCGCTGCTCGATCAAGTCCGGCTTGTCGGTCCGGTCGGTGACGACTTCGGTGATGCCGAGCTCGCCGTCCTGCAGACGCGGGGCTCCAACATCGACGACGTCGAGCGCGTCGCCGGCGGCAAGACGTTCTTCTGGAAGGGCAAGTACGGCTGGGACCTGAACACGCGTGAGACGCTGGACACTCAGCTCAACGTGTTCGAGCACTTCTCGCCCAAGCTGTCAGAGGCATCGCGCGCTTCGGACATCCTGTTCCTCGCCAACATCCAGCCCGGGCTGCAGCTGCAGGTCCGTCGGCAGTGCGAGGCGGCGAAGTTCGTGGCGCTGGACTCGATGAACCTGTGGATCGACATTGCCCGTGACGAGCTGCTGGCGATCATCGGCCAGGTCGACTGCCTGGTGCTCAACGACGAGGAGCTGCGCCAGCTCACCGGGAAGCCGAACCTCATCTCGGCCGCTCACGAGATCTTGAACTGGAGCCCGTCCGCCCCCTCGATGGTGGTGGCCAAGCAGGGCGAGTACGGCTCGGCGCTGATCACCAAGGACGACTTCTTCGCCCTGCCGGCCTACCCGCTGCACACCGTGGTCGACCCGACCGGGGCCGGCGACACGTTCGCCGGCGGCTTCGTCGGCTTCATCGCCCGGCATCTCGGCGCCGGGCTGTCCGGGGACGTGCTGCGCAACGCGATGGCCTACGGCACGGCGCTCGCCTCGTTCAACGTCGAGCGCTTTGGCACCGAGGGGCTGGAGTCGGTCCAGGCGCCGGCGGTGCACGAGCGCGTCGCCGACCTCGATCGCTTCGCCCGCTTCGACCCGATCGCCGTCGAGCTGATCGCCTAGCGGTGCACTAGCCCCGTGCTCACGGTCAGGGCGCTACGCGAGACCGACGCCCAGCACCTGCGCGCCCTGCGCCTGCGGGCGCTGGCCGAGAGCCCCGAAGCGTTCGGCTCCACTCTGGAGCTCGAGCGCGACCATCCGGACTCTTATTGGTCCGAGCTCGCCCGGTGCAGTGAGCTCGCCGATACGGTGATCGTCTACGTCGCCGTCGACGGGGACCGCTGGCTCGGGATGGCGGCGGGCCGCTGGTACGAACGCGAGCGCGGCATCGCCGGGCTGTGGGGCATGTGGGTCGATCCGGCGTTGCGCCGGCTCGGGGTGGGCGAGCGTCTCGTCGATGCGGTCCGCGGCTGGGCGGCGGGCCACGACGCTCGTTTCCTGCGCCTCGGCGCCGTCACCGGCGAGGGCGATTCGACCGGCTTCTACGAGCGTCTGGGCTTCGTGCAGACGGGGGAGACCGGCACGCTAAGCCGCGATCGGACCCGATCCTTCTGCTACATGGCCCGGCCGGTCTGATGCGATCGCGTCGGCGAGCAGCACCCGCCCCATCCGCTTGGCGCGCCGCGCGGCATCGCGGTCCCCTTCGCCGGCCGCCACGATCGAGCCCTTCATCAGGATGTGCCACTGCCGGGCGAACCCGGCCGGATCGGCGATCCCGGCGTCGCCGGCCAGCTCCCGCAGGAAACCGCGAATCCGCTCCAGGTAGGCGGCGGCGGCCTGGTGCAGCGGATGGTCGGCGTCGGGGTACTCCAGCAGCACGTTGATGAACGAGCAGCCCTCGAAGTCCGGGGACCGGAACCAGTCGTCGAACACATCGAAGATCGCCAGCAGCCGCCGCCGCGGATCGCGAGCCCGGCGCCGGACCTCGGCGGCGAGCCAGCCCTCGGTCCAGACCGCCTCGCGGCGTTCCAGGAACGCCAGCACCAGGTCCTGCTTGGAGGCGAAATGGCGATACAGCGTCTGGCGGGCCACGCCGGAGCGCTCGATGATCGCGTCCACGCCGACGGCCTGCACACCATTGTGCGCAAACAGGTCATAGGCGGCCGTGACCAGCCGCTCCCGTACCTCCGTCACCCTGGCGAATCTACCAGCGGGGGGGACGGGTCACTGACGCGGGGGCCGGTGCAGCAGCGCTCCGACGATTCCGGTGCCGAACAGGATCACGATCATGATCGCCAGGATGTCGAGCCAGGTGACGCCGTGCTGGACCATGTCGAGCACCGTGAGCACCCCGATGAACGTGGTGAACACGACCACGACGACCAGCAGCACGAACCTCATCGGTAGGCGGGAGCGGTCGGCGGTGTCGCCTTGCGCTTGGTCACCAGCACCCGGATCGCGAGGCCGCCGAACACGAGACCGCCGGCGTACCCCAGATAGGCGTCGATGCCGTTCCCGAACACCGCCTGCATGACGAGCCATATCCCGAGCATCAGCAGGACCGGCACCTCGACCACTCCGAACAGGAACAGGATCAGCACCAGCGTCAGCACGCGGGCGTGGGGGTACAGCATCACGTAGCCGCCGACCACGGCGGCCACCGCTCCGGCGGCGCTGACCGTGGGGACGACCGCATGCGGCGCCGCGGCGAGCTGCACCGCCGTCGCCACCAGCCCGCCGACGATGTAGAACCCGAAGAACCGCAGCGGGCCCATCGAGTCCTCCACGCTGTTGCCGAACAGCCACAGGAACAGCATGTTGCCCAGCAACTGCGCGATCGACCCGTTGAGGAACATGCTCGTCAGCACCGTCCCGACGGTCGGCGCGTTGGCGGTGAGACCGTGCCGGTGCATCTCGTGCGCGTCGGGCCCTGAGATCAGCGAGCCTCCGTGCCCGACCGCCAGCGCGTAGGCGATCACGTTGGCCAGGATCAACGCCACCGTCACCACCGGGAAACGATCGGTGGGCATGTTGTCCTTGATCGGAATCATCCGATCGGAGCTTATGCGCCGAGCGGGAATGATCGAGCGCTAATTCCCGCTCGGCCCTTCTGGATTAGACGGCGGGCTGCGTGGATTAGATGGCGGGCTACGCGAGGCCGACGGGCTCGCCGGCGCCGGTGATCCGCCACGGCTGGCGCTCGTCGCCGGTGACGCTGAGTGTCCAGCGCTCCGTGAAGCTCGTCTTGCGGGTGCGGCTGCCGGCCAGAACCGCCGCCGTATCCCGGTTCTCCACGTAGCGACGGCCGGTGAGGTCGACCTCGATCGTCATCGTCGGCGGCTCGGAGGCGGCGTCGAGGTTGATGACGCGGATCCGGTTGACGACCGGACCGCGCACGACGATCCGGACCGAGCCGCTCGTGTCGCCGGCGTACAGCAGCTCGCGCTTGGCCGCGGGCGTCGCAATCCCGTCCAGGATGGCGTCGTCCCCGTCGATCGCCTGGGCCCAGGCATCGACCGCGCGCCGCGCCGCCACCTCCAGTACGTCTGGGGCGAAGCGGCCATCGGCCAGGCTGAGGTCCATCGCCGCCGCGTGGGCGTCGCCGTCGTATTGCAGGTCGGCGACTTCGGCCACCCGGGTCCCGGCCGGCACCTGCTCGGCGACGGCGCCCTCGATCAGGGCGGAGTCGCGCATCGCCGACTCGTCGGCCCACGGCGTCGCCACGATCTGCTCGTCGAGCGCGTGCTTGCCCTCGCCGCGTTGCTCGATCGAGGCGAGGATCCAGTGACCCTGGCGCTTCTGGAGCGTCCAGAACTCCTTGATCCGCGTCATCTCGCCGATGGTTCCGGTCCGCTTCAGGTGGCGGCCGTAGCCGTCGACCACATAGTCCTTGACGCGGGCGTCGATCCTCACGGTGACGCGGTCGGTGTCCGGGTCGCCGGTGCGGTGCAGGCCCACGAACTCCACCTGCGGCTCGCCGATCGGCTCCACGTGGTTGCGCCAGCCCCGGCGCTCGAAGTCGTCCAGGCGCCGCTCCCACTCGACCAGCAGGTCCGGCGACACGAGCCCGCGCATGTGGATCCGATCGCCGGCGTCCCACGCCTTCTCGATGTCCATGAACAGGCTCCGCGCGGCGGCGCGCACGTGGTCAGGCGCGAAGTCCGGATCCTCGTCGGCCGCCTCGGCGGCGGCCAGCTCCACCCGGCGCTCGTGCTTGGAGGTCCGGTGATGTCCGCCGTTGCGCTGGGCGGCTCGGGTCGCCCAGGACTCCTGCATGGCCGGCAGCACCCGGGTGATGAAGAGGTACAGGAGGGCGAGCGCGATCAGCACCAGCGCGCCGAGGCCGTGGCCGAGCAGCGCGATGTGAATGAGCAGGTCGATGACGATGTACAGCGCGAAACCACTGCCGTGGCCGCCTCCGCCCCCACCGCCGCTGAAGCCGGACGACCCGCCGCCGGCAGCGGCCAGCGCGGCCGGGGCCACGATCAGCGCCAGGGCCAGAACGGCGAGGATGATCCCGGCGGCGCGGCGTCGCCGCGGGCGCGACTGCCGGCGCGGGTGCCGGTTCGGGTGCGGGTGCCGGGGGGTCATGCCGACACCGCCTCGCGCAGCGGGCCGACGCCCGGCTGCGACTGAGGCACGTGCTGGTCGGCGTGGTAGCTGGAGCGCACGAGCGGGCCGGCGGCGACGTGCTCGAAGCCGAGCTCATAGGCGGCGGTCTCGAGCTCTGAGAACTCGTCGGGGTGCCAGTAGCGCACGATCGGCAGGTGGCGCTCGGTCGGACGCAGGTACTGGCCGACGGTGAGCACCTGGACGTGGTTGTCGCGAAGCTCTGACAGGGCCTGGACCATCTCGTCGAACGTCTCGCCCAGGCCCACCATCAGCCCGGACTTGGTCGTCACCTCGTCACCGCCGTACTCCTTGGCGTTGCGCAGCACCCGCTTGGAGCGCTCCCAGGTGGAGCCACGGCGGGCCACCGGGTACAGGCGGGGGACCACCTCGACGTTGTGGTTGAAGACGTCCGGCCGCTCGGCGATCACCTTCGCCAGCGGCATCTCCGAGCCGCGAAAGTCCGGCGTCAGCACCTCGATCTTCGTACCGGGAGACTGACGGCGGATCTGGCGGATCACCCCGACGAACGCCGAGGCGCCGTAGTCGGGGAGGTCGTCGCGGTCGACGGAGGTGATCACCGCGTGGCGCAACCCCATCTTGGCGACGCTGCGCGCTACCCGGGCCGGCTCGAGCGGATCGTTCCATGTCGGCTTGCCGGTCTTCACATTGCAGAACCCGCACCGGCGGGTGCAGGTATCCCCGAGGATCATGAACGTCGCCGTTCCGCGCTGCCAGCACTCCCCGATGTTCGGACACGCCGCCTCGCGGCAGACCGTGTGGAGGTTCTCGGATTCGATCAGCTCGTTGAGCTCGCGGTATCGCGGGCCGCCGGGCGCCGGCACCTTGAACCACGGCGGTTTGCGAGCCTTGTGCGGGACCGTTTCGGGCCCCAGCAGGGTCAGGACATCGCTGATTCCACCGGGGTTGGAGCGCGATCTGGTCTGGTGTTCGCGGATTGGCACGGAATTAAGGCTACTCCGGTGCAAACGTGACAGACACGCAACGGTGGTCAGCGGGACGATGGGCCCATGCCCGAAGCGTGGCGAGATAGCGAACCAGGAGTTCGCTTAGATGCCAAGCTCGCCGCGCTCGCGCGCTCTCAGGAGGCGGTCTGCTCGCTCGCCCAATGCGCGTCGCTGGGCCTCGGTGCCCGTGCGGTCCAGAAGCGCGCCACCGCCGGTCGCCTCCATCGCATCCACCGCGGGGTCTACTCCCTCGTCCCCCACGAGCTCCTCACGCGAGACGGCCTCTCCATGGCCGCCGTTCTCGCCGCCGGGCCCGGCGCGGTCTTATCGCACGAGTCGGCGGCGGCTCGCCATGGTCTCATCCGGCCCACATCCGAGATCCACATCACCGCGCCCGCTCGCCACACGCTGCGCGGCGTCACCGTCCACCGCTCCACCACCCTCACCGCCCGCGACACAACCCGCGTGCGCGGCATCCCCTGCACCACCGTCCCCCGCACGCTGCTGGACCTCGGCGACGATCTCAACGCCGCCCAGCACGACCGTGCGCTCAATCGGGCCGAGGCCCAGGGGCGCCTCAACCTGCGGGCGCTCGATGACCAGCTCGCCCGCAACGAAGCACGGAGCGCCGCCCACCGCCTGCGGGCGAGGCTGGCGGCCTACCGGCCCGGTCAGGCGCCGACCGAGAGCCCGCTGGAGGACGACTTCCTCGCACTGATTCGCGCCCACCACCTGCCCGAGCCCGACCGGCAAGTCGTCCTGGACCTCGAGGACCGTGAGCCCCCCATCCGGGTCGACTTCATGTGGCGCGAGCGCAAGGTCGTCATCGAGACCGACGGCATCGAGCACCACGGCACCCGCCGGGCCTTCAGGGACGACCGCCGTCGGGACCAGCGGCTCGCCCGGGCCCGCTGGCGGCATGCGCGGGTCACGTGGGAGCAGGTCCACGATGACCCGGCGTCGGTCGTCGCGCTCGTGGTGGATCTGCTGACGGCTTAGATCGAAGCCGCGGTGGCCGGAACGGCGCCGATCGCCGCCTCCAGGCGGGCCGGCGAGACGAGCCGCTGCCGCCGCCCGAGCGCCTGGGCCACCGCGTAGGCGGCCCGCTTGCGAAAGCACGGCAGCTTGCCGCCGAGCCGCCCGGTCTCCTTGATCAGCGAGGTCATCTGCACATCCAGTCCGCACGGCACGACCCAGCCGAACGGCTGCAGGTCGTTCTCCACGTTGACGGCCCACCCGTGGGTGGTCACGCCGCGCGCCACGTGCACCCCGATCGAAGCGATCTTGCGGTCATCGACCCACACGCCCGTGTAGTCGGGGCCGTCCTCGGGGCGCGCTCGAACGCCGGCCAGGCCCTCGGCATCCAGCGCGGCCACCAGCGCCCGCTCGAGCGTCCGCACGTACGCGACGACGTCGTCGACGCGGACGATCGGGTACCCGACGAGCTGGCCCGGACCGTGGTACGTGACCTTGCCGCCGCGGTCGGTCTCGACGATGTCGATTCCCTGGGCCCGATACCAGTTCTCCCCCATCGGCAACTCGCCCGGGCCCGATCGCCGGCCCCGGGTGTAGACCGGCCAGTGCTCGAGCGTCAGCATCACGTCGGGCACCTGTTCGGCCTGACGGGCGGCCCGCACCCGCTCCTGGAGCGCGAGCGCCGTCCGGTAGTCGACCGTCCCGAGGTGACAGACCCACAGCTCGTCCATGCCCTTGAAGGCTAGTGCGCGGCGTGCATCGGGCCCCTCGGCCATGCCTACAGGGCGACGCTCTCCAGCCGGCGCTTGACCGTGGCCAGGAACTGCGCGGACAGCGCGCCGTCGAGCGCGCGGTGATCCCAGCTCAGCCCCAGGATCGTCATCGACCGGATGCTGATCGAGTCGTTGCCGTCCGCGCTCACCACCACCGGCCGCTTGACCACGGCCTCGAGGTCGAGGATCCCGACCTGGGGCAGGTTGATGATCGGCGTCGCCATGATCGACCCGTACTGGCCGGGGTTGGTGATCGTGAACGTCCCGCCCTGCACGTCATCGGCGGTGAGCTGCCGCGCCCTCGCCCGCTTGGCGACATCCCGGATCCGCGCGGCCAGGCCCTCCACCGACAGCTCCTGCGCCCGATGGATGACCGGCACGATCAGGCCGTCGTCTCCGAGCGACACCGCGATCCCGAGATTGACGTCATCCACCCGCGTGTAGGTGTCGCCGTCGAGCCAGGCGTTGAGTGCCGGGTGCTCGCGCAGCGCGTCGACCGTGGCGCGGGCCACGAACGCCAGCGCGGTGACCCCGAGCTTGGCTCGCGCCGCCTGGACCCGGCTCATGTCCACTTCGATCCACGTCGTGCAGGTGGCGGCGGTGTCCAGCGAGCGCTTCATGTGCTCGCCGATCTGGCGCCGCATGCGCGACAGCCCGGCGCCGTCGGCTGCCGGCCGCCCGGCCGGCATCACCGGATCGGGCCGGTACGGACTCTCGATGTGCAGCGGCGGCTCCTCCGCCACGCCGTTGACGTGGATGCCGTTGCCGCTGACGACCGCGAGCACGTCCTGCTTGCGCACCCGCCCGCCGCGGCCTGTTCCCTCCACGGCACTGAGATCGATGTTGTGCTCGGCGGCGATCCGGGAGACGACGGGGGAGTAGCGCCGCCCGGGGGCGTGCGTCCGCGCCGGGCCGGCATCCGGCTCCGCCGCGACGGCGTCCCGGGCCGCCGGCGCGGCCGGGGTCGCGGGGGCGGGGGGGGTCGCGGGAGTCGGGGGGGCCGCCGGGGCCGACTCCGGCTCCGCGTCCGCCGCGCCGCTCGGGCCGTCCACGGCGAGCCGCGCCATCACGACGCCGACGTCGACGGTCTGATCGACCTCGACCAGGATCTCCGCGACGACGCCGCTGACCGGCGCCGGAACCTCGGTGTCGATCTTGTCGGTGGAGATCTCGCAGATGGTCTGCTCGGCCTCGATCGCGTCGCCGACCCCGACCCGCCAGGCGACCACCGTGCCCTCGGCCACCGAGACCCCCATCTGCGGCATCGTCACGTCAACGAGCGTGTCAGTACGCGAGGAGCTCACGGCACGCCTCCTTCACACGGTCGACGCCGGGGAGCACGGCTTGCTCCAGTGGCGGCGAGAACGGAATTGGCACGTCCGGCGTCGCGACCCTGACCACTGGGCCGTCGAGATCCTCGAAGCCCTTCTCGGCGATCAGCGCCGCCACCTGAGCGCCCGCCGCACAGGTCATGTTTGCCTCGTCGACGATCACCACCTTCGAGCAGCGCGCCACTGACTCCAGGATCGCCTCCTCGTCGAGCGGCACCAGGGACCGGAGATCGAGCACCTCGACCGAGGCCCCGTCGAGATCCTCGGTCGCCTGCAGGGCGACGTCCACCATCGCGCCGTACGCGATCACGACCATGTCCGAGCCGGCGCGCGCCACCCGCGCCGTGAACGGGGTGTCGTAGACCCCGTCGGCGACTTCGCCCTTGACCCGCCGGTACAGGTGCTTGTGCTCCATGAAGCAGACCGGGTTGGGATCGTGGATGGCGGCGTGCAGCAGGCCCTTGGCGTCGGCGGCGGTGGACGGCGCCACCACCTTGATGCCCGGCGAGTGCATGAACAACGCCTCGGGGTTCTGGGAATGAAACGGGCCGCCGGAGAAGCCGCCGCCCGAGGGCAGGCGCACCACCAGTGGCACGGCCAAGTCCTGGCGATAGTGCATCTTGCCGGCGACGTTGACCAGCTGATCGAACCCGCATGAGATGAAGTCCGAGAACTGCATCTCGCACACCGGTCGCATTCCCACCACGGCGGCGCCGACGGCGCAGCCGATGATCGCCGACTCGGCCAGCGGCGTGTCCATCACCCGGTCAGAGCCGAACTCGGCCACGAATCCGTCGGTCACCTTGAACGCGCCGCCGAATACGCCGATGTCCTCGCCCATCAACAGCACGCGCTCGTCGGCGCGCAGTTCGTCACGCAGCGCCGACGAGATGGCCTGAAGGTAGGTCATGACCGGCATCAGGCCTCGCCTCCCGTGGCGCGCGCGGCGTACCCGGACCACGGCGACTGGCCGTCGCCGAGCGGCTCCGCCTCGCCCTCGCAGAACACGCCCGAGAGGACATCGTCCGCGGTCGGCATCGGTCCGGCGAGCGCCTCGGTCGCGGCGGTGTCGATCTGGGCCGCCACCTCGGCGCGCAACCCCTCGACGTCAACGTCGAGCTCGCGCAGACGGCGCTCCTGGCGGTCGACCGGATCCCGCCGGCGCCATTCCTCGACCTGCTCCTTGGGCACGTACTTCATGTCGTCATGGGCGGCGTGGCCGTGCATGCGCATCGTGACCGCTTCGATGAGGGTCGGGCCCTCTCCCTCGACCGCCCGCTGCCGGGCCGCGAGCGTAGCCTCGAACATCGCCTCGACGTCGTTGCCGTCGACGGTGACGCCGGCGAAGCCGTACGCCGCGGCCCGCTCCACCGGGTCCACCGCGAACTGCTTGTCCAGCGGTGTCGAGTAGGCGTACTGGTTGTTCTCCAACACGAACACCACCGGGAGTCGCTGCACGCCGGCCCAGTTCATCGCCTCGTGGAAGTCTCCCCGCGACGTCGATCCGTCTCCGAACCACGTCAGCGCGCAGCGGCGCTCGCCGCGCAGCTTGAACGCCATGGCCATGCCGGTCGCCACCAGCATCATGTCGGGGAGCATCGACACCATCCCGACGCACCCGAGACGGCGGTCGCCGAAGTGGACGTTGCCGTCCCGACCGCGGGTGATGCCGGCGGCCCGGCCCATGTACTGCGCCAGGATCCGGGTCGGGGGCACCCCGCGGATGAGGTGTGCGGCCAGGTCTCGGTGCAGGATGCACAGCCGGTCCTCGGGCGCCATCGCGAACGCCGCCCCCGCGGACACCGCCTCCTGTCCGAACCCGTCATAGAAGGAGCCGGGCACCTTGCCCTGGCGGTAGAGGCTCATGGCGCGCTCCTCGATGCCTCGCATGAGCAGCATCGCGCGCAACAGCCAGATCCGGTCCTCGAGCGCCAGATGCTCGTGTCCGCTCGCCGTGCCGACGGCGGGCTGGGCCGTTTCGGTCGACATCTATTCAGTTCCCTTCGTCCGTGAGCCGTTCCGGGGTCTCCGTGTCGGCTGCGCTCTTTCGGCCCTTCCGGGATCGCCGGCCGGGCCGCCGGTGGGCGAAGCCGCGAGCTTACTCCTCGTCAAGGGCGGCGAGCGACCCTGGACGCCAGCACCCGCCACGAGGCGACCGTCCGCGCGAACCGTCCGATCGGCCGGTCCATACACGGGCTGGGAGGAAATACGTGCGCAAACTCGGGACAGAGTTCACAATTCAGTCCCATTCGGGGCTAAACTGACTCAATCGACCTATTGGTCGAGCTTGATCGAGCGCTAAGGACGGTTGGAAAGGCGGGCGGATGTCAAGGGGCGTAGTAAATACATCCGTCGATGGCACGAGTGCTGCCATCGAGCGGCTAAGGCTAGGTGTGCTACTCGAAGAGCGAGGCGACTTGGACAGCGCCGAGCTCGCCTACGGCGAAGCCGATGCCTTGGGTCATGCCGGCGCGGCGCTCAATCTTGGCGTGCTTCTCGAGGCCCGCGGGTCTCTTGCTGCGGCGACGGCCTGCTACGAGCGCGCGCACCAGCGCGGTGACACCAACGGCGCCTTCAACCTCGGCGCTCTGCTCGAGGAGCAGGGTGATCTGGCGAGCGCGGAGCGGGCATATGAGCTCGCGGACGCGGGCGGCCATGCTCAGGCGGCCTGCCGGCTCGGGGTCATCCTCGGGGCCCGCGGGGACATCGCCGACGCGGCCGCGGCGCTTCAGCGCGCCCAGGAACGCGGAGATCTCGATGCTGTCGCGGGCCTGGAGGCCCTTTTCCGAGGGCAAGATGACCAGGATGCCGAAGGCGCCGTCAGGAGGCGCGCCGAGGATCGCCCCGATCCCAGCCGCTCTCGCCCACGGCCGGGGAGGAGACGCGCCGCCCTCGTCCTCGCCGCATCGGCCACGGCCGTCGCTACGGCAGCGGTCCTCAGCTCCGGACTCACCACCGGCGGGACGCCCCCACCGGGCACGACGGCGGTCGCCGACGGCACGCATCACTCTGCGCCGCCGCGGATCGTCGCTGACTCGGGTCCAGCGCCAGCCCACAAATCGAGCGCGCCACGCAAGGACGCTGACGCGTCGAAGCCGAAGTCGCCGAAGAGCCAAATCAGAGTCCGGCGCCCACCGCCGGCGCGTTCTCACGCCTCCGTGCGGACCGTCGTATCGAACCATGCCTCGAGTGTGGGCCAGGGCAGCACGCATTCCAGCGGCGGCTCCGGGTCTCCCGCCTCGTCCACACCGACTGCGCCGCCCACTCGGGTGGTCTCGCCTCCCCCGACACCGGTTTCGTCCCCACCACGATCCTCGTCCACGCCGACTCATCAGAGCAGTGGAGGATCCGGCGGCAGCGCTGGCAGCGGCGCCTCGAGTGGAGCAAGCCGGCCGAGCAGCGGCACCTCGGGCAGCGGCACATCGGGTAGCGGCATCTCGACCGGCGGAGGCCGGCCTACCAGCGGCACCTCCGGCAAGGGCAGCTCCGGCAGCGGCACCTCCGGAAGCGGCAGCTCCGGCAGCGGTGCAGTGAGCGGTGGCGGCTAGCTGAGCCTCGCCTCAGCCGCCGATGGTTGCGGCCGGGGCTGGCGCGAGCAGCGCCGTCAGTACGTACCGCAAGCGCTCGGGATCGTGCGTTGCGGGGTCGGTAGCGCTTCGCAGCGGCCGGGCCACTGAGTCGACCCCGATGCTCGCCAGCTCGGCCGGATCGAACGTGAGCGTGGCTGACGGATCGTGCAGCACCACATCAACGCGAACCCCGTGCAGGCGGAGGAGGTGGACATGATCGATAGCGGTCATGTTCGGCGCCTCACGCGGGTCAGGCTCCAGGTTCGCGATCCAGACCACCCGGGCGGAGGTGCTGCTGAGCGCCGCCGCCAGATCCGGGACCGCGCATGTCGAAAGGACGCTTCGGTACAACGCCCCTGGTGTCAACAGAACCAACTGAGCGTCCCTGATGGAGGCGATCGCCGCCTCGGGAGACCTGGGCCGGTCGCCCACGAACCGAAGCTTTCTGACTCGATGGGCGGGTCCGTCCGATACCGCTCCCGTCGATGCCTGCTCGACCTCCTCGATGTGACGCCGCGCCGGATCGACCGTCGCCGGCAGCACCGCTCCGTCGATGCCAAGCTGCTCACCCAGCCACATGCTCGCCCGCCAGTAGCCACCCAGCGCGTCGGCGGCTGCGGCAAGCGTGAGGTCCCCCAGGGGATGCCGTCCGACACCGTCGACTGTCACCGGCCTCCGGATGGCGTGCAGGAGCGCGCCCCCCTCGTCGCTCAACGCCTCCAGCGAGCGCCGTAGGTCTCCCACCGGGCCCGTCAGGCGCTGCCCGCCGTCACCGCTGTCATCTCCCGCCACGGCAATGCTCACGATCACCGTCAGGGGTATGTCCGCACTTCGGAGCGCGCGCAGCACGGACGACAGGCCGCGACCACCCCCTAGAGCCACAACCGCGTTATTCGATGACACTGTTGTCCGACGCCCCCTCAAAGCCGAGTGTGCGGTCATTACGACAGGAGCGCCAGAACCGCGTCAATCGGGTGGCTGAGCCATCCCGCGTTCAGGCTTGATCAGATTTGGCGCCGGTCGACCCCCGGGTCCTGCCCGGCCTGGTCGCGCAACGCTGAGACAGAGAGCCGGAATGCCTCCCGCTCAGCGCCGATCTCCTCGCGCTCCCGCAGGACCGCGCGGAGTTCCTCCGCCTTTGACTCGCCCTTGACGAGCTCGAGCATCCGATCGTCAAGGCGGTGATATTCGACATCGAGCGTCAGGGCGTACGCGCTCAGGTTGGTGATCGCGTCGTTTGCGCGCTGGTGGGGGCCGCCGTGCTCGGAGCCCGGCTCAGGCGTGAAGCGGCGGCGCATCCGCATTGCGTGTGCAGCGGTGATCGGGGAGTCGTGCTCGCACTCAACTCGATTGTGACCGTCCCGCCGCGGCGCGGTAAATAGGTCACCCTGGGATTAAGCGTTCACGGATGTGAACTCTTGGCGAGCGGATCCACTGGCCCTTCGTCGTTCAGTGCTGAACGCAGGAGGGGCAAGGAAGGCCATTGGCGACTCGATGATCAGGCCGCACACTACCTGACGTGGGGATGGGGAGTGGGCGGTGAAGGATGGGGACTGGGCGGTGAAGGCGGGGTGAAGGAGTTTGCTGTTGTTGGGGCTATGGCGTGACAGGCGGGGACGGCACCGAACGCGCAACCAATCAATCGATGTTGCGAGCAAGACTGCGCGGCCCGGATCGGGGCGCCGGTACGCACGCGTGAGGCGTATCGGCGCAGTCGCGCTCGTGGTGGGCATCCCCCTGGCATTCGCAACCGGAGCACCGGCGAAGTCCAGCCAGAAGCCGGCGAAGTGCCGATCGGGCTACGTGCGCCGCACCATCCGGGTCGCCGAGCGCCGCCACGGCCGGATCGTGCGCCGGCGCGGCAAGATCGTCTACACGCGCGTCCAGCGCTGCGTCAAGGCGACCACGAAGCCGCCGTCCCCCGGGTCTCGCCCGGGGAGTCCGGGGAGCCCGGGCGGATCGCCGGGGAAGCCGGGCAGTTCGCCGACGACCCCGGGGGCTCCGTCGTCACCGCCATCCGACGCTCCCGTGAACACAGCGCCGCCTGCGATCAGCGGGAGCGCCACGGACGGCAGCACCCTGAACGCCTCAACGGGCGCGTGGACGAACGGGCCGACCAGCTACGGCTACCAGTGGCAGCGGTGCAACTCGAGTTCGGGCTGCCAAAGCGTCGCCGGGGCAACTGGTTCGACTTATCTCCTCGGCAACGCTGACATCGGTTCGACGATGGGCGTGTCGGTGGCTGCGGGCAATTCCGCAGGCTCGGCGTCCGCAACCTCCCCTGCCACCGAAGCCGTTTCCGCGACCGTTGTCGCGGTGGGGGACATCGCGTGCCCCGCCGAGAATCCGTCGGGCTCTACCACTTGCCAACAGTCGGAGACCGAGGCGTTGGCAGCGAGTCAGCACCCGAACGCTGTCTTCGTACTCGGCGACAACCAGTACAACGACGGACTGTATAGCGAATACACGGGTCTCGGTGCCTATGGCGACACCTGGGGCGCATTCAACTCGATCGTCCATCCGGTCCCCGGAAACCACGAGTACTCCGCGAGTTCAACGGCAGCGGGTTACTTCCAGTACTTCGGGCAAGCGATCGCCAACCCTGACAACACGCCAAATGGCTATTACTCGTTCAACCTCGGCACCTGGCATATCGACGCGCTCAACTCCAATTGCTCGGACTCCGGCTGCTCGGACCCCCTACCGGGAACGACGACGACGGCACAGACGACCTGGCTGCAGAATGACCTTGCCCACGACACCAGCGCCTGCACGCTGGCGATGTGGCATCACCCCCTGTTCTCCTACGGCTGGACGCTCGGCAGTCCCGGGGTGGCCCCGCTGTGGAGCGCCCTCTACAACGCTCACGCGGACGTCGTGCTCAACGGGCACGACCACCTCTACGAGCGTTTCGAGCGACAGAATCTGTCCGAGACAGCAGACCCGAACGGCATCGCTGAGTTCGTGGTTGGGACAGGCGGCGAGAGCCTGAACGGGCTGTACCCAGGCAATCCCCCCGCACCCCGCCCCGCAACCTTGGTGGCCAACCACAGCGAGTACGGCGTGCTCGTGCTGACGCTTCACGCCAGCAGCTATGACTGGAAGTTTGTCAACACGGGCGGTGCGACCCTTGACAGCGGCACCACGACTTGCCACGGTCCAGGCGCGGCTCCTGCCGCCGTCGCCGCTGTCCACGAGACCAGTTCGGCTCAAGCCGCGCGCCTGGACGGACCGATGCTCAGCTTCGACGCCCGTCCACACCGGGCTTCGCTGCAGTCCGTGATCCGGACGGGCCTCGCGGTGGCGATCCACGCGTCCCGCGGCGTCGACGTCGTCATAACCGCGTCGCTGCGTCACGGTTCTCGTCTGTCCCGGATCGCGTCGTTCTACGAGACCGAATCGCAGATCCCCAAGCCGTATACCCAGATCCTCCTTCGTCTGCCGGCGCGCTCGCTGCAAGGCATGGCCGCCGTCAGGCTCGTCCTACGGTTCGCGGCCGTCGATTCGGCCGAACATCGTCATACGGTCACTCGCACCGTGACCCTCAGGTAACACGTGAGGCTTCACCCCATCCGCACCGGAGCTGAGTGGATCGCAACCCGATCATGGAAGCGTGCGCTCGCTCCGGCCGCGGCTTCTGTGTCGGTGCTGCTGGCGCTTCTGGGTGTGGCCGCACCGGCCGTCGCCGGAGTCGGAGCGCCCGCGGTAGCGACGCTGGCGACCACCGCCGTCGTCCCAGCCGCGCCGGCGCCGACGCCGACATCGGCCAATTCGTCGGGGACCGCGTCGTCGACGACACCGGCCACCACAACGCCCGGCGCGACGACGTCCGCGACCACCACCCCGGCGCCAGTTGCCGCTCCGACCCCCGCACCGCCGATCACGTCGCCGGCGACCACTCCCACCACTCCACCGGCTACCACCACCCCGACCCCCACCGCAACGGTCCCGCCGGCAAGCACAGTCACCACGACCACGACCGCCACCCAGCCATGCACGGGTTCGTCGGCGAGCGGCTCGGCGGCAATGGGCACAGCGGGCGCGTCGTCGACCACGGCGTCAGCGGCGGGGTCCTCGGCGGCCGGGGTCGCCGGGTCGTGTGCAGGGCCGCCGGCAGATTCCGCCGGAGCGGGGTCCACGGTGAGCGCTGGGCCACCCTCGCCCGACGGCACCTCCAGTTCCACGCTGGAGGACCCGTCGAGCGTGCCTCAAAAACCGGATGCCAGCCTGAGCGCTTCGCCACCGGCGCCGGCTCCTGCAGCGGCCGCCGACGCGCCCGCGGCGGCTCACGCGGCACCCACGCCCAAGATCAGTGTCTCCAGCCCCCGCGCCGCCGGCAGAGTTTCTCGCGGCACTGATCGCGTGGCCAGGCACCGCGGCCGGCGCCAGCCGGGGATGCGTCAGCAGGCCGGCGATGTGACGGGGCCCGCGACCCTCCCGCAGCTGCGGGGGCTCATGAGCAACACTCCGGCCACAGACCCGCTGCTGAGGAGCTTTACCGGCGCGTGGTCGCTGGCGAGCCGGCGGTCGTCAGCGGCGCATGATCGGCTCGCGACCCCGTCATCGGTCGGGCGGTCACTCGGCGCGCAGCGCGCGCATCCCACAGGCGGAGACCGCACCGAGGCGTCGACTGCTGCTCAGCCACCGTCACAGTCCGAACTCGCCGTCGGAACGCACGGTCCGCGCTTCCCCCGGGGTGTCGGGGTGGCGGCAGCCGGTGGAACCGGCGCGCCGAGCTCGTTGATACTCACCGTGGGCTTCCCGCGGATGTCGGTCAGTTGGCTTCGATCCGTCACCGGAGTCTCCATTCAACTCCAGTTTCCGGAGACCCACCGCCTCGAGCGCCCCGGATAACTCCCGCAACCGACCACGTCCGGTGGTCGAATGCGCAGGCTCGGCAGTAGCCGAGACAAGTGGGTCGATCGCGAAGAACGACAGGTTGGATTCAGAAGTTTCGCGATCGATCTGGAGTTCACCGTAAAGAGGCAAGAGGATGGATGACAAGAGATACATCGAAAGCAAACACGCAGGGGGGGCACGGATCAGTGCGTTGCCGGTGAAGGCCATCGGCTACGCGAGCTGCGCGCTCCCCGGAGGCGCCGCTGCGCTTGAACTCAAGCAGCAGGCGGAAGTGATCACACGCGAATGCAAGCACCGCGGCCTCGAGTTGCTCGAGGTTGTCGGCGAGCGCAGTCCTGCGACGGGAAAGACACGACCAGGCCTCGCGTATGCGCTTGACCGAATCGACTCCGGCGAGGCTGATGGACTCGTCGTAGTTGAACTATCACGACTCACTCAGTCGGTTGGTGAGCTGGGGAGGATCATTGAGTGGCTTCTCCGCCTGAATGTGCGGTTGATCGCCTCGGTCGACGCGCTCGACACCGACACCGATGGCGGGCGGCTTGCCGCCGGGCTGCTGAGCGCCGTTTCTGGATGGGAGCGGAACCGGATCAGCGAACGGACACGACAAGGGCTCCAGGTTGCGCGTATGAACGGCCGCTCAGTCGGTCGGCCGGCGGTGGCGGACGATCCCGATCTCAGCCAGCGGATCGCTCAGATGCGGGCCCAGGGCATGACGCTCCAGGCGATCGCTGATCAACTCAATGTTGACGGCGTCCCCACGGTGCGCGGTGGCGCCAAATGGCGTCATTCGAGTGTCCAGGCGGCAGCCGGTTACCGGCGCGGTGAGGGTCCGGCGCGAGGCGCGATGGCGAGCCGGGGCGTGGCCGCCGGTGAGCGGGGCGGCGGGTGAGCCGATTTGGCATCTCACCTGAGAGGCGTTCTCTGGTGAGGCGACTCTGGATCGTTGTGGCACTTGCCGTGGCGGGCTGTTTTCTGCTGAGGCGACTCTGGGTCGGTCTGGTCCTGGCCGCGGCGGGTCTCCTCGGCGGTGCTCCCGCGGTCAGCGGGGTGGCGCAGGCGACATCAGTCAATCGTACGCTCGCATCCAGGCCAGCCGCGCATGGGAGGATGAGGAGGGCAGCTCAAGGCAAGCGCGCCCGGGCCCGCCGGCCGACGATCGGGCAGTGTCCTAGCCGTGTGCCCGGGGCCGCCCAGTTCGTCGGCCATCAGACGTACGCCCGCGAAGGGATGGACACGTTCACGAAACCTGCGCCGCTGGGCTCGTTCGCGCAAACCCAGGCCAACCACATCGTCTACACGGGTGACCATGGGATGCAATGGACCGGATATCCCGACGGTTGGCCCTCTACGTACTCCGGCCACGTTGAGGGCTATCAGCCCTCTACGGTGCTGTCGGTCCACAACGGCATGCTCGATTTCTACCTGCACAATGACACCCACGGCAACCCGGTGGGCGCCGATCCCTCGCCGTTGCCGGCTGGGAATCGCTACCAGACCTACGGGGCGTGGTCCCTGTGCGAGCGAGTGGCTCCGGCTGACTTCCACAACCTCGCCGATTTCCATCAGGCCACCCTGCTCTGGCCCGTCGACTCCAAGAACTGGCTGTCAGCGGAGTCAGACTTTCCCGAGGAAGACCTCGACACCCTCGATTTCGCCGGCTATTCGCATTACGGCGGGTCAGGCGCCCAGCAGGTGTTCGACATCCAAGCCCTGACGGCAAAGTTCGACTCGATCCAGTGGCACGTCTACACACAGGTCTGGGGACCCGGATTCCGGTCCTACTACGTCGACGGACACCTCGTGGGCACGAGCACCCGCCAGGTGTGGTCCGAACCCGAACGGTGGCAGCTGCAAGTCGAGCCAACGGGCATCAACGACGGCGATTCCGGCCATGTCTACGTGAAGTGGGTCTGGATCGGGGCCACTCTCGAGCTACCGAATGCGCACGTGCTCGACACCGCCGGCCGATGAGGCGGGGTCCGGCAACGGCCGCAGCGACGTCCCGCCGGTGCCGGCCCGGCGCAGCCGCACAAGAGTAGGAATTCGCTCCCGCGGGTACTAGGGGCCTGCCCCGTCATCGCCACAGACGCGGGACACTTCTTACAACTGGAGGGATCGATGCAGAACCCGGTCGTCTACGCGATCGCGGCGACGGGGTGCTATTGTGCCCGCCCCACATCGACAGGCGACAAACGGCCGCCGTCGTGTCGGCCTCCACGAGGGAGGCCTTGACGCGGTGGGACCGGCAGTCAGCCGCTTCCTGCTGACCGACGGACGCGTTTCGGTTACCGCGCCGCTCGGGCCTCCGAGTCTTAGGTCGGCAGCAGGTCGAACGGCAATGAGGACGACGAAGGCGATCCGCACGGCAACAAGGAGGGACCACCGTGAGACGATTCTGGATACTCGTGTGTCTGGCCATGTCGGCGTTTCTGGCGAGTGCGGCCACAGTCTGGGCCAGTGGGCAGAACGCTCCTGCTCGGACCCGTCACGGCAGCCGCCCCCGTCACGGTAGCCGTCGCACCGGCCGCACCAGCCATCACGGCCGCCGTCATCATCGCCGCCGTCATAAGCACCGCCGCAAGCACAAGCGACCGACCCACCGCGTGGCGGTAAAGCCTGCTGCGCCCGCACCCGCCCCCCCAGCCGTCCCGAGTGGTGCGAACACCGGCAAGATCCAGCGCGTCGTGTGGGTGTTGATGGAGAACCAGGACTTTTCGTCGATCGTCGGTTCCGGCTCAGCCCCGTACATCAACAGCCTGGCGAACACGTACGGCCTGGCGACCGATTACTCCGCGATCTCGCATCCGAGTCTGCCCAATTACATCGCCTTGACCAGCGGCAGCGATCAGGGCATTTCGGATGACGGCGACCCCTCCAGCCACCCGTTGAACGTGCCGAGCATCTTCAGCCAGTTGCCCGGCGGCGCCTCTCGGTCTCTGGACGAGGGGATGCCGTCGAACTGCGCCAAGGGCGACTCCGGCGGGTACGCGGTCCGGCACAATCCGGAGACGTATTACACGAACCTAGGGTCCGACTGCAGCAACTACGATGTCCCGTTCGGCACCGTCCCGGATCTCAGCGCGCGATTCACCTTCGTGACGCCGAACCTGATCGATGACATGCACGACGGCACGATCGCCGACGGGGACAACTTCCTGAAGTCGTACGTGCCGGCGCTGATGGCGACGCCGCAATACCAGGCGGGAAGCACGGCGATCTTCATCACATGGGATGAGAACTCCGGCTCGAGCGGTAACCAAATCCCATGCATCGTGATCTCGCCCTACACGCACGGCATCAAGGACCCCACGCCGTACACCCACTACTCGCTGCTGCGCACGACGGAGCAGTTGCTCGGGCTGCCGTTCCTCGGCAACGCCGCTTCCGCCAACTCGATGGTCGGTAAGTTCGGCTTCTAGGTCGAGCTCACCGGCCACAAGCCATCCTGACGCGATGAGGAGCTGAATTCATGAGACGAATGTGGATCGTCGTCGGTCTTGTGATGGCCGTGATGCTCGCCGGCTCGGCCACCGTCCTGGCGCGTGGACAGCAGTCCCATCGACACAAGATCCAGCACGTCGTGTGGATTGTGATGGAGAACAAGGACTATTCGTCGATCGTCGGTTCCGGGTCAGCTCCGTACATCAACCGCCTGGCGAACACATACGGCCTGGCGACTCATTACTCCGCGATCTCGCACCCGAGCTTGCCCAATTACATCGCCTTGACCAGCGGCAGCGTTCAGGGCATTTCGGATGACAACGACCCCTCCAGCCACCCATTGCACGTCCCGAGCATCTTCAGCCAGTTGCCGGGCGGTGCGTCTCGGTCTCTCGAGCAAGGTATGCCGTCGAACTGTGCCAAGGGCGACTCCGGCGAGTACGCGGTCCGGCACAATCCGGAGACGTACTACACCAACCTCGGGTCCGAATGCCGCAAGTACGATGTCCCGTTCGGCTCCGGCACGGACCTCGGCGCGCGATTCACCTTCGTGACCCCGAACCTGATCCATGACATGCACGACGGCACGATCGCCGACGGGGACAACTTCCTGAAGTCCTATGTGCCGGCGCTGATGGCGACGCCGCAGTACCGGGCCGGGAGCACGGCGATCTTCATCACGTGGGACGAGAACTCCGGCTCGAGCGGCAATCAAGTGCCATGCATCGTGATCTCGCCCTACACGCACCGCGTGAAGGACCCCACGCCGTACACCCACTACTCGCTGCTGCGCACGACCGAGCAGTTGCTCGGACTCCCGTTCGTTGGCAACGCCGCCTCGGCCCACTCGATGGTCGGCAAGTTCGGCTTTTAGGTCGAGCTCGCTCCGGCCCCCGCCACGCTGACGCGATGAGGAGCTGAATTCATGAGACGAGTGTGGATCGTCATCGGTCTCATCATGGCCCTGCTACTCGCCGGCTCGGGCACCGTCCTCGCGCGCGCCCAGCGGTCCCGTCACGAGCAGGCCGGCACCCATCACCGGCGTCATCGTGGTCGCCACGTCAGCAAGCGTCACCACAAGCACGGCCGCCACCACAAGCACCGGCGACACCGCCGCCATCGACCGAAAAAGAAGGCCCCGACCACCCCACCTGCGGCGACCGCACCCACGCCGCCGCCGGCCCCAGTAGCTCCTGTCCCTGGACCGTGTCCGAGCGGTCCGCCCGCAAGCTCCCAGTCGGTCGGTGGAATGACCTACGCGCTCGAAGGCATGGACACGTTCACCAAGGATGCGCCGCTGGGCTCGTTCGCGCAAAGCACGAACAACCAGATCGTCTACACCGGCGATCATGGGATGCAATGGACAGGGTATGGCGACAATTGGCCCTCCACGTACTCTGGTGGCGCGGAGGGTTATCAGCCCTCCACGGTGCTGTCGGTCCACGATGGCATGCTCGATTTCCACCTGCACAACGACACGGGCGGCAACCCGGTCGGCGCCGATCCCTCGCCGTTGCCGGGTGGGAACCGGTACCAGACCTACGGCGTCTGGTCGTTCTGCGAGAAGCTCGCCCCGGCTGACTCCCACAACCTCGCCGACTTCTACCAGGCCCCCCTTCTCTGGCCGCCGAACGATGGTGACTCGCCATCGTCGGAATCAGATTTTCCGGAGGGAAATCTCGCCGCGTCTGACCTGTCTGGCTTTTCGCATTACGGCGGGTCCGGATCGCAAGACGCGTTCCCCATCCGCGACGTGATCCCGAGCTTCACTGCCGACCAATGGCACGTGTACACGCAGGCGTGGGGTCCGGGATTCCGGTCCTACTACGTTGACGGACAGCTGGTGGGGACGAGCACGCACCAGGTGTGGTCCGGGCCCGAACGCTGGCAGCTGCAGGTCGAGCCGTCGGGCACGAATGACAGCGATTCCGGCGACGTCTTCGTGAAGTGGGTCTGGATCGGTACCCCCACGTCGTGACCGCACGTCGCCGGCGTTGTCCGTGGCAGCCGGTGCTCACTCAGCGCCGTGGGGGGCGCTGACCGTCAGTCTGTCGGGGCCGGCGGACTCCGGCGCTTTCTCATGAAGTCCAGCCGTCCCTCGACCGCAACCGCGGGTTCCGCCGAGTCCCGGCGCAGCGTGAGTCCGACCGCAATCACCGCACCAACGAGCTGGCCTGCCAGCCATCCCCAGCCGGCTCCGGTGAGGCCGGCGCTCGGTATCAGCCACACATCGAGCCCGATGGTGACGAGCGTCGAGGCGCCGGCGATCAGCAGCGCTCGCGCTGCACGTTCGCGGATTCTCTCCACTGCGATGACGAAGCTGAGGATCGTGAAGGGAATGAGCGCCACCGCGAACAGCCGCAGCAGGTTCGCTGCCTGCGCGTACTGCGGGCCAAACGCTCGCATGATCGGTCCGGCGGCCAACACCACGACCACGACGAGCGGAATCACCACGGCGAACGCCAGGCGGCTCACCTGCCGGACCAGCGACCGGATCTGGGTCTCCGCCAGCGCGCCCTCGACGATGAGGGCGTTGGACATGTTGACTGCCAAGAGCCGGAGGGAGAAGCTGACCGCCCACGCCGAGTAGTAGTAAGCGTTGGCCGCGCCCGGCATGAAGGCCAGTACCAGCAGCGAGACAAGCGAGTCCGGCAGTGCAGCGGTGACAGCGACGAAATGGTGGCCGGCGGCAAAGCGAACCAGTTGCCGTTGAGGGGGGAGCTGGGACGGGACTCCCTGGTCCCGTCGCAGCAGGCGGCCGAACAGGGCGACGTTGATGATGAGCACGAAGGCGACGAGCCCGAGCGTCCAGGCGCCGAAGATCGCCCAAGCACTGGCGGATGCAGCAAATCCGACGAGCAGAGCAGCCTTGACGGCCCCGAACGCCGCGTTCTCGATGGGCACCCACCCCGCGCGGCGCAGCCCGATCAGCACGGGGTCCTGGAGCGAGAACACGACCCAGAGAACGATCGCGACGGCAAACAGAAGCGCCGTGAGTGGGCTCTTGGTGAGGACTCCAAGCCCGGCCAGGCGCGCAAACCCGGCCAGGAAGATGCCCGCGGCGGCCAGTGCGATCCCGATTCCGGCGAGGTAGCTGAGTCGCACGAGCCTGGTCTGTGCGCGGCCGGCCACCGGGACATAGCGGAGCAGTACGAATTGGAGTCCGACCCAGCCGAGGCTGGAGACGAGCGTCATGGCGCTGATCGCGCCGGCGCCGATGCCGACGGCCTTGGCCGGGTACAGACGAGCCGCGAGAACCCAATACGCGAACCCGAGCAAGCCGTTCAGGCCTGTGGTCAGCATCAGCGCGAACGAGCTCCGGTACAGGGGCACCCGGCGGACACTGTTGAGGCGTGCGGCGTAGCTCATGAGTCGAGCTCCAGCTCGCGCGCGAGTGCCCCGACCGCCTGTTCAGACGTCCAGGAGGTCGGTACCAGGACCCGGCGGGCGGGAGCGTCCGCCAAGGCGCAGGAAATGATCGCTCGCTCGTGCTCGAGCAAGGTTTCGTACGCCGCCTGCACACCGGGCACGTTGAAGAGCGCTGATCGCTGACCCAGCAGGACATCGTCGGCTTCCGCGGCGAGCTCTTCGTGGTCAAGGCTCTCGAAGGTCAATGCCTCCACCTCGGCTCGGCGAATCACGACCACCTCGCCCACGAGCAGGCGAATCGGATCGGCGGCGCGTGCGCCGAGGGCCGACGCGCTGACGCTCACCGGCGGGGCAACGAAACCACGCGTGAGAGCACTGACACGGCCCAGAGCGGCGAGCCTCCCGCGCACGGATGGTGGCAGCGCAGCAAACGCGGCCGGCGCGGTCCTGGCCAGATCCGGATAGAGGCGGAGGCGCCGAGGAAACGGAAGACACTCCCGGTCGGCGTTGATCAGGACCTGGTCGTCACCGAGAACCCGGCGGCCGGTGGCGAGCGCGCGCGCCGCCAAGCTTGTCTTTCCGCTGCGCGAGCGGCCGATCAACAGCAGTGTCCTGCCGTCTCGTACGATCGCGGCACCCGGGAGGAGCACTGAGCCCGCACGTATGGCCGCCAACGAGACGAGCGGCTCGATGACATGGCTTTGCACGAGCGCCAGGCCGAGCGGTCCACGAACAGCTACCGCCACGCGCATCGGGTTCACCTCGGGTTGCACCGGCACGGATGCGCGCCATCGCGCCAGCTTGTGCGTCCCCAGCAACTCCGGCCGGTGCGTCGTTACATCGGTATCCCCGCCAACACGGGCGCCGATGGTCGCCTCGACGGCGGGCACGTCCGTCGCGGTGGTGAGCGCGGCGGGGGCGTACTCGGCACGAAAGTACGCTCTCGCTCGGCGCTCCCCCCGGATCGAGACCGTGAGGCCGGGGCCGAAGCGGTAGAGGTCCGCTGCCCCGTCAGCACCACTGCGCAAGAGCATCGGCGACCCTCCGGGGGTCCGTCGGGAACGGAGCCTTGACCTCGAGGAGCTGCACCCCATCGAGGACGTTTCGAAGCAGCTCGACCTCGAGGCCGGGCACCTCAAGGAGCGGAGACGGCCCGGGATCCGGGTAGGCATACCGCGCGCGGGCGTCGAGCTCATACAGCGTTCGGCGCTCGTAGGCGGCAGACCGGGCAAGTCGCTCGGCAGTCCAGCCAACCTCCGCCGGGCGGACGGTGACCTCGTCCGTCGAGACGGTCGTGAGTATCGCGAGTGTTTTCAACGGTGGCGTCCGGGTGGTGTCCCGCGACGAGCCGTAGACGGCCGCCACTTCGGTCTGACGGAGCGAGAGCCGCCCCGCGAGTGTGAAGGCGCGCTCGAGCTGGGACTCGAGGACGCCGCCCAGTTGAGTGTCCTGCCCCCTGGTGAGCAGCGGCAATCGGCGCCTCGCCGCGCCGACCACACGCAGGCGCGCGCGTTGTGACCTCCGCAGCTGCGCCCGCAGACGGGGAAGATAATCAAGCACCCAGTCGCGTATCCCGACCGAAACGGGAAACGCGTGCAGACTTGCGCTGCTGTCAATGATCGTCCATTTGTCCGAGATGAACCGTGCTCCGCTTTCGGCGAGAGCTAGCGCCGTCTCGGTCTTCCCGGTCTCTGACCAACCGCAGACCAACACTCCGCCCTCGCCTAGCTGCACCGTAGCTCCGTGCACGGTGATAGCCCCACGCTTAAGTGTAGCAAGCTGGAGCAAGGGGCGCACCAGTTCCGACATGGCCGCCCAGAGCGGAAAGCCCCGGTCATACGACAGGCGGACCTGCGCCATCGGCGGGTATGCGCGGGGCAACTCGAAACGGGCGCCGCCCCGCAACAGGTAGCAGCGCTGGCCGTCGGAGCCGGTACGCCGACCGTCCCCGGCTGGACCGTGGACATCGCAGAGTGTTCGAGCTACCATGTCCGAGTTGGGGCTAAGCACGACGTCTGTATTCACAGGGATCGTTCCGACGCTCGGCTCGAATGGATCGAGCTGAGTGTCGAGATTCCGAATGACCTGTTCTCGGTCATCGTCAACCGCGAGGCTTGCCAGCCCGTGCAGGTCAAATATGCGTGCCATCAGGACAAGTAGTTTTTCACCATGCTGACCGAACCTCGGCCAATAATGACGACCGCGTCGAGAAAAGCGCGCAACATCGAGGGTCTTGCTTCGCCGGCGATAGCGGCGGGCGCATTGGCACTGAGCATCGTCTGCCTCGCCGGTGCTCGCCTGAGACTCGACGGTTATGGCCTGCTGCACAGCCTGCCGTGGCCCTACTACCTTGGTTTGGCCGCTCTCCCGGTGGCGTCCCTGATCGAATGGCGTCGCGAGTCATCTCGGCCGGCCTTGGTGCTCGCGTACGTGTTCGCGTTCCTCCTGTTGGTGTGGCTGACGCCGTACGTGCTCGAGGGCACCCCGAGGTTCCGGACCTCGTACCTGAGCTACGGCTACGTGGACCCGGTGGTCCGCGGCCAGGGTCTGCTCCCGCGCCTGTTCGTCTACCACAACTGGCCGCTGTTCCCGCTCGCCATGGCTGCGCTGCAGAACGTGACCGCGATCTCGCCTCTCACCCTCATGGCCTTCTTCCCGACGGTCATCATGGTCCTCTATCTGGTGCCACTTTGCGCGCTCCTGCTGATGACGACCGACCGGAGCTGGCCCGGGCCCATCGGAGGGTGGCGTGCGCTGAGGCCTCGGCTTGGTCCCGACGCGAAGTGGTTGGTCGGCCTCTGGGTGTTCGTCGTCTTCCAGTGGACCGACCAGGACTATTTCAGCCCCCAGGCTCTCGCCTTTTTGTTTTACCTCGGGATGATGGTCGTGCTCGCCCACACGGCTCTGCGGCGGGATGGGACCTTCAATGCGGTGAGTGGAGGCGCCACCGTGGTGCTCTTCACGCTGATCGTCGCGACGCATGTCCTGACCGGGCTCATCGCGCTGTTCGTGATTGCCGGGCTGACCTTGACGCACCAGCTGCGGCGGCCCACCCTCCTCCTTCTCTGCCTGCTCGTCTTCGTCGCATGGCAGGCGTATCCCGCGGCCCCGTTCTACGAATTCTACGGCCACCGATTGCTGCAGACGGTGTTTGCCGCCGGCGACTTTCTGCAGACCAACGTCTCCGGTCGCATCAGCGGGAGTGGCGCGCACCTGACGGTCAGCCGCGTGCGCGTGGCGGTCACCGCGGTCGTGTTCGCGATGGGCCTGCTGGCGCTGGCGTGGCAGATCGACCTCCGTCACCGCCTGCGGAAGCCGCGCATGCTCTGGGGATCCCTCTCCCAGGAGATGCGCTTCGCGTTTGCCTGGCTCATCGCCACGATGCTCGTCGGGCCCGTGTCCGCCTACGGCGGCGAGATGCTGATTCGCACCGAGCTGTTCAGTCTTCCGCCGCTCGCGATCATGATCGCCGCCACGGCGAATCGACGCCGCATCCTTGCCGTGGTTGCCGGAACGCTCACGGTCATGGCGCCGCTTCACATTCTCACTCACTACGGCAACGAGCTCTATGACTACGTCTCGCCAGGGGAGATCGCGGGTTTTCGTTTCATCGCGAATCATCTCGCCCCCGCGAAGATCTACGGTGGCTTTCCGGGCGGTGGGTTCCTGAAGTCGGCGACTCTGCGGTGGCGCAACAGCAGTGTGCCGGGCGGGAGCCATGTGCCCTCGGCGGTTGACTTCCTGCAGCCCAACGCCCACCACTGGGGGAGGGTCCCGGGAAATGTCTACGTCGCCTTCGGCCGCGGCGATGTTGCTGCGGCGACGTTGTTCTACAACCAGCCCCACCTGATCGGCACCATGCAGCGCTTGGTGGCCGGCAACCCGCAGTTCCGACCTGTCTATCTCACGCCGGACTACTCGATCTACCAGTGGTTGCCGCCATCCACGCATCATGCCCGGGCGCGGACGGTCGCCTACGCCGGGGCGACATCCGCCGGCCGAGGGTCGGCGGGAGGCGTGACGGCGACGGGCGGACGGAGCCGGAAGGCAATCACGCCGAAGAGGTAACCCGCGGCCGCCGCCGCGAGCGAGCCGGCCAGCGCGCCCACCGGTCCGAGGCCCTGCGCGATGTGGCCGCTCATGGTACGCCGGGCGCTGACCTTCACCCGGGCGGGCAGCGCGTGACGGAGGTACGCGCGCTCGGTGTCCAGCGAACGGCCATCTCCCAGGCGCCGCACGAGTGCTTTGGAGATCCCCTCGAAGTAGCAGCGGCGCAGAACGTAGCTCACGCTGGCTCGCGCGGCGGGTACGTGATGATCGATCTCCGCGCCGCTGACCAGCGCGATCCGGCCATCAGGAAACGTGCGGGCTGCGCGCAGACAGAATTCAGTCTCCTCGCAGCCGAGGGGAAGACTGCCCAGACGGCCGATCGCCGGGTTGAACATTCCCGCGCTCTGAAACAGATCGGCACGGAACGCCATGTTGCAACCCAGCGGATTGCGCACCGAGCCCGTCTCGGGAAGTCCGACGTATGAGCATCCCACGACCCACAACAGCTCTGGAGGCAGCCACTCGGGCGGGGGCGACTCCCAGAGCGGCCGCGCATGGCCGCCGGCACCAATCACGGCCGGGTCGTCGAATGCGGTGAGCAGACGCGCGAGCCACTGGTCGTGCGCGATTGCGTCGTCATCGATGAACACCACATACTCGCCGCGGCTGCGCGCGATCGCCGTGTTGCGAGCCGACGAGAGCCCCCGCGCGTGCTCATTGGCAACGATCTCCACGTCCTGCGGCAGTCGGGCCTGAAGATCTGCTTGCAGGGCGTCGTTGTGGTCCACCACCACAACGACCTGGCCCGGAGGAGGCTCCTGGCTCAGGACCGACCTGACGCAGTCGATGGTTTGCTCGAGCCGGTGGGACGCGAACGCACAGACGACCACCGTGGCCTGTGTCCCGTTGGCCCGCAAACTCGCCTCCATGCTGTGGGTGTGTTCATCCATTGGACCGCTGCTCCCGGCCGGAATCGGCACCGTTAGCGTTTCGTTGCCCTCAGAAACATCGTATAGCATCCGGACGGCATGCCGCGACGGATTCTGGACCGCCGGTGCCGCTTTCACGGCGTGACCTGGATCGTGACCGTAGCCCTCCTGCTCGTAGGGCTGGCCGGATGCGGCAGTGGCTCCGCGAAGTCAAATTCTTCGGCGTCGTCGGCTGCGGGCTCGGCCACGAAGTCAGGCTCGTCAGCGTCGTCGACTCCGACCCCGGCCTCGCAGACCCTTGCCGGGCCGCCATCACGGATCGTGGTGATCGTGTTGGAGAACAAGGAGTACAACGAGATCATCGGCCGTCCGGCGGCGCCTTACCTCAACTCACTCGCGCGCCAGAGCGCCGTCGCCGCCAACTATCACTCCATCACGCATCCGTCACTTCCCAACTACCTTGCGCTCACCGGCGGCTCCACGTTCGGGCTCAGCGGAAGCGACTGCCTGACGTGTTCGGTCTCACATCGAAACCTCGTCGATGATCTCGAGGCAGCCGGGATCTCATGGAAGGCGTATATGGAGGACTTGCCCTCCCCGTGTTCGCACGTTACGACAAATGGAGGTTACGTCAGGCGCCACGATCCTTTCATGTACTACCGGGACGTGGCCGACAACCCCGGACGGTGCCGATTCATCGTTCCCGCCACCACCCTCACGACCGATCTAGCTCACCACTCCCTTCCCAGGTTCGTGTGGCTCAGCCCCAATATCTGTCACGACATGCACTCGTGTGGGATCTACACCGGCGATCGCTACCTGCGGTCCATGATCCCGCGCCTGCTGTCCCAGCTCGGACCGTCCGGGCTCCTCTTTGTCACCTTCGACGAGGGGGAGACGAACTTAGGGTGTTGCGGAGTTGCCAAGGGGGGCCACGTCCTCACCCTGGTCGCCGGCCCCGGCGCACGAGCAGGGGTGCGGTCGATGACCCCCTACGACCATTACTCCCTGCTGCTCACGATCGAAGATCTGTGGGGGCTCCCGAAACTCGGGAACACCGCGTCAGCCTCCACGCACCCGATGACCGATCTGCTGCGCGTTCGCTAGCGGTTACCGACGCGCGGGTCCGGCGGACCCGGAAAGCAAGAAGCGCCGGCGGCTGGTCTCCGCCGGCGCTCTTGTTTGAGGCGCCGGTAGCTGGTCTCCGCCGGCGCTCTGTCTGAGGCGCCGGCGGCTGGTCTCCGCCGGCGCTCTCGTGATTTTACTGTGAGGCGCTGGCGGCCTGAGCGGCCGCCGGCGCCCCGTGCCTAGGCCTTCAGCGTGATCGTCATCGATGCGCTGGTGGTGTGGTGCCCGACGGGCGTGAACCCGCCCTGCGCCGTGAGCCTCATCCTGCCCGCGCCCTTGAGCAGAGGCCGGCCCTACTGGTCAGCACGAGCTCGACCTTCGCTTTGCCGGACTTAGGGAACAGGACTGTGACCCTCGCGATGAGGATCTTGCGTCCGTGCTTTGGCGCGAATACCAGGAGATCGCCAGTGCCCCGGGCGAGGGAGCGGCGAACGTGAACGCGTAGCCGCCACGCTTCACCAGGGCCCCGATGCGTGCGCCCTTTCCGTGGGCGGCCAGCGCGGTGCGGAGCAGCCGGCGAAGCTGGGCCACGTTCACGTTGGACAGATGAGCCGGCTCCCCTGGCCGCCGTGCTACCGCCGGTCGCCGCCGGTCGCCGCCGTTCGCCGCCGTTGCCACCGCCGTTGACCGCCTCCTGCTGGACCGGTCTGCACCACGCCGGTCGGGGCGGACGATGCCGGACTGCTGCTGACGCCTGCTGGACGCGGTCTCTTGCACGACCAGCTTGTGGCCGACGTCCGCGGAGGTCAGCGTGTAGGTCTGTGAGGTCGCGCCGGCGATGGCCGAGGACAGGTGCCGCCGGAGGCATCGCACGACTCCCACTGATACCGGAGCGTCGATTTCTTGGGGAGCCAGGACCCATTTGACTCGGTCAGCGTCTTCCCCACCGCCGCGGTGCCCGAGACCTTGGGCGGTGCGGTGTTGCCCGGCGTGACGACGTTAGTGGTCACATAAGAGCTGCATCGAGTCGGAGGCGGAGCCGCCCGGCCAAGTTGGTCGCCGTGACACACCACCGAATGTGGCCGACGTCGGAGTCCTGGAGGACGTAGGTGGGCGAGGAGCTCGGTGTGGCTGGGGAGAGCGTGTCGCAGTTCTGGCCGTTGACGTCGCAGTGCCGCCACTGGTACGTGTAGTGATCGGCTGTGGTCACCCGTTCCCAGGAACCCGAGTTTCCGGTCACGGTCTGGCCGTCCTCGCTGGCCCCGAGATGCTCGGCGCGACGCGATCGAGCGGGCGGCCGAATGCGACCACCGCGGCACCGCGTGCTCTCGAGGAGCGCTGCCGGTCCCGGCGGAGTTGGACGCCGTAACGACGAACTGGAGGCGGGAGCCCACGTCGCTGGGGGCGACCGTGTACGTGCGCGACGTAGGCACCGCGGTGCGTGTATGCAGGTCAGGTGCCGGTCCGCACTGTCGCAGTCCTGCCACTGGTAGGTGTAGGTGATCGGCGCCGTCCCACTCCAGGTTCCCGGCAGCCTGGGGAGGACTCGCCCGGCACGGTGAGGCGCCCTCGTTGGTCCATTCGCGCCGGGCGGTTGCAGGACCTGGGGTGGCACTGTGTTGCCGGGCGCGGCGTCGGCGTGGGCGTCGCCGCACTGGCTCCCGCCGGGAAGCGGCGATGGCCAGCACGCCGAGAAGTGGTGCGAGCCAGGCGCGTGACGGATGGTTAGAACTGCGATGCATGAATACTGCCCCCTGTCGTGACTGTTACCTGCGACATTGACTGAGCCCCTTTGTTGATTGAATGGCATCCTTGCCCCTGACGTGTCATAACCCAACGACCTTGGCCAGCCGTACCCCGCTGAGGACGAGTGCCAACATCATTGCCCACACTGCGAACGGTGCGAGATACCGTGCGATCGCGGAGAAACGGCCCGTTTTGCCGCCCTTTGCCACTTCGAGCGGGATCGCGACAGCGAGGGTTCCCAAGGTCACGAGCAGCAGGTGGCCCTGGTACGCGGCATGCCCAAGCCGGAGCATCAGCAGCGCCAGTGCCGCTATCGCGATCCCTAAGAGCGCAGGGAGTGCGAGTAACCACAACACCGTCCCGCCGACCAGCACCCGACGGCCCAGCGTGGGTGCTGGGACACTGCGGTCCACCAGCCCCCGCCACAGTCCGATGTAATTGCCGATGGCAAAGCCGGCAAAGTACGGCCACGGCCGCAACGCCTCCCTCGCCCCGCGAAAGATCCCCAGCGCTGCCGCTCCGAACGGGATGATCATCGCGTTGAACAGCGCCGGACGGCCGTGCTTGCGCACCATGCGGCCCAGTCCCGCGCCATCGGCGAGCCACTGCTTGCCGGCAAATGAGAACCCGTCGGCGAAACGGTGCTTCCCGATCATCGTCTCGGACACCCCAACCGGGAAGCCGGCTGTCATCAGGCGGATCCTGAGGTCGATGTCCTCGCCCGAGCGCAGGTGGGCATCGAGTGGATTGGCCAGCAGCACGTCGCGCGACATGAGACTCGCGCAGACGCCGAACCACCGCTTGCTCCGGCCTTGATTGTGATGATCGGCGAGCGACTGGCTCCAGTAGTCGCCTTCGCCGACGCTGTGGAGGCCTGCCTGCAGCGCCACCAGGTGGCGGTCCCGGCGCTCCCGGTCCAGGTCGCGAAGCGCATTGTCCGGCAGCACGACGTCCGCATCGATCAAGGCGACCCACGGCTGGGACGCCGAGGCGACGCCCAACATCCGTGCGGCGGCGACACCGGTGCCGCCATCGTCGATCACCTTGTCGACCCAGGGACGCGCCAGCTCCACCGTGCGGTCCGTAGAGCTTCCGTCCACGAGGATGACCTCAGCGGGATGATTGGCGCGGATCGCGGACAGACACGACTCGATCCACTCTTCCGCGTTTCGTGCCGGCACGACGACGCTGATACGTGGCGCCCCATTCTCGGTCGTGGCCGACCGGCCCAGCTCGATGACGGCCTCCGGGACAAGCTGGCCGCCAGGGCCCTCCGGCTCGTGCTCGGGGGTCCGGCGCCAGGAGAATCGAGCCCTCGGTGCCGGAACCTCGTTGAACCAGACGATATTGACGGTCTCCCCGCCCACGACCAGCCGCCGCACGATGCGAAGCGCTCGTGGGCTTGACGGCTTCCTTGCACTCAGCCTGCGCGCCCGCGTCGTCAGAGCGCTCAACAGGTAAGCCAGCGGGCCCATGAGCATCCCGAGACGCATGAGCCACGTGAGTCGGCGGGGATAGCCGGCCCGCTCGTCGACGTTCTCGGACGGCGCGGGATCCCGCGCATAGCGGAGTGCAGCCGGGATCGCTGCGAGCCAGTCGCGGCGCTGCGGGCCGGCGACCAGGCGCTTGCCGATCATGGCACCGACGCCGACGCCGTGGCGGTAGATCTGGCGCCGCTGGCGCCCCGCGTCGGCGGGGTGCTCGCGCCAGGCGATCGCCTCTGGCTCGTAGGAGAGCGCGTAGCCCCTGCGCAGCAGTCGAGCGAGCAGATCGATCTGCTCGCCACCGCATGCGAGCGTCGCCGGACCCAGGGCTGGGTCGAAGCCGCCGAGTTCGCGGCCAACCTCGGTCAGCATTACGATGCCCGGGCCCGAGCCAAGACCACCCGCCGCGTAGGTAAGGAGCGGGTTGCCCGTACGGCCGTCGGACAGCCGGTACGTCCTTCGGGGCGACCCGTCACCGAGCGGAGCCTGCAGAACCCGAACCACGCTCCCGAGTTCACGCGGTGCGCTCAAGCTCGTGACGCAAGCCACATCGGTTCCGCTCAGCAGTGCCGCCACGCTGACGCGAAGCCAGAGCTCGTCGACGACTGCGTCGTCGTCGATGAACGCGACGATCTCGGCTTCGGCCCGAGCCAATCCGGCGTTCCGGGCCATCGACGCGGACGACGATGGTTCCTCCAGGTATCGCAGCCTCAGCTCGCCTGGGAATTGCCTGAGCAACATCCGCGCCGTATCCGATGAAGGAGGCCCGTGATCGACGACGATCACCTCGAAGTCGTCGTAATCACATTGCAGGATCGAACGTAGACAGCGCTCGAGCGGTACCTGGTTTCCGGACGTCGCCACAATGACGCTTACCGAGCGAGGTGCCCCCAGATCCACTGTGTAGTCAGCATCGGAGATGCTCGGCAGATAGCTCACGGCGACGGCCGTGGTGCCCTCGGGTGCTACTGCCATCTTTCCGCTCCACTCGCCCGGTGATCTGCTCGACGGCGAGTGGACCACCACGACGCTTCGCCGGGTGGGACGCCCGCGGAGTGCGCTGTGGTGATTGGTGTCGGCGGGGCCAGAGTCTCGTCTCCGGCTTCGAGTTGCGACGTGAGGTCAACCTCGCTCACCCCGACCTCTCGCTCATGCGGGCGTGGGTCGTCGACCAGCTCGCGATAGAGCTCCCAGGTGGCGTCGATGGCCGACTCCCAGGACGGTGCCGAGGAAGCGAGCATCTCGGCATGCGGAATGACAGAGAGCTGAGCGGCCTCTTCGATCGCATCCGCTACATCGAGCGGTGAACCTCTCGGCGGAACGAAGACCACGCTGCCACCAACCCGCTCAGCGGCTTGCCGTTGGATCGGGAGATCGGATGCGACGACTGACACGCCGGCCGCACACGCTTCCGCGACCACCGCACCGGAGCTCTGCTGGTCCGGCAGCGTGACGACGACACGCGCCGTGCGCAGCCATCGGCAGAGCACATCGTCGGAGACCGCCCCCACGAACTGCACGCGTGAGGAGATGCGGAGGTCAGCCGCAAACGCCGAGAGGCGATCGCGCGCGGGTCCGTTGCCGACCACCACGAGTCGAAACTTCGGGTCGAGACTGGCCATCGCAGCGATCGCGCGTCCGACGCCCGTGGTGCGGTCCAGTCGGTCCACCGCCAGCACGACGGTCCCTGTGCCGGCGAACGGCTGGGCTGAGCGAAGCGCTTCGAGGTCGACGCCGTCGGGCACCACCCGCGCCCGGGGCGCCGCCTGCGGAATGATTCTGCCAAGCAGGTCCCGCTCTATCTCCGAACGGCAGACGATCTGGGGTGCTGCGGCCAGCACGGCGCGTGCTGCCCGCGTGTGGGGCCACCCAATGAAGCCGTCGAGAGAGGCACACGGCGTGACTACAAGCCGGCGTATCCGCGCGCTCGCTACTGCCAGCGCCAGCGGCGCCTGCCGGGTGTGGACGTCGATGACGTCGAACCCGTGGGACGTCAGGCGAAGCCGTTCCCGAAGCCTTGGCGCCACCGCGAATCGCAGGGGCCCAGCGACGGTCGGAAAGGTCCGGATGGTGACTCCGTCCCGGTGCTCCGTCCTTGCGCGCCCCGGGCCTTGGCTGAGGACCTCGACTTCGGCCCCGCGCTGCGCAAGCCCGCGTGCCAATTGATCGACACGGCGCTCCAAGCGCCCGGGCTCGGGCAGGAAGCTGGATGCGACGAGCGCGATCCTCATGAGCCGACCAGACGCGAGGCGATGCGCGGCAGGACCGATCGTCGCGACGCCGCCATCGGCAACTCGCGCATAATCGTGCGCAGCACGCGGGATCCGTCCGGCAGGGCGCGGAGGTTGCTGGTCCCGTGCAGGCGGACGTTTTCGTAGCTGGGAACCTCGTGGACGATGAGCCCGGCCTTCGCGATTCGGACGTTGATCAGCGTCTCAACCTCGAACCCGTCGCAGTCGACCCGCATGTAGGGAAGGCATCGCGCCCAGAAGGCGTTGTAGCCGTAGCAGAGGTCGGTGTAGTTGGTGCCGTAGAGAGTGTTGACGATCGTCCGCAGCACGTGGTTCCCGAGGCCGCGGGCGAAAGTGATATCCATGCTCGAGCCGCCCTGCGCGAACCGCGAGCCCTTCACGAAATCGGCGCCGTTGCGAAGCGCGGAGACAAACCGCGGGATCTCCGCCGGGTCGGTGGACCCGTCGGCATCCAACATGACGATGATGTCGCCCGTGCAGGCGGCGAAGCCGTCCGCCATGGCGTTGCCCTTGCCCTTCCCCGATTGCGTCACGATCCGCACGCCGGGACGCAGGCTCTCGGCCACCGCCACCGTGTCGTCGACTGAATGGCCATCGACCAGGATCACCTCGTAAAGCCCTTCGGGAAGGCGCGAAAAGGCGTACGGCAGATTCTTGGCTTCGTTCATCGCCGGGATGACGACACTCACGCGCGGCCCGTCTGGCGCCAGGCTCGCTACCGGCTGACGCACCTCGTAAGAGCGCGTCGCACTGTCGCGCGGTCGCTCAACGCTCGGTTCGCTGAGCACCTCAAGCCCCATCGAAGACATCCGCTCCTCGTTCCACTGCAGCATAAATCAGCCCCCTGATATGAAGTTGTGATCATCGTGTGATCGATGGTGATTATGCACGCGAATTGCCCCGCCGCGAGCGCATTCGCCGATGACGCGACCGACCGTTTACGTCATTGGGCCAACGTGCGTCAAAGACCCGTTCTTGCGCTCTGTCGGTCGCCGGGGTGGGCCGGCCCACCGGGAAGCGGAGGGCCGCTAGTCGGCTTCCAGACCGTGCTGGTCGGCCTGCTCGAGCATCTCGATCGCCCGGCGGCGATTGGGCGCGCCGAGCTTTCGGAGCACCGAGGCCACGTGCCGACGCACGGTCACCGGCGAGATGCCGAGGTGAGAGGCAATCTCGGCGGTCCCTTCGTGCCGTCGCAGGCGTTCCAGGACCTCGAACTCGCGGGGTGTCAACTCGACCTCCACCTGCTCGGAGTGGACGATGACGCGACGTCTCGCTCCGCGGTCGCGAAACTCGAGAATGAGGCGCCCGGTCATCCCGCGGGGGAGGGCCGCCTCGCCGCGGGTGACGCCGAGGATCGCGTGCGGCAGGCGACTGGCCGGGGTGCTCATCAGCAGGTATCCGTCGGCGCCGGCCCGCAGCGCCTCGAGCAGGTCCTCGTCGCGCGCCGTGCCGGCCATCATCACGATCCTGGTGTCCGGGAGCGACCGCTTGATCTGGCGGGCCGCCTCCACCCCGCCCTCCGGCAGGTCGACGGCGACGATGCAGACGTCCGGCCGCTGTGCCACGGAGACGCGCACGGCCTCGGCGGCGTTCGATGCCTCGGCGACCACGCGCAGGCCATGGGGTTCGATCGCGTTCTTGATGCCCGCGCGAACACCGACCTGGTCATCTGCCAGCATGACCCGCACCTCATCTGCGGCGGACGCGACCGATCCGTCCCGCGCGGCCCCGTCTTGCGGCCTCGCCGGACGGCCCGATCCGGGTGCCCCACGGGTGCTCTGGCCCAAGCCGACAACGTAGCATGGCCGGCCCGCGATCCTACGGTGTTCCTTACGGCGTTCAGTGTTGAACGCAGGAGGGGCGGGGGAGCCTATTGGTGATCGTCTCGCGAGGCAGCAGACTCCGGTTTTCGACTGGGGCACATCAAGGGACGCATCGAATGATCAGGTTCTCACGTGTACGCGGGGCGGCGGCCATTCCAGGCTGTCTGCTCGCGATCGCGCTCAGCTGGTGGATGCTCGCCGGGGTGGCGCAAGCGGCGCCGACCAACAACACGAAGCCGAGCATCACGGGAATCCTCGAGGCCGGGCAGACGCTGACCGTCAACCCAGGAACGTGGACCCCCGATCCGCTCGCGATCCCCCAAGCCATCTCCGGGTACTCCTATGCGTGGACGAGCGGCGGCATCGCGGTGGGGAGCGACAGCACGACCTACCCGGTGGCGACGACGGACATCGGCAAGGCGATCGCGGTCACGGTCACTGCGACGGACTCCACCGGAAGCACGGCGGCGGCGCCCGTGTCGGCGGGAACCGTGCCGGCCCCGCCCCAGAACAGCGTGGCGCCGGCCATCACAGGAATTGTCCAGGAGGGGCAGACGCTGACGGCCGGCACCGGAACATGGAGTGGGACGGCGCCAATCACCTACTCCTATGCATGGACGAGCGGCGGCAGCCCGGTGGGCACTAACAGCTCGACCTACACGGTGGCCACGACGGACGTCGGCAAGACAATCGCCGTCTCGGTCAGCGCGAGCGGCCCCGGCGGGATCGGAGGACCGGTCCCTTCCGCGGCGACCACACCCGTCCTGCCCCTGCCCCCGGCCAACGCGGGGATACCGACAATCTCGGGACCGGCGCAGCAGGGGCAAACGCTGACCGTGACGCACGGGACCTGGACCAACCCTCCCCTAACTGCGATCAACGACCAGTGGGAGCAATGTAGCCCTCTCGGTGGTGGCTGCACGGCGATCCCGGGCCAGACCGGCAACACCTACACCCTGGGTCCCGGTGACGTCGGGCATACGATCGCGGTCGCCGAGACCGCGAGCAACGCCGGCGGTTCGGTACTCGTCGCGGCGGTTTCCCCCGGCACCGCAGCCGTGACAGCGACGAGCGTCACGTCGATCGTGGCCTTCTCCTCGAACTCTCCGACGGCGAACCAAACGGTGACCCTGGTGGCGACCGTCACGTCCAGCTCGGGTAACGCGAGTCCGCACGGATCGATGACGTTCTTCAACGGATCCAATGGAATCAGCGGCTGCAGCGGCAAGGGGGTTAACGGCGGTCAGACCGTCACGGTCATCTGCCCGGCCTCCTTCCCGGCCGGCACCGCCCAGGTTTCTGCCGCTTACGCGCCTGATGCGTCGTCGCTCGTGGTGAGCTCGACCAGCGCTCCGACAACGGTCACCGTCGGCAGGGATGGGACATCGATCTCCCTCGCGGTGACCAATACGGTTGCGCTCGGCGGGCAGGCAACGTACGCCGCGACGGTGGTTCTCCCGGGCAGCAACTCCGGTCCCACCGAGCCCAGCGGCTCGATCGAGTTCCTGGATCGCGGTCAACCGATCGGCAGCTGCCTCAGCCAGCCGCTGAGCAATCTCACGGCGACCTGCACCGTCAAGTACACGGCGCGAGGGACGCACGACATCTCGGCGATCTACAACGGAGACGCCAATTTCACGGCCGCGACCTCGTCAGCCAGTGCAGTCCAGGTCGTCCGCGCCAGCAACCCAAACGCGGTGCTGGGGGTCGTGGCCTCGACCCTCCAATGGGGGTTCTACTACCACCCCACCTACACCACATTGCTCCTGCTCAAGGCATTTGCGATCGGCAAGGGAATGACCGTGGTTGTCACGTGCCACGGCAAAGGCTGTCCGTACGCCACCATGCGCCGCAAGGGACCGACTCGATCCGCGCTCAGCCTGGTGCCCCGCAACCATCACCCCCACCTGCGGCCCGGGGCGCGGATCACGGTGCGCTTGACGCATCGGTCCTGGGTCGGCAAGTACTACTCGTTCACGATCCGCAAGAGCCGTGCGCCGCTGATCAAGGTGTCCTGCCTGGCGCCCGGCAAAACCAGGCCCGGGGTCGGCTGCTAGGGCGGTCGCTGGTCGATCGCGCACACGATCGGCGATTCGCAGGGCGGATAGCGGATTCGCCGACCCTCCTGCGGGAGGTGATCACGCCATATTCACAGGCATTCACAAGAATGCTACACTTTTGCTAAGTAGCATTAGAGTTCGGTGATCGTCTCGCAGGACGGATCACCATGACCGGGGTGGTCACGTGGGGAGTCGGTCATGAGAGGCTGGGGGGCGCAGCGCCCATTTCGGCCTGCCGGGATTCAGAAAAACGCCGATGAGAGATTTTGGGCCCGGTCGCCGGGCGCTGATCATGTCTACATCGGCATGCCCGCCCGAGCCGGGGCGTGGACCCAGGCCATCGCGCCTTCCGCGCTCGCGATCGCCGTCGTTTCGGGAATCCTGATCGCTCTGGAGTTGCTCCGGCCCGTTCATGGCGTGGATGCGGCCGCTCGAGCTGCGCTCGAGACCGCGATCGCGGCCTTCGCGATCCTTACGGCGCGATTTCTGATGGAGTCGTTCGACCGCAGCCGGCAGTTGCGTGAGCTATTGCTGCTCGCCGGGGTGCTCGCCCTCTCTGTTGCTGACGTCGGGGCCTGGGCCGGCTCCGCGCTTGCCGCGGCCCGAAGTCTGGAGTCCGACGGGCCGGTGCGGCTGGGCTGCGAGATGATCGGCGCGCTCGCGTTCGCGGCAGCCGCGCTCATGCCCCCGACGGTGATCACCGAGCGTCGTCGCGGAGTCGCCAAGGTCGGAGTGGTGCTCGGCTTCTGTGTGGCGGTGGTTGGAACGGTGCTCGCGCAGGTCGTTGCGGCGCACGGGGACGCGAGCGCAGCGAACGCCGGAACGGCAAGCACGGCCGGCCATCCCGTCGTGATCGGCATACATGTGGCCTCGGCTGCCATCCTGGCCGTCGCGGCCCTCGCGTTCGTTGCTGGTTCGTGGCGCGCTGAGAGCGGGAGCCTGCTGCTCGGTGGAGCCTCGCTCCTACTGGCGGCCGCCGGCCTCCAATTCCTGGCAATCCCGACGATCGCCAGCGACTGGGTCACTCCGCGTGACGGCGTGAGCCTTGCCGCCTATGCCTTCCTGCTGGGAAGCGCGTACCTCGGTTACGCGAGGCTCAGACGCCGTGAGGCCGATACGGCGATCCGCGCCGAGCGAGAGCGGATCGCCCGGGACCTGCACGATGGGATGGCGCAGGACCTGGCCTGCATCGCTGCGCAGGCACAGCGCCTCGACTGCCGGCTCGGACCGGAGCATCCGCTCGTGCTCGCCAACCGTAACGCACTCGCCGAACTGCGCGGGATGATCACGGACCTCACCGCCTCCACCGCTCCCACGTGCGAGGCGGCGCTGCGCCTGATCGCGCACGAACTCGGGCAGCGTTTCGGCGTGCAGGTCAATGTGCGGATCGAAGCCGACTCGGCGCTCAGCCTGGATAGCCGGCTGGAGCTGGCCCAGCGTGACGATCTCATCCGCGTCGCTCGCGAGGCGATCGTCAACGCGGCTGCGCACGGGAGCGCTCGCCACATCGATGTCGCGCTGCTGCGCCGAGCAGGCACTCTCGTCGTGCGCGTCTCCGGCGACGGCCACAGGATTCCCAACGGGCGGCCTGCCGGTCGTTGGCTGCGGAGCAAGCGCGCCCGCGGCGTCTCCCGGTTGTCAGCTGAACCGCCGCCCCCGGCCAGACAGCGGCACCGAGCTTGAACGGCTTGTCGGGCGTAAATCCCACCAACCGCGCTCTCAGCATGCCGCTCAGCAAGGGCTCAACCACCGGCTATTCAGCCCGTACACGGGGCGATGACCTCAAGGTCATCGTCATCGATGATCACGAGCTGTTTCGCCGTGGCGTGATCGGGCTCCTCCAGGAGCGCGGGATCCCAGTCGTCGGCGAGGCGGGACTCGCGGCGGATGGAATTCGGCAGGCGGCGGATATAGGACCGTGCGTGGTGTTGATGGATCTGAGCCTGCCCGGAATGTCTGGGATCGAGGCGACACAGCGCCTGACCGCTGTCGCGCCATTAGCGCGCGTCCTGGTACTGACGGTCTTCGTCGACGATCAACACATCATCGACGCGCTGCTGGCCGGAGCCTGCGGCTATGTGCTCAAGGATGCCCCGATTGAGCAGATCGTGGAGGGCATCCGGGCAGCTGCGCGCGGGGAAGCGCTGATCTCGCCGCGCATTGCCAGCCGCCTGGTGCGGCGTCTTCGGGAGCCTGACGAGATCGAGCTGTCGGTCACGGGGGACGCACTGACGCCGCGCGAGCTCGAGGTCCTGGAGCTGCTTGCCCGGGGGCTCGACAACTCACACATCGCCGGGGCCCTCCACCTGAGCCAGCACACCGTCAAGAACCACGTGTCCGCCATTCTCATGAAGTTGCAGGTCGAGAACCGGATTCAGGCCGCCGTGCGAGCCGTTCGCGGCGGCCTGGTCTGACGCATTCACGCATCTCCTGACGGTGCGTTGACGCCTGACGCCTCCCGGCGTCCGGCCCCACTACTGTTCTTGAGATGGACGGCGCCTGGCTCGCCCGCGCTCGCTGGCGTTGGAGCGGCGCCTGGCTGTGGCCCGCGTTCGTGGCCGGGGCGCTCCTGGACGGAGTGATCGCCGCTGTGCGGCCGTTCGTCGGGGACAGCCAGAGCTTCGTCGGAGGGGTGCTGGCCGGTTTGATCCTCAACCTGCTCGCCGTCCTGTTCTTCTCCGGTGCGCTCGGCAGGCTGCTGCGCCGGCGCCGCGGCGACCTGCCGATGTCGGTGGCGCGCAACTATGGCGGGACGGTTGCGGTGGCGACGGTGAGTGTCGCGATCGCCGCGATCGGGCTGGCCCGGCACGACGGCATCGCCGACCGCCAGCGCGCGCTGGCCGACGCGATCGTGCGCGCCGAGGCGTACATCGGGGATCACGCGCCGGCGACGTTCCGAGCCGACGCGACCCGCACAGACACGTTCACGATCCAGGCCGGGACCATGTACCGAACCTGCGTGCCCAGCCAGGATCGCCGCCGGTCCTATTGCGTGATCGTCAAACTCCGGGTCCCGCTGGCACAGAGCGTCGTGTTCGCGGGATATGAGCCCAACTGGCTGTTCTCAGAGGGCGCCAACTGATGGACCTGGCGCGCGCGCCCGGGTAGCCTGTGCAGTCCATGGAGGGACCCCATGTACGCACTGGCGCGATCTGACCTTCGCGCCGTCCTCGACGGGGCTTATGACCTGCTCGGGCTCTCGGATCCCGCCGAGCTGCCGGGGGCGATGCTTGACGTCGTCGGGCGATTGGTCGGGTCCGATCTCGCCTCATACAACGAGATCGACGTCGCGCGCCGCACCGCGAGGGTCGTGACCGCCGGCGGGCCGCCGCCGGACCGTGATCAGGCCGCGGTGTTCGCCGGGCACGCACTCGAGAATCCGCTCGTCGCCCATCACTCGATGACCGGTGACGCTACTGCGCGCCGGATCAGCGATTTCATCTCCACCCGGGAGCTCCACCGCCGGCCGATCTACGGCCTCATCTACCAGCCGCTCGGCGTCGAGACTCAGCTCGCGTTCGGGCTGCCGCAGCCGGGAACCGAGGTGGTCGGCTTCGCCCTCAGCCGCCGGCGGTCGGACTTCAGCGAGCGCGACGTGGCGGTCCTGGACACCCTGAGCCCTTTGCTGGCACAGATCCGGGCGTCACTGCGAGCTCGCCCGCCGGAGCCGGCGCCGGCCGGGGTCCTGACCCCGCGCCAGCGCGAGGTCATGTCCCTGCTCAGCCACGGCGCGACGAACCATCAGATCGCGCGCGGGCTCGGGATCAGCGAGAAGACCGTCGCCAAGCACCTGGAGCAGGTGTTCCGGCGGCTCGCCGTCACCAACCGCACCGCCGCCGTGGCCGCCTGGCGAGCCTCGCCATATGCGTGATTCTGCGTATTGATGCGCCCGCCCCGGCGCGGTTGTATTCCGCGTCGTGAGGGCACGTCGCTATCGCCCGCGTGGGCGCGCCGTCCTGGCCGTCTTGGCCGTGGCCCTGACGTGCGCGACGACCGCGCTGGCTTCCCATCCCAAGCCGGGGCGCACCTACCGGGGGTTCACGTCGGAGCCGAAGCTCGAGGGCTTCGGCGCCCCGGTCAGCTTCCACGTCTCCACTGGGGGGAGCGAGCTGCTGCGATTCAGTTATGCCTCACTCGGGTGCTTTGGAGCCGGCGGCTTCCGGCCGGGGGTGAGTCCGTTCACCGGCCACTCGATCATCCCCGTCGGGACGGTCGGCGTGACCGGCAACGGCCACTTCGCCGTCACCGGAGCCAGGTCCGGCTACGCATTCAGCGGCTCGATCCACGGGACTCTGACGACCACGACCAACGTCACCGGCCGGTTCGCCGGCGCCGGCCGCGCCACCGGGACGATCACCTACACCCAGACGCAGCACGAGCGCAATCACAAGCCGTTCAGCTGCGGGCCCGTGACGTTGGGCTTCACCGCCAAGGTGGGATAGGTCCTTAGACCGGATCCAGCACGACCGGCAGCCGGAACAGGCTGGCGAAGCGGAGCGCCAGGAACGGGTCACCAGTGAGCTCGAAGCGGCCGCTGGACAGCAGCTCGGGCCAGCCGACGGCGCCACTGGCCAGGAGAATGAGATCCTCGGAGCCGATCATGGCTCGCGCCCCCGGCGCCCCCGGCGCCCCCGGCGCCCCCGGCGCCCCCGGCGCCCCCGGCGCCGCCGGCGCGCACGGACCCACCGAGCAGCACGCGTTGGCGATCGCCAGCTCGTACCGGACCTCAGCACCTCCGTGCGTGTCGCGGATCGCCAGCTCGAGTGTCGCCGCCAGGCCCGTGGAGGCCGCTGGATCGAACCGCCGCGCGATCGCCAGCGGCAGCGCCCGCAAGAGGATCCAGTGACCCACCCGGCGGCGATCGAGCGCGACGAGCCACCGGCCGAGAATGCGCCTCACGAGATCAGGTGCTCCATCGCCTCGGTGGGGTCTGAGAACAGCACCAGCGCATCGTCGGTGGCGACCATGCGCCCGTAGTGCGTCGACATCTCATGCTGGATCGAGTACGCGTCGATCTCGTACCCGACCTCCTCGGAGATCTCGTCATAGGGGATGACGAGCCGGTCGCGGGCGCGGATCTCCCAGAACGCCGGCTGCTCGATCACGTCCGCGCGCCCGGCGAAGAATCGCGCCACGGCGTCGCCCTCGGCGCTCTTGGCCATGACGATTCCGACGTGGTCATAGGCGCCTTCGGCCGTCCGCGCCGGCGTCGCGGGCGCCGGGTGGCCGGCCGGCTCGGTAGCCAGCGGGGAGCTCCGGCGCTGTGCCCGATGCGACAGCGCCTCGGTCGTCATCGCCTCGGCGTAGGCTCGGCCGCGCGCGGTGTCGGTGGACACGGCCGTCGCGGCGTCAAGGGCCTGGGCCATCCAGTCGCCGACCCAGCCGTCGATCACGGCTCGATTGTGGTCCGCATGCACCTCGTCGGCGACGAGGAACTGCACCAGCGCCACCGTCCAGGAGCGGGCCCACTCCCACTCCTGGGTCGCGGTGCGGGCGAGCACCGGAGTGACGGTGTCGCCGTTGGCGGCGGCCGCGCGAGTGCCGAGCTCTCGCCGCAGCAGCGTGCCGACGGTCGGCTCGAAGCACAGGTTGGAGGCGATCACCACCTCGCCCCAGTCGGCGGTGGCGGCGAGGCGCTCGAGGTACCGGCGGGTCGGCTGCCAGCGCTCGTCGCGCAGGAACGCCTCGCGCGCCGCGGCGATCGGCAACTCGCCCCCGAGGTGGCCCTCGAGGTCCATCGCGTAGAGGACGATCGCCTGGGACGAGCGCTGCTTGTGGGCCGCTTGCAGACACACGCAGGTCGCGACCGAGTCAGACAGGCAGTCGCGGGCGGCCGTCGCCAGCGCGAACCACAGGCCGTGCTCGACGAACGCCGGGACCTGCAGCGACGTGCGCAGGAACCGGACCCACTCGGGGGTGAAGTCCTCGATCAGACCCTGCTCGGCGGCGGATCGGAGCGCGCCCTCCAGCTGCTGCTCGGTGGCGGCGCCGGCCCGGTAGAAGGTCCGCTCCCACTGCTGGCCGGGATCGCGAAACGCGAACCAGTCGGTTGACCGCAACGCGGTCGATGCGTCGCTCCACGTCCCGCGCCCGTCCTCGAAACTCACCGGCCACCCGCGGGCGAGATGGCGGTGGATCGACGGCTGGGTGTCGATCGTGACGTCCTCGTACAGCGTCGCGCGCCGGCCCGCCGGCGCAAACCAGGAGAACTCCCGCTCGGAAACCTCCCGGGCGGGGGGAGTGACCGCCCCGGCGGCGGTGGTGAACCTGTCGGTGAAGATGCGCGCGGGGTCGACGCCGCCGGCCGCCAGCATCGCCTTGGCCGCGTCGATCATCGGCGGCGGCCCGCACATGTAGACGTCGGGGTCGGCCGGCACCCGGATCACCTCGTGGACGAACCGGCCGGTGACCGGCGTGAACTCGAAGTCCGTGAGCCCGAGCTGCCGGATCTCGTCGAGCATGAACAGGTCCCGCTCCTCCCGTGCCCCGTAGTAGAAGCGCACCGGCCGGTCGCAGCCCTCCGCCGCCAGCTGGCGGAGGACGCCGAGCACCGGCGCCATGCCGGAACCGCCGGCGATCATCAGGATCGGCCGGTCTGAGCGCCGGAGGTGAAACGCGCCGTAGGGCCCGGTCAGCTGCAACTGAGAATCAGGCTTGATCTCCTTTCCGAGCAGCGAGGAGAGCCGGCCGCCGGGGTAGCGCTTGATCATCAGCTCCAGGTGGCCATCGCCGGGCAGGCTGGCAATCGAGAACGAGCGCTTGGCGTCGTCGGACCCCGGGACGTGGACGTCCATGTACTGCCCCGGCAGCCAGCTGAACTCGCCATCGACGGTCAGCGTCAGGCCGACGATGTCGTGGGTCAGCTCGGCCAGCGATGTGACCCGCGCCGTCACGTCGCGGATGGCGGTCTGCAGCCGGTAGTTCTCCGGGTCGTAGTGCAGCAGCTCGATCGTCAGATCGGACTCGGGCAGCGCCCGGCACATGAGGGCGTAGCCGTTGCCCCGCTCGGCGTCCGAGAGCGCGAAGGTCGAGTACGGCTTCAGCTCTACCTCGCCCGCCAGCAGGTGGCACTTGCAGGCCGAGCACTGACCCTCGCGACAGCCATAGGCGAGGTTGTATCCCTGGCGAAACGCGGCATTGAGCACCGTCTCCCCGGTGGCGCACTCGATCGTCTCGCCGAGCGGCTCGAAGCGAACACGCACCCGCCCACTCCTCACAGGATCGCCTGGGCGTGCGCCAGCGGCACCGCTCCGTCGGACCGCGGAGCGTCGCTCCAGTCGCCGCTCGGCAGCCCCAGCTCACGCGCGACCCGGATGTTGGGGCTCTGCAGGGCGAGGTTGTGGGCGCGGATGTCCGACAGCGTCCACCGGTGCTCGTCGCCCAGGTGCGGCTGGCCGATCAGCGTCTCGCCGTCCGCGCGGACGAAGCCGAGATCCTCGATCACCGCCGAGGCCTCCCAGCCGTGGTAGCGATCCAGGTAGTTGCGGTCCCCGGTGTAGCGGCCCGGGTTGGACTCGTCGAGCCATCGGCACTCCTTGGAGCAGTAGAACCGCGTCCGCTGGCCGACGATCCGGTGGACGCGATCGCCCTCTGAGACGCACAGCCCCTGGCAGGTCCAGCAGAACGGCGGCGCCATGTTGATGAAGTCGAGCGGGAGGAACCCCGAGCGGGGGTCGGCGCCGCGGCGGAACGCCTCCCAGAACCCGCCGTACTCGGCGTACCAGCCCGGGTACTTGGACTCGAACCAGTCGAAATCGCGCTCGTCGAGCGGGTCGAACCGCCAGAAGCTCAACGGCCAGGCGGCAAACGCCAGGATCGCGTGGCGGTGGTGCAGTCCGTTCACGAGGCGCTCGCGCGCCCGCTCGAACATGTCCGGCGGGATGTCGAGGCCGAGCTTGCCGAGCTTCATGATGTAGGCGCGGTGCCAGTCGTCGCGGACCCAGCGGTCCCACTTGTCCAGGAACGACTCGGGGTCGGAGCGGTCCTTGGAGAAGTACTCGATCACCACCGCGGAGAACACGTCGATGAACGCGTGGTTGATCCAGAACGCCTGCTGCAGGTCGCGTTCGATCAGCGGCGCGTTGTGGTCGTCCTGGAGGACGGTCAGCAGCGTGGCGTAGCCGTTGGAGATGTGGCGCGCCTCGTCGGATTGGACCGACAGGTAGGTGGTCGGCAGGGTGAAGTCGCCATTGCGGGCGGCAACGTCCGGGGTGGCGACGAACACGACGTTGGTGAACGCGGTCTCGGCCACCACCTGCAGCGTGAACGCGCACTGGATCGGATCGCCGACGATGAAGTGCGACAGCATGTTCAGCCCCGGATTGGTCAGCACCGAGCCCGAGAACCCCTTGGGCCCGAGGTTCCAGCCGGCCGGGTCGGGGACGTTCTGGGCATACCAGCGGGCCAGCGCCATCTGCATGCCGGTATGGCGGATCTCATCGACGAACTGCACGTGGTAGCCGTTGCGCAGCTCATCGTTGGGGACCGCGCTCATCAGCATCGACATGCAGCGCCCGGCGGCCACCTCGGCGTAGTTGGTGATGACGATGAACGGCTTGAGGATCTCCAGCCACCGTTCGTGGGCCTTGTGGGGCATGCCGGCCCGCACTGCGGCGTCGTGGCCGCCGTACACGCGCTCGTCCTTCTCGAGCTCCATGGGCAGGTACTCGCGCATGATGTGACGCATCGGATCCTTGGCCCGGTGGGGAAACCGGTAGCGCGTCGGGTAGCGGACGACGGGCTCGTGGTAATCCGGCTCCCAGCCGAGCTGAGCGATGCGCTCATGCGTCTGAGTGATGCTGCGGCGAGCCATGGCAAAACCGTACGCCTGCACCCGGGCACGTGTCTGTAGTCGCCGACAACGTAAATGCGGCGCTGGTTTGTCATAATCTGATAATGAGCGAGTGGTCGGCACAGCCACTCCCGGATGAGACGATCGCGATCGTGCGGGGCGAGGTCGGCTCGCTCGCCGACGGCATCATCGCCGCCGTGCGGGCGGCGAGCCCGGTCTACGGTGAGGTGCTCGGCGCTCCCGAGGGCATGGCACTGCGCCTCGGGGTCGAGCAGGCGATCCGTGCGTTCCTCGACGCCGTGCAGCGGGGGCAGCGTCCGGCCCGGGAGACCGACGAGCTGTGGCGTCGCCTCGGGGAGACCGAGTACCAGGCGGGGCGCAGCCTCGACGATCTGCGCGCGGCGTTTCGCAGCGGACTGCGGGCAGCGTGGCGCGGTGCGGCCGATGTCGCGACCCGGGCCGGCGTATCGGCGACGGCGGCCATCGCACTGGCCGAGGCGATCTTCGTCTACGGCGACGAGCTGGCCACCGACGTCGTCGAGGGGTATCTGCGGATGCAGTCCGATCAGGCCGGCGAGCGCGAGCGCCGTCGCCGCCGGCTGGCCGCGGTGCTGCTCGATCCCGCCGGCCACGACGCCGAGGCGGCGGCCCGGGCCGCCGAGCTGGCCCAGTGGCCGATGCCGCGCCGGCTGGCGGTGGTGGCGCTGTCAGGCGACGACCCGGCCGCTGTGGCTCGGCGCCTGGACCTCGACGGCCTGCCCGGTGCCGACGCCGGCGGCGCCTGGCTGGTCCTGCCCGATCCCGACGCCCCCGGTCGCCCCGCGGCGATCTGCCGCGGGTTGGAGGGGGAGCCGGTGGCGGTCGGCCCCACCGTCGCCGCGTCGGACGCACCGAGCTCGCTGCGCTGGGCACGACTGGCGCTCGAGCTGGCCGGGGAGGGCGCGCTGCGCCATGAGCGGGCCGGACCGGTTCGCGCCACGGACCACCTCGCCACCCTGATCCTGCTTCAGGATCGCGATCTGGCCCGGCTCCTGTCGCGCGCGCGCCTCGCCCCCCTTGACGGCCTGCCGGCCGGGGAGCGCGAGCGGCTCGTCCAGACGCTGGCCGCGTGGCTTGCCCACCAGCGCCACACGCCGGCAATCGCCGGCGAGCTCCACGTGCACCCGCAGACGGTGCGCTACCGGATCGCCAAGCTGCGTGAGCTGTTGGGCGGCACGATGGATGAGCCGCAGGGCCGCTTCGAGCTCGATCTGGCGCTTCGTATCGCCGAGCCCCGGCGCGGGGCCGTCGCGTAGCCTGCGTCCCCATGGCGTATGTGATCGTCGTGACCGGCGCGTCGAGTGGGATCGGCGAGGCTGCCGCCCGCCGGTTGGCGCGGGAGCCGGGCGCGCGCCTCGTCCTCGTCGCCCGGCGCGAGGATCGCCTCCGCGCACTGGCCGCCGAGCTCGGCGCGGCCACGGTGATCGCCGCCGATCTGACCGACCCCGACGCGCCGCGGCGCGTGCTGGAGGCCGTGCGCCGGGAGCACGGCGAGCTGCACCTGCTGGTCGGGTGGACGACGCCGGCGCCGTGGCGCGGCCCCATGGCATTCACGTGGGCCTCGTCCTCCCCGGACCCCGAGCTCCCCCGGCCGGCGCGGGCGGCGACGCGGTGGCTGGTGTCAGAACCACCGGTCGTGGCCGAGGCGATCGTCGAAGCGGGGCCGGGAGGCCGCGCCGAGCGCTACGTGCCGCGGTTCTACTGGATCTTCGCGGCGCTGCGGATCCTGGCGCCACGGGTGGTACGCCGGGCCACAGCGGGCGGCGGGCTGACCACCGCCACCGGCCCCGATCAGGCCGGCGGCGCCGCAGGCGAGTGAACCGGCGTCGCACGGGGTACTCCCGACACACCGGAGCTACACGACCGTAGTTATCGTAGGCTACGGTACCGTAGCTAACGAGACCCAGGAGAGCCACAGATGAACCCAACCGCCCGCCGCGTGGCGGTCCTCGGGGGGATCCGCATCCCCTTCGCCCGCCAGAACGGTCCCTACGCCAAGGCCTCCAACCAGGACATGCTGACCGCGACGCTCGATGCGCTGGTCACCCGGTTCGGCCTGGAGGGCGAGGTGCTCGGCGAGGTCGCGGCCGGCGCCGTGCTCAAGCACAGCCGGGATTTCAACCTCACGCGTGAATCGGTGCTCGGCTCACGGCTGGCGGCGCAGACCCCCGCCTACGACGTCCAGCAGGCGTGCGGCACCGGCCTGGAGGCGACCATCCTCGTCGCCAACAAGGTGGCGCTGGGCCAGATCGAGTGTGGCATCGCCGGCGGCGTCGACACGACCTCCGACGCCCCGATCGCCGTCAACGAGGACCTGCGGGAGGTGCTGCTGGCGCTCAGTCGCGCCAGGTCCAACACCGCCCGGCTGCGCGCGCTGGCCCGGCTGCGCCCCCAGCAGATCGTCCCCGAGATCCCCCGCAACTCCGAGCCGCGCACCGGACTGTCCATGGGCGAGCACACGGCACTCATGGCCCGGCACTGGGGCATCGGCCGCGTCGAGCAGGACGAGCTGGCCGTCGCCAGCCACCACCACCTCGCCGCCGCCTACGACAGCGGCTGGATGGACGATCTCGTGACCCCCTTCCTCGGGCTGGAGCGGGATCAGAACCTCCGCCCGGACTCGAGCGCGGAGAAGCTGGCCAAGCTCAAGCCGGTGTTCGGCGGCTCAGACGGGACGATGACCGCCGGCAACTCGACTCCGCTGTCCGATGGCGCCTCGGCCGTGCTGCTGGCCAGCGAGGAGTGGGCGGCGGCCCGCGGCATTCCCGTCCAGGCCTACTTCACCGGCGCTCAGACGGCCGCGGTCGACTACGTCCACCAGGGTGAGGGGCTGCTGATGGCCCCCGCCTTCGCCGTGCCCAAGCTGCTGCACCGCAACGGGGTCACGCTTCAGGACTTCGACTTCTATGAGATCCACGAGGCGTTCGCCGCGCAGGTGCTGTGCACGCTGAAGGCATGGGAGGACCCGGTGTTCTGCTCCGAGCGTCTCGGCCTCGACGAGCCACTCGGCTCACTGGACCGGAACCGGCTCAACGTCCACGGCGGCTCGCTCGGCGCCGGGCATCCGTTCGGTGCCACCGGCGGGCGGATCGTCGCGTCGCTGGCCAAGGCGCTGAGCGAGACGGACCGCGCCCGCCCGAGCCGCGGCCTCATCTCGATCTGCGCCGCCGGCGGACTCGGTGTCACCGCGATCATGGAGGCCGTCAATGACTGATCGGTATCAGCAGCTCGTCAACACCCCCATCGGCAAGCTCGTCACCAAGCAGATCGGGCTACCCCAGCCGCCGCGCCTGGAACGCTATCGAGCCGGTCAGCCGGTGATCAGCGGTCCGGTCCTACTCGGCCGGGCGGGCGGGACCGGCGGGGCCGGCGGGGCGGGCATGGGGGGCGGGTCTCGTCTCTCCAAGCCGCTGGCGAAGGTGCTCAAGGCAGTCGACGCCGACGTGTTCACGCCGATGGACGAGGAGCTGCGAACCGCGGCGGCCCAGGTCAAGCTCGATGCCGGCATCTTCAACCCCGATGCGGTTGCCGCCGACGAGCGATTCAAGGCGCTCGTATTCGACGCCACCGGCATCGCATCGAGCGACGACCTGCGGGCGGCGTGGGCTTTCTTTTCCCCCTCGATCCGCCGGCTGCTGCCCAGCGGCCGGGTGATCGTGCTCGGCACCGCGCCGCCGGACGCCGCCACACCCGAGGCGGCGATCGCTCAGCGCGCCCTCGAGGGCCTCGTCCGCGCGATCGGCAAGGAGGTCAAGGAGGGCGCCACCGCGCAGCTCGTGTACGTCAAGCCGAAGGCCGAGAGCCAGATCGAGTCGACGCTGCGGTTCCTCCTCTCGCCCAAGTCCGCGTTCGTCTCCGGGCAGGTGGTACGCGTCGGGCCTGGCGTGGCGCCCCCCGGCAAGATCGACTGGGGGTCCCCGCTCCGCGGCAAGGTCGCGCTCGTGACCGGCGCGGCGCGTGGGATCGGCGCCGCCATCGCCGAGGTCCTCGCTCGCGACGGTGCCACCGTCGTCGGCCTCGATGTCGCTCCGATGGCCGATGAGCTCGCCGTGGTCACCGGGCGGATCGGCGGCTCGTCGTTGACCGTCGACATCACCGGCGATGAGGCGCCGGCGTCGATCGCCTCCCATCTCCTCGATCAGCACGGCGGGGTCGACGTGGTCGTCCACAACGCCGGCATCACCAGGGACAAGACGCTTCACCGGATGAGTCAGGATCAGTGGAGCAAGGTGATCGGGATCAACCTGACCGCCCCGGAGCGGATCGATCACGAGCTGTTCGGGCGCGAGGCGGTCCGCCGCAACGGCCGGATCGTCAGCGTCTCGTCGATCAGCGGGATCGCCGGGAACGCCGGGCAGACCAACTACTCCACGTCGAAGGCCGGCGTCATCGGCTTCGTGGAGGCCTGGGCGCCGGCGCTGGCCAAGCGCGGCGTCACCATCAACGCCGTCGCTCCCGGGTTCATCGAGACCGAGATGACGGCGGCGATGCCGATCGCCATTCGCGAGGCGGGACGGCGGATGAACAGCGTCTCCCAGGGCGGCCTGCCAATCGACGTCGCCGAGACGATCGCCTGGTTTGCCAACCCGGGGTCGGCGGGAGTGACCGGCAACATCGTCCGCGTCTGCGGGCAGAGCCTGCTTGGAGCGTGACCGGATGGCGGACAAAGAGCTGACCGGCGCCCCGTCGATGCTGCCGCTGTTCGCCCGGGCGGGCTTGTCGCTGGTTCCAGGCGCCTCGCGGCTCCCATTCGTCGGCGGGGGTGGGGGGGACGTGCCGGAGCAGGCGCTGCTGCGAACCGGCGTCGCCGTCGATCGCGACCGCCTGGCGGCGTATGACCGCATCTGTGGGTTCGGCCTATCCGACACGCTGCCCTCCACCTACCCCCACACGCTGGCGTTCGGAATGCACCTGGCGCTGATGACCGGCGGCGGCTTCCCGCTGCCGGCGATCGGACTGGTCCACATCGCCAACCGCATCACCGTGCACCGTCCAATCCGGGCCACCGAGCTGCTGTCGCTCCGGGTCTGGGCGACGCCGCTGCAGGCCCATCCGAGGGGCCGGCGGTTCGACATCCGCACCGAAGCGCGAGTCGGTGACGAGCTCGTCTGGGAGGAGGCGTCGACCAACCTCAGCCGCGGCAACGGCTCAGATGGTGCGCCCACGCCGCCGCCCCCCGCGGCCGACCCGCCGTCGAGCGACGAGCTCCCGGCCGTCGCCACCTGGAGGCTGCCCGGCGATCTCGGTCGCCGCTACGGGGCGGTCTCGGGTGATGTCAACCCGATCCACCTGCATCCGCTGAGCGCCCGGCTGTTCGGCTTCCCCACCGCCATCGCGCACGGGATGTGGACTACGGCCAGGTGCCTGGCGGCGCTCGGCCCGGAGCTTCCGGCCGCCGGTGAAGTGACTGTCGCGTTCAAGAAGCCGATCCTGCTCCCCGCGACGGTCCGGTTCGCCGAAGGACCGGCGGCGGGCGGTCTCGGCTTCGGAGTGCGGGACGCCAACCTCGGCACCCCGCACCTCGACGGCCTGGTCAGCCCTGCGGCGCCTCCGGGGCCGACGCCGGCCCCGAGCCGGTCGCGCCGCCGGGCGTGAACTGATTGAACATCTCGCCCAGCCGGGTGAGCACCTTGGCCGCGCTGCGCAGCTCGTCGTCTGAGAACTCGGCCATCGCCGCCTCGAACCGGGGCGCGAACCGGGCGTGGCGCTCGGCCACCAGTGCGCGCCCCCGTTCGGTGAGCGAGGTCAGCACCACGCGGCGGTCCTGGTCAGACCGGATGCGAGTGACGAGCCCGTCCGCAGCGAGGCCGTCGAGCATGCCGGTTGCCGTCGCCGGCGCCAGGTCGGCCATGAGGGCCAGCTCGCTGCTCGGCAGCGCCGCGTGATCCCGCAGGCCGAACAGGAGCCCGTATTGCGCGTCTGACAACTCGCCGTGGCAGCGGGTCTCGCGGCCGCGCAGTCGGCGTACCGCGCCGACGCAGGCCTTGAAGGCACGCCCCAGCTCCGCCGCGGACTCGCGCGTCGGCATCTCAGAGCCGCTGATGCCGGTCGTCTGCGAGGCCGGCTTCTGGGCACGGATCGCGGTCATGCCGTCACCGCCTCTGCCAGGGTCGCGTCGTCGGCCTCGCCGGCTTCGCCGCGCGTGTTGCGCGCCGCCCGCTCGGCTCGCATCAGGATCACGCAGGGAATGATCGCCAGGGCGGTCAGCCCCGCAGCCCACCAGAACGCCGTGCCGTACGCCGACGCGGCCGACGACAGAGAGTGCGCGCTGTCGAGCCCGCGCTGCAGCACGACCGCCAGGACGGCGATGCCGATCGAGCCGCCGACGCGCTGCAGCACGTTGAGCTGCGGCGTTGCGTCGGACAGCTCGTGGCGCTCGAGCGCCGCAAACGCCGCAGTCATCGCCGGCATGAACGCAAACCCGATTCCGAAGCCGCGGAACAGCATCGCGAAGCACAGGTAAAGGATCGAGGTGTGCGAGCCGATCAGGGCGAACGGGATCGTCGCGCCCGCGGTCAGCAGCACTCCGAGCAGCGCCAGCGGACCGCCGCCGAAGCGGTCGGTCAGCTTGCCGGCCAGGGGCATCACTAGCGCTGCGCCGAGGCCCTGAGGCGCGGTGAGCAGCCCCGTGATCACCACGTCCTCGTGGCGGATCGTCTGCCAGTAGAGCGGCAGCAGGATCATGCCGCCGAACAGCGCGGCGCCGATGCAGAACATGGCGATCGACGCTGAGGAGAAGGTCGGACGGGCGTAGAGGCGCAGGTTCAGCAGCGGCCGCGGCACCCGCAGGGCGTAGACGGCGAAGATGGCCACCAGCGCGACACCGATGAGGATCGGCGCCACGACCTTGAACGCGGTGAAGCTGCCGGTGACGCCGATCTCGGCGAGGCCGTAGGTGATCAGCGGCAGCCCGGTGGCCATCATGATCAGGCCGCGATAGTCGAGCGGCTCGGCGCGCTGGCGCGCCACCTTCGGCAGGATGCGCACCGCCGCGACGACGGCGATGAGGCCGATCGGCACGTTGACGTAGAAGATCCAGCGCCAGCTGGCGTTGTCGAGGATCAGACCGCCGATCGTCGGGCCGAGGATCGGAGCCAGCATCGCCGGCACGGCGACAACGCTCATCACGCGCCCCATCCGCTTGGGCCCGGCGGCCTCGGCCATCATCAACTGCCCGACGGGCAGGATCATGCCGCCGCCGATGCCCTGCAGGACGCGGAACAGGATCAGCTCGGTGGTGGAGCCGGCGAGGCCGCAGAGGGCGGAGCCCGCGGTGAACAGGATCAGCGAGGTGATGTACACCGGCTTGGCGCCGAAGCGGCGCGCGGCCCAACCGGTGACCGGAATCACCGCGGCCAGTGACAGCAGGTAGCCCGTCGCCACCCACTGGATGCTGTCGATCGTCGAGTGCAGCTCGCGCGAGAGGGTGTCGAGCGCGACGTTGACGATCGTCGTGTCGAGGATCGACATGATCGAGCCGATGATCACGACGGCGCTGATCCGCCAGACGTAGGCGTCGATGCGGTTGGAGTCTGTTGTGGAAGCCATGGTTGGGTATGTCGTCCGAATTCGTCGGTTCCTAAAGTTTCGGGACCGAAGTTTATGTGCCTAAGCTTTTCGCGTCAAGCGTGCCGGCGCGTCTCCGAACGGTCTCGGCGCGTCTCCGAAACGGCGCCGTGCGGCTATCGTCCGTGCTCGCATGACCTCATTTGCCGATCTCGGCCTCACCTCCGACCTTCTCGACGCGGTTCGCGACGTCGGTTATGACGCTCCCAGCCCGATCCAGGAGCAGGCGATCCCGCCGCTGCTCGAGGGACTCGATGTGATCGGGCAAGCGCAGACCGGATCGGGCAAGACGGCGGCGTTCGGCCTGCCGATGCTCCAGTATGTCGATCCCGACGAGGACGACGTCCAGGGCCTGGTGCTGACACCGACGCGCGAGCTGTGCATCCAGGTGACCCAGGCACTGCGCGCCTATGGCAAGCGCAAGGGCGTCGACGTCGTGGCGGTATTCGGCGGCGCACCGATCCGCAGCCAGCAGGCGCAGCTACGGGCCGGCGGCCAGGTGGTTGTCGGAACCGTTGGCCGGGTCAAGGACCTGATCAGCCGCCACTCACTGGTCCTGCACGCCTGCCGCTTCGTCGTGCTCGATGAGGCCGACGAGATGCTCGACCTGGGCTTCCTCGAAGACGTCGAGCGGATTCTGTCGCTGACGCCGTCGAGCCGTCAGACGGCGCTGTTCTCGGCGACGATGCCCCCCGAGATCCGCCGCCTCGCCGATCAGTACCTATATGACCCGGTGACGGTCAAGGTCAAGACCGACACCCTGACGGTGGACACCGTCGAGCAGTTCGCCCTCGAGGTCGCGCCGCGGGACAAGCCCGAGGCGCTGGTCACCGTGCTCGAGGCCGAACGGCCCGACCAGGCGCTCGTGTTCGTGCGCACCAAGATCCGCTGCGACCAGCTCTACCGGACGCTCCGCGATCGCGGCATGAACGTCAAGGCATTGCACGGCGACATGTCCCAGGGCGCCCGGGACGGCGTGATGATCTCGTTCAAGGATGGGCGACTGCCGTTGCTGATCGCCACCGATGTGGCATCTCGCGGCCTCGACATCTCGGGCATCTCCCACGTGATCAACTTCGACGTGCCCATCTCCCCCGACGTGTACGTGCACCGGATCGGCCGCACCGGCCGGGTGGGCCGCAGTGGCCGGGCGATCACGTTCTACGAGCCGCGCCAGATGCGCGACATCCAGGCGATCGAGCGTCACGCCGGCGTCAAGTTGTCCCCGTGGGTCAAGGGTGCCCACGTCGCGCCGACGCCCGTCAAGTCACCGCCCCGCCGGCACTCCAAGCCGCAGGTGTCCGCGCACGCCAACGGGGACGGGCGGGCGGGGTCGTATTGCAAGGTGATCGTGTCCGGTGGCCGGGCCGCCGGGCTGGAGCCGTCGGACATCATCCACGCCATCACGTCCGCCACCGATCTCGATGGCGAGTCCGTCCGCAATGTCCGGGTGCTGGAGCGCTTCGCGTTCGTCGATGTGCCCCAGAGCGAGGCGGAACGGGTGGTGGAGAAGACCGGCGGGACCGAGGTGCGCGGCCACGTGCTGCGCCTGGAGCTCGCCCGGGCCTGAGGGTCCGAGCGGCCCCGGCCTGGCCCTGACGGTCCGGCTCCAGCCTTGGCTCGCCTGCAAGATCTCGCCCAACCGGGCGGCTTGCACCCCTCGGTGTAAGACCCCTGTCAGGGGTCGGACCCCCCGGCGCGACTTCGCTCGCGTCGGCCGTGTTGTGGATGTGAAAGCCCACCGCGGGCCTGTCCAACCACGGAGGTCGTCCCTTGTCCTTGCACTCACTGCTGCGCCGTCGGCCGTCGCCGGCGATTCTCATCTCCTCGGTCGCGCTGTTCATCTCCCTGGGCGGAGTCGGCTACGCCGCCATCTCGATTCCCAACAACAGCGTGGGCACCGCCCAGCTGCGCAACAACGCCGTAACCGGCAGCAAGATCAACAACAACGCCGTCTCCTACAAGAAGATCCAGGCCGGAGCGGTCGGCATCGTGCGCGCCAACACCGGCCAGCTGCAGGTGCGCGTCAGCGGCACGTGTGCGACCGGTCAGGCGATCGGCACGATCAACCAGGTCGGCAAGGTCACCTGCAACAACGCCCTGCCATCGGAGTTCGGGACCACCTACAACACCGCCGCAGCGACCGGCACGCCCGCCACGGTGACGAGCGTCGCGCTGCCCGCCGGCGCGTCCTATCTCGCCATGGCGAACCCGATCGCGACCGTCACCAGCGGGGCGACGGCACAGCGCACCATCGTGGCCTGCACGCTGACCGTCGGCTCCAACACCGCGACGCGGAGCGTTGTCATCCCGACCGACGGCACCGCGGGCGATACCAGCACGCAGTCGATCCCGCTCCAGGGGACGGGCGGTTCGGGCACCGGATCGGTGAGCTGCACCGCCTCTGTGCCCGGCGCCGTCACCACGCCGGCGGTGAGCGTGAACTCGACCATCAACGCGATTCAGACCGCGTCCAACAGCTGACAGCGCCGCCCCTGCGGGGGCACTGATCCCAGCCCCTGCGGGGGGCACCGATCCAAGCCGGATCCGGGCGGTACCACCAGCGACACCGCCCGGATCCCGGCTGGGCCGGCAGGGTCGACTAATGTCCGGCGCATGAGCACAGCCAACATGAACACCACCGCGGGGACGATCGCGATCGAGTTCTTCGACGACGACGCCCCCAAGACGGTTGAGAACTTCCGCAAGCTCGCCGGCGACGGCTTCTACGACGGGCTGATCTTCCACCGCGTCATCCCGGACTTCATGATTCAGGGCGGCTGCCCCGAGGGCACCGGCACCGGCGGACCCGGCTACAAATTCGAGGACGAGTTCAACGCGCACAAGGTCGTTCGCGGCGCTCTGGCGATGGCCAACTCCGGCCCCAACACCAACGGGTCGCAGTTCTTCATCGTCACCGCCGACGGCGCACCGTGGCTGGACGGAAAGCACACCGTGTTCGGGCAGGTCACAGCCGGGATGGATGCCGTTGATGCGATTGAGGGAGCTCCAACCGGCGCCCAGGACCGGCCGATTGATCCCCCCCAGATCGAGTCGATCGAGCTCGACCCGGCGTAGGCGCAACGGCGGTGGCCGCGTTGGGTCAGCCCGGCTCCTGGGCGGCTGACGTGGGCCCTGGAGGCCGACTCAGGGCTTGATCGTCGGCAGCGGCCGCGCGTAGCTGGCGGGGTTGCTGAGCGCCGCGGCGGTGTACCGGCGAGCGCCCGCGTATTCGTGCGCGAAGCCGGGGTCCGACAGCGAGGAGACCTTCACATCGCCGCCGCCGGCAGCGGCGCTGACGAAGCGACCGTGCCCGATGTAGAGGCCGACCTGGTGGATGTACCCGCCGGCCTGGGCGAAGAACACGGCGTCGCCGGGTCGCAGCTGCTCCTTGGCCACCGGCATGCCGACGTCGAACTGCTCGGCGGCGGCCGGCGGCAGCTGGATGCCCTGCCGCGCGTAGGCGAACTGGACCAGGCTCGCCGAGTCGGGTCCGGCCCGGAGGCTGGCTCCGGCGTCGGCGCCGTGTCCGACGAGATGCATCGCCTCGTTGAGCGCCGCCTGACCGACCGGCACGGGGGCGACCGAGCCGGCCGTCGGGGCGAGGTCAGCGCCCCGGAGCAGTTCCTGGGCGGTGCTGAGCTGCAGCTGGTAGCGATAGCGATACTCCGCTGCCGGCTGCTCGACGTTCGCGACCCAATCGCCCCATGTCGTCGGACTCTGCGCCAGGGCGGGGTCCTGCGCTCGGGCCGCCAGCGCGTGGTCGATGAACCACTGGATCTGGAGATCGGGGTGGTCTGGATACCCGGCGTAGGCGCCCTCATCCCAGATCCCGAGGCGCATCTGGAAGAAGCCGACCGAATCCCGGTCCCCGTAGGACAGGTTGCGCAGTCCGGACTCGGTGAGCGCCGCCATGACCGGCAGCTCGGGGGGCAGGCCGGCCTGCTGGGCCCGAGCGCCCATCCACGCGGCGAACTGCTGCGGTGTCGCCTCGTCGCCCGGGTAGCCGACCCCGGATCCCGGCTCGGGCGCCGGCGTCGCCGGGGACGGGGTCTCGGGGTGGTGCGCGGCCCCGCCCGGCGCGGTGGTCAGCTCCGCACGGCCGGCGGGAGACGCCGGCGAGGCCGACGACGCCGGCGAGGCCGCGGCAGGTTCGGACCGGGTCGCGGCGGGAGTGGCCGGCGTCGACGGGTGAACCGGATGAGCCGGCGCGGGCGGCGGCGCCAGCTTGGGGATCCGGGCGGGCGGTCCGATGCTCGGCTTGGCGGGCGCGGCCGCGGCGTGATGGACGGCCGCGGGGTCGTGGACCGGCGCGGCGTTCTTGGGCTGCGCGACGAGGCGATCGAGTGCGTGGCCGGCGTCATGGGCGAGCTCGGGCGCGGCGTGCTCGGCGAAGTGGGCGAAGTCGACGCCCTCGGCGGCCGCGGCCACGAGCATCCCAGCGAGGCTGGAGCGGGACTCTCGCAGCTCGAGCGTCATCAGGGCATGGTCTCCCCGGCGCAGCCCAGCGGCGAGCTCGGGGAGGCCGGCCTGCACCAGAATCGTCGCCGGCTCGGATCGAAACCGACGGCGCAGCTCGGGATCGCCCAGCAGTCGCTCGATCAGCTCGGCGCAGCGCTCGAGCTGCTCAGACACGCGCCATCCCCGTCATCGCCATCTCCCAAGTATTCCCCCGATCGCTGCGCGGCGTACCGGATATCGGTCCAGCAGTCGTGAAAACGGCCGCGGCGGGGTACGCTTAGGGCGATGCGGTTGGTAGGGACGACTGTGGTCTGCGTGCTGGCGGCGTTCGGGGCGGCGTTCCTGGTCGCGCGCGCCATCGACCATCAATCGCCCGCCCGCACGGGCTCGACGACGACGGGTCGAACGACGGGCCGGGCTGTCGCCGCGGCCCCCCGAACGGTCAACCGCGAGCTCGTCGCGCAGTTCACGCCGGCGTCGGCCACGGCCCGGCTCAAGCCCAAACCCAAGCCTCGCAAGCGTCACGTCGTCCATCACCCCGCGGGAGCCCCGAGTGCGGCATCGACCGTGACGAACACGCCCGCCGTCCCCTCCGACACCACCCCGTACACGCCGCCGGTCCAGTCGGCGCCGCCCGCATCCAGCGGCGGCGGCTCCGGGTCGAGCTCCTCGGGTCATCACAAGTCAAGCGGCGGCTCGGGTACGACGACCATCGGCGGCTGAGGTCCGCCGCCCGCCGGTCGGCCGCCCGCCGCCCCGTCCTCCTAGCGAAGCTGCTCCGGGGTCACCGTGGCGGTGGCCAGGGCCCGCTCGGCCAGCAGCAGCCGCTTCTGGTTCTGCGGCGCCGCTTCGAGCCCGAAGCGGGTGAACAGGACCCGCAGATGGCCCTTGACCGCCGACAGGCTGAGGAACAGCTCGGCCGCGATCTGCTCGTTGGTCGCCGGCGCCGCCGACTCCTCCGCCGCCAGTGGCCGGCAGAGGGCCACCAGCACGCGCCGCTGAGCGTCTGACACCACCGGTGCCGACAGGGTCGGGACCGAGATGGTGGCCAGCACCGGCTCGGGCTCGGGATGGCGAAAGCCCATCACCGTGTCCCCGACCCCGATCACGTCGCCGTCGCGCAGCGTCCGCTGACCCCGGAGCCGCTCCCCGTTGACAAACGTGCCGTTGCGCGAGAGTCCGTCGTCCTCGACCACCCAACGCGGTCCGCGGCGCTCGAAGTAGGCGTGCACTCCGGAGACCCGAGGGTCCCACGTGATCTCCAGGTCGCTGCCCGGAGCCCGTCCCAGCACCAGCCGATCGGCGTCGAGCCAGACCACCTGCTGGCAGCCACCGTCGTCGCGGAGGAACAGGAACGGGGCGCCGCGCCGGGAGGCGTGGATCAGCTCCTGCAGCTCCGTCGGGCTGACCGAAGTCCCCAGGACGGCCCTTTCCTGAGCACGCACGCGGCCAGCGTACAAGGTGGCGCGGGCGCCCCCGGCTCATAGGCCGGCGGGATGCAGGATCGTGTTGAACGACGCCAGATAGGAGCTCGAGGGGGTGAACCGGTGGACGAACGGCGCTCCCCCGCTGGCTCCGCCGCCGCCCGACTCGTAGAACCGTCCATTGAGGTCGATGATCACGTGCTCATTGGTGCCACAGTCGGTGCGGTCGTAGATCGTGACAAGGCGCCCGGGCCCGTTGGCGATCCCGGCCTGACCCTGGAAGCCCTCGGTGGTCACCGGAGCGTTGAGGTACCCGCCCGAGCGCAGCACGGCGGACACGAATCCGGAGCAGTCCAGGCCGCCGCCGGATCCCCAATCGCCGTGGCCGCCGCCCGAGACATACGGGGTTCCCAGCAACGCGTCGGCGCGTTGGATCATCGACTCGATCCGCTGCCGGTCGGGCGCCGACAGGATGACGCCACCCGATGCCCCCGCCGGCAGGATCGTCATCCGGGCCTGGACACCGGGCAACGCCCCGTTTGGGACCGTCAGGGTGCTGCTCGCGGACTCCGGGCGCACCGGGGCAGCGCGCTGCGCGGCGGCGATCGCGTCACGGCACTGCGCGCGGACCGTCGCGAACTCGTCGAGCAGGGCGAAGGCGCGACCGGTGAGCGCGGCGATCTCCCGGCCGTAGGCGTCGACCGCGCCGTCGGCGCGAGCCAGCTCCAGCTCGGCGTCGGCCACGGCGCGCTGCACAGCGGCCCGGTTGCCCAGCGTGGTGGCGAACGCGGCGTGAGCCGCCTGGGCGCCTGTCCGGGCGGTGCCGAGCCGGGTCTGGGCGTCATTCAGTTCGGTGATCACCGCGATGAATGCCGACTGGATCCGCGACAGCTCCGGCTCATAGATGGTGAGCGCGTCGGCGACGGCCGAGTATCCGTCGCGGACGCGCCCGAGCGCCCGCGGCAGCCGCCCGATCGCCCGCCGGAAGGCGTCCGCCGCGCGCCCGGTCCAGGTGCCGTCGGTCTGCGCCGCGTTCAAGCCGGCGGCCGTGGTGTCGGATTCTCCCGCGGCGGCGCGGAAGTTGGCGGCCAGCGCGCTGACATCGTCGGGACGTGCGGCGAGCAGGTCGGTGGCGCGCGGATCGTCCAGGGGATCGCTCACCCCGCCAGTATCTGCCGCCGATCGTCAGCTCGGAAGTGGCCGCGGGTATCGAGTGCGCGATACCCGCGACCCGGCCAGGGTCAGCGCTTGACCAACCGGGCCAGCGGGATCTGATTGGAACGGATCTCAAGCCGGACGTGCTCGGCGCGGCGGTGGGGCGCGGTGACCGTGATCCGGAGGCGATCGCCGACGCGCAGCGTTCGTCCCATCAGCCCGGCGAGGAGCTTGGCCGCGCGGCGTGCCGGCTCGGATCGGATCTTCAACCGCGGGCAGCCCGTGCCGGTGCAGCTGACGGTCAGCCGTCCGTTGCGCGGCAGCCGGCGGACGGAGATCGAGCGCAGCCGCGTGCGGGTTCCGTTCCAGCTCCAGCTGATCACGAACGCGGCATGGATCGCGCCGCGCCCCGTGGCGGCGGGAGTCACCTGGGGATTTGACGTGGTGATCGTCTGGTCGAGCACGGTCGAGCTGTTGCCGGCGGCGTCTTTCACCGTGATCGCCAGCTCGTGCCGTCCATCGGGCAGCCCCGCCGTCGGGACGGGCGCGTCCACCACCTCGGTGTCCAGACACGGTTGCTGGTGATCGAACATCAGCGCACCCGTCGCGGCGTCGGTCCCGACGGGAACGCATTCACCGCTGTTGGTGTCCGGCGTACCCGTCCAGGCCAGCCTGCCGTCGAGGCTCACGGCGGTCTGGTAGATCCCGGGGCCATACGGCTCGCTGGCCGTGAACACCACGTGCCCGGTGCCACGAACGTTGCGCTCCACGCCGCTGCCGTTGAAGCCCGTGGCCTGCGGCGACACGCTGCTGGCAAGCAGCAGGCGTGTCCAGTCGATCTCGACCCGCGCCCAGTCGGTGCTGTTGTTCCCGTTCTCGTCACACGAGTTTCCGGTGCCCGAGGTGCAGCCCGCCTCGGCGTAGAGGACACCGCCGGCGTCGCTGGGCAGGGTGATCGCGCCGGAATAGTCGGGGCTGGGTCCGCACGTCTGGAAGAACGCGACGCACTGGAAGAACTCGTCGCTCTGCGTCGGTTCGGAGAGGTGGGCGAACGCCGCGGCCCCACTGGTCCCCGAGGAGTGGTAGCCGTCGGCGGACAGGGTGGCGTCGACCTGGCCGCCGACGAGTGCCGACCCTGGGGGTGGCTGGTACTCGAGATACACGCCGGAGTTCGGGCCCGCCGGCGCCAGCTCGCTCAGGGTGGCCTGCATCGGCGTGCCCGGGGCGCATTGCGTACTCGTGATTCCGGCGCCCGGGCTTCCGATCGACCCGTCGGACCAGCCCTCGCTCGGCGCCGCCGAGCCGTCGGGATTGGCGCACGACACCTGGATCCATTCGCCGGCCCGCGCGGACGATGCGACGGCCGCGAACGCGCACACCACCACCACCGCGCAGGCCAGCTGCCACGCGACTGCCGGTGCGGCGGCCCGCCGGGGCCGGCTGCGGATCGCCGGACCGCGTGGCGTGGTCACGATTGCAGGAGCCGGGCGAGCGGCGTGCGGTTGTCACGGATCGTCACCGAGATCCGCTCGGCCCGGCGGCCCGGGGCGGTGACGGTGATGAGGAGCCGGTCACCGGTGCGCAGGCGGCGGCCGCGGAGCTCGCGGAGCAGCCGGCTCGCGCGCTTGGCGCGGGCGCGTCGCAGCCTCAGTTTCGGGCAGCCCCGCCCGCGGCAGGTGACCGACAGCGTCGCGTTGCGGGGGAGATGGCGCACGGTGATCGCCCGCAGCACGGTCGTGCGACCTCGCCAGCGCCAGCTGATCCGGAACTCGGCGCGGACCGTCGGCCGGGTGGTCGGGGTCGGCACCGGGGTGAGCTGCGGGTTGGACGTGGTGATCGTCTGATCGAGAACGGTCGCCGTATTCTGAGCGGCGTCCGTGACCGTCGCCACCAGCTCGTGGGCCCCGTCGGACAGCCCGGTGGTGGTGATCGGTACGTCGATCGGGGTCGCGGTCGGGCACGGTTGCGCGGAGTCGAACATGAGCGCGTCGGCGGCCGAGTCGGTTCCCACGGGAGCGCAGGTGCCGCCGTTCGTGCTCGGGGTGCCGGTGAACATGGTCTGCCCGTCGACCTTCACCGTCACCACGTACACGCCGGGGCCGGCGGCGTCGGTCGCGGTGAACAGGAGATGGGCGGTGCCGCTCGCGCCGGGTGCAAGCACGGTGCCGCCGAAACCGGTGCCGCCCGGTGTCGCGTTGCTGGCGAGCAGCAGATCGGCGGCGTTGACCTCGGCGATTGACCAGTACCCGTCGCTGCCGCCGAGCGACTGGTCGCAGTCATAGCCGCTCAGCGCGGTGCAGATGGCGGTCACGAACAGGTTGCCGCCGCGCCCCGACGGCAGCGCAATCGTGCCGGAGTAGGCGGAGCTGGAGGTGCTCGCGCTGCCGCACCCCTGCTCGTTTATACAGAGGAACACCGAGTCGCCCTGGTCGATCGTGTCCTGCGGCTCCAGGACGTCGGCCTGTGCCGTCGCCGCCTCCTGGTGGCCACCGTAAGCGGCCATGCTCGCCTGCAGAGTCCCCCCGGCGAGCGTCGAGCCCGCCGGCGGGGCGTACTCGAGCGTCTCGCTCGTGCCGTTGGCGGGTGCCGACTGGGTGCCGAGCTCGGCCGTCAGCGGTGTGCCCGGGGCGCACTGCGTGTCATTGCCGTCACCGGGGCCGATCGTGCCCTGCGTGAAGCTCGTCCAGCCCTGGTTGCCCGCAGCCGTGCCACTCGGGTTGACACAGCTCACCTGCATCCAGTCGCCGGCCCGCGCGCCCGGCGCGGCGAGGAGAATCGTCACCAGGGTCGCCACCAGCGCCACCACTCCGAGTTGCGCCCTCGTCGTCGATGCCATTCCGTGCCTGCTCAAACGAATTTGAGTGTAAGGGACGGCCTCAGCTCACGCGCAGGGTTGCCGTAACGTCCGGCTCGCCGCTGCGTTGGGCCTCGCCGACCTTCTCGTCGATCACGGTGGTGCCCGAACCCGCGCCCGAGCTGGAGGTCGTGCGGATCGGGCCGCCGCCGATCACCGTCGTCCCGGACCCGCTGCTGCCGCCGCCGTGCCCCGACCCGCCGCCGATCACCGTCGTGCCGGACCCGCTGCCGCCGCCGTGGCGAGAGCCGCCGCCGATCACCGTCGTGCCGGAGCCGCCATGACTCCCGCCCCCTGCCGTGATCCGCTGCTCGATTCGCTCGTAGGCGGCCGCCGCGCCCACGAGGCGTGACATCTGGTTGGTGATCTCGCCGGCGAGCTGGGTGACCCCGTAGTGCCAGGTGCCGCAGAAGTGCTCGAGCTCACCCTCGAGCTCTCGGCCGCCGAGCACGCCCCAGTAGCTCCAGATCACGTTGTGCATTCCCAGCAGCTGATCGTGGAGGCGGCCGAGTGTGTCCCGCACGGCGAGCAGGGTCCGCGAATCGACGAGGAATGTGGACATCTGCCGCCAGTATCGGGCGGCGGGGGAGATGGGGAAAGTGGCCCCGGGTATGGAGCGGGCAATACCCGGGTATCCGATCCCGCCCCGGTGGCGTCGGTACCCTGGGCGACCCCCCGATGCGAGTCGTTCTTCACAATCACCCCGGCGAATCAGAAGACGTCGAGCTGCGGCTCGGGCGGGAGGATGCGACCGTCGGTGACCTGCTCGATGCGCTGCCGGATGGCGCGCAGGCGCGCGGCATCGTGCTCGATGGGCGCTTCTGCCACGTGGACCTGGCCCTGTCGGAGATCGGGCTCTACGAGGGTGCGCGGATTCGGCCGGCCGACGCGCCGCCCGCCGATCGTGAGCCGTCCACCACCCTGCTCGAGCTGCGGGTGATCGCCGGCTTTGACGCCGGGCGCCGCCTGGGGTTGACGGCGGCGGGCATCGTCGTCGGCCGCGACGCCGATTGCGACCTGTCGCTCGGCGACGACGGCGTCTCGCGCCGCCATCTCAAGGTGGTGGCGAGCCCGGGCGGCCTGCGGGCCACCGTCTCAGATCTCGAGTCGGTCAACGGTACCTGGGTCGAGGGCCGGCGGATCCGAGACCCGGCCGACGTCTCGCCCGGCATGGTCTTCGAGGCCGGCGACGTCGCGTTCAGCATCGCCCCCCGCGTCGCCGGGCTGCCCGTCGATCCCGTCCGGCAGGCCAACCTTGCCGGCACGATTGCATTCAACCGGCCGCCGCGGTCGCGCTCGGGCGCTTCCGACGCCGCGCTGACCGCGCCCGAGGAGCCGGGCGAAGCATCCCGGCCTCGCTTCAGCTTCGCCTCGGCCGTCGGGCCGCTGATCCTCGGCGCGGTGATGGTGATCCTGCTCAAGAACATCCTGTTCGCGCTGTTCATGCTGCTCAGCCCGATCATGGTGGTCGGCAGCTGGCTGGAGCAGCGCCGCCAGGCCAGCCAGAGCTCCCGCGGCGATCGACGCGAATACGACCGGAAGCTGGAGGCGTTTCGCCGCCAGGTGGCCGAGCGTCAGGCCGCTGAGCTGGAGCGCCGGCGCGCTGCGTTCCCCGATCTGGCCGAGATCAGCCGCTGGGCCACGGCGCCGGATCCGCGCCTCTGGGAGCGCCGGCCCGAGGATGACGACTTCCTGAACCTGTCGGCCGGCTTCGGCGAAGTTCCCTTCCGCCCCCCGCTGGCCGCGCATCACGCGCCGGCGGGCGATGCCGAGGTCGCGCTCGCCGAGCACGGGTGGCTCCAGCTCGCGCCCGTGGCGGTGGAGCTGGCCGACGGCGGTGTGGTCGGGATCGTCGGCGAGCGCGACCAGGCGCTCAGCCTGGCGCGGGCGCTGATCTGCCAGGCCGCCGTCCTGCACGGCCCGGCCGACCTGACGATCGCCGCGTTCACCGAGCCGGCGGCGCGCGACGAATGGGACTGGCTCAAGTGGCTGCCCCATACTCGCGATGCCGGCGGTACGGGCCGCCAGCTTGCGGTGGGCACGTCGGCCGGCGCGGCTCTGGCCGGCGAGCTGTCCGAACGCGACGAGGACGATCCGCGCACCGTCCTGGCGGTCCTCGACAGCCCCGGGCTGATCGAGGGGCGGGGGGCGGCCGGCCGGGCGCTCCTTCGCGCCGGGCGGAAGGTGAGCGGCATCGTCCTGGCCCGATCCAGCGAACGGCTGCCGGCGGCGTGCACGACGGTGGTCGAGCTGGCCGACGGGGCCGGGGAGGCGCGGCTCCTGCGCCCCCAGCTCGGTCAGCGGATCGACCCGCTGCTGGTCGGGGGGATGTCGGCCGCGACCGCGCGCCAGTGTGCGCTGGCGCTCGCGCGCTTCGAGGACTCCGACCTGCAGTTGCTCGGCGGTGCCCTCCCCGATTACGTGAGCCTGCTGTCGCTGCTCGGGATCCTCGAGCCTGACCGCGAGCTGCTGGCGGACCGGTGGCGATCCTCGGCGGGCGACATCAGCCTGGTGACCCGGTTCGCGCTGTCCGAGGACGGGCCGCTCGACGTTGACCTGGTCGCCGACGGACCGCACGGCCTCGTCGCGGGCACCACCGGCGCCGGTAAGAGCGAGCTGCTGCGAAGCCTGGTCGCCGCGCTCGCCGCCCAGTACTCGCCGACGCGAGTCAACTTCGTCCTCATCGATTACAAGGGAGGCAGCGCGTTCGGGGAATGTGCCGAGCTGCCGCACACCGTGGGAATGGTGACCGACCTCGATGAGCAACTCGGCGAGCGAGCCCTGCGCAGCCTCGAGGCCGAGCTGCGCTACCGCGAGCGGGTCCTGCGCGAGCACCGCGTCTCGGACCTGATGGAGTACGACCGCCTCGTCGCCGACCGGCGGGGTGCGGATCCGGCGGCGGGCGCGGGCCTGGCGCGTCTGAGTCCGTTGCCGCGGCTGCTGGTCGTGATCGACGAGTTCGCCACCCTCGCCGCCGAGCTGCCGGATTTCGTCCCGTCGCTGGTCGGCATCGCCCAGCGCGGTCGCAGCCTCGGGGTGCATCTGGTGCTGGCCACCCAGCGTCCGTCAGGTGCCGTGAACGAGAACATCCGCGCCAACACCAACCTCCGGGTATGCCTGCGGGTGCAGACGCCGCAGGACTCGGTCGACGTCATCGACTCGCCGGCCGCCGCCAAGATTCCGCGTCACCAGCCCGGCCGGGCGCAGGTGCGGCTCGGCCCCTCGGAGCTGCTCCCGGTGCAGACCGCGCTGGTGACCGCCGTCACCGCGGGCGGCGCGGCGGCGGCGGTGGCGATGGCCCCGTTCGGCCTCGTCGAGGACCGTGAAGCGGCGACCGAGCCGGAGCCCGACGCTGCGACGTCCGATCTCCGGCGGCTGGTGTCCGCGGCCACCGAGGCGTTTGCCGGCGAGCCGTCGCCGCGACGGCCGTGGCTGCCGCCGCTGCCCGGTCAGGTGCCCGTCGATTCACTCCTGGCGCTGGGCCCGCCGCGTCCGCTGGCCGGTGAGCAGGGGCTCGTCGTCGCCTTTGCGCTGGCCGACGACGCCGAGTCCCAAGCTCAGTATCCCGTCGGATGGAACCTCAATGCCGGCAACCTGCTGCTCTACGGGATCGGCGGCAGCGGCACCACGACGACGCTGGCCACGCTGGCGCTGTCGCTGGCCGGGATGACCGATTCGGCGCAGACACACATCTATGTGCTGGACTTCGGCGCCGGGGAGCTCGGGGCGCTGGCGCAGCTGCCGCACGTCGGGGCGGTGATCGGCGCTGCCGAGCACGAGCGTCAGCGACGCCTGCTCTACCGCCTCCGCGGGGAGCTCGGTCATCGCCGTGGCATGGACCCGGCCGTCCGCGCCGGCGCCCCCCGCGTGGTCGTGCTGCTCGACGGCTACGCCGGCTTCGCCGCCGAGCATGGGGACCTCGGCGGTGACGCGCTGCGCGAGGCGCTGGCCCGGGTCTGGGCCGACGGTCCGGAGCTCGGCATCCACACCGTGATCAGCGCCGATCGTCTCGGCGCGGTCCCCACCGCGCTCGCCTCGCTGGCCCAGCAGCGGCTGGCGTTCCAGCTTGCCGACGTCGCCGACTACGCCCAGTTCGGGGTCATGCGCCGCTCGATCCCGCAGTTCGTCCCCGGCCGCGCCGTCGTCGGGGGCTCCGGGCAGGTGATTCAGGTGGCCCGGGCGCCTCAGGCGCTCGGCGCCGAGGCCGCCGCGCGGGCCGGGACGTACGCCGAGGCCGCCCATCCCGCCGGTGGTCCGCCGCCGGTGGGCGTATTGCCCGAGAGCGTCGGGCTCGACGCCCTGCTCGGTGCCGGCCGGTCCGAGCGCGACGCGCTGTTCATCCCGATCGGGATCGGCGACGAGAGCCTGGAGCCGGCGGGCTTCGAGCTGTACGAGGGCGATCACGCGCTGATCGCCGGCCCGGCGCGGACCGGCCGGACGACGAGCCTGCTGGTGATCGCCGAAGTCGTGAGCCGGCTGTACCCCGAGATCGAGCTGATCGGCGTGGCGACGCGGCGCTCTGGTCTGCGCGAGTGCGGTGCCCTGGCCCGGGTCCTCACCTCCACGGACCAGTTGACCGAGCTCGTCTCCGATCTGCGGGCGTCGGATCGGCTGCAGCTGCTGCTGATCGATGACGCCGACGTCGTCGACGACCCGACGCGCACGCTCAGTGACCTGTTCTCGGCCTCCCTCTCCACGTTGCACGCCGTCGTCGCCGGTCGCACCGACGCGCTCAAATCCTTGGGCCACTGGAGCGTTGGCGCGCGCCGGTCGCGCACCGGCCTGCTGCTCCAGCCCGAGGTGACGGTCGACGGTCCCCTGCTCGGCGTCACCCTGCCGCGGCGCCCGCTGCCGCCCGTCCGGCCGGGGTGCGGCTACCGGGTCGATCCGGGGGGCTTTGAGCTGGTGCAGGTGGCGCTGCCGGAGGTCAGTGCGGCGCCGGCTTCTCACCGATGAAGCCGGTCTCGGTGATCTTCAGGAACATCGAGCGGCCGAACTCGCCGAACATGTCGGTGTTGGCGGTGGAGAACGACATCGTCAGGGCGCCGTAGCGCGTCTCGATCAGGTACTGCGTCATCAGCATCGGTACCGGCTCGGCTCGATCGGCGACGGTCTCGGCGATCAGGCGCTTGATCTCCGTCGCCCTGTCCGACAGCTTGGTGACCGTCGTATGCGTGCGTCGGTTGCCGTCGACCTCGACTCCCTCGTTCAGGTCAGGCGGACCGGGCACGTCGGCTAGCGCCACCGTGACGGTCGCCAGCACCTCGCGTTCGCCGTCATCCGCGGTGGCGCAGAGCGCTCCGACGACGATCGCGCCGAGCGCCTCGGCGCCGCGGGCCAGCGCGTTGCGCCCCTCGGTCACGAACTCCGGGGCTTCCTCAGCGCTGTCGGCCAGCTTGTCGACGTCGATCAACTGCACCTTCGTCGGCAGCCGCATCTGGAAGACCAGCGGCTCGCCATCGGCTCGCCGCACCGGCCAGGTCAGCTGCGGCCCCCAGCCGCCCTTTCGATAGACACGATCAGCGCGGCGGCGCGCGAGGAAACTCATCGGGTCAAGGGATCATCCGCATGACGGCTCCGGGCTCAGGTGTTGCTTGATCGCCTCCTGAGACGGGTCGCCGACCACGTTATCGAAACCGATGGCCACTGGCCGGCCGATGTGCATCGCCGTGCCGGCGGCCTTGTTGGCCTGCGCGACCGCGCTGGAGAGTGTGCTCGGAGCGTCCAGATTCGTCCCGGCCAGTGACCTGGGCACGACGCCGTCATCAAACGCCAGCGAACGTGCGGCCGCCGGGTTGAGTCCGATGCCCGACCAGCCCTGGTAGTCACGCAGCTGGGAGGCGGCGGTGGCGCTCGCCTCGGCCTGGTGCTCGCCGACGTGGAGGATGTTGCTGAACTGGTCGCCGGAGCTGCTGACGTCCCCCAGACTGGTCGGCACGTGACCGAGATTGGGACCGGCGGTGAACGCGAGATCGACCGCCGCCGCCCCCCACTTGCCCTGCTCGGCGTCCGAGTATGAGGACGCCAGGCCGGCGCCGGTGGACACCTGGTTGGCGCCGTTGCTGACCACGCGCGCGCCGGTGGCGAACGTGCTGGCGCCCTCACCGGTGGCGCCGGCTGCGCCCTCCCCGGCAGCACCGGCTGCGCCCTCCCCGGCAGCACCGGCCGCGCCCTCGGCGCCGGCTTCCGCCGCCGCATCCGTGCCGACGGCCGCGGCGTCGGCCTCCGCCAGCTCAGGGGCGGCGAACGGCGCTGCGACCATCGCGACGAGGCTGGCGGTGACCGCGACGTCCTTGGCCAGCTCGCCGAACGTCGCCCAGCTGGGATGCTCGACGAAGTTGATGATCGCCTTCCCGGACACGAGATCCCACACGCTCTTGCCGATCCCCTTGCCGATCCCCTCCACGAAGTTGCCGATGTCGCTCAGGGCACCCGCCAGCCAGCTCTGCGACGGGGCGATCCCGGCCGCGCTGGACACGGTGGAGCGGGCGTGCCCGCGGATCGTGTCGAACTCGTCGAGCAGGCGAAAGCCCTGGCTCTGGAGTCCTGAGACCTGGTCCTGGAGGCGCCCGACCGTCCCGTTGGCGGTCTGGAGCGCCGTGTGGGCGTTGACCACCGCCGGCGTGGTGGAGGTGGCGTGGGGCGCGGTGGCAGCTGTTGACAGGTTGGCCTTGGCCGTCGACTGCTGTCCCTGCGCGGTGCCGAGGCTCGATTGCGCGTCCTGAAGCTGGGTCGCCAGCGACCGGAACTGGGTCTGGATCGGGCCGAGCTGGCTCTCGTAGCCGTCCAGCGCCGTCGCCACCTCGCCGTAGGACTGCTGGACCTTGTCGAGATCCCCCGGCAGCTTGCCCACCTGGGACCGGAACGCGTCGGCCGCGCCGCCGGTCCAGGTCGCGTCGTTCTGAGCGCCGCGCAGCCCCGCGGCCGCCGTCTGCGCCTGGTGAGCCACCTGATGAAAGGCGGTGGCGAGGCTGCCGACCTCAGCCGTCTGAGCGGACAGCAGACGCTGGGCGCGGGGGTCTGACAGCGGATCCCCCATGTCACTCACCTTCCCTGCAGGCGCTCACGATGGCCTGCTCGGACTTGCCGTAGCCGGCGGCCGCGGCATCGAGCCGCTGCACCACCTGGCTCATGTGATCTGCCAGCTTGCCGATGCCGTAGCCCCAGTGGCTGCAGAAATGCTCGACCTCGCCTTCCAGATCGCTGCCACCGAGGAGCCCCTCGTACCCCGACGCCACCCCGTTCATCGACTGCATGTCGGAGTGGATGCCGGTCAGGGTCGAGGAGAGCTCCTGCAGCGTGGCCGGATCGACCGTGAACGTCGTCATCCCTGTCTTGCTGCTGGATCGGAAGGATCTGGGTCTCTCAGCCCATCGAGGCGCGGATCCCGTCCTCGGTCTGCTGGTACTGGGTGCCGGCCGAGTTGAGCAGGCGGGAGATGCCGTCGAGCGCGTCCTTGAGGCCGGCGGCCGACCGCTGCCACTCGTCCCACAGCGCGTGGAACTGACCCGACGCCGAGCCCTGCCATTCGCCGCCGACGACACCGAGCACCTCGCTCTGCATGCGGCTCAGCTGGTCCTGAATGCTGTTGGAACCGCTCATGACGTTGGAGGACAGCGTGTGCAGCTCCTCCGAAGTGACCTTGATGAGACTCATGGAAAACCCTCCGAGCTGTGATTGCCGATTGCGCCGTGCCACACGCGCATCGTCAGTATCAGCGGCGGGATTCCACCTCGGAAGTGGCCGAGGGTATGAACTCCGCCATACCCGGCACGCCCGGTGTCAGAGCTTGCCCACCTCGCCCCCGAGGGTCTTCTCGTCGGCCCTGATCGCCTTCTGCGCGCGGTTCCAGCCGCCCTGGCTGTTGGCGCGGCCGGCGGAGACCAACCGGGCGTAGTCCCCGGCGGCGCTCTTCAGCGTCGCCGCCAGCGGCCCGGCCGCGGGGGTCTTGGCGTCGAGTGCCGCCACCGCGCCGTCGGCCGTGACGTAGGCCTTCTCGATCCCGGCCGCCGCACGCGTCTGTTCGGCGGGCCGCTTGTCGTTGAGCAGCTCCGCCAGGCCGCGGTTTCGTGACACCCCGAGGGCCGTCACGATCGTCGCCAGCTGCTTGTCGGCGGCCACGGCCGCGGCCGCCTTGGCGCGCGCCTGGGCCTGCTGGAGACGGGCGGCGGCGACTTGCGCCTTGGTCGGGCCGTGGTGCGTGCTGCCGGGCTGGGCCAGGAGCACACCCGCCACCGCGGCCACCGCCATCGCCAGGACGATCGCCAGGGCCACCAGGCGCCGGCGCATCGTGTCCGGCCCGGCGGGCCCTTCGTCCTCGTCGACGTCGCGGTGGCGGCGCGCGATCCGGAACATCGTCGTGTTGCTGCGCTGGCGCCGCTTGGCCGGAGCCATCGTCGGCGGCGGCGTCGTCGACTGCGCCGCCGGGCCGCTGATCGTTTCGGGAACCGCCCCCACCGCCCCCGGGGCCGGCACCGGCTCCGCGGACGGACTGTCAACTGGAATGGAATCGAACGGGGCCGGGGTCAGCGTGCGGTGATCGCGTGGCGCCGCGTCGTCCACCGTCAGACGCGCCTCGCGCCGCCACCGCGGGCCCAGCAGCTCGAGTACGGCGTCCTCGAGCTCCACCCAGGCCTCGTCGGCCCCCTGGAATCGGTCCTCGGGCCGTTTGGCCAGCATCTTGTCCAGCCAGGCAGCGATTCCGGGATCGACGTCGGGCGCCACCGTCCGGACCGACGGGATCGGCTCGTGCACGTGCCGGTACAGAACCGCCACCGGGGTGTCGGTCTCCTCGAACGGCACCTGACCGGCGAACAGCTCCCAGGCCACCACGCCGAGGGAGTAGAGGTCGGTGGCCGGGGTGAGGTCGCTGCCGAGCGCCTGCTCGGGCGACATGTAGGCCGGTGTGCCGATGGTGGTGCCGGCGACCGTCACCACCGCGCGTGTCGCGGCCTTGCTGTACGCGCGGGCCACGCCGAAGTCGGCGATCTTGACCCGTCCGTCGACCGCGACGAGCAGGTTCTCCGGCTTGAGATCCCGGTGCACGATGCCGTGAGCCTCGCCGTGGGCCAGCCCGGCCAGGACGCCCTCGAGGACGCCGGCGATCTGAGCCGTCGACAGGCGGCCGACGTACTGGCGCAGAGATCCGTGGGGGAGGTACTCCATCGCGATGTATGGCACCGAGGCGTCCTCGAAGAACTCGTGCACGGTGACGACATTGGCGTGGTTCATCGCGCCGGCCAGCCGCGACTCCTCGACGAAGCGCTCGGCGAAGCTCGTGTCGGCCAGGTGGTACGGCGCGAGCTCCTTCAGCGCCACGTTGCGCTGAAGGTCGCGCTGCAGCGCCAGATACACGACGGCGGCGCCCCCGCGCCCGATGACCTCGAGTAGGTCGAACCGACCGACCCGCTTTAGCACCTCTGGCATGGCTTCGTCCAGTCTGCCACCGTTACCCCTCACTATGTTGTGCTCCGTCTGCCATCGGCAGCTCCCCCGGGCGGCTGTCCGGTGCCGCTCGTGCGGCACTCCGCGTGACCGAGCTGTTCACCTCGATCTCCTCCTACCCGGTGGAGAGCGGTTACCTCTCGACCGGGCGCTGATGATCGGACGCGCCCCCAGCAGCGACCTACGGCTGCAGGACCCCAGCGTCTCGCGTATCCACGCGCAGATCATTATCGACGAGCACGGCATCACGCTGCAGGATGCGGGGTCCAGCTATGGGACGTTCGTCGACGGGCGTCAGCTCGCCGGCGCGCTCGAACTGTCGGCGGGGATGCGGATCGAGCTGGGCGACTGCGCGCTGGTGGTGGCGGAACGCGTCGATCGGGCCGCCGCTGCGCACACGATGTCGGTCCCGGCCGGGATCAGCCTGATCGTCGAGCAGCCGTCGGTTCGCCGCGCCCGTCTGCGCGGTCAGGGCACGCGCAAGCCCCGCCTGCGCTCTGGCTGGTCGCTCAAGCGGCTCGACGAGCCCGGGGAAGCCGAGGCGTACGTCCTCAAGGATCATCGGTCGGCGGCGTTCGTGCGCCTGGCGGCCCCAGAGGCCGAGCTCGTCCAGCTGCTCGACGGCGATCGCGATCTCGTGGAGCTGATCGGCGAGGCGACGGCCCGCTGCGGTGCGGACGGGCCCGCCCGGCTCGCCCGGCTGCTGGCCGAGCTGGCGGACCGTGGTCTGCTCGCCGGGGTCGAGAGCGATCCCGCGGGAGGGCCGTTCTCATCCGGTTCCTGGGCGACGCGGCTGCTGCGCCCGCGCCAGCGCGAGCTGCCGCGGGTCCCCGGAGCGATCGCCGCGGTGTACCGCCGCGGCGGATGGACGCTGTTCACGCAGCCGGGCCGGGCCGTGCTGGCCGGGGTGGCGGGGCTGGGCCTGGTCGCCTTTGTCGCCCTCGTCATCGGCCGCTACGGGACGCCGTTCGTGGTGGCCCGGCGCGTCGGCCTCGGCGCTCTGGTGTTCGTGCTCGGGCGATGTCTGCTGGTCGTCTGCCACGAGCTCGCCCACGGGCTGATCGCCGAGTCGTTTGGCCGGCCGGTGTCGCGCGCCGGAATCAAGGTGGCGCTGGTGTTCCCGTACGTGTTCGTTGACACGACCGACGCCTGGTTCGAGTCCCGGCGGCGGCGCATGGAGATCAGTCTGGCCGGACCGGCGAGCGACATCGTGCTCGGCGGGGCGTTCGCGCTGGCCTGCTGGCTGGCGGCGCCGGGCGGCGCCCGTGACGTCCTGTTTCAGGTCGCCTTCGGCGGCTACGTCGGCGCGCTGTTCAACCTCAATCCGCTGATGGAGCGCGACGGGTATCACGTGCTCGTCGATCTGCTGCGCGAGCCCGGTCTGCGCCGCCGCGCCTCCCGGCGGCTGTACGGCGTCCTGTCCGGTCGCCGTGGGGACGCCCCGGATCGGCGATTGCTGGCCTACGCGATCGCCTCGCTCGTGTGGTCGACGCTGACGGTCGCCTTCGCGGTGACCCTGTCGCTGCGGTATTACCACCGGCTGGCGTCGCTGGCGCCCCCCGCGCTGGTGTGGACCGTGCTGTCGGCGTTCTACCTCGTGCTCGCGTTGCCGCTCGCCGTCCAGCTGTTGCGCCCGCTGTGGAGCCGGGTCTCTCGTCCCGCCTTGGGTAGATTTGGTCCCTGACCTCAACGAGGAGTAGGAGGAGCAGCGATGGCGAGCGTGGAGCACGACACACCGGTTGAGACCAACGGCGCCCGGGCATCCGCCACGATCGGGGTCGAGAACCCGGCGACGGGCGAGCCGATCACCACCGTCCCGGTGCTCGGTGCCTCGGAACTGGCAGCCATGGCCGCCCGCGCCCGGGAGGCCCAGCCGCAATGGGAGGCGATCGGTTTCGACGGGCGCGCCCGCGTCATGCGCCGAGCCCAGAAATGGATGCTCGACAACGACGAGCGCGTCCTGGACTCGGTCGTCGCTGAGACCGGGAAGACGTACGAGGACGCCCAGCTTGCCGATCTCGGCATCACGGTGACCGCACTCGGCTTCTGGGCCAAGGAGGCGGCCAAGTACCTCGCCGACGAGCGCGTGCCCTCATGGAACAACCCCGTCGCCGCCGGCAAGAAGCTGCTGATCCGCTACGTACCGCTTGGGGTGGTGGGCGTGATCGGGCCCTGGAACTACCCGATCGTCAACTCGTTCGGGGATTGCATCCCGGCGCTGATGGCCGGCAACTGCGTGATCCTCAAGCCGAGCGAGGTGACACCCCTGAGCTCACTCCTGATGGCCGAGATGATGCGTGAATGCGGCCTGCCCGAGGATGTCTTCCAGGTCGCCACCGGTGACGGTCGGACCGGCGCCGCCCTGGTCGGCGAGGTGGACTGCGTCATGTTCACCGGTTCCACCCGGACCGGCAAGGCGGTCATGAAGGCCGCCGCCGAGCGTCTCATCCCGTGTTACCTGGAGCTCGGCGGCAAGGATCCGATGATCGTGTGTGCCGACGCCAACCTGGACCGCGCCGCCAACGCCGCCGCGTTCTGGTCCATGAACAACGCCGGCCAGGTCTGCATCTCGGTCGAACGCTGTTACGTCGAGGAGCCCGTCTACGACGAGTTCGTCGCCAAGGTGACCGAGAGCGTCCGCGGACTGCGCCAGGGAGAGCCCACCGGCATCGGCACCGTCGACGTCGGCGCCGTCATCTTCGGGCCCCAGCTGGACATCGTGCAGGACCACGTCGACGACGCGGTGGCCAAGGGCGCCACGATCCTGACCGGCGGTCATGGTCACTCCGAGCACGGCCGTTACTTCGAGCCCACCGTGCTCGTGGACGTCGACCACACGATGAAGTGCATGACCGAGGAGACGTTCGGTCCGACCCTGCCGATCATGAAGATCGCCAATGCCGAGGAGGGCGTCAAGCTCGCCAACGACTCCGCCTACGGGCTCCAGGCCTCCGTATGGACCAAGGACGTCGATCGCGGCGAAGCGCTGGCGCGCCGGATCGAGGCGGGCGTGGTGTGCGTCAACGACGCCCAGATCAACTACACGGCGCTGAACCTGCCGATGGGGGGCTGGAAGTCCTCAGGCCTCGGTACCCGCCACGGCTCAGGTGGCATCCGCAAGTACACGAAGATCCAATCGCTGCTCGTCACCCGCCACGCGCTCAAGCGCGAGCCGTTCATGTTCCCGTACAAGGCGCGCCAGACGCTGACGCTGCGGCGCTTCTTCAAGCTGCTGTACGGACGCGGCGCGCGGGACTAGAGACGATTGACTCCACCGCCGGGGCCGCGACAACCGCGGCGGCGGCGAGCGCGATGGCCCGCCGCCGCACCACGGCGATGTCGCCGGACGCTAGCCCTTCTTGGTCTTGCTGGTCGTCGGCGCCGGGAGGATCAGCGTCGCCTTTTCGGTGCAGGCGAAGTGGACCGAATCGTTGGTGGTGCATTTGAGCGTGCCGGTGCCGGTCGACTTGGCGTCGGCCCCGGTGCCGTTCTTGATGATGAGCGTGCCCGTGTAGCTGGCCTGGCTGAACGTCGTCGAGCTGGGCGGCTGGTTGTTGTCACTGGGGGTCAGCGTGAACGTGCCGTACATCGACCCGGTGTTGAACCACTGCTGCCACTTACCGCTGACGTCGCCGGAGTCGTCGGTGGTGTAGCTCTCGAACTCCGCCCCGGACCCGAGCGGCTTGCACGCCGTCTTGCCGCCCTCCGTGCCGGTCAGCTCGTCGGCGGTGACGTCGGTGGCGCCGGCGGGGACCTGCAGCTGGAGCGCCGAGGCGCACGTCAGCTTCGTGGTCGACGTCGTCGACTTGCTCTTTCCGCCGGCCTTCTTTGAGGCGTGGGGACCGGCGGCCAGTGCGGTCGCGACCCCGAGGATGAGAATTCCGGCGATTACAGCGCCGAGGAGCCAGATGCGCTTCACGCTATCTCCTGATTCGTGTTAGACGGACGGATGAACCTATGCGGCGCGGCATTCTGGCGGCCGGACGAGGCTGTGTAGGTGAACATTTGGTAAACCCCCCGTTTTCGCACCCACGGCCCAGCCCGGATTCGGCGCCGTGTTGGGGGCCTGTCTCAGCTGCCGGTGTAGGCGTTGAAGACCGACGCGTCGAACTCAGGTAGCGACGTGTCCTTGGAGTACCCGAGCTGTTTGACGCTGAACAGCCCCTCGATCGTCTTCAGCAGCGAGAAGTGGTTGAACGTCCCGGTCGCGTCCTCGCTGCCGGGCTTGATGTACCGGGAGATGAGCAGCGCGCCGACCTGACCGCCGCCCAACGGCGTGCCGTCGGCGTTGGTGCAGCCGGAGGTGGCAGTGCCGGACTCGGAGGTCGTCGTCGTCCCGGTGGTCGCGGTTGTCCCTGGAGTCGTCGCGGTCCCGGTGGTGGTTGTCGTCGGGCAGGTCGTCGGCGCGGTGGTGGTGGGGGTGGTCGTCGTGCTGCTACTGCTGGTGCCGGTGCTCGTGGGCGTGTCGGTGCCGGCGGGCGTGGTGGTGGCGGTCGTCGGGGGCGCGGCCGCGCTGGTTGTCGTGGCGGTGGTCGTCGTCGCCGGAGCCGGCGTCACCGAGGTGTCGGTCGTCGCCGTCCCACTCGTGGTCGTTCCGGTGGTGGTGGTCGTGCCGGTGGTGGTCGTGCCGGTGGTGGTCGTGCCGGTGGTGGTCGTGCCGGTGGTGGTCGTGCCGGTGGTGGTCGTGCCGGTGGTGGTCGTCCCCGTCGTGGTCGCCGTTCCGGCGGTCGCCGTCCCCGTCTCACCGGAGAGGTTGGGGAACGTCGGCTGGTCACAGCAACTGGTGGTGTCCGCGTCCGGTCCGGACTGCGGCGCCTGATCGAAGGTGATGACGATCATCCCGTCCTGCTTGTAGGCCGGTGAGGCCTCGATTTCGGGGATCACCGTCTTGAGGAACGCGTCGGAACGGGCCAGCCCGGCGGTCGCCCCGGGCATGCACGGCGTGTCGCTGCCGTCGTCGCAGGTATCGGGGGCGATGTAGGAGAAGTTGGGCGTCGTCTTGACCTGCTTGAGGTCCTTGGCGAGATCGCCGATGCCGACGTCGTCGTGGGCGCACTCGGTGCCGGTGGACAGCGACTGGAAGTACACGAACGGGTTGCGCCAGGTGACGTACGGATCGGTTGGTGACGCCGCCTGGTTGGGGTCTGCGGCGCCGGCGCTCGGATACCGGCAGCTCCTGGGCTGGCCGGCGGGACCCTGGTCGATCCCCTGGATGTAGGCCTTCCAGGTGTTGCCGTTGTCGGTGAGCTCGCCGGCCAGGGTCGGCGTCGTCTGCGGATAGACGCACCCGTTGCCGAGGACCTGCGAGCCGGCCCGGTTGCTTGTCGACGGCATGTCGGTGAATAGCGGGCAGTCGGCTTCGGTGTCCACGGTGGGGCCCTGCCCGCTGATCAGCGCGATCTCGGAGGCCAGCGACGACCGAGCGACGCCGTAGTAGTTGTTGAGCAACTCGCCCGTCTTGCGCAGCGTGCTCGAGAGGTAGGGGTGGCCGGTGGTCATGCCGAACGACTCGTTGTACCCCTGGCCCGAGAGCATGATGAGGAACACGTGCTTGATCGGTGGCAGTGTGACGGCGGCGGAGCCCGAGCCGGCGCCGGAGGTACCGCCGGCGCCCGCAGTGGAGGAGGAACCCGAGCTCGCGGCGGTGGAGGAGCTCGCGGCGGGGCTCGACGGTGCGGGCTCGGTGATCGTCTCGGTGATCGCCGCCGGGGACCCCCCGCCCGATCCACCGCCGCCACCGCCGGAGACCGCGGAGGTGACAGCCGGCGTCGGGGGCGGCACCACCGCGATCACCAGCGTGTGGGCGAGGCTGGCCGCTCCGCCGGGTGTGGCGAGCGAGCCGGCGATCACGCCGAAGGACAGCATCGCCATCACCACCAGCGAGGCGACCCGTGCGGTGGGGAGCGACCAGCGCGGTGTCGGCTCATCCTCGCTCGGCGCGGCAGCCCCGACCGCGACGCCCGGCGGGATCGCGCGGAGCTCGCGTAGCCGGGAATCGATGGACGCCGGGAGCGGGCCGCGGCGCGTTCCGCAGCTCACGCAATAGCGCTGGTCGGCTGCCAGCGGCGCGGAGCAATTCGCGCACCGCCCTGACGGGGCGCCATGCCGGCCTATCGTGTCGTCGCTGTCCATGTCGTGCTCGGAGTCTGTCCCGCCGGTGTCAGCATCGTGTGAACATCCCGAGCGTGGCGTCGCGGAATTACCGGCGCCGGGGCGCTGGTCACAGGTTGTTCACATCTAGACCCGGTACCGGGTCCTACTCTAACTCGCATCGATGGCGACCCGACGAGCCAGATGAGCCTGGGCCGCGAGCAGCCGGACGTGGCGGACACGGCTGTCCATTTCCCGGATGCACCGACGCCGGCGCTGTCGGTGGCCGGTTCCAACGATCGCTGCGTTAACTGCAACGCGGCGCTTGCCTCCGACCAGCGCTATTGCGTCAACTGCGGTGAGCGCCGGGGCAAGCCGCGGTTCACTCTCGCGGGGGACTCCGGCGAGACCACCGAGACGACTGCGGCCGTCAAGCCGCCGCGGCGGGCCCGCACCTCAGCGGGCTTCAACCTGATCGCCGGCGTGGCCACCCTGCTGCTGGCGATGGGCGTCGGGGTTCTCATCGGGCACAACAGCGGCAGCTCGAACTCAAAGGCCACCGGGACGCCGGCGACCCAGGTCATCACCGTGGGTGGCGGCGCCAGCGCGAACACGAGCAGCACGGCGGCCGCGGGCACCGGGGGCTCCGGTGCGAAGACGTCGTCGCATGGCGCCAAGGGCAAGGCGGCGTCTGGCAAGGCGGCGGCGCCCAAGGTGGTCGTTCAGAGGGCCGCCGCCGCGGCCAGCAAGGTGACGGGTGGCAGCGCCAAAACCGCCGGGGCCACCGTCACCCAGGGTGGTCAGTGTGCGAGTGGCAGCGCCGGATGTGAGAACGGCCATTTCACCGGCAACAACTTCTTCGGCCAGTGACGGCCGCCTGAGCCCGTGTCCCCGTCGCGTTCGTTTCAGCAGATGATGGGTGACCAGCAGTCCGCGGAAACCGGCAACGGGACCATCTCAGGGCTCTCCTCCGAGCCGGCCCGGGCGTCCGGGCCTGTCCAGGCGCCGCCGCTGACGTCGAAGACCAAGCTCGGCGCCGACCACGCCATCGACCTCAAGCGCCGGCGCGATCAGCTCAACGCCCGCGTCGCCGAGCTGCAATGGGACCTCGGCGGCCTCGTGTACGAGATGGCCGTCCGTGACCGCATCCGGGTCGATGTGATCGTCCAGCGCGCTGCGGTCCTCCAGGACGCCGACGCGGAACTCGGCGAGGTCGAGCGCATCCTCCGCCTCGAGGAGACCGGCACCGCCGGCCAGTGCGGCTCGTGCGCTGCTCCGCACAGCATCGGCGCCTCGTTCTGCTGGCAGTGCGGCCAGCCGCTGCTCGCCCAGGTCCCGGGCGACTCCATCGGCCGCTGACGCACGCCGGCTATCCGAAGCGGCCGGTGACATAGTCGCGCGTGCGCGGATCCGAGGGGTTGCCGAAGATCGCCTGGGTGGTGTCGTACTCGACGAGGGTGCCCACCTTCTCATCGCCGTCGAGCGAGAAGAACGCGGTCCGATCGGCGACTCGCGCGGCCTGTTGCATGTTGTGGGTGACGATCACGATCGTGTACCGGTGCTTGAGTTCGTGCATGAGGTCCTCGATCGACGCGGTCGCGACCGGATCGAGCGCCGAGGCGGGCTCGTCGAGCAGCAGCACGTCGGGCTCGACGGCGATCGCTCGCGCGATGCACAGCCGCTGCTGCTGGCCACCCGAGAGGCTGAGCGCGCTTGACCGCAGCCGGTCCTTGACCTCTCCCCACAGGGCGGCTCCGCGCAGCGCCCGCTCGACACGAGCGTCGAGGTCACGCTTCATCCCGAGGTTGCGCGGGGCCCAGGCGACGTTGTCGTAGATGGACTTGGGGAAGGGGTTGGGCCGCTGGAACACCATCCCGATCCGGCGCCGTACCTCGATGCGGTTGGTCGCCCGCGCGTAGACATCGTGGCCGTGGTAGAGAACCTGGCCGTCGAGCTGGAACCCGGGAATCGAGTCGTTCATCCGGTTGAGGCTGCGGATGAACGTCGACTTGCCGCAGCCCGAGGGGCCGATCACGGCGGTGACGAGGTTGCGGTAGATCTTCAGCGTCGTCGAGCCGAGGGCTCGCTTGGACCCGTAGCTGACCGACATGTCGCGGATGTCGAACACCGCCTGGCGCACCACCTCGGCCGGCGCGCCATCGTCCGGCGGCGGCACGATGGGGACCGGTGCCGGGGCGGTCTGGATGCGCCGTCGCGGGACGACGGTCTGCTCCGGTAACGGGCTGCTCACGTCGGGATCCCCCTCGGTCATCCGGCTATTTTCCGTTGGCTGCGGGCGAACAGCAACCTGGCGCCCACGTTGGCGCACAGGATGATCACCAGCAGCACCAGGGCCGCGCCCCACGCCCGGGCGAACCCGGCGGGGTTGAGCGCCTCGGATGCGGTGAGGATCGACACCGGGATGTTGGGCATCGGACCGAACCAGTTGAACGTGAGGTGTGGGCCGAACGTCGAGTTTGCGACGAGCAGCGGCGCCGTCTCCCCGGCGGCCCGGGCGATCGCCAGGATCGAGCCGGTGATGATCCCGCCGACCGCGGTGGGGAGGATGACGGTGAGGATCGCGCGCCAGCGGTCGACGCCGAGCGCGTCGGCGGCCTCCCGCAACGAGCCCGGCACCAGCCGCAGCACCTCCTGGGTGGAGCGCGCGACGAGCGGCAGCATGATGATCGCGAGCGCGACCGACCCGGCGAAGCCCGAGTCCTTGTGCAGAGGCTGGACGATAAGGCCGAGCACGAAGATGCCGATCACGATCGAGGGGACGCCCTGCAGCAGGTCCAGGCCGAGTCGCAGCGCGTTGCCGATCCGTGACCGCGGCGAGGAGAACTCGGTGAGGTAGATCGCGATGAGGATGCCGATCGGCATCGACATCACCCCTGCGAGCACGACGATCATCGCCGTGCCGACGATGTCGGAGCGGATGCCGCCGCCCACGCCGCCGAACTGCGGCGGGTCGTGGATGAGGAAGCCGATGCTGAGTGCGGAGGCGCCCGATTTGACCACGTCGAAGGTGACCAGCGCGAGCGCCGCGACGGCGACGACCGCCGCGAAGATCGCGCCGCCCTGCGCCACCCGGCTGACGAACAGCCGCCGGCGGAGGTTGCCCGAGGCGACCAGCGGCGCCATCGGGTCGTAGGGGAGCCGGTCAGAACGCGCGGTGGACGTCATAGCGGCGGGCGACGGCCCGGGCGAGCAGGTTGGTGGCGACGCCGAAGACGAGCAGGATCAGCGCCAGATAGAAGATGGAGTGGACCTGCAGAGCCGACACGGGATAGGCGATGTCCTGGGCGATCCGCGCGGCCAGCGTGTTGCCGGTCTCATCCAGCGACGGGTGAATCGAGGCGCCGGTGCCGACCACCGACAGGACCGCGATCGACTCGCCGAGCGCGCGTCCGAGCCCCAGTGTGGTCGCGGCGGCGACCCCGGACATGGTTGACGGCAGCACGACGCCGCGGATCACCTCCCACTGGGTCGCTCCCAGGGCCTCGGCCCCCTCCTTGAGCTCGCCCGGGACGGTGAGGAACAGATCGCGGCTGAGCGACGCGATGATCGGCACGACCATCACCGTGAGCAGCAGCCCGGCGGTGAACAGGCTCAGTCCCGTCGTCTGCGGCGGCCCGAAGATGGGGATGAAGCCCAGCGTGCTGTGCAGCCATGGCTCGAGGTGTGCCTGGACGAATGGCGCGAGGAAGATGAGGCCCCAGAAACCGAGGATCACGCTCGGAATCGCCGCCAGCATCTCCACCAGCGGCCCGACCACCGTCCGGACCGAGCGGGGAGCCAGCAGGCTGAGGTAGAGCGCGATGGCGATCGACACCGGGACGGCGATCAGCATCGCGATTGCTGATGTCACCGCGGTGCCGTACAGCATCACCGCGGCGCCGAACCGGCCGAAGTTGGGCGCCCAGGCGGTATGGCCGAGGAAGCTCAGCCCGAACTTGGAGATGGCCGGCGTGGCGCCGGAGATGATCTGGTAGGCCACCTCGAACAGCACCACGGCCGCGATCAGCCCCGCCAGCAGGCACAGCGAGTGCAGGACCTGGTCCCCGCGGCTGCGCTCGGCGGCGCGGCGCGCGGCGATCGCGTTGCGCAGCCGGTTCTTGGGCAAGATGGCTCGGGCCGACATCGCGGCGCAGCGTAAAGAACCCACCCTGGGTGCAGCCGGGCCTGTACCCCGCGTCACAACATCTCAAAATGCTGGTAACACCGTCGCAACAAGTGAGGCGACGCCGATCCGCATGCTACGGCTGCTCGTATGGTCGGCCGGGCCGAGGCGAGCGCATTGTCTCCGATCGAAAGGGCCTCACCTTGAAAGGCTTTGCCTTCCAACGCAGGAAGCTGGTGTCGCTGTCTGCCGCAGTTCTGGCCGCCGGCGCATCAACTGGCTTCATCTCCACCGCCGGTGCGTCCGCAGCCGGCGGCACGCTGAACGGGGCGGGGTCGACGCTGGTCGCTCCGCTCGAGGCCGAGTGGGCCTCGGCGTACGACTCAAAGACGGGCAACACCGTCAACTACAACGCCGTGGGCTCCGGGACGGGCATTGCCGACATCTCGGCCGGCACCGTCGATTTCGGCGCCTCCGACGCCCCGCTCACGCCGACCCAGGCGGCCAGCTGTCACAGCTGCATCGAGATCCCGTGGGCGCTGTCGGCCACCGGCGTCGGGTACAACGTCCCGGGTGCCGGGCGCAAGCTGCACCTGACCGGGCCGGTGCTGGCCGGGATCTACCTGGGCACGATCACCAACTGGAACGCGCCGCAGATCGCCAGGATCAACAAGGGCGTGCACCTGCCCAACCTGAAGATCACCCCGGTGTTCCGCTCGGACGGCTCCGGTGACACCTATGCGTTCACCAACTACCTGTCACACGTCAGCAGCAGCTTCTCCAGCAAGGTCGGCGTCGGCACCGCGGTCAGCTTCCCCGTCGGTGCGTCGGGCAAGGGCAATTCGGGCGTGACCGCCGTGCTCCAGGGCACTGCGGGCTCGATCGCCTACATTGCCGTCTCGTATCTGATCGCGCATCAGTTGCCGGCGGTTGCGGTTCAGAACGCGGCCGGCAAGTACGAGTACCCCAACCTGTCCAACATCGAGAACGCCGCGGCGGTCGTCAAGCACGTCCCCAGTAGCGGGGCGCTCAGCATCGTCGATCCGCCCAAGAGCGCGAAGATCGCCTATCCGATCTCCACGTTCACCTACGTGATCGCTCCGACCACCGCTCCGCAGGGCGCGCTGCTGAAGTCGTTCGTTCAGTACGCCCTCGGCACCGGTCACTCGTTCGGCGAGAACCTGGACTTCGCCCCGTTGCCCAAGGTTGTCGCTGCGGCCGACAAGACGGCGGCGAATCACCTCTAGGCACACGCCGCTGAGGCGAAATTCCATTCTCCGGCCCGGTCAGGTGGCGTCAGCCGCCCGGCCGGGCCGGACTCTTTTCAGGTCGTGCTGCAGGCCGCCACGCCGGCGGCCGCCCACGCCGACGCGCTGCGCTGCTCGAGCGGCAGCAGTTGCTGCTGGAGGGTCTTGATCGCCACCACCGGGTCGTTGCCGGCCTTGAGTCCCTTCAGCGCCGAGTCGAGCGCGCCGAGCTCCTGGCGGGTGGCACCGACGGCCCGCGCGTAGGCCTTCTGTAACGACCCGCCGGGATGCAGCCGCTGCAACGCCGTTACCTCGGGAGTGAGGATCGCGATCCCACGCCGGAGGAATGCGCTTCCGCCGGTGGGCATCTGCGGCGTCGGGATCCGGTTCAGACGCCCGATGGCCACCCGGCAGACCCGCCGGGCGCCGGTGTGCAGCTGCTGTGCCGACAGCGACGTCGATCCGCAGCCTGCCACCACCAGCGTCACCACGAGCGCCAGCGCCGCGACCATCGCGTCAGCGCGGAGACGCCTCACCTCAGATCCACCGCCAGCAGCCGCTCCAGCTCGTCGATCGTCGACTGGGACTCCACGTGCAGGACGGTCGCCATCCCCAGCTCGCGCGCCGGCGGCAGATTGAACTTCAGGTCGTCCACGAACACGCAGGCGTCCGGCGCGGTTTCGATCGCCCGCGCGCCGAGGACGTAGATCTCCGGTGTCGGCTTGCGCATTCCGACCTCGCCGGAGATGACGACGCCGTCGAACAGCTCGGCCAGCAACGCCCGGTCATAGCGGCTGGTGCCCCACGAGTTGGAGATGAGCCCGGTCCGGATGCCCGCGGCGCGGGCGCGGCGCACGGCGTTCTGCATCGCCTCGTCGGGCCGGCCGCCGGCGAACAGCCGCCCGATCAGTCCCTCTCCGGGCACGCCGAGAATGGCGCCGAACCGGCGCTCGAACTCATTCTCGGGGATCGCACCCGTCTCCAGTGCGATCAGCAGTGCGCGACTGTCGGGGTCAGACCGGAACCGTTCGCCGACGGCGTCGGGGTCGATGCCGGCCGCGTCGCAGTAGGCGCGGAACGAGTCAAACACGTTGGTCGTCATCACCCCGCCCCAGTCGACGAGCAGGCCACGGTAGGGAGTCGGCTCGGTCATGGCAGTCGGCTGGGAGTGTGGCGGCGCCCGCGGCTAGAAGCCGTGCCGCGTGACGTCCAACGCGCGCTGGGCGAGCTCGACGACGCCGTCACCGAACGTCTTCAGCCAGGGGTCGTCGGTGGTCCCGGCCACCGCCCGCTTGTAGTTGCCCTCCATGAACACCGCCGCCTTCCACATCGCCAGCGTCACGTACCAGTCCAGCGACTGGACCGAGCGACCTGTTCGCTGCTCATAGCGCGCCACCAGCTCCGGTCGGCTCGGGAAGCCGGGCTGCGACGTGACGGTATGCAGCGTGAATCGGCTCGGCGGATCAGACGCCTGCACCCAGTGGATCATCAGGTACCCGATGTCGGCGAGCGGATCGCCGATGGTGGCCATCTCCCAGTCCAGGATCGCCACGAGCTGCGCCGGAGCGTGGCCGGAGAACATCGTGTTGCCGAGCCGGTAGTCGCCGTGGACGATGGTGGCCGCCGGCGACTGCGGAACGTGCGCCGCCAGCCATTCGCCGACCTGGTCGAGCTCCGCGATCTCGCGGGTGCGATTGTGCTCCCACAGGCCCCGGAACCGGCGCAGCTGGCGCTCCAGGTATCCGGTCGGCTTGCCGAACCCGTCGAGGCCCAGCTCGGTCCAATCGGCACCGTGCAGCTCGGCCAGGCCGTCGACGAGCTCGTCGGCGATCCGCCCGCGCTGCTCGTCGCCGTCGAGCGCGGCGGGAATCGTGTCGGTGATGACCTCGCCGGTGACCCGCTCCATCACGAAGAACGGGGCGCCGATCACGTCGGTGTCGTCGCACACCGCCAGCACGTGGGGGGTCCGCACGGCAGTCGGCTCGAGCGCGCTCAGCAGCCTCGCCTCGCGGAGCACATCGTGGGCGCTCGGGGGGAGCGGCCCGCGCGGCGGACGCCTCAGGACGACGTCGGTTGACAGCGCGAACGTGACGTTGGAATGGCCGTCGCCGATCGGCGCCGCCGTCAGATTGGCCGGCGCCTGCAGCCCGTGCGCGGCCAGGAACTCTCGCAATGGCTCCAGCACCAGGAGCGGCTCTCGGGCGTTCGCAGTGCCCTCGGCGTGGGTCTGGACGATGTCGTCGGGAGCGACGGTGACGCTCATGGCTGCCGGAGCCTAGCGCCGGCCGTGTCCCACCGTATGGTCGGCGGGCTGACGACGTGGTGGCGGCCGCCGGGACTTCGGCGGCCGTCCGACCCCTCGCCCTCCGGCCGGGGTCAGACGGCTACGGGGGTGCGGCCGGTCACTTCGCGGTCGAAGCGCCAGCCGATCAGCTGGTCCCGGGATCCGGCCAGGCCGGTCACCGTCGCTCCGGTATCACGCTCGATTGCCGCCATCAGGGCCGCCAGGCGATCGCGCAGCTCGATCCCGTTCGGCGTGTCGTCGAAGGCGAGGTCGGCACCCATGTTCTCGATCAGCACAGTGACCCGGGTCGGGTGACGCCTGGCGATCTCGCTGATCAGCTCGGCGTCGCTGTCCGCTTGTCCGAAGATTGCTAGTAGGTCGCTCATGGCAGTCAGTTTTCTCATTGTCCGTAAAGCGAAACTGAAGGCGCGTGAACAATTGGGGCCGTTTCTCTAAGACCGTTCTTCATAACCGATCTGCGAACGATTGCAGGGGTCGCACTAACCTCATCAGGGAGATGCCAGAGCTGCCCGAGGTGGAGATCACGGCCCGCCTGATCGGGGCCGCCGTCGCCGGCGCGGAGATCGAGTCCGCGCTGACGCCGGGCATCAACGCGCTGCGCTCGTTCGACCCGCCGCTGACCGCCATCGAGGGCCGCAAGCTGACCGGGATCAGCCGCCGCGGCAAGCTGTTCGTGGTCGGCATCCAGGACGACCTGTCGCTGCTCATCCACCTGATGTCGGCCGGCCGCCTGCAGCTGTTCGACACGCGCGCCTCCCTGCGCGACCGGTCCTCGCGTCTCCTGGTGCGCCTGGCCGACGGGCGCGAGCTGCGGTTACGGGAATTCGGCACCAAGCAGGCAGCCTGGGTCAAGCTGCTGACGCCCGAGGGGCTCGACGCGGAGGAGATGCTCGCGACGCTGGGCCCCGAGGCCTACCCCGACCCACCGGAGCTCGGGTCGTTGCTGCACGCGCCGCGCCCGCTGCACGGCCTGCTGCGCGATCAGCGGGTGATCGCCGGCATCGGCCGCTCGTGGGTGGACGAGATCCTCCACGCCGCCAAGCTGTCGCCGTTCAAGCGTGGCTCGGAGCTGTCCGACGCGGAGGCCGAGCAGCTGCGCGCGGCGGTGGTCGAGCAGCTCGGCCGCGCTCTCGCCTACTACGAGGAGCATCTGACCCTGCCCATCCCCGACAAGCTGCCGATGCCGCTGCGGATCCACCGCCGCAACGGCGAGCCGTGCCCGCGCTGCGGAGATCAGCTCGAGGCGGTCTTCTATGAGGACTACGTGATGTGTTACTGCCCCACGTGTCAGACCGACGGCAAGCTCCTCAAGGACCGGCGGCTCTCACGCCTGCTGAAGTGATTCGCGGGCGGAGGTATTGCCCCGTCAACACCCTCGGCCGGTTACGCGCAGGGCGAGGCAGGCGGATGCTTGGACGGTGTCACAGATCGAGGTCGTCACCGCAGCGATCGAGGAGATGGCCGGGCGCCTGAGCGGCATCGCCCCCGGGACCGGCGAGTTCCACGGGCAGGTCATCACGCACGCGACGGCTGCGGCGAACACGCCGGCGCACGAGGCGGTGAGCGGGCTGATGGCGCGCTGGGCGACGGCGCTGCCCCAGTTCGCCGAGGCCGGCCAGCGCCTGCAGGCCGCGATGCACGGCGCCGCACAGGCCTACGCCAGGTCCGAGGCGGCCGTCGCCGCGGCGGCGGACGACGGAGAGCGGCGGTCGTGACCATTCCGGTGGATCCGGGCGTCTCCGCGCCGACGGGCAATCCCGACAGCCTGCTCGCGGCGGCGAGCTGGCACGAGAACCTCTCCGGATTCCTGGAGAACACGGTGACGACGCTGCAGTACACCGCCGGGTCGCTGAGCGGCGCGAACTGGTCGGGGGAGGCGGCGGGCTCCTACCAGGATCTCACCGGCCTCGTGATCGGGCATTTCCGCCTGGCCGCCACGACCGCGAGCGCCGCCGCCGACGCGCTGCGCCGCTATGGCACCAAGCTCGCTCAGTTTCAGCAGGAGGGCGTCGCGGCGGTCCAGCAGGTCGTGCACTGGATGACCGTCCTGACCGCTGACCGCAAGACGCTCGAGACTGCCGAGGCCGACGTCAAGGCAGCCCAGACGGCGCTGGCCGACGCCCAGGCGGCGGCGAGCGCGCCGATCACCGCACACGGCCCTGGAATCGTGGCGATCGCGAACGCGCGAGCCCACCAGGTGAGTCAGGCGCAGACGGCGCTCGAGACGGCGCAGACGGCCGAGCGGGCCGCTCAGAAGGCGGTCAACGACGACGAGCAGCAGGTCCACTCCTGGCAGGCGAAGGCGCGCTTGATCTGGCACGAGGCGCAGAACGAGGCGGCGCTGGCGACAGGGAGCCTCGAGCCGCTTGCGGTCCCGCCGCCACCACTCGCGGGCGCGCCCGCGACCTTCACCGACACGCTCGCCGACGACGCCCCGTTCCTCGCTGCCAACCCGCAGCTGTCGACCCCGCTCGCCGATGCCATCGCGGCGGCGAACGCGAAGAAGAATCACCTCGCCACCTCCGACGAGAACCACGACGTGCAGACGATCCTGAACGCTCTCAGCAGCGGCGAGAACCTCAACCACGTCACGCTGAGCGCCCCGCACCACAGCGGCGGCGGACTGCTCGATGGGATCCTCGCCGGGATTGCGGTGACGGGGACGGAGATCATCGGCGGCGGTCCGGAGGATCCGGCCGCCGATGGGGCGTCAGTCGCCGAGGTCGCCGCGATCGAGGGGACGTCGGAGACCGTCGAGGCCGCCACCGCGGGCGCCGACGCCACTGACGGGGCGATCGAGGCCGACGCGGCCGCCGCGGGCGCCGACGGCGCCGCGGGCAGCGCGGGCGATCTCGCATCCGGAGAAGACCCGCTCGGCTACGACAATGTCCGTCCGGACGGGAAGACCAATCTCGGGCACATTCTTGACGAGCACGGCCCGGACAGCAGCGTCGCGAACAAGGGGACATTCTCCGAGGGGACCACGTCCGGCGATGTCAAGCAGATCGTCAACGAGACGATCGAGCATGACCCGGCGGGTGAGCCGAACACGAACGGCCGGCCTGGCACCCGCTACAACGCCAACCTCGGCCGGACCGTCGGCACCGCGAGCAACGGCTCGCCGACCTCGTGGGTGCGCGTCGTCGTCGGCGCGAATGGCAACATCATCACCGCGTTCCCGATCCCCGCGCCATGACCATCACGCTCGACTACACCGATCTCCACTTCGACGACGATCGTGCCGTGCTGCAGGCCGAGGAGGGGGACTTCCACTACGAGTTGCTGCTCGCGCGGATCGTGTTCCGCGCCGATGCGGCGGACTTCACGATTGAGGGCGAGAAGGTGCCGCTGCTCGACGCCTCGTTCGGGCTGCGCACGCTCGTGGAGTCGCTGGGCGACGGGGAGGCGGAGAGCTACGAGTCGCCCCTGTCGTGGGTGAGCATCACTTTCGCCCGGTCTGCCGGCCAGGTCGCGATCTCGGCGAACTACACCGAGGCCACGGCCACCGTGACCCTCGCCGAGCTTCAGGAGGCCGTCTCGGAGTTTCACGAGCGCGTGACGCAGGACCTGATGGTCACGTATCCGGGGCTCGCCGAGATCCCGGCGGCGCAGAAGTTCTTCCTGCCGGGTGGGCGGGGCTCCGGTTCGGACGCCTGATCGGCGCGCGCGGCGTCCGGAGGGCGGCGCCGCGGCCGGCATATTAGGATCGCGTCATGCTCAACCCAGGAGATCAAGCCCCCGACTTCACGCTCCCCGACCAGGACGGCCACTCCGTCTCGCTGTCGGGCCTGCGCGGCAAGACCGTCGTGCTCTACTTCTACCCCAAGGCCGACACGCCCGGCTGCACCACCCAGGCCTGCGGCGTCCGTGATCACCGCGCCGACTACGCGCAGGCCGATGCCGTCGTGCTCGGCGTCTCCCCGGACGCGGTCAAGGCGGTGGCCAAGTTCGACCAGAAGTACGAGCTCGGTTTCCCGCTGCTGGCCGACGAGGATCACGCCGTGGCCGAGGCCTATGGGGTGTGGGTGGAGAAGTCGATGTACGGCCGCACGTACATGGGCAACGAACGCAGCACGTTCGTGATCGCCCCCGACGGCACGATCAAGGACATCCTGCGCAAGGTCAAGCCGGCGCAGCACGACGACCTCGTGCTGGCCGCCATCGGCCAGTCCTAAGGGCTCCGGCGCGCGCGGTGCCGGGGCCTCCCCGGCGCGGTCGGCTCCGTCGTCAGTTGGTTGACGATGTGGTGGTCGTCGCGTCGGAGCCCTGCGGGATGCACAGCGCCGGGCCCCCGTCCTGAGGTGGCAGGTAGGTGTAGCCCGCCGCGCACGCGCCGTTGACCGGAGCCTTGCTGCCCGGGACCGAGGGCGTGCCGTTCGGCTGGCAGTCACCGCCGCAGCTTCCGCTGGCGGTGCTGGTGGCGGTGGTCGTCGTCCGCGTGTGCGTCGACGACGTCTGCGTCGTGGTCGACGACGAGGTCGAGGCGCTCGTCGTGGTGGGGGTCGAGCTCGTGCTGGTGGTGGTGGCCGTGGTCGGCGTGGTCGTCGCGGCGCTCGAGCTCGTCGTGCCCGCCGCGGTGCTCGTTCCGGCGGACGCGTTGGTGGCGCCGGTGCTCGTCCCGGCGCCGGCGCCACCGCCGCCGCAGCCGGCGACGACCGAGACGAGAGCGACCGCCGAAACCGCCCGTATGAGCTTCAGAAACATGTCGTCTGTCCTTCCTCCGAGCACGACGTGTGTCGGCGGCGCTGCCCAGTTGGGAGCGCGGGCGGGCGGGGGTTTACTGAAGGCCCTCGCGCGCTTCGCGCACGAGCGTTACGGCCTCGGGGAAGATGACCGCCATCACGGACCGCAACTGCTCGGCCTGCTGCTCGGTCGTCCCCTGAATGTTGGCGCGGTTCATCGCCGCCACCGTCAGATCGACGGCGAGCTTGATGGCGTTGTCGGCCCACGCGAGTCGCTGCGCGCCCTGCATCTGCTCGGCGAACTCGCCGAGTCGGCGCTGCAGATCGTCCGGGTCACCGAACATACCGCCGAATCCACTTCCTTCCATACCCCCAATGGTAGCTCGTACGGATCGGGGCCCCGGGTCCCGGGGGACGCCACGCGGTCAGCCGACCCCCACAGGCCGGGCAGGAGCCGTCATCCCAGGCGCCGGTGGCCACGGCGGCAGTCTACGTCTGGGGTCGCCCCCCACATCCCCCAAACCCCACTAGCATGGGGCGCCCCGATGAGCCCCGACGAGGCCCTTCTCTACGAATCCCGTGTCCGCCAGCGCACGGTGATCATCGCCGCGGCCGCCGGAATCCTCGTGCTGCTGGCGTCGGTCATCGCCCTCACCGGGCCCCAGGCCAAGGTCAACGAGGAGACGCTGGGGCTGATCTACATCAACAAGCGCTTCCCACTCGACCTGGTAGCGGCGGTCATCAACGGCGTCGCCTCGATTGGCGCCGCCTGGACCCTGGTGTTTCTGTACCGCGCCGCCCGCGCCCGCAACCCCGACCGGGTGCGGCCGTTCATCCGGACCGTCGCCATCGTCGGCGGCGGCCTGGCCGCCGTCGCCGGCGTTGCCTACCAGGTCATTCAGGCGGTTGATGCCCACAAGTTCGTCACCACCGGCAGCCAGACGTATGACCAGGCCCAGAGTCTGCTGTCCGGCGGCCTGCTGCCGGCGTTCCAGCTCGCGGATCTGCTGGCGGCACTGCTGGTGGCGATCGCGTTCGTGATGGTCTCGCTGCAGGCGATGAATGCGGGCCTGCTCACCCGGTTCACCGGCTACCTGGGGATGTTCGCCGGTGCGCTGGTCATCTTCCCCATCGTCGAGGTTCCGATCGTCCAGACCTACTGGCTGCTGGCGGTCGCCTATCTCGTCTCCGGACGGTGGCCGAGCGGCGTGCCGCCGGCGTGGCGCTCGGGCCGCGCCGAGCCGTGGCCATCCTCGGCCGAGATGCGCGCCCGTCGCCTGGAGCAGGCCGGCGCCCGTCGCGGCGGCAAGGGCGGCAAGGCCGGGAAGCCGGCTCCGGTGGTCGCGCCCGAGGGGGCGGGGGCCCCGGTCAACGACCGCACGCGCTCCAGCACCCCCAAGCGCAAGCGCAAGCGGCGCAGCTAACCGGTCCTCGCCCTCCCGGCGGTCGCCGCTCGTCGCCCCAGCGCGACCGTTCGACCAGCTCATGGCGCCGTCCGCCGATCTCTCCTTGCGCCGCCCGGGCGCGGCGGCGAGGTTATCGCCCCGTCTCGTCAACCACGAGTAGAGGAGAGTGGCATGGAAGGAAGTCGTTTGCCCCGAGAGGCCGACGTCGCCCCGGCGCCAGATCCGACGGGCGGCCGCACGGCCGGCTGGACTCCCGCGGATCCCGGGCCGTTGGGCCTGGCGGCGTTCGCCGGCACCACGTTCGTGCTCAGCCTGATCAACGCCGGCCTGGTCGGTGACAAGTCCCTGGTCGGCGGCGGCCTCTTGCCCCTGGTCGCCGCGCTGGCGCTCGCCTATGGCGGTGCGGCTCAGCTGCTGGCGGGCATCTGGGAGTTCCGGACCGGCAACACGTTCGGCGCTGTCGCGTTCTGCTCGTACGGAGCGTTCTGGATCTCGTTCTACTTCGTCGTCCAGGCCGCCGGCTCGGTCGCAAAGACGGAGTTGTTCAGCGGACTCGGCCTGTACCTCTGGATGTGGGGCATCTTCACCGCCTACATGTTCATCGCCTCGCTGCGCACGACGGGCGCGGTCGCTCTGGTGTTCCTGCTGCTGGCGATCACGTTCATCGTCCTCGGCATCGGAAACTCGGCGCTGGCCGGCGGTACCTCGGCGACCAACGGAACGATCAAGCTCGGTGGGTACATCGGGATCATCACGGCGATCGCGGCCTGGTACGCGTCGTTCGCCGCCGTCATCAACTCGACCTTCGGGCGGGTGGTGGCGCCGGTCTTCCCACTCCGCCGGACGTAAAGCCCCACCAACCCGTTCGACTGGGGTACAACTAACAGCAGACACAGCCGCACATGTGCGGCCAGCTCGGGCGCCGGCGGTCTCGCCGGCGCCCGTCGCTGCCGCGGCGCGAAAAGCCAGGGTTTAAGGAGAGGCTTGCAATGGCAGACACGGCATCGACCAGCGAGGGCACGCTCGAGCGCCAGCTCGAGGAGATGCTGGAGATCGAGAAGTTCGACCCGCCCGAGGAGTTTCGCGAGCACGCGCTGCTCAAGGATCCGTCGATCTACGAGGAGGCCGACAGCGATTGGAAGGGGTGGTGGGTCAAGCAGGCCAAGAACCTGAGCTGGGTCAAGGAGCCGACCCAGGACGTCAACGACTCCAATCCCCCCTTCTACAAGTGGTTCGAGGACGGCACCATCAACGCCTCCTACAACTGCATCGATCGCCATGTCGAAGCGGGCAAGGGCGACAAGGTTGCCTATCACTGGCACGGGGAGGAGGGCGAGTCTCGGGACATCACCTACGCCGACCTGCACCGGGACGTCCAGCGCTTCGCCAACGCGCTGAAGGACCTCGGGATCGAGAAGGGCGACGTCGTCGGCATCTACCTGCCGATGATCCCCGAGGTGGTCGTGGCGATGCTGGCCTGCGCTCGGATCGGCGCGCCCCACAACGTCGTCTTCGGCGGCTTCTCACCGGACTCGGTCAAGGAGCGGATGGAGTTTTCCGAGGCCAAGGCGCTGATCACCGTCGACGGCGCCCGGCGCAAGGGAAAGACGGCGCCGATCAAGGAGGCCGTCGATGCGGTGATGGGCGACGTGAAGTCGCTGGAGCACATCGTCGTCATCAAGTCCACCGACACCGCTTGCGAGATGCGGGAGGGGCGCGACGTCTGGTACCACGAGATCTGCGACGCCGCCGATCCCGAGTGCCCGCCGGAGGAGCTCGACGCCGAGCACCCGCTCTTCATCCTGTACACGAGCGGGTCCACGGCCAAGCCCAAGGGCATCCTGCACACCACGGGCGGCTACCTGACCGGAGTCAGCACGACCCACCGGTATGTGTTCGATCTCAAGCCCGACGAGGACGTGTACTGGTGCGCCGCCGACGTCGGCTGGGTGACCGGGCACTCCTACATCGTCTACGGACCGCTGTGCAACGGGACGACGTCGGTGATGTGGGAGGGCGCGCCCGACTACCCGCACAAGGGAATCTGGTGGGAGATCGCCGAGCGCTACGGCGTGAGCATCTTCTACACCGCGCCGACGGCGATCCGCGCATGCATGAAATGGGGCGCCGGGTACGTCGAGAAGGCTGACCTGAGCAAGCTACGGCTGCTCGGCACGGTCGGCGAGCCGATCAACCCCAAGGCGTGGCTCTGGTACCACAAGGTGGTCGGCGGGGAGCGCTGCCCGATCGTCGACACCTGGTGGCAGACCGAGACGGGCGCGATCATGATCACGCCGCTCCCGGGAATCGTCTCGACCAAGCCGGGATCGGCCACTCGCCCATTCCCGGGGATCAAGGCCGACGTCGTCGACGAGCGGGATGGCAAGCCGCTCGACGAGGGTCAGGGGCTGCTCGTGCTCCAGCGGCCATGGCCGTCGATGCTGCGCACGCTCTACAAGGAGGAGGACCGGTTCGTCGAGACCTACTTCTCCAAGTTCGGCAACGAGGTCTACGTCGTCGGCGACGCCGCCCGCAAGGACAAGGATGGCTACTTCTGGGTCATCGGTCGTATCGACGACGTGGTCAACGTCTCCGGGCACCGGCTATCGACCGCCGAGGTGGAGTCGGCGATCGTGTCCCATGGAAAGGTCGCCGAGGCGGCGGTCATCGGCCAGTCCGACGAGGACACCGGCCAGGCGATCTGCGCGTTCGTCACCCTCCAGGGCGACCTCGCCGGCACCGACGAGCTGATCGAGGAGATCCGCGCCCAGGTGGCGGAGAGGATCGGCAAGTTCGCGCGGCCCAAACGGATCATCTGGGCCGATGACCTGCCCAAGACGCGCAGCGCCAAGATCATGCGCCGCCTCCTGCGCGACATCGCCGAGGGGCGCGCGCTGGGCGACGTCACGACGCTGCGCGATCCCACCGTGATGGCGGCCCTCGAGACCAAGATCAAGGAGGAGCAGGCCGCCGAGAACTAGACAGCGCTCGGACCGCGCACACGCCGCCGGCGGCTCAGACGCTGAGTCGCCGGCCGAGCTCGGCGGTGTGCCGGCGCGCCACCGGAACCGTCTGCCCGTCGGCGAACGTCAACTCCGCGGTCCCGCCCAGCTGCGGCCGCAGTTCGACGGCGTTGCGCAGGTTGGCGACGTACTGCCGGTGCACGCGCACGAAGCCCAACGGCTCCCACCGGCGCTCGATCTCGGCCAACGTGGAGCGCAGCAGGTACCGCCCGTCGGCGGTCACGATCCGGACGAAGTCCCCGTAGGACTGCACGTAGAGAATGGCGCCGCGGGGGAGTAGCCGCGTCGAACCGCCGTGCAGCGTGGCCACCGCGATCATCTCGTGCTCATCGAAGTGCTCGCCCGCTCGTCCCGGGCCACCCACGGATCCCGCCCGGACGGGGTTGCGTTCCGCCGAGACCTCCGCCGTCTCCACCGCCGCCGCGACCCGCTCGATCGCCTCCTCCACCCGCCGGCGCCCGACGGGCTTGCGCAGATAATCGAGGGCGTGCAGCTCGAAGGCGTCGACGGCGGCGCTGTCATACGCGCTGACGAACACGAGCTGCGGCGGCGCGGCGAATCGCCGGAGGACCCGCCCCAGCTCGAGGCCGTCGAGATCCGGCATCCGGACGTCGAGGAAGATCGCGTCAAATGCCTGCGTCGATGCCTTGTGCAGCGCCTCGTGGCCGTCGTAGGCGCACTCCACCTCGCGCACGCTCGGGGAGGTTCGCAGCAGGCGGGCCAGATCCTCGAGCTGGGTCCGCTCGTCGTCCACGGCCAGGATCGTCAGCTGATCGCCGCTCATCGGGTCGGGATCGTACGTCCATCGCCCGTCACGGCGGCACCCCGGCCCACGTCGCCGCCTGGCGCACCGGCTCCTCGCCCGCCAGGTTCGGGACGGTCATGACCGCTGTCGTCCCGTGGCCGAGCTCTGACTCGATCCGCAGGGCGTAGCGCTCCCCGAACGTCGCCCGCAGGCGGGCGTCGACATTGGACAGCCCGATTCCGCCGCCGGCACCGGCCAGCAGCCCCGGCAGCCGGTCAGCCTCGATGCCGCGGCCGTCGTCGCAGACCCGCAGCTCCACATCGTCGCCGACCACCCGGGCCTCGATCGCCACCCGGCCCGTCCCGGCGCGCCGCTCGATCCCGTGACGAACCGCGTTCTCGACCAACGGCTGCACCGACATCGCCGGTACCACCGCGCCGAGAGCGTCCGGCGAGACCGTGACCTCGACGTGCAGGGCGCGGAAGCGGGCCTGCTCCAGACGCAGATAGCGCCCCACGTGATCGAGCTCGTCGGCCAGCGTCACGTAGGAGCGACCGTCACGGAACAGGTACCGCGTGAACTCGGCGAAGTCGATCAGGAGCTCGCGCGCCTCGTCGGGACGGCTGTGGATGTCCCCGGCGACGGCGGCGAGCGCGTTGTAGATGAAGTGGGGTGAGATCTCGGCGCGCAGGGCGCGCAGCTCGGCTCGGGCCAGGCGCTCCTCCTGCTCGGCGATGACCGACAGCTCGAGCTGGGCGGACACGAGGCTGGCGGCCTCCTGCACCACCCGCAGCTCGCTGCCCGGCGGCCGGCCGGGCGCCCGGTAGAAGGCGATCAGCGTTCCCGCCCGCCGGCCCTGCACGAGCAGGGGCGCCAGTACCGCCGAGCGCAGCGGACAGCTCGGATCCGACGAGGTGAGCCGCGGCTCGATTCGCAGCCGATCGTCGCGGGTGCGCGCCAGCAGCCGGGACAGCATGTCCCCCGGTCGCACCTGCTCTCCGCCCTCGCCGTCGATCGCCAGCACCGTGTGCGCGTCGGCGAGCGCCACCGACGCCGCGCCCGTCAGCTCACGCAGACGGGGCACCGCCTGCGCCGCCGAGCCCGGTGTCAGGCCCCGTCGGAGGTGGGGCAGCGTCGCGGCGGCGGCGTGCAGCGCTGACTGCATCCCGAGCGTCTCGGGCGTCCGCGCCGCCCGCGGAGCGTGGACGAGGATCCAGCCCACGCCGGCGGCGGTGGCGAGCCCGGCGCCGAGCAAGACGCCCAGAACGATGGTCATCTCAGCGTGCCCTCATGGCCCGCCGGTGCGCTGGTGGTCTCCCCACTAGTGGTCGCACTAGTGCTTGATGTTACCTGCGCGTTAGGCGATTCTCGACAGATGGGTACGCGAACGACTCCGCGTGGACGAATATGCTCCGCGGAGTGCTCGCCGCCTACGCGATCATCGGTGATGATTGACCGATGAGCTCGATCACCTCCTACGAACAGGCCTGCGCCGGACATAGTTGGAACGTCCCGGAGCGCTACAACATCGCCGCCGACGTCTGCGATCGTCACCCACGGGACAAGCCGGCGATGATCCATGAGGACTTCGAGGGCACCGTGCGCCGGCTGGACTGGGGCGAGCTCCAGGACCTGGCCAACCGGTTCGCCAACGTGCTCGTGGCCCACGGCGTGGAGCCGGGCGACCGCGTGGCGATGTTGCTGCCTCCGACGCCCGAGACCGCGGCGGCGTTCTTCGGAACCTGGAAGGTCGGGGCGATTCTGCTGTCGATGTCGGTGCTCTACGGTGACGACGGGATCCGCCACCGTCTCACCGACTCCCGGCCCAAGGTGCTCGTCACCAACCAGGCCAATGCCGGCCGAATGGAGCGCGAGCTGGTTGAGCACGTGCTGATCCTCGATGACGAGTTGCTCGGCCAGGGCTCGACCTCGTTTCAGACCGTCGACACCGCCGCCGACGATCCCGCCCAGCTGTACTACTCGTCGGGCACCACGGGCCTGGCCAAGGGCATCCTCCACGCCCATCGCTACATCCTCGCCCACGAGGAGTTCGTCTACTGCCATGACGTGCAGGACGGCGAGCTGTTCCACGGGATGGGCGAGTGGGCGTGGGCGGCCGGGATCGCGCCACTGCTGGGGCCGTGGCGGTACGGCGCCGTACAAACGGTGTACCAGCGCGAGGGCGGCTTTGATCCCGCCAAGCAGCTCGCCTTCCTGTCCCGTCACGAGGTGACCAACGTGTTCGGCACCCCGACGGCGATCCGATCGATGATGTCGATCAGCGATGCCGGCACCCGCTACCCGCAGCGGTTCCGGATCGTCTGCTCGGCCGGGGAGCCGCTCAATCCGGAGGCGATCCGGTGGATGCGGGATCAGTACGGGGTCACGGTGCTCGACTTCTACGGTCTCACCGAGTCATATCCGCTGTGCGCCAACTTCCCGTTCATGGACGTCCGCGAGGGCTCGATGGGCAAGCCGATGCCCGGCTGGGACGTGGCGATCCTCGATGAGGACGAGCGGCCGGTCGGACCGGGAGAGCGGGGAGAGATATGCCTCCGCGCACGGTCAAACCCGCATTACCCGCTGGGCTATTGGAATCGTCCCGCCGAGGATTCCGCCGAGGTGTTCGGAGGCGACTGGTTCCACACCAAGGATGCGGCGGCGGCCGATGAGGACGGCTACTACTGGTACGAGGGCCGCGCCGATGACGTGATCATCTCGGCGGGATACCGGATCGGACCGTTCGAGGTCGAGTCGGCGTGCCTCGAGCATCCCGCGGTGGCCGAGGCGGCGGCGGTGGCCGTCCCCGACGAGCGGCGGGGCAACGTCGTCAAGGCGTTCGTCGTGCTCAGCGCCGGCCACGACCCGTCAGACCCGCTCGCCGACGAGATCAAGGCATTCGTGCGCGATCACCTTTCGGCCTACGCCTACCCCCGGTTGATCGAGTTCGTCCCGGACCTGCCCAAGACGCTGACCGGGAAGATCCGCCGGATCGAGCTGCGTCAGCGCGACGCGGCCAGATAGCTCACGGCCCGACCAGGAGCTTGGGCCCTCAGGCTCAGGCCACCCCGCGGGCCTGGGTGCGCATCTCGGACAGGATGCGCTCCAGGCGCGGCTCGGTTTCGATGTCCACGTGGGTCATCGCGGCCGCCACCGCCGGGTGCACGGCGGCGATCTGGGCGTGCATCTCATGGGCCACCGCCCGGTAACTGGGGTGGCCCTCGCGTCCGGAGCGCAGCTCGATCAGCTGCATCGCCTCGCGGGCGTTGAGATCGAGGACGAACCGCAGCCGGTAGCCGAGGCAGAGTGCATACGGGGCGGCGCTGGTCAGCCCGGCGTCCGCCAGCCGTTCGTAGGCGGCGCGGGAGACATCGAGCGCGTGGCGGTAGGGCTCGCCGGCGCCGGCGAGCTCCACCTGCTCGGGCACGCCGGCGCCCAGGTCCGGCGTCAGCGCCTGCCACTGCACGGTCAGCATCCGGTGGCGCTGCAGGTCCCGGAACGCCCCATAGTCGGCGACGATCTCGAACCGGTAGCGCAGCGACTCGAAGCCGCGGCCGGGCCGGTGACGGCGGTTGGTTCGCTCGCCGATCAGGTCGGCCAGCAGCGTCGCGCGCTCGGTTTCGCCGAGCGCCTCGACCGATCGCCGGATCACGTCCTCGGAGCGGGCACCCGACTCGAACAGCAGCGCCACCAGCAGGTCGTCCTCGTCGCCATCGACGTGGGTGAGGCGGACCGACGGGCCCGGCGCTTCCCCCGGCTCGCCGGTCAGGCCCAGTCGCCGGGCCCAGCGCTCGCCGGCCTGGGCGCGTGACTCGAGGTACTCGATCCAGCGCCCGCCGCGGTCAGGTCTCGCCACCCGGGTGAGGAAGCTCGGGATCACGGCCTGGAGCTCGGAGAGGATCATCGTGCCGTAGCTGCGGGCTTCGGGCAGGGGATGGGCGAGCAGATGCAGGATGAGCTGCTCGTAGGTCTGGCCGGTGGCGTAGATCCCCATGTGCGAGAGCGAGCTCGCCGGCAGCAGCCCGCGCAGCAGATCGAGCGCCTTGGCCTTGATCGCACGGTCATACGCCGCCGGCGCCTCGTCCGGCGTCCGCGGAAACTCGCGCTCCGCCCAGGCGGTGACGACCGGCAGGGCGGCGGAGTAGATGCCGAACAGCTCGTCCATCGCCCGCGCGTACTCCGGCCCCAGCTCCTCGTCGCGGTAGTACCGGTACCCGCCGCCGCCCCCCGCGCCGTCCGGTCCCGGCATCGGCGCGTCGTAGGCGATGTACCGGGTCGATTGCTCGAGGTACGCCGCCAGGCGCGGGCGCTGGAGGATCTTGGTGAGGACGTTGGAGACCCACTCGCAGGCGACGTGGGCGCCGCCGAGCTGGGCCACCGAGTCATCGCCGTAGCCGAGGAAGATCCGCTCGTACAGCTGGGCGGCGCGGCCGTCGGTGTGGGCGGTGATCTCGGGGGGTTGGTCGGGGAGGTCTCCGGCGAACTCGTCCAGGAGGAGGCGCCGCAGCGTTCCCGGATACCGGGAGTACCGCGCGAACAGCGCTCCCTTGAGCGTCTCGGGCAGGTTGACGAGGGCGAACACCGGCCGGTCGAGGTTCGTGCAGAACGCGCTCAGCCGGGCTCGCTCGGCGTCGGTGAAGCTGTCGACCGGGTATCGCACGGGCGGCCGATCGTAGCGGCGCCCCCGGCCGGGAAGGGGCAGGCCGCCCTACCAGCGCTCCCGGTGGACCACCTCATCGAACGCCCGCCGGTCGGGCCGCCTGATCGGCGCCAGCGGCCGGCCGGCCGGATAGCCGAAGTCGACCATGATCGTGGCGTACCGGTCCGGCGGGAAGCCGAGCAGCTCGCGTGCCCGCGCCTGGTCGCCGACCGCCGAATGGCCGGAGCCGATCCCGAGATCGGCGGCGGCCACCATCATCTGCAGCGTCGCCTGGCCGACGTCGAAGTTGGCGCGCTCGCGCTGCTGACCGTCGTCGAGCACCGGCAGCAGGATGACCACCGTGACCGCTGACCCGGCGATGTGGCCGCCGCCCCGCCACACCTGCGAGAGCTCGCCGAGCCGATCGCGGTCGGTGACGACGATGAAGTCCCACGGCTGCCAGTTGCGCGACGACGGAGCCCGCCGTCCGGCCTCCAGAATCCGGTCGAGATCGTCGTCGGCCAGCGGCCGGTCGGCGAAGTCGCGCACGTTGCGCCGGCTCGTGATCGCATCCCAGGTGTCCATCGTCGCCTCGCTGTTCGTTGCGTGGGGGTGGCGCCAACTCTATGCCTCCGGGGACGTCGTCCTCCCCCCGGTAAGCTGCGTGATACGCATGCGTACCACGACCACCGAGCACGTTGACGTTGTCGTGGTGGGCGCCGGACTGTCGGGGATCGGCGCGGCGTGCCACCTCCAGCGGCGCTGCCCGGACCGCAGCTACGTCATCCTCGAGGCGCGGGACCGGATCGGCGGGACGTGGGACCTGTTTCGCTATCCCGGCGTCCGCTCGGACTCGGACATGCACACCCTCGGGTACTCGTTCAGTCCCTGGAACGACGCCAAGGCGATCGCCGACGGCCCGGCGATCCTCCGCTACATCACCGACACCGCCGAGCGCCACCGGGTGCTCGAGAAGGTGCGCACCGGTCATGAGGCGATCGGCGCGCAGTGGTCAGACGACGACGCGGCCTGGACGGTGCAGGTCCGGCGGGCGCCCACCGGCGAGCTGGTCCAGCTGACCTGCGCCTTCCTGCTCATGTGCTCGGGCTACTACCGCTATGACGAGGGGTACACGCCGCAGTTCGCCGGCGCTGACCGGTTCGCCGGCCCGATCGTCCACCCGCAGCACTGGCCGCAGGACCTGGACTACGCCGGCAAGCGCGTCGTCGTCATCGGCAGCGGCGCCACCGCGGTGACGCTCGTGCCGGCGATGGCACGGACCGCGGCGCACGTGACGATGGTCCAGCGGTCCCCGAGCTATGTCGTCTCGATGCCGTCGCGGGACGGTGTCGCCCAGCGGTTGCGCCGGTGGCTGCCGGCGATGGCCGCCTACCAGGCGGTCCGCTTCAAGAACGTCGCCCTGATGACGCTCAGCTACCAGCTCAGCCGCCGCCGCCCCCGCCTCATGAAGGCGCTCATCCGGCGCGGGGCCCAGCGCCAGCTGCCCGACGGCTATGACGTCGACGTCCACTTCAACCCCGCATACAACCCCTGGGACCAGCGGTTGTGCATCGTGCCCGATGGCGATCTGTTCACCGCGCTGAGCCGCGGAGCGGCATCGATCGCCACCGATGAGATCGACACCTTCACCGAGCGGGGGCTGACGCTGCGCAGTGGGCGCGAGCTCGAGGCCGACGTGATCGTCACCGCCACCGGTCTGCAGCTGCTCGCCCTCGGCGGCATCGCGCTCACCGTCGACGGAACGGGCGTCCACCTGCCCGACACACTCACCTACAAGGGGATGATGCTGAGCGGCGTCCCGAACTTCGCGTTCACCGTCGGGTATACGAACGCGTCGTGGACGCTCAAGGCGGACCTCACCGCCGAGTACGTCTGCCGCCTGCTCAACCACATGCGCCGGGCCGGCTTCGATCGCTGCGCCCCGGGCGGCGAGGACCTCCAAGCGGCCCGCGAGCCGCTCATCAACCTCGCGTCGGGGTACGTGCAGCGCTCCGTCAAGGATTTCCCCAGCCAGGGCGCCAAGCGGCCGTGGCGGGTGCACCAGAACTACGGGCTCGACGTGCTCGATTTCCGGCTCGGTGGCGTCGAGGACGGGGTGATGCGGTTCGGCCGCCGGCACGCGGCGCCGACGCCGGTGCCGGTCCCCGTATGAACCCCGTATGAACCCCGCCGAAACCGGCGGGGCGGCGGCCAAAAGCGAGTAGGATCGAACGGGACAACCGCAATCGGGTTCGTGGGACGCTTTCCCTGAGCGAGTCCATCGCTCAGGGGGTACCAACCACATTGTTCCTGGGACTGCTGCTCTCGCTGGCTTCGGCTCTGGGCACCAATGTCGGGTTCCTGTGCAAGCAGCGTGGCGCGGTTCAGTCGCCGCCGATCGAGGGCCGCCATCCGCTGCGCAGCGCCGCCGCCCTGTTTCGCCAGCGCTGGTTCGCGGTGGGGTGGGGCGTCTCGCTCGTCGCCTGGGGGCTGCACATCGGAGCGCTCTCGCTCGCGCCACTCTCCATGGTCCAGGTGGTCCTCGCCGCCGGGCTCGTCCTGCTGGCGGTGTTCGCCGAGCGATTCTTCGGCTTTCACCTCGGGCGCCGGCAATGGGCCGGTCTGACGATCACCGCCGCCGGCCTCGCCCTCATCGGACTCACCGGCATCACCCAGGATGCGCGCGAGTCCTCGACGAGCGCGCTCATCGTCGTCGAGTGCGCGATCTTCGCCACCGGCCTCGTCCTCGTCCGGATGGCGACCCGTCCCGGCCTCGGACGACGCCAGGAGGGCCTGCTCCTGGCGACCGCCGCCGGCGTGCTGTTCGGCGTCTCGGACATCGCCATCAAGTTCCTCAGCCACGCCGGAGGCGGCGCGGCGGGGCTGATCAGCCCCTGGACCGCGATCGCGCTCATCTCGTTCGTCGTCACGTTCTACGCGTCGGCACGCAGCCTGCAGATCGGGCAGGCGGTCGAGGTGATCGCCGTCATGTCGGTGGCGGCGAACCTGTCGGCGATCCTCGGCGGGATCCTCGTCTTCGGCGACTCGATCGGCTCCGGCGGCGTCGGAGTCACCGCGCGGGTGCTCGCCTTCGGCCTCGTCATCGGCGGCGCCGCGCTCGTGCCCGCTCCGCTGCGCGCCTGTCCGGCGGCGGCGCTTCCGATCAAGCCCGTCGGCTGAGCCGCGGCGGGCGGCCCGGCTACCCCGCGCTGTCCGGGTTCCCGGTCGACTGCGAGCCCTCGCTCGACTCGCCGCCGGCGTCCTCGTCGCCGCCGCCGGGCCGGCCGGGCGGACGGCGGGTCTCGTCGTTGCCGTCGTGACCGGGTTCGGCCTCTTCGCTGTTCTGGTTTGACACCGAGCCGGGAAGCGGCTGGTCGCGCCGATCGTGTTCGTCCATGGCTCGGAGCTACCCGCGCCGGTGGGATGGAAACGGCGAGCGAAGCCTGGATCCGCCGGATCCAGGCTAAGCTCGGCCGGTGGCGCCGGGTGACCGCATTCGTCCCCGCTCGCTCGTGCGGGCAACGGACATCGACGTTCTGCCGGTCGACCACGTTGTGGCCCGACGTGACGGTTATCTGGCGGTTCGCTCGCCCAGCAATCCAATGCACTACTGGGGCAACCTCCTCATCTTCGATGCGCCGCCCGCCGCCGGGGACCGGGTGCGGTGGGAGAAGCGTTTTGCCGCCGAGTTCGCCGACCAGCCGCGCAGCGTCCACCGGACATTCGCCTGGGAGGTCACTCCCGACGGGCTCGGTGCCGCCCACGACGAGTTCGTCGCGCACGGTTACGACCTGGACGAGACGGTCGGGCTGGCGGCGGCCCCCGACCAGGTGCGTCCCCACCCGCGCGCCAATCGCGACGTTCGCGTCTACGCGCCCGATCCGCGGCCCGGGGCCGACGAGGCCGTCTGGGACGCGATGGTGGAGCTCCAGGTGGCCACCCGCGACGTGGACCGGTTCAGCGCCGAGGCCCACCGCGCGTTCTGCTGGACCCGCCTGGACGACCTGCGGGCGCTGTTCAGGATCGGCCACGGCTCGTGGTACGTCGCGCTCGCCGGCGACGAGGTTGTCGGCTCCTGCGGCGTCGTCGTCACCGACGGCCGAGGCCGCTTCCAGGCCGTCGACACCGCGCCCGACCATCGCCGTCGTGGCATCTGCTCCCGGCTCGTCGTCGAGGCGGCGCATCACGCCGCCGATCGCCACGGCGCCCGGCAGCTGGTGATCGGCGCCGACCCCGGGTACCACGCCCTCGGGATCTACGAGTCCCTCGGCTTCGTGCCGGTGGAGACCGTGGGCGGGGTGTGCCTGGCACCGCGCGACTAGACCCCTTCCCCAGCTGCTGCTAAGCGTGGGCCCGGCAGCGGCTCACGGCGCGAGAGGAGCTAGAAGAGGCCGGTCAGCGCCCGGCCGGCGTGCGCGGCGAGGTTGAACAGCGGTGAGGGGAACACCCCGAACACGATGCTGGCGGCGGCGAACACGACCGCCACGAATGTGACCTCGGCGAACGGCGCCGCGCCGGCCGCGCCCGGTCCGGTGCGGCGAGCACCGCCGTCCCCAATCCCCGCGCCGGTCGGAACGGGGCCGCCGGCGTCCGGGGATCCGCCGGCGATCGGAGCCAGGCCGCCGTGGGCGAGGCCGACCCCGCCGGGGGAGTGGGCCGCTGGATCGGCCCCCGCCCACTCCGGCGATGGGACCTCGGCTCGCATCCACATGGTGGCGATGACCCGCAGGTAATAGCCGAGTGAGATCATCGATCCGATCACCAGCACGATCCCGAGCCACGTGTAGTCGCCGTCGACGAGGGCATGGATGAGCTGGAACTTCCCGATGAAGCCGACGGTGGTCGGGATGCCGGCAAGTGACAGCATGGCGATCGTCATCGGCCACGCCAGCCACGGGCTGCGCGCGCCGAGGCCGGCGATCCCCGACAGCTCGTCGCCGTCGGAGCGCTCGTTCTCGACGCCGACGATGACCGCGAACGCGGCCACGTTCATCATCAGGTACACGCCGAGGTAGAGCACGGTGGCGTCGACCCCGAGCTTCGTGGCGACCACGACGCCGGCGAGCATGTATCCGGCCTGCCCGACGCTCGAATAGCCGAGCATGCGCTTCAGCGAGGACTGGGTCAGCGCGCCGACGTTGCCGACGATGATCGTGATCGCGGCGATCGTCGCCACCGCCGGCGCCCAGGTGTCCTGGATCGAGATGGCGGCGACGTCGAAGAACCGCAGCATCACGCCGAGCGCCGCCGCCTTGGTGGCGGTGGCCATGAACGCCGTGATCGGGGTCGGCGCGCCCTCGTACACGTCGGGGGTCCATTGATGGAACGGCGCCACCGAGGCCTTGAACGCGAACCCGACGAGTATCAGCGCGAGCCCCGTGAGCAGCAGGGGGTCGCCGAGCAGCCCGGCGGCCAGGCCGTTACCGGAGATGGCGGTGGCGATCTGAGAGAACTGCGTCGAGCCGGTGGCGCCGTAGACCAGCGCGAGTCCGTAGACGAGCGTCGCCGATCCCACCGAGCCGATCACCAGGTACTTCAGCCCGGACTCCAGCGAGCCCTCGCGCCGGAATTCCGACGCGCACAGGACGTACAGCGGAATCGACAGCAGCTCGAAGCCGACGAACAGCGTGATCAGGTTCTGGGCGGAGACCAGGATCGCCATGCCGAGCACGCTGAACAGCAGCAGTGAGTGGTACTCGCCGTGACCGGCGCTGCCGGGCGCGCGAGAGCGCAGGGACAGCAGCACGCAGGCGATCGCCGCGGTGCAGAAGATCAGATCCAGCACCAGCGCCAGGCCGTCCACCGCCAGGGCGCCCGAGATGATCGACGCGCTGTGATCCAAGCGCGTCACGTCGATGACCATGGAGGCCAGGAGCATGGCGACGGTGACGAGGGGGACGACGCGCTCGCGGGCGATCGGGCCGAGCAGGCCGATCATGAGCACCACCAGCGCGCCGACGCCGAGGATCAGGAACGGCATGAACGACGCCCAGTCGATGTGGGGGCCGTGGAAGTGGGTCGCGGCGGCGACGTGGAGTCCGATCACGAGGTTCACGGCTGGAAATCGGTCGGGTGGTGAGTCGGACTGGAGGCGATCGCGTAGCCGTGAGCCCCGATCGTCGGCGAGAAGCCCTCGGCGAACAGCTGCGACGGCGCGATCGTCTCCTTGAGCGTCGACTCAGAGCGCCTGAGCCCGAACTGCGGATAGAACGCCAGCACCAGGATCACGAGCGCGAGCCCCGCGACCGGGACGGCGTCGCGGACCGAGATGTCAAACGAGCTGACCCGGGGCCCGACGCGGTTGTGCATCGACCGGATGTAGAGCCGCAGCGCATAGGCGGCCGCCCCGACGACGCCGGTCGACGCGATCAGCGCGATCGCCAGCTTGGCCTTGAACACGCCGAGCAGGATCATGAACTCGCCGATGAAGTTCGAGGAGCCGGGCATCGCCAGCGTGGCCAGGGTGATGATGAGAAACAGGCTGGCCAGCACCGGGGCGCGGAACGCGATCCCGCCCATGTCGGCCAGCTTCTCCGAGCCCCCGGCGCGGGCGGCGAGCATCGCCACGACGAAGAACAGCGGCGCGGTCACGAGCGCATGATTGACCATCTGCAGCAGCGCGCCCTGGTCGCCCTCGGGTCGCAGCGAGAAGACCCCGAGCATGATGAAGCCGAGCTGGGCGACGCTCGAGTAGGCGACGACCATCCGGGCGTCCGGCGTCGTCATCGCCACCACGGTGCCCCACAGGATCGACACCAACGCGATGATCAGCATCAGCGTCTGGAAGTGGGCGGAGGCGTACGGGAACAGCGGCAGCACGATCCGCAGGAAGCCGTAGGCGGCGACCTTGGACAGGATGGCCGAGAACACCGCGATCGCCGGGATCGGCATCGCCTTGTACCCGTCGGGCAGCCACCCGTGGAACGGGACGAGCGGCATCTTGACCAGGAACGCGATTCCGAAGCACAGGAAGATCCACGTCTGCGACGTGTGTGACAGCGGCAGGCCGCGCAGCGAGCTGAGCACGAAGGTGAGCGGGGCGCCGTGCTGGCTGGAGGCCAGGACGCCGGTGGCGATCGCCGCCACCAGCATGAAGAAGGAGCCGACCAGCGTGTAGATGACCAGTTTCGTCGTCGCCCGGACGCGATCCTCGGCCGGGAGGGTGGACCACATCCCGGTCAGGAAGTAGAACGGGATCAGCATCAGATCGAAGAAGGCCACGAACAGCGCCAGGTCCTGGGCGCAGAACGCGCCGAGCACGGCGCTCTCGGCCAGGCCGAACCACAGATAGAACACCCGCGGGCGGTCCCACTCGCGGAAGGCCGACCAGATCAACGCCGCGGCGAAGATGATCGTCGTCGTCATCAGCAGGGCCATGTTGAGCCCGTCGAGCCCGAGCTTGTAATGGATGCCCAGTGACGAGATCCACACCTTGTCGGTGAGGAACTGCAGTCCCGGGACTCCGGTCGCAAAACGCGCCAGGAACGAGACCGCGAATCCGAGCGTCACCAGGCTCCACAGGACCGCCGCGCGGCCGGCCAGCCGGGCGGGCAGCAGCGTGGCGACGAGCGCGAGCGCTGCCGGGAACCAGATCAGGATCGACAGCGTCATGTCGCCGACACCAGGAAGTAGAGGGCCATGGCCGACAGCCCGACGATCACGACCGCCGCGTAGTAGCGCAGGAAGCCCGTCTGGGCCCGCCGGACCGAGGCGGAGGCCGCTCGGACGACGCCGACCGTGCCGCCCGTGATCCCGCCGCCGACGACGCCGCGCTCGAGCACGGAGCCCGCGAACCGGCCCAGCCACTGCACCGGGCGGACGACGACCACGTCGATCAGCTCGTCGAAGTACCACTTGTTGAACAGGAAGGTGTGCAGCCGGCCCAGCCGCGCCTGCAGCGCCGCCGAGGTGCCGGGCTTGGCCACCCACACCAGGTAGGCGATCGAGATGCCGGCAACGGCGATCAGCGCGCCGATGATCAGGCCGATCCAGTCAGTGGACGTGCTCCCCTCCAAGGGGTACAGGCGCGACCCGGCGAAGGTCGGACTGAGGAAGCGCGAGATCGAGTGATCGACTCCGGGGATCTGGATGATCCCGCCGACGATCGCCAGGAATGCCAGCATCGCCATCGGAAACCGCATCGACCAGTCGCGCTCGGCGATGTGGTGCTCGGGCCCGGGGAAGCCGACGTCGGTGTCCTCGGCCTCGCCGGTCTGCGGGTTGGTCGGCGTCTCATGGTGGACGAGGTGTCCGCTCTCGAGCTCGCGGGCCTCGGGCACCGGCTCGCCCCAGAACGCGCGGAAGATCATCCGGAAGGTGTAGATCCCGGTCAGCAGCGCGCCGACGTAGCCGAGGATGCCGAGGATCTCGAAGCCGCCGCCGCGGTTGTTCAGGTAGCCGATGATGTCGTCCTTGGACAGCCAGCCGGAGAACGGCGGCAGCCCGGAGAGCGCCAGTCCGCCGATGATGAAGCAGGCGAACGTGAACGGCATCGCCTTGCGGAAGCCGCGCATCTTGTCCAAGGACTGCTCGCCGCCCATGGCGCTGATCAGCGAGCCGGCGGACATGAACAGCAGCGCCTTGAAGAAGGCGTGGGTCATGAGGTGGAACAGGCCGGCGGAGTAGGCGCCGATCGAGACGCCCATGATCATGTAGCCGATCTGGGACATCGTCGAATAGGCGATGACGCGTTTGAGGTCGGTCTGCACGATCGCGATCGAGGCCGCCACCAGCAGCGTGGCGCAGCCGACGATGGCGCCGACGTCAGCGGCGGTGGTGGCGATCTCGAACAGCGGGTGCATCCGCGCGATCAGGTACACGCCGGCGGTGACCATGGTGGCGGCGTGGATCAGCGCCGAGACCGGCGTCGGGCCCTCCATCGCGTCCGGGAGCCACGTGTGCAGCGGAATCTGAGCGGACTTGGCGAACGCGCCGACGAGCAGCAGCAGGCAGCCGGCGACCAGGTCGGTGCTGTTGTGATGGAAGACGTGGGGAGCGACCGCGAACGTCTTGAGGAAGTCGAGGGTGCCGGTGTGACGGAAGATGAAGAACGTGCCGAGCACCAGGCCGACGTCACCGAGGACGTTGATCACGAACGCCTTGATGCCGGCGTTGGTGGCGGTGGTGCGGCGATACCAGAAGCTGATCAGCAGGTACGAGGCGGCGCCGACGAACGCCCAGCCGACGATCAGCAGCACGAAGTTGCCGGCCAGCACGAGCAGCAGCATCGAGAACACGAAGTAGTTCAGATATGCGAAGTACCGGTTGTAGCCGCGGTCTGACTTCAGGTAGCCGATCGAGTAGATGTGGATCAGCGTGGAGACGCCGGAGACGACGAGTGCCATGAAGACCGAGAGCGGGTCGACCAGGATCTGCAGCTTGGCATCGACGCCGACGGTCGACGCGTAGTTCCACAGCGACGAGCTCAGCTCACGGTGGCTCTCGGAGTCCCCCAGCAGCGAGATGAGCGCGCCCACCGCCGCGGCGAACGCGAGCGCGATGGCCGCCACCGCCAGCCAGCCGGCGGCGACCCCGGGCAGACGCTTGTAGCCGACGCCGATGATGATCGTCCCCAGCAGCGGGAACAGCAGGATCAGCCAGCCGAACGTCGTCGCTGTCATCCGTGGAGCTCGTCGAGCTGGTCGACGTTGACCGGCATCTGGCGCCGGTAGATGGCCACGATCATCCCGAGCCCGACGGTCACCTCGCACGCGGCGATGACCATCACGATCAGGGCGAAGATCTGACCGTCCTCGCCGCCCCACATCCGGCTGAACGCGACCAGCGCCAGGTTGCCGGCGTTGAGCATCAGCTCCAGGCAGAGCAGGATCACCAGCGGGTTGGGACGCGTGATCACGCCGACGGCGCCGATGCAGAAGATCAGGGCGGAGACGGTGAGGTACCAGCCGATCGCCATTACCAGCCTCCCTCGGTCGGACCGGCGCCGGTGGGCGGGGCCGTATTCGCGCCGACCGGCTCGGCCGCAGGAGGCTTGCCGGGGCCGACCCGCAGGCCGGCGGTCTCGGACATGGTGCCGGTGTTGAGCGGGCGGGCCGGGTGCAGGACCGGGTCGCGGAGGTCGTCCGCAGGCTCCAGCCCGCGCCGGCGCCGGGCCAGGACGACCGCACCGATCGCCGCCACCAGCAGCAACAGCGACGCGACCTCGAACGGGAACAGGTATGTCGTCAGGAACAGCTTGCCGATGTGCTCGGGGCTGCCGAAGCCGGAGACGTACGGCGCGCCGTGGGAGGAGATGCCCTTGAGCGCGGTGCCGAGCATGGCGATGCACAGCTCGACCGCGACGGCCAGCCCGAACAGCGGACCGAGCAGCTTCAACGCGCCGCCCGGACGGTGCAGCGGCTCATCCTGGCCGCCGACGTAGGCGACGACGAACACGTACAGGACCATCACCGCGCCCGCGTACACGATCACCTGGGCGGCGGCGACGAACTCGGCGCGCAGCAGCAGGAACAGCGCCGCCAGCGCGATCAGGTGACAGACGAGCGCCAGCACGTTGTAGAACGGATTGCGCAACACGACCACGCCGATCGCCCCGGTCAGGGCGCCGATGGCGGCGATGAAGAACAGAACCGCGCTCACGGCTATTCGCCTTCCCTCCGTAGCGGGGTGCGCTCGATCGCCTCCGCCAGCAGCATCTCCTTGGTGAAGATGAGATCGGAACGGGTGTAGTCCGACATCTCGTAGTCGTGGCCCATGGTGATGGCGTCGAACGGGCACGCCACCTCGCAGTAGCCGCAGAAGATGCAACGGGACAGATTGATCTCATAGACCGCGGCGTAGCGCTCGCCGGCCGAGACCCGGTTCTCGGGCGTGTTCTCGGCGGCGACGACGCGGATGCAGTCAGCCGGACAGGCGGCGGCGCACAGCGAGCAGCCGACGCACTTCTCCAGGCCGGTGTCCTCGAAGCGGTGCAGCTTGTGGCGCCCGCGGAAGCGCGGGTAGACGGGCGTCTTCTCCTCGGGGTACTGGATCGTCAGCGGGCCCTCCACCAGGCGCCCGAAGGTGGTCTTCAGGCCGCGCAGGGTCTCGCCGAAGACGCGGTAGGCGCCGCGGACCGGCCCGGCGCCAGGACCGCGGATCACCTCGACGACGTCGCTGCCAGGGTTATACGGGGTCATCGATCGCTCCTCGTCAACAGGTCAGGGGCGGGCCGGCTCATGACACCACCAGGATCGCGGTGACCAGCAGGTTCAGCGTGGCCAGCGGGAGCAGCACCTTCCAGCCGAAGGACATCAGCTGGTCGTAGCGCAGGCGCGGCAGGGTCGCGCGCACCCAGATGAAGAAGGTGATGACGAGCATCATCTTGGCCAGCACCACGAACGGGTCCACCCAACCGGGAGGATCGATCCCGAACGGCAGCAGCCAGCCGCCGAGGAACAGAGTCGTCGCGATCCCCGAGACGACGATCATGTTGGTGTACTCGGCGAACAGATACGCGACGAAGGCGGTGCCGCCGTACTCGGTGAAGTAGCCGCCGACGAGCTCGGCGTCGGCCTCGACGAGGTCGAACGGGGCGCGGTTGGTCTCGGCGAACGACGCGGTCATGAAGATGAGAAAGCCCGCGAACTGGGGGATGAAGTACCACATGCCGGCCTGGGCGTGGACGATCCCGGTCAGCGACAGGGTGCCGGCGGTGATCAGCACGCCGACGAGCGCGAGGCTCTGGGAGACCTCGTAGGAGATGAGCTGGGCGGCGCCGCGCATCGCGCCCAGGAACGAGTACTTCGAGCCCGAGGCCCAGCCGCCGAGCATGATCCCGTAGAACGAGATCCCCCCGAACGCGAACACGTACAGCGGACCGATCGAGACGTCGATCCCGTACAGGCCAACCCGCTCGCCGAAGATGTGCTGGACGTTGCCGAACGGCACCAGCGCCAGCGACGCGACCGCGGTGAGGATCGCGATCATCGGCGCGATCCGGAACAGGTAGCCGACCGACGTGGTCGGGCGGAACGGCTCCTTGACCGCGAACTTGACGATCTCGGCCAGCGGCTGCATCAGGCCGAACGGCCCGACGCGGTTGGGCCCGTACCGTCCCTGGAAGCGGCCGAGCAGCTTGCGCTCGTAGACGATGATGATCGGCAGGATGGCGAAGATGACGCCGAAGATGACCAGCGCCTTGACGATCTGCACCCACCACGGCTCGAAGTAGTCGACCACCGCCAACGTGGTCATACCTTGAGCACCTCGATCAGTGACTCGGTGAGGACGTTGGCCGACTCGGAGGCGAGGCCGTCGGCGAGGAACGCCGACCCGCCCGGCACGCCCGAGCGCACCGCGGCCGTGGCGTTCAGCCGGTGGCCGTTCTGGGTCACGATCACCTCGGAGCCATGGGCGATCCCCAGCCGCTCGGCGTCCTCGGGGGAGAGCTCGAGCTGCTGCCGGGGGATCAGGAACTTCAACGCCGGGGAGATCTCGCACTCGGGCGCGGCCCAGATCGGTCGGTAGGTGCCGAGCCGCAGCGAGCCGTTCCGCGGGGCGGGGCGGGGCTGGGCGGCGGCCGGCCCGACCGACGGCTCGCGGCCATCGGAGACCGAGGCGGCCTCGGGGCGCTCGGGCCAGCGCACGCCGCGGCCGCCGATCTCCTCGAGCGTGAGGCCCGCGTAGACGGGCACGGCGGCGACGAGCTGGGCAAAGGCGTCGTGAGCGCGCGTCACGCCGGTGTCCAGGCCGCACCGGCGGGCGATCTCGGCCACCACCGCCCAGCCGGAACGAACCTGATCAGGGTGGGCGATCGCGATCCGCAGCCGCTGCAGGCGGCCGTCGGGATGCACGAGCGTGCCCTCCTTCTCGGCGTGGGACTCAGCGGGGAAGATGACGGTGGCGTGCTCGGCCAGACCCTCGGTCAGCGTCGCGGCGTGGGCGACGACCAGCGCGGCCGAGTGCAGGGCGCGCTCCCACAGGGCGCGGTCGGGCTGGTCGCGGACCGGGTCGGTCTCGAACAGGTGCAGCGCGGTGATCTCGCCGGCCGCGGCCGCCGCGCCGATCTCGGCGCTGCTGCGACCGGTGGCGCCGATGCCCGCGTAGCCCGGCCCGGCGTCGGGGACCGCGCCCGCCTCGCGCAGGCCCCGGCCGTTGCTGCCACCGGGCAGGCAGATGAGGCCGGCGCCGTCCCGGCCGGCGATCCCCAGGCTGTCGGCGATCCGCAGCAGCGCGGCGGAGCCCGCGCCAAGACGCTCGCTGTAGAGGATCACCACGTCCTCGCCGCCCTCGCGCAACAGCGTCGCCAGCCCGGCGATGTCCTCGCCGACGTCGTCGGCGCCGTCGAGTGCCCGCGCCAGCGCGGCGGCGAACCCGGCCTCGTCACCCGGCGCGTGGCGGACGCTCAGCGTGGCATTGGCCTCGAGCGCGGTTGGGCGCGCCGAGGCGATCGCCAGCGTGACGCCGTTGCGCCGGACGCCCTTGCGGACGCGCAGATCGAGGATCGGAGCGTCGTCGCGGGGGTCGCAGCCGAGCAGCAGCACGGTGTGGGCGAATTCGATGTCCGGAACCGACGCCTGGAGTCCCGGGGCGGCCAGCGCGCGGGCCAGGTCTGCCGGAATCGAGCCCGCCGACCCGTGGGAGCCCGCCGAACGGGAGTCGATGTCGGCGCTCTCCAGGGCCTCACGGGCCAGACGCTGGAGCAGGAACCCCTCCTCGTTGGAGGCCTGGCCGCCGACCAGCGTGCCAACCCGGCCCCGGTGGCGCGCCAGGCCGGCCGCGGCCTCCAGCGCCCGCTCCCACGACACCTCGCGCAGCTCGTCGCCGTCGCGCACCAGTGGCCGGGTGATCCGCTGGTCGACGTGGATCGCCTGATAGGCGAAGCGGCCCTTGTCGCACAGCCAGCCGTCGTCGACGCCCGGGTGGTCGCGAGCCAGCACGCGCATGACCCGCTCGTCGCGCACGGTGAAGGTCACGTTGCACTGCGACGGGCACAGCGTGCAGATCCCGGCGCCGTCCTCGATGTCCCAGGGGCGGGCGCGGAACCGATAGGGCTGCGAGGTCAGCGCGCCGACCGGGCACAGCTCGATGATGTTGCCGCTGAACGGCGCGACGTACGGATGGCCGTCGTGCGTGCCGACGAACGTGTCGGCGCCGCGCTCGGTGAAGATCAGCTGGTAGTCCTCGGCGATCTCCTGGGAGAACCGAACGCAGCGGTAGCAGAGGATGCAGCGCTCGCGGTCGATGGCCACCAGCGGCGACAACGCAAGCGGCTTCTGGAAGTGACGCTTGGGCTCGATGAAGCGGCTGCGGCCCAGGCCCCAGCCGAACGTGATGTCCTGCAGGGGGCACTCCCCGCCTTTGTCGCAGACCGGGCAGTCGAGCGGATGGTTGACCAGCAGGAACTCGACCACCGCGTTCTGGGCGTTGCGCACCCGCTCGGTCTGGGTGTGGACCACCATGCCGTCCTTGACCGGAGTCGAGCAGCTCGTCTGGAGCTTCGGGATGCCCTCGATCTCCACCAGGCACATGCGGCAGGCGCCGACGGGCTGGCCGAGCTTGGGCTCATAACAGAAGTAGGGGATCTCGACATCGCCCTGCTTGGCGGCGTCGACGAGCATCGCGCCCTCGGTCGCCTGCACCTCGCGGCCGTCGATCGTCAGCTGGATGGTCTTGCGCTCTGGACGTGGCATGGGAGTGAGAGGCGGAGAGGGTGCTGCTGCGAGGTGGGAAGCTAGTGAACGGGAAGCGGTCCGGCGTGCTCGTCGGCCACCCCGAGCGCCACGACGTCCTGCACATCGGCCCCGCCCGAGCGAGCGCGGGCCTGTTCGATCTCGAACTCGAGCTCGGCGCGGAACTTCTGGACCATGGAGCCGATCGGCATCGCCATCGCGTCACCGAGGACGCACAGGCAGTTACCGATGATCTGCGTCTGGACGGACGCCATGATGTCGAGGTCCATTGGCGTCGCCTCGCCGGTGGTGATCCGCTGGAGCATCTTGTGGGTCCAGTTGGTGCCCTCGCGGCAGGGGACGCATTTGCCGCACGACTCGTGGGCGTAGAACTTGGCCAGTTTCAGCGCGGTGTCGAGCACCCGGCGCGACTCGTCGGCGATGATGATCGCCCCGGACCCGAGCATCGAGCCGGCCTTGGCCATGCTGTCGAAGTCGTAGGGAATGTCGAGGTCGTCCTTGGTCAGCACCGGTGAGCTCGACCCGCCGGGGAACCAGAACTTCACGTCCTTGCCGCTCGGCGGGCCGCCGGCGAGGCCGTAGATGATCTCTCGAGAGGGGATCCCGAGCTCGATCTCGTAGTTGCCCGGGCGCTTGACATCGCCGCTGATCGAGACCAGCTTGGTGCCGGTCGAGGTCTCGGTGCCGATCTTGGCGTACTCGGCGCCACCCATCCGGATGATGTGCGGCACGGTGGCGAGCGTCTCGACGTTGTTGATCAGGGTGGGCCCGGCGTACAGGCCCTCGATCGCCGGGAACGGGGGCTTCAGTCGCGGGTTCCCGCGCTTGCCCTCCAGCGAGTCGAGCAGGCCGGTCTCCTCGCCGCAGATGTAGGCGCCGGCGCCGCGATGCAGGACGAGCGACATCGACCTTCCGCTGTCCAGGATGTTCTCCCCGATATAGCCGGCGTCCGCCGCCTCGGCGATCGCCGCCTCGAGGATGTCGGCCTGCAGCTGGTATTCCCCCCGGATGTAGATGAAGCTGCGGCTGATCCCGCCCGCGTAGGCGGCGATGACGATCCCCTCGATCAGCATGTGCGGGCTCTTCTGCATCAGCTCGCGGTCCTTGAACGTCCCGGGCTCGGACTCGTCGGCGTTGCAGACCAGGTACTTGGCCATGTCCCCCTGGGGTAGGAAGGAGATCTTGCGGCCCATCTGGAACCCGGCGCCGCCGCGACCGCGGATGCCCGAGTCCATCAGCTGCGCCAGGACGTCCTCGCGGGGCATGCCCAAGGCGGTGCGCAGCGACTGGTAGCCGCCGCGCCGCTCGTAGACCTCGAGCGTGTTGAGCCCGGGCTCGTCGATGCGGTCGAACAGGATCTTGATCATGTCGGTTCCGGGTCGGTGGGGGGAATCTCGATCGGCGCCGAGGGACCCGGTCGGTCGGTGGCCTGGTCAGCATCGGTCAGTCCCGCCGTGTCGGCGCGATGGGGATGGTCGGGCTCGGCATCCACCGAACGGCGATAGCGGATCTGCTTGTCGGCCAGGACGGGCCGCCCGGCGCGGAGATCCGCGATGATCGTCTCGGCGTCCTGGGGTGTCAGCGGGCCGACGTACTCGCCGTTGACCGAGGCCATCGGAGCGATGTCGCACGCGCCCAGGCACTCGAACGAGCGCACGTCGACGTCCTCGCCGGCGGCGGCGGCGACCATCGCCTCATACAGCTCGTCGGCGCCGAGCAGAGAGCAGGTGATGTTCGTGCAGATGAAGACGTCGTTGGCGTGCTTGGGTCCGAGCTCGAACATGTCGTAGAAGCTCGCCACCGAGGTCAGGTAGGCCGGTGTCAGCTGCATCACCGCCGCCACCTGGTCGATCGCCTGGGGCGAGCAGTAGCCGTGTACCGCCTGGGCGGCGTGCAGCGCCGGAATCGCCGCCGAGCGCCGGTCCGGATACTTGGCCATCGACGCTTCGATCTCCCGGCGCAGATCGTCGGGCACAGGCGTCGTTGCGGGATCCGGGACGACCGCCGGGTCCTTGGTCAGGTCGACGGCATCGTCCCAGCCGGGAACGCGCGAGCCGTGACCGAAACGCGGCACCGCGCGCCCACCGACGCTCATCGGTCGATGCCTCCGAGGATCGGGTCGAGCATCGCCAGCGTCGCGATCAGGTCCGCGATGTAGGCGCCGGTGACCATCGGGGCCAGCGCCTGGAGGTGCACGAAGCTGGGGTCCCGCATGTGTACGCGGGCGGGCTTGCCCGAGCCGTCGGCGCGAACGAAGCAGCCCAGCTCGCCGCGGGGCCCCTCGATCGGGTAGTAGGCCTCGCCCTCGGGAACCCGGAAGCCCTCAGTGACCAGCTTGAAGTGGTGGATCAGCGCCTCCATGCTCGTCGCGAGCTCGTGGCGCGGCGGCAGCGCGACCTTGCGGTCCGGCGTGATGTGCGGGCCCTCGGGCAGGCCCTCGAGGGCCTGCTCGATGATCTTCACCGACTCGTAGAGCTCGGCGTGGCGGACGCGGTAGCGGTCGTAGTTGTCGCCGACCGTCCCGACCGGGATCTTGAACTCGAACTTGTCATAACTGGAGTAGGGATGGGCCTTGCGCAGATCCCACGGATTGCCGGCGGCGCGCAGCAACGGGCCGGTGACGCCGATCTTCAGCAGCGTCTCCTCGTCCAGCGGGCAGGTGCCGCGCAGCCGCTCGAGCACGATCTGGTTCTTCTCGAGCAGGTCGGCGTACTGGTCGGCGCGGGTCGGCATCTCGGCGAGGAACTTGCGCAGCTTGGCGGCGAAGCCCGTCGGGATGTCCTCCATCACGCCGCCGACCTGGATGTACCGGGTGTGCATCCGCTGTCCGGACGACATCTCGAACAGGTCGAGGATCGTCTCGCGCTCGCGGAAGCAGTACCAGAACATCGAGATGGCGCCGAGATCGAGCGCGCTGGTCCCGAGCCACACCAGGTGGGACATGATCCGGTTGAGCTCGAGATGGATCACCCGCAGGTACTGGGCGCGCGTGGGCACCTCGACGTCGAGCAGCGTCTCGACCGCGCCACAGAACGTCATGGCGTTGAAGTAGTACGAGAGGTAGTCCATCCGCTCGATGACGGGGATCACCTTCCAGTAGGACTTCTGCTCCGCGGTCTTCTCGATCCCGGTGTGGACGTACCCGACGATCGGCTTGATGTCCCGCACCACCTCGCCCTCGAGGGTCGCCAGCAGCCGCAGCACGCCGTGGGTGGCCGGGTGGTGGGGCCCGATGTTGAGCGTCAGCAGCTCGTGGCTCTCGCCCTGTCCGGCGGTCTCGGCCGCGTAGGTGATCGACTCCTCACGCTTGCGGTAGTCAGCGGTGTCCAGGGCCATCAGGGGGCCGTCCGGTGATTGGGGCTCGTCATCACTGGTACTTCCCGTAGGAGGTCTCTTCGTTGAATGTGAACAGCACCGGCTCGCCGCCGACCGGGAAATCACGCCGCTGAGGGAAGCCCTCGAAGTCCTCGGGCATGAGGATGCGACGCAGGTCCGGGTGACCCTCGAACACGACGCCGAACATGTCATAGACCTCGCGCTCGGGGAACTCGGCTCCCGGGAACAGCTCGGTGGCCGTCGGCAGCCGCGGATCGTCGATGCTCACCCTGACCTTGACGGTGATCCGGTCGACCTCGTGCATGTCGAGCATCTCGTACAGAACGCCGAGACGCGGCTCCTCGGGGTAGTAGTCGACCCCGTGGAGGCTGGCCAGGAACGTGTAGCCCTTGCCGTGGAGCTGTGAGAGCACGTCGGTCACGTGCTCGGGCGCGGCCAGCAGCACGGCGCGGCCCCGCCCGAAGCTGGTGCCGAGAATCGACTCTGCGTTGTGGTCGCGGAGCTCGTGGGCCGTCAGCTCGAGGCCGGTCGCGTCAGGCACCGGTGGGGCCCGAGGCCGGGAACACGTTGATCGCATCGACGTCGCGGTCTGAGCCGATCAGGACCTCCTCGGTGCCGACGGCGTCATAGCGCTGACGCCATCCGTCGGGCGAGTGGCCCTGGATCTTGTCGCGCAGGCGGAGGATCCCGTGCATCAGCGCCTCGGGACGGGGCGGGCAGCCGGGCACGTGGACGTCGATCGGCATGAACTTGTCCGACGGCACGAGCGCGTAGTTGTTGAACACGCCCATCGACGAGCAGCAGGCGCCCATCGAGATGGCCCACTTGGGCTCGAGCATCTGGTCATAGATGCGGCGGATGACCGGCGCCATCTTCACTGACACGCGGCCGGACAGGATCAGCAGGTCCGCCTGCCGCGGCGAGGCGCGGAACGCCTCCCAGCCGAAGCGGGCGATGTCCACCCGGGCGCCGACGATTGACATCATCTCGATCGCGCAGCAGGCGAGCCCGAATGTCATCGGGTAGATCGAGTTGCCCTGTGACCACGACACCGCCTTCTCGAGCGTGGTGGTCATGATGCTCTGCTCGACGAAGCGCTCGAGCGCCTCGCCCTCCAGATCGCCGCGCAGCATGTCCCGCGCGATCAGCTGCCGGGAGCGGAAGTCATCCGGCGCGTCAAGCGGCTCGCGCTTTATTTCCATTCCAGGGCTCCTCGTCGCCAGACATAGACAAATGCGACCATCAGCAGCGCGACGAAGACGATCGTCTCGCTGAGGGCGAACGTTCCGAACGCCCGCAGCTGGACCGCGATCGGATACAGGAAGATGACCTCGATGTCGAACAGGATGAACAGCATCGCGATCAGGTAGAAGCTGATGCCGAACCGGAAGCCGCGCTGGATCTCCGACGGCAGCCCGCACTCGTACGGTGAGGTCCTGCTCTGCTGCCGGTGGGTGCCGCGCACCCCGGTCACGAGATTGAGGACTCCGAACAGCCCGCCGACTGCCGCGCCGAGCAACAGGAACACGATCGCCGGCAGATAGTTTCGAAGCACAGAACCTCTTATATCACCGACGTAAGAAAGCTTGTAACACAGTGTTACTTAGTGCGAAATGCGGCTATGTCTCACGCGCCCGGTTTCGGGCCTGCCTGCTGCATACCCAGATGAGCGAGACGCGTACCCGTCCGAGCGCCCGATGAAGCCCGTCCACATGGTCCTCGGCATCCTCTGCATCGCCCTGGTGGGCGGAGCCGGCCTGTGGGGCGCCTTCTGCTGGCAGCGCGGGTCCGACAGCCGCTGGTTCTGGGGCGCGTTGCGCGCCGGCCAGGCGGCGGTGGTGGTCGAGGCGGGACTTGGCGGGGTTCTCCTGCTGATGGGAAAGAAGGAGTCCAGCCTGCACCTCCTCTACGGATTGCTGCCGCTGGCGGTGTCGTTCGTAGCCGAGCAGCTGCGCGTCGCGTCGGCGCAGATGGTGCTCGATGCGCGGGGGCTGGAGTCCGCCGCCGCCGTCGGCGAGTTGCCGGAAGCGGATCAGCGCGGGGTCGTGCTCTCGATCCTGCAACGAGAGCTCGGGGTGATGGTGATCGCCGCGCTGGTGATGTTCGTGCTGCTGCTCCGGGCCGCCGCGACCGGGGGGTAGCCCGCTCCCGAACCGTCCGCGGCCGCCGCCTCAGGCGGACGCCGGCAGGGCGTGATAGCGGCCGCCGTACCACAGCAGCGGGTCACCCCCACCGAGCCCGAGCTCCACCACCTCGCCGATGGCGATCGTGTGGTCACCGCCGGCGATCAGCTCGCGCAGCTCACACACCGCCCACGCCAGCGCCCCGTCGATGATCGGCACGCCGTGCACAAGGTGATGGTCGACGCCGACGAGCTTCTCGGTCTCGGGCAGCTTGGACGCGAACACGCCGGCCAGGCGCTCCTGGTGCGAGGCCAGCAGGTTGACGGCGAACCGCGCCGAGTCGCGGACGATCGGCAGCGTGCGCGCGCGGTTCTCGAAGCAGACGAGCGCCAGCAGGGGATCGAGTGACAGCGAGCACAGCGCGTTGGCCGTCATGCCGCCGCTCCCCGCGGGGCCGGCGCTCGTGATCACGGCGACGCCGGTGGCGAAGCGTCCGAAGACCTCACGGAACATCTCGGGATCGGGCTTGGCAGTCATGCCGGATTTCTATACCGTTGCTCGGCCAAGCACGATCTTCGTTGCCGCCGCCAGGTGAGGAACCCCGGCGCCGGCACCTCTGGTTGCCGCCGTAGGAGGACGATCGCGTTGTTGACTGCGGAGCGAGCGTCGCAAAGCCGGCGTCGGGGTGGGAACCATTTCGCCGCTCAGCGGCCGGCTCCTCCAATCAGCGCGGCCCGGACCGGCGCTCACGAGCCGACGTCCAGCGTGCCGTAGGCGCCCAGCGCCTGATCGGACAGGATCGAGGAGCCCATCAGGTACCTGCCGGGGATGAGCGCCGCGCTGAGCACCTGGGTCTGGCCGGGGGGGATCGGCTGGCTGGCGATCTCCGCCTGGCCGTCGAGCGAGATCACCAGGTCATGGGTGAGGCGCCCGTAGTTGTGCACCACCAGGGTCAGCACCCCGGCCGTCGTGTGCACATCCTGCGGAATGACGCGGTACTCGCTCAGCGCGATCCGGAGGGTCCCGTCCTTGCCGACGGTGGTGCTGGAACCACAGGCGGCGAGGCACAGGGACACGAGTGCCGCGGTCAGCAGCGACAGGGGAGGGCGCCTCGTGTCCACAGCGACCCGATTATGATCCCTGCCCGATGAGCCGGTTGGTGAAGATCCTGGCGCTCTGCACGGCCGCCGTGGCCGTCGCCGCGGCCACCGCCGCCTGCGGCACGCAGAAGATCGATGTCCCCAAGTCACAGAGCGCGCTCTATCACGGGGCGGTCCTGTTCTCGCAACGCTGCGGGGGATGCCACACGCTCTCCTACGCGGCCACCAACGGCTCGGCTCCGAACGTCCGCACCGCGCAGGCCAACAGCGGCCCGAACTTCAATCAGCGCTGCGAGCGCCCGATCGATCGCGTCCTGTACGCGATCGAGAACGGCGGGTTCTCGGGCGCCTACATGCCCCAGAACGTCGTCGTCGGCCAGGACGCGGTCGATGTCGCCAGGTTTGTCGCCACCTACGCCGGCCGGGAGGCGCCCAAACAGGTCGGCATCATCAACTGCCAGAAGCAGCCCCTCGGCACGTTGCCGCCCGGCAGCGGGCAGGTCGCGGCCGGCTCGGGCTCGGGCGGCACGAGCACCGCGGCGGCGTCGGTGAGCACCAGCGCGGCGAGCACCCAGATCGCCGCGGTCCCCGCGCCCCGCCGCCGGCGCGCGGCCCGGGCCAAGCAGACCGCCCGCTCCTAGCGCGCGGAGGTTCACCGTTCTCGATATCAGGCTGATCCGCCGTGACCCCGACGCCGTCCGGACGGCGCTCGGTCGCCGCGGTCCCGGAGTGGCCGCGGCGGTCGACCGCGTCCTCGGGCTCGACGAGCGCTGGCGGGCTCTGACCACCGAGCTCGAGGAGGTGCGCGCCGAGCAGAACCAGGCCAACAAGTCGCGCAGCGGGGCCCCCACCCCGGAGCAGCGTGAACAGCTGGCGGTGCTGGCGGCGCGCGGGCGGGGGCTGAGCGATCAGGAGACGGCGGTGCGCGTCGAGCGCGACGCGGCGCTGGCGGCCCTGCCCAACCTGCCGGCCGACGATGCCCCGCCGCAGGACACGGTGCTCAAGGAGGTCGGCGAATGCGCCCCGAGCGGGCGTGACCACCTGGAGCTCGCCGGACCACGGATCGACATGGAGCGCGGCGCCCGGCTGTCGGGCTCGCGGTTCGCGTACCTGCGGGGCGAGCTGGTGATGCTCGAGCTGGCGCTGGTCCGCTTCGCCATGGAGAAGCTGTCCGGCCGCGGCTTCGAGCCGGTCATTCCGCCCGTGCTCGTCCGCGAGCAGGCCCTCTACGGCACCGGCATGCTGCCCGACACCGAGCAGCAGATCTACTCGCTGCCCGATGACGACCTGTATCTCGCCGGCACCTCGGAGGTGGCGCTGGCGTCGCTGCACCGCGACGAGATCCTCGCCGCCGCCGACCTGCCACTGCGCTATGCCGGGTTCTCCAGTTGCTTCCGGCGCGAGGCCGGCGCGGCCGGCAAGGACACCCGGGGCATCTTCCGCGTCCACCAGTTCGACAAGGTCGAGATGTTCTGCTTCGTCGAGCCGTCTGCCGCCGGCGAGGAGCACCAGCGCCTGCTCGGCATCGAGGAGTCGATCATGCAGGAGCTGGAGATCCCCTACCGGGTGGTCGCGATCGCCGTCGATGACCTCGGCGCCCCCGCGGCGATGAAGTACGACCTCGAGGCCTGGCTGCCCGGCCAGGGGCGCTATCGGGAGCTCACGTCGTGCTCGAACACCACCGACTACCAGGCTCGCCGCCTGGACATCCGCTACCGCCCCGAGGGCGGGCGCCCCGAGACGCTGTGCACGCTGAACGGGACCGCCGTCGCCGTCGGACGGACGATCATCGCGCTGCTTGAGAACGGGCAGCAGCCCGATGGGTCGGTGATCCTCCCCCGGGCGCTGGCCGGGCTCGGGGCGCCCGACGTGCTGGCCCCGGCTCCCGGGCTCGCGGACGGCTGACCCGGCCGGACCCGAACCGGCTCACAAAAAACGCCGCGCAAGCGGCGTCACCAAGAGGTGGAAGCCGCTAACGCGGCGAGGTGACCGCGCGCAACGCCGGCGGCCGGCCATTTTCCAGTACGACGAGTGCGGCCCGCGGTGGTCCGCAGGTGGCGATCTTGGCGCGCAGGCGGACACCGAAGGTGTTCCACGGACGAACCATGCTGCGGGCGGTCTCGGGATCCTGCCCCTCGGCGGCCATCGCGATCGCCGCGGCAAAGCCGGTGCGGCCGGCCTCGGTGTCGGCCGGGACGAGTAGCTCACCGACCGGCTTGTCGATCGCCATCTCCTCGGTCACGGCGAGCAGCGACTGGGCCTCGCGGGACATCGCCTGGACCAGCAGCGCCGAGTCGACAACCATGAACGCGTCCCGGTCCGACGGCACCGCGTCCTCGCGAGCCTCGAGCAGCAGTCCCAGCCCGCAGGACGTGCAGACGCGCGCCGTCGGCGGCGGGGCGGCGCCGTTGGGGGAGGGGGCAGCGCAGTGCCCGCAGAACCAGAGCCAATCGGCTGTGGTGTCTATCCCACCTTCTACAAGTCTGAGTGCGGGTCTCTGAGTCATGTGGACGAACTTATGTGGACCGGGGACATCGTCGTCCCCGTACTCCCTCCCTGCGAGGAAGTCTATGTCAGGGATCGGTCCAGCGCAAGGATTCTTGATCGGTTCTTCGATTCACTGGACCATCGTCGCAGGACGGAGAGGGGGGGATTCGAACCCCCGAACGAGGTTGACCCCCGTTACGCGATTTCCAGTCGCGCCCGTTCAGCCGCTCCGGCACCTCTCCTGGACTCTGGGGCAAGCCTACCGAGCGTCCCGTTCCGGGGTTCGGGCCGCCCGGATGCGCCGTCATCTAGACCTGCCAGGTCCCGTCACGCAGGAGCGGAACCTGCTCCCCGTTTCCGAGGATCCCGGTGACCGCGACCTCGTCACCGCCGATCATGAAATCGGTGTGCACGACGCTCTCGTTCGCGCGCGGGAGGTCGCCGGGGTCGCCGACCGCCAGCTGATACGCCTGACCCAGCGCGATGTGGCTGGCCGCGTTCTCGTCCAGGAGGGTGTCGAAGAACACCGTGTCCAGCGGCCCGATCCGGCCCTCGCGATCGACCAGCGCCAGCTCGCCCAGCCGCGCCGCGCCGTCGTCGGTGGCGATCATCCCCCGCATCACCTCGGCGCCCTGTTCGGCGTCGATCTGCACCGCGCGCCCGCCCTCGAAGCGCACCTCCAGGCCGGTGACGGTGGTGCCGGAGGTGAACAGGGGCTTGGTGGACCGGACCACCCCGTCGACCCGGGCGGGATCCGGCGTGGTGAACACCTCCTCGGTGGGGATGTTGGGCTGATGCTCGATCCCGCCGACGGTGTTGAACTTGGCGGCGACCCACCGGCTCGACGGCAGCAGCCCGATCGTCAGGTCGGTGCCCGGACCTTCGAACCGGACCGCGTCGAGGGTCAGTTCGGTGAGCGCCCGGCTGACCCGGGTGAGCTGCGCCAGTCGCTGCTCCCAGGCGGCGATCGGGTCCGGCTCGTCCAGCCGGCAGATGTGCGCGATCTCGCCCCACAGCCGCTCGAGCGCCGCGGCCGGCTCCAGCCGCGGATGGACGAGCGTGGCCCAGGCCGCCGTGGGGCACGGAACGATCGTCCAGTTGGTGCTGGCGTCGTTGAGCACCTTCATCGATTCGCGCAGGCGCGGAAGCATGTCGAGGCTGATCAGCTCGGGGTCGACGTCGTCCAGCGCGTGCGGCGCCACCGGCCCGGACAGCGAGATCCGCGCCGCGCGCTCATCGCCGAGCGCCAGCACGCGCGCCCCCAGCCACGGCGGGACGTACCCCAGCGAGTCCCGGTCCGCGTGCAGCGCGCGGGCGCGCTTGAGATAGACGTCGTAGACGGTCAGGTCCACGAACTTCGCCCCGGCGGCGTAGGCGGCTTCGGCGATCGCGCGCGCCATCGCCTCCTTCCCCGGTTCGGACGCGAGCGCGACGATCTGGCCGGGCTGGACGTTGGCGCCCTGTTGCACGGCGAGCGTGGCGAGCGCCGCGGTGTACGTATCCGAGTCTGTCATCAGCAGCTCATCCCCTTGTCGTCATCACGCGTTACGTTGCCCGGAGCGCGGGCAGCAGAATCCCGGGATTGAGGATCCCGGCCGGATCGAGGGTGCGCTTGACCGCGTGCAGCAGCGCCACGCCGAGCGGTCCGATCTCCAGCGCGTAGGGATCGCGATGGTCGGCGCCGACCCCGTGGTGATGGCTGATCGATCCCCCCGCATCGAGGATGGCGGCGGCGGCGGCGGCCTTGGCCGCTCGCCATTGCGCGACCGGATCGCGCAGCTGGGCGCACGCGACGGTGAAGTACAGCGACGCGCCGGCCGGATAGACATGCGAGATGTGGCAGAGGACCGCCGGGGGGGTGCCCTGGCGGGTCAGCGCCTCGCGCAGCGCGTCGCCTACCGCCGCGTACAGCGCCGGCAGTCCCGACCAGAACGTCACCGTCTCCAACGTCTCGACCAGCGCGCCGGCGTCGAGCAGCGCGTCGCGCACATACGGCGCCCGGTAGCGCCCCGACTCCCAGGCGTCGCCGGCGCCGGGCACCGGCTCACCGCCGGCAGTGCGCAGCAGCTCGGCGGTGGCGGCACGGCGGCGGGCCACCGCGGCGGTCTCGCCCTCCCAGCCGACGATCGCCAGACAACCGCCCGGCGAGGCGGCGGGTTCGCCGGCGGTGAGCTCCTGCGGGCGGGCGAGGTTCAGCGCGGTCTCCGCCTCGTCGGACAAGCGCAGGACCGTCGCCGGCGGCCCGTCCTGCGCCAGGCGGCGCAGCATCGCTGCGCCCTCACGGAAGCTCGGCAGCCGCCAGCCTTCGTACACGCGCTGCTCGGGCGCTGGGTTGACGGCCACGGTCAGCGCGGTGATCACCCCGAGCGTGCCCTCGGAGCCGAGCACCAGCTGGCGCAGGTCCGGTCCCGCGGCCGACTTGGGCGCGCGTCCGAGCGCCAACGTTCCGGCCGGGGTGGCCAGCCGCAACGCCAGCACGCGGTCGTCGAAGCGGCCGTAGCCGGCTGATGCCTGGCCGCTGGACCGAGCGGCGGCAAAGCCGCCGAGCGTCGCGTACTCAAACGACTGGGGGAAGTGGCCCAGGGTGTATCCGCGCTGCGCCACCAGCGTCTCGGCCTCCGGCCCGCGCAGCCCCGGCTCGAGCACCGCCAGCCGCGACTCCTCGTCGAGCGTCACCAATGCGTTGAGCCGGCGCGTGTCGAGCGCCACCAGGCCGGCGAATCGATTCGCCTCAGGGGCCACGCCCCCGACGACCGAGGTGCCGCCGCCGAACGGCACCACGGCCACGTTGCGCCCGCTGCACACGGCGAGCGCGGCGAGGATCTCGTCGTGCGATCCGGGGACGAGCACCGCGTCGGGCGCGGTCAGCGGCCCGGACGCGCGCAGCTCCAGAAGGTCGATCGTCGATTTCCCGCGGGCGTGTCGCGCGCGCGAGTCGTGATCGGAGTGGACGTGCTCGGCGCCGAGCAGGGCGCGCAGCTCGGCCTCGATCGCGGGGTCCAGCCGCGGCGGCGCGAGCTCGACACCGGCGACGGCGGGCCGCTGCGTCTCGTTGCCGGGGCTGATCCCGAGGGCATCGCGCAGCAGTCCCCGCAGCGCGTCGGGCAGCGGCGACGCCTGCGTCGGGTCTCCCCACCCTGACCACGAGATCTCATCGCGGGGAACGGACGGGCGCACCAGAGCCATCGTCTCAGACCGTATCCGCTGACGCTCAGAGGCGCCGAGCTCGCACCGGCGCTCGTCGCCTGATCATCGCCTGATCTGGTCCCGAAGTGGGTAGCGTTTCGAGTACCCGCCGCGTAGGCTCAGTCATTACGGCGGAAAGCCAGTTCTGGGAGAGATTCATGCGCGAAGGCCTGATGATGGACGACTACCCGCTCTCGCTCACGACCGTGGTGGAGCGGGCGGAGCAATTCAGCGCTGCGCGGGAGGTGGTCTTCCGGCGCCCCGACGGCTCGGTGGGTCGGACGACGCTCGGGGAGTGCGCGGGCCGAGCCCGCCGCCTCGGGACGGCGCTGAAGGGCCTTGGGATCGAGCCGGGCGACCCGGTGGCGACGCTGTTGTGGAACCAGCCCGAGCACCTGGAGCTCTACTTCGCGCTGCCGTCGATGGGAGCCGTCCTGCACACGCTGAACCCGCGGCTGCATCCCGACGAGCTGGGCTTCATCGTCAACGATGCGCAGGACCGCGCCGTCGTCGTCGACGAGTCCCTGCTCGAGGTGTTCGAGTCCTTCCACGGCGCCCGTGCATTTGAGCACGTGATCGTCGTCTCGCGCTCCGACGCGCCGCCCGCGGGGTACCTCGACTACGAGTCGCTGCTCGCGGACGCCGAGCCGATGGAGTGGCCGGAGGCAGACGAGCGCCGGGCGGCCGCCATGTGTTACACGTCGGGCACCACGGGTCGCCCCAAGGGCGTCGTGTACTCGCACCGCTCGCTGGTGCTGCACTCGCTGGTGGCGGCGCTGCCCGATGTCAAGGACGTCTCGAACCGGGACACGCTGCTTCCGGTCGTGCCGATGTTCCATGCCAACGCCTGGGGTCTGATCTACACCGCGGCGCTCGTCGGCGCCCGGCTGGTCCTGCCGGGCCCCCATCTGGACGCCGAGAACGTGCTGGATCTGCTCGCCGGCGAGCGCGTCACCCTCACCGCCGGGGTGCCGACCGTCTGGATGGCGGTGCTCGAGTCACTCAACGCCGAACCCGACCGCTGGGATCTGAGCGCGCTGCGGATGCTGCTCGTCGGCGGGTCGGCGGTTCCGCGCAGCATGCTGGCCGGCTTCGATCGTCATCGGCTGACGATCATCCAGGCGTGGGGCATGACCGAGACATCCCCGCTGGGCAGCATCTGCCGGCTGCCGCTCGAGCTCGACGACGCGTCGGACGACGAGCAGTACGACTACCGCGCCCGGCAGGGACGACCGTCGCCGTTCGTCGAGATCCGCGCCCGCGGCGAGGACGGCGAGCTGATCCCGTGGGACGACGAGGCGATGGGCGAGCTCGAGGTCCGCGGCCCCTGGGTGGCGCGCGCGTACCACGGAGGCGCCGGCGCCGAGAAATTCACCGACGACGGCTGGTTTGCCACCGGCGATGTCGTCAAGATCGATTCACTCGGAAACCTGCGCATCTGTGACCGCTCCAAGGACCTGGTCAAGTCCGGCGGGGAGTGGATCTCCTCCGTCGATCTCGAGAACCTGCTGATGGCCCACGAGGGGGTGGCCGAGGCGGCCGTCATCGCCATCCCCGACGAGCGCTGGGGCGAGCGGCCGCTGGCCGTGGTGGTGCTGCGCGAGGACGCTCAGGTCGAGGCCGACGACCTCCGCGAGCACCTCAGCCGCGAGTACGCGAAGTGGCAGATCCCCGATCGCATCGAGTTCGTCGAGGAGCTTCCGCGCACGGCGACCGGCAAGTTCAAGAAGACGGCGCTACGGGAGATGTTCGTCGACGCCAAGGTGTCGTGAGCTGAAGTCCGGCGGGGGCTCGTTGCGGCCGCCGCCCGCCGGGCTGTCAGATCCACATCGGCGTCAGCCGAGCCTGACTCCGCGCTTGATCACCGTGCGCTTCACGCCGCCCTTCGGTGTGTAGGTGACTTTGAGGGTCACCCTCACGGGGCTGCCCGCGGTGAGCCGCGCCGTGCCACCTGGGGTCGGCTTGACCTTCACGTTGAGCGTGCGCTTTCCGCCGACTCGTCCCGTGTAGGAGCCGACCGTCGTCGGGCCCGCCACCTCCACCACCTTGACCGTGCCGGCGCCGGGGAGCGCCAGCTGCAAGCCGAGCGCCCCGCCCGTTCTGGGCTTCACCTTCGAGATGGTGAACCGGTTGTCCGGCAGGACGGCGTAGTTCACGGTGTCGGTCGTGACTAGACCGTCGGCGCTGGTAGCACTGACCGTCAAGCTGTGAGGACCCGGCGACTTCGTGTTAAGCGCTCCGCCCGAGCGGACGCTGTTGCCGTGGTCGTCGGCGGCGGAGCAGTCCGAGAGCGCCGTCGGGTCGGCGGGCTGGCGGCACGAGTACCCGGGCCGGACGACCTGACCATACGCATATGTGGCGTTGTTCTTGATGTGGGTGACCGCGACCGTGGGCGGCGGGAGCACCGTCAAGGTCTCCGTGTCACCGGCGATGCTGTTGCCGGCCGAGGAGCTGACGGGACCGGTGTCGTTGGACAGGATCCCGACCTGGCCGGCGATCAACGAGATCGACAGCGTGCAGGCGGTGCCGGGCTTCAGCGAACCGGCGCTGAGCGAGAAGGTCTGTGACGCCGGGACGGCGGTGACGATGCTGGTCGACCCGCAGGTTCCGTTCTCCCCGTTCGGGTTGTCGACGGTCAGGCCCGCCGGGAGCGCGTCGCTGAACGAGATCGACGACACGGTTCCGGTCGCGTTCGGGTTGGTGATGGTGACCGAGAGCGCGGTCGCGTCGGTGTCACCGACCCCGATCAGATTCGGGGTGAACGCGCTGGTGATGGTCGGTGGCGCTGTGACGGCCAGCGCGGTGGGTGCGGCGTACAGGCCAATGGCGGCCACTGCAGCGATCGAAGCCGTGGCCACGCCGGTCAACGTACGCGCGCTCCCGGTACTCAGGGCGGTGCGACGCCTGCGTGCGATCCCTCTCAAGTTGGTCCCCTTCTGCGTAGACCGTGCGAACGCTGGTAAACAGGAGTAGTTTGATCGACTTTACACAGTTTAGTGCAAGACTGCCTGCGCGAATGACGGCGCCGACTTCGCATGCGCCAGCGGCGTATAGCCGAGCATGTCCTCCACGGAACGCAGCAGGGAATACGGCCGGTACCCGGCGGCGAGCGTGGTGCCCTGCTTGACGTAGCGCGACAGCACCAGCGCGCCGGTGCGGACGCCGCGGGCGGAGCGCTTGACCGCGGCGCCGGCGAAGCTGATGACGAGCACTCCGTTCTGCCGGTAGGCGGGGGAGGCGAGGATCCGGGGCACCCACAGCTTGAGGAACGCGTTCTCGGCGGCGATGCCCACCGGCTGTCCGGAGGGGCACGGGTCGGCTGCAGCGGGCGTTGCCCCGGCCGTCGCCGCCGTCGTGCTGGTCGTCGTGATGCCGGTCTCCGTAGTGCTGGTCGCCGCAGCGGTGGTCGATGTCGTGCTCGTCGACGTGGCGCTGGTGCTCGTGCTCGTGCTCGTCGACGTGCTCGTCGACGTGGTGTTCGGCGGGTCGGTCGCGGTGCCGGTGCCCCGGGGTGTGGCGTCAGCGCACTGCCCGGGCGCAATGTAGGAGAACGTCGCGGTGTGTGACTTCCGGGCCAGGGCCGCGGGCAACTTGCTGAGCTCGACGTCGTCGGCGGCGCAGTCGCCGAGATCCAGCAGCGAATGGAAGTAGATGAACGGGTTGTGGCGGGTGTCGTAGCCGGGCTGCGTCCCGGTTAGCGCCAGATCGTCGATGGCGTTGGAGTTCGGGTGCGAGCACGTCTGTGTGCCCATGTCGGCGATGTATGCCTTCCACACGTGTCCGGCGGCCGACACCTGGTCGCCGATCGTCAGCGCGGTCTCGGGATACACGCACCCCTTCCCGGGGACGAGCCCGTTCGCCTTGGCGACAACCGCCTGCGGGAACTCGGTGTATGTGGTGCAGCCGGCGCTCGTATCCGAGTTCGGCGCTTGGCCGCTGACCATCGCCAGGTAGTCGGCCAGCTCGCTGCTGCCCAGCGACTTGTACCCGCTCAGCAGCGCTCCCTTCGCCGTCAGCGAACGCAGATATGGAGCGGCCGATGCGTGCCCGAACGCCGCGGCGTAGCTGGGCGTCGACAGCGCGATCTCGAACACGTGGCCGACCTTCGGCAGCCGGCTGGCCGCGGCGGTCCCGCTCGTGGTGCCGGCGGCGCCGGTGCCCGACGCGCCCGCGGACGTGTCGCCCGAGCCCGAGTCCGAGCCAGAGCCCGAGCCCGAGCCCGAGGATGCCGCGCCTCCGCCGGAGCCGGAGCCAGACGTGCCGGAGGAGGCCGCGTCAGCGCTCCCGGAGCCGGCGCCCGCCGGCGTGGAGCCTGAGCTGCCGGTGGCGGCGGGGGTGGTCGCCGCGGCGGCCGCGGCCGGCGCCGGGGCCTGCGCAATTGTCACCGGACGCTCGCGCAATGCCGCCAGCGCCGCCATCTGCGCGGGGGTGCGCCCCTGACCGCTGGAGATGATCAGGACGGTGGCCAGCGCCGACACAGACGCCAGCAGCGCCATCGAGAACCGGCTCAGGCGGATATCCAGCAGCGAGCGGATCAGGTGCCTCCCAGCGAAGCAGCGCACTGCGAGCAGAAAGCGGCCCCGCGCGCGTGCGTGGCGCCGCAGCTGGGGCACTGGCCGCCGATGGCGCCGCCGCCGTCGTGGAGCAGGTGCTCCAGCTGGGCCAGCTCGGTGTCGACGCGCTGGAGCGCCGCCGCCTTGGCGATCAGTACGTCCATCTGCACGTGGTCCCGGATCGCCATCTCGTAGAACAGGCCGCCGAGCTCTGACTGCATGAGCGCAAAGCGCTCGGTCAGGCGCTCGCGCTGGGCGAGGAGCTCAGGGCTGGGTGAGCCTCCTCCCGCGAGGGGCGAGACGGCGGCGGCGGCCGATCCGGGGCGGCGCAGCAGCTTCACGGGACCACGACCGTGCCCGGCAGGTTGCTCTGCCCGTTGACGTAGTTCTTGCCGGTCGACTTCTGGACCTGTTGGGTGGCCGCCGCGCCCTGCTGCTCCTGGGCCTGGGTCGGCTTGGAACCCGCGATCTGGGTGACGCTGCCGTATTGCGTCGTCGAGACGACCTTCCCGGCGTTCTTGGTGGCGGACGTCGACCTGCCGGAGCGCTTCGACGTCTTGGCCTGGCGCTGCGTCCGACCGGCGCCGGCACCGACGGCGGCCGGAGTGGCGGTCGTCGCCGCCCCAGCGGCCGGACTCGTCACGACCGCGGCCTGACGCTTCGCCAGCTGCTGGATGAGCCTGGCGTCGTTGTTGTTGGACGAGCGACCCGCCATGACACCGACGGCGGCTACCACCGGGATCAGCGCCAGCACGAGTGCCGTGCCCAGCCCCCGGGAGCGCCCACCGGGCCGCGGGGTTCGGTTTCCTGCCGCCCGCCGCCCGGTTCGAGAACGGGCGGTCGCCTGGCTCAGATAGCGGGCGGCCGGATCGGGCACGTGCCGGCGGTGGACGCCGCAGGCGACGCAGTAGCGCTGCGTCTTGTCGACCGGCGCGCCGCACTCGTCGCACTGCTGGTAGGTCTCCGCGGCCGGGGATTCGCCGTCGGGCGTGGCCGCGCGGTCCGCCAGTTCCGGTCCCGGCCCCGGTCCCGACGCCAATGGCATCGTGGGCGTCTCACCGAGCGACGCGGCTGGCAGGCGGCTGATCTCGCTGACGTCCATGCTGGCTCCTTATTGGAAGATGGTGGGAAGCGCCTCAATCTGCAGGCGGGCGTGGCGCAGGCTGCCCAGCAGCCCGAGCCGGAGCGTCGCGCTGCCCAGGCTGCCGAGGTGCGGGACGGTGGTGTCACCGGCGGCCACGTACCGCCCGGCGGCCTGGGCGAACGCGTACACCTGCAGCTGGTACTGCGGGACCCCTGACAGGTTGTGCAGCGCGATCGCCAGCCGTGACGCCGCCTGGCTTGACGCGGCGCCCGCGCTGCCCGGCGTGCCGGTGAGCGCGCTGGCTCGGATCACGGGCAGCTGGTTCACCCGCGGGACCGCCGGGGAGGGTTGGCCGCCCACGATCGCGAACGGTCGGCTGCGGGCCGGCAGGCGGCGATTGGTCGTGTACACCCAGGTGAGCGTCCCGCGCGCCGCCACCACCGGCAGGTGCGCATCGAAGTAGGAGTACTCCTGTGGCGACTGCGAGTTGACATAGACCGCTCGCCGGGTGCCGATCCGGACGCCGACCGAGATCGGCAGGTCGCTGACCGGCCGCCCGGCCGGGTTGTGCACCTGCACGATGAACGCCGTCTGACCGCGACCGGTGACCAGCGCGACCCGGGCGACGCGGACCGCCTGTCCCGGCGCGGTGACGCGGGTGGGGATCTCGCTGGCGCGGATCCGGGCCGAATTCAGCTGCAACCGCGCCGCCTCCTGCTGGGTGGTGGAGCACCCCGCCAGCAGGCTGACCGCGGCCGCCGCGGTCAGCGACGCCAGCGCGCGGGTTCGGATCGGAGCGCTAGCCGAAGGCGCCACTGACGTAGTCCCTGGTTCGCTGCTGCCGGGGGTTGGCGAAGAGGGCGCCGGCGCCGCCGTACTCGACCAACTCGCCGAGGTACATGAACCCGACGTGATCGGCGATCCGGTAGGCCTGCTGCAGGTTGTGGGTGACGATCACGACCGCCACCTCCTCACGCAGCTTGACGACCAGGTCCTCAATCACCTTGGTCGACTGAGGGTCCAGCGCCGAGCACGGCTCGTCGAGCAGCAGCACCTCCGGTTGCGCCGCCAGCGCGCGGGCGATGCACAGGCGCTGCTGCTGGCCTCCGGAGAGCCGCAGGGCCGGGTGGTCCAAGCTGTCGGCGACCTCGTCGAGCAGGCCCGCCCGCGCCAGCGCGTCCTCGACGCTGCTGCGCAGGGCGGGTCGCCGCGGGCGCCGCTTGGCTTGCTCTCGCAGGACGTAGGCCACGTTGTCGAACACGCTCATCGGGAAGGGGTTCGGCTGCTGGAAGACCATCGTCACCCGGCGGCGCAGCGCGGTCGGCTCCAACGTGGCGATGTCACTCCCGTCCAGCGTGATCCGCCCGGTCAGCGATGCGGTCTTCGTCAGCTCGGTGAGCCGGTTGAGCGAGCGCAGCAGGGTGGTCTTGCCGCAGCCCGAGGGACCGATCAGCGCCAGCACCTCGCCCTGGCGGATCGGCAGCGATACCGACTTCACCGCGAGCTTTGGCCCGTAGGCGATCGACAGCTCCTCCACCTGCATCCGGTCGATCGTCGCGGCGGCGGCCCGCGCGGCCCGGCGGGCGGTGACGAACGGCGACGTGGCGTGGTGACCGTTGCTCGTCCCGTTGACGCTCCCGTTGGCGGCGCCGCTCTCCGGGGCCAGGGCCGGTAACGCTGGCCCGCCCGGGCGGGGGGTGACCGGCGTTCCTCCGGACAGACGGCGCACCGGCGGCGGCTTCCTCAGCTCCATCTCAGCTCCTGGGCCCGCCGTCCGAACACATCGACGATGAGGTTGAGCGCCAGCACGATCAGCAACAACGTGAACGCCGCCGCATAGGCCTTTTGGGGCTGGTTGAGATCGCCTGTCGGAGCGTTGTCGAAGATGTAGCTGGTCAACGTGCTCCCGGTGCCCCGTAGGTTGCCCAGCAGCGGAACATGGCCGACTCCCTGCAGGGTCTGGGTGTCGCCGAGCAGCAGCACGATGATGGCGGTGTCTCCGATCACGTGGCCGATTCCCAGCATGTGGCCGGTGATCACCGACGGTCGCGCGGCCGGCAGCAGCACGCGCCGGATCGTCGCGCTTTTGGTCTTGCCGACGGCGTAGGAGGCCTCGCGGACGTGGTTGGGGATCGCCCGCAGCCCCTCGCGGACGGCGGAGACGACCAGCGGCAGCGCCACCAGCGAGAGGATCGCCCCGGCGGCGAAGAACGACTTGCCGAACACGACCCCCGCGTTGGTCTCCGACAGAAAGCCGAGCGCCCGCGACTCGAACAGGAGGATCCCGAACAGGCCGAGCACGACCGAGGGAGCCCCGGCGAGCATCTCGACGGTCGATTCGACCACACGCGCCAGCCCGGCCGGTCGCCCGTATTCGCTGAGCCACACGGCAACCCCGACCCCGACCGGGCCGGCGATCCCGATTGCGATGGCGGCAATCAGGAACGTGCCGATCAGCGGGTCCAGGAAACCGCCGGTCTCGTTCTGGGTGTAGCCGACCTTCGGGTTGGTCCAGATCATGTCGGGGTGCAGATACCGGATCCCCTGGATGGCCAGGAAGATCACGATCGCCACGGTGACGGCGCAGAACAGCAGGCCGAGGAACCACGCGAATGCCAGTCCGATCCGATCGGTCAGCCGCCACGACGCGCTGGAGTCGACGGGGCCGCGGCCTCCCGGGCCAGACCGCGCCGGCGGCGTCGGAACCCCCCGCGTGATCAGGCCGCTGCTCACGCCGCTGCTCCGCCCACGTTGAAGTAGCGCTTCATCGGCTGCTTGGCGGCCCAGCCGCTCAGCGACAGTACGACCGACGAGAACAGCAGCACCGCCGCGATCGCGAACAGCGTGTGCTTCATCGGCGGTGACGTCAGTTCGTCGGTGTTGTGCAGGATCGTCGCCGCCAGTCCCCGTGACGGCTCGACGAAGAAGATCAGCCCGTCGGCCGGATTCGGGGCGAAACCGACCGAGCCCGACACCATGCTGAGCATCACCGACTCGCCCAGCGCCCGCGCGGTGGCCAGCACGGTCCCGGCGATCAGCGCCGGCCGGGCGGTGCGCACCGCGATGTTCCAGAAGGTGCGCCAGCGGTTGACCCCGAGCGCCAGCGAGCCCTCCAGCCAGCCGCGCGGAACCGATCGCAACCCCTCGGCGAAGATCGCGATCATGATCGGCGAGATCATTACGGTGAGGATCACCACCGCCGCCAGCAGGCTGGATCCGCTGAGCTGGATCACCGGGGTCACCGACGCCTTCGCGCTCTGGGTGATCAGGTCGTTGCCGATGAACGGCACCAGCACCAGCACGCCGAGCAGCCCGTAGATGACCGACGGCACGCTGGCCAGCAGCCGGACGACCGGCTCCAGGATGCGCTTCAGCCAGACGGGGGCGAACTCGACCATGAACACCGCCACGAACAGCGAGCACACGAAGGAGATCACGACCGCAAAGCCGGTGGTCAGGATCGTGCTCCAGATCAGCGGCCAGGCGTGGAACAGCAACTGCGGCGCCTGATCCTGGTCGCCGGAGGTGAAGATCGTCTGGATCTGGTTGTCGACGGAGCCGCCGGCACCGAACCAATGCAGCCCGTTGTGGGCGAACGAGGGCCAGGCCTCCTTGAGGATGAAGGCCAGCATCGCCAGCAGGACGAGCACCACGACACAGACCAGCGCGCCGAGCCCAAGCTCGGCGCGCTGGTCCTGACTGAATCCGTGCTCCTCGGCCTCGAGGAATTCCTCATCCATGACGGTCCCGGTTCACGGCCGGCCTACTTGTTGAAGGCTGCGACAGCGCCTGCTCTGTTGATGATCTTTCCGGCCGCCGCACTTGTCCGCACCCAGTCGAAGAACTGCTCGACCGCAACGCTGGGATGGCTGGTCGGGATGACGCCCCAGTCGAAGCGGAACAGCGGGTAGGACTTGTTGCGGATCGTCGATGCCTGGCAGGGGACGCCGTTGACGGTCAGCGCCTTGGCCGGCTTGCCGGAGTGCGCCAGGCCGACATAGCCGATCGCGTTCGGGTCGCGCTCGACGCCGTTCTGCACGAGGCCGTCGGACGTGTCCTGCGCCACGTTGCCCGCCTGGGTCGCCCCGCCGAGGACCGACTGCTGGAAGAACGTGTACAGCCCGGCCGCCGAGTTGCGTCCGATCGGGTCGATCGTCGTTGACAGATTGGAGCCCGGCACCTGGCTCCAGCTCGTGTCGACGCCGAGGAAGATGTTCTTCAGGTCATTGAGCGAGACGTTGGTGATCGAATTGGACTTGTTGACGTCGATGCAGAGGGCGTCGAGGAACAGCTTCTCGTACGTCGTGCCGGCGTCGCTGGGCTCCGGCGGGCGCGTGTTGATGGAGAACTCGAAGCGACCCGCCTGCACATCCTTGACGCCGGCGTTGCCGCCGTCGGCGATGTACTTGAACTGGACCTTCCGGTGGATCTTGCTGTACCCCTTGAACAGCTCGAGCATGTAGGGTTGGGCCGCGCTGGAGCCCGAGCCGGTCAACGTGACCGCCCCGGCGGCCGCGGGCAGCGCCAGCACGGACAGGGTGACGGTCAGTGCGGCGAACGTCCTGGGGCGGATCCGCGACACGACGGACCGGATTGTGGGTTTCAACGACATTCCTCTCTCTACCGATTTCCGAGTTTCCGAGTGCATGTGATCGACCACGTCTCAGACGTGCTTGCGGGTGGTCTTGCTCTTCCCCGTGCTCTTCCCCTTGGCCTTCACCTTCGGGGTGGGGACGACATTGGCCACCTGCGGGCAGGCCTTGGCCGGACCGAGGGTGAACGGGCCGTCCTGCGCGCCCGTGTAGTCGGTGACGACCAGCTGCACCACGGCCCGCGGAACGGCCGCGGTTCCGGGCTTGGCCGTCGTTCCGTTCGCGTTCGTCGGCAGGTGCTTGCAGTACGCCTGGATCGGGTCTACGGAGCCGTCGGTGACGAAGCCGTCGGTCAGCTGAACGCCCTGGGTGCCGGTGTTGCAGTTGATGCCATCCGACGGCGTCGTGCCCTCGCAGGTGACGCTCTCGCTGGAGCTGGGCGTCACCCCGTCTGACTCGAACACGCTCGGTGACGGGTTGTAATCGTCGATCGTGCCGCCGCTGGCGCTGTCGCCCTGCTGGCTGACGATGATCGTGTACGCCGTGATCCCGCCGTCGCAGGAGAACGTGTAGTCGAGCAGGTTCGGCTCGTCCGCGGCCTTGGCGCCCGGGTCGGCGGCAACCTTGCCCCCGCAGTCGGTCGCCGAGGTCGGCGTCACCGCGGCGGCGCCGGCGACTGCCGGCATTGCTCCCAGCGCCAGCGCCGACAGCGCGCACACTGCGAGCGCAACGCCATAGCCCAGCAGCCCGGCTCGCCTCAGCGCAACCAGGGGATCCCGATCGGACACCTAGACCTCCATTGTCGATTTCCGCTCACAACGCCGACGCCCGGTTGCCGCATTGGCAGCGCCCCCCGTGCTGAAGGCCTCAAACACACTAAGTCGATAATCTCGATTAAGTCAAGTGAGCTTATCAAGATTAGGGAGAGCAGCGATGGCCAGGCCGCAGCGGCCGTCAGCCGGGAACCATCGTCCCCTGCCGCCCCCATCACCCTCGGCGGCCGCCGTCACCTTCGGCGGCCCCGTCATCCTCGGCGGCCGCCGTCATCCTCGGCGGCTGACCGTCAGCCGCGCGGCAGTCAGCGGCTGACCGTCAGCTCCTCGAGCAGCGGCATCGAATTGGCGGTGGCGGCGCTGATGCTCAGCCGGACCCACCGGGCCCGCACGGGGGCGAAGCGCAGCACGTCGGTCGTCCGGGTCGTCTCCCCGTTGACCGTGGCGACCGTCCGCCACGACGAGCCGTTGCCCGACACCTGCAGCGCATAGCTGGAGGCGCGCAGAGTCGTGACCGGCCCGGGCGGGGGCGGGATGTTCGGTCCCGGCGCGGGCGGCCACTGCTGTCCCCAGGTGACCACGGCGTGGCTGATCAGGTGCTCCCCGGCCTGGGTGGGCGTGCTCAGCGTCGCCGGCAGCGAGACCGGCTGCCAGTCGGTCGCCGTGCTCCCGTCGACCGCGGCGAGCGCGGGGGCCCCGGGCTGCGCGCTGGAGGCGGCCGCCGCCTGGCAGCGGACCGCGTCGCTCGTCGGCTGCAGGTCCGGGCGGGCGGTCGGGATCCTCAGCGCGTGTCCGGGGGTCACCACCCGCGTGCCCGCGGGCGTCTGGACCGGCAGCGGCGGCCCGCTGGTCAGCGTCACCGTCGTCACGTGCGCGCCGACCGCCATGTCGAACGTGCGCCCGCGCCAGCTCAGGTCGTGCAGGACGACCCCGGCGAGCTGGCTCGTGAGGCTCGGCGCAATCTGCACGCCGTCGGCCTGCCAGCGCAACCCGGAATAGCCGTACAGGAACTCCTGCAGGAAGCCGCCGATCCCGGTCATGAACGTGAACGCGCCGCCGGTCTTCGTCTCGGAGAACTGATCGAACACGTCGCGGATGAACGGCTGGTAGCTGCGCTCGGTGTAGACGAAGCTGCTGCAGCCGGGCGTGCCCAGCGTCGAGGAGTCGATCGAGTTCACCGCGTCGCTCATCGACGGCCCACCGGGGTCGGTGCGCGGGACATAGAAGTTGATGTCGTTGCTCGCCACCGACGCCGGCATCGGGTACAGCCACGGGTACTGCAACAGCGTGACGTCGGCCTGCTTGACCAGCTGGGAGCCGTAGCCGGAGAACTCCGGGTGGATGGTCTCGCCGTCCACCGTGGAGACCGGTACGACGAGCCCGGCGGCGATCTGCGACCAGCTGGCCGGCGCAGGCTGGCCGAGCACCCGGGCGGCCTGGACGGCGTTCTGCAGGGTCGTCTTGGCGGCCACGTTGGTGTACGCCTCGTCGTTGACGTCAGGGTTCTCCTCGTCGGGCCCGGTCACGTTGTCGATGTGGTAGCTGCCGTCCGCTGCTCGGGTGGCGCGTGAGGCCCAGAAGGCGGCCGCTCCCGAGAGCACCGGCCAGCCCTGGCTGGCCAGCCAGCTGCGGTCGCCGGTGACCAGGTAGTACTGCCACTGCGCCAGGGCGATGTCGGCGGTGATGTGCTGCTCGTACAGCCCTTCGCTGTTGATCGACACCGGCGGCGGGATCTGCTCGGTCCCGTCCAGCGCGCTCTCCCATGGGAACCGGGCGCCCTGGAAGCCGGTGGCGGCGGCGTGCTGCTGTGCCTCGCTGAGCCGCTCGAAGCGGTAGGCGTTCATCCCGGCCGCCAGGTCCGGATGCTGGGCCAGCAGCGAGGGGTACATCCACGTCTCCGCGTCCCAGAAGATGTGGCCGTCGTAGCCGTTGGAGGACAGCCCGGCGGGGGAGATGCTCCAGTCCACGCCGTCCCGTGTGTTGGACCACAGGTAGAACTCGCTGGCGTTGACGTCCGTGGCCACGGTGGGATCGCCGAGCACGTCGATCCGGCCTTGCCACATGGCTGCCCAGGCGCTGTCGTTGGCGTTGAGCAGGGCGGCAAAGCCGGTGCCGGCGGCGCCGGCGGCCTCGGCCTGGGCGGCCGACACGGGGTCGCCGGTGTTCTGCGAGTCGTCGATCCCGACGTACTTGGTGAACGTGTACGTCTGCCCGGCGACCACCGGGAAGCTGAGCTGCTGCCCGACGCTCTGGGGCTGGTCGGTGTCGACCTCCACCGGCGTGCCGGTGACGTTCGAGCTCGTTCCCAGCCGGCTGGCGATCGCCGCCTCAATCCCCGTCCCCTGTGTCTTCACCGCCACGTAGTCCTGACTCACGGCGGCATCGAACCCGGTTCCCACCGGGTCGGTGAGCGTCGCCGGTGACCCGTCGATCTCGTCGGTGACAGCAGCGGTGCCGGTCCAGTTCGGCGTCAGCTGCAACTGCACCAGGCCCACGTGCTCGTCGGCCCGGTCGGTGAGCACCTGGTAGCGCAGCGCGGTCGTGTGGCCGTCAGGCGCCTGCCAGGTGGCCGAGGTGCTGATCACCCCGGTATGCAGGTCGATCGTCTGCTGCCAGTTCGTCGTCTGGCCGATCGTCAGCGAGAACGGCTGGCCGCCGTCCGAGAACGTCAGCGTCGACCAGGTCGGGATGTTGGCGCGCTGCTGCACCGCGTCGGAGATCGTCTGCGGGTTGCTCGGCACTGCGTAGAAGCCGGCCAGCTCGGACTGGGCCGGGACGGTCCCCGCCGCGTAGCCCTGACCGGTCGCCGGCACGCGCACGCCGAGAAATCCGTTGCCGGTGAAGGTCGGGGCGTAGCTCGTCCCACTGCTCGTGGTGGTCAGCGTGTAGCTGCCGCCGTCCCTCGCACTGGCGACTCCGCTCGTAGCGGCCGCAAGTGCCAACGCTGCGCCCGTGACGCAAGCGAGCCTGAACCAACGCATCCTGAACCTCCCTCTCCGAACCAGGAGTTGGGATACCCGCGGCCGCGGACCCGAAACCGCCGGCTAGTGGTGGCCGAAGCCGGCCTTACAGGACTTGTACGCCTCGTACGCGTTGATCCCGGCGGCGAACACATGGTGCGTGCGCAGGTCGACCAGCACCCGGTGACCGTGGTAGAGGCAGAAGACCTTGCCGGCGGTGCGCCGGCCCAGGATGTGGTTGGCGATCTTGTGGGCGACGATTCCGCCGACGGCGTGCGAGACCGCGCCACAGCCCGACAGGGCCATGCTTCCGATCGCGAGCACGGCCAACAGCACCGCCGTCGTGCGCCTCAGGCGTCGCATCGCGTCACAGGGTAGCGCCGCGGCCGGCCGGCGCGGACGGGTGCGGACGGGTGCGGATGGGCGGATGGGCGCCGACGGACCGGAGGGCGGAGCCGCTACTCGGCCCGCAGGCGTTGCTTCTGGACCTTGCCGAGCTCGTTGCGCGGGAGCTCGGAGAGGAAGTGCACCGCCCGCGGCCGCTTGTGCGGTGCGAGCTCCGCCGCGACGTGGTCGGTCAACTGCGCGCCGGTCACCTCGACGCCCTCGCGAAGCACCACCCAGGCGATGACCCGCTCGCCGAGATCCGGGTCCTCCTCGCCGGTGACCGCCGCGTCCTGCACCGCCGGGTGCTCCCGCAGGCAGCCCTCGATCTCGCCCGCCCCGATCTTGTAGCCGCCGCTCTTGATCAGGTCCGTGGCGCGGCGCCCGACGATCCGGATGTACCCGTCATCGGTTCGGGTCGCCATGTCCCCGGTGGCAAACCAGCCGTCGCGCATCGCCGCGGCGGTCGCCTCGGGCCGGTTCAGGTACCCGACGAACACGTTCGGGCCGCGGACGTGTATTTCCCCGATCGTCTCATCGTCGGAGCCCACGATTGTCTCGCCGCAGTCGTCGACCAGGCGGACGTCGACGCCCGGCAGCGCCGGTCCGACGGTGCCGGGCGCCGGGCGGCCGTCGGCGTGGATGGCGGTGTTCATCAGCGTCTCGGTCATCCCGTAGCGCTCCACCACGCCGCGGCCGGTCAGCTGCTGCAGGCGGGCGTGCTCGAACGCCGGTAGCGCCGCCGAGCCGGACACCAGCAGCCGGGCGCCCCCGAGCGCGGCGGTGAGCGCCGGCGACTCCAGCGCGGCCTCGGCCAGCCGCCGGTACATCGTCGGCACGCCGAACAGCATCGTCGCGGGCGCGTCCGCGCGCGTGAGCGCGCCGTGCACCGCGTCAGGCGAGAACCGCCCCAGGTGCGTAGCGCTGCCGCCCCGGCGAATCGGCCCGAGGATCCCGATGACCAGCCCGTGGACGTGGAACAGCGGCAGTCCGTGGGCGACGACGTCGCGCTCGGTCCACTGCCACGCCTCGGCCAGCGCGTCCAGGTTGGAGCTGATCGCCCGGCGCGGGAGCACGGCGCCCTTGGGCCGGCCGGTGGTGCCCGACGTGTAGACGATGAGCGCCGGGCTCTCTGCGGGCAACTCCGTCTCGGCCGCCGTCGCCTCACACAGCCGGTCGTCCCGGCCCGCCATGCGGTCGAGATCGACGACCAGGCGGCGCCGTCCGGCGAACGCCTCCGGGGCCGTGGCGCCGGGAGCGAGCGCGAGGACGTCCGGATCGGCATCGGCGGCCACGTGGGCCAGCTCACTCGGGCCCGACCTGGGGTTGAGCGGCACCGCGGCGACGCCCGCCAGCAGGGCGCCGATCACCGTCACGCAGGTCTCGATCCGCGGTTCGGCGAGCACCGCCACACGCGTGCTCCCGGCCAGCTCGCCGGCGACGACGTGCGCGGCATCGCTCAGCTGCCGGTAGGTCAACCGCCGATCGGGGAACGTCAGCGCGACCCGGTCGGGGGCCGCTGAGTGCAGCGCGGGAAACAACACGTGCCAAAGTGTGCCGAACGCATGAACGCTCGGCTCACCACCCTGCTCACGTTCGACGCGCACGCCGAGGAGGCGTGAGCACCCCCGAGAACCCATCCGCCGAGCCCAATCGCTGGGCGGTGCTGGCGCTGCTCGGCGTCGCCCAGCTGATGGTCGTGCTCGACGCGACGATCGTCAACATCGCGCTTCCGTCGGCGCAGAAGGCCCTGCATTTCTCCACCGACAACCGCCAGTGGGTGATCACCGCCTACGCGCTGGCGTTCGGCAGCCTGCTGCTGCTCGGGGGCAAGCTCGGCGATCTGTTCGGGCGCAAGTGGACGTTCATCGGCGGGCTGGCCGGCTTCTCGCTGGCCTCCGCTCTCGGCGGGCTGGCCCAGTCCTTCGGGATGCTGGTGGCCGCCCGGGCGTTGCAGGGCGTGTTCGGAGCGCTGCTGGCGCCGTCGGCGCTGTCACTGCTGACGGTGACGTTCGCCGACTCGCCGGACCGCGCCAAGGCGTTCGGCATCTTCGGGGCGATCGCCGGTGGCGGCGCGTCGGTCGGCCTGTTGCTCGGCGGGGCGCTGACCCAGGCGCTGTCGTGGCGCTGGTGCCTGTACGTGAACCTTGCGATCGCGATCCCCACCGCCACGATGTCGCTGCGACTGCTCGTCAATCACGCCAGCCCCCACCGTCCGAGGATCGACTTCCCGGGAGTGGTGACCGCGTTCGCCGGTCTGTTCGGCCTCGTCTACGGCTTCTCCAACGCCGAGACCCACTCGTGGACGGCGCCGCTGACGATCGTCGCCCTGGCCGCCAGCGTCGTGCTGCTGTTCATGTTCGTGATGATCGAGCGCCGCTCGCCGCATCCGCTCCTGCCGCTGCATATCGTCGTTGACCGCGGGCGCGGCGGGGCCTACGCGGCGATCGCACTCGCCGGCTCCGGCGTCTTCGGCGTGTTCCTGTTCCTCACGTACTACATGCAGCAGAGCCTGCACCTCTCCCCGCTGACCACCGGCCTGGCGTTCCTGCCGATGACGGGCACGATCGTCGTCACCTCGACGACCGTGCAGACCCGCGTCCTGCCGCGAACGGGCCCCAAGCCGCTGATCGTGGGCGGCATGATCCTCGGGATCATCGCCATGCTGCTGTTCACCGGGTTGGCTCCCGGCGCCGGCTACGCCGATCACATCCTGCCCGGACTGATCGTGATCGGCGTTGGCATGGGCGCGATCTTCGCCCCGGCGTTCGGGACGGCCACGTTGGGCGTCGACCGCACCGAGGCCGGCATCGCATCCGCGATGGTCAACACCGCCCAGCAGGTGGGCGGCTCGGTCGGGACGGCGCTGCTGAGCACGCTGTTCGCCAGCGCCGCCGCCTCCTACGCGCGGGATCACATTCACCAGGCGGGGCTCCCGGGCGCCGCGCTCATCCACGGCTACACGACGGCGTTCTATTGGGCGGCGGCCATCTTCGTCGTGGGGTTGCTCGTCGCTCTGCTGGTCCTGCCGTCGCGTCGCCGCCCGGCGGCGGTCGTCGAGCCGGCCGTCGCCACCGAGTAGGGACCGGCCGCCACCACCGAGAAGGGACCGGTCGCCTCCACGGCACCAGCGCGGCCACCACCCCTCAACGGCAGCGGCCGGGCCAGCGGTACCGGCCCGGCCAGCTGCTGAGGAGATGCTCAGGCAGACGCCGCCGTGATCCCGGCCAGGGCGACCTCACGGTCATCCATACGGCGATCGGGGAACCTGGCTCGTTCCGGTCTCCACTGCCCTGGAGGTCGCGGACGTCAGGCTGCCGTGGCGGTATCTACATAAGCTCAATTGACTTTATCAAGTAATCCTCGCCGATCGCGCGAGGGCGGGGCGGCCGGTCACGCCCGCGCCAGCAGATCGGCGGCCCGCAGCGCTGCCTCGGTGCGGTTGCGAACCCCCAGCTTGCGATACAGCGAGCTGGCGTTCTTCTTGACGCTGTCGGGGCCGAGGTGGAGTCGCCTGGCGATCTCCTTATTGGTTGCCCCGGTGCTGATCAGCGTGAGGAGCTCCCGCTCGCGCTCGGTCAACGACTTTGACCTGGGCTCCTGGGTCGCGAGCTCGTCGGCGTCCAGCGACACGACGGCGCTGCGGACCGCGGCGATGATCTGCGCGGCGGTGGCGTCAGGGGGAAGGAAGCCGGCGGCCCCGAATGCTCGCGGCGGCGCGGTCAGCTGGCGGGCGCAGCGGGAGGTCAGCACGATCCTGATGCCGGAATGGGCCACCCGTAGGTCGGTCACGGCCGACGCGATGAACGGACCGGCATTGGAGGCATCCAGGAGCGCGACCTCGGGGCGGTGGCGGGCCGCCAGCGCGACGCCTTCGCGCCCGTCGCGCCCGATGAGGCAGCGGCCCACCCACGGCTCACGCTGGAGCAGGAGGGCGAGGCCCAGGCGCGACCCGGCGTGGGCATCGATGATGAGCGGACGGATGGCGCCATCGGGGATTTCGAGTTCGGTGGTGGCGTTGGTCATGCTCGAACTATATAAAGTCAATTGACTTAGTGTAGATACCGTCGGATACCCGACCGGGTATTCGGCGCGCCGTCACCACAGAAACGATCGATGTCTGATCGACAATCACGCCAATTGAGCGGCTGGGCCGGCGTCGTGGTCCCGCTGCCCCCCAAACCGAGCCCGAAAGGAGACGGAATGAGCATCATCGACAGCGGCGCTCTCGAGACCGGTCATGCCGCCGCCGGCGTGGCCTCGAGGCGCGCCGATCCGTCCGTCCCTCCGCTGGAGGTGTTCACGCCGGCGGTCCGGCCCGGGAGCCGGCGCCGGTCGCTGGCGCGGCTACGGTCGCCGCTCGGGATCTACACGGTCCCGGTGGCGATCCTGGCGGTGTGGCAGATCGGGTGCTCAGTCGGGTGGATCTCACAGTCATTTGCAGCTTCCCCCGCGCAGGTGTTCGACGCCGGGGTCAACCTGTGGAAGGAGGGCCTGCTCGGTCCCGACATCGCGATCTCCCTGCGTCGCGCCGCCGAAGGCCTCGCTCTCGGGCTCTCGGTGGGCATCGTCACCGGGACCGTGGCCGGCCTGTGGCGCGCCGGCGAGCAGGGCTTCAACGGGATCATGCAGATCCTCAACACGGTCCCGCTGCTGGCCCTGCTGCCCCTGATGATCGTGTGGTTCGGGATCGGCGAGGAGTCCAAGGTCATCCTGATCGCCATCGGGGCCGCCGTTCCGATCTATCTGAACCTGTTCGCGGCGATCCGCGGCGTGGACCACGGGTTGATCGAGATGGCCACCGCTGCCGGGGCGGGCCGCCGGCGTCTCATCTCGCGGCTGCTCATCCCCGGCGCGTTGCCGGGGTTGCTGGTCGGGCTGCGCTTCGCTCTGGCCTACAGCGTGCTCGGCCTGGTCGCCGCGGAGCAGATCAACGCCAACTCCGGGATCGGCTTCATGATCAGCCAGGCGCAGACCTACGAGCGGGTCGACGAGATCTACCTCGGCCTGTTCATCTACGCCGCGCTCGGCCTGATCGCCGACCAGATCGTCCGCGTGCTGGAGCGCGGGCTGCTGACCTGGCGTCCGACCTACGGCGGCTCATGACGACCTTCGCGCGTATCCGGCAAGCGCCGGCCGCGGCCCCGGGCGCCGACGACGACGTCACGGTCACCGCCACCGACGTGGTGCGTCGCTTCGGCGAGCGCATCGTGCTCGACCGGCTGCAGATCGAGATCCGTGCCGCCGAGTTCGTGATCCTGCTCGGGCCCTCCGGGTGCGGCAAGAGCACGCTGCTGCGCCTGCTCGGTGGCTTGGACCGCCCCGATGGCGGGACGTTGACCGTCCCGCGCGAGCGGGCGATCGTGTTCCAGGGCGCCCGGCTGCTGCCGTGGCAGCGGGTCTGGCGGAACGTCACCATCGGGCTCACGGGCAGCGACGCCAAGGCGACCGCGCTCCGGGTCCTGGACGAGGTGGGTCTCGCCGAGCGGGCCGGAGCGTGGCCAAAGACGTTGTCGGGAGGCGAGGCGCAGCGGGTCGCACTGGCGCGAGCGCTGGTCGCCGACCCGGCGCTGGTCCTGCTCGACGAGCCGTTCGCGGCGCTCGACGCGATCACGCGGCTGCGGATGCACGACCTGGTTCGGGCTCTGCGCCACCGCCATCACGCGGCAATGCTGCTGGTCACGCACGACGTCGACGAGGCGATCGCCCTCGGTGACCGGATTCTCGTCATGCGCGCCGGGCGGATTGGCAGCCAGCACCGCGTCGAGCTCGACGCGGACGAGCGGATTCAGGGAACGGCCCGCGAACAGCTGAGGGCCGAGCTCCTGGACGAGATCGGAATCTCCACCCGCGGCCACTGAGCCGCCGCCCGCGAGACCCTCGCGGACCCGCAGTCACACCTCACCCCGAATACGAAGGGCTTCACGTGACCAGAAAGCACCGTCGCACCCTGAAACCGCTGGCTCTGCTGCTCCTGCTGCCGGCGCTGGCCGCATGCGGCGGCGCCTCCAATGCCGGCGGGGTCGCCAGCGCGGCCACCCAGAAGTCTCCGTGGAGCGCACTGACGTTCACCATCGGTCAGCAGGCCAACGGGATCCTCACCCTGGCCAAGGAGTCGGGCGTGTTCGCCCACACGCCGTACACGGTGAAGTGGGACCTGTTCTCGTACGGGCCGCCGCTGGTGGAGGCCGCGTCGGCCGGGGACATCGACCTTGGCGACGTCGGCGATGTCCCGCCGATCACCGGCGCTGCCAAGGAGACCGGCTTCAAGGTGGTGGCCGCCGAGCTGCCGGAGAAGAGCACCGAGGCGGGTGACTACCTGCTCGTGCCCAAGGGGTCATCGATCAGGACGCTCGCCGACCTGCGCGGCAAGTCGATCTCGGTCCCGATTGGCAGCTCCGCCCACGGGTTCCTGCTCAACGCGCTGGAGAGCGTCGGGCTGAAGCCCAGTGACGTCAAGCTCGTCAACCTGGCTCCCGGCCCCGGCGCGGCGGCGTTCGACAGCGGCAAGGTCGATGCGTGGGCGATCTGGCAGCCCCAGGCGACGATCGAGCAGCAGAAGGGGGCCCGGCTCCTGCTCGCCGGCCATCCGCCGCTGGACTACGACACCGACTACTACGTGGCGTCGACCAGGGACCTCAACGACCCGGTGCGCCGGGCCGCTCTCACCGACGTGCTCAGGCGTCTGGCGCAGGCCTATCAGTGGGGCGACAGCCACGTCTCGGCCTGGGAGCAGGCGGTGCAGGCCGAGACCCAGGTCCCGGCGTCGGTGGCCGACGCGATGGTCCCCGACAGCCTGCTCAAGGTCCGCTACGTGACGCCCACGCTCGTTGCCGCCGAGCAGAAGCTGGCGAACGACTTCCTGGCCACCGGACAGGTCGACAAGCCCGTCAAGGCGCGAGCGGTCGTCGAGAACCTGCTGCCGACCAACTTCACGACGAACTAGGGGTTTCGCCAGATGAGCGCATCGCGCAGGCAACTGCACCTCAACGCATTCCTGATGAGTTCCGGGCACCACGAGGCGGCCTGGCGTCTCCCCGGCAGCGATCCGAGCGCCAACGTCAGCGTCGAGCACTGGACGGGCCTGGCTGCACTGGCCGAGCGGGGCACGTTCGACTCGGTGTTCCTTGCCGATGGACCGGCCCTGTGGCACGACGCCGCGCACCGTCCGGCGGGGGCGCTCGAGCCGACGGTCCTGCTCGCCGTCCTGGCGGCGGCGACAAGCCATATCGGCCTCATCGCCACCGCCTCCACCACGTACAACGACCCGTACAACCTGGGCCGCCGCTTCGCGTCGCTCGATCACGTCAGTGGCGGGCGGGCAGGATGGAACATCGTCACCACCGCCGACCGTGACGCGGCGATGAACTTCGGGCTCCAGGACCGGCCCGATCACGCCCAGCGCTATGAGCGGGCAAGGGAGTTCGTCGACGTCTCGCTGAAGCTGTGGGACAGCTGGGAAGACGACGCCGAGGTCGCCGACAAAGCGGCCGGGATCTACGCCGACACCGAACGGATCCATCCGGTCGACTTCTCCGGCGAGTTCTTCCAGATCCGCGGGCCGCTCAACGTCCCGCGCTCACCGCAGGGCCACCCGCTGCTGGTGCAGGCCGGCTCCTCGCCCGACGGCCGGGCGTTCGCGGCGCGCTACGCCGAGGCGATCTTCACCGCGCAGCAGACCACGGCCGACGCCCAGGAGTTCTACGCCGATCTCAAGCGCCGCGGACGTCAGCTCGGACGCGATCCGGACTCGATCAAGATCCTGCCGGGCATCGCCCCGGTGCTCGGCTCCACCGAAGCAGAGGCCCAGTCCATCCAGCGCGAGCTCGACGAGGCGATCATCCCCGCCTACGGGCTCGATCAGCTGGCCGAGGTGCTGGAGGTGGACGCGTCGGCGCTCGAGCTGGACCGCACCCTTCCGGAGGAACTGCTCGTGGACGGCCTCGTCCAGGGCGCGCAGAGCCGATACAAGCTGATCGTCGAGCTCACCCGGCGCGAGAACCTGACCGTCCGGCAGTTGCTGTCGCGGCTGGGCGGCGGCCGTGGTCACCGCACGATCGTCGGTGCGCCCGAGCAGATCGCCGACGCCATCCAGCATTGGTTCGAGGCCGGAGCCGCCGACGGGTTCAACGTCATGCCGGCGCTGCTGCCCGCAGGCCTCGAGGCGTTCGTGGACCACGTGGTCCCGATCCTGCGGGAGCGCGGCCTGTTTCGGTACGAGTACGCCGGTACCACGCTGCGCGAGCACTATGGCGTGCCGCGCCCCGCCAACCAGTTCGCGGAGCGGCGCCGGAAAGCGATCGCGATGCGATGAGCCGGCGCCGCCGATGCGGTGAGCCGGCGCCGCGCTGTGATTACACCGTCACCGGGTCGCCGATCAGCCCGCGCTCGCGCAGCACCGGCACAACGCCCTCGCCGAACGCGTAGGCCTCCTCGACATGGGGGTAGCCGGAGAGGATGAACTCGCTGATCCCGAGCTCGTGGTACTCGGCCATCAGGTCGGCGATCTGCTCGTGGCTGCCGACCATGGCGGTACCGGCGCCGGTGCGCAGCAGGCCGATGCCGGCCCACAGGTTGGGATAGACCTCGAGGCCGTCGCGGCTGCCGCCGTGGAGCGCCCGCATCCGCTGCTGGCCGACCGAGGCCATCGCCGCCAGTCGTTCCTGGGCCGCTGCGATTGTGGCGGCGTCGGCGTCGGCGATCAGCGCGTCGGCCGCCGCCCACGCCTCCTGCGCGGTGTCGCGAGCGAGCACGTGCAGCCGGATCCCGAACCGCAGCTCACGGCCCTCCGCATCGGCCAGGGCGCGCACCCGGTCGAGATGGGACGACAGCTTCGGCGGCGGATCGCCCCACGTCAGCGCCACATCGGCGTGGCGGGCGGCGACGTGCAACGCCGCCTCCGAGGCGCCGCCGAAGTAGATCGCCGGGGCCTCCTCGATCCCGAGCGCCGTCGCTCCCTCGGCCCACAGGTGCTCGCCGGCGAAATCGAACGGCTCGCCGCTCCAGGCGCCCCGCAGGATCGTGAGGAACTCGTCGGTGCGGGCGTAGCGCTCATCCTTGCTCAGCCTGTCGCCGAACCGGCGCTGTTCCTCGTCGTCACCGCCGGTGACGATGTTGAGCAGCAGCCGTCCGCCGGTGTGGCGCTGGAAGGTCGCGGCCTGCTGGGCGGCCAGCGTGGGGGAGATGGCGCCGGGGCGGAACGCCACGAGGAACCGCAGGCGGTCCACCACCTGGCTGAGCGCGGCACACGTGATCCAGGCGTCGTGGCAGGTGGTGCCCGTCGGCGTCAGCACGGCGTCGAAGCCTGATTGCTCGGCGGCTCGGGCGACCTGCGCCAGGTAGTCCAGGGTCGCCTCGCGGCCCGCGCCGAAGCTGTCCGCGCGGCGATCGGCCCGGAGCAGCTGAGCGGCCGCGCCGGCCTCCAGCAGCGTCCGTCCATCGCCATGAGTCGGTAGGTACCAGTGAAGTGCGATGCTCATGGGGCGTCTCTCCGATCAGGCGCCGCGGCGGACGAAGGCCGCCCGGCCGCGTGATGTCGATTACAAAACTAAGTCAACCAAGTTTATCGACTTAGCTGAGCCCGCAACCACCACCGCCGAGGCATCAGAATCACGCCCATGAACGCACATTCGTCACCCGCCCGGATCGGCGATTCGATCCTGGACACGATCGGCGGCACACCGCTGGTCAGGCTGTCGCGCATCGGCGCCGGACTGCGCCCCCAGCTGATCGCCAAGCTCGAGGCCTTCAATCCCGGGGGATCGATCAAGGACCGCGTGGCCGTCGCGCTGATCGAGGCCGCCGAGCGTGACGGGAAGCTGCGCCCGGGGGGGACGATCGTCGAGCCCACCTCTGGCAACACCGGCACCGGGCTGGCGATCGCCGCCCGCCTCAAGGGCTACCAGGTGATGGCGGTGATGCCGGACAAGATGTCCCGGGAGAAGATCGACCTGCTGCGCGCCTACGGTGCCGAGGTGGTGCTGGCGCCCACCGACGTTCCGCCCGACTCGCCGCGCTCGTACTACCGCGTCGCCGATCGGCTGACCAAGGAGATCCCGGGGGCGTTCCAGCCCAACCAATACGCCAACGAGGCCAATCCGCGGGCCCACTACGAGACCACCGGTCCCGAGCTGTGGGAGCAGACCGCGGGCGAGATCACCCACCTGGTGCTCGGCGTCGGCACCGGGGGAACCGTGACCGGAACCGTCCGGTATCTGCGCGAGCGCCGCCCGGACCTGGTCGTCGTCGGCGCCGATCCCGAAGGATCGATCTATTCCGGCGGGCAGGAGAACGTGCGCCCGTATCTGGTCGAGGGCGTCGGCGAGGACTTCTGGCCGGCCACGTTCGATCCGTCGACGGTGGACCGGTGGGTCACCGTCTCGGACCGCGACGCGTTCCTGACGACGCGGCGGCTGGCTCAGGCCGAGGGGATCCTCGCCGGCGGGTCCGGCGGTCTCGCCCTCCACGCCGCGCTCGAGGTGGCCGGCGAGATCGAAGATCGCGCAGCGATGGTCGTCGTGATCCTCCCCGACGGCGGGCGGTCCTACCTGTCAAAGGTGTTCTCGGACGCGTGGATGCGCCAGTACGGGTTCCTTGCCCGCGCCCCGGACCTGACCGTCGGCGACGTCCTGCGCCGCAAGCGCGACGCCGGCGAGTTCCCGACGCTGGTGACCGTCCAGCCCCACTTCCGCGTGCGCGAGGCGGTGTCGCTCCTGCACGAGCACCGCGTCTCCCAGCTGCCGGTGGTCAGCTCCAGCGATCCCACCACGATCGTCGGCGCCGTCGGCGAGCGCGGGCTATTGCGTCACGCCGCGTCTGATCCGGCGCTGCTCGACGCCGAGATCGCTGACGTGATGGAGCCTCCGTTCCCGGCGGTGTCCAGCCTGGATCCCGTCCGGGAGGCTGTCGAGCTGCTCGTCGGCGATCAGCAGGCGCTGCTCGTCACCCACGACGGCCATGCCGAGGGCCTCGTCACCCGCACGGATCTGCTCGAGGCGCTGGTGTCATGAGCGGCTCGGAATCGCACCAGGACGCGTTTGCCACCCGCGCCGTCCACGCCGGCCTGACGCCGGACCCGTCGTTTCGCTCGGTCATCCCGGCGATCCACCAGACGTCCACCTACGCCCAGACGGCGCCGGGGGAGTTCGTCGGCGAGTACGACTACTCACGCTCGGCCAACCCCACCCGCGCCGCCCTCGAGCAGGCGCTGGGCGAGCTCGAGGGCGGCTTGGCGGTCGCGTTCTCCTCGGGCCTGGCCGCCGAGCATGCGCTGATCACCGTCACCTGCGCGGCCGGCGCGCACATCGTCCTTCCCGACGACCTGTACGGCGGCACGTTCCGCCTCGTCGACAAGGTGCTCGGCCGCTGGGGCCTGGCCTATGACCTGGTCGGGCAGACCGATCTCGACGCGGTCGAGGCAGCGGTCCGGACCGACACGCGCCTGATCTGGGTCGAGACCCCGACCAATCCGCTGCTCAACGTGGTCCACATCGCGGGCGTCGTGGCGCGCCGTCAGGACGCGTTGGTCGCGGTCGACAACACGTTCGCGACGCCCGCCAACCAGCGGCCGCTCGAGCTGGGAGCCGACTTCGTGGTGCACTCGACCACCAAGTACCTCGGAGGGCACTCCGACGTTGTCGGCGGCGTGGTGATCACCCGCGATCGCGACTGGTACGAGCGCCTGCGCTTCGTCCAGAACGCCGTCGGCGCGGTGCCGGGACCGTTCGACTGCTTCCTGGTGCACCGGGGCCTGCGCACCCTGCACCTGCGCATGGAGGCCCATGCGCGCAGCGCCGCCGCGGTCGTGGAGCTGCTGCGGGCCACGCCGGGCGTCCAGGACGTCCGCTGGCCCGGCTTCAGCGGCATGGTCAGCTTCCGGCACCCTGACGCGGCGGGGATCGCCGCCCGCACCCGGCTGTTCACGCTGGCCGAGTCACTCGGCGGTGTCGAGTCCCTGATCGAGGTCCCCCAGGCGATGACGCATCAGTCGGTGGAGGGGTCGGCGGCTGCAGTGCCGGCCGATCTCGTGCGGCTCAGCTGCGGGGTGGAGGCGCCCGAGGATCTGGCAGCCGATCTGCGCCGGGCGCTCGCCGGCTGACCCCCCGCTCGTCAGTCCGCGAGCGCGGCCAGACGGCGCGACGCTTCGGCGATCACGGTCTGCCGTTTGCAGAACGCGAACCGGACCAGGGTCGATGCGGCCTCCTTCTCGTCATAGAAGACGCTGGTCGGGATCGCGACGATCCCGGCGCGGTCGGGCAGCTCGCGGCAGAACGCGACGGCGTCGCTGCCGACGTCGGCGTTGACAAAGTAGGTGCCGGCGGGGACCAGGGGGTTCAGTCCAGCCGCCCGCAGCCCGTCGCAGAGCTGGTCGCGCTTCGCGCGCAGATCATCGCGCCGCGCCTCGACATCGGCTCGCGGGAGACGCAACGCGGCCGCCGCCGCATGTTGCAGCGGGGTGCCGCCGGCGAAGGTGAGGAACTGCTTGACCGTCCGGGTCGCCGCGACCAGCTCGGCCGGCCCCGAGCACCAGCCGATCTTCCATCCGGTGAACGAGAACGACTTCCCGACGCTCGAGATGGTCAGCGTCCGTTCCGCCATCCCCGGCAGCGTCGCCACGGGGATGTGCTCGCCGTCGAACACCAGATGCTCGTAGACCTCGTCGGTGACGCACACGAGGTCGTGCTCGATGCAGGCGGCGGCGATCAGCTCCAGCTCGTCGCGGCGCAGCACGCGGCCGGTCGGGTTGTGCGGCGTGTTGACCAGCACCATCCGGACGCGCCCTGAGCCGCCTTCGATCGCGGCGCCGAGCGCGCCGGCGTCCAGCGCGAACTCCGGAGGGCGCAGCGTGACCGGCCGCCGCGTGGCCCCGGCGAAGGCGATGCACGCCGAGTACGAGTCGTAGTAGGGCTCGAGCACCACCACCTCGTCGCCGGGATCGCAGAGCCCGAGCACGGCGGCGGCGATCGCCTCGGTGGCGCCGAATGTGATCAGCACATCCTCGGGCTCCAGTCCGTAATACGCGCGCTGGTGCTCGAGCACCGCCTCGCGCAGCGCCGGCACGCCCGGGAGCGGCGCGTACTGGTTCTCGCCGCCGCGCAGGGCACTCACCGCGGCGTCGATCGCCGCGTCCGGCCCGTCGGTGTCGGGGAATCCCTGCCCGAGGTTGATCGCGCCGGTGCTCGCGGCGAGCGCGGTCATCTCGGTGAAGATCGTGGTTCCGAGACCGGAGAGGCGGGTGGCACGGCGCGGCATCGCCCCGCGCAGGCTATTGCTCGGCGAGCCACCGCAGGCTGACGTCCGCGCATTCGGCGCAGACGGTGTCGGGCACGACCCCGACCCGCATCAGCAGCCCGAAGATCCTGCAGCCCACGCAATAGCCCGCGATCGACTCGAGGCCCGCGGCGGGGAGGAACAGGATGAGGACGACGTCGGCGGCGGTGTGGTCTCCGGCGATCAGCGCCAGCACCAGCGCCGCGCTCGACATTACCGCGCCCATGAGCTGGGCGAAGCGCTTGGGTGGCCCCGACACGGGCTTGGCGGCGCCGAGCCGCGGCGCGATCAGCCGCTGCGCGGCCCATCCCAGCGGGCTGAGCGTCGGGCCGGTGAGCACGCGGGCCCAGAACCCGTAGACGAGCGGGATCAGCAGCCAGTACCAGCTCGTGGCCAGGATGAGGATGACGATCGCCAGCACGACGCCCGCCACGGTCCTCGCGGCCTTCTCGTTGACCGGATTGGGGAATGCAAACAGCTGACGCACGACCTCGATTCTACTCAAGCGGATTGGTTGGATTTGGGACCGGCCGGAGAGAGGTAGGATACCCATCAAAGTCAATTGACTTTATGCTGTTTGACCAACCTCCCCTGACAAGGACGAACGACATGAGTTCTCACGATCCTGTTCGCGTTCCGGCACGCCCGCGGCGACGCCTTCGCCGGGCGTTGATCGGCGCGACCGCCGTGGTCGCCGCCGGGCCGGCGGCCCTCGCCGGCACCGCCTCGGCCGCGGCCGCTCCGGCCGCTCCCGCCCCGGTCGTCGCCGCGACGACCCCGGCCGCGCCCCCGCCGCTCACGGTCCTGACATCCCACGGCGGCGGCGGCCGCGACGACATCTTCATCACCCCGACCGGCGATACGAGCACATATGCCAACGGTCCGGAGATCCTGGACCGCAACGGCGACGTCGTCTGGTTCCACGCCATCCCGGTGGGCCAGACCGCGGCCGACTTCCGCCTCCAGCGCTACCGCGGCCAGCCGGTGCTCACGTGGTGGCAGGGGACCGGGCTCGGCGGACTGTCGACCGGCACCGATTACATCTACAACGAACGTTTCCAGCAGATCGCCACGGTCAACGCCGGAAACGGGCTGAGCGCCGACGGGCACGAGTTCCTGATCACGCCGCAGAACACCGCCCTCATCCTCTCCTACCAGCCGGGCACCGCGAACCTCACCTCGATCGGCGGCGCCGCCGACCAGGCGGTGATCAACGGCGTCGTGCAGGAGATCGACATCACCACCGGCAAGGTCCTGTTCCAGTGGAACAGCGCCGATCACGTGCCCTACAGCGAGAGCGAGCAGCCGCTACCCGCGTCGACGAGCACTCCGTGGGACTGGTTCCACATCAATGCCGTGCACCTGGACCGCGACGGCAACCTGCTGATCGATTCCCGTGACACCTGGACCGCCTTCAAGGTCAACCGCCGCAGCGGCAGGATCATCTGGCAGCTCGGTGGCAAGGCTTCGACTTTCGCGCTGCGAGCAGCCCCCGGTCAGTCCCTGAATGAGGCTGGCGACATCTTCGCCTGGCAGCACGATCCGGAGGCGGTCGGACCCGACGAGTACACGTTCTTTGACAACGAGTCGGCGGGGGTTGCCAACACCGGCGCTGGATCGACGGCCGAGTTCGGCAACAGCCGCGTCGTGCGGGTCAGGCTGAACGAGCGTGATCGCATCGCCACACTCGAGCAGTCCGACAATCAGCCCGAGGGCCTGACCGCCTCATCGCAGGGCAACGGGCAGCTGCTCCCCGGCGGGGGCGAGTTCGTCGGCTGGGGCAACCTGAACGACATCTCGCAGTTCGACCGTGACGGCGACGTGCTGTTCAACGCCGAGTTCCCGACCGGCGTCAACACGTACCGCGCCTACCTGCTCCCGTGGCCCGGGCACGACGCCGGTTCCTGGCCGCATGCCGCTCAGCGGGCGTCGCCTCTCCCGCGGCGCGGCTGACGAGACGCACCCGCGGTCCGGTCACTTCAGGGTGACCGGACCGCCGGGACCGCGCCCGCCCCTTGGTGGCCCACCCGCGCGACCTGGCATGTTGTAGGTGATGAGCGGCGACGCGTTTCATCGGATCGGCCACGGCGGCGCGAGCGCGCTGGCGCCGGCCAACACGCTGGAGTCGTTCGATGCCGCGGTGTCGGTGGGAATCGACATGGTCGAGTTCGACGTGCGGGAGTGTCGCGGTGAGCTCGTGCTCGCTCACACCCTGTTCGATGGGCGACGCCCCGGCGTGGTGCGACTTCACGACGCGCTCGCTCACCTGGCCGGGCGCCGGTTCGCCGGTGTCGGCCTCAACGTCGACGTCAAGCACGTCGGCTGCGAGCTCGCGCTGCTCGAAGGCCTGGGCGCCGCCGGCCTGCTGGGCCGAGCGCTGCTGTCCTCCCAGGTGCCGGTGGTGCTTGACCGGCTGCGCCGGCTGGAGCCGCGGGCCCGGATCGGCATCTCGATCGGCGGCCGGGCCGCCCGGTTCAGCCGCCGCTGGGGGGACTGGCGCACGAACGTGTTGGCGGGGCTCGCGGGTCGGCGCTGGGACGTCCTGATGGCGCAGCACCGGCTGATTGACGTCCCGCTGCTCGAGTCGGTCGTCGACCGCGGCGGCCGGCTCTACGCCTGGACGGTGAATGAGCGCGCCGCCATCCAGTCGCTGCGCGGCCTGGGCGTCCACGGGATCACCACCGCGGACCCCCGACTGTTCGAGCCGGCACGCCGCGAGCCGGGAACGGTGTTCGCTCCCGGCCCGCGTAATGCTTTGAGGCGATTGAGCTACTGAACGACGATGCCGAACGGCTCGGCGCCCGCCGGCAGCGGCGTCGGCGATGAGGCCAGTTCGGTCAGGTTGCCGCCCTGGACCCGGAATGCGCTGATCGCGTTGCCGCCGTCGTCGACGACCCACAGGGTCGTGCCGTCGGGGCTGAGGCGAGCGTCGAACGGCCCCAGGCTGGTCCCATCCTTGAACGGCGTGCTGCCCAGCAGGGTCAGGGCGCCGTTCGGGGCGATCGCGTACCGCGAGATGCTCGGCACGGCGGTGTTCACCGCGAACAGGAACCGGCCGTCGTGGCTGATCTCGACCCAGCACGGCGCGGTCTGATCATCGGCGAACGGGGAGGTGCCGATCGAGGACAGAGCGCCGCTCGGGCGCACCCGGAACGCCGACACGGTGCCGTTTCCCACGCCGCCATGGGCGTTGGAGACATACAGCTGACTGGGGTCGGTGGGCCGGAACTCGCTGCCGAACGGGCCGACGCCCTGCGCGGCGAACGGTGAACCGGACGCCGCCGTCAACCGCCCGTCCCAGCCGACCGAGAAGCTATCGATCTGAGACGTTCCGACGCGGGTCCCCGCCAGCAGGGTCCCGGTGGAGTTGAACAGGACGTCGCCCGGATCGGCCGTATCGGGCAGCGACACGGTCGACCCGGGGAGGGAGACCAGGTGGCCGTGCCAGAGCACGAATCCGGTGTAGTCGCTCCCACCGGCGCCGGCGTTGGCGACGTAGACGAGATGACGGTGCACCGCGATGCTGACCGGCTCGACGCCGTCCGACGAGACGGTGCCGTCCGGCAGCGTCTCGAGCGATCCGTCCCGCTCCACGCGGAGCACCGAGATCTGGTTGCTGCCGGCGTCAACCGCAAGCAGATAGCGGCCGTTGTCGGTCTCCTGCAGCGCGCCCGCCGACCCGGTGCCGGCGCCGTTGCCGGCGCCGCCGGTGGCGAACGGCGAGCCCGGCAGCGGGGTCAGGTCGCCGTCGGCGTGACGGGCGAAGCCGGCGATCGTATTGCTGGTGGCGGTGTTGTCGTTGACGTAGACGTGGCCGACGACGGCTGAGCCGAACGGGCTCGCCGACGCGGCCTGCGCGCCGATCGCCGCACATGTCATCAGTGCGGCAATCAGCGACAGGGGTAGTGCCCGGCGCATTGACTCTCCTATGGTGAGTGTGGTTGACGGGTGACGTGGCACTCACATCACCCGCTTCACTGTCAGTGGACCACGCCGCTCGCTGATCATCAATGACCGTTCACGGCTGTTAAGCGCGGCGCAAGGACCCGTTAATAGTCGCGATCGACATCTCAGACGTCGCCATATCGAGCCCTACGTGCCGGAGTTCGACGCCGTCGCCGCCGAGCGCACCGGGTGGCTGCACGCCGCCGCCGGCCGTGTGCACGGCGTTCGGGCCGCCGCGCGGTTCAACACGCGCTGACCCCGGACGCGGCCTCGCTCGCCAACGACTAGCGTTCCCGGTGTCCGGCGACAGGAGGCGCAGATGAGGCTCCAGGGCCTTCACCACATCACCATGATCACCGCTGACGCTCAGCGCAACGTCGAGTTCTACGCGGACGTGCTCGGCCTGCGGCTGGTGAAGAAGACGGTCAACTTCGACCAGCCGGAGGCCTACCACCTCTACTTCGGCGACGAGCACGGCTCGCCCGGCTCGATCCTCACCTGGTTCGAGTTCCCCGGCGCCACGCCCGGCCGGCCCGGCGCGGGCGCGATCCACCGCATCGAGCTGTCGGTCGGCTCGGAGGACTCGCTCGGCTTCTGGGAGCAGCGGCTCGGCGCCCACGGCTATTCCGCCGCGCGGGAGGAGACCTCGCTGAGATTCGCCGACTACGACGGGCTGGAGTTCTCGCTGGTCGTCGCCGGTGCCGATCCGCCCCTGCGCGCCGTCCATCCGGACATCCCGGCCACGCACGCCATCACCGGGGTGTTCGGCGCCCGTGCGTTCGCGCCCATCGGCATCGTCGGCGAGGAGGAGGCGCTGCTGACCCAGACGCTCGGCTTTGCGTTCCTGGGCGGCGGCCGTTACCGGCTCGACGGCGAGCGGCGGAGCTTTGCGTACGCGTATGACCCGGCGCCACCGGACCCGGCGGTGCCCGGCGCCGGCAGCGTGCATCACATCGCCTGGGCCTCGCGCGACGCGGATCACCTCGACTGGCAGCGCGCCGCGCGGGACGCCGGGCGTCACGTCACCGAGGTGCTCGATCGCGACTACTTCAGGTCCATCTACTTCCGCGAGCCCCGCCACGTCCTGTTCGAGATCGCGACGCTGTCGCCCGGCTTCGCCGTCGACGAGGACGCCGGTCATCTCGGCGAGGCGCTCCGGCTGCCGCCGCAGCACGAGCATCTGCGTGCCCACCTCGAGCAGACGCTGCGTCCAGTGCACAACCCCCGGGCCGACGATACGGTTGGCCCATGACGCCATCGCCGCGGTTGATCCTCGAGGTGCCGAACGGTGGCGCCGTGCAGCGCCGGCTCCGCTCCGCTCCGCCGCCGAGCGTCGCCGGCGGCGATGTCGTCGTCGAGGCCGGGCCGACCGACTCCGCGGGCCGCCTCGAGGCTGCCGCGGCGGGCCAGGTCGTGCTGTCGCTGCCCTCGCCCGAGGGCCTGGCGCGGGACCCGGACAGCATCCGCCGCGTGATCGGTCAAGCTGGGACGGGCACCGAGCCTCTCGTGGTGGTCATCGAGGCGGCGGAGGAGCTGCGGGAAGAAGAGCTCGCCGCCGTCCTGCACGCTGCCGGTCACACCTCTCGCGCCGTCATCCTGCGGGTCATCGCCGACGGCTGACGCGCGCCGCGACTCATGACGGCCAGGGCCTATCCGGTCGCGACGCCCGCTTTCCCGGCCAGCCACGGATAGCGCGCGGTGTCCCGGCCGGCGTAGTCCGGGTCCAGATAGATGAAGCACCGGTGGATCTGCCAATCGCGGATCTCGAACACATCGCACCATCGTCCGGCGCCCCACTCCGGCACCCCGGCTCGCCATGGTCCGTCCTCGTGCTCTCCGTAGCTCGTTCCCTCGCAGACGATCGTGTCGCCGCCGGAGAAGACCCAGTTCAGCGTGGCGTAGTCGTGGCGGATCGCCGTGAGGGTCGCGCCGACCTCGCCGAACATCGTGCCGATCTGCTCGCGGCCGTTGGCCAAGCCCCACTTCGGGAACGCGACCTGCGCATCGGGGGCGAACAGCTCCAGGATGCTCTCGCCGGTCGATGTGATGCCGCCGTGGTCAAACGCCTTCAGGTACTCGAGCGCGACCGACTTGCGCTGCTCATCGGTCATCGTCTGGCGGGTCAGGGTCATGCGTGGGCTCCTTGCGTCGCGGGCGGCATCTCCGGCTCCCGGCCGGCGGTCACATCCTCGGCGGGCTCGGCACCGCCGTCGCGTCCGCCTCGATCGAGGATCAGCTCGAGGGCCTCGAGCAGCGCCGACCCGGGGTCGGCCACCATCCCGGCGGCCCGCCAGGCGACGTGCGCGTCGGGTCGCACGAGCACGCACCCGTCCTCGGACACCTCGCGCAGACGCGACCAGTCGTCATAGAGATCGGCGTACTCGCGGCCCGGGCCGATCACGAAGGCGGGGATCTCGATTCCCAGCCGGTCCGAGGCGCGCCGGGCCGCGTCGGCCCATCGCTGTCCCGAGATCCCGGTCAGCAGCGCGAAGCGGCCCTTGCCGGCGAGGTCGTGGGTGCTCACCTTGTGCCCGCCCGACCCCAGCCAGCAGTGTGGCAGCCGCGCGCCGGGCCACGTGGTCGGGTGGTAGTACAGCTCGGCGTCGCGGGTGAACGCGGGCTCGGGCGTCCCGTCGGGGGCGACGGCGCCGGATCGGTACCGCTGGCCGAGTTCGACGCCGTGGGCGTTGAACTCGTAGTCCTTGAGCTCGAGCGCGGCGCGCAGCTGCTCGCGCTGACGGGCGGCCTCGGGCGTGTCGTCGGCGCGGGCGCGCATGCGCTCGTTCATCACGTCGGGGTCGCTTGTGTCCGAGAAGCCCAGCGCGGCGAAGATCGGGCCGAACTCCTCGATGGACTTGTTCGCGCGCAGGACGATCTGGCGGCCGATCGGCGATCGCTCGGCGTCGTAGCTGTCGAGGAGCCCTGGGCCGGCGTCGCCGCGCAGCACGAACGCGAGCTTCCACGCGAGGTTGTACGCGTCCTGCACCGACGTGTTGGATCCGAGCCCGTTCGACGGGGGATGGCGATGGACCGCGTCGCCCATGCAGAACACGCGACCCTCGCGATACCGGGTCGCGTACATCTTGTTGTTGCCCCACAGCGACGTCGAGCGGATCGTCACCGGCACCGTGTCGTCACCGATCAGGTTGTGCACGATGCGGATGGCGGCGTCATCGTCGAGCTCGGGCGGCGGCTCGTTGATGTCATAGCCCCAGACGATCAGCCACTCGTCCCACGGGCGGACCATCCGTACCAGCCCCATGCCGATGCCGCCGATATCCGACCCGGGCTGGAGCACCCAATACAGGACGCTCGGGCGATGCGCCACCTTGGCCGTCAGGTCGGCTGCAAACACGATGTTCATCGATCCGGCGACGTCCATCTCACCCTCGAACGGCAGTCCGATGTCCTTGGCCACCTGACTGCGCCCACCGTCGGCGCCGATCACGTATTTGGCCTCGATCGTGTACTCCTGGCCCCCCACCCGATCGCGGACCCGCACGGTGACCCCGTGATCGTGTTGGGCGCAGCCGAGATACTCGGTGTCAAACCGGATCCGCGACCCCCGCGCCGCCGCGTGTCCGACCAGCATCGGCTCCAGCAGCGTCTGCGGCAGATCGCACGGCTCCGACGGGCTGGCCAGCGTGTAGTCGGCCTGTCGCGCCGGATGCGTCCCCCACGTGCGCACCCGGCCGATCTCATCTCCGGACAGGCTGGTGCAGAACACGGTGTCGCCCATCAGCCGCTGCGGCGTCCCGTTGGCCCTGACGTCACCCTCGATTCCGAGGTCTCGCAGGATCTCCACGGTGCGTTGGTTGGTGATGTGGGCCCGTGGCGTATTCGCCGTCCACGAGTATTTGGTGATCACGACGTGTGCGACCCCGAGCGTCGCCAGCGTCAGCGCGGCGGTGCCCCCGGCCGGCCCGGTGCCGATCACCAGCACATCTGTGCGCAGCGTCTCTGTCATCGGGCCCTCTCCTCAACAGCCGAGCCTGCCGGAATCCGCTCAGAGAGGATACGGAACCCCGGGGGTACCGCACGGTCAGTCGACGGCTGGCAGCACCGACGCGTAGGCGCCGAGGGTCCGGTTCCACGCGTCCGGCTCATCGAAGACCTGGCGCATGCGCTCGGCCTCGGGACCGTAGTTCTCCAGATCGCGGTGCTCGAGCTCGACTCGTGTCTGACGCGGTCCCGCGGCGATGAACCGCAGCTCCACCGTCGTGATCAGCCGGGGGTCATATTTCCAGTCGGCGCCGATCTGCCACGTGAGCACGACCCGGTCATACGGCTCCCACGCCGCCACAAAGCCGGTGGAGGTCTCCGAGCCATCCTGATGACGGGTGTACCAGCGTCCGCCTTCCCGCGGCTCGATCATGATCTCGTCGATGGCGGCGCTGCCGATGTGGTGCTCGGCCGGCCACCAGCTCGTCATTTCGCCGGTGAATACCTCGAACGCTCGCTGCTGCGACGCTCCCACCATCACCTGACGGTGAATCGCCTCAATCGTCTCCATCATCGCGATCATGCTCCTGTTCCTCGATTTGGGTTTGAAACGCCGCCAACGCGCGGTTCCAGAACTGGTCCAGGTAGGACCGCAGCACCGCCAGTCCGGCCCGGTCGACCTCGTAGATCCGGCGCGTCCCCTCCTGCCGATCCACGACCAGGCCGACATCCCGCAGCACCTTGAGATGCTGCGAAACGGCGGGGCGGCTCACCGGCAGCGCCGCGGCGAGCTCACCCACCGCCGTCGGGCGCACCGAGAGGCGTTCGAAGATCGCCTGCCGGGTCGGATCGCCGAGCGCGGTCATCATCTCCGGTCCGTTCGTGGTCACTAACGGTAAGTTACGGCTAACGCTTCTGGCTGTCAAGCAACGCAGCGCGAACAGCCCGCCGAGCAGCCAGCCTGCGCGGGTCGACTGGGCGTCGGGCACCCACCGGCGCTCGACGCCCCCGTCAGTGAGCGCTAGATTGCCTGTCGATTCCCGTGGAGAGGGCCTCATCATCAAAGGACCGTGCTTTCTGATGGCGAGTGAGCGTGATCCGAGTCCGGCCGAGCAGGTCGCGCGGCTGTACGAGCAGGCCGAGTCGCAGGCCGCGAAGGCGGGCGAGCGCGTGGTCGGATCTCAGGGCTTTGCCTCGTTGTTGGGCCAGCTCGCTGAGAACGCGGCGGCTCTGACCAGGCTGACCAACGACGGGATGGACCTCGTGCTGCGCAATCTGCGCATGGCCGGCCGGCGTGACGTCGTCCGCCTGTCACGGCAGCTGGGGCGGACCGAGGACAAGCTCGAGCGTGTGCTCCAGGAGCTGGAGCAGGTCCGAGATCAGCTCGCGAAACGCGACGCGTCGCCGCCGCCGACGGCGGCCGGGCGGCGAGGGGCCGCCGCGGACCGAGCCGCCCGACCGGCCAAGGCCAACGGATCCGCGGCCCGCCGGCGCAAGCCCGCGTCATGAGCGCGTTGGCGAGGCTCGGCCGGTTGCCCCGCGCGACGGTCGAGTTCGCCAATGTCCTCCTGACGACATCCGACGCCCCGATCGGCCAAACCCCCCGAGAGGTCGTCTGGACCCATCGGAACACGACGCTGTACCGCTATCGCTCCAGCGATCGTGTGTACCCCGTCCCGATCCTGCTGGTGTTCGCGCTGATCAACCGGCCCGAGATCTTCGACCTCCGCCCTGGCAACTCGTTCATCGAGTTCCTGCTCGCGGAGGGATTCGACGTGTTCCTGGTCGACTGGGGCGAGCCCGACGAGGAGGACTCCGACACGGGCTTGGCGGAGTTCGTGTGCGACGAGCTGCACTGGGCGATCCGGGAAGCGCTGCGCTTCGCCGAGCAGGACGAACTGACGCTGCTGGGCTGGTGCATCGGCGGGACCCTGTCCGCGATGTACTGCGCCCTGCATCCGGACGGAGCGGTGCGCAACGCCGCGCTGCTCACCACGCCGATCGATCCCAGCGGCTCGCTGTACGCGCGCTGGGTCGGCACCGATGAATTCGACGTCGACCTGATCGCCGACAGCTACGGCGCCATTCCCGGCGGCGGCATCGACTCGGCCAACAAGCTCATGAAGCCCGTCACGAACTACGTCACCACCTACCGCCGCCTGTTTGAGGCGATCCTGGACGGGAAGGATCCGCGGGAGGCCTATCAGGCGATGGCGAAGTGGGTGGCCGACAATCCGGCTTTTCCCGCGCGCGCCTACCGGGAGTGGATCACGTGGATGTACAAGGAGAACCGTCTCGTCGCCGGGCGCCTGGCGCTCCGCGGCCACCTACTCGACCTGTCCGCGATCGAGCAGAACCTGTTGGTCGTCACCGCGGGTGCGGATCACATCGCCCCCCGGGAGGGCACGATCCCCCTGCTGGATCTCGTCGCCAGTGAGGACGTGACGCATCTGGACCGCCCCGGCGGCCACATCGGCCTGATGGCCGGATCGAAGGCCAAGCACGAAATCTGGCCCGAGCTCGCCGACTGGTTGCGCGAACGCTCGGGCCGCTGAGGTAAGGGAGAACCATGTCAGCTACTGACGCAGCCGAGTCGACCGTCCGGCGCCCCCGCCTGCATGGGCGCGTCGCGTTCGTCACCGGGGGGTCGCGCGGGATTGGGGCGGCGATCTCGCATAGTCTCGCCTGGCAGGGCGCCACCGTCGCCGCGGGCTACAGCCGCGACCGGGACCGCGCCGAGGAGTTCGCCGCCGAGCTGGCCGGCGAAGGTCTCACCAGCAGCGTGCACCAGGGGAACGTCGGATCGGCGGAGGACTGCCGGCGCACGGTGAGCGAGGTCATTGAGCAGCATGGCCGTCTGGACATCCTGGTCAACAACGCGGGCATCACGATCGACAAGACGGTGCTCAAACTGACCGACGAGGACTGGTACAAGGTGATCGCGGTCAATCTGTCCGGGGCGTTCTTCATGAGCCAAGCCGTCCTGCCGCACATGATTGAACGCGGCTCCGGCCGGATCATCAACATCTCCTCGATCATCGGCGAGACCGGGAACATCGGCCAGGCCAACTACGCCGCCTCCAAGTCCGGGCTGTACGGCCTGACCAAGTCACTGGCGCGCGAGGCGGCGTTCCAGTTGGCGCGCGCCGGCAAGCTCGATGACGACGGGATCGGCATCACCGTGAACACGGTCGCGCCCGGATACATCGCCACCGAGATGGTCGACGCGGTTCCCGAGAAGGCGATCGAGCGGATCAAGTCGCAGATCCCTCTGGGCCGGCTGGGTCGGCCCGACGAGATCGCCCGCGTGGTGCACTTCCTGGCCGCCGACCAGTCCTCCTACATCACCGGCGCGGTGTGGCCCGTCAACGGCGGGATGGACATGTGAACCGACGCCGCGTCAGCGCGACCGCGCCTGCACCGCAGCCAGCAATCGTGGCCAGTGGTCCCTGAGCGCCTCGCGGCCCATGAACAGGCCCAGGTGGCCTCCGGGGCTCGTGTCGCGCAGGATGTCGGTCTCCGCCGTGCCGGCGTAATCGGCCAGCGCGAAGACCTGGTCGGGCGGCGTGATGTGATCGGTGGCGCCGCCGAGCAGATTCAGCGGGCAATCGATGCGGCCGAGGTCGACCCGCTGACCGCTGACCTCGAGCGTGCCGGCGATCAGCTCGTTGTCGCGGAACAGGTGCTCGACGATCCACAGATAGAAGGCCCCGGGTATGTCCTGGGTGTGCTTGAACCAGTCCTCGAACTCGCGGTAGCGCTCGACGTGTGAGACATCGTCGAGGTTGGCCAGCAGCGTCAGCTGGCGTCCGATCTCATTGTCGGGCGCGATCAGGATGAAGCCGGCGAGCATGTGCCGGCCACTGAGCGTCCCGCCCCCGGCGTCGACCAGCCCCCGGTAGAAGTCAAGGTTGCCGTTGGGAGCGAACGATCGCAGGGCAGCGTGGATCACCGGCTCGCCGCAGTGGAAGTCGATCGGCGCTCCGGCAATCGTGAGCGTGTTGACCCGCTCGGGTCTCAGCGCGGCGTAGATCGTCGCCAGCCAGCCCCCCTGGCAGTCTCCGATCAAGTTGGCCGTTCCGCCGAGGTGATCAAACGCGCGATCGACGACATCCAGGTAGTCCTCGATGCCCGCGTTCTTCGTCGCGTCGGTGGCGCCCAGCCAGTCCAGCGTGAATGCGCGCGTCAGGCCCGCGTCGAGAATCGTGCGCATCTGGCTCTGCGTGGCCGAGTAGTCCACGATGCAGGAGTCATGGCCGGCCTGAGGAGGCAGCACCAGGGTTGGCACGACCTTGCTGCGGCGGCTGCTGGTGGAGAAGTCACGCAGCCGTGCCACGGGGGCCTCGAACACGATCTCATGGGGTGAGCTCCAGCCGGGCCGCCCGCGATCGGCGATCTCCCCCCACCACCGCGCGCAGTCGACCATCAGCTCCGGCGGAGTGGCGCCGCGGCGAACCGCGCCGGCCCACCACGCGCCGACCCCGTCAACGGCCGCGGCCCACGCGGTGACGGAGTCCGTCAAGGCGATCTCCTCAAACGATGGGGAACATCCTGTGGCCACGTTTGCTCCTTTTTGGTGCATCGATCCCTGACGTCAGGCACGTTATCAGGAATCGCGGATATCGCTTGCAGATTTGCGAGGTGCCTGCTAATCTGCAAGCAGTCAATCAGTCAATTCCCTTGAGGAGCAACACCATGGCTACAGCATCGACCAAACAACGGCAGACCTTCACTCCGGACCTCGAGGCCGCCGGCGAGCGTGCCCGCGAGGTCAATGACCGGCTTCTGGACGCCAGCCGCAAGCTGACCACCGCGTATCTGGACGGGGTGGAGAGCTATGTCCACGGCCTCGCCCAGTTCGAGCGCAAGCTCGGTGAGCAGTCGCATCTGGAGCCCGTCGCCGGCGTGCTCAGCGCTCACGCGAAGATGACCGAGGACCTCACCAACGCGAGCGTTTCCGCCGCGCGCGAGTTGATCGCCAGCTAGCCGGAGGTTTCCGGCAGCCGCGGTCTCAAGAGAGCACGGGCGCTGTCTGCGTCCGTGCTCTTTCTGTGTCACGGGGCGGCCGATCGGCGCGGGCGCGCGGCGTGGGGGCCCGTGGCGACGAACGCCTCGTAGACCTGGATCAGAGCCTGGCGCTGGCGACCGGTCAGCCTCGGATCCTCCCGGATCGCCTCGGCCACCTTGGACGGTCCGTCGGCCGCCGGGGCCACGCCGGCCTGCTCATACAGCGTTTCCGCCGAGACCTTCAGCGTGTCGGCGATCGCCTGGACGACCTGTTCGGACGGCGCCCGCAGGCCACGCTCGATCTGCGACAGATACGGGTTGGAGATCCCGGCCACGCGCGCGAACTCCCGCATCGACATCGCCGACAGCTCCCGCTGCCGGCGAATGAAGTCTCCGAGCGACGACGGGGGGTCGGCCACCCCACGAAGCATAGGCGTCCCGGTCGGCTCCGCCGGCTGATCGGTGCTCGTTGCCTGCGCGCGCCATCGGTCATCATCCGCGGGACCGTTCGTGGCCGACCAGAGGAGAGACCGTGTCCGAGACCAACGAGGCGGTGCTCCGTGCCGCAGTCGACGCTTTCAACGACCCCGCTCGCCGCGAGGGCTATCTCGACCTGTACGCGCCCGACGTCGTGCTGCACGGCTATCCGCGTGGCGTTGCCGGGCTCGAAGGAGCACGTAGCTTCTACGCGCAGCTGTGGGCGGCGTTTCCCGATGCCCGGCTATCGGTGCAGGAGGTGATCGGCGGCGAGGATCGGCTGGCCGCGCGATACCGCCTCTCCGGAGTGCAGGCCAAGGATTTCTACGGCGCGCCGGTCACGGGATCGACGGCCGACATGGACGGAATGGCATGGCTGCGTTTCCAGGATGGCCGCGCCGTGGAGGTGTGGCAGGCATCCGGCACGCTGGACACCCTCACGCGCCTCGCCGCCCGCGCATCGCACGAACGGCCCCGGCCCTCCGCCAGCGCCGAGGCGGCCGCCCTGCGATGGGAGGAGCGCCACGAGCAGTGAGCCGGTGTTAGTTCACGCCGGGATCGCCTCGAGGCGCACGCTCGCGGGTGCGTCGGTCAGCCGGCTCGTGGGGGCTCGCGTGGCCAGACGAGGAGGACGCCGTCGCCGATCGTGAGCAGCGCGTTACCCACGCGAGCATCGGCCTGGATCATGTCGTTGAAGGCGCCGACGGGGTCGTTCGCCTCCAGTGCTTTGCCTTGCCGGAGCACGTTGTCGAACACCATGATCCCGTGGGGGGCGAGCAGCGGGAGGACGAGCTCGAAGTAGGCCGGGTAGTCCGTTTTCCAGGCATCGACGTAGGCGAGGTCAAACGGTCCCGTGAGCGTCTTGAGCAGCTCCAACGCGTCGCCGGTGAGCAGCTCGATACGCGCGCCTGATGGGTGAGCCGCAAAATGAGCGCGAGCCAGTGCTGCATTGTCGGGGTCGGCCTCGAGCGTGGTGACGGTGCCGTTCGATTGCAGGACCTCGGCCATGGCGAGCGCGCCGAAGCCCGTGAAGGTCCCCACCTCGAGCACGCGGTTGGCTCGCGCCAACCGGACGAGCGTCTGGAGCAGGCGAGCTTCGACGAGTCCGCTCATCATTCCCGGAGAGGCGGTCTGATCGCGGGTGGCTCGGGCGATCGCCTCAAGGCCCGAATCAAGGGGCGACGTGTGCTCGACGGCGTAGCGTGAGATCCGTGGGTCCATGCCCGTAGCCAAGCAGATTGCCGATTCTCCTGGCCCTCGGCCCTGCTTGGCTCTGCGGCCTGCTGGTCGCGATGTCAGCGGACGAACGGTACGAGACAGTCAGTGCATGGCACCGGTGGGGTCCGTCGAGCTGGCGGAAGGCCATGGGTTCTCAGCCAGTCATAGACGTCGTTGACCCAGACGGGCAGCGTCTGGTGCACCATGAACAGGTGAGCGGTGTTGGGCAACAGAAGCTGTGTCACATCGCATCCGCAGTGCTGCCGGTAGTAGTCGTAGTCCGCATCGGCGTCGACGGGTGGGTCGGTGGTGTCCTCCTCGCCCGAGGTCAGGAGCACCGGGACGGTTGGTCCGATCTGGCTGATCGACGCGTCGTTCTCGGCGTACATCGCCGCGAGGTCGGTGATCTCGCCAAACGGCGAATCGAGGAACGGCGGGGTGCAGGCGGTCTGGACGACGTACGCGACCTCACCCGGCGGATAGGTGTTGAAGTCCTCGCAGTTCTGGCGGGTCTGGAAGAACTCGAAGTAGTCGGGGTGGCTTGGGTCCGGGGTAAATCCGCCACCCGTCGAGGGCGGAGGGATGGGGGTGCCCGCGGGCGGCTGTGCGTCGGAGCCGTTGATGTCGGCTTGGATCATGGCGGCGACATCGTGGTATTCGCCGGGATATCCGGCCACGATCCAGCCGCCGGCGCTGTGGCCGATGATCACCACGCGACGACTGCGGGCCACCGCAGGTCGCTGTCGCGCCGAGCAGTCGCTTCCGCGAGTCGTGGCATAGCCGCCGGTCTTGACCTCGCCGACGATCTGATGCAGCTCGGCACGGTGCGCTGCAGTCGTCAGCGTGAAGCCGCCGCCGGGCTGGTCGGCGTAGCTGCTCTTGGCGTAGCCGAGCCGATCGTAGGAATAGACGACATACCCGGCAGCAGCGAGTGCTCTGGCCACCGACCACGTGGGCGAGAAGTCCCAGTTCTCAGTCGAGGAGGCGATGCCGTGCACCAGCACGATCGCCGGCGTCGCCGGGTCGACCCGGCCCCAGCTGTCGGTGTAGCGCAACCCATAGAGCGTGCTCTGCCCGCCCGCCGGATTGGTCACGCTGAAGCAGACTGTCGCGACGCTCACCCGGCGGTCAAAGTGCATCGCCGGCATCTCGGTACCCAATGCCTCGCCTGCGCTCAGCGCAACGACGCCGATGACCAGCATCGACGCCGCGGCTCTGAGAAGCAGCCGCATCGCGCGCCTAGAGCCGGACGCCGAGCAGCGCGGCCTGGATCTCACGCATCGGTTCGTGATCGCCGCGGATTTGCGCGTCGGCGTCGTCATACAGAAATGCTTCCATGACGCGCACGAGCGCAAAGGCCAGGTCGTCCGGACTCGCCGGCGGGAGGTATGCACCGGCCGCTGCCTGGTCATAGATGAGCCGTTGGATCGAGCCCACAACCCGCGGCTGGACCTGTCCACCGCTGGAGGTGAGCAGCCTCAGCCCCGACCGCTGCTCGTGTTCCAGCAGCCCGCGCAACGCGGCGGAGCGGCTCAGCGCCCGGTTGACGCCATCGAGAACCTCCAGCAGCCACCGAGCTCCCATCCCCTGCGCCTGCGCACGTTTACGGGCCATCAGAAGCTCAAACTCCTGGAAGATCGCCTCGCTGAGAAGGGCCTCACGCGAACCGAACCGGCGCTGGATCGCCTCCCGCCCGAGACCAAGTTGGTCAGCCACGGCCACCAGATCCACGCGCTGCCCATTGACGTACTGGGCACGCACCGCACGCACCACATCGGTGGCTGGGCCTTGCGGTTTCGTCTGCCCGGAATGAACCATTTCAACACGATCGGCGTGCCCGGCTCGCGCCGTTCTCACGCTCAGTGCCAAGATCGAGAATCCTAAGACCAAGCATACGTGAGAGCTAGCGGTTTTTCGGCTGAAATGCCTCTTGGGTAGCGTCGCTTAGGCGATCCTCGCCACCGGGGGGTTGGCGGCGGGGCGGTCCGGCACTACGCAGACCATTCCCTCACTGAAGCCGGCCGAGCCGATACCGAAGGCGGCGTTGAACCGATCGATGTTGACGACCGCCAGCAGTGCGGTGATCTCGACGAGCTGCTCGTCGCTGAAGTGCTCCTTCATCCCCGCGAACAGCTCGTCGGTGACCTCGACCGGCGTGCGCATCACAGCGACCGCATAGTCGAGCGCCCGCTTCTCGCGTTCGGTGAACAGGTCGCTCTGCCGGTAGCACGCCAGCGCCAGCAGCTCCTCGTCGGAGAAGCCGGAGTTGCGGCAGATCTGCGAGCCGAGGTCAACGCAGAACTCGCACCCGATCATCTGCGCGCCCTTCAGCTCAATCAGGTTCTTGAGCCGCTCGTCGACGGACTTCCCCTTGCGCACTGCCTGGTTGAACTTGCCCATCCCCATCATCATCTTGGGCTGATAGGCCCAGATCTCCATCGGCTCCATCCCGCTGCCGGTCTGCGGTGCGCGGCCGGTCATCTTCCTCGCCATCCTCGGTCCGAACCTGTAGATGAGTCTGACCATCGGCCCGGCCTTGCGCTTCGACACTCCCTGGATGCGTGCCATCGGGCACCTCCTGTCACATCGGTTGGTTTTGCGGTCCGTCCGGTATGACCCACCAGACCCGGACGGTGTGACGGCGATGGACGAACACGAGCTGGATTTACCCTCAGTCCTCTCTCCAGTCTTCACCCAGTCGCGACCGCGGCTCCTGTCGCGGTCCAGAAAGGATCAGCATGGGACAACCGGAGCCGGCGACGGTCTCGAGAGCATTTGCGGTCGTGTATGCCTCAGATGTCGAGCGATCAGCTCAATCTTGGGAGCTGCTCGGTTTCCGCAGGCACGTCCAGCTTCCGGCGGAGGGCGAGCCCGGGTACGTCGGGCTGCGGAGTGACGCTCCGGGAGCGGAGCTTGCCGTCAGCAACGCTCAGTGGGCTATGGACGCTACGGCCTTTCGATGGGCGACGGCCCGCGCTTCGAGATGTACATCTACGTCGCCGATCTGGATGGGATGTTGAGGCAGCTCGCAGATGCGGACGTGCCGATCTTGCGTGAGCCTGAGGACATGCCGTGGGGAGAGCGGATCGCGACGGTTGCCGATGTGGAAGGCAATCCCGTCGCGCTCTGCCGGCAAACATGAGGCACCTGCTGGGCACCCGGTCAGGAGCCGGCGCGCCCCTTTCGACGGTTATGCCGTCTCGTGGAGCGGCGGTGGCCTCCAGGCGCCGTCCAGGATCCCCGGCGTCGGAAGATAGGTGCGGAGCACCAGGCGGAAGGCGCCGCTCGGCGCGGGCAGCCAGTTGACCGACGGGGAGCTCGGCGGGCTGTTCTGGATGGCGATTGTCAGTGAGCCGTCGGCGCGGTAGATCAGACCATCGGTGTGGCTGGCGATCTCGTAGCGGTTGATCGGGTTGGCGACCAGCCAGAAGGTCGTCGCGTCGTAGAGGATCAGGGACCAGAACGCCCCGACCGGAGGCAGCTCCCCCTTGGGGAATGCCAGCGTGTAGTCGTGAGCGCCGGTTAGCGGCAGGCCGTCGAGCTGAGCGATGCCGAAGTACAGCGCCTCCTTGGCCACGTGCGTGCCCGGGCCGTAGACGGTCAGCGCCGCACGGCGCAACGGATCGTGAGTGATGTTGGCGACGTGGAGGTTGACGCCCCACCCGTCGACGTAGGTCTGCTCGGTCGGGAGGTACGCGAGGATCTGGCCGATCGCCGGCTTGATCGCGGCCTGCAGCATGGGTGCGAGTGTCGCGCGCGGGTGCACGTAATCCTTGACGTCGACACCGACGGGCCTCAGGGTCTTGGCGTACCGCGCATCGGTCGGCAGCGGCGGGTACTCATTGATGAGCGAGTTGATCTCCTCATACAGCGAGATACCGGAGCCGATCAGGTCAATCGGCGCGAACACGTTGAGCGCCGCTGCGTCGGGGACGATCTGGGACCTGATCCGCCCTCCGGGGTAGCTGGCCAGCGGTCCGGTGGTGTAACTGGTGTGGATCCTCTGCGCCGCCTTCAGATCCTTGGCGTCCTTGACGAAGGTGCGGACCAGGGCCAGGAGCCGCTTGGTCGGTGACTTGATCTCCTTCACCCCGGACGCCAGCTTGCCGGACCAGCCGGGCGGCGTGATCGCGTACGCGCCGGCCTTGTCGCCGGTCGCGCGGAGGCCGATGTACGCGAACGAGTTCGACCACATGTCGATCAACTGGATCGAGTAGTACCGGCCGTGGGTGGCGGGAACCTCGATCACCTGGGGCCCCGCCGTCAGATCCAGCCAGGTCAGTCCGTAGAGCGTGTCGTCATTGGGTCCGGCCGCGTGGGTCGCCGGCGTCGAAAGCGTGAGGTTCACGGAAAACCGGTTGCGGTCGATGCCGGCCCGATCGGAGAGCCTGAGGTACCGCGACTGCAGAACAGCCGGTACGCCGAAGATCACGGCATGCTGCGCGGTCTCCTGCAGCGGCGCGGCCGAGTGTTGCGTTTCAGCGGTCGAAGTCCGGGCGGCCGGCGTGGTCGTCACCGTCGCGCCTTGCGCGACCCCACCGAGTAGGCCACCTGTTGTCAGCGTCGACACGCTCGCTGCGGCCACCGCGCCGGAACCACGGAGGAAGCTCCGTCGCGTCGGCAACCCGCTCGGGAAGTCGGTGGCTTGGACCGGCTCGAAATCTTCACTCATACCCGCGCCTCGTTCCCATGGTTTTGCGCTCGGCCGGCCCCGCACCGAGCGGCGTTTCTCAGCTCAATATAAGCAAGTCAATGAACTTACCGCACTTTAGTACGGACACGCGACTTGGACCCTCACCAACCGATCCACTACATCTGATGATCTGGTGCGGGTTTGCCCGGCTCGACGGTCCGCTGCAGCGGCGTCGTCGGCTACGTCCGAGTGGATTGGCGGGCTGATCGCGGCGGAGCGCAATCCGGAAGGCGTCGCGCCGCCACCAGCGCCTCCCACACCCGCCGGCCGTTCGCCGGCATGTCGATATGGCGGACGCCGAGATGGGATACCGCGTCGATCACGGCGCTTTGAACGGCCGGCGTCGCCCCGATCGTCCCTGACTCTCCGATGCCTTTGGCGCCGAGCGGATTGATCGGCGTCGGAGTTTCCATCGCAACGGTCTCAAAGGACGGCATCTCGGTCGGGCCGGGGAACCCGTAGGTGACGAGGTTGGAGTTCATCGGGTTGCCGTCCTCGTCGTAGGTCAGCTCCTCGTAGAGGGCCTGAGCGACCCCAGCGGCCAGTCCGCCGTGCACCTGCCCTTCGGCGACCAGCGGATTGATGATCGTTCCGGCATCGTCGACCGCCACCAGGCGCAGGAGCTCCACCCCGCCGGTCTCGGTGTCCACCTCAACGACCGCGACGTGGGCACCGAAGGGGAACGTGGGCTGCGCAGCGGTGAAGTCGACTTCGGCGCTGAGATCGGCGAGCCTGTCCTTGGCCTGCAGGCGCCCTGCCAACTCACTCCAGGTAAGCGCCACCTGCGGGGCGCCGGCGACATGGAAGGACCCGCGCGCAAGGTCGAGCTCCATGTCGTTGGGGTTGGCCTCGAGCTCGTCGGCCGCCAGCCGCTTGGCGCGGTCTACTACCTCTTCGGAGGCTTGCTGGGCGGCGGCCCCGCCGATCTGAGTCGACTTGGAGCCGTAGGTGCCCGATCCCCTGGCGACCATGTCGGTGTCCCCCTTCAGCACCGTGACGTTCTCCAGTGCCAGCCCCAGCCGCTCGGCGACGATCTGCGCAAACGTGGTCTCGTGGCCCTGCCCGTGGGAGAACGACCCGGTCCGGACGAGTGCCTCGCCGTTCACAGTTATCTCGACTGCGCCGAACTCGGTCTCCCCGATGCCGTTGGTGACCTCGATGTAGGTGCTCACTCCGATGCCGATCTGGCGCGGTCCTCCGTCGCCGCGCCGGCGCGCTTGTTCGGCGCGCAGCTGCTCATAGCCGGCCCGCTCGAGCGCCAGATCGAGCGCCCCGACGTAGTCGCCGCAGTCGTAACGGGCACCAGTCGTGGTGGTGTACGGGAACACGTCCGCCGGGATCAGGTTGCGCCGGCGCACCTGCACCGGATCCAGGGCGAGGTCGGCGGCGAACATGTCCATCGCCCGCTCCAGCACCTGGGTGGCCTCGGGCCGGCCGGCGCCTCGGACCGCGGCGATCTGGGTGGTGTTGGTCACCACCCCGCGGATCTCTGTCTCGATCCTCGGGATCCGGTACACGCCGCTGGACATCAGCGCGGTGAAGTTGGGCAGGAAGGCGCCCAGGCCCGGGTAGGCGCCCAGGTCCTGGAGGATTTTCAGCCGCAGGGCCTCGACCCGTCCGTCTCTGTGGCCGCCGATCGTGAACTCGATTCGCTGGGCCCGGCCATGGTGCATCGCCACCAGGTTCTCGCTACGGGTCTCTGTCCAGCGCATCGGCCGCCCCGTGGCGCGCGCCAATGCCGCGACCAGCGCGTCCTCCACGTCGAGTCCCTTGCCGCCGAAGCCTCCGCCCACGTCTGGCGCCACCACCCGGATCTGATCAGGCCCAAGTTCGAGGATCACCGCCAGTCCGTCACGATCCCGGTGCGGGGTCTGGGTGGACAGCCAGATCGACAATCGCCCGTCCTCGCCCATCGCTGCGGCGGTGGAGCGAGGCTCCAGGGGGCATGCCGCCAACCGCTGACTGAGGACGGTGCCCGACGTGACGACCTCGCAGCCTTCGAACAGACGCGCGTCGGCGTCCGGCACGGGACGGTGTACGCAGACATTCGATCCGACGTCGGGGAACAGGAGCACCTCGTCACGGAGCGCCTGAAGCGGATCGGTTACGACCGGCAGGGGCTCGTATTCGACCTCGACGAGCTCGGCGGCGTCGGCTCCCTGTTCCCGAGTCTCGGTGACCACCACCGCCACCACCTCGCCCATGAAGCGGACTGTGTCGGCGGCCATCAGCGGACGGCGCATCCGGTCATCGACGCCGAGGAAGGGCGGCAGCGGGAAGGTCCCGAGGCCCAGATCTGCGGCGGTGAATACCTGCGTGCCTGGCAGCGCCGCCGCCGCCGTCACGTCGATGCCGTGGATCCGGGCGTGGGCCAGGTCCGACCGGACGAAGGCCACCCAGAGCGCATCCGGAAGGCGGAGGTCGTCAACGAAGCAACCGGCGCCGATGAGAAAGCGCGGATCCTCGCGGCGGCGCACCCGCTGTCCGGTGAAGTGGGCCACGGTCAGGGCTCGATCCGCAGGCTCCGCGACAGCTTCACCCCGCCGATGGCGATGGCGGCGAAGCAACCGAGTTCGACGATCTCCCCGTCAGTGAAGACCGAGCGCAGCTCACCGTAGACCGGATCGAAGGCGCTCCCATCGTCCGCCGGCGAGTCGAGGGTCAGCGCCCGCGCATAGCGCAGGGCGGCGCGGACCCGAGGATCGGGATGGTTGAAATCCGGCAGGGCGCAGGCTTGGGCATGATCCTCGTCGAGTCCCTGCTCCAGTGCTTTGACCGATCGCTGATCGGCGCAGAACTCACAGCCGAGTAGCTGCGCGATTGCGATCCGCATCAGCTCTTTGGTGGTGTGCTCGACCTGACCGCCGCGGTGGGTGACGTCCCAGTAGTCGGCGTAGGCATTGGCGATCTCCGGCGAGTGGGCGAGGGTCAGATACCAGGCGGGCTTGGGAGTCGACAGCTGCCGAGCGCGGTCAAGGATCGCCAGCAGTCGTTCGTCGGTCACCTGCTCGACCGGCACCTGCGGTAGTCGCGTCGTCGTTGCGGACATGGTTGCCTCTCTGGTTTTGCGTTGCGCGTACTGGTGCGGTTGGGTGATGTAGGTTGCGGCCGGACGTCGGACTAGGGGAGACGCAGCAGGCGCCGGGCGTTCTCGCTAGCGATCTTGCGTCGGTCGCCATCGCTGATCGGGACCCTGTCCAGCCAGGTGGCGCCGTCGTCGAGCTCCTCGAACGGGTAGTCGGCGGCGAACATCAGGCGGTCGGCTCCGAGTTCCAGCAGGATCCCGATCAGCGAAGGGGTGTGGTAGTTACCACTGGTGGTGAGGTAGAAGTTCTCCCGGAGATACTCAGCCGCCGGGCGAGCGAGGTCGACATCGGTGCGCCGAGAGAGACGCTGCTCCAGTCGGCGGATCGCGAACGGGAGCAGCTCGCCGAGATGGCCAAGGACCACCGTGAGCTCCGGGAAGCGATCGAACACGCCACCGATCAGCATCCTCAGGGCGTGCACGGCGGTCTCGGCGCCGAATGCCCACGTCGGTCCCAGCAGCTGCTCTCTTCCCTGGTAGATGCGCCGCTGATCGGGCAGGGGGTTGCGCGGATGCAGATAGAGCGGCACCTTCAGCGCGGCGAAGCGCTCCCAGAGCGGGTCATAGCGGGGATCGTCGTAGTAGCAGCCCCGCTCGAGGCTGCCGTCGCTCGAGTACCCGTTGACCAGCGCGCCGTTGAACCCTAGTGTCTGCACGCAGCGGTCAAGCTCGGCCACCGCCGCGTCGACGTCGAGCATCGGCAGCGCCGCCAGGCCCAGATACCGATCGGGATGAGTGGCGACGACCCGGGCCAGCGCGTCGTTCGCCTCGCCGGCCACGGCCACCGCACGCGCCGGCTCCAGGACGTCCTGAATGCCGTTGGATCCGAGCGAGAGCACGGCGAGCTCCACCCCGGCCCGGTCCATCTTCTCGAGGCGCTGTTCGGTGTCGACCAGGAGGGTGAGCGTGTGCTGCCACGCCTCCGGCGTCCATCCCGGGTTGGTGATGAGCTCAGTGAGCTCGGCCGGAACGAAGTGCTCTTCGAGTGCGATCTTGCCGATCATTGGATCTCCCATCCGGCCGAGGACATTCTTCCGCCGCGCCTACCGGCTCACTGCCGGCGCGGAGCGCGCGTTAGCCGAGCTCGAAGAGCTCCTGCGGACACCGGTGCAGCCTCTCCACCCCCCCGCCGGCGGCGAGGAGGAAGTTGTCGCAGATCCAGCTGTAGCTACACGCTGTGCTGAACGCCGGATGCAGCGCGAAGTAGACGTTCTCGCGCACGGTCATTGTCTCGTCAACGCGCACCAGCGGCCGTTCCACCATGTCGTAGCCCTGGCCGTGGAAATGCAGCCGCTGCTCCCGTGGGCGTCCGTGCGAGTCCATGAACGCGTTGTAGGCCTGCCAGATCTCGGCGCAGTCCGCCCCCGGACGCAGGCGCTCCAGGCAGAAGCGCTGCGCCTCCAGTACGAACTCATGCTGCTCTTTCATCTCGGCGGTCGCCTGACCCAGGACGACTGTCCGTCCGAGTTCGCAGTACAGCCCGCCGGGGCCATTGTTCTCGATCAGCAGGCTGAACTGGTCACCGGCCCGGAGCACGCGATTCTGGAGATGGCGGTTGACGATCTGCCCAGGTTGGCCGGCCGGGCCGGAGTAGGCCAGGAACAGTCCCTGCTCGCTGCCCAGGGAATGCCCCACCTGCTCGGCGACCGCGGCCACGTCGATCTCGCGCACACCGGGGGCGACCGCCCCCAGCGCAGCGTTCATGGCCTCGTCCTGGGCCGCCGCGGTGAGGCGTACGAGCACCATCTCATCGGCGCTCTTGACCGCCTTGATCGGGTCCACGATGTCGGAGGCGTCGATGAAGCGAGCGCCGCGCAGCCGTCCGCGGCGCAGCGTGTCGATCAGGGCAAACGAGATCGCGGCCGTGCCGAGCATGCCAACGGTGCCCGTGCCGTACGGCGCCAGCGCGGTCGCGGCCAGCTCGGCGTCATAGGCAGCGGTGTAGTGGGCGGACGCGTAGCTGGGAGTGCCCAGGACGCGGCCGACGCCGCGCCGCAGCCCGTCGCCTTGCACCGGCAGCGTGCGCTCGAGCCCGAAGGGCCCCTGGCCGATGATCGTCATCGGTTCGTCGCGCGGGAACACGACGGTGGTCACATAGCCATTGGTCGCCGGCAGGTCGGTGAGGTACTTGACGTAGCCGCCCACGAAGTCGTTGTTGGCCTGCGCCAGCAGCACATCGATCCCGTTCGCGACCATCGCCTCGCGGATCGCTGCCCAGCGGCGCTCGAGCTCCCGCGTCGGGATCGGATGGTTGATGCGCTCGGCGGGAACGTTCATCGCCCGCCCGTCATCTGGATATGACGCCGATCATGCCGTCCACGTCGCCGGCCTGAAACCGCCGCATGTTTTGCTCGACGATCGGCAGGGCCTCGTCGATGTAGCCGACGTGGAAGCCGGCGGTGTGCGGCGTGAGCAGCACGTTGTCCAGAGCCCAGAGAGGATGGTCCTCAGGCAGCGGCTCCTGGCTGAAGACATCCAAGGCCGCCCCGCCGATGCGGCGTTGCTGCAGGGCCTGCACCAGCGCCGGCTCGTCGATGACGCCGCCGCGCGCGACGTTGATGAGAAAGCTGCTCGGCTTCATCGTCGCCAGCACGGCGCCGCTGACGATGCCCCGCGTCGCTGGCGTGTAGGGAGTCAGCAGGACCAGGAAGTCGACCTCGGCGGCCACCTGCTCGAGCTCGTCGCGAGGGTGGATGCGGGCGAAGTTGGCGACCGGCCGGGGCGTCGAGGAGACCCCTACTACCTGCATCTCCAGGGACGCGCATCTGAGCGCCAGCGCTTCGGCGATCGCCCCCACGCCGACGATGCCCACAGTCTTGCCGGCCAGGAGCGTCGCCGGAAAGCGCTGCCAGCGCGCCGCCGCCTGGTGGGAGAGCGAGCGCCGCAGGTCTCGGGCCAGCGCCAGCATCGAGGCCAGCACCGCCTCGGACACGGAGGGGCCGTGATGCCCGTGCAGGTTGGTGACCACCGTGCCGGGGCGAAAGCCGGGGCGGTCGACGATGCCGTCGACGCCGGTGCCCAGCGCCTGGATCCATCTGAGCCTGGTGCCCTTCTCCAGCACACGGTCGGCCATGTGCGCACCAAACGTGATCAGGACCTCCGCGTCGGCGATGTACGGCTCAACCTTGCTGTGGTGCTCGACCAGGTTCACGGTCAGCTCCGGGAACGCCGCCTGAATGCGCCGGTGGTACTGCTCGCGGATCGGCTCGGGGTGGGCGAGCAGCAACAGGACGTTCATGCCATCGGACCGAGACAGCTCATGTCGGGACGACGGGGATCAGCAGGTGCGAGTCATGTCTACCGCCGGTATGGATGATGTGGCTGCCCGCATTGCGGGTCTGCGAGTGACCGACGTTGACGACTCCGGGGGGATACGTGTAGATGTCGCTGCCCTGGATGATCAGGCGCAACTGCTCCCCGGTTCTGAACCGAGTGCCCGACGGCCAGATCTCGATGTCCGCCGCGACGACCTCCCCGGGCGTCAGGCGTTCTTCGCGAAGGTGGGGGTGCCACGGCTGCCCGGGTGAGGACCGCGCCTCGTCGAGCTCGCGGTGCGACACCCGCAGCCAGCCGAGGGCGACGGGCCCGTCCTCGAGCGAGTTGAAGAACGAGAAGGGCACGATCTCCCCCTGCTGGTCGACTTTCTGGACGGCGACGAACAGGTCCATGTCATCTGCGCCCTCGGCCTGGACCCACAGGTGCAGCCGCATCGGGCCGACCAGATCGGTATCGGCTCCGAACCGGTGGCTGAACTCGGCGCGCCCGGCGCCATCGGCGGCGTACCGGACCTCGGCCTCCGCGTCGACGGCTCTGACCCGCAGTTGCCCCGCCGCCGCGTCCAGGAACAAAGGGCGGTAGTCGGTGTCCGTGAGCGGCCACTGCCGATCGTCGCGGTACTCGCCGACGTAGAAGCGCTCTCGCACCTCGACCCGTACACGCGGCCACGAGTCCACGCTCGTCGCCACGCCGCGCAGGAAACGATCGAAGAACTCCCGCGCAAGCTCGACGTGTTCTGGCTGGTAGTAGAACTGCCATTTCTTACGGCCGTGCACCAGCAGCCACTTGTGCTCGGAGCTGATGCGCCGGAAGCCCTCGATGGTCCCGCGCGCATGCAGCCCCTGGTCTGACCAGCTGGCGACGATGAACGCCGGCACCTGCACCTGGGCCAGATCCGGCGTCTTGCTCTCCCAGTACTCGTCGACCAGCGGGTGCTCGGCGTACATCGCCACGGTGTCCTCGACGCGGCCGGTGGAGTACGGGACGCGCCGGGAGCGCCACATCGGCCCGAAGCGATCCTCCGGGATCCCGCCGTGGTAGCTCATCTCCCGGTAGCGGTCGCTGAGGCCCTCCCAGGGGTTGATGGCGGCGAGGTGCGGCGGGTGGTCGGCGGCGGCGCGCCACTGGGTTATCGCCAGGTAGGAGACGCCGGCCATCCCGACCTTGCCGGTGCTCCACGCCTGCGTGCCCGCCCACTCGATCACGTCGTAGACGTCGCGAGCCTCCTGGGCCGAGTAGAAGGTGGCGTCGCCCGGCGAGTTCCACATCCCGCGGGGGTCGACGTTGATCACGGCGTAGCCGTGCCGGGTCCAGTAAAGGGGATCGGGGGCCTCGAAGCCCGCGTAGCCCGATACCCAATCGGCGGCGATCCCGTGGTTGGCGAACAGGTCGTATTTGACCGGGCTGTGCTTGCCATAGGGGCCCCAGGCGACGATCACCGGGACGGGCTCGGTCGGCACGGGACGGAAGACGTCGGCGTAGATCTCGACGCCGTCGCGCATCGGCACAACGGTGTCGTACTCGATGACCATTCCGTCGACGCGCTCGACGCGCGCGTTCGGCGGCGGGCAGCCTCCTTCTCGGGGCGAGACGCCCGGGAGGAACTTGGTCTCAAAACCGTCGTCGCTGGTCAACACGGGGTCCTCTGGACAGGGTCGGGAGGCGCAGACTACCGCCTCGCCATGCCGCCGCTGGAAGGCCCTAGCCCGATTGGGGGAGGCCCATCCAATTGTGCTTCTGGGTGCGGTAGCGTGGTCTCGCTTGGCCTTCCCGCTCGGACGGCTGTAACCGTTATCAGGAGGTTCCACGATGGGTTCCGCTAACCGTTGGCGCGTCTGTACCCTCGTGGCTGTGGCCACCGCTGTTCTGAGTGGCTGTGGCAGTTCCGGCGGCTCAGGTGGTAGTTCCGGTGGTGGCACTTCCGGTGGCAGCCAGAGCGGTGCCGTGAACATTGGCGTGATCGCTCCGTTCACCGGCCCGGCGGCCCAGTTCGGCAAGCTGCTCGGATCTCCCTGCTACGCGGCCACCGACCTGATCAATAAGGCCGGCGGCGTACTCGGACACCAGTTTCACTGCACCTCGATCGATGATACTGGTGACGCTGCCGACGCGGTGCCCAACGTGTCCCGGGCGATCGCCACCACCTCCAACCTTGACATGACGATCGGGCTGGAGAGCAACACCGCTGCCACCACGGTCCCGCTGGTGAATGCGGCGAAGATCCCGATGGTCACCACCAACGGCCTGGTCGCCTTCAGCAAGAATAACTATCCGTACTACTGGCGTCTGACTCCGTCCGACGATGCCAACGGGGCCGCCTTCGCGGTATGGGCGGTGCGCAAGGGCTACAAGAATGTCGCCGTGGTCTTCCAGAACGGCATCGGATCGGAGGGCAACCTGCCGGGAGTGCGGTCCGCGATGCCCAAGCTCGGCGGCAAACTCGGCTTGCAGCTCACGATCCCGGCTGACTCGGCCTCGTACTCCAGCGAGGTGGCGAAGGTCATAGCCGCGAAGCCAGGCGCCCTGATCTGGTCAGCGGACCCGCAGACCACGGCCACGTTCATGTCCGAGTACAAGCAGCTCAACAACGGAGCGCTGCCGGCGATGATCACCGCCACCGACTCCCTCACGCCGGACTTCTTCAACGCGCTGACGAAGGTCGTCGGAACGAACTACGTTACGCACGACGTGTATCTGGTCGGCTCCTCGTTCAGTCAGACGACGCCGGCGTTCAAGATCTACAAAGGGGCGCTGAGCGCCGATCCCAAGACGTCGGCGATCGCCAACGTGCTCAGCGCTGTCGGACCGCCGGCGTCGGTCTATGACGGGATCAACATCCTCGCTCTGGCCATGATCATGTCCAAGAGCACCGTGGGCTCGACTTACAACTCTGACATCACCAAGGTCGTGGCTCCCAAGCCGGGAGCAGTGGTCGTGGACAACTACGCCGCCGGCAAGCAAGCGCTGGCGGCGGGCAAGCAGATCCAGTACGTCGGCGTGCTCGGGCCCGTGGTGTTCAACAAGTACCACAACTCGGCCGGCACGTTCGCGGCCGCGGTCTTCGCGGTCAACGGGTCCGCCAACCGCGTCGGTGCGATCTCCGGACCGCAGGTACTCGGTCTGCTGTGACACTCGGCGAGCCTGCAGCCACTCCTCGGAGGGCGGCAGCGACCCCTCGGATGGGGTGCCCGCCGCCGTGCCGCCGAGCAGGTGAGCCGTGCACCTGATAATCGAGTCGGTCGGATTCGGGATCGCGACCGGTGCGGTGATCGCCCTGGGCGCGGTCGGCTTCTCGGTTCAGTTCGGGATCAGCAACATCCTCAACATCACCTACGGGGCGCTGATGACCCTGTCGGCCTATGTCGGGCTGCTGCTCATCAACCGCGGGGTCAGCGCATGGATCGCCCTGCCGGTCGGGGCCGTTGTGGTCGGGCTGGTCTCGGTGCTCTACAACCGCGCCCTTCTGGCGCCCCTGGTGAGACGGGGGACGCCGCCGGTGGCGATGGTGATCACCACCGTTGCGGCCGGTACGATCCTGCAGTACGTGATCGTGGCCATCGCTGGGCCGTCGTCGCAGAGCTACGGTGAGCAGAGTGGGCGGACGCTGCACTTCCTCGGGCTGACACTGTCGGAGGGACAGGTGGTGATCATCGCCCTCACGGCGGTACTGATGCTCGGCCTGCATCTGTTGCTGACCCGCACGACCCTGGGCAAGGCCATGCGCGCCACCTCCTCCAACCGGACGCTCGCCCGCAGCTGCGGTATCTCGACCAGCCGGGTCAGCGACATCTCCTGGCTGATCTCGGGCGCCCTGTGCGGGGCCGCCGGCGTGGCCCTGGCGATCACGACGGTGAGCTTCGACTTCTCGCTCGGCGGGCTGTTCTTGATTCCGATGATCGCCGCCGCCATCCTCGGCGGCATTGGGCAGCCGTACGGCGCGATGCTCGGCGGCTTGATCGTCGGCGTCTCCAGCGAGGTGTTCGCGGCGGTGAGCAATCCCAACTACAAGGACATCGTCGCCTTTGCGATCCTCATCATCGTGCTGCTGGTACGTCCCCGGGGCCTGTTCGGGACCGGCTCGTCCACTCGCCGGCTGATGGAGGGCTAGGACATGGGCTGGGAGTACTACGTGGTGGTGCTGCTGGTGTACTTGGGCACGGACCTGCTCGCGGTCTGGGGGCTGAATCTGGAGTTCGGGGTCGCCGGCGTCGCCAACCTGGCCTACATCGTGGTGGTTGCGGCGGGGGCGTACGCCTATGCCGTCTGCACACTGGGGCCCTCCTCCAACGACGGCGGCTTCCAGACCTACATCGGCGGCCTCAGCCTGCCGTTCCCGGTCGCCCTGCTCGCCGGCTCGGCGGCCGGGGCCGTCGTGGGCACGCTGATCGGTATCACCGGGCTCAAGCGCCTGCGTCAGGACTACCAGGCCGTGGCCATGCTGGTGGTCTCGCTGATGATCGTGACGCTGGTCAGCGCAGACTCCGGGCTGTTCAACGGCAGCACCGGACTGGCCCTGATCCCCAACCCGTTCGCCAGTCTCGATCCCCAGACCGAACGCTGGTCCTACGTGGCCCTGGTCGCGGTGTGCAGTCTTATCGGGCTCTTCGTGCTGCGCCGGTTCACCACGGGTCCGATCGGTCGCACGCTGCGGGCGATGCGCGACGACGACACGGCGGCCTCGGCCGCGGGCAAGGATGTGGTGCGACTGCGGCTCGTCGTGCAGGCGGTGGGCGGAGCGTTCGGCGGCCTGAGCGGCGCCTTGCTGGTCGGCTTCATCGGCGGCTGGTCGCCATCGGCGTGGGCATACGTCGAGACGCTGGCGTTTCTGAGCTGCGTGATCGTCGGTGGTCGCGGCAGCGACCGCGGGGTCAGCGCCGGGACCCTGGTCATCGCTGTGCTGCTGCTCCAAGGCGTGCAGTTCTTGCCCCAGATCGCCTCCAGCCCCGGCCTCAGCGAAGACTTCGGCTGGATGATCCTCGGTGGCGCGACCATCGTATTCATCTGGTTTCGACCGCAGGGCGTGCTGCCCGAGCGGCGGCCGCGGTACGCGAAGAGATCCTCGTCTGACCCCTCGGGATGATTGCGTGAACGACGGTCGCTCTCCGGTGCTCGAGGTGCTGGACCTGGAGAAGCAGTACGGCGGCGTCCGTGCCATGGACGGGGTCTCGTTCGATGTCGACCGGGGGAGCATCACCGGGCTGATCGGGCCCAACGGCGCCGGCAAGTCCACGGCCCTGGCAGTGATCGGAGGGTTCGTCCGGCCCACCGGCGGACGTATCCGTTTCGACGGCGTGGACATCACCCGCCAGCCGATGCACATGCGCGCGCGCCACGGGTTGGTCCGCACCTTCCAAATGGCCCGCGTGTTCGGGAGCCTGACGACGATCGAGAACCTGCTGGTCGCCGCACCCGGCCAGCGGGGGGAGAGCTTCGCGGGGATCGTCATCGGCCGGCGCCGCTGGCGCAGCCAGGAGCGGGAGCTGGTCGACACCGCCCGTGAACTGCTTGACACGTTCGGAATGACCGACAAGGCCGACGAGCCGGCGCGCAACCTCAGCGGCGGTCAGAAGCGGGCGGTCGAGATCATGCGGGCACTGATGATGAGGCCGAAGCTGCTACTGCTGGATGAGCCGATGGCCGGACTCAGCCCAAGCCTGTCACGGCAACTGGAGGACGTGCTGCTCAAGCTCGCGCAGGACGGATTGTCGCTGCTGCTGGTCGAGCACGAGCTGGACACCATCGATCGCCTCTGCGGCAAGGTCGTCGTGATGGCGCAGGGCAAGGTCCTGTCCGAAGGGCGGATGTCGGAGCTGCGCGTCAACCGGGAGGTCCAGGATGCCTACGTCATCGGGTGACCCTCATGCGGCCGCGCTCGCGCTGTCGATTCACGGCATGACCGCGGGATACGGCGGTCCGCCGATCGTCAGGGACGTCGACATGAACGTCGGCGCCGGGCAGGTCGTGGCCGTGGTTGGCCCCAACGGGGCCGGCAAGAGCACGCTTCTGAAGGCGATCTTGGGGGTGGCGCGGGTCCATGCCGGGCGGGTGCAGCTAAACGGCCAGGACGTCACCGGGGTGCCCCTGGAGAAGCTTGCGCGGCTCGGGATCGGCTACGTGCCCCAGCTGGAGGACGTCTTTGAGGGGCTGCGCGTGCGGGAGAACCTGGACATGGGCGGCTATCTGGCCAACCGCAGCCAGAAGGCGGAGCGCCTGGAGCGAGCGCTGGAGGTCTTCCCGCAGCTCAAGCCGCGCTTGAATCGCTACGTCGAGACACTGAGCGGCGGCGAGCGCAAGATGACGGCGATCGCTCGAGTCCTGATGCTCGACCCGTCCGTGCTAATCCTCGACGAGCCGACCGCGAGCCTTTCCCCGGAGCTCTCCCGCACAGTGCTGGAGGAGCAGGTCAGGGCGCTCGGAGACCTCGGTAAGGGCGTCCTGCTGGTGGAGCAGAAGGCGGTGGCCGCCCTCGGCATCGCCAACTGGGCGTACATGCTGGTCCGCGGCGAGGTGGTGATGTCCGCCGACGCCCAGGAGGTGCTGGAGAAGCCCGACATGCGCGAGATCTTTTTGGGGGCCCGGGCGCCTGCGGAGCGCGTCGGGGAACAGGCGCTCTAAGTTCGCAGCCGCCGGCGCTCGGCTTCAGACCCCGAGAGCGAGCAGCCTCTCCGCGTTCCGGTGCCGGATCTGGTCGCGTTGCGACGGCGTGATGTCGACGGCGGCAACCGCGCGCAGCTCGTCACGTACCCAGGAGCCGTCCGGCGGACCGAAGGGGAAGTCCGTACCGAACAGGATATGGTCAACCCCGAAGAAGCCGATCGCCATCGCGAGCGCCTCGGCCGAGCCATTGCTGATGCAGTCGTTGTAGAAATGGCGAAAGTGGTCGAGCGCCGAACCGGTGAGCGCGGGGCCGCTGCTCTCGCCGATCCCGAGGCGGGCGTACTCCGCGGCGGTGCTGCGTTCGAACGCGTCGATCCGGGTGGCGAAGTAGGGGATCATGCCGCCCATGTGATGGGTTAGGAACTTGATGCCTGGGTGCCTCTCGAACACTCCGCCGTACACGAGCCGGGCCATCGCCAGCGAGGTGTCAAAGGGCCACCCCAGCGTGCGGTCGAGGACGTTCTGGCCGATCCATGGGTAGTAACCGGCATGCTGGGGGTGTATCCAGATGGGAACGTCGATCGCGGCAGCGCGTTCGTACAGCGGCCACATCGACGGGTCATCCAGTGGCTTGCCCTCGATGTTGGTGAAAATCAGTACTCCCTTGAGCCCCAGCTCGCCGTGCAGGCGTTCGAACTCCTGCATCATGGTGTCGTCGACGACGGGAAGCACGCCGACTCCGACGAAACGATCCGGTCGCCGGCCGGCGAACTCGGCGATGCTGTCGTTGGCGATCCGAGTCAGCCGGTGCAGGACCTCTCGCTCCATGCCCAGCCAGACAGGTGGCCGGGCCAGGACGAGAACCTGGATATCGACACCGTGTTCGTCCATGAACTGGATCCGCCGCTCGTCGTCGTAGAGATGGGGGCTCTGGGAACGCAGCGCGGCCAGCTCGGCGCCGCCGCTCACCTCTGACAACGCCTCGATCAGGCGCATCGGAAAGACATGGGCGTAGGCGTCTATGAGCACGGTGGCTGGGCTCCTGGTGCGGTATCCGTTTGCGAATCTCTGGAAACTCTTGAACTCGCGAGAGACGAGCGACGGTGAGTCGTCTCGGCTGACGCACTCTGAGCAGCTCGCGCTCCCTGGTCAAGCCCAGCACACGCGATACACCCAGATGACCCATGACACCGTGCTCGATCTCGTCCCGATGAGTAGGCGGCCTCGGGGTGGAGGTCTTTCGCTGCCCCGCGCCTGTCCCATATTGCGGTACACTCGCGCGGGCGCTCGGGTCTCGGGTCCCGGCCGTGGAACGCACACCCAAACGGCTCAGTTTGGACTGTGACCATTGCACAATGTGGGCAGAGGGCTTTGACTGCTGATCGTGCATCCAGGCAGCTGGGATCGATGACGGCGAGAAGCCGGGCCAATGGCGCCGGAGGGATCCAGGTCATCGCCCGGGCCGGCCAGATCTTGCGAACCTTGGGTACCGAGCGTCAGGGTCTCAGCCTGTCGGAGCTTGCCCAACGCGTCGAGCTCCCCCGCTCCACGGTCCACCGGATCATCACGGCGCTTGAGAGCGAGGGACTGGCGGCGGCGGCGTCGCCCAATGGGCGCTACAAGCTGGGCCCCGAGCTGGTTCGTCTGGCCGCCGGTCAGCACGGCGAGCTCCGCACGGAGGTGCGGCCCCTCCTGCGCAAGCTGTCCGGCGAGGTTAATGAGACCGTCGATCTGTCGGTGCTGGCCGATGACCATGTCTCGTTCATCGACCAGGTGGCCGCCCCCCATCGGCTGCGCGCTGTATCGGCGGTGGGCGCGAGCTTTCCGGCGCATTGCACCGCCAACGGCAAGGCCCTGCTCGCCACCCTCCGCGACGACGTTCTGCGCAAGTTGCTGCTGGAGACGCTGGACGCGGCGACGTCGAACACGATCACCGATCGCGAGCGGCTGATCGAGCAGCTCGGCACGGCGCGCCGGGACGGCTACGCCGTCGATCGCGAGGAGCACACGCTGGGCATATGCGCGATCGGCGCGGTGGTGAACGACGTGTCCGGACCCGTGGCCGCGGTCAGCGTCCCGGTGCCCACCCAGCGGTTCACGGGAAACGAGAAGTCGCTGGCGAAGGCGCTGCTGAACGCGGTCGCTGAGATGAGCGCCACGCTCGGCGTCACTCGGACCTGACCGGCGCTCGCCTCGCCCCGACGGGTGGTTCGCCTCGTCGACGTTCCGGCGCGGAACGCAGACCGAGTCGCTGCGTGATGGCAACAGAAGATACCTTGACAGCGGATCGGGCGCGTATCTAGGATACCGCGATACAGGACACGTTGTCTTGCAATGCGGAACAGCGGTGAGGGAGGGACGTATGTCGGTATCTGCAGTTGTGTCGACGCGGACGATCTCTGAGCAGCCCGGCCGGAGGGGTGTTCGTGTGCTGCTGCTCGACGATGAGGAGATCGTTCACTGGGGCTTTCGGCTGCTGCTGGGCAACCAGCCGTGGGCCGAGCGTTGCCTTCCGGCACGTGACGCCGACAGCGCGCTGGAGCTTGCGCAGCGGTTCCAGCCTCACGTGGCCTTGGTCGACACCGGGGCCCTGGACCGCGAGCCGGCGGTCTTCTGCCGCGCCTTGATGCGGATATGCGCGCGGACCAACGTCCTGCTCCTTACCCACGCTGATGCGGTCGCTCCCAGCACGGTCCGGGCATCGGGGGCGACCGGGTTCGTCTCCCGGGGCTGGGCGGCCCCGGATCTGCTCCAGGCGATCCACCGGGCCAGCGTCGGGCTGACGAGTCAGCCGTGTCGCCCCCCGGCCCGGTCCAACCTGTCGGCCCGCCAGCACGAGATCCTTCAGCTGATCGCCGACGGTGCCACCAACGGCGAGATCGCGCTTCGCCTGTATCTGTCTCGAGACACGGTCAAGCAGCACACCAGCGCCCTATACCGAAAGCTCGGAGCGAGAAACCGGACGCATGCCGTCCAGACCGCCCGTCGCCAAGGGCTGATCGCGGTCTGAGGCTCCGATAGGTAAGTCAGGTGGGTGTGTCCGGGGCGGATCGCATTGACGGCCCATCACGATGGGGACCATAGTCTGCAGCAACTCAGTACTGCCGTCACGGTGCGCGGTACGCGACCAAAGGAACCCTCCGTGAGTGCCACAGTCTCCAGCGCTGAAACGGCTCCGTCCGCGACCGACCCCCGGACCGGCGTGCAGTTCTTCGACCTGTCGAATCCGTGGGGGCACAACGCGCCACTGTGGCCGTACTTTCCCGACGTGAAGATCGAACGCTTCCACTACCACGCTAAGTCAGGCGTGCTGTCGCAGCAGATAACAACCTTCATGCACTGCACCACGCATACCGATGCTCCCGCTCATGTGATCGAGGGAGCCGCCTTCATCGACGAGGTCCCGCTCTCGTCGTACTTCGGCACCGGCGTCGTCGTGTCGATCCCCAAGGAGAAGTGGGAGGTGATCACCGCTGAGGACCTCGAGAACGCCACCCCCGAGATTCGCGAGGGTGACATCGTGATCGTCAACACCGGCTGGCACCGGTACTGGGGCGACACGCGTAAGTATTTCGTCGAGTCCCCGGGTACCTACAAGGAGGCCGGTGAGTGGATGCGCGACAAGGGTGTCAAGGGATTCGGCATCGACTGCCAGGCGCTGGACCACCCGCTGGGAACGGCGATCGGGGTGCAGCCCAACGGCCCGCTCATCCATGGCATCGCCGATGAATACGCCGAGCACAGCGGTGGACGCAGCATCACCGATGACTTCCCGCACTGGGAACCGTGTCACCGGGCGCTCCTCGGCAACGGCATCGTCGGCTTCGAGAACGTCGGCGGTCAGATCGACGCGGTGACCGGCAAGCGGGTGACCTTCGCCGCCTTTCCGTGGCGCTGGACCCAGGGCGACGGCTGCATCGTCCGGTTGGTCGCGATGCTCGACCCCGGCGGCGCGTTCCGCATCGAGACCGGCGAGGCGCGGTGATGGAGGTCAGCCGCGTGGATGATGCGCTGCCCTACGAGGCTCCCAAGCACTTCGACATGCGAGGTCTCCGGTTGCAGGGCTTCGATGCCAGTTCAGCCGAGAGCTTCTGGGTCGGTCTGTCGCACTTCCTGCCGGGCGGCGGCGCCGAGTTGGATGCCACGCCGCTCGAGAAGGTCTACGTCGTCGTCGACGGGCAGGTGACTGTCACCACCGAGGACGGCGACGCCACCCTCGGCCCGCTGGACTCGTGCCGGCTGGCTCCGGGAGAGGCGCGCAGCATCGTGAATCGCACCAACCGCCCTGCGTCGATGCTGGTCGTGATGCCCTATCCGGCTGGTGGACGGTGAGCTCCCCGCAGGCCACCGCCTCGCCCAGCGCGCTGTTCGATCTCTCCGGCCGGGCCGCCCTGATCACCGGCGCCACCGGCGCGCTCGGCACCGAGGCGGCGCGCGCCCTGGCGGCGGCGGGAGCGAGGCTGACCCTCGCCGCCGGCGGCGCAGACGCGCTCGAGGCGCTGGGCTCCGAGCTGCGTGATTCCGGCGCCGAGGTGGAGCTGGTCGCGCGGCGGCCCGCGTCGGCCCAGGACGCCGACGCTATCGCCGAGGCGGCTGTTCGGGCACACGGACGGATCGACATCCTGCTGACCGCGGCTGGACTCAACAAGACGGCTCCGATCGTCGATTTGGCGGTGGAGGACTGGGACACGGTGATGGACGGCAACGTCCGCGGCAGCTGGCTGGCCTGCCGGGCGGTCGGGCGGCGGATGATCGACCAGGGTGACGGCGGCCGCGTGATCCTGGTGTCCTCGACGCGCGGCAAGCTCGGCCATCCCGCCGGATACACCGCGTATTGCCCGTCCAAAGCGGCGATCGACGGGCTGACGAAGGCGCTGGCCTGTGAATGGGGCGCGGCTGGGATCACCGTCAACGCGATCGCTCCGACCGTGTTCCGCTCCAATCTGACGGCGTGGATGTACGCGGACGAAGGTCGGGGACAGGCGGTACGCGAGCAGATGCTGGGCCGCATTCCGCTGGGTCGCTTGGGCGAGCCAGCTGACTTCGTCGGTCCGCTCGTGTTCCTGTCATCTGCGGCATCGTCCTTCGTCACCGGTCAGATCATCTATGTCGATGGCGGCTACACCGCAGGCTGATCAAACCGTCACTTCGGTGACGGGCACTCGCGCCGCCGTCGTCGGCGCCGGCCTCATGGGCCACGGCATCGCGCAGGTGCTGGCGGTCGCCGGCGTCGAGGTCACCGTCTACGATCCGAACGCGGCGGTGCTGGAAGCGGTCCGGGGCCGGATCGCCGAGAACCTTCAGGCCCTTGGCCAGGATCCGGATGCCGTGCGCCGCGTCACGCTGGCGGGAACGCTGACCGAGGCCGTGGCGGGCGCCGAGTGGGTGTTCGAGGCCGCCCCCGAGAAGCTCCAGCTCAAGCAGGAGCTCTTCCGCCAGCTCGACGACGCCGCGCCGACGGAGGTAGTGCTGGCGACCAACACGTCAGTCATGTCGGTGGCGGAGATCGCCGCGAAGGCGCGGGGTCGCCGGCGGATCATCGGCACGCATTGGTGGAATCCGCCCTTCCTGATCCCGCTGGTGGAGGTCGTGCAGGCACCCGAAACCGACCCGGAAGCCGTCGCGCGGACGCTGGCCTTCCTGACCGCTCTGGGGAAGACGCCGGTGCACGTCAAGCGCGACGTCCCGGGGTTCGTCGGCAACCGGCTGCAGCATGCACTCTGGCGGGAGGCCTTCAAGCTCGTCGACGAGGGGGTGTGCGACCCGGCGACGGTGGATACCGTGGTCAAGTCGGGCTTTGGTCTGCGCCTGCCGATCCTCGGCCCGATGGAGAACGCGGACCTGATCGGGCTCGACCTGACGCTCGACATCCACCAGTACGTTCTGCCCCGGCTGGACCCTCCGTCAGAGCCATCATCCGAACTGCGCGGCCGGGTGAGCGAGGGCCGGCTCGGGATGAAGAGCGGGGCGGGCTGGCTGGACTGGACGCCGGAACGTGCCGAGGAGGTGCGGTCCGCGCTGCGTGCGTACCTCGTCCGCGTCACCGGCCGGGCAGGCTCGTGATGGGCGCCCCAGCGGTCCTCACCGCCGCTCTGACCGGGCCGATCGCCACCAAGGCGGACAACGCCGCGCTGCCGACCACGCCGGCGGAGATCGCCGCCGAGGCCCGGGCCGCGTGGGAAGCGGGAGCGGCAGTGGTGCACATCCACGTTCGCGATGAGCACGGCCGTCCGACCGCTGACCTCGAGATCGCCAGGCGAACGGCCGGGCTGATCGCAGAATCCTGCGAAGCCCTGGTGCAACTGTCCACCGGCGTCGGGCTCTCGGTGCCCTTCGAGCAGCGCGAGCAGCTCGTCGAAGCGCGCCCCGCGATGGCGACCCTCAATGTGTGCTCGATGAGCTTCGGCACCGGCGAGTTCCGCAACCCCCCTGACGGCGTGCGCCGTCTCGCGACCCGGATGGGCGAGCTCGGGATCAAGCCGGAGCTCGAGGTCTACGACACCGGTCACCTCGATGCCGCCCTGATGCTCCGCCAGGAGGGCCTGCTCGCCGATCCACTCCAGTTCTCGATCGTCCTCGGCGTGCGCGGGGGTGCCGCCGCCACGCCTGAGAATCTGATCTCGATGGTGCGCCGTCTGCCGCAGGACGCCGTCTGGCAGGTGATCGGCATCGGGCGGGACAACCTCGCGATGACCGCGATCGGCCTGGCTATGGGCGGCAACGCCCGCACTGGAATGGAGGACACGCTGATGCTCCGTCGCGGAGAGCCTGCGCCGGGGAACCGGCCGCTGGTCGAGCGCCTGGCCGGGGTCGCCCGCGCGATCGAACGTGAATCGGCTCCGGTTGAGCAGGCGCGCCAAATCCTCGGGCTGCCCGCGTAGGTTTCGATGCGACGAAACGGAGAGGGGGGGATTCGAACCCCCGATGGACGGAAACGCCCATACCGGTTTCGAGACCGGGAGAGAGGTGGGTCGATCGCGCTCGATTTCCAGGGATTCCTCGATCACGGCGGCGGCTGTGGGGAAGTGGGTGGGGAAGTCTGGGTTGATCGGAGCTCGCCGCGCCGTAGGAAGTGCGTGCGGCGCTCTCCGCAGCTGCACACGGGTATCCTGGCAGGCGGGCCGCTTGGGTTATCGTTGTGACCGCGGCTGGCTTCGCCGCGCGTACATCCCAGGTTCTGGGGTGAGGGCGCAGAGCCGTAGCGGGCCGTTGAATACACCCGAAACCGGCGGAGGACGGCGACCCGATCTCAGGGATCAATGACCGAATCCGTAGTCCGCGGGTCGCGAGCCTGGTGACGTCGGCCGAGCAGGCCGCCGCGCTGATAGCACGTGGCTCGACCGTCGGCATGAGCGGTTTTACGGGGGCCGGTTATCCGAAGGCCGTGCCGGCGGCGTTGGCGCGACGCATGACTGAGGCGAACGCGCACGGGGGCGGGTTCACTGTTGGCGTGTGGACCGGCGCCTCGACGGCGCCTGACTTGGATGGCTTGCTGGCCGCGGCGGACGGGATAGATCTGCGCATGCCCTATCAGTCAGATCCGGTGAGCCGGGCCAAGATCAACGCGGGAGAGATGGACTACCTCGATCTACATCTCTCGCACGTCGCCCAGATGGTGTGGGAAGGTTTTTTCGGCCAACTCGACGTCGCACTGGTAGAGGTGGCGAGCGTCACCGAGGACGGTGACCTGGTCCCATCCTCTTCGGTCGGTAACAACAAGACCTGGCTCGACCTGGCCGACCGCGTGATCCTCGAGGTGAACTCGTGGCAGCCGATCGAGATGGAGGGCATGCACGACATTTACTACGGCACGGCCTTGCCGCCGCACCGCACACCAATCGAGATTCTCCATCCGGCGGATCGCATCGGCGTGCCTCATCTTCGCTGTGATCCGGAGAAGATCGTCGCGGTAGTGGAGACGGATGCTCCCGATCGCAACTCGCCGTTCAATCCGCCGGATGCCGCGTCGCAGCAGATCGCCGGTCAGTTGCTGGAGTTTCTGGCCCACGAGGTCAGACACGGGCGCCTGCCGCCGACCTTACTGCCACTTCAATCGGGGGTGGGCAACATCGCCAACGCTGTGCTGATCGAGTTGGACCGGGGTCCATTCCGCCCGTTGACCGCGTACACGGAGGTCATCCAGGACGGGATGCTGCAGCTGCTTGGCTCGGGCACCCTCGAGGTCGCCTCGGCGACCGCCTTCGCGCTCAGCGAGGCCAGCATGAAGGAGCTACGGGACAACTTCGCGGACTACGGCAAGCGAATCGTTCTTCGCCCCCAGGAGATCAGCAACCATCCGGAGGTCATACGCCGGCTTGGCTGTCTTGCGATGAACGGAATGATCGAGGCAGATATCTACGGCAACGTGAACTCCACGCACGTAATGGGATCGAGGATCCAGAACGGGATCGGGGGCTCGGGCGATTTCGCTCGCAACGCCTACGTCTCTATGTTCGTCAGTCCCTCGGTGGCCAAAGGCGGGGCGATCTCCTGCATCGTGCCGATGGCCAGCCACGTCGACCACACCGAGCACGACGTGAACGTCATCGTCACAGAACAGGGCGTTGCCGACCTGCGCGGCCTGCCTCCCCGTCGGCGCGCCCCGCAGATCATCGACCGCTGCGCGCACCCAGACTACCGGGATGCCCTGCAGGATTACTTCGACCGGGCTCTGGCGACAGCGCCCGGGAAGCACACTCCGCACCTGCTCGATGAGGCGCTGTCGTGGCACACGAGCTATCTGCAAACCGGAACGATGCGAGCCCGATGATGCAGGTCTCAGCGCGCCCCTCGAAGTGGCGCTGAAGCCTCCGGTGCGCTCGCCCTCCGGTCTCTTGGGGTCCGCGTCGCGGGCCTCCTACGGGGTGGCGCCGTTTCGGATGATCGCGGCCTGGCCCTGACCACCGCCGACGCAGAGCGCGGCGACACCGCGCCCTGAGTCGCGGCGGCGCATCTCGTGCAGCAAGGTGACGAGGATCCGTCCGCCGCTGGCTCCGATCGGGTGCCCCAGGGCGATCGCGCCACCATTGGGGTTGATCCGTTCAGGCTCGATCTCCAGCTCTCTGAGCACCGCCAGCGATTGTGCCGCAAACGCCTCGTTGAGCTCGAACAGATCGATGTCGCCGAGCTCTAGCCCCGCTCGGGCCAGCGCCTTGCGCACGGCAGGAACCGGGCCGATCCCCATGATCTTCGGCTCGACCCCGACCGAGGCGTAGCTCTCAACGGTTCCGAACGGCCGCAAGCCAAGCTCGTTGGCCTTACTGGCTGACATCACGACGATCGCTGCCGCCCCGTCGTTGATTCCCGAAGCATTGCCCGCGGTCACCGTCCCGTCCCCACGCCGAAACGCCGCGCGTAACTTCGCCAGCGTGTCAGCAGTCGTCCCCGCGCGAGGTGCTTCGTCGCTGTCAACGAGCCGCGAGCCGCCTTTACCCGGAACCTCGATCGCCACGATCTCGTCACTGAACACCCCGTCAGCGATCGCCCGCTCGGCCTTCTGCTGGCTGCCGGCGGCAAACTCGTCCTGCTCCTCGCGACTGACGCCGTACTGATCGGCAAGGTTCTCCGCCGTGATCCCCATGTGGATGTCATTGAAGGCATCCCACAGACCGTCATGAACCATCGAGTCGATCAGCTCAGCGTCACCCATCCGCGCGCCAAAGCGACCCGACGGCAGCAGATACGGAGCCCGCGTCATGTTCTCCATCCCCCCCGCCACGACGATCTCCACGTCGCCGGCGCGGATCATCTGGGACGCGATCGCCACCGCTTTGAGGCCCGAACCGCACACCATGTTGATCGTCGTCGCCGGCACCTCCTGCGGGATCCCCGCGGCGATCGCGACCTGGCGTGCGGGGTTCTGTCCGAGCCCGGCCGTCAGGACGCACCCGAGGACGACCTCGTCCACTGCCTCTCCGGAAACACCAATCCGCTCGAGCGCCGCGCGCACAGCATGCGCGCCAAGCTCGACGGCCGACACGTCCTTGAACTGACCGCCGAAACTCCCCACCGGAGTCCGCACCGCACTGACGATCACAGCAGATTCCATCAAAGCCTCCCCCGCTAAACCACATTGTCCACAACACCAACATACGCCCGTCGCCTGCTGCCGGGACGGCAGCAGGCGGCCATCGTCTAAGGCTCGAGCACGACCCGTGCGGCTACTCGACCGGCCTCGACGTCGGCGATCGCTTGGTTGACCTGGTCGAGCGGTCGCGTTTCGCGAATCACTCGGGTCTTGCCGGCAGCGTGGAGCGCGAACACCTCGCGGAGGTCCTTCCGCGTGCCGACGATCGAGCCGACGATCGTGATCCCGTTGAGCACCGTCTCGAAGATCGGGAGTTTGACCTCGTTATCGGCCGGCAGCGCGACGAACACGAGCGTGCCCCCGCGACGCAGCGACCCGTACGCCTGCTCAAACGCACGCGCCGAGACGGCGAGCGCGATCGCCTGATTGACGCCGCCGAGCGCCTGGATCGCCTCGATCGGGTCTTCCTCCTTGGCGTTGATGGTGAACTCGGCACCGAGCTCACGCGCGAGGTCGAGCTTCTCATCGATCACGTCGACCGCGACCACCCGACCGCCGGCGATCGACGCGTACTGGATCGCGAGGTGCCCCAGGCCGCCGACGCCGAACACGGCCACGAGATCAGATGACCGGGTGCCGGCAACCTTGACCGCCTTGTAGGTCGTGACGCCGGCGCAGGTCAGCGGCGCGGCGTCAAACGGGTCAATGCCTTCGGGAACCTTGACGACGTAACGGGCGTAGGCCGTGGCGTACTCGCCGAACGCGCCGTTGATCGTGTAGCCCATCATCTCCTGCCCGTGGCACAACGTCTCCCTGCCCGACACGCAGTAATCACAGCTACCGCATGCGTAGCCGAGCCACGGCATCGCGACTCGGTCACCGACCGCCACCTCGCTCACGCCGGGTGCCAGCTGCGTGACAATGCCGACGCCCTCATGGCCGGGGATGAACGGCGGCGACGGCTTGATCGGCCAGTCGCCGCTCGCGGCATGAATATCTGTGTGGCAAAGGCCGCACGCCTCCACCTTCACGCGCACCTGCCCCGGACCGAGCTCTGGCATCGAGACCTGCTCGACGCTCAGCGGACTGCTGAAGTCATGGACCACCGCGGCGCGGTAGGTGGTGGGTGCAGCCTCTGAAGTGCTGGGATGTGGTATCGATGTGGTGGCCATGGTGTGTTGGTCCTTCCTCGTGGGTCGTCGGCCTGGGTCAGGTCGCTCTAGGTTGGGCTGGGCAGCGCGGGATTCCGCGTGTCGCAGCCGCGACGACACGTACGAGCATCAGCGCCAGGTGGCTCGGGCCGAGCTTGCTGTCGCTCGATCTGAGCTCGCCGTGGGTCCTCGTCTTCCACGAGGCTACGGGCGCCGGACTGGTCCGCCATCGGTTTCCGCCACAGGCTCGCTCCGTCATAAGTACTGAATGGTTGCTCTACTACCACGGCCGCTTCGGCGTCTGCAACTCATCCGTCGGGCATCCGTCTCCGCGCGCGGAAGGCGGGTTCGTCGCGCAGACCTATGGGCCAGACGCGATCGCGGCCATGGTGTTCGGCACTCCTTTGGTTCAGCGACCTTGCTCAGCTCGTCTTCGGGTGGGTCAGGCAGGGCGAACTTTTTGCTGGATGGGCGGCGTGAAAGCTCGTCTGGTGTGGTCGTTTGCGAGATCCCCCGTGCTCAGATGGTCGTCGTGCATCCGCGCGGACGGACGATTGCCGCGGATCGCGTCATCGCTCTCCCGCAGCTGCGGGGCCCCGCGCTGGCCGGGTTGCCACAGGACGGCGGCGCATTCATCCCCGTCGAGGAGTACGGCCAGGTGAGAGGCGTCGAGCGCGTGTGGGCCGCCGGCGACGCGACTGACACTCCCATCAAGCAGGGGGAGTGGCCGCCCAGCTGGCCGATACCGCGGCACAGGCGATCGCTCAGCTGGCCGGGGCCTCGCTCCGGGTGAGCCCGTTCGCGCCCATGCTCGAAGGGCTGCTGATGACCGGCGGAACGCCGCGGTATCTGCTGCACCGGCCGGCGTCCGGGGCGGGCGGTCGAGGAGTCGGCGTTCAGCGAGATGGCGCGCGGAGCCGGTCGGCCGAAGATCGCGACCAGGTATCTGGAGCCGCAACTGCGCCCGGATCGGTCCGCCACGACGGCGTCGGCCTGATCGTCGGGGGCGTCAGCACCAGCACCGGGCAGGTGGCCGCCGCCAGCAGCCGCAGCGTGACGCCGCCCAGCAGGGCGGCCCGTAGTGGCGAGCACCCGAGGGTCCCGACGATCACGAGGTCGGCGTCCACGGCCAGGGCCGCCGCGGCGATGTGAGCGGCGGGTGACCCGGTCGCGCCGCGGACGACGTGCAGCGACGCGTCAACGCCGCGGCGGCGAAGCGAGTGCGTCTGGGCCTTGAGCTTGGCGAGCACCCGGTCCTCGTCAGGACGCGCGTCGGGCGCCGGCACATATCCCCCGCCAATCTTCTGCACAACGTGCACGAGGAGCAGCGAGCTGCCGTAGCGCTCGCAGAGTTCACGAACGTGCCTCAGGGCGTGATCGGCGGACGGCGATCCGTCCGTCGCCCATACAACCGTCTCGAACATCTGGGGGTCACCTTCGGCGTTGGCAGTTGTCCACAGCTGGCTACAGGCTGACGAGCCCTCGGTGGTCCGCCAACCCGGGGATCCCGCAGACCGCATCCGTGACGGCTACGGCGAGCGGGCGATCACAGTGTCCAGCGATGACCGAGATGCGACGCGGCGCGGGGAGTGACCATCCCGTCCGGTGCTGCTAAGCAGGCGTCGCCTTGGCCCTGCAGCGCGGCGATGGTGGCCACCACGCTCTGGCCGAGAGCGGTTGGGTCATAGCCACCCTCGAGGACCGCACCCAACGGGACGTCCAGGCGGCGGGCGAGATCGCGGATGTGGCAGGTCATCTGCCCGAAGGACTCGGCGCCCAGCCGGCACTCCCCGAGCGGGTCGGTCTCGTGCGCGTCATAGCCGGCGGAGACGAGCACCAGCTCGGGCCGGTACTCCAGCCCGATCGGCACGATCAGGTGCTCGATCAGCGAGAGCCATACGTCCTCATCCGAGCCGCGCGGCACGGGCAGATTGACGGTGTATCCCTGCCCGTCGCCCGAGCCGATGTCGGCCGTCGCGCCCGTGCCGGGGAACAGCCCGTACTGGTGGATATCGGCCACCAGTACGTCGCGTCGGTGGCGGAAGATCTCGGCGGTCCCGTTGCCGTGATGTACATCCCAATCGATGATCAGCACCCTGCGCACACCGAGCGTGCGGATGGCCAACTCGGCCGCGATCGACACGTTGTTGAACAGGCAGAACCCCATCGCGCGGTCGCGTTCGGCGTGGTGCCCGGCCGGTCGCAGCGCGCAGAAGCCGGTGGCGGCCTGCCCCGAGCTCAGCGCTCGCACGAGCGCGCAGGCTCCGCCGGCGGCGTGCAGCGCCGCCTGGTAGGACGCCTCACCGACATAAGTGTCGGCGTCGATCTCGCCGCCACCGGTCTCGCACAGGTTCCGGATGAACGCCACGTGGCCGTCGGTGTGCACCAGCGTGAGCTCCGTCTCGCAGGCGGCGGGGGCAGAGAGTCGCTCGAGACCATCGAACTGAGCCTCGGCGAGCGCCGCCTCGATCGCCGCCAGGCGCGCCGGATGGTCGGGATGCTCCGGAGACAGCGCTTGAGGGTCGTGAAGCAACGAGGCGGGATGAGAGATGTACAGGACGGTCACGATGCGGGTCTCCAGGGGCTGAACTCAAGCGGGCAAGTGTGATCGCGGCGTCAGAGATTCCCACCCGATCCTCTGCGGGCAGCTACGGATGAACAACGGATCGCCGCTGCCGTGGACCACCATCCGTCCCCACCCCGGTCAGGCGATCGGAAGGTGGCCGGCACTGGCGTCGCGGGTCGCCGCCGGCATCACCCGCGATCTGCACGGATGCTGGGACAGGCGGGTCAGCGTCCGTGGTCGCGCGCCTGGCCGTAGCACGCGCGGTGAAAGCAGGGCTGGTCTGTCTCGTACAGCGAGGGCTCGGCGGCCAGCGACGTCTGCCGGGACCCTTGATGGGTCTCGAGCACCATTGGCTCATAAGCGCCGATCACGTCTTGGCAATGCCAGCAGTGCAGCCGGCGCGGCGGGCCGGGATCGGTCTCAGGGTCGTTCACGACCGCTGCCTCACGGGCGGTCTGCAGTCATCGTCGCGTCGGCCGCGCGTGTCAGCCGGCGTCGGGATCGGGGGTGGGGACGACCAGGACGGGGCGGCGTGCGTGATGCACGAGCGCGTTGGAGACGCTGCCCAGCAGGTCGGACTGCACCGCGGTGGTGCCGTGGGTGCCGGTGACGATGAGGTTGGCGTCGACCTCGTCGGCGACATCGAGGATCGTCTGCCACACGGAACAGCGGTTGACCTCCTGCCGCGACGTGACCGCGAATCCCAGCCGGCTGGCCAGCTCCTCGCCATCGGCGAGTACACCGGCGGCGCGATGCGCGATCAGTTCCTCGAGTGCGACGAAGCTGGGGCCGGCGTCGTGCTCGGTGAGACCGAAGCTGTCGGCCAGCACCCGCTCGGGCGGGTTCCACACGTTGAGCAGGACCGCGGGCACGCCGTCGACGGCGCTGGCGGCGACGCTCAGTGCTCGCTTGGCGCTGGGGGAGCCGTCGTAACAGATCAGAGTGGACATGTTTGTTCGCCTCGTTTCTCGTCAGGATCGTGATGGGCCGAGGCTACGGGCGGCGGGCGCACTCTCCATCAGGGACATCCCTGACGACGGCGCGTACCCACCCCGATGCGAGTGACAGCGCAGCAACATAGGGTGTAAGCCGCATGCCGTCTCTGTCCATTGATAGCCAGACCTCGTCCTCGATGGGTACCGTGGACGCGATGGACACGCCACCGGCACAGCCGATCACGGTCGTCCTCGCTGACGATCACCGCGTGGTCCGCTCGGGATTGAGGGTGCTGCTGGAGTCAGATGGCCGGTTCTCCGTACTCGATGAGGCCGGCGACGTTTCGGGAACGATCGTGAAGGTTCGCGAGTGCCGGCCCCGGGTGCTGGTGCTCGACCTGAACATGGGCGGCGAGTCCAGCCTGGAGGCGATTCCCCAACTGCGGACCGAACTGCCCGACACCCAGATCGTGGTGTTGACGATGCAGGAGAACCCGGCGTTCGCCCAGGCGGCGCTGCGCGCCGGGGCGATCGGTTACGTGCTCAAGGAGGCCGCCGACGTCGAGCTGATGACCGCGGTCGTGGCGGCCGCCGAGGGGGGCACCTATCTGAATCCTGAGCTGGGAGCCAAGTTGGCCGCCCAGCCGCCCGACGGCGACATCCGGCCCGACACGCTGTCGCCTCGTGAGGTGGAGGTCCTGCGGTTGATCGCGCTGGGTCACACCAACAGTGAGATCGCCGCGTCGCTGTTTCTCAGTGTGCGCACGGTGGAGTCTCATCGGGCTCACATTCAGCAGAAGGTCGGGCTGACCACGCGCGCCGAGCTGGTGGGCTACGCCCGCCAGCGCGGACTGCTGGACTGATTTTCAGTCCGGCGTCGCGAGCGTATGGGCGCGCTGGCTTGGCGAGATCGGGGGTGGCACGTAACCGTGTCGGTAGCAACCACCGATGCTTCAGGATGCAGGGAGCCGAATACTTCAGTGCCCAATGAGGATCCCGGTGGCCGCCTCCGTCCCGTATCCGTCCGAGCGTGAAGTCGACGTTGCGCTGCGCGACGGCTCGACGGTTCACATCAGGCCGGTCCGCGCGTCGGACGAGGCGGCAATTGGCGCCTTTCTGCGTGACGTCTCGCGGGACTCGATCGGATTTCGATTCTTCGGCGCTCCGGACCTGAAATGGGTGACGTCGTGGTCGGTAGACGTCGATTACGCCGACCGGTTCGGGCTCGTCGCCGAGACGGGCACCCCCGGGCGGATCGTGTCCAACGCTTCCTATATTCGGATCGACGAGCATCGGGCCGAGGTGGCGTTCCTGGTCGCCGATGCGTGGCAGGGACGCGGGATCTCAACGATCATGCTCGCGCATCTCGCGGCCGCCGCCGACGGTCGGGGGATCACCACGTTCACGGCCCAGGTGCTGCCGGCCAACCATCGGATGATCGAGGTCTTCCGGCAGAGCGGCTTTCCGATCGACCGTCGCGCGACCCGGGACGCGATCGAGATCGAGCTGCCGACGTCGCTGTCGCCGGCAGCGATCGAGCGCTTTGAGGAACGTGAGCGGATTGCGGCGGTCGCGGCGGTGAGCCGATTTTTGGCGCCGCGCTCGGTGGCGGTGGTGGGCGCCTCGCGCCGACGCGGAACGATCGGCGGCGAGATCCTGCACAACCTGATCGCGGGTGGGTTCACCGGGCCCCTGTATCCCGTCAACCCGCACGCCGACATGCTGCAGGGCCTCCCCGCGTACCGGTCTGTGGGGCAGATCCCCGATCCGGTGGATCTGGCGGTGGTGGTCGTGCCGGGCGCGCACGTCGTGGACGTGGCGCGCGAGTGCGCGGCCGTGGGGGTGCGGGCGCTGCTGGTGATCTCGGCCGGGTTTGGCGAGACCGGCGAGGAGGGCGGGGGCAGGCAGCGCGAGCTGCTGGCCGTGTGCCGCGCCTCGGGCATGCGGCTGGTCGGGCCGAACTGCCTGGGCGTGTTGAACACCGCGCCGGAGATCAGTCTCAACGCGACGTTCGCCGCGCATCCGGCTCCCCCCGGAAATGTTGGCTTTCTGTCGCAGAGCGGTGGCATTGGGATCGCGATCATCGAGGCCTCGCGGCGGCTGGGCGTGGGGCTGTCCTCGTTCGTGTCGGTTGGCAACAAGGCCGATCTGTCGAGCAACGATCTGCTCGAGTACTGGGCGCAGGATCCCGCCACCGATGTCGCACTGCTGTATTTGGAGTCGTTCGGGAACCCCCGCAAGTTCGCGCGCGTCGCGCGCCGATTCGCACGCGTCAAGCCGATTCTGGCGGTCAAGAGCGGCCGCTCTGCGGCCGGGGAACGGGCGACCTCGTCGCACACCGGCGCGTTGCTGTCGGGCTCGGACGTGACGGTCGACGCCCTGTTTGCTCAGGCGGGCGTGATCCGCACCGACACGCTGCACGAGCTGTTCAACGTCGCGGCGCTTTTGGCCAAGCAGCCGATCCCCCGCGGTGACCGGATCGCGATCGTCACCAATGGCGGTGGCCCGGGGGTCATCTGCGCCGACGCCTGTCAGGCCGATGGCGTGCGCGTGCCTGAGCCGACGCCGGCGCTACGCGCCGAGCTGGCGCGGCTCATGCCCGACGCGGCGTCGTTGGGTAACCCGTTTGATCTGCTCGCGTCCGCGTCGGCACAGGACTACGGGCGGGCGGTGTGCACTCTCGCCGATGCCGATGAGTTCGACGCGATCGTGACGATCTTCGTTCCTCCGCTGGTCACCGAGGCGGCGGCTGTCGCGGCCGCGATCAGCGAGGCTGCCCAGGACTGCGGGCAATGCACGCTAGCGGCGGTGTTCATGACCGGCGACGGCGCGCCGGCGCAGCTGACCGCGGGTGCGGTCGACGTGCCCGGCTACGAGTTCCCCGAGGACGCCGCCCGGGCAGTGGCCCTGGCCGCCCGCCATGGTGTCTGGCGATCGCGCCCGCAGGGCAGCGTCCCGGTGCTCGACGGATGCCGGCCCGATGAGGCGACGGCAATCATCAGCCAGGCGCTGACCGACGCATCGTCCTGGCTGGCGCCGGAGCACGTCGCCGCGCTGCTTGACTGCTACGGGCTGCCGCTGGTCAGCACCCGGGTGGTGCCCGACAGTGCGGGCGCGGTCGCGGCGGCGGACGCACTCGGGGTTCCGGTCGTGCTCAAGGCGGTGGCCACGGGGCTTTTGCACAAGCGCGACGCCGGCGGGGTGATGCTCGATCTCGACGGCGCCGACGCCGTGCGCGCGGGCGCCCGCGAGATCGAGGCCGCGGTCGCCGCGGCGGGCCACGCGCTCGAGGGTTTCGTGGTGCAGCCGATGGCATCGGGCGGGGTGGAGATGATCGTGGGCGTAGTTCACGACCAGAGCTTCGGTCCGGTGCTGGCGTGCGGCGCGGGCGGGACGACCGCGGAGCTGATCAAGGACGTTGCCGTCCGGATCACGCCGGTCACCGATCTCGATGCCGCCGCGATGCTCCGCTCGCTGAAGACCTTCCCCCTGCTCGACGGCTACCGAGGCGCTGTGCCGTCCGATGTGGCCGCGGTCGAGGACGTGCTGCTGCGCGTCAGCGCGATGGTGCAGGCGCATCCTGAGATCGCCGAGCTGGACTGCAATCCGCTGATCGCCGGCCCGCACGGGGTCACGATCGTCGACGCGCGCCTGCGCGTGGCGGCGGCTGAGCCCGCGCCGCCGTCACCGTCGGTGCGGGCGTAGGCCGGGAGTCGGGCGGATCACTGACGAAGGCTGCGGGTTGGTGCTGATTGCACCGGCTCGGACCTGCGCGCGCACGGCGGCTGGTCCTGGCCGCAGTGGATCGAGGATGATCGCTTGGATATCGCCAAACACGTCACGCGCGGGGCGCTGGCCGGCCCCGGCTCAGACGCTGAGCGGTGTGACCGGATCGCCGATTTCTATTCCCATCGTCTTGACCGCGCGCGCCCGTTGTGGGAGATGGTTGTCCTCGAGCGGCTCGAGGACGGGCGCTGGGCGCTGGCGCACAAGCTGCATCACAGCGTCATCGACGAGAACCGATCGGTCGGCGGCGCGGAAGCTGCTGCTCGACGCTGAGCTCCACCCCGCCGCCCAGACGCCGCGGGTCCGGTCACCCACGGTCGGGTCAGAGCACGCAAGAGATTTGACACCCCCGATGACCTCCGCGGCGTGCTCTCGGTGCCCGCCACCGCCGAACCGGGCTCAGTTGGCCGCTCCGGGTACGTCGCCGCGATGCGAGCCGGCAATGCGGTCCCTACGCGCCCTGGTAGTTCGCCGGGCGAGCGTGGCTCAGGCGGTCGTGATCTGTCGCTGCGCGCGCCATTGGTCAACGGCGAAGGAGTCGACCGCGGGGGCGATGAGGAGCGGGATCTTGATATGGCGGGCGAGATGCTCGCTGGTGCTGCCCACGGCGATACGCCGGATGGCACCGTTGCGCCGCGAGCCACAGACCAGGAGATCGACGCTGCGGCTGAAGTCGAGTAGAACGTCCCGGGCGGTGCCGCAGACGTGCTCGAGCTGGAGCCCATCGGGGTTGCCCAAACGCTCGCGAGCCGCCTGCAACTCGATGGTCGCATCATCGACCGGAACCGAGACCATGCCCCAGCCCGACGGGTAGCGGTGCGGCTCCACGACGTGACGCAGGATGAGGTCGCTGTGGCGCCCGGCCGCCAGCAGGCCCGCGTACGCCAAGGCGACCTCGCCCTCGGGCGAGCCGTCATAAGCCACGCCGATCCGCGCCAGGACTCTTGGGTCCTGTGCCAATCCGACCGGCGCGACTGCCACGGCGCATGGGGTGTGGTGGATCACGGACGTGACGTGATCGGGTGAGAGAAACCGCGAGAGCCCGCGGCGGTGCGTGGCCCCGACGACGATCAGATCGGCCTCGCGATGCTCGGCGACCTGTTCCAGGCCGGCGGCGACCGACAGCGCCGGTACCCGCTCGAGCTGTGCGTCGCCGCCGCAGAGATCGAGCTCTTCCGCGAGCGCGGACGCCAGGACGTTCTCGTCGGCGAACTGTGCCTCAACGCCGGCGTCCGGCCCGGTCGTGCTCACGTACACCAACGAGACGAACGCGCCGGCAGCGGCCAGCATCGAGGCGAGGGCCGACGCGTCGCGTCCCCCCGGCTTGCCATCCACTCCGACAATCACGTTTCCATACATCGCCTGTCTCCTTTGAGCGCTTCTCGTTTGACCGGACCGGTGTGAGTCCTCGACGCGATCGCGCCGTCAGCCGACGGTGGTGAGTGAGCGGGTCTGCGCCGGGGTCTGCGTGGCAGGCCTGATCGGGGGCACCACCAGCACCGGGCAGGGGGCGAGATGCAGCAGGTCCTGGGCCACGCTTCCCACCAGCGCTCCCACGACCGCGGAGTGCCCGCGGGTGCCGACGACGATCAGGTCGCCACCGGTCTCGGTCATGAGGTCGACAATCCGGTTGGCGACGTGTCCGCTGCGGCCGGGGACCGTGTGGAGCGTGGCCCTGACGTTGCGCTCGGCGGCGATCTGGCGTGTCTGACGGCCGACCCTCTCTTCGCGTTCGTGCTCGTTGACGTAGGTGTTCAGCTCCCCCGCCATCTTCCTCCCCGGAAGACGTTCCACGACGTGGACGACGTGCAGTGCGGCGCCATCACGTTGGGCGATGTCGGCGGCATACTGCAGCGCGCGATCGGCGTGCTCAGACCCGTCGGTCGCGCAGATGATGTTGGTGAACATCGGGGGCCTCGCTTGCTCAGGTGTTGATCACCACAGCCTGCTCTGTCGCGGGACGACGGCCAACCGGGGGATCCCGCAGCTCGCGTCCGTGTGAGCCACGGATCGTCTGCGGGCCAGCGGATGGCGGATAGCTGGGGTGCGGGCGCACAGACAGGGGGGCTCTCGGGATGGCGCCGCGCTCGCCGCAGACGACAAGCCTTCCAGTCGTCATCTCGCTGCCGATGGAGAGCGCGAGCCCGAATTCCATCCGCAGGCGGCGCATGTCGGGACCGTCGGCGTGGGCGGTTGTGAGCCGCACGGCCATCCCGATCGTCGCTGCCAGGAGGCACCGGTTGACCTGCGACCAGCTGTCAGGATGTAGGGTGGTGGCCGCCGATGAGCGGCCACCCCGAAGCGGGATCAAATGACACCACTGCCCCGCAGCCGGTGCGCGTCGTGCTCGCCGAGGATCACCAGGTCGTGCGCCGCGGGTTGCAGCTCATCCTTGAGGCGGAGCCCGATTTCGAGGTCGTTGGTCAAGTCGGGAATATCGCGTCCCTGCGAGCCTGCGTGCGTGAGCTGGCCCCTGATGTGCTGGTCCTGGATCTGAACATGCCCGGCGGACTGGCCCTGGACGTCATTCCCGACCTGCGGGCACAGGCGCCCCACACCCAGATCGTCGTATTGACGATGGAGGCCGACGTAGCATTCGTGCGTCAGGCGCGCCGAGCTGGGGCGCTCGGCTATGTCCTGAAGGAGTCAGCGGACACCGAGGTCGTGCACGCCGTGCGCTTGGCCACGGTCGGACAGCCCTACCTCAACCGCCACCTAGCGGCGCGGCTGGTCTTCGAGCGCACGCTCAGTGAGGGCCCCGATTGAGCGGTGTCCGACCCGTGGGCGGACCTGGGTGAGGGGCTACTCCGCAGGCGTCACCACGTCCGAGGCGGTCAAGGTCGCCGGCACCCGGTGATGTGATCGTCCCGTTCCTGGCGATGCAGGCGACGGTACGCCAGCGGATCGAGCCGGGGCTGCGGCTCTGACCCGCAAAGCGCGTCGCGGCACACAGCCGCAAACGCGGTGCCCCCGAATGCACCTGGATCCGTTCTGGCCATCGGGATGCTCTCGCCGCGGAAAAGCCGCAGCACGAACGCGGAAAGCCCCGACTATCCGAACTCCCTCCCGAGCCTATGGTCGACTGACAACCCGATTGAAGGAGTCAGATCATGGGCAGCCCAGCACAGGATCATCAGGCCACGGAGGTAATCCCGCCGGTGACCAATAAGGTCACGCGGGGCGTGAGTCTTTTGCTGGGCGCAGTCGGGGTCGTGCTGGCGCTGATCGCAGTGGACGTCGTGCTCATCAATGGCACGCAGCCCGCCCAGGCGCGCCCGGTGACCCAGGTGGTCAAGATCTCAGGGGCGCCGACCGTCCAACAGACGGTCGACCTGACGGTCTCCCCCGGCGTCAAGCCCGGTCCTGACGGCAAGTTGCACGATGCGTTCAGCGTCACCAACTTCTACGTCCATGTCGGGCAGCCGGTAAAGCTCGTGATCAACAACACCGACAGTGCCGAGCACAGCATCGCCGCTCCGGACGCGGGCGTAATGATTATGGTCAAACCGGGCATGCACACCTACACTCTGCTGGTTCGCAAAGCGGGCCGCTTCCAATGGCTCTGCATGATGCCGTGCGATCCCTACTCGATGGCCCACGACGGCTACATGCGTGGGTACATAACCGCAAGCTGAAACGCGACCGCCACCTCAACAAGGAGAGATCGAGCCGGCTAATCGGTCGCCGTGCTGTTTTCGGCCTGCCGTCGGCCGACCCCGCGATCTGTGCTCAGGCGCCCGATGTCGGAGGCGCGCAAGGTTGCGTCGACGATCACGGTGTCAAGCCCAAAGGGCCAGCCAATCGTCTCAGGAGGAAGCTCCACGTCACGCAAAGTATTCGACAAGCTCACCAGCGCCGGCGGCGTAGTTGTCGTGGTTGTACTGCTGGTCGCCGGTGGTCTGCTCACCTGGGGTCACGGCTTCGTGAACTCCAACGTCCACAACCAGCTGGCGCGCCAGGAGATCACCTTCCCTCCGGCCGCTGCGTTCGCTCACGCCAAGGCCGGCACCGAGATCACACCGGCGATGATCCCGTCGGTCTCGCAATATGCCGGGCAGCAGTTGCTGACCGGCCAGCAGGCCGAGGCCTACGCCGACCACTTCATTGCCATCCACCTCTCCGAGATGCCGTTCGGTGGCGTGTATTCCAAGATCAGCGCCGCCGCGCTGGCCAGCCCCACGAACACCTCGCTCAAGACGCTCGAGCAGACCTCCTTCCAGGGAACCACGCTGCGCGGCCTGCTGCTCGAGGCCTACGCGTTCGCCGAGATCGGTCAGGTCATGCTGTGGGGTGCGATCGCATCGTTCGCCCTGGCGCTGGTGATGTCGGTTCTGGTCGGACTTGGTCTGGCACACGCCCGCCAGACCGCGCCCCAGGAGCGGCTGTTCCCCGGTCGGGTCAGCACCGCCTCCTAAGCACCTCCCGGGCTTGACCCCCGGACGGGACCGCCCGCGTCGGCCACCAGCCGGCGCGGGCGTTCCTTCGCTCACCCGCGCCCTACTGCCGCAACCAAAACAAGAAGCCCGGCCGCTGGCCGAGCTCCCCGAACTGAGACCGATGTCCCAAGACATGTGAGACACATGTCCCGAGACATCACAGAAACGGAGAGGGGGGGATTCGAACCCCCGATGGACGGAAACGCCCATACCGGTTTTCGAGACCGGCGCATTCAACCGCTCTGCCACCTCTCCAGGCGGGTCGAATACGTTAGTGGAATGGGCCGCAGGGCTGCCTGAGGGCCGTCCGGCGCCGGAGCGGCTCCAAAGTCTGACCAGGGCCGTATGCTGGGTCGGCGCGCATGTCCCGGTTCCGCGGCGCACTCCTGGGACCTTTGCTGCTCGCCTGCCTGATGTGGCTGGCGGCCTGCGGCGGGTCCGCCCCCGCGCACTTGGCGCACCGGCCCGGCCGGTCTCGCCCGAGCGCGTCGGCGTTGGCGACGTGGTCGGCGTTCCTGCACGTACGGGGCGTCGTGGACCTCACGTCACCCGGTCCGGGAGGCATGATGGTGCTCGCTGCCCGTGGCCGGCTCGACACGCTCCGGGTGCCCGGCGTCGTGCGGCCGTTCGCGCCGCGCTATTCGGCGCCACCGGGGCTCGAGCCCTACATCGCCCGCGGCTCCGGTCAGCGCCCGGCCGGAGCGGCCTGCGCCTTCCCCACGGGTGACATCTACGCGCTGAGACTCGTCCATGGTGACGGGGTGACCGTCGTCGACGCCCGCGGCGGCGTCGCCCTGTTGACCCGGCTGCCGAGCCGCGGGCTGGAGGACGGCATCGTGTTCGACACGACCGGGCGGTTCGGTCACCGGCTGCTGGTCTCGCGAACCGCCGGCCGGCGGACCACGGTGTTCGCCATCGATTGCCGGGGGCGGGTGCAGATCCTCACCCGGATGGCTCCTCGGGTCGAGGGCGGCCTCGTCGTCGCACCCGCCTCATTCGGCCCCTACGGCGGCGATCTGATTGCCTCCGACGAGGTCTCGGGCAGGCTCTACGCGGTCGCCCCCGACGGCCGGGTGAGCCAGATCGCCCACCCCGGCATCCCGCACGGCCAGGACGTCGGCATCGAGAGCGAGGGCTTCGTCCCCGCCGCGTTCAAGGACGCGCTTGTTTCCGACCGCCGGACACCGGGCAATCCCCACCCCGGCGATGACCTCATCCTCCGTCTGCCGCATGCGACGCTGGCCTCCGCCGGGGTCGCGCCGGGTGACCTGCTCATCGTCGGCGAGGGCGGCGCCGAGACAGTTGACGTTCGATGCGCGGCCCGGTGCCGCGTCACCCACATCGCCGACGGACCTCCCATCGCCCACATCGAGGGCCACATCGTGTTCAGCAGCGTGCTCTGAGCGTGCCAACCGCCCGGCGTGGTCAGCGCTTGGCGGCGAAGAACTGCCGCAGCAGGTCGCCGCACTCATCGGCCAGCAGGCCGGAATCCACCTGCGGCCGGTGATTGAGCGGACCCCGCCCGCCGACGGCGAGCACGTCCAGGGCGCTGCCGGCGGCGCCCGCCTTTGGGTCCGCGGTGCCGAAGACCACCCGGGGGACGCGGGCGAGGACGATCGCTCCGGCGCACATTGCACACGGTTCCAGCGTCACGTACAGCACCGAGTCGAGCACCCGCCAGCTGCCCAGCGCCCGGGCGGCCTCGCGCAGCGCGATCATCTCGGCGTGGGCGGTGGGGTCGGCGCGCAGCTCGCGCTCGTTGTGCCCGGCGCCGAGGACCTCGCCATCCTTGACGACGACGGCGCCGACCGGGATGTCGTCGTGCTCCGGCGCCCGGGTCGCCTCGCGCAGCGCCAGCCTCATGAAGTATTCGTCGCGGGGAAAGAAGACGGCCGCCGCTGGAGTTATTAGGGAGATGTCGGTACTTTTTTCCATCGGGGCGACGCGCTTCGTGTCATCATGTCTTAAGCGCCGCTATGGGACGGCGGCGCGGGGACGCCTCAGCTGAATATGGGCAATTCGCACACTCGCCGTTATCCGCTCCCTGCGGTTGTGCTTGGCCTGCTGGCGCTGCTGCTGGGCTTGGCGACGGCTCCGGGAACCGCTCGCGCGGCCGTCTACGTCCCGCACGAGGTGATCGTCGGCTACCAGTCGGCCGCCGTCGAGACCGCCGATGCGCTTCGGATCGGCGTGCATCACTCCACCGCCGCCCCGGCGCCGCGCAGCCGGGTGCTGCACCTCCCGCCGGGCGAGAGCGTCGCCACGGCGATCGCCCGCCTGCGCCACCAGCCCGGGGTGGCCTACGCGGAGCCGAACTTCATCGCCCGGGCCGCCGGAGAGGTGATCCCCGGCGACGCGGCCCATTCCTCGGCGGTGGCCCGATGGGAGCAGATGCAATGGAATCTGGCCCCGACCACCGGGGTCAACGCCCCCCAGGCGTGGTCCAATCTGATCACCGACCACCGCGGCGGCGGGCGGGGGGTCACGGTCGCCGTCCTGGACACCGGCGTCGCCTATCGGAACTACCGGCAGTTCTACGAGTCCCCGGACTTCGCGCGCACCCGCTTCGTGGCGCCGTACGACTTCGTCGCCCATAACCGCTATCCGCTGGATCGCAATGGTCACGGGACGTTCGTCGCCGGGATCATCGCCGAGTCCACCAACTATGGGATCGGCCTGACCGGGATCGCCTACGGCGCCGCCATCATGCCCGTCCGGGTGCTCGATGCGAGCGGCGAGGGCGACGAGACGACAATCGCCGATGGCATCCGCTACGCCGTCAAGCACGGCGCTCAGGTGATCAACCTCAGCCTCGAGTTCCTGCCCAGCCAGGTCACGTCGAGCTCCGAGATCCCGCAGATTGTCAGCGCGATCAACTACGCCCACCGGCGCGGGGTGACGGTGGTCGGGGCTGCCGGCAACGACGACACCACCGAGATCGCCTACCCCGCCCGCGCGCCCGGCGTCATCTCCGTCGGCGCCACCACAAAGGACGGCTGCCTGGCCGACTACTCGAACGGCGGATCGGGCCTGGACCTGGTTGCCCCCGGCGGCGGCGACGACGCGATCATGACCAGCGACGCGGACTGCCATCCCGAGCGCAACCTCCCGTCGATCTTCCAGCTGACGCTGACCGACCCCCCGCATTGGAACCGGTTCGGCTTCCCGAACTACTACATCGGGACGTCGATGTCCTCACCCGAGGTGGCCGGCGCCGCGGCGCTCGTGATCGCCAGCCACGTGATCGGCGCTCACCCCTCGCCCAACCAGATTCTCGCCCGGCTGGACTAGGGTACAACTACTAGTGAAGGCTGCTACTGAAGATCTAGAGGCAGACCATATTGATATTGAAACAGCGTTCCTCAACCTAGACCTTAAAGAGGAAGTCTACATGAAAGTTCTGCAATTCCTAGAGTAGGTTTACCTAGAACTAACCCTAGACGCTTTTCTAAAGCTGAACAAGTCACTCTATGGACTGAAACAGGCTCCTAGAGCGTGGTTCTACATGGTCAAGAAGTTCTTTCATGAACTAGGGTTGAAGTCCTCTACAACAGATCCCAATCTGTTTACTGGATATGGAGTATCTATCCTCTTATTCGTTGATAATATGCTAATCGTTGGCAAGAAACAACAGGTCGATACTGTGAAAGCGAAGATCCTAAAGCAATGAAAAGGCAAGGACTTGAAGGCAGTGGATACCTTCGTTGGCTTTTAGATTGTCTATAACCACAAGGAACGCACTCTTACAATCCACTAATCCTTCTATACCGCAAAGCTCTTAGAGCGCCTTGGAATGGACAAGTCAAACCCTATAGCACTCCCTATTCCTATAGGCATAGTACTTAAATCAATAGACGACGACCTCCTTGAAGGAGACGACATTATAGTCTACCAACAGGTTGTGGGATTAACAATATTCCTAGCAAACAACACACATCCTAATATCTCATATATGGTTGGGCAGCTTGTGAGATTCATGTCTAAACCAGCGATGATCCACTATCAGTATAGTAAGATACTATTACAATACCTTAATGGCACTAGGGAAGTGGGAATTACCTACTCAAACCAGCAAGGACAACTGCCAAGGTCATACAATGTCTAGATAGATGCCACGTGGGGAACAGAGGAAGACAGGATATCGTTTTAGGGCATGGTAGTGATTAGGTATAGGGGAGCTGTCAACTAGCATGCATAGTGGTAGCGGTCCACTACGCTGAGTTCTATGGAAGCAGAGATCATGGCCGCTAGCGAAGGTGTGAAAGAGATGGCTTGGATGGAGAAACTGACGGCAGATATTGAAGAGAACGCCCCCTATATGCCTACCCTCTATTGCGACAATCAAGGTGGACTGGATTGGATGAAGGACTCTAAGTTTCACAACAAATCCAAGCACATTGGGATACACTACATGTTCGTATGAACCGACATGGTCGAGTAGCGCAGACTAAAGGTGGTGCATATTCCAGGAAAAGACTAGATGGCCGACATCCTAACAAAGCAACTTCTAGGAGAAGCATTCAGGAAACACGCCAAGGCGATGGGATTGAACGTCCGTAGCTAGGAGAGCTATCAAGTTTGGAGCTATCAAGTCAGGGGTACTCTTGTACCGCAATGCAGACGCATTAGAAAACGCGCTATAGGAAGATCGAACTCTTACGAGAGACGTAGACTTCATGGTTGACCTGGGAACAGTAACTATTGTGGGAGTTAATGAGGCCTAGGCTACGAGGAATAGAGATATCTCAGCAAGGGGGAGTGTTAGGAATTGGGCGTCATGTGATTGCTGAGTTAGTCTAGTTGTCAGCATGTGACGTCTAGACTTATATCCTGGCTTTTGTTGAGACTTCCTCAACATCTATTACGAATAGAAGACATCGTCCATTGTGTCCTCATAATTGCTTCCATTCTAAGTGATTGATTAC
>CAVOUS010000012.1:0-12114 GCA_963699675.1 uncultured Actinomycetota bacterium
GCAGCGCTGGCGGCGCGCGGCCGGGTGCTGACCCTGGCCGACGTCCACATCCACCGGTCGCCCACCGGGCTCGGTTCCGATGCGCCGCGGTTGGCGCAGGGCTTTGGGCTTACCGGCTTGGCCGCCCGTCAGCCCCACGCCGTGGCCGCCGCCGCCATCGCCCGGCAGATCGCTCGCGGCGGCGGCGGCTACGGGGAGATCGCTCCGATCACTCGTGTCGCCCTCGCCGCGGCCGTTGGGATGCTGATCGTGGCGCGCTTCACCGTCACCGGGGGCGTCCGCCGGCTCCTGGGCGCCGACCGCTCGGCCTCGCTGGAACGGCGGATATCCGGTCTGCTGCGGGCGCTCGATGCGCTCTGAGGCCGGTGACTCCGGTGGTCCCGGTGGCGCCCGGAGCGCCCGTCAACCGGCACGGCCGAGGGCCTCGTGCAGCACCGCCTCCTGGGCATCCCCCAGGCGCCGCCAGTCATAGGAACGCTCTGCCACGGCGCGCGCATCGCCGGCGAGCCTGTGCCGCAGGGCCGCGTCGCGCAGCAGCGATAGCGCCGCGCGGGCAAACGCCTGCGGCTCGTCGGCGACCAAGAGGTGGCGCCCGGGCTCGATGTGTGGCAGTCCCTCCCATCCAAGCGTGGTGGTGACGATTGCACGGCCGGCCGACATCGCCTCCACGATCTTGACGCGGACGCCGGTGCCTTCGCGAATCGGCACGACGACGGCGTGTGCCGCCTGGAAGTACGGGGCCATGCTCGGAACCGGGCCGACAACGGTCACCCCGGGGCGCTCTCCGAGGGCGAGGACCTCGGGCGTCGGGTCTCGCCCGACGATGTCGAGCACGGCGTCGGGCAGTTCGCGGCGCACGTTGGGCCAGACCTGGTCGGCGAACCAGGCGATGCCGCGAACGTTCGGGATGTAGTCGAGAGTCCCCGTGAACACGAGCCGGGGCGGGCCCTCCTGTTCGGGGGCGGGGCGCAGCTGATTGGTGTCAACGCCGACCGGGATGACGGAGACGGGGATGGGGGTCGCCTGGCGCAGCTCGGCCGCCTCGTCGGTCGAGAGCGTCACCGCGGCTCGATACCGGGGCAACTGAGCGAGGACATGGCGCCGGTAGCGAGCGGCCTCGACCCCCAGCAGCCGCGACGCCGGACCGTCCTTGCCGGCGGCGCGCGCCGCGTACCAGCGCCATTGCAGATCGTGGAGACCGAGCACGGCGGGCGTCGTGCTGTCAAACCCGTGCGCCCAGGCGGCGGCCATGCCATGCACGACGATCACAACGTCGGGGCGCCATTGGTCCGCTGCTCGCCTCACCAGTTCCCGCAGCCTGGTCCAGAACACCCGCATTTCCAGGGCGCGCAGCGGCTTGACGACGGCGGTGCCCAGCACGCGGGGATCGGCCATCACCGCGTCGGCGGCCTCGCGCAGGTGCGAAGCGGGACGCCGTGAGATCCACGATTCGACGCCGACAGCGGGCAGGTCCTCGAGCCACGGCGCCTCCGCGGGTAGGACCGGCGAGATGTTCAGCACCTGATGACCCAGCTCGACCATCCGCCGGCACATGAGCAGTTCGTGTGTCCGGCCGCCGCCGCCTTGCGCACAGGGAAGCTCGGGCGTCATATGAATGATTCGCATCAGGCGGAGCCGGCCACCGCGAGGTGGGCTCGCCACCAGCTGATCGTGTCGGCGGCTCGTTGCCCGAGCGACGCCGGCGGCGTCCAACCGATCTCGTCGCGAAGCCGTGTGACGTCGGCCAGAAGCTCGGCCGGCTCGGTCGGCGACGCCGGCAGGGCACCGAGCTCGACGAGGTCCGGGCGGCCGGCGGCGTCGGCGAGCGCCTGGACGAGATCGCGGATGCCGGTCGGCTCGCCTGACGCGACGTTCACCGCTCCCGTGGCCGAGGACCGCAGGAGCGCCACGAACGCGTCGGCGAGATCCGCCGAGTACAGGAAGTCACGGAGCTGCTCGCCGTGCGAGCAGAGCGCCGGCTCCCCACGGACCAGTGCTCGGGCCACCGATCCGCCCAATCGCGACGGATCCTCGCGAGGCCCGAAGACGAAGAACACACGTCCCCAGGCCAGGCTGAGCCCGACCTCTTCGGCGTAGCGTTCGGCCACCAGACGCAGGGCGTGCTTACTGGTGCCGTAGAGCGTCTCGGGCAGACATGGCGTCTCGCCCTCGACGCAGATCGTGTGTGGCTCCCAGGCATACTCGGCGCAGCTTCCGGCCAGCACCGCGCGGCGTCCGCCCCACTCGGAGAACAGCCGCAACAGCCGGAGACTGGCTTCGACCCACCGCAGATTCTCCGCGGATCGCCAGTACAACCCCGGCTCGGCGTACCACGCGAAATGCAGCAGATGTGTCGGGGCTACGCGCTCGAGCAGGCGCTCGGTGGCGAGTGGGTCGTGCAGGTCGGCCTGCTCCCACCACAAGTCCGGCAGCGCCGACACCGGAGCGGCGGCCGACGTCACCGCATGAACCTCGAACCCGGCGTCGAGCAGCGGCGCCACAGCCTGTGACCCGATGAACCCGCTCGCCCCGGTGAGCAGTACGCGGCTCATCGCTCGTGATCCGGGTAGGCGGCGTCGCGGTCGGCGATGGTGCGGCCGCCGGGCGGCGCGTCGGGCCACGTGATCCCGAATGCGGGATCGTTCCAGCGAACCCCCCGAGCGGCACCGGGCTCGTAGCCCACCGAGATCTGATAGTGGATCTCGCTGTCGGCACGTAGCGTCTGGAAGCCGTGCGCACAGCCGGTGGGAACGAACAGGGCGTCTCCGTTGGTCTCGCTGAGCTCGACCCCGAACCAGTCCAGGTAGCTCGGCGACTCACGGCGGAGGTCGAGCGCGACGTCGAAGATCGCTCCCCGGGTGCAGCGGACGAGCTTGGACTCGGCGTGCGGCTCGGCCTGATAATGCATCCCTCGCAGGGTGCCGGCGCGTTGGTTGAACGACGTGCTGCACTGAGCGACCGCGCCATCCATCCCGAGCTCGGCGAATTCGGGCGCGCTGAACAGCCGCGCGAAGTGTCCTCGTTCATCGATCAGGCGCTCGGGTCGGACCAGCCATACGCCGGCGAGCGGCGTCGCGACGAAGATCACGCGCGCGTCGCGAGGCGATCGAGCATGCCGCTAGTGTAAGGCGGCCTCCGCGGTCCGGCCGCGCGAGGCCCGACGGTTCCGTTTGCCACAATCGCTCGTCGCCGATGCGCTTCTCCGTTCTCCTGCCCTCCCACAATGGACTCCAGTTCCTGCGCTACGCGGTGGAATCGGTACGCCGCCAGGACGACCCCGACTGGGAGGTGGTGATCTCCGACAATGACTCCACCGACGACATCGCCGGGTACGTCGACAACCTCGGCGACGACCGCGTCCGTTATGTGAAGACCGGAGAGTTCGTGCCGGTCACCGACAACTGGAACAACGCGCTGCGACACAGTACGGGTGACTACGTTGTCATGCTCGGTAACGACGACGCGTTGTTGCCGGGCTACTTCTCGGGGCTGCGGGCGACGATCGATCGCCTCGCCGAACCCGACGCTGTGTACATGGGCGCGCTCCTCTACGCCTACCCCGGCGTCCTGCCAAACGTTCCCGAGGGTTATCTGGAAGCCCAGCACGCGGCACCGTTCTTCGCCGGCGCCCGAGAGCCGTTCGTCCTGGCGCCCGAGCGGGCACGGGACCTGGTCCGCCACGCCATGGGCCTGCGCGCTCGGTACGACTTCAACATGCAGTACGTCGTCGTCAGCCGGCGGACCATCGATGAGCTGGCCGGCGACGGCGAGTTCTTTCGCTCCCCGTTCCCTGACTTCTACGCCATGAACCTCCTGTTCGCCCTGGCGCCCCGCATCGCCGTTGATCCGATGCCACGAGTGGTCATCGGCATCACGCCGGTCTCGCACGGCTACCTCTACTTCAACCACCGCGAATCAGACGCGCTCGCGCTCCTCAACACGGCGAACGTCGATCCCGAGATCCGCAGCGAACTCGCTCCCGTCCTGCGTCCGGGAACGAACATGAACACGTCCTGGCTGCTGGCGATGGAGGCGCTGTCGCGGCGGCTCGGGTCGCCGGCGGACATGCGCCCCGATTACGAGCGCTACCAGCGCTTGCAGGCGCTGTTCTGCGTCCAGGCCTACTACCTGCATCGCACGATCACCCGCGCGGACCTCGCGGCGGCGGAAACCGGACTCACCCGCACCGAGCGCTGGGCGGTACAGCTGCTCGGGCCGGTGGTCGGCGCGCTCTTGCGTAACAGTCCGGCAGCGGCGCGCGGCTGGCTCGGCGGGATCTATGACCGCGTCGTCGGTCAGTACACCGACAGCGGCTCCGAATCGGAGCGCGAGGTCGGCCGCTACCACGACGTCATGGAGGTTTTCGACCAGGCTCGCACGCGGCCGCTTGCCACTCAGCCGTGACCGGCGCCCGATGCGTCGTGTGCGGCGCGCCGACGACCCCGGCGTTTCACACCACCGATCGTAACCGCCGGCTCTCGGCCGAGAGCTTCAGCTACCGGCGATGCCGCCAGTGCCAGACCCTCGAGCTGTCTCCTGTTCCGGACGAGCTCGGGCGGTATTACCCGCCCGAGTACTACTCGCTTCCGCAGACTCGCGAGGAGCTCGCGCTCGTGGCGGCATCGGAGCGCTACAAGCTGGATCTGCTCGCGCCGGTGGCTCCTCGGGGGCGATTGATCGAGATCGGCCCGGCGATCGGCGCCTTCGCTGTCCACGCCAGCGACGCCGGCTACGAGACGAGCGTCATTGAGATGGACCCCGAGTGCTGTCGGTTCCTGCGCGACGTCATCGGCATCGAAGTCCACGAGACCGCGGATCCCGCACCCGCGCTCCGTGAGCACGGGCCGTTCGACGTGATCGCCATGTGGCAGGTCCTCGAGCATCTGGCTGACCCACGCGAGGTGCTGGGGGCGGCGGCGGACGCACTGGCGCCAGGCGGGGTGCTGGCGATCGCTGTCCCCAATCCCGATGCCCTGCAGTTCCGAGTGTTCGGCGCGCGGTGGACGCATGTCGACGCTCCCCGGCACCTGTCGCTGATCACATCGCAGACGCTCGTGTCGGTGGGAGCCAACCTCGGCCTGGAAGTCGCGCTGCTGACCATGATCGACAGCGGCACCCTCGGCTGGAACTATTTCGGCTGGCGCGAGTCGCTGGCCGGCTTCGCCGGTGGTCAGCGCGCGCGGGGAGCGCTGCGGTTTGCCGGCTCGGTGCTCACGCGATTCATGGCCCCGGTCGAGCGCCGAGGGGGCAACGCTGCGACGTACACGCTCCTGCTGCGCCGTCCCGGCTGATGGGCTAGTCCAGCAGCTTGAGGTTGGGCGACCGAGCGGCGAACCGGCCGCCCCAGTCCCGGATGTAGGCGTGCTGCTCGGTGATCTCCTCGCGGAGATTCCACGGCAGGATCAGCAACACGTCGGGCTCGGTCTCCCGCAGGTGCTCGGGCGATCGGATCGGGATGTGGCTGCCCGGAAGCAGGTGCCCCTGCTTGTGCGGGTTCATGTCGACCGTGTAGTCGATGAAATCGGTTCGCACGCCGCAGAAGTTCAACAGCGTGTTGCCCTTCGCCGGCGCGCCGTAGCCGGCGATCGAGTGGCCACGGCGCTTGAGGTCGATCAGAAACGACAGGATCGCCCGCTTCTCGTCCTGGACCCGCTGAGCGTACTGGCGGTAGGTGCCGATCTCCTCATACCCCGCCTGGCGCTCACGCTCGGCGAGCTCGATGGCGCGATCGGTCTCCGGCTTGCCGGCATCGTCGGCGTGCGCGCCGTAGATCCGCAGCGACCCGCCATGCGTCGGCAGCTCGTCGACGTCGAACAGCTTCAGCCCGTGTTCGGCGAACACCCGCCGGGCGGTGATGAACGAGAAGTAGCTGAAGTGCTCGTGGTAGATCGTGTCGAACTGGTTCTCGGCCACGAGACGCATGAGGTGAGGGAATTCCATCGTGATCACTCCGCCCGGCTTGAGCAGGATCTTCATCCCGCCGACGAAGTCGTTGAGGTCCGGGACATGGGCGAGGACGTTGTTGCCGATGATGAGGTCGGCGGCTGACTGCGCCGCCAGCGAGCGCGCGGTATCGCGGCCGAAGAACTCCACCAGTGTTGGCACGCCCTTCTGGAGAGCCACCTTGGCGACGTTGGCCGCGGGCTCGATCCCGAGCACCGGGATCTGGCGCTCCCGGAAGTACTGCAGCAGGTAGCCGTCATTGGACGCCAGTTCGACGACGTGGCTGTCAGAGCCGAGACCGAAGCGGTCAACCACCAATTCGACGTAGCGTCGGCTGTGCTCCAGCCAGCTCGTCGAGTACGACGAGAAGTAGGCGTATTCGGTGAAGATGTGGTCGGGGGTCTCGAACTCCTCCAGCTGGACGAGCAGACACCGCGAGCACACGAACGCCCGCAGCGGGTAGAACGGCTCCATGGCGTTGCCCTGCTCGGGCGTGAGGTAGCTGTTCGCCAGCGGGGACATCCCGAGGTCGGCGAAGACGTGCTCGAGCGGAGACCCGCAGAAGCGGCAGGCGGTGGTCATTCGGCCGCGGAGGCTAGCGGATGGGCACCCGTCGTCGCCGGTGGTCCAGGGCGTGCGAGATCTCCGGCGGAATGCGTCCGAGAGCCGCCAGGACGGCGACGTAGGCGGCGAGACCGAGGAGCGCGCGCAGAATCGGATGCAACCCGTCGATCAGCAGCGGTGACGCGCCGGCGAGCCCCGCCAGCGCGATCACCGGCAGCGACGAAAACCGCACCTGGGTGTGCCCGTCTCGCATCAGCAGGAAGAGTTGTCCCACCGCCAGGCAGCTCTCGGCGATGACCGCCGCGGTGGCGGCGCCGCGAGCCTGGCTGATCGGGACCAGCACGAGGGTCAGGACGACATTGACAAGCAACGCTCCGCCGTTGGCGATCAGCAGCGCCGTGTGATGGCGGGTGGACAGCAGCACATACCCGGTCGCCATCGCCAGGAACGTGGCCACCAGTGCGAGCCCCTGGATCTGCAAAACCGGTGCCGCCGGGGCACCCTGGGGCCCCGCCAGCACCTCGATGATGAACGGCGCGGTGAGGACCACGGCCAGCATCAGCGCGACGCCGGCGATCAGCGAGAGCTCGATGATCCGGGCACTGGCATGGCTGAAGCGCTCACGATCGTCGCGAGCGGCGCGGGAGAGAATCGGGAACGCCGCGCCGATGGCCAGCGCCGGAACGCCGATCAGCACTTCGATGACCCGAAACGACGTCGCGAAGTATCCGGTCTGCTGCGCGCTGGCCGTCAGCGACATCACAACGATCGTGACTCGGAAGTAGAGCGTGTTGACCGCGATCGCGGCGGCGTACGGCAGCGTGTCCTTCACCAGCGGCCACCACGCCCCGCCGAGGAACTGCGGCGAGAACGGCAGCTGCCGGCGTACCAGCCGCAGCGCGAATGCGATCGTGACGAGCCCTGCTGGGATCGTCACCGCGAAGAATGGCGTCAGGCTCGCGCCCAGCACTACCAGGATGACGATCAGGGTCACGCTCACCGCCTGGCGGGCGATGTCGATCAGGGCAGTCCAACCGAATCGCAACTCGCCCTGCAACGGAACGGTGAGCAGGTTGGTCAGCGCCTGAAGCACCATCCCGGATCCAGCGATCAACGTGCCGAGGACGAGGACGCTGTCGTACCCCGCCATGAACGCGAACACGACTCCGACGAGCACAGCGGCGGCGCTCAGCTCGAGCCGGATCCCAAGCAGGCTGCGCATCAGCCGCGACCGATCTTCGCCGGTGCGCGTCGACCACTCCCGCAACGCGATGTTGAACAGTCCGGCGTCGCTGAGGCCGCTGACGATCGTCACGATCGCCACGACCGTCGTGTACCGGCCGAAGCCGGCGATCCCAAGGTGCCGGATCAGCAGCGGCACCGATATCAACGACAGAGCGATCGAGACCGCGTAGCTGGTGCCGAGCATCACGCTGCCGCGCAGCGCCACCGGCCCGGCGTCGCTCGAGTCGACCAGATCGGGTCCGCGCTCCCCCGCGGGCCGGGTTTGGGGCGTGGTCATGCCGATGATCCTAGGCCTCGCCGTAGGGCCTCAACCTCCCCTACGTCCGCCATAATGGCCGCCGGCATGGACTCCTACCGCGTCACTGCGCCTTGAAGGCGGTCATTCTCGCCGGCGGCCTCGGCTCGCGCCTGAGCGAGGAAACCACGAGCCGGCCCAAGCCGATGGTCGAGATCGGCGGCAAGCCGATTCTGTGGCACATCATGAAGATCTACGCTGCCCACGGCATCGATGAGTTCATCGTCTGTCTGGGCTACAAGGGTTACATGATCAAGGAGTACTTCGCCAACTACTACCTGCACACGTGCGATGTCACTTTCGATCTCGCCGGCGGTGACATGGAGGTACACCGGTCCTCGGCGGAGCCGTGGAAGGTGACCCTGATCGATACCGGGGAGACGACGATGACCGGGGGCCGGCTTCGACGTGCGCTGCCCTACCTCGAGGGCGAGACCGAGTTCTGCTTCACCTACGGCGACGGCGTCACCGACCTCGACGTGAATGCCCTGTTGGACTTTCATCGAGCGCAGGGTCGGATCGCCACGGTCACCGCCGTCCAGCCGCCCGGCCGCTTCGGCGCCCTCGAGATCGACGGGGCGCTCGTCGATACGTTCGAGGAGAAGCCCCGCGGCGACGGGGGCTGGATGAACGGGGGCTTCTTCGTTCTCTCGCCCGACGTGGCTCGCTATCTCACCGGGGATGACACCGTCTGGGAGCAGGAGCCGTTGCGGCTGCTGGCGCGTGAACGTGAGCTGGCGTGCTTTCGCCATGACGGGTTCTGGCACGCGATGGACACCCTGCGCGATCGCAACGATCTCCAGCGCCTGTGGGACTCCGGCGACGCGGCTTGGCGTTCCTGGAGTTGACCCGGGATGATCGATAGAGCGTTCTGGCGCGAGCGCCGCGTGCTCGTGACCGGTCACAGCGGGTTCAAGGGCGGCTGGCTGTCGCTGTGGCTCCAGTCCATGGGGAGCGCCGTCTACGGGCTCTCCGCGGGCGTTCCAACGGACCCGTCGTTGTACGAGGTCGCGCGTGTTGGGACGCAGATGGCGGGCGAGATCGAGGCTGATGTGCGCGACTTCGAGATGGTTGCCGAGGGCCTGCGAACGTACGCACCGGAGATCCTGTTCCATCTGGCCGCTCAGCCCCTCGTCCGCCGCTCGTTCGCGGATCCTCGTGAGACGTTTGAGACCAACGTGATGGGCACGGTCAACGTTCTGGAGGCCGTGCGCGCGACACCTTCGGTGCGGGTCGTGGTGGTCGTGACCTCGGACAAGTGCTACGAGAACCGCGGTTGGGAGTGGGGCTACCGCGAGGATGAAGCGATGGGCGGCCACGACCCATATTCGAGTTCGAAGGGAGCCGCCGAGCTCGTCACGTCGGCCTATCGCCGCTCGTTCTTCTCCGAGCCGGCGTCCCCGGCGCTCGCCTCGGCCCGCGCCGGAAACGTGATCGGCGGTGGCGACTGGGGGGACGAGCGACTCGTGCCGGATCTCGTCAGGGCAGCGCTGAGCGGTGCGACCCTCCACATCCGCAACCCGACCGCGGTGCGGCCGTGGCAGCACGTCGTCAATCCGCTCGGCGGTTATCTCCTGCTGGCTCAGTCGCTGTGGTCTTCGCGTGAACTGGCCGGAGGCTGGAACTTCGGTCCCCCTGAGACTGACGCTCAACCGGTGGCCTGGGTGGTCGAGCGGATGCGTGAGAAGTGGGCGGGCCGGCCGCGGTGGCAGCCCGACCCCGGCCCACATCCGCACGAGGCTCATTACCTCAAGCTCGACTCATCGCGAGCCCGCCATCGGCTCGGTTGGCGGCCCGTCGTGGAGCTCGACGCGGCCCTGCAGAGCATCGTCGCCTGGTATCGCGAGCTCGAGTCCGGCGCCGACATGCGTGAAACGACGCTCCGCCAGCTGCGCGAGCTGACGGCATGAACCGAGCCGTCGATCTCGGTCGCCTGGGCTCGGTCGCTGGTCGCCGGCTCGGTGCCGGCCGCTCGCGCCGCGCCCAGATCGTCACGCACCCCGTGGGTTGGCGCCCGGTCAAGGTCGACGCGCTCATCGTCCCCGACAGGTCCCCGACCCCCCGGGATGTCGAGATCGCCGCCCGCCTGCTCCGCGCCTATGAGGCCTCGGCACCGCCCGTCCAGCGGGCCTCGTCAGACCGGCAGGACATCTGGACCGCCATCCGAGATCAGCAGTCGGAGTTCGAGACGGTGCTGGGTCGGCGCGATCCGGAGCTGCTCGCCGAGTACCTCTGCAACGTTTCCCGCCATGATGCCTCGATCGGCATCGTCCAGGGCGATCAGGAATATGACCGGATCGTCGCCGATCGGTCCTACCGCTCATTCGTGGGGCTGATGGCCAAGGACAAGCTCGTCTCGCTGGCGGAGGCCGTCGGCTCCCTCCCGGTCGAGAATCCCGAGCAGGGCCGCTTCGCGACCAACCTGCGCGTGGACGTCAACGAGCTGGTGTCAGGGATCTCCCGGCAGATCGGAATCGACGTCGCTCCTCCGGATATCGACGGCGGCCTGTTCAAGTTGAGGACCGCCCGGGGACTGTTCGGAGAACGCGATGCCAACGCCATCTTCACCGCCTGGCTGCTCGGCGGAGTGGTCCGGCGGGTCCAGGGTTCTCGCATCTGCGAGATCGGGGCCGGCTCGGGCCGGGTGGCCTACTGGGGACAGCGACTGGGCCTGGGATCGCACACGATCATTGACCTGCCGCTCGTCAACGTCGTGCAGGGCTACTACCTGCTCAGATCGCTCCCCTCGGCACGGGTTGCGCTCTACGGTGAGCCGCGGTCCGATGGCGAGGCCATCGATATCACGATCTGGCCCAATAACGCGCTGGACGCCCTGCCAGGTGACGAGTTCGATGTCGTCCTCAACCAGGACTCGATGCCGGAGATGGATCGACAGACGGTCGATGACTACCTCCGTTGGATCGGCCGGATGTGCCGAGGCCTCTTTCTCAGCATCAACCAGGAGGGCCAGGGTGCCTACGGACGCAATCTGAGACAGGTCAGCCTCCCTGAGGCCGTCGCCGCGACCGCCGGCTTTGCGCTCCTCGATCGCTACCCATATTGGCTGCGGCGCGGCTACGTGGTCGAGCTCTACGCTCCCCTCGCCCGCGCCGGCGACCGGTAGCCCTCGCGGTATCGTCTGGACCAGTTCACACCGATGGAGAATCTGCCCACCAAGCTCCGAGGACCTGTTCTGCTCGCCCCGAGCGTCCACGGTGACGAGCGCGGATTCTTTCTGGAGTCCTACCGCCGGAGCTTCCTGGTGCAACGGGGTATCACTGAGGATTTCGTTCAAGATAACCACTCCCGCTCGCAACGCGGGATCGTGCGCGGCATGCACTACCAACCCGGTCAGGCCAAGCTCATCCGCTGCGTCCGGGGGTCGATCTTCGACGTGGTCGTCGACATCCGCCGGGGATCTCCCCAGTTCGGTCAATGGGAGGCGTTCGTGCTCGACGATGTCGAGCACCGCCAGCTCTACTGCCCGGACGGATTCGCTCACGGCTTCTGCGTCCTCAGTGAGGTCGCCGACGTCATCTACAAGACCTCGGCCTACTACGACCCGACCGCCGAGGGTGGCTTCGCCTACGACGATCCGGATGTCGCTATCGCCTGGCCCGATGGGCTGGAACTCGTCACATCCGCTCGTGACGACAGCGCGCCGAAGCTGGCGCAATGCGCCGCGTCGCTCCCGTTCGAGTACTGATCGCGTCGGATACCGTAGCCCGAACGGAACCAGGGCGCGGCGGCGCCGCGGTGCCATCAGGACCATCCTCGACGGGCGTGCGATCCGCCGTCCTGGCGGGCGGCGGGGAGTCCCGTTCGCTGGACCAGACGCGACTGACCCGCCAAGGATTCCATTTGCCGGACCGGTCGCCGCCGACCTGCAAAGTGCTCAAGCCGGGTCGCCGCCGCCGCCAAGTGGCAGCAGCGTCGCGGTGTGGCCGGTATCGTCAACTCTCCGCCTCCCGTGATGCCGAAGCTCCCGACCGATCGACCGCATGCGTGAACGTTTCGCTGTAACGCCCCGGCAATACAGGATCGTGGCCTACACCACGCTGACCGCG
>CAVOUS010000013.1:0-11394 GCA_963699675.1 uncultured Actinomycetota bacterium
TGGCCGAACGGCTCACCGCGGCGCCGCTCCGCCGGTCTCATGACCCGCGTCAGGAACTCGCCGAACAGCTGCTCGCGCTCGCGACGGCGCCGGTGCTGCAGAGCGTCTCCCGGAACACCTCCCACTGCGTGTTCTGGAGGTCGAACAGATACGGCGGCAGGATGAGCGCCAGGCGATCGTCGTAGTTGTAGTTCTTGAAATAGCCGCTCGATCAGGGCGGCCACCGAGCCCGACGATGCCACGGAAGTTCTGGGCGATCGCCCCGTGCACCGTCAGTGTGCCCAGGGGCGTGCCGCCGCAGGTGTAGTTGTCGACGAAGAAGGAATGCGCCAGGGTGAGGATCGCCGCGTCGATCGTCACGTTCGGGTTACCGCTTGCGCACGAGGAGGAGGAATGCTTGACCCGGACGTACTGGTCGGCGACGAGCCCAAGTGTCGCGGGTCCCGTCGGGCTGGCGGTGCCGCCGGGGTTCGTGTCCGTCGAGTTGACGAGGTTGCCGGTGACGATCACATCGTTCTCGGCGGCAATCGTCAGCGGCGTGCTGTAAGTCCCCGAAACGTAGATGTCTCCGCAGGGTCCGTAATAGGCGCCGGGGTAGGTTCCCGACTGGATATAACCGATGCTCGTCGGGTTGTACCCCGCGGTGCAGGCGCCGCCGGTGACGTTCTGTGCGTAGATGATGGGGTTCGTCGCCAGGGAGAGACCAACGATGGGGGTGCACACGGTAGCGCTCGTGCAGTCCCATCCATTCGCCTTGCCGTCACTGGTCAGCGTCAGCGTCACGGTCCCGGTGTACACCTGGCCGTGGTTGGTGGCGTCGGTGAGCAGGTTCGAGTTGTCGGACGGCAACGGCACCTGGGGCGCCACGTCGGGCGCGGCGTTGTTCGGCGTCGCCGTCAGCGCCGAACCGTCCACCGTCGCGGCGGAGCAGTTGTCCGAAGCGCAGATCTCGCTGCTGTTGGCCTTGGTCGGAACCTGGCTGGCGATCTGATCGTTGCTTCCCGCCCGTCCCGAACGTCGGTGAGTCACCGGACGCCACGTAGAACTGGTCCTGCGTGTACATCGGACCGTTCATGTGATCGCCGGTCACCCAGTTGATCACGCAGCTGAGCTCCCGGGGCCGGGACTCTGAAAGTAGAACCTGTCGCAGTTGTCGCTCGGGTCGATGCTCGATGTCCTCGGTCTCATATTTGGTGTACCAAAGGAAGGACAGCGGGCTCAGGGTCCGAAAGCTTGCGACGACCGTGCGGGACTCCGCCTGGCCACCGGTGCCGGAGCGACCGGTGAACGCGATCCGCAGCGTGCCGGTGTTCTGGTCGATCAGCGACGCGACCGGGTTGGTGACGCTGCAGGTGGTGGAGCCGTTGGCAAACACCGGCTGATAGGAGTAGGTCTCACCGGTGGTCGAGCCGGGAACCGAGACCGGGTTTTGCAGGGGGCTGGCCAGCAGTGTCGTTGGCGCAGTTCTCCCACCATGCCGAGTTCGACGCGTTGCTGTTGAGCTGGTAGAGGTATGACTGGACGCCGGCCTGAGCGGCGGCGTACGCCTGCTTGCCGTTGAGATCGGTCCGGGTGAGGGCCGCGTCGCCCTTCACCGCGGCGAATACCGCGGCGCCGAGCAGCATCGTCACCATCAGCACGCCCAGCGCGAGGAGCATCGTGAAGCCGCCCTCAGACCGCAGCCGGGCTCGGAGAGTCGCCTCCGAACGGCTCGTGGTGGGGGACGCGCTCACTGGCATGGTGCGTACTGCCCGCTCGAGCTGCTTCCGGCGGAATAGTCGGGTGGAGTCGTCAGCCGCAACGAGATGGAGTCGGTGACGGCATCGTCGACCGAGGTCAGCGAGCTGTTGGCGATGTTCTCCGAGCTGGGGCCGACGAGCAGGCTGACGACAACCTCGACGGTCTTGTTGGCGTCCGCCGCCAGCAGCGAGCTGCCTGGGTCGAGCGGCGCGCGGGGTGAGCGTCGCCCCGGTCAACGGCGAGACGTTCGAGCCGTCGGGAATCGCGTAGTAGGAGTTCCCGCCGACGGTCCCCACCGACTGGTAGGCGAAGTACTGGAACACCGGAGCTGCCGCTCGGCTGCGCGGGCAGGTTGGAGAGCACGGTGTCGTCGCGATGGAGCTGCCCCGCGTCCAGTCATTGCCGGTAACGGACGGGGTGTACGTCGCGCTGTAGCTCGTGTCGGTGAGGGTCCCGAGCGTGGCGCTGTAGCTGAGCTGGTGCCACACCGGCGTCGGGTTCGCCGCGTTGCCGGTGTAGCTGAGGAAGTCGAGGTCGTTCGCGTCGCTCTCAACGGTCCCGTCGGCGGCCACCCCCTCGATGGGAGGGCTGCCGTTGACGCATGCGGAGTGCAGTTCGTTCTCGATGTAGCCGAACGCGGTGCGTGCCTGGCGCGTCGCGTCGATCCGGGTGAACGTGCGCTGCGTCTGGTCCATCGTGACGAAGAGGATCGTCGTCGCGGCGATCATGACGAGGAGCCCGGCGGCCATCGCCACCAGCAGCTCGACGAGCGTGAACCCGGCTTCGCGCGGGCTCGAGCGAACCGGCGAGCATTCGGGTGCGCTCAGCATTTCTCCGTCTGGTCGAGAGCGTGATCGCCGGGGCCGAGGTCGCGGTCGGCGTCGACGAGAAGATGCCGTTGCCGTTGGTGACGGCCACCGTGCTCGCGTAGGTGGTCGACGTTCCCTGGAGGCGTGTAGTCGACGCACGACGGTGAGCGTGCCCGCCTGACGTGCCGGTCGGGGTCGAGTAGGGCTGCCCGGGATTGGCGAGCCACCCGGTGGCCGGCATCGTGGTGGCCGACGTGACCGCCGCGTACCAGGTGTCGTTGCAGTTCGTCCCGGTGGTGGATTGGAACGCCAGCTTGACGTGCGCCGGCTTGACGGCTCCGCCGTTGTATTTGACGCTACCGAGGTACAGGAGCGGCTCCTGGATCGCCTGCGCCGAATAGCTGGCTCCCGGGGCCACGCTGGCCGGCGTCGCGTTCGCCACCGGCGGCTTTTGCTGCGCGCAGCGCCCTCCCCACACCGTGTAGTTGTCGCTGTAGCTGGGCGTGGCCGGCGACTGAACCGTGTCGAACGGGAACAGCGGGCTTGCGGTGAAGCCCGGCGAGGCGAGGACGGGGGTCGTGCGGCGCGGTCACCGGGATGACGCCGGACGCGTTGCCGCTCGGGCCGCTTCCACTCCACGACATCGCGTCAGCCTCGGCGGTGGCGGTGGTGGACGTCGGTCCGGCGAACGTGCCGACGATGGAGCCGGGCAGCCCCATCACGAACGGGTTCGTGGTCGGGCTCGTCAGTCCGCTCGACGTGACCGACGCGACGGAGGACAGCGGCGACTGATTCCCGTTCATGTCCATGTAGCCCGGATCCGTCGCGGTCACGGTGTAGGCCCCGGCAGCAAGGCCGGCGAAGAGGACGCAGCCCGTCGAGTCGGTCGTCGCCGTCTGCGTCGTCGAGATCGGGGGGGTGACCGGGTTGGGCGTGGCCGTTATGGAGGCGCCGGACAAGCCCTGGCCGGTCTGATCCACCACCTGGGTATGAAGATCACCGGACACCGGCCGCGAGAGCAGCGAGTCCTCGGTCACGCTCGGTGAGCTGGCGCCGCCATTCTCGCTCCAGCTGACGGTGGACGACGTCCTGAAGTAGGCGGCGGCGGTCGCGGCGCACCCGGAGTTGCCGCTCGTGTCCTGGAACGTGGAGGTCGAGACCACCTTGTAGGTCGATCCGTTCAGGCTGAGGGTAATGCGTCTGATTGAGGTCGTTGAGCTGCTCGTCGGACAGCCCCTGCAGGCGGGCAAGGTCCTGAGCGGCGAGCTGGTCGGCCTGGGCGCGGAATCGCTGGTCGCCGCTGGCGCCAGCCGTTGCGATGAGCGCAGTCGCGGCCGCGGCGCCGACCAGGATGATCATCAGCGCGCTGACGATCACCTCGATCAGCGTGAACCCGCCGTCTGAGCGCAGCACGCCGCGCCGAGCCCGAGGGCTGCGCTGCGTCACCGGTCGTGGTGTGGAAGGGAGTGGCATCGGTATCGGCCCTCGAGCACGGGTTCACAGCAGCTAGTCGGCATCGATCGGCACGGGCTTGAGCCCTCGACCGCGCTCGTGGACCCGTGTTCTGCGCTCGCTCGGTTCGAGCAAGGCGCCGGCTCGCGGAGATGGCGGCGCTCGGTGGTCAAGCGGCGCCGCCCATCTGCCGATAACGCGTCCATGATGGATTTCGCTCAGGGGCGGATGGTCATCGTCAGCGACGATGCCGCGAGTCAGGCTGGGCTCACCGAGCTGCTGGCGAAGGCCGGCTACAGCGACGTCGTCATCAGCACCGATCCATCCGAGATCGCAGAACCTGTGCGTCACGGAGCATCCCGATCTCGTGCTGCTTGATCTGGACTCATCCGAGTCGCTGTGGGCGGCGCTCCAGGACGTACGTCTCCTCACCGACCCACCGGAGGGGCTGCCCGTGCTGGCGATCACCGCCGACAGCGGGAGCGATTTCCGCCGGCAGGCTCTGGCGCTCGGCGTGCGCGACTTCGTATGCAAGCCGATCGAGGAGACCGAGCTGCTGGTGCGGGTTCGAAACCTCCTGTACGCCCGCCGCCTCCAGCAGCAGCTCACGAGCCGCAGCGCGATCCTCGACGAGGCGATGCGCGAACGCGAACGGGAGATCGATACCGCCAGGGAGAGCCTCTCGGTCCTGGCGGCAATCGCCGACTATCACGACGACGACACCTATCAGCACGCGCAGCGTGTCGGTCTCGGCGCGGCCCTCATCGCGCAGGCGCTCGACCTACCCCAGCCGTTCATTGACATGATCCGCGAGGCGGCCCCGCTGCACGACCTCGGCAAGGTCGGGATGTCGCGCCGCATTCTCCTCAAGCCCGACAAGCTGACTCCGGCCGAGTGGGAGCACATGATGCGCCACGTCGAGATCGGCGCCCGCATCCTCGCGTCCGCCAAGTCTCCGGTGCTCCAACTGGCCGCTGAGATCGCCCGCACGCACCACGAGCGGTGGGATGGCAACGGCTACCTCGTCGGCTTGGTCGGGGTCGAGATTCCGCTGTCCGGGCGCATCACGGCCCTGTCGGACGTGTGGGACACCCTGACGCACGAGCGTCCCTACAAGCCCGCCTGGGACAAGGACCGCGCGCTCGCGGAGATCGCCGGCCAGTCAGGCCACCATTTCGATCCACGCGTCGTCGAGGCGTTCGCCGTGATCGATCTGGGCGCGCTGGACGACTCGGTGGCCGGCGAACTCGCCGATCGCGCCGCCTGAGCAGCTAGGTGTAAATACCGAGAAGGGTGGTTCGCTCGTTGAGGCGAACGATGGGCGGTTTGTGGCCAAGGGTTGAGTGTCGTCTTTGATGGTTGTAGTGCCAGAGCCATCCGTCAACTGCGGCCGTGCGTTCGCTGCTGTTGCGGTAGATCGCGCCGTAGGCCCAGCCGCCCGGGAGGGTGCGGATGAAGCGTTCGGCTTTGCCGTTGGCGGTGGTCGCCTTTTCGTGCGCGAGGACCTCGGAGTAGGCCACCTGGGTGCAATCGTCAATCGCGATGTGCACGCACTCGCAGCCGGCGAGGGTGCGTCGGACACCGAGAGCATCCTTTCGGCTGCCGCCGGCGCGTCGCTGGCCGGTGAAGCAACGTCCCGCTCCGTGCTGGATCCGTCCTAGCCTCTTGACGTCGATGTAGATCAGCTCCCAGGACGCTGACGCTCGTAGCGCTGGGCTGACTCAAGACCGAGCCGGCCGAGCTTGCCCATCCCGATCCTCAAAGGATCCCTGACACGGTCGAGAGCGACATCCCCAGGACCTCGGCGATCTTCGGTCCGGTGAACCGCAGACACCGCAGCGCAGCGGTCGCCTGGATCCGCTGCTCACTGGTGCGGTGCGGGATCCGGTGAGGCCCGAAGAGCGATCCAGCGATCACCCGACGGCAGAGCTCCTTGCGCCTTTTCAGACTGAGAGCAGCGTTACGGTGCAGATTCATCCGGTGCCCTCCGTGGGACTGAGGTGCTTGGCAGCTCGCAGCTTCCAAGGCGCGCCGGAGGGACCAACCTACTCAGGAACTACCTAGGCGGCGGCCCGTTGCGGTCGCGGCAGCATGTTCCGGGCCGGCCGTAAACGACCAGCGTGGTTTGTGCCGCTGAGCGGATCAGCCGGCGACGGGAGCCGCGGCCTGAACGACGTCCGCCATCGAGGTGCCGAGCCGGCCCTCGGAGGCGAGCAGGAGTTTGAAGTCCTGCGGGCTGGAGGAGGCGGCCAGCGCCGCCGCGGGGGTCACCCGATCGCCGTCGACGTGCGCGAACAGCGCTTGGTCGAACGTCTGCATGCCGTAGAAGGATCCCTCGGCGATGATCGTGCCCAGGCCGCCTGTCTGTTCGGGGTCGACGATCGCGTCTCGGACCCGGCCGGTGGTCCGCAGGATCTCGAGGGCGGCGACACGGCCGCCGCCGACCGCCGGGATCAGTCGCTGGGAGATCACTCCGCGAAGGCTGGACGCGAGCATTGCGCGCACCTGGCGGTGCTCGTGGGGCGGGAAGAAGTCGATGACGCGATTGACCGTCTCGGGGGCGTCGGCAGTGTGCAGCGTCGAGAGCACGAGGTGCCCCGTTTCGGCGGCGGACAGAGCAGCGCGGACCGTCTCCTCGTCGCGCATCTCGCCGATGAGGATGATGTCGGGGTCCTGGCGCAGGACGCGGCGCAGAGCCCGCCCGAACGAGCCCGTGTCGGCCCCGATCTCGCGCTGGTTGATGACCGAGCGATTGTCGGAGTGCAGGAACTCGATGGGGTCCTCGATCGTGACGATGTGACGAGCCGCGGTGGTGTTGATGTGGTTGACCATGGCGGCCAGCGTGGTCGATTTCCCGGAGCCGGTGGTGCCGGTCACCACCACGATGCCGCGCGGCTCCTCGGCCATCTCACGCACGGCGTCGGGCAGGCCGAGCTCGGCGATGGTCGTCACGCCGTACGGGATGCGGCGGCAGACAAGCGAGATCGAGCCGCGCTGGCGGAAGGCATTGACCCGGAACCGGGCCAATCCCGGGACGGCGAACGCGAAGTCCACCTCGCCCTCCGCGGCAAGCTCCTCGAGCCGCGTGGGTTGGGTCAGGATCTCCGCCAGCGCCTGCTCGGTGTCGGGTCCCTTCAGCGGCCCGGCGCCAGGAAGCGGCTGCAACTCGCCCGCGATGCGGGCCATGGGCGGCGAGCCGACCTTGACGTGCAGGTCGGAGCCTTCCTGGTCGGCGAGGTACTGGAGCGCCTCGCGGAGATCGAAGGCCACGTCAGCCCGCCGGCGAGGGGAAGGGAACAGCCCCGGGCTCGCCGTCGCAAGCTGCCTTGGCCACACTCGAGAGTGTGCCGGCGGCCGCGCTGTAGGACACCGGGTCAGACAGAGCGAGCTCGCACTTCCCGGCGGCCGAGTGCCGCTGGTAGGCGACCAGCGCGACGCTGTGCGAATGCGTGACGGTGCTGGAGATGTGGACCAGCTTGAGGAGCATCTTGCGGTGCCCGCCCGAGCGGGTCGGAATCGTGATGACCTCGGTCTGGCGGGCCCTGAGCACGATCGCCGAGCACTGGGCGTGGTCCGGCCGGCACAAGCCGGGTCCGGTGTGCCCGAGGCCGGAGCCGAGCGCGAACACCGCCTGCTGCCCGCCGGACATGACGCCCATGAACATCACCTGAGGCGCCGTGACCGATGGCAGCGGCGCGAGGCGCGGCAGGTCGGTCCGCGCCGGCGTACTCGTGTCCTTGCCGTAGCGCACGGCCACCGAGTAGACGGTCCAGGACTGCGTCGCGGTCGGCGTCGTCGACGGAACGGTCGCGATCGTCGAGGTCGGGGTCGTCGCTGGTGTCGTCGTGGTGGTGGAGGGCGGACTCGCCGTCGTCGACGGAGTCGATGTGGCCGGTGACGGCGACACCATCGCGGCGGGTGCCGGCGTGGTCGACGATGAGGTCGTGCTGGTCGAAGCTGATGCCGGCGTGTTCGACGACCCGCTGGACGTCGACGTCGTTTCGGATTGCGGCTTGGCGGCCAGCTTCGGCTCCCCGCTGGCGAACGGATCACGGGGAAGGCTGGCTTCGAGCGTCTTGGCCGGCACCGTCGTGGCGGCCACGGAGCCACCGGCTGATGCGCTCGGCCCGGCGGACGTGACGGCGAATGCTGGGGGCGCCGGCGTCGCCGCCGCGGTTCCGGCGGCGGGAGCGCTCTTGATCAGCAGGAGCGGGACGGCGATGATGGCGGCCAACAACACCACCAGCACCAGCCACAGCCTCCGCTCGAACAGGTCACGGCGAAGTGAACTCATCATGGGCCTCCGGTCGCAGCCGCGGTCGATGGGGCGTCCAGCTGGTAGATCGTTGCGGTGAGCTGCACCGTCAGATGAGGTGCGCCGCTGAGTGACACGTCACCGATGCTCAGGAGCGGGCCGGTGGCATGCACCTTGCCGCCGGAGACGGTGACGAGCGCGTCGAGCCGCTGCACGAGGTGGTCGAGCGCCAAGTAACCGCCCTCGAACGTGAGTGAGATCGGGACCCCGGTCGCACCGCTCGTGCCCGATGCCGAGCCGGTGCTCGAAGTGGCGGGCGAGGCGGAGGTCGTGGTCGGCGTGGCGGTCGGGGTCCCGCCGCTCGTCCCTCCGTTGAGGGTGATGGCCTGCATCTGGACGTGCGCCGCCTTCGCGGTCTTGTCAAGGGTGCGCAACAGCCCGGGAATATCGGACTGGGCCGGCACGGCCACACCGAGCGAGCTCCACTGGGCGGCGGCGGCCTTGAGCGAGGCCTCGGCCGCGCGCCCGTGTGCATAGCTCTGTTGCGCCGTAATGAGCTTCTGTTGCTGGGTCGCAATGGAGGCCTGCAGCGAGCTGGCCTTCTTCTGTTCGGGCTTCAGCGCGAGCACGTAATACCCGCCGACGATGGCGGCGACGAGAACCACGCACAGCGCGATGCGGTCACGCGGGCGGAGGTTCATTGCGCAGCTCCGGTGGTCGAGGTCGGGGTGGCGGACGCTGTCGCCGCGGTGCCTGGGGTCGTCGTGGTGCCCGAGGTTGTCGAGGTCGGGGCCGCCACGGAGCCGCTCGCCGCGCTTGGTGCGCTCGAGCCGAACGTGAGCGACAGTTGGAACACCACCGGGTACGGACAACCGCCGGCCCCAGGCGTCCCCGATGCGTCCGCGCTGCTGGCCGAGGAGAGCGTGACGCCCGTGACCCCATTGACCCGCTGAAGCTGCTGCATCACCTGAGCGACGACCGACTGCGAGGCGGCGCACCCGGTCAGCTGGACGGCCGGCTGAGGAGGATCGGCGGGGCTGGCCGCTGGGGTCGTGGTGGCCTGGAGCGCTGGGGTCGTGGTGGCCTGCAGAGAGCTGAGCGCCGAGGCTGCCGGCATCAGTCCGCCGAGCTGACTGAGCAGCTGAGACCACGCGTACCGTCCTGACACCAGCTGCCGGACGTCGGCCAGCTGTGCGCTGCGCTGCTGGGCCGCCTGCGCGAGTGTGGCGTAGCTGTTCGCCGCTGCGGTCCACCGCGTCGCGGCGGCGGTGACACGGGAAAGCTCAACGCGGCGGGCGGTCACGGTATTGGCCGCAGACACGTACACCACCGCCGCGACCAGGACGATGACCATGCCGCCGAAGAGCGCCAGCGTGGGACGACTGATCGAGATGGACCTCCGCGCTCGGCGGCTGTCTTTCGGGATGAGGTTGACGGCGTTCATCAGTCCAGCTCTCCGACAGCCAGCCCGCTGGCGACGGGCGCGACGCGGGCGTCCACATCCCCGAGCGCATCCGCGCTGGCGACCGCGGCCTCGCCGCAGGTCAGCTCCAGGCCGGACGCCGCGGAAAGGGCCTCGACGAAGCCCGGGAGGGGCGCGAGCGGACCGGCGACGAGACCCGCCGTGACGAGCCCGGAGCCGAGCTGGCTCGAGTAGAACTCGGCGGCGGCGCGCAGCTCGGAACCGAGCTCCGCGGCGACCCGATCGAGCACATCGACCACAGCTAGTTGCTCCTTGCTCTGGTCAGACCCGGGTAGGCCAGCACCCGCAGCCTGCACGAGGGCGTAGGCCTCATCGCTGGGGATAGCCAGATTTTCGGCCAGGCGCTCGATCACGAGAGCCAGCCCCTGCGGAGCCTGGCGGGTGAAGCGACACACCCCCGCCTCGGCGATCGCGATGTTGACGAGATCGCCGAGCTGGGCATATAGCACCGGACCGTGCACACGATCGACGCGCAGGGCGCGGATCGCGGCAAAGATGGAGAGATCGATGCCCTCGGGCTTCAGTCCGGCGCTCCGCAGCGTCGCCAGCAGCCGCTCCACGCCCTCTCGCTCAGTGGCAACGGCGATCACGCGCAGCCGCTGTCCATCCGGCGTGTCAACGAGGCCGACCGTCTGCCAGTCCAAGACGGCGCTGTCGAGCGGCATCGGAATGCGCTCCTGGGCCTGCATCATGAGCGCCGCCTTGACGTCTTTTTCCTCCAGCGGCGGCAGATCGATCACGCGCATCACAGTCCGTGGGGTGGCCAGGCCAACCCGGACGCGCTTGGGCAGGCGGTGCTCCGCGAAAAACTGCTTGAGCTCTGACGCGAGGCGGTCGGGGTCGACCACGAGTCCGTCGCGCATCAGACCGAGTGGCAGGGTTCGGGCGACCACCCGCTGGGTGACGATGCGGCCGTCCTCTACACGAGCCTGAGCCGCGATCGCCTGGGTGATGCCGATTTCGAGGCCGATGATGCCTGCTTTGCCCCGGGACGTCTGGGCGCCTCTCGCCGGCTTGCGGAGGCGGGGGGCCGACAGGCGCGGCATCGAGATCTGCTTGGTGAGGACGCTCATAGCCCGAACCCCTGGAGATAGGCGTTGACGAGGGCAGGTCCGGCAAACAGGCCGACGACGCCGCCAAGCGCCAGAAACGGGCCGAACGGGATCGCCGTCTTCCGCCCCTCGCGCACACCGCGACGCGCCATGACGGCGATACCGATCACGGTGCCGGCGATCAGCGCTACGAGCAGCGCCGGAGCGACGGCGCGCCCGAGCACGAGGCCCATGACCGCCGCCAGCTTGACGTCACCCATGCCCATTCCCCCGGGATGCGCGAGCACGGCGGCGAGCAGAAAGCCACCCGCGGCGGCGCCGGCGATCAGGCGCTCGGGCAGCTGGTGGGGCTCGAAGATCGCGGTGAGGATGAGCGCCGCGGCCGCGAGGGGCGCGACGATGCGGTTCGGAATGATGCGATGCTCAAGGTCGATGCGAGTGATCGCCACGAGCGCGGCGATGAAGATCAGACCAAGCCAGGTGGTCCGCCCCGCGTGGCGGGCGATCACGACGGCGACGAACAGCGCGCCGGTCACGGCCTCGGTCAACGGGTACCGGGGCGAGATCGAGCCGTCACAGGAGCGACAGTGTCCCCTCAGGACC
>CAVOUS010000014.1:0-425700 GCA_963699675.1 uncultured Actinomycetota bacterium
CCGCGCTCGTCCCGGGACTGCTGATCGTCGGATTGATGCTCGTCTGGGCGGTCCACGACGGCGGTTATGACGCCGAGACCTGGTACTGGGGCTCGCTCGCCGCCCTCGGACTGCTGGCGGCGACGATCGTGGGGCTGCGAGGACGGCTGCGTATCGGCCGCGGCTCGGTGGTGGCGCTGGCACTGTTCGCGGCCTACGTCGGCTGGTGCTACCTCTCGATGACCTGGGCGAGTTCGCCGGGTGACGCGCTCCAGGGCGCCAACCAGGCGCTCCTCTATCTGCTCGTCTTCGCCGTCATGATCCTGCTGCCCTGGACCGCGGAGGCAGCGCTGGCCGCACTCGTCGTCTGGGTGGTCGGTGTCGGCGTCATCGGGATCGTGCTGCTGTTCCGCCTCGCGTCGGGCGACCGGGTCGCAAGCCTGGTAATCGAGGGCCGCCTCGCCGCGCCGACGGGGTACTTCAACTCGACCGCGGCGCTGTTCACGATCGGCGCATTGACGGCGATCGCGCTCGCCAGCCGCCGCGAGCTCCCCGGGCTGCTGCGCGGCGTGATGCTCGCGTTTGCGTGCTCGGGGCTGCAGCTCGCCCTCATCGTCCAGAGCCGCGGCTGGCTCTTCACCCTGCCGCTCGTCGCCCTCGTCTCCATCGTGCTCGTCCGCGGCCGGCTCCGAGTCGCTGCCGCCGCCGTGCTCCCGATCCTCGGCGTGCTGGTCATCATCCACCGCCTGCTCGCCGTCTACGCGGCGACCGGCGCGTCCCTGGATCACACATCCCAGCGGGCGGGCCAGCCCGCGCTGCTCATCTGCGCCGGAGTTCTCGTCCTCGGGACCGTCCTCGCGTGGGCCGACTCGCTGCGACCCGACCGGCCGCTGTCACCGGTGCGGCGACGGGTCGTCGGCTGGGTGTTGAGTGCGGCGGTCGTGATCGGCCTGCTGGCCGGCGGGACCTATGCCACCCACGGCCACCCGTTCCATTTCATCTCCCGCCAGTGGACCGGCTTCAGCCATCCGGAGACGTTCTCCACGCAGACCCATTTCGTCGACGTCGGGAGCAGCCGCTACGACTTCTGGCGCGTCTCGCTCGACGCGTTCGCCGCCCATCCGATCGCCGGGCTCGGCGAGGACAACTTCGGGGACTACTACATCACCCACCGCCGGACGCTCGAGGAGCCGAGCTCGACCCACAGCTTCGAGCTGCGGCTCCTGGCACAGACCGGGGTGGTCGGGTTCATCCTCATGACGGGGTTCCTCATCGGCGCTCTCGGCCTGGCTGTCCGGGCCGGGCGCCGGGCGGGTCCCCTCACCGCGGCCGCCGCCGGCATCGCGCTGCTGCCGGTGGTGGTCTGGCTGATCCACGGCTCGATCGACTGGTTCTGGGAGATGCCGGCATTGAGCGGACCCGCCCTCGGGTTCCTCGGGGTCGCGGGGGCCCTGCGCCCGCGGGCCGCGCGCGTGGCCGCCGCCGCTGCGTCCGAGCACCCCGCGGCGTCGCGCCGGATGCGCCCGGCGGGAAGGACCGGCGCCGTGCTCGGCGGGATCGTGGCGCTCCTCGCCGGCGTGATCGTCCTCGGCGTGCCGTACCTATCGGTCCGCGAGGTGTCGCTCGGCTCCAACGCCGCGGCCCGCGATCCCCAGGCGGCGCTCTCGGACTTCGCCACCGCTTCCCGGCTCAACCCGTTCTCCAGCGTCCCCGGGCGCCTGGCGGGCGTCGTCGCCCTCAACACGCATCAGTACGCCATAGCCGAGGGGCGCTTCCAGCAGTCGATTCAGCGCGAGCCCGGAGGCTGGTTCTCATGGCTGGGCGCCGGACTGGCCGCCTCGGCGATGGGTCAGCGTACGGCTGCCGATCGCTACTTCCGCACCGCATACGGCATAAATGACAAACAACCTGCAGATATAGCCGCATTACAGCGCGTTTTTTCCAAGGACCCCCTGACGTCCGACGAAGCGTTTAACCTCCTCGTAGTGCGATGATTATGGCTTTAGTTTGTGGCATTGCGTAGATCTACCCCCGTCTTGTACACTTTGCGATGGGATTGCGAGAAATGGCGACGTATGGGGCGTGAGTCGTCTCCTATCCCGATTACCAGAAAGGTCTGCTGGAGATTCCAATGAAACGCATCGCGATTCTGATCGCAACCGTCGGTGTCCTGCTGCTGCCGAGCGCGGCACTGGCGAGTTCGACCTGCCAGCAGTACAGCTCACAGGACTGCAACGTCAGCACCGTCGCGTCGACCACGTCGGCTCTGACCACGAGCGCCGGCACCCTGCCGTTCACCGGACTCGACGTCGTCCTGCTCGCCGCCGGCGGCGCCACGCTGCTCGGCGCCGGCCTCGTCGTCCGCCGCTTGTCTCGCGGCTGACCCGCACCGAGGCGTAACCGATCAAGCCCCGTCGGAGGTTCGGCGGGGCTTTGTTCGTTCTGGGACGGTGGTTTCGGGAGGTGACCGAAGCGCGGGCGACTCCTGCCGGCGTCGGCGCCGCGAGCGGTCAGGTCTGGCCGAGGCGCTCGCGGATCAAGCGGGTGACCTCGCCGCCGTCCGCCCGGCCTTTGGTCTCGCGCTTGACGAAGCCGACGAGCGGCCCGATCGCCTTCATGTTGCCGCCGCGGACCTTCGCCGCGGCATCGGGGTCGGCGGCGATCGCCGCGTCGACGATCGCGCCGAGCCCGTCGTCACCGCTGAGCGCTCCCAATCCGTCGCGCTCGACGATCGCGCCCGGGTCTCCCCCCTCCGCCACCAGCGTGGTGAGCACGTCGCGGGCGGCGTCGCGGCCGACCTCCTTGGCGGCGACCATCCCGGCGAGCGTGGCGAGCGCGGCCGGCGTGACCCGGCTCTCACCGGGATCGACGTCTGACCCGATCCGCTCCACCAGATGCGGGATCCAGTTGGAGATCTCCACCGCCAGTGCGTGACCATCCGACGCGGCGGCCAGCGCCCGCTCGTAGTAGTCGGCCTGATCCTGGCGGAACGCCAGATCGCGGGCACGATCGGGATGCAGGCCGAGCTCGGTCGCGAATCGAGCAGCGCGGGCGGCCGGCAGCTCGGGCACCTCGGCCCGGGCGGCGCTGAGCATGTCGTCGGTGACGAGCAGCGGCACCAGATCGGGCTCGGGGAAGTAGCGGTAGTCGTGCGCCTCCTCCTTGGAGCGCAGCGAGGTGAGCCGGCCCGATCCGGGATCGAAGTGCAGCGTCTCCTGGACGACCGGCTGCCCGCTGCGCAGCAGGTCGGTCTGACGAGTGATCTCGGCGTGCACGCCACGCTCCAGGAAACGGAAGGAGTTCATGTTCTTCAGCTCGGTCTTGGTCCCGAGCTCGCTGCCCCCGGCGGGGCGAACCGACACGTTGGCGTCGCAGCGCAGCGACCCCTCGTCCATGTTGACGTCCGACACCCCCAGCTGCCGAAGCGTGACCCGCAGCAGCGTCAACCACTCGTGCGCCTGCTCGGGCGAGTGCAGATCGGGCTCGGTGACGATCTCCACCAGCGGCGTGCCGCAGCGGTTGAAGTCCACGACGCTGCGATCCGAGCCGTGGATCCGCCCGCTCTCGCCGACATGGACGAGCTTGGCGGCATCCTCCTCGAGGTGGACGCGGTGGATACGGACATCGCCCAGTTGCCCACCGCGGCAGATAGGCACGTCGTACTGAGAGATCTGATACCCCTTGGGCGAGTCGGGATAGAAGTAGTTCTTGCGATGAAAGATCGACCGCGGCGTGATCTCGGACTCGAGCGCCAAGCCGATCATGATCGCGAAGTCCACCGCGCGCGCGTTGATGACCGGCAGGGCGCCCGGCAGCCCCAGACAGACCGGACAGGTGTGGATGTTGGGCGGGTCGCCGAACGACAGCTCACAGCCGCAGAACATCTTCGTCCGCGTTTTGAGCTGAACGTGGATCTCCAGCCCGATGACGGGCTCGTACTCGGTGCCGGTGCTCACGCCCGCGCCTTCCGGCCGTCGAAGCCGATGGCCCGCTCGAGCGCGTACGCGGCATCGAGCATCCGGGACTCGCTGAACGCCGGCCCGGCCAGCTGGAACCCGACGGGAAGTCCATCACTCAGCCCCGACGGCATCGAGATCGCCGGAATCCCGGCCAGCGACATCGGCACGGTGCAGAAGTCGTTGAGGTACATCGCCAGCGGGTCGGCCGTCTTGGCCCCCAGCTCGAACGCGGTCCACGGGCTCGTCGGGGTGACGACGAAGTCAAACTGCGCAAACACGGACCGGAAGTCATCGGCGATCTTGGTCCGCACCTTCTGGGCGGTGCCGTAGTAGGCGTCGTAATAGCCGCTGGACAGAGCGTAGGTTCCCAGCATGATCCGGCGCTTGACCTCGGGGCCGAAGCCGGCGGCTCGCGTGCGGCTGTACATCGTCTCCAGATCGGTGTCGCCGGCCACCCGGAGCCCGTAGCGGACGCCATCGAATCGTGCCAGGTTCGCCGATGCCTCCGCCGGGGCGATCAGGTAGTAGGCCGACAGCGCGTGGGGCGCGTGGGGCAGCCGACAGGGACTGACGTTCGCGCCCAGGCCCTCGGCGAGCCTCAGCGTCGCCTCGAAGCTCTCCCTCACTCCCGGTTCGATGCCGGTCTCGCCGTCGGTGCCGGCCAGCAGCTCCTCCGGGACCCCGAGACGAATTCCCGTGAGGTCCTGGGCGGTGGGGAGCTCGATCGTGCCCGGAAACGCGACCGAGGTGGAGTCGAGGTGATCGTGTCCGACCATGACGGACAGCAGCAAGGCGGCGTCGGTCACGTCACGGGCGAGCGGACCGGCCTGATCCAGCGAGGAGGCAAACGCGATCATCCCGTAGCGCGAGCACGCGCCGTACGTGGGCTTGACCCCGACGATGCCGCACAGTGCCGCCGGCTGGCGGATCGATCCGCCGGTGTCGGTGCCGATCGCCCACGGCGCCAGCCCACCTGCGACCGCCGCGGCGCTGCCCCCGGAGGAGCCGCCCGGCACCCGCGAGCGATCCCATGGGTTCAGGACCGGCCCGAAGGCGGAATTCTCGTTGGAGGAACCCATCGCGAACTCGTCCTGGTTGGTCTTGCCCAGCAGCGACGCGCCCGCTCCCTGGAGGTTGGACACGACCGTTGCCGTGTACGGCGGCCGGTAGCCCTCGAGGATCCGCGAGCCCGACTGGCTGGGGACGCCCTCGGTGCAGAAGAGGTCCTTGACCGCGAGCGGGACTCCCGCCAGCGGGCCGTCGGGGCCGCCGTCAGGGCGCTCGTCGGCGACCCACGTGAACGCGTTGAGCTCGTCGGCCGCCGCGCGCTCCCGATACGCGTCGAACAGCTCGCCGGCGTCGATTTCCCGCGCGCGCAACTTGGCGGCCGCCTCGGCCGCGGTCAGCTCGATGAGCCCGGTCACGCCCGGGTCCGCCGGCTCTGCGTGCCAATGCCGGTCCGCCCGGTCATTCGCTGCTCGGTCCCGGACTGGGCACGCCGAAGCCGCCGTCGACGGGCTCGGGCGCCTGCGCCAGCGCCGCCTCCTGGGAGAGGCACGGAACCGGCTCGTCGGGCCGCATTACGCCGGCCAGATCGACGGCATGCGAGGTCGGCTCCACGCCATCGAGGTCGAGCTCGCGGACCCGCTCGACGTGGTCGAGGACCTTCGACAGCTCGGCGGCCATCCGCTCGACGTCATCTTCGTCGAGCTCGAGTCGGGCCAGCCGAGCGACGTGAAGAACCTGAGCGCGGTCGAGCATGCCCGGCTCATTTTAGGGCGCCTAGGGCCCTGAGGCGTCCTAGGAGTGGGTCGTCGGTCCGAGCGCGACCGTCTCGATCGGATGATCGCGATCGGGCACCCAGCCGTCCTCCTGGCGCAGGGAGATGAACGCGCCCACGGTGAGGGCCGCGGACGCGCCGAGGCCCAGGTACGCGCCGAGCAGCGGCCGGCCGCCGTCGGTGGGCAGCCGGATGATCACCAGCACGGTCATCACCGCCGCCAGGGTGGTCACGATCACGCTCCAGGCCATCGGCAGCGCCGGGGCGTCGCGCGATGCCTGAAAGACCGCCAGGAGCACGCCCGTGAGCGCCGCCGCGGCGATCAGCCATCGCAGCGTCGGCAGGCTCCGCCATCCGCTGGCATCGGTGTGAGCCGCGAAGCGAAACCACGGGATCACGAACAGAAGGATCAGCAGCGCGATCGCGCTGAGCCCGGCGATGATCTCTCCGCGGCGGAGACGAGACGGTGCGAACGCCATCCGCCGCGGAGACCGATCAGTGTCCGAGGCCGACGATGGCCGTTCCGCTGCGCAGCTGCAATGCCAGGTAGACGAGGGCGGCGGTGAGGATCACGGCCACGTAGAACCCGAAGCCGAAGTCGCTGAAATGGATGTTGAACACGAACTTCAGGACGATGAACAGCGCCGTCACGCAGGCCAGCACGAAGCGCGTCTGCGTGCGGCTTGCGTTGATCGCCGGCACCGTCGTCTGCGGTGCCAGGCGCTCCACTCCGAGGTCAGCGATCAGCAGGATCCCAGCGAGCACCGCCAGGATGCCGAACGCGCCGTCAGGCGCGTCGGTCGCGGTCAGCGTGACCGAGAACGGCCCCGCCGAGATGCTGAACCACGGTAGGAACAACAGGTCGATCACCAGCAGCAGCGTGACGCCGCCCATCATCCAGTCGTCTCTCGAAATACGCTCGAGATTCACGAGGCCCCTCCTTTAGTCGGTCACCGATCGTGCGAACCGTCTGTTCGCGAACTTCTGACGCCCTCCTGCAAGCCTCTGCCCTGGCGAGGCCCCAACAGACTACCTCTTGGAGCGGTCGCGAGCGAGACGAGATCGCCGGCGGGAGCGGGTCTGAACGGCGTCCGCGCGAGCGCGCTGCCGGACGATCGACTCGTATCCCCCCCATGCGATCCCCAGCGTGCACAGCAGCCCGAGAAAGGCGCCGAGCTTCTGATCGAGGACCTTGCCGTCTCCCGGCAGCACGATCAGCACCCGGTAGACCAGCAGCGCCACGCTCAGTGCGCCGAGCGACGCCACCACGCGGCTGGTGTCGGTCTTGGCGCCGTGCTCGCGCTGTGATGCGTGCAGGAACACCGATCCGACGGCGGCGACGATGGTCGCCGCCAGCACCCAGCGGATGTCGCTGAGGCCGTTCCAGGCGTTCTCGGCGGTCGAGATCGCCGGTCGCGCGTAGGACGGATCGGGCACTCCGGCCACGCCGTACCACTCGGTGGCGAACATGACGGCGAGGAGCAGCAGCGCGCTGACGGCGCTGACCAGCTCGCCGACGTTGACCCGGGTCGCGGACGGCGGTGCCGGCGGTGGCTCGCCGGTCGTCTGCGCGTCCGTCGTCTGCTCGTCGGTCGCCGTTGCCATCAGGGCACCACGGTATTCGATTCGGGCGGGGTTATCCGCGCTTTGAGATCGGAGCCAGGTCGGCGACGAGCTTGCGCTCGCTGCGGTCCGTACTGAAGCGGATGACGACGATTCCCCCCGGCTCGACGCCGGTGACGACCCCCTCGCCGAACGCGGCATGCACGACGTCGTCGCCCATCCGGAAGTTCGTCGGTGGTGCCTGATCGGCCGCCGGCGGCTCGCCGGCCGGGCGGCCGGGGGTCGTGTTCCACGATGTCAGGCGGCCGCGGACCTGGCCGAACGTGCGCGGGGGCTGGACCTCGCGATCGGTGAGCTCGGCGGGGATTTCGCCGATGAAGCGGCTCGGGGCGCCGAAGTTGCGCGCGCCGAACACCGTCCGCGTCCGCGCCGAGGTCAGGTACAGGTCGCGCTCGGCACGCGTGATCCCCACGTAGCACAGCCGCCGCTCCTCCTCCAGACCGCCTTCGTCGAGCGCGCGCGAGTGAGGGAACACCCCCTCCTCGCACCCGATCATGAACACGATCGGGTATTCGAGGCCCTTGGCGTTGTGCAACGTCATCAGCGTCACCAGTCCCTCGTCGTCCTCGCGCGTGTCGGCGTCGGCCACCAGCGCGATCTGCTGGAGGAACTCGGCCAGGGTCGGCTCCTCGGATCCGCCTCTGCCCACCTCCCCGTCGTATTCGGCGGCGACGTTGACGAGCTCCTCCAGGTTCTCGATCCGCCCCTGAGCCTCGATCGTGCGCTCGTTCTCCAGCGCTTCGAGATAGCCGGTCTCGGCGAGAAGTTCCTTGAGCAGCACCGACAGCCCGGGGCGGGCCGGGGCGGAGAGCCGCTCCTGGAGCACCTCCATCGTGCCCATGAACCGTCGCAGGGACTTGATCGCCGCCGCGCCCAGGCCGGGCACGTCCTCGGGGGCGGCGGCGAGCTCCCAGACCGTCTCGCCGGTCGTGTTGGCGTGCGCCAGCAGGCGGGACACGGTCGTGTTGCCGATGCCGCGCCGGGGGGAGTTGACGATCCGCGTGAACGCGCCCACATCCTGCGGGTTGACCAGGATCGTCAGGTAGGCGATCGCATCCTTGATCTCCGCCCGGTCATAGAACTTGGTGCCCCCGATCACCTGGTAAGCGATCTCGGCACGGACGAGCGTGTCCTCCAGCACCCGCGACTGGGAATTCATGCGGTAGAACACCGCGACTTCCGACCGCGAGGTTCCCTCGTCGACGAGCCGCTGGATCTCCCCGGTCACGTAGCGCGCCTCGGCGTGCTCGTCGTCGAGCTCGCGGATCTTGATCGGATCCCCCTGACCGATGTCGGTCCACAGCGACTTGAGCTTCTGCCCGCGGTTGTTGCGGATCACCGCGTTGGCGGCATCGAGGATCGTCTGGGTCGAGCGGTAGTTCTGCTCGAGCTTGACGACGTGGGCGTCGGGATAGAAATCCTCAAAATCGAGGATGTTGCTGATGTCCGCCCCGCGGAACCCGTAGATCGAGTTGTGGGTGACGATCCCGTCGGCCACGAAGTTGTGAGTTGCGTCGATATCGAGGTCGTAGACCGGCCGCTCGAGCGTTACTGGCTCGACCGACTCGACCACGTCATATCCCCCCTGCTCATCGAACATCACCATGCCGGCCCGCACGGATGAGGCCGGCGTGAACGGAAGCGAGTTGGCCGCCAGCCCGTCGCGGTCGTGGCCGAGACGAGCCGACGGCCGGATGCTCACATCGCCCAGCGCCGTCGAGATCTGAGATGCCACCCGCTCGATCGTCGCCATGTCCGCGCAGGAGGTCTCACACCTCCAGCGGTCGGACCCTCTGCGCGCCGGGCGCACGCTCAGACCCATCCGCTCCAGCGTCTCGCGGCCAGCGTCATCGTCGCCCGACAACGACAGGCGATGCACCGGCACGCCGCCACCCTGTTCGTCGCACAGGGACAACGCCAGCCGGCGGCGGACCGGCGAGCGTGGCCGGAAAACGTCCATATGGCTCGTTTTCCCGCCAAGCTCAGATACCCGGGCCGGCCGAACGCCGGCGAAATGGACATGCTCGGGGGTGCTCACGAGCCGCCGACCAGCGCGTGTGGTGATGGCGATGCCATCGGTGCGCTCGGAGCGATGCACCGCGAGCACCTCCGCGGGGCGAAAATCGCCGCTCCCGTAGGCGGACAGGACGCGGTCCTCGGGTGAAAGCGTTTCGATCGGGCGCCGGCTGCCGTCCGCCATCGTCACCGGGGTGCCCTCGACCAGACACTGGGCGTCGTCGCCGACGACCATCAGGTTGCGGTGCTCGCCGGCGAGCAGCTGCAGCCAGCGGTACTGGGCGTGGTTGGTGTCCTGGTACTCATCGACGAGGACGTTGCGGAAGCCGTTGGCGTAGCGCTCGCGGACCTCGGGGAACAGCTCGAGCACGTTGACGGCGCGGACGAGCAGATCGTCGAAGTCCATGGCGTTCATGCGGTGCAGCTCGCGCTCGTAGGAGCGGTAGACGTCGGCGACCGTCTGCTCGAAGAACGAGCCGACCAGCTGGGCGTAGGCGTCCGAATCGCGCAGCTTGTTCTTGGCGTCGGAGATCTGGGAGCCGACCGAGGCGGGTGTGAACCGCTTGGGATCGATTCCGAGATCGTCGAGACAGCGCCTGATGAGCCGCCGCGAGTCGGCCGTGTCGTAGATCGTGAACTGGCGGGTGTAGCCCAGGCGGGCAGCGTCGGCGCGGAGCATCCGGGCGCAGGCGGCGTGGAAGGTCATCACCCACATCGCGCGCACGCGGCGGCCGACGAGCAGCTCGGCACGGTCGCGCATCTCCGAGGCCGCCTTGTTGGTGAACGTGATCGCCAGGATCTCGTTGGGCTTGGCGGCATCGGTGGCGACGAGATAGGCGATCCGGTGGGTGAGCACACGGGTCTTGCCCGAGCCGGCGCCGGCGAGGATGAGCTGGGGCCCGTCGCCGTAGGTGACGGCCTCCCGCTGGGGTTCGTTGAGGCCCGAGAGCAGCGCCTGGAGGTCGCTCGTCAGTTCGATCATCGGCAGTCGTGATCCACGTTAGCGTCAGCGGCGGCGGGCTCCGCCGGGCGTCATGCTGTGACGGTGGACGAGCTGCGGGAGATGTGCGCGGAGGTGGCCGCGCGGGCCACCCACGTCACGGTCGTGACCGACGCGATCGCCACCGCCTACGCCGGCGACCGCCCCGTCGCCGAGCCCGACCGGGCGCCGGCGGACGCCGGCCCCGAGGAGCTCGCGGCACGGACACTGACGCTGGACGCGATCAACTTCGGCTCGGGCTGGTTCCCCACCCTGCGCAAGCGCCCGGGCCTGTCTGGCTATGGCACGGTCGCCGCCGGCCTGGCGGAGCGCTTCGACGCCGCCGGGCCGTGGATGGCGGCGGAGCTCGCCGAGCTCGATGCGGCGGCGCTCGCCCGGGTCCTCGGCCAGGATCCCGGACACGAGCTGATCGCCCTGTATGCCGCATCGCTGCGCGATCTCGGTGACCGGGTCACGGCCGAATACGGAGGGCATTTCGCCGCCGTGGCCGACGCGGCTGCGGGCTCGGCGACCCGGCTGGCGCGGCTGCTCGGCGGCTGGCGGTGCTTCGCGGACCATTCCCGCTACGACGAGCTCGACATTCCGTTCCTCAAGCGCGCCCAGATCGCGGCCGCCGATCTGCAGCGGGCCGGCGCCGCCGAGTTGCGCGACCTCGAGCGGCTGACGATGTTCGCCGACAACCTCGTCCCCCATGTCCTCCGGCTCGACGGCGTGTTGCGCTTCTCGGAGGAACTCGTCGCCCGGATCGAGCGGGAGGAGCTGATCGCGCACGGCTCGCGCGAGGAGATCGAGATCCGAGCGTGCGCGGTCCACGCCGTCGAGCTGCTCGTCGCCGCCGGCGCGGGGCCCACCGCCGCCGAGCTCGACCAGGGCCTGTGGCAGCGCGGCCAGCGGCCGCACTACAAGGCAGCGCCGCGCCATCGCACGCGCTGCACCGCCTATTGACCTTCGCACCGCCGGCGGGCTCGGGGAGACATCCACCGCCGCCGGGTGGCGGCTACTCCGACTCGCCCTCGGACGCTTCGGCCCGGGTGCGCGCGATCGTCTCGGCGCCGGCGTCGCCGACGAGCAGCTCCGGGCGCATCGTTCCGCTGGCCAGCAGGTCGAGCGCGGGAAAGCGGCCGACGCTGGTCAGGGCGACGTCGAGCGCGATCACCGTGGTCTCGCCGCCGACCGGCTCCGAGGCGGTGGCGATCACCGTCAGCGAGCCGCCATCGACGATGTTTCGCGCCGCCGCCAGCGCCTTGCGCGCCAGCGCCGGGCTGGCCCCGTCGAGGGTATCGATCAGCACCAGCGCGTCTGCCCCGCGCGCGGCCAGGCGCCGGGCCTGGTCGATGGCCGGCTCGATGGCACCGTTGCGGGCGTCCTCCGATCCGGCAAAACTGACAGCGGCGATCGGGGGCACGTCACCACGGTTCCACTCGGAGATCTCCTCGGGCCGAACGCCGGCGAGGACGATCGAGACCGCGAGGTCCTCGCGGCCGGCGAACGCCGCAGCGAGCCGGCGCAGCGCCTCGGTCTTGCCGGACCGAGCGGCGCCGACGATCGTCACGCGCGATCCCTTGCCGAATGGGGTCAGCCACTCGATCGCCTTGAGCGTCGGGTCCTCGGAACCGACCGTGAAGCGATCGGACGGGAACGCGGCGGGCAGGTCGTCGAAGCGCACGCCGTCGGCCAGCTCCGCGGCGGGCCGGCCGTTGATCGCCTCGATCCGGATCAGGGAGGCGAAACGCTCGGAGCGCCGAGGAGCGCGCTTGGGGCCGGCGACGCGGTCTCCGGACACCAGCTCACAGCGCTTGACCTGCGCCGAGGAGATGTACACGTCATCGTCGGACGGATCGGGCGGCTGGACGCGTACGAACCCGGATCCATTGGCGAGCAGCTCGACCACGCCCTCGACGAGCTCGTCGCCGTCGTCGGCGTCGGCGTCGGACTCCTCGGGCTCGGGCGGCTCCTCGGCCCTGGCGGCGCCGTTGCCGGACTCGGCATCGTCGCGCGCCGCGGCACGGCCGCGTCCTCCGCGACGCCCGCGGCGGCGGCGGGGCGCCGCCGACTCCTCGTCGTCGTCGTCGTGGCCGGCCTCGGACGTGGCGGCGCCGTTGGACTCCTCGGCGGCGCTCGTCTCGCTCGTGACCGGCTCATCCGCGACGTCGGCCTCGGGGGCCTCGGGGGCCTCGGGGGACGATGGCTCGGCGCCGTCCTGCCGGTTGAGGATGGCGTCGATCAGGTCGGCGCGGCGCAGACGGCGGTAACCGTCGATCGACAGCTCCGACGCGATCGTGTGGAGGTCGGCGAGCGGGCTGGCTTCCAGCGCGTCGCGATCGAGTACAGACATGGCAACTCCTTTGGCTCGTTCGGTGGGCTCCGGTCGCGTTGGGCCAGCGACCGGCGATGCGTGAACCCGAATCTAGCGTGTCGTCCGGTCCGACACGGCCTGCTCCCAGCGCACGGTGTCCGACAGGCGCAGGTTGGAGTCGACGTCGCCGTCGCCGCGCAGTGCCGCCCGGACGGCGAGAAAGTCGGCCGCGGCGGCGACGTCATGGATGCGCACAACGTGCGCGCCGGCGTCCACGCCGTGGGACATCGCCGCGAGCGTCCCGGCCAGGCGAGCCCGCGGCGGGCGCCCGGTCAGGGCGCCGACGAAGTCCTTGCGGCTGACCGCGAGCAGGATCGGGCGACCGAGCGCGTGGAGCGCCGGCAGCGCGCGCAGCACCGCCACCGTCTGCGCCGGGGTCTTGGAGAAATCCGGGCCGGGGTCGACCATCAGCTGCTCGAACGCGACGCCGCGCGATACCGCCAGCTCGATCCGCTCGGCCAGGAAACGCTCCACATCGCTGACGATGCGCCCGTCGAGGCCCGGATCGAGCAGCTTCTGCTTCGGGGGCGCGATCGTGTGCATGAGGACCAGGCCGGCTCCGGTCTCCGCGCACACGTCCGCCAGCGCCGGGTCACGCAGGCCGCTGACGTCGTTGACGATCGAAGCGCCGGCGGCGATCGCCGCTTGCGCCACTGCCGGCTTGTAGGTGTCAACCGAGACTCGGGCCCCCAGCTCGCGGACCACCCGCTCGATCAGCGGCACCACCCGGGAGATCTCCTCGTCGGGCTCGATCGGGGGGCGGTTGGTCACGCCCGACTCGCCGCCGATGTCGATCAGATCCGCTCCGTCCGCGAGCAGCCTCGCCGCCAGCTTCACGCGGGCCTCCACGGTCTGCTCGAGGCCGGCGTCGGAGAACGAGTCCGGGGTGGCGTTGACGATGCCCATCAGCCACGGTCGGGTTCCGAGTGACACCTCGCCGTTGCTGGTGCGCAGCCGGTGCGCAGGCGTGCTCACTCGTCGCCGGCCGGGACGGGCTCGCTGCGCCACGCCCGATAGCAGGCGCCGGCCTCGAGCATCGCGGAGTGGGCCCGTCCGCACTCCCCGCAGTGGCCGAGATGCTCGACCAGCCAGTCGTCGTCGGCATCGGGCACCGGCTGGCCGTCCTGCCGCAGCGCGATCGTGCGCAGGGCCCGGTCGTGCTCCGGGCACTGCGCCCCGGACTGGACGGCGCCGCGCAGCTCCGCGCGCAGCGCGATCCGGGCGCCGGCCAGCAGCCCCGGCACGGCGTCGGGCTCCAGGTGCATGACCGTGGCGACCTCGTCGTAGGGCAGGCCGAGCAGGTCCCGCAGTGCCAACGCCTCCCGTTGCGGACCGGTCAGCCGGGCGGTGGCGGCCTGGAGCTCGCGGGCGACCGCCTCGGCCAGTCCGTCCGCGCTCGACGTCCCGGAAGTGGACGGCTCGCGCTCGCGACACGCCCTCAGGGCGGCGGAGAGACTCCCGAGGCGATCGTCCTGTTCCCCCGCCCGGGCCGCCTGCTCGGCCTCGTCGGCGGCGGGCCCGTCCCCCAGCACGCGGACGCAGAATCGGCGCAGCTCGTCCATGTCGGGCCGAGCTTAGCCCGGATCCACCGATCCTGGCTCAGCCCTTCCCGAGCACGATTCCCTCGGCCCGCGCCTCCTCGCCGAACCGGGCCACCTCGGTGGTGACGCGCGCGTCGTCCCAGCCGAGCTCGGCGCCCATCGCCTGCGCCACCCGGCGCGGTCCGTCCGCGGCGGGATCGCACAGCGCCCGAGCCGCGAGCAGTCCCAGCCGGGTGCGTCGTAGCAGCACGTCACCCACCGTCAGCGCCTGCTCGTTGCGCGCCGCAAACGGGGCCTCGGCCAGGAGGTCCGGCAGTCCGTCGACGATCGACGCGGCCAGCTCCGGCCGGCGAGCGGCCGTCTGCAGCACGCCGGCGGCGGCATGCCCGTAGCGGCCGGCCAGCGCGCGGTATGCGTCCTGCGCCACGCCGGGGACGCGCTGGAGCTGGGCCGGATCGACGGGCGCGCCCAGCGGGACCTCGTGCGTCCGGCACGGCGCCTCGCGGCCGTCGCGTTCGGCGATCCGATCGACCGCGAGCTTGGCCATCCGCCGCCAGGTCGTGAGCTTGCCGCCGGTGATCGTGATCAGGCCGCTCGAGGTCTCGTACAGCTCGGCCCTGCGCGAGATGTCGACCGACTTGCGGCTGTCCCCGGTGGAGATGAGCGGGCGCACGCCGGCGTAGGCGCCGGTCGCGTCCGCAGCGCGCAGCTCGACGCCGAAGAACTCGTTGAGCGCGGAGAGCAGATACTCGACGTCTGACGGCGAGGGCTGGACGTGGTCGATGTCACCGTCGTAGTTGTTGTCGGTCGTCCCCACCAGCGACCGCCCCAGCCACGGCAGCGCGAAGATCGACCGGCCGTCGCCGACCGGGACGATCGCGCCCGCTCGCAACGGCAGGTCCTCGTCACGAAAGGTCACATGCGTGCCACGGCTCGGCGCGATCCGAGGCAGCTCCGCCTCCGAATGCGACTCGTCGGGCCGGATCCGGTCGGCCCACACCCCGGTCGCGCTGACGATGTTGTCCGCGTCGATCACGAACGAGCCGTCTCCGCGCCGGTCACGCACCGTCGCCGCGGTGCGGCCGCCGCCACCACGGTGCAGCTCGGTCACCTGGAGGCGGTTGGCGCAGATCGCCCCGAACCGCTCCGCCTCGCCGAGCACGGTGAGAACGAGCCGGACGTCGTCCGTCTGGCAGTCGTAGAACAGGTACCCCCCGGTCGGCGCCCGGGGGGCGATGGCGGGCAGCAGCGCGGCCACCTCTTCCCCGGAGATGAGCCGGTGGCGCGCCGGGCTCCAGTCCGACTCACCGCTCTCGCCGGCGCGCCGGCGGGAGCTGCGCCGACCTCGCAGCGACGAGCCGGCCATCACGTCGTACATGTTCAGGCCGATCCCGGTCAGCCGGTCGGGCCGGGTCCCGTCGAACGCCGCCACCACGAACTGCAGCGGGCGGACCAGGTGGGGGGCCAGGCGAACCAGCAGCTGCCGCTCGAGCAGCGCCTCGCGGACGAGGCCGAGGTCGAAGCTCTGCAGGTACCTCAGGCCGCCGTGCACGAGCTTCGACGAGCGGCTGCTCGTGCCCGAAGCGAAGTCGGCCTGCTCCACCAGCGCCACGCTGTATCCGCGCGAGGCGGCGTCCAGCGCCACGCCGGCGCCGGTGATCCCGCCGCCGATGACCAGGACATCGTAGGGCTGCTCGGTCAGGGCGGCGATGGCGTCGTCGCGGAAGTGCACGAGCCGGTCAGGCTAGTGGTTTGACCGGGCTACTTCGGCGCCTGGCGGTACAGCCCCAGCACGACCTGGTACCACGCCGGCGAGGTCTCCTGATACCCGGGGCAGCACGGCGGCCCGCCCGGCGCGCTGATCCCGATCTCGATGTGGGGCGCCGAGGAGAGCCCGACATCGCCGCAGCCGACCTCGGCGATCGGCTCGCCGGCGGTGACCACGGTGCCGACCGGGACCAGCGCCGGAGCGGCGTGACCGTAGTAGATGTAGCGGCCCCGGAACGGGCCGTCGGAGACCTTGATGATGGGGGCGTCGGGGCCGAAGCCGTCGATCCCCTCCTGCACGATCGTGCCGTCGGCCATCGCCACCTCGGTCACCTGGGGACCGCACGCGTTGTTGACGGTGCCGATGTCGATCCCCTGATCCAGGGTCCAGCCACCGGGCGTCAGCACGCGCGAGAGCGGTCGCAACGGGAACACGAGGCCGCCGGAGCCGCCGGAAAGGGCCGACGAACCCGACACCGCGGTGGTGCGCGTGACCGTTTGGACGGCGGCGAACAACGAGGCCGCGGTGCGATCGCCGACGGTTCCGCTGGCCGGCTTCAGGTGCTTGGCGACCTGGAACCTCGTCACCGCCGTCTTCGTGACGACGTCGAAGGACCCGCTCACCGGGGTGACGTACCCGACATCGCTCAGCCACGTCTGCAGCGTCGTGACGTCAACGCCGTGGTCCCCGACGCGGAGCGCCCGGGTGAAGACGGAGTGGGCGTTGGGGTCGACGATGCCCTTCGGGGCGGCGGCGGACACGAGCCCGGCGCCGCCGGTGGCAGCCGCGGCCGCGCCGGCCGTGCCCAACAGCACCAGCGCGGCGAGGCAGCTCAGCCAGCCAATCCGACTCATCGCACCTCGGAGGTTCGACGCGCGCGGCGACAGCCCCTGGCCCCGGCGGGGCCTGCACGGGTTCTGGCGGACGGGATGTTCGGGCACGGACACGGGCTGTCGTCGCTCCGGCACGGAGCGGTCCTGCGGCTAGTGCCTGATGCCTACGGGGTTAGCTGACGGGCTCGCGCTCTGGTCCAGAGCGCTTCTCACGGATCACCGTGAGACTCGCCCCAACGAATTGGGTTCCCCGCTCCCCAGGGCGGCATTCCGGGGATTCGGCGATGCGGCACCGTACCAGAACCAGGCGATGAACAGCGCGAGATCAGTCGGCATTGTGCCCGGATTCGGCGACGCCGCTGCGCCGCCGCTCCTCGATCGTCGCCTTGATCCGGTCGACGGTGTCCTGCGACATGCGGCGGATCTCCCAGTGGGTCAGCTTGAGCAGGCGCATCGGCGAGGTGGCGATCACGTCGGCGTTGCGGGGGCGCCGCTCGAGCAGACCCATCTCTCCGATGAGGTCGCCGGCCTTGAGCGACGCGACCTTCGTGCCGCCCTGGATCACGTCGGCGGTGCCCTCCTCGATCGCGATCAGCTCGACCGAGTAGTCGCCCTCCTTCATCAGCATCTGGCCCTCGGCGGCGCTCGTCTCGGTGGCGAACGCCGCCAGGCGCTTGGCCTCGTCGTCAGACAGCTCAGAGAAGATCGGTATCTCGGTCAGCCGTTTGGGGTCCATGGCTCCAGATCCTTAAGTACCTGATTTGCGTGCGACTCTAAACCCGATGGCGGCGGGTGCCGCGCCGGTTGGCCGGCCGGCCTCAGGGCCGGTCAGAGCGCCTGGACCTCGGACGTGACCTCGCTCACCGACGCCTTGGCGTCACCGAACAGCATCGTCGTCTTGGGGTCGTAGAACAGCGGGTTGTCGATCCCGGCGAAGCCCGACGCCATCGAGCGCTTGAGCACGATCACCGACGCGGACTTGTCGACCTCGAGGATCGGCATCCCGTAGATCGGGCTGCCGGGCTCGTTCTTGGCCGCTGGGTTGGTGACGTCGTTGGCGCCGATCACCAGCGTCACGTCGGTCCGCCCGAACTCCGGGTTGATGTCGTCCATCTCCCGCAAGAGGTCATACGGGACGTCGGCCTCGGCGAGCAGCACGTTCATGTGGCCGGGCATCCGGCCGGCGACCGGGTGGATGGCGTACTTGACCGTCACCCCCTTGGCCTCGAGCGCCCGCTCGAGCTCGCGGACGGCGTGCTGGGCCTGGGCCACCGCCATCCCGTAGCCCGGAGCGATCACGACCTGACGGGCGTACGACAGCTGGATGGCGACGTCCGCCGCCGACGTGGACCGCACCGTCCCGCCGGTCTCCCCCCCACCTCCGACGGGCGCGGCCACGGCGCCGCCGAACCCCCCGGCGATGATCGACGGCACCGAGCGGTTCATCGCCTTGGCCATCTGATCGGTGAGGATCGTGCCCGAGGCGCCGACGATCATCCCGGCCACGATCATGACGGGGTTCGACAGGGCCAGTCCGGTCGCCGCGGCCGAGAGCCCGGTGCAGGCGTTGAGCAACGAGATCACCACCGGCATGTCGGCCCCGCCGATCGGCAGCACCAGCATGTTGCCCAGGATCGCCGCGGCGATCAGGATGCCGACGATGAACAGCCCCTGCGAGTGCGTGCCCGCGGACAGGACCACCGCGCTGCCCACGCAGATCACGAACAGCACCAGATTGACGACCGACTGACCGGGGACCTTGATCGGCCGGCCGGGCAGGATCTCCTGCAGCTTGCCGAACGCGATGTTCGATCCCCAGAACGAGATCGACCCGACGATCGCGCCGAACAGCTCAAACCCCTCCGAACGCAGCGGCCAATCCCCACCGAAGTGGTGGCGGTACTCGACCCACGCGATCAACGCCACCGCGCCGCCGCCGACGCCGTTGAACAGCGCGACCATCTGCGGCATCTGGGTCATCTTCACGTTGCGCGCCGCCGGCACCCCGACGGCGGTACCGATCGCCAGGCCGACGATGATCAACACCACCGTGCCCGAGCCGTGAAACTCCCCCTTGCGCAGCAGGGTCGCGACCACCGCGACCGCCATCCCGACCGCCGCGGTCTGGTTCCCGCGCACCGCCGTCCGCGGACCGGTCAGCCCGCTCATCCCGTAGATCATCAGACCGAACGCGACGATGTAGGCCGCGTCGATGAAGTCGGTGCTCTGCAGGAAGATCGTCCCCAGCGACGTCACGACGCGTCGCCCTCCGAGCTCGCGGCCTCGATCTCCTCAGCCTGGGGCGGATCCTTGGCCTTGAACATCTCCAACATCCGGTCGGTGACCATGAAACCGCCGATCACGTTGATCGTCCCGAACGCCACCGCGATCACCAGGAGGATCTTCTCCAGCACCCCGCTGGACTCCGACATCAGCAACAGACCGCCGAGCACGACGATCCCGTGGATCGCGTTGGTGCCCGACATCAACGGCGTGTGCAGGGTGTTGGGGACCTTCGAGATCACGGCGAACCCGACGAAACCGGCGAGGACCAGCACGGCGATGTCGATGACCAATGGGTCCATGGCGAGGTTCTCCTTGAGCTAGGCGGCGGCCGCGGCCGCGGCCTTGGCGCCTTCGTGGACGATCTGTCCGTCCCGCGTGATGCAGGCGCCGGCGATGACCTCGTCTGAGAAGTCGAGCGACAGCTCGCCAGAGTCGGAGATCATCAGCCCCAGCAGCGCCTGGACGTTGCGGGCGTAGAGCTGGGAGGCATGCTCGGCCATGGTGCTGGGCACGTTGAGCGGCGCCAGGATCTTGACGTCATGGCGCAGCACCGACTCCCCCGGCACCGACAACTCGCAGTTGCCGCCGGCCTCGCCGGCGAGATCGACGATCACCGAGCCCGGCTTCATTAGCTTGACCGCCGCCTCGGTGACGAGGATCGGGGCCCGGCGCCCCGGGACGAGAGCGGTGGTGATGACCACATCGACCTTCCCGATCGCCTCCGCCATCAGCTCCTGCTGCAGGGCCTGCTGCTGGGCGGTGAGTTCCTTGGCGTAGCCGCCGGTGCCCTCGAGGTCGCCGCCGAGATCGAACTCCAGGAAATGCGCCCCGAGCGACTCGACCTGCTCCTTGACCGCCGAGCGGACGTCAAACCCCTGCACGACGGCGCCGAGCCGCCGGGCGGTGGCGATCGCCTGAAGGCCGGCGACGCCCGCTCCGAGCACGAGCACGGTGGCGGGGCGGATCGTTCCCGCCGCGGTCATCAGCATCGGGAAAAAGCGGCCCAGCTCCTGCGCGCCGATCAATGCGGAGCGGTAGCCGGAGATGTTGGCCTGCGAGGACAGCGCGTCCATGGACTGCGCCCGGCTGATCCGCGGGATCGCCTCCATCGCGAAGCTGGTGGCGCCCGTCGCCGCGATCGCGCTCACTCCCTCGCCGTTGGTCAGCGGGGACAAGAAGCCGATCAGCACGCTGCCAGAGCCGAGCTGGCCGATCTCCTCGGCGTCAGGCGCGGCGACCTTGACGACCACATCGGCGCCGAGCACGGTCCCGGCGTCGTCCACGAGCTCGGCCCCGGCGTCGGCGTAGGCCTGATCGGGGATCAGCGCCCCGGCTCCGGCGCCACGCTGGACGATGATTCGCAGCGGCGAGGCGTCGTCGGCCCCGGCGCTCTTCGTGAGCTTGCTCACGGCCTCTGGCACCAGGGCGACGCGACGCTCGCCGTCAGTTGTCTCCTTCGGGACTCCGATCCGCATGCGGGCGGTGCAGAGTACCGTCTGCGCCGGCGCGAGGGGGGCCGGGTGGTCCGATCCGGCGTTCAGCCGAGGCCGACGGGGGCCAGGACGAGCGCCGTCATGACGCCGACGGCGCCCGCCAATCCCCCGGCTGACACCGGAATTCGGGGCGTTGTGGCCTGCGAACGGGCGAGCGACCGGGACCGCACGGTTGTGTGAGCAGACATACTCGGGCGCGGCCGCCGGTCGGGGTGACGGGCCGCGCGCTCGCGGGGAGCGGCGGCGACGGACCGCGACGAAGACGCCCCCGCCCCCGCCCCCGCCCCGGCCACGGGTACCGGCGGCGGAGCCACCGGAAGTGGCTTTCCCGCCAGCGCCATCAGCGCCTCCCCGGTGACCCACACCGGCGTCTGGCCGACGCCGCGCGCGTACCGGATCGACCCGTTCGAGCTCGCCAGCGACAGCAGGTACGCGATCGGGGTCGACCCCTCGGCGATGCGGAACCCTGCGGGCGACACCCCGCTCGCGTCCAGGCCCTGGATCGCCCACGCGGTGGACTGGGCGTTGGATCCGCCGCCCGGCTCAGAGGGGAAACCGCCGTCACGGTCCTGCTGATGGCGCAGGAACGACACCGCGCGGGCCCTGGCCCCGGTGGCCGCGTGATCGCCCGCGAGGGCCTCCAGCGCCGCCCCAGTGTCGTCGACGTCGCTGCTGCCGCCGCCGGTGGCGAAGCTGAAGCCTCCGTCCCGGTCCTGCTGGTCCGCCAGCCACCGCATCGTCCGCACCCCGATCGTCGCGCCGGCGCCCCGCAGTGCCAGCACCGCGAACGCCGTGAGGTTGACCTGGCCGCCGATCGAGCCGTCGGCGCGAAACCGCTTCTCGAGATCTGCGACGAGGTCGTGGCCGGCATAGCGGCTCGCGGACAGCCCGGCGGCGTGGATGACCAGGATCGTGCGCTCGAGGGAGCCCACGTCGCTCGGAGGACCGGCGACGACGCTGGTCCGGAGGTAGCCCATCAGGCCGGTCCCGCGGGCGACGGTGTTCAGATCCCGGCCCGCCGACGCCAGCCCCAGCGCCGCCCACCCCGCGTACAGCTGGTTCGATGGCTGCCCCGGAGCCTCCCCGAACCCGCCATCCCCGTTCTGGGCGGCGAGCAGATACGTCACCGCGCGGCGAACCGCGGCCTGCGTACTCGTCGCGGCGCGAGCGGTCGCGGCGCGAGCGGCCGGGGCGTATCCGGTCAGGGCCGCCGCCAGCGCCACGGCGACGATCAGCGGCGCGATCGTGGCCTCGGTCACCGGCGCGCCGGGCGCGATCCAGTGAACCTGGAGCCGGCGGGCGAACCGCTGGATCGAGCGCGTCAGCGCCGGCCCGAGCGCCAGCGCGAACATCAGGCATCCGGCGGCGTGGAGGGCGTCGAAGCCGAGCCCCTGGCCGACGTAGGCCCCGAGCTGACCCGAGCTGTGGTCGCTGTAGGTGACCCAGTCCCCGACGTCCTGGACGACGGTGTAGGCAAAGCCGACTCCGCAGCAGACGATCGCCAGCGGCCACCGGCCGATCACCGGCGGCCCCGCCGCGGCGGAGCTGCCGCGCAGCGACATCAGCCGCGCCAGGCCGGCGCCGATGAGACCGGTGGCGCCCCAGGCGGCCATCTGCCACGGGGTCCACGGTCCCTGTCCGAAGAAGAAGTTCGAGGTCAGGCCGGCGAGGGCGCCGACGGCGAACCCCGGTCCCCCGCCGAGCGCATATCCCGAGATGAGCACGATGTCGGTCGTCGGCTTGACGTTCGGCACCGCGGCGAACGCGATCCGGCCCAACGCGGCGAACGCGCTGAGCGTCCCGACGAGCGCGACGATCCGGGCGTCGGGTCGCTGGCGCTCATACCAGGCAAACCCGCCGGCCAGCGCCACCGCCAGCAGCGCGAACGCTCCGAGCTGCCAGCTCACCGCATCGCCTCGGCTGGCACCAGCCGCTGCGTGATCAGCTCGGCGCCGTCGGCCGGCGTCAACGCGCCGCCGGCGCCGCCGAGAATCCGCGCGGTCTCGGTGGCGAAGTAGCTGCCTCCGGCGAGGACCTCACTGATGGCACCATCGGCGATCGGAGCGCCGTCGGCCAGCAGGATCACCCGCTCGGCGAATGCGGCGGCGAACTCGGGGTCATGGGTGGCGACGACCACCGCCGCGTCGAGCCCGCCCAGCAGCGCGGCGAGCGCCTGCTTGTGATCGCGGTCCATGCCGCGCGTCGGCTCGTCGAGGCAGATCACCGCCGGAGGGTCGGTGAGATCACCGAGCACGACCGCCAGGGCGAGGCGCTGCTTCTCCCCTCCGGACAACTCACGCGGGTTGCGCCGCGCGAAGGCGTCACCATCAAGCGCCACGGCGGCCAGCGCCCCGGCGGGAGCCTCATCGGCGACGTGCTCGTGCACCAGATAATCGGTCGGGTTCTGCAGCAGCAGCGCCACTCGGCCGGCGCTGCTGACGGTGCCGCGCGTGGGAGTCAGCAGCCCGGCGGCGTGGCGCAGCAGCGTCGACTTGCCGGCGCCGTTGCGGCCCATCAGCGCGACTCGCTCGCGGGGCGCGACTGACACCGAGACAGCGCGCAGGATCGCCGGGCCCGAGCGCAGCTCGTGCCACACGCGGTCAAACGCCAATGCCGGCGCCGGTCCCCCTCGCGACCGGCGGGCCCGCCGGGCGCGCGCCACGGGCTCGACATCCCCCCGCCCCGCGGCGCCCCGCTCGGGCAGCAGGCCGCGCTCGCGCAGTGCCGCCCGGGCGCGCTTGACCCCGGGCACCGGCGTGATCCCCAGCGAGGACAGCAGCTTCGCCCCGGGCGTCTGGAGGTTCGGAGCCTCGCGGCCCGCCCATTCCAGGAACTCGCGCGGCGACGCGTCGCAGACGATCCGTCCGCGGTCGAGCGCCAGAACGCGATCGCTGGCGCCGAGGCAGCGCTCGAGCCGGTGCTCGGCGAGGACGATGGTGGCGTCGGAGTCCTCGTTTGCCCGGCGCAGCAAGCTGACCAGCTCGTCGCCGGCGACGGGATCCAGCTGGGAGGTGGGCTCGTCCAGGACGACCACCTCGGGCAGACCGGCCAGCGCCGCCCCGAGTGCGGTGCGTTGCAGCTCGCCGCCCGACAGCTCGGCGGTGGAGCGATCGAGCAGGTGGTCGATCGCCAGCGCCAGGGCCGCCTCCTCGACCCCGCGCGCGACCTCCGCGGGCGTCCGTCCGCGATTCTCCAGCCCGAACGCCAGCTCGGCGCGGACCGTGCCGGTCACCACCTGGGTCTCGGGATCCTGGAACAGCGTCCCGACCGCCTGCGCCAGCTCGCCGGGACCGTGGCGCCGGGTGTCCATGCCGGCGACGGTGACCCGGCCGGCGAACGTGCCGCCGTAGAAATGCGGGACCAGCCCGCTGATCGCGCGCAGCAGCGTCGATTTCCCGGACCCGGAGCCCCCGGCGACCACCACGAGCTCCCCGGGAGCGATCTCGAGGTTCGCGTCGATCAGCGCCGGCGCCGCCGCGCCCGGGTACGTGTAGGTGACGGCCTCGAGCGTGATCGCGCTCACCGGCGCACCCCCCGGCGATCGGCAAACGGCAGCCAGGCCGCGGCGACGAGGGCCGCGGCCACCCCGACCGCCGTCCATCCCGCCGCGTGCACCGACGGATAGGCCGTGAACGAGGCCCACCCCGACACGCGGCCGGCGATCGCCACGGCGGCGATGGCGACGGCGGCGAAGAGGAACTCGAGATCGTGGCGCGAGTAGGGCGCGCGGTAGGCCGGCGGGCGCCGGGCGACACCGTAGCCCCGCACCTCCAGCGCCGCGGCGACGTCGAGCGCCCGGTCCAGGACGCCGGTGCAGGCGGCGCGCATCAGCGTCAGCCGCGACGGCGGCGGGCCCGGCCGGCAGCGCTGCGCCTCGGCGAGGCGGCGACCGTCCCGGATCAGGATCGGCACCATGCGGGTCGCCAGCGTCGCCGACAGTGCGGACCGAAACGAGACGCGGCGGAACAGGCGCAGCACCTCGTCGGGGTCCACCGCCAGCGTGTACAAGATCCCGCAGAGGATGAGGGCGACCGCGCGGAGCCCCAGGATGGCGCCGTAGACCGTCGCCTCGAGGGTGATGTCCGTGTGGCCGAGGATCGGCAGGTTGCCGAGCCGGACGATGACCGTGAGCCCGTTGTGGCTGACGAGGACGTTGATGAGCACGATCGCCGCCACCACCGGCAGACCCAGCAACGCTGCGCGGCCGACCTGCCGGCCGACACCGGCGGCGATGCCCGCGCCCAGCACCGCCAGCGCCATCGCGGCCAACGCGATCGGGTTCGACAGCGTCAGCGCCGCGACCGCCAGTGCCAGGCAGTACGCGCACCCGGCCCCGGCGCGCGCGCTGTGGAGCGGGCTGGCGCGTCGCCGGTAGATCACTGCGATGCCTGGATCGGGATCGGCAATCGCGTGGTCCCGTCGATCGCGAGCGCGAAGTGATCGTGGAGCGAGGGCGCAGTCAGCGCGGCGGCGGCGGCGTTCACGCCGGCGACGTCGGTTCCGGTCACCATCCACGTGGGCACCGAGGAGCTGTCGGCGGTGGCGGCGACGAGCCCGGCGCCGGCGCCGAGCGTCCTGACGACCTGCTTGCGGGGGTTCAGTAACTGCAGCGAGTCCCCGTCGGGGCCGGTGAACGTGGCGTACACGCCGCTCGCCCCGGGACCGTGGGCGACGAGCTCGGCCGCCACCTCGCCGCGGATCTCCGGCCAGGTGCCGACGACGATGCCAAGGGTGTCAGGGCCGGATCCGGTGCCGAGCAGCTGTGGAGCCGCCGGCACGTGGGCGGCGTTGAGCTGCGCGGTCACCCGCTTACAGGCGGCGCCGACGTTGGACGCGCACTCGACGGTGACCGGATAGCGCTTGCCGGCGATTCCATTGACGAATGGCTCGGGAAACGAGCCGACGACGGCGGGGATCGAGTCGGTGGCGCTCCAATCGTGCAGGTCCCACCAGATGTGGTCCCCGGCATGGACCCCAGTGGTCGCGGCTCCCTGCGCCGCCTGGACCCCGTTGACGTAGTAGAACCAGTCCGTCGTGGCGCTACTGGAGCGCAGGCCGTCGATCGAGTCGACAAAGCCGCCCCCGTAGCTCGTCGAGACCCGGAACGAGCGCTCGAGCATGCGCATCACCGTCTCGGAGCCGGGTACATGCTGCTTGGTCACGCCGCTGATGCGGTGGCTGCCGAAGCCCTGGGTGATCGTGACGCTGACGCCCCTGGTGCCCGGCCCCGCCCCGAGCCCGCACCCGCCGCAGACGAGGCTGGCAACGACGGCCAGGAGCGCTGTGCGGGCGCGGGAGGGCATGCTCAGCCGGCGGCCGCGATCAGGAGACGCTGACGGTGGCCTCGGCCCGGATGAACCCGGAGCGCGACGCGGTCAACGACAGCCGGCCCTGCCTGGCGGCGGTCACCGTGGTGACGCCCTGCGCGTTGGTGGTGCCCCCGCCCTTGACGGACACCCCGGCCAGCGGCTTGGCCGCGCCCTTGGCGCCGAAATACGTGGCCTTCACCGTGAACCCGTGGCCGGTGGCGGCGCGGGCCGGCGCGCTGAGGATGATCGGGTACTCGGTCCCCTTGTCCGGTACCGCCGCGAACAGGATCTGCTCACCGCGGTGCAGCTTCAGGCCACAGGCGCCGGCGGTGGCATAGCGGTCGTTGACGAAGATGCTCCAGTAGGACCGTGACGTGAACGGATGGGTCTCGCCGAGCACCGAGGTGATCGACAGGCCCAGCGACCCGTAGGTGCCGTTCCACTTGTGGTGCGTGGCGACGTCGAGCGCCCCGGCGGCGGTCGTCGCCGGGCACGCGCCCGCTGGCGCGCCGCCCTTGGTGATCGATCCGGAGTGCGTGCGGACGTTGGTCGCGGCCAGCAGCGTTCGGGACGTGCCCTCGACCCGCACGCTGACCGTGGTCGGGCCGGCGGCGAGCGCGACGGTGGGAGTCAAGGCGAGGGCGATGGTGAGACCGCCCAGCGCGATTGATCGACTGCTCTTCATGAGGGGCCACCCCTTTCCACGAGGGCTTTCGGCTTTGCGGTCGGAGGCTGGTCTCCTGGCTGCCGGGCCTATCAGTCACGCCTTCCCGGCCGGCTGCACGCCGGTCAGTGGCTCATTTCTGAGACTGACGTCCCCCGGTCACAGTGGCGGGTCCGCGCCGGACTCTCACCGGCTTCCCATCGTCACCGACCTTGAACGCGGTGATCGTACCGCGGCGCGCCATAGAATCGAGCGCTCGAGACGATGACCGTCAACCTGACCCGTATCTACACCCGCCTCGGTGATGGCGGCGAAACCCATCTCGGCGACATGAGCCGGGTGCCCAAGACGCATCCGCGGATCGAGGCGTACGGGACCGTGGATGAGCTCAACGCGCACATCGGCGTCGCGCTGACGGTGCCCGGGCTCCCGCCGGACTACCGCGAATGGTTGTCCCGAGTCCAGAACGACCTGTTCGACGTCGGGGCTGACATCGCCGCACCGGAGGACGCGGAGCGCGAGCGGCTGCGCGTACTACCCGACCAGACCACCTGGCTCGAGGAGCGCTGCGATCAGGTCAACGCAGGCCTGCCGGCACTGAAATCCTTCGTGCTGCCGGGCGGGACGCCGGCGGCCGCCCAGCTCCATGTGTGCCGGACGGTGTGCCGGCGCGCCGAGCGCCAGGCGATCGCCTGTGGCGAGGATTGCAGCCCAGAGGTGGTCCGGTACCTGAACCGTCTGTCAGATCTGCTGTTCATCCTCAGCCGCGGAGCCAATGACGGCGCCGAGCCGTTGTGGGAGCCGGGCCGCTACCGATAGCCTCGCGACCCGCCGGCCTCCGACCCGCGCCCGCGGCCCTCCGCGCAGCATCAATCGACTAGCCGCGGCGCAGCATCAGGGTCAGCCCCGACGACAGGAACAGCCCCAGCACCCCGATCGAGCTGGCGCCGATCACGAACGTCTCGTGCGCGCGGGCGTAGTCGATGACCTCATGGGGGCGGGCCACGACGATCAACGCGAACAGCAGCGCCGCCAGGGCGAGCATCGCCAGGGCGGGCATCAGCGCCTCGCCGACGGAGACCGAGGCATGCAGCTGCCGCGCCTGATGATCCGGCGCCACCCGAACCTGGCGACGCGTCTCGTACAGGGTGAGGCCGGCGACCCCGAGCAGCGTCCACGTCGCCGCCACAAGGAAGCCGCCGAACACGTCGCTCGGGTAGTGCCACCCCAGCTCCAGGAACGAATAGCTGACCGCAATCGCGAACGCGGCCATCGCCGCGGCCACCGCCGGCCGGCGCCGCGCCGGAGCGGCGATCACCGTGCATAGCGCCAGTGACATCGCCGCGGTGGCGTGCCCGCTCGGCCATGAGGCGGTGCCGATCGGGTTCAGCGACACGTAATCTCGCGGTGCCGCCAGCAGCGGCTTGAGCAGCTGGGTCGTCTCGTTGGCCGCGAGCAGCACCGCCGCCAGCATCAGCGCCACCCGGGGACGGCGGCGAATCAGCGCCATGACGATGGGGATCACGGCGAGGAAGACGTAGCGCTGGGGATCGCACAGGCCCGCGATCCGGTTGGTCCAGCGGTCGAGCCCGGGGCGATCGAGCTCCAGAAATCCGTTGAGGATCGACACATCGGCCTGCTTGAACACGCCGATGTAATGTGCGAGGTACCAGGTCAGCGCCACCAGGATGACGCAGCCGGCAGCACCGATCAGGGCCAGTCGGGCACGTCTGGGCATCAGCTCAGGGTAGTCCGGACCACCTCGGCTCCGCCTAATTTCCGACTATGAAGTCACCCGTCCGGGGAGGCGCCCGGCGTCGCCCCCGAGCCCTCTGACTCGAGTCCGTCGCCCGCGCCCTGCGAGTCGGAGTCGAGGTTCCGGCTGACCTTGAACTCCGGGGCGGTGCCGGTGCGCCGTACGTGGGAGAAATGCTCGAGATCCTCGGGCGAGGCGACCTCCACGCTGACGCCATCGGCGATCTCGTAGCGATTGGCCTCGTACAGCAGCTCCTGGTAGCGCGGAGCGCGCGCCCCCTCGTCCTGCGTAGCGCCGGAGACGTTGCGGGCGCCCGCGGCGCGGGGACCAGCGCCCTCGAGGTCGAGGTCGTACTCGCCGAAGCGCAGCATCCAGCGCCGGCCCCGGGCGAGCTTCTCGGCGGTCAGCTTGACGGTCACCGCGTCGCCGCGGTCCCCGGCCCCCCCGAGTCCCCGGTCACTGCGCAGCCCCGCGTGCTCGGCGATCAGCGCCCGCGTCAGCCGCTCGTAGTTGCGGCCGTAGGGCGCGGCCACGATGGCCACCGGTCCCTTCGCGCCGGCGTCCCCGCGAATGGCATGCGCGACCGGACCGACGACGATGAAATCGACCTTGTTGGCGTTCAGCCAGCGCAGGACGGCGATCGACTTGGGCTCGAGGTGCTCGAGTCCCGGCCGCAGCTGCACGGACGTGGAGTCGATCCCCGGCGGGCGATGTTTGAGCAGCATGGTGCTGCGTTCGCCCCGGGGGCCTCGACTCCTCCTGACTCCGGGGGTCCGGCGGCCGGGTCAGCCCGCCTCGTGATCGCGCACGAACTCGGCGATCCAGGCGGCGATCAACGCGGGCTCGGTCCGGGGCACCCAGTGCGAGCCGGTGATAGTGCGCCGGCGCAGTCCGGGGGCGACGCGCTCGGCGGCGTCGTAGTACGACGGCGAGATGAACCGGTCGCCGGTCGGCACCACGATCTGCACCGGTGCGTGCGGGCGACCGAGACGGTTGCGGCGCCCGAGGCGGCGCGGGATGTTCCGGCGGTACAGGTTGGCACCGTGCAGTCCGTCGGCGCAGACGGTCGGCGCCGGGTAGCCGGCATCCACCGGCACGCGTTCGGCCACCGCGACGAACCGGCGCCAGCGCCCTCCCGCCAGCAGCACCCGCCAGGCGATCGTCGGGCCCCCCGGTAGGCACAGGCCCAGGATGTACCACGAGCGCCGGAGCCGGTGCAGCACCCGCAGCGGCTGGCGGCGGCGCAGCACCGAGCGGGTCGCGTGTACAGCGTGGCCCAGCGCCGGCCCGGCGATCGACGTGAACGAGGCGATCCGGCCGGCGAACCGCGGCGCGGTGACGAACTCCCACCCCTGGATCCCGCCCCAGTCGTGTCCCACCAGGTGCACCGCCCGGCCGGGCGCCAGCGCGGCGCACACGCGGTGAAAGTCGTCGGCCAGCAGCGACAGGTCGTAGGCCGCCGGTCCGCGCGGGGCGCTCGAAGCGCCCGCGCCGCGGACGTCATAGGCGATCACGTGGAAGTCGGGCGCCAGCCGTTCGATCACCGTTCCCCAGATCTCCTTGGTGTCCGGGTAGCCGTGCACGAGGACCACTGCGGGGCGCGTCGGGTCCCCGGCGGTGGTGACCGCCAGGGAGACAGCGCCGGAGACCACCGCATGATCGCGGGTTGACGGGGGCACCTCGTGCCAATCTATAGGCTCGATCGCGATGGATGCTGAGCAACTGCAACGGCGCCGGGCACAGCGCGCCCGAGACCGACGGCGGCGCCACGTGCGCCGCCGGGTCGCCGGCGGGGCGGTGCTGGCGGCGGTCCTGATAGTGGTTGCGGTGGCGGTGGGGGCCGGCGGCGGAGGCCCGTCCCGGCACCCGGTCGCATCGGCGACGGCCACCCATAGGACCACCGCTCGGCACCGGCGCGGCGCGCACCGCGCACCGCCCCGGTACCACGGCGGCTCGACGGCGGCCGCGCTCGGTCCGGCCACCGGCACTCCGGGGACCGCGTCGGTGCCGGTGCTGATGTACCACGTGATCGCCCCGCCCCCCAGCGGTGCGCCGTACCCGGGCCTGTACGTCCAGCCGCAGGAGTTCGCCGCTCAGATGCAGGCGCTGAGGACTGCCGGCTGGCATCCCGTGACGCTCGATCAGCTGCGGGCGTACTGGACCAAGGGGGCGCGTCTGCCGGCCGGAAAGCCGATCGTGATCACGTTCGACAACGGCTACCACTCGCAGTACGCAGCGGCGCTGCCGGTCCTGCACAAGCTCGGCTGGGTGGCCGACGAGAACATCCAGCTCAGCGGGCTCCCGCCGTCACAGGGAGGTCTCACCACCGCCGAGGTGCGCGGACTGATCGCCGCCGGCTGGGAGCTCGACACCCAGGGCATCAGTCACGCCGATCTGATCACGCTCGATGCCGGCGAGCTGCATTACCAGATCGTCACCGCCCGCCGCCGGCTCCAACACGAGTACGGGGTGCCGGTGAACTGGTTCTGCTACCCGTCGGGCCACTACGACGCGACCGTGATCGACGCGGTGCGCGCCGCCGGGTTCGTCGGGTCGACCACCGTGGTTCCCGGTTGGGCCGGCGCCACCAGCGACATGTATCGCCTCCCCCGGCTGCGCGTGCTCGGCGGCACCAGCCCATCGGCGTTGCTGGCACAGATCGCGTCCAGCGAGTCGGCCGCCGCACCCCCCGGCGCCTACGGCGGAGCCTGACGCCGTGGCGACGCCGCGGACACCGGGGACGAGCGTGCGCGGATGGGCGACCCAGGTCGGCGGAGCGACCCTCCGCCACCAGCGGCCGCGGACGGCGAGTGGGGTGGCGGCGGCGATCGTTGCCGTGGCCGCCGCCACGCTCGGCATCTACTTCCTGCGGCGGATCGCGCCGGTCGTGTCGCTGAGTGTCGTCTACCTGCCGGCGGTCCTGCTCATCTCGACCTACTGGGGAATGGCCCTCGGCCTCCTCACGTCACTGCTCAGCGCCGCCGCGTTCAATTTCTTCCACATCCCACCGACCGGGCGCTTCACGATCGTCGATGGCCGCAACTGGGTCGCGCTGGCGGCGTTCACGATCGTCTCGGTGGTCGCGAGCACCATCGCCGAGCTCGCCCGATCCCGCGCCCTGGAAGCCGAGCGCCGCCGGGCCGAGGCCGATCTGGCGGCGACACTGGCCCACGAGCTCCTGCTCGGCGTCGACACCGGCACCGCCCTGGCCAGCGCGGCGCGGCGCGTCGCCGAGGCGCTGGGACTGACGTCGGCGGCGATCGAGCCGACCGCGGTTCCCGCGGATGGCCGGCGCCAGGCGCTGGCCCTGCGGGGCGTCGACGGCCAGCAGGTGGCGACCCTGCTCGTGCCGACCCATCTCCCGCCCGAGACCGATCAGCGGCTGCGCGACCAGGTGGTGCCGACGCTCGAGGCGCTGGTGGCGATCGCCCATCGCCGCGACGTGATGCAGACCGAGCAGGTGGAGACCGCGGCGCTGCGGCGCTCGGATGACATCAAGACGGCATTGCTGCGCGCCGTCTCTCACGACCTGCGCACGCCGCTCACCGCCATGGTGGCCGCCGGCCACGCGCTCGGCGCCGGCTCGCTCACTGATCAGGAGCGAACCGAGCTGAGCTCGGCGGTCGTGGAGGAGGGCACCCGCCTGGCCGGCCTGGTGGACAACCTGCTGGCGCTGTCCAGGCTCCAGGCCGGGAGCGCCACCCCGCGGTCGGACTGGGTCTCGATCGAGGATCTGCTGTCCGCCGCCGCCGAAGGACTGCGCGGGGACCCGCTCGACATCCGAGTGACGATCGACCCCGATGTCCTCGAGGTTCGCGCCGATGCCGCGCAGCTGGAGCGGGCGTTCGCCAACCTGCTCGAGAACGCCGGCCGTTACGGTGGCGGGACCCCGATCTCCGTGCACGCCCGCCGCGCCGGCGATCGTGTCATCGTCAGCGTCGTTGACCAGGGCCCCGGGATCGCCCCGGCAGAGCAGGAGCGCATCTTCGAGCCCTTCTACCGTGGCCACGGGGTCAACTCCCACACGTGGACGGGATCGGGGCTGGGACTGGCGATCGTCAAGGGATTCGTCGAGGCCAACGGCGGCACCATCTCCGTTCGCTCTCTGCCGGGCCAGGGGACCAGCTTCCAGGTGTCGCTGCCCGTCGCGGAGCGGGCCGACCGCCGCGCCGGCGCCGCGGTCGGAGCCGGCGCGAATGGCCCACCGGGCCCGGCGGCGAGCGGCTCGTGACCAGCGGCACCAAGACACGCGTGCTCGTCTGTGACGACGAGCAGCAGATCCTGCGGGCGCTGCGGGTGATCCTGCGCGACGCGGGCTACGAGGCGGTGCCGGCGAGCACCGGCGAGGAGGCCCTCGACGCGGCCGCCGTGTCGCGGCCGAGCGCGGCCATCCTCGACCTGGTGCTGCCGGACATCGACGGCGTCGAGCTGTGCCGCCGGCTGCGCGAGTGGACCGACATGCCGATCATCCTGCTCTCCGCGGTCGGTGAGGAGGACGCCAAGGTCCGGGCGCTGGCCGCCGGCGCCGACGATTACGTCACCAAGCCGTTCGGGCCGCGCGAGCTGATCGCTCGCCTGGAGGCAAGCCTGCGGCGGGTCGGCCCCGAGCGCGAGGATCCGATGATCACGGCCGGTGAGCTCTCGGTTGACCTCGCGTCGCGGACAGTGATGCTGGCCGGCGACGAGATCCACCTCACCCCCACCGAGTTCGACCTGCTGCGGCTGCTGGCCCGCAACCGCGGCCGGCTGATGACCCACCGTGAGCTGCTGACGTCGGTGTGGGGCGCCGGTTATGCCGACGACACGCAGGTGCTCCGAGCCCACATCGCTAATCTCCGGCGCAAGATCGAGCCCGCAGACCACACGGGCGGGGCCGGGGGGCACCGCTACATCCGCACCGATCCCGGAGTCGGATACCGGTTTGCGGGGTGAGTTAACGTGGGGTTACGGACAGGCTTCCGGCGATCGACCCCAGGACCTCGGCAGACCGGAATCTCGGTTGCCAATGTGCCCGCTATCGTGGATGTTTCTCTTGAGAACAAGTGTGTGGGCACCATAGATGGCGAGCCGTGATCGTGGCCCCGGGACCGGCGGGGTGACGCCCGGCCCGGGGCGGCGGGCACTCTCGGAGGGAGCCCACAAGGTCGATGGCGCCGCCAACCCCGGCCCCGCCACGGCCACCGCCAACCCCGGCCCCGCGACGACCACCGCCCGGCCCGGTGTCAAGCGCAACTTCAACGAGGCCGCGCACAAGCTCGGCCACTGGCAGGTGCGCCCGGCCCCGGTCAGGGACACCGGCCCGTCGGAGGCGATCCGGGCGGCGGCCGATGAAGAGCGCGATGTCGTCGCCCACGCCAGCCGTGCGGTCCTGGCCCTCGGGGCGCTGGGGATCGTCTACGGCGATCTCGGCACCAGTCCGCTCTATACCGAGCAGGTCATCTTCACCGCGCATCGTCAGGTCGTCCACGCCGACCCCTCCGGCGTGTACGGCATCGTCTCGCTCATCTTCTGGGCGTTGATGATCATCGTCTCCACGAAGTACGCGGTGATCATCATGCGGGCCCACAACCGCGGTGATGGCGGCATCATGGCCCTCACCGCGCTGATCCAGCGGCGCAAGGTGCCCCGGGCGGCGCTGCTCGCGACGTTCGGCCTGCTCGGCGCCGGGCTGTTCTTCGGCGACGGCATGATCACCCCGGCGATCTCGGTGACCTCGGCGGTGGGCGGGCTCAGCGTGGTCGATCCCAGCCTGTCGCATCTCGTGGTGCCGTTGTCACTGGCGATCCTGGTCGGCCTGTTCGCCGTGCAGCGCTACGGGACCGCGGCGGTCGGCTGGATGTTCGGACCGGTCATCCTGCTGTTCTTCACCGTGATCGGGGTGTTCGGCCTCATCCACGTGATCCCCCACCCCGGCGTGCTCCAGGGACTCTCGCCGACGTGGGCGGCGCGGTTCCTCGTCGCGCACGGGGTACGGGCGTGGCTGACCCTCGGCGCCGTCGTGCTGTGCTGCACCGGCGCCGAGGCGCTGTATGCCGATCGTGGCCACTTCGGTGCGACGCCGATCCGGATGACCTGGTTCGGAATCGTCCTGCCGGCGGTGATGCTCTCGTATCTGGGGCAGGCGGCGTGGACCCTCCAGCACCCGGCCGCGACCAGGAAGGACTCGTTCAATCCCTTCTTCCAGCTGTTCCCCCACAGCCTGCTGGTGCCGATGGTCATTCTGGCGACCCTCGCCACCATCATCGCCTCCCAGGCGGCGCTGACCGGCTCCTTCTCGGTCGCCAAGCAGGCCGTCCAGCTCGGCTTCCTGCCCCGGATCCGGATCGTGCACACGTCCGAGCTCGAGGGGCAGATCTACGTCCCGCTGGTGAACTGGTTTCTGTGCCTCGGAGTGGTCACCCTCGTCCTCGTCTTCCAAAGCTCCACGCGACTGGCCGACATCTACGGCGTCGCCGTCACCGGCACGTTCATCCTCGACACGACGCTGTTCGTCGCCGTCGCCCGCTCCCTGTGGAAGACGCCCAAGTGGCGTCTGGGGCTGATGGCGGGCGTGTTCTACATCGTCGAGGTGGCCTTCTTCACCTCGAATCTGACGAAGGTGACTCACGGCGCGTGGCTGCCGCTGTGCGTCGGGATCCTGGTGGCGACGGTGATGCTCACGTGGCGCAAGGGGCGCGACACCGTGACCCATAACCGCACCGAGCACGAGGGTTCCCTGGCGGACTTCCTCGAAGCGCTGTGCACCGCCGAGCCGCCGGTCGTCCGGCTGCCGGGAACGGCGATCTTCCTCAACCCGGGCAAGGCGACGACCCCGTTGGCGCTCCGAGCCCAGGTGGAGCACAATCACGCCTTCCACGAGAAGGTCCTGATCGTCTCGATGGACCCGATCAGCATCCCGCGCGTCGACAAGGCCGACCGCTTCGTCGCCGAGAAGCTCGGCAAGGGGTTGTTCAAGATCACCCACCTCACTGTCCGTGTCGGCTATCACGACAGCTGGAAGGTCCCGCAGGCCCTGGCACTCGCCCGCAAGCAGGGCTTCCTGGACCGCAACCTCGACCTCGAGCACGCCTCCTACTTCGTCAGCCGGATGACGATCGTGCCGACCAGCGCGCCCGGGATGTCGCGCTGGCGCAAGCAGTTGTTCGTCGGGATGGCGCGCAACGCGACCAGCCCGATCGACACCTTCGGCCTGCCGAGCCCGAGGACCGTCATGACCGGCTCCCAGGTGGCGATCTAGCCGGGATCTTCACAACATCTTGATACCGGCCGGGCAATCCTGCACGTCTCCTTGACACCGGCCCGCCGATGATGGATGTATGCGCTCTTGCTCCGCCGCTCCGCAGGAGACGCATGGCTCGGTCTGACCGCAGCCATCCGGAAGGCGGCACGTCGACAGCACCCACTCGCCGGACCCCATCAGAGGGCTCCGGCAAGCCCTCCGAAGTTCCCGCACCGCAACGGCAACGGCAACGGCGCCGCCCGGACGCCCCCGCCGGCTGCGCCGGCCGCGCCGGCCGCGAAGCGCAACTTCAACGAGGCCGCCCACAAACTCGGCTACTGGCCGGTCCGGGCCGCGCCGCCCAAGGAGCGCGCGCCCTCCGCCGCGCTGAGGGCCGCCACCGACGACGAGCGCGACGTCGTCGCCCACGCCGGCAAGACGGTGCTGGCGCTCGGGGCGCTCGGGATCGTCTACGGCGACATCGGCACGAGCCCGCTGTATACGGAGCAGTTCATCTTCACCGCCCACCGCAACGCCGCGCACGCGGACGTCGCCGGCGTGTACGGCATCGTCTCACTCATCTTCTGGGCGCTGATGATCCTGGTGTCCATCAAGTACGCCGGCTTCATCATGCGCGCCCACAATCGCGGCGACGGCGGGATCATGGCCCTGACCTCGTTGATCCAGCGCAAACGCATCGGCCGGACCGCCGTGCTGGTCACGCTCGGCATCTTCGGCGCCGGGCTGTTCTTCGGCGACGGCATGATCACGCCGGCGATCTCGGTGACCTCGGCGGTCGGCGGCCTGAGCGTCGTCAGCCCGAGCCTGTCGCATCTCGTGGTGCCGTTCTCACTCGGGATCCTCATCGCCCTGTTCGCGGTGCAGCGCTTCGGCACCGGCGCTGTCGGCTGGCTGTTCGGCCCGGTGATCATGGTGTTCTTCGCGGTGATCGCGGTGTTCGGCCTCAAAGAGATCATCCCCCATCCTGGCGTGCTCCAGGGCCTGTCGCCGGTGTGGGGCGCGCGGTTCATGATCGATCACGGCACCGACGCGTGGCTGACGCTCGGTGGCGTGGTGCTCTGCTGCACCGGCGCCGAGGCGCTGTACGCCGACCGCGGGCACTTCGGATCGACGCCGATCCGGATGACCTGGTTCGCGGTCGTCTTTCCGGCGGTGATGCTCTGCTACCTCGGCCAGGCGGCATTCATCCTGGGCCACCCCGCCAGCGTCAACCAGTCCTCTTTCAACCCCTTCTTCCAGGTCATCCCGCACAGCCTGCTGGTGCCGATGGTCGTGCTCGCCACCGCGGCCACCATCATCGCGTCCCAGGCGGCGCTCACCGGCTCGTTCTCAGTGGCCAAGCAGGCGATCCAGCTCGGCTTCCTCCCGCGGCTGCGCGTCGTCCACACGTCCAACCTGGAGGGCCAGATCTACGTGCCGATGATCAACTGGTTCCTGTGCCTGGGGGTCGCGGCGCTGGTGCTGGTGTTCCGCAGCTCCAACCGGCTCGGCGACATCTACGGCGTCGCGGTCACCGGCACGTTCGTCCTCAACACGATCCTGTTCATCGCGGTGTCTCGAGCGCTGTGGCACACCCCCAAATGGCGGCTGGCCATCCTGGGGACCCTGTTCCTGGTGGTGGAGGTGGCGTTCTTCACCTCCAACCTGGCCAAGATCGCCGACGGCGCGTACCTGTCGCTCGCTGTCGGCCTGGTGATCGCGTTCGTCATGATCACCTGGCGCAAGGGGCGCGACATCGTGACCGCCAACCGCACCGCGGCAGAGGGGGCGCTGGAGGACTTCCTCGAGGAGCTGCGGACGGCCAAGCCCCCGATCATCCGGCTCCCCGGCACCGCGATCTATCTCAGCCCCGGCAAGACGACGACTCCGCTGGCGCTGCGCACCCTGGTCGAGCACAACCGGGCGGTCCACGACAAGGTGGTGATCGTCTCGATGGAGCCCGTCAGCATCCCGCGGGTGGATCGCTCGGATCGCTTCGCCGCCGAGACCGTCGGCAAGGGACTGTTCAAGGCCACTCACCTGACGGTCCGGATCGGCTACCGGGACAAGTGGAACCTGCCCGACGCTCTGGCGACGGCCCGCAAGCATGGCTTCCTGGATCGCAACCTCGACCTCGAGCATGCCTCGTACTTCGTGTCACGGATGACGATCGTCCCTACCGACGCGCCCGGGATGGCCGGCTGGCGCAAGCGGATGTTCGTCGCGATGGCGCGCAACTCCGCCAGCCCCGTCGAGCATTTCGGTCTTCCCAGCGAACGGACGGCGATGACGAACTCAGAGGTGGCGATCTAGCCGGCCAAGCGCCACCGCCGCCGCGCTTTGTCCCTGCTCACGCAGTGGGCTGGAGTTTCTGTGCGTTGAGCGCCACAATTAGCCCGTGAGTGAACGCGACGCACGGGAGGCCAGATGAGCACGGACTACACCCTCGCCTACGGCACGCACGCCAGCCCGACGGACGGGCGCTGCGCGATGGAGTGGGTCAGCTACCTGGCCGGCGAGCCCCACAACGACGAGCCGGCGTGCGTCAGCCCGGTTCTGCGGGCGATGTGCATCGCGTTGAACGACGGCCTCGAGTTCGCGCCGCGCCAGCGTCTGCGCTCCTATCTCGCCCGCACCATCGGAACCGCGCACGACGGACTGGACGAGCAGCGCGGCTGGATGGCGATGGACTGGCTGACCCGCGTCTACACCCCGGCCTGGCTGCACCTGGGCGGCCTGCGTGAGCCTGCCGATGCCCTGATCATCCTGCCGGCGGTCACCGACGGGCGCGGCCTGCGCCAGGCGCTGCCGCTGCTCGAGGCCGCCCGTCGCGAGGCGCGGAGCGCCCGGGCACGCGCGTTCGGCATCGCCCTGCCCACGGGCTGGGCGGCGGCAGTGGCCGGTCGCGAGGCCGCCTGGTCGTGTGCCGGCGCCGCCGCCTGGGCCGCGGCTCGCCTCGGGGTCGGGGACATCGCCGGGGACCGCGCGCGCGCGGCGGCGAGGGCCGCCGCCGGAGACGCTGCCGCGATCGCGATCCGCGAGTCCCGGGACGATGTGGCCCGGGCCGGGGTGCGGGAGGCCGCCCGCGCAGTGCTGGCGCCGGCCCTCGAAACGCTGTCGGACTCGGCGCTGTCGCTGCTGGACCGGATGCTCCCGACCGAGCTGCTGACGATGCCAGAGCCGACCGCACCGCGCACCCGGTCACTTGCGCTGATCTAGTAGCTCAAGGCCCGCGCCGGCGCAGGCCTTCACAATATCTTGATGCGTGTCGGTCGTTCCTGCACGCATCCTTGACGTTGCGCCTCCCAAGATGACGGCATGGATTTCATCGCCGTCCTTCTGGGAGTTCTCATGTTCGCCATTCTGCTGGCGCTCGTCTGGGGGATCGATCGCATATGAGCGGCTCGGATCTGTTCGGACTGATCGTCTCGGCGCTGGTCTGTCTTTATCTCCTGTACGCGCTTCTGCGCGGAGAGAAGTTCTAGGCCGTCATGACGTTCACCGGCTGGCTCACCATCGTCCTGTTCTGCGGGATCCTGACGGCGCTGGCGATCCCGTTTGGTTCGTATCTGGCCGCGGTCTACACCGGCCGGCACACGTTCATGGATCGTGTGCTCGGGGTGCCCGAGCGGTTCCTGTACCGGGTGATGCGGGTCGACCCGAACGCTGGTCAGGATTGGAAGGCGTACGCCAAGAGCCTGATCATCTTCTCGCTCGCCGGCTGGCTGGTCCTGTATCTCATCCTGCGCTCGCAGGGGCTGTGGAGCTTTACCGGGCTCAATCCGCAGGGGTTTCACTCCGCGCCGTGGAACGTGACGTTCAACACGGCGTCGTCGTTTGTGACCAACACGAACTGGCAGTACTACGGCGGCGAGACGACGCTGAGCTATTTCAGCCAGATGGCTGGGCTCACCGTTCAGAACTTCCTGTCGGCGGGCGTCGGGATCGTGGTCGCGGTCGCGTTGATCCGCGGGATCATCGCTCGCAGCGGCAAGAGCCTGGGTAATTTCTGGCACGACATCGTGCGCACGGTCCTGTACGTGCTGTTGCCGCTGTCGATCATCATCGCGTTGGTGCTGGTCTCCCAGGGCGTGATCGCGAACTTCGCGTCCTATGTGACGGTGCACGGGATCACCGGGCTGACCCAGGTGATCGGCATGGGCCCGGTCGCCTCCCAGGAGGCGATCAAGCTGCTGGGCACCAACGGCGGCGGTTTCTTTAACGTCAACTCGGCGCACCCGTTCGAGAACCCCACCGGCTTCTCCAACTTCCTCGAGATGCTGACGGTGCTGCTGATTCCAGCCGCCTTGGTGTTCACCTACGGCAAGATGGCCGGCAACCGCCGCCAGGGGTACGCGATCTACTCGACGATGATGATCATGTTCCTCGGCGCGGTGATCGTCGCCTATATCGCCGAGGCCCACGGCTCGCCCGCACAGCACGCCGCGGGGCTGCACACCAGTGTGATCGCCGGCTCGACCGGCGGGAACCTGGAGGGCAAGGAGCAGCGGTTCGGGATCGCCGGCTCGGCGCTGTTCAACGTCATCACCACCGTCACCTCGTGTGGCGCGGTCAACAGCGCGCTTGAGTCCTTCACCGGGATCGGCGGCGCGATCCCGTTCGCGAACCTGTCCGCCAGCGAGGTCATCTTCGGCGGGGTCGGGACCGGGCTGTACTCGATCTTGCTCTACGTCCTGCTGGCGGTGTTCATCGGTGGGCTGATGGTCGGGCGCACCCCCGAATATCTCGGCAAGAAGATCGAAGCCCGGGAGATCAAGCTCGTGTCGCTGGGAATTCTCATCACCCCGCTCGCGGCGCTGTTCTCAACCGCCCTGGCGACCGCATCCCACGCCGGACGCGCATCGATCGACACCGCTGTCGCCCACGGCCCCCAAGCCTTCTCAGAAACCTTCTATGCCTATCTGTCTCAGGCCAACAACAACGGGTCGGCGTTTGCCGGCTATACCGGCTTGATCCAGCCCAACGCCGGCAATCTCGGTTCCCACGGCGTCACCTTCGCCGACCTGCTCGGCGGGTTCACGATGCTGTTCGCTCGCTACGTCCCGATCCTGTTCGTGCTCGCCGTCGCCGGGTCGCTCGCCGGCAAACGCGTCAGCCCCGCCGGACTGGGAACGATGCGCACCGACAACCCCACGTTCGTGGTGTTGCTGATCGGCGTGATCATCCTCGTCGGCGCGCTGACGTTCTTCCCCGCCCTGCTCCTCGGCCCGATCGTGCAAGGCCTGACCGGACACCTCTACTAATGGCCATCAAAAAAGACATCATCACCTCCACCATCGGGATCCTCGCGCTCACGCTCATCTGCGGGATCCTCTTCCCGCTCGTCATCACCGGCATCAGCCAGGTGGCGTTCCCGGGTAACGCCAACGGCCAGCAGGTCCACATCGGCGGCCGGGTCGTTGGATCAAAACTCATCGGCCAGAACTTCGGTGACATTGTCATCAACAAAAAGACCGGCAAGCCACAGACGCTCAACGGTAACCCCGTGACCACCCCCGACCCGCGGTACTTCCAAACCCGCCCGTCCGGAACCACCCCCGCTGACAACGCCGCCGGTTCGGCGTTTGCCAACTATGGCCCCAACAGCACCGTCACCGAACAAGCCCTCGCCGCCAACATCAAAACGTACATCGCGCTCAACGGCCCCTACTACCCCGGCGGGCTGACCCCCGCCAAGGTCCCGGTCGACGCCGCCGACACCTCCGCATCAGGCATCGACCCTGACATCTCGGTGGCCAACGCCCACATCCAGGCCCACCGGATCGCCGCGGTGCGCCACCTCCCCCTCACCACCGTCGACCGGTTGATCGCCACCGACACCGGCGGACGCGGACTCGGATTCTCCGGCGAACCAACCGTCAACGTCCTCGAACTCAACCTCGCAGTCAACCGCGTCTCCGGAGGAGGCAGCTGATGTCGGTCAACACCCCCTCCGTGTCCTCTGATCCAACCACTCCCGCTTCGCGCCAGGAGCGGCGCGCCATCTCCCTGTTCCGTCCCGACATCGTCCGCCGCGCGCTCCTTGACAGCTTCGTCAAGCTCGACCCGCGGGTGCAGATCCGCAATCCGGTCATGTTCGTCGTCGAGATCGGCGCGGTCATCACCACGGTCACCTGGCTGATCCAGGTGTTCGGCGGCAAGGCGCTGGGCGGCAACGACCCCGCGTGGTACACGTTCGTCATCTCGATCTGGCTGTGGCTGACCGTGGTCTTCGCCAACATGGCCGAGGCGTTCGCCGAAGGCCGCGGCCGCGCCCAGGCCGACACCCTGCGATCGTTGCGTCACGAGACCGTCGCGGTGATGCGCGACGGCGGCACCAAGACGGCGTCGGAGCTGACCAAGGGCGACCAGGTCGTGGTTGAGGCCGGTGAGCTGATCCCGGGCGACGGCACCGTCGTTGAAGGGATCGCGTCGGTCGATGAGTCGGCGATCACCGGCGAGTCCGCGCCGGTCATCCGCGAGTCCGGCGGCGACCGCTCCGCCGTCACGGGCGGCACCCGCGTCCTGTCTGACCGGCTCGTCGTGGAGATCACCCAGGAGCCGGGGAACTCGTTCCTGGACCGCATGATCTCACTGGTCGAGGGCGCGTCACGGCGCAAGACGCCGAACGAGATCGCGCTCAACATCCTGCTCGCGGGGCTCACGCTCATCTTCATGATCGTGGTGGCGACGTTGCGGCCGTTCGGGCTGTTCGCCGGCACCTCGATCTCCGACACGACGCTCATCTCGCTGCTGGTGGCGCTGATCCCGACCACGATCGGCGCGCTGCTGTCCGCCATCGGGATCGCCGGCATGGACCGCCTCGTGCGCCGCAACGTCCTCGCGCTGTCAGGGCGCGCCGTCGAGGCCTCCGGCGACGTCGACGTCCTCCTGCTCGACAAGACCGGCACCATCACCATCGGCAACCGTCTCGCATCGGAGTTCATCCCCATGCCGGGCGTGTCAGAGGCCGAGCTCGCCGAGGTGGCCCAGCTGGCGTCGCTCGCCGACGAGACGCCCGAGGGCCGCTCGATCGTCGTCCTGGCCAAGCAGTACGGGATTCGCGAGCACGAGATGGCCGACGTGCACGCCGAGTTCGTCCCGTTCACCGCCCAGACCCGGATGAGCGGCGTCGACTTCGACTCCCGACAGCTGCGCAAGGGCGCCGGCGACGCGATCATCTCCTGGGTGATCGAGGAGGGAGGCCGCCCGCCCGCCGAGCTCCAGCCCGCGCTGGACCGGATCGGCCGCGAGGGCGGCACCCCTCTCGCGGTCGCCCGTGACGCGCAGGTGATGGGCGTCATCTACCTCAAGGACACCATCAAAGAGGGCATGCGCGAGCGCTTTGACCACCTCCGCTCGATGGGTATCCGGACCGTCATGATCACCGGTGACAACCGCCTCACCGCGGCCAAGATCGCCGAGGAGTCCGGCGTCGATGACTTCCTCGCCGAAGCCACGCCGGAGGCCAAGCTCGCGCTCATCAAGGAACAGCAGTCCCAGGGGCGGATGGTCGCGATGACCGGCGACGGGACCAACGACGCCCCGGCGCTCGCCCAGGCCGACGTCGGCGTCGCCATGAACACCGGCACCCAAGCCGCCCGCGAGGCCGGCAACATGGTCGACCTCGACTCCAACCCGACCAAGCTCATCGAAATCGTCGAAGTCGGCAAGCAGCTGCTCATCACCCGCGGCGCGCTTACCACCTTCTCCATCGCCAACGACGTCGCCAAATACTTCGCGATCCTGCCGGCGATCTTCATCTCCACCTACGCCGCCACCAAACACGGCCAGGGGCCGCTCCATGTCCTCAACGTGCTGAGCCTGGGCACCCCCCGCTCCGCCGTCATCTCGGCGATCATCTTCAACGCCATCGTCATCCCGCTGCTGATCCCGATCTCCCTCAAGGGCGTCGCCTACCGCCCCATCGGCGCCAGCGCCCTGCTGCGCCGCAACCTGTGGATCTACGGCCTCGGCGGGCTGATCGCCCCGTTCATCGGGATCAAGCTGATCGATCTCATCGTCCACAACCTCTTCGGGGCGTGATCTCGGCGGGCGCATCGCGCCTGGAGGCTGACCCGGTGGCCGTGACCCGCGGGCGCTACAAGGTGTTCCTGGGGATGGCCGCCGGGGTGGGCAAGACGTACCGGATGCTGCAGGAGGGTCAGGCGGAGGCACTGGCCGGACACGATGTGGTGATCGGGTACCTCGAGCCTCACGGCCGCGCCGACACGCTGGCGCAGGCCGCCGGGCTGGAGACGGTGCCGCGCCGGTTCGTCCGCTACCGGGACACCGTGCTCGAGGAACTCGACGTGCCGGCGGTGCTGCGCCGCGACCCCGAGCTGTGCCTGATCGACGAACTGGCGCACACCAATGCCCCAGGGTCCGAGCACGCCAAGCGCTACCAGGACATTGCCGAGGTGCTGGACGGCGGAATCGACGTGTACTCCACCGTCAACGTCCAGCACCTGGAGAGCCTCAACGACCAGGTGGCCGAGCTGACCGGCACCCGGGTCCGCGAGACGGTTCCCGACGCGGTGCTGGCGTCTGCCGATGACGTCGTGCTGATCGACATCACGCCCGATTCGCTGATCGAGCGTCTGCTCGCCGGCAAGGTGTACCCCGCTGAACGAGTGCAGACCGCGCTCAACAACTTCTTCAAGATCGAGAATCTCTCGGCGCTGCGCGAGGTGGCGCTGCGGCAGGTGGCCGAGGAGGTCGAGGCCAAGCGCAACCCGGCGCCGGGAACCGCCGACCCCACCGCCCGCGGACGCGAGGAACGGCTCGTGGACGGAGGCGCGCCGTCGGCGATCGGCGAACGGTTGCTGGCGCTGGTCACCCCCGATCCAAGCTCCCAACGGGTCGTTCGCCGAGCCTGGCGCTCGGCGCAGCGGCTCGGGGCCGAGCTCGACGTGCTGTGGGTGACCGACGACGAAGCCACCGACGCCGAGGATCACCAGCTGGCCGCCCTGCGGCGGTTGAGCAGCGTGCTCGGCGCGCATCTGCTGGTGGAGCGAGGGCCCGACGTGGCCCTGGTGACGCAGCGCATCGCGCGGGAGCGCGGGACCACCTACGTGCTGATGGGGTCACCGAGCCCGCGGGGGGCGCTGCGCCGCCTGATGCAGCCGAGCCTCCCGGGACGGCTGATGGCGCTGCTTCCCGGCATCGATCTGCGCATCGTCGCCGATCGGACCCAACGGGTGATGGAGGAACGATGACCGCAGTCCTGATCGTGGTGGTGGTCGTGCTCGCCGCGACGGCGGCAGCGCTGGCGCTGGCGCTCCGGCGGGCACAGCCCCGGAGACGCCCCCTCCCCGAACCCGGCACCGGGCGGATCCTGTTCCCGTTCATCGCCTCGGCGCTGTCGTGCCGAGCGCTGGATGCCTCGCTGCGGCTGGCCCGAGCGGAGGATGCGACGTTGCTGCCGGTGTTCCTGGCGCGCGTCCCGCTGACGCTGCCGCTCGACTCGCCGCTGCCGCGCCAGGCGGCGATCGCCATCCCGCTGCAGGAGGCGATCGAGCACCGCGCCGCCGTCTTCGGCGTACCGATCGACGCGCGAGTGGAGCGCGGGCGCACCTATCGCCACGCGCTGCGCCAGACGATCGCCAACGAGCGCTTCGAGCGGATCGTGATCGCCGCCGCCGCCGACGGGGGTCCCGGCTTCGGGCCCGACGACGTCGCCTGGCTGCTGGCTCACGCATCCGGGGAGATCGTCGTCCTGCGGCCCGGCGCCGAGGATCAGCTCGTCCCGGCGGCTCCGCGGCTGCGCGGGGGGATGGTGCGGCGTCGCCGGGAGCGCGGCGCCGCGGCCGTGCGTCCGACGGAGGTGACGCGCTGAGCGTGGTGGAGTGCCGACGACCCCACACCTCGGCGCCCCTCAGTCGTGGAGCCTGAACGGCAGCGTGGCGACGATGACGTCGGTGCGGGCCTTCAAGACCGCCGCCAGCAGGCGCCCGCGCTGGTTGTGGAGGATCTCGTGACGGCGCTTGCGGGGCACGATGTCAGGGATCAGGACGGTGACGACGGCGTCGGTGTCCTCGATCGAGGCGACGTAGCGCAGCACCGATCGGATGAGCGAGCGGTGTTTGTCGACGACCACCTCGATGGGGACGCCGCAGGCCCACTCGGTCCAGTCGCGCTCGATCTGCCGGCGCTCCTCCTCGTTGGCGGCGACGGCGATGGCCTGCACGGTGCCGCCCATCGACAGCGCCGCGCTGACGGCGCGCTCGGTCAGCAGGTTCACCGTCGAGGTCGGCACGAGAATGATGCTCTCGTGCTTGGTGGGATGGGGCGGGGTGAGGCCGAGCTTGAGCTCGCGCCCGACGCCGGCGTAATAGATCTCGGTCCGGTGAAACGCGAGGATGAGCACCGGCACGGCGATCACGATCACCCATGCGCCCTCGAGGAACTTCGATCCGAGCAGGACGACGACGGCGATGGCGGTGATCACGGCGCCGGCCGAGTTGACGCCGGCGCGCAGCCGCCAGCGGCGGGGCCGCTCGCCGCGCCAGTGACGGACGAGCCCGACCTGGCTGAGGGTGAAGCCGATGAACACGCCGATCGCGTACAGCGGGATGAGGTTGGAGACGTCGGCGCCGGAGGTGAGCAGCAACACCAGCGCGGCGACGGCGAGGACGAGAATGCCGGTCCGGAAGATCGGCTTCTCGGCGCGGAGGTAGAACGCGTGCGGGAGGCGGTGATCCCTCGCGAGCAGGCTCATCAGCACCGGCAGGCCGCCGAAGCTCGTGTTCGCGGCCAGGCCGAGGACGATGGTGACGGCGAGGTTGGACACGTAGAACGGCCAGCCGGTGCCGAGCGAGCCTGCGGTGAGCTGGGCCAGCACGGTCACGCCGCCGCGCGGCTGCACATGGTTGGAGTGGATGAGCAGCGCCAGGCCGACGAGCATCACGCCGAGCAGCACGCCGAGCGTGATCTCGGTTCGCTGCGCGGTGCGGGCCCGGGGCTCGCGAAATGCCGGCACCCCGTTGGCGATCGCCTCGATGCCGGTGACCGCCGAGCATCCCGACGCGAACGCCTTGAGGATGAGGACGATGCCGAGCGCCTCGGTGATCTTCGGCACCTCGCGGCGACCGATCGTGGCCTGCAGTCCGGGATGGACGAAGCCGACGACGATCACCGCGAACATGCTGAGGATGAACACCGAAGCCGGGACGATGAGCAGCTTGGCCGACTCGCTGATCCCGAACATGTTGATCCCGGTCAGCACCACGAGCCCGCCGAGCGACACGAGCAGGAGATGGCCCGCCAGGCCGGGGAAGACGCTGCCGAGACTGGCCGCGCCGGCGGCCAGGCTGACCGCCACCGTCAGCACGTAGTCCACGACCAGCGACGCGGCCGCCAGCAGCGCCGGCCATCGCCCCAGGTTCGCCTTGGAGACCGCGTAGGCGCCGCCGCCGTCCGGATGGGCGGTGATCACCTGGGAGTACGAGATCACCAGCAGCACGAGCATGCCGGTGATCACGAGGGTGATCGGCAGCGTCCAGCTCAGCGCCGACGCGCCCGCCGCCACCAGCACCGCCATGATGGCCTGGGGCCCGTAGGCAACGCTCGACAGCGCGTCGAGGCTGAGGGCGGCGAGGCCACGCGGGACGTCGAGATCGTGGCCCGCGTCGGCGTGCTTGCCGGCTCGCGGCGCCCGGCCGATCCGCTCACCCGGGCCGCGCCGCCCGACGGGGCGCACGCGCGATCGCCGCGGAGCGTGCTCGCCTGCCGGTTCTGTTGTCGTGTCGCTCATGGCCGACGCCCGGGCTGATCAGCTCAGCCCAGACCGCCGATCGGCTCCGGGAACGATTGCACGCCGGGGCGGCGGACGTGACCACCTATGCGCGGTCGTCAGCGCCGATTCTGGTCCTGACCCGAACTGAAGCGATCGGGTTTGGCTGCCACCGAATCTGTGACTCGGGTGGCTTGGACCGGCTTAGACCCGGGTCAGCGCCAGCCAGTCGGGGATCTCGGGCAGCGCGCCCCCGAGGTCCAGGCGCCACTCCCCCGGCGCCGCCTCCCTGAAGCCCTTCTCGGAGAACAGCGCCGCGCACGGGCGGTTGCGCTCGGTCGGCACGTAGTGACCGACGGCGGTGGCGAAGCCGGTCTCGGCGTCGATCGGCCCGCGCAGCAGCACCGTCTCGAAACCGAATCCCATCGCCCGGCAGCTCATGATCACCGCGTCGAAGACGAGCGCGTCGCCGTCCCGGCGCACCACGGTGACCCCGACGACACCCAACTCTCCGAACTTGTCGGCGAGGGTGCCGAGGTAGATGCCGTAGGCGGGATCGCTGAGCAGCTGTGACAGCTCGGATCGGCTGCGCCGGATCGTCGTCGTGTTGAACTGGTTGGTGCGGTCGATGAGCTCGTGGACGCGGTCGAGGTCCTTCTCGCGCGCCGGCCCGAATCCGACCCTGAGGTCGAGCGTCCGCATCATGCCGGCGTAGTCGGCCCCGCCACTGACGGCATCGCGGCGGGCGGCCGCCTCCCGATACATCTCGGTCCGGCGGGCGGCCTCGGCGGTCGCCCGGGTGTTGGGGAAGTCGAGCATCATCCCGAGACGCCGCCAGGTGGCGGGATCGGCCGGGTCCATCGTCCGGACGGCGGGGAGCGCCGAGGCGACGAGCTCGCGCTCGACCGGGTTGTCGTCGATCAGCACGAAGCTGTCGAGCCCGAGGTCAAGCTGGCCGGCGGCCTCCTCGATCGACTGGGACTTGAGGTTCCAGCTGACCTTGTGCAGGACGAAGTCGTCATAGTCGAGCTCGAGCTCATCCCATCGAATCGACTCGGGATCGTTCTTGGAGACCGACACGAGCAGGATGCCCGCCTCGCGCAGGCGCCTGAGCAGCCGCTGGGCCTCGAGGTGGTGCTCGACCTCGCCCTCGGCCATGACCCCGTCCCACAGGGTGTTGTCGAAGTCGACGAGCAGCACCTTGCACTTCGACAGCGCGGAATGCGCCGTCACCACGTCGGCGTAGGGGGCGGCGATGAGCGGGCCGAACGCGCTCGGGTGAAAGACGCCGCCGTGGGTGAAGACGCGGGACATCAAACGGCGGCTGGCGGCGCGCAGCCCGGCGGCGGACACCGCCTGAGCTTCATCGAGGAAGATGACGTTCTCGGTGTTGGCGGCGAGCTCGCGCAGCCGGCTGTCGAGGAGCGCCACCGCCCGCCGGCGCCCACGTGACAGCGGCGGCACGAGCGGGACGAACTCGCGCAGCTTGGTGAGCGGGAGCCCGCTGGCGCCGTGGAGCACGATCGTCGCGTTCGTCGCCTCGCGCACGGCGCCGATGTACTCGCGGACGACGGCGTCGATCTGGTCGACGCGTCGGGTCAGCTCCTCCCCGGACAGCCGTTCGGCGTCGGCGAGCAGCGCCGGATAGGGCGGGATCCCCTCGTAGGTGAGGAAGCTGAGACCGATGAGCGTATATCGCTCCCGGTCGATGGCGGCGATCAGCTCGTCCTGCGCGAGCGCGCGGCCTTCATGGGCGCTGAAGTACAGGTGATCGAGCGTGAGCTCGAGGCCGGCCGCGCGGAGCTGGGGGCGCAGGAACGGGATGACGTCGGTCATCAGGCAGTCACCGACGAGCACGATGCTGACCGACGCCGCGCCCGGCTCGTCGACGATCGACCCGTGCAGCGCGTCGAGCAGCGCGCGGACGGCGTGCGCCTCGGCGGTCTGCCCGTCGAACAACGCCAGCGTGTCCTCGGCGTCGCCCCGCAGAGTGGCTGCGAGCTCGGCCTGGCCACCGTTGCGCAGCGCCGCCGGGTCAAAGAACCGCGTCCGCTCATGGGCGTAGACGTACAGGTGGTCGGGACTGGCGCGCCGGATGCCGGTGCTCAGCAGGCGCAGCAGCGGATCGAGGTAGCCCGAGCGGTAGGCATCCCAGCCGCCGAGCGCGCGCACCGGCTCGGCGAGCGACGGTTGGGCCCGATGACGCTCCTCCCAGTGCGCCAGCAGCTGCTTACGCTGTGACGAGATCGCGCCGGCGATCTTGCGGCGGGTGGCGCGGTCGATGTCCTCTACGCGCGCGTCGGCCATGGATCTCGAGGATATCGGCGCTCTTCGCCACGCCGTGAAGCCTGGGAGGGCTCCGGACTAGGTGTGGTGAAGGCGCTCGATCCGGGCGGCGGCCGCCTGTACCGACGGGGCGAGACGGGTCGCGTCGGCGACGATCCGCTGCGCCGGGCCGGCGATCGAGAGACCGGCGATCAGCCGTCCGCGGCGGTCGAGGATCGGCGCCGCCACCGCTGCCGCGCCGTCGTCGAGCTCGCCGACCGTCATCACGAACCCGGCAGCGCGGATCTGCTCCAGCTCACCGGTGAGCTGCGGGTCGGCCACCGCCTCGAGCAGGCGCCGGCGCTCGGGCGCGTCGAGGAACGCGGCCAGCACCTTCCCCGAGGCGCCCCGGTGGATCGGCCCGCGCCGGAACACCGCGTAGGACAACCGGACGGAGTGGACCTCGGTCTCGACGACGTGCAGGACGATCGCCTCCAGGGCGCAGGGAGCGGTGAGGATGACCGTCTCGGCCGTCTGGCGCGACAGCTCGGTCATGACCGGCTCGGCCGGCTCGACGACCCGCTCGCGCAGGCCCGCCTCGGCGGTTCGCCCGAGCGCGACCAGGCGCGTCCCGAGGGCCACCCTATTCCCCGCCCTCGACACGAGCCCGAGCTGCTCGAGCTCGCCGAGCAGGCGGTAGGCGGTGCTCGTCGGCATCCCCGCCTCGGTGGCGAGCGCGGCGACGGTCACCTCGGCCGGCTGATCGCCGAGATGGTGCAGCAGCCCCACGGCACGCTCGAGCGCGCCCGCGGGCATCAGACAGCCGTTCCGCCGGCGGCGCCCACGTCAGATCCCGGGGGCGCGTGCTCGGAGAGCGCCGGGCGCGCGCCGGCCACGCGAGCCACGCGGCGCGCCAGCGCGCCCTCGCCGACCAGCGTGGCCAGCCCTTCGATGTCGGCGTTCCATTCGGTCTCGTTCGTGAGCGTGCCGGCGAACTCGCGGACCACCGAATAGGCGCGACCGGTTCCGGCGCCGAGGCGATCGGGGCCGCCGCGCAGGTCGACGGCCTGGGCGGCGATCATCAGCTCCAGCGCCACCAGGCGATGAGCCAGGCTGACCAGGTTCGAGGTGGTACTGACCGCAAGTGGCGCCATCGAGGCGTGGTCCTCGACGCCCTCGGCGAGCTGACCGCGGTAGTCCAGCGACACCGGGTTGGCGAGGAAGCGGGCCTCGGAGGCCAGCGCCGCGAACGACCGACCCAGCGGCCGCAGTCCGCCGGTGGTGCCCTCATGCTGGGCCAAACCGGTCGGCAGGCCGCTGAAGTGCTGCCACAGCAGCTTCTGGACCCGCTCATTGGCGACCTGGGCGGCGTGGGCGATCCCGATCCGGATGTAGTCGAAGACCATCGCCAGCGATGTCACGTCGAAGTTGCCGACCGAGACGATCGCCCCCTCGTCGACGAGCACGAGGGGGTTGTCCGCGGCCGAGTTCAGCTCGGTCTCCATCAGCCCGCGAGCCACCGACAGCGCGTCGTAGACGGCGCCGTGGGTCTGCGGCACGCAGCGGATCGAGAGCGGGTCCTGGAGGTTGCGGGCGGCGCCCGGTCGCCACAGGTCGGAGTCCTCGAGCAGCTCCCGCAGGCGTGACATGGCGGTCTGCATGCCGCTGTGGGGCCGGGCCCGCCCCGCCGCCGGATGGATGACCGACAGGTTGGCGGCGAACGCCTCGAAGCTGAGTGCGGCGGCGATCTGCATGCTCTCGATCAGGTCGGCCGCGTCGATCAGCACCAGGGTTCCGCGGCCCATCGTCACGCCGTTGGAGCTGATCAACCCGAGCGCTTCCTTGGGCCCGAGCGCGATCGGCTCCAGGCCCGCCCGGGCCAGCGCCTCCGCGCCGCGCATGCGCTCGCCCTCGTACTCGGCCCAGCCTCGCCCGATCAGCACCTTGCCGATGTCGGCCATCTCGGACAGGTCGCCCTGCCCGACGGAGCCGACCATGCGCACGATCGGGTGGATGCCGAGGTTGAGCAGTGCCACCAGCAGCTCGATCAGCTCACGCCGCACCCCCACCCCGGCCTTGAGCATCCCGTTGACCCGCGAGGCGATCATCGCCCGGACGACGTCGGTGGCGAGCGGGCGTCCGTAGGAGGCGACCTGGTCGGCGACGGTCGCAAACGAGAAGGCCCCGATCTCCTCGAGCGGGATGTGATGACGGGCGAGCGACCCGAGTCCGGTGTTGAGCCCGTAGACGGATTCACCGCTGGCCAGCACACGGTCGACGACGTCGCGGGCGGCCCGAACCCTGAGCAGCGCCGCATCGTCGAGGTCGACGCGGGCGTGGCCGCGGGCAACGGCGAGGACGTCATCAACCGTCAATCCATCCCCACTGAGGGTGATTGTCCCGTTGGTTGAGAAGGTCGTCACGGTGCTGTTGGAAGTGTATCCTGCGGTCATCTCATTGAGCGAGAAGATCTCCGGCACCATCGTCGACCGTGACGGATCGCTTCGCCGGGCCGGCGTGTGCATCCGCGACGGCCGTATCGAGAGCATCGGAGCGCCGGAGCCGGGCGCCCACGACTTCGGGGATGCGCTTCTGCTCCCCGGCGCGGTCGACGTCCACGTCCACACGCGCAGCTACGCCGAGGAGGGCATCGAGCGCTGTACGCGCGCGGCCGCCGCCGGCGGGGTCACGACGATCGTGGACATGCCGTACGACGCCGCCGGCCCGATCGACTCGCTGGCCGCGTTTCAGGGCAAGGCGGCCGACGTCGAGCGCGAGGCGGTGGTCGACGTCGCGCTGTGGGCCACGGTCCCCCCGCGCGGTCCGATCGATCAGGTCCAGGCCCTCGTCGATGCCGGCGCGGCGGCGTTCAAGCTCTCCACCTTCGAGACTCATCCGCAGCGGTTCCCGCGCATCCCCGACGCCCAGCTGCTCGCCGCGTTCGCCGCGATCGCGCGGGCCGGCGGCCTCGCCGGCGTCCATGCCGAGAACGACGAGATCGTGCGCGCCGGGATCGCCTACGAGCAGGCGGCCGGTCGTGGGGGCGACCCGCTCGCCCACGCCCGCTCCCGTCCGCCGGTGGCCGAGCACGAGGCGATCGCGCGCTGTCTCGAGCTCGCCCGCGCCACCGGCGTCAGGCTCCACGTCTGCCACGTGTCGACCCGCCGCGGCGTGGAGCTCGTGACCCTGGCGCGTCGCGACGGCGTCGACGTCAGCGCCGAGACGTGCCCGCACTACCTGTTGCTGGACGAGACCGATCTGGCAGACCGCGGCGGCGAGGCCAAGATCAATCCGCCGCTGCGCGAGGCGTCGCTGGCGCCCGACGGGCTCGACCTCATCTCCTCTGATCACGTCGGCTGGCCGCTCGAACGCAAGCACGGCCCCGACATCTTCGCGCTGGCCTCCGGGGCGCCGGGGGTCGAGCTGATCGTGCCGCTCGTCCACGACGCACTGGGTCCGGCCGCGCTGGCCCGCCTGGTCTGCGAGCGGCCGGCGAAGCGGTTCGGGCTGTGGCCGCGCAAGGGGACGCTCGCCCCGGGATCCGACGCGGATCTGCTCGTGCTCGATCCGCGCGCCGAGTGGGTGATCGACCCGGCCCGGCTGGTCACCGCCGCCGGCTGGAGCCCGTACAGCGGCCGGCGCCTGACCGGGCGGGTGATCGCGACGTTCGCGGCCGGGCGCCAGGTATGGGACGGCGAACAGGTGCTGGCGCAGGCGGGAGACGGCCGCTTCGTGCCCGCCGAGCGTGCGCGGGCGGCGGTGGCGGCCGGTGCCTGAGACGGCGCTGCGCTGCCACGGCTGGCGCCAGGAGGCGATCCTGCGCCTCCTGGAGAACAACCTGGCGATCGCCGAGGATCCCGAGAATCTGGTCGTCTACGCCGCGCACGCCAAGGCGGCACGGGACCGCGCCAGCCTGGACGGGATCATCGCGGCGCTGCTCGCCCTCGATGACGGCGAGACGCTGGTGGTCCAGTCGGGCAAGCCGATCGCCGTGCTGCCCACCGGGCCCCGGGCCCCCGCGGTGCTGCTCGCCAACGGCAACCTCGTCGGGCGCTGGGCGACCCCGGAGAACTTCTATGAGCTGGAGCGGCGCGGGCTGATCGTGTGGGGTGGCCTGACCGCGGGCTGCTGGCAGTACATCGGCTCCCAGGGGGTCCTCCAGGGAACCTATGAGACCTTCGCCCAGGTGGCGCGCGAGCACTTCGGCGGCAGTCTGCGCGGACGTCTGGTCGTCTCGGCCGGACTCGGCGGGATGGGCGCGGCGCAGCCGGTGGCGATCACCCGGATGCTCGGGGGGGTCAGCGTGATCGCCGAAGTCGACGCCGACAAGGCGCGAGGCCGGCTCGAGGCCGGGATCATCGACGTCGTCTGCGAGGACATCGACGAGGCGCTCGACGCCGCGCTGAGCGCGCGCGAGGCCGGGCGGGCGCTCGCGGTGGCGGTCGTGGTCAACGCCGCCGACCTGCTCGAGGGCCTGCTGGCGCGTGACAGCGTGCCCGACGTCGTCACCGACCTGACCGCCGCCCACGACCTGCGCAGCGGCTACCGGCCCGCCGGAATGGGAGCCCAGGAGGCGGCGGCGCTGCGCCGGGGTGACCCGGGCAAGCTCGAGGCGCTCGCCCTGGCCACGATGGTGCGCCACGTCGAGGCGATGCTCGCGCTGCGCGAGCGCGGCGCGGTCGTGTTCGACTACGGCAACAACATCCGCCCCCACGCCGCCTCCGGTGGGGTGAGCGCCGCGCTGACGATCGACATCTTCACCGCGCGCTACCTGCGGCCGCTGTTCTGCCGGGGGATCGGCCCGTTTCGCTGGATCTGCCTGTCAGGCGAGGATTCCGACCTGACCGTCATCGATGAGATCTGCTCCGAGGAGCTGTTCGCCGACGTGCCGCGGATCACCGATTGGATCGGCCTTGCCCGCACGCACGTCACCCGGCAGGGATTGCCCGCCCGGATCGCCTGGCTCGGCCACGGCGAGCGGACCCGGCTCGGTCTCGCCGTCAACGACGCCGTCGCCGCCGGCCGCCTGCGGGCACCGGTGGCCTTCACCCGCGACCACATGGACTCAGGAGCGATGACCCACCCCAACATCATCACCGAGGGCATGGCCGACGGCTCGGACCCCGTCAGCGACTGGCCCCTTCTCAACGCCCTGCTGACGACCGCCGCGGGCGCCGACCTGGTGGCGCTGCACGCCGGTGGCGGCGGCTACGCCGGCTACTCGCAGAGCGCCGGCATGACCGTCGTGGCCACCGGCAACGCCGACGGCGCCGCCCGGCTGAGCGGCGCGCTGAACGTCGACACGGCGATCGGCGTCCTGCGCCACGCCGACGCCGGGTACGAGGCGGCCCAGGCCTGCGCGCGCGAGCACGGCCTCGGCCTCCAGGCCGCCGGGTCCGCGGCATGAGGGAGCTCGATCTGCACGCGGTCCACGCCGCGGTCGCCGGAGGATCGGTGCTGGCCGCCGGCGGGGGTGGTTGGGTGGACCACGGGATGCTGGTGGGGACCACGGCGGTCCAGTACGGAACCCCGCGGCTGGTCAGCCTCGAAGAGCTGGACCCGGACTCGATGCTCGCCACCGTCAGTGCCATCGGGGCCCCGGCGGCGGTCGGCTGGGAGATGCGCCCCGGCGACTACGTGCGCGCACTCGAGCTGCTGATGGAGGCCGTCGACGAGCCGATCATCGGCACGGTGACCGCTCAGAACGGCTCGTCCACGACCTGCAACGGCTGGGTGGCATCGGCCGTGCTCGGCACCGTGGTCGTCGACGCCGCCGGCGATGGCCGCGCCCATCCGACCGGCAAGATGGGCTCATTCGGACTGGCCGCCGACGACGACTACGAGACCGTGCAGGCGGTCGCCGGCGGCAACCGCGCCGAGAACCGGTACCTCGAGGTCGTCACCCGCGGCACCGTGCGCCACACCGCCAACGTGCTGCGGACCGCGTCTGATCAGTCGGGTGGCTTCATCTCCTGTGCCCGCAACCCGCTCCCGGCGTCCTTCGTGGCCGAGCACGCCGCCGTCGGGGCGATCAGCTTCGCGCTCGACCTCGGTGAGGCGATCCTGGCCGCCGAGCCCGACGGACCCGAACGGATGATCGACGCGACCGCCGAGCACCTCGGCGGCAGCATTCTCGCCCGCGGGCCCGTCCGCAGCCGGACCCTGCGGACCGAGAACGCGTTTGACATCGGAACCGTCACCGTCGGCGAACTCGAGCTCGGATTCGTCAACGAGTACCTGACCGCGGAGTCCGCCGGCGAGCGGCTGGCCACCTTCCCCGATGTGCTCGCCACCCTGTCGACGACGACCGGCCGGATCATCTCGATCGCCAACCTGCGCGAAGGCGACGACGTGGCCGTCGTGCACGTCCCCAAGGCGAACGTCCCGCTCGGCGACGGCGTCCGCGAACCGAGCGTCTACCCCGAGGTGGAGGCGATGCTCGGCAAGCCATTGGCGCAGTACGCCCTTGCCTGACCCCGGACGCATCCAGCGGCGGCTCGAGGAGCTGTGGACGATCTCCCGCGGACCGGGCGGCGGCGCCGACCGCCCGGCGTATTCGGCGGCCGAGGCGGAGGCGATGCTGCTCGTCGCCGGCTGGGCCCGCGAGCTGGACCTCTCCCCCGGGGTCGACGAGTTCGGCAACCTGTGGGCGCTGCCGGGGTGGCTGGGTCCGAATACCGGCCCGGTCGTCACCGCCGGATCCCACGTGGACACCGTGCCCGACGGCGGCCGTTACGACGGCGCGCTGGGCACCGTCCTCGGCCTCGAGCTGGTTGCCGACCTGAGCGGCCGCCCGATGGGCGACGTCCGGGCCGGGCTGCTGGTATGCGCGGCGGAGGAGGCGCCGCGCTTCGGCGCCGGCACGATGGGCTCACGCCTGCTGACCGGCACGCTGCCCGTATCGGCGCTCGCCGGGCTGGTCGATGACGCCGGAATCACCGCGGCGGACGCCCTGGCCGGATACCTCGAGGCGGTCAGTGGACTGCCGCGAGTGCAGCCGCCGACCGACCGGATGCGGGCCCACGCGGAGGTCCACGTCGCGCAACGCCGCGCGCTGCGGCGGCTCGGCGTCGTCTCGACGGTGGCCTCGCCGCGCCGCTTCACCGTCCGCATCCACGGCGAGGCCGGCCACTCCGGCGAGGTGTCGATGGCCGAGCGCCACGACGCGCTGGCCGCCGCCGCCGAGCTGATCCTCGCCGTCGAGGCCGCCGCGCGCGACGAGCCGCCGGAGACGGTCGCGACCGTCGGCACGATCGCGGTCGCGCCCGGCGCACTGAGCGTCGTCCCGGGCGAAGCCCGCCTTGGCATCGACATCCGCGGCATCTCGTCGGAGTCGCTGGCACGAGTCGACGCTGCCATCCGCGCGGCGGCCGGGGAGATCGCCCGTCGCCGCGGCGTCCGCGCCGACGTCGAACTCGTCCGCGACGGCGAGCCGGTGCACCTCGACCCCGAGCTGGTCGCGGCCGCGCTGGCCGCCGCCGCGCACCTCGGGATCCCGGCCACCGAGACCTGGTCGGGAGCCGGGCACGACGCCCAGCACCTGACCGCCCTGGCGCCGGCGCTGCTGCTCTTCGTCCCATTGCACGGCGGCGAGAGTCATACTCCCCACGAGGGAGCAGATATGGACGAAATTGTCCAAGCGGCCAACGTGATGAGCTCGGTGCTCGCCGCCCGGGCGCTTGACAGCGGCCATGAGGTGTGAAAGAACCGTGATCATCAGTGGACGGGGGCGACCGAGAAAAGCGAGCACGCCGCCGCGCATGGCATCATTTCGGCTATCTACACCAAGGCGGTCGACAATGCCGCCGTCAGCATGTTCAGCGACCTCGACCCGCGCCGGCGAGGACAGGCATGCGGTGAGGGCGCACCTCACCGCGGCAGAAAGGTGACGGAGGATGGCTACTGACCACCGCAGGCTCGACGCGGTCCGTGACGCCCGCTCGGAGCTCGAGAACCACTACATCGACGAACTGGTGGCCGGCCGGATCAGCCGCCGCCAGTTCATGCGCAAGGGCGCCGTGATCGGCATGTCGACCGGGCTGATGGGCGCGGTCCTCGCCGCCTGCGGCGGCGCCAACAAGGTCGGCACATCGGCCTCGTCGTCGGCCGCCGGAGGCGCCACCAGCACGTCGAGCGGCAGCGCCGTCAAGGGCGGCACGCTCAAGCTCGCCAGCCAGACACCGGCCGCGGCGATCAATCCGATCACGATCTCTGACGCCGGCGGCCTCTGCCTGCTCGCCCAGACCGGCGAGTTCCTGACCTTCGACAACAACATGGCCCTGCAGTTGCAGCCCATGCTGGCGACGAGCTGGACCCCGAGCAAGGGCGGTGCGGTCTGGACCTTCAAGCTCCGTCAGGGGGTCAAGTTCCACGATGGCTCGCCGCTGACCGCCGACGACGTCGTCTACACGATCCAGCAGCTCGCCGACCCCAAGAACGCCTCCAACGCACTCTCGACATTCGCCGGCGTGCTCAAGCCCGCAGGCGTGGTCAAGGTCGACTCCGGAACGGTGGCGTTCCACCTCGAGGCCGCCAACGGCAACTTCCCCTACCTCGTCTCCTCCGACAACTACAACGCGATCATCGTGCCCAAGGGCACCGACTTCGCCAAGTGGAGCAAGACATTCGTCGGCACCGGCCCGTTCAAGCTGTCCAGCTACACCCAGAATGTCAGCGCCAGCTTCACCGCCAACCCCGACTACTGGGGCGGCGCCCCGAACCTCGCCTCCACCGAGTTCACGTTCTACAGCTCCCAGGCGCCGCAGATCCTCGCGCTGCAGGGCGGGCAGGTCGACGTGATCGTCCAGTTCGTCGTCCAGGGCGCGCAGTCGCTGCTCAACAGCTCCTCCTACAACATCATCAAGCTCAAGTCGGCCAACCACCGCGAGCTGTCGATGCGCTGCGACCAGGCCCCGTTCACCGACCCGCGCGTGCGTCAGGCGATCGCGCTGTCCCTGGACCGGCCCGCCATGGTGCAGGCGCTGCTCGACGGCGACGGTGTCGTCGGCAATGACAGCCCGTTCTCGCCGAAGTTCCCCTCCACCGACACCAGCATCCCCCAGCGCGCCCTGGACATCGCCAAGGCCAAGCAGCTGCTGTCCGCCGCCGGACATCCGAGCGGCTTCTCGACGTCACTGACCACCGAGCAGTACGAGGAGATCCCGTCGCTGGCGCAGGTGATCGCCGAGGCCGCCATCAAGATCGGCGTCAAGATGAGTCTCAAGGTCGAGACCCAGGCCAATTACTACGGCAAGGCGACATTCGGCAACTCCGACTGGCTCGACGCGACCATGAGCCTGGTCGACTACGGCGATCGCGGCGTGCCGAACGTGTTCCTGGACGCGCCGCTGCTCTCCGACGGAGTGTGGAACGCCGCCCACTTCAAGAATCCGGCGTACGACACCCTGGTCAAGCAGTACACCGGTGCCGTCGATCTCCAGACCCAGAAGACGATCGCCGGCAAGATCGAGACCCTGCTGCTCGACCAGACGCCTCTGATCATCCCGTACTTCATCGACGGGCTGACGGCGACGTCATCCAGCGTGCACGGCGTCAACCCGACATCGATCGCGGCGATCTACCTCAAGAACGCGTACAAGTCGGCGTAGGCTCCGCGGCGACCATCGGCAGAGCATGATCAGGCTCATCCTCAAGCGCCTCGGCCTCGGCCTCATCACCCTGTGGATCCTGAGCCTGATCGTGTTCTTCGCCGCCCAGGTGCTGCCCGGCGATCCGGCCCGAGCGATCCTCGGGCCGCTCGCCGCGCCGTCCGCGGTGACGGCGCTGTCGCATCAACTCGGCACCGACAAGTCGGTGATCGCGCAGTACGGGACCTGGGTCGGCCACTTGGTCACCGGCAATCTCGGCACCTCCTACCAGTACCAGTCGGCGATCGGGCCGCTGCTCGGCAAGGCGTTCGTCAACTCGCTGAAGCTCGCGGCGTTGGCGTTCGTGCTGGTGGTCCCGCTCGGAATCCTCGGCGGCGTCATCGCCGCGCTCAACGTCGGCAAGCCGCTCGACCGGGTGATCAGCATCGTCGGCCTGTCGGCAACGGTCATCCCCGAGGTCGTCTCCGGGATCATCCTCATCCTCATCTTCGGCATCTGGCTCAACGTGCTGCCGATTCAGGCATCCACACCGCCGGGCAGTGGGTTCGGCACGCAGCTCGATCACCTGATCCTGCCGGCGATCCCGCTGACGCTCATCCTGTTCGGGTACATCCAGCAGATGGCGCGGGCCGGGACGGTGGAGGCGCTCGCCTCCGACTACGCCCGCACGGCGACGCTCAAGGGGCTGCCCCGCGGAGTGATGATCCGCCGCCACATCCTGCGCAACTCGCTGCTGCCGACGATCACCGTCATCGCCACCCAGACCGGCTATCTGATCGGCGGCCTCGTCCTCGTCGAGAACCTGTTCCACTACAACGGGATCGGCACGCTCATCTATAACGCCGCCAACGACAAGGACTTCCCGATGCTCGAGGCCGGCGTGCTCGTAATCGGCGCGGTCTACATGGTCGCCACGCTCGCCGCCGACGTCCTGTTCACGCTGCTCAACCCGCGGATCCGCTACCGGGGGGTCGAATGAGCATCGGTGCGGTTCCGGTCGAGTCGGCCGGCGCCGTCAGCGCCGCCGGCGCCGGCCTGCAGCGCGAGCTCCTCCGTGGGCTCGTCCGCCAGAAGGCGTTCATCGCCGGCGCCATCATCCTCGGCTTCTGGATCCTGGCGGCGATCTTCGGCTCGCTGGTGGTGCAGGACCCACTGGCCCAGAACCTGCTGGCGATCAACAAGGGTCCGTCGGGCGCGCACCTGTTCGGCACCGATCAGCTCGGGCGCGACGTGCTCGCGCGCGTCATCACCGGCGCGCGGCCGATCCTCGTCACCGCGCCGCTGGCGACCCTGCTCGGAACCGCGGCCGGCACCGCGCTGGGCCTCGTCATGGGCTATTTCCGTGGCCTCGTCGACGACATCCTCGGCCGCTTCGTCGAGGCGTTCCTCGCCCTCCCCCTCGTCGTCACCGGGATCCTCGGCATCGTCGCCCTCGGCCCGTCCAATTCGACCCTGATCATCGTCATCGGGATCGTGTTCACGCCGCTGATCGCCCGCACGGTGCGCGCGGCGGTGCTGCAGGAGCGCGATCTCGACTACGTCGCCGCCGCTCGGCTGCGCGGCGAGAGCTCGCTGTACATCATGTTCGCCGAGATCCTGCCCAACATCCTGGCCCCGATCGTCGTCGAGTTCACCGTCCGTCTCGGCTACGCGGTGTTCACGATCGTGACGCTGTCATTTCTCGGCTTCGGCCTCCAGCCACCTTCGCCCAATTGGGGCTCCGAGATCTCGAACAACTTCTCGCTGGTAGCCGCCGGCTACTGGTGGGAGGTCCTGTTCGACGCGCTCGCGGTCGCCTCTCTCGTCGTCGCCGTCAACCTGATCGCCAACTCGATCGAGTCGGCCCTGGACGCCTCATGAGCACCTCCGCCACCACCCCATCGCCGAGCCCGCCCGGCGCCGAGGCCGCCGATGCGCTGAAGCTGTCCCACGTCGACGTGAGCTACCGCGTCCGCCGCCAGGATCAGCGGGTCGTGCGAGACGTCAGCTTCCACGTCGCCCGCGGCGAGTCGTTCGGTCTCGTCGGCGAGTCCGGCTGCGGCAAGTCGACGATCGCGCTGGCGATCGTGCGCTATCTGGCGCGCAACGGCCGGGTCAGCGAGGGATCGATCGAGATCGCCGGCCGCGACGTGATGGGGCTCAACGCGTCCGAGCTGCGCCAGCTCCGCGCTCGGTCCGTGTCGATGGTCTACCAGGAGCCCGGCCGGGCCCTGAACCCGTCGATCCTCGTCGGGCGCCAGGTGGCCGAGGTCTACGAGATCGCCGGGGCCGACCACAAGGTCGCGATGCAGCGCGCCGAGGAGATCCTGACCAAGGTGCGGATCTCGGACCCCAAGGGCGTGATGGGCCGCTACCCGCACCAGCTCTCCGGTGGGATGCTCCAGCGCGTGGTCATCGCGATGGCGCTGGCGTCCGAGCCGGCGCTGCTGATCCTCGACGAGCCGACGACGGCGCTGGACGCGACCGTCGAGGCCGAGGTCCTGGACCTGATCCGGGGGCTGCGTTCGGAGTTCGACACATCGCTCCTGTTCATCAGCCACAACCTGGCCGTGATCGCCAAGATGTGCGATCGCGTCGGCGTGCTGTACGCCGGCGAGCTGGTGGAGGAAGGGCCGGCGCTCGATGTCTTCCAGCATCCGCGCCATCCATACACCGTCGGGCTGCTGCGCTCGATCCCGCGCCGTGACACCGCTGACACCGCCGGGGCGCGGCCGCCGCTGGCGACGATCCCGGGCTCGCTGCCCGCTCCCGGCTCGGTCGTGAGCGGGTGCATCTTCGCGGACCGCTGCGGTCTGGCAGAGGATCGGTGCCGCACCGAGGCGCCGCCGATGTACGAGATCGGCGGCGGCCGCGGGTCTCGCTGCCACTTCCACGAGCGAGCCGAGACCGTCCCGGCGGGCACCACCGGCGAGGCCTCGGGCCCGTCGGCAGCCGCGCGTCGCGACGCGCCCTCGGGACCGCTGCTGCGGGTCCGTGACGCCAGCAAGACCTTCCACCTGCAGGGCCAGACGGTGCGCGGGCTGTACGGCGTTGACCTGGAGATCCGCGCCGGCGAGACCGTCGGGCTCGTCGGTGAGTCGGGCAGCGGCAAGACCACCTTGGCGCGCGTCATCATGGGCCTCACCGCCCCGGACGACGGGGCTGAGGTCACGCTGGACGAGCACGCGCTGGCGCCGCTGGCCCCCAAACGTCAGACGAGCGAGCAGAAGGCGCTGCAGATCGTGTTCCAGAACCCGGACTCGGCGCTGAACCGCCGCCATTCCGTCCGGCGCCTGATCTCCCGCTCGCTGTCCAAGCTCGGCGGCTACTCCGGCGACACGCTCAAGACCCGGCTGCTGGCGCTGGTCAAATCGGTCCGGCTGGCCGAGCGTTACCTGCCGATGAAGCCCTACCAGCTCTCCGGCGGACTCAAGCAGCGGGTGGCGATCGCCCGGGCGTTCGCCGGCGATCCGCGGATCGTCGTCTGCGATGAGCCCACCTCGGCGCTCGACGTCTCGGTCCAGGCCGCGATCCTCAACCTGCTGACCGACCTGCAGCGGCGAGAGGACGTGGCCTACCTGTTCATCAGTCACGACCTCGGAGTCGTCCGCTACCTGGCCGACCGGATCGTCGTGCTCTACCTCGGGCGCGTGATGGAGGTGGGCCCGGCCGACAACGTCTTCGCCGGACCCCATCACCCCTACACCGAGGCGCTGCTGTCGGCGGTGCCGACGCTCGACGACCTCGACCGGCTGCGCATCCGGCTGGAGGGGGAGATCCCCAGCGCGGCCGACCCTCCGACCGGCTGCCCGTTCCACACCCGCTGCCCGCGCAAGATCGGCGAGATCTGCGAGACGACCGAGCCCGAGCTGCGCGAAGAGGAGGCCGGGCACGGGATCCGCTGCCACATCCCGCTCGCCGAGCTGCGCCGGCTCCAGGCCGACGGCTCGGGCCTGGTGGACGCGGCGGCCACGTCGGACACCGCCGAGCGCTGAGCCGCTCCCCGGCGTCGGGACGCTCCCCCCGGCGCCCGCCGGCGGTGCCGAGCCGCGACGGCACGCCGCTACGATGGCGCCACCATGGCCGCCCCCCGAGCCACCAGCCTGCGACGAGGGATCGAAATCCTGATGGCGCTCGGGAACGATGAGGCGCTGGAGCGCGGTGGGCTCGGCGTGGTGCGGATCGCCGAGCTCGTCGGTCGGGAGAAGAGCCAGGTCTCACGCGCGCTCTCCGCGTTGGCGGAGAGCGGTCTGGTGGATCGCGACCCCGATACGCGCGCGTATCGACTGGGGTGGCGGCTGTTCGGGCTGGCGGCCCGTTCCGGCCAACCGCGCCTGGTCGCCGCCGCCGCGGGCTTTCTGACCGCGCTGGTGGCGGAGACCGGGGAGACCGCGCACCTGTCGGTACTGCAGGGCGGGCAGGTGCTCACCCTGCTCTCCCAGGCGCCGCCGTCGGCGATCACGGCCACTGGCTGGAGCGGGCGGACGGTCCCCGTCGTCTGCACCTCGTCGGGCCGGGTGCTGCTGTTCGATCACGATCTGCCGGCGCTCCAGACGCTGCTGGACGGCACCGACTTTCGCCGCTACGGGCCCCGGGCGCCGGCCGACCTGGCGGAGCTGCAGCGACGGATCGCGGCGGGGCGGGAGCGGGGCTACGCTGCCGTCGACGAGGAGTTCGAACCGGGGCTGGTCGGCATCGCCGCCCCGGTGCGCGACATCGCCGGGCGAATCATCGCGGCCGTCAACGTGTCGGGACCCAAGTTCCGGCTCGAGAGCCGGTTCTCGGTCACCGGCGAGGCGGTGCGCCGGGCCGCCGCGGCGCTGTCGGAGTCGGTCTTCGGCGAGCCCGGCGCCCCGGCCGCCCCCGCGTCGGTCACGGTGTGACGAGCCGATCCGGCGCCGCCGACGCGCACGCGATCAACGCGGAGCGATCGATGCCCTCTCCGGCCAGGGCGTCGACGAGCATCGCCAGCGCCTGGGGCGGCGGAGGGCTGTCCGGCTGGCCGGCGTCGGAGGACAGGATGATGCGGTCACAGCCGACGGTGCGGACAAACGCCGCCAACCGCGCGGCGTCGCAGCCGGGCTGGTGCAGCAGCTGATAGGCGGTCACCTCGGCGAACGCACCGAGCGAGGCGAGCTCCGCCGCGGCCGCCGCGCTCATCGCCGGCACGGTGTAGCCGGGATGGGTCATGAGCAGCCGATCGACGCCGCCGGCCCTCGCCACGGGAAGCAGCCAGCCGATCTCGGCGGCGCTGAGATGGCCGGTGGCGAGCACGGCATCGTGCTCGGCGATGAGCGCGACGATCCGCCGCACGCTGTCTTCGGCGGACCAATCCACGGGAGGAATCGCATAGGTGGTACCGGCGAGCGCGGGCACGGCGAGGCACAGCCGCGGCAGGCCCGCCCGCTGCTGGGTGTGCGCGTCGGTGGTCGGCATCCAGATGACGCGGGCGCCCATCGCCAGCGCCGCGGCGACCGCGGCCGGGTTCAGTCCGCCGGCCTGCTGGTTGAGGGCCAGCGCGCCGTAGACCCGCACGCGCGTCCCCCGCGCCGCGGCGCGGGCGCGGCCCGCGGTGCAGTCGTAATGGCTCTTGATCACGCACCCGCTGAAGCCGGCGCGCTCGTAGGACTCAACGATCGCCGCGTCGTCCCCGAAGCGCTCCCAGATATCAGGCGCAGTGTGGACGTGCAGATCGAACATCGCCGCGTCGGACACGTCTCACGCGTCCCCGCCCTCGGCGATCAGGCGCCCCAGTTCGCGCTGCACCAGCCCGAGGCGAGCTTCCGCCAGCAGCGGCAGCTCGCGACGTTGCCGGCGAGACGCGCTGAAGTCAATATCCACCGTCATCAACGCCGGGTCCCACATGGGCGCCTCGGCGATGACCTCGCCGTCGGGAGCCACCACCCGGCTGCCGCCCCAGAACTGCGCCCCCGCTTCGGTCCCCACCCGATTGACGAACACCACCCAGCACTGCTGCATGCGGGCGATGAACAGCAGCAGCTGCTGCCAGTAGCTGATCGTGTCGAGCGATGCGGGGGTCATCTCGGCCGCGCTGTTGGCGGGGACCAGGAGCAGCTCCGCGCCGTCCTGAGCGGCGAGCCACGGTAGCGCGGGTTGCCAGGCGTCGTTGCAGATCAACACGGCGACGCGGCCGTGGCGCGTGTCGAACGCGCGCAGCGACTGCCCCGGGCTGTAGTGCTTTCGTTCCTCCCAGTGCTTGTAGTTGGGCAGGTACAGCTTGCGGTGGAGGTGCACGAGCCCGCCCCCGGCCAGGTACGCAGCGGAGTTGTAGGTGCGCACGCCGGAGTCCTCGTGGAATCCGGCCAGCACGTCCGTGCCGCCATCGGCGAGCCGGCCGAGGCGAGGATCGTGTACGCCCAGGCTCCGGCCCTCCGCCAGCTGGCCGAGCCAGTAGCCGTGGACGGCGAGCTCGGGGAAGACGACCAGGTCCGCTTGCTGGGCGGTGGCCTCTGCCGTCAGCTGCCGCATGTGATCCAGGTTGGCGTCGACCTCGCCCAGATGGCAGTCGAACTGCGCCAACGCTACTCGCACGGGCACACCGAGCCTGTAGCATCAGCCCGCCGGGGATGTGACGCATGCAGATCGAACCATTGCCGCCTCCGTCCCCGAGCCTGGAGCGCGAGGTCTACCGCCGGTTGCGGGACCTGATCGTCTCGGGCGATCTCGTGCCCGGCTCGCTCTACTCGATGAACGAGCTCGCGACGGCGCTGCACGTCTCGCGCACGCCGGTGGCGCAGGCCGTCGGGCGGCTGGTGGATCAGGGCATGGTGCGGGTCGAGCACCGGCGCGGGCTGCGAGTGCTCGAGACCTCGACCCACGACCTGGCGGAGATCTACGAGCTGCGGCTCCTGCTCGAGCCTCGTGCCACCTACCGCGCCACCGGACTGATGCGCAAGAGCGATCATCGCCGGCTCAGGGAGACGCTGGTCGCGCTCGGCCGGGCCGCCGAGGTGGCCGCCAATCCGCGTGAGTACCTGCATCGCGACTCCGACTTCCACCACGTGATCATGCAGGCCTCGGGGAACCGCCGCCTCGCCGACTTCGTCGGATCGCTGCGCGACCTGCAGCTCATCCGCGACGCGTCGACGGTCGACCGGTCCCGGCCACGGATCGATGTGGTCGCTGACCATGAGCGCATCTACGCTGCGATCGTAAACGGCGACGCGGCGGCCGCCTCTCGCGAGATGCACCAGCACATCCTGGTGACCGGCGAGCTGCTGATCAGCCAGGAGACCGGCGAGACCGCCACGGTGCTGAGCGACCCCTGGCCCGCCCCGCCCGACGCCTCGCTTCCGACCTGATCCCCGCCGGCCGACGCAGCGGCTCGGCGGCGACGGGCTGGCTTGACATCTTGCATCTTACATGCAAGCGTAGTCCCCTGACCCGCGGATGACAATCATCGACGTTCAGGCACGGGCGGTGGCGATCCCGCTCAACCAACCGACACGCATGGCGACCCGGTTGCTCGGCGAGCGCCACTTCGTGCTGGTCGAGGTCCGTGACGCCGACGGCGCCGTCGGGGTCGGCTACGCCTACGCCGGGACGGGCGGCTCCGGGCTGCTGGCGGCGACGATTCGGGAGGTCCTGGCTCCCGTCCTGCTCGCCGGTGAGACCGATGACATCGGCAGGTCATGGGAGCGGATGTACCAGGAGAGTCTGCTGGTGGGCCGCCGCGGCGCCGTGCTCCGCGCGCTCAGCGCGGTGGACATCGCGCTGTGGGATCTGCGGGCCAAGCGGTGCGGCGTGCCGCTGGCGGTGCTGCTCGGCGGAACCGTGCGGCCGCTCCCGGCGTATGCCTCCGGCGGCTATTACCGTCCCGAGGCCGGATCGGCCGCCGACATCGTGGCCGCAGAGATCGCCGCCAACCGGGCGCGCGGCTTCGCTGACCACAAGATCAAGGTCGGCGGGCTGAGCATCGATGCCGACGCCGAGCGAGTGGTGTCCGCGGTCGACGCAATCGCCGGTTCGGGCCGGCTGGCCGTGGACGCCAACAACGCCTACCGGACCGTCGCGGAGGCGCTCCGCGCCGCCAAAGCGTTCGAGCGCGCCGCCGGGGCTGGCGGGCTGTGGTGGTTCGAGGAGCCGCTCTCGCCCGAGCAGGTGGCCGGCCACGCAGAGCTCGCCCGCGTGCTGGAGACGCCGATCGCCACCGGCGAGATCCACCAGACGCGGTGGGACTTCGCCCGGCTGATCGCCGAACGCGCCGCTGACATTCTGCAACCGGACGCCGGCGTCGTGGGCGGCGTCACCGAGTACATGCGAATCGCCCACACGGCGGAGTCCTTCGACGTCCCGCTCGCCCCACACTGGCACGCAAACCTGCATGCCCACCTCGCGGCCGCCGTGCCCGGCACGCTGACGATCGAGCACTTCGAGCTGGGCACGGACGTCTACAACTTCGAGGCGCTGCTGACTGCGGAGACCCGGCTGCGGTTCGCCGACGGGCACGTGATCCTCGGCGACCGCCCCGGGATCGGCGTCGAGTTCGATCGCGATGCCGTTCTCCGCCACGAGATCACCGACGACGCAGGGCACCGGTGACCAGCCACCCTCTCCCCTTCTTCAGCCAGGGCCACCGCCTGGACGCCGACCTGCACCTGCCCGACGATGCCAGAGCGGGCGTGCCCTACCCGGTGCTCGTCGCCGCGTCCGGATACCTCGGATTGAAGGTGATCCATCCCGAGCGGTTCGCCCGCGCGCTGACCCCGCGAGGGTACGCCGTGCTCGCCTTCGACTACCGTGGCTTCGGGCTCAGCGAGGGCGAGCGGGGACGCCTGGCGCCGCAGGACTGGGTCCAGGACATCCGGGCGGCGGTCGATCGCCTCTCGGTGGCCGACGAGGTCGATGCGAACCGGGTCGGGCTGCTCGGCTGGGGCCTCGGCGGCGGCGTGGTGGTCGCCGAGGCCGCCGACGACCTCCGCGTCGGAGCGGTCGCCGCGGTCAACGGCGTCAGTGACGGAACCCGTTCCACGCGCAACCTCCACGACGAACGGTCGTGGGCCGATCTGCTGCGCCGTATCGCGGCCGATCGCGGGCGCCGCGCCACCGGCGGCCGCTCCGAGATCGTTTCGCCCTGGGACATCATCCGCCTCGATCTGGACTCCCGGACCCCTGCCTACGTCTCCGCGGAGCTCTATAAGGCTCCCGGCTATGGCACCGGAGTCACGCTGGAATCGGCCGATCTGCTGCTTGCGTTCAGCCCGCAGACGAGCGTCTCCCGGCTGGCCGGGCGTCCGCTGCTGATCGTCCACGGCGCGGACAACGAGCTGTATCGCCCCGAGGAGGCGCAGGCCCTCCATGACCACGCGGCCGAGCCCAAGCGGCTCGTATTCCTCGAGAACGCCGGGCACACCGAGTGGATGTTCGACGAGCACCCGACGTTCAGGCGCTTGGTGCGGATCCTCGACGAGTTCTTCCGCGATGCGCCGCGGCTGCAGCCCCATCAGTCCGACAACGCCACGAAGGGATGACGTCATGCCGACCCCCGCTTCGAACCTCGACGCACTCCGAATTGAAAACCGCCCACGGCGCAGCTGGGTTGCTGTATAACCACCTCCTGTTGCCAAATTGACAAAGGAGCCGAGCATGAGCGATGCGGGATCGACGCTGGGGTTGACGGCACGGCTCGACCAGGGTCCGCTCGTCTGCGCCGAGGGCTATCTGTTCGAGTTCGAGCGCCGCGGGTACCTCCAGGCGGGCGCATTCGTCCCGGAGATCGTCCTCGACCACCCCGAGCTGGTTCGGGCCCTGCACCAGGAGTTCGTCCACGCCGGCTCCGACGTCGTCCTGGCGTTCACGTACTACGGGCACCGTGAGAAGCTGCGGATGATCGGCAAGGAGGAGCTGCTCGAGCCGCTGAACCGGGACGCGCTGGCCCTCGCCGTCGAGGTGGCGCGCGAGACCGGCGCCCTCGCGGCGGGAGACCTCTGCAACACCAACGTGTTCGGCCCCGACCGCGCCGCGCAGCTCGCCGTGCGCAGCATGTTCGACGAGCAGATGTCCTGGATCGCCGCCGGTGGCGTCGACTTCGTCGTCGCCGAGACGTTCGCGTACGGAGCGGAGGCGCTGATCGCCCTGGAGGCGATCAAGGCGGCCGGGCTCCCGGCCGTCGTGACGCTGGCGATCCATCAGGCCGAAGAGACGCGAGATGGCTGGACCCCGGAGGAGGCCTGCCGGCGGCTGGCCGACGCCGGCGCCGACGTTGTCGGCCTCAACTGCATCCGCGGACCCCGGACGATGCTGCCACTGATCGAACGCATTCGGGCCGCCGTGGACGTACATGTGGCCGCGCTGCCGGTTCCGTATCGGACCACTGCGCCGCAGCCGAGCTTCCAGTCCCTGCGTGATCCCGGCTGCGACTGCCTGCCGGACGGCCGGCCGTTTCCGACGGCGCTCGATCCGTTCACCTGCAACCGCTATGAGATCGCGGAGTTCGCCCGGGCCGCGCACGGCCTCGGGGTCAATTACCTCGGGGTGTGCTGCGGCGCGGGGGCGCACCACATCCGCGCGATGGCCGAGGCGCTGGGCAGGACGCCCGCGGCCAGCCGTTTCAGCCCGGACATGTCCAAGCACGCTTTCCTCGGCAGCGATGCGCTGCTCAAGGCCCACAACCGCGCCTACGCCGAGAACCTCTGAGGCCGCGGTCCCCCATCCCCTCCTGACTTCGACCGCGACAGAAAGGTCCCCGCACCATGCGCATCAACGTCCGCCGTCTCGACACGCTCCGCGCCAGTCGCTCGGAGGCTGAGAACCACTACGTCGACGAGTTGCTCGCCGGCCGGCTCGACCGCCGGGAGTTTCTGCGCCGCGGCGCCGCGGCGGGGATGTCAGCGTCGGTGATGGCGGCCGTGCTGGCGGCGTGCGGGGGCGCGAATTCCACCGCTCCGTCATCAACAGCGTCGGCCGCGTCGAGCTCCGGCGGCGGGACGCCGGTCAAGGGCGGAACCCTCAACCTGGCAGCGCAGACGCCGGCCACGGCGATCAACCCGCTGATCGTCGACGACGGCGGCGGTCTCGCGATGCTGGCCCAGACCGGAGAGTTCCTGACGTTCGACAACAACCTGCTGCTGCGGCTGCAGCCGATGCTGGCCACCAGCTGGTCGCACAACGGCGATGGCTCGGTGTGGACGTTCACGCTCCGCTCCGGGGTGAAGTTCCACAACGGCGCGCCGATGAGCGCGGACGATGTCGTCTACACGTTCAAGCAGCTGGCCGATCCCAAGAACTCGTCCAACGCGCTTTCGACGTTCACCGGGGTGCTGCTGCCGGCGGGGGTGCGCAAGGTCGACTCGCTGACGGTCGCGTTCCACCTGGAGTCACCGAACGGGAACTTCCCCTACCTCGTCTCCTCCGACAACTACAACGCGGTCGTCGTCCCCAATGGCACCGACTTCGCCAAATGGCAGAAGACCTTCGTCGGCACCGGGCCGTTCAAGCTCCAGAGCTACTCGCAGAACGTCAGCGCCAACTTCGTCGCCAACCCGGACTACTGGGGCCCGAAGCCGTACCTCGATGGCACCGCCTTCAAGTTCTACGAGAGCCAGGCGCCGCAGATCCTGGCGCTGCAGGGCAACCAGGTGGACGTGATCACGCAGTTCGTGCCATCGGGCGCGGAGGCGATCCTCAACAACGCGTCGTACACCATCATCAAGCTCAAGGCGTCCAACCACCGCGAGCTGTCGATGCGCTGTGACCAGGCACCGTTCACCGACGCCCGCGTGAGGCAGGCGATCGCGCTGTGCTTCGACCGGCCGGCGATGGTGCAGGCGCTGCTCCATGGCCTCGGAGACGTGGCCAACGACAACCCGTTCGCGCCCAAGTTCGCGTCAACGAACACCAGCGTGCCCCAGCGCACGCAGAACATCGCGAAGGCCAAGCAGCTGATGGCGGCGGCCGGGCACCCCAAGGGGTTCAGCGTGACGATGGCCGCCGACGTCTACGAGGAGATCGCCGAGCTGGCCCAGGTCGTCAAGGCGGCGACGGTGCCGATCGGCGTCGACATCAACCTCAAGGTCGAGTCCCAGAGCGCGTATTACGGCAAGGCGGTGTTCGGCAACTCGGACTGGCTGGACAGCACCATGAGCCTCGTCAACTACGGGGACCGCGGCGTCCCCAACGTGTTCCTCGATGCGCCCCTGACCACTCACGGCGCCTGGAACGCGGCCCACTTCCACGACCCCGCCTACGACGCCCTGTTCAAGCAGTACACGGCGGCGATCGACGTCCCGACGCAGCGGACGATCGCGGGCAAGATCGAAACCCTGCTCCTGGCCGAAACCCCGCTGATCATCCCCTACTTCATCGACGGGCTGACGGCCACGACGACGTCCGTCCACGGCGTCAATCCGACCTCGATCTCACAGATTTTCCTGGGGCAGGCGTACAAGTCCTGACCGACTCCGCGCCGGACCGGCGACGGCGATCAGCCAGACGGCGATCGCGCCCGCGGGGATGATCACCGCCAGGTAGGCGGCCCGCGCGCCGGCGGCCTGCTCGAGTGCGCCGGCGACCACCGGCATCAGCACCGTCGCCGCCGCCCAAGCGCCGTTGAGCATGCCGAACACCACACCGTCCCCGCCGCCGTCAGCCGAGCGTTGGCCCGACGCCAGCGAGTAGGCGATCGTGCTGATCACCGCCCGCGGCCCGGCGGTGAGCAGGAGCGCCGCCACCAGCGCGACGCTGCCATCGCCGGCGAGGGCCGGGAGCAGCGCGAACGCCAGCGCGGCCGTGGCCAGCGCGTTGAAGCGCAGCGTGTGCGCGCGAGCGCCGAGCCGGACGATCACCGCGCTGACGACGATGTAGCAGACGGCGGCGGCTGAGAACGCCAGCCCGATCCGGCCCGTGGAGAAGCCGAGCCGGTGCAGCCCCCCGCTGACCAGCAGCTGGCTCGCGCTGCTGACCGCGCCGGAGACCACGAGCGCGCCGGCGGCCGCGCTGACCCGGGGGCGCCGCGCCACCGCCATCAGCAAGCGCGGCGTGATCGCCGCCGGACGGTCTGAGATGACCGGCTGCGAATAGGCGATGTCGAGCGGCAGGTCCGCCGGCTCCGGCCGCGCCGCCGGGCCCTCGGCCTCGGTCTCGGCGGTCCCGAGGACCAGGGGGACGATGATCAGCGCTGTCGCCGCCGCGATCACCGCGAACGGGGCCCCCAGGCCGGCGCTCTGCGCCAGCACGCCGCCGACCGCGGGGCCGACCATGATGCCGACCGACGAGCACGTGACCGACGGGCCGAGGCCAGAGCCCCCCGATGACTTGGCGCGCTCGGCCAGCCACGCCATCCCGGTCGTCCACACGACGCCGAAGGCGATCCCGAACACGATCCGGCCGAGCAGCAGCGCCGGGAGCGACGGCGCCGCCTGAGCCAGGCAGGACAGGCACAGCAGCGCGCCCGCCCCCAGCGTGACGCGGCGCGCGCCGAGGCGATCGGCGGCGAGCCCGGAGGGGACCGAGACCGCCAGGGTCGCCAGGCCCGGCAGGGCGAGCAGCAGCGCGGTCTGTGACGCGCTGAGATCGAAACGACCGGACAGGCGAGGCAGCAGAGGCACGATCGCCGCCTGAGCGACGCCGGCGACGAAGAACAGCCCGTACAGCAGCCACAGCTGAACCGATGCCGGGAGGGTGAGACGGCCGATGCGGGGGTGGAAAAGTGCGGACAACATCTACATGAGATAGTACGATTCAGGGATTCCGTTACAGATAATCCTTTTTGCTTGATATGAACGATTTAGTCGATCGCACCGGTATCGACTTGAAAGCGCTCCGCGCGCTCGTCGCCGTGGCCGATCACGGCTCGTTCCGGTCGGCGGCAAAGTCACTGGGCTACACCCAGTCAGCGATCTCGCATCAGATCGCGATGCTCGAGCGGGCCCTCGACGCTCCGCTGTTCACCCGCCCGGGTGGCCGCGGCGCGGTGACGATGACCGTCGCCGGCGATGTCGCCTACCGGCGCGCCCGGCGCGTGCTGGGCGAGGTGGAGACGCTCGGGGCCGACGTGGCGGCGATCGAGCACGGGCAGCCCCGCCCGCTGCGCATCGGCGTCTTCCAGACCGCCACCACCGAGCTGCTCCCCGGCGCGTTGCGCACCCTGCGCGAGCAGCGCCCCGACGTCGAGGTGGTCCTCACCGAGATCCAGGACAACACGCGCACGTTCGATCGCCTCGCCGCCGGCGAGCTGGACCTGGCGTTCCTGGTCAACCCGGTGCCCGACGAGCGCGTCGAGTCGATCCCGTTGCTCGACGATCCGTGGGTGATCCTGACCCGGCGCGACAGCGAGCTGGCCTCGTCCCCAAAGCCGACCTTCGACCTGCTCGACGGCGTCGACCTCGTCGCGTGGAACCTGCGCTGGCGCACCCAGCAGGAGCTCGAGCAGGCGTGGCGCCGCCGTGGGATCAACCCCCGGGTGGTGTACCGGACCGATGACAACCTGGCGCTGCAGCGACTCGTCGCCGCCGGCTACGGACATGCCTGCCTGGACCGGCTGGGAGCCTCCGGCGCGGTGGAGCCGTCGCTGACCTGGCTGGAGCCCAAGGAGATCCTGATTCCCCGGACGATCGCGCTGTGCCATCCGCGGCGGCGCGATCCGAGCGGGTCGGCGCTGATCCTGATGGACGCCGTCCGCGCCCAGTTCGGGGTCTGATCGGTCACCGTGGTGCCGAGCGTCTTGACAGTCCCGGCGCCATGTGGCACAACGCCGCGAGTGCCGACCGATTCCCTGACCATGCGGGCCTGCGTCCTGCGCGAACCCGGCCGGCCCCCGGCGGTGGAGACGGTGACGCTGGAGCCGCCCCGGGCCGGCGAGGTCTTGGTGAAGATCGCCGCCGCCGGCGTCTGTCATTCGGACATCCACCTCGCCGAAGGGCTGCTCGGCGCGGGCCGGTGGCCGATGGTGCTCGGACACGAGGGCGCCGGAATCGTCGCGGCCGTCGGGGACGGCGTGACCGATGTGGCGGTCGGCGATCACGTCGTGTTCTGCATGGTCGCCTCGTGCGGGCGGTGCGACGCGTGCCGGTCGGGGCGGCGCACGCTCTGTGAGCCGGTCGGACGCCAGTCGGTGGCCGGCAACCTGCCCGAGGGCAGCTCGCGCCTGCGCGGGGCCGACGGGGGCCGGCTGCAGCACGCGCTGACCGTCGCCTGCTTCGCCGAGTACGCGGTGGTCGCCGCCGCCGGCGCCATCCCGATCCCCGATGACGTGGCCTTGTGGCAGGCGGCGCTGCTCGGCTGCGGGGTCATCACCGGCTTCGGCGCCGTCGCCCATGCCGCTCGGGTCCGCATCGGCGAGCGCGTCGCCGTGATCGGCTGCGGCGGCGTCGGACTCCAGGTGATCGCCGCGGCGCGGCTGGCCGGCGCCACCACGATCATCGCCGTCGACCGCCGCCCCGAGAAGCTCGACCACGCGCTGCGGCGCGGCGCCACCCATGCTGTGGACGCGAGCGCCGGCGACGCCGCGGCCGAGATCCGCGAGCTGACCGGCGGTGGCGTCGATCACGCCTTCGAGGTCGTCGGCAGCGCCGCCACGATGCGCACGGCGTGGGACGCGATCCGCGCCGGCGGGACCGCCGTCGTCGTCGGCCTGGCGCCGGCCGGCATCGAGGTCTCCCTGCCCGCGATCGAGTTCCTGTCCGAGAAGACGATCATGGGCAGCTATTACGGCTCCGCCGATCCCACCCAGACCTTTCCGGGCCTGGTCGAGCTCGTCCGCTCCGGCCGGATCGAGCTCGCCGACATGGTCTCGCACCTGATCGACCTCGACGGGGTGCCCGACGCGCTCGACCGCCTCCGCCGCGGCGAGGGTCACCGCTCGGTGATCGTGATCGACCCCGAGCTGGCGGGCGTCACCGCCGTGGGCGCGCTCGCCGGAACCACAGCCGTCGCCGAAACTCCAACCGTCGCCGAAACCCCAACCGTCACCGAAACCGCGCCAGGAGGCACGCCATGACCGGCCGTTTCCCGTTTGACTACGACGGACTGATCGGCGAAGGGTGGAGTGGCATCGACCCCGACGGCGCCCACGTCAACGTCGTCCTGGCCGAGCGCGGCACGGCCGCCGCCGCCGCCCTGCTGACCACGTTCACCTCCCCCGCGCCCGGCCACGCCCCGATCCTCGTCGTCGTCGGCGAGGACAAGGCCCACTACGAGCCGGTCTGGCCGCCGACGATCATGATCAACAAGGAGACCGCGCTCGAGCCCACCCACCAGCGGATCACCTGGGGCGCTGGCCAGCTCGGCATCGCCCAGGGGGTGCTGGACGCCGTCGCACAGGACCTGATCCCGTGCAGCGGAGACCTGATCGTGTTCGTCGCCATTTATATCGATCCCGGCGCCACCGACGAGACCGCCGTCCGGCTCGCCAGCCGCGCCGCCACGCTCAAGGGCGTGCGCACCGCACGGGAGGGCCGCGCGCGCGATGCCACGCGGGCGCTGGTCGATCGCCGGGACAGTCTGAGCAGTCCGTTCTACGGTGGCGCGTGAAGATCACCTCCATAGAGCTGGAGCGGTTGACGCTGCCGCTTTCACCCCCCTTCCACGCGGCCTGGGACCCGGATCCCCGGACCCGGTTCGATGCGACGCTCGTGCGCGTCCACACCGACGAGGGCATCTCGGGCATCGCCAGCGGCGACACGATGGACGGGTTCGAGGCGTTCGAGCACCTGTTCATCGGCCGTGACCCCCTGGCACTCGCCGCCCACGCCCGCGCCCTGGAGACGATCTCGTTTCACGCCGGCCGCTACTGGCCCCTGGAGGCCGCGCTGTGGGATCTGGCCGGACACGCGCTCAACGCGCCGGTCGCCATGCTGCTCGGCGGCGCGGTCGATCGGCTCCCGGTGTACGCCTCCTTCGGCGAGCTGCGCTCTCCGGCACAGCGCGCGCAGGATGCCGCCGCGCTCGTCCAGCACGGCTTCAGGGCGGTCAAGGTCCGGATCGCCCGGGACGGGATCGCCACCGGAGTCGCCGTCATTGCCGCGATCCGCGAGGCGGTGGGAGACGCGCTGGAGATCATGGTCGATCTCAACCAGTGGTGGCGGATGGCCGGTGACATCACCCCCGGGCTGGACCCGCAGGCGGCGCGACGGGTGATCGGCGAGCTCGCCGAGCACGGCGTCCTGTGGATCGAGGAGCCCCTCGCCGGCGACGACCTCGACGGCATGCGGATGCTCCGCCACGCCACCGGCGCCCGGATCGCCGGCGGCGAGATGGCCGGCAGCTTCGATGAGCTGCGCCGCGCGCTCGATCACGACGCGCTCGACGTGCTCCAGCCCGATGTGGTGCTGGCGCTGGGGATCTCCGGCGCCCGGACGATCGCCGATCTGGCGCTGCGGCGCAACCGATGGTTCACGCCGCACACCTGGACCAACGGAATCGGCCTGCTGGCCAACCTGCATGTGTCCTGCGGCGTCGGCGGCGGCCCGTTCCTCGAGTACCCCTACGACCCGCCCGGGTGGACCCCCGAGCGGCGGGACTTCATGCTCGCGCAGCCGGTGCGGATCGACCCCGACGGGTGCCTGGCTATTGGTGACGCTCCCGGCCTTGGCATCGACCTCGACGAGGACGCCGTCTCCCATTACGCGAGGCAGGCGACCGCATGACAGACCACCGCGTCGCGTTCATCGGTCTCGGCCACATGGGCGGGCACATGTGCCGCAACGTCATCACCGCCGGCTTCGAGGTGACCGCGTTCGATCTCGACCCGGAGGCCCGGGCGCGGTCCGCCAACGACGGCGCCCGGCCGGCGAGCCGCGTGACCGATTGCGCCGCGGACGCAGAGATTCTGGTCACCAGCCTGCCGGGTCCCGCGGAGGTCGACGCCGTGCTGTGCGGAGACGGGAACGGGAACGGCGGCGCGATCGCGGCCATGTCCCCCGGCTCGCTCGTGGTGGAGATGAGCACCAGCTCGCTTGAGGTCGGTCGCAAGACCCAGGCGGCCGCGGCCGCCGCCGGCGTGGCGCTGATCGACGCCCCGGTGGCGGGCCAGACGATCGGCGCCGCGGCCGCCACGCTGGCGATCTACGCCGGCGGCGAGGCCGACGCGTTCGCCCGGGCGCTCCCCCTGCTGGAGGCGATGGGCGACCCCGAGCGCATCTTCCATCTCGGCCCGGCCGGCAGCGGCTACGCGGTCAAGCTCCTGCTCAATCTCACCTGGTTCATCCAGGCGGTCGCCACCGCCGAGGCGCTGACGGTCGGCGTCAAGGCCGGTGTCGACCTGAGCCGGCTCCACACGGCGCTGGTCGCGTCGCCGGCCAACTCGGTGTTCCTGGAGCGCGATGTCCTGCCCCTGCTGGAGCGCGGTGATTACGATGAGGGCTTCGCGATGAAGCTGGTGACCAAGGATCTGGGCCTCGCCGTCGATCTCGCCCGGGACGTCGGCGTCCCCGTCGAACTGGCCTCGCTGGTGGAGCAGATCCACCGACGCGCCCGGACCGCGTACGGCGACGAGGCCGGCGAGATGAGCGCGGTGCGCCTCTATGAGGACCTCGCCGGAGTGCAGCTGCGATGGCATTCGTAGTGCTGGCGAAGTGGATCGCCGCGCCCGGCGAGGAGGAGGCCGTGGCCGCCGCCATCGACGCGCTGATCGAGCCGTCGCGCGCCGAGCCCGGCAACCTCATGTACCAGCCCCACCGCGACCCGTCCGATTCGCGCGTGTTCCTGCTCTACGAGCAGTACGTGGACGAGGCCGCCTACCAGGCCCACGGGGCGTCGGAGCACTTCGCACAGCACGGGCACGGGAACGCGATCCCGCGTCTGGCGGCCCGCGAGCGCTCGTTCTACGAGACCTGGTCCTGACGCGGCACGACCACACCTGACTCGTACGCGGTCACCACCAGCTGCGCCCGGTCCCGCGCGCCGAGCTTGGCGAACAGGCGCGCCACGTGGGTCTTGGCGGTCAGCGGCGAGAGCACGAGCCGTTCGGCGATCTCGGCATTGGACCTGCCACGGCCGACGAGGGCCAGCACCTCGCGCTCGCGCGGGGTCAGCCGGCCGACCGCCTCGGCCGATGCGCCCGCCGGGCCCGCCGCGGCGGACGGTGAGGCGGCGACGAATGCCTCGATCAGCCGGCGGGTGAGTCGCGGCGCCAGCAGCGCCTCACCGGCGGCGACGACCCGGACCGCGGCGATCAGGTCCGCCGGCTCGATGTCCTTGAGCAGGAATCCCGAAGCGCCGGCGCGCAGCGCACCGAACACGTACTCGTCGAGCTCGAACGTCGTGAGCACGATGATGCGGGTGCCGGGGAGCGCCGGATCACGGGTGATCTCGGCGGTGGCCTGCAGGCCGTCCATGCCGGGCATCCTGATGTCCATCAGGACCACCTCGGGCCGGTGCGTCCGCGCGAGCGCCACCGCCTCCTCACCGTCGGACGCCGCGCCGACCACGCTGATGTCCGGCTCCGCGTCGAGCAACGCGTGGAATCCCGCCCGCACGAGCCCCTGATCGTCGGCGAGCAGGACGGTGGTCACGCGGGCGACGTCCCGCTGGGCGCTTCGATCGGCAGCCGCGCCTGCACGCGCCAGCCGCCGGACGGCGCCGGAGCCGCATCGAGCGTCCCCCCGAGCGCGGCCGCGCGCTCGCGCATTCCCCGCACGCCGTTGCCGGTCATCGAGCCGTTGAGCGCGGGCACCGCCGCGGCACCGTCGTCCATCACGTCGATGGTCACCGCCCCCGGGATCAGTTTCACGCGCACGCGCGCGCTGGACGCCTCGGCATGGCGCGCGACGTTCGTCAGCGCCTCCTGAACGATCCGGTAGGCGGTGCTCTGCACCGCCGCCGGGACATCGGCGGCGCCCTCGACGTCGAGCTCGATGTTGACCCCGGCCGAGCGCAGGCCGGCCGTCAGCTGCTCGATGTCACGCAGGCCGGCGGCCGGCCCCAGCGGTGTCTCCGACGCGGGGTCGCGCAGCACGTCGAGGGTCGTGCGCAGCTCGGTCAGCGCATCGCCGCTCGTCTGCTTGATGTCGCGCAGCGCGTCGTAGGCCTGTCCCGGGTCGCGTTCCAGCAGATGCGCCGCCACCCCGGCCTGGACGTTGATGGCGGTCATCGCGTGGGCCACCAGATCGTGGATCTCCCGCGCAATCCGCAGCCGCTCGTCGCCCACGCGGCGCAGCGTCTCCTGCTCGGCCGTCTCCACCATCCGCTGCGCCGACACCCGCCGGGATCTGATCACGTCGCCGGCGGCGATCGCCAGCAGGCACAGCACCAGGTTGCGCACCACGATCGAGGTCAGGTGCGAGAAGCCGCTGGCGAACGGGAACACGCTGATGATCACGCAGGGCACGACCGCCAGGCTCATCCACAGCGAGCTCCGCCGGTCACCGGCCAGGGCCAGCTGAAACAGGGCGATCATCGGGATCGCGACGACGGTATTGACGCAGTGCAGCTGCCACAGCATCAGCACGACGCCGCCCACCAGCAGCGGGGCCAGCACCGGAAACGAGAGGTGGCGGCGCAATACCAGCGGCAGGCAGGCGACGAACGCACTGAGCACGTTGACCACCCCGATCGGCTTGCCCTGGACCGACAGGGCGGCATCGGCGACCAGCACCGGTGGGACCACGAGCACGGGCAGCCAGTCGAGCACGACCGCGGAGCTGGCGAGGCGTCTGGCCACGGCCCCGCGGATCATACGGACGCCTGCGCGGCGCTCACCCCGGCAGCTCGGCCAGGCCGCCGACCGCGCGCCCCTGCCTGACGGCCGCGGCCGGCCGCTCCGGCGCCGGCACGATGCGCGCGTGCAGCCGGCGCAGGACCGGGGGCGACCACCAGTTCAGCCGCCCGAGCAGCGCCATCAGCGATGGCACCAGCAGCGAGCGCACGATGAATGCGTCCAGCAGGACCCCGGTGGCCACGGCCACGCCGATTTCCTGGATGAAGCTGATCGAGCTGGTGCTGAACGCGCCGATCGCCACCGCCAGCAGGATCGCCGCTGCTGTCACCACGCGCCCGGTGGCGCCGAGTCCGACGGCGACGGCCTCGCGCTCGTCGACGGCCTCGCCCGCGGCCGCCTGCACGTCCCGGGCCTCCTTGATCCGTCCGAGCAGGAACACCCCGTAGTCGGTGGACAGGGCGAACACGACCGTCGCCGCGACGACGAAGTCCGTCGGCTCGACGCCGCCGTCGGGGGTGTAGCCGAGCAGCCCGGTCAGATTGCCATGCTGGTAGATGAGGATCAGCGGGGTCAGCGACGCCCCGACGGTCAGCGCGTTCATGAGGATCGCCTTGAGCGGCAGCACGACCGAGCCGGTCATCAGCCATAGCACGATGAACGTCAGGACCGCGAGCAGGATGATCGCCTCCGGCAGGTGTGAACCGATCGCGTTCTGCTGATCGACGAACGTGGCGGCATCGCCGGTCACCTTGGTGTCAAACGGCGCCGAGGAGGCGCGGATCTCGCCGACGACGTGCTGAGCGGTGACGCCCGCGGAGTCCCCGGCGACCGACGCATTGACCTGCCAGGTGGAGTCGCCCAAGCGCTGCGGAGCGCTCACGCCCGTGACCCCGGAGAAGCTCGCGATGCGATGAGCGAACCCGGTCACCGCCGCCGCGTCGGACGCCGGAGCGTGGATCGCCACCGTCACCGGAGACCGTCCGGCGCCGGCGAAGTCGCGCGTCAGCGCGTCGGCGACGGTGCGCGAGCTCTGGCCGGTCGGGATCACCGAGCTGTCGTTGGCCGAGGACCACACGGCGCCGATGGCGGGCAACGCCGCGGCGATCATCACCGCGGCGGTGACGGCGGCCACCGCTCCCGGCCGGCGCATCACCCGCCGCGCGAAGCGGTACCACCGGTCCCCGGATGCCGACGCGGCCGGCGAGGCGCCGGCGCGGGCGAGCTTTGCCCCCCACAGGCCGAGCAGCGCCGGGGTGATGAGCAGCGAGGAGATCGCGGCGACGATTGCCACCGCGGCGCCGGCGATCCCCATGGACTTCAGAAAGCCCTGGGGGAACAGGGTGAGCGTGGCCAGCGCGCAGGCGACGGTGACCGCCGAGAACAGCACGGTACGTCCGGCGTGAGTCATCGTCGCGGCGATCGCCGCCTGCACCGTCGCGCCGGCGGCCAGCTCCTGGCGATACCGCGTGACCAGGAACAGCGTGTAGTCGACGGCGAGGCCGAGGCCCATCCCGATGACCAGGTTGAGCGCGAACACGCTGAGCCCGTACAGGTGATTGATCCCGGTCAGCACCAGGAAGGTGCCGAGGACGGTGACGACGCCCACCGCCAGCGGCATCAGCGCGGCACGGCCGCGGAAGAACAGCAGCGCCAGGCCGATCAGCAGCGGGAACGCGAGCAGCTCGGCGAACCCGAGGCCCTTGGTCACCGCTGAGTTGATCTGCTCGTTGGCGACCGCCGGGCCGCCGACGGTGACATCGCGGTCCGCAGCGAACGCGGCCAACGCGGTCTTGGCGGTGCCGTTGTCGTCGGCGGCGGCCGACAGCGTGCCCGTGATGAGTGCCTGGCGGCCGTCGCGGGACACGTCGGCGGGACCGGTTGCCCGCACGACGCCGGGCACCTGGCGCAGCCGGCCGGTGAGCGCGGCGATTCTGCCGGCGGCTGCCCGTCCTCCGCGGCGGGTGTCGACCAGCAGCACGATCCCCGGCGTCGGCTCGGCGCCGGTGGCGCGCTCGAGCATGCGCGTGGCGACCTGCGAGTCGGAGTTGGGCGGCGCGAACCCACCCGAGCTCTTCAGTGACCCCGCCAGCGGGCCGCCGATGGCCCCGGCGATGGCGACGAATAGGAGGGTGAACATGAGCGTGCGGCGCGGATGCGAGCTGAGGCGGGCGGCGAGTGATGAGAGCATGCAGGCATTGTGGGTCGGGGCGGCGCCGGCCACAATCGCCCCCCGGGAGTGTCTTGGCGCCGACGGTTACTCCCGGGGATGTACTCCGCGCGGGGCGCCACGACGCGTCTATTCCGGAATCCCGGACTCCAGCTCGGCGGCCAACCGGCCGAGCTCGGCGCCGAGTGACCGCCGCTCCACGATCGGCGGGCAGATCTCCAGCACCCGCGCGAGCAGGTCGCTGAGCGCCGGCGGGGCCGGGCGACCGGTGGCGGCGAACGACTGGGCCGCCATCGCTGCCAGGCAGGTCAGCGAGCCGGTGACGAAACCGCGGACGCGGTCGTGGCGGTTCCAGGCGTGAAACGACGGCGCCGGTGCGTCGTTCTGACCGAACCCGGGCAGTGGCAGCAGGGACGGCACGGCGGCGGCACGAGCCTCCTCGGCGTAGCCCGCGGCGACCATCTGGAGGGTACCGAGCGCCAGCGAGTCCTGGCCCGGCAGCGCCTCCGGGCTCGTCTGCAGCCGCTGGAGCTGGTGCTGGGCCAGCTGAGCGAGGTCGGCCAGCGCGAAGGTGAGCGCATCGATGCACCCCGGCGCCGCGCCATTGTGAAAGCCGCCGGTGGAGACGACGTCACCGAGATCGCCGGGACCCTCCCCGAACAGGAACACCGGGTTGTCGCTGACGGCGGGCAGCGCGATCTCGGCGGCGTCCCGGGCGGCGCTCACCACCCGGTTCGCGTTGCCGAGCACCCGCGGCAGGATCCGGTAGCTGACCGGCGGCTGCGGGTGCTCGCCGGCGCTCGGCGGGAGCGCCGCTCCCTCGATCCCGGCGCGGATCGCCTGCAGCGCCGCCGCCTGGGCCGGATCGCCCCACAGAGCCTCGAGACGACGATCGTACATCGCCGGTGACACGCCGAACGCCGCCACCGCCAGGCAGAACACCGGCACGGCGACGGCGAGCATCCGCTCGGTGCACAGCATCGCGTCAGCGAGCAGCGCCGGCGCGCACGGCGCGCCGTTGATGAGCGCCATCCCCTCCTTGATGCCGAGCTCGAGCTCTCCGGGGATGTCCTCGAACAGCCAGCCGAGGGCCTGGATCTCCCCCGGTCCGCCGTTACCGAGCCGGGGCACCGGCGGCAGCGACCGCCCATCGAGCCGCTCTGCCACCACTCGCACCAGCTCCGGCGTGACCCCGGCGTGACCCTCGATCAGGTTGGCCAAACGCGCGAGCACGAACCCCCGGATGACACGGCGCGGGAACGGCGGCCCGAACGAGGTGGCGCTGTGCAGCCCCCGGGCGTAGTCGAGCTGCTCGGCGTCTGTCATCACCCGGTCAGACCCGTCGCCGGCATGGACGTTGACGCCGTAGATCTTGCGCGCCGGGTCGCCGGCGACGAGGGCGACGAACTGCTCGCGGCGTCGTCCGACCTCGGCGAGCGCGGCGGCGGTGATCGCGACCGGCTCCTCGTCCCACGCCACCCGGGCGTACGCCGCGAGGTCGATGTCGGCGCGGCGGGCGAGGGTGACCGTCACGCCGTTCGCCCCGTCACGGCCCGACGCCGGCGCTCACCACCGCGGCCGATGCGCACGTCGCCAGCGCCAATGAGAGGTCGCGCTCGGCCACGCCGGCGAGGTCGGGGTGATCGAGGTTGATCTCGATGAGCCGGTCCTCGCCCGCCGCGGTGCTCAGACCGAGACTGACCCGCCCGTTCTCGGTTACCTGTCCCCACAGATCCCCGTCGGCGGCGGCGAGCAGCGCGGACCGGGTATGACCTTCGCGCCGGGCCAGCGTCTCCATCTCGCGCAGCTCCTCGAACGGGTCAATCCGCACCTGCTCATCGGTGCCGATCGCCAGTGGGACCTCGGCCCGGAGGTAGCGCAGCCCCGGGAGCACGCCGTCGCCGAGATTGCCCTCGGTCGTCGGGCAGGTGACCACCAAGGAACGAGACGCCGCCAGCAGCTCGATGTCGTGCTGCGAGACGTGGATGGCGTGGACCACGCTCGTACGCGGGCCGAGGAACCCGGTTCGCTCGAGCAGTTCGATCGGCGAGCAGCCGTGCTCGTCCTGGCACTCGGCGAGCTCCCGCCGCTGTTCGGACGCGTGGACGTGCCGGACCAGTCCGTGCTGCTCGGCGTAGCCGGCGATCGCCTCCAACCACTCGGCGGGCACGGCGCGAACGCTGTGGGCGGCCACCCCGACGGTGACGCCGTCGCGCCCCGAGGCCCACTCGCGCAGGCCGTCGAGCCGATCCAGGAACGTCTCCACCGACGGATCGCAGAACCGCACCTGGCCGGGATCGGGCGGGGAATCGGATCCCGCCCACCCGCCACGGTGATAGGCGGCGGGCAGCAGCACGATCTCCAGACCGCATTCGATGGCGGCCAGCGCCAGCGAGATCGCCATCGCGTTGGGCTCGGGGTACGGGGTGCCGTCGGGCTGGTGATGGACGTAGTGGAATTCGCCGACGGCGCCGTAGCCGGCGGCCGCCATCTGCCGGTAGATGCGCCGCCCCACCTCGCCCATCGAGTCGGGGTCGTGGCTGGACGCCAGCCGGTACATCTCGGTCCGCCAGCTCCAGAAGTCGTCACCGGCATCGGACCCGCTCACGCGCTCGCCGCTGCCGCGAAGGTCGAGCTGAAACGCGTGGCTGTGGGCGTTGGCCATCGCCGGGATGCGGGCAGTCCTCATGACCAGCTCAGCCTCCCTTCGGCCTCCTCGTCGCGCACGTACACCGGCTCGCCGGCGATGAAGGCGATCGCCACCGGGTTGCGGGCAAGGCGATACGGGAGCATCTCCACCGGTCCGTCGAGCACCAGCAGGTCGGCGCGCTTGCCGACCTCGATCGAGCCCCGATCGTGCTCTGACCCCAGCGTCCAGGCGGCGTTGAGCGTCGCGGCGCCCAGGGACTCGCGGACGGAGAATCCGTACAGCCGCCCGGCCAATCCGATCACGACCGGCATCGACGCCACCGGAGCGGTGCCCGGATTGAGATCAGTGGCCAGGACGACGATCGCGCCGGCGTCGAGCAGGGCTCGCCCCGGGGCGCGATGCTCGGCGCCGAGGAACTCCGCCGCCGGCAGCAGCACCGCCGCGCACGGCGCCGCCGCCAGCGCCGGGATGTCGGCCGGGTCGATCATCGACAGGTGGTCGACCGAACGCGCACCGGCCGCCAGCGCCACCGGAACCGACCGGTGACTGGCGAACTGCTCCACATGGCAGCGCAGGGCCAGCCCGGCCGACGTGGCGAGCTCGCCCATGAGCGCCAGGTGCTCGTTGCTGAACGCGATCGACTCGACGAAGATGTCCAGCGCGGTGACGCTGCCGGCGCCGATCACCTCCGGCATCATCTCCTGCACCACGCCCATCCACTCATCCGCGGTGTAGCCCGACGGCACGGCGTGTGCCAGCAGCGCGGTCGAGACGGTCGTCTGCGGGACCTGGATCTCCAGCTCGCGCGCCAGCACGAGCGCGCGCATCTCCCCCTCGCGGGAGAGCCCGTAGCCGGATTTGCACTCAAACGTCGTCGTGCCGGTCGCCAGCATCTCGCTCGCCAGCCGCGCCGCCTGTGCCAGCACCTCGTCGTCAGAGCTCTCGCGCAGCGCCCGGGCCGACGCCGCGATCCCGCCGCCGCCACGGGAGATCTCCTCGTAGGGGACCCCCCGGAGCTTCTGTGCGTACTCGCCGGCGCGCCAGCCGGCGAACGGCAGGTGGGTGTGAGAGTCGACGAAGCCGGGGACGACGGCGCATCCCGACGCGTCGACGGTGAGCTCGGCCAGCGGGTCGGCCGCGAGCGCGTGGATCGTCCCGTCGCGGAACGCCACCGCGCCCGGCTCCAGCGTCTGGGCCTCGAGCTCCGCGCCGCGCAGGTGGCGCACTCCGTCGCGGGGCGGGCGCAGGACCTGGTCGGCGCGCTCCACCGATACGGTCGGCGGGCTCGAACTCAACGCTGCTCCCGCTTATCGCGGACGCACGCCATCCGGGCTCGCCTAATGTCCGCGGCGAAGGTCGGGCTCGGGATCGAGCATCGGCATGTTGATCCCCGAATCGCGCGCGGTGGTCAACGCCTCGTCGTAGCCGGCGTCGGCATGACGCACGACGCCGAGCCCGGGATCGGCGGTGAGACAGCGCCGCACCCGCTCCCCGGCCTCGGGGGTGCCGTCGGCGACGGTGACCTGCCCGGCGTGGATCGACTTCCCCATCCCCACGCCGCCACCGTGATGGATTGACACCCAGCTGGCGCCACAGGCGGTCATCAGCATCGCGTTGAGCAACGGCCAGTCGGCCACGGCGTCCGAGCCGTCGCGCATCGCCTCGGTCTCGCGTTCGGGGGAGGCGACCGAACCGCAGTCCAGGTGGTCGCGCCCGATCACGATCGGGCCCTTCAGCTCGCCGCTGGCCACCATCTCGTTGAAGCGGACCCCGGCCCGGTCGCGCTCGCCGTAACCCAGCCAGCAGATTCGCGCCGGGAGTCCCTGAAAGCGCACGCGCTCGGACGCCAGCTGGATCCAGCGGACGATGTGCTCCTGGTCACCGAACAGCTCGAGGATCGCCCGGTCGGTGGCGTGGATGTCAGCCGGATCGCCGGAGAGCGCGACCCAGCGAAACGGCCCCTTGCCCTCGCAGAACAACGGCCGGATGTAGGCGGGCACGAAGCCGGGGTAGGAGAAGGCATCCCGGTCCCCATGCTCGGCCGCCAGCCCCCGCAGGGCGTTGCCGTAATCAAACGCCTCGGAGCCGGCCTGCTGGAGCGCTCGGATCGCGCCGACGTGGGTGACGGCGCTCTCCCCCACGCGGCGGATGTAGTCCTTCGGGTCCGACCGGCGCAGCGCCTCGGCCTGCTCCACGGTGAGCCCGGCGGGCACGTAGCCGTTGAGCGGATCGTGGGCGCTCGTCTGGTCGGTGACGATGTCGACCGGCACGCTGCGACGGACGAGCTCGGGCAGGATCTCGGCCGCGTTGCCGGCGAGGCCGATCGACAGGCTGCGGCCCTCACCACGGGCGCGCTCCAGGCGCGACAGCGCGTCGTCGAGGTCGGCGGCCCGCTCGTCGAGGTACCCGGTCTCGATCCGGCGCTCGATCCGCTGGAGATCCACCTCGACGCACAGCGCCAGCCCGTCGAGCATCGTGATCGCGAGCGGCTGCGCGCCGCCCATCCCGCCCAGACCGGCGGTCACCACCAGGCGGCCCGCAAGCGTGCCCCCGAAGCGCTTGCGGGCGGCGGCGGCGAAGGTCTCATACGTCCCCTGGAGAATCCCCTGGCTCCCGATGTAGATCCAGGAGCCGGCGGTCATCTGCCCGTACATCATCAGCCCGGCGGCGTCGAGCTCGCGGAACGTGTCCCAGGTCGCCCACTGGGGGACGAGGTTGGAGTTGGCGATCAGCACGCGCGGCGCCTGCTCGTGGGTCTCGAACACGGCGACCGGCTTGCCCGATTGGACGAGCAGCGTCTCGGAGCCGCCGAGGCGCTGGAGCTCGCGTTCGATGGTGTGGTAGGAGGACCAGTTGCGCGCCGCCTTGCCGATCCCGCCGTAGACGACGAGCTCCTCGGGCTTCTCGGCCACGTCGGGATGCAGGTTGTTGCGCAGCATCCGCAGCGCCGCCTCCTGCTGCCAGCCCCGGCACACCATGTCACTCGAGGTACCTGTGCTCATGCGGTCCGCACGCTACCGCAGCGCACCCGACGTCGCTATGACCGGTATGGCAGGGTGGTGCCGATGCCGTGCGCCTGTGCCTTGGCGAGCATCGCCTGACCGAGCGCGACATCGGTGATCGACAGTCCGCGGTGCCAGAACAGGATCCGCTCGTCGTCGCGCTCGCGCCCCGGGCGGGCGCCGGCGACGATTTGACCGAGCTCGCCGTGGAGATTTGCCTCGCTGAGACGGCCGGAGTCGACGTGGGCCCGCAGCGAGCCGAGCGGCCCGGCCCTCGCCTGCCCCCAGTCGTCGACGACGATCTTGTCCATGACGTCGGTGAGGTCGAGCTCGACGGCGCTCATCGTGCCGTACGGGATGACGAGCGCGCCGGGGCGGACCCAGCGGGTCCGGAGCAGCGGCTCGGGCGCGGTGAGCCGCGACGCCTCGACGAGCACGTCGGCGCCGTCCAGGCACTCCTCCCACGTATCGACGGCGCGCACCTCCCGGTGCAGGTCGGCGGTGAGCCGCTGCGCGAACGCCGCCTGGCTCTCGGGCCGGCGGGAATGGACGCGGATCTCGTCAAGCGACGGCAGCACCCGGCACAGCAGCCGCACGTTCCAGTAGGCGGTCCCGCGGGCGCCGATGTGGCCCAGGCGCCGGGCATTGCGGCGCGCCAGAGCCTCGGCGCCGATCGCCGTCACCGCGCCGGTGCGCATCTCGGTGATCGCGGTCGCATCGAGGATCGCCACCGGCACCCCGGTGTCGGGCGCCAGCAGCAGCAGGAGCGCGAGCTCGGACGGAAGCCCGCGCTGGTAGTTGTCCACGTAGTCGCCGACAACCTTGACCCCGGCGAACCCCGGCGTCGCGCCCCTCAGCACGTTGAAGTGGCCGGTGGCCCCGCGCGGGAACAGATGGGTGCGCGGCTCGATCACGGTCTCGGCCCGTCCCTGGGCGGCGAGAACGCCGCGGGTCGCGTCCAGGATCTCGTCGTCGGTGAGCGCGAGCGCATCGATGTCGGCGCCACTGAGATATGTCAGCTCAATCGAGGTCACTGGTGAGCTAGCCGGCCGGCTCCGACACCCGCGCGAGCAGGGCGCCGGTCATGAGACCGTGGCGGGCGAGCGACTCGACCTCCGGTCCCATGGCCCGATCCTCGTCCAGCGGTGCCACGAGCTCACGGATGAACGCGTGGGCGGCGCCGGTCCCAGCGCCGAGCCGCGCCGGCGCCGCGAGATCGACGGCCTGTGCCGCCACGACGAGCTCGATCGCGACGAGCCGCCAGAGCCGCTCGAGCTGGTCGCGCACCCGCATCGCTGCCTGGGTGGCACCGGTGGAATCGTCCTCGACCCCGTCGGCACCGACGAGCGAGTGCACCGCGAACGGCGCCGAGCGCTGGCGGATCTCGATCATCAGCGCCTGGGCCGTCTTGCCCAGCGGTGCCAGCCCCGAACGCGTCGCGCCGTGGGACGTCAGCCCCGGCGGAAGCCCGCTCAGCCGCTCGGTCTTCAGCCGCGCCTGGCGTTCGGCGATCGCCGCCGCCACTTGGGCCAGCCCGATCGCCGCCGCGTCGAGCGCCAGTGCGAGCGCCGGCACGTGGAAGTTGCCGGTGCTGAGAATCTCCTCGTCGTCGAGGAGCACCACCGGGTTGTCGGCGGCGCCGCCGAGCTCGGGCGCGACCGCGCCGGCGAGCAGATCGAGCGCCGCCCGCAGCGACCCGTGGATCTGGCTGACGCACCGGAGGCTGAGCGGATCCTGCAACCGCCGGGCCGCTCCCGGCTCGGTGAGTGAGCCGCCGCGCAGGAGCGCCCGCAGCGCCGCCGCCGCCCACGCCTGACCCGGGGCCGGGCGCGCGGCGACGATCCGCGGGTCGAGCGGGCTGAGATTGGCGCGAAATCCCTCCATCGACAGCGCGGCGGCGACCTGCGCGGCGGCCAGGCACGCGTCGGCCTCGACGAGCGCGAGCGCCGCCGCGCCGGACGACACCGCCGAGCTCGAGCAGATCGCCAACCCGTCCTTCGGGCCGAGCGTCACCGGGTGAAGGCCGGCCCGCGCCAGCGCGTCGGCCGACGGCATCCGCGCCCCGCCCAGCTCCGCCTCCCCCTCACCGATGAGCGTCAGACCGACGTGGGCGAGCAGGCACAGGTCGGCGGCGCCGACCGATCCGCTCCCGGGCACGATGGGATGGACGCCGGCGTTGAGCAGCGCCGCGAGCCCGTCGGCGATCGCCACGCCGGCGCCCGAGCCGGCGGCGCACAGGCCGTTGCATCGCACCGCCATCGCCGCCCGCACGACCTCAGCCGGCAGCGGTTCGCCCACCGCCATCGCCCGGCCGCGCACGGTCTGCAGCGAGAACGCCGCCGCATCGTCGCCGTCGACACGCTGAAGCACCCGCGCACCAAGGCCGGTCGTCAGGCCGTACACCGGCGTCCCGGCGTGCGCCGCGCGGGCCACGAGATCGGCGGCGGCCTGGATGCGCTCTCGCGCCGCGGGATCGATCTGCACCGGGGTCCGACCGCGCGCGATCGCCGCGACCGACTGCGGGGTCAGCCCGGATCCGTTTAGTGTGACGATCCCACCCATCGGGGCGAAGATACTGATCGCCCAAAGCGGATTAGAGTGCCGCGCCATGTCGGCTCCCCCCTTCACCGATCGCGAACGCGAACCCGTCGTGCTCGACGGGGCGACGCTGACCCCGCAGGGGGTGGCGTCGATCGCCCGCGACGGCGCCGCGGCGCAGCTGGCGCTCGACGCGCGGGAGCGCAACGATCGGGCGCGCGAGGCGATCGCGGCGCTGCTGGCCCACGGCGACGATCTCTACGGCGTCACCACCGGCGTCGGTGCGCTGCGCGCCTATCGAGTCCCGAAGCACAGCCGCGAGCGGTACTCGCTGAACCTGCTGCGCAGCCACGCGTGCGGCGCCGGACTGGTGCTGACCGTGCCGGTGGTTCGTGCGGCGATGGCCACCCGCGCGAATCAGATCGGAGCCGGCGGCGCCGGCATTGCGCGGGAGCTGCTCGACACCCTGGTCGGCTCGCTCAACGCCGGACTGACCCCGTTCACGCGCGAGCTCGGGTCGTTGGGCACCGGTGACCTGACCAACCTGGCCGACGTCGCGCTGGCGCTGCTCGGCGAGGGCCGGTTCTGGCGGGGTGACGACCTGATCGACGCCGCCGCCGGCTTGGCCGACGCCGGCCTGGCGCCGGCCCGGCTGGGGCCGCGTGACGGGCTGGCGTTCATCAGCTCCAACGCCTTCAGCATCGGCTACGCGGCGCTGCTCGTCGTCGACGCCCGGCGGCTGCTCGATGCGTGGCTGTCGGTGGCGGCGCTGTCGTTCGAGGCGGCCGCCGCCGATCCGGTCGCGCTCGATCCGCGAATCCACTCCGCCCGCCACCGGCCCGGCCAGGCGGCGGTCGCCGCTCGGATGCGCGAGCTGCTCGCCGGTCTGGAGCGCCGCGCCCGCAAGCCCGGGCCGCTCGGCATCCAGGATCCGTACCCGTTCCGGGCCCAGCCGCAGGTCGACGGCGTCGTCCACGACGCGCTCCGCGCGCTCGAGGAGACGGTCGGCCACGAGCTCAACTTCGCCGGCGAGAATGCGCTGATCGTGCCCGGCGACGACATCGCGCTCCCCAACGGCAATCCGCACGCCGCGCCGCTGGCCAACGCCATCGACGGCCTGCGCACCGCGCTCGCGTCCTCCGCAGCTCTGATCGCCGCCCGCGTGTCGACCCTGCTCGACGCGAGCCTCACCGGGCTGCCGCCGTTCCTCGCCCGCCGGCCGGGACCGGAGTCCGGGGCGCTCGTGCTCGAGTACACCGCCCATGCCGCCGTCGCCGAGGTGCGGTCGCTCGTCACTCCGGTGGCCGCCCAGACCGTGTCGGTCTCCCGCGGGGTCGAGTCGCACTCGAGCCTCGCGCCGATCGCCGCGCGCCGGGCGCACGAGACCCTGCGGGCGCTGCGCGTGGCGGTGGCGACCGAGCTGGTCGTCGCGGTGCGGGCGCTGCGGCTGGCCGGGCACGAGCCCATCGGCACCGGCACCCATGCGCTCTGGGAGGTCGCATCCGCGCGGCTGGATCCCGATCTCGGCGACCGCCCGCTGCATCCCGACGTGGAGGCGGCGCGGCAATTGATCGAGGCCTGGGACGTCGAACTCGGCTGAGCGGCGCCGTCATCCCCGCGGGCAAAGTCCGACGGATGCCGTACTAGCATCGAATGACGTGAGTGCTGAGTCGTACCAAGAGGATCAGCCGGTTCCCGACCGTCGCCAGCGGCTCGTCATCCTTCTGATCTGCTCGATGAGCCTGCTCATCGTGGGGCTCGACAGCACGATCGTCAACATCGCGCTCCCGGCGATCCACCGCTCGTTCCACTCCTCGTTCGACGGGCTGCAGTGGACGATCGATGCCTATACGCTCGTCCTGGCCAGCCTCCTGATGCTGTCGGGCTCCAGCGCCGATCGCATCGGTCGCCGACGGGTGTTCCAGGTCGGCCTCGTGCTCTTCTCGCTCGGCTCGCTGCTGTGCGCGCTGGCGCCGAGTCTCGGGGCGCTCATCGCCGCCCGCGTTCTGCAGGCGATCGGTGGATCGATGCTCAACCCGGTCGCCATGTCCATCATCCGCAACGTGTTCGTCGACCCGCGCGAGCGCGCCCGCGCGATCGGCGTGTGGGGCGCCGTCATCGGGGTCAGCATGGCGCTCGGCCCGGTCGTCGGCGGGGGGCTGGTTGACTCCGTCGGCTGGCGGGCGGTGTTCATCGTCAACGTGCCGATCGGGCTCCTTGCCATCCTCCTCACCGCGCTGTACGTCCCCGAGTCACGCGCGGACCGGCCGCGCCGGATCGACCCGGTCGGGCAAGTGCTCGTCATCGTCGCGCTCGCGTCGCTGACCTACGCCATCATCGAGGGGCCCTCGGCCGGCTGGCTTTCCGGTCAGACGCTCGGGCTGTTCGCGCTGTCGGTCGTCTCGTTCGCCGGCCTCGTCGCCTATGAGCTGCGCCGCCGTGAGCCGCTGCTGGAGATGCGCTTCTTCCGCAGTGCGCCGTTCTCGGGGGCGACGGCAATCGCCGTGATGATGTTCATGGCGATGGGTGGCTTCCTGTTCCTCAACACCCTCTATCTGCAGGACGTGCGCGGGCTCTCCCCATTGGACGCCGGCCTCTACACCCTGCCGATGGCCGGCCTGATGTTCGTGGTCGCGCCGCTCACTGGACTCATCGTCGGCGCCCGCGGGACGCGAGGGCCACTCATCCTCGGGGGCATCGCAGTGCTCGCCTCCGGCGCCATCCTGGCCCAGCTGACCGCCCATACTTCGTTCGCACTGCTCATCTTCGCCTATGTCCTGTTCGGGCTGGGAATGGGCCTGGTCAACCCCCCGATCACCAACACCGCCGTCTCGGGCATGCCCCCGTCGCAGGCCGGGGTAGCCGCCGCCGTGGCCTCGACCGGCCGCCAGGTCGGCGGGACGCTCGGCGTGGCCGTCCTCGGCGCGCTCGCCGGCGGCGTCACCGGAGCGATCGGCGGCGGCTTCGCCGCCTCCACCCATGTCAGCTGGTGGATCGTCGCCGGGCTCGGCGCCGGCATCTCCGCCCTCGGGCTGCTGTCGACAACCCGGTGGGCCGAGGGGACGGCCGGCCGGGTGGCCGAAGAGTTCCGCGACGCCGCCCGTCCGCTCGGGGAAGCGGGCCGCGCGCAGCCGCATCGCGACCGCGCCGAAGTCGCCGCCGGCTGATCCGAGCCGCCCGCCGGCCGCGCTAGCGTCTCGAGGCCGATGCAGCCCGTCCCCGATCGTGCCCACGTCGAGCTTCGCCCGGACCCCGACGGGGAGCAGACGGTCGTTCTGTCATTTCCCTACGACCGTTCGCTGGTGGATCTCTGCCGAAGCATCCCGCACCGGCGCTTTGACTGGGAGACGCGCGAATGGTCGGCGCCGGCCACTGACTGGGCGGCGATGAAGGTCACCGAGGCGCTCGAGCGCTACCCCGAGCTGCAGCCGAGTGTGGCGGTCGCCGAGTGGCTGGCGGGAGTCAGTCAACGCTGGATCGGCTCGGTCGGCACCGTTCGCCACGACGGCCGCGGCTGGTGGGTTCTCAACACGCTGGCCGGCCCGGTGCCCGAGATCCTGCTGCAGGGCTCGGTCGAGCGCGACGGCCGGCTGCTCGTCCCACTCACCGCCGCCGGCGCGCAGGCGTTACGCGCCCAGCGGTCCGCGCGCCTGGATGCCGGAGCCGAGCGCTGCACCCAGATCGTCGAGACCGGCGGCGACCCGCCGCCGGCTCGACTGGTCTGGGTCCGGGGCATGGACGGAGAGGAGCTGCGCCTGGAGGTCCTCTGGGATCCGGACATCGGCCTGGCGTTCACGCAACTTCCCGGCGCCGAGGGCACCCGAGCCGTGCCGCTCGATCCGTGGCTGGCCGAGTCGCTCGACGCGTTCATCGCCCGCCATGACGTGGCGGTGACCGGTGAGGCGATCGCCGTCGTCGCCCGCCTGCTCGACGAGCACCGCAGCGCCGCCGATGCCGTCCGCCGGTCACGGGCCACCGCGGCCGAGCCGCTGGCTGAGACCGCCGCGGTGCTCGGCGGCGAGCCGGCGCCGTTTCAGTGGGCGGCGGTCCGCTACGCGCTGAGCGCCCGCGGCACGTTCCTGGCCGACGAGCAGGGCCTGGGCAAGACGGTGGAGGCGCTGACGGCGATCGAGGCCGACGGCGCCTTCCCGGCGATCGTCGTCTGCCCGGCCTCGATGAAGCTCGGGTGGGAGCGCGAGACCCGGCACTGGCTGCCGCACCGGTCGGTGGCGGTGGTGCAGGGCCGTGGCGTGGTGTCGGCGAGCGTCGACATCACCATCATCAACTACGAGGTCGTCGCTGCCCACCAGCCGGCGCTCGGCCGCCGCCGCCCGCGGGCGATCGTGATCGACGAGTCTCATTACTGCAAGAACCCACAGGCCAAGCGGACCCAGGCGGTCAGGCGGCTGGCGGCGACCGTCGTGCCGAACGGGCTCCGGCTGGCGCTCAGCGGCACGCCGGTGCTCAACCACCCCGAGGAGCTCGTCGCGCAGCTGCGGATCATCGGCCGGATGGAGGAGTTCGGCTCCGGCGCCAGCTTCTCGCGTCAATTCCGCGGGAGGGTCAGCGAGGAACGGCTGCACTGGCACATGCGGCGCGCCTGCTTCGTTCGCCGGCTCAAGGCCGACGTGCTGCCGCAGCTTCCGGCCAAGCGACAGGTGGTCATCCCGGTGGCGCTGACCAACGAATCCGAATACCGGCTGGCCGAGCGCGACGTCATCGCCTGGCTCAAGTCCCAGCCGCTCGATCTCTCCGAGCTGAACGCGAAGATCGCCGCCACGTTGCGGGCCCAGCGCCTCGCCCAGCTCGGGACGCTGCAGCGGCTCGCCGCCCGGGGCAAGCTGGCGGCATCGCTGGCGTGGATCGACGACTTCCTCGCCTCGGGAGAGCCGCTCGTCGTGTTCGCGCGCCACCGCGAGGTCCAGCGGGCGGTGACGGCGCGGTTCCCCCGGGCGCTGCACCTGCTCGGCGAGGACACCCTCGACAAGCGTGAAGCGGCGATCGCCGCCTTTCAGGAGACCGGCGGCCCGCAGCTGATCGTCTGCGCCACCCGCGTCGCCGCGCAGGGCATCACGCTGACCCGCTCCTCGAACGTCGCCTTCCTCGAGCTGGAGTGGACGCCGGCGATGCACGATCAGGCCGAGGATCGCTGTCATCGGATCGGCCAGCGCGACGCCGTCACGGCGTGGTACCTGCTCGCCGCCGACACGATCGACGAGACGATGGCGCGTCTGATCCAGAGCAAGCGCGCCACCGTCGCCGCGGTCACCGACGGCCGCGTCCTGGAGGCCGACGGGCTCGTGGAGGCGGTCATCCGCGAGCTCCGCGACGGTCGACCGTTCAAGCACCTGCGCGCGGTAGGGTGAGGGCGTGCCCTCTGGACCCGGAGCACCCACTCGCAGCCCCAACGTGCACCCCGCGTGCCGTGACGTCCCGGGTATCGACGGGGACGGATTCGAGGAGCTGTGCCACCTCGTCACCACCGCCGATCCCGACACCGCCCTGTGCGGCAGGGACGTGACCGGCTATCCGTGGAACCCGCCGTGGCCGCGCTGCGAGGCGTGCCTGGCGGTCGCCCGCGGCGAGCTGAACTGACCCGCCCCGCGGCACGCAACGCTGCTGCGGGACCAGAGGCTAAGCGGCTCCGGCCGCGCGGCGGTAGCGCGCGACGGCCAGCGGGGCGAACACGACGAGGATGACCAGCGCCCATACCACGGATCCCCACACGTAGTTGTGCGCCGGCGCTCCGATCCACAGCGACCGCATCGCGTCGACGACGATCGTGAACGGATTGACGTTGGCGAACGCCTTGAGCACGGCCGGCATGCTGTTGACGGGGACGAATGCCGAAGAGATGAAGGTCAGCGGGAACACGGCGAGGAAACCGACCGAGTTGGCCGACTCGGGCGTCGACGCGAGCAGTCCGACCAGGGCGAACACCCATGAGAACGCATATCCGAACAGCAGCAGCACACCGAAGCCGGCGATGACATGGAGCACCGGGGCATTGAACGAGAATCCGATGATCACGCCGGTGATCACCAGCACGCAGATCGAGAGGAAGTTGGTGACCACGTCGGACAGCGTCCGTCCCGCCAGCACCGCGGGGCGCGCCATCGGCAGCGAGCGGAAGCGGTCGATCAGGCCCTTGTGCACGTCCTCGTTGAGGCCGAGCGCGGTGACGAACCCCCCGAAGGCGATGTTCTGGACGATGATCCCGGGGATCAGGAAGTCGACGTAGGGCACCCCACCGGTGCTGATCGCGCCGCCGAACACGTACCGGAACAGCAGGACGAACATGATCGGCTGCACGGTGAAGGCGATCAGCAGCTCGGGCTTGCGGGGCAGGCGGACGAGATTGCGCTCGGCGATGATCAACGTGTCGGTGACCAGTCGCCTCATGTGGCCTCCTCCGCGCCCGGCCGCTCCTCGGCGTCCTGGGCGGCGTGGCCGGTCAGCGACAGGAACACGTCGTCGAGCGTCGGCCGGCGCAGGTTGATGTCGTCCACGCCGATCCCCTGCTCGGTCAGCAGCTTCACCGCTTCGGCGATGGCGCCACTGCGCGCGCGCACCGGCGCGCTTACGGTCGCGCCCTCGCCGGTCGCGGGCTCGGCGGCCATCGGCGCCAGCGCGCTCACCGCCGCGTCCAGATCGGCGGCGTCCTCGAGGGCGATCTCCAGCCGCTCCCCGCCGACGCGATCCTTGAGCTCGTCCGCGGTCCCCGACGCGATCACGCGGCCGTGGTCGATCACCGCGATCGAGTCCGCCAGCCGATCGGCCTCGTCGAGATACTGCGTCGTGAGCAGGACGGTGGTGCCCTCGGCCACGAGATCCTCGATCGTCTCCCACAGGCTGATCCGGCTTCGCGGATCCAGCCCGGTGGTGGGTTCGTCGAGGAACAGCACCGCCGGCTTGGCCACCAGCGCCGCGGCCAGATCCAGCCGGCGGCGCATGCCGCCGGAGTACGTGGCAGTCGTCCGGCCGCCGGCATCGACGAGATCGAACCGCTCGAGCAGCTCCCGGCCGCGCCGCTTGGCGGCGGCGCGCGACGAGCCATACAGGCGACCGACCATCGTCAGGTTCTCCAAGCCGGTCAGGTTCTCGTCGACCGCCGCATATTGGCCGGCCAGGCCGATGCGATGGCGCAGCGCGGCCGCGTCGCCGACCACGTCGAGGCCGACGACCGACGCGGTCCCCTCGTCGGGCGTCAGCAGGGTCGCCAGCACCCGGACCAGCGTTGTCTTGCCCGCGCCGTTGGGGCCGAGCAACCCGAGCACGGTCCCGGTGCGCACATCGAGGTCGACGCCGTCCAGCGCGCGGATCTCGCCGAAGCGCTTGACCAGCCCGCGCACGATGATCGCGGTCTCGACGTCGACGCGCGCGGTCCCCGGCGCCTCGGGAACGGTGGACATGGCTGCACGGTACGCGATCTACCGGCGGTGACGCGGCCGGCGCGTCGGGACGCCGCGGCCCACCCGTCGCCGTGAGGTCTCGATGCGCGCTCCGATGCCGATCGCGCCGCCGACGATGGCGAGGCCGATGTAGAAGCTGAGCAGGAGCATGATCGCGATTCCGACGAACCCGACCCAGATCGCCGGACGGAACACGCGCCAATCGCCGACCGGCGCGGCGGCTCGACTGTCGCGCGGATGGGTCGGCTTCGGGCTCACGGCGCCACCCTAGCCGGTGCTGAGATCGCTCGCGACGCGCTTCTGGATCGCGGCGACCGCGCGGAACCCCTCGCGCAGCTGCGCCCGCATCAGCGCGCTCAGCGCGTGCGGGTCGACGTAGTCGTCCGGGGCGTGTCCGGCGCGCAGCTGTCCGACCTGGTGCTCGAGCCGCAGGTTGTTGATCAGCTCGAACGCGTCCTCCAAGGTGTGCGCGTCCGTGGGCGCGAGCGTGCCGGCAGCTCCGGCGGCACGCAGCCGCTCGAGCGTCGTCGCGCTGGTCACGCCGGCTGACATCGCGCCCCAGCGCGCCAGATCGGCGATGGGAATGATCCCCCCGCGCTTGAGGTCGAGCCGCCCGCGGTACTCGCCGGCGTGCTCGACCACCAGCCCCCGGAACAACCGCGTCGGCGGCCGGTGCGACAGGGCGAAGCGGGCCAGCAGCCGCAGCAGCGTCGGATAGTTGGACGCCAGGCGGAATGTGTCGGACACCGGGCTGCCGGTGTGCACGCCCCACACCGGCCGGCTGTCGACGATCACCGAGGTCAGGATCAGCGCCTTCTCCTGGCTCGGATCGGCAATCCAGCTGCGGGCGACGCGCTGCCAGGAGGACACCGGGCGGACGAATGGCGCCGCGTCGGCGTTGACGCCGTTCTCGTCCATCCGCAGGCCACAGGCGCGCATGCCGGTGACGACCTCGTGAGCGAGCGCGAGCAGCTCGGAGCGGATCTCCGCCTCGTGCTGTGGTGCGGCCGGCTCGCCGCCGTCGAACCAGACGATGGCGCTGTCCACGTCGGAGCTGGGCAGCGCCTCGCGACGCGCCTGGCTGCCGAGCGCCAGCCACGCGAACTCGGCGCCGACGCTCGCCCGCCGGTCGAGCGCCAACTGCAGCAGCCGCCGCGTCAGCGCATCGACGCAGACGGCGTAGACCGACATGACGTTGGCCGCAGCCACCCCGGCCCCGAACAGCGAGATGACCATCGGGCGCAGCTCGCGGGAGATCGTGACCAGCTCGGCATCGGTCCGAGCGGTGGCGATCCGCTGGCGCAGGTAGAACGAGGACCGGGTCCGCAGAGCGACGAGATCGACGTCCTCGACGACGCCGAGGATCCCGCCGGACGCCGACACGACCGGGAGGTGGCGCAGCCCGCGCTCGAACATCTCCGCCAGCACCTCGCCGGCGCGCCGGTCGGCGGTGCACGTGTAGGCGGGCGCCGACATCGCCGCCGACACCGGCTCATCGACGCTCAGCCCGGCGGCCACCACCTTGGTGCGCAGATCCCGGTCGGTGAGGATTCCGAAGCCGTCGGCCCCGAGGTCCACCACCACCGCCGCGCCCGGGCCGGCGCTCATCAGGACGGCCGCCTCCCGAATGGTGGTGTCCGGGGCGCAGACCGCCGGCTCCCCTCGGATCAGACTTCCCACCGGCTGATCGGCGGTGTTGACCGATGGCTCGCGAGCGAGCATGTGCAGCTCGGTCGGCTCCTCGAGCAACGATCGGGCCACGAACTGCAGCCCCTGCGGCGCCGACAACACCGCCCGGGCGTCGTCCACGTCGATCCGGTACAGCGTCGAGTCCTCGGCGGCGCGGGCCTGAAAGCCGGTCGGCAGTCCCGACAGCATCGAGGCGTGCCCGAACAGCTCGCCAGGGCCGAGCACGTCGAGCACCTTGTCGTCGGCGACGATCTCGATGGCGCCGTCCCGGACCACCCGCAGATGCCGGACGGGCTCCGCGCCCTGCGCGAAAACGGTGTCGCCGGTCCGGTATGACTCCAGCTCGGCCGACGCGGCGACACGCTCGACCTCGGCGGGGTCGAGCGTGTCGAACGGCGGGTGGGCGCGGAGGAAGGCGGCGGGGCTGGTCGTGACCGCCTGCCGGGCGTCCGGCGCCGTCACTCAGCTAGCGGCGTCCGCGGAGGATCACGGCGCGGCTTCGCCCAGGTGCACGTGGTCACCCGGGAGCACGGGGACCTCGGCGCGGTGCTCGGACAGGACGCTGTCGCCCTTGCGCCGCTGGACGAGGAAGTAGTACAGGGAACCGATGATGAACGACGCGCCGATGAACTCGTAGGCGCCGAAGCGGAAGTACCACTTCGTGCCATACACCGCCGCGCGGGGCCACGCGATCTCGAATGCGATGACCGCGCCGTAGACGACCGCGACGACGTTCACCAGCATGCCGAAGCGACCCAGGTTGAAATAGGGCCCGTGCTCCGGCCGGGGCCAGTCGCCCCGCAGCCGCTTGCGCAGCATCGCGCCGGTCACCGCCAGGTACGGCAGGTAGAACATGATGATCGCCACCGACGTCAGGGTCAGGAAGGCCGACTGGTTGGCGAGGTTGACGGCGAGCAGGGCGAGTGAGCACGCGCCGACGAACAGCGCCGGGATGATCGGCACCCGAGCGCGACCGGAGACCCGCGCCAGTGCCGAGCCGGCCGGGAGGCGCCCGTCTCGAGCCATCGAGAACAGCATCCGGATGCAGGCGGTGCAGACCGCCAGGGTGCAGACGGTGATGGCCAGCGCCGAGTCGATCAGGAACACGTTGCCCGCCGTGTTGCCCAGGGCCTGCTTGATGATGTACGGCAGCCCGAGCAGACCGATGTTCTTGTCATGGATGTTCTTGACGTCCATCACCGCGAACAGGATCAGGAGCCCACCGATGACGGCCGCGGTGATCAGTGCCCGGATGATCGCCGGCGGTGCCGCGCGCCGGGGATCGTTGGTCTCCTCGGCCAGCGTCCCGGCGGTATCGAACCCGTACATCACATACGCGCTCATGATCCCGCCGATCAGGAAGGCGCCGAAATAGCCCCAGGAGTGGCCCGCACCGGTGCCCAGCGAGTGCAACACGACGCCGGGACCCCGGGTGAAGTGGAAGATGAGCAGGACGACCAGGATGGTCGATCCGATCAGCTCGGCGATCACCCCGAAGTTGTTGATCCGGGCCATCACCTTGACGCCCAGCATGTTGATGGCCGTCGCGAAGATGACCAGGATCGCGCCGAGGATGAGCGCGTTCTTGGCGCCGTCGGGAGTGGAGTACGTGCCGGCGTTGGCGGCACTGCCGACGAACTGCAACTTCGTCGTCACCTGCGGCAGCACGACCTGCCAGGCGACCGCGACGGCGGCGACGGTGACGATCGAGCCGATGATGAGGATCCATCCGGTCATCCAGGACGTGAAATCCGAGCCGATCCGCTTGGACCATTGATAGACCGAGCCGGCGAGCGGGAACTGCCCGGCGAGCTCGGCGAAGCACAGCGCCACGCACATCTGGCCGCCGAAGACGACGAGCCACGACCACCACACCGCCGGCCCGGCGTTGTTGAAGCCGAACCCGAACAGCTCGAACACGCCGGTGAGGATGGAGATGTAGCTGAATCCCGCCGCGAAGGACGAGAAACTGCCCAGCGATCGATCCAGCTCCTGCTTGTAGCCGAAGCCGGCGAGTTCGCTGCTGTCGCCGCCGGTAGTCGGCGCCTCAACGGTTGCCATCAATCAACCTCCCCATCCGCGCGTTCCCGCGCGGCCTCTTGAACGGACGATCAGGAGCCCGGCCATCGGCATGGCGGCACTGCTGAAAGCCATTGACCCAGTCGCGATGCGGCTGTTATATATCAGTTGTCTGATTGTGTCAACGAGTGCCCGCGCGGCATCGGTCGCCCGGGCCGACCCGGGAGCGAGCCGATGAGCGCAGTCACCGCGTTGGAGATGTTCATCGGCGGCCGGTGGCGCGCCGGCCTGACCGGCGAGACCGCGTCGGCGAGCAGCCCCGCCACCGGCGAGACGATCGGCGCCGTGCCGCTCGGAGATCGCGAGGACGCCCGCGCGGCGATCGCGGCGGCGCGGGAGGCCGCCGACGGCTGGGCGCGGCTGACTGCATTCGAGCGCGCGGCGAAGATGCATGCGGTCGGCGACATCATCGAGTCCCGCCGCGACGAGCTGGCGCGGACGCTGACCCTGGATCAGGGCAAGCCGCTGGTCGCCGAGGCGTTCGGCGAGGTCGACGAGCTCGTCGACTACTGGCGCATGGCGGCCGAGGACGCCAAGCGCCTCGGCGGCGAGCTGCCGAACTCCTTCTCCCCCGGCAAGCGGATCATGCTCGCCCGCCGCCCGCGCGGCGTCGTCGGCGTCATCAGCCCCTGGAACTGGCCCTACACGATGCCGGCCGAGCTGATCGCGCCCGCCCTGGCCTGCGGCAACGCCGTCGTGTGGACGCCGGCGCCGTCCACGTCGGTGTGCGCGGTGGCCCTGGCCCGCTGCATCGCCGACGCCGACCTGCCCGCCGGCGTCTTCAACCTGGTGACCGGGCCCGGTCCCGTCGTCGGCGACGAGATCGCCCGGCACCCGGGGGTCGACGGGGTCGCGTTCATCGGCTCCACCGCCACCGGCCGGCTCGTGGCGGCGGCGGCCGCGGGCAAGGCGACGCTGCTCGAGATGGGCGGCAACGGGCCGCTCGTCGTGCTCGATGACGGTGACGTCGGGGCAGCGGTGCAGGCGACCCTGACCGCCTGCTTTCTGTGCGCGGGTCAGAGTTGCACCGCCGGCGAGCGGATACTCGTCCATCACGCCGTCTATGACGAGTACATCGAGGGGCTGGCGCGCGCCGTCACCGAGCAGATCCTCCTCGGTGACCCGTTCGCCCCCGAGACGACGATGGGCCCGCTCAACAACGAGCCGGTCGCCCGCAAAATGGACGAACACGTGGCCGACGCTCTGGAGCGGGGCGCCGAGGCGCTGACCGGCGGGTCCCGCGCCGCCGCGTTCCCCACCGACCTGTACTGGGAGCCGACCGTCCTGGCCGGGGTGCCCGCCGACGCGCGGGTGTCGGTGGAGGAGACCTTCGGGCCGGTGGCGCCGGTGGTGGCGATCGACTCGCTGGAGCACGCCATCGGGCTCGCCAACGAGTCCCCCTATGGGCTGCTGGCCGCCGTCTACACCGCCTCGCTGGACCGCGGCTTGGAGTTCGCGGACCGGGTTCGCACCGGCTGGGTCAACGTCAACGAGTCCACCAACTACTGGGAGTCGCACCTGCCGTTCGGCGGCCGCTCGGGCTCCGACAGCGGGATCGGCCGCGTCGGGGGCACCAGCGTCATGCAGGCCTTCACCGAGCTGCAGACGATCGTGCTGTCCCCCCACCGAGGCAGCTGACGGCCGTCGTCCTCACGCCTGGATCCACCGAGCTGCGGGTCCGAGGTCAGACCTCGGCGGGAGACCCCGACTCGGCGCGCGCCGGCGACGTCGCGCCCCCATCTGACGCGGTGCGCCCGTCACCGGTCCCGTCCCCGGTCTTCTGGTGGCGGTAGAACGGCTCGTTGATCGCGGCCAACGGCGTGTTGCCGAGGATCAGGTCGGCGCTCTTCTCGGCCAGCATCATCGTCGGCGCGTAGATGTTGCCGTTGGTCACGTAGCGCAGGGACGAGGCGTCGACCACGCGGATCCCGTCGAGCCCGTGCACGCGCATGCTGTCCGGATCGATGACGGAGTCCTCGCCGGTACCGAGCCGGCAGGTGCACGACGGGTGCAGGGCGGTCTCGGAGTCCTTGGCGACCCAGTCGAGGATCTCCTGATCGGTCTCGACCGTCGGCCCCGGCGAGAGCTCGCCGCCGTTGTAGGGATCGAACGCCGGCTGGTTGAGGATGTTGCGCGAGATGCGGACCGCCTCGATCCACTCGCGGCGGTCGGTCTTGGTGGACAGGTAGTTGAACCGGATCGCCGGATGCGTGTCGGGGTTGGTGGAGACGATCTTGATCGTCCCGCGGGCGTCCGAGTACATCGGCCCGACGTGCACCTGATACCCGTGACCCTGCGGCGCCGTGCCGTCGTAGCGGATCGCCACCGGGAGGAAGTGGTACATGAGGTTGGGGTAGGCCACATCCTCGTTGGACCGGATGAAGCCGCCCCCTTCGAAGTGGTTCGTCGCGCCGGCGCCGCGGCGCGCGAGCAGCCACGCCGCTCCGACCCACGGGCGGTTGCGCATCTTCAGCGCCGGGGCCACCGATACCGGCAGCTTGCTCGAGTACTGGATGTAGACCTCGAGGTGGTCCTGCAGGTTCTCGCCGACGGCCGGGAGGTCGTGGACCGGCGTGACGCCCAGCGCCTCTAGCTCGGATGCGTTGCCGACCCCCGAGAGCTGGAGCAGTTGGGGCGAGTTGATCGCCCCGCCGCAGAGCAGCACCTCGCCGGCGTCGATGCTCTCGGTCCGGCGGTTGTGGCGCACGTCGACGCCGACCGCGCGAGTGCCGTCGAACCGGATCTTGGTCACGAATGCGCGCGTGCGGACCTCGAGGTTGGGGCGGTCCATCACCGGGTGCAGGTACGCCCGGGCGGCGCTGAGGCGATGGCCGCGATAGATGTTGCGGTCAAAGGCGGCGAAGCCCTCCTGCTTGTAGCCGTTGACGTCGTCGGTCAGGGGGTACCCGGCCTCCTGGACCGCGGCGAAGAACGCCTGGAACAGCGGGTTGACCGCCGGGCCGCGCTCCATCTTCAGCGGGCCGTCGTGGCCGCGGAACGGGTTGTCGGCGGGCGCGTCGATCGCGTTCTCCATCCGCCGGAAGTAGGGCAGGCAGTGCGCGTAGTCCCAGTCCTCCATCCCCGGGTCCGCCGCCCAGCGCTCGTAGTCGAGCGGATTGCCGCGCTGGAAGATCATCCCGTTGATCGAGCTCGAGCCCCCGAGCACCTTGCCCCGGGCGTGGTAGACGCGGCGGCCGTCCATGAACGGCTCGGGCTCGGATTCGTAGCGCCAGTCGTAGAAGCGGTTGCCGATCGGGAACGACAGGGCCGCCGGCATGTGGATGTAGAGGTCCCACAGCGAGTCGTTGCGGCCCGCCTCCAGGACCAGGACGCGAGCGGACGGATCCTCGCTCAGCCGGTTGGCCAGGCAACTGCCGGCCGAGCCTCCGCCGATGATCACGTAGTCGTAGCGCATGTCAGCTTCCCTCTCCCTCTATAGAACCGATCGGATCTCGCGCTCGAACGTCTCGATGTGCTCGGCGACGATCGCCCGCGCCTGCTCGGGGTCCCCGGCGGCGATCGCGTCCAGCATCGCGCCGTGCTCGTGCACGCGCGCGAACAGATGCGGGAGACGGTCGAGCACCAGATACCAGATTCGTAACGACAGATTGAAATACCGGCCGAGCGTCTCCTCCAGATACGGGTTACCGGCACCGCGATGGATGAAGCGGTGCACGCGGGCGTCGAGCGCCATCAGCGCCTCAATGTCGTCGCTGCCCTGGCTGCGATCGAGCTCGGCCAGCAGCTCCGCGAGCTCCCGGCGCTGTGCCGGCGTGATCCGCTGCGCCGCGCGGTAGGCGGCGTGGCCCTCCAGCTGCATCCGCACGTCCGAGATATCGGCGAGGTCGGTGATGTTGATCTCCGAGGCGAACGTGCCACGCCGGGGGAACACGGTGACGAGGTTCTCGAGCGCCAGGCGCTTGATCGCCTCGCGCACGGGCGTGCGCCCGATGCCGAGCTCTCCACCGAGGACGTCCTCGTCGATCGGCGCCCCCGGTGCGATCCGCAGCGTCACGATGCGGTCGCGCAGATCGGCGTACGCGCGATCGGCGAGCAGCTCACGAGCGGCGCGCGGCTGACTCGTCTGCGTGCTCACCGGTCAGCCGGGGGCGGTCAGCGGTGTCCGCTGGCGACGGGATTGGTGCCGGCCGCGATGACAACTGATATATGAGTCATCGGTTACGAGTCTAACATTCGACCGACGGCGCGCCAAGGGTTGCGCCGGCCACATCTGAGGACCTGAGCATGACCGCGTCCAGTCACACGCCGCAAGCCGACCAGGTCGCCGAGCGGATCGCCGCCGGCGAGGTGCTGCACGCGCGCCGCGTCGTCGCCGCGCTCGCTCGCCACACGCCGCTGCTCACCTCCAACAGCATGTCCGAGCGCTGCGGCGGCCGGATCGTGCTCAAGGCGGAGAACCTCCAGCGCACCGGCTCGTTCAAACTCCGCGGCGCCGTCCACAAGATCAGCCGGCTCGAGGCCGACGGCGGCTCCCGGCCGCCCGGCGTCGTCGCCGGCAGCGCTGGCAACCACGGCCAGTCGCTGGCCTACGCGGCGCGCGCCCGGGACATCCCGTGCGAGGTGTTCATGCCGCGCGAGGCGCCGGTCGCCAAAGTGGCCGCCGTCGAGGCGTTCGGTGGGATCGTCCACCTAGAGGGCGACTCGGTGGATGACTGCGTGGCCGCCGCCCGGGCCCGCGCGGCCGAGACCGGCGCCGGATTCGTGCACCCGTTCGACGATCCCGAGATCATCCTCGGCCAGGCGACGCTCGGCCTCGAGCTGCTCGAGGACGTGCCCGATCTCGCCACCGTCGTCGTCCCGGTGGGCGGCGGCGGCCTCATCTCGGGCATCGCCGGCGTCGTCAAGACGGCCCGGCCGCAGACGCGGGTCATCGGCGTGCAGGTGGACGCGTGCGCCCCGTTCCCCGAGTCACTGCGGGGCAGCGTTCCGATCACCTTCGCATCGCGGGCGACGATCGCTGACGGGATCGCCGTCAAGCGCCCCGGCGACATCACGTTGCCGCTCGTGCAGCGCTGGGTCGACGAGATGGTCGTGGTCACCGAGGAGGAGATCGCCGAGGCGATGGTGTGGCTGCTCGAGCGCGCCAAGCTCGTGGTCGAGGGGGGCGGCGCGGCCGGGGTCGCGGCGGCAATGGCGGGCCGGGTCGCCGGCGGGATGTCATCCTCGGGCTCGACGGTCATCGTGCTGTCGGGCGGCAACGTCGATCCCGGGCTGCTGGCCGCGATCGCCCAGCGCCACGAGACGCTCGCCGGACGCCGCCTGCGGCTGTACACGCGGATCTCCGATCGCCCGGGCGGCCTGGCGGCGCTGCTGACCCTGATCGCGGAGGCCGGCGGCAACGTCGTCCACGCGGACCACGTGCGCGAGGCCGTGCCGCTCCACGTCCGCGAGACCGGCGTCGAGATCGCGCTCGAGACGCGCGGGCGCCAGCACGGCGATGCGATCGTCGCCGCCCTCCAGCAGGCCGGCTACGAGGTCCGGCGGCTTGATCAGCCCGGTTAGGATTCACGGTCGAGAATGTCTCCGATCTCGCGTGGGTTCATGGGACGTCGCCGTGAGACCGTCGACCCGTCGCGCGTGCCGCCGGGCCAGTACGTCACGCGCGATTTTCCGGTGCTTTCGGCGGGCCCGACCCCGCACACGCGGCTCGACGATTGGTCGTTCACGATCGATGGAGCGGTGGCCGCCGCGATGTCGTGGACATGGGCCGAGCTGACCGCGCTGCCGGCCGAGACGATCACCAAGGACATCCACTGCGTCACCAAGTGGTCCAAGCTCGACACGATGTGGCGGGGCGTGTCGCTTGACGTGCTGCTCGAGAACGTCGCGTCCGACGCGCGCTATCTCACCGCCTACAGCGACGGCGGCTACACGACCAACCTGTCGCTGACCGACGTCACCGGCAGCAAGGCGTGGGTCGCCTACGAGTACGACGGCCGCCCGCTCGAGCCCGAGCACGGCGGTCCGGCGCGGCTGCTCGTCCCGGAGCTGTACTTCTGGAAGAGCGCCAAGTGGGTGCGCGGCCTGACGCTGGCCGCCGCCGACATGCCGGGCTTCTGGGAGGGCTACGGCTACCACAACCACGGAGACCCATGGCGCGAGCAGCGATACCAGGGCGACTGACCTGGCAGCTGACGCGCGTCGTCGAGGTGACACGCGACACCGACCGGACCAAGGACATCGTCCTCGATGCGCCCGACTGGTCCGGACACCAGGCCGGCCAGCACGTGGACGTCCGGCTCACCGCACCTGACGGCTACCAGGCGCAGCGCAGCTACTCGATCGCCTCGGCCCCGGAGGACGATCACCTCGTGCTGACCGTCGAGGAGATCGAGGACGGCGAGGTCTCGCCCTACCTCACCGAGGAGTTGCGCACCGGCGACGAGCTCGAGCTGCGCGGGCCGATCGGGGGGTATTTCGTGTGGGACAGCAGCCGCCCGGGACCGCTGCAGCTGTTCGCCGGCGGATCGGGCGTCGTCCCACTGCGAGCGATGCTCCGCCACCGCGCTGCCACCGGTAGCGCGACTCCCGCCCGGCTGCTGTACTCGGCGCGCTCGATCGACGACGTCATCTACCGCGACGAGCTGCTCAACGGGCGTGCCGGCCCGGGCGTCGACGTGACGGTGGCGCTCACGCGATCCTGGCCGGAGGACTGGGCCGGCCACCGGGGGCGGATCGACGAGCGCCTGCTCGACGACACGGCGTGGCCGCCCAGTGAGCAGCCGTCGATCTATATCTGCGGCCCGACCGGGTTCGTCGAGGCGATCAGCCAGCTGATGGTCGACCGCGGGTATCCGCCGCTGCAGATCAAGACCGAGCGGTTCGGACCCACGAGCGGATAGGAGCGCCATGGAAGACTTCACCGTCGACGGCAATGCGCTGGCAGGACCGCTGGCTCAATTCATGGGCCGGGACATGACGACCGAGCGCGCGACCTGCGGACACTGCGGCAACCCCTCCGTGGTCGCGGAGCTCGTCGTTTACCCCAAGGCGCCGGCCTCGGTGGCACGCTGCCCGCACTGCTCAGACGTTGTAGTGGTCGTCACGGAGATCCGCGACACCGTCGCGGTCCACTTCGACCGGTACGAGCTCGAGTAGCGACTAGTCGCCGAGCTCGGCGCGCCGCCGGATGACGAATTCCCTGAGCTCCGCGTCGATCGCCTCGTCGACCGGCGGGGCCTCGTAGTCCTCCAGCGACTTGCGCCAGATCTCGCCGGCGCGGACGGTGGCGTTGCGGCCGCCCTTCTTGGTCCAACGGTCGAAGTTCTCGGTCGACGACAGGAGTGGACGGTAGAAGCATTCGCGGAAGCGCTCGAGCGTGTGGGCGGCGCCGAGGAAGTGGCCGCCCGCTCCCACCTCGGTGTGGGCGTCGAACGCCAGCGACGCCTCGTCGATCTCCAGCGGCGTGAATTCGTGCCTGAGCTCGCGCAGCAGCTCGATGTCCACGATGAACTTCTCATAACAGGAGACGAGCCCGCCCTCGAGCCAGCCGGCCGAGTGCATGACGAAGTTGGCGCCGGCCAGAAACGTCGGCATGAGGGTCATGAGCGACTCGTAGGCCGCCTGGGCATCGACGGTCTGCGACGCGTTGAGCGCGCCACCGCCGCGCCACGGCAACCCGAAGTGGCGCGCGATCTGTCCGGTGCACAGCACGCCGATGCCCGACTCGGGAGTGCCGAACGAGGGCGAGCCCGACTGCATGTCGGTGTTGGACAAAAACGACCCGAACACCACCGGGGCGCCCGGCCGGATCAGCTGCGCGAGCGCGATGCCGGCCAGCGCCTCGGCCATCTGCTGTACGAGCGTGGCCGGCAGCGAGACCGGTGACATCGCGCCCATGAGCAGGAACGGGGTGATGACCACCGCCTGATTGGCCTGGACGTACTCGAACATCGCACCGAGCATCCGGTCGTCGTAGCGCAGCGGACTGTTGACGTTGATCAGCGAGATCGATACGGGCGCGCGCTCGATCTCAGACCGGCCGCCGAACAGGATCTCGCCCATCCGGATCGTGTCGGCGGCATTGGGACCGGAGGTGACCGAGCCCATATACGGCTTGTCCGAGAGCGTCTGGAGCGCGTAGACCATGTCGAGATGGCGGGAGTCCAGCGGCCGGTCCTCGGGCTCGCAGATCGTGCCGCCGGGCGAGTCGAGCTCCGGGAAGAACTGCGCCAGCCGGACCAGGTTCTCGAAGTCGGCCATCTTGGCGTCGCGCCGGACGTCGCCCTCGCGAATGAACGGGCATCCGTACACCGGCGCGAACACCATGTGATCACCGCCGATGTGCGCAGTGTTGGCGGGGTTGCGCGCCTGAAGCTCGAACTCCCGCGGCGCCTTGGCCACCTGCTCCAGGATCCACTCCGGATCGAAGCGGACGCGGTTCTCGTCCTCCACGATCTGCCCGGCGCCGCGGAGCAGTTCGACCGCCTCGGGCAGCAGGAACTCGATCCCGAGCTCGGACACGATCCGCCGCCAGCCGCGGTCGAGCGTGGCCATCGCCTCCTCGCTGAGGATTTCGTAGCGGGGCATCGCGTTGACGAACATGGCTGACATTCCCTCCTTGACGGAACGGCGTTCGCGCCTAATATATCCCTTCATGGAACAACAGTTCCAACAAAATCCGGATGCCGCCACCCACGGAGCGGCGCGGGGAACGACGGCCATCGACCGCGGCGCCGAGCTGCTCGTCCGGGTGCTCGAGTCCGCGCAGCCGGTGGCGCTCGCCGACCTGGCGTCGGCGAGCGGGATTCCCAAGAGCACCGCCTCGCGACTCGTGTCGGCACTGGAGCGTCAGGGACTGGTTGAGCAGGACGGCGAGCGCGGCCGTCTGCGCCCCGGCCCGGCCATCCTGCGCGTGGCCGAGCGCGGCCTGCTCGAGCGCAACGTGGTGGAGCTCGCCCGGCAGTCGCTCGACGCGCTCGGCAAGATCAGCGGCGAAACGATCAATCTGGCGGTGCCGGCGCCGCACGGCGTCGAGCACGTGGCCCAGGTCGAGAGCCGGCACTTCCTCGGCGCCGGGCAGTGGCTCGGCCGCGCCGTCGACTTTCACTGCACCGCCAACGGCAAGGTGTTCATGGCCTTCGGCCGCGCAACGATGCCCGCTCGGCAGCTGGCGTCGCTGACGCCGCAGACGATCACCGATCCCGGCCGGTTGCGCGCAGAGCTCGTGCAGGTCCGGCGGGATGGCTTTGCCGAGGCGGTCGACGAGCTCGAGATCGGCCTCGCGGCCATCGCGGCACCGGTGCGCGGCGCCGGGGGCCAGGTGATCGCCGCCCTCAGCATCACCGGACCGACCGTTCGGATGACTCCCGATCGCATCGCCGAACTGAAGCCCACCCTGATCGAGGAGGCCCGGGCTCTCAGCCGCCGCCTCGGCCATCCCGAGGAAGGAGAGCACGCCGCATGACGCACGAGGAAACCCTCCAGCTGCTGTATGACGAGACCTTGATCGGCAATGCGCCCGCCGTGAAGGACGGCGTCAACGAAGGGCTCGAGGACGGGCTCGAACCCGAACGGATGTTGTACGACGCGCTGATCCCCTCGCTGGAGGAGGTGGGCGCCCGCTTCGAGCGGGGGGACTACTTCGTTCCGGAGATGCTGATCGCGGCACGGGCGATGCAGGGCGCGCTCGACATCCTGCGCCCGCTGCTGGCCGAGACCGACACCCAGCAGGTCGGCACGTTCCTGATGGGAACCGTCAAGGGCGACGTCCACGACATCGGCAAGAACCTCTGCAACATCATGCTCGAGGGCGCTGGCTTCACCGTGATCGACCTCGGCGTCAATGTTCCGCCCGAGCGGTTCATCGAGCAGATCGGCGAGCACCGTCCCGACATCGTCGGCTTCTCGGCGTTCCTGACGACGACGATGCCGATGTTCAAGGCGAACATCAACGCGCTGGAGAAGGCGGGCATCCGCGACGACGTGATCGTGATGGTCGGCGGCGCGCCGGTGACCCAGGAGTACGCCGATGCGGTCGGCGCCGACGGATACTCGGCCGACGCCTCCTCCGCGGTCAAGAAGGCCAAGGAGCTCATCCAGCTCAAGCGGGACCGCGTGCCGGCATGAGCGCGGCGACCCTGCTCGCCAAGGCGGAGCACGCGGTCAAGAGCCCGATCTGGGGCTGCCAGATGTGTGGCCAGTGCGTGCTGCACGACACCGGGCTGACCTGCCCGATGACCTGCCCCAAAACGCTGCGCAACGGTCCCTGCGGCGGCGTGCGGGCCAATGGCCACTGCGAGGTCAAGCCCGACATGCGCTGCGTGTGGCTCAACGCCTACGAGCGCTCCGAACGGCTGCCGCTCTGGCGGGGCCACATCGACAACGTGCGCCCGCCGGTCGACAACCGGCTGAAGGGCACGTCGTCGTGGCTGAACCTGTTCAGCGGGCGTGACCGGGAGGTCCCCGCGGGGTGGGCGGCGGATGACGAACCTTGAGCGCAAGCTGACTGAGCGGGCGTTCGTGGTCACCGCCGAGATGCCGGTGATCGACGGGGGCGGCCACGCCGAGATCCAACGCCAGCTCGAACCGATGCGCCCGTTCGTCGACGCGTTCAACGCCACCGACAACCCGGCGGCGCACGCGCACTGCTCGTCGCTGGCGGTGTCGATCGGTCTCCAGCAGGTCGGCGCCGAGCCGATCATGCAGCTCGTCTGCCGGGACCGCAACCGGCTGGCGCTGGAAGCCGAGCTGATGGGCGCCGCCATGTACGGGATCGAGAACGTGTCGTGCCTGACCGGCGATGACGTCACCGCCGGCGACGAGCCCGAGGCCCGGCGCGTGTTCGACCTCGACAGCATCCAGCTGATCGCGCTGGCGCGCTCGCTGGACCGCGGCACCTACCTGTCGGGCCGCGAGATTCACCCGCAGCCTCATTTCTTTGTCGGCGCAGTGGAGAACCCGAGCGCGCCGCCACTCGAGTACCGCGTTCGCCGCGCCGCCAAGAAGGCGGTGGCCGGAGCCCGCTACCTCCAGCTTCAGCTCTGTTATCGCCCCGAGCTCCTCGAGCGCTTCATGCACGCCGCGCACGACATCGGCCTGACCGAGCGGATCGCGCTGATCCCGTCGATCTGCATCCTGCGGTCGGCCGGCGCAATGCGGTTCGTCGCCAACCACGTGCCCGGGATCGACGTGCCCCCGTCGGTCGTCACGCGCGTCGAGCAGGCCGCCGACCCCGAGGCCGAGTGCTTCGAGATCGCCTACGAGCTCGCCGCCCACGCGCTGTCCCAGCCCGATGTGGCCGGTCTGCATTTCATCTCGTTCCGCAAGGACGCGGGCATCGCCAAGTTGTGCGGTCGCCTCGGAATCCCCCCCAGAACTGAAAGAGAGTCCCATGGATACAGTGCTTCGGTCGCGGTCTAGCAGCGTGACGATCGGCGCCGAGCAGCCGTTCTGCGTCATCGGCGAGCGCATCAACCCGACCGGCCGCAAGACCTTCGCGCAGGAGCTGCGCGACGGCGATCTGTCAACGGTGACGCTGGACGCGCTCGCCCAGGTGGAGGCCGGCGCCGACATGCTTGACATCAACGCCGGCATCCCGCTCGTCGACGAGCCGGAGCTGCTCCAGGCGATGCTGCGCGCCGCCCAGGACGCCGTCGACGTGCCGATCTGCATCGACTCGTCGGTGATCGAGGCGCTCGAGGCCGGGCTCTCGGTGTACGAGGGACGTGCCCTGGTCAACTCGGTCACCGCCGAGGACGAGCGCCTGGACGAGATCCTGCCGCTGGTGGCCAAGCACGGCGCCGCGGTCATCGGCCTGGCCAACGACGAGACCGGCATTCCCGAGACGCCGGCCAAGCGCCTCGAGTGCGCGCGCAAGATCGTCAGCGCCGCCAACGATCACGGGATCGCCACCGCGGACGTGATCATCGACCCGCTGGCGATGACCGTCGGCGCGGCGACCGATGCCGTCACCATCACGCTGGCCACGATCAGCCTGATCCGCGATGAGCTCGGCGTGAACATGTGCCTCGGCGCCTCCAACGTGTCCTTCGGCCTCCCCCAGCGGCACGTCCTCAACGCCGGCTTTTTGCCGATGGCGATGGCTGCCGGCCTGACCAGCGCGATCATGTCGACCGCGTCGGTGTGCGTCGAGGCGGTGCGCGCGTCGGACCTGCTGCTCGGCCATGACCCCTGGGGGAGCAGCTGGATCGCCGCTCATCGCGCCCGTCAGGCCGCCCAGGCCGCTGCTGCCGTGCCGGAGAGTGTGCCAACGGCATGAGTGCCGCCTCGCCCAAGCCCCGCTCGGTGGAGCGCGACGAGCCCGTCGTCGAGAGCGACGGGGCGCAGCGTGTGCGCCTGCGCTTCCTGCCCGACGGCGGCGAGGTCCGCGTCCCGAGCGGAACGCCGGTCTTCGACGCCGCCAGCTGGAACGGGATCGCGATCGACTCCACCTGCGGTGGCCACGGCACCTGCAAGAAATGCAAGGTGCGGATCGTCTCGGGCGACATGCCGCTGTCCAGCGTCGATCCGCGCGCGTTCACCACCGATGAGCTGCGCGACGGCTGGCGGCTGGCGTGCCGCGCCAACGCCCGCGGTGACCTCGTCGTCGAGGTGCCGCCGCTGCAGACGCGGCCGAAGGCGGCGCTGGTCGGGGTCGGCCGCCACGTCATCCTGCGACCGGCGGTCCAGAAGCGCCATCTGGTGCTCGACGAGCCGACGATGGAGGACCAGCGCTCCGACCTGCAGCGGGTGTGCGATGCCCTCGAGGACCTCGAGCCCCATGCGTCGATCGAGCTGCTGCGGACGCTCGGCGGCACATTGCGTCGCTCGCACTTCGACGTCACCGCGGTCGTCTGTGACGACGAGCTGATCGACGTCGAGCCTGGCGACACGACCACCCGGCGGTTTGCGATCGCGTTCGACCTCGGGACGACGACGGTCGTCGCGACGCTGCTCGATCTCGACAGCGGCCAGCCCGCCGCCGTGCGTTCGATGCTCAACCGCCAGCAGCCGTTCGGGGCCGACGTCATCACCCGGGTCTCGGCGACGATGATGGACGACGGCGCGCTGGCCCAGCTGCGCGACCGCGCCCACGAGACGTTCGCCGAGCTCACCGGCGAGGTGCTCGCCGATGCCGAGGTGGAGCCCACCGAGGTCTACGAGATCACCGTCTGCGGCAACGTCACGATGATGCAGATCGCGCTCGGGATCGATCCCGAGCCGCTGTCGATGGCGCCGTTCACGGTGGCGACCCACGAGTTCCCGCCCACGCGCGCGACCGAGTTCGGCGTCACGCTGCACCCGCGGGCATCGGCATACGTGTTCCCCTCGTTGGGCGCTTATGTCGGCGGCGACATCGTCGCCGGGCTGCTGGCCACCGGTCTCACCCGCGACCGGCGCTTGCGCCTGTTCATCGACGTCGGGACCAACAGCGAGATCGCGCTGGGCTCGGTCGACCGGGTGCTGGCGACGGCGGCGCCCGCCGGCCCGGCGTTCGAAGCCGCCCAGATCAAGTGCGGGATGCGGGCCGCCGACGGCGCCATCGAGGGCATCAAGGTCACCGACGACGGCCTGGACCTGGAGGTGATCGGGGACGTCGAACCGGTCGGCATGTGTGGATCGGGTCTCGTTGACGCGGTCGCCGAGCTCGTTCACGCCGGCCTGCTCGACCACTCCGGGCGATTCATCCCCGACGAGGACGCGGCGGAGCGCTTCCCGGGACTCTGCGACCGGCTGACCAAGATCGGCGAGGAGCGCGTGTTCGTCCTGCATTGGCGCGGCGACGGGGAGAGCCGGGATCCGTCGGCTTCGGTCTATCTGTCCCAGCGCGACGTGCGCGAGCTGCAGTTCGCCAAGGGCTCGATTGCGACCGGCTGGCAGATCCTCCTGCGCGAGATGGGCGTCGAGGCCAGCGACATCTCCCAGGTGCTGCTCGCCGGCAGCTTCGGCGCCTACCTGACGCCGCTGAGCGCGATCCGGATCGGCCTCGTGCCGCGGATCGCGCTGCCGCGGATCGTGTCGGCGGGCAACGTGGCCGGCGAGGGCGCCAAGATCGCCGCACTGTCGCTGCGTGAGCGAGCCGAGGCGCAGTCGATCGTGCGCGAGGTCGAGTACGTCGAGCTCTCCGGCCGGGCCGACTTCAACGACCTGTTCATCGACCAGTTGTCGTTCCCGGGATGAAGACCGTCGTCGCCTGCGGAGCCCTCGCCCTCGACGTTCAGGCGATCGCCCGGCGGCGGGGCTGGGAGGTGGAGGTGGTCCCGATCCCGGCGCTGCTGCACAATCGCCCCGAACGGATCGGCCCGGCGGTGGCCGCGGCGCTCGAGGGCCGTGACGTCGTGGCGGTGGCGTACGGCGACTGCGGGACGGACGGGGCACTCGACGCGCTCCCCCGGCTCGACGGGGGCAGCTGCTACGACATCTTCGCCCGCGAGGATGTGACCGCCGCGCTCGCCGAGCAGCCGGGCACGTACTTCCTCACCGACTTCCTCGCCCGCACGTTCGAGCACACCGTCTGGCGCGAGCTCGGCCTCGACCGCTGGCCGGAGCTGCGCGACACGTACTTCGGTAACTACACGCGGGTCATCTGGCTCGCGCAGCGCCCCACGCCGGCGACGCGGCGGCGCGCCGAGCGCGCGGCCCAGCGCCTGGGCCTGCCGCTCGAGGTCCGGCCGGTCGGCACCGGCGATCTCGAGCGCGGGCTCGAGCGGCTGCTCGCCGCCTGACGCCCCGCCCTCCGTTGCGGCCCCCGGGCTCGAGGCGAACGTCAACAACGGCAACGAAGGGGGGCGGAGCGGATCCGAGGCCCACGCTGCCCCTCTGGGCATGGCGAAGGCGACAAACTCGAAATCGACCCTCGGGTTTGCCACAAACTACGTGCGTAGCAGGGATAACGTGACAAACTGGCCGCGGGAATTCGGGTTTGTCACGAACTCCATGCCGGCGCACACGCCGAGGACGGTCCCCTTCCCTCGCCCGCCGTTTTTCCGGCTGCAAAATCACCGATCGGCGGCCACCCACCCGCCGCGGATCGCCAGACGCGACAAGCGGGGAGACTCAGTCGCCGAGCGACTCAGCCAGCAGCGTCGCGACATCGACCACCCGCATGTCCGAGCCGGTGCCCTGCACCCCGTCGCCGAGCATCACCGTGCAATAGGGGCACGCGACGGCGAGCGTGCCGGCACCGGTCGCCACCGCCTCGCGGACGCGGTTCTCGTTGATCCCCGAGCCGCGCTCCTCCATCCACATGTGCGCGCCGCCGGCGCCGCAGCAGAACGTCTCCTTGCCGCTGCGGGCCATCTCGACGGGCTGCCCCACGGCGGCCACCAGATCCCGCGGCGGCGCCAGCACGTCGTTGTGGCGGGCCAGGTAGCACGAGTCGTGGTAGGTGACCGACAGGCTCTGGTCGCGCGTGGGGACCAGCCGGCCCTCGGCCACCAGCCGGGCGAGCAGCTCGGAGTGATGGACGACCTCGTAGTTGCCACCAAAGTCGGGATACTCGTTGCCGAGCGTGTTGAAGCAGTGCGGGCAGTTGGCGATGATCTTGGTCACCCCAGCCTCGTTGAGCGTCGTCACATTCTGCTCGGCGAACGCCTGGAACACGTACTCGTTGCCCATCCGTCGCGCCGGATCGCCGGTGCACGCCTCGCGCGGGCCGAGGATCGCGAAGTCGACCCCGGCCCGCTGCAGCAGCTTGGCGGTCGACTCGGCGGTCGTGCGGGCACGCTCGTCAAACGACGATGCGCAGCCGACCCAGTAGAGGTACTCGGGCGCCGGATCGCCGGGCTCGAGGATCCGGACCCCGAGCGACGCCGCCCAGTCGGCACGTTCTGACTGGGCCTTGCCCCACGGGTTTGACGCGCGCTCGACGTCGCGCAGCATCGGCTCGGCCTCGGCTGGGAAGCTCGACTCGACCATCACCAGGTGGCGGCGCAGATCGACGATGTGATCCACGTGCTCGATGGACACCGGACAGGCCTGCACGCACGCCCCGCACGTGACGCAGTCCCACACCGATTCCTCGGGAACCGCGTTGGGAACGAGCGAGACGAGGTCCAGCGCTCCGGGGGCGCCGGGGTCGCCGGCGCGCGCCTTGACCAGCGCGCCGCCGTCGCTGAACACCTGGTCGCGCAGCCCCATGATCAGCAGCTTGGGCGACAGGACCTTGCCGGTGGCGAACGCCGGGCAGGCGTCCTGGCAGCGGCCGCACTCCGTGCAGGTGAACGTGTCCAGCATCTCCTTCCACGTGAGGTCGGCGGACGTGCCGGCGCCGAAGCGGATGTCCTCCTCGGCGACGTCCGGGTCGTCGAAGCGCAGCGGCTCCAGCCGCCCCCCCGCGCCCGTACGGCCGAACCACACATTGAACGCGGCCGAGACGATGTGCAGGTGCTTGGAGCGGGGCAGGTAGGCGAGGAAGCCAAGGATGGTGACCACGTGCACCCAGACGAAGACGCGCTCGAGCACGCGGGTCAGACCGTCCCGCGCGAACAGGTGGGAGAGCAGATCCGACACCGGCGCCGACGAGGCCGGCCACTCGTTGAGCCCCAGCGCGATCCGCGTGGCATGCCACAGCAGCAGCGAGGTGGCGATCGTCGCGATCAGCGCCAGGATGAGGTCGGCCTCGCCGAGGTGGCTGCCCTCGAATCGCCGCGGCCGCTGCACCTTGCGGATCCACAGTGCGCAGACGACGCCGACGAGCACGAGAACCGCGAACAGGTCGACGAGGAACGCGTACCACCCCTGATCGCCCAGCCACGGGAACGTGGCGTGCTTGGAGACGGCCCCGATCATCGCCACCACGATCGTCGGGCCGAGGACCAGGAAGCCCCAGAAGATGAACGCGTGGATCAACCCGGGACCGACGCGCTGGAGCAGCTTGCGCTGGCCGAGCACGATCGTGGCCTCGTTGCGGACCCGGCGCTCGCGGTTGCCGCCGCGGGTCACCGGCGCGGCGGACCGGACCAGCTCCACCAGGAAGCGGACGCGGACCGTGAACAACCCGATGCTCACCACCAGCAGCACGGCGAGCACGACGGCGGCGACCGCGACGCCTATGACCCTCGGGCCTTTCTGATCTCCGCCGAGATCGCCGGTACGACCTCGTGGAGATCCCCGATGACCGCGTAGTCGGCCGACGCGAAGATCGACGCCTCGCCGTCGGGGTTGATCGCGAGCAGCTTCTTGGCTCCTTTGCACCCGGCCATGTGCTGGGTGGCGCCGCTGATCCCGCAGGCGATGTAGATCTCCGGCGAGATCTTCGAGCCGGTCTGGCCGACCTGATCGGAGTGCGGGCGCCAGCCGGCGCTCGTCACCGCGCGGGAGCATCCGACGGCCCCGCCGAGCAGCGCCGCCAGCTCCTCGATCACCGAGAAGCCGTCGGCCGATCCGACGCCGCGGCCGCCGGAGACGACCACGTCGGCGTCAGTCAGCGACACGCCGCCGGCGGTGGCCGGCACCTGCTCGACGACGCGCACGACGCGATCGAGATCCGAGGCGGAACCGGTGACGGTGACGATCTCCACTTCGGCGACGGGGACGGCCGCCACCGCGTGGGGCGCGGCGGTGAGCAGCAGCGGCGCTCCATGGACCTCGGCCTCCTCGAGCAGGCTGCCGCCCCAGCGCATGCGGACGACGGTGGCCGGATCGCCCGGCGACACCGACATGCAGTTGGCCGCCATCGGCTGGTCGAGCTTGGCCGCGACGTGAGCCAGGACCTCGTTGCCGCGATCGGTTCCGGGCGCGATCACCGCGGTGGCCGACTGCTCCTGCGCGATCTCGACGAGCGTCTGGGCCCAGGCCGCGGGCGCGTACGCCTCGGCCGGATCGAACGCGACCGCATGGACGTCGCCACCGAGCCTGCCGGCAAACGCGAACGCCTGCTGGGACAGCTCGTCGGCGTCGGTCTCCGCGAACACGAGGATCACGACATCACCCCGATCTCAGTGAGGATCTCCACGACGCGAGGCGCCGCTTCGGCGCCGTGGCCGAGCACCTCGGCCTGCTTGCTCGAGCTCTCCGGGAGCACGAGCCGGACCATCGGCAGGCGCGCACCGGTCCGGGGCGGCTCCGAGGCGGCCACCGGCTTGCGCTTGGCCCGCATCCGTCCGGGGACCGACGGATAGCGCGGGAGGTTGATGCCCTCCAGGACGCTGACCACGGCCGGCATCGGAACCTCGTAGACGTCGCGCCCGCCGGCTACCTCCTGCTCGCAGCGCACCGTGCCGCCGTCAACGCTGATCCCCTTCACGCCGTTGACACACGGCCGCCCGAGTGCCGCGGCGACACGGATCGCCACCTGGTAGTTGCCGGCGTCGGCGGACTCGTTGCCGAACAGGAGGAGGTCAAAGCCCTCGGATTCGGCGCGGATCGCGTCGACGATCGCCGCCGCGGTCGCCTGCGGATCGAACTCGCCCCCGTCGGTGATCAGATGGATGCCGCGGTCGATGCCGATCGCCATCATGTCGCGCAGCTGCTCCTCGGCCTCGGGCGGCCCGAGCGTGAGCACGGTCGACGCGCCGCCGTGCTGCTCCACCAGCCGGATCGCCTCCTCGGCGGCGCACTCCTCATGGGGGCTGACCGTGAACCCGAGGTGGCGGGTCTGGATCGCCTGCGCGTCCTCGGTGAGCGTGATCTTGCCGCCGGTGAGCGGCACCCGCTTGACGCAGACGAGGATGTTCACGACCGCACGCGGGAGTTCTCGGGATCGAACACGGGCGTCGAATCGATCGTCGCCACGGTCACCGGATAGCGCTCCCCCATGTACTGGACGAGCAGGTTGTTGCCGACCACGGCGTGATCCGGCGGGAGATAGCTCATGAGGATGTGCTTGCCGATGGAGGGGCCGGCGCCGGCGCTGGTCACGTAGGATCGCCGGCCCCGGGCGTCGGTGATCGGCTCCCCGCCGGTGGTCAAGATGGGCTCACCGCCGAGCATGTAGCGCTTGACCCCGGAGCGGGAGGTGTGGTCATCGACGGTCAGGGCGCACATCGTCACCGCCTGGGGCTCGTCCCGCTGGCGGACGTGGGCCTCCTTGCCGATGAAGTTCTGGTCCTTGACCTTCCCCCACGCCATCCCGGCCTCGACGACGTTGTACTCGCCCTCCAGTTCGGCGCCGTAGGCGCGGTAGCACTTCTCCAGCCGCCCGGTGGTGCCGTACACGCCGGCGCCGACGGGCACGGCGCCGTGCGGCAGGCCGGCTTCGGCGACGATGTCCCACAGCCGCGCGCCCTGCTCGATCGGAACGTACAGCTCCCAGCCGAGATCGCCGACGTAGGAGATGCGGCTGGCGATCACCGACAGCGGACCGACCTCGATCTCCTTCCAGCGGGCGAACGGGAATCCCTCGTGGGACACGTCATCGGAGGTGATGCTCGACAGGATGTCGCGGGCGCGCGGGCCCCACATCCCGAGCGTCGTCCACGCGTTCGTCTGATCGACTATCTGGGCCCACCCCCCACCCCCGCCCCCATCGGCCGGCAAGTGGTCGGCGAACCACTTGAGGTCCGACATCCCCCACGCGCCGCCGGTGACGACGCGGAACACGTTCTCGGCCATCCGCATGATCGTCAGGTCGGCCTTGAATCCGCCCGCGGGCATCAGGACGGGGGTGTAGACGACCCGTCCGACCGGGACGTCCATCTGGCGCATCGCCACCTTCTGCACGACATCGAGCGCGCCGGGGCCGGTGACGTCGAAGATCGCGAACGCGGTCAAATCGGTGAAGCCGGCTCTGTCGCGCAGGGCGAGGTGCTCGGCGTTGATGATCGGTGACCACCACCGCGACTCCCACTCGGCCTCACGGCGGTTGATGCGATCACCGAACTCCTCGAGCAGCGGGGCGTTGGACTCATACCACTGGGGACGCTCCCAGCCGGCCGCCTCGAAAAACACCGCCTGGCGCTCCTGCTCGCGCTCGTAGTACGGAGACACCTTGACTCGGCGGTCCGATTCCCACTGCTCGGCCGGATGGACGATCCCGTACATCTTGTTGAACCCCTCGGCGACACGGGCCCGGATATGGGCCTGCGTCTTCTGATGGGGATACGCGCGGGCGATGTTGGAGTCATAGATGTCGATCTCCGACTCCCCGTGGACCATGAGCTCGGCGACCGTCTTGCCCGCGCCCGGTCCCTCCTTGATCCAGATCGCCGCAGCCGACCACAGGCCGCGCACCTCCGGCGTCTCGCCGATGAGCGGGAGCCCGTCGAACGTCACCGAGAGCAGTCCGTTGATCGCGTAGCGCACGCCGACTGACTCGTCGCCAACGATGTCGGGCATCAGCTCGAGCGCCTGCTCCATCTGAAGGTCGAAGTCGTCCTGGGTGAACGGCAGCTCGGTCGGACTGAGCGCCGACTCCTCGATCGAGGGGATCTCGTCGGCGTCCATCATGATCGGGCGGTGGGCGTAGGAGCCGATCTCCAGGCCGCCCCCATCCTGACGCTCGTACATGTTGGTGTCCATGTCACGCACGATCGGGAAGTCGACGAGGGTCCTGGCGTCGGCGAAGCGCGCCACCGGCCCGATGTCGATCATCTGATGGACCGCCGGCGTGAGCGGGATCCGTGCCCCGGCCATCTGGGCGATGCGAGGGCTCCAGCAGCCGCAGGCGACGACGACGCGCTCGGTCTCGATGTCACCGCGATCGGTGCGCACGCGCACGACGCGGCCCTGCTCGACGTCGAGACCGACGACCTCGGTGTTGGCCGCGACCGTCATGCCGGCCTGCACCGCGCGCTCGCGCATGATCGTGGCGGCGCGCAGGGAATCGACGACGCCGGCGCCGGGAGTGTAGAAGCCGCCGAGTAGGAGCTCCTCGTTGATGAACGGGACGAGCTCCTTGATCTCTCCTGGAGTCAGCAGCGAGACGGGCTCGATCCCCCACGTGGCGGCGGACACCATGCGCCGGGTGAGCTCCTGCATCCGCGCCTCGGTCCGAGCCACCTCGACCCCGCCGCACTCCAGATACACGTCCAGGTCCTTGTACTGGCGCATGCTCTCGAGCGTCAGCGCGGTCATCTCCTTGGAGTGGTCGACCGGGAAGATGAAGTTGGACGCGTGTCCGGTCGAGCCGCCGGGGTTGGGGAGCGGACCCTTGTCCAGCAGCGTGATCTCGGTCTCGCCCAACTGGGTGAGGTGGTAAGCGATGCTGTTGCCCACGATGCCGGCGCCGATGATCACGATCCGCTGGCTGGCCGGCAACTGCCTGGAGTCCGTAGTGGCCATGCGACTGATATATCAGATGCAGGTCAGCGGCGTCAACGTCTCCCGCCCGGTGCTCGCCACTTCAGCAACTTGTCGGCCCGCCCCGGGTTTATGGTCGGCGTTATGGTGATGTTAAGGCGGCGGTGGCAGCGGCGGGCGATGGACTCGAGTCCCGGCCCGCCCGTTTGCCCACGCCACGGACGGGTGACCGTTTTCGCACCGACACTTCGAGGAGGGCTCATGACTGCAACTCATCGACGTCTGGCCGGGGCGGCGGTATCCGCCTGCGTCCTGCTGGCGTCAACCGGCGCAATGGCGGCCCAGGCGTCCGCGGCAACGATCACGGTCGACAAGCCGTGCTACGTCAACACCGCCGCCGGGCCCGCCCAGATGACGATCACCGGCACCGGCTTCAACCCGGGAGACACGGTCTCCATCATCGGGGGCACGACTGACACCTCGGCGATGATCGACGCGAACGGCAACTTCGTCACGGGCGCCACCGCCGCCCCCGAGCTGAGCACCGAGGGCCCCGGAACGATCGCGACCAGGCTGACCGCCACCGATCAGGACGTCAGCACCAATACCACGATCACCGCGCAGACCACCGCGCGGTCCGCCAACCTGGCGGTGGCGACCAAGCCGGCGAGCATTCCGGCCAAGGACATCAAGAATCGCAAGATCACCTTCTCGTTCTCCGGTTTCACCCCCGGCAAGGACGTCTACGGCTACTACCTGCGCAACAAGGTGGTCGCCAAGGAGAAGTTCGGCAAGGCGACCGGAGCGTGCGGAACGCTGAAGCAGAAGGCGCTGCTGTTCCCGGGCGGCCACCCGAAGAAGAACACGTACGACGTGGCGTTCGAGAGCACGAGCAAGTACGCCAAGAAGGCGTACCCCAGCGTGTTCGGCAAGCTGAGCATCCTCAGCTTCTGACGTCGTGACCGGAGGGCCGGCCCCGCGCTGGGCCGGCCCTCCGCCGATGTCCCGACGGCAGCTGTCAGGATCTGGCCATGCCGTCCCACAAGCGCCGGATGCTCGCGGGCGAGCCGTATCTGGCCGACGATCCCGAGTTGCGGGACGACCGTCGTCGTTGCCGGCTGCTGACCGAGCAGCTCAATGCCACGAGCGTCGGGGAGCCGTTTGAACGGGAGGAGATCCTCCGCTCGCTGCTCGGGGCCGTCGGCGACAGCACCGAGATCCTGTCGCCGTTCCAGTGCGACTACGGCTATCAGATCACGGTCGGCGCGCGCACCCTCATCAACTTCGGCGCCGTCATCCTCGACTCGGCGCCGGTGACGATCGGTGATGACGTGCAGATCGGCCCGAGCGTGCAACTCGTCACCCCCGTCCATCCGCTCGATCCGGTCGAGCGCCGGACGCTGACAGAGTGGGGCCAGCCGATAGTGATCGGCGACGGGGCCTGGCTGGCGGCCGGCGTGATCGTCTGCCCCGGGGTGACGATCGGGGCCGGCACGGTCGTGGGCGCCGGCAGCGTGGTCGTCTCCGACATGCCCGAGCGGCGCCTCTGTGTCGGCAATCCGTGCCGCGTCGTGCGGGAGGTGTGAGCCCGAGGACCCGGGTGTCCGGGGGCCACGATCTCCCGCCGTGTCCTCAGCCTGGATCCAAGCTCAAGCCGGTTGGCCGACGCTCGAATGCATTCGCACGGCCGACAGCGCCGCCAGCCCGGTGGCCGCGATCGCCAGGATGAACGGGGCGCTCACGCCAGCGGCCCCGATCGCTGCACCCCCCAGCGCCGACCCGGCGGCGAGTCCGGAGATGAGCGCGGCCGAAACCCAGGTGAACGCCTCGGTCTCCACCCCGGGCGTCACCGCGCGGCCGATGAGGGCGTACTGGCAGGAGAACACCGGTGCGGTCGTCAGCCCGGCCAGGAACGCGCCGACGGCGCCCTCGGGGATCGTGCGGGCGAGGATCAGCGGCGCCACGCACGCCATCCCGGCCAGCAGCAGCGTGCGGTAGCGAACGCTCAGCGGCGCCTGCCACGTCCTTGACCCGTACCACAGGCCTCCGGCCATGCTGCCCAGGCTCCACAGCGCCAGCAGCAGCCCCGAGGACGGACGCGATCCGGCATGCAGCGCCAGCGAAGGCAGCCCGACCTCGAGCGCGCCGAGCCCGACGCCCATCAGCGCGATCGGTCCGAGCAACGTCCGCAGCTCCGGGATCGCCAGCACCGGCGTGCGCTCGTGGAGCGACGTGCGCGAGCCGGCGCCGCGCGCCAGCGGGGAGCTGACGAACAGCAACGTCCCGGCGATGCAGACGACGCCGCCCAGCAGCACCGCGGCCGACGGCGAGCTGAGTGCGATCACCACCGCGACGAGCAACGGCCCGGTGATCCAGATCAGCTCCTGGATGACGGACTCCAGCGAGTAGGCCGTCTCGCGCAGCTCGGAGTCCTCGAGGATCTCGCGCAGCAGCGCTCGCACGGTGGGCGCGATCGGCGGGAGCAGGCCGCCCGCCACCGCCGCCAGCGCCACCAGCACCACCGTGCCGGCCCCGTTGTTCGCCGCCACCACCAGGCCGGCGAAGGCGACTGCCTGGGCGACCGCGAACGGCGCCAGCACGCGCCGGCGCCCGAACCGGTCCACGAGCCGCCCCTGGAACGGCGCGCCCGCGGCAGTGGCGAGCGCGAACGCCCCCACGGCAACCCCGGCGGCGGCGTAGGACCCGGTCTTGGACCGTACGAGGAGCAGGATCGCCAGCGATGACATGCCCTGCGGCAGCCTCCCGACGAGCGCGGTCACAAACACGCGTGCGCACCCTGGCGCCGATAGCACCAGCCGATATCGCTCAACCATGAGTCGAGCCTACTGGCGCTCGAGCCTCTGCTTGAATCGCGGTCGAGCCTGGACACCAGCGAGAGTGAGAGCACCGATGTCCCGTCGTGACACCCCGCCGTTTCGAGCCGACCACGTTGGCAGCCTGCTGCGTCCGCCGCAGCTGGCGCGGGCGCGCGCGGAGTTCAAGGCCGGCCGGCTCGACGCCGACGGGCTGCGGGCGGTGGAGGATGACGCGATCCGCGGCGTGATCGAGCTCCAGCGGGCCGCCGGCCTGCAGTCGGTCACCGATGGAGAATTCCGCCGGACGTCCTGGCACATGGATTTCATCTATTCGCTGGATGGGATCGAGCAGGTCCAGGGTGAATCGATCCACGTCCAGTTCCGCAGCGCGGAGGGCGAGTACGACTACGCGCCCCCGGCCATGCGGGTCGGCGAGAAGGTGGGCCTCCACGACACGATCTTCGCCGACGCCTTCGTGTTCCTGCGGGACAACGCCAGCGCCTCGCAGACTCCGAAATTGACCATCCCGTCGCCCAGCATGGTCCACTACCGCGGCGGGAATTCGTCAGTCGACGAGTCCGTCTACCCCGACATCGCAGACTTCTGGGAGGACCTGACGACGGCGTACAGCAAGCAGCTGGACGGCGCGTACGACCTGGGCTGCCGGTACCTCCAGCTCGACGACACCAGTCTGGCCTACATCAATGATCCGGCCCAGCGCGCCCACATCGAGCGGATCGGCGGCGATCCCGATCACCTCCACGAGCAATACATCGCCAACATCAACCAGGCGCTGGCCGACAAGCCCGACGACCTGATGATCACGACCCACCTGTGCCGCGGCAACAACCAGTCGATGTGGGCGGCCGAGGGTGGCTATGACTTCGTCGCCGAGGCACTGTTCGGGGACCTCAACGTCGACGGGTACTTCCTCGAGTTCGACGACGAGCGGTCCGGCGGCTTCGAGCCGCTGCGGTTCGTACCGGCCGGCAAGCAGGTGGTGCTCGGCCTGGTCACGACCAAACGCCCGGAGCTCGAGGACAAGGACCTGCTCAAGCGGCGAATCGAGCAGGCCGCCAAGTTCGTTGACATCGACCAGCTGTGCCTGTCCGGACAGTGCGGCTTCTCCTCCACCGAGGAGGGCAACAACCTGACGATCGACGAGGAACGCGCGAAGCTGGAGCTCATCGTCGAGGTCGCCGCCGAGGTGTGGGGCGGCTGACGCGGACGTTGTTGCGCCGCTCAGTGGAGAACACCGCAAGTTTTCCCGACTCGGAGCGTTTCAGGGGGTATGCGTGGCGGAAAGGTCCTGGCGTTGGGCGCGGCGGCGGCGCTCGGCGTGCTGAGCGTCGAGCCGCTGACCGGAACCGCAGCGACCGTGACCCTGCCGCAGTTGACCGTTCCCGGGGTCACGGTTCCGGCGCTCACGGTCCCCTCGATCACGACGCCGGTGCTCACCACTCCCGCGGTGACGACGCCGCACCTCACCACCCCGTCGGTCACCACACCGTCGGTCACCACGCCCGCGGTCACCATCCCATCCGTCACGACCCCCTCCGTGACGCCGCGCCCGGTCACCACTCCGTCGGTGTCGACTCCGGTCGGCGACGTTCCGTCCGTGACCGCGCCGTCCACATCGGGGGCCGGCGCCTCGCCGGCGTCGGGGCGCTCGGCGCCTCCGTCGGCGTCCTCCCCGGGCGGCGCCGCGTCGAGCCCGGCGTCCACCGGTTCCGCGCCGGCGGCGTCCACCACCGCCTCGGACCCGGCCGGCGCGCTCACCGGAACCGACGTCCGGGCCGGACTGGCCCGCGGTGCCCGGGCCGCCGCCAGGACCGGCGGCGGAATGCCGTCGGCGCGGCGGCGAGCGAGCGCCAGACGCCGCGCTGCGGCCGGCGCCGCCGCCGAGAACAGGCGGCTGCGTTCAGTCGTCGCCCGCCTGCACGGCTGCCTCGCCAACCTTGACCCCGGCGCCCGGCGGCTGCTGTCCCTGCGCGCCGGTGTCGGCGGCTCCCCGCGCGGCGCCGCGGCGGTGGCCCGCATCCTGCATGTCAGCCCGACCCGCGAGCAACTGCTCGAACAGCTGTCCCTGATGCAGCTGCGCAATCAGGCCGGCGCCCCGTGCGCCGCGAGCACCGCCTCGTCGGCGAGCAGCGGTACGGCCGCGCCGATCGTCGCGCTGAGCGGCACCGCGCCGGGGCTCGGTTCCGGGGCTCGGCCGGTCATCTCATCCGTGGCCGCGATCTCGGAGACCAGAGCGGCCGCTCGTCCCCGGCGCCGCCACGGGTCGGTGGTCGTGATCACGCCGGCCGCCACCCGCACCCTCGAACGCGCCGCCGCGGGCCAGGGCCTTCCGGCCGCGGCCCTCCCGGCATGCCTCGCGGTCCTCGCGGTCCTGGCGCTGATCGCGCTGCCGGGCATGCGGCGGCGTCTGCTGCCCGTGGCGCGCACCCGGACGGGCGATGGAGCCTTCATGCCGTACACCCCGATCGCGACGCCGACGGACACCACGTCCGAGCCGGCGCGGCTGGCCATCTGGGCCGGTGACATCCCGGCCATGCTCGCCGCGGACTCCCCCGCCGTCACCCCACCTCAATCCGAGGTCGAGCCTCACACAACACAGTCTCAGGCTGAACCCAAGCCTGAGACTGAGCCGGCGCACGGCCCCGAACGCGCCGACACCTCATACGGTTGGCTCCACGAGCATGCCACCCAGGCGGCTCTCATCGCCACCGTCGCCGCCGGCGGTATCGCCCGGCTGGTCACGCGGGCACGCTCCAAGCGCTGACGCTCCCGAGCGCTGAGCAACCGCGGCCGGATACCGAGCGGCTTGTTTGGAGTGCCCGCGGGCGGGGGAAATGCGAGCCATGGCGACTCGGGCCCAGGTCCTCGCGCTGCTCGACTCCGGGCACTCGTTTGAGACCGCCGGGCGGGCGCTCGACATCCCCGCCGGCCGGGCGTTCATGATCGCGACCGGCCTGCCCGCCGACCGCAGTGACACGCCACACCCGGACGAGCTCCACGACCAGCCGCGGCTCCCCGCCACCTCGCAGCATCTCGTCAATCCGCCGCCGCTTCACCCCACCGGCAACGACCAGGTCATCAGGTGGGTGCAGGACCGGGCGGCGCGCCAGCTCACACAACCGGAATGAGCCGGCGGGACCTGCCATCCCCGCTCGAGTGGCCCCTGCTGCGGCAGGTCCGCGGGCGTGACCGCCTCGGCCGTGGCGCCGCCGTCAAATCGCGGGCGTCCGCCGCGGTGGAGGCCCGCACCCACACGGCCGATCGCGTCGTCAAGTCGGTGTGTCCGTACTGCGCGGTCGGCTGCGCCCAGAACGTGTTCGTGACCGACGACGCGGTGGTGCAGATCGAGGGAGACCCCGACGCCCCGCACAGCCGCGGGCGGTTGTGCCCCAAGGGGTCTGCCTCGCTGCAGCTGACGACTGGCTCGTCACGCGAACAACACGTGCTCTACCGCCCCCCGCACGGGACCGACTGGCAGCGGCTGGATCTCGGGACCGCGATGAACATGGTCGCCGACCGGATGGTCGCCACCCGGTGCGAGGGCTGGGAGTGGGAGCGAGACGACGCTCGCGTCCGGCGCTGTATGAGCATCGCCGCGCTCGGCGGCGCCACTCTCGACAACGAGGAGAACTACCTGATCAAGAAGCTGCTCACCGCGCTCGGGATCATCCAGATCGAGAACCAGGCGCGGGTGTGCCACAGCTCCACCGTCGTCGGGCTGGGCACCTCATTCGGTCGCGGTGCCTCGAGCACCCTCCCCGCCGACCTGCAGAACTCGGACCTGATCGTGCTCGAGGGCTCGAACATGGCCGAGGCTCATCCGGTGGCGTTCCAGTGGGTGGTGGAGGCGAAGGCCCGCGGCGCGACCGTCATCCACGTCGACCCCCACTACAGCCGCACGAGCGTGCTGGCCGACATGTTCGTGCCGCTGCGCGCCGGCACCGACATCGCGTTTCTCGGCGGGATCATCAACCACGTCCTCACCACCGGGTCGGACTTCCGCGAGTACGTCCTGCACTACACCAACGCGCCCACGATCATCCGCGAGGAGTTCGAGGACGCCGGCGCCGACGGCCTGTTCTCGGGCTTCGATCCCGACCTGCCCGGCTATGACCCGGAGAGCTGGCAGTACCAGGATGCGTTCGTGGCCGCGGCCGCGGGACAGCGTGACCAGGAGGGCAACCTGCCCGCCCAGGGCGCCGGCGGGGAGGGCCAGCGCCGCCCTGAGGCGCGCGGCGCGCCCGAGCTCGACATGACGCTCGAGCACCCGCGCTGCGTCTGGCAGATCCTCAAGCGTCACTACGCCGGCTACACCCCGGAGATGGTGGAACGCGTATCCGGGGTGCCCCCGGACGTGTTCGCCAAGGTGTGCGAGCTGTTCGTCGCCAACTCCGGGCGGGAGCGGACGACCGCATTCGTGCACGGCGTCGGCTGGACGCAGCACACGATCGGCTCGCAGTACATCCGCGCGGCGTCGATCCTGCAGCTCCTGCTGGGCAACATGGGGCGGCCCGGCGGCGGCGTGATGGCGATGCGGGGCCACGCGTCGATCCAGGGGTCCAGCGACATCCCCACCCTCTTCGACACGCTGCCGGGCTACATCCCGATGCCGCATGCCCACGCGCACCACGATCTCGACGAGTTCATCGCCGGCAACGCCCCCGACAAGGGCTTCTGGGGCAACATGGGCTCGTACATGGTCAGCCTGCTGAAGGCGTGGTGGGGTGAAGCGGCGACCGCCGACAACGACTACCGCTTCGACTACCTGCCGCGACTGACCGGCAGCCACAGCACCTACGACACGGTCATGGAGCAGATCGCCGGAACGGTCAAGGGCTACCTCCTGTTCGGCCAGAACCCCGCGGTCGGCTCGGCCAACTCCCGGATGCAGCGACTCGGGATGTCCAAGCTCGACTGGCTGGTCGTCCGCGACTTCTCACTGATCGAGAGCGCCACCTGGTGGAAGGACGGCCCGGAGATCGAGTCCGGCGAGATGCGCACCGAGGACATCGGCACCGAGGTGTTCTTCTTCCCCGCCGCGGCCCACACCGAGAAGGACGGCACGTTCACCAACACCCAGCGGATGGTGCAATGGCATCACAAGGCGGTCGAGCCCGCCGGCGATCAGCGCTCAGATCTGTGGTTCACCTATCACCTCGGCAGGCTGATCAGGGAGCGTCTCGCCGACTCCACCGACGAGATGGACCGCCCGGCGCTGGACCTCACCTGGAGCTACCCGACTCAGGGCGCGTACGACGACCCCGACGCGGTTGCCGTGCTCGCCGAGATCTCCGGGTGGCGAGCCGACGGCGAGCTGTTGTCCGCCTACACCGAGCTCACCGACGACGGCTCGACGTCCTGTGGCTGCTGGATCTACTGCGGCGCGTTCGCCGACGGGGTCAACCAGACCGCGCGGCGCAAGCCCGCCTCAGAACAGAACTGGACCGGCGGCGAGTGGGCCTGGGCCTGGCCGGCCAACCGCCGGATCCTCTACAACCGCGCTTCGGCCGATCCGCAGGGGCGACCGTGGAGCGAGCGCAAGGCGCTCGTCTGGTGGGATGCGGAGCAGGCCAAGTGGACCGGTCACGACGTGCCCGACTTCCAGGTCGACAAGCCACCCGGCTATCAGCCGCCACCCGGCGCCACCGGCCCCGACGCGCTGGCCGGCGACGACCCGTTCATCATGCAGGCCGACGGGCGCGGGTGGCTCTTTGCCCCCGCCGGCGTGGCCGAGGGACCGCTGCCGACGCACTACGAGCCCCAGGACTCGCCGGTGCGCAACCGCCTGCACCGCCAGCAGCGCAATCCGTCGCGCCAGGTCTACGAGCACGAGAACAACCGGTATCACCCCGACCCGGGGCAGCCGGGCGCCGACGTATTTCCGTACGTGGCGACGACCTACCGGCTGACCGAGCACTTCACGGCCGGCGGCATGTCCCGGTGGACGCCCTACCTGGCCGAGCTGCAGCCGGAGTTCTTCTGCGAGATATCGCCCGAGCTCGCCCGTGAGCGTGGGCTGACGCACGGGGGCTGGGCGACGATCGTCAGCGCCCGCGGCGTCGTCGAGGCACGAGTGATGGTCACCGACCGCATGACCCCGCTGCGCGTCGACGATCGGACCGTGCACCAGATCGGCATGCCCTACCACTGGGGCCCGAACGGCTATGCGCGCGGGGACTCGATGAACGAGCTGTCGGCGATGTCGCTGGACCCGAGCTCCCACATCCAGGAGGTCAAGGTGCTGACGATCGACATCCAGCCCGGCCGCCGTCCCCGCGGCCCCGAACGACTTGCCCTGGTCCGGGAGTACCGGGAGCGCGCCGGGATCACCGCCGACACCGGGATGGCGCCGTGAATGGGGACGGCCTCCTCAACGTGATGCTGCGCGGCGACGATCCGGCCACCGTCTCCGGATATGAGGACGCGCCGCCGCGGATGGGTTTCTTCACCGATACGTCGGTGTGCATCGGCTGCAAGGCCTGCGAGGTCGCCTGCAAGGAGTGGAACGGGGTCCCCGAGGACGGACTGAACTGGACCGGGATGTCGCACGACAACTCCGGTGGGCTTGGCGCCGACACGTGGCGGCATGTCGCGTTCATCGAGCAGCGCGCCCGGGTCGGCCACCACGAGACCAACTTTCAGCGCGCGGACGACAACTTCCGGTGGCTGATGTCCTCCGACGTCTGCAAGCACTGCACTCACGCCGCCTGTCTCGATGTCTGCCCCACCGGGGCGATCTTCCGGACCGAGTTCGGAACGGTGGTGGTCCAGGCCGACGTCTGCAACGGCTGCGGATACTGCGTGCCGGCCTGCCCCTACGGCGTGCTGGACAAGCGCGAGGACGACGGCCGGATCTTCAAGTGCACCCTCTGCTACGACCGGCTCGAGGTCGGCCAGGAGCCGGCCTGCGCCAAGGCGTGCCCGACCGACTCGATCCAGTTCGGCGAGCTCGAGCAGCTGCGGACACGCGCCGCCGGCCGGGTGGAGCAGCTCCACGAGGCGGGCGTGACCGAGGCGCGCCTGTACGGCCACGACCCCGGCGACGGGGTCGGCGGGGACGGCGCCTTCTTCCTGCTGCTCGACGAACCCGAGGTGTACGGGCTGCCGCCGGACCCGGTCGTGACCACCCGGGATCTTCCGGCGATGTGGAGGCACGTGGGTGTGGCCGCCACCGCGATGCTGGCCGGCGCGGTCGCCTCCTTCGTCGGAGCACGTCGATGAGCGACCCCGCGGCCGACTCGTACTACGGCAAGCCGATCATCAACCCACCGGTGTGGGAGGAGCTCGATATCGCCGGCTATCTGTTCGCCGGGGGCCTGGCCGGCGCATCTTCGCTGCTCGCCGCCGGCGGCGAGCTGAGCGACCGTCCCCGCCTGGCGCGGCGGTGCAAGCTGTGCGCGTCAGCGGCCATCGGCGCTTCGCTCGGCGCCCTGATCCACGATCTCGGGCGCCCGGCACGGTTCATCAACATGATGCGGGTGTTCAAGCCGACCTCGCCGATGAACATCGGGACCTGGATCCTCGCCGTCTACGCGCCACTGAACTTCGCCGGCAGCGCGTCAGAGCTCACCGGCAGAGCGCCTCGTGCCGGTCGCTATGCCGGCGTCGGCGCCGGGTTGCTCGGACCCGCCGTGGCGAGCTATACGGCAGCGCTGATCTGCAACACCGCCGTGCCGGCCTGGCACGAGGCCTACCGCGAGATGCCGTTCGTGTTCGTCGGCTCGGCCGCCAGCGCCGGCGCGGGCTTCGCGCTGATAGCGGCACCGCTGGCGGAGGCCGGCCCCGCGCGGCGTCTGGCGGTCATCGGAGCGCTCACCGAGTACATCTCCGTCCAGCTCCTCGAGCAGCGCCTCGGCATGATCGCCGCGGCCGTCCAAGAGGGGACCGCGGGGGCGCGGCTGAAGCGCGCCAAGGGACTGACCGCCGCCGGCGTCATCGGCGCCGCCACCGTGGCGCGACGCAGCCGGGTGGGCGCGGCGCTCACCGGCGCAAGCCTGCTGGCTGGTTCAGGCTTCGCGCGGTTCGGGCTGTTCGCCGGCGGGATGGCCTCGGCGCGGGACCCGAAGTACACCGTCGAGCCGCAGCGCGCGCGACGTCGCGCGGCCGGCTAACGACCGGCGATCCGGTCGGCGACCGTCGCGATCCGCGACGCTCGCTCGGTCCGTCGCTCCTGGCGATCGGCCAGCCGGTACAGGGTGTAGATCCCGCGCGCGCCGATGAACCGCAGCGGCTCGGGCTCCCAGTCGCGAGCCGGGCTTCCCACCCAGGGCAGCCGGGTGAGTTCCGTGTCGCGCCCGAGCACCAGATCCCGCAGGGTCCGAGCGGCCAGGTTCGCGGCGGCGACCCCCTCCCCGGCGTAGCCGCCCGCGTAGCCGAGTCCGGTGACCGGGTCCAGGCCGACCGTCGGGCACCAGTCCCGGGAGACGCCGAGGATGCCGTGCCACGCCCGGGCGACCGGCGCATCACGCAGCGACGGGAACAGACTCGCCAGCCGAGCGCGGAGCTCGTGCACCGTGCGCTCCGGAACCGGCCCCTCCCGGTCAGTCCGCGAACCGAACCGATAGGGCACGCCCCGCCCGCCGATCGCGATCCGGCCGTCGGCGGTCCGCTGCGAGTAGGTGTACAGGTGCGAGCCGTCGAGCACCGTCTCGGCCCCATCCCAGCCGACGTGGGCCCACGTCGTCTCATCGAGCGGCTCGGTCACGATCATCGAGCTGTTCATCGGCAGCAGTGTGCGGTGCTCGCCCTTGAGGTCGGCCGTGTAGCCCTCGGTGGCGCGCAGCACGTGCCGCGCCCGGACGGTCCCGCCGGCGGTCAGCGCGAGCGCCGGCTCGATCGTGCTCACCGCCGAGGACTCGTAGATCACGGCGCCGGCCCGCTCGGCGGCGGCCGCCAGTCCGTCCACCAGCCGGGCCGGCTGCACCCGGGCGCAGTGCGGCGTGTACAGCGCGCCGCGTCCGTCGGCGACGGTGAGCCGCGCGGCGAGCGCGCCGGCATCGAGCAGCTGCCAGGCGAGGTCCTCGCCGACCGCCTCCCGTTCGGCTGCGGCCTGCGCGCGCAGCCGTTGCAGCTGGATGTCGCTCTGGGCGACGGTCAGCGAGCCGCCGTGCTGCCAATCGCAGTCGATGTCCTCGCGCGCCACCACGGTCCCGACCTCCTCGACCGTCTGCTGGATGGCCCGGACCATCGCCCGGGCTCCGTCGGGGCCGCCGCGCTGCCGCCACGCCTGACTGGACCCCGACAGCTTGCCGAGCACCCAGCCGCCGTTGCGCCCGGAGGCGCCGAATCCGACGTGCTGGGCCTCGAGCACCACGACGACGAGGCTCGGGTCGGCTCGCTTGAGCTCGTACGCGGTCCACAGGCCGGTGAAGCCGCCGCCGATGATGCAGACGTCGGCCTCGCGCTCACCGGTGAGCGCGGGCCGCCGGGGACGGGACCCGAGCTGGTCGAGCCAGAACGACGGCGCTGTCGACATCCGAGCGACCGGCGGCGTCTACAACATCGAGTCCGCGGGCGCGAACTCGGCCTCCGGCGTGACCACTTCGATCGGATCGCCGTACACCAGGCGCTTCTCGTTGCGGAAGAATGCGGGGGCGGTGGCGCGGCGCACGAGCATCAGGATGACGCCGCTGGCGATCCCGAACAGGCCGATCCAGTCGGGCACCCCAAGCCCGAGGAACGGCGGGCTGGAGTCGTTGGCGGCGTGGCCGTAGAAGGCGAACCCCCTGACGAACACGAACATGAGGACGGCGAAGCCGAACAACGGCAGCACCGTCATCATCAAGAAGTTCCGGGGAGACTTGAACGCCTCGCGGCGGTAGAAGATCGCGCAGGCAAGACCGGTGAACCCGTAGTAGAAGGCCACCAGGAAGCCGAGACCGGTCACGCAGTCGGCGAGCACGTTGGTCGAGACCAGGACGATGAACACGAACCAGATCACCGACAGCACACCGGCGGTGATCGTCGCGTAACCGGGCACCAGGTTCCTGGCATGGATCTCGCCGAATCGCGCCGGGATCGCGCCCCGGCGGGCCATCGACAGCGCCGAGCGCGCTGCCGGCAGGATCGTCGTCTGGGTCGCCGCCGTCGCCGAGGTCAGCACCGCGATGATGAGCAGGAAGTGCAGCGGGCCGAGCACGGCCCGGGACAGGCCGCCGGCGAAGATGTCGTTGGCGTTGTTGCCGAGGTACGTCGGCCCGGCATACGCCTGGGCAGCGGTGGCGACGAGCAGGAAGATGCCGATCAGCACCAGGTTGGAGGTCAGCGCGGCCCGCCCCGGCGCGGTAGACGAGTTCTCGGTCTCCTCGTTGACCGACACACCCGAGTCCCAGCCCCAGTAGAGGAAGACCCCGAGCAGCAGGCCCAGCGTCAGCGGCGTGATGCCGAGGCTGAACGGGTTGAACCAGTCGAGCTTGATCGACATCGAGTGCTTCGGGTGGTTGGCGTAGACCTTGATCAGGGCCACGACGGCGAAGATGATCAGCGTGACCATCTCGAAGCCGAGCAGGAACTGCTGCGTCCGGGCCGACAGCTCGATACCCCGCCAGCAGATCCAGGTGAGCAGCACGATGAAGACGACGCCGAGGATCAGGATCTCGGCCGTGCTGGCGTTGAGCCCAAACAGCTGGAACCCGTAGCTACCGGCGATCTGGGCCTGGTTGGCGTTGACCACGATGTCCGCGAACAGCACGGCCCAGCCGCCGACCCAGCCCCAGCCGGCGCCCATCGCCCGGCTCATCCAGCTGAATGTCGTGCCGCAATCGGGATCTGCCTGGTTCATGTACTTGTACGCCCACGCGATGCAGATCATCGGCAGGAACGAGACGATGATCACGGCGGGCATGTGGGTGCCCATGCCACTGATGACGGCGATGAAGCCGATCGTCGCCGCCAGGCTGTATCCGGGGGCGGTCGACGCGACGCCGATCACGATGTTGCTCAGATAGCTGATGGCGCCCCGCTTGAGCTCCGGTCGGGACGATGACCGTCCGCCGGCGGCGGCAGCGGGCGTGGGGATCGACGTGGCTTCCATCCACTTCCTTCCTCAGATTGTCTGACGGCTACGGCGACGGGTCGTGGCCGTGGCGCAGCGTACCGTGAGAACCTGCTGGTGACCAGGACTCGCCGTCCAACCGGGAGGCCGGACGTGCTCCACCCCGGCCCCCGGCCGCCGGGTCAGACGCGAACCTTCATTCCGGCATGGTGATTGCCTAGATGTCGGTGGGTGCAGCGCGTGCCCTCCGCGAGGCGCCCACCGAGGCGGCGATGACCAGCGCGATCCCCACCAGGGCACGCCCGCTGAGCGCCTGGCCGAGGACGATCAGGCCGGCCAGCGTCGCCATCGCCGGCTCGATGCTCATCAGCACACCGAACACCGGCGCCGCGATGCGGCGCAGCGCCTCCAGCTCGAACGAATACGGGATCGCCGAGGACAGCATGCCCACGGCCGCCCCCAGCGCCAGCGACCGGGGCTCGAGCAGGTGCGAGCCGCCGGACGCGATCCCCACCGGGAGGGTCAGCACCGACGCGAAACACAGCGCCAGCGCCAGGCCGGCGCCGCCCTGAAACGTCCGGCCGACGCGGCCGCTGACGAGAATGTAGATGCCCCAGGCGCCGCCCGCCCCGAGAGCGAACACCACCCCGAGCCCGTCGACGCCGTGGCCGCCGCCGTGGGTGAGGGCGAGGATCCCGGCCGCCGCCAGCGCCACCCAGATCAGGTCGACCGGACGGCGCGACCCGCCCACCGCCACCGCCAGCGGCCCGACGAACTCCAGCGAGACCGCGATGCCGAGCGGGATCCGGTTGATGGCGGCGTAGAAGCCGAGGTTCATCGCGGTCAGGACCACCCCGAACACGGCCACCAGCAGCAGTTCGCGCCGCGTCCGGCCGCGGAGGTGCGGCCGGGAGATGCTGGACAGGACCACGCTGGCGGTCACCAGCCGCAGCAGCACCGCCCCGCCGGGCCCGACGGCGCCGAACAGGTGCACGGCGAGCGCGCCGCCGAACTGGACGGACGCGATCGCGCCGATCACCAGACCGGCCGACGGCGCGCGCGTCAGCGGGCCCGCGTCGGCGACGCGTGTGGGGACGTCGGACATCGTCCCGATCGTATTCCGGGCCCGGCCCCAGGCGGTCCTGCCGTTGGCCTCCTCATCTCCCGCGGTCGGCGCTTCGGTTGCATTCGCCCCCACGTGGGTGAGATAGTGGCCTCGGCCAAGGTCCGGCCGGGGGCTGGGCCGTAACAGGAAGGGGTCGGCATGGCCGATCGCGTGTTATTCATCGGTTGGAGCACTCCCGTGCACGGTCGAGAGGAGCGTGGCCTGGAGGTCTTCAACGAAGCCATCGGGCTCTATGGGCGGATGCAGCAGGATGGACGGATCGAGTCGTTCGACGTCGTTCTGCTCGATCCGAACGGGGACCTGAACGGCTACATGGAGCTGCGCGGCAGCAACGCCCAACTCGACGCTGTCCGGCAGGACGAGGACTTCCGGCGGGTGCTCATCGACGCGTCCCTGATCGTCGAGAACCTCCGGGCCATCGATGGCGCCTGTAACGAGGGGATCGCCCGGAATATGGGCATGTATCAGGAGGCACTCGCACAGGTCCCGCAGCAGGCCTGAGCGACTGATCCGGCAGGCGCTCCGGGTGATCCATGGAGCGCCTGCCGCGGGCAGGGCTCACGGACGGTGCCTCGAATGCCGAAAACGGGTAGACAACGACGGGCTACCCGGCGACGCGTGCCGGAGCAGACCGGATTGCTACCCATGGACCAGAACGAGCTCTCCGAGCACATCCGAGCGGTATCCGACCGCGGAGCCGCCCAGACCCGCGGCCATACCGCGAGACTGATCTCGGCGTGCTGGCCGGGTGGGTCACACGATCGCGCCGACCGCGCGGCGCTGCAGTGGCTGCGCCGCTGGCGCCCTCAGCGCTCGGGCACCACCCTCCCGGTGTGCACCTGCCGGGCAGGGCACTGCGCCGTCTGCAACTGACGGCGATCACGCGGGCGGGGGGCCGACGCCCGGACTCAGATAGCGTGCAGGGCCACCACCGCGCCGCCGGCCGGCGCGGTTTCGCACATGAACACAGAGGGGTGATCGGAGCTGCCTATCGTGAAATCGACCGCCTCCGGGGAGCTCACCGCCCCGGTGGGCGAGCTGCAGCTCTGCTACGAGACGTTTGGCGCAACCGAGTCGCCGCCGCTGCTGCTGATCATGGGCCTGGCATCGCAGATGCTCCTCTGGGACGACGACTTCTGCGAGCAGCTCGCGGCCCGCGGCTTCTGGGTGATCCGGTTCGACAATCGCGATATCGGCCGCTCGACGTACCTGCGTCGAGCTCCCGTTCCCAAGCGATGGCAGCTGCTGGTCCGTCATCCCGGGGGCGCTGCGTACACGCTGGAGGACATGGCGCAGGACGCCGTCGGCCTCCTCGATCACCTGCAGGTGTCCGCCGCCCACGTCGTCGGCGCATCGATGGGCGGGATGATCGCCCAGCTCGTCGCGATCAACCATCCCGATCGCATCCTCTCGCTCGTCACGATCATGTCGACGACCGGAGCTCGCGGTGTCGGCCGTCCCGCGCCGAGCATCGCCATGCGCATGCTGCGCCGGAGCGCGCGCGAGCGGGAGGCTTACATCGAGGACCACATCGAGACCTACCGCCTGATCGGATCGCCGGGGTTCGACTTCGACGAGGAGCACAAGCGCGAGCGGGCCGGGCGCTGCTTTGAGCGCGGCGTCAACCCCGCCGGTTCGGCGCGCCAGCTCGGCGCGGTGGTGAGCGCACGCGACCGGACCGAGGGCCTCAAACGCGTCCACCTCCCGGCCACCGTGATCCACGGCGATGCCGATCCGCTGGTCAACGTCTCCGGCGGCCGCGCCACGGCCACGGCAATCCCGGGAGCCAAGCTCGTGATCCTCCCGGGCATGGGACACGATCTGCCGCGCGAGCTGTGGCCGCGGATCATCGATGCGATCGCCGAGAACGCCGGCGCGCAGACGACGCACGCTCGCTGAGGTACCCGGCCCTGTGGTGGTGTCCCTGCGGAGGGTTTTTGTGTGAGCGTGCCGTGACCGCGTTGTGAGCGGGGTGGACGCCGTCGCCGACCTGACTTAGCATCTGACTCGAGTTGACCGGGCCGGTTGGCCCCAGGTCGCCCACAGCAGGGCAGCGCAGGGGCGTTGCCCGCGGATCACAGGCTGGTGATGCTGATGCGGGTCGTTAATCGGCGTAGGTTCCTCCAGCTCGCGGGCGGAAGCGTCGCGGCGACGATGCTGTCTGACAGCATCGCTCGCGCGCTCGCGATCCCGGCGAACCGGGCGACGCGCTCGCTCGAGGATGTCGAGCACATCGTCGTGCTGATGCAGGAGAACCGGTCGTTCGATCACTACTTCGGAACGATGCGAGGCGTGCGCGGGTTCGGTGATCCGCATCCGGTGACGCTGCCCAGCGGCGAGCCGGTCTGGTACCAGGCCGACGGCTCGAGCGTCGTCCCGCCGTTCCGCCCGGACGTCGGCAACCTGGCGCTGACCTTCATCGAGGATCTCGACCACACCTGGGACGGAACCCACCAGATGTTCAACGGCGGCAACTGGGATCAGTGGCTGCCGGCCAAGACCACCACCTCCATGGCGCACATGCAGCGCGCAGACCTGCCGTTTCACTACGCGCTCGCCGATGCCTTCACCGTCTGCGACGGCTACCACTGCTCGATGCTCGGACCGACCGACCCCAACCGCTACTACATGTGGACCGGCTGGGATGGCAACGACAGGCAGGGTGGCGGGCCGGTGATCGCCAACGATGAGCTCGGCTACGACTGGCAGACCTACCCCGAGCGGCTACAGGCGGCCGGGATCAGCTGGAAGATCTATCAGGACAGCGGTGACGGCCTCGACGCGACCGGCGTCTGGGGCTTTACGTCCGATCCGTACATCGGCAACTACGGCGACAACTCGCTGCTGTATTTCCACAACTACCAGAACGCGGCTCCCGGCAGCCCGCTGTACCAGAAGGCTCGCACCGGAACCGACGTCAACAGCAGCGGCGGCTTCTTTGACATCCTCGCCGCCGATGTGGCGAGCGGGCAGCTCCCGAGCGTGTCGTGGATCGTCGCGCCCGAGGCCTACACCGAGCATCCCGCCTGGCCCGCCGGCTACGGCGCCTGGTACACCGCCGGCGTCCTCAACGCGCTGACCAGCAACCCCGAGGTGTGGTCAAAGACGGCGCTGCTGATCACCTTTGACGAGAACGACGGCTTCTTTGACCACGTGGTCGGGCCCTACCCCAACGTCGGCGGGCTCGCCGGGCAGTCAACCGTGCCGCTGGACAACGAGCTGTTCAACGGCACGGCCGGAACGCCGGGCGGATCAGACGGCGTCGTCGGACCGTACGGCACCGGCGTGCGCGTGCCGCTGCTCGTCGTCTCGCCGTGGAGCAGCGGTGGCTGGGTCTGCTCGGAGACGTTCGATCACACGTCGCTGATCCGGTTCATCGAGGCGCGGTTCGGCGTCGACGAGCCGAACATCACGCCATGGCGACGGGCCGTCTGCGGCGACCTCACCTCGGCGTTCGATTTCGACAGCGCGTCTGACTCGGTGCCGGCACTGCCGAGCGTCGCCGCCTACAAGCCCAACGAAGGCACGACCCCGCCGAGCTACCACCCGGTACCGCCGGCCGTCGGCTCGGTCCCGGTGCAGGAACCGGGAGTGCGGCCATCGCGCCCGCTCGGCTACCGGTTCCACGTCAGCTTCACCGCCGACGCCGGCAACCTCAACCTCGCGATCACGAACCACGGCAGCCTCGGCGTTTCCCTCCAGGCACGATCGCTGACGGTCGCCGGCGCGCCGTACACCTACACCGTCGGTGCCGGCGACGAGCTGGCGATAGCGCTGGCCAACCCGGGCACCTACGACCTCAGCCTCCACGGCCCGAACGGTTTCTTCCGCCACTTCGCGGGCTCTCCGGCGACGGTGCTGCAGGTCGAGGCGGAGGGCGACGACGGCACCGGCAAGCTCAGGCTCCGGATCACCGACAGCGGCGATCGACCCGCGGTCAGCCACCATCGGCCGCGGGTCGTCATCGCGGTCGCCGACGCCTACGGCACCGATCGTCACATCGCGTTGCCCGGCACCGGGGAGATCACGATCGACACCCGCCACTCCGGCGGTTGGTACGACATCGCGCTGTCGACGCAGAGCGACGCCAGCTTCAGCTACCGGCTTGCGGGCCGCCTGGAGTCCGACGCCCGGTTGACCAGCGATCCGCAACTCGGCCGGTCATAGCCCGTCACCGTGACCAGGGACTCGGTGGGCAGCTCGCCGGCGACGAAGCCGACGCGCAGGTAGTCGTACGGCCGATCCGGGAGGATCTCACCGTCACGCAGGATCCGCCACATCGTGGGTCGCGCCCTGGAGGTTCTGTCCTCGCAGATGAGGCCACCGTCCGGGGTTGCGTAGGTGTAGATCCTCCGGCCGACAGCGCCCAGCAGCCGGCCGTAGGCACCGATCGCCGCCGGGCTGATCTCGATCTCTTCGCTGGTTGACACCTCGTGGGTGCTCTGCGCCGATGCGCTCATCCGCATTACATCGGCAAGTCAGCGCCCACCTATAGACCAAGATCGAATCCGTTCCGGTCCGGCGTCACCCGCCGGTGTCTTGGGTCAGCGTTGCGCGAGGACTCGGGCCGGGGACACGTGCGCGGCGCGCCACGCTGGGTACAGACCACCGAGAACGCCGAGCAGAACACCGACGAGCAGCGCGCGTCCCAGGTCCCAGGCCGACACCTGCGGGGAGACGAACTCCTGAGCGCCCAGGGCGTCGACGAGCAGGTGCGCACCGATGATCCCCAGGAGCAGACCGATGATCGCGCCGATGATGGTGGTCACGACTCCCTCCATCAGGACGCGCACCGCGATCTGCGGGCCGCTCCAGCCCACGGCGGAGAGCAGCGCGAACTCCGAGCGGCGTTCGATGACGGCCATCAGCATGGTGTTCATGACGCCGATGCCGCCGATCACCAGCGCGAGCACGGCGATCACCAGCGCGGCCTTGGAGATCAGCTGGCCGTTGGCTCCGGCGCGGGTGGCCTCTTCGGCGTCGGCGATGACCGAGATGCCCGGGAAACGCCGGCCGATCGTCCGCTCCGCCGCCGCCGGACGCGTACCGACGGCAAGCTTGATGGGGATCGTGGTCGCCTCGCCCTGGCGTCCGCTGATCGCCTGCGCGGTGGCCAGCGGGATGAACGCGCCGGTGTCCTGGTAGGCGACCCCGATGTGGTAGATGCCGACCACTCGCAGCTTGTCGTGATGCACGGCGAGCGTATCCCCGATCGACGTGTGCAGCTGCTTGGCGAGCTCGTCGCCGACCACGATCTCGTTGGCCGAGCTGTACATACGACCGCTGCTGAACACGAGGCGGTCGGTGAGAAACCCGTTTTTCTCGGCGCCGAAGACAATCGCTCCCAGCGCCTTGGGGACGTCTTCCACGAGCAGCACGAGCGGCGTGGCGGCGGCGACGCCCGGCGTGGTCCGCAGCTTCGGGATCAGCCCGGTCGACAGAACCGACGTGGTCGGGTCCGCTGCGTCCTTCTGGAACAGACCGAGGTCTGAGGCGCCGAGGTGCAGGAAGTCACCGGCGCTGTGCTGGGCGCCGCCGGCGACCGCGAGCAGAGCGACGATGGTGGCGATGCCCAGGGCGGTGCCGAGCGCGGTCAAAAACGTGCGTCCCGGGCGGTGTCGCAGGCTGCTCAGAGTCTGCAGGAGCGACGTCACGCGAGCTCTTCGGCGGACTGCCGGTCGATGGGCGCCACCAGCCGACCGTCCAGGACGTGAAGCGCCCGGTCGGCGTGCTCGGTCAGCGACGGGTCGTGGGAGGCGACGATCACGGTGGTCCCTCGCCGCGACCGAACCTCGCCCAGAAGATCCCAGACTCGGTGCGACGACACGGTGTCCAGCGAGCCGGTCGGCTCGTCGGCCAGGATCAGGCGCGGCTGTCCGCCGAGGGCGCGAGCGATCGCCACACGCTGGCGCTCGCCGCCTGACAGATCGGCGGGCGGGTCATCCGCCCGGTCGGCGAGGCCGACCTCCTCCAGCAACGCCAGCGATCGGCTCCCACGCTCGCGGCGCGATAGGCGGGCGGCGAGCATCGGCAGCTCCACGTTCTGCTGGGCGGAGAGCGCCGGGAGCAGCTGATGGGACTGAAAGACGAAGCCGACGATGTCGCGCCGGAACCTGGCCGGGTGCGAAAGACGATCCACCGCGATGTCGTCGACGCGGATCGATCCACTCGTGGGCCGGTCGAGGCTGCCGATCAGCTGCAGCAGGGTCGTCTTCCCGGAGCCCGAGGGGCCAGACAGGGCAACCAGCTCGCCCGGCTCCACCACGAAGCTGATGTCATCGAGCACCAGCGCGCGTTCGTAGGCGCGTGAGACGTGCTCGACGGCCACCCGCGCTCCCGGCATGGGCGTCAGGCTCGAGTCTTGATCCACCACGGCAGCGCGATCGTGCCGTATCTGGTGGTCACGATCACGTGCAGGCTGAGCACGTGACCGATCGCCTCACCCGGGAACAGCAGCGTGTCGTGATAGACGCCTCGGCTGAAAGCGTGACCCGGCCTGCTGGCCTCAACCTGCCCTTGGAACAGGAACTGATAGCGCACGCTGCCGCTGAGCTTGGTCTGCCCCCGCGTGACGGTGACAGTGATCGGCCACTTCTTGTTGGCCGTCGGCGTGTGGTTGGGAGCCGTGAGCTTGGCGCTGAAGGCGGCGGCTGACGCCGCTGCGGGAGCCGCGAGCGCCAACACGAGACCGGCCAACACGAGCGCCGCGCGCCGGTGCGAGCGGACGCCGATACGAACGAGCAAAAACCGCATGGAACCTCCTACGGATGCGCGACGGAGCCAGGAACTTGACGGCCCAATGGTTTGGGGTCTGCAGATCCTTATGAGTCTCATAAGAATATACCGCCGGTACACTATCCACGCATGGCGGCAACGAGACAAGCGCAGGCTGGTCCTGTCCCGGCCCAGGCGACGGTGCTGATCGCCCGGATCGCTCGCGTCGTACGCCAACGTTTTGAGCAGGTGCTCGCCCCGATCGGGCTCCGTCAACGCCATGTCGTGGCCCTCAGCTACCTCCGGGGTCACGGGCCGACGGCACAGCAGAAGCTCGCTGATCGGCTGCGGATGGACGCCAGCAGCATGGTCTGCCTGCTCAACGACCTCGAGGAGACCGAGCTCGTGGTGCGCAATCGCGACCGGACAGATCGCCGCCGAGCGGTGGTCGAGCTCTCGCCGCAAGGCGAACGCGCACTGTGCGACGTCGACCAGGCGCTGACGATCGTCGAGGAGGAGATGCTGACCGGGCTCGACCGCGATGAGCGCGCGCTGCTGCACGCGCTGCTGGCCAAGCTGGACTTCGGTGAACCCGACTGGGGCATGATCGCCAACGACGGGTGAACAGCGAGGACCCGCTGGAGTCTGAACCCACCGATCCGCCTGGAGGCCTGACGCCCGGGCAGCTGGCGGGAAGACTTGCACGCTTGCTCGTGATCGTCGTCGTAGTGGTGCTGGTGATCGTCAACGTTCCGGGCCTGGGCTCACTCAGGCGGCGGCTCGCCGACGCCGACGCGGGCTGGGTGGTGATGGCGGCTCTACTGGAGGCCCTGTCGGTGATGAGCTTCGCGGTCGCGTTTCACCGCGTCTTCGGGTCGCGCTTGACCCGATGGCGCTCCGCGTCGCTCGCGATGACCGCCCAGGGGGTCAATGTGCTGATCCCAGCCGGCGGGACCGGGGGCCTGGCGGCGGTGACGGTCGTGATGGCGCGTCGCGGGATCTCGGATCGATTTGTCGTCAGCCGCATGGTCGCGCTGTTTGTGATCACCGGAGTGCTCACGAACATCCTGATCGTGATCGTGGCCGGTTTCGGGGTGGCCTCCGGCGTGCTGCCCGGTCACGCTCCGCTGGCCGCAACCTTGGTCCCGGCGATCCTGGCGGTGGGCGTGATCGCCGTCGTGTATCGAGTTCTGCGGCGGCCCCCGCAGATGGTGCTGGCGGGGGCGAGCCGCGCGCGGATCGTGGTGCGCGACGGGGTCGCGCAGATCCGACAGGGAGTGACATGGAGCGGCGAGCTGCTGCGCTCGCGTGATCCCCTGCTCATCCTCGGATCGGCCGGATTCGTCCTGTTCGACGTCGCAGCGCTGGCGGCCGCATTCCGAGCCGTCGAGTCGACCGGCCTCGCGCTCGGAACGATGCTGCTGTCCTACACGCTGGGCCAGATCGGCTCGGTCATCTCGCTGCCCGGAACGACCGAAGGCGGCCTGCTGGGGGTCTTCGTGCTCTACGGCGCGCCCGTGGCGATCACCGCCTCGGCGATCATCGTCTACCGGGCGGCCCAATCCCTGGTTCCCCTGCTGCTCGGCCTGATCGGGGTGCTGGGCGTGCGCCGGATCACAGCAGGGGACGTCAACCCGGACGTGGGCGACCTGGCGCTGGACGGTCCGTCGCCTCGAGGTTGAGACCGGGGCCGTCCCGTGCCTGGCGGACCTGGCGCAGGCTCTCCCGGAGGCCCCGCACGGTCAGGACCGACAGCGCCGCGCCCACCGCCGGCAACCAGAAGCTGAACACGCGAAACGCGACCGCGCCGAGCAACGCGCTTCCCAGCGGCGCGCCGGCGAGCACGAACCCGCCGGTCAGAGCGGCGTCAACGCCACCCGCGCCGCCAAACGGCAACGGCAGCCCCGTCGCCACGTAACCGGTCGTGTAGCCGAGCAGCAGGGGCGCCACCCCGAGCCGAGTGCCAAACGCGCGCAACGCCGCCCACGCGCACAGCAGCTCCCCGGCCCAGAACAGCGCCGCTCCGCCAACGGCACGCCGGCGAGCACCCGATCGATCGACGAGCAGACGACGGATGTACAACAGCGCCGAGACGGCGATCGCGAGCCCGCGCCTCAGCCGCCCCCCGGAGGGCGGGAACAAGCCGCGGTGGGATGGCGCGCTCACCCACAGGCCGCCCGCGAAAGCGAGGGCGGTGATCACCAACCACGCCACCGGAACGATCCACGTCCGTCGATACGCCACGCCGACCAGGACGAGCACGGCGGCGACACAGGTGGCGAGCGCCAGCACCGCCCACCGCAACGTCTCCAGGGCGATCACCCGCGCGCTCGCGCTAGCCGCGTCCTCTCCGGCCTCACGCAACGCCCAGAAATCCACCGAGAGCCCACCGATCGCGGTCGCGACGCTGAACGCACCAAAGGACAGCCCCACCACCCGGACCACCAGGGTTGCCGGCAGCCGCGGCCCCCCACAGAACCGAGCCATCGCCTGGTATGACACGACGAACCCAGCGTAGGCAAGCGTCTCGCCGAGCGCACAGACGAGCAGCCACCCCGGCATCGCACCGCGCAGACGGGACACCAGGTCGGCGTTGCGCACCGCCTGATCGATCAGCGCAACGACCGCCGCGGTGATGCCGAGCGCGATCAAGCCGAACAGCAGCGTGCGGCGACGGCCTGCGTTCACGACGTCTCGTTAGCGGTCTGAAGCTCCCGCGCCGTGCTCCTGACCACTTCGTGATCGGCGCCCAGACGACCCGCCTTCCACAATGCACGCTTCAGGGCGAGTGTGCGGCGCGCGTCACGGAGCGCCGGTTCGATCGGGCGCCCGTCCGCTTCGGCGCGCTCGACCCACTCCGCCCCGACGCGCAGCAACGACCCCGCCGAGTCCGATCGCGCCACGGTCGCGGCGATCTGACCCGCCGTCAAAGGAATCGCTCGGCGCAGACGATCCAGGAACTGGCCGGACACGCTGACCGAGGATGGGTCCATTGCCTCGGCGATGGACACGTAGGCCACCGTGCGGCCCGGCGTGAGCCGGTCATAGGAAATCGCCACCGGCTGGACGAGGCGAGCTCGGCCACGCCGCACCAAGGACACCAGCCCGGGCTGCAGCGGCCCGAGTCGTCCGTCAGCGATCAGCTGGCCCTCGGGAAAGATCACCACGAGGCCTCCCCCGCGCAGAGTCGCAACGAGTCGGCGAAAATCGCCAACCGCAGATCGCAGGTGCGTTCGCCAGATGTCCTCGCAGCCCGCCGTCAGATCGCGCTCCAGCAGCGTCCACAGGAGGTCCGCGAACCGACCGTCGAGAACGTCACCGGCCCGATCGGGCGCCGGCCGGCCCAGCTCGCCGGCGCGTCGAAACAGAGCGTCGCGGACATCAGGCGGCAGCTGCCCGTCCAACGGCCGGTCCGGATCGTGACGCAACAGCTCCACCAGCCGCATCCGGGCCGGGTGGCGCACCGGGACGCACTGGAGATGGCGCTCCAACACGCCCCCGACGCGCACCGGCCACAACAGTCGGCGCACGACCATCGGGATCCCCTCCGGGTAGCCGGCGAGAAACCCGCGGAAGAATGCGTGATCATCGGCCGCGAACGTGGGCCACGGGGTGCCTGCGCCGGCCGCCGCCGCCCAGCGGCCGCCCAGCGCGGAGACAAGAACCGGCACGTCGTTGTCGGAGCGATGGTTCGGCGCCAGAATCGTCCCGGGCTCCAGGCGCAGATGCTCGAGGCCGAACGTCCGGGTGCGAAAGCCGGCCCGGACATACCCGGTCAGTCCCAACGCCACCGTCCGCTGCAACGCAACCATTTCGACAAGCATGGCGAACGGGCATAACCGGATGTCTTGACGCCGCCGCGAGCGTCGCACCGATCGGTGTCAGGGACCGGTCAGCGCCGCCGTTGCCGCCTCCAGGACGGTGCGCGCGATGAGGTCCCCGACGCCCCCCAACGGCAGCACGCGGGGCAGGAAGGAGACCGCCGCATAGAACTCGAGCTCGAGCCGGGTCTCACCGTTGCCCCTCAACGACCAGCTCAACGTGAGTCGGTCGCGATCTCCGGAATCCTTTGGCAGCCGGACGAGCCGTACGGCCCCGTACGGTTCGCTCTCGGCCGCCACCACCAGCGAGAAGTCCTTCATCACGGGACTCTGCGCCACGTGCAGCTGAGCGCCCACGCGCAGCGCCCGTCCGTCCGGGCCCCGTTCGAGAACCTCGACCTCGCGTACCACATCGAGCCATGCCGGATACCGGTCCACCGCCGCCAGCAGCGCGAAGCACGCCTCCGCCGGCACGTCCACCACCCCGATCGCGTTCCCACGCAGCTCTTTCATCGAGACGCAGTATGAGCTGGGGCCTCGACGTGACAGGCGGGCCGGCCGACCGGGAGCGTCACCAACCCGGCCGATCGATTCTCGAACCTCGGCTAGCCGCCGAGACCCTTGAGATCGCGCCAGCGCTCCCGCGCGCGGATCACCAGCAACGCTATCTGCTCAAGTTCATCGCCCCGCTCCACGAACGACGGGAGCGTCATCTCCACCCGCTCCTCATCCTCGTCACGCTCGAGCGTGATGTGGTGCTCGGCGGTGTCCTCGTTGCGCTCAAACGGCAGGAAGGACCAGCCCTCGGCGCCGGTCACCGGCGTCCGGCCGCCGGGCGGCGCCGGGCCCGCGCCGGCATCGTCATCCTCGGCAGAGAACATCTAATCCCCCGCTCCGTTGCCGGAGGCGCCGTGGCCGTTGGCGCCCGTCGCCGGCAACGGGAGCTCGCTCCCGGCGTCATCGGATGATGGCTGGCCGCGGTTCTGGACGAACTGGAAGCCGAACCGACCCTTCACGCACAGGTTGCCGGACGTGATCGGGTGGTCCAGCGGTGAGGTGACCTTCACGATCTCGTTGTCCTGTTCGTGCAGCTCGAGACTGCAGCCGACGCCGCAGTAGGAGCAGATCGTCGTCGTCGTGTGCTGTCGGCTCTCGTCCCACGTGCCGGCCTGGCGGTGGTCGAACTCGCTCTTGAACATCAAGGCCCCCGTCGGGCAGACCGCGATGCAGTTCCCGCAGTACACGCATGCGGAGTCCGGCAGCGGGTTGGCGAACTCGGTCGCGATCCGGGCGTCGAAGCCTCGGCCGGCAACGGCGATCGCGAACGTATTCTGCCAGTCGGTACCGCAGCCCTCGACGCACTTGTAACAGAGGATGCACTTGGCGTAGTCACGGACGTAGAGCTCGTTGTCGATCTTCGGGGGCTGATGGACGGTGGCGGCGTGGCTGCCGTCGGGCACCTCGTGGTGGCCGGTGCGCAGCCGGTCACGCTCGCCCGCCTGGAAGGGCGGCGCCGGCGGCCCGTAGCGCTCCGGGCTGGCGCCGTATTCGTCGATCCACCGAGCGACGTTGGGCGTCGTGGACAGATCGACCGAGGAAGCCAGGAACTCCAGCACCATCTTGCGGCTGTGCCGCACGCGCTCGGAGTGGGTCTCGATCTCCATCCCCTCCTCGACCTTGCGCGCGCAGGAGGGCACCAGCACGCGGGCTCCCTTGACCTCCACCACGCAGACGCGACAGGCGTTGACGGGGGTCAGCGTCCGCTCCCAGCAGAGGGTGGGGATCTCAATCCCCTGACGCTGGGCGACCTGCAAGATCGTCATGCCCTCACGCGCCGCCACCGTCTCGCCGTTCAGGCTGATCTCGACGGTGCGCGGCGGCGCTGCAGCCTGAGCCCTGCTCATTGTCTTCTCCCGTCGTTAGAACACATCGAGTTTCACCAGCGCCGACTCAATCGCGTCGGCGGCCGTCTGGCCGAGGCCGCAGATGGAGGCGTCCCGCATCGCCCCCTTGATCTCAGCCAGCAGCGCCAGCTCCTCGGCCATCGAGTCACGCGGTCGCCCGTGGGCCAGCCGGGCCAGCGCCTCCTCCTGGCGCACGGTCCCGACCCGGCAGGGTACGCACTGCCCGCAGGACTCATCGCGGAAGAAGGCCGCGATGCGCCGCAGGATCGCCGGCAGGTCGACGGTGTCGTCCAGGACCATCACGACCCCCGAGCCCATCGTCGTGCCGGCCTCTCGCGTGGCCTCGAACGAGAGCTCAACATCGAGCTCGTCGGCGGTGTGGAATCGTCCGGCGGCGCCGCCCAGCAGCACGGCGCGAAGCGGCCGGCCGTCGATCACACCGCCGGCCATGTCCAGCAGCTCGCTGAGCCTGGTGCCGAACGGGGCTTCGTAGAGACCCGGTTTGACGACCCGGCCCGAAAGACAGAACAGCCGTGTACCGGTGGAGGCCGCCGTGCCGATCTCCGCATAGCGCAGGCCGCCCTCTACCACGATGTCCAGGACGTTGATGAGCGTCTCGACGTTGTTGACGACGGTCGGGCGACGGAACAGGCCCGCGTCCACCGGGAACGGCGGCTTGTTGCGGGGCTCGCCCCGGTAGCCCTCGATGGAGTTGAACAGCGCGGTTTCCTCGCCGCAGATGTAGGCGCCGGCCCCCTTGCGCAGCTCGATGTCGAAGTTGCATTCGGTGCCGAGGATCTGCTGGCCCAGGTAGCCGCGCGCGCGGGCCTGGACCACCGCCTCCACCAGCCGCTCCCAGGCCAGCGGGTACTCGCCGCGCAGGTACAGGTAGCCATGCTCGCACCCGGTGGCGAAGCCGGCGATCGTCATCGCCTCGATCACGGCGAACGGGTCGTGCTCCAGGATGATTCGGTCCTTGAACGTGCCGGGCTCGGATTCGTCGGCGTTGCAGATCAGGTAGTGCGGCTGCCGCGGATTGCGGGCCACCGCCTCCCACTTGCGGCCGGTGGGGAACGCCGCGCCGCCGCGACCCAGGAGCTTTGAGTCGGTGACCTCGCGCAGGACGCCCGCCGGCCCGAGATCAAACGCCGCCCGCAGCGCGCCGTAACCCCCATGCGCTCGGTAGCTGTCGAGGTCGAGCGGATCGACCTGTCCGACACGTCGCAGCAGGCGCAACCCGGGCCGCCCGGCCTGGGGCACGTCCGGCGGCGGGGGAGCGGGGGCCTCGCCGGAGGCCATCAGCCCCGTCAGCTCGTCGGCGGTGGCGGGCGCCAGCGAAAGCTCACGGGGCGCCTCGCCGGCGAGCGTGACCAGGGTCGCGGGGGCCCGCTCGCACAGGCCCAGGCAGGGACTCTCCAGCCAGATGGCGTTTCCGTTGCCCGCGTGGCCGCCCGGCGGCCCGAGGCGCTCGCGCAGCTCGGCACACAGGGCCGGCGCCCCGCCGGCCAGGCACGCCACGTCCGTGCAGACATGTCCGACGACCGGAGCCTGTGGCTCCAGCGAGAACAGCGCATAGAAGCTCGCCACGCCATGGGCCTCGGCCGGGGGGATCGTCAGCCGCCGACAGATGTAGTTGAGCGCTCCGTGGCTGATCCAGCCCGCGCGCGCCTGGACGGCATGCAGGGCCGGGAGCAGGAGGTGACGCTGCTCCCGCGCCGCGTGGCCGCCAACCCCCACGTGGGCGTCTTCGTCCGCCATCGCGGTGCCCCCCTCCCAGGTGCTGCCGGGCGGTCCGAGGACGGCGTCGACCGCCGCCCGCTCGGCTTCGCTGGGCGCAACCTCGCTGAGGACGATGTCCATCAGCCGACCCCCGCCTGGGATGGGGTGGCGGCAGCCGCGTCACGGTCATCGTCGTCGCCGATCGGCTCCACCCGGATCGCGCTCGCCTTGAACTCCGCGGTTCCGGACTTGGGATCCGTCGCGTTGATGGTGAGCACGTTGGTCTGCACGTCGTCGGGGAAATGCAGCGTCATGAACGCCAGCCCGCGTCGGAGCGAGCGCTGGATGCGCACCGGCGCGGTCACCGATCCACGGCGGGAGCTGATCCGCACCCGCTGGCCGTCACTGACCCCCAGCTGCTCGGCGTCGGCCGCCGACAGCTCCAGCTCCTCGGGACGCCGCAGCGGGGAGGTGTACCCGCCGGACTGGACGCCGGTGTTGAAGGAGTCCAGGCGACGTCCGGTGGTCAGCAGCAGCGGGAACTCGTCGCTGGTCTCGTCCACCGGCGGATCGTCCTCCACCACGGTGAATGGGGCCGGGTCGTGCTCGTAGGGATCCTCCCACAGGCGTCCGTGCAGGAACGAGTCGCCGTCGTGCTGCTCGTCCCAGCACGGCCACTGGATGCCGCCGAGCTCCTCCAGCCGTGCGTAGCTCATACCGGCGTGGTTGGGCGCCAGTGACCGCAGCTCATTCCAGACGTCCTCCGGCGAGTCGTAGTGCCACTCCTGCCCGAGCCGGCGCGCCAGGTCGTACATGATCTCGAGATCGTCCCGAGCCTGGCCCGGCGGCTTGAGCGCCGCACGCACGCGCTGCACCCGGCGTTCGCTGTTGGTGACGGTCCCCTCCGACTCGCACCAGGCCGCCGAGGCGGGCAGCACCACGTCGGCCAGCTCGGCGGTGGCGGTCCGGAAGATGTCCTGGACCACCAGATGGTCAAGGCTGTCGAACAGCTCCCGGACGTGGTGGGCGTCGGCGTCGGACTGGACCGGGTTCTCGCCCAGGACGTAGAGCGTCGTGAGCTCGCCCCGGCCGATGGCCTCGAGCATCTCGGACATGTGCCAGCCGTACTTGGGCTTGATCGGAGCTCCCCACGCCCGCTCGAACCGAGCCCGGGCCTCGGCGTCGTTCTCAATGTCCTGGAAGCCGGGGAGGCGGTTGGGGATGGCTCCCATATCGCCGCCGCCCTGCACGTTGTTCTGGCCGCGCAGCGGGTTGACCCCGGACCCGTAGCGCCCCACGTGGCCGCACAGGAGCGCCAGGTTGATCAGCGCCAGCACGTTGTCGACGGCGTTGTGATGCTCGGTGATGCCGAGCGTCCAGCACAGCTGGGCTCGGTCGGCACGCGCGTAGGCGTGGGCGACGTCCCGGATCGCCTCGGCGGGCACGCCGGTCACCTGCTCGGCGTGATCGAGGGTGTAGCGCTCCACGCCCGCGGCGTACGCGTCAAAGCCGGAGGTGGCCCGGTCGATGAACTCCCGGTTGCCCAGGCCGGCGTGAATGATCTCACGCCCCATGGCGTTGGCCAGCGCGATGTCGGAGCCGACGTTGAGCCCCAGCCAGGTGTCCGCCCACTGCGCCGAGGTCGTGCGCCGCGGATCGATGACGTACAGCGCCGCGCCGGAATGCACCGCCTTGAGCACGTGGTGGAAGAAGATGGGATGCGCCTCGCGGGCGTTGGAGCCCCACAGCAGGATCACGTCGGTGTCCTGCACCTCCAGATATGAGCTGGTGCCACCACCAGCGCCGAATACCGTCGCCAGACCGACGACGCTAGGAGCGTGTCAGGTTCGGTTACAGGAGTCGATGTTGTTGGTGCCGATGGCCAGCCGAGTGAACTTCTGGGCGATGAAGTTGACCTCATTGGTCGCCTTCGAGCAGCTGAACATCCCGAATGTGTCCGGGCCGTGCCGCTGTACGGCGGCCCCGAATCCGTCGGCTGCCCGGTCCAGTGCCTCACTCCAGCTGGCCGGCCGCAGCGTGCCGTTCTCGCGGACAAGCGGCTCTGTCAGGCGGGCGTATCGCATGGACTGATCCTTTCTTTCAGCATGGGTTGGTTCCCCGCTACCACGAGGAGATCGTACTAGCGGCGGGTCGCTGGAGTCAGGGGCGGAGCCGCCGGGCGGTCCGTTCCATGACAGCGTCGTCGTGCCGCGGTGAGACCGGGACCACCGGAGCGGCCCGCCCGACGGGCGAGCCGCCCCGCTTCTGCCACGCCGGCGGCCGCCAGGTGGGACGCCTGGAGCCGGCCGACCGGCCGGCATTAGGTCATCACAACCTCCTTGGCCTTGCTGCGCTCGACCTCCGGCGAGGCAGCCGTCGCCGCCGCCCACTGCTCACGCGTCGGTGGCTTGCACTTGAAGTACACGATGATTGCCGCGCACAGGCCCAGGGCCGCGCCGAAGCAGAAGCCGCGCACCCAGTGGAACTGAGCCTGACCGTAGAGTGTCCCGGTCATGATCAGCGCGGCCAAGCCGCCGGCGAAGCTGCCGCCGAGCGCCTTCCACGCGTACACGGAGCCGTAGTTGATGGCGTTGTTGTTCTCTCCCCAGTAGTCGGCCGTGGCTGCCGCCGTCATTGGGAAGTTCGCCCCCGACAGGCCACCCGAGACGACCGCACAGATCGCGAACATCGCCGGGATGTGGTTGATCCCCGCAATCAGCGTCAGCAACTGGAACACGAAGTTGCCCATGTACGCGTAGGCCATGGTCCGCCTTCGCCCGATGAACTCCGAGATGTACCCGTAGACCGGGCGGAAGATCCCGTCAGCCAACGAGAATCCGGCGGCGCCGCCGACCACCGCGACCGAACCGAGGTGCTCTGCCGTACCGAATACGTAGTAGTACGCCACGCCGAACAACGAGCAGCCGACGTAGAGCGAGTACTGAATCCCCATCCACTTGGCTTGGGGCGTCCTCCACATCTGCCCCAGCGTGTAATGGCCGTACGCCGGCGGGTTGCTGAGCAGGTCACGGGCGGAGCGCTTGTTCTTGGCCCAGTTCAGCGGGTCGACGTGCGTTGGCCACCAGTTCTTCGGCGGGTCCTTCATCAGCATGCCGGCCGCGATGATGATGGCGGTCATGGCGATGCCCTGAATGATGATGAACTCCTTCACCGCTGACGGCGTGAGGGCGGCGCTGTTCACCCCAGCGCCGCTGCTGAAGCCGCCGATCGCGATGATCCACGGAACCGAGCCGTACGCCCAACCGCCGTTGACGAACCCCGTCCGCCAGCCCTTCTTCTCGGGGTACCACTTGGCGACGATGTTGATACAGCTGGAATACACCATTCCGGACCCGATCCCGCCGAGTGCGGCGTAGCCCAGGTATGCCGTCCAGATCGTCGTCGAGTAGGCGGTGATCCCGTACGCCAGGATCCCGCAGATGATGCCGCCGGCGATCACCGCTTGGCGTACCGGCAGGATCCCCCGCGTGCGGAGATAGCCGGTTCCGATCTGGACGAACGACTCGAAGATGACGTACACCGAGAACAGCCAGAAGACCGGCGCCGCTCCCCAGTGGTGCGCCGAACCCAGGGATCCGCTGAGTGCGGCCCAGGTGTACTCGAGCAGTCCAGCCAGGCACATGGCACCCCATGCCGCCATGATGACGACCCACCTTGGGTAGCCCAACAGCTGTTTTGAGCTCTCCCCCACTCGGAAGATTCGTCCGTTTTCGTTCTTGACCTCTTGGTAGCCGATGTCAGCTCCTATGGCGCTCATGAGCCGCACTCCCTCCCGGCGATGGCACCGGACACCACGAAGCGCGACGATGAGAACCACTCGTTCGCGCCACTCGTGCGTTCGCCAACCGGGAACGTTGCAGCGCCCGTAAGGACAGGCTCGCGTTGCGTCTGCACGCTAATCTCCTCTCTGCTGATTGCGCCAGCGACCTTTAGCTCGCGCTGGCCCGTCAGTGGTTGCACTCTCGCCGAGCCGCTTATGCGGCTCGGCGTCTTAAACGGCTCTAGGGGTCACCCCCTTTTTGTGGGGGGCGCTGCCCGAGCTGCCGGACAAGATCGCGCCGGCGTGGCCCATGCCGGGCGAATAGCTGCTTTCCCTGATGCTCCAATAGATCCACTGATCGCCTCTCCTCGAGCCGGGTCGCGGCGCCTGGATGCCGCGCCGGGCGTCTTTCCTTCCGCTCCTGCCCTAGCCGCCCGCCTCCCCGCCGTCGATCAACCCGGCGATGCGAGCCCACCGATATTTGGCCGCGAGGACCTCCACCGGGACCTCGGTCGTGTAGGGGAACGCCGGGATGCCGTGCTCGAACAGGTACTCGGAGGCCTGCTCCACCTCCACGTCCCCGGCGAGCGAAGCGACGATCGGCTTCTCGATCCCGCGCCCGCGGAGGTCGTCCACCATCTCGGTCACGACCTTGGCGAACACCATCGGCGGAGTCACGATCGTGTGCCAGTAGCCGAGGACCAGGGCGTCGATCCGCTCGTCCTCCAAGCCCAGCTTGATCGTGTTGGCGTACGTCTCCGGAGGCTCTCCGCCGGTGATGTCCACCGGGTTGCCGGCGGCGCCGAACGGGGGGATGAACTTCATGAACGCCTGGTTGAGATCATCGGGCATCTCCATCAGGTGCAGCCCGTTTGAGTAACAGGCATCCGACAGCAGCACGCCTGAGCCGCCGGCGCCGGTGATGATCACCACGTTCTCCCCCCGCGGAGTGGGCAGGATCGGCAGGCAGCGCGCGAACTGCAGGAGCTCGTTCAGCCCCCTGGCCCGGACCACCCCGGCCTGGCGCAGGATGTCGTCATAGACCTTGTCGTCGCCGGCCAGCGCCGCCGTGTGCGAGGCCGCGGCCTTCGTGCCGGCGGGCGTGGCGCCCGCCTTGAGCACGACGATCGGCTTACGCTTGGAAACGCGCTGGGCCACCTCGACGAACGCCCGGCCGTCCTTGAGGTCCTCCATGTGCAATGCCACGCAGTTGGTGGGCTCGTCCTGCTCAAAGAAGGTCAGCAGGTCGTCCTCGTCGATATCGGCCTTGTTGCCGAGGCCGACGATCGCCGACACGCCGAGCTTGGTGGAGCGGCTGAAGCCGAGGATCGCCATGCCGATGCCACCGCTCTGGGACGCCAGCGCCACGGGACCCTTGACGTCGTACGGAGTGGTGAAGGCCGCGCTCATGCTGCCGTGCGTGTAGTAGACGCCGTAGATGTTGGGGCCCACGAACCGGACGCCGTGCTCGCGCGCCGTCTGCACCAATTCGCGCTGCAGCTCCACCTCTCCGGTCTCCGCGAAGCCGGAGGGGATGAGGATGGCGGTGGGGATGCCCTTGGCGCCGACCTTGGCAACGGTTGCGACGACCAGCTTGGCCGGAATGCAGAAGACCGCCACGTCCACCCCGTCGGGAAGATCGTCGACATCGGCGTAGGCGCGCTGGCCCAGGATCTCGCCCGCTTTGGGGTTGACCGGATAGATATCCCCGGGGAACCCGCCGTCGACCAGGTTGCGCATCACCGAGTTGCCGATCTTTCCCGTCTGATCGGACGCGCCGATCACCGCGATCGCCCGCGGGCGCATCAGGTGGTTCATCGTCTCCAGGATCTGCTCCTGGCTGTAGCGCGGCGGGCGCTCGGCGGGCGGCGCGAACGACACCAGCAACCGTGCGTCGACGGCGGTGGCTGCACTGTCGGTGGCCAGGACCGGGTTGAGGTCCACCTCGGTGATCTCCGGGAAGTCGGTGACCAGGCGCGAGACCCGTTGGATCATCTCGGCGAGCGCACCGCGATCGCTGGCCGGCCCCCCGCGGACGCCATCGAGCACCTCGGCGGCGCGGATCGAATCGATCATCGCCATCGCCTCACCGCGCGACGTGGGAGCCAGACGGAACGTGACGTCCCGCAGAACCTCGACCAGCACGCCGCCGAGCCCGAACGTCATCACCGGACCGAACGTGGGGTCGGTGATGGCGCCGATCAGCACCTCCTGCCCGGATCCGAGCATCTGCTGGACCTGTACCCCGGTGATCGTGGCACTCGGATCGTAGGCCCTGGCGTTGCTCACGATCGTCTCAAACCCGGCCGAGACATCGTCCGCGCCGGACAGGCCGACGAGGACCCCCTTGGCCTCGGTCTTGTGCAGGATCTCCGGGGAGACGATCTTCAGGACCACGGGGTAACCGATCTGATCAGCGAGCGCGACGGCCTCGTCGCCGCTGGTGGCCAGGCCCTCCTGCGGCACGGCGATCCCGTAGGCGTCGCAGACCCGCTTGGCCTCGGGAGCGCTCAGCGCCGTCCGTCCGTCCGTCCGCACCTCCTCCAGCACTTCGCGGACCGTGGCCTGATCCGCGCTCTCGGTGGTTCGCTCCGGTGTCGCCGTTGCGTGCATCGCCTCTCCTCGTCGTGTCGTGATCTCGTGTGCGGGTTCAGTCTCGATCGGCTAGGCGGCGTCCACTGCGGACAGCCGCTGGGGCGTGGCGGGGGCCGACGCGTCGGCGTTCTGGCGCAGCTCCTCCAGGATCTCCTCGCTGTGCTCTCCCAGCAGCGGTGAGCGCCGGATCTCCACCGGGGAATCGGACAGCTTGAACGGGCACCCGACGGTCTTGAACGTGCCGCGCTCCGGATGGTCGACCTCGACGATCATCCCGGTGGCGGCGAAGTCCGGATCGTCCAACAGTTCCCGGGTGTCAAGCACCGGGCCGCACGGCACGTTGATTGCGTTGAGCTCCCGGAAGGCCTCCCACTTGTCCCGGGTCATGGTCCACTCCTCCACCATCGCGAAGATCTGCCACAGGTGGGCCAGCCGCTTCTGCGGCGTGTCGTACTCGGGGTCCTCGACGAGCTCCGGGTGCCCGATCTTGGTCATCAGCGGCTCCCACACCTGGGGCTGGATCACCAGGTACAGCCAGTCGTTGGGCCCTCCGCCCTTGCAGCGAACCGCCCAGCCCGGCTGACCGCCCCCGGAGGCGTTGCCCGAGCGCGGCACGGCCTCGCCGAACTCGTCGTTGGGGTACTCGCCCAGCGGACCGTGCGCCAGCCGTTGCTGGTCACGCAGCTTGACCCGGCAGAGGTTGAGGATCCCGTCGCGCATCGCGATCGTCACGCGCTGCCCGCGTCCGGTGTTGGTCCGCTGGTACAACGCGGCGCAGATCGCCCCGAACAGGTGGACCGCGTTGCCCGAGTCGCCAATCTGCGCGCCGGTGACGGTCGGAGGCCCGTCATCGAAGCCGGTCGTGCTCATCGCGCCGCCCGTCGCCTGGGCAATCGGCTCGTAGGCCTTCGCGTGCTCCAGCACGCCCGGCCCAAAGCCCTTCAGCGAGGCGAAGATCAGCTTGGGGTTGATCTCCTGGACCGCCTCCCAGGTGAACCCCATCCGATCCAACGCGCCCGGAGCGAAGTTCTCCACCAGCACGTCGGAGCAGCGCAGCAGCTGCTTGAAGGTCTCCTTGCCCTCGTCGCTCTTGAGGTCGAGCGTGAGGCTTCGCTTGTTGCAGTTCAACATCGTGAAGTACAGGCTGTCGACGTCCGGGATGTCGCGCAGCTGCTGGCGCGTGACATCCCCCTTCGGCGACTCGATCTTGATCACGTCCGCGCCCATCCAGGCCAGCAGCTGCGTGCACACCGGCCCGGCCTGGACGTGGGTCATATCGACCACCCGCACGCCATCGAGGGCTTTGCTCATGTGGCTCTCTCTCCCGTCTACTTGTACATCGTCTGGTTCATGGTCCCCGGCGCAAACGCGTTCTGATCGATCCACACGTTGATCAGCGCCGGCTTGCCCGACTCCCGGGCCCGCTCCAGCGCGGGCCGGATCTGACCGGGCTCGCGGACCTCCTCGCCGTAGCCGCCGAGGATCTCGGCGAACTTGTCGTACGGCACGTCGCCGAGCTTGTTGCCGACATCCCCGCGCTCCACTCCGTACTTCTGGATCTGGCCGTAGCGGATCTGATTCATGTAGGAGTTGTTGCCGACGACCCCGATGAACGGGAGGTCGAAGCGGACCATCGTCTCGAAGTCCCACCCGGTGAGGCTGAGGGCGCCATCCCCGAACAGACCGACCACCTCCAGATCCGGACGTGCGACCTTCGCCGCCATCGCGAACGGGACGCCGACCCCGAGGGTTCCCAGCGGGCCCGGATCCATCCACAGTCCGGGGCCCTTCGGCTGTACGACCCCGCCGGAGAAGGTGACGACATCGCCGCCGTCACCGATGAACAGCGTGTTATCGGTCAGGAACTGGTTGAGCTCATGGGCGAGCCTGAGCGGATGGATGGGCGCGCTGTCGTTCAGCAGCCGCGGCAGCCGCTCGTCGTACATCCGCTGCTCCTCGGCGCGCAGGTCCTTCAGCCAGGGCTCCCGCTTGCGAGCGCCGTTGTCGGCGCGGCCGGACGCGGCCTGGGTGACGGCGCCCAGGATCGCACCGACGTCGCCGACCAGCCCCAGGGAGACGTCACGGTTCTTGCCGACGGTGCGGTAGTCCATGTCGATCTGGACCACCGTCGCCTCGGACGAGAGACGCTTGCCGTATCCCATGCGGAAGTCGAACGGAGTGCCGACGATCACGATCACGTCGGCGTTCTTGAACGCGTGACGGCGGGTCTGATGGAAGTGATGAGGGTCGCCGGGCGCCAGCGTTCCCCGGGCGGCGCCGTTCATGAACGCGGGTATGTTGAGCGTCCGGACAAGCTCGGCGGCCGCCTCGGCACCGCGGCACGTCCACACCTGGCTTCCCAGCAGTACGCAGGGGCGCTCGGCATTGACGAGGATGTCGGCCAGCCGCTCGATGTCCGCGGGATCCCCGATGCTCTTGGTCGACGCTCGGTAGTGGCCGGCCTTCGGGAGAACGGCGCGGTCCAGCGGGACGCGCCGGTCGAGGATGTCCCGGCCGATCTCCAAGAAGGCGGGGCCCGGCGCTCCGGCGAGCGACTCCCGGAAGGCCATCGAGACCATGTCCGCCACGCGCTCGGTGGTGAGCACGCTCGAGGCGAACTTCGTGATGGGGCGCATCAGGTCGACGTGCGGAAGATCCTGGAGCGAGCCCATCCGATGCTGGTCCAGCGCCCCCTGACCTCCGATCAGCAGCATCGGGCTCTCGGCGCGCAGCGCGTTGGCGACGCCGGTGACCGCGTCGGTGGTGCCGGGGCCGGCGGTCACCACCGCGCACCCGGGACGGCCGGTCACGCGGGCATACCCGTCGGCGGCATGGGCCGCGACCTGCTCGTGGCGGACATCGACGATCCGAATGCCCTCGTCGATGCAGCCGTCGTAGATGTCGATGATGTGACCACCGCACAGCGTGAAGATCGCGTCGATCCCCTCCGCCCGCAGCGCCTTGGCGACGAGGTGCCCGCCGGAGATGGTCTCAGGCTCGACGCGCTGATCCCCTTTCGGCGTCTGGTCCTGCTCGTTGGTCGCGGTGGCTGTCACGTCGACGCTCCTTCCGATTCGGATCGCTTGGTTACGGCTGGGCTGGCCAGATCAGTCGAGCGGCCAGGTACGTTCCACGTGGCGCGCGAGGTTCAGCGCGTGGTCTCGAATGAGGCGCTCGGCCAGCTCGGTGTCCCGCTCCTCCAGCGCCTCGATGATCTGCATGTGGTCCACGATCGAGCGCTCCACGCGGTCGGCCTCACCGATCGTGTGGCGGCGGATCGCCCGGACATGCACGAGTAGGCCGTCCACCATCCGGCTGATCAGCTCCGAGTGGCCCAGCTCGATCATTCGCTGGTGAAAGCGGAGGTTCGCGACCGAATACTCGTCGATATGCGACCGCAGTTCCCCGCCCTCGAAGTCGGCAAACAACGAGCGGAGGCTGCCGATCTCCTTGTCGGTCGCGCGCTCGCACGTGAGCCGCGCCGCCATTGACTCCAGCGCCGCCCAGGCGATGATCATCTCGACGATCTCCGCCTTGCTCTTGCGCACGACGCGGACGCCGCGGCGCGGGATGATCTCCACCAGCCCCTCGTGCTCGAGCCGCGCCAGCGCCTCGCGCACGGGCGTCCGGCTCACCCCCAGTTCGGCGGCAAGGCGCTTCTCGTCGAGGCGCAAATCGGCGTCCGGGTCATAGGCATCCATCCCCAGGATCGCGTTGCGGATCGCCGCGTACGCGAGCTGGGCGACACTGGTGCCGATCCCGGCGAGAGCGGGCACCACCAACGAGCCGGTGAGCTCCTCCGGGATGAGGGCGTCCGCGCTGGTCATCGCCGCCTTCACCGTGGGATACACAATACCGGATGCCTCATTTCTGTCAAGGCGGGCCGCGTCAGCGGCCGGTAGCACCGGTCGAGGCGCGGAGCACTCGGCTGTCGTCCTCGCGCCGGCGCGTCACCCGGGCCGCGTCGAGATGCTCGAGCAGCGCCTGGGCGTACTTGCGTGACGTCCCCAGCTCGTCGCGCAGGCGCGAGAGCGTGATGCTCCCCTCGGTGGCGGCCACCCGCTCCACCACCGCGCGGACCTCGGCAATCGAGTCGGGATGGGCGTGCATGGAGCGCCCGATGCGCACGGCCTGCCCGGCGGCGCGCAGCGCCGGGAGGTGCCGCGCCTCCGCGCCGAGCTCGACCTCGCTCGGCGGCTCGTGCCCGGCGGCGCGCAGCCGCTCCGCCAGCGCCAGCGCGGCCGGATCCAGCTCGGCGAGATCGCCGGCCGGCGCCGTTGGCCTCGCCGGTGGCGTTCCGCGCGCATCAGACCGCACCGGCGGAGCCGGCGCCGCCGCCCGGCGGCCACCCGCCGCGGCCCGCACGATCAAGCCGCCCCCGATCGTGTCCGGCGGACTGATCCGGCGCACCACCAGGCGATCGCCATCGGCCGCGATCAGCGGCCGCTCGGTTCGCATCTGCCATCGCCCGTCGCCCAGTGCCAACGCGCGGGCCGGAGTCGAGCGGGTGCCGTGGTGAAGCTGCACGCGCTCCCGGTCGGCCAGCGCCTCGTGCAGGGCCAGCTTCGCCTCGATCCGGTACGTGAGCGCAGCCGGATTGTCGGGGCCGAGCAGCGCGTCGCCCCGGGTCACCGCCTGACGCTCGATTCCCGCCAGGTTCACCGCCACGCGCTGGCCGGCGATCGCCGTGTCGACCGTCTGGCCGTGAACCTGCACGCCGCGCACCCGCGCGGGCCGATCCCCGGGCGTCAGCAGCAGGCGCTCCCCGCGCGTGATCGTGCCACACCACAGCGTTCCGGTCACGACCGTTCCCGCGCCCTTGATCGTGAACACGCGGTCGATGTGCAGGACCGCGGGCCGTGCCAGCGCCGAGCGGGCCGGGGCGTCCGCCGCCGCCCGCGCCAGGGCCCCGGTCACGTCCGACACTCCGGCCCCGGTACGAGCCGAGCAGACGACCACCTCCGCGCCGGGCAGCAGCTCTCCCGCCGCGCGCACGGCGGCCACCGGATCGGCGAGATCTGCCTTGGTCACCGCCACCACGCCGCGCCGGACCCCGAGCGCCTCCAACACCCGGACATGCTCCAGCGTCTGCGGCATCACGCCGTCATCGGCGGCGACCACCAGCAGGAACAGATCGATCCCGGTCGCCCCGGAGACCATCACCCGGATCAGCCGCTCGTGCCCGGGCACGTCGACCAGCGACAGCCGCCGGCCGTCGGGGAGCCGCAACGGCGCGAAGCCGAGAACGAGCGTGATCCCCCGCGCCTGCTCCTCGGGCAGCCGATCGGTGTCAACCCCGGTGAGCGCCTGTACCAGAGCCGTCTTGCCGTGATCGATATGACCCGCGGTGCCGACCACCAGCGGAGGGCGCGCCTGACCTGTCACAACACCGCGCGGACGGCGCGCGCCACCTCCGCGGCCTCCTCATCGGTCAGCGTCCGCGGATCGAGCAGGACACGCCCATGCTGGATGCGGGCCAGCACCGGCGGATCCCCCTGGCGCAGCGCTCGCGCCAGCCCGTCGGCTCCGCGCCCACCGGCATCCAGCGCCACCACCGGCCCGGCAAGCTCGAGCAGGGGCAGCGCCCCGCCGCCCACCCGGCCGACACCGGCCATGATCTCCCCGCCGGTCTCATCCGCCAGCCGGCGCGCCCGGCGCTCCAGCTCCGCCGGCGGCGCGCTCAGCATCGACAAAACCGGCAGCTCCCGCTGCGCCAGCTCGGGATCACGGTACAGCGCCAGCGTCGCCTCCAGACCGGCCAGGGAGAGCTTGTCGATCCGCACCGCCCGCGCCAGCGGATGGCTGCGCGCGGCGTCGACCGCCGCTCGGCTCCCGAGGATCACGCCGGCCTGAGGACCGCCGAGGAGCTTGTCGCCGGAGAAGCAGATCAGGTCAGCGCCGGCGCGAACCGATCGCCGCACCGCCGGCTCCTCGGCCAGCACCGCCAGCTCGTCGGCCAGCACCCCGGATCCGACGTCGTCGATCACCGGCACGCCGAGCGAGCACAGGGCCTCGATCTCGACCTGCTCGACAAACCCGATCGTCCGGAAGTTGGAGGCATGGGCCCGGAGCAGGGCGCCGGTGTCGGGGCCGATCGCGTCGCGGTAATCGCTGAGCCGGGTGCGGTTGGTGGTGCCGACTTCGATCAGCCGCGCGCCCGCCTGAGCCACCACCTCGGGGATGCGAAATTCCCCTCCGATCTCGATCAGCTGCCCGCGGGACACGATCAGCTCCCGGCCTCCACCGGCGAGAGCGGCGGCAGCGAGCAGGACGGCGGCGGCACAGTTGTTGACCACCATCGCCGCCTGGGCTCCGGTGAGCTCGCGCAGCAGGGTCTCGACGTGATCGTGACGGGAGCCACGCTCGCCGCCGTCGAGGTCGAGTTCGAGGTTGCTGTACCCGTCGGCAGCCCGCGCCACCGCTCGCCGGGCCGCCGGCGCCAGCGGCGCTCGCCCCAGGTTGGTGTGCACGATCACCCCGGTGGCGTTGAGCACCCGACGCAGTGATGGGCGAAGCCGCTCCGTCGCTAGGTGCACGAGATCAACATCGTCCTGCGCACCCTCCAGCAGCTCCGCGCGCCGCTCCGCCAACGCGGCCTTGGCCACCGCCACCGCCAGCCGGTCCACGGACGGGAGACGGCGCAGGGCGTCGTGATCAGGCTGGTCGCGCCCCGGGACCCGGCTGCTCATCGGCCGGCCACGGAGCGGCGAAGGAGTCGAACCTTCCCACCGCGGGATCGCCACGGCTTCCCGGCTTTGAAGGCCGGTTGGGGCACCAGCCCCGGCCGCTCCGAGGCGCGACTATAGAAGGCGGACCGCACCGGCCTCGCCGTCCACCACCCACCCGATCGGTGTGCCGTCGACCTCCCCGGCGTGCTCTGGCGCCAGCGCCATCAGCAGCCCACCCGAGGTGGCCGGATCAGTCGCCAACCGCCGACGCGGCTCGTCCACGTCGGGGCCAAAGGCGCTAAAGGTCTCCGCGTACTCCAGGTTGCGCCGGCCGCCGCCCGAGACGCCGCTGCCATCACCCAGCACCTCCAGCGCACCAGCCAGCGCCGGGACGTCGGCGGCGCGCACCTCGGCGGCGACACCGCTCTCCCGAGCTAGGCCATGGAGATGACCGAGCAGGCCAAAGCCGGTCACGTCGGTCGCCGCGTGGGCGCCGGCGGCCACGGCCTGCCGGGCGGCGGTCACGTTGAGCGCCACCATCGTCGCCACGGCCACGGCAACCTCCGTCGTCCCGATCGCGCCGCGTTTATGCGCGGTCGTCAGCGCGCCCACGCCCAGTGGCTTGGTCAGCACGAGCACGTCGCCCGGCCGCGCCCCGGCATTGGTCAACATCAGGGCTGGATCCACCGTGCCGGTCACCGCCAGCCCGTACTTCGGCTCAGGATCGTCGATCGAATGGCCGCCGACGATCACACAGCCCGCCTCTTCCGCGACGGCCAACCCACCCGCCAGGATCCGGCGCAGCACGTCGGGCCCGAGCTGCTCCAGTGGGAAGGCGACCAGATTGAGCGCCGTCAGCGGCTGGCCGCCCATCGCGTACACATCGGAGAGGGCGTTGGCGGCGGCTATCCGCCCAAAGTCAAACGGATCGTCGACGATCGGCGTGAAGAAGTCGACGGTTTGCACGAGCGCGAGATCCGCGCTCACCTGGAACACCGCCGCGTCGTCGCCGGTAGCCGATCCCACCAGCAGCCGCGCGTCCCGGCTGGCGGGAAGCCCGCGCACGATCGGGAGCAGATCGGCCGCGGGGATCTTGCATCCGCAGCCGGCGCCGTGCGACAGCGAGGTGAGGGGGATCGTGGCCACCGATCGGAAGGCTAGTGCAGCCTTCGCTCACACCGGAGCCGCAGTTTGGGCTCGAGCCGACGCGGTCTCCGAGGACAGGAGGACTTGTTGGGCGATTCGGATGAAGCCGGTGATCAGCTTGGAGCGACGTGTGGCCTCGGAGGCCAGGTAGACCTGGTCGAGCTCTGCGTCGAGGACGGGGACGTATACGACGTCCGGCCGGCTGTAGTACTGCGTGGCCGATAGGGGAAGCACGATGATGCCGTGTCCCGCCGCCACGTGCTCGAGCTTTTCCTCGACGCTGCGCAGTGGGCGCTGGGGACCCGACACGCCGGGCACCGGAGCGGGCTGCAGGTAGCGCAGGTGGCGCTCGCCGGCCAGGTCCGCGGTGGAAAGGCCAGGTCGCTGGGCCAGCGGGTGATCAGCTGGCAGCGCGGCGAGGCGCCGCTCGGCGAAGAGCGGAACGACGCGCAGCCCCCGTCCGCGGATCGGCTGGCGGACATAGGCGACGTCGACGCGCCCACTGAGGATCAGCTCCTCCTGGTCGTCCCACTCGAGACGCTGCACGTCGACTGTCACCTCGGGGCGCTCGGCACTGAACGCACGGACCGCCGGAGTCACCAGGATGCCGGCACGGAAGCCGACGACGAGATGGTGTGCGCCGCGGCCGGCGCGCTGCACGCGTCGGCGGGCGGCATCGGCGGCGGCGAGCAGCGGTCCGGCGTCGTCGAGCAGCTGGCGTCCAGCCGGGGTCAGGATCACCGAGCGCTTGTCGCGGACAAAGAGCTGCGTGCCGAGCTCGCGCTCGAGTGCACCGATCGAGCGACTCAGCGCGGGCTGGGCGATGTGCAGCTCCTCAGCCGCCTTCCGGAAGTGCAAGTTGTCGGCGACCGCCACGAAGTAGCGGATCTTGCGGAGATCAACGTCCACTCACGGCATCCTCACGGTGATGCCGTGACGGTATCAGGAGCGCCGAAGGAGGTCTTGGACAGGGCGGGCCTGGACGTCCAACATGAACGCTGTCATTACAGGCAGAACAACCGAGGATTTCATGCTGAATACGCAGTTCGAGTCTCAACGGATCGTGATCCTGGGCGGCACGTCGGGGATCGGCCTGGCTACCGCCGCGCGGGCCGCGGCCGAGGGCGCCACGGTGGTCATCGCGTCCAGCAGCCCGGACCGCATCGACGCGGCGCTCGAGCGGCTGCCGGCGAGCGCCGAGGGCTACACCGTCAACGTTCGCCACCCGGAGGAGATTCGCGATCTCTGCAACCGGTTGGGCCGCTTCGACCATCTCGTTTTCACCGCGGGTGAGACGCTGCAGATCGGCGCGATCGCGGACACGGACCTCGAGTCCGCCCGCCGCGCACTCGACGTGCGTGTCTGGGGTGCCTATGCGGCGGTCAAGCACGCCGTCCCGCATCTCCGGCCGGGCGGGTCGATCGTCCTGAGCTCGGGCATCGCCGGAACGCGCCCGGAGCCGAACTGGACGGTCGCAGCGAGCATCTGCGGCGCGCTGGACGCACTCACCCGCGCCCTGGCCGTCGAGCTCGCCCCGATTCGTGTCAACGCCGTCGCGCCCGGCGTGGTACGCAGCGACCTGTGGCGGGAAATGAACGAGGAGGACCGCGCGGCGATGTACGACTCCCTCTCAGAGGCGCTGCCGGTCGGTCGCGTAGGCGAGGTCGAGGACATTGCGGAGACGTTCCTCTACCTGATGCGCAACGGCTACAGCAGCGGCACGATCGTCACCGTAGACGGCGGCTCGGTGCTCGTCTGATGTCCAAGGTCCTGATCACCGGCTCAGCCGACGGTCTCGGCCGCGAGGCCGCCAAACAGCTCGTCCGCGGGGGCCACGAAGTGGTCCTGCACGCTCGCGACCAGGCGCGCGCGCAACAGGCATTGGCCGGCGTCCCGGGGGCGGCCTCAGCGCTCCCCGGCGACCTCGCCTCGATCACGAGCACCCGAGTGCTGGCTGACCTCATCAACGCCGCCGGCACCTTCGACGCGATCATCCACAACGCCGGTATCGGCTATCGCGAGCGCGCCCGGCGCGAGACCGTGGACGGCCTCGAGCACGTCTTTCAGATCAACGTCCTGGCGCCCTACCTGCTGACCGCGCTCGTGAACCGCCCGGCGCGGCTCATCTACCTCAGCTCGGGCCTGCACCGGTCCGGTGACCCCGACCTCTCGGACCTGCAATGGGAGCAGCGGCGCTGGGACGGCTACCAGGCGTACTCCGATTCCAAGCTCTTCGACGCGGTGCTTGCCGCCGCGCTCGCGCGCCGGTGGCCGGACGTCATCAGCACCTCCGTGGACCCCGGCTGGGTGGGGACGAAGATGGGGGGACCGGGGGCGCCCGGCGAGATCGGCCCCGGGGCCGAGACGCAGGTCTGGCTCGCGACCAGTGACGACCCCCTCGCCCGGCAGAGCGGCCGCCACTTCTACCACACGAAACTGCGCGAAACGCACTCAGCCGTCGCCGACCCCGTCGTCCAGGACGGCCTTCTCGCCGCCTGCTACGAGCTCACCGGCGAGGCGATCACCGACTCGACGGGGACAATGCATGGCCGTTAGACCCCGGCATTCCCTACGGCGCCCACCAGGCGTCCACAACCCACATGGAGGTTGAGAAGTCGATGAGATCCAGACTCAGGCCCGCGCCCGCGACGATCCTGGCGACGTTGGCGCTGTTCATCGCGCTCGGCGGGACCTCCTACGCCGTCAGCAACCGGATTAATGGCGCGACCTTGAAGAACCGCTCGGTCGCCGGTACCAAGCTTGAAAAGCACACGGTCACCGGCACGGACGTGAAGGTCTCGACGTTCCCCAAGGTCCCGGCCGCCCACCACGCCGATGATTCGACCAACGCCACCAACGCCACCAGCGCGATCACGGCGACGAACGCCACCGATGCGCTCTTCGCCACCAACGCCACCAACGCCACCAACGCCGCGAACGTCGACGGTCACGCGTTCGCGCAGATCAACGCCACCGCCGGCACCGGCACCCCCGCGACGCTCCTCAGCAATTTCGGCGGCCTGACGCTCACCTGCACCGGACCCTCGGGCCCGGGCACCGTCACGCTCGCCGTCATCGACTCGTCGGCCCAGGGCGGGTTCTTCGGCGCCAGCGCGATCGATGAGACCAGCACGGTCCACGAGGACGAGGGGGCCGTCGCCGGCGCCACCGGGGGCGTCCCTCAGACAACTGCGTTCACCTTCCCCATCAGCGGCGGCGCGCAGATCAGCTTCTCCTACAAGACCTCGAGCGGGAGCACGACCGATGTCGTCTCCGGAACGCTCACCCTGATCCAAAACAATGGCTGCACCGCCTTCGGCAACGCCGACGCATCATCCGTACCCAACTGACCTCGCCAGCCCCACGACCCACTGCTCGGCTGCGCCGGGATCCGCCGGAGGGCTTTCCACCAGCACGAGCTCGCCCACGCCCATCTCCGTCAGCGCCGTGAGGTCGTCGGGGGCGGGAAGGGCCAGCGCCACGGAGATGTCGAGCCCGCTGAAGTCTCGTCCCGCCTCCCCGCAGAACCGCCGAAGGACCGACAGGCGTTCGCGCACCGCTTCAACGCCGGCCAGGTTGAAGCCGTACCAGCCGTCCCCCCAGTCGGCCGCACGCCGCAACGCAGCGTCGCTGTTGCCGCCGAGCACAACCGGGATACGGCGGCCTCGGACGGGCTTGGGATTGACCCGCACCGCTGAGAACGAGACGAACTCGCCGTCAAATGAGGCCACATCGTCGTGCCAGAGCGCTCGCATCGCCCGTATGTACTCGGTCGCGCGCTTTCCCCGGCGGGCGAAGGGAATGCCCAGCGCGGCGAACTCCTCCCGCGACCAGCCGACGCCCACGCCGAGGGTCAGCCGCCCGCCGCATAGAACGTCGAGGCTCGCGGCTTGTTTGGCCAGCATCACCGGGTTGTGCTCGGGCAGCAGCAGAACACCGGTGGCGATCCGGATGCGACTGGTGGCAGCCGCGGCGAAGCTGAGCCCCACCAGCGGATCGAGCCAATCAGCCGCGGCCGGCACCGCGATCTGACCATTGGGGGCGTACGGGTAGCGTGACTGAGGTCGGTCGACCATGATCACGTGCTCGCCCGCCCACAGGGTGGCGAAGCCCGATCGCTCCGCCGCCGCCGCCACGGCGTCGATCACGTCGCGACGCGCCCCGGGTCCAATGCCCAGCGCATGAAGGCCGAGTCGCACCGCCCCATACTCCCACGGGCGCGCGCTCCCGGGGCGTATGCCGAGGCCACAGGACCGGCGCCGGTGGCTTGGTCGACGCCACCGGTTTCACGCCGAAAGCAGCCGCGTCTCACCTCTGCCCGGCGTAGTGCGCCTCACCGCGCTGGCCGTGCGGGACGAGGCTGGTCCTGGCCGATGAACTGACGCTCGTCGCAGTACCCGACCCCACCGCGATCGCGAAGATGTGCATCGCGTTGACGCCGTTCCCGATCCCGCTGCTGACCGTCGGCAGCGTCACGGACTTCACCGTCTTGCCCGATTCGAGCGGCACGGACGCGTAGTAGATGCTCACCGGATGCGATACCTGCGAGCTGCTCGACCAGTTCCAGCTCGAGGTGGTGGTGGCGATCTGGTCGCCCGCCACGGGCGCATTGTTGTACCAGTCCGCCAGGCTGATGCTGTAGGTCTGGGTGCTTCCGTCGGTATAGGTGATCGTGCCCGATCCGCTCGCCGCGCCAAATCCGGCCGCGCCAAGGAAGCCGAGCTCGGTCCCCGAGCCGGACATGTCGATGATCTGGCCGTCGGCGATCACGTTGTCAGGCGCGCCGACCGGGGTCGGCCAGGTGAAGACCGTCCCGTCGATCGTCGCCTGACCGCCCGAGGTCAACGGTGTCGGCGTGCCGACCGCCAGGGCCTGCTTCGAGTAGCTCTCCCCGGTGCCATCGAAGTCGGCGGCGGTGGGATCCGAGTTGTCGCTGATCCCGGCGTTGTCGTAGGCAGCGGCCAGCGACGAGTACGGCGCGCCCATCGTCGGGGTGCCGTGGCCAACCGCCATCGCGAAGATGTGCATCGCCGTGGTGCCGCCGGCGGCGTTCAACACCGGCAGCGTCACCGACGAGACCGCCTTGCCCGGTTCGAGCGGCAGTGACGCGAAGTACACGCTGACCGGGTGTGCGCCGAGCGGGTTGCTCTGGAAGTTCCAGCTCGACGTGGTCGTCACGAGCTCGTTACCGACCGCCGGGGCGTTCGCGTACCAGTCGGCAATGTTGAGGTTGAACGTCTGGCTGCTGCCATCCGCGTAATGGATCGTGACGGCCCCGCTCGCGGTGCCATTCTGGCTTGAGCCGAGGAACCCGAGATCCGTTCCGGTGCCGCTCAGATCGACGGTCTGGCCCCCCGTGACGACGTTGTCCGGTGTGCCGGCCGGCACGTTGGGCCACGTGAACGTGGTGCCGTCGATCGTCACCGTGCCGCCCGGCGTCAGCGCGTTGGGCTTTCCAGCCGCCAGCGCCTGCGCGGAGAAGCTGTCGCCGACCCCGTCGTAGTTGGCAGCGCTCTCGTCGGAGTTGTCGCTGATCCCGATGTTGTTGTAGGCCGCCTTCATCGCCGAGTACGGGACCACCACAGTCGTCGACCCCTCGGCCACCGGTGCGCCGTTACCGGGCGTCACCGTGACCGTCAACCGGTCGGTGCCGGGCGTTGCGTTGGCGGGAGCGGTGACTTTGAAGCTCTGGGTCACGGTCTGACCCGCGGGGACATCGACCGGACCCGGGTTGCTCACCGCCCAACCGGGTGGCGCCGTGAGCCTGAACTGCGCGTGCGGGATCGCGTAATCGCCGCCGTTGACCAGGCTCGCAGTGACGGTCGCGGCATTGCCAGCGTCGACGGTGTCCGGGGCGCTGACCGTCACGTAGCGCGCGCCGACAGTGCGCGTGACGTTGAAGCTGCCTTGCAAGGGCAGGTCATCGAGCGCCGATGAATCGCCCACGTAGACGCGGAACCGGCCGTCCGGCACCACCCAGCCGTTGGCGACGTCATCCCAATACGAAATGTCGTGGCCGTTGAGCGTAAAGCTCACGGTCGTGGACTGGCCCGGTTGCAGGTCGACCTTGTCAAAGCCCTTCAGCTGTCGCGGCGGCTCTCCGGCCACTCCGGGATCGCCGAGATACAGCTGCGCCACGTCTGAGCCGGCGACCTTGCCCCGGTTGGTCACCGTCGCTGAAACGGTCGCCTGAAAGCTCGACTGCCGGTTGCAGCCGCAGCTCGTGGCACCGGGGCCCGAGCTGGAGTTCTCGACCGACGCTGGCGTGATCCTCAGGTTGCTGAACCTGAACCTCGTGTAGGACAGCCCGTAGCCGAACGGGAACAGCGGCGTCTCGCGGTTGGCGTCGTAGTAGCGATAGCCGACGTCGATCCCCTCGCTGTAGTTGACCTGGCCGTTGACGCCGGGGAACTGGCTTGGGCTCGAGGCGGGGACCTGGGACAGGCTCTGCGGGAAGGAGACCGGCAGGTGGCCCCCCGGGTCGACCTTGCCGAACAGCAGAGCCCCGAGCGCGGTGCCGTTGCTCTCGCCCGGGTACCAGGCGTCCAGCACCGCGCCCGCCTGGCGCAGCCACGGCATCGCCACGGGCGCGCCGGCGTCGACGACGACGACCGTGTGGGGGTTGACCGCCGCGACCGCCGAGACCAACTCGTCCTGGGCGGAGGGGAGGTTGAGGCTCGCGCGGTCGGCGGCCTCGGATTCTGTGTCGTCGGAGACGACGACCACCGCGGTCGCGGCCGACTTGGCTGCGTTGACCGCCTGCTGGATTCCTGGTGCCAGGTCCGAGGGTGTCGCCCAGGTCAGGTTGGCGGACGGGCCGCCGCCGCTCAGGGTGAGCGTGTAGTTCTGTCCGGCCTGGAGGTCGACCGCGACCGAGTAGGTCGAGGTGGGCGGCGTGCCCGGGTTGGCCAGGATCTCCTTGCCGTCCAGCGACAGATACGTGGCCGTGTAGCTGCCCGGGTTCTGGAACGCCAGCACGTAGGTGCCAGTCTCCGGCGCGGTCAGCGTGCCCGTGTAGGTGCCGCCGTAGCCGGTCGTGGCGTACGCGGGGCTGATGTCAGTGCTCGGGATCGGCGACAGCGAGGTATCGGTCGGGAGCCCCTGTACGTAGTTGACCGGCGCGCCCGCCGGGGCCCCGGCCTGGATGCCCTGCAACGGCGTGACATTGAAGGGCGAGGTCACGTACGCGCTCCCGCCCCCGGTATCGGTCGGTGAGGCCGAGGCCGCCGGGCCGATGACGGCGATCGGGCGCTTGCCAGTCGAGCGCAACGGCAGCGTGTCGCGATCGTTCTTGAGCAGCACCGTGCCGGCCTCGGCAACCGCGGTCGAAACCGCCTGATGCGCCGGCGTGGTCACGGTTGCGCCGGTCGTACCGGTCGGTGGGTTGTTGAACTCGTTGAAGCGGAACATCTCGACCAAGATCCGGCTCACCATCTGATCCAGCGTCCCCGTGCTGACCTGGCCGGCCTGAACGGCGGCCTGCAGCGCCGAGCCGTAGTACTGAGGAGCGGGCATCTCCTGGTCCATGCCTGCATCCGCCGACTGGACAGTCGAGTGCGTGGCCTGGTAGTCGGAGGTCACAAACCCGGGGAACCCCCACCGTTGATCGAGGGTGGTCTGCATCAGATCCTGGTTCTGGCAGGCGTACTCGCCGTTGATCGTGCTGTAGGCGCACATCGCCGACGCCGCCTTGGCCTGCTGGGTCGCGGCCCAGAACGCCGGGAGGTAGATCTCGTGCAGCGCGCGCTGACTGACGATCGCGTCGTCGGCCGCGGTATTGCGGTTGGTCTCCTGGTTGTAGACCGCGAGGTGCTTGACCTGGGACATCTCATCCTGGCTCTGCACTCCGTCGATCACCGACACCGCCAGCTTGCCGTTGAGGAATGGGTCCTCGGTGAACGCTTCGAATGAGCGACCCCAGCGCGGATCACGATCGACGTTCACGGTCGGCCCGAGGTCGACCATCGCGCCCTTGCTGCGCTCCTCTGCCCCCACCACCTGCCCGTACTGGTCCGCCATCGATTGGTCGAAGGTGGCCGCCAGCGAGACGGCGGACGGCATCTGAGTCACGCCGGTGAGTCCGTCGCCGACGCCGAGCGGGCCGTCCTCCTGCCCCATGGGCGGTATGCAGAGGCTCGGGATCCCCGAGATGTAGAACACGTAGGGCTCGCTGAACCCGGCCCCTGTCACCATGTTGATCTTGTCCGCGAGCGTCATCTGTGACATCAGCAGCTGGACGCGCTGACCCACGGGTAGCGACTGGTTGAGCCAGGGGCAGGAGGGGCTGGCGGAGGCAGCCGGTGCGATCGCGGCAGGAGCAGCGAGGGCGGCGACCAACGCGACCAGCAGGGCGGCCAGTCTGCCGACCCTCCAAGGCCGGAGCGTCCCGCTGCCGGACGGTCGAGAACGGAAATCCGCGATCCGCTCGGTGTGCGAAGTCCGGACAAAGACGTTCACGGCGCTCTCCCCTGCTGAACGTCCGGACCCGGCCTTGAAGTTCCCTCGCGCGCGGCCGCGTAAACGACAATCTTGCTCGTCGGCCTCCCGTTCCTCACCAACCCTGCCGATCTCGAGTCGGCGGGCCGGCGACTTGACGTCACAGGCGCCCCCGGAAGAATCCCGTGACCGCACCGAGGGAGGCGGGGCCGTGGAAGGCCGGGTCCTCGTGGTTGGCGCCGGCGATCAGCATCAGGGTCGAGTCGGCGCCGGCGCCGACCAGCGCTTGCTGCATCACCTGACTCTGCTCCTCGCTCATCACCCCGTCCCGATCGCCGTGCATGAGCAGAAACGACGCCCGGGTCGCCGTGGCGTAGGTCACCGGGCTGGCGGCGATGGCCAGTTCCGGGTGCTCGGACACCGTCTCGACGCCGAGCAGCCGGGCGAGCACAGACGGCTGTGGCGGCGGCCCGGTGATGAACGGCGGCAGCTCGCGATCGCCCGGCAGGCGCTGGCCGTCAGCGAGCGGAATGTCGGTCACGGCAAACCAGGCGGTTACCGCCTCCACGGAGCTGCTGTGATCGAGGTGTTCGCCCAGCGTGCCCTCATGGTCTGCCGAGCCGGAGGTGACGCCGAGCATCAGCGCCAGGTAGCCACCAGCCGACGCGCCCCAGGCGCCGACGCGCTCGGCGCCGTATCCATACTGGCCGGCGTGGGCGCGCAGCCACCGCACCGCCGCCTTGACGTCGTGCACCTGCGCCGGATAGGTAGCGGTGTCAGAGAAGCGGTACTGCGCGCTGGCGATCGCGATCCCGGTCCGGGCCACCGGCTCGAGCCGCTCCTGCGCAAACACGGTCCGGTCGCCGACCATGAACCCACCACCGTGGAGGTGCAGGACGATCGGACAGGAGCCCGAGCGCTCGGGCGGAAGGTAGAGGTCGAGCTTCAGGTCCGACCCGCCCGGGCACGCGAAGGTGAGATCGCGCACAACCTTGACGGCGCCGGCGACCCTCACGACCGGACCGCCACGTCGGCGAAGGCGGGCATCACCTCGGCGGCGAACAGCTCGGCGGTCCGGCGGGTGTGCTCGACGTCGATGTCGCCGAAGGCGAGGTGGAAGCTCATCGTGTCCACGCCGGCAACCTCGACCTGATCGGCGATGTACTGGCGTGCCTCGGCCGGACTGCCGGCGAAGGCGGCGCCGGCGTCCTGCCACTGCTGGTAGGTGGGCGGGAAGATCGGGGGGGCCGGAGTGCTCGACCGCTCCCACAGGAACAGCAGCTTCTCGCGAAAGACCGTGTAGGCGTCGGCGGCGATCCGGCGGGCCTCGTCGCCGTCCTCGGCGATCACCATGTTGCGGTTGACGCCGCGCAGCGGCCGCTCCTGCACCGGCCGGCCGGTCTGTGCCCAGGCGTCGAGGAACGCGTCGGTGAACGGCCGGACCACGTCGGGCGGCCGCAGGCACATCATGTTGATCCCGTTGCGCGCGCACCAGACCGCGCGCTCGACGGACCCGACCCCGTACCACAGTTGCGGCCGCGGTTCCTGCACCGTCGGCACCACCATCAGCGCCTCCTCGATCGAGTAGAAGCGCCCCTGGTGTGACAGCACGTCAGAGGTCAGACCCTGGATCAGGATCTCGTAGGTCTCCTCGAACATCGCCGGGGTGTCGTCGGGGTCGACGCCGTATGTGGCGATCTCAGGCGCCGAGACGCCGCGGCCCATCCCCAGCTCAAACCGCCCACGGCTGAGGAGATCCAGGATCCCAACCTCTTCGATCAGCCGGACCGGGTTGTAGAGGGGCAGCAACGTAACCAGGGTCCCGAGCCGGATTCGGGTGGTCCGCTGGGAGGCGGCGGCCAGGAACAGATGTGGCGAGGGGACGAGGTTCAGCGGCGTGCCGTGATGTTCGGTGAGCATGTAGCGGTCGAACCCGAGCTCGTCGTAGAGCTCTACCAACTGCAGCCGCTGCTCGAGCTGGTCGGCCGGGGCAATGCCGGATGCGTCGACGTGATCGGTGACGCCGAATTGCATGAACTGCCCTCCCTCCCTTGGCAGGGGCCACGACCGCCCTCAGCAGGCGAGCCGAACCCGCAGGACCGGTTGTTACGGATCGTAACCAAGGCTGACGTCCGAGCGCCTCCTCTTCAGCGAGAAGTCCACACGTAGCTGGTCGCCGGCCCGGAAGCGGTGGCGCACACTCTGGCGCGCCCCCTCAAAACGCGAAATCCCCCGTGGGTACGAGGGATTCGAGGTACCGCTACCGGGATTCGAACCCGGGTTTCCGCCGTGAGAGGGCGGCGTCCTAGTCCCCTAGACGATAGCGGCGAGGCGCATGTGATCCGCCCGGGCGGGCGGATCGGGACTCAGCTTAGCGAGACTCCGCCACGTCTTGGTGGGTCCAGGCCCAGCGCCAGCCGGGGACTCGGCATCGCGCCCCGGCGGACGTCAGTTGCTAAGTTCCACCCCAGCCAGCGGCTGTGGTGAAACTGGTATACACGCACGGTTCAGGTCCGTGTGGGCGCGAGCCCGTGGAGGTTCGAATCCTCTCAGCCGCATTTCTCGCTCGGAGCTTGGCATCTGAGCGGAGCATAGGGTCACTCAGTTGCCACGCTCCCGCACGGCGGCCACCAGCGGCGGCTCCAGGCCACCACGGCCCGCCACGGGCGGCGCGGGCTCCAGCCACCACGGACGGCCAGGAGCTGCGCACGCTCCGGCCGGCCCGGCTACAGCCAACCCCGCTCCTCGGCCACCCGGACTGCTTCCCGGCGGTTGCGGGCGTCGAGCTTCTGCATGACCGAGGACAGGTGGTTTCGGACCGTGCCCGGTGAGAGGTACAGGGCGGAGGCCAGCTCGGCGACGGTGGCGTGGTTCCGGCTGGCGGCGAGGACCTCGTGCTCTCGCGGGGTCAGCGGGCACTCCCCCTGAGAGAGGGCCGCCGCCGCGAGGCCGGGATCGACCACCCGCTCGCCGCGCAATGCGCGGCGGATCGCGGAGGAGAGCTCGGTGGCGGGAGCATCCTTGAGCACGAAGCCGGAGGCGCCGCCCTCCATCGCTCGGCGCAGGTACCCGGGGCGGCCGAAGGTCGTCAGGATCAGGACGCGGCACTCGGGCATCTCGCGGGCGAGCTGCTCGGCGGCGTCCAGGCCGGTGGCGCCCGGCATCTCGATGTCGAGCAGGGCGACGTCGGGCCGTGCCGCCAGGGCCGCCGCGAGCACCTCGTCACCGCGCGGGACCTGGGCCACGACCTCGAAGTCGAGCTCCAGGCCGAGCAGGCTGGCGAGCGCCCCGCGGACCATCGCCTGGTCCTCGGCGATCAGGACGCGAATCACGAGCCCCCCGCCACGGTCGGCACCGACACCACGAGCCGGAACCCGGCGCCCTCGGGAAGCCGGCCGGCCTCGATCCGGCCGCGCAGCCGCTCGGCACGCTCCGCCAGGCCGGCTATCCCATTTCCGGCGCGCCCGTTCAGGGCGGCGCCGGCATCCGGCATCCCCTCCGGGACGGCCGGGCCCGCGCCGTCGTCGAGCACCTCGACGGCCGCATCGGCCAGCCCGGCGCGCACCTTCACCCGGCAATGCCGCGCGCCGCTGTGGCGGATCACGTTGGTCGCCCCCTCCCGTACGGTCCAGGCGAGGACCGCCTCGATCTCGGGGTCCAGTGAGACCGGCGAGCGCTCGAAGTCAGCATCGATGCCCGCCGCCGACAGCGCGATCCGCGCCCCCTCCAGCTCGCCGTCGAGCGTGGGCTGGCGGTACCCGCTCACCGCCTGGCGCACCTCGCGCAGCGCCTGGCGGGCGACCTGCTCGACGTCGGCGACCTCGGCCGCCGCCTCGCGCTGGCGGTCGGGCAGCAGCCGCCCCGCCAACTCGGCCTTGATGGCGATGACCGACAGGCTGTGACCGAGGAGGTCGTGCAGGTCACGGGCGAAGCGCTCGCGCTCGGCCGCCACCGCGCTCTTGGCCAGCTCCGCTCGGGCGTAGGTCAGCTCCCGGTTTCGCACCTGGAGATCGCGCATCAGCACGAGCAGCAGACCCACCCCGACCGTGCTGGCCGCATACCCGGCCGCGGCGCCGCCGCCGGCCCGGTCGATCAGGGTGCAGATGACGACCACAGCAGCGCATCCGACCACCGCCTGCAGCCCGTGCCGGGACGGGATGACCAGGCCGATGCAGGCCGCCACGTAGCTGAACAGGAATCCCCAGCTTGAGCGATCGGCGAGGGTCAGCGCGATCGCCAGTGCCAGCAGCAGGGCCGTCGCCGCCAGCGGGCGCCAGGCGGCGCGCTCATCGAACCAGATGATCACCAACCACACGTAGGTGGCTGAGAACAGCGAGGCCCCGGCAATCGCCAGGTAGTGCTCGGACGCCGGGCCGTTGTTCGTGATCGCGTCCAAAACCGGCACGACGATGAAGCCGAGCCAGACGAGCAGGCCGATGATCCGAGCACGGCCCAGCGAGTGCCAGCGGTCCTCGTTCAGGCGGGAGCGAAATGTGCTCACGCCACCTCTCCCTGCGGCTGTCGCAGGAACCGCACCATCAGCAACAGGCCGATGCCCAGCCAGATCGCCATCGTTCGCAGCTCGGCGCCGTCGAACGCCACGCCGTGATGGCGAGGATCGAACACGTATTGCAGCGCGGTCGCCAGTGGCTTGATCGGGAAGATCTCGGCAATCGTCTTGACCACCTTCGGCAGCGAGTCGATCGGGAACCAGATGTTGGAGATGAAGCTGAGCGGCCAGACGACCAGGTTCACGATCACCGGTCCCGACTCGGCGCTGGGAATGAAGCGCGTGATCCCGATCCCCAGCGTGGTGAACACCGCCGTGCCGAGCAGCAGCGTGACGATCAGCGCCGGCAGCTGGCCGGCCCGGAAGTCGAGGCCGTACAGGGTCGTTCCGAGCGCGAGCACGACGACGGTCATCGTCAAGGTCACGACCGACGCCGAGACGATTCGCGCGGTCACGTACGCCCACCGCGGGAGCGGCGTGCCCTGCATGCGCTTGAGCACACCGGCGTCCCGCAGGATGGCGGTGCCCATCGCCAGGTTGAAGAAGGTCGTGGTGATCACCCCGTAGGCGAGGATGCCCGGGACGAAGAAGTCGTCGAACGGGATCCCGCCGCGGGTCGAGATCTTCTGCCCCTTGTCGAGGCTGGCGAAGATCACCAGCAGCATGATCGGGAACACGAACGTGAACACCCCGCGGCCGCGGTTGCGCCAGTACGCCCGCTGCTCGTAGCGGATCTGCCATCCGACCAGTCCGATGTCCCGGCCTATGGTCGACTGCGGAACCGGGTTCATGCCGTTGCCTCCTCGTGCACTGCTGAATTGTCGTGGGTGTCGCCGGTGAGCTCGAGGTAGATGTCCTCGAGCGACGGCTGGGTCACCGAGAAGTGGCCGAGGTCGATGTCGTGTTCGACGGCCCAGGTGGTCAGCCGTTGCGCGGCCTGGATCGGCTGGCGCGTCACGACGAGGATCCGATCCCCCTCGATCTCGTGCCGCTCACTGGGCAGCTCGGGGACGTCGCCCGCCGCCCAGTCCGACGGCAGCGAGAAGCGGATCTCGGCCGGCCGCAGGTTGCGCCCGCCGAGATCCTCCGGCCGTCCGGCGGCGATGATCTCGCCCCCGCGCATGACCGCGACCCGATCGGCCAGATGCTGAGCCTCGTCCATGAAGTGCGTCGTCAGGAAGATCGTCTTCCCGAGATCGCAGAGCGACCTCAGGGTCGACCAGGCCTGGCGGCGGGCCGCCGGGTCAAACCCGGTCGTGGGCTCGTCGAGGAAGATCAGGTCAGGGTCGCCGACGAGCGCCAGGGCCAGGTCCAGCCGGCGCCGCTGGCCGCCGGAGAGCTGCTTGGCGCGCGTGTCGCGCTTCTCGGTCAGCTCGACCAACTCGAGCAGCTCGTCGACCGGGCGGCGGCGGACGTAGTAGCGCCCGTACATCTCGACCAGCTCGGCGACTGACAGGTCCGGCTGGACCCCGCACTGCTGCAGCACGATCCCCACCCGCTCCCGTAGCTCGCGCGCTCCGCTGGCGGGGTCGATCCCCAGCACGCTCGCGTCGCCCGCGGTCCGGGTCCGGTAGCCCTCCAGGATTTCGACGATGGTCGTCTTGCCGGCCCCGTTGGGTCCCAGCAGGCAGAACACCTCGCCCCGCGTGACGTCGAAGCTGACGCCGCGCACGGCTTCATTGCGCCCGTAGGACCGGCGCAGGTCATGGACTTCGATGGCCAGCTCAGGGACGGTGTGTGAATTTCTGATCATGCCGGGCAGCGTATGCCCGGGGTCGCGCCGGCGTAAGTGGCGCGAGGCCGAATTCGGCCATGACATCTGTCACGCCTGCGTCACGTGTTCCAACGCTCGATCACGGCCGTCTCGCGCTCGTGTCCCAGCACGCTGACCGTGCCCGCCTCGAGCTTGAAGCGCGCCCCGGCGGCGACATCCATCTCCAGCCACCGCGCGGTCAATACGCGCAGCACGTGGCCGTGCGCGAACGCGAGGCCGTCACCGTCGACGGCGGCGAAGCGCGCCAGCACGCGATCCGCCCGCGCGCCGATCGCCGCGGGAACCTCGCCTCCCGGGCAGCCGTCCTGCCACAGGTTCCAGGTGGGATTGCGCTCCCGGATCTCCGGCGTGGTCAGGCCCTCGTACTCCCCGTAGTCCCACTCGGTCAGGTCATCGCACCGCTCGGCGCGGTCCGCGAACCCCGCCAGCTCACACGTCTGCCGAGCCCGCAGCAGCGGACTGCACAGGACGAGCGCGAACTGCTCACCGGCGAGCTTGCCCGCCATTCCCGCGGCCTGCTCGCGCCCCTGCGGGAGCAGCGGCAGGTCGGTGCGGCTGGTGTGCTGCCCGGACACGCTCCACTCGGTCGCCCCGTGGCGGGCGATGAAGATCTGATCAGCCATCCGCTGCCCCCCTCTCCGTCCGAAAACGCTGCATCAGGTCACGAACTCGATGTCCCCGCCGGTCCGCTCGATCTCGGCCACCTTGGCGCGGCGGCGGACGTGGCGCTCCTCATCGGACACGATGGCCGCCAGGAACAGCTGGACGATCTGGGCGGCGACCTCGACGCCGACCACCCGCCCCCCGAGACACAGGACGTTGACGCCATCGTGCTCGACGCCCTGATGGGCGGTGTAGGCGTCGTGGATGGTGGCGGCGCGGACGCCGCGGATCTTGGCCGCGGCCACCGACACGCCGGCTCCCGAGCCGCACACGATGATGCCCCGCTCGGCCCGGCCGGAGGCGACCGCGTGCCCCACCTCGAGCGCCTTGTCGGGGTAATCGATCGGGTCGGGGCGGTCGGTGCCGAAGTCCAGGATCTCGTGCCCGCCGGCCTCGATGACCGTGAACAGTCGCTCGCGCAGGACGAACCCGGCGTGGTCGAAACCGCAGGCGACGATCAAGATCTGACCTCGGTCGGGGACGGGGCGGAGCTGCCGGCGAGCTCGTGCACGGCGAGCAGCGCCGCTCCGAGGACGCCGGCGCGGACGCCGTGGCGGGCGGTGCGGATCCTCGTCCGCTTGCCGAGGCCGGGCAGGACGTACGCAGCGGCGGTCCGCCGAGCGGGATCCATCAGCAGGTCGCCGGCGCGAGCCGCGCCGCCGCCGATCACCACCTCCTCGGGATCGAAGGTGTTGATGGCGTTGGCGATCCCGATGCCGACGCGTTCGCCCCACAGCTCCACGATCCGGGCCGCCACCGGGTCACCATCGCGGGCGCACTGAACCGCGTCGGCGCCGCGGACCTTCTGCCCCCCGGCGAGCTTGCGTCCGAGCGGGCTGTCGGGGTTGGCCCGCGCCGATGCGGATACGAGCGAATCGAGCGCGTGGCCGGCCGCCGCGTGTTCGAGCGAGCCCGGCTGGGGAAACTTCCCGGCCGGCGGCACGGGCTCTGACAGGTCGAGCCCGATCACGGTGTGGCCGAGCTCGCCGGCCCCGCCGGTGGCCCCGCGGTAGATCCGGCCGCCGAGCACCAGGCCGCCGCCGACGCCCGTGCCGATCGTGATCATCACCAGATCACGGGCGATCATCTGCAGGTGCTCGTCGTGAGCCTCGGCCAGCGCGGCGACGGTGGCGTCGTTGTCCACGAACACCGGCACTCCGACGCGCTCGCCCAGAACCTCCCGGAGCGGCACGTCGGCCAGGGGCACGTTGGCCGATGACACGACCCGGCCGCTCTCGAACTCGACGATCGACGGCGCCCCGAGGCCGACGCCATCCAGCTCGTCGCCGCGGGATTCGTCGATCATCCGGACCAACTGGTCGATGAGGGCGTCCTGACCCGAGAGCTCCGTCGGCTCCACCGTCGATTCGGACAGCTCGGAGCCCGTCAGCCGCGCCACCGCGATCTTGGTGCCGCCGAGGTCGACCCCGATGACGTCGCTCACCGCCGGTCTCCGGTGGGGACGTGCGCCGCCGCGGCCTGGTCGCAGACGACCGTGATCAGCTTCGCCTCGGGCACCAGCAGCGATGCCGGCGTTGCCGGGTCGGGATCGGTCCCGGGACCGAACGCCTCGGCGATCGCGTCGGCCTTGGCGTCGCCGGTGGCGAGGAACACGACCTGACGCCCGGTGGCGAGCAGCGGCAGGGTGAACGAGATCCGGGGGACGAACGGCGCGAGACCGGCCTCGGGAACCCCCACGACCAACCGGGACCGCTCGTTGAGCGACGCCTGGTTGGGAAACAGCGACGCGCAATGACCGTCGGGGCCGATCCCGAGCAGGATCAGGTCGAACTTGGGCGGGCCGGCCGCTTCGAGCGCGCGCTGGTAGTCGTCGGCGCCCGCCTCGGGACCCAGCTCCCCCTTCATCCGATGCATGCGCGGCTGGTTGCCCTCGCCCAGCGGATCGAGCAGGGACTCCTTGATCATCTTGTAGTTGGAGCGATCATCGCCCGGATCGACGCACCGCTCGTCCCCGATCCAGAAGGTCGTGCGCCCCAGATCGACGCCGACGGTCGCCACCGCCTCGACGAAGTGCTGGTAAGCGGCGCGCGGCGTCGAGCCCCCGGTGAGCACGATGTTGCCGCCGCCGATGGCGGCGCCCACCATCAGCGCGGCGCAGGTCCGCGCGGGATCGTCGACGATCTCGAACGACACGCTCACGTGGGAACGAGCCCCCGGGCGGCGTTCAATGCCGGGACGTACGTCGGATCGCGCAGCAGCGCCTGGCGCACGCCCTCGCCGAGGATCCCGCCCTCGCCCCGCGACGCGCCGAGGATCTTCCACGAGTACTCGTTGCCGTCGCTGGTGCGTTCGGTGGCATCGAGGCCGCCCTCGCCGCGTTGCAGCGACAGCGACCTTCCCTCCGAGCACGTGACGGTGACGCCGGCCAGTCCGGGTGCCTCCTGCTCGGCGGTCTGCAGTGACACCACCACGGCACCGTTGCCGCGCCGAGCCTCCCCGGCGATCCGCCCGTCCCACAGACGCAGTTGGCTGCTGTCCCAGTCCAGCCGAGACGACATCCAACCGGCCAGCAACAGCGCGCTCGCCATCGAGGTCTCCCGATGACGCACCTCCAACCCGTGCATCTCGTGCAGCGCCCGCAGTCGCTCGGGCAGGTCGAACGTCGCCGCCAGCCGCTCCCGCCACGGCGTCGTGCGCAGCCACGCCAGGTCGACGATGTAGGTCTTGCGGCGCAGGTGCTCGGCCCGGGCGAACGCCTCGCCAGGGTCGTCGATGTCATCGGAGTCGATCAGCATGACGTCGACCAGCGGCAGCAGAGATTCGACAGCGTCATCGTGTCCATGAGGTGACCACATGACCGTCGGGATCTCCCCGACCAGGACCGGGTCGACGATCGTCCTCAGTGCTCGCAGGTGCTCCGGACCGAGGTCGATCTCGACGTTCTCGTGCATGACGCCGAGGGCGGCCCCGCCCTTCGGCTCCTCATAACTGACCGTGGCCACCGCGTCCAGGGTGCGGCGCCGCTCCTCGACCGCGCACAGGACGGTCCGGGACGCGTGGTAGCGCCCGGCGCGCTCGAGCCGGTTGGCGATCTCGCCCTTCCACTCGCGGTCGACGACGACGACCAGGTTCAGCACCCGGGCCGGCGCCAGAGCCTCGTTGGCGGCGTGACGCTCGCGCAGCAGCTCGCGCAGCGCGGCCTCGATGGCATCCGGATTCGTGTCCTGGGCGGTCCAGATGTCCTCGCTCACAGCCGCCGCCAGATTCGCCCATCGTCGAGCAGGGCGTCGGCCTCCCGTGGGCCCGACGAGCCCGCGTCGTATTGCGGGATGGTCGACGAGGTGTCCGTGTCCCACGCCTCCAGGATCGGATCGATGATCCCCCAGAGCGCCTCGATCTCGTCGTTGCGGGTGAACAGCGTGGCGTCGCCGCGCATCGCGTCGAGAATGAGCCGCTCATACGCCTCCGGCGACTCCGACAGGAACGAGGTGCCGTACCGGAACTCCATGTTGACCGGACGGATCCGCATCCTCGTCCCTGGGATCTTGGCGCCGATCGACACCGACACGCCCTCGTCAGGCTGGACGGTGAACACGAGCTGATTGGCCTGAATGCCGACCGACCCCGAACTCTGGAGAGCCACATGCGGGATCTGCTTGAGGACGACGGCGATCTCGGTGAGCTTGCGCGACAGCCGCTTGCCGGTCCGCAGATAGAACGGCACGCCGGCCCAGCGCCAGTTGGAGACATACAGGCGCAGCGCCGCGTACGTGGGGGTGCGCGAGTACCGGGCGACGCCGTCCTCCTCGCGGTACCCCGGGACCTCGGCGCCGCCGACGACGCCGGGGGCGTACTGGGCGCGCAGCGCCATCGAGGCCACCTCATCGAGCGTCGGCGGCACGATCGCCTCGAGCACCTTGAGCTTCTCGTCGCGCAGACGGTCGGCGTCGAATGCCGTCGGCGGCTCCATCGTCAGCAGGGCCAGCAGCTGGAGCATGTGATTCTGGACCAGGTCGCGCAATGCACCTGACCGCTCGTAGTACCCCGCCCGGCCGCCGATCCCGATGTCCTCGGCGGCGGTGATCTGGACGTGATCGATGTAGTTGCGGTTCCACACCGGCTCGAACAGGGCGTTGGCGAAGCGCAGTGCCATCAGATTCTGCACCGTCTCCTTGCCCAGGTAGTGATCGATCCGGAAGATCTGCGGCTCCTCGAACACCTCGAGTAGCTCGGCGTTCAATTTGCGCGCCGACGCGAGGTCATAGCCGAACGGCTTCTCGATCACGATCCGGACTGAGGCGTTCTCCACCTGGTGGAGGTTGTGATCTCCGAGCTTGCCGGCGATCAGCGGGAAGAATTCGGGCGCCGTTGACAGATAGAAGACCCGGTCGAGCCTCCGGCCGGCCGTCGTATCGAATTCGGCGAGCGTGCGCGCCAACTCCGTGTAGATCTCGTCGTCGTCGAACGACCCCTGGACGTACCGCAGCTCGTTGAGCAGGCCCTCGAGCACGGTCGGGTCGGGGCGCCGACGGGAGAATCGCTCGATCGAGTTCACGACCGTATCCCGGAACTCCTCGTCCTCCTGCGTGCGGCGGCCGACCCCGATCACCTCGAAGCGCTCCGGGAGCTGGCCCTCATGGGCCAGGTTGTAGAGCGCCGGAAGCAGCTTGCGGTGAGCCAGATCACCGGTCGCGCCGAAGATCACCAGCGATGTCGGGTGGACGGGGAGCCGCTCCAGCCCCGCCACCAGTGGATTCTCGGTGTCGGCCGCGCTCAGCGGCGAGGTAGCGCTCACGCGGGGCTCACTACTTGATGCGCTCCTCGATCCCCGACAGGAGGCGGCTCATGGCGTCCTCGAACTGCTTGACGCCGTCCGCGAGCAGCTCGTCGGTGACCTCGGCCATGTCGATGCCCGCGGCGGACAGCGCATCGAGGTCCGGCTGCGGATCGTGCTGCGCGGTCGGCCCGGAAATATGGGCGTGATCGGCGACCGCCTGCAACGTGTTCAGTGGCATCGTGTTGACGGTGTGCGCGCCGACGAGCTCATCGACGTACATCGTGTCCGGATACCGCTCGTTCTTGACGCCGGTGGAGGCCCACAGCGGACGCTGATAGTGCGCGCCGGCGCTGTGCAGCGCCTCCCAGCGCGGTCCGGAGAAGTGCTCCTCGAACTTCCGGTAGGCCAGCCGGGCGTTGGCAACGGCCGCCTTGCCGTAGAGCTCCTCATGGCCGCCGGCCTCCAGACGCTTGTCGACGTTGGTGTCGACGCGACTGACGAAGAAGCTGGCGACGGAGGCGACGTCGAGCGACTTGCCCTCGGCCAGCCGACGCTCCAGACCCGTCAGGTACGCCTCGACGACGCGCTCGTAGGCCTCGACCGCGAACAGCAGCGTGATGTTGACGTTGATGCCCTCGTAGATCGCCTGCTCGATCGCGCCGAGACCCTCGGGCGTGCCGGGGATCTTGATCATCACGTTGGGCCGCTTCACCCGCTGCCAGAAATCGCGGGCTCCGGCAATCGACTTCTGCTCGCTATGGGCGAGGTCCGCCGCCACCTCGAGTGAGACGAAGCCGTCCTGATGATTGTGGGTCTCCCACGTCTCGCGGAAGACGTCGCACGCCATCTGCACGTCCTTGATCGCGATCTTCTCGTAGACCGCCTGCGGGTCCAGACCCTGCCCCCTGGCCTCCGTCAGATCATCGTCGTAGTCGTCGGACTCGAGGATCGCCTTCTCGAAGATCGACGGGTTGGAGGTCATGCCGAGCAGGGAATCCTCGGCGATCAGCCGGGCGAGCTCGCCGCCGGTGACCAACGACCGTCGCAGCAGGTCGAGCCAGGGACTCGAGCCGGCTTCCGCCAGGCGCTTGAGGTTGGCGTTCACATTCGTGGCTTCGGTCGTGCTCATCGTCGCAGGGCTCCTTTGCCTGGAGTTCAGGCCGCCGACGCTTCCCACAAGGCATTGATCGGCGCCGTGGCCAATACGCTGAGAATAGACGGAAGCCGCGGCTGTCGAACGGCGTTTCTGTGAATTGCCTCTCAGCCGAACAGGACGCCGTAGCGCTCGTACTCGGCGAGTGGCACGCGTCGCACCTCCGCCACGGCGTCGGCGAGGCGCACCAGCTCGATCTCGGTGGCGTGCAGCGCGGTCATCATCCCCCACTGGCCCGCGTGCGCGGCATCGATCGCCGCCAGCCCCAAGCGGGTCGCGAGCACCCGATCGAACGCGGTTGGCGTCCCGCCCCGCTGGACGTGACCCAGCACTGTGGTCCGCGTCTCAAAGCCCGTCCGGCGCTCGATCTCGCGCTCGAGCACCTGCCCGATGCCGCCCAGCCGCGGATGGCCGAATTCATCCACCTCGCCGGTCGCCACGCTCATCGTCCCCGTCTTGGGGGTCGCCCCCTCGGCGACAACGATGATCGCGAAGTACCGGCCGCGCTCGTGCCGGCGGTTGATCAACCGGCAGACGTCCTCGATGTCAAAGGGCATCTCCGGGATGAGGATGACGTCGGCTCCGCCGGCCAGACCCGAGTGCAGCGCGATCCAGCCGGCGCTGCGGCCCATCACCTCCACCACCAGGTTGCGGTGATGGCTCTCCGCGGTGGTGTGCAGGCGGTCGATCGCCTCGGTCGCGACGTGCAGGGCGGTGTCGAAGCCGAAGGTCACGTCGGTCGCGCCGAGATCGTTGTCGATCGTCTTGGGGACGCCGATCACGTTCAGGCCCTCCGTGAACAGACTGCTGGCGGCGCCGAGCGTGTCCTCGCCTCCGATGGCGATGAGACCATCGAGGCGATGGCGCGCGAACGTGGCACGGACCTCATCCACCCCGTTAGGGCGCTTGAAGATGTTCGTGCGCGAGCTGCCGAGAATGGTGCCGCCCCGGGGCAGGATCCCGCGGGTGGACTCGATCGTCAGCTCCTCCGCCACATCGTCCAGAACGCCGCGCCAGCCGTCACGGAATCCCAGGAGCTGATCGCCGTAGGCGTCGACCCCCTTGCGTACGACGGCGCGGATGACCGCATTCAGGCCGGGGCAGTCCCCCCCGCCCGTGAGCATCCCGATTCGCACGGTGCGGAATCCTACGCAGACGCCGGGAACGAGGTCGGCCCGCGGGGCGGACGAGTAAGTTAGGCCGATGAGGACGCGCCGCCTGCCCGAGATCGGCCCGAAAGCAGCCATCGCCGCCACCGCCGCGATCGGCAGCATCGTCGCTGGCGCAGCCCTCGAACGCCGTCACCTGCGAGCGATCGCGCAGGACGCGGACTTCCAGCGGCTCAGCGCCCCCCTCGGTGGGCGGCCGTTGACGATCGAGTCGGCAGACGGTACCTCCCTCCACGCCGAGGCATTCGGCCCCGATGGCGCCCCGACCGTGGTCCTCGCGCACGGCTGGACGGAGCAGCTGGCCTTCTGGGGGCCCGTGATCAAGCGCCTGGAGACCCGCGGCCTGAACGTGATCGCCTATGACCTGCGTGGACACGGAGCCAGCAGCCCTGGGGCTGACGACGACTACTCGTTGCAGCGGTTCGGTGAGGACGTCGAGGCGGTCCTCGCCGCGGTCGACAGCGGCGACGAGCTGGCGACCGTCGCCGGTCATTCGCTGGGCGCGATGTCGATCGCCGCCTGGGCCGAGCACCACGATCCGGCGGCGCGAGCGCGCGCCGCCGCCCTGGTCAACACCGGGCTCGGTGATCTGATCGCCGGCCACCTGCTGATCCCGGAGGTGGCGAGCTGGCTCAACCGTCCGTGGGCGGGACGGGCGCTGCTCGGTGCCCGCGGTCCGCTGCCGCCGTTCTCCTCCCCGCTCCAGCAGGCCGTGATCCGCTACACCGCGTTCGGGCCGGACGCGAGCGCCGGTGACGTCGCGTTCTACGAGCGGATGCTGATGGAGACCGCGCCCGCCGTGCGAGCCGCGACCGGAGTCGCGCTGTCTGACATGAACCTGTGGGACGCGGTGGCCAAGCTGACGATTCCGACGCTCGTCGTCGCCGGCGAGCGTGACCGTCTCACCCCGCCGGCGCATGCCCGGCGGATCGCGCAGGCGCTGCCCTATCCGGTGGGGTTGATCGAGCTGCCCGAGACCGGCCACATGGCTCCGCTGGAGCGGCCTCGCGAGCTCAGCGATGCCCTCGAGCACCTCGTCCGGCAGACGACGAACGCGCCGGCGGCCGCTACGCCGGAGGGTCTGTCACGGTGACGGCCTCCACTCACGCCGGCCCGGCGGCAAACGTGTGCTGGGTCCTGCGCGAGGATCCCGAGCTGGCCGAGGCGATCGAGCCGAGCCGCCGGGCGCAGGCGGTCGAGGCGCTCGTCGCACGTGAGGTCCGGATCCCGACGGGAGCCTGGGGCGGACGCGCGATCCCGATCAGCGACGGCATCGGGCTGCTCGTGCTCGAGGGGGTGATGTTGCATCGCGTCGGGATCGACGACCGGTTCGGCGCCGAGCTGATCGGCGGGGGCGACGTGCTCCGCTCGATTCAGGCCGAAGCCGAAACGTCGACCTTGCCGCTGGCGGTGGAGTGGTTGATCCTCGAACGCTCGCGGGTGGCCGTGCTCGACGGCCGGTTCGCCCGCCAGCTGGCGCGCTTCCCCCAGGTGGCGGGCCGCCTGTTCGGCCGCTCGGTCCTGCGCTCGCGGCAGCTCGCGGTCAACATGGCGATCGTTCACCAGGCCCGCGTCGACCATCGCCTCCATCTGCTGTTCTGGCACCTGGCGAGTCGCTGGGGCCGCGTGCGCAGCGACGGGGTCCTGGTGCCGCTGCGGCTCACCCACACGGTCCTGGCCGATCTCGTCGCCGCCCGGCGTCCCACCGTCACCAGCGCGCTCTCGGACCTCAACCGCCGCGGTTTGGTACGCCCGGTCAGTGAGGGGTGGCTACTCTCCGGACCTCCGCCCGGACAGCGGCAGGAGCCGCCGCCCGCCGCGCCGGCCCAGCGGACGCCTCCGGGCTAGCCGGCGATCCGGAATTCGTCCCGCCCGACCCGGCCGTAACGGCACTGGCACTGATGCACATCGACCCCTACATCGTCCTCGGCAGCGCGATCATCGGCATGCTCGTCGGCATGACCGGGGCGGGAGGCGGCGCGCTGATGACGCCGATGCTGATCCTGCTGTTCAGCGTCAAGCCGTCGACGGCGATCTCCAGTGACCTGGTGGCGGCGGTGGTCATGCGGCCGATCGGGGCGGCCGTCCACATGCGCGCCGGGACGGTCAATACGAAGCTGGTGAGCTGGATGGTGCTGGGGTCGGTTCCGGCCGCGTTCCTCGGCGCCTATCTCCTGCACCGCGTCGGTGACGCCAAGTCCGCGGAGAACAACATCGAGGTCTTCCTCGGCGCCGCCCTGCTGATCGGCGCCGCCGCGATGGCGCTGCGTTTCGTCCTCGATCGTCGCGCCGGCAACGGCCGCGACGGCTACGTCAGCCAAGTCACCCCGCGGCCGGCGCTGACACTGGCCGTGGGCATCGTCGGCGGCCTGATCGTGGGAATGACGTCGGTCGGGTCGGGCTCCCTGATGATCGTTGCGCTGCTCTTCATCTACCCCCGGCTCGGCGCCAATCAGCTGGTGGGCACCGACCTGATGCAGGCGGTGCCGCTGACGCTGTCCGCGGCGCTGGGCGCGCTCGCGTTCGGGCACGTGGAGCTGTCGGTCACCGGCTCGCTGATCCTCGGATCCGTGCCCGCCGTCCTGATCGGATCGCTGCTGTCCTCGAGCGTGCCCGACCGCTACGTGCGCCCGGCCATCGCCTTCGTGATCTTCGCCTCGGGACTGAAGTACGTCGGCGTCGCCACCACCGCGCTCGGCTGGATCCTGTGCGGAACGCTGCTCGCCGGCGCGGTGGCATGGCTGTCGCTGGCGCGGCCGTGGATCTCGCCTGAGCCGGCAGATCGATCGGATGAGCTCACCGATGACCACGAGATCAGTCCATCGACGGGTGACGCCGTCACCGAGCGGGCCGGATGAGGGAGCGCATCGACGTCGACGTCGCCGGCGGTCCCCTGGCGACCTACCGCCTCGGCGCCGCCGCTGAGGCGGGGATCGATCCGCCACTCGCGCTGGCGATCCACGGCATCACCTCGACCAGCCGCACCTGGCTGGCCGCCGCCCGCGCGCTCGGGCGCCGGGCCGCACTGATCGCGGTGGATCTCCGCGGGCGCGGGCGCAGCAGCGCACTGCCGCCCCCGTTCGGGCTCGACGCCCACGTCCGGGACATGATCGCCGTGCTGGATCACTTCGGGCTCGAGCGCGCGGTGGTCACCGGCCACTCACTCGGCGCCTACATCGCCGCGCGGCTGGCGACGACCCATCCCGACCGCGTCGCGCAACTCGTGCTGGTCGACGGTGGCCTGACGATTCCCGACAGCACGGACGGCGACCCAGTGCAGTTCATGGAGGCATTCCTCGGGCCGACGTTCACGCGGCTGTCGATGACGTTCCCCGATGTCGCCGCATATCAGGCATGGTGGGCCCGGCATCCGGCGGTCGCCGGTGCCGACGTCGACCGCGCCGATCTGAACGAGTACGCCGCCCATGACCTCGCCGGCGATCCGCCCGACCTGCGCTCGTCGATCAATCCGCAGGTGGTCCGCGAGGACGGCCTCGACCTCGTCGGAGACCACGACGCGCCGCGCCTGGCCGTGCCGGCGGTGCTGATGTGCGCGCCGAGGGGCATGGTGGACGATCCCAACCCGATGCAGCCCCTGGCGCTGGTGCAGGCGTGGGCCGACGCCGCGCCGTCCACCCGGCGCGCGGTGGCGGTGCCCGACGTCAACCACTACACGATCGCGTGGGGCACGCACGGCGCCCGGGCGGTGGCCGACGAGATCGCTCGCGCCGTCTCGGCGCCCCGGACGGGCGGTTAGCCCCGCCCCGGGGCCCGGCCGGCGGCCCAGCGCCGCCGCAGCCGGCGAACCGGTCAGGCCACCCGCGCCACGGTCGCGATGTCGGCTTCGGCGATCGCCAACCCGATCGCTCCGAGCAGCTCCGCCCGGTCCCCGAGCGTGGCGGCGACGACCGTCACATCGCGGCGCACCGCCGGAATCGTCGTCTGCGCCACTCCATCGCGCACCGCGTTGACGAGCAGCTCGCCGGCGACGATCATGTCCCCGCCGACGATGACCAGCTCGGGGTTGACGAGGTTGCAGATCCCGCCCGCGACCCGTCCCGCCGCCACCCCGGCCGCCTCGAACCGCCGCCGGCACAGTGGGTCGCCGTCACGCGCCCGGGCGGCGGCCATCTCGAGTGTCACATCGGCGCCGAGCGCCGGCCGCAGGTCGTCGAGCAGCCGTTGCGCCCCGGCGACCGTCTCCAGGCAGCCCCGGTTGCCACACCGGCACGGGGCGCCTTCGGGATCGACGGGCATGTGTCCCAGCTCGCCGGTCATCCCGCTGTGGCCGGTGAACAGCTGCCCGTCGAGCACCAGACCGCCGCCGACGCCCGAGGACAGCATCAGGTAGACGACGTTTCCGGCCCCGTGGGCGGCGCCGGTACGCACCTCCGCCAGGGCCCCGAGGTTGGCGTCGTTGCCGACGTGCACCCGGACCCGGAGCCGGCGCGTGAGCTCACGCTTCAGCGAGATCTCGTTCCAGCCGGGCAGGATCCCGGCCGCGGCGAGGCTCCCGGTGTCGCGCCGGACCGGCGCCGAGACCGCTGCGCCGACGCCGAGCAGCCGGCGCCGTGGCAGCTTGGCCTCCCGTGACAGCCGGCGCAGGCCGGTCACCGCCGCCGCGATCGCGCGCTCGGCCTCGTTGTCGACGTCGAGCTCTTCGCGCATCTCGGCGATCAGCGTCCCGGCCAGGTCGGCGATCGCCACGCGGACCGAGCCATGGCCGAAGTCGACGCCGCCGAACGCCCCCAGCTCCGGGTTGAGCGCGAGCAGAGTCGGTGGCCGCCCCGATCTCCCCGCCACCGAGGCCGGCCCCGGACACTCGGCGACGACCCCGCTCGCCTGCAGCTCACCGACGAGCTTGGAGACGGTGGCGCGGGAGAGGTCGGTGCCGCGGATCACGTCGACGCGGTTGGCCGGCCCCTCTCGCCACAGATAGTCGAGCACCCGCAGCTCGGTGCGCCGGCGTGGGGTGCGCGATGTCACCTTCTCATCTCACCCCGAGCAGCACCTCGACCACGAGCTGATCCAGATGCTCGTTGTGGTAGCCGCGATCGGCCAGCTGATCGAGGTCGGCGGCCAGCGCCTTGAGCTCGTCGCTCTCGCCGATGCCGCTGGTGGACGCCTCGCCGAGCTCGGGCGTCGAGGATGCCGCCAGCGCCTCCTGGACCTCGGGCAGCGAATCGAAGTGGCGCGCCTTCTCGGCGAGCGCCGCGTATGTCCGCATGCAGCCGCGGGCGAACTCCCACACGCCGTCCTCGTTCTCGTTGCGATACGGGTGGGCGTCGAAATGGCGCGGGCCGTCGTAGCCGGCGCGCTCGAGCAGGCGCACGAGGTGAAACGCTTCCTTGAGATCCTCGGCGCCGAACCGGAAGTCCTGGTCATAGCGGCCGATGCGCTGAGCGTTGAGGTCGATGTGGAACAGCTTGCCCGCCCACAGGGCCTGCCCCACCCCGTGCATGAACGACAGGCCGGCCATCGTCTCGTGGGCGACCTCGGGGTTGACGCCGACCATGTCGGGACGCTCGAGCATCGAGATGAAGTGCAGCGCATGGCCGACCGTCGGCAGGAACATGTCGCCGCGAGGCTCGTTGGGCTTGGGCTCGATCGCGAACCGCAGGTCGTACCCGTGCGCGACGACATAGTCGGCGAGGACGTTGATCGCCTCCCGGTAGCGCTCGAGCGCGTCGCGCGGGTCCTTGGCCACCCCGGCCTCGGTGCCCTCGCGGCCGCCCCAGAAGACGTACACCTCGGCGCCGAGCTCGGCGCCGAGATCGATCGAGGCCATCGCCTTGCCGATCGCAGCGCGCCGGACCCGGCGGTCGTTGGACGTGAACGCGCCGTCCTTGAATGCCGGATGGCCAAAGAGATTCGTCGTCGCCATGCCGACGCCGAGGCCGCGCTCGTCCAGCGCCGACTTGAACGAAGCGACGATCCGGTCGCGCTCGGCGGACGGCGTGCCGTAGGGGACGAGATCGTTGTCATGGAGGCTCACGCCCCACGCGCCGGCGTCGGCGAGGCGGTGCACCGTGTCCACCGGATCCCGCGGCGGACGGGTCGGCTCTCCGAACGGATCGCGACCCGGGTTGCCGACCGTCCAGAGCCCGAACGTGAATCTCGGAGCTCGCTTCCCATCATCGTTCGTCATGCCCGCCGCTCCCTGTCGTAGTTTTGTCTAAGATTAGACAGAATGAGGGATGGGGACAGAAGCGGCCGTGGCCGACGGCCCGCCGAACGACGATGAGCGACGCGACGATCATCGGGATCGACGTCGGCACCACGTCGACCAAGGGAGTGGCGATCGACGAGCATGGGACGGTGCTCGCCGAGGCCGAGCGCCGCTATCCGGTGTCGATGCCACACCCCGGCTGGTCCGAGCAGGACCCCGAGTCCTGGTGGCAGGCGACCGAGGCGGTGCTGGGCGAGCTCGGCGCCGAGCGGGCCGCCGGCATCGGACTGAGCGGTCAGATGCACGGCCTCGTCGTACTCGGGTCAGACGACCGGCCCCTGCGGCCGGCCATCCTCTGGAATGACGGTCGCAGCCAGCCCCAGGCGACGCGGATCGAGGAGCAGCTCGGCATCGAGCGGCTGGTGGCCCTCAGCGGCAACCGGGCCCTCGCCGGCTTCACCGCGCCCAAGCTCGCCTGGCTGGCCGAGAACGAGCCCGACGTCCATCGCCGCATCCGGCGAGTCCTGCTGCCGAAGGACTACGTCCGGTTTCGCCTCACCGGGGAGCTCGCCACCGACGTCTCGGACGCCTCCGGGACGCTTCTGCTCGACGTCGCCCACCGCCGGTGGAGCCCCGAGCTGGCCGAGGCGTTCGCCGTCGACACCGAGTGGCTTCCCGCCGTGCACGAGTCTCCGTCGGTCACCGGCGCCACCCCGGCCGGTGTGCCGGTGGCCGCCGGCGCGGGCGACCAGGCCGCGGGCGCGCTCGGCGTCGGGGTCGTCGGTGACGACAGCCCGGCCTCGCTCGTGCTCGGGACGAGCGGGGTGATCTTCGCCGCCCGGAGCGAGTACACCCCCGACCCCGCGGGGAGGCTGCACGCGTTCTGCCACGCCCTGCCGCGGACGTGGCACGTGATGGGCGTGATCCTGTCGGCGGCCGGCGCACTCGGGTGGCTCACCGACACACTCGGGAGTGCCGATGACATCCCCGGGCTGCTCGCCGAGGCGGCCGCGTGGGCGCCGGGAGTGGAGGGCCTCACGTTCGCCCCGTATCTGTCGGGTGAGCGGACGCCGTATCCCGACAGCGACATCCGCGCGGCGTTCACCGGCATCGGCCTGCGCCACGACCGCGGCGCGCTGGCCCGGGCGGTGCTCGAAGGGGTCGGCTACGCGCTCCGCGACGGGTTGGATCTCATCGCCGCCGCCGGCCCGGTGCCCGAGTACGCGCGCGTCTCGGGCGGTGGCGCCCGGTCGGACCTGTGGCTGCGCATCCTCGCCGCCGTCCTGAACCTCCCGCTCGAACGGGCCGTCTCGGAGGCCGGGGGCGCCTACGGCGCGGCCGTGCTCGGCGGCGCCGCCGGCGGCGTGTTCACCGATCCCGCCGCGGCGGCGCAGGCGGGGTGGCAGGCGACCGCGCGCGTCGAGCCCGATCCCGGCTGGGTGGCGGAGTACGCCGCCCACCGCGCCCGCTATCAGGCCCTCTACCCTGCTCTCCACGCCCTGCCGCGATGAACCCGTCCGCGGAATGGGTGCTGGAGGAGATGGAGCAGTGGCGCCGGCGATTCGAGCGCGGTGAGCTCATCCCCGCCGGCAACGGCCGCCCGGCGCTGGCGCCCGATGAGCGGTTCGCGGTCCATGTCGGCGACGTCCGCGCCGCGGGACTCGGGCACCCGTCCGCCCGCGGGACGCTTCACGCGACCGACCGCCGGGCCGTCGTGTTCGGCGACCGGCGCCGGCCGGTGCGCGAATGGACATTGCGCGAGCTGGCGTCGGTCAGCGCGCTCGGCAACTGGGGCGGGCTCGCGCTCGTGCACGCCGACGGCGACACCGAACTGGTGGTGGCGGTCAAGCCGCAGCCACCCACCTGGCAGGACGCCGCCGGCTGGCTGAAGGTGGAGGCGGCGTTCGCCGCCGCCGGGGGTCAGCTCGGACAGTGGGTGGCCGAGCTGCCCCGCCGGCTGTCGAGCGCCGGGCAGGCCTGACCGGCGCCCGTCCCGCCGCGCTCCCTCCAGGCGCCATGTGCGACGCTGTCGTTATGTCGGTCATGGACGTGCCCTCGGTGCCGCGGCCCCAGCCGGCCAGCCTCGCTGCGGGCCATCGCGCGCTCGCCGACCTGCTCGGCGCCGACCGAGTCGCCACCGGAGCCGACGATCTGGCCCAGCACGGCCACGACGAGTCCTTCCACCCCGAGGCCCGGCCCGACATGGTCGTGTGGCCGCGGGGAGTGGACGAGGCCGCGGCGATCGTCCGCGTCGCCGCGACGCACCGGGTCCCCCTGATCCCGTTCGGCGCCGGCACGTCTCTCGAGGGGCAGATCGCGGCGCTGGGCGGCGGCATCTGCGTCGACATGCGCGAGATGAACACCATCTCGCCCCCCTCGATCGAGGACCTCGACGTCGTCGTCCAGGCCGGCGTCACGCGGCGCGCGCTCGACGCCCGGCTGCGCCCCGAGGGGGTGTTCTTCTCCGTCGACCCGGGCGCGGACGCAACGATCGGCGGGATGGTCGCCACCGGCGCCTCCGGGACGACGACAGTCCGCTACGGGGCGATGCGCGAGAACGTCCTCGGGCTGACCGTGATCGATGCCGGCGGGGAGATCGTGAGGACCCACTCGCGGGCGCGCAAGTCATCGGCCGGCTACGACCTCACCCGGCTGCTGATCGGCTCGGAGGGAACGCTCGCGCTCATCTGCGAGGCGACGCTGCGGATCCACCCCACCCCCGAGGCCGTCGCCGCGGCGGCGTGCACGTTCCCGTCGCTGGACGCCGCGGTGCGGTGCGTCGTCGAGGTCGGGCAGAATTCGATCCCGGTGGCCCGGATCGAGCTCGCCGACGAGCGGCAGATCGAGGCCATCAATCAGCACGACCAGACCTCGTTCGCGGTCGCCCCGACGCTGTTCATCGAGTTTCACGGCGGGTCGACGGCCGAGGTGGAGGCGCAGGCCCGCGACACCGCGGCGATCGCCGCCGAGCACGGCGGCAGCGACTTCGCGTGGGCCTCGGACGAGGCCGAACGGCGCAGGTTGTGGCACGCGCGCCACCGCGCGATGGAGGCCACCCGGGCCATGCGGCCGGGCAGCGGGGCCCTGACCACCGATGTCTGCGTACCGGTGTCCGCGTTGGCGGACTGCATCGCCGCCACCCAGGCCGACATCGCGCAACACGACCTCGTCGCGTCGATCGTCGGGCACGTCGGCGACGGCAACTTCCACGTGATCGTCCTGCTCGACCCCGACGACCCGGCCGACGTCGCCCGTGGCGAGGAGTTCCACGCCCGCCTGGTGCGGCGCGCGCTCGAGCGCGACGGCACCTGCACCGGCGAGCACGGCGTGGGCTACGGCAAGGCCCGCTTCCTGGTGGAGGAGCACGGGCCGGCGGCGGTCGAGATGATGCGGGCGATCAAGCGCGCGCTGGACCCCCTCGGGATCTTCAACCCGGGGAAGGTCGCCTCCGCTCAGCCGGCGCCGAGCACGAGCGCGACGTAGCCGTCGGCGATCTGCTCGGGACTCAGCTCGCCGCGCGGCCGGTACCACTGAGCGGTGTGGTTGACCATACCCAGGAGCGCCAGCAGCGCCAGCCGGTGATCACCGGCGGGGTGCGCCCGCTCCAGCACATCCGCCACGAGGCGCTCGAACGCCTTGCGGCTGGCCCGGACCCGGCGCCACTGGTCTCCGGATTCGATCACGTGGCGCTCCTGCTGGAAGACGAGCATGTGGTCGCGGTGCTCGACCACATGGCCCACCCAGATGCGCACCAGCGCCTGCAGCTGGCGCTCGGCGGGCTGGTCGTCCCCCTGCAGCTCGGTGGCCCGCTCCAGCAGTGGCTCCATCAGCTGATCGCAGATCGCCCGCAACAGCGTCTCCTTGCCGCCGAAGTAGTGGTACAGCGCGCCGGTGGCGAGACCCATCGTCGCGGCCAGCTCCTGCATCGTCGTCTGGTCATAGCCCTGCTTGGCGAACGCCTTGGCGGCCTGGTAGACGACCTCCTGGCGCCGGCGGTCATACCGCTCGCGCAGCGCCGGACGGGTGGGGCGGGCCGACATGCCGCCGATTGTACCGCGGAAGTCCGAACATTCATTCGGATTTTGAACCGCGGTTCGCTATGATCCGGCGGGCGTATGGACTTCGGACTCGACGACCAGACCGAACTGCTGCAGAGCACCGTCCGGGAGTTTGCCCAGGCCGAGGTGGCCCCAGCGGCGGCGGAGCTCGATCGCACCAAGTCCTTCCCGTACGAGATCGTCGCCAAGATGGCCTCGCTCGGCTGGATGGGGATTCCCTTCCCCGAGGAGGTGGGCGGCGCCGGCGGCACCAGCCTCCAGTACGCGATCGCGGTCGAGGAGCTCACTCGAGTCGACTCGAGCGTCGCCATCACGCTGTGCGCCCATACGTCCCTCGGCACGCAGCCGATCTATCTCTTCGGCTCCGACGAGCAGCGTCGCGAGTGGCTGCCGAAGCTGTGCTCCGGGGAGATCCTCGGCGCCTTCGGCCTGACCGAGCCCGAGGCGGGCTCTGACGCCGGCAACACCCGGACGCGCGCGCGGCTTCAGGACGGCGAGTGGGCGATCGACGGGGCCAAGCAGTTCATCACCAATGCCGGGACCGACATCTCGGGTCTCGTGTGCATCACCGCCCGCACCGCTGACGACGAGATCTCCAATCTCATCGTCCCCAACGGAACTCCCGGGTACGAGCAGGCCGAGCCGTACCGGAAGATGGGCTGGAACGCCTCCGACACGCGCCCGCTGACGTTCACCGACTGCCGGGTGCCCGAGGCGAACCTGCTCGGGCCCCGCGGCCAGGGTTTCCACCAGTTCCTGCACGTGCTCGACATCGGTCGTATCGGCGTCGCCGCGATGGGCGTCGGGCTCGCCCAGGGGGCGCTGGACCAGGCCCTGGCCTACGCGAAGGAGCGCCGCGCGTTCGGCAAGCCGATTTCCAAGTTCCAGACCATTCAGGCCAAGCTCGCCGACCTGGCCACCGAGATCGCCGCCGCGCGACTCCTCGTCTACCAGTCGGCGTGGCTCAAGGACGAGCAGAAACCCTTCTCGCTGGTCGCCGCCCAGGCCAAGCTGAAGACCGGCCGGCTGGCGGTCAAGGCCGCCGACGAGGCGGTGCAGATCCACGGCGGCTACGGCTACATCGAGGAGTACCCGGTCTGCCGCTTCTACCGCGACGCGAAGATCCTCACCATCGGCGAGGGCACCGATGAGATTCAGCAGATGGTGATCGCTCGCGCCCTGGGGGCGTGACCGCGGTGATCCCCTCCGCGGCACGGATTCGCGAGGTCGGCCCGCGAGACGGCTTTCAGAACGAACCCGAGGTGATCCCGACCGCCACGAAGGTCAAGCTGATCGACGCGCTCGCCCGCACCGGCCTGCGCCGGCTGGAGATCACGAGCTTCGTCCGGCCGGACGTCATCCCTCAGCTGGCCGACGCCGCCGAGGTCCTGCAGGCCATCGACGTGCCGGACACCGTCAGCCGCTCGGTCCTGATCCCCAACGAGCACGGCCTGGACCGGGCGCTGGAGCTGCGGGACCGATTCGATGAGGTCAACGTCTTCCTGTCGGCGTCTGAGACCCACAACGTCCGCAACGTCAATCGCAGCGTCGAGGAGTCCCTGACCGGGCTCGAGCGCGTGCTCGGGCGCGCGCGCGCGGCGGGGCTGCGGTGCGAGGGAGTGATCAGCGTCTCGTTCGGCTGCCCGTACGAAGGGCGGGTCGAGCCCGACCGGGTGTTCGAGATCGCCGCGCGGCTGGCCGCCGCCGGCGCGCACGAGGTCGGGTTCGGCGACACCACCGGCATGGCCAACCCGGCCCAGGTGCGCGAGTTCTTCACCGCCGCCGCCGAGCGGTTGCCGGGCATCGAACTGACCGCCCACTTCCACAACACCCGGGGTCAGGGCCTCGCCAACGTGTACGCCGCGCTCGAGGCGGGGATCGACTCGTTCGAGTGCAGCTTCGGCGAGCTCGGCGGCTGCCCGGTGCCCGCCGGCGCCACCGGCAACGTGGCCACCGAGGATGTCGTCTCGATGCTGCACGAGATGGGCGTCCAGACCGGCATCGACCTGCCGGCGCTGCTCGCCTGCGCCCGCGCCGTTCAGTACCACCTCGGGCGCCCGCTCGGCAGTCACACGCTCGTCGCCGGTCCGGTGGACTGGCAACAGCAGTGGCAGCGCGCGCAGGCCTGATGTTCGACTCCGTCCTGATCGCCAACCGCGGTGAGATCGCCCGTCGGGTGATCCGGACCCTCGACCGCCTCGGCATCCGATCCGTCGCCGTCCACGCCCCGGCCGACCGCCACGCCCCCCATGTCCGGGAGGCCGACGAGGCGGTCGCGGTCAGCTCGTATCTCGATATCGACGAGATCGTCGCCGCGTGCCGCCGTACCGGCGCGGCGGCGTTGCATCCGGGCTACGGCTTTCTGTCAGAGAACCCGGCCCTCGCCCGAGCCTGCGCCAGAGTCGGCGTGGTGTTCATCGGACCGCCACCAGAGGCGGGCGAGCTGATGGGCGACAAGCTGCGCGCCAAGGAGGCGGCGGTGGCGGCCGGTCTCCCGGTGGTGCCGACCTTCACCGAAGCGCAGGCCCGCACGGCCCCCTATCCGCTGCTGGTCAAGGCAGCGGCCGGCGGCGGCGGCCGCGGCATGCGGGTGGTGCACCGCGCCGAGGACCTCGACGCGGCCCTGGCATCGGCGCGGCGCGAGGCCCAGGCCGGGTTCGGGGACGACCGTGTTTTCATCGAGCGGTTCCTGCCCCGCGCCCGGCACCTGGAGGTGCAGGTGATCGCCGATGTCCACGGCACCGTGCTGCACCTGGGCGAACGCGAGTGCTCGCTGCAACGCCGCCACCAGAAGGTGATGGAGGAGTCCCCCTCCCCCGTCGTCTCGCCGCAGCTGCGCGCCGCCTTGGGCGACGAGGCGGTGGCGCTCGCCCGGGCCGCGCAATACGTCAACGCCGGGACGGTGGAGTTCATCGCCGACTTCGATGATCCCGCCGAGCATTTCTTCCTCGAGATGAACGCCCGCCTCCAGGTCGAGCACCCGGTGACCGAACTGGTGACGGGCCTTGACCTGGTCGAGCTCCAGCTTCGCGTCGCCGCCGGCGAGCCGCTTGGCCTGTCCCAGGACGAGGTCCGCTTCGCCGGCCATGCGATCGAGGCCCGCGTCAACGCCGAGGACTCGTCCCGAGACTTCCTGCCCGCAGCGGGGCGGGTGCTGGCCTACCGGCGGGCGGACGCCGTCGGGATCCGCGTCGACGACGCGATCATCGTCGGCAGCGAGATCGACATCGGCTATGACTCGCTCGTGGCCAAGGTGATCGCCCACGGCGAGGACCGGCCGGCGGCGCTGGCGCGGCTCGATCACGCGCTCGCCCGCACGACGTTGCTGGGAGTGACGACCACCACCGGGTTCCTCCGTGGACTGCTCGCCACCGACGAGGTCCGTTCGGGACAGATGGACACCGGCCTCATCGAGCGCCTCGAGCCGGCCATGGCTCCATTCTCCGACGAGCAGATCGCCGAGGCGGCGGCGGTGATGACGCTGGCGACGCGTCACGAGAGACGGGGCGAGAGCGGGTGGGATCCGTTCACCCGCGTCGACGGCTGGCGGCTCGGCGGACGCCGCGCTCCGTCCTGGTGGCGGCTGACCGTGGGTGGTGGACCGCCACTCGAGCTGCGCCTCGACGATCTCGGCCTCCACGAGCTCGAGCGGACCGGGAGCGACAGCTGGGCGATCACCTCCGCGGGCGAGCGGCGCGAGTGGTCCTACGCCATCGATGGCGATCTCATCTGGGTCGGGTGCGACGGCCACGCGTGGCGGGTGCACCGCAGCGGCCCCGCCGCGGCCGAGGCGTCCGCGAGCGACGGCGAGCTGCGCGCCCCGATGCCGGGGCAGGTGCTGCTCGTTCACGCCGCGGCCGGTGACCGGGTCCGGGCCGGCGACCCCATCGTCGTGCTCGAGTCGATGAAGATGGAGCTGGTGCTGGCGGCGCCGATGGACGGGCAGGTGACCGAGCTGAACGTCGCCGTCGGCGACAAGGTGACCCTCGACCAGGGCCTGGCGCGGGTGGAGGCCTCCCCATGAACGTGCTGAGGTCACGTGCCAACCCCGGCTCCGACGAGTTCCAGGAGAACCTGCGTGCCAACCAGCGGCTCGTGGCCGATCTGCGCGAACGGCTGAACCGCGTCGCCCAGGGCGGCGGCACGTTCGCCCGCGAGCGCCACATCGGGCGCGGCAAGCTGCTCCCGCGCGAGCGCGTCGACCGCCTGCTGGATCCCGGGGCGCCGTTCCTCGAATGCTCGGCGCTGGCCGGCAACGGGCTCTATGGAGACGAGGCACCCGGGGCCGGGATCGTCACCGGGATCGGGCGCGTGTCGGGGCGCGAGTGCGTGATCGTGGCCAACGACGCGACCGTCAAGGGCGGCACCTATTACCCGATGACGGTCAAGAAGCACCTGCGCGCCCAGGAAATCGCGCTGCAGAACCATCTGCCGTGCATCTACCTCGTCGACTCCGGCGGCGCGTTCCTCCCACGCCAGGACGAGGTGTTCCCTGATCGCGAGCACTTCGGTCGCATCTTCTTCAATCAGGCGACGATGTCGGCCCAGGGAATCCCGCAGATCGCCGCGGTGATGGGGTCGTGCACCGCCGGCGGCGCCTACGTGCCGGCGATGAGCGACGAGACCGTGATCGTCCGCGACGAGGGCACCATCTTCCTCGGCGGGCCGCCCCTGGTGAAGGCCGCCACCGGCGAAGAGGTGACCGCCGAGGAGCTCGGCGGCGGCGAGCTTCACTCCCGTACCTCCGGAGTCACCGATCATCTGGCGCAGGACGACGCCCACGCGCTGCAGATCGTCCGTGACATCGTCGGCACGCTCGCGGCCCGGGCACCCCTGCCGTGGGACCGCCGCCCCGTCGAGCCTCCCGCGGTCGATGCCGAATCGCTGCTCGGGGTCGTCCCCGCCGATCTGCGCAAGCCCTATGACGCGCGTGAGGTGATCGCTCGCATCGTCGACGGATCCCGGTTTCACGAGTTCAAGGAGCTCTACGGGCCGACGCTGGTGACCGGATTCGCCCACATCCACGGTCACCCGGCCGGAATCCTCGCCAACAACGGCATCCTGTTCTCCGAGAGCGCACTGAAGGGCGCCCATTTCATCGAGCTGTGCGACCAGCGGCGGATTCCGCTGGTGTTCCTGCAGAACATCACCGGGTTCATGGTCGGCCGGGACTACGAGGCCGGCGGCATCGCCAAGCACGGCGCCAAGATGGTGACCGCGGTGTCGACGGCGCGGGTGCCCAAGCTGACGGTGATCGTCGGCGGGTCGTTCGGCGCCGGTAACTATGGGATGTGCGGGCGCGCGTACTCGCCACGGCTGCTGTGGATGTGGCCGGGGGCCCGGATCTCGGTGATGGGCGGCGAGCAGGCGGCTGCGGTGATGACCGAGGTGGGCCAGCCCGAGACCGGCGCCGAGCTGCGCGAGCAGTACGAGCGCCAGGGGCATCCGTACTACGCCACCGCCCGGCTGTGGGACGACGGCGTCATCGATCCACGCGACACCCGTGACGCGCTCGGCCTGGCGCTGTCGGCGGCCGGCAACGCCCCGCTCGCCGACGTCCGCTACGGCGTGTTCAGAATGTAGGGATGCAGCGGCCGGGCGCGGCCGGTTCGCTCACACGCTCCCTTAGACGCCGCGGTCCGGATGTCCGGCGAGCGCGGGGGCGGCGGGAGACGGCGCGGCCTCACCGCGCGGCGCGCCGCCGTCACCCGAGCGGGCTGCTGAGGCCTCGAAGTCCTTGCCGCGGATGAGCACGAGCGTCAGCACCGCCGCGACGCCCGCCAGGATCGCGCCGACGAGGAACACCTCGTTGAGCCCGGCGACGAACCCGGCGCGGACGGCGTGCGCCGCGATCCGCCGAGCCTGGGCGGGGACTGAGGACAGCCCGCCGGCGACGCCGCTGCCCTGGGCCACGTCGGTGGCCAGCCGGTGGGCCGCGGCGGCCGGCACCGGCGAGCCACCGGCGCCGAGCAGCGACACGATGTGCGTACGCACGGTGTGCGAGAACAGCGAGCCGAGGCCGGCGATGCCGGTGGCGATGCCGATCTGGCGGAAGGTGGAGTTGATCCCGCTGGCCATCCCGGCGCGGTCGGGCGTGACGACGCCGATCGCCGTCGACGCCAGCGGCGGGTTGACCATGCCGGTTCCGGCGCCGGCGACGATGAACCCCGGGATGAGATGGGTCCAGCCCGATCCCGCGTCGAGACCGCGCATCAGGATCAGCCCGATCCCGACCAGCAGCAGGCCGGGTGCGATCAGCAGCCGAATGGGCACGAGCGCCGTCAGTCGCCCGGCCAGCGTCGAGGTCAGCAGGATCCCGCCGGACAGCACCAGGAATCGCAGGCCGGTCTGCAGCGCCGAGTAGCGCAGGACGTCCTGCAGGTAGAGGGTCAGGTAGAGAAACAGCGAGAACAATCCGGCCGAGAGCGCAAACGCGGCGATCGATCCGCCGGTGAACGTGGGTTTGCGGAACAGCCCGAGATCGAACATGGCGTTGTCGCGCTGCACGAGCTCGGCCACCACGAACACGATCAGCAGAACCGCCGCGCCGATCAGGCAGGCCAGGATCACGCTCGAGCCCCATCCCTTCGTATTGCCCTTGATGAGCGCATAGATCAGGGCGCCGAGCGCCCCGCTGAACGTGATCACGCCGACCACGTCGGGGCGGCGAGCTCCGGGTTGGCGGGACTCGTCCAGCCGGAGCACGGAGATCGCGACGGCGACGATGCCGATCGGCACGTTGACGAGGAAGATCCAGCGCCACGACAGCCCACTGGTCAGAGCACCGCCCACGACCGGGCCGACCGCTACCGCCAGACCGGTGATCGCCCCCCACACGCCGAAGGCGGTCCCGCGCTCGCGGCCCTGGAACGCGCTGCCCAGCAGCGCCAGCGACGTGGAGAACATCGCCGCGCCGCCGACGCCCTGCGCACCGCGAGCCAGGTTGAGCCACAACGGAGTGGTCGCCAGCCCCGACAGCAACGAGCTCGCGCTGAAGATGACCAGGCCGATCACGAACAGCCGCCGGCGCCCGAACAGGTCCGCGAGCGCGCCGGTCGTCAGCAGCAGCGCGGCGAGCATCAGCGCGTAGGCATCCACAACCCATTGCAGGTCGCTGAAGCTGGCTTTGAGCGAGCTCTGAATCGCCGGCAGCGCGACGTTGACGATGGTGACGTCGAGCAACAGCATGAACGTGCCGACCGACACCGCGATCAACGTCCACCACTTGCGATCCACTGGCTTGACTCCCTTCCGGTTCGGGCCGGCCCTGGGGTTTCGAGACTACTCGTGGGCACCTTCCCCGTACTCGCCCCTGGCTAACCTTCGGTAAGCGCGGCGCGCGCCGAGCTGCGGCTAGTGCGGCGTTCCTTAAGTCCCTTGATGGTCTGACGAGTGGCTGGGCGGGGCTGGGCGTGGCCGCCGGCCAAGCTCGTACTGGACGTACTTGTCTGGCCGGCGGGCGCGGTCAGGCGCATCCAGACGCCGTCAGGACGCAAGGGACTTCAGGAACGGTGCACTAGGGCAACTGGTGACGCACCAGCTCGGTGACCGGAATCCCCCCGGGGTCCAGCGATGGACCGCACTGCCGGAACTCCGCCTCGCCCAGGGCAGCGAAGCCGTCCTGCACGACGCGCAGGTAGTTGGCATCGATGACCGCCGTCCCGGCGCCGCGGCCCTCGTCGCACCGTGCCCGCCCATCGACGCTCCCCCGGTACGCCCACACCCGGGCCCCTCCGGCATCGATGTGATCCGAGACGTCCACGCGCTCGTAGTTGCGCTCGCGCCGGTCGAGGACGACGAGCGCGGGCTTCGCCACCGGTAGGCACAGCCCGTTGACCGCGGCGCTGTTCGCCTCTGACGGCAACAGGTCGAGGAACGTCACAAACACGTGCGGCCGGCGACCCGCGGAGTCGGTGTAGTACTTGTAGCCCGGCAGGTCGCGGCGGTTGTCCATCGCGACGCCCCACGTCCGCACGAATCCGGTCAGGTCGGCGACGAAACCGTGCCGGCGGATCTCGCGGCCGGCCACGGGTCCGGGGCGCCCCGCCAGCGAGCCGTAGCCGAACACGAACTCCGGGCGGCGTGTCATGTCCGCGTATGGTCGCGCAGGTCGCCGGCCCGCGGGTGGGGTCCACCGAGGCGTCGGGTCCAACGATGCGTCCACGTTTCGTCCACCCGGCTCAATACCTCACATTCTGGGACCGATCTACAGCGCGTCAGGCCCCATCCAATCTGGGGCCTATTTCCCAAGGAGGGAACACATGAAGAAGTTCCGCATCTACCAGGCCTGCACCACGCTGGCCGCCATCGCCACCGTCGCCATCGCGTCGGGAGCGGGTTTCAAGTTCTGATCCGGACGGGCGCGCCCTCGCATCGACGACGAGGGCGCGCCCGATTCTTTCGGCTCGGGTGAGAGAGGCAATGCGCAATTCTTCAAAAGTCAGGGTCTACTGCGAAGCGATCTTCGTGGTGAGCTGCGTGGCAGTCGCGCTGCTGATCCCCGACGCCCACCTGCGCTATATCGCCGACGATCCGCTGACGTTCGGCGTTCTGGCCGCCGGGGTCGTACTGGGCGAGATGCTGCCGATCAAGATCCCTCGCCGCGGCGACGATGAGACGCTCACCCTGTCGGCGGCGTTTGCCATGGCCCTGCTCCTGCTGGGCGGGCTCGCTCCGGCGCTGATCGCCCAATGCGCGGCGTCGGCGCTGCAGGACATCTCTTCGCACAAGCCCGCGTGGCGGGTCCGCTTCAACATCGGCCAGTACGCGCTGTCCATGATCGCGGCGTGGGCGCTGATCAAGGCGATTTCCGTCTCGCCTCGGCTCGACATGCTCCACCCGTTCGCCAGCGGTCAGCTGCCGGCGCTGATGCTCGGCGCCGCTGCGTTCTTCCTCGTCAACGCTTTCGTCGTGGGCAGCGCCGTCGCGATGTACCAGCAGGTTCCGATCCTTCGGTACTTCCGCAACAGCGTCTCCTTCGTGATGATCACCGGCGGTGTCGTGCTACTCGTCGCGCCGATCGTCCTGGCGGCGGCGGCGTACACGGTCGTCCTGGTCCCGCTGTGCCTGGCACCCGTCGTGGCGATGTACAACTCGGTGTCCCAGACCGCCCGCAGCGAGCACGCCGCCCGCCATGATTCGCTCACCGGCCTGCCGAACCGCACCGCGTTCCACGAGACGCTCGCCACCGCGATCGCCGACGATCGCGTGCCGGCAGCGATCCTGTTGATGGACCTCGACCGGTTCAAGGAGGTCAACGACACCCTCGGGCACCGGTACGGAGACCTGCTGCTCGTCAAGGTCGCCCAGCGGTTCAAGGAGGTGATCGGCGCCGCCGGCCACATCGCTCGCCTTGGCGGCGACGAGTTCGCGGTCGTCACTCCCAGCGGCGATTCCCGGGCCGCGATCGGCTTGGCGCATCGCATCGCCGATGCCCTGCGCGACCCGTTCGAGCTCGAGGAGATGGTGGTCGACGTTCAGGCCAGCGTCGGCATCGCGCTGTTCCCCGAGCATGGCGCTGGCGTCGAGACGCTGTTGCAAAAGGCCGACGTCGCCATGTACCGAGCCAAGGAGACCCGCACCGACGTCGCGCTCTACGACGAGCGCCACGACCATCACAGCCCGGCCAAGCTGGCGCTGACCGCGGAGCTGCGGACCGCGGTGGACACCGCGGAGATCGTCCTCTACTACCAGCCCGAGCTGGACCTTCGCACCCGTGAGGTGATGGCAGTCGAGGCGCTCGTGCGCTGGGATCATCCGCGGCTCGGCGTGCTGCCGCCCAGCAGCTTCGTCCGCATGGCCGAGTCCACCAACCTGATCAAGCCGCTGACGCAGCGGGTGATGGAGATCGCGCTGCTCCAGGTCGCCGACTGGCACGCGATCGGCCTCGACCTCTCGGTCGCCGTCAATATCTCCGCGCAGGTCCTGGTGGATCAATCGTTCACCGATCAGGTCATGACCGCGCTGCGCCGCGCGGGGGTGCCGCCCGAGCGCCTGAAGCTGGAAGTGACCGAGAGCGCGCTGATGTCCGATCCGGTGACGGCGCGGACGGTGTTGCGCGAGCTCGACGCCCTCGGCTGCGAGATCTCGATCGACGACTTCGGCACCGGCTACTCATCGCTCGCCTACCTCGCCGATCTCCCGGTCTCCGAGGTCAAGATCGACCGCTCGTTCGTCAGCCGGATGTGCGCCGGCTCCAGCGAGAAGATCATCGTCAACTCCACGATCGATCTCGCCCATCACCTCCAGCTCCGCGCCGTCGCGGAGGGCGTGGAGGACTGGTCGATGCTGCCCGAGCTCGAAGCTCTCGGCTGCGATGCGGCGCAGGGCTACGCGATCAGCCACCCGCTGGCCGGGCCGGATGCCACGCGGTGGCTGCTGGACTTCCGCAACATGGCCAGCCTCGAGCGCGCGATCGGACAGGCGGCATGATTCTCATCGCCCTCGCCGCGCTGTGTCTGCTGAGCGTCCCGTTGACCGGGGGGCGGCTCAGCCGGCTGGCGGACATCCGCCTGCGCGGCGCCTGGGTTCCGATGGCCGCCCTGGCCCTCCAGGTCGTGATCGTGACGATCGCTCCGGACGGGAACCCCACCCTGCACAAGGCGGTGCACATCGCCACCTACGTGCTGATCGGCGTGTTCCTGTGGGCCAACCGGCGGCTGCCGGGGGTCAAGGTCATCAGCGTGGGAGCGTTCCTCAACGGCCTGGCGATCGTGCTCAACGGCGGTCAGATGCCGGCGTCGGTCACCGCCCAGCGGCTCGCCGGTCTGCATATCGGCACCGGCTTTCAGAACTCGGCGGCGCTGGCCCATCCGGTGGTCGCGTTCCTCGGTGACGTCATCCCGTGGCCGGGCCCCCTCCCCAACGTCCTCAGCGTCGGCGACTGCATGATCTACATCGGAACGCTGGTACTGGTGCACCGCGTCTGCGCCCGCTCGGCCCGGATCCGGGTCACGCTGCCTCCGGCGCTCACGGGGAGTCCGGCGCGCCCCGCCCCCACATCACCCCCGCCGTTTATCGGATCGAGCCACGGGTAGGTCGAAGCAACCGCCAGCCAGAGGAATGAGCTACGACGTCTGAGCAGGATCTGACCGACGCGCACTTCGGCTCCGGCCGTCCGTTCTCGATCGGCGTCGAAGAGGAGCTGTTCCTGGTCGACCCCGTGACCGGACGACAGGCCAACTCGTCGGCGGCCGTGATCGAGCGCGTCGGCGAGGTCTGCGGGACGGTCGAGCAGGAGCTACACGCCTGTCAGGTGGAGCTCATCACCGAGGTCTGTGGCACCGTCGCCGACGCGACCGGCGCGCTCAGGGAACTGCGGCGAGCGGTACGCGAGACCGGTGCCGGGCTGATCGGCTCGGGTACTCATCCTGCGGCCACCGAAGGCGACGCGGAGATCACCGACAAGGACCGATACGAACGGATTCAGTACCTGCTCGGAGACGCCGCGGTCACGCCGGTGGCCGGCTTACATGTGCATGTCGGGATGCCGGATGCCGGCACCGCGATCCGCGTCTTCAACCACCTGCGCGAGCACCTGCCACTCCTGGCGGCCCTGGCCGCCAACGCGCCATTTCGTCATGGGCGAGACACCGGGCTGGCGTCGGCCCGCGAGGTCACGATCCGCGGCTGGCCGCGCTCTGGCGTGCCCCGGGCGCTGCGCGATTTCGACGACTTCTGCGAGCTCGCCGCACTGCTCGCCACCGCGGCCGACGTGCCGGACTACACCTGGTTCTGGTGGAAGCTGAGGCCGCATCCCCGGCTTGGCACCGTCGAGATACGCGCCCTGGACGCCCAGGGGTCTTTGGAGGACGCGGCCGGCATCGTCGCGCTCACCCACTGCCTGGCCCGCGATGCCGCCGAGCGCGCCCCCGGGGCCGGCGCTCCGCCGGAGCTGATCGAGGAGGGGTTGTTCCGCGCCGCCCGTTTCGGGGTCCGCGCGCGGCTACCGGACGCCCGCGGGCGGTTGCGGCCGGTTCACGAGCTGCTCCGGGAGGCGCTCACAGTCGCCGCGCGCCACGCCGGCGAGCTCAGCTGCGAGGCGGAGCTCGAGGTGCTCCCCCATCTGCTCGAGCGCGGGGGCGGCGCGGGTCGGCAACGGCGGATGTACGAGGTTGCAGGCATGGATGCGCTGCTGCGCGAACTCGCGCTGCTGACCGGGGACTGAGCCTGGATCGGCGGATCCCGGCTGAGTCCACGCCGTGCTCAGCCCGGCGGCACCGATCCTGCGGCAGCCGGCTGGGTGAGCTGCGGATCGGTCATCTCCCGCAGCTTTGCCGCAGCCCGCCGCAGCAGGCGGGACACCTGCATCTGCGAGCAGCCCAGCGCCCCCGCGATCTCGGTCTGCTTCATGTCCCCCTCGAGCCGGAGTGACAGCGCTCGGCGCTCGAGGTACGGCAGCCGAGCGATCGCGGCGGCCAGCGACGCGCTCGCCTCGAACAGGCCATAACCCTCGTCGTCGTGCCCAATGGTGTCACCCAGCGTGTCGGGCTCATCGACGTCGGCGGTGGTCAGCGGCGCATCGAGCGAAACGGAGTAGTGCGCCGTCCCGGCATCCAGTCCGATCAGAACGTCTTCCGGGCTGATTTCCAGATACTCCGCAAGCTCCTCGACGCGCGGATGGCGTCCGGACTCAGCCATGATCTGCCGTGTGGCACGGTCGACCCGAAGTGCGATCTCCTGCGCTCCGCGCGGCACGTGGGCCGACCAGCCCGTATTGCGGAAGTAGCGCTTCAGCTCGCCCAGGATCGTCGGAATCGCGAACGCGGGAAAGCGCACGCCACGCTCCGGGTCGAATCGATCGATGGCCCCGAGCAGGCCCAGCGACGCCACCTGGACGAGATCCTCGATGGGTTCGTGCGGATTCATGTACCGGCTCGCCAGCTTCCGCGCCAGTGGCAGGAAGCGCTGAAACAACTCGTCGCGCGCAGCCCAATCGCCGTGATGGCGCCACCGCGCGGCGAGCGCGTCGGTGGAGACGCCGTCCAGCGCTGCGCTGCCCCATCCTTCAGAAGACAACATGGTGTGCATCGTCGATCCTTCCGTCGGGCTGTGTGCGTTGGCCCGTCAGAAGACCGCGTGGCGATCGCCTGCCGTCGAGACCTGAGTCACACCTGCCTCGCTCGTGTCGGGCAGGCTGACATGTACGTACCCCGCCACCGGTTGGGTCAGACGCCTGGTGGTTGCAACAAACCCTCCGCGACGACCCAGATTTGTCAGTGTGCTGACCATATGCTCGCGACGGAGCGAGCGGTCGAGCTCGGCGATTGCGGGGTCGCGACTCGGCAGGACCCCGCAGATTGATTCGGCGACGCGTCGGGTAGCTGGAACAGGCAAGCCGAGGAATGATGGACGTCCGATGAATCCACTGCTTTTCGCCGATTGGGGGCGCATGAACCGCCTCTTCACGCGAGTGATGTGGCTCGTGGCCGCGGTACTGATCGGCGTCGTGTGCATCGCGGCGACCGCTCCGAAGTCCCCGTCGCACGCGACGACCCCGGCGGCGCGGTCGACCGCCGCGGTCAACGCCAGCTCGGCGCGCTGAGCCAGTCGGCTGGGCACGTCCGCCCGGTGAGCCTGTCCGCCCGCTCAGCCTGTCCGCGCGTCCCGGCCGAGTCCGGGCGGTGCCGTGTGAGCACCGCGGGAAAGCGGGTGGGGCCGGCGATGGTGCCGCCGTCGCCGGACCCACCCGCGTTTCCCGAGGGAGGAGGAGGCCCCAACTACTTGCAGGCCAGCGCGTTTTCTACCCGGCTTGTCGGGCTCCAAACCGAATCTGTCTCAAGCAGCGAGAGCACTGTCCCGGCCGCACCCGCAATTTGCGGTCGGGCGAGTCAGGACTCGACTGCGAACCCCGCGCCGTGTCGAGCCAGCGCGTCGGGGGGATCGCCCTGCAGCAGCCAGGCTCGATCGGCGGTCCGGCGCAGCCGGCCCTCATCCTCCAGTTGGCGCAGCGCGGTCGTGACCGATGGCCGCTGTGCCCCGACCAGACGCGCCAGCGTCTCGTGCGTCAGCTTGAGCGGAATGACGACCCCGTCGGGCGTGACGCGGCCCCAGCGATCCGCCAGATGCCACAGCAGGACGAGCAGGCGAACATCGACGCGGCGCAGATTGGACACGGCCAGAGTGATCGCCAGCGAGTGAGCACGGTTGCAAGCGCCACGCACCACCACGTCCACGGCCGACGGCCACTGCCCGACGGCCCGGGCGAACACCGGGTCCAGCACGGCCACCTTGGCCGGGTGCAGCACGGTCCATGAGACACCGAACGGGATGGGAGCGTCCTCGCCGTCACGATCGGTCGGGCGCAGAAGATCTCCCCGCCCCACCAGCTCGGTCGCGAGCGGCTTGTCGAGAATCACGTCACGGCTGAGCAGCCCCTCGAGCACGAGCAGCCCCAGGTGGCCGGGCTGGTGCGTCGTGACGGTCGGCGTCCACGCGCCGACCCTCATGACCACGAGGTCGGCGACCAGTTGCCGGCTGGCCAGGGCTTGCTGCTCAGGGTCGAGGTGCTCGACGATCTCGGGGAACGCTTCCGCTACCCGCACGCGTCGGGGCTTTCCGTTCATGGCTTCCTCCGAGCTCCTCGGCACTGGCTCAATCGTCCTCACTGTGACAGGTCCATTGACCATTCGGCAGCCGCATTCGGTGTTCTTTGCGCGCGGTGGGCGAGCTGAGCGGTCGGGAGCATTCATCGTCCCGGCGCATCCACGGAACGCGGACCGAGCCTGACCCCGAACTTCGTTCCGTTCAACCGGCTGTCTCCGCTGATGGAGACCTTGGCGCACGTCAGTCCGGTGAGCTACGTGATCGTCGGGCTGCGCTCGCTGGTCATCAACGGGTGGGGACGCCGGTGAGATTACGACCGTTGACACGAGGCGCTGGCGGCCGCCCCGGCAGTCGCCAGGACCGCCGCGGTCCGCGCCTGGCGCCGCGCGAGCACCCGCTCGCCGGCGCGCGGGGACCACACTGAGAGCGCCACCATCGACGCGGCATGAACGGTGTCGACGCCGGCGCCCACGAGCAGCCCGCGCCGCGAGGGATGGCGCCCGAGCGCCGCCTGCAGCAGCTGCCGGGCGCCGAGCACGCGCGCGACCCTGACGGTCCGGCCATCGAGGGACATACGGGCGAGTCGTCGCAGGACGCCGACCGGGAGCAGCAGCAGCCCGCCTCCGTAGAGCACCCTCAGCCACAGGAGCACTGCCGGCACTACGACGTCCCCGCGGGTTCGCTGACCGCGCACTGCAGCAGGAGGGCGTGGACGAACGCCTGCGGCAGGTTCCCGCGCATCTGGCGCTGGAGGACGTCGAACTCCTCTGACAGCAGCCCGGCTGGTCCCGAGGCGGCGCGGTTGCGTTCGAACCAGCGGGCGGCGCGGGTCAGATCGCCCTGCTGAGCGTAGGCCAGCGCCATCAGGAAGCCGCACATCGTAAACGCGCCCTCGGATTCGCCCAGCGGTCGCTCGTCGGGCCGGTAGCGGTAGCAGTAGCCGTCCTGGGTGAGCTCATGCGCCACCGCCTGAAGCGTCGCGAGCGTGCGGGGATCGTCGGCGGGGATCCCACCGCGAATGGCCGGGAGCAGGAGCGCCGCGTCGAGCCGCGTGTCCGTCGGCGAGCGCTGCCAGTGCCCGGCCGGGTGCAGCGCGTGCTCTGAGGTGTCGGCGACGATCGCATCGGCCAGCGCCAGCCACCCGGCCGCCCGCTCGCTGGACTGGTACCGGGCGATCCGGCGCAGCCCGGCGGCACAGATGAGCCGGCTGTGCGTCCAGGCGTCGGGCTCGAGCTCCCAGATGCCGGCGTCGGGCTCGGACCAGCGGCGCTCGATCGCCAGCGCCGCGGTCTCCGCCGCCCGCCAGCCGTCGGCGTCGAGGTGATCATGCGCCGCCGCCTCTGCGAACAGCACGAGCGATTCGCCGAATGCGTCGAGCTGGAACTGCCGGTTGACCCAGTTGCCGAGAACGTCGCTGCCGCCGGGATACCCCGGCAGGTCGAGGTTTCGCTGATCGGGCACCGGACCGCCGGTGACGGTGTAGGCGGGCGTCAGGTCGGCGCCGTCCGCCAGCAGGCGCTCGGTCACGAATCGCACGGCGTCGTCCATCAAGGGCAGCGGTCCGGCCTTGGCGATCGCCTGCCCGGCGAAGCACTGGTCCCGGATCCAGACATAGCGATAGTCGTAGTTCCGGCCCTGGCGGGCGCGCTCGGGCAGCGACATCGTGGCTGCGGCGACCATCCCACCACCGGCACCGGTGAGGCCGCTGAGGACCGCGTACGCATGGTGGGCGTCGCGCGTCGCCGTCGCGGACTGGAGCTTCGGCAGGCGTTGGTCCCAGCCCGCCTCGGTCCCGGCCCAGGCGCGATCTGCGTCCGGCGGCTCGCCGGCGGCATCCGTATCGAGCAGCAGGACGAGGTCGTGCGAGTCGCCCTCGGACAGCTCGAGCTCCATGACCAGCGGTTTGCCGCCGCGGCCGTCGGCGACCGGCTCGGCGCCCGCCGCACCCACCCACGTCATGTACGCATCACCGATCCGGCCCGTCCAGCGTCCATCGTCGGACCGGTGCAGCCGCTTCACGCGTTCGCGCCCGAATTCGCCCCGCAGATCGAGGACCACCCGCAGGCGCGCGGGGCCCGCGCGGGCCAGGATCCGGCGGAGCACCACCGCCCGTCCGGACGCGGCCGGCAACGCCAGCGCCTCGCGGCATTCCACGACGCCCTCATCGGTGATCCAGCGATCGCGCCAGACCAGGCCGTGCTCGTAGTAACCGCCCCACACGAAGCGCGATTGGGGCGTGACGGCGTACGTTCCCTTGCCCCCGATCAACGTCGCGAAGCACGCGTCGGAGTCCCATCGCGGAAAGCACATCCAGGTGAAGTCGCCGCGGGGCCCGACGATTGCGCCGCGCTCGCCGTCGGCGATCAACGCATACTCGCGCAGGATGTGGGGCGCGCCGATCTCGGCGATCGAGTCGCGTTCGGAGCGATTCACATCGCGTCGGGGTCGGGCCTGCTCACCGCTGCACCGGGTCCGCGTCGGGGGGCGCTCACCGTCGGGCGACGCCGATCCCCGCGCCGACGGCGGCCGCGACGGCCACGGCCGCCCCGCCGATCACCGACCGGTGGGTTGCCGCCCACAACTGGGGGCTTCGCGTCTTGGCCTGGGCGTCGAAGATCCCGTGCGTGGCCGCTTTCTCGGGGAGTGGCTCGAACAGATTGTCAGGGCGATCGCGCGACACCGGCCGGTCCTTGATCTGCTGGCCGGAGAACCCGGTCCGGGCCAGATAGATGTCCCCCGCCAGCGCCGACAGCTTGGTCCCGACGATCGCCTCGACAGCGCTGTATCCAAGCCAGAGCTCCCGGCGGCGGTGGTGGGCGGCCCAGTACACCGCCTCCGCCGGGATCTCCGGCTGATAGATCGGCGGCACCGGCTGCGGGTGGTCGGGCAACTTGGAGCGGCACCAGTTGAACTGGGTCGTGTTGACACCGGGCAGCTGGACCATCGTGATCTGGACCTTGCTCTTGTCGTGGCGCAGCTCGGTGCGGATCGAGTCGGTGAAGCCGCGAATGGCGAATTTGGCGCCGCAATAGGCCGACTGCAACGGGATCGCGCGGTAGGACAGCGCCGACCCGACCTGGACGATCTTGCCGCGATCGCGCGCCGTCATCCGCTTCAGTGCCGCCATCGTGCCGTACACGGTTCCCAGGTAGGTCACCTCGGTCGCCCGGGTGAATTCCTGCGGCGACACGTCGATGAACTTGGCAAACACCGTCGCCATCGCGTCGTTGACCCACACGTCGATCGGCCCGAGTTCCCGCTCCACCCGCTCGGCCGCTGCCTCCACCTGCTCGGAGTCAGCGACGTCGGTCGGCACCACCAGGGCCTGTCCGCCCAGCTGCTCCACCTCCCGGCGGCAGTCCTCCAGGCCCTTCTCGCCGCGGGCCAGCAAGGCGACATGGGCTCCGCGCTTGCCGAACGCATGCGCGATCGCCCGGCCCACGCCGCCCGACGCGCCGGTCACGACCACGATCTCCGGATGCTTCGCCGTGTTTGATTTTCCCATGGGCGGGGCGCTACCCGGGACGCGCCCGTCGCAAAAAGATGCGCGGCGCGGATCCAGCGAGCGTCAACCGGAGTGGGACGGCTCGCCGCCGCCGGCCATGGCGTCCAGGGCGACCTCGATCATGCGCACGCACACGTCGATGCTGAACGCCGTGGCGTCGATGGACAGGTGGTAGAGGCCCGGGTCATCGATGTCGACGTCGTAGAACTGCCGGAGGTAGTCGGCGTGGGCGCGGTCAAGCGCGCGAACCGTGCGCTCGGACGTATCGCGGTCGATCTCACGCACCCGCATGGCGTGTTCGATGCGCCGGTGCTCGGGGCCGCTGAGACGCACACGGAGAACCTGAGGATCGTGGCGCAGCGCGGCGCAGGCGCCGCGACCGAGGATCACCCCGCGTCCGGTGGCCGCCTGCGACAGCAGGGCGTCGCGGGACGCCTGGTGGAAGTCCGCCGGAGTGACGCCCTCGGCCGGCAGCGGCGCCGGCGCGCCGGTGTAGGCGCCGACGAAGCCCGACAGCAACCGCTCGAGCAGGCTGCTGGAGCTCCCCGGCGACGGCTCCTCGTGGGCCAGCGCCTCGCGAACCGGGACCTCGAGCCGCTCCGCGACGGCGAGGGCGATGCCGCGATCGACGAACGGAACCCCGAGCCGCTCGGCCAGCGCCGGGCCGATCTGGCTGCCGGCGGCGCCGTAGGCGGCAGACAGCGCGACGATCGTCATGGTGGCGGTCGTGAGGGTGTCATGGGCACCATCAACCTACGGTCTACTCATACCCGCTGCTGTGGACGGTAAGCGCCCGGTCAGCTCTCGCGCCGGCGCCGCACCGCGATCGTAACTCGTTCCGCGGCGCAGCGGCAGGCCTCGATCGAGCGCGGGCCGGCCGGCGACCTACACTCGTCGCCGCATGCCGCACGCTCCCGACCGGACCGACACCGCCCACCTGCTGGTCACCTGCCCCGATCAGCCCGGCATCATCGCCGCGGTGAGCGCCCTACTCCGCGCTCGCGGGATCAACATCATCCAGTCGGCTCAATACTCCACCGACCCTGAGGGCGGCAGCTTCTACCTGCGGATGGTGTTGCACATCCGCGACGTCGGCAGCCGCATCCAGGGACTGCGCGGTCAGTTCGCCGCCGAGGTGGCCGAGCCGTTCGGGATGGAGTTCTGGCTGCGTGACGCCTCGGTGCCCAAACGCGTGGCCGTGATGGTCTCCCGTTATGACCACTGCCTCCTCGACCTGCTGTGGCGCTGGCGTCGCGGCGAGCTCAACATCGATGTCGGCTGCGTCGTCTCCAACTGGCCCGACCTGGAGGCGGAGGTGGCGCGGTTCGGGGCGCCCTACCACCACATCCCGGTGAGCCGCCAGACCAAGGCCGAGTCCGAGGCCGCCCAGCTCGGGCTGATCGGCGGCGGCCAGTATGACCTGATCGTCCTGGCCCGCTACATGCAGGTGCTGTCGGCCGACTTCCTCGGCCGCGCCGGTTGTCCGATCATCAACATCCATCACTCGTTCCTGCCCGCATTCGCCGGCGCGGGGCCCTACCAGCGGGCCAAGGCGCGCGGGGTCAAGCTGATCGGGGCCACCGCGCATTACGCCACCCAGGACCTCGACGAAGGACCGATCATCGAGCAGGACGTGGTCCGTGTCTCACATCGCGACACCGAGACCGAGCTGATCCGTCTCGGCGCCGACGTGGAGCGCACCGTCCTCGAGCGCGCGGTGCGGTGGCACTGCGAGGACCGCGTGATCGTCCACGGCAACACGACCGTCGTCTTCTGACCTGATTCCGGCTTAGCCCGGATCCTCCGGTCCTGGGTCGTCTCGGAGATCCAGGCTCAGGCTCGGGCGGCGCGGACGCGCGGCCAGCGCGTCGATCGGGGCTCAAGTGACGCCGGCACCCGGCCGATGAAATCTGCACCGGCCCACCCCGGAGCCATGAGCCCTTTCCCCCGCCTACTCACGCCCTTTGTCCTCCTCGCCGGCCTGTGCCTGGCGTGCCTGCTTCCGTCGGCCGCCCAGGCGGCGGTTGCCCACGACCCCGGAGGCGCGCCGGGCCAGGTCGAGCTCGACCAGCCGGCCTACACCGCCCATGAGAACCAGGGCTACCTGACGATCACCATCGTCCGGACCGGCGATGTGAGCGGGGAGGAGCATGTCGGCTACGGCGTCAAGCGCCAGGACGCCCAGCCGGGGATCGACTTCGACGCCATCCCCAACCAATACATCACGATGGCGCCGGGGCAGAGCACCTACACGTTCAACGTGCGGATCATCGACGAGGGGATCAACGGCACACCGGTACACGCGCTGGCCTACCTGTACAGCGCATGGCCCGACGCGCTCGGTCCGAACAACAACTCGTTGATCACGATCCTCCACGACGACCCGCTCGAGGCGCGGGTCGCCAGCAACCCGCTCGGGCTCCCCACTCCCGCCGCTGACAACCCGCTGGCCGGCGCCAAGATCTACGTGGACCCTCACTCCGGCGCCGCGACGGCGGAGCGCCACTACGCGCACTCGAACCCCCGGTGGGCGTCGCTGCTGGGCGACATCGCCTCCGAGCCCGATGCGCACCGCTTCTACATGTGGAACATGGGCTCGAACGTGTCCGGGCAGGTGGCGCACTACCTCGAGGGCACGCAGGTGCAGGATCCGGGGACGACCGTGATGCTCTCGACGTACACGCTCGTGCACGACCGCTGCGGCTACACCGCCACGCCGGCGCTCCAGGCCCGGTATGACAACTTCATCCAGCAGGTGGCCCACGGGATCGGCGATTTCCACGTCGTGTTCTTCCTGGAGCTGGACTCGCTGATCACGGCCCCGTGTCTCACCCATCAGCAACTGGCGATCCGCGACGCCGAGCTCACCTACGCCGTGTCAGCCCTCGAGGCCGACCCGCACGTGCTCGTCTATCTCGACGGCGGCGCCGCCGATGCGGTCCCGTTCCGTCACATGGCCGCCCTCCTGCGCGGGGCCGGCGTGTCCCAGGCCCAGGGCTTCTTCCTCAACTCGACGCATTTCGACTGGACGAGTACCGAGATCCATTACGGCCAGGAGATCTCCCGGCTGCTCGGAGGCGCGCATTTCATCGTCAACACCGGCGAGAACGGCCGCGGCCCGCTCGTCCCCTCCGATCGGGTCCACCACGGCAACGAGGACCTCTGCAACCCGCCCGGACGCGGGCTCGGCCCGCTGACGCTCCAGGACGACGTGGCGCAGCAGACCAACTACGCCGACACCGACGGGCTGCTGTGGTTCTCCAACCCGGGCGGGAGTGGCGGTCAATGCGTGCCGGGGGCGCCCCCCACCGGCGTGTACTGGCCCGCCTACGCGGTGATGCTCGCGAGCAACTGGGTCGACAGGGTCAACGGGCCGAAGTTCTCGCTGCTCGAGTCTCCGTTCGCCCGTCAGCACGGCTAGCGCCCGCCCGCCGGCCGGCCCGGGTCGCAACGGCGCTGCGTCGCGCCGATCACCGAGCTCCTGGCTGGCGCCGCGGTGAGCGTCGCTATCGTCAGGGACGACCCACCGCCGCAATCACTGGACGTAGGGCTAAAGAAGCCTTTTGCAGATGCCGACACTATGGACAAATATCCGATTCGGAGCCGAACGGAGTCCCTATGAGCCCTAATCGCACCCAGGCCTACCGACGCGTGATGAACACCCTTGACGAGCTCGGGCCGAGCAAGCTGCAGCCCGCCGAGCAGGATCGGATTCGCCTCGCGGCGGACAACCTCGTGTTCAGCTCGGCTCTGGCGACCGACGCCGAGGCGATGCGAGCCCTGGCCGACGTGGAAGCGCTGGCGGACGCTCTCATCGAGAGCGGTCGCTGGGAGCAGATCACGGCCGCCCGATTGGTCGCCGACCTGCGCGGCTGCGGTCCGGAGCTCGAGGCCGAGCTCCAAGCCGCCTAACCGCCGTCGTCGTCCTGTCCGCACGCCGCCGCGAGCGCTCCGGCAAAGGCGTCGACCTCATCCGCGGTGGTGTCCCACGAGCACATGAGGCGCACCTCCCCGGTCGTCTCGTCCCAGGTGTAGAACGGCCATCTCGGCCGCACCGCGTCAGCCGCCGCCCGGGGGACCACCGCGAACACACCGTTGGCCTGCACCCGCTGGGTGATCTCGACGCCGGGGATGCGGGTGAGGTGGTCAGCGAGCCGGGTCGCCATGGCGTTGGCGTGGGCGGCGTTGCGCTGCCACAGGTCACCCTCGAACATCGCCACGAACTGGGCGGCGATGAATCGGTGCTTGGAGGCGAGCTGCAGGGTCTGCTTGCGCAGATAGCGAGCGCCGTCGGCGAGCCCGGGAGCGAGGAACACGACCGCCTCCCCCAGCACCATCCCGTTCTTGGTCCCGCCGAGGCTGAGCACGTCGACGCCGACCTCGGCCGTGATCGCCCCCAGGGGACAGCCGAGACCCGCAGCGGCGTTGGCCAGGCGGCTGCCGTCCACGTGGAGGACCAGCCCCAGCTCGTGCGCGGTCCGCGCCAGCTCCGCCATCTCCTCAGGGGAGTAGCGGGTTCCGAACTCGGTGCTCTGGCTGATCGTCACCAGTCGCGGCTGGACCGCGTGCTCATCGCCGATACGGGTGACCCGGGCGCGAATGTCCTCGGGCGTGAGCTTGCCATCGGGCGTGCCGGCGGTGAGCAGCTTGACCCCAGCGATCCGCTCGGGGGCCCCGCCCTCGTCGACGTTGACGTGCGCGCTGTCGGCGCACACGATCGCCTCCCACGGACGGCAGACGGCCCGCAGCGCCAGCACGTTCGCCCCGGATCCGTTGAACACGAGCAGCGACTGCGCCTCGGGCCCGAAATGGCCGCGCAGGACCTCTTCGGCCTTCGCCGTCCACGGATCCGCGCCGTAGGAGACGGCGTGGCCCTCGTTGGCAGCGCTGAGCGCCGCCAGCACCTCGGGATGGGCGCCGGCGTAGTTGTCGGAGGCGAACGACTTCACGAACGCCCGAGCCTACGCAACTCTCACGCGCGATGGCCGCAACCTTTGTCGCCGGAGGCTGTTCTAAGCGACATCGAGTTCGTGACCTCCAGCCCGGACAGGCGAACGCGGTTAGCCTGGGTGGCCCGGCGGGTGATGGCTTGCAGCGCGTAAGCCGGCACCCGGCATCATCCGGTCCTCGACCGCATCGAGGACCGGCTGCGGCAGCGACACCAATGCGCCTTTCCCTGCTCGCCCAACGTCAGCTTCGTACGGTGATTCTCGCCATCGTGGCGAGCGGCGCGATCGGTGTCGTGACCCCGGCTGCGTCACTCGGCGCCCCGACGACCCGGGTGGTCACGTATCACGGCTACCGGGTGACCGTGCCCGCACGCTGGCCCGTCTATCGCCTCGGCACCGACGCCACGGCGTGTGTGCGCTTCAACCGGCACGCCGTCTACCTCGGCGATCCCAGTGTCGATCAGCGCTGCCCGGCGACCGCGGCCGGCCGAACCGAGGCGATCCTCGTCTCGCCCCTGCAATCGCGCGCCGGCCGGTTCCTCCCCCCCACGACCACCGCCGGCGCCAATCGGAGCGAGGGCTCGGAGGCGCAGATCGTCAACACGGCGCACGGCGTCGTCGTGACCGCCACGTGGAACCGGCACCCGGCCATGATCGAGCGTGCGCTGGGACTGCGCTCCGTGTCGGCCGCGGCGGTGGCCTCACCCCGGCCGCGCCCCGTGTCAGAGGTGGCGTTCGCGAAGTCCCGCTCCCGCGCGTTCGCGCGCGCTCGCGCGACCACCCCCGTCGTCTCCACCCCCGGCGAGATCTACACCGGCACCGGGTTTGACGCCTGCAGCACGCCGAGCTCCGCGCAGATGGCCGCCTGGGCCGCGTCGAGCTATCGCGCCGTCGGCGTCTACATCGGCGGCGCCAACATGGCCTGTTCACAGGCCAATCTGACGCCCACGTGGGTCGGTCAGCAGGCGGCGGCCGGCTGGCACCTGATCCCGATCTACGTCGGCCTGCAGGCGCCGTCGAACTCCTGCGGCTGCGCCGCGATCTCCACGTCACCGACGACGGCGGCCACCCAGGGCACCGCCGCGGCGCAGGATGCCGTGACCCGCGCCCAGGCCATCGGCCTCGGCACCGGCAACCCCCTGTACCTGGACATGGAGTCCTACAACCGGACCGCCACCAACACCAACGCCGTGCTGGCGTTCATCTCGGCCTGGACCACCGAGTTGCATGCGAGCGGTTACACATCCGGCGTCTACAGCAGCTCGGATTCGGGCGTCGAGGACCTCGTGGCCGAGATCGGAACCGGCTATCCGGAACCCGACGATCTCTGGATCGCCAACTGGAACAACCAGGAGAACACCGCAGACCCCAACGTGCCGAGCACGGACTGGGCCGCGCACCAGCGGCTGCACCAGTTCCAAGGCGCGCACAACGAGAGCTACGGCAAGGACACGATCAATATCGACGGCGACTACGTCGACGCCGCCACCGCGGCCGCGGGCGCCGGCACCCCCGGCCTCGACGCCGCCCCCACTCCCGCCGCTGCGCCATCACTCTCGGTGTCGGCCGGCCCCGATGGGAGCGTCGGTCTGAACCCCAACTGGCGGTACGCCACCGGGATCACGTCCTGGCAGGTGCTGGGGGGATCCAGTCCCACGTCATTCACCTGGGTGGGGCCGGCGGCGAGCGCCGGCGCGCGGTTCCCGCTGCTCACCCACGACGCGTTCCCCTACTACGAGGTGGAGGCGCTCGGCCCGGCCGGACAGGTGCTCGGCACGTCGGCGCCGGTGGCCGATCCCGCACATCTCGTCATCTTCGGCTCGAGCGCGTTCGTTCCGCGCCAGGGCCTCGGCGCCGTTCCGGTCGGCTGCTACGGCGTCAGCCCGTGCACCTTGAAGACGACCGTGTACGTCGGCCGGACCGCGCTGGCCACAACGAGCGCCGAGCACCTGTCGACGAGCACCGGCCTCGCGTACTTCCAATTGACCCCGAAGGCCCAGACGCTGCTGCGGCGAGCCACCCACGAGCAGATGGCGGTCAAGGTCAAGGTCGCCGACCTTGCCGGCAAGAGCGTCACCCGCACGCTGACCCTGACGTCATTCTCCACCACGAATCCGAGCCCGCCACGGAGCATCAGTCAGCCGGGGCAGGTGCGTTTCGTCGGGATGACCGATTTCGTCTCCCACGGCTGGTTCGGGGGAATCCTGGTCAGCTGCCCGGCCGGCGAGCCGTGCCAGACCACCGGCAACATCGTCTCGGCGGGCCAGGTGATCGCCCGATGCAACGCCACCGCCGTCGGCGCCGGAGAGATGAGCTACCTCTTCTTCTCGCTCACCCGGGCCGGGCACCAGCTCCTGTCCCACACGAGGTCCAACCAGCTCGGGGCGACGGTCACGCTGACGAGCGCGGCGGCGGCCACGACCCCGAGCAGCAACACCACCGGCACCGGGGCCGGGACGATCGGCGCCACCGGGACGACGGGGGCGGGGACCACCTCCAAGGCGCGGATCGCGCTCGTGTCGTTCCCCTGACCACACGCGCGACGGTGGCGCACGGTGTCCGCGAGAATGGGTGTGAGGATGACGCCCGCCGAGCCCCAGACGATCGTGACGGCGCCCACCGAGGCGGCGATCTTCCTCGTGCTGACGGTGCCGCCGGGCGCGGAGGACCAGGTCCGGGATCTGCTGGCCACCGCACAGGGGCTCAAGCGATCGGTCGGGTTCCGCCTACCCGAGGCCGAGCTGACGCTCGTCGTCGGGATCGGCGCGCTGCTGTGGGACCGCCTGTTCGATCAGCCCAAGCCGGCGGGGTTGCATCCGCTGCCGGTCTTCAGCGGACCCAGGCACACCGCAGTGAGCACCCCGGCTGACCTCTTGTTTCACATCCGCGCGCACCGTTTCGATCTGTGCTTCGAACTGGCCCAGCGCCTCACCGATCGGCTGGCCGCCGGCGCGACGGTCATCGACGAGGTGCACGGGTTCCGCTCCTTCGACGAGCGCGACCTGCTCGGGTTCGTCGACGGGACCGAGAATCCAGAGGGAGCCGCCGCCCACGAGTCGGTGACGATCGGGGATGAAGATCCCGCGTTCGCCGGCGGCAGCTACGTCGTGATCCAGAAGTACGTCCACGACCTGGAGGCATGGGACGCCCTCCCCGTCGAGGCCCAGGAGCGCGCGATCGGACGCACCAAGCTGAGTGACATCGAGATGGACGATGCGGTCAAGCCGGCTGACTCTCACATCGCCCTGAACGTGATCGAGGGCGAGGACGGCGAGCAGCAGCAGATCCTGCGCTTCAACATGCCGTTCGGCCGAGTCGCCGCCAGCCAATTCGGCACCTACTTCATCGGTTACGCGCGCCACCCGGATGTCATCGAGCAGATGCTGCGCAACATGTTCATCGGCAAGCCGCCGGGGAACACCGATCGGATCCTCGATTTCTCAACCGCGCTGACCGGCAGCCTGTTCTTCGTTCCCAGCCGCGACTTCCTCGATGACCCTCCCGAACCCCCCGGAGCCTCAGCGACGCAACAAGCCGCGCCCCCACCGGCTCAGGACGGATCGCTGCGAATCGGCAGCCTCAGGTCGCCGTAAGGCAAGCCGGCGCGCCGAGCATCGGGCGCTCGTGGCCCCTGTGGCCGCTGGCAGGTCGCGGCGACCGTGTGCCGCCGGAGGGCGTCGTTTCCACTGTCACTGACACTCGCCATCCTGGACCCGGCCCGACGGGGCCGGGATCGGCCCGTCAGGGGGTGCGTGAAACCTCGGCTTCCGACCACGGCTGGTCGGTCAAGTCACCCTCGATGTCGCCCGGCTCCGACGGATTTGCCGCCGCGTGCTTTCGCTCGAACTTACGGGCTTCCTTCTCCACGCGACGCTCGCGAAGCCTCGCTTCGCGATTGAGCTTTGCCATCGTGGTTCTCTTTTTGCCGCTTGAAGCCATGCCTACCCGTCCTTGTAGTCAGAGTGTGAGCGCGACGCGTCGTGCTGCTGGGGAGGCACCTGAGCTCGCGTGCCCGGGGGGATCGATGAAGCCGCGGTCCCTGCCCTCAGCTCGACGCGGATGCGGCGGAAGGCGATCGCCCTCCGCCGCTGCCGCTGAACGGTTAGACAGTGAGGACGTTGGCTGCCGCCGGGCCCTTGGGGCCCTGCTCGGCGTCGTACGACACCTTCGCGCCCTCGGTCAACGACTTGTAGCCGTCGCCCTGGATCGCGCTGTGATGGACGAACAGATCCTTGCCCGCGTCATCAGGTGTGATGAAGCCGAAGCCCTTGTCGTCACTGAACCATTTCACGGTTCCTGTAGCCATGCTTACTTCCCTCCGGTATGTGTGCTGCGAGACGCGGAGGACACTGCAGGGCAGCGACTGCGGAAACGCGGGACACTTTTTGCCGTGCTAAACGCTCGGCCGAGCCGACCATTCTAGCGCGCAGCTTGGTCCGAGCCGCCTCCGGGGTGCTAATTTGGGTCATACGGGCGCCTTCGCCCGTGAGGCTCTCTTGCCGACGCAGCGAGTTTCCCTGAGACCATGACCGAGGCGCCGGCCACTGAAAGAGCTCGATGCTGATGTCCGATCGTCCGCCGGTGATCGTTTGAAGACCGCATGGGAGTTGCCGGCGGCGCGCCGGCAACCTGAACACAGACGAGCCGGGCCCAGACGCGCGGGAGCCAGGTGAGCGCGCGCGACCGGGCCGGGTTGGTCGCCCGGATCAGGCAGATCCGCAATCCGCCCATGTCCGGGCCGGCGGCGCCGAGCGCCCCGCCAGAGCAGTCCGCCCGGTTTGAGGCGCTCGAGACGCGCGTTGCCCACCTGGAGGGACTCATCGAAGGACTTCAGGACTCCGTCCACCGCGAGTTCGAGCGTGAGAGCAAGCGGATTACCGATCTCGAGGCGCGGACCGATCCCAGCGCGATCGCGGCCGCGCTGAGCAAGAACGCCCGCAAGCGCGGGTTGTAGACGGCATGACCTCGTTCTTCATCCCCGGCGTGGGCGACGCGTCAGCGGCCGAGACCGCCTACCGGAGCATGCGCGAGCAACTCGCCCTGTCGCTCGGCCGGCTCCCGAGCAACCGCCGGATTCAGGAACTGTGGACGCGGCGTGGGAGGACGGATTGCATCACCGAGGTCGGCACACCCGATCCGATCTCCGGCGACACCGTGATCGCGATCTTCGACATGGGATCCCATCAGCCGTACGTCATCTGGCACCACCAGCCAGATGCCCTGATCGGCAGCCGGTCTGCCGAAGAGGCGTACGAGGTCGTCGGGTGTAACGCATACTCGGTTCTGGAGTTCGAACGATGAACCGGGCCACCGAGATCACCGTTCTCGGGGGCGAACGCCTGCAAGTCGTCGGGGACCCGAAGGACATCGAGTCAGCGATCCTGTCGGCCGCCCGGGGTTCGATCATGGAGCTCGCGTGGATGACCGAGGTCGACACGGGCGATCGCATCGGCATCAACCCAGAGCACGTCTTGATGCTCCGCGTGGTGAACTCGTGAGGGCACCGGGCGACATCCCGTGAGCCGTTCGCACCCGCCGGGCACACCGGCACACCGGGTGCGACCAAAATTCTTCGTAATGCGCTGAAGATCGGCTATTCTCGGCTGGCTGGACGCTCGTTGCATCTGCCTCAAGCTGGCGCAATGGGGGTTTGGCGCAACTCAAGCGCAATGGCGCGTCCGCAACGGCCGATGGGCGGTTGAGGAGGCATCGCGAGAAGCAGCGCAATTCCCACCAGAGGAGTGCGACGCTGTCCGCACCGCGGGCCGCCCGAAGCCAGCCACCCAGGCATCCACCTCCGGCGCCGTTCCGGTGCATCAGCGCGAGCGGGCCGGTCGCGAGCTCCGTTTGCGCATCAAACTTCGAGGTCGCGCTGGATTGTCAGCTCGACGTCAGCGGGGCGGTCGTCCGTGGTGGTCTACTCGTGGCAGCGGGGCGGCCATGGAGACGGCCATGCGATCTCGTTGAGGAGGTTCGTTGGCCGTGCGTTGGAGGGGCGCAGCGCACGGCCACGGGCCGGTGATGCGCCGTCACCCGGATGTTCCGGTCGCCGTGGTCACCTCAGGCTGCGGACGCGCCACCGCCGCGGGCGTCAGAACGGCGCGGTCGCTTCCCATCCTGCGTTCTTGTGCGAACGTGACCAGCTTGCCGCTGTCTTGATCCCATAGCTTGAGATTGACCGCGCGCAGCCCGTCGCGCAGCGACAGGACCGGCACCGCATCGAAGATCGGCGTCTCACGATGGGCACGCTGCAGGTTGTAGTTGGGAATCCGAGCATTGAGGTGATGGACGTGGTGAAGCCCGATGTTGCCGGTGAAGAACTGCAGCAGCATCGGCAGCTTCAGGTACGAGCTGCCGCGCAGCGCGGCGTCCGCGTAGCTCCACTCGGCAGCACTCTGCCAATACGCGTCCTCGAACTGATGCTGCACATAGAACAGCCAAATGCCGACGGATCCGGCGACCATCGCCGACGGTCCCCACACGAGGAGCAGCTTCTCCCACCCGATCAGCCAGCACAGGCCGCCGGCCACCACCGCCAGCGCTGCGTCGGTACCGAGCACGCTGTGGCGGAGACGTGGACGTTGTGATCGGGTGGCGATCCGCGGCCCGACCATCATCGCCACGATCGGTCCGAGCCCGAACATCACCACCGAACTCCTCGTCAAGCGGTAGGCGAGGCGTCCACGCCCCGACCGGGCACGGTACTCGGCGACGGTGAGCGTGAGGATGTCGCCGACGCCTCGGCGCTCGAGATCCCCCGAGGTGGCGTGATGGATCGCATGGTCGTGGCGCCAGCGCTCGAACGGAGACAGCACCAGCAGTCCCGTCAACCGGCCGACGATGCGGTTGGCCCGCTTGGACGGCAGCAGCGATCCGTGCGCGCAGTCGTGGAACACGACGAACGTCCGGACCAGGAAGCCGCCGGCGAGCACTGTCAGTATCACCGTGACCACGAGCGAGACCCCGAGGGTCAAATACAGCAGGACCGACAGCGTCAGATACGGCACCACCGACGTGCCGATGTCAAGCAGGCTGCGTGCGAGCCGCGGCTGTGCGAATGACACGAGCAGCTGCGGGCTGTGAGACGGCTGGGCCATCAGACGGCCTCCCAGTAGGGGATCAACGTTGCGAACCGCAACGCCCCCGGTGTGCCGCCTTGAGACCGCTACGAGCGCGAGCTGCTCCTTGGTCGAGGCGCTCCGGCCGAACTGAGCCGTTCCGCCTGCCGGCCCCGACCTCACCGAGCTTACCGGAAACCTCTACCGGAAACCAGTTGACACGGTGCCGACCCCGCAGTAGCAACGGCGGCCCGGGCTCCCCGCCTCGCGGCGCTTTCGCGACGTCGGTGGCATTCGGACTCGAGCGCAGGTTGCCGGCCGCAGGGCCGGCTCGGGGCCCACATTACTCCTCCGGCAGGGGCATGCCAACCGTTCGGGCCGGTCGGCCGCGCGTGATCAGGGCCCGGCGGGCGGGCGCGGCTCGGCGGGAGGCGGATCGACGACTTCGAGGGCGCCGAAGCCGGGCACCGGTCCGTCCATCAGGAACATCTCGATCGTCAGGTCAGGTTCGACGTGAGCCTGGCTCAGAAACGCCAGTACGGTTCGGCCGGTGAGCTCCTCGATCATCGCGCTGTAGCGCGCCTTCATAAGTTGCTGGAAGTCACGGCGCATTTCCAGGACACGATCCGGCTGCCCGCCCTCCATCATCGTGCGCTCGATCGCGGTGAACCCGTCACTGAGAACGCAGACGATCAGGTTGTCCAGCACGTACGTCTTCGCCTTGATCGGCCCACGTCCGTAGTGCTCGCGCATGAACGCGACGATGCGATTGGTGATCTCCGACATGAGCCGACCGCCGACCAGCGGCAGGCTCGGCTCACCTGCCCCACTGACGCTCACGTGCGGCTCCTGGATGCTGCGTTTCGTGCGGTGGCGCTCACTCGGCGGGAGATAGGTACTTCGACCTCGATCCCACGGGCCAACAACGGCCCGGACGTTCAAACCGTGCGAATCGTATCGGCGGGCACTCTCAATTGCACGGTGGTGTCGCGAGCGCGTCCACCGGACTATTCCAGCGCCTCCCGTTTCGCCTCGGCTTCGGCGAATCGCAGCGCGGCTTGCGCTTGCGCGCTTTGGCGCTCCAGCTCGCGCAGGCGCGACGGGCTGGTCGCACGCGGGCCGTAGGACCTCGCCTTGTACAGGTCATACCGCTGGCGGGCGTGCAGCGCCTGCGCTCGCAGTTCGTCCAGCCGAGCCGTGCTCACGAGTCCAATCCGCCTGCCGCCGGGATCCTCAGCGCGTCGCGAATGATCCGTTTACGCGCTTTCGCGTTCGTTTGCTTTTCACCCCGTGAAGCGTACGATGACTGGTCCAGGGTCACTTCACCGCTCCTGCGAAGCGATTTCGCGCCGGACGCCGACAACCGACGACCGGCGACCTCACGGACAGTTTCGTCCTTAGCGACCGAAGAGCCGCTTCTCAACGAGTGCAACCGGACGCCATGCGCGGCCGCCGGCGCTCAAGGAGGTTGTCGATGCCGGCAGAGCATGCCAATGGGGGCTCCCCAGTTGGTCGATTTCTCAGTTTCCTCCGCGGCGACCGGTACATGGTTGGCGCCTACCCGCCGGAGTGGCAGGAGGCGACCGTCCCGCCCCCCGTCACCGCGCACGCCGGCGCCGGCGGATCGGACGTGACGGAATGACGATGGACGAGGGATCGATTCGCTCCGTGGTCCGACGGTTGTCGCGCCAACACCCGTCCGGCGGTCAGGTGATCGAGCGCGCTGCGGTCGTCGCCGAGGGTGCTGACTCGGGGGCGATCCTGGCCTGGATCACCGATCACGACGGACGCCCCGAGGCGCGGGCGCCAATGAAGAGCCGCGGTGGCCTGCACCGCGCCCGCCTCGCTGGTGATCACGGCATGGGCTCCGGCGCCCCGCAGCGGTACGTCCTGCCCCCCGACGCGCTGGCTGAGGCGTCGCCGGCCCCCCGGGCAGCGGAACCCGCCGACCGGCCGTAGCCCGGAGCAGGCCCGCGCGCGCCGGGCGGTCGCCTACCCCCGGCCGTCGTCGGAGCGGACGATCGGGATCGCCACCGCGACCGCCCCGGGCAGCGTGGGCGGGCTGTCGAGCGGATCGAAGAGGCGAAAACCCACCAGACTCGCTCCGTCGCTGAGGGTGATCAGGCGCCGGCCGCATTCCGGGCACGTCGTCACATGGGCCGCCGCAGCTCGATCGAATCGCAGCCGGCAGGATGGGCAACCCAAGTGACTCATGTCACCAGCCCGTTCCGGTGCGGGCACGCGCCTCGCGGCGGCCAGATCAGCGAGGCGGCGGCATCGATTACGATCGGCCACGATGTCCGCGACTGGGGTTCCCATCAGTGTCCGAATGAGCGTCGGCGCCGTCCCGCCGGCCGCAGCCTGAGCCCGGAACCGACGACCGCCGAGGAACGGACGTGGCAAACGTGGTCTTGGATATCTCGATGTCGCTCGACGGATTCGTGACCGGCCCGAGCCCAAGCCCGCGGAGCGGCCTCGGTCTGGGCGGAGAGCGACTGCACGAGTGGGCGATGGGCGCCAGAACCGCGGCCGATGCCGCACTGCTCGATGAGACGACCGCCGCCACCGGCGCCGTCCTGATGGGTCGACGCACGTTCGACTTCGTCGATGGGCCCAACGGCTGGGGTGACGAGCGCGGCTTCGGCGGCGAGCGCAGCCAGGCCATCGCTCCGCCGACGTTCGTGGTCACCTCGTCGACCCCGGCCAACGTGCGGCTCGCGGGGCGATACGAATTCGTCACCGACGGGATCGACAACGCGCTGCACCGCGCGCAGGACGCGGCCGGCGGCAAGGACGTCGTGATCATGGGCGGCGCCAACCTGGCGCGGCAGTACCTGGACGCCGGCCTGGTCGACCAGCTCCGGATTCATCTCGCGCCGGTCGTCCTGACGGCGGGGACGCCGCTGTTTGCGCTCAGCGCCGGTCCGGCGATCATCCTCAAGCAGACCGACGTGCGCGCAACCCAAGCTGCAACGCACGTGACCTACCGCGTCATCAAGTCCCGTGCCTGAGCCGGCTCCGGCTCCGGCTCCCCTACCGGCCGGTCGGGCGGTGCGCCGCCGTGCGGGTGTGGGCGGTTCGGCTCTGACCGCCCGGCCCGCCGCCGCGGACCGCCCCGTGAACCGGGGACGGCGTCCGGCGGATGAGTAGCCGCAGGACTCGGTCCTGAGAACCCTCCGTCGCGCGCTCGCTCAGCGTGCTCGGCGCAACGGTGCGAAACACGGGTCCGCGCCCCGGATCGACGACGGCCACGACCACCTTTGAGCTGCTCGGCGTATCGAACACGATGCCGTCGAGCGACGGCCCACCAGTCGCGACGTTGACGAGATCGCCTGGGCGGGGGGGCTCCATCCGCCCAGCCTAGTGCATCGTTCTCCCGTCGGAACTGTTGCGTGGGCCCCTAGTCTCGGTTGATGGCCGCTCGCGCCGACGATCCGCCTCCCGAGGCGGGCAAGCTGCCCACCGGCCGGATTGCCCGGACGGCGCGGGTCGGCGGTCTGGTGACGGGGCAGAGCCTGCGCTGGGCCGGCATGCGGACAGCGAATCGCGTGCGGACGCCCGAGCGGGCTGCTGCCGCGCAGAGCGAACGGACGGCCGCGCTTGTCCGCCAGCTTGTGGACCAGCTGGGACAGATGCGCGGCGCGGCGATGAAGGTCGGCCAGATGATCTCCATGGTCGAGTTCGACGGCCTCGGCGACGACGAGCAGGACGATCTGCAACGTCGCCTGGCGTCGTTGCGCGACGACGTCCCGCCGGTTCCGTTCGCGGAGCTGGAGAAGCTCGTTCGCCGAGAGCTGGGCGGCCCGTTGCGGCACGTCTTCTCGGACTTCGATGAACGCGCCTTCGCGGCCGCCTCGATCGGGCAGGTCCACCGCGCCACGACCGTCGACGGCGATGACGTGGTCGTGAAGATCCAGTACCCGGGCGTGGCTGAGGCCGTGGAGACGGATCTGCGCAACGCGACGTTGCTGCTGCCGCTGGTCAGGCGCCTCGCCCCGGGACTCGACGCGCGGGCGCTGGCGGCGGAGCTGCGCGAGCGGATCGGAGAGGAGCTCGACTACGAGCTCGAGGCCGCCAACCAGCGCCGCATCGAGCGGTTGATGCGCGGGCATCCGTTCGTCCGCATCCCGCGGGTCCACCTGGATCTCTGCACCCGTCGCGTCCTCGTGTCCGAGTACGTCGACGGGGAGCGCTTCGAGGTGGTGCGCCGGGCCGACGAGGCTCGGCGCGATCGGTACGGCGAGATCGTGTTTCGGTTCTTCTTCGGCCTGCTCTACCGCGACGGGATCGCTTTGGGGGACCCCCATCCGGGCAACTATCTCGCCTGTCCCGACGGCCGGGTCTGCTTCCTGGACTTCGGCCTGGTGCGCGCGGCGGCCGCCGCCCGCGTGGACGATGAGCGATCGATTGCCCGCGCGGTCCGTGACCGGGACGCGGCGGCTCTGAAGACGGCGCTGGAAGCCGGCGGCTACCTGCCCGCCGATCGAGCCGATGCCGTCGACGCGGACCTGACGTTGCGGCTGATGCGAATGGCGACCAAATGGTATGCCGAGCCGGGCGAGCGTCGCTTCTCGCCCGACGGCGCGCGGCGCGGCCGCGACCGTGAACGTCCCGACAGCGACCACCGGGCCGAGCTCCGAACGCAGGTCAACCAGTTCACGCTGCCGCCCGAATCGATCCTCATCCGCCGGATGCACGGCATCGTCGCCGTCGTCCTGGGGCAGCTCCGCGCCGGTGCTGACTGGGGCGCGATCGCCGCCGAGTACCTCCACGGAGAGCCGCCGGCGACGCCGCTGGGTCAGGCCGAGGCCGACTACATCGCGCATCGCGGCGGGCGTTAGCCAGGCGCAGCCTCACCGGCCGTGCCGACGACCCGGGCCTCGTGCTCGAGCAGGCGGCGCTTGGCCTCGAGCCCTCCCGCGTATCCGGTCAACGAGCCCGAGGCTCCGACGACCCGATGGCACGGCACGATGATCGACAGGGGGTTGCGGCCGTTGGCGGCGCCGACGGCACGCGCCGCCCCCGGGCCCAGGCCCAGGTCACCGGCGATCCGGCCGTACGTGGTGGTCATGCCGTAGGGCACCGCGCGCAGCGCCGCCCAGACCCGCTCCTGCAGCGGGCTGCCCGCGGTCGCCAGCGGCAGGTCGAAGTCCGTGCGATCCCCGGCGAAATACTCGTCGAGCTGCCCGGCGGCGCTGTGGATGACCCCGCCCGAGTCATCGCGCCCGGGGCCCACGACGGGGCCGAGCTTGTGATCAGGGAGGTACAGGCCGCGCAGCTGATCGGCCTTGTCGGCGACGAGCAGCAGCGGGCCGAGCGGGCTGGCGACGGAGTGGTGGCGGAGTGAGTTCATATGCACAGAACGCCGGCGCGACCGCGTTCGTGAGACTCGAAGATCTCAGGCCGCTCTGGCTTCGCCGCCGAGGAACGCGAGCATCGCGGCGTTGGTCTCCTCGGGATGGGTCCAGCCGATGTTGTGCGGGCCGTTCTCGACTTCGACGACCGTGAGGTCGGCGATCAAGTTCTCGTCTCTGAGCCGCGCGCCCGTCGCCTCGAAGGGCAGGATTCGGTCCGCGGTGCCCTGGACGACCAGTGTCGGCACGTCGATCTTGGGCAGGTCGCCGCGAAAGTCAGTCAGCCATGTGTCGACGCATGCATAGGACGCGTAGGGGGACGCTCCGGCGGCGACGTTGAAGCTCGCTCGAACCGCTGCGTCCCCGATCCGCTCCGGCGCCAGCACATCGGTGTTGTAGAAGTTGGCGAAGAAGCCGTCGAAGAACGCGTACCGGTCAGCCACGATCGCCTGCTTGATGCCGTCGAACACCGAGGCCGGCACGCCCTTCGGGTTGTCCTCGGTCTGCAGCAAGAACGGTGGAATCACGCCGAGCAGGATCGCCTTGCTGACCCCGGCCGACCCGTACGTGCCGAGGTACCGGGTGACCTCACCGGTGCCCATCGAGAAGCCGGCGAGGACGACATCGTGGTCGAGCGCGAGATGGTCGAGCAGCGCCTTCAGATCGCCCGCGAACGTGTCGTAGTCATAGCCGGACGTCGGCTGACTGGACCGGCCGAAGCCTCGACGGTCGTAGCTGATGCAGCGGTATCCGTGCTCGAGGAGCACGCGCTCCTGACGCTCCCAGGAGTTGCCGTTGAGCGGATAGCCGTGAATCAGAACGATCGGCTTTCCGGAGCCATGGTCGTTGTAGTGGATCTCAATATCCGTGCTGTTTTCGGTTCCGACCTTCACGAATGGCATGGTGGTGCTCCTCTCGTTCTGACTGGTGACGCTGACGGCGAGCGTCGTGCGCGTTCATCCGACCAGATACGTTTCGTAGATCACACCGCTGGCTAGGCGGCCGGCGACGCCGATGAAGACGCCCTTGTTCAGCCAGTCGAGCGCTGGGGCGGCGGTCTCGATCCGAGTCGCGGTCCGGAAGGTGTACTCGGTCGGATCGACGTCCTCGCCACGGCCGAGACGGGCGAGGACCTCGAGCGGGAGCCGTGGCGCGCGCCCCGTGATTCGACGTAGAGCAGGTCGCCGTCGCCGGTCCGCAGCGTGTAGCGGATGTCGCCCAGCGCGGTGCCATCCGGCCGGACCGTCTGCCAGTCGGCGCTGGCGCCGGGGACGAGCTTCCCGCTCAGCTCCGGTCCGGTGAAGGTTCCGCCAGTCAGCGGCACGATGCGGCGGTGTCCCTGCGGGAAGTCGCCGAGATCGAGCGCCTCGCCCAGAGTCGCGTCGAGGCGATAGATCAGCGTCAGATGAGGATCCGGGAGCTGAAGCAGCGGTCCGGATCTACTGGGGTCATTTGGATGCGGCTCGAGCGGCGTAACACGGATCTGCATCCAGCCGGTCAATGGCAGCGCGCCGAGCAGACCATCGAGCTCTGCTTCGCTCTCGGCGCGGTACAGGCCAAGGGCCTTCGTCTCGCCGGGCGCGACGGGCGGCCTCCACAGCCGCACGAGATGTCCCTCGCGGCCCAGTTTCGCCGAGGCGGCCGCTTCGGCGCTCACGCGCTGATCGACCTCGGACTCCGGAGATCCCTCCGGAACATGGATGTCGAACTCAACCAGGAACTCCATGGTCTCCACCTCCGGCTGGTGGCACTCGACGACTTGCTGGCCGCCGCCGATGGTCGCAGGTCGCGCCGGCCAGCGCCTGTGTGTGACGCCGGAACACCTGCGCCCGTCCGCTGCGCGTCTCGTGCTCGCGGTGCGCGGCCTCGGGCCGCCGAAGCGCGCTCTCCGGCTCGATGGAGATACGTGCCATCTGGTCGTACATCGACCTGACCTGGCGCTCGAACTCCGTGACCTGGTCTGCGCCCCATGCCTCATCGATCGCGTACTCGTCGGGACCGCCGTCGACGATGTCCACGCGTGCGAGCCCACGCACCAGGAGCGCCGTCGCCTCCGTCGGCGTGTCGCCCAGATCGATCGTCATCGCGATGTTCGGACCCGACGTCAGCTACGGGCGGTCATCCGGGTACCGCTGTCCATGTCGTCGTCCGGTTAGAGGTCGGCGGCCCGCGCGCGGGCGGCCTGGCGGACCAGGTGGTCGCGCTCGGCGACGTTCGTGGCCCGGCGGGCGGCCTCCGCGTACGCCGAGGCGGCGGCGGGCAGGTCGCCGTCGAGCTCGTGCAGGTGCCCGCGCACGGCGTGCCACCGGTGCCGCTCGCCGATCACCTCGCGCAGCCGGTCGGTCTCGCGCAGTCCGGCGGCGGCACCGAGGACTTGGCCGACCGCGACCGCGCGCCCGAGCACCCCGGCGGGGTCCTGGCGCACGGGGTCCTCGGTCAGCGCGACGAGGTCGTCGTACCAGGCGAGGATCTGCGGCCAGTCGGTCTCCTCCGCGCTCGCCGCGTCGTCGTGCAGAGCGGCGATCGCGGCCTCGATCTGATAGCGGCCCGGGCGCCGTTGCACCGTCTGCATGGCGAGCGCCGACTGTAGGACGCGCACGCCCTCGGCAATCTCGCGCGTGTCCCACCGGCCGCGATCCTGCCGGTCGAGTGTGACGATCCGGCCCTCGGGATCGAGCCGCGCCGGCATCCGGGCGTGGTTGAGGAGCATCAGCGCGAGCAGCCCGCGCGCCTCGGGTTCCTCCGTGGCGAGGGTGAGCTGGCGGGCGAGCCGGATCGCCTCGGCGGCCAGGTCGACGCGGGCGGGCGGGCGCAAATGCCCGGCCGTGTAGACGAGATAGAGCACGCGCAGCACGACGGCGAGATCGCCAGGCTGGTCGAGCCGGCGCCCGCGGAGGGTGCGCTTGGCGCGGCTGATCCGCTGCGCCATCGTCGCCTCGGGGACGTAGAAGGCGTCGGCGATTTCGTGGGTGGTGAGGCCGCCGACGGCGCGTAGGGTCAGCGCCACCTGCGACGCGGGCGCGAGGTCGGAGTGACAGCAGCAGAACAACAGGAAGAGGGTGTCGTCGCCCTCCTCCGTGGCGCCCGGACGCGACTCCGCGTACTCGGTCTCCTCGCGCCGCTGCCGGGCGGCATCGCTGCGGCGGGCGTCCACGAGCCGCCGCGTCGCCACCGTGGTCAGCCATGCGCGCGGGTCGCGCGGCGGGTGCCCAGGCCACACGCGGAGCGCCTCCAGCAGCGCCTCCTGCAGCGCGTCCTCGGCGGCGTCGAAGTCCTCGCCCCGGCGGACCAGGCCTGCGAGCACCCGCGGAAGGAGGTCCCGCGCGAACCCGCGCAGGGCGGGTTGGGGCGGGACCTCATCCCGCTGTTGCGTCGGCCCGTCGATCACGCCGGATCAGTCCTCCGACGGCGCCTCGGACATGATCTCCCGGACGTCGATCCACTCGTACACCGGCTCGCCGCGGGGGCCGGGCTCGGAGGAGACGTACGCGGCGAGCTCGAGCGCGCGCTCGCGGGACTCGACGTCGATCATGTACCAGCCCGCGATCAGGTCGCTGGTCTCGGGGTGCGGGCCGTCGGTGGTGACGGGCGCCGCGTCCGGACCGCCGTAGCGCACCCAGGTGCGCGCCGGCGTGAGCGCCTGCACGTCGATGTACTCGCCGCGCTCCCGCAGCAGCTCGCTGACGTGCCTCTGGAACGCCATGTGCGCCTCCACGTCCTCGGGCGCCCACTGGTCCATCGGCGGGAAGGGATGGTGCGGCTCCGGGCCACCGCGGTAGCGCTTGAGAAGCAGATACTTGGGCATCGTCGTCTCCTGGTGTCGTGGGCCGCGCCTGTCGAGGGTGGGCGGGCCGCTATCTGGTGAGCGGAGCCAGCCGGCGGTTCTCGACATGGAATCATTCACTTAGCCCGAGACTGTCGCGTGGATGTGTGCCACTGATTGGCATGGGACTGGCTGCGAGACAATTCGAAGGTGTTCGTCGTGCTCTTCCATTCGATGTTCGGGCTTCGTCCGGTCGAACTCGCCGCGGCCGAGCGGTTGCGCGCGACGGGCTGCCAGGTGGTGGTCCCTGACTTGTTCGCCGGTGCGACCGTGCCCGGTGACGTCGAGGCGGGGTTCGCGCTGATGGACCGCGTGGGGTGGGGCACGATCGTGGACAGAGCCCGTCGTGGCGTGGCCGGCGTGCCCAGTGACGCGGTGCTGGGTGGCTTCTCGATGGGCGTCGGGGTGATCGGAGAGCTTTGGCCAGAGCGAACCGGTGCGGCGGCGGTCTTCTGCTTGCACGCGCCGACCAGCGTGCCGGACGGTGTCCTGCCGGGCACGCCGGTGCAGCTGCACGTCGCCGCGGGCGACCGGTTCGCGCCGGCCGATCAGATCGCCGCGTTCCGAGACAGCGCCGTCACGACCGGGGCAGCGGCAACGGTGTATGAGTACCGCGATGCCGGGCATTTCTTCACTGACGTCTCCTTGCCCGACTACAGCGCGACCGCGACAGCGCGCACCTGGACGCGCGTGTTGCGTCTGCTGGACGCGGTTAGCTGACGGTCCTGCCCTCTCTACAGACTGCTGACGGCTGACGAGAACGCCGGGTCACCCGGATTTCAGCTGTACCGACAGCTGCGAACGTCATCCGGCGAAACGCTCGACGCCGCAGGAGCAGCGAGATCTTCGGGTATGGGATCAGCGCCGATCGCTGGGCCTACACCGCGCGTCCCCCGCCACGCCCTCGTCATCTCTCGCGCCCCCGGGGCGCCGGATCCGCTCTATCGGGCTGAGACAGCTCTGCTGTTCGTCGCGCGGCTGGGTGCGGTGTCTCACCGTCGCTCCGCTCCACTGCTCGCCAGAGCGCGCGCATCGTGGGCGCGAGATGCGCGAGCTCCTGGACGTGGGCCTCGGCGAGCTCCTCGAGCTTGTCACTCCCGGCCTGGGTGAGCGTGACGCGCACGACGCTTTTGCTCGTCGGGTCTGGGTGGCGCTCAACGAGGCCGTCGGTGACCGCGCGGTCGATGAGCCCGACGGCGCTGTGGTGGCGGAGCACCATGTACTCGGCGACCTCCCCGATCGTCGGGCCCGCGGGGTCATGGTGGCCCCTGATCGCAAGTAGCAGCTGGTGCTTTGCCGGCGTCAGGCCGGCGGCGTGGGCCTGTTGCTCTGACCAGCGAAGAAAGCGCCGCAGGCCCGTTCGCAGCTCGAGGAGGCGCTCGAAGTCGGATTGGTCAAGTACCATATCGCGACACGATATCGTATACGCCCCGGGGAGGCCGTGGACTTGCTCAGAAGGCTGCTCGTGCGGTGATGGTTTTGCCCGCCACGGCGACGAGGCTTACTGGTGCGCTTGGACCCGACGCGGGTGGTGCTGTGATGGCCACTGGGATTGTGTCGGTCGCGCTTCACGCTGACGGGCCTCAGACGCTCTCTCGCGCGCTGCTGGTCCTGACCGCGTCTTTATGGCTGCTGCTCGGCACCCTCTTTCTCCACCGGCTTTGCTTCGACCGCCGGCGCTGGCGAGATGAGGCGCGGCAGCCGTCCTCGCTGACGGCGGTCGCGGCCAGCGCGGTCCTCGGGGTTCGCTTGACGCTGCTTGGCTGGACGTGGGCCGGATGTACGCTGCTTGCGATCGCCACAGCCCTGTGCCTGATCCTGCTGGGCGGTCACAGGAACACACATGGCTTTCCGAACACCGGCGCCGCATTTCTATTCGTCGTCGCACCGCAATCGGTGGCCGTCCTCGCCGCCGCCCTCGCGGAGCGACTGACGTTGACGTGGCTCGCTTTCGGCGCGTTCCTCCCATTCGCGTTCGGACTCGGCGTGTACGTCTTTGCGCTGACGCGCTTTGACTTCTCCCAGCTGCGTACCGGCGCCGGAGACCAGTGGGTGTCGGGGGGCGCGATCGCGATCTCAACGCTCGCGTGCGCCGAGCTCGCCGAGGCGACGACCACCATGCGAACACTGGGCGGGCTTCACGTCCCCCTTCGGATCGCGAGCCTAGTGCTGTGGGTGCTGACAGTCGCATGGCTCCCGGCGCTGATCGGCGGCGAGGTAAGATCGACCCGCCCCCGCTTTGACATGCGCCGCTGGGCGACCGTCTTTCCGTTGGGGATGTACTCGGTCATGAGCGTCACCACTGGCGCCGCCACCGGTTCGACCTGGATCGTCGAGTTCGGACGGGCGTGGGCATGGGTGGCGCTGGCGGCGTGGGTCGCCACCTCGGTCGGCGCCGGACGCTCCATACCTGCGCAATCAGCCCAGCTCCAAGCTCGCCACCGCGATTGGGACGCACCAGCGCCGGCGGCGCGGCCTGGCCGTGCTCCACCCCCCCAAGGGCCGCTCGAGAGAGGCGATTAAGACGTCGTGGTCCCTAGCTAAGCTAGAGCGGGCGTCGACCGACCGTTACAAATACCGGTTTCCTACTGGTGGGCACAAGACAGCCACCCTGGCCGTGTCTACTTCGCTTGATCGAGCCGACGGACGCCCACTCTAAAGCGCCGTTCGCGGGCGTACCTAGCCTCGGTTATCCGGGCGTGCGGTTTGGCCTCCCAACGGATCGTTGGTGCATAGAAGCCACGGCCCGGCTCGAGGATCATCTCGCGCTCGATCTGACGTCGAGCGCGCGTTGGAAGCGACCACGCTGCCGCAGACGCGCTCCGGGCAGCTTGGCGAGTTGCCAGCGCGTCAACACCCCATAACGCACGGGAGGGCGAGCATGACGACCAGCCTCAGCATCGAGGATCGCGGTGCGATGCTCCGGAGCCTGGATCGGCGGAGGGCCGCGACCAGGCGCAACGTCCTTCCTCATGCGACCGCGGTTGCCAGATCTGGACACTGCGCGCGGTGGATCGCACGGGCCTGCGCATTGCTGAGCAGGGTAGTTATGAATGCTCCACAGCCATCGCAGAAGCGGAGGATCTTGTTATCGGCGAACTGGGGAAGAGCAACGTCTGGATACGGGCACCCGCAGGCCGGGCAGGCGAAGTCCTCAAGCATCCGAGGCAGTGGCGCGTCGGGGCTGAACCCCGCAGGGCGCGATATCTGTGTCAAAGGGACCTCCTTGGTTAAGTCTCCGCTGATTGGGTCGCTGGCATTGAGCTCTGCTCGCCATCGGGGTCCGCGAGGCAACCGATGCGCTCGCCCACCTCCACCCGAGCACGATCAACGGAATCATCATCTCCTCTGAGTTGAAGCCTCGGGCGCCTCAGCTCATGCGGGACAGCACCGGCGAGCGGCCGCGCCCCAGCGCGCGAGCCGCCCGCGGCTCGTGTCTCACTCAGTGCGCTGCCACCGGCTCGCGCTCGCCAAGCTCGTGATGGTGAAGGAGCCGCTCGGTCGTCACCTCGCGGATCGCCAGACTGACCATCGCGAGCGCGACGTGCGCACAGGCGCTGGCGAAGAGCACCTAGCGTGCGGTCGCCGGCGCGAACACCAATGAAACGACGATCGTCCAGCTCGCGATCACGTACCTCAAGGCGCCGAATGTGGTCACGGCAGCCCGCTCGTCGCTGCCAACCCCACGGGCCGCCGAGTAGGCCATCGCCAGCCCTCATAGCATCAGCGGGATGCTGACCGCGAACCCGAGCCATACCGCGGTCGTGACAGTGAACGTAAACACGGCGACGACGAGAAAGCCGCCGCCCAAGAGGGTCCCCATCGCGAGGAATGGATACCGGCTCCTTATCTCTCACATCACTCGAGACCTCCTAATGATCGGACTAGTTCGTTGTGGATTTGCCACGGACGAATGTGGGCCTCGAGCGGCCCGGCCGTCGCATTCCCGGTCCGTGCGACCGAAGATCGTCCGCTTCGCTGGGGCGCGGGTCAGCGAGCAGCAGCTCTCCGTAACGCGGATCGGTCGGATCCGTAATGCGCTGCGGGTCTGCGGGATGGGCGCGGATCTCACGGGCTCTCTCGCCAGCAGTGGGATCCATGATCTGTGGTCGTCTCATCGCGAGTTCCTCCGGGGTAGTTGAATATATCGTATCACGATATCGCTACCCGATACTATGGTGTCCCCAGTCTGATTCCGGGAATCGCAGCTGAGACGGATGGACGGCCCGCCCGGGTGGTACGTCCTCCCCGCCGCCACGCTTGGCCTGCCGGACGACGACGAGAAGCGCGTGGGGCGCGGCGTGCCAGTGGGCATCAGCGCCTGTTCGCGTTGCGCGTACGTCGCCCTGTTCCGGCCGCCAGCCGCCGATGCGCCCGAAGGCAGCGGCGGAGTTCGCCGGGAGCGGGCTGGTCGGGTTCGAGCGAGGGGTCCCTGTTGCGATCACCGCGCGAACCCAGGGTTTCCTCGTAAGACATGACTCGCCCCGGGGTCGACGACCATGCCGTCGGCCCTGGGGCGGTGAGCTTCTGACGTCAGGCCAGGTCCTACGTTATCGACCGGCCGGGTTTGCTTTCTCCAATTCGGTCTGCGAGACCCGCGTGTAGTTGGCCGGGATCTGCCCCAGTTGGGCGTTGGCGATGTTCTCCGAGGTTGCCGGCAGCCACTCCTCGGTGGTTGTGTCGGTGTCCGCCGAGGGGTCCTGCGGGTTGACCGGCGACTCGCCGAAGCTCTGCACGGGCGCGTAGGTCTGGGGATTGACGTAGAGCGTGCTCGTCCATCCCCCCTCCTGCGCCGGCATCGTGAGCTTGATCGTCGGCTGACCGTCGACGGTGGCGGTTCCGTCCACCGTGGCCCGGCCGCTGTCCAGCTCGTGCTTGATCTGCTGGATGTCGTCGGCGAGGGTCGGGCCCGTTGACCCGGCGCCGCTGGAAACGGCGTAGAGGTGCTGGACCGGGTCCAGATTGGTGTACACCCAGCGCGCGCCGTTGCCGTCCGGCGTGCCGACCATGAACTGCTCGTAGATGTCGGTGCCGCTGGGCGAGGCCATATCGCTCGATGTGTACTCGACGCCAGATTGCGGATCGGTGTACGCCCAGCTCGTCACCGTGACGTTGGTCCCCGGGTTGCCGTTGCCGCCTGTTTCCACCGTCTTCACCACGTCGCTGAGGACAGTTGCAAGCCGCGCACTGACCCGGCGGACTATGTATGCGGTGTCCTGCATCCGCCCTCTGCCCACGGTAACGGTCGGTGCCGGCGCTCCCGGTGAGGATGGGCCTGCGGAGCTACCGCTCGTCGCGAGCACAGTCGCGACGCCGGCAGCCGCGATGAGCGGGGTTCCGGCCGCCGCGGCCCGGCGGGCCGAGCGCCGGCGGGCCGTTCGGCGCGCGTCATCGGCGAAGCCCGCCGGGACCTCGGTTCGGTCGGTGTGAGCCCGCATGCTGTCGCGCAGCTCATCGATCAGGTCGCTGTCGTTCATGAGCACGTCTCTTTCTCGCTGGTGGTGGTGATCAGTCCCGCCCCGAGGATCTCCCGGAGTCGGGCGAGCGCATCGAAGGCCTGGCTCTTGACGGTGCCGACCGAGATCTCGAGCACGGTGGCCGTCTCGGCCTCGGTGAGCTCGCTGAGGTAGCGCAGCACGACGACCGCCCGCTGTCGGTGGGGCAGCGCGCCCAATGCGGCCAGCAGCGCATCCCGCTCAGCAAATGACGCCTCGACATCGTCGACGTCAGCGAGCCGCGCCAGCCGCCCGGCGTCGTCGTAGGCGCGCGTCGCGCGCTCGGCCCGACGCCAGTCGTCACGGGTCGCGTTGACGACGATCCGCCGCGCATAGGCAAGCGGGTCGTCCAGACGCGACCAGCGCTGATAGACGCGCACGAGCGCCTCCTGGGCGGCATCCTCGGCGCGTCCGCGGTCCCCGCCGACCATGAGCCCGAGCTTGATCAACCCCGCGCTGTGCGCCGCGGCGAACGCCTCAAAGCTCGAGCGCTTACGCGCCAACCTCATCGGATGCTGCTGCTGTCTGGTGAACCCATCTCAATTCCTTTTCGGTGGGGGCCCGGCCGCTGGTGCGCGGCGCGGCGGTACTTCTTTCCAGACGTGCGGGCTCGGCGAAAGGTTGGGTCCGCCGGCACGACCAGGGTTCGATGAAACGCGCCGGCCACCGAGTTCATCAGAAGCGCCCGGAGGATCCCGACAGCTCGCTGAGCGTTCGACATATGGGACGCGCGGGCCGCCGCCGCTACTCCCGAGCGGACGCTCCGGAGTGTCCGGTTGTCGATCCGGTCTGCGGACACGGCTGTGCCAGCGCCGCCGGGAACCTGAGCGGGACGGGAGCGAGCCGCATCGCCGCCGCCAGATTTCTCAGCAGCGACATCGTTGCGCTCGCTTCACGGCTTGACAGAGATCTGCGGTCCGGCTAGCCTGGCCGATGTAGATTTGGAATCACGTTCAAAAGTGTCTTTGGTTCTGGCTGGCGCCCACGGCCGGAACCAGGAGATAGCCGCGTCGGCGGTCGTGCCGTCGTGCCGCATCAAGGAGAGGAAGGCCATGCAGAGCGCATTGATCACCGCGGAGGGCGGACCGGTCACCCCGACAACCCCGGCCCCTGACGCGAAGGGCTTGAAGACGGGCGCGATCGGCTATGCGACGAACATCGTCATCGCCGTCGCCGGGACAGCACCGGCCTACAGTCTGGCGGCAACGCTCGGCTTCGTTGTCGCGGTCGCCGGCGTCGGGACCCATGCGCCCGCGGTGCTGATCGTCGCATTTGTCCCGATCCTGCTCGTCTCGCTGGCCTACCGCTACCTCAATCTGGCGGACGCCGACACGGGCACGACCTTTGCCTGGACGACGCGCGCATTCGGTCCGCGACTCGGCTGGGTGAATGGCTGGGCGCTCTTCTCCGCCGATGTCATCGTGATGGCGTCGCTCGCGGAGATCGCGGGGCTGTACAGCTTCCGGCTTGTCGGCTGGACTGCGGCGGAGAACTCGAACCTCGCGATCATCATCGCCGCTGTGGTCTGGATTGGCGTGATGACATGGATCTGCTATCGCGGGATCGAAGTCTCGGCCCGCGTCCAGCAGCTGCTGCTCAGCTTCGAGGTCGTCATCCTCGCGATCTTCGCCGTCGTCGCGCTCGTGAAGGTTTACACCGGGCACCCGGCCGGTGCGCTTCACGTGTCGGGGTCGTGGTTCAACCCGTTCGATCTCAGCTTCAGCTCGCTGATCGACGCCGTCTTGCTCGGGGTGTTCATCTATTGGGGCTGGGATGCGAGCTGCTCGGTCAACGAGGAATCCAAGGATCCGACGAATGCGCCCGGGAAGGCCGCGGTCCTCTCAACCGTCCTGCTGGTCCTCATCTACGTTCTCGTGACCACGGCCGCGCAGGCGTACGGTGGCACCAAGCCGCTGGTCGCCAACCAGAGCGACGTCCTCTCCCACCTCGGCGGCGCCGTATTCGGCTCCGGCGTCCTCTCGAAGGCTTTGGTCCTCGCCGTCCTCACCTCCGCGTCGGCCTCGACGCAGACGACGATCCTGCCATCGGCGCGTACGGCGCTCTCGATGGCTCGATGGGAGGCGATCCCGGGGATCTTCGGCACGGTGCACCCGCGCTTCCAGACGCCGAAGTGGGCGACCCTCGGAGTGGGGGCAGTGTCGATCGTCTGGACCATCGCGCTGCTCGCGTTCAACCCCGACCAAAACGTGCTCGGCGACACGATCTCCGCGCTCGGCTTCGCAGTCTGCTTCTACTACGGCTTCACCGGCCTCGCCTGCGGCTGGTATTACCGGCGCCAGATCTTCACGAGCGCGCGGCGCTTCCTGCTCGTCGGCCTGCTGCCGTTCGCGGGTGGTCTGATGATGCTCGGCATCGGCGTGAAGGCTTTCTTCTATTACGACAAGCAAGGCAACAACTACTCGCACGCCCTTCTGGGGATCCAGACGCCGATCCTCATCGGCGTGGGCGGGCTCATCCTGGGCGCGGTCCTGATGCTCGTCTCGCACCCGTTCATGCGGGGCTACTTCTCGCGCCGCTCCGAAACGGCCGACCCCGCGATCCTCAACGACGCAGGCGTGTGAGCATTGCGCGGCGGATGTGCCAGGCGACCGGCGACCGTCTCGAGCGCCGGCCGTCTGTGCTGGACGGTGCAGTGAAACGCGTTCACCACCTCCGGCGCCCCGCAGACCCGGCTACGTCTTCCAGCAAAGCTCGGTTCGGAAGACCTCTCGGCAGATGTCGAGCAGCTTCTCGCGGTCGATATGCGGAGAGCCGATGACGACCTGGATCGTGAGCCCGTCCATCAGCGCCGAGAATCGCAAGGCGAAGCTCTCGACATCAGTGGTCTCCAGCTCGCCCGTTTCGCGGCCATACCGAAGGATGTCAGACAGCATCTCAAGCCACTGATCCTCGAGCTGCTGCACCTGATGCGCTCACGTACTCGTCGCGCGGCGCGAGCTCCCACGCCTCGAGCCACAATAGGAACTGAAAATCCCCCGGTCCGGTCGGGGCGGCGGCCTGGAGCAGGTATTCCAACCGGCCCGCGGCCGTCTCGATCTGGGGGGTATTGGCGAGCACATCCTTGCGCAGGTCGTCCTCGACGGTCCGCAACGCATGCAGGAAGAGGTCGGCTTTGCTCTCGAAGTAGTAGAGAACATGGCCGGGGCTGATGCCCACTCGCGCCCCGATGTCAGCGATCCGGCTCTCGGCCAAACCCTGCTCGGCCATCACCTCGATCGCTGCTCTGACGAGGGTTTCTCGGCGGGCGGCGCGTTGCTCTCTGGTGCTGCTCGCCATGGGCGTTTACCCGAGCACTTCTGGCCAGGGCCCCGGGAGTGACTTGAACGCTTGACACATCGTGTGTATCGTACCAGCCGTGATTTGGAATTCCAATCCAAACGACATTTGGTATTTGTGATGTCGATAACCGAGGAGATCCCGCGGATGGCCGCAGAAGCCCAGCAGATCCAGATGACTCCGCGTACGGCCGGGCTGATCGCGCCGGCAAGGACAGACCGCCACGAGCTCACGCTCGTGGCGTGGCCGACAGACCGTGAAGTCTGGGGTCCGCACCGAAATCGGGCAGTCGACGAATACGCAACGCTCGTGCGGACCATGGCTCGTTTTGAGCCTGTGAGGGTGGTTGCCGATCCTGAGAAGGCGGACGAGGCGCGTCAGCGGTGCGACTTCTCCGGGGTTGACGTGCTGGAGATCCCAATCGACGATTCGTGGATTCGCGACAGCGGGCCGATCTACCTCGCGGACGGGCACGGCGGCGTGGCCCTGGTGCAGTTTCGGTTCAACGGCTGGGGAGAAAAGTACGTCCCCTATGACCGCGACGCCGACCTCCCCCGCCAGCTGGCGCTGGCGTCCGGGATGCGCGCCTACAGCTCATCGCTGGTGATGGAGGGCGGCGGCTTCACGGTCGATGGCGAACGGACGCTGATCACGACCGAGTCGGTGGTGCTCAACCCGAACCGAAACCCCGGGTGGACGCGCGATGAGTGCGAACACGCCCTCCGGGAGAACACGGGCGTCGAGAAGGTCATCTGGCTCGAGCACGGACTGTTCGAGGACCGCGACACCGACGGCCATTCCGACAACGTCGTGCAGTTCGCGGGACCGGGGCGGGTGATCGTCCAGGTCGCTCCGGACCGTTCAAACCCCAACTGGGAACGGTTGCGCGAGAACGCCGCACGTCTGCGCCGGTCCACCGACGCCGCAGGCCGCCGACTGGAGATCATCGAGATTCCCGAGCTTCCGTACACCGAGGAGCTCGACGGTGAGCGCTTCGCGGTTCCCTATGTCAACTTCTATCCCGTCAACGGTGCGATCATCGTGCCGCAACTCGATGCTCCCGGCGAGCAGGAGGCGTACGCCGTCCTGGCCGCCGCGTTCCCAGGTCGCGAGATCGTGGGTGTGCCGAGCACCATCCTGGCCTACGGTGGCGGCGGAGTTGGCTGCGTCACCCAGCATGTTCCAGTCGGCGCAGCGCTCGCCCCGTAAGACTGAGCGACGGCTGGAGGGCTGAGCGGTCACGTGGATCCCGTGGCTACCTTCCTCACCGAGCATCTTGCCTCGCTCGACCAGGCTCGGCGTCGCCGTCGCACTCGGCCGTTGGAAAACCGGACGGGAGGCCGCTGGCGCCGGACACCGTCAGTCAACGCTCGGGAGTTCCCGGTTGTCGGCTAGTGGGAGCCGGGAGGCGGGCGTTCGGTCAGAAACGCGCTGCCCCGGCCGGAGGTCGAGGATCAGGAGCGCCCCGCCTACCGCGGTGAGATAGCCGAGCACCGCGGTCTGACGCGTCAAAGACCCTGCCTCCAGTCCAAGCGCATGCGCGCTCGCCGTCGTGTCTAACCGGCAGGTTGTGACGTCAAGCGTTAGGCGCGGGGAGCCGATGATGCAGCTATGACCAGCGTATGGCGAGGATCACGCGTCGCGATCGGGATTGCGTTCGTGGTCTGTGGCGTGTGGCTGGCTCTGAACGAGCTCTGGATCGTGGCGTTGGGTGGACATGCCCTGGGAGGCCGTGCGGCGCATGTCATCGTGCTGCTGATCTCGGCCGGCCTGTGCCTGGCACGCGGTTGGGTCAGGCGCGAGCAGCGCCTGGCGTGGTGTCTGATCGGGTTCGGGGTCTTGGCCTGGGCGTTCGGCGAGCTGTACTACAGCGCGGTGCTCTGGACGCAGTCCAATCCACCGATCCCCTCTCCGGCCGACGGCGGCTACTTGCTGTTTGCCCCGCTATGCCTGGCCGGGCTGACCGTCCTTTTGCGGGGACGCGCGGGTGCCCTGCCATGGGTGTTATGGATCGACGGGCTGACGACCGCGTTGTCGGTCGGCGCGCTGAGCGCCGCGCTCGTGTTTGAGCAGGCACTGAGCCACGAGTCCGGGACGCCGGTGTCAGTCGCGACCGCCCTTGCCTACCCGCTGGGGGACATGATCCTGCTCGCGGCGGTGTTCGGTGCGCTCGCCCGGATGGGCTGGCGCGCCGATCGCATGTGGTTACTGCTCGGCGGCGGGATTCTGATGTTCTTGCTCGCCGACTCGCTCTACACCGTGGCGGCGGCCACGGGCACCTACCAGGAAGGCAGCTGGTTTGACACCGGCTGGTGGGGCGGCTTGTACCTCATCGCCGCCGCGGCATGGACCCGCCCGTCGCCGTCGCTGGCCCGGCGGGCCGACGCGACGGTCCGCGCGGGCGTGACCCCGCTGCTGTTCGGTGTCCTGGGCCTGGGCATTTTGGTCTACGGCTGCCTGGAGCGACTCAACGCCCTGGCGGTCGCGCTGGCCGCCGCGTCGCTGGTCGGGGTGATGGCGCGCCTGGTCCTGGCCTTCCGCGAGAACATCGGCATGTTGCGTCACTCGCGCCGGGAAGCGCTCACCGACCCGCTGACGGGGCTGGCGAACCGCCGTGCCCTCACGTCGCGGCTCGAAGCGCTGCTCGCCGCACCTGCCGCCGAGGCGACATTCTCGCTGGTCATGTTCGATCTGGATGGCTTTAAGCACTACAACGACACCTTCGGACATCCCGCCGGGGACGCGCTGCTCACACGACTGGCAGGGAAACTAAAGACGCGCCTAGGCGAGGGTGGCGAGCCGTATCGGATGGGGGGCGACGAGTTCTGCGCGCTGATCACCGAGATCGGACCGGACCGCGAGCCGCTGGCCAGCCGGGCTGCCAGTGCGTTGTCTGAGACCGGCGAGGGATTCGCGATCGGCTGCTCCTACGGTGAGATCAAACTTCCGGGCGAGGCCCACGATCCGTCCGATGCGCTGCGCATCGCTGACCAACGGATGTACGCCCACAAGCACGACAAACGCGCGTCCGCCAGCCGACAGATCCAAGACGCATCGGTGCGTGCGGTCGCCGAGCGCAACAGCGAGCGCAGAGCGCACGGCACCGCGGTGGCGCAGCTGGCCGAGCTCACCGCGCAGCGGCTCGGGCTGCCAGCCGAGCAGGTCACCGCCGTCCGTCAAGGCCGGTGAGCTGCACGGCGTTGGCAAGGTCGCGATGCCCGACGCGATCCTGACCAAGCCCGGCCCACTGACCCAGGAGGAGTGGATGCGCACGCGATCACACACCTGCGTCGACGAGCGCATCATCGCCGCCGCCCCCGAGCTCGCGCCCCGAACCTCACCTGGCACGTCACAGCCACGAACGCTGGGATCGAGCCAGCTACCCCGACGGACTCGCCGGCGTCGAGATCCCAAATCGGTGGTCAGCTGGTGGAGGGCGTCTGGCTACCCACTGGCGGCTCAGTCCTTAGCTCACCGCTCTCTTCACGAGGGCGCCGATCCGCTTCTCCACCTCGGCGGTCATCTCCCTGAGCGCGAAATCGGTCGGCCACATGGCTCCCTGATCGAGGTTTGCCTTGTCGCTGAAGCCGAACGTCGCGTAGCGCGTCTTGAACTTCTGGGCGTCGCGGAAGAAGCAGACGACCTTGTCGTCCTTGGCGTAGGCGGGCATCCCGTACCAGGTTCTGGGCACCAGGTCTGGCGCGGTGGCCTGGACGATCGCGTGGATCCGCTCGGCCATCACGCGGTCTGGCTTCTGCATCGCGGCGATCTTCGCGAGCACGTCGCTCTCCCCGTCCGCCCTGTTCTTGGCCGCCTTCAGCTCTCGGCTGCGTTCCTTCATCGCGGCCTTCTCCTCGGCGCTGAAGCCCTTGGACTGTTTGTTGGTGGTGTGCGCGGTCATGGTCACTCCTTGATGGTGTGGGTCACATCGACCCGGTGGGTAGGTTCGAGTTAGACCGTCGCCGGCTGCTGCTCAGGCGTGCTGGTCTTGCACATCCCGGCGGAGCCGATGTTCAGGCCGATGTTGTTGATGTTGTAGAGGTGCTCGCTGGCGACGAGGAAGACGATGTCGCAGCTCTCGCGCTCGGAGTAGTGGCGGGCGAGCTCGGCAAACGTGTCCGGGCTGACGTGCCTGTCCTCGGTCAGCTCGGTCGCGAACGCGAGCGCCGCGCGCTCTGACTCGCTGAACAGCGGGCTAGTCCGATAGTCGTTGAGCGCGTCGAGCTTGGCGGCATCCACGCCGACCTTGTTGATCGCCGACCACCGGTTGGCGTCCACGCAGAAGAGGCACATGTTCGTGCTGGCCACTCGTTCGCGGATCAGCACCGCCGTCTCGGAGTCCAGCTTCAGCTTCTTCTCGAGCATCCCGTTCTTCATGTAGAACCTCGTGACGGCGCTTGGCATCCGGGCGCAGAAGACACTCAACGTCTCGGGGACCTGTCCGAACGATCGGCGGGTGTAGCGGTAGGCGAGCTTCAGCATCAGACCCTTGGGCTTGGCTACTGGGGGCAGATATGTGGCCATCTGGGGCACACTCCTTTCGGCTGCGGGTACGTGGTTGGTTCGGCACTCATCGGTCCTGAGTCAGTCCGAGGACGTTGCCGTCGGGGTCGGTGACGGTGGCCACCAGGCGGCCGCCACCGACGTCGCGCGCCGGCTCTTTCACGGTCGCGCCCGCGGCGGTCACCTCGGCCAGCTTTGCCTCGATGTCCGGCACCTGCCAGTAGGCCACCGGTGAGGTCATGTCCTGGGGTCCGCCATCCGGCACCAGCCCGATGTGCTGGCCCTCGGCCTCGAAGCCGACGTAGTAGGACGAGTCGGCCCGCGGCGCTACGCCGAGCAGGGCGGCGTACACCGCCTTGGCCGCCGCCAGGTCAGACACGGGATGCAGCACCGTCTTGATTCCCTGCGTGGAAGAGCCGGTCATGGTCACTCCTGAGTCGGGGTCACAACGACCCGATTTGTGTGGGTTTCCGATGATCGGCTGGGCGAGCACCGTTCGCATCGTGCGAGCCCCCCAATTCGATCCGAAGTGTTTTGCCGGCAGACCGCTAGAGCCGCAGCCGCCGGAACACGAGGCTGATCGGCTTCACGCGCGTCATCAGGGACGAAATTCGAGAGTCGGTCCTCGTCGCGCACCGGTGTTTCGAGGCTGCGTGATCGCAGCAGCGCGACCACTACCGCGGTCGCACCGGCCGCGCCGACGAGCGCGAACGGCCCCTGGGCGCCTGTGCTTTGCGCCAGCGCACCCGCCACGGCGGCGCCCAGCGCCGAACCGGTCGAAGACGCGGTCAGCAGCCACGAGAACGCCTCGGTGCGAGTTCCCGCAGGGGCGGCCGCGTCGACCATCGCGTAGATGCTTGCGACGGTCGGAGCGATCCTCGCTCCGGCAACCACGATCACCGCACCGATCGCGAGCATGCTGCCGGTGGACAGGATCAGGGCACCGTGGGCGAGCGCGAGGGCGCCGAGAAGCAGCGTCAGCCCTCGAGCGCTTCGGGTGCCGCCGCCATGCCGCGTCGCCGCGATGCCGCCGAGCAGCGAGCCGACGCCCCACAGGCCGAGGAGCGGTCCGGCCGCGGCTGTGCTCCCGAGCGCGTGCGTCGCCGCGGTGACGCCGACGTCGGTCGCGCCAAACGCCGCGCCGATCCCGAACAGGTCAAGACCAGTGTCCGCATCGCCGGTGAGCGCAGCGAGCCGCCACGCGGCCGCCGCACCTCCGGCTCTGGGCGCCAGCGCCGGGATGCCGGCTGGGCCGCGAAGGCGAGCGTGCCGGCGAGCATCACCAGGCCGCTGAGTACGAGCGCCGCGCCCGCCTGCCACCCGACAACCGAGAGAGATCAGCCGCTGGCCCGGCGGTCGAGTGCCGCGGCCAGTTGCGAGCGCGACCTGATCTCCAGCTTGCGGAAGCTGCTCGTGAGATGCACCTCGACTGTCCTCTGAGTGACGAACAGGGCTTGTGCGATCTCGCGGTTGGTCGGCCCTTGGGCCGCCAACTCGGCGACCCGCCGCTCGCTTGGCGTGAGTGACTCGAGGCCGCTCAGGGCGATGCGTCGCGGCCGCGCGCCGGTGGCCAGCAGCTCAGTCTCGGCGCGCCCGGCGAGTGCTGCCGCGCCGCAGATCGTCGCGAGCTCCACAGCGCGGCGGAGGTGGTCGCGGGCCTGCGCGCGGAGACCGGCCCTGCGCAGCGCGGCTCCAAATTCGGTGCGCGCCTTCGCGTGCTCGAGCTTGGCGGGAGAGTCACTCAGCACCTCGACCGCCTCACCGAGCTGCGCGAGCCCTCGCTTGCCGCCCTCGACAAGTCCTGCCACGCGGAGGGCGGCGCCAAGCGCGCGGGGAGCACCCCAAATGCGCGCGAGCTCGAGCTCTTCGGCGACCAGTCTCGTGGCCTTATCTCGCTCGCCCAGCTGAAGCAGTGCGAGTGCCGCCGGCGACCGCCAGGCGATCAGGGCCGGATTGCGGCTGTCGACCGAGTCAAAGCGCCGGCAGGCATCGAGCAACTCGGCAGCGCCGCCGGCGAGATCCCCGCGCAGAATCCGCAAGCGGGCGCTGCTGTCGCGCAGATACAGCATCCGGGCGCTCTCCGGTAGCGATCGAGCCCGGGACAGGGCGGCCGCCGCGTCATCGAGCCTGCCCTGTTCCATCAGGGAGTTGGCCAGGAACGCGGTCGCGTGTCCCGCGAACCGAGCCGTCGCTCCCCAGGTGTCGGTGAAGGTCAGCGCCTCTCGGCTGTCGGCTTCGGCCTCGCCAAGGTCGCCGCTCCACAACAGGCTCTGAGCACGAAAAACCTTGGCTGCGGCGTACGTCAGCGTCGACCCGCGGCGGTGAGCCTCGGTGAGCACGTCCTCGAACACGACCTGCACCTCGTCGAGATCTGCCATCCCCAGCACCGTGCAGAGCGGCAATACGGCAGCCGAAACGTCCGCGCGGACAAGGTCCCCGTCCCCAAGGGCAAGGCGCGCCAGCGGGATGACTTCGGCTGCAGGCCTACCCGACACCGCGTCGTGCATCGCAAGCAGCGAGAGCAATAGCTTCTCGCCCATCGTCCGGCCCGCGATCCGGCCCCGGATTTGCTCTAACCGCAGCCTCGCACGTGCGTGCCGGGACGGCACGAACAGCGCGGCGTGGATCAGCCCGGCCTCAAGCAGGTGCTCGAGTTCGGCATCGGCAGCCCCCAGTTCCTCGAGCGCCGAGGTATACACGCTCTCCGCTTCCTCGTCATCGAGGAAGAACAGCTGTCGACCTAGCACGAGCGCGAGCTGGGCTCTTCGGATCGGATCATCGATCAGAGCTCGCGCCGCTCGTAGATGCTCGATCGCAGCCTCGCCGTCCACGTCCGCCTCGGCGGAGCCGAGCTCCGCTAGCAACTCGGCGCGCTCGGCCTCCGGCGGCGGCTCGCCAAGCGCGCGACGAAGATACGCAACAGCGCTCTCAGGCCCCCCACGCGAGCCGGCGCGGCGGGCGGCGCGGCGCAGCGTCCCAACAACCACCGAATCCCCAGACGGCGGACTGCGTAGGAGATGGGCGGCAACCCTCTCAGGCTCTACGCCGGCTTCGAGCAGCAGCCGCGCCGCCCGGGCGTGCGCGTGCTCCCGCTCGCCAGCCGCGATCGTCTCATACACCGCGGCACCGATCAGCGGGTGGACGAATCCGAGCGGCGCTGACGGACGCAGCACCTCGACGTGCGCCAACGCGCCCGCAGCCTCCGAGACGACGCGATCTTCAAGCCCCGCGAGCGCGCTCGCAAGCCGCGGATCAGCGTCGTCGCCCAGTACGGCGACAGCCTGCGCCAAACTCTTCGCCTCGCGGGGAAGGCCGCCAAGGCGGATCGAGACCGCTCGCGAGCCCGCGCGCGCGGCAATCTCGTGCACGTGCGATGCGTTAGCGGCGATAGGTGCGAGCCCATCGGCGCCAAGCGCACGCACCAGCTCACGCAGCAACAGCGGATTGCCGCCAGTCTCCTTATGACAGGCCACAGCGAAACCGTCCTCGGCCTCCGCGGACGTGCTCTCGCGCAGCAGCCGCGCCGTTGCCTCAACACTCAAAGCCCCCGGACGAACGACTGCCGCAAGTGGGTCAGACACGATCTGCGCGACGAGCGCCTGATCCTCGCCCGGCGCCTCGGGCCGCAGCGCAGCGACCACCAACAGCTGCAGACCCTCCATTCGGGGCAAGAGGTAGGCCAGCCAGCGCAACGACGCCAGATCGCTCCACTGCAAATCATCGACCGCAAGCAACAGCGGCTGCCGCTCGGCGAGGTTCGCCGTCAACCAATACAACCCGTGCAGAGTCGCCAAAGACGAATCTCCCACCGGATCATCCGCAACGTGGGCAGGATCAAACACCGACGCTGCAAGCCCGGCCGCTCCCGCCAGCACACCGGCTCGTTCATCCGCGCGCTCGGACGCAAGCAACGGCTCGAACAGTTGCCGGACAACGCCAAAGGAGAAGGAACGCTCAAGCTCCGAACCGCGCGCACCGAGCACCCGAAACCCAGCCGCCAGCCCGAGCCGCTTGGCCGACGCAACCAACGCAGTCTTGCCGATGCCAGGCGGGCCCTCGATCGCCAGCAGCCGACCACCGCGGCCGGCGGCGCCGATCAGCTCCTCGACAGCCGTCAGCTCGGCCTCACGCTCGAGCAGGTCATCCGGGCCAACGAAAGGCTGCTTTGGGAGTCGCAACGTCAGATGGATCGAGAGTCAGGCGGGCTGAGGTCGAGCGCATAGTGTCGCTCCCGCTCCCGCGTCATCGATCGAGGAGAACGCGCCAAGTCGACGCATGATGACATGCGTCGACTCGTGCTCGCGGGATAAACCCAGCCTTGACTTTGTAAGGCAAAGTGCGGTAGGTTTGCCTTACAAAGCAAAGGACGGAGGGTCCACGGCCAGACGTGAGCACCTTCCGACGAGGTGACCCGAGGAGGGATCATGTACGGCGAGCAATCCATCAAGCGCGAAATTCAGCGCGGGTCAAGGTGGCACCCACAGCAGGTCGCCCGGGTGCGCGTAGGTGTCGGTATTTGGCTGCTCTTCCTAACGGCCGTGCTGTACGGCTCAGGCCACGGCGGCCGGTGGGCATGGCTGCTGGTCCCGATCGCAGCGCTGCACTTCGGCCTCGCCCACCTCCAGTTCCGGATCGCGAAGCAGGAATCCAATCGGGGCATGAGGTCCCAGTAGGCGTGAGGTTGGCGGGCCGCCGCAACGCGCGGCGAGAGGCGGCTTACGCACAAGCACTTCGAAGGAGCGAGCGATGTACGGGACAGACGACACAGACACGGCCGAGACCTACGACGACGGGGGGAGACTGAATCCTGCCGAGGCGGCGAGGCTGCTGGCGCAGACCCAACGGCAGGCGCAGCGCGAGTTGGACTTCCGCTCGCCGTGGCTGTCGCTGCTGGCCGCAGCGGCGGCGCTGGTGGCCTTCGGTTCGGTCTGGCTGTCGGTCCGCGGACAGCATCCCTACAAGTGGCCGACCCCAGTGGGTCTGTTGGGTCTGTACGCCGTCGTGGCGATCCGGATCGGCTCGGTGCTCTACGCCCATCGGCGCGCCCAGGCCGGCGTCAGCGGACCCTCGGTACGCCAGACGCGCGCGGAGGGAGCCGCCCTGGCGGTGGCGTTGCTCGCCGTGTACGTGGTCATGGCGGCGCTGGCGGTCGACGGAGCGAGCGATGGCGTGGTCTATGGCGTGTACGTCTCGACAGCGACGATGCTCGTCCTCGGCACGTTCGGGGCAGCCCGCTCGGCTATTCGGGAGGACTGGCCGGAACTCGGCGTGGCGATCGCGGTCATTTTCGTCGCCGCGGGCAGCGCGTTCGCAGGACCCCGCGGAGTCTGGCTGAGCAACGGCGTAGGCCTCTGCGTCGTGCTCCTGGCCTACAGCGCTGTGCAAGCGTGGCAGCTCCGCGCGCCTCGACAGACGCATGACCGCTGACACGCTGGACCCGCTGATCCACGTCCCCGCGCGACTGCAGATCGTGGCCACGCTGGCCGCACTGCCCGACGGTGACGCGCTGTCCTTCACCCGCCTGCAGGAGATGATCGGGCTGACGCCCGGCAATCTGATCACGCACCTGCGCAAGCTCGAGGACGCCGACTATCTCACCAGCGAGAAGACAGGGAACGGACCCGCGTCGCGAACCTCGGTGACGCTGACCCACCGCGGGCGCGCGGCCCTCGGCGACTACACCGAATGCTTGCGCGGCCTGCTCAACGGGCTCTAGACACATCACGTGGGCCCTGACGACGGCCCATATCGACCTCCGCCTGACGAACCCGCTTTATCAACGTCTCCGGCGGCAGGCCAAGATCCGCAGCGACATGCGCGACAGGCCGACCCGACTCGAACACCAGCCGGATCCCGCGGTCGATCAGCTCCTGGGGTACTTCCTACGTCGTGGCATCGTCGGAGAATCTCCGTTCCGAGGACAGCATCCGCGAATCAGAGTCTCCGTGAAAGCCGGCCTGGCTCATTACAGGCATTTCATGAAATCGGGGAGACAGGATTTGAACCTGCGACCGCCCGGCCCCCAGCCGGGTGCGCTACCAGACTGCGCCACTCCCCGTGGCTGCGCCCGATCATAACCGGGTTCCGCGGGCCTAACGAGTCTCCCGCGCCGCGGATGTCGGGCGGGAGGTGCAGGCCGGCAGTCCCGGTACCGGCGCAAGCGGGCGACGGGAATCGAACCCGCCCTAAAAGCTTGGAAGGCTTTTGTGCAACCACAACACTTCGCCCGCGGGGACGACCATGCTACCGCGGAGCCGGTGAGCGCAGGCGCGGCCGCCTACCCGGCGACGGGGCGCGACGGGGATGCCGCACGGCGCTCCTCGGTGGGGACATCGCCGTCGCGGACGAGATCCTCCGGCGGCCACCGGCCGGTCCAATTGTCAAGGGCGCCGTCGAGCGTGACGACCGAACCCGAGAGCGACCTGCCCAGCGGGGTCGCCAGCAGCGCGACCAACCAGCCGTACTCCTCCACCTCGCCGAGGCGTTGCAGCGGGACCGATTCGGCGGCCCGCCGCCACAGCTCCGCCGGGTACTTGCGCAGCGATTCGGTGGCCAGGCGGCCGAGGGCGATCGCGCACACCCCGACCCCGTCGGCAGCCCACTCGCCGGCCAGCTCTTTGGTCAGCGCTTCGACGGCGGCCCGCGCAGCCCCGGTGTGCGCCATCGCCGGCATGCCGTGGTGCGGCGAGACGGTCACGTTGACGATCATCCCGCCGCGGGATCGCATCGCCAGCTCGTGGGCGGCTTCGCACATCGCGAGCGTGCCGACGACGTTCAGGCGCTGGACGGCGTTCCAGCCCTTGGCGGTGATCCCCTCGGCGGGCACGAAGTACTGACCGCCGGCATTGTTGAGCAGGAAGTCCAGTCGTCCATGGCGCGCGAGGACCGCCGCCACGATCCCGTCGGCGCCGGCCCGGTCACGGATGTCACCGGCGACGAACGAGCATCCCTCCCCCAGTTCGGCGGCCGTCTCCTCCAGCACCTCCGCGCGCCGACCGGCGATGACCACCGCGGCGCCGCAGCGCATCAGCTCCGCCGCGGCGGCCCTGCCGAGGTTGGTGCCACCGCCGGTGACGAGCGCCACCGTTCCCGCCAGTGTCTCCGGGGCGAAGATCCGCGACGGGCCCAGCGCCTACTCCCCCAGGACCTTGATGACGAGGCGCTTGGGCCGGCCGCCGTCGAACTCGCAATAGAAGACCTGCTGCCACGGCCCGAGGTCGAGCCGGCCGTCGGTCACCGGAACGATCACCTGATGATGGACGAGCAGGTTCTTGAGATGGGCGTCGCCGTTGTCCTCGCCTCCGCGGTGATGGCGATAGTCGCCGGGATCGGGCAGCAGCTCGCGGGCGACGTCGTTGGCGGGCTCGGTCCAACTCGGCGGCGCGATCTTGTCCAGCCACTCGAGGGTGTCCTCCTGGAGTCCGGGCTCGTCGTCGTTGATCCACACCGCAGCGGTGATGTGCATCGCGCACACCAGGACCATTCCCTCGGCGATCCCGGCCTCTCGCACCGCGTCGGCCACATCCTCGGTGATCCGCACGAACTCCCGGCGGCGCGAGGTGTTGAAGGTGCGGTAGACGGTGTGCGACAGCATCGGACGGGGGCGTCGAGAAGCAGGGGAGCCGGGATTCGAACCCGGATTCACGGTTTTGGAGACCGCGCGCATAGCCATTAACTCACTCCCCTATGCGGATCAGCGATGGTACCGGCCTGGCTTGACCCATGAACGCGTCCGCGGTTGAGTGGTTCCGTGCCCCCACGCGCCCCCGTGTTCCAGATGCAGTTCCCGTGCGAGCAGGTGGCGGAGCTCGCCGGCCGCTTCCCGGCCGTCGATGACAGCGCCGGTCACGCCGCCGGAACCGCCGCCCGGGCGCGCGGTCATTATCGCCGCGCGGAGTTCATCGTCGTGTGTGCCTGGAAGACGGCCCGCAGCGCTCCGAAGGTGGCGGCCAACACCGAGGCGGCGGTGATCCGGGCGACCCGGACGGCGCTCGCCGATCCCGACGAGGCCATCCGCATGGAGGCGCTCCTCGGGCTGACCGGAGTGGGCGTGCCGACCGCGTCGACGTTGCTGTATTTCGCGTTCCCCGACGACTATCCGATCCTCGACATCCGGGCGCTCGATTCCCTCGGTGTCACCGGCCGATCGACGTATCCGGTCGGCTTCTGGCTGGCGTATCTGAAGGCGTGTCGCGAGCTCGCCGAGCGCTGCGCCGTGTCACTGCGCACGCTCGACAAGGCCCTGTGGCAGTTCTCCAAAGAGCGGTCCCAGACGGAACGGACGGGGGATGATGCGGGCGGAGGGATTCGAACCCCCACGGGCTCACGCCCACCGGCACCTAAAGCCGGCGTGTCTACCGTTTCACCACGCCCGCGGTGACGGTCCGGAGATTGTGAGGCACGCCGGGCGGGAATGCTTGGGCCGTGCCGATCGATCCGTCGCCTGGGCCGAGCCATCGCCACGCGCCCGCGGCCGCGCTCCCCCGCCCAGAAACCGCCGCACGCAGCCGTTTCAGAATGTAAGGTCCGCACCCGTGGCACAGGTACGCAACGTCCGGCCGGGCTACGCGGTCATCCACCCCAACCGGGACAAGGCGATCTGCAAGCTGACGAAGCTCGTGGTGGTGGCGATCCTGCTCGCGTCGGTCGTCCTGATGATGGTCCTGACCATCGGCGGCTGGAGCAAGCTTCAGGGGATGAAACCGGTCAACTTCATCTGGTGCGCGCTGTACATCGTGGTCGCGTTCTACATCTCACGGTGGGCGCGAGGACTGCTGCCGATCGCCGCCGCGCTGGCGATCCTGTTGCTGATCATCGCCGCCATCGCCGCGTTCGGGCTCGACGGCACGAGCTGGTTTGACCGCAATCACCACGGCTTCGGCGCCGCCCAGTCTCTGTTCGGCGGCCAGGGGCTGGGCACGAACGTGCTCGGGACGGTCACGGTCGTCCTCATCCCCGTCGAGGTCGCCCTGATCGTGATGACGATGGTCGGCTTCGCCCAGGGCTGGAACGTGGAGATGGAGGTGCCGGAGGACGAGGCGCGGCGCCGCGGCTCCAAGACGATCGCCCGCGGGCCCGAAGCACCGGCACCGGCCTAGCGCAGTCGCTGCGCTCCGCCTGCGCATACGGCGGGTGGGATTCGAACCCACACGTCCCGAAGGACAGCGGCTTTTGAGGCCGCCGTGTCTACCATTCCACCACCGCCGCGGGGGCGCAGAGTCTAGTGTCGCCTCAGCTTCCGAGGACGAGCGCCAGCAGCTCGTCGACCAGCGCGGCGGGCGCGGCCAGCAGGCCCGCAGGGCCCTCGGCTCCGTCCTGGAGCACGCGCAGCTCGAACCCGGCACGCGCGGCGATCAGACCGCCGGCGGCGTGGTCCCACGCCTTGACGCCGCGCTCGTAGTAGGCGTCGTAGCGGCCGCACGCGCACCACGCCAGGTCCAGCGCCGCGGCGCCGGCTCGCCGGATGTCACGCACGCGGGGCAGGACCCGAGTCAGCGCCGCGGCCTGCCGGGCGCGGACGTCGGCGTCGTAGCCGAAGCCGGTCGCCACCAGCGCGCGAGAGAGATCGTCGCGGTCAGATCCCGAGATCTCCGCTCCGTCGAGCGTCGGCGGCCCGGATCGCGTGGCGGCGAACGTCTCCTCCCGGATCGGATCGAGGACGACCCCGATGAACACGCCGTCGCGATCCTCGCAGGCGACGCTGACCGCGAACTGGGGGATCCCGAACAGGAAGTTGATCGTGCCGTCGAGCGGATCGATCACCCAGCGCAGATCGCCATCGCCGGTCTCCCCTCCCTCCTCGCCGAGGATCGCGTCGCCGGGTCGTCGCTCCGCAAGCACGGCGCGGATGGCCGCCTCGGCGGCCAAATCGGCCTCGGACACCAGGTCCGTCGGCCCGCTCTTGGCCCGGATGCCCGGCTGGCGGTGACCGAAGCGCGGCTGCAGCTCGGCCGCCGCCGCGCGCGCCGCCGCGTGGGCGACGGCGAGCAGTTCTTCCTCGGACGCGCTCATCGAGGATCGGTTGTACTAGATCGGGGCCGACCGCCCGGCGCCGACCCCGACCCCGGACGCCCGCCCCTGGGATCATGCTCGTCCACATGCGAGCCGCCGAGACCGCCGCCGCCCTGACGGAGTTTCACCAAAGGGGTGCGGGAACCGACGCCGAGCGGCGAGCCGCGATCTGGCTCGCCCGGGAAGTGCGCTCGCCTCGACGGACCGTCTACCTGGAGACGTTCTGGCACCGTCCTCATTGGGAGCTGGCGCATGCGTGGCACTGCCTGATCGCCGTCGCCGGCGGACTCCTGATGGTCTCGCATGCCGCGCTCGGCGGCGCATTCGTGCTCGTGGCCCTGATCTCGGTGCTCGCCGACTGGCTCACCGGCCGGTCGCTCGGCCGGCGGCTGACGCGGGAGCACGCCAGCCAGAACGTGGTCAGCCCGGCCCCCGCGCCGGCCGCATCCGGCGCGGTCCCCGAGGTCCAGTTGATCGTCACCGCCAACTACGACGCCGGCCGCACCGGTCTGGCTGACCGCAATGCGGTGCGCGCCACCGGCGCCCGGCTCAAGCGGCTCGCCGGCGGCGGCCGGTTCACGCCGGGCTGGATGGGCTGGCTGGTCATCGAACTGATCTGGCTGCTCGCGGTGGCCGTCATTCGTGACAGCGGCACGAACGGGACCCCCATCAAGATCGCCCAGCTGATCCCGACCGCGACCCTCGTCGTGCAGGCGGCGTTCCTGCTGGACCTGGCGAGCGCCCCGTTCGGCGCCGCCGCCGGGGACAACGCCGCCGGGACCGCGGTGGCGATCGCGCTCGTCCGCGCACTCGACGCGGCGCCTCCCCGGCGGCTCGGAGTCGAGCTGCTGCTCCAGGGATCCGGACAGAACGGGATGGTCGGACTGCGCCGCCACCTGCGCGGGCGGCGCCAGGACAGGCGCCCCGCCAACACGGTCGTACTCGGAATCGCGGCGTGCGGCGCCGGACGCCCGTGCTGGTGGGTGAGCGACGGCGCGATGGTCCCGCTGCGCTACCTGGCCCGGCTCCGAGATCTCGCCGCGCGAACCGGCGGTCCAGCCACCCCCCTGCGGGCCATCCCCCACTTCGGCCGCGGCACCACCCCAGCGCTGCCGGCGCGGACCGCCGGGATCCCGGCGCTGACGATCGGGGCGGTCGACGACCGTGGGCTGGCGCCGCGGTCGCAGCAGGCGAGTGACACGGCGCAGGCCCTCGATCCCGCCGCCCTGGACAGGGTGCTCGAGTTCGCGCTCACCCTCGTCGACGCGATCGACGCCGACCTGACTCGACCTACCGGTAGATCAGGCGCTGCCCGAGCAGCTGCGTGACCGTCACGAACGTGTAGCCGCGCCCGCGCAGTGTGTCGACGATGTCCGGCAGCGCCGCGAGCGTCTCGGAGCGGTCGCCACCGCCATCGTGCATCTCGACAATCGCGCCGGGCTGGGCGTTGTCGATGACGTTGGATTCGATCTCCCCGACGCCGGGGCGCGCCCAATCCCGCGGATCGATGTTCCACTGGATCGTCGTGAACCCGAGTGACCGCGCCTCGGTGAGCAGCGCCGGGCTGAGATCGCCGTAGGGCGCTCGGAACAGGCACGGCGTGAATCCCCCCGTCGCCGCGCGGATCGCGGCGGCGGCCTCCTCGATCTCAGCCTGAGCGAACGCTCCGGCGCCGGCGACGTCGGGATGGCTCCAGGTGTGATCGCCGATCATGTCGCCGTCGGCGAGCATCCGGCGCTCGATCGCGCCGCCGTCGCCGTACTCGCTGATCTGCCGGCCGATCTGAAAGAAGGTGGCCGGGACGTGGTCGTGCTCGAGCAGGTCGAGGAACTGCGGAGTCTGGTACCACGGCCCGTCGTCGAAAGTCAGCGCAATCTCACGGCCACGACTCGGCTCGTCGTAGACGAGGTCCGGCCCGGTGGCGCTACACCCGACGAGCCGCGGTGTATGCAGCACCGCCAATGCCGGACGGCTGGGGAACAGGGCGACGCACCCGGCGGCGTCGCCGGTCGCCGGCGCACAGCCGCCGGAATGAACCCGACTCAGTACCTGCCAGCGCAGCGACCGGTACGCGTTGCCAATCGCCGCCGGGAGGAACACCGCCGTCAGCCCCCGGCCGGCGGGGCGGGTCACGGTCGCCGCGATCACGGTCGCCGCCCCCGGGCCCGCGCGCGTGATCGCCTGGTAGGCGAGACGTGGCGAGCGGCCCCCGGGCCGGGGGCCGAGCACACACAGCTGGCCGGTGGCGCTGCCGTTGTCGCGGCGCTCAATGAGCAGGCAGAGAGAACGATCGGAACCGCTCAGGGCCGACGGGGAGAACCGGGCGGTGAGCGTCACCGTCCAGGCGACGTCCTGTCCCGACTGCGTCACCGAGGCGCCGGCAATCGCCAACGGCAACGGCGGTGAGCGCACCGCCCCGGCGGTCGACGCGCCGGCGCCGAGCGCCAACAGCCCGACCAGCGCGATGATGAGCCGCCTTGCCACCCGGCACGGACTATAAATCCAGCGATCCATAGACTGCCGTCGTCATGACGACTCCTGTCTGCATCGTCGGTGGCACCGGCGCCCTCGGCTTCGGCTTGGCCGTCCGGCTGGGCCGGGCCGGTGTGCCGATCATGATCGGCTCCCGGGACGCGGCGCGAGCCCACGAGGCGACCGACAAGGCGAGCGCCGCGGTGCCGGAGGGCACGTTCAGCGGCGCGGAGAACGCCGAGGCGGTCGGCGGTGCCGAGATCGTGATCCTCAGCGTCCCGTTCCGCTCGCAGTCCGAGACGCTCACCAACCTCAAGAACGCGCTGCGCGAGGGCCAGCTGGTGATCGACGCGACGGTCCCGCTGGCGGCGGCGGTGAGCGGCAAGGCCACCCGCACGCTCGGGGTCTGGCAGGGATCGGCGGCCCAGCAGGCTCAGGAGATGGTGCCGGAGGGCGTCCGCGTCGTGTCGGCGTTTCACACCGTCAGCGCCGCGCTCCTCACCGATCTCGGCCACGCGCTCGATGAGGACGTGCTCGTCTGCGGCGACCGGCGGGAGGACAAGGCCAGGGTCGCCGAGCTGGTGGATCGGATCGAGGGGCTGCGGGCCGTCGACTGCGGGCCCTTGGAGCTGGCGCGGATCGTCGAGCAGTTCACACCGCTGCTGATCTCGATCAACGTGCGCAACAAGGTCCGCGCCGGGATCAAGATCACCGGCCTGCCCGGGTGAGTCCGACCGGCCCCGTCGTCGTCCTCGCCGGCGGCACGGGCGGCGCCAAGCTCGCCCGCGGGATGCTCGATGTGGTCGGCGCCGACGACCTCGTCGTCATCGCCAACACCGCCGATGATGTCGAGATCTACGGCGCCTACGTCTCCCCAGACCCGGATCTGGTCACGTTCTGGCTCGCGGACCGGATCGACGAGCGTGGCTGGGGCCTGGAGGGCGACACGTTCGCGGTGATGGACGGCCTGCGGGAGGTCGGCGTCGACGTCTGGTTCAACCTCGGTGATCGCGATCTGGCGATCGGAATCGAGCGCGCCCGGGCCCTCGATGACGGCGTCCGCCTCACTGAGGCTCATGCCCGCCTGGCGGCCGCGCTGGGCGTCCGGGCTCGAGTGCTGCCGATGAGCGACCGGCCCGTGCGCACGCGGGTCCTGGCCGACGGCCACTGGTGGCCGGTGCAGGAGTTCCTGATCAAGCATCGCGGTGAGGGTCCGGTGCAGGACGTCGACTTTCGCCACGTCAAGGCGGCCGGCCCGACGCCGGAGGTGCTCGAGTCACTCGCCGGCGCTCGGGCGATCGTGCTCGGCCCGTCGAACCCGGTCATCTCGATCGGGCCGATCCTGGCGCTCGACGGCGTACCCAAGGCGATCCGGGAGAGCCCGGCGCCGGTGGTGGCGGTCAGCCCGCTCGTCCGCGGGCAGGTGCTCAAGGGGCCGACGGAGGCATTCATGCGCTGGGCGCGGCAGACGGTCTCGAGCTCGGGGATCGCCGCCATCTACGCCGGGGTGATCGACGGCCTCGTCGCCGACGAGCGAACCCGGGCGTTGCCGGTGCTGGAGACCGACGTCCTGATGGGCGACCCGGACGCCCGGCGCCGGGTGGCCGAGCAGGTGCTTCGATTCGCGCTCGCGCTCGCCTGAGGGCCGCGCCCCCCGGCCCGAGCCGCCCACCGTCTCCGCCCAACGTCTAGGTTGTACCTGCCGATGCCGACGATCGCCATCCTCCCCATCAAGACGCTCGACGCCGCCAAACAGCGTCTCGCCCAGGAACTGGATCCGCGCACGCGGCGGGCGCTGGTGGAGGCGATGTTCTCCGACGTGCTCGTCGCACTGCGTCGCACCACCCTCGTCGACCAGGTGGTGGTCGTCTCGCGGGACCACAACGCCCAGCGGATCGCCGGGGGCTACGGCGCGACGATCGCCGAGGACGAGGATGAGGGGCACAACGGCGCGGCCGGACGCGGGATCGCCCGCGCGGTCGAACTCGGCATGGACCGCGCGCTGCTGGTACCGGGCGACTGCCCGCTCCTGAACCCGGCGGAGCTCGACGAGCTGATCGGGCGCCCGGTGAGCGCGCCATCAGTCCTTGTCGTCCCCGACCGGCACGGCACCGGGACCAACGCATTGCTGATCACCCCGCCCGACGCGATGGCGTCATCGTTCGGGCCCGGCAGCCACGATCGCCACCACGAGCATGCCGCCGCCGCCGGCATCGCGGTGGAGACGGTGGAGGTGCCGTCGCTGGCGCTCGACGTCGACACGCCGGAGGATCTCGCCGCGGTCGAAGCCCGGCTCGGCAGCACTCGCGGCGGCGCTGCGCACACGCGGGGGATGCTGCGACAGCTCCTGCGCAGTCAGAGCTGACCCCGGTGAGTCCGATCATCACCGCCGAGGCCCTGGCCGGCCTGCCCGAGGTCCGGCCGGGCGATGACCCGGCCGTCCTGATCGCGGCGGCGATGCCCGCCGGCGCTCCCGCCGCCACCGACGTCCTCGTCGTGGCCCACAAGTTCATCTCGAAGGCCGAGGGGCGGACTCGCGCACTCTCGTCGGTCGTGCCGGGCGACCGCGCCGTCACGCTGGCGGCCGAGCTGGGCAAGGATCCCCGCCATGTCCAGGTGGTGCTCGATGAGACCCGCGAGGTCCGCCGCGCCACCCGCGGGGTGCTGATCAGCGTGACGCACCATGGCTTCGTGTGCGCCAACGCCGGCGTCGATGCCTCCAACTCCGTCGATGACGACACGGTGATCCTGCTGCCCCGCGACCCTGATGACTCCGCCCGTCGCCTGCGGGCGGGCCTGCGCCGCGCGCTCGGCGCCGCGCCGGCGGTGCTGATCACCGATTCGTTCGGGCGCCCGTGGCGCCACGGTCAGTGCGACATCGCCATCGGCTGCGCGGGACTGGCGCCACTCGAGGACTGGCGTGGCCGTACCGACGCCCGCGGTCGGAAGCTGAAGGCCACGTGGATCGCGGTTGCCGACGAACTGGCCGCGGCCGCCGACCTGGCGCGGGCCAAGGACGCGATGCAGCCCGCCGTGCTGATCAGCGGCGCCGGCCGACACGTCAGCGACCAGGACGGGCCGGGGGCGCAGCCACTGGTGCGCGACGAATCCGAGGATCTGTTTCGCTGACTGCCGCGCGGCCCTGAGGCCCTGCCGCCGGAGCTCAGCGCCGGGACGTGAGGCGCGTCAGACACTGCTCGGCGCGCCGACGGCGTGAAAGCCGCCGTCGACGTGGACGATCTCCCCGCTGATCGCCTGCCCGTAGTCCGACAGCAGCCAGCAGATCGCCTTGGCGACCGGCAGCGGATCGCCGGTGTCCCAGCCGAGCGGCGCCTGCCGCCGCCACAGGTCGGCGAGCTGGTCGAACCCGGGGATCCCCTGGGCGGCGACCGTGCCGAGCGGGCCGGCCGAGATCAGGTTGACGCGGATGCCCTTGGGACCCAGGTCACGGGCCAGGTAGCGCGCGACGGACTCCAGCGCCGCCTTGGCCACGCCCATCCAGTCGTAGACCGGCCAGGCCACCGAGGCGTCGAAGTCCAGCCCGACCAGGCTGGAACCGGAGGCCATCAGCGGCGCCAGCGCCACCGCCAGGGCCTTGAGTGAGAAGGCGCTGGTCGCGAACGCCTGGGTGGCGCTCTCGGCCGGCGCGGTCATGAACTTCCCCCCGAGGGCATCCTGGGGCGCGAACGCGATCGCGTGCAGGGCGCCGTCGACCCCGCCCCAGCGCTCGCGCAGCGTCTCGGTCAGCGCCGCCAGATCCTCGTCCCGGTTGACGTCGAGCTCGAGCACGTCGACGGGCTGGGGCAGCCGCTGGGCGGCTCTCTCCGTCATCCTCTTGACGCGGCCGAAGCTCGTCAGCAGCACCTCGGCGCCCTCCTTCTGCGCCTGCTCGGCGGCGTGGTAGGCGATCGAATCCCTAGTGATGACGCCGGTGATCAGCAGGCGCTTGCCCGCCAGGATCACCTGCGACCACCGGCCTCGCCGGCGAACGACTCCAGCGCCCAGGCCAGACGATCGCGCGTCTCGGCGGGCTCGATGATCTCGTCCACGAATCCCTCGGCCGCGGCCGTCTCGGCGCGCAGGTGCTCGTGCGCGTAGGCGTCGGCGAGCCGATCGCGTTCGGCGTCGGGGTCGGCGGCGACGCGCAGATCGCGCCGGTTGACGATCCCGACCGCCGCCCGCGCGCCCATGATCCCGAGCTGGGCGTCGGGCCAGGCCAGGACCAGGTCGGCGCCGAGGTCACGGGAGTTCATCGCCAGGTAGGCCCCGCCGTAGGACTTGCGCAGCACGACCGTGAACTTGGGCACCCGCGCCGCGGCAAACGCACGCACCAGGGACGCGCCGTAGCGGATCACGCCGGCCTGCTCCTGCTTGGACCCGGGCATGAAGCCGGGAGTGTCCACGACCGCGATCAGGGGCACGCCGAACGAGTTGCAGAAGTTGACGAACCGGGCCGCCTTCTCCGATGCCTCGGCGTCGAGCACGCCGCCGAGGTAGCGCGGCTGGTTGGCCACGATCCCGACCGGACGGCCGTCGAGCCGCGCCAGCGCGGTGACCATGTTGCGCGCCCAGCGGGGGCACAGCTCCTGCAGCGAGTCGGCGTCGATGATCCCGCTCAGGGCGGCGCGGATGTCATACGAGCTCCGTGATGCGGCGGGGACAAAGGCGCCCGGATCCGGGGCCGCCGGGTCCACGGACATGGCCCGCGGCGGCGGGCTCCCGGCGTCGGAGGGCAGGTAGGCGAGCAGCTCGCGCACCCGGGCGGCGGCCGACGCCTCGTCGCGCTCGACCAGGTGGCAGACGCCGTTGCGGTCGTGGACGTGCGGGCCGCCGAGACCGGCGGCGTCGATCTCCTCGCCGAGCGCCTCGCGCACGACCCCGGGACCGGTGAGGAACATGGCGGCGTCCTCGGTCATCACGATCAGGTCGGTGAGCGCGGGCGAGTACGCGCCGCCGCCCGCCGACGCGCCGGACACCACCGAGATCTGCGGAACGACGCCGTTCAGGGCCACCGTCTCGCGGAAGATCCGCCCGTAGCCGGCCAGCGCCGCCGTTCCCTCCTGCATGCGCGCCCCGCCGGACTCCACGAAGCCGACCACCGGGATCCGCGCCCGCTGAGCCGTCGTCAGAACCCGCACGATCGTGTCGGCGTGGCGCTCGCCCAGCGACCCGCCGAGAAACGCGCCGTTCTGCGCGTAGCAGGCGATCGGCCGGCCGCTGACGGCACCGGTGGCGCCGACGACACCGTCGCCGGCCATCGCGCGATCACCCAGTCGGGACGACCGGGCCAGTGAGCGCAGCACTCGCACCGAGCCCGGATCGCACAGCGCCTCCAGCCGCTCGAGCGGGTCGAGCCGCGGGCCGGAGGACCGTCCTGCCCGCCCGATGACGGTGGCGCTCACTTGGCGGCTCCACGCAGCGCCAGCGCCACGTTGTGACCGCCGAACGCGAACGAGTTGGACAGCGCCAGCGGCGGGTGACCGTTGCCGGTCACCAGCGGCCGCGCCTCTCCCGGCACGTAGTCGAGATCGCAGGTGGGATCGCGCTCCTCGTAGCCGAGCGTAGGGGCAATCACGCCGGTGATCAGCGTTCGCAGAGTCGCCACCGCCTCGACCGCCCCGGCGGCGCCGAGCGTGTGGCCGATCGACGACTTGGTCGAGGAGATCGGAATCCGCTTCGCCTCGGGGCCGAGCGCCAGCTTGATCGCCGCTGTCTCGGCGGCGTCGTTGAGCTGCGTGGAGGTGCCGTGGGCGTTGATGTAGTCGATCTGGTCGGCCTGGACCCCGGCGTCGCGCATCGCCAGCTCGATCGCTCGCGACGCGGGGCCGCCCGTCGGCTCGGGAGCGGTCAGATGGTGGGCGTCGGTGGTCGAGCCGTAGCCGGCGATCACCCCGAGGATCGTGGCGCCGCGGGCGCGGGCCGCCTCCTCCTCCTCGAGGACGAGCATCCCCGCCCCCTCGCCCATGACGAACCCGTCGCGGCGAGCATCGAACGGACGCGAGGTGCCGGTCGGGGACAGCGCCTGCATCGAGTTGAAGCAGGCGAAGCCGAACTCGGTGAGGGTCGCCTCGGCGCCGCCGCAGACGACGGCATCGGCGTCCCCGTACTGGATCATCCGCAGCGCCGAGCCGATCGCGTGGCCGCCGCTGGCGCACGCGGAGACGACGCCGTAGCTCTGACCGCGGAGCTTGTACTTCATCGTCACCGCGGCCGCGCCGGCGTTGGGCATGTACTGCGGGATACCGAGCGGCGACACCATCTTGGTGCCGCGGTCGCGCATCACGTCGTGCTGGGTCTCGACCGTGTCGATCCCACCGATCCCGGTGGCGACGATGCACCCGATCCGCAGCGGGTCATACGGCGCGTCGCCCTCCCAGCCGGCCTGCGCGATGCACTCGCCGGCCGCGACGACGGCGAGCTGCGAGAAGCGATCGAGCCGCCGCGCCTCCTTGACCGACAGATGGTCCTTGGGGTCGAACTCCCGGCACGCCCCGGCGCCGTCGGCGATCCCCACCTCGCCGGCCGCCCAGCGGTCGTGCAGGGTCGCGGCGCCGAGCCCGAGCGGCGTCACCGCACCCATTCCGGTGACGACGACTGTGCGTCTGTCCGGCACGGGGGTCATTAGTCGGCCCGGGCCACGATCAGGTCGATGGCGTCGCCGACGGTCTTGAGCTCCTTCATGTCCTCGCCCTTGAGCACGACTCCGTAGTCGTCCTCGACGACCTGGGCCAGCTCGACCAGGTCAAGCGAGTCGATGTCCAACTCCTCGAACGTCGCCGTCCGGGTGATCTGGCTCTCATCGGGACCGAAACTCGCCAGCGTCTCGATGACGCGGCTCTCCACCTGCTCGGTAGTCACTGACATCTGCTGCTCCTATCAAGTCGTTGTTGTTTCACGCGGCGAGACCGCCGTCCACAGATAGCACCGCACCGGTTACATAACTCGCCGCGTCGGACGCGAGGAAGCGTACGCAGGCCGCGACCTCCTCCGGAGTTCCAGCTCGGCGGGCCGGAACCTGCGAGAGCAGGTCGGTGTTGACCCCGGCGGTCATGTCGGTATCGATCCAGCCGGGGGCGACCGCGTTGATGGTGATCCCGCGCCGGGCCACCTCGACTGCCGAGTTCTTGGTCAGCGCGATCAGCCCGGCCTTCGCGGCCGCGTAGTTGGACTGCCCGGGGTTGGCCCGCAGGCCAACGACTGACGAGATGTTGACGATCCGGCCCGATCGCGCGCGCATCATCGGCTTGAGCGCTCGCCGAGTGAGGCGGAAGGCGGCGCTCAGGTCAGTGTCGATGACCGCATTCCAGGCGTCGTCGCCGAGCGTCGGGGTCAGGTCGTCGGCGCTGATGCCGGCGTTGTTGACGAGCACCAGGACGGGGCAGTGGAAGTGCGATTCGAGCGCGGCGAACAGCTGATCGGGCACGGCGGGGTCGGCGACGTCGCCGGCCAGCGCCACGGCGCTGCCGCCATCGGCCTCGATCTGCGCCACGACGGCTTCGGCGCCCGGGCGATCGGAGCGAAAGTTGACCCCGACGCCCCAGCCGTCCTGGGCGATGGCGCGCGCGATGGCGGCGCCGATCCCCTTGGACGCGCCGGTAACCAGCGCGCAGCCATCCTGCCGGGCGTCAGCCATCCCGCACCGTCCCCCACTCGATCACGCCGCCGCCCCAGACGAAGCCGGCGCCGAACGCCGCCAGCAGGACCCGCGATCCGGGGCGCAGGCGGCCGTCGCCCAGCGCAGCGGCGAGCCCGATCGGCAGCGTCGCCGCCGAGGCGTTGCCGATCAGCTCGATGCACTCCACCACGCGCCCGGGCTCGAGCGCCAGCCGCTCGGCGAGCGCCCGGGTGATGCGGGCGTTGGCCTGGTGAAACACGAACAGGTCGATCCCCGGCAGCGTCAGGCCGGCGCGGGCCACCGCGTCAACGGTGACCTCGCTCATCCGCGCCACGGCGTGGCGGAAGACCTCGGGTCCGTCCATGCGCACCTTGCGCTCGGCGAGCGTGGCGAACAGGGTCCCGGCGTGGGAGCCGTCGGCTCCGAGCACGATCGGGCCGATGCTGCCGCGCTGCGCGTCGCCCGGCCCGAGGACGACCGCGCCGGCGGCGTCGGCGAACAGGGGCGCGGAGCGCTTGTCGGTGTAGTCGACCAGGCGCGTCACGAAATCGGCGCCGACGACCAGGACATGCTCGGCCCGGCCGCTCTCGATCTGCGCGGTCCCCTGGGCCACCGCCGTCAGGAACGCGGTGCAGGCAGCGCCGACGTCGAACGCGCCGGCGCGATGCGCGCCGAGATTGTGGGCGACGATCGGCGCGGTGTTGGGGGTCAGCTCGTCCTGACTGAGGGTGGCGACGATCACGAGATCGAGCTGCGCGGCGTCGACCCCAGCCGCCTGCAACGCGGTGGCGCCTGCGCGGGTGGCGTAGTCGCTGAGGCGCTCGTCGGGGCGGGCGCGGCGGCGTTCCCGGATGCCCGTGCGCGCGAGGATCCACTCCTCGGTGACGCCGAGCTGCTCCGCCAGGTCAGCGCTGGTGAGGCGGTCAGGCGGCAGCTCGACGGCCACCGACAGGATGGCGGCCGGCGTCACCGACCGCGACGCGGCCGCCGGCCACGCCGGAGAGACCGCCGGGGTCAGGACCGCTGACTCAGGCATTGACCAGCTCCACGCCCGAGAGGGTGCGCTTGGCCAGGCCGGTGAGCACCCGGCCGGGACCGACGTCCACGAAGCGCTCGGCGCCCAGCTCGTGCAGCGTCAGCATCGTCTCGCGCCAGCGCACCGGCATCGTCAGCGCCTCGGCCAGCTCGCGGCGGGGGTCGGTAAACGGTTGGGCGGTCACCGCCGAGACGACGGTCACGCGCGGGGTGGCGAAGGTGGTGCGGGCCAGCGCCCGTTCGAACTCGGGGACCGCCGCCGCCATCATCGGCGAGTGGAACGCGCCGGCCACGTCGAGCTCCATCGCGCGGAAGCCGAGCTCCTTGGCGTGCGCAAGTGCCGCGGGCAGTCGCGACGTGGCGCCCGAGATGACCACCTGTACCGGCGAGTTGTCGTTGGCGACCGTCAGCCCGTGGGCCTCGGCGATCTCCGCCGCGCGATCGGACGCGCCGGAGCCGAGCACGGCGATCATCCCGCCGTTCCCGGATTGGCGGCCCGACTCCTCCATCAGCCGCCCGCGCAGGACGACGAGCTCGAGCCCCGCGCGCTGGTCGAGCGCCCCGGCGGCCACAAGCGCCCCCAGCTCGCCGAGCGAGTGCCCGGCCATCATCTCCCCGGTCGGCCGTCCCAGCGCCTCCCATCCGGCGAGGCTGGCGCAGAAGATCGCCGGCTGGGCGAAATTGGTGCCGTCGTTCGCGCGCGGGAACGGATCTTCACCGACGGCGGCAACGGCCATCTCCAGCAGTTCGGGGGCGACGCGGGCGACGAGATCTCGCATCTCCGGGGTCTGGCTGCCCTGGCCCGGGAACAGGATGGCGGTCGCGGTGCTCATCGGCTCAACGTACGCCGCCGGCCCCTCCCGGATACAGGCTTGTTATGTACTTCCCCCCGTTCGGGGGGCCGGACGAACGGGGGGTATTTCGGCGGGGCCCGACACGGCTTTCCGGTTGATCGGCCACGCGAGCGTCGTGAGCAAGTAGGCTGGCGTGCGATCGACCGGTGAGCCTCCCGGACCCCAGCCCCGACACTGCCGCTCTGGTCACCGGCGCCTCCGCCGGCATCGGCGCCGCCATCGCCCGCGAGCTCGCCGGGCGGGGCCACGGGCTCATCCTCGTCGCCCGCCGCAAGGACAGGTTGGACGCGCTTGCGCAGGCGCTGACCGCCGAGTTCGGCGTGCGGGCCGAGGCGGTCGGGTGCGACCTGGGCAAGGCGGCGTCGCGCCAGCGGCTGCCCGCCCGGATCGAGTCACTCGGGCTCGAGGTGAGCGTGCTGGTCAACAACGCCGGCTTCGCCACCGGCGGACCGTTCCACGAATCGGACCCGGCCCGCGAGCTGGCGCAGGTCCGGGTGCTCGTCGAGGCGGTCGTCGCCCTCAGCTCGGCGTTCCTGCCGGCGATGGTCCAGCGCGGGCGCGGCGCGGTGCTCAACGTCGCCTCAACCGCCGGCATGCAGCCCCTCCCGTATTCGGCCGGGTACTCCGCCGCCAAGGCGTATGTGCTGACGTTCTCCGAGGCGCTGCACCAGGAGCTGCATGGCTCCGGGGTGACCGTGACCGTGTTGGCGCCCGGCCCTGTCTCGACCGAGTTCTGGGATGTCGCCGGCTGGGAGGTCGGTTCCGGCCAATCATTTGAGAAAGCCGTGCCCCGTCCGGCGTGGGTGACCGCCGAAGCGGCCGCCTCGGCCGGCGTCAAGGGCCTCGAGGCCGGGCGGCGGGTCGTCATCCCCGGGCTCCCGGTCCGCGCGGCGATGCTCGCCACCCAGTACCTCCCGCACGCGGTGAAGCTGCCCGCCATCGAGTGGGCGATGCGCCGGCGCTGAGCCGCCCCGCCCTCCCCCCTCGATATCTTTGAGGGTGCAACCAAATCCCAAACGAGGGACGAGACGAGAAAATGGCGAAGACCGTGTACACCGCCGAGGCACACGTCACCGGAGGCCGCGAGCACGGCCACGGGGTCACCAGCGACGGTGCGCTCGATGTCCAGCTGCGCCCGCCGGTCGGATCCGACGAGGCCGGCACCAATCCCGAGCAGCTGTTCGCGGTCGGCTACGCCGCCTGCTTCGAGGGGGCGCTCGGCGCGATCGGCCGCCGCGAGAAGGTCGATCTCGGCGCCGTCGCGATCGACTCGACCGTCAGCCTCATCACGACCGAGGACCGCGGCTACAACGTCAGCGTCGGGCTCGCCGTCAGCCTGCCCGACATCGCCGACCCCGAGCAGGCCAAGTCGATCGTCGCCGCCGCCCACCAGGTCTGCCCCTACTCCAACGCGACGCGCGGGAACATCGAGGTCACGCTGACCGCCAACGGCGAGCCCGTCGGCTAGCCGTTCGCGGGTTGGGTGCTCGCGACCGGCTTCGGGCTCCCCGTCGGGCCGGCAGCCCTAAGACAGGAGCCCGACTCGCTGCGCCCGCTGCACCGCCTCGGCGCGGTTGCGGGCCTCCAGCTTCCGGTAGACGGCGCTGGTGTGCTCCTTGACTGTATGCGGGGAAAGGAACAGCTGGTCGGCGATCTCGCGGTTGGTCGATCCGGCGGCGATCAGGTCCAGCACCTCGCGCTCGCGCTCGGTCAGCAGGGGCGCCGGCTGCTCGGCGGTCGGCTCGAACACGGTCATCCCGCAGCCGACCATCCGCACCGCCCGCGCCACCTCGCGCGCCTCCCAGTCCTTGGAAACGAATCCCGAGGCCCCGGCGGCCCGGGCGGCGGCCGGGGACATCCGCCCCGCGCCGGAGATGAGCAGGACTCGCGTCGCCGGAGACGCCTTCCGGATCGAGTCGCATACGTCGGCGCCCGACTCGCCGGCGAGGAACAGGTCGACGAGAGCCACGTCGGGTCGGAGCGTCGGCAGCAGCGCCAGCGCCTCATCGCCGGTCCGCGCCGCCAGGCACCGCTCCACCCAGGGCTGCTCGCCGAGGAGCACCCGAAAGCCCCAGTGGACGACGTCGTGGTCATCGACGACGAGCACCCGCAGCTTGCGCTCGGCCGCCAGGCGCTGGGTCGGCTGCACGGTCACGCCCGGGCACCCATCTGAGGCACGACCAGCCGGACCCGCCACCGCCCCGCATCGGGAGCGCCGAAGTCAACGACGCCGCCGTGCTGGAGCGCCTCGAACGCCGCCAGCCGCAGGCCCATCCCGACGCCGCGCGCCCCCGGGGCGACGCCGTCGTTGCGGATCTCCAGGGTGAACGTGTCCGGATCGCTGGCCACCTGCACCTCCACAAGGGAGGCGGCGGCGTGCTTGGCGACGTTGCGCAGCGCCTCGGCCAGCACCGACTGCGCCAGCGGCTCGACGTCGGCCGGCACGGTGACCTCCGGCGGCCAGGACACCTTCACCGGCGGCCCGGGCGCCTGGACCACCCGCGCCAGCTCGGCGGCGAGCGTCGTGCCGGTCTCCTGGGCCACCGGCGCCAGCGGCCGCTCCAGGGCGCTGCGCAGATCGCTCAGCGCCTGCTGCAGCTCGACGCGGCAGCGGTCTCGCTCGTCGGGATCGAGCGCCTTCTCGGCGCTGAGCGCCAGCGACACCCCGAACAGACGCTGCATGACGCGTTCGTGAATGTCGCGCGCGAGCTCGAGGCGCTCGCCAAGCCGCCGGGCGCTCTCCTGCTGACGGGTCGCATTGCGGGCGGTGGCGACCAGCGCGGCGGTCTTGCCCAGGGTCCACAGCAGGTGGCGCTCACCGTCGGTCAGCTCGAAGCGGCCGCCGCCGCGATCCGCGCAGATCACCCCGTACGCCCGTCCGGCGGCACTGAGCGGCGTGCACACCAGCGTGGTGATCCCGAACAGCTCGGCGTACTCGGACGGGACCTGGTCCTCGATCCCGTCAGAAACGACGACCACCTCGTCCTCGAGCAAGGCCCGCTGCGCGATCGGGGTCGAGAGCAGGGTCGGCGATGGCTGCATCCGGGCCAGCCGGGCGAAGGAGGTGCCGTGCGAGCCGACCGCGCGCACCTTGCGCCGGCCCGCGTCGGCCATGAAGATGGCGGCCCGCTCCATCGTCGTCAGCCGGCAGATCGCCTCGCAGATGCGGTCGTAGAACTCGGTGGAGGACGTGTCGGTGTCGAGATCGGCGAGGAGCTCGACGAATACCTCGAGCGGCTCGACGCCGGCGAACAGAGACGGCGGTCGCTCGACGCTCACCGGCTACGCAGCGATCGGTTCGGGTTCGTAGCGGCGCCGGATCTCGTACAGCGTGGTCCGCTCGGCCGCCGGGCGGCCGGCGCCGTGGGCGGCGCGGATCAGGTCCTCGGGCTCGAGCCGGACGCCGTGATAGCTGCCCGCCATCCGGCTGATCGACTCCTCCATCAGCGTCCCGCCGAGATCGTTGACGCCCCAGCTCAGCGCTTCCGTGGCCGCGTCGAGGCCCATCTTGACCCAGCTGGCCTGGAGGTTGGTGACCGTCTGCCCCAGCGCCAGCCGAAACACCGCGGTGTGCTTGAGGTTCTCCTCGCGGGAGATCTCCTGGACGCCGTGGGCGCGGCCGAGCAGCGTCTGGAACGGGATGAAGGAGAGCGGCACGAACTCGGTGAATCCGCCGGTGCGCTCCTGGAGCTCGCGCACGACGCGCATGTGCTCGGCGAGCTCGTGGGGCTCCTCGATGTGGCCGAACATGACCGTCACCGTCGAGCGGATGCCCTCGGCGTGGGACGCCTCGATGATCTCCACCCACCGCGCCACCGGCAGCTTGTTGGGAGAGATGCGCTCGCGCACGCCGTCGTGGAGGACCTCGGCAGCGGTCCCCGGCGTCGAGCCCAGCCCGGCGTCGCGCAGCCGCGAGAACACCTCGCGCGGCGCCAGCCCGCTGACGTCACACATGTGGGCGACCTCCATCGGCGAGTACGCGTGCAGGTGCAGCTGCGGCGCCAGCTCCTTGGCGAAACGGAGCCAGTGCAGGTAGTCGTTCAGATCCCAGTCGGGGTGGATGCCCGACTGGATGCACAGCTCGGTGGCGCCCGCCTGGACCGCCTCCTGCACCCGCTGGGCGAAATCGTCGGCGGAGTGCTCGTAGGCGTCGGGCGAGCGCTTGGACTGCCCGAAGCCGCAAAAGGCACAGCCGACGATGCAGATGTTCGAGACGTTGATGTTCCGGTTGACGACGAACGTCACCGTGTCTCCGGCCAGGCGCCGGCGCAACTCGTCGGCGGCGCCCCGCATGTCCTCGATCACCGCCGGCCGGCGCTCGGCGAACAGCGCCGTCAGCTCCTCGGCGGTCAGCGCCGTCCCGTCGCGGGCCTTCTCGATCGCCCGTGGAGCGGCGTCGTCGGCGACGATCAGCTCGGTCGCCCGGCCGCTGCCCCGCCGGGGGATGAACGACCAGAACCGGCTCGTGATCACGTCAAGCACCGGCGGGGCGACCCACTCGGGATCGATGTACTCCGGGTACACGCACAGCCGCTCTGACAGGGCGTATCCGTCCTGCGCGAGTCGTTTGCGCACCTGGCTGGGCGACGGGAACGGGTGCTCCGGGGAGATGTGATCGCCATTGGCGCTCAGGCCCCCGAGATCGGTGGCGCCCGCGGCCACCAGCTCCGGCCACCAGTCAGACAGGTTGGGCGGAACCTGGATGCCGATCTCGGGCATCAACCGGCGGGTCTCGGCGATCAGCCGCTTCATGTCGCCCAGGCTCACCGGGCAGGCCCACTTCGGCGCGTCGCGCTCCGGTCCGTGCCCCACGCCGGTGCGCCAGTACTCCTGCGCGGCGACGTCGGCGATGTCGGCCGGCTCGCGACCGTAGTAGCTCTGATGGGGAACGAAGTTCTGGAGGATCACCTCCTGCAGGTGACCGTGCTCGGCGTGGATCTCCGCCAGCGCCGCCAGCGACGCCATCCGCTCGTCCTCGGTCTCACCGATCCCGACCAGGATCCCGCTGGTGAACGGAATCCTCAGCTCGCCGGCGGCGGTGATCGTCTCGATCCGCCGGGCCGGATGCTTGGTCGGCGACCCCGCGTGCACCGTCTCCATCAGCCGCTCGGCGACCGATTCCAGCATCAGCCCCTGGGACGCGGTCACCGCCCGCAGCCGCGCCAGGTCCTCGCCGCTGACCACGCCGAGATTGGTGTGCGGCAAAAGCCCGCGCTCGAGCGCCTGCTCGCAGACCCACACGACGTAGGCGGTGAAGTCCGCGTGCCCGTACTCGGCGAGCTTGGCGGCGACCCCGGCGTGGTACTCGGGCCGCTCGCCGGTGAGCACCAGCAGCTCCTTGGCACGGTGGCGGGAGACGGCGCGATCGAGTATCTGCGCGACCTCGTCAGGGTCGTGCAGATGCGCCTGATGCGTCGCGAACGAGCAGTACTTGCAGTAGCAGCGGCACGTCCGGCTGAGCGACAGCGTGAGGTTGCGGCTGAACGTGACGCGGCGTCGCATGCTCTGCGTGGATTCTAGGGGGCGCCTATGCTGGCCGACCGATGCGTCGCATCCTGCCTATATTCGTGCTCGCCGCGGTGGCCGTTTCGGGCTGCGGAGGATCCGGCGGTTCGGGCCACACGACGCCGAGCGCCTCGCTCGTCCTCGACTTCACCCCGAACCCCGTCCACGTCGGGATCTACACCGCGCTGGCGCGGCATTTCGACGTCGCCGCCGGGGTGCATTTGCACGTGATCGCGCCGTCGGCGTCGACCGATGCGATCCGGCTGCTCGAGACCGGCCGCGTCAACTTCGCCATCCTCGACATTCATGACCTGGCGATTGCGCGGGAGCGGGGGCAGGACATCGTCGGGATCCTGCCGATCGTCGAGCGGCCGCTGGCCTCGGTGATCGCCGCGCCGGCCGTCCGAACGCCCCGGCAGCTCGCGGGCAGGACGGTGGGGATCAGCGGCGACCCCTCAGACACCGCGGTCCTGGACTCGATCGTCGCCGGCTCCGGGGGCCGGCCCCGGGCGCTCAAGACGATCACGATCGGCTTCAACGCCGTCAGCGACCTGCTCGCCGGCCGGGTCGCCGCGGCCACGGCGTTCTGGAACGACGAGGGGGTGACGCTCGACCGGCAGCGCCCGGGATTTCACGTGTTCCGAGTGGAGAACTACGGCGCGCCGTCCTATCCCGAGCTGGTCCTGTGCGCCACCCAGCACGACCTGAAGAGCGACCCGGGGCTGGCCCGGTCGGTCGTACGCGCGGTGGTCCGCGGATATGACCAGGCGCTGGCCAACCCGGCGCTCGGCCAGCGCGCCCTCGAGGCGCAGGTTCCGGGTCTGGACCACGGCCTGGACACCGCCGAGCTGACCGGCCTGGGCCCGGCGTTCCGCGGCCCCGAGGGCCATTTCGGCGTCCTCGACCTGCCGCTGCTGCGCCGCTGGGCGCAGTGGGAGGCCCGCTTCGGGATCGTCAGATCCCCGCCGGATATCGCCACGATGTTCGACACGCGGTTCGCGCCGGCGGGCTGATCCGGCCGGCTGATCCGGCGCCCCGCCTACTGGGCGCGAAGCTTCTTGAACTCCCGACGGACCGACTCGGTCCGGCCCCACATCTGGACCACCTCGGCGCGGCCGGTGCGCACCTCGCGCAGCGCCAGCTCACCGTCGATGCCGGCAGCGTCGAGCAGCCTCAGGGCAAGCTGGACCGCCGGCACCGAGGCCGCGTGGCCGAACCGGTGGGCGACGACCACGTGCCAGTGCCAGTCACGCTTGGAATACGGCTGCGCGTTGCAGGTGACCACCACGATCGCCGCGTCGACATACCGGGTCTCGTCGAAGATCCGCAGGTCGAACTCGAGGTCAGTCCAGTCATCGGGCAGCGGCGCGATCAGCTCGTCGAAGTCCTGGGCGAGGGCCATTGGCAGCAAAATACCAACCCCGCCCGCCCTCAGCCCAGGAACTGCTGGCCGATCAGGAACACGTTCATCGCCGTGATCACGCCGGCGACCGCGTAGGCGGCGGTGCTCAACAGCCGCCCGTTGACCTGCGCTCCCATCACGTCCCGTCGCCCGGTGAGCACCACCAGCGGCACCAGCGCGAACGGGATCCCGAACGACAGGATCACCTGACTGAGCACGAGTGCGTCGGTGGCGCTCACGTTGAGGGCGAGGATCACCAGCGCCGGGAGCATCGTGACCGCTCGCCGCAGCAGCATCGGCACCCGGATCCCGACGAAGCCGGCCATCACGACCTGCCCCGCGAACGTCCCCACGCTGGACGAGGAGGCGCCGGACGCGAACAGCGCCACCGCGAACGCCAGTGCGGCACCACCGCCGACCAGGCGCGTGATCTGGGCATGAGCGCCCTGGATCGTCGAGATCCCGGACAACGCCGGGGTGTGGAACAGCTTCGCGAACACGGCCAGCATCGCCAGGTTGATCAGCCCGGCGAGCCCGAGGGCGATCACGATGTCGACGCGCTCGAACCGCAGCACCTGGCGTCGTTCGGCGTCGTTGCGAACCTGCACCCGGCCGTTGGTCAGCGCCGAGTGCAGGTAGATGACGTGCGGCATGATGGTGGCGCCGACGATGCCGACCGCCAGATAGACGGCATTGTTGCTGCTCAGGTGCGGCAGGAACCCGCGCAGCGCGAGATGGGCCGACGGGCCGATCTTGAGCGTCTGGTACAGGAACCCGGCGAACACGATCCCGAGCAGGGCCGCGATCGCCAGTTCGAAGGCGCGGAAGCCCCGGCGCTGGAGACCGAGAATCCCGAACGCGATCAGTCCGGTCAGCAGCCCGGCCACGAACAGCGGCACCCCGAATAACAGGTTCAGTCCGATCGCGGCGCCGAGGAACTCGGCCACGTCGGTGGCCATGGCCATGACCTCGGCCTGGATCCACAGACCCCAGCTGGTCCAGCGCGGCATGCGCTCTCGGCACAGCTCGGGCAGGTTGCGATCGGTGGCGATCCCGAGCTTGGCCGACAGGTACTGGACGAGCATCGCCATCAGGTTGGCCAGCAGCACCACCCAGAGCAGCTCATAGCCGTACCTGGCGCCGCCCTGGAGATTGGTGGCGAAGTTGCCGGGGTCGACGTAGGCCACCGCCGCCACGAATGCCGGGCCGAGCATCGACAGCGTCGTCCGCAGCCGTCCGCGCGCGAGCATTCGCTGCAGCGGGGTGATCCCGTCGGGGACCGGAGGGACCGCAGGGACCGGAGCGACCGGAGCCGCCGGCCCGTCGGCCGCGGCGGTCTCCAGGGCCGTCTCCGCGCTCACGAAATCACCTCGACCCTGATGGCGCGAGCCAGTTCACCGCCCAGCGGATGGATCTCCGCGCCGAAGCGGACGAACAGCGGTCCGCCGAACGGCTGACGCTCGACCACCTCGAGGCTGTCGCCAGGCGCGATGCCACGGTCCGACAGGTAGCGCAGCATGTCCGGGTCCGAATCGGATACGCGGGCGAACGTACCCCGGGCGCCGGCCTCCAGCGATTGGAGGCTCTCGGTGCGGACCTCCTCGATCGTCAGCTCGCGCGAGGGGATCGGATCGCCGTGGGGGTCGTGGGTGGGATCGCCGAGCTTGGCCGCGATCAGCTCCTCGAGCTCCTCGGACAGCACGTGCTCGAGGACCTCCGCCTCCTGATGCACGCGGTCCCAGGGAACGCCGAGGCTCTCCACCAGGTACAGCTCGAGCAACCGGTGGTGGCGGATCACCTCGAGCGCCACGCGACGGCCGGCATCGGTGAGCAGCACCCCGTGGTACCGGCGGTGGGTGACCAGGCCGAGCTCGCACAGGCGCTTGACCATGCCCGACGCCGATGCAGCCGTCACGCCGAGGCGCTCCGCCAGCGCGGTCGTGCTCACGGCCCGTCCGTCGCGCTCCTGCAGGCCGTAGATCGCCTTGGTGTAGTCCTCGACCGCCGACGAGCGAAGCGGGCTGTTCTCGGTTGCGATGCTCACTGCAGATTATGGTATGCCTAAATTTTACTTTTGGCAACTTATCGACCTTGATTTCGGTGCTGATGCGCCCCTGCTCGACGGTCACCGGCCGGCGCCCGGCGTCCGCGCCCTATCCTTTGTGAAGTGACGTCGTCCACGGTCTTGAGCTCGGAGTACCTCGCGGTGACCGAGACGTGCGGGATCATGGATCGCTCCGAGCGGGGCAAGCTGGCGCTCACCGGTTCGGAGGCGAAGTCCTTCCTCCAGGGGCAGGTCTCCAACGATGTCGAGGCGTTGCGCCCCGGCACCGGCTGCTACGCGGCGTTCCTGACCCCGAAGGGCAAGATGCTCGGCGACATCCGGATCCTGGACACGGGCGAGGAGCTGCTGCTCGACACCGAGCGCGTCGCCCTTCAGGAGCTGTTCAACATGGTCCGCCGGTTCAGCATCGGCTACGACGTGCAGCTGCACAAGCGCACCGTGGAGCGGGGACTGCTCTCACTGCTCGGGCCCAACGCCGCGACGGTGGCGGGGGTCGCGGCGCTCACCGGCGCCGAGGACTCCCACGCGGTGGGCGAGATCGACGGCGTCGCCGTCCGGGCGGTCCGGACCGACCTGGGGGTCGACCTGCTGTGCGAGGCCGACCACACCGCGCCGCTGCGGGACGCGCTCGAGGCCCGTGGCGCCGAGCCGGTCTCAGAGACGGTGGCCGAATGCATCCGGATTGAGCGCGGACGTCCCCGCTACGGGATCGACCTCGACGACAGCGTCATCCCCCAGGAGGCGGACCTCAATCCCCGAGCGGTGTCGTTCACCAAGGGGTGCTACGTCGGCCAGGAGACCGTCGCGCGCCTGTTCTACCGCGGCAAGCCCAACCGCCAGCTGCGGGGGCTGCGCCTCTCAGCGCCGGTCGCGACCGGCGCCGAGATCACGCGCGGCGACCGCGCGGTCGGCCGGGTGGGGAGCGTCGCCGTGTCGCCGCAGCTGGGGTCGATCGCGCTGGCGCTGGTGCGGCGCGAGGCGCCGCCCGGCTCACCGGTGGCGGTCGGCTCCGACGAGATCGGCGCGGTCGTCGTCGAACTGCCGTTCGCGCCGTGATCCGGCGCGCTCCCACAGTTCGCTGAGCGTCTCGAGATCGGGCTCGGGCCGGAGCGCAAGCCGGAGCGTGTCGGGATGCGATGCCAGCCAGGTGCCGATGATCCGCACCTCGTCCACTTCGTCGGGCGGGACGTGGGCGCCGAGCTCGCCGATTCGCCATTCGCGGCCCAGGGCCGCCTCGGTGCGTCGCGCCAGGTCGTCGACGCCTCCTTCGCAGCGGCCGAAGTCGACCAGCCGGCCGCCGACCAGCCAGAACGCCTCCGGCGCACCCCCACCCGGGTGCGGCGCCAGGATCAGCCGCGGGCGGGCGTGGGTGGCCTCCAGCACGCCGTCGAGGCGGTCGAGGATCACCCGCAGGCGGGCGGCGCGGCGGCGCAGGGACTCGGCGCGCTCGAATCGCCGCTGCGCCGCGGCGGCGCGCATCTGACGGTAGACGTGGCGCAGGAGGGGCTGATCGTGCTGCGTATCCACGAACAGGGCGAGGACCTCGTCGAGCCGGCGGCGATACAGGTTGGGATCGAGATCTCCCAGGCACGGCGACAGGCAGCGCCCCATCTGGCCGTACGCCGACGGGTACTCGCGCTGGGGAAGGCGGCGGCCGCAATGGCGCAGCCCGAACAGCGAATCGAGCTGCTCCACCAGCTCCAGCGCCAGCCGCCGGCCGCGCACCGGTCCGATCGTCACCGCGTGGCCCGCGGCCGGATCGGGCGACACCTCGAGGATCGGAAACGGGATGTCGAGGCGGCACCGGATGTAGACCAGCCGGTCGTCCCGGCGCGTCAGCCGCTTGTTGCCGGGCGGCTTGAGCTCCTTGATCAGCCGATTCTCCAGCACCAGCGCGCCCAGTTCTGAACCGGTGGTGCGGTAGTCGACGACGGAGGCATGCGCCGTCCACGCCGCCGGCGGCGTCGAGGGCGCGAAGTGGGCGCGCGCCCGGCTGCGGATCGAGACCGACTTGCCGACGTACAGGATGCGGCTGGCGTCATCGCGGAACAGGTACACGCCGGGGTCGCGCGGCAGGTCGGTGAAGTCGGGCGCCGCCGCCTGCGGGCCCGAGCGAGCCGGTCGGTGACCTCCCGGTGCCGGCGCGAGCAGATCGCCGGGGGCCGGCGGCCGGCGGCGGGGGCGGCGGCGCGGTCCCAGGACGGTCATTGCGTCACCGATGGTGGCGGCGTTGGCACACAGGCGCGGGAACAGCGCACACAACACACGCGCGCATGTTTCGGCGTCGGCGAGCGCCCGGTGGGCGGTCTGGACCTCGATGCCGAGCGCGTCGGCCAGGACGGTGAGGCCCCAGCGGCGCTGAAGTGGCAGCATCGAGCGCGCCAGCGCCGCGGTGCACAGCACCGGCGGATCCGGCCAGTCCAGGCCGATGCGGGCGAACGCCTGGCGCAGCACGCGGCGATCGAACGGCGCGTTGTGGGCCACCATCACGCGACCCGTGAGCAGCTCGCCGACCGGCGGCAGCACGTCCTCGAGTGAGGGCGCGCCGTCGACCATCGCCTGGGTGATGCCCGTCAGACGCTGGACGCCGCGGCGCAGCGGCGCGCTCGTCCGGCACAGCGAGCTCCACCGGTCGTGCAGCTCCCCACCCCCCACCAGCACGGCTCCGACCTCGGTCATCTCGCAGTCGTCGCCGCCGAGCCCGTTCGTCTCGGTGTCGATCACCATGAACTCCGCGGTGGCGATCGGCGCGTCCATCAGCTCCATCTCAGCGGTGATACGCCCAGGCCCGGACGGCGTGCAGGAATCGGTGCTTCACCCCGGAAAATGGTGCACTGGCGGGCGGCGGCATCCCGCGGCGTGACTTGCCGACCGCGAAGCCGGGTAGCATCGGCAGTGCCCGCTAGCAAGGAGCCATGAGATGACTGCTACCGCCCCCGACATGGAACGTCTGCTCGAGCTCGACGCGGATACGCGCCACGCCTGGAGCACGTACAGCGATCGGCTGCACGAGCTCACGGGCGCGGAGTACGAGCGCGTCGAGTCCGAATCATGGACCGAATTGCAGGACGAGCTGCGGCGGCTCGAGCGCGAGCGCGAGGAATTGACCGCCGGCGCCGACTAGGAGGCGATCGGCCCAACGTCGAGGCAGAACCCCGGTCGGATAGGGTTTTCAGCGGATACGTCCCGCGCGGATCGGCGACGCCGAGCGGGCTGATCCGGAGAGGAGAGCCGGATCGAGAATGCGCATCAGGACGATCGGACAGGTGACCGCATGGGCTCTGATCGTTTCGGCGTGCGGATCGACCGGCGGCAAGTCCGCCTCGCTGCCACGGCCGCCCGCCCCGGTCAATCTGGCGGTCTATGTCAACGACTCGCGGGTCTCGGTGTCCCCCGCCTCGGTCGGCGCTGGGCCGGTGATCTTCGTGGTCACCAACCAGGCCAGCCACGCTGAGTCGCTGGCCATCTCCAGGGCCGGCGCCTCCCAGGCGCTCGCCAGCACCGCTCCGATCAATCCCCAGGGCACGACCCAGGTGTCGCTCACCTTCAAGCCCGGCGAGTACACGATCGCCACGGCGGCCCACGGGCGCACCGACGCCCAGCTCTCCGAACCGTCGGCGATCAAGTCCGCCTCGATCCGCATCGGGCGCCCGCGGCCCTCGTCGGGGAACCAGCTGCTCCAGCCGTAGCCCCACGGCCACTCCGTCGATTGCTTGTGTGCAATACTTGCATGCGTGCAAGCAACGACTTCAACCGGCGACGTGGCGGCGACAGAACCGACGCCGGCGGCCGCCGCCCCGACCGAGCAGCCGTCAAGCCTCGCCGCGGACCTCTACGCGCTCGTCGTCTACCTGCACAAGAACAGCACCGCCGACCTGTTCGAGGCGCTCGGCGCGCTGGACGTGACGATGAGCCAGACCAAGCTCCTGCAAAAGCTCGAGCACGCCGATGGCGAACTGACGCTCAAGCAGGCCGCCGAGATGCTCCGGCTCTCGCTGCCCGCCGTGTCCCGCGCCGTGGACGATCTCGTTCGCCGCGGGATGGTCGAGCGCCACGAGGACGCCGAGGACCGGCGGATGAAGCGCATCCGGCTGACGGAGACCGGCCGAGCGATCATCGGCAAGCTGAACGGGGCTCGGCTTCAGGGCCTGGAGGAGTTCACCACGACTTTGCAAGACGATGAGCGCGAGGCGCTCGTCGGCGCGCTCGAGCAGCTGCTCAAGCGCCCGGACATGGCCGTCTGCCGGCCGGAAGGACGCCCCACCACATGACCAAGAGATTCCTCGCCCGACGCCACGGCCTGATCACCGACGAGAACAGCCGGTGGTGGACGCTCGGCGCGATGTGCTTCGCGCTGTTCATGATCATGCTCGACAACACGGTCGTCAACGTGGCGCTGCCGTCGATCCAGCGCGACCTGCACGCCTCGCTGTCAGCGCTGGAGTGGACGGTCAACGCGTACACGCTGACCTTCGCGGTGCTGCTCGTCACCGGCGGGCGCCTCGGCGACATCTTCGGCCGCCGGCGGATGTTCCTGTTCGGCGTGATGGTGTTCGGCATCGCCAGCGCGGCGATCGGATTCGCCCCCACCGATACGACGCTCGTCGCCTTCCGGGCGGTCCAGGGCGTCGGCGCGGCGTTCATGATGCCCGCCACCCTGTCGATCATCACCCAGGCGTTCCCGCCCCATCAGCGCGGGACCGCGATCGGCACCTGGGCCGGTGTCAGCGCGCTCGCGCTCGCGATCGGGCCGGTCCTCGGTGGCTTTCTCACCGAGCAGGTGAGCTGGCGCGCCATCTTCTTCATCAACCCGCCGATCGCCGTGATCGCAGTGGCGGTCACGTTGTTCGCCGCCCGCGAGTCCCGGGACGAGACCGTGTCCCGCACGGTCGACTTTCCCGGTATCGCCGCCATCACGATCGGCCTCACGGCGCTGGTGCTGGCCCTCGTCGAGGGGAACGCATGGCACTGGGCCTCGACGCGGGTGATCGCGCTGCTGGCGGTGGCCGTGGTCGCCATCGTCGCGTTCTTCCAGGTCGAGCTGCGGAGCGCGGCGCCGATGGTCAACTTCAGCTTCTTCCGCTCCCGCACGTTCCTGGGGGCGAACCTGGTCGGCCTGATCGTCTCGTTCGCGATGCTCGCCCAGTTCTTCTTCCTGGCGCTCTACATGCAGAACATCCTGAAGTACTCGCCGCTGCAGACCGGTGTGCGCTTCCTGCCCTCCACGATCGTCATCATCGTGATGGGTCCGCTGGCCGGACGCCTGACCGACAAAGTCGGGCCGCGGCTGCCGATGGCCGCCGGGCTGCTCACCGTCGCGCTGGCGCTGTTCATCCAGTCGCACCTGACGATCCACACCGGCTACGGACTGCTGCTGCCCGGGTTCGTCCTGATGGGCCTCGGCATGGGCCTGACGATGTCGCCGATGAGCACCGCTGCGATGAACGCCGTCGATCGCACCAAGGCCGGCGTTGCCTCCGGCGTGCTGTCGATGAGTCGCATGGTCGGCGGCACGTTCGGCGTGGCCATCATGGGCGCGCTGGTCACCGCGATCGGCAAGTCCAAGCTCGATCAGGGACTTCCCCACGTTCCGCAGGCGGTCCGCTCGACGATCGCCAACGCGCTCGGCTCCGGCGCCGTTCCCAGCCATACCGGGGCGCACGTGGCGGCGGTCACCCGGGAGGCCTTCGTGTCGGCGCTCGGGACCGGCTTGACGATCGGCGCCAGCGTCACCCTGGTCGGCGCAGTGCTGGCCCTCGTTCTGATCGAGCGTGTCACGCCGGCGCGCCAGCCGGCAGCGGCGACGCGCGCCGCCACCACCACCGACGCCGGCAGCGAAGCCGAGGCCGAGGCCGAGCTGACAGTCGTTTAGGGCCCGCGCCGCCTCTCCTGACACCCGCGCCGCTAACGCATCGGCGGCGACCTACCAACGGGTACGATCGTGCAGATCGTCCCCCCGATCCAGGAAGGTGTCACCGAGTGGCCGTCGATCTCAGCCAAGTCGCAAACGTCGAGACAGAGCCTGGCGAACTGCCGCCGACGATGGCGGCGTGGGTCATCCGTGAGGAGCGCCAGGGCGAGCCGATGGACGCATTTGCGCTGGAGGAGATCGAGGTACCCGAGCCGGACGCGTTCGAAGTCATCGTGCGCGTCATGGCCGCCGGGGTCAACTTCAACAACGTGTGGGCGGCGCTCGGCGAGCCCGTCGGCGTCTGGCGGTACGGCGACCACCCCCAATGGGGCCATCACATCGGCGGCTCGGACGCCTCCGGAACCGTGTGGAAGGTCGGTCAGGGCGTCACTCGCTGGAAGCCCGGCGACGAGGTCGTCATCCACTGCAACCAGGCGTCCTACGAGGACCCCGAGGTGCACGGGCTCGATCCGCTGGCCGCGCCCAGCCAGCAGATCTGGGGCTACGAGACGACCTGGGGGTCGTTTGCGCAGTTCTGCAAGGTTCAGGCCCAGCAGCTGCTGCCCAAGCCCAAGCACCTGGCCTGGGAGGAGGCCGCGTCCTACGGCCTCACCTACTTCACCGCCTACCGGATGCTGATCGACCGCTGCCGGCTCCAGGCCGGCCACCGGGTGCTCATCTGGGGCGCGGCCGGCGGCCTCGGCGTGTTCGCCACGCAGCTGTGCGCGCTCACCGGCGCCGACGCCGTCGGCGTCGTCTCCAGTGACGAGAAGGGCAACCTGATCACGCAGCTCGGCGCGGTCGGCTACATCAATCGAGGCCCGTACAGCGGGATGATGCGCCAGGGCGGCGAGACCGCCGATGAGGAGAAGGCCCGGTTCAAGGAGTCGCGGCGCTTCTGCAAGGCCGTCGAGGAGCAACTCGGCGGGCCGCCGGACATCGTGTTCGAGCACGTCGGCAAGGCCACGTTCCCGACGTCGGTGCTCGCCGTCAAGCCGTTCGGGAAGGTCGTCATCTGCGGCGCCACATCCGGATATCAGCTCGATTTCGACGTCCGCTATCTGTGGATGCGCCAGAAGGAGATCCTCGGCTCGCATTTCGCCAACGCCTGGGAGGCCAACAAGGCCAACGAGCTGATCGAGGAGTCGAAGATCCGCCCGGTGCTGTGGCAGACGATGGGCTTCGAGGGAGTGGCGGAGGCGCATCAGCTTTTGCGCGACAATCGCCACCTCGGCAAAATTGCGATCCTCGTCGGCGCGACCGAAGAGGGACAGGGCCGGAGCGCCGAGGGACCGGGCGCGATCCGAGCCGAAGTGGGAGCGTAGACATGGCAGATCTTGTGTGGGTCAAGTGGTATGCGACGGTGTTGCGGCAGAACTCGTTCGCCGCCGACCTGGCGCGCGTGGCGCCGATCGCCCTGCGCTACGGCGCCACTCAATACGCGGTCCACATCGACAACGACGACCGCTACCGGATCACCCAGATGACCTGGGTCCCGTCCCAGACCGACTGGTACCGCTACTGGGACGGACCGGAGATGATCGAGTTCCGGGCGTCGCACTGGGGCCACTTCCAGATCCCGATCGCCTACGCGTGGGCCGACGAGATCGCCGCCGGGGCGCTCGGACCGCAGGTGGACACCGGTTCGCGGGCCCCCGACGGGATCAACGGAGCGCCGTCGACGCCCGCGCCGGCCACGCCCTCGGCCGCGTAGCCCGGCGCGCGTCGCCGCTGGACCGCCGGTCCCGGGTCACGGCGCGCGCTTAGCCGTCGCCACCCGAACTCGTCTCACCCGCCTCGCCCGCCGCCGCGTCGTCGCCATCGCCATCGCCCTCGCCGACGCGCAGCGCCACCTCCAGCCAGAACCGGGCGTCGGGGTCCTCGAGCGCGCCGCCGAAGAGGTCACGCAGGCGGCCGAGTCGATAGCGGGCCGTCTGCGGGTGGATCGCCAGCCGCCGCGCGACCGCCCCGAGCCGCCCCTGCTCGGCCAGCCACACTCGCAGGGTCTCGGTGAGCCGGCGCGAGGAGCCCGGTGAGAGCTGGGCCAGGGGCGCCAGGCGATCGGCGGCGAGCTCGGCGGCGAGCCGCGGATCGCTGCGTAGAAGCAGTTCGCCGGACTGATCCCGGGCGGCGACGAACGGCTCGCGGTCACCGGCCAGCTCGAGCGCGGCCTGCGCCCGCTCGAAGCTGATCCGGGCCTGGGTCCAGTCGACGGTGGTGCCCAGTCCCGCCCGCGCGCCGACGCCGACGATCGCTCGTTCGATCGCGACGCGCTGGCCGGGCCCGTCGGGATCGGCCACCAGTGCGCAGATGACATCTCCGATCGCCTCGCGGATGGTGCCGGCCGGCAGACGGGAGGCGGCCGCCTCGCGCTGCTCGCCGCTGATCGCGACGACCGCCAGCTGACGCGGCAGCCCCCATTCGGCATCGGCCGCGGCGGCCTGAACCGCGTCGGGGTCAGCGGGCGATTCGCGCACGAGCATCCGGACCAGCCGGCGCCGGCGGAGCTGGGACTCGCCGGCCGCGGCTGATTGCTCGAGCGCGTATCCCTCGGCCGACTCGGCGGACAGCACGTCGATGTAGGCGAAGATCGACTCGGCCAGCAGGTACAGCGTGTCCGGCTTGAGGCCGGCCTCGACGCCCAGGGCCGCGAACCGGCGCCAGGCCACCCGGGCCCCGATCCGGTAGGCGCTCAGCAGCGACTCGAGGCTGCGACCGGCGCGCATCTCCCCCTGGCCGAGCGCGCGGTACACATCGAGGCGATCCACCGGGCCGCCGGCTTCGATCTCGGCGAGCAGGTGGAGTAACGCCTGCTGCACGCCGGCGCGAATCCCGTCACCGAACGGCCCCTCCAACGGTCGCGAGTACGCGGGAACGGCGCCCACCGCCTCGATCATCTCCCGGCCGACGTCGTCGAGGGCGGGTCTCAGGACCGCGACGACCCCGGGCGGGAGCTCATGCCATGGTTGCTCGGCCATTTTTTGTTCGTCAGACATAAGATCACGGCCGACAATCATGCTACGCACAGAAGAAAATTGCGCTACTTACACGTATCCTTACCAGTTCGGATGAGTCGTACGCACAAGATCGTCAACCTCGTCGGCGTCCCCCTGCCACTGGTCGGCCTCGTGGTGGCGGTCGTTCTGCTCTGGAACCGCGCCATCGGACCGCTGGAGCTCGCGCTGCTGATCGGCTTCTATGTGGTCACGTGCCTCGGCGTGACGCTCGGGTACCACCGAATGTTCACGCACCGCGCGTTCGAGTCGTCACGTGCCTTCCGGGCAATCGTCGCCGTCATGGGCTCGATGGCCGTCGAGGGCTCGGTCATCACCTGGGTGGCCGACCACCGCAAGCATCATGCCTTCACCGACCAGGACGGAGATCCCCACTCCCCGCACCTCAGCGGCCCGGGCTTCTGGGGCGGCGTCAAGGGCCTGTGGCACGCCCACATCGGGTGGCTGTTTGAGACGGTCGGCACCGCCGAGCGCGAGCGCTTCGCGGCTGATCTGGTCGCGGACCGCGTGGTCCGGGTGGTGGACAAGCTGTTCTGGGTATGGGTGACGCTGGGATTCGTGATCCCGTTCGCGCTCGGCTGGATCATCGGCGGCGGACTGGGAACGGCGCTGACCGCGCTGCTGTGGGGCGGCTTCGTCCGCGTGTTCCTGCTGCATCACGTGACCTGGTCCATCAACTCGGTCTGCCACTTCTTCGGGCGCAAGCGCTTCGATATCGAGGACGAGTCGCGCAACGTGTTCTGGCTGGCGCCGCTGTCGATGGGCGAGGCCTGGCATCACAACCATCACGCCTTCCCCACCTCGGCATTCCACGGCCTGCGGTTCTGGGAGCGCGTCGCCGACCCCACCGGGCTGGTGATAGCGCTTCTGGAGAAGCTCGGGCTCGTCTGGAACGTTGTCCGCGTCAGCCCGGCTCGCCAGGCGGCCAAGACGCTGCCGTCAGCCGGCGCCTCCAAGGCGCTCCCGGTCAGCCGCGCCTGAAGCCCACAGCGCGCCGGCCTGGCTTTGAATCCGGGGCCGGTCGGCTCAGCCGGCTTCGAGCGGACCCATCGTCAGCCCGGCGGCATCGAGCGCCGTCCAGTAGCTCTCAGCATCCTCACGCGGGCCGCTCCACACGATCGCGCATCCGGCGTGGTGGATGCGGTCAGCGATCCGATAGCCGTCGGCGAGCGTCACGCCCGGTACGACGCGGGCGAGCGTCTCGGCCACGTGATCGAACGTGTTGAACTCGTCGTTGAGGACCACTACCCGCCAGAGGCCGCCCAAGCCGCTTCCAGGGAGGCCCGTGCGGGGCAACTCGACCGTCTGGGACATCGCTTGCCAGGATAGCGACGCGCGACGGCCCTCACCATGCCGTCGGGAGAACCGTCAGCCGCGTGAGGCCTTACGCCAATACCGCTCATAGCCGGCGTACAGCTGCTCCACCGGAGCAGCCTGCTGGTATGTCGCGGCCTGCTCGGGGCTCCCGTCACGAAGGATCTGGTCCTGCACCGCGGCGATGAACGTGTCCCGCCCGCCGTTGCGGGCGAGCGCCGCCCACTCGTCGAGTCGCCCGTCGAGCTCGTCGAGCTGCGCGTCGACGTCCTCGCTGGCCCCGAAATGGGTCATCGCCAGCCGCCGCGGTCGCCACGCGCGGACGAGCGCGATCGAGTCGTGCCACGCCTCGACGTCGATGTCGGGCGGCGGCGTCGGCGGGATCGTCATCGACGCCTCGGTGATCCGCACCCCCGCCACATCGCCGACGAACGCGGTGCCGTCGCGCAGATAGGACACGTGGTGAGAGGCGTGGCCGGGCGTGTAGGCGACCGTGAACCCATCAAGGACGGTCTCACCGCCGGCCAGCACCCGCAGGTTCTCCGCGGGTACCGGGAGCATCTCGCCCCACAGCCGCTCCATGTCCTCGCCGTACAGCCGCTGCGCGCTCTCGTACAGCCGCGTCGGGTCGACCATGTGCCGGACGCCGCGCTCGTGGACGTAGACGGGCAGATCGGGCCAGCGTGCCACCAGCGACCCGACGGCGCCGGCGTGATCGAGATGGATGTGGGTGAGCAGCACCGCGCGGGGACGGGTGTCCCCGAGGGCCTCGAGCAGCGTCGACAGGCACGACGAGGGCCCGGGGTCCACCAGCACGTCGCCCACGTGCCAGCAACCGATCACACGGGCGCGGCCGAGGTGCATGAGGTCGATCACGCGCACAGCGGAGAGATGGCCTCCGGGAGCTAGTCGGACAGACGGCGGTTGGCGGCCTGCGACGCCGGCGGAATCACGTGCGTCGACTCGTCGTCGGTGAAGCGGCTCGTCCCCGGTGGCTCGGCGGCCTCGGCCGGGGACTGGTCCCCCTTTGCCGACGGCTCGAGCGGCTGGAACGCCATCGTCCGCTCGATCTCACTCTTATCCATGTTCGGTTCCGGCTCGGACCCCGGCTGCGCGTCCTCCTGGAGGCGTGCGCCACCTCCGTCCTCGTCGCCGTCGAAGACCTCGTCCTCGGCCTGTTCGTCGTCGTCGAAGGCCTCGAATGATGTCGAAACGGCCTCGGTCGGCACGTCCCGCGCGTCGTCGTACGGGAGCGCGGCGCCGGCGCCGTCGTCCGCTTCGGCATCGCTCGGGAAGCGCTCCGCGGCGGTCTTGGCCAGTGCCAGCAGCTGACCGGCGAGGTCCTCGGCATCGGAGACGATCCGCTGGCGCTCGAGCCAGATCCGGTCGGTGTCGGCATCGAGGTCGCGGACCCGCTGCTGCGCCGCGCCGGCAATCTCGACGGCCTCGTTGCGCGCCTGCTGGAGCCGATCCTCGGACTCGCGGCGCGACTGGGCGGTGATCTGCTCCGCCGTCTCGTGGGCGCGTTGCAGGATCCCCGAGATCTGCTCGCCGACCCGCTCGAGGGCCCGCCGCACCGCTGCCTCCGGCGAGCGCGTCGCCTGGAGCTCGGCGACAAGGCGCCGGGTCTGCTGCACATACTCATCGACCGCCACGCGGTCGTAACCGCGCAGGGCGGAGGGAAACTCGGCGTTCACGTACGCGAGCGGGTCGTCGGGCAGCGCCTCGAGGGGCCGGGTGATCTCCTGGAGGATCGCGTGCTCGGTAGCGGCTGAGCTCTGATCTGGCATCGGGTGATCTACGGTCATTGTCGCACGTGGCCCAGTCGCCCCGCCATACAATGCCCGGGATGCCAGAAACCGTGCACCTGCCCGAGCCCGACCGGCCGTGGATGATGCGCACCTACGCCGGCCACTCCGACGCGAAGCGCTCCAACGAGCTATATCGCCGGAATCTGGAGAAAGGCCAGACCGGCCTGTCCATTGCCTTCGATCTGCCGACCCAGACCGGCTATGACCCCGATCACGAGCTGGCGCGGGGTGAGGTGGGCAAGGTCGGCGTGTCCATCGCCCACGAGGGCGATATGCGGGCGCTCCTGCGGGACATCCCGCTCGATCAGATGAACACGTCGATGACGATCAACGCCACCGCGGCCTGGCTGCTGGCGCTGTACATCGTCGCCGCCGAAAACCAGGACCCGCCCACCCACGAGTCGGCGCTCCAGGGAACGACCCAGAACGACATCCTCAAGGAGTACCTCAGCCGCGGCACGTACGCGTTCCCGCCCGGCCCGAGCATGCGCTTGATCGCCGACACGATCGCCTACACGGTCATCCACGTGCCCAAGTGGAATCCGATCAACATCTGCTCATACCATCTTCAGGAGGCGGGCGCGACCCCGGTCCAGGAGATCGCCTACGCGATGAGCAACGCGATCGCCGTCCTGGACGCCGTCCGCGAGCGGCTCGGTGAGCGGGCGGAATCACTGATGGGCGACGTGTTCGGGCGGATCTCCTTCTTCGTCAACGCCGGGGTCCGCTTCGTGGAGGAGCACGCCAAGCTGCGCGCCATGTCTCAGCTCTGGGACGAGCTCGGGCAGGAGCGCTACGCCGTGCAGGACGACAAGCACCGCCGCTTCCGCTACGGGGTCCAGGTCAACTCCCTCGGCCTGACCGAGGCCCAGCCCGAGAACAACGTCTACCGCATCGCGCTCGAGGCGCTGGCGGTGACCCTCGGCCGCGACGCGCGCGCCCGGGCGGTCCAGCTTCCCGCCTGGAACGAGGCGCTCGGCCTGCCCCGCCCCTGGGACCAGCAATGGTCGCTGCGGCTCCAGCAGGTGCTCGCCTACGAGACCGATCTGCTCGAGTACCCCGACATCTTCGCGGGCTCGCACGTGATGGAGGGTCTGGTCGCGGAGCTGGTGTCCGGCGCTCGCGAGGAGATGGCGCGGGTCGCCGAGCTCGGCGGCGCCGTCCGGGCCGTGGATTACATGAAGTCCGCGCTGGTGCAATCCCACGGCGAGCGGTGGCGGCGGATCGAGTCCGGCGACATGACGGTCGTGGGCATGAACCGCTTCCAGTCAACCGAGCCCTCGCCGCTGACCGCCGACGGCGACGGCGGGATCCTCGTCGTCGACCCCGAGGTCGAGGCCCAGCAGCGAGCGGCACTCGAACGGTGGCGCTCGGAGCGAGACGCCGACGCCGTCGAGACGACCCTGGCGGAGCTGGCCCGGGTGGCCCGCGACGAGTCCGAGAGCATCATGCCGGCGACGATCGCCGCCGCCCGCGCCGGCGCCACCACCGGGGAGTGGGCGCAGACGCTGCGTGACGTGTTCGGCGAGTACCGCGCCCCCACCGGGGTCGGGGAGGCCGCCGCGGTTCCGAGCGAGGACCTCGCCGAGGTACGCGACGAGGTGGAACGGCTCAGTGTCGCCCTCGGCCGCCGGTTGAAGTTCCTCGTCGGCAAGCCGGGTCTCGACGGGCACTCCAACGGCGCGGAGCAGATCGCCGTTCGCGCCCGCGATGCCGGCATGGATGTCGTCTACGAGGGCATCCGCCTCACCCCGGCCCAGATCGCCAGCTCGGCCGCCCAGGAGGGCGTGCACGTGATCGGCCTCTCGATCCTGTCGGGCTCGCACGCCGAGCTGATCCCGTCGGTGCTCCAGGCGCTCACCGACGCCGGAGTGGAGAACGTGCCGGTCGTCGTCGGGGGCATCATCCCGGAGGGCGACGCCGCCGCGTTGCGCCAGGCCGGCGTGGCCGCCGTGTACACCCCCAAGGACTGGGATCTGAACGCGATGATGCGAGACATCATCGAGCTGGTGAGCGCGCGCCAGCAGGTCGACACCGCCACTCCCGCTTGAGCCCAGGCTCGGCCGACGGAAGCGAGCTCGGCGCGCGACTGCGTAACCGAGACCTGAGCGCCGCGCCGGCGGTGCTCAACCTGGTCGAGACCGCCGGCGACCGGGCGCGGCGGCAGACCGAGTCGCTGCTGGCGGCGGTCTCCCCCGCCGCGCTGGGCCGCGAGTCACCGGGACAGATCGTCGGCGTGACCGGCCCGCCCGGCGTCGGCAAATCATCGCTGCTGTCGCGGCTGGTGGCGCAATGGCGAGGGCAGCGGCGCTCGGTGGCGGTCCTGGCCGTGGATCCGAGCTCACGCCGATCGGGCGGATCGCTGCTTGGTGACCGGGCCCGCATCGAGCGCGACCCCGCCGATCAGGCGGTGTTCATCCGCTCCACCGCCGCCGGTGATCGGCTGGGGGGCCTCGCCCCCGCCACCCGAGCGGCGGCCACGGCGCTGGCCTGCGCGTTCGACATCGTCGTGATCGAGACGGTCGGCGTTGGACAGTCCGAGACCGAGGTGGCCGATGTCGCCGACGCCGTGGCGGTGGTGGTGCAGCCGGGCTCCGGCGACGTGCTGCAGTTCCTGAAGTCCGGGATCATGGAGATCCCCGATGTCCTCGTCGTCACCAAGGCCGACCTCGGTGAGGTCGCGGCCCGCACGGTGTCCGATCTGGACGCGGCGTTGCGGACGCTCGGCTCCCGCCAGACCGCGGTCGTCTCCGTCTCCTCGCTGTCCCCGCCGAGAGGCATCGAGGCGCTGGTGGACGCGCTGGACGCACACCAGTCGCGCCTGGATCTGCCGGCCCGGCGAGCGCGGAGCCGACGGATGCACGCCCTGGCCGACTACGCCGCCGAGCACGGCGATCGCGGGCTGCGGGCGCTCGGTGGCCGGCGCGACGCCGAACGCTGGCTGGAGGCGCAGGACGCCGGCCGCGACGTCGCCGCGCTGCGACATGCTCTGGAGCGGCGAGCCGCGACGTGACCGACCATCCGACGCGGCGCCGACAACTCTGACGTGAGCGATCACCCCACCCCGCGGATCCTGCTCCCCGTCGAGCCGTTGATCGACGGTGACACGGCGCTGAGGGCGTGGCGGGACTCCGACCTGGCGAGCCTGGTGGAGGCCTGCCAGGATCGCGAGATCGTGCGCTGGACCCGCGTTCCGGCGGCCTATGGCGAGGCCGAAGCGCGGGCCTATCTGCGCCAGCGCTACGACGCCGCCTTTGCCGGCCTGACCGCTCCGTTCGCGGTCGTGCACACCCACGGGCACCAGTTGCTCGGTTCGATCTCCCTGATGCGGTTCTCCTGGGAACACGGCCGAGGCGAGGTCGGATACTGGCTGGCGGCGGCGGGCCGGGGCCACGGTCACGCCACCCGGGCGGTGAGGCTCATCTGCGCGTGGGGGTTCACCGCCCTGCGGCTCGAGCGGATCGATCTGATGGCCGCCACCGGGAACCCCGCGTCGCAAAACGTCGCGCAGCGCGCCGGCTTCACCCGCGAGGCGGTCCTGCGCTCCTACATGCGGGGAACGTTCGAGCGTCAGGACATGGTGATGTTCGGACTGCTCAAGGGCGAGCTCCCCGGCTGACCCTCGCTCAGCGCGGCGACGCCAGCGAGGTCAGCCGCCAGCCGTGCATGGTGCTGACCAGATTGACCGACTCGATCGCCGCCGGTTGCCCGCGGGCGTCGGTCTGCACGACCGCCGAGGCCGACGAGCCCCTCACGTGGACCTTGGACACGCTCATCGTCGGGTCGCTGACGCTGGCCAGGAACGTCTCCATCGCCCGGTTGCAGGTGAGGCCGGCGGCGGTCAGGCGGTTGACCAGGCTCGGCGCCAGCACCTCACCGCATAGGGTCGGCGCGTCCTTGGCGGCGACCGCGTGGGCGAACTGCTGGAGCTTGGCCTGGACCTGCTCGCCGGCGCTCGCGCCGCATCCAGCCACTGCGTATGCAGCGCCTAGGAGAACGATCACACGGGCGTGCCGCATCGCGGCAAGGCTACCCTGTAAGGGTGGTTTCATCGCCTTTGCGTGACGGTCACGGACGTCTGATCGGGGACCTCCGGGTCTCGGTCACCGACCGCTGCAACTTCCGCTGCCAGTACTGCATGCCGGCGGAGGGCCTGCCGTGGCTCGAGCGGGCCGAGATCCTCACCTTCGAGGAGATCGCCCGGCTCGTGACGGTGTTCGCGTCGATGGGCGTCGGTGACGTTCGCCTCACCGGCGGCGAGCCGCTCGTCCGTCGCGACTTCCCGGTGCTGGCCCGCATGCTCGCCGACATCGACGACGTCCACGAGCTGTCGCTCACGACCAACGGCTTCATGCTCCCCCGCGATGCCGAGCGCCTCGTCCGGGCGGGGATCGACCGGTTCAACGTGTCGGTCGACTCGCTCCAGCGCGATCGCTTCTATGAGCTGACCCGACGCGACGCGCTTGACCAGGTGCTCATGGGCCTCGAGATCCTCGCCGCCTTCCCCGAGGCGCACCCGATCAAGGTCAACGCGGTGGCGATTCGCGGGTTCACGGAGCAGGAGGTGATCCCGTTCGCGGAGCTGGCGCGGCGCACCCCCTACGAGGTCCGGTTCATCGAGTTCATGCCGCTCGACGCCGATCACAACTGGGAGCGCAGCCGGGTGCTGACCGGCGACGAGATCCGTGCCGCGATCGAGACGGTGTATCCGCTCGTCCCCGAGCCGCGCGAGCCCAGCGCCACCGCCCGCATCTACCGGTTCGCCGACGGCCCGGGCAAGATCGGCTTCATCAACCCGATCTCCGAGCCGTTCTGCGCCGACTGCAACCGGGTCCGCCTCACCGCCGACGGACGACTGCGCACCTGCCTGTTCTCGCTCAACGAGACCGACCTGCGCGGCCCACTGCGCGCGGGCGCCTCCGATTCGGAGCTGGAGGACATGATCCGTGCCGCGGTCTGGCGCAAGGAGCTCAAGCACCACGTCGGAGAGTCCGGCTTCATCCAGCCCGCGCGGAGCATGTCCGCCATCGGCGGCTGAGTCCGGCCGTCCCGCGCCGGTCAGGCGGGCATCGCGAACGTGAACATCCGCTCGGCATCGATTCGGGCATAGACCGGCCCCGAGTCGAGGAACTCCTCCTCCCAGCCCGGCCCGAAACGGGGCGCGTAGATCTCCAGCAGCACCCGCCGCAAGCCGGCGCCGTCTCCGCCATGGATGTCGATCGGAACCGCGGTGCCGTGCACCGTGATCGCCAGTTCCTCGCCGGGCAGGTGGGTGGCGCTGACCTGCGGCCGGCGCCGGATATGGCGGAAACGGACCGAATCGGGCGCCGATCCGAAATGAAACGCGCCGCGGTAGAAGATGCCGTCCACTGGGCCCACGATCGGCCGGCCGTCGGCGGTGACCGTCGCCAGCGCCAGCAGGCACATGCCGGGCAGGCGCTCCGCCACCTGCCTGGCGCTGAGCCGGCGTGCCGGCGCATGGATGCTCAGCAGATGCGACCCGGCGCGTGCGTAGCTGGCATCGATCAGGTGCTGGAGCGCCTCCAGATCGGCGACGGACTCGTCCATCGGCACAGCAAAGCACTGACCCAGGACGGGGCGCGGGGCTCTTCCCGGACTCTTATCTGGGTTAACCGGAACGCAAGCTTTTTTCGGGATCATCCGGAGCCCAGATGCTGCTCCTGATGCTGTTTGCGCTGATCGCAGGCGCGGGCACCGCGATCACGCCCTGCGTGCTCCCGGTGCTGCCGGCGCTGCTCTCGGCGAGCGCCGCGGGCGGACGGCGGCGGCCGCTGGGGATCGTGCTCGGCCTGGCGATCACGTTCACGATCGCGATCGTCGCGCTCGGCCAGCTGGTCACGGGCGTCGGGCTCGCGGCGGGGGCGGCGCGCACGCTGGCGATCGTCGTGCTGCTGCTGTTCGGCGTCGTCCTGCTCATCCCCGAACTCGCCGAGCGGGTCCAGGCGCCGCTCTCGCGGTTGGCCCGGTTCGGTCCGCGCACCCGGGGCGACGGATTCTGGTCGGGCCTGGGGGTCGGTGGGGCGCTCGGCTTCGTGTGCGCACCGTGCGCCGGCCCGATCCTCGCCGCCGTGATCTCGGTGAGCGCCTCGAGTGGCGCCTCGGCCAAGATCGTGGTGATCGCGCTTGCCTATGCAGTCGGCCTCAGCGCGGTGATGCTGTTGTACGGCCTCGGCGGCCGCGCCGTCCTGGACCGGGTCCGGCGGCGGGCGCGCGGACAGGTGGTCGAGCGCACGCTCGGCGTCGTGCTCCTCGCCACCGGCGTCATCATGCTCACCAACCTCGATATCCGCTTCGAGGAGGCGCTGGCCAAGGACACCAGCCTGCCCGCCTTCCTCGTCGACCCGACCCGCGCCCTGGAGAACTCGAACGCCGTCCAGAACCGGCTCGCATCGCTGCGTCCGGCGTCGGGGTTCGCCAAGCGGCAGGCGAAGCAGGCATCGCTCACGCCGGTCTCCGAGCACGTTGGCGTGGCGATCCCCGGGGTGAAGACCCCATCGCTGCCGCAACTCGGTGCGGCGCCCGAGTTCACCGACAATCAGCGCTGGTTCAACACGCCCGGCGGTAAGCCGTTGACGCTGGCCGGCCTGCGCGGCCACGTCGTGCTGGTGGACTTCTGGACCTACACCTGCATCAACTGCATCCGCACGCTGCCGTTCCTCAAGGGTCTGTACGCCACCTACCACAAGGACGGCCTGGAGATCGTCGGGGTCGAGACGCCCGAGTTCGCGTTCGAGCAGGAGGCCGCGAACGTGCAGCAGGCGATCAGCTCCGACGGGTTGCGCTACCCGGTCGTCCAGGACAACCGGTACGGCACCTGGAACGCGTACCAGAACCAGTACTGGCCGGCGGAATACCTGATCGACGCCACGGGCCAGGTGCGTCATACCCAGTTCGGCGAGGGCAACTACAAGGAGGACGAGGCGGCGGTACGCGAGCTGCTCTACGAGGCGGGCGCACGCCATCTGCCGCCACCGATGACCGCCCACGCGATCACGCCGTCGGCCAACCTCGAGACGCCCGAGACCTACCTCAACCCCCAGCGCGCCCAGGGCTTCGCCCAGCCGCTCAAAGCCGGTCAGCACTTCTACCCTGGCGTCATCTCGCCGATTCTCAACGAGTTCGGCCTGCACGGGTACTGGAACGTTTCGTCGCAGTCGGTGACCGCGACCACCACGGGCGATTCGATCACCGGCCGCTTCCAGGCCGCCCACGTCTACCTGGTGATGACCTCGGCCGGCAACACGCCGCGGACGGCGAAAGTGCTGATCAACGGCCAGCCGATCACGCCCGCGGAGGCGGGCACCGACGTCCACAACGGCCAGGTCACGGTCGTCGGCCAGCGGCTGTACTCGCTCGTGGCGCTCCCCACCGACGAGGCGCAGACGATCACGATCGACGTCCCACCCGGGGTCAGCGCGTACGACTTCACGTTCGGGTAGATCGTCACGCCTGCCACAACCACGGGTCCGGCCCGGGCGGGCTCCCCGGCGACGCGTCCTATCATCAACGCGATGGAGGGCTCAACTGAGGTCCGCAGTTGGCTGCGCTGCTACCGCTGCTGGTCGCAAAACCTCGAAGTGCAGGTTCATTACGAAGGCATCCATCGCATCGACCCGGAGACCGGGGAGCGGGGCGAGGTTGTCGACGAGATGCAGGAGGCGGTCGTCCAGTGCCTGGAGTGCATGCACGATCAACCGCATCTGGGCTTCCACAACGGCCGCGTGGAGCCGATCGAGGACCGCTGGGAGCGGATGATCGCCGGGACGCCGTGGGTGGCGTCGTGCACGGTCACCGTCGACGCCGACGACGTCGAGACCTGCTCCGGCCCCGAGGCCGGTGACGCGCTCTCCTACGCCGCCTTCGGGGACCACGGGACCCGCGAGTTCTTCACCCACGTCCGCTTCCACAAGCACGACGAGGACCGGATCGTGGTCCACCTGTTGGTGGAGCTGTACTCGCGCTCGGCCGAGGAGGCGACCGAGGTGCTCGAGGAGGCCGCTCGCGGCACGCTGTCGATCACCTCGCTGGCCGAGGAGTCCCGGCCGCCGGCTTCCACCGGCGACGACCAGCACTAGTAGGACTCGCCCCAGGGTCCCGATCGGCGTCGCCGATGCGGCGTCACCGTGGACCGGGTTCCGGGCCGTCAGCCCCCAGCGGCGGCTTCGACAGGCGCCGGGTCGGACGATCCGGGTCCGGCGGTTGCGGGGGCCCGCGCTCGCTGGCGCTCCCGCCGGCGCGCCCGCCACACCCACGCCTCTCCGACGATCACCGCTACGGCCACCGGCACCGTCGCCGGCAGTTCGTTGAGCACGAAGAACAGCAGATCGAACAACCCCGCCAGGACGAGGGTGAGCAGCGCCATCGCCCCCTGGCGCCGCGCCTCTCGGGCCAGAACCGCGCCGAGCAACCCGGCCACGAACAGGTCGCCATAGCCCAGCGAGACGGTCCCGAACAGCTCGCTCTGCAGCTGGGGCAATCCGCTGCCGGGCAGCGGCGCCGCGGCGATCAGGGAGTTGTTGGGCGCCTGGAGCAGATCGGAGAGCACCAGCCATACGTCGGCGGCGGACATGGCGATGATCCCCAGCTTCATCCAGCCGGGGGGCGTGACCGCTCCCAGCAGCACCCCGAGGGTGACGCAGCTCAGAGCCGACAGGAGCGCCGCCGCGCCTTCCCCCCACAGCGTGGTCCGCGATGCCCAGGCCAGCGCGAACAGCGGCACGGCCAGGAGCGCCAGCCACGGGCGGGATCCGCGCATGGCCCAGCCGAGCGCGGCGGCCGCGAGCAGCGGTACCGCGATCAGCGCCAGCCAGGTCAACCCCGTCGCGGTGCCCGACATGTACCGGATGGCGAAGATCACCCCGATGATCGATCCGATCGGGATCAGTGCCCACGCCGGGCCCGACAGCCGCTGGATCCACGGGATCGCCGGCGGGCGCCGTGGCGCCGCGACGACGCCCGCCTGCAGGGCGAGCACCGCCGCGTCCGACGGTATGAACCCAAGCGTCATCCAGTTGAGGGTACGCAGCGCGCGCCCCCGGGAGCGAAGGGTTTGCGAAGACGCGACCCTCAGCGGGTCAGGCGCTGCTCCAGCGCCTCGAGCTGCCCACGCAGCGCCGCCGGGAGCTTTTCGCCGAACTCGGCGTAGTGCTCCTTCATCTGCGGCAGCTGGGCCGTCCAGCCCTCGGCGTCGACCTCGAGCAGCTTGGCCATCGTCTCGTCGGAGACATCGAGACCATCGGTGTCGATCCCGCCCTCGCCGAGCGGCGGCACGAGCCCGATCGCGGTCTCGACGGCCTTGGCCTCGCCGGTGACGCGGCGGAAGATCCACGCCAGAACCCGGGAGTTCTCCCCGAAGCCCGGCCACATGAACTTGCCGTCCTCATCCTTGCGGAACCAGTTGACGTAGAAGACCCGTGGCATCTCGGCGGGCGGGTTCGTCTTGTTGGCCACCGTGAGCCAATGGGCGAAGTAGTCGCCCATGTGGTAGCCACAGAACGGCAGCATCGCCATCGGATCAAACCGGAGGTTGCCGACCTGCCCGGCCTGAGCGGCGGTCGTTTCCGAGGACATGATCGAGCCCATGAACGTCGCGTGCTCCCAGTCGCGGGCTTCGTGGACCAATGGCACGATCGTCGCGCGGCGGCCACCGAACATGATCGCCGAGATCGGGACCCCCTTCGGGTCCTCCCACTCGTCGGCCATCGACGGCGCCTGCGCGGCGGGCACGGTGAAGCGGGCGTTGGGATGAGCCGCCGGCGTGTCGGACTCCGGCGTCCAGTCATTGCCGCGCCAGTCGATCGCATGGGCGGGCGGCTGGCCCGTCATGCCCTCCCACCAGATGTCACCGTCGTCGGTCCTGGCGCAGTTAGTGAACACCGCGTTGCGGCCGACCATGTCGATCGCGTTGGGGTTGGTGCGCGCGCCAGTGCCGGGCGCGACCCCGAAGAAGCCGGCCTCCGGGTTGACGGCATAGAGCTGCCCGTCCTCGCCGAACTTCATCCAGGCGATGTCGTCGCCGATCGTCTCGACCTTCCAGTCCGGAAGCGTCGGGATCACCATCGCCAGGTTGGTCTTGCCACAGGCGCTGGGGAACGCTCCGGCGATGTACCTGGCCTCGCCTTCGGGCGATGTGACCTTGAGGATGAGCATGTGCTCGGCCAGCCATCCCTCGTCGCGGGCCATGACCGATGCGATCCGCAGCGCGAAGCACTTCTTGCCCAGGAGCGCGTTGCCGCCGTAGCCGGACCCGAACGACCAGATCTCCCGGGTCTCGGGGTAGTGGACGATGTACTTGTTGTCGCCGTTACAGGGCCACGGGACGTCAGCCGCGCCATCGACCAGCGGCGCGCCGACGGAATGGACGCAGGGGACGAAGTCGCCGTCGGGGCCGAGGACGTCGAGTGCGGGCTGGCCCATCCGGGTCATGATCCGCATCGACACCGCCACGTACGGGGAATCGGTGAGCTGGACGCCGATGTAGGAGATCGGCGAGCCGAGCGGGCCCATCGAGAACGGCACCACGTACATCGTCCGCCCGCGCATCGAACCCTTGAACAGGCCCCCCAGGAGCTCGCGCATCTCGGCCGGATCGCGCCAATTGTTGGTCGGCCCGGCATCCGCCTCGCGCTGCGAGCAGATGAACGTCCGGTCCTCGACCCGAGCCACATCGGCCGGGTCCGAGAGGGCCAGGTAGGAGTTGGGGCGCTTGGCCTCCGACAGGCGCTCGAACGTGCCCGCGTCGATCAGGACCTGCGCCAGGATGTCGTACTCGTCAACCGAGCCATCGCACCAATAGATGTCATCGGGCTGCGTCAGCGCCGCCACTTCCTCGACCCATGCCTGCAGCCCGGCATGGTTGGTGGTTGATTGACGCTTCGGTGCGGTATGGGCCATGGGCTGGGGCACTCCTTGACGAGAATCGGCGGTGGCAGACAGGCTACCCGGGCAGCACACAAGGTGCTCACAAACTATAAAAACGGGCGCAGGTGCAGGTTTTTTGCGCCGTCCTGCCGGCGCTGTCCGATTATCCCGGCGGTTGGCGCGGGACGAGAACGAGCCGCTTGAACTCGGCCACCAGGACGCCGTCCTGGTTGAGCACCCGCGTGTGGACCCGGACCGTGCCCCGGTCGGGCTTGGACTTGGACTCCGTGACGTCCAAGATCTCGGATTCGGCGAACAGCGTGTCGCCGTGGAACACGGGAGCGGGATGGCTGAGCTCCTCGGTGGCCAGATTGGCGATCGCCTTGCCGCTGACGTCGGAGACGCTCATCCCGAGCGCCAGCGAGTACACGAGCGGACCGACGACGACGTTGCGTCCCTGCTGGGACTGCCTGGCGTAGACGTCGTTGAGATGCAGCGGGTGGTGGTTCATCGTGATCAGACAGAACAGGTGGTCGTCAGCCTCGGTCACGGTCTTGGCGGGCCAGTGCTTGTAGACGGCGCCCACCTCGAACTCCTCGAGATAGCGACCGTACGGGTGGGCGCCGCTCGCCTCCCGCGCCGCCTGATCGGTGTCAATGTCGGGCATTCTCAAACTCCTGAGTGGTTGGAACCGGGAGCATGCCATTTGCTTGCGACCGATAGCTTTGACAGGGCAAACGACTAGGAGACCTGACCTTGCGAAACCCCCGCGATTTCGGAAAGCCGCTGGCCATCGGCGCCCCCGACCCGATCCTCGAGATCCCGTTCAAGCCGTCGCGGATGATCCACTTCCTGGACTTCTCCAACGAGAAGATGGTCGCCAAGGTCCCTGACATCGCGCCCACGGTGGACATTCTGCTCGGCAACCTCGAGGACGCCGTGCCGGTCGACCGCAAGCAGGCGGCACTCGACGGTCTGGTCAAGGTCGGCAAGGAGTTCGACATTCCCGGCACCGCGCTGTGGACGCGCGTCAACAGCCTGGAATCGCCGTGGATCCTCGATGAGCTGACCACGCTCGTCACCGAGATCGGCGACACCCTCGAGGTGGTGATGGTGCCCAAGGTCGAAGGTCCGTGGGACATCCACTACGTCGACCGCCTTCTCGCCCAGCTCGAGGCCAAGGCCGGAGTCCGGCGCCCGATCCTCATCCACGCGCTGCTGGAGACCAGCCTGGGCGTCGTCAACCTGGAGGAGATCGCCACCGCCAGCCCGCGGATGCAGGGCATGAGCTTCGGACCGGCCGACCTGGCGGCCAGCCGGCGGATGAAGACCACACGAGTCGGCGGGGGCCACCCCGGCTACCGCGTGATCAACGATCCCGACCCGCAGGCGGAGGCGGGGGGCGATTCCGCCCGGGCCAGCGCCCAGCAGGACCTCTGGCACTACTCCATCGCGCGCATGGTCGACGCCTGCACCTCGGCGGGGATCCTCCCCTTCTACGGCCCGTTCGGCGACATCCGCGACACGCTCGGCTGCGAGACCCAGTTCCGCGCCGCGTTCCTGCTCGGTTGCGTCGGCGCCTGGTCGCTGCACCCGGTCCAGATCGACATCGCCAAGAAGGTGTTCAGCCCGGACCCCGACGAGGTTCTGTTCGCCAAGAAGGTGCTCGAGGCGATTCCGGACGGCCGCGGCGTCCACATGATCGACGGCAAGATGCAGGACGACGCCACCTGGAAGCAGTGCAAGGTGATGGTGGAGTTGGCCGAGATGCTCGCCGAGAAGGATCCCGAGTTGGCCGCCGCGTACGGATTCGCCCGAGCGGCGGCGTAGTCTCCGCACATGCGAATCTCGGCCAAAGCCGACTATGCCGTGCGCGCCGTCGTCGAACTGGCCGCCGCCGACGGCGACAAGCCGGTGAAAGCCGAGCGGGTCGCCACCGCGCAGCAGATTCCGCTCAACTTCCTGGAGAACATCCTCGGCGAGCTGCGCCACGCCGGCATCGTGCGCAGCCACCGCGGGGCCGAGGGCGGTTTCCGCCTCGCCAAGCCGGCCAATCAGGTGACCGTCGCGGACGTGATCCGCGCCGTCGAAGGACCGCTGGCCAGCGTCCGCGGGGGCCCCCCGGAGGACGCCAGCTACAGCGGCGCGTCGAGCACGCTGCCGCAGGTATGGATCGCGGTCCGGGTCAACCTGCGCCGGGTCGTGGAGCACGTCACGATCGCGGACATCGCCAACTCCAAGCTTCCGAAGTCAATCGAGAAGCTGACCGAGGACCCCGGCGCCTGGGTCACGCGCTGAGGACGCCGCCGCGGGCCGCCAGGACGGCCGGTCACGCACCCAGCCCGCAGACGTCCTATCGAGCATAATCATAAGTTATAGGCCCTCAAGCGAACCCCTATTTGCCTTTATGCCAGTTCGGCATCAATCTTCCCCCCATGCGCACGAACATCGGCTCCCAGATCATGATCCGGCCGGGGTACGCCGACGACGATCGGGCACTGCTGCGCCTGGCATCTCTCGACAGCGCGGCGGTGCCACCAACGCCCATGCTGCTCGCCGAGGTAGACGGCGAGCTCCAGGCGGCCCTGTCACTCCGGGACGGGACGGCGATCGGTAACCCGTTCCACCCCACCGCGGAGCTGGTGGCGCTCATGCGAGCGCACGCGGCGGGGTCTAGGACTCCTCGAACCCGGCGCCGGCGGCCACCTCAGCCGAGCTGGGCTCGCGGCTGACCGGCCCGTTCAGCGACGGCGCGACCGGTACGCCGGCCGGCGGCCGGACATAGACGATGTCGCCACGCCCCAGCTCGAGCTCTTCGGCCTGCGCCCGGGTCAGCTGCGCCCGCGCCTCGGATCCGTCGGGCAGCTCGAGCTCCACCCGGACCTCGAAGCCGAGGTGGATGACGCGCTTGACCATCGCCTCGATGCGCTCCTCGCCCGGCTCGAGCGCGACCGTGACGTCGTGGGGCCGGACCAGCCGGTCGCCCAGCCGGCTGACCGGACCGACGAAGCCCATGACGAACTCGGTCGCCGGCTTGTCATAGATCTCGCGCGGGCCGCCGACCTGCTCGATGTTGCCTGAGTTCATCACCGCGATCCGATCGGAGATCTCCATCGCCTCCTCCTGATCGTGGGTGACCAGGACCGTCGTCACGTGCTGCTCGTCGTGCAGGCGGCGCAGCCACGACCGCAGCTCGGCTCGCACCGTGGCGTCGAGCGCGCCGAACGGCTCATCGAGCAGCAGCACCTTGGGCTGGACGGCGAGCGCCCGCGCCAGCGCCATCCGCTGCCGCTGGCCGCCGGACAGCTGCGACGGCCGCTGGTCAGCCCACTTGGTGAGACCCACGAGCGCGAGTAGCTCGTCGACGCGCTCGATCACCTCGGCCTTGGGCCGCTTGCGGATCTGCAGCCCGAACGCAACGTTGTTGCGGACGGTCATGTGGGTAAACGCGGCGTAGTGCTGGAACACGAAGCCGATCCCCCGCTTCTGCGGGATGACGTGGCTCACGTCGATGCCGTCGATCATGATCGCCCCGGTGTCCGGGGTCTCGAGGCCGGCGATGATCCGCAGGAGCGTTGACTTGCCAGATCCGCTCGGCCCCAGCAATGCCGTCAGCGACCCCTCCGGGACCTCGAGTGAGACGTCCTGCAGCGCGGTGAAATCGCCGAAGTGCTTCGAGATGGCGTCGATGTCGATCCTCATTTGGATTCATGCCTCCCAGGGGCGAGAACGGACATGGCGAGCAGCACGACCAGGGACATGACGGCCAGTTCGGTGGCGGCGGCGTAGGCCCCCGTGACCGAGCCGGCGCCGATCTGCGAATCACGCTGGTAGACGAGCAGTGGCAGGGTCAGGGTCTGGCCGGCGACCAGGGACGAGACGACGAGCACCGCGCCGATCTCCCCCAGTGCGCGCGCCGTCGACAGGACGACGCCGTAGGCGACGCCCCAGCGAATGGAGGGCAGCGTGATGCGCCAGAACGTCTGCCAGGCCGAGGCGCCGAGCGTGGCCGCCGCCTGCTCCTGCTCGTTACCGATCTCGGACAGCACCGGCGCCACCTCGCGCACGACGAACGGCAGGGACACGAACACGGTCGCCAGCGCCATGCCGGGCCAGGCGAAGATGATGCGGATCCCGTGGTTCGCGAACCAGGTGCCGAACCACCCGTGGATGCCATACACCAGGGTCAGCGCCAGCCCGACGATCACCGGCGAGACGAGGAACGGAAGGTCGATGAGCGCGTCCAGCAGCGCTGCCGCGCGTCCTCGCCGCCGCACGAGCACAATCGCGCAGGCGACTCCGAAGATCGTGTTCAGCGGCACCGCGATCGCCGCCATCGTCACCGAGAGCCAGAACGCGCTGATCGCCGCCGGGGTGGTGATCCAGCCCCAGGCGATACCGAACCCATGCTCGAACGTTTTGGTGAATACGACGCCGACCGGCAGCAGCAGCAGGAGCAGGAGGTACAGCAAGGCGATGGCGCGCAACGACAACGTGGCGCGGCGGCTAGTGAGCAACTCGGCCTCCCAGCCGCCGCATGATCACCAGCACGATCAGGGAAAGCACGATCAACACCAGCGACAGTGACGCGGCTGCCTGCGGGGCGTCGGATTCGATGTCCGCGAAGATCACGATGCTGGCGATCTGGACTTTGCCGACGATCAGCACCAGCGAGCCGATTTCTCCCACCGAGCGGGCGAATGCGAGTGCCGCCCCCGACAGGATCGCCGGCGTCAGCGCCGGCAGCACCACCCGGCGGAAGATCGCCGCATTGTTGGCGCCGAGCGAGGCGGCGGCCTCCTCGACCTCCTTGTCGATCTCCAGCAGCACCGGCTGCACCGAGCGCACGACGAACGGGAGCGTGACGAACAGCAGGGCCACCAGCACGATCGCCCGGGTGTAGGCGAGGTGGAGGCCGAACGGGCTGTCGGGACCGTAGAGGGCCAGCAGCGTCAGGCCGGCCACCACCGTCGGCAGCGCGAACGGAAGGTCGATCAGCGCGTTGATGATCCGCTTGCCGGGGAACTGGTCGCGCACCAGCACCCAGGCGACGACCGTGCCCATGACCGCGCCGACCGCGGCCACCACCACCGACACCACCAGGGTGATGGCGAGCGCCTTGAGCGCCAGGGGGTTGGTCACCGACTGCCAGAAGCTCGACGGGCTCTGGCTCACCGCCTTGACGAGGACCGCCGCCAGCGGGACCAGGACGATGACGCTCAGATACAGCGTCGACAGTCCAAGGCCAATGCCACCACCGCGCGCCGTCCGCAAACGGCGACGCGCGGTGGTGCGAGCGGCGGGCGCCGCGTATGCGCTAGCTGGAGGCAGTGGGCACCCCGGCGGCCTGCTCGATCTTCGTGATCGACCCGGTGGCGGGGTCGAAGAACTCCTTCTTGACCTTCGTCCAGCCGCCGAGGAAGCCGATCGTGAACAGCTCCGGCGGGTTGGGGAACTTCGAAGCGAACTGCTTGGCCACCGAGGCCAGCACCGGGCGGTAGCCCTGCTGGGCCCAGATCGTCTGTCCGGCCGCCGACCACTGGTAGTTCAGAAACGCCTTGGCCTGGGTCGAGTGCGCGCTCTTGGCGGTCACGGCGATCGGCGTCTGGATCAGGAGCGTCTGCTTGGGATAGACGATCTGAATCGCATCGCCGGCCTTCTCGGCGGCCATGGCGTCAGACTCGTAGTCGAGCAGGACGTCGCCCTTGCCGCTGGTGAACGTCTGCAGGGCGGCACTGGCGGCCGAGTCCTGGACCGACACGTTCTTGGTCAGCAGCGTCTTGACGTAGGCGAGCGCCTGCGCGGGCGATTTGCCCTCCTTCAGCTCGGCGCCGTAGCCGGCGAGGATGTTCCACCGCGCGCTCCCCGATGTCGACGGGTTGGGCGTGATCACGTCGACACCCGGCTTGATCAGGTCGTCCCAACCGGTGATGTGCTTGGGATTGCCCTTGCGCACGACGAACACCACGACCGAGTCGCTGGAGAACCCCTGCTCGGGGTTGGCATTCCAGTCCGACGCCACCAGCTTGTCCGTGACCAGCCGGGTCATGTCCGGCGTGGTGGAGAAGGCCACCACGTCGGCCGGCTGCCCGGAGTCGACGGCGCGACTCTGCGATCCCGACGCTCCGAACGACTCGCTGAACCCAACGCCCTTCCCGGCCGAGGTCTGCCCGAACGCCGCGGTCAACGCGTCATAGGCCTTCTTCGGCGTCGAGTAGCCGACGAGCGCGAGCTGGGTGGCGGAGTTCCCGCCGGCAGAGGAGGAGGCGGAGGCGGAGGCGCCCCCACCGCTGGTGCTGGTGTTCGCGTCAGAGGACCCGCCGCAGGCCGCCAGCACGAGGGCTGCAGCGACCGATGTGGCCAGCGCCGCCAGCGACCGGGACCGCCGAAGATCAGCTCGAGTGTTCATCCATCCCTTTCAAATGACGTATTGTGTACTAAATTGATTGACTTTCCGGGTATTACATGATAGCGGACTACCTCGACAATATTCGTCATGTCGATGCGACCGGTTGAGTTAGTTGTCTATGCCGGACGGGTAGCGGCGGCGCCGAGCACCCGCCCACCGCGTAATGAGCCGCGCCGCCACGCAACGCCCCGGAATCCGGCGCGCCGGGCACGGCCAAACACGACACCATCCGGCGTCACACCGCCTCGTGACGTAAAGATCGCTAGGCTCTCCCGCCCTCAATGCGTTTCTTCGAGTACGAATCGCGGGCCATCGTCGCCAAGGCCGGGATCCCGGTGAGCCAGCACGGGTTCGCGACCACCGCCGCGCAGGCGAAGGAGATCGCCGCCGGCATCGGCGGCCCCGTCGTGATCAAGTCCCAGGTGCTGACCGGCGGGCGGATGAAGGCCGGCGGCGTGCAATTCGCCGATACGCCCGATGAGGCGGCGGCTCACGCCGAAACGGTGCTGGCTCTCGAGATCAACGGTCATATGCCCCGGGGTGTCCTGGTCGATTCCAAGGCGGCGGTCGCGCACGAGTACTACGCCGGCGTCGTCTGGGACGGGACGCGTAAACGGCCGGTGCTGCTGTTCTCCGACATGGGCGGGATCGACATCGAGCAGGTGGCCGAGGACCACCCTGATCACGTCGCCCGCGGCCACTTCTCCACCCGGACGCCGTTCTCGGACTGGCAGGCCAAACAGGTCGTCGCATCGCTGGGGATCAGCGGGACCGCGCTCAACCGCCTCACCCCGATCCTGGCGCGCCTCGCGCGGCTCTTCCTCACATACGACATGACGCTGGCCGAGATCAACCCGCTCGGGCAACTCGAGGACGGCTCGTTCGTGGCCCTCGATGCCCACATGGACATGGAGAACGAGGCGCGGCCCCGGCAGCAGGCGCTGCTCGAGGAGCTCGGCGTCGGTGACGAGGAGACCCGCCAAGCCCGCGAGGCGACGCCATTCGAGCTCGCGGGCGAGGCGGTCGACTCTCAGGACCACCGCGGCGTCGCCGGCAACGTCACCGAGTTCAGCGGCAACCTCGGCCTGGTCATCGGCGCCGGCGGCGGCTCGCTGACGCTGTTCGACGCCGTGCGCGCCCATGGCGGCGACCCCGCCAACTACTGCGAGATCGGTGGCAACCCGTCCGTCTCCAAGGCGTGCGGCCTGGCCAAGTTGGTCCTCCAGAAGCCCGGCGTGGACAAGATCGCGGTGATGATGTCGATCGTCTCCAACACCCGGGTCGACATCGTGGCCCGCGGCGTGATCAAGGCGTGCCTGGAGCTGGGATATGACCCGGCCGACAAGATCGCCATCTTCCGCATCCCCGGCGCCTGGGAGGAAGAGGGCTTCAAGATCCTCGAGCGCTATGGCGTCGCCTACGCCGACCGCTCGGTCTCCCTCAACGAAGCCGCCCGCCGAGCCGTCGAACGGATACAAGGCCCACCCACCCCCGCCACATGAGCATCCTCATCGACGCCGACACCACCTTCATCGTCCAGGGGATCACCGGCCGCGAGGCGGTGAACCTGACCCGGGAGTGCCTGGACTATGGCGCCGGCGCGAAGATCGTCGGCGGCGTCACCCCGGGCCGGCTCGGTCGCGACGTTCACGGCGTGCCGGTGTTCGACACCGTCGGCCAGGCCGTCGAGCACCACGGCAGTCCGATCATCGGATCGGTCGTCACCGTCCCCCCCGCGTTCACCAAGGACGCCGTGTTCGAGGCGATCGAGAATGGCGTCAAGCTGGTCGTGATCGTCACCGAGCGGATCCCCCGTGGCGACGTGGCGCAGATGGTGGAGCTCGCCCACGAGCACGGCGCGCGGATCATCGGCCCCAACTGCCTCGGGATCATCGTCCCGGACGTGATCAAGATGGGCGGCATCGGCGGCCCGGCCAAGGACGCCGCCAAGTCCTACCACCGCGGGCCGGTCGGTGTGATCTCGCGCTCGGGCGGGATGACCACCGAGATGTCGTCGACGCTCAGCGCCGCCGGCCTGGGCGTGTCCACCGCCGTCTCGATCGGCGGCGACGCGATCATCGGCTCCAGCTACGCCGAGCTGATGCCGCTGTTCGAGGCCGACGAGGAGACCAGGGCGATCGTCATCTACACCGAGCCCGGCGGCCGCATGGAGGCCGAGCTCGCCGCCTGGATCACCGAGCACGACTCCCGTCTCGCGATTGTCGCGTTCATGGCCGGCCGGTTCATGGATGAGATGCCGGGCATGAGCTTCGGGCACGCCGGCACGATCGTCGAGGGCAAGGAGGACACCGCCACCGAGAAGATCGCCCGCCTCGGCGCCGCCGGCATCATCGTCGCCGAACGGATCGAGGACATCCCCGAGCTCGTCAAGGAGAAGCTCTAATTCCCGGCACATTCATCGACGTCGAAGTCGACGCCGCCGCGGGCGCCGACCCGGAGCTGGCGAGCAAGCTCGAGGGCATCTGCCCGGTCGACATCTTCAAGGCCGGCGGCGCGGGCGTGGAGCTCGTGCAGGAGAACCTCGACGAGTGCGTGTTGTGCGAGCTCTGCATCAACGCCGCACCCCCGGGCGCGATCCGCGTGGTCAAGCTGTACTCCGGCGAGTCGCTGCCGGCGTAGCCGGCGACCCTAACGTCGGCCTAACCCGCCGCCGCGCCGGATCCTGTCAGGCTGCGCGGCGCCCGTCGGGTCTGCGACGGGCTTCATCCATCCAGGCACAGGGGCCCGCAGCATGCTCACACATCGCTTCACCGGACGCGTGCGACGCGCGTTGCTCGTCGCCGCGGTTCCGGCTGTACTGCTCGCCTGGACGGCGGGTCCGGCGTTGGGGCTCACCGGCGAGCGCCCGTGGCTCGTCGTCCGCTGCCGCCCCGAGAACGTGCCGGCGATCCCGTACACGACGACCTACTTCAAGAACATGTTCACCTCGGCGGGATCGGGGACCGGAAACATGGTCGACTGGTGGAACGACGTCTCCTTCGGTCAGCTGCGGACAGCGCAGACGGTCGTCGCCGACGGCGCCCACGCCGACCCCAACGGTTTCTACGTGGAGCCCCTCACCGAGGATCAGGTCGGAAACCTCGCGCGAGGCCAACAGGTGACCGCATGCGCCGCCGAGGCCGCGCAGGACTACAACCTGGGGTTCTTCTACGGCGTGATCTCGTTGTGGCCCGGCGTCGACACGACGATCACCGCCAATATCAGCGCCCACGCGACGTCGATCCCGGTCGCTGTCTCGCAAACGAGCCCGCATCCCGGACCGACGACGATGAATGATTTCCCCACCCCGCCGTTCGGGATGGTGATCTCCGCACCGAACAGCGGCCCGTCGGAGACGGTCACCGTCACCGCGATTCACGGACATCAGCTCACCGTGCTACGCGCGCAGAGCATCATCCCGGCCACGGCGCCGGCGACCGGGTTCGTTGACAACCAGGCGGTGGCGTTCAAGAGCGGCGACGAGATCCAGACTCTCAATGACACGAGCTACGGCGCGGCGAGCGAAGGACAGGCGACGGGGTTGAGCTTCTCGGGTCCGTCCGGAACCCAGGGGCCGTTCTCACTCGGCCTGGTGAACCTGCCGCTCAACATCAACCCCACCGGCGCCGCCCACGAGATGGGGCACGCCTTCGGTCTCGAGCACTCTCGGCTGCTCTCGACGTCGACCGCCGGCTACTCCGACGACTACGACGATATGAGCGCGTTCAGCGGCACGTACTCGTCGACCGACAAGATCGGATCGGACAACCGCGCGTACGGCGGCTCGAACCTCGGGTCCAACGTCGGTAGCAAGGGTCCCGGGCTCGACGCCATCCAACTCGACAACCTCGGCTTGATCCCGGCAGGACGTGAGTTTGCCCCCCTCATCATCAAGCAGCTGACGATCGAGCTGCATTCGCTCACCGACACGGACGCGCTGCACGATTCTCAGCCGCTATCGGGCGGTGGCCTCAGCGACGGCTTCCTCGAGCTGCGGTCCCTCACGACCAAACCCATCCCGATCGCGTTCGCCACGGCCACGGCCGCCACCGCGACCGCTCCGGCGACTCCCAAGCAGACCTGCGACAGCGACTACTACTCGCTCGAGTACCGGGAATCGACCGGCGTCTGGGACTCCGGGATCCCCAGCGAGGATCAGTTCTGGTCTCCGCACGACGCCGCGCTGGACAGCGCGATCAAAGCCAGCGACTTCCCCTATGGCAGTGTCATCCTCGATCTCCACTGCCCGGCGATTGCCGCACAATCGTCCGGCAACGTGGTCTACGGCTATGACTGGCTGGCCGACAGGGAATCGTCGAGCTTCGGGCCGGGCGTGTCGCACAACTCCGATCTGTACGACAGCCAGGCGAACTCCTTCGACCCCGGCGCCTTCTGGCCTGGCGACGAGTACCGCGACGTCAAGAACAACTTCTATCTCGGCGTCAATGAGGACCTGCGTCACCCGCGCGATGCGGTCATCACCATCGCCAATGGGCCGATCAAATCGGTGTTCACGGATGTCGGCCCGACGTTTGCCCGCCTCGATTCCAGCGTGACGTTGAAGGCAGACCTGCACGCGGTGCAAACCGGGACGCAGACGCTCGCTTCCGATGCCGTCGTGCCCGGTCACCTGGTCACGTTCAAGCTCGGGTCTCAGACGTGCTCGGCCGAGACCGCGCTGGATGGGAAGGCGAGCTGCGCGCTGACCGTGCACGGAAAGCTCGGGAAGACCAAGCTCGTGGTGACCGCCAAGTCGACGCGGGCGTACGCGTCGGCGACGGCGTCGGGCACGGTGGACGTGCTGCTGCCCCTCACGCATCCGGTGCTCGGGCCGGTCCTCAAGGGCATCCACCTGCACCATGCGCCCCTCCCCAGGCCGGAGCTCGGGCCCGGGGTCTGACGGCGACGCTGTCCGGTGGTCAGGCTTCGCCGGGACCGCCCGCCAGGCGCCGGCGGGCTGCGTCTGTGAGCGGCCGATACCGGCGACCGCCGCGGTCCAGGTACCACGCCGCGGCGGTGTCAGCGGGTGGCAGGCCGGCGTCACGCAACGGCCGCGTCAGCGGCCGGAACCACGTCGTCACCGGGATCTCGTCCACCACGTGGACGATCGCCGGCCGCTGCACCGGTGCCAGCTCGGCGACCGACCGCGAGATCATCTCGGCGGTGAGCACCTGTCCGTCGCGGCGTGTCACCGCGGCGACCGCGAGCTCCTCGCTCCCACCCGCCGGGCGCAGACCGTAGGAGACGGCCAGATCGACGGCCGGGAGATCGCCGAGCGCGTCGCGGATCGGCGCCGCGAACACCGGCCCGCGGGCGGCGTGGATGACGTCATGAACGCTGTCCAGGCGCCAGAAGTCGCCATCGGCGTCGCGACGGAACAGATCGCCGGTTGACAGCCACGCATCATCACGGGAGAAGACACCGCGCATCGGGGTGAGCGTCGCCTCGGGATGGGCGCGCGCGACCAGGATCCCAACCTCATCGGTCTCGCACCGGCGCACAAATCCCCCGCGGCCCAGGAGCAGCTGTTCGGCGTCGGCGTCGTAGGCGGCGAGGCGTACCTCGGGGCTTCCCGGCAGCCGACGACCCATCGCCCCCGGCTTGGCGCCGCGCAGGTTGACGAGGACCGCGCCGGTCTCGGTGGAGGCGTAGAACTCGACCACTCGCGCGGGGTGGAAGCGCTCCTGCACCCGGCGCCACAGGCCCCGCGGCATGCCCGAGCCGATGAACAGACGGACCGGGTGGTGGCGCTCGCCCGCCTGTGGTGGCGCCTGCACCAGACCGTGCAGCAGCGTCCACGTGTACGAGGCCACGGTCACCCCGTAGCGCCGCACCTCGTCCCAGAACCGCGACGGCTCGAACGACGAGGCCATCGCGAGCCGCGCCCCGCCGGCGATCGCCCCGCCGATGCTCATCATCAGCCCAGACGGGTGATACAGCGGGGTGACGCTGTAGACCGTGTCAGCGCTCGACAGCGCCGCCGAGGACGCCGTGCCGAACGCCGACGTGACCCAGCGGCGATTGGTGATCCGGCTCATCCGTACGAAGTCGCCCTCGCCCGTGAACAGGATGAACGCCAGGTCACTGGCTCGACCCGGGTTGGCCCGGTACCACGCCGGCACCGTCACCGTGCGAGGGTCGATCTGCTCCATGTCGGTGGTCAGCGGCAGCCGGAACTCTCGCGAGCCGCCCCCGCCGCCGAGCACGAACGTGTGGACGGTGCCGAGACCCGCCGCCTGAGCGGCCCGCTCGGGGTCGGCGATGATCCGCCGCACCTGGCCCAGGGATGCCTCGCGCGCGGTGTTGCCATCCGGGCGCAGCAGCACGGCGACCGCTCCGAGCCGGCTGAGCGCCGCGATTAGCGCGAGCGCGCTCGGTCGCGTCCCCATCAGCACCCCCACGTGCTCCCCCTGGCGGACACCGATCGAGATCAGCCCGCGGACGACGTTGTCGATCCGCTCGTTGACATCCCGGGCGCTGTGGGCCCGATCCTCGAACAGGAACAACGTCGCGTCCGGCGCCCGGTGCATGCGTTCCTCCACCAGCAGACCGAGCGAGATACGGGTGCCCGGCTGGATCTGCTCGAGCCGGACCAGGCGCGGCAGGGCGCCGGCCGCCTCGCGGGACAGCTCGCGCACGCCGCGGCCGGCCCGCCGGGCGGTGCCGAGCATCGACCGGGCGATGCCCGAGCTGACGCCGCCGGCGAGCTCGAGCCCATAGTCGACCCGGTTGCGGAATCCCACCCCACCCGCTACGAGCTCGTCGTCGGTCACGTCGGTCACATCGGGCACCGCGGCAACCCCCTCGGGCATCTCACCCTCCCCGTCTCGCCACCGGGCCCAGCCGGCCACGGTCGGCCACGTGACCTGGTTGGAGGTCGAGCCCACCACCAGGCCGAAGTGCCCGGCGCGCAGCGCCAACTCGTACACGTCGGCGCGCGGCGCGGCCAGGCGGATCGCCCGCACCCCGGCGGCCGGCGCGATCTCGTCGACGGTGCCGACGACCGACAGGATCGGGCAGCCGATGTCGGCGAGCGTCAGCAGCCGGCCGTCGATCTCGAAGCCGCCCTCGAGCATCCGGTTGTGGGCGATGAACTGGCGCAGGAAGTCGGCCATGGCCGGCCCCGGCCACGCCACCCAGCCGTCGCCTTCCAGAAAGCGGCGCTGACCCTCGCGGGGCAGCAGCGCCTCGCGATCATGCAGCTGCATGAGGAACTCGACTCGGCTGCGTGCCGACTTGACCGGATCGAGCATCCGGAAGCCGTTGCGGCTGGCCCAGGCCGGGAGCGCCCAGGCGCGGAAGACGCGGTCGGCGAGCAGACCGGCGAGCCCGGACGCGAACTCCTCGGGGATCCCAAACGGCATCCCCAACCGCGTATCGACCGGACTCCCGAGCGTGATCAGCGAGCCGAGGCCGTCATCTCGGCGGTAGGCCGCGACCTGGTAGCAGAACATGCCGCCCTGGGAGTAGCCGGCGAGGTGGACCCGCCGCCCGGTGAGCTCGCGCACGCGGTCGACGGCGTCGGACACCGCCAGGACGTGATCGGCGAGCGTCCGCTCCAGGCCCCCCGCCTCGCGCTCGGGGGCGCCGAAGTCGACCACCCATGGGTCGGCGCCATGCTGGTGCAGCAGGGTGACGGCGCTGGTGGCCGGCGAAACGTCATAGATCTCCGCCGCCAGCATCAGCGGCGGAACCATGAGCACCGCCGGCCGAATCAAGGACGGCGCCACCGCATTCTCCGCGCCGTTGCCGGAGCTCGACTCCGCGTCGGCCTCGGGGTAGTAGCGCCGCAGGCGGTAGATGGGGTGCTCGGCCATCACCTGGTAGGGCGAAGGCAGCTCGTCGGTGGCCAGGCCGCCGAAGCGGGCGACCTCCAGCGCATTCTGCGCGGCGGCGCCGATCCGGCCGATCGGCCCGGTGAGCGTCTTTGGCAGCAGCTCCATCCTCTGGATCACATCTTCCCGGATCGGTGCGCCGGCGTGTCACCGGACCAGGAACGAGCGCTATTGTCCGCGGCTCCGACGATGAGCGTTCTCAACCTCGAAACGATCGAGTGCCGGCGGTCTAGCGGGGTTGCCTGGCTGATCCTCAATCGCCCCGATGCGCTGAACGCCTGGACCCGGCAGCTGGGCGAGGAGCTGGCTCAGGCCCTGGACGACGTCACCGCCGACCCGGCGGTCCGCGCGATCGTGCTCACCGGCGCCGGCCGGGCGTTCTCCTCGGGGGCCGATCTGCGCGCCGGGATCAATGTCACCTCTGACGGCAAGCCCGACGTCCTGAGCGACCTGCGCGAGATCTACAACCCGCTCATCCTGCGCGTACGCACCCTGCCCAAGCCGGTGATCGCCGCGGTCAACGGCCCGGCCGTCGGGATCGGCTGCTCGCTGGCACTCGCCTCCGACCTGATCATCGCGGCGCGATCGGCGTACTTCCTGATGGCGTTCGTGAACATCGGCCTCGGACTCGACGGCGGCGCATCGCACAGCCTGGTGGCGCGGGTCGGACATGCGCGAGCGTTCGAGATCGGCTACCTCGGAGAGCGGATCACCGCCGATACGGCGCTGCACTGGGGGCTCATCAACACGGTGGCGGACGACGCCGAGCTGGAGCCGACGGTGGCCGCGCTGGCCGCCCGCCTGGCCGCCGGCCCGCCCGGCTCCTACGCCGCGATCAAGCGCACGATCAACGATCGCGCGTACGCCGGGTTCGCCGATCTGCTGGACCTCGAGGCGGTCGTGCAGCAGGAGCGCGCCGAGTCCAGGGACTTCGCCGAGGGCATCGCGGCCTTCATCCAGAAGCGCCCGCCGACGTTCACCGGGGAATAGCCCCGGCCCGATCAGCGATGAACCTCGCCCGGCTCCTCACCGACTCCGCGGAGCGCGATCCCGAACACGTCGCCGTCAAGCTCGATGACGCCGAGTTGACCTACGCCCAGCTGGACGGGGCCAGCGCCCACATCGCTGGTCTGCTTCGGGACCACGGCTTCGAGCCGGGCGATCGCGTGGGGATCATGCTCCCCAACCTGCCCTACTTCCCGGTCTGTTACTACGGCGTGCTCCGCGCCGGCGGGATCGTGGTGCCGATGAACGTGCTGCTCAAGCGGCGCGAGGTCGCCTACTACCTCAAGGACTCCGGGGCCAAGCTGCTGTTCGCCTGGCACGAGTTCGGCACCGATGCCCAGAGCGGAGCCGACGAGGCCGGGACCGAGTGCCTGCTCGTCACGCCGGGCGAGTTCGAGAACGCGGTGGGAGCGGCGTCGCCTGACACCGCCATCGCCGACACCGCCGATGACGACACGGCGGTGCTGCTGTACACCTCGGGGACCACCGGCCAGCCCAAGGGCGCCGAACTGACCCACGCCAACCTCACGCTCAACTCCCAGGGCGCGCGAAAGCTGTTCGGAATGGACGCTGACGCGATCACCCTCGGGGCGCTTCCGCTGTTTCACTCCTTTGGCCAGACGTGCGGAATGAACGCCACGCTCGGGGCCGGCGGTACGCTGACGCTGATGCCCCGCTTCGACCCCGCCAAGGCGCTCGAGATCATCCAGCGCGACAAGGTCAACGTGTTTCAGGGCGTACCGACCATGTACGGGGCGATGCTCCATCACCCCGGCCGCGAGCAGTACGACGTCAGCACGCTGCGGTTGTGTGGATCCGGCGGTTCGGCGATGCCGGTGGAGCTGCTGCGCGGGTTCGACGAGGCGTTCGGATGCAAGATCCTCGAGGGCTACGGCCTGTCGGAGAGCTCGCCGGTGGCGTCGTTCAATCACGCCGACCGCGAGCGCAAACCCGGGTCGGTCGGGACCCCGATCACCAACGTCGAGATGAAGGTGATCGACGATGACGGCAACGACGTGGCGCAGGGGGGAGTCGGGGAGATCGTCATCCGTGGCTACAACGTGATGAAGGGCTACTGGCAGCGTGCCGACGAGACCGCGGAGACGATCGTCGACGGTTGGCTGCACACCGGTGACATGGGCAAGGTGGACGAGGACGGCTACTTCTACGTGGTCGACCGCAAGAAGGAACTGATCATTCGGGGTGGCTACAACGTGTATCCCCGGGAGATCGAGGAGGTGCTCTACGAGCACCCGGACGTCCGTGAGGCGGCGGTGCTCGGCGTCCCCCACGACGAGTACGGCGAGGAGGTCGCCGCCGCCGTCGCCCTCAAGGACGGCGCGAGCACCACCCCCGAGGAGCTGCGCGACTTCGTCAAGGAGCAGGTGGCGGCCTACAAGTACCCGCGCCGCGTGTGGCTCGTCGACGATCTGCCCAAGGGGCCAACCGGGAAGATCCTCAAGCGCGAGATCCAACCCCCGGACGAGGGGTGAGCGCCGCCGGCCGGGTGCGAGTCCGCCCGGCGACGCCGGACGACGTGCCCCAGATCCACGCGTTCATCGTGCAACTCGCCGTGTACGAGCGCGAGCCCGACGCGGTGACCGGGACGCCGGAGATGCTGGCCGAGGCACTGTTCGGTCAGCGGCCGAGCGCCGAGGCCCGGATCGCCGAGCTCGACGGGGAGCCCGCCGGCTTCGCCGTGTTCCACGGGACGTTTTCCACCTGGGAGTGTCAGCCGGGGATCTGGCTCGAGGACCTCTATGTCCCCGACCGGTACCGCCAGGCCGGCGTTGGGCGCGCGCTGCTCGGCGACCTGGCGGCGCTGGCGGTGCGGCGCGGCTGCCCGCGGCTGGAATGGCACGCGCTGGACTGGAACGAGCTCGCGCTCGGGTTCTACCAGAGGCTGGGCGCCGAGCGGATGTCAGCGTGGGAGCTGCACCGGCTGCAAGGCGAGGCGCTGGTGCGGGTGGCCGCCGGCTGATCGAGAGCGGCAATAGAGAAGCCCCGCCGAGGCGGGGCTTCTCCGTAGCAGGCCTATAAGCCGGATCTTGTCAAGAGCAGTCATCCATCTGAGCGGCCTACCCGGACCTTGGCGGGTCACCTACAAACGGTCCTGCTTGGCCTAGCATCGGGTGGGGTTTACCTGGCCGCCGCGTCACCGCGACGCCGGTGCGCTCTTACCGCACCATTTCACCCTTACCGGCCTGAGACGCTGCAGCGGCCCCAGGCTTAGGCGGTGTCTTTTCTGTGGCACTTTCCCGCGGGTTTCCCCGGGTCGGCGTTACCGACCACCCTCCCCTGTGATGTCCGGACTTTCCTCGAAGGCATGCACCTCCGCGACTGCTCGGCCTACGCCGGCGAGCATAGCGCCCGCCTCCGCGCTTGACCAGCCGTGGCCGCGGACAGCGGCGTAGCGATCGCCTGACGTTCTGTCAGCTCAGCCCCGTCCCACAGCCCTGGCAGCGCCCCCCGATCGGCAGCGCATGGGCCCCGTAGACAGGCTCCATCTGACCCTCGCACACCGGACAGGCGACGGCCGTGTGGGCGGCGAGTCCCTCCCACACCCCGGACACCAGGGCGTCCAGGGTGGGCTCGCCGCCCACGTCGGTCGATCCGGCCCGCGCCCCCACGGCCCCGGCACAGCCACGCGTCACCCGCGGTTCCAATACGAGCGCGGTCACGAGATGTTCCGCATCAAGCCGACCACCCGTCCCAGCACGCGCACATCACGGCTGCGAATCGGTTCCATGGTCGAGTTCTCGGGCTGCAGCCGCACGTGGTCGGTCTCCTGAAAGAACCGCTTGACCGTGGCCTCCTCGCCGACGAGCGCTACCACGATGTCCCCGTCACTCGCCGTGTCCTGCGGACGCACGACCACCAGGTCACCTTCGATGATCCCAGCGTCCTGCATCGACTCGCCGCGCACCCGCAGCAGAAACTCGCCGTCCTCGCCGCCCGCGAACGCCGGCGTCTGGATGTACTCCTCGATGTTCTCCTCGGCGAGCACCGGCTGACCGGCCGCGACCTGGCCCACGAGTGGCAGGCCAGGCTGGAGGAACGTCTGAACGCCTGCCTGTACCCCGGCGGCCGCGCGATCGAGCAACTCGAGCGCGCGCGGCTTGGTGGGATCACGGCGCAGCAGTCCGATCCGCTCCAAGTTGGCGAGGTGGGCATGCACAGTCGATGAGGACGCCAGGCCCACCGCCTTGCCGATGTCGCGCACCGTCGGCGGATAGCCGTACCGTGCTGAGTACCGCTTGATGAAGTCGAAGATCTCTTGCTGTCGCTTGGTCAAGTCCATGCGGTCAACTCCTTGATCGGGTCAGCCCGCTAGGCCGCCGTCGAACATGTGTTCGCAAATCTAGCGCTCCCCACGGACGGACTCAAGCCGCCGCTCCGCAAAACCCCTGCTCGTCGGCCGCAACCAGGGGACGAGTGGCCCGTTTGCACCTCCCGCAGGGCCCGGCTCGGCCGCTACTCAGGGCTATACTGGCCGCCCACGCGCCTGTGGCGGAATTGGTAGACGCGCAAGGTTGAGGGCCTTGTGGACTGAATGGTCCGTGGAGGTTCGAGTCCTCTCGGGCGCACTGGGAGAGCCCCGCTCATGGCGGGGTTTTCTCGTTCTCGGTGACGTGCGATCAGGTCGCTGTCTTACCAACCATCAGAGCAGCTTGTCGAGGGTGATCGGAAGGTCGCGCACTCGGCGGCCCGTCGCGTTGTAGATCGCGTTGGCGATCGCTGCGCCCACGCCGGTGATCCCGATCTCACCGATCCCGCGCGCGCCCGCCGGCGCGTACGGGTCGGGGATATCGGTCCACATCACCTCGATTCTCGGCACGTCCATATGGACAGGCACGTGGTACTCGGCGAGGCTCGGGTTCATGATCCGCCCGGTTCGCTCGTCGAACTCGGTGTCTTCCATGAGCGCCAGGCCCATTCCCATGATGATCCCGCCGCGGAACTGGCTCGCTGCGGTCTTGGGATTGATGATGCGGCCACAGTCATAGGAGCCGAGCACACGGTCGACGCGGGCCTCGCCGGTCACCGTGTTGACGCGAACCTCGGTGAAGACCGCCCCGGTGGAGTGCATCGACCGGGCCGTCGTCTCCTCCGGGTCGGCGGCGGAGGCGACGACGATGAGCTCGTCACGGCCCGCGCGTTCCAAGATCCTCGAGTAACCCTCCCAGCGGCTCGGGTCGGCGAGCTCGCACAGCCCCTCGTCGCGGCCCCCGACCTCGTCGGCGGTCAGCCCGGCCAGCGGCGAGTCGTCGCCGGAGAGGGCGAGCAGCTGCTCGACGAGCGCGCGCTGAGCGGCGATCACGGCGCCGATGATGGAGGCCGTCTGCCCGGAGCCTCCGGCGAGCAGGCTGCCGGGGAACGAGGAGTCGCCGTGGGCGACGGTCACCCGCTCCAGCGGCAAGCCGAGCCGCTCGGCGGTGACGATCGTCTGGGTCGTGGTGGTGCCCATCCCCATGTCGTTGGCCGGCACCTCGATCGTCGCGTGGCCGGTCTTGTCGAGCCTGATCCGCGCGCCGCCGCCGGGGAAGCGGTGGTAGGGATAGGTTGCGGTCGCACAGCCCATGCCGATCAGCCATTCGCCCTCTCGGCGCGTGCCCGGGGCCGCCCGCCGCTCCCAGCCGAACCGCGCGGCGCCCGCGCGCCACGCCTCGACGAGGTGGCGAGCGGAGAACGGCAGCCCCGAGCTCGGGTCCTGCTCGGGCTCGTTGCGGATCCGCAGCTCGATCGGGTCCAGATCGAGCTCGATGGCGAGCTCGTCGATCGCCGACTCCAGTGCGAAGGTGCCGACCGACTCCCCGGGTGCGCGCATGAACGAGTTGGAGAGCATGTCCATGTCGACGACCTGCTGGTCGGTCTTCAGCGTCGCGGTCGCGTACATGTGACGCGCGGGAAACGTGAATTGCTCGGCGAGCGCGTTGTATGGGGTCATCGCGGAGATGCCGGTGTGGATGAGCGCCGCGAAGCGGCCGTCGTCATCGGCGCCGATCGCGACTCGCTGCTCGGTGTTCGTGCGCCCGCCGACCAGCCGGTAGACGCCCTCGCGTGAGAGGGTGACCCGGACGGGACGCCCGGCGAGCTTCGACGCGGCGGCCCCGAGCAGATGGTGGGACCACAGCGTCTTGCCGCCGAACCCGCCGCCGACGTAGGGCGAGGTGAGATGAACCTGGCTCTCGTCGATCTCGAAGACCTGCGCGAGCGTCCACGCGTGCAGCGTCACGCCCTGGCTGGCGTCGTGAACGATGAGGTCCTCGCCGTCCCACCCGAGCGTCACCGCATGGGGCTCGATCGCGTTGTGATTGTGGCGCGGCGTCCGGTACGTGAGGTCGATGGAGTGGGCCGCGTCAGCGAGCGCGGCCTCGGCATCACCGACGAGAACCTCGACCGGCTGGCCGACGAGGCTGTCGGGCGTGCGCGGGTGCGCCCTGGCCTCCTCGAAGGTCCGCGGCGCCGAGGATTCGTAGGCAACCTCGATCAGCGAAGCGGCATGGTCGGCCTGCTCCTGGTTCTCGGCCAGGACGACCGCGACCGGCTCGCCGTTCCAGTGGATGCTGTCGTCCTGCATGACCGGCAGAGCGCTGCCCCCGGCCGCCTTGGGCGCGGTCAGGAACAACGGCGGCGGCTGCATCCGCGGGGCGTTGCGATAGGTCATGACGAGCACGACGCCGGCCGCGACCTCAGCGGCGCTCGTGTCGAGCGTCGTGATGCGACCCCGGGCGATCGTGCTGTAGCGCAGCGCGGCGTAGACCATGTCCTGCATCACGTACTCGGCGGCGAAGCGCGCCTCGCCACGGACCTTCAGCGAACCGTCCAGTCGCGACACGGGCGCGCCGATGAGGCCACGTTTGGTGCGCAGCACCGGATCGGGGCCGGCCGTCGGCGTCCAGCCGTCGGCGGCGATCGCTACCGCGGTCTGAGGATCGGTGGCGCTCATCGGCGGGCTCCCTCGGTCAGCTGCTGCAGGACGGCGGCGATCGTGCGGCGGGCGAGATCGACCTTGAACGCGTTGCCGGCGAGTGGACGGGCGTCGGCAAGCTCGGCATCGGCGGCCGCAAGGAAGCTCGGCTGCGTCGCCGGCCGGCCTCGCAGCACCTCCTCGGCGCGCCACGCCCGCCACGGCTTCGGGGCGACACCGCCGACAGCGAGCCGTACGCCGGCGACCGCGCCGCCGTCAAGCTCGAGCGCGGCGGCGACCGACACGAGAGCGAACGCGTAGCTGGAGCGATCGCGCACCTTGCGATAGGTCGAATGCACGGCGATCGGCGACGCGGGCAGCTCGACGGCGGTGATCAACTCGCCGGGCTCGAGCACCGACTCGACATCGGGACGATCCTCGGGCAGCGTGTGCAGATCGCAGAGAGCGACGGTGCGCTCTCCCGATGCGCTCCTGAGGTGGACGTCGGCGTCCAGAGCGACAAGCGCGACGCACATGTCCGACGGGTGGGTGGCCACGCACGCGGGCGAAGCGCCGAGAATCGCGTGAATACGGTTGAAACCCTCGATCGCGTCGCAGCCCTCACCCGGAGACCGCTTGTTGCAGCGCGAGCCGTCGGTGTCGTAGAAGTAGGTGCAGCGGGTGCGCTGCAGCAGATTGCCGCCGACCGTCGCCATGTTTCGGATCTGCGCCGAGGCGCCGGCGACGATTGCGCGTGTGAGCATCGGGTAGCGCGCGCGCACCGCAGGGTGCTCGGCCACCGCAGTGTTGCGCGCGGCCGCGCCGATCATCAGGCCGCCGCCGTCTGTCTCCTCGATCCCGGCCGACAGGCCGGTGACGTCGACGAGCGCCGAGGGGACCTCGACGGTCTCGCGCATGAGGTCAACGAGGTTCGTGCCGCCGCCGAGGTATCTCGCTCCCTCACCCTCGGCCTGACGGATCGCGTCGGAGGCATCGGTGGCGCGTGAATAGGCGAGCTCGATCACGCGCCGGACCCCGCATACACCTCAGCGATCGCGTCGACGATCCCGTTGTGAGCGCCGCAGCGGCACAGGTTGCCACTCATCCGCTCGCGCAGCTCGTCGTGATCGAGCGCGATCTCGGTGGCTTCGAGCTCGTCGGTGACCTGGCTGGGCACCCCACGGGCCACCTCATCGGCCATCCCCACCGCCGAGCAGATCTGGCCCGGCGTGCAGTAGCCACACTGAAATCCGTCATGGTCGATGAACGCCTGCTGCAATCGGTGCAGCGCGCCATCGTTCGCAAGCCCCTCGATCGTCGTCACCTCGCGACCGTCGTACTGGACGGCGAGGGCCAGGCAGGACAGGATCCGCTCCCTGTCGACGAGCACGGTGCAGGCACCGCACGCACCCTGGTTGCACCCCTTCTTCGTGCCGTACAGCCCAAGGTGTTCGCGCACGAAGTCCAGCAGCGAAACACGGGCATCGGCCGGCACCTGCACCTCGCGGCCGTTGATGATGATCGACACGACGAATTTCCCCTTTCAGCGAAGTCCTGACAGCAGCGAGGCTACCCACCATTCACACCATTGCCCGCGCAGGCCCGCCGATCGGCAGACGATCGGCTCCCATACGCTGATTGCGTGCGGGTGGTGGCGGCGGCCCGGTAGCCTCGTGGAGCAGAGATCGTGACCACGCCAAGCTTTGACCGAGACTTCTGGGAACAGCTTTGGTCAAGGACCTTGCGCGAGCGCGCGGATGCCGTCGCGGATCGCCCCCCGAACGCACATCTGACCACCGAGGTCGGGGACCTCCCCCCCGGTCGCGCCCTCGACGCGGGCTGCGGTCACGGATCCGACACATTCTGGCTCGCCGCCCACGGATGGCACGTGACGGCGGTCGATTTCTCCACGGCCGCCCTGGCTCACGCCCGATCGACGGCCGCGGCCGCCGGGGCGGACATCGCCGGGCGCGTCGAGTGGGTCGAGGCCGATCTTGAGACCTGGACCCCGCAGCCGGGTCATTACGACCTCGTGGTCTGCCTGTACGTCCATGTGGCGGGAACGGTTGAGGAGATGGTCCGGCGGATGGGGGCAGGAGTCGCGCCCGGCGGCACCCTCTTTCTGGTCGGGCACCGCCCGATCGACCCGGCCACCGGAGCCGCGACGCCCGCGGCCGGCCAGGTGCAGGTCTCGGTGCAAGCGGCGGTCGCCGCGCTCGATCCCCACGGTTGGAAATTCGTCGTCGCCGAGGAACGCCCGCGGTCCGTGGCCGGCACCGGCGTAGACGCCGTGATACGCGCGCGCCGCGCGGGCTGACGCAACGACGCGATCGCCGTCGGATCGAACTCCACGCCCCCCCGCCAACCTACTGCTGCGGCTCCCATCGCCAGCCATGGTTGTCCTCACAGACAATCGCCTCGCCGTCACCGGCGACGCCGCTCATTCCATGGTCAGCGTCGGAACAGTATTCGCCCGGCTCATAGCAGTTGCCTGAGCTTGAGAGCGGGTGGCAGGCCGTCGGCTTCGTCGGCGTTGGCGGGGATCCGGACGTGGGGCTCGGTGACGACCAGGGCGCCGCGCGGTCGAAGTCCAAATCGAAGGTGGCGCCGGCTGTCGCGATCACCCCGGCACCGCCGTGCCCGCGCCGCAACAGAATCCCGAGCTCGCGGTTTCTCGTTAGCGACGTGACGCTCGCGTTCTGGGAGCCGATCACCAGCGACTCCCGCGCCATTCCATCGTCGTCGAGGATGAGCTTCTCATGGATGTAGAGGGCGGTCGAGGTGTCGGGGAAAAGATGCACGCGACAACCCGCAACGGTGATCGCGCGGAACGCAGAGTCCCACTCCGACGAGCGCGTCATCACCACCCGGCAGCTCACGCCTCTCCTGGCGGCAGCCGCCAGCGCCTGGTAGATCGCCGGATCAGACAACTCCTCAGATTCAAAGTCGACGCGCTCGCGCGCCGATCTGATCTGGTCGACCAGCGCGACCTCGGCCGTGCCCGAACCGGTATTCGGCGACCAGATCAGACCTGGCGCCTGCGCCGTCTGAGATGCTGGATTACCCGAGGCTCCAGCCACCCAGTCGTTCGAGAACGTTTGCTCGATCGCGGCCACCTGAGCCGGATCGCTGTCGACGATCTCAGCGTCCCGGGTCGTGCGGTAGTACTCGGAAACCAAGTTCGCGGTCGAGATGTCCGACGTCGTCGCGTCGAAGCTCGTCGCCTTGATGTGAAAGATGTATCCCGACGGTGCCCATCTGACCTCGACGCCGCGTGCGGCGAGGTAAGCCGCAGCGCCACGGTTCGCCTCCGCGCCGCTGAAGTCCCTGTCGACCAGCACCCGCACGCGAACGCCGCGAGCGGCAGCCGCGACGAGGTCCCGCTCCGCAATGCGGTCCTCCAGCTCATACATCTCCATGTCGATCGTCCGGTGAGCGTGGGCGATCTGGCTATAGAAGCCGCCGAAGCCAGTCCCCGGGTACTGGACCAGGCGGTAGTACCCCGTCGCGGTCGCATGCCCGGCAGACCCTGACGCCACACCGGACACGAAGGCGACCACCCCGACTGCCGCCACCGCCAAGCACGTTCCCAGCACGGTCATCAGTCTCGACCGGGTGCTCGCGCCACGCGCGCCCCTACGCCCAACCCAACGGCCCATCGCACACCCCCGTCTGCTTCGACTGACCGCGAAGACGTTACCGGCTGGACCGGTGGCCAGCCCAGCGCAGCGCTTGCCCGGCCGTGGGTGACGACCGGCCCGGGGCGGGACGTCGGCCGCCCTATCCGGTGACCGTGATCGGCTCGCTGTTGGAGGTCTGGCCCGATGCGGTCACGGTGATCGCAGCCCCCCCGGGACTGATCGGGAACGACCCGGTGGCCGGGGGGAGATCGAAGGTGATCGATGTGTTGCTCCAGTTCGTGATCGTCACCTTCGCGCCGTCGTACGGCGCACCCCAGCTCGTGGTTCCCTGCGAGAGCGTCAGGTAGCTGTTGGCGCCCTGGGTGGCGCCGAAGTTGGTGCCGGTGAGCGTGATCGCGGTTCCGGCCGGCGCGCTCGCCGGCTGCGCCGATGTGATCGTCGGCGTGGCCGCAACCGTCCCGGCGATGGTCAGCGTCTCGGGCGCCGACGTCTGCCCCGCCACGGTCACCGTCACCGTCGCGCTACCTGGAGCGATGGGGAACGATCCGCTGTCGGGCGGCAGCTGGAACGTGATCGATGAGCTGCTCCAGCTCGTGATCGTGAGCTTGGCTCCGTCATACGGTGCGCCCCAGCTCGTCCCTCCCTGGGCGAGCGTCAGATAGCTGGTGCCCTGACTGGCACCGAAGTTCTGGCCGGTCAGCGTGACCGTGCCTCCGGGCGCAGGCGTCCCCGGACTCGATGACGTGATCCCCGGTGCGGGCAGCGGCGCGGGTGCGGGGCCGTCCTGCTGACTGGTCGTCACCTGCTGGGACTGACCGGCGCTCGTGTACGACGCATGCGCCTGCAGGCTGGCGGTCGCCGGTGAGCTCGAACCCGGGGGAGCGGTCACCGTCCATGACTGGGTGGCTGATCCGCCCTGCGCCAGGTTGCCGCCCGACACCGGCGACGCCGGCTTCACTGACCATCCCGAGGGCGCCGTGAGTGTCACGGAGACGTCGGTCGCCGTGCCCGGCCCGTTGTTGTGCTCGGTCGTGGTCACGGTGGTGGACGATCCGGCATCGACGCTCAACGGCGTCGAGGGCGTGATCGTCAGATCGACCGCCGCGGGCTCGGCGGCGGTGACCGGCGCCCCCCCGAGTTCGGTGACCAGGGCGTTCGATGACAGACCCAGGCCGGTGACCGGGACGGTCAGCGTGTTACTCGCCGAGTCATAGCTCCAGCCGGCCGGGCCCGACTGGGGGGCCGGGCGGCCGTCGATCAGCACCTGGTCGGGCCTGGTGAGGCTCTCGATCTGGACCGAGAAGCTCCGCGAGTTCGGCTGGCCGGGATAGCGGCCGCGGCTGGGGCCGATCTCGACGTTGGTGGAGGAACCATGTCCGTGCCCGAAACCCGCCCGCGACCAGGTGGTGATGGCCGTGTGGCTGTCCTGGCCGTGCTCGTAGCCGTTGCCCGTCCCGGCGTCTTCGTAGAGCGAGAAGCGACCGAACCGCCCCGGGTAGACGCGCAGCGTCGTGGGGGCGCTCGGATCGGCGCCGACGTGGCTCATGGCGGCCTGCTCGGGGATGATCCCGCCGCCCCTGACGAACACCGGCATGCGATCCAGCGGCACGGTGAGCGTCTGCTGGGACGGGCCAGTGAAGGTGGCTCCGGTGAACCAATCGGTCCACCTGCCGGGCGGGAACCACATCGAGACCGTGCTCGACGTGCCGGGCGAGGTGACGGGTGCGACCAGGACATCGGGTCCATACAGGTACTCACCTGGATTGTCGTAGGCCGCCGATTCGCTTGGGTAATCCATGTAGAGCGGAGTGGTGATGGAACCACCGCTGTTGACCGCGTCGTCAGCGAGCGTGTAGGTGTAGGGCACCAGCGCCTCGCGCAGTCGCAGGAAGTCGGCGGCGATCGAGTCCGCCGGCTGCGGGTATTGCCACGGCAGCCGATTGCCGTCGGAGGAGTGCAGCCGCAGGATCGGCTGGAAGGCACCGAGCTGCACCCAGCGCGCGTACAGGTCGGGATCATCGGAGGCCGTGCCCGGAGGCGGGCCCAGGAAGCTGCCGATGTCATCGCTGACGTAGGGCTCGTCGATGCTGGACTCGTCGGCGGCCAGCTGAGTCTGGAGGCCGAGCGTGTTCCAGGTCCCCCATGTGTCGCCGGTGAAGGCGAGCGTCGATGTATGCCCCGCCCACGGGCCCGCCGGATAGACCTCGTCCGGGTTCTGGTAGGAGCTGCCGATGCGGGACAGCACGAATCCGCGTTCGCCCTTGTTGGCCAGCTCCTCGGCGTAGAGGTGGTTGATCCAGTTGTCCGGTGTGACCCCCGGCAGCGACGTTGTCGAGGAGTCACAGCACCAGTCCAGCCACCAGAACGACACCCCCTGGGACTCGAACGGCTGATGCAGAGCGAAATAGGATTCGGCCTGCGGGATGCTGCTCCAGTCCCAGACCTTGCAGGCTCCGCTGAAGCACGAGCTGTCGGCGAGCGTGCCGCCCGCGAGCGCCTGGGTGACGGCCAGCTGGGGATCGTTGTCAGCGATGCTGGCGTGGATGTTGAGCGTGACCTGGATGCCCTGCTGCTTGGCCCAGGTCAGGAATGCCTGGGGGTCGGGAAACAGGGCGGTGTTCCACTCCCAGCCGTCCCAGTCGTTGGGCGACTTCCAGTTGGTGTCCACCGACAACGTGTCAAGGGGCACCTGATTGGCCCGGAACGCCGGGATCAGGGTGTTCTCGTAGTCGGAGGTGCTGTAGCCGTGATAGTCGGAGTACCAGACTCCGAACGTCGACTCCGGCAGCAGGGGCGAGGGGCCGGTCAGCCGGGCCAGATCGCGGGTGGCCTGCGCGTAGTCGTGGCCGTAGACGAACAGATAGCCGTCTTGCATATCGCCGGCGGTGGGCCGCTCGGTGACCCATCCGTCGGAGGTCCAGAGTGCCGTCTGTGAGTCATCGAGCAACCGGTAGCCGGCTCGGTCGAGGATCCCGGGATGCAACTCGGGCGCAGTGGCCGAGCACTGGGCCGCGGTGGGCGTGCCCGCCGGGCAGCTGTAACCCGGCGAGCTGTAGGTGGCGGTGTCGAAGCCGCGGGTGTAGCCACCCAGGTAATCCATGGTCGGCTCGGTCGGCGCAGATCCACCGGCGGGCGCCACCGACAGGGTGTCCACGTTGACGTTGCAGCTATTGGCGGCAGCGCAGGTCACTCCCACCTTGTTCGTGCCGGCCGTCAGGCTGACGTCGGCGGTGACCGTCGACCACGCGTCCCAGCTGCTGGTCGGCGGCAGGGTCAGCGTCTTGACATCGACGCCGTTGACGGTCAGGTCGATCGTGCGGGGCGCCGGACCGCCCAGCGCACCGATGTAGTTGGAGTAGCGCAGGCTGACCATCGCCGGTCCGGCGGGCGCGCCGAGCACCGTCCACACCGCGCCCGCCTGATTGCCCTGACCGAGTCCGCCGATGAAGCCGGCGATGCTCTGGTAGGCGGCGTGGTTGGTCTCGATGTTGGCGGCGCCGGTCAGCGCCGCCGCGCCGGCGTCGCAGACCTGGTCGAACGGGCACTCGTTCTGCCACTGGGGACTCACGGTGGTCGCGCCGCTGCCGTTGACCGCCACCGATACGTTGGCCGGCCCGAAGGGACCGGATCCGAGCCTGTAGCGCAGCGTCGTCTCGTCCGTGGAGATCGTCAGCCACCCGTCGTGACGCCGCACCCGGTAGCGGGGCACGGCGAATCGGCGGTACACGACGTTCGCCGTCGGCGCGTTCTCGAAGTTCGCGGTCGGCGAGTACTCCATCCTGATCAGCCCACTGCCCAAGATTTCAAACCGGGCGTCGCCGGCGAGGACGGTCGCCCTCGGACTCGCCTGGGCCGCGGCGAAGTCGATCGGCGTCGACAGGTTGACCGGCGAGGCCGGCGAGGTGACCGCCGCCTGGCCGGTTTCGGCCATCACCATCGCGCCGCCGCCGACGAGCGCGTACGCCAAAGCGGCGACGAGCAGACGCCTTCGCATTGTCTCTCCCTCTCTACGATCGCCAGCCCCGGCGATCTCGCCGGACTGACGCAGCCTGACCTTCCGCGCGGCCAGAGTACCACCTGTTGCGCCCGTCGAAAACCCGATTGCGCGGGAACGGGGTAACAACCCGAATCGTGTGGCTCCCAACCTCATCAAGCCTGCTGAGAGCTGACCACGCACTCGCCGGACCGGCGCTGACAGCGAGCTCTCAACGATGGCGTCCCGCGCAGCATTGCCGCGTACGTCCCGACCCTGAACGAGCCCCGCCCGCGGCCCCACCGTGAAATCAATCGTCTGTAGACGATTGATTCTGCAGCCCGCGGTCAACACGACGGCAACGAAGATGGGGGCGCCGGCGTGGCGGCGTGGCGGCGTGGCGGGTCGCGCGGAGGAGACCGCCGGCGGGCGCCGGCTCTCGCCTTCGACCTCGCGCGCTCGGTGAGGATCACGCGACGTGGCCTGCAAGCGCCAACCTATCGAGTCCGGACGGCGCTGGGGGACGTTTGCAGGCCCCGGAGCCGCCACGGACCCCACCCCGTCCCCAGCCGCCGTTTGCGCCCCTGAACCCACCCGATCGAATCCACCGCGGGGCGTGGCAACTGAGTGGCCTCCTGGTCCGCTCAGATGCCACGCCTTCCCGGAACGGCGCCCCCCCGAGGAACGGCGCCTCTGTCGACCGGGACCGTCGGCTACGTGCAGCCGACGATCTCGCTGACGTCCACCTGGGCGTGATTGCCCAGGCTCGTGATCCACACCAGGTCTGAAGGCGGCCGTCCCCACCACAGCGTCGTCCGGACTCGCGCCGGCGGCCTCACCGGCACGACTACTAGAGGATGAACGGGATGAGCATCTTCGTCGAGGCCTGGTAGGCCGGGTACGCGGTGGGGAAGGCCGCGGTCATGTTCCGCTCCTCCACCCTCGCCGCGTAATAGAACACCCCGCTCAAACCGGCGGCGATGACCAGTCCGATGAGATTGGTGGCAAGCGCGGTGCCGAACATGCCGAGCAGAAGACCGGTGTAGATGGGGTGGCGGATGTGGCGATAGGGCCCCGAGGTGACGAGCTCGGGTTCGAGGCGCTCGGTCATCGGCATCCCCCAGTCGCGTCCCAGGTGCACACGCGCCCAAATGGCCAGTGCGATCCCGGACACGAACATCACGGCCCCGATCGCTCCCAGGACCGGGCTGTTGACGGCCAGGCTGCCGGTGCGAAAGACGCGCACGATCAGGATGACCGCCACCGCGCTCAGAGCGCCGATTGGGGTCCACCGGCGGCCAGGCCGGGACTCCTTGGCGCTGATCGCGGACATCAGCCAGTAGATCCAGAAGGGGATCCACGCGAGGGCGATTGCGTTCTTGAGCGTGGGCACGGTCGTATTGAGTGCGGGGGCGAACCGGTGCAGCGTATGTCCCCGTCCACCGGTCGTCATCGGCTCCAGGGTTGATTTTGGCCTTCCGCCCACGGGTGGACAGCTCCGGAGCCGGGACCCCGGGTTGCCGCGGCGTCTGAGATCATGGGCTGGTGCAGACGATGCGGAGCGCCTGAGCAGTGGTTGGTTCCGGAGCACTTCTCGGAATGGCGACCGTGGCGCTGGGGATGGCACTGACGCCGGGGCCGAACATGATGTATCTCGTATCTCGCAGCATCAGTCAGGGCCGGCGTGCGGGCATGGTCTCGCTCGCGGGAACCTTCGTGGGGTTTCTCGTCTACATGACGATGGCCAACCTCGGCCTCGCGTCGGTGTTCGTGCTGGTTCCGATGCTGTACATCGTGGTCAAGGCTGCCGGAGCTGCGTACCTCCTGTGGCTGGCCTGGAATGCGCTGCGGCCGGGGGGCCTCGGCGTGTTTGAGACGACGCGCCTGTCGCCCGACTCCGGCTGGAAACTGTTTCGCTCCGGGCTGCTCACAAATCTGCTGAACCCGAAGGCAGCGATCATGTACTTGGCGCTCATCCCCCAGTTCATCCGGCCGGGCGCTGGAAACGTTGCCCTCCAGGGGTTCGCGCTGGGCGGCGTGCAGATCTCGCTGAGCATGATCGTCAACTCGACGCTGATCATCGTCGCGGGCGGGGTCGCGGGGTTCCTCGCATCCCGCCCGCGCTGGACGGTGTGGCAGCGCCGGATCACCGGGACGCTGCTCGGAACGATCGGGGTCACGCTCGCGCTCGAGGCCCCCGCTCGCGCGCGGCTCTAGACCCGGCGGGCCGCCCCCGGCGAGTCTGTCTCCAGCCACGCGTCACGGCGTGACGGCGGGCGCTGCGCCACGCGCTGAGGTTGAGTGAGAGAACGCGGTGAAACTTTGTCGCGCCTGCTACAGGTTCGCCGAGTTCGTCCGATAACGGGGGAAATCCGGCCGAGACGCCCCGGATGGGGACGGAATATCCCCACAGATCCGGCGGGCACGGCCACGCTGACCATCTGACAAAGGCGCATACCATGGCAGTCGCGGACCACACATCCACCGATGCGACCTCGAGCCGAGGCTCGACCCGCTTCGCCGACCCTGCAGCACCGTCACGCGACCGCCCCGGCGCGGGCTCTCGGCAGGCGCCACCGTCCCGTCAGGGCCCGTCCGACGCGGTCAAGGCCGGCTACGGCCTGCTGATCCTCGTCCTCGTCGGATACGCCATCTCGCTGATCGTCCGCGGCCCGAACGGCGCGTCCCCCTTGTGGCTGGACGGGTGGGGCGTGTGCGCGTTCGAGCTGTTGGCCAGCGGGCTGATCATCGTCCGCGGATTGCTGCGGCCGCAGGACCGTAAGTACGCACTGTGGCTCGGGTTCGGCTGCGCCGCCTGGGCGACCGGCGACTTCGCGATGACGTTCGAGACGCTCAACAACGCGACGCCGGCGACGATCTCGGTCGCCAACTATCTGTGGGCGGGCTTCTTCCCCCTCGCCTATGTCGGCGTCATGGTGCTGATGCAGCGCGACGTCCGCAAGCTCACGGCCGCCAACTACCTCGACGGCGTCGTCGCCGCTCTGGTGACGTCGGCCGCCCTCGTCGCGTTCGCCTTCCACACCATCGCCAGCGCGGCCGGCGGTGGCAACGAGTCGGTAGCCGTCAACCTCGTCTACCCCGTCGGCGACCTCCTGCTCTTCGGCCTCACGGTCCTCGGCATCCGGATGCTGCCGGCCGGCAAGCGCATGCGCTGGTATCTCATCGCCGCCGGCGGCCTGATCAACGCGTCCGGAGATATCGCGGCGCTGTTCGGCGGCCTCACCGCGACCAATGTCGGCTGGTTCCTCAACGTGATCGCCTGGCCGACATCCCTGCTGCTCTTCTCGTGCGCGGTCTGGCTCGCCCCCGAGTCCGGAATACAGGTCGAGGAGACCAAGTCCTCCGGATTCGCCGTGCCGACAGCCGCGTCGGGCCTGGCGCTCGTGATCCTGTTCGTGGGCTCCCTCACCCACGCCAGCCAGGTGGCGATCGGGCTCGCCACCGCGACGTTGGTCGCCGCCGGCGTCCGCTTCGGTCTGGCTCTGCGCCGCATGAGCGAGATGACCGACGAGCGCCACCGCGAGCTCGAAACCTCCGCGGCGGTGGAACGCGACTCCCGCCAGGCGCTGCAGGCCGCCGTCCGCAACTACTCGCGATTCGCCGCCACAGTCGCCGACGGCGATCTGACCGCCACGGTCAGCGCCGACGGAACCGAAGAGCTTCAAGGACTCTCGGAGAGCTTGAACAGCATGGTCGGCGGACTTGCCGAGATCTCGTCAGAGATCCAGGGCGGGGTCCAGGAGATCGGTGCCTCGACCGAGGAGATCCTGATCTCCGTCAACCGGCACACCGAAAGCGCCGGCCTGCAGTCGGCAGCCATCAGCCAGACATCTGCCACGGTCAACGAGCTCCGCGCGGCGGCCGACTCGATGGCGCAGAAGGCCCGTGACGTGGCCCAGGGCGCCCGGGACTCGGTCAAGGTCAGTGACGCCGGGACCGAGGCGGTGGCTGCCATCTCCAACTCGATGCAGGAGATCCGCGCCCGCGTCGATGGGATCGCCGAGGACATCCTCACGCTCTCGCAGCGGACCCAGCAGATCGGCGCGATCACCAACACCGTCAACGAGCTGGCCGACAGGTCCAAGCTCCTGGCCCTCAACGCGAGCATCGAGGCGGCGCGCGCCGGCGAGCACGGCAAGGGGTTCGCGGTCGTGTCCGACCAGGTCCGCGGCCTGGCCGAGCAGTCCAAGGAGGCGGTCGCCCAGGTCGAGGCGATCCTGACCGACGTCAAGGACGCCACGTCGGCCGCCGTCCGCGCCAGCAACGAGGGCACCAAGGTGGTCGAGGAGGGGCTCGCGCTCGCCGAGAGCGCCGGCGACGGCATCCGCAGCCTCACCGATGTGATCCGCGAAGCCTCCCGGTCCGCCGAGGAGATCGCCGCCTCGGCACACGAGCAGAGTGTCGGCATGGACGAGATCGCGGGCGCGATGGGCAGCATCGATCAGGGGACCGCGCAGTTCCTCGAGGGCGCGAATCAGTCACAGGTGGCGGCCGAGACGCTCAACGAGCTCTCCGCCAAGCTGGCCGCGCTCGTCGAGCGTTATCGCGTCTGAGCCTCTCCGGGCCGGTCGGCTTGCTCCGCACCGGGTCGCAGCCATGCACGTCCCGCAGATCGGGCTGGGCCTGCCGATCGCAAGCCGAATCTCCTAAAACCTGACGGTCAAGAATCCGTAGTTACTACGGATTTGCGGAAAAGAGCCTCAAGCAACCGCGGGGTGGTGCCGATTGGGGCGAGTAGATCGTTGAGGGCAAACCTGTCGTAAGGCAGGGACGCAAAGCCAGAGGTCTCGATCATCCGTCGAGATAGCTCGGTTGCAGGCGACTCAAAGCCAGTCTCTCCGCCGGAGAGCGCAACCAAGGGAAAGCCACATGGCCTCGTTCGTCGACGGGCATCTGCGCCTGCGCATTGCCCACATCCGGGTCTCGCTGTCTGTTCTCATCCTCGCCGCAGCCGCGCTCACCTGGATACTGGCCGCCGGCTCAGGGTCCGCGTCATCCGGCGCCCCGGTCCCGGTCGCCGCTTCGTCGGCCGGCACCACCGCGGCGCCCGGCAACCTGTCCAGCCAGCTCGTGACGCTGGCGGCGGCGCATCCCGGACAGAACGTGGAGGTCATCGTCCAGTTCGATCGTGGCGTCGGCGCCGCCCGCGGACGCGCCCTCGTGCGCTCGGTCGGCGGCCGCCCCGGTGTGGGCCTGTCGATCATCAACGGCCTGTCCGCCCGGCTGACCGCGGCCGCGTCCCGGCGGCTGGCCGCGAGCCCGCTCGTCCACGCGGTGACGCTCAACTCGGTCATCAAGGAGAGCTCCTTCGGCAGCCCGAGCGCCCCCCCGCCATGGGCCCTGTCCACCACGTTCGACCAGTCGGTCCGCGCCCCGCGGATGTGGCGTCACAGCACCGGCGCCGGCGTCGGCGTGGCCGTCATCGACACCGGCATCACCGGTGACCTTCCTGACTTCCGCACTTCGCAGTCAGACGACACGTCACGCGTCGTCGCGTCCGCGGTGATCGATCCAAACGCCAGCACCGCAAATGACACCTACGGGCACGGCACGGCCGTGGCCGGATTGATCGCCGGCAACGGCGCCTACCGCGATCACGGCGACTCGCTGTGGGGCCAGTACGACGGCAGCGCGCCCGACGCCAACCTCATCTCGGTCAAGGTCGCCGACGACAACGGACAGGCAACCATCCTCGACGCGATCTACGGGCTGCAGTTCGCCGTCGACCACAAGGCCCAATACAACATCGGCGTGATCAACATGTCGTTCCGATCGACGACGGCACAGTCGTACCAGACCGACCCGCTCGACGCCGCCGCCGAGCAGGCATGGAACGACGGGATCGTCGTCGTCGCCGCCGCCGGCAACCTGGGGACGGCGCCCGACGCCGTCTCCTACGCGCCGGCCAACGATCCGTACGTGATCACTGTTGGGGCCGTTGACGACCAGGGCACCCAGGACACCTCCGATGACGTCATCCCGAGCTGGTCCAGTCAGGGCACCACGCAGGACGGCTTGACCAAGCCCGACGTGCTGGCTCCAGGCGCGCACATCGTCACCACGCTCGCCCCCGGCAGCGACTTCGCGAACCTCTGCCCCACCTGCGTCATCAACAACGACTACTTCCAGGTCAGCGGCACCTCGCTGGCGGCCCCGATCGTCTCCGGAATCGCCGCCGATCTGGTCGCCGCCCACCCCGACTGGACGCCGGACATGATCAAGGGCGCGATCGTGAACACCGCCACGTCGTTGCCCAACGGCGGCAACGAGGTCAACGCGATCGCTGCCTACTGGGCTAACGGCTCAGAGCTCGTCGCCAACCAGGGCGTGGCGCCCAGCACCCTGATCGACCCCGACACCGGGGACATCGATTACAACGCGGCCAGCTGGAGCGCCGCGAGCTGGAGCTCCGCGGTCGACCCGCTGGCGGCGAGTTGGAGCGCCGCGAGCTGGAGCTGCGAGGACTGCTCGGCGGACGCGTCCGGCGGTGGCTCCTCAGGCGGCGGCGTCGACCCGACCAGTGCCAGTTGGAGCACCGTCGGCTGGACGACGATGTGGGGTTAGTCATGAGCGTCACTCGATCAGCCGACACGATGCGCAAGATCTCCTGGCTCCGATCCCCGCTGGCGGCACTGCAGCAGTCGCCGCTGTCGGGACTCAGCGCCGGAGAGCTGACGATCTGGACCCTGAGCGCCGTGATGATCGGCGCCGCCGCCGTCCTGTTCGGCGCCGGAGCCGGCTCGGCGCACCCGATCATCTCGACCGTGCGGCTTCCGTTCTGGGCATTGTTGCTCGGGTTCGCCGCCGCCGAGCGCTTCGTGGTCCACGTCCATTTCCGTCGCAGCGCTCACTCGATGTCTCTGGGTGAGATCCCACTCGTGTTCGCGCTGCTGTTCGCCACCGGGCAGGATGTGATCCTGGCCGGCGCCCTCGGACGCCTGCTGATCCTGGTGCTCCATCGCCGGCTGCCGCCGATCCGGCTGGCCTTCAACTTCGGTCAGTTCCTGCTCGGCAACTGCATCGCCGTGCTGGTTTTCCACGCCGTCGCCAGCTCGGCGACGGTGATCGATCCCGTCGTCTGGGGCGCCGCGGCGCTGGCGGCCGCCGCCAACTCGGTCGCCGCGGTGCTGTTGATCAGCGTCGCCGTCTCGGTCACCGAGAAGACGCTGAACGCCGCGCAGATCGCGTCATCGCTGTACACCGATCTCGCCGTCGTGATCGCCAACACGAGCATCGGCCTGTGCGCCGCCACGCTGGTGTACCGGGACTGGCGCACCGCGATCCTGATGGCGGTGCCGGTGGCGGGCCTGTTCCTCACCCTGAAGGCCTACACCTCTGAGCGCCAGCGTCACGAGCGGCTCGAGTTCCTCTACGAGGCGGCACGAGCCCTGTCCCAGAGCTCGGAGATCGGCGCCGCGCTGGAGGATCTGCTGGCCCAGGCGCTGGAGGCGTTCCGCGCCGAGGTGGCCGAGCTCATCTTCTTCTCTCCCGACGGCAGCGACGCGCTGCGCACGACCGTCCGCGCCGACGACGGCGCCGGCGTGCTCGAGGGCCTCGAGCCCACCATCGTCGAAGAACTCCGCTCGCTGGTGGAGGGCCAGGGGCTCGGCGCCTGCGCGACCCGCGAGATCGCTGCCGGGCCCCTGGCTGACTATCTGGTCTCACGCGACCTCGGTTCCGGGATGTTCGCGGTGCTGACGGGAGAGCGCCACTGCATCGGCGCGATCATGATCGGCAACCCCTCGGGGGTCGTGGATCGCTTCTCCCGCGACGACCTCAAGTTGTTCGAGACGCTGGCCAACAACACGAGCGTCGCGCTTGAAAACGACCGGCTCGGCCAGACGGTATGGCGGATGAAGGAGCTCCAGCGTGAGCTCGAACACCAGGCGTCGCACGATCCGCTGACCAACCTCGCCAATCGGCTGCTGTTCGCCGAGCGAGTCGGCGATGCGCTGGAACGCGACCCCGAGAGCGTCTCGGTGATCTTCATCGACATCAACGACTTCAAGACGGTCAACGACAGCCTTGGCCACGCCGCCGGCGACGAGCTGCTGATCGCGATCGCCCAGCGCCTGAGCGACTGCGTGCGCCCCTCCGACACCCTGGCGCGGCTGGGCGGCGACGAGTTCGCGATCATGCTCGAGCGGACCGCCTCGCAGGCTGAGGCGATCGAGGTGACCGAGCGGATCAACCGCCGGCTGACCGAGGAGCGATTCTCGGTGGGTGACCAGACGATCTTCGTCCGGGCGAGCGCCGGCATCGCCACCGGGGCCGGCGCCGACATCACCCCCGACGAGCTCGTTCGCAACGCTGACGTGGCCATGTACCGCGCCAAGCAGGCCAGCAAGCACGGCTACGAGCTGTTCGAGCCCGGCATGGAGGTCCCGGTGCTCAAGCGCCATGGCCTCAAGCAACGACTGCGCGAGGCGGTCCGAGAGGACTCCTTCGACGTCCACTATCAGCCGATCGTCGAGCTCGAGACCGGCGAGGTGACGGCCTGTGAGGCGCTGGTCCGCTGGCTCGACGGACCGCGGGGATGCGTGAACCCGTCGTCGTTCATCCCGATCGCCGAGGAGATGGGGATGATCGTGCCGCTCGGACGTTCGGTGCTGGAGCGGGCCTGCCGCGACGCCCAGGCGTGGAGCGCCGGCGGCCGGACCGCCCCGATTGTGCACGTCAACCTGTCACCGGTCGAGCTCCGCGACAACCACTTCATGGCCGGCGTGTCGGCGGCCCTGGACCGGAGTGGGCTCAGTCCCGAACGACTCGTCCTCGAGATCACCGAAGGTGTGGTGCTGCGCGATCCCGAGAAGAGCATCGCCATCCTCAGCGAGCTGCGCCGCCTCGGGGTGCAGCTGGCGCTCGACGACTTCGGCACCGGCTACTCGTCGCTCAGCCACCTGCGCTCGCTTCCGATCGACTGGCTGAAGATCGGCCAGCCGTTTGTCGACGGCATCGAGCAGGGCGCATTCGACCGGCCGTTCATCCGGATGGTCCTGGACCTCGCCCACACGCTCGATCTCGGCGTCGTCGCCGAGGGCATCGAGTCTCGCGGACAACTCGCGGCCCTGCGCGAGCTGGGTTGTGGCTTCGGCCAGGGCTTCTATCTCGGCTCGCCGGCCGAGCTGGAGCGTGCCGGCCGCGCGCCGCGCCTGAACGCCATCACCGATTACCGCGCGCCGCTGCGCGCCACCGCCTGACCACCGGTCCAAGGCCTGCGCTCAGCGACGCACGAGCTTGGCCAGCGGCACCCGGCCGTAGCGGAACGTCACCTGCGCGCGCTCGGCGCCATAGCCGGGAGCTGTCACGATGATCCGTAACACGTCCCCGGCCCGGTAGCGCCGACCGCGCAGCCTGCCGAGCAGCCTGCGGACGTGGCGGGCACCCGTCGCCGACATCTTCGAGTGGCGGGGGCAGCCTCGCCCCCGGCACTGCAGCGCCAGCCGGGTGCGGCCCGGAAGGCTGCCGGCCTTGGCCCGGTCCAAGCGCGTGATGGCGTCCCGCCAGGTCCAGCTGAGATACAGCTTGACCTTGAGCGCGTGACGGCCCCTCGGGACCGGCACCGGAGTCGGCACCGGCGTGGTGACGATCGGCGGGGAGGGCCCGATGACCTGGTTGGTCGCGTAGGCGTCGTACGAGGAATTGGTGTTGGGATACGTGCCCCAGGGCCCGGAGCCGTACTCGAAGCCGCCGTTCGGCGCCAGCGACGCGTGGACATCGACATCGTCGATCTCGACCGTCGGGGAGCCCGAGTTGGGGTAGAACTGGATCCGCAACCCGGTGTGACTCTGGGTCGCCTCCACGCACGTCTGCAGTTCCGTCCAATCGCTGCCGTTCCCCAGGCCGCTGTACGCCGCCTTGCCCGAATCAGAGGTGCCGCCGGTCAGCCACAGCACGAACGAGCCGCTGGCCCCCGTCGCCGCCCCCTCGGTCCGCACCCACGCCGATCCGCACACCACCTGCCCGGGACTGGTCTTCATCGCCACGTCCTGGTAGATCCCGCCGCCGGGGCTGCTCGTATTCGTGGCGCCGAAATGCGAGCCGCTGCGCGCCAACGCACCCGAGCTCGGGCCGTAATCGGAGAAGTTGGTGTTCGTCTTGGGGTACTTCGCCCAGCCGCCGCCATTCTCAAACCCACCGTCCACCGCCAGCGACGCGTGGACATCGACATCGTCGATCTCGACCGTCGGGGAGCCCGAGTTGGGGTAGAACTGGATCCGCAACCCGGTGTGACTCTGGGTCGCCTCCACGCACGTCTGCAGTTCCGTCCAATCGCTGCCGTTCCCCAGGCCGCTGTACGCCGCCTTGCCCGAATCAGAGGTCCCGCCGGTCAGCCACAGCACGAACGAGCCGCTGGCCCCCGTCGCCGCCCCCTCGGTCCGCACCCACGCCGATCCGCACACCACCTGCCCGGGACTGGTCTTCATCGCCACGTCCTGGTAGATCCCGCCGCCGGGGCTGCTCGTATTCGTCGCGCCGAAATGCGAGCCGCTGCGCGCCAACGCACCCGAGCTCGGGCCGTAATCGGAGAAGTTGGTGTTCGTCTTGGGGTACTTCGCCCAGCCGCCGCCATTCTCAAACCCACCGTCCACCGCCAGCGACGCGTGGACATCGACATCGTCCATGTCCACGGTCGGGGAGCCCGGGCTCGGGTAGAACTGGATCCGCACCGCGCTGTGATCGACGGTGGCCTCCGTGCACGTCTGCACCTCGGACCAGTTGCCGAGATTGCCGAGCCCGCTGTAGGTGGCCCGTCCTCCCTCCCCGGCGCCGCCCCCGATCAGCCAGACGACGAACGATCCCGACGCTCCGGTGGCGGGATACTGGGTCCGCACCCACGCCGACGCGCACACGAGCTGTCCGGGGGCGGTGGTCATCGCCACGTCCTCGTAGGCTCCGCCGCCGGCGCGGGTGGTGCTGGTGGCGCCGTAATAGTTCCCGCTGTGTGCCGCCTGTGTGTACACCGGCGCGGTCTGGGCGAGCGCCGTCCCTGGTGGGACCGCCAGCAACCCCAGGCCCGTCAGCAACAGCGCGACAGTCACCGCGAGCCGAGTCGCGAATCCACGACCGCCCGATCTGGTCCCATCGGTTGCACGCACCGCCATCAGCAGGCCGGCATGCCGGCGCCGCCGATCATCCCACAGTTGGGCTCACGGGTTCATGCCGCCGCTGCCTGGGCGCGATCGAGCGTCCGGTCGAGCTCTCGGTAGACGCTGGCGTTGACCGCCATCCCGCAGTGGCTGCCGTCGATTTCCACGCACTCGGCGCTGGGATCCAGGCACGCGCGCCAGTCGACGATCGCGTCGCTACGCGAGTACACCGCGAGCGCCACCATCGAGCCCGACAGCGGCGTCCGCAGCAGCTCGTAGTAGTCGGTGCAGCACGCCCCGTCGCGGCACGCGGTGGAGAAAACGCCCGGCAGCCCGAGGTCCCCGAGCGCCGCCAGTGACCGCACCGTGCGCAACGTCGACGCCGACACCGCGAGTGGGTCGAGCACCGGCGAGCCGAGCATCACCACACCCGCCACGGCGTCCGGATGCCCGGCGGCCAGCGCCCGCGCCAACGTTCCGCCGCGGCTCTGGCCGATGACGATCGCCGGTTCGTCGAACTGCATCAACACGCGTTCGAGGCGGGTCAGCACGTCGCCGGCGCAGTCCACGTTGACCCGCATGCCGCTGCCCCGCACCTCGTGGCCCCTCCGGCGCAGCCAGCCGGCGAGCACGGCCAGGGACATGTCTCCGGCCATGAAGCCCGGGATCAGCAGCACCGGGCGCCGGGCGGCGGCGCGCCCGGGCGAGCGGAAGCGCCCGTCGGCGAGAAGCCGCCCCAACTCGGCCCAGTAGCGGAGCTCGGCGCGGATCGGAACGCTGACCTCCGCCGGCGGAAAGGTCGTTTGCATGTCGCGACCCTACACCTGCGAGCGGTGCGATTCCTTTACCCGCGGAGTCGACTAGAGCGCGCGACGGCGAGCAGGGCGAGCATCTCGTACGCCACGGCGGCCGCGTTCAGCGCGGTGACCTGACCGGGAGAGTCATACGGCGGCGACACCTCCACGACGTCGAAGCCGGTGAAGGGGATCCCGGCGAGCGACCGCAGGAACCCGAGCACCTCGCGCGGGTACAGGCCGGCCACCTCCGGCGTGCCGGTTCCGGGCGCGAAGGCCGGATCGAGCACGTCGACGTCGAACGACATGTAGACGGGGCCGTCGCCGATCCGGGCCCGGACGCGGGCGCCATACTCCGCGGCCGACAGCTCCTGCAACTCCTCGCCGGCGATGATCTCGAAGCCCATCTCCCGCGGCTCGTCCAGGTCGGCGGCGGAATAGAGCGGGCCACGCATCCCCGCCAGCAGCGAGCGTCGCGGGTCCAGTAGCCCCTCCTCGACGGCCCGGCGAAACGGCGTCCCGTGGAAGTACTTCTCGCCGTAGTACTGATCCCAGGTGTCGGCGTGGCCGTCGAGCAGCACGAGCCCGACCGGGCCGTGCACCGCGGCCTGGGCCCGCAGCTCGCCGAGCACGATCGAATGGTCACCGCCGAGCACGAGCGGCACGATCCCGGCGCGCAGGAGCGGCTGCAGCGCGGCGTCGATCTGTCCGGCCGAGCGCTGAGCGTTGCCCGGCGTGATCTCGAGATCGCCGCCATCGACGGCCGCGATCGTCGCGAACACGTCGATGTCCAGCACCGGGTGGTAGGGACGCAGCAGCGTCGACGCCGACCGGATCGCCTCGGGCCCGAACCGGGCCCCCGGGCGAAAGCTCGTCGCGGTGTCGAATGGCACGCCGATGACAGCCGCTTCGACGTCCTGGTGCGGGAGCGGCACGTGCGGCAGCCGCGCGAACGTGCGCAGGCCCGTGTAGCGTGGCGCCGCGCTCGCGTCCGGAGGCTGAAACCGGGGGGGCCTGCTGCTCATCGCATGCTGCTCTGCGGGTCGGGCAGCGCCGGAGCGAGGATCCACAGGATCCGGGCGCCATCGCCGATCGCGCGCCAGCTGTGGGGGACGGCGGCGCCGAACGTCAACGCATCCCCCTCCTCGAGAGTGAACGTCTGGTCCTCCACCTGAACCTCGATGGTGCCCAGCAGCACGAAGCACACTTCGCACTCGCTCGGCAGGGTGTAGAGCGTGGAGCCGCCCGAGCCCCCGGCGGCGACCGCGGACTCGAGCACCGTCACGTAGCGCTCGCCGGCCGGGGTGATGAGCGTGTCGACCACCTCGGCGGCCTTGGGCAGATCGGTGAACGTCGGGCGATCGCGGCGACGGACCAGCGTCGTCTGCGGCGTCTGGAACAGGTCGGCCACCGACAGGCCGAGGGCCTGGCAGATCCCTACCAGGTTGGCCACCGATGGGCTGGTCATGTCGCGCTCCACCCGGGAGAGAAAGCTCTTGGTCACGCCGCTGCGCGCCGCGACCTCCCCCAGCGACAGTCGGCTCGCCTCGCGAGCGTGGCGCAGCCGGGCGCCGAAGCGCACACCATCGCGACCCTCGACCGCCATGGCCTAGGCGGCCTCCGGCTCGAGGCGGCGGCGGGCATCACGGACGGGCACGGGGAAACCATAGTTGCACCACAGCACTACAGAGTCGCCCCGAGCTGCTCGTCGCTCGCCTCGATCGCCGGCGCCTCCTCGCGCAGGTCGAGGGACCGCGACAGCAGCCAGTACGAGATCCCCGCCACCGCGAGACCGACGATCCAGCTGATGTCGACGTTCGAGATCTGCTTGGCCAGCGGCCCGGTGTACGTGAAGCCGGCGATGCCGGGCAGGACCATGAACGGGATCTCGGCCAGGAACCCCAGCGCGTAGGCGGTGAGCCCGCGGCGGCCCCATGTCCCGTAGATCCCGCGCGGTGTGAACAGGTCGGCAATCGCGTAGTGCCCCCGACGGACGACGAAGAAGTCGACGAGGTTGGTCGCCGTCCACGGCACGAGCAGGTACAGCATCAGCGTCAGCGAGTTCAGGACGGTGTCGACGGCGCTGGACGAGATGCTCTCGGCGATCACGTACCAGACGACAGTGAGCACCACGACGGTCAGGATCCGCGCCCGGCGCGTCGGCTTGATCTGCTTGATCGAGTCGATCGCGGTCAGCACGCTCAGCATCCCGCCGTAGGCGTTCATGCCCATCGTGGCGGCTAGGCCGGCGGCGAGCAGGATCGCGCTCACCGTCCCGAGCGGATGGAAGATGTTGTTGCCCGCCAGCTTGGTTCCGAGCAGGCCGTCGGTGGCCCCCAGCCGGATCGCCAGCCACGCTCCGAGCGCGATCAGCCAGATCGGCGACGCGGCGGCGCCGAAGAACACGGATCCGATCACCTTGCGCGACGAGGTGTCCTTGGGCAGGTATCGCGAGTAGTCCGAAACGTATGGCGCGTAGGTGATGTTGTACGCCGCGGCCGCGGAGAACTGCGCCATGAAGGCCGCCAGCGTGAAGCCGAAATGCTGGTGCGAGGCGTGGCCGTGGGCGAGCCCGAGGACGACTCCGACCGACAGGATCGTGACGATCGGGAGCGAGAACACGAGGATCACCCTGAACACCCGGTGCACCCAGTCGTGACCCCAGATGGCGATCACCGCCGCCAGGATCGCGATCAGCACCGCCACCAGCCCGGCGCTCCAGCCGAACGCCGCACTGAGCCCCTGGGACATCAGCACCTGATCGGCGACGTTGAACGCGAGGTACGTGAAGAGCGTCGCGAACAGCGGCACGAGCACGCCGCGATAGCCGAACTGGGCGCGCGACTGGATCATCTGGGGCAGCCCCAGCCGCGGACCCTGGGTCGCGTGAAACGCCATGAACAGCGTGCCCACGACGATTCCGAGCGCACCGGCGATCACCGACCAGCCCAGCGCCAGGCCGAGACCGGGCCCGATGAAGCCGATCGGGATCGAGAAATACTGGAAGTTCCCGAGGAACCACAGCGGTCCCTGGTGCCAGAGCCGGCCGTGCCGCTCGTCCTCGGGGACCCAGTCGATCGAGCGCCGCTCGATCTCGGCCGCCCGCGGGGCCTGCGTCCGCGGCACCGATGGCGTCTCGGTGGTCGTTGCCATCCCGTCTCCTCTCCACAGGGTCGCGAGGTTCGCCACGGTACACGAGCGTTGCATCACGGTCAAGGGCGTGCACGACACCCGCCGCGGGAGGGGGCGCGGGAGCCGCGTGAGCGCCGGCGGGAGCGGGGAACGGGAAAGGCTGGAGCGCTACTCGTCCGACGCGCCGGGGATGCCGTGAACCGACCGCAGATCGGGCAGGTTCACCACGATCTCCTCCGGCGTGCTGCGGGCAAGCACGACGATCGCCTCCTCGTCGGGCGACGGGTTCTCCTCGCGGTGGGGGACCCACGCCGGCACGTAGACGAAGTCACCCGGCGCTGTGTCGACGTGCTGCTCGTCGCCGTCGGCCAGGAACACGAATCGCGGGTGCCCGGAGACGATGTAGATGCCGCTGTCGGCCTCGCCGTGATGATGGTCGGCCGAGCGCTGACCGGGCGACATCCGGTTGCCGCCCATCCACAGGTGCCGGGAGCCCGTCAGGCCGCCCGAGATGGCGGCGAACCGCCGCATGCCCGGTGTCTGCGGCGTATCGGTGGTGCGATCCTCCGGCCGCGAGCGCACAACCGGACGACGCCAATCGGGCACCGGCGTCGCCGGCGAATCGTCGAGCGCGGCCATGGGCCGGAGTATGACGATCCGTCCGCCGGCGAGCTGACCATCCGCGCGTCGCGGGCGGGCACCTTGTGACGTCGTCACACAATCTGTACGCCGCCTGGTCACTTCTTCACGGCTTCCTCACAGCCTCGGTCCTACGGTGAAATCACGGCCTGAGGCGCCAGCCCCGGCCGCCAGATCTCGAAGACGAATCGACCCGCAAGGAGTCGCAGATGCCCACCATCGCCAATCCTCATTTCCGCCCCGGCCGCGAAGCTCGGGGTGCTCACGCCGAGCCGCCCGCGTCGCCGCTCCGGTCACGGATCTACACCGCCACGCACCGCCGCTCGCTGACGCTGCTGCTCGCCGAGGGCGCCAGCCCGGCCCAGCACCCCGAGCTGGCGTTGCGCGCCGCGCAGCTCACCGACCGCAGCCATCGCCGCGCGATGGCCCGGACGCTGCGCCGGACCACCGCCGAGGCTCACCGGCCGCTGCTGGCCCGCGCGAACGTCATCCTCATCCGACGGGGGCCGGTGCTCGACGCCGAAGACGTGATCGGGGCGCTGGCCGCCCGCCTCGATGGCCCGGCACCGGTCCGGCCGCAGGGGATGGCCGCGCTCGAGCGGATTATCACCAACGCCGAGAACAGCCCGCTCTACAACCCCAGCGAGCGCGGCGCGCTGCGCCGTCAGCTCGCCGCCGTCCTGTCCGCGGTGGAGCCGGGCGAGCCTGAGACCCACGAGTTCTCGATCGGGCGATGACCCCGCGCCGTCGCCGCCTCGCGCTGGGGCTCAAGCGGGCAGCGCGATGACGTCGTCGCGGAGCAGCGGCCGATCGCTGAAAACGGTCGGCACGTAGGCGACGCGGTTGCGACCGCTGCGCTTGGCCTGGTAGAGCGCGCGGTCGGCCGCGTCGAACATCGGCGCGAACTCGATGTCGGCGCCCTCGGCGGTGCACACCCCGACCGAGGCGGTCACCCGCAGCCCGGCGGGGCGGCTGTGCTCGATCACCGCGCGGACCTGCTCGGCCACGTGGCACCCGGCGCCGAGGCCGGCCCCCGGGAGGACGAGCAGCAGCTCCTCACCGCCGATCCGGTACAGCAGCTCGAACGAGCGCAGCTCCTTGCGCAGCGCGTAGGCGACGTCGCGAAGCACCGCGTCGCCACAGGCGTGCCCGTGCTTGTCGTTGAGTCCCTTGAACCCGTCGAGGTCACACATGACGAATGAGACGGGAGCATCGGTCAGCCGGGCCTGCTCGGCCACTTCGAGGAAGCGTCCCGGCAGTCCCTGCCGGTTGAGCAGCCCGGTCAGCGGATCGAGGACGGCGTCGCGCCGCCAGCGCAGTTCGGCGTTGAGCAGCGGCTGCTGCGCCACCACCAGGGTCGCCAGCAATACGATGATCCCGATCACCGGGGCCGGGTCGTGCGCCAGCGCCAGCGGCGAGTCGAGCGCCGCGGCCAGCACGAGCGCGGCCGTGGCCAGCGCCGCGCCGATCAGGAACACCGGCAGCCGGAAGCGCGCCGCCGCGGTGACGACCGGAATCGCCACCCACGGCAGCAGCGGGCTGTGGACGCCGCCACTGAGCGCGACGCCGGCGAGGATCAGCGTCGTATGCAGCGAGAGCGACGCGGCGATCAGGCGGTCGGGGCGCTTGGCCCACTTCAGCAGGCGGTCAAGCGTCAGCAGCGGGAGCGGCGCCAGGCCGAACACCGCCAGTGGCCACCAGCCGATCCACGGCGCCATGACGAGGACGCCGAGGCCACAGGCCAGGCCGGCCAGCAGGCGCGCTCGGCGCACCGCCGGGTTCATGTCGGTCAGCCGGACGAGGTCGGCCTTTGTCGGGCACAGCCATCCCCCGACGTAGTCGCCGTCGGGGACGAGCCGAGGACCCCGCCGGGCGGCCGCCCGGCCCGAGGCGGGCGTCGACGCATCTGCCGGGGGTTCGGCCGCGTCTGGAACGGAGGTGAGCGGGTTCATGACGATCACTCGCTTCATCGGCACTGACCTTGCATGGTGTGCACCTGCAACCGCGCTTTCGCATCGGTTCGGACCCCTGACCGGCCGGTTCCGGGCAGCAGATCTTGTGCGTGTCTTCTCGGCCGATCGGCGCTCCGGCATCAGAAGACACCAGATTCTGGACGTAGATACGAAGCTGAGCCGCTGGACGAGGGCGCGCGCGGGCACTTGAGCCCGCGGCCGCCTATCGCCCGGAGGGTGGCCAACGGCTTGGTTCAGATGCTGAGGCCCCCGTCGACGGTCAGGGTGTGCCCGGTCATGAACGCGCTCTCGTCGCTGCCAAGGAACACGACGGCCTGGGCGATCTCCTGCGGCGTGGCGTGCCGGCCCAGCGGGATCATGCCCTCGAACGCCCTCGCCGACTCCGCTTCGGAGGCGCCGATGGCCTCGATCTCGATCGCGTGCTGGAACTCGTTGTCGGTGGGACCCGGGTGGAGCGTGTTGACGCGGATCCCCTTGGCCGCCACCTCCTTGGCGGCGGTGCGCATCAGCCCGACGACGGCGTGCTTGGAGGTCGCGTAAGCGGCGATCCCCTGGTCCGACGTCAGGCCGACGACACTCGAGTTGATGATCAGGCTGCCGCCCGGCGTCATCGCGCGCAGCGCGTGCTGCGCGACGAGGAAGCTGCCGACGACGTTGACCGCCATCACCCGCTCGAACACGTCGAGCGGGTACTCGGTGACCGGCGCCACCACACCGAACACGCCGGCGTTGGCGAACGCCACGTCGAGTCGTCCGAACCGCTCCACGGTCAGCCTGACCGCCGCCTCCACCTGATCGGAACGGGTCACGTCCGTAGCCGCCCATGCCACCTCGTCATCGCCGCCGATGCCCGCCGCCGCGCGCTCGAGCGCGGACTCATCCAGATCGGCGATCACGACCCGGGCGCCGGCCGCCACGAACGCGTACGCCGTCGCCGACCCGATGCTGCCGGCGCCACCGGTGATGAGCGCCACCTTGCCGGCCAGACGCGGTTTCGATTCTGTCCCCACTGTCTCCTCCGTGTTCGGGCTCGCCTCCGGCGCAGCATATGGTCTTGCGCCGTGCGACGGACGGCGAGGTGACAGCTGGCGCGACGGTTGTTGCATCTCCGTGCACACCGGCTCGGTCCACGGCCCAGCCGGATCTAAGGTGTGCGCGTCCGCGGTCAACGTCCATGGCCGCAACCAGCGTTCAGAGGAGAGGTCACATGGGTTTCGCACGCCGGAACAGGCCCGCGGCCGTCGCGCTGCTGGCCGGTCTGTCCCTGCTCATTTGGGGAGCGCTCGACGGGGCCGGCGCGGCTGCCGCCGCGACCGTGACGGGCGCCAAGCCGAGCGTCACTCGCTTCAGCATGGCGGGCTACGTGATCGACACGATCTACACGCTCGGACGCAACAAGGGCAACACGTTCGAGCAGACCTATCGGCACGGCACGGTGCACGGTGTTCCGATCGCGGGACCGTACGTGGGGACCAAGTTCCCGGTGGAGGATTACGTGGCCATGCCGATCGGTAACCACGAACTGTACGTCGCGTGGCTGGACACAAAGACGCACGCGCTGCTCGATGTGTTCGTCATGAACTTCGCCACTCGCGTCGTGTTCGACTACGCGCCGGGCAGCCTGCATCCCGAGAGCTCGGGGACCGTGAAGATCGTCAAGGCCGGCGCCGGCAAGGCTCCATAAGGGCCAGTCACCCGACATCCTCGCTTGTGGCAGCGAGTCACTGGTGAAGTTGCCGCTCAGCGCACCGGGGCGACTCGCGAGTTGTCTCACAGCGCAGTCCTCCGCAGCATCACCGCCCGCGGACGCAGGCCGCGCGTACGATCGGCGGCGCCGCAGACACTCTGTCTGACCAAGGAGAGGAGTGATATGGACAGGATCCTGGCCACGCATACCGGGAGCCTCATCTACGTGTGCTGGGGCAGCTGGCATGGCCCGCACGCCTTTGATCCGCCACTACGCGACGTGGTCGACCTCGTCCTGCAGGTGAACGCCGGCTTCTATGCCGTGGAGCAGGCCAACCCCCGCCACGAGCATGAATGGCGCCTGTGGGAGGACGTGTCGCTGCCGGAGGGCAAGAAACTGACCCCCGGCGTCGTGAGCCCACCACACCAACGAGGTCGAACACCCCGAACTCGTCGCTCAGAGGCTGATGCGACTGGCCGCGGTCGTCGGACGCGACAACGTGCTCGCCAGCACCGACTGTGGGTTCGCCCGGGGCGCCTTCATCCAGCCGGTGCATCCCGAGATTCAGTGGGCCAAGCTCGCGGCGCTGGCGGAGGGCGCGCGGATCGCGTCGCGGCAGCTGTGGGGAGCCCGGGCCGCCGTCTGACCCCAGGATCGACGGATCCAGGGCGAGCGAATCGCACGTAAACGCGCAATTTCTGGCGATCGAACGGACCCGGCTCTGGTAATTCGGCCACTTGACAGCGGCAAACATGATCTGATTTGATCGACTCTGGTCGTTTTACTCTGAGGGAGAGAGGCGAAGACATGCAGAGACCCGATCCTGGACCCCTGAGGGCAGAGTTGATGATCGCTTCCAGTCAAGCCCAGCAGAGGAGTCCTCGTATGCATCAAGTGAAGGCGCGTCCTCCGGGGTCGCGTCGCTTCGGTTGGTCTGGCCCCGCCCTGGTGGCCACCGTCGCTGCGCTGAGCCTCGCCGCGTGTGGCTCGTCCAGCAGCTCGTCCTCATCGTCGTCGTCCGCGGCGGCGACCTCGTCCAGCGCCGGCACCAGCTCTTCGTCGTCGGCGGCCGCCGGTGGCGGCAGCCTCAAGAAGGGGCTGAAGGTGTTCGTGATCCCGAAGAACCTCGGCAACAACTACTTCACGGTTGCCGACAGCGTGAAGACGGGTGGCGCGCTGGCCGCGCTCGGCACGCTCGGCGAGACCGGTCAGGAGACCAGCGGCTCGGCGGCGACCTCGGCGTCGCAGCTGCCCGCCATCCAGGCGGCGATCGCCAAGGGCGCCAATGCGCTGATCGTCTCCGCGACCGACCCGACGGCACTGTGCCCCACGCTCAAGCAGGCGATGGCACGTGGGATCACAGTCGTCACCTACGACTCCGACGCCCCGACCTGCCGCACGCTGTTCGTCAACCAGGCGTCGACCGCGGCGATCGGCACCAGCGAGGTCGACCTGCTGGCCAAGGACATTCACGACACGGGCGAGATCGGAATCGTCTCGGCCGCCGCGTCGGCGCCCAACCAGAACACCTGGATCGGCTACATGAAGCAGGAGCTGAAGAAGTATCCGAAGATGAAGCTCGTCTCGACCGTGTACGGCAACGACGATCCGACGACGGCGACGCAGGTCACCAGCGGCCTGCTCCAGCACTATCCCCACCTCGCCGGGATCATCTCCCCGACGACGGTCGGGATCGTCGCCGCCGCGGGCGTGCTCGACACCGCCCAGTACCGCGGCAAGGTGGCCCTCACGGGGCTCGGAACGCCGCTGTCGATGAAGAAGTTCGTCGATGACGGGACGGTCCAGTCGTTCGAGCTGTGGGATCCCGCCAAGCTCGGCTACCTCGCCGCCTACGCCGCGGTCAACCTGGCGTCGAAGAAGATCACCGCTGCCTCGGGCCAGACGTTCACGGCCGGCAAGCTCGGCAGCTTCACCGTCGGCGCCGGCAATTCCGTGCTGCTGGGACCGCCGCAGGTGTTCAACAAGGCCAACATCGCCCAGTTCAACTTCTGATCGATCAGAAGTCACGTGCGCTCCCGGGCGGCCGCTGGCGCGGTCGCCCGGCAGCACCACCAGCGACCACTCTGATGCCTCGATGACCTCCACCGCCGCCGTCCCGCCGCGGCCGTCCGCCGAGCCGGTGCTCTCGCTGCAGCATGCGAGCAAGGCGTTCGCCGGGGTGCACGCGCTCCAGGACGTCTCGCTCGAGCTGTATCCCGGCGAGGCGCACGCGCTGGTCGGCGAGAACGGGGCCGGCAAGTCGACGCTGGTGAAGATCCTCGGCGGCGTCCACCAGCCCGACAGCGGGAGCCTGACGATCGACGGCGCGGGTGTGTTCCTGACCGGTCCGGCCGACGCTGCCGACCGCGGGATCGCTGTGATCTATCAAGAGCCCACGCTCTTTCCCGATCTCTCTGTGGCCGAGAACGTCTTCATCGGCCGCCAGCCGTTGCGAAGCGGACGCCGGATCGACTCCCGCGCGATGGATCGCCGGGTCAACGAGATCTTCGAGCGCCTCGGGGTCCCGATCGATCCCGAACGGATCGCCCGGGGCCTGTCGATCGCCGAGCAGCAGCTCGTCGAGATCGCCAAGGCGCTGACGCGCAACGCGCGCGTGCTCATCATGGACGAGCCCACCGCGGCGCTCTCCCCCGTCGAGGCGAAGCGGCTGTTCGCCGTCGTCGAGACCCTGCGCGCCGACGGCGCCGCCGTCGTCTTCATCTCCCACCGCCTCGAGGAGGTCTTCGCCATCTGTCAGCGCGTGACGGTGCTGCGCGACGGCAAGCACATCCTCTCCCAACCGCTCGGCGGACTCACCCCGGAGGACCTCATCCGGGCGATGGTCGGTCGCGATCTCGTCTTCGGGGATCACGAGCCCCACGAGCCCGGGCAAAAGGTGCTCGGCGTGGACCGACTCACCCGCGAGGGCGTGTTCATCGATATCTCGTTTGACGTCCATGCCGGTGAGGTGGTTGCCCTGGCCGGGCTCGTCGGCTCGGGACGGAGCGAGGTGGTCAACGCGATCTTCGGCATCGACCGCTACGACGCCGGCGCCGTCGAGATCTCGGGGCGCAAGCTGCCCGGGGGCTCGCCGGCGGCCGCGATGGGCGCCGGGATCGGACTCGTCCCCGAGGATCGGCGTCAGCACGGCCTCGTCATGGAGCTGTCGACGGCGCGCAACATCGCCCTGGCGTCGCTGGCGCGGCTGCGCCACCGTGGGCTCATCTCGGCTCGGGCCGAGCGGGACTTCGGCCTGAAATGGGCGGAACAATTGCGGGTCAAGTACGGCCGGATCACCAATCCGGTGTCCCTCCTGTCCGGCGGCAACCAACAGAAGGTCGTCTTGGCGAAGTGGCTCGCGCGCAAGCCGTCGCTGCTCATCGTCGACGAGCCCACCCGGGGAATCGACGTCGGGACGAAGGCCGAGGTCCATCGCCTCATCTCTTCGCTCGCGGGCGAGGGCGTCGCGGTGCTCGTGGTCTCGTCCGAGCTCCCCGAGGTGCTGACGCTTGCCGATCGCGTCCTCGTCATGCGTGAGGGGCGGCTCGTCGCGGCGATGCCGCGCGCGGAGGCGAGCGAGGAGGCGATCGTCGCCGCCGGGACCGGCCAGCCGGCCCGCGCCCAGCCCTCACCCGAGGTCGGGGGCTGAACGTGAGCGCCGCCGCCCAGACGCCGCCCCGCCCGGCCGCCGAACCCGGCGCCGACGGGACGCTCGCCAATCCGCGCAGCCTCGTCGACTTCGTCCTGCGCGCGCGGACGTTCGGCATCGTCGGCATCCTCGCGCTGCTCGTCATCGTGACGACGCTGATCCAGTCGAACTTTCTCAACGGCTCCAACATCCGCTTCATCCTCGGCGACGCGACGCTCTACGCCCTGGTGGCGATCGGCGAGACCTTCGTCGTCCTGACCCGGAACGTCGACCTGTCGGTGGGCTCCGTCGTCGGGCTGTCGGCGTATGTGTCGGCCAATATGTTCCAGGCTCATCACGGGATCGCCATCCCCGTGGTGTTCCTGGTCGGCATCGCGATCGGATCGGCCTGCGGTGTGGTCACCGGGCTGATCACCGCGATCGGGCGCGTGCCGAGCCTGGTGGTGACACTGGCGATGCTCTACATCATCCGCGGCGTCGACACGATCGTCGTCGGCAGCGGCCAGGTCGTCGCAAACTCCCTGCCCAACTCGTTCATCAACATCTTCCACGACACCGTCCTCGGGATCCCGGATCTGGCGCTGGTCACCGCCGCGCTGGTCGCGGTCGCCGCCTACTACCTGCGCTCCTACCGCTCCGGCCGCGAGCTGTACGCGATCGGATCGGATCCCGACGCCGCCCGGCTGGCCGGCATCCCGATCGCGCGCCGGGTGTTCTTCGCCTTCGTCCTGTCGGGCGCCATCGCGGGCCTGGGCGGCGTGTTCTGGGCCACCCAATACAACACGATCGACGCGACCGCGGCCAACGGGCTGGAGCTGCAGATCATCGCCGCGGTGGTGGTCGGTGGCGTCGCCATCTTCGGCGGCAGCGGCAGCGTCGTCGGCGCCGCGCTCGGCGCTCTGCTGCTGCAGACGATCAACGTGGCGCTCAACGTGCTCGGGGTCCCGTCGCTGTGGACCGAGGCGATCGGCGGCTTCCTGCTGATCGTCGCGATCACGCTTGATCGTGGCATCCAACTGCGACTCGCGGCCGCGCTGCGAAAGAGGAGGCAGCACCTTGGCGCCTGAGACACCGTCACCGTCGCCCTCGTCCGCGCTCCCGCCGTCGCCGCCGTCGGGTTGGCGCGCCGCGCTCGCCGGATCCCGCCTGGAGGGACTGTTGCGGTGGGAGTCCGCGCTGGTGGTTGCCCTGGTCGCCGTGTTCATCCTCGGCACCTCGATCTCGTCGGAGTTCACCAGCAGCTACAACCTGTTCACCACCTGCACCAACATCGGTGACCTGGCGATCATGGCGCTGCCGATGACGCTGATCGTCATCACCGGCGAGATCGATCTGTCGGTGGCCTCGACGTTGGCGCTGTCGGCGGAACTGATGGGAGCCCTGTGGATCCACCACTGGTCGATGCCGCTGATCATCCTGGTCTGCCTGGCGATGGGCACGGTCGCGGGCGCCATCAACGGGATCCTCGTGACCCGTGTCGGGCTGCCGTCCCTGGCGGTGACGATCGGCACGCTCACCCTGTATCGCGGGCTGGCCAACGTCGTGCTCGGTCCGGTCTCGGTGTCGAGCTTCCCGTCGAGTTACACGTCGGTCGGTATCAACGGCTTCCTCGGCATCTCCTCGATCTCGTGGTCGGTGGCGGTGTTCGCCATCCTCGCCATCGCCACCGGCGTGATGCTGCGGATGACGTCGCTCGGACGGTCGTTGTACGCCATCGGCCTCAATCAGGAGGCGGCGTTCCACGCCGGGATCCGGGTCAAGCGGATCAAGCTGTCGCTGTTCGTGCTGTCGGGGTTCGTCTGCGCCGCCGTCGGCATCCTCTACGCGTTCGAGCTCTCCTCGGCCGCCGAGAACATCGGCATCGGCTTCGAGCTGCAGGTGGTGACGATCGTGCTGCTTGGCGGGGTGTCGATCTTCGGCGGCCGGGGCTCGATCCTGGGCGTCGCACTCGCAGCGATCGTCTACGCGCTGTTGCGCAGCGCCCTGCTGTTGACCAGTTCGTTCAACGAGAACGACTTCCAGGTCGTGTCCGGCGGGTTGCTGATCCTCAGTGTGCTCGTCCCCAACCTCGCCGCGTTCACCCGGCGCGGCCGCGATCTACTCGGCCGCCGGCGAGGTCGTGGACTCGCCGCCGCCGGCGGGCGAGGGGCAATCGGCGGGTCGGTGCAGGATGGTTGAGGTGCTCCGGCTGGCGGCGATCGACCTCGGCGCTGAGAGCGGCCGGGTCGTCGCGGGCCGCTTCGACGGCGACCGGATCGAGCTCGAGGTGGCCCACCGGTTCCCCAACCGGCCGGTCCGACTGCCCGACGGGCTGCACTGGAATGCGCCCGGCCTGCTGACCGAGATCCTCCACGGGCTCGGCGAGGCCGCCGCCGCGGGGCCGCTGGACGGCATCGGGATCGACGGCTGGGGCTGTGACTACGCCCTGCTCGACGGCGCCGGCCACATGCTGGGGCTCCCGTTCCATTACCGCGACGAGCGGACAACCGCCGCGGTGGTGTCCCGCGCCCACGCCCGCGTCGGGCGTAGCGAGCTGTATCGCCGCACGGGTATCCAGACGATGCCGATCAACACCGTCTTCCAGCTGCGCGCCGAGGCCACCGGCGCCGCGGCGTCCGTGGCCGAGCGGATCGCCCTGATCCCCGATCTGATCGGCCTGTGGCTGACCGGGACGCTGGTCAACGAGGAGACGATCGCCTCCACCACCGGGGTGCTGCAGGCCCACGGCCGCCACTGGGCCGTCGACCTCGTCGGGCGCCTCGGGCTGCCGCGCCGCCCCTTCAGCGGCGAGGTTGTCCCACCCGGGGTGACGCTCGGCCCGGTGCTGGCGCAGCACGCCGACGCCGCCGGGGCAGCGATCGGCACGGCGGTGCGCACGGTCGCCGCCCACGACACCGCGTCGGCGTTCGCGGCCGCCCCGCTGTCGGGTTCGCACGGCGCCGTCCTGTCCTCGGGGACATGGTCGCTGCTGGGGGTGGAGATCGGCGAGCCCGAGCTCGGCCCCGACGCCGCGGCCGTCAATCTGACCAATGAGCGTGGGATCGGGGGCACGACCCGGCTGCTGCGCAACGTGATGGGCCTGTGGCTGGTGCAGGAGTGCCGCCGGGCCTGGCACGCGCGGGGTCTGAAGCGCGGTTACGACGAGCTGCAGGCCCTGGCCCGCGACGCCACGCCGGATGTCCCGGTGTTCGACCCCGACCACCCCGAGCTGCTGTACGGCGGCGACATGCCGGCCCGGATCTCCGACATCCTCGCCGCCACCGGACAGCAAGCCCCGGCCGACCCCGGCGAGCTGCTGCGATCGATCCTCGTGTCACTGGCCTGCAAGTACCGGCTGGTGATCGGGCAGCTCGAGCACGTCGCCGAGCGCCGGATCGACATCATCCACGTCGTCGGGGGCGGCGCCCGCAACGAGCTCCTGTGCCAGCTCACCGCCGACATCGTCGGCCGGCCGGTGCTCGCCGGCCCGGTCGAGGCCACCGCCCTGGGCAACGTGCTCGTGCAGGCGCTGGCGCTCGGCGAGCTGGCCGATCTCGACGAGCTGCGCCAGGTAGCGGCGCGCTCGGTGTCGCCCCGTCGCTTCGAGCCCGACGCCTCGCAGCCCGCACACGAGACCTATCAACGCTTTCTCACGGTGACCGGACTGGCCGTCAACCGCGCCGTTCGTGCGCCCGCCTGACCCTCAGAAGGAGCCTCGTTGACCGACACCCAATCCGAATATCAATCGATGGCCCAGCGGCTGCATGACCGGGGCCGCGATGTGGCCGCGATCGAGCGGGCCCTCGCCGGCTTCACGGTGGAGACGCCGTCGTGGGGCTACGGGGACTCCGGCACCCGCTTCGGCGTCTTTCCCCAGCCGGGCCGTCCCCGCGACATCTACGAGCGGCTCGACGACGCCGCCGAGGTGCACCGCCTGACCGGCACCGCCCCCGCCGTCGCGCTGCACTTCCCCTGGGACGCGGTGGAGGACCTCGGCGAGCTGTCCGCGCATCTGCGCGATCGGGGGCTGCGCGTCGGCGCCGTGAACCCGAACCTGTTCCAGGACCCGGACTACAAGCTGGGGTCGATCACCAACCCCGACCCCGGGATCCGCCGCAAGGCCCTGGACCACCTGCTCGATTGCGTGGACACCGCGACCCGGCTTGGGGCGACCGCCCAGTCGCTGTGGCTGGCCGACGGCACCAACTACGCCGGCCAGGACGACCTGCGAACCCGCCGCGAGCGCCTCGAGGCGGCGCTGGCCGAGGTGTATACGGCCCTCCCGGAGGCCCAGGAGCTGCTGGTCGAATACAAGTTCTTCGAGCCGGCGTTCTACGCCACCGACATCGCCGACTGGGGGTCGGCGCTCCTGCTGTGCCAGCGGACCGGAGAGCGGGCGCGAGTGCTCGTCGATCTCGGCCACCACGCCCAGGGGGTCAACGTCGAGCAGATCGTGGCCTTCCTCGCCCGCGAGGAACGGCTCGGCGGGTTTCACTTCAACAACCGCAAGTATGCGGACGACGACCTCGTCGTCGGCTCGGTCAACCCGCTCGAGCTGTTCCTGATCTTCGCCGAACTGACCCGGCCCACCGCCGGCGACCCGTCGCCGTCGGGTGGGGTCCGTCTCACCATCGACCAGTCCCACAACATCGAGGCCAAGGTCGAGGCGATGGTGCTGAGCGTGCTCAACCTCCAGGAGTCCCACGCCAAGTCGCTGCTGATCGACCGGGCCGCGCTGGTGCAGGCGCAGGCCGGCGGCGACGTGCTGCGCGGCCACGAGCTGCTGATGGACGCCTTCAGCACCGACGTGCGCCCGCTGTGCGCCCATGTCCGTGAGCAGCTCGGCGGGGCCGCCGACCCGATCACCGAGCTGCGGAGCAGCGGCTATGCGGACCGGATGGCGCGCGAGCGAGCCACCGACACGACGTCGGCGGGGGTGCAGCGATGAGCGTCGCCGCCCCGATCGTCGCCCCGGTGCCCGATCAGTGGGATGAGGCGCGAGCCGCCCGCGCCACGACGACGCTCGACGAGGTGCTCCTGGCGTCTCATCTGCTCGGCGCCAACCGCGCGCTGGCCAATGTCGGGGGCGGCAATACGTCGGCCAAGGGCGTCGCCACCGACCACGTCGGCCGCGAGGTGTCGGCGATGTGGGTCAAGGGCTCAGGCAGTGACCTGGCGACGATGTCCGCCTCGGACTTCACGCCGCTGCGCCTTGACGAGATCCTGCCGCTGCTGCGCCGCGCCGAGTGCAGCGACGAGGAGATGGTGGCTCACCTCGCCCGCTGCCAGCTGGACCCGGCCGCGCCGCGCTCGTCGATCGAGACGCTGCTGCACGCGTTCATTCCGGCCGCGCACGTCCACCACACCCACCCGGACGCGATCAACGCGCTGGCGTGCGCCCGCGACGGGCGCGAGCTGATCGCCGAGTGCTTCGGCGACGGCGCCGCCTGGATCGAGTACATCCGGCCGGGCTTCACGCTGGCCAAGCAGGTCGGCGAGGCGGTGCGCGCCGACCCCGAGCTGCGGCTCGTCGTGCTGGCCAAACACGGCCTCGTCGTCTGGGGCGAGACCGCCCACGAGGCCTACGAGCAGACGATCGCCGTCTGCAACCAGGCCGCCGAGTTCGCCAACCGCCGCGGTCAGGACGCCGTGCGCTTCGGCGGGCGGGCCTCGCAGTCCCCCGCGTTGGACGCCGATCTGCGCGCCGCGACGCTGGCTCAGGTCCTCCCCGCCCTGCGCGGCGCGGTGTCCAGCGCCCGGGCCAAGGTGCTGCTCACCGATACCTCCACGGCCGCATGCGAGCTGGTTGACTCGCGCGACGGCGCCGAGATCGCGACCGTCGGCGCGGCCTGCCCGGACCACCTCGTGCACACCAAGCGGGTCCCGCTGTGGGTGGCCTACGACCCGGCCGCGGACTCCGTGCCGGAGCTGCGCGACCGCCTCGGCACCGGCGCCGCCGCCTACCGCGAGTCCTACGAGAGGTACTTCGAGCGCCACGCCGGGGAGGGCGACGTGATGGGTGACCCGGACCCGCGAGTGGTGCTGATCGAGAACGTCGGGATGGTGGCGGCGGGAACGACGCCCAAGGCGGCCCGGATCTCGCGTGACCTGTATCACCGGGCGATCGAGGTGATGGCCGGGGCCGGAGCGGTCTCGGAGTTCGTGTCGCTGACGCCGGCGGAGAGCTTCGCCGTCGAGTACTGGCCGCTTGAGCTGTACAAGCTGTCGCTGGCCCCCCCGCCCGGTGAGCTGCAGGGAAAGGTCGCGCTGGTCACCGGCGCCGCCGGGGGCATCGGCCGCGCGGTGCTGGAGAGCCTGACCGAGGCCGGCGCCAGCGTGGTGGCGTTCGACATCGACGGCGAGGGTGCCGCCGGCGCCGTGGCGGCGATGGGCGACGCCGGGCTCTCGGTGGGCGGGGACGTCACGTCCGAGGCCGCTGTCGCCGGCGCATTCGCGGCCGCCGTCGCGACGTTCGGGGGCGTCGACATCGTCATCTCCAACGCCGGCATCGCCTCCAGCGCCCCCATCGCCGAGACGACCTTGGCCGAGTGGGACCGCAATCAGGCGGTGCTCGGGACCGGCTACTTCCTGGTCGCGCGGGAGGCATTCCGCGTGATGCAGGCGCAGGGCCGCGGCGGGTCGATCGTGTTCGTCGCGTCCAAGAACGCGCTCGTTGCCGGACCCAACGCGTCGGCCTACTCGAGCGCCAAGGCGGCCGAGCTGCACCTCGCCCGGTGCCTGGCCGAGGAGGGCGGTCCGGCGGGCATCCGCGTCAACACCGTCAATCCGGACGCGGTGCTACAGGGATCGCGGATCTGGGACTCGAGTTGGCGGTCCGAGCGCGCCGGCGCCTACGGCATCGATCCCGACCAGCTCGAGGAGCACTACCGCCGACGGACGAGCCTCGGCGTCAATGTGCTGCCCGAGGACGTCGCCCGCGCGGTGCTGCATTTCGCCTCGTCGTCGCGCTCGGGCAAGACCACCGGGAACCTGCTCAACGTCGACGGCGGTGTCGCCGCGGCCTTCCCACGCTGATGCCGGCTGGCCCGCTTGGGGTGACCGACAGGCCTCAGCGGCGATCCCCCGGGACGCGTCGGTCATGTGAGACTCTGTCCACGTGAGCGGCGTCTCCGATCAGAAGCAACCAGTCGTGCCCGCCGAGCGCCGGCGCATGATCCTCGAGCTCCTGCGCGAGCAGGGCAGCGTCAGCGTCGCCGCCGTCGAGGAGCGGTTCGGCGTGTCCCCGATGACCGCCCGCCGGGATCTGGCGCTCCTGGCCGAGAGCGGCTATGCGCGCCGCACCCACGGCGGCGCAATGCTGCCCGAGCTGGCCGCCCACGAGGACTCATTCCAGAGCCGCCTGGAGCAGGACATCGACGCCAAGACACGGCTGGGCAAGGCGGTGGCGGCGACCCTGAAGCCCAACGAGACGGTGTTCATCGACTCCTCGAGCTCGGCCTACTACGTCGTCCGCGAGATCCTCGAGGCGGGCACGCCCGTCACCCTGTTGACCAACTCACTCCCGGTGATGACGATGGTCGGCGCCGGCGACGCGCCGCAGGTTGACCTGATCGGGATCGGCGGCAGCTTTCGCAAATTGACCCGCTCGTTCGTCGGCGCCGAGACGGTACGGATGATCGAGCGGTTCTTCGTCGACCGGATCGTCTTCTCGGTCAAGGGGATCGAGCTCGAGGGCCTCCTCACCGATCCCGATCCACTCGAGGCCGAGGTCAAGCGGGCGATGATCGACCGGGCCCGCTCGGTCCTGCTGGTGGCGCAGGCGCAGAAGTTCGACGAGCGCGGGCTGAACGTGATCGTTCCCGCGGCGCTCGTCGACCTGGCCTACCTGTCAGACCCGCCGGCGGCCGGCGTCCGGATCCTCCGAGACGCCGGCGTCGACGTGCACGCCGTGTGAGCACAGGAGCAGCGACACCGCCGCGGTTTGGTCGCCAGCGCGGGCGGTGACCTTGTTCTCATGGCGATCGCCGGTATATGACGACCTTCAACCGTTCGATCCTCGACGCCACCCACGAGGCATTCATCTCGATGGACGCGTCCGGCGTGGTGATCGACTTCAACCGCGCGGCCGAGCGCACCTTCGGCTTTGACCGGGACGAGATCATCGGCCGCGAGCTGGCGACGACGATCATCCCGGAGGGGTACCGCCAGGCGCACCGGGACGGGCTGGCGCGATTCCTGCGCACCGGCGAGACGGCGATCCTCGATGTCCGCACCGAGCTGAACGCGGTGCATCGCGACGGGCACGAGTTCCCGATCGAGGTGACGATCTCCTGCGTCCGCGGGGACGACCCCGCGCCGGCCACGTTTCATGCGTTCATGCACGACATCTCGGACCGCAAGCTGATCGAGCGGGTGCTGCGGGCGATGCAGTCGGTCACCCAGGCGATGGCGCGAGCCGACAGCCCGCAGCAGGCCCAGGCGGCGCTGCTGGCGGAGCTCGGCCAGAACATGGGCTGGGATGTCGGCGCCTACTGGAGGGTCGTCCCCGACCGGGCCCTCGAGCTCCAGGCGAGCTGGGCGCAGACCGACATCGACGCCTCCGAGTTCATCCGGCTCGGCCGCCGGCTGCGGCTCGAGCCCGGGATCGGCCTCCCCGGCCAGGCCCTGGAGCAGGGCGAGCCGGTGTGGATGCGCGACGTCCCGCTCGATTCGGGATCGCCGGGCGTCGGGCCGGCCCGCCGGGCGGGATTGCGGTCCGGGATCTGTGTGCCAGTTCCGCGCGGCGGCGCCATCGTCGGAGTGATCGAGTTCTTCTGCGCGGCGCTGCGAGTCGGTGACCAGGCGATCACCGACGCGCTGGCGATCGTCGGCGGGCAGGTCGGCGAGCTGCTGGGGATCGTCGAACAGCGCCAGACGCTGCTGCGGAGCCTCGAGGCGCTCGCCCTGACCGATCAGCTCACCGGGCTCCCCAATCGCCGGGCGTGGGAGGATGAGCTCGATCGCGAGCTGTCGCGCTCGGCCCGGGAGGGGCACCCGGTGTGCGTGGCGGTCGTCGACCTCGACGACTTCAAGAGCTACAACGACGAGCGCGGACACCTCGCCGGCGATGCGCTGCTGACCGAGACGGCGATTGCGTGGCGGTCCGAGCTGCGCGCCGGGGATCTGCTGGCCCGCTACGGCGGAGAGGAGTTCGCCGCCGTGATCGCGGCGTGGCCGCTGGAGTACGCGGTGGCGGTGGTCGATCGTCTCCGCCAGGCCACCCCGAGCGGCCAGACGTGCTCGGCGGGCGTCGCCTCCTGGAATCGCAGCGAGTCGGCGATGGAGCTGTTCGGCCGCGCTGACAAGGCGCTCTACGCCGCCAAGCAGGGCGGACGCAACCGCACCGTCGCCGCGCCGGAGGGCTGACCGCCGGGTGGGCCCGCCGGCGCGCGGTCAGGCGGTCGGCACCCCCGCCGATTCGCCGAGTCCCAGCTCCTCGATCGCCTGCTCGCGCATCCTGAACTTCTGCACCTTGCCGGTGACCGTCATCGGGAAGCCGTCGACGAGCTTCACGTAGCGCGGGACCTTGTAGTGGGCGATCCTGCCCCGGCAGAACGAACGGACCGCATCGGCGTCCAGCGTGGCGCCGCCGCGCGGGATCACCCACGCCATCAGCTCCTCGCCGTAGCGCTGGTCGGGCACGCCGATCACCTGAACGTCGGCGATGTCCGGGTGGGCGTACAGGAATTCCTCCACCTCACGCGGGTACACGTTCTCACCGCCCCGGATCACCATGTCCTTGATCCGCCCCACGATGCTGACGTAGCCGTCGACGTCCATGGTCGCCAGATCGCCGGTGTGCATCCAGCGATCGGAGTCGATCGCTTCGGCGGTCCGCTCGGCGTCCTCCCAATAGCCCGCCATCACGCTGTATCCGCGAGTGCACAGCTCGCCGCTCACGTCTCGCGGCACGGTGGCGCCGGTGCCCGGATCGACCACCTTGACCTCGACGTGCGGGTGGACTCGCCCGACCGTGCCGACACGCTTGGCGACCGGATCGTCGAACGCCGTCTGCGTGGACACCGGGGAGGTCTCGGTCATCCCGTAGCAAATGCCCACCTCGCTCATGTGCATCAGCTGCATGACCCGCTTCATCACCTCCGCCGGGCATGGCGAGCCGGCCATGATCCCGGTGCGCAGCGAGCCGAGGTCAAACTCACCAAAGCGGGGATGGTCGAGCTGAGCGATGAACATCGTCGGAACCCCGTAGAGGGACGTGCAGCGCTCCTGCGCGCAGGCCGCGAGCGTCGCCTCGGGATCGAACGCCGGCGCCGGGATCACCATCGCACAGCCGTGCGTGGTGGCGCCGAGGTTGCCCATGACCATGCCGAAGCAGTGATAGAACGGCACCGGGATGCAGACTCTGTCAGCCTCGGTGTAGCGGCATCCCTCCCCCACGAAGTAGCCGTTGTTGAGGATGTTGCGATGGGTCAGCGTCGCGCCCTTGGGAAAGCCGGTGGTGCCGCTCGTGTACTGGATGTTGATCGGGTCATCGGGCGTCAGGCCCGCCGACCGCGCCCGGAGCTCGTCCTCCGTCACGTCGGTCGCCTGAGCGATCAGCTCGTCCCAGTCGGGTCCATCCAGGAACACGACCCGAGCCAGCGCCGGCAGCCGTCCCGAGACCTCGGTGATCATCGCCCGGTAGTCGGAGGTCTTGAACGCCGTCGCGGCGATCAGCATGCGGCAGCCCGACTGCGCCAGCGCGTACTCCAGCTCGCCGGTGCGGTACGCCGGATTCACGTTGACCAGGATCGCGCCGACCTTCGCCGTCGCGTACTGGACGAGGGTCCACTCGGCGCAGTTGGGGCTCCAGATCCCGATTCGGTCCCCGGCGCGCACGCCGGCGGCCATCAGCGCTCTGGCCAGCTCGTCGACGGCCGCGCCGAGATCCGCGTAGCTATACCGCCGCCCCTGGGCGCAGGAGACGAGCGCTTCGCGATCGCCGAACCGGGTCACCGTTCGATCCAGATTGGCCCCGATCGTCTCGGTCAGCAGCGCCGCCGTCGTGTCACCACGGGCGTACGAATCGGTCATCGCCTCTCCTCGTCTCGGCGTTACGGGCTCGATTTTATGAGGTGCGACGGCTCCTGAGAGACGCCGGTCCGCCGACTGTCCCATACTCCGACCAATGCCGCCCCCACCGGCCGTCACGGCGAGAAACGCGTGCTATGTCCTGCACGAGGACCCCGACCTCGCCGAGGCGCTCGGTCCAGCGCTCACGCCCCGTGCCGTGCAGGAGTGCGTCGTCGCCTCCGTCCGAGTGCCGCGGGGCAGCTGGGACCCATACGAGATCAGCGTCAGGATCGGCGGCGGCATCGGGCTCCTGGTCCTGCACGGCCGCCTGCTGCGCCGCGTCGGCGTCGATGGACGGTTCGGCGCCGAGCTGCTCGGCGAAGGCGATCTGCTCCGGCCCGGGCAGGGCGAGGACGCGATCCCGGCGCTCAGCCAGATCACCCGCTGGCGGGTGCTCGAGCCGACCCGTCTGGCGCTGCTCGACGACGAGGCCGCCCGCCGCTTCGCCGCCTACCCCCAGCTCACCGGCCGGCTGGTGGCGCGGGCGCTGGAGCGCTCTCGGCACCTGTCGGTGAACATGGCGATCATCCACCAGGCGCGGGTCACCGTGCGCCTCCACATGCTGTTCTGGCACCTCGCCGACCGCTGGGGTCGGGTGGGCAGCGATGGGGTGGTGGTGCCCCTGCACCTGACCCACTCGGTCCTCGCGGACCTCGTCGCCGCGCGACGGCCGACCGTCTCCACCTCACTCGGGGAGCTCGTGCGGCAGGGCCTGGTGCTCAACCAGAGCCGCGGCTGGCTGCTCACCGGCGAGCCGCCGGGCGAACTGCTCGAGGTCCAGGACGTGGTGGTGCCGGTCAGCTGACCCTGAGCCGGGCGTGCATGCCCAGCTTCATGTGCCCCGGCATGGAGCAGTACAGCTCGTAGGCGCCCTTCGACAGGTACCAGTTGGCCTGGCGGATCTGCCCGGACTCGGTGACCCCGACGCCCTGTGTGGGGCCGACCATGATCCCGCGGCCGTCCAGGCGGCGAATCCGCAGATCGTGGGCATCCTGGCCGCGATTCCACAGCTGCACGATCACGCGCCCGGGCTTGACGGTCGAGCGTGAGGGCCACAGCGACCACTCCTGGGCGTACACGAGCAGCCGTGCGGGCGGGGTCTCCACCTGGGCGCGGATCGGCCCCGAGTCCAGGACGATGCTGGGCACGACCGCGGTGACCGGGGCCGCCGCGGCACCGGCCGCGGCGACTGGGGCGGCCGCGGCACCGGCTGCGGCGGCAGCCGTGAGGGCTGCGGCCAGGACCGCGAGCAACAGCGCGAGACCGCGGCGAACGCTCATCGCAGCAGCTGATAGCGGCCGAAACGGCCCGCGTCCGGGATGACGGCACCCGCGTCCTGATCAAACCACTGCTCCAGCAGCGACGCGTACACGCCGCGGAAGTCGACGTTCTCACGCTGGTTGCCGTTGGCGTCGAGGTTCGTCAGCGACGGCCACTCCCCGACCATCGTGCCGCTCGCCCGGGTGCCGATCAGCATCGATACGCCGGCGGCGCCGTGGTCGGTCCCGTGCGAGCCGTTCTCCAGAGCGCGGCGCCCGAACTCCGACCAGACGTGGATGAGCACCCGATCGGCGACGCCTCTGGCCTCCAGATCGGCCTGGAAGGCGGCGATGGCATCGGCGATCACCGGCAGGCCGGCGTCAAATGTCTGCGCCTGGGCGGCGTGCGTGTCGAACTGCGTCTCGGGCGTGAGCGCCACGCAGCGCAGCGGCAGTCCGGCGGAGATCATCGCCGCCAGGCCGGCGAGGCGCTGCGGGAAGTCGGTGCCCGAGGCGGTCGGATAGGTCACCGGGCTCGTGTAGGCCGCCTTTCCATCGGGGGTGCGGAACGGCGCCAGTGCCCGCCGGACGATTCCCACCTCGGAGGCAGCCTGCGCAACCTGGGCGATCGCCGGGTCACTGGACCGCCGCTGGGCATCGCCGAGGGAGGACGCCGAGTCGAGGGTCTCGGAGAACACGTCGCCCCAGACGTCGTTGAGCCACAGCTGGAACGTCTCCGGCCGGTCGATCGCGGCCACCGGATTGACCGCAGTGGCCAGCGTCGGGTTCATCTCGCTGTCCATCGACAGGCCCTGCAACGGGTTGGCGGGGCTACCGGCGATATCGAGATAACGGCCCATCCAGCCGGTCACCAGGCGCGTGTCGGCCGCGCCGACCTCCCAGTAGTGGCGCGACGTGAAATGCGACAGGTCCGGATCGGCGTAGCCGATCCCCGGGAACACGGTCATCCTGCCGGCGTCGTGGAGATTGGCGAATGAGGTCACCGCCGGGCCCCAGCTGAGGCTCGGGTCCTCCGTGAACGGGGTTCCCTGCGACGGGGACACGGCCAGCGTCGGGCGCAGCTTCTGGTACGTCGGGTCGGCGACCGGCGCCAGCACCGACAGGGCATCGACGCCGCCGGCCATGAAGATCGAGATCAGGATCGGGCTGGACGGCCCCTGCACGGTCGCCGCCTGGGCGATCCCCTCCGACAGCGCCTGCCCGCCGAGGCCGAGCCGCCCGGCTCCGTACACCGACACGAGCCCACCGGCGGCTCCGATCAGGAACCGGCGGCGGTCCACGCCGGTCCCGGCGGGGATCGGCATCCGCGGATCCCATTCCCTCGAGCTCGGTCCCCTTCCGCTGGCGAGCGCGGCGCGCATCGCCTCCGAGCGGGTGAAGCCATCGCAGCAGTTGACGGGGCGGCGCGCCATCAGCACGTCTGCCAATCGGGCGTGGTCGGGATCAGGGCCTGCAGCGCGTTCTGGCGCAGGATGCGGTAGCTGACCTGCTCCCAGTCGGCCTTGATCAGGCCGCCGGCGCGGCGGCTGAACGCCAGCAGCGACTTGAGCGTACCCGGCGACAGCTGCGGGTTGTCCCAGGCGCTCAGCGCCCGCTGTAGCGCCTGCGACGGTGTCTCGTGCACCGGGTAGTGCTTGTCGTTGGGATCGATCGTCGATTCCATCAGCGCATAGTTGATGGCCTGGAAGCGCGCCGACCACCGCGACGTGTCCAGCCAATGCGTGTAGTCCCAGCCGGCGACGTTGGGCGGCTCGAACAGCCGCTGGCCGGTCTCGGTGCCGATCCAGGTCCAGGCGTTGGTCTGGACCGTCTGTCCTCGCGCGCGCAGCAGCCCGGCGCAGTAGACCACCGGTGGGATCACCATGCGCGATCCCTCGTAGAAGAGCGGGTGACGGAGGATCGCCTCGACCAGCGAGCGCGTCTCAAAGCCGCTGTCCACGTACGTCCGCGCGAGGACCTTCAGTGTCGCCCCCGGGATCGGATCCCCGACGAAGTAGTCCCAGAGCTTGGAGACCATGAACGAGGGGTGCGTCGGGTGCGTCACGCACAGCCGGCACGTGTCGGTGTAGTCGAAGCGGCCGCGCTGACCGAAGATGCGCTTGACCCCGTCGTCGTGCAACTCGGGATCGAAGCGGAATTTGTAGGGCCCGCGGCCCTCGCTCCAGTCGTTGGTGAAGCCCGTCAGCGCCCGCGCCTGCTGATGTACGTCATCCTGGGTGTAGCCGCGGTCGGCGCCGAGCGTGAACAGCTCCATCACCTCGCGGCCGTAATTCTCGTTCGGTGACCACTTGGTGTTCGCGGTCCCCGACAGCCACAGCAGCATCGCCGGGTCCCGCGTCACCTCCAGGAGCAGATCGTGGAAGTTCCCCAGGGCCCGGGCGCGCATCATGTGGTTCTGGTCGAGCATCAGCGCGGCGGTGGCGCCGTCAATCGAGGTCGCGAACCAGCTATGCCAGATCAGGGTCATGCGCTCCACCAGCTGGTGGTCGGAGCGGACCATCCGATCCAGCCACCAGCAGTGGTCGTCGCCCCAGACGTCGATCGGGTCCAGCGGCTGGCCGCCTTCCCCGTGCGGCTCGCGGCCGATCAACCGCGCCGGCCCAGCCGGCCGGGTCAGCGAAGCGACGGCGCCGTCCAGCCCCATCGCGGCCAGGCGCTTGGCGTCACCCGGCCTGGGGCCGAAGCCGGCCCGCCACAGCAGCCGGGTAGCGTGCTGCTCGTTGAAGCGGCCGCCTAGGGTCGCGATCGGGGAGCTGGGGATCGAGGGCATAGAGAGCGTCGGGCAGGCGAACCAGCCCGGATACTGGTTTCATCGGCAACGTCGGACTCCGCCTTGATCCGGCGGTCAAAGACCACCTGTTCCCGGGCGCTCGGTGGACGTTGCCCGGGGTGGCGTGGGCGAGATTCTTCCGGCGTGAGGACCAGCGCAACTCACGCGTGCGTAAGTAGGTCGGAATTGCGCCCAAGACGCACAAAATCCCGTGCGCTCGCATACCAGGAGCGACCCAAACCTCCTCAAAGCAGGGGCAGCTTGGGCGCAGCCGAGTGACAGGACCACGTGCCGCGCCGCCACGAAAGCGCACCCATCGTCATTACCGTCGTTGTTCTGACGCTGGGCGGCCGGACGTTAGCCGCGGCGGACGATGATCGTCCCGTGCATGAACGCGTGGAACTGACAGACGTAGGTGTATATGCCCGGCCGTCGCAGCGTGATCGTCGCCGAGCGGCCCGGCTTGACGGTTCCGGTATCGAACCCTGACCCGCCGGCGGTGGCCGTGTGGGCGGTCTGATCGTGATTGGTGAACGTGACCTTGGTCCCGACGCCGACGGTGATCGTCGCCGGGTGAAAGGCGTAGCCGCTGATCGAGACCTTCACGTACCCGGAGGCGACGGTCGGCGCCGGCGCCGTGTGAGTCGCGGTCGCGTGAGTCGCCGGGGTGGGGACCGTGGTGGATGTGGTCTTCGACGCTGATCCGCATCCGGCCAGCATCAGCGCCCCGCACGCCAGCGCGCCAGCGGTGCCGGCGACTGCGCGAATCGTGGTGCGTGGGCCCATGACAGCTGTTGCGTCCAGCCCGGCTGTTCGGATCACAGTGATCCGACTCGGCCCAATGACCGTAAGAAGTGGTGCATCCGGAGGTCACGCATCCGGACCGAAAAGGAGACCCGATGTCCGAATCCACCAGCACCGAGGGCGACCGGCGAGAGCCGGGCGTCGTCGAGACGCTCGCCCGTGATGATCTTGAGCGCAAGCGCTTCCTGAAGATGGCGGGCAAGCGCATGGGCGCCGGTGTGGCTGCCACATCCCTGGCCGCGTTCATCGCCGCCTGCGGCAGCTCGTCGAGCTCCTCCAGCTCGGCCGCCGGCACCTCGAGCGCCGCCGGCACCTCGAGCGCGGCCGGCACCTCGTCGGCCGCCGCGTCCGGGACCGGCACTGCCAGCTCCAGCGGCGCGGGCTCCGGCGATCTGGCGATCGTCAACTACGCGCTGACCCTCGAGTACCTGGAGTCGCAGTTCTACGCCAAGGTGATCGGCAGCGGGCTGTTTCACGGCAAGGATCTGTCGGTGCTCAAGAGCTTCGGCGCCGAGGAGTCCCAGCACGTCATCGCCCTGAAAAAGGTCGCCGGCAGCATGGGTACTCCGGCGGCCGAGCCGACCGGCAAGTTCCCGATCCACAACGCCGCCCAGGTCACCATGCTGGCGGCGAGCGTCGAGAACCTCGGCGCCTCCGCCTACCTCGGTCAGGCCGGCAACATCAAGAGCGCCGAGATCCTGGCGGCGGCTCTCTCGATTCACAGCATCGAGGCCCGCCATGCGGCGACGCTCAACCTGCTGCTGAAGAAGTCGCCCACCCCCGACGGAGCATTCGCGAAGCCGATGACCATGGCCCAGGTGCTGGCCGTCGTCAAGCCGTTCATCGCCTAGCCCCGACCGAGCTCCAGAGAGGAACCACGACTCATGAACAATCCTGACATGGCCAGCCCGGAGCTGGCCGCCGTCGAAGTCCACGGCATCAGCCGTGCCAGCTTCATCCTGCGCGGCGCGATGGGCGTTGGCGCCGTGTACGGCGCCAGCGCCGTCGCCCCGTTCGTCGGCAATGCGCTGGCGGCGACCTCGGATGTCGACATCCTGAACTTCGCGCTCACGCTCGAATATCTCGAAACCGACTTCTACCAGTCCAAGGGCAAGTCGGTCGGCCTCACCGGCCAGGCCAAGGCTCTTGCCACGTCGTTCGGCGACGAGGAGGCCGAGCACGTCGCGGCACTGACCAAGGCGATCACGGCGTCCGGCGGGAAGCCGGTATCCAAGCCGACATTCGCGTTCCCGGTCACCAACCAGGCGAGCTTCCTCAGCCTGGCATACGTCCTGGAGAACACAGGCGTCGGCGCCTACAACGGCGCGGGCCCGGCGCTGACCGACAAGGCCCTCCTGGCCGCGGCCGGGTCGATCGTGCAGGTCGAAGCGCGTCATGCCGCTTCGATCGCGCTGCTCACCGGCAAATCGATCACGCCCAACGGCGCATTTGACAAGCCGCTGAGCACGGCGACGGTGCTCAAAGCCGTCAAGCCGCTGATCAAGTAGCGGTGAGCCGGCGCGGCGGAGTGCTCGCGCAGCGTCCCCCAACGGGCGCTGCGCGATCGCCCCGCAAACCTGATCCACTACGTCACTTGGTGTTCAGACCGCCTCTCAGCTTTCGCACCCCGGGTCGCGACCTGCGCAGCCTCGCCGACGAGGACCTCATGCCGCTCGTTCACGAGGGCGATGCGCAGGCGTTCGAGGTTGTCTTTGATCGCCACGCCGACGCGGCGTTCTCGCTGGCGTATCGCATGTGCGGCCGGCGGAGCACCGCCGAGGACGTCGTCCAGGAGGCGTTCGTATCGCTGTGGCGCAGCGGTGCCGTGTATGACCGGGGACGCGGCAGCGTCCGGTCCTGGGTGCTCGGCGTCGTCCGCAACCGGGCGATCGATCTGTTCCGGCGCGAATCCGTGCGCACTGGACGGGACGTCACCGACGACGGTCTGATCGAGCAGATGCGAGCTCCCGACGACACGGAGGCGACGGTCGAGCGCCGGGAGGATGGGGAGCAGGTCCGCGCAGCCCTGCAGGAGCTGCCCCCCGACCAGCGACAGGTGATCGAGCTGGCGTACTTCGGCGGCTTCAGCCATAGCCAGATCGCGTCGATGCTGGAACTTGCCCCAGGAACCGTCAAGGGACGGATGCGTCTGGGGCTGACCAAATTGCGGATCGCCCTTGGCGGTCGTTCTGGAGCACTGATATGAAATCGGACCGGACATGAGCGACGGAGATCCAACCTCCGAGAACCGCGCCTGCGGCGACGATGTCGCCGCCTATGCCCTCGGCGCCCTCGACCTCGCGGAGGCCGAAGCGTTCCGGGAGCATCTCGAGACCTGCACGGTCTGCCGCGACGAGCTGGCCGCCTTCGAGTCGGTGGTCAACGTCCTGCCCCTCAGCAGCGCGGGCCATCGCGCGCCTCCCGACCTGCGTCGCAGAGTCATGCGCGCCGTCGCCAACGAGCCCAAGGGTGCCCCGGCGTCGCGTGCGGCTGGCGCCCGCGGTCTGCAGCGCTGGCGCCTGCCGCGGCCGGCGCTCGGGTTCGCCGCCGCGCTCGCGGTCGCCGCCGCGGTCGTCGTGGGCGTGAATGTGGCCGGGTCCGGCAGCGGGGGCAGCAGCACGCGGATCATCCACGCCCAGGTCACCGGACGGGGAAATGCCGAACTCAGGCTGGCCGGCGGCCACGCCGCGCTCGTCGTTCACGATTTCTCCCCCCGCCCGCCGGCGAGATCTACGAGATCTGGCTCAAGCGGGGGCACGGCTCGCCCGTTCCGGCCCATTCCCTGTTCGGCGTCAGCGCCGCCGGCGAGGCGGTCGTCGACGTCCCGGACAGCCTGCACGGCGTATCACTCGTGATGGTCACTCCGGAGCCCGCCGGTGGCACTCTCGCGCCGACGCACCCCGCCGTGATCAGCGCCAGCCTCACGTAGTAGCCGCCGGCGGCGAGGCGGACCGGCGCAGCTGGGTGATCCAAACGGCCCGGCCGGCCGTAGGAACGAGTGCCAGCGAAACCGACTGATCGGAGATTTCAAGATGTTGGGACTCGATAACCCAATCCACATCGCATTCGTATTGATCGTGCTGCTCCTCGTGTTCGGAGCCAAGCGCCTGCCCGAGATGGGCAAGTCCATGGGCGAGGGACTCCGCGGGTTCAAGGACTCCCTCACCAATGAGGGCCCGGCCACGCACATGACCGAGACGCACGTGACCAGCGACCACGCGGAGCGGGTCGCCGAGCTGACCTCAGCGCCCGTCACCGTCGCGCCGGCTTCCGAGCGCACCGCCGAGTCCGTCGCGGCCCAGCGCGAGCGGACCCCCGTCTCGCCCGCCGCCTAGGCTGCCCGGCCTCGCGGCTCAAGGACGCTGGTAATGCAGATTCCAGGCGCGATCGCGCCGGTGCGGCTGCGACCCGTGGGTCACGAGGCTCGGATGAGCGTCGTGGACCACCTCGAGGAGCTACGGACGAGGCTGATCGTCTCGCTGCTCGCGGTCGCGGTCGCGTTTGGCTTCTGCTTCTGGCAGAACCACCAGCTCCTGCACCTGGTCAACTCGCCGCTGGCCCACAACACCCAGCAGCAGGTCCGGTCCGGGCATGGGCCGCTCGGCGCGACCTACTCCGTGCAGCGGAGCGCTCGCGATGTGGCCAAGCAGCTGGACACTGTCGTCGGTGTCCTGCAGACCCGTTCGGAGCCGGCGGCCGCCCGGACCGCCCTGACCGCGGTCCGGACGAGCCTCGGCCAAGACGTCAGGCGACTGTCCAAGGCGCCCCAGGGCGATCTCCCGGTCACGCTGGGCATCGGCGAGCCGTTCACCACGACGGTCACCGTCACGCTGCTGTTCGCGCTGATCCTGTCGCTTCCGGTCCTGCTGATGCAGGTCTACGGCTTCTTCATGCCGGCGTTCGAGCCCCGGCAGCGGCGGCGCATGCTTCCGGTGGCCATGTCGATCCCGGTCCTGTTCGGTGCCGGAGTGGCGTTCGGCTACACCGTCGTGCTCCCCGCGGCGTTGCACTTCTTCCAGAACTTCAACAGCGGCGAGTTCAACGTGCTCGTCCAGGCCAGCCAGTACTACAAGTTCGCGGCCACGACGATGCTGGCGATGGGGCTCCTGTTCCAAGTCCCCGTGGCGATCATCGCGGTCACCCGTGCCGGTCTGATCACGCCCCGGCAGCTGCGTCGTAACCGTCGCTGGGCGGTGCTGGCATGCTGCGGAGTCGCGGCGATCCTCCCCGGAGACGCGATCACGATGCTGCTCGAGACGCTGCCGCTCTATTTCCTGTTCGAGTTCAGCGTTCTGATCGCCACCGTGTCTGAGCGTCGCGAGCGCCGGCGCGCCGCCGCCGAGCAGCGCGGGACCACGGGCCCGGACGAGACCCGGTAGAAGGCCGGGCACGTTGCGGATCGCGATCGTCGGCGCGGGCGTCTCGGGCCTGGTCACCGCCCATCTGCTGGGTGGCACCCACGAGGTGACGGTGTTCGAGGCCGCCGGCTATGCCGGCGGTCACACCAACACGATCCGGGTCGACACCGCGGACGAGAGCCACGCGGTTGACACCGGGTTCATCGTCTTCAACGATCGCAACTACCCCAACTTCCAGAAACTGCTCGAGCGGCTCGAGGTCCCCTCCCAACCCTCGACGATGACGTTCAGCGTCAGCGACGGACACGGGGACTTCGAATACAACGGTTCTTCGCCCAACGGGCTATTCGCCAAGCGTGCCCACCTCGTGGCGCCTTGGTTTCATCGCATGATCGCCGACATGGCCCGGTTTCAGCGGGCGGCGCGAGAGCTGATCCGCAGCCACGCCGACACCGGCGACGCCGGACCGTCGCTGGGTCAGTGGCTGGAGCAGCAGCACTTCTCGACACCGTTCATCGACCGCCTCATCGTCCCCCAGGCGTCGGCGGTCTGGTCCGCCGACCCGGCCCAGATGTGGACCTTCCCGGCGCGGTTCCTGGTCGAGTTCTTCGACAATCACGGCATGCTCTCGCTGCGTGGCCGGCCGCAGTGGCGGACGGTCAGCGGCGGCTCGGCGCGGTACGTCGACGCCCTGCTCGCCGTGTTCGGCGGCCGCCTGCGTGTGCGCACGCCGGTCCAGACGATCGTCCGCCGGGCCGACCACGTCCTCGTCACCCCCCGCGGCGGCGATCCCGAGCCGTTCGACGAGGTTGTTCTGGCCACGCACTCAGATCAGGCCCTGGCAGTGCTCGGGGATGCCTCGGACCGTGAGCACGAGCTGCTCGGGGCGATCCCCTACCAGGCCAACGAGGCGGTCCTGCATACCGACGTGCGGATGCTCCCGCGCCGCCGCCGGGCGTGGGCGAGTTGGAACTATCACCTGCTCGAGCGGCCGGATCATCGAACGACGGTCACCTACCACATGAATCGGCTCCAGTCGCTGCGTACCAACCAGGAGTTCTGCGTGACCCTCAACCGGACCGGGGACATAGACCCGGATCGCGTGATCCGGACGATCCCCTATTCCCATCCGGTGTTCACCGGCGCCGGCGTCGCCGCCCAGCGGCGCTTCGCCGAGATCAATGCGCACAACCGCACCCACTTCTGCGGCGCCTATTGGGGCTGGGGCTTCCATGAGGACGGCGTCGTCAGCGCGCTGCGGGTCGCCGAGCACTTCGGGGCCCGGTTGTGAATGCCAGCTGCATCTACGCGGGCACGATCCGTCACCGGCGCGTCGACCCGCCCACCGAGTTCAGCCATCGCCTGGCGCTGGCCTACGTCGACCTCGGCGAGTTGCCCGGTCTGCTCGGCGGGCGCCTGCTGGCCCCGGGCCCGGGCCCGCTGCGCTGGCGCCGCCGCGACTACCTCGGAGCGCCGTCGGTCTCACTTGATGACGCCGTGCGTGAGCGGGTGCTGGAGCTGTCGGGATCGCGACCACCAGGGCCGATCCGGCTCCTGACGCAGCTGCGCTCGTTCGGCCTGTGCTTCAACCCGGTCAGCTTCTACTACTGCTTCGACGCCGGCGGGCGGCGACTGCACAGCGTGCTGGCCGAGGTCACCAACACCCCCTGGGGCGAGCGCCACTCCTACCTGCTCTCTGATCGCCGCCCGCGCTCGTCGGTCGTGTCGGGCAGCTTCGCCAAGCAGCTGCACGTGTCGCCCTTCATGGGCATGGACCACGTCTACGACGCCCGGGCGACCGAGCCGGAAGCCACGCTCTCGGTGCACATCGAGAGCCGCCGGCACGGCGCGGCGGTGTTCGACGCGACCCTGGCGATGACGCGCCATGAGCTGACGCGAGCCACGGCGGCGCGAATGACGGCGCGCTTTCCGCTCGCCACCGTGCGGGTGCTGTCATTGATCTACGGACACGCGATCGGTCTCAAGCTGGCCGGAGCCCGCGTTCACCCCCATCCGCTCCGGGCGGCGCGATGAGTGCCATCGAGGCAGGCAGTGCGCGCGAGGCTCGCGGCTGGCGTCGTGCGGCGTCGCTGCTGCTGCGCCAGATCCGGGTCGGAAGCCTGATCGTCGTCGAGGCGGGGGAACGACGGAGGTTCGGGACGGGCGCGCCGGTGGCGACGATCGACGTGCACGATCCGCGTTTCTGGCGGATGCTGATGCGCGGCAGCCGCGGGCTGGCGGAGTCCTACGCCCAGGGGTTGTGGGACTCACCGGATCTGGTGGCGGTGATCCGCCTGGCGGCGCGCAACGCGGTGCTCATCGACCGCGTGCGATCGGTCACAGCGCCGTTATGGACCCCACACCAGCGGGCGCGCGAGCTGGTGCGCCGCCGGACTCGGCAGCGCAACCGTCGCTACATCGCCGCCCACTACGACCTCGGCAACGAGCTCTTCCAGCGGATGCTGGACCCGACGATGATGTACTCGTGCGCGCTGTTTGACCGCCCGGGCATGACGCTGGAGGAGGCGTCGGTGGCCAAGCTCGAACGGGTCTGCCACCGCCTGGAGCTGAGCCCCGAGGACCACGTTCTGGAGATCGGCACCGGCTGGGGCGGGTTCGCCATCCACGCCGCGCGCACACGCGGCTGCCGCGTCACCACCACCACGATCTCCGCCGAGCAGCACGACTACGCCGCCGAGCAGGTGCGCCGGGCGGGGCTGGAGGATCTCGTCACCGTCCTCATGCGGGATTACCGGGATCTGCGCGGCCGCTACGACAAGCTCGTCTCGATCGAGATGATCGAAGCGGTCGGCTGGCAGCACATCGGCGGCTTCTTCTCCCGCTGCTCGGATCTGCTGACGCCGCATGGGGCGATGCTGCTGCAGGCGATCACCATCGACGACCGCGCCTACGAGGTCGAGAAGGCGTCCAGAAGCTTCATCAAGGAGTACATCTTTCCCGGCGGCTGCCTGCCCTCGCTGGAGCTGATCACGCGCCAGGTGGCGCGACGCACGGATCTCCAAGCCGTCGGGCTCGAGGACATCACCGCCAGCTACGTGGAGACGCTGCGACGCTGGCGCCACAACTTCGCCGCCCACAGCGATGAGCTCGCCTCGCTCGGCTACGACGAGCGCTTCCAGCGCATCTGGGAGCTGTACCTGGCCTACTGCGAGGGGGGCTTTGCGGAGCGGCGGATCTGCGACGTGCAGCTCCTGCTGGCCAAGCCGCTGTGGGCAATCAAGGCCGGGGCCGCCGTGCGGAGCTCCGCCATCGCCGCGGCCGGTTAGAGCAGTTATCGGCGCGCCCATCCGGAAGCTTGAGGCCAATGTCAGCGATCTGACATCGCACCGATCCAGTCACGCCGCGAGCCCGCACGGAGAGAGGAAGCGTTTTCACGCGGTGAACGTGCTTCCGGTCCCGGAAAGCTCGAAAGGAGCAGTACCCCTATGGCTCATCTCAACCTCGAAGCCGTCGACACCGACGGCGCAATCCGTGAAGCTGCCGAAGAGGTAGCCGGCGACACCCGCATGTCATTCCTGCGCAAGGGCGCGATGGCCGGCGGCGCCGCGGTCAGCGGCGGCGCGATTCTCAGCGCACTGATTCCCGGTACCGCGCTCGCCAAGGGAGCTCCCCCGAGCTCGTTCGGCAAGGGCGACATCGGCATCCTGAACTTCGCGCTGACGCTGGAGTTCCTGGAGCGCGCCTTCTATGAGGAGGCCACGTCGAAGGGCGCGGTCAAGGATCCCAAGACGGCGACCTTCCTCAAGATCACGACGCGCGATGAGAAGGCTCACGTCGCATTCCTGCAGAAGGCCCTCGGCAAGAAGGGCGTCAAGCAGCCGAAGTTCAACTTCCATGGCACGACCGGCAACCAGTCGACGTTCCAGCAGACCGCGTACGTCCTCGAGAACACGGGCGTCCACGCCTATCTCGGTCAGGCCGGCAACATCAAGGACCCGACCTACCTACTGGCGGCGGCGTCGATCCTGACGATCGAGGCGCGCCACTCCGGGGCGATCGGCTCGATCATCGGCAAGTCGATCTCGCCGAACGGACCGTTTGACAACGGCCTCCCCGCCTCGGCGATCCTCACGGCGGTCGCGGGCACGAAGTTCATCGTCTAGCCGTCCCTCCGGGCGGGCCCTCGGGCTCGCCCGGAGTCCTATCCGCATCGATCACCCGCTGGGCGATCGCGAACGCGGCGTTCGCCGCGGGAACGCCGGCGTAGACGGACGTGTGCAGCAGAACCTCGGCGATCTCCGCAGGCGTCAGGCCATTGCGCAGCGCACCGCGGACGTGCATCTCGATCTCGTTCTCGCGGCCCAGCGCGGCGAGCACCGACAGGGTGATGGCGCTCCGAGTGCGCCGGTCAAGTCCCTCCCGGGCCCACACGCTCCCCCACGCGTAGCGGGTGATGAAGTCCTGGAACGGCGCCGTGAACTCGGTCGTGCGCGCGATCGCGCGGTCCACGTGGTCGTCCCCGAGCACCGCACGGCGGACGTTCATCCCGGCGTCATGGGTGGGGTCGGTCACGGCGCCGGCGCCCGCACTCGGTCCAGGTGGCCGGCCATCAGTGGCGTGATCGCATCCGGACGCTCGACGCTCGCCAGATGGGCGGCGGGGTCGACCACGGCCAAGCGGGCCCCCGGGATCGCCTCGGCGATCGCCCGGCCATGCTCGGGCCCGATCGCTGGATCCTGAGCGCCGGCGATCACCAGCGTCGGCGCGGTGATCGCGCCCAGGCCGCCACGGAGATCCATGGCCGCGATCGCCTCGCAGCAGCCGGCGTAGCCCTCGGGGTCGATCGAGCCGATCATCTCCCGGTACCGACGCGTCGTCTCCGGGTGAGCTTCGGCGTAGGCCGGCGTGAACCAGCGGGCGACCACCGCGTCGGCGACGATCGCCGGCGTTCCGGCCGCGCGGACCGCCGCGGCTCGCTCGCCATAGACCGACGCCGCCCCGGGCAGGTACGCCGCGGTGCACAGCAGGATGAGGCGCTCGATCCGCTCCGGGGCGTTGATCGCCAGCCACTGACCGACCATGCCGCCGATCGACAGGCCGGCGTACGAGGCACGTTCGACGCCGAGGCGGTCGAGCATCGCCAGCACGTCACCGCCGAGATCGCTGATCGCATACGGGCCGTTGGGCACCGGCGAGCCACCGTGGCCGCGGTGATCGAAGCGGATCACGCGGTGGGTGGCCGACAGCGCGGGAATCTGGGGGTCCCACATCGCCAGGGTGGTACCGAGCGATCCGCCCAGCAGGAGCACCGGGGCGTCGTCCGGGCCGGCGCTGTCGCAGTTGAGGTCGACGGGGATCATCGCCCGTGCGCCCGCAGCGCTCGATCGATCAGCTCATCGGCCCCGTCGGGCGCCGGCCCGCCGGCGCCCGCCGAGGCGGCGAGGTTGGCACGCATCCGCTCGGGGTCCACCTCGAGCTGCTCGAGCAGCTCACGCGCCCACGCCGCGGCCGATCCGGTCAGGGCCAGCAGGGCCGTGTAGGTCCCCCACTCGGCCTGCCAGGCGCCCGCCGCCCGCTCGTGCTCCTGCTCCATCTCGGCCAGCGCCGACGCGACCAGCCCCGGCGTGCGCTTGGCGCAGGCGAGCACCGACACCGCGCCGACCGGGTTGCGCTTGTGGGCCATGGCGCTCGAGCCGCCCCGGTCCGAACCGCCGCCCTCACGGCATTCGGCGACCTCCTGTTGGGCGAGCAGAGTCACGTCGCGGGCGATCTTGGCGAGCACGCCGCACAATGCTCCCAGAGCGGCGGCGAGATTGACGGGACGGATGCGGATCGCCTGCCACGGGAGCACCGGCTCGACGAGCTCGAGCTCGGCGGCGACGCGGGCGGCCACCGCGGGGCCGCGCGCGCCCACCGGCCCTCCCATCTGCACCGCCAGCTCCTGCTCGCGCACGGCGGCCAGCCGGACACGCGCTGCGTCGATCCCGACCAGCCAGCCGGCGGCCCGCAACCCGAACGTCACCGGCAGCGCCTGCTGCAGCAGTGTGCGACCGATCATCGGGGTGCTCCGGTGCTCGGCGGCGAGGCGGGCGGCGGCGTCGGCGGCAGCGAGGACATCAGCGAGCAGCGGCGTCAGCCCCCGCCGCGCGATCAGCATGAGCGCGGTATCCATCACGTCCTGGCTGGTGGCGCCGAGGTGCACGTGCGCGCGGACCGGTTCGGGTACCGCCGCTCGGAGCGCCGCGACCAGCCCGACGACCGGACTGGCGTTGTCGGCGGTCTCGCGGGCGAGCTGCTCGGAGTGAAACTCGGCAGCCCGGCAGGCAGCGGCGATCTGATCCGCCGCCGCCGCGGGGATCAGCCCCTCGGCGGCGCAGGCGCGGGCCAGCGCCGCCTCTACGTCGAGCATCGCCTGCAGCCACGCCTCATCGGACACCTCCGCGGCGACGCCGCCGCGCGCGTAGATGCCCGAGAACAGCCCGTCAGACGTCAAAGAAGACCGTCTCGCCGGGCCCTTGGAGACGAATGTCGAAGTGATAGATCCCGTCCTGCGGCTGCGCCAGCAGCGTCGCCCGGCGGTCGGCGGGGACGCGGGCGAGCACCGGGTCCTCGCCATTGGCCTGGGCCTCGTCGGCGAAGTAGATCCGCGTGACGCAGCGGTTGAGCATGCCGCGGGCCATCACGGTGACGTCGATGTGCGGCGCCTGGAGCCGGCCGCCGGCCTCCGGCACCCGGCCCGGCTTGACGGTGAGGATCTCGAACGTGCCGTCGCCGTCCTCGACGCCGTAGCGGGCAAAGCCCCGAAAGCCCTGAATCTCCGAGGCGCCGCCGTACCCGTACAGATCGGCGAAGTGGCCCTCGGGGTCGGCCTGCCAGATCTCGATCAGGTGATCGGGGACCGGCGCCCCGGCCCCGTCGTACACGGTGCCGGTGATCGTGATCGCGCCCTCGGTGCCCTCGGTGACCGCGTGCGGGCCCTCGGGCCAGGGCAGCCCGATGGCGAAGTACGGCCCGACGGTCTGCGATGGGGTGAGTCCGAAGATCAATGCGCCTCCTCGAACGGCGTCGACGCCGGCCCGCGGAGATAGATGTCGAACTCATAGGCCTGCGCCCAGTCGGGCTGGGTCCCATGGATCGAGAACCGCGAGATCATGCGATCGCGGGCCTGCTCGTCGCGGATGGAGTTGAAGATCGGGTCATAGGGGAAGAACGGGTCCCCGGGAAAGTACATCTGCGTGACCAGACGCTGCGTGAACGCCCGTCCCATCAGCGAGAAGTGGATGTGCGCCGGGCGCCACGCGTTGTAGTGGTTTCCCCACGGATACGGGCCCGGCTTGATCGTGGTGAACCGGTAACGGCCCTCGTCGTCGGTGAAGCACCGTCCCGCGCCGGTGAAGTTCGGGTCCAGCGGCGCCGGCCAGTTATCCCACCGATGGCGGTAGCGGCCGGCGGCGTTGGCCTGCCACACCTCGACCAGGGTGTTGCGAAGGGGCTTGCCCTCGGTGTCGAACACCCGGCCCGACACGATGATCCGCTCCCCGATCGGCTCACCGTCATGCTGGGTGGTCAGGTCGGCGTCCGCGGGCGTGATCACGCGGGCGTCGCCGAGCGCAGGACCGGTGATCTCGGTGATCGTGTGCGGCAGGTAGATCAGCGGCTGCTTGGGATGACGCAGCTGCGTCGACTTGTACGGGGGGTAGTCGAGCGGCGGATGGGCGCCGGCCGGCTCGCGCACATAGTTGCCGGGCGTGTCCACGAGCGGGGCATAGATCGGCTGGGTCTGTTCCTCGGTGCTCATCTCGGTTTCTCGTTTCCTGGTTGCCGTCAGCTCAGCGACTCAGCAGTTCCCGCAGCGCCGAGAGCTCCTCGTCGGTCGGGGGCGGCGTGATCTGCGGCTCGTCGGCGACCTGCAGGTCCCAGCCGGTGGCCTCGCGCACCTGGCTGATCTGCACGCCGGGGTGAATCTGGGTCAGCGTCAGCTCGCGCGTGTCCGGATCGGGCTCGAGCACGCCGAGGTCGGTGACGACCGCGGTCGGGCCGCGACCGTGAAATCCGAGACGCTCCCGGTCTCCCGGGCCGTCGCCGAAGCCGACGGTGGTGCGGAAGTCCAGCCGCGCCACGAACGTCCGCGCCGAATGCGGGGCGATCACCACCACCTCCTGACAGCACGCCGCGATCTCCGGCGCGCCGCCGGCGCCCGGGAGCCGCGTCGTGGGGTGGTCATACGCGCCGATCACCGTCGAGTTGAGGTTGCCGAACCGGTCCACCTGGGCCGCACCCAGGAACGCGACCTCCACCCGGCCGGGGCCGATCCAGTAGTTGAACATCTCCGGCACCGACACCACGGCATCGGCGGTCTCGGCCAGCTCGCCGTCGCCGATCGAGAGCGGGATGTGGAACGGCTTGGCGCCGATCGTCCCGGACTCGTACACGAGCACCAGGTGCGGGTTGTGCACCATCCGGGCGAGGATCGCGGCCGTGCTCGGCCGCCCCACGCCGATGAACACGGAGTTGGCGTGCTCCAGCCGTCGCGCGGCGACGACGGTCTGGACCTCGCCGGAGGTCGCCGGATCGGTGGTGACGCTCACGTCAGCCGGCCCTGACCGGGTCGAGCACGTGCTCGCGCATCCAGGACTCGAACTGTGCCCGATCGCGGCTCAGCTTGTCCCACGAGCGGTAGAACTCGTTGTCCCGGGCGGTGATGCCGAGGCTGTAGGACGGCTGCGAGCCGCCCGGCGCCTCGGCGACGGCATCGATCACCCAACCGGGGATCACGACGCCCCCGGGCGTGGGCTCGAGCTGATCGACGATCCGCTCCACGGTCACCAGCGCCCGATCGGCGCTCAGCACCGCCTCCTTCTGCACGCCGGGGATCCCCCACAGCTGCACGTTGCCCTCGTGATCGGCCTCCTGAGCGTGCACGATCGCCACGTCCGGACGCAGCGCCGGGACCGCCATCAGTTGCTCGCCGGTGAACGGGCACGTGATCGGCTTGACGCGCGTGATCGCCGCCAGATCGGTGCCGACGTACCCGCGCATGACCGCGAACGGCAGCCGCGCCGCGCCGGCGGCGTAACGGTTCGCCATGCCGGCGTGGCTGTGCTCCTCCAGCTCGATCGGGTGCGGCCAGCCGTGTTCGATCGCGTCGCGAAAGCGATGCAGGGACCCGACGCCCGGGTTCCCGCCGTAGGAGAACACGAGCTTGCGGGCGGCGCCCATCCCGATCATCTGGTCATAGAGGACGTCCGGGGTCATCCGGATCAGCTCGAGGTTGCCGCGGCCCTGGCGGAGGATCTCGTGGCCGGCGGCGAACGGGATCAGATGGGTGAAGCCCTCGAGTGCGACCGAGTCGCCGTCATGAACGATCTCCGCGACGGCCTCGGCGAGGCTGGTCAGTTCAGCCATGGGAGACCATCTCGCCTCCCGCCATGGCGGTCTGGTGCAGCGGGAGCCCGACGTAGTTCTCCGCCAGCGAGGTCGCGGCGGCCGCCGAGCCGGTCACGTAGCGCAACTGGGAGAGCTGCAGCTGCCGGCCGTACTCGTCGTCCTGGGGGTCGGAGTGCAGCATCGTCGTCATCCACCAGGAGAAGTGCTGGGCGCGCCACACGCGCCCCAGGCAGCGGTCCGAGTAGTCCTGGAGCGCCGCGTCCGAACCCGCGCGGAGGTGGTCGCCGAGGGCGTGGGCGAGGATCGTCACGTCGGCGACGGCCAGGTTCAGTCCCTTGGCGCCGGTCGGCGGCACGATGTGGGCGGCGTCGCCGGCGAGCACCAGCGAGCGGTAGCGCATCGGCGCCGCCACGAAGCTGCGCATCGGCGTGATCGACTTCTCCAGGACGGGCCCCTCGGTCAGCTCCCATCCGGGACTCGCCAGCCGCTGGTGCAGTTCAGACCAGATCCGGTCATCCGGCCAGTCGACGATGTCCTCGTCGGGATCCACCTGCAGGTAGAGGCGGCTGAGAGTCGGCGAGCGCATGCTGTGCAGCGCGAAGCCGCGGTCGCTGTGGGCATAGATCAGCTCGTCGGTCGACGGCGGCACGTCGGCGAGGATCCCGAGCCAGGCATACGGATAGTCCCGTCCCCACACGTGGAGCACGTCGTCGGGAATGACGGAGCGGCACACGCCGTGGAAGCCGTCGCAGCCGGCAACGATGTCACAGCGCAATGCGTGCTCGGCGCCCTCGTGCATGTAGCGAATGACCGGCTCGTCGTGCTCGAGGCCGCCGATCGACACGTCGTCGCAGTCGAACCGCAGCGGCGCGCCGTCGTGGAGCCGTGCCGCGATCAGATCCTTGACCACCTCGGTCTGCCCGTAGATCATCACCGCTCGCCCCTGGGTCAGCTCGCTCATCGGGATGTGATGGAGCGCGTCGTCGAAGCACAGGTAGATACCGCCATGGCGCAGCCCCTCGCGGTCCATGCGCTCCCCGACGCCCGCTTCCCGGAGGACCTCCATGGTGCCCTGCTCCAGGACGCCGGCTCGGATCCGCGCCTCCACGTACTCCCGGCTGCGGGCTTCCAGGATCACCGCCTCGATTCCCTGGCGGTGCAGGAGCTGACCGAGCAGCAAGCCCGCCGGACCAGCACCGATGATCGCCACCTGGGTGCGCTCGGACATCACTGCCTCGGGAATATATTGCTTTTGCCTGGTCGCATAGCGACCGATCGACCGCTATGCGAACAATCTGGGAGGGGTCCGGTTGCGCCGGACGGTCGGGATGGCGGAGCCGGCTACAGCTCCTGGATGTGGTCCGCCTCGCGCGGGCCGGGGAACGGCCGGATGAGGCAGAACTGCGCCAGCGTCGACTGGGGCACGCCCTCCACGCCCGGCGTGTCCGACGCCTCCCCGCGAGTGTGGGGATCGTCGGCGAAGCCGCCGACCTCGACCGAGTGCTGCGGCGTCCGGTAGCCCGAGATCCCGATCAGGTGCAAGTGCAGAGCGAGGCCGAGCTGGTCCAGGCGGGCCGCGATGATCGGCTCCTCGTTGACGGTGTAGTTCGTGCCCGGCGCCGGGAAGAAACCGTACTCGCCGCCATGGGCCACGAACGGAGTATTGGCGCAGCCGCTCGGAGGCGCGACCGCGCCCCCCGACGACAGCGTCTGGGCGCGGGCGGCCTCGGCGTCGAGGGTGGCGGCTTCGTGGACCAGCGTCCGGCGCAGCGAGACGAGCTGACCGGCATCCCTGCTGCGGGTTCGCTCGGCGCTCAGCTCGCGATCGACGATCGAGAGGCGCAACTGGGCGACGTCGTCGCGCTCGCCCAGGACGGCCGCGGTGGAGCGGCGCCGGCGCACCTGCACCTGGGCCAGCGTGACGGCCTGGGCCTGCACCGCTGTCCGCGCCGTGGCGACGGCCTCGGTGGTCTGCACGTTGCGCCGCCGGATCGAGCTCAGGTCGGCGAGCCCGTTGACAAGCTGGTTGAAGCCGCCGGCATCGACCACGACGTTGACGAGCGTCGGCGGCGGCGCCTCGTACTGGGCGCGGAGCTGCGCCGCCAGCGCCTGCTGGTCGCGTGCGTACGTGGCGAGAAGCTGGACGAGACGCGCCCGGGCCGCCGTCAGCTGATCGGTGACGTTCGCCAATAGGCGCTCCTGGGTGGCGACGCTGGACTCGATGACCCGCAGCCTGCCCTCGAGCGAGCTGATCGAGCCCTCGAACCCCTGGATCCGGTGGGTCTGGGCGGTGATCTGTGACTTCAGCGTCTGGGCCCGATCCTGGCCCGCCTGATATCGGCTTGTCAGGTCAGCCGAGCTGGGCACGGCGGCCAGCCCCGCCACGGCGGCGGCGAGCAGGGACAGCAGGACGATGCGACGCGCGGGGAGCATCCGGCCGCGGCGACGCTAGCAAGTGGTCGATGTGCAGGCCTTTGTTCCTGCGCGATGCAGTGAAACTTGCAGCCTCCCGGCCTCAGATCAGCGGCCGGGCAGGTGGTACACGTCGATCGTGCTCGAGCTCGCGCTGCTCCCATAGGCGCCGGTCGGCTCGATGATCCGGCCGCCGACCACGATCGGACTGTTCCAGTGCCCGGAGCCGGCCGGCAGTGTGCGCAGCAGGGCGCCGGTCAGCGGACGGCGGACGGCGATGCCGCCGCCCGGGTTGTAGACGTACAACAGGCCTCCGGCGATCACCGGGCTGGTGCCGGGCGTGCCGTCCGCCCACACCGCCGCCAATCGCGGATGGGCCGGGTCAACGAGCTGGTAGGCGCCGGTGCCCGAGCTCGTGGCGGCGATCAGGTAATCACGGCCGCGACTGCTCCAGACCGCGGGCTGGGGCAGCACCTGGCCGCCACCCGGTGACGAGACCTCGCCGAGCTCACCGCCCAGTCGCGAGCCGGCACCGCCGGCGGTGCCGTCGAGACGGGGCAGGTTGAGCAGGTGCAGCCGGCCGTCCTTGCCGCCCTGAACCGCCAGCCGGAATCCGTGGAAGACCGGAAACAGCGCCGGCGAAGAGCTCCCCAGATCGACGTCACCGTGGTCGAGCGCCAGCTCGTTGGGCGGGGTCCAGTTGTGCAGCAGCCCGGAGGCATCCGCGGAGAGCTCCAGGACGCTGTCCCCCCAGCTCGTCCGGCCGTCGAACGGCCCGTTGCCGGTTGCGACCAGGATCCGCCCGCTCCCGGGCTCGATGACGGCCCCGGCCCTCCCCCAGATCGCGTTGTCGCCGTTGGTATTGGTGACGCCGCACGAGCTGGCGCGGATGAGCTGATGCCGATTGGAGCACTCGGTGTTGAACACGTGATCGATGCGGCCGCTGCTGCGCTCGATGGTCACCACGTGACCGTCGTAGGGCGGGATGTCCCCGATGTAGCCGCCGGTGACCGCCACCACCCAGTTCCCGGAGACGTTCAGCGACGACGCGATTTTCTCGTGGACCGGATCGAACGTGATCGACGTGCTCCACACCTGGTGACCGGTCGCCACCGACAGCTTGTGGATGACGCCATTGGGGCTGGCGGAGTAGATGAACCGGCGATCGGGATCAGCGACGGGCGCCGCGGTCGTGACCTGCGGGTTGCCGGGCGCGCTGTTGACGCCGGAGGGGTCGAACTCCCACAGTATGCGGCCGCTGCTCGGGTCGATGGCGATCATCTTGCCGTAGCTCGTGGTCACCGCCACCAGATCGTGGGACGCGCCATCGACCACCACGTCATGCAGCTCGATCGGCGACGAGTCCGCGATCCCGTCGATCCGGACGGACCGCAGGCTGAGGCGATTGAGGTTGGCGGCGGTGATGCCGGTGTCCGCCGGCCCCACGTCAGACCGCTGGGCGTTGTAACCGAAGTCCGGCCAGTCTCCGGACGGCGACGCCGCCGTGGCGCTCGCGCCGGCCGACCCGGTCGAGGCGGCGTTTGTCGCTGCCGCCGCGGACGCTCCCGGCGCCGCGCCGGTGGTGCTGGAGGCGGATGCCGCCGCGCCGCCGCAGGCGGCCGCCACGAGCGCGAAGCTCAGCAGGATCCCGCGCCGACCCCGACGGACGATCACCGCCCGGGCATGCCGGGCCGCCGCCGCAGCCACCCCTCGGTGCTGTCGCGGGTCAGGGCTCAGCTGGTGCCGGGCTTTCCACTGGTGCCCGTCTTGGTGCCGGTCGTCCCAGTGGTCCCGGTGGTGCCGGTCTTGGTGCCGGTCGTCCCAGTGGTCCCCGTGGTGCCCGTCTTGGTGCCGGTCGTCCCAGTGGTCCCCGTGGTGCCCGTCTTGGTGCCGGTCGTGCCGGTCGTACCCGTCGTCCCGGTGGTACCCGTCTTGGTGCCGGTGGTTCCGGTCGTCCCCGTCGTGCCCGTCGTGCCCGTCGTGCCCGTCGTGCCGGTCTTGGACCCGGTGGTGCCCGTCGTCCCCGTTGTCCCGGTTTTGGCGCCGGTCGTGCCGGACGTCCCGGTCTTCGCGGTTCCGGCCGTGCCCGTCGCGCCGACCGAGGCGACGAGGGTCGTCCCCGAACCGGATGCCCCGGCGACGGGTCCGGCGGTCGTGATGCCGACCGTGGGCGTGGCCGGGGGCGTCGGTGTCGTCGTCCCGGCGGCGGTGACCGGTGCCTGGGTGGTCACGCTGCCGGTGCCGGTGGCGGGCGGCGCAGTGGTGTCGACGACCGGAGGCGTGCTGGTCGTCCCCGTTCCGGTGGTGACCGGAGGCGGCGACACCGGCGTCTCGGTGACGCGGACGGGGTTGCTGAAGCGAACACGTCCAACGGTACCGCCGCCACGGGGCGAGCCCGGCGCCGAGGCGACGTTGGTTGGCGAGGATGTCCCCACCTGCGCCACGAGGTTGCTCGCCGGGGCCCGCGTCGTCGTCACGGCCGACGAAGCCGTCGCGGCGGGCAACGCGCTCGATGAGGCGAGCTGGGCGATCGCGTTGGCCGGCACCGGACTCTTGATGCCGGGAGCCGCCCGCGCCCACAGCGTGCCGAGGGGAATGCCAGGGCCATCGAACACCTGGCCCAGGTCGCCGATCCGGCGCAGGCTGCCACCGGTCAGGACGAGCAGCGCGCCAATGATGGCAGCAGGGATCAATACGGCGGCCAGGGCGGCGCCATAGATCTGTCGCCTCCAGGCGTGCGCCAGACTCATGCAGGCTGAATATATTCCGATGTGGCCTCTGGGTACACCATTTGTAGGTTCCTGCACTGAATAAGTGCGAATAACTGCATGGAGGCGACGCCGACGGCCCGCGCGTGTACGATCGGCGCGCCGCACCACGGCTGTGAATCCCGGCATGGCTCGCTTCTCGATCGCCCGCTCGCTGCGCCTGGCACTCATCGGCCTGGCAATCATCCTGTCCGTGGTCGCGGCCGCCGGGATCGCGAGCCTCTACAGCGCGCGCCAGAACTATGAGGACGTGCTGAGCCGCAGCTCCGGGCTCGCCACCGCGATCGCCAACCTGACGAGCGCCGGCGTGGTCCAGGTGGAGATCCTCCACGATGCGCGCGGGCCGGCCGCGCCCGCCGCCCGGCGCCAGGCCGCGGCCGAGGTCGCCAACGCGGCGCAGACTGCGACATCTCTGGCCGTCTCGGACCCGATCAGCGCGCGGCTGGTGGCGCAGCAGATCGCGTTGCAGCTCCAGGCCGCCCGGTTGGCAGCCCGCGGCAAGCTGAGCTCGACCGGAGCCGGCGGGGGCCCGCTGGCACACGCCGGACTGATCGCCGATCAGCTGCAGACGCGGCAGGGCGACCGGGAGTCCGCCGCCGACAGCCGGGATCGATCGGACTCCCGCCATGCCATCACCGTGGTGCTCGTCGCCGGCATCCTGGCGCTGCTGGCCGGTCTGGGGCTGGTGGCGGTGCTGGTGCGCTCGATGCGCCGGCCGCTCGACGAACTCGTCGGCGCCAGCGGGGAGCTGGCATCCGGTCAGCTCGAACGTCGCGTCGAACCCGCCGGGCCGCGCGAGCTGCGGGAGCTGGGACTCGCCTTCAACGCGATGGCGACTGACCTCGCCGACGCACGGGAGCGCATCGAGGACGAGCGGCTGCGGTTGGCGGTCACGATCGAGAGCCTCGGCGACGGCCTGATCGTCACCGAGTCGGGCTCGAGCATGATCGCCACCGTCAACCCCAGGGCCGCCGAGCTGGTCCCGGCGCTCGCGCCCGGCAGCGACGTCGACCAGGAGGGCAGCCCGTTGCCCGACCTCAACGCCGCGCTGGAGCGCGAGGTGGTGATCCAGCACGACGGCCGCAGCCTGGCGGTGACGGCGGGGCGCCTGGGCGGCCTGGCCGGCGGGGTCGTCTGGACGCTGCGCGATGTGACCGAGCGCTCGGCGCTCGAGCGGGCCAAGAGCGAGTTCGTCGCCACCGCTTCGCACGAGCTGCGCAGCCCGCTCACATCGATCAAGGGTTTCGTCGAGCTGCTCGATCGCAGCCCGGATGTGATGACGGATCGGCAGCGCGAGTTCGTCGACATCATCCGGCGGTCCACCGATCGCCTCGTGGACCTCGTCAATGATCTGCTCGATGTGGCGCGAATCGAGGCCGACCACGTTGCCATCCGGCGCCGTCCGATCGACATCGGCGTCGCGGTCCGCGAGCTGGTGGAGCTGATGGGGCCACGGATCGACGCCAAACGACAGCACCTGGGCTTCTACGTCGATCCGACACTGCCGCTGGCGCTTGCCGACCCCGAGCGCATCCGCCAGGTGATCGGGAACCTGTTGACCAACGCGCACCTCTACACGCCCGAGGATGGGCGCATTCACGTCGGTGTCGAGGCCGATCGCGCCTGGGTCAAGATCGTCGTCGCCGACTCCGGCGTCGGGATGACGGCTGCCGAGCGCGAGCACGCGTTCGAGCGCTTCTACCGTGCCCGCAGCGCCAGCGAGAGCACGTCCGGTACCGGCCTCGGCCTCTCGATCGTCAAATCGCTGGTGGATCTGCATCACGGCGAGATCCACGTCGACTCAGAACCGGGACGGGGCGCCACGTTCACCGTCCTGGTTCCGGCCGCGGTCCTCCCCGATGACGACGAATCGCTCGACGTCATCCACGGCCGCCGCGTCCTGATCATCGACGACGAGCCCGACGTGGCGGAACTGATCGCCGATCAGCTCACGCCGCTCGATATCGAGGCGATCGTCGCCACGAGCGGCACCGAAGCGCTGACGCTGATGCGCCGGGAGCACTTCGACGCCGTCACGCTGGACATCCTGATGCCCGGTGTCGACGGGTTCGAGGTGCTGCGCCAGATCCGCGCCGACCCCGAGTTGTGCACGACGCCGATCGTGTTCGTGTCGGTCTTCTCGGCCCGCAGCGAGCTCGCCGGTGAGTGGACCGTCGCCAAGCCGATCGACGCCGACGAGCTGCGTAACGTGCTGGCGGCGGCCGTCGGCGCGGGGCGCTCACGGGTGCTGATCGTCGGCCGCGCGGAGCTTGCGCCCACGCTCGAGCCCGCCCTCGACGAGCTCGGCATCGAACATCAGTGGGAGCAATCCGGAGCGGCGGCGGCCCGCGTCTGCGGCGAGCGCCGGTTCGAGGTGGCGCTCATCGACGTGGGCATTCGCAATCCTCAGGCCGTATTGCAGGCGCTGGATCTGCGTGGCCGCCGCCTCCGGCGCGCGGTGATCCTATTCTCGGATGGAGCGTCGCCGACTCCCTCGGGTATCGTCAAGCTAGGGATAGAGGTGGTGCCCGTGGAGGACGCGGCCCAGGCACTGCTGTCTGCATTGCGCGGAGATCGTGAACAAGCGAGTCGAGTTGTCGGTGGAGCTCCGGACAGAGGCTGAGCTAACAAGGGAGATCGCCCGCCTGCGCGCGGAGCTGGCTCGGCGCGAGCGCGAGGCCGCGGACAAGGAGCTCCAGCTCGAGCGCTACGCGGCCGATCTGCGTGAGACGTTCAAGGAGGAGCGGACGCTCACCCAACAGCTCACGCGCTCCTACCGGGCGACGGTCCGGGCGCTTTCCAACGCGGTCGAGGCCCGCGACGCCTATACCGGCAAGCACGCCGAGCGCGTCGCCGCCTATGGCATCGAGATCGCGCGCGCGCTCGGCCTGCCCCGCCCCGAGGCCCCGGAGATGGAGTTCGGCTTCCTGCTGCACGACATCGGGAAGGTGGCGGTTCCCGACTCGATCCTGTACAAGCCCGGCGCGCTCACCGCCGAGGAGCGGGCGCTGATGGCCCGTCACCCCGCGGTCGGAGCCGAGATCGTCAGCGGGATCGAGTTTCTCGCCGAGGCCGCCGAGGTCGTCCGCTCCCATCACGAGCGGTGGGACGGGATGGGCTACCCGGACGGGCTGGCCGGCGAGAACATACCCGTCGCCGCCCGCGTGTTCGCGGTGGCGGACGTCCTCGACGCCCTCACCACCGACCGTCCCTATCGCACCGCGTTCTCGCTGCGCCAGGCCCGGGCGATGATCGTGGAGGAGGCCGGCAGCCACTTCGACCCCGACGTCATCGAGGCGTTCCGCGACATCGACGATCAGACGTTCGTGCGGATCGGCAGCGAGGTCTGATGCGGCGCGGCGTCCTTGTCGTCGACGACGACCCGTTCATCCGCAAGCTGGTGGCGACCACCCTCGAGGACGTCTCCGACTTCGACCTGTACGAGGCCTGCGATGGCGTCCAGGCGGTCGAGGTCGCGCAGCGCGAGCAACCAACGATCGTCTTCCTCGACGTCGACATGCCGCGCATGGACGGTATCTCCGCCTGCCGGGAGCTGCGCAACCATCCCGCCACGAGCCGGGCGACGATCGTCATCCTCACCGCCACCCACGGGAGCGGCATCGAGGCCGAGGCCGAGGACGCCGGCGCCGACCTGTTTCTCACCAAGCCGTTCAGCCCGCTGGACCTGCTGCGGCTCGTCGATCGACTCGGCGAGGAAACCGCCGGCTGATCCCGCCGGTACGGCGCGGAGTCGCGGCCTCGGGCAGGCCCCGGACGCCGGGAGGCTCAGGAGACCCGGATGAGGACGATCGTGTTGACCGTGAACAGGATCGCGAACGCGATCGTCCACCGGTTCAGGTTGCGCTCGACCAGCGAGCCGCCGCCGAGCGGCCCCGCCCCGGTGCCGACACCGAAGGCGCCGGAGAGGCCGGCATCCTTGCCGGAGTGCATGAGAATCAGGAAGATCAGACCGGCGGACAGCGCCACCTGGACGACGTCGAGAATCCCACTCATGGCGTAGATGGTATCCGCTCGGAATCACGCGCCCGATCGAGCCGGTGCAGGATGTCGACGGCCTCGGCGCGCAGCGCGCCGTCGATCGCCTCGTAATCGACGTCCGAGAGCTTGCCGGTGCGCAGATCGAGCTCGGCGTCGCGGATCTCCGAGTACTTGGCGTCACGCGCCGCTTCGAGCTCAGCCACATCGGCGGCGCTGCGATCGCTGCTGGCCGGCCGCCGGAGCGCCCGCAGCGGCGCCGAGATCAGGTACACGGCTCCCGCCAGCACGATCAGGACGAGCACGTACGCCATCAGACGAGCTCGCGTTCGCGGATGGGCTCGCTCGGCGTCGGGTCGGGCGGCGCCGCGGCCCGCGGGCGCACGCGCAGCGGACGGCGGCGTCGGGAGGACACCGGCGGCATCGGCCACAGGGCGACGAGCCCGCCGAGCGCCGCGATGATCGCTCCGATCCACAGCCACATCACCAGCGGCGATGCCTCGAGCTTGAAGCTCGCCGCCCACGGATGCGTGACGTATCGCCGGGCGAGGACCAGGATGGCCTCGTCGCGCAACCCGTAGGCGATGCGCAGCTGCGATGCCTGCCGGGCCGGCGGCAGCTTGAGATCGGCGGCGAGCAGGCGGCCGACGAGGACGTCGCCGGTGGCGATCTGACTCTGGAGCGGCGTGATGTTGGGATTGATGGCGGCCCACAGGTCCCGGGTGACCCCGGAGTGCAGGCCGACGCGGCTCTCGGCCGACGCGCCGTCGCCGGTCTCGAAGAAGCGACCGATCGGGTGCAGCGGGTCCTGGGACGGATACAGCCCGTAGCTCGTCCGCATGGTCGTCACATGCCGGCCGCCCTTGCTCCAGGACAGCACCGCGCCGAGCGAGATCTTCTCCGCGGTGGCGCTGGCGAACGGTCGGACGTAGGTGACCTTGTACCCGTCGATCCGGACGCTGTGACCCGGGGTGAGCGTGGCGAACCGCTGGTGCTGGAAGGAGGTCGACGCGGCCACGCCGACGAGCGCGATCGCGACACCGGCATGGACGATGTAGCCGCCATAGCGCCGGCGATTGCGCCGCACGAGCCCCGCCAGCGCCGCCGGCGGCGAGTCCCCGGTCATCGCCCGCCGTGCGCGGGTGCCGCGGAAGAACTCCTGGGCGACGGTGGCGACGACGAACGCGCCGAAGCCGAACATGAGATACGCCGCCAGATGCCGCGTCACCCCGGACACGAACGCCAGGATGACCATCGTCCCCAGCCAGACCGCGACCGGGAAGGTGAAGCTGCGCCGCAGCTTGGCCCCGCTCATCCGCCGCCACGGGATGATCGGCCCGATGCCGGCGAGCGCCACCACGATGAGCGCCAAGGGCACCACGAACGGGAGGAACGCCGGCGGTCCCACGGACACCTGAGTGCCGGTGATCGCCTCGGAGATGAGCGGGAAGAACGTGATCCAGAAGATGACCGCGGTCAGCGCGACGAGCGCAAGGTTCTGGAACAGGAACACCGCCTCGCGCGAAAGCAGCGAGTCGAGGCCGGCCTCGGTCCTCAGCGCGTCGCGCCGCCACGTCACCAGCCCGATGGATCCGATCACCATCACCGCGATGAGCGCGACGAAGCTCGTGTTGAGCGTCGGATCTGAGACGAACGCGTGAATCGAGCTGAGGATTCCGGAGCGCACCAGGAAATCGCCGACGATCGCCAGCGTGCCGGCCAGCAGGACGAGCGAGGCGTTCCACACCTTGAGCATCCCGCGCTTCTCCTGGATCATGATCGAGTGGATGTAGGCGGTGGCCACGAGCCACGGCATCAGCGCCGCGTTCTCGACCGGATCCCACGCCCAGTACCCGCCCCAGCCCAGCTCGGTGTAGGACCACCGCATCCCGAGGAGCACGCCGACGCCCAGGCATAGCCAGGCGCCGAGCGCGAATCGCCGCGTCACCTGCATCCACTCGGCGCCGAGCCGGCCGCTGATGAGCGCCCCGACGGCGAAGCTGAACGGGACGAGCATCAGCGTCAACCCGGAGTACAGCATCGGCGGGTGGACCATCATCGTCGTATGGCGCAGCAGTGGATCCAGCCCGGCGCCCTCGGCCGGGGCGGGTGAGCTGGTGTCGAACGGATTGGCGAACAGGGCCGTCAGCGCGGTGAAGAAGACCGCGAAGCCGAACAGGACCGCCTGGGCGTAGGGGACGATCTCCCGCACCCGATGGCGCGTGAGGAATAGCGCCAGGCTCGACCAGCTCGACAGCAGCAGCACCCACAACAGCAGCGAGCCCTGCTGGGTGGCCCAGATCGCGGCGGCGCGGTAGAGGAACGGCGTCGTCGTGCTCGAGCCGCTGGCGACGATGTTGTACGAGAAGTCCGACGTGATGAACGCGACGTCGAGGATGACGAACGCGATCGCCGCCATCCCGGCCAGCACGTACATCGCGCGCCGGGCGGAGTCGACGTATTCGTGCCGACCCGTCCGCGCTCCATACACCGAGGCCACGAGGCCGTACGCGCCGGCGAGCAGCGCGAGGATGAGCAGCGCCTTGCCGGCCGCAGCCATCAGCACCCGCTCCGCGCGGAGGTGAGGCCGGAGGCGGCCATCAGCTGGCGACCCGCATCAATATGAGGCCGCGGCAGCCTGGTACTTGGAGGGGCACTTGGTGGTCAGCGAGTTGGACTCGCCCACCCAGCCCGTCGGGCCGCCCTTGCGCACGTCCACGAGGACGGCGCGGCCGGCAGCGAACGGATCCGGGATCTCGCCGGTGTAGCGGACCGGGACCGCGACGTGGAGCTTGGGGTCGCGCACGCTGAAGTACAGCGCGGTCGCGGTGCGGCGCACGGAGCCGTCGAGCACCGTGCCGGCGAGGATGTAGGTGGAGCCGGCCCGGCCGTGCGTGAGCAGCTGCGAGGCGGTCAGTTCATCGCGCCCGGCGGCGAAGCTGGTGTAGACGAGCGCCGACGCCAGCAGCAGGGCGACGGTCAACGCGACGGTGAGGCGGATGGCACGCTTGCGGCTCGGATCCATGCCGCCGCCCATTGTCACACACCATCCGCCCCCGAGGTCCCACCGGCGCCGCTGCCGCCAACGCCCCGGTTTGTGACTGCCAATTGTTAGCATCACGTTAGGACCAAGGACTTTATGGCCTGGGGGAGAAACCTTTCCACAATGTCGCCGTTAGTCCTAGAGAACCGTGCTTACTAGAAGCAAAACCGGCACCGGCAGGAACCGGCGCCACCGCGAAGGGCGACCGGGGCGTGTCGCAGAGCGTGGAGAAGCGCTCAGCACGACTCCGGACTCGGTCATCTCGAGCCAGACCTCCGCTGCAGCGCGACGTCGGCGTGAAGCCGGCGCCACGCAGGACGCAGCGGTCTACACGTGCTCCTGCGGGTTCGTGTTCCAGGCGCTGGTGTCGACCTCGGTCGACTGCCCTCATTGCGGCGACGCCCAGGCCTGGTAGCGCGCCACCTCCACTTCCGCATCAGCCGCCGCTGAGACGAGCGGCTCGGAAGCTCCTGTCCCCCCGGGCCCCGGGCAGGTGATTGAATCCAGGCTTCGGGAGGCGAAGCGCACGGAAACGTGGCGTTGGTGAGAGAGGTGGACTGCGCGTGAGGAGAGGACTGATCGGGTTGGCGCTGGCCTGCGCGGCGTTCGGCTGCCTGTCGGCGCCGGCGCTGGGCTCCACGGTCAGCTATCCCGGGATGGAGCACCTCCACTTCAATGCCGGCCCCTACCGGGTCACGCCTGGCGCCAACCTCATCCTGCTCGACTACAAGCACGTCCCGAAGCCCGATCAGGACGGCTACATGGTCCGCATGCAGCCCAACCTCCGCTACGCGCTTCCCGACGGGAAGTGCTGCGGGACGGTGCCGCCGGTCGACGTCATTCACCTGCACCACGGCGTCTGGCTCTCGAACGGAACCGCCGGCGAGGGCGAAGGCAACAGCTACGGCGACTCCTTCTACCCGTTCATGGCCTCCGGCGAGGAGAAGACGGTCTACACCTTCCCCGAGGGCTACGGGTATCCGGTCGGCGCCAAGGATCTGTGGGTCCTCAACTACATGATCCACAACCTGACCTCCCAGCCGGCGCAGGTCTACATCAACTACGACATCGACTTCGTCCCCGCCACCTCCCCGGCGGCGGCCCACCTCACCCCGGTCCATCCCATCTGGATGGACGTCGAGGCCCACCACCTGTACCCCGTCTTCAATGTCAAGCGTCACAGCGGCGTTGACGGCAAGTTCACGTTCCCGGACATGGCCAAGCATCCGGTCGGGTACGCCAAGGGCCAGCCACCGCTCAACGAATTCACGGTGGACCATCCCGGGGTGCTCGTCTCGACCGCGGGACACCTGCACCCCGGCGGCCTGTACGACACGCTGGACCTGATTCGCCCGGGCGCCACGCCCAGCGGAGGCGCGGTCCCCGGAAGCGTTCCGCATTCGGTGCAGCTGTTCCGGTCCTTCGCCCACTACTGGGACAAGCTCGGGCCGATCTCATGGGACATGTCGATGACCGCCACGCCGGCGAGCTGGCGCCCGCAGGTCAAGGCCGGGGACGTACTGCGCATCAACTCGACCTACAACAGCAGCCGCGCGGCCTGGTACGAGGTGATGGGGATCATGGTCGTGTGGGAGGCCTGGGATGAGCAGACCGGGACTGATCCGTTCACCCACCGCCTCGACGAGCACGGCCAAGTCACGCACGGCCGACTGCGAGAGAACGAGTACTTCGGCGGCAACTATTCGCTGGGGGTCAAGCTCAGCTCGTTCCCGGACTGCTTGACGCACAAGGTCGTCATCGCCAACTTCATGTACGACCCCGGCGACTTCGCGGCGACCGGCGCCAATCACTGCACGCCCACAGTCCGCCAGGGGCAGCAGCTGACCTTCGTCAACGACGACGCCAGCCCCCTCGCCCCCGGCAACCCGCTGAATCCCAGCACTGCCTACATGATGTCGATCTTCCACACCGTCACCTCGTGCCAGAGCCCATGCGGCCTGAACACCGGGATCTCCTACCCCCTGGCCAACGGCGCCGGCGGATTTGACTCCGGGCAGCTGGGGCTGGGGACACCGGCGACGGGGAAGCTCAGCTGGAGCACGTCGGCCAAGCTGCCGCCCGGGACGTACACGTTCTACTGCCGGATCCACCCGTGGATGCGGGGCGTGTTCCGGATCATCAGCAGCAGCACCGGCGGGACCTGACGCGGCCGGCCCGCGCGCCGGCCGCTCAGCCTCCGGGGAGGTCGGCACCTGTGCGAGCATCGCCGGCATGCCCCAAGCCAACGTCTTCACCGCCACCTTCGAATACGACGCCGCCGACCCCGACGGCTACCGGGTCGGCTCGGTCCGCATCAGCGAGCTGGCCGGCGGCCGGGACAACGTCGTCAAGGCGTTCGAGATCGGACCCGGTCAGAGCATCTGCCCGTATCACTACGAATACGAGGAGGAGTGGCTGCTCGTCCTGGACGGCGCGATCACGTTGCGCGAGCCGGCCGGCGAGCGGACGCTGCAGCGCGGTGATCTGGTCTGCTTCCCGTCCGGACCGGACGGCGCGCACAAGGTCACCAATCACACCGAGACAACGACGCTGGCGATGATGTGGTCAAGCGCCCGCGAGCCGTCGGTGGCCGTGTATCCCGACAGCGACAAGATCGGGGTGTGGCCCGGCACCGACGGCGATCACGTGATCCTGCGGCGCGGTGATGGCGCCGTGGATTACTACGACGGCGAGCGGTAGGAGCCGGCGGCGAGGCTCCGGCCGCCCTCGCCGGGAGGGCGGCCGGGGCCGGGCGGCTCGTGGCGTCAGACGCCGGCCATCGTCACCTGGGTGAGCCGCAGGTGGTTGCCCGACGGGTCGCGGAAGCCGGCGTCGATCCCGTAGGGGCGCTCCTCGGGCTCCTCGACGAACTCGACCCCGCGGCCCTTGAGCTCCTCATAGCTGGCGCGGCAGTCGTCGGTGGTGAGGAACACCGTCGCGGCGACTCCCTTGGCCATCAGCGCGTGGATCTGGTCGACCGTCTCCTGCTCGAACATCGGCGGCCCGGGAATCGCCATCAGCACGATCGACACGTCCTGACCGGGGGGTGCGACGCACAGCCAGCGGAAGTTGCCGAGCTCGGGCATCGTCACGTCCGACGTGACCTCCATCCCGACCTTCTCGGTGTAGAAGGCGAGGGCCTCGTCCTGGTCACGGACCCAGATCTGGGCGTTGGCAATTCTGATCATCTGCTCCTCCTGGGAACTTGGGAATGATGCGTGCCGCCAGCACGCTAATCGAGAGATGCGGCGCTGTCTTCTCGAAACGTGCTGCGTTGCGGGCGGCCGTAGAAACGCGTCACGCAGCTGGGGATCACGGCCAGACGCGAGGCCGGCGGGAACGCCTCGCGGTAGGCCGTCGGGGACATGCCGTAGGTCCGCGTGAAGCTGGTGGTGAACGAGCCGAGACTTTGCAGGCCCACCGAGAGGCAGACGTCGGCCACGGAGTGATCGGTGCTGCGCAGCAGCGCCGCGGCGCGTTCCAGGCGGCGGGTCAGAAGGTAGGCGTGGGGCGATTCCCCGAACGTCCGCCGGAACTCCCGGCTGAAGTGGGCTCGGGACAGCCCGGCGACGGCGGCGAGGTCATCGACGTCGAGCGGCTCGCGGTAGCGGGCATCGACGAGATCCTTGGCGCGGAGCAGGTGACGGGCGGTCGGCGCGTAGACCATGGCCGCCGAGTATCGCGTGGCCGGCGGCGTCAGTCCACGACCGCGCGCAGGATCTCCGCCGCGCGCCCATCGCGGATGAGCGGCAGCGCCGCCTCGAGATCGTCGGCCGGCGGACGATCCTCGGTCAGCGTCGGCACCAGCTCGCGGACGGCGGCGTGCAGCGACGCGACCACCTCGCCCGGCTCGCCGGGATCGCAGTCGAGGGCCTGACATGCGCACAGCAGCTCGATGGCGACGACCTTCTCGAGTCGCTCGACGGCATCGAGCGCCATCAACGCCGCCGTCATCCCCATCGACACGTGATCCTCCTGGTTGTCGGACGTGGCGATGCTGTCGATGCTCACCGGCTGGGCCAGCGCGCGCAGCTCCGAGACGAGCGCCGCCGCCGTGTACTGGATGACCATGTAGCCGCTCGAGGCGCCCGCGTCGTGGGTCAGGAACGCCGGCAGCCGACCGTTGAGTGAGGGCGACACGAGCCGGAAGGTGCGCCGCTCGGAGATCGAGCCGAGATCGGCGAGCGTCAGCCGGAGCGTGTCGAAGGCCAGCGCCAGGCTCTGCCCGTGGAAGTTCCCCGCCGAGATGACCTCGCCCGGGTCCTCGAACACCAGCGGGTTGTCGGTGACCGCGTTGAGGTCGGCGACGACCAGCTCGGAGAAGAACCGAAAGCCCTCGCGGGCGGCGCCGTGGACCTGTGCGGCGCAGCGCAGCGAGTACGCGTCCTGAAGCCGTCCGGAACCGACCGCCGGCCGACCCGCCGGGACCCGACTCCCGCCCACCCGGGTGGAACCGCGCAGGGCCCCCCGGATGTTGGCGGCCGAGGCGCTCTGGCCGAGCTGCCGCCGGAGGCGATGCACGCGCTCGTCGAACGCCGGGAGCGCGCCGCGCAGCGCGTCGACGGTGGCCGCGGTCACCGCGTCGACGGCATCGAGCAGCCGTCTCACCCGGACCGACACCAGCGCGCCGATGGCGCTCATGAAGTGGGTGCCGTTGATCAGCGCCAGGCCTTCCTTGCTCTCGAGAGCCAGTGGCTCCAGGCCGACTCCCTCGAGCGCCTGCCCCCCGGTGACGAGGCGTCCGGCGGGGTCGAACGCCTGCCCCTCCCCCAGCAGGGGCAGGAACGCGTGTGCGCTCGGCGCGAGATCGCCGCTGGCGCCAAGCGAACCGGTGCGAGGAACCCGCGGGACGTAGCCGCCGTTGAGCAGCGCGGCCACGCGCTGCAGGACGAGCGGCCGCACGCCCGAGTGTCCGAGCAGCAACCCGTTGAGCCGGACCGCCATCGCCCCCCGGACCACGTCGGGCGGCAGGTCAGACCCGGTGCCGGCGGCATGGCTGCGCAGGAGGTTGACCTGGAGGTGGCGCTGCAGCTCGGGCGCGACCGTGTTTGACACGAGTGCTCCGAAGCCGGTGCTGATGCCGTAGACCGGTGTGCCGGTGCTGAGGATCCGCTCCAGCGTCTCCCGGTTGCGGTGTACGCGTGCGACCGCGGTCGGGTCGAGCTCGATCCGCGCGCCGGCGCCGATCGCTTCCACTTCATGGGCCGACAGCTCCCCATCGAGGACGACGGCGTCGGTAGACCGGATGTCTGACATGCGGCGGCGAGAATAGCCATCCTCACGCGAGATCCGTTCCTCCCCCCCGGTCGCTGCAGAAACCGCTGCATAACCGGGGATCGGAGCGGCCATCGCGGCCGTCTCTGCTAAGTTCGCCGCAGCGGTCGAATCCTCGGCCGCGAGGCAGCTCGCTTGGGTCCCGCAGACAGCGGTTCGGGTCAGCCATAGCCTCCCGAATCGTTCGCGGCCCATTTAGAGCCGCCAAGGAGTGATCAATTCAATGAAGTCCTTTGCCGACCTCGGCGTGTCCAACGCCGTCGTCGAAGCCCTCGGTCACGAGGGCGTCACCGAGCCGTTCGCGGTTCAAAGCCTGGTCATCAGTGACATCCTCGCCGGGCGCGACGTGCTCGCCCGCTCCCCCACCGGCTCGGGCAAGACCCTGGCCTTCGGCATCCCGATCGCGGACCGGATCAAGTCAGACGGTCCCCGCCCGGCGGCACTGATCCTCGCTCCCACCCGGGAGCTCGCCACCCAGATCGCCACCGACATCCGCGGCATCGCCCACGCCCGTGCGCTGTCGGTGACGCCCGTCTACGGGGGCGTCGGCCTGGTCAAGCAGGCCAAGCTCGCGGCGCGCTCCCACATCATCGTCGCCACGCCCGGGCGGCTCGAGGATCTACTGGCACGAGACGCCTTCCGGCTGGACCGGATCCGGACGCTCGTCCTCGACGAGGCCGACCGGATGCTCGACATGGGCTTCCTGCCCGCGGTCGACCGGATCGTGCGGGCCTGCCCCCGGGACCGCCAGACGCTGTTCTTCTCCGCCACGCTCGACGGCGAGGCCGGCGTCACCGCCCAGCGCTACACCAACGATGCCGCCCGCCACGAGCACGGCCCGTCAGCGCGTCGTGCCGCCGCCGAGGTCGAGCACAGGTTCGTCTCGGTCGCCGGCCGGGACCGGATCGAAGCGCTCATCACCGAGCTCGAGGCCGAGCGCGACCTCGCGCTCGTGTTCGTGCGCACCAAGCACGGAGCCGACCGGCTGGTCAAGCGCCTCGGCAGTCGTGGCGTCACCGCGCTGGCGATGCACGGCAACAAGTCCCAGCGCCAGCGCGAAGTGGCGCTGGCTCAGTTCGAGTCCGGCAAGGTCGACACGCTCGTTGCCACCGACGTGGCGGCGCGCGGAATCGACGTCACCGGGATCTCGCACGTGATCAACTTTGATCTGCCGCACGACCACGAGACCTACGTGCACCGGGTCGGGCGCACCGGCCGCGCCGGACGCACCGGTATCGCGCTCACCCTGGTCGATCACCACGAGCGGCGAGAGCTCGGGCAGATGGCCGATCGGCTCGGGATCGAGCACGATCTCGGCACGGGCGGTGGTCATGGTCGTTCCCACCAGGGCCCCGGCGCGCCTCCGGCCGGCCACCAGCGCCCCGGCGCGCGTCCCGCCGGACACCAGCCGACCCGGCCGCCGCGCCGCCGTCGCTCCCGCCGTCCCGCGCGCACCGGCAGCTAAGGGTCCGTAGGGACTCGGCCGTCGCGGCGGTCGGGTCCCCACGGCGTTGCGGCGCTGTTATGCGGTCGATCATCCGGGGGAGATAATGCCGTCATGCCAGAACCGGCTCGACTCACCCAGACGCCCAGCGGCCTCGTCCCCGAGGGAGCGGGATGGTTTGTCGTCAACGCCCGCGACGCGCGGTGGCTGACCGGTCAGTTCGGCGCCTTTACCCGATTCGAGGGCGAGGACCGGTTCCCCAGCCTCGGCATCAACATCGCCGTGCTCGAGCCGGGCCAGCCCGCCTGTTACTACCACAGCGAGGACGAGCAGGAGGACTTCCTCGTCCTGCGCGGCGAGTGCCTGCTGCTGATCGAGGGCGGGGAGCGCCCCCTTCGCGCCTGGGACTTCGTCCACTGCCCGCCGTGGACCGAGCATGTGTTCGTCGGGGCCGGCGATGGGCCGTGTGCCCTGCTTGCGGTCGGTACCCGCCTGACCGACGGGGTCGTCTATCCGGAATCTGACCTGGCGCGCCGCCACGGCGCCGGCGTGCCGCGCGAGACCCGGGACCCGGCCACGGCCTACTTCGACGTACCCGACGACGTCGAGACGCCCTACCAGCCCGGCTGGCTGCCGGACGCGTGATCGCCGACCTTGACGGCAGGACGTTCCTCGTCACCGGCGCCAACACCGGCATCGGCCGCGCCACCGCCGAGGCGATCGCCGGCCGGGGCGCGGAGGTCTTCCTGGCCGGACGCTCGGAGGCCCGGACGCAGCCCGTGATCGACGAGATCGCGGCGCGCACCGGCAACGACCGGCTGCGCTTCCTGGCGCTCGATCTCGGGGACCTGAGCTCGGTGCGCGCATGCGCCGACGGATTCCTGGCGACCGGCCGGCCGCTGCACGCGCTGATCAACAACGCCGGGCTGGCCGGGCAGCGTGGGATGACCGCCAGCGGGTTCGAGCTGGCGTTCGGCACCAATCACGTCGGGCCGTTCCTGCTTACCAGCCTGCTGCTGGATCGGCTGCGCGCCAGCGCACCGGCCCGGATCGTCAACGTCGCCAGCGAGGGCCACTACCGGGCCACCGGCATCGACTTCGACGCGGTTCGCGCGCCGACGCGCAGCCGCACCGCGTTTGCCGAGTACTGCGTCTCCAAGCTCGCCAACGTCCTCCATGCCCAGGAGCTCGGCCGGCGGCTGACCGGCACCGGCGTCACCTCATACTCGCTGCATCCCGGCACGATCGCCTCCGACGTGTGGCGTGCCGTGCCGTGGCCGATTCGCCCGCTCATGAAGCTGCGGATGCAGTCGGTGAACGACGGCGCCCGCACCCCGGTCTACTGCGCCACGTCACCCGACGTGGCGAACGACAGCGGGCTCTACTACGAGGACTGCGCGACCAAGCCTGCCGCCGTGACGGCCACCCCAGAGCTCGGCGGTGAGCTGTGGGAGCGCAGTGACGCCTGGGTCAACGGCTCAGCTTAGGCTGAGTCGCCGTTACCGTCGGGAAGGCGCCAGCCGGGAGCGGGCGCCAGCTCCAGCGCCGCCTCGGGGCCCCAGGAGCCGGGGGCGTACGGCAGCGGCGTCACCGGCTCGTCGATGACCGGCGCGCACACGTCCCACAGCCGCTCGATCTGCTCGGCGCGGGTGAACAGGAGCCGCTGGCGGAGCATCACGTCGTGCAGAAGCCGCTCGTAGGCCTCGAGCCCGTCGGCTCCGTCGAACGCGGCGTCCACGTCGAGCGTGAGCGCAGCCCGCCCGAGATTGATCTCGGGTCCGGGGATCTTGGCCTGAACCTCGATCCGGACCTGGGGGTCGTCGGACAGCTCGAAGACCAGCTCGCTCGGCCGGACGCAGCGGTCGGCGTCCTGGTTGGGGAAGATCCGCAGCGGCGCCTCGGTGAAGCCGATCGTCACCGTGCGCCGGCCCTCGGCGAGGGATTTGCCGGTCCGCAGGTAGAACGGCACTCCGCTCCACCGCCAGCTGTCGACGTACACCTCGAGCGCGACGAACGTCTCCACCTGGGAGTCGTCGGCGACGCCCTCCTCGTGGCGATACCCCTCGTACTGACCGAAGACGACCCGGTCGCGCTCGAGCGGGCGAAGCGCGTCGAACACCTTCGTGCGCTCGAGGTGGACCGCCTCGTCCTGGACGCGGGACGGGGGCTCGAGCGCGACGATGCCGAGGATCTGGAGCAGATGGGTGACGACCATGTCCCGGAAGCAGCCGGTCTGCTCATAGAACGCGGCGCGGCCCTGGATGTCGAGCGCCTCCGGGACGTCGATCTGCACGTACGAGATGTGGTCCCGGTTCCAGATCGGCTCGAATATGCCGTTGGCGAAGCGGAGCGCGAGGATGTTCTGGGCCGCCTCCTTGCCGAGGAAGTGGTCGATCCGGTAGATCGAGTCCTCGTCGAGGACCTCGTGGAGCGCGGCGTTGAGCTCCCGGGCGCTCGCGGCATCGTGGCCAAACGGCTTCTCGACGACGAGCGAGCAGTTCCCGGCGATTCCCGTCGTTCCGAGCATCGCCACCATGTCCTGCATTGCGTTCGGCGGCACCGACAGGTAGACGAGACGCTCCCCTGTAGCGTGGATCGCCTGCTCGGCGTCGGTTACCGCCCGGGCCAGATCCGAGCCGTCGTCGGCACTCGAGACGACGAAGCTCAGCCGCGCCGCGAAGTCGTCCCAGTGCTCGTCGAGCTCGCCCCGGCCGTACTCCTGGAGAGCGTCGTTGATCCGCTGACGGAATTCGTCGTCGGTGCCCGGCGAGTGGCGGCCGGAGCCGATGATCCGGAAGTCCTGCGGCATGAGGCCCTCGCGGAACAGGTGGAAGAAGCCCGGAAACAGCTTGCGCCTGGCCAGATCACCGGTCGCCCCGAACAGGACGAGCACTCGATTGGACGGGCGTTCGCCCACGCTCATCGCACGCCTCCGAGGCACATGACCTGCAACCTACACGGTCACGGACGGCGGCTGCGGTGCAGGTCGCCGGCGGCGACTCGCCCGGCATGGTTGTCGGCTCGTGACGGCCGTGTTCAGGCGCGGTTAGGTCCCGTTTGGGAGCCTCCGGACGGGTGATACTGGCCATGTGAACCGCGCACGAGTTGTGGGGCGTGAGCGTGGCCGGCGGTTGCGCTGCGCGCTGCTGGGAGTCCTGGTAGCGGTTGGCATGGGCTCGGCGGCGGCCGGCTGCGACCAGGATGGACCGGCGGCCTCGGCACCGCCGGCCGCCGGCCGGCCGGCGGCGGGACACGCGCCGGGTCCGACGCTGCCCGCCGAGGTGACGGTCTCGCCGCATGCGGCGATGACCCCGGTCCCACGCTCCTACCTGGGCCTGTCGACCGAGTACTGGGCGCTCCCGTTGTGGTCGGAGTACATGCCATTGCTACAACACGCCCTGGCCCTGGTCCACGTCACCGGCTCCGGGCCTCTGGTTCTGCGCGTCGGCGGGGACTCGGCCGACCACTCGTTCTGGGACCCCGACGCCGCGCCGATGCCCCGGTGGGCGTTCACGCTCCAGCCGCGCTGGCTGCGCCAAGCGCGGCAGCTCGTCAACGGGCTGGGGATCAAGCTCATCATCGACCTCAACCTGATCACCGACTCACCCGCCACCGCCTCGCAGTGGGCGCGGGCCGCCGAGTCAGGACTGCCTCGCCGCAGCATCATCGCCTTCGAGATTGGCAACGAGCCTGACATCTACAGCCGCGCGGACTGGCTCGCGATCACCGCCGGCAGCCGTTTCGCCGGCAAGCCGTCGCCCGGTCGATCGCTTCCGGCAACGCTCACCGCCGGGCACTATGTCGACGACTTCCGGGCCTACGCCCACGCGCTGGAGCAGGTGGCTCCACAAACCGTCCTGGCCGGTCCGGCGCTGGCCAACCCGGTCGTTCACCGGCGTTGGGTCACGACGCTGATCGGCAGGGCCGGCCGCTCGCTGGGGTTGGTCACGATCCACCGCTACCCGTATTCGGGGTGCGCCGGGCGCCGCGGCTCTGCGTCCTACGCGACGATCGGCCGGCTGCTGAGCGCCGCCGCCTCCACCGGGATGGCGAGCGCCCTGCGCCCCGAGGTCGATGCTGCCCACGACGCCGGGCTACCGCTGCGGCTGACCGAGCTCAACTCGGTCAACTGCGGTGGCCGGGACGGGGTCAGCAACTCGTTCGCCACGGCCCTGTGGGCTCCCGATGCGCTGTTCGCGCTGCTGCGTTCCGGCGTGGACGGAGTCAACCTCCACGTCCGCGCCGACGCGATCAACGCGCCGTTCGCCATCACCGCCAAGGGGCTCGACGCCCGGCCGCTCCTCTACGGCCTGATCATGTTCGCCCACGCGCTCGGGCCGCAGGCGCAGCTCGTCAGCCTCTCGACGCGACACGCCAGGTCGCTGAACCTGAGCGCGTGGGCGGTCAGAGTCGGCACGGACACGCTGCACGTGATCCTGATCGACAAGAGCCGGCGATCGGTCCGCGTGTCACTGCGGCTACCGGCGACCGCCGACGCCAGCGTCCAGCGGCTGCTGGCACCATCGGCGCGCTCGGTCACCGGCGTCACCCTGGGCGGCCAGTCGCTGGCGAGCGACGGGCGCTGGCAGGGCACGGCGGCAGACCAGACCGTGGCGCCGCGGCGCGGGGCCTACACCGTCAGGGTCCGCGACCAGAGCGCGGCGCTGATCAGCGTGCGCGTGCGACCGGGTGCCCTCGGCGCGCGGCGCACCGTGTCCGTCCCTCGGGTTACGCGTGCCCGGCGACCGCGTGGGGCCGGTAGAGCTCCTCGAGCCGCCCGATCTCCTCGTCGCTGAGCGCGAGCTGCTCGCCGCCGAGCGCGTCCTCGAGGTGCTCGAGCTTCGTCGCGCCGACGATCGGGGCCGTGACGCCGGGTTTGCGCAACAGCCACGCCAGCGCCACCTGCGCGGTCGACACGCCGCGGTGCAACGCCACCTCATCGGCTCGGTCGACCACGTCAAAGTCGATCTCGGGCTTGTACAGCGACTCGGCGAACGCATCGGTCTCCGCGCGCTTGGTGAGACGGTCCCCGGCGCGGGTGCGGTTACCGGCCAGCATCCCCCGCGCCAGCGGGCTCCACGGGATCACGCCGACTCCCTGATCGATGCACTGGGGAATCATCTCGCGCTCCTCCTCGCGGTAGATGAGGTTGTAATGGTTCTGCATCGAGACGAACCGCGTCGCCGCCACCGCCTGGGCCTTGGCGAACTGCCATGCCCACATGCTGCTGGCGCCGATGTAGCGTGCCTTCCCGGCCTTGACCACGTCGTGCAGGGCGTCCATCGTCTCCTCGATCGGGGTGTTGCGATCAAAGCGATGGATCTGGTACAGGTCGACATACTCGAGCCCCAGGCGCGAGAGCGAGGCGTCGATCGACGCCATGACGTGCTTGCGCGACAACCCCTGGCCGTTCTCCCCGGGCATCGTCCGGCCGTTGACCTTGGTGGCGACGACGTACTCCTCGCGCATCCCGAACAGCTTGCGCAGCAGGTTCCCGGTCACCACCTCGCTCTCGCCGCCGTTGTAGACATCGGCGGTGTCGAAGAAGGTGATGCCGCCCTGCACCGCGCGGCGCAGGATCGGCTCGGCCCCGTCCTGGTCAAGCGTCCACTCCCGGCTCTCGTGCTTGCCGTAGCTCATCATGCCCAGGCAGACGCGTGAGACGCGCAGTCCGGTGCGGCCGAGGTTCACATACTCCATCGGTGCTCTCCCTTGTCACGGTTCTCGAGCGCCATCTCGTGACGCTCCCTACGATCGGTGGCGCTCGATCCCGGCGGCCACCCGCTCCGCGATCCGCCGATACGAGAACGTGGTCACCCCTCCGATGTGCGGCGTCAGGGACACGTTCTCGGCCAGCAGCGGATCCTCGGGGTCGATCGGTTCGTCCCAGTACACGTCGAGGCCGGCACCGCCGATCTGCCCGCTGCGCAGCGCCCCGAGGAGCGCCGGGTAATCGAGGACCGGGCCGCGAGCCACGTTGACGACGTATGCGCCCCGCCGCATCGCCGCCAGCTCGGCGGCGCCGACCAGCCCGCGGGTTCCGTCGTTCAAGGCGGCACACACGATCAGCGCGTCGGCGTCGGTCAGCGCCGTCAGCAGGTCGGCCGCCGGCAGGTAGTCGGCGAGCTGCAGCGCGGCGACGGCGGGCGACAGCTCGGACCGGCTGCGCGATCCGACGCCGATCAGCCGCGCGCCGAACCCGCCGAGCCGGGCCACCACGGCCTGGCCGACCGCACCGAGACCGATGATCACGACCCGCGCGCCGGTGAGCGGCATTCCGATCGGCTCCCCGAGGCGGCGGGCCGCCATCGCCGCACCGGCCTCGCGCAGGCGCCGCGCCAGCACGAGCAGGTGCATCACCGCCACCTCCCCCACGCCGTCCGCATTGCCGGTGCCGGCGGCGGGGACGTTGGCCACGGCGATGCCGCGCTCCGCGGCCGCATCGAGATCGACGCCCTCCAGCCCGACGCCGAACTGGTGGATCAGCCGCGGCTGGAAGCGGTCGAGCATCGGGGCGTCGACCCGACTCATCAGCGGGACGATCACGTCCACCGGCGGGTCGACGTGGCGGTGATCGATGAGGATCTCATCCTCGGGCAGCAGCTCGCCCAGCAGGTCGGCGGCGGCGGGAAACGCCGTGGAGGCGACGAGGATGCGCACGCGTCGATTATGCCCCGGCGCGTTCGGCCACTCAGCAAACTCCCAGGCGCCCGGGCTCAATCTCCCTGCAGTTCGTGCCGACAAACGGGGTGGAAACCCTCTCTCGACCCTTGGAGCCCTATGTCCGTTTCCTCGATCGGCGGCGCGACCGACCCGACCGCCGTCCAGCAGCCGTCGGTGCAGGCCACCGCGGCCCACGCTCATCGTCACCACAGTGCCGGCGGCACTCAGAGCGCTGACCAGAACTGGGATTCGGCGCTGCTGGCCGCTCTCGGTGACGGCGACTCGTCCTCGTCTTCGTCCTCGACGACCGACTCGCTCATGCAGGCCCTGACCGGCGACTCCTCAGCGACCGCCGGCAGCGCCACGTCCGCCACGTCCGCCACGTCCGCCACATCCGCCACCGACCCGCTGCTGTCGCTGCTCACCGATCCCTCGGCGTCGAGCTCTGACGGTTCATCGTCCTCGACCGCGACCGATCCGCTCGCCGCGCTGCTCACCAACAGCACGTCGAGCACCGACCCGCTGCTCACGTCGCTGTCTGACCCGACCAACTCCGCCACCAGCGCGGCCGCCGCGACCCAGGCCGCCCAGGCGACCCCGGCGACCGATCAGATTTCGTCCACCGACCCCAGCCTGGCCGCCCTCGGCCTCAACAGCCTGGCGTAACCGGCCCAGTCACCCGCCGAGCGGGCGGCCGGCGCGTCTGAGCGCGGGCCGCCCCTCTCCGCCGGCTACTGGAAGATCTCGGTGGTGCAGTCGCCGCCGGGCAGATGGATCTCGTGCGGGCGCGCACCGTCGGCCTGCTCGTGGAAGTCGACGAAGAAGTCCGGATCGAGCGCGTAGGTGCCGTCGGCTTGGCGGTCCAACTTGGTCAGCCAGCCCTTGAGCTCCGGGTAGAACTGGTTGTCCCAGGTCGAGTACAGCGAGTTGGAGACGTAGACCCGCTCGCCGTCGAGCGAGTTCTGGAGCATCTGGGGACCGCCGGTGAGGGCGTGCGGCGCCTTCGGGTGCCCGCCGTCGCGGCCGAGCAGACCACCGAGCCACACCTGGGAGCGCAGCTGCGGCCGGGTCGGGTCCGACACGTCGTAGTGGCGCAGATCGCCGTGCAGCCAGTTGGACAGGAACAGGTCACGATCGTCGAGCGAGAGGACGAGATCCGTGATCAGTCCCGGAACGCCGCCCTCCAGCGGCCAGCCCTCGAGCTCCTCGTTGGCGACGTCGATGACCTTGTCGGTCTCCCAGCTGCCGTTGTCGCGGCGGAACCGGATGATGTTGCTCGACAGGGTCGCGCCCACGAACCCCTGCGCCGAATCCGGATCGTGCTGCCAGCGGATCTCCAGCGGGATCAGGCCATCGTCGCCGAGATCGATCGTCTGCACCTTGGCTCGCTTCTCGAGATCCCAGAAGTGCAGCCGGCGGCCGTACTTGCCGGCGGCGACATCGGCGGGATTGAAGCCACCCTGGAACGTGTTCGGCGCGCCCCATTCGCTGGAGACGAGCGTGTTCTGCCGCGGCTGGTACCAGAAGTCGTAGCTGAACTCCATGTCGCCGGCGTCGCGCTCCCACCGTTCGGCCACGGAGAAGTCACGGGCATCGAGCACCGCGAAGCCGCCCGGCGAGTTGCCGTCCGCATCGCCGAGCATCGAGATGGTGACCATGTCTCCGGGCATGCAGTGGACGGTGTGGGGAGCGCTCAGCCCCAGCTTGGACTTGATCTCGTCGCCCTCGATCACGTTCTTGATTCGCGGCGCCCGCGGGTCGGAGATGTCCAGCAGGTGGATCCGGGAGGACCGGAATCCGGGCACGATCAGCGTGTCTCGCTGCAGCTGGGAGTGGCAGGCTGACGAGCAGGCGTTCCACCCGAAGTGATGCAGCTCGTCGCCGACGTTGGGCATCTCGGTGCGGTGCACGATCTGCCCGTAGGTGGCCGAGGCGGGGTCGACATCGACGACGGCGATGAAGTCCGGGCGATCGATGCCGGTGCCCTCGTACAGGGACGCGACGTACACGAACTTCTCGGGCGGCTGCTCGCGCGCCACCTGCGGGGACGCGTACCCGGGGCCGCCGCCGTGTTCGTGAGCTGAGTGGTCGTGGGCGCTCATCATTCGGCTCCTTGTTGGTCGACGCGGCCGGCCTGCGAGCGGCCTACGCGTGCTCAGGCGTTCGGCTGAACGCTCCCACTGGGCACTCTACCCACGAGACCGTCCTGTAGTCCACGAAATCAGTGAACAAAGCTCCGGTGGCTTGCCGGGCCGGTGACCGGCGGCGCCCCTCAGGGCACGAACAGCATGCCCTGCGGCTCCAGCGCGGCTCCGCTGAGCGTCAGCTGGGTGATCGAGCCTGATCGCGGGTTGACCGCACCGAGATAGTTGGCCGGGAACCCGGGCCCCGGGCAGGTGGTCGGAGCCGTGCTCTCGTCACACGGGGTCGTGGCGACGATCTCCGAGCCTCGCCGGAACGGCCCGGTGACCGCGTTGATCGTGTCGTTGCCGTTGTCGGTGACATAGAGCGTGCCGGTCGGTCCGGACGGCCAGGCGGTGTCGTCGACCGAGGCGCTCAGCTTGAGCACCGACAGGCTCGGATGGGCGCCGGCGCCGTTGAGGAAGATCTGCTCCTCGTCGCCCTGGCTGGTGAGCATGAAGTCGCCGGCGAACCGCCCCGCGAACACGGGGACGGTCTCGTTGGAGTCGGGATCGGTGAGACCGAGACGCACGCTGAGACCGTGCGTGGCGCCGCTCGTGTTGGCCACCGTGGCGCGGGCCTCGTCGGAGAACACCGCGTGCAGCCGCGCGACGTGGGTCCGCTGGTCGATGCTCGCCCGGTACACCGCCGGATAGGCCGCCTGCGGCGCCGCCTTGCCGGTCGTGCCAGGGGCCGAGCCGCTGATCATCACCGCCCCGTTGTAGATGTCGATCGCATCGGTGCCGCCGTGGGATGCCACCGGCGCCGCGTAGCGGTAATGCACCGCGCCGCCGCCCGGGCGGATCAGGTAGAAGCTCGAGTGGGCGTCCTCGTTGACCGTCGCGATGACCTGGCCGAGCGCCGGATCGGCGGTCAGGCCGTCGCATTTCCCGACGATGTCCCATTGATCGAGCCGCCGGCCGTTGCGCCCGAACTCGACGACCGTGCTGTCCAGGTTGCCGGTCGTGCTCGCCTCGCCCTGCGGGCCGACGCCATTCTGGAACGCCACGTAGAGCCGGCCACCGAGCGAGGTGATGTCATCGGGCTTGGAGATCGCCTCGCGCCCCTTCGGAGTGGTGTGCGTGATGCGAGCCCCGGAGGCGAACACACGGTTGCGCAGGGATCCGGCCGCGCTGACGGCGGCGGCCGGCGGATGAGCGTCACGCGCGCCGGCGCCGGGCGCGAGCGCGCCGGCGGCGCCGACGGCCGCGAGGGCGACGGCCGCTGCGACCATCACGAGCGTTCCAAGCGTGGCGCGACGCGCCGAGGCGGTTCTTCCCATGCGAATGTGATCTCCTTGGTGCGGCATCTGACGACGTGTGCGCCCGCGGGCTGCGCGACGCCGAAGCGCGCCCACCGCGGTGGTCCCGGCACGGTATTGACCAGCTCCGCGCACGATGAGTCCAACCTGTGACCGTGATGGGCATAACCGGGGACCAACACACCGCACTAACCTCACGGCGTACCCCTGCCTGGAGGCCACATGAGCACGACGACGAGCATCCCATCGCTGCGCGACCGGCCGGCCTGGAGCGCCCTGGTCGGGCACCATCAGGAGATCAGCGGGCGGCATCTCCGTCAGCTGTTCGCCGATGACGCGGGGCGCGGCGAGCGGCTGGTCGCCGAGGGCGTGGGGCTGTTCCTCGACTATTCCAAGAACCGCGTCACCGACGAGACGATCAAGCTGTTGATCGCGCTGGCGCGGGAGTCGGGACTGGCGGAGCGGACCGAGGCGATGTTCCGCGGCGACCGCATCAACGTGTCCGAGAACCGCTCGGTGCTCCATGTGGCACTGCGCATGCCGAAGGGAAGCTCACTGATCGTCGACGGCGTCAACGTCGTCGAACAGGTCCACGAGGTGCTCGATCGGATGTCCGCGTTCTCGCAACGCGTCCGCTCCGGAGACTGGAAGGGCCACACCGGCAAGGCGATCCGCAACGTGGTCAACATCGGCATCGGCGGCTCGGACCTCGGGCCGGTGATGGCGTACGAGGCCCTGCGTCACTACAGCAACCGGGAGATGACGTTTCGGTTCGTCTCCAACGTGGACTCCACCGACTTCGTTGAGGCCACCCGGGACCTCGATCCCGAGGAGACGCTGTTCATCGTCTCATCCAAGACGTTCACCACCCTGGAGACGATGACCAACGCCACCTCGGCGCGGGACTGGACGCTGGCGGCGCTCGGCGACGAGTCCGCCATCGCCAAGCATTTCGTCGCGGTGTCGACCAACGCCGAGAAGGTGTCGGACTTCGGCATCGACACTGAGAACATGTTCGGATTCTGGGAATGGGTCGGCGGCCGGTACTCCATGGACTCCGCAATCGGGCTATCGACGATGCTGGCCATCGGCCCCGATCAGTTCGGCGAGCTGCTCGCCGGTTTCCACGAGATGGACGAGCATTTCCGCACCACTCCGTTCGAGCGCAACCTGCCGGTGCTGATGGGGATGCTGGCGGTCTGGTACGCGGACTTCTTCGGGTCCCAGACGATGGGCGTGATGCCCTACGAGCAGTACCTCAAGCGGTTCCCGGCCTACCTCCAGCAGCTGACAATGGAGTCAAACGGCAAGCATGTGACGCTCGACGGCGCGCACGTGGACTACGACACCGGCGCCATCTACTGGGGCGAGCCCGGCACCAACGGACAGCACAGCTTCTATCAGCTCATCCATCAGGGAACCCGGCTGATCCCGGTTGACCTGATCGGCTTCGGCGAGTCGCTGAACCCGCTGCGCGACCACCACGACCTGCTGATGTCCAACGTGTTCGCGCAGGCCGAGGCGCTCGCGTTCGGCAAGACGGCTGACGAGGTCCGCGCCGAGGGGACCGACGAGGCGATCGTCCCCCACCGCGTCATGGAGGGCAACCGGCCGACCAACGTGATCCTCGCGCAGCGGCTGACGCCGCGGATCCTCGGCGTACTCGTCGCCCTGTACGAACACAGCGTCTTCACCCAGGGCGTCGTGTGGGGCATCGACTCGTTCGATCAGTGGGGTGTCGAGCTCGGCAAGGCGCTGGCGCAGCGCATCATCCCCGAGCTGAAATCAGACGGCGACCCGGAGCTGTCCCACGACGGCTCCACCAACGCGCTGATCCGCCGCTACCGCGCTATGCGCTGAGTGCGGGCAGCCGCGCCAGATCCGGCGTCGCCCACCGGGCGCGCGCCGGCATCCCATGAGCCGTGGCGATATGCCGGAGCGCCGCCACCATCGCCGGCTGGGCCTCGTCGAGGTCGTAGCGAGACAGGTAGGACCACGCCAGCTCGAGATGCTCGCGGTGACCGAAGCCGCCCCGAGCGCGAACGATCCCGTCGAGGATGCCCAGATCCCGCTCGTCGATCATGACGGTGACGGTACCGGTGTCAGCAGATCGGCACGCATCGGTACCAGGAACACGCGCTCCCCCGGCCCCTCCCCCGCCTCCCCCAGCCGCGCCAACGCGCCGGCGATCTCGTCCCGCCGCGCGTCGAACACCGCGGCCCGGGCGGGGTCGACGCTGACCGTCCGATCGCGGTACGCCTCGATCCCGGCGATCCGGACCCGGACCTCGTAATCGACGGTGGTGGTGCGTCGGAGGCCGGCAGCCGCAGCGCCGGCGAGCGCCGCCTGGGCGGCCTCGCGCACCTCCAGCTCGTCCTCCACCAGCGAGGTCAACGTGAAGTAGTCGCCCGTGGTCAGCGGCTCGGTGACGTAGACCGCGCCGCGCGGTCGCAGCACGCGGCGTGCCTCGCCCAACGCCGTCGGCAGCTCGGTGGGCGGGACGTGGTGCAGGGTCTTCATGAACAGCGCCAGGTCCACGGACTCATCGGCAAGCGGCAGCGACTGGGCATTCCCGATCAGGTACCGGGCTCCGGTGCCGTCGTCCCGCGCCAGCGCCGGCGCGAGCTGCTCGGCGGAGATCTCGACACCGGTCATGCGCGCTCCCCGCGCGCTCAGCTCGCGGACGAGCGCGCCGGTGCCGCAGCCGATGTCGACGACGTCCTTGCCGGCGGGCGCCGCCAGCCGCTCGAGCATCGCCAGATCCGTGGTCACGTCGGGCGGCACGCCGGCGATCCTAGCTGCGGCGCCGCGCGTCTGATCCCGCTGATTCCGTACGCGCGCTGTGGCGCGATCGGCTCCTATGAGGGCAGCTCGAGCCCGAGCTCGGCGATGAATGTCGCCGGGGAGGGCGCGCCGTCCCACAGCTTTGCCGGGACGGGCGCGCCCGGGCGATGCCAGCCGACCCATATAGCGGTGCCTGAAGCCAGTCGCCCTCGTCAAACGACGCGTTGGAGTCAGCGCCGGCCTCCAGCAGCAGGTGCACCACTTCGCGAATCCCCGGCGCCCCGTTGCCGGTCACCGCGTAGCAATGGGGAGAAGCTGGCGTTGAGCAGCGGCTCGCGGTGGAGCGGCGGGATGGGGGTGCGCGCCAGGTGAGGGAGCTCGGCCGCCGTGAGGCTGAGCGCGTCCACCTGCAGCTTGAGCCGCGGTCATGACACAAAGCCGTACTCGCGCGCGAGCGCCAAGTGGCCAGCGCCAGCGACGGGATTCCCCGGAGCGGCGATGGGCCTTCGCCTCGTCGCGCAGACGGCGCAGATCCGGGCGGGCGGGAAGGATGCGGCGGTCGGACATGCCAGCTCACCGTCGGCTCCGGCGGTGACTTCGCTTGACTAGTAGTAACCTCACTAGTAGGCTTCTCCCTATGAACGAACGACTTCCACGGAGATCCCCACTCGGACTGATCGTCCTGTGGATGCTCTACTCCGGCCCCAAGCACGTTTACGGCATCCAGAAGCTGATCGAGTTCCAGGGCAAGGACCGCGTCGTCAACGTCAACTCGCGCGCGAGTCTGTACCAGACGATCGAGCGCCTGGTCCGCTACGAGCTCGTCGAGGCGGTCGAGACGGTGCGCAGCGAGCGTTATCCCGAGCGCGTCCTGTACGCGATCACTGACTCCGGACGTGAGGTTGCCCGGCTGTGGCTGCGCGAGATGCTGAGCACCACCGAGGGCGAGTACCCGGAGTTCATCGCCGCGGTCTCGATCCTGTTCGGGCTGACCCCGGAGGACGCGCTGGCGGAGTTGGAGCTGCGGGCCGAGAAGCTTGCCGCCGCGCTGGCCGAGGCCACGGCGGCGGCGTCCGGCGGACCGCCGGGGCTGCCGCGCCTGTTCCTGCTCGAGGAGGAGTACCGCCAGACGCTGCTCGAGGCCGAGCTCGGCTGGGTCCGCGGCGTCATCGCTGACCTGCGCGCAGGCCGGTTGACGTGGAGCGAGGCGTGGCTGCGCGAGGTGGCGGCGGCGTTCCCGCAGGAAACCGACACACCCGATCCAGAGGAGAGCGGACGATGACCGCCACGATCGAGGCCGACGGCCTCACCAAGCATTACGGCAAGACGCAGGCGCTGGACGGCCTTGACCTCGAGGCCCCCAGCGGCGACGTCGTCGCCGTCCTCGGCCCCAACGGCGCCGGCAAGACGACGTTCGTGCGCGCGGTGGCGACGCTGTTGCGAATCGACGGCGGCTCGCTCCGCGTCACCGGGATCGACGTCCGCAAGCGGCCCGCGGACGTGCGCCGGGTCATCGGGCTGGCCGGGCAATTCGCGGCCGTGGAGCCGGCGATGACCGGCCGCGAGAACCTCGAGATGGTCGCTCGCCTCTTCGGCCTCAGCCGCCGCGAGGCGCGGGCCGGCGCCGATGCCGTGCTCGAGCAGATCGGCCTCACCGACGCCGCCGCCCGGCTGGCCCGGACCTATTCGGGCGGGATGCGCCGCCGCCTCGATCTCGGCGCGAGCCTCGTCGGCGCGCCGAAGCTGTTGCTGCTCGACGAGCCGACCGCCGGGCTTGATCCGCGCAGCCGCCTGGAGCTGTGGGAGGCGATCCGGGCACTGGTCGCGGCCGGCACCGATGTCCTGCTGACCACGCAGTACCTCGATGAGGCCGATCACCTCGCTGATCAGATCGTGATCGTCGACCACGGCCGGGCCGTGGCGGCCGGGTCGCCGCAGGAGCTCAAGCGGCAGATCGGCGGCGACATCGTCGACGTCCACGTCCGGGACCCCGGCGACCTCGCCGGCGTGGCCGGCCTCCTCGGCCGGCTCGGCGACGCGTCGGCCGCTGTCGACGCACCGGCCCGCCGGGTCAGCCAGCAGGTGAACGGCGGCGGCGAGGGCTTGATGACGGCGCTGCGCTCGATCAACGACGCCGGGATCGAGATCGAGGACATCTCCCTGCGCCAGCCCAACCTCGACGAGGTGTTCCTCGCCCTCACCGGCCAGCCCACCGATGCCCACAGCCCCAAGGTGGCGCAAGCCGCCTAACGCCCGCGAGGAGCCACCGATGACCACCCACGCCCCTGCCCTCTCCTCCCGCCCGACGGCGCCGATCCGCGGCGGCGGCCTCGTCGCCAGCACGGTGACCGTCACTCGTCGGGCACTGCTGCGGTACCTGCGCACTCCGCAGCTGATCGTTCTGGCGACGATCCAGATGTCGCTGTTCTTTCTCATCTATCGCTACATGTTCGGTGGCGCGATCCACATCGCCGGGATGGCCTACGTCGACTTCCTCGTCCCCGGGTTCATCGCCACCGGCGTCCTGTTCGCCGGCATCGGCACCGCCACCGCGATGGCCGAGGATCTGGAGCACGGCTTCATCGACCGGCTCCGGTCGCTGCCGATCCCGCGCAGCTCCGTGCTCGCGGCGCGGGCGCTGGCCGACACGGCGATCTTCGCCTGGGGCACCGTATTCACCGCCGGCATTGCCTTCGCCGTCGGGTTCACCCTGCACGGGTCCGCCATGGATGGTCTGGCAGCGCTCGGCCTGGTGATCGTGTTCGGCTTCGCCTTTGAATGGCCGTTCATCGCCATGGGCCTGTTCGCGGGCAACGCGCAGGCGGCCCAGGGCATGGGGATGATCGTCTTCCCGTTCGCCTTCATCTCCAGTGCCTACGTGCCGATCAACTCGATGCCCGGCTGGCTGCAGGTGTTCGCCAAGCACCAGCCGCTGACCTACATGGTCGACGCCGTGCGCGCGCTGACGCTGGGACCGCACGCGCACACGCTGCTCGGACACGATCCGTCGTACTTCGTGCTCCGCGCCGTGATCTGGGCGGCGGCGATCGTGGTGGTGTTCCTGCCGCTGGCGGTGCTGCGGTACCGGCAGGGCTGATCGCGCCCGCTGCCGCGCCGTCGCGCCCCGAGGAGCCGTATGCCCTCGGGGGGCGTGTGCGTATGGCCTAGGCGGCCGGGTCCAGAAACCCGGTGATCGAGTTCATGCGCCCATCGTCGGCGACGGTGGCGAAGTCGACGCCGATGGCGATCGGCTCTCCCCCCTCCGGGGCGATCGACCAGCTGAAGCGCACCCGGTCGTGATGGGTGTCAGGCCCGGTCACGAGTGCGAACCGGTGACCGGGGTACTGCTCCTGCGCGCCGCCGATCATCGCGGCGATTCCATTACCCGGAAGGTCTTGCGCCGCCGACCTGGCGCATCGGGCACGCAGAGCTCCCACAGCGTGGACATGGTGCGGACGGGCTGCGGCGGGCTACGATCGGCGCCGCTGATGCTCACCATCGGACCGCTCGCCCCAGAGAACCGCTGCGACTGGCAGGAGCTGTTCCGCGGGTACAACGAGTTCTACGAGCGGGCGCTGACCGAAGCGACGGCTGAGCGGGCCTGGGGCGAATTTCGGCGAGATGACCGGATGCATGCGCTCGGCGCCACGCTGGACGGCCGGCTCGTCGGGATCACCCACTTCCTCACCCACGCCAGCACCACCACCCCCGACGTCTGTTACCTCCAGGACCTGTTCACCGCGCCCGACGTCCGCGGCCAGGGGATCGGCGCTGCGCTGATCGCCGCCGTCGTCGACTGGGCCCGCGCCCGAGACTGTCGCCGGGTCTACTGGATGACCCACGAGACCAACACCCGGGCCCGCCGTCTCTACGACCACGTGGCGGCGCACACCGGGTTCATCCGGTACGAGCTCGATCTCTAGAGTCGCGACTCAGGCGTCAGCGACCGCGTCAGATGGTCCACGAGCAGCTCGCGAACCGGCAGGCGCCCCTCGCCATTGGCCAGGAGGGCGACCCGGTAGACCGGCATCGGCGGAGCGAGCTCGGCCGTGCCCACCGGTGGCCCGTCATCGAGCAGCCAGGACTCCGGAACGACGCTGATCCCGAGACCGGAGCCCGCCAGCCGGCGAATCGTGTGCGGATCGCTCGTCTCGAAGAACGGCAGCGGGCTGAACCCGGCGCCGGCGCAGGACGCCGAGATCAGCTCGCGCAGCGCCGTCCCGCGCTCGGGCATGATCACCGGCATGCCGCGCAGCTCGTCGATGGTCGCGTCGGCTCGACCGGCCAGCGGGCTGCGCGGAGCGCAGACGAACCGCAGGGGTTCCGCGGAGATGATGCGGGTGCTGATGGCGGCGGGCAGCTTCGGCCGCGCGTCGGTGATGGCCAGCATCGCCACGTCGACCGCGCCCGAGCTCAGGAGGTCGATCACCTGTTGGGCGGACCCGTGTTGCAGCGCCAGCTGCACCCGCGGAAAGCCGCGGTGAAAGGAGACGAGCGCCTCGGCCAGGCCACGCGAGTCATACGTGGTTGCCGCCACCCGCGCCACCCCGCGGACCGCGCCGAGATGGTCGTCGATGGCGGCACGGGCCTCGGCCACCCGGCCGAGGATCCCGCGGGCGTGGTCGATGAACTCGAGGCCGGCGGGCGTGAGCTCCACGCCTTTGGGGCTGCGCGTCAGCAATGTCAGCCCCAGCTCGTCCTCGAGCCGGCTGATCTGCTGCGACAGCGCAGACTGGGTGACGTAGACGTCCTGCGCCGCGCGCCCGAAATGTCCGTGGCGGACGACTGCGGCGAAGTACTCGAGCTGGCGCAACTCCATGCGCTGGCACGCTAACAGCGTGGCTCAGCGCGTCCGGCCCGCCTATAGAACCGCGGACAGCTCCTCGGCGAGTCGGCGCTTGGGCCGCGCTCCAACCAGCCGCAGCGCCTCGCTGCCGTCTCGGAACACCATCAACGTCGGCATCGACAGCACCCCGTAGTCGACGACCGTGCGCTGGTTGGAGTCGGCGTCGAGCTTCACGAAGCGCACCTCCGGTCGCTCGCGGGCCAGCTCGTTGAGGATCGGCTCCATCACGCGGCACGGCGGACACCACGCCGCCCAGAAGTCGACCACCACCGGTCGCTCTGATTCGAGCACCGTCGCCGCGAAGTTTTCGTCCCGCACCGCCCATAGCCCACCGCGCATGTCTGCCCTTTCGTTCGCTGGATCAGTGGCGAACATGCTGTAGCCGCGCCCGGCAGATCTCAATTCGTTTCGCTAATGGCCGCGGTTAGCGCGCCGGGATGCGCCCGGCTGCTCCAGGCTCAGCTGGGCCAGAAGTCGGGGCGCATCTCCACATCCGCGGGGTGATGCGTGCCGGTCGCGAGGATCTCCAGCCCCTCAGGACCGGCCTCGAACGCCCGCATGGATCCGGGCGCGACGCGGATCGCGTCCAGCCGCGTGACATCGCGGATCTCATCGTCGACGGCAACCCGCCCGCTGCCGGAGAGGATCACGTACACCTCTTCGTCGCGCCGGTGCGTGTGCCCGAAGCTCTGGCGCACGCCCGGCCGGAGCCGCTGCAGGCTCAGCCCGGTGGCGCTCGCCCCGAGGTCTGTCCGCGCGAACCGGGCCTCGCCGGCCTCGCTCAGCCCGAACTTCGGGGCCATGTCCTCGACCTCGTTCAGATTGACGACCGAGAACCCGGTCTCTCCCGTCGCGTATCCGACGCCGCCCAGCGGCTCCAGGTCAATCCGCTCAGAGCCCTCCCGGTCAACCAGGTCGAGCACCTCTTGGACGCTCTCCTTGGCGCCCACGCTCTGCAGCGCCTGGTCGAGCTGCTCCTGGCTCTGCCACAGCTCGGTCACCCAGATCACGTCGGGCTCGCCGGCCGACCGGTTGATCACATACAGCTCGCAGCCGGCCACCTCCTGCAGCGCGTCGGCGACCTCGAGCATCTTCTGGGCCAGCGCCTCTCCCTGCCCCGCCTTGGCGGTCATCTTCGCGTAGCGGCCGACGGCGGTCATCTCCGCGGGAACGCTAGCTGAGTCGGGTCCGACCTGCCTCGGACAGCTGCGCCGACTCGCGTCGCGCGCAGCACCCGCGAGCCCTAGAATCGCTCGCCACGCGGATGTAGCTCAGTTGGTAGAGCGTCGGCTTCCCAAGCCGAAGGTCGCGAGTTCGAGCCTCGTCGTCCGCTTCGGTTTTCTCCCTGCTATTCGGTGGTTTTTGCCCTTCGTAACGACCTGTTGCGGGGGCCGCGGGCAACTTTCGGGGGCAACTGTTTGGCGCCGTTTGCCCTGCTAATCATCGGGCTTTAAGCGAAGGGCCGCGATCACGTATCCGTCTCGGACTGAGGCAGAATTGCCCGGCTGAGCAGAGATTTCCTGAAGGTCCAGGGCCGGCCAATCTGGCGTGCCGGAAGCTCCTGGCGACGCGCCAGGTCACAGAGCGTCGAGGGGGGATTCCGAGCAGTGCGCTCGCGTCGGGCGTACCTTGGCCGCTGACGGCCCTGTTCAGAGTCCAGACTGACGCCATGGTTGTCCTGAGGTCGGCCTTCGGGTCGCTGTGGTACCGGCCTGGTACCGTTTCGGACATGGCGATGAATCTGCGACTGAGCGAGGCTGAGGCCGAGGCCCTGCGCCAGAAGGCCGCCGACGAGGGGCGGTCGATGCAGGAGGTCGCCCGGACGGCGATCGCCGAATACGTGTCGGACCGGCCCGGGCGGCTGCGCTCGGCGATCGAGCGCGTCCGAACCGAGGACGCCGAGCTGCTTGACCGGCTCAGCCGGTGAGCGACGAGCCGCTTGACTACCTGACCACCGAGGACCTGCTGGAGATCGCCGCCGGCGTCATGGGCGAAGTCGCGGTGCGCGACGAGGGCCTCCTCGCCTCCGCAGCGGGTCGCCCCCGTACCAGCGCGTTCGGCGATGACGCCTATCCGACCTTCGCTGGGAAGGCGGCGGCGCTGATGCACTCTGTCGCGCGCAACCACACTCTGGTCGACGGCAACAAGCGGCTGGCGTGGGCCGCGACCCGCGTCTTCTGCCTGCTCAACGGCCGCGACCTCGTGTTCGACGTCGATGAGGCTGAGGCCCTCGTCCAGGCCGTCGCGCGCGGGGAGCTCGAAGCGGGCGAGATCGCCACCGTTATCGAGGAGCACCTTCGGTAGGACCGCTACCTCGACGGGGCCAAGGGGGAGGTTGGAGCTGGGCGGAAGCTCACGCACCAGCTCAGCCGCGTCGCGCATGACCTGGACCCTCCCCCACCGGGGCTTGCACGCTGCGGGGCCACGGCGGGCTGGCGGCAGAGATGATGACGTCGGCTCGGGGACGGAGGGACTGATTGACGGAATGTGGATCCGGGTGATTTCGAAGGCCGGCGGATGAAAGCCAGTCTGGGCTCAGGGCAGGTCGCAGCTGGGAGGGCGATGGTGGGTTTGGGTCGCGCTGCTCCGGGAACGACAGCAACGAAGGAAGGGGGAGCGCCGGGGCGGGGCGCCAGGACGCACGGAGGTACCGCTTCGCTCCCGCCGAGGATCTCGCTGGCACTCGATAAAGATCACGCGGCGTCCGTGTTGTGCCCTCGCCGCGAGACGGCCAGCGTCAACGCTGGCGCAATCAGCCGGGTCCACGCCGATCGTCATGACGAGCGGAGCGGTGCCCTGCTGGTC
>CAVOUS010000015.1:0-114350 GCA_963699675.1 uncultured Actinomycetota bacterium
GATGTTGTGTGGTGCCTGGTTCAGTTGCGTATTGCTACGCACAGGCGGCCGAGGAGGGGCTGTCGCTGTGGCGCTATCTCGGCGGTGACGCCGCCCGGGTGCTCCCCGTGCCGATGATGAACGTCCTCAACGGGGGCGCTCACGCCGACAACGCCGTCGACTTCCAGGAGTTCATGATCGTCCCCCGGCGCCCCGAGCTTCGCCGAGGCGCTGCGCCACGGGGCGGAGGTCTTTCACGCCCTGCGACGCACCCTGCACGAGCGGGGCCTGGGCACGGCAGTGGGTGACGAGGGAGGCTTCGCGCCCGACCTGTCCTCCAACGAAGAGGCCCTGCAGATGCTCGTGGCCGGGATCGAGGCAGCCGGCTATCGCCCGGGCGCGGACGTGGCCATCGCGAGGACCCCGCCACGAGCGAGCTGCACGACGCCTCCGGCTACGTCCTCGAGCACGAGCAGCGCACCCTGAGCGCGTCCGAGCTCGCGGACTACTGGGCCGACCTCAGCGACCGCTATCCGATCCTCTCCATCGAGGACGGCATGGATGAGGAGGACTGGGACGGCTGGCGTGAGCTCACCGAACGCCTGGGCGACCGGCTGCAGCTCGTGGGCGACGACCTGTTCGTCACCAACACCGAGCGCCTGCAGCGCGGCATCGAGCCGGGGTGGGCAACTCGATCCTCATCAAGGTCAACCAGATCGGCACCCTCACCGAGACGCTCGCCGCGATCGCCATGGCCCGCGAGGCCGGCTACACGGCGGTCATGTCCCACCGCTCAGGCGAGACCGAGGACGTGACGATCGCCGACCTCGCGGTGGCCACCGGCTGTGGGCAGATCAAGACCGGTGCGCCGTCGCGCTCCGAGCGCGTGGCCAAGTACAACCAGCTGCTGCGCATCGAGGAGCAGCTCGGCGCCGACGCCGAGTACCCGGGCGTTCCGTCTTTCGCCGCTGATCGGCGCCGGCCCTGTGCCGGGCGCTCGAGCGCGAACGCAACGGTCCACGAGGGGTGCACGGCCCGTTGCGCCCGGCGCGCCGGGCAGGAACCGGCACCCGCAGGGAGAAGGCGCAGTGGATGCCCTCCGCCTCTGCCTCGGCACCCCGTGCGCGGGCCGCTTCACCCCGTCCCGCCGCGTCCCGCCCGCGCTCCGGCGCCTCCGGCTCGCCGCGCGCCGCGCCCGTCCTCCGGTCGCCCGCGTGCGCTGGGATCGCATCGCCCGCGTGGGGATGCTCGGGGTGCTCGTGGTCCTGCTTACCTGTACATCGAGCGCCGGCGCCTCGATCTTCTCGACCTGGCGGTCGGCTGCCCACCACCGCGCCGCGGTCGCCGCGCTCATGTACACCAATCGCCAGCTGCGCGGCCAGCAGTCGACGTTGGCGCAGTCGGGCACGATCGTCGCCGAGGCCCGCCGGCTGGGCATGGTGCGCACCGGCGAGCGCGCGTACATCATCGAGGGGCTGCCCTCCAACTGACCGGCGATGGCGCGTTGCTAGCCTGCGACGCCGCATGTCGTTCGCCAACGCGCTGTACCAGTGGCAGGAGGGCGAGCGGCGCCTGCGGGCGGCGCCGCCCGCGCGGCGCTCGGTGCTCGAGCGCGTGGTCGAGCTCCTGGTGGCCGAGCTGCGCCGCCGCCTCGGCGGCCGGTTCACCGCCGACGAGCTCGCGGACCTGTACGAGCGGCTGGGACGTCATGGACGCTGCCGATCGCCGTCGACGTCGCTCCGGAGGATCCCTGGGCCTGGGAGTCGGGGGTGGTGGCCGACGCGGCCTTCGCGCGCTACCTGCGTGAGGCGGTCGACTACGCCGGCGGCCGGCGCGAGCCGTCGTAGCTACTCGTCTGAGCCGCCGGTGCGGCGGATGACGATCTGGTCCTCCTCGATCGTCACCTCGACCGGGCGATGTCCCGCCCAGTGCTCGGCGTACACCGGGTTGTCCTGGACCGCGGGGTCGAGCCACAGTCCGTAGCCCTCCTCACCGTGGTCGAAGGTGCCCTCGAGCGGTCCGGTGGCGCGGGCGCCGCGGCGTCCGCGGCCGCCGCGCCGACCCCGGCGCCGGGCAGCGGGGCGAGCGTCGTCGTCGCCGTCCTCGTCGGGCTTCTCGGCTTCCTCTTCGCTCTCCTCGAGGCTCGCGCGCTCGGCCTCGGCCTCCAGCTCGGCGGCGATGAGCGCGTCGTCCTCGGCGCGCAGGTCGATCTCGTCGAACTCGCCGGTGGCGCCGCCGGGCTCCTCGCCCGGTCACGAGATCGTTCTGGCGCTTGAACTGCTGGATCTCCTGAACGGTGACCTCGAGCTGGTGCGCCACCCAGGCGTCGGTGCGGCCCTGCTGAACCCAGCCACGGATCTGGTTGAGGTGCGGGCGGAGCGATCTACGAGCCATCGACGGCCCGGGACACTAGCGCATCGGCCGACACGAGCCCGGAGCCGACCGGCGCTCGCCGCACCGCGTGGCGTGACGCTCGGTGGCTCGGGGCGGGCGCGGCGACGCACGCGCCGACGTCGCGTGGGAGCATGGGTGCTGCCGAATGAGAAGGCGCCCAATCGGGCATCTGCGAACGTACGGCCCGCTTTCCGACAGGATCGTCACGGAGGAGCGACGCGGTCGAAGCAGTATGGGTTAGGAGACCGCGGCCTGTCGGCAACAAGGAGGTGCAGCTGCATGCTGGTTCTGACTCGCAAGACCAATCAGAGCATCATGATTGGCGACGACATCGAGGTCTCGGTCCTCTCGGTTATGGGGGAGAAGGTCCGGATCGGCATTCAGGCACCCCATGACGTCCCCGTGTTCCGCACCGAGATCCATCTGGAGATTCAGCGCCAACGCGGCCCCACCGTCCCACACGGGGGCGGAGGCACTCCGGTCGACGAGGCCCTGCACGACATCGGTCACGGGAACGGTCAGGCCTAGCCTCCCGAGCGCCCCGAAACGGGGGGCCGCGGCGGCGAGGCCGCTCAGGCGAGCAGCAGGTAGAGCACGCGGAACATCACGACGGTGACGGCCACTGCGGTGAGGATGAGCGCGAGCACGAGCGCGACGAAGCGCATCGAGCTCATGCGCCGCCGGCGGGCGACCTCGCGTTGACGGCTGCGGTGCTCGGCCGTGCGGATGAGCGACTTGCGGCGCGTGCGCTCGTTGGAGATCTCCTCGCTGAAGGCCTGCTCGAGCTCGTCGAGGCTCTGTCGCATTCTCATGGCGCTCATGGCGTCTCCTCCTCTCCGGCCCGGCGGTGGGGGCAGCCCCGTCTGACGGACCGATACCCGCGCGGACGCGGTCCTAGGCGATGGTGATCTCCGAGGACAGGTACACGTCCTGCACGCTGCGGATGAGGTCGGCCCCCTTATCTCCATCGGCCGCGAGAAGGCCTTGCGCCCCACGATGAGACCGGTGCCCCCGGCGCGCTTGTTGATGACCGCGGTGCGCACCGCCTCGGCCAGGTCGGAGTCCCCGCCACGCACCGCCGCTGTTGATGAGCGGAGCACGCCCGGAGTAGCAGTTGACCACCTGCTAACGGGTGAGGTCGATCGGGTGGTCGGTCGTCAGCTCGCTGTAGACGAGCGGAGGTCTTGCCGAATGAGCGCCGTTGAGCCGCCGTTGTTCTCGGGCAGCTTCTGCTTGATGATGTCGGCCTCGATCGTCACCCCGAGGTGGTTGGCCTGTCCGGTGAGATCCGCGGCCAGGCTGTAGTCGACCCCGTCCACCTTGAAGGCGTCGTTGCGCAGGTAGCACCACAGCACGGTGAACAGGCCCAGCGCGTGGGCCTCCGGGAAGGCGGCGCACACCTCCTGGAGCTGGCGGTGGCCTGCTCCCAGCCGAAGTAGATCGTCGCGCCCACGGCGGCCGCCCCCAGGTCCCAGGCCTCCCGGACGCTGCCGAACATGATCTGGTCGTAGCGGTTGGGATAGGTGAGCAGCTCGTTGTGGTTGAGCTTGACGATGAAGGGGATCCGGTGGGCGTAGCGGCGCGAGCACCCGCCGAGCACCCCGAAGGTCGGGGCGACGGCGTTGCAGCCGGCCTCGAGGGCGAGCTGGACGATGTTCTCCGGGTCGAAGTACGCCGGGTTCGGGGCGAAGCACGCCGCGGCGCTGTGCTCGATGCCCTGATCGACGGGGAGGATGCTCACGTAGCCGGTCCCCCCGAGGCGGCCGTCGTACAGCGCGCGCAGGTTGCGCAGGACCTGGGGGTTACGGTCGCCGACGTTGGTGACCCGGTCGACGAAGTCGGGCCCGGGCAGGTGCAGCGACTCGGCGGGCACCGTCTCGCAGTGGTGGTGCAGGAGCGAGTCGGCCTCGTCACCCAGAAGATCGATCAGCCGGTCGGTGCCGGCGGCGGTCGTACTGGCCATCTCAACTACCTCCTGAGGCGTCGTGATGCTCGGTGGCGCGCCTCGGCGGCGCGGGTGGGGCCGGTGACTGACACCGTTTCCCAGCATCGTCACCGTGTTCAGAACATACCCAAGCGGGCCTGGTCGCCAGCCCTAGAATGAGGACGATGTCCTCCGGCGCCGATCTCTTCGTGGTCTGCAAGCAGTGCGGATCGCAGGTCAGCCCCTACATCACCGAATGCCCCTACTGCGGGACCCCGGCTGCGCCGTCGCGCGCCCAAGCTCCCACGTGAGGGCGAGCCCGCTCGCCCCCGGCGCGCGCGCGTGCCCGCCTCACTCGGCCGCCTGCGCCCGGGTGAGATCCCCGGGGTGCGCGCCGACGCCTCGCCCTATCTCACCGCGGCCATCATCGTCGCCTCCTGCGTGATCTGGGTGCTGTGGCGCGGCGGCTCGTCGACTTCTTTCGCCTCATCGTCCTCGGCCCCCTGCACGGCGACTGGTGGCGACTCATCGCAGCAGCTCCACCTACGGCAACGGCTTCTACGAGTTCATCACCCTCGTGGCCATCGCCATCTTCGGCTGGCTGCTCGAGCGCCGCCACGGTCCGCTCGTGCTCGGCGCGCTCTTCCTCGCCGCTGGGTGGGGGGCACGCTCGTGGCCGTGGCCGCCTCGAGCTTCCCGGTCATGACCGGCGGCAACACCGCCGCCCTCGGCCTGCTGTGCGCCTGGGTGGTGCCCGACCTGCGCGCCGCGCGCGGACGCCGCTACTACGACGGCGACCTGCTGGGCGCGGCCGCCTTCGCCGCCACCCTGCTCGCCCTCCCGCTCGCCCGCGTCGGTGCGAGTGCACTCGCCGGGGTCACCGGTGCGGCGATCGGCCTCCTGTGCGGGGTCGGCCTCGAGCGCATGGACTCCCGCTGAGAGCGAACTCCCGCTAGGAGCCGGCTCAGCGCACCTCGATGGTTCCGGGCGGCCCGTCGGTCAGGCGCCCGATCACCGCACCCAGCGCCTCGCCTGCCCGCCCGGGCTCCACGGCGGCGAGCAGGCCACCCGAGGTCATCGCGTCACACAACAGCCAGCGCTCGGCCTCGCCAACGCCGGGGGCAAAGCGCGTGAACGTCTCCGCGTGGGACCGGTTGCGCCGCGCAGTCCACCGCCACCACCTCGGTGCCCTCGCGCAGCAGGTCGAGCGCGCCCGCGATCGCGGGGACCGCCTCAGCCTCGACCTCGGCCGCGAGACCGCTGGCGGCGAGAGCTCGTGCAGGTGGCCGAGCAGCCCGAAACCGGTGACGTCGGTGATCGCGTGGGCCCCGGCGCCGCTCGCCGCCTCGTCGGCGCGGCGGTTGAGCTCGACATCACCTCGGCGGCCGCTTCGAGCGCGGCATCCTCGAGGCCGCGCTTGGGCGCGGTCGCCATCGCGCCGGCGCCGAGGGGCTTGGAGAGCACGAGCACGTCCCGGGCCGGCCGCCGGCGTTGGTGATCACCTCGCCGGGATGAACCAGGCCGGTGACCGCGAGACCGTACTTCGGCTCGGGGTGCGTCGATCGAATGACCGCCGACGATCGCGACCCCGGCGGCCGGCGCGAGCGTCGCGCGCCGCCCTGCGAGGATGCGGGAGCAGCACATCGCCCGCCGCAGGGCCTCGAGTGAGAAGGCGACGAGGTTCAGGGCGCTGCACCGGCCGCGCCGCCCATCGCGTAGACGTCGGGGAGATCGCGTTGGTGGCGGCGATCCGCCCGAAGTCGAACGGGTCGTCGACGATCGGTGTGAAGAAGTCGACGGTGTGCACGAGCGCGAGGTCGTCGCCGAGGCGGTAGACGGCGGCGTCGTCGCCGGTGTCGGAAGCCGACGAGCAGGTCCGGATCCTGCGCCGGGGAAGCTTCGCCACCAACGATCCGAGCGCCGAAGCGGGGATCTTGCAGCCGCAGCCCGCCCCGTGGGAGAGCGAGGTCAGCGGGACGGCACGCACCCTATGATCCTCCACGCGTGGCCGAGCGCACCTACACGGCGCACGAGGTCGACGCCGCCGTCGCGGCGTCGCTGAGCCGCCCCGCCTCGCGACGGCACAGGAGCTGGTCATGCGCACGCCGCGCCGGCCTGCAGCGGTGCTCGGCGCGCCCTCAACCAGGGCGGCTGGTTCGACCCGGCGCACGACAGGCAGTCGCGGAGGCCGCCGGCGACGAGCGATCCGCACGAGCGCCTCCGCGCCGTGCGGACGCTGTCGCCGAGGAGACCCGCCTGGGCATGCTCGTCGGCGTCGCCGTCGGCTTCGAGCTCGCCCGGGAGCTCGACCAGCGGCCGCAGCTCAGGCGCTCCGAATGATCCACGACACTCTGATCCGGAGGACTAAAGAGCCATGGAAATCAGCGTACTACGGCCACGCGACCTTCGAACTCGCCGATGACGGCACGACGGTGCTGATCGACCCCTTCCTGACCGGCAACCCGAAGGCCTCGGCGGCGGCCGACGATCTGAACCCGACGCGATCCTGGTCACCCACGGCCACGTCGACCACGTACGGCGACACCGTCCCGATCGCCAAGCGCACGGGCGCGACGTGCTCGCGATCGTCGAGCTCGCCGACGAGCTCGCCGTCAGGGCGTCAAGAACGTCCCGACCCCAACATCGGCGGCACCGTCACCTTCGACTGGGGCTGGGTGAAGTCGTGCCCGCCTGGCACACCTCGACGACGCCCAAGGGCACGGTCAACACGCCCGCCGGCCTGGTCATCAACCTCGGCGGCAAGACCGTCTACCACCTGGGCGACACCGGCTGTTCTCCGACCTCGAGCTCGTCGGCCGCGCGGCAACCCATCGAGAGGCGCTGATCTGCATCGGGGGCCACTACACGATGGATCGCTACGACGCCGTCGAGGCGGCCGAGCTCATCGGGGCCAAGCAGTCATCCCCTGCCACTACGACACCTTCCCGCCCATCGAGACCGACGCGCAGGCGTTCAAGTCCGACGTCGAGGGGGCGACCTCCTCGCAGGTCGTCGTGCTCGAGCCCGGGGAGGCGCACACGGCATGACCCACGCGGTGGTGCTCATCGAGGCCGAGCGGGACGCCCTGTCCACCCTCGGCGGCACAGCTCGCCGACATCGAGGGGGTGGCCGAGGCCTACTCGGTCACCGGCGACTGGGACTTCGTGGCGGTGGTGCGCGTCCCCCACCACGACCAGCTCGCCGAGGTCATCGCCGGGCAGATCGTGCCGCTGCCCGGCGTGGCCCGCACACAGACGATGGTCGCCTTCGCCGCCTTCTCACGCCACGACCTGGAGGCGATGTTCTCGTCGGCGAGTGACCTCCACCGCGCGGCCGCTGCCCGGGGCAGGCGCTAGAGCTGCGTCCCGTGCCCCCGCTTGAACCACATCGAGCGATCCTTCCAGTCGTGGGCCATGAGCAGCGTGCCCGCGCCGGCGAGGGCGCCGTCGCCGCAGGGCGCGCCGTCCGCTACCCGCGGCGAGGGCGACCCCTACGCCGGCGAGCATCGCCCCGGTGGCCCCGTGGTGGCAGCGCTGCCCCATGATCCACAGCCGCCGGCGCACGACGTCGTATTCGATCGGGCGGTGAAGCAGAGAACGGAGGGCGGGGGATGTCATGGCGGGTGATGGTCAGCAAGGTGAGCAAAGGGGTTCGTTGGTTCACCTGTTAAAAATTCGACGCGCCGGCGACCGAGGACAGCGGCGGGTCCGGGGCTCGACACTCGTTTGCCGTCCGGTAGGCTCGGGGCGGGATGACCGACGTCTCCGCTCACCGCACCGATCGAGCCGACTTCCGGGCCACGGCGATCCGGGCCTCGCCGACGCCGGCAGCGCCGGGCAGGTGGAATTGCTCTCCTACCGGCGCCTGTACGAGCTATGGGAGCGCCAGCACTGGGCGGTGGGCGACCTCGACTTCACCCAGGACCGCATCGACTGGCACGAGCGCATCGACGCCGACGAGCGCTACGCCCGCATGTACGGACTAAGCTCGTTCTTCGTCGGCGAGCAGCGGGTCGCTTCCGAGCTCGGGCCCATGATGCGCGCCTGTCCCGACGAGGACATGCGGCTGTTCCTGTGCACGCAGATCGCCGACGAGGCGCGCCACGTCGCCTTCTTCGACCGCTTCTACTCCGAGGTCGGCGTCCTGGAGGCGCAGGACCTCAACGAGCGTCTCGTGGAGACGAGCGCGCACCTCAACCCCGAGTTCGGTGTGCTCTTCGACGAGCTCCTGCGCCGGCGCGTCGATCGCCTCGCCGTCGAGCCCGAGGACCTCGAGACCCTCGTCGAGGCGGTGACGATCTACCACATGGTCATCGAGGGGATGCTCGCCCTCACCGGCCAGCACTTCATCATCGACTACAACGAGCGCCAGGGCACGCTGCCCGCCTTCGTGGAGGGCTTCACCAAGGTGGCCCGCGACGAGCATCGCCACGTCGCCTTCGGCGCTCGCTTCCTGCGTGAGACGGCCGCTCGCGACGAGCGCTACGCGCAGGCCATCCAGCGCACGCTCGTCGAGGTGGCGCCGGCGGCCGACGGCGTCCTGCGGCCCAAGTGGGCCCCGAGGACGAGAACGTGCAGATCTTCGGGTCCTCGGTGGCCGAGACGCGGGCCTTCGCCATGACCGCGCTGCAGCGCCGGATGAAGGCCATCGGCCTCGCCGCCTAACGCGGTCGCGCCCTGTCGCGGCCCGGCGACGCTGGCCGGGACAGGGCCGCCGTCGCTGCCACACTAGAGCGCGCGATGACGCCCCCGCTCCCCGTCAAGGCCGAGTACGGACCGACGCTCGGACAACTGCTATCGCCCCGCTGGCGCTCGGCCCGGCGCGGCGCGCGGGTGCTCGTGGTGGCCGCCATCCTGCTCGTGCTCATCGTGGTGATCGGCGGCGCCCTCACGCTCGTCGACTCGACGATGAGCCACGGCGCGCCGGTGCCCTTTCACTTCAGCTACCGCGACCTCTACCGGGTGCGCAGCGCGCCGCCCTACGTGCGCGTCGCGCGGCGCACGAGCGGTCCGCCGGGGGACTCGTTCGCCGTACTTCCGCTGACGCTGCCGTCCTACCGGGGGAGCGTCACCGCCATCTATCCGCTGTACGCCACCGTCTATGAGCGCCAGCTCGCCGCCGCCGACCCGAACTTCGTGCGCCTGAGCGAGGGCAAGACGAGGGTCAACACGGTGCCCGCCTACGCGATCAACTACGCCACGCGCGTCGACGGGCGCGAGCTCGACGGTCGCGACGTGTTGCTCGTCCCGCCGGCGGCGGGCGCCCGCCAGGGGGTCGTGTTGCAGATGCTCACCCCGGCGAGCCCGGCCATCACCGACGCTTCGCCGGTGGGCAACGCCGGCGTGCTGCACCTGCCGGTGCGCTCCTTCACCTTCGGGTAGACCGCGGCCGGTCCGCCGGCGTTCAGGGTCCGGCGACGAGCGCGTCGGCGGCCGACGGCCCGGCGAGGCCGGTCGGGCCGGCGCTGCCCGGAGCACCGGCATTGGCCGGAAGCGGCGCGACGGGGTACTGCTCGGGGGGCGGCGGGCTCTGGGACTGGGGCTGCTGCGAGGGCGGCGGGGCCTGGCCCTGAGAGGAGGAGTCCTGTGTCGTGGTCGAGCTCGAGGAGCTCGACGACGACGTGGAGCTGTCCGACGTGCTGCTCGTGTCGGAGGAGCCCGGCTGCGAGCTCGACGACGACGAGGAGGACGACGGGAGCACGGTGGTGTCGCTCTCCACCTGGGTGGCCGGCGCGGGGCGCGCGGCGGGGGCCACGTCCACCGGCTTCACGACAGCGCCGGCCGGCTTGACGGTGGGCTTGGTCGTGTCGGCCACCGCGACGGTCTTGGCCGGCGCGGCGGCCGGTGCCGGCGTCGGCTTGGCATGCGCCTTGTGCGAGGTCCGCGCGCCGGCGGCGGGCCGGCGAGCGGACAGCGCGGTCCGGGCGAGGGCGTGCTCGACGGTGAGCGCGGGGCGGTGCACGACGGCCACGGCGCCCACGGCGGCGCGGTGCGAGTCGAGCTCGGTGGCGTGGGAGCGATGGGTGCGGCGATGGACGGTCGACTGGTTGACCTCGACCGCGCCGGCAGTGACGAGCGCCGCCGCGGCGAGACCGGCAACGGCCTTTGTGGCCAAGCTCCGCTCCGGCGGTGATGAGCCCCGTACCCGCGCCGCCGCCCGCGGTCGCTCCGGCGGCACCCGCCGCACCGGCGGCGGTGCCCGCACCGACGTGTGCTCCGCCCGCGCTCGTGGCCGAGCCGAGCTTGGCCAGGGCCATCCGCTTGACGAGCAGCACGATCCCGACGGGGAAGACTGCGGCGAGCACCTGGTTGTTGGACTTCAGCTGGGCGCGGAAGGCGTGGCAGCGATCGCAGTCACGCACGTGGCGGCGGGCCGGCGCGCTGAGCTTGGTCAGGCCCTCGGCCACCTCGCCGAGCTCGAAGCGAACCTCCTCGCAGCTGAGCTTGCGCGCTTCGGCCGCCTCGGCGAGCGAGATGCGCGCGCGCACGAGCAGCGACTTGACGCTGGGGATCGTCGTCTCCATCGCCTCGCCGATCTGCTCGTAGGAGAGCGCGTCGATCTCACGTAGGAGCAGCGCGGTGCGCTGCGTCTCGGGGAGCTGCTGGACATCCTCGATCAGCTGGCGGAAGGCTTCGCGCTTGAACACGCGGTCACTGGTGGACTCTCCCTGGTCGGCGTAGTGGACGTCCATCGAGTCGACCCCGATGGGCACCGCCCGGCGCAGGTGATTGAGGCTGCGATTGCGGGCGATCCGATACAGCCAGGGACGCACGTTGATCTCACGCTCGTCGGCGAGGATCGCGTTGAAGGCGGCGGTGAACACCTCCTGCAGGACGTCCTCGGCGTCTTCGCGCGAGGCGAGCATGTGGCGGCAGAAGGCGAGCAGGCGTGACTCGTAGCGCGACACGAGGGCCTCGAAGGCGGCATGATTGCCGCGGCGGATGAGGGCGATGAGCCGCTCATCGGACTGCAGACGGAGAAGGGGAGCCGGTCCCCGCAGGGCGGGCAGGGCGGTGGGTTTAAGGGCAGAGACCTCCATGAGAAACCGGCAGCCGCGCGTCGACTCCTCGGACACCGTAGCAACGCGATAGTTGCGCTACGGTGGGGCCGCCGAGGGCTGGGAAGGGCCTTGCAGCCCGGCTCGCACGCGCGCCCGGGTAGACAAATTGGCAAAGTCAGCGGACTTAAAATCTGCTGCCCGTCAGGGCTTTGAGGGTTCGAGTCCCTCCCCGGGTACTCGCGTGAGTGCCGGCGCGGCACACCGGGACGCCGGCGCCTGAGCGTGGCCATCCGTCCAGCGGGGGCCGCGAATCCGGCTACAGTTGTTAGGGCAACCATGTCGGTGTCACCCTCACCCTTCGCGTCCGCCCCCGCCTCCAGCTGTGCCTACGTCGTTGGTACCGACGGGATCTCGCGCTGGTCGGAGGCCAACGCCGACGCGTGGATCGGACTCCTCGAAACCCACAAGCGCCTCGTCCGTGCCCTCGACGCCGAGCTCGAGGCCGCGCACGGCCTGAGCCTCAGCGGCGTGGAGGCACTCGGCCGGCTCGCCGCGACGCCCGGTCGCTACCGGCGCATGTCCGAGCTCGCCGCGCAGTGCTCGCTGAGCATCAGCCGCATCTCGCGCATCGTCGACCTGCTGCAGCGCCGCGGCTTCGTGCGCCGCGAGTCCTGTCCCAGCGACGCGCGCGCCGTCAACGTCCACCTCACCGACGCCGGGCTGCAGCTCGCCCGCGAGGCTCAGGCCACGCACTTCGCCTCGGTGCAGCGGCGCTTCTTCGACGAGCTGAGCGATTCGGAGACCGCCGTCCTCGCCTCGGTGTTCAACCGCTTCGCCGCGCGGGCCGCCGAGGCGTGCGACGCCGCCGGCGGCGCCTGAAGGGCGGTGACCGCATCCGATGCGCCTCTCAGGGGGTGAGGAGCGGGGGGTTGTGTTCACCCACCCACGGAGTGCGGCCACCGCAGCAGGGACTAAGCGCACCGACTCATAGCGGACATAAGGAAGGCGCCCGGATCCGGGCGCCCCGCCGAGTCGTGGTGGTCGTCGGGCCGCAGAGCGGGTGCTCCACCCCCTTGGAAAACGCTGCAGGGGCCGGCGCGCGCGCCGGCCCCTGGTCCCGAGGCGGCCTGTGTTGAGCCCACATTGACCGGGTCGGTTCTAAATTGACCCGCCCCACACCGCTTGCTAGCGTCGCGCCCCTGTTTGAGCAGGGTGACCCCCTGCAGTGGACCGGGAGAGGCGGGTAGGTGGGCAACTCGAAGGTGATCGGGAGGGTGGTCGCGGCTGCGGCCGTGATCGTCGTGCTCGTCGTGCTCGTCGTCGTCCTCTTCGGCGGACCGCCCCCGTACACGGTCAAGGCCGACTTCCAGGACGCAAGCCAGCTCGTCAAGGGCAACCTCGTCGAGGTGGGCGGCAACTCCGTCGGCCACGTCACCGACCTCGAGCTCACGCCCAACGGGCAGGCCGAGGTGACGATGCAGATCAGCAGCAGCGACCTCACCCCCCTACACCAGGGGACGATCGCCACGGTTCGCGAGGCATCCCTGTCGGGGGTGGCCAACCGCTATGTCGACCTGCAGATGCCCGGTGGCAACCCTCCGAAGATCCCCAGCGGCGGGGTGATCCCACCAGCGACACGAACGACTCCGTCGACCTGGACCAGGTCTTCGACGCCTTCGATGTGCCGACACGCAAGAACCTGAGCGGCGTCATCCTGGGTTCTCCACCCTGTACGGCGGTCGCGGGATCGACCTGCGCAGCGCCTATTACTACGCCAATCCCGAGCTCGCCTCCTCGGCCCAGCTCTTTCAGGAGGTCAACGCCGACACGCCGCTGCTCGAGCGCTTCATCGTCGCGTCGGCCAACGTCGTCACCGATCTGGCCACGCGTCAGGCTCAGCTCTCGGGGCTGGTGAGCAACCTCGCCAACGTCACCGGCGCCGTGGGCAGCCAGAGCAGGGCGCTCTCCACCTCGCCTCGTCAACATCCCCCGTTCTTCACCCAGGCCGACACGACCTTCGCCCACCTCAATCACACGCTCGCCGTGCTCACGCCGCTCGTCAACGCCTCCAAGCCGGTGGCCATCCGCCTGCGCCCGCTGCTCGACCAGCTCGAGCCCTTCGCCGCGGAGGCCGTGCCCACGCTGCGCGACCTGTCCACGCTCATCAAGTCCAACGTGCCCAACAGTGACCTGCTCACCCTGATGCGCACGATCGTCCCGGTGCGCAACATCGCCATCGGCCCGGTGCAGGCCGACGGGGCCACCCGCCAGGGGGCCTTCCCGGAGTCCACCACCGCGCTCACCGCCGCGGCGCCCGAGCTCGCCTTCGCGCGGCCCTACGCCCCCGACCTCGAGGGTCGGCTTCAAGAGCTTCTCCACCTCCGGCGTCGCCGACGCGCTCGGCTCCGCCAGCCGTTCGGCCCCCGAGGTCAACGCCTTCGCCAACCTCAACGGCGTGCTCGCGCCGATCCCCGTCCAGCTGCGCCAGCAGGCCTTCGCCTCGGTCGCCTCGCTCAACCAGCGTGACCGCTGCCCGGGGGCGGCCGAGCACGGCTCCCAGACAAGCCGAGCCCGGACTTCAACTGCAACCTGGCCGACACGCTCCCCGGCTCATGAGGCGCGCCCCCAACATCGCCGCCGTCGTCGCCGTGATCGTCGTGGCCGCGGGCTTCGTCGCCCTCGCCACCGGCGCCGGCCAGGGACAGTCCACCGGACACACCTACTGGGTGGAGATGGACAACGCCTTCGGCCTCGTCCAGGGCGGCGACCTGAAGATCGCCGGCGTGATCGCGGGCAAGATCACCAAGATCCAGCTCGACGAGCAGACCAACCGGGCGCTGATCGGCTTCACCATCAGCTCAACGGATTCGGCTCGCTGCGCACCGACGTGCACTGCGAGTCGCGCCCGCAGTCGCTGATCGGCGAGTACTACCTCGAGCGCGAGCCGGGCACCTCGCCGACGCTGCTCACCAACAATTCCCAGCACAATCCGATCCCCGTCAGCCAGACGGACTCGACGATCGCCCCCGACCTCGTCCAGGACATCTTTCGTGAGCCCTACCGCCAGCGCTTCTCGATCATCCTCGGCTCGCTCGGCGCCGGCGTGGGCGGCAACGGTCAGAACCTCAACGACACGATTCGCCGCCGTGCCCGCTCTCCAGCAGACCGACATGCTGCTCGCCGAGCTCGCCGCCCAGAACAGCACGCTGTCCGACCTCGCCGTGCAGGCCGACACCGTCCTGCATGACCTCTCGGACAACCGCACCGACGTGCAGCGCTTCGTCGTCGACGCCAACAACATCTCCGTCGACAGCGCGAGCCGGAAGACGGCGATCTCGGCGGGCTTTGCCCTGCTGCCCCACTTCCTCGCCGAGCTGAAGCCGGCCATGGCCTCGCTCGGCAACGTGGCCACCAACTTCACCCCGGCGCTGGAGAACCTCAACGCGAGCGCGAATCAGCTCACCAACCTGTTCCACAACATCGGGCCGTTCGCCAATGCGTCCACACCGGCCATCGCCGCCCTCGGGCGCTCGTCGGTGACCGGCAACCAGGCGGTGATCGCCGCCAAGCCGACGATCGCCCAGCTCAACACCTTCGCCCAGGGCACGCCCGAGCTCGCCCAGAACCTGGCCATCGTGCTCCAGCACCTCGACAACCCCGCCTACGGCGCCGACCATGACGCCCGGGCCGTGCCCCAGCACCCGACCACCCACTCGGACACCTACACCGGCCTCGAGGCGCTGCTCCAGTACGTCTTCGACCAGGCCAACAACACCAACGGCTACACCGCCGACGGCCACCAGCTCGCCCTGGCCACGATCGCCGACCCCACCACCTGCAGCCCCTACGCCGACCCGGCGGCCGCCAACAAGTTCCCCCAGTGCCACGCCTGGCTCGGCCCCACCCAGCCCGGCGTGACCACACCCGACCCGACCAAGTACGTGGCCACGGCCAACAACCCGGGCGCGGGCAGCTCCCCGTCGAACCCGCTCCCCGGCGCCCCGTCGCCCCCGAGCCTCCCGTCGGTCCCCGCCCTGTCGACCCGCGCGAGCACCCAGACCTGCGTGGTGGGCATCTGCCTGCCCACCACGACGCCGCAGGTCACCGTTCCCGCGGGGACGGCCGGCACCTCGGTCTCCGCCGTCGGGACGAGCGGCGCCACGGGCGCCACCGGGGCGGCCGGCTCGGCGGCGTCCGGACCCAGCCAGACCGGTGAACAGTTCCTCAACTACCTACTTGGGCCATGAGCGCCGGCGATCCTCCCAAGCAATCGAACATGTCTGTGTTCGGCAGCCCGGTGTTGGTGGGTGCGGTGACGGTGCTGGTGACGTTGGTGGCGGTGTTTTTGGCGTATGGGGCGAATAATGGGTTGCCGTTTGTGCCGTATCGGGTGATCAAGATCGATTTGCCCAATGGGGATGAGTTGGTCAAGGGCAATGATGTGCGTGAGGGCGGGTATCGGGTCGGGTTTGTGACGAAGATGGATCCGGTGCGGTTGCCGGATGGGTCGGTGGGGGCGCAGGTGACGGCGTCGTTGGTCAAGACGGCGGGTTCCTTTCCGGTGGATTCGACGGCGATCGTGAGGACGCAGACGGCGATCGGTGAGCAGTATCTGGAGCTTGATCGGGGTTCGTCGCGGCAGGTGATCGCCGATGGGGGGACGTTGCCGGTGGGCAATGTGCAGGTGCAGCCGGAGTTTGATCAGGTTTTGTCGACGTTTGATGCGCCGACGCGGGTGGCGTCGCAGGTCAATCTGAATGAGTTCGGGGCGGGGTTGGCGGGGCGGGGCCCGGATTTGAGTGAGACGATCTCGGTGTTGCCCCAGACGTTCTCCTATCTGACGCCGGTGGCGACCAATCTGGCGTCGCCGCAGACGAACATCCATAACTTCTTTGCGCAGTTGGATCGCACGGCGGCGACGATCGCGCCGGTGTCGCCGGCGTTTTCGCACCTGTTTACGACGATGGCCAATACGTTTGCGGCGATCGATCACAGTCCGCCGGCGCTGAAGTCGACGATCGTGCAGACGCCGCCGACGTTGGCGGTGGGGATCCGGTCCTTTGCCGTGCAGATCCCGTTTCTCAATGCGACGTCGACGTTTGCCAAGTATTTGTCGCCGGCGGCGGTGGCCCTGCATCAGGCGTTGCCCACGCTCAACCAGGCGTTGGTGGTGGGCACGGCGGTGACCAAGCGTTCGCCGATTCTGTACAAGAATCTGCAGGGGACCTCCAATGCGCTGAAGAGTCTGGCGGAGGCGCCGTTGACCGATGCGGCGTTGCGCGGGTTGACCGATACGGTCAATTCGGTGCAGCCCCAGTTGCGGTTCTTGGGGCCGTATATCACGGTGTGTAATGACTGGACGACGTTCTGGACGTTTGCCGCGGAGTCCCAGTCGGCGCCCTCGCCGGGTGGCCAGGCGTTGCGGGTGCTCGGTAACACGACCAACAACGCGGCCAACAGCATGAGTTCCCAGGGGGCGGCCACGCCGGCCAACGGGGAGACCAACGGCAGTCCGGGTCAGCCGGCCGAGTTCCTGCACGCCCAGCCCTACGGGGCGGCGGTGACCAACTCGGGGCAGGCCGACTGCGAGTACGGCCAGCGCGGCTACACCAAGCGCAGCACAACCGGCGCCCCGGCCGGCTACAACGTCGTCAACGCCCCCCACAACGAGGTGGGCTACGCCGCCGGGCCCACCTATCAGTACTACGACAAGAACGGCCCCCACGGCCTCGGCCCCACCCACGTCCCGCCCGGTGAGACATTCACCCGCGAGCCCGGCGGCAACGGCGCCCAGATCCAATCCAACCTCGCAGGTGAACCCATGAGAGGCAAGCGGCGCGGCGGACTGAGCACCGTGGCGGTGGGCGCCATCGTCCTCGTCGCCGCGGTGATCATCACCTTCTTCGGGTTCACCAAGAAGATCCCCTTCCGTCATCAGTTCACGGTCAAGGCCGCCTTCGCCAACGCGGTGAACATCGCCAAGGGCTCCCCGGTGCGCATCGCCGGCGTCAACGTGGGCAAGGTGGTGCGCCTGTCGAGCGAGCCCGGGAGCACGACCGCCTCGCTGGTGACGATGCAGATTCAGAGCATGGGCCTGCCCATCCACCGCGACGCCACGCTGGAGATCCGCCCGCGCACGTTCCTCGAGGGCAACTTCTTCGTGCAGATCGACCCCGGCTCCCCGTCGGCGCCGCTGGTCAAGGACGGCGACACCATCCCCGTGGCCCAGACCGCCGCCCCCGTGCAGCTTGACCAGGTGCTGTCGGTGCTCAACACCTCGACGCGCACCCAGCTGCAGGGGCTGCTGCGCGACCTGTCGACCGGCCTGTCGGGTCCCGGGGCGGCCGGCTACAACCAGTCGATCCCCTTCCAGGGCCCGGCCTTCCGCGACAACTCTGTCGTCAACAACGCGCTGCTCGGCCAGGACCAGCACGACCTGTCCGGCTACATCAAGAGCTCCGGCGCGGTGGCCGAGGCCACCGACGCCGACCCCAACGCGCTCGAGAACCTCGTCTCGGACTTCGACACCACCGCGGGCGCGCTCGCCGCCCAGGACACCGCGCTTGCCCAGTCGATCCACGACCTGCCCGCGCTGCTCACCGTCGGCAAGCCGTCGCTCGCCGCCGTCGACCAGGCGCTCCCGAGCGTCAACGCCTTCGCCACGGCGCTGCTGCCCGGCACGCGCAACAGCCCTGCCCGCGATCAACAACTCGATCCCCCTGCTGCAGCAGTTGCGCTACCTCGTCTCCAAGCCCGAGCTGCAGGGGCTCGTGCACGACCTCGTGCCCACCGTCACCTCGCTCAACCACCTCAACACCGCCTCGGTGCCGCTGCTGCAGCAGACGCGGGCGGCCTCGAGCTGTCAGAACACCGTGGTCCTGCCCTGGTCGCACAACACGCTCAACGACTCGAACGTTCCCGGCCACCGGGCAGGTCTACCAGGAGGCGGTGAAGTTCCTGCCCGGCATCGCCGGCGAGAGCCGCTCCGGTGACGCCAACGGCATTTGGTTCCGCGTCCTGCTCGTGGCGCCGTCGTTCGCCACGCCGGCGGGCAACGGCAACTTCCTGTTCAGCTCGTCGGCGCTCGAGGGGTTCAACCCGCCCCACCCGGTGGCGCGCCCGGCGCTGCAGCCGACGATCCCGTGTGAAACCCAGCAGCCGCCGAACCTCGACACCCAACCGGGTGCCTCCCCGCCCGGCCAGACGCCGATCTCATCACGCCGACGCCCTCAATCGGCGCCTCGAGGCCGCGGCCAACACGGGGATGGTGGGCCTCGCCCAGCGCATGATCCGCAGCGAGGGGATGCAGAACCTGCTGCGCGTCTCCAGCAAGCCGATCACCGCGAGCCAGCTGCCCCAGCTGCGCGCGGAGGACAACTTCCTCAAGTGATCCACCAGATCAAGAAATACTCCAAGGACTTCATCGCGATCATCGTGCTCGTCGTGCTGGCCATCGCCGTGGGCGGTTACATCCTCTCCCAGGAGCGCCTGCAGTTTCCGCTCCTCTCGCCCAAGCCGGTGAAGATGTACGCCGACTTCTCCACCGCCCAGGCGGTCACCCCGGGACAGGGCCAGTCGGTGCGTGTCTCGGGCGTGCAGGTGGGGATGATCAACGCGGTGCAGCTCGTCAACGGCGTGGCCCGGGTGACGATGGGCATCCAGCCCACCTTCAAGCACCTCATCCACACTGACGCCACCGCGCTGCTGCGCCCGCGCACAGGGCTGAAGGACATGTTCATCGAGCTCAACCCGGGTACGAAGGCGGCGCCGGTGGCCAAGCCGGGCTTCATCATCCCCGTGCAGAACACCCTCCCCGACGTCAACCCGGACGAGATCCTCTCCTCGCTCGACGCCGACACACGCGAGTACATCGAGCTGCTCATCGGTGGCGCGGGCCAGGGCCTGTACAACAACGGGCACGCCCTGCAGGCGGTGCTGCAGAAGTTCCTGCCCACGACGCAGGACCTGGAGACGATCAACGGGTCGCTCGCCACGCGCCACCAGAACCTCGCGCGCCTCGTCACCTCGCTCAACCTGCTCAACCAGGCGCTCGCCCAGCGCGGGCCGGAGATCTCCTCGCTCGTGTCGGCCTCCCAGCAGGTCTTCCACGCCTTCGCCATCGAGAGCGGCAACATCCAGACCGCGGTGGCCGAGCTCCCCGGCGCGCTCACACAGACGACCTCGACGCTCGGCAAGGTGCACACCTTCGCCGGCGTGCTCGGCACCACCTCGAAGGACCTCATCCCCGCCGCCCACGCGCTTCCGGGCGCCAACGCGGCGATCGCTCCCTTCGCGGCCAAGTCGACGCCGATCATCGCCAACCAGATCCGGCCCTTCGTCATCAACTCGCGCCCGGTCGTGCGCTCGCTCAAGCCGGCGGCGGCGAACCTGGCCACGGCGACGCCCAACCTCACCAAGACCTCGTCGCGCTCAACCACCTGTTCAACATGCTCGGCTACAACCAGAGCGGCCCCAACGACTCGGTCTCCGACCCCAACCGCAACGAGGGTTACCTGTTCTGGCTCGCCTGGCTCGACCACAACGCCGCCTCGGTGTTCGGCGACTCCGACGCCAACGGCACGCTGCGCGCCCTCACCCAGGAGGCCAACTGCGCCACGCTCGATAACGAGGTGGGCGGCATCAATACGGCGGTCGGCCTGGCCCAGGCCCAACTGCTCGGCACGCTCAACACGCTGCTCGACAACAACATCTGCGGCACGGGCGCGCCCGGTGGCCCCGGCGTGCTCCCCATCACCCCGCCGAGCCTGCCCTCGGTGCCCGTCCCGAGCGTGGCGGGGCGTTCGGCGAGCGCCCGCTCGGCGAGCACGCGATCGGCCAAGACGCCGGCCCCGCTGGCCGCCATCCCGAGCGGAGGGAAGATCCCCTAATGCAGAAGCAGGCACCCACGCTCTGGCGGCTGCTCGTGATGGTGATCTTCACCCTCTCCTGCTTCGGGCTGCTCCTCTTCCTGTGGCTGTCCTTCGGCGGCGCCATCCCGCTCAAGGCCAAGGAGTACAGCTTCCAGGTCGGCTTCCCGCAGGCCGCCCAGCTCGCCGAGCAGTCCGACGTGCGCATCGCCGGCATCTCGGTGGGCAAGGTGGTGAAGATCACCACCCTCCCCCCCACCCCAACCGCGAGACGGCGACGATCCAGATGCTCGCCAAGTACGCGCCGATCCACACCGACGCGAAGGCGATCCTGCGCCAGAAGACGCTGCTGGGCGAGACCTACGTCGAGATCACCCCGGGCTCGGGGCGGGCACCGACGCTCAAGGACGGCTCCTTCCTTCCCAACAGCCGGGTGCAGCCCAACGTGTACTTCGACCAGGTGCTGCAGGCCTTCGACCCCGTCACCCGCCTCGCGTATCGCAACTGGCAGCAGGACCTCGCCGTCGGGTCGCTCAACGAGGGCCAGAACATCAACGACACGCTGGGCAACCTGCCCCGAGTTCGCCATGTCGGCCACCAGCCTCCTGCAGGTGCTCAACAGCCAGAGCAACGCGGTGAGTCAGCTCGTGCGCAACACCGGCGTCGTGTTCGGCGCGGTGAGCAGGAGCACGACGCAGCTGCACAACCTCGTCGTCAACGCGGGCACGGTGTTCCAGACGACGTCCGACCAGCAGCGCGCCCTCGCCCAGATCTTCGCCCAGTTCCCCGCCTTCCTCACCCAGAGCCGCTCGACGCTCACCGCCCTGCAGGGCTTCTCCACCAACACCAAGCCGCTGATCGACAACCTCGTGCCGGTGGCCATCCAGCTCAAGCCGACGCTCGAGAACGTGCGCACGCTGTCGCCCTATCTGCTCAGGACCTTCCAGAATCTCAACCCGCTCATCACCGCGTCGCAGACGGGGTTGCCGGCCACGAGCCAGGTGCTCACCGGCATCCAGCCGCTGCTGGCCTCGCTCGATCCCTTCCTCGAGCAGCTCAACCCGATCCTGCAGTTCCTCTCGCTCTACCAGGACCAGACGGCGATGTTCCTCGGCAACCCGGGCAGCGGCCTGGCGGCGATGCAGCAGAACACGCAGACCCCGCAGGAGGTGGGCCACTACCTGCGCCAGTTCAACCCGGTCGGCTCGGAGGCCCTCTCCGTCTACACGCAGCGCCCGCCCACCAATCGCGGCAACACCTACCTCGGCCCGGTGTCGCTGCAGGGCAACCTCGCCACCAAGAACCTCATCTTCCCCGAGTACGACTGCAACAACACCGGCGGGGAGCATCCGCCGGTCACCGGCCTCAACGCGGCGCCGGGCTGCACGACGACCCGCCGATCCAGTTCCAGGGCAGCGCTCAGAAGTTCCCGCACATCCAGCCGGACAACTACAAGCCCTAGCCCGCGAGCACCGGCGAGGCATGTCGACCGACGCCGAGCCGACCACGGCGATGCACGGTGGCTGGCTGGCGGCGCGGCGCCTTCGCGCGCACGGCGTGACGCGCCTGTTCACGCTCTCGGGCGGGCACCTGTTCTCGCTGTACGACGGGTGCCGGCGCGAGGGCATCGAGATCGTCGATACGCGCCACGAGTCGGCGGCGGCCTTCGCCGCCGAGGGCTGGGCGAAGGTGACGCGCGAGCCCGGGGTGTGCGCGCTCACCGCCGGCCCGGGGGTGACCAACGCGATGAGCGCGCTCGCCTCCGCCCAGGCCAATCACTCGCCGCTGCTCGCGCTCGGCGGGCGGGCGCCGCAGATGCGCTGGGGGCAGGGCTCGTTGCAGGAGATCGACCACATCCCCTTCGTGCGCCCGCTCACCAAGCTCGCCGAGACCGCCCAGAGCACCGCGGAGATTCCCTCTCTCATCGACGAGGCGCTCGCCTGCGCGCTCCAGCCCCACAGTGGTCCGGCCTTCCTCGACTTCCCGCTCGACCACGTGTTCTCCGAGGCACCCGCCCCGGAGGAGGACGACGCCGACGCGCCAGGAGCGCCGCTCGCGCGCCACGCCGGCGCGGAGGCCGCCGGGGACGCGATCGAGCGCGCGGCGAGGCTGCTGCGCGATGCCGAGCGTCCGGTGGTCATGGCCGGGACAAACCTGTACTGGGGCCACGGCGAGGGAGCGCTGCTCGAGCTGATCGAGTCGTGCCGCATTCCGGCCTTTCTCAACGGCCTGGCCCGCGGGTGCGTGCCCGCCGACCACGAGCTGTTCTTCTCTCGCGCGCGCAGCCAGGGGCTCAAGGAGGCCGACGTGGCCCTCGTCATCGGCGTGCCGCTCGACTTTCGCCTCGGCTTCGGGGCGGCGCTCGGCGAGGAGACCGAGATCGTCGTCATCGACGTGGCCGAGCCCGAGCGCGACCACCCCCGGCCGGTGGCGGCCGAGCTCTACGGGGCGTTGCCGGGAACGCTGGGGGCCCTGCAGCGCGCGTGCGGCGGGAGGGCGCTCGCGAGCAAGGCGTGGTTGGCGGCGCTGCGCGAGACCGAGACCGAGCGGCGCGAGGCCGAGCGGGCCGAGTGCGAGGACGAGCGGGGGCCGCTGCATCCGATGCGGGTGTACGCCGAGCTCGGGACGGTGCTCGACCGCAACGCGATCGTCATCGGTGACGGCGGGGACTTCGTGTCGTACGCGGGGCGGGTGATCGACAGCTATGAACCGGGGTGCTGGCTTGACCCGGGGCCGTTCGGCTGTCTGGGCAGCGGGCCCGGCTACGCGCTGGCGGCCAAGCTGGCCCGGCCCGACCGCCAGGTGGTGCTGCTGCTCGGCGACGGCGCCTTCGGTTTCTCGGGGATGGAGTACGACACGCTCGCCCGCCACGGGGTGAACGTGGTCGGAGTGATGGGCAACAACGGCATCTGGGCGCTCGAGAAGCACCCCATGGAGGCGATCTACGGCTACTCGGTGGCGGCCGAGCTGCGCCCGGAGACGAGATACGACAAGGTGGTCGAGGCGCTCGGCGGCTACGGGGAGCTCGTGTCCTACCCCGGTGAGCTGCGGGGAGCGCTCGAGCGGGCGTTCTCGGCCGGCAGGCCGGCGCTCGTCAACGTGTTGACCGACCCCGCGGTGGCCTATCCCCGGCGGTCGAACCTGGCCTGACGGGTCGGCCCGACGGGGCGGGTCCGGGGAGTCAGCCGAGGCCGGCGAGCCTGAGCGCGCCGCCGTACAGGATGTCGTGCTCAGAGACCTCGACCTCGTCGAGGTCAAAGGCGCGCATCGCCTCGGCGAGCAGGATCATCCCGGCGACGATCGTCGGCGCCCGGTCGGGTGCAGCCCGGGCACCTGTCGCCGCCGCTCCTCGGTCATGTCGGCCAGACGGGCGAGGAGCATCTCCACCTCCCCGAGCAGGAGGCGATACCCCTCGACGCGGTCGGGGTCGTAGGGCTCGAGCTCCTGGGCCATGGCCGCGGCGGATGTGGCCGTGCCCGCCACGGCGATCGCGGCCTGGACGCGCTCACGCTGATCGTCGGGGATGGCCTCGGCGAACACATCGTGGGTGTCGTCTTCCAATGCCTGCAGCTGCGGAGGTTCGGGCGGGTCGGTGTCGATGTGGCGCTCGGTCATGCGCACGACGCCGGATTGGGTGGACACGTGGAAGCCGGGGTCGATGCCCTGGCCGACGATGAACTCGGTCGAGCCGCCGCCGATGTCGATGACCACCCTGGCCACGCCGTCATCGCGTCCGCTCGTGGCGCCGAGGAAGGTGAGCTCGGCCTCCTCCTCGCCGGCAAGCGTGCGCGCGTCAAGGTGGTATTCGTCGCGCACCCGGTCGGTGAACTCCTGGCCGTTGGCGGCATCACGCACGGCACTCGTGAGGACGGCGAGATTCTTCTCCGCCTGGTGAGACTCGATCTCCTCGCCGTAGCCCTGGAGGGTGTCGAAGACGCGCTGCATCGCTTCGTCGGACAGGCGGCCGTCCGAGTCGACACCCGCCCCGAGGCGCGTCACCTGCGAGTGGCGCACGAGCTCGTTCACCTCGCCGCTCTCGCTCACCTCGGCGATGAGCAGGCGGGTCGAGTTGCTTCCGATATCGACGATGGCGACGCGCACTGGGCGGATGGTATTGGGCGCGATCGGCGCGGTACGGCCCGGCTGGAGCCCTTGGTCGCGGGGGTTTCCGTAACCCCAGCGGCTGTGCTACAACGTAGGCACGCCGCGGGGTGGAGCAGTCTGGTAGCTCGTCGGGCTCATAACCCGAAGGTCGCGGGTTCGAATCCCGCCCCCGCTATCAAGGCCGACAGGCGCGTGGAGCTGTAAAAAGCCCCGCAAACCGGCCGACTGAGACCCCGAAGGCCGCCCACCAGGGCGGCCTTCGTCGTTGGGCCCGAGCCGCGCGGGCGGCATAGCCTGATTGTCCTCGCCAGGAGGGCGTGAGACGTCGACCCTTGCATGCGAGCAGAAGTCGGGCTCGATGCCTTCGCTCATGTGGCGTTGGGCGGTTGCAAGCGCGTTGTGCTGCGCCGGCCCCGGGCGATCTCGCCCGTCTCGGCCTCGCGCCACGCTCGCAGCAGGAGCGCCACCCAGGCCCGATAGGGGCGCCACGATTCGGTGATGTGGTGGATCGCAGAGTCGTCAGATGTGCTGTAGGCGGAGCGGATGGCGTCATCGAGCCGTGTGTCGTGGTCCGGCAATGCGTCGGGGTTGCCGGCACCGCGGATGAGGATGAGTTCGGCGGAGAACGGTCCTATGCCCGCCAGCTGTTGAAGGTGCTCAAGCCCGTCCTCGGGCGTCATGGCCCGAAGTCGCTCACGCGTGAGCGCGCCGTGCTCGGCAGCGGTCGCAAGCGCGCGGAGCTGACCGATCTTGCGGTCGGTCAGCCCCGGCTGGGGTGCGGAGAGCTGAGCGAGCAGTGCCGGCGCGGGAAACGCCCCGGATGTGCCGAGCTCATCACTCAGACGCTCCTTGATTGTGGCGGCCTGCGTCATCCGGATCCGTTGCCCGATGATCGCCCAGGCTGCGGCCTCATATGGGGTGTAGAACAAAACCGGTCGCAGTCCGGGAAACCGTCGCTGCAGCGCGCTGACAACATCGTCGCGTTCGCCGAGGGCACCGAAGTCGGTCCCATCAACGTCGAGTGACAGCATCCGCTCAAGGTCGCGTGCTGCCTGACGGGCGAGCTCCGCCGGTGGCTGATCGCTGAGCTCGGCATGGATCGCCTCATCGTCCTGGCGCACCGTGACCTGCACGGTGCGCCAGTCGCCGTCGACCGCCCAGGCGTAGCGCAGCGCCTTCGGTGGTCCCTCAGCCCGGGTGCCGGGAAAGTCTTCGGCAAACGCGGCCGCCGCGGTCAGCGAGAACTGGCCGCGCGGATGAAAGGTGATCGCCATTTAGGCGGCATCGTGGATCGTCACCGCGTACCCGTCGGGATCCCGCAGAGCGAAGGTGCGACCGAACGGGCCGTCAAACGGGTCGGTCAAGATCGTGACCCCGCGCCCGGCGAGCTGGTCATGCAACGCCTGGGCGTCATCGACCTTGAGCCAGAGCGCGATACCGAGGCCGGGCTGACCGGAGTCAAGATCGGTGTCGGGCAGCGGCTCGCGGACCGCGAACGGGATTGGTTCGCTGGCGAACACCACAGCGCCAGGCGGTGAGGCAGGCGCACGGCGCAGGCCGACGCGGTCCTCGTAAAACGCGGCGGCGGTGTCGAGATCGCGGACCTGCAGAGAGATGAAGTCGGGACCAACGGGCATCGGAAACACTCCTGTTCGCTTGTCAATGTCTTGACGACCAGGATATGTCAAGATGCTGACGTGAGTCAAGTCGATCTCGATACGGCCGTTGGCTACGTGCTCAAACGCACCACGGCCGCCCTGCGGACCGCGATGGACGCAGCCCTGCGAGACCACGATCTGACCGTCCCTCAATACTCATGTCTGGAACAGCTCGCCCACACACCCGGGCTCACCAACGCCACACTCGCACGTGGCACGTTCGTCTCCCGTCAGGCAATGCACCAGCTCCTCGGCACGCTGCGAAGCGCCGACCTTGTCCAAAGCGATGGCGCCGGCCGCCACGAGCACTTCACCCTCACCGACACCGGCGCCAAGCGCCTCGTCGGCGCCTCCGCGGCCGTCGCCGCCGTGCAGGAGCGGATGCTCGCCACCTTTGACTCCGAACACCGCCGACGGCTCTACGCCGATCTGGCCGCCTGCGCCGACGCACTCAGCTAAGACCGCATATCGATGACGTCCCCCCGGCTGACACGCGCGAGGCGGGTCCGCTACTCGACGGGACGTCGTCATTGCGATCACAGCATATTTTTGCGATCATCGCAATATGGATGACTTCGAGGTTCTCGCAGATGTCTTGCTGGCCGCTTCATCTTCCGGGGCGTTCGAAGACGAACAGCCGCTAACAGGCGGCGTCCGTGCGCGATCGGAGGCGCACACGGCGGAGCGGCGGGCGCTCGTTGCTGAGAGGTTGCGGGCGACGGCGGGGGTCGGGGGGTTCTACGGACACGATCCGCTGCTGACGACGCTTGCTGGCCTACGGCGACAGCGCCACGATCTCGATGCCGCGATGCGCAGGCTGCTGGCCTACGGGCGAGAGTTCACCCGGCCGCGGCCGTATCGGCTCGCTGACCTGGCGGATGCGGCGGGAATGTCGATCTCGGGGGTTCGCACGGCGTACGACGCCGAGGAGATCGCGCAGGTTGCTGGCGCGACTGGGCTCAAGCCATCGGCCAGCCCGTTGGCAATCGACCCACAGACGGGCTCGGAGCGATGATCCGGGTCGACCACAGTCCCCAGTTCACGATTGTGTTCTATGACTCCGAGCAGATCCAGCCAGCGCACGTCGCGTTCGTTGTCGACGACGGCGCGTTCGACGCGATCCTCAGGCGGCTGCAGTCCCAGGGAGTCGCATACGGCAGCCAGCCAAGCGACCCGACGAACGGTCGGATCGATCACCCGCTATCCGAGCGTGGCCTGTTCTTCCAAATGCCCGACGGGCACCTGTTCGAGCTCATGGCGTCACATTCGGGTGAAGCATGACGTCGGCGGTCATCGTCGAGCCGCTGAAGCCCGCAAGCCACGGACTGCTTTGCTGCAGTGCTGCCGCGGGGCCGCTGTTCGTCACCGTGTTCGTTCTCGAGGGCGCTCGCCGCCCGGACTACAAGCCGCTGCGCCACCCGGTCAGCTCGCTGGCCCTCGGATCCCGAGGATGGGTGCAGGTGACCAACTTCGCTGTGGCCGGGACGTTGTACCTCGCAGGCGCCACCGGACTCCTCCGCGCCCGCGACCCGCTCCTGGGCACCCGACTCGGCCCAGCGCTATTCGTAGGCGTCGGCCTGGGGCTGCTCGGCTCGGCCTTGTTCTGCACCGACCCCGTCAGCGGCTACCCACCAGGAACGCCCGACGCTCCCTCCGATCCGACTGCAACCGGAGCCATGCACAACGTCGCCGCGCTGCCGATCTTCCTCGGAATTCCGGCTGCGGCGCTCGCGTGCGCGTGGCGATTCCACCAGGCCGGCAAACGAGGCTGGGGGCTCTACTCCGCCGCCACCGGCGTGTCGACGCTTATCGGCATGGCGCTATTTGGCGCTGGCTTTAGCCAAGCGTCCCCACGACTGACGGACTGCGCCGGACTGTTGCAGCGTGCCACCATCGCTACCGGATTCGGTTGGCTCACAGCACTATCAGCACAGGCACTCCGGCGCTCGCCTCGCCCAAGCGAACGCTCAGCCATCTGATCGCCGGCCCCTGCTCATGCAGCGCAGCGCCCTCGACCGTTATGCCGGGAGCCCTGCGGCTGTCTGATGTTCTTGTGGGGTGGTCGGGGATCGTCATCGGCTGGTGTGCGGTGGCGCGGTGGGTAGTTGGACGGTGACGCATAGCCCGCCGGTGGGGCGGGGGGTGAGGGTGAGGGTTCCGTCGTGGGCTTGGGCGATGCGGTTGACGATCGCGAGGCCGAGGCCGGCGCCGGCGTGGTCGGTGCGGATTCGCTGGGTGCCGCGCTGAAACGGCTCGGTGAGCGTGGAGACCAGCTGTGGGGTGAGCTGCTGGCCGGTGTTCTCGACGGTCAGGGTCATGCTGTCGGGGTCAGCGCTGGTGGTGACCCGCACGGTGCCGTGTTCAGGGAGGTTGTGGACGATCGCGTTGTGGACGAGGTTTGTGGTCATCTGCACAAGCAGGGTGGGCGAGCCGATGGTGGGGGTCGTGTCGCCGGAGGTCTCGATGGTGACGCCGCGCTCCTCCGCGAGGCCGAGGAGCGTTTCGGTGGCTTGTTCGGCCATCAGCGACAGGTCGACGTGTTCGGGGGTGAAGGATCGTTGGTCGGCGCGGCTGAGTAGCAGCAATGCTTCGGTGAGGTCGATCGCTCGGGTGTTGACGGCGTGGAGGCGGTCGACGAGGTCGCGGTCGCCGGGGTCGCGGTCGTCGCGGTCGGGGTCGCGGCGGGCGACGTCGAGCAGGGTTTGCGTGATCGCCAGCGGGGTGCGCAGCTCGTGAGACGCGTTAGCGGCGAACCGCTGCTGTTCACCGACGTGCGCCTCCAGGCGCGCGAGCAGACCGTCGACGGTGTCAGCGAGATCTTTGAGCTCGTCACGGGGCCCTGACAGCGCGAGGCGCTCGTGCAGGTTGCGCTCAGAGATCTGCCGGGTGCTCGCCGTCATCGCCCGCAGCGGACGCAGCACCCGGCCCGCGACCAGCCACCCCAGCGCGATCGACACGACAGTCATGATCGCCAGCGCGATCGCGGACTGGATGAGCCCCTGGTGCAGACCGTGACTGTGACGAGCCACGGACGTCTCATACATCTGGGTTACCTGGCGGATGACCTCCGGGGTCGGCGAAATCCCGTGCCGGCCGCCCCGGTCCCCGGTCGGGACGATCAGGTCGACCCCGCTGTTGCTGCGAAAGATCAGGTAGGTAGCCGCCAGCAGCGCCACTCCCGAAACCAGGAACAGGCCACCGTAGAGCAGGGTCAAACGCAGACGCACCGTCCCCGCGGGCCGATAAAACCACCGACCCGACGCAAGCCGGGCCAGCGAAACGCGCGACAGCCTCACGCCCGAAGCCCTAGCCACGATCCCCTCCCCCGCGCCCGGTGCCCGGCTGGATGGCGATGCGATACCCGACGCCGGGCACGGTAGCGATGATCGCGGGGTCGCCCAGGCGCTTACGCAGCGCCGACACAGTGATCCGCACCGCATTGGTAAACGGGTCAGCGTTCTCATCCCACGCGCGCTGCAACAGCTCCTCAGCGCTGACCACACCCCCCTCCGCCGCGACCAGCACTTCCAGGACGGCGAACTGCTTACGGGTCAGCGCGACATAACGACCCTCGCGGTGAACCTCGCGACGAAACGGATCCAAACGCACCCCCGCGATCTCCCGCACCGGCGGACGGGGCTGCGCCCGCCGACGATCCAACGCCCGGAGCCGCAACACCAGCTCCCGGAGCGCAAACGGCTTGGTGAGATAGTCATCCGCGCCCAGCCCAAACCCCGACGCCTTATCCCCGAGCCGATCAGCCGCAGTCAGCATCAAGATCGGCATCCCGCTCCCCGACGCCACGATCCGCCTAGCGACCTCATCACCAGACCGCCCCGGGATATCACGATCAAGAACCGCGATGTCATACGCGTAGACACCCAACAGCTCCAACGCACGATCGCCATCACCCGCGATATCGGCCGCGATCGCCTCCAACCGCAAACCAGCACAAATGGCCTGAGCCATCACCGGCTCGTCCTCGACAACCAACACACGCACCCACCCGACGCTACCGACCCGAACCTATCGCCGGCATATCAAAAAACACATACGCCCCGGCAACACCACGCCGCCTTCACTAGCAGCGTGGCCCACAACCAACCAGCACAAACAGCAACCCGCTGGAGCCGACCGACGCTGTACCGCGCGCGTCGCCGGCGACTGCTGCTCGGCGTCGTCCTGGTCCTGCTTCTCGCCCACACGGCTGGCCAGCTCCTGAACGACACGGGCCACGTGCGCATGCCCAGGGCCCGCGCGCGCAACGACCAGCGCCGCACCTACGTGTCGGCGGTCAGGTGGCCGCTGCAGGGGCAGGCGGCATTGGTGCTCGGCAACGGCCGGCCGGCGGCGAGCCCGGGGGAGCAGCCCGTCCCGATCGCCAGTCTGGCGAAGGTGATGACCGCCTACCTGACCCTGGAGCGCTACCCGCTGAGCGGCACCCAGGACGGGTTCACGATCACCGTCACCCAGGCCCAGGCGCAGGCCGAGGCGCAGGACGCCGACCTCGACCAGTCGGTCGTGGCGGTGCAGGCCGGCGAACAGCTGACGGAGCGCCAGCTGCTCGAGGCGCTGCTGATCCCCTCCGGCAACAACATCGCCGAGATCCTCGCCACCGAGGTGGCGGGCAGGGAGCCGAGCTTCATCGCCGAGATGAACGCGCAGGCCCGCACGCTCGGGATGGACCACACGACCTACACCGATCCCAGCGGGTGGGACTCGAGCACGGTGTCCACCGCTGCCGATCAACTACGCGTCTTTCAGCGGGCGATGCGCTTCCCGGTGCTCCGCCAGATCGTCTCGATGGTCAGCGTGACGCTGCCGGTCACCGGGACGGTCACGAACTTCAACCCTCTGATCGCCGACGGGTACGGCGGCAAGACCGGATCGGACTCCGCGGCGGGCGGATGCCTGGCCTTCTTCACCCGCGTGACGGTCGGAGGCCGTCCGGTGACCGCCGTCGGCGTGGTCATGGGGCAAGGGCAGGGCAGCGACACGTCGGCGATCCTTGCCGCCGCCGGCGGGGCCGCGCAGCAGCTGGTCGAGTCCGCTGCCCCGGCGATCAGTACGAGCACGCTGGGCGCGCCCGGTCCGGGTGGCGCACCGATGGGGGCCGCTGGCTAGGCAGCGCCAGCCGCCGCTACCAGGTCCCTGTCGCCCGGCTCCGCACTGATGTCAACGCAAACACGACCAATAGGTGCACACATGACCAGAAAACGACGGCCGCTGGCCGCCCTTGTCCTCGCCGCGCTGATCAGCCTGATCGGCGCGGGCTGTGGTTCGAACGCGCCTGCCGCAACCGGCACCGCCGGCAGCTCCGGCAGCGGCAGCAGCACTGGACCTAGCGCCAGCCGCGCCAGCTCCGGCACCGCCAGCAACGGCGGTAACACGAAGGCCACCAAGCGGGAGAAGGCACAGTGGGGGCAAGGAGGATGAGGCGTAAGACCTGGGCGCTCCCCATAGCGGCCGTCCTCGCCGGCGCAGCCGTCACCGGCGGGATGCTCGTCATGTCCGGTGGCAAGGCAGCGAGCGCGGCGGCACGTCCGCTGCCGGCTGGCAGGACGCAGGTGGAGAAACGAACGCTCTCGGCGATGGTCTCCCAGGGTGGAATCCTCACCTATCGGGCGCGATCAGACGGCTCGCCGTACTCGGTCACTGACCAGGCCCATGGCACGTACACCCAACTGCCCACGCTCGGCCAGGTCATCCGGCAAGGTCACGTGCTCTACCGGGTGAACGACACCCCGGTGGTGTTGCTCCATGGCTCGACCCCCGCCTACCGGACCCTGTCGGCTGGGGCGACCGGCCCCGACGTGGCCGAGCTCAACGCGGATCTGGTCGCGCTCGGGTATGCATCCTCGTCGCAGCTTCGTCCGAGGTCCGCCGTTTTCGGGTCAGCCACCGCCACCGCTCTGATGAAGCTCCAGGCGGCCGTGGGACTGACTCGAACGGGCACGCTGACTCACGGCCAGGCGGTGTTCGAGCCCACCGCCGTGCGGGTGACGAGCATGTCAGCCCAGCCAGGGGGCAGCGCCCAACCCGGCGAGACGGTGCTGCAGGGCACCTCGACCACGCGCCAGGTGCAGGTGGCGCTGGACGCCTCCCAACAGACCAGCATGGCCGTCGGGAACCAGGTCAGCATCACCCTGCCCAACAACCGGACTACCCCGGGTGTCGTCTCCTCGGTGGGGGCGGTCGCCACGTGCCCATCGAGCTCAGGGTCGGGCGGGTCGGGATCGAGCTCGGCCGGGCCCGGAGCGGACACGTGCTCGTCTGGCAGCACGCCGACCATCACCGTGGACGTCACCCCGTCCGATCCGGGCGCCACGGGCACGTGGGATCAGGCCCCGGTACAGGTCGGCATCACCACCGACAGCGTGCGGGACGCGCTTGTCGTTCCGGTGACCGCGCTGCTGGCCCAGTCCAGTGGCGGCTATTCCGTCGAACTCGCCGGCGCAGGCGTCGGTACCGGCAACCGTCTCGTCTCGGTCTCGCTCGGGCTGTTCGACGACGCCGACGGGCTCGTGCAGGTCACCGGCCCGGGCCTGGCCGCCGGCCAGGAAGTGGTGGTCCCGTCAACATGACCCGCACCCCGTTACCCACACCCGACACCACCGCCGTCGCGGCCGGTATCGGCGTCGCCGCCGGCGATGCCGAGGCGGCTGTGCTCGAGCTCGACGACGTGACCAAGACCTATCCGGGCGAGCCACCCGTCCAAGCCCTGCGCGGCGTGAACCTCACCCTCGGCCAGGGTGAGTTGGTCGGGATCGTCGGCCCTTCGGGATCGGGCAAGACCACCCTGCTGCAACTGATGGGCACCCTCGACCGGCCGACCAGCGGCCGGGTGCGGATCACCGGGCTGGACGTGGCAACGATGGCCGACGACCAAGTGGCCTACCTGAGGGCCACCCGCATCGGGTTCATCTTCCAACAGTTCTTCCTGGCCGAGCACTCCACCGTGCTGGACAATGTCGCCGACGGGCTCCTCTACGCCGGCATCCCCCTCAAACAGCGCCGCCAACAGGCCCTCGACGCCCTCGAGCTGGTCGGCCTGGCCCAGCGTCCTCACGCCCGTCCCACCCAGCTCTCAGGCGGGCAACGCCAACGGGTCGCCGTCGCCCGGGCCCTGGTCGGCCAGCCCGCGATCGTGCTCGCCGACGAGCCGACCGGCAACCTCGACCAGGCCACCGGGCAGTCCATCCTGGCCCTGATCGACCAGCTCCACCAGGCCGGCTCGACGATCGCGGTCATCACGCACGACCACGCGATCGCCGCGCGGATGCCCCGCAAGGTCGAGATCATCGACGGCCGCATCGTCGCCGAAACCCGCCCGCTCGGTGGGGAGCCGTCGTGACCGGCATCGCCACCCTGAAGCGGAAGCGCCTAGAGGTTTCCGATCTCGCCCGACTTTCCACTGTCGGGCTGCGCACCCGGAAGTTGCGGGCCGGGCTCTCCGCTCTCGGTATCGCGATCGGCGTGGCCGCGATCGTCGCCGTCCTCGGCCTGTCGGCCTCCTCCCAAGCCGGCCTGCTCGCCGAGATCAACCAGCTCGGCACCAACCTACTCACTGCCACCAACGGCCAGAGCGTCACCGGCGGCACCGTCGAGCTGCCGACCGCCTCGCCGGCCATGATCGGCCGCATCAACGGTGTACAGCAGGTGCAGAGCACCGGGACAGTCACGGGCGTGGGCGCCTTCCGTAACCCCTTCATCCCATCAGTCGACACCAACGGCCTGACCGTCGAAGCCACATCGCTCGACCTTCTCCCGGTCGTCGCCACCACCGTCGCCCAAGGCCATTACCTCAACGCCGCCACCGCCCAAGAACCTGTCGCCGTCGTTGGCGCCACCAGCGCCCAGCTGCTCGGGATCGATCGCGTGTACCCCGGCGAGCGCATCCGGGTCGGCGGCCAATGGTTCTACCTCGCCGGCATCCTCAGACCCGCCGTGCTCGCCTCCGATCTCGACTCCGCCGTCCTGGTCGGCTACCCCGCGGCACAAAAATACCTCGGGTTCGACGGCCACCCCTCCACCATCTACCTCCGCGCCCAGAACGAGCGAGTGAACGCCGTCGACAACCTCCTCGCCGCCACCGCCAACCCGGAGAACCCCAGCGGGGTCAACGTCAGCCAACCCTCCAACGCCCTGGTCGCCCAAGCCGACGCCAAGAGCGCGCTCAATGGCCTGTTCCTCGGCCTCGGCGCCGTTGCCCTCCTCGTCGGCGCCGTCGGCGTCGCCAACATCATGATCATCTCCGTCCTCGAACGCCGCTCCGAGATCGGCCTGCGCCGCGCCCTCGGCGCCACCAAAGGCCACATCCGCACCCAGTTCCTCTCCGAAGCCGTCCTGCTCGGATTGCTCGGCGGCGTCGTCGGCGTCGCCCTCGGCGCCGCCGCCACCGCCGTGTACGCCCACACCAAACACTGGGCCACGATCATCCCCACCGAAGCCTGGGCCGGCGGCATCGCCGCCTCCCTCATCATCGGCGCCGTCGCCGGACTCATCCCCGCCCTCCGCGCGGCACGCCTCTCACCCACCCAAGCCCTCTGGTCTGTCTAACCAACCAAACCGATGCACACGATCTAAGACGGAACCAAAGATCGGGAGCTCGAACCTCTCCGGGCGCGCTTAGGTTGATGCCGTCCGGAGGAGCGATCTCGCGGCGTCGAGCGCGATCTGGAGCTGGTCGGGATCGCGACGGACCTGAGTGAGGAGCAGGCCGCCCTGAAGCAGAGCCATTGTGGCGGTCGCCAGCTGGCTGGGGTCAGCGTCTCCAGCGAGAGATCCCTCTGCTTGCATCCGTTCGAGCCCGTCTCGCAGATGGCCTTCCCAGCGATCGAAGCCATCTGCCAGCGCGGCTCGCGCCAGCGGGTCACGCTCGGCAAGCTGTCCGACGAGCGATCCGATCGGGCATCCTCCGCGAGCGTGGCGCCGTCGTTGCATCGTCTCAAGCGCGCCGAACCAGCGCTCGATGCCGGCGCAGCTGTCGAGCTGGCGGAGGTGTTCGTCCTGCGCGGCGAGGACGGCGCCAGCGAGCGCTCGGCGTCGACATCCGACAGGGCAACGCCGACGGCTCCCCCGAGCTGCCAATGCCGACCGTGCTCATCGTCGACTCCGACCAAACGGTCCAATTCGCCGACGTCCACGTTGACTACACCAGCCGCACCGAAGTCTCCGCGATCCTCGCCGCGCTGGAGCGCCTGGGCTGATCTGACCGGTTCAGCCAACGTAGCCGCCCGCGGCGCAAGCCTAAGCATGGACCGGCCCAGATTACGCAAAAGTTTCCAATTGATGGGCCGATCCTATGCAACTTGCGCCTGGTTGCGGAGTCGACCTGATCGTTGGTTAGCGTGCATACGTCGAGTGGATGGCCGAGAGTCCTGTGCGGACGAGGCGGAGCTACTCGTGGGCTTGTTGGACGCTCTGGCGGCCCCACCGCGACTACCGAGGCTGCTGACCCGCCCTTTCCGAACGAAGGATTCACGGAAAGTGATCGGCCGTCCAGGTGAGCTTCAGCAAGGCGCTACAGAGAACGGCCCCGGCACCTGCGGGGCGAGCCGGAGGTCGCATCCCATGCCGCGGGTCGATGGGGGAATCGCGGGGCAACCATTTTTCGTAGTGGCGGCATGTTCAATCCGCTCCGTGTCACGCATCGCTGGCGTGCCGGGATTCTGCTCGCCTCCGGTTTCGCCTGTGCTGCTGTCCCCGCGGTGGCGAACGCGTCGGCTGTCAACCTCGCCTCCGCGAGCCCTTTCGTGGTCCTCGGCGCCTCCACTGTCACCAACACCGGCCCCTCGGTGCTCAACGGCGACCTCGGGCTCGCGCCCGGAACCTCGCTTGTCGGTTTCGGCCCCCCCGCCGTCGTCAACGGGACTACACACGATGCCGACGCCGACGCGGGCACCGCACAGAACGACCTCACGACCGCCTACAACGCCGCGGCGGGTCAGCCGATCCCGCTTGGCAACGATCTGACGGGCCAGGATCTCGGCGGCCTGACGCTGACGCCAGGCGCGTACATGTTCTCATCCTCGGCCCAGCTGACCGGCCGGCTCACCCTGAACGCGCTTGGCAACGCCAATGCGCAGTTCGTCTTCGAAATCGGCAGCACGCTAACGACTGCGTCCGCAAGCTCGGTTTGGATGATCAATGGGGCCTCCCCGTGCACCGTGTACTGGCAGATCGGCAGCTCGGCGACGCTGGGCACCACGACGGCCTTCCAAGGCAACCTGCTGGCTCACACGTCTATCACCATCAACAACGGCGCCACAGTACAAGGCCGTGCGCTCGCCAGCAGCGGCGCGGTCACGCTGGACAACGACAAGCTCGACGCCCCGGCGTGCGGTACCACCCCGACCCCGTCACCGCCGGGCGGCGGCTCCTCGCCGGGCACGGGCGGCGCCTCGTTGGACGCGACCTCCTCGTTGGGCACGGGCTCCTCGACCGGAGCGGGCGCGCCCGCCGCGCCCGTGGTAGGCGTCTCGGTAACGGTGCGCCCCGCTTCCGGGAAAGTGGAGGTCCTGCTTCCTGGCGCCCACACGTTCGTGGTGCTTCAGACGGCATCCAGTGTCCCCGTAGGCACGGTGATCGACGCCACCCACGGCAAGGTTCTACTGACCAGTGCGGTGAATCGGGCAGGCGGGACCAAAGCCGGCTTGTTCACCGGCGGCCGCTTCGTCGTGGGCCAGGCCAAAGTCGCACGGCCATTGACCAAGCTGCGACTCGTTGGCGGTTCGTTCGCCGCGTGCTCGCGTACCGGCGCGCTGGCCCACGCGCTGATCGCGGCCAGGAGTGCGAAGGCCCCGATCGTGGCCAGGAGCGCGAAGGTCCGGCCGAAGCATCATAAGGTGGTCCGACAGCTGTGGGGCGACGATAACGGCGGGAAGTTCGTGACCATCGGCCGCACCGCGTCGGCGGCGGTGCGGGGCACGATCTGGCTGACGCAGGATCGCTGCGACGGGACACTGATCCGGGTATTCCGCGGTCAGGTTCTCGTGCACGCCGCGTCGCGGCGGCACGATGTTCTGATCGGTGCAGGTCAGTCGTACTTCGCCCGTGCGCGCCGCTAGCCGGACTGTGCGACCGCGTCGCTTTGCGCCCCGGGCGGCCGCGCTCGGTGCGCTGGCGGCGACGCTGCTCGGAGCTGGGATCGGGATCATTATCGTGCGCGCTCCACTGCTAGGAGGCGTCGAACAGAGCACCCTCGCGGCTCGATTTGCGTTGCGGTCCGACGCCCGTCCCGCCGGGGTGGCGGTCGTCGCAATCGACGACCGTTCATTCGCCGCGCTCCGCCACAGCTGGCCATTTCCGCGGTCGTGGGACGGCCGGGTGCTCGAGCAGCTCCATCGCGCGGGGGCGCGTGCCGTTTTCTTTGACGTGCAGTTCACTGAACCGACGACGCCAGCAGAGGATGGTGCGCTCTTCGATGCCCTGGGGCGGACGGGTGGCGCGACACTGGCTACCACGGAGACTGATGGGCACGGCCACAGCAACGTGCTCGGTGGCGACGCCAACCTTGCTCTCGTTCACTCGCAGGCGGCGGCCAGCGTTTTCCCGGTCGACCAAGGCGGAGTGATCGATCGCCTCCCCTACGAGCTTGACGGGCTGCCCACCGCGGCGATCGTCGTGGCGAAGCGCCTGCAAGGACACATTCCGCCCCGCTCGCTCTTCGGCGGTGGCGGAGCGTACATCGACTACCAGGGACCTCCGGGGACATTTTCCACGCTCTCGTTTGCCGACATCATGCGCGGTCGCTTCGCCCCTGGAGCCGTGCGTGGCAAGGTCATCGTCATCGGCGCGACGTCGCCGACCTTGCAAGATCTACACGCCACCCCCGTGGCGAGCGACGAACTGATGAGCGGTGCCGAGATCCAGGCCAACGCGATCTGGACTGTCCTGCACGGAATACCGCTGCGCTCGCCACCTGACTTCGTGACGATCATGCTGGTGATTCTTGCGTCGCTGATGGCGCCACTTGTCCGCTTTCGCCGCTCGGCGCCGGCGGTCGCTCTCGCTACGCCACTGGCGGCTGTGACGTATCTGGCGGCTTCTCAACTGGCTTTCAACGCGGGGGTTGTCGTGCCTGTGGTGGGACCGCTGGCCGCGCTGGCGGTGTCAGCCGCAGCGACGCTCGTGGTCAGTCATTTGCTCGTTACCTATGAATTGCACGCGACGCAGTTCGAGATTGTGCAGCGCCTGGGCCGAGCGGCTGAGGCACGGGACGGTGCCAGCGGGCGCCATCTCGAGCGGATGACACTGCTATGCGAACAACTCGCCAAGGCGGCCGGGCTCGGCCGGCGCCAAGCGCGGCTGCTTCGCAGGGCGAGCGTGCTGCACGATGTGGGCAAGATCGCGATCCCCGACGCGATTCTCCTCCATCCCGGAATATTCGAGCCGCACGAGCGCGCGATCATGACCACCCACGCGAACCTCGGTGCCCAGATGCTGGCCGGGTCCTCGACAAGCCTCATCCAGATGGCCGAGATCCTGGCGCTCACCCACCACGAACGCTGGGACGGAACCGGCTACCCCGCTGGACTTGCGGGCGAGGACATCCCCCTGGAAGGTCGGATCTGCGCGATCTGTGACGTCTTCGACGCTCTCATCAGCAGCCGCCGGTACAAGCCGGGCTGGACGCTCGAAGCGGCCGTTGCCGAAATCGAGCGTGGATCCGGCTCCCATTTTGACCCGCGCCTGACCGACCTGTTCTTGGCCATCGCGCCGCGCCTGTACCGTGAGCTCGCCGCTCATGCCGACCCCGGCATCCCAACTCCTGGGCCCGGGGATGACCCTGGCAACGAGCCCGCAGCTCCGGACGCGCACCAACAGGCTCACCCGGCACACACCCTCGCTCCCTAACTGGAGCTCTCAAAACGCCGGCTGGAAGGGGGCCCGACGCGGGTTTCCCTACCCCGCCGCTCCGGAACTCCGGAGCGAGTTTCTCCAGCGAGCCCCATGTACCCACCTGTCGGCCGATGAGAACCTCGACAAGGCAATGGCAGACACCCACTTCCCACCAACTTCGGCAGCGGGAACCGCAGCGTCCGCTTCTGGCGTGAACAGATTGGAGCGCAGCAGATATGAAGAGCCTTAGCGACACAAGCGGCCACGATAAGTCGCGTACGGTATCTCAGCACCAGCCCGGCCGCGCCAAGCAGCGGCGACGGCCGTTGAGCCAGCGCGTCCTCGGAGTGGGGGTCGCGCTGTGCGTTCCGGCGCTCGGGGTTGGGCTGGCGGCGTGTGGTGGTACGTCGAACTCGGCCGCTGCCACGACCCCATCAGCCACCGCGACCCATGCCAGCACCTCAACCGGTGCCACTGGGTCCGGCGGGGGTTCCAACGCCCGGTCAACCAATGCCGCGGGCGGAACGGTCGGTACGGTCACCGGGACGTCGGTGTCGAGCTTCACTGTGTCGACCCCAACCGCTGAGAAGGTCACCGTCAAGCAGACCTCATCGACCGTCTATGACGAGGGCACGAGCACGTCCGCGGCGAGCGCCGTGACCAAAGGCAAGACCGTCCTCGTGCTCGGCAAGGTCAACAGCACGACGATCACCGCATCGCAGGTCATCGTGGGACCCTCGATCAATCTCTCCAAGGCGTCGGCGAACGTGATCGCGTTCAAGAGTCCTAACCAGAGCGAGTCGAAGACCGTCGGTCAGATCCCGGCCAGCTACAAGCAGGGGACCGGCACGCTCGTGAGTGGCACCACGGCGACCAATGCCACCGAAGCCGCGTTGAAATCGTACGCCGGCGGCGTCGTGGACCGGGTGGTGCGCCTGGGCAACGGCGAGTACGAAGTCCACAACGTCGGCGTCAACTGGCCCCATCACATCTTCGTCACCAGCACCTTCAAGGTCGTCGGGGCCAACGACTAAACGCCGTCGTGATGGCGGCTGGTCGGTGTGAATCTCGCCTCGCAGAGAAGTCTTCGTCCTCATCGACATTGCTCTTACGCTGACACGTCAAGCTGCACTTGCAGGATTCCTTCTCCATCACCGACTGAGACGCAATGCACCTCCACCGCAAAACCCTGGCCGCCGCAGCGCTCGTCCTGGCGCTTTTCGGGGGCTCCGCCGGCGGGTCGGCTCACTCGCTCGGGGCACCCGGAGGCCTGGGGCACGGACCCATGGTCCAACTGGCCACCCTGGAGCAGCGAGCGCGGCCACGGCGCCGCGTCCGTGGTGTCAAGGTACGTGCGATCCTGTGGCGGACGGTCCGCCGCGTGCGAGGTGGTGCCGCGAGGACCCGGGCGCGAGGCGCGAGGCTCCGGGCGCGGCTTGCACCGCACGACTCCTGGGCGCGCGGACCGCCGCGGGCATGAGATGAGTGATTCGAGGGCGGAACGGCCAAGCGCCGTCCCGCTCTCGTTTCGCGATGGCGCCGGCGAGGGTCGGTATCCAGGGGCGATCGTGTGGTAGATCTGAGCGCACAGCCAGTACCTCGACGGCGGAGCGCTGGCGAACCGCCGCGACGGGCGCGGCTACATCCGGGTCGACAAGCAGATGCGCGTCGTCGGCGAGACCCAGACCTTCGCCCTCGGCGACCTCGCCGACGCCGACCGCGACATGGCGGGCATCGCCAACGCCCAGGCCCGCGTCGTCGCAGCCAACGTCCGCGCGCTCATCACCGGCACGGGGAAGCTCACCAGCTACGAGACATTCCCACCCATGATCGCGATCCCGCTCGGGCCCGAGGGCGGAGCCGGGCTCCTCGGGGACGGCCTCGCCAACGCCGCCACCATCGCCGACCTCAAGGGCCGCCACATGGGCACCGTCCGCCTCGCGGCGCTCTTCGACACCGCCCAGCCCTTGGCCGCCTAACACAGCTCGATCCCCTCAACCGGGATGAATTGCCGCCGGTGCGACGCGCACCGGCGGCTCGCGAACTTCTACAGTGCATGCATGAGCTGGACGGTCGACGTCGAGGCCACACCCGAGGCCAGGATCGCGCAATTGCCGGCTTCGTTCGCGGTCGCTGTCCAGGACGCACTGAGCCGCCCCGCAGTCCAGCAGCCGTCGTGGCCCGACACCGAGCAGGCGGCGCGCGTGGTCGGAGTGCTGGAGGGCGTGCCGCCGATCGCGGTCGCCTCCGAGGTCGACGTGCTGCAGGGACGGCTGGCGGCTGTCGCCCGGGGGGAGGCGTTCCTGTTGCAGGGCGGTGATTGTGCCGAGACCTTCCTGGACAACACCGAGGCGCGGCTGCGAGGCACGATCCGAACGCTTCTGCAGATGGCGGTGGTTTTGACCTATGGAACGCAGATGCCGGTCGTCAAGCTCGGCCGCTTCGCCGGCCAGTACGCCAAGCCCCGCAGTGCGGAGCTCGACGAGGCCGGGCTCCCGTCGTATCGCGGCGACATGATCAACGCGATCGAGCCGACGGCCGAGGCCCGCCGCCCCGATCCGGGGCGGATGATCCGAGCGTTCGCGAACGCCGCCGCTGCGATGAACCTGGCGCGCGCGATCACCGGCGCCGGGCTCGCCGACCTTCACCATCTGCAGGAGTGGAACATGGACTTCGTGCGCCGCTCCAGCGCCGGGGAACGGTACGAGCGCGTGGCCACCGAGATCGACCGCAGCCTGCGCTTCATGTCGGCCTGCGGGGTCGACGACAGCTCATTGCGCACCGTCGAGCTGTTCGCCAGCCACGAGATGCTGGTGCTCGACTACGAACGGGCGCTGCTGCGTCTCGAGGGCGAGCGGCTGTACCTGCTGTCGGCCCACCAGGTCTGGATCGGTGAGCGCACGCGTCAGCTCGACGGCGCCCATGTCGCGCTCGGCAGGCTGATCGCCAACCCGATCGGGGTCAAGATCGGCCCGACGGTCACGCCAGAGCAGGCGGTCGCGCTCGTGCAGCAGCTCGATCCCGATCACGTCGACGGCCGCGTAACCCTGGTCTCTCGCATGGGCAACCATGCCGTCCGCGACCGGTTGCCGCCGATCGTCGAGGCGGTCTCACGAGTCGGGCACCGCGTCGTCTGGCAGTGCGACCCCATGCACGGCAACACCGAGGAGTCCCCCTCCGGTCATAAGACCCGGCAGTTTGACCGCATCGTCGACGAGGTCGAGGGCTTCTTCGAGGTCCACCAGCAGTTGGGCACGCACCCCGGCGGCATCCACGTCGAACACACCGGCGAAGACGTCACCGAATGCCTCGGAGGGGCGCAGATGATCACCCACAGCCAGCTCTCGTCGCGATATGCGTCGGCGTGCGATCCGCGGCTGAACACCGAGCAGGCCCTCGAGCTGGCGTTCCTCGTCGTCGAGATGCTGCGGCGGACCGCCACCTGACCGCCGCCTGACCCGCGTTGTTGATCTCGTCGCTGTGTCCTGCGAGAGTGACTTGCGCGGATGGGAGGTATGGGAGTGCTGCTTGGACGTGGGGCGCGTGCCCAGAGAATTGGTGTTGTCGTGGTGGTGCTGGTCTTGGTGCTGGTTGGTCTCGGGGCTGGGTTCGCATCACATCGGTCCGGGAGCGTGCCGTCATCGACGCTGGGGGCGAGTGTCTTTCCTGGGTACCCTGCGGTCGCCGCCGACGGGACTCAGGGATTTGACGCCGTCTGGGCTGATCGCAAGATCACGACAGCGCATTGGTCTGCCGCGACCCGCCGCTGGACGACGGCCGTGGCGCTGCCCGGATCGCTTCCCGGTCAGTGGGAGCCGCAGGTCGCCGCGTCCGCGTCAGGTGCCGCGGCCATCGTGTGGACTCAGGGGCCGTCCAGCCAGCCGCAAGAGGTGAAAGCGAGCTATCGGCCCGCCGGGGCCAGCGCCTGGCCGACGCCGGTGACGGTATTCGCTACCAGCCTCGGTAACGGCGTGTCGGAGATCCCGCAGGTTGGGATGGACAGCCGCGGGGACGCGTTCGCGGCGTGGGCGACGTCGCACGTGGTCTACGTGTCCGAGCATCCCGCGACGGCCAGCGCGTGGTCGACGCCTGTCATGGTGCCGCACGCAGGACTGCAGGCGTTCGCCGTTAGCGCGGACGGCGCGTTGGTGGCGGTTTGGGAGACGCTGCGGGGCGGGCTGTCATCGCCGGCCGTCGGCCGCGTGTACGCCATGATCAAGCCGCCGGGACGGGCATCGTGGCAGCCCCCACTGGACCTCGGCGCGGCCGGTGATTACACCCTGCAGGGCGACGCCTGGATCTTTCAGCCACAGCCACGGGTCGCGATCAACGGTCATGGCACCGTGTTCGTGGTGTGGCAGTGGCCGCACAAGAACACGTTCTATCCCCGCGTGGCGACCCTCCGAGCATTCGACGACTGGCGCACGACGAGGTCAGTGAGCCTGCCCTCAGCCGGTCGTGATCCCGTGATCGCGGCCGATGACCATGGCGACGCGACCGTCCTATGGAACGCCGCGCACGGGATCGAGGACGCTGATCTCTCTCCCAACGGCCGTCTTCTGGCCTCTCGCAATCTCGGTTCCGGAGGCGACGCACGGCTTGTCTCAGACGCAAGAGGCGATCTCGCCGGCGTGTGGACCGACGCCGCCGTTCGTCCGACGGGACACCGATGGTGCCCAGGGATTCGTCTCAAAGCCGCCGAGGATGATTGGGCCGTCGCGATCGACCCGAACGGCGTCGGACAAGTCGTCTGGGAGCACTCGCCCGGGGGTGACCGCGGCAACGTGATCCTCGCGCGAACATTGAGTGCCTGCCCCGGCAGGTAATGCAGAGAAAGCCCACTTCACAGCCGAGGAAGTCCGCGCCGCCGGCGACCGGGTGGGGATCGACTGGGCGTTATCCCGACCTGCCTATCGAGCCGCGGTGAACACCTGGAAGGCGAGCGGCGCGTCGTAGCGCCCGTCGTCTCGTTGAAGGTCGGCGAGGTGGTCGCTGACCGCTGTCCTTGCAGCGTCGAAATCGCGATCAGAGACGCCAAGGAACGTCAGCTGGCCGTCATCGACGATGGCGTCTGGATCGACCGTGACGGTCCGTTCGTGGGCTGTTCTGTCGATCGCTGACCATCCGGCCGCCGCGAGGATGCCCGTCGTGTGGTCTGGGTCGGCGAGGCTGAACGGCCCGGTGGGGCTCTTGCCAACCGCAGGGGGTGACGGTGGTGCGACAAACGGCGCCAGGCTCGGACCTACGAACCAAGGGTTGTTCGCTGGAGCCTGCCAGCAGACGAAGGCAAGCCGACCCCCCGGGGCGAGCTGAGCGCGAATGTTCGCGAAGGCGACGACGGGCTCGTCGAAGAACATCACCCCGAACTGGCTCAGCGCTGCCGTAAACGGTGCCCCGTCGACACCGTCTCGTTGGACGTCCGCCACGACGAAGCGGACGTTTGCAGCACCCCGGTCACGAGCTCGCTGCGTGGCGTAGCCGACCAGCGGAACGGAGATATCGGCACCCACCACCGACCCCGTCGCGCCGACCCGCTCGGCGGCCGCGAATGCGGCGGTGCCACCACCGCTCCCGATGTCGACAACCCGCTCGCCGGCAACGAGATGGACGGCGTCCAAGAGCAGCTCAGTCACCGCGCCGGTCAGCTGCTCGCGCCGAGGCCACACCGAGGCCCAGTACTTATCGTTCCAACGTCGCCGTTCAGCCTCGTTATCGCTGCTCTGCGCCACCGCGCGCCTCCTGTCCCTAACTGGTGGACGACCGTACGGAATTATCCCCAGCCGGTGCTGAGAACGACGGTCGTCTCGGTGGTGACGAGGTCGGCGTGGCCGTAGTTGATCAGCAGGCGTATGTCGACCTGGGGCTGCTTGCTGCCGTACCAGAAGTTGGGTCCGCCGTCAGGGATGACGTGGAGGTGATGGACGATCCCGGCTGGTTGAAGGAAGCCGTCGAACTCGGTGCGTGGCAGTCCGCGAACGGCTGGCACGTCACCGCGATCGGTGAGCGGCAGCAGCCATCCCGCCACGCTCGCCGTGACCGCTGTGGCGGGACGGCGGAGGTTGATCGCGAGGCCGACACGGTCGCAGGCGATCGAGTTGCCGACCGGCGGACAGCTGACCCCGAGGTACGGAGTCTGGGAGAGGACGCGTGCGGCCGCGACGAGCGCGGCGCCGTGACCGAACGCCCTGGCCGCCGCCGAGCCGCGTGGCTGGCGGGTCGCGGACGGTGCGAGGATCACTGCGGCGAGGATCGCGACGGTGAGGATGGCGATCGCGGCGAGGCGACGCTCGCGGCGACGCTGACGGCGGCGGGCCTGGCCCACGACGCCTGTCCTGAACACGCCCAACGGCGCTGAGACACGGTCGAGGATCGCCGCCGGCCGGTTAACCATGATAGACACTAGTGCTAGTCTGCCTAGTATCATGTTGGATGTCAAGATCGATCGTTCCGACCCGACGCTGTTGCATGAGCAGGTCGCCGCGGCGATCCGCCGATCGATCGCCGACGGCGAGGCCTCGGCCGGAGACCGGCTCCCTCCCGCCCGCGACATGGCAGCTGTGCTAGGGGTCAACCCCAACACGGTGCTGCGAGCGCTACGGCTGTTGCGTGACGAGGGGCTGGTCGAGTTTCGCCGCGGGCAGGGAGTCCGGGTGGCCGGCTCGCCGCGTCGCGGGATCGTGCTCTCCCAGGCCCGAGAGCTGTTGCGGCTGGCCCGCCATCACGGCTACAGACAGGACGAGCTAATCGAGATGATCAGGGGACTGTCGTGAGCGCGTTCTCACGCGAGACTCGAAGGCCTGAAACATCCGTTGTCCCCCAGATCCGGCCACCCGGCCCGGCGCCACGCGCACGCGAGTGGTCTCGTCGATGCGTCGATCGAGGTTGCTGTTGTCAGGCATCACGCCGCTTGAGCAGAATCGCCCCCGCGAAGAGCGCGATCGCGGCGTAGATGCAAAAGACGCCCAAGCCCGCCCACGGTTGGAGCGTGAACGGCTTGATGCGGACCGCGAAGATCTGTTGTCCGGCGTTACTGGGCAGATACTGGCTGATGGTGTTCTGCCAGGCCTGCGGCAGGGCACCCGCGATCCCGGGGAGCACGAACAGCATCCCAAGAAGGGTCGCGGTCGCCCCGGCGCTGTAGCGGATCATGGTCCCGAGTCCCAGCGCGAGGAGGCCGAGCACGGCGAGATACAGCCCGCCTCCGATCACGGCGCGGAGCACGCCGGGGTCCCCGATGTGCGTTTCAAGGTGCTTGGCGGAGAGGAACGCCTGACTCGCGAAAAAGGCGATAAAGCAGGCGATCTCACCGATGATGATCGTCGCGGCAGTGAACACGAGGGCCTTCGCGGCCATGACTGTTCGACGCTGAGGAACCGCGCCAAACGTGGCCCGGATCAGCCCGGTCGCGTACTCGCTGGTGATCAGCAGCACGCCCAACACCCCGATCGCCAGCTGCGCCAGCTGAATGCCATTCAGGCTGAGCCCGAGCGCCGAGAACTTCGCCTTCTCATGCGCGTCGACGTTGGGGTACCTGGAGGCGTACAAGGCGCACTGCACCGGCCCCAGAGCGGCCGCGGCGACGAATGCCGCCACCAGGGTCGCGTAGGTCGACCGCACGGTGCGGAACTTCGTGAATTCCGAGCGCACGACGTCGGGCAGGATCGGGCCCTCGCCGGGTACAAGCCGCACCGGCCGCCGCGACTGCACGTCGGTCGCCATGCTCAAGCCTCCTTTCCAACTGCGGCCGGCGTCTTGGCCGGGTCGGCGTGCCCGTGGAACTCGACGCTTTCGTGCGTCGACTCCATAAACGCCTCCTCGAGCGAAGCGAGTTGTGGCGAAAGCTCGCGCAGCGCGATCCCGGCCTCGCGAGCCAGGTCGCCGACCACGCTCATCGCTATTCCCGACACCGCGAGCGCACCGTCCGATTCTGGCCGCGTCTTACCGCCGCGCGCGGTGATCGCGCGGACAAGCTGTTCGGGCTCAGGCGAGCGCACGCGAACGAAGTTTTGCGCGCTGCGCTCGATGAACTCCTCCACCGAGGTGTCCGCGACCAGCCGTCCGCGACCGATCACGATGAGGTGGTCCGCGGTCAGCGCCATCTCGCTCATCAGATGGCTCGAAACGAAAATCGCTCGGCCCTCCGCCGCCAGCGAGCGCAGGAGCTGGCGGACCCACCTGATCCCCTCAGGGTCCAAGCCGTTCACCGGCTCGTCGAACAACATCACGCCTGGGTCCCCAAGCAGCGCCGCGGCGATCCCCAGCCTCTGGCTCATGCCCAGCGAGAAGCCACCGGCGCGCTTGCGGGCTACCGAGCCCAGGCCAACTCGTTCGATGACCTCGTCCACGCGGTTTCGCGGGATGCCGTGCTCTGGGCGAGAGACAGCAAATGGTTGTACGCAGTGCGCCCGCCGTGGATCGCCTTCGCGTCGAGCAAGGCTCCCACCTCAAACAGCGGCCTGCGGTGGCCCTCGTACGGCCGTCCGTTGACCGTCACCGTGCCGCTGGTCGGCCAGTCCAGGCCCATGATCGCGCGCATTGTTGTGGACTTGCCCGACCCGTTGGGACCCAAGAATCCCGTCACGCGTCCCGGCACCACGTCGAACGAAACGTTGTCCACCGCGACCGTGTCGCCGAAGCGCTTGGTCAAGCCGCGAATCTCGATCATTTGACGTCCTCTCCTGAAACCCGAACAGAGATTCGAGGCGATGCGCGGAAGCACGAACGGCCAAAGGTGTTATCCGGCCCGAGAGCGAACCCGGTGTCAACCACGCGATGATGACAACCCGTCGACCCTAAACTGGGGCAATGGGGACGTGAGACTTTTCTCTCATCCCGACGGCGCCGAGGGGCTCTCCCGGACACTGCGGACGGGCGCGCACCGCCGCGAGGCGACGGGCCTCGCTCCGGTCCCGCACGCGGCGCCGTGCCCTGGCCTGCTGTATCCGGCCTCATCGGGGTTCTAAGCTCATCGAGTTGCTCCATCTCTATTCGCCAGTGGTGCGCAAGCTGTCTGCTGTCGTGCTGGCCCTGACCCTGGCCGGGTGCGGTGCTAGCGCCGCGACCACGCGCCGGCACGTCAGCTCGCCCAGCGGCTCGGGAGTCTCGACCGGGACGGCGGGGTCGGTCGACTCGACCGGCGGGTCGGCTGGAGGCGGAAGCGGTGCCGGGAAGATTCAGCATGTGGTGTGGATCTGGTTTGAGAATGAGGATCAGAACAACATCATCGGCAACAATTGCTGCACCTACTTCACGCAGCTCGCCAAGACGTACGGCAACGCGACGAACTACCACGCACTCGGGCACTACAGCGCCGACAACTACACGGGAGCCACGGGCGGAATCCCCTGTTGCTACAACGACAGCTACCAGCAGCTCTCCAACCAGAGCATCTTCAATCAGCTCCCCAATGGGCAGTCTCGATCGCTCGAGGAGTCGATGCCATCGCCATGCGACACGAGCAACTCCGGGGAGTACGCCGTCAGGCACAACCCTGAGGCGTACTACGTGACGACACTCGGAACAGACTGCGCCAAGTACGACACGCCGTACACGACCGGGTCCACACCGGACCTGTCGGCGAAGTTCACGTTCGTCGCGCCTAACCTGTGTAACGACGCGCACAACTGTTCGACCGCGACTGCGGACCGCTGGCTCGCCCGCGAGATGCCGCTGTTCATGAACACGCCGCAGTACAGGTCCGGCACCACCGTGATCTTCCTCACGTTCGACGAGGGCTCGTCAGATATGTCTCAGGGTCCCACCTCTCCGCCAAACAACCGCATACCGATGATCGTGGTCTCGCCGAGGTCGTCAGGACTGGACGGTACGCAGTGGACGCACTACTCGCTGCTGGCCACGACCGAGCAGATCTTCGGGCTCCCCAAGCTTGGCGGCGCGGCATCCTCGACGACCATGTGCGGACACTTCGGTCTCACCTGCTGACCCTGGTGGCCGTCCGCCGCCGCTCAGCCGTGGGCGTGGGGGATGGCCTGGCGGACGTCCACGGCGGCCCTGTAACCGATGGTCACACTTTGGGTTACAGTAGCGAGATGCCCTCAACCACCCCTCCTTACGGTTCCTCCGTGGCCGCAGCCCGAAGAGCTCGCCGCGCCTCCCGCGAGCAGAGGATCGTCGCGGCGACGCGGACGCTGTTTGATCAGCGCGGGATCCAGGATGCTCGGGTCGAGGACATCGCGCGCGCCGCGGGGCTGAACAAGGCGCTGATTTACCGGGCGTTTTCGTCGAAGGATGAGATCTTCGCGCTCACCGCAACGAGCTACCTGGACGAGCTACGCGCGTGGACTGACGCGGTCGAGGTGACCCCGGATGCCGCGGCGCAGTTGCGCCAGGTTCTGACCGTCTTCGCGGATTTCTGCGTCATGTATCCCGCATTTCTGGATTGCGGACTCTCGTTGTTGCGTCGTCCGACGCTTGAACTTCGCGAGACTCTGTCCGACGCGGCGTGGTTCCGTGTCTCCCGAGCGGTCGGCAGATGCGTCGGTGCGGTGCAGCGGGTCCTTGAGACCGGAGTGGAGCAGGAGGTCTTCGAGGTTGAAGACCCGGGATTCACCGCCGGCCGTCTGCTGACTCAGATGATGGGTTCGATGCACCTTTCCCGGACTGGCGTGTCCCTGCGCGAGGCCACCCCTGGAGCGGTGACGGCTGTGGTCATCGATTCTGGGCAGGTGAGGGACGCGTGCATCCGCGACGCGCTCGCGGTGGTTGGCGTCCGAAACGGAGTCGCATCATGAGCATCAGGAGCCAGGCGGTCACCCTGCACGGTCATTCGATCGCCTACGTGCAGAAGGGCTCTGGGCCGGTTCTCCTGCTCATCCATGGCATGGCGGGCTCGCTCGGTACCTGGCGCTCGGTGATCGACCCGCTCGCACGCAACGCCACGGTTCTCGCGGTGGACCTGCCGGGCCACGGCGCATCGAGCCCCGGCGGCGGGGACTACTCGCTCGGATCGCTGGCCGCCTGCTTGCGCGACGTATTGACCGCCCTCGGACACGACCGCGCGACGCTGGTCGGACACTCCCTCGGCGGGGGCATAGCAATGCAGTTCTCGTATCAGTTCCCCGAGATGACCGAGCGGCTGGTGCTGGTCTCCAGCGGCGGGCTGGGACTCGAGGTCAACCCGGTGCTGCGCGCCGCTTCGCTTCCCGGGGCGAACCTCTTCCTGTCCGTAACCGCCGAGGCCACGCGCCGGGCCTCCGGCATCGCGGGACGTGTGCTCCGCGCGGCTCACTCACCTTCGCGGCCAGGCCTTGACGAGCTGGTGCGCAGTTACGCATCGCTGGCCGACGCGGATCGTCGCTCGGCCTTTCTGGCCACCGTGCGAAGCGTCGTCGGTCTCAACGGTCAGACAGTCCGCGCCGGAGATCGTCTCTACCTGGCCAAGGACCTTCCCGTCCTGCTTATCTGGGGCGCAGAGGACCCGATCATCCCGGTCGAGCACGCCAGGGCCGCGCACGAGCTGCTGCCCGACAGCACGCTTGCGGTGTTCGACGGCGTGCGTCACTTCCCCCACGTCGAGGTACCACAGCAGTTCGTCACGGCGCTGGAGGACTTCTGTTCCAGTACCGAGCCGGTGGTCTTCGACGCCGCGACCTGGCGGGCACGCCTGCAGGTCACCGACGCACCCGACTGAGGCGCAGCAAGCTCGCTCATCGCGGCAGATCAGCCGGACATCCAGGCCGCGGACGCCTCCGGCGAGGCTGGATCAGGGTTGCCCGGGCACAGCACGCACCGCTCCGGTCGGTTGAAGCGTCGTGCAATCTTTGCCGGCGGTGTGAAACGCCGGTGTGGTGTTGTTGAATTTCGCGCTGTCAAACGCGCCCTGGCGGTTTGGGTCCGGAAAGCTCGGGACGCCGTGCGATCGCATACAGCGAGCCCACCGCACCTCCGCGGCGATCTTCGAAGAAGGCCCGGTCGCAGACTGCACCCCGGCGGGCAGTAACGAGCGGCAGGCCTGGTTGGCCGCCTTGTAGGCCGGATTGTTCGGATTGAGGTCGCTGCCCGGGCCGCCGTTAATCGAGAATGCGACTCCACCGCCGGAAGGGGTAGTGGGGTCCGGGAAGTCCGAGACGCCGTGGCTGCGCATACAACGGGAGTACGCGAGGAACTGGGCCTTGGTCGAACCGGAGCCGGCGCTGCCCGGGCCGTTCGAGCTGCCGCAGCCAGCCGCGAGGGCCGGGAACCCAAGCACGGCCGCCATTGCCGCCGTCCACTTCATCACCATCAGCACGTGGCGGCCCGCCCGGTGGGTTGTCATCCGCTCACTTGTACTCGTGCATAGGTGACAGGGGCGTCACAACCCTCACGCCGCGCGCTGCCGCTTGGATCGGATCAGCCTACGCCGGCGCGGTACGGCCGGGCCGGCGCCCGTACGCAACCGGAGGCGCCGCGGCGCGGATCTCGTCGAGCAGCCGGGCCGCGAAATCGCCCGGGCTCTCGTTGGCCGCGAGGCCACCACGGGTGGGCCGGAAGAAGCGGACGCACAGCCGGGGGCGCCTCGGGAAGCGGACGAGCTCAACCGTGCCCTCGACCGAGCAGCACACGATCTGTGCCTCAGGCACGGCTTGCGCGAGTCGTCCGAACCCGCTTCGGGCACGGAGCGGCCGCCCGCCCGTCCGAGTGCCTTCAAGGAATATGCCGATACAGGAACCAGCTCGGAGCTCGGAGGTAGCGCGTTCGAGGGCTCCAACGTCGCCCATGCCCCGCCCGATGGGAATCTGTCCCATCCCGTCGAGAACCTTGGCCAGCAGCGCGTTCTTCCATAGCGATGACTTCGCTAGCGCTTGGATCTGGCGTCGCTCAACGGCAGCGATCCCGATCACGACCGGGTCCCACCACGAGTCGTGATTGCCGGCCAGCAGTGTCGGCCCCGAGCGCGGCAGGTGCTCAAGACCCGACACCTCAAGACGACCCCATCCGCGGACCACCGGAGAAGCGGCCGTCATCACCGCCCGAAAGGGAGTCGCTACCTGGGAGGGCATTACCGAATCCTCTCAATAATGGTGTCTTCCGTGGCTGGAAGTCGGCTCCGGTCGTCACCTGCTCCCTGCGTCCTTCAGCCGGGAGCCGTGTAAACGAAGGGATCGGGTCGGACCGCACCGAGGAGATAAGCTCGCGCAGCATGCCGGACGTCGACCTCAAATCGCCGGTCTATAAGGACGAGCGGCCCAAGGAGTATTTCGACACATTTCACGAACGCACTCGCGGCGGTCCGCCCGGAGCGACCTACGAAGTTGTTCGCGCGATCACCGTGCTCCATGCTCTGACAACGTTTCGCGCGCAAGGTATCGACAGCGGCAATGTGCCGGCCGGACCTTTGATCCTCGCGCCGAACCATGCCTCGAACATGGATCACTTCTTCACTGCAGCCTTCATTCGACGCCGTATCCAGTTCATGGCTAAGTCCCAGCTGTTCGGCTCGGGCCCGATGAGCTGGATCTACAGCCATGGCGGCGTGTTTCCAGTTCGTCGCGGAGACCAGGATGAGGAGGCGTTCACCACTGCATTCAGAATCCTCGATCGCGGCGGTGCGATGGTGATGTATTGCGAGGGCACCCGGTCCCGGACCGGGAAGTTGGCGGCATCGGCAAAGCCGGGAGTCGGCAGGCTCGCGCTCGAGTCCGGAGCTCCGGTCGTGCCGGTCGCGATCCTTGGCTCTCATAAGGTCCGGAATTGGAAGCGCATGCAGTTTCCGAAGGTGACGGTCCAATATGGGGCGCCGTTCAAATTCGATGTTGTTTCAGAGACGACACGCGACCAACGTCAAGAGGCGGCGGATTACATTTTCGACCGGATCAAGGAGCTTCACTCAGACCTCGAGCGGCGCGGACATCGGGCAGCGAGACGTCGGGTGCACCCATAACTGCTTAAACGCCGCACCTGCCTCCAGCGCCGCGTCGAGGCGCCCCCTCATTCGGGCTTGAGTGAGATCCCCCGGTCGGGCTTGATCATGGCCGCGACGTACAGCGGCCACACCAGGGGTCCGCGGGTGCGGAAGCTGACGACCTCGCCGTCGGCGACGTCGAAGGAACGTTCCTGGCTTGAGTATCGGCCCGAGCGTATCCGGAGGGTGTGGTGACCTGGCTCGACTGGGATCTCGAGCGTTTCATGCGTCTTGTTGATTGAGCCGACGCGTTCGCCGTCTGATTGGATCTCGAATGGGCCGCGCCGGAGCTCCATGCCGGGATGTTTCCGCGTCAATATGAGCGTTGCTGGCATCGCTGATCTCCTTTCTCTATGAGTCTTCTCGGGTGATCGTCGGCCGCCGGCCGCCGGCCGCCGGCTGCGGTGGCGGGCGCGTCATGTGCGGGCTCCGGTGATCAGCCGTTCGCGGTCGAACATCGCCGCTACCGCGCGCCACCCGAGCACGTCGACGGCGAGTAGGACTGCGGCGAGCGCGAGTGAGAGGCCGGTCGACGGCGTGATTACTTTGAACTGCATCAGCGCGACGATCGCGAGCGGAGGCAGGCTGGCGAGCACGCTGAGCTGCTGGGCGACGCGGATATCGGTCGAGCGAGCGGAGATCGCGATCCCGACCCAGATCGACCAGCCGGCGAGCAACGGCGTGAACAGCAGCTGGACCAGGACGTGTGAGCCCGCGAACACCGCCGAGGAGATGGCCGGGTGGGCGAACAGTTCCGTCGCCGCGAGGAACATCCCGAAGATCGCGTAGGCGATCGTCAGCGTCGGGGCGGCCACCGCGAGCGCCTTGCCGACGAGGAACTCCTCGCGGCGGATCGGTGTGATCAGGACGGGCTCAAGCGTGCCCTGCTCGCGCTCGCCGACCACCGAGTAGGCCGCCAGGGTCGAGGGGAGGAACGCGGGAATCAACAGCAGATACAGCAGCGACAGGCCGACCCGCGCGTCAAGCTTGGAGTTGGCCGCCGCTACCGACACCGTCAGCAGCTGCACGATCGGCAGGGCGATGAACAGCACTGGCAAAACCGCCATCGTGCCGATCACGAAGCGGTTGTTTCGGTAATCCCGCAGCTCCTTGACGAGAATCGCCCTGACGCGCGTCCAGCTGAACCTCATCCGCGCTTCGCCTCCACGTCCTCGTCGATCAGCTCGAGGTAGACATCCTCCAGCGAGTGGCGCGACTCGGCGATCGAGAGGATATCGGCGTCCGCACCAACCAGCGCGCGAGCCACCGCGGGAGCGGCGACGTCGGGGTCAGACACCGCGAGCGTGTAGCCGCCCGCCGACGGCGCTTGCTCCCATCCCTCGACCCCGCGCACAGCGCCGAAGACCGCCTTTGGATCAGCGAGCGGCACGCGGATCCGCACCTCCAGGGATCTCGAGAACAGTTGCGCGCGCAGCTCGTCGGGCCGGCCGACCAGCCGCAGCCTCGTGTTCAGGATCGCCACCCGGTGGCAGAGCCGCTCGGCCTCCTCAAGCCTGTGCGTTGTCAAGAAGATCGTCACGCCACGCTCGCGAAGTGAGTTGATCAGCTCGTGCACCTCGCGCGTCGCGACCGGATCCAACCCCGACGTGGGCTCGTCGAGGAACAGCACCGCCGGATCATTCAGCAGCGCTCGGGCGAGCGCGACCCGCTGGCGCAGCCCTTTGGACAACGATCCGCACGGATCGCCCGCTCGGTCGAGAAGATTGACCGCCCGCAGCGCCCGCTCGATCCGCCGGCGAACGTCGTCCAACTCATACAGGCCGGCGAAGCACTCCAGGTTCTCCGCCACCGTGAGACGGAGATACAGCCCGGGGGACTCGGGCATGATCGAGATCCGTGCCCGGATCGCCGACCCGTTCTCCGCACTCAGCGGGATGCCGGCGACCGTCGCCGAGCCCGACGTCGGCGCGATCAACGTCCCCAGCGTTCTCACCGTCGTCGTCTTCCCCGCCCCGTTCGGGCCCAGAAACCCGAACACCTCGCCGTAGCCGACCTCAAACGAAACGTCATCAAAGGCGACGCGGTCGCCGAAGCGCTTGCCCAGCCGCTCAACCACGACGGCGGGAGCCCCGCCGGGGGGAGCCGGCCGACCAGGACCCCCGCGCAGCTTTTCGACGTCGAGCCTGTCGCCGACCACAATAGCGTCATGATATCACGCCGATGATTCTGCAACAATATGATGGTGATATCGGAAGGCCAGACCATCGTTGATCGTCCGGATGCTGACGCGCTGCCGTCCGGCCGAGCCCACACGCAGCGCCCCGCCCGCGCCCTCCCCGGCGGCCCAGCGGTGGGCGTGGTCGTGGCTGTGCTGGTGCTCGCCGCCGCGCTGATCGCGGCCGGTGTCAACAACTCCGGCTCGCATCTGGCCGTCGTCGGAGCGTGGGTGGCCGCGATTGCTCTCGTGCTCACGCGGGGTTTCGTGGTCGTCGCCCCGAACCAAGCGCGGGTGCTGATCCAGTTCGGCCGCTACGCCGGAACGGTCAGCGAAGCCGGCCTGTGGTGGGTCAACCCGTTCACGGCCTTCTCCCGGATAACGATCTCGCTGCGCGTGCGCAACTTCCAAAGCGAGCAGATCAAGGTCAACGATCTCAGCGGCAATCCGATCCAGATCGCCGCCGTCGTCGTCTGGCGGGTGATCGACACCGCCAAAGCCGTGTTCGACGTCGAGGACTTCGAGCAGTTCGTGATCGTGCAATCAGAGTCCGCGATGCGCCACCTCGCCGGCCAGTACCCCTATGACGACTACCAGTCAGACGCGATCTCATTGCGCGCCAACACCGACGAGGTCGGCTCGAGCCTCCAGTCCGACCTGCAGATCGGGCTGCGCGCGGCCGGCATCGAGATCCTCAGCACACGGTTGAGCCACCTCGCCTACGCGCCGGAGATCGCCGACGCGATGCTCCGCCGCCAACAGGCCGAAGCGATCCTCGCGGCGCGAAAGACGATGGTCCAGGGCGCCGTCGGCCTTGTCCAGATGGCGCTCGCGCAGCTGGCCGACTCCGACCTCATCGAGTTTGATCCCGAACGCAAGGCCGCCATGGTGTCCAACCTCATGGTCGTGCTCTCAGGCGACCAGGCACCCATGCCAGTGATCAACACCAGCTCGCTCTACACCTGACCAGCCGCACAGATGGCCGACAGCAAACACTTCCTGCTCCGCCTCGAGCCCCGGCTGTTCGAGGCCATCCGCGGCTGGGCCCACGACGACCTGCGAAGCATCAACGCCCAGATCGAGTACCTCCTCGCCGACCAGGCCCGCCGCGCCGGACGCCTGCCATACCGACGCAAGCCACGGCCCCCCGACACCAGGACCCCCCCGGACATCGACGCCAACGAGGACGCCGAGACGCCAGCGGCGGCGGCCGAGGCCCTCCCTCGCCACACCCGCCACAGATGACCGGACGAGAACTCGGCGGCGCATCTGCGCGATGGCCACCCGCCCGAGCTGGACGGGCTTGGCGTGGCTCGCGTAGACTTTCAGGCGTTCCGCACCGGCAGCGGCTCCAGTGGCGTTTCGATTCAAGGAGCCATTTCGTATGTCCGTTGCCGTTCGTCCATTTGAGCGTCGCGATCGCGATCAGCTGACAGCGCTCGTCAACCTGCACGTCGCCGCGGTGATCCCCGGCGTGGTCCTGTCCGTCAACGCGGTGCTCAGCCAGCTCGAGCGCGAGCCCTACGAGAACGTTGTCGACCCGTGGGTCGCCGAGCGTCGATGCCTGGTCGCCACCCGCGATGACGCCATCGTCGCAGGGGCGCTGTTGCATCGATTCCGTACCGAAGACGATGTCGGACGGTATTACCGGGGCACAGGCGACATCCGCTGGCTGGTCTGCACGGGCGACGCGCTTGAGGCGGGCGCGCGCGTTCTCGAGGCGGCCATGGCGCAGATGGAGGCGTGGCAGGTGACGGTTGTGGGCGCCGAGTGCAACTTTCCCGCGCTCGCGTGTTACGGCGTCCCTGACGCCCTGCCGCACATCCGCGGGCTGCTTCTGGACGCCGGCTTCGGCGAGCCCACCCGCACCGAATTCGTGTTAGCCGCCGACTGCCTGTCGTTGACTGGGCGCCATCAGCCGGCGCTGTCGCGGACGCGCACGCTCGGGCTGCTCGGCCCACGATTCAGCCTCCGGCAAGACGCGGCCGAGGTCGGGTTCATCGAGGTCTGCGACCACAGCGCGGAGATGGCCCGCAGCTCGGTCTCGGCCCGTTGGGCGGACGTCGGCAACCTGATCGTCCCCAACGAGCGCCAGCTGAGCTGGGCGATGCCGCAGCTGCTGTCAGCGGCTGCCGAATGGCTGCTGCTCGGCGGCGTCACCCGGCTGGTCGACTACTGGGCCAAGGACATCGACCCAGCCGCCTACCTTGATCAGCTCGAGCAGCTCGGTTTCGAGAGGCTCGTCGTCAACGAGCGCGGCTTCCGCCGATCGCCCGGTGGCTGAGGGCGGGCATGGTCAGCTCGCGATGAGGACGGCGGCGATGAACGCGAGGTAGCCGCCGAGGATCAGTGCGCCGTGGGATCGACGCAGCCCGCGGCCGGCATACGCGCATGCCACCGTTACCGCGGTCAGGCCGACATACCAGGCAGCGACCAGGGTCCCCTGCCCGGAGGGCGGGCCGAGCCCCACGAGGACCCCGGGGAGCAGCAGGCCGATGGTGACGTTCAGGGCGTTGCTGTTCAGCGCGATGCTCAGCGTGGCCGCGCCGCGTCCGCGAACGGCGAGATAGAGCGCGGAAACAGCGTTGGGGAGGCTGGTGACGCCGGCGAGCACCAGCCCGCCGATCACGATCTGCGCGACATGGTGCCGGGCGCCCAACGTCGACGCGGTCAGCTCCATGGCGATGCTGGCGCCGATCACGACGCCCGTGGCGAGCCCGGCAACGACGACATCGCGAGCATCCGCCGGTGGTGGATGGATCGCCGGCTCGAGCTCGTGCTCCTCCTCGACGACGGCGTCTGACAGCCACCGTGCCCATGCCCGCGGCAACCCGAGGCCACCCAGTCGTGCCGGGCTGACACCGGAGACGATCAAGTACGGGACCAGCACCGCGACGCCGGCGAACAATCCGAGCCCGGGTCCGGCGCCGCCGACCACGACGCCAAGACACACCGCGGCGATCAGCATCGCGACCGTCCCCTCCAGGATGATCACTCGGCGGTGCAGTGTGATCTCGCCCGCGACGACGGCGCCGAGCCCGAGCAGCGCGGCGAGATTGAACACGTTTGACCCGATCACGACCCCGGCGCCGATGCGGGAGTGATGCCCGGCCAGCGCCGTCGCGCTGGCGGTGATCTCGGGAGCGTCGGCCGCCAGGGCGGCGAGCATGCCCAGCAGCGCCTCCGACAGTCCCAGTCGCGCTCCGATCCGCTCAAGCCGAGACACCAGCAGCCAGCTCGTCGCCAGGCTGACCGCGGCGGCCGAAACGAATATGGCGGCGAGCAGCCCGTCAGACACGGCGGCGAGCCCCCGCCGGCAGAGCGACGGCGGGTGGCCGTCGGGAGCCCGGGTACGGATTGTCGGGGTGCTTTGGGTTCATGGCAGCGTCCCGAGAAGGGCATGTCAACCAGACGTCCCGGCTCACCAGACGCGAAGTATCCCGCCTCGGGTCGACCCGCAGCGGGCCGACGCTGCCGCGCCCGGCTCGTCCGCTCCGACGTGGGCCAGGCGGAGACCCGAGTTCAGCGGCGCGCGCGTCAAAACCCATCAACATGGGTATCCTCTCCAAAACCGACTCGTCGGTTTTCATACGCTGATGCGGATGATCGTCTAAGACCATGCCCAAGCTCCGTCCCGAGACTCGTATCGAGCGCCGCCAGCTGTTGATCGATGCGGCGTGGCGGTGCGCGGCCGTCCGCGGGTTTGGTGATCTCACCGTCGATGACGTCTGCGCGGAGGCGCAGGTCAGCAAGGGCGCGTTCTACGGCTACTTTGAGCACAAGCAGGATCTGCTGCTGGCGCTGCTGGCCGACGACTCCGACGCGCTCGACATGGAGCTGGAGGCGATCACGGCCGCCAGCTCGTCCGGGGTGCAGCGGGTGCGGCGTTTCGCTCAGGCGATGCTCGCCCGCGGCGATGACCCCGCGCGCGTGCAGATCCGCGCGGACCTGTGGGCCGATCTGCTCACCGAGGAGGTCGTGCGCGAGCACCTCGCGGCGGTGACGGCGCGGCGGCGGCAGCTGCTCCGCGGGTGGATCGAGGAAGCCATCGCCTCTGGCGAGCTGGTCGCGATCCCGGCCAACGCGCTGGCGTCGATCCTGCTGGCGCTGACCGATGGGCTGATGCTGCACGGCGCGCTTGACCCCGGTGGCTTTCGCTGGCCCAACATCCGTCGCGCGATCGACGTGCTGCTCGCGGGCATCGCGGCCGGATGAGCGCCAGCGACCCAGCGCCGCCGACTCACTACGACGCGAGCGCCGCGCCCGGCAACGGTCACGTGCAGCTCCCCCCCACCGACAGCGAGACCAGCGGCCCTGACGGCGAAACGACCCGCCGCGACGGCTCGGGAATCACGGGGCGGCTGGCGGCGCGGGTCGAGCGACTGCGGGATCGGCTCTCACGACTCATGGCGCGTGGCTCGGGCGCAATGCTCGTGCTGTCGCTCCTGGTCGGCGCGGGCGCCGGGCTCGGCGCGGTCGCGTTTCGCTACATGATCCTGGGCTTCACCTACGCGTTCACCGGCCACCGCGACTACAGCGCCGCCGGGCACGCAAGCAACCCGTCAGTGCCGGGGCTGGGGATGTGGTTCGTGGTCCTGGCGCCGGTGATCGGCGGGCTGATCTACGGTCCGCTGGTGTCACGATTCGCGCCGGAGGCACGCGGACACGGGGTGCCCGAGGTGATCCTCGCGGTCAACCGGCTCGGCGGTCGGATGCGTCCCCAGGTCCCGATCGTCAAATCGCTCGCCTCAGCGCTGTGCATCGGCTCGGGCGGCTCGGTCGGCCGCGAGGGCCCGATCGTGCAGATCGGTTCCGCGCTCGGGTCGACGCTCGGCCAGCTCGTGCGAGTCAGCGAGTCGCGGCTGCGGCTACTCGTCGCATGTGGTGCCGCTGCGGGGATCTCGGCGACGTTCAACGCGCCGATCGCCGGCGTGTTCTTCGCGCTGGAGCTGATCCTGCGTAGCTTTGACACCGAGTCGTTCGGGTTCGTGGTGCTCAGCTCGGTGACCGCCGACGCGATCGGACGCGCCGCGTTCGGGTCCCGTCCGTTCCTGAGCTTGCCCGGGTTCAACTTCACCTCACCGCTTGAGCTCCTGCTCTACGCCGGTCTCGGCGTCCTTGCCGTCGGCGTTGGATTGACCTTCATCCGTGTCCTGTATGCCGGCGAAGACCTCGCCGACCGGCTCTGGCGCGGACCGAGCTGGCTGCGTCCCGCCGCTGGCGGGATCCTGCTCGGGCTGCTGCTGCTCGCCGTCCCGCAAATGTATGGCGTCGGCTACCCCGTCCTGCAACACGCCGTCGCCGGGCACTACGTGATTCTCGCGCTGCTCGGCCTGCTGGCCGCCAAGATCCTGGCGACCAGCCTGACGATGTGGATCGGCGGGTCCGGTGGCGTGTTCGCGCCCTCGCTGTTCATGGGAGCGATGCTCGGCTCGGCCTACGGCGCCGTGGCGCACCAACTGGTGCCTGGCCTGGCCGCGGCCGCGGGCGCCTACGGGCTTGTCGGGATGGGCGCGGTTTTCGCCGCCACCGCTCGCGCGCCGATCACCGCACTGATCATCATCTTCGAGCTCACCGGCGATTACCGCATCATCCTGCCGCTGATGTGCGCGATCGTCGTCGCCACCGCGCTCAGCAACCAGATCACCAAAGATACGATCTACACGCTGAAGCTCCGCCGCCGCGGGATCGATATCGATGCGCCCGCCCCGAACCGAATGGCGCAGATCACGGTCTCCGACGCGATGGGCCGACCTCCCCGGCCGCTGACACCCGACCAGCCACTGCAGGAGATCGTCGAGCCGAGACGTCCCCCGGCTACGGGCCTCTGACTCGCTCGAGGATGCCATCCAAGCCCTCGCCGCCACCGACGACGAAGGTCTCCCCGTCACTGACCAGGACACCCGGCTGATCGGATGGATCACCCACCAGCGCGTGCTGCGCACCCATCTCACACAGCAGTCGTGATCGTCCCGGTCCACGCCGCACGCCCCGGACTAAAACCGCCCGGCAACCACCCACCGGCCAGAACTCAGCGTCGCGTCGGTTGGCCCGGATCCGATGACCGCATCGCCTCCGCACGCGGGCGGCGAGGAGTACGCTTACCGCAGGTGTGCCGGGAAGACTGGTCGGCGATTTCGTCGTCGACCCCTGACAGGAGCCCACATGGCCCAGTCGCACACCTTCCCCGCACCCTCATCACGGGTCTGCACCCACTCTCGCCGCGCGCCTTTCGGTCGTGACCGCGACGCCGCCCCCGCCGGGCACCCCGAAGCGCGGCACACGCCATGACGGCAGCGCTGATCGCAATCATCGCTCTCGGCATCCTCCTGAGCGCGCTCGTCATCGCACACTTCAGTCCCCGCGGCCGGCGGACGCCGCTGCCACCCGCCGAACGCCAGCGGATCCTGTTTCCGTTCGTTGCCAAAGGGCTCTCCGCCGACGCGCTGGACTGCGCCCTGCGCCTGGCCGCCGCTGAGCACGCCACTCTGGTCCCGGCCGTCCTCGCGCGCGTCTCGCTCACCCTCCCCCTCGAAGCCCCGCTCCCGCAGCAGGGCGCCATCTCCCTCGGACTCCAAGAAGCCATCGAGCAACGCGCCAGCATGTTCGGCGTCCCCGTCGACGCCCGGATCGAACGCGGCCGCACCGACCGACACGCCCTACGCCAAGCCATCGCGACCGAACGCTACGACCGGATCGTCATCGCCGCCGCCCACCCCAACGGCCCCGGCATCGCCGCCACCGACGTCCGCTGGCTCCTCGACAACGCCCCCGGCGAGATCGTCGTCCTCAGACCCAACCCCGACACGCACATCACGCCGCCACGCGCTTCCCACGCTCAAGAACCCACCAGAAGCCTTGCACCCGTCGGCTAAACACGCCCCCAGCGTGATCAAGATTCCGGTCGAGGGCGCCACGTCGAATTCGTAACACCGAGACCCATCCGCGACACAATCCGTGCCATGTCCGTCAGGTGGGCCGGCGTTGGCCCGCGCCGGCAACGCCTTCGCGTTCTTCACCGTCCAGTCGAACCTCCTTGTCGGGATTGCGACGCTGCTGCTCGCGGTGCGCCTGGAGCGCTCCTCGGCCGTGTTTGGCGTGCTGCGACTGGCGGGTCTGGTGGCGATCACCGTCGTCCACTCGAACGCGCCCTCGCGGTCGGCGATAAAGCCGTCCACCGAGACGCTCATCGAGTAGATCAGCATGGCTTCACGCTCGTCGCACCGACGGCCTGTCGCAGGCGCTCGACTATGCCCGTGCTCATCAGCTTCTCCATGTCTTCGTGGGATTCGAACGTCGGGTCGCCTCGATGTCGTCGAGGGCTTGGCGGGCGCGGGCGACCGCGCCGGCATCGGTGCGCACGAGCTGTTCGCCCGCGGGGCTCCTTGGTGACCAGGCCGGACCGCTCGAGCACCACGCACTACCGCGTCCAGCGCTGAACGCAGGCGCAGGGCCCGTCGCACGGGGAGAAGTCTCCGACGCCGCTTATAGGCCGTCGAAGATCGCAAACGCGGCGTCGATCCTCGATTGTTCGCCGGTCGCGTTGTCGTCGAGCATGAGGCCGCGGATGACAGCGAGGGCTAGGGTGGCTTGGGCTTGGGCGGTGACTTCGTCGGTGCCGGACGATCTCAGTAGCTCAGTGAATTGGGGGAGCCAGTCGTGGACGCTGTCACGGCCGAAACCCGGAAACCGGTCGGGCTGGGTTTGAGCGAGGGCGTTGACCTCACCAAAGAGCCGGAAGAAGGGACGGTTGACGGGGTCGGTGACGATCGCGCGCAGCGATCTGACCAGGCCGCGGAGATCCTGCGGGTTCTGCTCGGCGAGCTGCGCACGGCAGGTCTCGAGGAGCTGGCCGCGCGCGTGTGTGAGGGCAGCGGCGATGAGCGCGTCGCGGGATCCGAAGTGGTGAACGAGCATCCGTGAACTCGTTGCGAGAGCGTCGGCAAGGTCTCGGAGAGAGATCTCGCAGCTTCGACGGGCCACGAGCAGTTCTGCTGCCTGAGCTTGCAGACGTCGCCGTTGTCGCTCGTCGCGAGGTCGACCGGATGCTGTAACGTCGTTACAAGAATTAGAGGTCGACTCAGGAGGAACCATGATGGACACGGTGTCAGACGATGTGAACCGGCGTGCCGCTCGGCACGGTCTCGCCTCCAGAGCTCAGACTGCCGTGGGGAGAGAAGCAACGACCCTCGCTTTGCGATGACGACTCTGATCTTCGTCCACGGCGCCTGCGTGCGCGACGCCCAGTGGTGGTGGGCTCAGATGACCCGACCCCTCGCCGACCACGGAATCACTAGCGTCGCGGTGCCGCTGCCCAGCTGCGGAGAGATCGGCGATGAGCTTGGCGATCTCTACGCCGACGTCGACGCGTGCCGCCAGGTGGTCAGCGCCGCCGAGGCGCCGGTCGTCTTGTGCGGGCACTCCTACGGCGGGATGGTGATCACCGAGGCCGGCGCCGATGACCGCGTCACCCAGCTGCTCTACGTGACGTCGGTGATGCCGGACGCCGGACAGTCCCAGGCCGAGCTCATCGGCTCTGAGCCAGCGCCATGGCTGCAACCGGGCGAGGACGGCACCGTCGGTGTCGATCCCGACATGATCCGGCAGTTCTTCCTCCAGGACTGCGACGAGAGCACGACCGAGCAGGCGCTCGACCGTCTCACGCGCCAGTCTCTGACCCCGTTTACACAGCCACCCCGCCAGATCGCCTGGCAGCAGAAGCCCGCCACGTACTTCGTCTGCACCGAGGATCTCGCCGTCCCTGCCGACGTCCAGCGCCAACGCGTCAAGGATGAGACGCGACTCGTCGAGTTCGCGGCTGGGCACCACCCGTTCCTCTCACGCCCCGACGAATTCGCGCACAGCCTGGTCGCCGCGATCGATCACGGTTAGTCGCACGAGCCGCCGGCTTCCGGTTCGTCGCCCGACGCGGGAGCCTCGGCCGTACTGCTGCGTGCTTCACTCAGCCGGTGGCCGATCATGCTCTCGATACGGCGGCTCAGCGGTCGCCGACCGGACCGGACAAAAGCGTCCGGAACACCACCCCCGGGGGAGTTATCAGGCCCGCGATCTTGTCGTCGCTGGCCGTCGCCGCGCTGGTGGCGGTGCTCGCGTGGCCCGGCGGCGCCCGCGCGGCGCTGTCGTGGTCGGCTTCGATCTCGGTCGACGGACCCGGTGGGAAGTCCCTGTCGAGCGTTGCCTGCCCCTCGGCGACCCTGTGCGTCGCGGTCGACGGCGCCAACCGCGAGGTGAGCTTCGATCCGCAGGCTCCGGGGACGCCGACCCCGGTGAGGATCTCACAGGGCGAGGGCGGCCTCGCCGCCATCGCGTGCGCATCGGTGAACCAGTGCACGGCGGTCGGCACGTACCTGGGCAAGGTGGTGACGTTCGACCCGGGCTCGCCGACGTCTTCCGCCACTGGTTCGCTCGATGACGGCAACCGGCAGATCGGTATCGCGTGCCCGTCGGCGAGCCAGTGCACCGTTGTCGACAGCAATGGGTCTGAGTCCAGCTTCGATCCGCGCATGCTGAGCCTGCCCGTGACCCCGGTCGAGCTGGATTCGACTGCCGGCGGCCCGCTCGCCTGCCCGTCGGCGACCGAGTGTGTCGTCGTCCCCAACACCGACGAGCTCGCCTTCGACCCGACCACCGTGACGCAGGCCTCGGTCGGTCGGCCGGTGGTGATCTCGAGCGCCGGTGCCGTTTTCGACAGCATCGCGTGCCCGTCGACGGGCCAATGCACCGCGGTCGACTTCGAGAACCACGAGGTCACGTTCGATCCGATGGCGCCGGCCCCGGAGCCTGCGATCGCGATCGATGGGGCCGGCAACTACATGTCCGGCGTCGCCTGCCCATCGGTGAGCCAGTGCACGGCGGTCGACGGGCACGGGCGCGAGGTGACGTTCGATCCGAGCGCTCAGGCGCCGGGGTCCCCGGCCCCGGTCTCGATCGAGGATGACGCCTACAACGGCAAGCCCCATGCGCTGAACAGCATCGCCTGTCCGCTGCCGTCCCAGTGCACCGCGGTCGACGGCGACGGGCAGGAGGTCACGTTCAATCCGCTGTTACCCGGATCGGCGGCTCCGGTCGAGATCGACCCCAACACGACCGTGCATAGGCTGGGCGCCGTATCGTGTCCCTCGGCATCGCAGTGCACCGCGATCGACGCCTCCGGACGAGCGGTGACGTTCGATCCGCGCACCCGCCGCCCGCTGGACCGGGTCACGGTCAGCCCCGGTGCCGGCAGCGACGCCTCGAGCCCGTTCGCGTGTCCTTCAACGAAGCAGTGCACGGCAGCGGTCGCATTCGGAGACTCCGAGGCGACGTTCGATCCGCAGTCGGAGCGCTCGCCCACGCAGGCCAGGATCGGCGCGCCCGGCCAGAGCTTGGGTGCCGTCGCGTGCCCGTCGGTCACGCAGTGCACTGCGATCGACCAGCAGGGTGAGGAGGTGACGTGCGATCCGAGGTCTCGCTGCTCGCCGATGTGGGTCGCCGTCGGCCTATACCGGGTCCGGGATCTCGCCTGCCCGTCAACGACGCAATGCACCGCGGTCAACAGTCACGGGGTCGAGGTCACGTTCGATCCGCGCTGGCCACGGTCGGCGACCAGGGTCAGGATCGAACGGGCCGCCCTGTACCTGATCACGTGCCCGTCAATGACCCAATGCACGGCGATCGACACGCGCAGTCGCGAGCTGACGTTCGATCCACGCTCGCCGCGCTCGCATCGCCGGCCGCTCCCCTTCGGTCCGCACTCCGGCGTTGGCGGCGTGAGCGCGCTGGCCTGCCCATCGGCCACGGTCTGCGTCGCGGTGGACGGAGCCGGCAACGTGTACCAGGGCGACCCAAACGGACCGGAGCGCTGGCTCGCCGAGCGTGTCGACCCTGGAAGGGCGCTCGATGGGGTCGCCTGCGCCTCGGCGTCCGAGTGCGTCGCGGTCGATGCCTTCGGCAACGCGTTCGTCGGCTTGGGCCGGGGGTGACGCCTGGGCCTCGACGACGATACGCAGTACCGTCGATGTCTTCAAGTTACTTCTTGATAAAGTACCTGCTTGATGACCGTCCCTGCCGATGAGCTGAGCAGCGTCTTCGCTGCGCTCGCTGATCCGACGCGCCGCGCGATGCTTGACCGTTTGCGTTCCGGAGAGGCAACGCTGAACGAGCTTGCGGTCCCGTTCGAGATGAGCGTGCAGGGCGTCTCGCAACACCTGAAGGTTCTCGAGCGAGCGGGCTTGGTGACACGTGGTCGTGTGGCGCAGACGCGCCCGGCCCGGCTCTCGTCGGGCGGCCTCCAGGCGGCTAGCGGTTGGCTTGAGCGCTACCGGGAGTTCTGGGAGTCGAGCTTCGAACGGCTCGATGATTACCTGGGGGATCTCCAAGCCCGCGAGGGTGGATCGTGACGAACAGGCGGCTCGAGATCGAGGTCCCGCCAGATGAGCCGGCGGTCGTCTTCCGACGGTTCGTCGATGCGCCGCCGGACCTCGTGTTCGCGGTGTGGACCGAGCCCGAGCACCTCCGCAACTGGTGGGGCCCGCGCCAGTTCGAGCTGGTGGTCTGCGAGAGCGATCCGCGCGCCGGCGGCCGCTACCGCTTTGTGCAACGCGCGCCCGATGGCCAGGAACACACCTTTTATGGCGAGTATCGCGAGGTCGGTCGCCCACACCACTTGGTCCGGACCTTCATCTACGCCGGCGCGCCCCAACACGAATCTGTCGAGACGCTCACCTTCCAGCGCGACAGTGGCGGCACGCTCATCACCAGTAGGTCGGTCTTCCCCTCCTTCGCAGCGCGCGAGCTCTACACACAAGCCGGGATGGATGCCGGGCTGCGTGAAGCTCACCAACGCCTCGACGAGTGGCTCGAGGCGATCCACAACGAACCCGAACGGAGGCAAAATGGGCAAGCTTGTTGAGGCAACCCATGTCACGCTTGGCGGCGAGGTCGGCACAAACGACTGGGCGTTCCCCTACCTCGACGACCAGCACTCGCAGTACGCCATGAAGCTCCTGAGCAGAGCGGACGCTCTCCTCCTCGGACGACACACGTACGAGGGCCTGTCGGTCGCCTACACCAGGATGGCCGACGAAGCACCCGCCGGCGTTCCTCCTGACTTCATCGACCGGATGAACAGCATCCCGAAATTCATCGCGTCGACCACACTCAGAGGACTGACCTGGAACGCCACCGCGATCGACGGCGATGTGGCCTCATTCGTCGAGGACCTCAAGCGCAACGCCGGCCAGAATCTCTTGAAATACGGAAACGGGCCACTCGACGCGACCCTGATGGAGCATGGGCTGATCGACGAATTCCATCTCTTCCTCACCCCCGTCGCCATCGGCAAGGGCAAGCACCTGTTCGAGAGCATCGACACCGCACCCCATCTGCGCCTCGTCGACATCAGGCGATTCGATAGCGGCGTGGTCATCCTCGTCTACGCGCCGAAGTGAAGCAATACCTATCGTCCGACCGCGGAGCGCCGCCGGGAAGGAACCTGGCACCGCGGCGCTTGACGCATTAGATCGGCGACCTCAGCCAGGGGTGCCATAGGATTGCGCCGTGCCGTTCACGCTCAGGAACCTCAAGGAGGACCTGGAGGATCTCGGGTCCAGATTTGACGGCGCGCCGGACCTGGAGTTCCGCGCGGCGACCGACGCGCTCGAGCTGGCGGAATCCGGCCTGAGCTACCAGCGCGTCCCGCCCGGCTATCGCTTTCCGTACGGCCACACGCACAAGAAGCAGGAGGAGGTGTACGTGGTCGTGCGCGGGAGCGGGTTGATGAAGGTCGACGACGAGATCGTCGAGCTCAAGGAGTGGGACGCGGTGCGCGTCCCGCCCGGTACGTGGCGAGGCTACGAGGCCGGGCCGGAGGGCCTCGAGATCATCGTCATCGGCGCGCCCAATCTCGGCGAGGCTCCGCGCGAAGACGTCGATGGCCAGCGCGACTGGTGGGCTGACTAGCCAGGTAGGCGCGCGAGCAGGACGCGGGATGCCCCTCCGGTGACGGATCGTCGCTGGGACACTGTCGTATGGATCGACTTGGTTGGCTGAGCGAGTACTCCGAGTCGGCGCTTCGATCGGCGCTTCGCGTCGCCGGCGCCGGACTGGACCGACTCCCGATCGAGCTCACGGGCACGAACGACCTGAGCCATCCCACCTGGGCGTCGGGCAGCGCCACGGTCGACGGGCGCTTCTTGGCTAAGTTCGCGTTCTCCGAGCCGACTGCTGTCCGGGTGTGGCACGAGGCTCGCGTGCTCAAGTTTCTCGCAGACCTGCCCGCGTTCGACGTGCCCGAGCTTGTCGCCGCCAGTCCGGACCCCGCGTGCTTGGCCACCCGGATCGTTGAGGGTGGGGTGCCGCTCTCCTACGAGCTCGTCCGGGCATCGCTGCCCACACGGGTTGATGCGCTCGGCGCCGAACTGGCGAGGTTTCTCGCGAGCCTGCACGCCCCCCAGATCCTCGCGCTCGCCCGCGAGCGGCTCGACGATCCACTGCGCATCCCGGAGCCGGGGCTTCAGGCCACGACCGACGAGCTGCGGCTCCGTTTCACCCCGATGATCAAGGCCCGGGAACGCGCGTGTGTGCGCCGCTGGTGCGATTGGGTCGATGAGCAGTTAGCAGCCCCCACGGAGGCCGTGTTCGTCCATGGCGACTTCCATCCCGACAACCAGCTCTGGGACCCACGGGACCTCCGCCTGCTCCTCGTCGTCGACTTCGAAACGAGCGGGGTCGCCGAGCCCGAGTACGACTTCCGGGTCATTCCCAGTTTCGGGCCGGGTGTCGATCTCCTGAGCTCAACCGTCGACGAGTACGTGGCGCTGACAGGCCGATGCCTCAGCCTCGAGCGCATCATGGCCCTGCACGTCCGCACGACACTCGGCGACGCGCTGTGGCGCTCGGAAGCGGGTCTGCCCCTGCTGCTCCCACACCCCGGCGGCGGTACGCCCGACGACTACGTCGACGAACTGGCCACGCGTTTCGCTCTACTGGGCATCAAGACCTGAATCGCAACGCGCGCGCTCCGAACCCGCAAACGCGCACCGATACGAACGCAGGGGGTCTTTGACACCCCAGACGGGTGGACGATGGCTGCGGAGGCTCTGCCTCGAGCCTGGACACCCGCCGTCAGAACGTCTCTTGTGGATCGGGGTTTGAGACAGCTCAGGCTATGCCCGTCGCGGTTGGAGCCGCCCCTTCAGTTCAATGAAGGAGCGTCGCTGGGCCGTTGTCATGCGATGGCGGCAGGACTACGATGACGTGTCTTTCGTAGCAAAGGAGGTGCGAGGTGATCACCAAAGACATCACGACGCTGCGGTCCGAGAACGCGGAACTGCGGCGTCTGTTGGAGAAGCATCAGTGGAGCGGTCTCACTCCACGTGCGTCGGGCGGGGTGTGCCCTGAGTGCTGCGCGTCCATGCGCTCTCTCGACGGCCACCGCTCGGGGTGCGCTATCGCTGCCGTCTTGGAGGCGTCGGACTGAGGTCAGCGGTCTGTTTCCGTGGGCAGCTGCCCGCCGCGCTTGGCTTCGAGCTTGCGGCGCTCTCGCCGCGCGCCGTGAATCTGGCCGGCCGCATACCCGCCGCCGAGTGCGATGACGGCCGGGACAAACGCGAGTACGAGCGCGCTGACTGCGGCGATGACCTTCAGCACGAAGATGATGGCGATGACGGCCGCAACCACGGCAAGAACTGCTCTCATGGTGCTGACTATAGGACCGCGCTTCGACCGGGAGCCGTGGACCGGCGAGCGCCGGCCCGCCTAGAGCAGCTCGTTGACCGAGGTGCGCAAGAGCCGGTCTCGGCGGCGAAGAAAGCGCCGACGCGGCCCGTAGAGAACGAGCTCGATCCGACCCGCTGTCAATTCAGCCCCGTCCGGATACGCAATCCGCAGCGAGTCGAGGTCGTAGTAGTTCACCGTACGGGCGGCTACCCGCGCGCGCTCGAGCGGTCCAGACGGTCCTACCGCTCCCGTCACTGGTGAGCGCAAGGTGAGCATCTCGGCGTCGCCGCCCCAGTGCTCGAGCACGACCTCAGGGCTGTGGTCGCCGGTCGGACCCCGTGCGACGGTTGACCCCGACCGCGGCTCGGTCACCGTCACGCAATACTGATCGGCTGACGCGGAGCACTGCCCCCGGCCGGCGCGAACGGTTGCGGCGCGAGAGAGCCGCCCACACGTGACAGCCGCGAGCGCGACGACCACACGGTCCTGCTGCGCTCTCGCCGACATCACGAGCACGATATCTGCCGCCGCCCGCTGAAGGTGGGAGTCGGGCGATCCCGATGAGCTTCCCCGGGACAGCTCGCAGGAGCCGGACGGCCCCTGAGCCGCGGCGGACTGCGTTAGCGTGTGCCGCGTTGACCAAGCGCGTCCTCCTCATCGCAACGATGGCGCTGGGCGTCGTGCCCGCGAGTGCCGCGGCGGCACTCCCCGTGTTTCGGGGCAGCCTGATCACGCCTGGCAGGTCTGTCGCTGGTGTGTCGATCGGTCAGAGCTCCGCCAAGGCAATCAAGTCGTGGGGCGGGAACAACACCTGTCAGCCCCTGACTGGGCTCATGCAGTGCGTGTGGACGAGCAGCAACGGCAAGCTCGGTACGGTGACGCTGGACTTTCACAACGGGAAGGTCGACGACATCGGCCTCCAGCTCAGCACCGACAGCCGCGGAAACGCGTTGTTCCGAGGCCCGTTGATGAAGCTCAAGACCCGGAAGGGCATCGGGATGCACTCCGATGATGCTCAATTGGTGAAGGCATACGGCAGCCAGGTCGGCACCGGAGCATCGGGTCCGACGCTGGGCGCCAGCAGTCATACCACGACGTTCTCCACTTCAGCGGGCCGCTACGTCAGCATCGTCATCGGGCCTCCGCAGACCTTCTGACGCTGGGATGGCCTGCGGGGCTGCCTAAGCTGTCGCCAGTGGTGGATCTCGGTGTGCGCTACCTCGAGCTCGTTCTCCGGCTGCGGAGGTTGGAGCCTGAGCTGGTGTCCGATTACTTTGGGCCCGAGGAGCTGGCGATCCGGGTCGACGCCGAAGCCCCGATGACAGCGACGCAGCTCCTTGGCCAGGCGACCTGGCGATGATGCTCGACGAGCACGAAATCCCGCGCCAGGAGGCTTGGGAGTATCTGCGGATCTGGCGCCTGGAAGAGGACGAGTACATCGATCGGACCCTGGCCTCGCTGCTTGAGCGGCGTTGGAAACCCTACGAATCCTGCTACACCGACGGGCTTACGCTGTGCCGCCGGTTCGTGCATGGGGATCCGGCACGGTTCCAGCGACTCCTCGCCGAGCCGCTGATCCCGCGCGACCTCGTAGACGAGACACCGGAGGCTACGTGAGGTTCTGACGGGCCGCGGCGGGCCCGCTCACACGGGAGCGAGCGTCCAGACTGGTCCGTGCCCCGCTGCCGAAAGCGAGCGCGAACAGCACGCCGGCAACGCAGCCTGCGGCTCCCACTCCCAGCGACGCCCGCGGGCCCAGCAGTTCGCCGGCGACGCCCACCAGTGGGCCACCGATGGCGGTCGAGCCCATGAAGGCCATGATGTAGAGGGCGACGACGCGCCCGCGCATGGACGGGTCGGCCCGGATCTGCAGCGTCGCGTTGGTGCTGGAGGAGAACACGACGCTCGCTGCCCCGACAAAGGCCAGGCAGATGCCCTCGGTCACCGGGCTGGGCGCCGCCGTTGCGGCCGTGAGCGCGATCCCGAACGCGGCGGCAGCGATCGTCAGGGTCCGGACGCGCCCGGGCACCTTGCCGGCGAGCGTGATCCCGGAGACCACGGCGCCCGCACCCATCGCGGCGTAGAGCAGACCGAACCCGGTGGCACCGAGGTGGAAGCCCGAGTGGGCCATCAGAGGGATCGACACCTGGAACTCGTAGGCCAGCGTGCCGATGATCGCCATCATCCCCAGCGGGATGAACAGGTCGCGCCGGCCGCGGACGTAGCGCAGCCCGGCCCGGACCGCCCCGGGACTGCGCAGCGCCCGCACGTCGGCGCGGTAGAGCTTGGTGGTGTCCATCGCCGTCAGCGCGATGAGCGGCGCGACGAACGAGGCGGCGTTGATGAGAAAGCAGAGCCCGACCCCGAACACGGCGATGATCGCGCCGCCGGCCGCTGGGCCGATCATGCGCGCCGCGGACACCACGGTCGAGTTGATCCCGATCGCCCGCGGCAGCGACGGACCCTGTACGAGCTCAGAGACGAACGCCTGCCGTGTGGGGGTGTCGAACGATCGGGCGACGCCGAGGCCGAGCGCCAGGATCCACACCATCCACAATTCGACCACGCCGGCCAGCGCCAGGATGCCGAGCACGAGAGCGAGCAGACCCTGCGCAGCCTGGGTGCCGATGAGCAGCTTGCGCTTGTCCACCGCGTCGGCCACCGACCCGGTCCAGGCCCCCAGCACGAGCACCGGCACCGTCTGCAGCGCGACCGTCACCCCCAGCGCACTCCCGCTCGAGCTGAGCGTCAGGACCAGCCACGCCTGCGCGACCGTCTGCAGCCACGTCCCCGGCACCGAGACCAGCTGGCCCGAGAAGTACAGACGGTAATTGCGGGTGCGCAGCGGTGTGGGCTGGGCTGGAACTCGCAACGGCACGCCTAGATAGATAGCGGAGGCAACGCTTGGAAAGGCCCGTCGAGGGATAGCCTCCCATCGTGCGGCGGCTTCCACCGAGATCTCGTGACCCCTGGCTCCGCAGCGTCGACGAGAGCCTGCCACGAGATCGCGACCATGGCCAGCGGCCGACTCTGGGAGAGATGCTCGTGGTCGGGGGCGTTATTGCCGCGATCATTGCCATGGCGATCTGGTTCATCTTCTTCTCCCATGGCGGCATCGGACCGGGAACCGTCTGAGCGCCGGTGCGCCCGCCCCGAATGTGGGCTCGTTTCGACGATCTCCCCCGGCTCCGCGGCCGCTGGCTCGGTACCGGAGGCATAGACTTGGGCCATGCTGTGTGACCTGCTGAGGTCGGTCAGGACAGCGGCTCACAGGATGATGGGACCAGCAGCCGTGGTGGCGGTGGCCGCTTCGATCGCCGCCTGCGGCTCGTCGGCGAGCTCAACTCACGCGAGCCGGCTACCGCGCCGGCCTGCGTCGGTGGCCCAGCCATCCGTCCCGACCGTGCTCGTCCTCACCCAGACGCTGGGCTACCACCACATGTCGATCCCCACCGCGATGGCGACGGTGCGCGGCATCGCCGCCCGCAGCAGACGCTACCGCGTGGTGTTCCTGGCCAGCGCAACCCAGCTCACGCCCGTGGCCCTCCGGCATGCCGTCGCCGTGATGTTCCTGCTGACGACCGGCGAGCTGCCGATGAACGCCGCCGACAAACGGGCGCTGGTCGCCTTTGTACGCGGCGGCGGCGGACTGATCGGCTTCCACTCGGCGACCGACACGTTCCACCATTGGGCAGCCTTTAAGGAGATGATCGGCGCCGAGTTCAGCCGTCACCCGCACCCGAGCACCCAGCGGGTGGTTGTGACCGATCATTCCACCCTTACCACGCACGCGCTCCCGGCGAGCTTCCTGATCCACGAGGAGTTCTACGTCTTCAAGCACGACCCGCGCCCCCATGTCCACGTGCTCGCCGAGCTCGACACCGGGCGCGGGGGGCCGGACCGTCCGCTCGTCTGGTGCCGGCGCTTCGGCCGCGGTCGCGTGTACTACGACGCGCTCGGGCACTTCTCCGCCACATGGCACAACCGGTACCAGCTCACCCTCGTCTCGGGCGGCATCCTGTGGGCGGTCGGCCTGGCCAACGCGCCTAGCTGCTCGACGCCCAGCGCCCCCTACCGCGGCTAGATCGTGCCGGGTGGGCCTCTCGGGGAACGTTCGGCTCGCATGGCGGGGTCATGTGCCTAGCGAGCTCGGGTGGGGTCGTCGTTGGGGTCGGAGCCGAGCTTGCGTCCCTGGGTGGGGTCGTCGTAGGGGTCGGAGCCGATCTTGCGTCCCTGGGTGGGGTCGAAGGAATGAGTGTCGAACTCTTCGCGCGTCGTATCAGTCGGAGCTCGGCCGTGGGTTGGCCATGCTTCGCTGTCGGTGAGGTTGGGAGCAACGGTGGTTGTCATGGTGTCTCGTCTCGTTGGGGGATTTGGGACTGTTCAACGGTTCGATCTGCTGAGCTGCAAGCCGGGATGACGGTCTGCACTAGGCCGGTGACGACGTCGTAGACGTGCCCGGAGACGGTGACGCGCGGGGAGATGGCGGGAGCTGAGCAGAGGTGCTCGACGTCGCGGGTGACGGTCTCCGCGGGGTCGAGGACGGCGTGCTCGCGCAGGGTCGACTCTTCGGCGCCGATCCGCTGCGCGTAGCGGCGGCGGAAGGTGTCGTCGGCGAGCGCGCCGGTTCCGCACTGGGTGTGGTGGATCACGGCGACCTCGAACAGCGGGCCGTCGGGCAGGAAGTTCTCCGCGAGCTGCCCGATGAAGGCGACATCGTTGATCACTTCGGGAGTGACCCGCCCGCCGACGTTGCGGATGACCATCGCGTCGCCGAGGCCGAGCTCGAGGAAGTGCGCGGGATCGACGCGCGGGTCCAGGCACGTGATCACGAACAGGCTTAGGTTGGGGAAGACGACGGCACCGTGGTGGCCTCCGGCGGCGGCGAAGGCGCGGTTGCGCTCCAGCGCGGCCTCGACATTGGCGGCGCCGGGCGTGCCCGGGCGGGTCAACTCAAACCCGCTCGCCCGGCCGATCCCGGAGTGGGCGGCGGTCGCGCGCGGGGTGAGTTGCTGGGTGCTCATGGCGTTCTGTCTCCTGTCGCTTGGGGGTGGGGTCAGCTGTGCGCTGCGGCGGCGGCGGACCTGCCTAGTGCCGGCACCTCTGGCGTGTCGTCGCGGCTGGTCGTCGGTTGGGCGGGCAGCAGCGCCAGCGCCATCACGGCGCCTGCGGCGGCGATGCCCGCGGCGACGTAGTTGGCCGCGTGGAAACCCTGGAAGAAGGCCGCGTTGCCGGCGTTGTGGATGGCTGACGCGAGTAGCGGATGGCCGGCGTGGGTCAGCTTGCCTGCGACTGTGAGCGCGGCACCGACGGATGCGTGCGCCGTCCGCACGACACTGGCCGGTAGCCCCCCGGGGAGCGCGCCGGTGAGCCGACTCGCGTACAGCGACGCGTAAATGCTGCCGATCACCGCGACGCCGAGGGTGCCGCCCAACAGGCGCATGGCGTCGTTGACCGCCGACCCGACGCCGGCCTTCGCTTTCGGGACGACGCCCATGATCGCCTCGGTCGCCGGCGCGCTGGTGAGGCCCATCCCTGTCCCGAGCACGACCATCTGGGCGGCGATCGTCCCGTAGCCGGTCGTGACCGATGAGGTCGAAACCCATAGGTAGAACGCGGCCATCGAGAACAGCCCGGAGGCAACGATCAGCTTCGTGCCGAACCGGACGGCCAGTTTGGTGCCGAGGATCGAGGAGATCGCGACGAATGAGGCGACTGGCAGCAGGCGCACGCCGGTCGACAGTGGGCCATAGCCCTTGAGGAACTGGAACATCTGGGTTGCCAGGAAGATGAACCCGGACAGCGCGAAGAACGAGATCGCGACCGAGGCGCTCGCGGCGGTGAACCGCGGGTTGCCGAACAGGCTGAGATCGAGCATCGGGTGCTCTGCGCGCCGCTCCCAGGCCACGAACGCCACCGCCAGCACTGCGGTCAGCGCGAAACTGCCGAGCGTCCGCGCGCTGCCCCAACCGTGGTTAGGGGCCTCGATGATCGTGTAGACGAGCAGCCCGATAGTCGCGGTCGACAGCGCGAATCCCGCCCGGTCGGTGCGGGGCGCGTCCGGGTCACGCGAGGTCGGCACGTAACGGACGACCAGGACACCGGCAGCGGCGGCGATCGGCACCATCGCAAAGAAGATGCTGCGCCAGTCGGAGAGCTCGAGCAGCCAGCCGCCGACGATCGGCCCGAGCGCGATCGCCACGCCGGTGATCGCGCCCCACAGGCCGATCGCCCGGGCGCGCTCGCCCCGCTCGGTGAACACGTTTGTAATCAGCGATAGCGTCGACGGGAACACCATCGCCGCACCCACGCCCATCACCGCACGCGCGGCGATCAGGGCGCCGGGACTGTCCATCAGCCCGCCGGCCAGGCTCGCGAGACCGAAGACCGTTAGGCCGGCGAGCAGCATCCCCTTGCGCCCGAACCGGTCAGACAGGCTGCCCGCGGCCAGCACCGATCCGGCGAACAGCAGGTTGAACGCGTCCACGACCCACTGCAGCTGCGAGTCCGACGCATGCAGCTGGCGCACGAGCGACGGCAACGCGACGTTGACGATCGTCGTGTCGAGATTGATCACAAACGCCGCCAGCAGCAGCGCGGTCAGGATCAGGGGCTTGCGTTTCATTACTCCTCCCTCGGAATGGCTAGCTTGCGTCATGCAAGGCAGCCTAGGCGGGACTCTGGCTTTTGTCAAGCAAGTCAGCTACGATTGGACCATGCTTCAACGCGACTATCCAGACCAGGTCTGCTCGATCGCCCGATCACTAGAGGTCATCGGGGAGCGCTGGACGCTGCTGATCCTCCGCGACGCCGTCGTCGGCCTAACGCGATTCGAGGAGTTCCAGGCGAACCTCGGGATTGCCTCCAACGTCCTCACCAACCGGCTCAAGCGGCTGTCCGACGAGGAGCTGCTCGAACGCGTTCAGGACCCGGAGCGACCCGGCCGGCCGAAGTACGTGCTCACCGACAAGGGACGCGAGCTCGCGCCCGCCCTGATCGTGCTCATGAAATGGGGCGACCGCCACTACCCGACGCCGGGCGGCCCACCCCGACTCACCCTCCACGCCGGCTGCGGAGGCACCATCGGTCCAGACCTCCGCTGCGACCGGTGCGGCAAACACGCGACGCGCGGGGAGATCGAACTCCCGCCCGGCCCGGGGGCGCCACGCGGCGAGCACGCCGGACGATGAGCACCGGCGGCGAGCCGGTCCGGCACCGCTCTGGGCGGCTGTGGGCGGCCGAGAAGGTGCGCGTTCAGTGTCGGGCGCCGGCCGGGCGCCCGCGTTGTTCACGGTAGAGGCGATCGACGAATGCGCCCGCCGGATGGCTGCGTAAGCGCCGGACCTCTTGGGCCAACGCCTCGGGCATCGCGTCGGGCGGCGGCAGCGGCGATCCGTATCGACTGGGAAGGAGCATGGGCGCAGACAGCGCGGCGAAGGTGAGGTCCGCGGCCGTAAAGCGCTCGCCAAGCAGAAAACTCCGTCCATCTGACACGCGGTCGGCGATGTCGTCAAACACACGATCAATCCGGTCCAGCGCCGCGGCCGCCGAAGCCGTATCGACGCCGAGGTAGCGACGGATCACAATGCCGACCGCGGGCCCAGATGAGCGGAACAGGAGGCGCTCCCAACGCGGGACTCCCGCGAGCGCCCACTGTTGCAAGTCGCGAACCACGGGCAATGTCTCGTAGTACATCCACAGCCGGCCGTCAGGGCCGAATCCGTGATCCAGCCACGCCTCAAGCGCTGCGGCGTCTGCGCCGAGCTCGCCATCGGGATACAGCCTGCGTTCCGGCCCGACCTGGGTATCGGCCCACCGCAGGATGTCCGCCGACTCAGCAAGCACCTCTCCCGCCTCGCTGACAAACACCGGCACCGTTCTCCCTCCCCCGGCGGACCGGGCGGCGAGAACGTGGATGAGCTGCAGGTGCGGCCGCTCAACGTACTCGACCCCAGCGCGGTCAAGTGCCCAACGAGCCTTCTCGCAGAAGTGGCTGATCGGGATCGTTACCAGGCGGGCACTCAGACCGCGAGTCTTGCATACAGACGATAATGGGCCAGTGGCTGCGATATTCGGGCCGATTATCCCCGTGCTGCGTATGTTCGATTTGCCGGCGACGCGCCGGTTCTACTGTGAATACCTCGGCTGCGAGATCGACTGGCAGGAGGGCGACGGCCACGGACCGACGTACCTACAGGTTTCGCGTGGGGGCCTCGTCCTGCATCTGTCGTCGCACCATGGTGACGGCACTCCGGGTACCGCGGTCTTCATAGAGACGCGGGAGCTAGAAGGCCTGCACCGTGAGCTACACGCGACGGACTACCCCTTCTTCAACCCCGGACTCGAACCTCATGGGGGTGGACGCGAAATGACGCTGATGGACCCGGCCTCGAACCTCCTGCGGTTCTTCGAACCCACCTGATCACGGCAGTCGGCCGTGATCCAGCTCACCCGCAATCGCCTCGCGGCGGGTCGACCGGCGACAGGGGCGGTGGGGCTGTGGCTCGGCGCGCTCGCTCGCCGCGGGCTCGGGTTCGAAAGCTGAGGCGACCGCGGCGGGATGCGGCCGCCAAGCTTGGGTGACCGGCGGCGCGTCGCGGACGGACGATGTCACAGCCGGAGGCCAGGATCGCAACTAGGGACATGACCACTGAGACAAGATCACTGCTGGAGACGATGCGGGAGCGACCAATCTTGGTGAGGCCGCGGTCGCGCGGGCGGCCGCCGAGCTCGCCACTGGAGGAATTCGAGCAGGTATACCTGCGCAACGTCGACGTCCTCATGGGCTACTTCGCCCGGAGATGCGGCGATCCGCAGACGGTCGCCGATCTCACCTCCGAGACGTTCGTCCGGGCCGTGGATGGCTTCGCCGGGTTCGATCCCCGGCGGGGATCGGACCGGGCGTGGCTGTTCGGCATCGCCGCCCGCGTGTTCGCCCGCCACTGCGAGCAGTCGGCTGGCAGCCGGGACGCGACGACACGTCTCGGCGCCCATCGGTCGCTGGACGAGGACGAGATCGAGGAGCTCGCCGAGCGGATGGATGCCGAGCGCGAGGGGGCCGCGCTGATGCGGCGCTGCGAGCAGCTGCCCGCGGTCGAGCGGGCGGCGATCGAGCTCGTCGACCTGGCAGAGCTCACCCCGAAGGAGGCGGCGCTGGTCCTCGGCGTCTCCCGTGTCGCATTTCGAAAACGTTTGTCCCGGGCGAGGTCCCGGCTGAGAAAGGAACACCACAGCAATGAGTAAGTTCACAGATCATCTATGGCGGGATCTCATTCGAGAGCACGGTCCGACCCTCGCGCGCGCCGATCGACCCGAGCCGGCGCGGGCAGGTGTCCTCCGGCGTCCGCGCATTCTCGCCGGCAGCACGCTCGGGCTGGCGGGCGTCGGTGCGGCGCTCCTGCTCGTCCTGAGCGCCGGCGGCGCGGCCGCTCCGCCGGCGTTTGCCATCACGAAGCAGAACGATGGCTCGGTGCTGGTGAAGTTGAACTACGCCCAGAACCTGAATCTTCCCCAGGTGAACCAGAAGCTCGCCGCAATGGGGACCCACGAGGAGATCACGATCTACATGGCGACCGGGGCCGCGCCCGCCGCTGGCCCCGTCACCTGCACGAGGGCCACGGGCGCGGCGAGCCCGTCGGGGCCGCAGGTGAACGTTCTCAATGGCCCGAACGGCACGGAGGTCATTCGCCCAGGCGAGTCAGCTGGCAACACAGCCGAGGGCACCTTCCACCTGGACCACTGCGTCGTCTCGAGTGACACCGGCTCGGGCAACTCGGGGAACTCGGGCGCCGGTTGATCGGGTGACGGTTGTCGATGCCCGCTGGGCGCGGGTGTCGGTGTTGGTGCGATCGGCGGTCCGGCTCCCGGGGGTTGGTGGGGGCCGGACCGTCGTGTCGTGGTCGTGGCTGCTTGTTGCTGGGGCAGTCGGGTGGAATCTGGTGAGTTTGCGGGCGCTGACCGTCGGGGTTGGGTATCTGAACGACAGCTCGTTGCATGAGCAGATGGTGCGCTTCGCGACGGCGCAGCTGCAGGCCGGGCACCTGCCGCTGTCGAGCTGGTTCCCGTTCCTCGGTGAGGGGTCGCCGCAGTTTCTGCACTATCAGAGCCTGCCGGCAGTCCTGACGGGCGCGGTGGGCGTGCTGATCGCCCCCGACGTGGCGTTTCGCTGGTCGCTGTACTTGCTGTTGTCGTTGTGGCCGGTCAGCGTGTACCTGTCGGCCCGGGCGTTCGGGGCGGGCCGGTCGGCCGCGGCCGCGTCGGCGGCGATGGCTCCGTTTTTGGTGAGCGTCACCGGGGTTGGCTATGAGCAGCACGCCTATGTGTGGACGGGGTTCGGGGTGTGGACGCAGCTGTGGGCGCAGTGGACGCTGCCGCTCGCGTGGGGTTTGAGCTGGCGAGCGATCCGCGACGGGCGCGGCTACCTCACAGCGGTCCTGTTCACGGCGCTCACCGTGGCGTTGCACTTTGAGACCGGGTATCTGGCGCTGTCGGTGCTGATCGTCTGGCCGCTGGTCGCCGGCCGGCCCCTCGCGGTCCGGTTGCGGCGAGCGGCGGTCCTGCTCGGCGGTTCGCTGCTCGCGTCGGCGTGGGTGGTCGTTCCGCTGATCGCGCAGCGAGGATGGGCGGCGGTCAACGAGCCATTGCAGGGCACCGGACTGGTCAACGGCTACGGCGCGCGTCGGGTCCTTGACTGGCTGATCTCGGGGCAACTGCTCGACCACGGCCGGCTGCCGATCGTGACCGTGCTCGCCGCTTTCGGGCTGGGATTGGCGTGGCTGGCGTGGTCCTCAGATGCTGACGCTCGCGGCCTATTGGTCGCGCTGGGAGTGTGCCTGGTGCTCGCGTTCGGTCGCACCACGTTCGGGTCGCTCGTTGACGTGATCCCGGGCTCTAGCGACCTGTTCTTTCGCCGGTTCATGATGGGCGTGCAGCTCGCCGCGCTGCTGCTCGCCGGTCGGGGCGCGGCATGGCTCGCCGCCGGCGGCATGCGACTGCTCCGAGCCCGCGTCCCGCGGTGGCCGCCCGGCCTGTCCCCAGCCGCCGGGCTCGTCGCAGCGGTCATCGCGCTCGCACCCGCCTGGCTTGCGCTCGGCACCTATGACCACCACGACAGCACCGCGATCGCCGTGCAACGCCACGCCGACAACACCCAAGGCGCCGAGCTCGATCGCCTCATCACGATGATCAAGCGCGATGGCAGCGGGCGAACCTACGCCGGGATGCCGTCCAACTGGGGCCAGGACTTCACCGTCGGCGCCGTCCCGGTCTTCAAATACCTCGAAAGCCACGACATCGACGAAGTCGGCTACACGCTGCGCACCGCCTCGCTGATGACCGACCCCGAGTACTACTTCGACGAGCGCAACCCCTCCGACTACCAGCTGTTCGCGATCCGGTACCTCATCCTCCCCACCCGCACCAGGCCGCCCGTTCCCGCTCAGCGGACCCTCCACGCCGGCCCCTACACGCTCTGGACACTTCCAGACACCGGCTACATCCAAGCCGGCACGATCGTCGGTGAGATCTCGGCGGACCGAACGAACGTGGGCGCCCGCAGCATTCCGCTGCTCCGCTCGGGGCTCGCCGCGGACGGCGCATATCTCAGCGTCAGATATGGCGCCGACGACGGCGGGAACGGCCGCCTACCGACGGTGACGAGCCGATCCCCCACCGGCGCGGTCCGCGCGCAACGCGCCGACCTCAATGACGGCGAGGCCGCAGCGACGGTGCGCATGCGCCGTCCCGGAGTCGCGGTGCTCAGCGCCTCCTACGACCCCGGGTGGACGGCAACCGTCAACGGCCGACGCCAGCCGACCCGGATGGTGGCGCCGGCGCTCGTCGCCGTCGATGTTCCCGCGGGCACAAACCACATCGTGTTCCGCTTCCACGGGTACTCCGACTACCCGGAGTTGCTCGCGCTGAGCGGCCTCACCCTCGCCATCATCGCCATCGCGCCGGTGGGCGTCCGGCGCGCGAGGCGGCGCCGCGCCTCGGCGAGCGGCAATCTGATCGAGGCTGGCCATGGCACGGCGAATCCTTAAGCGCGCGGCTGGAGCCGGTCGACGCCGTGGTCGCGGTGCTTTTGCGTGCGCTGAGCCATGGTTGAATGAGGCTCGCGGCCCGGGGGTCCGGAAATGCTTACGCCCTCCGTTGTCGATAGCGCAAGGAGACCTATGTCCAGCCAGAACCAACCTCGCGATCCGCACCAGACCGTATCCAGACAACACGTGATCGGCGTGCTGACCCGGGCCGGGATGACCGCTTCCGAGGCCGAAGCGGCCATCTCTGGCATCTCGTTCCCGGCGGAGCTCGAGTTCGTACTGAACCGTCTCGGGAGCCAGGGCATCACCCACGACGGTCTGCTCAGCCGTCTCGGCGCCAGTCCATGACAGGCCGAGTCCCACGGCCACCGCCAGAACCCGCCGTGATTCGAGATCCGCAGATTCTTCGAAGCGACTGCGCTTCGGTTTAGCTGCGCCAGAGCGTCGCCGACCATTCTCACCCCATGCATCCCGGATACTGTCCTAACTGTGGCGAACGAGTCACCCCGTTCGCTGCCGGTTGCGCGCTCTGCGGGACAGACCTTGACCCGCACCGTTGGCAGCAGCCGCCGTCGGTCAGCCAGCGACTATCGCGGCGAGTCCCGGTTGCCTGGCGCCCTCGCGTTGTGCGAAGAGTACGGGCCGTGAATCGAGTTCGGCGTTGAGGTAGGCGACCCCATCTCGGGCTCCGGCGTCGTCGGTCCGTACCAAGGCGTTAGTGGTAGCGGTCGAAATCGGCTGGCCAGGGGAGCGGGAACAGGTGCCGGTAGGGCCGGGCGTCCGCGATGACCTTGGCGAAGGATGGCCGGAGCCCCAACGCGCGGTAGTAGCGCGTCAGCTGCGGGTGCGTGCTCTCATCCCACGGGTGGATCGCCAGGGCGTAGAACAGACCCGGCGCGGCGGCGCAGTCGGCGATCGTGAAAGTCTCGCCGGCGAGGAACTCGTACTGCGTGAGCTGCGGCTCGAGCATGGCGTAGGCCATGTCGAGCCGGCCGCGCGCCCGGGCGACGGCGCGCTCGTCGAAACGCTCCTCGATCGTGTCGGAAACGATCGCCTGAACGGCGTCGGAGATGTATTGGTCGCAGAGGCGATCCCACATCCGGGCCTCCAGCGAGGGCACCAGCCGCGCCCCGGCGACGTGCTCGATGATGATCGACGTCTCACCGATGATCTGGTCGCCGTCACGCAGCACCGGGATCGACGCCGGCGGCCACAGCTCGGCCAGCTGGGCGCGATCGAAATCGCGCTGCTCCTCGAGGACGTCGTACGCGACGGCCTGCTCGTTGAGCGCGACCAGAACCTTCTGGCAGTAGAGCGCGAACGGATGCTCGTACAGGGTGAGCATCGGTCAGCCCTCCTCTCCGGTGTAGGTGTTCTCGTTGATCAGCAGGTTGTGACGCATCGAATGCTCCTCGTGACTAGGGCGTGGTTCCCTATGGTCGGAGCCGCTGGCAGGTTCTCGACATCGGTGGAGTTCTGGACGTCACGCCGCGCACCGGTAGCTCGGGACGCTCAGTCTGGCCGTGGTCGAGCACGAGGTCGCCCGGATTCTCGCGCTCGGCGATCGCGGCTGGGGTCCTCACCGGAGCGTGAAGTGGAATTCCCCGACGAGCACGGAGCCGTCGTGGATCGGGTTGTCCCATGAGAGCGTGTCGCGGCCGTCGCCGCCGTCGGGTTGGTAGGTGATCACGCCCTGGTAGGTGCCGGAGCACGGGGATTCCTGGTCCTGGAAGCGGACGAGTTGGCCGACGCGGATCGGGATCATCGAGGTACCCGAGACCCCGCCGCCCCCGCTGGCGCACCCCGGTCCGCTCACGCGGCCCACGGAGAACTCGTAGACCTGGTGGTGATTGTCGGCGGCGACACGGGCGTTGAACGTGACGGTGATCAGCAGCGTGCGGGGACCGGACTGACCGAGACGGTAGCCCGGTGGGATTGCGTGCGGGCAGGGGATCAGGTCCTGGGTGAAAGCGTCGCGGTCAGGCAGATAGCAGATCCGGCGTGTCACGGCGAAGTGCACGTGGAGGGGTGTCTGGGCCTGGGCGGGCGTGACGTTCGGGGGGATGTATCGCGGGAAGTGGGCGTAGCCGGCGTTCGGGCACGAGGCTTCCAGGGTCCCGGCGGCGCTCGGCGCCGGGAGCCGACACACGTGGCCGTCGCGATAGCGTACGGCCGTGATCACGCCGGATTCGAGCTGGCCTGCAGTCGTCTCGCCGGAGCTCAAGACGCAGCCGCGACCACCGAGCGGGCCCCCGACAGTGCACGTCTCTGCGGTGGGGGGCAGCACGACGATGTAGGCGCCGTCGGGGCCGGTGGGCACGATCCATTGGCGCCCGGCGATCGTGTACGTGATGCTGACCGCGTCGGGGCCGAGCACACCGTAAGCGATGTTGCGCAGATCGCGCGGCGGGCAGGGAGCGACGTGCGGGAGTGGGTGGTGCCGGAGCACGCGCGCGGGTGGCTGGTTGGCGACGCAGCCCGGGCCGTGGCCGCCGAACGCCGCGCTCGCCACGACCTTCTGCTCGAACACGTCGACGAACAGGTGGCCGCTCGCGTCGGTGCGGTCGCACGGGAAGTTCTGGGTCACTGGGATCGGGTGGAACCGCCCGTCGTTCCCGTAGGAGCCGTCCTGCCCGAGCGCGCCGATCCGGCCGTCGCGCACCCGGCCGACCTGCAGGCACGCCGCCAGCGGCCGCTTCTGGACCAGCCGCAACCCCCACGGCAGGCCACCCGAAGGATCGGGCGCCTCGGCCGCGAGCCGGACGGTGCCGACGGGCACACTGGGGTGGATCGACCTGGTGCTCGAGACCTTCGCTGCAAGCGATATGGAAGCTGCCGCCGCGAGTACTGCGAGGACCAGCGCGATGGTCCTCCCCAGCCGCCGCACATGCATCCACGCAGGGTAGGCGAGCCGGCCATGCAACGCCAGCACGATCACCACTCAGGCAAACACCGCTGCCGCCGGTCTGCCTGCCTCGATGAGCGACCCTGGCTAACCCGCTACGAGCCGACGGCGGCGAGCGCGGCGTCCAACGCCTCCGAGACGGGGCGGTCCCCGCCATTGACATAGAGGATGGTCCCGCTCGACCGCGGCTCGCGCAGGATCTCCGCGAGCACCCTGGCAACGTCCTGACGCGACACCGTGCCGCGAAACGGCTCGGTGTCGATCCGGGCACACCCGGTGCCCGGATCGTCGGTCAGTCCTCCCGGCCTCACGATCGTCCACTCCCGGTCGCTGCCTCGCACGGCGTCGTCGGCCTCGGCCTTGGCCCGCAGGTAGACGCTGAACACGTCGTCGTCGGTGGGTGGGTTCTCAGCGCCGACGGCGCTGACAACGACGAAGCGAGCGACACCTGCTCGTACGGCGGCGGCCAGGAGCTTGGTGCACCCGTCGCGGTCCATCGTGAGCTTGCGCTCGGCGCCGCTCCCGGGACCGGCGCCGGCCGCGAACACCGCCACCTCGGACCCACGAATCGCCTCGGCGATCTGCCCAACGGTCGCCTGCTCGAGATCGCAGAGCTCCGCGGTCGCCCCGAGGGACCGCAGCTCCTCGGCGTGGTCAGGGTTGCGGATCAGTCCGATGACCGCATCCCCGCGGCCGATCAGCTGCTGCGTCAGGAGCTGGGCGAGCTTCCCGTGGGCGCCGGCAATCGCACATCGCACCCCCCGAAGGGTAGACCGGCCGGGTCAGTTGCGGTTCAGACGCGCCGCGCAGGCACGCCGTCAAACCAGTTGAGACGGCGCGCGCGGTTCTTGTGGGCATGATGCAATAGGGCGATGAGGATCTCGGAGGCGCAGTCTTTGTGGGAGCCGGCGGGCGTGTATTGCAACACGGCCAGTTACGGTCTACCCCCGCGGCCCGGTTGGGAGGCGCTGCAGTCGGCGCTCGCTGACTGGCACGGCGGTCGCACGAGCTGGGAGAACTGGGGGCGCAGCACCGAGGGTGCGCGCGCTTGCTTCGCGCGGCTGCTTGGTGTGGGGGTGGAGCGTGTTGCTGTGGGGTCGACGGTCTCTGAGCTCATGGGTACGGTGGTCACCGCTCTACCTGACGGCGCGCGCGTGGTTGTCCCTGAGATCGAGTTCACCTCGACCTTGTTTCCGCTTCTGGTTCAGCAACGTCTGGACGTCAAGACCGTGCCGTCGGCGTCCTTGGCGGAGGCGGTCACGGAAGGCGTCGACGTGGTGGCCTTCAGCGCGGTCCAGATGAGCACCGGCGAGGTCGCAGACCTAGAGGGAGTACTGGCCGCAGCGGCGCAGGTCGGCGCGATCACGATCTGTGATGCGACTCAGGCGTTCGGGTGGCTGCCGCTGGCAGCAGAAGATTTTGACGCCGTCGTATGTGGCGCGTACAAGTGGTTGATGTCGCCTCGAGGCAGCGCCTTCCTGGCCGTGTCGGATCGTTTGCTGGAGAACGTTGTGCCGCACAGCGCCGGGTGGTACGCCGGCGAGGATGTTCATCAGAGCTATTTCGGGCCGCCGCTTCGACTCGCGACCAGCGCGCGGCGCCTGGATGTCTCCCCCGCGTGGTTCTCCTGGGTGGGCACGCAGCCGGCGTTAGAGCTGATTGAGCAGATCGGGATCGATGGCATCTACGCGCACAACCTGGGACTAGCCAATCGCTTTCGGGCCGGGATCGGCGCGGAGCCCAGCGATAGCGCGATTGTGTGCGCGGACTTGCCCGGGGCGGCGGACCGCCTGGAGCGCGCCGGGATTGTCGCGGCGGTACGAGGAGGGCTGCTGCGCACCTCGTGGCATCTCTACAACGACGAGAGTGATGTCGATCGCGTACTCGAAGTTGTGGGTTCGTGATCGGCTCCGCCCAGCGGCCGACGAGCGCCGCAGACTCGCGGAACATCGAGCCAGCTCGAACGCGACCTAAGATCTGCGAACGGATGTTCGTCGACCATTTGCTGGGGTAGCTGAAGGGTGCGCGCCCGATGCGCCGTTCCCGAGGACCTGTCCTCGAACTCTCCTAGCGATTGGATTATGTATGAACGCTTCTCAGAAGATTGCGCAGTACCTCGGCGAGGCCCGGGCGAGTGAGGACGCTCTCGTTCGCGTGTTGCAGTCCCAGATCGCCATGACCCCGAGCGGCTCCTACCGGTCTGCCCTGCAGACCCATCTCGATGAGACCCGCCGGCATTCCGCGCGCGTCGCCGGCCGCCTGTCGGCACTGGACGGGGGCTCAACACCGTTCCAGGCTGTGGTCGGGCTCTGGGAGGACATCGTCGGTCAGGGGCTCGCGCTCACCAAGACTCCGTGGGATCTGCTGCGGGGGACCGGCGGTGAGGAGAAAGTGCTCAAGAACGCCAAGGACGCCGCGGCCACTGAGGCTCTGGAGATCGCGACGTACACGGCGATCGAGCGGCTCGCACGCTCAGCCGGCGATGACGAGACCGCAGATCTGGCCAAGAGCATCCTCGCTGACGAGGAGAAGATGCTGGCCCGCATCATGCGTGAGATCCCCAAGTTGACCGACGCCGTGGTCCGCGCTGAACTGAGGGACGATCCGTCCTACGACGTGGCGAAGACCGGTGCCGCGGATGCCGTCCGCGAGGCGGGCGAGGCGGCTGCGAGCGCGGCCCGCACGACCACCGCGACGACCAAGCGCACCGCTCGCAACGCGCGCAAGGTACCGGGCGTCGCTCAGGCCGAGGGTCAGGTCAAGGGTGCAGTCGCCGGCAAGAAGGACCTGGCGATCGCGCAATATGACCGGCTGACCGCTGACGAGATCACCAGCAAACTGTCGAACCTGTCGCAGATCGATCTGGCCAAGATCGACGCCTATGAGCGCAAGAATCAGAATCGCACCACGGTGCTCAGCCGGATCACCTCGCTGCGCGGCGATGAGCCGTGGCCGGGGTATGACGAGCTGACGGCATCCGAGGTGCAGTCGGTCCTATCCGAGGGTGACGAGGAACGCGTCGAGCAGGTCCGTGCCTACGAGCGGTCTCACAAGAACCGTGCTGGCGTCCTGAAGGCCGCCGAGCGCGAGCTCGCCAACACCTGAGCCCGAGGAGTCATAGACCGTCCATGCAGGGTAGGTGTGAGCTGCCTGGGCGATGGTGAGACGGAGTCAGCGCTGAGTCCGAGCGGCGAGAAATGCGATCAGCGCCTGCGCGAGCTCGTCGGGCGCCTGTTCTGCCTGGTGGTGCCCAGAGTGGATGGGCGCGCTGTGTAACTCGCCGGCCACCCAGGGCCGCCAGATCGCCTCGGGGTCGCCATGGATGTCGATGTCATCCTCGGTCGAGGCGAGCAGCAGCATCGGGCAGGCGATCTGGCGACCAGCGGCCCGGTCGGCTTGCTCATCCGCGCGATCGACGCTCAGGCCCGCCCGGTAGTCCTCGCACATGCCATGCACCACAGCTGGATCGCGCAGGGCCGCCCAGACGTCGGCGTGATTGTCCGGGCCCATCTCGAGCGGTGATGGAGTGCGATACCAGGGGTCGGGATCGAGGTTGATCACACGCTCCGCCGGCTTCTCGGTCTGCCCGAAGAACCACCAGTGCCACCAAGCGCGCACGAACGCCTCATTGAGGCGCTCGAGATGCTCCACGACCGAGAGACCGTCCATCACCACCAGCCGCGTGACGACGTAGGGATGATCCATCGCAGCGCGAAACGCGACCAGCGATCCGCGATCGTGGCCCACCGCGGCGAACCGCTCGTGGCCGAGGTGCCGCATGACCGCCACGACGTCACCGGCCATCGCCCGCTTGGAGCACTGAGCGTGCTCCGGTGCGTCGGGAGGAAGAGTCGACTGCCCGTAGCCGCGCAGGTCAGGACAGACGACGAAGAACGAGTCGGCGAGATGCCGCGCCACCCGATGCCATGTCGTATGAGTGCGCGGATGGCCGTGCAACAGCACGACGGGCGGCCCATGACCGCCATGCCTCACGCGCAGGGTCACCTCTCCCACGTCGACGAACTCGAGCGTGAAACCTTCGAACACGAGGTGGTCCTACCCCTCGCGCGATTGAGCAGAACTCGCGTCCATCGACCCGCCCCCACAACATCAATATATGCTTGAGTCATGCATACAACTGCGGGAAACGCACTGTCTGCCTGGGTGGTGATCGCCAGCGATCTGGCGGAGAGCGCCACGGTCGAGGCGACTGGACTGCCCGAGCGGGCGCTGGCCGCGCTGGTGCTGGTCAGTAATCGTCCGGCGTGCGGAATTGACTGGCTGTATCGGCGGCTGGGGATCACTCAGTCCGGGGCGGTGCGATTGGTCGATCGCCTGGAGGACCTCGGACTGCTCATGCGCGAGAAAACGTCCGGGCGCAGAGAGGTGGCCCTGCACCTCACCGGTGCGGGCCGAACTCGCTTGAGGCAAGGCCTTCGAGCTCGAGCAACGAGGCTCGAAGCGCTCGTCGCTCCGCTTTCACCGGGTGAGCAGGCGCAGCTTGTCGAGTTGATCGCGAAGTCTCTGGCGCGAGGCAGTCGTCAGCGTGAGCAGGCCGACATCGCGTGTCGGCTCTGCGACTGGGACGCGTGTACACCCGACTGCCCTCTCGATGCCTCGGTCCTACACGATTGAGACACGATGACAGCGGCGAGACGTCACGAAAAGACGTCCGTCGCCGGGCTGTCACCGCTCCGAGCGTGACATGGCGATCCTGCTGAGCCTTTTCGCCGCCTTGGCGTATGGGACGTCTGACTTCGGCGCCGGACTGGCCAGCCGTCGGTTTGCAGCCGGCCCGGTCACTGGGGTGGCCCAGGCGCTTGGAGTGATCACCACCGTCGCCGCGGTGATCCTCTTCCCCGGCTCGGGTCCGAAACCCGCAGCGCTTGAGTGGGGGGCGCTCAGCGGGGTCGGGAGCGCCATCGGAACCTTGTCGCTCTATCACGGCCTGTCGGTCGCCCGGATGACCGTCGTCGCCACCCTCTCCGCCGTTTTGACCGCGGTCGTGCCGGTCATAGTCGGGATCGCACTTGGCAACCAACTCCACCTCGGCGCGGGACTCGGCGTCATCATCGCGATCCCTGCCATCGCGATGGTCTCCTGGCAGCCCAACCCCCCCGATGGGCCTACCGCTCACCACGGGGCGCTGTACGGGGGGTTGGCCGGGCTCGGCTTTGCGCTGCTGTTCATCGCGCTCGATCAGGCCGGCACCCACACCGGCGCCTGGCCACTGCTGCCAGGCCAAATCGTCTCGTTGGCGCTCATCGCGCCGTTCGCCTACCGAGGCCTACGAAACGCCGGCCGGCCATCGAGCACCGCCATCATTCTCACCTTCGGCGCCGGCGTCCTTAGCGGCATTGCCAACCTGCTCTTCCTCGCCGCCACCGGCCACGGTCAGTTGGCCATCGTCGCTGTGCTCACGGCCCTCTATCCCGCCGTCACCGTCCTCATGGCGCGAGTCCTTCTCTCCGAACATTGGACAAGGCTCCAGACCGCCGGCCTGCTCATCGCGGCCGCCGCGATCGTTCTGGTCACACTCGGATGACAACATGCTCCGAAGACGCGCACAATACGTTTGCAGATCTTCGGCGAGGGCAAGCTACGTCGGGTGTCCGGCTTGTTTGACATCCGCCGGTCGATTAGCGACAGACGGCGCCAAGGGGAACGGCCAGCCTACGACGCCGACGCGTTCGCGGATTACGCGGACACACCGTATTTGACTGCCCTGGTGACCGTCTGTTCGGCGTTGGGCGTGTTTGTCGGCGCTTGGGCGCTGATCATCTTGCTCGGGGATCTTCATCGTGGGCTTGCCGTCTACTGGCCCTTGCTCCTCATCCTGGCGGTCGACGTGATCATCAATGTCGGGCTGCGTGTCTGGAGGACGAGGCGCTGGCGTGCGCTCGGAGTAGACCGTCCTGAGCGCCTCCGCCGGCGCCACGCATCGGGCCCGACGCATCCACACCCCCGGTAGCCGACTACCGAACGCAGAGCCGGCTCAGTTCGCCAGCGGTTCCGGGCGAACGAGCGGGCGAGACCCGCCCGTGCACAAACGTACACACCGCTCCGTCCCACACGGGAACAACTATCGAACGTCATAGGTGTATCGCCAGTGCTGCCCGTCTCGCGTGGCGTACGCCCAGATTGACGCGCCGCGGCCCGATGGGTCAGCGGTGGGGCCTTCAACAAGCGCTGTGGCCGATTGACCGTCCGGCGCCCCGACCTGCTCTGAGACTTGGCCGGCGATCACAGACAGAACTGTTCCTGGCATGAAGGTCCGCCACCACCGATGACCGCCATCGACGGTCATGTCGATCACGGTGTTCTCTCCGCCGCCCCAAGCAAAAAACGCATGCGGACCAGCGAGGCCGGGCTGCCCGACGCCGAGTGCCGCCTGGGCGGCCGGTATGTGAAATATCGGCCCGTTGACCCGCCACGTCCGGCCACCGTCGGTCGTGGCCGCGGGGTAGGTCTGACCGCCGAGCCTGACCGTGGTAGCGAGCGCGAACCCGTAGCGGCTATCGGCAAACACGCGAGCTCCGAGCGTGCGCGACGACAGCCGAGTCCCAACAGGCAGCGGCCGCGCGCCGGTTGACCGCGCGCGCTGTCCGGTCACTGTCTTCGGCGGTTGTGGCCGACTGGATGACGCTCGCAGCGCGGCGGGCGTCGGGGCCGACGACCTTGGCGCGGGGACGACCGCAGATGAGCCGCAGCCAACGGCCAGCAGCGCGACTGAGATCGACGCGATCCAGCCCGTGACACGGCGCGCATGAAATCTAGAGCGCAGCATCCGAGACTGGCCAAAGGCTACCCGCGCCTCAGCGATCGACCCCGACAGTGAGCAGACGCCCACTGCGTCGACGTGACCGGCTTCGGCGAGAGCTACCTCGGTTCGATACCGTTGCGGCCCGTGGGGTATGCGTGGTCAACGTCGATGACATCGAGGGTGCCGGGCCGGGCGTAGCGGACGAGTAGGAGTCGGCGGCTCATGCTCCGGCCTTGTCCACTCCCGCCTCCTCGAAGCGGCTCATCTCGGCCTGGATCTGGGCCGCGAGCCCGATCAAGGGGATGGCGAGCGCGGCGCCGCTCGCCTCGCCGAGGCGGAGGCGCTGGTCAAGCAGCGGCTCGAGCCCGAGCTCGGTGAGGACGTGGGCGTGGGCCGGCTCGGCGGAGCGGTGGCCGGCGAACAGATAGTCGCGCACCGCCGGTCGCAGCCGGCAGACGGCGAGTGCGACGACGCCGACCGCGAAGCCGTCGAGCAGGATCGTCCGCCGGTTCGCCGCGATGCCGAGCATCGCCCCCGCCAGGCCGGCGAGCTCGAGGCCGCCGAGGCGCTGCAGGCAGCCGAGCGGGTCGGCCGGGTCGGGCCGGTTGACCTCGACGGCGGCAGCGACGCAGGCCCGCTTGCGCTCCAGGCCCTGGGCGTCGAGGCCCGTGCCGCGGCCGCACACCGCTTCGGGCGGCAGGCCGGTCAGCCCAGCGAGCAGCGCCGCGGCGACCGTTGTGTTGCCGATCCCGATCTCCCCCAGCGCGACAAGCTCGTGACGGTCGGCGAGCTCGGCACCAAGTAGGTGGCCCTGCTCAACTGCCGCTTCGAGCTCGGCGGGGGTGAGCGCGGGGCCGCGCGTCAGGTCGGCGGTCCCCGGCGCGACGCGGCAGTCGCGAACCCCGTCGACGCGCGCCGCCCGCAGCCCGAGATCGGCGACAGTCAGCTCCGCTCCGAGCGCCCGGGCGAGGACTCCGATGGCCGTTTCGCCTCGACCCGCGGCGGCGGCCACCTGGGCGCCGACGCGCGCCGGATAGAGACTCACCCCGCGCGCCGCGACGCCATGGTCGGCGGCGAGGACGAGAATGCCGGCCGACGGCGGGCCGGCCGGCGGGGCTCCGGTCGCCGTTGCCCACCGCTCGAGCATTGTGTCGAGTGCGCCGAGACTGCCCGCCGGCTTGACGAGCCGGTCCGAGGCATCGCGAACCCGGACACCGGCCGACGGGTCGCCGGGGAGCACCCGGCCGGCGAGCGCGCGCCACCAGCCGGGGATCGCGTCCTCGCGCGGGTGGGGGCCGGGCGGCCGGTCCGGCGGCGCGGAGGCCGGCTCGGCAGGCGTCTCGGCCGGCCAGCGCTCCTTAAACACGTGGTTACCGAGCTCGTGGCGCCGGGCCCAGCCCGCCGCCTCGAGGCCCGGGCGGCTCGGGCGCTCGTCGGGGTAGCCCAGGCACAGCCACGCGACCGGGACGACGTGAACGGGGATCGCGAGCAGCTCGCGGACATCGTCCTCCCGGTAGAAGGAGACCCACCCCACCCCGATGCCCTCGGCGCGCGCCGCCAGCCACAGGTTCTGGATCGCCAGGCAGGTGCTGTAGAGGTCGGTATCCGGGATCGTGTGACGGCCGAGGATCTCGCGGCCCGGCTCGCGGTCGCAGCAGACGACGACGCTGACCGGCGCGTCGCGGATCCCCTCGAGCTTGAGATCGAGGTAGTGGCGGGAGCGGTCATCGAGGTGGTCAGCCTGGATCAGGCGTTCGCGCGCGACGAGCCCCTGCATCGCCGCTTTCGTCGTCTCGTTCCGCACGACGATGAACCGCCACGGCTGCATCAGGCCGACCGACGGCGCCGCGTGGGCCGCCTCGAGCAGGCGGACGACGAGCGCCTCGTCGAGCGGGTCGGGCCGGAAGCGACGGATGTCCCGCCGGCCGCCGATCGCCGCCCACACGCCGGCCAGTGCCTGAGCATCGAACCGCCAGCCGCCCGGGTCAGCCCGCCGGGCGTCCGCTCTTGAATCGTCGAAGCCGGCCGGGAGCGGTGGGCGCTCGATCGTCATCGCCGGCCCTTCAGCACGACCGCCAGCACCAGTGCCGCGGTCTCGGTCAACTCGGTCGCCGCCCCGAGGGTGTCGCCGGTCACGCCACCGAGCCACCGCCGGCAGCCGGTGCCAAGCAGCGTAGCGAGGCCGAGCGCGGCGCCGGTCAGCCAGAGGCCGTCGGCGCCGGTCGCCGCGACGGTGAGTCCGACGGCGGCCAGACCGGCGGTGGCGGCGCCCGAGCGAGGCGTGCCGGTGATCGCCTCGCCGGTTCCTCCGCCGGGGCGGGCGTAGGGGAAAGCGGCGGCGAGCCCCACCGGCACCGCGCGCGAAAGCGCCCCCGCGGCGATGCCGGCCCGGGTCGAGCTGTGGCGCTCGGCCAGCGCGGCAAGCGCGGCGGTCTTGACGAGCGCGTCGCAGACGATCGCGGAGACCCCGAACGCGCCGACGTGGGAGTCGCGCATGATCTCGAGAGCGTGCTCAGGGGTGCGGGCGCCGGCCGCGTCGGCGGTGTCGGCGAGCGCGTCGAGATGCAGCGCGCCGGTCGCGAGTGTCGCACCGGCGAAGCTGAGCGCAGCGCCGAGCGGCGGCGTGAGGCGGACCGCGATCGCGCCCGAACCGGCGCCGACCGCGGCACCGACGAGCGGAAAGTACGGCCCCGCGCGGCGGACGTCGTCGCTGTCGAGGGCGATCCGGTTGGCAAGCGGGAGCCGCGTGAGGAAGGTGACGGCGGCAGCCGCCGCGCGCAGCTGCCGGGTCATTCGCCGAGCTCTCCGAGTACCCCGTCGACCGGCTCGAGCGCGAGCAGCCGACCGGCGACGAGCAAGTAGGCGCGCTCGGAAGCGGCGGCGAAGGTCGTGTTGACGCGGCCGAGGATGTCCCGGTAGCGGCGGGCGAGCGGGTTGTCGGGGACGATCCCGAGGCCGACCTCGTTCGAGACGACGAGGGTCCGCCCCCGGCGGTCGGCCACGGCGCGTGCGGCCCGTTCGGTGAGCGCCTGAATCGCCCCCTCGTCGTGTTCGCGGAGGAGGTTGGCGGCCCACAGGGTCAGGCAGTCGATCAGCAGGCAATCGCCCGGCGGCACCGCGAGGACCGCTGCCTCGAGCTGGAGCGGCGCCTCGAGGATCTTCCAGTTGGCCGGGCGCTGAGCGCGGTGACGCGCGATCCGCGATCGCATCTCTGAGTCGCCGGCCTCGGCGGTCGCGATCAGGGTCACGGGCGCGGGCTGCTCGGTGGCGATCCGCACCGCGAGGTCAGACTTCCCGCTCCGCGCGCCGCCGAGGAGGAGGACCAGGCCCATCAGAAGTCGAGCCCGCGGCGGGCCTTGATCCCGCGGTCATACGCCTGCTTGATCTTGCGCATCTCCCGGGCCTCGCGGTGGGGGAGCACGAAGACGCTGCCGCCGTCGAGCACGATCTTCACGTCGGCGCGGTAGCAGGCGGCAATCGTCGCCTGGGTGAGCACCTCCTGCGGCAGCCCCTCCGCGATCACCTTGCCGCGGTCGAGGAGGAGCAGGCGGTCGGCGTACTGCCCGGCGAGGCTGAGGTCGTGCATCGCGGTGATCACGGTCAGACCGTCGTTCCGACGCAGCTCGTCCAAGAGCTCGAGCGCGTCCTGCTGGCGGCCGAGATCGAGTGCGCTTGTCGGCTCGTCGAGGAGCAACAGCGGCGCCGCCTGCGCGAGCGCACGAGCGAGGACGACCCGCTGGCGCTCACCCCCGGAGAGCGAGCCGAGCGAACGCTCGACGAAATCCGTAAGCCCGAGCCGCTTGATCGCCCCGGCGGCGGCGAGCCGGTCGCCGGCGCCCTCGGCACCGAGGTAGCCAAGATGCGGCGTGCGCCCCAACAGCACGTACTCGGCGACGGTCAGCGCCGGCGGTGTCTGGGGGAGCTGGGGAACGAGGGCGACCATCCGAGCGAGTTCGCGGCGGCGGCGCAACGGTGCGTCGCGGCCGTCGAGCCGGATCGTCCCCGTCGCGGGGACGAGCCCCGCGAGCGCGCGCAGCAGACTCGTCTTGCCGGCGCCGTTCGGGCCGATGAGAGCGAGCCACTCCCCCGGCTCGACGGTCAGCTCGACGCCGTCGACCGCGCGGATACGCCCGAGGGTGACGGTGACCGCGGTGGTCTGCAGCGCCGGGTTCACATACCCACCCAGCGGCTGCGGCGTAGGACGACGGCGAAGAACGGCGCGCCGAAGAACGCGGTGACGACGCCGAGCGGGAGCTCGGCCGGACTCAGCACCGTCCGCGCGAGAACGTCAGTGAGAACGAGGAAGCCGGCACCGACGAGGACTGAGAGCGGGACGATCGCCCGATAGCTCGAGGAGACGAGCAGCCGGATCGTGTGTGGAACGATGATCCCGACAAAGCCGATCAGGCCGCTGACCGCGACCGCGGCCGCCGTTCCGATCGTCGCGGCGACGGCCACGATCAGGCGCGTGCGGCCGACGTTGACACCCAGGCTGGTCGCCTCCTCGTCGCCGACACTCAGCACGTCGAGGATCCGGCGGTGGGCGACGAGCACGCCAGTGCTGACCGCGATCCACGGCGCGGCGAGCGCGACGTCGTGCCAGGTCGCGCCCGAGAGACCTCCGAGGATCCAGGCGTAGACCTGCTGGAGGGTCTGGGATTGGCGCTGCTGGAGAAACGTCTGGATCGCGGTCATGAACGCCGCGACGGTGACGCCGGCGAGGATCAGCGCGGCGGTGCCAGCCTCGCGGGCGACCGAGTTGCCGAGCAGGTAGGCGAGCGTTACGCCGGTGAGCGCGCCGACGAACGCGGCGAGCGGCAGCAGCTCAGTCCCCGACGCGGATGGGACGAACGCGATCACGATCGTTGCGCCAGCCCCCGCGCCCTCGCTGACGCCGAGCAGGTACGGGTCGGCGAGCGGATTGCGGAACGTGCCCTGGTAGGCCGAGCCGGCGATCGCCAACATCGCCCCGACGAGCGCCCCGAGCACGACCCGGGGCGCCCTCACCTGCCAGACGATCGCCGACTCGAGCGGGGTGAGCGGCGAGTGGACGTGGACCAGCGGCAGCTGGGAGAGGGCACCGCGGGCGATCGCCCAGGCGCTGATCGGGAACGGCCCGGCGGTCAGGCCGACCAGCAGCGCCCCGGAGAGAAAGACGAGCGCACCGACTGCCCAGCGGACGGGAAGCCCGCGCGAGCGGACCGGCGGCGGCACGAGCACCCCGGCCGGCCCGTGCCCGGTCGCCGTGGCTGTCATTTCCCCGTCTCGATCGCCTTTGCCTCGTCGGCCACCTGCGCGAGGAACTCAACGATTCGCGGACCCCACTCCGACGCGACCGTGTCATTGACGGCGAGGATGTGATGGTCCTTGACGGCGGTGAGATTCGCCCACCCTGGGCGGGCGGCAACCTTCGCTGCCGTCTGGCCACAGCAGACCGTGTCGGCGAGGACGATCAGACTTGGATTCGAGGCGATCACGTATTCGGAAGACAGCTGCGGATAGACGCCCGCCTTCGTTGCGCGGTCAGCGATGTTCCGGAAGCCGAGTAGCGCGTACACCTGACCGACGAACGTCTTCGAGCTCGCCGAGTAGAGCGTCTGGTCGAGCTCGTGGTACACGGTCAGCGGCCTGACCGGCCTGGGCACCGAGGCCACGATCCGGGCGACGCGGGTCTTCAGCCGGGCGACGACGGCGGCGGCCTGGGCAGCATGGCCGGTCGCCGCGCCGAGCTCGCGCATCTGGACGTAGGCGCCGTCCAGATTGGGCGGCGCGGGCGCATAGATGACCGGGATGCGCAGTGCACCGAGCTGCGTCTCGACATGGCCGACGTTCTGGGAGACGACGACAAGATCGGGCCGGTACCTGGCGATCGCTTCGACGTTGGGGGAGAACGGGTTCAGCTTCGTCTTCGGCGCGCTCGCCGGATAGACCGAGTACTCGTCGGCCGCGACAACCTGGCCGCCGGCGCCGGCCGCGAACAGATCCTCGGTGGCCGCTTCGGAAAGCGAGACCACCCGGGTGGCATCGCTCGGCACCGGGACGCCGTCAGCTGACAGCCGGGCCGTCACCGCGGAGCGGCGGGCGCTGTGAGCGGCGGTCGTCGTTCCCGTGATCAGCGGCGAGCTCGAGCCGCAGCCGGCGAGGGCGGCCGCGGCGAGGACACCGCCGAGAGCGGGGCGCCCGAGTGAATTGATCATTGAACCTCCGCGGTGAGCGAAGAGAGGTGGTTCGCCGGCTGTGCGCCCGCACGATCCGCCCTTCCTTCGAGGGCTTGTCGTCATCGGCGCAGGGCAGGCGGCCTGGCTCGTCCCGCCGAGGCGGGCATCACAGTTGCGGGACAGCTCCGGAATCACACCGGCTTCGCTGCAACCGCGCCGGCCGGAGGGCTATGAGCTCCAGCTCGGCGGAGTTTACCCCGCAGGGGCGGCATCAGGATGCAAGGGTGCGGCCGGTCCCGGTTCTGGTTCCGCGAGCCGGAGGGCAACACAGGGAACTGCACACCCACCCTATGGTTGAGAGGGAGCTCAGATGACGATTCCCAGCGACGACCTGGATCTAGACGCGGTTCGACGAGACCTCGAGGCTCGCCGTGACGCGACCCGTGAGCGTCTGGCGGCGCTCGCCAGGCGTCCTGAGCGTGGCAGCGCGCTCGGGTTCGGCAAACGGGTGGGTGATGGCACCACCGAGGCGGTGGGCCGGCTGACCGACATCGGCGTTGGAGATTCGCTTGAGCGAGTGCTGGCGCGGACAGAGCGTGCCGTGGCCAAGCTCGATGACGGCAGCTATGGGATGTGTGATGTCTGCGGCGACCCAATCCCGTCAGGCCGACTACGGGCCTTGCCTGATGCTGTGTTGTGTCTACGCTGCGCGCAATCTCAACGGCGCCCGTCGGTGCCGCGCCGGCGTTAGCGGAGGCGCCGCCCACGAGGGCGGCGCGCCAAACGCGTCTTCTACTTGACGGCCTTTCCCCGGGCAGTCAACCCATCCCAGCGGCCGCCGTACTCGTTCGTGCCAACGTATGAGGTGCTTGTCGCAGCCGGCGTGAAGATGTAGAGCGGATGGCCGGCATACGTGATCTGACGGTAGCCGTAGGGTTCGGGGAGGGAGATGCTGGAGATCAGGGAGGCATGAACACCCGGACCGGCGGAGTCGTTGCCGGTGGTCGGCATTGGCGTCCAGCGCTTTGCGCAGCCTTTGATCCCGATACAGGTGTCCCGCTTCTTGTGATCGCCAGTGAACTCATAGAGGATCGACCCACTCGTGTTCACCAGAATCTTCCCCACCTTTGTCGAGCGCACATTGAGCGTGTAGAACGCGGACTGATGCGCCGGCATATGGCGGCTCTGCGGCCTGGCGAGCGCCGCGGCGCCGGAAGAGGCCAGGATGATGCTGGTGAACAAAACGACCTTGCTCTGCACGTGATTCCCCCCGGAAAGCGACGAGTCTTAAAAGCCGGAATTGCGACCATCCTGCCAGAGTCGGGCGTGCCGCGCGAGTGACATCAAGGCGCACCCAGTCGGGGTGTAGATGAGTTGCCGGCCGGTCCCGCGCCGGCTCAGGCCAGGAACGCGGCGATCGCGTCGGCCACCCGCCGCCCGTGCTCCAGATGGGGGCTGTGGCCGCCGGGAAGAACGAGGCGCTGCACCGGCACGCGGGCGCGGGCCTCGATCCGGTCGATCTGCTCGAGCGTCCCGTAGGGGTCGTCGGCGCCCTGGATGAGCAGCGCCGGCGCTTGCAGCCGGCTCGCCTCCTCCTCCAGGCTCCACTCCCGGAACGCCGGGTCCAGCCACACGTCGCACCACCCCGAGAAGGCGGCGTCGGGGTCGTCGTGATGGCGCTCCATCCGCGCGCGCAGCGCGCCGGACTCAAACGTCTCTCGCGTTCCCCGGATCGCGGTGACGGAGATCTCCTCCACGAACACGTGGGGAGCCAGCAGGACGAGGGCCGCCACCGGGTGGTGGGCGGCGTGGATGAGGCCGATCGACGCGCCGTCGCTGTGGCCGACGAGGACGGGGGCCGACACCCCGAGCGTCTGGAGCAGCTCGGGTAGGACCTCCAGCGCCTCCTCGTGGAAGAACGCCGGCGTGCGCGGCCGCGGTGGCGGCGCCGAGCGCCCGTGCCCGTAACGCGAGAAGGCGATCACCCGCCGTCCGGTGGCGGTGTGCAGCTGGGCCGGGAACTCGCGCCATAGCCCCACCGACCCCAGGCCCTCGTGCAACAGCACGAGCGGTGCGCCGGCCGCCGCGCCCGCCAGATCGAGGATCTCGATCGGCAGGCCCCCGACCCGGACGGCGGGCACGCTCACCGGTCCGGCAGAGGGCGTACCGCGATCGTCACGTCGACCAGCGCGCACAGACGGTCCTGGTCATCGCGGAACTCGTGGCCCCACACCCACTCGCGGTCGTCATGGCCGCGGCAACGAGCCGACACGTGGACCGTGCCCGCGGTGACGGGGCGCAGGAAGCTGGCCGAGTTGCTCAGACCCGAGCCGATCTTGCCCTCCACCCACACCGCGCGCACCGTCGCCACCGACGCCACCGTCTCGGCCACCGCCGAGTAGATCCCGCCGTGCAGCAGGCCCAGCGGCTGCTTGAGGTTTTCCCGCACCTCGAAGCGCACGCGGGCGACCTCGGGGGTGAGCTCCAGCCACTCGAGGTCAAGGAACCCCTCGAATGTCCGGGACAGGTCGATGAGCGGGACGGGAAAGCCGCTGAGGTCCCACGGCGAGTCGCGCAGCGACCGTCCCTCGGGCTCAGAGCTGGCTGCCGAAGACAACGGACTTGGTCTCCGTGTAGTAGTCGAAGGCCTCCTGGCCGTGCTCCTTGCCGTAGCCGCTGGACTTCCAGCCGCCGAAGGGGAGCTCGTCATAGACCTTGGTCCGCGAGTTGATCCAGGTGTAGCCGGCCTCGATCCGCTCGGCGGCGCGACGCGCGCGGCCCAGGTCCCGTGTCCACACCGATGACCCCAGCCCGAACGGCGAGGCATTGGCCCGCGCGATCGCCTCATCGAGATCGGCGACCCGCCAGATCGGCAGCGCCGGGCCGAACACCTCCTCGGTGGCCATGGGCGAGTCGTGGGGCGGGTCGGCGATCACAGTCGGGGCATAGAAGAACCCGCCCTCAAGCTCGGCGTCCTCGGGAGGGGCGCCGCCGGCCAGCAGTGAACCGCCGGCGTCGAGCGTCCGCGCCACCTGCCCGGCGACCTCGTCGCGTTGCGCGGCGGTGTGTAACGGCCCCATCTGCGAGCCCTTGACATCGCCGCGGCCCACCTTCAGCCGGGTGGCCTTGGCCGTGATCTGCTCGATCACCTCGTCGGCGACGGACTCGAACACGTAGACGCGCTTGATGGCCAGGCACGCCTGCCCGCAGTTGTAGAAACGGCCCATCGACGCGGCGCTCGCGGCCGCGTCCAGGTCGGCGTCGTCGCAGATGATCATCGGGTCAGAGCCCCCGAGCTCGAGCGTCACCCGCTTCATCCCGGGCGCCGCCAGCGCCATGATCTGCTCACCCACCGGCGTGGAGCCGGTGAAGGCGATCTTGCGCACGAGCGGGTGGCGGACGAGAGCGGTCCCGGTGACCGACCCGCTGCCGGTGACGACGTTGAACACTCCGGCGGGGAGGCCGCCCTCGGCCAGGAGCTCGGCGAAGCGGAGCGTGGTCAGCGGGGTCGTCCCCGCCGGTTTGGCCACCACGGTGTTGCCGGCCACCACGGCCGGGGCCAGCTTGTTGCACAGGAGCGTCGTCGGGAAGTTCCACGGCACGATCGCGCCGACCACGCCCAGCGGCCGGCGCAGCACGATGCCGTCGACGCCCGGGTCCAGGCCCGGGGTGTGCGCGCCGCGCAGCGTCTTGGAGAGGCCGACGTAATGGCGCAGCGTGTCGACCGCCTTGGTCAGCTCGATCCGCGAGTCACGCAGGGTCTTGCCCTGCTCGCGGGTCAGCAGCGGCACCAGCTCGTCGAGGTGGGCTTCGACGTGGTGCGCCGCCGCGCCGAGGATCTCACCGCGCATGGAGACGGCCAGCGCCGACCACTCGTCCCCGGCGCGTGCGGCTGCGCGCACGGCGGCGTCGATGTCGGCCTCGGTGCCGCCGGGCACCTCCGCGAACACCTCGCCAGTACCGGGGTTGGTGACGGGCAGCGGGTCGCCACCGTTGGCGTGCTCGGCGCCGTTGACCAACGCGCCGGGATAGGTGGTGATCGTGTCGGTACTCATGAGCCCGTGAACTCCGGCGTCCGCTTCTCGCTGAACGCGGTCAGCCCCTCGCGGGCGTCGTGGGATCGGAACAGCTCCTCGATGAGGTCACGTTCGAGCGCCAGCGCGTCGGGCAGCGGCCGCTCGAGGCCCTCGTACACCGCCCGCTTGATGTTGGCCAGCGCCAGCGGCGGCAGCGACCGAAGTCCCGCGATGTGCTCATCGAAGGCCGCCTGGTCGGCGAACACCTGCGATACCACCCCGAGCGAGACGGCCTCCTCGGGGGAGAGCGTGCGCCCGGTGCTCAGAAGCTCCAGCGCGGGGCCGGCGCCGATCAGTCGCGGCAGCCGCTGCGTCCCGCCGTTACCCGGCAGCAGGCCGAGCGTCACCTCGGGCGTGCCCAGCCGGTAGCGGCCCTCGATCGCGTAGCGCACGTCGCAGGCCAGCGCGATCTCCAGCCCACCGCCGAGCGCGTGCCCGGCGACGCAGGCCACGAACAGCTTGGATGAGCGAGCGATCGAGGCCAGCGCCTCATGGGCGAGCCGGATCATGTCCATGTTGGCGTCGACCTCGTTGGCGAGGAAGCGCTTGATGTCCGCGCCCGCCGAGAAGAACTTCTCGCTGGCAGAGCGCACCACGACCACCCGTACCGACGCGTCGGCGCCGGCGGCCTCGATGGCCCGGGCCAGCTCGCCCATGAAGGCGATGTCATACGAGTTGGCCGGTGGGGTGTCGAGCGTGATCGTCCCGCTCTCATACGAGACCGCCATCACGCCAGCCCTCCCACGACGACCGACTTGGTCTCGACGTAGGAGTCCAGCGACTCCAGGCCGTGCTCCTTGCCCAAGCCCGAGGCCTTCATGCCGCCGAACGGGAGCTCGTCATAGCCGTAGTGGATCTGGTTGACCCAGGTCATGCCCGCGTCGATCTCCTGGGCGGCGCGGTGGATCAGCCGCGCGTCGTGGGTCCAGATCGAGGAGCCCAGCCCGTAGGGGGTGTCGTTGGCGCGGATGATCGCGTCATCGAAGTCGGTGAACCGCAGCACCGGCAGCACGGGGCCGAACACCTCCTCGGTCATCACGCGCGAGTCGGCGGCAGGCTCGGCGATCACGGCCGGCTCCAGGAACCAGCCCTTGCCGCTGCTGCCGGAGCCCCCGCCGATGAGCAGCTCGCCGCCCGACGCCGTGGCGCTCTCGATCTGCTCGAGCAGCTCATCGCGCCCGGCGCGCGTGTGGATCGGGCCCATGCGCAACCTGGGCTTCTCGGCCTTGACCGTACCGTCGCCCGGCTCGTAGCGGCCCACCCGCTCGACGAGCTGGGACACGAACGCGTCATAGATCGAGTCGTGGACGAACACGCGCTTGCAGCCCAGGCACGCCTGCCCGGCGTTCCAGTAGCGGCCGATGATGACCGCCTTGACCGCAGCGTCCACGTCGGCGTCGGCGCAGACGATCACCGGGTCTGAGCCGCCGAGCTCGAGCGACAGGCGCTTGAGGTCGGGCGCGGCCAGCTTGGCCACGCGGCGCCCCACCTCGGTGGAGCCGGTGAAGGCGACCCGGCGCACGTCCGGATGCGAGACGAGCGCGTCGCCCATGACCGATCCGCGCCCGGTGACGACGTTCAGCACGCCGTCGGGCACGCCGGCCTCGGAGAACAGCCGCGCCACCTCGAGGGTCGCCAGCGGGGTGGTGGCCGCGGGCTTGGCCACCACGGTATTGCCCGCCGCCAGCGCGGGGGCCACCTTGGTGCCCAGCAGGGTGAGCGGGAAGTTGTATGGGGTGATGGCGGCGCACACGCCCATCGGGCGGCGGATGACCATCCCGTAGGCGGGGCCCAGGGTGGAGGGCAGGTCCTGGTAGGAGCCGCGCACCTTGGTGGCGGCCTCGGCGTAGTAGCGCACCCCGTGGGCGAGATGGGTGACCTCACCGATCGCTTCGGCCACCGGCTTGCCCTGCTCGGAGGTCAGGGTCGCCGCCAGCTCCTTGGCGTGGCGGTGGATGAGGTCGGCGGCCTTGGTCAGGATGCCGGCGCGCTTCTCCACGTCGGTCCGCGACCACTCGGCGAACGCGCGGTGGGCGGTGGCCACCGCCAGCTCGACGTCCTCGGGCGAGCCCGACGGCACGCTGTCAACGACTTCCTCGGTGGCCGGGTTGACCACCTCGATTTCCTCGTGCGCCGTCGCCTGGCGCCACTCGCCTCCGATCAGCATCTCAGGCACAGAATCTCCTCTTCGCTTGACCTCGGTGTGAAGAGACTATACGATGGCGACCGTAAGTCAAGTGTCATATCTGCGAGGAAGAGTCGCTTGTCCGCCACACCGATCGAAGAGCTCGCGCCGTTGACCGAGGAGCAGGTCCAGGAGCATCTCGCCGCCGGCAAGCTGGTCGAGGGTCTGCAGCACATGTCCCCCAAGTACCTCGAGGGAATGCGCCGGATCCTCACCGTGTCGGCCGACACCGAGTTCGTATCGGCGCCCTCCTACCTGCGCGCCGCGAGCCACGCTCCCGCACTCAACAACTTCGGCTCGGCGATGTCGATCATCCAGGATGAGCTGGCCCACGCGCACATCGGCTACCGCCTGCTCGGCGATCTCGGCGTCGACATGGACCGGCTCATCTACGAGCGGCCCGCCGAGCAGTTCAAGTACCCCTACGCCTTCGACGTGCCGCTCAACTCGTGGGTCGAGCTGGTGTGCGCCAACGCCATGTACGACCAGGCCGGCTTCGTCCTGCTCTCCGACGTCTTCCAGTCCAGCACCTTCGGCCCGTGGAAGCGGGCGCTGGCCAAGGTCGACAAGGAGGAGACCTTCCACCTGCGCCACGGCCGCACGTGGCTGAAGAAGCTGTGCAAGGACCCAGAGGGTCGTGCCGAGGTCCAGGCCGCCGTGGACTGGATGTTCATCCTCACGCTCGAATGGTTCGGACTGCCCGATGACCGCAAGAAGCACTCAGAGCAGCTGGACTACGGCTTCAAGGGCAAATCCAACGACGAGCTGCGCCAGTGGTGGATGAGCGAGGTCGTCCCGTTCATGCAGGAGATCGGCATCCGCGTCCCCGCCCACCTCGACGAGGGACTCGACCGCTACGTCATCGACTGCCCGTTCCCGGCGCGGTTCGACGAGGACAAGCGCGAATGGCTGCTCGAGGACGGTGCGATCGACTGGGACGACGTGCTGGTGCGGTGGCGGGCGCGCGGGCCGATGAACCGGGACTACGTGACCACGCTCCAGCGCGGGTATCAGACGACCTCGCTGAGGCGGCCGGCATGAGCGTCACCGAGCTCGGCAGCGCCCGGCAGGTCGAGGCCCGCATCTGGGAGGCGCTGCGCCACGTCGAGGATCCTGAGATTCCGGTGTCGGTGCTCGGCATGGGGCTGATCGTGTCGGTGGCCTACGCCCCTGAGGACCGGCGCGCCGAGCTGGCCATCACCTTCACGTCCATGGGGTGCCCGGCGACCGAGTTCATCGAGTCCGACATCCGCGACGCACTACTCGCCGATCCCGAGATCGACGCCGTCGACATCGAGGTGGTGTGGGACCCGGTGTGGACGAAGGACCGCATCCGCGCCGACGCGCGCGAGACGATGCGGCGCCTGGGGATCGTTGTATGAGTCGGGCGGACGAGACCGTATGGGAGGTGTTCGCGCGCAAGGCCTACGAGGAGCCGTTGCATCACGTGGGCACCGTCACCGAGTCAGATGAGGACCTGGCCCTGGTGTGCGCGCGGGCCATCTATGACGAGCAGCCGTGGGTGCACATGATCCTGGTCCCGCGCTCCGAGATCCGGGAGGCGATCGCCGCATGAGCAAGGGGGTGGGTTTGGGGACGGGATCCACCGTCGACGCCGCCACCGCGACCATGGTGTCGCTGATCGGCTCGCTGGCCGATAACAAGAGCGCACTGGGCCGCCGGTACGGCGAATGGGCCGTGAGCGCGCCGACGATCGAGTCCGCGGTCGCCGCGGCGGCCATGGCCCAGGACGAGCTCGGCCATGCGCGTTCCACCTACCCGGTGCTGGCCAAGCTCGGAGTGGAGCGATCCGACGAGGGGCTGGACGCCGGCCACCCGCTGGCGATCATCGCCTGCGAGCTGCCCGACTGGGCCTCGGTCATCGCCGCCAACCTCGTCGTCGACGGGATCCTCACCACCTGGGTGGCCAGTGTCCGCGACAGCTCGCTCGAGCCCCTGGCCCACCGCGCGCGCAAGATCCTCCAGGAGGAGGGCGCGCATCGCATCCACGCCGAGGCGTGGCTCAAGCGCATCTGTGCCGCGGGCGGCGCCGATCGCGACCTGCTGCTGCGGCGCATCGCCGAGATGTGGGCGCAGGCCGCGCGTTGGCCCGGACCCGCCGACCACCCGGGCTACCGCGCCGCGATGGCCGACGGGATGGTCAGCGAGGGGCCGGGCGAGATCCGTGCGCGCGTGCGCGCGTGGCTCGTGGACCGGCTCGGCGCCTCCGGCGCGAAGTCCGCGCTCGCCGACCCCGACGACTGGTCTCACTGGGACGAGCGCCGTCGCCGATGACCGTCACGCCGCTCACCTGCCCGTTCTGTGACTCGCCCGACATCGAGGTGGTGTCGGCGTGGGGCGGTCAGCTCATCACGCGCCAACTGCACTGTCGCACCTGCAGCACCCACTTCGAGGCGCTGCGCTCGGACTTCGACTCCGAGGAGGGGTCATCGACGAGCAGCTGAGACGACGGTCGGTCGGCGCCCCGGCCGCCCGGTCGCTGCTGTTGACCGTGCTCGGCGAATACGTCCTGCCGCGGCCGCAGGGCGTCTGGCAGGAGACGCTCGTGGCCGCGCTGGTCTCCGTCGGCTACACCCAGCAGGCGGCCCGCCAGGCGCTGGCCCGCAGCACCCGTGACGGATGGCTCACCGCCGAGCGACGAGGCCGCCGGGCGCGGATGACGCTCGGCCAGAGCACCGCCCGGCTGCTGCGCACGGGCGCCGACCGCATCTACTCGTTCGGGCAGCCCTGGCAATGGGACGGCCGCTGGCTGGTGGTGGTGCTCCGCGTCCCGGAGGACCGGCGCGCCGTGCGCCACCAGCTGCGCTCCCGCCTGGCCTGGACCGGGCTGGGGTCACTCGGGGGCGGCGTCTGGCTCACGCCCCACGTGGAGCGCGAGAACGAACTGGCCGCCGCCATCAACGACGAGCCTGCGGCCGAGGCACGCTCGTTCGTGGCCAAGCTGGGGAGCATGGGTGACCCGCAGGCGCTCCTCGCCGATGCCTGGGACCTCGATGCCGTACGAGCCCAGTATGAGGCGTTCCTCGACGACTTCGCCCGGGTGCGGGCGCTCACGCCCGAGGCGTGCTTTCGCCAGCAGACGCTGCTCGTGCACGCGTGGCGCAAGTTCCCGTTCCTGGACCCTGACCTGCCGGGCGAGCTCCTGCCCGCCGGGTGGCCGCGCCAGCGCGCCCACCAGCTGTTCGCCGGACGCCACCAGCGCTGGCGGGCGCGGGCGCTGGGGTATTTCGCGCAGCTCGAGGGAGAGCTGGAGCCGTTGGAGGAGCGGGCGGCCTGACCGCCCGAGATCGGAGAGGAGGACTGATGGGCCAGGCTGACGATCACACCAACGTGAGCGACATCGTGGCGCGGCAGGTGAGCGCCGGCCGGGGCGACGCCACGGCGTTCATCGCCCCCGACGCGACCCTCACCTATGACGAGCTGCGCCGGCAGGTCAACCGCGCGGGCCGCCTCCTGCGCGAGCTCGGCGTCCGCCGCGAGCAGCGCGTCCTGCTGGTGCTCGACGACACCACGGTGTTCCCGATCATCTTCCTCGGCGCCATCCGGATCGGCGCCGTGCCCGTCCCCGTCAGTCACCTCGACAAGGACGACAACTTCCGCCACTTCGTGGATGACTCGTCGGCTGAGGTCGTCGTCACCGATTCCGGCGTGCTGGACCGGCTGCGCGCCGCGGTCGGCGACCGGCCGGTGCGCTGGCTGGTGCGTGGTCGCGACGACGCCGGGGTGACCGAGCTCGACGCTGCCATGGCGGCGCAGCCCGACGAGCTCGACGCCACCCCCACCCATCGCGACGACATCGCCTTCTGGCTGTACAGCTCCGGGTCCACCGGCAAGCCGAAGGGCGTCGTCCACCTCCAGCACGACATCGGGGTCACGTGTGAGCAGTACGCCGGGCGGGTGCTCGGCGTCGGCCCCGACGACATCCACTTCTCCACCACGAAGCTGTTTCACGCCTACGGGCTGGGCAACGGCCTCACCTTCCCGCTCTGGTTCGGTGGAACCTCGGTGCTGCTGTCAGGGCCGCCCAAGCCGCCCGCGATCCTCGAGACGCTGCGCCGCCACCGGCCCACGGTGTTCTTCAGCGTTCCCGCGCTGTTCGGCCTGCTCGTGCGCGAGCCCGACGCCGACGGCGCCCTGGACCCGGTCCGCTTCTGCGTGTCGGCCGCCGAGCCGCTGCCCCCGACGACCGTCGCCCGCTGGCGCGAGCGCTTCGGCCTCGACATCGTCGACGGCATCGGCTCCACCGAGATGCTGCACATCTACTGCTCCAACCGGCCCGGGGACGTGCGGCCCGGCACCACCGGCTGGCCCGTGCCCGGATACGACCTCAAGCTCGTCGACGACGATGGCGCGACCCTGGAGGGCCCCGGCATCGGCGCATTGTTCGTGCGCGGTGACTCGTGCGCCGCCTTCTACTGGCACCAGCACGAGAAGACCAAGGCCTCGATGCAGGGCGAGTGGTTTGCCACCGGCGATCGCTACCAGCGCGCCCAGGACGGGACCTACGCCTACGTGGGCCGGGTCGACGACATGCTGAAGGTCGGAGGCCTGTGGGTCTCGCCGGTGGACATGGAGCACGCCCTCATGGAGCACCCCCGGGTGGCCGGGATCGGCGTGGTCGGCGTGCGCGTCGACGACGCCAGCCGGATCGCCGCCTTCGTGCAATGCGCCGGTGACGAGCCGGGCGACGCCGCGCTGGCCGATGAGCTGCGGACCTGGTGCAAGGCGCGTATGCGCCGCTACGAGTACCCGCACGTCGTGCATTTCGTGGACGACCTGCCGCGGACGCTCACCGGCAAGGTGCAGCGGTTCCGGCTGCGCGAGTGGGCCACCCAGGGGGCCCCTACCGGCGCACCGGAGAGCCGATATGCCGAGACCGCCCCCAGGGTCGGTTGAACACGTCGCTGCCGAACGGGTGCAGGCCCGCAGGCGATCCGCGACTCGCCGGCGTTCCAGCGCGCCACGACGGCATGCGCGCACGTCGGCGCTCCTATCCCCATCGTCGGCGTCCCATAGAGCGAGGCCTGAGTGGCGATGGTCGCTTTACTAGGCGCGCAGGTCCAGGCGCCAGTCGTTGCAGGTCATGAAGTGACCCTTCGGGAACTCGAACTCGCACGCCTCGAGCAGCTCGAAGCCGAGCTTGGGGCAGATCGCGTTCGACGGCGCGTTGTCGATGTTCGGGAAGGCGTGCATGAACCGGTGCTTGTCATCGCGCCGGGCGAGCTCGATCGCCTGCGCGGTCGCCGCCACCGCGACGCCACGGCCCTGAGAATCCGGCACGACCATCCAGCCGACCTCGTAGACCTGTTCGTCGCGCCACTCCTTCGTCCAAAAGCCGACCGAGCCGACGCCGGCGCCGCTCGCCACGTCAACGATCTTGAACATGCGATCGCCGCCCTCGAGGCGCTGGTAGCGGCTTTGGCGCTCGCGCAGCTTGTCCGGGCTCTCGGGGCCGCCGAGGTGCTCGGTCATGCCCGGGTCGCCCATCAGCCGCTCGAGCAGCGGCAGGTCGCCGCTGCCCCAGGGCTCGAGGATCACGGTCGCGCTCACTCCGCGCAGCCTAGTTCCAACGGTGTCCGGGTGGGCCGGCGGTGAAGCGCTACGCCGGCGATCACCAGCGCGATGCCGGCGACCTCGGTCCGGCTGGGGATCTGCGCGAGGACCACGATCCCCGTCAGGGTGGCGAGCGCCGGGAGCAGCGCGACCATCAGCGCGTACGTAGCCCGGGCGAGGCGCGCCATCGCCAGCTGATCGGTGACGTAGGGGATCACTGACGAGGAGATCCCGACCCCGATCCCGGCCAGCAGCGCGGTTGGCTTCAGCGACGCCGCGGCAGCCTGCCAGCCGCCGATCGGCGTGATCACCGCGAGCGCAATCAGCATCGCCCCCGCGAGCCCGTCGATGCCGCTCAGCTGCGGCCGCTTGGCGACGCGGTCGGCCAGCACGATGTAGAGCGCGAACAGCACCGCGTTGGCGAACGCGAACGCCAGCCCCACCGGCTCGGCAGCCAGCTTCACGTCGGTCAGCACATACACACCGCCGACCGCCAGGATCAGCGCGAGCAGGTTGCGCCGCGAGCGGGCGCCGACGGCGGCCAGCGCGATCACCGGCAGGAACTCGATCGCCGCCACCGTACCCAGCGGCAGGCGGCTGATCGCCGTGTAAAAGCAGGCGTTCATCACCGCCAGGACCACGCCCCAGGCGATCAGCAGCCGCCTCCCATCGCGGTCGAGCGCGGCGAACGCCCGCCAGGGCCGGCGCCAGACGGCGAAGATGATCGCCGCGGACGCGATCTCTTCTTGCATGTCCTCCACAAGACCCGTCATGGTCAGGGTCGTGGGAAATAACAATTCCGGTATCCAGTGTGGCAGAGAAGCCCCCGGGATTCTCCAGGTTTCGTGGCAATGATCGACGTGGAATTTTCCGTTGACCGCCCAGTAGTAGCCGCTTTTTTGTCCGGCACCCACGAGTTCACGCGGCTTGCCGTCGCGTTCACTGTCTTGTCCGGCCATCTGAACGCTGAACAATGCCGGCGCCTGCGCGAAATCGTAATCGGGACCAGCAGGCTTCGGACAGTTGGACCCACTGCCCACGAACGGAATGCAGTCGACCGTCCATGCATCGTAGGGCAATGAAATATGGGCCCACCGCACCGCACCGGACTTCAGGTCAAGCGCCACTATCGCGTCGAAGAGATCGTCCTGGGAAAGGCAGGCGCTCTTTTTGGCAGGATCACCTCCGGCCGCAGCGACGCAGGCGAGCACACCGGCTGGAACGGAGTAGTTGTTCCCGGTCGCGATGTACAGCTGACCTCTTTTTGTGTCGATCGCGGGCGAACTGCCCCAGACCGACGCGCCCGAGTATCCCGGAGGAGCCATATAGGTCTTCCAGATGATGGCGCCAGTGTTCACGTCAATCGCAAGCATGCTGCCGCGGAAACTGCAGCACACGTAGCCGGGTATGACCGCCGCCAAGGTTTCTTCCAAGGAGGAGACGCCCACGTACAGGGTATTGCCGTGGACGCTTGCTGACTGGCTAATGATCGCCGCGAAGTGCGTGTCGAGCGTGGTTTTCCACAGCAGCGAACCGGTGTCCTTACTGTAGGCGAGCAGCTTACCGCCGCCCCCGGCGGGACCGCCTTGCGTCCCGACAATCACTTTGTCGCCTGCGACTACTGGTGTCGCGCGCGCGGTGTCGCCAGCTATTCCGGTCGCCCACTCGATCTTGGTCTGCCAGACCTGAGCGCCGGTTTTGCGGTTCACTGCGTAGAGGTACCCCCCAATCCGGAAAGTAGACATTGTCTTCATCGACGGCCGGCGTCGCCGAAACGTCGCCTCCCGTTGTCGTGAATTGCCACTTCACGGCCAAACTGCCGAACATTGTCAACGCCAATCTCGTGCTCGGCACTTTGAAATCGGGTGTTGTTGAGGTTCTGCCCGGCGGACGGCCACAGTGCGTTGCCTCCGTCTAAGTCGGCCTGCACCGTTTGGGACATCATAAGCGCCGCGGAAGCCGCAACGAATGCAAAAGTGGCGAAAAGAGCTGATCTGATTATCGGTTTTCGTAACATGAAATCTGCTCCGGTTGTTATTCGGAAATAATTCAGGTGCCGCAGGACGTCCACGCGGGCACAAAATAGATCACCTGTATTCACTTAGTATGACAACTCATGCGAGAAGCAACCAGTGCGTGCGGTTATCCCCGCATTTCGCGATGGCGACGGACATTGCTGTGGTGAATGAATTCGTCCGTGAAGCGAAAGACAACACATTGATCGCTGGAGCTATATCACGGGCGGACCTACGTGGCGTAAGGCCCGCACAGCAAGAGGTCGGGTCTTGGCACATCGCGTCAATTCGATGCCACGCGGAACTTGGACGCTATCAAGGCATAGCGGACATCGATCCCAATCGAGTTTGATTTGTAAGTACTTTGAGTACGATGAGACGCGCCGACCGAAATACAAAACCCTGCTACAAACGCCGAGCACTCGCGAGCAAATAAGTTAGGTCTATCAAAAAGGCTAAAGCGGATAAGCGGAGGTTCCCACCCATCTGTACCGCGTTCCGCTGCTAATCCGCCACCTCTCGCATATACCGCGCAGTCGGTTGCATGGTCGCCAGTTCTTCCGCCGCGTCCACCGCATCCCATTCCGCGCCCGTGACGATCGCGATAAGCCGCTCTGGGGGACGTGGACACCGAGGAGATGTTTCTACCAGGCAAGGAAACGAAAATTTTTTACTAACCCCCGACGTGCCGGCCGGCCGCATATCCCGACGATCAGGCCCATTGAAAATTGAAGCCGCCAAGATTGCCGGTGACGTCAATGACTTCGCCGATGAAATAAAGCCCCGGGACGAGATCTGGATTCGAAAGTTTCGACGAGAGCCCCTGAGGTACCGGCGCCGCCCAGCGTCACCTCCGCGGCGCCATAGCCTTCGGTGCCGTTCGGCCCGACGCGCCAGCGCTTGCGTGGGCTGTCCCCGTTCGGAACCAGAGAACATCAACGCTACGGGCAGCCCGGCGCCGCAGGTCGCTAAAAATCGATCACATAGTCTTGTTGGACTAAGACGGCGACAAATCGATCTCGAAACAACAAGAGCGACGGCGGCCAGGTGCCTTGCCCTTGGCCCTCCAACTGCCTTCGCCCCTAACCAGGTACACCGAATGAGAGCGATCCATGTCAAGCAAAGCAGTCTTTGGCCCCGCATTGGTTGTAGCGTCGTTATTGCTGGCAAACATCGGATATGCCCAGCAAGCTCCGCCGGTTCATAAAGGGCCATGGCCAATTCGCAACGGCCGCAATTACCAACCAACCGAGAATGAGCTGAGAGCGTTCCAGCTCCAGGATGTCACGCCGGATGAGGCGCGCGAGATCGACCGATTATACAATCAGCTCCTGGCGGCGCATCCCGCAGGCCACACGTCGATCGCGCTGGGGGCGCGATAGCTGAGTTTCGTGAACCTGATTTGAATGGGTTGATCTCGTTCACGGCCTACATGTGATAGCTAGAGCGTTTTCCGCTGAAGAATGGAAACCGGTTTGCTCTAAGAAACTCGTCAAATGCGAAATTCTTAGACGCAAACCGTTTCCATTTAGACTTGAAAAGGCTCTAGTACATCCGAGCATTCGGATCAGCCCATACGAGAGTTCGCTTCCGCTCAGCGCCCATCGGCTCGACGGTGCGTCATTGCTCATTTGCGTGTTCCCGCATGACCGGCACACGGAGACTCGCAATGAACTCATTCAACGTTCTTCTTGCCGCCGGCTTTTTGGCGGCCGCAGGTGCAACGCGCCGACGCGCGGAGCGGACATGCAGCCGCGTCCTTGGGCATCCCCGGCAACGGACGCTACGCTGGTATTGGCGTGCCGCGAAGCTTCGTGGCGCGCGCGAATTTCCCGGCTGAAGGAAACAGGCTACGAGCTTGACTTCTCCGGATCTGCTTTAGCTGTCGGCGCGTCGCGACACGATATGACAAGCTTGCGGCCAACTATCTGGCCTTCATCAAACTTGCATCAATGCGCATCTGGCTACGCGCTTATGAGTCCACGCCCTACATCGTCGCCCCGAGCACCCATGGCGCGAATTCGGCGCCGCCGAAATCGAAGCTTTCGCTCTTGGTCGGCTGTCCGGAGGCGGTCTTCAGCATCAGGTCGAAAATGCGCTGGCCGCATTGCTGCACCGTTTCCTCGCCGTCGAGGATGGTGCCGCAATTGACGTCCATGTCGTCTTCCATGCGCTTGAACATGGCCGAGTTGGTCGCAAGCTTGATCGACGGCGCCGGCTTGCAGCCGAACACGCTGCCGCGGCCGGTGGTGAAGCAGACGAGATTGGCGCCGCCGGCCACCTGCCCGGTCGCCGCGACCGGGTCGTAGCCCGGCGTGTCCATGAACACAAAACCCTTCCTGGTGATCTGTTCGGCGTAGTTGACGACATCGACCAGATTGGTGCTGCCGGCCTTGGCCATCGCGCCAAGCGACTTTTCCAGGATCGTGGTGAGCCCGCCGGCCTTGTTGCCGGGGCTGGGATTGGCATTCATCTCGGCGCCTTCGCGCGCCGTGTATTCTTCCCACCAGCGCATCAGCGCCACCAGTTTTTCGCCGACCTCGCGGCTGACGGCGCGGCGCGTCAGCAGGTGCTCGGCGCCATACGTCTCCGGGGTTTCCGACAGGATCACGGTGCCGCCGTGCCGCACCAACAGATCGCTCGCGGCCCCCAGCGCCGGATTGGCGGAGACGCCCGAGTAGCCGTCGGAGCCGCCGCATTGCAGAGCCACGGTCAACTCGCTGGCCGGCACCGGTTCGCGCTTCACATGATTGGCATCGGTCAACGCCTCGCGCACGAAGGCGACGCCGGCCTCCACGGTCTTGCGGGTGCCGCCGATTTCCTGAATCTCCAGTTCGCGAAGGCGCCCCGCGAGCTTCTGCTCTTTCATCAGGCCGCCGATCTGGTTGACCTCGCAGCCCAAGCCCAGCACGACGACGGCCGAGAAATTCACATGCCGCGCATAGCCGCCGAGCGTCCGGCGCAGGATCGTCAGCGGTTCGTCCTGCGTCATGCCGCAGCCGGTCTTGTGGGTGAGCGCGACCACGCCGTCGACGTTGGGAAAATCGGCCAAGGGATTGTCGCCGGTGAA
>CAVOUS010000016.1:0-218641 GCA_963699675.1 uncultured Actinomycetota bacterium
GCTCTACCAGCTGAGCTACGCCCACCGTGGAACAGGTGAATCTACCAGCGCGGCCGCCGGCAGCGTTTCAGCGTCAATAACCTCGGGCGTCTTCGATCCCGAGCAGGAACGTGTCCGTGACGCCGAGCAGCTTGGCGAGCATGCCGACGGTGTCCTCCGGAATGCGCTCGTAGCCAAGTTCCCATCGCTTGACCGTGTCGAGGTCCACGCTGGCACGTCCAGCCACCCATTCGCGGCGGCGGCCGGAGTTGCTGGCCGCCCGGTCTTAGCCGGTTTGTCGGCATCGACCCGCTGAGCGTGAGCCTCGGCGCGAACGCGACGCGTCAGCCGGCAGCTTCGAGCATCCCAGCGGGCGCCGGAGGGACCGATTGAGCGATACTCCTCCGGCAATGAGCCTTCGGCCAGCTCATGTCCGGACCCAGCGAGGTGGGACTCGTGTTCTCGCGCGGGCTCTGGTCACTCTTTGGACGGTTGCGTGCCTCGCGCCGGTGTCCTTCGCCGCGGGCGCCCCAAGTGGGCAGATGTCGGCATCACGGGTGAACCGCTGTGGGTTCATCCACGCGAGCGTTCCGTATGCCCGGCAGGGCAACCGGGATCGGTGGGGTGTCTACGTCACCGGACGGACCACCTGCGCCGCCGCTGAGACGGCACTGAGCGCCGTGATGCACCTCCGCGCGGCCGCTCACGAGGGGAGCGGCAACGCCAACTCATACTTCAGCTACAACGGCTGGAGATGCGCGTTTGGACAGATGGGTGATCAGCCGTGCTGGCAGCCGGCAACGCAGCCTTACCGGGCCGCCGCCATCGCGCGCAACTGCGCCGATCAACCGGACGGCGGCTGTCCGGTTCGTATCCCTCACAACGATCTCCCGTAGCGCTATCTCAGCTGGCCACGGCCGGGCCGGCAGCGGTGCCGAGGGGGCCGCGACGGTTGGCCGCGCCTACTCACCCGCGACAGGCCCGACCAGTGTGAGCTTCCCGCCGTCAGCGATCGTCGTGCACGCCGGACTGGAAACGGTGCCCTTCCAGGCCACGGTCTCCGACGATCGTTCGCCGAGCGTGTTGACGAAGTGGATGGTTGGGCCGTTGGCGCGGTGCAGCGAGATACGGCGTGTGGACGCCCTGATCACTACCCAGTCTGTGCATGGAGGCCGGGCGCATCGAGGAGGGCCTGCCGGACCTTCCGGGCGACCCCGAACGTGTTCATGACGAGGTCTCCCGCCAGTCCGGCCGGGGTGATGCGGATGTCAGCGTGCCCCGGCCGGTGAACGATCGTGACCTGGGCGCGCACGAGCGGGCTGGCGGCCACCAGGATGACGTCGGGCTGGTCAGGCCGGGGCCGGCCGAACAGCGGGGAGCGGGGCATCCGCATCCCGGGCTGCACTTCGTACCGCGGGTCAAGGCCGGTGCGCAGGGCCTCGACGACCTGCTCGGTGGTGACGTCGCCGGCGGGGACGGTGATCGTGGACATGGGGCTCCTTTGTGGGTGTGGTGGTTGGCCGTCGCGTTTGGTGCCTGTCACTCCCATCGGAACAGCCGCCACGCGGCGACGGCGAAGATCAACGAGTAGCCGGCCATCACCAGCAGCGGCCGCGCCGGCGGGAAGGTGCCCTGGATCGAATCCTGGGTGGCCTGCACCGCGGAGCCGAGCGGGGTGTAGTCGCTGATGTGCTGCAGCACGGTCGACATCTCCTGCCGGGGGACCCACAGTCCGGCGAAGAAGACCAGCGGCAGAAAGGTGGCGGCGGACACGAGCTGGAGGCTCGATACGTGCACGACCGCCGCGATCGCCAGCCCGATCGCGAACAGCGCGCTCACGCACAGCACGAGTGAGAAGACCAGCGCGCCCGGGTTCCGAGGGACGACGAGCCCGAACGCCACGTGGCCGAGGAGAAACACGATGACCAGGCCGACGACGGCCAAGCCGAGGTTGATCGCGACCTGAGCGGCGAGCACCCACGAGCGCGGCATCGGCGTGGTCGACAGGCGCCGCAGAATCCCCTCCTGCCGGTAGGTGGCCAGCGGGCCGGGAAGGCAGACGAGCGCCAGCGCCGCGACCACGAGCGACGCGAGCACCGGCACCTCAACGTCAAAGCGCGTCAGCCCGCCAAGGCTCGCGCGGTGCAGCTGGGCATTCGGGAGCTCGCCGAACACGATCAACATGACCACCGGGAACCCGATCCCGATCGCCAGGCCGCGCGGGTTGCGCCACGCCAGCCTCGCCTCGCAGACAACGAGCTTCCAGAACGCGGCCCGCGGCGGTGTCGCTCGGCGCCGGGTCACGCCGCGGCCCCCCGCTCGCGGGCGTGCCGGCCGGTGAGCGCGACGAACGCGTCCTCGAGCGTCGAGGAGCCAAGCTCGACCTCGTGGGCGATGACGCCGGCCGCCGCCAGGGCGAGGATGACCGCGTTGACGAGCTCTCCGGTCCCGGTGACCACGACATGGCTGCCCTCGTGCTCGACCGTGGCCACTTCGGGCAGCCCGCTCAGGAGCCCCTCGTCGAACGCGGTGGATGGGACGAAGCGGACGAGCTTGGCGCCTCTGGCCCGGGCGGCGAGGACGGCGGGGGCGTCGAGCGCGACGACCCGGCCGTGATCGATCACCGCGACCCGGTCGCACAGCCGCTGGGCCTCCTCCATGAAATGCGTCACCAGCAGGATCGTCACCCCGCGGTCGCGGACGGCCTCAATGATCTCCCAGGTGTCGCGCCGCGCCTGGGGGTCCAGGCCGGCCGTCATCTCGTCGAGCACGGCGAGCTTCGGCCGGCCAATGAGCGCCAGCGCGACGGACAGCCGCTGCTTCTGTCCCCCTGACAGCGAGCGATAATAGGTGCCCTGTTTCTCCGCCAGGCCAAGCGCCTCGAGCAGCTCGGTGCCGTCGGCCGGCCGGCGATAAAAGGACCGGTACAGGTCGAGGATCTCCGCGACCCGGAGCTTGGCGGGCAGGGCGCTGGCCTGCAGTTGGACCCCGACGATCGTGTGCAGTGCATCGGGGTCGCGGCTCGGGTCCACGCCCATGACGCGGATCGTGCCGGCGTCGGGCGAGCGCAGGCCGATCACGCACTCGACCGTCGTCGTCTTCCCGGCTCCGTTGGGGCCGAGGATCCCGAAGATCTCCCCTTCGGCCACCGACAACGACACGTCGTCGACCGCCACCGTCGCCCCGTAGGCCTTGCGGAGATGCGCGATCTCGATCGCCGGCTCGTGCGCGACCCTGGATACCGGCCTGCCCGATCCGCTCACGACTTCATCGCTCATCGCCGGGGCCGTTCCGCGCGGCCGCGTCGGGTCGAGTGGCCCGGCAGAACAGGTCTGCCAGCTCCCGGCCGTAGTGATCCAGATCCAGCTCGCGATCCCGCGCCAGCCGCGCGGGAACGGCGTCGATCGCGCCACGGATCGCCGTCGCCATGACACGCGGGTCAAAGCCGGCGCGAAACTCGCCCGCGGCCTGAAAGCGGGTCAGCATCTGCTCAAGCGCGGCCGCCCCCGCTTCGAGCCTCGAGTTGTCAAACAGTCGGCTGCCATCGGCCGCCCGGGCGTTGCGCGCGATCTCCACCACCGCGACCAGGTGGTTGCGGTGCTCGCCCATGAACGTCAGGTTGGACTCGATCCACGCCCTCAGCATGCCCGGACCCGTCGACTCGGCCGTGATGCGCGGAACCATGTACTCCCCGGCCTCGGCCATGACCTCGGTGACGATCTCCCGGATCAGCTCCTCCTTGCCGTCGAAGTGATAGGCGATCACTCCCTTCGTGATCCCCACCCGCTCGGCGATACGGGACATCGATGCCTGCGCGTAGCCAACCTCGGCGATCGTGTCGATCGCCGCCGCCACGATCTGCGCCCGCCGAGCAGTCTCCGTAAACGTCCGCGTTTTCTGCCCGGCCGTAGACGTATCTGAACGCATGGTCAGATTATATGACATGCGTTTGCGACGGACTTCATTGCCCCACGCCCCCGGCAGGATTCGAACCTGCGACCCACGGATTAGAAGTCCGTCGCTCTGTCCACTGAGCTACGGGGGCCCGCGATCAGCGTAACGGCGTGGCAGGGCCGGCGACCGATGCCGCCGATCAGGACGCGTCCGGCGCTCCACGTCGCAACCGGTCACGACCCAGCGGGCGCTCCGGCCAGCAACCCGGGCAGCTCCGCGAGCTCGATCACATGCGCCTGGCGGGGGAAGATGCGCTCGGTGAGGAACTCATGCACGCCCGGCTCGGGATCAGCGCTGACGTCGGCGAGGACGAACAGCCGGTAGTCCCGATCGTGCGCGTCACGCACGGTCGACAGCACGACGCCACTCGTGCTGATCCCGGCGAGGATCAACGTATCGACCTCCCGGTCCGACAGTTGCTGCGCCAGGTCGGTGGTCGAGAACGGGCCGACGCGGGTTTTGCGCACGACGATGTCCCCCTCCTGCGGGGCGATGCGGTCGTGGACCTGGGTGCCCGGCTCGTCGGCGTGGAACATCCGGCCGGCCGAGGCGACCATCGCCCCCATCCGCGAGGTCTCGGCGAACCCCTCGTAATCCTCGTCGGCGAACGCGACGCGGACATAGCCGATGTGGCCGCCGGCGTCCCGGACCTGGGCAATGGCGTCGGCGGCGCGGTCCAGCAGCGTGTCGGGGTCCTCGAGACGACTGAGGATCCCGTTCTGGTAATCCATCACCAGCAGTGCGGTCCGGCGGGGATCGATGATGGGCAGCTCGTCGGTCATGTGGTTCCTGTTCTGGTTGGGGTCATCGGGGGTGCAAGCTCACGCGACGGGGACCGGCATTTCCTCGGCCGCGCCGCTGCCGGGCGGCGCCGGCGGGACGTAGCGGCCGCCGCGCAGCAGCGAGGCGAGGGCGCCGAGCACCGACAGGATGGCGGCGACCGTGAACACGACGACCAGGCCGTGGTGAAATGGCGCGGAGATGAGGTGCGGGAAGAACGTGCGGCCGGTGAGCGCTGCGCGGTTGGCGGCGGGCAGCGTCGTCAGAACGCCGGTGGAGGAGAGCAGGTGCCCGACCGGGTTGACGCCGAGCACCGCGGCGAACAGCGAGGACACCGGCGGCAGTGAGCCGACATGGTGGGCGGCCGCCGCCGCCACGCCCTGGTGCTCGAGGCCGTGGGTGAGGGTGGTCGGCAACGTGCTCGCCAGGCCGCCGATCATCAGCGCGAAGAACACGCCGATCGAGAGCGCGGTACCCGAGTTCTGGAAGGTCGAGCGCATGCCCGAGGCCGCGCCGCGCTGGGCCGCGGGCACGCTGCCCATGATCGAGGACGAGTTGGGAGCGGCGAACATGCCGACGCCGATCCCGTTGACGACGATCAGCGCCGCGAACGCCCAGTAGGAGAAATCGACCGGGAGCATGAGGAGGCCGATGAAGCTGGCCCCGAACACGAGCATCCCGGCGGTCGCGAACCCGCGGGGGCCGAAGCGGTCAGAGAGGGCGCCCGAAAGCGGGCCCGATAGGAGGAAAGCGGCGGTCAGCGGCAGCAGGTAGATGCCGGCCCACAGGGGCGTGTCGCTGAAGCCGTAGCCGTGGAGCGGCAACCAGATCCCCTGGAGCCAGATGATGAGAATGAACTGCAGGCCGCCCCGCGCGATCGCCGCGATCAGCCCGGCGATACTGCCGGCGGCGAACGCCCGGATCCGGAACAGCCCGAGCTGGAACATCGGCTCGGCGATCCGGCTCTCGATCACCGCAAACAGGCCGAGCAACAGGACGCCACCGACGAGCGAGCCGAACACCGCCGGGTTGGTCCACCCCATCGTGTGGTGCCCGTAGGGCTTGATGCCGTTGGTGATCGCGATGAGAATCGCGCCGAGCCCGACGGCGAACGTGACATTGCCCCACCAGTCGATTCGCGCGGGATGTCGTTCTCCGGTCTCGCGGAGCTTGCGGTACGCCCACACGGTCCCGAACACGCCGACGGGGACGTTGACCCAGAACACCGCCCGCCAGTCGATCACCGCCAGCAGCCCGCCGGCGACCAGCCCGATGAACTGTCCGGCGATGGCGGCGACCTGGTTGATCCCGAGCGCCAGACCGCGCTCGTCGCTGGGAAACGCGTCGGTCAGGATCGCCGCCGAATTGGCCGTGAGCATCGAGCCGCCGAGCGCCTGGAGGACGCGCCACCCGATCAGCCACAGCGCGCCGTCGGCGCCCATGAACGGGTCAAATGAGAGCAGCACCGACGCGAAGGCGAACACCGCGAAGCCGGCGTTGTAGATCCGGACCCGGCCGTACATGTCGCCGAGGCGGCCGAGCGTGACGACGAGGACCGCCTGAACGAGGCGGTAGCCCATGATCATCCACAGCAGGTAGCTGATGTTGCCCGCAGCCAGCGGATCCAGGTGGATGCCGCGGAAGATCGCCGGAAGCGAGATGATGACGATCGAGCCATCGAGCGCGGACATGAACACGGCCATCGTCGTGTTCGACAGCGCCACCCACTTGTAGCGCTCATCCGTCGATGGCATCAGATGCTCTGGGCCAGTCGTTCCAGGAGCGGCGCGGCCGCCATCAGCTGATGCAACTCGGCCGGCGTGAACTCCGCGGCCAGCGCCCGCGCCAGCTGCTGGACGCGCTCGTTGCGCTGGCTGCGCAGCATCTCGAGCCCGGCGTCGGTCATCGACATGACCACGCGCCGCCCATCCTCCGGGTCGTCACGCCGCACCACGAGCCCGCGCCCCTGCAGCGCGGCCAGGGTCGCGCCCATCGACTGCGGGCTGATCTGCTCGAGCTTGGCCAGCGCGCTTGACGTCATCGGGCCGGCGCGATCGAGCCGGGTGAGCGCGGCCGTCTCCGGCAGCGTCAGCTCACCCTCGGCCTTGATCTGGCGCAGCCGGCGCACGAGCAGGCCGATGCTCACCCGCAGCGCCGCAGCGACCTGATCGGGGTTCGGCGGGCCGCTCATATTGATAAGCCTAGCGTGATAAGCCTAGACTTAGTAACTCGGTGAACGAGAGGCCGACGGCGCCGCCGGGCGCCCGGGTCCACCCACCCGGTCAGCGGTCGTTCAGGTCCAGCACCGTGACCGGCGGCTCCACCGACGAGCCCGCGTCGGTCGCGACGATCGCGGTCCCGAGCGCGAAGAACTCGATCACGTGGCTGCCCCAGCCGTGACTCGTCTCGGACAGCGACACGCCGACGATGCCCTCGGCGCCGAGCTCCTGAGCCTCGGTCTGCATGCGCTGCATCGCCAGCTCTCGCGCCTCGTAGAGCGCCTGGGTGTAGTTCGGCAGCTCAACATTGCGACCCGTCTGGGCGATCGTGCGCACCGGTCCGCGCCGGCCGACGTGGTAGACGCAGCTGCCCATGACCATGCCGACCGGACGATGCCCCGTGCGCAGCAGCGTCCAGAACTCCTGTCCGGACAGGTCGCTCTGAAACGGCCGCCCGTTGGGAGCTCGGTGCAGCACACCCTCTCGGTGCTTGACCGCGGTCCCGATGGCGATGAACTCCGCCATGTTCGGCCCCCACTCGTATCGGCCGATCTCCAGACGCACGCCGACGATCCCGTCGGCGCCGAGCTGGTCGGCCTCCTCCTCCATCCTGGTCATGGCGAGGTGCCGGGCGCTGTACATCGCCTGGGACAGGACGTCCAGCTCGCGACTCACCGTGGGCCCCGTGACCTGAAAGCCGATGTGGAAGATCGAACTGCCGACGACCAGCCCGACCGGGTCAAAACCGGCTTCGGTGACGAGCAGGAACTCGTTGACACTCAGATCCGAGGTGTAGAGCCCCTCGCGGTTCTGCGCGAGGCGATCGACGCCTGACGGTGGGACCCCTTCGAGCGAGCCCGGGTCGTAATCGGTCATCCGCTTCCCATCCTGATCGCTGGCTTGATTGAAAGCTCCGGGCCCCCCGGCCGACGGCGCACGGCGGTGCCGGCGGCGTGCATGGTGATCACCCAGCCGCGGCGCTCGGTGTCGGAGTGACCCGACACGCGATAGGGCAGCCCGAAGCGCCCGCGATGCCACCCTCGCCAGTCGGTGGTCTGGATCGACGACGCGAGAGCGAACTTCTCCCGCTGCACCGCATGCTGAAACTCGACCCCGACCGCGCCCGTCCCGCGAGCGTCCGAGACCTGGCCGAGCAGCCGGGCCCGCACGGTGTCACGCGCCGAATGGAACGCCTGGCTGAGCTCCTCGAGCTCCTGGTTTCGCGTCACCGTCCGGGCCCGGCGCAGACGGGTGCTCCGGGGCGGCGAAGCGAATACGACCGAGGTGGTCGCCACCAGCCCGACCGGCTCGTGCCCGGCAGCGTGCAGCCGCCAGTAGTCCTGCACCGACGCGTCGGAGAGAGTCGGGCCATTCGTGCCGGCCGAGTCCGGGAGCCGGATCGCGGTCCCGGTCACCACATAATCGATCGTCCCCTTGCCGAGATCGTGATCGCTGCGGTGCACGTGCACACCGACGACGGCGTCGGCGCCGACCTGGAGCGCCTCCTCGCGCAACCGCTGAAGCGCTCGGCGCCGGGCCAGATTCCACGCGTCGGTCAGCGTGTCCAGCTCGCACACGACCTCGGTGTGTCGTCGGTACTGGCGGACCTGGGACGGCGACGCCTCGCCGTAACGATTGCCCCACTTGTTGGTGGTGACGACCATCCCGCCGCCGCGCGCGTATCCGGAATAGACAATCTGGGCCGCCCCGGGCTCGAGCGCCGGCAGGTACTGCCATCCGGTTCGCACCACGCTGGCGCCCATCACCTGGGCCAGCGGCCGCGGCCCGAGCTGGCGCAGCAGCGCGAACTCGTTCACCGACAGACCGCTCGTGAACAGCGAGCCGTCCGTGCCGAGCGCTCGCAGCCGCGCCTCGGCTGCGAGCGGGATCCCGCCGTTCTCGATCCGCTCCAGCGACTCCCGGTGCTCAGGATCCCCGTCCGCGGCGCGCCCGAAGAAACCCACCTGCAAATCCTCCTCACCGCACGCTTCTCAGCTGCTCGCCTCCTCCCCGGAAAGCGGCGCGCTCGAGCGATGAAACATACAGCGCTACCGAGCACGCTCGCGGCGGCGATACGCCGCCGCGAGCCCTGCATGAGCCAAAAGTCGGGGCGCCCGGATTTGAACCGGGGACCTCCTGCTCCCAAAGCAGGCGCGCTACCAAGCTGCGCCACGCCCCGCGTGCAGCCGAGTGTAATGAACGACCGGCCGGGGCCGGGTGACGTTCGTGTAGCCTCGAGCGCCCGCATGGCAGAGATCCAGGCCCTCCGCGCACTGCGCTACGACCTCGACCGCACCGGCGGCCTTCAGGACGTGGTGGCGCCGCCGTATGACGTGATCGACGAGGAGCAGCGCGCGGCACTCGAGGCGCGCTCGCCGTACAACGTCGTGCGGATCGACCTTCCCCGCGGCGGCGACGATCGGTATGACCGCGCGGCCGCCCGGCTGCAGGAATGGCGAGCGGAGGGAGTGGTCGTGGTCGACGAGGGCCCCGCGCTCTGGACGCTGTCTCAGGACTACACCGGTCCCGACGGACGGACCCGCACCCGCGACGGTTACTTCGCCCGCGTCCGCGTCGAGGAGTACGGCGCCGGGCGGGTCCGCCCGCACGAACGCACGCATCCGGGCCCGCGCGAGGATCGGCTGCGGCTGACCCGCGCCACCAAGGCCAACCTGTCTCCCATCTTCTCGCTGTACTCCGATCCCGAGGGCGAGGTCCGCACGGCGCTCGCGTCCGGCAGCGCCGACACGTCGTGGGCGCAGACGACCGACGACGACGGCACCGTCAATCGGCTCGGGCGCATCGACGACCCGGCCGTGATCGCGGCCGTGCAGCGCGGGCTGCTGGGGACCGAGCTGCTCATCGCGGACGGACACCACCGCTACGAGACCGCCCGGGTGTACGCCGACGAGATCGGCGGCGACGGCCCCCATCGCTACGTGCTGATGTGCCTGGTCGCCCTGCAGGATCCGGGCCTCACCGTCTTCCCGACCCACCGGCTCGTGCGCGGACTGAACGCCGCACAGCAGGAGGCGCTCGCGACGGCGCTGCGGCGCGACTTCGAGATCGAGGCGGTGGACGACGCCGCGGCGCTGGCGCCCCCGTCCGGCAACACCGTGCGCATCGGCTACATCGACGCGCATTTCCGCAAGCCGTTCATGCTGACGCTCCGCGATCCGGCGATCGCGGATCGTGCTCTCCCCGATCGTGCCGAGCCCTACCGGCACCTGGACACCGCGGTCCTGGAGACGCTGATCCTCAAGGGGGCGCTGCGGATGACCGACGACGCCATCGACCATCTCGACGGGTTGGGTTACGCCCGTGACTTCCAGCAGGCACTCGAGCTGGTTCGCAGCGGTGAGTACGACGCCGCCTTCTTCATGGCGCCGACGCCGGTCGAGCGGGTCCAGGCCGTCGCCGGCTCGGGCGAGAGCATGCCGCCCAAGTCGACGTACTTCTTTCCGAAGGTCCCAACCGGGTTGCTGTTCAACCCGCTCGCCTGACCGGCGGGCCGGGATGCCACCCTCCGGCACGGCACTCGCTGATCAGCTGAGCGGCGTGCTGCTGACCACGGAGGCCGCCAGCGAGCTCGACGTTCGCGGCCGCACCGACGCGGCGGTGCTGGTGGCCCTGTATGTCGACGGAGGCCGGCTCCACGCGGTGTTCACCAAACGGCGGGAGGATCTGCGCCGACATCCCGGCGAGATCTCGTTTCCCGGTGGCCGCCACGACGACACCGACGCCGACCTCGAGGCGACCGCACTCCGCGAGGCCGAGGAGGAGATCGGCCTGCCGCCGGCGGCGGTGCGGATGCTCGGAGCGCTGCAACCGACGCCGACGATCGTCACCAGCTACGCGATCTACCCGTTCGTGGGGCTGATCGAGCCGGGGCTGGCGTGGACGCTGAGTGCCCGCGAGGTCGCCGCGGTGCTCGAGTTCGCACTCGATGATCTCCTCGCCGGCTACGCCCGCCGCCGGCTGGTCCGCCGCGGGGTCCCGATCCGGACCGACACCTACGTCGTCGGCGACGACCTGATCTGGGGTGCGACCGCGCGCATCCTGGCCGATCTCTTCGACCGCATCGGCCCGCTCCTCGATGACATGCGAGCTCAGCGAGCGAACTGATCACGCGACAGCAGCGCCCGTTCCACGGCGCCGCCGGCCTGCTGGACCCACACCGCGTGATCACCAGGGTCGGCGTCCAGCAGCACGTACGGGATCAGCGATCGCTCGCAGGCGTGGCGCACACGCTGCGCCCCGGCGTCGAGCAGCGCCGGATCGACGGTCCCGACCGTCTCGTACACGATCCCGCGCACCGTGGTGTCGAGCATCCGCTCCAGCAGCATGTCCAAGCGGGTGCCGTGCAGCGCCGCGAGCTGCGCGTCGGTGCCGGAGGCCGAGCCCAGCAGGAGGCAGGCCACGCCAACCTGGGCCAGGGCCGACCCGAGCGTCGCGACGCGGTCGGGGTCACCGACGTAGGCCTCGGCGCCGGCCGCCTCGATCTCCGCCCGGCGCCCCGGATCGCGGGTGGTACCGCGGACCGCGTGGCCGGCCGCCCGCAGCGACCGCGTGAGCGCCAGCCCGCGACAGCCGCACCCGACGATCAGACACCGCGCCATGGCTAGTGCCCGACTAGGCGCCGGAGCCGAACTCCCGGCGGACGTCCTCGCGGCTGCGCTCGGGCAGGCCCCGGGCGCGCCGGCGGGCATTGGTGGCTTCGAGCAGCTCGTCGAGGTCGCGATCGGCCAGGTAGGCCTCGCGCCGGCGGCTCTGCTCGGCGAGATCCCCAGCCACCCTTCGTTCCAGATCGGCCACGGTCATGTCGGGCTCACCACGACGGCGACGGCGCGCATTCTGCGCCTCCAGCATCTGCGCCAGGTCCTCGGCCTCGAGCGCCTCGCGGTCCTCGGTGATCCGGCGCGCCGAGCGCAGGCCGAACTGCTCCATGCCCCCGCCATGGTTGGCCCGTCCCAAGAGCCAGACCCACAGCACCAGGACGGCGAGGCCGGCGAACAGCACGATCGCGAACGGGTCCACCACGGGTGAGTCTAGGGGCTCGCGACTGAGCAGGCGACGGGGTCGGGAGAGTGGCAAAGCTGTCCGGCCCCTGGCGGAGCCTCGCAACTCCCGGTGCGCTGGGGAAACACGCGTCACCCCGATAGCGCAACTTCTGCACTTGACGTCGTGTTTATGGGGCCGTCATCACCTCCGTACGGGCGGGCCGGCAATCGGCGGAGGTCAATTCAAACCAGCAGGTAAGGAGGCTCAATGCGTCTTCGCCCCACGCTGCTCGCGTGCGTGCTGTGCGCGTTTGCGTGCACAGCAACTCCGAGCATCGCCGGCGCCGCCCCGGTGCACAACCGGGGCCTGACCATTCACGCCGTGCCGCATCACATCATCGCCGGTGAGGCGGTGCTGATCTTCGGCCAGCTGAAGGGTCCGGATCACGGCAATCAGGTAATCCGTCTGTATCACCGAATCAACCCGAACCCAGGGTTCTCCCTGATCGGCACAACGACCACCAACTCTCTCGGGCAATACGAATTCACCCGGCAGGAGGGCATCGTCCTGACCAACCGCAGCTGGTTCGTCCGCGGGCCGGGGCTGACCCACAGCCTTACTGTTCACGAGCGGGTCGACGCGCTCGTCAGTCTCGCTGCGAGCTCGCCGACGGGACTCACCCGTCACCCGATCGTGTTCAGCGGTCACGTCACTCCGGACCACGGCGGCAGTGTCGTCGCGCTGCAGGAGCAGAAGGGCTCGAGCGACGATTGGACGACGCTGAAGCGTGGCTTCGTCGGCCCCGGCTCGAACTACAACATCTCCTACGCCTGGCGGGTTCCCGGCGCGTATGACCTCCGGGTCGTGTTCCGCGGCGATACCCGCAACACCTCGGCGGCATCGGACATCACGTCGGTCGTGATCCAGCAGGCCGAGGTGCCCGACTTTACGATTCAGAGCTCGGATCCGATCGTGTCGAACGGTCAGACGTTCACGATCTCGGGCACGCTGTTCCAGCCGGGCACCACCACGCCCGAGCCGAGCACGAGTGTCAGCCTGTTCGAGAGGACCCCGGGCACCGGTGGCCCGTACCGTGAGCTGACCACGACCACCACCGACCCGAGCGGCAACTACAGCTTCGCCAACGAAGAGTCGGCGACTAGCGAGCTGTACCTGGTGAAGACCACCTTCGCCCCCCCGCGTCACACCGCCGCTCTGTTCGAAGGCGTCCAGGACGTCGTCACCATGCAGGCCAGTTCATCGACCTCCACGGTCGACGGACAGATCACGTTCACCGGCAGCGTCTCTCCTGATAAGGCCGGTCACGTGATCTACCTGCAGAAGCTCGGTACCGACAACGACTGGCACACCGTCGAGGTCGCATTTGTGAACAACAGCTCGACGTACCAGTTCGGCTGGACGTTCGGGACCGCGGGCACAAAGCAGTTCCGCGCCCGGATCACCGGCGGCCCGGCGAACGTCGGCGGCGCCTCGGCACCGGTCACGATCGACGTGACCCAGCCGGCGCTGACGTCGCTGCCCACCGGCTGAGCGACAGCACATCACTGGGGCATGACCCGGTCCTCGCCGCCACGCGCGGCGGGGGCCGGTCGTGCATTTTGAGACGCCCCCGGCCGTACGCCTCGCTCCTGTAGCGTGCCGCGCATGGACTTCGAACTCACCGATGAGCAACGCCTGGTCCGGGAGACAGCCCGCGCCTTCACCGACAAGGAGATCGTTCCCCGCGCCCGGGAGAACGACCGCAATCATCATTTCGACACCGAGCTTGTGGCCAAGATCGCGCAGCAGGGCTATCTCGGCGCGATCGTCCCCACCGAGTACGGCGGGGCCGGCCTGGACTATTTGACGTATGGCGTCATCGTCGAGGAGCTCGGCCGGGGCGACTCGTCGATGCGGACCGTCGTGTCAGTCCAGACCTCGCTCGTCTGCTCGGCCATCGTCCGCTGGGGCACCGAGGAGCAGAAGCAGCGCTACCTCCCCAAGCTCTGCTCCGGCGAGTGGCTCGGCTGCTTCGGCCTCACCGAGCCCGACACCGGCTCGGACGCCGCCAACCAGCGCACCCGCGCCACGCCAACCGAATCGGGCTGGGTGATCAACGGCGCCAAGATGTGGATCTCGATGGGTAACCACGCCAAGCTGGCGATGATCTTTGCCCAGATCGACCCCGGGAAGGAGACCCGGTCGCGCCCGCCCCTCGCGTGCTTCCTGGTCGAGACCGACGGCAACGCCGGCTACCAGCCACAGGAGATTCACGGCAAGATGGGCCTACACGGCTCCGACACGGCCGCGATCTCGCTCACCGACTGCGAGGTCCCGCAGGCCGCGATGCTCGGGGAGATCGGCGACGGGTTCAAGATCGCCATGACGTCCCTGGAGTCGGGGCGCTACAGCGTCGCCGCCGGCTGCGTCGGGATCTGCCAGGGCTGCGTCGACTACTCCGTCGCCTACGCCAAGGAGCGCCACCAGTTCGGCCGCCCGATCGCGAGCTTCCAACTCGTGCAGGCGATGCTCGCCGAGATGAAGGTCAAGACCGACGCGGCGCGGATGCTCGTCTACCGCGCCGGCTACCTCAAGGACACCGGCCAGCCCAACTCGACCGAGACATCGATCGCCAAGCTGTACGCCACCGAGTCCGCCGTCGAGTGCGCGAACACCGCGATCCAGGTGCTCGGCGGCTCGGGGTATGTCGACGACCACCCGGTCGAGCGATATTTCCGTGACGTGCGTGTCACGACGCTCTACGAGGGGACCTCCCAGATCCAGAAGCTCATCATCGGGCGGGCGCTGACCGGCATCAACGCGCTGGTCCCGTCGTGAGCGCCGGCCGAGGCGAGGACACCGAGGCCCCGGAGGTGCTCGGGGTCGCCGGCGCGGGCACGATGGGGTCCGGTATCGCCCAGCTCGGCTGCGTCGCCGGCCTGACGACGTTCCTGCATGACCCCGACTCCGCGGCGCTCGAGCGCGGGATCGAGCGGATCGTCGCTCAGCTGGACCGCGAGGTGGCGCGCGGGCGGATGGCCGAGGCCGATGCCGCACGGGCCAGGAGCCACCTGCGACCGGCCCCAGCGCTCGAGGAGCTCGCCGACTGCCAGCTCGTGATCGAGGCGGCGCCCGAGCGGCTGGAGCTCAAGCGCGAGCTGCTGCACCGGCTCTCGGAGGTCGTCGGCGCCGACTGCGTGCTGGCGACGAACACGTCGTCGCTGCTCGTCACGGCGATGGCGACCGCGGCGGGCCATCCCGAGAACGTCGTCGGCATGCACTTCTTCAACCCGCCGCCGCTGATGGCGCTGCTGGAGGTGGTGGCCGGCGTGCAATCCTCGCCGCGTTCCCTGGCGGTGGCCCGGGCCGCCGGCGAGGCGATGGGCAAGCAGGTGATCGACGCCGTCGACGGCCCCGGCTTCCTCGTCAACCGCTGCAACCGACCGTGGGGGCTGGAGGCGCTGGCGCTGCTGCAGGAGGGCGTCGCCAGCGTCGAGCAGATCGACCGGATCTGCCGCCTCGGCGGCGGCTTCAAGATGGGCCCGTTCGAGCTGATGGACCTGGTCGGGGTGGACGTTGGTCTCGAGATCAGCCGCTCGTTCTACGAGCAGAGCTTCGGCGAGCCGCGCTGGCGGCCGTCGCCGATCACGGTCAAGACGGTGGCCGCCGGGCGCCACGGCCGCAAGTCGGGCCGTGGCTACTACGAGTACCCCGAGGGCGGGCGGCATCGCCCCGCTGACCCCGAGCCCCCGCCGGTCGGCGGCGGCGACGGAGTTGTGGTCATCGCCGGCGACTCGCAGGTGGCGCTCGAGCTCGAGCGGGCGGCCGCCGGCGCCGGCTGGGACGTGGTCAGGCCGGCCGACGCAGTCGGCGCGCCGGCGCCGTTCCTGATCCTCGAGGTCGACGTCGGCGGCGAGGAGGGCGACGCGCCGCTACAGGGAGGGCCCCGCGCGGTCTGCTGCGCCGGAGGGTCGCTGGCCGCGCTTGACCCGGGGGGCTCGGCCGTCGGCTTTCACGCGCTGCCGCCGCTCGATGCCGCTCGGCTGGTCGAGCTCACGCGTGGGCCGGACTCGGCCGCGTCGGCGGCTGCCGCCGCCGAGCGCTTCTTCCACTCGCTGGGCAAGCACATCGAGTGGGTCGGGGACGCGCCCGGACTCGTGCTCGGGCGGATCGTCTGCCAGATCGCCAACGAGGCCGCGTTTGCGCTCGGCGAGGGCGTCGGGAGTGCCCAGGACATCGACGCCGGCATGGTCCACGGACTCAATTACCCCCGGGGCATCCTCGCCTGGGCGGACGAGATCGGACTCGATCACGTCCTCGGCGTGCTCGACGCGCTGTCGCTGGAACGGAGTGAGGAGCGCTACCGGGTCGCAGCGGTGCTGCGCCGGCTGGGCTGGTCGGGGCGGCTCGGACGCCCCACCGGCGAGGGCTTCTTCACCTACGAGGCGTCATGAGAGCGGTCACCTTCCAGGCGCCGATGGAGGTCCGGGTCGACGAGCGCCCGGCCCCCGAGTTGCAGAGCCGCGACGATGCGGTCGTGTCCATCGCGGCGAGCGGGATCTGCGGCTCGGACCTGCATATCTACCACGGCCGGGTGAAGATGGAGCCGGGCTTCACCATCGGACATGAATTCGTCGGGACGGTCACCGCCGCCGGTGACGCCGTCACCCGGGTCGGGGTCGGCGACCGGGTGCTGGGGTGCTTTCACACCGCGTGCGGCACCTGCTTCTTCTGCCTGCGCGGCATCTACCACAAGTGCGACCGGATGCGGGTGTTCGGGCACGGTGAGCTGCTCGGCTCGCTCCAGGGCACCCAGGCCGACCAGGCGCTCGTGCCGATGGCGAACATGACGCTGCGCGCCGTGCCCGATTCGGTCTCCGACGACGTGGCCCTGTTCGCCGGCGACGTGATGGGAACCGGCTATCACGCGGTTCAGCAGGGCGGGCTGAGGCCGGGTGACAGCGCCGCGGTGCTCGGCCTGGGTCCGGTCGGACTGTGCGCCGTCCAGATCGCGATCGCCGCCGGCGCCGGACCGGTGCTGGCGATCGACACGGTCGCGGACCGCCTCGAGGTGGCCCGCGGGTTCGGCGCGGTCCCGGTGCACCTGACCGAGGAGAGTCCTCGCGACGTCGCCCGAAAGCTGACCGGTGGGCGCGGCGTGGACGCTGCGATCGATGCGGTCGGCCACCCCGACGCCCTCGATCTCGCCATCCGCCTCGTCCGCAAGGCTGGGACCGTCGTTGCCATCGGGGTCTACGCCGAGCGGTGCGAGGTCCACATGGGCATGGTCTGGATCAAGGCGCTGACGCTGCGCACCGGGCACGCGAACGTGATCGGGCACGTCGATCGGGTGCTGGGGATGCTCGCCGCCGGAACGCTTGACCCGACGCCGCTGGTGACCCATCATCTCCCGCTCGACGAGGCGCCCGATGCCTATGGGATCTATGACCGGCGCGAGGCGCTGAAGATCGTGCTGCGACCCTGAGCGATCGCCCCGAATCCGGTTGAGCAGCTTCCCGGCAGGCTACGCGGAGAATCCTCTGCATCTACGGGTATGGCGGGACTAGACGCGCCCCGGCGTGGGTAGCTACCCAGCCGTCACGCAAAAGCTGCGCCGCGCGGTCTTTGTGTACGTTCCCCCGCCGGTCCTGAACAAAGGTTCTACCGGCGACCGGACGCGCTCAAGTACCCCGACGCGCGACCGAAGGAAGGGTTGATGAGCAATCCAGACACAGCCCGGCTGTGCCGCGAGGCCGTGCGCCTTCGGGCCGCATCCCGGCTGCTCCTGGCCGTCTTCGCCGTCGCCGTCGCCAGTACCGTCCTGACCCCGATGGCAGCCGCCCGCGGCCGCCGCTGCGCCGACGCCCAGGCGCCGATTGCCGTCGCCCGGCGAGCTCAGCTCCAGCGCGCCGTGGTGTGCCTGATCAATGCCCAGCGCCGTGAGCGTGGACTCCCCGGCCTGCGCGAGAACCCGCGTCTGAACCGCTCCGCCCAGGGCTGGACGAACGTCATGGTCAGCCACCGCGACTTCACCCACGGCGCCGACTTCGGCTCCCGGATCACGGCCGTCGGATTCCACTGGTCAAATGTCGGCGAGAACATCGCGACCGGCTTCAGGACCCCCAGCTCGGTCGTGGCCGCCTGGATGGCCAGCACCGGCCACTGCCAGAACATCCTCAACCCCTCGTACCGCTACGTCGGCACCGGGGTCAGCGGCGAAGCGATCGGCGGCTTCAGCACCCAGGGCGGCACCTGGACCCAGGACTTCGGGCTGATCATGGGTCAGCACCCGGCGTCGGGCAACTGGGGCCCGGCCGACGGCTGCCCCTACGGCAGTTAACCGGCGGCGACCCGCGCCGCGCTGTCAAACGGCGCGGTGTCCCGCAGGTACCACTCGGCGTCCAGCGCGGCCTGACAGCCCGAGCCGGCGGCGGTGATCGCCTGGCGGTAGGTGTGGTCGACGAGGTCCCCGGCCGCGAACACGCCCGGCACGTTGGTCAGGGTCGATTTGCCCTGGGTGACGACGTAGCCGCCGTCATCGATCTCAACCTGGCCCTGAACAAGCTGGGACTGGGGATCGTGCCCGACGGCGATGAAGGCGCCGGTGATCTCCAGCTCCTTCTCGGAACCGTCGACGGCGTTGCGCAGGCGGGCGATCGCCAGCGACTTGTTCTCGCCGGCGTGGAACTCCTCGACGACGTAGGGCGTGACCCACTCGATGTTCGGGATCGCACGAGCCCGCTCGAGCATGATCTTCGAGGCGCGGAAGTCGTCGCGGCGGTGGACGATCGCCACCTGGGAGGCGAACTTGGCGAGGAACATTGCCTCCTCCATGGCGGAGTCGCCGCCACCGACGATCAGCGTCGGCGCCTGCTTGAAGAACGCGGCGTCACAGGTGGCGCAGTAGCTGACGCCGCGCCCTGACAATTCCATTTCGCCGGGCACGCCGAGCTTGCGGTGCTGCGCCCCCATCGCCAGCACGACCGAGCGCGTCAGATGCAGGTCATCGCCGACCCACACCTTGTGGGGCTCCGAGCCGTCCGGGGAGAGCTCGATGCTCGTCACGTCGTCGGTCTCCAGCCTGGCGCCGAAGCGCTCGGCCTGATCGCGGAAGTGCTGCATCAGGTCGGGGCCCATGATGCCCTGGGGAAAGCCGGGGTAGTTCTCGACGTCGGTCGTCTGCTGCAGCAGACCACCCCAGGCAAAGCCCTCGATGACGAAGGGCTCGAGCTCGGCGCGCGCCATGTACAGGGCGGCCGCGTATCCGGCGGGCCCGCTGCCGACGATGATCGCCTTCTCGATTCGCTGTTCCATCACTTCATTAAGTGTAGCTGGGTGTCCGTTCGCTGCGCCACCGGTGCACCGTCCGGCGTAGCTGGAAGTAGGCGACCGCCCCGGGCAGCGTCGGCAGCCAGAACGCGAACGCCCGGTAGACCAGGACCGATACGACCGCGAGGGACGGAGAGATCCCGAACGCCGAGAACGCGCCGATCATCGCGCCGTCGACGCCGCCGATCCCGCCCGGCAGCGGGAGCACGTTGCCGAGCATCCCGATGAAGTAGGACATGACGACGACCGCCGTCGGCGGCGCCCCGCCGAAGGCGTGGAACGCCGACCACAGAACGGCGATATCGAACCCCCACCACGCGACCGCGCCGACCAGCGCCGGGTTGCGACTGCGAACGAGGCCGATCGCCGTCCGGATCCCGCTGGCGGCAGCGGCCGGGGCAGCGGCGGCGTGGCCGGCGAGACGGCCGAGACGACCCCCGTGGGACCAGCGCGCCACCAGCCGGTCGACATCACCGGGCAGCAGCGAGACGGCGAGGAAGATCGCGATCACCGCGGCGCCGAAGATCGCCGGGATGATGGTGATCGCAAACGGCGCCGTGCCCGGGAACGCTCCGAGATACAGGCCCAGACCGCCGATCACCAGGCAGCCCATGAACACCGCGTACAGCAGCCCCATGAACGCGATCATCCGGCAGGCGACGAGCCTCGGCTCCATCCCGGACCGCCGCAACGCCCAGGCGGTCAGGGCGATGCCACCGGCGCCGGCCGAGGCGAACAGCCGCGTGGCGGCCAGGCCGGCCATGGTGATCTCGTAGCTCGCCCGCCAGCCGATGCGCGAGCCGCCCCGCAGGAACACTCCCCGGAACAGCACGACGTAGCCGACGAAGGAGCACACCTCGAGCAGGGCGCCGAGCGCCAGCCACCAGCCGTTGCCGTGTTGGACCCGGTGCCACGTGTCCCGGAGGCCGAGCAGCTTGGGCAGGACGAAGTACAGGAACGCCGCCGTGGAGATGATGAAGGCGATCGATGCATACATTCGCCCGCGCGTCAGGACGACGCGCGGCATCTCCTCGGTGCCGCCCGAGCCGGCCGGCGCCCCGTCGTGGGCGCCGTCCGCGGCGGCGATGGGATCGGTCGGGGGGTCCAGGCTTCCGTCCGCGTCGGCCGAGGCCGCGGCCCCGCGCCCGGGCTCGGTGGGAGCTTCCCCTCGCACCGGCGCCTAACCGCCCGCTGCCCGCCGTTCGAGCGATTGGAGAATCCGCGTCAACAGCCGCAGGGCCGGGGTGGTGCGACCGGCCTGGGTGCGCACCGTCTCGGTGAGGATGGCCCCACCCAGCAGGTCGGCGGCATAGTGCTCGCCGAGATACACCAGCGCCAGGCCGAGCAGCACGGCATACGTCCAGCCGACGGCGCCCGACACCGGTCCCACCTCCGTGAGCAGGTGAGCGCCCATCAGCGACGTGGCGAAATGCAGCGACGGCATGGCAGCAAGCGGATTTCCTCCCAGGACATCGTAGAGCCCGGTCCAGCGGTCACCCCAGAATTGCTCGCCGTACTCGATCATCATCCGCCGGACCTCGTGGACCGGCGCGTCCTGTAACCGGCCGTGGCGGGCCGCGTACCAGGGGGGCGCCGTCGGGACCGCCCAGTAGAAGACGGCCCCGAGATCGAACACCGCGTACATCCGTGCCGCCGCGGACTCGAAGCGGTCGGGCCGGCGGAGCAGCACGTATCCGACGGTTCCGTGCGGGACCATGAACCACACCCAGTGACACCACACCAGGGTTCGCTCGAACCGGTTGATGTACCCCGGGTCCGAGAACGCCTGGAGGCGGACCGTCGGCGGCACGCCCAGGCCGAGGACGCGGTCGACGGCGATCGGATAGTCGATCCGAACGCGCCCCCGGAGCCGCTCCGGATCGTCGTGGGGCAGCTCGTAGGCGGCGAGGTAGGCCCACATGTTCAGGCCGCACAGGGCGGCGTCGCGCAGTCGGGTGCGCGGCAGTGCCACCGTCAACGCCGGAACCGCCAGCGCGGCGGCTCCAACCACCGCGACGGGGGGCAACCTGACCCGCCGGCGGGCAACGGGCGCCGCGACCCCGGCGGCGACCAGGGCCCAGGCTCCCGCTCGGATGGCCCTCGAGACGCGCAACCGGCGCCAGTATAAGAAGAGTATGAGAAAAGGCGCCGCTCCCGCCACATTTCCAGCGGTTTGTGCCGATCCGAACACACGGCGGTCGAGCCCACCCTCCCACCCGGGGGAGCGCCGAGCAGTCCTCGAAACGAATAGAATGCCGCCCGCTTTGCGACACGACGTCACCGACGCCACGTCCCGCCGCCGACGCCGCGAGCAGCGAGATCACGGCTGGGGTCCGCGGCTCCGCAGCGCGATTCCGGTGCTCGGCATCGCGCTGGTCGGCTCGCTGGTCATCGCGCCCGAGGCGCTGGCGAACTTCTTCGGCCCGAAATCGGGTGGCTCGCCCAACGCCAACCAGATCCACTCGCTGTACGACATCGTGCTGTACATCGCCGCCGTGGTGTTCATCATCGTCGAGGGCGCGCTCGTCTACTCGGTCTACAAGTTCCGGGCCAAGAAGAACCCCGTCGCGGCGCAGATCCACGGCAACACACGGCTCGAGATCGGCTGGACCGTCGCCGCCGCGCTGATCCTCGTCGTGCTGACCGTCGTCACCTTCACCAAGCTGCCGAGCATCGTCAACCCGCCCAACTCCGGCTCGAGCGGTCTCGTGCTGTCGGCCTCGCTCAACGCGCCGACGCCGCCCAACGGCAAGAAGCTCACCGTCTGCGTCCAGGGGCGCCAGTACATCTGGCGCTACACGTATGGCAACGGCTGCCTGACCAACTCGTTCAACCTGAAGCTCCCGTACTCGTACACGACGATGGTCGTCCCGGAGCACACCACGGTGGTGCTCGACATCCAGTCCACCGACGTGATCCATTCCTGGTGGGTGCCGTCGTTGGGGGGCAAGACCGACGCGGTCCCCGGCTACACGACCTACACCTGGTTCAAGGCCCTGCATACCGGCAAGTTCCGCGGGCAGTGCGCCCAGCTGTGCGGGACCAACCACGCCGCGATGGATGCGTACGTGAAAGTCGTGACCCCGGCCCAGTACCAGGCCTGGGCGGCGCGCCAAGAGCAGCTGATCACCACCCAGAACGCGCAGGTGACCCAACTGCGGCGAATCCTCACCTCTCAGGGCGACCTAGGAAGCTGATCCCATGGCGACGCTGACCACCGAAAGCACCGAGGGCACAGTCAGACCGGTCCCGCAGGTCATCGCCCACGAGGTGGTGCGGCCCCGCCAGACCAAGCGCTGGGTGGACTGGGTCACGACCACCGATCACAAGAAGATCGGGATCATGTACCTGGTCCTCACGTTCGTCTTCTTCTGCATGGGCGGCGTCGAGGCCCTGATGATGCGGCTCCAGCTCAGCGTGCCGAACAACACGCTGCTGACCTCCGAGCACTACAACGAGCTGCTCACGATGCACGGGACGACGATGATCTTCCTGTTCGTCGTGCCGGTGATGGCGGGCTTCGGCAACTACTTCCTGCCGTTGATGATCGGAGCCCGGGACATGGCGTTCCCGCGCCTGAACGCGCTGTCGTTCTGGCTGCTGCTGTTCGGTGGCGTCGTCTTCTACTCCACCCTCTTCTTCCATCCGCCAAGCGCCGGCTGGTGGAGCTACCCGCCGCTGTCGGAGTCGCTGTACTCGCCGAGCGGCGGCCAGGACGCGTGGATCTTCCTCATCCACATCACCGGCATCTCGTCCCTGGTCGGCGCCATCAACTTCTACGCGACGATCGTCAACATGCGGGCGCCGGGCATGTCGTGGAACCGCCTGCCGCTGTTCGTCTGGACGCTGCTCGTCTACGCGATCCTGCTCATCATCGCCCTGCCGGTCGTCGCCGCCGCGGTGACGATGCTGCTCACCGACCGGCACTTCGGCACCCACTTCTTCGACCCGACCGCCCACGGGTCCCCGGTGCTGTGGCAGCACCTGTTCTGGTTCTTCGGCCACCCCGAGGTCTACATCATGATCCTGCCCGGATTCGGGATCATCTCCGAGGTCATCCCGGTGTTCAGCCGCAAGCCGATCTTCGGCTACAAGGCGATCGCGGCCTCGACGGTCGTCATCGCCTTCCTCGCCACCCTCGTGTGGGCCCACCACATGTTCGCCTCGCCGGTTCCGATCGTCGTGCTCGGCTTCTTCATGCTCAGCTCGTTCCTGATCGGGATCCCGACGGGAGTCAAGATCTTCAACTGGATCGCCACGCTGTGGCGCGGCTCGATCGTCATGACGACGTCTCTGTACTTCGCGGTGGGCTTCATCGCGATCTTCGTCGTCGGCGGGATCACCGGCGTCTTCCTCGCCGTCTTCCCGGTGGACTGGCAGCTCAACGACACCTACTTCGTCGTCGCCCACTTCCACTACGTGCTCATGGGCGGCGCCGTCTTCACCGTCTTCTCCGGGATCTACTACTGGTTCCCCAAGATGGCCGGCCGGATGCTCGACGAGCGGCTGGGCAAGGCCTCGTTCTGGGTGATGTTCATCGGCTTCAACGCGACGTTCTTCGTCCAACACGCGCTCGGCCTGTCGGGGATGCCACGTCGGATCTACACCTACGGCCCCGGGCTCGGCTGGTCGACCTACAACTTGATCTCGACGATCGGATCGTTCATTCTCGGCGTCGGAGTGCTGCTGACGATCATCAACGTCGCCCGCAGCCTGAAGGTGGGCCGGATCGCCGGACCCGATCCGTGGAAGGGCAACACGCTGGAGTGGTTCACATCATCGCCGCCACCGGTCAACAACTTCGACGAGATCCCGCGCGTCCGCTCGGTCGAGCCGATGCGCGACATCCGTCGCCAGATCGAGCGCCAGACCGGCGTGACCCAGAAGACGGGCGGCGGCGAGCAGTTCACCCGGTCGTCGGGATGATCCACGGAGTCTGCGTTCGCGTTCGGGTGACGAGCGCGAGAGGCGGGAAACCGTGACGGCCCAGACCGTCGCCGCATCAGCGTCACTGCGCCGGCGCCAGCTCGTCTCCGATTACGTCGACCTGACCAAACCGAAGGTCCAGTCGCTGCTGCTGCTGACCACGGTGGCCACGATGGAGGTGGCCGGGGATCCGTCGGTGGGCCGGGTCGCGCTCACCTGCGCCGGGGGTTACCTGTCGGCCGGAGGCGCCGGGGCGATCAACCACTATTGGGATCGCGACATCGACGGCCGCATGCGGCGGACGGCCAACCGCCCGGTCCCGTCGGGCCGGGTCAGCCCGGCGGCGGCGGTGCGCTTCGGGATCGGCCTTCAGGTGCTCTCGTTCGTGCTGCTCTCGCTGACCGTCAACGTGCTGGCGGCGTCACTGGCGCTCGGCGGGTTCGTCGGCTACGTCGGGGTCTACACGATGTGGCTCAAGCGGCGCACCCCGCACAACATCGTGATCGGCGGCGCCGCCGGCGCGATGCCGCCCCTGGTCGCGTGGGCGGCGACTCGCGGATCGATCGGCTGGACCGCGATCTACCTGTTCGCGATCGTCTTCTACTGGACGCCGGCGCACTTCTGGGCGCTGAGCCTGCTGATGAAGGACGAGTACGCCGAGGTCGGGATACCGATGCTCCCCGTCGTCCGCGGCGAGCAGGAGACCCGGCGCCAGATCCTGCTGTACTCGATGCTTTTGTACGCCGTCAGCCAGCTGCCGTTCTGCGTCGGCGTGTTCGGCGGCTTCTATCTCGCCGCGTCGATGCTGCTCGGCCTCGCGTTCATCGCCGGCGCCGTCCTGCTCTACCGTCGCGCTGATCGCAAGACCGCGCTCCGGCTGTATCTGTTCTCGATGCTGTACCTGGCGCTGCTGTTCGCGTCCATGGTGCTCGACGTCAAGCTGTAGGCTCGCCGCCCAACCGATTACTCTGTAGGAGCCTCGTGGATCGCAAGCTCGCCCGCAAGAACCTCAAGGTCGGCCTGTTGGCCGGGGCCGTGTGTCTGTTCATGTTCGGCCTCACGTTCCTCGCCGCCGCCATCTACGTTCACCCGTGAGTGGCGCGCAGATGAGCGAGCACGACCCGCCGCCGGTCGGCGAGGAGATCCACCTCCCCGGGCCGACGATCCTGCCGGTGGCCTGCGCCGCCGGCATCACGCTGGTGGTGATCGGGACGACGATCAACTGGCTGTTCTCGATCATCGGGCTGGTCGTGTTCATCGTCACGACCGCGATGTGGATCCGGGACACCCGGCGCGACATCTCCGAGCTTCCCGAAGAGCACTCCCACTAAGCCGGGATCCGCCCAGTCTCGGCCGATCCAGACTCAGGGCGCGCTCTGATGGGCGCGAGGCTAGCCCCGCGCCGCTGCCGGGACGTCGCAGGCGGCGCCCTCGCCGCACCACACCCTGACGATGTCGCGCATCGACAGGACGCCCGCGAGCTCGGAGCCGTCGACGACGACGAGGTGACGGAACCCGCCCCGGATCATCGCCGCAGCCGCCTGCTCGAGCGACCAGTCCGGCGCAGCGAAGGTCAGGTTCGCCGTGAGGTGATCGGCGACCCGCTCCTCGTCCGGATTCTCCCCGTGGGCCACTGACCGCAGGACGTCACGTTCGGTGATCACCCCCGGCCCCTGCCCGTCGGGATCGAGCACCACGGCCGCGCCGACCCTGCGCTGCCACATCGCCGCCGCGGTGTCGCGCAGCGAGTGATCGGGGCCGACGGTGAGGACCACTTCGGACATCCCCTCTGAAACGAGCATGTTCCCTCCGCCTGAGCTTGCAACGATTGTTTCAATCATAGGCGAACGCCAAACGTCGGATAGATGACCGTCTCTAGGACGGTCGGTCTCATGGCGTCGTTTGTCGGTCAGAAGCCATAGGATGCCGTGGTGGAGATGCAAGGTACCGGTCCACGTGCGTAACCGTCCGCTGGTGCAGATGCTGATCGTCGGCATCGTCGGCGTCGCGATCATCATTCCGATCGCGCTCTCGATCCCGTGGTTTCCGACGGACGCCTCGGTCCAGGCGTCGCACTTCCGGACGCTCTACGACGTGCTGCTGGTCGTGACGATCCCGATCTTCGTGCTGGTCGAGACCGTCATCGGGTTCTCGATCTGGAAGTTCCGGATGAAGCCGGGCGAGGAGGAGAAGGACGGCCCGCCGATCCATGGCAACACCCGCCTCGAGGTGGTCTGGACGGCTGTGCCGGCCGTCCTCATCGTGGCGCTGTGTGGCTACGCCTACTCCGTCCTGCGCTCCAACGAGAAGACCCACCCCGGCGCGATGGTGGTCAACGTCACCGAGCGCCAATTCGCGTTCGAGTTCTCCTACCCGCAGTCTCCGGGCAAGCAGATCGTCAGCTCAGAGCTCTACCTGCCCAACGGCCGGCCGGTCGTGTTCCGGCTGCGCTCCCTCGACGTGATCCACAGCTTCTTCGTGCCCGAGTTCTCCGAGAAGCTCGACGCCGTCCCGGGGATCACGACCACGGTGCGGGTGACGCCCACCCGGACCGGCACCTACCCGGCCGAGTGCACCGAGCTGTGCGGCGCCGGCCACTCGCTCATGCGCTCCACCGTCAAGGTCGTCTCCCCCACCGCCTTTCAGAAGTGGATGAGCTCCCAGAAGCCCAACGGGCCGCCGCCGATCGGCAATCCGCCCAAGGACGCGGTCCAGCCCGGCGTCCCCGGCGACGCGACGCCGGCCCCGAACCCGCAACCCCACCACCTGTGACCCCGCAGCCTGACAGCAATGTGAAGGAGGAGAGCTGATGGCCATCCCGGCAAAGCTCCGCGCGCCCGGCTGGTATCGGGCGGCTCTGTACGACGTCCTCGGTTTCGCCTTCGCATTCGGTCTCACGACGCTGATCCGATGGCTGATGCACCAGCACCCCGTCGTCGACGGGCAGGCGATCACGATCGTCGCCCTCATCGCGGTGCCACTGTTCTTCCTCGTCGGGCTCGGGACGGCCGACTACTGGTTCTACTGGATCTCCGGGCGCCCGACACGCCCCGAGGACCACTCACAGCACGGCGCCTACACGTGGCGCGACTACTTCCGGCCGAACACCGACCACAAGGTGATCGGGATCCAGTACGTCGTCCACTCGTTCTTCTTCCTGCTGGTCGGCGGACTGCTGGCGATGCTCATTCGCGCCCAGCTGGCCAAGCCGGGCATGCAGTTCCTCACCCCCGAGCAGTTCAACGGCGTCTTTTCGGTGCACGCCACGATCCTCATCTTCCTGTTCGTGATCCCGGTGTTCGCCGGTCTGGCGAACTTCGTCCTGCCGCTGATGATCGGCGCCCCGGACATGGCCTTCCCGCGGCTGAACGCGCTGTCGTTCTGGATGCTGCCGGTGGCCGGCGTCCTGATGCTGATGAGCTTCCTCGCCCCGGGCGGCTCGTTCGCCGCCGGCTGGACCGCCTATGCCCCGCTCTCGACGTCGATGCCGGTCGGTCAGCTCTTCTTCACGATCGCGGTCCAGTTCGCCGGGGCCTCATCGATCGCCACCGCCCTGAACTTCCTGGTGACGATCATCACCATGCGGGCGCCGGGGATGAGCTTCTTCCGGATGCCGCTGCTGGTGTGGGCGAACTTCGCCACGTCGCTGCTGGTCGTGATCGCGACCCCGTTCATCGCCGCCTCGCAGTTCTTCGTGCTGCTCGATACGGCGCTGCACTTCCACTTCTTCGACGCGTTCGTCGGAGCGGGCAAGAACGGCAACGTGATCATGTACCAGCACGTCTTCTGGTTCTACTCGCACCCGGCGGTGTACATCATGATGCTGCCCGGGTTCGGGATCATCTCGGAGGTCATCGCCGTCAAGGCCCGCAAACCGATCTTCGGCTACCGGATGATGGCGTTCTCGCTGCTGGCGATCGTGGTGCTCGGCTTCACCGTGTGGGCCCACCACATGTTCGTCTCCGGCATGGCCCCCTGGATCCGGATCCCGATGATGATCACCACCGCGATCATCGCGATTCCCACCGGAATCAAGATCTTCTCGTGGCTGGCCACGCTGTGGCGCGGGGTGCTGCACCTGGACACGCCGATGCTGTTCGCGCTCGGCTTCCTCAGCACGTTCACGCTCGGCGGGATCAGCGGGGTGATGCTGGCGATGATCCCGTTCGACATCCACGTGAGCCAGACGTACTTCATCGTCGCCCACATCCACTACGTGCTGTACGGCGGGTCGCTGTTCACGATCTTCGCCGGCGTCTACTACTGGTTCCCGAAGATGACCGGGCGAATGTTGGACGACCGGCTCGGCAAATGGCATTTCTGGATGACCTTCATCTTCTTCAACCTGACGTTCGGGCCGATGCACATCATCGGCATCCAGGGGATGCCCCGCCGGGTGGCCGAATACGCCGCGAAGTTCGCCGCCTGGAACCTGTTCATCTCGCTGTCCTCGTTCGTGCTCGGCGCCAGCACCCTGATCTTCGTGTACAACATCGTCGCCAGCTGGCGCTGGGGCCCGCGGGCGACCGCCAACCCGTGGCGCGCCATGACGCTGGAGTGGCAGGTGTCCTCCCCGCCGCCGATCTTCAACTTCGATTCGATCCCGACGGTCGTCGGTGGGCCCTACGAGTACGGCGTGCCGGGCGCCGTCCACGGTATCTTCAAGCCGCCCGCCGAGGCGAAGCCGGTCCCGTCCGGGGTGCCGGCGGGCTCCTCACATCAAGGAGGTCGCAGGTGAGAACCGTCCTCGTCGTCGCCAACGAGACGATCGGCGGACGCCCGCTCATCGAGTCCGTCCGCAGACACGCGGCCGACGAGGAGACCCGGTTCGTGCTGTGCGTGCCGCAGTCTCGGCCCCGGGCGGGATACGTGGTCTATGACGACGCCGTGTTCGACGCCGCTCAGACCCGCGTCGACCTGGCCGTCGGCTTCGTCCGCTCGGAAGGGTTGGACGCGGTCGGCGAAGTCGGGGATCCCGACCCGTACGCGGCGACGATGGATGCCGTCCGCGAGTACAACCCCGACGCAATCATCATCTCCACGTTTCCGGAGTCGCGATCGGGCTGGGTGCGCCGAGACCTGATCGAGCGCATCCGCCAGGCATCGGGGCTGCCCGTCGAGCACGTCGTCGCGGACATCGACACCGATGGGCTGTCCTACCACGTGACGCTGGCGGTGGCCAACCGGACGGCGAGCGGCGAGGAGCTGCTCGACGCGCTCAAGGCCAGGGCGCAGGCCGAGTCCGACAGCCGCGAGCGGCTGTTCATCGTGCTCGTCCCCCAGGAGGGTGGGGACGGCGCCTCGGCCCGCCGCGCCCGCACCCGCCTGTCGCTCGTCCTGCAGCGCCTGCGCGACGCCGGGATGACCGGCGCCGGGATGATCGGAGACCCCGACCCCTACACCGCGATCATGAACGCGCTGCAGTACTTCCGAGTCGACGACATCGTCATCTCCACGTTCGCCGAGACGAAATCCGGTTGGCTGCGGGCTGACCTGATCGACCGCGTACGCAACGCCAGCGGCAAACCCGTCGAGCACATCGTGCAACCCGACCCGGTGCGCGCGAGCGCCTAGGGTTATCCAGGAGACTCTGATGGAAGCCGCCTCGATCGCCCACGCCGGCCACGACGAGCATCACGGCCCCCCACCCGCGCACAGGTCCTCGCGGGTGCACGCCCCGACGCTGGGCATGCTGCTGTTCATCATCTCCGAGGTGATGCTGTTCGGGGCGTTCTTCACCGCCTACTTCTTCATCCGGATCGTCTCACACGATCCATGGCCGGCTGCGGGGACCAAGCTGCCGGAGGCGGTGGCCGGTGTCAACACCGCCATCCTGCTCTCGTCGTCGCTGACGCTCCATTGGGCGCTCAGCTCGATCAAGCGCGGCAATCGCTTCGGGCTGAGGGCGGGCATGGCCGCGACCTTCCTGCTCGGCCTCACCTTCCTGACGATCCAGATCAACGAGTACGTCCACATCGGCTTTGCGCCCCACACCGCCGCCCAGGCGTCGGTGTTCTACGCGCTGACCGGGCTGCACGGCATTCACGTCTTCATCGGCCTCTGCCTGCTGCTGATGGTCACCGTCCGCGCCTTCCGGGGTCACTACTCGGCCGACGCGCACCAGGGCATGGAGGTGCCGGGAATCTACTGGCACTTCGTCGACATCATGTGGGTGGTCGTCTACACGACCGTCTACGTCTTGTAGGTCAAACCCGTCGCCGCACATCCGCCGCTGAGAGGCCCACCAAACCCGCTGCGCTCCGAGGCCGACGCGTTCACGTTCCTGTTGTGGTTCGTGGGCGCGGTGGCGATCGTCGTGGTGATCGTGCTGGTGATCCAGGCCCTGTAGCGGGTTCGGCCGGGCTCTGGCGCGCTCGGTGGATCATCGGCGCCGCCGCAGTGGGACCATGACGGGAGGTGCTCTCGCTGCCCCTCCCCCTCGCTGACGCTCCGGTCCAGACGATCGGGTTCCCGATCCTGATCGTCCTGGCCTGGATCCCCTACCATCTGCGCGCCCGCGGCCTGGCCGGTGAGCGCCGCGGCGTGCCGGGCTGGCGCCGGGGCTGTTTCGCCGCCGGCCTGATCGTGCTGGAGATCGCGGTCAGCCCGCCGGTTGACCATCTCTCCGACCAGCTGCTGGTGGCGCACATGGCCGAGCACCTGCTGATCGGCGACATCGCCTCGCTGCTGCTCGTCCTGGGCCTGACGGGTCCGATGATCGCGCCGCTGCTGCGCAACCGGGCGATCGCCAAGCTGCGAGTGCTGACCCACCCGGTGGTGGCGATCGTCGTCTGGGCGGTCAACTTCTATGCCTGGCACTCGCCCTACCTGTACCAGGAGGCGCTGCGCCACGACGCGCTGCACGCACTCGAGCACGCCACGTTCCTGGCGTTCGGGATGGCGGTGTGGATGGCCCTGCTCGGCCCGTTGCCCAAGCCGCAGTGGTTCAACAACGGCGCCAAGCTCGGGTTCATCGTCGTCGTGCGACTGGTCGGCACCGTGCTCGCCAACGTGCTCGTCTTCGGCGGGACCGTGTTCTACCCGTACTACCGCCCCGGGGACGCCCACTGGCACATCAGCCCGATCGCCGACCAGGTGGCGGCCGGCGGGCTGATGATGGTCGAGGAGAGCCTCCTGACGATCGGCCTGTTCTGCTGGCTGTTCCTGCGGGTGGCGCAGCAGAACGAGCAGCGTCAGGCGCTGCTGGACTTCGCCGGCCAGCACGACCTCGAGCTCGATGAGCAGCGCGCCGGGCGAGCGGTGGCGGCCGGGCGCAGCGAGGAGCTGTGGGTCCGGCTACGGCAGCGGGCCGAGGTGGCGTCGGGCGAGATTCAGGAGCCGGGCGGCGTTGTCCAGGGGTTGGGTGCGAGCGGCGGCCACTCCTCCGAAGGCGCGCCGGCCCCGTAGCCGGCCATCCACGCTACCGGCGGCGCCGCGCTGCTGCTACTTGGCAGCCGTCGCGAGGAAGTTGACCAGCGCCGTGATCTCGGTCGGCTTCAGCGTCTGGCCGAAGGTGGCCGGCATGACACCCGCCTTGTAGCCGGCCGGGAGATAGGCGTACGGCTTGGTGATCGCGGTGGAGATGCACTTCTGCAGCGTCGCACCGCGGATCTGCTTGGACTGGGCGGTGGCGCAGTTCGCCTTGAGATCGGTGTCGAGGTTCGGGCCGACCGTGCCGGTCGTATGGGCGGCCCCGAGCGTGTGGCAGCTGCCGCAGCCGCCGACACCGGTGAACACCTTCAGTCCGGCGGCGGCGGTCGTTCCCGCGACGCCGCCGGCGCTGGCCAGGGCGCCGGTGTCCTGGCCGGGCTTGGCCGCGACTGCCGCGACGTAAGCCGCCACGTTCTGGGCGCTCTGGCCGTCGACCAGCTTCTGGGGCATCACGCCGGCCGTGTTCGGATACCGGATCCAGTAGTCGATCAGGCCCTGGATCGACGTGCTCTTCACCCCGTCGGCGCGATCCTGGCGGAACGCGTCGTCGAGGTTGGGGCCCGTGGTGCCGCTGGTCGCGGCGTGCGCCAGCGTGTGGCACGAGCCACAGGTCTTCTGGAAGATGATCTTGCCCTGAACCAGGTTCGCAGTCGGGTGCTTGACCGCGCAACCACCGAGCAGGACAAGCGTCGCCGCGCTCGCGATGACCACGGCGAAAATCCTTCGAACGCGTGCGGGAATAGGCAGCATTCTCTCCGCGCGGCACTCTATAAGAGGAGGCGGCCCGGCCGCGGCACGACCCCGCCCGGGCCCGGGAGGGCCACGATCGGCGCCGGTTGGCGGGCGGCGAGACGGTGATCGCGGCGGCGCACGAGCGGCCGCTGCCATCCGACCCGCTGGTAGCATGGCGACCCATGAGGCTGCGCCAGAGGTATCGAATGCGGACGCCCTCGACCGGCCGTGAGGTGATCATCCAGGCCGAGCCGGGGCAGATCTATTCAGACCGGGAGACCGGCGAGGAGCTCGAGGTCCTCGCCGAACTGCTCCCGCTCGCCCCCACCGCCTCCGAGCTGCCGTGGATGATCGACAACCTCCGCTTCTGCAATTGGTGCGACCAGCTGGCTCAGAAGGATCTCAACGACTGCCCGTACTGCGGCAGGCGTATGGAGCCGCTCGGCTCCTGAGGTTCTCCTCGTGGGCATGAGCAAGCCCTGGACGCGCCGACCGAGGTCCCTCACGGCGATCGCGGTCTCGTTGCTTCTCGCCCTCGGCGTCGCTGCCTGCGGCGGCGGTGGTTCCAGCACCGGCGATACGTCCGGGGCGCCGGCGTTCACGGTGCCGTCGGCGGCCCTGGTGGTCCCCGCGGCGGCGTCGAGCAGCACCTCCTCGACGACGTCGACGAGCACCTCCTCCGCCGCGAGCCCCAGCACCCCCACCAGCAGCGGTGCGACCACCAGCGCCGCGACCGGCACGACGCCGGCGGCAGCGGGAAACACCGGGACGACGCCCTCGGGCGGCGCCAGTGCCGGGACCGGCACGACGGGCGGCGGCGGCACCGGCGGCGGTACCGGTGGCGGCGGCACCTCGGGCAGCGGCGGGGCCGGGCTCGGCTCGGCGTTCTGCCAGCAGAACCCCGGCGCCTGCTGAGCGCCAGCGCCTCCTGCTCTGAGCGCCTGGCGCCTCCTGCTGACTGCTGAGCCCCGAGTGCCCCGGGTGCCCGAGCCGGGGACCCGCGGCTACTTCTTCGGCGGCTTCTTCGTGGTCGTCGGCGCGCCCACGTACGTCTTGGGGTAGGGCTGGTTGACGATCTCGGTGGCGCTGTACTGAACCCGTGTGCCCGTGTAGTTGCACAGGTACGTGGCGCTGGCGCCGACGGTGGTCTGCGCAGTCTGGCTCGCCGCCGCGTGGGTGCAGTTGGCCGTGCGGCTCTGACGGTAGGAGTACTTGGAGGCCGTCAGGTTGTAGGTGAGGACGGGCGCCCACGTGGGGACGGTCAGTCCGATCACGTCACCGGGCTTGACCGGCAGGGCGGTCATCGTGGTGAAGGTCGGGGGCAGCGACAGGGGCTCCTGGAGCACCTGGCCGAGGAACGGGATCAGGTGGTAGGTGCCGCTCTGGGCGACGACCGTGTACTTGTTGTTGGTCCCGGGCTTGAGCACGCTCAGAGCCACCTGCGGCGTCCCGCCGTAGCCGGTGTCGAGTCCGTGCACGAAGCCGAGCTCGGTCTTGGCGTTGGAGGAGAGCTTGGACAGCCCGACCGTGAAGGCGACGATCCAGCCGGCCTTGGTGACCTTGGTCGGGTTCGCCGTGGAGTTGGTGACCGACTGGATCGCGGTGGTACGCGTCAGGATGATCTGGCACTGCGCCGCCGGGACGTTCGTCGGACACGAGGGGGCGACGATCGGCGTGCTCGTGGTCTGACCGAGCTCGTCGATCTCAGCGAAGGCCACACCGGGAGCGACCAGGGCAAGCGCGGTCACGCTGGCGGCGATTGCAAGTGGGAAGCGTTTCATCATCCTCAGTGAACACCACCGGTGGACGGCAGTTGCGCCCGATCGAGAGCGTCAACATCCGTTGCAGCCGGGACCGGCCGCGGCAATCGGGCCGTCAGGGCCCGTCGCAGATGGCCTGGGACCGCTAGATCTTAGTGACGTCTACCGCTTTCGGCCCCTTGGGTCCGGCCTCCTCCTCGTAGGAGACCTTTGAGCCTTCGGGGAGCGAGCGGTAGCCGTCGCCGTTGATGCCCGTGAAATGGACGAACAGATCGCGACCACCGTCATCGGGCGTGATGAACCCGAATCCCTTGTCATCGCTGAACCATTTGACCGTACCCGTTGCCATGGCAATCCCTTCGGCGCGACTCGCATTTCGACACGGTCTGGGCTGTTGGCCCGACCGGAACGCCGGAAACGTACCAGGGACAGGGCACCAGCGGTGAATCTTTAGGGCCGCAGGGAAATCAGCGGCCCTGAAAGGTGGCCTGGCCCGGTCCCTCGTCGAGAAACGACCGCACGGCACCCTGCAGGTCCTCGGTGCCGAACAGCTCGCCGGCCACCTCGCTGACCCGCTCGTTGGCCAGCTCCACGCCGCCGTCCAAGTAGTCGCGAACGACCCGCTTGGTGGCGGCGTGCGCCAGGGTCGGCCCCTGCGCCAGCTCGCGCGCGAACTCCCGCGCGGCGGCATCGAAGCCGTCATCGGGCAGCACCCGGTTGACGACGTTCCAGCGCTCGAGCTCGGCGGCCGGGAACGGGCGGCCGGCCATCACGAACTCCTTGGCGCGGCCGCTGCCGGCACGCTCGGCGAGCCGCTGGGTGCCGCCCATCGCCGGGGTCAGCCCGATCACCTTCTCCACCAGCCCGAAGCTGGCCGACTCGGCCGCCAGGATGAGGTCGCAGGCCAGCGCCAGCTCAAACGCCCAGGTCAGGCACAGCGAGTGCGCGGCGAACACCGTCGGACACGGCAGCGCGTCGACCCGGCGAGCGACGGCGACGAGTCCGGCGAACACGCCCGTGGCCTCCTTGGGCCCTGACAGCGCGGCGAACAGGGACACATCCACCCCACCGCTGACCACTCGTCCCTCGGCGCGGAACAGCACCGCCCGCGGGCGGGCGCCCTCGAGCCGGCGAACGACCTGATCGAGTTCATCGGACAGCTGAGCGTCGAACAGGTTCAGCGGCGGCGAATCGAACGTGACGATCGCCAGCCCGTCCTCGTCGGCCAGTGAGACCACCCCGCCGGCCCCGCCCGCGGGAGCGGGTCCCGACGCGGTCATCGCAGCGCGTCGGCGGCGGCGGCGATCTCCGCGGGGTCCCCGGGAGCCGGCGTCCACGGCAGCGTCAGCGGATCGCCCTCGTAGCGCGGGATCACGTGGATGTGGAAATGGAACACCGTCTGCCAGGCGGCGGCGCCGCAGGAGTTGATCAGGTTCACCCCGTCGGCGTCGAACCGGTCGGCCGCCACGCGCGCCAGCCGCTGGGCCGCCAAGGCCGTGGCGGCGAGATCCTCGGCGCCGATCTCCAGCAGGTTGACGGCGTGGCGGCGGGGCACCACCAGCGCATGACCGCGGGTGGCGGGGTTGATGTCCATGAACGCCACCGTCCGCTCGTCCTCGTCGACCCGCTGGGACGGCACCTCGCCGGCGACGATCTTGCAGAACAGGCAGTCCGGATCGCGATCGCTCATGCCGGCAGCTTAGCCCCGATGCGGCACTACCAGCCGCCCGTGCCCGGGCGCCGGCCTCAACCCGCGCCGCCCGCGGCGATCAGCTCGCGTGCCCGCTCGATCGCCTCCGCGCGGGTGGCCAGCTCGCCGCTGAAGCTGGCCGCCTCCAGCTCCGCCAGCAGGCCGCCGATGACCGGACCGGGCGTGATCCCGAGCTCGCGGGCGAGCTCGTCCCCACGCAGCGGCGGCCGGGGCGGATCCGCGACCCAGGCCAGCGCCTCGCCGATCAGCTGACGAGCGAGCTCGAGGTGCCGGGCGATCGCCGCCTCGGAGTTCTCGCCCCGAGTCGCCAGCCGGTCGGCGACACTGAGGACGATCACGTCGACGGCGACCGGCGCCGTGACGTGCAGATAGTCGTAGACCGACCGGCGTGTCAACGGCATCTCGTGCACCAGGAATCCGAGCCGTAGATGGTGCCGGGTGAGCGCCGCCACGTACTCGCGCAGCCGGTCGCCGGCGCGCAACCGGCCGAGGATCGCCGATGAGAGCCGGGCGCCCGACTCGTCGTGACCCATGAACGTGACCCGTCCCTGCGGAGTCACCGCGCGCGTCTGCGGCTTGGCGATGTCGTGCAGCAGGGCGCCGAACCGCAGCGCCTGCCCGCGGGTGAGATCGTTGGCCAGCGGCAGATCCAGATAGGACCGCAGCGCGGCGGCGCTGGGTCCCGCCAGTTGATCGGGCTCGGCCTCGAGCGCGATCGTCTCGGCCAGCACGGCGCGAGTGTGCGCGGCCACGTCGAGATGGTGAAAGCGGCTCTGATCGACGCCGCGCAGCGCCGCCAGCTCGGGGAGCACGACCTCGGTCGCTCCGATCTCGTCCATCAGCGCCAGGCCGTCGAGCGCACCCGGCGCGCACACCACCCGTTTGACCTCGGCGAACACCCGCTCGGGCGCGACATCCGCGAGCCCGGGGGCCGCCGCCCGGGCGAGCGCCAGCGTTCCGGACTCGGCCTGGAACGCCAGCTCGCACGACAGGCGGGCCAGCCGCAGGGTCCGCAGCGCGTCGCGCGCGAACGCCTCGGTGGAGACGGCGCGCAGCCGCCGGTGGCGCAGATCCTCCAGCCCCCCGAACGGGTCGATGTACTCCGGCGAGCCCAGCGGCGCGGCGATCGCGTTGATCGTCAGGTCCCGGCGAGCGAGGTCATCCTCGATCCCGGCGCCGTCCAGCGGCAGCAGATCAAGCTGCCAGGACCGGTCGTGGGCGACCACCCGCCACGCTCCAAACGCCGGGGACAACTCGAATGCGAACCCGTCGGCCGCCTTCCCGAGCGATCGCGCGATCTCGTCCACGCGCCCGGCGATCGTGACGTCGAAGTCGGCGGTGTCGCGACCCAGCGCGCGGTCGCGAACCGCGCCGCCGACCAGCCACGCCTGCGGTGCGAGCTCGGCCAGAGCCGCGAGCGGATCGCCGCTCACGCTGATCGCCTCCGCTGGGTATCCGGCCTCGCTTGAGTATCGACGGCGCGAGTCATCCGGCTGCCGGCGCCCCGTCGCGGTGATAGCGCCGGGGCACCCGCGCCGAGATCCCGCACAGCACCTCGTGATTGATCGTCTGGAGGCGGTTGGCCATGTCCTCGACCGTCTGGCGCTGGCCGCCGGACCGTCCGATGAGGATCGCCGGCGCTCCCACGCCGACGTCGAGCGCCGGCGCCGAGGGGCCGGCCGGGCCGAGATCGACGGTCACGTTGTCCATGCTGACGGTGCCGACGAGCGCATACCGCCGGCCGTCGATGAGCACCTCGAAGTTGTTGCTGAGCCCGCGCCGGACGCCGTCGGCGTACCCGATCGGCAGCGTGGCGACCCAGGTGGCGCGCTCGGCGACGAAGCGGCGGCCGTAACCGGCGCTCTGCCCCGGCTCGGTGAGCTTGACCGCGGCGACGTAGGAGCTCAACTCGAGCGCCGGCTCCAGACCCACGTTGTCCGGGTCCTCGTTCATCGGGTCACAGCCGTAGAGGGCGATGCCCACCCGCACCATGTCGAAGTGGCTGGCCGGCGTGCGGACGGTCGCGGCGCTGTTGGCCGCGTGCAGACGAACGCGCCCGACGCGCTGCTGCAGCTCGTCCGCGAACGGAGCGAACGCCGCCAACTGGGCGGCGACGAACTCCTGGTCGCCGTCGGCGGTGGCGAAATGTGTCATCGCCCCCACCAGCTTGAGCCGTGACCCCCGGGTCGTGACGAGCTCGGCGACGGCGAGCGCCTCGCCGGCGTGCCGGGTACCGAGCCGGCCCATACCGGTGTCGAGCTTGACGTGCACCCCGATCGGGTCCGGGCCGGCCGCCGCGGCGGCGAGCTGATCGACGAACCGTTCAGTCCACGCCACCACCTCGGCCCGCGCCGCCACCGCCACCGGCAGCTCCTCGGCGCTGATCGCCCCCATCACCAGCACCGGCGCGGTCAGGCCCGCGGCGCGCAGCTCCGCCGCCTCGCCGACCGTCGCCACCGCCAGGGTGGTCGCGCCGCCGGCCAGCGCGGCGCGGGCGACCGGAACGGCCCCGTGGCCCGACGCGTCGGCCTTGACCACCGCGCACAACTCGGCGGCGCCGCTGAGGCGGGAGCGCAGCGAGATGACGTTGCGCTCGATCGCGGCCAGGTTCACGCGGGCCAGGGCGCGGAGCGCCATCGTCACCGAACCCGGAAGGCCACGGCTAGTCCACCCCGGCCCGGGCTCGGGGCAGCAGCTCGATCACGTCGCTGGCGATCACGCCCTCGGTGGCGATCGAGCCCGCCGCGAGCTGCCCGGCCCGCGCGTGAACGAACACCCCGGCGCAGGCGGCGTGGAAGGGATCCATCCGCTTACTCAAATACGCCGCGATCACCCCCGAGAGCACGTCGCCGGTCCCGGCCGTGGCGAGCGCGGGCGCGCCCCCGCGGCTGACGGCGGCGCGGCCGTCCGGGGCCGCCACGATCGTGTCGTCGCCCTTGACGAGCACGATCGCCTGGGCCAGCTCGGCGGCCCGGCGGACCGAGGCGAGCCGGTGCGCCGCCACCTCGTCGCTCGCGCACCCCAGCAGGCGGCCGAGCTCGGCCGCGTGCGGGGTCAGGACGGTTGCCGCTGAGCGGCTCGCGAGCGACTCCAGGCGACCGGCGTGGGCGTTGAGTCCATCGGCATCGAGCACCAGCGGGATCTCCACCCGCCGCGCGAGCCGGCGGGCCAACTTGACGGTTCCGGCGCCGCGTCCGAGCCCGGGGCCGAGCACGAGCGCCCCGGCGTGCGCTGAGCGTTCGAGCACCTCGTCCATCGCCGCGGGGATGAGAGCCCCGTTGCGGTCCGGGAGCGGCACCGACATCACCTCCAGCAGGCGCTGCTCGAAGACGAGGTTCAGCGATGCCGGAATCAGCGCCGTGACGTACCCCGCGCCGGCGCGCATCGCCGCCTCGCTGGCCAGGCACGGGGCCCCGGTCAATCCGGTTGAGCCGCCGCAGACGAGAACCGCCCCGGCGGCGAACTTGGTCGAGTCGTGCGCGCGGTGCGGGATCCCGTGAACCACCGACGGCTCGATCAGGCCGACGGCGGGCCGCACCGGAGCGCCGGGCGGGATCCCGATGTCGATCACCTCGACCTCGCCGGCGTGGGTCTTGCCGGGCGAGATCCACAGGCCCGGCTTCGCCGCCGCGAATGTGGCGGTGACATCGGCCCGCACGGCCACGCCGGAGATCTCCCCGGTCGAGGCATCGACCCCGCTCGGCACGTCGCACGCGAAGACAACCGCGTCGCCGCCGGCAGCGTTGATCGCGGCGATCGCCGACCGCGCCGGCTCCCGAGGCTCTCCGGAGAACCCGGTGCCGAGGATGGCGTCCACGATGGCCGCCGCCCCCGTCACCGAGGCGGCGTCAAACGGACGGGGCGCCGCGCCCTCCGCACCGGCGATCCGATCGAAATTCACGCGGGCATCGCCCGCCAGGTCCTCGCCGCCGGTCAGCATCAGCACGTCCACCTCGCGACCGGCGTCGCGCAGCAGCCGCGCGGCCACCAGCCCGTCGCCGCCGTTGTTGCCCTTCCCGACGACGACGACGATCCGGCCCTCCGGAACCCGCGCCCGGACGATGTCAGTCAGACCGGCGCCGGCGCGCTCCATCAGCGCGATCGACGGGAGGCCGCGCTCCTCGATGGCCCAGGCGTCCGTGGCACGTTGCTGCGCTGCATCGGGCAGCGGGGTGAGCCAATCGGGGAGCCCGGCCTCGCCGCCGGTCCCAGTGCGCTGTGACTCAGTCATGGGGCGCGATTATCGCGACTGCCGCTGCCTGGGAGCGAGTGTGGGTCAGCGAGATCCGGACGTAGACGCCGAGCTCCTGCGCCCGCTGCGCCACCGCGCCGTGCAGCACGACCTCCGGCGGCCCACCCGCCGACGCCACCTCGACATCCTGGAAACTCCAGATCTCCAGCCCGAGCGCCTTGGCGACGGCCTCCTTGGCGCAGAATCGCGCGGCCAGGTGTTGACCCGGGCGTGCCTGAGAGGCGGCGTAGGACCGCTCCGCGGCGGTGAACAGCCGCGTGGCCAGACGGGGCCGGCGCTCGAGCGCCCGCTCCAGCCGTTCGATCTCCAGCAGATCGATGCCGAGTGAGACGCCCACCCGGCCCTGCCCCCCCGCTGCGCTCACTCGACCGTGACGGTCTTGGCCAGGTTGCGCGGCTGATCGACATTGAGGCCGCGCAATCGGGCGATCTTGTACGCCAGCAGCTGCAGCGGGATCACCGCGAGCAGCGGCGCCAGCATCCAGTCGGTCTGAGGCACTCGGATCACCTCGTCGGCGTGCCCGACGATCCGGTCGTCACCTTCGGTGGCGATCGCGATCACCCGCGCCCCGCGCGCCCGTACCTCCTGGACGTTGGAGATGACCTTCTCGAGCACCGGCGAGTCGGTGGCGACCACGACCACCGGCGTGTTCTCGTCCAGCAGCGCAATCGGGCCGTGCTTCATCTCGCCGGCGGCGTAGGCGTCGGTGGCGATGTAGGAGATCTCCTTGAGCTTCAACGCGCCCTCGAGCGCGATCGGGAGGCCGACGTGACGCCCGAGGTACAGGAAGAACTTAGCGGTGTGGTGACGCTCGGCGATCCCGTCGATGTCCGCCACGTCACGCTCCAGCAGCTCGGCGATCAGGTGCGGCAGGCGCTTGAGGTCTGAGATCGGCGGCTTGAGCGCAGCTCGATCGAGCACGCCGCGCACCTCGGCCAGACGGAGCGCCAGCAGGTACATGACCGTGATCTGGCTGACGAACGTCTTGGTGGCGGCGACGCCGATCTCCAGCCCAGCACGCGTGTAGAGCACGCCATCGGCCTCTCGCGTCGCCTGCGCGCCCATCACGTTGGTGACCGCCAGCACGGCCGCTCCGCGGGACCGGGCCGTCCGCATGGCCGCCAGCGTGTCGGCGGTCTCGCCGGACTGCGAGATGCCGATGACGAGGTCGTCGGGACCGACCACCGGGTCGCGATAGCGGTATTCGGAGGCGATGTCCACCTCCACCGGGAGGCGCGCCCAGTGCTCGATCGCGTAGCGGCCGACGAGGCCGGCGTGGTAGGCGGTGCCGCAGGCCACGATCACGACCCGGCGCACCCGCCGGAGCAGCGCGTCATCGATCGCGGTGGCCGGGCGGTGGGTGGGTGGGGTCAGATCCCCGAGGTCGATCCCCCAGCCGCGGGCGGCGCGCTCGCCGATCGTCTCGGCGACGGCGTCGGCCTGCTCGTGGATCTCCTTGAGCATGAACGTCTCGTAACCCTGCTTCTCGGCGGTGTCGGCGTCCCAGTCGATCTCGACGATCTCGTGCTCCACCGGCTCACCCGCCGGGGTGAAGAACTGGACCCCGTCGGCGCGCACCGCGACCAGCTCATCGTCGTCCATGTACTGCACGCTGCGGGTCTCACGCAGGAACGCCGGGATCGCCGATGCGATGAACTGCTCCCCGTCGCCGCGGCCGACGATCAGCGGGCACTCCTTGCGGGCCGCCACCAGCACCCCCGGCTCAAGGGCGGTCATGGCCACGAACGCATAGTGACCACGCAGCTCGGCGTAGGCGGCGCGCACGGCCTCGAGCAGGTCACCGTCGTAGTGGTGGGCGACGAGGTGGGCGATCACCTCGGCGTCGGTCTCCGACGTGAAGACGGCCCCCTCGTCCGCCAGCCGCGCCTTCAGCGCGATGTAGTTCTCGACGATGCCGTTGACGACGATGTGGACGTTGTCGGTCGTGTCGTAGTGCGGATGGGCGTTCTCCTCGGTGACGCGCCCGTGGGTGGCCCAGCGGGTGTGCCCGATGCCGGTCTGGGCAGCCGGACGCTCGGCGACGGCGACAGCGGGGCCGTCGTCCGCCGACTCCGCCAGCGCCTCCTCACGCCGGGCGATCGCGCTGCGCAGCGCCGACAGGTTGCCGACCGCGCGGACCGCATCGACGCGGTCGTCGGCCAGCACCGAGATGCCCGCGCTGTCATACCCGCGATATTCGAGCTTCTCCAGCCCTGCCAGCAGCAGGGGCCGAACCTTCCGGGGTCCGACGTAGCCGACGATTCCGCACATATGTCGCGATCCTCCTGGGGTAGTGCCGCCACGACCGGTCCCGGTAGCCCGCCTGCCCGGTCGGTCCGCATCGGCAGCAGGACATACGATGTTAACGGCCACCGACGACCGTTCTGGGCGCCCGCCGTCAGGAAGGGCGCGGCCCGGCGGCGAGCTGGGGACCGAGAATCGTCTCGACCACGTCGGTCAGCCGGCCGCAGACGTCGTCGATCTCCCGCTGACTCGGGGCCTCGACCATCACCCGGATCAGCGGCTCGGTCCCCGACGCCCTGACCAGGACGCGCCCGCGCCCCGTCAGCGCGGTGGTCTCGCGCTCGATCGCGGAGCCGAGCTCCGCGGCCTCCATCGTGGTCGTCAGCGACGCCCGGTCGGCGGCGCGGATGTTGACCAACCGCTGGGGCAGCTTCTCCATCGCCCCGCGATCGCGCAGATCCCGTCCGCCAAGCGCCTCGACAGTCAGCAGCGCGCTGGCGATCCCGTCACCCGACGGCCCGAAGCCGAGCTCGATGATGTGGCCCGACTGCTCCCCGCCGAGCGACCAGCCACGGCGGCGCAGCTCGTCGAGCACGTACCGGTCCCCGACGGCGGTGGTGGCGACCTCCACCCCGGCCTGTCGCATCGCGGTGTGAAACCCGTAGTTGGTCATCACCGTCACGGCGACGCCGCCGCCGGTGAGGCGATCGTTGCCGTGCAGGTGCAGCGCCGCCAGCGCGACGAGCTCGTCGCCGTCGACCACCTCGCCGTCGCCATCGACGGCCAGGACGCGGTCGCCGTCGCCGTCGAACGCGAACGCGAGCTCGAAGCCGTCCTCGCGCACCCTCTCGACAACCGCATCGAGGTGCGTCGAGCCGCATCCGGCGTTGATGTTGAGGCCGTCGGGCTGATCGGCCATCACCTCGACATCGGCGCCCAGGCGGCGGAAGATCTCCGGCGCCGCTCGGAACGTGGCGCCGTTGGCACAGTCGAGCAGCACGCGCCGGCCGCGCAGGTCCAGCTCGCTGAACCGGGTGTGCAGCGCACGCAGGTAGTCCTCCAGGGCGCCGTGCAGACGACGGACACGGCCGATGTGGCCGACGGGCGGGAGCGGCCGGCCGAGCATGTCCTCAATCTCCTGCTCGGAGTCGTCATCGAGCTTGAACCCGTCCTGCGCGAACAACTTGATGCCGTTGTCCTCGTAGGGGTTGTGGGATGCGGAGATCACCGCGGCGAGCTGCAGGCCGTGCTGGCGCACCAGCAGCGGCGCGGCCGGCGTCGGCAGCACGCCGGCCAGCAGAGCATCGCCTCCGGCGGCGGTGACGCCCGCGGCGATCGCCGACTCGAGCATCTCCCCGGACTCGCGCGTGTCACGCACAACCAGGACCTGCGGGCGCGACTCTCGCGAATGGGCGACGGCGGCCCGCGCCAGCCCCAGCGCCAGCTCCGCGGTCAGGAACTCCCCGGCGCGGCCCCGAACCCCGTCGGTGCCGAAAAGTTGGCCGGCCACGGCCCGTTCAGCGCTTGGAGAACTGAGGCCGCTTGCGGGCCTTCTTGAGCCCGGCCTTCTTGCGCTCCTTGACGCGCGGATCGCGCGTCAGGAAGCCGCGGCGCTTGAGCTCTCCGCGGAGGTTGGGATCGGCCTCGAGCAGGGCGCGGGAGATGCCGTGACGCAGCGCGCCCGCCTGGGCAGACACCCCGCCGCCGTGCATCCGCGCCACCACGTCCATGCGTGACTCGTAGCCGACCGCCTCGAGCGGCTGGCGGATGACCCGCTGCAGCGTCTCGCGGGGAAAGAACACGTCGAGCGTCTTGCCGTTAATCGAATAGGTTCCCGTGCCCGGCTTGAGGATCACGCGGGCGACCGCCGTCTTGCGCTTGCCGGTGGCGGTGTAGCGGGCGCCGGCGGCGAGGTCGATGGCGGCGTCGGCGATCGGCCGGGACTCCGCGTCGGAGTCCTCCTGCTGCGCGCGGGCCGCGGCGGCCTCGGCCTCGGCCTCGGCAGCGGCGCGGCTCTCGGCGTCGAGGAAGTCGTCGGATTCCGAGACGAGGTCCGGGATCAGGTCGGCACCGGGGATCTCGGGACGCTGACGGGGCGAAAGCTCCACCTCGCCCTCGTCCTCGTCGGCCTGCGCGGACGGCGCGGGCGTCGGTGCCGGCTCGGTGCTCTCGGCAGCGGGCGGCGTCTCGGCGGGCTCCGAGGTCGCGGCCACCGGCTCCGCGGCGGGGGCGTCATCGGCCACCGGCTCGGCGGCGGGGGTGTCCTCGGCCACCGGCTCGGCGGCGGGCGCGTCGTCGGCCGGCTCGGCGGCGGGCGCGTCGTCGGCCGGCGTGTCGTCGGCGGCGTCGGCCACCGGCTCGGCGGCGGGCGCGTCGTCGGCCGGCGTGTCGTCGGCGGCGTCGGCCACCGGCTCCGCGGCCGGCTCGCTCACCGGGGCCGGCTCGGGGGCCTCAGCGGGCTCTTCGGCGGTCTCGGCCGGAACGGACTCCGCGGCGGCCTCTTCGACGTCGTCGGGACGCTGCTCGTCCTCGGGCTGCTCTACATCGGTCACTGCGAAATCTCCATCGGTTGCGGCTGCTGGGCGGCGTGCGGATGCTCGGGACCGGCGTAGACCTTGAGCTTGGTGATCTGCTTGCGGGCCAGGCGATTGCGCGGAAGCATGCCCTTGACGGCGAGGCGGATGACCTCCTCGGGGCGGCGGTCAAGCATCTCGGCCAGTGAGCGGCTCTTCAGCCCACCCGGATAGCCAGAGTGGCGGTAGTACATCTTGTCGGTGAGCTTCTTGCCGGTGACATGAATCTTCTCGGCGTTGACGACGATCACGAAGTCCCCGGTGTCGATGTGCGGGGTGTAGGTCGGCTTGCGCTTGCCGCGCAGGGCGTCGGCGATCTGGGTCGCCAGACGGCCGAGCGTGCGACCGTCGGCGTCGACGACCAGCCAGTTGCGCTCGCGGTCGGTGGGTTTGGCTACGTAGGTCTTCATGGCACGCACACAACCGCGCGTGGCTAGCGCGGCTCGCGACGATGATAGTCAATCCTGGAATCAGTCGATCGCCCCGCGCTTTACCTAGGCTATGGACGTGTCCGCAACGCTGACACTGCGCCGGCTCGGCTACCGGATCGCCTACCGCCTGCTGCAGGTGTTCTGGTTCGTCACTCGGCCCACCAAGCGGGGCGTGAAGTGCGTGGTCACCGATCGCGATCGGGTGCTGCTGGTCCGCCACACCTACGGGCGGCGGTCCTGGGACCTCCCCGGCGGCTCGATGAAGCGGCGCGAGTCGCCGCTGGCGGCGGCGCGGCGGGAGATGACCGAGGAGCTCGGGCTCGACGGCGCCGACTGGACCGCGATCGGGGAGCTGCACGGCCGGCTCGATCGCCGCCACGACACGATCCAATGCTTCCGGGTGGAACTGCGTGAGCCGCACCTGAGGCTCGACCTCGGAGAGCTCGCCACGGCGGGGTGGTTCGCCCGCGACGCGCTGCCCGATGATCTCGGTCCCTATGTGGGCGAGATCATCGCCTGGGCGCCGGAGATCAGCGGGGACACCGAGCGTTAGCCCCGGGGGCCCCGGGGCCTGGGTGCGCGCTTACTCCCACTCGATCGTGCCCGGCGGTTTGCTGGTGATGTCCAGCACGACGCGGCCGACCTGACGGATCTCGTTGATCATCCGGGATGCGATCTGCTCGAGCAGGTCATACGGGAGCCGGGCCCAGTCGGCGGTCATGGCGTCATCGCTGGTCACGGCCCGGATCGCGATCACGTGGCCGTACGTCCGCTCGTCACCCTGCACTCCGACGGTGCGGATGTCCGGGAGCACGCAGAACGACTGCCACAGATCCCGGTACAGCCCCGCCTTGCGGATCTCGTCCTGGAGGATCGCGTCGGCCTCGCGGAGGATGTCGAGCCGCTCGCGCGTCGCCTCGCCGCCGACGATGCGGATCGCCAATCCGGGGCCGGGGAACGGCTGGCGCCAGACGAGCCGCTCGGGCAGTCCCAGCTCGGCGCCGACCGCCCGGACCTCGTCCTTGAACAGCGCGCGCAGCGGCTCCACCAGCCCGAACTCGAGGTCCTCGGGCAGCCCGCCCACGTTGTGGTGCGACTTGATCGTCGCGGTCCCGGTCCCGCCGCCGGACTCGATGACGTCCGAGTACAGCGTCCCCTGGACGAGGAACTGGACGTCGTCAAGTCTGGCCGCCTCCTCCTCGAACACGCGGATGAACTCGGCGCCGATGATCTTGCGCTTGCGCTCGGGGTCACTGACCCCGCGCAGGCGGGCCAGGAAGCGATCCGCTGCGTCGACCGCCACCAGCGGAACCTTGAAGTGATCCCGGAACGCCGACACGACCTGCTCGCCCTCGTTCTTGCGCATCAGCCCGTGATCGACGAACACACACGTCAGGCGATCGCCGATCGCCCGGTGCACCAGCAGCGCCGCCACGCTCGAGTCCACGCCGCCGGACAGTCCGCAGATCGCCCGTCCGTCCCCGACCTGCGCTCGGATCCGCTCGATCTGGTCCTCGATCACCGACGCGGCGCTCCACCCGCGATCGCAGCCGCACACATCTGACAGGAAGTTGGTCAGAACCTGCTGGCCAAACGGCGTGTGGACGACCTCGGGGTGGAATTGGATCCCGTACACGGCGCGCTCGGGGGACTCGAAGGCCGCCACCGGCGAGGCGGTCGAGGCTGCCAGCGCGGTGAAGCCGGGGGGAGGCGCGAACACGGTGTCGCGATGCGACATCCAGCAGGTCTGCTCGGCGGGGGTGCCGGCCAAGAGCCGTCCGGGCTCGGAGACGGTCAGCTGCGACCGGCCAAATTCCCCAACCTCCGCCCCCTCCACGCGGCCCCCGAGCGCGAGGGCCAGCAGCTGCATCCCGTAACAGATGCCCAGGACCGGGATGCCGAGCTCGAGCAGGGCCGGTTCCAGCGGCGGCGCACCGTCGGCGTACACGGAGGCGGGACCGCCCGACAGGATCACGCCCTTGGGACGACGACGGGCCACCTCGGCCGCGCCGACGTGGTAGGGCAGCAGCTCCGAGAACACGCCGCATTCGCGCACCCGGCGCGCGATCAGCTGCGAGTACTGGCCGCCATAGTCGAGCACCACCACCTCATCGGTGCCCGGCGGCGGCAACTCGTCGCGAGCGGTCGTCCCTACTCCCTCGCGGACGGAGTCCGCCACGCTCGCCGCGTCCTTCGCCGACTCGATTTTCGCGCGCCGGGTGTCCGGAACCGCGGTGGTCCCGGTGGAGCTAATCGGCGACACCGACGGCCGCGCCACGGCTGCCGGCACCCATGCCCACGCCCTGCTCGCGCTGGAGGTGCTTGCCCTCCGTCTGCAGGGACGGCGCGACCATCAGCTCGGCCCGGTTGAACTCGGCGATGTCCCGGTACCCGCACGTCGCCATCGACGTGCTCAGCCCGCCCATCAGGTTGAACGTGCCGTCGTTCTCGCGCGCCGGACCCTTGATGATCTCCTCCAGGGTGCCGTTCTGCTTGGTGGCGACCCGCGTGCCGCGCGGTAGCGTCGGATGGAACGTGGCCATTCCCCAGTTGTATCCGCGGCCGGGCGCTTCGTAGGCGCGAGCCAGGGCCGAGCCGATCATCACCGCGTCCGCGCCGCAGGCGACCGCCTTGGCGATGTCACCGCCGTTGCGCATCCCGCCGTCGGCGATCACCTTGACGTAATCGCCGGTCTCGAGCATGTGCTGCGAGCGGGCGGCGGCGACGTCGGCGATGGCCGTGGCCTGGGGCACGCCGATCCCGAGCACTCCACGGGTGGTGCAGATCGCGCCGGGGCCGACGCCGACCAGGACGCCGGCGGCGCCGGTGCGCATCAGGTGAAGGCCGGTGTGGTACGAGGCACAGCCGCCGACCACGACGGGCGTCGGGGCCAGCTCGCGGATGAACTCCTTGAGGTTCAGCGGCGGGCGGCTCTCGTCACGCGAGACGTGCTCGGCGGACACCACCGTGCCCTGGATGACGAGGATGTCCAGTCCCGCCTCGAGCGCCGTCTCGTAATGCGCGCGGACCTTCTGCGGCGTCAGCGACGCCGCGGCGACGACGCCGTGGGCCTTGATCTCCTCGATCCGGCGGGCGATCAGCTCCGGCTTGACCGGCTCCCGGTAAATGTCCTGCATCTCACGGGTGGCGATGTCCCGGGAGAAGGTGGCGATCCGCTCGAGCTGGGCGTCAGCGTCCTCGTAGCGGCAATAGATGCCCTCGAGGTTGAGCACGGCGAGTCCGCCGAGCTTGCCGATCAGGCCGGCGGTGTCCGGCGAGACGACCCCGTCGAGCGCGGCCGCGAGGAGCGGGAGTTCGAAGCGATACGGCCCGAGCGTCCACGTGATGTCGACGTCGTCGGGGTCACGGGTGCGGCGTGAAGGGACGATCGCGATGTCGTCGAACCCATATGCGCGGCGGGCCTTCTTTCCGCGGCCGATCTCTACTTCCATATTCGCATCCTAGAACTCGCGGCGGACGATTCGAGCGGGTCGCTGCACGCACCCGTCGGGGGCACCGATCGTAGCAGCGCACCCGGCCCGTCCGACCGGGCTTTCAGCCGGTGAAACGGCGCATAATGCGGGCGCGACGGGCTCGCATCACCTGATCTCGGCGGCGATCTCGAGCCGCTCGGATTCCACCTCGGCCAGCAGCCGGTCCACCCGCGCGGGGTCCAGGATGCCCGCGCCGAAGTGCTGGGTGGACTCGGCGCCGCACGCCACCCCGAAGCGCAGGCAATCCTCCGGATCGCGCTCCGCGTAACGCGCCGCGACGTACCCGGCCAGGAAGGCGTCGCCGGAGCCGACCGCCGAACGCGCCTCCTGCTCCTCGATCCGCGCTCGGTAGAGCACCGGTGAGCCGCTCTCGAAGATCCGCGCGTAGCAGCCATCCGAGACGGTCATGATCGCCTCGCGGGCGCCCTGCCGGGTCATCTCGACCACCGCCTGCGCGCGGTCGTGGGCGTCATTGAACTCATGGCCGACGAGCTCCTCGGCCTCGAGCTCGTTGGGCGAGACCAGATCCGGCTCGGCGCGCATCGACAGCCGCAGCGGCTCCCCATCGGTGTCGATCATCGTGGTCACACCGAGACGGCGCACCTCGCGGATCAGCGAGAAGTAGACGTCGGACTCGACCCCGCGTGGCAGGCTGCCCGCGAAGACGCAGATGCTGGCCCCCTGCGCGAGGTAGAGCAGCTTCTCCCGGAACAGCTCGAGCTCGGAGACCGACACCGCCGGGCCACGTTCGTTGATCTCGGTCTGGAGGCCCGTGGTCGGGTCGAGCACCGCGGTGTTGGTACGCGACTCGTCGGAGATGCGCACGAAGTCGTTGAGGATCGACTCGTCGTTGAGCGCCTCGATGATCCGGCTGCCGGTGGGACCACCGGCCAGGCCGGTGGCGATCACCGGCTGCCCCAGGCGCTTGATCGCGCGGGCGATGTTGACCCCTTTCCCCCCCGGCATGGTGGTCTGATCGACGGTGCGGTGCCGGCGCCCGGGCGTGAAGCTGGGGACCTCGAGGGTCTTGTCCATCGCGGCGTTGAGGGTGACGGTGATGATCATGCTGCCTCCAGCTCCCCTCCTGATCGCTCGACACGCCGCCGTCTGCGGGCCACCCTCACCAGCAGTCCGGCCAGGCCCGCCGCGGCCGCGATCACCAGGAGCGCCACCGGCCGGGTGACGAATCGCGTGGCTATCGACAGCCCGCTGACCGCCGGGAGGCGGTGCTCGAGGACCACCGGGATGCGCGAGAGGATCCGGCCGCCGTCGAGGACACTAGCGGTGCCGACCACCGCCTGGCCCGGCAATGGACCGGCCAGCTGTCGTCGTACGTCCACGTCGACGCGCACGCGGCTGTCTCGAGCCAGCACGCTCGTGAAGCCGGCGGCCGCCGCCACCGGTACCCGGACGCCCGGACGATCCTTGACGGTCGGACGCGCCAGCACCTCCCCACGGCGAACCGGCGTCCACTGCCGGAACGCGCCGAATCCGTAGTTCAGCAGGGTCAGCGTGTTCGCGTCACGGCTGTGCTCGGAGGTGGTCCCGAGGACCACGCTGATCAGCGGCATTCCGTCTCTGTGCCCCGAGGCGACGAGGACGTAACCGGCCCCGTTCGTATGCCCGGTCTTGACGCCGTCGATCCACGGAAATGGGCCCAGCAGATCATTGCGGTTGGTGACGAAGATCGAGCCGTTGCTGGAGTGCAGCACGGCGCTGCGCCGGTCGACGACGCGCGCGAAGTACGCGGAGTGGGTCAGGTCGTATTCGGCGAGCTTGGCGAGATCGGCGGCGCTGGAGTAGTTGCCGGGCGTGTCGAGCCCGATGGGCGTCGAGTAGTGGGTGTGGTGGAGGCCGAGCGCCCGCGCCTCGGCGTTCATCATCCCCACGAACCGCCCCACCGATCCCTGGCCGACGTTGTAGGCGAGATCCTCGGCGGCGTCGTCGGCGCTGGGGAGCATCAGCGCCAGCAGCAGGTCGTGGACGCTCATCCGCTCCCCCGGCGCCAGCCCGATCTGGGAGTCCACGGCGGCCGGCGACCAGTCGTTCTGCGTGAACATCGTGCTCAGGTGATGGACGTGCTGCAGCGTCACCAGCGCGGTCATCAGCTTCGTCGTGCTGGCGATCGGCAGCCGCCGATCGGCGTTCACGGCGTCGAGCAGCTGCCCGGTCTGCGGGGCGTAGAGCGCGGCGGCGGTGACCGTCAGCGCCGGCGGGGACTGAGCCACGGCGGCGCCGGGGGCCACCGTCGCCAGGCCCACGCCGCATGCCACTGCCGCGATCAGTCGCGCAGCGATGCGGCGGCTCAACGTCTCAGCCTCAACCGCTGCCCGGTCTGCAGGTTGTTGGGAGCGTTGGTGAGCGAGGAGTTGAGCGTGGTCAGCTGCTGCACCGAGACACCCGTCTTGCTCGAGATCTGACTGAGCGTGTCACCCGACTTGACCACGTAGAACCTCGGTAGGTGGCGAGCTTTCTTATGCGCCGGCTGGCGGTGGGTGTTGACGATCACCGAGCTGGTGTTGGTGCCGGCGGCGGGGTGCGGGGCGACGGTGGAATGCACGATCAGATAGACCCCGACGGCCACCGCGGCAAGCGCGATCGGCGCCAGGAAGCGCGCGAGTTTTCCCACCATCCCACGGCGATCATACTGGTGGGCCCGTCACAGCTCGACCGGTGCAACACCGCCACCGAGGCGCTCCCGGACACGCCGATAGCCCCCGGATGAGCCGGCCCGCTCGCGCCCCGAGGGCGCCCGCGCCTAGCGGTGGAGATGGTGGGCGCTCACGCGTACAGCCCCCAGATGAGCTCGCGCAGGCGGGAGGCCGCAGCCCGGGCGGACTCCGGCGGGTCACGGCGTCGCGACCCCTCGCCCGGGCTCGCGGCGACGCTGTCCGAGTCGGTCTCGAAGGCGTAGACGATCGCGCGCGAGGCTGACACCAGGCCGCCGGCGGGGCCCGGCGTGAACGCCGGGGCCAGATCACGGCCGCTGCCCCCCTGCGGGCCGATCCCCGGCAGCAGGAACACCGCGTGGGGCATTGTCGCCCGCAGCGCCTCGAGCCGGTCGGGCGCGGTGGCGCCCGTGACCGCCCCGACGTCGGAAAGTCCGGCGGCGCCGACACCGGGCGCGCCGAGATCGTTGACCATCCGCGCCAGCGCCTCGCTGACGGTTCCACCCTCGGCCAGCTCGCGATCCTGAACATCGGCGGCGCCGGGATTGGATGTCCGCACGAGTGCCAGCACGCCGGATCCGCGCTCGCGCGCCGCGCTGATCAACGGCGCCAGGGAATCGCGGCCCAGCAGCGGGTTGACGGTGAGACAGTCGGCGCCGAGACCGTCGACCTCGCCGAACGGCGTCGGCGTGCGGCCGAAGAACGCCTGTCCATAGGCGGCGGCCGAGATGTCGATGTCACCGCGCTTGGCGTCGGCGATGACGAGCAGGTCTCGTTCGGCGGCGTCGTGGATGACCTCGGCGAGGGCGGCCCACCCCGGCGCGCCGAGCCGCTCGAAGCACGCGACCTGTGGCTTGACCGCCACACACTGCTCGCCGGCCGCGTCGAGCAACAGCCGGCAATGGGCGGCGACCGCGCGGGCGGCACACTCGGCCGCCCCCCGCTCGGTCCCGCCCGCGAGCGCCAGGGCTGCCGGCCACAGGCGGGCGGGGTCGGGATCGAGCCCCAGAACGATCTGCGATCGCCGCAGCTCCACGCGCTCGGCGAGGCGATCGCCAAAGCTGCCACCGTCGCCCCGGCCGGAAGGCGAACCGAGCGCAGGGCCGGCGAGATCGGCCGGCTGCGCTGAGTCAGCCACGCGCTCCGTGACTCGCTCCCAACTAGTTGACGGCCTTCTTCAGCGCCGCGCCGGCGGTGAACTTCGGCACGCGGGAAGCGGCGATCTGGATCTTCTCGCCGGTGGCCGGGTTGCGGCCCTCGCGAGCGCTCCGGTCCGACACGCTGAACTTGCCGAATCCGGAGAACACGACATCGCTGCCCCGCTTCAGCGCGCCCTCGATCGTCTCGAGCATCGCATCGACGGCGTCGCCGGCGTCCTTCTTGGTCAGTCCGGCACGGTCGGCAACCTGGTCTACGAATTCAGATTTCGTCACTTGCTCCTCCTTCGAAATGGTGGAAACGTCGAACCTAACAGGCTCCGCGGACAGCCATCAGCTCCAGGCCCGCCCGATGGCACCATTTTTGCCACGATTGGCTGCGAACGCGACGTGGCGGCGAGGTTTCTGCGCAATTTGCGGAAATCCGTGCCGGGGTCCGCCGCCGCGGGCCGCTGCAACGACAGGCCGGCACCACCCGCGACGCAGCCGTCCACGTGGACGGCCAGAATACGAGCCGTGGACCTCGGCCGCATCGCCTGGCTCGTGACCGTGCTCGCCTGCGCGGTGGCCGTGCTGATCCTGCTCATCAAGGGCTATTACGGCTACGCCGGGGTGACCCTGGCGGTGGCCGTGTCGGCCGCGATCAACCTGACCTGAGCCGCCGCCGCGGGCGGGCCGCGCCACCCCCGGTCGGCGCGCCGCGTCAGCCCGGTCGGCGAGCCGCGCCCGGGGAACGTCACTCCCGGTCGGCCAGCCACCCCAGCAACGCGGCGACGGCCCGCCCGCGATGGCTGATCGCGTCCTTGTCGGCGTCGGGCAGCTCGGCCATCGTGCGCCCGGCGAAATCCCCCTCGGGCAGGAACACCGGGTCATAGCCGAAGCCACCGGTGCCCCTGGGCGTCTGCGCCAGGCGCCCGCTGCACTCACCGAAGAACACGCGTTCCTCGCCGCGGCCCGGATCCACATAGGCCAGCGCGCAGACGTAGCGCAGCCCGCTGCCGGCGGGGGCCTCGGCGATCAGCTTGGCCAGATTCTCCTCATCGGACGCGCCGGGCCCGGCGAACCGGGCCGATCGGACGCCGGGACGGCCGCCGAGCGCCTCCGCTTCGATCCCGGAGTCATCGGCGATCGCGACCCGTCCGGTGGCGATGGCGGCGGCCCGCGCCTTCGGGAGCGCGTTGTCGGCGAACGTCTCGCCGTCCTCGGGCGGGAGCTCGACGTCATCGGGAAGCCGGTCCACCGTGATCCCGCCCTGAGCCAGCAACCGGTTGAACTCCCGCAGCTTGTGGGAATTTCGGGTCGAGAGCAGCAGGGATCCGGCCCCGCCCACCCGGCCCACCCGGCTCACTCGCTCGCGGCGGTCGCAGCGGTCGCGGCGGCCACCGAGGTCGTCTGCTGCTGCAGCGTCTGCAGGCTGTCGATGCCATCGGCGGCGAGCGCGAGCAGGTCGTCGAGGTGGGCGCGGGACAGCGGCGTGCGCTCGGCGGTCGCCTGCACCTCGACCAGCCCACCGTCGCCCGTCATCACGACATTGGCGTCGACCTCGGCGGTCGAGTCCTCGGAGTAATCGAGGTCGAGCAGAGCGACGCCGCCGACCATCCCGCACGAGACGGCGGCGACAGAGCCATTCAGCGGGACCTTGCCGAGCAGTCCGCGCTTGACCAGGGACTCGCAGGCCAGCCGCAGGGCCACCATCCCGCCGGTGATCGACGCGCAGCGCGTCCCACCGTCAGCCTGGAGGACATCGCAGTCGACGTAGATGGTCCGCTCGCCGAGCGCCTCGAAGTCGACCACCCCGCGCAGCGAGCGCCCGATCAGCCGCTGGATCTCGATGGTCCGTCCGTCGGGGCGGCCCTTGGCGACATCGCGCGGCTTGCGCTGCCCGGTCGACGCCGGCAGCATGCCGTACTCGGCGGTGACCCAGCCCCGACGCGATCCGGCCATCCACCGCGGGACGTTCTCCTGAACCGAGGCGGTGCAGATCACGCGCGTCTCGCCCATCGAGATCAGCGCCGAGCCGGTGGCGGTGCGGACGAAGCCGGGCTCGATCGTGACCGGCCGCAGCTGGCTGGGCGTGCGGTCGTAGCTGCGCTGCGGATCGGCCGCGCGGGTCATCGGGCCGCCGCCACCCGGGCGCCGAGATCGACGTGCACGACCTCGCCGAGTGGCATCTGCAGGAAACGGGTCCCGAGCGCCTGGAACCCGGTCACGTCCCCGGTGCAGCTGAAGCCGTAGCTGCCCTCGTCCGGGCGCGGATTGAGCAGGCCGCGCGCGGCCAACGCCCGCTCGACACTGCGGGCGACGCCGGGGCCCGAGGTCACCATCGTCACTCCCCGCCCGAGCATCCGCTGGATCATCGGAGCGATCAGCGGGAAGTGGGTGCAGCCGAGGATGACCGTGTCCACCTCGGCGCGGCGCAGCGGCGCGCAGTACTCGCGGACGGTGGCCACCAGGTGCTCGTCGAACGGGAAGCCCGCCTCGATGGTCGACGCCAGATCCGGGCAGGCGACGCTCTCCAGGTGCACGTGCGGGTCGGCGAAGCGCACGATCCGCTCATAGGCGCCGCTCGCCACCGTCGCCGGCGTGGCCATCAGCCCGATCCGGCCGCTGTGGCTGGCGGCGACCGCGAGCTGAGCCGCCGGGTGCAGCACACCGATCACGTCGATCTCGCGGCCCTGGCGGTCGAGGTGGGCCTGCACGGCGGGCAGCGCAGCGGCGCTGGCCGAGTTGCACGCCACCACCAGCAGCTTGGCGCCGACATCGAGCAGATGCTCGGCGATCTGCACCGAGAACGCCTGCAGCTCCTCGGCGCTGCGATCGCCATACGGGAGCCGCGCCGTGTCCCCCAGGTACACATAGTCCTCGTTGGGGAGCGACACGAGCAGCTCGTGCAGAACGGTCAGTCCGCCGACCCCGGAGTCAAAGACGGCTACGGGAAGCTCGGCCGGTCCGGACATGGCCCCATGGTGGCAGAGCCCGCGGCGCCGGCGCAGTGGCGCCATGATTGGCGCGCCCGATGCGCGCCCTGATCGTCACCAATATGTACCCCTCCTCCACCCGGCCGGCGCTCGGGCGTTTCGTCGCCGACCAGGTGGCGGCGCTGCGGCGCACCGGCGAGGTGGATCTGCAGCTGTTCAGCTTCGAGCCCGGCGGCAACGGCGCCTACCTCGGGGCCGCCCGGGAGCTGCGGGCCCGCCGCCGCGACCATCCCCGCTTCGACATCGTGCACGCCCACTACGGGCTCACCACGTGGCCGGCGCTGGCGGCGCTGGCCCGGGCGCGCCTGGTGACGCTGCACGGGACCGACCTGACCCATCCGCGATCACGGCCGATCACGCTCGCGGGCCTGCGGTTCAACGACCTGGTCGGCGTCGTCTCGGCGCCGCTGGCAGCGTCGGTGCCCCGGTGGGCGTCCGGGGGCAGGGTGGCGATCCTGCCGTGCGGCGTCGATCTGCATCGCTTTGCCCGGATCGACCGCGCCGAGGCCCGCCGGCGGCTGGGGCTGTCCCCGGATGGCCCCTATCTGCTGTTCCCGAGCGACCCGGCCCGGGCCGAGAAGCGCTACGACCTCGCGCTGGCGGCGGCGGGCGACACGCCGCTGCTGACCCTCGGGAACGTCGGTCCCGAGGAGGTCCCACTGTGGGTCAACGCGGCCAACGCGATCCTCATCCCGTCAGACCGGGAGGGGTTCGGCCTGGCGGCGCTCGAGGCGCTCGCCTGCGACGTGCCGGTCCTGGCGACGCCGGTGGGGATCGCGCCCGAGGCCCTGGCCGGGATCGCCGGGACCCTGTGCGCTCCGTTCGACGTCACCGCGTGGCGGGCGGCCCTCGTGGCCCACGTGGCCGCGGCGGATCCGCGCATCGCCGGGCGGGCACACGCCGAGCCGTTCAGCTCTGACCGGATGGCTCGGCGAGTGCTCGAGGCCTGGCGGGGGTTGCTGGCCGATCGCCCGTAACCGGCGCGCCCGGTCACTCCGGACGGTGGGCATCCGGACCGTGGGCAGCAGTCCGGGACGTTCACCGTGGCGGCCTCAGGCCAGCCCGGGCCAGAACGCGGCCAGCCGCTCGAGCGCGCGCCGCGACAACGGCGACAACGCGGCGACGGGAACCTCACCACGAGCCGAGCCATCCATGCCACCGCCCGCCAGCGCCTCCATCGTCGCCGCCACCGACCGCGCCAGCGAGTTCAGCGCGTAGCCGCCCTCCAGCACCGCCCCCACCGGGACCCCCAGCGACATCAGGGAGCGCGTCATCGCGGCGTACCCGGACTCGGTCACGGTGCAGTCGGCCAGCGGGTCCTCGTGGTGAGCGTCGAACCCCGCCGAGATCAACAGCAGCTGCGGGTCGTACGCCCGCGCCAGCGGGAGCACCACATCCGAGACGAGCGATTCGAACACCTCGTCGCCGCTGCCCGGCGCCACCGGCAGGTTGACCGTGAAGCCACTCCCCGGTCCGGAGCCGACGTCCGACGCCGGGCCGGTCCCGGGGTACAGCGGGGACTGGTGGATCGAGGTGAACAGGACGCGCGGCTCCGGGGAGAAGATGTCGTTGGTGCCGTTGCCGTGGTGGACGTCCCAGTCGACGATCATCATCCGTTCCAGGCCGTGGGCGTCGAGCGCGTGCTGCGCCGCGACGGCGATGTTGTTGAACAGGCAGAAGCCCATCGCCCGCGCCGACCCGGCGTGGTGACCCGGTGGCCGATGGATGCTGAAGCCCGTCGGCGCGCTGCCATCGAGCAACCGGTCGACGAGCGACACGGCGCCCCCACACGCATGGAGAGCCGCGACAAACGACCCGGCCGACACCACCGTGTCGGCGTCGATCTGCGCGCCGCCGCTCTCGGCCGCGCGTCGCACGAGATCGATGTGGCGCTCGGGATGAACCGCGCGCAGCGTCTCGAGCTCCACCGCCGGCGAGCTGATCCGCTGAAAGCCGATGTCGTCCCGGCGCTCCAGCTCGCGCTCGATGGCGACGATCCGCGCCGGCTGCTCGGGATGGGGACCGGTGTCGTGTTCCAGCGACGAGGGATGCTGGAGGAGCACCGGGGCGGCTGACATCGCGCAGTACCGTACCGGCCGTGAGCGAAGCGCAGACCCACGTAGCCGTCGTCGGGGCAGGCGCCGCCGGGCTCTACACGGCGCTGCGCGCGGCGCGGCTCGGCGCCCGGGTGACCCTGATCTCCGCGGCCCCGCTCGCCGGCGCCTCGAGCTACTGGGCCCAGGGCGGCCTGGCGGCGGCGCTCGCCGACGATGACAGCCCCGCCCGCCATCTCGCCGACACGCTCGCGGCCGGGCGCGGCGCGGTGCGCGAGTCGGCCGCGCGCGTTCTCTGCGACGAGGCGCCCGCGGCGGTGCACGATCTCGATCGCCTGGGTGTCAGCTTCGACGCCGACCGCGCCGGCCGGCCGGCGCTGGGACTGGAGGGCGGCCACTCGGCGCGGCGGATCGTGCATGCCGGCGGGGCGGCCACCGGCCGGCGGCTCATTCGCCAGCTCTCGGCGCTGGCGGCCGAGGAGGAGCGCATCGCGGTGCTCGAGGGCCGGCGGGTCACGCGCATCATCACCCACGAGGGCCGGGCCACCGCGATCGAGCTCGACGACGGCACCGCCATCGGCGCCGGGGCCGTCGTCCTGGCCACCGGCGGCGCGGCCGCGCTGTGGGCGCGCACGACCAACCCGACGGGGGCGATCGGCGGCGGACTGCTGCTCGCCTACGCCGCCGGGGCGCAGCTGGCCGACCTGGAGCTGATGCAGTTTCACCCCACCGCCGTGGTCGGTTCCAACGGGGCCGACGGCTTCCTTGTCACCGAGGCGATCCGCGGCGAGGGCGCCCGGCTGCTCAACGACCGCGGCGAGCGGTTCGTCGACGAGCTGGCCCCTCGCGACGAGGTGGCGCGCGCGGTCAAGCGCGAGATGGACGCCTCCGGCGCCACGGCGGTCGGGCTCGACATGCGCGAGGTCGGCGCCGGGCTGTTTCCGAACGTCGTCAGCGCGCTGCGCCGCGCCGGCATCGATCCCGAGCGCGAACTGGTGCCGGTCGCCCCGGCGGCGCACTACATGATGGGCGGCGTGGCCACCGATCTGCACGGGCGGGCGTCGGTGCCGGGCCTGTACGCCGTCGGCGAGTGCTCGTGCACAGGGCTGCACGGCGCCAACCGCCTGGCCTCCAATTCGCTGAGCGAGTGCTTCGTGTTCGGGGCGCGGGCCGCCCAGGCGGCGGCGTCCGAGCCATCGAACCCGCCGGACCCGGCGGCGATGGTCCGGGACGATGCGCCCCCCGAGCTGGCGATCAGCGCCGAGTCCCGAGCGGCGCTGTGGCACTACGGCGGCCTGGAGCGCGACGGTGACGGCCTGCGCACGCTCGCGCACGACGCGCAGCCGCTCGTCCGGCTCATCGCCGCGGCGGCGTTGGCCCGCGAGGAGAGCCGCGGCGCCCATCTGCGGCTGGACTTCCCGGCACTCGACCCGGCGCTGGACCTTCGCCACGTGACGCTGACTCAGGACACCGCGCCGGCGCTCGCCATCTGGCGGTAACGCCGCCGGTCGAACACACCAACTTTCCGCTTAACGTCGGATTAATAAATCCGACGTGATCAACTTCACACGATCCGGGGAAGATACTCGCCAGTAGGAAGGGTCCTGAGAGCCCTCGTTGGGAGCCGAAAGGAGTGGAGAGAACCCCGTATGTATCGGTTCAGTAGAGCGATCTATCGCGAGATCGCGAGTGAGATCATTGAGGATTCGCACGCTGGCTGTCCGCACGCCAACCACGAGCGGGTGCTGCGCGCATGTGAAGGCGCGGTGGAGCGCATGGCGACCGATCGCCATTACTTCGCCCGCCCGGCGCGAACGCTGTTCACCGACATTCGCGCCTACTTCCCGATGAGCGCGCAGCCGCGCGTCCTGCGGGTGGTGGAGCGATACCTAGCCTGCGCGGACGATTTCCTGCGCACGCAGCCGCAGAACGGGTTCGACCTGTACGGCAACCCACTGCAGTGCCGGGCCAGCACCCGCAAGGGCCACCCGTGCCAGCGGATGCCGCTGCCGCAGAACGGCTATTGCCCCTCGCACCAGCATCTGGCGGAGACGGAGGAGCTCACGCCGGCGCTCGCCGCGTAAAGACAGATTTCTGTTGGGCCCGCTCGCGCGGGCCCGTGCTTTGCGTGGGCGATCGTCCGTTACCGTCCGCTGATGCTCCTGGGCGTCGACGTCGGCGGGACGTTCACCGACGCGGTGCTGGCCGTGGACGGCCGGCTGGTCACGGCCAAGGCGCCGACCACCCCCGAGGACCAGTCCGAAGGGGTGCTGGCCGCGGTGCGGGCGGTGCTGCAGCGCGCCGGCGCGGACATCGGCGCGGTGGCGGAGTTCTCGCACGGGATGACGGTCGCCACCAACGCGCTGCTGGAGGGCCGCGGGGCGCGCACGGCGTTCATCGCCACCGAGGGCTTCACCGACATCGTCGCGCTCGGCCGCCAGGACCGCCCCGAGCTCTACCGGCTGTGCGCGGGGCGCCCGGAACCGCTCACCGCCCCCGAGGCCCGCTTCGGGGCGCCCGAGCGGATGACCCCCGATGGACCGCTCCGCGAACTGGACGCAGGGGCGGCCGCCGCACTGGCGCGCCAGGTGGCCGACGCCGGGGCGGGCGGGTTCGAGTCCGTGGCGGTGACGCTGCTGCACTCCTATCGCCACCCCCAGCACGAGGCCGCGATCGGCCGGGCCCTGGCCGAGGCTCTGCCCGGCATCCACGTCTCGCTGTCGCACGAGGTGGTGGGGACCTTCCGCGAGTTCGAGCGCGCCAGCACCACCGAAGTCGACGCCGCCCTCTCCCCCCTGCTCGGCGGCTACCTGCGCCGGCTGGTGGAGCGCTGCGCGCAGGCGGGGCTGCCCGAGCCGGCGATCATGCAGTCCAGCGGCGGGCTCATCGACTCCGAGGCGGCGGCCAGCCACGCCGCGTGGACGGTGTTGTCCGGGCCCGCCGGCGGCGCCGCCGGCGCGGCATACATCGCCCGCGCGACCGGCGCGCCCGACGCGGTGTGCTTCGACATGGGCGGGACCTCGTGCGACGTATGCGTCGTGGACGCCGGCGCCGTCCAGGAGGAGAGCTCGGGGACGATCGCCCGGCGGCCCCTGGCGCTGCCCATGGTGGCCGTCCACACCGTCGGCGCCGGCGGCGGCTCGATCGCCTGGCGCGATCCCGGCGGCGCACTGCGCGTGGGCCCGCGCTCGGCCGGAGCCGACCCGGGACCGGCGTGCTACGGGCGCGGCGGCACCGAGCCCACGGTCACCGACGCCAACCTCGTGCTCGGCTACCTGGGCGGTGACGTGCCCCTGGCGGGCGGCGTCGCGCTCGATCGCGACGCCGCCGAGCGGGCCATCGCCGAGCTGGCCGGCGCGCTCGATCTGGAGCCGCGGGTGTGCGCGGAGGGCATCATCCGCGTCGCCAACGCCGAGATGATCCGCGCGCTGCGAGTGGTGACGGTGCAGCGCGGCGTCGATCCGCGCCGCTATGCGCTGCTGGCCTTCGGCGGGGCGGGCCCGCTGCACGCCGCCGCCATCGCCTCCGAGCTCGGTATCACCGAGATCGTCTGCCCCCGCGCCTCGGGGGTGCTCGCCGCCCTCGGGCTGGTCGTGTCCCCCCGGCGCCGCGACGTCCAGCGCAGCGTGTTCCTGGGCGGTGACGCGCTCACGGCCGACGCCGTCGCCGAGGTGGTGGCCGAGCTGGGCGCGACGGCCCGTGACCAGCTGCATGAGCCGGAGGCCGAGCTGCGCGCCGTCTTTGAGCTGCGTTACCGCGGCCAGGCGTTCGAGCTGGCCGTGGAGGGCGCGCTCGAGCCCGATCCCGGGGATCTGCGCGAGGCGTTCGAGGCGCGCCACGAGGACCGTTACGGCTACCGAGACGAGGAGCAGGAGCTCGAGCTGGTGACGCTGCGGGTGTCGGCGACGATGCCCGGAGCCGATGTCTCGCTCGACGAGGCCGGCGCCGGCGACGATGAGCTGGAGCGCGGCCGGCGCACCGCCACCCTGGACGGCGAGGACATCGAGCTCGCGGTCCTGCGCGGCGGGGTGGGCGGGATCCGATCTGGGACCGCCATCGAGGGGCCGGCGGTGGTCGAGCTGCCCGAGTCCACCCTCCTCGTCCCGCCCGGCTGGGCCGGCGAGGTCGACGACACCGGCACGATCCACCTGCGCGCGGAGGGCGCGACGTGATGGATCCCGTTGAGCTCCAGGTCCTCACCGGCGCGCTGCACTCGATCTGCGAGGAGATGGGCGCGGTGCTGATCCGCTCGGCGCATTCGGCCAACATCAAGGAGCGCCGCGACGCCTCGACGGCGCTGTTCACGCCCGAGGGCGAGATGGTGATGCAGGCCGAGCACATCCCCGTCCACCTCGGCGCGATGCCGGCGGCGGTGGCGTCGGTGCTCGACGAAGACCACGCCCCCGAGCGCTCGTGGATCCTCAACGACCCCTACCGGGGCGGCACGCACCTGCCCGACATCACGGTCATCACCCCCGTCTTCGCGGGGGATGACCTCATGGCGTTTGCCGCCAGCCGCGCCCACCACGCCGACGTCGGCGGACCCACCCCCGGCTCGATGCCCGCTGACAGCCGCACCCTGTCGGACGAGGGCGTGGTCATCGCGCCGCGTGTGCTCGACGAGGACGCCATCGCCGAGCTGGCCGGGCAGATGCGCCGCCCCGACCAGCGCCGCGCCGACCTGCGCGCGCAGCTCGCGGCCGGCCGGGTGGGCGCGCTGCGGGTGGGCCAACTGGCCGAGCGCGTCGGAGTCGACGCGCTGCGCCAGGCCTACGCCGAGGTGCTCGACTACGCCGACCGACGCACCCGGGCGTGCGTGTTGGAGCTCGACGACGGCGAGCGCACCGCCGAGGACGTGCTCGAGGCCCGGGAGGGTGACCTGCGGATCGTGCTGCGCGCCACCGTGCGGGGCGACGAGCTGACCCTCGACTTCACCGGCACCGACGACCAGCACGATGGCAACCTCAACTGCCCGGCGGCGGTCACGCGGTCCGCGTGCTATTTCGCCCTCCGGGTCCTCACCGACCCCGACATCCCCGCCAACGCCGGCGCGTACCGCTGCATCGAGGTGATCGCCCCCGAGGGGTCGCTGCTCAACGCCCGGTCTCCCGCGGCGGTCGTCGGCGGCAACGTCGAGACCTCGTCGCGGGTGGCCGACGTCGTCCTGAAGGCGTTCGGCTACGCGCTGGGTCAGGGCACGATGAACAACCTGACGCTCGGCGATGACGAGGTCACCTACTACGAGACGATCGGCGGGGGCCAGGGCGCCTGCGCCGACGCCGACGGCCCCAGCGGCGTGCACGTGGCGATGAGCAACACGCTCAACACGCCGATCGAGGCGCTCGAGCTCGAGTTCCCGATGCGGATGATCGAGTACTCCCTGCGCCGCGGCTCGGGCGGCGCCGGCGCGCATCGGGGCGGGGACGGCGTGGTCCGCGAGATCGAGGCGCTGGCGCCCCTGCACTACTCGCTGATCACCGAACGCCGGCGCCACCGGCCACCGGGGGCGAACGGCGGCCGGCCGGGCGCCGCGGGCCGCAACCTGCTCGACGGCGACCAGCTCGAGCCGAAGTCGATCGGGGAGCTGGCGCCGGGGCAGCGACTGCGAATCGAGACCCCGGGAGGCGGCGGCTTCGGAAACCCGCCATCATCTGACGGGTGAGCGGGAGGGTTGCATTCCTTGGGCTGGGGATCATGGGCTCGCGGATGGCGGCCAACGTCGCCGCAGCCGGCTTTGACCTGACGGTGTGGAACCGCACCCGGGCCACCGGGGAGGCGTTCTGCGCCGACAACGACGCGACGCTCGCGGACACGCCGGCGCAGGCGGCCGCCGACGCGGAGTTCGTGATCACCATGGTGGTCGACGGACCGCAGGTGGAGTCGGTGCTGCTGGGCGAGAACGGGGCGACGACCGCAGCGACCGCGGGCACCATCTTCATCGACTGCTCGACGATCGGGCCGGCCGCCACCCACGAGATCGCCGCGCAGCTGGCGACGCGCGAGCTGAAGCTGCTCGACGCGCCGGTGACGGGCTCGTCGCCCAAGGCGGCCGACGGCACGCTGACGATCATGGTCGGCGGCGACCGCGGCGATTTCGAGCGGGCCCGGCCGCTGTTCGATGCGATGGGCGCCCTGATCGTGTTCGCTGGCCCGCAGGGTCAGGGGCAGATGGTCAAGCTGCTCAACAACGCGGTCGCGGCCTCCAACGCGGCGGTGCTGGGGCAGGCGCTCGTCGTCGGCGCGCGCGCCGGCGTCGATCTGGACGCGCTGGTCGAGGTGATGGGCGCGGGCGCCGGAGGCTCGGCGATGCTCGACCTCAAGGCCGGCCCGATGCGCAGCCACGACTACGCGACGCTGTTCAAGCTCGAGCACATGCTCAAGGACGTGGGACTGTGCCTGGAGGAGGGTCAGGCCCTTGGCGTGCCGTTTCCCAGCGCGGCGTACACTCGTGAGGTATTGGTCGCGGCGATGGGGTTGGGCCACGCCGACGACGACTTTGCGGCGATGATCGAGCCGCTGCAGAACGCGGGCGGAACCGAGCTGTAGAACCACAGCATCGGCGCCACGGATCGGCCACAGACTTACAGATGCGTAGTTTCAACCCGCCGGGGGAAGGGATGAAACACGTTTATTTACAGGGGAATTTGGAGAATACGGATCTCTCGCCTACAATCCCCTTCGTCCTGTTGCTGCCGTCGCAACGCCGTTGCTACGCAACGGGATTCCTGACAACAACCCCCGTCTTCCCTCTTATCTCTATGCCGATTGCTTTTAAAGAATGGGCCGTCACAGTGCGGGCGCTCGCTGAAGGCGAGCAGCTTTTAACGCTCCGCAAGGGCGGTATCCGAGAGCCAGATAAACATTTCAAGCTGGACTACGAGCGGTTTTTCCTCTATCCGACGTTCGACCATCAGCGCACCGATCTGGTGCGTGAGTCCCACCGTCCCGAGCTGTCGCGTGCCCTCGAGGAGGGCGTGTGGTCAGACGGCGAGCCGCATCCCCAATCGCTGCATCGCGGTGAGCCGCTGAACCAGCCGGACCGTGTCCGCATCCGGGCGTGGGCTGAGGTGGCGGCGCATTTCACGATCACCGATCGTCGCGCCGTCGACGCGTTGTCCCCGTTCTACGTGTGGACCTCGGATTACGCCGAGAAGCGCCTGGCGTGGAAGCGGCGCCACCCGCTGCACGTGATCCTGCTGCGCACGTACCGCATCCCGCGGCCCGTGACCGTCAAGGTCCGCGAGGAATATGGCGGCTGTCGCTCATGGCTGGAGCTGACGCGCGACCTCCCGTTCGAGGGCACCCCGGTGCTCTCCGACGAGGAGTTCGAGCGGGCGTTCGAGGAGATCTCCTCGATCGCCTCCGATCGCCAGCCGGCACTGGTCTGACTTCCGCTCACGCTGGGCACCGCCGGATCCGCATCAGCCGGATCCGGCGGGTCGCCGGCCGCCCATGACCTGGGTGGAGACGGTCTCGGCGTCATTCACCGCCCGCCACGACTCGTCGGGCGCCGACGATGCCCACCGGGTACTCCAGTCGATGGAGCGCGCGCGGGAGAGGCTGGAGGGCCTCTTCCCGCGGACGCCCGACGAGCTCACGATCGTCCTGCACGACGGCATGGCCGGGATGGTCCTCACCAACCCCCTGTTCCCGCTGTCCTGGCTGGCGACCGGGCCGGCGGCGCGCCGCTACGTCGTGGGCTGGAGCGGGCGTCGCGAGCTGCACATGCTGGCGCCGGCGCTGCTGCGCGCCCGCGCCTCCAACGTGAGCGGCTCGGCCGAGATGCTCGAGGCCAGCGCCGCCTGCCTCTACGCCCGCCGCGTGATCATCGCATCCAACCGGGACCTGGCCCGGGTGATGCCGGCACTGCGGCTTCGCCGGGAGCTGCGATGGGCATGGCTGCTGGAGGGCGCGGCGCGCTGGTTCGGCGGCCAGACCGAGCACGCCCGCCCCGCCGTCGCCCGGCGCCTGCGCGAGGGAGGGCGGCCGAGCTTTCCCCCCGGCCGGCGCGACGCCGCGCTGCTCGGCGGCACCGTGATCGATCTGCTCGCCCGCGAATCGAACCCGCCCTCCCCCGCCGCCGCGGCGCGCCTGGTCTCCCGGCTGCACCCCCAGGGCCCCGAGGCCGCCCTGCGAGAGGCGTTCGGAGGACGTTCGATGGCCGACATCTCGGGCGACTGGCACACGCACCTGGCGCGGTTCGCCGCGGCTCAGTGAATCGCCAGCGAGACGAGCCAGACGACCAGCGCCCCGATCGCGAGCGCGACGAGCAGACCGGCCAGCAACCGGCCGGGACTGACGACCCCGCCCACCGGCGCGTCGCCGATCACTTCGGTCTGCAGCAGGATCTCGCGCGCCGCGTCGACGCCGGAGATCGGGACCATCACGTCCCGCGGCCCGGCCGCCAGCATGTCGGGGACGTCGAAGCCGGCGCTGCGGCGCAGCATGCTCGGCACGCCCTCCTCGAGCAGCAGTCCCTGGATGAACTCGCCCTCGGATTGGTTGCGCGCCCACGCCACCTTGACGAGCTCACCCTCGCTCAGCTGCGGCTTGACCTTGCGCGCGCGATCGTGACGCTCGGAGGGCTCTCGCGGCTCGGCGTCGGCGAGGACCAGCGGCAGCTTGCAGTCCGGACAGAACCGCGCCTGCCCGTCGAACCGCAACCCGCATTCGGGGCAGACGAGCGACGGCTCGCGCACCCGCGGGGTCATGTCAGTCCACGTGGAGCTCGGCGTCGGCCACCTGGCCGTCGCTGATCTCGTAGGCGCGGACCTCGGGATCGGAGCCGGCCAAACCGACGATGATCCAGACGACCCCCGGCCAGGGGTCGGAGAAGTTGATGTCAGTCTGTGACGGGAAGGGCGCGCTGCGCGTGTGCGAGTGGTAGATCGCGCCCAGATCGAGGCCGGCGTCGTCGATCTCGGTGTAGACCCGGAGCTGCTCGCGTGGGTCCATCACGAACTTGAGCGGGCTGTGCTCGGTGTTGGTGATGCGATACAGCTGCTGCGCCTGCCCGTCCCGGGTGGAGACGATCCCGCAGCACTCGTCAGGCGCGTCGGCCCGCGCGTGGGCCACCATCTCGTCGTACATCTGGCGGGGGATCCGCATCGCCGACGAGGTTAGACACTATGGAGGACCGGCTGAGGGCGCGGCTGAGGGCGGGGTTTACTGAAGCCCCTGCACGAGGCCGTACGAGACGGCGTCGGCCGGCTTGTTCGGGGGCAGGAGCAGGCCGAGCATCGCGTCGTGCTGCGCCTCGTTGGCCATGATCTGCGACGTCAGCTCGATCAGACTGGACTCCTGAAGCTTCATCAGCGCCACGAAGTAGGCGCCGATCGTCACCTGCTCGAGCGTGAGCAGGAGGCGGACCGCGTCGAGATCACCGCGGAGCTGGCCGAGCCGGCCGCCGACCTTGCGGTGACCGAGGTCCCGGTTGGCCGCCGACACGCTCGCCGGACCCGCGGGGACGGCCCCGCCGCGAGCCGTCAGCTGCTTCTCCAGCGCGGCGATGTGAGCCTGCTCGTGGGCCGCGAACGGCGTCAGGGTGCGCCGGGCCCGGGGCGTCAGCACCGACGAGGCGAGCACGTGCCGGTAGCTGAACAGCAGTAGCAGCTCGATCCGGATCAGCCGTTGCAGCCTGTCGGTGACCGACACGTGCGCCGGCGCCGGATCGGCCTGCGCCGATGCCGCGGCCAGCAGGACCCCGCCCGCCCCCACCGCGCCGCCCACGAGCAGCTCACGTCTCGTCGGGGCCACTGCTACTCCGCGCCGCTGACGAACGCCGACGGAACCGGAGTCTGCCCCTGGGCGAGGCGCACCATGGTCACGTGCTGGGCGTCGACGGTCAGAATCGATGCCACGGCGGCGCGGACCGGACCTGGCGACAGGCGCGGGATCGATTGCAGGTAATTGGTGATCTGCAGCGTCTCGAGCGAGTGCAGCAGCGCCAGGACCCCGGTAGCGTCGCCCGGGTGCCCGAGTTGATAGCTGTCGGCGCGCGGCGGCGACTTGGCGCCGGTCGCCGTGATCAGGGAGATCAGCTCCCCGGTGTGCTCGAGCTCCTCGTTGAGGAACTGCCGCGCCGCCTTGGCCTGGGGATGGGGCAGCAGCGGGATCCCGGCGACGTAGGCCGTCACCGTCCGGCGCTCGAGCGCCAGCGCCCGGGAGAGGATCCTGACGTCTGACTCCATCAGCGCCTCGGGGAGCTGCTTGACCGCCTTGCGCCCCGTGGCGGCGCGACCACAGCCGCCGAGCGCGATCGCCCCCACGCCCGCGAGCGCCGTCCCGGCGCCGCTCAGGAGGGCGCGACGCGACGCGCCGGCTGCGTCTACCACCAGACGGTGGAGTCCAGGTTCTCGATCTCCTCGACCGGGCGCGTGTAGATCCCGGACGACAGGTACTTCCAGCCGTCGTCGCAGACGATGAACACCACGTTGCCCTCGTCGATCTCGCCGGCGATCCGGACCGCGACCCGGGCGATCGCGCCAGAGGAGACGCCGGCGAACAGGCGCTCCTCGTCGAGCAGCTTCCGCGTCCACACGATCGCGTCGTGGTTGGTCACGAAGATCTTGCGATCGAGCAGCGACAGGTCGATGATCGGTGGGATGAAGCCGTCGTCGAGCGAGCGCAGGCCCTGGACCGGCTCGCCCTGCATCGGCTCGGCGGCGACGATCTTGACGCTCTCTCCGAGCTCCTCGCGCAGCCGGCGGCCGTTGCCCATCAGGGTTCCGCCGGTGCCCAGGCCGGCCACGAACGCGGTCACCTCGTCGAGCTCCTCGAGGATCTCGAGCGCCGTCCCGTTGTAGTGGGCATCGGGGTTGGCCTGGTTGCCGTACTGGTACGGCATGTAGTACGACGCATCCTTCTCCGCCATGTCGAGCGCCTTCTCGACCGCGCCGTTGGAGCCCTTGGAGCCCTCGGAGTAGACGATCTCGGCGCCGTACATCCGCAGCAGCTCGGTGCGCTCGGGCGTCACGTTCTCCGGCATGACGACCTTGATGTCGTAGCCCTTGTGGCCGCAGATCATCGCCAACGAGATGCCGGTGTTCCCGGACGTGGGCTCGAGGATCGTCTGACCGGGCCGGATCAGGCCCTTGTCCTCGGCGTCCTCGATGAGCGCCCGGGCGACGCGGTCCTTGACCGACCCCGTGGGATTGCGGGACTCCAGCTTGGCCCAGATCCTCACGCCCGGCTTCGGGCTGAGGCGCTTGAGCTCGATCAGCGGCGTATGCCCGATCGACTGGATGATGTCGCCGTAGCGTCCCCCGCAGGGCTTGTTCTGCAAGCTCTCGGCGGCCATTGCTTCACGAAGTGTAGTAGCTCCCGCCCCCCGGGCGCGAGTCGAGCCCGGCGGGTGGCCGCCGGGCTCGCTGCGCCGGATCGGTGTGGGCCGATCAGTACCCGGGCGGGGTCGGTGAGCCGCCGGCCGGCGACGTGCTCGAGCCCATCGCCGCGCCCTCTTTGAACACGTGCCAGGTGCCGCCGAACGCCTTGATGCCGTCGCCGGCCGCGACGTCCTTCTTGCCGGCGTCCTCGACGAAGTTGTAGAGCGGGTGACCGTTCAGCGTCACCTGGGTGAAGCCCTTGCGCTTCAGCGTGCCGAGCTTGCCGCTCAGGCCGGCTCCCTTGGTCAGCTTGGCCCCAGCGGCCACCTTGACCGGCGGCCAGGCCTGGAGGCACATCGACGAGGTGCACAGCAGGTGGTGGGTCGTCTCGGGCAGCAGCTCGTAGACCGCGACGCCCTTCGAGTTGACCGCGATCGGTTCGGTGCGCGAGCCCGAGGGCCCGCTGAGCTTGGCGCTGGCGACGCTGAGCGTCATGGACTTGGCGGCGGCGAACGCCGTCATGGCCAGCGCGGCGACGGCGGCGACGGCCACGACGAGCATGCCGGCGCGCCGGGCGCTCCGGGCGCTAGGTCGGTGCTGCGACTTCATCTCGACTCCTTTGAATGGGAAACTCATCTCCCACCCAAAGACGCCAACCGCCGGGAACCCTTCCCGGCGTCCTCGAGCTGGTGGCTAGCGGGCGCGGCCGGCCATCGCCGGCACCCGACGGCTAGCGGGCGCCTCCGGCCATCGCCGGCAGGATCACGAGCGTGTCGCTGTCACCGACGGCCGTTTCCAGCCCATCGAGCACGCGCACGTCCTCGTCGTTGAGATACACGTTGACGTACCGGTTCAGACCGCCATCGGCGGCGAACAGCTGGGACTGGGTGTCCGGGTGATCGTCGGCGACCGAGCGCAGGATCGCCCCGACCGAGGCGCCGTCCGCGCTCAGCTCCTTCTCCCCGCCGACGGCGGGACGGAGCACTGGTGGAATTCTGATCGTGGCCATGGGCTCAGAGCCTAATGGGCACCGGCGCAGAACGCCTCGTAGTCCGGGAAGACGCCCATCTCGTCGTCGGAGATCGTCTCGGGGTGACGCGAGCAGATCGGGCACTGCGGGTCGCGGCGCACCTTGACCTCGCTCACCGTCGCCGCCAGCGCGTCGTACATGAGCAGGCGGCCGATCAGCGGATCGCCCTCGCCGAGGATCAGCTTGATCACCTCGGTGGCCTGGAGCAGACCCATCGTCCCCGGCAACACGCCGAGTACGCCGTTGGCGCCGCATGACGGCGCCAGCTCGGCCGGCGGCGGGACCGGGAACAGGCAGCGGTAGCACGGCCCGTCGTAGGGCTTGAACACCGACAGCTGCCCCTCGAAGCCGAGGATCGCCGCCGACACGACCGGTATCTGGAGGCGGACCGAGGCGTCGTTGAGCAGATAGCGCGTCGGGAAGTTGTCGAGCCCGTCGACGACGATGTCGTAGTCGGGCAGGATGTCCATGATGTTCTCGGCGCCCAGCCGGACCGCGTACTTCTGCACGTTGACGTCAGGGTTCAGCGCGGTGATCGTCTGCTCGGCCGAGTCGACCTTGGGGACGCCGATGCGCTCGGAGTTGTGGATCACCTGACGCTGGAGGTTTGACAGATCGACGACGTCGTCGTCGACGATCCCGAGCGTGCCCACGCCGGCGGCGGCCAGGTAGAGCGCCGTCGGCGAGCCCAGGCCCCCGGCGCCGAGGAGCAGGACCTTGGCGTCGAGCAGCTTCTGCTGGCCCTCGGGACCGACCTCGGGCAGGAGCAGGTGACGGGAGTAGCGGTCGCGCTGCTCGGCGGTCAGCGACCGTGGCGTCTCGACGTCATAGCCACGGTCCTTCCACAGCGTGATGCCCCCGGTCATCGACTCGACGTTCTCATAGCCGAGGTCCTCGATCAGCGTGCGGGCAGCCCAGGCCGAGCGGTTGCCCGACTGGCAATAGAGGATCACGTGCTGCGAGCGATCGGGGGCGGCGCCCTCGATGCGCGACTCCAGGAAGGACTTCGGGACGTGCTTGGCGCCGGGGACGTGACCGGTCGCCCATTCCTCCGGCTCCCGCACATCGACCACGAGCGCGCCGTTGGAGACCTGATCGCGCACGACCGACGGATCGACCTCTTCGATCCTGCTCTTGATCTGGCGGAGTACTTCGGCTCCGGACGGGCTCATCGCTGAAAACTCCTCAAAGGCGGTATGGATTCAATACTTCAGGGAGTATAGCGCCGGGAAGCACCCCCCGAGCGGGCTTTTCAGCGATCAGGTCACGGCTGGGGAATCTCCGCCGTGGCGGGGAATCCGCGCCGCCGGTACTCGTCGTAATACACCTGCCAGTCGGCCGTGTCCGACGGCCGCGGCACCGGCCGGCCGGCGGCGACGAGCGCGAGGTTGTCCAGGCACTGGTCCCACCCCGCCGAGTCCCGAGCGGCCTTGTCGGCGGCGTCGAGCACCACCTCGAAGCTCAGCCGGCAGCCGGCACCGCCGCCGGCCGGCTCGAGCTCGAAGGTGAGCACGTCATCGGCCCAGGTGAACTGGAGCCGCTCCGGTGGCTGCACCGCGCGAAACTCACCCGTCATCGGCGGATAGCGATCGTCGGCGAAGCGGAACGCGATCGGCTCGCCGGGGCCGAGCGCCGCGAACTCGACGGTCGTCGGGAACCACGTCTCCAGGCGCGCCGGGTCGGTGATCGCGTCCCACACCTCGGTCACCGGATGCGGGAACGTGCGCTCGAATCGGACGATCGGACGGCCGTCGATGTCTGTGTAGGTGGCGGTGGGGCTCGGCATGGGTCACTCCTTCGGATCGGTGTCGTTCAGGTGACGCCCGAGGGCGTCGAGGCGCGCATCCCAGAACCGGCGGTACGGCGCCAGCCAGTCGTCGAGCTCGACGAGCGGAGCCGGCGACAGCGCGTACACCCGGCGCTGGGCGTCAGCGCGGACGGTGACGAGCTCGGCCTCGCGCAGGACGCGCAGGTGCTTGGAAGTCCCGGGCTGGGACAGCCCGAGCTCCTCGCTGAGCTCGTTGACCGAGCGCGGCCGGTCGCGGAGCAGCTCGAGCATCGCCCGTCGCTGCGGGTCGGCGATGACGGTCCAGGTTGTGGATGCCATTCCTGGAATATAACCGATTAGACATACACATGTGGCCACTACCATCGTCGCCCCATGCGACCCCCCGTCGACCACATCGAGGCTCCCGCGTTTCCGCCCCGGATGACCTGGGTCAACTCCGAGCCGCTGCGGCTCGACGAGGAGCGCGGCCGCCCGGTGCTCGTCGAGTTCTGGGACTTCTGCCGTCCCAACTCGATCCGGACGCTGCCGTACCTGCGTGGCTGGCATGACCGGTACGAGACCGACGGCCTCCGCGTGATCGGGATCCACGCATCGGGTTTCCCCCCGTCGGCCGACCCCGACGCGGTCACCGCGGCCGTCGCCCGCCTCCAGGTCCCGTATCCCGTCGTCGTCGACGCCGAGCTCGAGATCTGGCAGCTCTACGGCAACCTGGGCTGGCCGGCCCGATATCTGTTCAACCCCGACGGGCGGCTGTTCGATTTTCACTACGGCGAGGGCGGCTACGCAGAGACCGAGCGCGCGATCCAGGAGCTGCTCGGCGTCGATCGCCCGCTGCTGGCCCCCGTGCGCCCCGAGGACGAAGCGGACGCGAAGCTGGCGCCGCAGAGCGCCGATGTGCCCGGGCCCTACAGCGGCCCGTATGAGGCCGGCGGCGTGTGGGCGGTGCTCGAGGGCGACGGTCAGGTGATCGCCAACGGGCGCGCGATCACGGTCGGGCACCCCGGCGCCTACGAGCTCATCTCGCACCCCCGCAGCACCGCCGGCGGGCTGGAGCTGGTCCTCCCCCACACCGTGACGTGCCACGCCGTCTGCTTCACCCCCGGGCTCGCCGGCTGAACGGGCGGCGTGGGTCCTTAACGGCAAAAACGGCGGCGCGCTGCGCGGACCGAAGTCACCGGCCCGCGTCGAGGACATTGACGAGCCGCGGCGGCTCATCATCGACGAGCTCCACCGCGAACCCGGGGCGGTAGGGGCTCCGCGCCGGGTCGGGACCGAGGAAGGCGGGCTCGTGCACCCAGCACCCCGAGTTGATCAGCTGCGTCCCGCCGGCCGTCCGCCACTCCGCCGGATCGTTGCCGGGGAGTGGCCCGGCGCGATGGGTGTGGCCGAAGATCACGTGCCGAGCGTCGACGCCCAGCCGCGAGACGACCTGCTCGAGCGCGCGCAGGCCGGCGCTGCGCAGCTCCGCCCCGGACAGCTGCGGCCGCAGCGGGCCGACCCCGGCCCGGTTGAGCGCCGCGACCGCCACCGGCCACCCGAGCGCCATGGCACGCCGGCGGACGCCGCGGCGGCGTTGCGGGCCGGTGAGCGCCTCCCAGCCCCGCACCGAGCCGCCGTGCAGGAAGCCGCTGCGCTCGGGATCCGCCAGCTGCGCCACCGCGTGCACCCAGGCGTACATGGGCGTGAGCGCGGCCTCGTAGTCCTCGGCGCAACGCGGCCCGGCGCGGTCCAGCCCGACCACGCGCGCCATCACCCCGGCCCCGAGGCGCTCGATCGTCGGCACCGTCAGATGCAGGTCGAGATAGTGCCCGTGGGTGGCGTACACGTCATCGCGCAGCCACACCCCGGGGTAGGCGGCGCGGACCCGGGCCGGGGCCAGCCGCTCGGCGATCCGCGCCAGCGGGTCGTCGGGACGCCACTGCACCGCGGTCTCGGGCGCCAGCGCCGGCGGCGTGATCGACTGCGCCCGCTGCTCGGCCCAGCCGGCGATCAGATAGTGGTCGTGATTGCCGGCGACAAAGACGATCTCGGCCCCCGGGCGCAGCGCCGCTCCGATGTCATGCAGCGGCGCCTGTGCGGCAGCCAGCGCCGTCCGCAGCGGCCCGTGGCGCAGCTCGAGCAGGTCGCCGAGCAGGACGAGCCGATCGCAGCCGGCCAGCGCACGCAGGAGCGGTTCGCGCGTCGCGCCGTCCCGCAGCACGTCGGCTCGCCCGTGCGCGCCGAAGTGGAGGTCGGAGACGACCAGCGTCCGCAGCTGTCCCGCCCCTGACCCGAATCAGTTAGTGCCGCGATTGACAAATTCGGTGGCAGCGAATTTCCCAGTCACGACACTAGGCGGCATCGGCCATCGCCTGCCGGATGGCCTTGGGCAGCATGAACCGGACGTCCTCCTGCACGACCTCCAGCTCGCGGATGTCGGCGGTGCCGCGGCGGCGGAAGAAGTCGACCAGGCGCTGCACCAGGTCCTCGGGGGCGCTGGCGCCGGAGGTGATCCCGACGACACGTTTGCCCACCAGCCATTCCTCGCGGACCTGAGCCTCGTTGTCGATCAGGTGGGAGTCGGCGCCGTGTTCGCGGGCCACCTCGACGAGGCGGTTGGAGTTAGACGAGTTGCGCGACCCGATCACCAGCACCAGATCGGACTCCTGGGCGAGCTGCTTGACGGCCGCCTGGCGATTGGTGGTGGCGTAACAGATGTCGTCGGTGCGCGGCCCGATGATGGCGGGGAAGCGCTCGCGCAGGCGCGCGATGATCGTCTGGGTCTCGTCGACCGACAGGGTCGTCTGCGAGATGTAGGCGACCTTGGACGGGTCCTCGACCTCCAGCGCGTCGACGCCACCCTCATCCTCGATCAGCACGATGTGATCGGGAGCCTCGCCCATCGTGCCCTCGACCTCCTCGTGCCCGGCATGGCCGATCAGCACGATCGTGTAGCCCTCGGCGGCGAACTTCAGCGCTTCGCGATGGACCTTGGTCACGAGCGGGCAGGTGGCGTCGATCGTGTGCAGTCCACGGCGCCCGGCGGTGGTGTGCACGTCGGGGGAGACACCGTGGGCGGAGAAGACGACGGTGGCGCCGGTCGGCACCTCGGTCTCCGAGTCCACGAACACCGCCCCCCGAGCCCGCAGCTGCTCGACGACATGCTTGTTGTGCACGATCTCCTTGCGGACATACACGGGCGCCCCATACAGCTCCAGGGCGCGTTCCACCGTCTGCACGGCGCGATCGACGCCGGCGCAGTAGCCACGGGGCGCGGCCAGCAGAATCGTCTGGGGGATGGAGTCGCTCACGCCCACGAGTGTAGGAGGCGAGAACTACTCGTTGGCGGTGGCGGCCTCGAGCAGCTCAGCGAACTGCTGCCGGGCCGCCTCGCGGCGGGCCGGGATGAACTCCGAGGGCACATCGCCGGCCGGCGCCTCGTAGCCGCGGAGAACCTGGCGCGCCACCGAGGCCCGGTGAACCTCGTCAGGGCCGTCGTAGATCCGGGCGGCGCGGGCGTAGCGGTACATCGCCTCCAGGGGCAGGTCAGTCGAGTACCCGAGGCCGCCGTGCGCCTGGAGCGCCCGGTCGACGACGTCGTGCAGGACGCTGGCGCCGTAGAACTTGATCATCGCGATCTCCTTGCGCGCCGCCATCACGCCCTGGGTGTCCATCTTCCAGGCGGCGTGAAGCGTCATCAGCCGCGCCGCGGTCATCTCGGCCTCGGAGTCGGCGATCCAGTTCTGGACCGTGCCGTGCTTGCCCAGAGTCGATCCGTGGGTGTAGCGATACAGCGACCGCTCGCACAACATGTCAAACGCGCGGCGGGCTACCCCCAGCCAGCGCATGCAGTGGTGGATCCGCCCCGGATACAGGCGCTGCTGGGCCATCAGGAAGCCCGCGCCCTCGGCGCCGAGCAGGGCCGAGCCCGGCACGCGGACGTCCTCGTAGCGAATCTCGGCGTGGTTGCCGTAGCGCCCGAAGCTCTCGTAGGGGTGCTCCATGGTGGCGACGTCGCGGACGATGTTCACCCCGGGGGCGTCGGTGTCGACGACGAACATCGACGCGCGGTTGTGGGGCCGCGCCTCGGGGTCGGTGACCACCATCACGATCAGGAAGTCGGCGATCGATCCGTTGGAGGTGAACCACTTGTGGCCGGTGATGATCCAGTCATCGCCGTCCTTGACCGCGCGGGTCTTGAGCAGCGTCGGATCGGAGCCGGCGCTGTCGGGCTCGGTCATGCTGAAGCCCGACTTCAGGTCGCCGGCGAGCAGCGGGTGCAGATACCGGTCCTTCTGCTCCGGAGTCCCGGCCATCGCGAGGATCTCGGAGTTCCCCGAGTCGGGCGCGGCGTTGCCGAACATCAGCGGCGCGATCGGGCTGGTGCCGAGGATCTCGTGCATCAGGCCGAGCTTGACCTGCCCGAATCCCTGGCCGCCGAGCTCGGGGTCCAGGTGGGCGGCCCACAACCCCTGCGCGCGGACCTGGTCCTGGAGCGTCGCGCCGACGCGGCGCAGGCCCTCCCAGCCGAGCTCGTCCATCAGCGTCTCGAGCGGCCAGATCTGCTCGCGCACGAACCCGCGCATCCATTCCAGCTTGCGTTCGAACTCCGGCTCGGTGGCGAAATCCCAGGGCATCGAGGCGACCACCCCGAACGCTACTCCACTGGATGCGACGACAGCCCCGCGACCGATCTACCGTGGAGTAGGCTTGACGCAGAGCAAGCCAGCCCAGCCGGGAGCCAGACGTGACGCAACAGCACCTCGACCGCCTGACTTCGATCGATGCCTCCTTCCTGCACCAGGAGGGCCGCGATTCGCACATGCATGTCGGCGGCGTGCTGCTGTTCGAGGGACCGGCGCCGTCGTTCGACGCCTTCCTGGATCACGTCCGCGGCCGCCTGCACCTGGTCCCCCGGTATCGCCAGAAGCTGGCGATACCGCCGCTGGAGGCCGGCCGGCCGCTGTGGGTCGACGATCCGGATTTCAATCTCGAGTATCACGTGCGCCACACGGCGCTCCCCGCGCCGGGCAGCGAGGAGCAACTGTTCCTGCTGGCCTCGCGGATCGCCTCCCAGCAGCTCGATCGCTCTAAGCCGCTGTGGGAGTTCTGGCTGGTCGAAGGACTGGCCGACGGACGCTTCGGGCTCGTCTCCAAGACTCATCATGCGCTCGTGGACGGGATCTCCGGCGTGGACCTGGCGACCGTCCTGTTCGACGCCGAGCGTGAACCGAGCGGGGAGGACGGGACCGAATCCGAGCTCGAGCCCTGGCGGCCCGAGCCCGAGCCCTCCTCGGCCGATCTCGTGCTCGCCGGCGCGCGCGGGGTCGTCACCACGGCGGCCGAGCTGGTGGCACGGTCGGTGGTCGCGGCGACGAGACCGGCGACGTCGCTCAATCTGGCCCGCGATGCGCTCGAGGGGCTTGGCGAGCTCGTCTGGGCCGGCCTGAACCCGGCGCCCGAGACGCCGCTGAACGTCCCGATCGGTCCCCATCGTCGCTACGCGGTGGTGCGCCAGCAGCTCGCCGATTACAAGGAGGTCAAGGACGCCCTCGGCGGCACCGTCAACGACGTGGTGCTGACCGTCGTCTCCGGCGCGCTGGCCCAGTGGCTGCAGGCGCGCGGGGTGCGAACCGAGGGGTTGGAGATGCGCGCGCTCGTGCCGGTGTCGGTCCGGACCAAGGCGCAGCGCCACACGCTCGGCAACCAACTGACGGTGATGCGCGCACCGCTGCCGGTCTACATCGAGGACCCGATCGCCCGGCTGCGTTACATCCGCGCCGCGATGGACGGGCTCAAGGAGTCAAAGCAGGCGGTCGGCGCGGCCACCCTGGCGGCGGTCAACAGCCTGGCGCCGCCGACGATCCTGGCCCAGGCGAGCCGGCTGAACTTCTCCACCCGGCTGTTCAACCTGCTGGTGACCAATATCCCCGGCCCGCAGCTGCCGCTGTACCTGCTCGGACGGCAGCTGCACGACCTCTTCCCCGTCGCGTTCCTGCCCGAGAACCACGCGCTGGCGATCGCGATCATGTCCTACAACGGCGGCCTGGACTACGGGCTGCTCGGTGACTACGACGCGATGCCGGACATCGATCTGGTGGCCGAGGGGATCGAGGCGTCGCTGGGCGTGCTGCTGGCCGCGGCCCGCGGCCGCCGCCCCGGGCGCCCGGCGAAGAAGTCGGCTAACGGCAACGCCGGTAGGTCAGCGGCGCCGGCGGGGTCCAACGGGGGCCCGGCCCCGATCCTCCCGGCCGGGCACGGCCGGACCAAGCGCGGCCCGGCGGCGGACATGCGCGCCAAGCGCGAACGAGGCTCGCGGCCGGCGCGCAAGCGAACCGACAGGTAGCGAGACGCATGGAAGACGACGGCGAGGGAGGCAGATGGACGAGGCAGGTCTGATCAAACCGGGCGAGATCGCCTACCACCTGGAGCTGACCGCGGCCCAGCTGAAGATCGTGCACACGGCGCTGAAGTCGCTGTACGACGATCTCGGCCGCGATGAGCACGAGGTCCGCGACGTCGTCCTCGCGGTCCTCGCCAAGCTCCCGGGGGAGCACGAGATCCGCGCCATCGACCTCAACCGGGAGCTGCACCCCGGCGTCTGACGCGGCTCAGAAGCCGAGCGCGAACTTGGCGTCCTCGCTCATCAGCTCCGGCGTCCACGGTGGCGTGAACGTCATCGTCGACTGCACGTCCTGGACCCCGTCGAGATCTGCGACGAACTCCTCGATCTGCTCGGACACCTGCGGTCCGATCGGGCAGCCGGGGCTGGTCAGCGTGTAGGTGACCCGAACCGTGCCGTCGTCAACCTCAACCTCGTAGATGAGGCCGAGCTCGACGAAGTCCAGTCCGAGCTCGGGGTCGATCACGTCACGGAGGGCGTCGGTGACTTCATCAACTGTTGCCATGCCCTTCAGTCTAGGGACCCGGTCATCGAGCCGGGCGTGTAGAGCCCGAGCAGTGCCGGCGCGTGCGGAGCCCGAACGCGGGTGCGGAGCCCGAACGCAGGTCACCCCGCCCTGGCCGCCCGCGTCTTTATGAAACTTAAGGCGGCCCCAAAGGATCAAACGGCTTGTCAAAGGGGCCAGGAGTTGAGTAGGTTTCCGACATCGTCGTCTTTGAAGACAGGCCCCCGACCTTGCGCTGCGCCGGCGATGAGGACCGCAGCACGCAAGGTTCGCGCCGGCGGGCCCTCACGCGCGCGATCCGTTCTCAGAACGATGTGATCGTCGACCTCTCGGAGCTGTCGTTCGCGGACCCGTCGCTGATGGTGGATCTGGCGATGCTGGCTCGCCGGCTTCGCGCCCACGGTCGCGCGATCCTGTTGTCCGGCGCGCAGCCGCAGATCCAGACGCTGATCGAGATGGTCGGCCTCCACAAGCTTCCCGGCGTCAGGCTCGAGGGCCCGGCGACCGCGCTCGCCTAGCCTCTCCGCGCCCGCCACTTGACCGCGCCATCGAGCGGGCGGTCGCCAAAAGCTCCGCCGTCTCGGCTCCGTCCGGGGCATTGCCTACCGTTGCGGCATACGCATCCCCTGAGCCGGAGCTGCAATGACTCTCTGCTTCATAGAACCGCAGAACGCCATCCGGGTGATCGCCGATTCGGTCGGGCGTGAGGCCCGCCGTCAGATCCTGGGCGAAGTGGTGCGCGCGTGGGTGGACGAGATCCCCGAGTCCGAGCTCGATTCGCACTACGCGAAGGCGGTCGCCGACCTCGATGAGCACGACCTGTCGCTGCTCGCGGCCTGGCACGTCTCGCTGGAGGTCGGTCATCCGTTGCCGAACAAGGAGTTCCTCGTCAACGTGTTCTCGTCGCTGGGCGAGAACCGGCGCGAGGCGCTGAAGATCGCGGCGGGCTTCCGGGGCGAGGAGGCATTCGAGGCGGGTGTCGGCGAGGAGCAGGCCTTCGACACGGTCCTTCCGTGGCTCTCGCAGGAGCGTTGCGCGTCGCTCGCCGCCGAGTGCCTCGAGCTCTACTGCTGGGACCGGCTGGGCGTCGAGAACTGATAAGGGCGGGGGAGCGCAGCGGGCGGGGGCGTGCTGATCGGCGGGGGGTGGCTGCTCAGCGAGAAAGCGGCTAGCCGGCGGGCGGGGTGGCGCCGAACGTCAGCAGCGCCGCGCTCCCGTGCGGCACCGAAACGGTGACGCGGCCGCCGACCTCGTGCAGGCCTGAGATCTGAGGCGCCGCCAGCCGGCCGGTGCTCGTCGCCGCGCCGTAGGTCTGGCCGCCGAGCGTCACGCCGCGGCGACTCGCGACGCTCGGCGCCGCCATCCGCTCGACCGTCGCCGCCGTCGCCGAGCCGGCGGGCACGGTGACCCTGACCGTGCGGGTGTGGGTCTGGTTCTTGTTGATCAGCACGACCCGGATCGCATGGTCGGGCGCCCGGGTCGCCCACGCGCTGAGCCCGGAGTCCGAGCCGTGCCGGGCCACCTGCAGGAGCTGCGATCCGGCCGGCGCCGCCTGGGCGAACAGCTGCAGCCCGTAGTACACGGGCCGGACCGTGCCGCGCCAGCGCCCACCGGTGTGGCTGAACTGGAACAGCTCGTAGGCGGCGTTGGGCAGCGTGTGCACGTCGATTCCGTCGACCCCGGCCCGGGCGAGCGAGAACAGGGCGTCGGTGGCCCACAGCGCGCTGGCGAACGTGTCGCTGACGCCCGCCTTGCCCCGGCAGGCGACCGAGTTCAGCTCATCGACGCGCAATGCCCGGCCGGCCCGGTGCGCCATCCCGATCCACCGCGTCAGGCTCGCCGCCAGCCCAACGGTGGCGTAGCTGGAGAGCAGGTGTGAGATCGTCGGGTACTGCGGCGAGCTCGGCGGCACGTAGCAGTTGCGCAGCGGATAGCGGTGGACGGTCATCGTCCTCACCCGCGGCTGGCTGCGCAGGAAGCCCGCCATCACGTGCACCCACGAGCCGGGTCCGGGCGTGGGGCCGATCGCGAGCGCCGGGCCGGCCAGCGGCAGCTGCGGCGCGGCCGCGGCGATCGCCCGGAACTGGCCGCGGAACGCCGGGTAGGCAAAGTCCTGGGGCCGAGCCGGCACCGGGACGCCGAACACCGTGTGGTAGACGGTGATCTTGGCGTAGACGTTGGGCTCATTGCCGATCTCGAGCGCGTCGATGGCACCCGCCCCGAACGCCTTGATGTAGTCGCGGGCCTCGGCTGCCGCCAGCGACGGCTCGTTGGCGGCGAGGTTCAGCCCCAGGATCATGCGGGCGCCGAGATCCTTTGCCAGCGCGGCGGTGGTCGCCATCCAGCTCGGGGTGAGCGTGTAGCTGACGTACGCCGGGGGCTTGACGCCCGGCGCGGGCGCGTAGGACACGTCCGTGCTGTCGCCGCCGATCCGCAGCACCGGCGCCTGGCCGGGGGTCAGGTTGCGGATCAGCTGGACGAGCACCGGGTTGATCTGCGCAGCGTCGGTCCCGGTGTAGGTCCGGACGGCCTGGAATTCGAACGAGAACCCCAGGAAGCCCGGGGCGATGGGCTGGCCGACCGTCTGATCGCCGACCGAGACGGCGACCGGGGGATCGCCCCCGGATCCGCGCCCGGAGACGCTGCCGTCAGACCCGGACGCGCGGCCGGAGGCCGACGCGCCGCGTCCGCCCGAGCCCGTTCCCGGCGCTCCGATGGCGAGCGCCGCCACCCTCGATGTGACGACCACGTGCTTCCGCGGGGTCAGATCACGGCCTTGGCCCGCCAGCAGCCAGGCCACCACGGCGCCCGCCAGGAGCAGCACAGCTCCGGCGGCCGGTGGAGCCCACGGCAGCAGTCGGCGCGGCACCGGTTACCGCGGTTCCTGGAGCGCCGCTTCGGTCTCGGCGATCGCCTGGTCAGAGGATTGGAACCACACCGCGCGGATCCCGAGCTCGCGCGCCGCGGTGCAGTTCACCTCGATGTCGTCGATCAGCATCGCCGCGTCGGCCGAGACCCCGAGCCGCTCCAGCGTCAGCGCGTAGATCCGCGGCTCGGGCTTGCGGGTCCCGACGAACGCCGAATCGACGACGACGTCGAAGATCTCGTCGACGGGCAGCATCGCCCGCCACAGCCGCTCCCATTCACGGACGTTGTTCGTGCAGATCGCCAGCTTGTAGCCACGCTCTCCCAGGCCGCGCATGTAGTCGATCATCGGCTCGTTGGGCTCGAGGTTGGCGAAGTAGCGCTCGCCGAAGCCATCGAGCTCGATCGGCCGGCCGAGCTGGTCGCTCAGCTGGCGGCCGAGCGTGGTCAGGAACTCGGGCTCGCCGAGCCGCCCCGTCTCGAGATCGAACAGCGGGTTGCTGCCGCGATGGGCGCCGATCAGCGCCATCGCGGTGCCGAGCTCCTCCAGGGACACGCCCGAGGATTCCTGAAAGGCCTGAAACGAGCCGAGCAGCGGCGAGGTGAGAACGCCGCCGAAGTCGCTGATGACCGCCCCGATACGCCCCATCGGCTCCTAGTGTCCCGATCCGAGAATTCGCATCACGACGCGTACTAGAAAGTGGCGAGCACGTAGACGCCGGTGCCCTCCCGGCCACGGCTGTGACATCGCAGCGGGACCACACGCAACGCAAGCCCGTCGGCATCGGCCGCCACCCCCACCCCACTCGCCTCGCCCGCCGCTCGGCGGGGAAACTCGTTCTCGCCTTCCCCGATCCACAGTTCGAGGGTGGCGCGGGACGGCTCGCCGGAGGCGGAATAGGTAGTCGACAGGCGGGGGTCCGCGACGGGCACCCAGCCCTCCGGATCGAACAGCGTGGCCGCGATCAGGTCAGTCTCCTGGCCGACTCCACCGGCGGCCCGCAGTGCCAGCAGCATGAACGCGTCGTCGTCGGCGAACCATCCCGACACCGAGCGGGCGGAGCCGAGCGATCCGGCGTCGACGCCCTCGATCACGCAGCGGGTGCCGACGCAGTCGACGCTCCGCGCGGCGGCGGAGAGGGTGACGGTCCCCTGCACCCGACACAGCTCCTGAAAGCCGGACACCGCTTCGGTCTCGTCGGCCGCCGCCGTCTGCTCCAGATCCTCGCCGGCGGGCTCGACGTGGAGATCGAATCCGTCACCGACCAGACGCCAGCCGCGCCCATCGGGACTCCAGGTCGCCTCGAGCGCGCCCGACGTGGCCGTGGCTCCGGTGGCGTCCCCGAATGCCACCGCCGGATTGGCGCCGCTGACCGCGGCCCCCCAGAGCCCACCGTCGACGTCCCCGAACGCGAGTGTTCGGAGCCGGCTGCCCTCGCTGACCGTCATCCGTGCAGCTGGGGTTGATCGGCGTCAGTGGCCGTTGAGTCGACGTCGTACGCGGAGCCCGGCGATCGCGAGAACCGCGTGGCGGCGACCACCAGGCGGCTGCGGAAGTTCCGGGCGAGGGCCAGGCCGGCGAGCTTCCGCGTGGGCGGCAGCAGCAGGAACAGCCCGATCGCGTCGGTGATGAACCCGGGGATCATCAAGGCCACTCCGCCGACGAGGATGAGGGCCCCATCGATCGCCTCGCGTCCGGGGGGCCGGCCCGCGGCGACGGCCGAGCTGAGGCGGCGCCAGGCGGCGCGGCCCTCGGTCTTGGCCAGCCACAGGCCCAACGGCCAACCGATGATCACCAGCACCACGGTCAGCAGGACGCCGATGGCCTCGGCGACCTTGATCGCGACGAACAGTTCGGCGATCGGCCAGAGGATGAGAAGCAGGAGAGCGAACATGGTGTTGGTTAAGGCTAGTGCCGCTCGGCGCGAAACGTGCGCCCGGCGCTGAAGAGATGACGAAGAGCTGACCGCACGACGGGCGGACACGTGGACAAGCGCAGCACTAGTCGTCCTCGTCGGGCTCGAGCGCGTCGGTGTCGAGCCTGAAGGCACGCTGAACCCCGGCCAGGAGCTCCGCGTCGGGCTCGTCGCCCGGGTCCATCCCGAGCATCGCCCGGCTGCCCCGCTCCCAGTTGAACAACCCCACATCGAGCGCCTCGAGCGGCAACCCGCAGGCGTCGGCCAGATCGGCCGCACGGCGCTCGAGCAGCATCGGATCGCCGATCCCGAGGATGCGCTTGGCGGCCAGGGTGACCGGGTCGTTCCCGCCGAGGCCGAGTGCGCCGGCACGCAGCTCATAGACGCCGAGCCGGCCGAGCGAGGCCAGCAGCTCGAACCGCGCACCCCGGTTCAGCCCCGGAAGCGCCAGGCGTTCGAACACCCGTGCAAACCGCCGCTCCGGAGTCCAGGTCGCCTCGCCGGTGAACGCCGCCCCCTGCGATCCGGCCCGCTGGGCCCAGGCGCGGTAGGCGCCGATCGTCCGCTGCGCGCGGCCGGGCTCATGCGCCGTCCGCGGCCCCGTCGGTACGTCGTCGACGTGCGGCGGCTCCCCGGAGCTCCAGGAGGTGCGGGCCTGCTCGATCCCGGCGAACGGCGCGTCCCCGTCCAGCGGCCCGAGATAGGCGATCAGGAAGGCCAGCCACGTCCGCTCCTCGAGCTCCGCTCCGGCGTCGGCGACCTCGGCGTACAGACCGGGTGGATCGGCGGCGAGCCGGGCGAGCCGGGTCGCGGCGAAGGCCAGCTCATCCGCGAGGCGGTGGGCGTCGGCGCCTGACCTGAGTCCGGGCAGGAGCGCGGATCGAAATCCGTCCTCGACGCCGCGGGAGAGCCGGCGGACGATGACGCCGCGGCCGCCGCGCGAGGATGTGGCACTGGCCCGAGCCGAAGATCGACTCGGCGCGCCGGATCCGGCGGCACGAGCCGGCCGCGTCGTCTGCCCGCCGGGGGACACCATCGGTCGCATCTCGACTGCCTGCTCGCGCGAGCAGATCGGACAGTTCTGAACAAGGCGATTGTGGCGGCAGAACGTGGGCATTGGCGGCCGCCGACAACTATAGGTCGGCGTCGCGGATGCTCCGGGCCCGGGCCTCCGCGCGGGCGTCCCGGACGTTCGGGCTCCCCTTCGGCGGCGGCCCGCCGGCCCACGGCTCGACGGCGATCTCGCTCCCGACGGGAGCCTCCGCCTCGCCGCGACGGTGCTCGCGGGCGCGCGCCATGACGTCCCGGAAGCTCGAAAAGCGGAAGATCAACACCAGCGCGCCGAAGCCGAGCGCCGAGCTCAGGATCGCGGTGGCGATCTGCTGCCCGACGGAGAACGCCGGCGTGGCCGGGTTGTGGGCGAAGATCGTCAGGAGCAGCGCCTGCTGAACGCCGGCGCCGCCCGGGGTGAACGGGAACACCGACGCGATCACCTGGACCGCGAGGACGAGCAGCGCATTGCGGACCGAGCCGCCGATGTGGAACGCGTCGAGCAGCGCCCAGTAGGAGGCGAAGCGGGCGATCCAGCTCGCGAACTGCCACGTCGCCATCTCGCGCCGGTAACGGCGGCGATCGGACAGGATCGTCAGCCCGAGCCGGATCCGCTGCCAGAACGCCCGGACCTTGGCTGACAGCAGGGCGAATCCGACGAGAAACGCGATCGCCAGCACCGTCAGGAAGAACAGCGTGAACCGCATGTTGGAGGCGAAGAAGCTGATGTCAAACGCGGGCAGCTTCGAGAAGTCGGGCGGCTTGGGGAACACGCCCTGCGTGAACGCGAAGCCCATCACCAGCAGGCCCATGAACCAGTCGAAGATGACGCCGGTCGACAGCGCCGTGGCGATCGTCGGGTAGCTACCGTCGCGAATCGCCGTCCGGGTCAGGAACAGCTGCGCGACGTTGCCGCCGCCGAGCGGGAAGACGTTGTTGACCGCGTAGCCGACCATGTACCCGCCCCAGACGTCTCGCCAGCGGACGCCGCCGTCCGGGTAGGCCGCGCGCACCGCTGCGAACAGCGCCCGAGATCGCAGGAGCAGGTACACGCCGTACAGCGCCAGCCCGATCAGCAGGGACAGCCAGCTCAGGTTGGCCAGTTGGGAGAAGAACGTCCCCGCCGAGGACAGCAGGCTGTCGATCGTGCCGATGAACGAGCCCGGCGCGTGATGATGGGCCGCCGCGCCGTGCGTCACGTGCACGATGGACTGGGTGCCGGGCACCCCCACACGGTCGCACACGAGGCAGTCGGCCGCCGCCGCCTGCCGCCGCCTGCCGCCGCTTTAAAGGACCGGGGGGCCCAGATCCATCTGGGCCCCCCGGAGAGTCAGGGAAGTGGGGGCGCAGTTCCCTGACCGACAGGGGCGAGTTTCCCCGTCCCAAGCCTTGAGTAAACCTCAATGCCCCAAACAATTCGGATCAGCACAGCTATCGGCCGCACCACCACGGCTTAACGTATCAGCTTCGCAAGGGGCCGTGGGTAAGAAATCCGTTCTTCCGACCTGGAATTCGGTGCGCCCGCGGCGAGGGTGATCAGCGGCCGCGCGTGGCGGGCCCGGTGAAGAATTCCTCGCCGGGCCGGACGGTTCCGGCCGCCTCCGCCTCGTGGCGCAGCGTCCGATCGGCCTCCCCGCTCCAGGCGCCCACCGCGAGGCGTTCGCGGTCGGCATCCATGGGGCTGCCGCCGAGATCGGTGTTGACGATGCGGGCGCACTTGCGGCCCTCGGCGATGGCCGTCACCACCAGCGACTGACCGATGCGGGCGTCCCCGCAGGCGTAGACCCGGCCCATCGAGGTCCGGTAGGTCTGGAGCGTGCGGATGTTCTTGCGGCTATCGATCCCCAAGCCGAGCTGATCCACGAGTCCATCGTGCTCGGGATGCTCGAACCCGATCGCGATGAGGACGAGGTCGGCCTCGAGGACGAACTCGCTGCCGGGGACCGGCGTCAGGTCACGCGAGGAGCTGCCGGTCACCTGGCGGGCGTACACGTGGCTCACCCTGCCGTCCTTGCCGCCGAAGCCGGTCACCTCGGTTCCCCACCGGCGCTTGCCGCCCTCCTCCAGCGCGTACGTCATCACCGTCCGCTTGGGCGGGAGCGGCCACGGAGCGCGTGGGTCGCCGCGGTCGGGCAGCTGGGCATAGACATCGAGCACGACGACGCTGCGAGCCTGTTCCCGGTGGGAGTTCGAGATGCAGTCCATCCCGGTGTCACCGCCGCCGATCACGATCACCTTCTTGCCGGCGGCGGTGATCTCGCCGCCCGGCTCCGGCGCCCGGGAAGGACGCCCCTGCTGCGCCGCCACCCAGCGGTTGCGCTGGTAGAGGTAGTCCATCGCCGGGTGGATCCCGCCGAGCTCGTAGCCGGGGACGTCCAGCTCCCGGGAGACCCGAGACCCAATCGCGATGACGACGGCGTCGAAGCGCTCGTCGAGTTCCTGGCCGGTGACATCGCGCCCGACGTCGACGTTGTAGACAAACTCGATCCCCTCCTGCTCGAGGATCGCCACCCGTCGATCGATCACGGCCTTCTCGAGCTTGGCGTCAGGCACGCCGAAGCGCAGGAGCCCGCCGGGGCCCTCGTCGCGCTCGAACACGGTGACCCGGTGACCGCACTGGTTGAGCTCGGCGGCCACCGCCAAGCCGGCCGGCCCCGAGCCGACGACCGCCACCGTGCGCCCGGAGCGCCGCTCCGGCGGATTGGGAACGATCCAGCCCTCGGCATACGCACGCTCCACGATCGCCAGCTCGATCTGCTCGATCGCGACCGGATCGTCGTTGATCGCCAGCACGCAGGCCGATTCACACGGCGCCGGGCAGATCAGTCCGGTGAACTCCGGGAAGTTGTTGGTGGCGTGCAGCTGATCGATCGCGTCGCGCCACTTGTCGCGGTAGACGAGGTCATTCCAGTCGGGGATGAGGTTCCCGAGGGGGCAGCCCTCGTGGCAGAACGGCACGCCACAGTCCATGCAGCGCGCGCCCTGGCGGCGCAGCTCTGACTCGGGCTGGAGCGCAAAGTACCGGTCGTAATCGTGAACGCGGCGGCGGGGGTCGCGCCTGTCGAAGCCGACCCGGTGAATCTTCAGGAATGCCCCGAGCTCGCCCATCAGGCCTGGACCAGCTCGGCGCGCTCCGCGAGCACTCGCTTGTAGTCGCGGGGCATCACCTTCACGAACCGCTGGCTCTCACGCTCCCAGGACGCCAGCACGTTGCGTGCCCGCAGCGAGCCCGTGCGGGCGGCGTGCTCGGCGATGAGGGCCTTGACGTCCACCTCGTCGGTTTCGTCGAGCGGGTCGAGGTCGACGAGCTCGGTGTTGCAGCGTCCCTTGAAGCGATTGTCGCGGTCATAGACGTAGGCGATGCCGCCGCTCATCCCGGCGGCGAAGTTGCGACCGGTGGTCCCGAGCACGACGACGCGCCCGCCGGTCATGTACTCGCAGCCGTGATCCCCGACGCCCTCGACGACGGCGTGGGCCCCTGAGTTGCGCACCGCAAAACGCTCGCCGGCGAGGCCCCGGATGAACGCCCGGCCGGCCGTGGCGCCGTACAGGACGGTGTTGCCGACGATCATGTTCTCCTCGGCGCGGAACAGCGCGGTCTCCGGCGGGCGGACCGAGACGATCCCCCCGGACAGACCCTTGCCGGTGTAGTCGTTGGTTTCGCCGCGGAGCGAGAACGTCACGCCGGGGGCCAGCCAGGCGGCGAAGCTCTGCCCAGCCGAGCCGCTGAACGAGACGTCGATCGTGCCCTCGGGCAGTCCGGCCGCGCCCCGGCGGCGGGCGATCTCGCCCGACAGGATGCCGCCGACGGTGCGGTTGACGTTGCGCACCGGGATCGGTCCCTGCCGGATCGACTCGCCGGTCTCGATCGCCGGGGTACACAGCGCAACCAGCTCCCAATCGAGCGCGTCACCGAGCACCGGGGCCTGCTTGCGGGTGCAGCGGCGGGGCACCTCGGGCGGGAGGTCCAGCGAGTTGAGCACCATCGACAGGTCCACTCCGCGGGACTTCCAGTGGTCGATCGCCTCGTCGGTCTCCAACAGATCAGCGCGACCGATCAGATCCTCGAAGCGGCGGACGCCGAGCGACGCCATGATGGTGCGGACCTCCTCGGCGACGAACATCAGGTACGTGGTGACGTGCTCCGGGGTGCCCGCAAAGCGCGCCCGCAGCTCGGGATCCTGGGTGGCGATCCCGACCGGACAGGTGTTGAGGTGGCAGACCCGCATCATGATGCAGCCCATCGCGATCAGCGGCGCGGTCGAGAACCCGAACTCGTCGGCGCCGAGCAGCGCCCCGATGACGACGTCCCGGCCGGTCTTGATCTGGCCGTCGACCTCGATCCTGATCCGGCTGCGCAGGTCGTTGAGCAGCAGCGTCTGCTGGGTTTCGGCCAGGCCGATCTCCCACGGGACGCCGGCCGCCTGAATCGAGGACTGCGGTGAGGCGCCGGTGCCGCCGTCGTGGCCGGAGATGGTGACGTGATCCGCGTTGGCTTTGGCGACCCCGGCGGCCACCGTGCCGACCCCGACCTCGGACACGAGCTTGACCGACACCGAGCTCGTCGGATTGGCGCAGCGCAGGTCGTAGATCAGCTGCTTGAGGTCCTCGATCGAGTAGATGTCGTGGTGCGGCGGCGGCGAGATGAGGCCAACGCCCGGCGTCGAGTAGCGGATCTTGGCGATGTACTCGTCCACCTTGTGGCCGGGGAGCTGGCCGCCCTCGCCGGGCTTGGCGCCCTGCGCCATCTTGATCTGGAGCTGGTCGGCGTTGACCAGGTAATCGATGGTCACGCCGAAACGGCCGGAGGCCACCTGCTTGATCGCCGACCGGCGCTGATCTCCGTTCGCATCGGGAACGAACCGGGCGGGATCCTCTCCGCCCTCGCCGGTGTTGGACTTGCCGCCGAGCCGGTTCATCGCGATCGCGAGCGTCTCGTGCGCCTCGCGTGACAGAGAACCGAGGCTCATCGCCCCGGTGCTGAACCGCTTGACGATGTCGATCGCCGGTTCGACCTCATCCAGCGGCGCCGGCTCGGCCGCCGTGCGCAGCTTCATCAGGCCGCGCAACGCCGCCTTCGCGGTCGCGTCCTCGTTGGTCTGACGAGCGAACTCGTCGTAGGAGAACCGGTCCTCGCCCGCCCCGGCAGCGACGGGACCGGGCCGCCTCCCGTTTCCGTTCCCATCGCCGTCGCCGTCACCCGCCCGGGCGCGAACCGCGTGCTGGAGGGTGGCGATCGTGTCCGGGTTCCAGATGTGGCGTTCGCCGTCCCGGCGCCACTGCAGGACCCCGCCGACCGGGAGCACGTCTCGGTCGGTCCGCGGATAGGCCCGGAAATGGCGACCGAGCGCCTCGGCGGCCAGCACCTCGAGACCGATGCCGCCGATCCGTGACGCCGTCCCGGTGAAGTGCCGGTCGATCAGCTCGGGCTCGAGCCCGACGGCCTCGAAGATCTGGGCCCCACAGTAGGACTGGATGGTCGAGATGCCCATCTTGGAAATGGTCTTGAGCAGCCCCTTGCCGATCGCCTTGACGATTCGCTGCTCGGCCTCGTCGCGCGCTCGCTCGCGGCGCGCCCGGCGTCCGGCATCGCCTTCCGGCGTCGCGCTCGCGTCATCCGGTTCGTCCTCGGGCAGCAGCGAGCGGTCGGCGAGCTCGTCGAGCGACTCGAACATCAGGTAGGGATTGATCGCCGATGCGCCGTAGCCGATCAGGGTGGCCATGTGATGGATGTCCCGGGGCTCGCCGGACTCGATCACCAGACCGGTGCGCAACCGGGTACCGGCGCGGACGAGGTGATGGTGAACGGCGGCGACCGCGAGCAGCGACGGCATCGCCACCCGCTCGGGGCCGAGATTGCGATCGGACAGGATGAGGATGTTGGCCCCGTGCTCGACCTGGCTGGAGGCCTCCTCGCACAGCGTCTGGAGCCGGCCCTCCATGCCGTCGGGCCCGTCCTCGATCGGCCAGGTGATGTCGAGGGTGGCGGCGTCGAAGATCTCGTGCGAGACCTGTCGGAGCTTCTCCAGCTGCGGATTGCGCAGGATCGGCTGGGAGATGACGAGCTGGTGGGCCTGCTCCGGCGCCTCTGAGAGCAGGTTCACCTCGGCGCCGACGCCGGTCTGCAGGCTCATCACGACGTTTTCGCGGATCGGATCGACCGGCGGGTTGGTCACCTGGGCGAACAGCTGCTTGAAGTAGGCGAACAGCGGCGGCTGACGATCGGACAGCACGGCCAGCGCGGAGTCGTTACCCATGCTCGCCACCGGCTCCTCGCCCTTGGACGCCATCGGCGCGATGATCATCCGCAGGTCCTCCTGCGAGTAGCCGAACGCCAGCTGGCGGGAGCGCAGCGGCTCGACGCGGGGCACCAAGGGCTCCCGCTCCGGGAGGTCGTCGATGGCGACCACGGAGCGCTCGTACCACTCGCCGTAGGGCTTGCGGCGACTGACGCGGCGCTTGACCTCCTCGTCCTCCACGATCCGGCCCTCCTCGAGGTCGAGCAGGAACAGCTTGCCGGGCGCCAGCCGCCCTTTGCGCTGCACGTGCTCGGGGGCCACGGTGATGACCCCCGTCTCGGAGGCGAGGACGACGTACCCCTCGGTGTCCTGCACCCAGCGGCCGGGACGCAGTCCGTTGCGATCGAGCACCGCGCCGGCCATCCGGCCGTCGGTGAACGCCACCGCGGCGGGACCGTCCCACGGCTCCATCAGGCAGGAGTGGAAGTCGTAGAAGCCCTTGACGTCGGGATCGATATCGGTCCGGGTCCGATAGGCCTCGGGGATCATCATCATCAGCGCGTGGGCGATCGAGCGCCCGCTGAGCACGAGCAGCTCGAGGACGTTGTCAAGGGTCGCCGAATCGGAGCCGCCGAGGCGCACCACCGGCAGCACCTTGGCCAGGTCGTCGCCGAACAGCTCGGAGGCGAGCTGCGACTCCCGGGCGCGCATCCAGTTCACGTTGCCGCGCAGCGTGTTGACCTCGCCGTTGTGGGCGATCATCCGGTAGGGGTGGGCCAGCTCCCAGCTGGGGAAGGTGTTGGTGGAGAAGCGCGAGTGCACCAGCGCCAGCCGCGACGCGACCCGCGGGTCGCGGAGGTCCGGGAAGTAGCGCGGCAGCTGCGGCGCGGTCAGCATCCCCTTGTAGACGATCGTCCGGCTGCTGAAGCTGGGGAGGGCGATCTCGGTGCCGCCGCCGCGTTCGACGATCCGGCGGATCACGTACAGCTTGCGCTCGAACGCGCCCTGATCCTCGATCTCCTCGCCGGCCTCGATGATGACCTGGCGGATCACCGGCGCCGACAGGCGGGCGGTCTCGCCGACGTGGCGATCGTCGACGGGGACGTCGCGCCACCACAGCACCCGCTGGCCCTCGGCCTGGACGGTCTGATCGATTAGCTGCTCGAAGGCGCGGCGGCGCTCGGGGTCACCGGGCAGGTAGCAGACACCGATGCCATAACGCCCGGGCGGCGGCAGCTCGATGCCCGACACGGCGCCCCGGATGAAGGCGTCAGGGATCTGCAGCAGGATCCCGGCGCCGTCCCCGGTATTGGGATCCGCGCCCTCGGCGCCGCGGTGCTCCATGTTCTCCAGCGCCTCCAGCGCCTTCTCGACCACGGCGTGGCTGGCCTCGCCCCACAGCTTGGCGACCAGGGCGATGCCGCAGCCATCGTGCTCGTTGATCGGGTCGTAGAGGCCAGTGGGCGGGTGCGGCCCGTAAGCGAAGCGGTCCATGAAGCGGTGCCTTCGTCGGCGGTGGTCAGGGCAGGCACGGCGGCGCAGCCGCAAAATCCTACCAACGGATTCCGGGCACATCCTGAGCATCGGCTAGGACGTGCGGCCGTCGCTCGGGGCCCCGCCGACCGGGGTGGCGGCCGATTGACGGGGGCTGTGCGGGATTGTGCAGCTGTGAGCTGCATTATCGCGCACGGCACCGCGGCGCAGCGGCTAGGACTTCGCTTTGGCCTTCGCGCGGCTTGCCGGCTTGGTCGCCGAGCCGGAGCCCGACTTCCCGTCGCCGTCACCGTTGCCGTCGCCCGCCGAGCGCTTACGGGGCTTGGCGGCCGGCTTCTTCTTGGCCGCCGGCTCATCGGAGCTGCCGCTGCGGACCTCGGCCAGGCTGGCCTCGAGGGCGGCCATGAGGTCGGGCGCCGCCTCCGTCTCCTCGGCCTCGGGCTGGACGGCGATGTCCTCGCCGGCGGCCTTGCGCTCGATCAGGTCCAGCACCCGCTCGCGGTACTCGTCCTTGAACTTGGCGGGGTCGAACTCGGCGGACAGCGAGTCGATCAGCTGCTGAGCCATCGTCAGCTCGCGCTTGGTGGCCTCGGCCTCGCCGATCGCATCGAGCTCGTCCAGGCGGTCGGGGGAGAGCACCTCGTCACCGAACAGCATCGTCGACAGCGCCATCACCTCGCCGGTGGGGCGCAGGGCACACAGCTGCTGCTTGGATCGGATCACGATCTTGCCGATCGCGACCTTGCCGGCCTCGCGCATCGCCTCCAGCAGCAGACGGTACGCCTTGGCACCGCCGGTGGCGGGCGCCAGGTAGTACGAGTGGTCGTAGTAGATCGGGTCGATGTCGACGAGATCGACGAATTCCTCGATGTCGATCGTCTTGGTCGCCTTGGGATCGAGCGCATCGAGCTCCTCGGGCTCGATCAGCACGTAGTGGTCCGGGGTCAGCTCGTAACCCTTGACGATGTCCTCGAAGGCCACCTCGTCGCCGGTCGACGGATCGACCCGCTTCTGGCGGATGCGGGCTCCCGTCTTGCTCGAGAGCTGGTGAAAGCGCACCGTCTTGGGCGACGTGGCGCTGTAGAGCTTGACGGGCACATTCACCAGCCCGAAGCTGATGGCGCCACTCCAGATTGCACGGGGCATACCGGTTTTGTATACCGCAACGCCGGTGCCGGCAAGCAATGAGCGCAGACTTGCCGGGTTCGCGCGCGGTCCGGACCGGCGGGGCGGGGCGTTGCGGCCGCCGGCCCGCGGGGCGACAACTGCCGCGGCCCGGTGGCCTAGCGCCCGATCGAGGACATGTCGGCGTAGCGGTCGCCGGCGGCCGAACCCACCGGAGCGGCCTCGTCGATCCGGGCCAGATCGTCGCCGTCCAGTGACAGCTCGGCGGCCTCGGCGTTCTCCTCGAGATAGGCGCGGCGCTTCGTGCCCGGGATCGGCACGATGTCATCGCCCTGGGCCATCACCCAGGCGAGCGCCAGCTGGCCGGGGGTGCAGTCCTTCTCCCGCGCGATCTCCTTGATGCGATCCACCAGCTCGAGGTTGCGGGCGAAGTTGGCGCCCTGGAATCGGGGGCTGTGGCGGCGGAAGTCGTCGGCGGCGAGGTCGTCGGGGGACGTGATCTGCCCGGTGAGAAAGCCGCGGCCGAGCGGGCTGTACGCGACCAGCCCGATCCCGAGCTCCCTCAGCGTCGGCAGGATCTCGTCCTCCACGTCGCGGCTCCACAGCGAGTACTCGCTCTGCAGGGCGCTGATCGGGTGGACGGCGTGGGCGCGACGGATCGTGTCGGGCGCCGCCTCCGAGAGACCGAGGAAGCGGACCTTGCCGGCATCGATCAGCGAGGCCATCGCGCCGACGGTCTCCTCGATCGGCACGTCGGGGTCGACCCGGTGCTGGTAATAGAGATCGATGTGATCCAGGCCCAGTCGCCGCAGCGAGGCGTCGCACGCATCGAGCACGTACTCCGGCCGCCCGTTGACGCCGCGGGCCCGCGAGTTCTCGGGGTCGCGGACGAGCCCGAACTTGGTGGCGAGCACCACCTCGTCCCGGCGGTCCGCGATGGCGCCGCCGACGAGCTGCTCGTTGGTGTACGGACCATAGGCGTCCGCGGTGTCCACGAAATTCACGCCCAGGTTGAGAGCGTGATGGATGGTGGCGACGGCCTCGCTCTCGTCGGCCGTTCCGTAGAACTCCGACATGCCCATGCAGCCGAGCCCTTCGGCGGAGACGGTCAATCCCTGTGTTCCCAGTGTGCGATGTTCCATGGGAGGCCAGGTTAGGGCCCGACGCGCCGTGAGGACGATTTCCGGAGGACACTGATCTCACGCCGGGGGCCGCTCCGACGTTTCACCCACAGTGCGCCTGCCACCGTTCCAGACCCTGCTCGACGCGCACGGCCGTGACGTGCACCGCTTTCTGCGCGCCATGGTCGGCCCGATCGACGCCGATGACTGTTACCAGGAGACCTGGCTGGCGGCGCTGAGGGCGTACCCCGACGTGCGCGACGTCTCGAATCTCCGCGGCTGGCTGTTCACGATCGCGCATCGCAAGGCGATCGACCATGCCCGCTCACGGGCGCGGCGGGCGACGCCCGTGCCCGAGCCCGGCGACCTCCCCCTGGCCCCGGTGGCCGACGCGCCCACCGCCGGCGATGAGGGCGAACTGTGGTCCGCGGTGGCGGCGCTGCCGGACAAGCAGCGCACCGCGGTGGCGCTGCGCTTCGTCGCCGACTCGGCGTACGCCGAGATCGCCGATGCGATGCAGACCAGCGAACCGGCGGCGCGCCGGAACGTCCACGAGGGGCTGAAGCGCCTGAGAAAGGAAGCGGCGAGATGAGCCCGATCGACTCCAATCACACGTCAGACGACGGGACCGAGGCCGTGGAGCTGGCGCTGCGCGCCGCCCTCCGGATCCCCGGGAACGAGCCGCCGGCGATCGTCGATGCCGCCGCCGACGCGGGGCTGCTCGATGTCGCATACGCGACGCTGGACTCGCCGGTCGGCACGCTTGTGCTGGCGACCACGCCGGTGGGGCTGGCTCGGCTCGCCTACGTCGACGGCGATCACGAGGACGATGTCCTGGAGGACCTGGCCGCTCGCCTGTCCCCGCGGATGCTGTCGGCACCCCGGCGCCTGGACGAGCCCCGGCGCGAGCTCGACGAGTACTTTGCCGGGCGCCGGCGCCGGTTCGAGCTGCCACTCGACCTGCGGCTGATGACCGACTTCACCCGCCGGGTGCTGGAGGCGACCGCCGAGATTCCGTACGGCGCGGTCTCGACCTACCGGGACGTGGCGGAGCGCGCCGGCAGCCCGCGCGGATCGCGCGCCGCCGGAAACGCGCTCGGATCCAACCCCCTGCCGATCGTGCTCCCGTGCCATCGCGTGGCGCACAGCAGCGGCGGGATCGGTGGCTACACCGGCGGCCTGGAGCGCAAGCGCACGCTGCTGGCGATCGAGCGCGGCCAGACGTCGTTAGGGCTCACGAGCCCTTAGCTCCCGTGTGACCGGTGTCACACTGACGCCACCGCGATCGGCGGAGGCTGGCTGAACCGCCGCACCGAGCGAGGAGGGTCTGATGGGACGGAGATCATTGGCCGGACTGCCACCAGGGCCGTCGCTGCCCGTCGCGGTGCAGATGCTCGCCACCTGGACGCGGCCGGCATCCTCGCTGGAGCGGTTGCGCAGGTACGGCAAGCGGATCACGGTTCGGCTGCCGTTCCAGCCACCGTTCGTGATGCTGTGGGATCCCGCCGACATCAAGGATCTGTTCACCGCGTCGCCAGCGGCGGTCCACCCCGGCGAGGGCGCGAGCATCCTCGCCCCCATCATCGGCCGCAACTCGGTGATCCTGCTCGACGAGCAGGCGCACATGGAGCAGCGCCGCCTGCTGCTGCCGGCCTTCCACGGCGAGCGGATGCAGCGGCTGACCGGCGTGATGACCGAACTCGCCGAGCGCGAGGTCTCGAGCTGGCCGGCGGGCGAGCCGGTCGCCCTGCACCCCCGGCTGCAGAAGCTCACGCTCGAGATCATCCTGCGGGCGGTGTTCGGCCTCGACGAGGGGCCGACGCTCGATCGCCTCCGGGATCTGCTCACCGGGATCCTCGAGTTCACCGAGAGTCCCCTGTCGGTCCTGCCGCCGCTCCAGCGGGCGTTGCGCTGGACGCCGTCGCAGCGGCGGCTGGCCGCGCAGATGCGCGAGACCGATGACCTGATGTTCGCGATCGTCGCGCAGCGACGCGCCGAGGGCGCCGACGCCACCGACCGCGATGACGTGCTGGCGACGCTGCTGGCGGCGCGCCACGAGGATGGCTCACCCATGTCCCGCCAGGAGCTGCGCGACGAGCTGATGACGGCGCTGGTCGCCGGGCACGAGACGACCGCGTCACAGCTCGCGTGGGCGCTCGAACGAATCGCCCGCGAGCCGGAGGTGCAGGCGCGGCTGACCGACGAGCTGGACCGCGGCGAGAGCGACGAGTACCTGAGCGCGACGATCACCGAGATCCTCCGGCTGCGGCCGGTGCTCCCGAATGCCGAGCCGCGGTTGACCAAGCAAGAGGTGCAGATCGGCGGCTTGCGCTATCCGGCCGGCATCTACCTGCTGGCCAGCGCGTTCCTGCTGCATCACGATCCGGAGCTCTACCCGCAGCCCTACGCCTTCCGTCCCGAGCGGTTCCTGGACGCCCCGCCGGGGACCTACACCTGGATCCCGTTCGGGGGCGGCCGCCGCCGGTGCCTCGGCGCCAGCTTCGCCGTGCAGGAGATGAAGGTGGCGCTGGGCGCGGTGCTCGGTCATTACGCCCTGTCGCCAGGGTCGGCTCGCGCCGAAGTCACCAGGAGGCGGAGCATCACGTTCAGCCCGGCGGGCGGGGCGACCGTCGTGCTGCGCGAGCGCCGGCCGGCCGCGGCCGCCGTGCCGGTGGCGGTCACCGCCGCGGGCTGACCCGACGTCACCACTGGTGCGGAGCGCCGAGCCGGGGTAGTACTCCGGGATGGACTTCCTGCGCCCGGTGCGCGCCTTCGACGGCTACCAGCAGCGCAGGAAGGGACTGGCGATCCCGCTCGCGGTGTTCAAGAAGTTCGGCGACGACCAGGCCGGCAACCTGGCGGCGCTGATCGCGTACTACGCATTCTTCTCGCTGTTTCCGCTCCTGCTCGTGCTCACGACGGTGCTCGGGTTCGTGCTGCACGGCAATCCCAGCGCGCAGGCCGCGGTGGAGCGGTCGGCGTTGGGCCAGTTCCCGATCATCGGTCAGAAGATCCAGCTGCATGCTCTCAACGGCTCGGTCGTGGCGCTGGCGATCGGCCTGGTCACGTCGCTGCTGGCCGGCATGGGAGTGACCGGAGCCGCGCAGAGCGCGTTTGACCGTGTATGGGCGGTGCCGCACAAGGACCGGCCGAACTTCCTGCAGTCGCGGGCCCGTGGGCTCGGGCTGCTGACGTTCCTCGGCATCATGTTCCTCATCTCGACCGTCGCCTCGGGATTGGTCAGCGGCGGGTTCGGCGGCGTGGGCGACAAGATCGCCGGCTACGTCATCGCGCTTCTCGTCAACTTCGCGCTGTACTTCGCCGCGTTCCGGTTGATGACGGTCAGGGCGATCCGGAGCCGGGATCTGCGCGCCGGCGTGATCGTGGCCGGCGTCGTGTGGACGATCCTGCAGTCGGTCGGCGGCTACTACATCGGCCACGTGCTCAAGAAGCAGAGCAGCGTCGGCGCCGAGTTCGGACTGGTCATCGCGCTGTTGGTGTGGCTGCATCTGGGCGCGCAGGTGACGCTCTACGCCGCTGAGATCAACGTCGTGGTCACCCGCCGGCTCTGGCCGCGCAGCCTGTTCGGCCCCCCGGACGAGCCGGCCGACCAGCGGACGCTGCGGGCGCTCGCCAAGGTCGAGGAGCGCTCCGAGGCAGAGCGCGTGGACGTCGAGTTCAAGAACTGAGCCCCCGGATCGCCCCGAGGGGACGCTCAGGCCAGACGGTCCGGGGCACCCCGAAGGGACGCTCAGAACAGACGGTCCGGCGCTTCGCGCCGCGTCATCTCCAGCGGCCATGAGCACAGGCCGCCTTCGGCGGGGCAGCCACCGCAGATCCCTCGGTACGGAGCGGGCGCAACCGAGAACTCGCGGCGCAGCACACCCCGGCTCAGCCGGCTCAGGGCCGCCTCGAGCTCGCCGGCCTGCGATCGCCCATAGCCGGTCACCACCGGCTCCTCGGGCCGCTCGAGGAAGCAGTACGCGATCTCGACGGCATCGGCCCCGGCACGCAGCGCCGCCAGCGCGTAGACGAGCCGCTGGGTCGTGTACTCGGCCTCCACCACGGCGGTGAGCGACGCCCGGTCGGCCAGTCGGTCGCTCTTGTAATCGACGACCAGGACCCGCCCGGGGTGGGCGGGATCCGATTCCCGGGCGAACACGTCAATCGCGCCCACGACGAGGGGCTGCGCCGGGTCGGGCCCCATCGCGAACGCGAACCGCTCCTCACGGCGGACATCACCGGCCCGCCCGAGCCGCGCGCACAGCTCGCTCTCGGCGAACCGCCTGATCAGCGCGGCGAGCTCGTCGGCCTCGGCCGGGCCGGGCGCGGGCGTCAGCCGGGCCTGGGCCGCGGCCGCCGCCACCGCCTCGCGGGCGGGCACCGCCGGCCGGCGGAAGTCCAGCCGCTCCAGCAGGCCATGGAGCAGGACGCCACGGTCGGCGGCGCTGCGCGGGCCGAGCGCCGGCTCGGAGGGCGGACGCGTCTCGGGAACCGATGGCAGGCCGAGCACCCGCTCGGCGTAGAAGCGATAGCCGCAACGGGCGTACTCGCCCAGCGAGGAGTAGCTGACACTCGACACCGGCGCCGTCGTGGCGGGCGGCAGCTCGGCCTCGACCGCGGGGCGGGACGGCGGCTGGAGCGCGGGCGTCGGCACCGCGGCCGCCGCCGCCGCAGCAGCCGCGTCCTGCGCCGCCCAGTCTTCCGGTCGCCCGATCCGGACGGCGATCCGCGTCCCGTCGCGCACCACCTCCCCACTGCCGCCGGCGAGCACGGCGCCGAGCTCCGGGATGAACGCCGGCGCGATCCAGGCCACCGGCCCGCCGCCGGTCGGACCGCCGCCTTCGGTGAAGCCCTCGAACTTCACCGCTCCGCTCAGGATGAGCTGCTCCTGCGCGCGCGTCATCGCGACGTAGAACAGCCGGCGCTCCTCGGCGTCCTGCGCGACGCGCTGCTCCTCGCCGAGCGCCCGGTAGTCCAGCGCGGACTCGCGGCCGGCCGAGCCGGCGCGGGCCAGCCGGATTCCCAGCCGTCCGTCGGCGGTGACGCGCAGCAGCTCGGACGGCGGACGCACGGAGCGGCCCAGATCGGCGACGACGACCACCGGGAACTCGAGGCCCTTGGCCCGGTGGATCGTCATCAGGCGGATCGCGTCCAGGCTCTCCCCCTCCATCGGCGCCTCGCTCTCGCGGGACTCGGTGAAGCGGCCCGCCTGGCGATCGGAGATCAGCTGCAGGAAGCCGTGGAGATCGGGTCCGTGGCCATCGTCGTGCTCGCGGCCCAGGCGCATCAGCTTGCGGACATTGGCGAGCCGCCGCCGGCCGCCGGGCATCGCGAGCATCGCCAGGTCATAGCCGCTGCGCGTGAGCGCGCACTCGATCAGCTCGTCGATGCCCGCGCGCTGGGCGTGCTCGCGCTCGCCGCTGAACCAAGCTGCGAACGTCTCCAGCCTGGCGACGTCATCGGCGGCGAGCGCATCGAGCGCATCGGCCTCGCCGCGCGGCTCGCGCAGGAGCCACCACGGATCCCGGTCAGACGCTCGCCGCGCCGCCGCCAGGATCACCAGCGCATCGAGTGAGACGCCGACCAGCGGGGAGGCGAGGACCCCGTACAGCGACTCCTCGTCGCGCGGGTTCGCCAGCGCGCGGAGATACGCGACCAGATCGACGACCTGCGGGTGGGACCAGTAGCCACGGCCGCCGATCACGTAGGTCGGCAGCCCGCGGCGCTCCAGCGCCCGTTCGTAGGCCCGCATGTCAGTGGTGGCGCGCATCAGCACCACGATCTCCCCGGGCGTCCGGCCGCGGTTCACCAGCTCGGCGATGCGGTCGGCCAACGTGCGCGCCTCGGCCAGGCGCCACGGCGACGCGACCCCCTCCAGCTCCCAGTCGGCGCCCTTGTCGACGAGCACGAACTCGACCGCCGGCTCGGAGTCGGACCCCAGCGGCCCATCGCCGAGCCCTGGGAGCAGCGGGCGAAAACCGTCACCGAGCTCGGCGGCGAACGCCGCGTTGAGAGCCGCGAGGATCGGCGGGCGCGAGCGGAAGTTGGTCCGCAGCGTCTCGCGGGCGCCCACCTGCTCCAGCCGCTCGCCGCGGTGCTCGAACAACTCGACCTCCGCGTGGCGGAAGCCGTAGATCGATTGCTGGGCGTCCCCGACCGTGAACAGGTTGTCGCGCGCGATCGACTCGATCAGCTCCAGCTGCACGCGGTTGGTGTCCTGGAGCTCGTCCACCATGATGCGTTCAAAGCGGGCGGCGTAACGCTCGCGCAACTCGTCGTCGTCGGTCAGCAGCCGGCGGGTGATCAACTCCAGGTCCTCGAAGTCGACCCCCGAGGCGTCCCGTTTGCGCGCCTCATAGCGGCGGCCGTAGGCGTCGAGCAGGCGGTCGAGCAGATCGCGCACCGGCCCGGCGGCGAGGGCGGCGCAGCGCGCCCGGAAGCGGGCCAGCGCCGCGGTGTAGGCGACGCAGGCGTCGGTGCTCAGCGCCGCCCCGTTGCGCGGCAGCGCCATCGCCCCCAGCTCGGTGGGCCAGACCGACTCGGCTCCCGCCCGCCCGATCAGCGCCAGGCACTCCCCGACCCGCTCCAGCGCCTCCAGGACGCGGGCGCCGGGGGCATCGACCTGTCCCAGCTCGGCGGCGACCGCGGCGGCGGCCCGGGCCAGCTCGGCAGCCGCGTTCGGGTCCGGATCGTCGGGCACCGGCGGGAGCCGCGGGTGCACTGCCCCGGTGGAGCGCAGCTGTCCGTAGGCGCCGAGCACCGCCGCCCGTAGCGGCCCGGCGCCGTAGGCGGCGATCAGGTCGACGGCGCCATCGGCCTCGCGGGCGAGCTCCTCCAGCGCGTCCTCGAACGCCGCCGCCGACACCGGCTCTGACTGATTGCGGTCCAGCACCGCAAACTGGGGATCGAGGCCCGCCGCCAGCGCGTTGACGCGCAGCACCCGGGCGCAGAAGCCGTGGATGGTCGAGATGAACGCGCCCTCGGTGCGGCGCGCCGCCTCGGGAGCGCCGAGCTCCTGCAGCCGCGACCGGATCCGATCCCGCAGCTCGGCGGCGGCCTTCTCGGTGAACGTGATGGTCAGCATCGCCGAGACGTCGACGCCGTCGCTGAGCACCGCCGTGACGAAGCGCTCCACCAGCACCGAGGTCTTGCCGCTGCCGGCGCCGGCGTCGAGCAGCAGGTCGCCCTCGCGCCGATCGATCGCCCGCTGTTGCTCGGCGGTCCACATCCGTCCCGGCGCCAGGGTCATTGACTGCGGCATATGGCAGGGTAGGAGCAGCCGTCACGAGAGCAGGTCTGCGGACACGGGATCAGGGAGCCGGCCCGCAGCGATGCCGCCAGCGCCACCGCGCGCTGCGCGGCATCGGCGAGCAGCGCGTCGACCTCGGCGGCATCCCGGCCGTCGGTCCCGACGACGCCGGCGCCGATGTCGGTGCCCTTGACGAACACGCCGCGGCCGCGCAGGTCATCGCCGCGCAGGGGCTGGTAGAAGCCGGCGACCGGCTCCAGGCCGACCAGCTCGCGCACGACGAGCATGTACAACGCCACCTGGAGCTGGCGCTCGGCCGCCCAGCTGGCCGCGGCCCATCCCTGCCGCTTGGCCCCGCTCTTGTAATCGCGCACGACGGCATGGCCGGCCCCATCGACGTCGACCCGATCGAGCATTCCGCGCACCAGGACCCGGTCGTCGCCGTCGCCGAGCTCCAGCGGCGGCAGCGACTCGCGCTCGTCACCCTCGAAACCGAAGCGAAGCTCGAGCCCGTCCGGCCGCCAGCCGCCGTCCCCGTCTGCCTCGTGCTCGAGATACCGGCGCAGGTCGGCCTCGATCGCGCGCAACGCGCCGGCGCGTACCACCTCGGGACTGCCGGGCGACAACCCGGAGTCCGCTTCGCCGGACAGCTCGCCCAGCAGCCGATCCAGGATCGACCCGGCCCGCGCCAGCGAGCCCGGCGTCACCGGGCCGCCCAGCTCGCGCAGCAACCGCTCGAGCACGTCGTGCATGATGTTGCCGCGAGTGATCGCGTCGGAGTCGGGCGCCAGCGGCTCGGGCTGGAGCTCGCGTTCGATCAGCCACCGCACCGGGCAGTTGGCGTAGGCCTCGAGCGCCCCGGCCGACAGGACCCGGCTGTGGCGGACCTTCGACAGTGCCCCGGCGCCGAGCACGCGTTCCGGCGGCGGCCGCTCGCCGGCGACTGCGGCCAGCGCCGCCGCGCGGGTGCGTTCCCGCTCGCGGGCTGTCGGGGCCAGCCCCGCGTCCCAGACGACGTCCGCCAGCAGCCGCCGCCGGCGGCGGGCCCGCCACCCGTCGACGAACAACTCGGCCACGTCGGCGATGAACGGCGAGGGGAGCGCGAGGTTGCCCTCCTCGTCGGAGCTGCGGTACGCCAGAGCGACCCGCTCGGTGGCGCGGGACACCGCCGCGTAGAACAGATATCGCTCAGCGGCCAGCGAGTCCTCGCGCAGCCGCAGCCTGAGCCCCGAGGCCATCGCCAGCTCCCGCCGGCGCTCGTCGGACAGAAACGGCTCGGCACGGGACGGACGCGGGAACTCGCCCTCCTGGAGTCCGCAGACGAACACGGCCCGGAAGCGCCGGGCCCGCACCTCGAGCGGCTCGGCCAGGAGCACCGCCCCCGAGACCTCGCCACCGGCCGCCCGCGACGGCGGGACGGTGATCTGCATCAGCAGCTCGATCAGCTCCTCCCCGGCCGGCGCCAGACCGAGCTCGGACAGCTCCTCCACGGCGGTGACGAGCGCCCGCAGCGCGCGCGCGTCGAGCTCCTGCGCCGCGGTCAGCTCGGGCGCCGCGCCGCGGTGGGGCGCCGCGAACAGCCGCCGGGCCAGCCGGCACAGCTCCCGGGCCGGGTGCGAAGCGGAGGCCAGCTGCTCGAGCTCGGGGAGCTCCCAGCCGAGCGCCGCCCGCGCCTGCGCGGCGGTCCGCAGCCCGCCGCGCCGGATGTCGGCGTCGAGTCCGTCGGCGATCTCCGGCGTCTGCAGCAGCCCGGGCGTCCGCAGGTAGGCGAGGAGATCCGCCGCGGTCGCCTCCCGGGGCTCCGCCAGCGCGCAGCGAGCGGCTCCGATGAGCCCCCGACCCAGGGGGGTGTGGCCGAACGGCGGCGCGTAGCCCGCGGCCAGCGGGATGCCGTACTGGGCGAAGACGCGGCTGACGAGCGGCGCCGCCCGGGCCCGCGACCGGTACACGACGACGATCTCGTCCGCCGGCACGTCCGCCCGCAGCAACTCCAGCACCTGCTGGGCGACCAGCTCGGCCTCGGCACGCTCGCCGCCCGCCTCCAGCAGCGTGACCGCGTCGCCTGGGTCGATTGGCTCGCGCTCGTCGACGTGGGTGAGCTGCCCCTCCCCCAGGTCGCTCTCCGCGGACGTGAACAGGCCCCGCTCCAGGCGATGCAGGGCGGCGCGGGAGGCGGGCGCGTAGTGCTCATCCTGGGCGGGCAGGTCGAGCACCCGTTCGGCCAGCGCCCGTAGCTCCTCCACCGTCTCGGCGCGGGCGACAAGCGCATCCCGGCCCGGCTCATAGGTGAGCGAGACGGTGACCTGCGTGCCGGCGACCCGGGCGAGGGTCTCCACGGCGTCGCGCTCGGACGGGGTGAGATCGTCGAAGCCATAGAAGAAGACCGGATCGGGGGTCGGTTGGGACCAGCGCCCCGGCGCGGCGCGCAGCGCATCGAGCGCCCGCCAGGCGAACAGCTCGCGATCGACGCGACCGAGCCGGTCGAGCTCCCGGACATAGTCGGCGTAGATTCGTCCCACCTCACGGGCGTACGGCGCCCGGCGCACGTCCTGGGCCGCCCACGCCCGCAGTCCGGCGGTGAACCGCTCGGGGGCGACGAGCGAGCGCTGCAGCTCGGCGATCAGCTCTCCGGCGGCCGCGGCAAACCCCGCCGCCCCGGCCGATGAGCGCAGCACATCGAGCCGCGAGCCGGCCAGCACCCGCTCCAGGATCCGCTCGCGCTGAAGCGCGGAGATCCGCCGCCCCGCGTACCCGGCGCGACGCGCGATCTCGCCCGCCAGCCCGCTGAAGGTCAGCACCGACCCCAGCACCACCCCCTGCTGCGCCAGCTCAGCGGCGTAGTGCCGAGCATCCACGGCGGTCGGAACCACCAGCAGCGCTCCCCCGCGTCGCGCCGCGCCGGCGTACGCGCCCAGCACCTCCCCCGCCTTGGCGGAGTTGGCCGGTCCGAGGACGAGCGTCAGGGGCATCGTCCTATGGTGGCGCGCGGCCCCGACGGCTTGAGTCTGCTCCTCGATGGCCGCCGTCCGTCAAGGCCGGCAGACGGCAGCCGGGCGGGGCGGCACCCGCCCGTGATCAGGCGGCGGCGGTCTCCGGAGCGGCCTCAGCGGCGCCGTCGGAGTCCTCGGTGGCGGCCGCGCCCTCTTCGGCTTCTGGCGGCTTGGCGCCTTCCTTGGCCCACGGCTCGTCGAACTCGACGCGCCACTTGCCCTCCTCGGTCTGCATGAGCGCCAGCCGCGCCCGGAAGCTCTTGCCGGAGCGACCCTTGAACCCGGTGACGGGTCGCTCGGTTCGCCCGGTCTTGATCACTTCCTTGGCCACGGCGATCGGCAGCTGCTTGCCGGCCTTGGACTTCCAGATGACGAAGCCGCAGCCGGGATCCTCCCGCGACCAGCACGAGTAGCCCTTGCGGTTCTCGTTGATGTCCCGACCGCACACCGGACAGGGACCGAGGTTGGCGCGCGGGATGCGAACGTCCTTGAGCTTGGAGTCCAGTTCATCCACCGTCGCCTCGGTGAACTTGACGATGTCGCCCATGAACGCCTTGCGGGAGTCCTGACCCGTCTCGATCTTGGCCAGCCGATGCTCCCAGTCGCCGGTCATGCCCGGACTCGTCAGCGGATGCTCGCCAAGCAGCCGGATCACGTTCAGGCCCTTCTCGGTGACAACCAGCGCGCGAGCGTCGCGCTCGATGTAACCCACCTGGAGCAGTCGCTCGATGATCGCCGCGCGGGTGGCCGGCGTGCCGATCCCGGAGTCCTTCATCGCCTCGCGCATCTCCTCGTCGTCGACGAGCTTGCCGGCGGTCTCCATCGCCTTGAGCAGGGTTCCGTCGGCGAAGCGCCGGGGCGGCTTGGTCTCCTTCTCCTCGGCGGCGATCTTCTCGACCGCGGCGTCCTCGCCCTGGATCAGCTTGGGCAGGCGCTGATCGCGGCCCTCGTCCTCGTCGCCGCGGTCCTCGTCGAGATCGGCGGTCTCGCCGTACACGGCACGCCAGCCCGGGACGAGCAGCACGCGGCCACGGGTGCGGAACACGTGCTCGGCGACGGTCGTCTCCACCCGCGTGTTCTCGAACACCGCCTCGGGATGAAAGGCTGCCAGGAAGCGACGGACGACGAGGTCGTAGATGCGCAGGTCGTCGTCGTTCATCTTGTCCACCGGATGGCGCTCGGCGTTGGTGGGGATGATCGCGTGGTGGTCGGTGACCTTGGCGTCGTTGACCACCCGGCCGAGGGGCAGCACATCGAGACCGAGCACGTACTTGGAGGACTCGGCGAACTGGGGCTGGGAGCCGACCAGCTTGGCGATCGGCTTGATCTCGGGGATCATGTCACCGGTGATGTAGCGCGAGCTGGTCCGCGGATAGGTGAGCGCCTTGTGCTCCTCGTAGAGCCGCTGCGCGGCCGCCAGCGTGCGCCGCGCGGTGAACCCGAACCGGCTCGACGCGTGGCTCTGCAGCGAGGTCAGGTCGTACAGGAGCTCAGCGCGCTCGCGCCGCTCGGTCTTCGTGAGCTTGGTGATCGTGCCGGTCTGGCCGCGGGCGGCGTCGACGATCGCCCGGGCCTCATCGGCGGTCTTCAGGCGCGGCTGGGCGCCGGCGTGATACCGGCCCTCGTACCGTCGCGGGCCATCCTCCACAGTGTCGAACTGAGCGTCGACGAGCCAGTAGGGCTCGGGCTTGAACGCGCGGATCTCCTCCTCGCGGCGGGCGAGAATGGCGAGCGTCGGGGTCTGCACCCGGCCGAGGGAGACGGCTCCGTCAAACGACGAGCGCAGGCGGATGGTGGCGGCGCGGGTGGCGTTCATGCCGACGATCCAGTCGGCCTCCGAGCGCGAGCGTGCCGCCTCCTCCAGCGGCGCGAACTCGGCGGCGGGGCGCAGCTCGCCGAACGCGGACTCGATCGCCGCCTTGGTCATCGAGTTCAGCCACAGCCGCTGCACGGGCTTGCGGGAGCCCGACTTCTCGTACAGGTAGGCGAAGATGAGCTCGCCCTCGCGGCCGGCATCGCAGGCGTTGACCACGGTGTCCACGTCGTCGCGGCCGAGCTGGCGCTTGACGGCGGTCATCTGCTTCTTGGAGCGCTCGTCCCGGACGACGAGCTTGAACTGCTCGGGGACGATCGGCAGGTCGGCCATTCGCCACTTCTTGTACTTGTCGCCGTACTCGTCGGGGTCGGCGAGCTGCACCAGGTGGCCGACCGCCCACGTGACCACGTGATCGGGACCCTCGAGATATTCCTTGTGGTTGGTGAAGGCGCCGGGGAGGACCCGGACGAGGTCCTTCCCCACGGACGGCTTCTCGGCGATGACCAGCGTCTTGGGCATAGGCCGCGGAGGGTAGCGCTCCCGGCAAGCTGCTCCCGGCGGCGTGCGTGCATCAGGTCGCTTTCGGGCGCGCCCTTGCGCACCGCGGCGATCTGACGCCACCTCCGCGGGCGCTGCGGGGTCAGCGCTCGCGCAGCTCCGCCGCCAGCCGGGCCACCGCGGGAAGCTCTCGCTCGGCGGCGATCCCCGCCGCCTGCGCGATCAGCTGCCTCGCCTCGGGCCCGTCGCCGAGGGCCCGCGCCAGGTCCAGCTGGGTGTGGGCCAGCTCGAGCGTGGCCCCCAGCGCGGTGTTGTTCTCCAGCGCGTGCCGCAGATGATGGATGGCGTCGTCGCGGCGCTCGAGTGTCAGCGCGAGGCCGCCCAGGTAGCGGCTCGTCGACCCGAGGCACACCGCTCCCAGCCCGATCACCACGTTGGCGGCGGCGAACGGCAGCAGCAGCTCGTACAGCGGCGCCGCATGTCCGGCGTCGTCCAGGCGGGAGGCCAGATCGGCCGCCAGCGACATGATCACCATCCAGTCGCCGTCACGGAGAATCCGCTCGAATCCGTCGACGCCGAGCGCGTCGAACTCGGCTTGGGCCTCCTCGTCGCGCCCGGTCCGGTTCAGCAGCGTCGCCAGCCCGGCCCGCCACGCCGCCCGGCTGGGGTTGCCGGCGACCAGATCGCGCAACGTCGCCTCCAGCTCGCCCATCCGATCCTGCTCGCGGCGGACCGCCAGCAGCTGGACGGCGTAGTACTGGGGCGCGGTCACGCCCTCGCTGCGAATCCCGGAGGACACCGCCGCGCCGGCGAGCTGCTCGGCCAGCTCCAGGCGGCCCTCGAGCAGGGCCATCATCGCCCGCCACACGGCGGCGTTCCACAGATACAGAGGCTGGCGCAGCTGCTCGGCGCCCGCCGTGAACGCCTGCATCTGCACCTCAACGCCCTTGCGATCCCCGCGCTCGAGCAGGTCGACCACCAGCCAGGCATGTCCCTGGAGCGTCAGTTCCATGTCGGACGCCTCGCGCGCAGCGCGCAGCAGCAGGGTCGAATCGGTCAGCCGCCGATCCAGATCGCCCGGGCCGCCGGGGGTCCAGTACGCCCGACGGCGGGCGGCGGCGGCGAGCGCGATCGCCACGGGAGATCCGATCTCGCCGGCGATTGCGGTGGCCTCCTGCGCCAGCTCCGGCATCCGATCGCGGCGGTCAGAGAAGTACAGGGCGCCGCAGAGGCTCGCCAGCAGCTTCACGCGGCTGACGGTCGGCCGGTCCCCGGCCATCTCCAGTGCCTGCTCGAGCATCGCGATCAGCTCCTCGTCGACGACCCCCGGCGGCTGGACGTACCGCCGTGACGCGCCGATCGCCGCCCGGGCCAGCCCGTCGCTGTCGCCGAGCGTCGCCGCCAGCGACGCCGCCTCCCGGAACGTTCCCCAGGCCGACGGCCGCTCGCCACTGCGCACCCGGGCCTCCCCCAGCTCGAGCAGGAGATCGCGCCGGCGCGCCACGGCGTCGGGCGCCGACCGGGCGAGCACCTCCAGCGCCCGGGCGTAGTGGTCAGCCGCCTCCTCGTTGGCGAGCATCGCCGTTGCCTGCTCGCCCGCCTGGAGCGCGTAGCGGATCGCCTGCTCCGCGTCCTCGGGCTCGGCGGCGCGCGTGAAGTGCAGGGCCAGCGCGCCAACGGTGCGCTCGGGGTCAGTGGACTCCAATGCCTCGAGCGCCACCCCCACCCGGCGGTGGATCCGCGTGCGGCGCGGCCTCGACATTCCCTCGTACAGCGTCTCCCGGATGAGCGCATGCGAGAAGCTGTAGCGGCCGGGCTCCCCGGGAGCCTCGGTGACCAGGCCGGCGTCGAGCGCGGTCTCGAGCGCCGCCAGGAACGGCTCCTCGTCGATGTCGAGCACCCGCTCGAGCAGCTCGGACTGAAAGTCGCGTCCGATCACCGCGGCGACACGCAGCCATTCGATGCAGCCGTCATCGAGCCGCTGCAGGCGGCGCGAGATCACGACGCGGACGTCGTCGGGCAGGCCCACGCTCTCCAACTCGTGGGCGCCCGCGTCCTGGGAGCTCACCCCGGAGTCGAGCAGGTGCCGGACGATCTCCTCGATGAAGAACGGGTTGCCCTCCGTCTCTCGGTACAGCGCCCGTACGAACGCGAGTGACGGTGTGCCCCCGACGCGCAGCCGGACGAGCTCGATCGCCTCCTCCTCGGGCAAGCCGCCGACGTCGATCTGCACCGTCAGCCGTTCCCGGCGCAGGCCCGCCACCGCGGCATCGAAGCCCTCGCTCCAGGCCTCGACGGCTCGATAGGCACCGATGATCGATACGCGGGAGCCGTGGGGCGAGCGCGCGAGATGGCGCAGGAGCAGCAGCGACGGTCGGTCGGCCCACTGGAGGTCGTCGAGCACGATCAGCACCGGCGCCGCCGCCGAGATCGCCGCGAGCAGTCCGGCCACCGCCTCGAACAGCCGGTACCGGTCGGTCTCGGGATCGCCGGGATCGGGGGGCGGCAGCTCCGGCAACCGCCGCCGCAGCTCCGGGATCAGCCGCGCGAGCTCGGAGCCATACTCACGAGCGACGACGCGCAGCTCGTCGAACGTGGCATGGAAGACGTAGTGCCCGAGCGCCTCCAGGAACGGCTGGTAGGGAACGAGCGTCTCCTCGGGGGCCCGGCCGGCGAGAACGATGGCCCCTTCGGCGTCGGCGCGGACCGCGGTCTCGGCGAGCAACCGGGTCTTCCCGATGCCCGGGTCCCCGGCCAGCAGCATCACCCGCTCGCCCTCTTCGCGCCACCACGCCTCGAGCTGCGCCATCTCTGCACGCCGTCCGATCAACGGGCCGGCGGCGGCCGCCCGCAGTTCGGCGGGAACGTCGATCTCGCCGACCGTCCCGTCGCGCTCCTGGATGGCGGCGCGACCGCCCCCCGGGTTGAGCAGTCGCTCGTGCGCCTGCATCGCCTCCGGCGACGGCGGCGTGCCGAGCTCGTCGCGCAGCAGCGACCGCAGCTGTTCGAACACGCGCAGGCCCTCGGCGACGTTGCCCTGCGCCTCCAGCGCCGCCATCAGCAGCACGTACCCCGACTCGCGATAGGGCTCGGTCTCGATCAGCGTGCGGGCGGCCCGCTCCACCGATCCCAGCTGGGCGCCGCCGAGGCTGAGCCCGGCGCGGCCGATGACCTCCAGCGCCTGGAGACGGATGTCGGCGAGCTCGCGGCGGCGCGGCTCCAGCCACGAGGCCTGCGTCCCCGGAAGCAGTCCACGGCTGGCGATGTTCAGCGGCACCTGGGCCAGTCCCCAGGCGGCGCGCGCGTCGCCCGACTCGAGCGCCTGCTGCGCCCGCCATACCTCACTGGCCGCCGCCTCGACGTCGACCCAGGCGGGTTCTGGGAGCTCCAGCCCCAGCTCGTCGCGGCCGGCGAGGATGTCGCGGCCGAGGGCCGAGCGCAGGCGCGACAGCAACGTGCGGATCGCGGCGTCCTGGGAACGTGGCGCCTCCCCGGGCCACAACGCCCCGATCAGCTCGTCGCGGCCCACTGGACGCTCGCGGTTCAGGACCAGGTAGGCGAGCAGCAGCGGAACCTGTTTTCCGCGCAGTGAATTGACCAGCTCGACGCCGTCAAGTTCGACCGACAAGCGCCCACACAGCTGGATCCTCGTCCTCTCGCCAACAGGAGCAAGTTCCGGCAACGTTGTGGAAACGTATCGCCAACGAGCGGTTGACAAGGTTACGGTCGGTGGCCACCGGGGGCCACCGACCCACCAGCAACAGCGGCGCCCTAACTGGTAACGCCGTCACGCCGAGTCGCACGACCGAGGACAGATGACCCCGATCAACCGAGAGCACAGCCGGATTGCCTATTGCGAGTGCGGGGCGCAACTCCTGGGCGATTCCGAACAGGAGCTCTTCGACGCGGCGCAGGCTCACCTCGCTCATCACCATCCCGAGCTCCTGGGGGCGGTCGGGCTCGATGTGGTGCAACAGATGGCCGAGGAACGTCCGGGGGCATTCAACGCCTGAGGTGGGCGGCGTGCAGACCGCCGCCCACCTAGGCGTTGATTACGGCATTCGGGCAAAGCGCCCGCGATTTCTCCCACTCTGGGGACGTGGAGGAGAAATCGAACCGCGGAGGTCGAAAAGTTCCTCCACGTCGCGAGTGCACGCCCGTCCTGAGCCCGGAAATTCCGGACGCTAGTTGGCGCAGTGGCCGGTGCTGACCGGCGTCATCTGCGCCTCGGCGCGTCGCAGGTCCGCGCGGACCAGTGCATTGGGAACGGCGAAGCCGCCGGCGCGGGAGGTGCCCGTCAGCGCCGCGAACACGGTGGCGATCACCTCGCCGTTGCCGTCGATCATCGGCCCGCCGGAGTTCCCGGGACGCACCCGGCCGCGGAGGGCGGTGATGCTGCGGAGCACGTGCCCCTGGCCGTAGGCGTTCTGCGTGCTCACCGTCTCGGTCTGGCCGACGCGCCCCGGCTCGGCGTCAAATGCGCCATCGAGCGGATACCCCAGGATCGCGACCGACGTGCCCGGCTGGGCGCTGCCAACCGCCGACAGCGGCGTCAGGCCGAGCCCCGGCACGCGGAGGATCGCCACATCGTTGTGGGGATCGAACCAGATCACCTCGGCCGGGAGGCCCCGTCCGACGCCGCCGACCTGCACCTCGGTGTCACTCTCGCCGGCGACGACGTGCGCGTTGGTGACCACCAGATCCGGCGCCGCCACCCAGCCGCTGCCCTCGACGCCGAGGCCACAGGCGTCGCCGAACACCCGCATCACACTCTGCCGGGCGTCCTGCGCACCGCGGCTGGCCAGGATCCGGCGATCCGGCGCCGGGACGTTCGCCGCCGGTCCGCGCACCGACGGCAGCGGATCGAACCGGGCCAGCGCGTCGAGGATCGGCCCGTACGGCGGCAGCAGCCGGTCGAGCGTCCGCAGGATGGCGGAGTTCTTGATGTCGGCGCGCAGCGGCTGAGAGCTGGACGCATCGAGTGCCACCGCCCCGATGATCCAGGCGATTCCCAGCGCCACGCACGCCGTGAGCGCGGCACCGAGGAGACCGTCGATCGTGCGCATCCCCGGGATCCGCAGCGCGGATCGCACCCGGTTTCCGAGGCCCTCGAGGCCGCTGGCGAAGGCTCCTCCGGCCAGTAGCGCCCCGAGCAGCCCAAACAGCGGTGCGTACGGCGAGCGGTCTCCGGCGCTGAGCAGCAGCGGCGCCAGGCGCGTGCCGAGAAAGGCGCCGACCGCGAAGCCGGCCAGGGACAGTGCGCCGACGATGAAGCCCTGCATGTAGCCGTAGAAGGCGAGCAGGACAGTGAACGCGACGATTACCCAGTCGAGGACACTCATCCGCTCCAGAGTAAGGGAGCGTCACGCCCCGACCATGCCGCCGGCGCCCGCAGCCCGGAAACCGCTCGCGCGCAACCCTGGACCCATCCCTTACCGTTTGTAGTCAAGGTGCTAGAGGGTGGGGTCATCGCGGCGCGCAGGGCGCCGCCTCGCAAGCGGCGTCGGGGTCGGCGCCGACGACTGCTGACGCGTGCGCTGCCGATGCTCGGCCTCGCCGCCCTGGCGTTCGCCGCCGGCGCCTTCTGGGCGACGAAACCGAGCCGTGATGAGCGCGACATGGTCCGCCACTACGTCGCCGCGTGGGGACGCGACGACGTGGGGCAGATGTACGCCCTGCTGGACCCCGTGTCGAGGGCGCGCGCGTCGGAAGCGGGGTTTGCCCGACGGCTCGCGAACGCCGCCGCCATCGCCACGCTCACGTCGCTGCACGTGATCCGCGTGACCGGCGCCCATGGCAACGCGGTCTCCGTCCGGATGCGCGTCGACACGAAGGTGTGGGGCGAGCTGATCGAGACCCTGGTGGTGCCGTTCACCGGGAGCGGCTCCGGCGCTCGCGTCCATCTGTCTGACTCGGTCCTGTTCCCCGGGCTGCGCCCCGGCGAGCGCCTGACGCGCCACCTCGCGCTGCCGCCGCGCGGCGCCCTGCTCGCCAGCACCGGCACCCCGCTCGCGGAGGGGCCGCAGCGCACCTCGCCGATCCCGGACGTGGCCGACCAGATCGTCGGCACGCTGGGCCCGATCCCCCCGTCGCTGTCGGCCGCCTACGCGGCTCAGGGCTACCCCGCCGGCACCCAGGTCGGTCTCGACGGTCTCGAGCGGATCTTCCAGAACCGCCTCGCCGGGCGGCCCGGGGGCTCGCTGCTGGCCGGGCACCGGATCCTCGCCACCGCCAGGCCGTTGAAGGCTCAGCCGGTGACCACGACCATCAACCCCGCTCTGGAGCGCGACGCCGTGGCCGCTCTCGGCGGTCAGTACGGCGGGATCGTCGTCATGAACCCGCGGACCGGCGCGCTGGAGGCGCTGGCCGGGATCGCGTTCTCGGCCGTGCAGCCCCCCGGTTCGACGATGAAGATCATCACCTCCACCGCCGCGCTCGCGGCCGGGCTGGTGAAGCTGGGGTCCACGTTCGCGTACGCCACCTCGGCCACGATCGACGGCTACACGATGCAGAACGCCAATGGCGAGGACTGCGGCGGAACGCTGCTCAACTCATTCGCCGTGTCCTGCAACTCGGTGTTCGCGCCGCTCGGGGTGCGGGTCGGCGGTGCGCGGCTGGTGAAGATGGCCCAGAAGTTCGGCTTTGACTCCCCGGCCTCAATCCTCGGCGCCCAGGAGAGCACGATTCCCGGCGCGGGCACGATCGGCGATGCGCTGGCGGTCGGATCCTCGGCGATCGGACAGGGGCTGGTTCAGGCCACCCCGCTCGAGATGACCGACGTGGCCGCCACCATCGCGATGGGCGGCCGGCGGCCGATCCCGACACTGCTGGCCCACCAGCGTCCGCGCTTCGTCCGCGTGACATCGCCGAAGATCGCGCACGAGGTCCAGCAGATGATGGTCGCTGTCGTGGACTTCGGGACCGGGACGTCGGCGCAGATCTCCGGGGTCCAGGTGGCGGGGAAGACGGGGACGGCCGAGCTCAAGGACACCGCCGCCAACCCGAACAACCCGAACGCGAGCAACAACCCGAAGAACACCGACGCATGGTTCGTCGGCTACGCGCCGGTCGGTCATCCGAAGGTGGTCGCCGGGGCGCTGTTCCCCAATCAAGGGGCGGGCGGGGCGGCGGCGGCGCCGCCCGTGCGCGCGGTCATCGTGTCGGCGCTGGGTGGCTGACCGGCTGACCGGCTGGCCGGCTGACCGGGCGACCGGGCGCACTGCCGGTGAGGGCGCGCCCTCAGCCTGGATCTACCGATAGTGGGCGGAGACTCGGCGTCGGGGGCCGGGCTAGGCGCCATCGGCGGAGCACCATAAGGGGGATCCCTATGGGCGACGCCGATCGCGGATAGCGACGGCCATCCGGCGGCGAGACGACCCCAGGATCGGTGGATCCAGATTTAGTTGACCGCGCCGACGACGCTCGGGTTGAGCGTGCCCTGACTCCAGGCGGCCAACCCCTGCCCGTGCGCGCCGACGGCGACCGTCAGGTCCGCGGCATACGTGGAGGTCGACAGCTTCGCCGGGGCGCCGAAGCCGCGGCCCGGCGTGGCCTGGGCGGCGACGAACGGCTGGCCGCCGGCGATCCATCCGGCGAGCACCTGCCCATGGGGTCCGACCGACAGCGCCGGTGACTGGTCCGCGTCGATCGTCCCGAGCGTCCGGGCCGGGCCGAACTGGCCGGACGCGGCGCGCACGGCGACCTGCGCCTGGCAGGTGTCGCCGGTGGTGCAGGACTCCCAGGTGAGCGCCTGGTCACCGGGGACGTCACCGGCGAACGTCAGCCCCGAAGCCAGCCGGTTGGCCGGTGACAGCGAGCGGGTCACCCCATGCGGGCCGACGTCGGCGGCCTCCACCTGGGAGTGGTAGGCGCCGGCCTTGTCGTACCAGCTCTCCACCCACGCCACCGTGGCTCCACCGGCCCGGGGCGCGACGCCGACCTCGTCGATGCGGTGTCCGGGGGCGACGGTGACCGCCGACTGGACCCCGTGCGGCGCGCGGGCCCGTGACCCCTCGGCGTAGGAGATGACGCGAGGATCGGCAGCCCCGGCAATGCCGGTGGCCGCGCTCCAGGCGACGATCGACTTCTCGCCGCCGAGCCAGGCGGCCGCCAGCGTCTCGGGCATCCTGCCGCCGCCAGTGAGCAGGTGCTGGGCGCCGAACCGGTTCGCCTTCGGCGACTGCACGACCCACACACCGCGCTCGGTGGCCACGGCGGCGAGCATCTGCCCATCGGCGAGGGTCACGAGCCGTCCCAGCGCGGCGCCGCCAAGCCCGCCGACGAGCGTCCGCGGGCGGCCCGCCGCTCCTCCCGGGCCGATCTGGATTGCCTGGGCATTGCTACAGCAGGTGAGGTTGGAGTTGGCGGGGCTGGTACCGGTGAGCAACTCGAGCGACGTGCCGTCGTAGGCCATCGACAGGATCGCCCCGGCGCCGGCGATCGGCTTGGCGCTCCCGACCGCGCCCCCAGTGGAGCGGAGCGTCAGATAGGCCTGCGCGGTGCCCGGAGTGTCGACGTCCTGGATCCCGAATGCGGCGGCCGCGGCGCCGCCCGGCGAGAACGCCAGCTGGGGCGCGAGCACGTCGAGCGTGCCCGGCGCGGCGAACTGAAACGGCCGGCTCCATTTCGCCTGCGCCGTCGACGGGACTCCGATGCCGACGGCCACCGCCAGCGCGACCCAGACCACGAACCAGCTTGTCGGCGGCCGGTGAGCCACGCGATCAGAGGTTCAGCGAGATCGAGCCGAGCTTCTTGTTGTTGGCGCCGAGCACGTACAGCGTCAGCGGCCGGTTGTCATAGACCGTGTCGTTGACCCTGAACAGGAGCAGCCCGCCCTGTGTCGGACCCGAGGCCTGGATCGAGTTGGGCCCGGGCTCGGTGCCGTTGGGCGCCAGCGTCTGGGACGTCCACGCGAACGGGTTGAGCGCCGTGTCGAGCTTGAGCGGGTGGTACACGTCGCCCTGGGTGTCCACGACCTCGAAGTTGTCGCTCGTCGTCTGGGCCCGCTTGGTCTGGTTCTTGGCCCACAGGAACACCCCGAACCACTCCTGTGTCGGACCCAGCGACGGCGCGATGCCGGCCGGCAGGCCCTTGACGTACTCCGAGTCCTCGGTGCTGTACTGGTTGAGCTCGCGTGAGATCTGGAGCTGGTAGGTCACCGGCCCGGCGTCGATGTAGTCACCGTCGTTGTTGGCGTCGGCCACCGTCGGATGCGGGGTCTTGTGCCCGCAGGCGGCGAGTCCGAGCGCGAACACGACTGCGCAGAGAGCGGTCCAGTAGCGGCGGGGCATCAAGGCGGCCGGGAGTCTATCGGGGGTCATGGAGATCGGATCAGCTCGCGTCGACGGACGCCCGCGTGCCGCGATCGCGCCCCTCCTCGAGGATGGATCGCAGCCGGCGCATAGCCCTGCCCGCCTTGCGGCGGGTCCAGGATCGGCCGCCGAATGTGTCCAGCAGCTTGTCCGACAGCTGCGACGGCTCGGTCTCGTACGTGTACTGGACCTTGGTGGTGCCACCGGGGCCGGGCGACAACGTGTAGGTGCCGACCATCCGGATCCGGTTGTACTTCCCGCCCCGGCCACGCTCGACGATCCGGAACGGCGGCGCCATCTCGGCAAAGCTCATGTCCGCCCAGGCGAAGCGGTTGAGCGGAGCCTTGGCCCGGAATCGCGCCCCGGCGCCGGGGCCGATGGAGTTGATCCGGGTCAGGTGCCAATCGACCAGATAGTGATCGCTGAACTCGGCGTGGTTGGCGATGTCGGCCAGGTACGCGTAGATCTGCTCGCGCGGCTTGGCGATCGTCGTCGTGACGGTGAATGGGTCCACCGGACGGATATTAAGTGCTTCTCGCCGGGAACGGCGCGCCAGCCGCTTTTCGCTCGGACTCAGCCTCAGGCGGCGGCGCGGTGATCGGTGATCCGCATCGTGTGGCCGAACTCGGGCCCGTGGACGCTGCGGGTCTGCAACGGCGCCTCGGGCTGGCGCTCGCGACACAGCTCGCAGGCGATCGTCCCGGAGGCATATACGTACACGCGCTCGCCGACGAGCGGCGTGCGGTGACAGCAGGTGCAGCGCTCCGATCCCGCGAGGCGCTCGTCGAGGCCCCGGCGCAGCAGTGCCAACTCCAGCTCGAGCATGTCCTTCAGCGAGGCCGGCATGAGGGTGGTGTTCGTGCTGAACCTCCCCGATCCTTCCCCTACAATGTCCGTCGCGGGTGGCGGCCTTTTGACCGAAATTGCGGCTGCCGGCGTGGACGTAATGCCGATAACCGGTTTTAGGAGTGCTTAGGCGGGCAGGCTATGATCGGGTCGAGCTCAGCGAGCTTCGCGACCTTCCAGACCCATATTGCGGAGCTGCCGGGATCCGTAGCTAGGAGGCGGGCATGAAAGCTTGGATGACGGGCAGTGTCGCCGGAACAGGGACCTTCCGCTGTACCGATTGCGATTTCCCGGTGTCGCTCGATGCCGCCGACGAGCTCCCCAACTGCCCCAACTGCGGCGGCACCGAGTTCGTTCGTGCCTCGCTGTTCACGACGTCGCAACAGGCCGTCCTCGATCTCGGCCCGGAGGTCGACGATCGCGGGTGGCTCGATGACGCCCGTTCCGGTCTCGAGGATCCCGGCCAGTACATCGCCTACCGGTCCGACGAGGACGTGATCGCATACGCGCTGACGCGCGAGTGGACGCGCATCGGCCGCAGCCTCGCCGCCGATATCCGGTTCGACGACCCGACGGTCAGCCGCCGTCATGCCCTGATCGTCCGCCAGCCCGACGGGTTGCGCGTGCTGGACGACCGCAGCCTCAACGGCGTGTTCGTCAACGGCGAGCGCGTCGAGTGGAGCACGCTCGCCGACGGGGATGAGGTCGTCATCGGTCGTCACCACCTCCATTTCATCGACGTGCCGGTCGTCTCCGGGATGCGCTACGGGCGGTCTCCGGAGACCGGGACCGGCGCCTCCACCGGCTGATCCCCGAGCCTGCGAGCGGGGCCGGCCCGGCCCGCCGCGGGGATGTGGGCGGCCACTCGCCGGGCTCCGGCGGGCTCGCCTATAGTCCGGCGCGGATGCCCGTCACCATCTCGATCCTCTCCCAGAAGGGCGGGACCGGCAAGACGACGACGGTCAGAACCCTCACCGACGTCTTGCGCCGGATCGGCCTGCAGGTGCTCGCCGTCGATCTCGATCCGCAGGGGAATCTGTCGGACTACCTGGACGTCGACCCGGATGCCTCGCCGACGATCGGAGATGTGCTGTCCGGCCGCGCCAAGGCCCGCGACGCGGTGCACAACGGAATCATCCCGGCCAACCTCGGGCTCGCCGAGGCCGAGCTGGCCCTCGGCGGCAAGATGGGCCGGGAGCTGACGCTCAAGAAGGCGCTGCGCGAGGTCTCCGGCCCGTTCGACATCGTCCTAATCGACTGTCCCCCCGCGCTGGGCCTGCTCACCGTCAACGCGCTGGTCGCCTCCGACTATGCCCTCCTGTCGGCCGAGGCGCAGTACTTCGCTCTGCAGGGGGTGGAGCAGGCACTCGAGGTGATCGATCTGGCCAGGGACAGCCTCAACCCCGATCTCGAATGGCTCGGCGTCGTCCTGAACATCGCCGACATGCGCACCCGGCACTCGCGCGAGGCGTTCGAGTCCCTTCGCGAGCACTACGAGGACAAGCTGATCGAGACGACGATCCGGTCGTCGATCGCCTACGCGGAGTCGGCCGAGCGGGCCGTATCGATCCTCGACTACCGCCCCGACCTGGGCGCCGATTACCTGGCAATGGCCGACGAGCTGCTCAAGCGCCTGGACCTCCAGGACGCCCGCCGGTCGCTGCGCAAGCTGACCCGTGAGCTCGCCCCCGCGGACGGCGCGCGCGCCTAACAAAAGGGGCTAAGGGCCTCTTACCTGGTCACGGTGTCGATGTACCGGGTCCGCGAGGGACCCAGCACCGGCCTGCGCTTCGGCGACGGGATTCTCGACGCGGTGCGGAGGATCGACCCTTCGATGGTGGCCGTCCGCTGCTGACCGCCGGCCTGCCGCTCGGCTGCCTGTACTTCGTCTACCACCCCGGAGATCTCGGAGCCAAGGCGGTGTGGCAGGGCCGGCTCGGCCACGGACTCGGCGGGGGCGGCGGTGGTGGCGGTGGCGGCGTGCCGGGACTGTTCCGACCCGGCAGCTCGGGCGGCTAGCCCAGCGCGTCACATCCCGCGGACGTCGGCGCCCTGGGACTCGAACGGGGCTCGCAGCACCGTGGCCCAGCCGTCGGTCCTCTGGGTCAGCCGGTCGATGACGCTCCCGGTCTGCTCGTAGTGGCACCACACGAGGACCGTCGGGCCGGCGCCGGAGATCGTGGCCCCGAGCGCGCCGAGCTCGGCGGCCTGATCGACGAGCGCGGCCGACGAGGGATACAGGTGGGCGCGATATGGCTCGTGGAGCCGGTCGCGCAAGCCCTCGGCGATCAGCGCCAGGTTGCCGGTGAGCAGCCCGGCGGTCAGGATCGAGGCGCTGGCGACGTTCGCGACCGCATCGGACAGCGGCACGGTCGCCGGCAACGCCGCCCGCGCCTGTTCGGTGCGCACCGGCTCGGCGGGGATGACCAGCACCGCCTCGAGCCCCGTCGGCAGCTCGAACCGGTGGGCCCGCGGGCCATCGCAGATCACGAAGCCGCCGTCGAGGGCCGCCGAGACGTTGTCCGGATGGCCCTCCAGCTCGATCGCGGCGGCTCGGATGTCCGCGTCGAGCTCGAACAGGTGATCGGCGGCCATCAGCCCGGCGACGATCGCGGCGGCGCTCGACCCCAGACCGCCGTGAAGCGGAATCTCCGACGACATCCGGAACTCGAAGTCGTCCGCGGGATGCAGGCGCTCGAATGCTCGGACCACGAGGTTCTCCCGGTCACGCGGCACGTCGAGCGCGGTGGACACGGCGAAGCTGCCGGTCTCGACCACCTCGAGCTCCAGATGCAGCGACAGGGCCGCCGCCATCACGTCGAAGCCGGGCCCGAGGTTGGCACTGGACGCCGGCACGCGCACCAGCCGCCGCCGGCCGAGCGTCATCGAAGCACCGCACTCTCGAGCGCGCGGATCTCCGGGGCGCACGGCACGACCGCGCCCACCTGCGCGAGCGCCGTCTGCGGGTCCTTGAGGCCGTTCCCGGTGAGCACGCAGGCCACCCGGCGCGCGTCCCCGACGCCGTGGACGAGCAGGCCGGCGACGCTCGCCGCCGAAGCCGGCTCGCAGAAGATCCCCTCGCTCGAGGCGAGCAGACGGTAGGCGGACAGGATCTGCTCGTCGGTGACCGACTTGACGGCTCCGCCGGATGCGGTCATCGCGTTCATCGCGTCCTCCCAGCGGGCCGGGTTGCCGATCCGGATCGCGCTGGCGACCGTCTCCGGGTGCTCGACCGGCGCCCCGAGAACCAGCGGAGCCGCGCCCGCCGCCTGGAATCCGAGCATGCGCGGCCGGCGGGCGGGCGGGAGGATCTCCGCGAACCCGCGCCAGTAGGCGGTGATGTTGCCGGCATTGCCGACCGGGATGCACAGCGCGTCGAGCTCACCGTCGAGATCCTCGGCGAGCTCGAACGCGGCCGTCTTCTGCCCCTCCATCCGGAACTCGTTGACCGAGTTGACCAGCGAGACCGGGTGGTTGGCAGCCAGCTCGCGGACGAGCTTGAGCGCCACGTCGAAGTTGCCATGCAGGGCGATGACCCGCGCGCCGTGCATCAGCGCCTGCGCCAGCTTGCCGGTGGCGATCTTGCCGTCGGGGACGATCACCGCACAGTGCAGACCGGCCCGGGCGGCGTAGGCCGCCGCCGAGGCGGCCGTGTTCCCGGTGGAGGCGCACACGATCGCCTCCGATCCCTCGCGGACCGCCGCCGAGACCGCGGACGTCATGCCGCGGTCCTTGAACGAGCCGGTGGGGTTGAGTCCCTCGAGCTTGCACCACACCTCAGCGCCGACGCGCTCGGACAGGGTCGGCGCCAGAACGAGCGGCGTGCTCCCCTCGCCGAGAGACACGATCGGGTCATCCGCCGCGAACGGGAGCCGCTCCCGGTAGCGCTCGATCAGTCCAGGCATCGCCGGGGAGGATGCCAGAGCCCGAGGTGCTTACGAGACGTCGAGGACGACCTTGCCGGTGGCGCCGCGCCCTTCCAGCAGCGCCAGCGCGTCCGCGGCCCGCTCCAGCGGGAAGCGAGCGCCGATCACCGGGTCGACCTGCCCGGCTTCGATCATGCCCTCGATCGCCCGGCCGATCCGCTCGGTGCGCTCGGGCCAGCCGATCACCGATGCCCCCCAGCCGGCGCCGATCACCTCGGTGTTGTTGAGCAGCAGCCGGTTGACGCGGACCTCGGGAATCGATCCGCCGGTGAAGCCGACCACCACGACGCGGCCACCCTCCCGCAGCGAGCGCAGGCTGTCGGTGAAGCGATCGCCCCCGACCGGGTCGAGCACGAGGTGGACGCCGCCGCCGGTCATCTCCCTCACCTGGTCCTTCCAGGGACCGTCGGAGCGGACGACCTCATCGGCGCCGGCATCACGCGCCACCTGCTCCTTCTCGTCGCTGGAGACGACGCCGATCGTCCTGGCCCCCCACGCCTTGGCCACCTGCAGCGTCGCCGTCCCGACGCCGCCGGCGGCGCCGTGGACGAGGATCGTCTCCCCCTCCGCCAGCCGCCCGCGGGCGATCAGTGCGAAGTAGGCGGTGTGGTAGTTGAGCACGAGCGCCGCGCCCTGGGCGAAATCCCACCGGTCGGGAATCCTGAACGTGAAGTATGTCGGCGCCACGGTCGCCTCCGCCCACGCGCCGAGCATGCAGAACGCGGCCACGCGGTCACCGGGTTTGACGTGGGCCTCCCCATGGACCTCCCGGACGATCCCACCGACCTCGGCGCCGGGGATGAACGGCAGCTCCGGCTTCATCTGGTACTGGCCGCGGGTCTGGAGAAGCTCGGGGAAGGAGACGCCGGCGGCGTGGACGTCCACCACGATCCCGCTGCCCGGGGTCATCGGGTGGTGGCGATCGGGCTCGGGAACGTCGTTGAGCTCCAGCGCGGCGGGGCCGGTGAGCTCGGTGATCTGGATGGCGCGCATATCGGCGCCGGATCCTATAGGCCGAGCATGTGACGAACGTCCGCCAGGACTCCGGCAGGGTCCGTGTCCACGCGCCGGTAGGTGAACCGGAGCACGTTCCAGCCGGCCTTCTGCAGCTTTACGTCCCGGCGGCGGTCGTCTTCGAACTGCTCGCGGTCGCGGTGGAAGTCGTAGCCGTCGAGCTCGGCGACGACCCGACGATCGCGCCAGACGCAGTCGACGAGCTCGCCCTCGACGTAGACGTTGAACTGTGGACTGGGGATGCCGGCGCTGAGGAGCAGCTCGCGGAAGTCGCGTTCCAGCTTCGATTGCAGCCAGGGTGGGACATCGGCGAGCTCCGCGAGCACGGCCGTGAGTGGCTTGATCCCCCGGCGGCCTCGGCTGCGCGCGATGAGCTCGTGCAGCGCGCCGCCATCGAGGACGTTCTGCCGCTGGCCGGCCTCGAGGGCTTCGCGGAGCTGGCGCGGGGTGGCCTGCTCCGCGTAGTCGAGGTAGGTGCGCGCGAGGCCGGTGACGGGGATGCCGTCGATGACGGTGCGGTCCGGGGCGGGCAGGGATCGGGATACATGGCACCTGATCCCCTCGTGCTTCCGGGGTCCCGGGGCGGTGATGTCGATCTGGCCCTGCGGGATGCGTCGGAGGTCCCGCAGGGCAACGGCGGCGGCATGGCTCAGGACAGCGTCCGGGCCGCAGGCGAGGACCGCCGCCATCCATTGACCCTTGATCGAAACCTGCGCGTGGCCGACGGCAAACACGCCGCGATACAACGGGCGGAGCTGCTTGCGCGCGATCCGCCGGGTCACCGCGCCGCGACCCAATCCCAGCGCTCCCAACTGCCACCGCGCGACCATTCCCTGCTGCCGGTCGCCCAACTCGGCGAGCGCGGCGTCACCTGATATGGATCGTGCCCGGTATTCGGACCCAAAATGCATCACGTCCGAGGCTGCCAGGAAAAGTGTCAAACGTGTGTGTCAACACGTCAGAGGTTTGTGCCAATGCCAATGCCGCGGCGCCGGTTACACGAACTCCTCTTCGATGACCCGGATCGCCCGCGGCGGGGCGCGCATGCTCATCAGCCCGCCGATCTCCTCCATGGCCGCGCCGAAGCGGGACTCGAGCACCGGGTGCAACACCATCACGAGGCGGGCCTGATCGCGCATGCCCTTCTGCACCACCGATTTGACCGAGACGCCCTGCTCGGACAGGACGTGGGCGACCTGGGCCAGCACGCCGGGCTCGTCGGCGACCTCCAGGTACAGGTAGAACGCCGACACGACGTCGGTGACGATCTCGAGGGACTCGGTGGCCGGAGGCGTCGACGCCGGCGGGATCATGGCGCTGATCACGTCTCCCAACACGGCGCTGCCGGTCTGGGGCCCGCCGGCGCCGGGACCGGACATGGTGATCTCGGTGATCGCCTCGGATTCCACGGTCACAGCGTTGAACGGCCCGTTGACCGAGGCCAGCGGGTGGCCCGGGTACAGGAACGCCGGATAGACGGTGACCGACAGGCCGTCGGATCCCACCCGCTCGGCGGTGCCGATCAGCTTCAGGCCGAGGCCGAGCTCGCGGGCGTACTCCAGATCGTCGGGCTGGATGTGCTCGATCCCCTCGTAGCGGACCTGATCGATGTGCACCGGTGTCTCGAAGGCGAGGCGGGCGATGATCGCCATCTTCGCCGCCGCGTCGCGCCCGGAGACGTCGTCGGAGGGATCGGCCTCCGCGTACCCGAGGCGCTGGGCCTCCACCAAGGCGTCGGCGAAGGTGGAGCCCGTCCGGGCCATCTCGGTGAGGATGAAGTTGGTGGTGCCGTTGACGATCCCGTGGACGCGGTCGATGAACGCCCCGGCCAGCGACTCCTGGAGCACCCGGATCACGGGCACGACGCCGGCCACCGCGCCCTCGAAGCGCAGCTGCACCCCGCGAACGCGCGCCTCCTCCCACAGCTCCTCCCCGTGATGCGAGAGCAGCTGCTTGTTGGCGGTCACCACGTGCTTGCCGGCGCGCATCGCCGCCAGGAGGTACTCGCGCGCGGGCTCCAGGCCGCCGATCAGCTCGACGATCAGATCGGAGTTCTCCAGGATGTCGTCAAAGCTCCCCCGGCTGCGCGTCAGCACGCCGGACAGCTCGGGCCGCAGCCCGGTGATCCGCTCGATCCGGTCGGCGTGGCGCGGCAGCAGCTCGGCGAACGCGGACCCGACGGTCCCGTAGCCCAGCAGCCCGACCCGGAACGTGCTCCCGTCCGCCACGCTCATCGACCCTCAGACGTCCCGGCTCATCAGGTCAGCGTACGTCTCCCGGCGGACCGCGATGCGGGCGTCGCCATCGCGGCAGAAGATGACCGGCGGGCGCGGCACGCCGTTGTAGTTGTTGGCCATCGCGTACCCATAGGCCCCGGTGGCGGGGGTGGCGACGATGTCGCCGACGGCCGGGTCGGGCAGGCGGGCATCGCGCACGATCACGTCGCCGGACTCGCAGTGCTTGCCGGCGACGTGGCAGACGACGTTGCCGGCCGCCAGCGGCCGGTCGGCGATGACCGCCTCGTAGCGGGCGCCGTACATCATCGGGCGAAGGTTGTCCGACATGCCGCCGTCGACCGCGACCCAGATCGAGACGTTGCGCTTGATCGTCTGCACCGTGTACAGCGTCACCGTGGAGTTGGCGACCAGGGCTCGCCCGGGCTCCAGCAGCAGCCGCTTGTCCTCGCCGATCTCGGAGTGCAGCGCGGCGCAGATCGTCTCGACGTAGCGCTCGATGCTCGGCGGATGCTGGTCGGGCGTGTACGCCGCGCCCAGCCCCCCACCGAGGTTGTAGACCGGGAAGTCGCCCAGCTCGGCGATGGCGCGGACGGCGGCGCGAAACGGCTCGAGCTCGAACAGCTGGGACCCGATGTGGAAGTGCAGCCCGACCAGCTCGAGGGACGGGTGGCCTCGCAAGGCCACGATCGCCTCCCGCGCCTGCTCGACGGAGAACCCGAACTTGGAGTCGGCCTGCCCGGTGGAGATGGCGGCGTGGGTGTCACCGGCCACCCCCGGGGTCACGCGGATCAGAACGTCCTGGCGGCGCCCGGACGGGAGCGTCGCCCGCGCGATCGCAGCAAGACGCTCGATCTCGTCCATCGAGTCCAGCACGACGTGGCCGACGCCCGCTTCCAGCGCCTCGCGCAGCTCGACCGGCGACTTGGCGTTGCCGTGCATGTATGTCCGCGCCGCGTCGAACCCGGCGCTCAGGGCCAGCGCCAGCTCACCGCCCGAGGCGACGTCGCAGGCGAGACCCTCCTGCGCCAGCGCCCGGTACACCGCGGTGCAGGGGAAGGCCTTGGATGCGAACAGCACGTCGAAGTCGCGATGACGGGCGGCCACGGCATCCACGAAGGTCCGCGCCCGGCCGCGCAGATCGTCCTCCACCACCGCGTAGACCGGGGTGCCGAACTCGCGCGCCAGCTCGACCGCGTCACACCCCCCGAGCTCGAGATGACCGCTTTCGTTGACACGGCTCCCGCGCGGGTAGACGTGGGACAGCTCTGACGCTGTCGTGGCCATCTGTTCGCGCACAGCGCACAGGGTATGGTTTCGGCGACGCGCACCGTCGACCCGCTGCTTCCCGCCGACACCGGCGTCCTGGACGGTCTGGCCTACACGCTGTGGCTTCCGCCGCCACCGCACCCGCCGGCGCGGGCCGGGATCGTGGTGGTGCACGGCGCCGATTCGTGCAAGGAGAGCCACCACGACTTCGCGCGGGCGGCGGTGGCGCTCGGCCTGGCCGTGATCTGCTTTGACCAGCGGGGTCACGGCGAGAGCGCGGGCGCGATGGACGGACGTGCCGTCGAGGACGTCGTCATGTTCGTGATGCATCTGCGGCAGACGCTCGGCGACCGGCGCGCGCCGATCGCCCTACGGGGCTCCAGCATGGGCGGGTACCTGGCGATCCTGACCGCCGCGACGGACGAGGTGCAGGCCGTGGTCGCCATCTGCCCGGCGAGCGCCGACGGGCTCCGCCGGGGCCTGCACGACGGCCGGTTCAGCTTCGCCGCCGACCGCGACGCGCTCACTGCGTTCCTCGACGGGCACGACGTCACCGACGCGGCGAGATCCCTGACGATGCCGCTGCTGCTGCTCCACGCCGAGGGCGACGAGCAGGTCCCGGTGCAGCACTCGCGGGAGCTCGCCGCCGTCGTCACGTCGCCCGGCAGCCGCCTGATCGCGGTTCCCGGCGGCCACCACCGGTCGATCCAGCACGACGACGAGCTGCAGGCGGTCAGCCTGAGGTTCATCGCGCGCACGCTCGAGCCCGAGCGCCGCGGCTGACCGCGGCTGACCGCGGCTGACCGCGGCTGACCCGCGGCCTACAGGCCGGCGAGAATCCGGCCGACGAGGCTGCGCACGCCACCGATGACGGCGTTGGCGCCCTCGGTGGTGCTGCGAGCGGTGCTCTTGGTGGTCGAGCCGGCGCTCGACACGACGGTGGAGGCGGTGTTGGCCACGCTCGTCGCCGTTGCGGCGATGCTGGAAGCGGTGTTGCTGACGCCCGAGCTGACGTTGGTGCCGACGTTGACCGCCGGCTTGCCGATGCTGCCGACGACCTTCGACACGGTGCCGACGGCGGTGCCGGAGGCGTTGGAGACCGTGGTCGAGGTTTTGGAGCCCGCCGACGCGGCGGTTGCGGTGACGGTCGAGGCGACGGGGGCGGCCGTGGTGGTGACGGTGCCGACGACGGTCGAGGCGGTGCCCGAGGCCGGGGTGGTGGGCGCCGGCTTGGGCGCCACCGGAGCGGCAGGCCCGACCTGGGTCGGAGCCGGAGCCGGCTGGGTGACCGGCCCGGTGGCGATCGACCCGGAGCGGGTGACCGGGGCGCTCAGCCGGACGGTGGCGCCGTGATTGACCGGGTGACCCGCGGCCACACGGCTCGCCGCGGGCCGGCCCGCGGCGTCCGGCACCCGGCCGGATGCCCGAGGCACCTGCGCGACGATCGTGACCGCCGACGCCGGCACCGCCGTAGGCCGGCGACGGCTGTGGTTGCCGGCGACCGGTTGAGCGATGCTGAGCTGCGTCGCGGCCGCGCCACCGCCGCCGAGGGTCGGCCATCCGTTGAAGGCGACGACGGCACTGGCGAGCGTGAACAGGATCGCGGCGCCCAGCACCAGCGCTCCAGCGGTTCCGAGTCCCGCCATGTATGCACGAGTTGCTCGCACTTCTCATCCAATCGGCAGATTGCGGCCAACCTTTAGCCCTTTTTCACCCGGTCGCGCTTCCCCATTTACCGGCACGCGATCGTCGCAAAGTCATCGCCGGTCTTCAACCCTGACTTAGGCGGTCTGCCAACATCGTCTCACACCATGCCCGCCCCCAGATCCTTCGGTCGCGATCCCGGTCTCCAGGCCCGAATGCTGGCCACCATCTTCCTCCTCGGGCTGGTCTACGTGGTGCTGATCGCGGTCCTGATCGCCGCCGGCGTGGGTGTCGTGGCGGTGGCGGTGATCGCCGGCCTCCTGTTTCTCGTGCAGTACTTCAGCTCCGACAAGCTGGCGTTGCGCTCGATGGGCGCCCAGGAGGTCTCGGCTCAGGAGGCGCCCGAGCTGCACGCCACGATCGAGCGCCTGTGCATCCAGGCCAACCTGCCGATGCCCCGGGTGGCGATCGCCGACACGCCGATGCCCAACGCGTTCGCCGTGGGACGCTCGCCGAGCACGGCGACGGTCTGCGCGACGACCGGGCTGCTGGAGCTGCTCAGCCAGTCCGAGCTGGAGGCCGTTCTCGGTCACGAGCTGACCCACGTCGCCAACCGCGACGTGATGCTGATGACGATCGCGAGCTTCTTCGCCTCGATCGCGTCATTCATCGTTCAGATCGGCTTCTTCTTCATGGGCGGCATCGGCGGCAACGACCGCGACGACAGCGGTCCCAGCTTCGCCGTCGTGATCCTGGTGTCCGGGCTCGTGTACGTCGTCTCGTTCGTGCTGCTGCAGGCGCTGTCGCGATACCGCGAGTTCGCCGCCGACCGCGGGTCGGCGATCATCACCGGGCGGCCGAGCGCGCTGGCCTCGGCGCTGATGAAGATCGATGGGCAGATGGATCGCATCCCGCAGCGTGACCTGCGGGCCGCCTCCGGCGAGCTGGCCGCCTTCTACATCTTCCCGCCCAAGGCCAAGCAGACGGTGGCCGCTCTGTTCTCGACGCACCCGCCGCTCCAGGCCCGCCTGGATGCCCTGAGCCGCCTGGAGTCGCAGCTGCAGGGCGCGCACTGAGCACATGGGCCTGCTGGACATCCTCACCGGTAAGCGGAAGCTCGCCCAGCCGGCCGAGGACCGGCTGTTCGCGATCACCACGGCATATGTGACGTTCGAGACCTCCCAGGAGATCACCACTCGGGGGAGCGCGGCGATCGTGTTCCAGTCACTGGCCACCGCCGACTTCACCTCGATCGTGCGCGACATGGAGGAGGTGGTCCGGGCCACCGCGTCCGACAGCGCGACCGCCGTCGACACCTCGCAGGACAGCTACGGCTTCAGCTGGCTCATTCTGAGAGGCCGTGACTTCGACAGCCTCGTGGTCGGGATCAACGCGGTCTCCGGAGCATTGGAGGCCGGCGGCTACGGTGAGCGGGTCCTGTGCGCGGTGTTCGCCTTCCAGGACGCGCGCTCGCGACCGTTGTACTGGATCTACAACTACAAGCGCGGCTCGTTCTACCCCTTCGTCCCGGCGCCCGGGTCCCAACAACAACGGGACAATGAACGGGAGCTCGTGCTCAAGGCCCAGGCGGGCAGCGAGCTGCCGATCGAGCCGGAGCTGGCGCGGTGGTTCCCGCTGTGGGGAATCCCGATCTGATGAGGAGCTCACCAATCCGCCGCGGGGCCGTGTAAATTCTCCGTTCAAGATCCGCGCGCGTCAGTGGCTGCCGCCTACTGGTGCGCTACCCTCCGACCTTGGCTCACTGCGCCTTAAGCGGAGCCTAACCTTTCGCTACGCCGCCCTCGAGCGAGCGCGAGCCATTCGCAACACACAAGGGAGATACCTTGCGCATCCTGATTCTCGGTGGTGACGGCTTCTGTGGATGGCCGACTACCCTGCACCTGTCGGCTTCCGGGCACGATGTCGCGATCGTGGACAACCTCGCGCGACGTAACGCCGACATCGAGCTCGAGGCCGACTCCCTGACGCCGATCAAGCCGATCGGCACCCGCCTGGCGGCCTGGCGCGAGCTGACCGGCCGCGGGATCCCCTTCCATCGCTTCAACGTCGCCGAGAACTACCGCGTCATGCTCGACCTGATCCTCGAGTACCAGCCTGACGCGATCGTGCACTTCGCCGAGCAGCGAGCAGCGCCGTACTCGATGAAGAGCTCGTGGCACAAGCGCTACACCGTGTTCAACAACGTCAACGCCACGCACAACCTGCTGGCGGCGCTCGTCGAGGCCGGGTCCGATGCGCACGTCGTGCACCTCGGCACGATGGGCGTCTACGGCTACGGCACCGCCGGCATCAAGATTCCGGAGGGCTACCTCAGAGTTCAAGATCGACACTGACGAGGGGTCCGAGATCGAGCAGGAGATCCTGTATCCCGTCAACCCGGGCAGCGTCTACCACATGACCAAGACGCAGGATCAGCTCCTGTTCGCGTTCTACAACAAGAACGACGGCACCCGGGTCACCGATCTGCATCAGGGCATCGTCTGGGGCACCCAGACGGCCGAGACCCGGCTGGACGAGCGGCTCATCAACCGCTTCGACTACGACGGCGACTACGGCACGGTGCTCAACCGCTTCCTCATGCAGGCGGCGGTCGGATACCCACTGACCGTCCACGGCACGGGCGGCCAAACCCGGGCGTTCATCCACATCCAGGACACCGTCCGCTGTATCCAGCTCGCGATCGAAAACGCCCCCGAGCACGGAGACCGCGTCCAGGTGTTCAACCAGATGACCGAGACCCACCGGGTCCGTGACCTCGCCAAGCTCGTCGCCAGCCTCACCGGCGCCGAGATCGACTACGTCGACAACCCCCGCAAGGAGGCGGCTGAGAACGAGCTGTTCGTCGCGAACGACCACCTGCTCGAGCTCGGCCTCGACCCGATCACGCTCAAGGACGACCTGCTGTCCGAGGTGACCGAGATCGCCCGGGCGTACGCCGGCCGCTGTGACCGGACCAAGATCCCGTGCAGCTCCCAGTGGATCCAGCGGTCACGCGAGACCGCGGTCCCGGCGGCCACGGCCTGAGCCGCGATCGCCGCGCGACGCGCACGCGTTACGCGCCACACCGACCAGGCTGACCACCCGCCGCCGCGGATCGTTCTCAACCGGCGCGCGGCGACGCGGCCGACGATCACCGGCGTGGAGCGGTGGACTGCGGAGGTCATCGCCCGGCTGGTGGCTCGCGCCCCGGACCGTTACATCGTGGCCCAGCCGCGCCCCCGGCTGCGGCGACGGGTACTGGCCCAGCCCTGGGAGCAACTGGCGCTGCCGGCGCGCGCGGCCCGACTGGGCGCCGCGCTGGTGTTCTCCCCGGCCAACCTGGCCCCGCTGGCGTGGCCCCGGAACGTGCTGGTGATGCACGATGCGGCGGTGCTGCGCGAGCCGGGGGCGTATTCGGCGGCCTACCGCGCCTGGCATGCCGGCTTCGGGCTGGCCTGCGCGCGCCGGGCGCTGAAGGTGATCACGGTGTCGGAGTTCTCCCGCCGGGAGCTGGTGGCGTTGGGGGGCCTGGATCCGGAGGCGCTGGTGGTGATCCCCGGCGGCGTGGACGAGCGCTTCGGCCCCGACGCCGACCCGGCGCCGGCCGCCAGACGGCATGGCCTGCAGCGGCCCTACGTGCTGACGATCGGCACCGCCGATCCGCGGAAGAACCTGTCCGCGCTGGCTCCGGCGGCGGCCGCGCTGAACGAGCGCGGGATCGATCTGGTGTGGGCCGGTGACACCCGGCCGTACTTCACGCCTCCCGCGGCGGCGTCCGGCGTGCGCTCGCTGGGGTACGTCGCCGAGGCGGATCTTCCCGGCCTGTACCGCGGCGCGCTGGCGTTCGTGCTGGCATCCCGGTACGAGGGGTTCGGCCTGACCTGCGTGGAGGCGATGGCGTGCGGCACCCCGGTGGTGGCCGCCGACCGCGCCGCGCTGCCCGAGACCTGCGGCGACGCCGCGATCCTGGTGAATCCCGATGCCGGCGACGCGGTGGCCGCCGCGCTGCTGCGGGTCACCACCGACCCGGAACTGGCCGCGCGTCTGCGGGAGGCCGGGCTGCGCCGGGCCCGCCGATACAGCTGGGATCGCACCGCCGCGGCGACCGACGCGCTGCTGACCGAGGCGGCCGCCCACTCGACTGTCCACTGATGGACGCGCCGGCGGCGAGCTCCGGCACGAGTCCCCGGAAGCTCAGAGCCCGCGACGGCCGAGCACGTACGGCACCGTGCGAATCAGGATCTTCAGGTCGAGCCAGATCGACCAGTTGGCCCCGTACAGATAATCGATCTTGACCATCTCGGGCAGCGGGATCCGCGCGGACCCGAAGATCTGCCACAGCCCCGTCATCCCGGGCTTGACCGCCAGGCGGCGGCGCTGCCAGCCCTCGATCAGCGCATCCTCGTCCTGGACCAGCGGCCGCGGCCCGACGAGGCTCATGTCACCCTTGAGCACGTTGACCAGCTGCGGCAGCTCGTCCAGCGACGTCCGCCGCAGAAACCGCCCGATCCGGGTGATGCGCGGATCGTCGGCGATCTTGAACAGGCCGCCGTCGAGCTCGTTGCGCTCACGGATCTGATCCTTGAGCGTGTCGGCGCCGGGCACCATCGAGCGGAACTTCAGCATCCAGAAGCGCCGCCCGCGGCGCCCGATCCGCCGCTGGGCGAAGAACGGCGACCCCCGGGAGTCGAGCCGGATCAGGACGGTCAGCAGCGCGAGCAGCGGGGCGAGCAGGACCAGACCGGCCGCGGCGCCGACGACGTCCATCCCGCGCTTGAGCAGCTCCGATGACTTCGACAGGCCGAACTGGCGCACACCCAGCAGCGTGACGCCGTCGACATCGTCGTAGACCGAGGAGGATCCGACCACCTCGATCAGGCGCGGCAACACGCTCACCTTGATCCCCAGCGCGGTGATGAGGGCGATGCAGCGCAGAACCTCCTCATCCTCGTGGGCACCGGGAGCGACGATCACCCGCTCGGCCTCCAAGCTCTCGATGGCGCAGGACAGCGCGCGTGAGTCCGCCAGCATCGCCGCCACTCCCGACGGCTCGCCGGCGTCGGCCGACGGGCTCACGCGCCCGACCATGACCGCCTTGATCTGAGCCCGGGCCAGCCGCTCGGCGGCGCGGTCCGCGTCGGCGGCGTTGCCGACCACGACGCAGCGCTCCGGCGGCGCGTGGGCGAGCACGATCGCCCTCGCCGCCGCGCGGCACCCGAACGTCAACCCAAAGGCGGACGCGGACATGACCAGCACCTGCGTTCGGGTCAGGGCGCCGTGCAACACCAGCCCCTCGGCGACCCACACGGTGAGCGCGTACACGACGGCGAGGTGAAACAGGGCGGGCGCCTCGTCGATCGTCGATTTGCGCAACCGGTGCTGATCACGGTCATACAGCCCGAGCGTCTTGCTGAGCAGCACGATGAACGGTCCGGCGAGCACGAATGCGGGCCGAACGGTGGCGGCACCGCCCCCCACCAGCACGATTGTGATCAGCACGGCCAGGTATGCGGCCAGCCCGTCGGCGGCGCCGAGCGTCCGGCGCAGCACCGCGTCACGCCGGCGCAGAACGCGGACGCCGGCGAGCTGCCGAGCTGCGCCGGCGTCCGGCGCCAGTTCCCACACCGGCGCGATCCCCACCCCGGCCGCCAGCTCGGCCTCCAGGTCCAGCGATCCGGTCTCCAGGTCCGGCGCTCCGGCCACCATCTCGGGCGAACCCGCCGACCCGGAGCGCCACGCCGATTGTGGTCCGCGCGCGAACCACGGTCTCCGTGGCGGCGCGGCGTCGGCCGTGGACCGAGCTGGTGACTCTCCGATCACGTACGCGCGTCCATGCTCAAGCGTCCTCGCTCACCTTGGCCGGTTCGGCTCCTCTGCCCGGTCTCGCGGCTGACAGGGCGCGGAACCATATCCGATGAACTGGTTTCTTGTCCAATGACAACCGGTTCCCCGAAAATCGACTGCGGCCCACTATCGGCGCCGACGCGCCCGCCGGCTCCATCGGCCTACCAGTACTCGCCCCACGGTCCCGATCCCGAGCAGGAATGAGCGACTCGAACCCTTAATTTCGGGACGGTGTCCTGACCGCAGCCAGCAGGCCGTACCCGAACGTCTCGTCCTGCCAGAACCGCTCCAGGATCTCGGTGGAACGCTCAAACGCGTCGATCCCGTCCTGCCCGAGCGGCGGCAGCACCTCCTCGCGGTGGGCGGCGAGATTGCGGCGCCACCGGTCAAAGGTGGGCAGCGTCTGGCGCGTCAGGTCCTCGGCGGCCTCGACGACGAGCCCGCACTCCCCGGCCAATTCGACGTAGCGTGACAGCGGATCCATCCGCGCGTCCCCGAAGGCGGTCCGCAACGTGACGAAATCCGCGCGCCGGGCCCGGAGCTCGGCGAACGGGATCTCCCGCCGGCGGATGATGTCGCACAGCACGAGGCGGCCGCCGGGCCGGAGCACCCGGGCCGACTCGGAGATCAGTCGCTCACGCTCGCGCATCAGGTGAGAGGACTCCAGCACCCATACCCGGTCAAAGCTCTCGTCGGGCAGCCCGTTGTCGGTCCCGTCGCGCAGCTCGAACGTCACCGTGCCTGACCGCCCCTCCCCCAGGGCCCGGGCACGGGCGGCATCGACGCCCACCCGGCTCGTGGTGATGCCGTGAACGCGGACGCCGTACTCGGAGGCGAGCCGGCAGGCCGGGGCGCCACTGCCACAGCCGACGTCCAGGACGCGCAGGTCCGGCCGCAGCTCGGCGGCCGCCGCCATGCGCGCGGTGAGCGCGGCGGTGGCCGTGGCGAGCGACTCGTCCCCGGTCTCGAACACGCCGTAGTGCAGCTCGTCGCCCAGCAGCAGGCGCCAGGCGGCAGTCACCCGGTCATAGTGCGCGGCGGGATCGTACGCGAGCCCGCTCACCGCGCGGCGGCACTCACCGAAAGCGGCTCCCGGGACGGGCCGGCCCGGGCGGTGCCCACCACGTGCGGGCGCGCCGCGGCGGCGATCCGCGCCGCGAACCTGGCCCGGCCGGCGGGGCTCAGGTGCACGGGATCGATGTACTCGGTGGCGGGGCTGTCAAAGCTGCCGTTGACCACCGTGCCCAGCTCACCACACTGCGCCGCGAAGGCGGCCTCCAGCAGGCCCGCGTTGCGCTCCGCATGCGACTTGGCGTCTGGCCCCAGCGTCGAGGCCAGGACCTCGTGGTTGATCGGCGGGATGTAGGCGATCGCCGGAATCCCCAGCGAACGGAGCATCGCGGCCATCTCACCGACGATCGTGACGCCCTCGCTGTCGGGCTCGAACCGCTCGGCGTTGTAGAAGTCCATCAGGTGGCGAATCCGCACCACCTTCTGCCATCGGGTGGCCGGGACGGCGTTGGTGATCAGCCGCAACTCGCCCACGGTGCGCCGCGCGCCGAACAGGCTGGGAGCCGGCCGGCGCTCCCATTCCGCCACCGCGTCCTCGGTGTCGTGCTGCTCGAGCCGGCGCGGCCGGCCGCCGCCGCCGATGATCGAACGCAGCTCGGCCGACATCGCCTCGTAGCCGACCTCGGGGTGCGCCAGCCAGTGCGACTGGGACATCATCACCGACGCCGGGACGACGACCACCTTGGGCGCGGACCGGAGCCCGCGCAGGGCGGTCAGGAACGCCATCACGATGCGCGCGTTGTAACCGGGGCCGACCAGGGCCTCGAAGGTGGTCTCCGGACCCAGCTCGTCCCGGATCATCTCCACCAGGTGACGATGATCGACGTCATCGGGCGTGGTCCAGAACATGGCCGAGTCGCCGAACACCAGCAGGTCCGGTCCGCTGGGGCGGGAGTAGGAGTGCTCCAACGAGCGCAGCTGGCGCAGCTGGACGTCACTGAAGCGCTTGGCCCACTTGCGCTCCATGCGGAAAGCGGTGTCCCTGATCAGCGCCGTCGTGCGATGCCGGTCGCCGAGTCCGGCCGCCCCGGTCCTGACCCAGTCGCGAACGCTCGTCTGCATGGCTGCGAAAGCTATCAAGCAACCGGCGTAAGAATTACAGAAAACTAGTAGTCTGCCTGCTCGGCATCGACGAGGATCAGTGAAATGAGCCAAAAACGCAGTCAGGTCGAGGGGACCATTCGATCGTTCTTGACCCGGTCCAAGAAGCGCAACCGGGGCGTCCAGCTTGACACGTCCCTGTACTCCGAGGGGCTCGGACTCGACTCGCTGGAGACGGCGGAGCTGTCCGCTGTCCTGGAGGACGGCTCGGCAGCGACCCGTTCAGCAACGGCGAGATGCCGAGGACGGTCGGCGACGTCGTGCAGTTCTACGAGCGGCAGCAACCGACGTCTTGATCGAGCTCCTGTGGGCCGCGGCGCGCAGCGCCCCGAAGCGGCCGGCGGTCATCACCAACGACCGCACAACCAGCTACGCGGAACTGCTGAACTGCGCGCACGGCGTCGCCGGCTCTCTACGGGAACGAGGGATCAAGCGCTTCGGCGTCATTCACCAGGACGCGGCGGTCGTCCTCGCCCTGCTGGCCGGCGCGTCGCTCGCCGGCGCCGAGGCGTGCGTGTACCCGCCGATCGCCACGGCGGCCGAGGGCGACGAGCTCGCCGGCCGCTTCGGGCATGAGCTGCTCGTGTCCGGGCGCGACGATCTCGCGCCGGGGCCGCAGGTCATCGACCCCGCCGAACTGTGCGCCGCCGATCCGTCCGGCGCCCCCGCGGCTCCCGGGGCCACCCGGCCGCTGCTGATCCTGACCACCGGCACCACCGGGGCGCCGCGGGGCGTGCGCCACGATTGGGTGCGGGTGCTTCGCTCGGCGGCCCACATCCAGCCGACCCCGGAGCATCGCTGGCTGCTGGCGTACGGGCTGCAGCAGTTCGCCGGCCTCCAGGTCCTGGTCCACGTCGTCGCCGCCCAGGCGACGCTGGTGGCGCCGAGCCCGAGGCGTCCCCGTGAAGGCCTGGCGGCGATGCGCCGCCACGGCGTCGATCGGGCCAGCGCGACGCCGACGTTCTGGCGCTTCCTGCTCGCCGAGTTGCGCAGCGACGGCGGACCCAAGCCCTCGCTGGCGCAGATCACGCTCGGCGGCGAGGCGGTGCCCGACCATCTGCTGGCCGATCTCCGGGACGCCTTCCCCGATGCGCACATCTCGCAGATCTACTCCGCCAGCGAATCCGGCAGCCTGCGCTCGGTGCGAGACGAACGCGGCGGCCTGCCCCTGTCGCTGCTCGACCCCGGCGAGGATGCCGACATCGCCTTCAAGGTGGTCGACGGCGAGCTGGGTGCGCTCGCGGTCGGGATGCTGGGCTACTTCGGAGAGGCGGCGATCGATCCCGATGCCTGGCGCCCCACCGGCGATCTGGTGGAGATCGCAGATGACCGGGTCGTGTTCCGCGGCCGGGACTCGGACATCATCAACGTCGGGGGGGTCAAGATCCACCCGCTGCCGATCGAGGATCTGATCGGCGCGGTACCCGGGGTCGCCATCGCCCGGGTCTACGGCCGGCCCAATCCGCTGACCGGCGCGATCGTGGCCGCCGAGATCGTCGCCGCGCCTGGAACCGACACGGACGCGCTCCGCGACGCCGTCCGGGACGCCTGCGCCGGGCTCCCGTCGGCGGCACGCCCGCCGCACCGTTCGCTTCGTCGACGCGGTCCTCACCACCGGGCACAAGGTCGGCAGGGGAGCCGGCGATGGGCGCTGATCACACCCCGCGCACCGTGGTCATCACGGGCGGCAGCCGAGGTATCGGCACCGCCCTGGTGCACTCGTTCCTGGAGTCCGGCGATCGCGTCGCCACCTGCGCGCGCAGCGTCACCGACGACGTGCGGCGCTGGGCCGGCGATCCGGCGCTGGCCGACAGCTTCCTGTTTGAGACCGCCGACCTCGTGCAGGGCCCCGAGCGCGAGCGTTTCCTCGGGCCGTGACCCGCCGGTGGGACGACATCGACATCCTCGTCAACAACGCCGGCGTGGCGCGGGACGGGATCCTGGCGATGGTCGACGACGACGATGTCGACGCGGTCGTGGACCTCAACCTGAAGGCGACAATCGCCATCACGCGCCTCGTCGTCCGGCAGATGCTCGCCGCCGGGCGGGGCGGGAGGATCGTGAATATCTCCTCGATCGTCGGCCTGTCCGGCTATCGCGGCCTGGCCGTCTACAGCGCCACCAAGGCCGCGCTCGATGCCCTGACCCGCTCGCTGGCCCGAGAGCTGGGCTCCCGCCGGATCACCGTCAACTCGATCGCGCCGGGCTACATGCGCACCGAGATGAGCCACGGGCTGGACGACGCGCAGCTGGAACAGATCGTGCGCCGGACTCCGGCCGGCCGCCTGGGCGAGCCCGACGACGTGGCCCGGGCGGTGCAGTTCGTCACGCACCCGGCGAATGACTACCTCACCGGCCATGTCCTGGTGCTGGATGGGGGCCTGACGTGCTGAGGGCCCTAACCGGACTCCCTCACGTGAGGATCCCGCGCGATCGCGCGCTCGATCAGGCCGGCGACCAGGTGGTTGCCGGCGACGCTGAAATAAGAGCGGTCAGACAGGAAGTACGCCGGCCGCCGATCGATCGCCGCATCCGGATCGATGGGGATCACGTAGCCGCCGAACTCCGCCGCGACGGCGCTGATCGTCCGGTTGAGCGCAAGGATCTGCTCGTCGGTGGGGACAAAGCGCCAACCCGGCTGGTGATAGATCTCGAAAGCCGGCGGCCGGGGGTGCTCCACCAGGACGACGAGCGGGGGCCGCGAGGACTCCAGCTGCCACCCCAGGAGGTCGGCGCCCCCGTGTACGTCGCCGATCCGGCAGCGCACGATGTGGCCGGCCCCGGCCGGAACCCTGATCCGGTATGCCACCGGCGTGTTCACCGCAGGCGCGGGTGGCGGCGGCCCGAACCGGCGGGTGTCAAGGACGCCGGCGCGCCGTCCGTCCAGGGCGAAGGCGTACCGGGCGCCGAGATCCTGGCGGGCGGTCAGCGTGAACGCCACGACGCCGCCCGGGAAGCCCGCCGGGCTCGTCCAGGTGAAGCTCGCGTCCCCGGCGGTCACCCGCTCTCCGTACGCCACCGTCCAGCGCCCGGCATAGCGCAGCGCGGAATCTCCGGAGCCGTGCACACTGCCGGCCGGAGTCCGCAGGCGGGAGATCAGCATCCGCAATCCGGCCGCGTAGCCGGCCAGCGATGGGCCGAACAGAGCCAGGTCGTTGGCCCCCCACATCACGATCGACAGCTGCGAGGCATGGGCGCTCGGCATCGTCTCGAGGATCTGGGTCAGCTGCCCCTGCAGCGTGGACCCGCCGATGCCCAGATTGAGGACCGCGCCCACCTCACGGCGGCAGACCAACGTCAGAAACGCCTGATCGGTCGGCACCCCGTAGCCCTCGATGCCACTGTGCCCGTAGCCGGTGCACCCGGTGAGCCGGCCCAGGTCGTCAAGCGCGAGCCGGCGGCCCGGTGGCGGGGAGCCGGCCGCGCAGGCCGACACCGCCAAGCCGGCGAGCAGCGCGGCGGCCAGGAGCCGAACCCGCGCGCCACCGAGCAGCCTGGCACGTGCCCATCGGCCCATGACCGCCGACGCTATCGCAGGCCGGCGCGTGAACGCGCTGGGTATTGCGCCCCGAGAGGTCTGCGACGATGACCGGGATGCGACCAGAGACGACGCTGGCCGACCATCTGGGGCTGTTGCGCCGTCGCCGCGTGTTGATCGTGCTGGTCGCCGTGATCTGCGGCGCGGCGGCGTTTGCTTTCTCGGCGGCGCAGAAGAAGTCATACGACGCCACCGCATCGCTGGCCGTCAACGATCCCAACCAGGATCTGTCGCTGCTCGGGACCGCCCTGGTCACGAATGAGACCCCGCTGCAGCTGGCCTCGATCCATGCGCCGCTGGTCACCCGGCCCGAGGTCCTCACGCGCGTTAAGGCGACGCTGCACAGCCCGCTCAGCCTGACCGCCCTGCGCCAGGCGGTGACCGTCGGCATCGACCCCAACTCGTTCCTGGTCACGATCGACGCGCAGTCGCCGCACCCGGCGACCGCCGCCGCGGTGGCAAACGCGTTCGCCCAGGCGGATGTGGCCCTGACCACCGCGGCGACCCGCCGCGGCTATTCGGTCGCCGCCGCGAACCTCGCCGGCAAGCTGCGCCACCTTCCCGCCGCCACCGCGCCGTCGACGAAGGCGATCTACACCGAGAAGCTGTCCGAGCTGCAGTCGCTGAGCTCCATCGCCACCCCGGTTGCGGTCAGCGCGACGGCGACCGCGCCGACGTCCCCGACGTCGCCCAAGACGGCGCGCAATACGATCGCCGCGCTGATCTTCGGCCTGCTGCTCGGAATCGCGCTGGCCTACGGGCGCGAGGCGCTGGACCGCCGGCTGCGGGGTTCGGCCGAGGTCGAGGAGCAGTTGCAATACCCGGTGATCGGCCGGGTGCGAGGCGACGCGCTCGGCAACCCGACGGCTGCCTTCGTCGGGGGCGCCAACGGCTCCGGGCCCAGCTCCGACATCGACGCGGAGTCCTTCCGGGTGCTGCGTCACAACGTCCGTTACCTGGCGGCCGGCGAGGGCCTGCGCACCCTGCTGGTCACCAGCGCGATGGCGCAGGAGGGCAAGTCGACGGTCGCCGCCGGCCTGGCGGTGGCCAGCGCCCAGGCGGGCAAGCGCACGCTGCTGATCGAGTGCGACCTGCGCCGACCCGTACTCGCCTCCCGGTTCGGTATCGCACCCGCCCCCGGGCTGACGGAGTACCTGACCGGGCAGGCGGCGCCCCGGGAGATCCTACGGGTCCTGGCGCCGGTCTCGGCCCCTCGCAACGGCCACGCCCCGGACCCAGCGATCGGCCAGCAGATGCCGCTCGTCTGCATCACCGCGGGCACGCCGCCGCCGCGGCCCGCGGATCTGCTCGCCTCCGAGCGCTTCCAGGCGCTGCTGTCGGAGCTGGGCGACGCCTACGAGGTCGTGGTCGTGGACAGCCCGCCGCTGCTGTCGGCAGCCGACACGCTGGAGATCGTTCCCTGCGTCTCGGGTGTGCTGCTCTGCGTTCGCCTGGGACACACCACCCGGGAGCAGGCGCGCGCCGGCCAGGCCGCGCTCGACCGGCTGCCACCACGGCCCACCGGCCTGGTCCTGACCGACGTGAAGGAGGCCGAGGACGCGTACTTCGGCTATTACCGTGATAACGCCAAGGAGGCCGGCCGGGAGCGGGGGCGGGGGCGGCGGGTCAGGGCTTGATCCAGATGGCCGTGTCGGTCACGCCATCGGTGGTCCAGACGCAGCGCCAGCCGTCGACCAGTTCGGCGAACCGCCGCCAATCGCCGTCCGCCGGACCCTTGCCGCGGCGGGAGTGCGGAGCACCGGTCGGATGGTCCAGGAACCAATGGATGTCGTCAACCACCAGCAGCCCGCCGGAGGCCAGCTTGGAAACGGCGGCCAGGGCGCACTTGCCGCGATGCACGCCGTCGACGATGCAGACATCGAGGGCGCCGGCGTCGAAGCCGTCGATCACCCGTACGTAGGGGCACGCGTCGGCGCGAGCGTCGTCGCCGGCGTCGAGCAGGCGAACCGCGGGCGCGTGTCCGCGCCCCGGGACGCCAGTTGCCCCTGGACGCGATCGAACCACTCGCGGTCGTGCTCGATGCTGTGCACCTGAGCCGTCCGGGCACTCAGCCATGCGGTGCTGCGGCCCGAGCCCCACTCAAGGCAGGTGCGGTCCCCCGCAGCAGGTCGCCGAGGCGCGCCACCGCGTCCCGGGGCCACCAGGGCGCCTCGGGATACCGCTTCTGGTGGTAGGCCAGTATCAGCCGGTCACGGATGTACCGTGGCGTCCAGAACGGCTTGGGGCGGAACTGCACGCGGACCTCCTAAGCGATCTCGAGCGTAGGTGCGAGGGCCGGGGCATCACCACCGGCTCCCCAGCCGGGCTCGTCGCCAAACGCGAGAGCCCGAGCAGCACCCCGGGAATGACGTACAGGTACTTGTCGGCGAGCTGGTTGTCGAAGGCCCCGTTGACGAGCCACATCGTGATCGTCACCGAGGCGGCCACCACCTCGTCCCGCGCCCCCGTCGCCCAGGCGCGGCGCGCGGCGCCGGCCAGGCCCCCGAGGTAGATCAGAAACGAGGCCATGGCGATGACGCCGCCGGCGGCCAGCAGCTGCAGGTAGATGTCGTGGGCGTCCTGGATGACCGAGAAGCCGACGCCCTCCAGCGGCCGCGCGCGGCGATCTGCACCAGCGCCAGCTGGGCGTCCTGGCTGCGCTGTGCGTCGCTCCCGGCGGCGCTCTGGCCGCCGGTGAGGCGCAGCTGGCTGAGGACGTGATGACACGGATGCCGGTGAACGCCAGCAGGACGACCAGCACCATGCCGGCCACCGGGAGCAGCGGCACGACGCCGCGGCGAAACCGCGGAACCAGCACGCCGGTCAGCAGGACCGCGCCGACGCCGGCCACCGTGCCGGCCCGCGAGCCCGAGGCGTAGACGCCGCCCAGCAGCGTCATCACGGCGATCACCCCGGCGGCGCTCCAGCGCCGCGACCGGCCGATCCACATCATCGCCGCGGGGATCCCCATCACCGCCGTCAGGGCCAGGTAGTTGGGGTGGATCGTGAGGCCCGAGGAGCGATCGGACTCGATCGGATACGGCGCCAGATGCGCGAGCCCGACGTAGTCCGCGACCGCGACGGCGGCGTTGACGAAGGCGCCGATCGCCCACAGATCAAGCAGCCGCCGGCAGCGCCGGCGCGTGGTCGCCGCCGCCGCCACGATCAGCGGGACCAGCAGCACCGACAGCTCGAACTTGGTCAAGAAGCTCAGGTCCGAGCGCGGCGGCAGGTAACCCGGCACGATCAACAGCGACTCCTGCTGGACCGTCGCCCGGTTGGCCAGGCCGAGACTGGGCGGGAAGATCACGACCAGGACGGCCGCCAGCAGGAAGCCGACACCGGCCAGCACCAGCCAGGACGGCAGCGCCGGCGAGCGGCGCTCCCGCACGTGGTTGGCCACCACGGTCGCAAACGCGATCAGCATGAAGCCGTCCCCCAACGCCCCACCGCCGACGCGGATCCCATTCCAGCTGATCGTCAGGACCAGGATCGACACCGCGATCCACATGACCCGGTCACTGGTGATGCCGAGGCGCACGCTGGCCGTGGGCGGCATCAGGCTTCGACCACCGGGGACGGTCGGTCGGTCGCGGCCGCTTGGACGCGGACCGTCGCCGCCCGTCCGGCCGGATCCGAAGATCGGCGGGATCGGCGGGATTGGCGGCGGCTCCGGGGCGGGATCATGAAGCCGACCAGAATCGAGGCCACCCCGCAACCGGCGGCGAGCACGACCGCCGTGGCCACTCCCTTGACGCCGGAGCCGGCCAGCAGCGCGACGAACGGGAACATCGTCGCCAGCGAGACGATCTCGGCGACGGTGCCGAGTCCCGGACGACCGGCGCCCCGGGCGCAGTCGCTGAGCGTGCGCGTGAGGCAGAACAGGAGCGAGCCGATCAGCAGGATCCGGCCGACGCCGACCGCCGAGGCGAAGGCGTGGCCGAACAGGTGCGGCACCAGGAACCCGAGCAGCAACTCCGTGCCGGCGACCGCGCCGCCGCAGAGCAGCAGGGTCAGGCCGGTGAACTTGATGATCGCGGCCGTCCGGCCGCGTCCGCCCTCGCCGGCGGCGACATGCGGGTAGGCGACCAGCCCGATGCTCTGGGCGACGAATCGCGGGAGGTTGGTGAACGCCACCACCACGACGTAGATCCCGAGCGCGGCCTGGGATATGAACAGCCCGACGATCGCCTGGTCAAGCTGGAAGCCGGTGAGCGGTGACATCGACCCGAGCAGCGCCTTGGCGCCGAACCTGGTCATCTCCCCGGTGGCCGGCAGCGATCCGGGGGTGATCGGACCAAGCAGGCGGTTCAGCGAGCGGCGGGCGCCCACCGCCGCCACGATCGCCGACAGCGAGTACAGCGCCACCCACGCGATCGTGACCAGCCACAGCCCCCCCACCCCGGCGACGAGCATCGCGATCAGCACGGCGGCGTTGAGCGGCGGGAAGATCAGCCGGCTGAGGTTGAGCGCCTTGAAGTCCCGGGTCCTGCACTACTCCCAGCGCGTACAGGTACAGGACGATCGACGGCGTACCCAGCAGGCTGACCGCCGCGGCCACCTGCACGTGCACGGACCGTTGCCGAATACGATCAACAGCACGCCGGCGTGGACCAGCAGCAGCGCGGCGGTCTGCCGGAATACCAGCCGGCGCAGCGCAGCCACGAGCCGCCATCCCAGCCCCGGCTCCCGCGCACCAGTACGTCACCGACAGCGGCAGACCCAGCGTTCCGAGCAGCGGCAGCACGGTGGCAAACAACAGCAGCAGCGCCGAGCGCCCCCGGTCCAGGACGCCGAGGATGCGCGCCCCGGCGACCCCGCTCAGCAGCAGCGCCAGCTGCGTGAGCAGGCTGACGACGATGCTCCCCGCCACGTCCTTGTGCGTGGCGGGAGATGCCCGCGGCCACCGATACCTCACGGAGATCAGCGAGACCGCTCGTCCCATTGCACCGTCTGATTGTATATCGGCGCTGAGCCTCACCGCGCCGGTCCGGCGGAGGACCGCGCCGGTCACGCTACGATCTCCGCCGCCGATGAGCTCCGCGGCGATACCCCAGCGCCGAACCGGTTCTTGATCTGGCCCGCCGACGCGGCGTCTCCGGTGCCGTTCGATCCCGCGCAGGCGGCGGCCGGCGGCGACGCCAGCGATCTGCGGTACTCTTTCGGAGTCGCGCAGGCGCTGGCGCGGCTGCTTGGCGATCGCGGGCTGACGTTCCTGCTGACCTGGCATCTGGACCGCTTCGACGACCGGCTGCGCGGCGCCGTGGTGATCCTGATCGGCGACGAGATGTACCAGACCCCGTCCTACGCGCCGGCCGTGCATGCGGTCTTCAAGACCGGCGGCTGCGCGCGCAATCCCCTCGGGGACACGCTCCGGCTCGCCCCCTCGCTGGCCGCGCGGGTGCTCCTGCGCGAGCTGCGGAACGTCCTGCTGGTCGGGCGTCGCCGGCCGCCCGCACCGGGCCGCCGGCGCCGATGTTCGAGCTACCGCTGGGTTACTTCGGGCTGACCAGCAGCCGTTCATCCCCGTCGCGGGCGCCAACCGACGTCTTCTTCGCCGGTCGATCGAGGCATCCGGCGGCTTCACGGTTCGCCCCCGGCTGGCCGCCCGCCGCCAGATGCTGGCCGGCCTCGCGCTGGCGCAGCGACGACTCCGGAGCTGCGCGTCGACTGCACCCGCGCGGGCCCGTTCGCCAATCCCGGCGGGATGCTGTCCGGCGACGCCTACAGCGCCCGGCTGATGCGGGCGAAGATCGCGCTCTGTCCCCGGGGCAACTTCGACGAGACCTTCCGGCTGATGGAGGCCGCCAGGTCGGGCTGCGTGGCGATCGTCGATTCGCTGCCGCGCCGGTGGTACAACCGTGACTCCCCCGCCATCGTGATCGATCGGTGGCGCTCACTGCCGGATGTGCTCTCAGAGCTGCTGGCCGACGAGCCCGCGCTGACGCGGCGCTCCGAGCAGATGCGAGCCTGGTGGGCCGCGTCGCTGTCGGAGCGCGCCGTGGCCGAGTTCATGGTCAGGCAGCTGGACGGTGACCGAGGTGGTCGGGCGGTGGTTGGGGCGTGACCGGCGACGTCGGGGCCGACGGGCGACTGCGGCCGCCGCCGCTGGTGGCCGCTCCCGGTGAGACCGAGGCGCGGTCGCCGCTGCGCTGGCTGGCCCGGGCGACGCTGGTGCTCTGCGGGCTGCCCAAGACGATCGCCTTCAACCTGCGCTACCTGCCGCTGCGTCAGGCCATCCGGCTGCCGGTGCTGGTCAGCCACCGGGTGGCGCTGCTGAACCTCGGGGGCACGGTGACGATCCGCGGGCGGCGCGTCCGGGCACGGTGCTGCTCGGCTTCGGCGCCAACGGAGCATTCGACTTCCGGCGCAGCCGCAGTGTCTGGCAGGTCGCCGGCGACGTCGTGTTCGAGGGCCCGGCGCGGCTCGGGAATGGCTTCAAGCTGTCGATCGCGCGGTCGGGACAGGTGACGTTCGGCCCGGACTTCGTGCTCTCGGCCGAGAGCCAGATCGTCTCCCGGGAGCGGATCCGCTTCGGCCGCGGGTGTCTGATCTCCTGGGACGTGCTGATCATCGACACCGACTTCCATCCCGTGATCGGCGCCGAAGGAACCGAGTCGGCGGTGCAGGCCCCGATCACGCTGGGCGACCGGGTCTGGGTCGGCGCGCGCTCGATCATCCTCAAGGGGGTCGCGCTCGCCGACGACGTGATCGTGGCGGCGGGATCGACGGTCACGCGCCCGGAGCTGTCCAGCAATGTGATGCTGGGGGGCAACCCGGCGCAGGTGCTGCGCACCGGGGTGCGCTGGGGCCACTGACGCGCGGCCGGCGGCCCACAGCCACCGGCATCCGGGTCCGGAGCGGCTACCGGCGACCCAGGCGCCACCAGGCCGGGGAGGGACCGATCCCGTCCACCTGCCAGCCCCGCGGCGACAGCCGGGCCTGGGCGCGCTCGGGGTCACGCGTCGCCAGGTAGCTGGGGCCGGGCCAGGGCCGCGTCGCTCCCCGCCGGCTGGGAGCGACCAGGCGCACCCCGAACAGGTCGTTCTGGAGGCCGAACAGCCGGTAGCCGGCAGCCTCCACCAGCTCGGTGCCGGAATCGGGATATGGCTCGTGGTCCTCGAATACGACGTCGCGCACCAGGCCCGCTCGCAGGAGCTGCTGCGCCCCGCGCAGCACGGCGGGCTCGTGGCCCTCGACGTCGATCTTGAGCAGCCCGATCCGCCGGCCGGACAGTACGTCGTCCAGCCGGTGCACGTCGACGTCCATCAAGCTCGTCTCCGCTGCCGGGGCGCCGGCACCGTGCAGCGAGGCGAGCCCCATGTTCTCGTCAAACCGGGGGCCGGCGGCGAGCGTCGCCGTCCCGCCGGTATCGGAGATGGCGGCCTGATGGATCTCCACCGGGGCCACGTCCCGGCGGTCACGCCACCGCGCCGCGTTGCGCTCCAGCAGCTCGTATACCCGTGGGTGCGGTTCGTAGGCGAGGACCCGTCCCGCCCCCGGCGCGCGCCGCGGCCAGGCCGGTCAGGTAGCCGACGTTGGCGCCGACATCGACGACGACGTCGCCCGGATCGATCAGCCGGTGCAATGTCTCGGTCACGCACGGGTCGAACACCCCGGCGGTGAGGATCGTGTAGCCGATCGCGTCACGCGGATACACCTCCAGCTCCAGGCCCCAGCTGGGGATGGCGATCGCCGCCCCGACGCCCGCCGGCGCGCCCAGGCCGGCCCCATGCAGGGCCCGCCGCAGCAGGCGCACCGGGTGCAGGACGTACTGGGGCTTGTCGCTGATGCGGTCCGGAAGCACGCTCATCTATCGACCACCTGGTGGTCGCCCCCGGCCTGGAGCGCGAACCACTGAGAGCGCGGTGGGATCCGGCCATAGTGCCGCGCCAGCATCAGCAGGTCCCACGACGTCAGCGCGCGCTTGCCGACGCCGCGCACCGGCCGGGTGCGGATGCCGTTGACGGCGCCCGCCAGGGAGGACTCCGAGTACGCGCGGGCGTCGTAGCGACACTTGGCCATCGTCCACAGATCGCCCGCCGGCGCACCGGGCTCGAAGCGATGCGTGCACAGCGTGAAGCCGTGGCGGGCGGCCACGCTCTCGAGCGCCTCGCGGGTCCAGCGTCCGATGTGGTTCGGCGGCATCTCCCAGAAGCCGGTCAGCTCCTCCTGGACGGTGATGCTGGCGTCGTTGGGGACGGCGATGAACAGGCGGCCGTCGCCCGCCGTCAGCTCTCGCAGGGCGCCGAAGACCTCGTCGAGTCGATCGAGGTGCTCGAGGACCTGGAACATGCAGACGACGTCGAACCGGCCTGGCGCTCGCGCCGCCAGCTCCTGGGGCGAGAGCTTGAACGTCTCGGCCCCGGAGATCGCGCGGAGCCGGCGCAGCGAGCCGTCGTCGTACTCGGTGGCGCAGATGCGGCCGGTGATCCCAGCGGCACGCAGCTTGCGCAGAAACGCGCCGTCGCCGGCCCCGATCTCCAGCACGTCCAGCTCGGCGCGGGGCAGCGCGGCGATCGTCTCATCGAACTCGAAGCGGTTGGCCGGATAGAACTCGGCACCATCGGTGATCAGGTTGTACACCGCGGGGGTCCCGGCGATGAACGGATCCGCGAACCAGAACCCGCAGGCCGGGCAGCGGCGTACCTGAACCCGGTCGGCGCCGAACAGGCCGCGGAGCTCCTTGAGGAGGCGGCGGTGGCGGTCCGGATGGCGCCGGGGCGATACGAGGTGCGTGGCGGCAGCAGCGACCGAATGCTGGCGGGCAATCGTGGTGTCGTGCTCCAGGCACGCCGGACAGGTGGTCATCGACGGGAAGGCGTAGCACATACGTCCAGTTTCCGGATCATTGCAGCTGAGGTGCCCGCTTTGAGCCGACTGCACCGGAGGCGCCGTCGCCCGCGCCCTGAGCTCGAAACGGATTTGGCTTGCCGAAACGCCCCTCATCTCCGCCGGTGACCAGTGCGCCGCGCCGGCGGCGCGTGATCCCCGGGGCATCGCTGCTGTGCATCGTCTGCCTGGCGCTGCTGGTGGCCGCCGGGGCCGCCGGAGCCGCCGCCGCCCGCGGCGCACGTCGCCCGGCGCCGCGGCCGGGCTCGGCCCGTCCCGCCGCCCGTCATGCCACTGCGCCGCCCCACCGCCCGCGCCGCCGGGTCCGGCACGTGGCGGCCCGCCGGCACGCCAAGCCGCCGGCGCCGTCGAAGACCACCGCCGCCCCGGCCGCGGCCGCCGCCCCACCCGTCGCGTCCACGCCGGCCCCGCCCACCGCGTCCGCGCCCACCGCGTCCGCGCCCACCGCGTCCGCGCCCACCGCGTCCGCGCCCACGGCGTCCCCGCCGTGCAAGGGCCTGGCGGGCGTCGGCTGCGCCACGCTGTTCGGCTTCAACACGTACACGACGACGCGGACGATCGCCGAGCAGAAGTCGGTCGGCGCCACGGTCAGCCGGCTGTTCGTGGACTGGGCCCTGGTGGAGCCGTCCCCGGGCCAGTGGGACTGGCAGCAGACCGACTCCGAGTACGCGGCCATGGTCGCCGCGGGACTGCATCCGCTGATCGTGGCGTTCACCGCGCCATGCTGGGCCCGGCCCAGCACCGACTGCAGCAATCCAGATTTCACCGGACCTCCGGATCCGGCGTACGACCAGGACTGGAGCAGCTTCATCAGCGCGCTGACCAGCCGCTACCCGGCTGCGCTGGGCATCGAGATCTGGAACGAGCCCAACCTGGACCAGTACTTCCTCCCGAAGGCCGACCCCGCCCGGTACATGCAGCTGCTGAGTGAGGCCTACACGGCGGTCAAGGCGGTGGACCCCGGCATGCCGGTGGTCAGCGGCGGGCTGCTGCTCTCGCCGCCGGTGTCCGGCGCCGGTCCGGTGCCCGGGGGCTACGGCGCCGATCAGTTCCTGGCGGGGATGTACGCCGACGGCGCCGAGCATTCGATGGACGCGCTCGGCGTCCACATCTATCCCTCCGATTACGTCGACGGCGCTCCGGCGCGATGGGACCCGGCGGCCATGCCGACGTGGCTCGCCGAGCTCGAGTCGGTCCGCGCCGGCGCCGGCGCCGACACGCCGATCTGGATCACCGAGATGGGCGTGTCCACCGCCACGGAGCCCGGCTGGCCGGCGGCGGCGTCGCCGGCCCAGCAGGCCGCCGATCTCGTTTCGATGATCGACACCGCCACCGCAGACCCGTCGATCCAGGTGGTGATCACCCACACGCTGGAGGACCAGACGCTCGGCTACGACGATGCGGACAACGACATCCAGGCGGGATTCGGCGCCTTCACCTCGACCGGCGCGCCCAAGCCGGCCGCCTGCGCGATCAGCCGCGCCTGGGGCGGATCGCTCACCTGCTGACTGGCGCCGGCGCCGTGGTGGCGCGGCTACCATGGCGCCGCGATGACCGCGCTCGCACAACCCCGGCGGCTGGTGATGGCACGTCGCACATGAGGATCCTGTCGCTCTTCCCCAGCCTCGATCCCGCCGGCGGCGGCATCCAATCCGGTGGGATGAGCATGGTCCTGGCCAGCCACCACGCCGGAGTGGGGCACGTCGTCGCCTGCTCGGAGAGCGAGCGCATGGGCGAGCGCGCGCGGCTACTCACATCACAACTGGAGGCGGCCGGGGTCCCGGTGGTCAGCTTTCCGCAGCTGCGACGCCCGGTCCGGCTGGCCGAGCGCTGGAGCGCGAGCCCGGCGCAGGTTCCGTGGGTCTGGCGCCAGGTCGGCGGATTCGACGCGGTCCACGTCCACGGGATCTGGAACTTCGCCGCGCTCTCCGGCCTGGCCTTCGCGAGCCGCAAGCGGATACCGATCGTGGTCACCGCCCACGAGTCGCTGACCGAGGCGGACATCGACACGTCCCGCAGCCGCGCCCGGCGCGTTCAGAAGCTTGCGCTCAAGGCGCTGTACCTGCGGTGGGCGACGCTGTTCGTCCTGACCTCCGAGCTGGAGACCCAGACGTCGCTGCCTCCACAGGCGCCGCGGGAGACGATCCCCTATGCCCTCGTCGACCCGGCGCGGCCGGTCCCGGCGCTGGTGGCGCGGGGCGGGCAGCCCGAGCTTCGAATCGGCTACCTGGGGCGCATCGCGCCCAAGAAGAACCTGCCGGTGCTGATCTCGGCGCTGGCGCGGCTGCCGGCGCACGTGCGCCTGGTCGTCGCCGGCGACGCGGACGGCGAGCTCGGCCGGGAGGCCCGGCGGCTCGCGGCCGCGCACGACGTGGCGACGCGGATCGAGTGGCTGGGGTTCGTGCCTCCGGGTCGGCGCAAGGCGTTCTTCTCCGGGATCGACGTGCTGGCGATGCCGTCCTCGTTCGAGAGCTTCGGGATGGCGGCCGCGGAGGCGATGCTGTGCGGTGTTCCGGTGCTGGCCTCCAGCCGGACCGGGATCGCCGAGCTGATCGGCCGCCATGGCGGCGGGGTGATCGTGACCCCCGACCCCGACTCGGTGGCCACGGCGATCGACGGCCTGGATCGTGACCGCCGGGGCCTGCCGGAGCTCGGGGCCCAGGCGCAGTGCGCGGTCACCGACGAGCTCGGCTATGACCGGGTGGGCGCCGCGCTGCGCGGCGCCTACGAACGCGCCGTGCTGGCGGCGTGACCCGCTGTATCGATGGCCGCCGCTGAGCCCGCGGGCACGCACCGAGCGGTTCGCATCGCCCATCTGGCCGGCCAGCCCGCGCCGTCGGCGGTCCCGCTCTACCGCCGTCTGGCCGGGGATCCGCGGGTCGATCTGACCGTCTTCTACGGGTCCCGGGACGGGGTGAAGCCGTTCGACGACGGGTACGGCAAGCCGGTGTCGTGGGATGCCGATCTGCTCAGTGGGTACCGATCCGTGTTCCTGCGCGCCGCCGATCGAACCCCGGGCCTCGGCGATCATTTCTGGGCGGCGCGTAACTGGGACATCGTGCCAGCGCTGAGACGGGGGCGCTACGACGTCCTGTGGATGGCGGGGTATTACTCCGCCACGTATGTGACGGCGGCGATCGCGCAGCGCGCGCTCGGCGGACAGGTCCTGTTCCGAGAGGAGCAGACGCTGCTCGATCAGCGCTCACTGTCCAACGTGATCGCCAAGCAGCTGGCGCTGCGGCCGTTCCTGCGCCTGGGCTTCGGCCTCTACATCAGCACCGAGAACCGTCGCTGGCTGCAGAGCTTCGGAGTGCCGGATGACCGGCTGTTCCCGGCCCCGTACACGGTCGACAACGCTCATCTCCAGGCGCAGGCCCGGGAGCTGGCCGGACGCCGAAGTGAGCTGCGAGCCGGGTTGGGAATCCCCGACGACGACGTGGCGGTGATCGCCACCGTCTCCCGCCTGATCGCCAAGAAGCAGCCGCTGTTCGTGCTGGAGGCGTTCCGGCGGGCCCGCGAGCGTATCCGCTGCGTCCTGCTGGTCGTCGGGTCCGGCCCGCTGGAGCAGCGGCTTCGCGACCAGGTGCGCCTGCAGCGAATCCCGGACGTGGTGTTCGCCGGATTCCTCAACCGCTCGGAGGTGGCGCGAGCCTACGCGGCGGCGGACGTGTTCACCCTGCTCTCGGCCGAGAAGGAGACCTTCGGGCTGGTCGTCAACGAGGCGCTCAACTTCGGGCTGCCGGCGGTCGTCTCTGACCGGGTGGGATGCGCGCCGGATCTGGTCAGCACCGGGGCCAACGGGTACGTCGTCTCCTCACGGGATCCCGACGAGGCGGCCCGCGCGTTTGAGCGGCTCGCCGGCGACGCCGGGCTGCGAGCGCGGATGGGAGCGGCGTCCCGGGAGCGGATCGACGGCTGGGACGTCGAGCGCTCGGCGGTGGGCATCCTGCGGGCGGCCGCCGTCGCCGCCCCCGAGCGGGTGTGAGTAGGCTCGCGCGGTGCCGATGCGAGTGTCCCCACACGCCGTCGGAAGCTCGACGGCTCGCCTCAGACGCCAGCTCCAACGGCTCACCGCCGACTTCCCGGCCGAGTCAGACGCGTTGGCCCGCCGCGCGTTCTGGCGACTGGCGGCGCGGTTCACGCCGGTGCTGGCCGTCGACCGCGACGGCCTGCGACTGCTGCTGAGCACCGATGACCGCACGCTGGCGCGCCGGCTGTTCGTCTACCACACCACGCCCGAGCGGGACATCCAGCGAGCCTTCACGGCGCTGCGCGCAATCCCCGGCATGGCCCGGCGGCTGGACGGCGCCACCGTACTGGAGGTCGGGGCCAACATCGGCAGCCACACCGTCGAGCTGCTCGCGCACTACGGCGCCGGCGCCGTCATCGCCATCGAGCCGCACCCGGACAACTGCCGGCTGCTGCGACACAACGCCCTGGCCAACGGCCTGGCCGAGCGGGTGACGGTGCTCGAGCTGGCGCTGTCAGACCGCGACGGTCTCGTGGAGCTGGAGCTGTCAGGCAGCAACAGCGGCGACCATCGCGTGCGGGTCCCCGACGGGTCGGACTCCGGAGCCGAGGCCCGGCGCCCGACGATCGAGGTCCGATCCGTCCGGCTCGATTCGCTGATGAAGGAGGCCCGGATCGCCCCGTCCGAGATCGGCCTGGTGTGGATGGACGCGCAGGGGCATGAGGCCCACATCCTCCGGGGCGCCCCCCAGCTGCTCGGATCGGCCACCCCGATCCTGATCGAGTACTGGCCGTACGGCCTGCGCCGCGCGGGCGGGCTGGATGCGCTGCACGATCTGATCATGCGCAGCTACTCGCACGTCATCGACGTGTCCCCGCCCGACGGAGCGCCGCCCCGGGTCTTGCCGTCGGACCTGCTGCCCCGGCTAGAGACCGAATACGGCTGGAGCTCCGCCCCCGATCAGTCAGAGCTGGGAACCGACCTGGTCCTGACATCGGAGATCGACGGGGACCTGGACTTCGCCGGCGGCGACGGGGGCTGACCCCCCCCCCCCACGTTTCCCTGGTTGGCGTCAACACACTGGAAAGCGGCTGGTCGATTTGCTACATTTCCGCCCCCGCCGGGCGGCGGTCCCCCAGGTGCCTCTCGCCCGGACCACAGCGACAGCGTCGACGGCGGGCCGCGCCCCGCAGGAGAGAGTCCATGGCCGGACAGGAGCTGATTGTCGTAACTGGAGCCGGAGGCTTCATCGGTGGGCACCTCGTCAACAGCCTGATCGCCGACGGACACCGCGTCCGCGCGGTGGACGTGGCGCCGCTCGAGCACTGGCATCAGCTGGCCGTGGAGGCCGAGAACGTAGTGCTCGATCTGCGCCTGGCCGATGCCTGCGACGACGCGGTGGCGGACGCCACCGCGGTCTACAACCTGGCCGCCGACATGGGTGGGATGGGGTTCATCGAGGCCAACAAGGCACTGTGCATGCTGTCGGTCCTGATCAACACGCACCTGCTGCAGTCCGCCCGCCGGGCCGATGTCGACCGCTACTTCTTCTCGTCGTCGGCCTGCGTCTATGCCCAGGACCGGCAGCTCACACCGGACCTGGAGCCGCTGCGCGAGGCCGACGCCTATCCGGCCGCCCCCGAGGATGGCTACGGATGGGAGAAGCTGTTCTCGGAGCGGATGTGCCGTCATTTCACCGAGGACTTCGGGCTGTCCACGCGGGTCGCTCGGTACCACAACGTCTACGGCCCCTGTGGCACCTGGACCGGGGGACGGGAGAAGGCTCCCGCTGCGATCTGCCGCAAGGTGGCGGAGGCGCAGGTGTTCGGCGACGGCCGGATAGAGATCTGGGGGGACGGCGAGCAGACTCGCAGCTTCACCTACATCGATGACTGCGTTGCCGGGACGCGCCAGATCATGGACGGGGACCTGGATCGGCCGATCAACCTCGGGTCAAGTGAGATGGTCACCATCAACGGACTGGTGGACATCGTCGAGGAGATCGCCGGAATCACGCTGGTCCGCCGCTACGACCTCGATGCCCCCAAGGGCGTGAGGGGACGCAACAGCGACAACACGATGATCCTGGAGCAGCTCGGCTGGGAGCCGTCGACCCGCCTGTGCGAGGGGCTGGAGCAGACCTACCGCTGGGTCTACGACCAGGTTGGAGCGGCGGCGGCGACGGCGCTCGCCGCCTGAGCCGGCGCTCAGGCGGCGACCGCGGTCCGCGCCGGCGGCGACGCCACGGACAGCAGGGTCCGCTCGAAGCGCTCGGCGAAACCCCCGGCGGTGAAGTGCTCCTGGGCGTAACGGCGCGCCGCCGCCGCGCGCTGCGCCATCTCCTCGCGGTTGCGGGCGATCCGCGCCGCCTCCCGGGGAAACGAGTCGGGATCGGCGGAGTCGGTGACCCAGCCGGCGCCGGACTCGCGCACCAGGCGCGCCACCTCGCCTGAGGGGTTGACCGCGGCCAGGATCGGCAGCCCGTAGGCCATGAAGTTCATCAGCTTGGAGGGGATGTTGAACTCGGACCCCTCGTGGTGCTGGCTGACGAAGCCGATGTCGGCGTCCCCGAGCTCGCGCTCCAGGCGATCGTCATCGACCACCCCGAGCATTTCGACCCGCGACGTTCTGACCTCTGCCTGCGTGTCCGGCGCGGCGACCCCGGTCCCGGTGATCACCAGGTCGGCCGCCAGATCTCGCTGAGCCTCGAACGCGCGCACCAGCACGGTCAGCCCCTGGGAGCGGCCGATGTTGCCCATCGACAGGATCCGGAGCGGACCGGAAGCCCCACCGGACCGAGCCGGCGCGGCCGGGGCCCGGGTCGCCGGATCGTAGATCAGCTCGATCTTCCGCTCCGGTACCCCCTTGGCGACCAGGTTGCCGGTGAACGCGCGTGACAGCACCACGATCCGATCGGCGGCCTCGTATGCGGCGTGCTCAAGTCGACGTGCCAGCCGGATGACGGTCCCGCTGCCGTCGACGAGCCCGGTGGCGGTGGCGCCGTCGGGCAGGAGGTCGTGGAGCCACAGGACCCACGGGATGCGGCGCGCCTTGACGTTCATCACCGCCGGGAGCAGCGCCGGGAACGAGGGGGAGGTGGAGACCAGCACGTCCGGGCGGGCGAGGAACGGCGTCGCCGCCGTCTGCGCGGCCATGAACGTCAGCTCCTGCCGATAGCGCTCGGCCGCGCTGGCGCGTCCCACCCACAGCGGGAGCCGGAGCACGTCGATGCCGGCGCGGACCTCGCGGTAGGGCAGCAGCCGCGTTCCCCAGCGGGGCTCCGGATAGTGCGGATGGGCGGCCACGACCTGGACCTCGTGACCCCGGTTGCGCAGCGCCCGCGCCCACACGGTGCTGACGATCCCGATCCCCGTCGGCTCGGGATCGAAGTTGTAGCTCCAGAGCTGAATCCTCAGCGTTCGCCGGTCGGCGCCGTTCATGGCCGGCGCGGATCCTATGCGATGCTCCGGTATTAGGCAAATCGGACCCGCGCGGCCTGCGCGGTCCCGGCCTTGGTCGGCTACCCCGGGATCAGGCCCTCGCCCTGAAACTCCGTCCGCGCCTCCGCCAGGGACACGTCGGGCGGCGGCAGGATGATGTCGGAGCCGAACAGCTCATCATCGGCGACACGCGTCCCCTTGGCGCGGACGTAGTCGAGCAGCCGGTCGAACACGACCCGGAAACCCGCCTCGTCGCTGGCCTCACAGGCGGACACGGCCTCGTTGTCCAGCTCGTTGAGACCGGGCGTGTCCTCGTCGGAGATCTCGTACTGACCTTCGTTGGAGATGCGGACGATCACTGGGCCTGCTCCTGGCCGGCGCCCGCGCTCTCACCTCCGGCGGTCTGCGCCCCCGCGCCGAGCTCCCCGGCTGATGCCGCGCCGGTCCCGAGCTCCGCCTTCATCTTGGCGAGCTCGGAGTCGACCTCGCTGCCGGTCGACAGGGCCTTGAGCTGACGGTCGATGTCGTCCTCGCCGGACCCGAGCTGCGTGAGGTCCTCAAACGTCCCCGCCGCTTCGAGCTCCTGGACGGCGCCGGCGCGGGCTCGCATGTTCTCGGTCTTGTCGAGCGCGCGCTGCATCGCCAGCCCGACGTCGGCCATCTCCTCCCCGACACCGGTGGCGGCCTCGGAGATCTTCACCTGAGCCTCGGCGGCCGAGTACTGGGCCTTGATGACCTCCTTCTTGGAGCGGAACTGCTCGATCTTGGCGCGCAGCTTCTGCTCCGACGCGGTCATCTGCTCCTGCTGCTCCTCGAGCTGGGCGATCTGCGAATCCAATGACTGCAGCTCGGCCTGCAGGCCGTTCTTGCGCTCGAGTGCCGTGCGGGCGAGCTCCTCGTTGCCCTGCGCGAGCGCCTGGCGCGCCTGCGTATCGAGCTTGACGACCTGCTGCTGGTACTTCTCCTCCTGCAACTGGAGGCGCTTCTTGGACGTAACGACGTCGGCGATGCCCTTCTTGACGTTCTGGAGCAGCTCGATCTGCTTCTGGTAGCTGTACTCCAGCGTTTCGGACGGATCCTCGGCCCGGTCGAGCAACTTTGAGATCTTGGCTTTGACGACGGTGGACATGCGCCCGGAAAGGCCCGGCATCGCATCCTCCTTGGCGGGTGGCTTACTGGCACCTGCAAGCGTAGCGGTGCGCCGCCACATGATGGACGCGACGCGCGCCCCGTCGGGGGTTACTCCGACCGGGCGATCAGTCGATCAGCCAGCGACGCGCGTCGCCGCCGCCTCGCCGGGCGCCGTCCCCGGCACCATCGGCGGCCGCTCCGGCGGCCTGGCCCGCGGCATCGACCCCACCTGGGGCCCCATCGCTGAGCGCTGGCGGCAGCCACCTGAGACGGGCGGCGATGGCCTCGGCCGGCAGATCTGGCTCCACCGGCGCCGGGACGTCGGCGACGCCACCAGCAGCGGCTCGCGGATCGCCGCTCGCGGGCTCAGTGCCCGCGTGACCCGCCGCCGCCACCGGCCGCTTGGCCCAGTCTGGTCGGGCCCGCTCCGCCCAACGGTGCAGCACCGACACTCGCCTTCGCGCCATGGCCTGAAGCGTAGTCCACCGCCGGGTAGCGACTCGGCAGCCGCTCCGCCCCGGATCGGCTCAGACGATCGGGCTCAGAGCGCCGACGGGTGACGCGCCTGGAAGCCGCGCGTGCGATCGATCACCGGGCGCCACCGGGGGCCCGATCCGGACGGCGGCTTGGGGTCGTCCTCGGCCGACGTGTCGAACCTGATGCCCGCGATCTCGACGAACGCGTGCGCCGGGTTCGTGTAGACGGTGATCCACTGCCCGAGGCCCTTGTGGCCCCATCCCTCGAACTCGCTGGAGTCCATCGAGGTCCTCAGCAGCCCGGCGGCGTGCAGAACGTAGGAGACCGATCCCGAGCAGTCATAGCCGGCGTCCTTCCAGGTGCCGTGGCCGCCCCCGTAGATGTAGGGCTTGGTCCGGATCTCGTTCCCGGCCCAGATCGCCTCCTTGACGACCTGCGGCGCAAACGACGGGGCATACCCGACGCCCTTGATGATCCGGGCCACGTCGCCGCGAACCGTCGGGTGCGACGGCGTGCTCGGGGCCTCGGCGGGAGCACCGATTCCGGCGCCGCCGGTGCCCGCGGTGCCGACGTTGGTGGTGCTGCTCTGCTGACCTGACCTCACGCCGGTGGCAGCGGCGGCAGACGACGCGCAGGCTCCAATCAGCGCCAACAGCGCCAAGCCAGGAAACAGAACTCGCTTGAACGGCATTCATCCTCTTTCGTAGGCCGGCGGGGTTAGCTGTCGGGCTGGCGCTAAAAGAGCCTGCGCCTCCCGCGAGTTCACCGCGGGATTAGCCCCAAGGGGACGTCTGGTGGGTCCCCCGCTCCGCGGATGTGGTGTCGGCCCGCGGATTAGGCGAGCGGCAATATAGCGAGTCATCCGGGGAGGTGGCGAGGCCCCTCGCGACCAGCGCCGCCGGCGCGACCTCTCGGTAACGTCCGCGCGCATGCGACCCTCGTCCGCGCGCATGCCACGCTCGTCCGCGCCCATGTGGCCCTTCGCACGCGTCAACGCCCGGCCACGCGCCTGCGTCCTGGCGCTGGCGCTGGCGATGGCGGTGGCGCTGGCCGGCTGCGGCTCCACCAAGCTCCTGACCACGCCCGACCAGACGAGGACCGACCAGACGACGGTGACGGTCGGGATCCCGTCTCAGACCCCGAACGCCACCGCCAAGCTCGGCTTCCCGTCGCTGGCCACCAAGAACACCACTCGCGTGGCGGGCGCCGACCCGGCGGCCGACGCGGCCGGGGTTGCGCTGGCGGTGTATCCGTCGGCCGCGCCGGGCACGCACCCGACCGCCGTCACACTCGCCCCGACCGACGACTGGCAGGCGGCGATCGCCGCCTCGGTGCTGATGGCACCGCCGATCAAGGCCCCGGTGCTGCTGGCGGGCGCCACCTCGCTGCCGACGGCGACATCCGAGGCGTTGGCCGCGCTCGCGCCCACCGGCTCCGGTCCGGCCGGTGGTGCCCAGGTCATCCGCGTCGGCTCGGTGCCGGCCGTCACCGGGCGGCGCAGCGCGGCCGTCAACGGCTCGGACCCCTACGCGCTGGCGGCCGGAATCGATCGCTTCGTCAGCGCCGTGGCCGGCCAGCCCAGCCCGGACGTGGTCATCGCCTCGGCCACCAACCCCTCCTACGCGATGCCGGCGGCGGGCTGGGCGGCCGAGAGCGGCAACCCCGTCCTGTTCGTGAGCTCCACCGGGATCCCGGCGCCAACCCGCCAGGCGCTCCTGTCGCACCAGCGCCCGCATATCTACGTGCTCGGACCGCCCTCGGTGATCTCCGACGCGATCGTCGCGCAACTCGGGCGGTACGGCCCGGTCAAGCGCGTCGGTGACGAGGATCCGGCGGCCAACTCGGTGGCGTTCGCCAAATACCGCGATCCGGCCTGCCCCTACGGCCAGCCGTGTGCCCACGTTCCGAACAGCTTCGGCTGGGCGATGCGCAGCCCCGGACATGGGTATGTGCTGCTCAACGCCTCCCGGCCACTGGACGCCGCCGCCGCGGCAGCCCTGTCGGGGAGTGGCGACTACGGTCCGCAGCTGCTGGTCGACAATCCCTCTACCCTTCCGAAAGCCGTGCTGAATTACTTCCTCGACTACGCCACCCCCGGCTACACCCAGGAGGGGCCGACCGCCGCCGTCTACAACCACGGCTGGGTGATCGGCGGCCAGACCGCGATCTCGCTGCCGGTGCAGGCCGAGGTCGACGGCCTCCTCGAAGCCGTCCCGCAGAGCTCCAAATGAGCGAGTCCGAGCACCCCGATCGGCTGCACGCCGATCACGAGACCACCGTCGAGGACGTGCGCCAGCTGATGGGCGCATCCACGCCGCACTTCGCGCTGCAGCTGCGCGAGCGGATCCGCAACCTCATCGGCAACCTGCCGGCGGGCGACCCGGCTCGCGTCGAGGGTGAGCGCGAGATCGCGCGGCTGGACAAGATCGCGTTCGTGGGCGAGGTCCGCGGGCACACCGCGGAGGCGGGGCTGACGCCGCTGCCCAGCCTCGGCCGCGACCCGCGCGACAACCACTGACGCCCCCACGGCAGCTGTCGCCCGATCGCGGCCCAGTTTCGAAACCGCCGACCCGCGGATACCGTTAAGGCACTCAGATGAGCGACGAACGCTTCATATCGGTCATCGGCCTCGGCCGAGTTGGGCTGCCGCTGGCGCTGTGCTTCGCCGATCGCGGACTGCGCGTGCTCGGCGTCGATCACGACGAGTCGATCCTCGACTCGCTGCGATCGGGGCGGATGCCGTTCAGCGAGGCGGGCACGCAGGAACTGCTCGACCGGGTCCAGAGCAGTGGCCGCCTGGAGCTGGCCGACCGGGCCGCCGACGCCGCGCGAGCCGACGACATCGTGATCACGATCGGCACCCCCTCCTTCTCCCACGTCGAGTCCGACCTGCGCCAGGTGCGCGCCGCCCTCGATGACCTGCTGCCGCTGCTGCGCCCCGGACACGGCCTGATCCTCCGTTCGACGATCGCTCCCGGTACGACCGACTTCGTCGCCGGCTACCTGGAGAAGCGACGCGGCCTGCGCGCCGGCGAGGATGTGTTCGTCGCCCACGCTCCGGAGCGGATCGCCGCCGGCAAGTTCCTGCAGGAGATCACCACGCTCCCGTGCATCATCGGCGGGGTCAGCGACCGGTCCACCGATCACGCCGCCGACCTGTTCAGCGTCTTCGGCGCGCCCATCGTCAAGACCACGCCGGTACAGGCCGAGCTCGCCAAGATCTGGACCAACATCCTGCGCTACGCCAACTTCGCGCTCCCCAACCTGCTGATGATGGACTGCGAGAGCTACGGCGCCAACGTATTCGAGGTCATCGATCTCATCAACCGCGACTACCCCCGAGGGGGGATCGCGATGCCGGGGCTGACCGCCGGCACATGCCTGCGCAAGGACTTCGCGTTCTCGGAGGAGCGCTCTCACGCCCCCGGCATGCTGCTCGCCGTCTCCCGCGTCAACGAGGGCGTGCCGCTGTTCCTGGTCGAGGGGATCAAGCGACGCATGGGCGATCTCTCCTCCCGCAAGGTGGCCGTCCTCGGGCTCACGTTCAAGCGTGACACCGACGACGAGCGAGACTCGCTATCGCCGAAGCTCATTCGGCTGCTCGAGCGCGAACTGGCGGACGTGGCGGTATGCGACCCCCACGCCGGCACCCCGACTCAGACGCTGCCCGACGCCGTCCATGACGCCGACGTCGTCATCGTCGCCACCAACCACTCCGAATTCGAGCGCCCCGAGACGCTGCGCCAGATCCAGGCGCTGGCGACAAACGACTGCCTGCTCGTCGATCCATGGAACAGCCTCGGCACCGGCCAGGTGTTCCTGTTCGCAGCCGAGGCGGGCGCACTGCTGGACGGCTCGGCCAGCGTCGACGCCTCGCCGGACGCCACGCACTGATGGCACGCGTGCTGGTCACGGGCGGAGCCGGCACGATCGGCTCCGCGGTGGTACGCCGCCTGCTGCGCGATCCCGCATTTGAGGTCCGGATCGCCGATCACCGGCCCGCGCCGTCGTGGATGCGGGAGGGGTGCGAGCTGTACGAGGGGGACCTGCGTGACCTGGACGTGGCGGACGGGGCGCTGCAGGGCTGCAGCCACGTGATCCACCTGGCGGCGATCGTCGGCGGGATCGCGAACTTCCACCGGCTCCCGTTCACCCTGACCGAGGTCAACAACGCGCTGACGGGCGCCATCGTCCACGCCGCCGTCGAGCAGGACGTGCAGCGGTTCACCTACGTGTCCTCGTCAATGGTGTTCGAGCGAGCCACCGACTTCCCGACCGCCGAGTCCGACCTGGACGGCTGTCCGCCGCCGCGATCGGCCTACGGCTTCTCCAAGCTGTCGGGCGAGGTCTATACGCGCGCGGCGCACGACCAGCACGGCCTGCGCTTCACCATCTGCCGGCCGTTCAACGCCTACGGTCCCGGGGAGCGACCGGATCCCGACGAGCCGGGCATCGCCCACGCTGTGCCCGACCTGATCGCCAAGGTGCTCTCGGGCCGCCGTCCGCTGGAGATCTTCGGGTCCGGCGAGCAGACCCGCACGCTGACCCACGTCGATGACATCGCCGACGGGATCGTCACGGCGATGGCCTCGCCGGCCGCCGAGAACGAGGACTTCAACATCTCGGCGTCCGACGAGCGTACGGTCGCCGAGATCGCCGCGTTGATCTGGGAGGCCTGCGGCGAGGATCCGGCCGAACTGGCGCTCGAGCATCTGCCGAGCTTCGCGGTGGACGTACAGCGCCGGTGGCCGTCGGTTGACAAGGCGCGACGGCTGCTCGGCTGGGAGGCGCAGATCGATCTGCGCCGCGGCCTCGCCGACACCGTGGCGTGGCTTCGCGACCAGCCCGCGCAGTGAGCCCCGCGCCGGCCCCGCATCCCCGCCACGGCTGTCGTGCCGGCGGCTGACGGGCCCGCGACCGCCCGCTGCAACCAAGCTGCAACCGATTCCCAACGTCGGAGCTACCTGACGGAACGATAGTGCTCGGATGGGCACTGCCGACAACGTGGACGATATCCCGCCATCGCGGGAAGACGAATCGGCGATGAGCCGGGTTCTCGTCATCGAAGATGACCTCGCCGTGGCCGCCCTGCTCCGAGCGGTGCTGACGCGGTCCGGCCACACCGTGATCGCCGCGCACTCGGGAGAAGCCGGCATCGATTGCCTGGCATCCGACCGCCCCGAGCTGATCATTCTCGACCTCCGGCTTCCCGGAACGGACGGGTTCGGAGTGCTCGAGCACGTCCGATCACAGGGACCGTCACCACCGGTGCTGATCCTCACCGCCGAGCGGGGCGCCCGCGCCCGCGCGCTCGACGCCGGAGCCGACGCCTTCCTGGAGAAGCCGTTCGACAACGCCGAGCTCGTGTCGACGGTGGGGGACCTGCTGACGCCCGCGATGTAACCGAACGGACCACCTCGGGGGAGCTTTGAGTAGGGACGGTGATGTTTGGCGCCGATGGCCCCTTGTGACACCGGTTTTTTGCTGCTATCGCTGTGCGCAACGCACAACGAAACCTCACCGGCTTCACGTTGAAGGCACGTTTCAGCCAGCGATGGGCGGATCTCCCTCTGAGGACCAAGGGATTCGCGGTCCTCGCCCTCCCCCTCATCCTCCTGGCGCTGGCCGTCGTGGCGTCCGTCGACGTCGCCGACGCGCAGTCCAGTTACCAGGACACCAGCCGCGCGATTCTCCGCTCATCCGACGAGGTCGGACAGACGCTCGTCACGCTGCTGGACGCCGAGACCGGGGTGCGGGGCTACGTGGCGACCGGCGATCGCTCCTTCCTGGCCCCGTGGGACGCGGCGGTCCGCGCCCTGAGTGGGCAACTCGGGGCGCTGGACCGGAGCTCCGAGCTGACCGGCGTCGATCGCCGGCAGCTGGGGAACGCGGCCACGGCCGAGATGTCGCGGCTGCAGGCCCTGGTGACGGCCGAGAGTGCCGCGCCGGCATCCCGCGCACAGCTCCTCGGCGGTCTGCGAGCCGGCAAGGGTCGAATGGATCAGCTGCGAACGATCGTCGGCGGGATTCAGGATCGCGTCCAGCGCCAGCTCACCACCCGCCGGAGCCACGTCGACCAGCTCCGCTCCGATGCGCTCGTGATCGCGGTGGCCGGGCTGGTGGTCGGCCTCGCCGGTGTGCTGGCCATGTTCCTGTTCATCCGCCGCGTGGCCGACCGGGTCGACGAGGCCCGAGCCAACGCCTACCGGCTCGGGATCGGCGAGCGGCTGACGGCGACTCCGACCGCTGGTGATGAGATCGGACGCCTCTCGGCCGAGCTGCAACAGGCGTCGGAGCTGCTGAGCACCCGCAGCGCGGAGCTGGTCCAGGCGCACCAGGCCGCGCTCGCCGCCGCCAAGGACAAGGATCGGTTCCTGTCCCAGCTCGGACACGAGCTCCGCACGCCGCTGACGGCGCTCGTCGGGTTCGGCCAGCTGCTGGAGTCGTCGGACAAGCTCGACATCGACGACGCCGACAACGTCTCGCAGATCATCCATGCCACCAATCACCTGATGGCGCTGACGGAGGAGGTCAAGGGCGCCGGGCCCAACGGGACGCCGCTGCCGCTGGCCCTGGCGCCCGTCGCACTGAGAGAGCTCGGCGTCGAGGTGTGCGCGCTGATGGGCCCGATCGCGGCGGAACGGCAGATCACGCTGGGCCTCGACCTGCCGGCCGGCGCCTCGGTGGCCGCCAATCGCCAGCGCCTGTCGCAGGTGCTGATCAATCTCGTCTCCAACGCGATCAAATACAACCGCCACGGAGGCGACGTGCGGATCCACTGCCTCCGGCTGGTATCAGGCCGTGTGCGCCTGCAGGTCTCCGACACCGGCATGGGGATCCGGGCGGAGCTCCAGCCGCGCGTGTTCGCACCGTACGAGCGGCTCGAGGCCGTGGCCGGCGACGTGGAGGGCACCGGGCTCGGCCTGGCACTGAGCCGCGCCTACGTGGAAGCGATGGGCGGGGCGATCGGGGTGGACAGCACCGAGGGTCAAGGTTCCACGTTCTGGGTCGACCTGTCCGTGGCCACGGCGGTCGGGGCGGTCGGGGCGGTCGCATAGAGCCGTCAATGCCAGCTCGGGTGCTGCTGATTGAGGATGACGAGGGGATCGCCCGCCTGCTGGCGACGCTGCTGTCCCAGGCGGGATTCGAGGTGCTGCGCGCCGACGATGGCCGCAGCGGGCTACGCAAGGTCCACGAGGCCAAGCCGGACGTGGTGCTCCTCGACGTCGGTCTGCCGGAGCTGGATGGCTGGGAGGTGCTCGAGCGCCTGCGGGATGTCTCGGAGGTGCCGGTGCTGATGCTGACCGCGCGAGCCGAGAGCACCGACAAGGTCCGGGGTTTGCGTGGCGGCGCCGACGACTACCTGACCAAGCCGTTTGACAACGGCGAGCTGGTCGCCCGCGTCGAGGCGCTGCTGCGACGCCCGCGCCTGACGGAGGCCGACGGCGAGGATGTGGTCGTCGACGGCGCCCTCCGGATCGACACCGTCAGCCGATCGGTGCGCCTCGGCGACCGCGAGGTGGCGATGACGCCAATCGAGTTCCGCCTGCTCAACGCCCTGTTCCGCCACCGCGGACAGGTCCTGTCGCCGGAGCAGTTGCTCGGCATGGCCTGGGGCGACACCTCCGGGATCTCGCCCGACCGGGTGAAGTTCTCCGTGCACCGGCTGCGGCGCAAGCTGGGCTGGGACGCCGACGGGTCGCCGATCGAAGCGGTCCGTGGGTTCGGCTATCGGTACCGCAAGGCCATGCCAGGCTGAGCCTGATCGCGCCGTTCGGGCCGCCGGCGTGGTTGGATCGCGGAGTGGTCCCCGATCTCGACGCCATCCTCGCCTGTGACCGCGCCATCCGCCGTCGGGCGGCGGCCGAGACGATCCCGCTGCCCCACGGCCTGGTCGTCCGGCACGACGGCCTGCCCGACGTCCACCACCTCAATACCGTCCTGCTCGATGCGGCGCCGACCCACCGTGCGGCCGCGGACGCGGCCGCCGCGCTGGCCGAGCGGTGGCTGCGCGACCGCCGTCATCGTCAGCTGGTGTTCGATGATGCCGGCGCCGGTGAACGCGCCGCCGCCACGCTCGGCGACCGCGGCTGGAAGCGGGACCGCGTCGTGTTCATGGGCTTCACCGGCGAGCCGCCGGCGGCAGACGGCGACGACCGGGCCCGGGAGATCTCGGACGCCGAACTGGGGCATCTCCAGCGGGCGGTGCTCGCCGAGGCCGTGTCCGCGGCCGAGCGGCGCCACGGCGGGGTGGACCAGTTGGTGGTGGCCCAGCGGGCGCTCCGGGCGGGCACCCCGGCTCGGGGATTCGGCGCCGGTGACGGGGACGGCCTGCAGTCAACCTGCACCCTGTTCCTGAGCACGGACGTCCAGCGCCGGCGGGTGGCGATGATCGACGAGGTGGGAACCCTGCGCGGGCACCGGGAGCGCGGGCTGGCCCGCGCCGTCGTGGTGGCGGCCGTCGCGGCGGCCGGGGCCTGGGGGGCTGACCTGATCGCCGTTCCGGCCGACGCCGACGATTGGCCGCAGCTGATGTATGCCCGGCTCGGCTTTGCCCCGCTCGGGCGCCGGGTGGCACTGACCCTGAGCGGACGGGGAGCTTCGGGTTCCGTGTCAGGCGCCGTGTAGCCTCGGCGTCGGTATGGAGCAAGCCGCCGCCGTCGCCGCCAGTGCCCTTCCGGGCCCGTATCCCGTCGGGTCCTACGCCGCGCAGCTCAAGCGCCGGCTCCAGGAGCTCGCCCGGGTGCAGCTCGAGGGCGAGGTGTGGGGCGTTCGCCCCAGCCGCGCGCGCGTCTACTTCGAGCTGCGCGACTCCCGCGGCGCGCTGCCCTGCTCGATGTGGCGCGATGACTTCGACCGCCTGGGGGTGACGCTCACCGACGGCATGCGGATCGTCGTCGGCGGCGGATGTGACTACTACCCCGGGAGCGCCACCTCCTCCCCCACGTTCAGCTTCGCCGTCACCGAGCTGCGCATCGCCGGCGAGGGTGACCTGCTGATGGCGCTGGAGCGGCTGCGGCGCAAGCTCCACGGCGAGGGACTGTTCGAGCCGCAGAAGTCGTTGGCATTGGCGCCGCTGCCCAAGACGATCGGCGTCGTCACCGGCGAGCGCGGCAAAGCCCGTGACGATGTGCTCGCCGGACTGCGGCGGCGCGGCTGGAGCGGCCGCCTGATCTGGGCGTTCGTGCCCGTCCAGGACCGTCACGCCGCGCCGCGGATCGCGGCCGCGCTGCGCGAGCTGGCCGCGACGCCCGAGGTCGAGGTGGTGATCGTCGCCCGTGGCGGTGGCTCGCTGGCCGACCTGGCTGCGTTCTGCGACGAGGCGCTGTGCCGCACGGTCGCGCTGTTGCGGGTTCCCGTCATCTCCTCGGTCGGCCATCACACCGACCGCACGCTCATCGATGACGTCGCCGCGGTGTGCTGCTCGACTCCCACCCACGCCGCCGAGGCGGCGGTCCCCATCGACTGCGCGCAGGCGCGACGAGCGCTGGCCGGCCACGCCGCTCGCCTGCGTGACCACGGCCGCCGCGCGATCCTGCACCGCGCCCGCACGCTGGCCCAGCTGTCCCGCGCGCCGGGGCAGCACGTCGCCCGGCACCGTGCGCGGCTGCATCAGCTGCTGCGCGAGATGCGGGCCACGTCCCGCCGCCGGGCCGACGGCGGCCGGGTCCGAGCCGCACGCCACGCGGCGTCGCTGGGACGCGCGGCGACGCGCGGCGCTGCCGCCGATCGCGCCGCGGCCGGCCGGGAGCTCGAGCGGCTGCGTCTGGCACTCGGGGCCCACGATCCGCAGCGAACGATGGCGCGGGGATACGCGTTGGTGACCGACCGCGCCGGCGGCCCCCTGGGCTCGGTGGCGGCCGCTCGCGAGGCGGCCGATCTGACGGTGCGCTTCCACGACGGAGCGCTCCCGGCCCGGGTGACCGACGCGCCGGAGGACGCGTGACCGAGCCGCGGACCTATGAATCGGCAGTGGGCCGGGTGGAGGAGATCATCCGCCGGCTGGACTCCGGGGACGCCGGGCTGCGCGAGACCCTCGACCTGGTGCGGGAGGGACGCGAGCTGGTGGAGTACTGCGCCACCGAGCTCGACGCGGTCAGCCAGGGGCTCGAGGAGCTGCGGCTGGATGAGCTGGTCACCCGGTTGGAGACAGGAGCCGGAAGCCAATGAGCACGTTTGATTCGCTGGCCGGACTGCCGCTCGAGGTGGACGGATACGCCCTGGAGGGCCTGCGCGCCAACGTGTCCAGCGGCTTCGAGCGGCTCTCCACGGTCGTCCACCTGCGCGGCGGGGGCGACGAGGGCGTCGGCGAGGACGTGGTCTACGACGCCGAGGACCAGGTCGCCCTGCAGCAGGCCGGCGCGGTGCTGGACCTGGCGGGGCGATACGAGCTCGGGGAGTTCTGCGAGCTGATCGACGGCCTCGATCTGTTCTCGGTCGAGCCTCAGCGCGGCGAGGTGTCCCGGCTGTACCGGCGCTGGACGTTTCACAGCGCGGCGCTCGATCTGGCGCTGCGCCAGGCCGGTCAGCCGTTGCACGAGGCGCTGGGACGCGAGCCGCGTCCGCTGACGTTCGTCGTGTCCCTGCGGCTGGGTGAGCCGCCGGCGTTCACGCCGATCGAGAGCCGGCTCGCGCACTACCCGTCGCTGCGGTTCAAGCTCGATGCCACGACATCGTGGACGCCCGAGCTGATCGCCGAGCTGGCGAGATCGGGTGCTGTGGACTCGATCGACTTCAAGGCGCTGTACCACGGCACGGTGGTCGACCAGACGCCCGACCCCGTCCTGTACGGGCGCGTCGTGCAGGCCTTCCCCGACGCGTGGCTGGAGGACCCCGATCTCGTCACCGAGGGGACCGCGGCGGCGCTGGCCGGTGAGCATCACCGGATCACCTGGGACGCGCCGATCCACTCGATCGCCGACATCGAGGCGCTGGGGTTCGCACCGCGCATGGTCAACCTCAAGCCGTCGCGGATCGGCGGCCTGAAACGACTGTGCGACACCTACGACTATTGCGCCGAGCACCGCATCGGCGCCTACGGCGGCGGCCAGTTCGAGCTCGGGCCCGGCCGCGGCCAGGCCCAGTACCTGGCGTCCGTGTTCCACCCGGACACGCCCAACGATCTTGCCCCCGTGGGCTACAACGAGCCCGAGCCCCGCGCGGGCCTGCCCTCGAGCCCTCTGCCGGTGGCGGCGGACGCCGTGGGCTTTCGCTGGAACGCGGCCTGACCCCGGCTCAGCGCAGATCGAGCAGCAGGTTTCCCCGCACCTGACGATCGACGAGCCGCTGAAATGCCTCGTTGACCTGCTCGAGGGCAAGGACCTCGTCGATCCGCACCTTCAGGTCCCCGGCACGCACCGCCTCCAGCGCCTCCTGCAAGCCGGCGCGCCGCTCGTCGCGCGGCACGGTCATCCCGCCGTACCCGAGCAGCGACACCATCTTGCGATACAGCGACTGCATGTTGAAGTTGACGTCAGCCCCGGCTGACACCCCGAGCGAGACGATTCGCCCGCGCAGCGCCGCCGCCTCGACCAGCACGGAGACGAAGCCATCCCCCAACGGGTCGAACGCGACCGTCGGCTCGAAGTCATCGATCTCGGCGGCGATGCGCTCCGGGCCGCCGATGACGGCGCGTTGGGCTCCGTCCTCCACGATCCCGGCAGCCTTCTCGGGCGATCCGGTCTGACCCCATACGGTGGCGCCGGCGGCGCGCGCGAGCGAGACGATCATGCTGCCGACGCCGCCCGATGCCCCGAGGACGAGCACCCGGTCCTCGGCGGTCACCGCCGCGACATGACGAACGCAGTTCAGGGCGGTGAGGCCGGCGATGCCCATCGCGGCGGCCTCTCGCGCGCCGACCCCGGCGGGCACCTCGGTGACAGCGGTGACCGGCACGACCGCGGCCTGCGACCAGACGCCGTCACGGGCGCCGCCGAGCCGTTCCCCGGCCACCAGGACGGGACGGCCGTCGAGCTCGCCGGCCGCCTCGCCACCAAGCGTGCGGGGCAGCGGCGCCTCCGGATTGACGCGTCCGAGTGCGGTGTAGCGGTCGATGGGGTTGACGCCGCCGAACTGCAGCGTCACGAGGACCTCGTCGGGACCGGGCTCGGCCAGCGCCATCGGCTCGACGCGCAGAGGCTCGCCGTGCCGGATGAGGCGGGCGGCGCGAACCGTGGCGGAGCTGTGTGCCATGACCGTCCGCCGTTCTAGCAGATGCGCCTTTCTAGGCTCGTGAGATGACATCCAACGAAGCACTCACCGGAACGGTCGCGCTCGTCACCGGCGCCTCGAGTGGCATCGGCGAGGCGACGGCCCTCACGCTGGCCAAGCAGGGCGCGGCGGTGGCGATCGCCGCCCGACGCCAGGATCGGCTCGATGCACTCGCCGCCACCATCTCCGACGCCGGCGGCACGGTTGTCGCGATCGAGGCCGACGTCAGCTCACAGCAGCAGGCTGAGGCGCTGGTGACACAGACCGTGAGCGAGCTGGGACGACTCGACACGCTTATCAACAACGCGGGCGTCATGCTGCTCGGCCCGGCCGTCGGCGCCCCGCTGCAGGAGTGGGACGAGATGGTCGGCGTCAACGTCCAGGGGTTGCTCTACTGCGCCCATGCCGCCCTCCCCCATCTGCTCGAGGCGGCAGCCGGCGGACCGCGCCAGGTGGCCGACATGGTCAATGTCAGCTCGGTGGCGGGACGGGTGGCCCGCAACGGCAGCGGCGTCTACAACCTCACCAAGCACGGCGTGGGCGCGTTCAGCGAGTCGCTGCGCCAGGAGGTGACCCGGCGCCACGTGCGGGTGTCTCTGGTGGAGCCCGGAGCCGTCGACACCGAGCTGCGCCTGCACAACCGGCCCGAGATCCAGGAGCAGATGGCCGAGCGGTTCACCGACACCGAGATCCTCGCCGCTCAGGACATCGCGGACGCGATCTCGTTCATCGTCACCCGGCCGCGGCGGATGGCCATCAACGAGATCCTGGTGCGGCCGACCGAGCAGGACAACTAGTTCGTAGTCGCCCCACGCCCGCGTTCCACTGAACAATTCCGTACTCTTGGCCGCCCCCGCAGCCCGCGCGGCTCACGTGCGCCGTCCGGCAGCCACCCCGACCCAGGAGATCCCGTGCAAGAAAAGCTCGCCATCGCCGGCTCTGGAACGATCGCGGCCGGTCTCGCCGCCGTCGCCGCGCCGCATGGGGAGGTACTCCTGTGGGCTCGCTCCACCGCCTCCGCCGACCGCGTCAAGGCGGCGGTGGCCAAGCATTGCGAGAAGCTCCCGGAGCTCAACGGCTGCGCGGACAACGTGAGGGTGGTCACCGACCTCGAGACGCTCGCGGAGGCGACGTTCCTCGTCGAGGCGGTGGTGGAGGACCCCGATCACAAGGGGCCGCTGCTGGCCGAGCTGGCCTCCTACACCGGCCCCGACGAGATCCTGGCGACGACGACGTCCTCCCTCTCGATCGCGGAGCTGGCGCAGGCCAGCGGCCACCCGGATCGGTTCGTGGGCCTGCACGTGTTCAACCCGGTCCCCCGGATGGAGCTGATCGAACTCGCCTACGGCCCGGACACCCGCGATGACGTGCGCCAGCGCACCCGGGCGCTGTGCGAGGCGCTGGGCAAGACCCCCGTCGAGGTCCCCGACACCCCCGGCTTCGTCGTCAACCGGCTGCTGTTCCCGTATCTGTTCAGCGCCGTCGAGCTGATGGTGCAGTCCGGCATGGAGCCCGCCGACGTGGACCGTTGCATGGCGCTGGGAGCGGGCATGCCGATGGGCCCGATCGCGCTGCTGGACTTCGTCGGTCTTGACGTGTCGCAGGCGATCGGCGAGACGATCGGCGCCACGGTTCCGGCCCGCCTGGCGGAGCTGGTCGCTTCTGGATCGCTCGGCCGCAAATCCCGCCGCGGCTTTTACGAATACGACTAATTATTAAGGCTGCGTTCAGGTGCGAGGCCCAACATTCCTGTCGCGACGTACCTCATAGCAGCACCTCCTCCCCAGAAGCACGAAACCGGCCCGTCCCCAGCGGGCCGGTTTCTTTTTGTCCACAGGCACGGCCTGGCCTGGCCGAGCCGGCGCCGCGCCGCGTGAACTAGCGAAGCCGGCCCCGGAGGGCCGGCTTCATCTCTCCTCTCAACCGCCGGATCAGCCGACCCAGTGGCCCGATGCCGGGAATGTAACGAATGGAGCGAGAGCGTGCATCATTCGTCACACAATCCCAATCGATGACGGCCCAGGACCGAGGGCGACGCTACGCCGGCGTCGTCTCAGCGGGCGTCTTGCGGCGGCGGATCCGGACCGCCTCGATCCGGTTCTCCCGGACCGACTCCACCCGGATCGAGTAGCCGTCCGCGGTGACCTGGTCACCGCGCTTGGGCAGCCGGCCGAGCTCGGCGAATACGAAGCCGCCGATCGAGTTGTAGGCGTCGGTATCGACGGGAAGATGCAGCCCGTAGTCCTCGAGGTCGGTCACGGCGACGTGGCCGCGCACGAACCACTCTCCGCTCGCCAAACGGCGAACCGCGCCGCCGGCCGGATCGGTCTCGTCGGAGATCTCGCCGACGACCTCCTCGATGATGTCCTCGGTGGTGACGATCCCGGTCGTTCGCCCGTATTCGTCGATGACGATCGCCAGCTCGGTCCGCTCGCGCTGCAGATCGGCGAGGAGATCGTCGAGCGGCTTGGTCTCCGGCACGATCGGCGCCGCCCGGACGAGCTTGTCGAAATGAGCCTCGTAGCCGTCGGACATCATCAGCTTGACCAGCTGATTGACGTGGACGATGCCCTTGACGCGATCCTGGTTGTCGTCCTCGGTCACGACGAGCCGGGAGTGACCGGTCGAGACGCATCGCCGTAACGCGTCCTGGACGGTCTCGGACAGATCGACGGTGACGACGGCCGGGATCGGAGTCATCACCTGGCGCGCCTCCTGCTCGTGGAGATGGAACACGCCGGTGAGCATGTTGGCCTCACCGATGTCGAGGCTGCCACCGGTTCGCGAATCGGCGATGATCCGCTTGATCTCATCCGGCGTGCCGCCCTCCGGCTCGGCGTCGGGATCGGTGCCGGTCGCGCGCAGCAGCGCGTTCGAGGCCGAGTTGAGCACGACGATGAACGGGGAGAAGAGGACCCGGCTCATCTGCAGCGGACGGGAGATCCGCCGCGCGAGATCCTCCGCGTGCTGAATCGTGTAGAGCTTGGGCGCGATCTCGCCCACGATGCTCTGCGCAACGGTGATCAGCAGATACGCGATCACGACGGATACGACCACCGCCGCGGAGTGCCCGACCGCGCCGCCGAACACCGGCTCGAAGGCGTGGGCGAGCGCCGGCTCCCCGAGCGCGCCGATGCCGATCGAGGCCATCGTGATGCCGACCTGGCAGGCCGCGATGTAGTCGCCGATCTCGCCCAGCTGCGACAGCGCCAACTTGGCGCCGCGCTTGCCATCCTCGGCCATATCCTGCAGCCGCGCCTTACGCGAGCGCACCAACGAGTACTCCGCGACCACAAAGAACGCGTTGACCAGAACCAGAAGCCCGGCCAGGACTATGAGCAGCGCCGTCACAGACCGCCGCGCGTCATGCGGCTGGCGCTCTGAGTCGGCGCGCTGCTACTTCGGGGTCGGTCGTCGTCGTTCATTCAGCGACCCGGCGAACGGTAGCAGTAGCCCCCACCGTGATCGGCAGAGCGCTCGGGCGACCCTCAGCGCGGGGCAGCCCGAGGCGTGGTCGGCACGCCGCCCCGGGGATGAGCGGCGGCCACCCCTAGCCCTCGAGCTGGTCGAACCGCGCCGCCATCGTGAAGTCCATCTCGGTCAGGCCGCCGGCCGAGTGGTTGATCAGCGCCAGCTTCACCTTGTTCCAGCCGTGGATGAAGATGTCCGGGTGGTGGTTCGCCTCCTCGGCGACCTCGGCGACGCGATTGACGAACGCAACCGCCTCGGTGAAGTCCTCGAAGCGCCACTCGCGGGCGATCTCGTCGCCCTCGCGCTCCCACGTCAAACGCCGTAGCCTTGACGCGATCTCGTCCTCGTTGAGCGGATCTGCCATCTCGTCTCCTTCTGTTCGATTCAGTTCAGCCTGCCACGCGAAGTCTGGACGCAAACTGACGTCATGAGAATCGTCAGCCTTGTCCCATCGGCCACCGAGATGCTGTTCGCGCTCGGCCTCGGCCCCGATCTGGTCGGCGTCACCCACGAGTGCGACTATCCGCCGGCGGCGCGCGAGCTGCCCAAGGTCACCCGGGATCGGCTGCCCGCCGGCCTCAGCTCGGCCGAGATCGACGCCGCCGTCAAGGAGCGGACGCTGGCCGGCGACTCGATCTACGAGCTCGATGCCCAGGCGCTGCACGAGCTGGCGCCCGACCTGATCGTCACCCAGGCGCTCTGCTCCGTATGCGCCGTTTCCTACGATGACGTTCGCGCGATCGCCGAGGAGATCGACACCCAGCCGATGGTGATCTCGCTGGACCCGCACACCATCGGCGAGGTGCTCGGTGACGCGCGGACCCTGGCCCAGGCCACCGACGCCAAGGACGCGGCGGTCGAACTCGTCCAGGAGACGTCCGCCCGGATCGACCGGATCCGCCTGCTCACCCGCACCGCGACGCGCCGGCCCCGCGTGGCGGCCCTCGAGTGGCTCGACCCGCCGTTCACCGCCGGGCATTGGACCCCGCAGCTGATCGAGTACGCCGGCGGCGAAGACGTGTTCGGATTCGCCGGTGAGAACTCCGAGGAGCGCACCTGGGAGGAGGTGGCCGCGATGCACCCGGACATCGTGATCGTGATGCCGTGCGGGTACGACGCCGAGATCGCCTACCGAGAGGCCGAGATGCACCGCGACGAGCTGGCGGCGATCGGCGCCGGTGAGGTGGTCGCGGTCGACGCCTCCGCCTACTTCTCCCGGCCGGGGCCGCGGCTCATCGACGGGCTGGAGCTGCTCGCCCACATCCTGCACCCGGAGCTGGTCCCCGAGCATCCGGCTGCCGCGCCGGCCCTGACGATCGAGCTCTGAGCTCCCCGGCTCGGGTCCTCTATCTGCATCCCTCCAGCGGAGCTCGGGGTCGGCGACCGGCGGCAGAGGTCAGAGCGTTACGCCGTTGGGCGTCAGCCCGGTGCCGCCGGCGACCGCGATCGCGGCGATCACGCTGATCACCGCCACGACGACGCAGCCGGCGATCGCCGCCGCGGGCATCCGGCGCCGCTCGCCGACCTGAACGATCAGCCAGCCGCAGATGGCGCCGGCGACGACGCCGCCGACGTGGCCGCCGATCGAGATCCCGGGGACGCTGAGCGAGAAGACGATGTTGATCACCAGGGTCAGCCCCAGCCCGCTCTGCCAGATCGAGATGCCGCGGTAATGGGAGATGACGATCAGCGCGCCGAGGATGCCGAAGCACGCCCCCGACGCGCCGACGGTCGGTGACTGGGGTTCGAAGAGAAGCGCGCCGAACGAGCCCGCCAGCAGCGCCGTGAGGTAGATGACGGCGAAGTTGAGCTTGCCGACCGCCGGCTCCAGGATCCGTCCCATGAAGTACAGAAACCACATGTTGAACAGGATGTGGAGAAAGCCGTCGTGGAGGAAGCCGGAGGTCAGGACCCGGTAATACTGATGGGCTTCGGTGATCGACGGGCCGTACAGGGCGCCGTCGGTGAACAGCCTGCCGAGGCCGCCGGAGCCGACGCCGCCGAGCGGCGTGCCGGTGGCGGTCTCGCCGAGGAACAGCACGACGTTGATAGCGACGAGCATCAAAGTGATCGAGGGCGCCGACGGCAGGCTGCGCACGGTCTTGACCTTCGTGCGCTCGCGAGCGCACTCGGGGCAGCGCATGCCGACCGACGTCGGCGTCATGCAGTCGGGACAGATCGGACGCCCGCAGGAGGAGCAGGAGACCCCGGTCTCACGTGAGGAATGCCTGTAGCAGACGGCCATGGGACGATGACGGTATCAGCGGGCTCCGGTCGCGCCCGCAGGCTGCCGGCGCGGCCCCGGGGTCAGCGGTCCGGGAGGACCCGGCGCGCTTCCTCGGCGAAATCCTGGAGCGTGCGCTCCGCCAGCTCCCGCAGGCTCGAGGACTGCTGACGGCGCGTCCGGTGGCGCCCGCGGACGCGGAGCACGACAAGCGCGGTGCCGGCGCCCGCGCCGATCACCACCGCCGCCGCGGGGCGAACCCAGTTGCGGGGATCGCGCATCGTCTTGAGCTCCCACGTCTCGAGCTCCTCCTGGGCCAGTTCGGTGAGGTTGACGAGCGCGGACTCCATCCGGGCGGCCAGGTCCTCCGGCGGGTCAATGGGGCTCAGCGCCTCCCGCAGCAGGGCTTCGAAATCGGTGGCTCCGGAACTCATGAGTTGTCCGGGGCGGTCCCGGTCGGCTCGGCCACCATGCCCTCCAGCTGCCGGATGGCGCGGTGCAGCAGCACCTTGGTGGCCCCGTCGGTCTTGTCCAGCGCGCGGGCGATCTCGCGGTTGTCCATCCCGAGCGCGAAGCGCATGATGAGCGCGTTGCGGCGATCGTCGGGAAGCCGGGAGACCCCCTCGAGGATGTGCTTGAGCTCCTCCCGGCCTTCGACCAGCGCCTCGGTCGTGTGCGGCGCCGAGATCAAACCGGCGTCCTCGATCGCGGACTCCGGCTTGCGGGAGCGGTCCCGGTAGAAGTTGGCCGCCAGATTGTGGGCGATGCGGATGAGCCATGGGCGCAGCGGCCGGCCGTTTGACTCGCGCAGCGCGCGCTCGAAGTGGCGGTAGGCCTGCAGGAACGTCTGCTCGGTGAGGTCCTCGGCATCGTGATGGTTGCCGACCCGGTAGTAGCTGTACGAGTAGACGTCACGGAGATGCTGGCGGTACAGCTCGGTGAATCGAGCGTCGATCTCGGCCTTGGACTGGGGAGCATTGCCGTTTTCCAACTCATCCTGAGCCTACCTGCGCTCACGCCGCGCGGATAGTCCGTCGCTTTTGGCGTCGCGGCTCGGTCACGGTCGCGGCCCACTGCTCGGGCTCGATCCGCCCTTCGACCAGCGCGGCGAGCCCATCGAGCGCCGGAGAGTCAAGGTGCGCCTCGCGCGCTGCCGAGGCGAGCAGCGGGACGGCGTCGATCGCCTCGGTCCCCTGACCCAGCGCGTGACCGATCTCCGCGGCGGGAATCCCCTGGGCCAGCAGCTCGCCGGCGCGATGGTTGCGCGAGCTGCCGTCGACCACGGTGGCGACGAGCGCACCGGCGCCGGCGAGCCCGGCAAAGGTCTCCGCCCGGCCACCCCGGGCGCGGGCGAGCGCATCGATCTCGGCGAAGACCTTGCCGGCGGCGGCACCGGCGATGTTGGCGCCCGCCGACGAGGCCGCGGCGGCGGCCAGCGCGGCGATGTTCTTGGCGGCGCCGGCGAGCTCGACGCCGGTGACGTCATTGGTGGTCTGCACGTCGAGGTCGGCGGCCCCGAGAGCACTGGCCAGCTGGCGGGCGAAGCCGCGGTCCAGTGAGGCGACGACCACCGAGCCGCCATGCTCGAGCATCTCGGCGGCGTTGGCGGGCCCGGCGAGGACAGCGACGGCCCGGGCGCTGCAGCGCTCGGCGGCGAACGCGCTCGGAAGGGTGCCGAGTGGCGGGACGACTCCCTCAGAGACGACCACGACGCCGGCGCGGCTGGTGATCCGCTCACCGTGGGCGGCCATCACGGCCGGAAGCGCTCTCGCCGGCACGGCGAGGCAGACGATGTCGTGCCCTTCGGGGCTGAGCTCGGAGGCCCGCAGGACGCGGACGGCATCGGGCAGCGCGACGCCCGGCAGGTAGCGCGCGTTCTCGCGCGCTGATTGCAGGGTGTGCGCCTGTTCCTGGGTGCGACAGCCGAGATCGACCTCGAGTCCGGCGCGGGCGAGGCACACCGCCAGGCTGGTCCCCCAGCCGCCGGCGCCGATGATCCCGACCCGCCTGACCGGAGGCAGGCCGCCGAGCCACTCCCATTGGAGCATCACGCACGGCCAGATCCGGTCGGTGACGGCTCCGGCCAGCGCCACCGAGGGATCTGACACCTGCGGGAACCGCAGGGCTCGGCCGGCGCGGAGACGGACCTTGCGAGGCCGGATCCGCCAGCCCTTCCGGATGGCCTCGGTGCCGATCACCGCAACCGGCACGACCGGGACACCGGTCTCCAGCGCCAGCCGGCCGACGCCCCGCCGGGGTTTGCCCAGCGCGCCGGGGCGGGTCCGGGTGCCCTCGGGAAAGATCAGCACGATGTCGCCGCGGTCCAGGATCGCCTTGGCCGTCTCGATGAACTGGGCGTCGCCGGCGCCGCGATCAACCGGAAACGCTCCCAGCGCGCCGAGCGCCCAGGCGAGCAGCCGGTTGTACTGGAAGATCTCCTTCTTGGCCACGTAGTACATCGGCCGGCGGGCCATGCAGGCGATGATGAACGGGTCGAGGAAGCTGCGGTGGTTGGAGGCGATGATGACCGGGCCCCGCTTGGGGATGTACTCGCGCCCGATCCGCTTCATCCGGAAGTAGACGAGGAAAAAGGCCTGGAACGTGACCCTGACGAACCCGTACAGGAGCAGGTTCGCCCGGTGCTCCCGCGCGCGGCGGTAGTAGCGCTGCTCACCTGCTGTCGGGTCGTGATCCATCGCACAATGCCGTACCCATCGGGCCTTCGCCCGTTACAGTTGGCACGACGTGACCCCGGCGATCGATCGCACCCGAACGCTCCGCGGCGCTGTCAGCGGCGCGGTCGCCGCCGCGGTGTGGAGCCTGCAGCAGCCGCTGGACAAGCTGGTCTTCTCCAGTCGTTACGACGACGTCGAACTGCTCGGCAAGGCGGTGACCCGCGGCGACGCCTGGCTGCCGATCGGGCTTGGGCTGCACCTGGGCAACGGCGCTCTGTTCGGAGCGGCCTACGCCAACCTCGCCCCGGCGCTGCCGCTGCCGCCGGCCCTCCGCGGACCGGCCGCAGCGCTGACCGAGCACGTCGTGCTGTGGCCGCTGACCGCGCTGACGGACCGACTGCACCCGGCGCGCGCAGACCTTCCGAGGCTCAGCGGCAACCGCGCCGCCTACCTGCAGGCGGCGTGGCGCCACCTGCTGTTCGGCCTGATCCTCGGCGAGCTCGAACGGCGGATCAACGCCGAGCCCGAGGCCGGGCCGCCCGAGCCCGCGAGTGACTACTCGAGCAACGGCCACGGCTCGCTCGAGCACGCGGTCTCGGTCCACGAAACCCGCTGACCACCGCGGTCGTCACGTGCGGGCGCTGATCACCGGCGCGTCCGGGTTTGCCGGGGCATGGCTGTGTCGCGAATGCGCCGCGGCCGGCGACGAGGTGCGGGCCCTGTCGCGGCGGGGCACGGTCCCGGACGGCTGCGGAAGTGGAATCGCGGCGGACCTGTGCGATGGCGCAGCGGTCCAGGAGGCGGTGCGCGCGGCGGCGCCCGACGTGGTCTACCACCTGGCGGCCCTGACCTCGGTGGGGCGATCCTGGCAGGACCCGGCGCGGACGCTGGCCGACAACGTGGGCGGGAGCATCCACCTCCTCGAGGCGTTGCGGCAGCTCGGTGACGATGCCCCGCGCGTCATCTGGGTGGGGTCATGCGAGGTCTACGGCCAGGCGCCGGCGCTCCCGGCGTCCGAGGAGGCCCCGATCCAGCCGGCCAACCCGTACGCGGTGTCCAAGGCCGCCGGGGAGATGCTCGCCCAGGTCTATCGAGACGCCTATGGCCTCGACGTGGTCCGGACGCGGCCGTTCAGCCACTCCGGTCCGGGCCAGGCGCCGATCTACCTGCTGTCCAACCTCAGCCGCCAGGCGGCCGAGGGGCGCCGGGCGGGGGACCGCGTGCTGCACATCGTGACCGGCAACCCGAACACCCGGCGGGACTTCACCGACGTGCGCGACGTGGTGCGGGCATACCGGCTTCTCGCCACGGCGCCGGCGGCCGGCGAGCCCGGCGCGCCGCACGGCGTCTACAACGTCAGCTCTGGTGTGTCGGTGTCGGCAGCCGAGCAGGTGGCCCTGCTGACCGAGCTGCTCGCGCCGATCGCGATCGAGCACGTGGTCGATCCCAGCCTCGTGCGCGCGAGCGAGGTGATGGACCTGCGCGGCGATCATTCCCGGCTGACGGCGCTCACCGGCTGGGAGCCACGGATTCCCCTGCGCCAGACGATGAGCGACACGATCGCCTGGTGGGAGCAGCAGTTGGCCGGCTGATCGGCGGATCGGCGGGTCGCCGCGGAGCGCATCCTCGCCCTCGCGCCTGCCAGACTTTGAGCCCGCGCCCGCCTAGCTCAATTGGTAGAGCACTTCACTTGTAATGAAGAGGTTGTCGGTTCGATTCCGACGGCGGGCTCTGGGGGGCTGTTCTCCGGTTTGTTCTAAGGTTCGGGAGCCTTGGAATGCCCTGGAAAGAGGCCACTTTTTCGGAGCGGGACGAAACACCCCGATCGCATTCTCAGGTTCGTCGCATTCCAAGGTTTACTGAGGCCCGGTTGTTCTAAGGTTCGCCGGCGTCGAGGCGTGGATCACCAGCAGCCAAGGCTGATCCCAGCCGTCGTCGGCTCGCCGGTAGCGGCCCTTGGCGGTCGGCAGGGCGCCAGGATCTTCGGCTGGCTTGGTGCTCGGCGAAGCTCGGCGGCGCGGCGGACACGCAGCTTGGTCCGCAGGCTGTCGGTCCCGGCAGCTACCGGGCCGGGAATCCCGCCCCAGCAGACGGGACAGGCAGCGGGAACAGGCCGGATGTCCCGTGTCCAGGGCCGCTCAAGCCGGCGCGCGGACCGGCCGATAAACGGGGCGGAATCCTGGTAGCGCGTCAACAGCGGGCGCTAGGATTGATCTAACCAAAGGCTTTGGGTTCCGGCCCGAGTCGGGGAGCGCCCTTCGTGGCGCTCTCTCTGCTTAAGGGGTCGTACGCCGCGACCGCGGCTTGACATTCGTGGCGCCGGGGTAGTACGGTCCCGTCCAACCAAAGGCCTTGGGTTCCGGCCCGGGTCGGGGAGCGCCCTTCGTGGCGCTCTCTCTGCTTAACGGGTCAGGATCCGGTTTGGGTCGCTGTCAACGGGCCGCCGGTGTCGCTTCCAATCGGCCATCACGCGGCGCCGCCACCCGTAGATCTCGTCGAGCGCTTTCCATGGCTCACCGGCGACGTGTGGGTCATCCAGCCAGCGAGGCAGGACCTGGAAGATGGCGTCGAGGGCGAAGAGGCCGACCTGCTGGAGTTCACGGGCGCCGGCGGCATCAGCGAGCGCCTCGTGGACGGCCCTGTGGCGAAGCAGGACCAGCCTGTCGATCTGGGCGTGCGCGACGGCGATCAACGGATTGACCCAGTCCACGAAAGCCTGGCCGCGGAGCATCATGTCGCGGACGACGAGCAGACGCACCCGGGCCAGCGTCGGAAAGCCCTCGATGAGATCGGCGAGAAGTTCGGCGTGGCGCCGGTCACGAGGTGATGCCGAGTCGTCGGCCAGCAGCTTCGCCCATGCCCCGAGGTTCACGAAGGATCCGCGCACGCCGAGATGCTGCTCGATGGCCTTCCACTCTTCGGCGCGGTCGCTCTCACGCCCGGCCATCTGGGCCAGGTGCCATGAGACGGTCCATACCGAACGCATAGCCACTAGGCCCATGAGGCTGCCGAGGCGCTTCGGCAGGAAGGTGCCGGGGCTCTGGCGCGGGCCTTCTGTTCGGTCTCGGTCGCGCCGGCGGGCTCCCTTGGCAAGACGCTCCATCGAGATCCAGGCGCTCATCACCGAGGCCACGGGCATCGAGCGATCGCGGGCCTCGCCGGCGTAGCGCAACGATTCACGGAGCACCGCAACCGGCTCGTCCGTCAGAGGCGACGCGACCGACACGCCGCCTGCGGTCGATTCCTGCCGGTTCACGCTGCGGTCGGCTGCCCGGACGAGAACCGTCGTATGAATGGTGAAGCGGCAGGTCCGATAGCGCGCATGCAGCGAGTCGCGCAGCTCCGTCGCCTGCTTCAGCGCACGCTGCCGAGCTTGCGCCGGGTCGTACGCCGACACTTTCACCACAACACCGCACGCCTGCTGACCGTCGGTGAGCGGGGCCATGAACGATCTCAGCCGACCGTCACTATGCGCGTGCAGATCATCCGCCCAGCAGCAAGGCCTCGACAAGTACCGAAACCCGAAGGCCTCAACGCCTTCCAGCCTCGAAGCTCCGCGGATCACGATGGCGACCTCGAACTCCTCTTTCCCGCTGTTGACCACGAGTCGGAGCCGATCGGCAGCCTCCCCCGGGCCGGCAGCGTCACCGATGGCTACGGCGAGCCGCTCGGCAATCTGGGCGCCGACGCGCCCATCCGTCAGCAGCATTGACGCGAGCATGCCCAGGCTCTTGTCGAACTTGATCCAGGCGCCCGGGGTGGCGGGCTCGTCGGCCTGCATCGCCGCGCAGACTTGGTCGAGCAATCGGCGACGGTATCCATCGCCGTCCGCCTTCAACTCCTTCCGCAACTCGCGCGCCGCAGGCAGCACCCCGTCGCGGACCTTCTCCTCCAGCCACGCGCGCGCCTCCTCCTGCTCCAGTTCACGCGGGACCTGATCGGCGTCGTCGATGGCGGTCAGCAGAGCCTCCCGACGCCCACTGAACCAGTCCTTCAGGTTGGCATCTGACGTCAGCAGCCACTTCGTGTTGCGCAACGAGGACAGCATGGCGGGGAAACGGAACTCGCTCTCGCGGAGGAACGTCTCGCTGCACACGACGAGCTCGTGTACCGCCGTGACCGGGTCGATCAGAAACGCCGCGGAGTAGGCGAAGTGGGTGCCTGGCGCGCACAGCTCATGCAGGCGTTCAGCGGCGTAGCGGGTTGTGACCGGCAGGTCGTCCCTTTCGGCTAGCCGCTTGAGGTGATCAGGAAATGTGAGCGCCACGGGTCCAGCCTACGGTCTTCGCCGGACTCAAATGGCGGCTTCACGCCGCCGACAGGCGGGATAAAAGCCATCGCTCACGAAGCAGGCGCGGACGTGGAGCTCGCGCGGCAATCCGCTGCTGGTCTCGGTCCCTCATGACCTGACCAGGATTCATGGATACTGGAACCATGACCACGCCCACCGACTCACGGCAGGCATGGGGCGCCGTTCTCGGCGGCCTGCACAGTCCGGTGGAGGCCGCCGCGCTGATCGGAGAGGACGTAGACGTCATCTCGCAGGCCGCTGACGCCGGGCGTGTGATCGTCCTGCGGGACAGTGGTGGCCGGGACCTCTACCCCGGGTTCCAGTTTCAGTTCCAGGGCGGCTGGCCGCCCGCCGCGCTAATTGACGCATACCGGACGGTCGCGGCGGTAGCGAACTCCTGGACCGCTGCATCATGGGCGGCAAGCCCGGACCCACTGCTCGACGGCCGGACGCCCGCGGAATGGGCCGCCGACGGCGGCGCCGATCTGGTGTTGAGACTCGCCAGCCGCGATGCGGCGCGGCTAGCCGCCTGAGCGACGATCGACGCGGACTCGGCCGAGGAGCCGCGCCGACCCGGTGATGGCGGCCTGTCAGGCGGCGGTGCGCTCTGCCCGGAGCCACGCCTGCGTGGGATGCCGCGTCCAGTCGGGCTGCTTCTGGCCAGTGGAACGGCGGGCTGTGAGCGCCTGGCGGGCGGGATCAGACGGGCCGCTGGAACGGCCAGCCGAAGTGGCTGCTGGCGTCGGCGTCGCCGGGCTGACTGGGGCACCGGCGGGCGGCGCTCCCGCGGGCGACGGCGACGCGCCTCCGGCGGTCGGCGTAGGCGTGGTCGTCGTTGATCCCGCCGCGGCACCGACCAGAGGCGGCACCGCGACTCCGTGGCGCTGGCGCTGATCGGCGAGGGTCAGCGCGGTCGTGCCGAGGAACGCGAGGCTGATGAGCGCTTCGTGGGTGGTGCGGTTGCACATCTTGGTCCGGGTGGGCCCTGAGCCGGCGAGCATGTTGCCGGTCTTCAGGACGTTCCACAGCGACTCGATCTGGCCCAGGCGGACGAGCATCGCCTGGCGCGTCGCGTAGAGCTCGGGGCGGCCGTTGGGGTGGTGGGGGTAGCGGGTGAGCTTGCTCCAGTCGGTGTCGGCCTTGAGCGACAGGTGGCCGCACGGCTTGCCGCCACCCGCACCGCCGCCGTGGTGGGTGCAGAGAGCGCGGACGCGGAAGTCGGCCGCCTCGGTCTGCCCGGCCCTGAGCGCGGCATCGCGCTTGCTGGGCTCGAACTTGACCATCTTGCAGGGCTGCATGTGCCCGCGGCACATCAGCTCGCCGCGTGGGGTGACGGCGACCACGCGGGTACCGCGGGTCTGGCCGGGCGGAACGATCTGCGGCGGATGGTCGGTGTTGTGCAGGCGGAAGATCGGGGCGATGCCGTAGTCGACCTCGCACAGCCGGCACCAGGGGTCCTCGTCCCAGGCGGAGTCGCCGGCGATCATCTCGGTGATCCGGTCGTCGTGCAGCTCCGGCCAGAGTGAGAAGAGCTGGGAGAGCAGCGGGATGATCTGGCGGGCCTCATCCTCTCGGGCGTCGACGAGTGACCAGACCATGGGCAGCCCGGTGGCCTGGTCGGCGATCACGACCAGGTAGTAGCCGCGCCAGGCCTTGATCTTGCCGGCCCGCAGGCCGCTGCCCACCTTCTCGTCGGCGGGAACGATCTTGCCGTTTTTGGTGTAGCCGAGCATCCGAAACCCGGCTTCCTCGGCGCGCTTGCGCAGCTCGGCCTCGCGCCGGTCGTGTGCTTCCTGCTGCTTGGGGGTGGGGTTCTTGGGCAGCCGGCCGGCGGAGACCTGCTGCGCCCAGGCCGGAACCGCAGTGCCGTCGATGAGCAGCCGCTTGCCGATCTCATCGAACCCGAGCGCGCGCAGCTCCTTGAGCATCTCGATGTTGGTGTAGAGCGCGAGCTGGTGGCAGGGGGCCGCGGCCTTGTGGATTAGCCGCATCGCCCCCGAGTAGCCCAGTGGCCCATACACCTGGCCGGCCTTCGCCGACAGCGTGTCGAAGAGGTCCTGCAACCGGGGCGTGTCGTGCAGCAGCCGATGCGCGTCGTCGCCGCGGCTGGTGATCCCGGGCACCGCCATCGTGGCCAGCATCGCCTTGGCGAACTCCAGGTTGGGCGCGGGGCCCGCCTTGGGGCGCCCGGTCGTCCAGACCTTCCAGAACTCCCGCATCTCCGGCTGGGAGAAGATGTGGCCCAGGTCCTCGATCGGGTCAGTCACCTGCGGGTGGGCGAGCACGGGCGTGGTCTTCTCCATCGCCTTGGCGAAGTGAGTGTCTGAGAACTCGTCGCCGCGGCGGCGCATCACCTCTTCCATGACCCACCGCAGCTCGGTCTCCGACAACGCGGCGGGCCGGGCGGCCGGATCGCCCTTGAGGCGCTGCACCCACTTGATGACCTGCGGGTCGTGGCGGAGCTTGGCCTCCGGCAGCTTCCGCGGCGCGGGCTTCGGATCAGGACGCGACCTCATGACCGGCGCTCCATCTCCGCGCCCGCCGCGGCGGACGTATGAAGCTCCGGGCGCCCCCGTCCTTTCGATGTCCACATACTGCCGTCCTTGGTGTAGGTCCGCCCCTCGGGGCGGTGATCGGTTGTCGTCATGCGCCGACCTGTAATGCGTGCGCCGAACGCCACCGCACGGCAACTCGCAGATTTGGCGGATTGTCGCGGGGCTCCGACTATACGAACATCTGTTTGCCTCCGTCAAGGAGGGCTTCGTATAGTGCCGACCGCTAACCGGCGGGCCTTCGGATGTTTTCCTGACTACCGTTCAGCGGGTGCCCGGCGGCCACCGCGAGGACTCAACCGAGATGACCCGGCTGCGGCGCACACGGCTGGAGCGCGGCCTGAGCCAGAAGGAGCTCGCCGAGCTCACTGGGATACCGCTCCGCTCCCTGGAGCGCCTCGACCGCGGCGAGGTCGACGACTTCTCCTACCGTTCCGTCTTCAACCTGTGCGTCGCCTTGCACTGCAAGGCCAGCGAGATCATCGAACCCGACTGGTTTCAGTGGAAGGACGACCTGTCTCCGGGCCGCCGCACTCCGGTGCCGCGAGAGATGCGGGACCGCCAATCCCGTAGCGGCTACCAGCGCGCGCGGCCTCGGCCCCCCGACCCGCCATAGCGCCCCTAACCCGTCACTCCGGCGGCTAGCCGGATCAGCCGTTCGAAAAACCACCCACCGTGCGGCAAATCGAACACGGTGCTAGCCGCATCAGTCACACGCCGCATCTAGGCTTTGGCGGTGCCCAAGCAGCGCTCAGATTCCGATGAGGCGTTCGACGAGCCCGAGCTCGACGTGCCAGACGACGAAGAGGACGAGGACGATCCGGATCGGATCGACATCTGGCACACGCCGTGGGACGGTGATCCATGGAAGCGGTGGCCGGCGGGAGCTGAACCGATCCAGGAGTTGGAGATCGTCTCCATCGACGCTGACGCATCAGACACGTCGATGGTGCGCAACGCGCTGATCGAGATCGAGCCAGGCGTGCTCCCCGATCCGCACTGGAACCCCGCCAACGACGACGAGCAATTCGACCTGCGGTTCATCTCACGCTGGAATGCCACCTGGCGCGGTGCGCGGCTGACCGAGCTCAGCTTGGACATGTATAGCCGCGAGTGGCCAGCGATGGCACGCCTGGTCTTTGACCCGACTCACCCGGTGGACGTGCTGTGCGCGTATCACGCCAGCTATCCGGGGTTCTGGGGCATCAGCCTCGTCAACCACGGCACGCCGGAGCGCAACGCCCGCGGCCGACCGCTGGGGCACTCGGTGGTGTGCCGCGACGGTCGGCTGGCGATGCGGATCGCCGCGCGGTATCCGGGGGTGGCTTCGCACGCCGCTTTCCTGCAGAGCCCGCTCTGGAATCCCGAGGAGCCCGAGAGCGACGACGGCCGCGAGCTGATCACCGACCTGCGTGCGGCCGCCGCCTGGTGTGTGGGCGAGCCGGTTCCGGGGGCGCACGCGGCGCTGGACGACGAGACGATGAAGGCGATCACCCGGGTGATCTGCGGCGAGGAGGAGCCGCCGATGGCGCTGACCGACCCGTACGCCGCGTCGCTTGACTCCTACACCCTGATCGCCGGCACCGGCCTGCAGAGCATCAACGAAGCCGATCTCGTCCGGGCGACCCCCAGTGTCGTGAACGGGCTGGCCGCCCACGCCAACTTCCCAGACGCGATCGCCGCGATTCGCCGGACCGACGCTGACCGACTGCCGCTGTGGATCGACCTCACCGACGCCGACGGCCAGCCGCTGCGCCGCCGCCACGCCAACGGGATCGAGCAGCCGCTGTACGGGGCGCTGATCACCCAGGAAGAGTCCGACAACTGCCCGCCGTACCTCGCGGTCGTCCTGGTCGGACGCACCGTCGCGCTCATCGAACAGCCCTTGCCCCTGTGCGCCCTGGGAATCGGTCCGGACGACACCTGGCGGTTCCCCATCCCCGAGAACCAGATCGGGCTCCTGAGCGCCTACAGCGGCGGCGTCACCGTCCGACACGTCAGCATCGAGGCCCAGTACGAGTACGCCGAGCCGGTCATCACCGGCCGCGAGCTCGACCATGAGCTGGCCCGCGGCGTGCAGCGGATGACCGAATGGGCGCTGGCCCGGGTGGGCGCCGTCCTCAGCGCGCTGGAGGACGGTGTCCTGGTGCTGCAGCGGGTCGCGGGCAGCCAGCACACCTACGACCTGATTCGGTCTCCCCTCTCACCAAGCCGTGATCGCCTCCGGCCGCTGCCCGACGCGACCGTCATCGCGCGGCGGCTGCGCGAACTCGGGTCGTTGCACCGCGTCGCGGCTGCCGACGGCATCGACGCCGCCGCAGCCTACGAGGCGCTGGAGTCAGCCGGCGTCGACGCCGACCAGGTGCTGCGCGACGAGATTCTGCTGCGGTGGCGGCGAACCGCCTCGCTCTCAGCCGTGATCCAGGCCACCCACGTTCAAGCCGACGTCGTGGAGCGCTACCTCCGCGAGGCTGGGCTGGACCCGGCCGACACCCCCATCCCCCACGACGTCACCGAGCCGGATGTCCTGGCCGCGGTCGCCGCCTACCGCGAGACCGGCACCCTGGAGACCGCCGGCGAGCGCCTGGGGATCAGCGGCGAAACTGTGCGCCGGCGCATCGCCCGCGCGGGCTTGACCACCGACGAGATCCAGACTGAGGCCGAGCAGCGGCTAGCCCACGAGGCCGTCGACGCGTGGGAGCGCAACGGCCGCAGCCTCGCCGCCGCCGCGCGCGAGCTCGGGATCGACCCCCGCACTGTCAAGGACCGCGTCCGGGGCGCCGGTGTGCCGTTGGCCGAGCTTCAGGACACCAACGGGCATCGTCGACGCGAGGCCGTCGCTCTGTACGAGCTGCTCGGCTCCCTCCAGGCCGTCGCCGCGGTGCTCGGCGTCTCGCCCAAGACCGTGCGGACCCTGCTCGCCGAAGACACAACAGCAGATCAGCCCGCCGCGACCTCGGCCAAGGAAGGACGCGGATCACGCCCCCGACGAGGCGGCCGCCCTCCGGCCAGCGACGCCGACCTGCAGCGCGCGATCACGTCCCTGGCCGAGCACGGCTCGGTGCGGGCAGCGGCTCGCGCCCTGGGGATGAGCACCGGAGGAATGGCGCATCGCCTGCGCCAAGCACGTGAGCGGGGGCTGGTTGATGTCAACGACGACGCGCGGCCTGGGCCGGGCAAGGAGGACTAGATGGCCGAGGATCTGCCGATCATCCCCATCGGGGTGCGTGACGCGCCGTTCACGCTGGACCTGGTTGCGCGCGACTGCCCATCGACGCAGTTCCTGCGGGAGTTCACGATCAACGGGATCGAGGCGATCGACGCCTACCGCGAACAGGTCCACCCGGAGTTCCAGGGTGAGGTGATGTGGACGATCGACCCCATCCAGGAGCTAGACGGACGCACAAAGCTCATGTGCGTGGACACCGGGATCGGGATGACCGCCTCCGAGATGCCCACCTATCTCAACGACCTGGCGTCCTCGGGCAAGCCGCGCGGGCTCTCGCTCAACTACGGCCTGGGCGCCAAGGTGTCGGCCGCCGTGGCCAACCCCCGCGGCGTCATCTACATGTCCTGGCGCGACGGCCGTGGGCATCTCGCCGAGCTGGGCCGCGACCGTCGCGGCGTGTGGGGCATGCGCCAGCACCGTGACCCCGGCACCGGAGATGTACTGGCCACCCCCGAGCTCGACGGCGCCGCCAAGCCCGTGGAGCTCGCCGGCCTTGACCACGGCACTGCGGTCACGTTCCTGGGCGAGACCGACGATCAGGACACGACCCTGGCGGTCAAGGGCGAGAAGGGCAACCGCTGGATCGCCAAAAACCTCAACCAGCGCTTCTACGAGCTGCCTGCCTGGGTCACCGTCAAGGTCCGCGAGATCAAGGTCTCCGGCGCCGAGCAACGGATCAGCCACCGGGTCGTGCGCGGCCAGCGCTACCACCTCGACCAGCACACGATCCTCCAAGGCACACACCAGCTTGACGGCGCCAGGGTGCACTGGCGGATCCTGGCCGACAACCACGACGAACGCGCCAAGCAGGCCGACGTGTGGGCCGGCACCGGCCACCGTGCGTGCCTGTTCCAGGGAGAGCTGTTCGAGTTGGCCACCGCTGGCCGCGGCGGCTATGAGAAGCTCAAGGAGTTCGGCATCCGCTTCGGCTACGAACGCGTCGTGCTCTACGTCGAACCGACCGTGTCAGAGGACGCGGCCGTCACCCAGGACACGGTCCGCACCCAGGTCAAGATCGACGGCGAACCTCTCCCCTGGTCTGAGTGGGCCCAACAGTTCGACGAGACGATGCCCGCGGAGCTGCGCGCCTTCCAGGAGGAGATCGCCGCCGGCGCCCAGCGCCGGGACCACTCCCAAACCGTCCGCGAGCGGCTAGCCGACGTCGCCGATCTGTTCCGCATCCCGCGCTACCGACCGCAGCCTGACGGTGCTCACGAGGCCGACGAGCCCAACGTCGGCGGCACGGCCGGAACCGAGGACCAGGACGAGGACGACACCGGTCGCCGGCCCCGTACGCGCGGCGGCAGCGCCGGCAACGTCTACGCCCTGTTTGAGCGGCCCCAAGGCCCGCCGGCGACCGAGGTCGCCGCCCAGACCCTGCCGGAGATCAAGGTCGACTGGGTGTCGATCACCGACGGCACGCGCGCCCGCGGGGAGATGGAAGACCGCGCCGCGCAGTACGACCGCCGCCGCAACTACCTGCAGGTCAACGCCGACTTCCGCGGCTACCAGGACGTCATCACCCGCTGGGTCAAGCGCTACGGCAGCGTGGCGGGCGCCGCCAAGACGATCGAGGACATCACCGCCGGCTGGTGGCAGCAAGCGTTGGAGGAGACGATCCTCGGGGTGCTCGCCCTGCGCGGGTCGCAGTGGTGGGATGAGCGGTCCACCACCGACGCGCTGTCGGAGGTCAGCCTCACCGCGGCGGCAATGCAGCGCTATCACCTCGACGCAGCTCTCAAGCGCGAGCTCGCCCAGCGGCTGGGCAGCGTCAAGCAGGCCGCGTAGACGCCTCGTCCTGGCCACCGCGTAGCGTCACCTCCGAGGTGAGCCCACCCGGTCCCGTCGCCCTCCGCCGCAAGCATGTCGATGCGCTGTGCGACGAGCACGGCATCACCTGTGAGTACCAGCCGCGCGGCAAGAGCCACGCTCGCGCGTGTCCAGCCGAGCGGCGCGTGCTGATCCCGCAGACGACCATGATCCGCAGCTACTACCTGGGGCTGCACGAGATCGCACACTGCGTGATCGGCTACGACCACGACCAGCCCGCCGCCCCGCAGGAGGCCGCGACCTGGCGGTGGGCGATCGCAGAGGCGATCGAACCGCCGACGCCGGGGCTCAAGCGCATGATGTTCAAGGCGCTGTGGCACTACCTCCTCCGAGACATCGGCGTCTGGGACGCCGAGCAGCTCAGCAACCGCGACCTGTTCCCCGCTGCGGACGATCCGTTCTGGGACTTTCTGGCGACGCTCGACGACGACGCCGGCCGGCTGCTCTATGAGGCCGCGAAGATCACCGCGCGCACCGGCCCGCCCGCGGAGTGGCGGGCGCAGGCCTACCAGGAGCTCGACGAGGAACGCCGCCGGTCCGAGCAGGCACTCGAACAAGCCAAGCATGACGCCCGCCGCGCGGTGATCCGCGAACAGCTCCGGTTCTACGGGCCGCCGGCGCCCGCCAAGGCTGGCGAGCGGACGCTGGTCGGCGCCGGAGACAAGGCGCACATTTGGCGCTACGACGGCCAATACGGCGCCGTGACCCAAATCAGCGCCATCTTCTGCGGCGCGAACGGCGTCGCTCACCCGGCACCGACCGATGCGCCGGCATGCCGCGCCTGCGGGCGGCTCAGCCGCACCAGTCCCGGGGGTGTCGCATAGCGGTGTGATGCGTGCGAGCACGACTTGTGCGGCAGAGACGGCTGCAGCAGGACTCCGACATAGCGCCGTATGTCGGAGCTTATGTCGCACTAACTGCGACACTCGCGCTAGCAACGTCGTCGCCTAGTCCCTAGCCGCCGGCCATCACACCGCTATGCGATACCAGACGAGTTCCTAGACGGCCGAGCGTGATTCAAACGGCGAGCTCTGCGCGGGCCGCGCGGTCAGAACGGCAGGTCGACCGGTGCGCTGCCAGAGACCGCCGCTCGTTGTGGCGGCTCTCCACGAACGCGACGATGGTCTCGGCCAGCGACGGTCACCAGCCTGCGTGGTCGCAGCCGAGGTGGCGGCATCGTGCGTCGGGCGCGGTACTCCTCCCAGCCGTTGGCCCCGGCGGCGGGCCATTGCTCGGGGCCGGCGCGCATGATCTGAGCCATCGCGGCGGTGGCTTCCAGGTCGTCGCGGTTGTAGGCGATCAGGTCGGTTTGCAGCCGGGCGCGCTCGGTGGGTTCACGGCACGAGTAATACTGGGCGTAGAGGAACTGCGCCTCCAGGCCGTCGGAGATTTCGCTGATCCTCGGCACGCCGAAGTAGTCGGCGACGGCCTTCAGCGAGAGCTCGGGATCGGGGATGCGCATGCTGCGGGTGGCGTGCTGGAACAGGTCGACGTGGCGGGCATTGACCTCGTGGTAGATGTGGTCGAGGTGGTGGCGGTGCGCGGCGTAGCGGAGCTGGGGCAGGTCAGCGCTGCATCCGGCCCAGGTCACGATCGGCAGCTCCGGGTAGGTCGCATAGATCGCCTCCAGCGCCATCAGCGCCTCGCGTTCCTCCCGGGGCGTGTCGGCCCAGAAGTAGTTGTGCTCCCGCAGATCACCGTCGCAGATCAGCACCGCGGTCAGCCACACCGACGCGTCGTACTCCAGATCCAGAGCGATGAACGCCCCGTCGGCTGGGGGCGGAGGTCCGAACATGACCGCGCGGCCCTCCCGGTAGCTGCGGGCGTGCTCGATCCAGCCGCGAACCTGGGCGGCTGAGATGCCGACCCGACGAGCGACCAGATCAGCAGCGACCTGCGCCGGCTCGTGAGCGTCCAAGGCGTCGAAGTCAGTGATGCCCAACGCCTCCAGGTGCGCGGCGATCTGCCGCGCGATCCCCCAGAGCAGCGTCAGATCACGTCCGGCCCAGGTCTGCTTGGCAATCTGCTCGCGCAGCGGCCCCGAACACACCGTGCAGCCACACACACGAGGCCGCACGCCGTGGCGGCGGGCATCACGGACCTGGGTGATGACCGCGTCAAGCTCGGCGAACCGTTCTGGCGTCAGACGCACTTCGACCTCACACGGGGCGCCGTCGCGGCGCAGGATCAGTCGGCCGCGCGGCTGGCCCGGGTCGGCGGTCCGGTAGGGATCCAGCAGCGTCCAGTAGAACGCCAGCTCCAGCTCGTCGGTGCGCCGCACCTCCCGGTGGGATTTGATCTCCACCGGGATCAGGGCGCCGTGGGCCGCGTCGATGGCGTCGGGAACGCCATGCAAAGCGAGGGGTTCGTTTCGCAGGAGAGGCAGGCCGTAGAGCCGGGTGTCGGTGAGGAACGCGCCGGTGAGATTAACCTCGGGCGGTAGCGGTACCACCTCCGCGGTAATCGACCTCTCGAAGCTCACTCCCTCTTCGATCAGGCGCTCGCCGAGCGCGTCAACCGCGTCCGCCGGCGTCAGCGCGCCGGAGTCGATCTGCCAGAACGCGTATGGGCAGCGCAGGTAGCTGGTCATGTCGCTCTTAGAGACCCAGCTCAAGGCTCGGCGGCGTCGCCGTGGGCGGGATCTCGGCGTGATGACTGCCATCGGAGACACTTCCTCATCACGGATTGTCGGCGCCAGACCGGACGACTTGACGAGCCCGGGATACCGCTCTCGGGTCTCTGGGTCTAGCCGCGGTCGGGGGCCGAGCCGCGCGAAGCGACACTGGGCGGCCTCTGCCCAGCCTGATGCGGCGGGTCCCACCGCGCAAACCAGGTATTCCCCTCGCGTACCGCGAGGAACACGTCGGCCGGCAACTCCGTGGCCGCCAGAAAATCAGCCCTCGCACGTGCTGGGTCCTCATCATGGCTGGCATCGAGGCTCACGCCATCGCCAGGGTGCATGCGACTCGCCGACAGTCGGAACCGGGGCCCGTCGCGGTCCGCGAGAAAGACGTATGCCGTGGTGCCCAGGCCGTCCTCCTCGACGTCCTGCCATGTCCAGCCGAACAGATCGCCGAGTTCCTCCGGTAGCCGGTCAATCATCGCAGCGCTATCTAAGGTTGCCGGCCGCCACTCACTGTCGCTGATCTGGCGCAACTCCACACAGAGATTGTCACGCGCCGCCATCAAGCGCTGGGCTGCGCGCGCTGACCTAGCGGATCGTGGCGCCGACACGATCGGCCGCCATAGGTCAGGTCCGCCTGCGATCGCCGAAATGGGCGATCGGGGCTGAGCGCGCCGGTAAGAGGCGGTCACTCCTGCGTGGCGTGCTGCTGGATGAAGCTGATAATCCGCTCGTCCTCGAATCCGTCCCAGCCGTGCAGGGGGCCAGCCAATCTGGCGGCTGCATCGGCGATCTTGACCAAGGCGTCAGCCACAGCGGTGTCATCGTGCGGGAAGATCGCCAGCCGGACGTCGGGACGCTCGATGACAGCGATCGCCGCCGGGTTCGAGCGCTGGGCGTACCAGCGTGCGAACTGTGCGAAGAACGAGGCGCCGCGGCGGTCCCGGCCGAGGTCGATGGCGACGAAGCAGGCCAGCATGTCGAACTGGCACAGGCTGGTCATCACCTGCTCGGCGGCAGCGTCGAGGTCGGGGCGAAGACAGTCCAGCCGCTGGATGATCTCCTGGGCGAGCACCAACGGCGAAAGGCCACGCGCCCGGTTCTGAGGATCGTTAAGCAGGCTTGCGCGAGCCGCCATGACGGCCCCGTGAAACAGCCACGTCGTCCAATAGTCGGCCTGGTCGACCGCCGGCCGATGGCCGGCGAGTTCGCGCACCGTCGCCCACTCCCGCTGTCGGGTGGCGAGCGCTCCCAGCGCCCACACCCGGGTGATGATCTTGAGCTCCAGCAGGGCCGACGGGATGCCACCGGAATGCTCGCGCGCGATGCCCTGGGCATCGAAACTGCTGTCGTAGATGCGCGTCAGCGCGGAGACAGAGCGGGTGGTGAGGTCGGGCCGCTCGATTGTCAGGAACGTCGCGGTCAGGCACGTCACATGGTCGAGGAGAAGGTCGAGCTCGTCCTCGGCTCCGGCCTGCACGAAGCCGGCGGCATCGCGGGGCGCGCGGGAGAGCAGCAGCAGCAGGGGCGCGGTGTCGCTGCGGCGAAGCTGTTCGATCACCGCGTCTGTGAGCGTGCCGACCGTCAGGTTCCAGTCCAGCGCCGAGGCGGCACCCGAGGCGATCGAGCTGGCCGCTGCCGAGGCGGATTGCAGGGCAACCAGGTCCTCCCGGAACTCCTCGCGCGCAGCGGCGCGCTCCTGACGGCGCAGCTCGACGCGGATCGTGCGGACGTCCTCGGACACCCAGCGCTCGCTCTTAGTGCCGTGGCGGGCGAACACGTCGCCGGCTGAGAACTCCTTCCGGGCTTGGCCACTGGGGTCGGTGTAGTTGCCGTCGGCTTTCATTGGCGCGAATCCTTCAGGATGAGGACGCACGCAGATCAGACCGAACCAGTTGCCGTCGAGTTCCAGCGCGGCGCTACGCACGTCGAAGCCGTCGGCGAGGTAGCGCTGCAGCTTGCTCTGGAGCGTGGCTTGATCGAAGAGCCGGGCAGCCTTTTCGGTCACGGCTCCGGTCGGCTTGCCGTTGTCATCGGCGCCGATGACCAGATAGCCACCCTGGATCATCATCGCGCCGACGTCCTTGGTGATGGCGACCTTGTCCCGCGTGTCGGTGAGATCGCAGCGGGACTTGTAGTCCAGGCCAGGGCGCTCGGTCCCCTCGTTGAGGAGATCGACGAGCGTGTCTTCGGTCAGGGGGCGCGGCTCGAACGTCACAGGCCAGGAATCTAGAGCGGCTGCGATCGTCCTCGCCCGGTTGCTGTCGCGGGCTGGTTGGCCGCTGTCAGATCCCAGCCGGAGCGGTCCTGGACGGGCGCCGCGTAGCCGACCCGGCGGGGCGGCCCTGCGGATCCTCGAAGCGCCCGGACGGATCCACGCTGGCTACCACGGCGTCGGGTAGCTGAGCCCGGCCCACCCGCGCCCACGCGCGTAGGGCTTGAGCTCCCATTCCACGAACCGTCCCCGCGACGGCGCATGCAGGAACCGCTGGTACCAGGAGGGCGGGCACGGGAAGTCGTAGACCTTGCGACCCTCGATGTAAGCGATCTGCAGCACCTTCTGATCCGCGACGTAGCGGAAGGCTTCGATGGCCGAGGAGTTGCCGGGTTGCCAGCCTGAGGGAAGCACGCGAGGACTGTAGAGCCGGGCGCGGCGGCTCTGCTGGATCTTGGTGCATTCGCCGCGCCGTCGGGGTTGAGGGATACTGGGATCAATGGCCGTATCCGCCGGTTCACGTGAGGCCTGGAGCGAGGCGCTTGGCGGGCTGCATGATGCGGTCGGCGCTGCCGCGCTCGTTGGCTTGGACGTGAACATGCTCCAGCGGGCTGCTGAGGCCGGTCGCGTGATCGTCTTGACGGACAGCGGTGGCCGGGACGTCTACCCGGGCTTTCAGTTCAAGCACGGCTGGCCGCCGGACGCGCTGATCCCGGTGTGGCGGACGATCGCCGCGGTCGCGGATCCTTGGACGGCTGCGGCGTGGGCAGCGGCACCGGACCCGCTGCTCGGCGACCTTGCGCCCGTGGACTGCGCGTCGGGCGCCGGCGCCGCGCGGGCGTTCGAGCTCGCGGGGCACGACGCCGCGTGGCTGGCGCAGTAGTCATGGCGACGGGATCACCGGGCTCGCGCAGGCCTCAGCCGAACGGCGTGAAGCAGGCCGTGTATGGGTTGACCGCGGCGGTCTCGGCCCATCTCCCCCGTCACATCCCGCCGGGCGGGGCGGAGTGGGACTTCTACGGGCAGGCGATGATCAGCCGCATGATCGACACGGTGGAGAGCGTTGTCGCCCTGATGGAGGCCGACCGAGCTGTTGACGGGGGCGTCCTTGTCCGCGTGCTCTACGAGCACGTCGTCAAGTTCTGCTGGATCTCGATCGACCCCGCGGTCCACTACAACAGGTGGCGGGCAGACTCGGAGCTCTGGGATCGCAAGCTGGACAACGACGCAATCGCCATCGGCCTCGTCGACGAAGAGCCCGTCCCGACCGCCACGCTGCAGTCGATGCCTGACATGGCCCAGCTCGCCGACGCCGTCGATCGTTATTGGCCGGAGCACATCAGCGCGTTCACATCGTCGACCAAGGGCCCGGCCGCGCTCGTGACGTTCCGAGGTCTGTATTTGCCGGTGTACCGCACCGCCAGCGAGGCGGTGCATGGTCGCCCGCCGGTGCTTGACGCGTACATGAGCCGTGGCTCTCAGTTTTGGCGTATGGGTCCTGAGGCCGCGTCGACCAGCATGTTCTGGCCTTTGATCGTCCCGCTGTTCGCTTGGGCACTGTTGGTCTGTCACGAGCAGTGGGGCTGGCCGGACCCCGAGCTGGTCACGGCAGCCAACAACTCGATGTACGGCGTCTGAGACGATGACGCGCCGCGCGAGCGGCGGTCCTTCATTTGTCGGTGGGGATCTCCGCGGCGGTGAGCAAGACGCGGCCGGTCCTGGATGTCTCGCGGAGCTGTCTCTCAGCGCTGGCTAGGACCGCCTGCCGTTCACGCTCGGTGAGCATGCCGGCGAACGGGCTGTTCTGGCGCAGGTCGGCCATCTGCGGAGTGTCGGCGCCGAGCTGGCGGCGCACTTCGTTGACCGGTTTGGCCAGCAGGCCGCGCCAGGCGCTGGCGTACACGGGGTTGATGTGGCCTTCCAGCTCCCAGCCGGCGAGGACCTGCCGCGCGTCGGACACCATGCGAGCGGTCAGCCGTTTGGCCAGCGCGCGATGGTAGGCCAGGCCGCGTAGCTGCGCCTGGCGGTGGCCGTCCTGGCTGAGGTCCACGTCAGCCAGCAGCTCGGCGGGGAGACGGTCGGCGCGGCGCTGGGCAGCGAGCATGCCTGGTTCGAGCACGTGTCCGCGGCCGGCGTCGCGCTCGGCCTGCACCTGCTCGTAGAGGTCAAACAGCGCGGTGACGGGCACCTCGGTGCGGCCGGACTCGGTGTAGACGACGGGGATGTCTCCGCGTTCGATCCAGCGGCGCAGTCCGCTGTGCGCCAGGCCGAGCAGCTCGGCGGCTAGCCGCTGGCTGACGGTCGGGCCGAGGTCGCGTTCCATCAGGACGCGAGCAGCCGCGAGGTCCGGGTCGTCGGGATGTCGTCGCCCAGCGCGACGCAACCCGAGCAGGGCCCGGAACAGCTCGGCTTTGCGGTCTCTCGCTGACACGCTCAAGACCATAGGCCAAAGTGTCCAAAAACAATGCAGAAACGGATACTTTGACAGGGTTGTCGCCTCATCTCCTGTTGCCGCCGCCGCGGTTGGAGCGGCCAGCGGGTCCCGTCTCATCTCGGCGGGTCTAGTCGGCGCCAGGCAGGCCCGCGAGTACCGGGCGAGCGGCCTAGATAGGGAAGCGTGGGGCGGCCTGTCGGCCAAACAGTCGGTCGATCGAAGGCTTGTCGGCGAAGTGCTGGGCGAAGTCCTCGCGCTCGACGAGCGTGCGGAGGGCGCGCCGCAGGAGGGCGATTGCCAGCCGTACGTCGTCCGTGGCGGCCGCGTTCCACTGGGCGAACATCCCGACCGGGCTTCCGTGAACGCCTTCGGATCGCGCCGCGTAGATCCGCTCGGCGAAGTCTGAATCGACGCCCTCTACCCCGACCATCTCAGCGAGCAGTGGGATTCGTCGTTTGAAGTTCGCCGTCAGGTCTCCGATTCTCGTGGCGATGAGCGCCTCGAACGCACCCACGACAAGCGCCAGCGTCTGGTCGAGCCAGCGGCTCCATGACGCGATTTCGGCCCGCCAGATCGCGCGCGGGACACGCTCGGGCAGATCGTCGCGCCGCTGCCAGTAGGCGTCGAGCAGGCCTCGCAGGATCGCGGCGTCGTCGGCGTCGAGCCAGTCGCGTTCGACCAGGGGAAGGCGGTAGGCGTGACTTGACTCAAACAGCTCGTGGGGTCTGACCTGGAGCTCGCCAGTGTCGTAGTCCACCAACCGCGCGGCGAGCTCGGTGCCGGCGGCGTTGTCGCGGACCCAGCGCGAGAGCGCGACCGCGGTGAAGATCGTCTGATCCTCATCCCATCCCGACGGGACGAGGCCGTTGTCGCTCAGCGCCTGTTCGGTGACGTCGCGCCAGAAGACGTGGCGGATGCCCTCGCCTTCATGCGGGCGGAAGAAGTGCCCGCGCGGGCTACAGGCGTTCTGAATCAGCTTGATCTCCCGGGAGTCCAGCGCGCCGAGGATCAGCCCTCTTCCCAGCTCGGCGGAGTCCACGGGTGGGTGAGCACCGAACTCCTCCCCCAGGCTGGCGTCGCCATCGACATGACCGATCGTCACCAGCAGCACGTCCCTGACGCGATCCGGCTGACCTCCCTCCGGCGGCGCCCCACAGGAGCGAAGTCCCTCGGCGCTGTACCTGACCTTGTCTTCGTCGTTCATGCCGGGGACCCTAACCAGACACGAGCCGCAGATGGCGAACGGCGACCGCCTCCATTCGTAAGGTGAGCGCGTGGTTTCGCGGTCTATTCCGTTCGTCCCGCCAGAACTGCGCACCTTTCCACTGCCTCAGCGGCTGCGGGTCTGTCGTGAGCTGGCCGAGTGCGCGACCGCGGCGTTCGAGGGGCCGCGGCTGGTCGAAGCAGGGCGCCAAGGCAATCGCATGATCCTGGCGGTATGGGGCCGCGCCGCGGGCACATTCTCCGCCGTACTCCTGCTTGCGGACCAGGGGTACGGAGATCAGGTCGGGATGCTCGCTCGCGCCCTGTTTGAGAGCGCGATCGACGCCTACTGGATCGCCGCCCATCCCGGAGAGGCCGAGCGACTCGGCACGCTGCACTTCCGGCTGATGCGGCTGCTCGTGGCCGAGAACTGGAACGCGCACGAGCGCCGCGACGGCGATCCCGCCCTGCCACTGATGACCGAAGACATCAGCGACCGCGAAATGCTGTCCCGCCTATTCGGCACCAAGGGCCAGCGCCACTGGACAACAAAGGGCCTGCCCGACCGGATCCGCGCCGTAGACGGCACCTTGCCTCAGGACCACGACGGTGAGCTCCAGGAGCGCTACGACGATGACAACCGACTCGCCAACCTGCTCCTGCACGGCGCGACGGTCGCGCTCAACGATCGCATCACCGACGACGTCTTCGGCAACGTCACTATCCGCTCCGGCCCCAGCGAGCAGCACCTCGCCAACGGGCTCCGGCACGCCTACTGGTCCTACCAGCGGCTAGCCCTGTTCATCGCCCAGCGGCGCAAGCCCGAAGCGCGACCTGAGATCGAGCAGCTCTTCGCCGACGGGTGGCCGCGGCTACAGACCATCACCGGGCCGGCGCTCAAGAAGGCCGGGCGCAATGGTCGGTGTCCTTGCGGCAGCGACCGCAAGGTCAAGGACTGCCACGGCGCCATCTCTCCGGGCGCGCGATAGCCGCGCCGGAACTCACCGTGCGCCAGCCGCAGCGCGGAGTACCGTGCTCGGCATGGACGACGAGACCAGCATCGCGGTGCCCATCCCGCTCGACAGCGACGGGTTCCTGCGCCGGGAGTGCCCCACGTGCGAGCGCGAGTTCAAGTGGCGTCCGGCACCCGATGATGAGACCGACACGGTGGAGCCCGACCCAGCCGGATACGTCTGCCCCTACTGCGGCATCCAGGCGCCCCCTGATCACTGGCTGACCCAGGCCCAGGTCGAGCACCTGAGCGCGATCGGCGCCCGCCGCTTCGCGGGCCCGCTGTTTGACCAGTTCGAGCGCTCGGGGTTCAAGGTCGAACGCAACCTCCCTGATGAACCATCAGAGCTCACCGAGGACGACGACATGCGCCGGGTGGAGTTCGCCTGCCATCCACAAGAACCTCTCAAGGTGCTGGAGGACTGGTCTGGGCCGGTGCGGTGCTTGGTCTGCGGGGCCCCTGCCGGCGGCTAGCTGCTCCCGCCCGGCTTATCCACAAGAACCGTCAGCGCCTCGCTTAGCGCGGATCGGAGGTCAGCAGCGAAGCGGTCGAGCATTTCCTCCTGCTGAACCGTCCCCACCGGCGCCTCGAACTCTCTGCCCTCGCGGTTGAAGTCCGATCCGGCGGCCCTCATTGGCCCAACGCTCAGCAGCCATTGCGCAACCAGCGTGCCATCGTCGAGGAGCTCGACGCATCGTCCCATCCGTAGGCCGTAGGGCCAGTGCTCTTCGCCGACGGTCAGGATGCTGCAGCGGACCCATCGAAACAGGGGCTCTCGCCCCCGGTGGGAGTGGCGTGTACCCAGGATGTTGCTTGTGAGCTTGTCGTCGATCGCGTCGATCCGAGCTTCCGGGTCGAATTGACGCAGTGCGTCGTTCAGCGGGCGGATGCGCTCCTGTAGCGCCCTGAGCGCAGCCAGGGCCTGCTCACGCCATTCGCGTTGCTGATCGCGCGCCGCGAACGCGGGAGCGTGCTGAGCCCGGAAGCGAGCCGTAAGGTCGGCAACCTGCAGGTCCAGCGGTTCCGGGGTCCGTCTGATCCAGGCGGCGAGATCAGCCGCCACGTCACCCATGGTGGGGCGGCCCGCGGGCTGCAGACGCGTCATGCGATCGACAAGCTGGTCAAGGTCGCGGGCCTTGGGGTGCGATCGGTAGTCGGAGATGCGGTAGCCCTCGTTGTCGGCGTCCTGATGGCCGATTGGTGGCCAGTTGCCGCCTGTCGCCAGTGCCCAGAGCGTCTTGCCCAGGGAGTAGACATCAGCCGGCCCGGACGGCGCGTTCTTGGGGTCCTCGATGACCTCGTAGGCGGTGTAGTGCGCCGGCCCGAGCGGCCGATCGCTGCGGGTCAGCTCGTCGAGGTCCGGCACGTCAATCAGGCCGAAGTCGCCGATCAGCCACGCGCAATCGAGCGCGTAGAGGTTCCCCGGCTTGATGTCGCGGTGTCCGACCTGGTGTTCGTCGGCCAGCCGGGTGAGCGTGGCGGCGATCGCGTGAACCGCCTCGATCACGGTGTCGAGCGAGGCGTCCGCCAGCGCCTCGACGATGGGCGTGGCGATCGGCATGGCCAGCCACGGTCGATCGGTCGACGGCGGCTCGGGCAGATGAGCGTCGATGACGGGCAGGACGCCCTCAAACGGTCCTAGGTCACGGAGGAACGCGATCTCGCGCACGAAGCGGCGATAGGGCTCGGCATCAGGCTTTTTGGTTTTGACCACCTTGAGAGCGACCTGCTGCGCCCCATCCGCTGAGATCGCACGCCAGACGATTCCGTTGCCTCCCGAGCCGATCTGCTCCAAGCAGCGCCAGGGCCCGATCATCAACTCGCTCGTCACGCCGGCAACGGTAGAGCGCGCACCGGGCGGCTCTCGTTCAATGACACTGATCCCGCTGGCCCAGGCGGGATGCAATCCACCGGAGGCGTAGCCGGCGGAGGATTCGCCGCCGCGGTGTCCGTTCGAGGGCGACAAGGAGCATCTCTTGCCGGGCTTTGCGGGTGCGGCTGTCGCGGTCGGGGTAGCGCGGGTTGCGCTTCCAATGCTCGGGCGTGCTCATGGCGCCGCGGTGAGGAGGCTGTGGGGATGGACGCTGAGCAGGCCGGCGAGCTCGACGAGCTCGCGCAGGCTCGGGTGATCGCGGCGGTCGAGCAGCCGGCGCCACTCGTTGGCGGTGAGGCCGATGTGGTCGCGGATGGCCTGCTCAGGGATCTTGCGCTCGCGGCGGAGCTGCCGGACGGCCGCCGCGTCGAGGACCATCTGTGCAGTCGGTGGCGCGCCAGGGTGCGGGTCGCAGCCGGCGAGCCAGGCGATTGATCCACCGAGCACCCGCGCCACGGCGGCGGCGCGCAGGAGCTGGAGATCCCCGAAGCCGCACGTGAGCATCTGGCCTAAGTCTCGGGGGCGCACGCCGGTGACGGCGAGCGCGTCGACGTCGGCAGCCCGGAGCCGCCCGGCTGGGGTCTGGTCCTCAGGGACTTGAGATCCTGGCTCGCCACGGGCGGCGCGGGCCTCAGCGAGCTCGGCGTCGCTGATCGCGGCCAGCGCCACGGCGCGGGACCAGCCGCCGTAGGTGTCGTGGTAGTGCTTGTAGGCGGGCAGCCGGGGCGGCGCGCTGCCGCAGGCGCGGGCGTGGGCGCGCCGGCGGGCGGACCAGTCGATGTACAGGTTGCTGGTCGGCCGCCGGCCGTAGGCCAGCGCGCATTCGCGGATCGCGGCCAGCGCTTCTGCCTCGGTGTAGCGGGGCGGGCGGTTGCTGCCGCGGGTCCCGTTGGTCCAGGGCTTGCCCAGGCCGCTGTAGCGCCCGTCGGCGCGCAGGCCCCAAACCGCGCGGCAGGCGAGGGTCCAGGTGCCGAACCGCCGCGTGAGCGCGTTGCCGCTCGGGGCGTCCGCTGGACGGCGCTGGTCGTACCCGACCTGGGCTACGACCGGGAACCGCTCGACTCGCCTGGCGGGGGCGGGGCGCCACGTGGCCTTCCCGCCGCCGCGCGGCGGCGCGATTCCGTCCTGTTGGGCTCGCTCATCCAGCATCGCGGCCAGTGGGAGGAGCTCATGCACCCGCTGCTCGGTTGGCGTGAGGCGTTGGTCGAGTTGGGCGTTCAGCGCCTCGCGGAGCTGCGCGCGGTCACGCCCCGGCAGGGCGTCGATCATGCTGATGACCACCGCGGCCCGTGCGCTTGGAGCGATGGTCATGGCCGAGCGTCCCCGAGCGCGTGCCGGCAGGCCGTCGCCCAATCACCGAACGCGGTGTAGATCGCGTGGTAGCTGGCGATCCGCCGCAGCACGCCGGCCCTAACGTCCGCGGCGATCTGCTTGGTACGCCACGCCTTGTAGGCGGTAGCGGTGAACGGGTGCCCGATCGCTTCGAACGCCTCGCGCAGGCAGGTGAGCATCTCCTCCCGAGGGATCTTGCGGCGCGAGGGCTTGCGGCTTCCCCCTGTGGCATGACGGCCGCTGGTCGCCTCAAGCCCGGCCTCCGTCAGCGCCGCGTCCCAAGAGCGGTAGCGGTTGAGGATCGTCGGCAGCGACGGAAACGGCCGGACCGGCTCTCCGCTGTCCTCCTGCTCGGCGATCAGCCGCTCGCGCTCGCGCGGGTACTCGCTCGTGTTGGGTGAATGGCCCAGGCGTCCGGCGATCGTCTGCAGCGCCTCGACGAGCTGCTCATCGGCCCAGCGAATCCCCGCGGTGGAACGCACCGACGCGTCTGGGGTACGCAGCACCGGCCCAGCGATCTCTCCCTCCTTGGCCAGCCCGGCCGCCACCAGCACATCCGCCCAGCGATGGAAGTTGCGGGTGAACGGACTCTGGGACTGCGGACGGCGGCCGGGACGGCGCCGCACGTCCGGCCGGCGCGACCAGGCGATGTAATACGAATAGGTCGGCAGCAGGGTGCCCGTCTCCTCGCTGCACTCCCTGACCGCCGCCGCGCACTCCTGCGGGGAGAGCCGCCCGCCGAGCTGCACCCGGATCGCGTCGCCGTCGGACACCGGCTCAAGCTGCGCGCGCCGGAGCGCGTCGTTCCAGGTGCCGGCCACGATCCGGCGAATCGAACTCTCCGGCGGCCAGTCGCCCTTGCGGTCCAGCTCCACCCGCAGCCCCTCGTAGCGGTACGTGCTCAGCTCGTTCTTCTCGCCGCGAGCGCTGAGGATCTCCGCCGCCTCGCGCAACGAGGCGATCGCCTTGGCCACCTGCGCCTCGCGGTCGGTGCGCCGCGCGTCCGGGATAACCAAATGGTTGCGGAGATGGTCGAGCACCTCGTGCTTGGCCGCCTCGTCCAGCGTTTGGATCGCCGCCCACACGATGTCGGCGGTCGCGTCATTGAAACGGAGCCCGCGCGGGCGCTCCTGGGGATTGGGGAACTGCGTTGTCGTTGCCATGCCGCGACGCTAGGTCGCCGACCGCCCAGCGAGTACAACGCAACCACCAACACGCCCACCGGTGACCTGAACAGGGCGCAGTCAAAAGAGGCCGTCAGCACTGGCATTCTCAGGTTTTTCCGCCGGCGTGGTCCCGAGTTCCGTCCCAGCGACCGGAGAATGCGTTTTCACGCGAACCTCAGAATGCCAGGCCCCACCGGGGGTTTCAGCGCCTCGCGGATTACCTCAGATCAGCCGCTGGGAAGTAGCTGCTGTTCCGTCCCCGAGACCATCGACGAGGTGGTCACCGCCGCCTGGACATACACCGGGGAGCCATGCCCGCGGCGATGTACAGCGGAAGAGAGGCAACCGACGTCAGGGCGGCATGCTCTTGCGCTGCGCAGGCAGGGCGGTCAGTCCCATCCGGCGCAGAGCGGACATGGAGCTGACGACTCAGAGAGCCGGCGCGTGTGATGCCTGTTCGTGGAGACACCACTTCGTTCGGGTCGCGTTCTGACGGTGATACCGGACCGAGAGACGGTGTCGGTTCCAGCGTCGTATGTGCCGCTGTCGTCGGGGTCTCCGGCCTGATGCTTTGAGTGTGAAGCGGTCAGTCAGAGGGTCCGATCATGCCGCTGGGGGCGAGGACGATGATGGTTGCGTCGTCGTCGAGCTGATCGGGGTTTTCTGCGCGTAGTTGGTCTTCGATGGCTCGTAGGGTGGCGGGTGCGGCGTTGTTGTCGGCTTTGGCGACTGCGCGTGTGATGGCGGGGAGTCCGAGCCCGTGGGTGGGGTGGGTGAAGCTGTCGGAGAGGAGGAGGAGTCGTTCGCCCCTGTCCAGGCGGGTTTGGTGTGTGTGGAGTTGGTCTGGGAAGCCCTTGCTTCCCAGGGGTGGGTACAGGTCGCCCTCCAGCGGTGTGAGTTGACCGCTAGCGGTGATGCGAAGCGGCGGCTCGCCGCCGGCGGTGACCCAGCGAAATGTCGAGGCTGGAGCGTTCCAGTGCCCGATTGTTGCTGTGGAGGTGGTTGCCCCGTCGCTGATCTCGAGCAGTACCTCGTGCATGGCTAGTAGGCTGTCGGCGGGGTCGGTGGATTCGCGGCGGACGGAGCGAAACGCTCCGAGGGTGACGGCGCCAACGCCGGCGGCGGCGGCTCCGCTTCCGGCGGAGTCCGCGATGCCGATCCAGGTGCCGCGCGGGTTCTCGGTGTAGTCGAACCAGTCTCCGCCGATCTCATACCCGGGCAGAATGTTGCCGGCGAGGGTCGCTCCGCCGACACGTGTGATGCGAGGCGGCAGCAGGTTTTGTTGGATCTCGGCGGCGGGGCTGGTTGGCCGGGTACGGCGGACGGTGTCGATGTAGTCGCTGTAGGGAGGCGCCAGAGCGAGCGCGATGGCGGCTTCGGACGCGAGATCGCGCAGCTGATCGCTGACCGTCCCGACGGCGAGGAGCAACCCGATCGCGCGGCCGCGCAACTGCAGCGGAGCGACGGTCGCGCCGGGTAGAAGCTCTTCGAAGACGGCCCGAATGGCGGTCACGCCCTCGCGGGGAACCTCCGGGCCGACCGCCAGCGGGACGGTGACCTGAGCGGGAAAGGTCGCGCCGCCGGCGAGGCGCTGCATACTGGCACCGTCGAGGTCGACGACATAGAGCGCGGCGGAGGAGATTCCCGGCAGTCGTTGAGCCTCGGCGATGATCTGCTCTCCGAGTTGGTACGGAGGGACCTTGTTGAGCACGTCGGCCACCGATAGCGGCGTGCTGCTGACGTGGGCCAGCTCGCCGGGGGGACGCAGGTAGTCCTCCTCGTCGGAGTCGGCGTCGTCGCGGGCCTGGCGGCGGACTGCGTCCATGAGCGCCTCGCGCGTGGGGAAATGGCGGTGCACGGTCCCGCGTCCCACGCCCGCCTTCTCGGCGATCGCCCGGACGCTGGTGTCTTCGTGATCGGCCAGCGCTCTGCGGGCCGCGTCGATGATCTTCGCCCGATTCAGCGCTGCGTCGCTGCGCAAGCGACGTTCAGGAGCCTGCTCGCCGACACGACTGGCGTGCTCACCCTCATGGCGAAATGGAACACTTTGACTCATATATCTATCTTTGGCCGGTAAGTGCGGCTTTTCACTGTGTGATGCTCCACGTCATGGGTAGAATGGAATCAGTGTTCGCTTACAGCGCCATATCTAGAACAATCTGTGTCAGTTAATGATAGCGGTTGGTGCCCACGCCTCGCTCCGAGGCAACACAGATCCTGAGTATCACCGGATCGCCCCTGTCTGGAGCCATGGGGTGTCTCGCATCTCCGCAGCCAGCGCCCGGACGAAGCTGAGATCGGAGGCTGCTGGGGGCCGGTTGCTCGGATTGACGCTGATGCCGCGCGGCGGCGACGGTCGACACTCCGCGAGCGGAGCCGGCGCTTGGGATGGGCGGGACGCGACCGAGGAGCGGGCTGGTCCGCTGGCGCGGACGCGCAGAGAACCGATTGGCAACACATTGCGAGAAGCAGACTCATGACGGAGATGACTGACGCGTACCAGTGGCACGGCCGGACGATGATCGGGTCTGATGGCGAGAAGATCGGAAAGATCAGCCAGATCTATGAGGATCCGCAGACCGGCAAGCCGGAGTGGGCAACGGTGTCAAGCGGTCTGTTTGGCACCAAGTCCAACTTCGTGCCCTTGGCCGGTGCCTCGCCTGCGGGTGAGGATGTCCGGGCGCAGGTGACCAAGGATCAGGTCAAGGACGCTCCCGGAGTCGAAGTGGATGGCGAGCTGTCTGAGCAGGAGGAGCGGCGGCTGTTTGAGCACTACAACGTGCCGTACACCACCGCGGGCTCAACGACCGCCCAGGGCGAGCCCGACGCCGGCGAGCGTGGCCAGACCGACCGGAAAACAGGGGGTCGGGACGTGAGCGGCCCGGAGACCGACGAGGCGATGACCCGCTCGGAGGAAGAGGTGCGAGTCGGCACACGGCAGCGCGAGGCGAGCCGCGCCCGGCTACGGAAGTACGTGATTACCGAGTCGGTCACCAAGACGGTTCCGGTGCAGCGCGAGGAAGTCCGCATCGAGCGTGAACCGATCACCGACGCCAACCGCGACCAGGCGACGTCGGGGGGCGATATCTCCGAGGAAGAGCACGAGGTCGTCCTGCACGAGGAGGAGCCCGTTGTGGAGAAGCGCGTCGTCCCCAAGGAACGCGTGCGTCTGGACACGGAGACCGTCAGCGAGGACCGCGAGGTCTCAGAAGAGATTCGCAAGGAGCAGATCGAGACCGAGGGCGTCGAGCGGGGGCGCAGCCGCTGAGCCGGCCCGCCGAGCAGGGGGCTCTCGATTTCGAGAGCCCCCTCAGGCGTGTCCAACTCATGGAAGACCGGGACAAATGATGCTTGACCAACCCTCACCCGCTGCATACCGCCCACGGGCTGGCCGACGTCTGCGCAGCGGAACCCTAGTGATCGCTCTTGTGATGGCACTCAGGCGCGGCTGCCAGCGCGCATAGCCAACAACCAGCGAGCCGACCCATGAAACAGGCAAAAGGAGCTGTGATGGCAACCCAGACAGACACGGAACACCGTCCCGGACCCAAGGGCGCGACCGGCGCTGCGGCCACTGATGCGCAGGCCAAGGCCCAGCAGGCCGCCGGCCAGGCACAGGAGAAGGCCCAGGCGGCGGCGGGGCAGGCGCAGGCCAAGCTGCGGGAGCAGCTCGACCAGCGCTCAACGCAGCTGGCCGAGCAGGCTCATCAACAGGCGTCTGACTTGCGATCGGTCAGTGAGACGCTGCGCGATCAGGGCAAGGATCGTCCCGCTGAGGCAGTCGATCGCCTCGCGGGATACGCCGAGCAAGCCGGTAGCTACCTCCGCGATACCGACGCTGACTCGATGCTGAGCGACGCGGAGGATTTCGGGCGGCGAAAGCCGGGCGCGGTCGCCGCCGGGGGGCTCGCTCTGGGGCTCGTCGCGTCGCGCTTTCTGAAGGCATCGAGCAGCCGGCGCTACTCCGCCCGTCAGACCGAGCAACTCCGCGCGGGAACGACGGGCACTGCGACGCCGGCCACGATCGAGCCCCTGCCGGCCACGCCGGGTCAGCCGCCCACGTTTCGGCCCGGACTCTAGTCATGGCCACCGGTGAGACCCCGCCGCCGACAGCGGCCCGCGACGCCGAGCGCAATCTGCGCGAGGAGTCGATGGGAGCGCTGTTCAAGCAGCTCTCAGATGAACTGTCGACGCTGGTGCGTCAGGAGCTCCGACTGGCGCAAGCCGAGATGACCGAGAAGGGCAAGAAGGCCGGCGTGGGCATCGGCATGTTCGGCGGCGCGGGGGTCATCACGTTCCTGGCGCTCCAGGCCCTAACCGCCTGTCTGATCGCTCTGCTCGCCACCGCGATGGACGTGTGGATCGCCGCGCTGATCATCACCGTTGTCTACGCCGCCGGAGCGGGCGTTCTCGCCGTCACCGGCAAGCAGCAGGTATCGGAAGCGACACCCCCCGTACCCGAGCAAACCGTCGACACCCTCAAGGAGGACGTGCAATGGGCCAAGACCCAGCTGCCATCCGGCAAGAGATAGAACAGACCCGCGAACGGATGGGCGACACCGTCGACGCCCTCGGCTACAAGGCCGACGTTCCCGCCCGCGCGAAGGACTCCATCACCGACAAGGTGCAGGGCGTCAAGGCCACGATCACCGGCGCGGGCTCGCAGGTGTCTGACGCGACCCCCGACCGCGACGACGTCAAGGCGGCCGGTCAGCGCGCGGTCGGTGTCGTTCAGGAAAACCCGCTGGGCCTCGCCATCGGCGCCGCCGCCGTCGGCTTCATCGCGGGTCTGTTGATCCCGTCGACAAAGGTCGAGGACCAGCGTCTCGGCCCCGTTGCCGATCAGGTCAAAGAGCAGGCCCGCCAGACCGGCCAGGAGGCGATCGAGCACGGCAAGCAGATCGCTCAGGACGCCGCCCAGACCGCGACCGACAAGGCCCAGGAAGTCGCCTCAGAGGTCAAGGACACGGCTCAAGAGTCCGCCCAGCAGCATGCCGAGGAGCTCAAGGCCAGCGCCCAGGACAGCGCCGAGACCGTCAAGCGGACCGCAGAGCAGTAGCCGCCAGCACATGCCGACGACCAAGAACAAGAACAGCAAGCCAACCAGGCCAGTCAGCCGGCTGCGGGCGCGGCGAAGCCCCACATCCTCTCCGCGTCGCTGGCCTCCTCGGCCGAGCCCCGCTCATCCAGACCGTTTGGTCGCACGGGTCCAGGCCGCCCTTCCCGGCGGCGGGCGCAACAAGCAGACCGGGCTGCAGAAAGCTGTCGCGGCGCTCGCGAACACGACAGACAACAGCGGCGCTCGCACCCCATCGACGAAGGGCATGCTCGGGATCCTCGCTGGCGGGGCCGGAGCGGCCGCTGTCGCCACGCGCCGACATGCCGCCGGCCGACGAGAGCTATCCCAGAACGCAGCAGCTGAGTCGGAACAAGCCAACGAGGCCAGCCCGCATGTCATCCCGACGGCGGCTGACACCATATCAACCACAGGAGAAGATCATGGAGATCCCCAAGGACCAGATTCTGCAGCTGCTGCATGACCGAGGCGACCACGACAAGGCCGACCAGGCTGACCAGCAGCTCCCCGACAAGGTCGACCCCGAGCACCACAGCGACCTCTTGGGGAAGCTCGGTCTCAACCCCAGCGAGCTGATGGGAGACATCGGAGGAAAGCTCGGCCTATGAACGCTGGCCGCGCTGATCTTCACGTCGCCGGGGAACGTCGCCGCGACTATCGGCCGGAGGGGACATCGCGAGGCACATCGCTGTTCGCGACGCTCAAGCGGACCTCCACCACGATCACGCAGATCGTCACCAAGATCGGATCCAGCTCGGCCGCGCAGACGTTCGCGGGCCCGATCAAGTCGATCACCGCGCACAAGAGCACCGCGGGGATCATGGGCATCGTCGGCATCGTCGCCGCGCTCTGGTCGGCCTCCAGCTACGTGGGCGCGTTCATGCGCGCCTCCAACGTGATCTATGAGACACCGGAAGGCCGGCCGATCTGGAAGCCGCGTCCGTTGCAGGTGCTAGTCACGGGTTGCGGCTGGGTCGCCGCAGTCGTACCCCGGACCAGCGGCTCTCAGCCCCGCTGCGCGCGAGCGCGGCCCCGCCCCACGGCCTCGTGCTCGCCAGCCGGCGCCCTGTAGGCATCTGGATGGGAGGGGGCCCTCAAACCGGGTAGGAATGGGTTTGTGGGTCTTATCGCTTACCTCATCATCCTTTTCGTGTTGGGCCTGTTCGTGGGGGCGGTAGCGCGGCTTCTGCTCCCTGGTCCTGATCCGATGGGCCTGGGCATGACCGCAGTGATCGGTCTGTGTGGCTCCTTTGCTGCCGGGCTGTTCTCGTGGTTCGTGCTGCATCGCCACGGCGGAGGCCTGGTCCTCTCGGTCGTGTTCTCGATGCTCCTGGTCTGGCTGTTCCGCCGCTCCCGCGGTGGCGGTTACGTCGGTCGCGGCCGGCGCGGCCTGTAACCCGCCCGGACGCGGCACACCGGCTCACGTGGCGCCGCCGGGCCGGTCGAGTTTTGCTCGGCCGGGAGAGCGCGGGCGCCAGATCTCATTGCCATGTCGCAGCTCGCCGTAGTGGCGTATCGGCGTCAGTGGTGAAGTCAAGGATCGTTCGGGCCACGAGCTCGGGGTCGTCGAGCATCGGGACGTTTCCGACTGCTGCCAACGGGACGAGCTCGGCTCCGGGGATGGCCGCCGCGAAACGCGGGGCGGTGAAGACGCCGAGCATGAGGTCGAGCGTCCCGAAGGCCACGCGGACCGGCACCTGGATCTCGCCGAGCCACATCGGGGCACGGGTAGCGACGGTCGAGCTCAGCATGGACTGAAAGCCCGGCGAGTAGCCGAAGTCGTGCAGGTCGCGGGCGGCCGCATCCGGCGACAAGCGCCACGGCTGACTCCGCAGGCCGCCGAAGAGCATGACGCGGGCCAGCGCCGATGCGGTCAGCCATTGGCCCAGCGGCGCGGCGAAGCGCGCGCGGAGACGCATCTGCTCGTTGAGGGTGATGACGAAGGCACGTTCCGGAGGCGACTCCAGTCCCGAGGGCGAGATGACGACCGCGCGCGCCGCCCGGCCGCGTCGCGCCAGCTCAAGCGCGACCCAGCCGCCGAGAGAGTTGCCGACCAGTGCTGGCGCATCCGGATGCGAGGAAACGCGGCCCGGCGCGCCCCTGGGATGCGTGGCCTACTTGGCGTCGCCTTGCAACATTGGTTCCAGCATCCGATCGTTGGGCACGCCGATCGACGCGTGGGTCTGCACCGTGTTCCACTCGCCATCCTCCTGGTGCAAAACCGCGGTCATCCGTACCGAAACACGCTTCCCGTCCACCTCGAAGTACCCATGGCCAGCGGCCCAGCCCACGCTGCCCTCGCGGAACGCTTTAACGTCATCCAGCCCGACCTTCACGCCCGGACCCCCGTCCGGAGTCGACTGCGCCCACAGCCGCATCGCGTCGTCATAGCCCTCGGCCCATTCACCCGGGTCAGAGCCGATCATGACGACGCACGCGTCTTGCGACGTGCGCCGGCCGATCGCATCGACATCTGATCGCCCCATCGCGGCCAACATGTCCCGCAGAACCTGCTCGATCTCAGATGACGGCTCAGGCACCGTATCCCCTTTCGAACTCGTTTGCGCGACCTTATACGCGTCCCGCACCGGAGTCGACCAAGGACCAGCGGGTAGTGGGCTCCTCTGAGCCCGTCGACGGACGGCGACGGCGGACCGGCTTACAACGAATACGACGTCTACATCCACTCGAACGAGCTCGGTGGCCGCGCTCCGGAGTATCACCGTCGAAGCTAGCCACGAAGGACGAGGCGGTCGCCCACGCATCGCCTGCTGCCCCGCAGCCTGCGCTACCCCGGCCAGGTCGGCCAGCCCGGGGGCATGTGCTGGCTGGGAATCGGCTGAAACAGCCCGGACGGCGCCCCGAGTCGCACGAGCAGGGCGTTCATATTTCGCCCTTCGATCGTTGACCAATCGCCCACATCGGCGCACGTATGGCACCAGTGGCCGTCCGCCCTCGCGAGCGCCTCAGGTCCGGGTCCGGCCGCCCAGCCCGACTCCGACCACGGGTACCCGGCGTGGAGCGTGGCGATCTGCTGCCCGGCGCTGACCGTCTGCCCGACCCGAACGGTGACCGTGATGTGCTCGGCCACATACACGTACTTACCGGCGAACGGACCGTCTAGGAGCCTCATGACGACGATCCCACCTCCGGGCCAGCAACTGATCGCCCAGCAGCTCGGCGGCCCCGAGTCCGTGTCGCTGGCCATCGTCACGCGGCCCCGGCCGATCGCCAGCAGCGGCCCGGTGCCCGCGTAGTCGACGCCGAGGTCGATCCGCCGCGGCGTCAGACCGCTCACCTCCCTGACCGGGTTGACGTAGATCCAAACGTCATAGTGGACGGTCGTTCGGGCCTGGGTGCCGTTCTTGTCGATCGCCGTGACCACGAACGGCACGGTGCCGAGCCGCCCGGTGCCGACCGCATGGCCACGAGCGACGCTGCCTGTACACGTAGCGATTGTGCTGGCGACGCCTCCCTCGTCGCACCGGAAGCTGACGGGGATCCGCGACCAACGCTCGTAGGACGCGCCCTGGAACGGCGCGATCATCGTGATCCGGGGAATCGCGAACTCGTAGGCGCCGATATCGCACGCGCGCCCTTGGGGCCGCCGGACGCCGCGCTGATCGGTGGCGGGACAGCCGCCGTTTCTGGCCGGAATCGCGTCGATCGCCACGCTGCCCGCTCCGATCGCCATCGTGGCGGTGGGGCCTCCGTTGTCCTTCAGCAGGCCGAGCTCGGGGTTACCGGGGCGACCGGGGCAGGTCTGGTCGCCGTAGCTCAGGTCGCGGCCGCCGTTCGCGATTGCGGAGCCGGTGCTCCCGGCGCAGTTCGCGCCGAGGCTCGAGGCAACGATCGTGTTCTGCAACTGCATGTCGTCGACGCTCAACGTGGATTGGACGAACAGACCCCCGCCCACGCCTGCGGAGCCGGGGGTGCCTCCGGTGGACCCGGGAGCGCCGCCCGTCCCGACCCCGTTGCCGGCCACGGTCGCATTCCGCACCCGACTGAGTCCCGCGGCGACCGCGATCCCACCGCCGCTGCCGCCGGTGCCACCCGTACCCGTGCGCCCGCCACCGGCGCCACCAGCGCCCGCGATGTTGCCGTACAGGGTGCTGTCGATCACAGTCAGCAACCCGGCTGTACTGAAGATGGCGCCCCCCGAGGCGCCCAGGCCGCCGCTGCCGTCGGCACCGAGCGGTCCCGCGCCAGTACCCCCCAGGCCCCCGACCCCCCCGGCTCCGGCGCTGTTGCGGGCGATCGTCGAGGCCGTCACCGACAGCGTGCCGTGATTGACGAGCCCGCCGCCGCTCCCGCCCGGTCCTCCGCTGCCGCCCGCGCCGGACCCTCCGAGCGGGTTGGCGTCCCCGCTGCCTCCGCCGCCGCCCGCACCGGCGCGGTTGCCCGAAACAGTGGAGTCGACCAGCGTCAGCCTGCCCTGGTTGTCCACGCCACCGCCACTGCCTCCGAGGCCGCCGTCTCCGCCGTTACAGCCGGCGCCTCCGCCACTCCCGCCCGCTCCCCCAGCCCCCGCCGTGTTCCCGGTGACCGCGACCGTATCGAGGACCAACGTCCCACCGTTGAAGATACCCCCGCCACTGCCGGGGGCTGCAGCGTCGAGGCCATCGGCTCCGTCACCGCCCGCGCTGCAGCCGACGCCCGCGACGCCGCTCGCCCTCGCCGGTCCGGCTGGTGCATGCCCGCCGGTGATGCTCAGGCGGCTCAGCACGAGCCGCGCTCCGCTCGCCACCGACAGCACTCGGTCGCCAAGCCCGCCCGCATCAATCACCGTGGCCCGCAGGCCGGCGCCGGTGATCGTGAGCGGCGCGGCGCCGTCCACGTTCAGGTCGCCGCTGGTGTTGGCATCCGCCCCCGCGCGGGGAATCGACAGCACGTATCGACCCGAGCCGAGCACGATCGCGTTCGAACCTCGGCTGACGCGCCCACAGTCGGTCCGCGTCCCCGGCGACTCGACCGCCTCGATCGCCTCCCGCAGCGAGCACCTCCCGTCGTGCGCGACGAGCTCATCCCTGGTAGTGGTCACCGTCAGCGTGGCTGCGGCGCCAGCCACAGGGCTCACGAGCGCCACGCACGCGACAACGCCCACGGCCAACGCAGCGACCCGGCAAACGCGCACCAGATCCAGGGTTGATCGAAGGGCGATCACGCGCGAGAGCTTCGCAGATCAGCGTGCGGGCGTCGGCGAACGCAAGCGCGGCTGCGCACCCCGATTGCCAAAGCAAATTGTCTACCTGGGCCGTCTCAATCCGAGCCCTGGAATCGGCGATCGGCGAGCTTGGACGCTGGTCCCGGGGCCGGCCGCCCGGGTCGCCTTCACGCGATCGCGCAACTTCGGAAGGACGACCGCGGGTCGACGCCGCACTATCCCTTTCAGAGCCGCCGCGCCAGCCGACCGCGCGACTGCTGCCTAGCCCCGACGCGATGAGGATGGTGTCTCTGACTCAGATTCTGGCTGCCGCTCATGGCCCTTCGGAACTGCTGGGGATCGCGACTTCCAGCCTCCTCGGTCACGCGGGCGCGTTCTTAAACCCAGCCGCCAGTGTCTAGTGCGTCATCGCCGAGATCGGGGTCGACATGTCGGTGTTCCCGACCGACAAGCAGCTCGCCTCCTGGGCTGGGCAATGCCCTGGAACTGATCAGTCCGCCGGCAGCCGTCGCTCGGGCAAGACCCGTAACGGCTCCAGATGGCTGGACCGGGCGCTGGAGCAGTCCGCGATGGCCGCGATCCGCACCAACGACTCATACCTCGCTGCGCAGTACGCCCGACTCAAGCCTCGCCGCGGCCACAAGAAAGCGTCGGCGCGGTCAAGCACTCGATCCTCATCGCCTGCTGGCACATGCTCTCCACCGGCGAGATGTACGTCGATCTCGGCAGCGACTACTTCCGCAAACGCAACCCCGAGCGCATCACCAATGTCACAGCGGCGCTACTTCCCGAGCAGCGCGCACACCGCTGACGCCTGGACCGAGCGCAACTGCTGCAGCAGGGCGCCCGTCGGCGCGGCGATATTCAGCGACGTCGTGACCGAGCGCCGGCCGTCCGCAGTTGCGGCTGCCCATTGCACGTATCCAGGGAAGTTGCCGGTGTGGCCGTAGACCGTCCCACAGCGCGTCTGGTAGCGGAAGATCGCCAGCCCCGCGGAGTTTGTGCCCGGGCCGGCCGGGCTCGAAGACCCACGGACGAACCGCAGCTGCGCACGCCGCTGCGCCGGGCCGAAGAACCGACCGCCAAGGTCTGCGCGTATGAACGCGCCCAGGTCCGCCGGGGTGGAGACGATGGCGCCTGACGCCCACGCGCCGCTCGGGCTCAAAAACCTCGTGACGTCTTGCGGCGGTCTGCCCGGCAGCACGTCGTAGCCATGAATGAACGGGGCCGGCAACGAGATCCTCCGTGTCGGGAACGTCGTCTGTGTCAGCCTCGCCGGCCGGAAGACAAGCGTCGAGAGCAAGCGGCCGTAGGACTGGCCGGCGACCTGCTGGGCAATCAGTCCGACGACGATGTTGTCTGTGTTGGAGTACTCGTAGCGCGAGCCGGGCGTGAAGACCAGTCCGTCCGGGCGCACCCAGTCGATGATCTCCGTCGGCGACACGTAACCGCGCGGGTTCGTCATCGCCTGCTTGCGGAACCCGGCCGACTGCGTGTAGTCGGGCAGCCCGCTGGTGTGGTTGAGCATCTCGCGCACCGTGACCGCCGACCACTTCGGCGGCATCATGCCGTGCAGCCGCTCCCCGATCGTGTCATTCAGGCCAAGCACGCCCTCCTGCACCAGGTGCAACGCCACCGCCCCACTGAACGCCTTCGCGATGCTGGCGATCCGCATATGGTCCCCCACGCGCGGCGCGCCGGGCCGCGTCACGTCGGCCCGCCCCGCCCGCAGGACGATCGTGTGACCGCCGCTGTACAGGGTCGCGATCGCCCCGACCGGCCCGCCCGGTGCAGCCACCAAGCGCTCGAGGCCGCGTTGGACAACCGCGTCCGCAGTTCCCGTCGCCGCGACCGCACCGACAGGAACCACCAGCGCTACCGCACCAGCAGTCAGCAACGCCCAAACGCCCTCCAAAACCCGGACAGGCCACCTCACCACGACAACATTGCCCGATAACGACCGCGATGGCAAGCCAGTCATGTTGCACACCCAACGCGCCCCGGTACTAGCCAGCAGTCGCGCGTTCGGCTAGCGGCGCCGCTCTGAAAGGACAGTGCCGCGTCTCCCTGCGGTCGTCGTCGCGGAGTTGTGCTGCCGCGTGAAGACAAGCGCCAGCAGGCGTGGGACGTCTGCGTCCGCCCAACCGGACGGTCCGCGCAGCGACCTACCGCAGCTGGTCGGTTGCGTAGGCAATCCGCCCGATTCTGCGCGCCGCCTCGCGAGCCCCGGTTTCGGCGACGTCCAAGTCGGCCGCGCGCACCACGATTTGGCCGGGTTCTGATGCTCGGGCGCTCGCAGCCGGCGAGCGGGTTCGAGACGACGAGCGGTCGGTGCAGACGGGCCTAGTCACTCTTTTGGGCAAACCGCGCAACTGGAGATATGAGCACTGAACCTCACGTCCTGGGGAGGACGATGCGAGAGCGACCACGCACGGTCGCCGTCAACGGGCGGCCGCCGAACTCATCGACGCGTGAGGAGTTCGAGCGTGTCTATCGCCGCAACATCGGCGTTCTCACGCGCTACTTCGCTCGTCGCTGCCGGGAACCGCAGACGGTCGCTGATCTCACTTCTGAGACCATCGTCCGCGCTGTGAGCGGCTTCGCCGGGTACGACCCCCGTAGGGGAACGGATCGGGCATGGCTACTGGGGATCGCCTCGCGGGTGTTCGCCCGCTACTGCGAGCAGTCGGCGAGCGGCCGTGATGCGGTGATGCGACTTGAAGGCCACCGGGTTCTCCACGAGGACGAGATCGACGAGCTGACCCAGCGGATCGATGCTGAGCGCGAGGGCGCTGCGCTGCAACGGCGCTGCGCGCAGCTGCCCGCTCACGAGCGGGAGGTGATCGAGCTCGTCGACCTCGAGGAGCTCTCCCCGAAAGAGGCGGCGCAGGCCCTGGGGGTCTCACATGTCGCGGTGCGCAAGCGGTTGTCCCGGGCGAGGTCCCGGCTGAAGAAAGGAACCACAAATCAATGAGCAACTACGAAGACAACCTGTGGAGGGAAGTCATGGATGAACACGGAGACACGCTTGACCAGGCCGACTGGCCGCCCCGTCGGGAAAGTAAAGCCCGGTTCCTACGCCGTCCACGCGTGCTCGCGGGCGGCTCGCTGGGGCTGGCGGGCATCGGTGCGGGTCTCCTGCTCGCCCTCGGCGCCGGGGGAGCGGCCGCTCCGACGCAGGCGTTTGCCATCACCAAGCACAGCGACGGCTCGGTGCTGGTGCAGCTCAACAGCTCAGAGGACCTCGGCCAGGCGAACCAGAAGCTCGCCGCGATGGGCGTCAACGAGCAGATCACCCTCTACCCCAACCCCAGTCCGACCGCCTACCGGGGGGTGGAGAACTGCACCGCAGCCCCCGGCGCGAGCGCGCCGAATCCGTCCGTAAAGCTCAGCGTGATCACCAACGACGCTGACAACACAGGCGTCACCGGCGCCGTGACCTGCGTCGTTGGGCCTCGCTCCGACTCTGGCTCCTCGACCGATAGCGGCAACAGCTGACCCGGTGACCCCCGTCGACCTCCCGGCGGCGCGGGCCTCGGCGACAGCCGAATGGACGGTCCGGCCCCCGGAGTGATGGGGACCGGACCGCGGCCGCGAGTGAGCGTGGGCGGTCGTCGTCGCGGCGGTCGCGCAGAACCTCGCCAGCCTGTGCGCCAAGACGCCGACCCGTGAAGCCGTTCTTCATCTCGAACACGGTCGGGCCGACCACACGCGTCCCATACGCCTCGGTCAAATCCCCACCCATCGTCCGACACCATCCAAGCTCGCACAGAGGCCGCATCTCACACTAGGCGGCGTTGAGCTTCGTTAGCACGCGCGCCGGACGGTATGGAAACGCGCTACTGGTTCAGCAGCCGTTCCGGGCCTGAGCCGCGGAGTGCTGCTTAGCGTTCGCCCGGACCCGAAGCGGAAGCGGCGGCGAGCCGTGAACCCGCCTCGAGGTGGCTGCTGGTGCGTGAACTGGGCAGCCGTGGCGCCCCCCCACGCGCGGTTAGGACGGCGCTGTCGAAGGGGGGTCGCTCGATCCGCTACCGCCGCGCTCGTGTCCTGGGTTGACGGAGAGGTGGCGGATGTCGGGGACCGCGAGCAGCGCGAAGACTATGGCGACGGCGATCCCGAAGGCGCCCAATAGTGCTTCGCTGCTGCCGGTCAACGCCGCGATCGGCGCCCAGATCGCCAGTCCGACGGGAGCGAAAACCAATGATCCGAACCAGTCATAGGAGCTGACGCGCGAGAGCGACTCGCCGGGGACGTGGCGCTGCAGGGTTGATTCCCAGACGGTGAGACCGAGCGTCATGCCAACACCCGAGAGCAGCGCGGCAGCGAAAAGCAGCGGCACTGACGCCGCCGCCGCCAAGCCGGCCAGCGGCAGCGCGATGAGGCCATCGGCGAGTGCGACGAACATCAGGGGCCGCCTCGGCTTGACCTGGGTAGCGAGCAGGCTGCCGATCAGCGTGCCGACTCCGGCCCCAGCCAGCACCGTGCCCCACGCCGCCGCGCCGCCGAGCCTGTGGAAGGCGATGACCGGGCCGAGCACGAGCCAGGCACCCCAGACGATGTTGGAAATCGCGAAATAGGAGACGACCGTCCACACCCACCGGCGTGACGCAAAGGCTCCCCAACCTTCACGCAAATCGGTGAGGAAAGTGCTCGCCTTGGCCGGGGCACGGGTTGGTGGCCGCAACCTCATCAGGCACGCTGCGCTCACCGCGAACGTCGTCGCGTCGGCCACGAACGTCCAGCCTGCCCCGGCCGCGGCGACCAGGAGGCCCGCGGCGGCTGGTCCGAGTATCTGGCCCACCGACATGGCGCTGTAGCGCAGTGCGTTCGCGGGCTGCAGCTCGGCGGCGGGCACGATCGCCGGTAACAGGCCGGTCGACGCAGGGTTAAAGAAGCCGGTACCGACACCGGCGACGCCTGCCAGTACCGCAAGCATCCATATCTGGGCCGCACCCGTGATCAGCAGCGTCGCCACCGTCGCCTGGCTCGCGAGCCGCAAGAGGTCTGAGGCCACCATCACCCCGCGGCGCGAGGTCCGGTCGGCGACAACACCGCCAACCAGCACGCCGCCGACTAGCGCGACTACTTCTGCCGCCAACACGAACCCCACGTCTGACGCTGAGCCGCCGATCCCCAATACCGCGAACGCAAGCCCCACGGAGACCATTCGGTCACCGAAGACCGAAACGATCTGGCCGCCAAATAGAAGCCGAAAGTCGCGGTTACGCAGGACCGCAAAGTTCTCGAACGCACCCTTCGAGACGCTCATCGGGCCGAGTCTAGGGGCGGACATTATGGCCTCGCGCGCTTCTCTCAACGCT
>CAVOUS010000017.1:0-713117 GCA_963699675.1 uncultured Actinomycetota bacterium
GCCGACGCCTGCTGCAAAGTCGCCATTCCGGCACCCTTGCCCACGCTCCCCCTCCTGCGCTGAGGGGCAATGACCGGTGCCGGTCGAGCAGCGCCGTGCCGAGCGGCACACCGTTGAGGCGCTGCCCGCCTACGGAAGCACTGCCTACGCGCGAGGCTAGATCACGGCCCCGGGCCTCTGGGCCCGGCAACCGGCGATTCTCGAGCACCGCGACCGGAGAGTCGCACAGCCGATTCGGCCCGATGGTCGGGCCGTCAGTCTCGATTGCGCTTTCCGCGCTAAGCGCGTCTCTCGCAGTCGGCGACGAGATGTCCGTCGAATACCAGAAGCAGGGCGCGGCTGGCCGCCGTGCCCGCGGCACCTGCTAGTGCTCCACGCCTATTGGGCCACGAAATTGGGGCGCAGCTCGTCGCCCCGGTGCACCAGAGCGGATGACGAGACGCCGCGACCCGTTGCGCAGTAGGGCGAACGGTGCTCCGCCTGCGAGGCCATTGTCGATCACATTGTGCGCCTGTCGGCCGCGCTGGCAAGACACGCGCTGGTGGCGGCGCATGGCGCTGAAGGAGTCATCTGCGACGATCCTGCTGCGGCTAGCCGGGTGCACTCATGGCTGCATGAGGCGGCCGACGTTCGGCTGGAGTTGCGCATTCCCGTTTGGAGGGAAGGTGATGTCGATCTGTAGTCCTCCTCGCGGCTGGGGGCGGGCGGTAAGGGTGGCGTCGTGCGCGTCGGCGATCGCGCGGACGATCGAGAGCCCGATTCCATGGTGATCGTTCGTGTGCCGCGTGCGGTCGGTGCCGAGACGTTGAAAGGGCTCGAACAGGCGGTCGATCTGCTCGGGCATGATCACCGGGCCGGTGTTAGCCACCGACAGGAACGCGCGACCGGCCTTGGTTCCCGTGACGACCTCGACTCGCCCATCGGGGATGTTGTAGTCCACGGCGTTGTCGAGCAGGTTGGCGACGAGGCGTTCGATCAGGCGTGGGTCGCCTCCGGTGGGAGCGGGTGCAGTGCGCGTCTGCAACTTCAGTCCGAGTAGCGCAGCCTCGGACTGAACTGTCAGCAGGACGGTGTCGGCGACGGCTGACAGGTCGAGCGGCTCTCGATGATCGAGCCCGCGGTGGCTGCTCGCCAGCGTCAGCAGCGCCTCGAGCAGTCGCTCCTGTTGCGCCCCGATCCCGAGCAACCGCTCCTGAGTCGACCGCACCGATGCGAGCGTGGCAGCCGGATCGCTGAGCGAGGCCTCGAGCAGTGCTCGCTCGAGGGTGAGCGGAGTGCGGAGCTCGTGTGAAGCGTTGGCGACAAATCGTCGCTGCGCATCGAACGCGGTCTGCAGCCTGCCGAGCAGTCCGTCGACGGTGTCGGCAAGCTCTTTGAGCTCGTCGTGCGGTCCGTCGATCGCGAGCCGCTCGTGCAGGTTGCGCTCGGAGATCTGACGGGTGATTGCGGTCATCGCGCGCAGCGGGCCCAGTACGCGACCGGCGACCAGCCATCCGAGTGCGATCGAGATCACCGCCATGATCGCCAGTGCGATCGCGGACCAGATCAGCAGGTGGTGCAGATCGGCCGCGTGCTGCAGTACAGCCTGACCGCGCAGTGCCTGACGTACTGCCTGACTGCCGAGTGCCTGGATCGGCAACGGGCGGATCGTGAGCCCGCCCGGCCCGCCACGGGAGCCTGTGATGAGTGAGAGGTTGTCGCCGGTCGCCCTGTCGAGCAGGAGGTAGGTGATCGTGAGCAGAACCGCGCCCGATCCCAGGAACAGGATGCCGTAGAGGAGCGTGAGGCGCAGACGAATCGTGCCAGGCGGCTGTTTGAGCCATGAACGTGGGGCCGGGCGCGGCAGGCCGGGGTGGTCCATCCCCGAGCCTCAGATTCGGTAGCCGCTGTGGGGGACGGTCTCGATCAGCGGCGGATCGCCAAGCTTTGATCGCAGGCGGCCGATCGTCACCTTCACGGTTGACGTGAATGGGTCGGCCGCCTCGTCCCAGACCCGCTCGAGCAGCTCCTCGGCGGACACGACGCGACCTTGGGCGGCCAGCAGATACTCGAGCACCGCGAGCTCTTTCGGGCTGAGCGCCAATCGCTGCCCCGCGCGGGTAACAGTCCGCTGTGCCGGGTCGAGTCTCACGTCGCGGTGTTCCAGGATCGGCGGTAGCGGAAGCTGCGAGCGTCGGGCCAGTGCACGGATCCGAGCGATCAGCTCCGCGAACGCGAACGGCTTGGGCAGGTAGTCATCGGCGCCCAGCCCGAGACCTTCGACGCGATCCGCGATCGTGCTCGACGCGGTCAGCATCAGCACCCGGGTGCGGCACTCGCTCGCAACGATCGTGCGGCAGACCTGATCGCCGTGGACGCCGGGCAGGTCGCGGTCGAGCACGACCACGTCGTAGTCGATCACCGCCGTTCGCGACAGGGCATCGGTCCCGTCGTGCGCGACGTCGACAGCGATCCCCTCGCGGCGGAGCACGCTCGCGACCGTCTCAGCGAGCTCGACATGATCTTCGACTACCAGGACTCTCATCAGCGTCTGAACCAGAGATATTGCTCGGCCAAGCCTAACCGAGCCGCTAACCGACCCATGCGAGCCAAGGATCCTCGGTTGACGGTTACAACGCGGTGACAGGTTCGATCACCGCCGCGTTACCGCCGCTCGCGTACAACGCCGTACGACGCAGATGGATCAACCCGAAGGGGATCACATGCACACGGTTCCATCACCATCAACCACCAAAGCCAAGCTCCATGAATGCCCGCGCCGACGAGCAGCCTCGCTGGCCGGCTCGCTGATCGCGATCGGGCTGTTGATCTCGGGCTGCGGGGGTGGATCGACCAGCAGCGGGGCGCCGAACCCCGCCGTCGCCAACATCGGGAGGCAGTCACTGGCGTTCGCGGCGTGCATGCGATCACGCGGAGTTTCTGGCTACCCCGACCCACAGGTCACTAGCTCCGGCAACGGCGTGCAGGTAAGGATTTCACCCGGCACCGCCAATCCGGACTCTCCGGCGTTCAGGGCCGCCGACCGAGCCTGCCACCACCTCATGCCCGGCCTCGTGTCCACGTCCGCGAGCGGTGGCCAGAACCAGCAGCAGGACCTCAAGTTCGCGAACTGCATGCGTTCACACGGTGTGCCCGACTTCCCCGACGCCGACCGCGACGGGGCGTTCACGCTCCCGTCGACGATGAACCAGCAGGCCCCCCAGTTCAAGCGGGCCACGACCGCCTGCTCAGCGCTCGAGCCGAGCTCGCTTTCGATCCTCACTCAAAGTCCGGCCGGGTCATGACGCGCGTCATGCCCAGTAACACGGCCGCTCTCGGCGCAAAAGAGCGGCACACAGCGGTCCGCAGAGACAGCCGTGCCGGATCGAGGGCCACCCAGGACGCTGCCCGGAGGCGACCGCTCCTCGCAATGCCGCCACCGGATGCGGGCCACGGTGCAGCTGCTTCCGGATACAGGGGGCGACTAAGCCCTGGGACGTGGCCGTGTTGTCGACACCGTGAGCCGTTGGCCGTGCTCGTGATGGGGTGATCGTGACTCCTTACAGTCGTGGACGACAGCGTCGTCACCGGCCCGGCGCGCCCGCTCCGGTGCTAGCAGCCCAGGCCGATTCGGCGAATGCGGCCCGATGCTGGTCGCCGGATCTGACCGCGATCTGGCGTGCGCCGCGTCATTCGTGGTGCGCGAGTTCCGCGCAAGGGAGGGCTCCCGTCTTGATTCGTGATGGGCACCACGCCAGGGGCAAACGAGCGCTGGGCGTCGTTGGCGCTGTGTGTCCGCGCCTAGCGGCAACGGCCGGGCGGGCGGTGGTCAGCGGCGGCCGTACGCGGCCAGGAATGTGCGTACGCCGGCGTCGGCGTACCGGTTGAGGTCGGCCGGTGCGGGCATCCCGTCGCCACCGACGAGCATGGCCTGATTGATGGGGGCGGACATGATCAGCCAGTTGAACTGGGCCGCGGCGAGGGTTGGGTCCTCCAGCCGCAGCTCGCCGCGCGCCGCGAGGCGCTCGAAGGCGGTCGCCAACGCGTCGATCGTGCGTCCGGGACCGCGCTCGTAGAAGGTCCGCCCGAGCTCGGGGAAGCGGTTCGCCTCGCCGATCACCAGCCGGCGCAGCTCCAGCAGCCGGGGTTGCATCACTCGCGCGAGCTGCCGGCGTGCCAGGTCGCGCAGGTCCGCCTCGATGTCGCCGCTGTCGGCAATGTTGAGGACCTCCTCGTAGACCGGGTCGCTGATCTCGTTGACTGTGCTGATCACAATCTCGACAAACAGCTTGTTCTTGTCGGCGAAGTGCTTGTAGATGGTTTGCTTTGACACCCCGGCGCCCGCCGCGATCTCGTCCATGCTCGTGCCCAGATAGCCGTTGCGGAGGAAGACAGTCGCCGCCGCTTCGAGGATCGCCCTGCGCTTGCGCGGCCCACGGCGCTCGTCTTCGGACTGATGAGAAGAGTCTGGGCTCGCCATGGATCAGGTCGTAGGGTACTAGACGGTACAGTTCTTCAGTGGTACTGTACCGTCTAGTTCCCACGCCGGGGTCTGAAAGGAGTCCAGTTGAGAAACCTCGCAGTGATCGAATTCCTGACCCTCGACGGCGTCATGCAGAGCTTCGGCTCACCCGACGAGGATCGCGAGGGCGGCTTCCAATACGGCGGTTGGGGCGCGCCGTATGGCGACGAGCTGCTTGGCAAGAAGGCCGGGGAGGGGCTAACCGCAACGACGGCGTACCTCTTCGGCCGAAAGACCTACGAGAAGATGGCCGCGTATTGGCCACACGAGCCGGACGATAACCCGATCGCCGCCCACCTCAATGCCACCCCGAAATACGTCGCCACCAGGACCCTGGCCAGCCTGGACTGGGCTGGCTCCCACCTGCTCGACGGCGATCTCGTCGAGTCCGTGAACGACCTGAAGGCGCACGGGGATGGCACGGTCGCGGTCCTCGGCAGCGGCGTCCTGGCGCAGACGCTGATCGAGAACGACCTCGTCGACGACTATCGGCTGTTTGTACACCCGCTGGTGCTCGGGACGGGGAAGCGGCTGTTCCGACAGACCCCTCGCCCGCTGCCGATGCGGCTCGTCGACTGCACACCGACCACCACCGGCGTACTTCTACTCAGCTACCAGTTGACCTGACAAGCGCGCGACCCATGGTGGAAGCCGGTGAGCAAGCCTGCTGGCGCAAGAGCGACGTTCATAAACCGCGTGTCATGGACCGGCGTGCTACTGCTGGCAGCCGTACCTATCCGATCGATTCGCGGCCCTCGCGGGGGTACGCGCCTGGATGCAGTGCTGAGAACCCCCGGGGATGGTCAAGCGCCGGCGAGCCGAGGTCCCGAACGCGGGTTGGGTGGTCCGGATTCTCTTAGCCGATGTCGACGGTGATGGGTCCGCCGCGGGCGGTGGCGCCCTCGAGCATCCCTGACGGGATTCGGAAGACGCGTCCGGGTGAGGCTGGCCACGGGATCCGGCGTCGTGCGATTGTGGTGCTGTCCTGGGTGACCGTGACGGTCGGGAGGAGGATCTGGCGTCGCGGCCACGACAGCAGCCGGCCACGGGGCGGGCGGGCATCGAGGTTCAGGATGCCGGGGCTGATCCATTTGAGATGCTCCCCAGGCAGGACGCGTGGTCCGGAACCGGCCACTCGAGCCGCGCCATTTTGGAGGTAGGCGAGCACGTGTGGTGCGACTGCTCGACCGTCAAGCGCTGCGACATCGGCGGTCTCAACGGGGTGGGTGAGGTTGCCAATAGCGAAGATGCCGGGGACGTGGGTGGCTTGGGTCGTGTCGACGAGCGGTCCTCGGGTTGCTGGGTCCATCTGGAGGTTCGCCGAGCGCGCGAGCTCGTTGTCGGGGATCCAGTCCCCGCTGAATACCACGGTGTCGCAGTCAATGGTGCGCCGCTCGCGAGTGTCGATGTTCTCGATCTCAACGGCGCTGACGCGACCGTGGCCGGTGATGCGGAGAACACGGGTCCGGGTTGCGACAGGGATCTTCAGGGCGAGCCGGCCAGGGACGGTGAACGCGGCGTAGGCCTCGGGTCGGGAGTAGAGGCTGGTCATTGCGGCGATACGGCATCCGGCCGAACGAAGCGTTATCGCGGCAGACCAGCTGACCAACTCCGCGCCGACGATGACCGCCACGGCGCCCGGGGAGCGGTGGTGGAGGTGGACGAGATTCTGTAGTTGCCCAGTCGTGTAGACGCCGGCTGGTCGATCGCCGGCAATCAACCGCGCTGGGCGGGGGCGTTCTCGCGCTCCGGTGGCGAGGATGACCGCGCGGGCGTGGATCTGCCCGCGTCCGTGGGGACTGGTGATTTCCACGGTGCCTTGGTCGGCCCAGCCGGTGACCATGGTTTCGGTCCGAATGTCGGCGCCGGCGCGCCGCGCGTGGTCGACGAGGCGGCGGGCGTAGGCCGGGCCTGATACGAACCGCCTCATGTCACGGATGCCGTAGCCGGCGTGATCGCTGTGGCGTGGAATGCCGCCGGCCGCGGTTTCGCGGTCGAGCACGAGCACCTGGCCGTGCATGCGCGGCGCGAGCGTGGCGGCAGCGGTGAGTCCGGCGGGGCCGGCTCCGACAACGAGCACGTCGGTTCGTTGATCGCGTGGTGAGCTCATCGTGTGGGCACGGGGTCGATCTTCGCCGCTATTTGCCTTCATCCGCCGATGAGGGCCTGGATCTCGGCAGCGCAGTAGAACCCCTGGCAGCGGCCGTTGGTGGCGCGGGTGCGGCGACTGAGTCCGTTGAGGTCGCGGGGCGGGATCGGTGACGCGCAGGCGTCGCGGATCTCTCCAGCGCTGACGCGCTCACAGAAGCAGACGATGTGACCGTAGGCGGGGTCGGCGGCGATACGGTCGGCCTGCTGGTAGGGGCGCGGGAAGCTCTCGCCGATGTTGGGCATCCGCGGTGGAACGGGGAGATCGGTGCGCGCAACGAGCGGCAGCACCTCAGCGCCTTGGAGTTGGTCGCGCACGTACTCAGCGATCGCCATCGCGGACGTCAGTCCGGTGGAGCGGATTCCGGCGACGAGCACGTAGCGCTGTGCCGGCTCGAGTTCGATGAGGTAGTCACGGCGATCGATCGTGGCCCTGAGCCCGGCGTAGGTCGCGGTGACCTCTTCGGTCAGCAGCGAGGGCATAAGCGTCCTGCCCTTGGCGAGCAGAAACTCCAACCCGTCTGGAGAGGTGCCCGTGTCGGACTTGTCATGGAGGTCTTCGGCGGTGGGGCCGAGCATCACGTTGCCGTAGATAGTCGGGCTAATGAGCACGCCCTTGCCGAGCTTGCTGGGGACGGCGAGCACGATCCGGTTGACCAGCGGACGGGAGAGCTTGTCGAACACGATCAGCTCGCCGCGGCGTGGGGTGACGGTGAACCGTGTATGTCCGAACATCCGGTCAACCTCATCTGACTCGAGACCGGCGGCGTTGATGACGCAACGGGCGGCGATCGTGCCGGCGTTGGTGTGGAGGACTGTGTACTGAGGGGCGAGGTCGACGCGGTTGACGCGGTGCTCGAGGAGCAGGTCCACGCCACGCAGTCGGGCTTCGGTGGCGAGCGCCAGGGTGGCGGTCCAGGTGCAGATGATCGATTCATCGGGCACGGTGAGCGCACCGAGCGCGCCGGGTCCCAAGCAAGGCAGTTCTCGGTAGACCTCGTCGGCGTCGACGATCCGCGAGTCGTGATACCCGTTTTGCTCGGCCTTGTCCTGCAGCTTCGGGAGTGTCTCCAGCTCGTCTGATGTCCAGGCGACGAGGATCGCCCCCGTCGGCTCGACCGGGATGCCGGTCTGCTTGGCGTAGGCGCTGAGAAGTTGGTGGCCGCGGCTGACCAGGCGACTTTCCAGGGTGCCTGGGGTTGCGTCAAAGCCTGTGTGGAGTAGCGCGGTGTTCGCCTTGCTGGTGCCGTCGCCCACATCAGCGCGGGCCTCGAGCAGCGCGACGGAGAGCTGGAAGGCGCTCAGCTCGCGGGCGATGGCGCAGCCGACGATGCCGGCCCCGACGACCGCCACGTCGTAGGGGCGGTCGGGTTGATCGCTGGGGGCGGTGACGGTTTCGTCAGCGTTGGTCATGACGTTGGGGTGGGCGGCATGTTGGCGGTCGCGGCGGCGCGCCATCGCGCACGGAATTCGCTGGCCTGGTCCTTCGTCCAGCGTGGCTCATAGGTCGTACGCGGCTCGTAGTCAAGCACTGCGGCCTCCAACGCGAGGTGGGGATCGTGCGCCAAGCGCCCCAGGGCGGCAGCGCCGAGGGCGGTGGCGTTGGCTGACGGATACAGCCCGACCGGAAGTTGCGTGAGGTCGGCGACCGCCTGCATGAGCAGACGCGACTGGGTGAGCCCGCCATCGACGCGAAGGGTGTTCAGCGGTTGACCGAGGTCGCGGGTGAGAACATCAGTGAGCTCAGCCACCTGTGCGGCGATGCCCTGAATAACCGCAATGACCAGATGCTGCGGACGTGTCGCCAAAGTGAGCCCGGTGAGCGACGCGGTCGCGTCAGAGCGCCACCACGGTGCCGCCAGCCCAGCCAGAGCCGATACGCACAGCACGCCGCCAGCATCGTGGCCGAGGAGCGTGTCAAGCTCGGCGGCCTCGCTGATGAAGCCCAGGTCTGACAGCCATCGCACGGCGGACGCCGCGGTGTAGACCTGACCGTCGATGCAATACGTGGTCTGGCCGCGCGCCCGCCAGGCCACGGAGCTGGTCAGCCCGACGGTCGATCTCACCGCGCGCGTCCCGCTGTTTGCGAGCAGGAACGCGCCGGTCCCAAACGTGCACTTCGCCGAACCGGCGTCCCAGCAACCCTGGGCGAGCAGCGCGGCGGGCTGGTCGACGATCAAGCCGCCGACGTCGATCGGCTGTCCGAACGCCGTCGTCGTCCCGACCCGTTCGTCACAGCCGACGATCCGGGGTAGGGGCTCATCGCTGAGCCCGAACAGTTCGACGAGATCGTCGTCCCACTCGACCCGGTCGATGTCAATCAGCAGCGAGCGGCTGGCCGTTGTCGCATCGGTCACGAACTCGCCGCAGAGCTGGTGGATCAGCCAGGAGTCAGTGGTCGTCACGACACCGTCGGCCGTGACATTGCGCCGCAACCAGGTCATCTTCGGAGCCGAGAAGTACGGGTCCAGCACCAGTCCGGTGCGTGCGGCGAGCAGGTCGCGATGGTCGTTGAGTTCGACGCAGATCTCACCTGCGCGACGGTCCTGCCAGACGATCGCGGGCGAGAGCGGCCGCCCGCTGGCACGGTCCCACGCGAGCACAGTCTCCCCCTGGTTGGCCAGCGCGATCGTCGAGACCGGCCGGCCGGCCTGGGCGAGCGCTTCGCGGCCGGCGGTCAGCACCGAGTCAAGTAGCGCCTGCGGGTCCTGCTCGACCCCGCCGTTGGGCAGGTAGTCGGGGTGTAACGGCACCTCCGCCGAGGCGAGCACCCCGGTGTCGGCAGCGACGACGACCGCCTTGGTGCCGGACGTGCCCTGGTCGACGGCGAGGACGGCATCGGCGCTCATGACAGCTCCGGTGCCGCGGCCTGTCCGGTGGCCTGCGCGTCGATGGATTGCATGTCAGGCATGTCGAGACCCCGCAGACCGTGTCGCAACAGCAGGTAGGCAAGATAACCCAGGCCGATCACCGTCATGACGCCCACGTAGAGCCACGGGTCCTTGAACGAGGCGTCGCGGAAGATCGACATCTCAAACAGCAGCCAGACCAGCGCGAGGACGAGCGTGGGCGTCTCCCACCGACGCAGATCAAAGCCACGCGAGACCGGCAGCCGGCGACGTCGGACGGCGAACAGGATCACCGTGGCGAGGTAAAGGATCGCGGGCAGGAGCGTCGCGGCCGAGAAGAGCTTGAACAAGACGCCGGTGCTCTGAGCAAACACGGCGAGGATCACCTCCGCCACGATGACAAAGAAGAAGGTCGCGTTGCGGGGAGTTCTGGTTCGCGGGGCGATCGGCTGCCACAGCTGCCAGCCCGGGAAGCGACGGTCGCGAGACATCGCCCACGTGATCCGGACTCCGGTCATCAGGATCACAAGGCCGCAGGCGAAGATGGAGATGACCACGAGGATCAGTAGCAGGTCGCCGATGAACGAGCCCAGCACCGTCTTGATGACATCCGCGATCGGGGTGCTCGACGCTGCCAGCTTGACGGGGTTCTTCGCTCCCAGGGTGACCGCGAGCAGGAACAGAAATCCGAGGATGCCTGACGCCAGGACCGCTTGCCACATCGCTCGCGGCACGACTCGCTCGGGGTGATGGGTTTCCTCCGCCAGGTTGGCGGCGGACTCAAAGCCGACGATCGTGAACGCGCCGAGGAGCGAGCCGAGCAGCCAGGGACCGACGTGAAACGCCGAGCCAAAGCTCCAGTAGCCATGGCTCGGGATGGCGCCCTTGCTGAACAGGTTGTGCAGCGATAGGTCGCGGGCGATGACCCCGACGATCAGGATCAGAACGACCAGAGCCACCATGCCGCCCAGCTCGACACTGACGGCGAAGTTGTTGACCCGCTCAGACCACCGGGTCGAGTAGGCGACCAGCAACGCCTGAACGAGCATGACCAGTGCAGTGATGATCCACGCGTTGATCGCCGTCTCGGTGTAGTGAAAGAGATTGGGCGCCACCGCCGAGGCGATCGTGTAGTCGACGGCGACGACCACGATCGCCAAGAACGTGAACGACAACCAGCCGATCGCCCAGCCCAACACGGGGTTGGCCAGCCGAGACATCCACTGATAGGAGTAACCGGTCACCGGGATGCGCGCCGCCAACGAGCCGTAGATCAACGCCACCGCCAGCTGCCCGACCACCACGATCGGCCATGTCCAGATTCCTGCTGGGCCCGAGGTGATCAGCACCGACCCGTACGTCGTGAAGGTCCCGGTCGCGATCGACACGAACGCAAACGCCACCGCGAATGACGCGAACCGCCCCGTCGAACGTTCCATCACCTCCTCGTAGCCGAACTGCTTGAGCAGCTCGCCCTCGTGGACGTCCGTCAGGCCCGGCTCGTCGGTCACGCTCATCACGCCATCTCCTCATCAGCGGCAGTTGTCTCTCGGGCTCGCCGGCGACCGCCAGCGACAAGTCCTGCACGCCCTGGGACTTTCACGACCACGGACGTGGAGTTCTGCCCGAATCTGTGGATAAGTATGGAGATATGTGGTTGTTCTGTCAAGGGAACTCGTGCACACGATGTCCGGTGACGCCATACCCCGGCGCGGTGGGTCCTCGTCGGCACCGGACGAGAGCCGCTAAGCTCAAACGGGCGATGGCGGTCAGAACTCCACACTTTCGAAGCCCGCGGTGTAAGCGTGCTGGCTGAGCAGCGCCGCGCCCAGATCCTCCAGGCCCTCGAAGCAGCGGGCGTCCTGACAACTGACGATCTCGCTCAGGAGCTACAGGTCTCAGGCGAAACGATCCGCCGCGATCTGCTGCTCCTCGACCAGCAGCAGCGCTTGCGCCGGGTGCACGGCGGGGCGATGACGACCTCCACCGCGCGACAGGAGGAGCCGCCCTATGCCGTCCGCGCCGAAGACGACAGCCACGCCAAAAAGCGGATCGGCGAGCTGGCCGCCGACGTGATATCCGCGGGGCAAACGATCATCTTCGACATCGGCACGACCGTTCTCGCCGCAGCCCGAGCGTTGCCTATGACCTTCCAGGGGACCGCCGTGACGTGCTCGCTCGTCGCAGCCGCCGAGCTGACAAGCCGCCCCGGAATCGAGGTCCTCGTCGCCGGCGGCCGCGTCCGCGGCGGCGACCTCGCCGTCTCGAACGCGCACACGGTCGCCTACTTCAGCGAGATCCACGCGGACGTCGCCTTCCTCGGGTCAGGCTGTGTCTCAGCCGACGAAGGCGTCACCGACTTCTACCTCGACGAGATCGCAACCCGGCGCGTGATGATCGCCAACACCGCGACGACCTACGTTCTCGCCGACTCCAGCAAGCTCGGCAAAGTCGCACCACACCGGGTCTGCGGACTGGACGACATCTCCGCAATCATCACCGACCAAGCACCCTCCGATCAGACGCGCACCGCTTTCCGGGACGCCGGGGCTCAGCTGTTGTTCCCCCAGACCGCGCGAGGCGCTGGAACTCTGAGGCCCTGACGCGAGCGGAACGCACCTGAAGCGGATCGGCCTCGCGAAGGCACGTACCTTCGCCCCCACCGACCTCGCAAGAGAACCAGCGTCAGGCGGTCCTCGGGCCGCGGCGCTGACGCCGCATCCAGGCGCACGCCTGTAGCAGCGGCGCGCCGTCCATCGGGTCGCTGCCGCCTCGATGATCCCACCGCCCGCGCCTCGCTCAACGGCCTCGGCCCAAGGGCGCTCGGCCCCGCTGGACCCGGCCGATTCGGGGGACGCATCTCACCAACGACCTGAAAGGTGGACGTCCATCCCCAGCCCTGTGTCCTGAACAAGAAGCGCGACGCGATCCCCCGCGGCGCGACCTACGTCGGACGTCCCACCAAGTCGGGCAACCCGTTCTCGCACCTGCTGGGAAAGCTGGCTACGCACCAGGTCGCCACGCGCGAGTAGGCGGTGGGCGCCTACCGCGACTACATCCTCGCCTCCCCTCTGCTCGCCGGGTCGCGGCGACCAGGCCCCATGGCCCGACCGAGGTCGCCGCCACTTCGACGGTCCGACCGAATGCGCGCCTTCACGCGTTAGCGACAGCGTTGGCCGTGGCCGGCGGGCCCCAAAAAATGTGCGTGCTCGACCTGGCGCGGTGTAGGGTGGCTGTGGCCGTCGCAGCGGTGCTTCACGTCAACGTTCACACGCACACCGCTGCCATGGTTTCGTGACCGGTTGGTTGATGTGCGGCCCACACTCTCAGGTCTCTACAAGGAGGATCGTTATGCCTGTCCTGATCCGACACCATGCCGCGATGAGCGCTGCGCAGTACGACGAATCCGCGCCGATGCTGATCGCGCAGCTAAAGAAGCAGCCGGGCTTCCTGGTCCATGTCGCATATGACGGCTCCGACGGCTTCGTCGTGGCCGAGGTGTGGGAGACGAAGGAACAGCACGACACCTGGTTCGACGCAAACGTCAAGCCAAACGTCCCGTTCGAGATTACGCAAGAAGTAGTCGATCTTCATAGCGTCCACACGCCGTAGACCGCTGCCGGGCGGCGAAGGTGTGAGGGCGAGCAACCGACTCCGCCCGCGAGCGACTCCAACAGGTCCACGAGAAATCCGTGGCCCGGCAACGGTCACGGCCGCCGGAGTGCGTGTCTCACACGGGCGCAGGAGCCGAGCTCTCTCCCGGACGGAGGCTGCCGTCGGGTTTACCGGTCCGTGGGTGGCGGCCCCGCAAGCGGCCCGAGGACTAGCGAGGCAGAACTCCCGAGTGCCGGTGCGATCGGCTGGTCTGGGTCCCCGGGGCAGTCAGGGGTGGATGAGCGTCTGGTCGCAGTGTGCGTGCAAGAGCAGGAACTCGGCGAGCAGTCGTGCGGGGCGGTGAAGGTCTTGGCGGTCGGCGATGAGCAACACGAACTGACGCTTGAATTTCAGGCTCTCAACGGCCACGACTTCTAGAAGATCGCCTGGCGTGAGCGATAGAGAGGACGTCAACACGGGCGCGCCTCGCTCGCGAGCAGCGGACTTGGCCGCGGCGGTAGACCCGACTTCTGCGAGCGGGCGAGCGGCATTGAGCCCTCGCGCGGCGAGCGTGGCTTCGACCGAGGCGCGTGAGTTGGCGGCGGGGTCGCGCATCACCATCGGTGTGGAGAGGAACTCTTTGAGACTGATTGAGCTGCGGCGCGCCCAGGGGTGAGCGGTCGGTACGGCAACCACGACTTCGTCCTCGCAGAACAGGTCGGCCACAAGGCGCTCGTCTGCGCTTTCGCCTGGGGCGAGCGCGCACAGGCCGATGTCGGCGTGTCCGTCTCGCACGAGCGACCGCACAACGCTTGAGTTGGCAGAGATGACCTCCACGGCGAGATGCTCGCGGCTGGCTGAACTTTGAAACTCCCCGAGCAGATCCGCGAGCAGATACTCGGTGATCGTATGGCTCGCGGCCAGACGGGCCGGCATCGACCGGGGCTGCAGCTGATCCAGTAGCTCGCCGACAAGCTCTGCGTGCACGAGCATCCGGCGTGCCTCCGGGTAGAGCCGTTGCCCGGCCGCTGTTGAGCGCACCCCGGCGGGTGTGCGGACCAGCAACTCCGTGCCGGCCATCCGTTCCAGGTTTCGGATGCGCTTGGAAAGTGCGGGCTGGCTGATGTACAGACGCCGACCCGCGCGGCTGATGCTGCCCAGGTCCACCGCCGCGCAGAACGCACGCAGGTCACCGATCTCAGGAATGTTGTTGGTTGACGAGCTACTCATTTGACCTGAACTACTCGCACCAGTCTCCGCGAGGGGCCGGTTCCCTCCTAGTCATAACCTCAGGTTATCGCGGTAGGAGCCCATCGGGATCGCCAAAAGCCGGAAATGACGCTCCTAGCGGTCATGGAAGCCGTACGGTCGGGGAAACATATCCGAGGAGAAGAAATCATGGAAAACCAAGCGCAAGTCAATGAGTACACCCCGGGCACCGAGCAGCCGACGGCCGCTGGAATCGCCTCCTTCAACAGCAAGTTGACAGTGCTGTTCTTCAGTGGTCTCGGACTACTGGCGACCACCGCCGTGGCCTGCGCAGTCATCCTGGCGCTGACTCTCAACCGCCCGTCTGCGAACGTGACGATGGCAGGGACGACCGGAATGAACATGCCGGGGATGAGTGCCCCGGGCACAGCCGCATCCGGCACGTCCACATCATCTGCAGTACCGACAACGGTCAAGTTGAAGGTCATTCCATCGAGTAAGAGGGGTCCGGATGGCAAACTCCATGACGCCTTCACGGTGACGAACTTCGCTGTCCACGTCGGCCAGCCGGTCAAACTCACCATCGACAACACCGACAACCAGCCACACAGCATCACCTCCCCGGCAGCGGGCGTCAGTATCGTCGCCAAGCCGGGCACGCACACCTACACCCTGGTGGTCCACAAGAGCGGGCGCTTCCTCTGGTACTGCGCCTACCCCTGTGACTCAGACGCCCACGGCTGGGCGATGACGCACCCCGGCTTCATGAGCGGCTACATCACCGCCGCCTGAGCCCAAGACGGCATGTCCCGAGGGTGGGACAACCCACCCCCGGGTTGGGAGGCTCGTGGCCGTATTGCCGCGCGGTCAGCCACCTGAGAGACTCGTGGACACGGCAGTATCGCGGCGGCAAGCCCCGGCGGCACCCTACGACCAGGAGCAGCGTGACATGAACACCCGAGCACCCGTCTTCTTGAGGCGATGGGCCACCGCCTCGGTCGCCATCGGCGCCGCTGTCGTGGCGACCGCGTCGCTAGCGTCCGCAGCACCGCGCGCCCGGAGCGCGGCATCATCGCCATGTTCTGCCTCCGACACCCAGGTGTGGCTGGGCGACGGCGAGGGAGGCGGCACCGCGGGCACCACCTACTACCCGCTCGAGTTCAGCAACATCGGTCACCGGCTATGCACGCTCTACGGATATCCCGGCGTCTCGGCTTACCGCGGGACTTTGAAACAGGTTGGGTCGGGGGCGGATCGCAGCGCGTCCGCACACTCACTGATCACGCTGAGGGCGAACGCGACCGCGCACGCCCTGCTCGGCATTCGTGACTGGGGAGCCCTCTGCTCAAAGCCGGTCGTCGTCGACGGGCTGAAGGTCTATCCACCCGGCCAGAGATCCTCCAAAGCGATCAGCTTCTCGTTTGACGCATGCGCTCACAAGGGTGTGCTCGTAGTGAGTCCGATGCGCGCCGGGGTCGGCATTCCCGGATATACCGGCCCATAACAGGCAGAGGGGCTGCACCGGTCCCTGCTCACGCGGCGTAGACCGAAGCCTCGAAGCCGAGGAGCGTCTTCACCACCCCGGCGTCGAAGAACGGCAGGATCTGGGTCATCAGCGTCGCCGCGATTCCGGTCGTGTGGTCGATCCAGAAGTACGAGTTGCACAGGCCGGCCCAATTGCCGGTGCCAGCGCGGCGCATGCCGGGGATGTCCTCGAGCATCAGGCTGAAGCCGAGCCCGAAGCCCTGCTTGAACGGCAGGGCCGGCACGTCGTTGGTCAGCTCGGGGACGGCCGAGTGCGAACCGTCGGCGGGCAGCGGCGCACCCTTCAGGTGATTGGTGAACGCGAGCTCCACCGTCTCCGCGCGCAGGACGCGCTCGCCGTCGAGTTCGCCGCCGCGCAGGAGCGCGCGCATGAAGCGCAGGTAGTCCCCGGCCGTCGAGTACAGGCCGCCGCCGCCGGACCAGATCTCCTGCTCCTCCGGCAGTGCGACCGACGACAGCGTCAGCGGCTGGGCCGCCCCGACCTCATGGATTGCCATCAGACGGTCGCGCTGAGCATCGCTCGGGTCAAAGGTCGTGTCGAGCATCCCGAGCGGCTCGCAGATGTGAGTGCGAAGGTGGGTGTCGAGGTCCGCCCCGACGACCTTCTCGACGACGAGCCCGAGCCAGTCGACGCTCGTCCCGTACTCCCAGCGCTCGCCGGCCTCGAACAAACGCGGCACGTGCAGCATCGCCGACCTGCCGCTCAGCGGATCGGGCACGCCAGTGACCCGGTGGTATCGCAGCACGTCGGGGTTATCGAACCAGTAGCCGCAGCCCGACGTGTGGGTGAGCAGGTGGCGAAGCGTCACGGGCCGAGTCGCCGCGCGCAGGCGCGGGACGTCGACGTCGAAGCCGTCGAGGATCGCCAGCTCGCCGAACGCGGGGAGGATGTCCGCGACCGGCTGCTCGAGCTCGAGCTCTCCGCGCTCGATCAGCTGCAGCGCGGCGACGCTGACGATCGCCTTGGTCATCGACGCGATCCAGAACATCGTGTCGGCGCGCGCGGGCTCATCGCTCTGCACGCTCAGCCGTCCATAGACGCCCTCATAGAGCGTTCCCTCGCGGCCGCCGACCATCGCGACGACCCCCGGCAGCGCGCCGGTGCTCACGGCCTGTTCGAGCAGGCCGTCGATCGCTGCGGTGTCCACGCGTCAGAGATTACGATCTCGCCTCGCGCAGCGCGGAGGACAATGTCTTTCCTCACGGCGCGAGCCTGGCGGGCGGACGGGCGAGACGGGCGCGGCAGAATGGCGCGGGGATGGCCTGCGAGTGGTTGCTGATCGATGGATCGAGCCTGATCTTTCGCGCCTACTACGGCGCGCTGGCCAGCGCGCGCGTTTCGGGGACTGACGGGAACGCGATCAGCGGTTTCCTGGGCCGACTGGCGCGGCTGGTCGCCGACCGCCGACCGCGCCGGCTGGTGATCGCCGAGGACTGGGCATGGCGGCCCCAGTGGCGGGTGGACCTGATCGCGGACTACAAGGCCCACCGGGTCTCTGAGCCGGTTCCACCCGGGCTGGTGGCCCACCTTCCGGTGATCACCCAGCTGCTTGAGCACATCGGGATCGACGCCGTTGGTGTCGCCGATTACGAGGCCGAGGACGTGATCGCCACCCTGACCAGGCTCGCCCCCGGGACCGTCGAGATCGCCAGCGGTGACCGTGATCTGTTCGCGCTGGTGCAGGATCCGCGCGTGCGTGTCTTGTATCCGGAGCGGACAGGGCTGGCGGTGATCGACGAAGCCGAGATCACGCGCCGCTACGCAATCCCAGGCCGTCGATACGCCGACTTCGCGATCCTGCGCGGCGACCCCTCCGACGGACTTCCCGGGCTCAAAGGCGTCGGTGCCGTGACCGCGGCAGCGATGATCCGTCGCCACGGAGACATCGCGGGCGTGCTGCGCGACCGCCCGCTACGCCCACCGGACCGCGAGTACCTCCAGGCCGCGATCACCGTCGTGCGACCGGTCGACGATCTCCCCATCGCACTCCCGCCCGGCCAACGAGACGCCTACCCGACCAACGAACCCGCCCTCCGGGCGCTCGCCGCACACCACCACGCACAAGACTCAGTGAACCGGCTGCTCAGCGCCCTCACCAGACTCGCTCCGCAGCGACAACCACCCCGGCGCCCCTCGACCACCTTTGACTAGATCGGCTACCCGTCCGGCGAGCAGTCACCGGACAACGGCGACGGCCGCTCTCGTCGGGCAGTCTCACGACGTGGGCCCACCTCGCGCGGCGCCGGGGCGAACGTGACCCACCCGGTCCGAACCCAGCGCACCGATGCTCCGTCCCGCAGCCTTTGAGGATCCCGAACTCCGCTGACGCTGCGCTACCGGCCGGAGCCGGCCGCCGAGATCCGGCGGAGCAGATACAAATCAAGGACCAGGGGGACGACGAACACCAGGCCCCACCAACGTCCCGTGGCGCACAGCACAACGATGACGACGGTGATCCAAACGGCCAGCAGCAGCCGGATCACCAGCGATGACTTCCGGTGTCGCAGATCCCAGTTCATTGTTGCCGGACAGTACGCCCTTAGCGCGTAACTCCTTGCCACGAACGCATCGTCAGGTCGGCGGCGTGGCTGACGACTGCCTTGGCGAGATTCCGATCGCCCGCGTTTGGCTGCGGCATCGTCGGCCCCCTGCTCCAAATCGGGCCGAGATCAAATGCCGGCCCGACGGCGCCACCTGACCGGCCGCTGTTACCTTGCGCCTTCGCCCGTCGGTGTGCGGTGCGCCTCGACCCAATCGGTGATCGTGGTGACGATAAGGCGGGTGTCGTCCCACATCGGCACGTGCCCGACGCGCGGCAGGACCCGGAACTCCGCATGAGGGATCTCTCGGCGAAAGCGCGCCGAGCAGGTCGCCATCGGAAGGATCCGGTCGCGTTCGGCCCAGGCGATGAGCGTTGGCGCGACGATCTGATTCAGGTCCTCGACGTGCGCACGACCAGCGCGCAGACTGGCGAGGACGTCATTGGTGACAGTGCAGGCAAGCGGATCGAGACTCAGGTCGACGGCGTCTGCTGGAGAGAGCAGCTCGCCGTGGCGCATGATGTCGCGCAGCGCGAGCTTGCGCGCGACGGGCCGGCCCATGAGGCGCGGGATCTGCCGCCGCGAGACGCGGACCATCCGCATCTGTCGCGCGAAAAAACGAGCGATCCGCTCCGGCTCAGGACCACCGAGCTCCCAGCCGCCGCCCGGCGAGAACGCCACGACGCTGCGGGCCCGGCCGCGCTTGGCGAGCTCGATCGCCAGTGATCCTCCCATCGAGTTACCGACGAAATGGGCCGTACCGACGCCGAGCTCATCGAGATGCCGCTCCAGCGAGTCGCCGGCATCCGCGACCTTCTCAAGGCTCATCCCGCTCGGGTACTCCGGCCCGCCGTTGTGTCCCGACAGCGTGGGCGCGATCACCTCATAGCGCGCGACGAGCTCCGCCAGCACCGGCTTCCAATGACGCCAGTGGCCGGTGAACCCATGCAGGAGGACCACTGGCTCGCCCTCCCCGGCGCGGTACAACGACGATGAGATCTCGGCCATAGCCGCGAAATCCTAGTGTGAATGCCCGGCGACACTCCAGCCACGATCGGGCCCGGGCCGGTACGCGGGCGATCGGCGGTCTCGTTCCTGCTCCACGGGGGCCTGGAGTGAACCGCAACCACCTCACCCGAGTCGGTGCAGCAGTGCTGGTGTTGCTGGCGTGCGCGGCCGCTACGGCAGCCGCAGCGGCCTCCAAGCCGCCCGTGAAGGGCGCTAAGTACTCGGGGCTGGTCGGCCCGGGCTACCGGATGAGCTTCCGCGTCTCCGCGAACGGGCAGCACGTCGACCACCTCGTGGTCGCGTTCGAGGAGACGTGCAGCCCCGGCGCGGGCAGCGTCGCGCCACAGTTCCATTTCGACACGCTGAAGATCACACGCGACAACTTCTCCAGCTCGTCGACCGACCATTTCGGCAGGACCGAATCCGATGTGCTCACGATCAAAGGCACGTTCGACGGACGCAAGGCAACCGGGTCGGTGACCGACAAGTCGCACATCAAGAGCCTGCCGAACTGCAGTCAGACAGAGCCGTTCACCGCGCTGGCCAAGTAAGCGGGGCCGTACGCGCGTCGCCCACCGACGTCGGTTCCGGCGCGCAACGTCGTGTCCTTGTGCATGCGGGTGTTGGCAGCGAGGTCCTCAGGGGCCGCTGGCGCCCAGGGCGTGAGCCAGGTGGTGACGCGAGCGGATGTCAAGCTTGCGGTAGGCGTGAGCGAGATGGGTCTGGATGGTCTTGGTGGTGACGAACAGCGCCTGGGCGATCTGGGGATTGCTGAGGCCTTGGGCGGCGAGCTCGGCGACCCGGCGTTCTGTGGGGGTGAGGGCGTCCGCGCCGCTGTGGGCCGCTCGTCGCGGCCGGGCGCCGGTGGCGTGCAGCTCGTGACGCGCGTTGGCCTCGAGCACGGTGGCGTCCATCTCGTGGGCCAGCTGCAGCGCTTCGCGCAGCGGCGTCCGGGCGGCGGCGATCTGGCCCGAGCGGCGCTGAGCTGCGCCGAGGTCAAAGAGGGCGTGACCGCGCGCAAGCAAGGACGGACTCCTCCGGAGCACACTGACCGCGTCGACGAGGAGTTCGAGGCGGTGGTCGTCTGGTCCGATCGCCGCCACCGTGCCCAGCGCCATACCCATGGCGCGCGGTATGCCAGACCACTGGGCACGTTCCAGCCCAGACCGTGCGAGCGCCTGGGCACGAGTCGCGTCGTCGAGCGCATGCGCAGCGAGCGCCGCGGTCCACCGCCACGGGATGAAACCGGGATGGTCGATACCGAAGCCCTGTTCGAGCTGCCCGCCGACCGCCAGTGCGTCGCTGAGCGCCTGCTCGGGGCGTCCGTCGGCAAGCGCCAGACGAGCACGCGCAAACTGGACGATTGAGGCTTCCATCCAGTCGGCGGGAACGGCGACGGACGACGCGAGGGCCGCCTCGGCGGCCCCGCGATCACCCAGCTCGATCTGGATGTGCGCCCGCAGCGCTCCTCCCCAGGCGTCCCCGGCGGTCCAACCTTCGTCGGACGCGATCAGCGCTTGATCGAGGTCCGCGAGCGCGTCCTGCAGCGCGCCGCGGTGATATCGGGGGATGGCACGGTGATAACTCGCCATCGTGTAGGACAGCAGCGACCCGCTCCGGCGCGCGGCCCCCAGCGCATCATCGGCGAGCTGCTCGGCGAACTCGAGCTCGTCGACACACGCCAGCGCCTGCACCACGATCCCCGTCAGGACCCCGTAGCTGGCGGGGTCGATCAGCGGTTGATCCCGCGTGGCGCGCTCGGCGAGCGATCGGACGTGGTCGGCCGAGGCGCCGCCGAAGGCCATTCGGAGCGCGATATGAGCGAGGAGGCCCGGCTCCTGCGGCGCCCGCCCCTCCCGTGCAGCGGTGACCAGCGGCGCGAGCCGCCGCTTGCTGATCGGATGCAGCGAGGCTCTGAACATGGTCAGCGTCAGGTGCTGAGCCACCAGCGGCGCCAGCGCGGGATCACCTTCCCCGAAGTGGGCGAGTGCCTGCTCCAGTGTCTCCGCCGCAGCGACGTGCTCTCCGGTGGCGAAGCGCAGCCGCGCCAGAGCGCGCAGCGCACGGGCGCGATCCTCCGGCCCCCGGAGCAGCCCGTCCGCCTGGTCAAGACGGGCGCCGGCGCGTGGATTGCCATGATCGATCTCGGCCTCGGCGAGCTCCAGCAGGACACGCCCGCGCTCCTCGGCAGCCGGGGGCTCCTCCAAGGCGCGCGCCAGCATGCGCACGGCCGCGCCGGGCTCCCCCTGGCTCAGGGCAGCCGCGGCCGCCCGGCGCAGTGTCGACACGGTGTGCTGATCGGCGTCGGGCCGGGTCAGCAGCAGGTGCGCGGCGATCACTTGGAGCGGGGACCCCTCGACCTGCAGCAGGTCGGCGGCTCGGCGGTGCGCGCGAGCACGTGCGAAGGCCGGTATATCGCTGGCGATAGCGGTCGCAATCAGCGCATGCGTGAACCGCAGTGGTTCACCCGGGCACAGGATGTGGGCCTTGGCAAGAACGTCAGCGGCGGCCTCACCCGTGTCCGCCTCCAGCTCCGCCAGCTCAGCAGCATGACGCAGCGGCGTACGATCACCGAGCACGGCCACAGCGGCGGCCAGTCGCTGAGCGGGCTCGTCCAAGCGGCCCAGCCGGACCAGGACAGAGCGAAGCACGGAGTCGGGCACGAGGCCCCGGACGTCGCTCACCGCACGTGCCGTGGGAGGGACGCCGTCGGCGCGCAGCGCCCGGACCAGTTCGCAGGCGAGAAATGGATTGCCGCCGCTGACCTCCGCGCACGCCCGGCTGAACGCCGGGTCGGCTCCCGGTAATCCGGCGGCCACGATCCTCCCCACGGCGTCGTCACTGAGTACTTGCGGCCGCAGGACGCGTCGATCGGATCGCTCACGCAGCCAGGCCAGCACGTCGTCGCCGGTCGCCTCCTCCCCGTAGCGCGATGCGACAACGAGGGCGATGGGGAGCTCCTCTAGGCGTGCGGCGAGGTAGGCGAGGAACGCCAAGGACGGGCGGTCCACCCACTGCAGGTCGTCGATTGTGATCACCAGAGGCTGCGGGCGTTGACCGGATGTGAGGTTGGCAACCAGCCAGTACAGGCCGCGAACGAGGACGGTGGGATCGGCCGCGGCGGAGGAAAATCCGGGTTCGAGCAGCGGCGCGACGAGACCAGCGTGCCCCGACAGCAAGCGCGCACGGTCCTCGACCGTGGCGGCGGCCAACCGTGGCTCGATCAACTCGGTGGCGACACCGAAGGGGATCTCACGCTCGAGTTCAATTCCGGCGGCGTCGAGGCGTTGGCTGCCGGCCTGCTCGGCTTGCGCACGCGCGGCGGCCAGCAACTCTGACTTACCGATGCCCGCCGGTCCCTCCACGACCACCAGGCACCCCACTCCCTGCCCGGCTGTGAGCAGCGCCCGGGAAAGCTCGGCGACATCCTCCTCACGCTCCAGCAGACCGGCTGACGCGGCGCTGGCTGCCGAGCAGCCGCCGGCCGGAGAGGTCGCGCTCTGACCGCCTGCCTGACTCATCTCCGGCGGACACTACCGCCGGGCGCCGATCGCCTGATCCGAGATCGCCGGCCGCCCGGCGGACAGATACTCAGGGTCCGCGGGGCAAAAGATCAGGGCGTCGTGGCCGACGCGCGCGCTGCGCTCGCCGGGCAGGCTGTTCCGCCATGAGCAGCGACAACCTGGAGCTGACACTGAAGTTCCACCTCTCGGCCGATCCGGTTGCCGGGATAGTCCGCGACCGGACCGGCGGGAGCGAGCCGTTCATCGGATGGATCGCGCTCACCCGCGCGATTGAGACCGCACTGGACGACGCACGTCGCCGGGACACCCCATCCCAAGACCCAGGAGTCGAGTGATGACGCATGACGCATCAGCCGTGCGCAGGCGAACGGGGCTTGTCGTGGCGGTGATCCTGGTGCTACTCGGCGCCGCCGCCTGGTTCCCGTATTCAAGCGCGGGTGCGGCGACGCTCGCGGTCACCACCGCGTCGCTGCCGGCGGCGCATCAGGCGAAGGCCTATTCCGCCACGCTGACCGGCGCCGGCGGCACGGCGCCGTACCACTGGAGTGTGAGCGGCTCGCTGCCCGCAGGGCTGTCTCTCTCAAGCGCAGGGGTCATCCGTGGCACGCCCACCACCGCCGGCACGGCCACTGTCACCGTCAAGCTCAGCGACTCCGCCGCCCCGACGGCCGCCTCGGCCACCAAAACATTGACGTTGGCCGTGCTCGCACCGCCGAACCAGTCGATGGTCTATGTCCTGAACGATCGCCCCGACGTCACCGAGTACGCGCCGGGGGCATCGGGCAATGCAGCCCCGATCGCGCAGATCGGCGGCCCCAGCACTCAGCTCGGATCCGACGTCTTCGCTCTCGCTGTCAGCCCAGCCGGCGAGGTCTACGTCCTCGGGCTGACGATGGGAATGACCCGCCAGATCCTGGAGTTCGCGCCCGGCTCCAACGGCGACGTCGCGCCCCAGGGGGACATCATGGGATCTCTGACCGGGCTGAACGGGAGCACGGGCATCGCGCTGGACAAGGCCGGGGATATCTGGGTCGCCAACCTCGGCAGTTCGACGATCACCGAATATCGCCCGGCGGCGACGGGGAACGCCATGCCGCTGCTGACGATCGAGGGCACCGGGCAGGGGGAGTTCAATCCCTACCGTCTCACGTTTGACGCGGCCGGCAACCTCTGGGTCTCCAGCCTCTTTGGACCATTGACCGAATACAGCGCCGCCAGCCTGCAGCAGAAGAACCTCAGGCCGGTGGCTGTGGCCCCGATCGCCACGGTGACCTCCAGCGCGGTGCCCGGGGGCCGCGGGATCGCCGTCGACCCGCTCGGGGGGGTGCACGTGATCGACGTCCAGCACGTCTTCGGCTTTGCTCCGGGGACCCCGAGCGGCAATGCCACCCCGGCGGAGGTGATCAACCCCTTCGCGTTCGACGAACTCAGCCTGAGCGCCGATCCAGCCGGGCGGCTGTACGTCTCCTCGGACTTCGAGGTCGACGAGTTCGACTACAGCGCCACCGGCAACGCCGTACCTGAGGCCACCATCGCGGGTCCGGCGACCGAGCTCGGCGGACAGGAGGACATCGCGGTCTCGCCGCCGGCGCCGCTGATCTTCTCCGGGCTCACCGCGTTCCAGCTCACGCACGGCGCGACGTACCGCATCCCGCTCGGGGTCACGGGAGGGGTGGCGCCGTATCACTTCACCGTGGCCTCGGGCAAGTTGCCGCCCGGCATGTCTGTGGCATCGGATGGCTCGCTCACCGGCACCCCCACGTCCACTGGCTCTGCGGGCGCGATCGTCAAGGTGACCGACTCGGCGCTGCCGACCGCCCGCTCGACCACCGAGACACTGAAGGTCTCCGTGGCGGCGCTGTCACCGCTGACGATCGCACCCCCGTCTCTGCCGACGGCTGTGATGGGCTCGAACTACTCCGCGGCGTTGACCGTCAACGGAGGCGTGCCGCCATATCTGTGGACGCTGACCGCCGGGGCTCTGCCGGCCGGCATCGTGCTGTCCCAGTCAGGCAAGATCACCGGGTCGGCCTCTGAGACGGGAACGTTCACGTTCACCGCGACCGTCCGGGACTCGGCGAGTCCCGCCAGTCAGACCGCTTCAATCACGGTGTCGCTGCTGGTCTCGGCGCAGCCCGGCGTCTACGTTGCCAACGCCGGCAACGACGATGTGACCGAGTTTGCGCTCGGGGCGGGCGGTGACGTTCCCCCGATTTCCGGCATCACCGGTGCGGATACCGGATTGAGCTCCCCGGAGAGCGTCGTGCTCGACGCGACCGGTGACATCTTCGTCGCCAACGAGGGCAACGACACCGTGACCGAGTACGCGCCCGGTGCGATGGGTGACGCGCGCCCGGTGACGACGATCACCGGCGTGTCGTCGCCGTGCCGGCTGGCCCTCAACGCGGCGGGAGATCTGTACGTGGCATCGTTGACAGGCTCGATCGCGGAGTACCGCTTAGGCTCAGGCGCGCCGACGCTCATCGCGACGATCACCGGCCAGCAGCAGCCCCGGGGGCTGGCGGTCGACACCAGCGGACACCTGTGGGTGTCTGAGTCAACGATCAACAGCATCAACGAGTACTCGGCGACGGCCTCGGGCAACGCGATCCCGATCGCCAGCCTCGGCGGCCCGGACACCGGGCTGGCCGCCCCCCAGGGACTGGTGTTCGATTCGGCCGGGAACCTCACCGTGGCCAACGCGGGAACCAACGGGACCGATGGATCGATCACGGTCTACCCGGCCAGCCAGCTCACCGGCGACAGCACTCCGACCCAGACGCTCACCTCCGGCCTGAGCGAGCCGTTGGGCATCGATCGCGGGACCGATCAGACGATCTTCGCCGCCGATGTCACCAGCAATGCGATCGTCGAATACGCACCCGGGAGCACGACTCCCAGCGAGGTCATTTCCGGGCCCGCCGCCACCCAGCTCGACGCTCCCATCGGCGTGGCCGCCACCCCGCCCGTGTCGATCCTCACCAGAAAGCTGCGCGCGGCCCGCCAGGGACAGCACTACCTGGTCAACCTCGTCGCCGCCGAGGGGACCACGCCGTACCGGTGGAAGGTCGCGCACGACCGCCTCCCCCGGGGCCTGCGCCTGAGAAAGACCGGCGCGATCATCGGCACACCACGCAGCCGGCCGGGCGTCTACCGCTTCACGATCAGGCTCACTGACAGCACACGCCCCACCCAGAAGGTCACCGAGCAGCTCCGCCTTCGGGTGAAGGCGCCGGTCCGCCACCGTCGGCACCAACGCACCGACGGCAGGTGAGACACGCGACGAAGTTCAGAATCAGCCCGCAACCTATTGTCGGCCGTCAGCACACGGCGCTGGCTGCTTGCAGTTCGCCGAGTGTTCGTCGCGCGATCTCGCCGAAGTCCTCGCCGTCGGGCGCGTCGATCCAGCGGTCGTAAGCGATCTTCCAGGCGAGCGAGCCGAGCTGTGAGGCGACGTGTGCGGTCAGGTCGGAAATCCCGCGCCGTTTGAGCGCGTCAATCATCGAGGCGGTGAGGCCGAGTGCCTTCAGCGCCTCACGTTCTTGCAGTTCCGGGTTGGCGGCGATCACTGCCCGCCTGCGGCCGACGAATTCGCGGCGGGCGGGTGTGAAGGCTGCCTTCCCGATCGCGTCCAGGGCATAAGCCACCGCTTCGAGCGGCGGCGCCTCGGCCGGCGCCGCGGCGATCCCCTCGACGAGCAGTGCGCTCATCGTATCTCCGCCGAAGAGCACCTCCCGCTTATCTGGGAAGTGACGGAAGAAGGTGCTCTTCGTCAGCCCGGCGCGCTCGGCGATCTCGACCACCGTCGTGCTCTCGTAACCCCGCTCCGCGAACAGGTCAAGAGCCGCCAGGACGAGTCGGTGCGTAGCGTTCGGTTGCCAGCGGCCCATGAGACCAGCATACGGGACTTAGTCCCATCACTACTGTATCGTTGAAGAGACTAAGTGCCATCACCTGTCTCGCTGGAGGTCCATACATGAGCCGAGCCGTCATCTATGAGAAGTTCGGAGGTCCCGAGGTACTGGAGCTGCGCGATGTTCCGGAACCGCATGCCGGTACGGGTGAGGTGCGGGTCCGCGTGGCGGCCATCGGTCTGAATCCGATGGACCCGGGCATCGCTTCGATGCCCGAGCTGGCCGCGATGTTCGGTGTAAGCGTGCCGTCCGGCTTCGGATATGACTTCGCCGGCGTGATCGACGAGATCGGAGCCGGCGTCGAGGGTCTCGCCGTGGGTGACCGCATCTTTGGCGGTGCGATGGCGAAGGCCGCCGCCGACTTCCTAGTACTCAAGAGCCCCACTTTGCCGCCCGACGCGGCGTTTCACACGCCGGAGGGCGTCAGCGACGAGGTGGCGAGCACGCTTCCAGTCGCCGGCCTCACGGCCGCCGCTGCGCTGTCAGCGATCGCGCTGCGGGCCGGCGACACCGTCCTGATCGGTGGGGCCGCAGGCGGCGTGGGCGTCTTCGCCGTGCAGCTGGCGAAGCTGGCCGGCGCGCGGGTTATCGGGACCGCCTCGGAGAGCACCTTCGAATTCCTACGACAGTTGGGCGCCGAGCCGGTCGAGTACGGCTCCGGATTGGCCGACCGGGTGCGGGCACTGGTTCCGGACGGCGTGACCGCGGCGACGGACCTGTTCGGCACCGAGACGGCCGAGGCCGCGTTGGCGCTTGGAATCCCGCCGGAGCGGATCTCCACGATCGCCGCAGGACCGACCCCTCCCGGAGGGGTGCGCGCAACCGGCGGTGCCGAGGCCGATCCGGCCGACATGGAACGGATCACCAACGCGATCCTCGCCGGCAAGATCACCGTGCCGATCGCCGCGACATTCCCGCTCGAGCAGACCCGCGACGCCGCGACGCTCCAGGCCGGACGGCACGTCCACGGCAAGATCGTGATCACGCTGTGACCTCATCCCCGCTGAGCGGTCGGTTCGCCGTTCCGGCGCCGAGGTCTCGCGGGCGTCACCGGCGGCTCGGGCTTGGCGATCGGTCACACGCATCAGTGTGATTGTGTCCTGCAGCAGCGGGGCACCGCTCGAAGCGCAGTTGGGTTGCGGACCTCGCGGTGTGATCACGGGGCGGTGGGTGGTCAGGCCACGGGGGGTATGCCTCCAGGTTCGTTGCCGCCTCCGGTGTCGGTGTTTGGGCGACCGAGGCTGCCGGTCGCATCGGCCTCGGCATTGTCCAGGGCGACGCCTTTGTCTTTGCCGGTCATCTGGTATCCGCGCAGGAAATTGTCGGTACTGGTGTGCTCGGCGCTGGCGTTGTCGCCGCCACCGGAGGCCTGGGAGGACTCGTCAGCGTAGATGCCGTAGGCGTTGGCGTGCCAGATGTCGACGGCAACGCCGTTGAGCGGCTGGCAGCCCCGATCTGAGTCAACGACGTTGATGTAAAGGCTCAGTGGGACGCCGGACTGGTGGTTGGTCCCGTTGCTGTTGGTGCGGACGCTTGAACGGCGCAGCATCGTGTTGACGGGACGGTCGGCGCCGATCAGTGTGCGGACGGCCCGCAAGCCGAACGTAAGAACCCGGGCCCGCCGCGTGAGACCGAACTCCGACGGCTGCCTTACAGACAACCGACGCGCGTCTTACCGGTCGCGACGATGGTGGTCAGGTCGCACAGACCACTCACTTTGAAAGGACAGATCGATGATCGCCACCCAGCCGCGCGCGGGAGCCGCGCCCTCCGTGGCCGGCACGCCACCCATGCAGCCAGCCAGCCAGCAGGCTGGGACGGGTTCGAGCGGGCGGTTCGCCCGCGGATCGCGCAGGTCCTACCCGGAGTGATCTGGCTGACCGACGGGGCGCTGCAATTTCAGCCCTACATGTTCGGCAAGACGTTCATCACCGGGGTGATCCTGCCCAACGCGCCGGGCCAGCCCGGCGTGATCGCGGACCCGATCACCTGGATCGCCCACCTGATCGAGCCGCACGTCGCGCTGTTCAACGGATTCGCCGCGACCCTGCAGGTGCTGATCGGCCTCGGGCTGTTGTACCGCCGGACGGTCCGGCCGGCGTTGCTGGTCTCGTTCGTGTGGGTAGTGGGGATCTGGGTCACCGGCGAGGGGCTCGGCGGGTTCTTCAACGACACCGCCAACCCGCTCACCGGCGCGCCCGGCGCCGCACTGCTCTACCTGATCGCGGTTTGGACATGGAAGCGGAGGGGGCTGGGACGGTCCCTCGCGCGGTTGAGCGCTCGCCCGGAGCGGGATTACGATCGTCAGTGTGGAGCCGATCCCTGTTGAGCTGTCCGGAGTACCGGAGACCCTGCTGGGGAATCTCGGACGCCGCGCCGCCGCGGCGCGGATTGGGACCCTGGAGGACCCGGTGGCCATCGAGGTCGTTGACCGCCTCGATTACGACTTCGCGGACTTCGCGCGCGGTTCGCGGTTGCATGCGGTCCGGGTGGGCACCTTCGATGAGGCGGTTCGCCGTTTCCTGGGCGCGTACCCAGCCGGAACGGTGGTCGCGCTCGGCGAGGGGCTGGAGACCCAGTTCTGGCGGGTGGACAACGGTCAGGTGCGGTGGCTGACCGTGGACCTACCCGAGACCATGGCGCTTCGCCACCGGCTGCTGCCCGATGGCCCACGACAGTCGAGCCGTGGCGGATCGGCGCTCGATTTGACATGGGCGGACCGGCTTGATCCGGCGGACCCGATCCTCGTCACGGCGCAGGGCCTGCTTCCGTACTTCCAGCGCGATCAGGTCCACGGGCTGATCGCGGGAATCGCCGAACGGTTGCCCGGCTCTGTACTTGTCTTCGACGTGGTGCCCGAGGCGATGCTTGACATGGTCCGACGTACCTCGGGTCGGGAGCGTGACCTTGCGGTTGAACTGTGGACGTGGCTCTTCAACCCTCGCGAACGCGCCGCCATCAGCGCGATCCCCGGCGTGGAGGAGCTTCGCGACCTCGCCCCGCCGCTGAAGCGCGACGTTGCATCGTTGGGGATCGCCGCCATCGCCCGGCTCCCGCAGCGCCTGCGCTACTCGCTTCCTGTCGTCCACGTGGTACAGGCCGGATTCCGCGCGGGCTCCGTGCACTGAGTTGGCGTCGGGGGCGCGGTCCTAGCGATCGCCCTTCCCACCGAGGGGTCGGACGTCGATCAGCTCCCGCGTTGTCCTATGCCAGGGGGTATCGTGGGGCTGACGAGCTATGAGCGTTGTCATGTACGTCAAGCCGAAATGCCCGTACTGCCAGGCCGCGCGCGAGCATCTCGCGGCCGAGGGCGAGGCAGTCGAGGAGCGCGACGCGACAGAAAATTCAGCATGGAAGTCCGAGCTGATGAGCTACACGAACAATCGAGGGATTGTCCCGACGATCGTGTGGAGCGACGGGCAGCGCCAAGTTGGATTCCCGCCAGGTCGCGGCTGACAAGTGCACTGAGCGGTCGGTTCGCCCGCTGACCCCGAACGAGTGTCGCGGCTCGTTCGAACTGCCCTGAGCCACAGCCCCCCGGTACGGCTGGAGCGCCACGCGGCATATCAAGCGGTGCTCATGGTTCCACCGCCGGGCAGCTCGCACATCGGGCACGCTGTCAGGCGGACCGTGGGTGCGGGTAGCTCGGGGTATGGCCATGTTCGCTTCGTTACGGCATCGTCTGCGCGATCCGATCACGTGGACCGGTGTATCGCAGCTGCTCAAGACTGTGTTCGCCACCGTGATCGCCTGGGTTCTCGCCGCGCAGGTGTTCCACCTCCAGCAGGCGTACTTGGCGCCGTGGGCGGCATTGCTGACGGTCCATGCGACCGTGTTCGGGACGCTGAAGCGCGGCGTCCGGCAAGCCGGCGCCAGCGTGGTCGGCGTCCTGGTGGCCTTTGCCGCCGGGCAGCTCTTCGGCCTCAGCGCGGTCTCGGTGGGAGCCGCGATTCTCGTCGGTCTTCTCGTCGGCTCGGTGCGGGGGTTTCGGGATGAGACGACGACCACGGCAGCGACCGCGCTGATCGTGCTGACCAACGGCTATAGCGACGACGGAGGCATTCTGAGTGCACGACTTCTGGATACGGGTGTCGGCATCGCGGTGGGCCTGCTCGTGAATCTTCTCGTCTGGCCGCCGTTGCGTGATCGCAGCGCCGCCAGTCAGATCGACGTCGTGGCGGAGCGCGTCGGCCGGGTCCTCAGCGAGATCGCCGCTCGCCTTTCGAGCGAATGCGGCCCCGCCGACGTTGATGACTGGATCGCCGAGACCAACGCGTTGGACCGCGCGATCGATCGCACATGGAGCGTTCTCGCTCAGGCCCGTGAGAGCGGACGGCTGAACCCGCGCCGCGCGACCGCGCGGCGGATGCGTGCCGCCGAGGGGTTCGATGACATCCTCGGGAGGCTGGGCCAGGCGGTGGCTGAGACGCGCAGTATGGCCCGGACGATCGGCCACGCCCGGATGCCGACAGACGACTGGGACTCCGGCTTCCGGAAGCGGTGGCGGGAGTTGGTTGACAGAGCCGGCCGGGCGATCAGCGCGGCTGACGGCGAGGCAGTCGCATTGGTGCGAGCCGACCTGAGCGCCTACACCGACGAGCTCGCCGTCGGTCACCTCCGCGAGGGTTTCTGGCCCGTCGCAGGTGCGGTGCTGGTCAATCTGCGCAACATCCTCGATGCGCTCGACGTCGTTGCCGACGCGCAGCCCGTGGAGGTGCCCCGCCCGACGTTGCCGCCACAACTCACACGCCGGCCAGATCCATCGTCTAGGTAGGTCGCATTCCGCCGTCGACCAGGATCGACTGGTTGGTGAGATACGGGTTACGGACGATCGCTGCGATCAGGTCGGCTACCTCCTCGGGGCGGCCGAGGCGCCCGACCGGGATCCGGCGAGCGAGCTCGTCGAGCGCCCCCTCGTCGGCGGGCATCATGTCGGTGGCGATCAGCGCGGGCGCGACGACGTTGACGGTGACGCCGTGGCCGGATGCGAACTGGGACAACGAATGTGCGAGCCCGTGCAGGCCGGCTTTGGAGGCCGCGTAGTGGGGCCCGACGATCCCGCCGGTATACGCCGCGACCGAGGACAGCAGCACGATTCGTCCAAAACCGCGGTCGATCATCCCGCCGATCGCCGCTCGGGTGATCAGAAACGGGGCCCGGAGGTTGATCGCCATCACGCGGTCCCACACGGCCGGATCGATGTTGCGGGGATCCTGCTCCAGCGGGTCGTTGATGCCCGCATTGGCGATCAGGATCTCGACCGGACCAAGCTCGCGCTCAACCGCAGACACCAGTGCGGCGGGCGCCTCGACTTCGGACATGTCGCCGGCGAACGTCCCCGCCGTACGACCCAGCGCCCGGACTTCACCGGCGACCTGCTCGGCCGCCTCAGCGTTGGAGCGATACGCGATGGCGACGTCGTGCCCGTCCTGGGCCAGGCGCACCGCGGTCGCGGAGCCGATGCCACGCGAGCCTCCAGTGACCAGCGCAACCGTCATCAGACGCGACGATACCCAGGTGCTCGACCCAGCGGGGTCGTGACGGTCGCGCTTCGAGCGCGAGCTAGCGCGTGAGCACGTCGACGAGCCCGGGGAAACGCTCGTCGAGGTCGCCGCGTCGCAACGAGACGAGGCGCAGCGTGCCCTGAGCGCGCGAGCGGATGACGCCCGCGTCACGCAGCAGCCGCAGGTGGTGCGAGCTCGTGGAAGCCGGCAGCCCGAGGGCGTCCGAGATCTCACCGCAGACGCGCTGACGGCCATCAGACAGCAGCCGCACGACCTCAAGGCGGACCGGATCGCCGACGACGCGCATGATCGTCGCGAGCTCGAGCGCGGACGTGGGCGGGTGAGGGATCTTCTCGATGTCTGCTGCTGTCGCCGGCATGGCTCTATGCTACAACTTTCAAGCTTCCATGATCTTAGAAATATGGAAGGAGCCAGCTTGATGTCGATGAGTCCACCCGCCCCCGCAACGCACCGTCGCCACCCGTCGCCCACGCCCTTCGCTGCGGCGGTGATCGACCTCTCGCTCGTTTGCGCCGGGAGCGCCGAAAAATCGAGAGTCGAAGTCCTATGAGGCTAGATCACACGCCGTCTCCCTTGGCCCTTGACCAGCTGACCGCTGCTCGGAGGGGTGCCTGATGCGACAAGGTCCGCTGGCCGGACGTTATCCCGCCGCGGCGGCGATGGTGATCTTCGCGCTGGTGCCCTACCTGGGGCTATCGGCCGCGCTGCAGCCGCTCACGCCGATCATTGGCCGGCAGCTGCACATGAGCATGCAGACCATGAGCCTGGGCTTCGGTCTGGCGAACGCCGGGTACGCGGTCGGGACGGTCCTCGCCGTGCAGTTCGCCCAGCTCTTTCCGCAGCGGCGGATGATGGTCGTCTACGCGGCGTTGCTCGTGATTGGGTCCGTGCTGGCAGCGGCCGCGCAGAATCCGGCGATGTTCATCGCCGGCCACGTGCTGCAGGGCCTCTGCACCAGCCTTCTGTTGATCGCGGCCGTTCCGCCGCTGGCGATCGGGTTCGGGCTGCCGAGGATCCGCTCAACCGCGATGATCATGAACGTCTGCATTTTCGGGGCGGTCGCGCTCGGGCCGACGATCGGCGGCATCCAAGCCAGCGCCCACGCCTGGCGGCCGCTGCTCTGGATCGTCGTCGCCATCTCGTTGGCGGCGCTGGTCCTGTCGGTGCTGACGTTCGAGGACGCCCCGCCCGCCGACCCGGACGCGCCACGGGCACCATTTACGCTTGGCCTTGCCGCGGCGGGCTGCGTCGCCGCCTTCTACGGCGCATCGGAACTGCTGACCCACCGCTTCCTGGATGCCCAGACGTTTGTGCCGCTGGCTGGTGGGCTGGCGCTGATCGTCATCCTGATCGTCAACCAGTACCGCAGCAAGCGACCGCTGCTGACGATCCGCAGCATGCTGACCAGCACGGTGCCCGTCGCGGGGATCGTCGTCGCCTTGACGGCGGCCGCCGCCTCGGTGACCGCGACCGATCTCACCGCGCAGGTGCTGGCGCCGCACTACACCCCCCTGCACCTCGGGCTCCTGTTCCTGCCCGAGCTCGCCGGCGCTCTGCTGACCGCGGTGATGCTCGGCGTCGTCCTCAAGAGACGCGAGCTGCACTACCTGCCGCTGGTCGGCATGGTGTTCCTCGCGGCGGGCATCGGCGTGTTGCGCATCCAGGTCCCGCCCACGCAAGCGCTCACCCTGATCGGCTCGGGCCTGACGGGGATCGGTCTCGGCGCCGCGGTCGCCCCGGCGCTGTTCGTCGCCGGCTTCTCACTACCGGCCGCGAGCCTACAGCGGGTGTTCGCGATCGTCGAGCTGCTCCGCGCGGTCGCCGCGTTCATGGTCGCCCCGGTGTTCGCCCACTTCGCCGCGACTGTCGGCGGCAGCCCGATCGCCGGGACCGGGATCGTGCTGTGGATCGGACTCGGGATCGCGATCGCCGGCGCTGTCGCCGCAGTCCTGCTCTACGCGCTCGGCGGTGCGCGCGCGCAGACGCCAGACCTCGCGCGGTTCATGGACGGCGAGGGGCCGGCGTGGTACTCACCGCCGCTCCTGGCCGCCGTCCGCAGCCGTCCGCGCCATCGCGCGCTTGCTGAGGAGCCCGCACGACCATGACCACGGAATCGCACAACCCTCGGCGCGGCCCGGTCGTGTTCGCTTACGACGGGTCTGATCTGGCGAAGCTCGCGATCGAGGAAGCCGGACAGCAGCTGGGCCCGGGACGGGACGCGCTCGTCCTCACCGTGTGGCACCCGTTCGACGTCGGGTTCGTGCCCGTCGGCGGGGTTCGATTCGACGCGGCGCAGATCTCCGACGTCAGAGCAGCGGCCGAGCAAACCGCCGCCGAGGGAACCTCGCTGGCCCAAGCAGCAGGATTCGACGCCCACAGCGCAGCGGCCGAGGCCGCCCCCACCTGGAAGGGCATCGTCAAGGCCGCGGAGGAGCACGACTCAAGCCTCATCGTGCTCGGCTCCCACGGACGCACCGGGCTCGCCGGCGTCCTGATCGGCAGCGTCGCAGAGGCCGTCGCGGCGCACTCGCAACGGTCCGTGCTGATCGTCCACCGCCGCGACTAGCCGAGTCGCGGGCCAGGGGCCTTCGCGCTCGACGCGGATACCGTTCTCGAGGTAGCGCCGCTTGAGCACGTCGCCGAGCTCGCCGTCGGCCAGGGAGCGGCACCTATCGGTAGGGTCGATGCAGATGCGACGGCAGCAAGCAGGAGTTGGCGCGTCGACACGAGGTGCGAGCCCTCGATGAGCGTCGACACCGAGGCGATCACGTACGGCGGACGGACCGCCTGGGCGCGGAACCTTGCCGCACCTGTCCGGAGCTTCCTGGGCACCGAGCAGGGCGGCGCGATCGTGATGCTCGGAGCCGCGATCACGGCGCTCGTGTGGGCGAACGCTCCGGGACGGCACTCGTACGAGTCGGTTTGGACGACGAAGCTCGCGATCCGGATCGGGAACACGGGGATCGGAACCGATCTGCGCCACTGGGTCAACGAGGGCTTGATGACTCTGTTCTTTCTCGTGGTGGGTCTCGAGGCCAAGCGGCAGCTCGACCTCGGCGAGCTGCGAGAGCGCCGGAGGCTCGCGATTCCAGTGGTGGCGGCGCTCGGCGGAGTCACGGTGCCGATCCTGATCTACCTCGCCTTCAACGCGGGCCGCAGCGGCGCTCACGGCTGGGCTGCGGCGATGTCGACCGATACCGCTTTCGCGCTCGGGACGGTCGCGCTCGTGACCCCACGGACCGCCACCCGCATCCGCGTCTTCCTGCTGACGCTGGCGGTTGTGGACGATCTCGCCGCGCTGGTGGTGATCGCGACCGTTTACGCAGGTCACGTCTCCTTCCTGGCGCTCGGCGTCGCGATCGCGCTATTCGCCGGATTGATCGCGCTGCGCTACGCGCCCTTCGGCCGCAGAGCCGTCTCCATCGGACTCGCGGTCGCGATCTGGGTCGCGATGTTCAAGTCGGGCATCGATCCGGTTATCTCCGGGCTGGCAATCGGGCTCGCCACGAGTGCGTACCCCCCGGCCCGCGAGGATCTCGAGCGGGCAACTGCGCTGACTCGGTCGTTCCGGGAGCAGCCGACCCCGGAGCTCGCGCGCTCGGCGCAGCAGAGCCTCCAGTCGGCGATCTCGGCAAACGAGCGGCTCCAGTACGACCTTCACCCGTGGACGAGCTACGTGATCGTTCCGCTGTTCGCGCTCGCCAATGCCGGGATCCATCTCACCGGCAAGCTGATGAGCGACGCCGTCTCCTCACCGATAACGCTGGGGATCCTGATCGCCTATCTGGTCGGAAAGCCGATCGGCATCTTCGCCGGCTCCTGGCTCGCGACGCGCCCGGCCCTCCACGGGCCACGCGCGCTTATCAGCGGACCGGTGCTGATCGCCGCCGGCGCCTGCGCCGGGATCGGCTTCACCGTCTCCATCCTTGTTTCGAGCCTCGCGTTCACCGGCGAGCAGCTCGACGAGGCGAAGCTCGGGGCGCTCGCGACGGTGGTGATCGCGCCCCTCCTCGCGTTCGTCATGACCCGGATGATCAGGCTCCTGCCGGGCAACCTCCGCGCACGGCAGATCGGACGGACCGCCGAGGACATCCTCGACCTGGTGGAGGACGTCGACCCCGATCGCGACCACATTCGTGGCCCCGACGATGCGCTCGTCACGCTGCTCGAGTACGGAGACTTCGAATGTCCCTACTGCGGGCAGGCGGAGCGCGTCATTCGAGAGCTCCTCTCCTCACACGGCGACGTGCGCTATGTGTGGCGGCACCTACCTCTGAACGACGTCCACCCCACGGCTCAGCTCGCCGCCGAGGCGTCCGAGGCCGCCGGCGCCCAGGGCAAGTTCTGGGAGATGTACGACACGCTTCTCAGGCATCAAGAGGCGCTCGCGATGCGCGACCTCGTCCGCTACGCCAGGGAGCTCGACCTCGACGTCGACCGCTTCACCGACGAGCTGCGCAGGCGAGAGCACGTCCCGAGAATCAGCGAGGACGTCGCGAGCGCCGACGAAAGCGCCGTGTCCGGGACGCCGACCTTCTTCATCAACGGCCGCCGCCACTACGGCGTCTACGACATCAACACCCTCACGGATGAGGTGCGTGCTGCCAAGAGCCGAGCCCAGCAGCTCCTCACCGCCGCGCCGGGCTAGGCGCAGCGGATGTCGGAGCGAAGAGCGGACTCTCGCGTCGGGGACGATGTGAGGTGCCGTGGCCACGTCTGTCAAGCTGCCGTCGATGGACGAGTTGGGTCAGATCACAACTACCGCCGGGCAGTACCTCGTGCGCCGCGCAGTCGCCGACGACGTCACGGCGATCGTCGATCTGATCGCGGCCGACCAGATCGCCGAGCAGCGCGATGGCGGGGATCTTGCGCCCTACCAGGCCGCGTTCGCAGCCATCGACGCCGACCCAGCTCAACTGCTCGTCGTCGTCACCGACGAGCCCGGGGCCGTGGTCGCAACCCTCCAGCTGACGTTCATCCCAGGGCTCGCGCGACGCGGAGCGCTACGCGCCCAGATCGAGGCGGTGCGGGTGCATCGTGCGCGACGCGGGCAGGGCATCGGGGGCGAGCTCATCGCGTGGGCAATCCAGGAAGCCCGGCGGCGCGAGTGCGCGCTCGTGCAGTTGACCAGCGACAAGCGCCGCGAGGACGCTCACAGGTTCTATGGCCGCCTCGGCTTCGTCGCTTCACACGACGGCTTCAAGCTCAAAGCGGACACCGCTCTACCCGTCGCTTGATCGACCGGACGCCTTCCCGTGGAGGCGGGTGGACCGGCACGAGACAGTGCGGGCAGCGCCTCATCGGCGTCGTTGGGCGTGGAGGAGCCACTCGACCGCGCCCCGCCCACCCCGGACCGCCGCGACGATCACTCGATCATCCGTGGGTAGTGTTGCCAAGCCCAGCTCATAGACCGGTTTGACCAGCGCGATCAGGTCGGCGGCCGGTTCGGGCACCAGTTCTGTCCTCGGCTGACCCAAGTTCGTCCGCTCGAGGTTGATGACGCGCGGATCCTGCTGCAACTCGCCGCGAAGCTGCCCGTGTCCGCGTCGACCGCGGGGGACAACGGAGCAGCCAGCGGATGCTCAGCGCATCAGGATTGCGTCCTGCGGCTCGCGCAAGCGGACCGCCACCGCTTTAGCCGGACTCCGGCGAGTGTGCGTCGCCGGAGCCGGACGGGTTGGCGTCACCCGGGGGCAGGCGGGTAGGTGCCACCGGGGCTCGGGTACGGCGCGCCGAGCTCGATGGCCCCGATCTGGCGGAAGAACTCGTCGCGCAGCACCGAGTTGCGGTGGGCGGCGGCCGTGGCGAGGTCCCGGAACAACCGCTCGAAGCGCTGACCGTTCTTGACGGCGCTGGCGCCGATTGTCCGCAGCAGGTTCTGCTCCACCGCCTCCCAGGTCATCACCATCACCTCGCGGGCGATCGCCGCCAAGCGGGCGTCCTCGGCCCAGGTGTAGGGGCGCTCACCGCTGGCGCTGCGCCGGCAGGCGTCCATGTGCTGCTCGGCACATTGCATCATCGCCGCCTCCGCGGTCTGGATCTTCACGAACGCGGCGCCGTACCAGCGCTGGAAGTCGGGATCGCGGAACCGCGGCCCGAACGGCGGCATCGGAGTCGGCTTCTGAATCGCCCAGTTGCGGTACTCCTCCAGGGCGTTGTAAGCCCCGCCGATCAGCGTGCACGCCAGCGACAGCGTGAAGATCACAAGCGCGCGGCCGCCGTACATCGGGTTGCCGTGCAGAGCTAGCCCGGGGGTGCCGCCCTCCACCGCGACGTCGAGCATGTTGACGTCCTCCATCACCCAGTGGGGGGGCAGGAGAACGTCGTCAAAGCGAATGCTGTGCGAGCCGGTGCCCTTGAGTCCGAGGCTGTCGCCCCAGTCGTCGAGCTGGGTGAACGACGAGCGGGGGGCAACGAACAGGGCCATCCGCGGCCTGCCACTCGCGCTCGCGCCGGCGCCGGCGCCGGCCTCGGGCAGCATCGCCTGCCCCATGTAGTAGGTGGAATACGGGATCCCCGAGCAGTAGGCGACCGTGCCGTCCAGCCGGTAACCGTCGTCGGTCGGCGTCGCCTGCAGCGTCGGAGCGGCCACCGACGCGCAACGGAAATCGCCGGCCGAGAAGACGTCGTCCTGCAACTGCTCGCCGAACCACGAGGCGACCTGGAGGGCATGATTGGCGGCCAGGCAGGCGCCCCAGGCGGCGCCCATGTCGCCGCGGGCGAACTCCACCCCGACGCGCATGAACGTCGGTACGTCTACCTCCAGCCCGCGGTAGCGGCGGGGAACGTACATCCGGTAGAAGCCGGCATCCAGCAGAGCCTGATGGATGTCCTCCGAGTAATAGGTGCGCTGCTCGGTCTCGGCCTGTTGACGGATCAGCTGCGGGCGCAGGGCGCGGATCCGCTCCACCAGCTCGTCGCCAACCCGCTCCACCCGCCGGCTCTCCTCAACGATGGTCATCAGACGATCCTATGAAAGCGGTCGCTCCGCCCCCGACCGGCACGGACCTTCACCGCACACTTACAACGAGATCCCCGCGCGGATCGTCAACCGGCACCCCCAGGGCGGTCGGTGTCGTCCGGCTCGTCGGTTTGGCTCTCGAGCGGTCAACCGCCCGCCAGGGGGCGAATGCGCAGCAGCGCCACCCCCTCGGGGGCGACGGTCTCGCGAATGCTCGCCCCGGCGGGGACGACCGTCCCTGCTCCCGTCCACAAATTGGTGACCGCGTAGCCCCGGCGATCGCGGCCGAGCCCGAGTGCCGACGGGGTCACCGTGATCGTCTCGGGCTGGACCGAGGTGGCCATGTCGACGTCGAACAGGCCCGCGACGACCTCGCCGTCACGCTCGGCCTTGGCGAATATCTGCGCGGTGGCGGTCCGGCGGATGCGTCGGGCATCGATGCCGTCCTTGTCGACGGCGATCACCCGGCGGTTGGTGAGCATCTGCAGGCCGCTGCGGGTCAGGCCCGCCCGGGTACCGTAGGCGTTGGTCACCGAGGCGGTGAGGTCGCCGCCGAGGATCAGCGGCGCGGCGCCGAGTGCCCACAGGCTCAGCTGGCTTTGCTGAGCCGGGACGGTCATGCCGCTGTCGGCAACGCCGTTGCCGACCTCGATCGAGTCGTAGTCGTTGTAGCCACCGGGGCCACCGACGTTGCGCCACTGCTCCACGGCGGCGAAGCGGTCGAACCAGTGCGCGTAGCTGGTCAGTGGGAACACGCTCAGGCAATGGCGGAAGGGGGCGCTGTTGCAGCTCGCCGCCGCGCCCTCGTCGGGGCCGTGGTTCTCGATGTCCGGGGTGAACTCCCACTGGTTGGCGAACGCGTCGAGCGTCGGAGCGAGCTTGATCGTGTAGCTGCCCTGGGTGATGTTGAGGACCATCTTGCGTCCGCTGTGGCGGATCGCCTGCGACCACGCCCGCACCGCGGCGGCGTCCTGGTCGGTGATCCCGTCGAGCTTGACGTAGTCGATGCCCCAGGAGGCGAGCTGATCGACGACGGAGTCAACGTAGGCCTGGGCGCCGGGCTTGGCGTAGTCCAGGCCGACCATGCCGCCGCAGTTGTAGTTGTTCTGGCTGGCCGTGGTGGCGATCTCATCGGCGGTGTCGCCGGTGCCGAGCACCGGTGTGTTGCGAGCGACCGCCTGCTTGGAGATCCCGGGGGTCTCATAGACGCCGAACTTCAGTCCCAGGTGGTGCACATAGTCGGCGACGACCCGGAGACCGCTGCGGCCCCCGCGGGCGGGGAACGCCCTCCCGTTGATCACCCAGCGGCCATCGCCGTCGACGTCGGGCCCTCGGGCACCGGGGCAGTCGTACCAGTTGTCATCGACGTTGACATAGCGATAGCCGGCGGTGCGCAAACCGCTGGTGACCAGCGCGCGCGCCTCGCCCTCGATGTTGCGGGCGTTGACGCCCATGCGCAGGAAGCTCCAACTGCTCCACCCCATTACCGGTGTGCGCTCGACGCCGGTGCCGGCCGCCGCCAGCGCCGGCGGGGCGCCGACGACAGCGAGACCCGAGATGGCGAGCAGGACAGTGGTGGCGGCCGCGACGAAGTGTGCGCGACGACCTCGGTGATGTGACCTGGATGGCATGTGCGGGCTCCTCCCGTTTGGTGGGTCAGCGGGCGACCGGCTCGGCGGCCGAGGCGGTGGGGTGCGTGGTCGAGGTTGTGTCGCTGTCGGCTGGCGCCGCCAGGAACTCCTCGTGAATCTCCTTTGGCCCAAACGGCCACAGGCGGTTGACCTTGGCCCAGATGATGTAGGCGATCATTCCCGCCACCGTCCAGCCGATCATGATCCGGATGGCCGGCCAGCCCGATCCGTGGAAGATGTAGATCCAGCCGACGAGCGCGATCAGGCTCGGGATCGGATACAGCCACTGGCGGTAGGGGCGCAGGAGGCCCGGCTGCTTGCGGCGCAGGATCGTCAGGGCGACGATCTGGCCGATGAACTGAACCCAGATCGCCATCGCGATCAGTGCGTTGATGATCGTCGTCAGCGAGAAGAAGCAGGCGATCGCGGTGACCACGCCCATCGCCAGCAATGAGATGTGGGGGAACGCCAGCCGTGGGTGCAGGCGCGCGAAGGGGCGGAAGAACACGCCCTCCTTGGCGGCGTTGAACGGCAGGCGCGAGGCGCCGAGCAGGCCGGTGTAGACCGAGGCGAACGCGGTCCAGACGATGAGGAGGGTGACAATCGCCGCCGCCGGGCCGCCCCAGACGTGGCGCATGAGATCCGAGCCGATCGCGGTCGACTTCTCGGCCTGCTGCCACGGGATGACGCCCATGGTGCCGATGTTGAGCGCCAGGTCGATGACCATCACGCCGAGCACCGAGATGACGATCGACCGGGGGATGACCCGGCCGGGATTGTGGGTCTCGTCGCCGAGGTAGGCGATCGTGTAGTAGCCCAGGTAGTCGAAGATGGCGAGCACCAGTCCGGCGCCCAGGCCGCTGAAGAAGTGGTTGAAGCCGAACGCGCCGTGGGGGAACGTGAACGCCTGGCGGGCGGAGAAGTGCGTGAACGCGCCGACGATGACCAGGCCGACGGTGAGGATCATCCCCGCCCACAGGACCTTGGCCAGCTTGCCGATCGAGTCGATCCGCCGCCACAACAAAGCGACGGTGAGGATCGTGAAGCCGACCGCCTCCCAGTGCGACAGGGCGGCGCTGGTGTGCCAGAAGTAGGCCAGGTACTGGGCGATGCCGATCATGCCCGTCGACATGATCAGCGGGGTGACCAGCAGCGTCGACCACACGAACAGGAACGGCATCAGCCGACCGGTCGAGTACTGAAAGCCCTCGCGCAGGTAGGTATAGGTGCCGCCCTCGGCAGGCATCGCAGCGCCGAGCTCGGCCCACACCAAGCCGTCGCAGATGGCGATCAGCGCCCCGGCAATCCAGCCGAACATCGCCTGGGGGCCGCCCATGGTGGCGATGATGAGCGGGATCGTGATGAACGGCCCAATGCCCACCATCTGGGACATGTTCACCGAGACGGCGCCGAACATCCCCAGGCCGCGCACCAGTCCTTTCTTCTCGCCGGGCACCGCCTTGGCCGTCTCGGTCAGCTGCTGCACATCAGTCACGCGGTGATGATCTCGCTCGTCATCTTGCACATTCTGCTCATATCTGCGCATTTCAAACACGCCAGCCCCGACTACCGTCATGGATCGCCACGGGGGCCGGCTGCGGCGTTGTTTCGGGCGGAACGTACGGGCAACCGGACGCTGGTAACTGCGCGAACTATCCCGCGGCTGCAGGATCCTGACGGCCTCCGCCACCTCAGGTTGACTTATTCTGCTCGTCAGGGTCTATATCGCTCATAAATGAGCATCACAGACACAGAGACCACCAGCCAGCCCGACATGTGGCAGCAGACGGCTGCCACGTGAGCTGTCAGCGGTCCTGGCAGCGCTCGGTCGCCGCGTCGTGGCGGGGGTGAAAAAGTTGACGAGGTTCCGTCGGGGTCGCGGAACAGGATGGCGCGGTTCCCCACGGCATGGTCGTGGCCATCAGAAGACAACCTGCAAGGAAACGGCTAACGCCGCGCGGCCGGCGGAGCTTTCACGCGGCAGGACGGCGGCTCAGAGCTCATATTCGAGCGCGTAGCGGTGGGTGCCGCCATCCTCGATCGTGAGGCGGAAGGTGCCGGTGATGCCTTTGAGTTCGCCCTGGCCGGATCCGGGGACGATCTCGTAGTGCAGGACCTGAGCGCCGGCCCGCATCATGCCGAACTGCTGGAGGGCGAAGCTGCCGTTGCGGTCGCTGAGACGGCCGGACACCGTCTCGATCGCGACATACCCGGCTGACCCGCTCGGCGGATCACCGCCTGAGAGCATCACCCCCACACCCACTCCCTCAAGATCACCGTGGAAGATCTTGGTGAGGTCGAACCTGCCGACAGCACCATCGAGCTCCGGCGCCCCCGGCGTCAACGTCACGTCAAAGGTCCCCTTCGCGACGGCGTTCACGCCGGGCAGCATAACCAGCGACCGTCGAGCCGCCGCCGCCCGGTCGAGAGCGCTGCCCGGGTTATTGGGCGAGCGGGGCGGCGACGAGCAGGTTGGCCCAGCCGCTCGTCGCCGGTGCCGCACTGCGGGTCCCGCTGTAGACGACGGTCGCGCGCCACCGTCCCACCGCGGGCGGCGTGAACGGCAGAACGGCCACCCCGTTGACGGCCTCGGCGTGGTAGTAGCCGCGGAACTGCCAGCGTTGCACCGGGTCGAAGTACTCCAGCTCGAACGTGACCGGGCCGTCCACCGCGGGGGAGACGGTAGCGGTGACGCGGGTCGACGCGCCAGGGCTGATCTGCTCATAGCCGAAACCGTCGAACGAAACCCGGACGTGGGTAATCGTGCGCGACTGCCGCGAGAGCGTGAACGACCCAGACTCGAAGTTCTCCGCCTGCACGACGGCGAAGTACCGGCCGGGCCGCATCTCGCGCCGGATCGTTTCCTCGCCCTGCGATCCGCAGTCACATTCCAGGTATCGGCCCTGGTCGTTGAGCAGCTTCAGGTCAAACGACTCGTTCGACGCCGTCTGCAGGAACAGGGTGAGATCGCTGACGGTGGTGATGTCGAACCCGAACAGGCGGACGTCGGTGTCGAGGTTCCCGTGCAGCGTGGCCGTGTAGCGGGCGAAGTTCGGCAGCGGGATCCCGGGCGCCATCTCCAGCGAGGTCGCGGGCGCGAGGTGCAGCCAGTACGGCTGGGAACTGTCGATGCCCGAGGCGGCGGTGACCAAGAAGCTCCACCGGCCGCTGACCGTCGGGGTGAACAGCCGGTAGCCGCCGCAGCTCAGGCCGGCGGCAGCGCTGCCGCTAAACGAGCTTGTCCCCGGCGGGAAGATCCCAAGGCTCATGCACCCGTCGTTCGACTTGACCAGGTTGACCTTATAGGTGGTCCCGGCCTGGAGCCCGATCGAGTAGGCGTCCTGGGTGTCAAAGGTGCTGTCGAGAACGCCGTGGCCGCCGCGGGCGGGCAGCGGCGGACCCGGAGGTGACGGTGGCGGCGGGACGACGAACACCTTCAGCGAGAAGGTGCCCGACGTCGAGTTGGCGCGCTGGGCGATCCGGATCAGATAGGTGGCATCGCTCGACGGCTGGAACGTGGTACCGGCGAAGCCGTTCTGATCGGTGCGGGCGCAGGAGACTGGAATGTTCTGGGACCGCTGGCGCTGGAACACATCCACGGCGGCGTCGAGGTCGCCGTTCGCCTGGACCTTCACGCCGACCTCGCCCGGAGGCGAGGAGCCGAACGAGACCGAGTACCAGACCGAACCGGCGGTCCGGGCGCAGCCGGACGGCGACTCATTGGTCTCGACGGTCGCGCCGGCGGTGGTCCCGGTGGCGGTCGCCGGCAACGCACCGAGCGGCTGAGCCGAGTTGCGGTTGTCGTTGGACGGCGGCGAGGCGGCGAGCGCCTGGGCGACGACGCCGACCAGCAGGACGACAATCAATACCATCGTGCGCGCCGCGGTGCGGACCACGGCGACACCCTACCTCGAACAGCTCGGCGCCGCGCGCCGGATTCACACCGCGCGCTGTCGGCTCACTGGTCGGGGGTCGGAATCGGCTCGGCGAGCGCAACGCGCGCGGGAGGCGCGTTGAAGGGGTCGGCGAAGTACTGGGTCTCGTGCGTCACGAGACCGTCGGTGATCTCCATGACGCTGAGCGAGTATGTGGGCACGCCGTCATAGGTGATCACGCACTCGCTCACCCAAACGTCGCCGCCGCCCAGGATTCGGCGGATGGTGAAGTGGCGCTCGGCCGGGTGGCCGCCGCGTTGCGCTTGGATCCGTGACCGGCCTCTGAAGCGCTCGCCGGACTGCGGGTAGTCCAGGATCGCGTCGGCAGCGTAGATCGCGTGCTCAGCGTCGAGGTCCCCGCGTTCGGAGGCCTCCCAGTGCTGCCGGATCCGAGCCCGGATATCGCCATCGCCAGCACTTGCGCCGTCCACCGTTAGCCCCTTTATGGCCAGTAGGAATGCCGCTGGCTCGCAGGATAGATGTCACGCGAGGGTTCTCGCGCAGCGTGGGACCTCGCTAGCGGTGAGGCTCACTCCTGCTTCTGCAGGTTTTTTTGCAGGCGTCGCGGACGACGGTGACCGCGGGCTTGGTCGTGTTAGCGTGCGGCCGCTCGAGGCCGTGGTCCGCCGCCGACCCGGGCTAAGATCGCGGCCGGCTACGCGACGTCCACGTACCGGCGACGCCACAGCTCATGTCAAGCGCAATCGCAATATTCGCCCGCCGCTTCGGAGTCACGGTCGTGTTCGTGGCGGCGGCCGCCGTTCTTCTCTGGCTGGGCGTGCGTTCGCCGCCGGCGCGCGCTGCGGACCCGGGCGCCCTGGCACAGCAGCTCAGCGCCGGCCAGAACCGGGTCTCGGCCCTCTCGGGGGCGGTCGGCGCTGATAATGGCCGACTGCGACAGCTCGATGCCGGCATCGTCGGGCTCCAGAGAAAGATCGCTCGCATCCAATCCGATCTCAACGCCAAACGCGCCGAGCTGTTGCAACTGCGCCGGGAGCTGAACGCGGCACGAGTTAGTCTTGCCAGCCTGAAGACGTACGAGCGCAGAGCCAAGGACGTGCTCGCCCAGCAGCTCGTCGCCAGCTATGAGACCACTCAGCCGGACATCGTCAGCGTGGTGCTCGACTCCAACGGCTTCGCCAACCTGCTTGAGCGCCTGTCCTTCGCGCGGCGGATCAGGAACCACAATCAGCAGATCGTCGCTGCGGTGATCCTGACTCGGGATCGCGTCGCCGCGCAAGCCGTGCGCCTGGGCGAGCTGGAGGGCCGTCAGCAAGATGTCACCGCGCGGGTGCTGGCCGAGCGAGACCAGCTCGACGGAGCCAAGCTGACGCTGCTCAACGAACAGATGTCAGCGACACGCGCGCGCGACAAGAACGTCAGTCAGCTCACCACCGCTCGCGGCGAGGTCGTCTCGCTGCACCGTCAGCTGGCCCGGCTGCAGGCCGAGCAAGCCCAACGGGCGGCGCAGGCGGCTGCCACCCAAATAGCTCCCGCTGGGGTGGGAACGGTCGCACCGGGTGGCAGCCGGGCAGGATCAGATCCGATTCCCGGCTTCACGATCGGGCGCGACGACATGGGTGTCGATGCGAGCGCGCCGCCGGGCGCGGGAATCTACGCGCCGCGCGCCTCCACTCTGACGCAGGTATTGCAGGACTGGTATGGAGGCGAGCCACTCTTGCTGTTTCAGTTCGACACTCCCCCGCCGGGCGCGCCATCGGACTACTGGTATGTGGCCGAGCAGATCGATCCGGTAACGACCGCGGTCGGCACCAGCTTCCAGGCCGGCCAAAGGGTCGCCTCGTATGCCTCCAGCGGCACCGGCATCGAGATCGGATGGGGGTCGGCCACCTCTGACACGCGCACCCTGGCAGGGTCGACGGATCCCGCGGCCGCCAGCCCGGCGGCCGGTTCCACCACCAGCTGGGCCGAGTCCTTCAAAAGCACCTTCGGAATCTCGTAGCGACCACAGGCTGGGCGCGTCACCTCGGCCTGTAGGCGATGACGGTGGGCGCATCGACCGGCAGTGCGCTTGGTGCGGTCACCGTCACCGTGGAGGTCGCCGGGTCCCAGGTCAGATCGGCAAACGGGACGGTACGACCGTCAACGGTTGCCGAGCGTGGGGCATGAGCGCCGAAGAAGCGAACCGTCCAGGTCCGGCGGGAGGCCTCCCCAGCGAATCCCCCTCGAGCGCGCAGGCGATCGGCACTAACGGCACCAGCGCGCGCAGGCGGATGCGGTGATCCACGGACATCGACAACATCTCCCGTTCGACGACCGAGTACTAAACCCCGGCACGGTTCGCTGTCAAGGGACGCTTCATCGTGCGATACACGAACTCGTCCGTCTCCCCCGACTCGCGCGCCGAGACGACGCGATCGTGGTGGGGTGAGAAGCGGCAGACCGGGTCCGTGGCCGCTGCGTCGCCGGTGAGCCGCATCGCCTGGCAGCGGCAGCCTCCCCAATCCACCTCCTGGGCGCCGAGCGGGCAGGATCGGCACGGCTCCTGCATCCAGTCCGTGCCCCGGAAGCGCGTGAACGCGTCGGACTCGCTCCAGATCCATTCCAGCGAATGCTCGCGAACGTTGGCGAACTCGAGCCCCGGGATCGTTGCCGCCGCCTGGCACGGCAGCACCTCCCCATTGGGGGCGACCACCATCGCCGTCCGCCCCCAGCCGCCCATGCACGGTTTCGGCTGCTCCTCATAGAAGTCCGGCAGCACCCAAAGGACGTCGACCCGGGGGCCGACACGCTCACGGAAGCGACGGACCGCCTCCTCGCCACGCTGGAGCTGCTCCCACGTCGGCAGGAGCGCGTCCTGGTTGGAAACCGCCCAGCCGTAGTACTGCGTGTTCGCGAGCTCCAGCCGCTGCGCCCCGAGATCATGCGCGAGGTCGAGGAGCTCCTCGATCCGATCGAGGTTCTGCCGGTGCAGGACGCAGTTGATCGTCAGCGGAAAGTCGAACTCCTTGACCAGGCGCGCTGCCGTGATCTTCTTCTCGAACGAACGGTTGCCCGCGATGCGGTCGTTGTCGCGCGCGTTCGGGCTCTGGATCGAGATCTGCACGTGATCAAGCCCCGCCGCCTTCAGTGCCTCGGCGCGCTCGCGCGTGAACAGGGTCCCCGCCGTGATCAGCGACGAGTAGAGACCAGCGTCGCGCGCCCCCTCGCACAGCGCGACCAGATCCCGGCGCAGCATCGGCTCGCCACCGGTGAGCGCGAGCTGCAGAACGCCGAGCGCCCGCGCCTGACGGAACGTGCGGATCCAGTGCTCGGTCTCCAGCTCTGACCGGTATCGCTCGCCGCCGATGTCGAGCGGATTGGAGCAGTACGGACAGTGCAGCGGGCACTGGTAGGAGAGCTCGGCGATGAGCGTGGACGGCCTAGGCAACAGCATCGACCACGAGCCCCTTCCGCGCCATGGCGTCGATCATCCCGTGGACGTCGTCGCGGAGATCGGATCCCACGTAGCGGGCCGCCAGGACGCCGACGATCTCGTCGAGCGAGCGCTCGCCGTCACACAGCTCGAGCACCTCGGCTCCGCTGGCATTGAGCCGCACGGCTCCCTCGGGCACCAGCAGGAGGTGCTCCTCGCGAACCTCGTCATAGCGAAGCCGCACGCCGGTGGCGAGGCGGGGACGGGTCATGCGTCCGGCGTGGGCGGGATCGAGTCCTGCGAGTCGCCGCGTTCGATGGCGTCGAGCTGGGCCCACAACAGCTCGGTCTTGAAGCGGAGCGCCGCGACGGCGGCCTGCTGCTGGTCCCGCGTCCGGCAGCGCTCCACCGTGATGTCGAGCGCGTACTGGGCGTCGCGCGGCGCCTGCACGAGCCGGGTGCGGAAGTACTCGAGCCCGGCGGAGTCGATCCACGGGTAGTGACGCTCGAGGGCCGCAAGCCGCACCCGGATCGCGGCCGGGCCGAACAGCTCGGTCAGCGACGACGCGACCGCCTCGATCCACGGCTTCCGGCGCGCGAAGTTCACGTAGGCATCGACCGCGTAGCGCACCCCGGGGAGGACGTCCCGCTCCGACACCAGCGCCTCTCGCGAGACGCCGAGCGCCTCGCCGAGCCGCAGCCACGACTCGATGCCGCCGGTTCCCTCCGTCTTGCCGTCGTGATCGATGATGCGCCCGATCCACTCGCGCCGAACCGCGGCCTCGGGGCAGTTGGCGAGGATCGCCGCGTCTTTGAGCGGGATGCACTTCTGGTAGTAGAAGCGGTTGGCGACCCAGCGCTGCAGCTCCTCGCGGGTCAGCCACCCCGCGTCCATTCGTTGATGGAAGGGGTGCAGGTTGTGGTACCGCGTCCCCTGGGCGCGCAGTTCCGCGGTGAACTCCTCCGGCGGCGATGGCCGACCCTCGCTCGTCGGTCTGGTGACAGTCTCTGTCATAGCTCGACCTCCAGGCCATCGTATGTCACCTCGACGCCGGCACGAAGCACCGCGGCGCGTTCGGGAGAGTCCTCGAGCAGGATCGGGTTGGTGTTGTTGATATGGATGAGCGCGACCCGCGGACGGCCGAGCCGGGCCAGAGCCGCCAGGGTCCCGCCGGGGCCCGAGAGCGGCACGTGCCCCATGTCCCGCGCACTGCGCGTCGAGATGCCGAGGCGGGCGAGCTCGTCGTCGTGCCAGAAGGTTCCGTCGACGAGCACCAGGTCGCTGGAGGCAAACCGGCCGAGCACGCGGTCATCGAGCCGGGCGAGGCCGGGGACGTAGGTGACCACCCCGCCACCCGCGTCGTCGCGGAAGACGAACCCGCTGGCGTGGACCTCGACGTCCGATCCGCTCAGATAGCGCGGCGAATCGCCGCCGACGGCAAACGGCTCGACCGTGAGGCTCGAACCGTCGAGTGGCTGTGCCCGCTCGGGGTCGAGCGTCCGCCAGTCCGCGCCGCAATAGTGCTCCAGCATCGGCAACACGGGATATCCCTGTCGCAGCGCCCGCCCGACGGCTTCATCGCCGAAGACGCGCACCGGCCGTTCGGACTCGCGCAGAAGCAGGAGCCCCGCCGTGTGGTCGATCTCGGCGTCGGTCAGCAGCACCCCGGCGATCGGCGGCGCTCGCACCCCGTCGCTCCGCCGCGGGGCGAGCGCCTCAAGCTGCTGACGCGCGTCCGGCGAGGCGTTGACAAGGAACCATGGGCCCTCGTCGCCGCGGATCGCCAGCGACGACTGGGTGCGGGGCACTGCCCGTACGCCCTCTCGGGCCGCGTCGCACGTCGGGCAACTGCAGTTCCATTGCGGAAACCCGCCGCCGGCCGCTGAGCCGAGAATACGGACGCGCACGTGACGGCGGAAGCAGGACGCAGCCCCAGGCAGGGACCGGAGGCTACGTCGGCTTCACGCGCTCCTACCGGTAATGCAGGTAGGAGGTGACCTCGGAACAAAGGTCAACGAACTCGAACTCTGGCTTCACCCAGGTCATGGACTCGCCTCCCTAATAGAGTGCCAGTTGCCGATCCCATCTTAGCGAACGAACGGGCTAGGAGTGAACGATCGCCACAACACGATGCACGTCGAGGTAACCGCAGGTGACCCGTATGCGGTCGGGGCCGACCTGGTCGCGACCGGGACAGGGCGGGCCGCGGAGCTGGGTGCTCCACAGCGCGCGCTCGCCGACGCCGATCCGGTCGCGATCGTGTACTCGACCCCCGCCCAGCCGGCGGTTCCGCTCGCCGTTGTCGCCTTCGAGGCCGACGCAGACGGGCTGCGGACCGCTGCCGCACGAGCGGTGCGCGCGTGCCGGGGCGGCGGCACGGTCGGCTGGGCGCTCGACCCGTCCCTGCCCGTCCCGGTGGCCGAGCAGGTCAGCGCCCTGACCGAGGGCGCGGTGCTCGGAGGCTACGACGGCCGCCGCTGGACGTCGGGGCCACCCACCCCGCCGTCGCGCGGGGTCGAGCGCTTCGTGATCGGCGGTGCCGACGGCCACGATCTGCAAGCCGCGGCCGACCGGGCGGCGCTCGTCGCGCGCTGGTGCAACACCGCCCGCGAGCTTGTCGACGCGCCGCCGAACGTCGTCTCGCCGGCGGGGCTGGCGGACCGTGCGGCGGCGGTGCCGCGCGTGCGCACCGAGATCATCGATCCCGCCGAGGCCGGGCTCGGCGCGCTCGCCGCCGTCGGCGGGAGCAGCCCCCTCCCGCCCCTGCTCCTCGTCCTCCGGCATGAGCCGCCCGGCGGGGAGGGTTCAACCGATTCCCCGCGACTGGCGCTCGTGGGCAAGGCGGTCACGTTCGACACGGGCGGCTACTTCCTCAAGCCGCAGTCCGACATCGTGCGCCAGAAGGCGGATATGGGGGGCGGCGCGGCCGTCCTGGCCGCCCTGGGCGCGATCGCCGAGCTCGGACTCCCCCTCTCGGTCACCGGCGTCGTTCCCGCCTGTGAGAACATGCTGAGCGGCACCGCGATCCGACCCACCGACGTCATCACGACCGCCGCCGGCCTCACCGTCGAGGTGACCAATCCCGACGCCGAGGGCCGGCTGATCCTGGCGGATGCGCTGTGGTATGCGCGCCAGGACGGCGCGACGCACCTCGTCGATCTGGCGACGCTGACCGGCGCGATGCGCGCGGGCATGGGCGACCTCTACGCCGGAGTGTTCTCGCCCGACGACGACTGGCGCGACGCCGTCGTCGAGGCGGGCAATGCGAGCGGCGATCTCGCCTGGCCGTGGCCGCTGCACCCGCGCTACCGACCGCTGCTGGACTCGACCGTGGCCGACCTGCGCAACACGGCGGGACGGAACTTCGGCTACCCGATCGTCGCAGCGACGTTCCTGGCGCAGTTCGCGGGCGACGGGCCCTGGGCGCATGTCGACATGCTCGGGCCGGCGCTGCTCGACGAGGATCGCGGCGACGGCTTCGGCCCCGGCGCGACCGGCTATGGCGTCCGCATGCTCGTCGAGCTCGCCACGCGCCTCAGCGCGGAGATGATGTGAGCGAGCCTGTCACCGACGCCGGCCGCATCGTCGACGCGTCCAAGCTCGACCTCGTCGCCGCGGAGCGAGCCGCGCTGGACCTGCTGCGGGCGATCGGTGCCGACGTGAACGCGCCCGGTCTCCTCGGGACGCCGCGCCGGGTCGCCGCCTCCCTCGCCGAGCTGGTCACGCCGGCCGAGTTCGCGGCGACCACGTTCCCCAACGAGGGCTGCTACGACGAGCTCGTCGTCGTACGCGACATCCCGTTCCACACGCTCTGCATGCACCACCTCCTGCCGTTCCACGGTCAGGCCCACGTCGCCTATCTCCCCGGCGAGCGGATCGTCGGGATCTCCAAGCTCGCGCGGGTGGTCGAGATGTTCGCCCGGGATCTGCAGCTGCAGGAGCGTTTGACGATGCAGATCGCCGATTGGCTGGATCAGGAGCTCAGGCCCCGGGGCGTCGGGGTCGTGCTGAGCGCCGAGCACATGTGCATGACGATCCGCGGCGTGCGCAAGCCGGGCGCCCGGACGGTGACCTCGGCGCTGCGCGGATTGGTGCGCGACGACGCGCGCACTCGCCAGGAGCTGTTCAGCCTTGTCGGCTGAAGCACAGACGCCGCTGCTCGAGACCGTGGTGACGACGACGGGGAGCGACGGGGCGGTCAACTGCGCCGCGATGGGGGTGCGCTGGGGCGACGAGGAGCTCACCTTCTGGCCGTTTGACACCACGCGCACGCTGAAGAACCTGCGCGTCCGAGGCGAGGCGGTGGTGCACCTGACCGACGATGTCCTTCTCTTCGTGCAGGCTGCGCTCGGCCACCCGCGCCCGACGATGCGCGCCGCCAGCGTGATCGCCGGCTCGGTGATCGAGGGGACGAACTGCTGGCGCGAGGTGGTGGTGGCGGAGATCACCCCGAGCGAGGATGGGATCCCACGCTCGCGGGTGCGCGCCCGCGTGGTGGCCGGCGGCACGGCCCCGCAACAGTCGCAGGGCCTGTGCCGCGCCCGGCACGCCGCCGTCGAAGCGTCGATCCTCGCCTCGCGGCTGAGGTGGCTGGGGGGCGAGCACGTGGGCGCGGAGCTCGCGCGTCTGCAGGAGCTGGTGGACAAGACGGCCGGACCCCGCGAGCGGGCGGCCATGGACTACGTGCGACGCTACGTCGCGCAACGAACATGACCGAGATCGTCGTCACTGCGCCCGCGCGGCTGCACTTCGGAATGCTCGATCCGATGGGCGTGGGGGCGCGCCGGTTCGGCGGTTTCGGTGTCGGAGTCGAGTACCCGCGGGTGGTCGTGGGAGTCGATCGACCGCGGCGGACTCCGGGTGAGCAGGTGGCGTCCGAATCTCCCGTCGTGTCCGGTCCTCAGGCCGACCGTGCCATGACCTTCGCTCGCCGGGCCCGCGCGGAGTTCGGCCTGGGCGACGAGGTGGCGGTCAACGTGTACGAGGCGATCCCGCCGCACACGGGGCTCGGGTCGGGCACCAAGCTCGGCCTGGCGATCGCGCGGGCAACCGCCGTGCTGGCCGGGGCCGCTCCGGACCTCGAGCGGCTGGCGGAGGCGAGCGGTCGGGGGGCCCGCTCGAGCGTCGGCTGCTGGACGTTCGCAGCGCCCGGGCTCGTGGTGGAGGCGGGCATCCTCGACGGGGGGTCGATCAGCCCGGTGGTGGCCCGTCACCCGATGCCCGAGCGGTGGCGGTGCGTGCTGGCGATGCCCCTCGGGGTGGAGGGGCTCTTCGGGAACGCGGAGGAGCGCTTCTTCGGTCGGCTGCACGAGCCGGCGAGCGCCGAGCCCAGCGTGTCCCGTCTGCTGCTGACCGAGCTGCTGCCCGGGCTGCTGACGGGCGATATCGAGGAGTTCGGTGCCGCGCTCGCCCAGATCCAGCGGGAGATGGGGTCGATGTTCGCCGCCGAGCAGGGCGGCGTCTTTCATCCGCGCGCGGCTCCGCTGGTCGAGGCGCTGCTGGCCCTCGGCGTCCGAGCGGTCGGCCAGAGCTCGTGGGGCCCCACCATCTACGGGATCGTCGATGGACCCGACGTCGCCGCCGAGGTGGCCGACCGGCTGCGGGTTGCGGCCGGTACCGGCACCGACGTCCGCGTGGTCGACTTCGATCGCCGGGGCGCCTGGGTGGCGCGCGGCGCCCCGACACGAGCGCCGGCATGAGGCTGCTGGTCAGCGTCGTCTCCGCGGAGGAGGCGCGGCGCGCCCTCGCCGGTGGAGCGGACATCATCGATGTCAAGGATCCGGCCGAGGGAGCGCTCGGTGCGCCGTCGCCCCGCGTCCTCTCCGAGGTGGTGCGGGTGGTGGGCGGCGCGGCTCCGGTCAGCGTCGCGCTGGGCGACCTGCCCAACCTCCCGCACACCGCGGCGCTGGCCGCGCGAGGCGCCGCGGTCAGCGGCGCCGACTACGTCAAGGTCGGGCTGCGGGGGGTACGCGGGGTCGATGATGCCGCGGCGCTGATGCGCGCCGTCGCGGACGCGGTCAACGTGGGCGGACACCGAGTCTCGGTGATCGCCGCCGCCTATGCCGAGGCAGACGAGCTCGATCCCCCGGCGTTCGCGCCCGCATGTCTGCCCGCGCTGGTCGACCGGACGGGCATCTCCGGTGTGCTCGTCGACACCTTCCTCAAGGACGGCCGCGGCCTGTACGGCTGGCTGTCGGAGTCCACCCTCACCGACCTGATCGTCCGCACGCGCGCCGCGGGCGGGAGCTTCGCCGTGGCCGGACAGCTGACCCGCGGCGATCTGCGCCGGGTGGCGGCCGACGTGGTCGGCGTCCGCTCGGCGGTCTGTCGTGGCGGCGACCGCGCGGCCGAGCTCGATGGTGACCTCGTGGCGGCCGCGGCAGCGGAGCTCGGGATCCACGCCTGAGATCCGGGGCGCTCTAACCAGGACTGATCCGCGTCCCCGCGGGGCGGCCGGGGTGGGCGGGGTCCGGCTCTCGCACGATGACGGTGATCCCGGTGCGGCGCACCGCCTCGGGCAGATAGGAGTCCACGGCCCGCCCGCCGCCCGCTGCGTGCAGCGCCTCCAGCTCGGCGGCGGTGAGCGCGGGAATCGGCTCGCACCCGCCCGGAGCGTCGGAGGGCCACCGCGCCAGCACCCCGGCAACCGGCTTGAGCAGGACCGCCTCCTCGGCCCCGATGGCGGCGGCCGCCAGCACCGCCAGCGAGTCGCTCGTCACCGCCCAGGACTCCGGCACGCCGGGCCGATCGCCGAACGCAGCCGCCGCCTGCAGCAGCGCCAGCGCGGGGGGCGCGACCAGCTCGGCGAGCGGCTCGGCGCCCGGCAGCAATTGCGCGAGCAGCCCGCCGAGTTGATCCATCGCCTGCAGCGCCAGCGCGTGAGCGTCCCCGTCGGTGAGGCCCACCTGCGCGTCGACCGCGCGTACGGCATCGGCGAACGGCCCGCCGCCGGGCACGACGAGCACGGGCCGGCGCGCCGCCAGTTCGATCGCCTCCGCGCACGCCCGGCGCAGGCCCTCGAGGCCCCCGGCCCGCAGCAGGCCGCCCCCGATCTTGACGACGAGCGGTCGCGGCTCACTCACGACCCAGCACCGAGAGCGCCACCGCGGCGGCGACGTCCCCACCACGGCCGCCGAGCGGCGGGGGCAGCCCGGTGCCGGAGCGGACCGGCAGCCGGCAGCGCTCGGCGGCCGTGCGGGCGAGGAAGGCGCCGACCCCGACGGCGATCACCTCCGACCCGGCGGGCACGCGCCCGGCCACCCGCTCGAGTGCCGAGGCGATCGACGTCACCTGTGCCTCGTGCACCGCGGCGGCCACCCCCTCCAGGTCACCGTCGGCGAGCTGCTCGGGATCGGCGCAGACGACGCGGGCCAGGCGTGAGCGCACCTCGGCCGGCGAGGTGCCGCGATCGTCGGGGAACGTGCAGGTGCACTGCGCGGCGGTCAGCTCGCCGCGCAGCAGGTGCGCGTCGGCGGTGATGGCGAACAGTTCCGCGGACACCGGGCACGGCGCCCCTCCGATCGGCACGTGCGAGACGACCGCCGCGATGTTGGTCCGCAGCGCGCCGGTGTAGACGAGCTCGCCGTGCAGCAGCCGCTCGACGTCGGTGCGGCCCCGGGCGGCGACCTCGCCGGCCACGATCGGGATGACGTCGGTGGTCGTGCCGCCGCAGTCGACGAGAATCGCCTCGGGCCGCGACCGCGCGACCAGCATTGCCGTCGCCACCCAGTTGGCGGCCGCGCACCGCAGCGGCTCGGCCCGCGCCCGGGCGAGGCCGATCAGCTCGCCGTCAGTGGTCATGATCCGCAACCGGCGTCCGGCCAGCGCGCGCTCGGACGCGTCGAGCACGGACATCACGCCCTCGCGTTTGCTGGCGAACACGTCGACGAGCTCCGCGGTCGTGGTCAGCGCCACCGGAGTGGACTCGAGCCCCAGCTGCCCGACGACCGAGGCGATCGCCTCGCCGAGCCCCTCGGGGTCGCGCCACAGCTCGAACGGCTCTGACACGATCCGGGGCGGTCCATCGCCGTCGACCACCGCCGCCTTGGTGTTGGCGCCGCCGATGTCGAGCCCGATCACAGGAACCGGCGGCTGTGGCGACGTGGACATCGCACGTCATTGCAGCAGGTCTCCGCGGGGGCCCGCAGAGACCGCTTGGTATCTTGGCGCCATGGCTGAGCAGGAGCTCGTGCGCTGCCGGCGATGCACGTACATGTTCGACCCCGGGGGTGGGACGTGCCCGGTGTGCGGCGCCGGCGATGACGACTTCCTGGCCCCCTCGCTGCGACGCCGGCGCAAGGGGGCCATGTTCGCCCGGCCCAGCTTCTTCTCCCAGGTGGTGGCCCGTCTGCAATGGGATGCGACGACCATCGATCTCGCCCCCGACGCCCGGGCCTGGCGGGAGCTCCCGGACACGCGTCGCCGCCGCCTCACCACGCTCCTCGCCGGCTTCTGCGTGGCCGAGGAGGCCGTCTCCGAGCACCTCATCCCGTTCGCCACGGCGACCCCGGACACGCTGGTGGCGTGGGTCTTCTTCCTCCAGCGACGGGACGAGGAGCGACACGCACTGTTCTTCGACCGCGTTGGCGCCGAGGTGCTGGAGCTGCCGGGCGACACCGCGCCGGAGCGGCGCGCCGCGGCCCGGGGCCGCGTCCCCGCCGGGGTGCTCGAGCTCTTCGAGGAACGCTTGCCCGTGATGGCCGCCGAGCTCGCGGCTGGCCGGATCCGGCTGGAGGAGGGCATCGCCCTGTACCACATGGTGCTCGAGGGAATCGTGTTCGCCGCCGGGCAACGCGCGCTCCTCGACGAGCTCGATGACGGCGCTCTGCCGGGGGTACGCGAGGGCGTCGAGCACGTCGACCTCGACGAGCGCTGGCACATCGGCTTCGGGCTGCGCAACCTGATCGAGCTCCAGCCCGCCGCGGAGCTCGTCGACGAGCTGCTGGAGCGTGCGCAGGACGCCGCCGAGGCCTGGGGTGATGCCGTGCCCCGCGAGACGCGTGAGGACATCGCGCGCCGGTGCGCCCGGCGCCTGGCGATCGCGGGCCTCACGACGGCACGCGTGGCGGCGTAACCGGCCGGCGACGAGTGCCCGATGCGCATCGTTCCGGTGCTCGATCTCAAGGGCGGCATCGTCGTGCACGCCCGCCGCGGGCAGCGCGACGCGTACGCGCCGCTGCGCAGTCCGCTGGTCGAGGGGTGCGAGCCCGTCGCGGTCGCCCGGGCGCTGTGCGCCGCCTGCCGGACGAGCACCCTGTACGTCGCCGACCTGGACGCACTCGCCGGCGAGCCGGTGGACGAGGCGACGCTGACCGGGCTGGCTGCGGTGGCCGAGTCCTGGGTCGACGCGGGCGCCACCGACGCCGAACGAGCGGCGGCGCTCGCCCGTGCGGGCGTGGCGCGCAACGTCCTCGGCACCGAGTCGCTGGGGCCGGCCGCCGCGGGGGAGTCTGCAGCCGCGGGAGCGCCTGGAGCCGCGGGCGAGCCCGCCACCGCCCCCACCCCCCGGCGGATGCTCAGCGTCGACCTGCGTGACGGAAGGCTGATCTCCCCCCGCCCCGAGCTCGCCGGCCGCGAACCTGCCGCCGCCGCGCCACTCGCGCTCGCTCTCGGCGTGCGCGAGCTGCTGGTCATTGATCTTCGACGCGTCGGCAGCGGCTCGGGGCCGCCGCTGGACGCCGTGGCGCAGCTCTCCGAGACGCTTCCGGGCCTGGAGATCTACGCGGGCGGCGGCGTGCGCGACGACGCCGATCTGCGCGCACTCGAGTCCGCCGGAGCCACCGGCGCACTCGTCGCCACGGCCCTGCACGAGGGCCGCATCACGGTCCACGGCTGACGTCGTGGGCGACCGTTCGACGATTGATTCTGCGGCCCACGGTCAAACCGGCGGCGACGCAGGAGGGGTCGAATCCACCGCGGGCCTACTGGCCGGCTGTGACCAGTGACTCGCAGGTCCTGACGACCAGCTGCGTCAGGTCCTCCGGGCAGACCGACTGCAGTGCCTGCCAGCCGGGAATGCCGTTGACCTCGAGCACGACGGTCTCGCGGTCGGGGGTGACGAGGAGGTCCACGCCGGCGATGTCGGCGCCCACCGCGGCGGCCGCCGCGAGCGCGAGGTTGCGTTCGGCCTCGCTCAGCGCGACGGCGTGGGGACGGGCGCCCCGCGCGATGTTGGCGCGCCACGAGTCGGTCACCCGCTCCATCGCGCCGGCGATCTGATCCCCGACGACGAGCGCGCGCAGGTCGCGACGGCCGGCGGCGGCGATCGTGCGCTGGACGTAGTAGACGGTCCGCTCCAGCTCAAGAGCGCGGAACACCCGGTGAGCCACATCGTGGTCCTCGACCCGCACGATCCCAGCGCCCATCGCGCCGAACAGCGGCTTGACGACGATGTCCCCGCCCAGCCGTTCGAACGCGCCCATGGCGTCCTCGTAGCGCTCGCAGACGATCGTGGGCGGAGTCGGTACGCCGGCGCCGGCGAGCACCGCGCTGGCCCACGATTTGTCGACGGTGCGCTCGATCGCGCGCGGGCTGTTGACACAGCGGACCCCATGCTGGGAGAGGACGTGCAGCGTGTCGACGCGGAAGATCACCTGCTCCAGGGAGCCGCGGGGCAGCCCCCGGATGATCAGCAGATCCAGTGTGTCGAGCACGGCGTCCTCGGGCCCGAGCACGTGCACCTTGCCGTCCTCGCCGACCTCGGATTGCAGCCGCGTGGCGGGGATGGCGCGCACCTCGTGCCCGCGAGCCGTCAGCGCTCCGATCAGCCCGCGCGTGTGCCACGAGCCCGACGCGCCGAGCACCCCGGCGCGCAGCCGCCCCGTCACTGCGTGAACGAGCGCTCGAGCACCTCGGGCGCCAGCCCACCGCCGTGGTGGGCGCGCCCGGACTCGGTGCTGGTCAGCGTGACCGCAGCGGGGCTGAACAGCATCGGATCGACGTCATAGAAGTTCCAGTCCGCGGCGGCGAGCAGCTCCCCGAACGGGGTGCCGAACGCGTCCGAGTCGGTCGAGGGCAGACGGCGCGCGAGGTCGGCGATCTCGTCGTCGTCGCCGTCGATCCACAGATGTACGGTCCCGCCGTACAGCACCGCGTCGTTGGTGCGTCCGATCGCGGCCGGGTCGTCGGCGGCCACGGGGGCGATCGGGCAACACCCCCAGCCGCCGCGGACCCGCGCGGGGTCGATGCCGAGCTCGTGCAGCTTGTGCAGCGCGGTCTCGACGACGCGGGCCGAGATCTGCACCGACCCGCACAGCGAAGCGGTGGGCGCGATCAGAAACGTCACCGCGGACGCCGGGACCCCGCAGCGCTCCGCGACCTTGTTGACGATCTCGGCCGGCGGCGGCTGCCGGGTCTCCAGGCACAGCACGGCGCGGTCGGCGCGCTCCTGCCAGGCCAACCCGTCGAACAGGTCCTCGGCGCGCGCGAGGGCTCGGCCCGGGCCACTGGCCAGCGCGAAGAAATCGTCGTGCTCGAGCTTCCAGCCGGCGTATTGCGCGGCCAGGCACGCCGCCGCGGGGTCATCGACACCAACGCCGACGCCGGGCCACGTCCGCTCGCCGACCGTCACCGCCAGGAGGTCGATCCTGCCCAGGCCACCCATGCACGCCGCCGCGAAGCCCAGACCGGCCTGCAGCCCACCGCGGGCCTCGGCGCCACAATCGACGAGGCGCGCGCCGGAGTCCAGCGTGCGCACCGCGATCCCGAGCACGTCTGCGTCGGCGGCCATCGCGTCCACCAGCGCGCCGGCACGTTCGTTCAGCGACAGACTCACCGGCCCTCCTCCCCGTCGAAGATCAGGAGCTCGCCGCGGGCGAGCTCGGTCCGGTCGCCGGACCAGCGCGCCCAGAGCCCGGTCAGAAACGCGTCGTCGACCGGCAGGTACCGGCGCTTCAGCTGTCGCAGCTGCAGCCGCAGCGCCGGCGGCGCATAGCGGACGGCGAACGTATAGCCGGGGAGCGGCCGCAGCGGCGCTCCGGAGACGATGCTGCCCCGTTTGTTGCCCATCCCGGCCTCCGCGCCGACCCCGCCCAGCGCGATCACGGTTCCCGCCAGCATCCGCAGTCCGGCACCCGCGCCGGCCCGTCCGCCGATGGCCACCAGTCCTCGTCGCAGGCCGGCACCGGCCTCCTGGCCCGCGTCGCCGGTGATCACGATCTCCCCGCCGCTCATCCCCGCCCGGGTGCCGGGGTAGGCACCGCCCAGCCGATCGCCGGCGTTGCCGCGAATCGTGAGGTGTCCACCGCCCATCTCCGCGCCGGCCCAGGCGCCGACGTCGCCGACCACGACGATCTCGCCGCCGGTCATCCCGGCGCCGAGGTGGTCCCCGCACGATCCGTCGACCACGATCTGCCCGGCGGTCATCCCGTGCCCGATCCGGTCGATCGACCGCAGGTCGCCGGCCACGAACATGTGATCGTCGCCGGTGCCGACGACGTCGAACAGCTCGCCGAGGGGCAGCCGAAGCCGCCCGCAGCTCACCGTCAGCGCCGAGACCTCGCGGGCGCCGCGCCCGCGCAGCCGCTCCGGCGTCAGCACCGAGCAGTCGACGGGTCCCGGGGGCGATGTTCGCAGGGCGAAGTGCAGCGTCATGGCGGATCGCGCAGCTCCGTGAGCGGGAAGTGAAACTCTCCCAACCCGCCACCGAAGTTGGCGGCGGTGACCAGCGCGGCGCCGGCGCCGGCCGCCGCGTGCAGCCCGCGGCGCATCGCCTCGCGCACCTTGTCCTCGGACATGCCGTCGATGACGATCTCGTACATCGCGCCGACGCCGTCGGGCACGAGCGAGTCGTCGATCTGGGCGCGCAACGTGGGGGCGAATTGATGATTGGTGGAGGCCGGCATCGAGGAGGACGTGAGTGCGCCGACCTTGCTGCCGCTGCGTACGATCCCGCCGGGGAACGGCAGGGCGACGCCCTCGTCGCGCACCGCGTCGACCGCCGCCTGAGCCGCGCCGAGCGCGCGCGCCTCGTCCGGGGCGCCGATCACGAGGTTGCCGCCTCCGACGCCGGTGCCGACCCCGACCGACTCGACGACGAGGAATTCCCCCTCCATCACCGGGATGCGCCAGAACCGTTCACCGGAGACCACCTTGCTGGCCTGAAACCCGTCGCCGAAGTAGCGCAGGCTGGAACCGAGCGCCACCCGCCTCTCGGCGTTGGGCAGCCCGTCGAAGCACGCCGTCGTCGGACAGGTCATGACGCACTGTCCGACCCGGTCGAGCACGCGCTTGCCGACGCCCTCGCGGTCCATGGCGAACAGCAGCACCGAAATGCCCGGCCGGCCGTCCGGGGTCCGCGTCAGGGGGCACTCGATCGCCGCCTCGCACTTGCAGCCGATCACCGAGGTGGCAAAGCCGGTCGCCGAGCGCGCGGCCTCGAGCGCCCATTCCCTGGTGGCGGCCGTGATGATCAGCCTGGCGTAGCGCATGGGAAACGCCTCGGCGAACGTGTCGGAGACCTCGGTGTCGCCGAGCCGGTAAGAGCTCATCCTGCGGACGCCTCCACGATCCGGGCCGGCTCACGCAGCGCCGGGTCGCGCACCGGGTAGTGCTCGAACGCCACCGTGTAGCGGTCGCCGAACAGCGGCTCCAGCACGCGGCTGACGTCGGGATCGAACCCGGCGCGGCTGGAGAGCAGCAGGCCGTCGTCGGCGCGGCGCAGATCGCCGTCCTCGACGGCCAGTTCCCCGCCCTTGATCACGTAGCGGGGGGTGGCGAACATGTCCTCGCGGTCGGCGCGATCGTGGTAGATCGTCACGTCGGCGTCGGCGCCGATGCCGAGGTGGCCCTTGTCACGCAGGCCGAGCCGGCGCGCGGGTGCGGCGCGGGTGATGATGGCGATCTCGTTCAGGGTGTACTCGCGGTCCAGGCCGTCGGGCAGCGCGGTGCGCTGGATGGCTCGTTGATTGGCGCGGCCCATCTGGTCCTCCCGGAAGGCGCGGTCCATCAGCAGGCGGATGAGCTTCGGGTAGGACAGGAACGAGCCGCCGTTGGGATGGTCGGTGGAGAGCATCACCTGCCAGGGATCCCGGGCCAGCAGGAACAGCTCCAGCCCGATCCCCCACTGCAGAGCGTGCACGTAGTTGCCGGCCTTGTACCGGTAGGGCACGATTCCGCACCCCGTCTCCACCTCGGTGTCGTGGTTGAGCCACTTGCCGCCATCGAGGTCGCGGAGCAGGGCCGACACGTACGCGTCGGCCGTCATCGTCACGGCGGGCCCGAACATCACCTGGCCCACGTCGGCGGTGATCTCGGGATGGTCGTTGAGGTAGTCGACGAGCTCCGAGGCCCGGGAGCGCGGCAGGCCCTCCGGCTTGCCGCCATAGCTGTGGAACTGCAGGTGAGCGAAGTGCGCCTGGCGACCGGCGAGGGTGCGCATCGTGTCCAACGTGATGTCGGCGTTGCCGGACGCGCCGAGGTTGTTGGCGTGGATGTGGACGGGATGCGGGAGCCCGAGCTCGTCGACGGCACCGCCGATCGCCTCCAGCACTTGGCGGGGCGTCACCCCGAAGCCCGCGACCTCGTCGTCGAGTGAGTCCACGTGCCCGTTGCTCTGCTTCCAGAGCTCCACTCCGCCGGGGTTGACGAGCTTGACCCCGTAGCCGCCGGTCGCCTGCAGCCACCACGCGATGGCATCGCGCAGCCGCGCCGAGACGCCGCCGCCCGACTCGCGAATCAGCTCGAACAGCACCTGGTTGTTGCCCATCAGGATCAGGAAGGCCTTGTCGATCATCGGCGTGTCGCGCAGCTCGGCGAGCACGTGGCGCGCGGCCAGCGGCGGGGCGGCCGCCTCGACGACCGTCGTGTAGCCCAGCAGCGAGTAGCGGTAACCGGTGGCGAAGGTGGAGGGCACCAGACCGCCGGTGCCCGAGCGCAGGACCTCGGTCCGATTCATCGGATGGTCGCGCCGCTCGTCGGGCGAGAGCTTGCGCGCGGCGTTGACGGCGGGACCGGCGATGTGGGCGTGGATATCGACGCCGCCGGGCATGACCACCATCCCGCGGGCGTCGATCGGGCGGGCATCGGGGCCGACCTCGTCAACCACCTTGCCGTCCTGAATGCAAACGTCGCGGATCTCGCCGTCAACGTCGTTGGCGGGGTCGTGGATCCGGCCGCCGGTGATCCGGATCGCCGTCACGGTTCGAACTCTCCCAGCAGTCGCGTCAGCACCGCCGCCGCCGTGGGCGCGTCGCCGGGGAGCGGCGCCTGCAGCGCCAGCGGGACCCCGTCCAGCCGGTGGGCGGTGCCGGCGGCGTGCACGCCGGGTGCCGCGGTGCGGATCGACACCGCGGTATCAGCCCCCACCCACCCCGGCAGGCTGCCGAGCGAGATCTCCGCTACCCCGGCGAGCGGATCGGCCGGGGCGCCCTCGATGCGTACCGACACGTCGACGCCCTCGCCGGCCGCGAGGGGCCGAGTGGCGGTGACCAGTTCGGGATGACCGGTGCCGAAGTCGATATTCCCGGAATACCCGCTCTGCCAGGACAGCACATCCTGCGCGCTCCTGGTACCGGCGGCGCCGGGCAGCGCCAGCGTGACGACATGGCGATCGTGACACAGCGCCCGCACGAGCTCGTGGAGCGCCAGCGCGCGTCGCTGGCCGCCGGCGCCGGCGGTCAGGCCGGGTCCGTGCACGAACGTGGCATGGCGCACCGCGTTGATGCGCTCCAGCAGACCCTCCAGCTCCAGCGCGAGCTCGGTCCCTCGCAGCGCCAGCCGCCGTTGCAGCGCATGCAGGCCGGTCAACGCCTCGAGGTCGCGCTCCCGCGCCCAGCGCAGCCGCGTGTCGGCGCGTCGCGCGGTGGCGGTGTCACGGTCGTCGATGAGGATCAGACCGCGCTCGGCGCCGAGCCGGCTGGAGGGCGAGCCGGCGCCGAAACCGAGGCGGTCAAGCAGTCGCGGATGGGTCGTCTCGGGATCCTCTCGCCACACGACGACCAGCTCCGAGCGGTCCCGGATCTCGCCCAACGTGGCGGTGGAGGCACCGCGCAGCGGGACCGCCGGGGCGCCCGGCCACGCGCCGGTCACGCCATCGGTCGCGACCACCGCCCCGAGCCGGTCGGCGAGGGCCACGGCAGCCCGCGCGTCCTCCACGGTCGCCGCGTCGAAGCCGTGTAGCATCGGCCGGCGCGCCGCCCGCAGCAGCTCGGTGGCCCGGGCCAGCGCCGTCTCGATGTCAGCCGGCCGGCCGCCGACGGTCGCGGCCGGCGCGCGGACTGCCTGACCCGCCCGCGCCGAGAACCACCGGGCGCCCAGTTCACACGGCGGCTGCAGGCGGACGTCATCGCCCGAGCGCTCGACGGTCACGTCGTCGCACAGGAGGCCACAGCCCGCGCACGTGACCGGTTCGGTCTCAGCCACCGGCGAGCACCGCCTCGGGCAGCGCGGCGAGCAGTCGGGTCCCGCGCTCGGCCAGCTCCGGCGCGCCGGCCGTGGCCGATACGAGTGTGCAGACCGGCGCCCCCCGGGTGATCGTCTCGCCCTCATGGGGAATGTCGCGCACCAACCCGGCCGGCCACCAGCCGGGATCCGGGGCGCGAAGGTCGTGCTCGGCGAACAGCACGAGCTTCACCCTCGCACATCTCGTCGGCGCCGCGCCGGCGGTGGGTAGGCCAAGGCCGCGCGCCCCGCGGACGTGCGCCTCGAAGCTGCCGGGCCCGAACAGCTCCAGCCCGGCCGTCGGGCGTGGATTGACCTCCAGCACCCACGCGCAGCGGCCGTCCCAGATGGCATCCACCCCGAACGCTCCGCGCACGCCGAACCGCGCCGCCACCTCGCCGCAGACCGCGCCGAGCTGGCCGTCCAGCTCGGCGAGCTCTGAGCCGGGCAGGCGCGGCGGGGTCAGGTTGCCCGTCCACTGCACGCCGGGCGGCCGGTGCAACTGCTCGGTGAGACCGAGCAGGACGGCTCGCCGGCCATCCCCGATCGCCACCGCCGAGCAGGACAATCCGTCGACGCGGCGCTGCAGGATCTCGGTGGAACGCAGCCGGCCCCCCGCCCACCGCCGCACTCCACGCCCGCCGCCGCCCAGCCGGGGCTTGCGCAGCCAGCCATCCGGAGCCCGCCCGCCGCCCGCGAGCCTGGGGACGTCGGCCACCGACCGGGTTTCCGGCGCCCGCGCCCCCGCCGCCCGCGCGGCGGCGCCGATCGCCCACGGGTCGCGCACGGCGGCCAGCAGCTCAGGCGGCGTCCCCAGCAGCTCACGGCCGTCGGCCAGCCGATCCACCAGATCCGGCCGGTTCTCCAGGCCGCCGCCATAGACCACCGCGTCAGCGTCGACGACATCGGCGGCCAGCGCCACGAGGCCGTCGTTGGTCAGTGCGGTGGCTCCGCCCGCGACCGCGCGCAGATCGACATCGCCGAAACGATCCAGCGCCGTGACCCCGTAGCCATCGGCCGCCGCCATCTGGGCGAGCATGCGGGCGCTGATCGCGACCACCAGCACCCTCACGGCAGGGTCACCCCTGACAGCAGGGCGGCCAGCAGCGTCGCGGCGACCAGGTCGGCGCTCGTCCCGGGATTCAGCCGGTGATCGGGGCCGCGCAGCGAGGCATCGAACTCCGCCAGTGAGCGGGTGCCGTCGCGTACCTCGGTTGCGGCCCGGGTGACCGCCCGGGCCGCGGCAGCGCCGGCCTTGCGCTCGATCAGCGTGTCCGGGTGGGCGGCGAGCAGGCCGAGGTGCAGCGACACGATCGCATCGAGCGTTCCGGCGCCGTCGCGCAGCGCATCGGCGAGCAGCCGCAGACCGGTATCGAAGACGATCGCGTATCCGGTCGCGTACTCAGAGGCGATGCTGTCGCGGTGCGCCGCCGCGGCCATCGCCTCGCGCAGGGAGACGCGCGCCGGGGCTCTGATGTCGTGCTCGGGCGACTCGCCCAGACCGCCGGGGCGGGCGCGGGCGATCGCCGCAAAGGCGGCGGCGGCATCGTCGACGTCGAGCTGCGCGAGGGTCCGCTCGGTAGCCGCTCGCAGTCCTTCGTCGGCCCGGCGGGTAGCCGCCGCGCGGACCAACGGCGCGAACAACAGGACGATTCCAAGGTTGGTGTTGACGCGGACGACGCGCGCCGTCGCCTGCACTCCGTCGGCGATCAGCTCGCCGACGCCCCGCGCGCGGGCCCGGCGGCGCCCGAACACGGGGCCGAGCGCCAGCGCCGAGCGGACCAGGTCGGCGTAGGTCATGTCGGCGAAGTCGTGGGCCGGCGTGACGTTGCCGGGCTTGGCGGCCGATACCTCCAGCAGGCAGGCGAGCTGAACGTGATGCTCGATGAGTTCCCGGTTGGGGACAGAGTGAGCTAGGGTTGCACTCACCCACGTCACCATACGGGAGGGAGAGAATATGGCCATTACACTGGCAACCGGCGAGGCCCTCACCGGCGACGGTAACGAACTCGCCCACATTGACCTCTTGATCGGATCCAAGAGCGGTCCAGTCGGCGAGGCCTTCGCCAGTGCCTTCACCACCGAGAGCGAGGGTCACACCAACCTGCTCGCGGTGGTCACCCCCAACCTCGCGGCCAAGCCCGACACCGTGATCACGAACAAGGTCACGATCAAGGGCGAGAAGCAGGCGGTCCAGCTGTTCGGTCCGGCTCAGGCAGCGGTGGCCCGCGCGGTCGTCGACTCGGTCGCCGAGGGCGTCATCCCCAAGGATCAGGCCGACGATCTGTGCCTGATCGTCGCGGTGTTCATTCACTGGGAGGCCGCCGACGACAAGAAGATCTTCGACTACAACTACGAGGCCGTGAAGCTGTCGATCGCGCGCGCGCTCAAGGGTGAGCCGAGCATGGACACAGTGCTCCGCGAGACGCCGGCCGCGCGTCACCCGTTCGCCGGCGGCGCGGAGGGCTAGCCGCCGCCGTCCGGGCGGACGGGGGTCGTTTCGTTGACCGCGCAGGCCGGAGAGCCGCCGCTCGCCGGTCTGCGCACGGTCGTCACCGGCGCCAGCTCCGGGATCGGGAGGGCGATCGCCGTCGCCTTCGCCGGCGCCGGCGCACGCGTCGGCATCGGCTTCTGGCGCTCAGCGGAATCCGCGCGCACGCTGGCCGGTGAACTCGGGGACGGCCACCCCCTCCTGCGAGGGGACCTCAGCACCTCTGACGGCTGTACATCGATCGTCGAGGAGGCGTTCGGCGCGCTCGGCGGCGTCGACGTCTGGGTCAACAATGCGGGCGCCGACGTGCTCACCGGCGAGGCCGCCATGTGGCCGGGCGAACGCAAGCTGGAGGCGCTGCTGGAGCTCGACCTGAAGAGCACGATCCGCTGCTCGCGGCTCGTCGCCGCTCGCATGCGGCCCGGCGGGTGCATCCTCAACATGGGCTGGGACCGAGCCACGAGCGACGGGATGGCGGGCGACGACGCCGAGCTGTTCGCCGCCGTCAAGGGCGGCGTCCTCGGCTTCTCCAAGTCGCTGGCCCGCTCCGTCGCCCCCGCCGTACGTGTCAACGTGCTGTGCCCGGGCTGGATCGAGACCGCCTATGGGGCCGGGGCGGATCCCGACTTTCACGCCGAGATCGAAGCGCAGACGCCGCTTCACCGCTGGGGCCGGCCGCAGGACGTGGCCGGCGCGGCGGTGTGGCTGGCCTCGCCCGCCGCGGGGTACATCACCGGCCAGGCGGTCAACGTCAACGGCGGCGCACTTGGCTGACACGCTGTTTGTCACCGGCCGCTTGGCCGAGCCGGCGCTGCGCGGCGTCCTCTCGGACCTGGGCGTCGATCATCAGGTCGCGGTGATGAACATCAGCGTCGCTGCGCTCATGACGACGCGCTGGATCGCCAAGCGGCTGGACGCGCCGCCGGGGGTGGACAGCATCGTCATCCCCGGGCTGTGCGAAGGCGACGTCGACACCCTGCAACAGGCCACCGGATTGCCGGTCCGCAAGGGGCCGGCCGACGTCCGGGCACTGCCCGAGTGGTACGGACGCGAGGCGGTTCGAGCGCAACTCGGCCCGCGAGATGTGCGCGTGTTCGCCGAGATCAACCAGGTGCCGTCGCTGTCGCGCCACCAGGTGGTCGACCGGGCGCTGGCCTACCGGGCGGCCGGAGCCGATGTGATCGACCTTGGTCTGTCGCTCGATCGCTCGTGGCTGACCGAGGGGCCGCCGACGATCGCGGCGTTGCGTGAGCACGGGCTGTCGCTCAGCATCGATACGCTCGACCCCGAGCACATCCGCATGGCCGACGCCGCCGGCGTGGACTACGTGCTCAGCCTCACGCCGGAGACGATCGAGCTGGCGCAGGGACTGCGGGCGACACCGGTCCTGATCACCGAGGATCCCGACGATCTCGACGGCCTCGACCGTTTGGCCGCTCACATGGAGCGACTGGATCACCCCTACCTGCTCGACTCGATCCTGGCCCCGATCAACTCCGGTTTCGCCGCCTCGCTGGCACGCTACGTCGAGGTCCGCCGGCGCCACCCCGAGGCCGAGATGTTGATGGGGATCGGGAACTTGACGGAGCTCACCGAGGCCGACTCCACGGGGGTGACCGCCGTGCTGATCGGCTTCTGCCAGGAGATCGGCATCGGTGCCGTGCTGACCACCGAGGTGATCGGCTGGGCGCGCGGCGCAGTGCGCGAGACCGTGCTGGCCGCGCAGATCATGCACCTGGCCCAACGCCAGGCGCGGCCGCCCAAGCACATCGACTCCGGGCTGGTCACGAGCCGCGACGAGTCGATGCGAGCTCCCTCCGAGGACGAGCTCCGAGCGATGCAGGCGCAGGTCTCGGACCCCAACTATCGCCTGTTCGCCGACGCCGACTGGCTGTATGCGTTCAACGGCGATCGCTTTGTGCGCGACACGAACATGTACCGCGTGTTCGAGCAGCTCGACGTCACCGACGCGGCGCACGCCTTCTATCTCGGCAAGGAGCTGATGAAGGCGACGATCGCCCGCGGGCTGTACAAGAGCTATCGCCAGGAGGGACCGCTGGACTGGGGGCTGTTGAGCTTTCCCGAACCACGACGAGAGGACCCGTGATGAAGAAGATCCTGATCCAGCTCGACACCGATCGTCACCCCAGCCCGTTCGACGCGATCGCCGCCTACGACGCCGGCGTGGACGTCGTGCTGGGGTTCGGCGAGATCACCGCCGACACCCTGACCGACGTCGTCCACGGCGCGCTCTTCCCCCGCGGCCCAAGCGGCCTGGCCAACACCGCCTTCTGGGTGGGCGGGTCCAGGGTGCGCGACGGCGAGGCGGTGTTCGCGGCCGCGCGCAAGCTGTTCTTCGAGCCCTTCCAGCCAGCGATCATGCTCGACTCCGACGGCTCCAACACGACGGCGGCGGCCGCCGTGCGCCTGGTTCGCGACGAGGTGACGCTGCCGGGCAGCGGCGCGGCGGTGATCGGCGTCGGGCCCGTCGGCCTGCGCACCGCCGAGCTGCTGCGGCGCGAGGGCGCCGAGGTCACGATGCTCACCTTCCCCCCCGACGTGATGGAAGGCGAGTATCGCCGCGCGTCCGGCGTCCCGATCGCCCAGGAGGCGGGCTTTGAGGTCATCGAGCCGTCCTCGAGCGACGAGCTCGACGCCGCGCTGGACGGCCGTGCGGCCGTGTTCGCGGCCGGCCCGGCGGGCACGCAGATCCTGCGACGCAGCGGCTGGGCGGGGACCGACGGTCTGCGGGTGATCGTCGACTACTCGGCGGCCGAGCCCGTGGGGGTCCAGGGTGTGGCTCGCGATGACAACCTGACCGAGGAGGACGGCGTCCTCAAGCTCGGGGCGCTGGCCGTGGGCGGTCCGAAGATGAAGCTGCAGAAGCGCTGCGTGCAGCGGATGTTCGAGACCAAGGGCATGGTCCTCGATCTGGAGAGCATCTACGACGTCGCCCTGAACGACTCGTGAGCGCTCAGTGGGGCCGGCGCGGGCTCGGTGACGCCGGCGCGTGCACCTACTTGGAGAACACGAACTTGCCCATCGGGCCGGCCAGGGGCCCGTCGGGCTCGGGCCGCCACAGGACGGTGTCCTCGATCTTGCGCGCCAGCGTGAAGTCCTTGTCCGTGATCCCGCCCGCCGAGTGCGTGGCCAGCTTCACCCAGAGCTTGCCCCAGGTGACGTTCAGATCGGCGTGATGACCCGCGGCCTCGCACAGATAGCCCACCTGGTTGACAGCCATCAGGGTCGTCGGCCAGCCGTCAGTGTTGTACTTGCGCCGGATCCAGTCGCCCTCGTGATACCAGCCGTCGAGGCCGAGCTCGGACAGCTTCGCCGGGATCTCGTCGTCGGTGTAGGTTCGCTCGTCGCTCATCGCTCAATCTTATGGGTCCGTGGCGCCCTATGCCCCGGGTAGCCGGCGTCGACCCGGGAACCGTCTCCTTCGACCTGTGCGTGCTGCAGGACGGTGAACCGGTCGTCGAGCAGGTGTTCGAGACCGGCTCACTGAGCGAGGACTCGGACCCCACCCATCCGCTGCTGCGGGCGTTGGCCCAGCACGGGCCGTATGACCTCGTCTACGGGCCGAGCGGCTATGGCCTGCCGCTGGTGGCGGCCGCCGATGTGGGCGAGCCCGAGCTGGCCCAGATGGTGCTCGTGCGGCCCGACGAGGCACACGCCGACACCGGGGTCGGCGGGATGCGCTCGCTGCTCCGGGAACTGGCGGGCAGCGGGCTGCCGGTCGTGTTCGGCCCGGGAGTCATCCACCTGCCCTCGGTTCCAGCACACCGCAAGTACAACCGGATCGATCTCGGGACCGCGGACAAGGTGTGTGCGGCGGCCTACGCGATCGTCGACGAGTCGGCCCGCCACGCGATCGCCGTGCACGAGACGACGCTGCTGCTGCTCGAGCTGGGGGGCGCGTTCACCGGGGCACTGGCGATCGCGGGCGGCCAGATCGTCGATGGCGTGGGCGGATCGTCGGGGCCGCTCGGCGTGCGCGCCGCGGGGGCGCTGGACGGCGAGCTCGCCTACCTGCTGGGGCCGGCGCTGCGCAAGCGCACGCTGTTCACGGGCGGCGCCCTTGATCCCACGGGGACGCTGGGCAGCGCCGATCTGGGGTCGTTGTGGTCCTCGCCGGCGCACGCCGACGGTTGGACGGCGCTGCTGGAGGCCGCCGCCAAGGCGGTGCGGGGCCTGCTGGTCAGCGTGCCGGCCCCGCATGAGATCGTCGTGTCCGGGCGGCTGGCCCGCGTGCCCGAGCTGGTAGCGGCGCTGGCCGCGTCCCTGAGCGATGTCGCCCCGGTAACCGCGCTCGTTCCGGAGCGGGCGAGCGCGGCCGCGCACGGAGGCGCGCTGCTCGCCGACGCGCTGGCGGGCGGGACCAACGCGGCGCTGGCCGATGTGCTCAGGCTGCGCGAAGCGAGCGGCACCGCGCTCGATCACCTGCGGGTCGCCGGCGCCGACTCGATCGCGCTCGGATGACTCACTTTTTTGGTGTCAATCGATGACTCGGGCACTTATGCTGACACTCGCCTTGAGCGAGACGCGCCTCGGTGTTAGGGTGACCTTCTTCCCGTTTTTTCCGTGGATGGAAGGAGAGCAATGTGAGCGGCACCGCCGAAAAGGTAACTCGTATTGGCGACGAGCCGGGTCTGGCCAAGCAGAACGGGACGACGATCGGCCGCGTCATGGGCAGCGGCAACGTCGGGCACGCCGAGGAGGGATCCGACGGCCGCATGCACGCCACGATCCGGATCAACGAGGACGAACTCATCTTCGACCCCGGGATTCTCATCCTGCCCCACGGGGGCACCGTCGACCTCGACGTCTACAACGACGACAAGAACACCCACTGCGCCGTCTTTCCGAGCAACGGCCACATGCAGTTCATCTGGATGGTGAATCAGTCGCACGGCACGGCGACCCTCGAACTCGACGGCCCGGGCCAGTACTGGTACGGCTCCACGACCGGCAACGACGAGGGCCGGGGACTGACGGGATCGATCGTCGTCAGCGGGGACACGCCGGCCGAGGCCAAGCTCGACCGCCCGGCCCAGCCGCAACCGTAGAGAGGAGCTACCGATGACGACGTATGTAGAAGCAGGTCACGCCAGTGACTTCACGGACCTGAGCGATGTGGTCGGCAAGGCGCCGGCGGTCAGCAAGAATCTCGGCTACGAGCGCATCCTGAAGGCTCGCGAGGCCGAGCCGCACAACTGGCTCACCTACTACGGCGGCTACGACGGGCAGCGCTACAGCCTGCTCGACCAGGTCAACGCCGGCAACGTCAAGAATCTGACACCGGCGTGGGTCTTCCAGGCCGGAACGGTGGGCATGCAGTCGGGCGCGGGCACATATTCGATGGAGGCCTCCCCGATCGTGGTCGACGGCGTCATGTACCTGACGGGATATGACGGCTGGGTCTGGGCGTTGGACGCCAGGACCGGTCAGGAGTTGTGGCGCTACAAGCACGCGTCGCCCTACGACATCTCACTGTGCTGCGGCAACGTGAACCGCGGATGCGCCGTGGCCGAGGGCAAGGTGTTCGTCACCACGCTCAACGCCCACGTGCTCGCGCTCGACGCCGAGACCGGCAAGGTCGTCTGGGATCAGGTCTACGGTGACGTGCGGGCCGGGGAGAGCGCGACGGTCGCCCCGCTGATCGTCAAGGACATGGTGATCGTGGGGAGCTCCGGCGGGGAGTTCGGAGTGCGCGGCCACGCCGACGCCTTCAAACTCGAGACCGGCGAGCGCGTGTGGCGCTGCTACATGGTGCCCAAGCCCGGCGAGCCGGGGTCGGAGACCTGGCCGGCCGAGGGCGAGGCGTGGCAGCGGGGCGGTGGGAACTGCTGGATCACGCCCACCTTCGACGCGGCGCTCAACCGCCTCTACTTCAACACCGGCAACCCCTGCCCCGACTTCGACGGCGCCGTCCGCGAGGGCGACAACCTGTTCACCGACTCCGTCGTCGCGGTCGACCCCGACACCGGAAAGATTCTGGACCACTACCAGTACACCCCGCACGACGTGTGGGACTACGACTCGACGATGGAGAACATCCTGTTCGACCTGGACGGGAAGAAGCTGTCGGCGCACTTCGACAAGAACGGATACCTGTTCATCCTCGATCGCACCGACTGCTCGCTCGTCCGGGTCGTGCCCTTCGTCGATCGCATCACCTGGGGCGAGATCGACGCCAACGGCAAGGTGACGGCCAAGGTGTACCCCGACAAGGAAGGGGACCCGGTCCACTTCTGGCCGGGGCCGGCGGGCGCCAAGGAGTGGACGCACGCGGCCTACAGTCCCAAGACCGAGCTGCTCTACGCCCCGGTGCAGGACATCGGCGCCACGGCCACGCGGCGCCGCCGGGAGTTCAAGGAGAGCATCCCATACTGGGGCGCGGGCGTGGCCGTCGACGGCGAGGACGTCGCCGGGTCGATCAGCGCGTTTGACCCGAGGACCGGCCAGGAGAGGTGGCGCTGGCGTCACGACTACCCGATGTGCGCTTCGGTGCTGGCCACGGCCGGCGACCTCGTGTTCGCCGGTGAGCCCTCGGGCAAGTTCAACGCGCTGAACGCGAGCACCGGGGAGCAGCTGTGGCAGTTCCAGTGCGGAAGCGGTCACCACTCGAGCCCGTCGACGTATAGCGTCGATGGCCGGCAGTACGTCGTGGTGCCCACCGGCTGGGGCGGCTGGGTCGAGGGCTTCCTGCCCGCAATGCTCAGCGCGCGCGCGGGAAGCGCCGTGTTCGCGTTCGCGCTGCCGGAGTAGCGCCAAGAAGAGCGATTGAGCGATCTGCCACTCCCCATGGGGGCGTGGCAGATCGTCGTCTGCGTGTCGCCAAGACAACCACCTGATCGGCGGCGCCGCCCCATCGGGCGCAAGACGGGCCGCCCCGGAGGCAAGATCGCTGGAACCATATGATCGGCAGTCTCCTCATCCTTGGGTTCGCCCTCAGCTTGGACAACTTCCGAACGGCGGTTGTGCTCGGGGCCATCCGACTCAGCTGGCGCCGTGCCGTCAAGGTCGCCCTGGTGTTCGGTTTTTGGGACGGCATAGCGCCGGTAGTGGGCATACTGGTCGGGGATTACCTCGGCTCGAGGATCGGCTCGACGGCCGACACCGTGGGAGCGATCGCCCTCGCTGGTTACGGTCTGTATCTCGTCGTTCAGGCGTGGCGGACCCCAGAGCCCGAGGAGCCGGACCAACGCTGGGCCCTTTACGGTCTTCCTCTACCGTTGAGCCTGGACAACGTCGTCGCCGGCACGAGCCTGGGCCTGCTTGGATTCTCGCCCTGGCTCGCGCCGCCGCTCTTCGGCGTGATCACGGCGCTGATGACGATCGTCGGGTTGCAACTCGGCCGCGTAGCGGCCCACCTGATTCGCATCCGCTCTGATCTCGTGACTGGCGCAGCACTCGTGGTCATGGCCGTCTTGGTGCAGCGGGGCCTGATCAGCTAGCACGCACGGCCCGGTACTAACCCACCGCCGCGGCGACCAGCAGCCCGGTCGCCAACAGCGCCAGCGCGACGCCGCCCAGGCGCTCGGCTCCCTCGCGGACCCGCTCGCCCACGCGCTCCCCCAGCCGCATCCCGAGCCACGAGACGGCGAACGCCTGAACGGCGATCACGGCGATCACCGGAACGACGGGGAGGCGGAGCAGCCCGACGGTGAAGCCGATCGCGAGCTCGTCGAGGCTGGCCGAGACGGCGAGCACGGCGATTGCGACGACACCCCGGTCCAGCAACGCCGCGGGCGGGCCGGGTTCCTGCTCGCCCTCGGTCTCACGCAGCATGTGGACCGCGAGTGCGAACAGGAGAGCGATCGCCACGTAGTCGCCAACCTTGCCGATCGTCCCAATTGGATGGCCGATGGCAAGGCCGACGAGCGGCATCCCGGTCTCGGAGGCCGCGAACAACATCCACCGGTGCGTTCGCCACCCGGTCGAGGGACCGCCCACGGCAAGTGCCGCCGACACAGCGAACGTCTCCAGGGCCAGTGGCAGGACCAGCGCGATGATCTTGACCAACATCGCTCTCTCAGTGTGACGCGCGATCCGCCCGACCACTCGAAAACGATGCACCGATTCTTCCGGGTGGCCGCAGCGGGTGCACGTGTCAGCTCACGAACGACCGCCCGCGTATTCAGCCTCCTGCCGGAGTATCCGTCTCGGGGACCGGCGCGCGGGCTGCCGCGTTTCGTCCCGGCAGCGGCGGCGTCATCGTGGAGTTGGCGCCGCTTGCCGGCAGGAACGAGACTTCGATCGTGAGTCCACCCTCCGGTCGCGCGCGCACGTTGAGCTCGGCACGGTGTGCGTTGGCGATCGCTTGGACGATGGAGAGTCCCAGCCCGTGCCCGTTGTGGTGGCGGGTACGGGCTCCGCCCAGTCGTTGGAAAGGCTGGAACAGGCGCTGGATCTGTTCGGGCGGGACGGTCGGGCCGGTGTTCGCGATGGACACGAACGCGTGCCGCTCGCGGGTCCCGGTGGTGATCTCGACATGTCCGCCGGGGGCGTTGTGGCGGATCGCGTTGTCGATCAGGTTGGCGATCAGCCGCTCGAGGAGTCGTGGATCGCCCGCGGTCGGCGCTGTGGCCAGCGTTGCGCGAACGTCGAGATCCAGGCCCGCGGCATCGGACTCGCGCGCGAGCATGGCCTGGGAGGCGATGGCCGCGAGGTCCAGGCGCTCGCGGCGCTCGAGCCCGGCTTGGCCGCGCGTGAGCGCCAGCAGCCCATCGATCAACTGCTCGAGATGTTGTTCGGATGCGAGCACGCGCTCGTGGGCTGTACGCAGTGAGTCGAAGTTCGCCTCAGAGCTGGCGAGCGCGACCTCGCTCAACGCTCGCAGGCGTGTCAGTGGCGCGCGGAGCTCGTGCGAGGCGTTGGCGACGAACTGGCGCTGCGCCTGGTAGGAGTCCTCGAGCGGTTGCAGGACGCGCCCGGCCATGAGCCATCCGAGCACGAGCGAGATCAACGACATCCCGGCCAGCGCGATCCCGGACTGGATCAGCAGTTCTTGCCGTATCTGCGTGCGCCGGTGGTTGTCCTGAGGGGTGAGCGTGGTGTAGTCGGGCATGAACCCGCACGTGGTCGCCGCCTGCGTGAAGGCCGGCGATCCCCTGCTGATCGCGGCCGGAATCGCCAGGATCGCTCCGTCGCGGTCGCTCACCTCGCCGATGCGGAGGAGGTTGGGCGGGACCGAAGTCGTCGGGTTGGGGAACCGGGAGACGCCGTGCCGGCGCATGCACTGCGCAACCGTGCGCCAGTGCGCCATCGTCTGGGCGGAGGGGTCTGTCGTCGATCCGGGGAAGGGAAGCCGCCGGACGGTTCCGTGCGAGCCAAACTGGAGGGCGATCCCGCCAGCACGGTGTTCGGGCCGTTCTGGAGGGTGAATACGAATCCGGCGTTGAGCAACAAGGCGTAGGCGATCGCCATCAGCGCGGCGCCGGAGATCAGGAACAGCCCGCCATATAGGAGGGTCAGGCGCACGCGGACGGTCCGGTGCGGGAGGTGTCGCCCGACCGCGAGCTGGGTGATGCGGCGGTTCAGCCGCGCTGCGATGTTCATATCCGGTAGCCGGCCTTGGCGACGGTCTGGATCACAGGCGGATCACCGAGCTTGGCTCGGAGCCGGCTGACCGTGATCTTGACCGTCGCGGTGAACGGATCGGCGTTCTCATCCCAGACGCGCTCGAGTAGCTCCTCGGCGGACACGACCCGACCTTCGGCAGCGAGCAGCAGCTCGAGCACCCCGAACTCCTTGGGCCGCAGCGCCAGCGGCCGACCGGCCCGCTGCGCGTACCGCCGGGCGCTGTCAACCACGACGTCACCGCGGGCGAGCACCGGAGCGATGCTCGGCTGCGCCCGGCGGGCCAACGCGCCGATCCGCGCCACCAGCACCGCAAACGCAAACGGCTTGGCCAGATAGTCATCAGCACCGAGCCCCAGCCCGTCGACCAGGTCCTCATCCTGCGCCGCGCCGGTCAACATCAACACCCGGCCACGACCCCCCGCGGCGACCAGCCGGGCGCACACCTCATCGCCATGAATCGCCGGGAGATCGCGATCAAGCACGATCACGTCGTAATCGTGAACGAGCGCGCGCGCCAAGCCCGCCTCGCCGTCCAGCGCGACATCGACCGCCATCCGCGCGTCGCGCAGCCCGCCGGCGACCGTCTGGGCCAGCTCCTCATCGTCCTCGATCACCAGCACCCGCATCGGCCGCTCCTCGTCCGATCACGGTAACCCCGGGAGCGTTTCACCGCGGTTTCACGCCGCGGCACACACACCGCCACCGCCCTCGAGGAGGGAAACCGGGCGGAAACCGCTCGTCGCCTAGAACCGACGCGCACACCCCAAAGGACACACCTCAAGGAGACCAGATGCAAGGCAGCATCGATCCACTGCGGCTGACCCGCTCAACGCGACCGCGGCTGCTCGCCCTCGCCACACTCGTCAGCGGGGTCCTGCTGGCGGGATGCGGTGCAAGCTCCCCCAGCCCGACCGCCTCACGGCTGGGCACCGCGGCCGCTTCAGCGTCGAGCGCCGCAACCGGCGCCGGCGCGACGAGCTCGGGCTCGACCGCACCAGGCGCGGACGGGCCGCAGGGGCTCGCGTTCTCCAAGTGCATGCGCGCCAACGGCGTGCCCAACTTCCCCGACTTGAGCGGCAACGGGATGCGGATCGACGGCACCGGACGAACGATCTCTGTCAACGGCGTCTCGGTCAACGTCCCGGCGTTCCCGACGGCCAGGCAAAAGTGCGAGCGGTACGTGCCACACGCGCAGGCGAGCCCGGTCCAGAGCGCACAGCAAACGCAGCGGGGACTCCGGTTCGCGCGGTGCATGCGCGGCCACGGCGTGCCGAACTGGCCCGACCCGAAGGTGATCACCGGCCCCAACGGCCAGCAAGAGGCCTACCTGCCCGGGGTCAACCTCCAGGCGCCCGCCGTCCAGGCCGCCGGGAAGGCCTGCGGCGGCGGCCCCAAGGGCCCTTGAGCGATGAAGCGTGCTCGACGTCCAGACCAGATGCAGCACAGCGTCCATCCAAGCCGCCTGAGCCGCTCGCGACCAGCGCGCCTGCTCGCCGTCGCGGCAGTCGTGAGTGGGGTCCTGGTGGCGGGATGCGCTGCAAGCTCCCCCACATCGACCGCGGCGGCGGTGGGCGGCGCGACCAGCTCGGCGTCGAGTGCGGCGGGCGCCGGGGTACAGACACGCCCTGGCCGCGTGCGGCGCGCCGCCGCTTGGCCTCCCCCACTGATCGGAACCGGAGTCAGCGCGAGCAACCCGAAGGTGGCAGCGAAGTCACGGGACCTGTTACCGGGCTGGCACCATCGGCTGGCTATAACAGGCCCATGAGATCCCTCGCGATCGTCGCCGTGGCACTGCTCGCCGCCGCCTGTGGATCCTCCCCCAGCTCGCCGGACACGAGCAGCAGCACGTCCAACAGCCCCGGGGCCGTCGCATTCAAGTTCGCATCGTGCATGCGCGACCACGGGGTGACCAACTTCCCCGACCCGCAGGTGACGACCACCCCCGGTGGGGGCAGCGTCGGGGTCCGTCAGGCCGTGCCCGCCAGCGCCGGCCGTTCGCCGAAGTTCAAGGCTGCGCAGACCGCCTGCAAGGGGATCCTGCCCGCACCCGGCAGCGGCGGGTCCGGCCCACAGGGGCCATCGAAGCAGGTGTTCCTGGCGTTCGCGCGGTGTCTGCGCAGCCACGGGCTTCCGGCCTTCCCGGACCCCAACGCCCAGGGGCAGCTGACGCTGCAGATGATCAACGCCGCGGGGGTCGACCTGAAGGCGCCGTCGTTCCTAACCGCCGCCAAGGCATGCGTCGGGGTCACGCATGGCCAGATCACGCTCGGGTTGGTCGCCCGGGCGGTCAACGGACCCCACTGACGGACCGGCTATGCGGGCGCGCCGGCGGCGAGGGCTCGCACATCCTCGGTGCTCAGCGGCTTGCCGCCGATGCCCCAGTCGCCGCTGCGCACGTCTTCGATGACGACCCAGGTGACGCCTCGCATGTTCTCCCCTTCGATCGAGACCATCGCGTCGGTGAGACGCTCGACGATCTGTCCCTTCTGCTCGGGCGTGAAGACGCCCTCGATCAGTTTGACGTTGATGAGCGGCATGTGACCCCTCCGTGCTTGTGGTTGATGAGCCGAACTCCACCATCGAGCCGTGTGAGCGCGCGTGTGATCAGACGACGAGCGTCAGCTCGGCGTACAACGCCGCGCTGTCGATCGTCTCCGCGAGCGGGCGCATCGCGTCCAGCGCGGAGCGGTCACCCAGCCGGGCGGAATGCATTGCCGCGCGCACGAGCAGCTCGCGCATGTCACCGCGCGCGGCGAGCGTCCCCAGCTCGGAGACCACCGTGATCGTGTCCGCGTCGCGGCCGTGATCGATCAAATGCGCTGCGAGCGCATCAAGGCAGTGCGCCTTGACCCACACATAAGGATCGGCGACCCGCCCCGCGCGGGCGACCGCGTCGCGCAGACACTCGAGCCCTGCTTCGTGCTCACCGCGCGAGCGGTAAAGCAGGCCCATCGCCCGGGCCCCAAACCCCTCCCAACAGGGATCACCGAGCTGGCAGCCCAGCGCGAACGCATGCCCCGCCAGCCGCTCCGCCTCCTCACTCGCGCCCTCACGTAACGCGACCTCCGCGCGCAGCGCCTCGGGGAACGGCTGGAACGCGACCCAACCCTCATCGTCGATCAACCCCAGCGAGCGATCCAACACCTCAGCAGCTGTGTTCAGCTCGCCGCGTAACAATCGGGCGCGCCCGAGGATCGCCAGCGACCATGCCACCTGCCGGCGATCCCCACACCGCTCCGCCGCCGCGATCGATTCGGTCAAAAGTCCGATTGCCGCCACGTAGTACGCGCGGTCAGACAGCGCCATCCCGCGCACCCCCAGTACCTTCGCTCGCTGACGGTCCTCGCCCGCGTCCGCGCTCGCTCGAGCCAGCCAGCGGCCAGCTGACGCAGCGCGCCCCGCCTGCACCTCGACGTACCCCAGCTCGCGACAAGCCGCGACCACGAGCTCGGATGCACCAAGCGACTCGGCGAGCGCCAGCGCCTCGTGCAACATCGCCGCGCCCTCCTCATCACGGCCGCGGACTGCATGCACCAGCGCGATCCCGAACTCGACCAGGACCCGAGCCAGAACGGCATCGTCCCCGAGCGCCCGGGCCTCCGCGCACGCCATCCGCAAGCACGCGATCCCGGGCTCCACCGCCCCCGCATCGATCGCGGCAACGCCAGCCTGCAGCTGGCCCAGCGCCGCCGCGCGATCGCCGAGCGCGGCGAACTGCTCGGCCGGATCCGCCGCGCGAGCTACCGACGGGTCCGGCGAGCGGCCCAGCTCCCGACGAAACAACACCTCGCAGGAGCCAGCAGCGTGCCGCGCCGCACCGAAATCACCGGTCGCCGCCAAGCACCGCACCAACAGCTCATGCAGGCCCTCCTCAAACGGGCTGAACTCCAGCGCCCGCGAAGCCAGCCCCGCCGCGTCGCGCGCCCGGCCCACCGCCAGCGCCGCGAGCGCCGCGTCGCGGAGCACCCCCTCACACAACCCGCCCAAGCGGCGGCGCTCGACCAGCAACCACGCATCGAACACCGGCCCCGCGTCCAGCTCAATCCCCTCGAGCAACCCGCCCCTCACAAACTCGGGGTTGGCCCTCCCGCGACCCAGCTCTAGCGCATCGACCACCACTCCCACCGGCAGATCCAACCGCAGCGGATCACCACGTAACGCATCGGTTGCGCCGAGGGATCGGCGCAACTCCGCGAGCGTCCACCGTAATGCCCCCAAAGGATCAGCCGCGTCGGCGAACAACAGCGACGCCAATCGCTCCCGCGTCACAGGCAGCTCCGCTAACGCCAGATACGCCAGCACCGCCCACGACTTCCGGCCACGTGTCACGACGACACACTCTCCGTCACGCTCGATCTGCGGACGACCGATCAACCGCACAACCACCGCGGAGCTCATCGCCGAAGTATCCCTTCCACATCATCGGCATCGCCGCGATCTACGGCGACCGCGTGCTGCTGGAGGTGACGAACACGACCGGCGTCGGACAGACCGACGTTGGCGCTGCTCCCGTACACATACACGGTCGGGTCGCCGGCCCCGTAACCGGGGCCGGCGCTCGGCCGGATCACGAGGCGCCAGGACCCGACTGCGGGTTCAAGCCCGCGGGCCCCTCGGGCGGAGATATGATCGGTTGGCGCGCAGGGCGCGACCGGTCCGCGGAAAGGGCGAAGCCCACCTGAGATCTGGCGGTGCTTGTGGTCGGTGTCTCCTTTCCGGCCTGAGATTGCGGACTCCGGGCGCGAACGGAAGGAGGCCTCTGTGCCACCCCGCGGTCTTCCTGGCAACGCCAACCTCGAGCAGCTGAAGAACGGCGCCAAGTCGTTTCAGGCAGCCGTACGCGCCGGTGATGCCGGCGCTGCCGAGGTCGTCAACGAGTTCCACCCCCGCCTGGCTGCGGCGCGTCCAGGGTCAGCGGAGCTTGCCGGCTTCTCCCGCGCCGACGCCCTGCTGGTCGTCGCGCGCCAGTTCGACTTTCCGAGCTGGGCGAAGCTCAAGACGCACCTCGAACTGGTGGAGCGCTACTCGCGCTCGCCGCATCAGCAGCCGGTTGGTGAGCCGGTCGCCGACGACGACGCGCTGGCCGACGAGTTCCTGCGGCTCGCGTGTCTGAACTACGGCGACGATGATCCGGCCCTCTGGCAGCGGGCGCGGGAGCTGCTCGACGCGAACCCGTGGCTCGCCGCGGCGAACATCTACACGGCCGCCGCGGCCGGCGATGTCGGAGCGGCGCGGGAGCTGCTCGCTGGGGACCCCGGGCGCGCCCGGGCGCAGGGCGGCCCGTATGCGTGGGAGCCGCTGCTGTACCTGACCTACTCGCGGGTCGATGTGCCGGGGCCGGGTCATTCGGCCGTAGAAGTGGCGCGCCTGCTGCTCGATCACGGTGCCGACCCGAATGCCGGCTACCTGTGGGAGGGGCTCGTGCCGCCGTTCACCGCGCTGACCGGCGTCTTCGGCAGCGGCGAGGGCGGGGCGCCCAAGCACCGTGAGGGCCCGGCACTCGCGCGGCTGCTGCTCGAGCGCGGGGCCGATCCGAACGACGACCAGGCCCTCTTCAACCGGGCGGGGACCCACGACGATGGCTGGCTCGAGCTGCTGTTCGCGTTCGGGCTGGGGAGTGGTGACGGCGGCCCGTGGCGCCGGCTGTTCGGCGACCGGCAGGCCTCGCCGCAGCAGATGCTCGAGGACCTGTTGATCCGCGCCGCTCATGGCGGCTTCTCCGATCGGGTGCGACTGCTGCTCGCGCATGGTGTGGACCCGGCCGGGATCGGAACCAGGCACCCGATCTTCGGAGGCCGGGCGCCGATTGATGAGGCGATGCTGCTCGGATACCGGGAGGTCGTCGAGCTGCTCGCCGAGGCCGGCGCGCAGCCTGTTGGTGATGACGTCGACCGGTTGATCTCAGCGTGTATGGCCGGCGACCGGGCTGAGAGCGAGGCGCTGCGCGCCGCCGATCCGACGGTCGTCGAACGCGCGATCGCGCGCGAGCCCGATCAGCTCGCGCTCGCCGCCGAGAAGGACAGCCTCGACGCTGTCGAGCTGCTGATCGAGATCGGGTTCGACCTCAACGCGGGCTACTGGAGGGCGCCGCTGCACGAGGCAGCGATGCGCGGCAACCTCGAGATGATCCGGCTGCTGGTCAGGCACGGCGCTGACCCGACGCTGCGCGATCGCGGCTACGACGCGACACCCGCGGGTTGGGCCGAGCACCACGGCCATACCGAGGCGCAGAACTATCTCGCGGCCCTCGAGCACCAACCGTGAGCCGTCAACGGCGGTCGCGGCCCCCATCGACCGGGGCGGGCCCGGCTCGGACCAATCCCGCAGGTTGACTACAGTGGCCTGGTGCGGTCGGGTGTGACGCCGGCACGGGGGCAGGAGTTGATCGAGCGCGAGCGCGAGCTGGCCGAGATCGACGAGGCGCTTGGCGGGGCGCTTGCGGGCGAGGGCTGGCTGGCGCTGTTCGAGGGGCCGGCGGGCATCGGCAAGACGGCGCTGCTCGAGGCTGCTCGCGACCGGGCGGACCTGATGGGGGTGGCGGTGATTGCTGGGCGTGGCGGGGAGCTGGAGGGAAGCTTTCCGTACGGGATCGTTCGTCAGCTGTTGGAGCCGGTGGCGCGGGCGGCGGGGATGGAGCAGCGAGCGCGTTTGTTCGCGGGGGCGGCGGCATTGGCGGCGCCGGTCGTGCTTGGACCCGAGGCCGGGCGGGCGCCAGGAGCCCCCACGTTCGAGGCTGTGCACGGTCTGTACTGGTTGGTCGCCAACCTGGCCACCGAGTCGCCGGTTGCGCTGGTGGTCGATGATCTCCAGTGGTCGGACGCGGCTTCGCTGCGGTTCCTGGCGTATCTGGCGCGCCGCCTGGACGGGTTGGCGGCAACGATGATCGCGTCAGTTCGCACCGGTGAGGGCAGCTCTGATCGAGATCTCGTGACCATGCTCCAAGGAAGTCCTGGCGCGCGGCTTGCTGCGCCCGAGGCGCTCAGCGATGCGGGGGTCGCGACCGTGCTGGCGTCCGAGTTCGGCCAGGCCCCTGACGCGGGGTTCGCGCGTACCTGTCATGAGGTCACCGGCGGCAACCCGTTTCTGGTGCGGGAGCTCGCGTCGGCGCTGACCGCGGACCGGATTGCGCCGACTGCTGACGCGATCCAGCGTCTGTCTGCGACGGGGCCGAAGACGATCGCCCGCGTCACGCTTGCCCGGCTCGGGCACCTCTCAGACCAGGCCGTGGAGCTCGCGCGCGCTGTCGCGGTGCTTGGCGGGGACGCGCGGCTACCCCGCGCCGCGGCGGTAGCCGGGTTGGATGGGCCGCAGGCGCTGGTGGCGCTTGATGCGCTGGTCGCTGAGGATGTTGTGCCGGCGAGCGGCCGGCTCGAGTTCAAGCATCCGGTCGTCCGCACGGCGATCTACGAGGAGCTGGCCCCCGGGGTGCTGTCCGCGGCGCATCGCCAGATCGCGGATCTGTTGGTGGCGGAGGGCGCGGGGCTCGACGCGATCGCGGGTCATCTGCTGCTGACCCAGCCGATCGGCTCACCACAGACGATCGTGACGTTACGCGAGGCCGCGTCCCACGCACTCGCGCTCGGTGCGCCCGACAGCGCCGCGGCGTACCTCTCGCGGGCGCTGGAGGAGGGCTGCGAGCGCCAGCTCCGGATCACGCTGCTGCTCGACCTGGCTTTCGCGGAGAAACTCGCTCGGCGGCCGGGCGTGATCGGTTACCTGGAGGAGGTTCGCCGACTCACCGAGGATCCCGTGATCCGCGCGACAGCGATGATCGAGCAGGCCGAGACCGTGGCGTTTGCCGGCGACTGGTCGGCATCGCTGCAGTTGGTCGATGACGCAATCGGCGAGCTCGGCGGCCGTGAGCCCGCGATCGCGTTGCGGGCCGAAACGCTCCGCGGCCCGATGGCGGCGTACGACCCGCGGCTCGTCGCCGGCTTCGAGCAGCGGCTACCAGCGCTGCGCCGGATAGCGGCGGACGGGGTTGCCGGGTCGCGGCCGCTGGTGATGTTGCTGGCTGGGTTCGGAGTGCAGCACGGTGAGCCACTCGACCGAGGCCGCGCGCTCGTGGAGCGCGGCTGGGACGACGGACGGTACCTCGCCGAAGGCGACTCCATTGAGATGCTGCCCCAGGGGATCGGAGCCCTCGTGATGGTCGATGACCTTGACCGTGCGGGTGAGATCGTCGGTGCAGTCCGAGACTCGGCTCGCGCGCGCGGGTCGGTGATGGAATTCCTGATCGCGGGTGCCCACGAGGCCTGGATCGAGGCGCGCCGCGGCAACCTCGGGGTCGCCGCGGCCGAGATGCGCGGCGTGTTTGAGCGGGCAATGGAGCACGGCGTGCAGTTTGCCGTGCTGATGACGCTGTGGTACTGCTCCGACGTGCTGCTCGAGCGGCCGGACGCGGCCGACCTCGCGAGCCTGGCGGAGACGGTCGAGCTCGGCCCGATGAGCGACCTCATGGCAGGCGCGTTGGTGCTCGAAGTCCGCGGTCGGCTGCGGTTCGCCGCCGGTGAGATACCGTCGGCGATCGCCGACCTGCGCCGCGCGGGAGCGACGAGCGTCGCGCTCGGTTTTGTCAACCCCAACGGGTTCTCCTCATGGCGCGCCCACCTCGCGCTGATGCTTCCCAGGCAACAGCGCGACGAGGCGCTCGAGCTCGTCACGGGAGAGCTCGCGGATGCGCGACGGATCGGCCTGGCGCGGGGGGTCGGGGTGGCGCTGCGCGTGCTCGGGATGCTCGTCGGCGGCGCCGACGGACGGTCACACCTGGAGGAGGCGGCGTCGGTGCTCGCCGATTCCCCAGCGCGGCTCGAGCACGCCCGGGCCCTGGTCGAGCTCGGAGCCGCGCTGCGCCGCGATCGGGACCGTATCGCCGCACGCGGGGCGCTGCGGGACGGACTTGAACTCGCTGCCCGCTGCGGCGCGGTCCGTCTCGCCGAGCGAGCTCAGACCGAGCTCGCTGCGACGGGCGCCCGGCCACGCCGCCTCTACGCCAGCGGTCGCGACTCGCTCACCCCGAGCGAGCTGAGGGTCGCGCAGATGGCAGCCGAGGGACGCACCAGCCAGGACATCGCGCAGGCCCTGTTCGTCACCACCAAGACGATCGACGCCCACCTCAACCACACCTACGCCAAGCTCGGGATCAACTCCCGCAAGCAACTCGCCGCCGCGCTGGGGCACGCCGGATGACACCCGGTGCAATCGACGTTCGCCGAGATCATCGGCCCTGGTAATTCCGGTCGCCGGCCGCCGTCTCGCAGGCTCCGGCGGGCCGAAGGCGTTCGAGTCTGCTGGCGAGCTCGACCCAGCCTCGAAACGTCTCGACCGGACCCGGAGAGCAGCAGATGCGTCCGCTGATCGGATCACCGGGATCGAGCTCCAAGACGACCCGCTCGAATCGATCGGCGATCACGCCGAGAACCTGACAGAAGCCCCCACGGTTCGCATCGGTAACCGCTACCAATCATTCGGCACTGCGGTCGCCTTCGGGTCCCCCTGGGCGCCGGCCCGGGTCACGTATCTCGAGCACGGTGATGGATCCTCCGCTTAAGATCCCAAGGAGCCTCATGTCCAGCGCCGCATCGACAACCACCGCCATATGAGTGAGCTGGGCGGCATCCGGGTCCTGGTGACCGGCGCCACCAGCGGCCTGGGCGCGGCGATGGCCGCCGCGCTCGCCGAGGCGGGCGCGCGGGTGATGGTCACCGGCCGCGACCACGTCCGGGCGGAGGCGACGGCCACGGATCTCGGTTCCTCGGCGATCCCGTGTCAGCTCGACGTGCGTGACCAGCGCTCGGTTGCCGCTTGTGTTGATCGGGCTCGCGATGAGTGGGGAGGCATCGACATGCTCGTCAACAACGCAGGCATCGGCATGCGGACCGTCAATCCCCGGTTCCTGTCGGAGCCGCAGGCGTTCTGGGAGGTCTCGCCGGCCGGATTCCGGGACGTCGTGGAGACCAAGGTCGTCGGCTGTTTTCTGATGGCGCGCGAGGTGGTGCCGCTGATGCTTCGCGAGGGCGGCGGGCGAGTCGTCAACATCTCGATGAACGAGCAGACGATGGTCCGCCGTGGCTTCGTGCCGTACGGGCCGGCGGGCGCCGGCGTCGAGGCGTTGTCACGGGTGATGGCGGCAGATCTGGCCGGCAGCTCGGTGACCGTCAACATCCTGCTTCCCGGCGGGCGGGGGACCCGGACCGGGATGATCCCCGATGAGGTCCCCGCCGAGGTCCAGGCCGGAATGCAGGACCCAGCCGTGATGGGCCCGCCGATCGTGTGGCTTGCCTCGGACCGGGCCGCCGGCGTGCATGACCAGCGCATCGTGGCTGCCGAGTTCGACGCGGCGGTGTAGAACCAAAAAGTGCGCGGTCCGGGTCGTCGGCCGCGACGCCTCCGGGTGAAGTGCCCGTAGCGGACGCGCGTCAGAACGATCGTCACGGAGGTCTTGGTGAAGGGACCGGTCGCGACCGGAAACGCGGGCATTCATGGGGTTCTTCCCGGCGGGGCGGGCGTGGGATCATGCCCTCTGGTCGACCTGGAGGACTGAGATGACGCTGCCCCACAAGCAGATCAACCTGGCGGATGTCGAGGACGCGGCCCGTGGGCGGCTTCGGAGATCGATGGGAGGCGCACGATCGATGACCGCTCGACCGGCTGTCTGCGCCGGCTGATGCCGCACCGGCGTCCCAGCCTGCTCGCTGCCCCGCCGTCGGCGTCGGGACGCCTGTGGCTGACCGGCGGCCGCCTGTTCGACGGCCGCGCCGTCAGCGACGCGGCCGGTGTTCTGGTTAGCGACGGAAGGATCGAGCGAGTCGGGTCGGCCACCGATCCGGTGCCCGACGGAGCACGGAGCATCGATCTGGCTGGTCGCACGCTGATACCCGGTCTCATCGACGCGCACGTGCACCTGAAGGCGCCGGCGCTGGAACCGATGCACGGCGCGGAACCCATCTGGCCACAGACTCCGGGGCTGTTTGTGGCCTCTGCGCTGACGCGGCTGCTGCGGATGGGCTTCACCACCGTGCGGGACGTTGGCTCCTACGGCGACGAGGTGGTGGCCGCGCGCCAGGCGATGCGCTATGGCGCGTTTCGCGGGCCGCGGGTACTCACCTGCGGCCAGATCGTGTCGGCCACCGCGCCCGGGCACCGATTCTTTGCGGGCATGTATCGAGAGGCCGACGGCGTCGACGACATCCGCCGCGCCGTCCGTGAGCAGTTGCGCAAGGGCGCTGACTTCATCAAGGTGATGAGCACCGGTGCCCGCTCGGTGGAACTGGAGGACCCTGATCCCGCGCAGCTGGCGGCCGAGGAGATCGCGGCGCTCGTCGACGAAGCGCACCGGCAGGGGTACCGCACCGCAGCGCACGCCGAGGGACTGGCCGGGACTGAGCTCTCGATCCGCGCCGGCGTCGACACGATCGAGCACGGCATGTACCTCAACCAGCGCCCCGACCTGCTCGATGCGATGGCCCACGCCGACCAGATCCTCGTGCCCACGCTGTCGTGCTTCTATGGCGTCGCCGGCCCCGACGCCAATCGCAGCGTCGAGGACCTGGCGGCGCGCTCCGAGACCTGGCTGCCGTTGCTGGCCGACCTGGCCGAGTACAACCTCGAGCAGGCCGCACTGACTCTGCAGGCCGCGCGCGACGCCGGCGTGACGATCGCGATGGGCTTTGACTGGGGGCCGCTCGGCGCCGATGCGCTGGAGCTCGTCCGCATGGTCCGCCACGGACTCAGCCCGCTGCAGGCGCTGACCGCGGCGACCGCCGGTGGCGCGGAGGCGCTTGGGCTCGGCGATCAGGTCGGCACCATCGAGCCGGGCAAGCTCGCCGACATGGTGGTGATCGACGGCGACCCACTACGACGGCCCGAGCTCTTGATGGACGCCGACCGGATCTGGCTGGTGCTCCAGCTCGGAGAGCCGGTTGCCGGGGCGGCAATGGAGCGCGACCCCGGCCGTGAATATGCTCTCGGAATGGTTGACCCGCTGACGGACCCCCACGCTCCAGAGCCGCAAGGCCGGTGCGTGTGCGGGGAGAAGGTCACGATCGCCGACGCTCGCGAGGTCACCCTTCCCAACGGTCGGCCCGGCTGGCAGGGATTCTGCCCCGAGTGCCACGCCCCGTTGTTCGTGATCCGCCGTCGCCCGCGCGCGAGCAGTTAGGCACCCACCCGCCCGCCCGGGTTTTCGAATCGCCAGATCTGCGGCCCACGCGCGCGGTGGAGTTGCCCGGCGCACGCGGAATTAGGGTGCCCTAATGTTCAGTGGCGATGAGCTTCACCAACACTGTCCTGCTGGGGGCGATCGCCGGGTTCACGATCTATCTGGGCCTTCCACTGGGTCGGGTGACCAGCATGGAGGACCGAGTGCGCGTCGGGCTGGCGATGTTCTCGGTCGGGATTCTGGCGTTCATTTTCATGGACGTCACCGCACATGCCGAGGACCTCGTTCAGACGGCCCTCACCGGATTCAAGACCCATCGCACCGGCCTGCTTCACGTGATCGGTCTGTTTGCGCTGCTGGCGGTTGGGTTCATCACCGGAACGACGACGATCTCGGTGGTGGAGCGACGGTTGCGCCCGGCGCGGCCCGCGCAGCCACCGATCGCCGGCGGGGCCGCCGAAGCCGGCCTCGAAAGCCCCCGGCTGGCCGACTATGACGATCGTGTCGCTCAGGCACGACGTCGAGCGCTGCAGACCGGGATGTCGATCGCGGTGGCAATCGGGCTCCACAATTTTGCCGAGGGCCTGGCCATCGGGGTATCGGCCAAGACCGGCGCGATCGGGCTGGCCACCGTGCTGGTGGTCGGCTTCGGGCTGCATAACGCCACCGAGGGCTTTGGCATCGTCGGCCCCCTCGGCGGGGTCAGACCATCCTGGAAATGGCTCGCAGCCGCCGGCCTCGTCGGGGGAGGGCCGACATTCATCGGCACGATCGTCGGCTACCAGGTGCATTCCGAGGCGCTCGAGCTCTGTTTCTACGCGTTGGCGGGGGGCGCCATCATGTATGTGATCGGCGAAATCTGGAACGCGACACGGCGCTACGGGCACCGCACTCTCGGTCTCAACCTGCTGGCTGTCGGCTTCATCGCCGGAGTCGCGACCGACCTGATTGTCAGCTACGGCGGTGGCTGACCGCGAACAGCTCGTCCGGCCGGTCGTGTTCATCGCCGCGTTGCGGGTATTTGTGGTCCATGCCTACCGATGCGTCACCGGCCCATGACGGACGCGACGAAACGCGTCTCGAGCAGCTGGACCGCAACACGATCGAGTTGCTCAACGAGCTCCGGGTCGCATCGACCGGGATCCAGTTCATGTTCGGGTTCTTGCTCGTGGTCCCGTTCGACAGTGCGTTTCGTCGCATCTCGTCGTTTGAGCGGACCGTCTATTTCGCGACCCTGATGTGCGTTGCCGTTTCGTCGGTGCTGCTGATGGCACCGTCGATCCAGCACCGGATCCTGTTCCGTCATCGGGAGAAGCGCTACCTCGTCCGGGTCGCCAACCGCTTGGCAATCGCGTCGATGGTGTTTCTCGGCGTCGGTTTCACCGGGATTCTGGTCCTGCTCTCAGACGTTGTCGTCGGTGGCGCGGCCCCCGTGCTGGTGGGCATCCTTGCCGCGCTTGGCATCGGCACCCTGTGGTTCGCGGTGCCGCTCGCGCGCCGGACCAGCTGAGTCTCGGCGCAGCATCCCGCGGCTCAGCGGCGGCCGCCCCAGGCGACGCGATCACCCACCGGCTGCAGCCCAGCACCGACGGACTCAGGACCGATCGCGAGATCGCCGCGGAGTCGCTGGGCGTCGTGGAGTGCCTGGAGCTTGGTCAGCGACTTGTGTTCGATTTGGCGGATGCGCTCACGCGTGATGCTGAACCTGCGGCCGACCTCCTCGAGCGTCAGCGGCGGCTGACCGCCGAGTCCGTAACGGAGCTCGAGCACGCGGCGTTCACGGTATCCCAAATTCTGGAGCGCTGCCCGCAAAGCCTCGTTATCGAGAATCAACACGGCCCGTTCGTAGGGGGACTCGGCATGCTCGTCGGCGATGAACTGGCCGAACTCGGACCCCTCCTCGTCGCCGACCGGCTTCTCGAGCGAAATCGGCGCCTGCGCGGACCGCTTGATCGAATCGATCTCCTCGACCGGGATGCCCGTCACCTCGGCAAGCTCCTCGGAGCTCGGCTCGCGGCCCAGCGCCGTGACGAGGCCGCGGTCGGCGCGACGGATCTTGTTGAGCTTCTCCACGATGTGGACGGGGATCCGGATCGTGCGGGACTTGTCCGCCAGCGCCCGGGCAACCGCTTGGCGGATCCACCACGTCGCGTACGTGGAGAACTTGAAACCCCGACGGTAGTCGAACTTCTCCGCGGCACGGACGAGGCCGATCGTGCCCTCCTGGATCAGGTCGAGAAACGGTAACCCCTGGTTGCGGTAATTCTTCGCGATCGAGACGACCAGCCTGAGGTTCGACTCGACCATCTTCTGCTTGGCGGCCAACTCACCGCGTTCGATGCGCTTGGCCAGGCCCACCTCCTCCTGGGCCGTCAGCAGCCGCACCCTGCCGATGTCCCTGAGGAACAACTGCAGCCCATCCGTCGTTCCCTCCGGCTTGAGGTCCAGCGTTGCTTTGCGGCGGGCACGCTTGTCGGGTGCACGCTCGATGGTCAAGCTCGCGGCGATGGCTGGATCGATTTCCTCGACCAGCTCGATTCCGAGCCCGTCCAGGAGGGCGTGCAATTCCTCGACATCGGCCTCGTCGAGCTCGATGTCAGTCACGGCGACGACAATCTCGGAGTAGGTGAGCACACCCACCCGCTGACCGCGCGTGACCAGGCCCTTGACCTCGTCAAGTTCCTGTAGTTCGGCTACGGACATCTGGTCGACCTCACGTTCGATGGCGGCGTGTCACTGGTGGGCGTAGGGCTGCATCCCATGCCGCGAACTCAGTTCCGGGGCTCGACGGCGACGCCGTCCGAGTGCGGTCGGGACGGGGGTGGGTCCACCGCGCCGTCGAGCACGAATAGTTCAGACGCGATGTCGAGGCTGGTGTTGTTGCCGCTGACGAAGGCGATGACCGTACGGCCGGTGAGGCGCTCGACGGCGCTCTTGTAGTCGGCCTCCATCGCTGTTTGAAAGAGGTGACGCATGTGGTTGACGGCTTCCTCATGCTCATTCTCGGCGAGGGCTTTCTCGGCATGGGTCATGACGTCGTGCATGAGCGTGACGACGATGTTGTCCCGGTAGAAGGTGGACGCCGTCCTCGGTCCACGGCCGAGATGGGCGGTGTGGATGCCGACGACGGCGCTGGTGATCGCGGCGTTCAGCTCGCCGCCGGTGAGCAGGCGCTCTTGGCTGGGCATATCGGGTGCTCTTTCGGCGCGCTCTCTGGCGGGCAGGCCTACGCGGAGGATGAGAGCGGGCACGGAGTCCCAGCGAGCAGGTGTGCTCAGTGTAGACCGCGATTCGGCGCAGATCCGAATGCGGACGTCGATTTGACTTTCGCGCCGGCGGTGGAACACTCCGACGACAGCGTCGGTGCGCTCCGCAGCGAGGGTGGCATCAGCGCGGGTTTGCGGTTGATGGGTGCGCGCCGGGTGACTCCGACCCAAACGGCCCGTCACAGATTCGCTCCTGGATGAGCGCGTGGGAGAGCAGACCCGTCGTTGTCGCGACTGTCTGACGGACGAACCGCGCCGGAGCACGCGGCAGCCCGAGCGCACGCGATGCATCGCCTGAGACGCATCCACGCGATCCGCCGACGGTCCGTGGGCTGTGACGCGCGGGCGCCGCTCGAGCTCGGCGGGGCGGCCGAACGCCGTGCCGTCAGCGCCGGTCGGGCGCCCTACGGCTGGCCGCCATCGCCGGACATGGTTCGACAGCGGGCCGATCAACGGTTCTACATCGCTCGCCGCGAATGGCCGGCCATCTATGTTCTGCTGCCGGACGACGTCGAGCAGCTCCAGACCGGTTCGGGCGATCGGCTCACCTGGGGACCGGCCCGCGATCCGCTGGCGATCGCCCGGGCGATGGCTTTCGACCTCTGCCAGGTACCTGCCCCACAGGGAATCGTCGCCTCCCTGGCGCGCGAGTCGGTCAGCCGCCTGCCCACCGCGGGGTTCGCGATCGAGGGCGACGAGCTCCTGCGCTGGGTCCTCCCACACGGGTAGGCGCGCGTCCCGGATAGATCTCATGGCCACCAGCTCGGATCTCGATTTCACCTACTCGCTGACCGACCGGGTGATTCGGCGCAGCCTCGGCGACCTGGCGGACTTCAGCGGCGCGAAATTCGACGGTGACTTCTCGCTCAGCCTCCAGCAGGCGCAACGCAACAAGCACGAGTACGTCGCGGCGCAAATCGGGATCGGCCCCGGGCGACGCCTGCTCGATCTCGGATGTGGGTGGGGACCCTTGCTGGCCTACGCGCGCGGGCTCGGCGGCGGTGGCGTCGGAGTGACCTGGTCGCGAGCGCAGGTGGCAGCCTGCCAGCGGCACGGCCTCGATGTCCACCTCCACGACGCGCGGGCCGTTGACCGTGACCTCTTCGGAGAGTTTGACGCGGCGGCGAGCCTTGGCGCGTTTGAACACTTCTGCTCGCCCGAGGACTACGAGGCCGGCCGTCAGGACGAGATCTACCGTGACTTCTTCGCCCACGTCGCCGACCTGCTGCCTGACGGGGGCCGCTTCTACCTCCAGACCATGGTGTTCGGCCGCAACATGATTCCCGCTGCGCAACTCGACATGGATGCGCTGCGAGCGATCCCGCCCCGGGACTCCGACGAGTGGTACATCGCGCTGCTCGGCCGACAGTTCCCCGGCTCCTGGCTACCGCTCGGCCTGGAACAGGTGGTCCGCTGCGCCCAACCGCACTTCCGTCAGATTTCGAGCAGCTCGGGGCGCCTTGACTACATCGAGACGATCACGCGGTGGAACGCTCTGATCGGCGCTCGCAACCTGAGAAAGACACTGCTCAAACTCGAACTCATCCCCCGGTGGCTCACGAGCGCTGACTTTCGCCTGGCATTCACCTCCGGCGTCAGCGCCAACCAGATCTGCTTTGAGCGCGAACTGCTGGACCACCACCGGATCGTGTTCGAAAAGGGTGTCCCTTAGAAGATCGCTGCGACTATCGTCCGGTGGTGATGGCAGGTGCGTCGGATTCGGAGGCACGTGAGTTCGCGGAGGCGTTTCGCTCATTCCTGGAATGGGTCCACTCCGACCAGACCGGTCGCAACCGTAATGAGGTGGTCGCTCTGGTCACCGATTTTCTGGGGGCTCGTGCGTCTGAGCAGTCGGTGGTGACGCGGTCGCTGCCGGTGTTTGAGCATGTGAATCTGCAGACTGCGCTGGACGCCTGGTCACAGGAGCCAGGCCGTGAAGTTGCGGTACACGGCATCGCGATCCCGCCGCACCACGGAGCGGTCACGATGCAGCAGCTCGTCGCCGGGGAGGTCATGCATGCGCTACGGCTGTCGGCGCCGCCCCTGGCGGACCTGCCCAACGGCCCAGACTCAACGCTGGCCTGCCTGCAGCTGGCCGTGCTGCTGGTGACAGATGCATCCGGTCGGTATGTCGTGATGGTGCGCGGCCCCGCCGAGCACGATCAGTCACTCGATGTGGAGATCGCCGGGCTGGCGGTGGATGCAGCGCAGGCGGTGCACGCCCGGCTGCGCGAGCTGCGCAATCAGCTCAACGTGTATCGCGGGCACGTGCTCGACGTCAACGTGACTCCGATGGGCGGCGTCTCACTCGAGTTCTCCGGCATCCCGCTGACCCTCCGGGATGAGGTTGTGCTTCCCGAAGCAGTGCTGGCCCGAGTGGAGCGCCACGCGCTCGGTGTCGCGGCGCATCGCGAGGCGCTGCTGGAAGCTGGCCAGCACCTCAAGCGCGGTCTGCTCCTCTATGGCCCACCGGGAACCGGCAAGACGCATACGACCCGGTACCTGGTCGGTCAGATGACCGGATACACCCGCCTGCTGTTGACGGGCCGAGCGCTGCACGCGATCGGGTCGGCGGCCGAGCTCGCGCGCGACCTGGAGCCGGCTGTCGTCGTGCTGGAGGATGTCGATCTCGTCGCCGAGGATCGAAGCTTTGGTCCTGGTTCCAGTCCCGTCCTGTTTGATCTGCTCGACGCGATGGATGGGGCCGCTGCGGATGCGGATCTGCTGTTCGTGCTCACGACCAACCGGGCCGATCTGCTCGAGCCGGCGCTGGCGGCGCGTCCAGGCCGCGTCGATGTCGCTATCGAGATCGACCTCCCGGGACCCGAAGCTCGCGAGCGGCTGCTGGCCCTCTACGGCCGATCGGTTCCGCTCGAGCTCTCTGAGGCTGACACGCGCGACATCATCGAGCGCACGGACGGCGTGACCGCCTCGTTCCTCAAGGAATTGCTGCGGCGCGCGATGCTCGAGTCCCTGCACGAGAGCGCGAGCGATCCGGTCGTGACGGCCGCGCACGCCTCCCGCGCACTCGATGATCTCCTCGATAGCGGTCAGCGGCTGACCCGCAGCTTGCTCGGTGTGGGCAACGACCCTGAAAGCCTTCCAGCCGGCGGTGGCCTCGGTTCGCTGCCGCCGCAGCGCGGCCGCGGCTGGATCGGCTACGGACAGCCGCGCGGTGGGCCGCGCCACTTCACCAGGTAGGCGAGATGCCCGGGCCGTCGAGGGCCGCGGCGATCGTGAGCGCGGCGCGCTCGTGCGCCGCGTAGGTGGCGCGTAGGGCCGGGACCACGTCCTGTCCGTCGGCGCGAACCGGCGGTGGGTCGGCGATGAGCAGCCTCCGGACCTCCTGACCGAGCGGCTCACCTCCGACCGTGTCGGCCAGGGCCGCCAGCGCCTCCGCCCGCACCCGCGCCCCCTCGACGAACGAGCCGATCACCGTCTCCCGCGCCAGCGGCGCGCCTCCGAAGACCCGCGCGTGCAGGACGGCCGGATTGACGGCGTGCGGGCGAATCAGCGCACGCCGCTCGCTGTCCGAGAGACCTGCCGCGGTTGCAAGATGGTCGATGGCCTGAGTGACCCCCTGTGCATCGACGGGGAGCGATGCCCGCAACTCGTCCGGCAGACGGGACATGAGGCTGACGTGCTCGGCGGCGGCGTCGGCGAGCAGTGCGGCGACACGACCACGGTGGGTTTCGTCCATGCCCCTCACGGTAGACGCCGGCGGCGCCGTTCCACCGGGCGCAGAGCGCGGCCGTGGCACGCCGCGCCGGCGTAGCCGCCGCCCGCGGCTTGGACCGACGCATGGCGCCAGGCGCACCTATCCTCCAGTCTGAGGATTTCGACAAAGTCGGGAACGAGGGGAGATCTCAAGTGAGCGATTACGCAGTCGTCAATCCGGCGACCGGAGAGACCGTCAAGAGCTATTCGACGATCAGCGACCAGGATCTCGCGGACGCGATCGGGCGGGCCGACAAGGCGCATCGAGAGTGGTCCGCGTCGACGACGGTCCAGGAGCGCGCCGCGCTGGTACGCCGCGTCGGCGAGCTGCACGCCGAGCAGCGCCAGCGCTTGGGCGAGATCATCGTCCGCGAGATGGGCAAGCCGATCGAGCAGGCTGTGGGCGAGGTCGATTTCTGCGTCGCGATCTACGACTTCTACGCCGACAACGCCGTCAAGCTGCTCGCCGATGAGCCGATCGAGCTGCTGGAGGGTGACGGATCGGCATTCGTGCGCCGCAGCTCCTACGGGGTGCTGCTGGGGATCATGCCCTGGAACTACCCGTATTACCAGGTGGCGCGGTTCGCCGGCCCCAATCTGGCGATCGGCAACACGATCCTGCTCAAGCACGCGCCGCAGTGCCCCGAGTCAGCCGCCGCGATCGAGCAGATCTACCACGATGCCGGCTTCCCCAAGGACGCCTACATCAACATCTACGCGACCAACGAGCAGATCGAGACGGTCATCGCCGATCCGCGAGTGCGGGGCGTGTCGCTGACCGGATCTGAGCGTGCCGGAGCGGCCGTGGCGGAGATCGCCGGGCGCAACCTCAAGAAGGTCGTGCTCGAGCTCGGTGGCTCGGACCCGTTCATCCTGCTGGCCACCGACGATCTCGACGCCGCGGTCGAGTCGGCCGTCGGGGCGCGGCTGGAGAACACCGGCCAGGCGTGCAACGCCGCCAAGCGCTTCATCGTCGTCGACGAGCTCTACGAGCCGTTCCTGGAGAAGTTCACCACGGCCCTGACCGCGGTCAAACCCGGTGACCCGACCTCGTCTGACACGACGATCGGGCCGCTCTCCTCCACCACCGCGACCGACCGCCTCGCCGATCAGGTCAAACGGGCCCTCGATCAGGGTGCGACATTGGTGGCCGGCGGCGACCATGAGGGGAACTTCTTCTCAACCACGGTGCTGACCGGCATCACGCCCGACAACGATGCCTACCGGGAGGAGTTCTTCGGTCCCGTGGCCTCGGTCTATCGCGTCGGTTCCGAGGATGAGGCGGTCGAGCTGGCCAACGACACGCCGTACGGCCTCGGCTCGTACGTGATGACCAACGACGCCAGCCAGGCGCTGCGGGTGGCCGACAAGATCGACGCCGGGATGGTGTTCGTCAACGCCGTCGGGCTCGAGGGCGCCGAGCTGCCGTTCGGCGGCGTCAAGCGCTCCGGCTTCGGCCGCGAGCTCGGGCGCTTCGGTGCCGACGAGTTCGTCAACAAGAAGATGATCCGGGTCGGCGGCTGAGGCACAGTGCCCAGGCTCAGGCGAACCGGGGGTTCGCCTGAGCACTCGTGGGGCGGGGTCAGCCGACGCTGACCTCCAGGCGATCGGTGTAGAACGCCGCGTGGCCGGCGATGCCGGCGACGGCCTCGAACGGCTGCTCGTAGGTCCAGACGACGTTGTCCAGCTCTCCCTCCGGCGTGGTGACGCTGTAGTAGGAGGCGTCGCCCTTGTAGGGGCAGTAGGTGCTGTGGTCGGTGGCCGTCAGCACGGCGGCATCGACGTCCTCGAGCGGGAGGTACTGGACAGGCCCGTAGCTGGCCTCCTCGAGCGTCAACGCTCGATCGCTCTGCGCGATCACCCGGCCACCGGCGCGGACGACGACGGTCGTGCCCGTCGGCGCGATCGTGATCGGATGCTCGGGGCCGGGCTCGAGTCGTGGCTTGGTTGTCGACATCGTCGTCTCCTTGGTCAGCCGTGGACTGGTTGAGACCTCAACGTTAGCTCACGCATCAGCTCGCCAACGTGCGGCTCAGGCGTCGAGGTTGTCGATGATCTCGTTGGCCTGCGACCATTGCCCGGGCGGGACGACGAGGTAGATCTCCCCTCGCCCGAACTGATCGAGAGGATGATCGGCGACGCAGGAGGCATCGAGACCGAGGGCGCGGAGCTGGTCGCGCCAGGCGACGGCGGTCGGCTGATCCTCGAAACTGGCGACCGTCTCCCAACCGTCGATCCGCGGATCCCCGCCGACCGTCACGGCGGACTCCTTGGCGACGCGTCGCCGGCGAAACGGACGCAGGGGCACGCCAGCAGCCTACGGGTCGGCTCTGAAGTACGCTCGTGCCCATGCGGGACTGGTTTGACGAGCTGCAGGAGTTCCTGCGGATTCCGTCGGTCAGCGCCGACCCGGCGCTGTCCGCGCGGGTGCGCGAGGCCGGCGAGTGGGTGTGCGAGTTCCTGCGCGGCGCCGGGGGTACGGCCGAGCTGCTCGACTGGCATGGGCAGCCGCTGGCGATCGGAGAGATCCGGGCGTCCCGGGACGCCGAATCGGCGCCAACGGTGCTCTGCTACGGGCACTTCGACGTCCAGCCCCCCGATCCGCTCGAGCTGTGGGAGTCGCCGCCGTTCGAGCCCGAGATCCGCGGCGAGTACCTCTACGGCCGCGGCGTCGCCGACGACAAGGGCCAGTTGTACATGCTGCTGAGCGCGGCGCGCGGGCTCGCCCAGGCCGGCGAACTGCCGGTCAACGTCCGCTTCGCCTGCGACGGCGAAGAGGAGACCGGCGGTCATTCGATCCTTGATTACCTCCAGTCCCACGACGATCGTGGCGCCGACGCCGCAATCATCTTCGACACCGGCATGATCGATCGCGGGGTGCCGGCGTTCAACATCGCCACGCGCGGTCTCGTGTACTTCCACGTCACCCTGCGGACGGGCGAGCGAGACCTGCACTCGGGTGTGTTCGGCGGGGCGGCGCTCAATGCGGCCCACGCGCTGGTCAGGACACTCGGCGCGGTCGTCGCCGCCGACGGGAGGCTGGCCGCGCCGCTCCGGCAGGGGATCGAGCCCCCATCGGCCGAGGAGCTCGCCGGCTGGCGCTCGCTCCCCAGCGGCGGCCAGGAGCTCTCCGCCCAGGGCGCCAACCCGGCCGACGCCCGCGCCGCGGACGAGTTCTACGTCCGGACATTCGCCGAGCCGGCCCTCGACATCAACGGTGTGGAGAGCGGATCGCCGCGCCTGCAGAAAACGGTTCTCCCGGTCCAGGCCAGCGCCAACGTATCGATCCGCCTCGCCCCGGTTCAGGACGTATCCCAGATCGCCACGGCGTTCGAGCAGATGCTCCGCGACGCCGCGCCCGACGGCGCGCAGCTGGATGTGGAGCTGTGGTCCTCGGCGCCGCCCGGCCTCGTCTCCCCCGATGCCCGACCGGTGCAGCTCGGGCTCGCCGCCTTCGAGCGGGTGCTCGGGGTGCGACCCGCGCTGATCCGCTCCGGTGGCACGCTGCCGATCGTCCCTGCCCTCAGCGACCTGGGGATCCCGAGCATCATCACCGGCTTCTCGCTGCCCGATGCCAACATCCACTCGCCCAACGAGTCGATGCTGGTCGAGTACTTCCCGCTCGGCATCTCGGCAGCCACGGCGCTGCTGCAGGAGTTCGCGGCGCTGTAGCGCCGCGCCGGGCCCCCTCCCCGCTCCCTCTCTGCACGATCTCGGCCGCGTGCGCCCCTTGGGTTCGCGCGCGGTTTGAGTTCGTGCGCTACGATCTGAAAGAGTCTTTCAGATCTTCCGCAATGTAACGATGACCCCTGAGATACGACGCCGGATCGCCGAACCCGAGGCGCTGGAGGCTCTCGCCCACCCCGTTCGGCTCGAGCTCATCGATCATCTGATGGCGGCCGGACCGGCCACCGCCTCGGCCTGCGCTCGCGCGGTCGGCGACACCCCGTCGAACTGCAGCTACCACCTGCGCGTGCTCGCCCAGGTCGGGCTCGTCGGCGAGGTCGTGTCCGCGGATGGGCGCGAACGGCCCTGGCGGGCGCTCGTCACCGGCTTCGACACCGGCGGCGAGGACTCGACGGCACCGATGACACCCCAAGAGGCCAAACTCCTCGCTGTCTCGGTGCAGCGCGATCAGCGCGTCCTGCGCGACTACCTGGCCCGCCGCGACGCGGTGCCCGGCGAATGGCGACGAGCCGACTTCTACGGGGCGTACACGCTGCGGCTCGCGCCCGACGAGCTCCGCGAGCTGACCGGCAAGCTCGACGCGCTGATCCGCCCGTATATCGCCGCCACCCGCGAGGAGGCGGCAGAGGGATCCGAGCTGGTGCACCTCGGAGTCCAGGCATTCCGCGCCGGGTCGACCGCGGCGGCTCGGTCGGGCCCGGAATGAGCCCGCTGCGCGACCAGAGCTTCCGCCGGCTGTGGATCGCCGGACTCATCTCCGACACCGGCGACTGGCTGCTGCTCGTCAGCCTGCCGATCCTCGTGTACGAGTACACCCACTCGACCATCGGAACGGCCGCGGCGTTCCTGGTGCAGCTGGCGCCGCCGGTGCTCCTGGCCCCGCTCGCGGGACGGATCGCCGATCGCTCGGACCGACGGCGCACCCTCACCTGGGTCTCGGTGGCCCAGGCGGTGGCGCTGACTCCGCTGCTGCTGGCGGGTGGCCGGTCGGGGCTGCCATTCGTCTACGGGGTGGTTGTGGCCCAGTCCGCGCTGGCGTCGGTGTTCGACCCGACCAAGAATGCGCTGCTGCCGACGCTGGTGGATCCCGAACGGCTGGTGTCGGCCAATTCGCTCGTCGGCCTGAACCAGAACATCGGCCGCCTCGTCGGCGGCTCGGTCGGCGGGGCGCTGCTGGCCGTCGGCGGCGGCCTCTCGCTGATCGTGGCGGCCGATGGGGTCAGCTTCCTCGCGGCCGCGGCCCTGATCGCCAGTCTCGCTCCAACGGCCGCGGCCGCTCACGACACGCCGGCGCCCGATGCCGCGCCGCCGGACACCGCCGACGCCGGCTGGGGCCCGACGGTCCATTCCCCGCAGATCCGTGCCGGCCTCCTGGTCCTGCTCATCGCCAGCGTTGCCCAGGGGATCTTCGTGGTCCTGTACATCGTGTTCGCGGCCCGCGTGCTGCACGGGGGATCGGGGGAGATCGGACTGCTGCGCGGGGTCCAGGCGATCGGCGCGATCGCCATCGCCGTGCCCCTCGCGCTCGCCCGGCGCATCGGCGCGCGCGCGCTCACCGCGTGGGCATCGATCGCGTTCGGGCTGCTCGACCTTGCCATCTGGAACCTCCCGCACCTGACGCTCGCCGTGCCGGTCTACGTGGTCCTGTTCGTCGTCGTGGGCGCTCCCGGCACGGCGCTGGTCAGCGGCCTGACCAGCGCCCTGCAGCAGGCGTCCGCCGAGGGCCGGCGCGGCAAGACGTTCGCCGCGGCGGGCGTGGCGACGAGCATCGGCCAGGCGGGCGGGATGATCTTCGCCGGTCTGGCCGCCGACCCGCTTGGGATCGTCAACGTTCTCAACGCCCAGGGCTCGCTGTACCTGCTGGCCGGCGTGGTGGCCGCGCTGTGGTTGGCCGGCCCGGCGCCGATGCCCCGGCGCCGCACAGCGGGTCAGGGCGCGCGCCGCCCCCGTCCGGCAGACTGACGGCGTGCCCGGCGAGCGCTACGCCCCGGAGCAGCGCCTGGCGTTCGGCAGGGTCGCCGAGCTGTATCACCGTGTCCGGCCGTCCTATCCGCCCGCCGCGATCGACGCCGTGCTCGAGTACAGGCGCCTGGCGCCGCCCGCGCGGATCGTTGAGGTCGGCGCCGGCACCGGCCGGGCGACGGGCCTGTTCGCCGAGCGCGGGCTGGCCGTGCTGGCGCTCGAGCCGAGCGCGGACATGGCCGCGGTGGCCCGCGCACACTGCGCTCGCTACCCGGACGTGGAGATCATCGAGACCGAGTTCGAGACCTGGCAGCCGCGAGAACCACTGTCCGCCTGCGTCAGCGTTCAGGCCTGGCATTGGATCGCCCCCGACGTGCGCTACCCCAAGGCGCACGCCGCGCTGGCCCCCGGCGGCACCCTCGCCGCCATCTGGATGCTGCCCGACTGGGACCGGTGCGTCCTGCGCGAGCCACTGAGCAAGGCGTACCGAGCGACGGTTCCCGACCTGGCGGCCGACTTCCCGATGCACCCTGACAGCGAGCCGACGCGGCTGGCCGGCGATTGGCACGGGGAGGTAGCCGCCAGCGGACGGTTTCACTCAGCGCAGGTGCGAGCCCTCCCCTGGGCACAGACGTACGCGAGCTCCGCGTACCCCGAGCTGCTGCAGACCCATCAGGATCACATCCTCCTCGCTGACGGGCCCCGCGCGGAGCTGATGCGCGCGATCACGGAGACGATCGACCGCACCGGCGGCACCCTGGAGGTGCCGTTCATGACATACGTCTGCCTGGCCTGCCGCTGAGGATCTACTCGCGGGAGTCGGCGAACGGGTCCGCGGCTGCGCCGGCGGGCGCCTCGGCCTCGAGCTGCACCCGGGTCCGTGCGAGCGCGGCGCGGTCCTCGGCGGAGATCGTCGGATACTGCGGGTCGAGCTCGGCGAGCGCGCTGATGATCACGGCGCTGACGGCAATCCGGGCGAACCACTTGCGATCGGCGGGGATCACGTGCCACGGCGCCCACTCGGTGCTCGTGTGGCTGAGCATCTGCGAGTAGGCGACCTGATAGTCGTCCCAGTGCTCGCGCTCCTTGGCGTCGGACGCCGAGAACTTCCAGTTCTTCTCGGCGAGGTCGATTCGCTTCATGAAGCGCGTGCGCTGCTCCTCCTTCGAGAGGTTGAGGAACAGCTTGACGATCGTGAATCCGTTCTCGCTCAGGTGCCGCTCCCAGCCGTTGATGTCCCGGTACCGGTGACGCCACAGATCCTCGGAGCCCATCCCCGTCGGCAGCCGCTCGGGACCGAGCAGCTCCGGGTGGACCCGCACCACGAGCACCTCCTCGTAGTGCGAGCGGTTGAAGATCCCGATCTGGCCGCGGCCGGGCAGCCGGCAGGCGTAGCGCCACAGGAAGTCGTGGCGCAGCTCCTCCGAGCTCGGCACCTTGAAGCTGTGGACCGCCACCCCCTGCGGATTGACACCGCTCATCACGTGGCGGATGGTCCCGTCCTTGCCCGAGGCGTCGATGCCCTGGAGCACGATCAGGACGCCTCGCGCAGCCTCGGCGGCGAGGCGATCCTGGTAGTCGGCCAGCACCTCGGTCTGGCGTTGCAGCGCGTCGGCGCTATCGCGCTTGTGCCAGCCGGCTGTCAATGCGGAGTCGAAGTCACGCCCCAGCTCGACGTCAGACCCCGGAGTCACCCGGAGCCGGGCGACCAGCTCCTCGCGGTTGTGCGTTGCGGATTGCGCCATCAGCGTTCTGCCCCGGCAATCTACGCCCCCGCGGGCAGCGGCGGCTCCGGCGGCGCCGGCCACGCGGTCACGGCCTAGGATCCCGCCGATGAGATCCAAGCCCATCGGCGCGGTGACCGCGCTGATCGTGGTCCTGGCGCTGGTCGTCCCGGCGTTCGCCTCGGCGCACGCGCGCGTCAGTCCCGCGGTGTCCCTCGCCGGGCAGCTCCAGCTGTTCAGCCTGGCGGTGCCGACCGAGAAGTCCGGCGTCACGACGAGCAAGATCGTCATGACGGTGCCGGGCGGCTTCGGGATCGACTCGTTCGCGCCGCCGCCACCCGGCTGGACGATGAGCGCCAAGTCAAGCGGGTCAGGCGATAACGCCGTCGTTCAGAAGGTCACCTGGACCGGGGGCCACACGCCGACCGGCGAGGACTCGCTGTTCCAGTTCCTCGCCCAGCCGGCGGCCGCGCAGACCTACACGTTCGGAGTCCAGCAGACCTATTCGGACGGTTCGATCGTCAACTGGTCCGGGCCGGAGTCCTCCGCGGCGCCGGCGCCCACGATCGCGGCCAAGACGTCGCTCGGCGGCGGGGGCGGCACCTCGGTGCTGACGATCGTCGCCCTGATCGTCGGCGTGCTCGGACTGGCCGCCGGCACGTTCGCGCTGGTGGGCGGCAGCGGGTCCGGCTCTGGCCCGAACGGCGGTCAGCGGCCGCTGGCATGACCCGTCGGAGGCTGCTCGCCGTGGCGATCGCCGCGGCCGCGGCGGCGCTCGCGCTGCCCGGCGCGGCGTGGGCGCACGCCTACCTCGTCAAGACGGTGCCGGCGGCCAGCGGCGTCCTGAACCGTCCGCCGACCACCGTGTCGCTGACCTACGACGAGGCCGTGGAGCCCCGATTCGCGATCATCTCGGTCACCAGCGCCTCCGGCACGCAGGTGACGACCGGGCCGGTGCAGCGCTCCCCCGCCGACCCCGACACGCTCGTCGTGCCGCTGCGGCCCGACCTGCCCGAGGGCTGGTACCTCATCTACTGGCGCGCGATCTCGGTCGACGGGCACCCGGTACAGGGGGCGTTCACATACGCGATCGGCCCCAACCCCGGGCCGGCCCCCCAGTTCGCGATCCCGAGCATCGGCGGCAGCGCCACCTCGCCCCAACCCCTCATCGCCCGCACGGTGATGTTCCTGGCGGTGATGATCTCGATCGGCCTGTTCGTCCTGCGGTTCATCGTCGCGCGGGCGGTGTTTCGACGGGTGGAGGGGGTCAGCCTGCGCGCGCTGTCGGTGGCCTTCGTGATCGCGTCGGTGATCGGCGTGCTGGCGATCGCGGTCTATCTCGATGTCTCGACCGCGCTCGACTCGCTGCGGTCGGACTTCGACGTGGGCGCGCTCGTCCCGCTGTTCCGCGTCACCGCGTTCGGACGCGGCTACGTCGACATGCTGCTCTGCTTCGGCCTGTTCTGCCTCGCCGGTTGGACCGCGCTGTACCTGGATCGTCCTGACCGCGAGCGGCGCTCGGTCGCCGAGCTGGCCGCTCAGACCGGGGCGGTGATCGCCGCCGCCGCCGTCCTGGTCATCCCGGGCGCGAGCGGGCACGCCGCCCAGACCTCCCCCGCCGGGGTCACCCTGTCCGCCGATTGGCTGCACCTGATCGCCGGCTCGCTGTGGCTCGGCGGGCTGCTCGGCCTGCTCGTGCTGTGGCGCAGCCTCCCCGCCGACCGCCGCGTCCGGGCGCTGTCGGTGGTGGTCCCGCGGTTCTCCAAACTTGCCCTCGGCTCGGTGGCGGCGCTCGCGGTCACTGGGATCGTCGAGGCGATCGACCACATGCCGACGGTCGACGCGTTGTGGAAGACCGGCTACGGCGTGGCGATTCTGGTCAAGGCCGGCATTCTGCTGGCGGCGATGGCCGTGGCGTCGGGCAATCTGCTCGGGACGACACCGGACCTGGTCGCGGCCGGCGCCGACCCGGCTCGAGGCGACCGCGCCTCCGGCCGGCTGCGGCGACTGGTGTCCGGTGAGACGGTGCTGGTTGCAGGCGCGGTGTTCGTCGCCGCGCTGCTGTCCAGCCTCGCCCCCCCTCCGCCGGCGTTCGCCCTCCAGGATAAGGCGCTGGCCCAGGTCGGCCCCGGCCAAGTGGTGAAGACGGTCACGGTGGAGGGCTACCGGCTGTCCCTGCTCGTGTCGCCCAACAAGGCCGCCGCGCCCGACTCGTTCTCGTTGCGGGTGATGCGCAATGGACAACCGGTCCGTGGTGCCGACGTCACGCTGACCTTCAACCAGACGGAGATGCAGATGCCCCAGCAGGAGTACCAGCTGACCGAGACCCGGCCGGGGCTCTACTCGCGCTCGGCGCCGGCACTGGTGATGGTCGGCAACTGGAGCCTGGCGTTCCAGATCACGCCGCCGGGCGGCCAGGCGTTCCCGGCGCAGTTCCTCGACAAGGCCGAGGGATGACCGGCCGACCGCCGGCGTCCACGCGGATCGCGCTGCGAGTGGCGCTGGCGATCGTCGCGCTGGCGGCCGGCGTTGCCGCCGTGGTCGTCGCGATCGATCTGGTCAGGACCGTCCTCGGCTAGACGATTGATTCCGCGCGGGGGCCGTGGAGGGCCCGCCCGGACGCGCGCCCGGGCGGGACCCCCTGGCGGGGCCTACTTGATCGGCTCGGGCTGGGGCACGATCCGGATGTACGGCGTCGGCGACTCCCAGCCGTCGGGGTAGATCTCCTCGGCCTGGTCGTTGGAGACCGAGCCGGCGATGATCACCTTGTCGCCCTGCTGCCACTGCGCCGGAGTCGCGACCTTGTGGTTGGCGGTCAGCTGCAGCGAGTCGATCACGCGCAGGACCTCGTCGAAGTTGCGGCCGGTCGTCATCGGATAGACGAGGATCAGCTTGATCTTCTTGTCCGGGCCGATCACGAAGACGTTGCGGACCGTCTGATTGTCGGCCGGCGTGCGCGAGCTCGGATCGCCACTGGCGTCGGCGGGGAGCATCTCGTACAGCTTGGCGACGTTGAGATCGCCGTCACTGATGATCGGGTAATTCGGGGCGGTCCCCTGCGAGGACTCGATGTCCTTGGCCCAGTTGACGTTGTCCTGGACGGGGTCGACGGACAGGCCGATGATCTTCACGTTGCGGCGGTCGAACTCGGGCTTGATCGACGCCATGTAGCCGAGCTCGGTCGTGCAGATCGGCGTGAAGCTCTTGGGGTGCGAGAACAGGACGGCCCATGAATCGCCGAGCCAGTCGTAAAAGTGAATCGGGCCCTCGGTGGTCTCGGCCTCGAAGTCGGGAGCGGTGGCCCCGATCTGGAGCGTCATCGTGATTCCTCCTAAATTGTCGACAAATACGGTTGCCATTGTGCCCTATTTAGGCCGGGCGCAGAAACCGGGTCGTCGAGAACGGCGTCGGTGGCGTGATCAAGGATAGGCAGCTCTGGCGGTGCCGTTCAGGCGGCGGGCCAGGCACCGGGCGTACCGCCCCGGCGCCGCGGGGTCACTCCCGAGAAACAGCTCGGGCTCGATCAGCTCCGCCTCCATGACGGCGGGCCCGGACGATCCCGGAACCATGTCGATGCGGGCGTAGCCGGTGGCCGCCGGGGCCACGGCCAACGCGGCGGTGGCCACCGTCAGCTCGGCGGGAGACGGCGTGTGGTGCAGGACGGTGCCCCCGTAGTGCTGGTGAACGCGGAAGTCCCCGGCGGCGGGAACCTTGCGGATGGCGTGGCTGAGCTGTCCGTCGAAGAAGATCAGTGACGTCTCGCCGTCGCTCTGGATCCCAGCCATGAAGGGCTGCACCAGCGCGTCCTTCTCGGCCAGCAGCCGCCCCAGATGCGCGGCGGCCACGTCGGCATCGACGATGGCGTCGACGTGCAGCGCGTCCAACGCCCCACCGGCCACCGCCGGCTTGATCACCGCCTCGGAAAACCGCGATAGCGCCGCGTCGCGCTCCTCGGCGCCCGCCCCGCGACCGACCAGGACGGTCGGCACGATCGGGACCCCGGCGGCCGCCAGGTCCAGCAGGTAGGACTTGTGCGCGTTCCAGGCGATCGTCGGCAGCGGGTTGAGCAGCTCGGTGACCGCGGCGACCCCGCGTGCCCAGTGCAGGAACTCGTCGACCCGGTGAAAGTAATCCCACGGCGTGCGGGAGACGACGAGCGGGAACTGCGACCAGTCGCACGGCTGATCCCAGGCGTGGATCGTCGCCCGGACTCCGAGCTCGGCCAGCGCGTCGACGAGCAGCCCCGACTCGGGGTCGGGCTTGGGCATCCGCGTCGCCGTGACGAGGGCGAGGTCAGTGATGCTCACGGCTCGATTGCGAGCAGCCGGCGCCGCGGTCAGCCGGCCGGCGTGAGGTCGTAGGGAAAGGCGGTGAGCGTCTCGCACCCACCCTCGGTGACGAGCAGCAGATCCTCGAGCCGCACGCCGCCGATCCGCTTGTCCCACAGGCCCGGCTCGACCGCGACGACGTCCCCGGCGACGAACGGCTCACGCCCCGACAAGCCCAGCCCCGGCGGCTCGTGGACGTCGAGACCGACGCCGTGACCGAGCGAGAACTGAAAGCCGTCGTCGCCGCCGGTGCGCTGCGTGGCCCACCCGGCGGCCTCGAACAGGTCGCAGGTGGCCGCGTGCAGCTCGCGCCCGGTGATGCCGGGCCGGACGGCCTCCCGAGCCTGCTCGAGGGCGGCGCGGACGAGCCCCTCCTGGTCGGCGATCGGCTCGGCGTCCTGCGGCGCGGGCGTCCCGACGACGAATGTCCGGGTGCTGTCACCCCACATCCCGGTGGCCTCGTGACGCGGGAAGACGTCGACGATGATCGGCAGGGCGGCCGGCAGCGGGCCGTTACCGGGATCGTGGCCCTGCCCGTTGTGGACCGAGGCCACGATCATGCCGGCCGGGCACGTGGCGTCATGCGCCGCGCATGTCCGGCTCAGCTGCGCGCGCACCCACTCGGCCAGCAGCAACTCGCCGTCGGGACGGCGCAGCAGCCCATCGCGGTCGATCTCGGCCGTCGCCAGCAGCTCGGCTGCCCGCGCGAGCGCCGCGTCGCCGGCGGCCTGGGCCGCGCGGACCCCGGCGAGCTCCGCCCCCGCCTTGACCCGGCGCCGGGCGGCGACGAACTCGTCGTCGAGGACGATCGTGATCCCATCGGCCCGCAGCCGGTCGGCGATCGCCACCGGGAAGTCCCACGGGATCACGGCCTCGCTGATCCCGAGCCGCCGGGCGGCTCGCACCACCACCTCATGTTCGGCCTCCAGGCGCGTGCGCCCGGCCTCCATCAGCTCGCGTAGGCCGAGATCGAAGAAATCCAGCAGCTCGGCGTCGGGAAGCGCGCTGAGGACCCGATCACGTTCGAGCCAGCTGATCAGCACCGCGCGCCGGCCGCTGATATCGGCGAACAGAAACGGGTCGCCGATGGCCACCGGCACTTCGTGTCGGATCGCCGGCGAGCGCTCCGAGTCTCCGTACAAAAGCAACGTGGGCATCGGCCCACGTTAGTGGTTTGTGCCGGGCCGGCGCGGGCGCCCGCGCCGCCGCGGGGCGGCGATCAGGACATCAACGCCGTCGAGGATGCGCGCCAGCCCGAACTCGAACTCAGCATCCGGGTCGTCGGCGTCGTCGAGTGAGCCCGATTCGATCGCCCGATACAGCGCCGGCAGCTGCTCGGGATCGATCAACCGGCGCAGCATCTGGCCGTACCCGGGCATCACGAGCTCTCCCGCCGCCGCCGCGGCGAAGTCGGCCGTCAGCGTCGCCTCGTTGCGGACGAAGCCGCTCAGCAGGAGCACCGTCGACAGCTTCTGTTGCTCGGACAGGGGCGTGTCACCGAGCGCGGCGAGCGCGTTGTCGAGCCACGCGACGTTGTTGGGACCCAGTGGCGGCCCGCTGATCGGCACCCGGAGCGCCCACGGGTGCCGGCCGTAGGCGGCCCGCAGCTCGACGCTCCATCGCGTCAGGCCCACGCGCCACTCGTCATCGGGTCCGGGCACGGGGGGCGGCCCGAGCGCCCGGTCCACCATCAGGGCCAGCAGCTCGTCCTTGGCGGCGACGTAGCGATACAGCGACATCGTGCCGACGCCGAGCACGGACGCCAGGCGAGCCATCGACAGCGCGCCCAGGCCCTCGGTCAGCGCGACCTTGATGCCGGCCGCGACGATCCGCTCGAGTGTCAGCCCGCGCTTGGGTCCGCGGGTGCCGGCATCGCGCAGTCCCCACGCGAGCTCGATGCTCGGGGGCAGCGGGAACTCGGGGGGCGGATCTGGATTGGACATGGATTTTCTGCGAACCGGGGTTGACGGCCGAGCAAAACTGCGTATGCTCTACGCTTGAGCGTACGGCATACGCAATTCTATCCGCTGAGGACCGCTATGACCGATGAACTGACGATCGAGGCCGCCGGCCTGAGAAAGTCTTACAACTCCGTCCCCGTGGTGGATGGGATCGACCTCGCGGTGCCGCGGGGGACCGTGCTCGCGCTGCTCGGACCGAACGGGGCCGGTAAGACCACGACGGTGCGGATGCTGGCCACGCTCACCCCGCCCGACGGAGGCACCGCCCGGGTCGCCGGCTGCGATGTCGTCGCCCAGCGCTCGGCGGCGCGTCGGCGGATCAGCCTGACCGGCCAGTACGCCGCGCTCGACGAGCTGCAGACCGGGACCGAGAACCTGACGATGATGGGGCGCCTCCAGGGCCTGAGCGCGCGGGCGGCGCACGCCCGGACCGATGAGCTGCTCGAGCGCTTCGATCTGGTCGCGGCCGGCCGACGCCGCGTGGCGACGTTCTCCGGCGGGATGCGGCGCCGGCTGGACCTCGCCGCCTCGCTGATCCGCCCACCCGAGGTCATCTTCCTCGACGAGCCGACCACCGGGCTCGATCCCCGCAGCCGCCTGCAGATGTGGAACCTGGTGGGCGAGCTGACGCTCGCCGGCGTCACCGTCCTACTCACCACGCAGTACCTCGACGAGGCCGACCGGCTCGCCGACCGCATCGCCGTCCTGGATCACGGGGCGATCGTCGCCGAGGGCACCGCGGTGGAACTGAAGGCAACCGTCGGCGGCCAACGCCTCGACGTGCGCTGCGCGAACCACGGCGCCTACGAGGCGATCGAGCGCGCCGGCGGCGGGGCGGCGTCGGCGGGCGACCGTGGCGCGCTGACGATCTCGATCCCCTTCGAGGGCAGCGCGGCCGCCATCCGCGCGCGGCTCGACGAGCTCGATCCCGACCGGGAGCGGATCGCCGAGTTCTCGGTTCGCACCGCCAGCCTCGACGACGTCTTCATGACCCTTACCGGCCACACGGCCGCCACCCCCGAAAGCGAGCGCACCGATGACTGAGCTGACCTTCCCGGCAGCGCCGCACACCTCCGCGCGCCGCACCGGCGGCACCGTCTCCGCCGAGCTGAGCACGATGATCGTCCGCTCGCTGCGGCTGTCACTGCGCAACGTCGACGGGCTGATCACGGCGCTCGCCCTGCCGGTGATGCTGATGGTCATGTTCGTCTACTTCTTCGGCGGCGCGATTCACGTCGGCACTCGCTACATCGACTACGTCGTCCCCGGCGTGCTGCTGGTGTGCGTCGGCTTCGGAGCCGGGACCACGGCGGTCACCGTCTCCACCGATCTGGGCAGCGGGATCATCGATCGGTTTCGCTCGCTCGACGTGCGGCCGGCGTCATTGCTCGCCGGTCACGTCGTCGCCAGCGTCGCGCGCAACCTCGCCTCAGCCGCGCTGGCGGTGGCCGTCGCGTTCGCCATCGGCTATCGCTCGCCCGCCGGCGCCGCCCAGTGGCTGGAGGCGACCGCCATCCTGGCCCTGTTCGTGCTGGCGATGTCCTGGTTCGCCGCCGCCGTCGGCGTCGCCGTCCGGTCTCCGGAGGGCGCCCAGGGGATCACCTTCCTGATCAGCTTTTTGCCCTATCCGTCCAGCGCGTTCGTCCCCATCCGCACGATGCCGTCGTGGCTCCAGGGCTTTGCCCGCGCCCAGCCGGTCACCCAGGTGATCGACACGCTGCGCGCCCTGCTCAGCGGTCACGCCCCCGGCGCCTCGGCCTGGCACGCGATCGTGTGGAGCCTGGCGATCGCCGCCGTGTCGGTGGCCGTGGCGGGCGGGCTGTTCCGTCGCCGGACGAGCTGAGGGGTCGGCGTCGGGTCGCGGCCCGGGCCGGGTGCTAACCTAGTGCTTGCCAGCAAGCAAGTATTCGGAGAGAATTGTCACCAGCCGCCCTTGACCTCGACACCGCTGCCCGGTTGCGCATCGCGATCGGGAGGCTGTCACGCCGTCTGCGCACCACCGCCGCCGGCTCGGCCGCCGGGCTGACGCCGACTCGCATCTCGGTGCTGCTGACCGTGGTCCGGGACGGGCCGGTCCGTCTCTCCGCCCTCGCCATATCCGAGTCCCTGAACCCGACGATGCTGTCCCGGGTGATCGCCGACCTCGTCGACGCCGGCCTGCTGGAGCGGACCAACGACGATGGCGACCGGCGTGCCGCCTGGGTGCAGGTGACCGACGCCGGAGAGCAGTTGGCGCACCGGATGCGCCGCGAGCGCACCGACGCGGTCAATGCGGCGCTGGAGGGGCTCTCGGCCACCGACCGCCGTCAGCTGGAGAAGGCGCTGCCGGCTTTGGAGACGCTGGCCGAGCAGTTGCAGGACCGGCGTCCGTGACGCGCGTCGTACGCGCCGGACGCGTCACCTTCGCGGCTCTCGCCGTCCCCAATTATCGCCGCTACCTCGGCGGCCAGTCGATCTCCCTGATCGGCACCTGGATGCAGATCGCAGCGCAGAGCTGGCTCGTCATCCAGCTGACGCACTCGAGCATCGCGCTCGGGGTGATCGTCGCGCTGCAGACCCTGCCGGTCCTGCTCCTGGGCCCCTACGGCGGCGTGATCGCCGACCGCGTCGACAAGCGACGGCTGATGATCGTGCTGCAATCGGCGATGGGGCTGCAGGCGCTGGTGCTCGGCGTGTTGACCGTGACCGGCGCGGTCAAGCTATGGGAGATCGGCCTGCTCGCCGTGATGCTGGGACTCAACAACGCGTTCGAGAACCCGGCTCGGCAGTCGTTCATGATGGAGCTGGTCGGCCAGGAGCACCTGCGCAACGCGGTCAGCCTCAACTCGGTGCTCGTCAACGTCGCCCGCTCCATCGGGCCGGCCGTCGCCGGCATCCTGATCGCCACCGTCGGCGACGGCGTCTGCTTTTTGGCCAACGCGTCCAGCTTCGTCGCGGTCGTGTTCTCGCTGACGACTCTGGACGGGTCCAAGCTGTCGCCCGTGACCCCGAGCCCACGCGCCCGCGGCCAGCTGCGCGAGGGACTGCGCTACGTCCGCTCCACCCCCGAATTGGCCATGCCGCTGGTGATGATGGGGCTGGTCGGCTGCCTGACGTACGAGTTCCAGGTGTCGCTGCCGGTGATGGCCGACCGCGGCCTACACGTCGGCGCCACCGGTTTTGGCTTCATGACCGCGGCGATGGGCGTCGGCGCCGTCGGCGGCGGCCTGTTCGTCGCCGCCCGGGGCAAGACCGGGCTGCGCCCGCTGGTGATCGCGGCGTTCGCGTTCGGGGTGGCGATGTCTCTGGCCACGCTCGCTCCCAGTCTGGCGCTCGAGTTGATCGCGCTGGCGCTCGCCGGCGCGGGGAGCATCTCGTTCATGTCGATGGGCAACTCGACGCTCCAGCTCGGCGCGGCGCCGGAGATGCGCGGCCGGGTCATGTCCCTCTGGTTCGTCGCCTTCCAGGGCTCGACGCCGATCGGCGGACCGCTCATCGGCGCCACCATGGCGACGCTCGGTCCTCGCGCCGGACTGGGCGTGGGCGCGGTCACCGCCGTGCTGGTCGCCGCGGCCGGGCTGGTGGCGATGCGGCGGCTCGCGCTGCCGCGCGCCAGCCGCTCCAGCGCCGTCGCCCACGCCTGACGGCACCCCGGCCGCGCCGGCTCGGACACGCACGGGCGACTGTTCGTGTCGATTTTCGTTGCCGCCGATCGACGCGTAACTGTATGGCCCGGTCAAACGAGAAGGAGCGATGGCGATGCGGCGGATAGTGGTGACCGAGTTCGTGTCCCTGGACGGCGTGATGGAGGATCCTGGCGGCGCCGAGGGCAGGCGGCACGGCGGGTGGACTTTCCAGTTCAACGATCCGGAGGGGATGAAGTACAAGCTCGATGAGACGATGGACCACGCGGCGCTCCTGCTGGGGCGCATCACCTACGACGGGTTCGCGGCCGCGTGGCCGGCGATGACCGACGAGGTGGGCTTCGCCGACAAGATGAACGGGATGCCGAAGTACGTCGTCTCCAAGACGCTCGAGCGGGCCGACTGGAACAACTCCACGATCCTGCGCGGAGACATCGCCCAGGAGGTGTCCGCGCTGAAGGAGCAGGACGGCGGTGACATCCTCGTCGCCGGGAGCGCCAGCCTCGTGCGCGAGCTGCTCGTCCACGACCTCGTCGACGAGTACCGGCTGATGGTGTTCCCGATCGTGCTCGGCAGCGGCAAGCGTCTGTTCGCCGGCGAGGGCGACGCGGCGCCCCTGAAGCTGGTCGACGTCAAGCCGCTGAAGTCCGGCACGGTGATCCTCACCTATCACCGTCCATAGAGGGAGAACCGGTCGGGTACGCTCGCGACGTGAGCTCGGGAGCGGCGCCGACCTTCGACCTGCAGAGTCACTCGCTGCACTCCGACGGCGCTCTGGCCCCCGCCGCCGTGGTGACCGCGGCGGCGGCCGCGGGCGTGCAACTGCTGGCGCTGACCGATCACGACACGGCCGAGGGCGTCGCCGAGGCGGCGCAGGCGGCCGTCGCGGCAGGGATCCGCCTCGTCGCGGGAACGGAGATCAGCGCGCTGTTCGACGGGCGGCAGGACCTCCACATCCTGGGGTACCTGATCGACCCCGACGATCCGGTGCTGCGTGCCGCGCTCGCCCGGTCCCGCGGGGATCGCGAACGGCGCGCCAGGGCGATGATCGCGGCGCTGCAGGACCTGGGATGGCACGTGGACGAGGAGATGCTGGCCGAGCGGATCGAGCTGGGGCAGTCGGTCGGGCGCCCCCACCTGGCCCAGGCGGTCGTCCGCCGACCCGAGAACCGCGAGCGCCTCGAGGCCGCGGGCCTGCTCGACCCGACCGCGTTTTTGGTGGAGTACCTGATCGAGGGCAAGCCGGCCTTCGTGGCGCGCGCGGCGCCCACCATCCGCGAGGCGATCGAGCTGATCCACGGCGCCGGCGGCGTTGCGGTGTGGGCGCATCCGTTCTGGGACCTGGCGGAGCCGTCCGACGTGCTCGATGCGCTCGACCGCTTCGTGGAGATGGGGATGGACGGCGTCGAGGCCTTCTACGCGACCCACACAGAGGACCAGACCCGGCTGCTCGCCGCCCGCTGCGACGAGCTGGGGCTGATCAGCACCGGCTCGTCGGACTTCCACGGACCCGAGCACCAGACGTTCTCGGCGTTCCGGGGCTTCGACACCTACGGATTGGAGCCACGGCTGGGGCCACTCGCCCGTGGAGGGCCGCCGTGATCGTGGCCGGACGATCTCGACGGCCCTAACGGGTGAGTGACCCCGTTGCGCGTCCGCGTACGCGGCCCTGACTACGCGGTCTTCGGCGTGCGCGCGATCACGAACGTGCGCTTGGGGGCGACCAGGACCAGGACCCGCTGGCCGGCCTTGACGTCGGACAGGCTCGCCTGGTGGCGATCGTCGCGGACGACCGCGCCGGCGGGAATCGTGACGGTCACCGTCTTATAGCTGGCCTTCTTGGTCCCCTCGGCAATCGTCAGCTGCCGGCCGCTGACCGAGTCGACCGTGCCGCGATCAAACGTGACGGTGGCGAATCCGCTCTTGGTGCGGACGACGACGTCGCCGTGCACGGCGCGGGCGGCGAACCGGCGCAATCCGCCGATGCGCCCCAGCTTGGCCCGGCCACCGGCCGCGCCCGTCTTGGCCGAGCCGCTCGAGGCGGCGCCGGCGGTGGCGATCGCGCTCGCCCCGGCGCCGAGCGCGACGGAGACGACCGCTACCAGCAGCAATCGGGTGTGTTTCCGCAGTGATGACATCAGTGGTGCACCTCGCTTGTGGTGATCGGGAACATGCCGACACACTCTCCCCGCCGTCTGAAAGCAACCTGTCAGCCGAAGGTCAGCTGCGTGTAAAGCCGATTCAGCCCGCGGATCGGCGGCACCTACGATGACGCCCGTGCCAACGACCGTGATGGTGGTGGAGGACGAGCCCAACATCGGCGCGCTGATTCGCACCTACCTCGAGCGCGCCGGATACCGGGCGCTGTGGGTTCGCTCCGGCGAGGAAGCGCTGACCGAGCTGCGCCGTCATCCGATCCGGCTCGTCGTGCTCGACATCGGGCTCCCCGGGATCGACGGTTTCGAGGTGTGCCGGCGGATCGGCGGTGAGATCCCGGTGATCATGCTGACCGCCCGCGACGACGAGCCCGACCGCGTCGCCGGCCTCGAGGTCGGGGCTGACGATTACATCGCCAAGCCGTTCTCGCCGCGGGAGCTGGCCGCCCGGGTCAAGGCCGTCCTGCGCCGGGCGGGACGAACCGCACCGGGCGGGGATCTCCACGACGTCCTGTCGCTGGGCCCGGTGGTGCTGGCCCGCGGCGCGCGGGAGGTGCGCGTCGACGGCGAGGAGGTGGAGCTCACCCAGCGCGAGTTCGATCTGCTCGAGTACCTGCTCCGCCACGCCGGTCAGGTCGTCACCCGGGATCAGCTGCTCGAGACGGTCTGGGGCTTTCGGTCTCCCGGCGAGACGCGCACGGTGGAGGTTCACGTGGCGCAGCTGCGCAAGAAGCTCGGGCACGCCGATCTCATCCGCACGGTCCGCGGCCTCGGGTACAAGGCGAGCGCGTGACGCTGCGGCGCCGGGTCCTCGCCTACATGGCGCTGGCGGCGGTCGCGTCGTGCGCTCTGACGGTCGCGGTCGCGGTGGTGCTCGTCCGCCACCGGGTCTCCAGCCAGCGAATGTCCGCGCTCCAGGCCCAGGCGGAGGTGGTGGCCGTGATCGGCGGCGCGCCCGGCGCGCGGAACGCCGGCGAGCACGTCTACCGGGTCGGCGCCGGCAAGCCGACCCGGGTCCGCCCCCGGTTGGCCCGGGCGGTGCTGGCGGCGATTCCCGGTTCGGGCGACGGCGAAGGGACGCTCTCGGTGGCCGGCCGCTCCCTCCTGTACGCGGCGCGCACCACGCTTGACGGACGCGTGGTGCTGGTCCGCGCGGGTGGGCTGGCATTTGCGCAATGGCGCCCGTTCCTGTCCAGCCTCCTGCTCGCCGGCCTGGGCGGGGCCGCCCTCGCCACCCTGCTGTCGTTCCTGCTGGCCCGGCGCCTGACCCGCCCGATCGCCGCGCTGGCGGCGGCGACCCGTCGCGTGGCGGCGGGTGAGCCGGCGGTCGAGATCCCGGTGCACGGCGAGGACGAGCTCGCGGCGCTGGGGCATTCGTTCAATCACATGTCCGCGGAGCTGGGCCGTGCCCGCGAGTCCCAGCGCGCCTTTCTGGAATCGGTCAGCCACGAGCTCAAGACGCCGCTGACCTCGATCCGGGGCTACGCCGAGGCCGTGGCCGAGGACGCGGTCGCACCGGCGGAGGGCGGCCGGATCATCGGGGCCGAGGCCGATCGGCTCGAGCGGCTGGTGTTCGATCTGCTGGATCTGGCGCGGCTGGGGCGTGCCGGGTTCGCGGTGGAGCACCGGGAGATCGACCTGACCACGATCGCGTCCGCGGCGGTCACGCGCCACCTGCCCCGGGCGCGGGAACTGGGCGTGGAGCTCGACTGCACCGCCGAGACCGGCTCGCTCAGCGTCGGCGACCCGGGTCGGCTGCTCCAGGCCACCTCCAACCTGATCGAGAACGCCCTGCGGCTGACGCCGGCCGGCGGCTGCGTGCAGGTGCTCGCCCGGCCCGGCGAGATCACCGTGCGCGACACCGGGCCAGGCCTGGCGGCGGATGACCTCCCCCGTGCGTTTGACCGCTTCTATCTGTATGACCGCTACCGCTCGGAGCGAGCGGTCGGGTCCGGGCTCGGGCTGGCGATCGTCAAGGAACTGACCGCCGCGATGGGCGGCGGCGTCCGCGCCGCCAATCGGGTCGACGGCGGCGCCGAGTTCACGATCACCCTCCCCATCGCGTGAGCGCGGAGCCGGCAGGACAGCCGGCGGCGCAGGCTCAGGCGGGCACGGCCCGCTGATCGAGGTGGGCGCCGACCTTGCGCTTGACGCGCTGCAGCGCGTTGTCGACCGTCTTGCAGTCGCAGTCCAGGCGTCGGCCGACCTCCTCGTAGGAGTGGCCGTCGAGGTAGAGCGCCAGCACCCGCGACTCCAGCTCGGACAGGGCGGTCGAGATGCAGGCGACGAGGGCGCGCAGCTCCTCTGACGAGATCACCTGGTTGACCGGGTCGTGCACGGTCGAGCCCGGGATCACCTCATCGAGGGTCGGCTCACCCTCGCCGGTCCCGCCGGCGGGCGTGCTGGAGAACGAGATGTACTGGTTGAGCGGGGTGTGCTTGTTGCGCGTCGCGGTCTTCACCGCGGTGATGATCTGCCGCGTGATGCACAGCTCGGCGAAGTTGCGGAAGCTTGACTCGCGATCGGTCCGGTAGTCCCGGACGGCCTTGTAGAGCCCGACGAGGCCTTCCTGGATGAGATCCTCGGAGTCACCTCCAGCCAGGAAGTACGACGACGCCTTCAGGCGGACGAATCCGTAGTACCGGCGGACGATCCGATCGTACGCATCTGCGTGGCCCTGTTTGGCCAGCGCGATCAGATAGCCATCCTCAACCTTAAGTTGAGACTGAGAGTTAGCAGACAATCGAGCCACGAGACCAGCCTTTCCCGCTGCCGCATGACGGCAGTCGGATTTTTCGTGGCGCGCTACCTCCCCTGGCGCCGCACCGTATATAGCCTTCCCAGAAGCAGGACGCGTTCGCGGCCCGACTCCCGTCAACTTGAACCTAAAGCTCGAGTTGATCCTTATTCAGCGGCGCGAGCTTGACATAGCACCGCCCCGGTGTCAAGTGCGCTGCGGTGTTATGCAAACTTGGTTGCGTGTATCGGTCAGGGCGCCGGGACGAGCTCGGGCCCGTCGGGTCCGTCGCGGACCTCCCAGCCCAGATCCCGGAGCTCGTCGCGCAGCCGGTCGGCCTGCGCCCACTCCCGAGCCGTCCGGGCCCGCTCACGAGCCTCGAGCAGCGCTCGAGCCTCGTCCGGGACGGGGACGAGCGTGTCGGTCACCACGCCGGCGAGGCCGAGGACGTCCAGCATCTCGCGGAGATCGTCGCGGCCGACCGTGCCCGCGGCACTGCGGTTGGCCTCCCGCTCCCACTCGGACAGCACCGCCAGCGCCCGGGGGGCGTTGAAGTCGTTGGCGAGCGCGTCGAAGAACCGCTCCGTCAGCGGTCCCGACCACGGCGGACTGGGACCGTCGACGAGCCCGCGGGCGGTGTTCCGGATCCCGGCCGCCCGCTTCTGCGCTTCGGCCAGCCGATCCTCGTCGTACTCCATGGGTTGCCGGTAATGGGCGCCGGAGAAGTACATGAGCAGTGTCTCCGGGCCATGACGCTCGAGCGCCTCGCCGAGCATGAACACGTTGCCGACCGATTTGGACATCTTCTCGCTGTCGAGCCGGACCAACCCGACGTGCATCCACAGCCGCGTCAGCTCCCGGTCACGCGCGGCGCGGGTCTGAGCCGCCTCGTTCTCGTGGTGAGGGAAGATCAGGTCGCTGCCGCCACCGTGGACCTCGAATCCGACCCCGAGCAGCTCCTCGGCCATCGCCGAGCACTCGATGTGCCAGCCGGGACGACCGGGGCCCCAGGGAGAATCCCAGCAGGTGTCCTCCGTCTCCTTATGGGCCTTCCAGAGCGCGAAGTCGACCGGATCGCGCTTGCGAGCCGCTCCCTCGACCTCATCTCCCTGGTCCATCTGGTCGATATCTCGATGGGATAACTCGCCGTACTCAGGGTAGGAACGGACCGAAAAGTAGACGTCTCCATCCGCTGCGTAAGCATGGCCACGCTCCACCAGCTCTTCGATCAACCCCACGATTCCTGGGATCGTCTCGCTCGCCAATGGCTCGGCGTCGGGCCGGCCGAAGCCGAAGACATCGGTGTCGGACTTGTAGGCGGCGGTCATCTGCTCGGCGAGGACCTCGCTCGGCACCCCGGCCTGTCGCGCCGCCACGTAGATCTTGTCGTTGATATCGGTGATGTTGCCGACGAACACCGCGTCGTAACCCTCGTGGATGAGAAAGCGCTTGAACTGGGAGAAAACGACGAACGGACGGGCGTTTCCCACGTGGACGCGACCGTAGACCGTCGGGCCGCAGGCGTACATTCGGACCCGTGGCGGAGTCTCCAGCGTCAGTTCCCGGATCTCTCCGGTCAACGTGTCATGCAGCCTCACGATGCGCAAACTGCCGCAACCATAGTGCTGAGCGGCCGACAATACGGCGCCGCCGAGACACGTCACCGGAGCGGGCATGGGAGCCCGGCCGCCCCGCGCGCGTTAGTCGGGTGACGATGTCCGCCATCACCGACCGCTCAGACCGCCTCGCCGCCGTCGAAAAGGCGTTTCGGACACTGCCCGACCGCTACCTCGGCGCCGATCCGGGCTTTGACGCGACGTACCAGATCAAGCTGAGAGATCTCGGACACACCTGGGAGGTTCGTTGCACCACCCACGGAGCGCGCGTGCGCAAGGGCGCCACCCGCCGCCGGCCGGACGTCGCCATCGCCACCGACGCCGGCACCTGGCTGGCTCTGCGCGACGGCGAGATGTCCGGCATCGACGCCTTCGAACAGCGCCTGCTCAGCGTCCACGGCAACCTGGACTATGCCGTCGGCTTCGAGGGCATGTTCCGGCTGCCCGGGGGCCGGCCGCCGCTGCTGCAGATCCATGACGTGCCGGTCGGCCGCCACCACATCTCGACGCTGACGATGGGGCACGGCCCCGACGTGCTGCTGCTGCACGGACTCGGCGGGACGCGCGCGTCGCTGTTCGCCACCGCAGCCGCGCTCAGCCAGCGCTATCGCGTCCATGCCCCCGATCTGCCCGGGTTCGGATCCTCGTCCAAGCCGGCTCGCGCGCCGTACAACGCCCGCTGGTATGCGGAGACGATGCTGGCGTTCATGGATGCCCAGGACATCCCGCAGGCGCATGTCGTCGGCAACTCCATGGGCGGCCGGATCGCGATCGAGATGGGGCTGATGGAGCCCGAGCGGATTCGCTCGCTTGGCCTGCTGTGCCCGGCGGTGGCCTGGGTCAGGCGCGGCTTTCATCCGCTGGTCCGGCTGTTGCGGCCGGAGTTCGGTCTCCTCCCCCACGGGTTCAGCCGCAACGCCGTGGCCCATCAGTTCTGGAGCCTGTTCTTCGACCGGGATCTGATCGACCCCGAGGTGGGGGAGCTGATGGTCGACGAGTTCCGCCGGATCTACCACTCCGCCGGCGCTCGCCTCGCGTTCCTGGCCTCGGCCCGCAACATCTATCTCGAGGCCCCGTACGGCCGCCACGGCTTCTACCCGCGGCTGGCCGAGCTGCGCCCCCCCGCCCTGTTCGTCTGGGGCGCTCAGGACGGCCTCATCCCCGCGGCATTCGGTCGCCATGTCCACAAATGGCTGCCCGGCGCCGAGCAGGTGACGATGGAGTCCTGCGGTCATGTGCCCCAGGTGGAACGACCCGACGAGACCAACGAGCTGCTGCTCGGGTTCATCGCGCGCAGCGAGATCGCCGTAAGCGGTGGCTCCCCGCCGCAGCGGCTCAGCGGAGGCGACGCCGCCGGGGTACGGGCCGCGTGAGCGCCCGAGGCTGGCGGATCGGCTGATGGCAGACACCGGCATCGCCGCCCGCGCCGACACCAACGGCCACGTCGACACCGACGAGCCCGCCGCCGATGGCGCGGCGCGGCCCTCGCTGATCGGACGTGCGCTGCGCGAAGTGGCCAGCCAGGTTCGGCGGCGGGTCCCGCGGGCCGACCTCGATGAGCGCGACCCCGACTTCATCCGCGAGCGGCTGCCGCTCATGTGGCTGGCGGCCAGCCTCTGGTATCGCGGCGAGGTGCGCGGACTCGGGAACATCCCGGACTCGGGCCCGGTGCTCATGGTCGGAAACCATTCCGGCGGCAACATGACCCCCGATACGGTGGTGTTCACGCTGGCGTTCAACACGTACTTCGGCGTCGAGCGCGCCTTCTACCAGCTCGCCCACAACCTCGTTCTGTCGATGCCGGGGCTCGGATCGCTGCGGCGATTCGGAACCGTGGCGGCATCCCCGGGCAACGCTCGCAAGGCGTTGGAGTCCGGCGCCGCCCTGCTCGTGTACCCGGGCGGCGACTACGAGGTGCACCGCCCGTTCTGGCAGCGCAACCGCGTCGACTTCGACGGGCGCAAGGGATTCATCCGGCTGGCGTTGCAGGAGAACGTCCCGATCGTGCCCGTGGTGTCGATCGGTGGTCAGGAGACGGCCCTGTTCCTCTCCCGGGGCGAGGGACTGGCGCGGCTGCTGGCGCTTGATCGGATGTTGCGCCTCAAGGTCCTGCCGATCTCCCTGGCGCTGCCCTGGGGCGTCAACATCGGCGACATGCTCGGCCACATTCCGCTCCCGGCCAAGATCACGATCGAGACCCTGTCCCCGATCGACCTCAAGGACGAGTTCGGCCCCGATCCGGACGTCGACGAGATCTATGACCACCTCATCCGCCTGATGCAGGACACCCTCGATGCGCTGGCCGCCGAGCGGCGCCTGCCGGTGATCGGATGAGAGCCACCGCGCAGGCGGTCATCGCGGCCCCGATCGAGACCGTGTGGTCATTCGTGTCCGACCCCGAGCAGGCGCTGCGCTTCATGTCCGGGGTGACCCGGTGGGAGGTCGAGAGCGAGCCGCCCACTGGGATCGGCGCGCGATACCGGATGCTCCTGCGCGTCGGCTCGGCCGAGGTCGGCGGACTGATCGAGATCGTCGAGTGGGATCCCCCCCGCGAGCTGGCCTGGACCTCGATCACCGGCGTCGACCAGCGCGGCCGGTGGCGGCTGCGCCCACTCTCCGAGGGGCGCACCCGGGTCGAGCTCCGGCTTGCCGCCGGCGTCGCCGGGTCCGGCGTGGCCGGCTGGCTGGCCGAGCGAATCGCCACGCCGGGGATCAGCTCACACCTGCGCACCAGCGTCGCGCAGCTCTCACGGCTCGTCGAGCACGAGCGGATGCGTGAGCTGGCGGCGCAGCGCCGCGCGGCGCACACCGGCGCGCCCGGCGGCTGAGATATACGTCACGTCACCTCGACGATCGCACTGATGATCGCGGTCAGCGGCGGAACGGCGTTCGCCGCCAGCAAGCTGATCACCGGCAAGCAGATCGCGAAGGGAACGATCACCGCGACGAACATCAAGAACGGCTCGCTGCTGACCAAGGACTTCAAGAAGGGGCAGATCCCCAAGGGCGCCACCGGAGCCACCGGCGCCACCGGCGCGACGGGCGCCACCGGGGCGGCCGGCACCGCCATCGCCTACGGGACGATGACCATCAACGCCACCGGCAATCCCGCATTCCTACCGGGCGCCGTCGGCTTCACCAGCGTGACCGAGCCGTCACCCGGGATCTTCTGCATCGCCATCCCGCCCGGAGCCACCGGGATCGGCCCGGTGCTCTCCGATGCCGGGGGAAGCTTGACCGCGGTCTACGCACAGGTGTCTCCGCAGCAGTGTGCCGGCCAGTACGAGATCGCCCAGCAGAACGGCACCCAGAACCCGGGTAACGGTCAGGGCTTCAGCATCATGGTCCCCTGACCGGCCGGTTTGTCCGTGCCGCGGGCGCTCCGGCGCGCGTGGCACGGCGACCGCTGTGCCGAGGGCGTGCGGGCGCCCTCAGCGCGCGGCCGGCAGGCTGAAGCGGACGCGGGTCCCGCCCGAACTGTCGGCCAGCCAGATGCGCCCGCCGTGGGCTTCGACGATCGCCCGCGCGACCGCCAGCCCGAGCCCGGCCCCGTTGCTGGCGCGGGCGGCCTGGCTGCCGCCGCGGTAGAACGCGTTGAACACCTGGTCGCGCTCCTCGGGGGCGATTCCGTCCCCGCTGTCGGCGATCTCCACCTCGATGCCGGCATCGACGGGCTCGGCGCGGACCACGACGCTGCCGTCGGCCGGGGTGTGGCGGATCGCGTTCTGGATGAGGTTGAACAGCACGCGCTGGATCTTCTCGGGGTTGGCCCGGGCCGGCGTGAGCGTCTCGGGGACGTTGGCGGTCACCGCCACCCCCTTGGCCTCGGCCTCGAGGCGCATCGCCTCCACCGTCTCGCCCACCAGCTCGCCGAGCGCGACGCGCTCGAGCGACCAGTTGATGTCCCCGGCCTCCAGGCGCGACAACTCGAACAGATCGTCGATCAGGGCGCTGAGCGCGTCGATGTGGGTGCGCATCCGGGCCAGATAGGCCTGGCGCAGCTCTCCGTCGACGATGTCGTCACTGACCGCATCGGCGAGCAGGCGCAGCGAGGTGATCGGCGTGCGCAGGTCATGGGAGACGGCGGCCACCAGGTTGCGCCGGGCCGACTCGGACTGGTCGCGCGCCGCCGCCTGGGCGGCGAGATCGTCGATCATCGCGTTGGCGGCCCCGGCCAGCTGCGCCAGCTCGTCGCGCGAGTCGGTCACGATCCGCACGCCCGCCTCGCCCCGTCCGACAGCCATCAGGGCGTCGCGGATCGCCGCCACGTCCTGGATGATGTCTCCGGCGATCAGCCGCGCCCCGAGAAACGCCACGACGCCGGCCGCGATCACGATCCCGGCCACGAGCAGCGCCGCGTGCCCCGACACGACCATCAACAGCGACACGATCACGAGCGCGACGAGCACCGGGGTGACCCCGAGCGCCACCACCAGCGCGAGCTGACGGGACAGCGGACCGGCCAGCGAACGCACTCGGCCGGGGAAGGTGGGGCTCCGGTCTGGCCGATCGCTCATGGCACGAACCGGTACCCCACGCCCCAGACGGTCTGAATGTGGCGCGGCTGGCCGGGATCGACCTCGATCTTCGCCCGCAGCCGGCGAATGTGGACGGTCACCGTCGAGGTGTCGGTGTAGAACGAGTACTGCCAGATCGCGTCCATCAGCTGGTTGCGGGAGAACGCCTGGCCGGGATGGCGAGCCAGGAACAGCAGCACATCAAATTCCCTCTGGGTGAGAACCACCTCCTCACCGCGGACGAACACCTGGCGCCCGGCCGGGTCGATCGTCATGTCGCTGAGCTCGATCGGAGCCTCCTGAGCCGGCGCCGCGTCCACCCGGCGCAGCACCGCGTCGACCCGGGCGACGAGCTCGGCCGGCGAGAACGGCTTGACGACGTAGTCGTCGGCACCCAGGCGCAACCCGATGACGCGGTCTGACTCCTCGCCCTTGGCCGTGAGCAGGATCACCCCGATCGGGTCGCGGTCCGGCTGGCGCAGCCGGCGCATCACCTCCAGCCCATCGATGCCCGGCAGCATCAGATCCAGCACGACGAGGTCGGGGCGGCTGCGGGCCACCAGCTCGAGCGCCTGGGCACCGTCGGACGCCACGCGCGTGCGATAGCCGGCCCGCTCGAGGTAGCGCGACACGACCTCCGCAATCGTCGGCTCGTCGTCGACGACGAGCACCGAGCCCCGGGCGTGATCTTCCATGGGGCGATTCTCGCAGCGATCCGAGGGCCGCCACACCCCCCGGAGGCTAATTCACCTGCTGTTCACTTCCTCGACGGTGGCGATCGCCAGCGCCGCGATCCCCTCCTCCCGCCCGACGAACCCCATCCCCTCGCCGCGGGTCGCCTTGACGCTCACGTGGCGCAGGTCGAGCCCGAGCGCCTCGGCGAGCCGGGCCCGCATCCGGTCGCGCACGGGCGCGAGCTTGGGGCGCTCCAGCATGACGGTGGCGTCGACGTGACGGGGGGCGTAGCCGGCCTCGCGCAGCACCACCGCCGCCGCGCGAAGCAGATCGATCGAGTCGGCATCCCGGTAGCGGGAATCGGTGTCAGGAAAGTGCTCGCCGATGTCGCCGAGCGCGCAGGCCCCGAGCAGCGCGTCGATGATGGCGTGGCTGAGCACGTCGGCGTCGGAGTGGCCCTCGAGCCCGAGCTCGTGCTCGAGCTCGACGCCGCCGAGGACCAGGCGGCGGCCGGCGACGAGCCGGTGGCAGTCATATCCGATGCCGGTGCTCATCGGAGGCGCTCGGACAGGAGCAGCTCCGCCACCCGCAGATCCTCCGGCGTGGTGATCTTCATGTTCCCGGCATCGGACCCGAGGATCCGCACGACGCCCCCGCTGCGCTCGACCAGCCAGGCGTCATCGGTGGCGCGAGCCAGCTCGTCATCGGAGGCCTGCGCCAGCGCCCGCTCCAGCGCGGCGCGCCGGAACACCTGCGGCGTCTGCACCGCCCACAGTCGGGTCCGGTCGAGCGTCCGGGACACGCTGGCCCCGTCAGGACCGACTTCCTTGATCGTGTCGACCACCGGCGCCGCGGCGATCACCGCGGCGGCGTCCGGATGGCGCGCCAGCTCCAGCAGCGCCTGCTGGAACAGCGCCGGCGTGGCCAGTGGGCGCGCGGCATCGTGGACGATCACCGGATCGCCACCGGCGCAGGCGGCGAGCGCGTTGCGCACCGAACCCGAGCGATCGGCGCCGCCGGGGACCCCGATCGTTCCGGCCGGCGCGCCGTCCAACTCGCCGCCGGGCAGGGCAACGATGATCTGCCCGACGTCGGGGACCGCCTGGAGAGACGCGACGCTCCATTCGAGCATCGGCCGTCCGCAAAGCGGGACGAGCGCCTTGGGCCGGCCGGTCCCAAGGCGCTCGCCTCGTCCTGCGGCCACGATCAGCGCGACCGCCATGCGGGTGTGCGGCTCTCCCTACTTGGCAGCGACGGCCACCTTGCCGTTGCCGTCCCCGTTTACGTGCGTGTCGACGAGCAGTCCGTGGAGATGCTCCTCCACCTGCTCCTCGTCCATCTCGAGCGCATACATCAGCTCGGAGGCGAGAATCTTCTTCGCCCGCGTGAACATCTGCTTCTCGCCCGTCGACAGCCCCTTCTCGGCTTCGCGGATGGCGAGGTTGCGCACCACCTCGGCGAGCTCATAGATGTCGCCGGTCTTGATCTTGTCCCGGTTGTGCTTGAAGCGCCGATTCCAGTTCTTGGGCATCTCGGAGCATTCGTCCTGCAGCACCGCCAGCACCTTCTTGACCGTCTCCTCGTCGATGACGCGGCGGAGGCCGGCAAGCGCCGCGTTCTCGGTGGGGACCATGACCGTCATGTCGTTGTGGAGGATCTTGATCGTCAGATACTCACGGCTCTCGCCGAGGACTTCCTTAGCCTCCTTGCGGAGCACCTTTCCCGCTCCGTGGTGCGGATAGACCACGCTGTCGCCGATCTCGAACTCGATGTGCGGCGGCGCTTCGATCGGCTCCAGGTCATCCAGGTGCTCTTCCATTAGCTCTGTGATGGTGTCCTCCTCTGTCAAGGCGGAACGGGCTGACAACCCGCTCCCTGGATTTCCTACGTCTGCAGGTAGCGATCAACGAGGTTGATCTCCTGCTGGCGGCGAAGGCCCTCCCGGATATCCTTCGCCCGGATCTCGCCGACTCCGTCGACGGTCTCCAACTCGCCATCCGATGCGGCGAGCAATTCCTCGAGACCTCCGAACTCCGTCACGATCCGCTGGACGACGAGCCTGGGCAGTCGCGGTATGCGGCCCAGGATGCGGAACCCGCGCGGAGACACGGGGTAGTCAAGGGTGTTGAGCTTGCGGTCGTATCCGAGCAGCTCGGCGAGCCGCCCGAAGTCCAACAAGTCCTGATGCGGCAACCTGGCGAGCTGATCCAGGACGACCGCGAAGCTGTCGTCGGTGTCCTCGAGGAGATAGTCGTGGACGAGCGCCGCCTTGTCGGCCGCGACACCGACCATCGTCTCGTCGAGCTGCATCTCGATGAGACGGCCCTCGCTGCCGAGCTCGACGATGTAGCGCTCGATCTCAACCGCCATCCGCGTCACCAGCTCGACGCGCTGGAGCACGGTCAGCACGTCGTGCAGCGTCACACCGCCCTCGAACTCGAGCGCGGTGAGACGCGTGGACACCTGGTCCAGGCGGCTCCGGTATTTGTCGAGGGTGGCGAGCGCCTGGTTGGCCTTGGCCAGCACGACCGGGATGTCCTCCAGGATGTACTTCATCCCGTCGACATACAGAGAGACGACCTCGCGTCGCTCGGAGACGGCCACGACCATCGAGTCGGTCTGCTTGGAGACGCGCTCTGCGGTGCGATGGCGGGTCCCGGTCTCCATCGTGAGGATCGTCGGATCGGGCGTGAGCTGCACGTTCACGTGGACGATCTTCGTCGCGTTCGAACTTAACGCGATGGCGCCGTCCATCTTCGCGAGCTCGTAGAGAAAACTCGGCGAGTAATCGATCTCGAGCTTGATCCCGCCCGAGAAGAGGAAGCTCACCTCGTCAACGTCGCCGATCACGATGAGCGCGCCGGTGCGGGCGTCGACGACGTTGTCGATCCCCTCGCGCAACGCGGTCCCGGGCGCCACCATCTCGAGCGCCCTCATAATCCGGGACTCTTGTCGAGACTCGAGCTCGTCTTTGAGCTCTTCCCCGGAACGCGACGGCATCACGACTGATTTTAGCTCAGGTTTGGGCGGCTGCGCCGCGGCCGCAACCGACCGCGTCGCAGTGCGTACGGTGGACCGCTGTGCGCACGCGTGGGCGCGGCCTCGCCGATCGGGATCTCAGGCGGCCTGAGCGACCCGCCGCGCCGGCCCCAGGGCCGCCGCCAGGGCTCCTCTGAGCGTCTGGTGGGCCTCCGGCGCCACGACGGGGGCCAGACCGAACCGCTCCGCCTCGGACATCCTCCGATCGGCATGCGCGACGCTGCGCAGCTCGCCGGTGAGCCCCAGCTCCCCGAAACAGGCCAGCGGTCGATCGCCATCTCCGGTGAGCGCCACCCGCTTGGCGGCGCTGGCCACCGCGAGCGCAACCGCCAGATCGGCCCCCGGCTCATCGACGCGGACGCCTCCGACCACGTTGACGAAGACATCGGCGTTGCCGAGACCGATGCCGGCATGGCGCCCGAGCACCGCCAGCACCAGCGCGATCCGGTTGCGATCCAGCCCGGCCACGACCCGCCGGGGCGGCACCAGCTCGGAGCTGGACACCAGCGCCTGGACCTCGACCAGCAGCGGCCGGGATCCCTCCATCGCGCACAGCACGACGCTCCCGGGAGAGCGGGTGGCCTCGGCCACGAAGCGCGCGGAGGCGTCGAGCACCTCCACCAGGCCCTGATCGCGCATCTCGAACACGCCGGCCTCATTGGTCGAGCCGAAGCGGTTCTTGATCGCGCGCACCGTGCGGTATGTCCGCTCGGGCTCGCCCTCGAACTGCAGGACGCAGTCCACCAGGTGCTCGAGCACCCGCGGCCCCGCCAACGAGCCCTCCTTGGTGACGTGCCCGACGAGCAGGACGGCGATCCGCCGTTGCTTGGCGACCCGCATGATCTCACCCGCCACCTCGCGTACCTGGGCCACCGAGCCGGCGGCTGACGACAGATCTGCCGAGTGCAGGGTCTGGACCGAGTCGATCACGCACACCTCGGGCTGCTCGTGCTCCAGCGTCGCCAGGACCGCATGCAGATCGGTCTCGGCGATCACGGGGACGGCCAGCGCCTCACCGCCACCCAGCCGCTGGGCGCGCAGCCGGATCTGAGCCGCCGATTCCTCGGCGGACACGTACAGCGTCCGGCGGCCGGCGGCGCACAGATTGGCCAGCGCCATCGTCGTCAGCGTCGACTTGCCGATCCCCGGCGAGCCGCCGATCAGCACCAGCGACCCGGGCACGATCCCGCCGCCGAGCACGTTGTCGAGCTCCCCGATCCCGGTGCTCAGCCGCTCGTGGTCGACGGCCTCGACGTCGATGAGCTTCACCGGGGTGACCCGCGCCGCCCGGTGACGAGCATCACCGGCGCCCGCCGCGCGGGACGCCGCCGGACGGACCTGTTCCACCAGCGTGTTCCACTCGCCGCAGCCGGGGCAGCGGCCGGCCCACCGGGCGGACTCGTGGCCGCAGGCGGAGCAGACGTGGATGGAGCTGGACTTGGGCATGCGATGACTCTGCGTCCAGAGTACGCGGAGGTCCCGACGCCACCGCCCGTTATGGGCGCGTCCGTCACACAGTTGGCACAGACCGGCACAGAGTTGTCGCGGTGCGCACAGATCTGTCACACCCCGGGGCGTTTACGTCAACGACAGCCACGAGGGAGGGGTGCGTGGGGGCCCGCCGCGGGAGACAGACCCCAAAACAGAACCGGCCCGAGCCCCCACAGGGGACCCGGGCCGGGTGAAAGCAATGACGGTTGGGGGCTACTCGGGCGCTGAGTCGGCCTCGGGCGCGTCGCCCGCGGGGGCGTCGTCTCCGGGAGCCTCGTCCTCGCCGCCACCCTCCGCACCGACGCCGACCGGCGTGGGCTTGGGGGCCGGCTGGATGATCGAGAGCTTGACGTCCTCGTCGTCGGAGTCCGCGACGCCGGGCTCGACCAGGACCGTCGAACCCGACGGCACCTGCGAGCGCAGGACGAAGTCCGCGAGCGGATCCTCGATGTAGCGCTGGATCGCCCGGCGCAGGGGACGTGCCCCCATGGCGGGATCCCAGCCCTTCTCGACCAGCAGGTCCTTGGCCTCCTCGGACAGCTCCAGCTGCAGCTCGCGCTCGGCCATCGACTCGCGGATCCGCAGCAGCAGCAGCTCGACGATCTCCTTGATCTCGTCCTTGGCCAGCTTGTGGAACACGATCACGTCGTCGATCCGGTTGAGGAACTCGGGCCGGAAGACCTTCTTCAGCTCTCCCATGATCCGGTTCTTCATGTCGTCGTACGTGATCCCGGTCTCATCGTCTGACACGGCGAACCCGAGCGGGGTGTTGCGGGCGATCTCGGACGCTCCGATGTTCGAGGTCATGATCACGATGCAGTGGCGGAAGTCGACCGTGCGCCCCTGGGCGTCGGTCAGCCGGCCATCCTCCAGGATCTGCAGCAGGATGTTGAACACGTCCGGGTGCGCCTTCTCGATCTCGTCGAGCAGCAGCACGCTGTAGGGCTTGCGCCGCACCGCCTCGGTGAGCTGGCCACCCTCGTCATATCCGATGTAGCCCGGAGGCGAGCCCACCAGTCGCGAGACGGCGTGCTTCTCCATGTACTCGGACATGTCGATGCGGATCATCGTCTCCTCGTCGCCGAACAGGAACTCGGCGAGCGTCCGCGCCAGCTCCGTCTTCCCGACGCCCGAGGGGCCGAGGAAGATGAACGAGCCGGTCGGCCGCTTGGGATCCTTGAGGCCGGCGCGGGAACGACGGATCGCCTTCGAGACGACCTCGATCGCCGGGTGCTGGCCGATGACGCGCTTGTGGAGCTCCTCCTCCATGCGCATCAGCTTGGCCGTCTCGGCCTCGGTCAGCTTGAACACCGGGATGCCGGTCCACATCGAGACGATGTCCGCGATCTCCTCCTCGCCGATCGACGGCCGCTCGGTCGACTCGCCCGCCTCCCACTGATCCGCCAGCTCGCGCTTCTTCTGCGTGAGCCGGCGCTCCTTGTCGCGGAGGTTGGCGGCCTTCTCGAACTCCTGGGACTCGATCGCCTCCTCCTTGGCGCGCCGGGTCTCCTCGATCTCGTCTTCGAGCTCGCGATACACCGGCGGAGAGGTCATCGACTTGATCCGCATGCGTGACGCGGCCTCGTCGATGAGGTCGATCGCCTTGTCCGGCAGGAACCGGTCTGAGATGTAGCGGTCAGCCAGGTCGGCGGCGGCCTCGAGGGCCTCGTCGGTGATGTTGACCTTGTGGTGCTGCTCGTACCGATCGCGCAGCCCCTTGAGGATCTGGACGGTCTCCTCGGTCGACGGCTGGTCGACGGTGATCTTCTGGAAGCGCCGCTCGAGCGCGGAGTCGCGCTCCAGGTACTTGCGGTACTCCTCGAGCGTCGTCGCGCCAACGGTCTGCAGCTCGCCGCGAGCCAGCGCCGGCTTCAGGATCGAGGCCGCGTCGATCGCGCCCTCGGCCGCACCCGCGCCGACGAGGTTGTGCAGCTCGTCGATGAACAGGATGATGTCGCCGCGCTGGGTGATCTCCTTCATCACCTTCTTGAGGCGCTCCTCGAATTCCCCGCGGTACTTGGACCCGGCGACGAGGGCGGCGAGATCCAGCGTGTAGATCTGCTTGCCCTTGAGCAGCTCGGGGACGTCGGCGTTGGTGATCCGCTGGGCCAGGCCCTCGACGACGGCGGTCTTGCCGACGCCCGGCTCTCCGACCAGCACCGGGTTGTTCTTGGTGCGCCGCGAGAGGATCTGCATGATCCGCTCGATCTCGGTCTCCCGGCCGACGACCGGGTCGAGCTTGCCCTCGGAGGCGAGCTTGGTCAGGTTGCGACCGAACTGATCGAGCAGCTTGGAGGATTTCTTGCCCTCCCCGGTGCCGGCGGCGCCGGCGGCCCCGGCGCTTCCCGAGCCGCGCTGGCGGCTGCCGGGTCCGGACAGCATCCGGATGACCTCGTTGCGGATCTTCTCGGAGTCGGCGTCGAAGTCGAGCAGGATGCGGGCGGCGACGCCCTCGTTCTCGCGGACCAGGCCGAGCAGGATGTGCTCGGTGCCGATGTAGTTATGACCCAGGCTCAGAGCCTCGCGCAGGGCGAGCTCCAGAACCTTCTTGGCCCGCGGGGTGAACGGGATCTGGCCCGAGGTCACTTCCTCACCGGAGCCGACGATGCGCACCACCTGGGCACGCACGCGCTCAACGGTGATATCGAGCGACTCGAGCACGCGAGCGGCGAGCCCCTCCTCTTCGCGGAGCAGCCCGAGCAGGATGTGCTCGGTGCCGATGTAGTTGTGCTTAAGAGTTCGCGCCTCTTCCTGTGCCAAGACGACCACTTGGCGGGCTCGCTCTGTAAATCGCTCAAACATGGGCTTCCTAAGAGTGGTTGTGGCTGTACTGCCGAGGAAGTTGGTCGGGGATTTGTCCTGGTCTGATTCTCCTACACGCCCGCGTCGCTGTCGTCCTCAAACGGCTGCCGGGTTGCCGAAGAATCCGTTTCACTCAATATATTCGGCAGTTCTGGCCAAATGGATGAGTGCGAACGGATCTTTTCTTCGGGCCATAGCTCAGTCTAACAGCCGGTCTGGCGTACTTTCGCCGCCCCCAGTCGCTCTGGCGAGCGCCGGCCGCCGCCCGTCGAGAGCCAGGAACCGGCGAGGATCAGCACCAATCCGGCCAGGGCGCTGGGCCCCGGCCGCTCCCCCAGCAGCGTCACGCCGAGCACGACCGCAACGAGGGGATTGATGTACGTGATGATCGTCGCTCGGCCCGTCCCCGCCTCGCGCACGAGCACCGTGTAGACGACGAACGCCAGAGCAGTGCAGAACACCCCAAGCGCCGCGACCGCGGCGAACGCACCCAGCGTCGGCGTGCGGCTCGGCGTGTCGACGGCGGCGAACGGCGCCAGGATGACCGTCGCGATCAGCAGGCTCGCGCCCATCGCGGCGCGGGAATCGATCCCCTCCATCCCCAGCTTGACCAGCATCGGGCCGATCGCGTAGCCGACCGCCCCGACCAGGACGGCCAGGGCGCCGAGCAGCTGCTCGCTGTTGCCGGCCACATCGAGGCCGACCAGAGCGATCACCCCGGCAAAGCCGATTCCCAGGCCGAGCGCGCGCAGCGGCGTCGGGCGCTCGGACGGGTCGAAACGCAACGACAGCACGGTGACGATCAACGGCACCGACGCGATCACGATCGCCGCCAGCGACGAGGCGATGTGGACCTCGCCGGCGGCGATCAGCGGGAACGGGATCGAGATCTCGGCGACGGCGTAGGCGAGGACCCAGCGCCAGCGTCCGGATAGCGTCGGGAGCGCTCCCGCCCGCCAGGCCAGCACCATCAGGATGACCGCCGCCAGCGCCACCCGCAGCCAGGCCACGTCGGGTGCCGTGATGCCGCCGTTGATGGCGATCTTGATCAGCAGGTACGACGCGCCCCACACGACCGACATCACGGCGAACGCCCACCAGGCACGGCGGGTCATGATCGGCTCGCCGGTGGCCGGGGGGACCGCATCCGCCGGACGTTATCCGTCCCCGGGCCGACTGGGAGGGACGTCTGCGTTGACGTTTGCGGATGTCGCGGCGGGTGGCTGGTGGCCTCGGGGGAGCGGAGGGACGAAAAACTGCGGCTGGGGAAGGTGGCGAGGCTCGTGGCGGCTCCGCAACCGGCAAACGTCCCTTTGCGCGGTCCGTGGGTGCTTCGAGGGACGTTCGCCTGTGTCATGACGGCAAACGTCCCTCGGTGAGAACCGCGCCCGCCGCTAGGGACGTTCGCCGTCCTCATGACGGCAAACATCCCTCTCAACCACGTGAAGCGACGCCGAGGGACGTTTGCAGGCGCCCCGGGGCAACTGCACCCCCCGTTCGTTGCCGCTGTTGACGTTTCCGCGTTTCGCGGCGGAGCGGGGTTGGGGTGACAGGACCCGCGGATGTTCCGAAGCGGCTGGGGCTAGCTGCGCAGGGCCGGGAACAGGACGACTTCGCGGATCGACCGGGTCCCGGTCATGATCATCACCAGCCGGTCGATCCCGATCCCGATCCCGCCCGTCGGCGGCATCCCCTGCTCGAGCGCCTGGATGAACGACTCGTCGTAGGGCTGAGCCTCCTCGTCGCCGGCCGCGGCGAAGCGCCGCTGGCTCTCGAACCGCCGCCGCTGCTCGTCGGGATCGTTGAGCTCGGTGAAGGCGTTGGCGATCTCCATCCCGCCGATGAAGGCCTCGAAGCGCTCGACCAGCTCCGGGGTCTCCCGGTGGCGCTTGGCCAGCGGGGAGATCTCGACCGGGAAGTCCAACAGCAGCGTCGGCTGCTGGAGGGTCGGCTCCACATGGCGGGAGACGAGCTCGTCGACCAGCTGCGGCCAGCTGTCGTTCTCGCCCACCGCCAGCCCACGCCGTCGCATCTCGGCGGCCAGCGCATCGCGTTCGTGCAGCGCCAGGATGTCGATGCCGGTGCGGTCCAGGATGGCGCCGACGAACGTCTCCCGCGGCCACGGCGGCGTGAAGTCCAGCTCGCCGTCATAGCCGATCGCCTGAGCCACGCCGGCCACCAGCCGCTCGCATCGATCGGCAACGCCCAGGTAGTCGGCGTAGGCCTCGTACCACTCGAGGACCGTGAATTCGGGGTTGTGGGTGGTGTCGACGCCCTCGTTGCGGAAGTTCTTGCCCAGCTCGTAGACGCGCTCGAGGCCGCCGACGATCAGTCGCTTGAGGTAGAGCTCGGTGGCGATCCGCAGGTACAGCTCGCGGTCCAGCGCGTTGTGATGGGTGGTGAACGGGCGGGCCATGGCGCCCCCGTAGAGCGGCTGCAGCACCGGCGTCTCGACCTCGACGAAGCCGTCGTCATCGAGGAGGCGGCGGACCGTCGAGATCACCCGGGCGCGCGTGATGAACAGATCGCGCGCCTCGCGGTTGGCGATCAGGTCGAGCTCGCGGTGGCGGAAGCGCGTCTCGACGTCGGTCAGGCCGTGGTGCTTGTCCGGCGGCGGGCGCAGCGACTTGGCGAGCAGCGCAAAGCCCTCGACGCGCAGCGTCAGCTCGCCTCGCCGGGACATGAAGGCGGTGCCGTCGACCCCGATGAGATCGCCGAGGTCAAGCGACAGCAGCCGCTCCATCCCCGCCTCGCCGAGCTCGTCGACCCGTGCCTGCAGCTGGATCCGGCCCGAGCGGTCCTCGAGGTCCAGGAACGCCATCTTGCCCTGACCGCGCCGAGCGGCCAGACGGCCGGCGACCCGGTGGGCGGCGTCGGTCTCCTCGCCCGCGCTCAGGTCTGCGTGGGCGGCGCGCACCGCGGCAATCGGCTCCACCCCGTCGAACTCATGGGGGAACGGCTCGATTCCGGCCGCACGCAGCGCCTCCAGCTTGCGCCGGCGGTCGGCGAGGACGTCGGAGGCGGCGCCGTCGGGCTGCTCACCCACGGGCAATCACCCCTCGCGAGCGCTAGACGCCGACGTCGATCTTGGTGATCTTGAGCTTGCGCTCGCCGCGAGGCGTGGCGATCGTCACCTCTTCGCCGCGCTTGCGCCCGACCAGAGCTCGGCCGACCGGCGACTCGTTGGACAGCTTGGCCTCGGCCGGCTTGGCCTCGGCGGAGCCGACGATCGTGTACTTGTTGGACTTGCCGGCCTCGTCCTTGACGTGCACGACCGAGCCGACGCGGACGACATTGGTGTCCAGATCGGACGCGTCAACGACCGTCGCGGAGCGCAGCTTGTCTTCCAGCGAGGCGATCCGGGCCTCCAGCATCGCCTGCTCGTTCTTGGCGTCGTCGTATTCGGCGTTCTCGGAGATGTCGCCGAACTCGCGCGCCTCCTTGATCCGCGCCGCGATCTCCCGGCGACGGCTGGTGGAGAGATGGTCGAGTTCCGCCTTGAGGTTGGCGAGCCCTTCTCGGGTGAGGATGACGTCTTTCGGCATAGCAGCAGACCTGTCTTCGGGGCAATATCGAGGCGACAAAAACCCGCCTGTGCGGCGGGATTCCAAACGCGGCAGGCCGCGCGGGCGCATGAGTATAGACAGCGTCCGCTGAGTGCCCACAAGGGTGCAGCCCGGCCCGTCCGCTACCAACGCCGACGCGCAGTCTAGTGCGGCCGCGCTTTAACCCGGTCCGTGTCCCTGGATCTCGTCCGCTTGCTGGAAGGTCGGGCGATTGACCCACTCCATCAGGGGCTGCGTGATCGCGCCGATGGCACGGAACTGGATCGCGTCGTGGCACATCTGGTCCCCGGCCTGGCAGATGCCGTCGGCGGGATAGACCTGCGCGGGCGTCTCGGCCACCGCCGCAGCCAGGGAGCTCTCCAGCGCCGCCCGGCAGGACGCCAACGATCCGTTGCCGCAGTACACCCGGTTCAGCTTCCCGGTCTCCGGATCGTGCAGGACGGAGCGGAGGTCCTTCTGCACGATTCCGTAGAAGCCGACGTCGAACGCCGAGCCCTGGTGCAGGGTGGACGGGGTTCCGTGCACCGGGGCGCCGTGGCCCGGCTCGTCGTTGATCGGATAGTCGCTCTCGACCTGGTCCAGCAGGCTCGGCCCGAGGACCGGCTGGAACTCGGCCTGGACCCACAGGGGCCACCACGCGTCCATGATCCGGACCGCGTCTGACTGGTCATAGTTGCCCGTAGCGGTCCCACCCACCCTCTCGCGATTGATCCGGTGGGCGCCGCCGGCCACCCACGCCTTGAGCTCGGAGACCGCGGTGGCGAGCGCCGGATTGGCCGGGGTGCCGATGATCTTCAGCGCGTACGGCAGCACCTCCACGCCGCGGAGGTCCTGGGTGCCGGCGGTCCCCATCGCGTTGATGAGGTCCGCGAGCGTCAGCTTTCCGTGGTCCTGCTTGAGGTAGTACTGGATGTTGTTGTCGAGCAGCTGCGAGCGGTAGATCGACGAGTACTGCTGGCCGGTCGCCGGATCGCCGAATCCGGACGCCTGCTTGTTGTTCCAGCTCGTGAGGTAGGGCTGATCGACGACGTGCGGGTGCGCGTTCTCGGACGTGTCCTGCTCGGTGAGGCTCGCCGGCGTCATCTGCGCCGCCGGGTGCATGCCCTTCCACGCGTCGGTGGACCAGCTCGGGAACAGCGGGTCGGTGTTCGCCGCGCGCACCGGGTTCTGTCCCGAGTTGAAGTACGCGATGTGCTCGTCGTCCGTGTAGAACCAGTTGAACGTGTAGCCGATCTTGTCGGCGGCGTTGAAGAACTCCTGGGGGTTGCGCATGTCGGCCGGATCGTTGAAGTCGGCGAAGCCGGTCGCCGAGTCCAGCTCGTGCATGTAGGTGGAGCGCAGGTTGGTGTAGACGACCGGCCGGCCCTTGATCGTGGCCCGCGCCTGGACGATCCCAAAGGCGGTCCGCTCGGTCTGGAGGGTGATCGAGCCGGCCGGCGTCGAGTCGGCGAGGTTCGGTGACCACGACTCGTGGTCGGTGAGCGTCTCCATCGCCACGCACTGGCCGTTCAGCGCGTAGTAATCCGAGCTCTCGGAAACGGCCCCGCCCGACGGGTTGCACAACGGCACGGCGAACGTGTCGATGATGTTCTGACCCGCCGACGTCGCCGACCACGCATAGTCCTGACCGTGGCCGAGCTCGACGTAGAGGTTGACGCCGGGGAAGGCCGCACCGTCGGCATCGATGCCGGGGCCGTGGATGTCCTCCTCCATGAGGATCTCCGGGGCGAAGTAGGACACCTGCGGGCCCATGACGGCGAGCGGGTGTCCGCTGGCCGAGTCCTTGGCGCTGACCAGCAGCGCGTTGGACATCGACCGCGGGAACTGGAGCAGACCCGGCCCGGCGTTGGCCGCGGTCCCGAGGCCGACGCCGGAGTGGCCCGAGCCGGCGGCCTGGGCCGCGCGCGCCTGGCCGGCCGGAGCGGCGCCGCCGACGACCTCGTTGACCATCTGGACCGAGCCGGGATCGGGCAGGGCGATCGTCTGGCTCACCTTCCTGCTCGGGGCCGGCAGCGTCTGGTAGGGGAACTTCGTCTGGTGGATGGTCGTCGGCGCCTCGGGATCGTCGGGATCGTCGAAGCTGAGGAAGGTGCCGAAGCCCGAGCGGTCGGCGACCGACGTGGGCTTCGTCTTCTTCGCCTGCTGGCGCTGGCGCTTTTTGGGCGCCGCGATGACCGTCGGCGAGCCGCCCACGACGTCGTGCTCGGGTCCGAACCGCTGGGTCATGCTCTCGTAGAGCATCGCGTTGTAGAGCTGATCGCCCCCGCCGTTGCCGAAGATCCCGCCGACGAGGGTGGCGATCGACACGAGGTTCTCGATCGTGAACGGCTGCGGTCCGCCGGGCTGGCCGATGGCCACGTACTCCGCCGGCATCATCGTCAGATAGTTGAGCGGTTCCTGCGCCTGGCTGATGTAGGCGTTGATCCCGTTGACGTAGCTGGTGGCGTCGGCGTACAGCTGCTCCCCGCCGGGCTGATTCTGCATGTCGTTGACCTGATTGACCAGGTCCTGCTGGGTGTACGGCTCATCGGCCCACACCTCCTTGTCCATGCCGACGTTGGCGCCGCCGGCGAACGAGGCCAGGTCTCCCTGACCGGCGTGGCGCAGAGCGTCGATGAAGAACAGCCGGTCCTCGGCAGTGGCATATCCGATCCCGAACATGAGCTCGGCGCGAGTGTCGCCGTAGATGTGCGGGACGCCGAACTGCGAGTCGCGGATGATCGTGACCCCGGGCTCCGGCGTCTGCGTGCTCTCGACATCACCGGCCGGGACGCCGAACGTGGCGTCCTTGAAGTAGCTAGGGATCGTCGCCTCCGTGACGCTGCCGGCGGCCTGCGTGAGGCTCGAGTACATCTGCAGCTGGTCGGAGCTGTGCTCCGGGCGGATGCCGGCGGCCTCGAACAGCGCGAGCTGGGCGGCATCGTCGAACCCATTGGTTCCGGGCGGCAGGATGTTGCGAAACCCGCCGTAATCGTTGGTGCCGTAAGGCTCCACCTGGCCCTGCGCAGCGGCGACGCAGACGAGCACGAGCAGCATCGCGCAGGCGGTCACACGGGCAACGCACCGGAACATGGTGCGAGACCCTACTCCTTTGGGGTCTGGAATGTGAAGCTTGGTTCCGCGTCCGCGTCCGCGTCCGCGTCCGCGACCACGTCCGCCCGGCCGCGGGCCGGGCGCCTACCGCACCGCGATGCCGAGCAGCTCCCGCGCCTCGCCGAGCGTCGGAACCCGTTGCAGGCCGTCCTGCAGCGCCGTGTCGGCGCCCAGGCGCTCGAGATACCACGGGTAGAACTTGCGCAGGTAGCGGGTGGCCCGTTCGTCACCGAGGTGTTCGACCGCGCGGTCCATGACCCAATCGAGCTCGGTCAGGATCTCGTGACGGTCCGGTTCGGCGGTGCGCTCGCCGAGCAGCTGCGAGAACAGCCACGGGTTCCCCAGCGAGCCCCGCGCCAGCGCGACCGCGGCGGCGCCGGTGCGCTCGAACGCCTCACGGGCGAGCTCGGGCGTGCGCAGCCCCCCGGAGATCAACACGGGGACCGGGAGCTCCTCCACCAGCCGGCGGGCGAGCTCGTAGTCGGGCCGTCCGGCATGGCGTTGCGAGGCGTGGCGCGGATGGATGCACAGGCCGGCGACGACACCGGCGTCCGCCAGCCGGTGGGCGACGTCGACGCCGCTGAGATCGCCCGGGCGGATGCCCGATCGGAGCTTGACCGTCACCGGCAGCCCGCTGCCGCGCCCGGCGGCACGGGCGATCGCGACCGCCCGGTCGGGATCGGAGAGCAGCGCCGCGCCCGCGCCGGTCTTGCATACCTTGGGCACCGGGCAGCCCATGTTGAGATCGATCAGGTCCGCGCCGGCGGCCGCGACCCGCTCGGCAGCGGACTCCATCACGTCGGGGTCTGAGCCGAACAGCTGAACCGACACCGGATGCTCGTCGGGATGAATGCGGAGCAGCTCGGTGCAGGTCCGCTCGTTGCGGTAGTGCACCGCGTGGCTCGACACCATCTCCGAGACGACCAGTCCGGCCCCGTGGCGCCGGGCCTGGAGGCGGACGAACCAGTTGCCGATCCCGGCCAGCGGCGCCAGCGCCACCCGATTGGGGATCGGCACTCCGCCGAGGCTCCACGCGTCCGTGAGCGACCGCGCGGCGGACCCGCCGACGGGCCGCTCGGCGGACTCATCGGGGGCCTCGCGGGTCGGCGTGGATGTCTGCGCGGAGGGGGTCATGACCGTTTCATGGTACGAATGATGGGCATGGACTTCGCCGCGTTCATGAAGCCCTGGGCTCAGCTGATGCTCGAACAGACCCCCGGCCTGGAGCTGTTCGACGCCCATACCCACCTCGGGCAGAACGATCCCGACGGGATGAGCCAGACCCCGGCCGAGCTGCTCGCCACCCTCGGCGCCGCACGCGCCCGGGGCGCATTCGTGTTCCCGATGCACGAACCCGACGGCTATCCACCCGCCAATGACATGGTGCTCGAAACGGCGGCCCGCGCCGACGGCCTCCTGACGCCGTTCTGCCGCGTGAGCCCCAACAACGGGGGCGCCGCCGCGGAGGCGCAGCGAGCCCTGGCGGCCGGCGCCAAAGGGATCAAGCTCCATCCGCGGGCCGAGCAGTTCACGCTCGACCATCCCGCCGTCCGCGACCTCGCGGCGATCGCCCACGAGCGCGAGCTGCCGGTGCTGATCCACGCGGGCCGCGGGATTCCCGCCCTGGGAGCCCACGCCGTCGAGCTGGCCGGCGCGTACCCGAACGCCCGCTTCATCCTGGCCCACGCCGGCGTGTGCGACCTGTCGTGGATCTGGCGCGTCGCCCCCGATCACCCCAACCTGCTGTTCGACACCGCGTGGTGGATGCCCGCCGACCTGCAGACGCTGTTCGCGCTGGTGCCGCCCGGCCAGGTGCTGTTCGCCTCCGACGCTCCCTACGGCCACACCCTGATGTCCGCGATCACCCAGCTTCGCTCGGCGGTCCAGGTGGGCCTGTCACCGGAGCAGATCCGCTGCATCGCCGCCGAGCAGTCCCTGCGGATCGCCGCCGGGGAGCCGTTGGCGCCCGCCGGCCCCGCGGTGGGCGAGCATGACCGGGCCTCCCACCTGCTGCTGGACCGCGTGGCCGAGTACGTGATGCTCGGGGCGATTGCGACGATGCGCGGCAGCGAGGGCGGCCCGGAGATGCTGGCGCTGGCCCGGCTGTCGTGCGACGTCCCCGACGGGATCGACGACGCGCCCGTGTTCGCCGCGATCCGCTCGCTGCTGGACACCTACGCCGAGATCGCGGCCGCCGAGCCCGATAACCGCCGGCGGCTCGCGTTCCTGATCCTTGCCGCCAGCGTGGCGCGGACGCCGGACGTCCCGGTTCCGGTGCTCTAGTGCCCGGAGGTCCCACGCATCCTGAGCCTGAGCTCAGGCCTGGTTGCGTTCCCAGATCAGCCGCAGACCGGTCAGCGTCAGCAGGTCGTCGACGTGGTCGATGGTCTCCTCGACGAACGGCACCACCACCTGCGCCAGGCCACCGGTGACGATCACCGGAGTGCTGGGTCCCAGCTCGACCCGCAGCCGCCGCACGATTCCCTCCACCTGCCCCGCGAAGCCGAACGCGATGCCGCTGCGAATGGCGTCGACAGTGGACCTGCCGATCAGCGATCGCGGCTCGGCCAGCTCGACCTTGGGGAGCTTCGCCGCCCGCTCGTAGAGCGCGTCGAGGGAGATCTCGGCGCCGGGAGTGATGATCCCGCCGAGGTATTCCCCGTTGTCCGACACGGCGTCATACGTGATCGCGGTCCCGAAGTCGACGACGATGCACGCGACGCCAAACCGGGCGTAGGCGGCGATCGCGTTGACGAGCCGGTCGGCGCCCACCTCGCGTGGGTTGTCGATGCGGATCGGCATCCCGGTGCGGATCGAGGGTCCGACGTTGAGCAGCTCGTGACCGAGATACTGGCGCGCCATCGCCGTCCACTCCTCCGACAGCTGGGGCACGGTGGAGGACACGATCGAACGGTCGATGTCGGCGAGGCCGAGCTTGCGCAACGCCAGGAGATTGGCCAGCGCGGCGCCGAGCTCATCACGGGTCGATTGGCGGACGGTGGCAAAGCGCCAGTGCTCGGCGATCACCTCTTCCCCGTCGCGGTAGACACCGAAATGGGTCTGGGTGTTTCCGACGTCGACGACCAGCAGCATGAGCGGCCGGAAACTATTACACCAGCGCCGGGCCGGCGCGGCGGACCGACTGACCGTCACCGAGCGCGCGCAACCGTACCGACAGCCGCTCGCCGGACGGCAGGGTCAGGTCGGGGTCGAGCTCGAGCAGGGGCACCAGCACGAACCGGCGCGAGCTGACCTCCGGGTGCGGCAGCGTCAGCCGGTCTGAGCTGTACTCGACGTCGCCCAGCAGCAGCAGGTCGACGTCGATCACGCGGGGGCCGTGGCGGGGGCCGCCGGCGGCCCGCCCCACCTCGCGCTCGACCGCCTTGCAGGCGTCGAGCAGCTCCTCGGGCCCCAGCGAGGTCTCGATCCGCAGACAGGCGTTGAGGAAGTCGGGCTGATCGAGGATCAGCCCCACCGGCTCGGTCTCATACAGCTCTGAGGACGCGAGCACATCCACGCCGTGCGCCGGCAGCGCGGCGACGGCCGCCGCCAGATGCGCCCGGGTGTCACCGACGTTGGAGCCCAGGCCCAGGTAGCCGACCGTGCCCACCGCGGACAACGCCTCCCCGCCGGCTAGCCGGAGGACGCCTCGCGCCAGACCTCGACCGATACCTCGGTGACGGGCAGTGCGAGCGGGGGCTCGGGCTTGGCGGCCTTGACCCAGATGGCGTGGGCCTCGTACTGATCGAGCAGCCGGTCGGCGATCGCGGCGCACAGGCGCTCGAGCGTCTTGTAGGAGCGCTGCTGGGCGACCAGGTTGGCGACGTCGCACACCTGGGCGTAATCGATCGTGTCCTCGATCCGGTCGGTGAGGGTGGCGTCGCACTCCCCCACGTCGAGACGGAGGTCCAACAACAGACGCTGACCCACTTCTCGCTCGGCCGCCGTCACCCCGACGTGGGTGAACAGCGACAGGCCGGAGATCTCGATCGTGACCTCGGGCTCTGAGCCCTCGTCGTCTACCCCGTCGGCGTCGTCCTCGTACTCGTCGTCGGCGTCGTGCTCGGCCATGGCCGACGCACCGTAGCAGCCGCGATCACCAGCGCGTCATGGATCGGACCAGCATCGTGGACGCGGAAGACACGGGCCCCGCGCTCGTAGGCGAGCACGTTGGTGGCGACCGTCGCCGCCAGCCGGTCCTCGACCGCGCGGCCGGTGATCCGCCCCAGGAACGACTTGCGGCTGGTCCCGATCACGAGCGGGCGGCCGAGCGCCACCAGCTCGTCGAGCCGGGCCAGTAGCTCGAGGTTGTGCGCGTCGGTCTTGCCGAACCCGATTCCGGGGTCGAGCAGGATCCGCTCTTCGGCCACGCCCGCGGACGTGGCGAACGCCATGCGCGCCACCAGGAACGCCTTGACGTCATCGACGACGTCGTCGTAGTAGGGGTCCTGCTGCATCGTCCGCGGCTCGCCGAGCATGTGCATGAGGCAGCAGTCGACCTGATGCTGGGCGATCACGTCGACCATCCCGGGATCACCGCGGAGCGCGGTGACATCGTTGACGATGGTGGCGCCGGCGGACAGGGCCGCGGCGGCCACCGGCGCCTTGGAGGTGTCGATCGAGATCCGCGCACGCGTCCCCGCCGACTTCAACCCCTCGATCACCGGCACCACCCGGTGAAGCTCCTCGGGCTGTGGCACCGGCGCGGCGCCCGGTCGGGTCGACTCGCCGCCGACGTCGAGGATCCGGGCTCCTTCGGCCTCGAGCTCGAGCCCATGGGCGATGGCGGCCGAGGCATCGACGTAGCGCCCGCCATCGGAGAACGAGTCGGGCGTCACGTTGACGATGCCCATCACGACGAAGGGATCGGCGAACAGCGAGCGGGGCATCGCTACTCCTCGTCAGGCCATCGACCGGTGCGGTCGAAGTACTCACGGGCGTGCTCCTCGTCGTCGCGCTCCCGGTTGCTCTGCACGCTGAGCCGGTACATCCAGTTGAGCATCCACACGCACAGGGCGACGAGCAGCAGCGCCACACCGCCGGCGGACTCCAACGAGTGGGTGCTGGCCAGATCCGAGTAGCTGCCATGTCCGATCACGATCAGCACCACGCCGGCCAGGGCGATGCCCACCGGCAGCCCCACCCGCGTGAGCGACATGGTGAACCGGGCCGACGCCGACTGGCGATCCTCGCGCATACTGCGCACGTTACCCCGCGGCGGGCGTGACCGAGCGGTGAACATCGGCGCTCTCCCGGCCCCGGGCGACCGCTCAGCGCGGTATACATCCCGTCGTCATGGATCGTTCCCTCGCCCACGCGGCCACGCCGTCGACCACGCTGACGCGCCGCTCCCTGCTCACAGCGGCCGCGGGCGGCGCCGCCGCGTTGAGCGTCGGCGCGCTTCCCGCCTGGGCGCGACCGGTGGCGCGAGCTGCCGGCGTGCGCCGTCCCGACAGCCTCCCGTTCCCCCACCGGCCGGCGGGAACGCCGTCGATGCCGGAGATCGAGCACGTCGTCGTGCTGATGATGGAGAACCACTCGTTCGACAACCTGCTCGGGATGGTTCCGCACCGGGTGCCAGGGCGCGACAAGGTCGACGGCTTCACCGTCAAGGACGGCCAGCCGGTCAACTTCAACCCGGATGCCACCGGGCATCAGGTGCTCGCGCGCCCGGCGCCGTCACCGTGCCAGCTCGTCGGTCATCCCGGCCAGGACTGGAACGCGTCCCACCAGGCCTACGACAACGGCCGCAACGACGGGTTCGTCACCGCCAGCGGCCCGATCGCGATGGCGTTCTGGGACGAGACCGACCTGCCATTCACCTATTCGCTGGTCAAGCACTTCCCGATCGGCCAGCGCTACTTCTCGTCGGTGCTGGCGCAGACCTATCCCAACCGCCGGTTCCTGTTCACCGGCACGGCCTCCGGGCTGGTCGCGACCAACAGCCAGACGTTCCAGACCCCGGCGGCCAACGGCACCTTCTTCGATCGCCTCGACGATCACAAGATCGAATGGGCCAACTACTACCAGAACGCCGCCAGCGCGCTGATCGTCCCCGGCTTCTTCACGCCCGCGCGCAAGCCGCGGATCAAGAAGATGGACGCGTTCTACACCGACGCGGCGGCCGGACGGCTGCCCGCCTTCACGATGCTCGATCCGCAGTACAGCACGACGTCGGAGGAGAACCCGCAGGACATCCAGGTCGGGGAGGAGTTCGTCGCGCGGGTCGTCAACGCCCTGATGGACGCGCCGACCTGGAAGAACACGGCGCTGTTCCTCACCTACGACGAGCACGGCGGCTACTACGACCACGTCCCGCCGCCGGCGGCGATCACGCCGGATTCGATCGCGCCGATGCCGGTCCCGGGCTATCCGACGCTCACCCCGGGCACCTACAACCGCTACGGCTTCCGGGTGCCGCTGGTGGTCGTCTCGCCGTGGGCCAAAGCCAACTACGTCTCGCGCGTGGTCCAGGACCACACGTCGATCACCGCGTTCATCGAGCGCAAGTGGAACCTCCCGGCGATGACGTTCCGTGACGCCAACGCCCATCCGATGACCGACTATTTCGACTTCACCGCGCCGGCGTTCCGCCAGCCGCCGCGGCTGGCGGCGGCGCCCGGTCTGGCCCACGGGCTCGCTCAGTGCCACGCCGCCGGGCTGAACCCGCCGCTGCCCTAGTCCCGGGGCGTGGCTGGCGAGACGCTGGGCGGTGATGCCAAGGACGCAGGGAGCGGAGTGGGCGCCAGCCCACGAGCGACCGAGGACGCCGGCAGCGGCGTCCAGCGGCCGTCAGACAGCTACTCGGCGGTGCCGCCGGCCAATCCAGGCCGCGGCAAGGGGCGTGGCGTGTCGGGGCGCGCGCGCTCGGCGGGCGTCCCGGTGACGCTGGGGATCTCCGGCGGGACCGGCGCCTCGGAGCCGAACACGTCCTCTTCGCTCTCACCCGCGAGCAGCGCCTCGAACTGCTCCTTCTCGATCGTCTCGCGCTTGATCAGGATCTCGGACAGCTTCGTGAGCGACTCGCGCTTCTCGGTGAGGATGGCCTTGGCCTGCACGTGGGCGTCCTCGATGATCCGCCGGATCTCGTCATCGATCTCGCGGGCGATCTCATCGGAGTAATCGGGCTCGGAGGAGAACTCGCGTCCGAGGAACGGCTGGCCGTGATCGTGGCCGAACACCCGCGGTCCGAGCTTGTCGGACATGCCGAAGCGCATCACCATCTGCTTGGCGGTGGCGGTCACCTTCTCGATGTCATTCGACGCGCCGGTGGTGATCTCGTCGAAGCAGATCTCCTCGGCGGCGCGACCGCCGAGCGTCATCGCCAGCGTGTCCTGGAGCTCGGCGCGGGTGGTGAGGAACTTGTCCTCGCCGGGGAGCGAGATCGTGTACCCCAGGGCCTGGCCTCTCGAAATCACCGAGATCTTGTGGATCGGGTCGGAGTTCGGGAGGAAGTGACCGACGATCGCGTGGCCCATCTCGTGGTAGGCGGTGATCTTGCGCTCCTTGTTGCTCATCACCCGGGTCTTCTTCTCCGGGCCGGCGATGACGCGCATGATCCCCTCTTCAAGCTCGACCTGGGTGATCTCGCGCTTGCCGTTGCGGGCGGCGAGCAGCGCAGCTTCGTTGACGAGGTTGCTGAGGTCGGCGCCGGTGAAGCCCGGGGTCTGCCCGGCGAGGGCATCGACGTTGATCTCGCGGGCGAGCGGCTTGCCGCGGGTGTGAACCTCGAGGATCTTCTTGCGGCCGAGGCGATCGGGGCGGTCGACGACGATCTGGCGGTCGAATCGACCGGGGCGCAGGAGGGCGGGATCGAGGATGTCCGGGCGGTTGGTCGCCGCGATGAGGATGATGTTGTCCTTCATCTCGAAGCCGTCCATCTCGACGAGCAGCTGGTTGAGCGTCTGCTCGCGCTCGTCGTGACCGCCGCCGAGGCCGGCGCCGCGATGGCGGCCGACGGCGTCGATCTCGTCCATGAAGATGATGCAGGGGGAGTTCTGCTTGGCCTGCTCGAACAGGTCACGCACGCGCGAGGCGCCGACGCCGACGAACATCTCGACGAAGTCCGAACCCGAGATCGAGAAGAACGGCACGCCGGCCTCGCCGGCCACCGCGCGGGCGAGCAGCGTCTTGCCGGTGCCCGGAGGTCCGTAGAGGAGCACGCCCTTGGGGATCCGGGCGCCGAGCGCCTGGAACTTCTTCGGGTTCTCGAGGAACTCCTTGATCTCGTGGAGTTCCTCAACGGCTTCGTCGACCCCCGCGACGTCCCTGAACGTGATCTTGGGGCTGTCGACCGACATTCGCTTGGCGCGCGACTTCCCGAACGACATCACCTTGGAGCCACCGCCCTGGACCTGGTTCATGAGGAAGATCCAGAATCCGATGAAGATGACGAACGGCAGGATGTAGGTCAGCAGGGAGAGCCAGCCGTTGGAGGACTTGCTCTGTACGTTGAAGCCGGCCTGCGGAACGTCCTTGGAGGCCTCGTTGATCAGGTACGGCGCGTACGAGTCGGGATAGCCGACCGAGTACTTCACCGTCTGGCCGTTGACGACCGCCGTCACGTCGGCGCTGTTGGACTTCTGGTCCAGCGACAGGTTGTGGACCTGGCCGGACTTGAGCTCCTGTATCAGATTGCCGAACGTGTAGTTCGGGCCGTGGCTGGAGCCGCCGATGAGCTTCTGCGCGAAGAACGCCAGGACGACAACGATCAGGATCGGGAACGCAGCGCTCTTGAAAAACCGGCTCATGTCAGAAGTCCCTGCTATCGACCAACGGTCCCCACGCACTCTCTCTTGCGTGGAATCCCGTGGATCAGCAAGCGTAGCACCTGGATTTCCGCTGGAAACCAGCACCGCCCGACCGACAGAATCCCTGCATAGAGCGGGTCAGAGCTTGAGCGCCGCGACGTACGGCAGGTTGCGATAACGCTCAGCGTGATCGAGACCGTAGCCGATCGCGAAGCGGTCCGGGATCTCGAATCCGACATAGCGCGTCTGCAGCTCCACCTTGCGCCGTTCCGGCTTGATCAGCAGGGCGCATACCTCGAGCGACGCCGGGTTGCGTCCGGCCAGGTTGCGCATCAGGTACTGGAGCGTCAGCCCCGAGTCGACGATGTCCTCGACGATCAGCACGTCGCGCCCCTCGATCGCCGCATCGAGGTCCTTGAGGATCCGGACGACGCCGGATGACTTGGTGGCCGAGCCATAGGACGCGACGGCCATGAAGTCGACCTCCACCGGGATGTCGAGATGGCGCATCAGATCCGACAGGAAGAAGACGGCGCCCTTGAGCACGCCGATCAGCAGCAGGTTCTTGCCCGCGTAGTCGCGGGACACCTCTTCGCCCAGCTCCCGTACCCGCCTCGAGAGATCGTCGGCGGGAACGAGAATCTCCCCGATCGCGGGATCGTCGCTCACAGGTTTTTAGTCTAGGTGGGGCTTCGCCCCTTGGTTTTTCCGTCGCTGGAGCCCGGGCGCTCGTCGCGCACGCCCTTGGGCGTGCGTCCGAACCGCACCAGCCCGCTCTCGGCGGTGGCCCGCACCCCGGAGGGCAGGTCCAGCGCGGCGGTTCCCCGCTCGGCCATCGCCGCGACGTCGTCGGCGCGGCGAGCGACACCGGCCGCGGGACCCCCGACGGCGTCGTCGGCGAGGCGCTGCACCACCAGGCGGCGCAGCGCCGGGGAGAGCTCGCGTAGCCGCACGACGGAGATCTCGGGCCGGCCCTCCAGGACCTGGTCGACGAGCTCGTCGAGCACCTCGGCCTCCCCGCGCAGGATCTCGGCCAGCGCCAGCACGTTGTCCTCGGCAGCGGGGTGGATGCGCGCCAGCGCCGGCACCAGCTCGCGGCGGATGCGGTTCCGGGCGTAGGCGGCGGTGTCGTTTGACTCGTCGTCTCGCCAGCGCAGGCCGTGCTCCTCGCAGTAGGCGCCGGTCTGCTCGCGCGTGAAGCGCAGGAGCGGGCGCACGAGCGCGCCCTCGCGCGGGCGCATTCCCAGCACGGCCCGCCGGCTCGGCGACGACGCGATCCGGTACAGGATCGTCTCCACCTGGTCAGAGCGCGTGTGTCCGACGGCGACGTCCGCGGCGCGCGCGACGGCGAGGTCGGCGGCCGCCCGGTAGCGCTCGTCGCGCGCCCAGGCCTGGAGGTTCCCCGCGCCGGAAGACCTGTCCCCACCCACCCGGGCGGGCCGGCGGACGTCGAGCTGGACGCCGAGGCGCTCACACAGCTCGGCGCAGTGCCGTTCGTCGGCATCGGCGCCGGCGCGCAGCCCGTAGTTGACGTGCAGCGCACTGACCGCCCCCGCTCCGGCCGCCCGGACCGCCAGATCGAGCAGGCAGGTCGAGTCGCGCCCGCCCGAGTACATGACCACCACCGCACGGCCCTGCGTCAGCAGGCCGTCGGCGACCACCTGTTGCACCAGATCGCTCACTCCGGCACCCGCTGCCGGGCCACGAACACCTCGGTCGACTCCGAGAACCCCTTCAACCTGACCTCCCCGATTCGCTCGAACTCCAGGTGCGGCGCGGATCCGACGGCATCGACGACCGGCCGGGTCACCAGCACCTCTCCGCCGGCCGAGCGCGCCGCCACCCGCGAGGCGATATTGATGTCCCGCCCGTAGTAGTCACCGTCGCGATAGAGCGCCACGCCGCAGTGGACGGCGATCCGCGGCAGTGGCCGCTCGGTCTGCATGGTCTGGAAGCCCACCGCCCAATCGGTCAGCGCGGAGGGATCCGCGCCGATGATCATCGCCTCGTCGCCGATCGTCTTGATCACCCGGGCGTCATCGGGCAGCGTCGCCTCGACCGCCTCGACGAACCGCTCCACCGCGTCGACCGCGCTCAGCTCGCCCTCCTCCTCGGTCATCCGCGTGTAACCGGTCAGGTCGGCGAACGCGATCGCCACCCGCATCCGCCCCAGATCGACGGCGGTGCCGTCGAGATCTGACTCCATGTGCCCGACCACGTCCTGCTCGACGAAGAACTGCAGGTAGCGCTGGTGGATCTGGTCCAGCACCGGCCCGGCCAGCGGGAGGACCTGGCGGCTGATCGCTTCCATCTGCTCGGCCGTCTCCACCCCGGTCGACCCCGAGCGCATCAATGGCTCGTGGACGTAGAGATGGAACAGCCGCACCTCGGCGTCGGCCACCCGGGCCATCGCCTGGCCGTAGACCCGCACCAGCTGGAGCAGCGCCACCAGCGGGAACCCCGTGTCCAGGACGGCGGCGACGTAGCGCAGCAGCTGCAACTCGTCCTCGGACACGGTGCCGCTGGGCTGCGGGGTGATCCCGAGCCCGCTGATCAGGCGGGTCACCAGCGCCTCCGCGATCCCGGTCTCCCGCGCCGCCTCTCTGACCGAGTGGCGCTGCGGATCGGTCGGGAACAGCTCCTCGAGGAACCCGAACGCGAGCTTGCCGTCCTCGGTGGCGCGGCGGATCTCCTTTAGCGAGTGTCCGCGCTCGCGCATCTTGGCGACGACGCGAGCCTGGCCGATCGTCGCCGGCGTGAAGTCGCCGTCGTGCTGGGGGATCAGCCCCTGCCCGATCCAGCGGCGCAGCGTGGCGGGGGTGACGCCGACGCGCTCGGCGGCCTGGGCGAGCGTCATGCGATCGGTCCCCGTGCCGAACCGACGATGCGCCGCCGGCGTGATCGCATCGACACCGCAAGTCGGCGACGGGGTCTCGGTGAGTGCCGGGCCCCGTCGCCCGCGGGCATTACGGCCCGCTGCGTCAGCCGTTGGCGCTCGTCACGTTTCCGGCGGCGCCTCGCGGCCGGGCGCTGCGGCCCGCCCACGTTCCGGCCTGTTGCCTTGCGGTGATCGTTAGGTCTACTCGCCATCGCGCGATCTGTCAATCGCCGGCGTCGGAAATCGACATCGGCGTCACAATCGCCCACCCGCCGCTCAGAGTTCGAGGTGCGGGTAATCGGCGGCCACCATCTCCCGGTAGCGCGCGTACAGCGGCTTGGTGATGGGGATGAGCGCCAGCGCCGCCTTGACGTCACCCCCGGCCTTGATCCGGCGTCTGGCGATCGCGATCGCCACGTTCTCCCGGCCCTGGAAGTACTTGTTGGCGGTCTCAGAGCTCATGGCCATCTTCACCTTGGGCTCCCAATCGACGTCGTCGGACCACTCCCAGGCGAGGTTCGTCTCCCCCGGACCCCCGGCCCGGATGTTGACCACCAGATCGAGATCGGTGAACTCGAACCGCTGGGGAGTGTCCGCGTCGCGGAGTCGGGGTCCCATGTCGGGGTCCTCGCTCATCAGCGTGAAGGTCCGGTTGATGACTTCCCGGAACTCCTGTGGGGATTGGAACTCGGCCACGGTCGGCGGAGTCTAATCTGCGCCGCCGTGCCTGAGACGATTCACCTGCGGCCGACCGCGGCGCTGGCCGAGCGCGTGCTGCTGCCCGGTGATCCCGGCCGCGCCCTCCTCCTGGCCCAGTCGCTGCTGAGCGAGCCGAAAATGTTCAACCACAACCGGGGGCTGTGGGGCTATACGGGGAACGCGTCCGACGGCCGGCCGCTGACCGTCCAGAGCACCGGCATGGGCGGTCCCAGCGCCGCCATCGTGATCGCCGAGCTCGCCGATCTGGGCGCCCGGACGCTGCTGCGAGTCGGGACCTGCGGGGGCCTGCACGAGTCGCTTTCCCTCGGTCAGCTGCTGGTCGTCACCGAGGCGCTCTCGGGCGACGGCACGAGCCGGGCGCTCGGCGCCGGTGACCGGGTCCCCGCCGACGCGGCGCTGGTCGAGCGCCTGACGAGCGCGGCGGACCCCACCGTCCCGCGCGGCCCGGTCGTCACCACCGATCTGTTCTACGACGGCCCCGACGGGGCCGAGCAGGCGTGGCGCGACGCCGGAGCGCTGGCGGTAGAGATGGAGTCAGCGACGCTGTTCGCGCTCGCGGCGCGCCGCGGACTTCGTGCCGGCTGCGCGCTGATCGTGTCCGACACGTTGCTGCCCGCGCGACGGCGGATCGACGCCGATGCGCTGCGCGACGCCGAGCATCGCCTCGGCGAGCTGGCGCTCGCCGCCCTCGCCCAGTGACCGCGCCTCAGGCCTTGGGCTTGGGCTTGGGCTTCGGGCCGGGCCGGTCGCGGAGTGGCAGCCCGCCGCGTCGGCGCCGGGGCGGACCGGCGAGACTCGAGCCGCTCGAGCGTCGCCTCGATCTTGTCGAGCCGGTCTTCGAGCGCCTTGGTGCCGTCGGCGCGGCCGAGGCGGTCCTCGAGCCGGTCGAGCCCGTCCTCGATGCCCTCCAGGCGCTGCGACACGCTGCGCACACGGCGGGTCAGCCGCTCCAGATCGCTCGCCGAGGGCAGGTTGAGCGCCCCCATGGCGACCTCCTGCGCGCGCATCGCCCGCTCGCGGGTCTCAAAGGCCCGGGACAGAGCGCCGGACACGACCGGATTCTCCAGGAGATCCTGGGCGAACCGCCCGATCGCCTCCTCGCCCTGGCGGGTCATCCGCCCCTTGAAACTCTCATCGGTCACTGGGCTTGGACTCTATCGCGGTTGGGTAGCTGTGGAGCCATGGGACCGCGGCTCCTGGGAAAGAGCCAGTCTGAACCTGAGGTTGAGGTTGATATAACGATGCTCGCGTGGTGCCTCGACGGCGTCGCCGCCGGCCACCGGCCGTCTTCACTGCTTCTTCATCCCCGGAGCGGGCAAAAAGCTAGATTGCGGCGGGCCACGGTTCGAGATTGCAAAGCTCCGGACGGGTCAGTAGCTTCCGTGGCGACGTACCTGGGTGCTGTTCGCAATTCCACGGGAGTCCGCACCGAAATGACGGTTAGAGGAGAAGGGCGGCAGTGATTCACCGCCGGAAGTTGGTCGCCGTGTTCCTGCGGGCGAGCGCGGTTCTCGTCGGGCTGATGGCGCTCGTCGCCTTGCCGACCGCGGCGGCGGATGAGACCTGCTCGGTCACGATCCCGGCGACCGGCGTTGCCGTCCCGGTTCCGGCCGGCGCGACCGCATCCCAAGTCGCGGCCGCCGTCCTGCAAGCCACCGGTGTCAGCCTCCTGCCCGGGGTCGCCCAGACGCTGGCGAACGAGATCACCTGCACCACCGTTTCGACCTCGAGCTCGTCAACCACCACGACAGGCACGACGACCACGTCCCCGTCGTCCTCCTCGTCGAGCAGCTCCTCGAGCTCGACCACCACCTCACCCTCAAGCTCAACTTCAAGCTCAGGATCTTCGTCGAGCTCCTCGAGCAGCAGCAGCAGCAGCAGCTCGTCCACCACGACGAGCTCCTCGACGAGCTCGAGTCCCTCGCCGACAGGATCCAGCCACAGCGAAAAGCCATCGTCGAGCGGTCAGCAGCGCGCCAAGGCCAAGCCGAAGAAGCGGACACCCAAAGCAAAGCCCCGCAAGACCAAGTCGACCCTGCCGACCGGCAAGGGCGTCCCGACGGCGAGCAACCCGACGTTCTCGCTGTCGCTGCCCGGCCCGGCCCCGATCGGCGTCCCGAACTTCTTCATCGACTCGTTCCAGATCCCGCCGTTCCTGATCCCGATCTATCAGGCCGCCGGCATCGAGTACCAGGTGCCATGGCAGGTTCTCGCCGCGATCAACGAGATCGAGACCGACTACGGACGGAACCTCTCGGTCTCGTCCGCCGGCGCCGTCGGGTGGATGCAGTTCCTGCCGTCGACCTGGAAGGAATGGGGCGTCGACGCCAACGGCGACGGCGTCGCGGACCCGTACAACCCGGTCGACGCCATCTTCACGGCCGCGCGCTATCTGCACGCCGCCGGCGCCTCCAACAATGTGTCTCAGGCGATCTACGCCTACAACCACGCCGGCTGGTACGTCCAGTCGGTGCTGCTGCGCGCCAAACTCATCGGCGGGATCCCGTCGCAGCTGATCGGCGCGCTCACCGGCCTGGTGCAGGGTCACTTCCCCGTCGCGGCGCCGGCCAAATACGCCGACGACTCGGTGGTCTCGCTGTCCAAGCACAAGGTCAAGGGCTCAAACGCGGCGATCGCGATCGACTCCAACCCCGCCACCAAGGGGACGTCGATCTTCGCCAAGAAGGGCTCGCCGGTGATCGCAGTCAACGACGGGCGGATCGTGAAGGTCGGCCGCAGCGCGCAACTGGGCCGCTACATCGAGCTGCAGGACTCGACCGGCAACATCTACACCTACGCGCACCTGGGCAGCGTGTCCGGGAGCTATCCGGTGCCAAAGCCGGTCAAGAAGAGCGCGCTCCAGGTCATCAAGCAGTTCTCGGCCCCGGCCGCCAAGGCCCCGACCGCCAGGGCCGCGGCCTCCGCCGGCTCGCAGACCGGCTCGGCGGCCACGGCGCTGACACAGGCGCCCGCCTGGGCAAAGGCGACGGGGTCAAAGGCGACGGGGACCGCGGCCACCAAGCCGCCGGCGCTGGCGCCCGCGTCCGCCGGATCCCAGACGGCCGGAGCCAAGCCCCCGTCGGCCGCGTCGGTGGCCCACTCCGCCACGCGGGCGGCATCGGCTGGTGCGCACACCGCGGCGAGCCAGTCCCAGACGGTGTCCTCGCCGCTGGTCAAGGAGCGTCTGTTCGCCAACCCGAACCGCCCGGCCTCGTACGCCTCGGGCGGCGACCTGCAGCTCAAGAGCTCCCAGCAGCAGATCACCAGCTTCCAGAACTACTTCTCGGACACCCTGCACCTGGCGCGCAACCAGTACACGCTCAAGCCACTGCGTGCCGGCGCGATCGTGATCGCCGGCACCATCCTGGGCCGGATCGGCGGTCCGTCCCAGGGAGTCTCGTCCCACCTCTATTTCATGGTTCAGCCGGCCGGTAAGAAGGCCCCCTACATCGACCCCAAGCCGATCCTCGACGGTTGGAAGCTCCTGGAGGCCACCGCGGTGTACCGCGCCGACGGAGTGGATCCGTTCTTCGGGCCCGGGGCCAAGAACCCGTCGGTGGGACAGGTCCTGCTCATGTCCAAGGAGCAGCTCACGCAGCGGGTGCTCGCCGACCCGCACGTGCAGGTGTATGCCTGTGGCCGGCGGGACATCGAGGCCGGCGTGATCGACCGCCGGGTGCTGGCGACGATCGAGTTCCTGTCAGCGTCCGGCCTGGATCCGACGGTGTCCGGACTGGATTGCGGGCACAGCCTGACCGGCGCCGACGGAGTCGACGCATCCGGTTCGACCGGCGCCAGCGTCGACATCTCGAAGATCAACAACGTCCCGGTGCTCGGCCATCAGGGGCCGGGCTCGATCACCGACCTCGCCATCCGCCGGCTGCTGACGCTCCAGGGCTCGATGCGCCCGGACGAGATCGTCTCGGACATGGCCTACAAGAGCCAGGCCAACACGCTGGCGCTCGCCGATCACAAGAACCGGATCCAGATCGTGTTCACGCCGGACTTCGGTTCGAACCCCAAGCTCGCCAAGCAGATCAAGAGCATCCTGCAGCCGGGTCAGTGGATCCAGTTGATCAACCGCATCAGCCAGATCCCCGAACCGGTCGTCCCGATCGCACCGAGCAAGTACGCGATCAAGGCCGGGGGTTCGCGCGGCTGACCCTGGAGACGCTGTGAGCCAGGGCTACGCCCGGTGAGCGCGTCTCCGCCACTGTTCCGGTTCGTTCAGGTCGAGTTTCCCTGGCCACTGGGTCCGCCCGACGGTCGCTACCTCATCCGCCCTCCCGGCGAGGCCCGCGCGGCGCCCAGCCACGTGATCGTGTTCGCCACCCTGGGGGCGCCGGAGCGGCGGCGGTTGACGGGGCGGCGCCGTGTCCGTGACGCACCGCCCGAGCCCGACCCCGCCCCCGTCACCACCGGGCGGGCCACGATCATCGCGACCGACGAGCCGTTGGCTGGCCCCGACCAGGCGCGGGCCTGGCTGGAGGCGGCCGCCGAGGATGAGCTGGCCGCGGGACTCCGCGTGCTCGACCGGGCACTGCACGCGTTCCGGCTGGTGACCGTCGATCCCTACGCGCAGCCGGTGGGACGCCGGCAGGCGCTGATCGCCCGCATCGGCTACGGCGCCGGCGAGCAGGTCGCCGATGGCCTGTGGACCGAGGCCCGGGAACTGCCGCCGACCGACGGTCGGCGGCGCCGGCGAGCGAGTGGGGCCGTGTTGGCGCCCCAAGCCCGGCTCGCCGCCGTGCTCGGTGCCCGCGAGCTGCCGCTGGCCTGCGAGGAGCTGGCGCTGCGAGCGCGCCTGGATCTCGACCACGACCGGCCGCGCGAGGCTGCGCTGCAGCTGCTGGTGGCGCTCGACGCCACCATCGCCGAGCTGAGCGTCGATCCCCGCGCCGCGGCGCTCGCGGAGCGACTCGCCGAGCTACGCGGGCGGCGCGACGACGTGGGAACGGCCGCCCAGGCCGCGCTGTCGGGGCCGCTGGCCCCAGAGCAGGCCGAGACCGTGTCGCTGACGCTGGCCCGTGTGGAGGGGGCGCTGCGCGCCCGGGCAGCGGCCGGGAGCGCGTAGCGGCGATTATCCCAGCCCCAGCGCGGCCCGCAGCTCAGGAGCGCACGTGGCCAGCCATCGCCGGGTTCGCTCAGCGCGCGGCTTGCCGCCCTGGCGCCAGTACAGACCGAAGGCCTCATGGCCGGAGGCAACGGCATGGCGCACGATCGCGTAGCACCAGTCGTGACAGTGGACCATCGCCTCAACCATCCCGGCGCGCTCATCCGCGGAGGCGTCGTAGGCGTCGGCGAACAACGCCAAGCGCGCCATCGAGCGAGTCCGGATCTCGGGTAGAGAGTCGGTTTCATCGCGCAATGGAGCCCACAGCCGTGCGCTGCACGCGAGATCCCAGGCCGTCGAGCCGGGACTGGCCAGATCGAAATCGATCAGAGCGATCGCGCGGCCACGGTCGAAGATCACATTGTCGAGGTTGGGGTCGTTGTGACTGATGAGTCCCTGCTCGAATCTCGACGGGATCGGGTGCGGCCAGTGATAGCCGCTCGGGTCAAAGCTCGCCACCGCATCGTGATAGCTCCGCAGCAGCTCGGCCACGCTGACCAGCGCTTCGTCGGTGAGCGCCCAGTACGGATACGGCGCGACGGCAGCTTGTCCGGGGATGTAGGAGAGAACTTCGCGGCCACGCTCGTCGACGCCCAGGTACCGAGGGGCGCCATCAAACCCGACGCTCTCGAGGTGGCTGAGCAGCGCTCTGGTGGCTTCACCCGTTGGCCGTTGGGGGCGCCTGACCGTGTCACCGACGCGCGTGACCAGACCCGCATTCGTGGTGCCGCCGTACAGGACGACCTCGTCGCGGATCGCAAGGCGTGCGTTCATGGTGGGCTGAGGAGCTCGTGAGCGAGTGATGCGTGCGTGATCAGGCTGGTCGCAAAACCGCCGCGAACGGCGGCGCGCACGGCTTGGGCCTTGGCGTCGCCGTACGCGATCGCGATGATCTCTGGGACGGCTCGCAGCTGATCGGGCTCGATCCCGATGATCCGTTCGCTGAGCGCGGTTCGCAGTGGCTGCCCGTTCGCGTCCAGCTGGATCCCGCACAGCTCCGCGCGCACTCCGAGTTGCTCGTCCTGCTCGTACTCGTCGGTGCTGAGAGCGTCGGCCACCGTCGACTGATTCGGCTTCCATGCCCCGATGGTGACGATCGCTTTGGTCAGGTCTCCGAAACGTTGCATGGCTTGAGCAACTTCGGGTTGGGCCCGTAGGGATCTGGCGGTTTCGGCCTGCGGCACGATCATCGGGGCGTAGAAGCAGAACGCGGGGCCATTGGCGATCCGTGCCACATCGCGAACGAGTTCGATCGAGCCCTCGTCCACGTCCGGGCGAGACAGCGCGCCGGTCAGCTGGACGACGGCGCAGGGAGCCAGCGACGTCAGGGATGAGCGCATCGCCATCAACGTGCGTGACCAGGCAAGGCCGAGGACGTCGTCGCTCTGCACGATCTCGGTCAGCAGGCCGGCCGCGACCTTGCCCAGGTTGGTGCGCAGCGAAGGCTCATCGTCCGCAGGGGAATCGATGACCAGGCACCGGCGCAGATGGAGGTGGGTTCCGAGCCGGACCGACAGGTCGAGGTCGATGTCGCCCTCGTAGTGGAGTTCGATGCGGACCAACCCGCTGCTGCGAGCGCGGTCGAGCAGGCGAGCCACTTTGAAGCGGCTGAGGCCGAGCTCGTCGGCGATCTCGCTCTTCGATACGCCGTCGAGGTAGTAGCGACGGGCCACCGTCGCCGTCAGCACGCTCGCGGCTGGCCCGGCCGCGGCCGGCTGCGGGGTCGGCGTCACCGTGTCCGACTCTCGGGACGGGGCGGGTCGCTGCTCATCTGAGCAGCTTACAGCGAATTGCGCACACAATTTGACTTCCGGGCGATGGCGGACTAGTCTGGCGGCGCACTGACGAGCATGGAGATGCTCAAATGAGCGCTCCATGAGAGCTCGGATCTCTGATCCCGGCTCATGAGATCGCAGGAGGAGAGATGCCCCGGAGATTGAGCAACGCTCGCGTGGGTGGTGCGTGACGGATGAGCCAGATGTCCGCTATCGCTCTGCGTGCCGACACACTCGCCGCCTGCTCGGAGCATGTGCCGGTCCCCACCTATGACCGCGCTCGTGTGAGCGTCGGGATCGTGCACTTCGGCGTCGGGGGATTTCACCGTGCTCACCAAGCGATGTACATCGATCGCCTGATGAACGCCGGTGCCGCCACCGAATGGGGAATCTGCGGCGTCGGGGTGCTGGAGGCCGATCGCCAGATGCAGCGGGTCATGGACGCCCAGGACTGCCTGTACACCCTGGTGCTGAAGTCCGGCGACGGGACCTATGAGGCCCGCGTGATCGGTTCGATCATCGACTACCTGTACGCACCCGACGATCCCGAAGCGGTGATCGAGCGCCTGGCCGACCCGACGACGCGGATCGTGTCGCTGACAATCACCGAGGGTGGTTACAGCATCGATGACGTGACCGGCGAGTTCAATCCGAGCACGCCGGAGATTGCCGCGGATCTCAAATCGGGTGCCGCCCCGAGCAGCGTGTTCGGTCTCGTCACCGCAGCGCTGGCGCGTCGCCGCCAGCAGGGGCAGGAGCCGTTCACGATCGTCTCCTGCGACAACCTCCAAGGCAACGGGAAGCTGGCGCGCGAAACGTTCACCTCGTTTGCCCGCATACTCGATCCGGACCTGGGGTCATGGATCGAGCAGCGGGTGCACTTCCCGAACTCGATGGTCGATCGCATCACCCCGGTCACCACCGACACCGACCGGTGGGAAGTGTGCGAGCGCTTCGGCATCGACGATGGCTGGCCGGTCGTGTGCGAGCCGTTCGCGCAGTGGGTGCTGGAGGACTCCTTCTCCGGCGGTCGACCCCCGGTTGAGGAGGTCGGCGTGCAGGTCGTCGATGACGTCGAGCCGTACGAGCTGATGAAACTGCGGCTGCTCAACGCCAGCCACCAGGGGTTGTGCTACTTCGGCCGCCTCTGCGACTACACCTTTGTTCACGAAGCCGCTCAAGACCCATTGTTCGAGCGCTTCCTGCGCGGTTACATGGACCAGGAGGCAACCCCGACGCTGGGGCCCGTGCCCGGAGTTGATCTCGACGATTACAAAACCACCTTGATCGAGCGATTCTCGAACCCAGAGATCCGCGACACGATCGCTCGACTGTGCGCCGAGAGCTCTGACCGGATCCCCAAGTGGCTGCTCCCGGTGGTCCGCGCACAGCTACGAGCCGGCGGCCCGATTGATCGCTCGGCCGCGATCGTGGCCAGCTGGGCGCGCTACGCCGAGGGCGTTGACGAGCACGGAGCGCCGATCGAGATTGTTGACCGCAGGCGGGAGCGAGTGACGGAACTGGCGGCTCGGCTGCGTGAAGACCCCGTCGCGTTCATTGCCAATCGCGAGCTCTTCGGCGAACTGAGCGACAACGAACGCTTCGTCGAGGCGTACCGATCGGCGCTGCGGTCCCTCCACGAACGCGGGGCCCGCCTGACACTCACTTCGCTGGTAGACGCGCTCGGATGAGAATCAGCGAACCGATGCATGTGGTGCAGGACGAGAGGAGACGAGGAGCGAGATCTTGTGGCGGACCGGGTGGAGCGAACCTCGGCGCGGTGGATGAGGCGCGCACCGTCCGCCGTCTTGACATTCCAGACAGGAGGAGAGGGTGATTCACATGAGGCGCAGGCGCGTTTTGTTCGCGAACCACACATCAGATCGACGGTTGGGGCACGTCCGGCGACGAGGGCCGATACGCCTTCTGAGCGGAGCCATCGGGGTCGTTGCCGTCGTCATCGCCGCGGCCGGATGCGGCAGCAGCTCCTCGTCTTCGCAAAGCGCGGGGGCTTCGTCTTCAGGGAGCGGAGGGCACACGACAGTTCGCGTAGCCGTCGTATCAAACTCGAACATGCTTGACATCGAGAAGCTGACGCCGGCCTTTGAGAAGATGAATCCGGGAATCAAGGTCGTCTACGACACGTTGAACGAGAACAACGAGCGCTCACTGATCGAGACCGATATCACCACCCATGCCAACGAGTTCAATGCGGTGATGATCTCGAACTACGAGACGCCGATCTGGGCGAAAAACGGCTGGCTCCTCAACCTTTCGCCGCAGTTGAGCGCGGACTCCAGCTACGACGTCAGCGACCTCCTCAAGCCCCTCGCGTCGGCGCTGACGTACAACGGCGGACTGTATTCGGTGCCGTTCTATGGGGAATCCTCGATGGTCTACTACCGCAAGGACCTGTTCAAGGCAGCGGGCCTGACCATGCCGTTACACCCGACCTGGGCCCAGATCGCGTCGTTCGCCGCGAAGCTCAACAACCCGTCGAAGGGCGTCGCCGGGATCTGTCTGCGCGGCCAGAACGGGTGGGGCGAGAACCTCGCGGCCCTCGACACCGTGATCAACACCGCCGGCGGATCGTGGTTCAACAGCAAGTGGCAACCGCAGCTCACCTCGCCGGCAGACGAGGCCGCCACGAACTTCTACGTCAACCTCGTCCGCAAGGACGGCGAAGCGGGTGCGTCCAACGACGGCTTCACCGAATGCGAGTCGGCTTATGGAGAGGGCAAAGCGGCCATGTGGTACGACGCCACGGTGGCCGCCGGCCTTGTCGCGACCGCATACCCGCACGTGTCCGCCCAGACGGGCTACGCGTACGCTCCGACGGGCACCCCGACGGGGGCTCCTGGCGTTCCCTCCGGGTGGCTGTACACCTGGTCGCTCAGCATTCCCAAGGGCGCGCCAAACGAGGCAGCGACGATCAAGTACCTCGAATGGGCGACCGGTAAGCAGTACATCGCCTACAGCGGTCCCCACCTCGGCTGGGCCAATATCGACCCGGGGACTCGCTACTCGACCTATGCGCTCCCCCAATACAAGAAGGCGGCCGGCGCGTTCGCCGGTATCACCCTGGCGTCCATCGACAAAGCCAACCCCAACCACCCCACGGACCCGAATGTGACGGTTCCATATACCGGCGTGCAGTTCGTCGACGAGCCCTGGTTCATCGCCCTCGGTACCGAGGTGTCGAACCAGATTTCGGCGGCGATCGCCGGCACGGAGAGCGTGAGCCAAGCCCTCACGACAAGTCAGTCGGATGCACAGACCACCGTCCAGAACGCCGGCCTGAAGTAACCGGCTTGCGGGCGCGTGGGTCAGCGAGTAGGTCCCGTCGACCATGATGCGGTCACTCTCATGACTGACGTGTCCGACCAGTTGGAGCAGCTGCCGGCGGACCGCGGTTCTTCCGCGGGTCGCCGGCAGCGCTCTCGTGCCCTCGCGCCGTCGCAGCGCCGGGCCTGGGGACGCCGACTCCCCCTCCTTCCGGCGCTGATCTACATGATCGTCGTCACGCAGGCGCCATTTGTCGTGGTGCTCTGGTACAGCTTGCGTGGCTGGAACACTCTGACGCCCGGGTCGAACAAGTTCGTCGGGCTTGCCGAATACGGGAAGGTGTTCTCTGACCCGAACTTCCGCGCCGCGGCGCTCACCACCGTGAAGCTGACCGCGTCCGCGGTGATCATTGCGATGCTTCTCGGGACGGCGTTCGCGATCCTCATCAATCGCAAGTTCATCGGCCGCGGGATCGTCCGCACGCTTTTGATCACGCCGTTCCTCGTCATGCCGATCGCGACCGCCCTGTTGTTCAAGACGACAATCTTCGATCCGATCTTTGGATTGCTGGATTACGTCCTGTCGCCGTTCGGGGTTCACCACGTCAACTGGCTCGGCACATTCGCGGCCCCGTCCGTGGTCTTCGTGCTCGTCTGGGAATGGACCCCGTTCATGATGTTGATCGTTCTCGCGGGACTCCAGAGCGAGTCCGTGGAGGCGATCGAAGCTGCCCACGTCGACGGTGCCAATGCCTTCCAGACGTTCGTCTGGATCACGTTGCCGCATCTTCGTCGCTATATCGAGCTGGGCCTGCTCCTCGGCTCCATCTACATCGTCCAAGCCTTCGGCGAGATCTTCATTCTCACCGGAGGCGGAGGTGGCAACGGCACGGCGACGACCAATCTCCCGTTCTACATCTATCAGCAGGCATTCCAGTCGTTCAATGTCTCCGAGGCGGCAGCGGCGGGCGTGATCGTGGTCATCGCGACGGAGATCGTCGCCACGGTCACGTTGCGCCTGCTGTCCGGCTTGTTCACCGTTTCTGAGGCGATGGCCTGAATGGCACAACGGTTCGCCAGGCGTTTGTGGCGCCTCCCTGGCACTCGCCAGTCGGCGTTGGGACATTTCTGGACGGTCGTCACCTGGATCGTGGCGCTCGTCGTCTTCTTTCCCGTGTTCTGGATGGTTCTCACCGCGTTCAAACAGGAGGGGAAGGCATATACGGACCCCCCGACGATCGTGTTCCACCCGACTCTCACCGAGTTCTCTCAGGTATTCTCGGCCAAGATCGGCGCGCCGTTCGAGCATTCACTGTTCGTGACCCTCACGTCGCTGGTCCTCGTGCTCGCCTTGGGCATTCCGGCCGCCTACGCCCTCTCGATCCGGGCGATCGAGCGCTGGCGCGACGTGCTGTTCTTCTTTCTGGCGACGAAGTTGCTCCCGTATGTCGCGGCGATCGTCCCGATTTACATCGTCGCCCTGCACACCGGGCTTCTCGACAACGACTGGGCGCTCGTCATCTTGTACACAGGCTTCAACCTCCCACTCGCCGTGTGGATGATCCGCTCGTTCCTGCTCGAAATTCCGAGAGAGATGCTCGAAGCCGCGCGCATGGACGGGGCCGGCGTCTGGACCGAGCTGACCCGCCTGATTCTGCCGATCGCTCTCCCCGGCATCGCCGCGACCGCGTTGATCTGCGTCATTTTCACCTGGAACGAATTCTTCTTCGCGTATTTCCTGACCGCGACCAAAGGCCCGACCGTGCCAGTGTTCCTCGTCAGCTTCCTGCAGAGTGAAGGCGAGTACTGGGCGTCCCTGGCGGCGGCGGCAACGGTGGCCTGCCTGCCGGTCATCTTGGCGGGATGGATCGCCCAGAAGCAGCTGGTCCGCGGCCTGTCGCTCGGAGCGCTGAAGTGACCACGCGGATTGGTTCCGACAAAGGAGAGCCATGGCGGCGATCGCCCTCGAAACGGTGACCAAGGTGTACCCGAACGGCTTTGAAGCCGTCCACGAGCTTGACCTGGACGTCGCCGAGGGTGAGTTCATGGTCCTCGTCGGCCCGTCGGGATGTGGGAAGACGACGGCGCTGCGCATGGTCGCGGGCCTGGAGAGCATCACCAAGGGACAGGTGCGCATCGGTGGCCGGGTCGTCAACGACGTGCCAGAGCAGAAGCGTGACATCGCCATGGTCTTCCAGAACTACGCGCTCTATCCCAACATGACCGTCGGGGGGAACATCGGGTTCGCGTTGAAGCTGAGGAGGATGCCCAAGGCCGAGATCAAGCAGAAGGTCGCGGAGACGGCCGAGCTCCTCGGTCTGGACCAATGGATCGACCGTAAGCCCGGGCAACTCTCCGGTGGTCAGCGCCAGCGTGTCGCGATGGGCCGGGCGATCGTGCGGGAGCCCAGCGTGTTCCTGATGGACGAGCCGTTGTCCAACCTCGACGCGAAGCTCCGCGTGCAAATGCGGGCCGAGGTCGCCCGCATTCAGCGCCGCGTCGGCGTGGCGACGCTGTATGTCACCCACGATCAGGTCGAAGCCATGACCATGGGCGACCGAGTCGCTGTCCTCAACACCGGTGTACTCCAGCAGTGCGCCAGCCCGCAGGAGTTGTACGACAACCCCAAGAACCTCTTCGTGGCCGGCTTTATGGGCTCACCCGCCATGAACCTCTTCAAGGCCACCATCGGCGAGGCCGCGAGCAGCCTCCTGATCGGCAGTCAGCGGATCGCCCTGCCGCCCGCGGTTCGTGACGCCAGGCCGGGATTGCGCGGATACGCCGGCCGGCCCGTGGTCGTCGGAATCCGGCCCGAGGACCTGTCGCTCCTCACGGCTGACGCTGACGCGGCCGACGGGGGCTCAGCGGTGTTCGAAGGGGACGTCCACCTCGTGGAAGCGCTCGGGTCCGAGCAGCTCGTCCACTTCACGAGCGACGCCGAGCCGGTTGAGGTCAGCGGCACCAAGGGCGACGACGCAGACGGACTGAGCGAGGCCGCGATCGCCAAAGGCAGCCAAGGCGTGGCCCGCGTCGCCGTGAGGACGAGAATCGCCGCCGAAAGCCGGGTTCGCTTCCAGCTCGATCCGGCGCGGCTCTACTTCTTTGACCCCGGTACGAGCGAGGCGATCGCTCCAGAGCAGGTCGGGCAGAACGAGCGCTCCACGATCGCTCAAATCTGACCGCCGCGCGTGCCGCGGAAGCTCGCCGCGGCCGACCCGGAAGGTCAGCGCTGATCGATTCCGAGCGCCGCCAGCACGGCGTTCATCTCCTGCACGACATCACCGTCGCAGCGAACCGCCGCGCGGGCGTCGAACGGGGTGGCCCCCTGGGTGATGATGACGACCTGACCGCCCGCGGACAGGCTGACATCCGGCAGGTGGGCGACGGGATAGACCTCCAGCGAGGAGCCGATGCACAGCATCAGGTCGGCGCCGGCCGCCAGCCGGTCGGCGTGGGCCAGCGCCTCGACCGGCAGGTAATCGCCGAACAGCACCACGTCCGGCTTCAGCGGGCGACCGCAGTCACAGCGGGGGACGCCGGCTTCGTCGGCACGCTGGCCGGCGCGCACGTCGGCCAACGGGTACCGGGCCCCGCAGTCCACGCACGACGAGTGGTCAATCGTGCCGTGGACCTCGATCAGGTTCCCGGTCCCGGCCTTGGCGTGCAGACGATGATGTTCTGGTTGACGGTTGCGCCACAGCCCGGTGCCGGGGGAGCGGAAATCGGGGATCCCCGACGGGACCGAGATGCCGGCGCCAGTCAGCGCCACCACCGAGCCGGCATCGCGGATGAGGCCGGCCAACCGGGTCGCGGACGAGGTGTCGAGGCTCACCGGCGACTCCTCGCGTGGACGGCGGCGCTCACTCTCCCGCGAACCGGGGCCGGCGCTTGCCCAGGAACGCCGCGATCCCCTCGCGGGCATCGGCGGACCCCAACGTGGCGGCAAAGCCCGCCTTCTCGGCCTCGATCCCGGCATCGAGGTCGGCCCCGGCGGACACGCGCTTGATCTGGGTGACCGCCAGCGGCGCCTGCGCGGCCAGTTTGCGAGCCCACGCCAGAGCGGTGTCGAGCAGCTCGTGGTCGGGCACGATCCGGCTGACGAGGCCGTACTCGAACGCCTCGGTGGCGCTGATCGGCTCACCGATCAGGTTGAGCTCGAGCGCCCTGGACTCCCCCACCAGGCGCGGCAGCCGCTGGGTCCCGCCGAAGCCGGGGATGATCCCGAGGTTGATCTCGGGCTGCCCGAAGCTGGCCGAATCGGCGGCGATCCGGACGTCGCAGGCCATCGCCAGCTCGCAGCCCCCGCCGAGGGCGGTGGCGTTGACGGCGGCGATCGTGATGACGCCGGACCGCTCGAAGGACCGGAACAGCCCATGGGCCGCATCGAGCAGCTCGCGGCCGGCCGCCCCGTCCATCGCCTGGAACGCCCTGATGTCCGCCCCGGCGCAGAACAGCATCGGATTGGCCGAGGCGAAGACCAGCACCCGTATGTCGTCCGAGCGCTCGACGACGTCCCAGAGCTCGGCCAGGGTCTGGATCACCTCCGGCGAGAGCGAGTTGGCCGGCGGGCGGTCCAGCCAGGCGATCGCCACCCGATCACGAGTCTCGAGCTTGATCGGGCGCTCCTCCCAGCCCCGGTCGGGGCGAGCGTAGGGGAAGAACCCCTGCCCGCTCTTGACCCCGAGCCGGCCCTGGGCGACGAGCCGTTTCAGAATCGTCGGCGGCCGAAACTCCTCGCCCCACTCCTGCGCCGCCCGCTCGAGCCGGGCGAGCAGCTTGTCGAGCCCGACCTGGTCGGCGCCGGCCAGCGGGGGCGGCGAAAACCCGGCGCCGACGAGCATCCCGATGTCAATGTCCTTGGTGGAGGCGACTCCGTCCTCGAGCACCAGACACGCCTCGATGAACGCCTTGAGGACGTAGCGCTCCCGCAGTTCGGGCGCGGCGGCTTCAGCTTGGGTGGTCATAGAAGCCCCTTCCGGTCTTCACGCCAAGGTGCCCCTCGCCGACGAGCTCTCGCATCTGAGCGTGGACGTGGAAGCGATCGCCGAGAGACTCGCGCATGTATTCGGCCACGGAGACGCACGTGTCGAGACCGAGGGCATCGGCGATGAAGAACGGTCCGTATCCCGACGGCGACGTCTCGCCCAACACGCGATCGAACTCCTCGATCGCGATGCCGGTCGCCTCCTGGCCCCGCCACAGCTCGGTGACCGCCGCGTTGAGGATCCGGTTGACGACGAACCCGGGCGCCTCCGCGCAGCGGATCGGCAGCTTGCGGATCGCCTGGGCGAAATTGGCGGCGGCCTGGGCCGTCTCGGTAGAGGTGTCGTCTCCCTCGGTGACCTCGACGAGGCGATTGGTCGACGCCGGGAAGAAGAAATGGAAGCCGACCACCTTGTCGGGCCGGATGGTGACCTCGCCGAGCAGGGTGATCGACAGCGCCGAGGTGTTGGAGGCGAGGATCGCGTGGCCGGGCGTCACCTCATCGAGCTCGGAGAAGACCGCCTGCTTGACGTCCATCCGCTCGGGGACCGCCTCGATCACGAAGTCGACATCGCCGAAGCCGGCGTAGTCGGTGGCCCCGGTGATGAGCGCGAGCCGTGACTGAAACCCGGCGGCATCGAGCGTGCCGTCCTGCACCTGCGCCTGCCAGAGCGAGGCGGCCCGGGCGATGCCGCGGTCGACGGCCCCCTGGTCAACATCCTTGAGCACGATCGGGATGCCGGCGGACGCGATCGCGTGGGCGATCTCCCCGCCCATCGTGCCGGCGCCGACCACGGCGGCTTTGAAGACGAACATGCGGCCTCGCTCTGGCTGGGGACGATGTCAGCCCGGGCGGCCCGGGCCGGGGCCTGAGTCTATGGGTTTGGCGTTGTCGAGCCGTGACCCGAACCGCCCGAGCGTCCGGTCCAGCGACGCGGCCATCGCACGCCTGACGAACAGGATGTCCACGATCGCCGTGACCGGGGAGCGCCGATGCTGCCGGTACGCCAATGCCAGCGTGACCTCAACCCCCTCGGACACCGGCGTGAACATCACCGACTGGCGCCCGGCCACCGACACGTCCTGCACCTCGACGGTCTGGCCCTCACCCGGCGCGTAGGAGACCACGTGCTCGGTGACGTGCCCGCGGCCGGCCGGCCCGGACTCCCAGCGGACGGTGGCGCCGAGCTGCGGCCAGCGGGGATCGAGCTCGAGCACGCGGTCCAGTCCGTCGACCCAGGCCGCCCAGGCACTGGTGTCGTACCAGCAACGCTCGGCGTCGGCCACCGATGCGGCGAACGTCCGCGTGACCCGGGCGGTCCCCATGAGGTATCGATTATTCACGGCACCGTCGCCCGCGGCGCCGTCGTTCCCCGGGGCCGTCCGCCCCGACCTATGGCGCCGGGCGCCACCGAGGAATACTGTGTGACCAATGGAGAACCTTCCCGAGAGCGTCGAGCCGTACCTGCAGATCTCATCCAAGGCGTACGAGCACCCCGCGGACCGCGCGGCGACGGCGGCGCTCAAGGCGGTGCCGATGCTGGACACGGTCGTCCGCAAGCTGGTGGAGTTCAGCTACGAGCGCGCGCTGCGCCAGAGCTTCCTCGGCAACTCCGTGAAGCTCTCGGATCGGCAGCTGCCGGAGCTGTGGACCTCCTTCCAGGGGGTCAAGCGGATCCTGGACATGCCGGCGGACTACGACCTGTACGTCAGCTCGTCGCTGAACTGGAACGCGGTCACGATCGGGTCCCAGAACCCGATGGTGGTCGTCGGCTCCAACCTGCTCGAGCAGCTCGGGCCCGGCGAGCAGCGCACCGTCCTCGCCCACGAGCTCGGCCACATCCTGTCCGATCACGTCCTCTACATCACCGCGCTCAACATCCTGCTGTCCGCCGGCAACAGCCTGCCGCTGATCGGGCTGCCATTGCGCGCGGTACGCGCGGTTCTGCTCGAGTGGATGCGCGCCGCCGAGCTCAGCTGCGACCGTGCCGCCACGCTCGCGGTCAAGGATCCGCAGATCGTCTGCCGGTCGCTGATGGTGCTCGCCAGCGGGGTCTCGGCCGACAAGCTCGACCTCGACGCGTTCATGGCGCAGGCGATGGAATACGAGAGCTGGGACGACTCCCACGACCGGATCCGCCGCTTCTTCAACGAGATCAACCGCACCCACTCCAACGCCGTCCGGCGCGTGTCCGAGGTGATGACGTGGGTGCAGAGCGGCGAGTACGACCGGATCGTGCGCGGCGAGTACCGCCGGCGCGGCGATGAGGCCGACGTCCGCGAAGAGGCGTCCGACGCGATGGAGTTCTACGCCGAGCGCTTCCGAGCGATGTTCCGCGAGCTGGGTGACAACGTCACCAGCCTGGGCTCCCAAGTGGGCGACATGAGCCAGCAGGCCGCGGACTGGCTGCGCAACCGCGGCCGGGGCACCAGCTCCTCGTAACTGAGGGCGCTGCCGGCGGCCGCGACGGGTCGCCGGCGGGTCGCGGCGGGCCGCCTCCGGGTGGGCGGCGGCGGCGGGTCGCCGGCGGGTCGCGGCGGGCCGCCTCCGGGTGGGCGGCCGCGGCGGGCCGGAAAACGGCGGCCACGAAGGAGGGGCTTTCGCCTGCAGTTTTCCCGACCCGCCGCGACCGGCCGCGCTACGACGGCCCGCCGCGGGTCGCCTCAACTCGATGCTTCTCCCGCCCTTGACAAACGAACAGTTCCGATATATCGTTGACGCATCGTTGGAACAACGAGAACTTTCAGAAGCAACAAGTGGAGGAACCACATGAGCAGTTCATTTGCAGAGGAATGGCCCGGGCGAGGAGCCTGGGGCCGAGGAAGTGGATGGGAGCGATCCGAGGAGCGGGGGCCACGTGGCCCGCGCAGTGAGGATCGGGATGAGTCGGGCGAGCGTGGCGGAGGGAGCGGCAAGCACCGTCATCACCGTCACGGGGCCGACTGGCTCTTCTCCCGGGGCGGCGGCCGGCACGGCCGGCCGGGTCCCGAGGATCTGGAGCGACTGGAGGAGCTGATCATGCTGCGCCGGATGCGCGGCGGTCCGTTCGGCGGGCCGGGTGGCCCGTTCGGCCGCGGCGGCGGGCGGGGGCCGGGTCCGCGGGGGCGTGGCCGGGCACGACGGGGAGACGTGCGGCTGGCGCTGCTGCGGCTGCTCGCCGAGGAGCCCCGCAACGGCTATCAGCTGATGCAGACCATCGAGGAGCGCAGCGAGGGACGTTGGCGCCCGAGCCCCGGCTCGGTCTACCCCACGCTCGCCCAGCTCGAGGACGAGGGTCTGATCGTCTCCTCGGAGACCGATGGCTCGCGCCGGTTCGAGATCACTGACGCCGGCCGGACGCACCTGGAGACCCGGGCGGATGAACCCGCGCCGTGGCAGCCGGCGGACGAGGATGGCGAGAACGCCATCACGGAGCTCGCGCCGCTGGTGATCCAGATCGGCAAGGCCGCCTGGCAGGTCGCCTCGGTGGGCGACGAGGCTCAGCGAGCCCGGGCCGTGGAGCTCCTGGCGGAGGCTCGGCGTGGCCTGTACCGGATCCTCGCCGAGGATTCCGGAGGCTCTGAAGAGCCCGATGAGTCGGCGGACTAACGTACACGGCTGATGTCGCTGAGTGACGCCAACGGAGCCTCGGCTCCCGCCATCGCCGTCCGCGACCTCGTCAAGACGTTTGGCGAGGTGCGGGCGGTCCGTGGCGTGAACTTCGAGGTGGCCGTGGGCGAGGTGTTCGGCTTCCTGGGCCCCAACGGGGCCGGGAAGACGACCACCATCAACATGCTGTGCACGCTGGCCAAGCCGACCTCCGGCGCGGCCGAGGTGGCCGGCCACGACGTGGTCTCAGAGCGCGACGACGTCCGGCGCAACATCGGCCTGGTGTTCCAGGACCCGACGCTCGACGGCTACCTCACGGCACAGCAGAATCTGCGGCTGCACGCCGAGCTCTACGGCGTGCAGTCAGATCTCGTCATGCCCCGGATGCAGCAGGTGATGGAGATGGTGGGACTCTGGGACCGCAAGGACTCGGTCGTCGGCACCTTCTCGGGCGGCATGCGCCGCCGGCTGGAGATCGCCCGCGGCCTGATGCACTCTCCGCGCGTCCTGTTCCTGGACGAGCCCACGATCGGCCTGGACCCGCAGACGCGGCGGTCGATCTGGGACTACATCCGGGAGCTCAAGGAGCGTGAGGAGATCACCATCTTCATGACCACGCATTACATGGATGAGGCCGAGTGGTGCGATCGGATCGCCATCATGGACCACGGGGAGATCGTGGCGCTCGATTCGCCCGAGGCGCTGAAGGGCGGCGTCGGCAAGGATCGGGTCACGATCCACACCGACGACAACGATGCGGCGATCGCCGCGCTGGCGCGCCAGTTCGAAATCGAGGCCACGACCAGCGAGGGCGCGGTGACATTCGGCGTGGTGGCCGGCGAGCAGTTCGTGCCGCGGCTGTTCGCCGAGTTCGAGCTGCCGATCCGCGCCGTCAGCGTGTCGCGGCCCACCCTCGACGACGTGTTCATGTCCTACACCGGCTCCACCATCCGTGACGCCGAGGAGGACCAGTCCAAGCTTCGCAATCGCGTGATGATGCAGATGATGAGCGGCGGCCGCCGATGAGCACCACGATCCGGCCGCCGGAATCCTCCGAGCCGACGCCGCGCCCGGGGGTCGTCCGCGTCAGCGTCCCGCAGCGCAGCCTGGGATCGGAGCTGCGGGCAATCAGGATCGTCTGGCGCCGAGAGCTGATCCGGTACCGGTCTGACCGCATGCGGATGGCGACCACGCTCGTGCAGCCGCTCCTGTTCCTGTTCGTGCTCGGCTCCGGATTGCAGCGACTCTCCAGCGCCGGCACGCACGGCGTCGACCTGAAGACGTTCATCTATCCGGGGATTCTCGCCATCTCGGTGCTGTTCACGGCCATGTTCTCGGCCGCGTCGATCGTCTGGGACCGGGAGTTCGGGTTCCTGCGGGAGATGATGGTGGCGCCGATCCGGCGCAGCTCGATCGTGATCGGCAAATGCCTCGGCGGCGCCACCGTGGCGGCGACGCAGGGCGTGATCGTGATCTGCCTGGCCGGGGTCGTACACGTCCCCTACAACCCGGTGATGATCATCGAGATCTTCATCCTGCAGCTGCTGCTGGCGTTCTCGATCACCGCCTTCGGCGTCATGATCGCCGCGCGGATCAAGCAGATGCAGTCCTTCATGGGCGTGATGCAGATGCTCGTCACGCCCATGTTCTTCATCTCCGGCGCGCTGTTCCCGGCGTCCGGTCTGCCCGGCTGGCTGACGGTGCTCAACCGCCTGGATCCCCTGACCTACGCGGTGGACCCGATGCGCCGCATCGTGTTCAACCACCTGAACATCTCGGCCGCCGCCCGCCGGGCGCTCGATCCGGGCGTCACCTGGTGGGGCTGGCGCGTGCCGACGCTGCTCGAGGCGGGAGTCGTGGTGGCGCTCGGACTGGTGATGCTCGCCGTGGCGATCTGGGAGTTCAGCGCCACCGAATAGCGCCACCGGGTTCACCACATCGCCACATCCGCTGAACCGTGGCGGGGAAGGCTACGACCATGCTCATCCTGATCATCGTCGTCGTCACCGCGGTCAGCTTCGACTTCACCAACGGCTTTCATGACACGGCCAACGCCGTCGCCACCTCGATCGCCACCGGCGCGCTGAAGCCGCGCGTCGCGGTCGCGATGTCCGGAGTCCTCAACCTCGTCGGCGCGTTCCTGTCGATCAGCGTCGCCGCCACGATCGCCAAGGGGATCGTCAACCCGAAGCTGATCACCGGCAACACCGGACTGCTGATCGTGCTGGCCGCGCTGGTCGGGGCCATCCTGTGGAACCTGATCACCTGGTACCTCACGCTCCCATCCAGCTCGAGTCACGCGCTGATCGGCGGCGTGATCGGGGCGTCGGTGGCCGCCGCCGGCAGCAAGGCGGTCGATTTCCACGCGCTGGTGCAGACGGTGCTGGCCCCGGCGGTGCTGTCACCGCTCATCTGCCTGCTCGTCGCGGCGCTGGGGACGTTCCTGGCCTACCGGCTCATCCGCCTGCTCAAGGCCGACGAAGCGCGGCGCGGATACCGCTACGGCCAGATCGGCTCCGCCGCGCTCGTGTCGCTGGCCCACGGCACCAACGACGCCCAGAAGACGATGGGCGTGATCACGCTGGCCCTGATCGCCGACGGCAAGATCAGCCCGGCGCATTTCTACGTCCCGTTCTGGGTCAAGGTCATCTGCGCGCTGGCGATCTCCGCCGGCACGATGATCGGCGGCTGGCGCATCATCAATACGATGGGCAACCGGATTACTCCCGTCGAATCGCCTCAGGGCTTCGCGGTGGAATCCTCGAGCGCCGCGGTGATCCTCGCCTCCTCCTATTACGGCTATCCGCTGTCGACCACCCACGTCGTGTCCGGGGGCGTCATGGGCGCGGGCATCGGCAAGAAGCTGGCGAGCGTCCACTGGGGTGTCGCCGGGCAGATGGCGAGCGCGTGGGTGGTGACCATCCCCGCCGCGGGGCTGGTCGGCGCCGGCGCGTGGGAGATCACCAACCTCATCGGCGGCGTCACGGCGGCGGTGGTGGTGGCGGCGCTCGCCGCGGCGCTGTCGGCAGTGGTGTTCTCGATCGCGCAACGCAACAAGATCACACCGGGCGATCTCGACCGGACCCATGTGACACCCGCGACCGAGGCGGCGAAGGGCGCCCCGGCGGTCGCCGTCGCGGCGGGCTAGCGCGATGATCGCTCTCGCCACACCTCTCATCAAATGGAGCGCGGTGGGCAAGATCCTGCTCGCCGGCCTGATCGGCGGCGCCGGGGTGGTCGTCGTGTTCGGCTTCCTGCTGCTCGGCCTCTCGCGCGCGGCCCGCGCCCAGCACTCCGGGACGCGGCTGGCCGACTACGCGCTCAGCGCCGTGTGCGGGGCACTCGTCCTGGGCGCGGTCGTCGCCGGCATCTACGCGATGGTCAACAAGCCCGCCTCGCCGAAGCCAAAGAAGTCCGCCGCCGTCTTGACCACGCCTGGGCGTCGGGACCGGTTGGTAGCGTAGGCCGCGTGACCACCGGCGACCCGGACGCCAAGCGCCGGGAGGCGATACGGGTTCCGTGCCTGCACAACCCTCAGCAAAGCGAGGTCGCCGGTCACCTCGACGATAAGCGGTTCGTCTGGGTCGACTATGAGGGTCCCAGCGACGAGGATCTCAACGAGCTGGCCAAGCTGATCAAGCTGCACCCCCTCACCCTCGGGGACGCGCACACGTTCGACCAGCGGCCGAAGATCGAAGAGTATGAGGGGTACATGTTCATGGTCGTGTTCGGGGTCGACGCGAGCACCGAATCGGGCGGACCGCTGCTGCGGGAGATGCACCTCATCATCTCCGGCGACTACGTCATCACGATCCATCGCGGGCCATTCGCCGCGCTCGCGGACCTGCGCGAGCGCTACGACGAGCAGCAGGTCCGCAGCGAGCAGTTCCTCGTCTACCGGATCCTCGACGCGATCACGTCGACGTTCATTCCCGTGCTGACCCGAACCGATGACGACATCGACGACCTCGAGCAGAGCGTCATCGACAACGCGAGCGCCGAGGATCTGCAGCGGATCTTCTCGCTCAAGCGCGACCTGGTGGCGATGCGACGGGTCGTCACGCCGATGCGCGACATGTTCGTCCGCAACGCCGACCGGATCGCCGAGCTGCCCGGCCTGGAGACCGACGACCGGCTGTACTTCCGTGATCTCTACGACGGCCTCGTTCGCGTGTCAGAGCTCGTCGACTCCTACCGCGACCTGCTCAGCGGCGCCACCGACATGTACCTGTCGACGGTCGCCAATCGCCAGGGTGAGATCAACAAGCAGCTGACCATCATCGCCACCATCTTCCTGCCGCTGACCTTCCTGACCGGGTTCTTCGGTCAGAACTTCGCGTTCCTGACCGGCCGCATCCTCAATCACACCTGGTCGTTCTGGGTGTTCGGGATCGGCCTCCTGGTCGCGTCGGCGATCGGCCTGTGGATCTGGTTCCGCCGGAAGGGCTGGGCGTAACTCGACCCGCGGGCGGATCGCCCCGATCCACGGACATCCGCCAAGATCTGGCCCGGCCGGGCGGCCATCGGCGAGAAAAAAGGGGGCCGCAAGGCCCCCGACAAATCCGTTCTAGACGCTCGCCGTCGCCGGCTCTTCGAGGCGCCGCGGCAGCAGCGTCTCCCGGGCGATGACCAGCCGCTGGATCTGGGCGGTGCCCTCGTAGAGCTGGAGGATCTTGGCGTCGCGCATGAGCTTCTCCACCTTGTACTCCTTGATGAAGCCGTAGCCACCGTAGACCTGCACGGCGTCGGTGGTCACCTCCATCGCGGTGTCGGCGGCGAAGCGCTTGGCGTGCGAGGACTCGAGCGTGTTGCGCCGGCCCTGGTCGAGGAGCACGGCCGAGTTCCAGGTCGCCAGGCGGGCGAGGTGGACCTTGGTGGCCATGTCGGCGATCAGGAACTGGATCGCCTGATGCATTGCGATCGGGACGCCGAACTGGACGCGCTCCTTGGAGTATTCGATCGCCATCTCCATCGCCGCGCGGGCGACGCCGACGCCCATCGCCGCCACGCCGGGACGGGTGCGATCGAGCGTCATCATCGCGATCTTGAAGCCCTTGTTCTCCTCCCCGACGAGGTGATCGAGTCCGATCTCGACCTCGGGGAAGGTGATCGTCGCGGTGTTGGACGCCCGCTGCCCCATCTTGTCCTCGTGCTTGTCGACGATGACGCCGGCGTCGCGGGGAACGATGAAGCAGGAGATGCCGCGATGCCCGGCGTCCTTGTCGGTCTTGGCGTAGACCGTGTACCAGTTGGCGTACTCGCCGTTGGTGATGAAGCACTTGGAGCCCTTGATGACCCACTTGTCGCCCTGGCGGGTGGCGGTGGTCTTCATGGCGGACACGTCGGAGCCGGCGTCGGGCTCGGTGAGGCAGAAGGACGCGAGCAGAGGCGCCTCGGACAGGCGGCCCAGGTACTCCTTCTTGAGCTCCTCGGAGGCGGCCAGGATGATCGGCGCGGTGGCCAGGCCGTTGCAGGTCAGCGAGGTCCCGATGCCGCTGCAGCCCCAGGCGATCTCCTCCTCGATGATCGCGCCGTCGAGGAAGCCGAGGCCCGGTCCGCCGTATTCGCTGGGGAAGTGGCTGTTCATCAGCCCGAGCTCCCAGGCCTTCTCGATGATCTCCTGGGGCCAGGTTCCATCCTTGTCGTACTCCCAGGCGACCGGCCGAATCTCCTTGGCGGCAAAGTCGTGCGCCATCTCGCGCATGCTCTGCTGCTCTTCGGTGAGCGTGAAATCAACCACCGTGGCTTCTCCTTTAAGGCTTCGATTGACTAGTCAGTCAATGCACTGCTCGAAAGGATACCCCGTGTGCTTGCGTCCGCAACCCAACAGTCGTCCAGTAGTTCGGCCGGTGCGGCACACTTCATGGGGTGCAGAGTGCGTTCGGCACGGTTGTCCTGGTCGTGTGCGGCGTCGGCGTCGCCGGTGCGCTGGCCAGCCTGCTGCTCGGCCGCCGCACCTGGGACGAGTACGGCAAGAGCCATCTGATGCTGGAGTCCGAGCAGCGGCGCCCGGGCGCCGGGGCGCCGCGCAGCTCGGCGGCGGCAACGGCCGAGCGCGACGAGGAGATCCGCCAGATGCTCGAGGCGCGCAATGCCCGCCGGCGCCGGCGGGGCGAGCCGCTGGTGGACATCGAGCAGTATCTGAATCCGCCCACCCGGCTGACGACGCCCGCGATCGACGACGAGCTGCGGGCCGAGATCCGCGATCTCGTGGTCGCACGCAACCACCGTCGCGCCCGCCGGGGCGAGCCGGCGCTCGATGTGGAGGCCGAGATCGAACGCGAGATCGCCGAGCTGGGGCGTCTGTAATAGGCTGCGCACATGGCTGATCCACGTCGCGTTGAGCTCGACGAGCTTGTCAATCGCCCCGGCACCTACTTCAACCCGCAGACCGAGATCCTGATCGTCGTCGACGACTCCCCGGAGCTCGATACCGAGATCTTCAACATGGAGGAGTTCGAGGGCGCCGACTGGGTGCAGATCTCCGACGAGCTACCCGTTGACGAGCACCGTCGCGACGAGCTGCTCGAGCGGTTCCAGGTCCACCTCCACGCCGGCGCCGCCGAGGACGAGGACGACGGCGCCGACGACAGCTCGGACGAGCTCGAGGCCGACGACCAGGAGCCCGGGCGCGAGTAACCGGGCTCGGCTGCTGTCAGCCGGGCGCTACTGCCCGTTGAGCAGCGCGGCGCACTTCTGCATCTTGGAGACGTCCTGGCCGGCGCCCTGGATGCACTGCGTGTACTTGTTGACCTTGGCCGACGCACCGGCGCCGCTGCTGGACGTCGTCGAGCCCGCGCCCGAGCCGGTCGCCCCGGAGACCCCGCCGAGACCGCCCTCCAGCGCCTGGACCACGCTGCGCAGCTTGGCCGTGAACTGGCTGTAGGGCTGCACATTGGTCGGCGTCGCGATCGTCTGGGTCTGATTGAGATCGGAGTACTGGAGACTGAGCCCGATGCCGGCCGAGCGCAGACCACCGAGGAGCGTGGAGATCTGCCCGGTCACCGGCACGGTGAGGTTGAGCGACAGCTTGCGCAGGGTCTTGTCGCTGGTGCCCGTCCAGACGTCGACGGTGGCGTTCTTGATGGCGGCGGCGATCTTCTGCTGGGTGGCGGGCGGGATCGAGCTCGGGATCTTGGTCGTGCCGGAGGTCTTGGCCGTCTTGGCCAGGAACGTGTTGAGATCGGCGAGCAGCGCGGTGACGTTGACGCCGGCCCGGATGTGTGTGGTGGCGGCGCCGCCGACGGTCTGCGTGCCGACGACCGACGGGTTCTTCAGCCAGTGCTCGGGATCGATCCCGAAGCCGGCGAGGCTGCCCTGGCTGCCGCCGGAGGTCGCGACCGAGGAAAAACTCGACTCCAGGCGCTGAAAGTCAGATGCCGGCAGCTGGTAGTTGGCGCCGTCGAGCGCGACGAAGCCGCTGGTGCCGGTCGAGATCACGCCGAGGGAGCCCTTGCGGCCGAGCGCGGAGATCCCGACGGTGAAATCCGAGGCGGGCAGCTTGCCGGCGCCGCGGCTCTGGAACGGTCCGGACAGGGTGAGGCTGATCGGCGTTGTCAGCGTGCTCGAGCCCGACGGGTCAAGCGCGAGGGTGAACCCGAGCACGCCGCTCTTGACGCTGTGCCCGCTGGAGAACGTCTGCTTGAGCAGGCTCGACGCGCTGCCCCCCGATCCGGAGCTGCCGCTGCCGGTGCTGCTCCCGCAGGCGGCCACCGCCAGGGAGATCGCGACGGCGCTCAGGAGCAGCCCCGAGCGCAACCACGATGCGCGGGACGTGTTCTGAGTGTGCATGCAACATCCTCCTCAGTCATGGCGCGGGGCGAGGCGCGAATGTAGCATCGGCCCCGTGCGCAGGAGCCTGTTAGGCCTGCTCGCGGTCGCCGCCGTCGCGTTTCCCGCATCCGCCGGCGCCGCGCCGGTGCTCGTCCTCGGCCACCACGGCCGCGCGACTGTTCGCAACGACCCGTTCGTGACCGGGCCGGCGGTGACTCCCGCCCCGGCATCGGCGTCGGCGCCGACTCGTTCCGGCGGGATCGTGGGCGACGAGCATCCCGCGCTGGCCACCGCCGCGGCGTCGCCGACCAAGCACAAGAAGCCCAAGACCCCACCGATCACGGTGTTGAGCGAACTCGCCCGGCTGTATCGCGGCCACGCGCTGACGCCGGTCCAGTATCACGGCGATGTGGCGAGCTTCAACGGCGCGCTGGCCGCCGAGCGCAAGCTCCGCGGGACGCGCCGGACCGAGCTGGCGGCGATCACCGAGACGATGCACCAGATCGCGATCTCGCACCAGCTCACGCCCTCCCGGCTGCCGGCGCTGTTTGCGACCCTGGCCGCCAACCAGCAGTGGTGGACCACCGGGCCATTGCTCTCCGCGGATGAGCGCGTCGAATTCGCCGGCTCGCAGCTGGTGTGGCAGTACTACCCCGGGCAGGGGATCCAGCTCCAGGTTCTCGGCAGCTTCGGCAAGGCGGACGGCCTCTACACCGGCGGACCGGCCGACTACCCGGCGCTGGAGCAGCTCCTGTCCGAGATCATCCCGCTCGCCTCCCAGCGCGGCGGCGGCCTGACCTGGGAGTACTTCTTCAGCTTCGATGGCGGGGCGCCGCCGTGGACCAGCGCGATGTCGCAGGCCACCGGGCTGGAGGCCCTCACCCGCGCCTACCAGGCGACCGGCGACGCCGAGTACCTCAACGTCGCGACGCGGGCACTGCCGGTCTTCAGCGTCGCACCCCCGGCCGGCGTCAACGTCAAGACCGCGCTCGGGACGCGCTTCCTGCAATACACCTTCGCCCCGAACACGGCGATCATCAACGCGTTCCTGCAGACCCTGATCGGGCTGTATGACTTCGCCAAGGCGAGTGGCAACCAGACCGCAGCCGGCCTGTTCGCCGCCGGCAACGCCGAGGCGGAGGCCGAGGTGCCGGTGTACAACACGGGCGCCTGGTCTCTATACCAGCCGGGGATCGAGGACACGCTGTCCTACCACGAGCTCGTCACCGGTTTCCTGGCGCAACTGTGCACCCGGACCGCGGCGCCCGTGTACTGCACGACCGCTCAGGCGTTCCAGGACGACCTGACGACGCCGCCGGTACTCGCCCAGCTGACGCTGGGGGCGCGGACCCGGGCGGGCTTCGGGCTGCGCTTCCGGCTGTCGAAGTACTCCCACGTCGGCGTGACGATCACCCAGGGGACAAAGACGGTGTTCGCGACGAGCGCCAACTTCCCCTACGGCACCGACAGCGTCGCGATCCCGCGCATCAGACAGCCCGGGACGTACGGCGTCACGCTCGCCGGGACCGACCTGGCCGGCAATTTCGCCCGGGTCACCGGGACGCTGACGGTCAGCCGCTGAGCCCGGATCCAGGCTGAGCCCGCGCCCCGTCGGGTCCATGGCCGCGGCCGGGGAGGCTCCGTCCTCGCGGGGGCCGGGGAGGGCCCATAGACTCGCTCAGTCATGCGGCCTCGGACCATCCTCTACACCGGCAAGGGCGGTGTCGGCAAGACGTCGGTGGCGGCGTCCACCGCGCGCGGCTGCGCGGCGGCGGGGCTGCGAACGCTTGTCGTGTCCACCGATCCGGCGCACAGCCTGTCGGAGTCCCTGGCGGTGGAGCTCGGCGGCGAGCCGGTCCCCGCCGGCGATCACCTGTGGGGGCAGGAGGTCAAGGCCCAGGAGGAGATGGAGCGCCATTGGTCCGGGGTGCAGGAGTGGCTGGGCGAGATCCTGATGGAGCGCGGCGTGGATCGGATCTCGGCCGAGGAGCTCACCGTGCCCCCCGGGATGGATGAGCTGTTCGCGCTGCTGCGCCTCCAATCCCACAACGAGTCAGGCCAGTGGGACGTGATCGTGGTCGATTGCGCGCCCACCGGGGAGACGCTGCGGCTGCTGTCGTTCCCCGATGTGGCCCGCTGGTGGATCGACAAGGTGTTCCCGCTCGAGCGCCAGATCCTCGCCGCGGCGGGGCCGATCGCCCGATCGCTGCTGGACATCTCGCTGCCGAGCCGAGCCGTGTTCACCGACATCGAGCGGCTCTCGCAGAACCTGATCGCGATGAACGAGATCCTCCGCGACCGCGACCGCTGCACGATCCGGTTGGTGATGAATCCCGACAAGATGGTGATCGGCGAGGCGATGCGGACGTTCACCTATCTGAACCTGTACGGCTACCTGACCGACGCCGTGATCGTCAATCGTCTGTTCCCACCGGGCGTGGGCGACTACTTCGCCGCTTGGCGGCGGGTCCAGGAGGAGCATCTGGAGCTGGTGCACTCGGCGTTCGCGCCGGTGCCGGTGCTGTGCGCCCCGTACTTCGAACAGGAGGTGGTCGGCCCGGACATGCTCGACCGCCTCGGCGGTGAGCTGTTCGATGGGCGCGATCCATCCGCGGTCCTGCACGACTCGCTGGCCCAGGAGCTCGAGGTCCTCGACGACGGCGCTCAGCTGCGGCTCCAGCTCCCGTTTGCCGAGAAGGGCGACATCTCGCTGAAGAAGATCGGGCTGGAGCTGGTCGTCGGCGTCGACGGGCAGCGCCGGACGATCATGCTTCCCCCCGCGATGGCGGCGATGCGGCCGGCGGCGGCCACCTTCGAGGCGGGCGCGCTGCAGATCAGGTTCGATGGCTAGCGGCGAGGCTCGGGACCCGGACGGTGGCGCGGCGGCACGGCCCGGGGCGATGGAGGACGCGCTGCGCCGGCTCGAGCAGCGGCTCGATCAGGCCTCGGAGGCCGCCGACCGGCTGCTCGCCGACGCGGCCGAGCGGGTGACGACCAAGCCGCCGCCGGCCGGCTGGCAACCGCGGGCCCGAGAGGGGCAGGCGGGCGGCGGCGACGCCGGCTCGCTGCTCGGGTCCGAGGCCGACCTGCTGCTCGGATTGCTGGCGTCCGTGCGCGACCGCATTCCGCCGGAGCTGCAGCAGCGGCTGGCCGAGGCGGTGCGAGAGGTGCTGCTGGCGCTCCGAGCCCTGATCGACTGGTACCTCGAGCGCACCGAGGCGCGGCGGGCGCAGCCGTCCGAGGTGCAGGACATCCCGATCCTCTAGTCGGCGCCGTCCGTTGCGGTGTCGGGAGCGTCAGAGGTCGTACGGGGTCGCGGGAGGCGCCCGGGCCTCCGCTTACAATCGAATCGTGCCCCGTCCCCTGGATCGTGAGCGCATGAGCGCGTCCGGCCGCGGCGCCGGCACCGCCCAGCGGGTCGGATCCGGGTCGGCCCGGCTCCTGCGGTTCTGGCGCGCGCTGCCATCCGAGCGGCGGCTGGCGGCCTTCGCCGCCATCGGACTGTTCGTGACCCTGTTCCTGCCGTGGTACCAGGAGACCGTGATCGCTACCGGCGTCCACAGCCTCCGATCCTATGGCGAGGGGCTGAGCGGCTGGCAGGCGTTCTCGTTCGTCGAGGCGGCGGTGCTGCTCGTCGCCGCGGGGGTGCTGGTGCTGCTGTTCGTCCGCGCCGAGGGCGGCGCGTTTCACGTCCCCGGCGGCGACGGTGGCGTGATCACGGCGGCGGGACTGTGGACCTGCGCGCTGATCGTGTGGCGGATCTTCGACAAGGAGGGCACGACCGGCCACGGCCAGCTCGCCACCACCTGGGGGATCGAGTGGGGGATCTTCATCGCGCTGGCGGTCGGTGCGCTGCTCGCCTACGCCGGCACCCGGATCAGGCACGCCCACGAGCCCGAGCCGCCGCTGCCGGGCGAGCGGGCGCCTGGCGTCCCCGTCTCCCGCCAGCGTCCCGAGGGGCGGGCTCGACCCACCCGTGGACCCGAGATGGAGATCGATGAGACGTGGACCTCGCGATCGCCGGGCGACGGGTCGCCGGCCGCGCAGGCGCCGCCACGGCGAGTTCGGCCCCGGAGCGTCGGAGCGCCCCCACGCAGCTCTTCACCCGAGCCGCCCGGCGGACCGTCCGCGCCCTCCTCCCCGCCCGTCACCGACCCCACAGTCGTTCGTACGCCGGACGCGCCGCCCGCCGACCGGCCGCGACGATCCCGTGGCCTCGATCGCCGGGAGATCGAGGAGCTGGACATCGCCGAGCCGCCGACGGCGCGGCTCGGGCGGTCACGACCGCGGCCCCGGCCGGCGGCCGACGATCCCGAGGATCAGCTGACCATCCGGCTCGACCGGCCCGACTGAGCCTCCAGCTGGGCAAGGCGGCGGGTGAGCCGGACGAGCACCAGCGCCGGCTGCTCGACGATCTGGTCCCGGGTGAACCGCGTCACTGCGTATCCGGCGTCGGCCAGGACCTGGTCGCGCTCGTGGTCAGTCTCGAACGACCACTTGGTGCTGTGGAACGCGTAGCCGTCGAGCTCGACGACAAGGCGGTGGCTGCGCCACAGGGCATCGACCTTGTACCGGCCGAGCAGCCCAACGTTGAACTCCGGTGCAGGCAGTCCGCCGGCCCGAACCAGCTCGAGGAACCGGTCCTCGGTATCCGATTCCGTATCGGCTGACGTGCGCAGCTCCGCCCGGGCCAGCGCGGCGAGGCGGGCGGCGCCGGGGCTGCGGGGATAGCGGGCAACGGTTGTCGCGACGGCGTCGCGGGTGAGGGTCTTTTGCTTGAGCGCCGAGTCGAAGGTGCGCTCCAGCTCGGCCTGGGTGAGGCCCCGCGTGATGTCGAGGAGGGCGCGAGCCGAGTTGGTGATGGGGATGCCATGGTGGGTGGTTGCGTCGCGCGGGTCGAGGGTGGCCAGCTTGTGGACCCGGATGCGCTCCCGCCGCCGACCGGCGTCACGACCGACCACGGTGATGTCAACCGGCTCGCTCGTGTGCTGGATCAATCCCCAGAGCCTCGCGGCCGAGCGGTGGCTCACCACCGCGCCGCGCCCCACCGCCAGCACCGCCGCCATGAAGGGAGCCAACGGCAGCAACGAAGGATGACCAACCGCATAGACGCCCCGGTGCACCGGGATGAGCCGCCCGCGACTGATGGCGTTGTCGATCATCGTCCTCGTCGGCCCGAGATCACCCAGCTGCCGGCGCGTGATGAGACCATGCTGGCGGCCGGCGATCTCGGCCACGAGGCGATCCGGCCACGCTGAACGGCTGCACACGTCCACCCTACGCCCTCCGCCCGGTCGACGAGGGCCGTTTGCCGCCGTGTCGACGGCAGACGTCCCCCGGAGTCGGAGGCCTCGCACTCGAGGGACGTTTGCGGTCCCTACGGCTGCAGACGTCCCGCTCCCCTTCATGGCGCCGTTGTGAGGGACGTTTGCAGGCGCCGGACGCGGAATCTGGGGGCGGGAGCTGGCGGATAACCGCGATTGTGCGCCGCGCCGACCCCACCCGGCCGAATTGGCACGGAGCTGTGACAGAGATCAGTTCACGTGACTGACGCCAAAGCCGAAGTAGACGCTGAATGCCCCAATGATCAGGATGCTCGTGAGGATCAGGGTCTTGGAGCTGATGATGTGACCGAAGACGCCGAGGATGAGGCCAAAGATCAGCACCACGATGGCCGCATGGATCTGCGACAGGGAGGCGATCAGGAGCGTCACGATTGAGAACCCTATATTTGGGAGGCGCCTCACTGCGCCGATCCGCCCGATCGGCGATCAGGCACAGCCCGATGCCCGATCCCATTCCGACACCCGAATCCGTCGACGCCGTCGCTGCCGGCCTCAGAGCGGCGGGCTACCTGCCGGGAGAGTCGACGGCGCTGGTGTCCTTCCTGGCCGCCAAGCTCGGCAAGCCGGTGCTGGTGGAGGGACCCGCCGGGGTCGGCAAGACCGAGCTGGCCAAGGCGCTGTCGCGCTACCTGCAGCGAACCCTGGTTCGTCTGCAGTGCTACGAGGGTCTGGACGAGGCCAAGGCGCTGTACGAGTGGAACTATCGCAAGCAGCTGCTGCGGATCCAGACCGAGGCCGGCGATGCCGGATGGGAGGACGTGCAGGACGACATCTTCGGCGAGGAGTTCCTGCTCGCTCGCCCGCTGATGACGGCAATCGCGTCGCCCGAGCCGGTCGTGCTGCTGATCGACGAGATCGACAAGACCGACCAGGAGTTCGAGGCGATGCTGCTCGAGCTGCTCTCAGATTTCCAGATCTCCATCCCCGAGCTGGGCCGGATCGAGGCCCGCACGCAGCCGGTGGTCCTGCTGACCTCCAATAACACCCGCGAGCTCACGGAGGCGCTCAAGCGCCGCTGCCTGTACCTGTGGCTCGACTACCCCGACCTCGAGCACGAGCTGGAGATCGTCAGGCTGCACTCTCCCGATCTCGACGCGAGCCTGGCTCGCAAGCTGGTGGAAATCGTCGGCCAGGTGCGGGAGCTCGACCTGAAGAAGCCGCCGAGCATCGCCGAGTCCATCGACTGGGCCCGGGCGCTGATCCTGCTCGGCGCCACCGACATCGACGCCGACACGTTCCGGCAGACGATGAGCGTGATCGTCAAGCACCGCACCGATCTGGACACGGTGGCGGCCCGCGTGGGCGTCAGGCTGGAATCGACGGCCGATGCCAGCTCCGCCGCCTGACCAGGGCAAGCTCTACGCCAAGATCCCGGACCGCGGTCCCGGAGGATTCGACGGCCAGCTGCTGGCGTTTGCCGAGGAACTGCGCGACGAGGGGATGGCGCTCGGCACCTCGGAGCTGCTCGACGCCTTCGCGGCGCTCGACGAGATCAGCTGGACGGTGCAGGCCGACTTCAAGGAGGCGCTGGCTGCGACCCTCGCCAAGTCCCAGGATGACCGCCACACCTTCGAGCTCGTGTTTGACCGGTTCTTCTTCCGCGCCGTGGAGGCCGAGGCCGCCCGCCAGGAGATCAGCGAAGGCCCGGCGGCCGACGGCCAGTCGCTGGACATGGATCTCGACGCACTGCGGCAACAGATCGCCGCGGCGCTGCGCGACGGTTCCGAGGCGGCGATGCGCGACCTGGCCCGGCTGGCGATTGCGGCGTTCGGACGTGGCGAGGGTTCGGGGGTGCTCGGCGTCGACGTCCAGCGCATCCGGCGGGCCCTGGGGCTGCGGACCGAGCCGCAGCCGGACCTGCCGATGGACGATCCGCGGCGCGACGGCGTCCCCCGCGATCAGCTGCGCCGGTTCGAGCAGCACCTGCGCCGCGAGCTCGAGCGGGGCCTGATCGAGCGGACGGCGAGCCTGCCGCCCAAGCGGCCCCTGAGCGAGCTCGATCGTGCGCTGCCGACGGGGCCGCTCCAGGATCTCGCCGCCGTGCATCGCGTGGTGGCCCAGCTCAAGCGCCGGCTGGCCACTCAGGGCCACGAGCTCAAGGGCCGCAAGCGCCACGCCCACGTGGACGTGCGCCGCACGATGCGGGCGTCGCTGCAGACCGGCGGCGTCCCGGTCGAGCTCCGCTACCGCCCGCGGCGTCCGCGCCGGCCGGAGATCTTCGTGCTGTGCGACGTCTCCACCAGCGTCACGAGCGCGAGCACGTTCTTCCTGTCGGTGCTGCACGCCCTCCACGACTCGTTCCGGAAGCTGAGATCGTTCGTGTTCATCGAGCGGATCTCCGAGGTCACCGAGGTATTCGAGCGCGAGCGGGACTTCCGGGCCGCCAGCGAGGCGATCTCCCGTGACGCCGGGGTCGCCGACATCTCCGGCTACACCGACTACGGCCGCGTGTGGACCGAGTTCCTGGCGCTGATCGAGGACGAGCTGCACCCCCGGACGACCGTCATCGTGCTGGGCGATGCGCGCACCAATGGCCGCCCGCCACGCGACGACGTGTTCGCCGCGATCACGGCCAAGGCGGGGCGGACGTTCTGGCTCAATCCCGAGCCGGAGCTGTACTGGAACTACGGCGACTCGGTGATCTCGGCCTACGCGGCGCACTGCACGGCGTTCGAGTGCTGGCGCACCGACCAACTCGAGGACTTCGTCAAGGCGCTGACGCAGCCCGTCGACCGCGTCTGAGCCCCCGGGCGAGGCGCAACTCCAGCCGTCTGGCCGGTGTTTGGGTGTGGTGGTCTCACGGCTGCTGAAACTCGTCGTCGTCGCCGCCTGCCTGGCCGTGATGAGCGCCGCCGTCGCGCAGGCGCAGCCGGACGGCGTCATCACCGTGCAGGGCAACCAGCTGCTGCGCAACGGCGTGCCGTGGGTCCCCCGCGGCGTCCAGATCGTGGGGCTGGTCGCCCCCGACGGCGCATTGAGCGGCAAGTACGTCGCGGCGCACCAGCAGTTCGGACTGGCGGAGCTGCAGGCGGCGGTCGCCGATCACGCCGACCTCGTGCGCTTTCAGGTCAGCGAGTTCGGGCTGGACCCGCAGAGCCCGCTCTACGCCCCGGCGTATGCCGATGAGGTGCGGGCCGCGGTGCAGATGGCCCGCGGCCTCGGTCTCGCCGTGATCGTGTCCCTCCAGGCCGAGCCGCCCGCCGGCGAGCCGACCCGCTGCCCGCTCCCCGACGCCGGGGCGGAGCGGGCCTGGAACGTCCTGGCGGCAATGTTCGCCGGCGACGGCGGCGTCATGTTCGAGCTCTACAACGAGCCCGGCGTCTCCGCCACGCCGGGCGGCTGGATCCAGTGGCGCGCCGGCGGCGAGATCATCTATCCGGGCGGGTCCTGCCAGGCGATCGGCATGCCCGCCCTGATCGCGGACATCCGGACGCTGGCGCCGCAGAACGTGATCATCGTTCCGGCCCTGGCTGGCGAGCAGTCGCTGGCGGGCCGGGTGGCGCTGACCGATCCCGCCCATCCCGGCGATCCCCAGCTCGCCTACGGCATCCACTATCCGTCACTGACTCGGGGGATCACCTCCTGGGACAAGGCGTTCGGTGCCGCGAGCGCCACGGTGCCGGTGATCGTGACCGAGTGGGACGCCAACTCGACCACCGGTTGCGTCGCCAACGCTCCCGCGACGGCCCGACTGCTGCTCGACTACCTGGCCGGCAAGCGGATCGGCATCGTCGGATTCGCGTTTGACCTCCCGGGCACGATCGTCGCCGACTCGAGCGACGCGCCGACCAGCTATGACGGCTTCGCCTGCGGCGTCGCCGGCGGCGGCCCCGGAGACCTCCTGTTCGGTGACTACGCCGCCGAGGCACAGGCGGGCGACGGCATAGCGCCGGACCCCGGCCCCGCCTGGGTCCTCAGCGCCGGGGCGCTCTCCCATCTCGAGACCGCCGACGCCGGGGAGGCGCAGCGGTTCTTCGACAGCCCGCGGGCCTTCGTGACCGCGGCGAGCGCAGCCACGCTGACCCGGCTCGGGGTTCCGACGGCGATCCCGACCGCGAGCTTCGCCAACGAGGCGACGCTGGCAGCGGTCACGAACGCCGGGAGGCTGCGGCCCGGCACCGAGGCGATCGTGTACGACCCGGGCGCCACCCTCGCCACCCCGCTGTCCCAGCAGTCGGACCCGGCCCGGTCCTTCGCGCTCGCCGCCCGGGTGGCACACGCCCACGGGCTGCTGCTGGTGGCCGCGCCGGCGATCGGTCTCGTCACGAGGCTGGCCGGGCTCAGCCCGGGCGCGGCCGCGGACTCCGACGTGACGGATGCCGCGTTCCTGCGCCTCGGGATCGCCGCCGCCGCGGCCCGCTCGGCCGACGTGTTCGCCGTTCCCGCGCAGGGCGCCGCAAGCTACGCCGGTGACGACGCGGTGTTCGTGTCAGCCGCCGCCCGCCAGGCGGGCCGAGCCCATCCCGGCATCGAGCTGCTGGACGGGCTGCGCGCCGCCGGAACCGACGCCGAGGCCGACGCGGATTCGCTGTTCGGCGCTTACCTCAGCACCCGGGCGACCGTGTCGGGCTATGCGCTCGGCGCGCCCGGCAGCGTGGCGGCGGCGACGGCGTTCCTGCACCGGCTCGGGCGTCACCTGGCTGGTTAATCCCCCGACTCGTCCCGGGGTCGGGCTGCGGGCCGACGGCGGCAACGAAGGGGGCGACCCCCTCGCCGCCCGCAAACGTCCCTCGGCGCGGTGTGACAACGAAGGGCCGCGCGACGTGATGCGGATCGTGTCCGGTATTCGGACACGAAATGCATCACGTCCGAAGCCGACGGCTGCTGGCTGGCCGGGCTGGCGCCCGGCGTGTCTGCCGGCGCGGCGGCGGCGGCGAGCGCGACCAGCGGCGCGGCGTCGTCGCCGGCGCGGCGTCGCCGGCGGCGGCGGTGGCGGCGGCGGCGGCGGCGGCGATCAAGCCTCGTCGACGAACCGGGTGGTGACGATGCGGGTGTCTCCCGCGGCGTCGTGCAGCACCCACCTGGCGACGTACGCGCCGGGCTGCAGCGCGGGAACCGCGACCCCGCGCCCGCTGTCGACGTTCCTCGCGTGGAACACGACTCCGCGCGGCGATCCGGCGGCGCTGATGGACAGCGCGATCGGAACTCCCCCGGCCGACACCGCGCCGTGCGGACCCGGGAGGCCCGACTGGGCCGAGGCGACGAAGCCGCCGTACAGCGTCTCGTCCTGGATCGGAGCGGTGGACTGGATGTCCGGAACCTGGGTCTCGGTCTGGCCGCCGCTGAAGTCGTCGGTCTGGGCGATGTCAGCGGTGGACAGTCCTTTGGCGTGGCCGCTGCTCGGGCAGATGGTGCCGCTCCCGGCCGGTCCCTGGCCGATCTCCGCGCCGGTCGGCGCCCTGGTCAGCGGCTGGCCCCAGTAGTCACCGGCCTGGCAGGTGCCCGACGCGATCGTGGTCTGGCTGCCGATGATGGTGACCCGCAGGTGGGCGACGTGCAGGGAGGTCAGCCGGCGCCCGGCGGCGTTGACGAGCGTGATCACGTCTCCCCCGCGCACCGCGACGGCGGCGATCGTGACCGCTCCGGCGCTGCCGGCTCGGGCGTGCCCGATCGCCCGGCGCCCGAGCTTCAGCGTGTAGCCGGCGTTCGGCACCAACCCGCTACAGCGCACGGTCCGGATCCGCAGAAATGCCGTGCAGGTGGGGAATCCAGTCGGCTGGAACAGGAGCTGGCCGTTGCCGACGGCGGGGACGCTGTCGGGCTCGCCGAGTGCAACGGTCATCGTGACCAGGGCGCCGTTCGGGACCAGCAGATACTCGCCGCGGTTGTCCTCGCTGGTCATGGTCACCGGAGTGCCGGCGCCGACGTGCGGGACGCTGATGACCGACGCGTCGGCCTCGGTGCTGCACAGGTCCACCGGTGACGGGGTGAACGTGGCGCCGATCCTCAGCGAGAGCACACCGGTCTGACCGCAGGGGCCGAGCAGGACCGTGGTCCCCGAAGGGTGATCCGAGTGCACGGCGTAGCCGTGATCGAGATCGAACCAGCCGGTCCAGCCCGACTCGGTGAACGGATTGCCGCCGTCACCGGTCTCGATCAGGTCGGGCGCGGGGCTGGTTCTGCCCAGTCCGTAGAGGATCTCGATCGCGTCCCGGTCGTCGCCGACGGCGTGGGGCCGGCCGTCCCGGCCCAGCAGGGTGACCGGCCCCCAGTTCCCGTTGCTGCGCGACTCGCCGTTCCCGAGCGCGATGGGCACGCCGGCGCGGGTCAGGACGACGGTCACCGGCACCCGCCGGTCGGCCCCGATGCTGCCGCTCACCGACGAGCTGAACTGCCGCAGGTCGACCGTGTGCAGCAACGGGATCGAGGCCACCGTGGTCGAGCTCTGAACGCATCCGCTCCGCGAGTTGGACCAGATGTCCTGAATCAGGTACGGGTGCCCGTTGATGAGCTGGTCATACGGCGAGCCGTCGCTCGCGTACCCGAGCGGCGCCCCCTGCTGGGGGCCGTTCTCGCACTTGTCGGCCGTCTCGAACCCGTTGGGGTCCATCCAGGCGGTGCCGAGTGGGTCGGTGATCGCCTCCACGGCCTCGTGGGCCATGGTGTCGATCGTGTCCTCCGCCTCCGGGTTGCCCTCGGGGTCGGAGCCCGGAGGGGGCGTGAACTCGACGAGGGGGTCCGGGATGGCGGCGTACACCGTTTCGCCGCTTCCCAGATCGAATGCCGAGTGATAGCCGGCGAAGGCGTTGGTGGCGCAGGTGCCCGCCTCAGTGCAGGTGTCGACGTCGGGCGGGAGGAGGACGAACCAGACGTTGGACAGCCCCCGAGACACGGACCCACCGGCCCCGCCGGTCCCGATCAGCTTGTTGACCTCGCGCTGGAGCTCGAGATCGGTCACGCACGTGGCCACGCCGGACGGGGAGCTGCACTGCTGCGCGCTCGACGGGTAGGGATCGGAGTCCACCACCGAGTCGCTGGCGGCGTCGTAGTGGATGTTGTACGTACCGTCGCCGGAGCGATCGCCGTACTGGTCCAGCAGCGAGAAGACGTTTGATGTGGTCCCCGAGTCGTGGGCCACGTCGGTGAAGAACTGCTGAATCAGCGCCTCGTACCCCGGCGTGCCGGCGCCGGGTGAGCCATCGAAGTGATAGCCCGGCGGAGCCCAGAACACGGTGTGGACGATGACGTCGCGCATGACCGAGCCGCCGTGATACGCGGCGGGGATGTTGGTCCCGATCGCGATGTCGGGGCTCGTGTAGGTCGGCTCGATCCCCAGCGCCGAGCCGACGCGCGGCTTGAAGGTCGAGGCGGCGGACGCGGAGGTGGCGCCGAGGGCCATCACGAGCGCCGTCGCGAGGAAGGCCACGACCGCGCCGCGGCCATCTCGTCTCCGCCAGTGCACGAGCGGCACGTTACCGGACCGACCGGCCGGTGCAGGCAGGTTGAGCGGTACGATGCACGCCGGATCTGCAAACCAGGGGGGCTGGCGGGCGACGCCGGCTGAGATTGCGCCCACGCACCGAGCGGCCCGGCGCTGACCCTTCGAACCTGTGGGGTAATGCCCGCGGAGGGAGCGAACTCAAGTGACGATCGAGGCTCTGCCTCAGGGGCCGGCACAGCGCCACGACACCGGCGGAGTCCGCGTGCAGGGAGTGAGCCGGACGTTCCCCGCCAGGGGCTCCGCGGTTCACGCTCTAGCGGACGTGTCGCTCCACGCGGCGCCCGGCGAGATCGTCGCGGTGGTCGGCCCGAGCGGCTGCGGGAAGACGACGCTGCTCGAGCTCATCTGCGGCCTGCAGCGCCCGGACGCGGGCACGGTGACGAGCGCGCCGGCGGCGCTGATGCCCCAGCGAGACCTGCTGCTGCCGTGGTTGACCGCGGTCGACAATGCCGCCCTGGCGCTACGCGCCCGCGGGCACAACCGCGAGCAGGCGCGGGCGACGGCGGCGCCGTGGCTGGCGCGCTTCGGACTGTCGGGGTTCGAGCAGACCCGGCCGGCGCAGCTGTCGGGCGGGATGCGCCAGCGGGTCTCGTTTTTGCGCTCGCTGCTCGCCGGCAAGCCGGTGCTCGCCCTTGACGAGCCGTTCGCCGCACTTGACGCGATCACCCGGGCCGAGATGCAGGGGTGGCTGGCCCACGTGCTGGCGACCGAGCCCCGCACCGTCGTCCTGGTGACCCACGATGTCGAGGAGGCAGTGGTTCTCGCCGACCGGGTCGTAGTGCTGTCGCCGCGCCCGGGCCGGGTCGTGCGCCAATTCGAGGTCACGCTGGAGCGGCCCCGCCGCCGGACCGACCCCGACGTCGGGGCGCTGCGCGAGCGGGTGCTCGAGGCGCTGGGGGTGGCGCCATGAGGCGGACGCTGATCGCGATCACCGTGATCGCCGGGCTGCTCGGGATCTGGGAGCTCTACGTCGACCTCGGCGGCGCGGACCCGCTCATCCTGCCGCCGCCGCACGCGGTGGCGCAGTCCCTCTACACCGATCGCGGCCTGCTGTGGTCCAACTTCCTGGTCACCGCCGAGGAGGTGCTGCTCGGGATCCTGGTGGCGATGGCGGCGGCGCTCCCATTGGCGAGCGCGATGCACTTCTCCGTGACCGTGCGCGGCTCGATGTACCCGCTGCTGATCGCGTCCCAGACGATCCCGATCCCGATGCTGGCGCCGATCCTGGTGCTGTGGCTGGGCTTCGGGCTCGCGCCCAAGCTCATCGTCGTCGCGCTGGTGTCATTCTTCTCGATCGTCGTCACGACGCTGGCCGGATTTGCCGCCGTCGACCCGGATCTGATCAAGCTGATGCGGACGTTCGACATGCCGCGCCGCCGCGTGTTCTGGAACGTGGAGCTACCGTCCGCGCTGCCGAGCGTGTTCACGGGGGCCAAGATCGCGGTGATCGTCGCGGTCATCGGCGCCGTGTTCGCCGAGCAGGCCGGAGCGAACTCCGGCCTCGGCTATCTGTTCGAGCAGTCGATCCCGCAGCTGCTCACCGCGCGCGCCTTCGCCGCCGTGGTGGTCCTGTCGGCGTTCGCGATCGCGCTGTTCGTGCTCTTGACCCTGGCCGAGCGGCTGTTGCTCCCGTGGGCCTACCGACCGACTGGAGACCCTCAGGCATGAGACGACGGAATCTGACGCTGGCCGCCGGAGCGCTGGTGGCCGCACTGATGCTCGCGGCCTGCGGGGGGAAGCACGACACGCTGACCCCGAGCGCCGCCAAGGCGCAGCCGCTCAGCCTGATGCTCGACTGGCTCCCCAACGCCGACCATGTCGGCCTCTACGAGGCGCTGGCCGATGGCGGCTTCACCAACGCCGGCCTCAACGTCCACGTCCAGGTGCCCACCGACCCCGCCACGCCGCTGGAGCTGCTCGACGCCGGCAAGGTCGACGTGGCCATCTCCTACGAGCCCGAGGTCCTGCTCGCCCGGGACAAGGGTGAGCCGCTCGTCGCGATCGGAGCGATCGTGCAGCGGCCGCTCACGTCGATCGTGTCCCTGGGCTCCAAGCACATCACCAGCCCGAGGCAGCTGCGCGGCAAGCGAATCGGCGACGCCGGCATCCCCTACCAGCAGGCGTATCTGCAGACGATCCTGCAGAAGGCCGGCGTCCCGGCCAGCTCGGTCAAGGAGACCAACGTCGGCGACAACCTCGTGCCGGCGATGCTCTCCGGCCGCGTCGATGCGACGCTGGGCGCCTACTGGAATTACGAGGCGATCCAGCTGCGTCAGATGGGCAAGAAGCCGAACGTGATCCACGTCGAGGACGCCGGCGTGCCGCCCTATGACGAGCTCGTCCTGGTGACCACCGAGAACGACATCGCCAACAAGAACAACGAGCTGCGCCGGTTCGTCGAGGCGATCGGCCGCGGCTATCAGGCGGTCCGTGCGGACCCGCAGGGTGCCGTCAACGCCCTCGAACGCGCCAACCCGTCGCTCGACGCAAAGCTCCAGCTGGCCAGCGTGCAGGCGACCCTGTCGTCGTTCTTCCCGTCGAACCCCAGCCTGCCGTGGGGCTGGCAGGACGGCGGCCAGTGGACCCGCTTCGGCCAGTGGATGCTGCACGAGCACCTCATCACCAACCCGGCGACGGTGCCAGACGCGTCGACCAACCAACTGCTCGCCGGCCAGGGCCCGTAGGGCGGGCGGCGGGTTGCGCCTCGAAGGGGCGTCCGGCCTACGATGTCGGTGATGGGGCTCAGACCGACAGGCCGCCTCCGGGCGTCGATCCTGGCGGCGGTGCTGCCGGCCGCGGTGGTGATGGCCGGCTGCGGCAGCTCGCAGACAACGTCGTCCACGTCGTCCACGTCGAGCGCGCAGGCCTCACACGCGCGGGCCGGCCCGGTGAACTGCGCCGGCGCTCAGCTCGCGCTGTCCTATGCCGGCACGCAGGGCGCCACGGGCCATCTCGAGGTCACACTGGCGCTGCGCAACATCTCCGGTCACCGCTGCCTGGTGCGGGGCTATCCCACGGCGCGGCTGCTGGACCGGACCGGTCACGCGCTGCCGCTGCACCTCAGCAAGGGTCACGGCTTCTTTCCGGACACGCTGCCGGCGCCGCGCACCGTGACCCTCCAACCCGGGACCACGGCCCACTTCGGGATCAGCTTCGTGACCAACAACGAGTACGCCCGCGCCCACACCTGCCGCACGGCGGCCACGGCGATGTCGGCCGCGCCGGGGCCGGGTGGCACCCACTGGCAGCGGGTGTCGTTGCGCTCAGCGCCGCGGATCTCCCCGTGCGGCGACCAGCTCGTCGTCTCGCCGATCCACGCCTGAGTTTCAGGCGGCCAGCCGCAGCATCGCCGGACTCCCGGCGCTGCGCAGGGCATGCAACCCGGCGAGCCCCGACCATGGCGCGTAGGGCGCGAAGAAGCGCTCCACCTCGTCCTCGGTGGCGCGAGCCCGCGGATCGCCGCCGGCGGCGGTCAGCCGTCCCACCAGCTTGAAATAGGCGAGGTCGCCGGCGGGCAGCTGATCGAGCCGGCCCTGACCGGTCAGCGCCATCGTCTGCAGCGTCCAGCTGCCGATGCCGCGGATCTGGCGCAGCCGCCGCCAGCCCCGCTCGTGATCGGGATCGCCGAGGTCCACGCGCCCCGACGCGACCTCGCGGGCCGCTCGGACCAGCGCCAGCGCGCGCGTCTCGGTCAGGTCGAGGGACGCCAGCAGCGCCGGAGCCTGCGCCGCCAGCACCGCCGCCGGCGGCGAGTCGGCCAGACCCGTCGCCGCGCAGCGCCGGCCGAGCCGGCCGACCAGCCGGCGTTCGATCGTCGCCGCCCGCTCATACTCGATCAACTGCTCGCAGATCGCCCACACGAGTGCCTCGAACGGGTCGGGGCGGCCGGCGACCCGCAGGCCAGGGGCGGCCCGGACCGCCGCGCCGATCAGCGGATCGAAGCGGAAGCGCTCATAGAACGGCCGCAGGTCCTGATCGATCCCCAAGGCGGAGCGCATCCGCTCGATCCCCCACTCGGCGACGGCGCGGGAATCCGCCTGGGCGCCGAACAGCACCCGGTCGGCGCTGAGCTGGGCGACGCGGATGACCACCGGCGCCTGCCCGCAGTGCAGCAGCCGGTGCAGGACGCCCCCGCGGACCCGGGCGACCCGGTCAAGGCCGGTCCGCCGCGACAGCCGGAACGGCCAGCGCGGACGGACCTCGACGCGCAGCTCGAGGCCGTACGGGCGCGAGCCCGCCCCGTGGGTCACTCCCCGGGCTTCGCGAGCAGGTGCACGTCGACGAGGAAGCGGCGCGACCCGACAATCGGCAGTGCATCGAGCGCACGCCGCGGCATACGGGTCCGGGCGAGCTTGCGAGCGCTGTGGCGGCGGAGCAGGGCGAGCGTCGCGGCGCCGGCCACGAACCCGGTCGCAGCGGCCGCGACCGCCTGCACCGCGGGCAGCGAGGCCGGGGACGCCACCTCGATGGCGCGCACCTCCGCGAGCACCGGGACCGCGTCAACGGCCTCCTCGGCCTCGACCGGACCCGCGAGCGCGGTCACTTCGTCGTCGGGGACGATCTCGGCGTCGACGGGCGCGGCGTCGGCGGAGCCCCTGAGCTTTTGGTCTGACATCGGCGGCATATGGTGACAGCGTCGGCGGTCACATTCAAAGCGGTGGGTTTACGATTACCCTCGTCAGCATGCCGACAACGATCGACGTCTTCGCCAAGGCGCGCGAGCACGAGCGCATCGCGCAGCTGAAGGCGGCCCGCGAGCTCGACGCCCTCCCCTATTTCCACGTCCTGGAAGGCCCGACCCTGCCGGTAGTGGACATGGAGGGGCGGCAGCGGATCATGCTGGGCTCCAACAACTACCTGGGGCTGACCGGCGACGAGCGGGTCAAGCAGGGCGCCCTGGACGCGCTCCACCGCTACGGCACCGGGATCACCGGCTCGCGCTTCCTCAACGGGACCCTGGACCTGCACCTGGAGCTCGAACGCGAGCTGGCCGAGTGGCTGGGCACCGACGCCGCGCTCGTGTTCACCACCGGGCATCAGGCGAACGTCGGCGCGCTGGGGACGATCCTCGGCCGTCAGGACACGGTGATCGCCGACTCCGGTGACCACGCCTCGATCCTCGACGGCGTGCTGCTGTCGGGCGCCAAGCTCCGCGCCTTCCGCCACAACCGCCTGGACCGCCTCGAGCACGCGCTCCAGCGCGCCGGCAACGACGGCGGCGGGATCCTGGTGGTGGTCGACGGCGTGTTCTCCACCGAGGGCGACGTGGCGCCGCTGCCGGAGATCTGCGATCTGTGCGCCCGCTACGGCGCCCGGCTGATGGTCGACGAGGCCCACGCCCTGGGCGTGCTCGGCGCCCGCGGGGCCGGCACGTCCGAGCTGCTCGACGTCGAGGAGCGGGTGGACCTGCGCATGGCCACGTTCTCGAAGTCGCTGGCCTCGTGCGGCGGCGTGATCGCCGGACCGGCGGACGTGATCGAGTTCCTGCGGATCCAGGCGCGGTCGTTCATCTTCACCGCGTCGGCGGTGCCGGCCGCGGTCGGCGCCGCGCTGGCGGCCGTCAAGATCTGCCGCTCCGCCGAGGGGCCGGCGCTGTTCGCCCGGGTTCTCGACAACGCCCGGTACCTCCATCACGGGCTGAGCGAGCTCGGCTTCCACGTCGTCCCGCCCACCCTTCTGCCCGATGGCACCGAGGTGGTGACGCCGGTCGTGCCGGTTCTCGTCGGCGACGACTGGAAGGCCGTGTTCCTGTGGAAGCGCCTGTATGAGGCCGGGGTTTTCGTCAACGTGATGATCCACCCGGCGGTCCCGCCATCCGGCGCGCTGCTGCGCACAAGCGTGATGGCCACCCACGATCGCGAGACCCTCGACCGGGCGCTTGAGGCTTTTGCCGAGGTCAAGCGCGGGTTCGAATCCGAGCACGGGCCGCTCCCCGGCAACGGGTGACTTGTCCGTTCCTGCACAAGGCACGCGACAGCAGAAAAAAGGCGCTCTATGCGCATGTAGTCGCAGTGTGACGTTGCTGTGACCAATCGGGATGTTCTAGCTTCCGTGTAGTCGCAAGGTGATGGTCGGCTGCGCGGCGCGAAGGGCCACCGGGGGCGCGAAGCAAGCTTTCGGAAAGCCATCACCGGACATCAGAGCCACTGGCTCGAAATAACCGTAGGGCCGGCAGTTCAGGATGCCTCGCATCCCAGAGCCGCCGATACTGGTCAACGTCCGCTGCGGCGGACTCCAATGTTGGGAAGTGAGAGCGATAGATGACGCAAACCGCCCTGAAGACCCCCGAGCCGCAGCGTCTGCGTGCACTCGAGCGAGCCAACCAGATCCGGCTCGCGCGCGCGTCTCTGAAGCGCAGCATCGCCCTCGGAACGGTCTCCGCCGCGGAAGTCATTCTCCAGTGTCCTGACGCCGCATCGAGCTGGCCAATCGGGGATCTCCTGATGAGTCAGCGGCGTTGGGGCAGTACGAGGTGCCGAAAGTTCCTCTCCCACAATCACATCGTCGAAACGAAGCCGGTCGGGACACTGACCGAGCGTCAGCGGCGAATTCTGGCGAGCATGCTTGATGCGTCCATGTCACGGGAGATCGAACTGGTCGGGTAGACGCGGATCCGCCGCGCCGGACGTGCCTGTGATCTAGGCGGGCACGTCCGGCTCAGCGCACTCCACTGAGGTGTGCTGATGACGGCGTCAGACCTGAATCCCGATCGGCACGGGGCTGGTGCCGGCCAGGAAGAAGAACCAGATCACGAATGCCGCGACCGTCAGCCCGGCGCTGACGACCAGAACGCCCTCGAGCATCACGTGCCCGGGATCGCTCAGGCCGCGTGACAGGCAGTTGGTGCGGTAGACCTCGCTGAGCCGGGCCAGGACCGAGGCCAGCGCGGTGACAGTGACGACGACGCCGAGAAATGCCGCCGCCAGCGCCGTGCCCAGCGATTCGGTGGCGCCCTGGATCTGACCGCCGATCCACAACCACAGCAGCGGCGTGCCCACCCACAGCACGAGGCTGCCGATGAACATGATCGCGACGACGAGCATCGCGCCGGCGCCGGTCCTCAGCACCGACCGCACGGGTCCTCCGGCACCCGCCTCAAGCGTGCCGTAACGCATGGCCTGGTCCGTGGCGGGCCGCCATCCGCGCCGCAGCGCGCCGGCGGCCGGTGGATAACGGACAGCCGGAGGACAGCTTGACCTGCCACCACCCCATCAGCATGCCGATCAATCCCATCCGCGGACGCACCTGCCAGACTCCGCACCCGGGCTCACCCAGCTCGCGGCAGGAGATCCGCGTGAACCTGTAGTCGGCCGGGCGCAGCAGCATCCGCTCCAGCAGCAGCCGTTTCTCCGCCTGCTCGTCGGCCCGGCGAGTGATCGTCACCCGGGCGGAGCGCAGGCGCTCGGCGAGCTCGTCCCGGACCACCTCCAGCTCCCCGAGATCGAGCAGCCGCGGACGCGCGGCCCGGGCGACGGGCTGATCGAGGCCGCCCATCGGGAACGCGGTGACGAACGCGTCGGACAGCTCGCGCTCCAGCCGCGCGATCTGGGCGCGTAGGGTGCGCCGGGCGGCCCGATCCCGGGCGACGCCGTCGCGCCGCTGCACCGGGGTCGCCGGGGTGGGCGGGCCGGAAATCGAGACCGGCACAGCGCCCTGCACCTCCGGGGGACCCGCCACGGCACCCATCATTGGCGGGACGTTAGCACCATCACGGGGCGGCTCCGAGCGCATCCAGGGCGCACCAGAGCGCCTCGTCGAGGTGGATCGCCGGCACGCCGTCGACGGCCACCGCGAACAGGATGACCCGGCGGGTGCGACTCCCGACCCCGTGCCCCGGCGGCGGATCGGCGAACAGCTCGGCATGCACCGCGTGGCCGTCGGCCACCGCCAGGCCGCCGGCGACGGTCCGGATGCCCAGCCCCGCCTCATCGACCACGTCGGCGTCCAGCGCCCATACCGGCACGCCCGTCTCGATCAACGCCACCAGGCAGGCATCGCTGATCACGTCGACGGTGCGGAACTCCCCGTGGAGCAGACGGTTGACGGCGGCCTCCTCGCTGGGGATCCGCCGCACGTCGGGATCGAGGCCGATCTGGCGAAAGAACGCCCGGAACGCCTGCGGGACCGACTTGGTCCGCATCGCGATGACATCGGCGCCCCGGTAGCGATTGGAGAGATCTCGCAGGCGCGCGACGAGCGCCGGCGGGCTCGGCCGGCGCCGCACCGCCAGGGTGACGAACTGGAGCCGGAGCCCCGGGAACTCGTCGGCGACGTCGGGGGCGACGACGCCGTCCGCCGGCGCTGCACCGGGAGCTGCGGGCGGGTCCGCCATCTACCGCAGCGCGGTCACTCTCGGGGCCAGCGCCGACGCGGTCTGCCACCGATCACCGATCAGCCGATCCTGCACGATCCCGCCGCGGCGAGCCAGCTCCACCATCGGGCAGGCCGCCACCCCGTACAGCGCCCCGACGCGACCGTCGCGGTCATATCCGACCGGGATCGTCCAGTGGTGCCTGCGCACGAGGCGCGCCGTCTGCGAGTGGCCGGCGTCGACGGCCACCGCGGCGAACTGAACGCCCGGAAACTCGCTCGACAGCGTCTGCAGGGCGTCCACCTGGCGGATGCACTGGCCGGCTCCGGTGACGAAGAAGGCCAGCACCAGCGGCGCCCGCCTGGCCATCAGGCAGGCGTTGAGGATGCGCGGATCGTGGCCGGCGAGCGTGCACGGCGGGGCCGCGTTCGGATCGCCGTTCAGGTCCGACGCGGCCAGCGGGACCGAGAAGAAATGCAGCCGATGGCCGGGTGGCACCCCGGTCGTGCCGACGCCGTTCGTGGCGAACTGGTAGACGGAGATCGCCGCCACCAGCACCAGCCCGAAGATCCCGATCATCCACTGATAGCGGCGCGTGTCGACGACGGGGGCGCGCGACGGAGACGGCGCGGCCGACCCAGCCGACGCGGGCGGCGGTGACTCAGATCCCGCCGGCTCGCGATCGGGGTCGAGCCGCTGCACCTTCGGGAGCCCGGACGGCTGGTCCGGCCCCTCGGCCTCGCTCATGCCACCCGCGGTCGCCGCCGGAGGCGGAGCCGGACCGAACCGGCCGTCCGCGACGCCAGGCGCAGGCGCTGGAGCACGTCGCCGCGTTCGGACAGCGCCAGGACCGCCGGCAGCACGAGCAGCACGCCCGCCAGCGACACCGTCAGATCGACGAGCGTGACGAACCCGAAGTCGCGCAGCATGGTGATGTCAGAGAAGATCAGCACCCCGAACCCGACGATCGCCGTCACGCCGGAGGCGATGACCGCAGCGCCGGTGGAGCGGTACGTCCGGGTCAGGGCGGCGCGCAGATCGTGACCGGCCAGGCACTCCTGGCGGTAGCGCTCGGACAGCAGGACGCTGAACTCGGTGGAGATGGCGATCACGAGGGTGCCGAGCGTCGCTGACATCGGGTTGAGCGGGATCCCGATCAGGTACAGGATCAGCGATGACCACCCGGTGGCGAGCACGATCGGCGTCATCGGCACGAGCGCGCGCTCCAGCTTGCGCAGCACCAAGAGCAGGACCAGCCCGACCGCGAGCAGCGCCGCGATCAGCGTCAGGAAGCGGTGGCCGGTGGACGACAGCGAGGCGTTGGCCTCGGCCGCGAGTACCGGCAACCCGGCCAGCGCGGCGGTCGTCCCGGGCGGCGGGTGCAACCGCGAGCGCATGTACTCCAGCACCCGCTGCTGGCGGGCCAGTGGCATCAGCCGGATCCCGAACGCGAGCGTCGCCTCACGATGGTCGGGCGTGATGACCGCCTGCGAGAAGTACTCAGGGACGGCCGCCAGCAGGGAACTGATCTGCGACTGGCTGAGGTTGGGGGCGGCGCCGGACTGGCTGCCGGTGGAGAACAGGTCGGGCAGCGACAGCGCCGGACACAGGGTGGCGCGGGCACAGCCGCGCTCCTCGACGTAACCGTAGTGGCGCAGCAGCTGGTTCTCGTAGGTGACCATCCACTTGACGGTGGCCGGCGTCGCCACGTTCCGGGCGCGGACGGTGACGTCGATCTCGCCCGAGACTCCGGTCACCTTCTCGAGCGTGTTGAGATTGCGCAGCGCCGGCATGCTGGTCGGCACCAGCTTGGTGACGTCGGACTGAACGGCGGTCTGGGTGTCGGCGGCCCAGCCGAGGATCGCCAGCACGCCGGCGAGCGCCAGCACCCGACCCGGCCGGGCGAGCAGCGCGGCGAAGGTGCGCGCCGGCAGGCCCGCTTCCGGCGCCGGCCGTCCCGTGACGCGTGGCGACGCGCCCGGCAGGGCGCCACGGCGCCGCCGCGGAGCAAGCCTGCGCCCGGCCCCGCCGATGATCTCCGCCGCCCCGCGACCGCCGGAGACGAGCGCGCCGCCCACGGTCCGTGCGGCTGACCCCAGCATCTCGCCGGCGCCTCGGAACCCGGGACCGACCAGGTCGATCGCGCCCCGCAGCGACGCGCCGGCCACCCCCCCATCGCGCTCGGAGAGCACGAGGGCGGCCGAGCCGGCCGTCAGCGCGCACAGGAACGCGACGGCGATCCCCGCCACCAGCACCAGGCCGAAGCCCTGCACCATCGGGACCGGCGACAGCAGCAGCACGAGGAAGCCGGTCCCGGTGGCCAGCGCGGCGGTGGCGATCGTGGGCGCGGCCCGCGCGGCCGCCTGCCCGACCGCCTCCGCCGCGGAGATCGGTCCGCGCCCGTCGAGTTCGGAGACGCGGCGGGCCTCCTGGGCCCGGGCCTGGAACTGGATCCCGTAGTCGACCGCGAGCCCGATCAGGATCGGCAGCACCGCGATCGACGCCAGCGTCAGGGTGGCGCCGAGCGCCGCCAGCAGCCCGAATGTGATCCCGACGGCGGCCAGCGCGATCGCCAGCGGCAGCAGCCTCAATCGGTTGCGGAACACGATCAGCAGCGTCAGCCCCATCACCAGCACCGCCGCGATCAGCAGCCCGGCGATCGAGCCGGTGATCTGGCTGGCGAGGTCGTTGATCACCACCGGCACGCCGGTGACCGTGTAGGTCCCGTGGTAGGCCGACTGGAACATCGGCATGCGGAGCGCCTGGCGGATCCAGCCGATCGCCTTCGCCTGCTGGGCGTCGGACAACGAGGCTCGCAGCCGCACCTGGATCAGCGCCGAGTTCTTCGTCGGGAACAGGTAGGCGAAGCGCGCCTTGGGCTGGTTGACCCCGCGGGTCTGGTCGAACACGATCTGGGGAATGAAGGTGGGGTCGTCGATCGACGGCGTGCCCTGGAGCCCCGAGCTGACCGCCAGCGTCTCGAGCGATGTCAGCTGCTGCTGGTGCTCGACCTGCCCGGCGGCGTTGGCTTCGGCCAGCGCCTTACGCTTGCTCATCCCCTTGCCGATCGCGAGCTGGTACGCCTCGCTCTCGGCCGCCGAGGTCGCCTTGTTGACGCCGGCCAGCATCGTGCTGATCTCCTGGTTGACCGCGGCGACCGCCCGGTTCAGGAACGTCCCCGGCCCGTACACCACCTGGGTCGCATGGCTCTTCATCAGGTGCCCGCAGGGACTGTTGGGGCCGCCGTAGGCGGCGTGGGTCCCCGCTGCGACGGGGGTGAACGCGTGCAGCGTCGTGCTGGCGACGACGTACTGCCCGGCCAGACACGCCTCGAGCTGGGTCAGCGTTCCCAGGTCCTTCGTCTCGACCAGGTTGGGCAGCGACTCGCGGATCAGGATGATCACGGCGTCGTCGCCGAAATGGCGCTCGTCGTCGGCAGTGGCCTTGTAGCTCGCCGAGGACGAGCTGACGAACGTGTCGATCCCGGCCGAGGGCCGCAGCCCGAGCGCCAGCAGCCCGCCGCCGAGCGCCAGCGCCAGCACGATCCCGATCGTCAGGAGCGGCCGGCGGGCGGCCGCGCCCGACAGCCACTCAAACCGCTTCGCCGTCATGACGGGACGAGGCTACCCGCGAACCGGGGCCGGCGCGCCGATCCCGGCCATGGAAACTCAGTCCATCGTCAGGGGACCTTGCGACTCCCCGGACAGGAATTGGCGGATGAACGGGTTCTCGGAGTTGAGCATGTCCTCCGCCGGCCCGGCCTCGACGATCCTGCCCTTCCACAGGACGTTGATGTAGTCGGCCACGCGGCGCGCGCTCATGATGTCGTGCGTGATGACGCAGAAGGTCGGGAGGTGCTCGCGCTGCTTCTCCTTGGCCTCATCCATCATGTCGCGGTGGATCTCCAGGATCAGCTCGCCGAGCAGGGCGGTGCGGACGGGATCCAGGCCCGAGTCGGGCTCGTCGAACAGGACGATGTCGGGCTCGAGCACGAGCGCCCGGGCGAACCCGGCGCGCTTGCGCATCCCACCGGAGAGTTCGTTGGGCATCTTCGTCCGCGCCGAGCCGAGACCCACCTCGTTGAGCCGGCGCATGACGATGTCCTGGACCTCGTCCTCGCCCTTCTCGGTGTGCTGGCGGAGCGGGAACGCGACGTTGTCGTACAGGTTCATCGACCCGAACAACGCTCCGTCCTGGAACAGCAGGCCGAACTTCTTGCGCATGTCGAACAGGTCGTCGTCGGGCATGTTCGGCACCGACTGCCCGTGGACCAGGATGTCCCCGCGATCCGGGTACAGCAGCCCGACCATGTGCTTGATGCAGACCGACTTGCCGGTGCCCGACGGGCCCAGGATCATCGAGACCATGCCCTCGGGCAGCCCCATGTTCAGTCCCTGGAGGATCTTTGACCGCCCGAACGCCTTATAGGTGTCGATGAACTCCACCGCGTCGGGACGACCCGACGGGTACACCTTGTAGGTGTGCCACTTGTACTCGTCGTCGGACGCCCCGTCCGGCGGCTCGGGGCGCGGCGGGGACTCGTCCACCACCGATACCCGTGACGAGGAGGCCTCGGCCTGCGTCTCCCGCGCCGGCGCGTCCGGAAGCTCCTGGATGTCCCCGGACTCGGCCCCCACCCGCCCGGCGCTCTTGATCTGCGACTGGCGCTCCTCGGGGGTGAGGTCGATCTCGGCCCCGCGCGCGGCGGCGCTGTGCTCCTCGTTCTGGCCGCCGATGTCGCGCGGGTCGCTGTCGTCATTCATTCGTGGGCCTCCACTCAGCCTCCGATGGGAGCTCGCGGGTTGGCGCCCCAGAAGAGCTGGGTCCCGAGCATGCCGATGAGATGGACCGAGACGAGGTTGAGCACCATCGACTTGGCCGTGGCAGTCCCCACGCCGACCGGACCACCGCTGGCGTTGTACCCGTAATAGCAGCCGACGATCACGATGACAATCGCCATCGTCATCGCCTTTATCAAGCTATATAAGAGATCCGGGGGGTTCTGGAACTGCCAGAAGATTAAGAAGAACCCGCCGCTGGACACGTAGCCGATCTGCTGCACGACCGCGAGATAGCTGGCGAAGAAGCCGGCGCCGATCGAGCACAGATAGACGAACGGCAGCACGAGGATCGCCGCCAGCAGCCGGGTGGCGCACAGGAAGCGCATGCCGCTGATGCCCATGACCTCGAGCGCGTCGATCTCGTCGGAGATGCGCATCGACCCGAGCTCGGCGACGATGCCGGTGCCGACCTTGGCGGCCATCATGTAGCCGAACACGAGCGGCACGAGCTCGCGCAGGTCGCACCACGCGGCGAACACGCCGGAGTACGCGGGCGTGCCCTCGCCGTAGGTGAAGTAGGCGCCCTCGATCCCGCACTCCAGCCCGATGATGAACACCAGGCCCCAGATGACGAGGGTCGAGGAGATGATGAGGATCCCGGCCTGGCGCAGGGCCTCGCCGAAGAAGCGCAGCACCCGCAGCGTGAGCACGTCGCGCACCATCTGCGAGCCGAACTTGACGATCTCGCCAAACGCCTCGATCCAGCCCTTGGGCGTTGCGATCAGTTCACCCATCCGTGGTCAGTCTCCCTCTCACTTGATGATCGTGGTGATCTCGGGGTGGGTGGCGAGCAGCGTCTGGGTGAAGGCGTAGTTGAACGCGAAGATGCCGAGGAACGCGATGACGACCGCCTGATTGACGGCGCGCCCCACCCCCTCAGCCCCACCGGACGCAGTCATCCCCTTGTAACAGCAGACGATGGCGATGATGGCGCCGAACAGCGTCGTCTTGACCACCGAGCCCCACAGGTCGGTCGTCTCGGCGTTGTTGAAGAAGGTGGAGAAGAAGGGGCCGAGCGGCGCGTGGTTGACGACCGTGGCCAGGATGCCGCCGAACACGCCGAAGATGAGCGCGTAGATGTCGAACAGGCCGGTGAGGAGCATCAGGGCCAAGAAGCGCGGCACGACCAGGTTCTTGATCGGATCCACGCCGAGTACCTGGAGGGCGTCGAGCTCCTCGCGGATCTTGCGGGCGCCGAGGTCGGCGGTGATCGCCGTGCCGGCGACGCCGGCGAGCACGATCGCGTCGACGAACGGCGCAAATTCCCTGATCGACGCCAGCACGAAGAAGCCGCCGAGCCGGTCGATCGCGCCGAACAGGACCAGGAAGTTGGCGGCCTGGAGGCCGGGCGCCTCGTAGCCGAACGCGATCGTCGAGATGAGCAGCGGGAACCAGCAGAGCTTCATCGCGAACAGGAACTGCCCGACGAACTCGCTGCCGTACGGGTACGGCGGCCGCACGGCCGAGACGAGCGTCCTGCCGGTGAGGATCATCATGTTGCCGACCTCTTCCAGCACGGATTTCGTCGGCAGGAACGCTCGGTCGGCGACTGCTCTGATCAACGGTTCTCGTTCCTCCCAGGGGGCTTGCGCCTGCCGGCTCCGGTCAAGCTGGGCAAAGCCTACCCAGGACGGGGGCATCTACCAACTTAGAACCGGCGCAATGCCTCAGGGCCCCTTGGCCAACCGGGTTTGGGCAGCTAAGCCCCGTGGTATGTTCCGCCCGCGTTGAGCTGGAGAACGAGGAGCTGTCCGATCATCGCCGGCGTCGCCACGACTCTGGTCCTCGCCGCCTGCGGCGGCGGCCAGAACCAGGCGGCCAACGAGCCCAGCGGGAAGTTTCCGATCGCCGTCGGCACCGCCAGCTTCCCGGCCTCGCAGCGCCTGTCCCAGCACACCCACCTCGTGATCACGGTCCACAATGCCGGGCGCAAGGCGATCCCGAACGTGGCGGTCACGATCTGCAACGTCACCTGCGCGTATCCGGCGCCCAAGGGCGAGGGCTCGAGCTCGTCGGCGTTCGCCGCTGACATCAACCAGCCCTACCTGGCCAACCCGTCACGCCCGCTGTGGGTGATCGATCGCGCTCCCGGCGCCTGCGGTTACAGCTGCCAGAACGGCGGCCAGGGCGCAGCGGTGACGGCATACGCCAACACGTGGGCGCTGGGGCGGCTGGCTCCGGGGCGGACCGCGAAGTTCGACTGGGCGGTGACCGCCGTGTCAGCGGGCAAGCACGTCGTCGCCTGGGAGGTCGCGGCCGGGCTCAACGGCAACGCCAAGGCGGTGCTGTCCAACGGATCGGCGCCGCACGGGACCTTCTCGGTCAACGTGGGGAGCGCCCCGGCGCAGTCCTACGTCAACAACAACGGGCAGATCGTCACCACCGGGCAGTAGCCGCCGGCCGCGGCCAGGCGGCCGGGCTACGCGTCCGACGACGCGGCCCAGATGTTGAGGGCGCCGTCGACGGCGTAGCGATCGATCTCGGCCAGCTCGGCGTCGTCGAACTCCGCTCGCTTCAGCGCCGCCACCGTGTTCTCGAGTTGCGCGACGCTCGAGGCGCCGACCAGCGCCGAGGTCACCCGGGCATCACGGAGCACCCAGGCGATCGCCAGCTGCGCCAGGCTCTGACCGCGCCCGGTGGCGATCTCGTTCAGCGCCCGCACCCGCTCGACGTTCTCCTCGGTGATCAGGTCCTCGGCGAAGTGCAGGCCACGGCGCACGCGCGAGTCCTCGGGCACGCCGTCGAGGTACTTGTTGGTCAGCAGCCCCTGGGCCAGGGGCGAGAAGGCGATGCAGCCGACGCCCTCGCGGTGCAGCACGTCGAGCAGCTCAGCCTCGATCCAGCGGTTGAACATCGAGTACGACGGCTGATGGATGAGCAGCGGCGTCCCCAGGTGCCCGAGGATCCCGATCGCCTCCTCGGTGCGGCGCGGGCTGTAGGACGAGATCCCGACGTACAGCGCCTTGCCCTGGCGAACGGCGCTGTCCAGCGCGCCCATCGTCTCCTCGAGCGGCGTGTCGGGATCGGCGCGGTGCGAGTAGAAGATGTCGACGTGGTCGAGGCCCATCCGCTGCAGGCTCTGGTCCAGGCTCGAGAGCAGGTACTTGCGGCTGCCCCGGTCGCCGTACGGCCCCGGCCACATGTCGTACCCGGCCTTGGTCGAGATGACGAGCTCGTCGCGCAGATGGGCGAAATCCTCCGCGAAGATGCGGCCGAAGTTGAGCTCGGCCGAACCGTAGGGCGGCCCGTAGTTGTTGGCCAGATCGAAGTGGGTGATGCCGAGATCGAAGGCGCGGCGCAGGATCGCCCGGGAGATCCCGAGCGGCCGGTCGTCACCGAAGTTCTGCCACAGGCCGAGCGAGATCGGCGGCAGCTGGAGGCCGCTGCGCCCGCAGCGGCGGTAGTCCCACTGCTCGTAGCGGTCCGGGGCGGGGGCGTAGACGGAGGCGGGGCCGGTCTCGGCATCGATGGACATGGGAGCATTGTTTCAGTTGGGTCGGGCTGGCGCCCGCCCCCTGGATTTTCAGTGGCGGCGGGCCCGAGCCGGTCGGCGTGGACCGCCTCGGCGATCCACGGTCAGCGCCGTGTGCGGCTTCGCCGTCCGGCCGACTGCAGTGGGCACGGTTTGGCCATTGGGATAGTGACCCGGGACCCCCCGGTGGCCTACGCTTGAGGCCGTCTTCATAAGACCGGCCAGCTGATGCGCGCCTCGGCCCCGGATCCCGCCTGCCCAGGCCCGAAGGAAGGAGCGACCACAAGATATGCCCATTCGCCAGAAGAACGTGAACGCAGCACAGTGGAGCCTGAACGGCCATGGCATCGGCTCTCCGGACCTGACCGCCTCCGACAATCAGGTGTTCGGGGAGAACGTCTTCAGTCCGGCGATCCAGCGCCAGCGGCTGCCCAAGGACGTGTACAAGAAGCTGTCCAAGACCCTGGCCAAGGGTGAGGCGCTCGACACCACATTGGCCGACGCCGTGGCGCTGGCCATGAAGGAGTGGGCGATGGAGAAGGGCGCGACCCACTACGCCCACGTCTTTCAGCCCCTCACCGGGCTGACCGCCGAGAAGCACGACAGCTTCTACGCCCCCACCGGCGAGGGCACGGCGCTGGCCGAGTTCTCCGGCAAGGAACTGATCCAGGCCGAGCCCGACGCGTCATCGTTCCCCACTGGCGGCATTCGCGCCACGTTCGAGGCCCGCGGCTACACCGCGTGGGATCCGACGAGCCCGGCGTTCGTCCTGGAGAACCCCAACGGCGCGCTGCTGTGCATCCCGACGGCGTTCGTGTCCTGGACCGGCGAGGCGCTTGACCACAAGATCCCGCTGCTGCGCTCGATGGACGCGCTGTCGAAGTCCGCGATGCGCGCGCTGAAGCTGCTCGGTAACCGGGGCGCGACGCGCGTGTTCACCACGGTCGGCCCCGAGCAGGAGTACTTCCTCATCGACGAGCAGTACTACTTCGAGCGCCCCGACCTGGTCACCACCGGCCGGACCCTGTTCGGCGCCAAGCCGCCGAAGGGCCACGAGCTCGACGATCACTACTTCGGCTCGATCCCCGAGCGCGTGCTCGCGTGCATGCTCGACACCGAGAAGGAGCTGGCCAAGCTCGGCATCCCGATCAAGACCCGCCACAACGAGGTGGCGCCCGCCCAGTACGAGGTGGCGCCGATCTTCGAGAACTCCAACGTCGGCGCCGATCACCAGCAGCTGACGATGCAGATCATGCAGAACGTCGCCCGGCGCTACGGCCTGGTGTGCCTGCTGCACGAGAAGCCGTTCGCCGGCGTCAACGGCAGCGGCAAGCACAACAACTGGTCGATGAGCACCGACGACGGGGAGAACCTGCTCGAGCCCGGCGACACGCCGCACGAGAACCTCCAGTTCCTGTTCTTCTGCGCCGCCGTCATCCAGGCGGTCAACAAGCACCAGGGACTGCTGCGCGCCTCGATCGCCTCCCCCGGCCAGGATCATCGCCTCGGCGCCAACGAGGCGCCGCCGGCGATCATCTCGATCTTCCTCGGCGCCGAGCTGGAACGGGTGTTCGGGGCGATCGAGCGAGGCGAGGTCGGCGAGTCCACGCCCGGATCGTTCCTCGGGCTGGGCACCCCGGTGCTGCCGCCGCTGCCGATGCACGGCGGTGACCGCAACCGCACCAGCCCGTTCGCCTTCACCGGCAACAAGTTCGAGTTCCGCGCGCTGGGCTCGAGCCAGTCGCTGTCGCTGCCCAACACGGTGCTGAACACGATCGTCGCCGAGGCCGTCGACTATCTGGCCGAAGAGCTCGAGGACGCGCTCGAGGGCGGCGCCGAGCTGGAGGCGGCGCTGCGGCCGATCCTGCAGCGCAGCTACGCGGCCAACAAGCAGATCGTGTTCGGCGGTGACAACTACTCGGACGAGTGGCACTCCGAGGCGCAGTCCCGCGGGCTGCTCAACCTGCGGGCGACGCCCGACGCACTGCCCTACCTGCTCACCGATGACACCGAGACGGTGTTCTCCAACTACGGCGTGCTGTCGCGCCGTGAGCTGGAATCGCGCTACGAGGTGTTCCTCGAGCAGTACATCACCAAGCTCAACATCGAGTCCGAGACCGCGGCGGCCATCGCCAAGACGATGCTGCTGCCGGCCTCGGCGCGCCACCTGGCGCTGCTGCTGAGCGCTCAACTGGGCGAGCTGGCGTCAGAGACCGAGGCGCTCATCGGCATCCTCGTCGACGCCATCCGGGACCTCGAGACCGCCAATCTCGAGGAGAACCAGCCCGACGGTGACCTGCTCAGGCACGCGGAGTACCTCCGGGACACGACCGTCCCGGCGATGGAGACGGTCCGCGCCGCCGCCGACACGCTGGAGAAGGTCGTCGCCGACGACCTGTGGCCGCTGCCGAAGTACTCGGAGATCCTGTTCGTGAAGTAGCTCGGGCTCCGGCGCTCCCCCCGGTGGGGGAGCGCCACCGGTGTCGCAGCGCAACTTGCGGGCAGGTGCAGGGTTATCCGCTACGGTGGATCGCCGTATGCAGGACTCCCGCGTGGGGCGCGGTCGTTGCGGATGGGGAACCCGCCCACCCCGCCGGCTGCTTGGCCTCATCCTCTCGATAACGGTCCTCGCCGCCGGCGGCGTCCTGGCCGCGCCGGCGCTCGCGGCATCCGGCGGTGGCGCCGGCCTCGGCAACGGCACGACGTCCGCATCCCCGGTCAGCCGCGCCTCCCACGGCGGCTCGGACCCGCTGGCGGGCCGGGCCATGTGGATCTGGGAGCTGCCCTCCACCAACGGCGGCAACGTCTCCTCGATCATCGCCGCCGCCCATCGCTACGGGATCGGCACCGTGATGATCAAGTCAAGCGACGGCACCGACCTGTGGTCACAGTTCAACACCACGCTCGTGTCCGAGCTGCATGCCGGCGGCCTGAAGGTGTGCGCCTGGCAGTACGTCTACGGCAACCACCCGGTGACCGAGGCGTACATGGGCGCGGCCGCTGTCCACGACGGGGCCGATTGCCTGCTGATCGACGCCGAGTCGGAGTACGAAGGCAAGTACGTCTCGGCCCAGACCTACATCCAGCGCCTGCGGCGGTTGATCGGCGCGGGCTACCCGGTCGCGCTGGCGGGCTTTCCCTACGTCGACTACCACCCCGGCTTCCCCTACTCGGTGTTCCTCGGTCCCGGCGGCGCCCAGTACAACGCGCCGCAGATGTACTGGAGGGACATCGGCGTCACCACCGACAGCGTGTTCGCCCACACCTACTCCTACAACCTGATCTATGACCGCCCGATCTTCCCCCTCGGCCAGGTCTACAGCAACCCGCCGGCGCGTCAGGTCATCCGCTTTCGGGAGCTGTCCCGGGCCTACGGAGCGACGGGGCTGAGCTGGTGGGACTGGCAGGAGGCGGGGCCATCGGCGTGGACCGCCGTCTCGAGACCCGCCGGCACGCTGCCCGGCTACGTCCCCGACAAGGTGATGGCGAGCATTGCCGACAGCGCCCAGGGCGACATGGTCGTGTGGGCCCAGGAGCACCTCATCACCGCCGGGTACCCGCTCACGATCAGTGGTGACTTCGGATACCACACCCTGCTCGACGTCGAGGCGTTCCAGGCCGCCCACGGGCTCAGCACCGACGGGATCATCGGGCCCGCCACCTGGGCGGCACTACTCGCCTACCGGCCGGCCACCGTCACCTGGACCGCCCCGAACAAGGGCAAGGATCAGGCCACCGTGGCCACCGCCGACGTCACGGCCGCCGGCGCACGCTCCCCCACGCTGACCGAGCCGATCCCGGCATCGGCATCACGGCCGGCCCGGCGCGACGAGATCGCTGGCGCCGGCGGCGCCGGCAGACCGTAGACCGGCGCGCAGGCGGGCCGGGCGGCCCTGTGTCGACGGGGCGGCTCACGCATCAAGTTGCACCCTCCGGCCGCCGAAACAGAAGGGTATGACGCCCGTACGTGCCGGAGGCGTGCCTGTCCGAGTGCTGGACGAGGTTCAGCGCATGGCGGTGCTGCGCCGCAGCGGACTGCTGGAGAGCCGGCCCGACCCGGAGCTCGACCGCGGCCTTGCCGCTCTGCGCCAGACCGCCGGGGCGATCGCCACGGCGCTGCTGCTCGTGGACGATTCACAGGTGTTCGTCAAGTGCCTCTCCTGCGAGGAGGGCGCGCCGACCGAGGCGGCGGCGAGCCGGTTGGCGATGAATCTGATCGCACGGGTCGATCCATCCGCGCACAGCATCGACGAGCTCGCCTGCGCGGAGGCGCCGATCACCGTCGAGGGTCAGATCCTCGGCTGGGCGATGATCGCCGACGCGGCCGGACGCGAGTTCACCGCGGCCGATCGGCGGGCGGTGGAGGATCTGGCCGCGGCGGTCTCGACCAACGTGAGGCTGCGCCTGGCCGACGACGAAACGGCGCGCGTGCGCGACCTCGTCGCATCGCATGGCCGGCTCCACGCGCTGATCGCCCACGGGGCGCCGCTGCCCGAAGTGCTGACGGAGCTCGTCGAGAGCGTCGGGCGCTACGAGCCGTCGGTGATGCCGTGCGTGGTTCTCCTCGACCAGGAGTCCAGCACCCTGCACCCGGGGGCGGGCCCGTCGCTACCCCCCCACTGGCTCGCCGCGATCGACGGCGTGGTGATCGGCCCCAACGTCGGCACCTGCGGGTCGGCGGCATGGTCGGGGGAGCTCACGATCACCGAGGACATCGCAGAGGATCCGAAGTGGGCACCGGTGCGGGATTTCGCACTCGAGGCCGGCCTGCGCCACTGCTGGTCGATGCCGATCACCGTGCCCAATGGCGAGGTGCTGGGCACATTCGCGCTCTACGGAGCCGAGCCGCGCCTGCCGCTGCCGAGCCACATCGAGCTGATGCAGGACGCCGCGCAGCTGGCCGGAATCGCGATCGAGCGTGACCGGACGATGCAGCGCCTGATGCGGGACGCGCGCAGCGATGGCCTCACCGGCCTGCCGAATCGCCGCGCGATCTTTGAGCGCCTGGACGAGGCGCTGGAGGGCGTCGACTCCGATCACACGATCGCGGTGCTGTTCGTCGATCTCGACGGATTGAAGGCGCTCAACGACACCCTCGGGCACGATCGAGCAGACGAAGCGATCCGCGAGGTCAGCGACCGCCTGCGCGCCACCCTGAGAGCCGAGGATTTCGTCGGGCGCTTCGGCGGTGACGAGTTCGTGGTGATCGCCGCTGGAGTCGATACCGGCGAGCAGGTCGGCGAGCTCGCCGCCCGTCTGCTGGCGGCGATCAGCGAACCTTTGACGAGCGTCGACGCGACGGTGGTGACCGCCAGTATCGGCATCGCCGTGATCGATCAGGCCGATGTCGGCGCCCGCGAGGCGATCCGGCTGGCCGACGGCGCCATGTACGCCGCCAAGAACGCCGGACGCGACGGCAGTTGCTTTTCGCAGAGCGCTCCGGAGTTCCGCAGCGGCCGCGGGCGGGAGCTGGCCCGCGAGCTTCGGGGGGCGGAGATCCGCGGGGAGATGAGCCTTGCCTTTCAGCCGACGTTCGAGCTGAGCAGCGGCCGGATAGTGGGTGTCGAGGCGCTCGCCCGCTGGAACTCCCCCAAGCTGGGCGCGGTCGGACCGGCGGAGTTCATCCCGATCGCCGAGGACAGCGGGCTGATCATCGCGCTCGGCGCCTGGGCGCTGCGGGAAAGCTGCGAGACGATCACCGAGCTCTCGCGCCGAACCGGCAGCAACCTCGAGCTGTCGGTGAACGTGTCCGCGCACCAGTTGACGATGCCCGGCTTCGCCAAGTCGGTGTTCCAGACGCTCGCCCACGCCGAATTCCCGCCGGACCGGCTCATGCTGGAGATCACCGAAACCGCGGTGATGCGGCCAGACGCCGTCACCGCCCGCGCCCTGCAGGAGCTCCGGTCGCTGGGCGTCGGCATCGTCCTGGACGACTTCGGCACCGGCTACTCGTCGCTCACCTGGCTCAAGCAGCACCCGATCTGCGGAATCAAGATCGACCGCAGTTTCGTCGACGGGCTACCCGAAGATCCGGTCAACGCCGCGATCGTCGCGGGTGTGATCACCATCGCCGACGCGCTGGGCGCCACCGTCACCGCGGAGGGGGTGGAGACCCAGGCCCAGCTCGACGCGCTCGTCGGACTCCAGTGTCAACGCGCGCAGGGGTTCCTGCTCGCCCGGCCGATGCCCGCCGGGCACATCGCCCTCCTGCGCTGACGCCGGTCCGGCGCGGGCCGTCACAGCAGCCGGTGGTCCCGGGCGTAGGCGACCAACTCGGCGCGCGAGGTGCGACCGGTCTTCTGCTGGATGTGCGCCCGGTGGGACTCGACGGTGCGCACGCTGAGATAGAGCTGGGCGGCGATCTCGGAGTTGGTATGCCCGAGGGCGATCAGCCGGAGCACCTCGACTTCGCGCGCGCTCAGATCGTCCGGCGGCCGGCTGCCCTTGGGCGGTTCGGAGGCCAGGCGGGCGCCGAGCTCGGGATTGAGGTACGTGCGGCCGGCGGCGGCGAGCCGCACCGCCTGGATCAGCTCGGCCCGCGGCGCCTCCTTGAGCACGTACCCGGTGGCGCCGGCCTGGAGCGCCTCACGCGCCAGCTCGGGGTCGCTCTGCATGGTGAGGATGACGATGCGGGTGTCCGGCGACGCCTCGTGGACGCGCGGGATCGCCGGGAGGCTGGAACCGCCGGGCATGTTGACGTCGAGTACCAGGACGTGAGGGCGATGGGAGGCGACGCGACGCTCGGCCGTCCCCACATCGCCGGCCTCGGCGACGACGGCGAAGCCCGCTTCGGCCTCGAGCACCATCCGCAGCCCGGCGCGGACGATCTCGTGATCATCGGCGAGCACGATCGTGATCGCCGCCGCGGGCGGCTCGGCGCCGGGGGGCGGCGTGCCCTCAGGCGTGGCGCCGCCCTCGGACGGGTCGCCGGTCACGAGCCCGGCTCGAGCAGGCTGCCGGAGGTGACCTCGGTGGGCTCGGAGACGTCGAGCTCGACGGCGCCACGGACACGCACGTTGGCGCCGAACGTGACGTCGCCGTGCACCACCAGACGGGTCGCGTCGCGCAGTGACGGCGGACCGTCCGGGAAGTGCCGCTCGAAATCGTCGATCAGCCGGTAGAACCGCTTGTCCAGCTCGACGAAGGGCAGGCTGCCGGCACCGCCGTTCACCGGCGTGACGTCCATGTCGTCAGCGACCTCGTAGACGTCCGAGCGCAGGACGAGCAGATCATCGGTCGTCTTGACCGGCGCGAACCGCGTGCGCGGCACCAGCAGCAGCGAGGCGCCGGGGAAGCTCTCGATGGCCGCTCCCATCGCGCTCTCCAGCTGGATCACCGGGGTCGAGTTCGCGTCCCGCGGGTCGACGGTCTTGTGGTTGACGATCAGCGGCAGCTCCAGCACTCCGTCGGAGCGATCCAGCGTCTCGGACAGCGCCTGGAGGTCCACCCAGAGCGTGTTGGTGTTGTAGTAGCGCCAGCGGCGGTAGTCCCGGAAGGATTCCTCGTCCTCGGGCGGTGTCTGGGCCGTCTCGCGCAGCACCAGCTGACCGTTGGCACGCCGGCGGGCGACGTGACCGCCCTTGCGGTCGGCCTCGGTGCCCTGCACCACCTCCATCAGGAACGGGATCTCCCGGGCGGCCACGTACGCGGCGATCCGCGCATCGACGCGTGACCCGAGGTTGTCGGCGTTGGAGATCATCGCGTACCGCATGCCGCGCTCGAGCAGCGCGCCGAGCATGCCCGAGCGGCGCAGCGCGCCGTACACGTCGCCGTGGCCGGGCGGGTTCCATTCCAGCGCCGGCGCCGGCGGCCAGCTCACCGGCTCGAGCGTCTCGGCGTCGAGCTTGGGCACCACGCTCTGCAGGAAATCCGGGGCCAGTCCCTCGTGCTCGAGCTCGGGGTGGCGCGCGAGCTCCTTGAGCGTCGGCTCGCGGGTGCTGTCGGAGTCCATCAGCACCAGTGGCAATCCGACGTCATAGCGGCGGCGCAGCGCCAGTGTCTGGCCGACGATGATCTCCAGGAACGACCTTCCATCCCGCGCCTCCATCAGCGACTTGGGCTGCTGCAGTCCCATCGTCGTGGCCAGGCCGCCGTTGAGCTTGATCAGCGCCACCGACGCCAGCGCGCGGCTGCTATCGGCGTCGGGCAGGTCCTGGAGTGCGGGGGCGTCGCCAGCGGGCTCGAGCTCCGCGGTCGGCAGCATCGCGTTGCCGCCGGACTCCAACCGCCGGTACGCGTACTCAAACGCCCGGATCGCCTCCTCGTGCGCTCCGGCGGCGCGCATCTTGTCAATCGCCGCCCGCATTCCGGCTTCGCTCATGCCCATCATTGTGCCTGGCGCGGGCACGAAGCGCCGCGTGCGGAGCACCTGCCACGATGCACGGCATGGAGACGCGGGAGATCGCCCGCCTCGGACGACGCGTCAGCGTGATCGGCCTGGGCACCTGGCAGCTCGGGGCCGACTGGGGCGAGGTCAGCGCCGACGCGGCCGGCGGGGTGCTCGAAGCCGCGGTGCACGGCGGCGTGACGTTCTTCGACACCGCCGACGTCTACGGCGACGGCCGCAGTGAGCGCTTCTGTGGCGAGCTGCACAAGCGCCACCCCGACGTGTTCATCGCCACCAAGATGGGCCGGCGGGTGGAGCAGATCACCGAGAACTACTCGCCGCAGAACTTCCTGTCCTGGAACGACCGCTCGCGCGAGAACCTCGGCATGGACCCGCTGGATCTCGTCCAGCTGCACTGCCCGCCCGACGGCGTCTATGCCGATGACGCCGCCTTCGACGCGCTCGACGGGATGGTCAGCGACGGCAGGATCGCCGCCTATGGGGTCTCGGTGGAGACGTGCGCGCAGGCGCTGGCGGCGATCGCCCGTCCCCACGTGGCGTCGGTCCAGATCATCCTCAACTGCTTTCGCCTCAAGCCGCTGGAGGAGGTGCTCCCGGCGGCGCGGGCGGCCGGGGTCGGGATCATCGTCCGGGTGCCGCTGGCGTCGGGCCTGCTCTCGGGCCGTTACGACGCGTCGACGACGTTCGCTGCGTCGGACCACCGCAGCTACAACCGTCACGGCGAGGCGTTTGATGTCGGCGAGACGTTCGCCGGAGTGCCGTTCGAGGTCGGCGTCGCCGCCGCCGACGAGCTGAAGCGACTCGTGGACCCCGACTCCGGCCACCCATCGACGCTCGCGCAGTTCGCGTTGCGATGGGTGATCGACCAGCCTGGGGTCAGCACCGTCATTCCCGGCGCTCGCAACGTCGAACAGGTCACCGGCAACGTGGCCGCCGCCGAGCTGCCGCCGCTGCGCGAGGATCAGCTGGCGGGCGTCCGCGACGTCTATGACCGGCTGATCCGCGAGCACGTCCACGACCGCTGGTAGCGGCCGGCGCCCTCAGCGCTGCCCGTAGTACGCGTTCGGGCCGTGCTTGCGCTCGTGGTGCTTGTCACGCAGCACAGCGTCGAGCGGACCGGCATCCGGGTTGAGGAGCGTGGTCAGCAACGCCAGCCGCGCCACCTCCTCGAGCGTGACCGCCTTTTCGACGGCGGCGGCCGGGTCGGCCCCCCAGCAGAACGGCCCGTGGCCTCGAACGAGCGCTCCGGGAAGCTCGTCGACGCGGTCGCCGATGAGCTCGATGAGGATCGCGCCGGTCTCCCCCTCGTAGTCGCGATCGACCTCCTCGCGGGTCAACGCGCGGGTCAGGGGGACCGGATCGGCCATCAGATCGGCATGGGTCGTCCCCAGCAGCGGGATCTCCCGCTCGGCCTGGGCCCAGGCGGTCGCCCACGTCGAGTGGGTGTGGACGATCCCGCCGATGCCGGCAAACGCGTTGTAGAGGGCGCGGTGGGTGGGGGTGTCGGTCGACGGCTTGCGCTCGCCGTCGAGGGCCTCACCGGTCTCCACATCGACCAGCACAACGTCCTCGACCGTCATCTGGTCGTAGTCGACGCCGCTGGCCTTGATCGCCATCAGGCCACGCTCGCGGTCGATGCCTGACACGTTGCCCCAGGTCAGCTTGACCAGCCCGTTGGCCGGGAGGGCCAGGTTGGCCAGCAGGACGTCCTCACGCAGCTCCGGAAGATCCACGGCGTCAGTCCGCCGCCTCGGCGCGAATGCGCTTGAGATCGTGCAGCAGGGACACCTCGGAGCGCCCCAGGCTCTCATACAGCGTGCGGTAGATGGCGTAGACCCGGTCATAGACCTGCTTGGCCGCCGGCTCGGGGGTGTAGGTGCGCGAGCTGGAGGGCCGGGTGGCCGAGATGGCGGCGTCGATGTCGTCGTAGACGCCGGCAGCCACGGCGCCGAACAGGGCCGAACCGCGCGCTGGGATCTCGCGCCATGACGGAACGTGGACGGTCAGGCCGCTCGTGTCGGCGAGCAGCTGCATCATGAGCGGGCTGCGCTCGGCGATCCCACCGCAGGCCACGATCTCGGCCAGCTCGAGGCCGTGCTCGGTGAAGTTGTCGATGATGCGCCGGTTGCCGAAGGCGATCGCCTCCAGCAGCGCCCGGTAGATCTCGCTGGGCGAGCTGTGCAGCGTCAGGCCGAAGATGGCGCCGGTGAGGTCAGCGTCGGCCAGGATGGAGCGGTTGCCGTTGAACCAGTCGAGCACCAGCAGCCCGGTCTCGCCCGGACGCAGCTGGGCCGCCTCCCCCTCGAGCTGGGCATAGGTGTCACGGTCGCCGTCCAGCGTGCGCACGAACCAGGCGAGCATGTCCCCCACCGCGGCCTGGCCGGCCTCGTAGCCGTACAACCCGGGCAGGATCCCGTCGCGCACGACCCCGGTGATGCCGGGCAGACGCACCTCCTCGGGCGAGACGATCATCGAGCAGGTCGACGTGCCGATCACCGTCACGAACGTCGATGGGCTGGTCACCCCCACCCCGGGCACGGACACCCACGCGTCGACGTTGCCGACGGCCACCGCCACCGCCTCGCCGAGCGCCAGCCGCTTGGCCCGCTCGGCGGTCAGCGTGCCGGCGCGGGTGCCCAGCGGGACGAACGTGTCGCCCAGCTTCTCGTCCGGGCGCGAAAAGCCCGGATAGGCGGCCTCGAAATACGCCGTCGGAGGCAGACCATCGGCCGGTGACCACATCGCCTTGTAGCCGGCCGTCGCGCTCTGACGGCACTCGGTGCCGGTCAGATGCCAGATGATCCAGTCGGTGGCCTCGATGAACGCGGCGCAGGCGTCGTAGACCTCACGGTCCTCGGACCACACCTCGATCAGCTTGGGGAAGTACCACTCCGAGGAGATGCGCCCGCCGTAGCGGCTGAGGAACTCCTCGTCGCGTTCGAGCGCGACCTCGTTGAGACGGTCGGCCACCGGCTGGGCGGCGTGGTGCTTCCACAGCTTGGGCCAGGCGTGGCGCCGTCCGCGGAACTCGTCCGAGCGGCACAGCGGTGTCCCGTCCTCGGTGACCGGCAGCACCGTGCAGGAGGTGAAGTCGATGCCCAGCCCGACGATCTCCTCCGGGTCGACCCCGGCGTCGGACACCGCCGCCGGGATCCCGACCTCGAGCACCTTGACCCAGTCGTCGGGATCCTGCAGCGCCCAGTCGGTGGGCAGCGGCTCACCGGTGGAGGGCAGCTCCCGGTCGATGACCCCGCTCGGGTAGGGGACGACGCTGACCCCAAGCTCATCGCCGCGGCGGGCGTCGAGCACGAGCACGCGCCCAGACTCCGTGCCGAAGTCAACGCCGATGCTGCACTCGCGCCCGCTCATCGCGTGGCGACCGGAACGACGCTCAGCCCTGCGCCGGACCCGGCGCGGCCGGTGGCGCGACGGCCGTGACGGTCGATCCGGCGCCGTTGGCCAGCTGCGCCTCCTGGCGCGCTCGGCGGTACTCCTCGACGACGATCTCGGTCAGCTCGTCCACCGAGGTCTCGGCGGTAGGTCTGTCAAATGCGATGACGCCATCCTGGATCAGGCTGACGCGGTCGCAGGCCGCGAACACGTGGACGTAGTTGTGCAGGATCATGATGATCGAGACGTTGCCCTCTTCCCGCAGACGCTGGATCAGGTCAAGGATCATCGCGCCCTCCTTGGCGCCCATCGCCGCCAGCGGCTCATCGAGCAGGATGATGTCGGCGTCACCGGAGACCGTCCGGGCCACCGCGATGGCCTGGCGCTGCCCCCCGGACAGGCGCGCGGCCGGCACGTCGATGCTGGGGATGTTGATCCCGATCTGGTCGAGTGCCTTGCGTGCCTCACGTCGCATGATCGCGTTGGCCAGGAACGGGATCGGCTTGCGCACGCGCTCGCGCCGCAGGAACAGGTTGTGGAAGACGCTCAGCTGGTCGATCAGCGCCAGATCCTGGAACACCGTATCGATCCCGTGGGCCCGCGCGTCGTCGACGTTCTTGGGCCGGTACGGCTCGCCCTTGAGCCACATCTCGCCCGCGTCCTGCTTCTGGAACCCCGACAGGATCTTGATCAGGGTGGATTTGCCGGCGCCATTGTCGCCGAGCAACCCGAGCACCTCCCCCTTCTTGAGGTGGAGGTTGAGGTCTCGCAGCGCAGTCGTCGCGCCGAACTGCTTGGCGATGTGCTCGACCCGCAGCACGTCGTCGGGCGCCGAGGTCGGCTGGACGACGCGCTCGGCGGGGATCACCTGGTCAGCCACGACCGGACCCCCGGCGCACGCGCTGCACGTAGACGTTGACGACCATCGCGATCAGGATCGCAATCCCCAGATAGAGGTCGACATAGTTGGCGTTGACGCCCTTGAGAACGAGTCCGTCGTTGAGGATCCCCAGGAACAGAGCGCCGATCAGCGCCCCGAAGACGGTCCCGCCTCCGCCGGTCATGATCGTTCCGCCGATGATCACCGCCGCGATCACCTGGAGCAGGATCTGGTTGGAGCCTGAGGGATCGGGGGTGATGCTCGACGAGCGCACCGCCTCCAGGATGCCGACGAAGCCGCCGGTGGCGGCGGACAGCATGAAGTTGCGCACAAGCACGAGCCGCACGTTGACCCCGGCCTCCGCCGCGCCGAGACGGTTGCCGCCCGTGGCGACGGTGTACAGCCCCCACCGCGTGAACGACAGCAGGATCTGCAGCACGATGACGATCCCGATCGCCCAGATCAGCTCGGAGTACGTCCCCGCGCCGAACACCTGGGCGAACGTCGTGACGCCGACGATCGCCGTCCCCGGCGTCGTGATCTGCTCGGAGTGCGAGACGACGAGGCTGATGCCGTCGAGCGAGAACAGCATGCCGAGCGTCGCCACGAACGACGGGATGCCGATGTAGGCGGTCGCGACGCCGTTGAAGGCGCCCAACAGCGTCGCCACCACCAAGGCGATGATCACCGCCACAACCAGCGGGATCCCGGCGGTGGTCAGCTTGTAGAACAGGATCGGCGTGAACAGGTACATCGCCCCGATCGAGAGATCGATCTCGCCGAGGGTCATGACGAACACCTCGCCCGCGGCCATGATCGCGAACGGCGCGAAGTATGGGAGCAGGTTGGTGAAGTTCCCCGACGACGTGAAGCGCGGGGTGCTGGTGGCGAAGATCACCGCCGTCACCACCGTGACGACGATGATGCTGCCCTCGCGCAGGGTCAGGAACCGCTTCAGCAGGCCCGACGCCGACGCCCCCCGGGACCGACTGGAAGCCGGGCCGGGAGGCGTGCTGCTCGTCGGAGTGTCTGGACTCGAAGCTACTGCCATCGGAACAACTTACTACCCCGCAGGCGGAGGTAATCAGGCCTTCTGGACTCCCGGGGCGCTCCCGGTGCCCTCGTACCGGCTCTTCGTGCTGCTGTACGGAACGACGGTCTTGTTGGTCAGGAACTTCAGGCCGGTATCGATGTCGGCGATCCCGCTCAGGCCCTGCGACGCGTTGTACAGGTACAGCTCGAGGATCGGGAGGAACCCCTGGAGATAGGGCTGCTGGTCGATCGTGAACGCGATCTGGCCGGCGGCGAGCAGCGCCTCGGTGATCGGGGTGAGGTCGTAACCGCCGCCCACCCAGCCCTTCGCCTTCAGGCCCTGCTTCTGGATCGTCTGCGCGAGGCTCTGGGTGCTGCCGGCATCAACCGCGAACATGCCCTTTGCGCCCGGGTGACCGGTGGCCCAGGACTGGATCGCGGTCAACTCGGCCGGCACCGCGGCGCCGGTGGCGACGACGTCGTACTTGATCGACGGATGGGCTTTCAGCGTCTGGATCGCGCCGTCGATCCGCGGCTGGATGTTGGCCGAGCCCGGCGTGGCGATGAACAACGCGATCTGCCCACCACTGGGCAGCAGGGAGACGATGTGATCGCCCATCTCCTGCCCGGAGACGAGCAGCTCCTGCCCGATGTAGGCAAGACGCCCGGTCTGCGGCTCGTCCGCGTTGTAGGAGACGACCGGGATGCCGGCCGCGAGTGCTTTCTGAACCGGCTTGTTGAACGCCGATGGGTCAATCAGCGAGGTCGCGATGCCATTGACGCCGGCGGTGATCGCAGTGTTGATCGAGGTAACCATCTCGGCGACGTTGCTCGTCGCCGAGCCGGTCCACTGGTAGCTACAGCCGAGCAGCTTGCAGGCGTCGGCGGCGCCGCTCTGGGTCGGCGTGAAGAACACGTTCGTCGTCACGTGGTTGACCATCGTGTACTTCTGCGGCTTGTTGAAGCCGAAGATGCCCGACGCGGCGCTGCCGGTGGCGGCCGACGCCGAGCTGACACTCGAACTCGAACCGCTCGAACTTGAGCTCGAGCTCGAGCCGCCGCAGGCCTGCAGGATCAGTGCGCCGATGCCGGCGGCGCCACCCGTCAGCGCGGTCCGGCGCGTGAGCTGCCGCATGCGCTTGTACGGAGTCTCCTCCTCCTTGCGCTCGTCCCACTCGAGCCGCTCCATCGCATCATGGATCAGGTCTTCTTTCGCCATCTGATGCTCCTCCTCTCGCCGGACCTCCCAGTCCTCTCATACCGTTTCAAAACGAGGAATGGATGTCCGATCACATTAACCAAGGCTCAAACGAAAACGGCCGGCCACAAGTGTCAGTGCGTCCGCGCGTATTCGTCGAAACGCCGACGGTGCTACGTACTTGTCCGGAGACCGTCCCCGGCTGGGATTCGCTCCTGAAGCTCGTCTCTCCTCTCCTGACTCAGCGGGCGCGATGTTAGCGATCACATCAGCTCAATGTCAATGCGGTCGATCGACCGGATGGGGCGCGGAGGTGCTGGCGCGGACCACCAGCATCGGGGGCACGAGCGAGCCGGTCGGCGGGCGCTCGCCCGCCTCCATGCTCTGGATCGCCCGCACCAGCACACGGAGGCTGCGGCTGCCGACCTCGCCGAAGTCCTGGCGCACGGTCGTCAACGGCGGCGTGAAGTAGGGCGACTCGGGAATGTCGTCGAAGCCGACCACGCTGACGTCTTCCGGAATCCGCCGGCCGGCCTCGTGCATCGCTCGCAGCAGCCCCAGCGCCATCTGGTCGTTAGCCACGAACACGGCGGTCACGGAGCGGTCACGGGTCAGCCGGCGGCCGAGGTGATAGCCGGCCCGGGCGCTCCAGTCACCGATCAGAGGCTCCGGTCGCGGCGCGCCGGCGGCGGCGAGCGTCGCCCGCCATCCCGCGGCGCGCAGCTGGGACTCGAGCGAGTCGAGCGGGCCGGTGATGTGGTGCACGGTCGCGTGGCCGAGACCGAGCAGATGCCGGGTCGCCATCGTCGCTCCCTCCTGCTGATCCACCGCCACCACGGGGACTCCGCGGTCCGGCCCCGCCTCGACCGCCACCAGCGGGATGTCGAGCGGCGCGTGCAGCAGCGCCTCGGCGGACTCCTCCTCGGAGACGATCACCAGGATCCCATCGACCCCCTGCACCCGCAGCCGTTCGATCGCGTGGACCACCGACGCACGGTCCAGTGCCTTGAGGCTGGCGATCATGATGAAGTAGCCGGCCTCGTGCGCCGCGCGCTCGATGCCGAACAGGGTCGATGCCGGCCCGTACAGCGTCGTATCGAAGCTGACGACGCCGAGCGTGCGGGTCCGCCCGGTGGCCAGCGCGCGAGCGATCGAGTTGGGGCGGTAGCCGAGCTCGCTCATCGCCGCCAGGACCCGCTCTCGGGTCTGGGGGCTGACGTGGCGGCTCCCGTTGATGACGCGGGACACGGTCTGGTGCGACACCCCGGCCAGGCGTCCGACGTCGGACATGATCGCGGGCCGTCGCGGCCGGCTTGGCGCTTTTCCGTCGTCCTCGACGTCCATCCCCACGGCTCCTCTCCACGCTCCGAGGCCCTGCCGGAGCTCGGCGTGATGTTAGCGCTAACGGAAGATTCTCGCCCCCGGGCCGGGCCGGACCTCGAGCGAGCCGTCCGGGGGTGTGGCGCCGGCCGGCAGCAGGCCGAGCACGTGACCGCCGAAGCCGCCGCCCATGATCCGGGCGCCGACCGCTCCGGCGGCGCGCAGCGCGACGACGGTGCGCTCCACCGCCGGGGTGGAGATCTCAAAGCAGTCTCGCAGGCTCTCGTGCGATGCGTTGAGCAGTTCCCCCAGGTGCTCCAGATCTCCGGCGGACAGCGCCGCGACGGTCTGCTGCACCCGTTCATTCTCGGTGATCACGTGGCGGACCCGGCGGTTGAGCGGCTCGGGCAGCTCGTCGGCGCCGGCCAACGTCGCCTCGCGCAGGCTGTCCACCGCCAGCAGCTCGCCCGCGCGGCGGCATTCCGCCCGGCGCTGGTTGTATCCGGGCCCCCCATGAGCGTCGGCGTTGGCGTGACGCTCTCCGGAATCCAGCGTGACGAGCTGATAGCCGTTGAGCTCGAGCGCCACGGGCGTCACCTCGAGGGACTGGAAGTCGATCCGCAGCGCGCTGTCTGACTCGCCGAACAGCGAAGCGATCTGGTCGAGCAGCCCGGTGCGAGCGCCGACCCACTCGTTCTCGACTCGAGAGCAGATGCGCGCCAGGTCCAGCCGATCGGGGGCCGGCGCGTCGGCGATCCCCAGCAGCGCCAGACACAGCGCCACCTCGAGCGCGGCCGAGGACGACAGGCCCGACCCGCGGGGCACCGTGCCGGTGACCTCGAGCCGCGCCCCCACCAGCGACGCGCCGGCGGCGGTGAGCTCGCCGACCGCGCCCCGCGCGAACGCCCGCCAGCCCGCGACCCGCCCGGGCCGGCCCAGCTCGAAGGTGTCGTGCGCGTCGAGGTCGGCGGCGATCACGTGCACCCGGGCCTCCCCGGTCGCCGCAGCGCGCACGGTCACGCCGGCGCTGATGGCGAACGGCAGCGCCAACCCCTCGTTGTAGTCCGTGTGCTCGCCGATCAGATTGACGCGCCCGGGCGCAAACGCGGTGACCCGATCAGGCACTCTGTACGCTCCTGCGCATGTTCATCGACGACATTCTCCAGCCCACGCACGTGGCATTGATTCTCGTGGTCGCGCCGGCCGACCACGCGGTGTGACACCGGCCGAACGGGAGCGGTCAGCATGACGGTCCAGTGGGGGGTGCTGTCGACCGCCCGCATCAACGACAAGTTCCTGGCAGGGGTCGCGGGGTCGACGGCGTGCGAGGTGCTCGCAGTCGCCAGTCGCGACGGGCAGCGGGCGCAGGCGTACGCACGCGACCGCGGGATCGAGCGCGCCTACGGCAGTTACGAGGCGCTGCTCCAGGACGACGACATCGAGGCGGTCTACATCCCGCTCCCCAACTCGCTGCACCTCGAGTGGACGCGGCGGGCGCTCCAGGCCGGCAAGCACGTCCTATGCGAGAAGCCGCTGAGCCGGCGGCCGGCGGAGGTGCAGGCGATCTTCGACGTCGCCGAGCGTCAGGACCGGCTGCTGATGGAGGCGTTCATGTACCGCCACAACCCCCAGACCGCCCGCATCGCCGAGCTGGTCGGCTCCGGCGCGATCGGCCGCCTGCGCCTGATCCGCGCCTCGTTCAGCTTCGCACTGCGCGATCCGGAGGACGTGCGGCTGCGCCGGGAGCTGCAGGGGGGCGCCCTGATGGACGTCGGGTGCTATTGCGTGAACGGCGCGCGGCTGCTCGGCGGCGAGCCGGTGGCGGCCGCCGGCACGCAGGTCATCGGCGGCGACGGCGTCGACGTGGCGTTCGTCGGCTCGCTGCGATTCGCCGATGACGTGCTCGCCCACTTCGACGCCGGGTTCGTGCTCTCGGACCGTCACGACCTCGAGGTGGTCGGCGACGAGGGCAGCCTGTTCACCGCCGATCCCTGGCACTGCCGGCGACCCGCGATCGAGCTGCGCCGCGACGGGAGCACCGAGCTGATCGAGCTGGCGGCGGTCGACTCCTACCAGCTCGAGGCCGACAACCTGGCGGCGGCGATCCGCGGCCAGGGCGCACCCCTGCTCGGCCGTGACGATGCCGCCGGGCAGGCGAGAGCGATCGAGGCGCTGTACGCGGCCGCCGACGGCGGGCGCATCGTCGAACTCTCCTAGCGGGCGCCGGCCAGGCGATTGACGCGGGGGGCGCCGGTCAGGCGATCGACGCCGCGGCCGGGGAGACCGGACGGCGGCGACCGCCGATATCCGAGCGGCGCCCGCCGATATCCGAGCGGCGCCCGCGATCGTGCGAGCCGGTCTGCTCCGGCGACTCGGGGCCCGGCAGGTGGAAGCGGATCCTCACCTCGCTCCCCCCGGATGCTCGGCAGGCGATGGTGAAGTCATCGGACACCTGCGCGATCAGGCCGAGCCCGAGGCCGAGACCGGGGCGATCGGCCCGCGGCTTCAGACCGCAGCCGTCGTCGGCGATCTGAATCCACAGTTCGCCTGAGACGACCGCAGCACTGACGTAGATCGGCCCCGGCTCCCCGCGGTAGGCATGCAGAACGGAGTTGGTGACCGCCTCCGACGCGGCCAGGCGAACGGCGTCCGTCTGGCTGTCCGTCGCGCCCACGGCGGCGGCGAAATCGGCCAGCCGCGAACGCGCCTGCGCCACCGCGTCGGCGGTCGCCTCGAACGTCTCGGTCAGATTCTGCACAACTCTCTGCATAGAGTTGGTGTACCCCTCCCTCACCCGCCCTACGCATCCGGGCGAACATCGCCAAAACAAGCGTCTCCGGCGTACGATGGGCTCGTGAGTGACGCCGAGACCTCCCCCAGTCCACGCCGGGCCGCGCTGGTGACGGGCGCCGCCAGCGGGATCGGCCGCGCCATCGCCACGCGCCTGCAGGCCGACGGGATCGAGGTGCTCGCTGTCGACCTGCGGCCCGATCCGACCGGTCCCGGGACCCCGTATGAGGCCGATCTCACCGACCCGGACGCAAACCGTGCCGCGGTGGCGGCGGCGCTGCGCCGCTTCGGCCGGCTTGACATCGTCGTCGCCGGCGCGGGGTTCCAGCACGTGTCCCCGATCCAGGAGTTCCCGCTCGACCGCTGGAACGCGATCCTGTCCCTGATGCTCACGAGCCCGTTCCTGCTCGCCCGGGAAGCGTGGCCTGCGCTCAGCGTCGCGGATACCGGCCGGTTCATCGTCATCGCGTCCGCGCACAGCCTGGTCGCCTCGCCGTACAAGGCGGCCTACGTCTCCGCCAAGCACGGGGTGCTCGGCCTCGTCAAGACCCTCGCCCTCGAGGGCGCGGAGGTGGGGATCACCGCCACCGCGGTCTGCCCGGGCTACGTGCGCACGCCCCTGGTGGAGGCGCAGATCGGCGATCAGGCCCGGGCCCACGACCTCACCGAGGACGAGGTGCTCGAGCAGGTGATCCTCGCCCCCCATGCCGTCAAGGAGCTGATCGAGCCCGCCGAGGTGGCCGAGGTGGTCGCCTTCCTCGCCGGCCCGGGCGGGCGCACGTTCACGGGGGTGCCGGTGACGATGGACCAGGGCTGGACCGCCCGGTAGACGCGCCCCACCGCGCAGACCAGGAACCCCTCATCCGGCCCCTGCGGCCAACGTTGACATAAACGTGTCAAGGTTGGTACCATCGGCCTCGATGAGAGACTTCCTCGCCGCCACCCGCGACCGGATCATCGTCTACGACGGCGGGATGGGCGCGACGCTGGAGCAGTTCGAGCTCAGCCTCGAGCAGGACTACCGGCTGCCGGGCCGCTGCCATGAGGCGCTGGTCCTCAACCGCCCCGATGTGATCGAGGGGGTGCACAGCTCGATGATCGACGCCGGCGCCGAGGTGCTCGAGACGGACACGTTCCAGGCCAGCCGGCTGAAGCTGTCGGAGTGGGGCCTGGAGGATCACACGCACGAGATCAACCTCAAGGCGGCGCAGATCGCGCGCAAGGCGGCGGGCGAGCACCGGTTCGTGGCCGGCGCCATCGGCCCGACCGGCTTTCTCCCGGCCAGCGACGACCCGACGCTCGGCCAGATCACCTTCGCCGAGCTCGAGACCGTGTTCGCCGAGCAGGCCACGGGCCTGCTGCAGGGCGGCGTCGACCTGGTGATCATCGAGACCGCCCAGGACATCCTGGAGCTCAAGGCCGCCGTCCTCGGCGTCCGCCGGGCCGCGGCCGAGCAAGGCCGCTCGGTGCCGATCCAGTGCAGCGTGTCGCTGCTGCCCCAGGGCGGCAAGATGCTGCTCGGGACCGACATCAGCGCGGTGCTGGCGACGCTCGAGGCGCTGAAGGTCGACGCCATCGGCCTCAACTGCTCCACCGGCCCCGAGGACATGCGGGACGCCATCCGCTTCCTGGGCGAGTACAGCCCGGTCCCCGTCCACTGCATCCCCAACGCCGGCCTGCCGATCCAGGGCCCCAACGGCGAGACGATCTTCCCCGAGGAGCCCGAGCCGCTGGCCAAGACGCTCGGCGAGTTCGTCGAGCGCTACGGCGTCTCGATCGTCGGCGGCTGCTGCGGCACCACCCCGGCCCACATCGAGGCGATCGCCGAGCGCGTCGCGGGCCGGAACCCGGCCCCGCCCGCCCCCCGTCCGGAGCGACGCCCGGCCCACGTCAGCTCGATGATCGCCGCCACCCCGCTGGTGCAGTCCCCCCGGCCCACGCTGATCGGCGAGCGCGTCAACTCCCAGGGCTCGCGCAAGGCCAAGGAGATGCTGCTGGCCAACGACTACGACGGGCTGCAGGTCATCGCGGAGGACCAGGTGACCGGCGGCGCGCACGTGCTCGACGTGTGCGTGGCGCTGACCGAGCGCCAGGACGAGGCGGAGCAGATGAGCGAGGTGGTCAAGCGCATCTCGTTGACTCAGCCGGCGCCGATCCAGATCGACTCCACCGAGCCCGACGTGATCGAGGCGGCGCTGCAGCAGATCCCGGGCCGCGCGATCGTCAACTCGATCAATCTCGAAGCCGGCCGCGCCAAGCTCGACCGGGTCGTGCCGCTGGCCACCGCGCACGGCGCCGCGGTGATCGCGCTGACCATCGACGAGGTCGGGATGGCCAAGACGGCGGAGCGCAAGGTCGAGATCGCCAAGCGCATCACCGAGTACTGCTGCGACGAGCACGGCCTGGACCGCGACGCGCTCATCTTCGATTGCCTGACCTTCACGCTGACCACCGGCGATCCGGAGTGGCGGCCGAGCGCGGTCGCCACGATCGAAGGCATCCGTCGGGTCAAGGCCGAGATCCCCGGCGTCCAGACCTCGCTCGGCGTCTCCAACGTCAGCTTCGGCGTCGGGCTGCCGGCACGGTCGGTGCTCAACAGCGTGTTCCTGCACCACTGTGTCGAGGCCGGGCTGGACCTGGCGATGGTCAACCCCAACCACATCACGCCCTACTCCGAGATCCCGGAGGACGAGCGCGAGCTCGCCGACGACCTCGTCTTCGACCGCCGCGACGACGCCCTGGAGAAGTTCATCGCCCACTTCGAGTCGCGGGGATCGGACGCCGATGACTCGGATGCGACCAAGGCCGACCCGACCGAGGGCATGGAGCCCGAAGAGGCGCTGCACTTTCACATCCTGCGCCGCAAGAAGGAAGGCGTGGAGGACTGGATCGACGCCAGCGTGGAGAAGATCGGCGCCGTGCCGACGCTCAACACCGTGCTGCTGCCGGCGATGAAGGAGGTCGGCGACAAGTTCGGCGCCGGCGAGCTGATTCTGCCGTTCGTGCTCCAGTCCGCCGAGGTGATGAAGCGCGCCGTCGCTGCGCTCGAGCAGTACCTCGACAAGCTCGAGGGCTACACGAAGGGCACCGTCGTCCTGGCGACCGTGTTCGGCGACGTACACGACATCGGCAAGTCGCTCGTCAACACGATCCTCACCAACAATGGCTATTCGGTCGTGGACCTCGGCAAGCAGGTGCCGATCTCCACCATCCTCGACGCCGCCGTCGAGCACAAGGCCACCGCGATCGGACTCTCGGCGCTCCTCGTCTCCACCTCCAAGCAGATGCCGGCGGCCGTGCAGGAGCTGCACGAGCGCCAGCTCGACTTCCCGGTGCTGATCGGCGGAGCGGCGATCAACCGCAACTTCGGTCTACGGATCCTCTACCCGCACGGCACGGAGTCCGACGACGTCTACGGGCCCGGCATCTTCTACTGCAAGGATGCGTTCGAGGGGCTGGCCAAGATGGATCAGCTGATCGACCCCGAGCGCCGGCAGGAGCTGCAGGCCAAGACCGCGGCCGCCGCCCAGAAGCTGCGGGACACGCCGCAGGTGGTCGACGCTGACGCGCCCGCGGTGACCGACGCCTCGGTCCGCAGCGCCGCGTCGGCCGGCAACGCGATCCCGGATCCGCCGTTCTGGGGCGCGCGCGAGATCGAGGTGCCGATGGACGAGGTCTACCACCACCTCGACACGCACGTCCTGTTCAAGCTGCACTGGGGTGGGCGCGGAGTCAAGGGCGACGCCTGGACCGAGCTGCTGCGCGACGACTTCCAGCCCCGCCTGACCCGGATGTGGGCGGAGCAGACCTACCTGCACCCGCGCGCGGTGCTGGGCTACTTCCCGTGCAATTCCGAGGGCAACGAGCTGATCGTCTGGGATCCCGAGAACTTCGACCCCGCCCACCCGCGTGAACTGGAGCGGCTGGTGTTCCCTCGCCAGCCCCGGCACGATCGCATCTGTCTCGCCGACTTCTACCGCCAATACGACCCCGCCCGTCCCTCTGCATTCGACGTCGTCGCGCTCCAGGCCGTGACCGCCGGCGAGGAGGTCACCGAGCTGATGGCGTCGCTCGAGGCCGATGGGGAATTCGCCGAGCAGCTGTTCGTCCACGGCCTCGGCGTGCAGACGGCCGAGGGCATGGCCGAGTGGCTGCACGCGCGGGTCCGGTCAGATCTCGGGATCGAGCCGGCACAGGGACGCCGCTACTCGTGGGGGTATCCGTCGTGCCCGGAGCAGTCCGAGCTGACCAAGGTGTTCTCCCTGCTCGATGCGCCGTCGATCGGGCTGCGGCTGTCGGGGGGCTTCGCCGTCGAGCCCGAGCAGTCGACGCTGGCGATCGTCGCCCACCATCCTCAGGCCGTCTACTTCGGGATGAAGTCGGGCTTCCTGCCGAAATCCGGCAAGCAGGCCAACGACGAGCTGGTGGCCGGCACCGACAAGGATCCAGCACGGCTGGCCGAGCTGTCGGACACGGATCCGGCCGCGGTGACCGAGGGTGAGCCGGCGCTGGCCGAGACCTCATCCTGACGCCTGGCTCACTCGCCAAACGCGGTCGCACGCACCAAACGCTGTGGTAGTGACTACCCCTGAACGTCGACGGCCGACCCCGACCGTCGCGTCCCCTGGCGGTGCGAACGGGCCGGCAGCTTGACCGGCGCCGACTGCATCGCGCGCAGGCGGACCTCGCGCCAGGACATTCCCTCCTTGAGGAGCGCCGGGGTTCCCATCAGGATCGCCGTCGAGACCTCGACGGCCTGGAGGATCACTCCGTAGGCGACGCCGGTGCCCAGACCGACGTGCCAGCCCGCGTGCAGGACGGCGGCGCAGGCGGCCTGGAAGACGCCCAGGTTGGCGGGTGTGGCTGGCAGCACCGCGGTGATGTTCACGGCGAACAGCACCGCCGCCGCCGCGGCAATGCCCGCCTGATGGTTGAGGCCGAGCGCGACGAGCAGGATGTAGCACGACAGCCACTGCAGCGCCCACGCACCGAGCTGGGCGGCGGCGGCGATGGCCCCGAGCCGCGGCCGGCGGAACACCACGAGTCCCGCCCTGACCCGGGTCATGGCGCGGCGCGCCTGCGCCATCAGCGTCTGCAGACGCCCGAACCGTCCCCCGGGCGCGCTGTGGCGCAGGACCAGCGGCGCCAGCAGGACGAGCACGAGCAGAGCCAGCGGGGCGACCGCCGCCACCACCAGCGCGTCCTGATGACCGTTGAACAGGTCGACGGATGAGAACATGACGGTGCCGAGGATGATCAGGGCGACGATGTTCAGCAGCGTCTGGGAGACGACGGTGCCGAGCACGACCGGGAGATGCTCGCGCGGCCGGCCGGTGCGACGGGCCACCACCAAGGCGCGGGACGGCTCCCCGAGCCGGGCGGGAAGGGTCGACGACATGAGCACGCCGATGAACGTGCCCTGCATCGCGTCCGACATTCGCACCCGCGCGTTGGGCAGCGCGGCGCGCAGAATCGCGTGCCAGGAGACCGCCCGCAGGGCCATCGCGCCGCACATCACCCCCAGGCCCAGAATGACGAAGGACGGGCTGGACGCGAGCAGCGCGTGGGCGATGTTGCCGAGCCCGATCGTCGTCAATGCCTTGTACGCCAGCGCGAGCGTCACCAGCGACACCATCAGCATCGCGACGCGGCGCGCGAATACGGCCGCCGGCCCGCGGCGCGCGGTGGGGCGCGGCTCGAGGCTCGGCATCCGCCGGGCGCGGATGCGCGGCTTGAGATCGGCCGGGCGAGCGCCGACCGCCACCGCGGCACGCTGAGCGGCGCCGGCCGGCGCCGGCACGGCGATCGCGTCCGTGTACGCCTCCATGACCTCGGCGGCGACTCGCGGCCAGGCGAACCGCTCCACATCGGCGGCCGCGGCCCGCGACATCTCGATGCGGCGCTCGGGCTCCTCCCACAGATCACGCAGCGCCTCGGCCAGCGCCTGCGGATCGCCGGGAGACACCAGCACGCCGTCGACCCCGTCGCGAACGACGTCCCGGTACCCCGCGATGTCCGAGGCGACGACCGGGGTCCCGGCCGCGAACGCCTCGGTCAGGACCATGCCGAAGCTCTCGCCGCGCAGCGACGGCGCGCAGAGGATGTCAGCGCGCCGCAGCTCCTCGCGCTTGCGGACGTCATCGACCTTGCCGAGCACCCGGACGCCCCGGTCGTCGAGCATCAGGGGGGCCAGCTCCTCGGCGGTGGGGCCGATCACGGTCAGCTCGGTGGGGATGTGCTCGCGCAGGGCCTCGAACGAGCGCAGCAGCAGCGGCAGCCCCTTGCGCTCGACGGCCTGCCCGACGAACACGAGACGCAGGCGGTCCGACGGAGGCTTGTGGCCGGCGAGGGCGAGAACCTCGGGATCGACCTGGACGCCATTGGGAATGACCCGGTAGTGGCCGCCGAAGAATCGCCGACCGGTCCAGGCCGCGGCCTCGGAGACCGCGATGCGGACATGCAGGCGGTTGAGCACGCGACGGGCCCCCATCGCGTTGGCCAGGCCGTTGGAGACACGGCTCTCGGAATATGAGTGGAAGGTGCCGACGACCGGCAGCCGCGTCCAGTCGGTGGCCAGCCAGCCGGTGAGCGGAGCCACCGGCTCGTGGATGTGGACGACGTCGTAGCCACCGGTCCGCAGCTCCTTGTGCAGCGCGGCGACGCCGTACGGGGTGATCGACAGGTTCGAGACGGCGCCGTTGGCCTTGAAGCCCACCGTCCGGCCGAGCGAGACCAGATAGTCAGGCGCCGGCAGCGGCTGCGGCGTCGCGCCGCGATGCAGCACCTTGGAGTGCAGATCGACCGGGTCGTAGGGAGCCAGCACCCGGACGTGGTGACCGTCGGCGATGAACTGCTCGGCGAGCGCCTCGATGTGCCGCGTAACGCCGCCGGGATACGTCCACGAATACGGCGAGACCAAGGCGATGCGCATGCGCGACATTTTACCCACTACCCCGGCCTGGCCCCGGGGTTGCGGCCGCGTATCATCAGATCTCGATGCCCGTTCGCCATTTCGTCAAATACACCTTTTTGCAGGTGGACCCGGCATGGCGTCGGCTCGACGACGACCAGCGGGCCGCCGACAAGCGCGAATTCATGGCCGCCTGCGGGGATTTCGCCGACGGCCACCTGCTGCGCTCGTTCTCGCTGGTCGGCACGCGCGGCGATGCCGACCTGATGCTGCTCAGCCAGGCGCAGAACCTGGAGCGAATTCACGAATTCCATGTCGTACTGGCGCAGAGTGGACTGATGAAGTGGTGCACGGTGCCGTACTCGCTGCTGGCGATGACCAAGCCGTCCGAGTACTCCGACGAGTCACGCCTTGAAGTTCGACCCGCCCATGGCAGGTACCTGTTCGTCTACCCGTTCGTCAAGACACGCGCCTGGTACACGCTGGCGCCGGACGAGCGCTGGCGGATCATGCAGGAGCACATCAAGGTGGGGCGCGAGTTCCCGTCGGTGGACCTCAACACGAGCTACTCCTTCGGCCTCGACGACCAGGAGTTCGTCGTCGCATTCGAGACCGACAACCCCGCCGACTTCCTGGACCTCGTCCAGCAGCTGCGGACCACGGAGTCGAGCTCCTACACGCTCCGGGACACGCCGACGTTCACCTGCATCTCCTGCTCGGTCGAGCGGGCCCTCGGCGCCCTGGACGGCGCCTCCCTGTCGATCACCGCGTAGCCGCGGCCGCTGTGGCCGCCGACGCCAAGCTCGATGACGCGATCGCCTACCTGCGCGCGGCCGATCCGGTCCTGCGCGGGCTGATCGACCGGGTCGGGACGGACAGCCTCGGCGACCGGCGCCGAGGGCGACCGCGCGATCACTACGGCGCGCTGGTGCGGACGATCGTCGGCCAGCAGCTCTCGACCAAGGCCGCCCGGGCGATCTACGGGCGCCTCGCCGAGCGCTTCGGCGGCCGGGCGCCGACGCCGGAGGAGATCCTCGCCGACGACCCCGAGGAGCTGCGCACCGCCGCGGGCCTGTCCCACGCGAAGGTCGGGTACCTGCGGTCCCTGGCCGAGCACGTGCTCGACGGGTCGCTGGAGCTGACCAAGATCGGCCGGCTCGACGACGAGCGGGTCATCGCGGAGCTGGTCGCGGTCAAGGGACTCGGGCTGTGGAGCGCCCAGATGTTCCTGATGTTCCACCTCCAGCGCGAGGACGTCCTGCCGGTGGGAGACCTCGGTATCCGCCGGGCGATCATGGTCGCCTACGAGCTGCCCGAGCTCCCGAGTCCTGAGCAGATGACGGCGATCGCTGAGCCGTGGCGGCCACAGCGGACGCTGGCCAGCCTGGTCCTGTGGCGTTCGCTCGACCTCACGCCCATCTGAGCGATGGGCGGTCCGCTAGACGGCGGAGACTTCCTCTTCCTCCGCGACGCGGAAGGAGGAGCCGCAGCCGCAGGCAGCGGTCACGTTGGGATTCTCGACCTTGAAGCCCGCACCCTGCAGCCCGTCGACGAAGTCGATCGTCGAGCCTTCGACGTACGGCAGGCTCGGGTGGTCGACCAGCAGGCGAATCCCCTTGTCCTCGAACACGGAGTCGCCGGCGCGCTGCTCGTCGAACGCCAGTGCGTACTGGAAGCCCGAACAGCCGCCGCCGCGTACCCCGACCCGCAGGCCGGCGGTCTCGGCAACCGAGCTCTGGCTCGACAGGAACTGGCGGACCTTCTCGGCACCTTTGTCAGTGAGAGTGATCATGCTTCACGAAATATAGCGAGGTGGGAGGGTGCGGTCCAGGCTCGATACGCTAGTGAGGATGTCCGCCACCCCAGACGAGCTGAAAGAACGCATCGAGGCCGGGATCCCCGGTGCCGTCGCCAGCGTGACCGGGGACGGGCATCATTTCAACGCGGTCGTGAGCGCGCCCGCCTTCCAGGGCCTGCCGCGGATCGCCCAGCACCGCCTCGTCTATGACGTGTTCGGCGCCGAGCTGGGAGATCGCATCCACGCCCTCTCAATTCAAACCAAGACTTCGGAAATGGAGACGCAATGAGCGATACCAGCGCCAATCCGATGCACGACGCGATCCAGGAAGCGATCTCCGAGAACCCGGTGATCCTGTTCATGAAGGGCAGCCCGGAAGCGCCCGCGTGCGGCTTCTCTGCCCGGACAGTGGCGATCCTCCAGTCTCTCGGAGCCCGCTTCGCCGCCGTCGACATCCTGCCCGACCCGCGGATCCGCCAGGAGCTGTCGGCGATCTCCAACTGGCCCACGATCCCGCAGCTGTTCGTCGACGGCGAGCTCGTCGGGGGTTGCGACATCGTCAGCGAGATGTACCAGTCAGGTGAGCTGCAGGAGACGCTCGGCCTCGAGGGCGCGGCAGCGGAGCCCGACGCGGTCTCGGCCCAGTCGGCTCCGCTGACGATCGAGAACCGCCTGTAACCGCCACGCCGGCCCGTGCCGCGTCGGTGGCGCTGCCGCTGGTGGCGCTGCGCTATGACGCCGGCGTCCTGTGGGCGCTGGATCAGACGCAGCTGCCGTGGCGTGAGACCGAACTGCCGCTGCGCAACGCCGCGGATGTGATCGCCGCGATCCGGCGGCTCAGCATTCGCGGCGCGCCGCTGATCGGGGTGGCGGCCGCGTATGGGGTCGCACTGGAGCTGGTTCGCGATCCGGACGGGCTCGAGCGCGCCTGCCGCGAGCTCGCGTCGGCGCGGCCGACCGCCGTCAATCTCGCCCACGCGGTGGCGCGCGTGCGATCCGCGGCGCTGCGCGTGAACGCCGCGGATCGCCGCGCCGCGGCGGCGCTCGACGAGGCACGGGCGCTGCACGCCGAGGAGGAGTCGGCCAGCCTGGCGATCGGCCGCCACGGCGCGGCATTTCTCACCGGCCGCCGGCGGGTCCTCACCCATTGCAATACGGGGGCGCTGGCGGCCCCGGGCCGCGGCACCGCGCTGGCGGTGATCGCCGAGCTGGCCGACCGCGGGGAGCTGGACCTGGTGCTGGCGAGCGAGTCCCGGCCGCTGCTGCAGGGGGCGCGCTTGACCGTGTACGAGCTGCGCCGTCTCGGCATCGAGCACGCGCTGGTCGTCGACGGCGCGGCGGCGGGCCTGATCGCCGGCGGCGAGGTCGACGCCGTGATCGTCGGATGTGACCGGGTCGCCGCCAATGGCGACGTCGCCAACAAGGTCGGAACCTATGCGCATGCTCTGGCGGCAGCCGCCGCCGGGATCCCGTTCGTCGTCGCCGGCCCGGGCACGACGATCGACCCGGATTGCGCCAGCGGCGCCGAGATCATCATCGAACAGCGCGCCGAGGACGAGGTGCGAACGGTGGGCCTATGGCGTCCGGAGCCGCTCGAGCTGAGCCTCCCGGGGACGCCGTGCCGCAACCCGGCATTCGACATCACCCCGGCGGGCCTCGTCACCGCGTTGGTGACCGAACGCGGGGTCGCGTCGCCGGTGACCCGGCAGTCCGTGCTCGGGCTGCTCGAGAACCGCTGAGCGCCCCTCAGGGCGATGTCGACGCCGGCGGAGCCTGCGAGCGGCGGTGCTCCAGGTGCTCCACGATCCGCCGCGAGTCGCAGATCACCTCGCCCTCGAGCACCAGCACCGGCACGCGGCGCTGTCCGCTCAGCGCCTCCACCTCCGGGCGCCGGGAGCGCCGCTGGCCGACCACCACCGATTCGAACGCGATCCCCTCGCGGCGCAGCGCGCGAGCCACCCTGCCGCACGGGCACAGCCAGTCGGTCGGAGTGTTGCACCGGTAGAGCGTCGCGATGACGGGCACGATAGAGGCCACGGCCGCGCTCACCCGCCAGCAGGCCGAGCTGCCCGGCCCGCTCAAGGCAACCCGACTCGCCGCCGATATCGATCGGGATGTCCGCGCGCGCGAGAGACCGGCATCGCCGCCGCTCGGGCGGTGACGGAACGAGGCACGTCCCCGTCCGCGAGCACGCGTTCGCCGTGTCGCTGGCCGTGGCGGCGCTGCTCGTCGTCTCCTGGCTCGGTCTTCACGGCTCGAGCTGGCCGGACTGGGAGACCGAGGCCCGGCCCGCGGTTGACGCGCTCGTGGCCGGCCACCTCCTGCGTTTTCTCCAGCTGGCGCCGGCCTACGGCGGCTCGCTCGTTCTCCGCGCCCCGTTCGTGATGATCACGAAGCTGTGGCACGGTGGAGACCTCGCCATCTACCGGGCCAGCGCGGCGCCATGCCTGGCCGCCACCGGAGCTCTGGGGGTGTGGCTCAGCGCACGCATGCGGGCCCGGGGCTGTTCGATGCTCGCCGCCACCGTCGCGCTGCTGCTCTGCGTCGCCAATCCGCTCACACTCCCCGCCCTGCAGTTGGGCCATCCCGAGGAGATCCTGGGCGCCGTGCTGTGCACGGCAGCCGTTCTCTGCGCCCTGGACGACCGGCCGACCTGGGCAGCCGTCCTGCTCGGACTGGCGATTCCCAACAAGGAATGGGCGGTGCTCGCCGTCGGACCGGTGCTGGTGGCTCTCCCGCGGGCGCGCGTCCGCGTCCTGCTGATCGCCGGCGCGATCGCCGGCGCCGTGGTCGCCCCACTCGTCCTCGTCGGGTCGGGCGGGTTCGTCGGTCAGGCCACCGCCATCGGGCTCAACACCGGCCCGACGTTCCAGCCGTGGCAGATCTGGTGGTTCTTCGGGTCATACGGGCACACCGCCCACGGCGTGGTGGACGCGTACCGCACGGCTCCGGGCTGGATCGGCGGGCTCGGTCACACCCTCGTCGTCGCGATCATGCCGCCGCTGGCGGCGCTCTACGCCTGGCGCCAGCGTCGCGGGGTCGGGCGGCGCCCCCACGACGTCCTCCTCCTGCTGGCGCTGCTGTTGGCACTGCGCTGCGTCCTGGACCCGTGGGACATCTCGTACTACTCCCTGCCGTTCCTGTTCGCGTTGGTGACCTGGGAGGCACTGAGCTTCGAGCGTCCGCCGGTGCTCACGCTGGCGGCCTCGTTGGTGGCCTGGCTCATCTTCCGGGAGACGTCCAGCGCCGCGCTCGGGCTCTCCCTCGACCTGCAGGCGTTCGTGTTCACCATCGTCAGCATCCCGTCGGTCGTGACGCTCTCGGCGGTGCTGTACGCGCCCGGCGCCGGGCGACGATGGGCCCCGCGCTCACGGCGACACGCGGCCGTGGCACCGGCGCTGTAGCGCGGAGCCGAGCCCTCGCCCGCCGCGGGCGGCCTCCGGCCGGTCCGACCTACAGATGCAGGCGGCGCACCGCGCCGGCGGCCACCCGTAGGGCGAGCGGCGGCGCCGAGCCGGGGGGCGCCAACGACCCGCCGTCGCGCTCGCGATACCACTCGATCGTCTCCTCGAGGCATTCCTCGTGGGGCGACGGCAGCCAGCCGAGCTCGCGCTTGGCGCGGCGGTTGGAGAAACTCCAGTTCAGCGACGTGGCGCGAACCTCGACCGGGGTCGGCAGCGATGCCGCGCCGAGCCGCTGGCCGGTGCCGGCCAGTGCCAGCGCCACCGGCACCGGCAACTTGATCGCCGGCGGCCCGACGCCGGACAGACGGCCGAGATCGGCGAACAGCCGGGTCATGGTGAAGTTCCGGTTGCCGAGGATGTAGCGCTCGCCCACCCGGCCCCGCTCGTCGGCGAGCAGGTGGCCGCGGGCGACATCCTGGACGGAGACGATGTTCAGCGTTCCGTCGACATAGGCCGGGATCTGCTGGCTGAGAAAGCGGCGCACGATCGCCGTCGAGGACCGCCCGGGATCGCCCGGGCCGAGCACATGAGCGGGATTGACCACCACCAGCGGCAGGCCTCGCGGCACGAGTGCCAGCGCCGTCAGCTCGGCCTCGTGCATCGCGTCGAGGTACGGGATCGAATAGCGGCCGCCGCGCCATTCGCTGCGCTCGTCCGCCGTCCGCCCGGGGCGGGCGGGGCCGATCGCCGCCACCGAGGACGTGTACACCGCACGCTGTACGTTGGCGCGAAGCGCCTCCTCGAAGACGATCCGGGTGCCCTGCACCGCGATCGAGAACAGCGCGGCCCGCGACGCCCGCAGGTTGGTGGTCCCGGCGATGTGAAACACCCGATCGGCGCCGCGCAGCGCCCGGCGCATCGAGCGGCGGTCAAGGATGTCGGCGGGGATGTGGCGGACGTCGAGGTCGTGCAGCCGCTCCATACCGGAGCCCGGGCGCACGGTGACGGCGACCTCGTCGCCGCGTTGGACCAGCCGACGGGCCACCTGCGCGCCGATGAATCCAGTCGCTCCCGTGACGAGCGTTCGCGGCATCCTCGGCGGCCGAGTGTACCCCCACGCGAGCCGCGGTTCACCGCTTTCCGGGATCGGTCGCTCAGGCCGAGCCCCGGGTCGGGTGGCAGTGCTAGCGTGCCGCGCTCATGTCAGTCGCAATCGTCACCGACACCTGCCATTACCTGCCGGCGGAGCTCGCTGCCGCGCAGGGCATTCACCAGGTCAGCCTCTACGTCCACTGGCCCGAGGGAGCCCAGCGCGAAAGCGACATCTCTGACTACGACGCGTACTTCCGGCGGCTTGCCTCCGATGCGGCGCTGCCGACGACGTCGCAGCCCTCGATCGGAGACTTCCTCGGCGTCTACGAGCCGCTGCTCGACGCCGGCGACGAGATCGTGTCGGTCCATCTCGCCGGCGGCATGTCCGGAACGGTGCGCGCCGCCGAGCAGGCGCGCGATCAGCTCGGTGACCGCGCCGGCCGGGTTCACGTGGTCGACTCGGCGACCGCGTGCGGCGGCGAGGGCCTGATCGTCCTCGCCGCGGCTGCGGCGTCTCGCAACGGCGCCGACGGCGCCGCCGTGGCCGCGCACGCACGGGAGGCGCGGTCATCGCTGAAGATGTGGTTCGCGATCGAGACGCTCGAGTACCTGCGCCGGGGCGGGCGCATCGCCGGTGCGCAGGCGTGGCTGGGTTCGGCGCTGAAGATCAAGCCGATCCTCACCGTCGAGTCCGAGATCACCCCGGTCGAGCGGGTGCGGACGTCTCGGCGGGCGTTCGAGCGGATGGTCGATCTGCTGCGCGATCGCGCCGACGCCGGGGCCGATGCCTGGATGGTCCAGCACATCCAGGCCCCCGACCAGGCGGTCGAGCTGGCCCGGCGCGGGACCGAGTTGTTCGGCGTCCCCCCGCGGGTGATCTCCGAGATCGGGCCCGTGATCGGGACCCACGTCGGCCCGGGTCTGCTCGGAGTCGGCGGCCTGCCGAGCTCCTACCTCAGCTGACCCTGGATCCACCGATCCGGGGGTCGTCTCGCGCTCAGCGGCCGAGCAGCTTCCGCTGCCTGCGGCGGCGCCGGCCGAACGTCAGCGCGCCGATGGCGGCGATACCGCCGCCGAGCACGAACCCGGCCACGCCGGCGCCGATCAGGACCTGCGGCTCGTAGCGCTTGAGCTGGGAGCGCCAGTCGGTGACCCTGACGACCTCGACCCGGAGCTGCGCCACGGCGGTGCCGAGCTCCTGGCGGTTACGCTCCATCGACGCCCGGATCTCCTCCGGAGTGCGGGAGGCCATCAGGCGTCGCCGCCGGGATTGACGGTGGCGCGGAGCTTCTTGGCCTCGGTGATCGCCATCGTGGGCGTCGGCGCCCCGACCTTGAGCTTGCGCCAGGCGAACAGGAACGCGCCGACGGTGACGAGCCCGAGGATGACGAGCACGATGGCGAAGCCGACCCAGATGTCGCCGGCGCCGCTGACGAAGATCGCGTCCAGCACCCAGGCGATCGTCAGCAGCAGGAAGATGACCGCGAATATGCCGAAGACCGCGCCCACGGCGACCGCGGCCCCGCCGCGCGCCAGGCTGGACACCTTCGTGGTGACCTCGACCTTGGCGAGCTCGATCTCCTCGCGGACGAGGACCCCGAGCTTCTCGGAGACATCGGTGACGGCAGCCGCGAGGCTGTCGGTCCGCTCGCCGGGCTCAGCGGGCAAGGCGCTTGAGGATCAGGGCCAGGACAAGGCCACCGGCGAAGGAGGCGCCGATGGCGATCTCGGGCCGGTCGGCGGGGAACGGCAAACCACCGGATTGCGCGTCGGCGGCCGCCGACTCGTACGCGGGCGCGGCGGGAGCCGACTCGTACGCGGGCACAGCGGGCGGCGTCGCGGGCGTCGAGACCGGCGGCAGCGGGGAGCCTGCGGGCGACGGTGGCGGAACGGGGGCGGGAGCGTCCGCGGACTGACCGGGCGTGGCCGCGGCGTCGGGAGCGAGCGCCGCCGGCGCGTCGCTCGCCTGACCATCCGCCGGCTGCTGACTGGGCGGCTGCTCGGTCACTCAGGGGGCTCTTCGCCGAACACGCGCATCCAGATCATGGCTGCCACGCGTGTCGACGCGAGCGTTGCGAGTGCGCCAAACCCAGCGAGCATGCCCGACCACACCAAGCGTTTGACCAAGGGGCTCTCCATCATCAATGCCGCATTCAAGCAGACTCACGCGTGGCGGCGGTGCGTCGCACCAGGCCGTGGCAGATCGTGTCGACGATCATCGTCTTGGCCCGCTCCAGCTCGTGCTCCCCGACCGGCACGCTCTCAAAGATCCAGCCGGTCAGGACCTGCTCGATCGAGCCGTAGAACGCCTGCGCCGCGAATTCGGGGGTGATCTCGGACCGGAAGTGCCCGGCCACCTGGGCCCGGCGGACGATCGCGGCGATCCCCGAGTACGCGTCGCGGATCTTGTCGAGATGCGTCAGCCCGAACGTGTTCGCCGCCCGGGTGACCTCGACGATGATGACCTTCATCAGCTCCGGATCGTGGCGGTAGGAGTCGATGATGAACCCGGCGATCGTCTCCAGCTTGGACTCCGGCGACAGCACGGATCCGTCGGTCTCGGCGATCGCGGCGAGCATCACGTCCCAGCGCTCGAGGAACAGCGTGTCGAGGATCTGCTCCTTGGAGGAGAAGTAGTGGTACACGAGCCCGTAGGCGACCCCGGCCTCGTCGGCGATGTCCGATACCCGGCAGGTGTGAAAGCCCTGGCGCGCGAAAACGCGCACCGCGGCATCGAGGATCAGCCGGCGCTTCTCGGTCGCCGCCGTCGTCATCGTTCGGCGTCCCAGGTGTAGGCGTCGGGCCGCCGGCGGGGCAGCGTCGGCATCCGCTGCCGGATCCGGCGCAGCTCGTCGAAGTCGAGATCGGCGACGATCGCGGTCTCGGTGTCCGGGGCGCCGGCCAGGACCAGCCCCCACGGGTCGACGATCAGCGAACGGCCGCCGGAGCGCAGACCGCCGGGATGCTCGCCGATCTGGTTGGGGGCCACCACGAAGCACTGGTTCTCGATCGCCCGCGCGCGGATCAGCACCTCCCAGTGATCACGCGTGGTCGGCAGCGTGAAGGCGCTGGGAACCGTGATCACCTCCGCCCCGCGCAGCGCCAGGATCCGGTACAGCTCGGGGAACCGCAGGTCAAAGCACACGCTCAGGCCGACCGGGGTCCCGCCGGCCAGCGCCGAGACGACGATCTCGTCACCCGCGTCGTACGTCGACGCCTCGCCGTACACCGCGCCGTCGACCTCGACATCGAACAGATGGATCTTGCGGTACACGGATTTGACGTGGCCGTCGGGGCCGACGTGAACGCTCGTGTTGGCGCCCTTGTCCCGGCCGGTGACCGACTCGAACAGCGAGCCGGCGATCAGGTCGACGCCCAGCTCCGCCGCGGTCGCGCGCGCCCAGGAGATCGCCGGGCCGTCGAGCGTCTGGGCCCCCGCCCGCATGTGCTCGCGGGTGCCGAGCACCGTCCACGTCTCGGGGAGCACGATCAGCTCAGCGCCGAGCGCAGCGGCATCACGGACGAGCCGATCGGCGCGCTCCAGGTTACGATCGGTGTCGTCGGTGGCGTTGAGTTGGATCGCGGCGGCGCGCACGCTTGCCCTCCCGGGGAACTCGATTGACTGGTCAGTCAGTGTTGCACGATACCCCGAAAGCCCCGGTTTCCAAAAGCGGCGAACCGACGCCGGCGGCGGCCGCCCACGCCGCCCTGCCCTATCGCGGCGCATTCGGAGCGCGGCGCCCGGCGGCGCTGAGCGCGATCGCACTGCCGCCGGCGCCGATGCCGCCCCGTCGCGGCCGGCGCCCGCTCAAGGCATGGCGTTACATCGGGGTGTTCGGTCCAGAGCTGATGATCTGCGTCGCCTCGGCCCGCATCGGCCCCGCGCGCCAGTCGTTCTGGGCGGTCTGGGACCGCGGCATCGGCCGGTTGTATGAACGCACCGCACTCGGCCGCGGCGGCGTCGCGCTGTCACCGGGCCGCGCCCAGATCGCCGCCGGGGGACTCGCGCTCGTGCTGACGCTCGAGGAGACCGCCGGGGTCGAGACGGTGTGCCGCAGCGGAGCGCACCACGCGTGGACGCGCAAGCAGGGCGGGATCCGGGCGACCGGTTCACTGCGGACGCCCGACGGCCGCGAGCGCCCGGTGCAGGGGCGCGCCGTGATCGACGACACCGCCGCCTACTACGAGCGGCACACCGCCTGGCGCTGGAGCGCCGGAGTCGGGAGCTCGATCGGCGGCGATCCGCTCGCCTGGAGCCTGGTCGAGGGCGTCAACGATCCGGTCAGCGGCAGCGAGCGAACGGTATGGATCGACGATCAGCCGACCGAGGTCCCGCCGGTGCGCTTCGCCACGGATCTCAGCGGCGTCGGCGAGCTGCGCTTCAGCGCCGAGGCGACCCGCGAGCACCGCCAGAACCTCCTGCTCGTCCGCAGCCGCTACCGCCAGCCGTTCGGAACGTTCGCCGGACGGCTCCCCGACGGCTCGGCACTCGCCGCCGGGTTCGGGGTGATGGAGGAGCACGACGTCTGGTGGTGAACCGCTACTCCGATTCCGGAGTGCGCTCCCGGTGGCGGCGCAGCTCGGCGAGCAGGAGCTTTGAGTGCATCGCCCCGATCAGCTCGCGCAGCGGCTCGACGCCGGAGGAGATGATGGCGACGGCACGGTCCACCTCGACCTCCCCGGCGAGGCGATCGAGCAGCACCCGCACCTCCTCGGCCACCAGCGGTTCCAGCGCCTCGCGGTAACGCAGCGTGTCATAGACGGTGAAGCCCAGCGTCTCCTCGAAGCCGCCGGCGCGAAACCGGGAGATCGCCTCGATGATGGCGACGTCGTCGGCGTCGTACCCGCGGGCGCCCGGCGTCAGCACGTCGAGCTCCTCGAGCCGCTCGAGCACGTTGCGCGGCACGTCATAGGTGGAGCGCACGGCAGCACGCGACACGCGACCGGTCTCCCCCGCCTCGATCGCCCGCTCGAGGATCCGGTCCTCGAGCTCGATCACCCGCGCGGCCCGCTCGGGGTCATCGGACACGACTTCGCGGATCACCCGCAACGGCATGAAGCGCTCCTCCTGCAGCCGCTTGATCAGGCGCACGCGCTCGACGAACTCCTCGGGGTAGTAGGCCATGTTGCGACTGGTGCGCAGCACGTCGTCGGCTGAGCCCAGCAGCCCCTCGCGCAGGTAGTGCTTGATCGTCCCGGCGCTGACGCCAGAGCGCTCCGCCAGCTCGGACATCTTCAGCATGCCGTCGGTGGTGACCATCGCCATTAACTCGAAAGGAAGGTTCCGCGCACCGTGTCGCCGCCGCCGGCGACGGCGCCCTGTTCGTGCAGCGCGGCGATGTCGGCGGCAGAGAACCCGGCCGCGGACAGCACCTCGTCGGTGTGCTCACCCAGCTCGGGCCCGGGCGCTCGGGTGGCATCGCCGGGCGTGCGACTCAGCTTGATCGGGACCCCGAGGAGCCGGACCGGACCCTCGACGCCCGGCTGCGACAGCTCCACCACCATGTTCCGCGCCGCCACCAGCTCGGAGTCCAGCGCCTCGTCGAGGCCGAGCACCGGCTCCAGGCAGCAGTCGTGCTCGGACGCGAACGCCGTCCATTGATCGCGGGTGCGCTCGCGGAAGATGGCGGCGACGGCGGCGTGCGATTCCGATCCGGGCGAGTCGAACGCATGCGGGACGAGATCGGGGCGGCCCACCCCGGCGCACCAGGCCTGCCAGAACTTCGGCTCCAGCGCGCCGAGCGTCACGTGGCCGTCGGCGCACGGGTATGGCCGGTAGCAGTTGTAGCGCCCCGCCAGGCCGAGATCGCCGCGGCGCGGCGCGGTGCCGGTGGCGAACATCTCGGCGGCCAGCATCGCCAGCCACGACAGCGAGCCGTCGAACATCGAGCAGTCGACGAGCTGGCCCTGACCGGATCGCTCGCGCTCGCGCAGCGCCACCAGGATCCCCACGGCCGCCATCAGCGCCCCGCCGCCGATGTCGGCGATCTGCGCGGAGGCCTGGACCGGCGGTCCGTCGCCGTCGCCGGTCAGCCCGAGCAGGCCGTTGAGGCCGAGATAGTTCATGTCGTGGCCGGACCGCGCCCGGTTGGGCCCGTCCTGGCCGTAGCCACTGATGGCGCAATAGACGAGCCCGGGGTTGTCGCGGCGCAGTTGCTCGTAGCCGACTCCGAGACGGTCGAGCACGCCGGGGCGAAACGACTCGAGCAGCACGTCGGCCTCCCGGGCCAGCGCCAGCAGGGCGTCCCGGCCGCCGTCGGTCTTGAGGTTGAGCCGGATCGACCGCTTGCCGCGGTTGAGGGCAAGGAACAGGGCGCTGCGGGCCGTCTCGCCGGCGCCCTCGTAGTACGGCGGCGACCAGCGGATGTAGTCCCCGATCCCCGTGTCCTCCACCTTGATCACGTCGGCGCCGAAATCCGACAGCAGCATCGAGCAGAACCCGCCGGGCAGCAGGCGGCTGAGGTCGAGGACGGTGAGCCCCGCCAGCGGCAGTTCGCCGCTCATGGCGCTCCGGCGGTCGCCCGTTCCGGCGCCGGCCGGGGGACGATGCCGAGCAGCGCGCGGGCCTCATCCACCGTCGCCGGCCGCCGGCCGCAGTCGTGCGTCAGCTGCCGCGCCTTGGCGATGAGGTCACCGTTGGAGCGCGCCATCTCCCCGTCGGGCAGGTAGAAGTTGTCCTCCAGGCCGACCCGGATCGAGCCGCCGAGGGTGAGCGCCGCGGCGACCATCGTCCACTGGACGCGGCCGATGCCGATCACCCCCCAGTGGTGACCGACCCCACCCGCCCGCGGCCACGCCTCATCGAGGTTCTCGGCCATCATCGCCAGGTTGCGCGCCGTCGGCGGCACCCCGCCGACGACCCCCATGACGAAGTCGGCGTGCAACGGCGCGTCGAGCAGGCCCATGTCGACCAACGGCGCCAGCGATCCGACGTGGCCGACGTCGAAGCACTCGTGCTCGGGCTTGATGTGCAGCCGGCGCATCGCCTCGAGCAGCTCGATGATCTCGTCGAACGGGTTGGTGAACACGAACTTGAACACGAAGTCCTTGCGGCTGCGCGAGTACTTGGCGTAGTTCAGCGAGCCCATGTTCAGCGCGGCCACGGCGGGCCGGCACGCCTCCAGGTACGCGATCCGCTTGGCCACCGGGACGCCGACGGTTCCGGTGGAGAAGTTGATGATCGCCGCGTCGCCGATCTCCTGGCGGATCGCGTCGCGGATCGCCATGAAGTCCTCCACCTCGTAGCTCGGCGCCCCGTCGGGGGTGCGCGCGTGGATATGGATGTGGACGCCGCCCTCGTCGACGATCCGGCGCGCCTCGGCGGCGTACTCCTGAGGGGTGTACGGGATCGCCGGGCACTGATCCCGGTTGGCGATCGCGCCCGAGATCGAGCACGTGATGATCGCCGGACCCGGCTCTTCGCCGCTCATACCGGCACCACGCCGGATCGCTTCCACGGGCGCTCCACCCGCTTGCCCGAGGCCATCTCGAGTCCCCGGCAGATCGTCGCCCGGGTCTCGCGGGGGTCGATCACGTCGTCGATCATGTCGTTGCCGGCCGCGACGTAGACGTCGATGATCTCGCGGTAGGCGTCGATCAGCTCCTGGCGCTTGGCGGCCGGATCCTCGGCCTCGAGGACCTGCTTGCGGAACACGATCTCGACCGCGCCCTCGGCGCCCATCACGCTGATCTCCGCCGACGGCCAGGCGACGATCAGGTCGGGCTCGTAGGTGCGGCCGCACATGACGTAGTACCCGGCGCCATACGCCTTACGCAGTACGACGGTGACCTTCGGCACGGTGGCGTTGGCGGTGGCGTACAGCATCTTGGCGCCGTGGCGGATGATCCCCGCCGCCTCGACCTTGGTGCCGACCATGAACCCGGGCACGTCCATCAGGTAGACGAGCGGGATCCCGTAGGCATTGCAGAGGTTGATGAAGCGGGCGGCCTTGTCGGCGGAGTCGTTGTCAAGGATCCCGCCGAGCTGCTTGGGCTGGTTGGCGACGATTCCGGCCGGGCGGCCGCCGAAGCGGGCCAGGCAGGTGATGATCGTCTTGGCGAACTGGGGCTTGAGATCGAAGTAGTCGCCGTCGTCGACGATCCGCCGGATCACCTCGTACATGTCATAGGGCCGGCGGTTGGAGTCCGGCAGCACATCGAGCAGGTCGTCGTCGGCCCGGTCGATCGGGTCGTCGGTGGGCTTGATGGGGGGCGGCTCCTCGCAGTGCTGCGGGAAGTAGCTCAGGTAGCGCTTGATCTGCTCGATGCAGTCGGGATCGTCGGCGACCTCCAGGTCGCCGACCCCGGACTTGCGGCAGTGCACGCGGCTGCCGCCGAGCTCCTCCTGGGTGACGTCCTCGCCGACGGCGGCGCGCACCAGGTGCGGTCCGGCCAGGGCCATCGACCCGCGCCCCTTGACCATCGGGACGAAGTCGGCCAGGCCGGGGATGTATGCCGTGCCCGCCGCGCAGGGACCCATCAGCGCCGCCACCTGCGGGATCACGCCGCTGTTGATCACCTCCTCCCGGAACAGATGGCCGCTGCCGGCAAACAGCGAGCCGACCGCCTCCTGGATCCGCGCCCCGGCGCTGTCGAGCAGCCACACCAGCGGGATCCGCTTGCTCAGGGCCAGCTCGCGCAGGCGCGTGACCTTGAGCTCGCCGGTCATGCCCATCGAGCCCGCCATCACCGTGAAGTCGTAGGCGACGACCGCCGTGAGGCGCCCGTTGACCTTCCCGTAGCCGGTGACGACGCCGTCGGCCGGGGCCTGCTTGCCGTCCATCGCCCGCTGCGAGAAGTGCGGCCGGCCGTGCATTCCCAGCTCGACGAACGTGCCCGGATCGATGAGCAGCGCGAGTCGCTCGCGTGCGGTCAGCTTCTCCTTGGCGTGCTGGGCGGCGATCTTCGCCTCTCCCCCGCCGAGCACAATCTGCTCACGCCGGGCGCGAAGATCCTCGGCGAGTGGGCGCAGCAGGCTGGCGGTGGGCGCGTTGGCGGACAAGGGCGGGGCTCCCCGTGAGAAGTGAGACGTGCTACTTCCCACTCTGTCACGCACGTGCGGGCGGCGTCAAGCTCGGCCCCTCAACATTCGTTGAGTACTGGATTGCACCGCGAGGATGTGGGTAGGTTTGGGTCGTGCGCGCACGTAGACCCCTCAGCGCGTTGGCGGCCGGCGCGGCGATCGCCGCGGCAGTGGCGGTCAGCGGCTGCGGCGTGACGAAGACGGTGAGCGGCTTCGTGGACCCGGTGGCCAAGGCCGCCGACGTCACCGCGACCGCGCCCGGCTACCGGATCGCCGCCACGATGACGGTGGGGCTCGGATCGACCGGCCAGACCGCTCACGCCACGATGTCGGGCGTGATGGACCGCGCGGACAAACAGGCCTCCATCACCGTGCACGAGACGGCGGCCGGCCATTCGGCGACGACCACGGAGAAGGTGTCCGGCACGACGATCTACATGAACGCCGCGCAGCTCGGCGGCTCCGGCAAGGTCCCCGGCGGGAAGCCGTGGATCAAATACGACCTGACCCAGGCGACGGAGGCGATGGGCCTGGGCGGCCTGTCCACGAGCTCGGACCCGAGCCAGTTCGTCGACTACCTGCGGGCCGCCGGCGGCACCGCAACGCGGGTCGGAACTCAGACGATCCGCGGAGTGCCCACCACGCACTACCACGTCGTGGTCAGCTTTGACCGCTATCTCACGATCGTGCGCCCGGCGGCGCGGGCGGCGACGGCGCGCAGCGTGTCCCTGCTCGAATCCATGCTCGGCAGTCACACGATGCAGATGGACGCCTGGATCGACTCCAAGCGAATGGTGCGCCGGATGAGCTTCTCATTGGCCGAGTGCGTCGAGAACCAGCACCTGAACATCGGCATGATGATGGACCTCTACGACTACGGGCCCCAGCCGCGCCCGGCTCTCCCCTCGGCGTCCGAGACCTACGACATCACGCCGCAGGTGGACAAGGTGCTCAAGAACGTCAAGCTCAGCTGCGGCAGCTCGAGCTGAGCGGCGCCGGTTCGACGCTCAGCGGCCCTTCCATTCGGGCTCGCGCTTCTCGAAGAACGCGCGGACGCCCTCCTGGATGTCGTCAGTGGAGAACGCGATCGTCAGCTGCGAGCGCAGGTAGTCGATCGCGTCGGCATACGACATGTCCTGCTGACGGTGCATCGCGTCCTTGCCCAGCTTCATCAGCACCGGGGACTTGCGCGCCAGCTTCTCCGCCCACTCATCGACGGCAGCGGGGAACTCGCCGGCCGGCACGACGCGATTGACTATCCCGATCCGCTCCGCCTCGACGGCTGACACCTGCTCGCCGAGCAGCATCAGCTCGGCCGTCTTCTTGCGCCCGACGTTGCGATAGATGAGGGCCATGATCATGAACGGGAACAGGCCGATGTTGATCTCCGGGGTGCCGAACCGAGCCGACTCCGACGCGACGATCAGGTCGCACGCGAGCGCCAGGCCGAGCGCGCCCGCGAGCACATGGCCGTTGGCGGCGCAGATCGACGGCTTGCCGAGCTCGCCCAGCAGCTGGAACACCTCCGGGAACAGCCCGGTGGCGAAATGCTTGTGCACGAGCGGCACGTCGGCGGCGAAGCCGCCCAGGTTGCCGCCGCTGGAGAACACGCTGTGGTGCGTGGACGTGAGCACCACGCAGTGCACGTCGGCGTCGTCGCGGGCGGCGGTCAGCGCCTGGACGAGCTCGGCGAGCAGATCGTCGGACAGCGCGTTGCGCGTCTCGGGCTCGTTCAGGGCGATCGTGGCGACGCCCGTCGGCGTCACCTCGTAGGTGATCTTCTCGTAGGCCATCGGCGAAGCCTACGGGTCCTACCACCTGATCGATCGTCTGACCGCGTGACGCAAGTAGTAAGTAGGAAGCTCTACTGTTTACTTCTGCCGGCCGCCGCACTACCGTCCACGGCGCCGCCCCACCGATCTCAAGGAGCGCCCTCGATGGCCACCGCCGATGTCGTCAAGCCCGACTACGCCACGCAGCGCAAGCACTTCATCTTCACCGACGAGCATGAGCAGCTGCGCGAGTCGATCCGGCGCTTCGTGATCAAGGAGCTCCAGCCGCACGCCGAGGAGTGGGAGGAGACGACGTTCCCGGACTCGGTGTTCACGCGGATGGGCGAGCTCGGCTTTCTCGGCCTGGACAAGCCGCAGGCATACGGTGGGCAGGGCGGCGACTACTACACCGCCCTCGTGCTGGCCGAGGAGATGGCCCACTCGCACTCGGGCGGGCTGGCCATGGGAGTGGCCGTGCAGACCGATATGGCGATGCCGCCGATCCTGGCCTTCGGCACCGAGGAGCAGAAGCAGGCGTGGGCGGCGCCCGCCATCGCCGGCCAGAAGATCCTCTGCATCGGGATCACCGAGCCCGACGCCGGCTCCGACGTCTCCGGAATCAAGACGCGCGCCGTGCGCGACGAGGCGACCAGTGACTACGTCATCAACGGCTCCAAGACCTACATCACCAACGGCCACCGCGCGCACGCGATCGTGCTCGTCACCAAGACGGACGTCGATGCCGGACGCCGGATGCCTCGTGCGGCGAGCGATCAGGCGAGGCCGGATGCCGAGCGCTCGTTGCACGAGGGCTTCACGCTGTTCCTGGTGCCGATGGACACCCCCGGGGTGATCCGGGAGAAGCGCCTGAAGAAGCTCGGCATGCATGCGTCGGACACGGCGCTGCTCGCCTTCCAGGACGTCCGGGTGCCCGCCTCGGCGGTCCTCGGCCAGATCGGCAAGGGCTTCTACCACATCATGTGGGAGCTGCAGGGCGAGCGGCTGATCGGCGCCGCCGGCTGCGTGGCCGGCGCTCAGAACGTGTTTGACCGCACGCTTCAGTACGCCAAGGAGCGCCAGGCGTTCGGGCGCTCGATCGGCCACTTCCAGGTGATCCGGCACAAGTTCGCCGACATGGCGACGAAGATCGAGACGGCCCGCCAGATGGTCTACACGACCGCCTGGCGCTTCCAGAACGGCGAGTACCCGGTGCGCGAGATCACGATGGCCAAGCTGTACGCCGCCCGGATCTCGGTGGAGGTGGCCGACGAGTGCATCCAGATCCACGGCGGCGCCGGCTACATGCAGGAGTACGGGATCGAGCGCTCGTGGCGCGACCTGCGCCTGAACCGGATCGGCGCCGGGACCGACGAGATCATGCTCGACGTCATCGGTCGCTCGTACGGGCTCTGACATGCGCGCGGGGCCCGGCCGCGCATCCGAACCCGATCGCACCCTCCCGCGCGCATCCATTCCACCATTCACCGGTGAGCATGAACGACTGCGTTCCGAGATCCGGGAGTTCATCGCTGAGCGGCTGCGTCCCCATGCCGAGGAGTGGGAGGCCGCTGGCTGGTTCTCCAACCAGGCCTTCGGCTGGCTCGCGCAGGCCGGTTACCTCGGCCTGAAGTTCCCCGTCGAGTACGGCGGCGGCGGTGACACGGTGGCCGCCGCGGTGCTGGTGGAGGAGCTGGCGCGGTGCGGCTCGGGCGGCGTGGCCGCGGGCCTGGGCGCCCACGCCGGGATCGCGCTGCCGCCGATCGAGGCGTTCGGCACCGAGGCGCAGAAGCAGCGGTTCCTGGTGCCGGGTCTGCGGGGCGAGCTGGTGGCGGCGCTGGCGATCACCGAGCCCGGCGCCGGCTCCGACGTCGCGTCCCTGCGCACCCGGGCCACGCGCGTCGACGGCGGGTATGTGGTCAACGGGTCAAAGACGTTCATCACCGGCGGCGTCCGCGCCGACATCCTCGTCACCGCCGTCACGACCACCGTCGAGGGCGGCCACCACGGCATCTCGTTCCTGATCGTGCCGCGCGGTCCCGGCGTCACCTCGAGCCCGCTGCGCAAGCTCGGCTGGCACGCGTCCGACACCGCCGAGATCGCCCTCAACGATGTGTTCGTCGACGAGGAGAACCTGCTCGGCCGCGAGAACGAGGGCTTCTCCCTGATCATGGCCAACTTCCAGTGGGAGCGGCTGCTGATGGCGCTCGGCGCCGTCGGCGCCATGCAGGTGTGCTTCGAGCAGACGCTGGCCTTCGTCGCCGGGCGGGCAGATCTGCGCGGGCAGGCGATCCGCCATCGACTGGCCGAGATCGCCGTCGAGCTGGAGGCCGGCCGCGATGTCACCTACGCCGCGCTGCGCCGCCACGTCGCCGGCGACGACGCCGTTCGCGAGGTGACGATCGCCAAGCTGAGGACCCAGCGGGCGGCGTTCGACACGATCGACGCCTGCGTCCAGATTCACGGCCTCGACGCGCCGCCGGAGCTGGAGCGCGCCCTGCGCGACGCCCGGCTGGGCCCGATCGGCGGCGGCACCGACGAGATCATGAAGGAGATCCTGGGGCGCTCACTCGGCCTATGAGTCGTCTAGGCTCGGTCCTGTGGACTCCGCGCGTGGTCAGCTGCTGATCGCGGGCCCCGGGCTCGCGGATACCAACTTCTGGCGAACGGTGGTGCTGATCGTCGAGCACTCCGACGACGGCGCGCTCGGGCTCGTGCTCAACCGCCCGTCGGAGACCACCGTCGGGGAGGCCGTGTCCGAGCTGGAGCCGCTGCTGGACATGGACGACCCGCTGTACGTCGGCGGTCCCATGCAGCCGACGGCGCTGATCGTGCTGGCCGAGTTCGAGCGGCCCGACGACGCGGCGTTGATCGCGTTCGAGGACATCGGCGTGCTCGCCAACGGCGGCCAGGAGGATCTCGACATCAGCGTGCGCCGTGGCCGGGCGTTCGTCGGGCACTCCGGCTGGGGCCCCGGGCAGCTCGACGACGAGGTGGAGCGCGGCGACTGGATCCTGGAGCCGGCGAAGCGGGATGACGCGTTCACGGCCAGCCCCCTGGAGCTGTGGGGGGCGGTCCTGACGCGCAAGGGCGGTAGCTACGCGCTCGTCGCGCGGATGCCCCCCGATCCCTCGGTGAACTAGCGCCGAACCCGTCCGCGATGGCGCACGACCACTCGCATCATCACCACCACTCCCACGCGCCGGCGCGAGACACCGAGCGCGCGGCGCTCAAGCAGGCGCTGGCGCTGATCGTGGTGTTCATGCTGGCCGAGGTGACGGCGGGCGTGCTCGCCTCGTCGCTGGCGTTGCTCTCCGACGCCGCGCACATGCTCACCGACGCCGTCGCACTGGCGATGTCCCTGGCCGCCGCGCGGCTGGCCGCCCGGCCCGCCGCCGGCTCGATGACCTACGGGCTGGGCCGGGCCGAGATCCTGTCGGCGCAGGCCAACGGGGTGACGCTGCTCGTGCTGTCGGTGGTGATCGTCGTCGATGCGCTGCGGCGGCTGGTGTCCCCGCCGCACGTCGACGGTCTGCCGGTGCTGATCGTGGCGCTGGTGGGGATCGTCGTGAACCTGCTCGCCGCCGGAGTGCTCGCCCGTGGGTCCAGCGAGCAGCGCAGCCTCAACGTCGAGGGGTCCTACCGTCACATCCTCACCGACCTCTACGGCTTCATCGCCACCGCGCTGGCGGCGGGTGTGATCCTGGCGACGGGGTTTGACCGAGCGGACCCGATCGCCTCGCTCGTCATCGCCGGGCTGCTGCTGTACGCGGCGTACGGGCTGCTCAAGCAATCCGGCCGCGTGTTCATGGAGGCGGCGCCGGAGGGTATCGACCCCGAGGAGATCGGCCGGACCCTGGCCGCCTATCCCGGCGTCGTGGAGGTCCACGATCTGCACGTGTGGGAGGTGACCTCCGGCTTCCCGGCGCTGTCTGCCCACATCGTGGTGCGCGCCGGAGACGACTGCCATGAGCTGAGGCGAGCGCTGCAGACGATGGTGAAGGAGCGGTTCGCGATCGACCACACGACGCTCCAGGTGGACCACGAGGCGGCGCGCCAGCCGCCACTGCAGATCGAGATGCCGGGTCGGGGGTAGTATCGGCCGCCATGAGGCTGATCAGGCCCGGATCCGACCACGAGGTCCCGCGCGGCATCGTCGGGGGCGCGGAGGTCTCGCAGGTGACGGCGGGCGCCAACAACATCTACATGGGCAGGTTCCGGGTCCCCGCCGGGACACGGTCGCGGCCCCACTATCACGAGGGGTGCGAGAGCGCCCTGTACATGCTGAGCGGTGGCGTGCGAATCCTGTGGGGCGATCATCTGGAGCAGCAGCTCGAGGTGGAGCCCGGGGACATGCTCTACGTGCCGCCGCGGGTCACCCACGTGGTGGAGAACGTGTCGGACTCCGAGCCGGCCGAGTACGTCGTCGCGCGGGACTCGCCCCACGAGGACGCCATCGTCGTCCCCTGGGCGCAGGACCCGGCATGAACGAGACCTCGGCGGTCTTCAGCGGCGCCGGCGGGCGCCGGATCTTCTGGCGCACCTGGGCCCCGGACGAGACGCCGCGCGCGGTCGTGGTGCTCGCCCACGGCGCCGGGGAGCACAGCGGCCGTTACGAGCACGTCGCCGCCCGGCTGGTCGGCGCCGGGTATGCGGTGTCGGCGCTGGACCACCGCGGGCACGGTCGCTCCGACGGACCGCGGGCACTGATCGAGCACGTCGATCTGACGGTGGCCGACCTCGACCAGGTGGTCGTCCTCGCGCAGGCGGCGAACCCCGGGCTGCCGGTGTTCCTGTTCGGCCACAGCATGGGCGCGATGATCGCCCTGCGATACGCCCCGGCCCACCAGGACCGCCTCGCGGGGGTGATCCTGTCCGGAGCGCTGGCCGCGCTCGAGGATGTGCCGGTGGCGCTGCGGCTGATCGGGCAGCTGCTGTCGCGGGTCGCCCCCCGGGCGCCGCTGATCGCCATCGACCCGTCGCTGATCAGCCGCGATCCGGCCGTCGTGCAGGCCTACCGCGAGGACCCGCTCGTGCACCACGGCAAACTGCCGGCGCGCACCGCCGCCCAGATCGCCGACACGGTGCAGTCGTTCCCGTCGAGCGTGGGCGCGATCACGGTGCCGATCCTGATCATGTACGGCACCGCTGATGCGCTGTGCCCGCCGGCGGGCAGCGTGACGCTGGGGGAGCGCGTCGGCTCGGCCGACCGGACGGTCACGCCCTACGAGGGCCTCTTCCACGAGATCCTCAACGAGCCCGAGCGCGACGCCGTCCTCGATGAGGTCTGCGATTGGCTGGCGGCCCGCGCCGTGACGCCCGTACGGGACCCAGCCGGCTCCAGCAGCTCGTAGCTGCCGTCATCGCGGACGACCAGGCCGCCGTGGGTCAGCCATTCCGCCGCCCGTGCCGGGCCGCTGAGGACCGCCGCCTTGGCCAGGACCTCGGCCTGGGCCGCCGTCGGCGCCAGCGCCGTCGCCTGGACCACGCCGGTGAACGCCGGGGCGCCGGTGTGCGGATCCAGCAGGTGATGGGCCGGGCGGCCGCCGTCGAGCGTCCAGCTGCGGCGGCCGATGCCACTGGTGGCGACCCCGCCGGCCGCGACCCGGAACGTGTGCAGGCGACCGGCATCGAACGGGCTCGTCACGTGCACCGCGCGCGGTAGCCGGCCGCGGCCGCCGGCGCGCAGATCCCCGGCGCAGTCGATCACGAACGCGTCGAATTCAGTGAGCATCGCCGACAGCTCATCGGCGAACACGCCCTTGGCGATGCCGCCGACGTCGATCTGGAGTCCCGGCGGTCTGGTCACGGTGCCGCGGTGCGGGTCGATCGAGATCTGGCGCCAGCGCTCGTCGGGATGTGGCGACGCCGGCGCCCGGGGCGGCGCCGACACCAGCGCCGCCGGCAGCGCGGTGCCGTCGCCCTCGAAGTGGGCGGCGTAGCCGGCCCGCGCGATCTCGTCGCCGAGGGTGAAGTCCACCAGCCCGCCGGTGTCACGGGCCGCGTGGCGCGCGGCTTGGATCATGCGGCGCATCAGCGGACTGACGGCGACGGTGTGACCGGGGTCTCGGTTGAGTCGTGACAGCTCGCTGTCGTCGCGGAAGCGCGAGAAGCGTCGGTGCCAGGTGAGCAGCGCGTGTCTGGCCATCGCCGCCGCCGCGGCCGCATCGGCGCAGCGGAGCGAGTCGGCGACGATCACGGTGCACTCGCTGCCGAAGCACGGGAACGTGTGGCGTTGCTCGGCGGGCGCGGGGCGCCGGTTGAGCGGGTGGAGCCGATTGGTCATGACTGGCTGGAGGTGACGGCGCTCCCGCTGTTGCTCGAGCCCGATCCGGTCGAGGAGCTGGTGGCGCCGGAGCTGGTGGTGCCGGTGGTGGTGCCGGTGCCCGTCGTGGTCGTGTTCGTGCCGGAGGAGGTGGTGCCGGCGCTCGTGCCGGCGCTCGCGCTGACCGTGACCGCCTTCTTGGCCAGCGCCGGGTCGTGACCGGTGATCAGCACGACCGCGATCAGCGACCACACCGCCAGGAAAAGCGCGACCGATCCGCCGACGACGCGGGCGCGGATCAGGCGGACCCGGGCGCGTCGCGCTTCCCTCAATTTGATCCCGTCTTGCTTGGTCATGATCCGAAGGATCGGCGCGATTCGTCGCACGCGCGTGTGCGGCGGATAAGAAGAACTTATGAGCGCGGGGCGGCCGGGACGGCGCCGAGGTCGAACCGGCAGCCGCTGAAGTAGCCCCCGGCCGGCGAGAGCAGGAAGCACACCAGCTCGGCCACCTCCGACTCAGTCGTGGCAACGCCCGGCGTCAGCGCCACCGCGGTGATCTGGAACCTCGCCCACTCGACCGACACCGTCCGGACGAGGTTCTCGAGCGCGGCGCGGGCCGCCGCGGCGTGCGGCCCGGCGTCCGGGCGCGGAGCCGCGAACAGGAGCCGCCCGGGCGCCTCGGCCTCGATCAGCGCGCCGGTGGCAACCGCCCGCGCCGCGCGCCACGCGCGTTCGAGCGTGTCCGTCAGCCGCTGCGCGCCGCCGGAGCGAAACCACGCGGAGGCGTCGAACACCAGCGCCTGGGGGCTGCGTTCGCGGGCCCACGCGGCGGCATCGTCCTCGCTGAGCAGCATCGGGTCGCCGAGCTCGTCCACCGTCGCTCCGAGGCCGCGCAGCCGCTCGACGATCTGGCCGGCGGCACCGGCCACCACGACGCGAGTGCCGCCGAGCAGGTCCGGGGCCAACGTCACGCGATCGCGTGCCGGTGGGCCGCTCGGAGGGCGTGCGCTGCCGAAGATACTCGTCATGCCGCCGGAACCGGCGGATCCGGCGCCGGCCGCGCCTATCCCTGGAGCGGCAGGACCAGGGTCGGCTTCTCGATCTGGTGGTTGGCGCTGGTGGCGAGGACCGCGGTGCCGATGGCGAAGAACTCGATCACGTGCGAGCCCCAGCCGTGGCTGCGCTCGATGATGCGGGCGCCGACGATGCCCTCGGACTGGAGATCGTCGGCGTCGGTCTGCATCCGCTCCATGGCCAGCTCGCGGGCCTCGTACAGCGCCTGGGTGAAGTTGGTCATCTCGACGTTGCGGCCGACCTGGCGAAGCGACTGCATCATCCCCTGACGGGCGACGTGGTAGACGCAGTTGCCCATGACGAGCCCGGCGGGACGGTAGCCGGCCCGCAGCAGCGTGGCGAAATCCTGGCCGCTCATGTCCGAGGTGAACGGGCGGCCGTTGGGGGCGCGATGAAGCTCGCCGCCGCTGTGCTTGACGGCCGTCCCGACGGCGATGAACTCGGCCAGGTCCGCGCCCCACTCGTAGCGGCCGATGTCGAGCCGCACGCCGACGATCCCGTCGGCCCCGAGCGCGTCGGCCTCCTCCTCCATCCGGGTCATCGCCAGCTCGCGGGCGTGATACATCGCCTGGGTGAGGACGCCCATCTCCTGGTTCTGATTCCAGCTCGCCTGCTGGAATCCGATGTGGTAGATCGAGCTGCCGAGCACGAGGCCCAGCGGCTCGAATCCGGCCTCCTTGACGAGCAGGAACTCGTTGACGGAGAGATCGGATGTGAAGAATCCGCGTGCTACCTCCTGCTTCATCCGCGCGATCCGCTCCAGTCCCGATGCGGGGATGCCCGCCATCGAACCCGACTGATAGGCGGCGGCGTGGGGCGCGTCCTGCGTGGCGGTGTCCTGCGCCGCGGCGGGCCGCTGCTGAGAGTCGCCGTCGTCGCGCTTGAGGAAGCCCATCGTGTCTCCTATCCGTTGAGCAGCCGCTCGAGCGCCTGCCGGGTTGCGTTGCTGCTCTGAGCCTGGATCGCCAGCGCCTCGCCGAGGGCACGCAGCCAGGCGTCGGCGTCCACCTCGTCGCGCTTGATCACGATTCCACCCGAGAGCCGCGAGCACGTGGTCTGAATCGCCGCGCCGTCGGTCCGCAGCTCCAGCCGCTGGCCGCCGGCGTCCAGGACGATCCGGCGCACCCGCTTGGGACCGAACATCCCGTCGCGGCGACGGTCCACGCTGACCGCTCCGGGGACCGCATCCTCCAGCTTGACCGCCAGCGCCTCCACGAACGCGCCGAGGTCTCCGAAGTCGGCGCGCAGCGACGCGGCGAGCAGGTCGATGTCCAGTCCGGTCTCGTCGTCCTCGTCGGTGGTCATATCGATCACCGCTCAGCCTACGCCGTCCGCGCCCGAATCGATCCCGGCCGCCCGATCCCGCCCGGACCCGGCCCGCCCGATCCCGGCCGACGGGCTCGATCAGATTTTCGTTTCGAGGCCCGCTGCCGTGGGTACCGGGGCGGTGGGACCGCCAGGTCAGCGACCCCTTGGGTCGCGTGGGTAGGGAGGCAGCGATGATCCATGTATGCGCTCCGAGGCCGATGACGGCTGCGCGGAGGCATCTCCTTACGCCGTTGGGCGTGGCGCTGGTGGCCGCCCTCGGCTTGGCGATTCCGGCGGTGGCCGGCGCCGCGACGACACCCCGCGCCCGAGCACACGCCGCGCCGTCGTCGTCGACGCCGTGCCCGTGGGTGAACTCCCAGCAACCGATCGCGCAGCGCGTGGCCGAGGTGATCGACCACATGACCATCGCCAACGAGATCACCATGGTCGAGGGCGACGGGACCGCTCCCCCGAATCCGTACGTGTTCTACATGCCCGGCATTCCGAGCCTGTGCATCCCCTATCTCGGCGAGGAGGACGGGCCGGCCGGCGTCGCCGATCAGCAGACCGGCGTCACCCAGCTGCCGGCGGGCGTCGGGCTCGCCGCCACGTTCGATCCGTCGCTCGCGAACCGCTACGGCCAGGTGATCGGCGCCGAGGAGCTCGGCAAGGGCGCCAACGTCAACCTCGGACCGACGGTCAACATCGATCGTGATCCTCGCTGGGGCCGCTCCTTCGAGACCTTCACCGAGGACCCGTTCCTCAACTCGGCGCTCACCGTCAGTGAGATAGACGGGGTGCAGAGCCAGGGCGAGATGTCGCAGGTCAAGCACTTCGCCGCCTACAACCAGGAGACCAACCGCAACACGCCCGCTGACGACGTCATCATCTCGCCGCGGGTCGAGCAGGAGATCTACCTGCCGGCGTTCGAAGCCGCGATCAAGCAGGCGAACGTCGCCTCCCTCATGTGCGCGTACTCGTACATCAACGGCAACGCCGCCTGCAACAACAACGACCTGCTCAACACCACCCTCAAGCAGCGATGGGGATTCCAGGGGTTCGTGACCTCGGACTACGGTGCCCTGCACGGCACCGACGGGGCGCTGGACGGCACCGATCAGGAGCAGCCGTTCAACACGAACTTCGGCACGCCGCTCGAGACCGCCGTGGAGAACGGGACGATCCCGAGATCCGTGCTCAACACGATGGTGCAGCGAATCCTCACCCAGATGTTCCGCTTCAACTTCATCGACCAGCCGCCGACGGGCACCCCGAGCGACACGGTGACGACGCCGGCCCACGTGGCCGTCAGCACCGACGTCGCCGACAGCTCCGCGACGTTGCTGAAGAACACGGGGCAGACCCTGCCGCTGTCGGCCAACCATGCCGGCACCGTCGCGGTGATCGGCCCATCGGCGTCGGCGCAGCCCACCTCCGGCGGTGGCGGTAGCGCCTACGTACTGCCGTCTCAGACGGTGACCCCGCTCCAGGGCCTGGAGGCGGCCGTTGGTCACGGGACCCATCTCGCCTACCAGCAGGGCCTGCCGACCGACGCGTCGCTGCCGGCGATTCCGTCCTCGGTACTGACGCCGGCGTACGCCGCCACCCCGTTCGGCGGCAGCTACACCGGGACCCTGACCGCGCCCGAGACCGGCACCTATGTGCTGGCGCTCACCAATCCGTGCGGGTGCTACACGCCGACGTACCTGTCGCTCAATGGCCAGCAGATCATCGACAACCCCAGCACCCCGCCTGTCAACGTCTACTCGGTGGCCGTCAACCTCGTCGCCGGCAAGACATACACGCTGGGCATCAGCGGGGACTCGAGCGCGCTGACGTGGGCCACCCCGTCGGCCCTGGCCCCCGGGATCGCACAGGCGGTATCGGCGGCCAAGTCGGCAGCGACGGCGATCGTGGTCGTGTCCGATGACACCGAGTCCGAGGCGACCGACCGCCTCAGTCTCAATCTCCCGTCCGCACAGGACGAGCTGATCTCCGCGGTGGCGGCCGCGAACCCCCACACGGTGGTCGTGCTCAACGCCGGCGCGCCGATCGTGATGCCGTGGCTGTCGCAGGTGGCCGCGGTGCTCGACGCGTGGTATCCGGGCGAGACCAACGGCACGTCGCTGGCACGGGTCCTGTTCGGCCGGGTCGACCCCGGCGGTCACCTGCCGGTGACGTTCCCGAGCAGCCTCTCGCAGGTCCCGGCCGCGAGCCCGGCGCAGTTCCCGGGCGTCAACGGCCAGGTGCACTACTCCGAGGGCCTCGACGTGGGCTACCGGTTCTACGATGCCAACAACCTCACGCCGCTGTTCCCGTTCGGGTACGGCCTGTCCTACACGCAGTTCGCGTTCAGCCGGCTCCGGATCGGCCCGGACGTCGAGGGAGGCGTGGGCACCGTGCACGTGTCCGCGACCGTGACGAACACCGGCTCGCGCGCGGGCAGCGATGTGGCCCAGCTGTACCTGGCCGACCCGGCGGCCGCCGGAGAGCCGCCGCGGCAGCTGGTCGGCTTCCAGCGCGTCCAGCTCGGCCCGGGGCAGTCGCAGCGGGTCTCGTTCGTCGTCACCCCCCGCGACACCTGGTGGTGGGACGAGGCGGCCAACGGCTGGAGCCAGAGCACCGGGTCGTACGGCGTCGACGTCGGCGACTCGTCGGCCCTGGCTGACCTGCCGCTGCAGGGCTCGTTCACGGTGGCCACCACCCCGGCGGCGCGCCAGGTGATGATCAGCGCCCCGCCCTCGATGCAGCCCGGAGTCCCCGCCACGGTGACGGTGAAACTGACCGCGTCGGGCAACGAGACGTTGCCGGTGGTGCGGTTCGCGTTGCAGCTGCCACTGGGCTGGACGGCGCGGGCGGTGGGCCACTCGTCCGAGTTCGACGTGGCGCCCGGCCAGTCACCGACGGCGACGTTTACGGTGACGCCGCCCAGCTATGCGCCGGCGACCAACGCGACGGTTCACGCCACCGCGGACATGGGACCGTCGGCCGAACGCGAAGCCGGGGTCAGCGTGGCGGTCGGCTGACGGATCGCGGCCGCTGGTACCGGCTCCCGGGCCGGTACCAGCGGGACCGCGGCTGGCCGGGGTCGTCGCGGCGGGTTGCCGCTGTGCGGGAGTGGGTTGAGGGGCGAAAAACGGCTTGCTGGGGAAGGAGTGGGGCATCGGCGCGGCTGGACGTCCCCAGGCGGCGCCTGCAAACGTCCCTCGGTGCGGCCCGCCCCGATTGGGAGGGATGTTTGTCGTCGTCACGACCGCAAACGTCCCTAGCAATCCGCGGCCCTGAAATAGGTGGACGTTTACCGTCGTGAGGACAGCGAATGTCCCTCGCGCCCCGGCCGATCGCCGCTGAGGGACGTTTGCAGGCGTCGGGCGCCGACTGGGACGTCGCGTGACCCTCACCGAGCGAAACGAGGTCGACAGCGAGAGCCGGCGCCAGCCGGCGGTCTCGATCCGCGCGACCCGCCGCGCCCCGAAACCGCCCCCCCTTCGTGGCCGCCGTTTTTTTTGACCCAAAGACGGCCAGCGAGGTCTCGAAGATGGCGTCCCCTCGAGGGTCGCCGCGATCCTCCCTCCCGCTAGATGCCGCCGCGTCCGATCACGAACCCGGCGGCACAGAGCAGCACCACGATCAGCAACACGACCAGCAACCGTGCCGATAACGCCGGCGCGCGACCCGGGCGGCGCCGGGCGAGCTGCCGGCGCGAGAGCGAACTCATGAACAGTCGGGACTCGGGCATCGCTATGTGGCCTACCGCTCCGATCCAAGCTCACCGGGACACCGACAGTCAAGCGCTGCCGCCGGATGGATCCCGGAATCAGAGGCTTTTCGTCGACGTCGATCGTTATCGTTCACGGTCCGCAACGAGCACAGGAGGACGGACGATTTGGCCGAGGTCGAAGCCCACATCACGGGCACCGTGTGGAAGATCGAGGTCGAGGTCGGCGACACCGTGGACGAGGGTGACGCGGTGGTGATCCTCGAGTCGATGAAGATGGAGATGCCGGTCGAGGCCGAGGATCCGGGGGTCGTGACCGAGATCCGGTGCACCGAGGGCCAGTCGGTCTCCGAGGGCGACACGCTCGTTGTCCTCGAATAGCGCCGGAGGACAGCTGCTCGTCGACGCGCCGGCGCCGTACGTGGCGCGCCTGACCATCTCCAACCCGGACAAGCGCGGCGCACTGGACCAGACGATCCTGGACGGCTTGGCCACGGCGATGGCCGAGCTCGATGCGCGGTGCGTGATCATCACCGGCGAGGGCCACACCTTCTCCGCCGGCTACGACATCGGCGACCTGGGTGGGTGGGGGCAAGATGGGTTCGCCGGCGAGGCCGAGAAGCTGGTGGCGCATCCGTTCGCAGCGGCGATCGACGCCGTCGACTCCTATCCGTACCCGACGGTCGCGGCGCTCAACGGACACGCCATCGGCGGCGGCCTGGAGCTGGCGCTGTCGTGCGATCTGCGCGTGGCGGCCGAGCCGATCAAGCTGGGGATGCCACCGGCCAAGCTCGGGCTCGTGTATTCGCACACCGGGATCCGCAAGTTCATCGACGCCATCGGCGCACCCCGGACCCGCGAGCTGTTTCTGGTGGGTGGCCGCGTCGACGCGGCCACCGCGCTGACATGGGGACTGGTCAACTCCGTCCACCCGGCCGAGTCGGTGGCCGACGCCGCGCTGGCGCTGGCCACCGAGATCGCGGGTAACGCGCCGCTGGCCCAGCGCGGCAACAAGCACGTGATCCGATCGATGCTCGACGGCGAAGCGCTGCTGCCCCCGGAGGTGGAGCGCGAGCTGCTGGCCCTGCGCCATGCCTCGTTCAGGTCAGACGACTTCCGCGAGGGTGTGCGAGCGTTCGCGGAGAAGCGAGCGCCGGACTGGAAGGGCGCGTAGCGCCCGGGCGATGACCGCCCCGGAGGACCCGGACTGGAGCGCCGATCGGTTCGGGGATCCCGGCGGCCCGGTCCTGGCCGTGTTCATCCACGGCGGCTTCTGGCGGGCACGGTATGGCGCCGACACGATCGCTCCCCTCGCGCGGGCGTCCGCCGGCTGCAGCGTGCAGCCGTGGAGCTGGAACATCGAGTACCCACGCGTGGGGATGCCGGGCGGCGGCTGGCCCGGCACGGCGCTGGCGGTTCGGTCCGCGGTCGGGGCGGCCGTGACCCAGGCCGAGGGCCGGCCGGTGGTGCTGATCGGGCACTCCGCGGGCGGTCACCTGGCGCTGTGGGCCGCGCGCGAGCATCCGGTCGCGGCGGCGGTGTCGCTGGCGGGCGTGTGCGATCTGGAGGCCGGGGCTGACGCGGGTCTCGGCAACGGCGCCGTGCTCGAGTTCCTGGGCGCCGACCCGGATGCCGACGTCTACGCCGCTGCCAGCCCGATGGCGCGGCTGCCGCTCGGGCGGCCGATGGTTTTGATCCACGGTGATGCCGACGACGTCGTACCGATCGACCAGAGCCGGACGTTCCGGACCGCGGCGGTGGCCGCCGGTGACACCTGCGATCTGCACGAACTACCCGGCGGGGACCACTTCGAGGTGATCGACCCGCCGGGGCGGGCGTGGCCGGTGCTGCGGGCGCTACTGGAACGGCTGGCCCTGGGCCGGTAGTCTCGCCACCATCGGGTGAAAGGGCAGGGATGAAGATGCGCAGACACGCCAGCGCGCGCCGAGCTCGTCGACTCGCGGCCGGGATTCTCAGCGCCGGCGCGGTGGCGCTGCTCACCGGAGTCGCGGTGGCGGGAATCGTGAGCTCACTCGGCGTGGCGAAGCGGACCGTGGCGGGCAAGCCGGCGACGATCGTGGTCGATCGGCGCGGTGACACGGTCTACGAGCTCAGCGGCGAGAGCCTGTCACAGCTCAAGTGCGTGACCGGCCAGTGCCTGAACCTGTGGCCACCGGTGGAGGTCCGGTCAGCGACCGTGAAGGTCCCGACCGCCGCGGGAGTCCAGGGCAAGCTGACGATCCTGCGGCGCGTCAAGGGCAATCTGTACCAGGTGATGCTCGACAATCACCCGCTGTACTTCTTCTCGGGCGACACGAAGATCGGCTTCACCAAGGGCCAGGGGATCACGAGCTTCGGCGGGACCTGGCACGTGGTCAGGGCCGGTTGAGGAGCAGCCGCCGGGACGGACGCCAATTGCCCGGGGCGCGGGCGATCGTTCGGCTCAGGAGGCGGTGGCCGGCGCCGAGCGGACGCGGTTCCACTCGGCCTTGTGGGCGCGTTTGCTGGCCTGATAGTCGAGCAGCGACTGCGGCGAGTCGACATCACCGAGCGTCGGATGCCACGGGACGAGGCCGGCGGCGGCGGCGACGCCAAATTGCTTGGCCAGCACCGCGCCCAGCGACTTGATCTTCATCTCGCCGAAGCCCGGCAGCGCCGCGAGGTTGGCGCGCAGGGCGTCAGTGTCGGCGGCGTCGGTCCACACGCGCGCGGCGTCCCCGTCGTACTCGTCACGGATGTGGACGGCGAGATCGTGGACCCGCTGGGCCATCGAGCCGGGGAAGCGATGGACCGCGGGCTTGGCGCGGAACACCGGCTCCAGATCGGCGGTGGCGAGCGTGCCGGCGTCAAGCGAGCCGAGGCGCTCCTTGAGCACCAGGGGCCCCATGAACGCTTTCTGAACGGTGACCTGCTGGTCCAGCGCGAAGCCGACGAGCAGCGCCATCGGGTCGGTGGCGATGAGCGCGTTGGCCTCATCTGACTCTGTGAAGTGGAGGCGGTCGGGCATGGTGCGGCGATGATAACCCCGGATCCGCTGATGCTGGGCGGATCCGGGGTCCACGGATGCGGGCGGATCCGGCTCCGCCCCCCCAGGGTGACCGCCTCTCTCCGTCCGGATCTTTAATCTCCGAGGCCGATGCCCCCGCTGATCACGCCAGCCGAGGCCCAGCGCCTGGGCGAGATCGAGGACCACGCCGAGATCGAAGGGCTCGTCGAACGCGCGTGGCAGGCCCGCGTGGAGCGGTTCGCCGACTCGACCGACATGTGCTCGCTGGTCAACGCCAAGTCGGGCGGCTGCGCCGAGGACTGCGGGTTCTGTGCTCAGTCCAAGTACGCCGAGGCCGAGACTCCGCTGCACGCGATGATGGAGCCCGAGCAGATCCTCGAGCACGCCCGCGCCGCCGAGGCCGCCGGGGCACACCGCTTCTGCATGGTCACGCAGGGTCAGGGACTGTCCAAGCGCGACTTCGACAAGGTGCTGGCAGGAGCGCGGCTCGTGGCCGAGCACACCAACCTCAAGCGCTGCGCGTCGATCGGTCACATATCGGTGGCGCGAGCCCAATCGCTCAAGGACGCGGGCATCCAGCGCGTGCATCACAACGTGGAGACCGCCGAGTCCTATTACCCGGAGGTCTCGACCACGGTCCGTTACCAGGGCCGGCTGCGCACCATCGATGCCGTGCGCGAGGCCGGCCTGGAGACGTGCGTCGGCGGGATCCTCAACCTCGGCGAGACGCGCGAGCAGCGGGTCGAGATGGCCTTCGAGCTGGCGAAGATCGACCCCACGAGCGTCCCCATCAACCTCCTCAACCCCCGTCCGGGCACCAAGTTCGGTGACCGCGAGCTGATGGATCCGTGGGAGGTGGTCAAGTGGATCGCGATCTTCCGCCTGATCCTGCCCGCGGCGCTGTTCCGGCTGTGCGGTGGGCGAGTGGAGAACCTCGGCCAGCTCCAGGCCACCGCGGTCAAGGCAGGGCTCAACGGCGTGATGATGGGCAACTTCCTCACGACGCTGGGCAACACCCCCGACGAGGACAAGGCGATGTTTTCCGAGCTCGGGCTCAACGTGGCCCCGCAGGCCGACAACGGGGCCAACCCACGGCCCGACAACCGCTCCGGGTGGCTCGAGGGCGAGACGCCCGACATCGTCTCGGAGGCGCTGTCGGAGCCCGACCTGCAGCCGTTCACGGTGCGCATGTGGGATCCGACCGCCCAGCTGCGGTTCGCGGCCAAGGGCTCGGTTCCCCCCCGGCCCGACGGCGCCGCCAACAGCGGGCAGGGCCGCGAGACGCGGGAAGCCGCCGCCCGCCGGGCGAGCCCCGCCTGAGGGCGCGTCGCCGAAAATCGCCGTGGCGCTGACGTCCGGGGCGTGTCTTATGTTGCGCATCGATGATCGAGATAGAGGCCCGGCTTGATGAGCTGAAAGCCCTCGGGTTGCACCGTCGTACCCGTCTCGTCAGCGGCCCCCAGGGACCGCACGTCCTGGTCGACGGCAAGCCGGTGCTGCTGCTGTGCTCGAGCAACTATCTCGGACTCGCCGACCATCCACGGGTGCGCGAGGCCGCCGCCGACGCCGCCATGCGGTGGGGCGTGGGCGCCGGAGCGTCACGGCTGATGTCCGGGACGATGACCATCCACCGGCGTCTGGAGGAGCGCCTGGCGGTGTTCACGGGACGAGAGAGCGCGCTCCTATTCGGCTCGGGCTGTCTCGCCGCCGCCGGCACCGTCTGCGCGCTGGCGCGGCCCGGTGACGTGATCTTCTCCGATGAGTTCAATCACGCCGCGATCATCGACGGCTGCCGGTTGTCGCACGCTGACGTGTTCGTCTATGACCACGGGGACGTCGAGCACCTGGCCTGGGGGATCGACCAGGCCGAGGATCGCGGCGCGCTGATCGTCACCGACAGCGTGTTCGCGATGGACGGCGACGTGGCTCCGCTGGCCGAGATCGTCGAGCTGGCCCAGCGCGCCGGCGTGCGGACGATCATCGACGAGTCGCACGCGATCGGGGCGCTCGGCCCCGGCGGCCGCGGCGCGCTCGCCGACGCGGGACTCGACGATCAGGTGGACGTGATCGTCGGGTCGCTGGGCAAGGCGCTGGGCGCCTACGGTGCGTTCGTCGCCTGCGACCGGGCGATGTCCCGGTACCTCGTCAACGCGGCGGGAACGCTGGCGTTCTCGACATCATTGCCGCCGCCGGTCGTGGCCGGGGCAATGGCCGCACTGGAGCTGCTGCAGGCGAAGCCCCAGCGGGTCAAGAAGCTTGCCGCCAACGCAACCGTGCTCCGCGATGGTCTCGAGCGCGAGGGATTCGACATGGGTGGCTCTCGCACCCAGATCCTGCCGCTGGTCATCGGTGACTCCGGGCTGGCGATGCGGATCGGCGAGGCGGCGCTCCTGCGCGGGCTGTTCGCTCAGGCGGTGGGCCCGCCCGGGGTCACGCCGGTGACCGCACGCCTGCGCCTGACGGTGATGGCGACCCACCGTGAGGAGGAGCTCGTGAGCGCGGCCCGGACACTGGGCGCCGTCGCCCGGGCCGCGGGTTTTGATCCACGGTCCGTCCCCCGTCGCGCCACGCCGATCCCGGCCGACATCTGGGCGCAGGACGACGATGACGGCCCGGACGTGGGTCTGGCCGAGCCGATCGGGATGCCGGCCCTGCGCGGCGTCTTTGACTTCGAGGCGCCCAGCCCGGTCCGGCGCGCCGCGTAACGCCCTGGACGTCCCGACCACCGTGTCGGCCCCGGCCCTGCGGGGCTGCTTCGTAACCGGCACCGACACCGGAGTCGGTAAGACGGTGGTGGCAGCGGCGATCGTCGCGCGTCTTGTGCAGCTCGGTGTGAACGTGGCGCCGATCAAGCCGCTGATCACCGGCCTCGACGACCCGCCCGACCCTGAGTGGCCCCCCGATCACGAGCTGCTGGCCCGCGTGTCCGGGCGCGATCCCTCACAGCTGATCCTGGCCGGTTACGGGCCGCCGGTCTCGCCGCATCTGGCCGCCGAATTGGCCGGCGAGCCCGGCGCATCGCTCGCCTCCCTGGGCGCGGGCGTCCGTGCTGCGGTGGCGCGGGCAGGTCCGGACGCCGTCGCCGTGGTCGAGGGCGTCGGCGGCCTGCTGGTCCCGCTGGGGCCCGGCGCCGATGTCCGCGGGCTGGCCGCCGAGCTGGGGCTGCCGCTGGTGGTCACCGCCCGACCGGGCCTCGGCACGATCAACCACACTCTCCTGACCCTGGAGGCCTCGCGGTCGGTGGGGCTGGGCGTCGCCGGCGTCGTGCTGACGCCCTGGCCGCCCGACCCGACCATGATCGAGCGCTCCAACCGGGAGACGATCGCGGCGCTGGGGGCGGTCGAGGTCGTCACGCTCGGGCTCGTCGCCCGAGCCGAGCCCGCGCTGCTCGCCGCGGCCGGCGCCGAGCTGCCGTTGGAGCGGTGGCTGCTTGGGTAGCGTCCGCTCGATGAGCGCGGCCGCCGGCCTGGCGAGGGACCGGAGCCGGCCGCGGTCGGCGCTGATCAGTCGTCGTAGGCGGTGAAGTCCTTCTTGCGAGCGCCGCACACCGGGCAGAACCAGGTGTCCGGGATATCCTCGAACTGCGTCCCGGGCGGGATACCGCCGTCGGGGTCGCCTTCAGCCGGGTCGTAGATGAACCCGCAGGACTCACACATGTATCTCATCGCGGGCAAGCGTACCGTCAGCTTCGCCGGCGCGGCGCGCCCGTGGGCCCGGGTGTAGGGTCGCTGACGTGGAGAGTGCACGACCCGGACCCGGGGAGGTGCTGCACACCGGCCCGGAGACCGTCCCGCGAATCGCCGCGACGGTGATCCTGTTGCGCGGTGCCAACGACTCGCTCGAGGTGCTGCTGGCCCAGCGCAACCCGGGGGCGCGGTTCATGGGCGGCGCGTGGGTGTTCCCCGGCGGCGGCGTCAACCCGGCCGACGGCGACGGAGACGATGGGCTGCGGGCGGCGGCGATCCGCGAGCTGCGCGAGGAGGCCGGAGTGCAGCTGGAGGATCCGGCGGCGCTGGTGGCATTCAGTCGCTGGATCACGCCCGCTGGGGTGAAGATCCGCTACGACACCTGGTTCTTCCTGGCCAGCGCGCCGCCCGGAGCGCAACCGGTGATCGACGGGGCCGAGGTGGTCGACGCCCGGTGGTTCACGCCGGCGGACGCGCTGAGCGCGTCCCGGGCGGGGGACATCCTGCTCGTCTTCCCGACGATCAAGCACCTGGAGCAGCTCTCCGGGTTTGACTCGGTCGACCAGCTGCTGGCCCACGCGCGCCACCGGACGATCGCCCCGGTGCAGCCGCGCGTTCTCGGTACGGGCGAGACGGCGCGGATCGTCCTCCCGGGCGAGCCCGGCTATGACGACTGACGCCAAGACTCAAGCTCGAGCTGAGGCTGAGGTACAACCTCGGCTAACCGTCGCGGTCACCGGCCCGACCGGGGACATCGGACGCTCGCTGCTACGGGCCCTCGAGCGCACCGCCGAGGTCGGTCTGGTCTCGGCGATGGCCCGGCGACCGTTTGATCCGAGCGCCGAGGGCCTGGGCAAAACGCGCTACCGCCGGGCCGATGTGCTCGACGCTGCGGCGGTGCGGGAGGTCATCGACGGCGCCGATGTCGTCGTCCATCTCGCGTTCGCGATCATGGGCAGCGGGGAGGAGACGACCCGGGTCAACCTCGAGGGCTCCCGTAACGTCTTTGCCGCGGCGATCGAGGCGGGCGCGTCCCGGCTGGTGTACGCCTCGTCGGTCGCCGCCTACGGTTTCGGCGCCGACAACCCACCGCTGCTGACCGAGGAGCTCGAGCCTCGCGGGACCCGGCGCCACTACTACTCCGCCCAGAAGGCGGAGCTGGAGCTCGCGCTCCGCGAGATGCTGACCGGCTCCGACACCGCCGCCTATGTGTTTCGGCCGTGCATCGTCGCCGGCCCCGACGCGCTGACCCTGGTCCAGAGCATCCCGTACGTCCAGCTCTCGGACAGGATGCCGTCGGCGGTCCTGCGGGCGCTCGAGTTCATGCCGGCGCTCAAGCCGGTGATCCCGAACCCGGGCGTTGCATTCCAGCTTGTCCATCACGATGACGTGGCGAACGCGCTGCGCGCTGCCGTGCTCGGACAGGGAGAACCCGGCGTCTTCAACCTCGCCGGCGACGGGACGCTGACGATGGCCGACCTGGCCGACGCCCTCGGGTGGTACAGCGTCCCGGTGCCCGACCTGGCCGTCGGCGCCGCCGCCGAGCTGGTGGCCCGGCTCCCGTTCGTGCCCGACGAAGCCCAGTGGATCGAGAGCGTGCGCCGCCCGGTGATCATGGACACCTCGCGAGCCCGGGACGTGCTCGGCTGGCGGCCGCGCCACGACGCGCGGGAGACGCTCGAGGCGATGGTGCAGGCGGCCCGCTCAGAGCGGCTGATCCGCTGACGCCGGCGGCCGCAGTCGGCACCCGCCCCCCTTCGCGTTGCGCTCGTTGACGTTGTCTACCGCTGGCTGCCCGAAACCCCGGAGACGACGGGGTGGATCTGCGGGTCACACATCGACAGCGGACGGGCGACGCGCGACGTGACGGTCGAGTTGGGTGGGGTGACGAGCAGCGCCGTCGCGGTCGGGCAGCTCCCGCCGGCGGCGGTGCTGTCCTCTCCCTCGAGCAGCGCGGATGCCGCCTGCCGCGGGCGCAGGAGCACACCCGGGTCAACGGTGCTCGATTGCGACAGACCCCCGAGGTACCCGTTGGGCGTGCGCCGGGCCTGTACCTGGCGTCCGCCGGCGCCCACCAGCGCGGCACCGGGATAGCCCGACAGCACGCACGCCGCCGAGCCGACGTTCTCGAAGACGAGGGGCTCGCCAACGTGGCCCAGCCCGGCGTTGGAGTGCCCGACCGAGACCGAGACCTGCCCGGCGGCGCAGCCGCGGGAGCCGACCCGCGCCCGCGACTGCTCACCGCCGGGGGAGGTGGCGCCCGTCGCGGTCGGGCCCGGGACCGGAGCCGTGGCCGTCGTCGTGCTGGTGGTCGTCGTCGGCGTGCTCACCGGGGTGCTCGTCGGCGTGCTCGTGGCGGAACCGGAACCGCAGGCGGCGAGCGCGAGCGACGCGCCCGCTGCCAGCAGCAGGCCCACAAGCCGATGGCCCTGCCTCACGTGTCCCCGTTGAGGTTGGGCAGCCCGAGCGACTGGAGCCAATGGCTGACCGTGACGTTCAGCTGCGTGAACTCGCCCGTCCAGATCAGCACGCCCATGGTGATCAGGACCCCTCCCCCGAGCCCGATGACGACCGGATAGTGCCGCTTGATGACCGTGAACGCCGACATGGCGGTGCCGAATGCGAGCCCGGTGATCAAGAACGGTACGCCGAGCCCGGCGCAGTAGACGGCGAGCAGAATGGCGCCATGCCACGCGGAGTTGGAGGTCCCCGCGGCGGTGATGATGGCGCCGAGCGTCGGTCCGGTGCACGGCAGCCAGGCCAGCGCGAACGCGGCGCCGGTCAACACCGGGCCGCCGCGTCCGGCCCGCTGCATCAGCCCGCTGATATGCCACTCGCGGGCCAGAGCCGGCACCAGCGGCGCCAAGATGAACAGGACGCCCATGGCGATGATGAGAGCGCCGGAGATCTTCAGCGCCGTGGGCCCCGTCAGCGCGGTGTGCAGCGCCCGCTGCCCGAGCAGTCCCAGCACGATGAAGATGAACGAGAAGCTCCCGATGAACAACAAGCTCGGCCCGATCACCCGCCGCGTCTGGACCTCCCCCGGCAGGCCGCCGGCGACCGCCGAGATGTAGCCCGGGACGAGCGGCAGCACACACGGAGACAGGAACGAGATCAACCCGGCGCCGAACGCGACCGGAAACGCGATTCCCGACGCAGCGTCCATATTCGCCTCGAGCGTACCGGCCGTCCGGTGAGCGCCCGGAACCCTAACGTCCCGGCAACAGGGCGATTCCCTGCCCCTTGCCGGTGCGCCGCGAGGCGATGGCGGTGCGAACGGCGGAGGCAATGAGAAGGTCGATCATGGGATCCTTTCCGGCGGGGCCAGGGCGCCGAAGCGTAGTGGGCAGCCGGATCGAGGCCTGGCGGCCCGTGGGCTGATTGGTCAGTATTCGCTCATCGGACGAGCGAATCTGAAACTTTCGCCCGATCCACCCGTTAGGATGGGGCAGGGTTCACCGTGGAAGCCTCCGCTCTCCCAGCATCGGTCGGACTGGCGCGCACGCGGATCGCGCTCGGCGCGCCGCTCATGCGGATCCGGTCCGACGACCAGCTCGTGTCGCTCTTCCGAGCCGGCAGCGAGGAGGCGTTCCGTGCGATCCACGACCGCTACCGCCAGCGGATGTTCGCCTACACGCGACAGATGCTGGCCGGCTCCTCGGTCGACGCCGAGGACGCGGTTCAGGAGATCTTCGTCCGCGCCTACTCGGGGCTGCGGGCCAGCGATCGCCAGCTGGCGTTGCGCGCGTGGCTGTATCGGATCGCGCATAACCGCTGCATCGACGAGCTCCGGCGCCCGCAGGCGGTCCCGTCGGACGAGATCCCGGCAGCGATTCCGACGACCCGGAGCGACCCGGTCGTCCGGCTGGAGCAGCGCGACGCACTGCGCCGCCTGATCGCCGATGTCCAGCGCCTGCCCGATCAGCAGCGGTCGGCGCTGCTGATGCGCGAGCTGGCGGGCATGACCTACGCCGACGTTTCCGGAGCGCTCGGGGTCTCGGTCCCGGCGGTCAAGTCGCTGCTGGTCCGAGCCCGGGTCGGCCTGGCCCAGGCCACCGAGGCGCGTGACACGGCATGCGGCAGGATCCGCGAGGACCTGATCGTCGCCCACGACCGGGGCGTACGGGCGAGCGGGCTCACCCGCCGTCACATCCGTGACTGCCCGAGCTGCCGCCAGTTCCGCTCCGAGGTGCGCGGCGTCAGCCGGCAGCTGGCGGCGTTCGTACCGGCCCTCGGGCCGATCGGCGTGATTGCCAAGCTGCTCGGCCTCGGCGGAGGTGGAGGCGCTGCCGCCGGTGGAACCGCCGTGGCCGGTGGCGGCGCGACCGCCGCCACCGGGGCGACCGCCGCCACCGGGGCGACCGCCGCCACCGGCGCGTCGGCGGCGACCGGCGCGGTTGCCGCCGTCGCCGGCGCCAGCCACGTCGTGACCATTTTGGCGGCCGCTGTCGTGACCGCCGGCGGCGCGATCGAGTTGCAGCACATCGCTCCGGCGCCGGCTCACCACGCTCACCATCGGGTGATGGTGGCTCGCGCCGCCCCAACCGGCTCCATCCTCCGAACCGCCCCCGACGCGGACAATCCCGGCGCCGCCGCGCCGGCCGGTTCTACCGCATCCTCGGCCGCCTCGAGCCCGGCGTCGAACTCCGTCAGCGCAACCAGCGGCACGTCGGCCGGCGCCCGGGCTGCCGCCGTCAGCTTCCATGAGCACGGCACGTCGCGGTTCGCCCGGACCGGGGTCCCGCTGTCCGAGACGGCGGACCCCGACAACATGAGCTACATCGGCGCCGCGGTCGGCGGGCCGGCCACCTCGATCGGCTCGACGCCCACGAACACGACGACGTCCACGACCGGCGCCACGGCGACGGGATCGACGACCGGCAGCTCGGGTTCCACCGGGACGACGGGATCGACCACCTCCCCCACCACGACCGGCGTTGGTGGACCGGCAGCCACAACCGGGGCCGGTACCGCCGGTTCCAGCGCTGCCCCGGGCACCACCGGGGCGCCCGCCGCGGCCGCGCCGACGAGCGGCGCCACCAGCGCGACCCCGGCCACGGGAACCAACGCATCCACCACCCAAACCTCCACCGTCATCCCGGCGACCTCGACGGGCTCCACCGGCGGCGCCTCCCCCACCCGGCTGGGCAGGCACGCCAAGCACACCGGTGCCGTCGCCGTGTTGACGATGACGAGCAACTGACCAGCACGTACCTCGAGCCCCTCGAGCACGAGGAGCTGCTCGTTCGGCGCGGGCGGCGATCGGGGCTGTACACGCTGATAGCGGTCCACTCGACAGCCCGCGGGCCGTCCCTGGGCGGATGCCGCATGTGGGCCTACGGCGATGCGCGGCTCGCGGTCCGGGATGTTCTCCGGCTCTCTCGAGCGATGACGTTCAAGGCTGCGGTGGCGGATCTGCCGCTCGGCGGCGGTAAGGGCGCGATCATGGTTCCACCGGACATTCGGCTATCACCGGGTCAGCGGCGCGCCGCGTTGCTGGACTTCGGGGACCTGGTGCAATCTCTCGATGGCCGGTACGTCACCGCCGAGGACGTCGGGACCTCGAGCCGGGACATGAGCGTCATCGCCGCGCAGACCCCCTACGTTGCCGGCTTGGCCCGCAGCCGGGGCGGATCCGGAGACCCCAGTCCGTACACCGCGCTGGGTGTCGAGGTGTCGATCCGCGCCGCCTGCGAGCGGGCGTTCGGTGACCCTTCGCTACGAGGCCGGAGGATCTGCGTTCTCGGCCTGGGGCACGTCGGCTCCCGCGTCGCCAAGCGCTGTGCCCGCGGCGGCGCTCGGTTGATCGTGGCCGATGTCGACGAGCGCCGCCGGACCGTGGGGCGTCAGCTCGGCGCCACCTGGGCGGCTCCGGAGGTCGCCTGGGAGTCCGAGGTCGACGTGCTCGCTCCATGCGCGCTGGGCGGGCTGCTCGATGACGAGACCGTGCCGAGGCTGCGCTGCCGGGTGATCGCCGGCGCCGCCAACAACCAGCTGGCGAGCGAGGGCATCGCCGAACGGCTCCAGTCGCGGGGAATCCTGTGGGCTCCCGACTTCGTCGCCAACGCCGGCGGGCTGATCAATATCGCGCAGGAGCAGGGCGGATATGACCCGGCCCTCGCTCGGCGACGGATCGGCGGGATCGCCGAGACGCTGAGCGAGATCTTCGATCGCTCAGATGCCACGGGACAGACGCCGCTGGCGGCGGCGATGGACCTCGCCGCTCGCCGGCTCGCAATTGGCGCCGGCACGCCGGCGACGTCAGCCGTACCAGCCGCGTCGGTCGAGGCGGCGATCAGCCCGGCGTGGGCGCCGCCACGCTGAGCGCGTCGGCGCCCGGACGCTCGACTCCCGCGGGCAGGCGTCCCTCGTCCGCGAGCTTGTCGAGATGGGCAGCGAGGGTGACCGTGGCCGCCGGCCGCAGGATCTCGGGGACGTCGGGCCACGCCGCCTCCAGAAGCTCCGGCACCGTCCGCGCGCCGGCGTCCAGGCCGGCGAGCAGGCGGCGCTCGCGGTCCAGCCGGTGCTCGATATAACCGTCGATCTTCGCCGCCGGTTCGTTCACCACCGGACCGTGACCGGGCAGCAGGACCGTCAGCTCGCGCCGGCGGAGCTTCGCCAGCCCGTCGAGATAGCCGGCCAGCGCCCCGGGATCGGGAGCGATGAACACGCTCCCCTCCCCCAGGACCGCGTCGCCGGTGAGCGCGGCGGTCCCGGCGACGAACGCCAGGTGGTCGGGCGCGTGGCCGGGGGTGGCGACCGCCTCCAGCGGCCCGAAGCGCTCACCGTCTCGCAGGCGACAATCGACATCACCCCGGGCGGCCGCCAGCCTCGCCCCCGGGAACCGAGCGCGAATGGCCGGGACCGCCTCCGCGTGGTCGGGATGGTCATGGGTCAGCGCCACGCCGGCCAGGCCGCCGCGCCGCTCGAGCTCGGCGATCAGAGCGGCGACGTGGTCCCGGATCGCCGGTCCGGGATCGACCAGCCAGGCCGGGTCTGAGCCCACGATCCACGAGTTGGTGCCGGTGAGGGTGAACGGTCCCGGGTTGGCCGCGCGGACGCCGACAATCTCATCATCGGGAAGGTCCAGGCGTGACACTGCTTGAATTGTCCGACATGGCGGCAACCGCCGACGGTCCTCGTCCGTACGGGGATGACTCAGGGGGATCGGGGGACCTCACCGGCGACGGGCCGCGCGGCGGTCGCGACGACGAGGATCCCGGGCGCAGCCTCTGGCGAGGGCTGATCTCGGTCGCCATCCTCATCGCTCTCGTCGTCTCGCTCCTGCTGGCGGTCCCGGGGCTGCACGGCGTCGCCGACGAGGTGGCGGACATGAAGCTCGGGTGGGTTCTCGTCGCCGTCGGCCTCGAGATCCTGTCGTGCGTCGGATACGTGATCGCCTTCCTGCAGGTGTTCGACCGCGCGCCGGTGCGGTTCGGCGCCCGCGTCGCTCTCAGCGAACTGGCGTTCGGCGCGGCCGTCTCGCTCGGGGGCGCCGGCAGCATCGCGGTGGGAGCGTGGTTGCTGGTGGAACGCGGCGGCAACCCGACCCGGGTAGCCGAGCGCTCGGCGGTCCTGTTCCTGGTGACCAGCGCCATCAATGTGGTGACGCTGATCCTGGCGGGCCTGGGCCTGTGGGTGGGCATCCTGCCGGGCCCCAGCGACCCGCTGCTCAGCCTCGTCCCCGCCGCGGTCGGCACCGCGGTTCTGATCGTCTTCCTGGCCCTGCCGCGGATCACGGAGCGGATCGCCCAGCAGCGCTCCCCCGGCCGGGTCCGCACCCTGCTGATCGAGTTCGCGGCGACGATCCGGCTGACCGAGCAGGTCCTGTTCCGGTGGGACTGGCGGATCATCGGAGCGATCGCGTTCCTGTGGTGCGACATCGCGGTGCTGGCGGCGTGCTTCGCCGCCGCCGGGGTCGTGCCACCGCTGGCGACGATCGTGCTCGCCTACCAGATCGGCTACATGTCGAACCTGATCCCGGTTCCGGGCAACATCGGCATCCTCGACGGCAGCCTCGTCGGCATGTTCGCCATCTACGGCATCTCAGCGACGGTGGCCACCGCGGCGACCGTCGTCTACCACGCGATCGCGCTGTGGGTCCCGGCGATGTGGGGCACGGTCGCCTTCTTGATCCTGCGCCGCACCCGGGACGAGCCGATCATGCTGCGCCCGCCACGGGACGTGCGGCTGGCGCGGCGGCGGGAGCGGCGCGCCCGGGCCCGCAGCTGACTTTCCGGCGGCGCGTCCGGTCACCGGTTTGACGCGAGGCCCGAGCCGCCATATCCTGTACCGCAGCGGCACATCGACGCCGGGCACCGCCGCTGTCATTCCTTACCACGGACGTGTAACGAATGCTCCTATCCGAAGACCACGTTGCGCTCCACGGACCGTTGGACGGCCCGCGTGGTCCGCTCGGGCCGTCCCAGCAGCCGCCGGCGGCCATGGCGCTGCCGCCCGAGGCCGCCCCGCAGCTTCATCGCCTGCGCGAGGCGCTGGCCCGCTACCGGGCGCGTTCGGCGCCCGCCGACCTCGAGGGGGGCTTCGCGGCGGCGACCGCGATCGTCATCGCGCTGAACGGCCCTCAGGGCTCCGCTCGCGCCGATCTGGAGGAGATGCGGGCGCTGTCCCGCGCGCTGCCGGAATTCGGCGAGCTCCTGTCGTCGGCCGCCGGCGAGGCGCAGCGCCTCGTGTTCGTCGGGACCGCGGAGCTGTGGGGCGCGCTCGGACTGCGGTCCGCCGCGCCGGCGTGGACCTCAGCCGAATGGGAGACGGCGCGGATGGTGTTCGCGTGCGCGTGCACTCCCGCCGCCCAGACCAACCCGGCGCGGCTGCAGGCCGGCCTGCGCTCGCTCGCCGCCGCCCGGTTCGCCGAGCTCCTCGGCCAGGAGCTCGCCGACAGCGAGGAGGCGTGGACCCGGGCCCTGGCGGGCCGTTATGACTCGGTGCGCCACCGCTGTGCGCCGCGGACGACGCGGCGCAGCCGGGGGCTCTCGGAGCTGTTGCAGTCTGACGAGCACGCCCGCGAGGCGGTGGTGGCAGGGCTGGAGCGCTGGCTGGCCACCGGCGCGCGGCTCGGTGTCCTCGCCGACGTGCTGGAAGCGGCGGTCGTACACGCCCGCACGCCGGCACGGCTGGCCTAGCAGTGGCGCGACACTAGAATGACGCTCTGACACCGTCGCCCCGGGGAGGAGCTGGTGGTTCTGGCCCGGCGCCCGAGGCCGGGCACTCCCCGCGGGTCGCACGCCGGACATGAACGCCGCTCTCCTGCACGCCGAACCGCCCGCAGCGCCCCTGTTGAGCGTGTCGCGCCTGAACGTCGGCTTCGGCCCCGTGCGCGGGCTCACCGACGTCGAGCTGACGGTGGCACCCGGCGAGCTCGTCGCACTTGCCGGTGAGCCCGGCGCCGGGAAGAGCGCGCTCGTCCGCTGCATCGCGGGCGACATCGCCCCCGCCGACGGTGAGATCCTGCTCGACGGGCGCCCGGTGCCGCCCGACCCCGGCGCCGCCGGACGTCGCGGGATCTCGGTGGTGTGGCAGGACCTGGTGCTGTGCGACAACCTCGATGTGGCGGGCAACGTCCTGCTCGGCCAGGAGGCCGGCCGGCATTTTTTCTCGCCTCACCGCCTCCATGCCGAGGCGGCGGCGCTGCTCGAGCGCCTCCAGATCCCGATCCCGGACACCACCCGGCTCGTCGGCTCACTGTCCGGCGGGCAGCGCCGGCTGGTCGCGGTCGCCAAGGCGATCACCCGCGACCCGCGGCTGCTGGTCCTCGATGAGCCGACTGCGTCCCTCGGCGTGCTCGAGGCCGGCCAGGTTGAGCAGATGATCATCGGCCTGCGCCGCCGCGGAATCACCATCCTGCTGGCGAGCCGGGACATCGAGCAGATGTTCCGGCTGGCCGATCGGATCGTCATCCTCCGTCACGGAGCGGTGGTGGCGGAGGTGGATCCGCACACCACCCATCCCGACGATGTGGCGGCGCTGCTGTCCGGCCAGCAGGTCGATTCCTCGGCGCGCCGGCAGTTGACGCGCCTGCACGGCCTCGCCGACCGCCTGGTGTCGGCCGACCCATCTTCGAGCCTGTCGCTGATCCTGTCGGCGCTCGGGGCGGCACTCGCCTCTGACAAGGTGTGCATCCACGTGGTCAGCGGCGAGACCCTGGTCTGCGCGGCGGCGCTGGGCTTCGCCCCGGGACAGATCGCCGGCTGGCCACCGCTGCCGTTCGGTGCCGCGGGCGGCCCCGTCGGACGCGCGGCGGCGGGCGCGGAACGGGTGGTGGAGGAGGATCTCCGGGTCAGCGACGCCTGGTCGGCGTTCGGCGGCATCTCGAGCTCGGCCGCGATCGTCGGATCGTGGTCGGTTCCGGTCACCGGCCCGACCGGGGTCAGCGCCGTGATCACGGTGTTCCGTCCCGACCCGGTGGCTCCGGCGCGCGATGAGCTCGATCTGCTGACCCTCTATGCCGGATACGCCGCCAGCGCCGTCGAACGCGATCGGCTGCTCGAGCAGGTCACCTCCCGTAACCGCGTGCTGGAGACGATCCGCGACATGCTGGAAACGCTGGCCGGGCCGGTCATCGTCTCCGACGGCCTGGCGATCGCGCTCCAGTCGCTGCGGCGGGGACTGCAGGCGGACGAGGTGGCGCTACTCACCGGTGGTCCCGACCGCTGGCGCGCGTACGCGGGGCCGCTCGGGACCGATCCGGCAACGATGTCACCATCGATGAGATCGTCGGCACAGGCGGCACAGGCGGCGCTGGCCGACGGGCGCCACGACGGATCCGTCCGAGCGGTGGCCGGCGGCCACCGATCTCGCGCGCTCGCAGTTCCGTTCACGGGCCCGGCGGGACCGACGGTGCTGCTGGCGACGTGGACCGGGCCGGGCGTCACCGACGAGGAGAACGCGCTGATCGAGGACGCCGCTCACTCGCTGCGGCTGGCGCTCGAGCGGGAGGAGGCCGGCCTGGCCCATCAGGAGGCCGCGGCGCTGCGCCGCTCCCGCGAGCTGCAGCGCGGCTTTTTGTCCCGGCTCAGCCACGAGCTGCGCACGCCGTTGACCGCGATCCGCGGGTACGCGTCCAGCCTGATGCAACCCGACGTGACCTGGGACGGCGATTCGCAGCAGCGCTTCCTGGACCGGATCGCCGCCGAGTCGGCGCGGCTGGGACGCCTGGTCGATGACCTGCTCGATTTCTCGGCGATCGAATCCGGGGTGATGCGCCTCCAACGAGACTGGTGCGACATCCGCCTCGTGGTGGAGGCCGCCGTCTCCTGCCTGGCCGCCGAGCGGAGCGCATCCGTGTCGGTGACATGCGATCCCGAGCTGCCGGTCGTCTGGGCCGATCACGATCGGCTCGAGCAGGTCTTCGTCAACCTGCTGAATAACGCCTTCCGCCACAACCCGCCAGGGACCCAAGTCACTGTCTCCGCCGCCGAGATCGACGTCCCGGCGACCGGCTCGCTGCGCCCCGCGGTGGTCAAGATCTGCGTCTCAGACGACGGGACCGGGTTCCCCGCGCAGCTGGCGGCCGCCCCGTTTGACTCGGCCCGTCGCCATCGGTCCCATACCGCCGGCGCGGGCCTGGGGCTGTCGATCGCGCGCGGGATCATGGAGGCCCATGGCGGTCAGATCGAGCTGTCGCCGACCGCGGTCGGGACGACGTTCACGATCCACCTGCCGGTAGAAGCCGCGGTCAGCTCCGAGTTCGCGGGCGAGACGCACGATCCGGGCGACGGCGCCGAGCTGTCGATGCTGGCCGGCGGCCCGGGCGGTGGGGCGGATGGTTCGCTCCGGATCGCCGGCGATGCCTGATCACGGCGCGAACACGCGCGCCCTGCTGGTGGAGGACGACCCGAACATCGTCGACCTCGTTCGCTCCAATCTCGCCGTTCGTGGGTTCGACACGGTCGTCTCCACCGACGGCATGCGCGCCCTCCAGTTGCTGGAGACCGAGGAGCCCGACATTGTCCTACTGGACCTGATGTTGCCGGAGGCCGACGGGTTCGATCTCTGCCGGCAGATCCGCGAGCGCTCGGCGGTGGCGGTGATCGTCGTATCCGCGCGCGGCGGGGAGCGCGACAAGGTCACCGCGCTGAACATGGGCGCCGACGATTACATGACCAAACCGTTCAGCGTCGAGGAGCTCCTGGCGCGGATCACGGCGACGCTGCGACGGACGCGCTCCGTCGGAGCCGCCGAGCCCGGTCCGCCGATCGTCACCGCCGGGGACATCGTCATCGATCTCGGCCGTCAGCAGGTGACCAAGCACGGCGTGCCGGTGCACCTGACGCCCACCGAGTTCGCGTTGCTCCGTGAGCTCGTCACCAACCGTGGCAAGCTGCTCAGCCACGCCCATCTGCTGCGACGGGTCTGGGGTCACGGCTACCAGACCGAAACCGAGTACGTCCGCGTCTATGTGAGGCGGTTGCGGGCCAAGCTCGAGGGCGACGACGCCGAGCCCCTGATCATCACGGCCCCGCGAGCCGGCTACCGTTTCGTCGCCGAGTAAGGCTCGCGCTGACGCTGTTTACCGCATATTTACGTCCACGGGCGCGATGTTAACGCCTCGTTCACGCTTGTAAACCTAGGGTCCAGCTTAGATTCCATCACTGCGACGACCGCCCGGGTGGTCAGCGTGAGCCACGCGCACCCGGCGGTTGTTGGTTATGTAGGAGGAGGAGGTACATGTGCACTTGCTGAAGAGCAAGTCAGTCATTGCTGCGCTTGCCGTGACGGCGAGCGTCGGCGTTGCTGCCTGTGGCAGCAGTTCATCCTCGAGTTCAAGCTCGAGTGCCGCGGCGACGTCGTCGTCCGCCGCGACGTCGTCGTCCGCCGGGACGTCGGCCGCCGCCCCGAGCATCTCGGCCGCGTCGTTCACGAACGACTTCTCGGCAATGGCGGCGTTGAAGTCGCTCGGCGCGTCAGGCAAGGGCAAGGTCGCCGCGATCCTGCCGGACACCACCAGCTCGACGCGGTACGTCGAGTTCGACCAGCCCGACATCAAGAAGGCGTTGCTCGCCGCCGGAGTGCCGGCGTCGGACATCATCATCCAGAACGCCCAGAAGAGCGACCAGACGTTCCTCACCGATGCCCAGTCGGACATCACCAACGGAGCGTCGATCATCCTCTCAGACCCCGAGGACTCCGGCACCGGCGCAGCGGTGGAGAAGTACGCCGCCGCCCACGGCGCCAAGGTCATCGACTATGACCGTCTGACCCTCGGCGGCAGCCGTCCGTACTACGTCTCGTTCAACAACGTGACGGTCGGCAAGGTCATGGGCCAGGGCCTGGTGTCCTGCGTCGCGGCGGAGCACGTCGCCAAGCCGCAGGTCATCGTCATGCGCGGCGATCCCACCGACAACAACGCCACGCTGTTCTACCAGGGCTACTACAACGGGGTTCTGCAGCCGCTGTTCAAGTCGGGCAAGTGGACCCAGGTCGCCGCCCCCGCGGGCACCTGGACACCACCGACGGCGGCGACGGAGTTCGAGGCGGCCTACACGGCGCACAAGAACGCGAATGCCGCGCTCATCCCCAACGACGAGAACGGCGCGCCGATTCTCACCTACCTCAAGAGCCACGGCGTCAAGCCGAACACCTTCCCGACGACCGGGCAGGATGCGACGCTGACCGGGCTCCAGAACATCCTCACCGGCTACCAGTGCGGAACGGTCTACAAGCCGATCTACAAGGAGGCCCAGGCCGCCGTAGCGCTGGCCGTCTACCTCCGGGCCGGCAAGACCCCGCCATCCTCGCTGCTGAACGGCACTACCGAGGACATCAACGAGCACAAGCCCGTCCCGTCGGTGCTTCTGCAGCCGGAATGGGTAACCCCCAAGAACATGAACGCCACGGTCATCAAGGACAACTTCGTGCCGGCTGCCCAGCTGTGCACGGGCTCCTACACAGCGGCCTGCAAGAAGGCCGGGATAAGCTGACCTCCGGCGATCGCCGGTAAGTAAGCAACGGTGCAGTGTGCCCGTCCGCGCCAGCGGACGGGCACAATGCCCAGGACGGCCACGACATGAGCATTTCAGAACCTCCTCCCAGCGCCGGGGGCGCCGCCACCGCGTCACCGAACGGCGCGGGCGCGCTGCTCGAGCTGCGGAAGGTCACCAAGACGTTCGGCCCGGTGCGGGCGTTGACCGACGTCGATCTGTCGATCCCGCCGGCCAAGGTCACCGCGCTGATCGGGGACAACGGCGCCGGCAAGTCCTCGCTGATCAAGACGGTTTCCGGCCTGTGGGCGCCCGACGGAGGAGAGATCCTGTGGGACGGCCAGCCGGTTCACCTCCACGGCCCCAAGGATGCCGAGGCGTTGGGCATCACCACGATCTACCAGGACCTGGCGCTGTGCGACAACCTGGACATCGTTCAGAACATGTTTCTCGGCCATGAGCCGGTGCGGCGCGAGCTGCTCGACGAAGCGACGATGGAAATCGCCGCGCGCGAGACGCTGACGGAGCTGTCGGTGACAACCGTGCGCTCGATCCGCCAGCCGGTGGCGTCGCTGTCGGGCGGGCAGCGCCAGTCGGTTGCCGTGGCCAAGGCGGTCATGTCGCAGGCGAAGCTGGTGATCATGGACGAGCCGACGGCCGCCCTCGGCGTCGCCCAGACGACGATGGTGCTGAGCCTGATCAAGAACCTGTCGAGCCGAGGGGTGGCGGTCATGCTCATCTCGCACAACCTCAACGACGTCTTTGAGGTCGCCGACCGGATCGCGGTGCTGTACCTCGGCCGGCTGGTCGTCAGCGCCCCGGCGGCGGAGTTCGATCGCCAGAGCGCGGTCGAGTACATGACGACGGGAGCCGCCGGACGCCAGTCCGAGGCCGAGAGCGTGGCGTAGACGATGCCGCCTGAAGAGGAGGAAACAGTGGCCGATCCTCGAGGTACCACGGGCACCCCGGCTGATCCCCAGCCGGCCACGGCGGTGGCGGACGACCCCTCGGCGGCCGGCCTGAGCGACGCCGACCTCACCACCACCGCACCTGACGTCCTCGCCCAATCGCTCGGCGAGTACTTTGCGGCGTGGGGGCGGCGAATCCGCAACGGGGAGAGCGGCGCTCTGCCGATCGTGCTCGGCCTCGTTGCCATCATCATCTTCTTCCAGATCGAGCAGTCGACGTTCCTGTCATCGAGCAACCTCGTCAACCTGTTCGTCGAAGCGGCCGCCTACATCCTGTTCGGAGCGGCCGAGATCTGGGTTCTGCTCCTGTCCGAGATCGACCTCTCGGTCGGCTACGTCGCCGCCGTCGGGGCGTTCGTCATCGCCGAGCTGATCGCCGCCCCGGTCAACCTGCCGTGGTGGGTGGGCATCATCGGGGGCGTCGTGGTCTGCGGGTTCCTGGGCTGGGTGCAGGGCACGCTCATCACCCGCCTCGGGCTGCCGTCCTTCATCGTCACCCTCGGCGGCCTGCTCGGCTTCGAGGGCGTCATGCTCGAGATCGCCAACATCGACAAGAGCGCCGTCGGCGGGGTCATGTCGATCAACTCCAACAGCCCGGTCTACAACCTCGTCAACGGCAACATGAGCCCCGCCCTCGGGTGGATCGCGCTGGTCGTGATCATCGCCGTGTTCGCGGCCGTGACGCTCACCGGGACGGCGCGGCGCCGAGCGCGTGGCCTCAGCACCGCACCGATGAGTGTGACGATCCTGCGGATCGTCGTCACCGCGATCGCCGGCTTCGTGACCGTGCTCATCTGCAACGCCAACCGGGGCAACCTGGTGACGCTGGAGGGGGTGCCGTGGGTGATCCCCTTCGTCCTGGTCATCATCCTGGGCTACTCGTTCTTCCTCAGCCGGACCCGGCCGGGGCGATACATCTACGCCATCGGGGCCAACCCGGAGGCGGCACGCCGGGCCGGCATCAACGTCGCCCGGATACGGACGCTCGGCTTCGTCATGGCCGGTGTGACCGCGGGTCTCGCCGGCCTCGCCTACGAGTCGCGACAGGGGTCGATCTCGACCGATATCGACGGCGGCAACCTGGTGCTGTTCGGTGTCGCCGCCGCCGTCATCGGCGGGACGAGCCTGTTCGGCGGCAAGGGCAAGATGCTGCACGCCCTGCTCGGTGGCATCGTCATCGCGGCCGTGTTCAACGGCCTGGCGCTCATGAGCGTCAGCGCCGCCGTCCAGGACATGGCCACCGCGGTGGTGCTGATCGCCGCCGTCACCCTCGACTCGCTGGTCAGGCGCCGCGCGACGGTTCGCTGACACAGGCCGAGGAGCCGGCGCAGCGAGCCGGTCGGCCGACAACGCCCCCGGCTCGCCCGATGCCTGCCCTCAGATCTGTTCGACGGGCGCGCCCGGGGGGCGCTCCAGCGACTTGACGATGCCCAGGATCCCCATACCGAGGGACTCCTCCGGATCGAGGATGAGGGCCGCCGCCTCGCTACGCGAGCGCACCCCGAGCTTGGTGAACGCCGACGACAGGTGACTCTTGACCGTGCTCTCGGCCAGGAACAGCCGTGAACCGATCTGGCTGTTGGTGAAGCCCATCACGACCAGGCCGAGGATCTCCTTCTCCCGGTAGGACAGGGACGGCCGGCGCATGCTGGTCCGGAGGCCGGTGGGAACCGCGGTCTGACCAGCCAGCACTGCTCCGACGGTCGGCGCCAGCGCGTTCTCGAGATGCTCGGTGAACACGAACCCGTCCACCCCGCCATCGACCGCCCGCCGGGCGTTGCGGCCGTTTGGCGACTCGCACACGACAACGATCTGCATCTTCTCGTGCTCTCGCTTGATGTCACGAAGCAGCGTCAGCTCGTCGGAGCTCAGCTGAGCGCAATGCATGACGAGCAGATCCGGCAGTTCGGCGCCGGCCAGCACGTCTCCCGGCGACGCGGCCCCACGCACCATGAGCTCGGACCCAGTCAGCGCGGCGACCATCCTCCCCCGGACGTCGCGGTCGGCAGACGCGACGATCACAATCGGGCCGACCTCGTCTGCGACCTGGGGTCGCGCCCACGCGGCAATGCTGACCATGTCTCACACAACGGATGGATCGCCCGCGGGCTTTCGCAGAGCACGGGGGAGGATCGGATGAACGCTGACCGCCTAGATCTCGCGGCCGATCCGCCGCACCCGGTCGACGTCGTCGGTGAGGGCCGTGTGGCTCGTCGTCGTGTGGGTGGCTGCGATGCCGATCAGCGCGAGGCCAGTGGGAAGCGCGAGCGAAGCAAGGCCAGCCGCAGCGTAGAGGGCAGCGCCGAGGGCGGCGCCTACCGCGAAGCCGACGATCGCGGGCCAGGTGTGTGATGCCCGGCGCCGCGCAGCGACGCGCGCGCTCGGGTCCCTCCCCAGCAGCACCTCGCCGGCGTCCATCGTGAAGCGGGTGATGTTGGTCGTCATCACCGCCGTGCTCGGTGCCCCGTGAATCGATACCTGCACCAGTGCGTTCTGCGTGGCCATCGCGGACACGCCCAGCATTGCGGCGAGGACGGCCGGCGGCGAGTTTGGATTCGCCCGCGCATCGCTCAGAACCGCGAGCGTCAGGAAGCCCGCGAGCAAGACAAACTGCGCTAGGAGCAGGGGGCGGAGCGACTCGATCCCGCGCGCTTCCAGCCCGGCTACCGCCACCCGCGTCAGGGCGAGCGCGAGTACGAAAGCGGGGACTGACAGCACTGGGTCGATGTCAACTCGAGTGCCGGCGACGAGATGTGCAGCGATGATGATCAGATTGCCGGTGATGTGAGCGACGAACAGCGCTCTCAGTCCGAGGAAGCTGATCACGTCTGCGCTTCCCGCCACGATGCTGAGTAGGGCTGGGAGCACCTTGAGCCCCAATGAGTCATCGACTGACGGAACCGCAACAGTCATCGCTGCCAGGGGACCGTCAAGCCAGGACCGGCCCAGCCAGCGGGACGACCCTCGGCGACCCCGACGGTGTCGAAGGCGGGCAGGATTGGCTGTTTGTACACATCCAGCACGAGCGTCCTAACTAATCCCCGTGGGCCTGCCCGAGAACGTGAGCGATCAGGCAGTAGGTGACGTGTGGGGATCAGGCTTGCACCGGCGCTTGCAGCCGTACATGCCGATCTACCCGACACTTCCGGCCGAGTTTCCGACCGGCGGGTATCGGAATTCATACCCAGACCTACGGCAAGGGCAGCAGCGCAGACACACGCGTGCCCTGCCCGGGAGGGCTCTCCACCACGAGACGCCCGTCCAGCGCCGACACACGATCTTCGAGTCCGTGCAAGCCGGTGCTGGCTCCGCCGTGTGCGCCGCCCACGCCGTCGTCGCGAATCTCCAGTTGCAGCACCCCGCCGTCGACTCGCGCCGTCACGCCGGCGGCATTCGCCCGCGCGTGCTTTACGACGTTCGTGAGTGCCTCGCTGACGACGAAATGGGCCGTCGCCTCGACACCGGCAGAGAGCCGCTCGACGGCCACGTCCACGCTCACGGGCAGCGACATGCGCGACACCAGCGCCCGGATTCCCGCCCGCAGGCCCTCCCGAGTCAGCACCGACGGCAGAATCCCATGCGCCAGCTCGCTCAGCTCGTAATTCGCCTGCTCGGCTTGCTGCAGTGCCTCGGCCATCAGCTCGCCAACGTTGGGGTCGCCGTTCTGCAGCGCCCGCAGCGCAAGCTGCTGCACGATCACGGTGTGCACCAAGCGTTGCTGCGCCCCGTCATGAAGATCGCGCTCGATCCGCCGCCGACTCTCATCAGCGGCAGCAACGATCCGCGCACGCGACGCGGCCAACGCAGCACGGCTCTCGGCGTTGGCGATCGCCGTTACCACCAACTCCGTGAACGAGCCCAGACGCGCCTCGATGTCCCCCGGAAGCGACGGCGTCACCGTCGAGGCGACGACCATCAAGCCAGAGATGGCCCTCGACCGTGATTGGCGCCCCGACTGCCGAGCGGATGCCCGCTCCGCTGGCGCTGGCGCCGAGCGGGCCGGAGGAGTTATCGGCGTAGTTGTCGATCCGGGCCGGACTGTGGGTCTCGAATACGGTCGTGGTGACGTTCTTTCCCCCGAGGCTCAGTCGGCTGCCAGCGGGGAAGGGCTCGGTTGTGCTGCCCGCGGAGGCGAGAACGGTGAACGTATCGTCGGGCTCGTAGCGCTCCATGCGAGCGAAATCGACCGGCAGCAGCCGCTCGACCTCCTCGGTGACCACCGCGAACACCTGCTCCGGTGGCACACCCCGTGCCACGAGGGTCGCGATGCGGCGCAGCGCCGCCTGCTCCTCGGCCAGCCTGGCGAGCCCGGCGCGGCTCTCGGCGTTCGCGATCGCCATCGCCACCAGCGCCGTAAAAGAGCTGAGGCGTGCCTCGGTGTCGACCGGCAGCGGCCTCGCTCGGGTCGTAGCGACCCCGATGACGCCCCACAGGCGGCCCTCGACGATGATCGGCACTGCTACCCCCGATCCGAGGCCCACTTCGCTAACGCGCTCGAGGTGCTCGCCGGTGGCTTCTTCAAAGGTCTCGATGCGGGCGGGCCGGGCCGTCTCGAACACGAGCGTCGTGGTGTTGTTGCCTCCAAGGGGCCAGCGGCTGCCAATGGGCCAGTGCTTTCTCAGCACCCCGACGCTGCCGACGATGGTGAACGAGCCATCGGGCTCGTAGCGGACCATGTTCGACAACTCGGCGACAAGCAGCCGGGCGACCTCCTCGGTTACCGCCGCGAACACCTCTTCCGGCGCCGCTGCGCCCGCCACAAGTGTCGCGACCCGCCGCAACGCCGCCTGCTCCTCGGCCAGCTCACGGAGTCCCGCACCAGTCATCGGCGCTCTCGATCCGATCTCGCGCCGGGCACACGGCGTCGGTAGCGACACCACCACTGCGCAGCACGCCCAGCGCTGGTCCCCACGCCGTTACGAGGAGGGAACATCGGCCGCGGCATCAGCGACGGCTCGTACATGCGCATCGACTGCCGAGCCTACCCCGGCCTCATCAGTATGTGAACCCGCGCCGCTCAGCCGTCTCCGGGTGCCCTCCATCAGCCGCCTGGCGGTCCAGGGGCCATCCCCCGGACCTGTTGTGCGAGTTCCCCAGCCCTCGCCCCTGATCCGCGATCGCTCCCGCCTTATAAAGTCCCTGCAAATACCACAAACATATCGGGGCGCCCGGATTTGAACCGGGGACCTCACCGACCCGAACGGTGCGCGCTACCAGGCTGCGCCACGCCCCGAAATCCGTCCCAGTATCCCACAGCGGCGTTCGACAGGCCGGCGCGGGCGTGGGCCGCACGGGTGGACCGCGCGGGGGTGGTCCCGTCCGGCGGAACCCCGCGGCTACTTGGAGCCGAGAACGCCGGCGAGCTGCCCGACGGCGGACTGGACGGGCTGGGTGGCGTCCTGGACGGTCTTCGCCACCGAGGAGGTGACGCCAGAGAGCGGATTGGAGCCCGCGGAGCTTGACGAGCTCGAGGTGCTCGGACTGCCGGAGGCGGCCGAGCCCGAGGCCAATCCCTGAACAGCAGCGCCGACTCCCTTGACGGCGCCGCCGACTCCCTGCACCACGGCGCCGACCCCCTGGCCCGCGCCGCCGACTCCCTGCACCGCGGCGCCGACCCCCTGCACCGCGTTGCCGACTCCCTGCACCGCGCTGCCGGCGTCGCCGGCAACCTTGTTCACGGTGCCCGGGAGCTGACTGACCGCGCCGGTGGCCGTCTTGATGACGTTGCCGAGGGCATTGCCCGCGCCTGACAACGGGGCGCCAACCCCGCCGAGCGCCCCCTGAACCGTCTTGGACGCCGCGCCGCCGACACCACCGGCACCCAGCGCGCCGGCGACGCGGGTGACGGTTCCATTCGCGCCGCCCGACAAGGATGACGGCGACGTCGCCGCCGCCGTGGACGTCCCGGCGGCCGAGGAGGCTGACCCCGATGCGGCGCCGGCTGAGCCGCTTCCCCGCGAGCCCGGCCGCGACGGACTGTGCCGGCGTGAGCCCGACCGGTCAGCAGTGACGGTCAGCGCGCTCGTGATGCCGTGAAACGACGCCGTCCGGTGAACGGCGACCTGAGGCGCTCTCGCTGCCGAGCCGGCGAGCGCACCCGCGACGGTGCGCGCCGGCGCGGCGCGGCCGGCGGCGGGCCTCACCACGGTCGCTCGATGAACGTGGTCAGGGCTCGAGAGAACGTGGGCAAGACCGGCTCCGCCGCCCGCGAGCGCCAGCACCGCGACCGCCGCGGCCGCGGGCCCGAGCGTGATCGACCCCGCGACAGGCTCACTGATGCCCGCGGCGTTGTGAAGGCCCGTCGCCAGGTGGTGCGATCCGGAACCCGGCTTGGGGCCACCACGACCGCCACGCCAGGGCCAGCGCCACAGCGGCAGCGGCAGGAACGCGGCGATCTTGGCGGCGATGCTGCGCGGCTTGACCAACGCTTCGTCGACGCCGGCCATGAGGGCGATGTGCCGGCAGGGCTGGCAGTGAGCGAGATGACGCGCGGCGCGGCGCCGCTCGCGGACGCCCAGGTCCCGGATCGACTGCATCGTGCCGGCCTCGATCGCTGCCTGCACCTGCTCGCAGCGGCGGCCGCTGGCCAGCTCCTCGTACTCCTCGCTCAGCTTCCGGCGCGCTCGGAACAGGCCGCTCTCCACCATCTGGCGGGTCATGCCGAGGCGATCGCCGATCTCGTCGTAGGTCATGCCCTCGAACTCGCGCATGACCAGAAGCTGGTGGTGATTGGCCGAGAGGCCGCCGAACGCCCCCCGCAGGTCATCGAGGCGTTGCTTTGACTCGATCGCCGCCACGGGGGTCACCACCGACAGCGTCGGCTGGCGATCGGTCACGAACTCTCCGTCGGTCTCCAGGGGCACCTCACGCGAGCGGCTGCCGCGCCGGAACTCGTCGATGCAGGCGTTCTTGGCGATCTCATAGATCCACGGCTTGAACGCGATCGTCTGGTCGCTCGCCCGCAGGCGCCGCAGCGCCGACATGAACACGTCCTGCGCGATGTCCTCGGCGCGGCCGTGATCATGAACCTTGCTGACGATGAACGAGAGGATCCGGTCCCGGTACCGGGCGTACAGGTCCTCGAATGCGCGATCGTCGCCCGCACGCGCCGCGCGGACGAGTTCGTGCTCGCCGCGCGCGAGGGGGCTGGAAGTCTTGCTCAGCGTGAGCGTCATCGCGACCCTTGCTGGCCTATGGACGGGGAATGCGAAGCTGCCGCTTCGGAACTCGACTGAACTATAGCGTTCATTCGAGTGATCTTCAACTGGATTTTGCCATTTTGCCCTGTCTCCAAACTTCATAAACACGGGAGCTTGGGGGCGAAACCCCGTGCCGAACCAATGGTTTTCCGTCCATTCTCATTGCGAGCGTCCGCAGCAGGGGGCATACTTGTGGACATGTAGTGAACGGCAAAGGAGAGCACCACCGATGGCAAATCACCTGACGCCCACCGAGTTGGCACGGGAGGCCGGTCTGGACCGGCGCGATGTAATCGTCAAGTGCTGCGAGTTGGGCGTCCCGATCTTCAACGGTCGGATCGACAAGACCCTGTTCCTCTCCAGCTTGCGCGAGATGTCGATCTCGCCGCAGCCCCGGGTCCAAGCCGCGAGCGCGTAGGCGCCAGCCGACACGACGGCCCCGTGGGCAGCTTCCGCCGCGGGGCCCGACAGCTGAGCCCACGGTCGAGACCGACCGTGTCCTCCGGACAACGACCGTGTCCCACGACCTTGGCGCGTGCACACGCTGGAGGTTCGTCCACTACTGAGCGGACTGACGCAGCAGCGCTGACGTCGTCTGCTCCAAGATCTTGCGCCAGGCCTTGGTCGACTCGCGTTCGGCCTCGAAGTGCTTGACCACCTTGCGCACTCGGGTGGCGGAGATCTCGATCCCGTGGCGCGAGCAGATCTCCTTGAACCGGGGGTAGTCGTGGGCGAGCTTCAACGTCACGGACTGGAACCCATGACGAGCGATCGCGACCCGTGAGGTGAAGTTCATGATGCTCGTCTGGAACATCAACTCGTCGCTGTGGTCGGGTTCGATCAGGATGATGTCGACGCCGGGGTAGCGCTCCTCCCAGTGACCAGCGAGCTCGTGCAGGCGCTGGTGCGCCAAGAGCTTGAAGGCCTGATAGCCGATGTGCGGGAACCCCATGTCCGAGATGCGGCGGGGCCGCGCGCCCGTCGATGTGGGGAGCCCTGGCTCGGAACCGTCGGTATACGGGACCAGCGGGTTGACGACGACGATCAGCTTGGCTCCCGCCTCGACCGCGATGTCGACATTTGTCGTCGACACGATCCCGCCGTCGACGTACTCCCGGTCACCGATCCTCACCGGCTTGTAGATCATCGGCAGGGCACTCGAGGCGCTGACCGCCTTGGAGATCGGCACCTCGTCCCACCCCTCGGAGCCGAACACGACGCGCTCACACGTGTCCAGATCGGTCGCGGCCAGGTACAGCTCGGTGCTCAGCTCGCGGAAGTCATCGGTGCGATCTGGGTCGGACAGAATCCGGCGGACATAGCGCTCGACGCCCTCGCCCGAGTACAGCCCGGTCGGAAGCGCCGCGGCCAGCCCCAGCACGATGTCAACCGCGGACACCTGCCTCACGTCGCCGGCGAGAACGCGCAACAGTTGCGCCAGGCGGAGGGGGAACAGCAGGCCCCGGGTGACGAACTCCCTGTAGTTGGGCTTGAGCAGCGAGCCGACGCGCGCGTCCGGAAACGGGGTTGGCACCTGCTGGGCGATGACGCGCATCATCTCCTCGGGGGTGACCCCGTTGGCGACCGCCGCCGCTACGAATGAGCCGGCGCTGGTGCCGACGTAGACGTCGAACTGGTTGACGGTTCGGTTGACCGACAGGAGATCCAGCGCGCGGAGGGCGCCGATCTCATAGACGCCCCCGGTGAATCCGCCCCCGCCGAGCACGAGCGCGGTCTTCGAGCGCCGCCGGCGGCGTCGCGCGGCGGCAGTCCGTGCCCGCGGCGCCGTCCGGTCCGCCGCTGCTGCATCCAGCTTGACGACCTTGCCCATGGCCGTCGGGATTTTAGTGTCTCGGGCAAGGAGGCCCTCCATCCGGGCCGCGGCGACCGCAGCTTTGCCCCCGGCGATGGGTTACACATAGACGATGCGAACCGCGCTTGCCACCCTCGCGGCGATGCTGCTGGTTGCCGTGAGCGCCGCGCCCGCGTCGGCCCAAGGTGGCGGCGGAACCGTCGGGCAGAGTCCCGGTCAGAGCGGCGGGACGCCCGCCGGCCGATCGCTGGACGCGAGCCTGAACCGCGGCATGAGACAGGCCGGCAGCTACAGCGGCGCGGACGTGGTCGATCTCACCACGGGCCAGGCGCTGTACCAGCACAACGCCAACACCGGCCGCCTGCCGGCGTCGGTGGAGAAGCTGTACACCACCACCACGGCACTGGAGCGGTTCGGCCCCAGCGCGACGCTCACCACGTCGATCCTGGGGACCGGAGGGCTCCAGGGGTCGACGTACACCGGGACGCTGTACCTTCGCGGCGGCGGTGACCCGACCTTCGGTTCGGCGTCATTTGACCGGGCCAACTACGGGACCGGCGCCACGATGCAGCAGCTCGTGGCCAACTTCGTCCAGTCCACCGGGGTCCGCGCGTTCAGGGGCAACGTCGTCGGCGACGAATCGTTCCTCGACTCCGTCCGGGGCACGCCGGCGACCGGGGGCCAGCCGGCGGTGGAGGTGGAGGGTGAGCTGAGTGCACTGGCCTATGACCGCGGCTGGGAGAGCGCCAGCGGCACGACCTATTTCCCGCATCCGGCGGTGCAGGCCGGCCAGCAGCTGGTCTCGGCCCTTCGAGCCCACGGGGTCAAGGTCCCGCGAACCACCAAGGTGACGGCCGGCCCGACGCCGCCGGGAGCTGCGGCGCTCGCCACGGTCGCTTCGCCGACGATCGCCACGCTGATCGCCCTCACCAACACGCCGTCGGACAACTTCTTCGCCGAGATGCTGATCAAGGATCTCGGCGCCCGGTTCGGTGGCGCCGGGACCACCGCCGCCGGAGCCCGCGTCGTCGAGTCCCAGATGGCCACGAGCTTCTCCATCCACCCGCGGCTGGACGACGGCTCCGGCCTGTCGCGCTATGACCTCACGTCCCCGGTTCAGGTGGTCACGCTGCTGCGGGCGATGGCCGGCGACCCGCAGTTCACCGCGTCGCTGGCAATGGCCGGTGAGACCGGGACGCTGCAGGACGAAATGCGCGGCACCTACGCCCAGGGGCGCTGCCGCGGGAAGACCGGAACGCTGCACGACGTCTCCAACCTGGTGGGCTACTGCCGCGCGAAGGATGGCCACACGCTGGCGTTCGCGTTCCTCATGAACGGCATCTATCCCGACTACGCCCATCCGATCCAGGATCGGATGGGGGTGGCGGTGGCCAAGTACAGCGGCTGACCGGCGGCCCGGCTGGGCGGCAAACCCAACGGGCTCAGTCCCCGAGCACCTCCAGCAGCCCCGGCTCGTCGAGCACGGGAACGCCCAGCTTCTCGGCCTGCGCCAGCTTGGACCCGGCACTCTCGCCGGCGACGACCCAGTCGGTCTTGCGGGAGACCGAGCCGGTCACCCGACCGCCGGCAGCGAGGATGCGCTCGGTGGCCTCCTCGCGGGTCAGCTCGGGGAGGGTGCCCGTCAACACGAGGGTCTTGCCCGCCAGCGGGCCCTCGCCCGGCGGTGGCCCCTCCTGCTCGAACCGCAGGCCCCGCGCCCGCAGCTCCTCGATCAGCTTGAGCATGATCTCGTCGTGCAGCTGGTCGTGGATGGTCTGGGCCATCTTGGGGCCCACGCCGGGGGTCTGCTCGATCGCCTCGGGGTCGGCCGCCAGCAGCGCATCGACGGTGCGGAACTGCTGGGCCAGGTTGCGCCCGGTGACGCCGCCGACCTCCTCGATCCCCAGCGCGTAGAGGACGCGGCCGAAGGGCTGCTGCTTGGAGGCCTCCACGGCTCCCACCAGCTTCTCCGCCGAGACCGGGCCGAAGCCGGTCTGCTGCGAGATCTGCTCGGCCGTGAGGTCATAGAAGTCGGCCGCGGTCCGCACCCAACCGAGATCCATGAACAAGCTCACCTGTTTCTCACCCAGCCCGTCGATGTCCATCGCGCCGACGTAGTGCTTGAGCAGCTGCCAGCGGCGGCCGGCGCAGTCGCGATTGGGGCAGCGTGTGAACACCGACGCCTCGGGCTTGATCGTCGGCGTGTCGCACACCGGGCAGCGCTCCGGCGGGCGAGGCGGGTCGGGGCGGTCGGCGTGCTCGGCGACGTGCGGTGCCGGGGAGAGGACCTGCGGGATCACGTCCCCGGCACGCAGGACGATCACGTCCTCGCCGGGGCGGATGTCCTTGCGAGCCAGGTCCTCCTCGTTGTGCAGCGTCGCCAGCTTGATCGTCACGCCGGCGACGTGGACCGGCTCGAGCATCGCGTAGGGGTGCAGATCCCCGAACTTCCCGGGGTTCCAGCCGATCCCGTTGAGGCGCGTGACCGCCGTCGTGGGCGGGAACTTCCAGGCGATCGCCCACCGCGGATCACGTCCGACGACGCCCAGCCGGCGCTGCAGCGCGAACTGGTTGACCTTGACCACGACGCCGTCGATCTCGAACTCGAGCGAGCCGCGACGCTGCTCCCAGGATTGACACTGCGCCACCACCTCGGCGTCGGTATGCAGCTTCTTGATGTCGGGATGGACGGGGAAGCGATGCGCGCGCAGCCACTCCAGAGCGTCCCAGTGAGCCTCGAAGCTGAGCCCCTCGGTCACGCCGATCGCGTAGCACCACAGGGACAGCGGGCGGTCGGCCGCGAGCTTGGGATCGAGCTGGCGAATCGTCCCGGCGGCGGAGTTGCGCGGGTTCATGAACGTCGACAGCCCGGCGGCGGCGCGGCGTTCGTTGAGGGCGGCGAAGTCCGGCAGCGACATGTACACCTCGCCGCGCACCTCGAGCAACGCCGGCGGATCGTCCATATCCAGGCGCAGCGGAATCGAGCCGATCGTCCGCAGGTTGTGGGTGACGTCCTCCCCCACCTCGCCGTTGCCTCGCGTCGCTCCCCGCTCGAACACGCCGTCGCGGTACATCAGCGAGATGGCCAGGCCATCGATCTTCGGCTCGCACACGAACTCGAAGTCCGGATCCTCGATGCCCTCCCGGGCGAGGTGGTTGCGCATCCGCTGGATCCACGCCTGCAGCTCGTCGGCCGAGCGGGCGTTGGCCAGCGACAGCATCGGCTCCGGATGGCGCACCTTGACCAGATCGCTCACCGGCTCGCCGCCGACACGCTGGGTCGGCGAGTCAGCCGTCAGGAGCTCCGGATGCTCGGCCTCGAGCCGGCGCAGCTCGTCGAGCAGGGCGTCGTACGCGTCGTCGCCGATCTCGGGGTCGTCGAGGACGTAGTACCGGTAGCCGTGGTGCTCGAGGAGTCGCCGGAGCTCGTCGACACGCGCAGCCGGATCGGCGCTGGACCGCTGCCTGCCCGCCGGGCTCATCGGTCGGTCAGCTCATCGGCGGCCGGGGCGATCAGCCGGGCCAGGTCATAGCGGCCGAGCGAGTCGAGTCCGACCCGATCGGTCAGGTCGAAGTGAATCGGGGTGACGGCGATCCGACCGGCGGCGACCGCCGCCAGATCGGTGCCGGTCTCGTCGCGCTCGAAGCTGGCATCGCCGTAGATGCGGTACAGGCGCCGGGTGGGAGGGCTGCCCGTCGAGTGGGTGGCGTCTTCATCCACCAGGGCCAGCTCGTCGCGGTAGACGCGCTTGCCGAGACGGGCCACCTCCACCCCCGTCGGGTCAGCGCCGGGAACATTGATGTTGAGCAGCGTGCCGTCCGGCAGCGGCACGTTCTGGAGCTCGGCCACCAGCCGGGCGGTGAAGCCGGCCGCCAGCTCGAAATCGAACCCGGAGCCCGCGCGGAAATCCAGCTCGCGCGACACCGACTGCTGTGACACCGCGATCCCCGGCAGCCCCAGCACGATCGCCTCGAGCGCTGCCGCCACCGTGCCCGAGTACGTGATGTCGTCCCCGAGGTTGGAGCCGTGATTGATCCCGGACACGACCAGCTCGGCCTCGAAGCCCTCCACCAGCCCCAGATTGGCGAGGCGGACACAGTCGACGGGGGTGCCGTCGGTGGCGTAACCGACCGTGCCGTCATCGAAGTCCACCTCCTGCACCCAGAGGGGGCGGCGAGTCGTGATCGAGCGGGCCATGGCGGAACGGTTGCCGTCGGGGGCGATGACGGCCAGCTCCACCGACGGCAGCGCCACGAGGGCACGCCGAAGCGCCTGGAGGCCAGCGGCCTCGATCCCGTCGTCATTGGTCAGCAGGACGCGCACCGCCATCAATGCTATGGCGCGCCGAGGCGGCAAGCACCATCCGGGCGGACGCTCACCGCGGCCCGAGTGGTGACTCCATCACCCCTCGGGCCGCGGTCGCCCCCAAAACACGCCCGCGCCCCCGCGATGCACAGGAATAGTAAGGTTTCGCCAGCTAAAGCAACATAGAACATCTGTCCAATTCGGTGTCAGATGGCGCTAGACGGGTATCGCATCGCCTCGGCGATCGAGCAGGACCCGCGTCCCGCCGTATCCCGCGCCGATGAAATGCAGGCCGTGAGGCGGAGCCGTCTGGCCCGCGTCGGAGCGGGGCCGTCCCTCGAGCAGGCCGCCGAACTCGTCCACCGAGCGCCGTCCCGCGCCCGCCTCGAGCATCGTGCCGACGAGCACCCGGATCATGTTGCGCATGAACGCATCGGCCTCGATCCAGAACTCGAGCAGACCGCCGTCGCGCTGACGCCACTCGGCGCGGACCACGTCGCGGCTGAAGCGCACGTGATCGGTCTCGGTCGGCGTGAACGCGGTGAAGTCGTGCGTGCCGGGCAGCAGCGCCGCGCATCGCTCGAGCACGGTCACGTCGGGCCGCTGCGGCCAATGCAGCGCCAGCCTCCGCTCGTATGGGCTCCGGGCCCGCCGGGACAGCAGCCGGTAGCAATAGGCGCGGCTGGTCGCGTCGCGGCGGGCGTCGAACCCGGGAGTGGCTGCGTCGCACTCGAGCACGGCCACGTCGTAGGGCAGGAGCGCGTTCAGCGCGTCGCTGGGAGCCGGCTCCCCCGGATAGCTGGCGACCTGCCCGCGCGCGTGGACGCCGGCGTCGGTGCGTCCGGCGACGGTCAGCGAAACGGCCTCACGCCGCAGCACGACGCACAGTGCCCGCTCGAGCTCGGACTGGACGGTCCGCCGGCCGGGCTGGCGCGCCCAGCCGGAGAAGTCGGTTCCGTCGTATTCGATCAGCAGCCGGGAGACAGCGCCCGGCTCGCGTGTCGCGCCCGGCATCCGATCCGGCCCGTCGTCAGGGTCAGACCAGCTCGAGCAGGACCATCTCGGTCGAGTCCGACCGCCGCGGGCCCAGCTTGAGGATCCGCGTGTAGCCGCCGGGGCGCTCGGTGTACCGCGGAGCAATCTCCTCGAACAGCTTGTAGACCGTGAACTTGTCCTGACCGAGCGCCGACAGCGCCTGGCGCCGAGCGTGCAGGTCGCCCCGCTTGCCCAGGGTGATCAGCTTCTCCACCTCGGGCTTGACCGCCTTGGCCTTGGCCTCGGTGGTCTTGATGCGCTCGTGCTCGAGCACCTCTTTGGACAGATTCATCAGCAGCGCCTTGCGGTGCGAGGCGCTGCGGCTGAGCTGATATCGCTTACGTTGGTGACGCATGCCGGGCTAATCGTTACGCAAACCGAGCCCGCGTGCGTGCAGGGTCTCGATGACCTCGTCGATGGACTTCTTGCCGAAGTTCGGGATCGCGTTGAGCTCACCCTCGGTCTTGGAGACCAGATCGCCGACCGTCTGGATGCCGGCGCGCTTCAGGCAGTTGTACGAGCGAACACCGAGTTCGAGCTCCTCGATCAGGATGTCGTCCATCGCGTTCGGGGGCCGCGTGTTGGTGCCCACCTGGCCACCGACGAGCCCCGGATCCAGCGCGCCGGGGCCGCCGATGTCACGCAGCTCGACGACACGGTCGGCGTCGGTGAAGATCGCCAGCTGCGAGATGAGGATCTCGGCGGCCTCGCGCAGCGCGGCGTGCGGGTCGATCGAACCATCGGTCTCGATGTCAAGCGTGAGCTTGTCGAAGTCCGTCTTCTGGCCAACGCGGGCCTGCTCGACGTTGTACGCGACGCGGCGGACCGGCGAGAAGATCGAGTCGATCGGGATCACTCCGATCGGCTGATCAGGAGACTTGTTCTCCTCCGCCGGACGGTAGCCGCGGCCGCGGCCGATCGTGAGGTAGACCTCGAGCTTGGTCTTCTTCTCGAGCGTGGCGATGTGCGCGTCGGGGTTGAGGATCTCGACGCCCGAGGGCAGGTCGATGTCCTTAGCCGTGATCTCCCCGGGCCCGGTGACCACCAGCGGGGCCTCGATCTCCGTCGCATCCGAATGCATCCGACAGACGATTCCCTTGAGGTTCAGGACGATGTCGGTCACGTCCTCCTTGACGCCCCGGATCGTCGAGAACTCGTGCGCCACGCCCTCGATCCGCACGCTCGTGACCGCAGCACCGGCCAGCGAGGACAGAAGCACCCGCCGCAGCGAGTTGCCGAAGGTGTAGCCGAAGCCCCGATCCAGCGGCTCGATCGTGAATGATCCGCGCGTGTCGTCGACCGACTCGCTGGAGATTCGGGGCACTTGGAAGTCAAGCATCACATTTCCTAACATCGTGGGTTCTGGCCGCCTGCGCGACGGCGTTCAGCGCCGCACAGGACCCTTCGGTCCGAGCGGACGTAAGCATTCGTTTTACTTCGAGTACAGCTCGACGATCAGCTGCTCCTGCACCGGCGCGGCGATCTCACGCCGCTCCGGCTTGCGCAGCACCTTGGCCGTCAGCGAATCGTGATCGGCCTGCAGCCACGCCGGAACCTGCCCGGTCAGCTCGGTGGCGTCGCGGATCACCTGTCCAGCCGTGGACTTCTGGTGGATCGCGATCACGTCGCTGTCCTTCAGCTGATAGCTGGGGATGTTCACGCGACGGCCGTTGACCGTCCAGTGGCCGTGCAGGATGAGCTGGCGCGCCTGGCGCCGGGAGGCGGCGAACCCGAGGCGCACGAGAACGTTGTCAAAGCGGCACTCGAGCATGCGCAGCAGGTTCTCGCCGGTCACGCCCTGCTGGCGCGAGGCCTTGTTGTAATAGATCGCGAACTGCTTCTCCAGCACGCCGTAGTAGCGCTTGGCCTTCTGCTTCTCCCGCAGCTGCACGCGGTACTCGCTCTGCTTCTGGCGGCCACGCCCGTGGTCGCCCGGCGGGTACGAGCGACGCTCGACGCCACATTTGTCGGTGAGGCAGCGCTCCCCCTTGAGGAACAGCTTCTGTCCCTCCCGGCGGCATTGCTTGCACTGTGGACCTGTATCTCGGGCCATGTCAGACGCGCCTGCGCTTTCGGGGTCGGCAGCCGTTGTGCGCCTGGGGTGTGACGTCCTTGACGCCCGTCACCTCGAGGCCCGCGGCCTGCAACGATCGAATCGCCGTCTCGCGCCCGGAGCCGGGACCCTTGACGAACACCTCGACCTTCTGGAGGCCGTGCTCGATGCCCTTGCGAGCGGCGGCGTCAGCCGTGACCTGGGCCGCGAACGGAGTGGACTTGCGACTGCCCTTGAAGCCCGCCCCACCGGCCGACTCCCAGGCGATGACGTTGCCCTCCCGGTCGGTGAGCGACACGATCGTGTTGTTGAACGAAGTCTTGATGTGCGCCTGGCCCACCGGGATGTTCTTGCGAACCCGGCGGCGACCGCGCTGTGGTCTACGAGGAGCCGGCATGGATTACTTCTTACCTGCCTTCTTCTTGCCGGCGACCTGCATGCGCTTCGGGCCCTTGCGGGTGCGCGCGTTGGTCTTCGTCTTCTGGCCTCGGACCGGCAGGCCCCGGCGATGACGCAGCCCGCGGTAGCAGCCGATCTCCTGGAGGCGCTTGATGTTCTGAGAGCGCTCGCGCCGCAGATCGCCCTCGACGATCACGTCTGAGTCGATCAGGTCACGGAGCTGGACGACCTCGTCCTCGGTCAGATCGCGAACCTTGCGGTCGGGCTCGATCCCGGTCTTCGCCAGCAGCTCGTTGGATGTCGACCGACCGATGCCGTAGATATATGTCAGGCCGACTTCGACCCGTTTGTTGAGGGGGATGTTCACCCCGGAAATTCGCGCCATGAAGAGGTTCCTTACAGGTGGGGCTAGCCCTGCCGCTGCTTGTGACGGGGGTTCGGACAGATCACCAGCACGCGACCGTTGCGGCGGACGATCTTGCACTTCTCACACATTGGCTTGACCGACGGTCGTACCTTCACGCTGATTCGCTCTCGGAATTTGAGGACTTTCGATTTGGATCCTCGGTCCGGCTCTGGCGACCGCTGCAGTCGCCGCTACCGCACCGAAGAGGCACGCGCAGCGTCGGAAAATCGCGCTGCAGGCGCACCGGGGGATCTTAGCAGGGGTGCTGGGGCGGCCGCCCGGCGGACCCTCTGGCCGCCGCGCCCGTCTCTCAGACTAGCTCACGCGACCGCGCGACCGCGGTCGGCCTCGTGCCAGGGCGTCAGCACGCGGGGTCCGTCGGCGGTGATCGCGATCGTGAACTCGAAGTGGGCCGCCAACGAGCCGTCCTGGGAGAAGATCGACCAGCGGTCGTCAGCGACCCGGACGGCATGGCGCCCGGCGGTGACCATTGGCTCGACCGCCAGGACCATCCCCTCCTCCAGCGGGATGCCGGTGTGAGCGGCGCCGTAGTTGGGGATCTGAGGGTCCTCGTGCATGTCACGACCGATGCCATGACCGACCAGCGAGCGCACCACCGACAGCCCCGCGGCCTCGACGTGCTCCTGAACCGCGTGGCCGATGTCACCGAGGCGGTTGCCGGCGCGGCACTGGGGCACGGCGACCATCAACGACTCCTCCGTGACCCGGAGCAGCTTCTCCGCCACCGGACTGATCGGGCCAACCGGAAATGTGCGCGCCGCGTCGGCGACCCAGCCGTCGAACACGACGCCGATGTCGATCGAGAGGATGTCGCCCTTGGTCAGCTTGTACGGACCGGGGATCCCGTGCACGATCATCGAGTTGGGCGAAGCGCAGATCGATCCGGGGAACCCGCGGTAACCCTTGAACGCCGGCGTGGCGCCCTGCGAGCGGATGAAGCGCTCGGCGGCCTTGTCGAGGTCGGCGGTGGTGACGCCCGGTCGGATCTTGCCCGAAAGCAGATTCATCGTGCGAACGAGGATGGCGCCCGCCGCGGCCATCCGCTCGATTTCCTCTGGTGTCTTCTTGATGATCATGTTGCCGACTCTCACCACCCGATGGTAGTGCGATTCATACGTCTTCCTCGAGCCGGAGGGTGGCGATCACCGCCCGGATGTGGCCGTGGACGTCGGCCGGCTCACGGGTGCCGTCGATGCGGCGCATGAGCCCGAGCTCGTCGTAATAGTCGACCAGCGGCTTGGTCTTGTCGTGATAGACCCGCAGCCGGTTCTCGACCACGTCGGGCTTGTCATCGTCACGCTGGATCAGGCGCGAGCCGTCCTGGTCGCAGACGTTGTCGTGCTTGGGTGGATCGAACTCGACGTGATAGTTGTGGCCGGCCTTCACGCAGACGCGGCGCCCGGACAGGCGGCGGACGACCTCCTCGTCGGGCACGTCGATGAGCAGGGCCGCGGTGACCCGCCGGCCCATGTGCGAGAGCTGCTGTTCGAGCGCCTGGGCCTGGTCGATCGTGCGCGGAAAGCCGTCCAGGATGAAGCCGTCCTGGGCATCGTCCTCGTCCAACCGGGCCGCCGCCATCGCCACGATCAGATCGTCGGGCACCAGGTCACCGGCGTCCATGTACTCCTTGGCCTTGGCGCCGAGCTCGGTCTCGTCCTTGACGTTGGCGCGCAGCATGTCGCCGGTGGCGATATACGGCAGCTGGAAGTCCTGGCGCAGGCGTTCGGCCTGGGTGCCCTTCCCGGCTCCCGGAGGACCGAACAGAATCAGGTTCAGCTGCTGCGCCACGCGTGCACTGTATCGGTCGGCCGCCGCCGGGGCGGACAGCCGCCCGCGAGGACCGTTACTTGAGGAAGCCCTCGTAGTTGCGCATCATCAGCTGGGCCTCGAGCTGCTTCATCGTGTCCAGCGCGACACCGATGACGATGAGGATCGAGGTGCCGCCAAAGGCGAAGTTCGCGCTCGTCTGATTGATCAGGATCGTCGGCAACGCCGCGATCGCCGCCAGGAACAGCGCGCCCGGGAACGTCAGGCGGGCGAGGATGCGATCGAGGAACTCGGCGGTCGGCCGCCCCGGTCTCACCCCCGGGATGAATCCTCCGTACTTCTTGAGGTTGTCGGCCTGGTCGACGGGGTTGAACGTCACCGCCGTGTAGAAGTACGTGAACAGGATGATCAGCACGCACTCGCCGGCGACGTAGTGCCAGCCGCCGGGGCTGAAGAAGTTGTAGAGGTCGGTGCCGAAGCCGGCCCGGTTCTGGCCGATCAGCTGCCCGACCGTCGGCGGAATCGCCATCACGCTGGCGGCGAAGATGACCGGGATCACCCCGGCCATGTTGACCTTCAGCGGCAGATAGGTCTGACCGCCCTGCGTCATCCGGCGCCCGATCACGCGCTTGGCGTACTGGACCGGGATGCGGCGCTGTCCCTCCTGCACGAACACGACCGCCGCCACCACGCCGATGGCGATGAACGGCATGATCACGCGGAACACCTGATCGGGGTTGTTCCACCAGGCGCTGATCCCGCCGGGGATCCGGGACACGATCGAGGCGAAGATCAGCAGCGAGATGCCGTTACCGATCCCGCGCTGGGTGATGAGCTCGCCCATCCACATCAGCAACACCGTCCCGGCGGTGAGCGAGATCACGATCAGGAAGACCTTGAACAGCGTGAAGTTGGAGATCAGCGTCTGCCCCGCTGACTTCTCGAAGCTGCGGAACAGGAACACGTAGCCGATCGACTGGGCGAACGCCAGCCCGACGGTCAGATAGCGCGTGTACTGGGTGATCCGCGCCTGGCCGACCTCGCCCTCCTTGGACAGCTTCTCCAGCGACGGCACCACGACCTGCAGCAGCTGCAGGATGATCGAGGCGGTGATGTACGGCATGATCCCGAGCGCGAAGAGCGCGATCCGGCCGAGGCCGCCGCCGCTGAACAGGTTCAGCAGACCGAGGATGCTGTTGCCGCCGAGCTGCTTCTGGATCTGCGCCACGGCGGCGGAGTTGATCCCGGGCGCCGGGATGTGGGTGCCGATCCGGTACAGCAGGAGGATTCCTGCCGTGAACAGGATCTTGGTCCGGATCTCGCCGACCCTGAACGCTCCGAGGATCGTGGAGATCATGCCGCGAACCTCAGCTTTCGATCAGCTGGCAGGTTCCGCCGGCGGCTTCGATCTGCTCGCGCGCGGCCTTGCTGAAACCGTGGGCATGGACGGTCAGCGACTTGGTGATCTCACCCTTGGCCAGGACCTTGACCGGGATGCCCTTGCGGGTCGCGAGGTTCTTGCCGTGGAGCGCCTCGAGCGTGACCGCGTCACCGGCCTGAAAGCGAGCCTCGAGGTCGAGCAGGTTGACCGGCTGGGTGTGGGTCCGGAAGGGCTCGAACGGCATCGACTTCTTCATGTGCGGACCGCGCAGCTTGCGCATCCGCATGTGGATGGGGTTCTGACCGCCCTCGAAGCCCGCCCGCGACTTGGAGCCCGAGCGAGAGCCGGCGCCCTTCTGGCCGCGCCCGGAGGTCTTGCCCGTACCCGATCCCTCGCCGCGGCCGACGCGCTTGCGCGGGCGCCGCGAGCCCGGGGCGGGACTCAGGTTGTGCAGCCCGATGCGCTGCTGGTTCTCGGACTCGGCGCTCACGAGTCGTGCACCTCCACGAGGTGGGCGACCTTGGCGATCATGCCGCGGATCTGCGGCGAGTCGGAGACCTCGACGGTGTGGCCGATACGACGCAGGCCCAGCGAGCGCAGCGTGGCGAGCTGGCGCTGGTCACAGCCGTTGCGAGACTTGCGCTGCGTGACGCGAAAGGTGCTCACGACATCTCCGCGGGCGCGGGCTCGGCGCTCGCGGCGCCGTCGGCCGTCTCACTGGTCAAACCGAGCACCTGGTTGATCGAGAGCCCGCGCAGCGTGGCGACCTCGGCGGGGGTGCGGAGCGACTCCAGCCCGGCCATCGTCGCCTTGACGAGGTTGATCGGGTTCTGGGAGCCGAGGCTCTTGGAGAGGATGTCGTGGATGCCGGCCAGCTCGAGCACGGCGCGGACGCCACCGCCGGCGATGACCCCGGTACCCGGCGCGGCGGGCTTGAGGAACACCCGTCCGGCCCCGAAGATCCCGGTGGTGGAGTGGGTGATCGTGGAGCCATGCTTGGGCACGCGGTAGAGGTTCTTCTTGGCGCGCTCGACGCCCTTCTGGATCGCCACCGGAACCTCGTTGGCCTTCCCGTAGCCGATGCCGACGACGTCGCGCTCGTCACCCACCACGACCAGCGCGGTGAACGAGAAGCGGCGTCCGCCCTTGACGACCTTGGCGACGCGGTTGATCTCCACCACGCGCTCCTGAAGGTCGAGTCCTGCTGCTGAAACTGTCCGGTCGGCTGCCATGAGCTGCACTGAATGTAGCGGCTTTAGCTAAGCGCTAGAGCCGCAGGCCGCCTTCGCGCGCGCCTTCGGCCAGAGCCTTGACGCGGCCGTGGTACTGGTACCCGCCGCGATCGAAGACCGCGCTGTCGACGCCGGCCGCCTTGGCCCGCTCGGCCAGCAGCGCGCCGACGCGCTGGGCCTGGTCGGCGCCGCTGAGCTTGCGCAGCTCCGCCTCGGTCCAGTTGACCGCGGCGAGCGTCGTGCCGGCGTCGTCGTCGATGAGCTGGGCGGAGATGCCGCGGTTGGAGCGGAACACGGAGATCCGGGGACGCTCCGCGGTGCCGCTGACCTTGGCGCGGACGCGACGGCGGCGCCGGAGGCGCGCCTGAGGCTTGGTCAAGACGGTCATGCTCGTTTACCGACCTTCCGGGCGACGTACTCGCCCTCGTAACGGATTCCCTTGCCCTTGTAGGGCTCCGGCTTGCGCTGCTTGCGGATCAGCGCGGCGATCTCGCCCACCTGCTGCTTGGACGCGCCGCGGACGGTGATGCGGGTGGGCTGGGGAACCTCGAACTCGATTCCGTCCGGAGCCTTGATCGAGACCGGATGCGAGTAGCCCAGCGCCAGCTCGAGATCCCGGCCGCGCAGCGCCGCCCGATAACCGACGCCCTGGATCTCCAGGCGCTTCTCGAAGCCGTCGGTGACGCCCTGGACCATGTTGGCCACCAGCGTCCGGGTGAGGCCGTGCAGGGCGCGATGCTCGCCGCGATTGGTCGGGCGCGTGACCCGCAGCTCGTTCTCCACCTGCTCGACGCTGATGTCGCGGTTGACGCGCTCGGAGAGCTCGCCCTTGGGGCCGTTGACGGTCACGCGCTCGGGCTCGATCGCGATCGTCACGCCCGCGGGCACGGTTATGGGTTGTCTGCCGATCCTGGACATCGTGTACTAGTTCCCTCCCACCCTTACCAAACGCGCGCCACGACCTCGCCGCCGACGCCCTGTTGGCGGGCTTCGTGGCCGGTCATGACGCCTTTGGAAGTGGAGATGATGGACGTGCCCATGCCGCCCTGGATGCGGGGGATGTGGGCATGGTCGACGTACGTCCGCTGGCCGGGACGCGAGACACGCTGAATCCCCGAGATCACCGGCTTGCGGTCATCGGTGTACTTGAGCGTGACGGTGATCTGCTCGCTGGGACGGCCCGGCGCCGGCGGATCGATCTGGTAGGCCTCGATATAGCCCTGCTCCTTGAGGATCCGCGCCAGGTCGCGCTTGAGCTTGGACGACGGGATCGCCACGTTGTGATGCTGAGCGTTGGCGGCGTTGCGCAGACGCGTCAGGAAGTCGGCTACGGGATCGGTCATCGACATGGGCCGGCGCTCACCAGCTCGACTTGGTCATGCCGGGGACGTAGCCGTTGTGGGCCAGCTCACGCAGGCAGATCCGGCACACGCCGAACTTGCGGTACACGGCACGGGCGCGGCCGCATCGCCGGCACCGGGTGTAGCCCCGGGTCTTGTACTTGGGCGTCCGCTGCTGGCGGACCCGCTGGGAAAGCTTTGCCACTGTGCTCCTTTAAGCCTGGGTTACGGCCGGCTCCGCCACAGCTCTTGCGGCGGGGGCGCGGCCCTCCTTCGAAAATGGCATCCCGAAAGCCTCCAGCAGCGCGAACGACTCCTCGTCGCTGGCGGCGGTCGTCGTGATCGTGATGTCCAGACCGCGGACGTGATCGATCTCGTCGTAGTCGATCTCCGGGAAGATGATCTGCTCGCGCACGCCCATCGAGTAGTTGCCGCGCCCGTCGAACGACCGGGGGCTCAGGCCCCGGAAGTCACGGATCCGCGGGATCGCCACCGACATCAGCCGGTCGAGGAATTCGTACGCGCGCTCGTTGCGCAGCGTGACCGCCACGCCAACCGGCATGCCCTCGCGCACCTTGAACTGCGCGATCGACTTGCGGGCCCGGCGAATGCTCGGCTTCTGGCCGGTGATCGTGCCGAGCTGCTCGGAGGCGGCGTCGAGGACCTTGGAGTCCTGCTTGGCGTCGCCGCAGCCCATGTTGACCGTCACCTTCACGAGCCGGGGTGCCTGCATCACGCTCGAGTAGCCGAAGCGCTCCACCAGGGCGGGGCGGATCTGCTCGAGGTACCGAGTCTTCAGGCGTGCAGTGGATGGGGATGCTGTTGCCATGCGTGTGGTCCTAGTCCAGTCGGGCGCCGCTGCGCTTGGAGACGCGCAGGCGCTTTCCATCATCGATCTCGATGCCGATGCGGGTCGGCTTGCCGTCCTTGGGGTCGACCAGCATCACGTTAGACACGTGAATCGGCCCCTCGCGCTCGATCACGCCACCCGCCTGCTGGCCGGCGGCGGTCTGCGTCGGGCGCTGATGACGCTTGACGATGTTGAGCCCCTCTACGAAGACGCGCTCCTTCTTGGGCTCCACGCGCAGCACCTTGCCGCGCTTGCCGCGATCCTTGCCGCTGATCACGATCACCTCGTCGTCACGCCGGATCCGTGCGGGCATCAGCGGTCACCTCGGTGGGTGCGGTTGGCGGCCACTAGAGCACCTCCGGAGCGAGGGAGACGATCTTCATGAAGTTGCGCTCGCGCAGCTCGCGCGCCACCGGTCCGAAGATGCGCGTGCCGCGCGGATTGTTGGCGGCGTCGATCAGCACCGCGGCGTTCTCGTCGAACGCGATGTAGGTGCCGTCCTCGCGGCCGTAGGACTTCTTGGTGCGCACCACGACGGCCGTGACGACCTCGCCCTTCTTGACCGAGCCCTGGGGGCTGGCGGTCTTGACGGTGGCGGTGATCGTGTCGCCGACGCCGGCGTACCGCCGGCGTGAGCCGCCGCGGACGCGGATCACGAGGATTTCCCGCGCCCCGCTGTTGTCGGCCACGCGCAGACGTGTCTCGTTCTGGATCACCGGGTCACCGGGCCCGTTCCAGGACTTCGATCAGGCGCCACCGCTTGAGCCGCGACAGGGGACGCGCCTCGCGGACGGATACGGTGTCGCCGATGTGAGCGTCGTTTGACTCGTCGTGAGCGTGCAGCGTCTGAGACGTGCGAACGACCTTCGAGTAACGCCGGTGGCGGCGAGCGGTGTCGATCCGCACCGTGATGGTCTTGTCCGCCTTGTCGGAGACGACGACGCCCTGGCGCATCTTCTGGACGCCGGCGACGTGCTCACGCGGAGGCGTGGCGACGTTGGTGTGAGCCGTGGATTTGGCCTTGGCGGTCGCCTTGACGCGGCCGGCCCGGCGTTCCTTGGCCTTCTGGGCGCGCTCGGTCACGCGGTCGGCGTGGCGCTCCTCGCCGGTGCGCACGGCACGGGCCTTGGTCTTGGACGCCTTGGCCGCGCGGGCACGCTGGCGACGCTCCTTGGGAGCGAGCACCTCTTGGGGCTCGGCGGCAGGCGCAGTCTCGGCCGCCCCGGGAGCGGCGGCAGTGTCTTCAGCGTTCTCGGTTGTCTGGTCTTCAGCCATTTTCCTGTCCGGTCTGGACGTCGATTTCTCGTTCGTGCGCGACGGTGAGGGCGCGAGCCACCTCACGCTTGGCGCGCCGCAGGCCAGCGGTGTTGTCCAGTTCGCCGGTGGCGTGCTGGAAGCGCAGCCCGAACAGCTCCCGCCGAGCCGTGGCGACCTGCTCGCTCAGCTCGGTGTCACTGAGGTCACGTAGATCCGAGGCCCGCATCACGCATCCTCGCGCAGGACGAACTTCGTGCGGACCGGCAGCTTGTGTCCGGCGAGGCGCATCGCCTCGCGGGCCAGGTCCTCGGGGACACCGGCGAGCTCGAACATGACGCGACCAGGCTTGACCACCGCGACCCAGCCCTCCGGGGAGCCCTTACCCGATCCCATCCGCGTCTCGGCGGGCTTCTTGGTGAACGGCTTGTCCGGATACACGTTGATCCACACCTTGCCGCCACGGCGGATCTTGCGGGTCATCGCGATACGGGCGGCCTCGATCTGACGGTTGGTCAGCCAACCGGCGTCCATCGACTTGAGGCCGTATTCACCGAACTGGACCTTGACCTGGCCACGGCTGAGACCGGCTCTCCGGCCGCGATGTTGCTTGCGGTGCTTGACGCGCTTGGGGGAGAGCATCAGCGACCACCACCGGAACCCTGTCCACCGCCGCCACCTGAGCCGCCCGGACGCGGACCACGGCCACCGCCGCCACCGGGACCGCCGCTGCGACCACCCGGACCGCCCGGACCACGACCGCCGCCGCCACCCGGACCGCCGGGACCACGACCACCGCCGCCACCGGGACCGCCGCTGCGACCACCGGGACCGCCCGGACCACGACCACCGCCGCCACTGCGACCACCGGGACCGCCCGGACCACGGCCACCGCCGCCACCCGCGCCGCCCGCCACCGCCGCGATAGCCACCGCCGCCGCCGGCTCCGCCACGGCCCGACCCGGACCCGCCCGCCCCACCGCCACGGCCACCAGGACCGCCGCCGGAACCGGACCCGCCCGCCCCGCCCGCCCCGCCGCCGCGTCCGCCACGTCCACGGCCACCGCCGTCGCGACCGTCACGGCCGGAACGACCGTCGCGACCGCCGCGTTCGGGCGCCTGCGGCGCCGGCTCGTCCATGATCGTCAGATCGGCGCCGGTGTAGCCCTCGGGCATGATCTCGCCCTTGTTGATCCAGCACTTGACACCGATGCGGCCAAACGTGGTGCGGGCCTCGTGGAACCCATAGTCAATATCGGCGCGCAGTGTGTGCAGGGGAACGCGACCGTCCGAGTAGCCCTCGGTGCGTGCCATCTCGGCGCCGCCGAGGCGACCGGAGACCTGGACCTTGACGCCCTTGGCGCCGGAGCGCATCGCGCTCGTCAACGCGCGCTTCATCGCGCGGCGGAAGGCGACGCGGTTCTGCAGCTGCTCGGCGATCGACTGCGCGACGAGGCGCGCGTCGAGCTCGGGGCGCTTGATCTCCAGGATGTTGACCTTCACCTGCTTGCCGGTGATCCGGTGCAGGTCACGCCGCAGCTGGTCGACCTCGGAGCCCGACTTGCCGATCACGATGCCGGGGCGCGCCGTGTGGATGTTGATCTCCACCTCGGTGGCGTTCTTGCGAATCGTGATGTCCGACAGACCGGCGTGCGACAGCCGGCCCACGATGTGCTCACGAATCTGCGTGTCCTCGTGCAGGTAGTCCGAGAAGTTGCGCTCGTTGAACCAGTTCGACTTCCAGTCGTGGATGTAGCCCACGCGGATCGATTCGGGATGAACTTTCTGTCCCATTCGCTATCTCAATCTCAGTCTGGATTCGTCCGTGCGAAGCACTGTTTAGTCCTTTGGCGTGAGCAGGATCGTCAGGTGGCTGGTTCGCTTGCGGATCCGTGTCGCACGACCCATCGCGCGCGGCCGGAACCGCTTGATCGTCGGACCCTCGTCGGCGTGCACCGCCTTGACGTACAGATCCTCGCCCACGAGCTCGTGATTGTGCTCGGCGTTGGCGATCGCGGACTCGAGCAACTTGCTCCAGTCCCGCGCGATCGCACGCGGGGTGAGAGCCAGGATAGCTCGCGCCTCGTCAACCGACTTCCCGCGGATGTTGTCGCACACGAGCCGCGCCTTGCGGGCCGACGAGCGCACGTACTTGGCCTGCGCCCGAACGATCGGGATCGGCAGATCGGGATCCAGGCGCGAGCGGCGGCGGGTCGGCGCGGGCGAGCTGGGCCTCGGGGGCGCGGGCGCGTCGGCCGCCTCGGGCTCCTCGTCCTCAGCCGCCGCCTCGGGCTCCTCGTCGTCAGCCGCCGCCTCGGGCTCCTCGTCGTCAGCCGCCGCGTCGGTGTCCGGCGCAGCTTCCGCCTCGGGTGCCTCGGCAGCCTTCCGCCGCCGGCGCTTCGGCTTCGGCGCGGGCGCCTCCTCAGCCGGCGCCTCATCCGCGGCCTCGGCCACAGCCTCGGCGGCGATTTCGGGCTCGGGCGCGGCGATTTCGGGCTCGGACGCGGCGGGGTCGGCGGCCTCGGGCGCGGCCTCGGCGCCCGGAAGCTCGTCCTTCTCAGGCTCTTTCGAGTCCGGGCTCATCGCCGCTTACCGGTTCCGGCATGACCGCGATACAGACGCGTCGGCGCAAACTCCCCGAGCTTGTGACCGACCATCGATTCCGACACGAACACGGGCACGTGCTTGCGCCCGTCGTGCACGGCGATGGTGTGTCCCACCATCTCGGGGAAGATCGTCGACGTGCGCGACCAGGTCCTGATCATGCGCTTCTCGCCGGAGGCGTTCATCGCCTCGATCCGCTGGATCAGCCGCTCCTGGACGAACGGCCCCTTCTTGCTCGATCGACTCATCGCTTCTTACCTCTTCTGCGACCGCGCACGATGTACTGGTCGGATCTCTTGTTCTTCTTACGGGTGCGGTAACCCAGAGTGGGAACGCCCCACGGGGTCACCGGGTGACGACCCGGCGTGGTTGAGCCCTCGCCGCCGCCGTGCGGGTGGTCGACCGGGTTCATGGCGGTACCGCGGGTCTGGGGCCGAACGCCCATGTGGCGCTTGCGGCCGGCCTTGCCGATCTTGACGTTCTGGTGCTCGGAATTGCCGATGGTGCCGACCGTGGCGCGGCACTCGGCGCGGACCATCCGCATCTCCCCGGACGGCAGGCGCAGGGTGGCGTAGTCACCCTCCTTGGCCAGCAACTGGACGCCGGTCCCCGCCGAGCGGGCCATCTGGCCACCGCGGCCCGGGGTCAGCTCGACGTTGTGGACGATGGTCCCCGGCGGCATGCCGCTCAGCGGCAGGGCGTTGCCGACCCGGATGTCGGCGCCGGGGCCGGACATCACGGTCGCCCCGACGCGCAGCCGCCCGGGCGCCAGGATGTAGCTCTTCTGACCGTCGGCGTAGTGCAGCAGCGCGATGTAGGACGAGCGGTTGGGGTCGTACTCGATCTCGGCGACCTTGGCCGGAATCCCGTCCTTGCGCCGCTTGAAGTCGATCTTGCGGTACAGGCGCTTGGCGCCGCCGCCGCGGTGACGGGAGGTTTTGCGTCCGTTGGAGTTGCGGCCACCGCTCTTCTTCAGACCTTCGGTGAGCGATTTCTCCGGCGTGGAGCGAGTGATCTCGGCGAAATCCGGATACGAGACGAAACGCAGTCCGGGCGAGGTCGGCTTGGGCTTGCGAATCGGCATTACTCGGGCGCCTCGAACGCCTGGAAGATCGGGATCGTGTCGCCCTCGCGCACCTGCACGATGGCCTTCTTCCACTGCCGCGTGCGACCGGCCGTCTGCCCGCGGCGCTTGGGCTTTGACTTGACCGACGCGGTCCGCACCGCGACCACCTTGACGTCGAACAGCTGCTCGACCGCTTGGCGGATCTGCGTCTTGTGGGCCTTGTCGGCGACGCGGAAGGTGTACTTGCCGGCCTCGGCGAGCACGAACGACTTCTCAGAGACGACCGGGCGGATGATGACCTGGCTGGCATCCATCAGGCCGCCTCCTCACTCTCGCCCGCGCCCTGGGCGCGAGCCACGAGCTCGGGCAGCGCCGTCTCGGAGACCAGCAGCGACGCGGCCCCGATCAGGTCGGCGACACCGGCGTCGGCCACCGGCAGCACCGAGACCTTGGTCAGGTTGCGGAACGACAGCCCGGCCTGGGCCTCGTCGTCGGTCAGCACGACGAGCGTCGGATGTGTCGGGTTGGTGCGATCGGCGGTCAGCCAATCGTCAAGCAGGGCCGCCGCCTGCTTGGTCGACGGGGCGTCGAAGGCGCCGGCATCGAACACCGCCAGCGATCCGCGATCGGCGTGCACCGACAGCGCCGAGCGCAACGCGGCGCGGCGTGCCTTGCGGTTGACCTTGACCGTGTAATGGCGCGGCTGCGGGCCGAACACGGTGCCGCCGCCGGTCCAGATCGGCGAGCGGGACGAGCCGGCGCGGGCGCGGCCGGTGCCCTTCTGGCGCCACGGCTTGGCCCCACCGCCGCGCACCTCTCCGCGAGTCTTCGTGGAGTGGGTGCCCTGCCGGCGAGCGTTGAGCTCGGCGCGAACGGTCTCGTGCACCAGGGGCATGTTGAAGCTCGCCTCGAACGCGACCTCGTCCAGGGTGGCCGTGCCGCCGCCGAGCTTGGGAGCGGTCTTAGGCATCGGTACGCACCTCCACGGTGGAGCCGGTCGGACCCGGCACGGCGCCGCGGACGAGCAGCAGGTTCCGGTTGGCCATGATCTCGACGACCGTCAGCCCGCGCTGGGTCACGCGGGCCCCGCCCATGCGGCCGGGGCCGCGGATGCCCTTCATGACGCGCGACGGCGTCGCCGAGGCGCCGACCGAGCCGGGGGCGCGGACGTTGTGGGAGCCGTGGGACTTCGGGCCCGACGCGAAGTTGTGGCGCTTGATCGTGCCGGCGAAGCCCTTGCCCTTCGAGGTACCGGAGATCTTGACCTTCTGGCCCACCTCGAACGCCTCGACGGTGACGGTCTCTCCGACGAGCAACTCGCCGGCCTCGTTGCGGAACTCGGCCAGGTGCCGATGCGCCGACGCGTCGGCCTTTTTGAGGTGGCCGAGCTGGGCCCTGGTCAGGACCTTCTCCTTGCACGGAGCGAACGCGAGCTGAAGGGCCTCGTAGCCGTCGCGCTCGAAGGTGCGGATCGCGGTCACCGGACAGGGCCCGGCCTCGAGCACGGTGACGCGCTCGACGCGCCCGTCATCGAGGAACCGCTGGGTCATCCCGAGCTTCTTGGCGAGGATCGCGGTCATCGGATCAGGACGCGAGACGGATCTCGATATCCACGCCGGCCGGCAGGTGGTCAAGTCGCTGGAGCGAGTCGACCGTCTTGGGCGTCGGCTGATGGATGTCGATCAGTCGTTTGTGAGTACGGATCTCGAAGTGCTCACGGGAATCCTTGTCCTTGAACGGCGACCGGATCACGCAGTACACGTTCTTCTCCGTCGGCAGCGGCACCGGGCCGGAGACGGTCGCGCCGGTGCGCGTCGCCGTCTCGACGATCTCCTTGGCCGCTGTCTCGATCGCCGTGTGGTCGTAGGACTTCAGGCGAATGCGGATCTTGTTTTGAGCAATTGTTGCCACGGACTTCTTCTAGAGCTTTCGTTCGTTCTCGGTGACGACACGGTGGCGCGCGGGCGTGAGACACCCGAGCGGGTCACGTCGTCGTATCTGGCTTTGCACAAAAAAGGCGACGGGCCCGAATAACCGGGCCCGCCGCCCACTGCCACTACTGAATGACTTCGGTCACGACCCCGGAGCCGACCGTACGGCCGCCCTCGCGAATCGCGAACCGCAGACCCTGGTCCATGGCGATCGGCTGGATCAGCTCGATCTCCATCTGGACGTTATCCCCGGGCATGACCATCTCCGTGCCCTCGGGCAGGTTGGCGACGCCGGTGACGTCGGTCGTGCGGAAGTAGAACTGCGGCCGGTAGCCGGTGAAGAACGGGGTGTGACGCCCGCCCTCCTCCTTCTTGAGGACGTAGACCTCGGCCTTGAACTTGGTGTGCGGCGTGATCGAGCCCGGCTTGCACAGCACCTGGCCGCGCTCGATGTCCTCGCGCTTGGTACCGCGCAACAGACAGCCGGCGTTGTCTCCGGCCTGTCCCTGATCGAGATTCTTCTTGAACATCTCGACGCCGGTGACGACGGTCGTGGTGGTCGGCTTGATGCCGACGATCTCGACGGTCTCGCCGGTCTTGATGATCCCTGACTCGATCCGTCCGGTCGCCACCGTGCCGCGGCCGGTGATCGAGAAGACGTCCTCGACCGGCATCAGGAACGGCTTGTCCAGGTCACGGACCGGCTCGGGAATGTAGGTGTCCAGCGCCTCGGCGAGCTCGAGGATCCTGCCCTCGTACTCGACGTCGCCCTCCAGCGCCTTCAGCGCGGAGCCGGTCACAAACGGGATGTCGTCACCGGGGAACTCGTATTCCGACAGCAGGTCGCGAATCTCGACCTCGACGAGCTCGAGGAGCTCGGGATCGTCGACCATGTCGGCCTTGTTGAGGAAGACGACGATGTACGGCACGCCGACCTGACGCGCGAGCAGGATGTGCTCACGTGTCTGCGGCATGGCGCCGTCCGCCGCCGAGACCACCAGGATTGCGCCGTCCATCTGCGCCGCGCCGGTGATCATGTTCTTCACGTAGTCGGCGTGACCCGGGCAGTCCACGTGGGCGTAGTGCCGCTTGTCGGTCTCGTATTCAACATGGGAGGTCGCGATCGTGATGCCGCGGGCCTTCTCCTCCGGTGCGTTGTCGATCGAATCAAACGAACGGACCTCGGTGCCGTCGCCGAACTTGTCGTGGAGCACCTTGGTGATGGCCGCGGTCAGCGTCGTCTTGCCATGGTCGATGTGACCGATGGTCCCGACGTTGACATGGGGCTTGTCGCGCTCGAACTTGGCCTTCGCCACTTTGGTGTTGCTCCTTCTTCTTCTGAGTGTTTTGTTCGTCCGCGGGACGAACCTAATCAGGATATAAGTTTCCGTCCGCCGCCGCTGCTACGCGCACGCCGCGGCATTCAGGGGTGACCGCTCAGGCGGCTTCCTTCTCTCCCCCGCCGATGCCTTCGGCGATGTTAGGGGGTACTTCCTCATAGCGGTCGAACTGCATCGTGTAGGTGGCCCGGCCCTGGGTTGCGGATCGCATATCGGTCGCGTATCCGAACATCTCCGCGAGCGGAACATGGGCAGAGATGACCTGGGCGTTGCCGCGCTGTTCCATGCCGTTGATCTGGCCCCGCCGGCGGTTGAGATCGCCGATGACGTCGCCCATGAACTCCTCCGGGGTCACGACCTCGACCGCGAACACCGGCTCGAGCAGGACCGGCTTGGCGCGCAGGACCGCCGCCTTGAGGGCGAGCGAGCCGGCGACGCGGAACGCGATCTCCGACGAGTCGGTGTCGTGGGACTTGCCGTCGGTCAGGGTGACCCGGACGTCGACCAGCGGGAAGCCGGCGCGCGGCCCGTTGGCCATCGCCTCCTCGACGCCCTTCTCGACCGCCGGGATGAACTCCGTGGGCACGGAGCCGCCCCTGACCTTGTTGATGAAGTCAAAGCCCTCGCCCGGCGCCGGCTCGACGTTGATGTAGACGATGCCGTACTGGCCCGAACCGCCTGTCTGGCGTACCAGGCGACCCTCGACCTTCTCGGCGGTGCCGCGAATCGTCTCCCGGTAGGACACCTGAGGACGGCCGACGTTGGCGTCGACCTTGAACTCCCGCATCATCCGGTCGACGAGGATCTCCAGGTGGAGCTCACCCATGCCGGAGATCTCGGTCTGGCCGGTCTCCTCGTTGGTCGCGACCTGGAACGTCGGGTCCTCCTCGGCCAGGCGGCCCAGCGCCACCGACATCTTCTCCTGATCGGCCTTGGTCTTGGGCTCGATCGCCACCTTGATCACCGGCTCGGGGAAGGTGATCGTCTCGAGCTTGATCGGCCGATCGGGGGCGGCCAGTGTGTCGCCGGTGACGACCTGCTTGATGCCGACGGCCGCGGCGATGTCACCGGCGTAGACCTCCTGCAGTTCCTCGCGCTCGTTGGCGTGCATCATCAGAATGCGGCCGATGCGCTCGGTGCGCCCGGTGCTGACGTTCAGGACGCGGGAGCCGGCGGCGAGGGTGCCGGAGTAGACGCGGAAGTAGGTGAGCTTGCCGACATAGGGGTCGGCCATGATCTTGAACGCGAGCGCCGCGAAGGGCTCCTCGTCCGACGCGTGGCGCTGTGCGGGGACGCCGCCGTTGTCCGATCCCTTCTGGGGCTCGAGACCGTCGACCGGCGGAACCTCGAGCGGGCTCGGGAGGTAGTCGATGACAGCGTCGAGCAGGGGCTGGACACCCTTGTTCTTGAAGGACGACCCGCACAGGACGGGCGTCAGATGCGCGCCCAGGGTGGCCGTGCGGATCGACTCCTTCAGCCGGGCGACCGGGATCTCCTGATCCTCCAGGATCAGCTCCAGCAGCCCGTCGTCGTACTTCGAGAGCTCCTCGAGCATGTGCTCGCGCGCCTCGGCCGCCCGCTCGACCTGGTCGGCGGGGATGTCCACGACCTCGTGCTCCTTGCCGAGCTCGTCGAGATAGATGATCGCGTGGTTCTCGACCAGGTCGACGAGCCCCTTGAAATCACCTTCGGCGCCGATCGGCAGCTGGATCGGGATCGGATGGGCGCCGAGGCGGTCGATCATCGTCTGCACGCCGCGGGCGAAGTCGGCCCCGACCCGGTCCATCTTGTTGATGTAGGCGATGCGCGGGACCCGGTACTTGTCGGCCTGCCGCCACACCGTCTCGGACTGGGGCTCGACGCCCGCGACCGAGTCGAACAGCGCAATCGCGCCGTCGAGGACGCGCAGCGAGCGCTCCACCTCGACGGTGAAGTCGACGTGGCCGGGCGTGTCGATGATGTTGATCCGATGGCCGTTCCACTCGCAGGTGGTGGCGGCGGAGGTGATCGTGATCCCGCGCTCCTGCTCCTGCTCCATCCAGTCCATCACGGCCGCGCCCTCGTGAACCTCACCCATCTTGTAGGTGCGGCCGGTGTAATAGAGGATGCGCTCGGTCGTCGTCGTCTTGCCGGCGTCGATGTGCGCCATGATTCCGATATTGCGAGTGTTCTGGAGAGTGAAAATGCGTGGCATCGGTCTGAGGTTGGATGGTGGGGCTGCCCGGAGGTGGACGGGCGGGGTCGTATTCCCGGCCGCGGTCATGAAAAAGGGCCCAGTGGGCCCGTTCACGACACGGCTGTCGGCGACGGGGGGGTTCTAGTGAGTCGGCATCTCCATTGACTGGATCCTCCGCGCCCGGTCACGAGCACAGATGAGCGCATCCCGACCCGAGGCGGACACCGAATATAGCAGAGGCCGGGCCGCCTCGGACGAGTCCGCGGGGGGCCCGGGCAGGCGTTTCGGCGCCCCGCGAGGCGTCCCGGCCACGACGGCGAGGACCGTCGTCGGCGGGGCCCTGCTGGGCTCCGTCCTGCTGCTGGTGGCGGAGTTCACGCCGCTGGCGCACATCCACTCCAGCGCCCGAGGCTCCCCGGTCGTCAACACGATCATGACCGGGTCACACCATGCCTACGCGCTGATTCCGGTCGCGTTGCTCGCTCCGGCGCTGGCGATGAGCGTCCGCTGGACCGGCAATCGGTTGGCGCTGGTCTCGATCGGCGCGCTCGGACTGGTCGTGCTCGGCATCGCGCTGCTCGACGATCTGCCCGCCGCCCACGCCAGCGGCCTGATCGGCCACGCCGGCGCCGCCTACGTCAGCGCGGCCGCCCACCCGAGCGTCGGTCTCTATCTCGAGACGCTCGGAGCGGTCGTGCTGTTGCTCACCGGCGCGGCGGGTCTGCTGCTCGCCGCCGGCGGCCGATCCGAGCCCCATATGGCGATTTCCTCCCCCTGATAGTCCGCATCCTGACTTCCAGGGCATTCCAACGGTTTACCAACATCAGGCTCGTTACATTTACCTAACGCGAGGGTTGTCCCGCCGCAGCCCCCGGTCCCGTGCGGCGGGCAGCCCTCGCGTTTCTCTTTAAAGGACGGCGGGTCGTCGGAGATCGCCGAGGCGATCTCCGCCCCGGCGCTGGCACGGCCGCGGCGCCGGCAGACAAGCCGGGCGCCAGCCCGGCCAACCACAAAGCCGTCGGCGCGGACGTGATGCATTTCGGGTCCGAATACCGGACACGATTCGCATCACGTCGCGCGGCTCTTGCCCCGAAGGAGGGCGGGATGGGGCCTGGGGCGCCGACGGACGGTCGGAGCCGCCCCGTCCCCTTCGATAGCGCTTTTCGTGCGCCGGCTACGTCAGCGCCGGAACGACGGGGCGTCTACCAGCGGTAGTGGGCGAAGGCCTTGTTGGCCTGCGCCATGCGGTAGATGTCGTCCTTGCGCTTGAACGCGTTGCCCTGCTGCTGGGCGGCGTCCAGGAGCTCGTGGGCGAGCCGCTGGGACATCGTCCGTTCGCGGCGGGCGCGGGCGAACTGGATCAGCCAGCGGACCGCGAGGGTGCGGGCGCGCCGCGAGGGCACCTCCACCGGCACCTGATAGGTGGCGCCGCCGACCCGACGGGGACGAACCTCGAGCACCGGCGTCAGCGCCTTGATCCCGGCCTCGAGCTGCTCGACGGCGTTCTTGCCGCTGCGCTCCCCGAGGATGGCCATGGCGTCATAGACGATCTTCTCGGCGGTGGACTTCTTGCCGTCGAGCATCACCTTGTTGATGACCTGCTGAACGAGGCGATTGCGGTAGACCGCATCGGCGTCGATCGGCCGGACCTGGGCGGCTGCACGACGGGGCATTACTTGGCCTTCACGCCGTACTGCGAGCGGGCCTTCTTGCGATCGCTGACGCCGGCGGCGTCCAGGGTGCCGCGAATGACCTTGTAGCGGAATCCCGGCAGGTCCTTGACGCGACCGCCGCGGACGAGCACGACCGAGTGCTCCTGGAGGTTGTGGCCCTCGCCGGGGATGTAGGCGCCGACTTCCATCCCGTTGGTCAGCCGAACGCGAGCCACCTTGCGCAGCGCGGAGTTCGGCTTCTTGGGGGTGGTCGTGTACACGCGGGTGCAGACGCCCCGCCGCTGGGGCGCCGCGACCTTCTTCTTGCGGCCCTTGCCGGACTTCAGGCCCGGGGTGGCAAGCTTCTTCTTCGGCGCGGTGCGCCCCTTGCGAATCAATTGGCTGGTAGTCGGCATGCGGCGAATGAGCGTAGCAGCACGAGCCCCCCATGGGCGCGCGCGAGGGCGCCGTCAGGCCGGCACCCCCGCGAGGGCGACATCGACGTCGACGGCCTTGACGCCGACGGCGTCGGCCACCGGCGCGTACGTGACCTCGCCGTTGGCGACGTTGACCCCGAGCTTGAGCCCCGGGTTGTCGACGACGGCCTGGTGCACCCCGACCGAGGCGAGATGCAACACGTAGGGCATCGTCGCGTTGGTCAGCGCGTACGTCGAGGTGATCGGGACCGCGCCCGGCATGTTGGCCACGCAGTAATGGGTGATGCCGTCGACCTCGTAGGTCGGATTCGAGTGCGTCGTCGGATGCGAGGTCTCGAAGCAGCCGCCCTGGTCGATCGAGACGTCGACGAGCACGGCCTGGCGCTTCATCAGCCCCAGCTGCGCGCGGGTGATGACGTGGGGGGCCTTGGCCCCGTGAACGAGGACGGCGCCGATGACGAGGTCGATGTCGGGCAGGCGCTCCTCGATCGACAGCGTGGTGGCGAAGCAGGTGTCGGCGCGGCCGCCGAACGCGATGTCGAGCTCGCGCAGACGGTCGATGTTGCGATCGAACACGAACACGGTCGCCTCCATCCCGAGCGCGATGAACGCCGCATGCATGCCGACGACCCCGCCGCCGATGATCATGACGTTGGCGGCCGCCACGCCCGGCACGCCGCCGAGCAGGATCCCGCGCCCGCCGAGCGGCTTCTCCAGCATGAACGCGCCCGCCTGGGTGGCGATCTTGCCGGCGACCTCGGACATCGGCGCCAGCAGCGGCAGCCGGCCCTTGGAGTCCTCGACGGTCTCGTAGGCGATGCAGGTGGCGCCGGACTCCATCAGCCCGCGCGTCAGCGGCTCGTCGGCGGCCAGGTGCAGGTAGGTGAAGAGCGTGTGGTGCGGCTTGAGCCGCTCGACCTCGACCCGCTGGGGCTCCTTGACCTTGACGATCAGGGTCGCCTCGCCGAACACCGCGTCGGCGTCGGGCAGGATCGTCGCGCCCTGGGCGACGTACGCGTCGTCGGAGATCGACGAGCCGTCGCCGGCGCCGCTCTGCACGCACACCTGATGGCCCGCGTCCGACAGCTCGCGGACTCCGGCCGGCGTCAGCGCGACGCGGTACTCGTCGGTCTTGATCTCACTGGGGACGCCGACCTTCATGCCACCAGCTCCCGGCCGCGCAGGGCCAGCCAGAACTCGATCCGGTCACGCGCGGAGCCCAGGTTGCGCCCGGTCAGCTCCTCCACCCGACGGATTCGGTAACGCAGCGTGTGCCGGTGGCAGTACAGCCGCTTGGCGGCTCGCTCCCACTGACCATTCTCTTCTATGAACGCTTCAAGCGATCGCATCAGTTCACCTCCGTAGTGTCCTTCGCTGGCCTCTATCGGACCGAGGATCGAGTCACAGAACAACCGCAGCGCCTCGTCATCCTGCAGCGACAGCAGCAGCTGGAACGATCCGAGGTCCTTGTAGGTCGCCACCTTCGGGGCGCCGTTCTTCACCGCCGAGCCGTTGGGTTCCGGCCCGCCCAGCCCGGGGATGCCGAGGGCGAGCGCCTCGACGGCGCAGCGGGCCTCGTGGAAGGTGCGTCGCGCGTCGGCGCCGGCCACCGGCCGCCCCACGCCGATGCGCAGGACGCCGCCGGCCGTCTCCGCGAGGCGACTCGCCACGCGGCCGCCGAGCGCGAAGAGCTCCTCCTCGTCCATGCCGGCGATCAGGGCGCAGGTCACCGGGCCGGTCGACGCCACCAGTCCGGGCGCCGCCTCCTCGCGCAGCGCCATGGCCAGCGCATCTTCGACCGGCGAGGGCGAGCCGCGGCGGGATTTGGCCGCCCCCGCCCCACCCTCGCGGGGGACGACGATCGCCGCGACGCGCTCGGAGAGCCCGAACGGCTCCAGGCGCCGGGCCAGCTCGTCCCCGGTCAGCGAGCCGCCGACCAGGGCGGCGAGCACGTCGCCGGCGAGGCGGCGCTCGGTGTCGCCGGCAACGCGTCCGCGCAACAGCTCCAGCGCGACGATCGTCACCGCCTGATGGAGGGTGAGGCGATCGAAGTCAGACAGCGGGCCGCCGTCCTTGATCGCCACCAGCCACGCCTCGGGGATCCGTTCGCCGGCACCGTTGGCCGAATGTCCCCCACCCACCCCGGTCTGCGGACCGGGCCCGCCTCCGTCGGCGGCCACCGGAAGTGCGAGCGAGCGATCGGCGAGACTGGCGTGGGACGGCAGAAACGTCCGGGCGACCCGACGGCGTTCGAACAGCTCGCTCTGCAGGGCGGCCACCTCCTCGGGATCGAGCGTGCGGCGGAAGGCGCGCTGCACGAGCGGCTCGCCGCGGGCATTGAACACGAGCACGGCGGCGCCGATCAGTGTGGCCAGTGTCCCGGCGAGGGCATCGAGCCCCCGCTCCGACAGCACCACGCGCTCGAGGCGCTCATGGGCGGCCAGCGCCCGCCGCAGCACCGCGTACTGCTCGTTGACCAGCTGGGTGAATGCCGCCTCGGTCACCGCGATGAACGGCACCTCGTAGGGAACCTCGAAGACCGGGAACTCGCGCTCACCGGCTGCCTGCAGGAGCGCCGGTGGGATCTCGGAGTGACTGAAGCCGGTCCCGAAGCCCAGGCCAGCGAGCTGGTGATCGGCCAGGCGGGTGAGGAACTCCTGCTGCTGCGCCGGCGTCTCCAGCGCCATCCCGGTCGTCAGCAGGACCTCGCCGCCCGACAGCCACGGCGTCGGGTCCAGCAGCTCGGAGATGTGGACCCAGCGGACGGGGACGTCGGTCGCCTCCTCTCCGGTGAGCAGGCGGACGTCGAGACCGCGCAGCAGTTCGCGAACGGTGAGCATGTTGTCGTTACCGCTGCGCGGGTCCCGATCCAGCGTCCGGCGGCTACGCCGACAGGCTCCGCATCCGATCGCCGGCCTCGGTCAGCACGGGGCGCAGGACGGCCTCGATCTCCTCGAACTGCTTGGGGCCGGCGATCAGCGGCGGGGACAGCTGGATGACCGGGTCGCCGCGGTCGTCGGCGCGGCAGATGAGGCCGCGGCGGTACAGCTCGCCCGACAGGAAGCCACGCAGCAGCGTCTCGGACTCCTCGTCTGACCACTGCTCGTCGGTGTCCTGGTCCTTGACCAGCTCGATCGCCCTGAAGTAACCGGCACCCCGCACATCGCCGACGATCGGGATGTCGCGCAGTGACTCGAGCATGTCCTGGAACGCGTCCTCGTTGGTGCGGACGTTCTCGATGATGCCCTCGCGCTCCATCACGTCGAGGTTGGCGAGTGCGACGGCGGCGCAGATCGGATGGCCGGCGAACGTGAATCCATGCGTGAAGCTGTTGGTCCCGTCCATGAACGGCTCGGCCACCCGGTCGGATGCGATCATCGCTCCCATCGGGGCGTAGGCGCTGGTCAGTCCCTTGGCGGTGGTGATGATGTCCGGGAGATAGTCGTAGCGCTGGGCGCCGAACCACTCGCCCAGGCGACCCCAGGCGCAGATGACCTCGTCGGAGATGAGCAGCACGTTGTAGCGGTCGCAGATCTCGCGGACCCGCTGCCAGTAGCCCTCGGGCGGGGTGAAGCAGCCGCCGGCGTTCTGGACCGGCTCCATGATGACGGCCGCGACGGTGTCGGGGCCCTCGAACTCGATCTTCTCGGCGACGGCCTCGGCGAAGTCGGCGGCGGTGAAGCCGTGGGGCATGCGGAACGTGTTGGTGTTCGGCACATGGACGCCGCCCGGGGTCAGCGGCTCGAACGGCTCACGCAGGCTCGTGATGCCGGTCGCGGCGAGCGCTCCGAGGCTTGTCCCGTGGTACGCGATGTCACGGGCGACGATCTTGGTCTTCAGCGGGCTGCCGGTGAGCTTGTGGTACTGGCGGCTGAGCTTGATGGCGGACTCGACGGCCTCCGAGCCGCCGCTGGTGAAGAACACGCGGTTGAGGTCGCCCGGCGCCAGCTCGGCGACGCGTGCCGCCAGCTCGATCGCCCGCGGGTGGGCGTAGGACCAGTTGGTGAAGAAACCGAGCTCCTTGGCCTGATCGGCGCCGGCCTGGGCGACGTCGGCACGGCCATGGCCGATGTTGACGCAGAACAGCGCCGACAGACCATCGAGGTACCGGTTGCCGTGCTCGTCGTAGACGTAGCACCCCTCACCGCGCACGATGATCGGCATCTCGTGATCCTCGTATGCGGACATCCGCGTGAAGTGCATCCACAGGTGACGGCGCGCAAGGTCCTGGAGCGAGCTGCGCTCGGTGCCGGTTGCCTCCTGGGTGCTAGCCATGAATCTCCTCCGAAATCGCCTTAGCCGATTCGTACAACCGTAGTGGTCCGCACCGGCGGGATCAATTGGACCACCGGGCAGGACACGACGCGTCTGTTTGTCCGTTGCGGACACACAATGTCGATCCGGCGGCGGCTACGGCCCAGTAGCCACCGGGCGCGAGGGGTCGGCGATCCACTCGCTCCATGAGCCCGGGTACAGCGCGGCCGTGATCCCGGCGAGCTCGAGCGCCAGCACCTGGTGGGCGGCGGTGACCCCGGACCCGCAGTAAGCGCCCACCTCGGTCTTGGGGTCCGCGCCGGCGGCGGCGAACGCCTGTCTGAGCGCGTCGGGGTCCTTGAATCGGCCCGCGTCGGTCACGTTGTCACGGGTCGAGTGGTTGCGCGCGCCCGGGATGTGGCCGGCGACCGGATCCAGCGGCTCGATCTCGCCGCGAAACCGCTCGGGAGCGCGGGCGTCGAGCAGGACACCCGCCGTCGCCAGGGCGGCGGCGCGGGGCGCATCGAGGATCGGCATGCCGCCGGGGTGGGCGGTGAACGTCCCGGGGGTGGGCACGGCGGTCGAGCCGGCGCAGAGTCGACCGCCGGCGGCGGTCCAGGCGGCGAGGCCGCCGTCGAGCAGGGTCACGTCGGAGTGGCCGAAGTAGCGCAGAAGCCACCACGCCCGAGCGGCCATCAGCCCGGCGGCGTCGTCATAGACGACGACCGGCCGGTCGCGGCTGACGCCGGCGGCCCGCATGGCGGTCGTGAACCGCTCCGCGGTCGGCAGCGGATGGCGCCCGCTCGTGCCCGGGGCGGAGGCGAGATCGTGGTCTAGATCGATGAAGACGGCGCCGGGGATGTGCCCGCGCTCGTAGGCCTCGCGCTGGGGGCCGGCGGCGACGTCGTAGCGGACGTCGAGCACGGTCGGGCGTGGCTCGGCGTCGAGGCGCTCGGCGAGGACGGCGGCGCTGATCAGGGGCGACGGCATGCCCCCGGGTTTCTACTACGAGCTGTCAGGAGTACGCGTACCAGCCCGCCGACAGCCCCGTCAGGCCGCGCAACGATTTGCCATACCAGTGCCGGCACAGCAGCTTCGTTGAGAGGTTCTTGAGCAATGCGTCGTACACCCAGCGGTGGCGGTCCCGCTTCGCCAGCGCCGCCGCACGATCCAGAGACCGGCATGCCTGCCGTGCCCGGGCGCTGAGGTGCCGGCGGCCGCAGCGCACCCGTCCGTCGGCGCCGTGCGTGGTCACCGACCGCCGGGAGCCGGTATGGGCGGAGGCGGTGCCGCCTCGCCCGTGGATGCCGGTCGCCCGCCGGGAGTGGGCGGTCCTCGCCCCCGCGCCGACCTGCGCCGCGCCGTTGCTGACGAACAGGGGAGCCGCCTCGCTCTGACTCGACATGCTCTGGCTCGTCTGGGAGGTACCGGAGCCGGCCTTGAACACGACCGTCGACATCAGCCAGATGGTGTTCTTGCCGGTCGACACGCCGGCGTTCGGAGTCGCTCCGGCCGCGACCACCTGGTCCTCGGCGAGCAGCTCGATGTCCCCGACCTTCGAGATGTTGACCCGTTGGGTGTAGCCCGAGCCGGCGGTCAGCGCATCATCGAACCCCGAGTCGGCATAGAAGCCGACGGCGAGCTCATTGGCCGCCGAGGTCGCCGGCGTCGCTCCCGAGCTCACCACCGCCGCGGAGCCGGTGGTGCCGACCGCGTGCGCCGACGCGTCGACGGCGCCGGTGCCGGCGGCACTCGACAGGCCGGAGTACTCGACAGCCGCCGCCCCGATGTCCGCGTTCGATGTCGGCGTGACGGTGATCACCGGCGGGCCGCTGCTCGCGGCACTCACCGGCGCGCTCCACACGCTCTCCTCGGTCCCGTCCGCGGCGGTGAAGTGGAGCAGCTCGGTGAACGAATCCCCGGCCGAGTCGGTGACGCTCTTCGCGGTGGCAGCGGCCGCACTCCAGACGCCGGCTTCGACGATCAGCCGGTCTCCGAGCAGCGTGCTGGACGGCAACGCCACCGCCAGGCCGCTGGAGCTACCGACATGCCCGGAGGCCTGTTGGATGAACGCCGGAATCGGCGTGGCGGTCGGGATCACCGCGTTGGACGGCGACGACGCCGCACTCGAGCCCACCGCATTGGTCGCCGTCACCGTGAACGTGTAGCTCGTTCCGTTCGTCAGCCCGCCGACGTCGGTGCTGGTCGGCGCCGGAGCGCCGCTCACGGTCGACGAGGGCTGGGCGGTCGCACCGATGTACGGGGTGACCGTGTACGACGTGATCGGGCTCCCGCCGTTGGCCGGTGCGGTCCACGAGACCGTGGCCCCGCCGTTCAGGCCGGCGGCCGTCACAGCGGTGGGCGCCGACGGCGCGGTGGCGGGAACGTTGACGGAGATGATCGGCGCAACGGCCGGCACACCGTTGGAGTTGAGGATGAACAGCATGTAGTGGCCCGGAGGCGCGTAATCGCCTGACGCCGGGGCCTGGATCGTCAGCGTCCCGGAGCTGTGGGTGAAGCTCAGCGGGACGAAGTGCTGATCCATATCGGACTGGTGGGTGTCCGATCCCAGCGACACCAGGTTGACGGCGCTGATGTTCCCCGCGTCCGGAGTCGAGACGGAGAAGCTCGAGCCGTAGCTGACCGAGCTCGGAGCCGAGGTGATCGTCGGACGCGGCCCCTTGGACAGGTATGCCGGCGAATAGATCTGCGCCGAGTCCTGACCGGCGAGGCCGGGGTTGGCGTGACCACTACCGGCGACGAGCACGGTGCCGTCGGGCATCAGCAGCGCACTCGAGTGATAGCCCCGTGTGGTGCCCGTCGGGGCCGCAGCCGACCACGTCTGCGTGGTCGGGTTCCAGATCTCGCTGGGGAGCACGCCGCCCGAGACCTCGGTCTTGCCGGTCTGGCCGGCGGTCGGCTCGCCACCGACGGCGAGCACGGTCCCGTCGGCCAGCATCGTCAGGGTGTGGTAGATCCGCGCGTCGGCCATCGGCGCGGTCTGCTGCCACGTCGGGTTCGCTGACGTGAGATCGATCACCGAGGTGTTCGCCTCCGCCGGCGTGCTGCTGTTGAGGTTGGCAGCGCCGCCGCTGTAGAGGATCTTGCCGGGGAGGTACATCACCGAGGAGCCGTTGACGACGCCGCTCGATCCGCCCACCTGCGTCCAGGTCTTGGCCCCCACGTTGAGCTCGAACGACTTGTCCTCCGCCGGGCCGATCGTGAACACGTTGCCGTTCGGGATCAGGTAGGAGAACGGATACTCCTCCTCGTGCACCTGGGAGGTGCTCACGCCGGTCAGCACCGTCCACTGGTTGGTCGTGGGGTCATACACCTCCGGCGTATCCGCCCAGGTGGTGTCGTCCGTCGAGTTGCCGCTGATGGCGACGTAACGCCCGTCGCTGAGCTCGGTCAGGTCGGGATACCAGCGGGGAGAGTGCATGTCCGCGACCCGTGTCCAGGTGTTGGTGGTCGGATCGAAGATGTTGGTGTCAACGATCCCGATGTTCCCGGTGGTCAGGCCGCCGTACCCACCGACGACGAGCACCCGACCGTCGGGCAGCTCCGCCATTCCCGAGCAGAAGATGCTGTCGGGCGCCGTCTGCGTCGAGAAGACCTGACTGCTCGGATCCCAGACCTCCGTCGGCTCGGGCTGCTGCCAGCCGTCCCATTGGAGGACCTTCCCGTTGTCGAGCAGGATGGAGTGAATCGCCACCATCGGCCAGGTCATCAGCGAGGACCATTGGCCACCGCCCGTGGAGGACGGGGTGACGCTGCCCGACGGAGCCGATTGCGGTCCGGTCCCGACGGCGTTGGTCGCGCTGACGGTGAACGTATACGCGGTGCCGTTGGTCAGCCCGGCGATCGTCGTCGAGGTGGCCGGTGGCGAGCCGGACACGGTCGTCGCAGGCTGCGCGGCGGTGCCGATGTAGGGCGTCACCGTGTACGAGGTGATCGCGCTGCCACCGTTGGCCGGCGCGGTCCAGCTCACGATCGCGCTGCCGTCCCCACCGGTCGCCGACACGTTGGCCGGCGTGCCCGGCACGGTCGCACCACCGGATCCGGACGCCCCCTGGAAGACGATCGTCGACATCAGCCAGATGGTGTTCGCGCCGGTGCCGGCGCCCGCGTTCGGTGTCGACCCACTCGAGGCCACGGCCTGGTCCTCGGTGAGCAGGTCCATGTCGGATGCGCTGGAGACGTTCGAGCGCTGCGTGAATCCCGAGCCCGCCGTCAGCTTGTCCCCGAATCCCGAGTCCACGTATGCCCCAACCGCCAGCTCATTCTGACCGGTCGTCGGCGGGGTCGCCCCGGCGGCCACGGTGGCGGCGGACGTGGTCTTGCCCGTGGCCTCTGAGGTCTGATCGACCGCGGCGGCGCCCGCGGCGGCGGACAGGCCGGAGTACTCCGATGCCGCCGCTCCGATGTCAGCCTTGGCCGTTGGGGTGACCGTGATTGCGGGCTCGCTCCCGCCGCCCGCCGTGATCGGCGCGGTCCACACGCTCTCCTGGGTCCCGTCCGACGCCGTGAAATGCAGCACGTCTGTGTAGCTGTTGCCGGCGGAGTCGGTCACGCTTGCCGCCGTCGCGTTGGAGCTGCTCCAGACGCCCACCGTGACGACAAGCCGGTTGCCCGCGGTGATCGGTGACGTCGGGGTCAGCTTCAGGCTGGTCTTGCCGCTTCCGTGAGCCGATGTCTGCTGGACGAACGCCGGTCCCGCGCTGGCGGCGCCGGCCCGCGTCGACGCCGCCGCCCAGAGCGTCAGCGCGCCAAGAATCACCATCCCCAGGATGGTCAGCCTGCTTCCGTTGCCCCTGATGCTCATGCCGCCCCCTGATCAAATGGAGCCGGCAGCTCCCGCGCGCCGGACGTCCAGCCTGCGGCGCCAGTATCAGGGCACCAGGGGGCGAGCTCTATCGGCTATCCGGCCCTTTCTGCGTTCAGAGACCTGAACCGGCGGGATGGCGCCAACGGGTCAGCGACGAGCTCGGGGGCGATGCGAGCCCCGCCTCGCGGGGGCGCCGATCAGAGCGCCAGGGCGGGGGTGGCGCCGGCCAGCGACGGCCCGGCGGCCCGGGTCGGCGCCGGGGTCAGCCAGGCGGCGAAGAGGACCAGGCCAAACGCGAACAGCTCGGCGGCGAACATCAGCGGGTGCGCCGAGAGCGGGTCCCCGAAGACGATGATCCCGCCGACGATGCCCGACACGTTGGCGGCGGTGCCGGTGACCGCGATCACCGGGACCGCGTCGCCGTCCTGCAGGCCCTTGGCCGATGCGTAGAAGGCGGCAATCGAGGCGGCGATCGTGATGATCGTCCAGGGATTGAGCAGCCCGAGCACGCCATGGGCGCCGATCAAGCCGGAGATCGCCTTGATGGCCACGTCGGATACGCCGAACAGGATCCCGGCGGCGGCACCGAGCATGAAGCCGTGATGCTCCGCGGGGGCGCCGATACGCGGACCCATGATCAGCAGTGTCCCGGCCACCAGCAGCACCGTCTCGAAGCCGACCATCGCCGGCAGCGAGAACTGGGAGTGGGCGCCGTGGACCCCCGGAAGGGTGAAGCCGAGCAGGAGCAGACCGACCGCGGTCAGGACGATTCCGATCCACTGCCGGCGTGAGATGGTCAGGCCGAAGGTGCGCTCGGCCATCACGGCGAGCAGCACGACACCGCCGGCGAGGACCGCCTGCACGAGCGAGAGCGGCGCGACGGCCATCGCGGCGACGTGGAAGATCCAGGCCGCGGAGGCGATCAGCATCCCGATCGAGAACATCTTGGACGCGAACAGGGCCTTGCCCGAGCGCAGCGGGTGGCGCATGTCAACGGCGGGTGCCGCGCAGGCTCCCCGATGCTTGAACAGGAAGCCGACGTTCGTCGTCAGGGCGCAAGCGAGTGCGAGGAGGATGCCGAGAACTGGAGTCATGAAGAAATGAGCCTGGGGAGAAGTGAGCGAGGCCGAACTCCGCCTCACGATTCTCTTTCGGCATTCGCCGGTGGGGCTTGAGGGTCAGAGCCTGCGTCCCGCACAATCTGGACGCATGAACCGGCGACCGGCTCCACTGCCAACCACGCTGCCGAAACCACATTAAGCCCCGCTATGTGCCGGCTATGACCCCTCCGCTGCTGCTGATCGACATCGATGGCGTCATCTCATTGTTCGGATTTGATGCTGCCCAGCCGCCTGCGGGCCGGTTTCTGCTGGTCGACGGCATGCCTCACTTCCTCTCCGCCAGCGCCGCCGCTCGGGTCGCGGCGCTGCAGGCGGATTTCGAGCTCGTCTGGTGTAGTGGCTGGGAGGAGAAGGCCGACGAGTACCTGCCGCTCGCGCTCGGGCTACCCGCCGGGCTGCCCCACCTAACCTTCGACGGAGTCGCCACCGGCGCTCGTCACTGGAAGCTGGCGGCGATCGACCGTTACGCCGGCCCCGGCCGGCCGCTCGCCTGGGTCGATGACGCTCACGACGACAGCTGCCACGCGTGGGCCGCCGCCCGCGACGGCGAGACACTGTTGGTGGCGACCGATCCGGCGGTCGGGCTCACCGCCGACGACGTGACCCGGCTGCGGGCCTGGGCGGTTCAGGTCGTCGGCTGATGTTCGACGGTCAGCCGAGCTCGTCAAATGCGCCGTGGCGGCCGGCGCCCGCCCGGAAGCGCTCCAGCCCCGCCTGCGCCTCGAGCAGCGAACGCCGGCCATGGGCGAGCTCGTTGGCGATCGCCGCGGTCTCGATCAGGCCCTCCTGCTCCAGCGCCGACAGCCGGTCCTGGCGCAGGCACGTCTGCGGAAACCGGGCCAACTCAGCGGCGAGCTGCTGAGCGGCGGCGAGGCTGCGTCCCACCGGCACGACCCGGTCGACGAGCCCGAATCGCTCGGCCTCGGCGGCGTTCACCGGGCGCCCGGTGAGGATCATGTCCATCGCCCGGCCGGCGCCGATCAGGCGCGGGAGGCGAACCGTGCCACCGTCGATCAGCGGGACCCCCCAGCGCCGGCAGAACACGCCGAGCACCGCGTCCTCCTCGGCCACCCGCAGGTCACACCACAGGGCCAGCTCCAGCCCACCGGCGACCGCGTGTCCGGCGATCGCGGCGATGACCGGCTTGGACAGGCGCAGGCGGGTCGGGCCCATCGGGCCGTCGCCGGCGTCGTCGACCCGGTTGCCGGACTCGGTTCCGACGGCTTTCAGGTCGGCGCCGGCACAGAACACTCCGCCGTCGCCGTACAGCACCGCGACCGCGGCCGCCTCGTCGGCGTCAAACGCGCGGAACGCGTCGGCGAGTGCCGCGGCGGTGGGGCCGTCGACGGCGTTGCGACGGCCCGGGCGCGACAGCACGACGGTCGTTACCGGCCCCGAGCGCTCGACGCGGACCGCCGCCCCGCTCACGCTGCCCCCACCGCCCGCCGGATGAACGTCCGCAGCGCGGCGACGATCTCGTCGGCGTCCGGACCGCCGGCGGCGAGCGGCGACAACGGCCCCACCAGAGCCTCCCCGCACCCACCGACGAGCGCCGCGGCGGTCAGCGCCACGTCCTGCGCCGGGAGCTCTTCGGCCGCGATCCCGGCGGCGAGATCGGTGGCGATGACCGCGGCGTACCTCGCGCGGTAGGCGATGCGCTCGGCGTCGACGCGCGGATCGACCGGCTCGGCGATCAGCGCCCACGCCAGCCGCGGGTTGCGCAGCGCGCGGCGGGCGAATGTCGCCAGCACGATCTCCAAGCGCTCGGCCGCCGTGGCCGTGGCTGACGCCTGCGCGGCATGGCGCATCGCACGCTCCTCGCGCCCGCACACCGCGCGGAACACCTCGACGAACAGGTCCTCCTTGGATGCGAAGTGGCGATAGAGGGTTCCCGCCGCGAGCCCGGCTCGCTCCGCGATCGCGACCACCGACGCGGCGCCGTACCCCCCGTCTTCGATGAGCTCCTGCGCGGCGGTCAGCAGCCGCTCGCGGGTGCCGGGGGCGACCGTGCGCACGCGTCAGCCCCTGAAGGTGAGCGGTCCGGGGTCTCCGACGGCGGCGACGTCCTCGAGCACACTCATACCGGCACGGCCCGATCGATGATCGCCCGGGCGTCGACCCCGGCCGGCAGCGTCCCATAGACCCGGCCGTGCTCGCCGGTGAGCCGCCCGGCGCAGAACGCATCGGCGACCGGCGCCGGTGCGTGGCGCACCAGCAGCGACGCCTGGAGTGCCAGCGCCAGGTCCTCGACCAGCCGGCGAGCGCCGAACTGGCTGTCGTAGAGCCGCTGCTGCGCACTGTCGCCCTCAGCGCCGGTGAAGGTGGCGTGGATACGGTCCTTGAGCTCCGCCAGGTGGGCATCGAGCCGCGGCTCGGCGCCGGCGGCCAGCTCACACTCGGCCAGGAACGCCGGCAGCCCGTCGGGCTCCTTGACGATCGCGCGCAGCACGTCAAGCGCAGCGACGTTGCCCGAGCCCTCCCAGATCGAGTTCAGTGGAGCGTCGCGGTACAGCAGCGGCATCCCGGAGTCCTCCACGAATCCGTTGCCGCCCAGGCACTCGAGCGCCTCGGCGGCATGGGCGGCCGCGCGCTTGGACACCCAGTACTTGGACACCGCCGTGGCAAAGCGCCGGAACGCTCCGTCTCCGGGTTCGTCGTATGACCGCGCGACCCGCAGCGCGGTCGCCGTCGCCGCCTCCGATTCGATCGCGAGGTCGGCGAGCACGTTGCGCATCGCGGGCTGGTCGGCCAGCAGCGCGCCGAACGCGGACCGGTGCCGGGCGTGGTGGATCGCCTCCAGGGTGCCGCGCCGCAATCCGGTCGTCGCGCCGAGCAGGCAATCGAGGCGGGTGTGGTTCACCATCCGGATGATCGCCGGGACGCCGCGCCCCTCCTCGCCGATGAGGGTGGCGTGGGCGCCGCGGAACTCGACCTCGGAGGAGGGCAACGACCGCGTCCCGAGCTTGTCCTTGAGCCGTTGGAACTCCATCCCGGGCCCGCGCTCCGCCAGGAAGCACGACAGGCCATGCGGCGCCTGGGCAAGCACGAGGAACACGTCGCACGGCGGGTAGGAACAGAACCACTTGTGGCCGTGGAGCTCATACGCACCGTCGCCGAGGGGTTCGGCCCGCGTGATGTTGGCGCGGACGTCAGAGCCGCCCTGGCGCTCGGTCATCGCCATCCCCGCCAGCGCGCCCCGGTCGTAGTCCGACGAGGTCAGCCGCGACTCCCACTCCGCAGCCAGTTCCGGCGCGCCGTCGCGCAGCGCGGGGACGGCGGCGTAGGTCATCGACAGCGGGCACATCACGCCGTCGTTGGCGTTGCCCCACAGCGTGAACAGCGTGGCGCGGACGACGTGAGCGCCGGCGCGCGGCTCCCGCCACGGGAGGCTGTGGATCGAGCGCCGCACCGCGCCGCCCAGCAGCCAGTGCCAGGACGGATCGAGCTCGACCTCGTCGACGCGGGTGCCGAACCGGTCGTGGGTGATCAGCCGCGGCTCGTTGCGCTCGGCGCGGCGCCCGTGCTCGAGCGCCTCGACGCTGCCGGCGACGGCTCCCGCCTCGCGAGCCTGCGCGACTCCCCAGGCGCCGCCCTCGCGTTCGAGCGCCTCCCGGAGGGCGACGTCAAGCTCGAACAGATTGGCCGGCTGCAGCGGGGGCGCCTGGTTGAGGACGTCCCGGGCCGGATTGTCGACTGCGATCGTCGCCATGTGCGCACGCCTCCTCGAACCCTGTGAATCCGGATTCACAAGTGTAGTGAAACCCGGATTCACATGGCAAGGTCCAACGCGGCGTGGCGGCGCCGGTGGCGGCGGGCGATCCGCTCAGGCCGCGATCATCGTCTGCTCGGCGACGCGGTCGGTGGCATCGTGGGTCCCGCCGAGCAGTCGCCGCGACAGCTGCGCGCGGCGAAAGAACAGCGGCGCGTCGTGCTCCCAGGTGGCGCCGATTCCGCCATGGACGTTGATCATCGTCCGGGAGGCGAAGTCCAACGCCGCGCCGGCGGCGCTGCGAGCCGCGCTGGCGGCCAGCGCGAACTCTTCGGGGCGATCCGCGCGGGCCCAGCCGGCGTAGTACTGGAGGCCGCGGGCGTTCTCCAGGCGGCGCAGCACCTCGGTGAGCTCGTGCTTGATCGACTGGTAGGAGCCGATCGCGCGGCCGAACGTGAACCGCTCCTTGGCGTAGGCCACGCTCACATCCATGCACGTCTGCACCGCACCGATCGATTCCGCGCCGATGAGCGCGTGGGCGAGATACCACGCGTCGGCAAGGACACCGTCGTCGACGCCCAGGCGCCGTCCCTGCGCGCCGGCGAACGTGAGGTGACCGAGGGACCGCGTCGCGTCATAGCGGGTGACCGCCTCGACGGTGACGCCGTCGGCGCCGGACTCGATGGCCACCGCCACCGGCTGGCCGCCGGCGTCGATGCCGACGACGACGAGGAGATCGGCTCCCGGCGCGTCGGGCACCCAGGACACGATGCCGTCCAGCGTGACCCGGTCGCCCGCCACCACCGCCCGCGGGGCGTCGGCGCGCTCGAATCCCGAGTGGGGCTCAACCGTCCACCCCGGCGCCAGCTCGCTCGGCGGCCGGGCCGGCGCGTACGCCGGCCGCAGCTCGCCGGCGGCCACCGCGTCCAGCGACGCGTCGCCGGCGGCATTGAGGATCGCGGTGGCGGGCAGCAGGCCGAGGATCGGCACGCCGGCGAGGACGCGGCCGCACTCCTCGGCCACGAGCAGCGCATCGAAGCCGTCCAGGCCGGCGCCGCCGTGCTCCTCGCTGATCAGCAGTCCGGGCCAGCCGGCGTCGACCATCAGCGGCCAGAGATCGGGCAGCGCGGTCGGGTCCTCGAGCGCCGCGCGAGCGGCCTCGATCGTCTTCACGCGCGACAGCGCTCCGCGGGCGGCCTCGCGCAGCAGCTCCTGCTCGTCGGTGAGGGCGAAGTTCACGACGTCACCGTCTGCTTCTCGATCGTCCGCAACTCGCTGAACGGCACGCCCTTGTCCAATCGCGGTTCGGGGGGCAGGCCCATGACCCGTTCGCCGATCGTGTTGCGCAGCACCTGTTCGGTGCCGCCGGCCGACTTCAGGCCGGGCAGGAACGAGATCAGGTAGCTCCACTCGCTGTCGACGTCCAGTGCGTCAGGGCCGACGAGATCGGCGGCGAGATCCGTGGCGGCAATGGCGGCGTTGACCATCGTCACCTTGGCCAGACCGGCCTCCGGCCCGGGGATCTGTCCGCGCGACAGCATCGTCAGCGCCCGGTAGCCGTTGAATCGCACCGCCAGCAGCTCGGTGATCACCTCGCCGAGACGGCGGCGGGCGTCGTGGTCACGCCGGGCGCAGGAATCATTGGCCATCGTCGCGGCCAGCTTGGCCGGCGAGCCGAAGTTCTCAGAGCCGAACCCGATGGTCAGCCGCTCGTACATCAGCACGGTGAGCGCCGTCCCCCACCCGTTGCCGGCGCCGCCGACAACCGCGTCGGGATCGAGCCTGACGTCATCGAAGAACACCTCGTTGAACTCGGCCTCGCCGGAGATCTGGCGCAGCCCGCGCACGGTGACGCCGGCGGCATCCATCGGCACGATGAACATCGTCAGTCCCTTGTGCTTGGGGACGTCGGGGTCGGTGCGCGCCAGGAGCAGGCCGAACGACGCGAACTGGGCGTTGGTCGTCCACACCTTCTGCCCGTTGAGCGTCCAGGTTCCGTCCTCGTTCTCACGCGCGCGCGTCTGGACCGCCGCCAGATCCGAGCCGGCATTGGGCTCGGAGAACATCTGGCACCACACCTCGTCGCCGTGGAGCATGGGCCCCAGATGCCGGCTCTTCTGCTCCTCGGAGCCGTGGGCGATGAGACAGGGGCCGAGCATCCCAATCCCGATCACGTCCAGGATCCCGGGCACGTTCGCGCGGGAGATCTCCTGGTTGACGGTGACCTGCTCGATCGGCCCGAGCCCGCGGCCGCCGACCTCGACCGGCCAGGTGACGGCGGCCAGACCGGCCTCGGCGAGCTTGCGCTGCCACGCGCGCCTGGAATCGATGTAGCTCGAATCCTCCGACGACCCTGACCGCGGTGGCGCCTGCTCCCGGTTGGCCTCCAGCCACGCCCGAGCCTGGGCTCGGTACTCGGCTTGCTCCGGCGTGTCGTTCAGGTCCACCCTGCTCTCCCTCGCTCGTGGTCGGTGAATCGAGATTCACGATCTTACCGGCACCGAGGGGCGCCCAAGGTGCGCATCCTGCCCTCAGACAGGACGGCGCACGCTGACCCGGGCGGGTGGAGACGTCGCGCTCGCGCTCGCGCTGGTCACGCGGGCGCGAGTGGCGTCACGCGAGGGCGAGTGCCGGCCGCGAGATGAGCTGGTCGTTGATCTCGCGGTGCTCGAGCGAGACCTCCCGACCCCTCTGCTTGAGGGATTGGTCGGCGGCCTCCACGATTCGGACCACGCTCCGGGCGAGCGCAGTGTGGTACTGCATGGACCCTCCCGTCCTGATGGCCCCCAGGAAGTCGCCCAGCTCGAGCCCGAGCGGCTCATGCGTCTCGATCTTGGGGGAGACGATGTCACCGGACCGGTAGGACAGGTGGTACTCGCCGAACGTCTCGGGATCCTGGTAGACGACCCCGCTGTCGAACACGCGCACCGGCTCGGTCGCACCGTCGTCATAGGTGACCATGCGCTCGCTGCCGACGAGCACGGTGCGCCGCAGCTTGCTCGGGGCAAGCCAGCTGAGCTCGACGTTGGCGACGATGCCGGACGCGAACGTCAACGTCACGAACGCGACGTCGGCGATGCCACGCACGATGGAATCGCGGCCCACGGCGCGGACGCTCGTCGGCATCTCGCTCAGCCAATACAGCAGGATCGAGAAGTCGTGCGGCCCCAGGTCCCAGATCACGCTCACGTCACGCTGGTGCAGGCCCAGGTTCACCCGGCTGGAGGAGATGAAGTAGATCTCCCCCAGGGTTCCGGCCTCGAGCATGCGTTTGATGGCGCGCACGGGCGGGCTGTAGACGAACGTGTGCCCGCACATCAGGGTCAGGTCGCGCTCGGCGGCCATCGCGGCCAGATCGTCGGCGAGCTCGCTCGACGGGGCCAGCGGCTTCTCGACGAACACGTGCTTCCCGGCCTGGAGCGCCTGCGCCGCCAATGCGTAATGCGTGTTGACGGGAGTGGCAATGATGACGGTGTCCACGTCGGGATCGGCGAGCACGCGCTCGATGTGAGTGGTGATCCTCGCTGACGGATACCGGCGCCGGTAGCGATTGAGCCGGTCGCGATCGAGATCGCAGATCCACCGAACCTGCGCTTCGGGCTTGTCGGCGAGGACGCGAAGCAGGTTGGGCCCCCAGTAGCCGAGCCCGACGACGGCGACGCCTGTCGGCTTCACGTCAGGATTGTCGGCACCGTATGTCATTGCGGCTGTTGCGCTCACCGTCAAACCACCCCCGTTGCTTGTGCACCTTTGATTTCGACGGCGACGCGCTCGATCTCAGACCGCGTCAGATCGGAGTGCATCGGGAGCGACAGTTCCTCCGCCGCCCACGCCGCCGATGTCGGCAGGTCCCCGTAACGGATGTCACGTCCGGACCATGCCTCGTGCTGATGGACCGCACGCCCGTAGTGGACGCCGGTCTCGATGCCGGCCTCGTGCAGCCTGGCGGCAACCGCCTCCCGGTCCTCGAACCGAGCCGGGAACAGGTGATAGATGCACGGACTCTCCGGACGCTCCTCGAGGAGCCGCACACCGTCCGGCAGCAGCTCCTGATAGTGGGCCGCGCAGGCCCTCCTCGCGGCGTTCCATTCGTCCAGATACTCGAGCTTGACCCTCAGCAGCGCGGCCTGCAGCCCGTCGAGACGCTCGTTGTAGCCGAGCTCGATGTGCTCACCCTTGGTCCGCTGCCCGAGGTTGCGCAGCTGACGCAGCCGCGCGGCCAGGACCGCGTCGTCGGTGCAGATGGCACCCCCGTCGCCGAGGGCGCCCAGGTTCTTGCCCGGATAGAAGGAGAATCCCGCGGCCGCGCCGAGCGACCCGACGCGCCGGTCGTGGTACCGGGCCCCAGCCGCCTGTGCAGCGTCCTCCAGCAGCAGCAGGCCACGCGGCTCGGCCACCGCGGCGAGCGCGTCCATGTCGCAGGCTTGCCCGTAGAGATGGACCGCCAGAATCGCCGCGGTGCGCGGACCGGCCGCGGCCTGCGCCGCCGCCGGGTCGATCAGGCCGGTCCCCTCGAGGACGTCGCACAGGACCGGAGTGGCTCCGACGTGCGCCACCGCGAGCGCCGAAGCGATGAATGTGTGCGCCGGCACGACGACCTCGTCGCCCGGGCCGATGCCATATGCGCGGAGCATCAGTGTCAGCGCCGCGGTGCCGGAGGACACTCCGACGCAATGCGCCGCCTCGCAGTAGTCGGCGAACTCGGCCTCGAAGGCCTCCACCTCCGCACCGAGCGTGAACGCGCTTGATTGGAGGAGGCGATCAAAGGCCTCCTGCAGCCGCGTCTTGATCGGCGCGTGCTGGAGATCGAGCGCGGCGAAGCGCACGCGCTCGTGTTGGCCCACCACAGCTGTACTGGATATCGTCACGAATGCCCCTGAGTTGTCCGTTGCTCGCCTAGGTTTATGACAGGCGGCGAAACACGAGGGAATAGGGCTCGCCGCCCATGGGTCGTTCAAGGTGTTGAACGCTTGAGGCAGGCCCAGACTTACGCGGGCCCCGCTATTGTCGGCACCGGGAGCGTCATACTTCTGGATGACAAGGGCTCACGATGGGCGCGTCTAGCACACACGGAGGGGGTGGCAACTCAATGGTGAGACTCCTCGTGGTCGACGACCACGATCTGTTCCGCATTGGCTTGGCGTCGCTGTTGTCAGCGGAGCCCGGCCTGGATGTCGTCGGGCAGGCCTCCGCAGGCCGGATGGGCGTCCGTCTCGCCGCCGAACTGAAGCCGGACGTCATCCTGATGGATGTCCGAATGCCGGACATCAGTGGCCCGGAAGCGACGCGCGAGATTCTCGCGTTCGACCCAGAGGCTCGGGTCCTGGCGCTGACTGTGGCGTCCGAGGACGGCGACGTGTCCGCGGTCCTCCAGGCCGGCGCCTGTGGCTTTCTGGCCAAGGACACCCCGATCGACAGCCTTGTCATCGCGATCTACGCGGCCGCCAGCGGCGCGGCGTGGCTCTCCCCGCGGGCAGCCGAGGTCGTCCTGGGACGGATCCGCGGCACCGCACCAGCTGCTGAGCAGGAGTCGACCCGGCTCGAGCAGCTGTCGGCACGAGAGCTCGAAGTGTTACGGCTGATCGCCGACGGCATGGAGAACACCGAGATCGCCACCGCGCTCAACATCAGTCCCCGGACAGCCAAGAACCACGTCTCCAACATCCTGACCAAACTCGGCCTGCCCAGCCGCGTGCAGGCAGCCGTGTACGCCGTGCGGGCGGGCGTGTCGTAAGAGACGCGAAGCGTCAGCCGGCGCGCTGCTCGATGAGGTCCGATCGGTTTTCGACGCCGAGCTTGTGAACGAGCTCGGAGATGTGTCGCCGCACGGTCACCGGCGCGATCTGGAGCCGCTCGGCGATCCACGCAGTTGAGTGCCCGCGTCGGAGCATCCCGAGCACCTGAGCCTCCCGGCCCGTCAAGCCCTCGCCTCCCGCCCGCGCGCTGCGCACCTCGGTGAGGAGTTCGATGACCATCGATCGGGGCACGACCGCTTCGCTACCGCTGAGCGCCCCGAACACCCGCCGGAGCCGTTCCGCGTCGAGCGGCCCCGGCACGTAGCCGACCGCCCCTGCCCGCACGGACTCGAGCATGTCGTCGACGTCGCTCGACTGGGCCAGGACGACGACAGCACATAGCGGAGCGGCGCGGCAGACGCCCTGAACGACTGAGCGCCAGTCGCCGGACATGTCCCGGTTGATCAGCGTGACATCGGGTTGCTCGCGCATGGCCACCCTGATCGCCTGCTCAGGAGCGTTCTCCTCGCCGCAGACATCCACGTCGGGCCCGAGCGCAATTCTGATTCCCGCTCGGGTCGCGGGGTTGTCGACGATCAACAGTCTCATGGTGCGACCAGTGTTCCGTCCCCTGCCGACGCCGTCAACCGGTAGGACCGTGACCGCCCTGGCCCACGCAGGCCCGAAGGTAGTTCGGATATGGCTCGAATTCGGCTCCACGGTACTCCAGCAACGGCGAGCCGGCTCGGTTCTTCACGCGAGCTCGACTTCTGCGCGGCTGTCGCGCGGGCGCGGGAATTAAGCGTTCAGTTTCTTGAACGGCCAATGAGCCGCGACGGTCATTGAGCAGTTCAGAGGTCGGATCCATACTCGCCACAGGGCACACAGGGGACCGAGCAAGGTCCCGCACAGGGGACCAGGAAAGGTCCCGGGGCAACTGAACCAGAGGCAACGCATGACGCACGGCACCAGGGGTGGCGCGCTGACGATTACGTCCGCGCCGGCAGGTTTTCACAGCAAGGCCAAGCTCGACGAATCACCGGAGACCCTTCGGAAGGTCAAGCTCGCCGTCGCTCGGGCCAAGGAGGGAGATCAGGAGGCCGTCCGCTTCCTCTACATCGCCTACGCCCACAACATCTATGGGTATGTCAGGTCGATCGTCCGCGACGAGCACGAGGCCGAGGACGTCACCCAGCACGTGTTTGCAAAGCTGATGACGGCGATCGTGAAATACGATGACCGAGGCGTACCGTTTTTCGCGTGGCTGCTTCGTCTCGCCCGCAACGTTGCGATCGACCAGCTTCGCTCCAACCGTCTGACGCCAACCGAGAACGTGATCGATCCCGACACGGGCACCAGCGCCGACATCGATCGCGTCGAGACCGTCCGAAGCGCACTGGCCACGCTGCCGGAAGAGCAGCGCGCGGTCGTCATCCTTCGGCACGTCGTGGGCCTCACGCCAGGAGAGATCGCCGTCAGAATGGGACGCAGCGAGGGCTCGATTCATGGCTTGCACCACCGCGGCCGGCGCGCTCTGCAGCGCGAGCTGCAGCGAATGGAGTCGACGCCGTTCACCCGCAGCCGCTCCCGGCAGCTGGCCGCCGCCTGACCCCGCCTGCCGGTCTGAGACGCAAGCTTTGTACGCCGCTAGGCGTTGGTTTGACAAGGAGACCTGATCTTGAGCACGGGGGCACTTGATCCGACTGACCTGCCGGCCTCGGCGCCGGCCCAGTCAGCTCGGCATGCTTGGTCGGCCGACCTGGCGTGCCGACTGCTGGATCTGATCGTGGCCACCGCGGCGCTGGTCGTGCTGGCACCGCTGTTGCTCGTGATCGCTGTCGTGATCAAGCTCGAGTCGCCCGGCCCCGTCGTGTTTCGCCAGAAGCGGGTCGGCCGCTCGTTGCGCGTGTTCACCGTCAACAAGTTCCGCACGATGCGCGCCGGCGCCGCTCACGACGCGCATCGCCTCTTCGTGCAGGGCCTGATCGCCGGAGATCATCCGCCGGAGGTTGCCGGTAGGCCTCGGTTCAAGATGACATCCGACGATCGCATCACGCGCGTGGGCCGAATCCTGCGCCGGACGAGCCTCGACGAACTTCCGCAGTTGTGGAACGTGCTCCGCGGGGACATGTCCCTGGTGGGGCCACGTCCGCCGATCGGCTACGAGGTCGAGCGCTATCCGGCTCATTGGTTCGCGCGCTTCCAGGTCAAGCCGGGGCTGACGGGCCTCTGGCAGGTGAGCGGCCGGTGCGAGCTCACCCTCGAACAGATGATCGCGCTCGATCTCGAGTACGTCGGGCGGCGGTCGGTGATCCTCAACATGTGGATCCTGCTGCGCACGGTCCCGGCCGTGCTCAGCCTTCGCGGCGCGTCCTGATCCGCGCGGGCGCCGACGAGCAGGTCAGCCGCGTGACAGCGAGCGGGGGTCGGCCGCAAGCAAGCGCGTGCGCAGTCGCGATGGAATCGCGCTGTGAAAGATCCGCGACCGAAGCTCCCGGCGGGTGAAGCGCCGGTAGGCCCGGTCGTCGACGCGCTCGATGCGACGAACCCAGGCCCGCCCGTAGCCGAACAGATAGGCCAGCCCAAGCGCGCCCTTCGGCGAGCCGGCAGCGAGCTTCACCGAGCGCAGGAGCACCCAGTGCAACGGGTAGTGAGTGATGTAGGCGCACTCGCCCAACCGCACCCGACCGCGAATCGCCCCATCGGCACTCCCCCATGGTCGGTGGTGCATCGATACGACGTCGGAGAAGCTGACGGTCGTGAAACCGTGCATTCGCGCGTACGTCTCGTCGATCGTGTCCCAGGCCAGGCGCTCCTGGACACCGCCGATGGCGGCAAAGCATTCGCGTGAATAGAGCTTGACCGCTCCGTGGACGTGATGGCGAGGAACAACCAGCTTGCGCGGCGGACCATCCGGCGTCGGTTCCTCGAGCACACCACCGGCCAGCCCGATGCGAGGGTCGGCGGCACAACGCTCGGCCAGGATCCGCAGGTAGGCCGGCGGCATCTCGATGTCGCCGTCAAGCTTCATCACGTGCGTGTACTCGGGCCATTCGCTGAGCGCGAGTCCGGCATTGAAGTTGCGCGGGGCGGCCGCTCGAGCGAGGCGATCACGGGCGCCGGCATGGATCACATCCGCTGGCGCCTCGTGGACCTCCATGAACGGAACCTCAGGCTCGAGCCGACGCAGGATCTCCAGGGTCCCGTCGGTGGACCGGTCGTCGATGACGATCCAGCGCGCGGGCACCAGTTCCTGCGCGGCCACGGCGCGGACGACCCGTTCGATGTGCTTGGCCTCATTGCGGACCGGAGAGACGATCAGAATCCGGGGTTCCATGAGCATTCAGGCGGCGATCTCGACCGAGCCGGCGCGCGGAGCGCTGTCGGTGAACTCGCGGTGCCAGAGCTCGAGCATGAACAACGACCAGAGGCGTTTGCCCTCATCATGGGTGCCGGCCAAATGGCGGTCCAGCATCGACCCGACGACCTCGGGGCGAAAATAGCCGCGCGCGAGCGAGTCACCGTCGAGCAGCACGTCGCGCGCGAGGTCTCGCAGCTCGTGACGGAACCACTCGCCGACGGGGACCGAGAACCCCTGCTTGGGTCGGTCGAGGACGTCACCGGGCAGCCACTCCCGTAGGGCCTCGCGCAAGATCCACTTCTTCTCGCCGCCCCGCACCTTCAGATCGGCCGGGATCGACGCCGCAAGCTCCATCACCTCGTGATCGAGAAGCGGCGAGCGCGCTTCGAGCGAGTGGGCCATCGTCGCGATGTCGACCTTCGTGATCAGATCGCCGGGCAGGTACGTGGCAATGTCGACCTCGAGCATGATGTCGACGACGTTCCCGCCGCTCGCCTGGCGCCACGCGAGGTCGACCTGATCCGGGTGAGCACATGCCCGCGCCACGCCGGCGAACTCATCGGTGTAGAGCCGATCACGCTGTTGGTCATCGAACCACGACACGTAGCGTCGATACCGCTGAGCCGCATCCATGGGGAGTCCCTGCAACAGTCGCCGAGCCTTGTTGGCCCGACTCGATACGTCGGCGCCACCGAGATGTCCCGCTGCCGAGGCCGCGGCCCGTCGCATCGACATCGGGAGACGCTCCAGTCTGAAGGCGAGGCCGTTGGCCACATAACGGCTGTATCCGGCGAACGACTCGTCCCCGCCGTCGCCGTTCAGCGCCACGGTGACATGGCGCCGCGTCATCTGTGCCAGATAGAAGCTTGGTATGGCCGACGCGTCGGCATACGGCTCCCCATAGTGACGGACGATCTCCGGCACGATCGAGATCGCATCCGGACGTACGACGAACTCTTGATGGTCAGTGCCGAACCGCTCGGAGACGCGCCGCGCGTGCGGCAACTCGTTGAACGCGTCCTGGTCGAACCCGATCGAGAACGTCTTGACCGGAGCGCTGCTCGTTTGGGCCATCGCCGCGACGACCGCTGAGGAGTCGATGCCACCGGACAGGAATGCGCCGACGCTCACGTCAGCGACCATCCGCCGCCGAGTCGCATCAAGGATCGCGGCGCGAATCGGCTCGTGCAGATCACGTGGGTCCTTCACCGTCAGCTTGCGCGAAAAGTCCAGGCGCCAATACCGCCGCAGCGACACCCGCCCGTCCTCGAACAGGAGGGTGTGCGCCGGGGGGAGCTTTCGGACGTCGCTGAAGATCGAGTTCGGGGACGGCACATAGCCGTAGGTGAGGAACGAGTCAATGGCCCCGGCATCGACCCGCCGTGGCACCTCGCGATCCTCGATCAAAGCACCCAGTTCCGAGGCGAAGGACACGCCACCGGCCGGGCTGACGTGGTAGTACAGCGGCTTCTTGCCGACTCGATCGCGAGCGAGCATGAGGCGGCGTCGCCGCCGGTCCCAAAGCGCGAACGCGAACATCCCGTGCAGGTGCTCTACGCAGTCCGGCCCGTACTCCTCGTAGAGATGAACGATCGCCTCGGTATCGCCCTGACTCGCGAAATGATGGCCGCGCGCCAGGAGCTGCTCGCGGAGCTCGCCGAAGTTGTAGATCTCTCCGTTGAGGACGACCACGACGGACCCGTCCTCGCTGTAGATCGGCTGGTCGCCGGTGACCAGGTCGACGACGCGGAGCCGCTGGATCCCTAGTCCGGCCTCATTCTCGACGAATACCCCCCGCGAATCGGGTCCTCGGTGCTCGAGCGCCGCACACATGCGATGGAGGATGTCGGCATCCACCGAGCCCCCGGCCCGGGGCATGATCTTGCCGATGATTCCGCACATCGTCTACGGGATCAACGGCCGCAACCCACCCGTTCTGACGCAGCGGCTGCCTGGGGTGGGACTTGACGGTTTGGTCGTTGTGGTGGTGGGGGTGGACATCTGGTGCGGGGCGGGGGTTGGGGCTTTAGTCGCCGGGGGTGTCGGTCGATAACTCGGGGGTACTGTTGGCCTCGTCGGAGGGACCGGGATGCGGCGCGTGATGCTGGCGGGTGTCTGTGTGGGCCTGCTGGCGAGCGGTGCGGCGGTGGCGGGGGCGGCGACGAAGCCGTCGGCGGCGCATGCGACTGGTTCGCGCCGCGAGCATCGGCGCCACGGGCACCGAACCACCCATCGAACCGCCAAGCGAGCGGTGACGGCGACGTTGGCGATTGGGGAGTCGAGCGCCGATGCGGTGCTGTTGGGTGATCGGTCAGTTGAGACGGTCATCGATAACGATACGGCGGGGTCAGCGGAGGCGTTTGCGTTTACGGCCGCGGCCGGCGGGTTGGCACGCTCGGTGAGCGTGTATGTGGACGCGCGCAGCCGGGCGGCGACGCTGATGGTGGGAGTCTATGCGGGTAATGGCGGGCATCCCGGTCGGTTGCTGGCGTCGGGGTCGCTGTCGGGTCTGAAGGCTGGGGGGTGGAATGCGGTCGCGGTCAAGTCGGTGCCGGTGGTGTCGGGAACCACATACTGGCTCGCGGTGCTCGGCCGGGGCGGCGTGTTGTATTTCCGGGATCGCGCGAACGGGTCGTGTCGCAGCGAGAACTCCGCGCAGACGAGTTTGAGCGCGCTGCCGGACTCCTGGAGCGCCGGACCGGCGTGGGATAGCTGCCCGATCTCGGCGTATGCCACCGGATCCGCGCTCGCGCCCAGTCCAGTCCCCCCCACCGGACCAGGCTCGACCACCACCGGATCAACCAGCACCGGCACCGGAACCACCAGCACCGGCACCGGAACCACCAGCACCGGCACCGGAACCACCAGCACCGGCACCGGAACGACAGGTCCGGTGACGACGACGACGCCGCCCCCGGCCCCGCCCTCGCCGCCGGCAGCGCCCGGGAACACCGCCGCGCCGGTGGTCAGCGGATCCACTGCGGTGGGTGCGCCGGGGCCGGCGGTCTCGTGTACCACGACCTTGAATCCGGGGCAGAACGTCTCCGACGCGGTCACGTTGGCCGCCGCCGGAAGCGTCGTCTGCCTGAACTCCGGCAACTGGGGCGACATCTCGATCGCCGCCTCGATGAACCCCGCCACCCCGGTCACATTGGCCGCGGTACCCGGATCGACAGTCACCATCGGGAACTTCAGCACCGACGCGCAGATCGAAAACCTCACCGTCCAGGGGTTCCACGCCAGCTCCTTCAACGTCGACGCTCCCTCCAACGGCGGCATCACATTCCAGTACGACACCGTCGAGAACGTCTCCAAGGGCATCGCCTTCACCCTGTTTTCCGATGCGCACGGGACCGCGCCCAGCCAGCCGATCACCGGCGTGACGATGCAGTACAACCAGATCGATCACGTCGGCCAATGCCTCGCCGACGTCTACAACCAGCAGAACACCACCTTCTCCCACAACGTCTGCGGACCCGGTATCGGCTACGGGGACACATCGTCGACCGATCCAGGGCACTACATCGAGAGTGGCGGCGAGGACGACATGACCGTCGATAACAACGCGTTCGTCGGTCCCGCCTACTCCGGCGACCAGCACGCCGGACTTCATCTGAACGTCATGCACCTCGACGGCACGAGCACGAACTTCCATTTCGACAACAACCTCATCTGGCACGACGACTCGATCGCGAACACGATCCTCATCCAGGAGGGCCAGTTCACTGACATCACCGTGGACGACAATCTCATCGTCGGCGATCCCGCGTGCATGCTCTCCGCCCCCGGCGGCTGCGTGTCGAACACGATCGAGGTGTACGCGCCTCATGGACTGACGGTGAAGGCCAATACCGTCGTCAACACCCCCGAGGGGCTGTACCTGGGGCCGACCTGCAGCAACGGGTGCTTCTCCTCGGGCAACACGATGACCGTGCAGCAGAACGTCGTCGCTCCGATCGCCAGTGTCGGCGGAGCGGCCGACTTCTCGGACTGGAACTGCGCCAGCGCCTGCGTTGCCGACCACAACGTGACCGGCGACAATTCGTCAGATTCCGTGCTCAACGGCAGCGGCGACGCCATCGACTGGTCGCCGAGCTTCGCCAGCACGAGCTGGGCACCTACCCTACCGTGGACCCCGGTCCCGACCGGTTACTACCAGGCCACCGGACTGCCGTTCCAGGCGGGATATCAGGGCCAGGTCGGTCCCTAGACCGTCATGACAGCTTCGCCAGCGCGGCGGTGGCGAACCGCTTGCCGACATCGCACGGCGCCGCTACCACCAGCACGCGCTCCCGGGGCAGAAGCACGTAGGTGATCGGAGAGCCGTAGACGCCGCAGTAGGCGTGCGTTGCGCCGATGGTGTACGACGTCAACTTGCGGATGTGGGGCTTGAGCTTGGCGAACACCGTCTGCTCGACAGCCAAGGTCACGGTCTTGCCGCCCTTGGCGACGTAGACGCAGGTCGGACCCAGCGGCGCGATCTTGGGAGCGGCCACGGCCGTGCCCGTGAACCTCTCCGAATCGGCCCGGCTGACGAGGCACGGGTTGGCCGGCCCAACCGTGCCGCTGTCCGCCGCGCTCGCCTTTCCGGCCGGGTTCTCATCGTTGGCGGCGTTGCCGCCGGTACCCGGGGCCGGACGATGGACTGGATTTCCGCGCGTGATCTTGGGAGCGGCGCCCGCGTGCGGGCGAGCCGCCTTCTTGACCCGGTGTGACGAGCCAACCGCCTTTGACGCGGCCGCCGACTGGCTGGATGAGCCCTGGCCCGCTCCGCCCCCCGATTGGCCCGAGCTCACCACCAGACCGTCCGCCGAGGCGACCGGCGTCGCTGCATTCTGCGAGGCCGCGGTCCGGCCACTGGACGAGCTGCCGCATCCCGCGATGGCCAGCGCGCTGATCGCGACCGCGCCAGCGGCCGCGATCCGGCCCCTGCGCCCTTGCCGGCGTCCGTTCGGACCCGACCGGTATGCACGGGCGTCCGATGGCTGGTCGAGATGGTTCATCGCTGTGAGTCCCCTGTGTCGATTGGCTGAAGAGATCACGAACCGGGCTGGAACATGACGTCGATCCAGTAGTTCGTGCCGTTGTAGGAGCTCGTCGGGAACGTGCTGGTGGCGCTGTAGGCGAAGAGCCCGTTACCCGCCGTCGGGGTGGTGGCGTTGGCCTGAAGCGGTCCGTTGTCCACGCCGGAGTTGAACCCGGCCGGCGTGTCGGCGTAATGACCCGAGGGGGCGAGATAGCCGGCCACGTAGTTCGTTCCGGCCGTGATGGCCACCGGAGACGAGAACGTGAGTGTCTGCCACCCCGACGCCGACTCATTGGTGAACGTGCCGGACCCCAGGAGCGTGCCGGTCGAAGACCATAGGCTCCCAACGTGCGTGCCGGTGTTCGCCGCCGCCTTGTAGAACCGCAACCCGGTGATCTGCCCGTTCGACGTCGCCGTGAAATTCATGCCGACCTCGATCGACGACGAATCGCCGGAATCGATCGTGGTCGGGGTCGCGAAGTCGAATATCGTGTCCGCCGGAGTCACGGCGGCCGACGCCGCCGACGGCTGACTGCTCCCTGTCGCGTTCGTCGCCGACACGGTGAACGTGTAGGCCGTCCCGTTCGCCAGGCCCGCGACGTTCGCAGAGGTAGCGGACGGACCGATCTGAACCGGCGTCCCCGCCGTCGTACCGGTGTACGGCGTCACCGTGTACCCGGTGATCGAACTTGATCCCTGGTTCGCCGGCGGTGACCAGCTGACCTGCGCCTGGCTCGACGCCGGGCTCGCCGTGACATTCGTCGGCGCGGTGGGCGCGCTCGCGCCCCCGGGCTGGAACAGAACGTCGACCCAGTAGTTGGCAGCATTGAAGCTGCTCGACGGGAAGGTGCTGGTGCCGCTGTACGCGTACACACCGTTCGGACTCGTGCCGTTGGCGATCGCGGTGAGCGGACCATTGGTGACTGCCGACGAGAACCCGGAGCTGGTGAACGTGTAGTGGCCGCTGGGCGCGAAGTAACCCGCTACGTACGTCGTCCCCGCGGTTACGCCGACCGGGGAGGCAAACGTAAGCGTCTGCCAGCCCGAGTTCGTTTCATTCGTGAACGTTCCCGACGCGAGCAGGGTTCCTCCGGCGGTCCAGAGACTCCCGACGTGGGTGCCGGTGTTGGCGGCGGCCTTGTAGAACCGCACACCGGTGACCGTACCGGAGCCGCCCGCCGTGAACTTCACGCCGACCTCGACGCTCGACGGATCTCCCCCGTCCGCCAACGACGGCGTGGCGATATCGAAGATGGTGTCCTCGGGGGTCACGGCGGCCGAGGCGGCTGACGCCGGGCTCGGGCCGCTGGCATTCGTGGCCGTCACCTTGAAGGTGTACGGGGCCCCGTTCGTCAGACCCGTGACCGTCGCGCTCGTCGCGGACGCACCGACCTGGACCGGCGTGCCCGCCGTCGCCCCGGCATACGGCGTCACGGTGTAGCCCGTGATCGGGCCGCCGCCAATGCTCGACGGAGCTATCCAGCTCACCCCGGCCTCGCTCGAGGCCGGCGTCCCGACGACATTTGTGGGGGAGGACGGCGGCCCGGAGCCACCGCCACCCGAGCCGGGCTGGAACTCGACATCGACCCAGTAGTTGGTCGAGTTGAACGTGCTCGACGGGAACGTGCTCTGGGTCGCGTACGTGTACAGGCCGTTCGCGCTCGTGCCATTGGCCACCGCGGTGAGCGGGCCGTTGGTCACCGCGCCCGACGCGAACTGTCCGCTGTTGTAGGCGTAGTGGCCGCTCGGCGCGTAGTACCCGGCGACGTAGGTGGTGCCGGCGGTGACCGCGACCGGCGACCCAAAGGACACCGCCTGCCAGCCCGAGGCGCTCTCATTCGCAAACGTCGCGGAGGCGAGCACCGTGCCCGTCGATGACCACAGCGTCCCAATGTGCGTACCGATGTTCGTCGCGGCCTTGTAGAACCGGATGCCGGTCACGGTGCCGTTGGTGCTGGCAGTGAACTTGACCCCGAGCGTCACGCTCGATCCGTCGCCAGAATCGATCGTCTGAGGCGTTGTGAAGTCGAAGATCGTGTCCTCGGGCGTGACTGTAGGCGAGGCCGAAGAGGCCGGCCCGGTGCCGTTGCCGTTGGTCGCGTTGACCGTGAATGTGTAGGCGGTCCCGTTGGTGAGGCCCGACACGTTCGCCGAGGTAACGGCGCCGGTCACGGTCATCGGCGTCCCCGCGTTCGAGCCCGCAAACGGCGTCACGGTATAGCTGGTGAGCGGGCTTCCTCCGGTGCTCGTCGGAGCCGTCCACGTCACCTGAGCCTCGCCGGACGCCGGAATCGCGCTGACCCCGGTCGGGGCGCCCGGTGGGGTGTTGTTCGGGGTCACCGCGTTCGACGGCGACGACGGTGGGCCAGACCCGTTCGAGTTCGTCCCGGTGACGGTGAAGGTGTAGGTCGCGCCGTTCGTGAGCGCGGTGAGGTTCGCGCTGGTAGCGGTCCCGGGCACCGTTGTGGTCGCCTGAGCGGTCGTGCCGATGTAGGGCGTGATGACGTAGCTGGCCGGGGTCCCTCCCGATGTCGGAGGCGACCAGGACAGAGCTGCGGAGGCATTGCCGGCCGTCGCCGTGACATTCGTCGGGGGGCCGGGCACCCCTGTCGCGGGCATGAACACCGGGTCGACCCAGTAGTTGGTGTCCTGGTAGGTCGACGTCGGGTACGTGATCGCGCCCCCGTAGGAGAAGAAGCCGTTGTTGACAGTCATCGAAGCCGGCACGGCGTGCAAGGGCGGACTGTTGAGGACGTTGCCGCCCGCCGGCGATGGCGTAAACCAATAGTCGGTATCCGCTGCGTAATGCCCGTTGGGGGCGAAGTAGGCGATGATGTACGTCGTGTTGGCGGCGATCGACACCGCCGAGGAGAAGTTCGCCTGCTGCCAGCCGGAGGCGGTTTCACCGCTGAACGTCACCGACGCCAGGAGGGTCCCGCTGGTGTTGTAGAGGCCACCCACGTGCGTGCCGGTGTTCGCCGGCGACTTGTAGAACCGCACGCCGGTGACGCTTCCGGCACTGTCGGAGGTGAACGCCGTACCCACCGTGACGGCTGTCCCGTCCCCGGAATCCGGTGTGCCGGGGGTGTCGGCCGGGGTCCACAGCGAGCACGGGCAGTTGACCTTGACCGCGACGCCGGCCGAAGGCTTCTCGATGTTGCCGCTGTCGTCGACCGCTCGGGACATGATCGTCATCGCCGGCGCGGTGCGCGCGGTCCACGGGTAGGACCAGGTGACCGTGGAAGCGTCCTGCCCACTGATCGTGGCCGGATGCCAGGTGGCGCCTCCGTCGGTGGACACGTCGACCTCGGCTACAACACCGCCACCGGCGTCCGTCGCGGTCCCGGAGATCGTCACGGAACTGTTGGCGGCAAGCGTGGCGCCGGCCGCCGGCGAAGTGATGGTGGACGTCGGCGGGGTCGTGTCGGTCGACTTGGTCGCTGCGACCAGGCCGGAGAGCAGGGTGGTCGGTTGTGCGCCCATGTCGGCGAACAGGTTGACCGTGGCCTGCTGCATGCTCGCGTCCGGTGGATCGGCCGGGTCAGGACCCGAGTTGTCCCACGCGTTGGTGATATCGAGACCCCAGGACCATTGGACGGTTCCGGCGCCGAAGACCAGCGCTCCGCTCGGCGCCTTGTACAGGCTGATGTGGTGGGTCGCGGCCCCGGCGCTGTTCAGAGTGCTGCCGTAGTCCGTGAACGTCTGGAGTCCGGTAGCAGATGTCGACGACATATCGAATTCACCGGCCGGGCGGAAACCGTTGTCCTGATCGACATCCCATTCATAGCCGACCGTGTCCTGATCCGGCGCAAGCGTCGCGGTCTTGCCGGCGGCGAGCTTGGCGACGGCGGTGTTGCGCCAGAACCGCAACTTGCTGTACGTGGACGGGACGCTCAACGGTGTCGAGCCGTCGTTGACCACGAACTGCTGGCCGGTGAGGGCGTTGGCCGGGTCTCCGCCGTCGCCGGGCGGACTGAATCTCGGATCCGCCCACGCGCCCGTCCATGTCGGTGGATCCTCCGGATCGACCTGGGCGTTGTAATGCGTCTCCTTGTAGGTCGTGAGGGTCCGGTACGGAGTATTGGAACCATCGATGCTCGGACCCCAGCGCGTCTTCCAGAAGATCTCGTTGCCGCTGAAGAAGGCGAGGTTCACGCCGGCGGCGAGCGCGGCTTGGACGTTGGACCGCATGCCGGGCGACCAGTATTCATCGTGACCGCTGGAGATGAAGATCTTGTGGTTCTGCAACAGCGGGCCGTTGGAGTCCACGTTGGACTCGCTGGTGTAACTGACGTCGTAGCCGTTCTCCTCGAGGAATCTGATCATCTGGTACTCGGCGTAATACGGGTCCGACTGGCCGTTATCGGTGGTCAGATCGCCGTCGAGCGGACGGTTGTAGGAGACGGAGTCCGCGCCCTTGTAGGCGAGCGGATTGCCGGGGGGGCAGTCCACCGTGCACCCGTACAGGCTGTTGCCGCCGTAGTCGTTGTAGGCCTCCCACGTGGCGTCGGAGGTCTGCACCAGCATGTCCGAATGACTCGAGTCGTTGCGAACGACGAAGATGATCTGGCTTTCGCCGCCCTTGTCCTGGCTGTCATCGCGCACGAGATGTGCGATGTAGACGCCGGAGACCGCGGTGGACGGAACCGTCCATGAGGCCGACACACCCCAGTTGCCGCAGTCGATCAGGCCGGTGCCGGTCTGGGTGAGGCAGGCAGGTTGGGTCTGCGGCAGGGCCGCGGTCGGCTTGATGTTGGCCTGGATCATCCGCGCGCCGTCGCCCCCGTAGTAGCCGAGGCGCAGGATGTCGATGTGGTAGCTGCTCGAGGGAGTCTTGATCTTGAAGGATTCAGTCTGACCGACGTTGACGCTCATGCTGGTCGCGAAGCCCTGGATCGTCGCGTCTCCGGCGCCTGAGACCTGCCAGTCACTTGGAGGATCGCCGGGCAGCTGGTTCTCGCATTGGACCGCATTTCCACACGCGGCGAAAGCACTCGACGCCACGATGCTGCTGAGGGCGCAGAGCGCGAGCACGATCAGGCCGAGGGTCGCCACGCGTCGCCAGGCGGGCCCACCCACCGAGACTGGATAGCGCTGCACGTGGGCCTGGTGCCTCGCGCTGGCGTTGGTGCCCGGGGGACGGCCTGACGTCTGTTGCGTAGCGTTCACTTTTCTCCTACCCGATCCGGCGCAGGGCTCAGCCCTCACGCCTCTCCGCATGACTGGAGGCCGACTCAGCGGCTCATGAGTTCAAGATCTCTTTCCGACCTAACGAAGCGTCGGTCGCGAAACTTCTGAGGAGATTCATAAGAGAGGCGACGTCCCAGGCGCGTCTCAGCGCCTGGCAGCCCCCGCACTGAGACAACGGCCCAAACGCGCGCGAACGTTCCGTGCTCGCGGCGGCGGCTCAGCTACGGTCCGGCGGTGCCCTGATACCCGGCGCTGAACGGCAGGCCGACCGGCTGGTAGTAGCCTGCCGGCGGCCGCGCGTAGGGGACCGTCGGCGCCCAGCTCGTTGTCGCCCAATGTGGCGCCCAGCTGGTCACGTAGTGCGTGGAGCCGCCTTGGTGCGCCGACGGATCATCCGTGACGTTGTAGTCAAAAACGCAAGCGCTCGTACAGTCGCCATAGGAGAGATCCGAGTTGTCCGCGGTCCCGACGCCGATGTTGTGGGCGACGGTGTAGTTGGTCCCGCCCTTGTAGTCCTGACTGGTCTGATAGATGGTGAGGATCACGCCCCAGTAGGAGTCGACAACGGTGTTGTCCTGGAATGACAGGCCATGGACGTCCGTGGTCCAGAATGCATAACTGGTGCAGTTGCTGTTGCCGTTGTCGCAGCTGGGATCTTCGACGTCGAGGTTGTTGTTGATCGTGACGTCGTCGAAATGGCCCTCCTGGATCAGCAGGGCCTGTCCGATCGTCTGGGTATGCCACAGCAGGTTGTTCGAGAAGTCGACATCAGAGGAATCGCCGAACACGTGGAACACGTTGAGATGGAGGCCGATGTTCGAGTCGTTGGGGTCCGCCGGTCCGACGAAGGCGTTGCTGTCGACCGAGATTCCCGTCACCCCGCCAATCTCGATGTAGTGCCCGGGATCGGTCGAGGACTGATCGCCGTACCCGATACCAGGGCCGCAGACATTGCCGCTGAAGGTGAACGTATGCTCCTGATCGGTCCCGCGGGTGACGGCGAGGCACTCGCCCACGTAGTCGATCTCGTTGTGGAGGATCTGCACGCCGTATTGCGTGTTGTTGCCCCCGTTGCCGTCGGCGTCGAAGTAGAACCCGTAGCCCGCTGCGTTGTGCGAGATGGTGTTGTACTGGAAGACCAATCCGCCCGGCGTTGCCGAGACGTCCTGCACGCCCCCGGGGATGTTGAATCCCTGGATCGTGAGGTTCGCGTTGGCGGACCCCGATAGGGTCAACTCGCTGAATGTGACCGAGCCACCCGGAACAGGGGCCAGAGTGACGTTGGCCGTAGGCGCGATTCCAGTCAAGGTCACGTTGCCGTAGTTGCCGGGGCTCAGACAGACCACCGTTCCCGGGCCGGCCCTGGAGAGCGCGCTCTCGATGCTCGCGCCGACGCTCAGCGTCTCGGTGCACGCGACCGCCGGGCCGGGCGCGCCGATGGGGCCGAGACCGGGCGCCGAGGGCGGGGAGGTCGGCGGGGTCGGGGTCGGGGGAGGCGGGGACTTGGAGGGCGGGTGGGGCTTCGCCGGCGGCTTCTTGCACCGGGCCGGCGGCTTCTTGCACTTGTGGTGAGCCTTGCAGGGTGGCGGACACGGCCGGCAGGTCGGCTTCTTGTGCTTCTTCTTGTTCTTCGCCGAACCCTTGGGCTTCACCTTATGCCTGGTGGTCGCTGCCACAGCGACCCCGGAACGTCGCGCGTGGGTGACCTTTGTGCTCGGGTGCTGGGGCTTTCTCTTCTTCTTCTTCTTCTTCGAGCTGCTCGTGCACGCCGGGTTCTTTTTGGGCTTCTTCCTCTTGGTCGTCGTCGGCTGCTTGGCGCTCGACGCCGAAGACGAGGGAGCAGGGCCGGCGAAGCGCGTCGCCGACATCGCCGCGCGGTCGTGCCCGCCGTCAGCAGCGGAGGCAGAGACAGCTCCGGCCCCACAGACAAGCAGCACCACTGCGATCATCCAGGCTCGCATCGGGGCGCGAGTCTATCCGATCCCCGGCGTCACCAAACCAGGTCTCCTCCAAAGATGGTCCGGTACACACCAGATGTCCACACCCACCACCACAACGACCAAACCGCCAAGTCCGGCTCGAGTCGCCGGTGGCGTGGAGCGTCCGCGTCCGGCGCCGCCGCGTCCATCTCACTGATCCGCCGGCGAGTATCCGGCGGCGAACGGAAGCCCCGCGGGCAGAGACCGCGCGGCGTTGCGCCAGCGCGGGTGCCAGTGAACGACAGCGTGCGTCGCGCCGGCGCGCTGCGCTGAGCCGTCGTCGGTCACGTTGTAGTCAAACGTGCACGCCTCGGTGCAGCCTCCGTAGGAAAGATCGGCGCCACCACCGCTGCCGATCACGAGGTTGTGGGTGATGGTGTAGCCGGTGCCGGTGGGATAGTCCCCGCGCTCGTTAGAGTCGGTGAGCAGCACTCCCCAGTAGGCGCCGACGACAGTGTTGTCCTCAAACGACAGGCCGTGCGCATCTGCGGACTCGATCATATAGTTGGGGCACGAGCTCAGTTGCGACTGGCAACCCGGGGCCTCGATGTCGAGGTTGCCGTCAATCCGCACGTTGTCGAACGGGCCCTCCTGAAGCAGGATCGCCTGTCCGCCGGCCTCCGTGTGCCAAAGGCGGTTGTCGGAGAAGTCGACGTTTTGGGCTCCACCGAAGATGTGCAGGACGTTGAGATGCAGCCCGGCCTTGCCGACGCCGGGATCTGCCGGGCCGAGGAACACGTTGCGGTCAACGGTGATCCCGTTGATCCCGCCGATCTCGATGTAGTGCCCAGGCTGTGTCGAGGCGGTGTCCCCGTATCCCAGCCCGGGCCCGCAGACGTTGTCGTCGAACGTAAACTCGCTGGCCGTCCCACCATCGACGGCCAGGCACTCTCCGACGTGGTCGATCCTGTCGTCGCGCATCGTCACCCCGCTCTGGGCGTGAGTCCCACCGTTTCCATCAGCGTCGAAGTAGAAGCCGTATCCCTGCCGGATGTCCTGGATCGTGTCGTAGCGGAAGACCAAGCCACCGCTCGTGTCCGTGAGATCCTGCACCCCGCGATCGATCCAGAACCCGCGAACGGTGAGGTTCCGCGTGGCGCTCGGCGCATCGGCGCGGCCGGCAATGGTCAGCTCGCGGAGATGGACGGGAGCACCGGGCGCCGCGGCGAGGGTCACGTTCGCGGGCGGTGCGACGTCGGTGAGGACGATGGGGCCCCAGTTCCCGGGCTTGAGGCAGATGACGTTGCCAGGACCAGCTTGGAGCAGCGCGCCTTCGACATCGGCACCCGGTGTGAGCCAGCTCGTGCAGGCGATCGCGGGGCCCGGCGCTCCGGCGTGACTCCGCGGCGAGCCCGTGTGACGGCTCGCCGGATATGACCCGACCGTTCCCGACACGAGGACCCCGACGAGGGCGACACCTATCGCGACGGCGAGCAGACCGACACCAGGGTGGCGGAGCGGATGGCGGCGCCGGGTTCGCATACCGCCGGGGAGTGGGCTATCCGGCCGGAGCGAGGGCTTGGCCGTGGATCGCGGCGCGAACCGCGGCGTTGAGGCGCACGGCGTCGGAAGCCACCGCCGCCCCGCGCGGCGGGATCGAACGGATCGCCTCGAGAAGATCCTCCGGCGTCCAGGCCACCCGAACGGTGCCACGCTGCTCGAGTGCGGTGGCCAGCTCGGCCTGGTGATCGTCCACCGTCTCCGCGTAACGCTTGAGTCGCGGGAAGACGATCGGGGTGTGGCCGGCCCGGATCGCGCAGATGATGCTGCCGACTCCGGCGTGGCTGACGACGACGTCGGCCTCCTCGATGAGCTCCACAACCTCGCCGTAGGAGAGGAAGGGGACCGCGCGCGCGGCCGGCGGCGGCTGGGCGGGGCCGTGCTGGACGATGAGCTCGTCGGCCGGCAGCACCGCGAGCGTCTGCATCAGCCGCTCGAACGGCAGATGGCTGCTGCCGCAGGTGGCGAAGATCACGCGACGCTCCCGGCGTAGACCGTTCGGCGTCGCCGAACCGCCTCGCGCCACTGAACGAAGAACACGTCGGCCAGCGGGTAGACCAGGCGACCGCTGAGCGCCAGTGCATTCACGCGCGTCAGGCTCTCCACGTAGACCAGGCGGCGACGACGCAGACGTCCCACGAGGAAGAACGGCACCGCGAGGGCGGCGCCGGTCGAAAGGATCACGTCGGGCTGGTAGTCACCGATCGTTCGCCACGCCAGCCGCAGGTTCCTTAGCAGGTTGGGGATGTTGCGGGTCGTCGGCCCATAAGCGAACACGACGTTCTCGTCCGCGAGCAGATGGATCGCGTCGGGACGCTCGAGCGTCACCCAGCGCCGAGTCAAGCCATTCCAGGCGGGCTCGAGGGCGAGCATCTGGAGCAGGTGCCCTCCCGGAGAGGCAACGAGCAGGATGCGCTCAGGAGGCTTCATGACTCGGCCGTCTCGCCGAGCGACGTGAGTGTCAAGCCGCGATCGCGTGCCCAGTCGGCGATGCGTCCGATGGCCTGCGCCGTCGGGAGCGCGCTGGCTCGTCTGCCGTACCGGGCGGAATCGTGGAGGAGGAGGATTCCACCGTCATCGAGCTGCTGACAGGCGAGATCAGCGATCCGCTCGGCCGAGACGCTCTCCCAATCGTGACCCCACGCTGACCAGTAGACGGGCGTCAGCGAGAGTTCCGAGCAGGCGTTCATCGACGCGTCGGACATCTTGCCGAACGGGGGGCGGTACCACCGTGGCCGGACGCCGAGAGCAGCGTGCACGGCTTCGAACCCGTCCATCACGTCGGCTCGGCTTTGCTCAGCCTCGATCCGATCGTGGCGTTGGTGGCTGAATCCGTGCAGACCCACCTCGTGTCCGCGGCGCACAATCTCGCGGCCGATCTCGGGATGAGCGGCGAGTTGCTCGGCCACGAGAAAGAACGTGCCGCGTGCCGCGGCGGCGTCCATCGCGTCGAGAACCGCCACTGTCGCATCGTCGTCCGGACCGTCGTCGAGGGTGAGGACCGCGTGGCCGGCGGGCGCGACGCGCTCGATGCCGGGATGGCGCTTCCACCGCCGGGCGCGATTGGGATGCCAGTCGTACAGTCGCTCCCGCGCGGAGCGGGGAAGCAGGGACCGCAGCTGGTGTGCGTGCCGAAGTGGGGTCACGTCAGGTGAGGCCGGGAACGCATCACCAAAGCAACGATCCGGCTCACGACAAACTTCTACCCGTCGACACGGGCGGCGGGGTCTGAGCGACCAAGCCGCCGGCACCGAGGGCGTCCAGGCGTGGCGGACCGGCAAGTCCCAGCTGCACCGCCAGCGCACGGCGCTCGGCGGCGATTCGCTCGCGCGCCTCGGGGCGGTTCAGGGCCGCCGGCGACAGCGCGATCATCCGCACCAGGTGGCCCAGGGCGAGCGCTGCCCGGATTGCCCGCGCCTTCGCCCAGCCGTGGTGCTTGGTCGCGAACAGCCGCCGCGAGTACGCGAGCTGAGCCATCAGATCACCGCGGTCACGGCGGCCGGCATGATGGATGATCGTCATCAGCGGGAGGTGGCGCACCTCCCATCCGGCGGCCCGAAACCGGTAACACCAGTCGACCTCCTCGGAGTAGAGGAAGAACTCGTCGTCCATCAGGCCGACATCACGGATCGCCGCTGCCTTCGCGAGCAGAAAGGCGCCGACGACCCAATCCACCCGGCCCTCCCGGTGGTAGACCTTCGGCCTGGTCTCGAGCTCCTGGCAGGTCCTCATGATCGGCCAACGGGCCGCGAACAGCGACTCGCCGAGATCGCGTCGAACCGATGGAAACCGACGGATGGACGGCTGCAGCGCCCCGTCGGCACCCGTTTGGACGACGCTGACCAGACCGACGGCCGGTCGCTCGTCCAGCGCCGCGACGAGCTCAGCAAAGGTCCCGCGCTCGATCTCGACGTCGGGGTTGAGGAGCAGGACGTAACGGCCGCGCGCCAGCCCGAGACCCACGTTGTTGCCAGCCGCGAACCCGCGGTTCTCGCCGCTGATCACCGTCGCCGCCGGGAAAGCCTCTCGCACCGCCTCGTCGGTCCCATCGCTCGAGCCACTGTCGACGACGATCCATTCAACGCTCAGCTCGCCAACCGAAGCATGGGCCGACCGTAGGGTGCCAAGCGCCATGTCGCGCCCGTTGTAGGTGACCATGACCACACTCAGATCGGGCGCGGGAGGCGATGCGGCCGCGCCGGCGTCGGACGGGCCGAGCGCGGTCGTCGGGGTCAGTCCCGAGATCGTCATGTTCGAGCCCCGTTCAGGGCCCTCCGAGACTGGAGGCGGGTGCGTCCGATGCCGGAGTGCGAGGCGAGCGACGCGTCCGCACCCGGCACGTCGTCGCGGCCGTCGGCGATGAGCGCGGCCGCGCCGGCGGCGATCAGCCCCGCGGCGAACAGGAACGCGTACGGCGCCTGCGGGAACGACATCGCATCGAAGGTCCCTGACACAACCGCGTAGGCCGCGCAGCCGGCTGCCGCCGCCACCATCGGCGGCGCGCGACCTGGGTCGCGTTTGATCGCGCGATGGGCCGTGAACAACGGAGCGATGACCATCGCCAGGTAGGCGATCAGCCCGAGGAACCCGACCTGGAAGAGTTCTCCCAGGTATTCGTTGTCCAGCACGCGGTACCAGCGAGGATTGTCGGGATCGAGACTGCCGAATCCTCGTCCCAGAATCGGATTGCTGATGATGTCCGGAGTGACAGCGGCGTAGTCGCTCTCTCGCCCCTGCGTGGAGATCGAACTCCCGCCGCTGGACAGCACGGTGAAAGTGCCCAGGGCCCCCGGGGCTACCACATGGATCACCGGTATGAGCATGATGATCGCCACCGGAAGCCAGCGCAGCATCCGCCGGTAGTAGTAGGCAAGCACCGCCAGGGCAGCGATCGGCGCGACGATCGCCGTCTTCCGGGCGGTGGCCAGCGATGCGGCGAAGATCAGCCCGACGATGAGCAGGTAGCCGAGCCGCGCCACCCGCGTCTTGACCTCGAACAGCCTGATCACGGCGAACGGCATCGCCATCGTGAGCATGCTCGCCAGCGCGAGTCCGTGCTGGGTGGGACCGACGATCGACTTGCGGCCGGCATCGATCGTCGGGTGGATGTTGGTCGGAGCCGGGATCACCGTCGCGATCGGGCTCAGGAGCTGGCTCGTCAGGTGGTAAAAGATGTTGTACCCGGTGCGTGACTCGTAGAGCACGCCCAATGACGTCATCACCGCAAGGATCAGGACGAGGCGCCCGTAGGCGCGTATCTCGGTCCGCCGGACCTGCGTGGCGACGATGAGGAAGAAGACCACGTACGCGATCACCTGGCTCAGCTGCTTCTCCACCAGGCTCAACTCGCCGAGCCGGTAGATGCGGTCAACGTTGGGCAACACGCTGGCCAGGGCCGCGGCCCCGAACACCAGGACACCGCCGGTTGCCGCAGTCATGCGGCGAGCCGGCCGACGCCGATCACCGGTGACGAGCGCCTGAAGGATGAGGATCCCGACCATGCCGACGAGCATGAAACGGTCCGGCCTGGAGTCGACAGGCAGGTGGATCTTGAACGTGGTCCCGTCGATCGGGATCAGGAACACCATCCCGATGAAGATGGCGATCATCCACGGCATCAGCCGCGAGGTGTGGGGCCAATCGTCCGAGATGGACCCCACGGCGGGCGCCGAGGCGGTGGCCTGCGGCGACGGCGCCCGAGCTCCAGCACGATGCACGGTGGCTCCGGTCACGGCAGCACGAAGATCGAGAGCCCGGCTGGGCGCGCTACCGCTCGTGGGTCGCGTAGTCGGGACGGTGACCGTTGGACAGCTCCGCCTCACCATCTCCGTCTGACCCGAACCCCCGCCGCGCGGAGGTGTCAACGCCATCGAGCGGCAGCCGGCCGGCCGCCTGGTGGTCCACGAGGCCGGGATCGAACCCGGGCACGTTACCGAGGGTAATGGCGCGCGACTCTCGCAGGTTGGCGCGCAGGCGAATCGCGAACAGCATGCCGAAGCACCAGACGACGAACATCATCAGGGCCAGCAGCACGGCGATCTCCTTGCCCGAGCTGGGATTGACCTCACCGCCCTGAGCGCTGCCGAGCTGCCGAATCTGCACCCGCTGCTGATCGGGCACATTCGTCTCCCCGTCGAGGATGTTCAGGTACTTCGCGAAGCCCGTCACGGCGCCGTTGGCCAGAGCGATCGCCTGGCGCGTCGTTGGCGCCTGCGAGTAGATATCGACGGTGGGCAGCTCGGGGTTCTGGTCGAACCGGAGGATGAACTTCGAGGATGGGATGACAATCTTGCCGTCCTTGATCGCGGACGGATTGTGCGTCGCCTGCGGCGCTCCGATCTCAGCCGGACCCTGCGCGGCGATCTCGTTGCCGGGGATCCCCGCTTGCTGCCCGATGTAGTCGAGAGCCTCGGGGGAGACCATCAGCCGTGCGAACACGACGGCGCGGTTCGTGAACGGGATGAGAGAGGTCTGCATGTTGCCCAGGGCTGACTTCGGCGAGTCGACGACCATCTGAGTGCTGGCTGACGAGTACACCGTCGACTTGAACGCGACCATTCCCCCAAAGCCGGCGGCGACAGCTACGACGACGCCAATCGCGAGCCAGATGCGACGCTCCCACAGCCGCATAAGTGCCAGGGCTAGTTCCATATCAGATCCTCAATGTCCTCTCCGGCCGCTGATCGGGCCGTAGCCGTACTTGCTCTTGATTGATGAACGGAGCGCTGACGCCGGGACTTGCGACGGAAGCAGCGGGCCCAGCCGCCCTAACCCACGCACATCGCGGATTAACTTGTCGCCAAGAAAAACGAGGCCGGCCCACAGGATGTAGACGATCAAGAAGATGAGCGCGCCGACTGTGTGGCCCCCTGATCCTCCGGTGATCACGACGGGCTGCAGCTGGGCGACCTGCACGCGATCGCCCGGTGGCGTCCCGGCCGACTCCTCGACACCCTTCAGGTACGCGGCCCCGGCGCGGTCGACGGCAAGAACGAGCTCCCGGGCGGCACTCTGACTGGGAGCCTGGGCAGTGATCGTCACCGCGGCGATGTTGATGTCCGTATCGAGCGTGACCCGATAGAGGTCTCCCTCTGAGAGCAACTGGTAGGAGCGCTTTTGCTCGGTCGGCTCCTGCTGGGTGCGCTGCAGATCCAGGGCTATCGGCCCATCGATGGCCAGCTGCCCGACCGGGATCCCGGCGTCATGGGCGATGAGCGCCTTCAACTTGGGACTGGTCATCTCCTCAGCGAGCACGGCGGACCACTCGGGGAGCGGATAGAGGTTGCTCAGGTCGGGCGTGTTGCCGGATGACAAGGGCGTCTGGACCGCGAGCTCGGAGCTGGCGATCGCGTAGGCGATCGACCGTGGGTGCATCGACGGAGGAAAGAAGGAGATCGCGGCGACGGTCGAGAGCCCGGCGAGACCGGCGACGGGAATGCCCACCGCCAGCCACAGGCGGCGCCCATGCAGCGGAGCTCGGCGGAGGACCGCGCGCGACACGCGCGCCACCCGCGCTCCCGCCGCGCGCGACACGCCTGCCACCCGCGCTGCCGCCGCGCCGACCGCCCGCGCCACCCCGCGAGCCACGCGCACGCCGCTGAGAACGAGGAACATCGCCGACACGCGCGCGCCCCGCCCGAGCCGACGAACCAGCGCGATGGTGCTGAGCGCCGCCGCGCGGAGCAGGTTTCCGACGATCGTCGTGATTCCCGCGACGACACATGCCATCGCGCGGGCCGCAGTCGCGACGCCCGCGGCGACTGCCCGGGCCGCCCGGCCGGCCCGCTGCGCCGTCCGCCGCGCCAATCGCATCGCCAGTTGCGCTGTCGCGCCCACCAGGGACCGCAGCCGGCGCCAGAGCAACCGGACCCACCGCGTGACTGCCCGAGCGATACCCACCGTGCCCGCGCCGACCACGCTGAGAACCCGCATCACCGCGTGCGCGGTGCCCCGTGCCAATCCCTTCGCATAACGCCCAACCGTGCCGCCAACGACGCGAAGCGTCTGCGTCACTCGCCGCCCGAGCACCACGACCGTGCTCCTTGTCGTCCACACCAGGCCTTGCCAGACGCCGGTGACGATCCAGGCCAGACCAACGACGAACGCCACTGCCAGGAATGACACCGCGATCCGCGCCGCGCGACCTATCAGCGATATCGCCGACCGCACCGTCGTTCCTCCGGCCGAGCCGCGCCTCAACGCGCCGCGCGGCTCAGGCCCGCACCCAGCCGGGACCGATACGCGTCGCGAAGCCCGGGGAATCGCTGGGCCGCGCCGGCTCGGGCCCGGGCCCCCCGAAACCGAAGTTCGAGACCGAGGCGGGTCTGCAGGCTGGCGAAGCTGTAGTCCGGATAGGCGTCGTTGAACCGCTGAGCCGGCCAATCCTCGGGCTCGGGCACCGCGAGCAGGGTGAACGCGGCCGCCCGGTTATCGAGAACCCCATCCAGCCTCCAGTTCTGCTCCAGCTGCATGTGGCGGAACAGCGGTGCGACTGCGGGGATCGGGATGTCGTCCATCAGCAACCGCCCCCCGACCTTCAGCGAGCGGGTCACGTAGAACCAGTCAACCTCGGGAAACGGGAACGAATGGGCCCCGTCGATGAACGCCGCGTCAAGCGTCCGCTCCCGCGTGAGACGGCGCGGCAGTTCGTCATCGGAGAGGCCCTCGACGAAGGTGAGCCCGCTCGTGTCGACGCCAATGTGATGGCAGTACTCGACGACCCGCCGGTGCTCCTCGCCATCGGGGCTGATCGCCGTGTGGTGCGCACCGCACGCCGCGAAGATCACCGTCGAGGCGCCCACGCCGGTCTCGAGTGTCGCGTTTCCGGGCTCCACGGCTCTGCAGATGGCGTGAAGTGTCTGCGGCAGCGAGTTCCAGTTGCGCTCTCCGCCCAGGTGGAACGCTGGTCGGTCTTGGAGGAGCCGGTCGACGACCGGAAGGTGTTCTGCGGTCATGGGCGAGTCGTCCCTGTCTGGGTTGGTGTGTCCTGACCAGGAACCGCGCGGCGAGACGTGGCCGCGGCCGGCTGCCCGGAGAACTGCTCTGACTCAGCAACGTGGTCGAGCGTTCAGTATTTACGCGACGCGACAGTTTGTTCAGACTCCGCGTAGCCGCCAGCGCAGCCGGCCGGCGTGGTAGCTCAGCCGGTGGGCCGCGCCCGTGGCCGCGAAAGGCAGAAAGGCGCGCGACCGGCGCGGCCCGATCCGCCGCCGAAGGGCCAGGCCATGCCATTCCGGAAGCCGTCGGACATCTGGGTAGGCCTCGGTGGCGAACGCGATGAACTCGTCGACGCGCGACAGGTGCTCGGCCACCCCGCGATCGATGGTACGACTCGCTTGCCACAGCGCCTGGCGAGCCAGCGCGCGTCGCGCGCGTCGGTCCAGTGCGTCGCGGTGCTCGAGCCCCGCACCGTGGGCGGCCAGGAACGAGTCGAAGGCGTGGCGACGGTCGATCAGGTCGACCATCGGGCTTGCCTGGGTGCGCGTCATGCTGCCGCTCAGCACCCGGTAGATCGCCTGCGGCACCCCGCGGACGTAGGCGACGTCGGCGATAGCCGCGATCCGGAGCCACATGTTGAGATCGCTGGTGTGCAGGCAGTCGGGGTCATAGCCACCAACCGCCCGCTGAACCCGGTTACGGACGACCACCTCCGGAGAGGACATCGCGTTGTGCGCCGTCCGGCAGCGCATCCGGATCCAGTCCTCGCCGCGCCAGATCGTCGTTGCGCGCCACCGCCCGGCCGGCCTTGGCAGAGGCCGCCCCTCGAGCGCGAGCAGAGGCCGCCCGTAGACGAGCCCGACGTTCGGATGAGCGTCCATGACCGAAGCGGCCCGTCCGAGTGCGCCGGGCACGAGCATGTCGTCCGCGGACAGGAGCACGACGTAGTCTCCGTCGGCCCAGTCCAACCCCTCGTTGGCGGTCGCGATCAGACCGGCGTTGTCGCGGTGGGCGCGAAACTCCAGTCGATCATCCGGGGCGCATAGCCGTTGCGCGATCTCCGCGCTGTCGTCAGTCGAGCGATCGTCGATGACGAGGACCTTGACGGCCACCCCGTCCTGCGCCAGGACGCTGGTGAGACAATCCGCCAAGAAATGCCCGTAGTTGAAGCAGGGGACGATCACGCTGATCGTCGGAACCGAGGCTCCGGATACGGGGACACCGGTGGCGGTGGTCATGCTGCCGACGGGATCCGCTGGGGCGTCCGCTCCCGCAGGCGGCGCTCCACGAGCTCATCGATCTGGGCGGCGCGGTCATCCCATGTGTTGGCCAGCGCGAACGCACGACGCGTCTCACGGCCGGCCGACGGATCGACGAGCGCCGTCTCGGCCATGGCGAGGGCCTCACCGGCGTTCTCGGCGTAGCTCAGCAGGGGTGCCTCGTACCGGCGCATCTCCGCGCAGCCGGTGGCCAGGATCGGCGGCCCGGCATAGAGGTACTCCCAGAATTTCACCGGCGACTGATGCCGCGTCCAGAGGCTGTCCGCGTAGGGCATGAGGGCCAGATCGAGGTGCCGGATGAAGGCCGGCAGCTGGTCGCGTGGCCGCAGGCCGAGGACGTGGATGTTCGGGCGCGACGCGAGTGCCCTGTGCGCCTCGGGCGAGAGCCGCGGGCTGACCGGGCCGACGAACACGAGCGATCCGCTCGGGAACCGATCGGCGAGGGAGACGATCAGGTCGTAGTCGAGCCTGTCGTCGATCCCCCCGGTATAGCCGAGCAGAGGCCTGGGCAGAGCCACGTACTCGGGAGGCAACGGCGCGGCATCGAACGTCGGTGCCAAGTCGCGGCCAAAGCCGAAAGGCACGAGCTCCGTGTCCCAACCGCGGCCGGCGAGCAGTTCCTGCGTGGGGTAGGACGTGGTGCAGATCTCATCGGCGCTCTCACACAGCGCGCGCGTCTCCGCCTCCAGGGCTGCGGGATCACGGCCCATGAGCGCCGCCCCCGCCGACGGGTGGTCCATCACGACGGCCACCCGCAGCGATTCTCCGGCGACGCCCGCCAGCAGCGGAAGCAGGCGCCATGCGATGACGACCGGCGCTTCGAAACCGAGCCGCCGGACGGCCGATCCGACTTGCTTGCGCAACAACGGAACCGACCACGCCCGCGCCCGCGGGTGGTGAATCGGCGGGATGACCAACGGCGCAAATACCTTGAGCCGGCCCCGGTCGCGGATCCCACGATCGATCACGTCGCGGCACCGTCGCAACGTCTCCGGCTTGAATCCGTAGCGAAACGGCGTCAGCGGGCTCACGGCCGGATCGATGTAGAGCACCGGGTGGCGCGCGGCGAGCGCATAGGCGATGTTGTGCTCCGCCTGCCACGAACCGTCCCAGACCGAACTGCCGTAGATCACATAGCTGCGGTTACTGTCACCCATAGGAAGTCTCATAATCGAGCTCCTCGCCGGCGAGCTCGCGGATCACGCGGGCGGGATTGCCGGCCGCGATCACACCCGAGGGAATGGACGCGGTCACGACGCTCCCGGCGCCGATCACCGAGTGGGCTCCGATCGTGACGCCCTTGAGGATGCGCGCCCCGTCGCCGATGAACACGTTCCGCTCGAGCTCGACCGCTGCCATCTTCGGCTGGCCGCCGCGCCGTCGTCCCGGATGCAGATCGTGGAAATCGCTATCGAAGATCTCCACGAAGGACCCCAGCAGGGAGTCGGGACCGATGCGGATTCCCGGGCCCTCACTCTTGATGTACGCGTTGTTGTTGATCTGAGCGCCGTCGCCGAATTCCACCCGCGCACCAGGGAGATACGCCTCGACGTGCCCGTACCCGGAGTAGAAACCGGGCGACGTCGGCCAGCCGAACTCGACGTCACGTCCGATCACGATCAATCCCTGCCCCATGAGGAGCACGGGCTGGCGCACCCGCGGGGAGCCGGACACATTCTCACACGTGGACAGCGCGCGGTATTTCCAGATGCGGGTGCGCTGCGTGAGCCGCCCGAGCCGGGTGGGTGACGCGGCGCGCCGAAAGCTATGACCGACCATTGACATGGCGCTCATACAACGGCCGCCGGCGGCCAGAGATTGCGCAACGCCACTTCCCTCAGGCCGACCGGCCGGCGAGCGGCCGCCGCGCGCGGGCCCGGCGCCGGAGAGACTGTGCGCCGTCCTGCACGGCTCCCGGCACGAGGTGGCGCCCGACGATCAGGACGTCCCTCCATGCCTCGCCGAACGCGAGCCGCAGCGTCACCAGATATCCGAGCGAGCACGCCGCAAAGATCGCCACGAACCGCGACGCGGAGCCGAGGTGAGCGGACGACACGAGCAGATCGACCGGCACCGCCACCAATCCCATCCCCAGGCAGGACACCGTCGCGGGACAGATGTCCTGCCACAGGGCGCCGAGCGGGCTCTGGCTCGTGCGCCTGGCGATCATCGCGTACGCGACCACGGCGAATGCGCTGTGCACGATGGCCCCGTCAATGGCGACGGCAACGAGGCCGAACTGCGAGACGACCACGACACTGCCCACGTAGACCACGAAGTGGCCCAGGCCATAGCCGAGGAGTCCCTTGGCACGCCCGGTGGCCATCAGGACCGACCCGATCGCATCGATCACGAGAGTGGCTGCCCCACCGATGCAGAGCACCTGGGTGGGCACGACCGCGGAGGTCCAGGCGTGACCGTACGCCGCCGGGACGACGATCGGAGCGGTGATCGCCAACCCGCCGAGGATCGGGAACAGCACGACGGTGAGGATGCGGATGATCCGTGCCCGCAGCTGGAGGAGATCTTCTGGTGTGGCCGAGCGTGAGAGCAGGGGGAACGCCATGCTCTGCATGAGGATGCTGACCTTCGACTGGTAGCTGACGGCGAGCGTGTACGCGCGCCAGTACTGGCCGGCGGCGGCGGTCCCGAGGCGAGCCGCGATGACCGCGTAGTCGCCATTGATGAACCCGGTCCACGCGACCGCAGCAAACGCCGCCGGGAGCCCGAACTTCGAGATGTCACGGACCGCGCGGCGGCGCAACCGAGGGCGCGGCAGCGGGGCCCCCGAGATCGCGATCGCGCTGGTCACGGCGGTGCCGGCCAGCAGCCCGTATACGAGTGCGGTGCCGCCGAGGCCCGCGGCCGACGCGAGCCCGACGGACACGATCACGCGCGCGACGTTGCCGCTGACCTCCATCATGGCCAGCCGACGGAAGTCCAGACGCCGTTGCAGCATGGCCGCCGACACGGTACCGACGGCATAGAGCAGGAACATGGGGCAGCAGAGCCGGATGAGCTGCGCCGCGGTGGAGCCGATGAGCGGCGCCACCACGACGTAGGACAGGGCCATCGTCACACAGCCGACCGCCAGTGCGATCAACAACGCGAGCGCGACGCCGGCCTCGAGATGCTCGCGATCGACCACGTCGCGCTGGACGAGCGACATGCCGACTCCGGCCGTCGGGATCGAGATGGCCAATCCAGCGACGATCAGAGCCACCGCAAACGCGCCGAAGTCGGCCGGCGAAATCATCCGCGCGAGCACGACGGTCGACACCAGGAGCACGACCTCGCTCCCGATCCGCGACATGGTCATCCAGGGGAGCCCTCTGGCGGTGAGCTCGGTGAGCTCCTCCACGGACCGACCGTCCGTACGCACCTCCAGCTGATCGGTCGGCTCGGCCTCGGCGGTGATCACGAACAATCAAACGGCCCGTCTCAGGTGGGACTTCCGGAGCCAGACCATCCAGCCGACGCGAAAGATCGGCTCGCCGGCCACCGTTGACTTCGCATGACATCCAGTTCACTGCGCGGTGAGCGCATACTCGTGACCGGTGGCGCGGGCACCATCGGTTCCCATATCGTCGATCAGCTGGTGCTCGAGGGCGCCGAAGAGATCATCGTGGTGGATAACTTCGTCCGCGGTCGCCGTGAGAACCTGCTCGGCGCGGTGGCCAGCGGTTCCGTTCGCGTGGTGGAGGGCGACATCTGTGACCGCGAGCTGGTCGCGAAGCTCATGCGCGGAGTGGACACCGTCTTCCATCAGGCGGCGCTGCGGATCACCCAGTGCGCGGAGGAGCCGCGTCTGGCGCTCGAGGTGCTCGTCGACGGAACGTTCAACGTCGTCGATGCCGCCGCCCACGCGGGCGTGCGGAAGCTCGTTGCCGCGTCATCGGCCTCCGTCTATGGGCTGGCCGACGAGTTCCCGACCACCGAACTCCACCATCCGTACGCCAACGACACGCTCTACGGCGCGGCCAAGACCTTCAACGAGGGCCTGCTCCGCAGCTATCACGCGATGACGGGACTGGACTACGTCGCTCTGCGCTACTTCAACGTGTACGGCGCGCGCATGGACATCCACGGCCTCTACACCGAGGTGCTGGTGCGATGGATGGAACGGATCAGCGAGGGGACTCCCCCTCTGATCTTCGGCGACGGCTCGCAGACGATGGACTTCGTCTACGTCGAGGACATCGCGCGGGCAAACCTCCTCGCCGCGACGTCCGACGCCACCGACGATGTCTTCAACGTCGCCAGCGGCGACGAGACGAGCCTGGCGACGTTAGCGGGCAAGCTGCTCCAGGTGATGGGATCCGATCTGTCGGTTCAGCTCGGCCCCGAGCGAACTGTGAACAAGGTCTCGCGGCGGTTGGCGGACACCACCCACGCTCGCGATGGCATCGGCTTCGTCGCCGAGATCGACGTGGAGGAGGGCCTCCGCCGGCTCGTCGAGTGGTGGCGCGACGAGCGCGACAGCAAGGCCCGAGCCAGTTTCGCGGCGGCGATGTGATGGAGGTCCCGTTCGCACGCCCGCATCTCACGGGCAAGGAGGGAGCCGCCGTCGCCGAGGTCATCGCCTCCGGTTGGGTCTCGCAGGGCCCGAAGGTCCGCGAGTTCGAGCGGGCATTCGCCCAACAGGTCGGTGCACCGGACGCGGTGGCAACGTCGAGCTGCACCACGGCGCTTCATCTGGCGCTCTACGCGTCCGGCGTGGGCCCGGGAGACGAGGTCATCGTTCCGTCACTCTCGTTCATCGCGACTGCCAACTCGGTCTGGCAATGCGGCGCCACTCCGGTGTTCGCTGACATCGACCCGCTGACATACAACCTCGATCCCGACGCCGCCGAGCGGGCGATCACGCCGCGCACCCGAGCGATCATGCCCGTCCATCAGGTCGGGCTGCCCGCCGATATGGATGCGTTCATGGAGCTGGGGAACCGCTACGGCGTCACGATCCTCGAGGATGCCGCGTGTGCGATCGGCGCCACCTACAAGGAGCGCCCGATCGGCTCGCTCGGACCGCTCTCGTGCTTCTCGCTGCACCCCCGCAAGGTGATCACGACAGGCGAGGGCGGCATGATCGCGGTCCACGATCCGGAGCTGGCCGAGCGAATGCGACGTCTGCGGGCCCACGCCATGGACGTATCGGACCTCGCGCGCCACAGCGCGACCGACGTCGTTTTCGAGGCGTACCCGGAGCCGGGCTTCAACGTCCGCATGACCGATATGCAGGCGGCGATGGGGCTGTGCCAACTCGAGGCTCTGCCCCTCATGCTCGCCCGGCGTCGGCGGCTCGCCGAGCGCTACAACGCGGCGATCGCGGCGATTCCGGGGCTCGAAGCCCCATACGATCCGCCCTACGCCTCACGGACCTGGCAGTCGTACTGTGTTCGCGTTGGCGCTCAGTCGGCCCTGGACCGGACGGAGTTGATGCGCCGGTTGCTGGCAGAGGGCGTTCCGACCAGGCGCGGAGTCATGGCGATCCATCACGAGAAGCCCTACGAGCACGCAGGAGCGGATCTTCCACACACCGACGCGGCGGCGCGCGACGTCCTGATGCTGCCGCTGTTCGCCGACCTCACGTTCGACGAGCAGGACTACGTGATCGAGCGGCTGGCCGTAAACGTCCGCGCCCGAGCAGCGGCCTGAGCTCCGCGCGAGTAGCGGGCGGACAGGTCCGTTCCTTGACCATGGAGATCTGCGGAGTCGTTGTCGTCGAGGATGCTCGGATGAACGAGGCGTCTGCGCATGCCCGCCGGATCGACGCGTTCAACGAGGTGGCGAATCGCCCGATCGCCCATCATGTTCTGGACATCGTCAGGTCAGCGGGCGCGAAACGGATCGTCGTCGTGTCCTCCGAGACCTGCGCCGCCGAAGTGGAGGCGCAGCTTTCGACGTGCGATGTCTCTGACGCCTCGTTCACGTACGCGACCCAGAGCGAGGCGGTCGACGTGACCGCGGGGCTGCGTCTGGCATCACCGCTCGTGCAGGACGCGCCCTGCATCGTGCATACCGCCAGCGGGCTGCTCGGCGAGCCCCTTGTGCCGTACATGACTCGCCTGCGCGCGGACGTACCCCACGCGATCGCGTTGGTCCATCAGGGAGCGAGCGACGGTCGGCACCTGAGCCCTGCAACGCTGGAGATGCTCCACGTCGCCGAGCTCGGTCCGGAATCGAACCGGTTCGGCACCACCGGAGTGTGGCTGTTCGGGCCACGGGCGTTGAGCTGCCTGGCGACCGCCTCCCGGCCGCCAAGCCGGGACATCGACCTGACGACGGTTGCCGGCCGCATCGACGACGCCGGAGGCCAGTTCGAGGTGCTTCTCGTCGACACGTGGCGCCACTACGAGGGCGATGCCCTCGATCTCCTCGAACTCAACCGCGTCGCCCTCGACAACCTTCAGGTGGATTCGCGCCGCCGGGCCGGCAACGGCAACCAGATCGAGGGCCGGGTGCTCATCGACGAACAGGCATCCGTGCGCTCGAGTGTGATCGTCGGCCCGGCCATCATCGGCCCGGGAGCACGCATTGCCGACGCATACATCGGGCCGTACACATCGATCGGCGCGGGTGCCCACATCGAAGGGGCAGAGATCGAGCGTTCGATCATCGCGTCGGGGGCCAGCATCCTGCATGTCAGCGGCCGGATCGTCGCCAGTGTCGTCGGACGAGACGCCCGCGTGTTCCGGGATTTTTCGCTGCCTCGGGCGATGCGCCTCCGAGTCGGCGACGGCACCGAAGTCGCGCTCTGCTGACCATGCCGTCTCCATCGGCTCGGCCGTGCGAGTACCTGCTCTGACCAGCCGTTGTTTCAGTGTGAATGCAGCAGCGGGCAACGTAAGGGGAGTCCTCGAATGACAATCGGAGTGATTGGGCTTGGATACGTCGGGTTGCCGTTGGCGGTGGCCTTCGCCGAGGCCGGCGAACATGTGGTCGCCGTGGACGTCGACGAGAAGAAGATCGCTGCCATTGAGGCCGGCGAGTCCTACATCGAGGACATCACCTCCGAGCGTCTGCAGACCGTGCTGCCGAACATCGAGGCCTGGACGCATTTCGCGCCGCTGGCGCGGGCCGACGCCGTCATCATCTGCGTCCCGACGCCGCTGACCGCCAATCGCGAGCCCGACCTCGAGCCGCTGATCTCGTCCGGCCGGGCCCTCGGACACGTCCTCCAGCGCGGCCAGCTGGTCGTCCTGGAGTCCACCACCTACCCGGGCACCACCCGAGAGCGGCTGCTGCCGTTGCTCGAGCGGCGCGGGCTGCGAGCCGGCGACGGACTGAACGTGGCGTTCTCGCCCGAGCGGGTGGATCCCGGCCGCACCGACTACACCATGCGCAACACGCCAAAGGTGGTCGGCGGTATCACGGACGAGTGCACCGAACGCGCCGCCGAGCTGTACTCGCGCATCTGCGACCAGATCGTGCGGGTCTCGAGTCCGGAAGTGGCCGAGATGACCAAGCTGCTGGAGAACATCTTCCGCTCGGTCAACATCGCCCTGGTCAACGAGCTGTCGATTCTGTCGGACCGGATGGGAATCGACATCTGGGAGGTCGTCGACGCCGCCGCCACCAAGCCCTACGGCTTCATGCGCTTTGAGCCGGGCCCCGGGATGGGCGGCCACTGCCTCCCCGTCGACCCCTTCTACCTCACCTGGCGCGCGCGGGAATTCCACATGTCCACCGAATTCATCGAGCTCGCCGGCAAGATCAACCAGCAGATGCCGCATTACTGCGTCGAACGGGTCGAGCATGCGCTCAACGACGCCGCTAAGTCCGTGCGCCATTCGCGGATCCTGATCCTCGGCGCCAGCTACAAGGGCGGGGTCGGCGACATCCGTGAGTCGCCCGCGCTGCGCATCATGGAGGTGCTGCTCAAACAGGGGGCGATCGTCTCCTACAACGATCCCTACGTGCCGGCGCTGCCCCAGCTCGGGCTGGAGAGCGTCGCGATCGAGGATGAGCTCTCCCGGGCCGACGCGGTGGTGCTCGTGACCGCGCACCCCGGAATCGACTACGCGTCGGTGTTGGAGCGATCCGCCCTTCTCGTCGACCTCCGCGGCGTCACTCGGAAGCTGGGCGCGCCGCAGGGCCGGCCCGGGCTCGCGGCGTCCCCGGCCTAGTGCCTCACCCGGCCCGGAACTTATCCCGGGCCGGCTTGGGCAGTACGAATCCGTAGCCGACCCGAGATGGGCCGGGCGGGCTCGAGAGCGTCCGCAGCCGGGTGAGCGCCGCTCGCAGCATCTCGGTCTGACGCAGCAGTTCGGCGTCGGAGGCCTCGGTCGCGTCGGACTCCGACGACCGCCCTCGTTCGCGCTGCAGCTGCACCTCGTACCCCATCAGGCAACCAAAGCCGGCCTCGAGTGCCTGCTCGACCTCGAGGCGGGAGGGGGAATCGGCCGCGTCAATGCGCGCCGAAAGCCGCTCGAGGGTGTCGATGTGAGCTGCTGATTCGTGAACGCGGTCATCAGACATGGGGCGAGCATATCCTCGCCCATCCACACGACGTTCACAATAAGCCAGAAGGACTGCCGGCCGTTCAGTCCCGCTACAACTCCGGGTAGGCCCCGCCGCCGAGTGCGATCACGTCGATCTCCGCACCGCCGCTCTCACCGTGGCCGGGGCGCAGCTCGGCGCCGAGGGCAAGCGCGCGCTGGCGCATTGTCCGCAGGCCGAGACCGGTGCCGGCCGTCTGGCTGGTGGAGCCCGCGAAGCCGCAGCCGTCGTCGGAGATCCGCAGCAGCACATCGGCCCGATGAGAGCCGAGTTTCACGTCGACTCGGTGGGCGCCGCCGTGGCGCACGGAGTTGGCGATCGCCTCGCGCGTGATGCGAACGAGCTCGCTCCGATCGTGATCAGCCGGTTCCGCGACAGCTAGGCTGTCCGGCTGGTCGACGGTGACCGAGACCTCCACGCCAAACCGGGAACCGAACTCGGCGGCCACCTCGCGGATCGCGGCTTCGGTGGTCGGGGCGTGTGAGGCCTCGAGGTCCACGATCTGTCCGCGCGAGGTCGCCAGCGCGCGCTGGGCGGCGATCGCCAGCGGATGGTCGGCGCCATAGTCCTTCGCGAGACGCTCGGAGTGGGCGGCGATGAAGGCGAGATCCTGCGCGAGCCCGTCATGGAGGTCACGCGCGATGCGACGCCGCTCCCCAGCGAGCGCGTTCCGGGCGATCTCGGCCTGGGACTTGCGGTACAGCCGCACGCTGACGACGAGCAACAGCGCGTACACGCTGACCCGGAGCACATCGGCGGGGACCACCCAGTCGGGGGCGACGACGGGGAGCGCCAGCTTCGACAGCTGGGCGCCGGCCAACAGGACGGCCGCGATCGCCAGCAGGCCGGCCTCGCGGTCGCCGCGAGCGCGTCGCTCCGCAAACCCCTGCGAGGAGATCACCAGCAGCGCGAAGGCGATCAGGGCCATGGCGACGGAGACCGGCCGATAGGCGCCGACGCGCCCCGGCTGGTGCACCGGCCCGGCGACGAGATCGATCAGCTCGCCGAGCGCGATCCACGCGAGGCCGCACGGCACGGCGATCCTCACCAGGCGGCGTGCGCTCACGACGGTTCGTGTAGCGGGCACGAACGCGATCGCCGCGAAGGCACCGGCGATCAGCACTGTCAGTGCGGTGCGTGCCCCGGCGCCGTACAGACCCGTCGCATAGTGGTAGGCCGGCAGCGCGTTGAATACGAAGTCGGTCAGCGACGCAGTCGCCAGGGTGACCAGCAACAGCAGGTCGCGCAGGGCTCGCGTGTGCCGGAAATGGGCGAGCAGCAGAACGGCGCTGACCAGCGCCGACAGCGTGATGCCGGTCTCGATCGCCGAGCGCAGCGACGCATCGTTGGTGTGCAGATGCCACAAGCTCTCGGCTCCGAATCCGACGAAGCCGACGGCGGCCACCGCGGCCACCGCTACGGTGAGCCCAAGTACGAGATTGGATCGATGAACGCCCCCACGGCGCACCCGTGCGCCCGTTTCGCGTCCAATCGCAATCAGGGTCATTCGAAATCCCCCGGGTGCTACTGGATCAGTTATTTGATTGTGCCCTCAGCTGGCCCGATTTCCCCTCGGTAACCAACCAACCTGCGCTAACCCTACCAATTCCTACCCTGAGATACTAGTTCTGCGCCATATGCGGCAGAACTCGTCACGACCTGATCATTTCTGATATTCCCACGCCGCACCAAGGTAGAGCGCGAACGGGCCCCGCAGATACATCCAAACGTGGCCGCGGCCCCGCCCGTGTGATCAGCGAAGACGCCGGCGCTGGCCGCGCATCCGGTCCGGCAGAGAGCGCCGCGGTTCGTCGTGCGGCTTGGCGGAGGCAGCTGGGCTGGGTGTGGGCGGGACCGGAGGCCGCCCCCGCTCGCGGTCGCGGTCCCGGTCCTCGGTGAGCCCGACCTCGTAGAAGATCAGGCTGACGACCCCCACGAGCCCGAGCCCGACGAACACGGTTGCCAGCGTCCCGCCGGCGCTGCCCGAGATCGCGATGCCGCAGACGACCCCGACCAGGACGAGGAAGATCGACCCGCCGTAGCGCATCGTCCGGGTCCGGCGGCTCACACGGTCACCCCGCCGCGTAGGGGTCATAGGTGCCGAACGACCACAGGTTGCCCTCGGGGTCGCGGGCGGAGTACTCGCGCGAGCCGTAGTCCATGTCCTCGAGCTCGCGGACAATGGTGGCGTCGGCCCCACCGGCGACGGCACGGTGGCGATCCGGATCGTCGATCACGATGTAGATGCTGACAGTCGAGGCGAGCGGGCGCGGCGGATCGCCACCCAGCCACCCCTCCGGCGCGTACTGACCGACCATGACGAGCCCGGCGCCGAGGAACAGCTCGGCGTGATGGATGATGCCGTCATCGCCGCGGTACACCGCCTTCTCGGTGGCGCCGAACGCCCGCTTGAGGAAGGTGACGGCCGCGTCGGCGTCGCGGTACCGGACGGCGGGGAAGATGTTGGGACGAAGCTCGGCGGCCATGTCTGCTCCTCGTTGTGGGCTGCGGTTGCCCATCGCACGGTAGGGCGGGCTCCGGGAGCGGTCTTGGATTAATGGGAGCGGTCGCCGACCGAGCTCGCCACCGGCGGCGCCGAACACGTCGGGCAACGAGACGCACGCCCCGGTCAGCTCGCTGAGTGGGACGCCGGCCAGGCGGTAGGCGCCGAGCGGGGTCAGCTTGAGGTCGATCGACCCGTACGTGTCGCCGAAGCCGACGATCGTCGGGCGATCGTCGAGGCCGCCGAACCAGGCGTCGGGAAGCACCCGGCCGTCCGCGCTCAGCGACCCGTCGAGGTCGATCATCAGCGTCAGCTCGGGCCGCGGCGGCTCCAGCCAGGCGCCGAACTGCGCGCGGGCGTGCTGGACGCCCAGCAGCTCGCGGGTCAGGACCCCGGTCAGCCGCGCATCCGGTACGCGACGCGCGCGCTCCCACTCGCCGAGCTCATGCTCGTGGCGGGTGAGACGCGCGCGCCCGTTCACCGAATGCGTTTAGTCCTCCGAGGAGTCCCCGTTGTCGGACGAGGGGATGTCGAGGTCGGCGAGCTCCTCGGCGAACCCGAGCGCCGAGCCGCCATTGCCGATGTTCTCGAGATCGGACAGGTCGGGCTCGATGCCGCCGCCGAAGCCGGTGAGGCTCTCGCCGTCGGTCAGCCCGAGCTCGGCCGCCAGATCATCGTGGTCGAGCAGTCCGACCTCATCGATGCCGCGGGGGAGCGGCTCAGACGGCTCGATCTCAATCCGCCGGTAGCGCTTCAGGCCCGTGGCCGCCGGGATGAGCTTCCCGATGATCACGTTCTCCTTCAGGCCGTTGAGGCGATCGATCTTGCCCTCCAGGGCCGCGTCGGTGAGGACCTTGGTCGTCTCCTGGAAGGAGGCGGCCGACAGGAACGAGTCCGTGTTCAGCGAGGCCTTCGTGATCCCGAGGATGATCTCCTCCGCCTGGGCGGCCTCGCCACCGGCATCGATCACGGCCTGGTTGATCCGGGCGTACTCGAACCGGTCGACGAACTGGCCGGGCAGCAGGTCGGTGTCGCCCTTCTGGTCGACCCGCACCTTCTTGAGCATCTGCCGAACGATCAACTCGATGTGCTTGTCGTTGATGTCGACGCCCTGGGACTTGTAGACCTCCTGGACCTCGCGCACGAAGTACAGCTCGGTCTCGGTCCGTCCCCGGATCGCCAGCAGCTCGTGCGGGTACAGAGAACCCTCGTTGAGCTGGGTACCCGGCTCGATCGTCCGGCCCGACTCGACGTAGAGCAGCGTCCGCCGCGGGAACGTGTGGCGGTGCTCCTCCCCACCGTCGTCGGTGATCACCACCGTGATCGCCTTGTCGGTGTCCTCGATCGACACCTTGCCGCCGATCTCGGAGATCTTGGCCAGGCCCTTGGGCTTGCGGGCCTCGAACAGCTCGACGACACGCGGCAGACCATGCGTGATGTCCGCGCCGGCGACGCCGCCGGTGTGGAACGTCCGCATCGTCAGCTGGGTGCCGGGCTCGCCGATCGACTGAGCGGCGATGATGCCGACCGCATCCCCGATCTGGGCCAGCTTGCCGGTCGCCATCGCGCGGCCGTAACACGCCTGGCACACACCGGTCGGGGCCTCGCACTTGAGGACCGAGCGGACCGGCGCCGTGATGAGCGTGCCCTTGTCGGTGTCCTCCTGCCAGGCCTCGGCGATGTCGGCCAGCTCGGCCCGGTCGATCTCCTTGCCCTTCTCCACCATCACGCGGCCGCGCTTGGTGGTGATGTCCTGGGCGGCGATCCGGCCGATGAGGGCGGTGTTGGGAGCCCCCGTCGGTCGCAGTCCCCGGGTCTCGGGATCGACCTCGAGCTCGGACACCGGCATCTCGATGAACTGGTCGGTGCCGCAGTCATCCTGGCGGATGATCACGTCCTGAGAGACGTCCACGAGGCGCCGGGTCAGATAGCCCGAGTCGGCGGTACGAAGCGCCGTGTCGGCCAGACCCTTGCGGGCACCGTGGGTCGAGATGAAGTACTCGAGCACGGTCAGGCCCTCCATGAAGTTGGCCTTGATCGGACGCTCGATGATCTCGCCCTTCGGGTTGGCCATCAGCCCGCGCATGCCGGCCAGCTGACGGATCTGCGAGAACGACCCGCGGGCTCCGGAGTTGGCCATCATGGCGATCGGATTGAGGTTATCCAGGTGGGCGTACAGCGCCTCGCCGACCTCATTGGTGGCGCGGTCCCACAAGCCGGTGACGGCCTCGTGGCGCTCCTCCTGGGTGATCTCGCCGTCCTCGTACTGAGCCTCGATCGTCACCAGCTCCTTGTCGTAGCGGGCGAGGATCTCCGGCTTTGACGGCGGGGTCTGAACGTCATTCTTGGAGAACGTCACGCCGGCACGGGTCGCGTACTGGAAGCCGACGTCCTTGAACGCGTCCAACACCTGCGAGATCGACGGGGCCCCGTAGAGCTGCACGAGGTCATCGACCAGCTTGGTGGTGTCCTTCTTGCGCATCGAGCGGTTCATGAACTCGTACGAGCTGGGATCGAACAGGTCGCCCAGCGCCTCCTGCAGCGCGCGCTCGATCTTCTCGTTGTAGATGACGCGCCCGACCGTCGTCAGGATGTGGCCCTCGGCGCGACCGAGCGGCCGGTACTCGGCCAGGTCGTGGAGCTTGCACACGCGGTGCTCGTAGGACCACTCCGCCTCCTGAGCGGTGCGGAACACATGCGGCCGCGGGGTGCACGAGGACGGGTCCATCTCGGCCAGTTCCTTGGCATCCGGGCCGTAGGTCAGGTAGTAGGCACCCAGCACCATGTCCTGGGACGGCGTCGCCAACGGCGCGCCGTGCGCCGGGGAGAGGATGTTGTTGGCCGACAGCATCAGGATCCGCGCCTCGGCCTGGGCCTCCGCCGACAGGGGCAGGTGGACCGCCATCTGGTCACCGTCGAAGTCAGCGTTGAAGGCGTGGCAGACGAGCGGGTGGACCTGAATGGCCTTGCCCTCCACCAGTACCGGCTCGAACGCCTGGATGCCGAGACGGTGCAGCGTCGGTGCGCGGTTGAGCAGCACCGGATGCTCGTGGATGACCTCCTCGAGCACATCCCACACCTCGGGGATCATCGAGTCGACCATCTTCTTGGCCGCCTTGATGTTCTGCGCGGACTTGCGCTCGACGAGGCGGGCCATGATGAACGGCTTGAACAGCTCGAGCGCCATCAGCTTCGGCAGACCGCACTGGTGCAGGCGCAGCGACGGGCCGGACACGATCACCGATCGGCCCGAGTAGTCGACGCGCTTGCCGAGCAGGTTCTGGCGGAAGCGGCCCTGCTTGCCCTTGAGCATGTCCGACAGCGACTTCAGTGGCCGGTTGCCCGGGCCGGTGACCGGACGCCCGCGACGACCGTTGTCGAACAGCGCGTCGACGGACTCCTGCAGCATCCGCTTCTCGTTGTTGACGATGATCTCCGGCGCGCCGAGGTCGAGCAGCCGCTTGAGGCGGTTGTTGCGGTTGATGACGCGGCGGTAGAGGTCGTTGAGGTCCGACGTGGCGAAGCGGCCACCGTCGAGCTGCACCATCGGGCGCAGCTCGGGCGGGATCACCGGGACGGCCTCGAGCACCATCATCTCGGGCTTGTTGCCGGAGGAGAGGAACGCCGAGACGACCTTGAGCCGCTTGACCGCGCGGGCCTGCTTCTGGCCCTTGGCGGTCTTGACCTGCTCCTGCAGGTCCTCCGCCTCGGTCTCGAGGTTGACCTGCTGAAGGAGGTCACGCACGGCCTCGGCGCCCATGCCGCCGCGGAAGTACTCGCCGAAGCCATACGGCGAGCCGAACCGGTCACGGAGCTCGCGGAACGTCGTCTCGTCGTTGATGACGTCCTTGGGCTTCATCGTCTTGAACAGGTCCCACACCTGACGCATGCGCTCGGCGGCGTCCTCGATGTAGGCCTCGGTGTCGTCGATGTCGGCGGTAAAGCTCTTGCGCAGATCCTTGAGCATCTTCTCGCGCTCTTCGTCGGAGAGCTTGGCGACGTTGACGTCGAGAGTCTCGGCCCACAGATGGTCGTCGTCGGAGAAGTCACGACCCGTCTTGGCGGAGTTGAGGAACTCCTCGCGGCGCGCCAGCGACTCCTTGAGCTCGAGGACGCGCTCTTCCTTCTCGGCGGCATAGGCGTCGAGGACCTTGTTGACCTCGCCCTCGAGGGACTCGGTGTCCCTGGCCCGGGCCTCGTCATCGACCCACGTGACCATCGACGCGGCGAAGTACAGGACCTTCTCCAGCTCCTTGGGGGCCATGTCGAGCAGGTAGCCGATCCGGCTGGGGACGCCCTTGAAGAACCAGATGTGCGAGACGGGAGCGGCGAGGTCGATGTGACCCATGCGCTCACGGCGAACCTTGGAGCGCGTCACCTCGACGCCGCAGCGCTCGCACACGATCCCCTTGTAGCGGACGCGCTTGTACTTGCCGCAGTAGCACTCCCAGTCCTTGGTGGGACCGAAGATGCGCTCGCAGAAGAGTCCGTCCTTCTCGGGCTTGAGCGTCCGGTAGTTGATGGTCTCCGGCTTGGTGACCTCGCCCGAGCTCCACGAGCGAATCTGCTTGGAGGAGGCGAGGCCGATCTCGATTGCGTCGAAGTTGTTGATGTCGATCAAAGTGAGTCCTTAAAGATTGAGATCTCTGGCGGGCGGTGAGATGAGCGCGGCGCCGGCGTGATTCCGCCGCCGCGCTGCAGCCTTACGCCTCGTCTTCTTCCAGTACGCCCTCTGCGTCGCCGGCGGGGACATCCGCCTCGAGCATCGGATCGACAGGGGAGCTGAAGTCCTCAGCCTCGATGTCCTCGCCGGACTCCAGGTCCGGGTCCTCGGTCTCGGTCTCCTCCGCGGAGGCCTCGACCGTCTCGCCCTCGTGCTCCTCGGTCTCGTCGGCCGCCGCTCCGTCGGTGGCGCGGACACCACTGAGATCGATGCCCAGCTCCTCGGCCGCCCGGAGCAGGTCGTCGTCCTCCTCGCGCATCTCGGCGCGCTCGCCCTCCTCGGACACGACGTTGACGTCGAGCGCCAGCGACTGCATCTCCTTGAGCAGGACCTTGAAGGACTCGGGAATCGACGGCTCGGCGATGTTCTCGCCCTTGACGATCGCCTCGTAGGCCTTCACGCGCCCGACCGTGTCGTCGGACTTGATCGTGAGCATCTCCTGCAGGGTGTACGCCGCGCCGTAGGCCTCGAGTGCCCACACCTCCATCTCGCCGAAGCGCTGGCCGCCGAACTGGGCCTTGCCGCCCAGCGGCTGCTGCGTGACCAGCGAGTAGGGGCCGGTCGACCGGGCGTGGATCTTGTCGTCGACGAGGTGCAGCAGCTTGAGGATGTACATGTACCCGACGGTGACCTGCTCCTCGAACGGCTCGCCGGTGCGCCCGTTGAACAGCATGGTCTTGCCGGATGCCTGCTCGCCCTCTCGCCGACGCTTGTCGACATCCATGTTGATGAGGCCGTTGGCCTGGGTGTGCTCGTCCTGCCAGCGGACCAGCGCCTCGTCGACGTCGGCCACCGTGGCCCCGTCGAACACCGGCGTGGCCACGTAGACCTTGCCGGCGCGACCGTCCGGACGCGAGCCGCCATTGGTGGCGTGCTTGCGAGCCTCCGAGCCGTCCTCGTACCAGCCATTGGCGGCGACCCAACCGAGGTGGGTCTCCAGGATCTGACCCAGGTTCATCCGGCTCGGCACGCCGAGCGGGTTGAGGATCACGTCGACCGGGGTGCCGTCCTCGAGGAACGGCATGTCCTGCTGATCGACGATCTTGGAGATGACGCCCTTGTTGCCGTGACGGCCGGCGAGCTTGTCGCCCTCGGAGATCTTGCGCTTCTTGGCGACGAACACGCGGACCAGGTCATTGACTCCGGGCGGCAGGTCGTCACCCTCGTCGCGGCTGAAGGTCTTGACGTCGATGACGACGCCACCCTCACCGTGGGGAACCTTGAGCGACGTGTCACGGACCTCACGCGCCTTCTCCTTGAAGATCGCGCGGATCAGCTTCTCCTCGGCGGTCAGCTCGGTCTCGCCCTTGGGCGTGACCTTGCCGACGAGCAGGTCACCGGACTGGACCTCGGCGCCGATGCGGACGATGCCGCGATCGTCGAGGTTGCGCAGCGATTCCTCGGACCGGTTCGGGATGTCACGGGTGATCTCCTCGTCACCGAGCTTCGTCGTGCGGGCGTCGATCTCGTATTCCTCGATGTGGATCGAGGTGAGCTCGTCGTCCTGCACGAGTCGCTTGGACAGGATGATCGCGTCCTCGAAGTTGTAGCCCTCCCAGGACATGAAGGCGACCAGCAGGTTCTTGCCGAGCGCCATCTCGCCCATGTCGGTGGCCGAGCCGTCAGCGAGGACCGCGCCCTCGTCAACGGGTGCGCCGACGTCCACAATCGGCTTCTGGTGGATCAGCGTGCCCTGGTTGGAGCGCATGAACTTCTGCAGCTCGTACTCCTCCTGGGAGCCGTCACTGCCGTCGACGACGATCTGCTCGGCGTCGACGTAGGACACGGTACCGGCGGACCGGGCGATCGAGACGTCACCGGTGTCGATCGCCGCCCGGCGCTCCATGCCGGTGCCGACCAGCGGGGCGTCGGTCACCAGCAGCGGGACCGCCTGGGCCTGCATGTTGGAGCCCATCAGGGCGCGGTTGGCGTCGTCATGCTCGAGGAACGGGATCATCGCCGCCGTCACGGACCAGATCTGCTCCGGCGAGACGTCGATCAGGTCGACCTCCTTGGGGGTGACCGTCACGTACTGCCCGGCCTGCGTCCGGCACAGGATCTCGTTACCGAGGAGGTTGCCCTTGTCATCGACCGGCGTGTTGGCCTGGGCGATGATCTGCTCCTCCTCCTGGGTGGCGTCGACCCGGACGACCTCGTCGGTGACCTTGCCGCCCTTGACGATGCGGTACGGAGTGGTGACGAAACCGTGCTCCGAGATCTCCGCGTAGGAGGAGAGAGAGCCGATCAGGCCGATGTTCGGACCCTCGGGGGTCTCGATCGGGCACATGCGGCCGTAGTGGGTCGGGTGCACGTCGCGCACCTCGATCGGCGCCCGCTCCCGGGTCAGGCCGCCGGCGCCGAGCGCCGAGAGCCGGCGACGGTGCCGCAGCCCGGAGAGGGAGTTGGTCTGGTCCATGAACTGCGACAGCTGGCTGGAGCCGAAGAACTCCTTCTGCGCCGCCACGACCGGCCGGATGTTGACGATCGTCTGCGGGGTGATCGTGTCGGCGTCCTCGGTGGTCAGTCGTTCACGCACGACCCGCTCCATCCGGTACAGGCCGATCCGGAATGCCTCCTGGATCAGCTCGCCGACGGTGCGCAGACGGCGGTTGCCGAAGTGCTCGTACTCGTCCAGATGGTCCTGGATCGGCTCGCGCGGCATCGACGCGGCCTCGGCGGCGTAGTCGAGCTTGGCGACCTCGCCGGGCTCCTCCGGCATGCCGAGCAGGCGCGGCAGCGAGACGAGCTCCTTGACCAGGGCGATGATGTCGTCATGGGTGAGCGTGCGGCTGTCCAGATCGATGTCCAGACCGAGGCGAGAGTTCAGCTTGTAGCGGCCCACGCGCGTGAGGTCGTATCGCTTGGGGTCGAAGAACAGCTGGTTGAGCAGTGACCGCGCCGCGTCGATCGACGGCGGCTCGCCCGGGCGCTGCTTCTTGAACAGCTCGATCAGCGCGCCCTCCTCGGTCCGGGTGACCTCGGGATCGGACTCGACCGTGTTGCGGATGTAGAGCGAGTTGTCGAACAGGTTGAGGATCTCTTCCTCGGACGCGTAGCCCATCGCGCGCAGGAGAACCGTCACCGGCAGCTTGCGCTTGCGATCGATGCGGACGTAGACGCGGCCCTTCTTGTCGATCTCCAGCTCCAGCCACGAGCCACGAGCCGGCATCAGGTTGGCGATGAAGACCTGCTTCTCGCGGTCCTTGGGCTCCATCACGTACGCGCCGGGCGAGCGCACGAGCTGCGTGACCACCACGCGCTCGGTGCCGTTGATGATGAACGTGCCGCGCTCGGTCATCCACGGGAAATCGCCCATGAAGACCGACTGCTCACGAATCTCCCCGGTCTCGCGGTTGATGAAGGCGACGGTGACGGTCAGCGGGCGTGCATACGTGAGGTCCTTCTCACGGCACTGCTCCAGGCTGGCGACCGGCTCGTCGAACGAGAACTCGCCGAACTGCACGGCCAGGTTGCCGGTGTAGTCCTCGATGGGCGAGATGTCATCGATGGTCTCGCGCAGACCACCGTTCTGCGGATCGGTCAGCCATGCGAACGACTTGCGCTGAATATCGATCAGGTTGGGGACTTCAAGGACCTTGTTCAGACGCGCGAAGCTACGGCGCGTCCGGGGGGCGTGAGCGGTTGCCAAGACGGCGACTCCTCGGGCGGTCGGGAGGGAGGCGAACTGGCGCGAACCCGAGCTTGCAAAGCTCAAGTGAGCGCGACCAGCAAAGATAGCACACGGCATCGGTGCCCTGTGGAGGACCGCTCAGCTCTCACGGACCCCGTCCTCGGTGGCCGCATATGTGGTGCGGCACCGCATGGTTGGACGGCTACGGCTATTGGCTGACCGGGGCAGTGTAGGGGGTTTATGGCGGTCCGGCAACTCGCGGAGTTTGCGGGGCCCCTCCAACCAAAAGCGCCGGCGGGGCGCCGGCGCTTTCAGATCGTCAACTGTGGGTGTTCCACGATGCGGAGTCCATTGGACCGTCTCCTCGTTATCAGGCCGCGGTGCCGGTCGTCTCGCGGCGTCGGGCTTTGCGGGCCAGGGGGATGCGCCGCAGTGGCTGGGCCTTGCGGGGCGCAACCTCGACGTAGCGGAACACCGCGCGGCCGAAGCGAAGCACGTCGCCGTCACTGAGGTAGGCGACGGTCACGCGGCGACCGTTGACGAACGTCCCGTTGTAGCTGCGATCGTCGAGGACGCGAGCACCGTCGCCGCGCAGCGCGAGGATCGCATGACGGCGCGACACCTCGGAGTCCTCGAGGCGGACGTCGGCGATGAGGCCGCGCCCGATGTGGGTGATCGGACGGTCGAGGGCGAGCAGACGGTTCTCGCCGTCGTTCTCGACCGACAGGTAGCGGCCGGCGGGGGCGCCGGCCTCCGGGATGGTCCGCTCGCGGGTGCGGTGATCCACCAGCGAGAAGGCATCGACCGCGAACGGCTGGTTGGCATCCATGCCACGCGTCGGATGGTCGAGCTGATGCGACTGCGGATGGAGCCGGTCCGGGGTTTGGGCTGAAATGGTCATGAGCACAGAACACCACCGGCACCGAACACGAAAGTCAGAGCGGCCGAAGAAGTTACGAAGGGCCCTTACAACGGAAACGCGCTCCGGACCCGAGCCCGGAGCGCGTCGTTTTCAGTCCTGCGAAGCTCGGCCGCCACGGGGCAGCCGGCAGCCGCCGCGAGAGCGGCCGGAATCTACTTCAGGTCGACGGACCCGCCGGCCTCTTCCAGGTCGGCCTTGAGCTTCTCGGCCTCGGCCTTCTCGATGCCCTCCTTGACCGGCTTGGGGGCCTCGTCCACGAGCGCCTTCGCCTCCTTGAGACCGAGACCGGTGGCGGCGCGGACGACCTTGATCACCTGGATCTTCTTGTCCCCGGCGGCGGTCAGGACGACGTCGAAGCTCGTCTGCTCCTCCTCCTCGGCGCCGCCGCCGTCACCGGCAGCCGCGGCGGGGGCCGCTGCGGCGACCGCGGTGGCGGAGACCCCGAAGGCCTCCTCGAGCGCCTTGATGCGCTCGGAGAGCTCGAGCACCGAGATCGTCTTGAGCTCGTCGATCCACTCTTCAGTGCTGGTGGCCATGCTTCCTCCTTATTCGTCGGACGATGCCGCGTCCGACGCGGCTTGCGTTTCAGTTTCAGTGGGTTCCTCAGCCGCGGGGGCGTCGGGCTCAGTGGCGGCCTCCGGCTCAGCGGCGGCCTCAGCTTCGGGCTCGGCAGGCGCGGCCTCGGGCTCAGGGCCGGCCTCGGGCTCAGCGGCGGCCTCCGGTTCAGGGGCGGCCTCCGGTTCAGGGGCGGCCTCCGGTTCAGGCGCGGCCTCGGGCTCAGCGGCGGCCTCCGGCTCGGCAGCAGCCTCCGGCTCGGCAGCAGCCTCCGGCTCGGCAGCAGCCTCCGGCTCGGCGGCCGGGGCTGGCGCGGCGGCCGGAGGGGGCGCCTCACCGGCGGCCAGGACGGGCGGGTCCATATCCGCGATCGCCTGAAGCTGGATTGCCAGGCCGGAGATGAGGGCGTTCAGGCCACGCACCAGTCCGGTGAGCGGAGCCGCGATCGTGCCGACCAGCTGGGCGTTGAGCACGTCACGCGAGGGCAGGCGGGCGATCGAGCGAACCTCATCGGCGGTCAAGACCGAACCGTTCATCACGCCGCCCTTGAACTCGAGCAGGTTCAGCTGCCGCGCCACGTCGTTGAGCGCCTTGGCCGCGAGCGCAGCGTCGCCCTTGACGAAGGCCAGCGCCGTCGGCCCGACGAGCAGCGGCTTGAGCGTCTCCATCCCCGCTCGATCGGCGGCGCGCTCGGACAGCGAGTTCTTGACAACGCGGAACCGCGCGTCCGCGTCGCGGAGCTTCTCGCGCAGATCGGCCACCTGCGCCACCGAGATCCCCCGGTAGTCGACGGCGAAGATCGCCTCCGCTGACTGGATGTGGCCGGCGATCTCCTCGACGACTGCTGCCTTCTGGTCTCTGTTCATACCTTCGCTCTCTCTCAAAGCAAACAAAACGCCCGCTGGTCGGCGGGCGTCGGAGATGCGCGCGGCGCGTCACGCGCCGGCTGACTTCGAGCGGTCCGCCTGTTCCGGGCTTAGGCGCGCTGGCGGCCGGAAGTCTCGGGCTTTCGTCTCTGGGGGTTAACGGCCAGTGTAGGACACACCCGCGCTACGCGGCGGCGGGCTCCTCGACGATGTCGCGGGTGCGCGATGGATCCACCTTGACGCCCGGACCCATCGTGCTGGCGAACGTCACCGAGCGGAGATAACGGCCCTTGGCCGCCGAGGGCTTGGCCCGGATCAGCTCCTCGATGACGGCGGCGTAGTTCTCGAGCAGCATGTGCTCGTCGAAGTCGGTCTTGCCGATCACCAGGTGGACGATCGCGGTCCGGTCGGTCCGGTACTCCACCTTGCCGGACTTCGACTCCCCGACCGCCTTGGCGACGTCCATCGTCACGGTGCCGACCTTGGGGTTCGGCATCTTGCCCGACGGTCCGAGGATCCGGCCGAGACGGCCGACGATCGGCATCATGTCCGGGGTGGCGATCGCCACGTCGAAGTCGTCGAAGCCCTCCTGGATCTGCTTGGCCAGGTCCTCCCCACCGACGACGTCGGCGCCGGCCTCCTCGGCCTCGCGGACCTTGTCGCCCTGCGCGAAGACGATGATCTTGACCTCTTTGCCGAGGCCGTTGGGCAGCGCGATGGTGCCGCGCAGCTGCTCGTCGGCATGCCGGACGTTGAGCCCGGTGCGGACGTGGACCTCGACCGACTCGTTGAACTTGGCGCTGCCGAGCTGCTTGACCAGCGCGATCGCCTCGGCGGGCTGATATTCGCGGCTGCGATCGAAGCGCTGCTTGGCGTCCGCGTAGGCCTTACCGTGCTTGGACATCGTCGTCGTCTCCTGAAATGCGGGTCGTCATCAGACCACGTCGACGCCCATCGAGCGCGCGGTCCCGGCGATGATCTTCGCCGCCGCGTCGATGTCGTTGGCGTTGAGGTCGGACATCTTCTTCTCGGCGATCGTGCGCAGCTGAGCCTGCGTGATCTTCGCCACCTTGTCGCGATGGGGCTCGGCCGAGCCCTTGTCGAGCGACAGGGCCTGCTTGATCAGGATCGCGGCCGGCGGGCTCTTGGTCACGAAGGTGAACGAGCGATCCTCGTACACCGTGATGACGACCGGGATCACGGTGCCCGCGTCGGACTGCGTCTGGGCGTTGAACGACTTGACGAACTCCATGATGTTGACGCCGTGCTGGCCGAGCGCCGGGCCGACCGGCGGCGCCGGGCTGGCCTGACCGCCAACCGCCTGGAGCTTGATCTGAGTGAGAACCTTCTTCGCCATACGTTTGAACCTTAGTTGCGCAAATCACAGGGCCGCGTCAGCGGCCCCCTAAATCTTCTTGACCTGGTCGAAGCCGACCTCGACCGGAGTCTCACGACCGAAGATAGACACCAGGACCTTGAGGCGCTGCGCGTCCTCGTTGACCTCGGAGATCTCTCCGGAGAAGTCAGACAGCGGGCCCGAGACCACCTTGACGGACTCGCCGATCGAGAACTGGGCGCGGCTCCGCGGTCGCTCGGCGGGCTCCATGTGCAGCAGCCGGTCGACCTCGGCCTGAGTCAGCGGCACCGGCTCGTTGGAGGCGCCGACGAAGCCGGTGACTCCCGGGGTGCCCTTGACCAGTGACCACGAATCCTCGTTCAGGTCCATCTGCACCAGCACGTAACCCGGCATCGTGCGCTTCTCGACCGTGACCTTCTGGTTGTCCTTCATCTCCGAGACGGACTCGGTGGGGACAATGATCTGACGGACCGCGCGCTGCTGGTTGAGCGACACCACGCGGTGCTCGAGGTTGTGCTTGACCTTGTTTTCGTGGCCGGAATAGGTGTTGACGACGTACCAGCGGAACATGTTTCTCTCAGACTGAAAGCGTTACTTGAGGATGAGGTTGACAACCTTGGTGGCGACGAAATCCGCCACGCCGAGGAACACGCCGGCGACGATTACGAACCCGATCACGACCCCAGTGGCCTGCATCACCTGCCGACGGTCAGGCCACTGTACCCGTTGCAGCTCGCGCCAGCTTCCCTGGACGAACCCCACCAGGCGCCGTCCCGCCCACGGACGGCGGCCAGACGCCGGGCTGGGCACGACGCCGCCGGCGCCCCGCGATGCACCCCCACCGCCGCCGCCGGAACCCGAACCACCGCCGCCGGCGCCATCGCCGAAGTCGTCGTCACCGCCCTCACCGCCGAAATCGTCGTCGGTCAGCTCGGCATCGTCGAAGTCATCCGCCCCGGGTGACTGGCGGGCGAGGTCGGACCGGCCGAGCGCCAGCTGCGCCTCGGCCAACTCCACGTCTGGCGTTCCGTGCTCGATCGGATCGGGGTTCTCGTCGCGGCGGGCTGCCCTCGCCGTCGCCACGCCGGGCGGCGATTCCCGCGCATCGGACGGCCGGTTGGACCGCCGATCGCTACGGCGTTTGCGGTTGCGAGCCACGGCAGATCCGGATCGCTCAGCGCGTTTCGCGATGCGCGGTGTGGCACCTGCACCAGCGGCAGTACTTGCGCAGCTGCAGTCGCTCCGGATTGTTCCGCTTGCTCTTGTTCGTCTGGTAATTCCGGCGCTTGCATTCCTCGCAGGCGAGGGTTGCAGCGATCCGGACGTCTCCACGGGCCATTTCGCGCTTCTTGCAGAGGTGGTGGTCGGGATAGTGCCGCCGCGGGCGCGAAAACGAACGCCGCCCGGCGCCGCCCTGAGTGTAGCGCCCCCCACCCCGGCTCGGACACGTCGCACGGCCGCGCCGGGCATGATGCAGCGGGCGCGATGACCGGCCACAAGGAACAATCTTCCTCGATGCCCCGCCCGACCGTTGCGCGCACATGCTTCGGCTGATCGGACTGGTCGTCTCCATCGGGATCGCCGATTCGCTCAATCCGACGACGATCGCGCCGGCGCTGTATCTCGCCGCCGGGGATGGGGCCCGCCGTCAGCTCGCCCAATTCACGGCGGCGGTGTTCGCCGTCTACCTCCTCGGTGGGCTCGCGATCGCGCTCGGCCCCGGCGAGCTGCTGCTCACCCTGATCCCGCGCCCCGGCCGCCACCTCAGCTACCTGCTGGAGACCGTCGCCGGGGGCGCAATGCTCGCCGCCGCTGCGTTCCTGTGGGGCTACCGCGCCCGGCTGGCCGAGCGAGAGGCTCCCGAGGCGAGGATGCGCGGCCGGTCCAGCGCTTTGCTCGGCGCGACGATCACCGTGGTCGAGTTGCCCACCGCGTTCCCGTATTTCGCGGCGATCGCGGCCGTCGTCGGCGCCGATCTCAGCGTGATGCGCGTCGTGTTCCTGATCGTCGTGTTCAACGTCTGCTTCATCGCCCCGCTGCTCGGCATCCTGGCCACGCTGACGTTCGCCGGTCCCGACGCCGAGAGGCTGCTGACCCGCGGCCGTGAGTGGCTCGAGTCACGCTGGCCGACGGTGCTGGCGATCCTCGCCCTGCTCGCCGGCCTGATCGTGACCCTGATCGGCGTGACCGGGCTGGCCCTCGGGCACCACAACGACTTCGGCACGTTCGCCAAACGCCTGCGCCAGTATCTGCACCTCCATCACTAGACGACTTATTCTGCGCGGAAGGGCCGTGAAGGGCTCTGCGGCCGGATGTCGCCGGATGTCTGCTCAAGGGAGCCGAGGGGCCGGGGCGCCTGTAGCTACGACAGGGCCGAAGGGGGCTGGAGCGGCCGCGACGCGACATATGCTGTCGGTGGTGACCGCGGTGAGCCCGGAGAACAGGACGTTTGAACCGGCGGTCCCGACGTGAGCTCCGAGCTCGACCTGGTACGCCTCACCGAGCTGCAAGAGCTGCTCGGCAAAAAGCTACCCGAGATCGTCGGGACGCTGCTCTCCGAGCTCCACCGAGCGTTCGCCGACATCGACCGCGCGCTGGCGCACGACGAGCTGCCGGCGGCGGCCCTGGCCGCGCACGCGGCCCGCAACAGCGCCCTCATGATCGACGCCCGGCCGGTGCTCGGAGCGCTCGCCGAGCTGGAGGCATCCGCGCGGCGCCAGGACGCCGCCGCGACGCTCGACGCCAACCAGCGACTGCATGAGGCGTGGCCCGCGCTGCAGGAGCGGCTGGAGCTGGCGGCCGCCGGCCCGGGCTGAACCGCACAGCGTCCGCTCAGCTCAGGCTCAGCCCGGCGGGCTCGGGGCGCGGGCCTGGCGCACCAGCCGGCGCATCCCGCTCAGCCAGCGCTCGGGCTGCGCGCCCTTGAGCGCCAGATGCTTGGCCACGTCCTCATGAGGGAGGATCAGAAATCGCTCATCCCGCAGCCCGGCGACGACCGCGGCGGCGACGTCGGCCGGCTCGATCAGCCCACCCGCCAGCAGCGGCGCGGCGCCGACCGGATCCTCGAGCGCCACGTCGAGCATCGGCGTGCGCACCGCCTGGGGGCACAGACAGGAGACGCGAATGCCGGCATCGGCGTAGGTGATCGACAGCCACTCGGCGAGCGCGACCGCGGCGTGCTTGGTGATCGAGTACCCGAGCGCCGACACCTGGGTCAGCAGCCCGGCCGCCGACGCCGTGCTGAGCAGGTAGCCCTCGCCACGAGCGACCATGGCGGGGAGTAGCGCGCGGGCGGCCCAGACGTGGGCCATGACGTTGACCTCCCACGTCAGCTGAAGCTCTGCATCGGGCGCCTCGGGACCCCCGGCGGGCCCGGGGACGCCGGCGTTGGAGAAGAACAGGTCGATCGGTCCGCCGTTGCTCTGCGCCGTCTGGACCAGCGCGAGGATGTCCGCCTCGCGCCCGACATCGGTGGGCACGGCGAGGCCGCCGATCTCCGCCGCCACCGCTTCCGCCGTGTCGGCGTGGAGGTCGGCGGCGACCACCCGCGCGCCCTCGGCGGCAAACCTGATGGCGCAGGCGCGCCCGATCCCGCTGCCGGCGCCGGTGACCACCACGTGCTTGCCGGCGAGTTCCACGGGTCGTAGCGTAGGTGTTCCGGGACCGGCAGGGCCTGACGGGCTACGCGCTGCCGAGTACGACCCCGGCGGCGACGATCAGCGCCCCGCCGAGGGCGACCTGCAGCAGGCTGGTGCGCAGCGACACCGACAGGAACCGCTTGCGGATCAGCGAGATCGCCGTGAGCTCGATGGCCACCACGATGCCGGCGACGACGAGCGCGGTGTTGACCGTCTTGATCAGGAACGGGAGGGAGTGAAAGACGCCGCCGAACGCCGTCATCGTGCCGGTGACGACTCCCCGCGCGAGCGCGGAGCCCCGTCCCGTTTCGGTCCCGTCGTCCGAGAGGGCTTCGGAGAAGCCCATGCTGATCCCCGCGCCCACGGCGGTGGCGAGGCCGACGAACAGCGCCGCGTGCGATCCGGAGAGGAGCGCCGCGGCGAAGATCGGCGCCAGCGTCGAGAGGGTCCCGTCGATCAGCCCGACGAGTCCGGGCTGGACGTAGCGCAGCACCAGCGTGCGCTCGTCGGCGTTCCGCATTTGATTGAGGGCTCCGACCACGTTCCGCACTATAGCAACTGTGTTAGTATTAGGGCCGCCTTAGAAAACGGGCGCCCCAACGGCCATGACAGACATCACGCACCCGGCTCTTCCCCACACCTGGGATCCGACCGACCTCGTCGGGGTCCTGCACGCCCGGGGACAGCGGGCCACGCCGCAGCGCCTCGTGATCCTCCGCGAGCTCCGGCGGCGAGCCCACCACGCCACCGCCGATGAGATCCGCCAGTCGATCCGGTCAGACCTGCCCGGGACATCGACCCCGACGGTGTATGCCGCGCTCGACCTCCTGGTTGAGCTGGGGCTGGCCCGGCGCATCGACACGGGGGGCGGCGCTGCGCTCTACGACGCGCGCACCGAGCCCCACCAGCACACCGTCTGCCGGCAATGCGGGCGCGTTGACGACCTCGACTACGGGCTCGACGCCGAGCCGCTGCGGCGAGCGGCCGCCGAGGCCGGGTTCAGCGCCCAGGCGATCGAGGTAGTGATCACGGGGCTGTGTGCGAACTGCGCCGCCGCCGAGACGGCCGCGGGTTCCGCCTGAGCCGAGACCTACGAGGGAGCGTCGGCCAGCGTCCGCGCGCGCTGGCGGTCGGGACTGATCCGCACGACGTTCCAGGCCAGCCCGACTCGCTGCATCATGGCGATGATCAGGCCCGACGGGTCGATCTCCCACCAGCGCAGGCCGTGATAAGCCGAACGCGGGAACGCATGATGGTTGTGGTGCCAGGATTCACCGAGCGACAGCACGGCCAGCCAGCCGACGTTCGTCGAATGGTCGTCGATGTCGAAGCGCCGGCGCCCGAAGAAGTGGCACACCGAGTTGACCGACCAGGTCACGTGGTGGACGAAGAAGATCCGGACGAGTCCGCCCCAGACCAGCCCTTGCAGTGCGCCGGCGGCGGTGAAGCCGTGCAGCGCCCAGTCGGCCACGGTCGGGATCAGCAGGGAGAGCAGCGCCAACTGCGGGAAGCGGCGGCCGATCGCCCGCATGGCGGGGTCCTCGAACAGGTCGGGGGCGTACTTCTTCCAGTCAGCCTGGCCCTGGGTCTCGAGCAGCCACCCGACGTGGGCGTGCCACAGACCGGCCAGCCCGCTGCCGTGCCCGACGTGGGGACTGTGGGGGTCGCCCTCGCGATCGGTGTGCGCGTGATGCTTGCGGTGGTCCGCCACCCAGTCCATGACCGAGCCCTGCAGCGACAGCGAACCCAGCACGGCGAACGTGCGCTCGACCCACGGGTAGCTCGCGAACGCGCGGTGAGTGAGCAGCCGATGAAAGCCGACTGTGATCCCAACCGCGGTGACCATGTACATCACGACCAGCACGATCAGGTCCGTGACGTCGACGGCCCGGTTCCACAGCATCAGGATCGCCGCCAGCGTCCCCGCGAACGGGACGACCACGCCGATCAGGTTCGCGGTTCGTTCAAATCTGGTCACCCAGAGAGTTTCTCATGCCGAACGATGCGTTTCTTGAGGTTTGACGCGGTCCGCGGCGCGCAGAAATTAGCGAAATGGCATAACTCAGCGGCGCGCACCGTAGAGAAGCCGCCGTGGCAGCGGGACCGGTGACAGACGATCGATCGCCTCCCCCATGAGGACGCGCGGCTCGAGCTTGCCGAGCAGCTCCTCGAGCTCCCGGCGGTCGGCTCCGTTGAGACGGCTCCGGCGCCCGCGGCCGATCCGCACCAGCGTGACCAGCCGCCGGCGTTCTGCCGGCGACAGGCGCAGCACGTGGTCGCGAGCCAGCATCGCCACCTCGGCGGCCGACAGGAGCTTGACCAGCGGCACGCGGCGCAGGCCCGGAACGTGTTCGGAGACCCGGCCGAGCGAGTGGGTGACGAACCCGGAAGGCACCCCTCGAGTCTAGGCATGAGAGCCTTTTCTGACGGCGACCGATGATTTCTCGCCGACGCAGCGTTACACGCCGCATGACATCACTTCTCCACAACAAGACCAGCATCATCTACGGCGCCGGCGGCGGTCTCGGCTCCGGCATCGCGCTCACCTTCGCTCATGAGGGCGCAACCGTGTTCCTGGCGGGACGCACCCGTCGCTCACTGGATCGGGTGGCGGCCCAGATCGAGGCAGCGGGGGGTCGGGCCGAGGTATCAGTCGTCGATGCGCTCGACGCGGCCGCCGTCGACGCGCACGTGCAGGCGGTCGTGGCCGACGCCGGCGGCCTTGACGTGTCCCTGAACCTGATCTCCCGGGGTGACGTCCAGGGAACGCCGTTGATCGAGATGCGCGTGTCGGATCTGATGGCGCCGGTGACGGCCGGGCTGCGATCCAACTTCATCACCGCCCGCGCCGCCGCGCGGCAGATGGTGAGCCAGGGCTCGGGCGTCATCCTGTCGCTGACCAGCGGATCCAGTCGCGGCGCGGCGCCGCTGATGGGCGGCACCGGCCCCGCCGACGCGGCCACCGAGGCGCTGATGCGCTACCTCGCCGCCGAGGTCGGTCCCCGTGGCGTCCGGGTGCTCGGCCTGTGGACGGCCGGCGTGCCGGAGACGTTCGCGCTCGAGGAGGACACCAATCCGGCGCGCGTCGCCACGGGCCTGACCGCCGAGCAGATCGAGGCGATCATCGCCCCGCGGACGATGCTGCAGCGCTCCCCGCGTCTGGAGCAGGTGGCGCAGGCGGCAGCGTTCCTGGCCTCCGACCATGCGGGCGGCATCACCGGGACGATCCTCAACGTGACCTGTGGCCTCGTTCCGGGCTTCTGAGCCTCGCGAGGCGATGGACGGCTCGACGTTCGACACGGCGGCGGGACGCCATCGCCGCGAGCTGCATGTGCACTGTTACCGAATGCTCGGGTCGTTCGATGAGGCCGAGGATGCCGTGCAGGAGGCGATGCTGCGCGCCTGGCGCAGCCGCGACCGCTTCGATGCCGGGGGGCGGGAGGGGTCGGTTCGGGCGTGGCTGTACCGCATCGCCACCAACTGCTGCCTCGACATGCTGCGGCGGCGGGGGCGGCGACCTCGTACCGCGTCCTACGACGAGATGCCCTGGCTCCAGCCGTATCCGGACAGGCTGCTCGACGAGGTCGCCGGCCACGGCGCCGATCCCGACGCGGTGGCGATCGCCCGGGAGACGATCGAGCTGGCGTTCATCGCGGTGATCGGGCAACTGCCGCCCCGACAGCGGGCGGCGCTGCTGCTGTGCGACGTGCTGGGGTGGTCAGCGCGGGAGACCGCGTCGTTGATGGACGCCAGCCTCGGCGCCACCAACAGCGCGCTCCAGCGAGCGCGCGCCACGATGGCCGCCACCCGCGAGGATTCCGTGCCGCCCGCCCCAACCAGCCCGCGGCTGAGTCCACGTGAGCAGGAGATCCTCGAGGTGTTCATCGACATCCATCAGGGCAGCGATCCGGCGCGGGCCGCAGCCCTGTTGAGCGAGGATGTCCGGGTGACGATGCCGCCTCATCCGTGGCTCTTCCGCGGCCGCGACCAGGTGCTCGAGCTGATGCGCGGAGGCATCGGCCCAGCGAGACCCGGAGAGTGGCGGCTGGTCGCAACGCGAGCCAACCGCCTTGCCGCCGCCGCGTCGTATCTCCGGCCCTGGGACGGGACCGAGTTCCGGGCGTTCAAGCTGGACGTCATCGATGTTCGTGACGGACTCATCGCCCAGATCACCACGTTCGACGCCGCGCTGTTGGACGCGTTCGGGCTCCCGCGGACGCTCAGCGCGGGCTGAGCCTGGGCGTCGGCCCGCGGCTCCGCCGGAAGAACCCGTCGATCCCGTCCAGCAGATCCCAATAGGCGCGGTAGGTGAGCTCGGCCCGACGGATCAGGGCGAAGGGATCGATCACCGGCAGCCGTCCGATCAGCGCTGCCTCGATCAGGCCGAACGATCCGCTGTCCCCCTGGCAGCCCCCGCTGAAGTACCCGGTGCTGTCATCGGAGTCAAATCCGTAATGGCCGAGCAGCGCGTCGAACTGTGGTTGCGCGACCTCCGCGTGGGCGGTCTCGAGCGCGTACAGGGTGACGAGGTGCTCGGCCAGCGACCGGCGCGCATCTCCGACCCACACGGCGGCCGCGGCGGTCGTCTCGGGGAGAGGGTCAGCGGCGAAATACCAGCCGGCGGACCCGGACCAGCCGGTGGCGAGCGCGAAGGCACACCACCGGTCCACCGCACGCTCGCGTTGGGCGCCGTGGCGAACCAGCTCCTCGCGCAGCATGCCGTCCGCGAGCGCCGCGGCGCGGCGAGTGACGTCAGCCAGCGCCACCACGACGTGGTGATGCTCGCCGGCGTAGGTCTGGAGCTCGTCTGCGGTCAGCTCGCCGGCGAACCATCGCTGATGGAACCGGTGGCGCCGTCCGGGCCAACAATCCTGGCGGTGCCGGATCTCGGCGAGGAGCCAGGACGCCTGCTCGAACCTCTCGACGGTCACGTCGGTGTCGGTCACGTCCGGCCCTCCTCGGGGTGGGCGTAACCGCGCGACGGCTCGGTCGCCGGGCGGCGACCCCGGGGCTCCTGCTTGCATCTGGCACGCTGCCATTCGTAGGTGGCGACGAGCTGGTTGAAGGTGAAGTAGTGAAAGCCGGCGATGCCGAGCTCGGGATCGCCGGCGTGCGGCGCAAGGGCGTCCTGGAGGCGATCGGACTCCGACCTGCGAAACAGGCCCAACAGGCTTCGCAGCCCACGCTGCTTGCGGACGAAGGCCATCGATGGTCCGACCCCGATGCGGGCCGACATCTCGAGCAGCCGCGCCGCTGACACCTTGCCCGGCATGCCGATCATTACCGGCAGCGTCATCTCGCGGGCGCGCTGGTCGGCGATCCACCCAATCAGCGCGTCGGGATCGAAGCACAGCTGGGTGGTCACGTAGTCCGCCAGCCGGCTCTTCTGGAGCAGCGCCCGATCGAGCGCGCCCGCGTCGATGAGCGGATGGCCCTCCGGGTAGCCGGCGACCCCGATCGCGTCCGGGCGGTCAGGGTGCCGGGCGATGACCGGAAGCAGCTCCACCGCCGACGTGTAGTCGCCCACCGGAGGGTTGGCATCGCCGCCGATCAGGAAGATGTCGTCGATCCCGCCGGTGCGCATCGCCCCCAGCAACTCGTCGACGTGCGCACGATCCCTGACCATTCTCGCGGCGACGTGAACGGTCACCGCGTGTCCCATGGCATGCAATCGTTCGGCCACCTCGACTGACCGGTCGGGACCGTGTTTGGGCGAACAGGTGACGGTCAGGCGGACCGGCTCGGGGAGCTCCGCGGCCTGTGACTCGCTCCGACCGAGGGGCAGGACCTCGAAGCGGACCTCGTCGCCGGCACGGACACCTGGAGGAAGCGGCATGACGGCAACAATTCCGGAAATCCCGGTCGCCGTTAACTCTCAAAGGGCCGGGTTTGCCCTCCCGTTCGGGAGTGATCGGCGCCGGGGGGCCCGCTACGGGCGGAGGATCTGGACCCGAGCCTGGCGCCCGGGATTGAGTCCGAACTTGACGATGGCGTCGCCGACCGGAACGTCCTCGAGCCAGACCCGCTCCTCGTCGTTGAGGGAGGCGAGCACGCTCACCTGCTGCATGACCCTCGCCAGGTGCGATACCTCGTCGCAGGTGCCCTGCAGCGGCTCGACGCCGCGCTCAGTGACGAACGTGATCGAGATTCCGTCCTCGGTCTCGTGAGCGTCCAGCAGTTCCAGGCTCATGAATCCTCCATCTGTCCGAGACGTCGTGTCTCTTTACCCCTACCAACGTCGCCGATCGGCTCGCCCTTGCGAAAATACAGGTCAGGGCTCAAGTTCGCGGCAGATCTGCCGATAAAGATCCTTTGGCCTGATTCGATGATCGTACGCCGGCGCGGTCCGGATGCCAGCCCGGTGGGGCGCGCGGACGTCAGGACCGCGTCGCGCCGGCCGCCGCCAGGAACATCCCCACCAGAGCCGTCACCACCACCAGCGCGGGCGGGAAGCTGCCGAGCGCAACCGTGGCGTGCGTGCCCACCACGGCGTGGACGAGCAGCAGCGACGTCCCGTAGACCACTCCGGCGACGAAGCCCCGATCGGCGCCGCTCCAGCCATCCGGGTGCTCGAGACCGCTGAGGAAGGAGCCGACCGCGGCGAGCAGCGCGATCGCCAGGTAGGCGATGCTCGAGACCCCGAGCAGGATCCCGGCGACCGCTCCGATCACCGCCGGCAGGACGCCCGCCAGGAGGATCTTCACCGGAAGGGAACGATCCCGGAACGGGACCGGGCCGTGGCGAGTCGATACCGGCTGTGCGGAGGCGTCCATCTCGAGATCGTAAGGGCCCAAGGGCCCTAAATCGACACCCAGCTGGTCTCGATCACGCCCGCCGCGCCGCGCCCGCCACCCAGCACGCGGAGCCGGATCGGTCGCCCCGCCGCGACCTGGGCGCGAAACCGCCCGAGGCTGTCGGACTCGGCGACGATGACCTGCGCGTCGTCGGCCCGCTGCACCTCGATCGTCACCGCCGCCGGCGGTGACAGCTGCCCGAGCAGCGTGCGCCGGTCGCCGTCCACGTGGAAGTCAATGTCGATCGTCAGCCGCTCGCTGCGGAAGCTGACCGATCGGACCGGGGCTCCGGCCCCGCGCGCGAGGGCCAGCTCTTCGGCATCCGTGGAGTCGCTGAGCAGCTCGGCCAGGTCGGCATCCAGCCGGCGCCACCCGAGCGCCGCCTTGGCCGCGGCGGAGACGAGCGGCGGCACCGGGTCCACCTCGGACACCAGCGCCCGCAGCTGTGAGATCACCAGCTCATCCGGGTCGTGTTGATCGTTCATCGCACCGTCGCTCAGGCGGGGCCCAGTCCCACCAGGTCCGGACTGCGCCTGAGCTTCTCCAGACAGCGCGCCCGGGTGGGCCCAATCGCTCCGATCGGCATGCCGAGCGCGGCGCCGATCTCGTCGTAGCTCGGCGGATCCGGGGCGGCGAGCATGCGCAGCAGTGACTGGCAGCGCTCTCCGACCGTGCGCAGGGCCCGTTGCAGCGCACGGTCGCGCTCGCGCGTGATCAGCCGCGCGTCGACCGAATCGTCGGTCGGCGCATCGAACAGGCTGGACTCGTCGGTGGCCAGCTCGCGCCCGCGCAGCCGGATCAGGCGCAGACACTCGTGCCGTGCGGTCGTCGCCAGCCACGCGCCCAGACCATCAGGGTTGTGAATCCGGTCCAGATGCTCCACCAGCCGCAGCCACGTCGTCTGCACGACGTCCGCGGCGTCGGCATTGGACAGGCGGTGCGCCCGCGCCGTCGCCCACACGAGGCCGGAGAAGCGATCGACGATCGACCCCCACGCCGCGTCATCGCCGTCGTTCGCGGCGCGGATCAACGCTTCGAGCCCGATGGTGGTGTCGATTCTCTCCGACATTTCAACCGAGACGAAGGTGCGGCAGTCTCACGGGGTGCCCCGGGGTGAGTGTCGTGTCGGTGATCTCGTCAGGCGCCGCGGCGATCAGCTGCTGTGCGGCGGTAAACGGAGTCAGCGAGTTCGCACCGGCCGCCACGCGCCGGGCGATCTCCGCCGCCAGCTTGGGGGCGGCAAACGACGTCCCATCCCATCGGGCCCAGCCGACGAAGTTCTCGATCGCGGACACGGGCTCGCCCTCGACCGGGCCGCGCCAGTAGATGAAGGTCGACGGGACGTCCTGACCCCGCACGCAGCAGTCGGCCCACGGTCCCCAGTTGGAGAACCACGCCCGGGCGTTGCCCATGCGATTGGTGGCCGCGACCCCGAACACATCGGGATGAGCGGCCGGCCAGTAGGCGCGCGCCGAGCTCTCGTTGCCGGCGGGGGAGACGACGGCGACCCCCGGGCGAGGAGCGTCGGGTCCCATCAGGACGTTCATCGCCGAGACGAACGGGATCGACGCGAAGTCGTCGAGCGTGGGGAACGAGAACCCGAGGGAGATCACATCCGCATCCGCGGACCGCAGCAGCGAATTCGCCAGTGAGACCTCGTCGGTGAACAGCATCGCCTGGTCGACGGGGTCCGGATGCGCGGACAGCGGCATCACCGCGTGGCGCTGCCCGACGACGGTGAGCTCCGCCTGACGGGAGCGACTGGCGATCAGCCCGGCGATGAACGTGCCATGCCCGGCGACTCCGTCGAGCCGGCCGTCCCCATCCGCGTCGAGCGTGTCGGGCGGATCCACCTGCCACGTGCCCGGAACGGTGGACGTGTCCCACCACTGCCCCGCGACCGATGTCACCCGCGCGTCGAGCTGGGCGTGGGCCGGATCGGTGTGGATGTAGCCGGTGTCGATGACCGCCACCCGCACCCGACGGCCGGGGCCGGGCGGCTCGACGAACGGTTCGCTTCCGTGCGGAGCCGGGATTGGATTCGGAGGGCCGGCCGGACAGCTGTCGTAGCGCGGCGAGACGACGCACACGTGGTTCGGCGAGATGGTCGGGAGCGCGAGCTCGACACCCCGGTGTGTCTTGACACGCTGCGGCGGAGCGTCAGCGCGCAGGCGGCGGGCCTCATCGATCGAATCGCCGTCCGGGTCCCTCAGCTTCCAGATCTGCACCGGCTCGGGGAGAGTCCCGGCAGGCTCGCCGAGCGTGTCGGAGCGTTCACCGCCGCCGAGCGTTCCGGTCAGTGATGCGACCTTCTCCAGCTCGTCGCGGACGATGCCCTGGATGGCCGAGCGAACGAGAAGCTCGTCCTTGATCGCCACCACCAGCGCCTCGCCATCGATATCGAACGTCACCCGCGGGTGCTCGAGGATGCGTTGAGTGATCGGATTCTGGGGGCACTCGTGAGGCGGGAATTCCTTGGCTGGGGTCACTGGCGGTCCTTTCCCCGGGGGTCTGCGCGCGGCGACGCGGATCGTATGGACAAACAGAGCGCCGCGCGAGCGCCCTGATACATATGCCATGTGGACGGCGTCGTTCGTGAACGCGGTGCGCTCGAGCTCGCGCAGGCCGCGCACAGCCTGGTGGAATCCGACGCCGCCGCCGCTGCGGAGATGGCGGCCCGCGCGCTCACGCTGGCACGGGCGCGGCGCGACCCCGAAGCGCAAGCCGCCGCCCTGCACGCGCTCGGCTTCGCTCGACGCGAGCTCGGCGACTCGCGCACCACCAGAACGTTGCGCGCCGCGGTGCGAGTCGCGGAGCGCAACGGCCTCAGCCGCCAGGCGGCGCTGGCCCGGCGGCCCCTGGCGATCCAGCTCGCCTACTCCGGCGCGATCGCCGCCGCCATGGCCGAGCTCGACGCGGCGTGCGCGGCGCTGGAGGGCCCCGAGCTCGCGCGCTGCGAGGTCTCTCGGATCGCCGTGATGGGCCTGGCCGGCCGCACACCCGACCTGGCCGCGTCGGACCGGGCCCTGGAGATTCTGCGCAACGAGGGTGACGCCATCTGGGAGGCCCGGCTGCTCAAGAACCGCGGGCTGCTGCTGGCCGAGCGCGGGGACGCTGCCGCCGCGGAGCCCGATCTGGTCAGGGCCCGTGATCTCTACCGAGACCTCGGTGCCACGACGGCCGCCATCGGCGCCGAGTACGAGCTGGCCCGGCTCGCGCTCACGCGGGGCGACCTCCCCACCTGCCTGGCGCGACTGGATGCGATCGACCCCGCCGACATCCCCGCGCTGCACAACTCGGCGCTCGAGCTGCTGCGAGCCAAGGCGCTGGTCACCGCGCGCCTGCTCGACGAGGCCCGGCACGCGCTCGAGATCGCGCAGGCCACCTGGCGCCACGCCGGCATCGAGGAGCCGGAGGGCACGCTCGAGGTCGTCGCGCTGACGCTGCTGGCCGGCGAGCCACGCGAGGCCGAGGCGCTGGCGCGCCGAGCGCAGCGGTCATTCGCCGCGCGCGGCCGGATGGTCTATGCCGCTCGAGCCGCGGGGCTGTCCCTGTCGTCGGCCATCGCCGCCGGGGCCGTGCGGCCGTCGTCGCTGGGCGCCGGCCGCCGCGCCGCGGCCACCCTCGCCGCCGCCGGCTGGCGCGCGGAGGCCCGGCGAGTGAGTCTGTCCGTCGCGCGCGCGGCCATCGAGCTGGGAAGTGTGCGCACGGCGCGCCGGGAGCTCGCGGCCTGCACATCGCTTCGGCGGCATGGCGCTGTCGCGGACCGCATCGACGCGTGGCATGTCGAGGCGCTCATCCGGATGGCCGAGGGCGATCGTCACGGCGCCGGGCGGGCGGCCCGCCGCGGGCTGGCACTGCTCGAGTCCCATCGCGCCACCCTCGGAGCGTCCGACCTGCGCGCCACCGCGTCAGAGCTCGGCGTGCAGCTCGCCCGGCTCGGCCTCGGCATCGCGCTTGGCGACGGCGACAATGATGCGGTGCTCGCCTGGACCGAGCGTCTGCGGGCGAGCGCGCTGCGGCTGGGACCGGTGGTGCCGCCCGACGCCCCGGCGCTCCGAGACGGTGAGACCGACCTGCGCCGGATCAGCGCCGAGATCCGGCGCGCGGAGCAGGCGGGCCGCCCCGCGCGAACGCTCGTTGCTCGCCAGGCCGCACTCGAAGCGTCGATCCGGCGCCTCTCCCGGCACAGCGCCGCCGGAACGGACGCCGGGGCCGCGTCGGTGAACCGCCGCCAGCTCACCCGTGCACTCGGCGCGGCGGCGCTGGTGGAGCTGCTCGAGCACGACGGCGCGCTCACCGCGCTTGCCCTCGTCGACGGGCGGCTCAGCCGGCATGAGCTCGGACCGCTGCAACCGACCGCCGAGCAGCTGCAGTGGCTGCGCTTCGCGCTGGCCCGGCTCGCCCGCGGCGGGCAGACCGCCGCTCAGCGGCAGACCGCGCTGGCCGGAGCGAGGACCTCGGCGCAGGCCCTCGGGCAGGTGTTGGTGGATCCTCTGGCCCCCGTGCTCGGCGAGCGCCGGTTGGTGCTGGTGCCGACCGGGTCGCTGCACACTCTGCCCTGGGGCCTTCTGCCCCCGCTGCGCGGACGCCCGCTTGTGGTGACGCCCTCGGCGGTGACCTGGTTACGCTGCCAGACCCGCCGGGGTCGGCGCCGGCCGGCGGCGGCGGTGATAGCGGGTCCGCGCCTGCGTCACGCCCCCGCCGAGGCGTCCGGCGTGGCCGCCGTGTACCCGGGCGCGACCGTCCTCACCGGCAAGGAGGCGACCGCGGCCGCGGTGATGCACGCCCTCGACGGCGCGACGGTGGCGCATCTGGCCTGCCACGGCCGGTTCCGGTCCGACAGCCCCCTGTTCTCGTCGCTGGAGCTGGCCGACGGCCCGCTCAGCGGCTACGAGCTCCAGCGCCTGCGCCGCGCCCCTGAGCTGATCGTGCTGTCGGCATGCGACCTCGCCGTTTCCGAGACACGGCCCGGCGACGAGTTGCTGGGCATCGCCGCCGCGCTGCTGGGGATGGGCACGCGGACCGTCATCGCCAGCGTCGTCGCCGCGCCCGACGCGTCGACGAAGCGGCTGATGCTCGCTCTGCACCGGCATCTGTGCGACGGCGACTCCCCGTCAGTGGCCCTGGCCCGCGCTCAGCGGACGCTGCGTCCCCGCGAAGCGCCGCTGGCCGGGTTCGTCTGCCTCGGCAGCGGCTGATCGACGTATCACGGCGGTGGCGACCGGCTCTGTATCGGTGGGCGCCCAGCAGGGCGGAACCGGACCGGCCTGGAGGCCACGATGAACACGAAACGTGATGAGCGCAGTCCCGCGATGTTCGGCGCCGCCCGGGTGCGGCCCCGGGTCCCGAACGAGGTGGGGGCGGCCGGGCTCCGGCACGTCGCCGACGGGTACAGCGCCTGGCGCATCGCCGCGGCGCAGTCAGGCGAGGCGCTACGCGCCTGGCTGCGAGCTGAGCCCGACTTTCGCGGCACCCGGTATGTCGCGTATCGCGCCGCCCTGGATCGCGAGGAGTCGGCCGCGCGGGATCTGCAGGGTCGGTGGCCGCGGGCGCAGCGAGGTGCCTCGGCGTCGAGCGCCGCCCGGTGATCGATCTCCTGCGGATTGGATGTATCACGGGGGCAGCCCCGCGCTCTTAGGGGTGTGACCAGGAGTGGGGGCGCATCGCAGTCCTGGTACCGCCGGCGGGAACGGGGGTCCCGCCGGCGGTCGGCGCCGGCGCTTGAGGCGTCACGGCGCGAGCCGCTCGAGCCCCCAACCGTCGCTGTCGCGCCGGCGGTATCGCAGCCGGTCGTGCAGGCGATCATCGCGCTGCTGCCAGAACTCGAACGTCTCGGGCATCAGCCGGAAGCCGCCCCAGACCTCCGACACCGGTAACTCGGCATCGCCGTACCGCTCGGCGAGCTCGGTCACGCGCCGCTCGAGCACGGCCCGGCTGTCGATCGCCTGGCTCTGGGGCGACGCCAGCGCGCTCAGCTGACTCCCGCGCTGCCGGCTGCGCGCATACGCCGCCGACTCCTGGGCCGACACGCGCTGCACCGGCCCCTCGATGCGCACCTGACGGTCGAGCGGGATCCAGTAGAACAGCAGCGCGGCCACCGGGTTGGCGGCCAGCTCGCGGCCCTTGCGACTCTCGTAGTTGGTGTAGAAGACGAACCCGGACTCGTCGGCGCGTTTGACCAGCACCATCCGCGCCGACGGCGCGCCGCCGGGCGCCGCGGTCGCCACTGCCGCCGCCTCGGGTGCCTGGACGCCGGCCTGGCTCGCCTGCTCAAACCAGGCGGCGAACTGCCGGAACGGATCAGGGTCCACGTCGGCTTCGCGCAGCGCGTCATGTGGGTCGGTCACGCGTGCATTATCCGCGGTGTGACCAGCCTGGCGACACCGGGCTCCGCGCTCGCGGTGGCGTAGGCTCGCCCCGACGTGAGCGCCACCGCCAACCGGGAACTCGCCGCTCAGGCGGCCGCGAGCGTGCGGCATCCGCTGACGCTCACCCTGCTGACCCTGACGTTCACCACCGGTCTGATCGACGCCACCAGCTATCTGGGCCTCGGGCACGTGTTCACGGCCAACATGACCGGCAACGTGGTCCTCCTCGGATTCGGGATCGCCGGCACCGCCGGGCTGCCCGTGATCTCGCCGATCGTGTCGATGGTGTCGTTCCTGATCGGCGCCGGAGTCGGCGGATTCCTCGGCACGAGAATCGAGCGGCTTCATCCCGTTCATCTCGGCGTGGCGCTCGTCATCGAGGTGCTGCTCGTCGCCGCCGCAGCCGTCGCGGCGATCCTCCCCATCCACGCCAACCGGCTGTCGGGGGACGTGATCGTGGCACTGCTCGCTTTTGCCATGGGGGTCCGCAATGCGACCGTGCGGCGGGTGGCGGTGCCCGATCTGACGACCACTGTGCTCACCATGACGTTGACGGGCCTGGCCGCGGACGCTCGCCTGGTCGGCAACTCCGGCACCGGCACGCTGCGCCGGGTGGCGGCAGTCTTGGCGATGCTGATCGGAGCCGTCGCCGGAGCGCTGCTGGTGAAGTCCAGCCTCACCCTGCCGCTGGCCGCGGCGGCGGCGCTCGCGCTTGTCACCGCCGTCGGCTACGGGCGCTGGCAGCGCGGGCTGCAGCCGCGGCCAGAGCCGGCGCGGCGCGATCCGCAGCCACCGCAGCCCGGTTGATAGCGTCACCCACATGTCAGCGCAATGGCCCGACCTCGCCTACGAGCGGTGGGCGGCGACATGCGACACGCTGCACGCCCACACCCAGGTGCTGGGCAAGCTGGCGGTGGCGTTAGCGCCACCCGAGCCCCAGCTCCAGCACGCCGCGCTGCGTCTGACCGCGCGCGGCTGGGAGACCGCCCCACTGCCGGCCCCCAACGGGTCGGGAGCCGTGGTCGCGGCGCTCGATCTGCGCACCCACGAGGCCGTGGCCGAGCACAGCGACGGGCGCGGGGCTCGCATCGCCCTCGGGCCCAACCGCTCGGTCGGAGCGGTCACGCGCGAACTGCTGTCAGCGATGCGTGATCTCGGCGGCGACGTCCGCATCGATCCCACGCCACAGGAGGTCACGTGGACGGTGCCGCTGGACGAGGACGACGAGCACTCCAGCTATGAGCCGGGGCAGGTGGCGACGTACTTCGCCGCGGCGACGCAGGTGGCGATCGTTCTGGCGGCGTTCCGAGCGCCGTATCGCGGACGCTCGACGCCGGTCAACGCCTGGTGGGGATCGTTCGATTTCGCGGTCAACCTGTTCTCCGGCCGCGCCGCCGACCCACCGTCGAGTGACTTCATCATGCGCAATGCCATGGATGCCCAGGAGATCGCCGTCGGCTGGTGGCCCGGCGATCCGCGCTATGGCAAGGCCGCCTTCTACGCCTACGCCCACCCGGCGCCCCCCACCTTTGCCTCGGCATCGCTGTCACCCGCAGCGGCCCGCTGGGAGGCCGGCCTCGGCGAGTACGTGCTGGACTGGAGCGACGTGTGCGCCGCCCCCGACCCGCGGAGCTTCGCGTTGGAGTTCGCGCGATCGGCGTTCCGCCACGCATGTGCGGTGTGCGAGTGGGATCCGGCGCTGGTGTCGAGCACCGAGGGCGCGCCGCCGCCGGTTCGGTAGCGGCGGACCGGCTCGATGCCGCGCCTCGCCACCATCGGCGTCTACGAGTTCGATGCCGCCGCATTCGTCGCGGCGCTCGACGACGCCGGGGTCACCAAGCTGTTCGACATCCGCCAACGTCGCGGCGTTCGCGGCGCCAGGTATGCCTGGGCCAACGCCCAACGTCTCCAGGCGCTTCTCGCCGACGCCCGGATCGCGTACGAGTACCACCCCGAACTTGCCCCCGACACCGAGCTGCGCCAGCTCCAGTACCGCGACGACGACCGCCAGGGGGTCGGTAAGCGCAACCGGGTGCGCCTCTCGCCGGAGTACATCCGCGGGTACACCGAGGAGATCCTCGATCTCGTGCCCCTCGAGCCGCTCGTCCGTCAGATGCCGGTCCATGGGATCGGAGCCCTGATGTGCGTCGAGGCAACCGCGCATGCCTGTCATCGCTCGCTGGTCGCGGAGCGCCTGGCCGAGCGGTTCGGCTTCGAGGTCATCGACCTCGAACCCCGATGACCGCACCGCTCGTCTGACTGACCGGGTCGCGTCAGCCGCGGGCGTCGCCGGTGAGGAACGCGAGCGTGTCCCCTGCCGCCAATGGCAGCTGCGGATCACGACTGGTCCGATCGCCGTTGAGCACGACGACGACGTGCGCGTCCAGGGTCACCCCGACCGCCCGGGCGGCGTCCCCAACCGACCAGGCGCGAATCGTTTCCCGGCGCGGACCGGACGTGGGCGCTGCGGCACCGAACCGCTCGACCGCGACCTCGGGCCCCGGGAGCGCACAGGCCGCACGGTAGCCGGCGGGGTCGTTGAGGTTCTGGACCGAGTCCAGCGCCGGGTCCAGCCGCGCGAGCGCGGCGTCGCGCAGCAGCGCGGTTTCGTCCAGCCGCAGGACCCGACAGCGATCGAACACGAACGCCGGCTTGAGCCGATCCTCGCCGATCAGCTCCTCGACGATGCCCAGCAGGCTTGTCCGATAGGCGGCGGCGAGCGGTTGGCGATGCCCCCCGACCTCGGGAAGGACGATGTCGTGCTCGTCGGTGAGGGCGCCGACGACACGGGCCACAAACGCCGGGTGCAGCAGCGGCACGTCGGTCGAGGACACATACGCGATCGGCGCACGATCGCCGATCGCCGCCAGCCCACCGGCCAATCCCTGCAACGGCCCGCGGCCCTCGGTGGCGTCATCGACGATCTCGATGTCGCCGGCGAGCTCGGGCAGCGGCTGCCCGGGAGCGCGGACGACGACCACGGGGCCGGTCACCGCGCGCCCCACGATCCCGGTGACCCGGCGCAGCAGAGTCGAGCCGTGCCACTCCAGCGCGGCCTTCGCTGATCCCATTCGGGATGATCGGCCACCGGCCAATACGATGCCCGCCGCTTCATGCACGCGTGCGATGGTAGGTGCGTGGCAACGGCCGCCGTGCTGGTGGATGGTCACTCGGGTACGGCGACGTATGGTGGGGCGCCATGAGGCGATGGCCGCTGCTGCGCAACCGCGACTACATGTTGCTCTGGAGCGGGGAGGTCCTGTCAGAGCTGGGATCCCAGACGTCGGCGGTCGCGTACCCGCTGCTGATCCTGGCCCTCACCGGGTCACCGGCCAAAGCCGGAGTGGTCGGTCTTGCCAAGTGGTTGCCCCCGGCGCTGTTTGCCGTGCCGGCCGGAGCGCTGGCGGACCACGTGGACCGCAAGCGGTTGATGATCGCCTGTGACGCGACCCGCCTCGTGGCCGCGGCCAGCGTCGTCACGATGCTGATCCTCGGACGACCGCCGTATGCGCAGATCATCGCCGTCGCCTTCGTCGACGGGGCCCTGTTCATCACCTCCTACATCTGCGAGCGCGGGGCGCTCCGGCAGGTCGTGCCCAGCGACCAGATCCAGGACGGAGTCGCACAGAACGAGGCGCGCACGTTCGCGGCCAGCATCATCGGACCGCCGCTGGGAGGCGCGCTGTTCGCCGCGGCGCGCGCGCTGCCGTTCATCGCCGATACCGCGTCGTTCCTGTGCTCGATGACCGCGATCTCGCTGACGCGCTCGGACTTTCAGAGCCCCGCCGCCACGCGCACTCCGGGGCCGAAGCTTCGGTTATGGCTCGTGGATGGCTTCTCATGGCTGTGGCGACATCCGTTCTTCCGGATCGCCTCGCTGCTGTTCGCCCTGGGAAACCCGGTGTTCACCGGTCTGTATCTACTCGCGATCCTCCTGGCCAGGCAGCACGGCGCCACCTCGGCCGCGATCGGGGGCATGTTCGCGATCGTCGCCGCCGGCGGCCTCGCGGGGGCGATCATCGCCGCACCGCTGAGACGGGCGATGACGGCGCGAGTTCTGATCGTCGGCCAGGCCTGGCTGATGGTCGCGTTGGTGCTGACTCTGCTGCTGGCCCACAGCCCGGTCCTGATCGGTCTGCTCGTCGCGGCCGCGGAGTTCGCGACGCCGGTGACCAACTCCGTGGTTGCCGGCTCGCGGGTCGTCGCCGCCCCCGATCATCTTCAGGGCCGCGTCCAGGCGGCCGCGACGATGGTCACGATGTCACTGGCCTGGCTCGGGCCGCTTGCCATGGGACTCGCGTTTCAGCACACCGGATCCACGGCCACGATCCTGATCCTCGCCGGATGGACGCTGGCGATGGCGACCATCGCGACGCTGGCGCCCGCCCTGGCGCTCCCGCCGGGCTCGGCGGGCTTCACAGCAGGAACCTGTTCACGTCGGCGCGCTTGAGCTCGATTCCGAGCCCCGGGCGGCCGCCGTCCGGGCGCAGCGCACCGTCCCGCGGGCGCAGCGCGCCGTCGAACAGCATCTCCTCAACACGAGCGTGAGTGTGGAAGTACTCGCAGTGACGCAGCCGCCCGATCGCGCAGCCGGCATGGGCGTGGATCTGCGGAGCGCAGTGCGCCGAGAACGGCACCTGGTACGCGGTGCACAGCCCCGACACGGCCTGGAGCCCGGTGATGCCGCCGGCGCGGGTGACATCGGCCTGGAGGACGTCAACCGCCCCGGCGTCGAGCATCCGCCGGAAGTAGCCGGGCTCGAATCCGTACTCGCCGGCGGCGATCGCCATCCCGGCCGGGGCGCGGTCCCGGATCAGCCGCAGGCCATCCAGGTCATCGGAGGAGACGGGCTCCTCGAACCAACTCACCCCCACCTCGTCGTACCCCTGGGCGAGCGCCAGGGCCTGCTTGCGGTCATAGGCGCCGTTGGCGTCGACGAACAGCTCGGCATCGGGACCGATGGCCTTGCGCACCGCCCGCGCCCGCCCGATGTCGGCCGCGGGATCGCGACCCACCTTCATCTTGACTCGCGGGATCCCCTGCTGCACCCACCCCGCCAGCTGAGCGCAGAGCTCCTGCTCGCCATACGAAGTCAGCCCGCCCGATCCATAGATCGGCACCTCCGAGTGCACACGCCCCAGCAGATCGGCGAGGCACACGTCGAGGAGCTTGGCCTTGAGGTCCCACAGCGCCACGTCCAGCGCCGAGATCGCCATCGCGCCCGCGCCCGGCCAGCCGAGGTTGCGCACCGCGGTGACCATCGCCCACCACGCGCCCGGGACGGCCAGCGCATCTCGGCCACCGACGACACCGGCCAACGTGTCGGAGATCAGCCCGGCGGCGACGGCGTCGGCGTAGGTGTAGCCGATGCCGGTGTGCTCGCCGGCATCGACCTCGGCCACCACCACCGTGACCGAGTCCCACTCCAGCGTGCCGTCGGATTCGGGTTGCTCGGTGGGTATCCGGTACGCGGCGGCCCGCACCGCACCGATCGACACATCGGAGACGGTCATCGGCGTGCCGCGCCGATCGGATGGGGTCCGGCCGTACCCGCGGCCAGGCGCTCGGCCAATCTCGAGGCCAGCGCCATGATCGTCAGGGCTGGGTTGGCGCTGCCCTGCGTCGGGCAGACACTCCCGTCGCACGCGTACACGTTGGGCGTGCCCCACACCTTGTGGTCAGAGTCGACGACGCTCGCTTCCGGATGCATGCCCATCCGGGCGCCGCCGACGAGGTGGGCGAAGCGCTGGATCGTCAGCGTGTCCTGCGCACCGGCGGCCTGGAGGATGTCGGTGATCACCTTCGTCGAGTACGCCATGTTGCGCTTGTCGTTGTCGGACAGGCTGTAGTCCATACGCGCCACCGGCAGCCCCCACCGGTCGGTGTCGTCGGCCAGCGTGACGCGGTTCTCGGGCTCCGGGAGCAGCTCGTTGAGCACGCCGACCGTGGCCCAGTGGTTGTAGTCGCGCATGTACTCGCGCAGCGCCCGCCCCCAGTGCCCGCCGGCGAGGACGTGCGCCGCCCATTCGATCGGTAGCGGCGACACGGTCTGGATGGAGAACCCGCGGGCGAACCCGCGATCGGGTTCGGTCTCGTAGAACTGCTCGGAGGAGATCTCCGGCGGCGGCGCCTTGTACATGCGCAGCTCGTCGGGAAAGCGGCCGGCGGTCTGGGTGGCGCCCTGGACCATGACGTAGCGCCCCACCTGGTCGTACCCGTTCCCCAAGCCGTGGGGGTGACGCCGGGAGATCGACTGGAGCAGCAGCCGCGGAGTCTCGATCGAGTAGCAGCACACCGCCACCGCCCGGGCGCGCTGCAGGTGATGGGCGTCGGAGCCCTCGGTCACGTAGCGCACGCCGGTGGACCGGCCGCTGCCCTCATCGATCTCGACCGCGGCCGCCATGCTCCCGGCGCGGATCTCGACACCATGCTCGATCGCGTCGGGAAGGTGGCTGACGAGCGGGCTGCCCTTGGCGTTGACCTTGCAGCCCTGCAGGCAGTACCCACGGTAGATGCAGTGCGGCCGGTTGCCGAACGTGCCGTTGACGATCGCCACCGGGCCCACTCGCATGCCGATATCCAGCTCCAGCGCCCCCCGCATGATGGTCGCCGCGGCGCCGCTCACCGGGTGGGGCGAGAACGGATAGTTGTGTGGGTCCCCCCACGGCCAGTTCTGCCCGGAGACCGGAAGCTCGCGCTCGATCTCCTCGTAATGGGGCTTGAGCTCGGCGTAGGAGATCGGCCAGTCGGCGCCGACGCCGTCACGCGTGCGGGTCTCGAAGTCCGACGGATGGAACCGGGGGGCGTAACCGGCGTAGTGGACCATCGACCCCCCCACTCCCCGGCCGCTGTTGTTCTTGCCCAGCTGCACCGGATCGCTGCCGCCGATCACCCGCGGTTCGGTCCAGTACAGCTTGTGAGAGCCGGCCTCGTCGGAGACCCAGTCGGCGTCGGGGTCCCAGAACGGGCCCGCCTCCAGGATGACGATTCGCCACCCTTGGCGCGCCAACCGCTGGGCGAGCACCGACCCGCCCGCACCCGCGCCGACGATGCAGAGGTCGACCTCGTCGTTGTCGTCGTAGCGGCGCATCCGGTCCCGCCCCGGGATGGCGCGGCTGTGCACGTCGAGCAGGAACCGCGAATCGTTGGCCCGCGGCCCGAGCGAGCCCTTGAGCAAACCCCTCAACATCAACGAGCGTCCTCGTCGACCTCGCGCACAGGATCCTCGTCGGTGGCGCCACCGCGCTCAAACGGCTCGAGCCCGCTGACGCCCTGGCCGAGGCGCATGAACCCGCGGGGGTAGGCGGGGCCGCCGAAACCGATCTCGTTCCACGACCATGGGTGTGAGTAGAACGCCGCCAGGATGCCGCGCATGCACACCGACCAGGCCCGCGCGACGTTGAGCTCGTCCCACGCGCCGCCGGAGAGCTCGCCCTCAGCCAGCGCGCCGACCACCTGCTCGCGGACGTCGACGCTCAGCGCGGCAAAGCCGTCGCCGTCCAGCTCGCGGGCGCGCTCGTCCAGGCCACGCAGGACGAGCCGCCAGGTCTCGGTGTCGGCGGGCATGTCCTCGTAGCGAAAGCCATCCAACTCGCCATCGGCGAGCTTGGCATCGACCATCTCGGCGACCGGGATTCGCGGGTCGTCGTCCTGCGCGGTCGTGGTGTCACAGAACGCCCGCAGCGCCGGCTCCTGTTCGGGCGTGAAGAACCGCAGCGCGCCGGAAGGCGCCAGCCGGGCCTTTATCACGGCGGCCGTCTGCTCGTCCCAGCTCGCCTCGGCCGCAAACACGTCGAAGTCCGGATAGCGGCCGATCATCTGCGGGGTGATCCCCGCTCGCTGGCGCGGAAGCCAGGACGGGTCGGGCGGCTGACCATCGGGACGGCGGTTGGGAAGGTGATCGGGGCGCCCGAGATTGCGTCCCGGCATCAGTCGAGCCCGGCCGTCAGGTCATACCCGATGATCACTCGCCCTCCCGGCGCAGGATCGCGGCGAGGATCCCCATCGCGCCGACGATCGACATCAGGCCGGGCGCGACGATCGGCGGACCCATCGCCATGTTGTAGATGGCGGTTTCCTCGCTGAAGCCGCCGGGACGGCGGGCGACGCCACGGGCGTGGTAATACTCGCCGAGCAGGCCGTTGGCGGTGTAGATGGCCGCCGCCACCGGCAGGTAGCGCTTCGCCCACCGCCGCGAGAACACGCCGCCGATCCCGGCCACCACCACCGGCGGGGTGACGACGATCGGGCTCCACATCATCTTGTTGCCGAAGCTGGCGCGGTAGTGCTCGAGATAAACCTCGGATGTCGTGACGACGGCGGCGAACGCCGTCAGCCCCGACAGCGAGCGCTCGAACCGGCCGTGCTCGATATTGCCGGCGACGCGGTCGATCAGATGCTCGGAGCGGCCGCGTCCGTCAGCTAACGCGCGCAGTGACTTGACCATGGCCGAGCCTTACCCGCTCGGAACGATCGCAAAAACGCGGCGGGTCGTTCGAACCGTGTCGACCACCTGATCCGGCTGTCGACGCCGAAATCAGTGTTCGGTCGTCCGGCGGGCCAGGACGGCGGCAGACCTCGGCAGCCCACACGACCGCAGATAGGAGATGCTGTTGTGGACGATCTCGGAGAGCGTCTGTCCCTGAAAGATCCAGTTCGGGTTGCGCTTGTCCACGGAGGCCAGCTGCACGGCGCTCGACGCGGCAATCGAACTCAGCGCCGCCAGCTCGCGGGCGTGATCTCCGCCGAACGCGGTGACCTGGTAGGCCTCCCCGCAGGCGGTGGAGATGGCGCCGGTGGAGCTGTTGACTGTCTTGGCCATCGGAGGCGGAGCCTGCGGCGGGAGGGCGCCACAGCCGGCGACCGCGCCCGCCGCCACCGCGGCGACCGCGAGACAGGCGAAATGGCAGGAACGGCGCCGCATCGTCATCTCATGTCAGGAGGATCAGCGACGCGCCACCCAGCAGCGCCGCGCCGGCGGTCCACCAGGCGATGTAATCGCCGATGTGGCCACTGTGGAGTTCTCGCAGTGCGCTGAGACATGCCAGTAGCGGATCGATGGCCCGCTCCGGCAGACGCTCGCGCAGCGGCGCACCGAACAGCCCGAGCGCCGCCAGCGCGATCGCGCCCAGCGTGGCGACGGCGCCGTACACGAAGTCGTAGCCCGCAACGTGGCTGGTGGACGCCGGCGCGAAGCGCGCGTGGCCGCCGTGGAGCACCCAGCCGATGTACGCCAGGTGATCGTGGAAGTGGGCGGCCTCGCGCTCGATCCCGGGGACGAGCCCTGGGACCAGCCCGATCACGACGGCCCCGACGAGCAGCACGGCCGGCACGAGCACCATCAGCGGCGGCGTGCGGTCGCGCGCGACGTTCTCCTCGTCCTGTTCCTCGGCGCCCTGGGGATGGCGCTCGCCGCCACGAGGCTCGGGCGTCCCCCAGCCGAGGAACACCCGTCCGCCGACACGCAGGACCGCGCCGCCGGTGCACATGGAGGAGATCACGAACACTGTCGGCAGCCACGGGAAGCCGCCGGCGACCGCGGCGCCGTCCAGCAGCGACTTGCCGAAGAATGCGGTCGTCATCGGGACGGCGGCGAGCAGCAGCCCCGCTATCCCGAACAGCACCCCGACGACAGGGAGCGCCCGCCCTCTGCCGTGCAGGTCGAACTCGTCGACCGTGCCGAAACGATGCAGCAGGACCCCGGTGAGCATGAACAGCGCCGCCTTGGTCAGCCCGTGGCCGATCACATAGGTGCTGACCGCGGCGAGGCCCTGAGCGCTGAGCAACCCGATCCCGCAGAGGAACAGCCCGACGTGGCTGATCGTCGAAAACGCAAGCAGCCGTTTGAGGTGGCGCTGCACGAAGCACATCACAGCCCCCCACAGCGCGGTCACGGTGCCAACGGCGATCAGGATCGCGCGCAGGGCGTCGGCGTGCGGTCCGAGCGGCCCGGCGAACATCGTCCAGTACAGGCGCGCGATCGCATAGACACCCAGCTCGACCATCACGCCGGAGAACAGGACGCACACCGGGGTCGGCGCCACCGCGTGGGCGTCGGCCAGCCAGAAATGGACGGGGATGGCGGCCGCCTTGGTGAGGAACCCGATGAATAGCAGCGCCATCGCCACCACCACGAGCGGATCGGCGCGGTGGCCATCCAGCGTGGCGCCGATCTGGGCCATGTTCAGCGCTCCGGTGCGGGCGTAGAGCAGGCCGACACCGAGGAACATCGCATACGCGGCGATGCTGTTGGAGATCGCGAAGTTGATCGCTCCCTGCAGCGGCCCGCGCTCCTCGATCCGGTACGCGGTCAGCGCGTAGGCGACGGCGCTCATCAGCTCGAAGAACACAACCAGGTTGAACAGGTCACCGGTCAGCGAGAAGCCGACCATCGCGGTCAGGAACACGAGCATCAGGGCATGGAACAGCCCGTCGGTCGAGTCGAAGTAGCGCAGCGAGTAGATCAGCGACGCCGTCACCAGCAGCGCCGCGAACGTCGCCAGCCCGGCGCCGATCGGGTCGATCGAGAACGAGATGCCGATCGCGACCATGTGGTTCGGCCGCCAGCCTCCCATCCAGTAGGCAAATGGGTTGTGGATCGTGCGCACCAGCAGCAGCGCGCACAGGGTGACCACGGAGACCGCCACCCCGACGGCGCCGGCATCGTTGACCGCCCGCGGCGTCCAGTGACGCAGTGCCACCAGGATCGCCGCGGCGATCATCGGGATCACGACGGTCAGCGCAGTGATGTGCACGGTTCCGGGTCGCCCACTCGCGGTCAGCGACGCAACGCGCGCAGCTCGCTCGGGTCAAGGCTCCCGAATCGCTTGTGCGCCTGGACCGCGAGGGCCAGAAGCAGCGCCGTGACGGTCGCCTCGATCACGACGTCGGTCAGCACCAGCACCTGCACGACCGGGTCAACCGTCTTTGACACCGCTGGAATGTCGGCGAAGATCGGGGCCTGGCCACCCTTGACGTAACCCACGGCGATCAGGACCACGTAGGTCGCGGACTGCACCACGGTCAGCGACAGGATCGTGCGAACCAGGTGGCGGCTGGACACGATGCCGTACAGCCCGATCACGAACAGCCACGCCGCGACGGCGTATGGCAGGAAGCTCACGAGCCCGAGCCCCGTGAAACCAAGATCGTCTGGTCCAGGAACTCGCTCCAGGCGACGAGGAACGCGCCGTTGACCTCGAAGCCCACGGCAACACTGGCGAGATCCATCTGCCCGGCGGACAGCAGGTGGCCCGGGATCCCGAACGGCAGGAAGTTCTTGAAGAAGACGCCCACGAACACGAGCCCACCGAGTCCGACCAGCGCGTAACCGGCCGCACCAACGGCGTCCGCGATCTCGATCAAGGTGTGTGGCGAGCTGAGCTTGAGCCGCAGGTAGCCGCCGGCCAGGAAGATCGCCAGCGGCCCGGAGGCCAGGACGATCCCGCCCTGAAACCCGCCACCGGGCGTCAGCTGGCCGTGTACCACGATGTAGACACCGAGCGCGAGCATGCCGGGGACCAACCCGATCGCCAGCGCCGCGAGTGCCTCGCTGGGACCGGCGAACCGGTGCTCTTCGGCTTCCGCCTGGCTGGGCTGCTCGTGCTCGTCGCGCATCTCGCGCAGGATCAGGACGACGCCGAGCACCGACCCGAACAGAATGAACTCCTCGCCGAGCGTGTCGAAACCGCGGAAGTCGAAGTTGAGCGCCGTGACCAGATCGGTGGCGTGGCGCTCGGTGACGCCGATCCCGGACAACACTCTGCCGTAGACGCCGTGGTAATCGCCGAAGCCGGGCAGACCGCGCAGCCCCAGGACGAGGACGATGGCCAGGCCGACCGCCGAACCGCCGAACAGCATCAGGCGCGCCCGGCGGCTCACGGGTCCTCCCCTCCCTCCGCGTCCCGGCGCCGGCGCTCCTGCTCGTTGATCTTGCGTAGCGCCAGCAGGATCATGACCGGCAGGCCGACCGTTGAGACCACGATCTCCGACAGGGCCACGTCCGGTGCCTGAAACACGAAGAACAGCATCGTCAGGGTGAGTCCGTAGATCCCGAGCACCATCGTCTGGCGCAGTGGATCCGGCGCGGCAACGACAGCGCCGCCGGCGAGCGCGACCGCGCTCAGCGCGGCGATCTGGAGGATCGTCATCGGCGCTCGGCCTCCTCGATCTTCCGGCGCCAGTCCCCCAGCTCGTGGATCAGGAAGCTGCGCACCGTCGTCTGCACGACGACCGGCCCGGCGAAGACGAGCACCACCCCCACCAGCAACGCCTTGTCGCCGATCAGCGAGAACGACTCCCGAAACACGACCGCGATCGTGATCAGCAGCGCGCCGAAGCTGGCGAGACCGACGTAGTGCAGACGGTCGTAGACGCTGCGCATCGCGCAGAGACCGATGACCGCCAGCAGCTCCAAAGTGCCACCGCTGATCAGCAACACCAGCGCGACGAGCTGCCGCCAACTCACAGGTTCCGCTCCATCAGCCGAGCGAACATCAGGGCCGAGATCATGGACATCGGGGCAAATACGACGGCCAGGTCGATGAACGGCTGGCGGTGGAACCCCTCGGAGAGCAGGACCAGGATCGTGCTCAGCAACACCGCCGCCACCTCCAAAGCGGCCAGGCCATGCGTGGGTCCGGCGAAGAGGGTGACCGCCAGACACGGGATCAGCGCAAAACCGAGCACCGCCGCCGCTATCTCCCACTCATTCACCCGAGCTCCAGCAGGTCGATGGCCTCATCGCCGCCGGAGCGCCGAAGCTGATGGCCGAGGAGAAGCTCGTGGTCGCGGTCGACGGCGACGATGATGGTGTTGGGGGCAAACGAGCCGAACGACTCGGCCAACGCCGCGCGACCGGTGTCCATCGCCTCGTCCTCACCGCGCTGGAACGGCACGACGCGAAACACCCCGACGGCCGCCTCCCGATGGATCACCTGCCGGATCGCGCACAGGGACACCGCCGCGACATCCGGCGGGACTTTCAGCAACGGGCGATACAGGCGTGTCAGCCACTTCAACCGGGTCGCGAAGCCCGTCATGTTCCGCTCGCGCCCCAACTCGAAGCCCGTCGTCGCGATGGTCGCGGCGGCGGCGCCGACGAGCAGCTCGGGCAGGTCGGTGATGTCGATCAGCAGCAGGTAGAAGCCGGCGGAGAACGTCCAGGCCAGCGCCCACGCGGCGATCCGCCCGGCGTGTCGGTGCATCTCCCGCGGATGTGGCGGCTCTGCCATACGGCGACGTTCGCGCGCGGCCTGGCGAATCCTTCCAGGGCTGCGCTGCGCTGCGCTGCACCGCGCTGGGCGGATGATTTGCGTCCGCGTCCGGATCCTCGGGTAGTGAGCCGCTGCCCGACCGATACGACGCAAAGGAATACGTGATGGCTGATAAGACGACCGGTCAGTTCGTTCTGGAGCGGTTGGCCGACGACTGGGGGGTGAAGCGCATCTACGGCTATCCCGGTGATGGCATCAACGGGATCATCGGCGGGTTTCATCACATGGGCGGCCGACTGGAGTTCACGCAGGTGCGCCATGAAGAGATCGCCTCGTTCGCCGCGTGTGCGCACGCGAAGTTCACCGGCGAAGTGGGCGTCTGCATGGCCACCTCGGGCCCAGGAGCGATCCACCTGCTCAACGGTCTGTATGACGCCAAGCTCGACCACCAGCCGGTGGTGGCGATCGTTGGGCAGCAAGCGCGGATGTCGCTCGGATCGGAGTACCAGCAGGAGGTCGATCTCGTCACGCTGTTCAAGGACGTCGCCAGCGAGTTCGTCCAGGTGTGCATGGTCCCCGAGCAGGCGCCGCACCTCATCGACCGCGCCATGCGGATCGCCAAGGCAACCCGCTCGCCCACCTGCATCATCATTCCCAACGACGTCCAGGAGCTTCCGTACAGCCCGCCCCCTCGCGCCCACGGCGCGGTGCCGTCCTCCAGCGCGGCGATCCGCCGCCCGCACGTGGTGCCCGACGACACCGCGCTGCGGCAGGCGGCAGAGATCCTCAATGCCGGCGAGAAGGTGGCGATCCTCGTCGGCCAAGGCGCCAAGCACGCGTTCACCGAGGTGGAGCAGGTGGCGGATCTGCTCGGCGCCGGAGCCGCCCGAGCGTTGAACGGCCGCGCCGTGCTCCCGGATGACCTGCCGTGGGTCACCGGCTCGATCGGGCTACTGGGAACGCTGCCCTCCTACGAGCTGATGGAGGGCTGCGACACGCTGCTGATGATCGGCTCCAACTTCCCCTACTCGGAATGGCTGCCCGAGCCGGGCAAGGCGCGGGGTGTGCAGATCGACATCGACGCGCGGCTGATCGGCATGCGGTATCCGATGGAGGTCAACCTGCTCGGCGATGCCGCCGACACGCTGCGCGCGCTGATTCCACTGCTGACGCGCAAGGAGGACCGCTCCTGGCGGGAGGAGATCGCGTCGGGGATCGAGCGCTGGTGGCGGATCCTCGACGAGCAGGCGAAGCAGCCGGCCGATCCGATCAACCCCCAGCTGGTGTTTCACGAGCTCAGCTCGCGCATACCCGACGGAGCGATCCTGACGTCAGATTCGGGGTCATCCACCGATTGGTGGGCTCGTCACGTCCGAGTCCGTGCCGGGATGCAGGCCGCCCTGTCGGGCACGCTGGCCACGATGTGCCCGGCGATCCCCTACGCGCTGGCGGCGAAGTTCGCCTATCCCGATCGTCCGGTGATCGCGTGCATCGGCGACGGAGCGATGCAGATGCTCGGCATCAACGCGCTGATCGACATCGCGCACTACGCCGAGCGCTGGACCGACCAGCGGCTGGTGATCTCAGTTCTGAACAACCGGGATCTCAATCAGGTCACCTGGGAGCAGCGCGTGATGTCCGGTGATCCCAAGCTCGACGCCTCACAGGTGCTGCCCAACTTCGACTACGCCGGCTACGCCCGCCTGCTCGGCCTGCACGGCGTTCGCGTCGACCGGCCCGAGAACATCGGCACTGCCTGGGACGAGGCGCTGGCGGCAGGTCGTCCCGCGCTGATCGAGTTCGTCACCGACCCCGAGGTCCCGCCGCTGCCCCCGCACATCCGCTTCGAGCAGGCCAAGGAGTTCGCCCACACGCTGGCGGCAGGCGATCCCGCCGGCTCGCGCATGGTCAAGGAGTCGTTGCGCGGGAAGCTGGCGGAGTTCCTGACGCGTTGACGTGCGGGTCAGCTACGCGGCCGGTCGGCAAGGTTGAGGTGCTGACGCTGCCGCGCCGACGGCGCCTGTCGTGGTCGATGCTGACCCCGGCAAGCGACGCCACCTCCCCGCGGCAAGGCCCGGGACACGACTTTTGCCGTAGGTCGGCACACTGGCCTGTCGGGCCACTGAGACCACGACAGGAGAAAGCATCGTGAGCACCGATCAGAACCCAAGACGGCACCAGCCGCGACTCGCTCGTCGCGGCAGGCACACGCGTACACGGTGAGCTCGGTGGCGCCGACATGTCAACAACAACGCCGGGGTGATGCTGATGGCGCCCTTCTCCTCTGACCACAAGGACGAGACCCGCCAGATGGTCGAGGTCAACGCCATCAACGCGCAGGACGTCGCCGAGGTCATCGCCTTCGCCGTCAACCGGCCGCGACGGATGACGCTCAACGAAATCCTCATCCGACCTACCGCCCAGGCGCTGTAACCGCCTCACGACGGGCGACTCTGTCCTGTGCTGATCATCCGTCGCGCCGCACAACCAGGGAGAACGACATGCTCATCACCAGGAACGCCCTCGAGACGGCCACGGGCCCGAGTGAGTGGTTCACCGGCACCGTGTACATCGACACCATCGCCACCGCTGCCGAACCGTCGCGCCTCGCCGCGGCCAGCGTGCACTTCACCCCGGGCGCGCGCACCGCCTGGCACACCCACCCTTACGGCCAGACGATCTACGTCACCGAAGGCATCGGCCGCTGCCAGCGGGAGGGCGGCCCGATCGAGGTCATTCGCCCCGGGGACCGCGTCTACTTCGAACCCGGCGAGAACCACTGGCATGGCGCCGCCCCCAACCGCTTCATGACTCACACCGCCATGCAGGAAGTCGACGATCACGGCAGCCCCGTCACCTGGGGTGAGCACGTCACCGACGAGCAATACAACGCCGCGCCGGCGTCATGACTTCGCGACCGATTCGCCGCCGTGAGGCGCGCCGGCAAGCAGAAACATCACGACCGAGTAGCAGCCAACGGCCGCAAAGGCGAGCAACGCCATGACCAGCGAACTGGTGCTGTGACTGAAGTCAAGGAAGCTCGCGCCGTTGAAGCCCGCTCCAATCACGAGCAGAGCGGCAATGGTTGACCAGACCGAGATCGCCCGGCCGCCGAGCCGGACCCCATCGATCGCGACGCCAATCACCATCAGGACGAGCGCTAGTCCGAGCGCCGCGTGAACCGCTAGCGCGACGGGACCATGAGCGATGGCCCAGACCAGGCTGTGGAACGATCCGCCGAAATATTCGGAAGGATGCGCTCCGGGATGGCGCGCGGGGATCGTCACGTAGAGGTTCACCACCATCCCGATCGCCGCTTGGACCAGTACCAGCAGCGTGGCTGCGAACGCCATCCGGCGAAGCCGGAGCCACGACTTTGTCAGGGGGCCGATCGCTCGATTGTGACGGTCTGGGATCATCGAGCAGCCGTTGGTCCGGCGGCCAGACGTCTGTGGAGACCTCCCGACACCCCATCCTGAACGCCCCGGCGGGAGGATGGCGCGCATTCCGGCGCCTGACCCAGCTGAGCTTCCCGCGGTCGTATCCGATCGTCCAGTTCCCCAACGCTCCGCTGATCCTCGCGTTCGCTTCCGGTCTCGCCGCTCAACACCTCCACGGCTCTGACCACTCAGGCGCCCAAGCCGTCTCCTACCTGGCGATGGCAGTTTGGGCCTACCTGGAACTCTTCCAGGGCGTCAACACGTTCCGGCGTCTGCTCGGCCTGGCGTACACGATCTCCACCGCCGTCCACCTCGCCAGCGCGCTGCACCACTAGACGACGTCTTCCGCGGTGGGGCCGCCGGCGACGTCGCACATGCCCTGTGCGTCGCGGGTCGGAATGATCGTTACAAATCCTGGTTCTCCGGAACGAACCTGCTCGCTGTGAACGTGGCGCCCTGCGGATCGGTGATGACGGTCATCCTGACCCAGGGGGCGTCGAACGGCGGGACGACCACCTGGGCGCCGAGCGCCGCGGCACGCTCGGCCGTCGCGTCGGCGTCGTCGACCGCGAATGTCACGCTCCATTGCGGGGATGCCTTGGGTTGGTCTTCCGCGATCGGATTCAGCGTTGCGACGACATCCTCAAAGCCCGGCGGAGCAGCGGCGTTCTCCGCCATCCGCTTGCGGAGCCCGGGATCGCTCTGCTCCAAGAAGTCGCCGTAGCCTGCCAATCGCCACATCTTGACGCCCCCTGGCAGACCGAGCGTCTCCCATCCAAAGAGTGAGCCGTAGAAGGACTCCGCGGCCTCGGGGTCGCGGGTGTTCAGGCTGTTGAAGTTCAACGAGCCGGGTTCGTTGACGATCTGGGCCCCCTTGTGCCCCTTCGCCTGCCAGAGGCAGAACGCCGCACCTTCGGGATCTGTGCAGGCCGCCATCCGGCCGGCGTCGGTGACATCGAACGGGCCCGTCACGACGTGGCCGCCGGCCTCGAGCACCTTCGACGCGGCCTCGTCGGCGCTCTCAACCCAGATATAGGTGTTCCATGCGGCCGTCGTTTGGTCGCCCTCGGGTTGGGATCCAATGCCGGCTACGTCGCCACCACCGAGGCGGGCGATGAAGTAAGCGCCCGATGACCCCGGCGGCATGGCGTCTTGGAGTTCCCATCCGAAGAGGCCGCTGTAGAAGGCGACCGCGGCGTCAGGATCGGGCTGGGTGGTGTCGACCCAACATGGGACACCCGCCGGATATCCGTCTCGCTCAAGCATTGATGCTCCCTCTGCTTGTTGACATCGACGGATCGTATGGACGGATTAGGTCAGGTTCTGTCCGCTACGCCTCCCCTTCGGCGGGCGACTGGCCCGCCGGCAACGCCGACTGCTGGGCGCCTGGTCCGACCTCGGCCTTGAGCTTGGCGAACTCGTCATCCACCGCGCTCTTGGCGCCGAGCTGATCGAGCTGGCGGTCAACATCGTCCTGAGCAGGGCCGAGCTGGGTGAGGTCCTCGAAAGTACCCGCCGCCTGAAGCTCCTCGACCGCTGACGCGCGTGCCTGCATCTGGTCGGTCTTGTCGATCGCGCGCTGCATCGCCGCGCCGACGTCTGCCATCCCGTCACCCACTCCCGTTGCCGCCTCGGAGATCTGCACCTGCGCCTCGGCGGCGGAGTACTGGGCCTTGATGACCTCTTTCTTGGAACGGAACTGTTCAACCTTTGCTTGCAGCTGTCGCTCGGACTGGATCAACTTCTCCTGCTCTGACTCGAGCTCGGTGACCTGCTGGTCGAGCGAGCCGACCTCACCGGAGATCAACTGCTTGCGCTCGATCGCTGCTCGGGCGAGGTCCTCCCGTCCGGCCGACATCGCTTCCCGCGCTTGGCCGTCGAGCTTGTCGATCTGCTGATGTAGCTCCTGCTCCTGAAACTGCAGACGCTTCTTCGCGGTGACGACGTCGGCGATGCCCTTCTTGACGTTCTGCAGATCCTCCATTTGACGCTCGTAGGCATAGTCGAGTGTCTCGGCGGGATCCTCGGCGTGGTCAAGCAGGTGCGAGATCTTGGCCTTCGTGAGTGTTGAGATGCGACCCGACAGCCCAGGCATCTGACCCTCCTACGGATTGTCGCCGGCACTGAACCCAATCGCCGGGTTAGTGGCCGATCTTCAATAGAGCGGCAATCGTACTCACCGCCTGACGAGGGCTTCGCCCGTTTGCGGATGCCGCTCGCGGCCGATCTCCGAGGCGATGATGGGACTGATCAACAATTTAGGCAACGGCCGGGCTCAGGCTTCCCGGACTGAGGCCGATGACTGGGTTGTCTCCCCACCCGGTGGTCTCTTCGTATGACTTCTCCTCTTCCCAGCACAGCGCCTGAAGCCGCGGCTTCGCTGGCGCCCGGCGGCGAGAGCACCATTTCCGCGGCAGATCTCGGCGCGCGGGCCCAGGAGCTGCTGGCCGGAGGCGACGTCGACGGCTACCGGTCGCTGTTCGCACACGCCGCCCGACTGGAGGATCCGGATCGCCGCTACCACGCGCGGGTGGTTCTGCTCGAGTGTGGACTTGCGGCTGCCGTGAGCCCGTCCTTGGTTCCGGCGGCCGCGGTGCTGATGGCGGTGGCCGACAGTGCAGTGGAGGTCCTCGAAATGCAACCGAGTGAGCCGGTGGTGCTCAACTGCGCGGCCGTCGCGCTACGTGAGCTCGGGAACGTCGATGCCGCGCTGGCCCTGTTGCAAGCGGCTCAGCGCCTCGATCCCTCTCTCCCCGGCTTGGAGCAGAACCTCGCGGCGGTGCGGAGCCCCCATCACGGAAGACCGACCGCGCGGTCGGTCCAGGCGGCACTTTCGAGCCTCTCGCGGCGCGCCGCCCTCGCCGCCCAGCAAGCGCGCCCGGCCGCTGGATTGACCCTGAGCCTGTGCATGATCGTCCGAGACGAGGAGGAGATGCTCCCTCGGTGCCTGGAGACAATCGCTCCGGTCGTGGACGAAATCGTCGTTGTCGACACGGGTTCGCGTGACGCCACGATCGAGATCGCGCGATCGTTCGGAGCGCGCGTGATCGAGCACGAATGGACGGACTCATTCGCCGAAGCCCGAAACATCTCCTTCGACGCCGCCACGGGCGCTTGGCTGATGTTTCTCGACGCCGACGAGGTCCTGGTCTCAGAAGATGCCGAGCAGTTGCGAGCGCTGACCGGCCACACCTGGAGGGAGGCCTTCTACCTGGTCGAGACCAGCTCCCTGGGCGAGACGGGCGATGGTTTCGCCTCGACCGACAATGTGCTGCGGGTGTTCAGAAACCGGCCCCAGTACAGGTTCGAGGGTCGCGTGCATGAGCAGATCACGCACAACCTGCCGGTCTACGCGCCTGGACGCGTCCAGCAAACAACAGTCCGCATCCGACACTACGGCTACCTGGAGGCTGTGCGTAGTTCGAAGGCAAAGTCTCAGCGCAACATCGATCTGTTGCGCAAGCAGGCGGATGAGCGCCCACCGGACGCCTTCCTGCATTTCAACCTGGGGTCGGAGTACGCGGCCGATGGGGACACCGCCGCGGCACTGACCCAGTTCGAGCGCGCCTGGTCGATGATCGTCGCGCAGGGCGGCGGGGTCGATTACAGGTACGTGCCGCCGCTCGTTGCCCGGCTGGTCGAGGCAATGCGCCACAGTGGCCGGCTCGACGATGCTGCGTCATTGGCGGCCGAGGGCCTCCGCCGCTATCCGGGGTTCACGGACCTCGTGTTCGCACAGGCACGAATTGCGTTTGAGAGTGGCGCATTCGACGACGCGCGGGAGCACTACCGCCGCTGCATCGCGCTCGGCGATGCGCCCGCGCGCTACCGGCCCATTGTCGGCTCCGGCACGTACCTGCCGAGGATCGCGCTGGCTGAGCTGGCGCTCAACGACGGCGACGACGAGCTGGCGCGGCAGTTGTTGGCCTGGTGCCTGGAGCACCACCCGACGTTTCGCGGGGCCGTTGCTCCTTACTTGAGCCTGCTGCTCCGTGCCGGAGTGCCAGCGGAGGCCGCCGTCGCCGAAGTCGAGCGCAGGGTCGCGTCGGTGACCCCGACGGCGCGCGTCGCCCTGGCCGAGACGCTGCTGCGCCTCGGCGACAACGCGGGTGCGGCCTCGCAGGCCGCGTTGGTATCCGAGGACGACCCGTGCGCCGCCGTGGCGTTTCGAATCGAGCTCTCCGCATTGATCTCGGACGGGAACCTGGGGATCGCGTCCGACGCGTTTGCGCAGCGGCGGATAGGTCTATCCGAGATCGAACGTGAGGTGTTCGGGACCTGGCTGGCGATCGCCTCCGGCTTGCCGTCACCCCGTTCGCTTCCCGCTGCCGCCGCCATGTTGTTGCAGGCGATCCTCGAGACTCTGCTGATCGCTCGGAGCTTTCAACAGTTTGAAGCGCTGCTCCCGGCGCTGGAGAACTCAGACCTGCCGACCCGCCAACGGCGCGAGCTGCTCGGCGAGATCTATCTGCGCCACGGCTTTCTCGCCTCGGCGGGCAAGGAGTGGATGGCGGTGTACGCCGACCGGCCTGACGCCGCCGCGCTACTCGGACTCGCGCGGGTGGCAGTGGCCAATGATCAGCCGCAGGACGCAGCCGTCTTCGCGAGCGCCGCCCTCGAATTGGAGCCAGAGAACGTTGCTGCCGCCGAGGTCTTGGCCCGCGTGGAGAATCAGCCCCGGCCGGACCGGCCCGAGGTCTCTACGTCGGCCGGCGCTGGCGGCTAATCAACGGCGCAGCTACGACGCCGTTGGTCGCGCAGCGCGGCGGTTGGCGAGCTCATATCCGCGAGCCGCCTTCGAGACTTCGCCGGTCTTCGCGAGGCGTGACAACGTGGTGCTGACCGTCGGACGCCCGAGCCCGGTGGCGGTGGCGATCTGGCCGGCGGTCATGGCCCCGCCGTCGGCGAGCGCCGCCAGAATGGCGTTCTTGGTGGCGCCGGGCGCGGTGCGCGTCGCCGCCTTGGCGTTCGGAGTCGCGGCCGGCTTGGTGGCAGCCGAGGCCGACCGGGGCGCGGCAGCCGTGGTCCGTGACCGAGAACCGGTCGGCTTCCGAGTGCTAGCGGGAGGTGCCGGCGTCGCGCGAGGCCGACGACGGGACGGTGCGCTTTGCTTTGGGGAAGCGGGGGCCGCCGAGGGTGTCTCATCGCCGTTGCGCGAGCCGAGGGCAGCCAGCGCGTGGCGGAGCTTGTCGGCCTCGTTGAGCAGATCGTCGAGGCGGTTCTTGATGTCGCGGTGTAGTTGATCGAGCATGAGTGTCGCCGGTCCTTGCGTTCGGGGTCCCAGCGATCGTAGCTACCTCCAAACTGTTTCATGCGACAGGCACGCGAGTCAGCGACAAAAAAGGTGAAGCGTTTGTGCTAACTGGCCCCGCCGACGTAGGTACCGACGCGCGGCGTGGGCCGGTGACTTGACAGACCGATAGGTAACGGTTAGGTTACCGCAATACCTAACCGTTAGGAGTTACGTTGGCGAAGCTCCTCGAGCTGCCGAATCGGCAGCCTCTTCACGGCTACCAGCTGCGAGTTGTGCAGGAGGTCCTGCTGGCGCTGTTGGCAAGGGATGCGTCCCATGGCTATGAGCTCCGGGCGCGGTTGACGCTTGCGCTGGGACCGCTGGCAGGGGCGCTGAACGAGGGGCAGGTGTACGTGACGCTGGGGCGGCTGGAGAAGTCGGGGCTGGTGAGCTCGAGGCGGGTCGGTCAGGTTGATCGTCGCGATCGCAGGGTGTACGAGCTGACGCCGGCTGGCCGCGAGCGCGTTGTGGCGTGGCTGGAGGACACGAGTTGGCCAAAGCCGGCGCCGGCGGAGTTTCATCTCAAGCTGGTGGCGGCCGCGACGGCGGGCTTGGCGGACCCGGTGGGGATCGTGGATCGGCAACGCCACGAGCTGTTGTCGGGGTTGCGCGAGGCGCAGCGGGCGGCGCTGGCCGAGGCTGAGGGATCGGTCGCGGGGCTGCTGCTCGAGGGCGTGGTGTTGAGGCTGCAGGCGGATCTGCGCTGGCTCGAGGCGTGCGCCGGCTACTGGAGCGAGGCGAGGGGACGATCATGAACTGGAACTTGTCGGTGCTGTCGGCTCGCGGCCTGTCCAAGGACTACGGCAGCGGAGCGGCGCTGGTGCGCGCGGTCCGAGACGTGACCCTGGATGTCGCCTCCGGGGAGTCGGTGGCGATCGTCGGGCCGAGTGGGTGTGGCAAGTCGACTCTGTTGTATCTCCTCGGCGGGCTGGAACGTCCCACGGCAGGCACGCTGCAGCTAGCCGGAGCGCAGCTCGAGCGTCTGCCCGAGGCGGGACTGGCGCGGTTGCGCCGCCATGCCCTGGGGTTCGTGTTTCAGGCGTTTCACCTGGTCGATGAGCTGACCGCACTCGAGAACGTGGAGCTGCCCGCGTTGCTGGCTGGAGCCTCGCCCCATAAGGCGCGTACACGGGGTGTCGAGCTGTTGGCGCGCGTCGGGCTGGCCGAGCGCGTTGGGCATCTGCCCTCAGCCCTGTCCGGCGGTCAGCGTCAGCGGGTGGCGATCGCCCGCGCGCTGGTGAACGAGCCGGCCGTGGTGCTGGCCGACGAGCCGACCGGGAACCTCGACAGCGCCGCGACGACCGACGTGCTGCGGCTGTTCGAGCAACTGCACGCCGACGGCCAAACGCTGGTGGTGGTCACGCACGATGAGCGGATCGCCGCAACGGCGGATCGGCTGATCACGATGCGCGACGGCGAGTTGATGGACGAGGCCCGGCTGACGGGCGGGAGCGCACGCAGCCTGGGCGCGATGACCGGGCTTGAGGAGTGAGGGTGGCGGGGCGGCTGCTACTCGCCTGTCGGTTGGTACGTGGCGACATCCAGCGCCGCCGGGTCCAGTCGGTGCTGCTGTTGGCAATGATCGCGACGGCGACGACGACATTGACGCTCGCGCTCGCGCTGCACGGCGTGACCGACAGCCCGTTTGCGCGCACGCGCGCGGCCACGAAGGGTCCGGACGTCGCCGGGCTGTTTGAGCCCGGCTTTCACGGCGACGTGGGCACGTACCCGCAGTTCGTGGCACTGCGCCGGGCGTCTGGCGTGCTCGCCTCCTCGGGCCCGTACCCGATCGCCCGCTTGGAGCTCAGCGCCCGCGGGTACCAGGTGCGGGTCCATGCCGAGGGCCGCGATCGCCAATCGGCCGCGGTCGACCAGCCGCGGCTCACCGCCGGCAGCTGGGCGGCACCGGGCGGGGTCGTCATCGAGCGCGGCTTCGCGGACGCCCTCGGCGTCCATGTCGGCGACCCGATCCGGCTCAACGGACAGCGGCTGGCGGTGCGCGGCATCGCGCTCACGAGCGCGGCTCCGACGAGCGACCCGCTGATCTGGGTCACGCGCAGCGCCCTGCTCACCGTGGCGGACAAGCGCCAGCCGCTGTGGTACGCGCTCAACTTCCGGCTGTCAGACCCGGCCAGCGCACCGGCATTCGCCAACGCACATAACGGTGGCCCCGGCACGGCCTGGTTTCTGGAGTCCTCGCAGGGCATACGGACCGATGACAGCGCGACGATCTCCGAGGAGCAGCAGCTGCTGGAGGTCGGCAGCGCGCTGTTGGCGATGATCGCGGTCGCCGGCATCGCGGTGCTGGTCGGCGGCCGAATGGCCGACCAGACCCGCCGCGTCGGCCTGCTCAAGGCAGTCGGCGCCACACCGCGGTTGGTCGCCATGGTTCTGCTCGCCGAGAACCTGCTGCTCGCGATCGCGGCCACGATCGTCGGCGTGGCGGTCGGGCGGGTGATCGCGCCCGCACTCACCAGCCCCGGCAACAGCCTGCTGGGCAGCGCCGGGTCACCCGCCGTCACCCTCACGACCGTCGCGCTCGCGGCCGCGCTGGCCCTCGCGGTCGCCGCTACCGCCACGATCTTGCCCGCGGTCCGCGGCGCCCGCACGAGCACGATCACAGCTCTCAACGACCCCGCCCGGCCGCCACAACGCCGGCCGCGCCTGACCGCACTATCGGCCCGGCTGCCCGTGCCGCTGCTGCTGGCGGTCCGACTGGCCGCGCGGCGACCGCGACGAATGCTGCTCAGCATCGCCAGCATGGCGATCGCGGTCGCGACGGTCATCGCCACAGTCGCACAGGGTCACGCCACCGTCCTGGGCGTCCAGATCGCCGGCAACATCCTGGCGGCCTCCAGGCACAACAGCGTCGATCACGTCGCCAACGTGCTGAGCGTGATCCTGCTCGTGATCGCGGCGATCACCCTCCTCTTCGCCACTTGGGCCAGCGTCGTGGATGCCCAACGACCCACCGCGCTAGCCCGAGCACTCGGCGCCACCCCTCGCCAGATCACCGCCGGTCTCGCCGGCGCTCAACTCGGCCCGGCGCTGATCGCAGCCGTCCTCGGCGTCCCCATCGGACTCGTCATGTACATCGCCGTCGACGGCAACGAGGCAGCCACACACCTACCGATCCTGTGGCCGCTCGCGGCGATCCCAACCACGCTGATCGCAGTCGCGGGGCTCACCGCGATCCCCGCCCGCATCGGTGCGCACCGTCCGATCGCCGAGGTACTGCGATCCGAATGAGGCAGCCGATCGAAGCGAGCCCCGCCGGTACGCGGGAGCTTGGTGTTGGTCGCAGTTCCGTGCGTCAGAGTCGTCCGTTGTCGCGCAACCAGGTCAACGCGCGGAGGGTTACGTTGCCGCGCCAGTCGGTCGTCTGCGCGGGCGACCACGCCAGCCAGTCGAATGTCCAGCCCCCGTCCTGCTGCTGCTCGCGCTCGACGGCATCGAGGTGACCGTCGATGTCGCCCTCGTTGAACAGGCCCCGGGACCGGCTATCTGGGCGGGGGGAGATGTCCAGCGGGCGCAACGCCTCTCCCTCGGTGCCGCCGACGGGCACGACCGCGGAGGTGTCAACCCGGGAGGCGAGCGACGCGATCGCCGCACTCGCGCGCTGCTCGTCGGGAACCGCGTCGAGGAATGCGCAGGCGAATTTCAGCCAGTACCCGCCCGGCTGCTCGGTTGTCTCGATTGACCGCCAGCACCAGTTGGTGGCGCGGTCAAGCCACGCGTCGTCCGTCACGCCGCCGGCGTGCAGCGCGCCGGCGAGCGCGAGTGTGAGAACGGAGCCGGGGCCAGGCTGGAACCATGGCGCGTGCGGGTAGTCCGCGAAGCCGGGCAGCACCGACGGGATGCCGCCGTCAGGCGCGGCGATCCGTGCGATCCAGCCGCGCGCCTCCCGAGCGAGCTCGCCGTCCGCCGCGCCCGCCTCGCCGAGGATCTCGAGCGCGTACAGCGTCGCCGCCGGCTGGCTGGCGGGGCAGCGCAGGTCGGGCTCCAGCGCGTGGCCGAAGCCGCCGTCGCGGTTGCGGTAGCCACGCAGCGCTTCGACGACCAGCTCGGCCGGCCCGTCGGCGAACAGCATGCTGTAGCGGTGGCGGTCCACCAGGCGGGCGGCTGACCAGATGAAGTTCTCGGCGGCGCGGTGATCGATCGGCATGCCCCGACACGCTACGCACCGGTGGGCGTGCGGTCTTTGAGAAATCGGACAGGCGACACGCCGGCCAGTTGCGTGACCTCCGCGGTCATGTGCGCCTGATCGGCGTAGCCCGCATCGAGCGCCAGCTCGACCAGCGGCGCCGGCGCGAGCACCTGCAACCGCCGAAAGCGCAGCACACGCTGAAGCATCTTCGGTCCGTACCCGACCGCATCGCTGACACGGCGCTGCAGCTGGCGCGCGCTGACGCCAAGCTCGGCAGCCACCGGGGCCACTCGGGCGCGCGGGCGCCCGAGTGCCTCGACCGCAGCGACAACCAGTGGATCCGGCTCGCGCGCCCCACGCAGTCCCACTGCCCGCAGGAGGAGCGCGTGCGGATCCGAGCCCGACGCCAACGCCTGAAGCAGCGCCGCGACCACATCACGTCCCAGAACCTCGGCAGCATCGGGCGAGACGTCGCGCAGCTCCGACGCCGGCAGCCCAAGGATCGCGCCGGCCGCGCCCGGCCGCAACCGCACCCCGACCAGTCGCGAGGCCGGCTCCAGCGTCACGACACGGGGTCCGGTATCAGGCCCGGCGACGGTCAGCCGCCCGCCCGACCAGATCAGATCCACACAAGCGTCCGGCACGATCTGCTGCTCGTGCCGGGCCGTGGGGGCCTGCTCCCACGTGCAGGCCACCAACGGCGACGCGGCGAAGCGCTCAACGTAGCTCACAACCCCAACGCTAGCCAAGTCGTGTTACAGGCCGGCACCAGCACGCCTGTTTGGTCGGCCGGCCGCGCACGCTTCCTATCGCAGCATCCGCGGCAGGCTGAATTGCGGAAACACATTGCTATCGGCGAACCACGTAAGGCTGCTCGACACCAGGACCATCGGTGACGGTCTCGCCTTCCTCGCCTACGAGTTCGTCCGGGACGCCTAGAGTCAGCCATCTGCCACGATGTCGGCATGGACACCGCGAACAGCCCAGGGGCTACGGGGCTGCCGGTCGTTTGCACGCTGGGCCCAGACGATGGCGCCCAACGCCGACGGCGATGGGAGGCGCTGTCGGCGAACGGGCGTCCCAACGCCCGGATCCGCGGTCACGTACTTGTGGTCCGCTACCAGCGCGAGCTTGGAGTCCGCGAGGAGCTTGAAGCACTCGCGGCCGCTGAGCGACAGTGCTGCGCATTCGTGACGTGGACCGTCAGCGAGGACGACGACTCGGTGGTCCTCAACGTCGCGGCCGACCCCGGACGACCCGACGATATCGGCGCGATCGCCACGCTGTTCCGAGCCGCCTGACGGCAACGCGCAGCGAGATCCCCGATCACGTGCGTCTGAGTGCTAGCCGGTCGCGATCGTCAGCAGCGCCGCGCTGGCTCCCGGGATCCTGAGCTGGTAGGCGCCGCGCCGACGCGCGACGCGCTCGATCTCGGCCTGTCCGGACGGGACGGCAGCGGTGCTCGTGCCTGAGAAGCTTTGCCCACCGATCGTCACGCCAGTCCGAGCGCGCAGACTCGGCGCGAGCATCCGCTCGACCGTCGCGCTGGAGCCGCCGCCGCGGACGCGTACCGCCAGCACCCGCCCGCGGCGACGAGTATCGATGAGGACCACACGGACTTGGCCCCCCGGTGCTCGGGTTGCCCACGCTTGGACTCCGGCTCGCTCAGTGCCGGCGATCGACAGAAGCCTCGATCCAGGCGGCGCCGCCTGGGAGAACATCCGCATCCCGTAGTACTCGGGGTACACGACGGCGCTCCAAACGCCGCGGTCATGGTGGAACTTGAACAGCGCGTAAGGCGAACCCGCGTAGGTGTGGATGTTGACTCCGTCGGCGCCGGTGCGGGCGAACGCAAACAGCGCCTGCAGGACCCAGAGCGCCGAGGCGAATGACTCGTCCACCTCAGGTACCCGACCGCAGGAGATCGTGTTGACCTCGTCGATCCGCACCTGGAGCCCGTGGGCGTGTGCGAGCGCGACATCTCTCGCGACGCTGTCGGCGAGTCCCGTCGTGGATGCCGGTGTGAGCAGATGCGCGATCGTCGGATATGCGCGGGCGCCGGGTGGCACGTAGCAGCGCTGCAGCGGATAGCGGTGAAGCGTGACGATCCGGACCTGCGGCTCGGCGGTAATGAACCGGCCGACGTACCCCATCCATTTCGACGAGCCCGCCGCGGGACCCGCCAGCGGCAAACGCGGGAGCGATCCGGCGATCGTCGAGAATTCCCGCAGGTAGTCGACGAAGTTCCAGCCCGGCGGGCGTCCGGGCATCTTTCGTCCGTGTACGTGGTACCAGGTGAAGGCGCCGTAGAGCTCGGGCTCATTGCCAAGCTCGAGCGCCTGCACCCAACGACGCCCAACTGCCGCCACCAGCCGCGCGGCCTCGATCCGCGCCGGGGCGCCACGGTCAGCCTCGAGGTCGATGCCGAGCATGACCCGCGCGTCAGTCGCACGGGCCAGCGCCCGCGCGACCGCTCCCCAGTTGGCATCGAGCCGGATGTATGCGCCGAGGGGTTTGGGAACCCCCCGCGCCGGCCACCAGGCGCGGTCGGTGCTGTCGCCCCCGATCCGCAGCTCCGGACGCGCGCCGGGAGACAGCCGCTCGATCAGGCGCACGAGCAGGGGATTGATCGCGCTCGGATCGCGGCCGCCGTACTCCTCGATCGCGCGATACTCAAGCGACAGCCCCATGAAACCCCTGGGCACCGGGCGCACACCGAGCGGTGCGCCCACGGTCACGAGCATCGCGCGACCCAACGAAGCCGCGCGGGCGCGGTCGGCGGGCGCCAAGCGCCCCGAGCCGGTCAGGTCGAAGAGCGCCGCCACCATCGCCACCAGCACCACTGTGGCCACCACTCGCACCGGTCGGCGCCGCGACGCGCCCGCCGAGTGCTGCGGTGAAGGAACCACTTGGCTCGCCAACGCGAAAGCCGCTGAGATCCAGGGTCTCACGAAGTCCCAAGGGTGCCACGAAGTCCCCCCGGGTGGGTCGAACCTGCCCGAACCGGTCGGTTCGAGATGGCACAGCGCCGTCATCGGCCGATGCCGGACCGGCGTTCTTGTGCCGCTGGGGCCGATCTGCCAGCATCAAGAGGCTTTGGCACTCTTCGGGAGACGACCGGCACCGCTCAGCGACGAGGAACGTCGGGCGGCGGAAGTCGATCTCGAGCGCATCCGCGATGGTGGAATCCCGTTGGGGGCCGAGCAGCGCCTGAAGGGCGTCGCGGCATCGAGTTCGCCGGTGTTCAGCAGCGACCTGAGCGCGAAGGAGTACGCCGTCGCGCAGGCCTCCGGTCTGACGCCGATCGCGCAGATCATGGGCTCCTCCGTGGTTCAGCACGGTTGGCAGAACTACGGCTGGTCCGGTTACGGAGGAGGGGTACGCGAAATGCCGTCCTTCGCGGCGCCGTGGAATCTGTCGCGCCAGCGCTCGTTTGATCGTCTACGGCAGGAGGCGCAGTTCGCCGGCGCCGACGCCGTGATCGGCGTCGAGATGACCGCAAAGGGCTTTCTCGGGGAGCCGGGCAACGTCGAATACGCGCTCTTCGGCACGGCGGTCCGCGATTCCGCCCTTGGACGAGGCGGCCGTTCCGGGCCGCGGATGTGCGCGCTATCTGGGCAGGACGTCTACAAGCTACGGCGCATCGGGGCAGAGACGTTGGGCGTCATCGGCCACACCTCCGTGGTGTGCGTGGCGCTGAGCCCGATGGCCAACCAGATGATGCGCTCGTGGTGGGGTAACCAGGAAATGGTTGAGGTCACCGAAGCCGTCTACGCGGCCCGTGAGCTCGCGATGGGCGAGGTGCGTCGTCAGGCCAGCCAGGCCCACGCCAATGAGATGGTGATCTCAACCCTGCGGCATACGATCGATCACCACGAGTACGACCGTGGCGGCTTCGCCCAGCATTTCTTCATTGTCTCGATGCATGTGTTGGGCACGGCGATCGCGCTCGGGGCGCACGAACCACAGCCGGCTGATCTGGGCGTGCCCATGATGTCGATCAACCTCGGCGTCTGAGTCCGCCGCAACTGGAGGAGAGCACCCGATGTCGACATACGATCCCACCAGTACCGAGGGCCTCGCCGAGCACGCCAGCGAGCGACTGAAGATGAATGCGCGCGGACTGTTCACGTCCGATCTGTCGGTGAACGAGTACCTGTGCGTCGAGAAGGCAGGCTTTGAGCCGGTGGGCTTGGTCGTGGGTTCGAGCATTTATCACATCGGCTTTCAGCAGTCCAGCTGGAAGGCGAGCCAGGAGATGGGCGTCCTCACCCAGGCGATGTACTCCGCCCGCGAGCTGGCGATGACGCGTATGGAGGAGGAGGCGGATCAGCTGGGCGCCGACGGCATCGTGGGGGTACGTCTGGACGTCGGGCGTTATGAATGGGGCGCGGACATGGCGGAGTTCATCGCCATCGGTACGGCGATCAAGCACAAGGGGGGCAAGGTTCACCGTGCTCCCAACGGCCGCCCGTTCACCAGCGATCTCAGTGGCCAGGCCTTCTGGACCCTGATGCAGACTGGCAAGCGTCCGGTGGGGTTGGTCATGGGTAACTGCGTCTATCACGTCGCCCATCGCGGGATGATGCAATCAATGCGCCAGACAGGCCAGAACGTCGAGCTTGAGCAGTACACCCAAGCGCTCTATGACGCGCGGGAGCTCGCGATGGAGAGAATGCAGAAGGAAGCCGAGGACATCGGTGACGGGGTGCTCGGAATCGTCGAAGTCAAACTGCACGAGAACAACCATGGCTGGGGCAGCCACGTGATCGAGTTCTTCGCTCTCGGCACCGCCGTCGTCCCTAACGAGCATTCCGAGCCTGGGCAACAGTTGCCGGACATCACGCCGGTCATCGACATCAACGACTGACCCTCAGAAGACGTCGATGGGGCCCCGCCGGGGCGCGGGCATCCGCTCGCGGTTTCCCCGGGGTCCCGCGGTGATGCTGCGCTGACGGGTGCCTTTACCAGACCGGCGTCACGCCCGAAGCCGGTCCGGACGGTCCGCTGCTTGAAATTGATGACAGCGGGCAGCATTGGTTTCGAGCCACCCGGGCCGTGGGGGCTTCACCCGTAGAACGTCCACTAGAGGAGGTAGCGAAGACATGATCGCCTTGGGCATCATTCTGCTGATCGTCGGGTTCATCGCCAAGGTGGCGATTCTCTGGACCGTTGGAATCATCCTGTTGGTGGTGGGAGCAATCCTCATGGCGATGGGCTCCATGGGGCGCATGGTCGGAGGACGCCGCCACTACTACTGACCACGGTAGCGCCGCGCCCCAGGGCAGGATTACCGACGGCAGCCAGGGCGTCGACCTCGTGGAGTGCACCCTCTGTGCACTCGGAGTGTTCAAGCTGAGGTCGACGCCACGGCAACCGGTGGCACAACCGCGTCCGCACTCGCGTTGAGCCGGCCTCCGACGACGCGGTCGGTGATCGCCCACGCGGCATAGCAGAGGGAGCCGGCGATGCCGGTGACCGTCAGCAGCACCCCGGCAGCAGCGGTCGCGGCGACGCCACTGGCGCCAAGGATCAGAACAGCTGCGGCAGGCCCGGTACTGGGCCCGATCGGGAGCTGCCCCACGGTGAACATCACGATCAGGAGCGCCATCGAATCAAACACGGAGACGTTCACGCCGATCGCGTGCAACATCAGCCAGTTGCGCACGACCTGCGCGCATACCGCCAACAGCGCGAACGTGATCAGCCGGCCCCGACTCGGGATGCGCAAGATCGCCAAACCCGCCCAGAGTCCCGTTCGATGGCGCCCCGAGACCCGAACCAAAGTCGCGACGGCACCGGCGGCGACGCCGACCACGATCACCGGCACCCACCAAGGGACGCCAAGCGGCGCGACCAGCGTGAACGAGAAGATCGCCACCAGCGCGATCTCGACGGTGATGATCGGCACCTCAGCCGCCATCAACGCCGGCACACGAGGAGAGCTGTTCGGGGCGGCCCGGCGCAGCGAAGCGATCCGGGCGGCCATCCCGAACGATCCGTTCAACACACTCGCGACGTACCCGACGGCCGCGGCGCGGAACAGGACGCGGCGGTTAACCGTCCCGCCGGCAGCGCGGACACAGACATTCCACGCCTCGCTGCGCGCCAGCAGAGCGACGATCTGCAGCACCACCGCGAGGCCCAGCAGGGAGAGCGGAGCACTCCGAAGCGCGGCGCTGAACTGCCCTCCCCGTCCGGCGAGCACGAATCCCAGCACGCCGCTGACCACGAGGGCGCCGACGAAGCTCAGACCAATCCGCCGGCGAAACGACGAGAGCCGGAGCGGCGGGTCGTCAACCTCGCTGCAGACAACGGTCAACGATTCGGACTCAAGCGGCAAAGCGGTCTCCGTGCTGGCGGTTCCGGAGGATCGGCGTGGCGCCGTCATTCGCGGGGCCGCCTCAGGCCGGTACTCCCTGCCGATGACGCTAGCAGCGCCGCCTAATGCCGCCCGAACTTCCTGATGAAGCCTGCGCTCATGCGCCCGGTTGGCCGCCCCGGCCGACAGGTCGGTCAGACCTGAGCTGAGGCATCTGGACGTGGTCGCGGCAGGTGTAGCGGTGGTGGTCGTCGGGACCGGAGCGGGGATCGGGCCGTCAGGTCGGGGGTCCCAAGAAGTCCACGATCGCGACCGCGAGTTCGGGGCGCGTGAGGGCGCTGAAGTGGTCGCCAGGTACAGGGGCGTAACGGCCGTGTGGTAACAGCGCCGCAAGCGATTGGGCAGAGCCGCGCTGATCGTCTTCGACGCCCGCGACGACGAGCGTCGGAACTGCGGCCCGCGCCAGGGCCTCCCGCGGCGTGTCGACGAGCGTGTTGAGAACGTTGGCCAGCGCCACTGGGTCGCCGCCGACCTGAGTGACGGACTGTTCGATCTGCCATTCGATCGAGCCGGGGGCGAAGGTGCCGAAATTGGCCAGGATCTCCCGATAGCGGGACCCGCGTCCTGCCGCGTGGACGATCGGCTCCAACCCGGTTCCACCCACGATCGCGCGGGTGGGGGTCGCGCCGCGCGCCAGCATGCGCGCGACGATGCGTCCTCCCAGCGAGTACCCGCCGAGGTCATAGTCGACCAAACCGAGGTGCGTGATGAGCGCAAAGCCATCATCAACCAGGGCGTCGGCTGGATAGGCCAAATGATCGCGCGGCTTAGCGCTGCTACCGTGGCCGCGGAAATCCGGTGTGATCACGCGATAGCCGCCGGTCGCGATCCTGGCAGCATGGCCATGGCGGAACCACGTGTCAGTGGCGGTTGACAGGTAGCCGTGTAACAGGATCAGCGGCCGCCCCTCCCCCAGCTCCCGATAGGCCAGCGAAAGCCCGTCGGCGGATTCGAACCGACGGAGCGGCACCTCAAGCACACTCACCGCGCGTCCACCCCGTCGCGCTGCTCGGTCATGATCTCGGTGCAGAGCGCGAGACATTCGTTGCAGATCGCGGTCGACGGAGTCGGACCACCATGGTGTCAACATCGCGGCGTGCCTTGCCGCAAAACGAGCAGTGAGGCTCGTCGCGATCGACCGGAGCCGCCGTCACCCCAGGGTTCCGTCCACGCTTGGATCCCTCGTCCATCCACGACATGGTAGCCGTGGGGGCACTGCCGGCAGGTTCGTTCACCGTGTCGACATGCCGGTGGGCGGGCGTCGGCCGGGTGCGGCGGTGGCGGGGCCTCGTGGCTCGGGTGTGGCGAGGAGCGGGAAGGAGACGGAGACGTGTAGGCCGCCACCGTCGTTGGGTCGAATCTGGATTGTCGCGTCGTGTGCGGTGGCGATCGCGCGGACGATCGAGAGCCCGAGGCCGTGACCGACACTGTCGTCGGTGCGGTCCGGTTTCAGTCGCTGGAACGGCTGCAGCAGCCGATCGATCTGGTCGGCGGGCACAGGCAGCCCGGTGTTGTCCACTGTCAGCAGTGTGTAGCGCGCGCGCGCTTCGACGGTGACGCGGACGTTACCGTCGGTCGTGTTGTGGCGCAGCGCGTTCTCTACGAGGTTGTGCACAAGCTGTCGGATCAGGCGCGGATCACCGGACACCCACGCCGGGCTCGGCGCGGTGTCGACCATGATGCCCTCGTCGGTTCCTGGTGGTCGAGCCGCGCCGACGACCTCATCGACGACCTCGGCGAGGTTGATGTGGTCGCGATGCTCGATGCCCTGTTGGCTGCGTGCGAGCGTGAGCAGCGCTTCGATCAGCTGCTCGTGGTCGCTGCCGGCGTCGAGGACGTCCTGGCAGGTCGCCTTCAGGACAGTGAAGGTGAGCTGCGGGTCCGCGAGCGCGAACTGCAGCATCGCGCGGCTCAACGCCAGCGGAGTGCGCAGCTCATGCGAGGCATTGGCGACAAACGCACGCTGCGCTGTGAACGAGTCCTCGAGACGCGCCAGCAGCGCGTCGATCGTGTCACCGAGGTCCTTGAGCTCGTCTTCGGGGCGTTGGAGCGCGAGGCGTTTGTCGAGGCTGGTGGCGGAGATGTCGCGGGTGGTCGCGGTGATCGTCCGCAACGGGCGTAGCACGCGACCGGCGGCGACCCAGCCGAGCAGACCCGAGAGGATCGCCATGATGCCGAGCGCTATTGCGGATTCGATCTCGAGCTGGTGCAGCTCCTCAACCCGCTGTTGGGTTTCCACGAGCCGCAAGAACTCTTGACCGGCGGACGACTCGAGGACCCGCAGCACCCGCGGAGGCGTCTTCGGCATTCTCAAGGTCGGAGGCGGCAACGGGGTCGGGAGCACCGCGGGAGGCGCCTTCGGCATGCTCAAGGTCGGAGGCGGTGTCTTGATGCCGCCACGCCCCTCGCCATGGAGAGCGATGCCCTCGCCTCCCGTGATCCCGTGCGAGACCAGCGTGTAGGTCACGGCCAGCAGCGCGGCGCCGCAGACCAGGAACATGCCGGCGAAGAGCAGGGTCAGGCGTAGACGCAGCGTGCGTCGGGGTGTGCGTGCCGCCGACCGGAAGCGGGCCCTCAGAGCGCTGGATCCGAGCATCGTCATCCGCGGATGCAATAGCCGGCCTTGGCGACCGTCTCGATGATCGGGGGATCGCCGAGCTTGCCGCGCAGACGGCTCACCGTCGTCTTGACCGCCTGGGTGAAGGGATTGGCCTCCTCATCCCACACGCGACACAACAGCGCCTCTGCCGAGACAACAGCGCCGTCGGCCACCAGCAGCTCCTGGAGCACCGCGAACTCCTTCGGGCTCAACGCCAGCGGCGATCCCGCTCGCGTCGCCGCGCACCGGGCCGTGTCGAGCGTCACGTCACCGCACACCAGCGCCGGCGGTGTCCGTGATCGCGTCCTACGCGCGAGCGCCTGAATCCTGGCGATCAGCTCAATGGCATCAAACGGCTTGGGTAGATAGTCGTCGGCACCAAGCCTGAGCCCTTCAACTCGGTCAGCGACGGTGCCAGCGGCCGTCAACATCAAGACGCGGCACTCCCTCCCGTCGGCCACGAGCCGCCGACAGACCGCGTCGCCGTGCACACCGGGGAGATCGCGGTCCAGTACCACCACGTCATAGTCGACAACCGCGGCGCGCGCAAGCGCCTCCTCGCCATTGAACGCGACATCAACGGCCATCCCAACACGCCGCAAACCCCCCGCAACCGTTGCGGCAAGCCTGGGATGGTCTTCGACCAATAGCACTCTCATCCAACCACCCGCGAATCATCGACATCGGCGGGACAGAAGCCCCCAGGATGCCGGACCGTCGGTTGCAAAACCGTAACGGCGATCCTGCTCATCGGTCGGGCCAGCCGAGCCGCCTGTCCCGCGCGGCGTTACAGGGCCGCAACCACAGGTCTCGTACAACCTGGCGACATGAGCACGATTCGCCGGTCTCTCGGGAGCTCGCTCTGGATCGCCATCGCCATCGCCGTGCTCGGCGGCGCGGCGCTGACCAGCTGCGGGTCGACCGGCCACCCGACCCGGACCGTGGCCAACGCCGGCGGCGGGCGGAGCTCCCCCCTGCAGTTCTCCCGGTGCATGCGCGCGAACGGCGTTCCGAGCTTCCCGGATCCCGGTCCGCACGGCTACCAGCTCGGCCCGGGCAGCGGCATCAAGCTCCAGTCGCCCGCCGGCCAGAGCGCGTTGAACGCGTGCGAAAAGGGCCTGCCCCAGTCCGGACACGCGCCGCCAACGCCGGCGAGCGTGCGGCGGCAGGAGATCGCACTCGCGAAATGCATGCGCTCCCACGGCGTCCCGAACTTCCCGGACCCCGATGCGAACGGCAATATCCAGTTTCCCGTCGGCAGCCCCATTCTCCAGTCGCCCGCCTTCCAAAGCGCACAGAACGCGTGCAAGGGGTACCTGAGCCGCTGACGATGGCGGCAACGCGAGCGCCAGTTCGCGCGCCGGGACCGCGCCCTCAGGTCTCTGCCGGTCTCGACACCGCATATCATTGGGCTGAGATAACACATATTTGCGTTATCTCAGTGATGTCTGTATGATGCGCTTCATGCCGACAGACGCACAGATCACCTTCGCCGACCATATGGGTCGCTTCTATGCCCGGCGCTACGCGTTTCCGCCGATGGTTGGACGGCTGCTTGGCTATCTCGCCGTTTGCGACCCGCCGGAGCAGAGCATCGGCGAGCTGGCTGAGGCACTGCTGGCCAGCCGCAGCGCGATCGCCGGCGCGATCAAGGTTCTGGAGACCCTTCACGCGGTCAGTCGGTCGCGCGCGGCGGGCGAGCGGATGGACAGGGTGCGGATCGACCTGAGCTCGCCGCAGTCGATGGGCATGGACGGCTCTGAGTACCAGGAGCTGGGCGACCTGGCGCGCGAGGGCCTCGACCTCCTTCGGGACGCGCCTCCGGAGCGGCGGGCGGTGCTACTGGGAATATCCGCCTTCGCCGACTTCCTGGTTGAAGCCATGCCACGACTCCAGCAGGAGTGGGAAGCGCAGCGCGCGGCGCTCGTCGCCTCCGGAGAACTTCCTCGGCAACCTAATCGTGGAGAACGAGAATGAACAGCACACGTCCGCCGGCGATCGTCGCGACCGGCCTCACCAAGACGTTCGGGGAGACGGCGGTCCTCGACGACGTTGACTTCACCGTCGCCGAGGGGACCGTCTTTGCGCTGCTTGGCCCGAACGGGGCTGGCAAGACCACGGTCGTGCGGATTCTGTCCACCTTGATCTCGGCCGACTCAGGCGAAGCGCGGGTGGCGGGCCACGACGTCTCAAGCGAGCCCGACGCGGTCCGAGCCGCGATTGGGGTCACCGGCCAGTTCTCCGCGGTGGACGAGCTGCTGACCGGCGAGGAAAACCTGCGCTTGATGGCCGATCTGAACCATCTCGGCCGCGCCGCTGGACGGTCCCGGATTGCCGAGCTGCTCGAGCGGTTCGAGCTGGTCGACGCGGCACGCAGGTCGGTGGCGACCTATTCCGGTGGGATGCGCCGTCGGCTCGATCTGGCGATGACGCTCGTCGGCTCCCCCCGCCTGATCTTTCTCGATGAGCCCACGACGGGGCTCGACCCACGCAGTCGCCGCACCATGTGGGACAGCATCCGGGCCCTGGTCGCGGGCGGCGTCACGATCTTTCTCACCACCCAGTACCTGGACGAGGCTGACCATCTCGCCGACGAGATCGCGGTGCTCGACCACGGTCGAATCGTCGCCGAGGGCACCCCGGGCGAGCTCAAGCGGCGAATCCCGGGCGGCCACGTCCGGTTGCAGTTCACCGCGCCGGACGCCCTCGGGGCGGCGGCGAGCCTCCTCGACGGCGCCTCCCGCGACGAGGACAAGCTCCTCCTTCAGGTGTCCAGCGACGGCAGCGTGGCGTCGCTGCGGCGGATGCTCGAGCAGCTCGACGACGCCGGCATCGAGGTCAAGGAACTGTCGATCCATACCCCTGACCTCGACGACGTGTTCTTCGCAGTCACTGGCCATCCGACCCAAGAAACGGCGGCTCTCACATGAGCGCGATCACCTACACGCTCACAGATTCCTCGACGATGCTGCGCCGTAATCTCCGGCGGCTGCTCCGCTATCCCTCGATGACGCTGATGCTGGTCGGCATGCCGATCGTGTTCCTGCTTTTGTTCGTCTACGTCTTCGGTGGTCAGCTCAGCCACGGCCTCGGGAGTGGCCTCGCCGGTGGTCACATCGGCCGCGCCGGCTACCTCAACTACGTGACCCCCGGCATCCTGCTCATGACCGTAGCCGCTGCCGTCCAGGGCACCGCGATCGTGGTCGCCATGGACATGACCAGAGGCCTCACCGACCGATTCCGCACCATGGCCATCGCTCGTGGGGCCGTTCTCACCGGCCATGTGCTGGCCAGTCTCATCCAAACGTTGGCGAGCATCGCCATCGTCCTCGGTGTTGCCGTCGCGCTCGGCTTCCGGCCCACCGCGGACCCCATGCGCTGGCTGGCCGCGGCTGGCATGCTGATGTTGTTCGGCTTTGCCCTCATCTGGCTGGCCACCGCGCTCGGCCTGGCCGCCAGGAGTGTCGAAACGGCCAGCAACACCCCGATGTTCCTGACGCTGCTGCCGTTCCTCGGCAGCGGCTTCGTGCCCGCCTCGACGATGCCGGCGGGCCTGCGGCAGTTCGCCGAATACCAGCCGTTCACAGCGGTCACCGAAACCGTGCGCGGACTGCTCACCGGAACCCACATCGGCAGTCACGCCATCGCCGCCATCGCGTGGAGCATCGGCATCGCCCTCGTCTCCTACCTCTGGGCCGTACGTCTGTACACGAACCGCCAGCCGACCTGACGCGACCGCGCCCGGCCCGCTGGCCTGACGGCGAAATGAGATGCGAGCGTCGCGCGATCCGTCACAAACAGGGGTCGAGCTGCGGCGACGGCGCACAGGACGTTGGGGCGGGGCAGCGAATAGCTGACGATGTACCTGCTGCGCGTCCTGGGCGAGATGGCTGCCGAGGTGCGCGCCGTCCTCCGCGCAGACTCGCCGACCCACGGCCGCCTCCGCGACCGGCTCGTCGGCATCGCTCTGGCGACGGCGGGGTTCGACATCGTCTGCGCCGTCCTGGCGTTCCTGTTCGAGCACCATCAGAAGCAGACCCAGATCCAGAGCCTCGGCAGTGCGCTGTTCTGGACCACGACGCAGATGCTGACGGTCTCCTCCAATATCCAGAACCCGATCTCATTCCCGGGCAGGGTGCTCGACATCGTGATGGAGATCTATGCGATCACGGTCATCGGCTCGCTCGCGGGCGCGCTCGGTGCATTCTTGGTCAAGCGCGGCGAGGAGCTCGACGCGGCGGCCAAGCCGGCTCATCGCTAGATCAGGCGCCCGGATCCTGGGGATCCGCTGTCGACGGGTAGGAGAGATCGCCCGCGGTGTCTGGACGCGCACCTCCGGTTCAGTCGGAGTCAATCAACATCGTCACATCGCGGTTACCTCACGAGTTTGACCGTCCGGCTCCAGCGGATGATGGCCACGGTATGGCCCCGGTGGGTGATCCTCGCCGTGCCTTGGCCGGTCGCTCGTCCCGTTTTGAGCCGCTTGCCGCCCCGGACTGGGAGGATCAGGTGCCATTGCGGCGGATTACCGCTACAGCCGTGTTTACGCCACGCCCCGATCGCGATCGTCCTGCCTTGCTTGATTCCGATGGTCAGGAACATCTTCTCCCCGCGCTTGCACGCAGGCGCCGGCCCGCTTGCACTCACCTTGCGGCCGCGAGCCACAAGCTTCGCCGTAGGAGCGAACGCCCCGGTCGTGACGGCACCCGCGAACAGTCCAAGCGGGCTCGTACCGTTCGTGAACAGGAAGAACGGCGTCGGCACGGGCGCACCCTGGCATGACGTGCCGTCAGCGTTGAATGGATTCGCTGTGCAGTTGGAGGAGATCGGCTCTCTGACATCGGCCGTCGGCGTCGGCGTGAGTGGCACGCTCGACTCGTCGATGACGAACGTCGGATCGCTCGGGTTGACGAAGTGCCCAATGAATCCTGTGGTCACTCCGCCGACGTTCGCCCGCCAGGAGACGTATGGCGTGTTGGCCGCGAACGTGATGTCGGGTCGAGTCTCGCCGTTGGTGCTGGAGATCGGAGCTCCGTTGTTGACGATCTGGAAATGGGCAGTGGCGCCCGAGCCGACGAGACGTGAGACGAAGATACGGTTCACGCCCGATACGTTCTCGTCCCAGGCGACCCATGGAACGGTCGGACTGCCCGCCGTCATAGTGCCGGCAGCCACCTGCGGGTCCTCTGCATCCTGGGTCGGATCGTGGTTCAGCGAGCATTGCTGCTCGTTGACGGCAGACGCGCTGCAGGCCCCGAATCCGCTTGGGCCGCTCGTATCGAGCGTGCCGCTCAGCTGGCTTCCGACAACTACCCAATGAAAGCCGCCGTTGGCGGCGACACCGTCGCTGATGCCTTTGGCAGCGAACACCAGCTCGTTGTTGCGCAGGCCGCTGATCGAGGTGGCGTCCTTTTCGTACCACACGACCCAGGGAACGCTGTCGTTCGCGCCGGTGAACGCAATGTCCGGCTCAACCCCATTGCGCGTCGGATCAACGTTGAGGCTCGGGTCGGCGCTTCCCGCACCGACGCGCGGTATACCAGTCTGCTGCCAACAGAAGCCGCCGATCGCCGGCACGTGGCCGTTCACCGGAACGCCCGCCGGCTGGACCCCATCGCAATTTGCAGCGGCTGGTCCGATCGGCCGCTCGACGAAAATCTGATCGCTGCCGCTCGTCGGAAGCGTCGTCGTCTCTTGCCAGGTGACCCACGGCCCCGGCATCGTCGGGTCCACCGCTGAGCCGCCTGCGACCGACGGATTCTCCGCATCCTGGTCGGTGTGGATGTTCAGCGACGGAACCAGGACGCCGCCTCCGCCGGTCCCGCGACTCTGGCCGGCGAAGACCCACTTGTTCTGGTTCGCATCGCCGGTGTTGTCAAAGCGGCTGGCAAAAACATTGTTGTTCTCGAAGCCCGTCCCGGTCGTGTTCTCATACCACGTGGCCCACGGCACAGTCCGCCCGGCGCCGGCGAAGTCGATCGCTGGCGCCTCGCCGTCCTGGCCCTGGTCGAAGTTCAGTGAGGCGCGAAACTGCGGCGTCGCACTCGAGCGACCGCCGACGGTGCCGATGCCTCGCGTCGTCCACGCACCGGCGGCAAACGAGCGGGAGAACACCTGGTCGTTAGGTGGGGGCGAGGCATCATTCGTCTCACCCTGCTGGAAAATCGCCCACGGGACAGCCGGGTTGCCAGCTACGAGTGCACCGCCGACGACATCGGCGTTCGTGGGATCCTGGCCGGAGACACTGAGGTTCTTGTTGATCCCGGCTGCCAGATCGTCGTTCACCTGCCCTCCGGGAGGCAGTTGCTGGAACGCCAGAGCCGACCCTGCGCCTCCGAGCAAGACGACGAGACCGACCAGCGGCAGCCGCCTTCGCACCCCCCTCCGCGGGTTTTGCCGGCCGCCCACGCCACGGTTGACATTCCTGCGACGCGGTCGGGCCCGCCAGTCGCCTGGTGTTCCACCGGATGATTCCGACGACATATGTCCCCCTCACATGCGCCACCGCAGAGGACCCGCGGCTGACAGTTCGTCAAGCGCTCAGTAGTGCCTCGCTGACAAGCGTAACCTCCAGCCACGTGCGCCGTCAAGCCACCCGGCGACGCAATGCCGCCCGACCTCGACGACCTCAACCCGGGCTGATCAATTCACTCGAGAAATGTGGGATGCCACACCTAACCCGCAACACCCACAAAACTGGGAAACAGGGCCCGGAACGACGAGCTCGAGGTCTCACGCCCCACATGATCATCAAGGCGGGCAGGCTGAAAAAGAACGGTTTTCTAGATTCGGGAGATGGCTCCCCATACAGTCGTCTCTGTGACCGAGATCTCCGTTGAAACCACGCCTGACGGTCGCGCATATCTCAAGCTCGGGGATGGCGAGGTGCGCGACTCGGTGTCGCTCGGCGAGCACGACGAAGCCGACCGGATCCCGAGCCTGGACTCGCTGGTGCTCCATTTCGACTTCTACGGCCGGCTGACGGCGATCGAGGTCACCGGCGCGGTGGAGTCGGTGCTGCCGCCGGGGCTCATCGACGAATGAGTCCTCTTTGAACAGCGCAGCAGCATCGATGCGGCGCTCGTCGCCAGGTTGTTAGCGATCAAGCCGGGGATGCGCATCCTTGACGTGCCGTGTGGCGAGGGCCGGATCGCTGGTCGGCTGGCTCGCCACGGCTGCGACGTCGTCGGGGTAGACCAGAGCGAGCTGTTTCTCGAGATCGCCGAGCAGCGCTGGCCGTCTGTCTCATTCGTGAGGGCTGACATGCGCCAACTCGCGTTCGAGGGCGAGTTTGACGCGGTCGTGAGCTGGTTCACGTCGTTTGGCTACTTCGATCGCACCGAAAATGACGAGGTACTGGTTCCCGCACCGCAGCTCGTCGAGCGCCTGCACGACGCCGGCTTTGCCGAGGTACGGCTATTCGGCCGTGACGGCACCGTGTTTGAGCCCGACGGTTCCCGGCTGATCGCGCTGGCCGAACGAACCTGACGCGTCGCGCCCGCGAATGCCTGCGGGGCTGGCCACGGCTCGCGACAGCTCGAGAACCAGATTTCTCCGGCCCGATAACGACTCGTTCTCACGCTCACGCGAGCCGTCATGCTCATCGGTGGCGTCCGCTGGCAAAGGATGTCCGGAGAGGCGACCAGAAGTCAGATCCTGGCCGGTGAGGAAGTTGATCGCCCCGCGCCTCGTTGTTTGGGAAGCGCGGAGGCCATCGAATTTTCGGGGCGGCGCGGAGAGCGACATGCAGAAGATTTCAGAGCACGGATTGCTCGAGGTCCTCGCCGACTTTGACGAGCTGGGTGGCGCGAGCCCCGGCCTGGTCGCCTGGGAGCTGTTCGTCACCGAACAAGAGGTGCGCGAGGCCTGGGCCTTCGCTGTCGCGGCCGGCTGGCTGGCTCCCGCCGGACGAGACCAGGTCTACGGCGAGCAATTGTGGCGGCTGACAGGCGAGGGCTGGAACGCCCGAGCGACTCGCAGATGAGTATGGACCAGCGGACGCCCGCGGCGGCGGATCGGGCGGTCTGAATCGGCCGCAACGGCGTGTTACTACCGAACGTCTTGCGAACACCGCCAAGAGACGCGGATCTGGCGAGTTGGGGGTTCGCGACCGGGAAACCGTGCGGAAACCGCCGGCGAGGTAGAACCGATCCGCATACCCGAACGCACCAGGAGACCAGATGCAGGACAGCATCGATCCAACACGGCTGACCCACCAACGACGAACGTGCGTGCTCGCCCTCGTAACCCTCGTTAGCGGGGTGCTCGTGGCAGGATGCGGGGGAAGCTCCCCCAGCCCGACCACCGCAGCGGCGGGCGGCGCCACCAGCTCGGCGTCGGCAACGAGCGCCAACCACTCGACCACCGCTGGCAAGACCACCGCAACCGGCGATGGCGCGAGCAGCTCGGGCTCGACTGGGCCGAGCGCCGGCCGCTCGGGGCCGCTCGCGTTCGCCGAGTGCATGCGCGCCAACGGCGTGCCCAACTTCCCAGACCCGAACCCTGGGCGCGGCCTGCTCTTCGGCCTGGCTGGGGTTGATACCTCAGCGCCCGCGTTCACGGCTGCGCAGACGAAGTGCCAGAAGCTCATGGGCCCTGACCTCCCCTTCCCCGGCTCGAGAACGCACCCCTCCGCACAGACCATGGCGAAGCTGCTCCAGATCGCGCGGTGCATGCGCGGGCACAGCGTCCCACAGTTCCCGGACCCCGAGACCTCCGTCCCGTCGCACCCCTCCGCCGGTATCCAAGAGATAACCGATTTCGACGGAGCGATCCTGCTGTTCCCATCCACACTCAATCTCCAAGCGCCCGCGTACAAACAAGCCTTGACCGCGTGCGGCGCGCCGCCACTCGGCCTCCGCCACTGATCGAACCGCGGGTGAACCCGGCAACACCGGGGGAAACCGCGTCAACACCACACCTGCTCTTGCGCTCCGACGGGCATCCCGCCACGGACCCACCCGGCACCCGCCTTGCGCGCGGAACGCAGGTCTCGTCGCAAAGCCCCATCGATCAACCCACGCTGAGAACGTCCGATCCGGGCGAGGGCGTCCGATCAGGGTCTCGCCTTCGCTCAGGACGGAACCGTGAAGGCCGAGGGGATGCCGCCATCAAGTGGGAAGGCTGCGCCGGTGATGAAGCCGGCGTCGTCGCTGGCGAGATACGCAACGGTGCCAGCAAGTTCCTCCGGGGTGCCAAATCTGCCCATCGGGTAGTGCACGAAACGTCGCTCGATCTCATCGTCGCCGAGGCCGTCAAAGAGCGCACGCAGCTGAGGAGTTTCGATCGGACCGAGGACCAGGGCGTTCACGCGCACGCCACGTCGCCCGAGGTGGACCCCGAGATCCCTGGAAAGCTGGAGGACTCCAGCCTTGGCAACCGAGTAGGCCATTTGCGAGCTGGCGGCGCCCATCACGGCCAGGAACGATGCCGTGTTGATGACCGAACCATTCGGTGGATCGTTGTCCAGGAGGTAGGGAATGGCGTGTTTGCAGCACAGGAACGTGGTGGTGAGATTGGCAGCGAGGACTCTCTCCCAGACCGCGAGGGGCATGTCGAGGGCGGAATGGTCCTCGCGATCGTTGAGCCCGACGTTGTTGTAGAGGACATCGATGCGGCCGAGGTCGTTCTTCACGCTCGCGAATAGCTCGCGCACCTCATCTTCATCGGTGAGGTCGGCCTGTCGCGAGTGCGCGCCGACGCGGTGCTCGTGCTGGTCGACCCCGACCACGATGGCCCCCTCGCTCGTGAGGCGGTCCGCGACGACCTCGGCCAGGGCGCTGGCCGCGCCGGTGACAACGCAGACCTTATGTGCGAGCCGCTGGAGACCACCTGGCATGAGCAGACATTCCTTTCGACGCCGGCAGTCGGCCAACCGCCCAGGACCGAGACGTAGATCGATCCAAGCTTCCCACATCACGAGTCATCGTCGTCCCGGCGCCGAGCGAACGCCACCAACCACGCCGGCGCCCTGCGATGGGTCCCTGGCGAGCAGGGACCTGGTCGCGACCGCGACACGTATTTCGCACAGATGACGGCGATCATCCGGCGTGCGCGCCGCGTCCTAACCATTGTCCTGGGCGCGCTCGCGCTGCTGGGGGTGGCCGGCTGCGGCGGCGCGACGCGGCCATGGTCGGAGCGAGCCAGCCGATCGCTCTTGACCGCTAGCTGCGTCACCGAGCCGGTCGCTGGCGCACCGCGTCCGGGGGAGGTGGGGGTGTATCGCGCCGGCCCGCTGACGCTGGCCGTCGGCGAGGACCTCGCCCAGCATCCCGACGAGTGGCCCGGCCGCAGGACGTCAGGCAGCGAGGCGATCGTGGTGCTAACCGGCAGCCGCCCGGTGGTGCTCAGCGTCGACGGCGCGTCGCGGGGGAGGTTCTCGCTGCAGTTCATGCCGGCCGGCCGGGGTCACCCATCCCCGACCCTGTCTGACGGACGCGCCGCCGTGCGTTTCCCCACCTGCCCGGGGCGCTTGCACCGTTTCGGCGGCGGCGTCCTGTTCACGGGCACAGGGTGTACACGACTGCACGTCGAACAACTCAACCGTCCGGCGACCCCGATGCTGATCCCGATCGGCAACACGCTGACCGGCTGTGAGGCGACGAGGCCAACGCGGACGCTGAGCGACGCGACGCTTCCGTTTCTCGGTGTCGCCTGCCCGGTTGGCAACTCGATCGCTTGTGACCGAGTGGAGTCCGAGTCGGAGTCGGCGTCCACCTGCGCCGGGCAGCAACGCTCGTCGTCGTCCGGGTCGCCGGTCGGCTCGTCACGCTCAGCCCACCCATGGATCCGCCCAACGACCTCTGGCTGGGCTACCTCGATGACGCGGGTCTGAACCACGGGCTAGACGTGCACCCGCCGGCAGGCGTCAACTTCTGGTCCGGTATCCCCGAGGTCGACGCGCCGGTCCGCGTAAACGCCTTCTTCCCAGACGGCCAGGTCGCCACCTGGACCGGAACCGTCGCACTTCACCCAGGGTTTGGATGACCCTCGCGGCGTGGCCGGCGGGCGCCGCCTGACCGTCGTCTCGGTACTCGCCGTGCTAGCGGCGGGACGCGGCTCCCAAGAACCTTCAGCGGACGCGGCGAGGTGGCGATCAACCGTTCCTCCCGGGTGGGCTTGGGTTTGGCGGTAGGCGAGATCAGACCGGGGCCCAAGGATCGTTGTTGCGCTCCCCGGCGGTTGGTCGATAATGCTGCTGTCGCGGCCATGGGGCCCGGCGTCTCCTTGGGAGCAGTCCGTGTCGTCCAAACTGATCCGCGTCCTGGCCGCGACCGCGCTGGCGGCTGCCTGCGTGGCGACCCTTGGCGCGGTCGCGTTCGGGCGTGGACGCGCCCAGGCGGACCTGCGGATCGTCAGCAGCTCGGTCAAGCGAGCTGGCGGAACGCGGGCGCAGCCCGTGTTCTCCGGGAGCTTCACGGTGGCCAACGTCGGCAACACGACCGCACATGCCTTGCGCGGCTGGGTCGAACTCACCGCCGCCAAGAAGCCCGCGAAGATCCTGAGTCGCTACTCGGCCGGGCCGCTGAAGGCCGGGCGCCGGAGGAGCCTGAAGGCGAAGGTGAAGATCCCGCAGGGTCTCGCAAAGGTCCACTGGACTATCGAGGCCTGCGTGGTGCTCGGCAAGAGCCTGAGCACGACGCCGGCGAAGGACGGCTGCCGCAGGCTGGCCACCTACGACCTGACGCCACCGCCCGCGCCCGGTGCCCCGGCACCACCGACGACCTCGAGCACCACCAGCGCCACGCAGACCACGCCGAACACGACCACCACGGCGCCTCCGCCGCAGGTGCCGACGAGCCCGATCACCGACTACAGCCCCAACAGCCCTTACTTCGTCGCTGACGGGCTCGGTCAGTACGACGGATACACCAACGCGGCAGGGACGGACGCAGCTCATTACTACGACGACGCCTCCGGAGGTTTCTTCACCTCGGGGTACTGGGTCGTCGCCCCCCCGAGCTACGACGCGAGCAACCAGACACCCGAGACCCTCGTTGTGTGGATGCACGGCTGTGGGGGCACCGGTGCGTGGGACGCCCAAGACCTGACCGGCCAATTCAACACCGACCGGCCGTACATCCTCATCTCACTCAACGGCCCAGAGAACGCGAACGCCGCTCCGGACCAAGCGCCGGACTGCTGGGACACCAGCGATGACGCCGACGTGCAGAAGGTGCTGACCGACATCACGAACGTCGAGACTCACTTCAACATCGAGCGCCGGCGCGTCATTCTCGCGGGGTACTCCTCTGGTGGAGACCTCGCCTATCAGACGATCTTCGAGCACGCGGACACCTTTGCTGGCGTCCTCGCCATGAACACTGATCCCGTCCACGACAACGCCTTCCACAACGACATCAACAGCGCGATCGCCGCTTCGGCCTGGAAGTTCCCGATCGTCCACGTCGCCCACGACATGGACGACACTTATCCCACTTCGGAGGTGGGGCCTCACATGGACGACCTGACGAACGCAGGCTTCAGCGTCAGCTACAGCGTCTTGCCCGGCACCCACTACGACGACGATCAGCCCGACAACTGCAACGACACCACGCCAGGCACCTGCACGAGCGGGACGCCCTACGACATCGTCCACCACCTACTGAACACGGTTGCTTCTGACGGCTGGGAGGCACCCCCATCCTGAGGCTCCGCGGCGCGCGACGATATCCAACGTCAGGCGAACCCGCCAGGTCTAGCGAGATATACGCTTAGGTAACTATGAACGCCGCACTGATGGCTCGCCTCATCGCCGCTGGACGGATCGGCTTCGGAGTCGCGCTGCTCGTCGCGCCCGGCCGCGTGACGTCGCTCTGGCTTGGGGGCGACGCCGGGCGACCCGGAACCCGGGTCGTCACGCGCGGGCTTGGCACCCGCGACCTGGCGCTCGGGGCTGGCGCGCTCGCCGCTGCGGACTCCCAACTCCGACCATGGGTGACGGCAGGCATCGTTGCCGACACCGCCGACCTGGTCGCGACGGTGGCTGCTGGCAAGTCCCTCCCGCGCACGGGTCGAGTCCTCGTGGGCGCGGTCGCCTTCGGCGGAGCAGTCCTCGGGACGGTCGCCTTGGCAGCTCTCCGGCGCGGCTCTCCGCGCGGCTGATCGTCCCGCGGAGTGATCGACCATCGCGCCGCCGGAGGCCGTGAGCCCGTCCGGCGGCGCCGCGTGGCCATCGATGCGGACACCTGCTTTCGCGCTCGGACGCGAACCTTGCCCGGCTCAACGAGGGCGCTTCGCGCGCAACGCAGGTCTCGTCGCATAAGCCGATCGACCTGCGGACACTCCCGAGCCTTCGCTGAGGGGTCCGGCTCCCGCGGCGCGCCTCCACTCGGACGTTCGACGCAAAGCTCCGTCAACGACCGCCGAGACTCTCGATGTCTTCGTAATGTTCTACGGCCGGGAACGGGTCATAGAAGTGATGAAGCAGGGCACGCCAGGACTCGTATTCCGGCGAGCGTCGGAACCCCTCGGTGTGGTCCTCGAGTCGGCGCCACTCAACGAGCAGGAGGTACCTGTTCGGTCGCTCGACGCAACGGCTCAGCCGCAACGAGCGAAATCCCGGCATCGCCGAGATGACGAGCTTGGCCTCAGCAAACGCCGCCTCGAACGCAGCCTCCTGGCCGCGGATCACGTCGAGATGGGCTTGCTCCAGGATCATCTCGGCATCGTCGCAGCTGGCGACGCCGACGAGCGGTCCGCGCCACCCAGCAGGCCATGGGCCGCCAGGTATCACGGGATCCGTAGCCCAACGGCTATCGGACGAAACGAGCCCGTTTCACCATGGGCGCCAGCGTTCTGTCCGGGTCAGCCGTTGGCGGCCAATGTGGCGGCGCCGCGTGGGACAGCCTGCGGCACGCAGTAGACCTCGGTGCAGCGTTGCGCGCGGTTAGGCTGCACGGCGCGGGCGTTCGGTGCCGAGCCGTTGGCGGGGCCGCGTGGGACAGCCTGCGGCACGCAGTAGACCTCGGTGCAGCGCTGCGCGCCGTTGGCGTGCGCCGTGCGGCCGTTGGGGGCCGAGACGTTGCCGGGCCCGCGTAGGGCCGCGGCGTGGCTGACCTGGGCGGTGCCAGGCGCCCCGCTACCGCACCCCGCCAGGAGGAGCCCCGCTCCGATGGCGGCCCACCGCAGCCGCCCGGCTGCCCTAACTCCCGTCATGAGCCGTCTCTGCTCCGCCGTTCATCGGTCCAACGAATGATGACTGCGCCTGCGCATTTCTGAGAGCAATACGTCAGAGAGGCGATTTCATCACGCCACCAGACGAGCCGCGGATGCCGCCAAGCAGGCACTCGAACGGGAGATGCGGCGTGATTCGATGAGTCCTCGCGAAGAGGGGGATATTGAGACGATGACTGAAATGCTTGATGCTCGTCTCAGCCAGGCTCCTCCTGGGCTCGGCGCGAGTGAGCGTCGTCTGGCCCTTCGCGGGGCTGGAGCTTGTGTGCGCGAGGTGTCGCCCGCCGGCGTGGCCTGGACACGGCGCGAGAGCGACCGGCCGCCCGCTCGTCGCGCCGTGGATCGGTGTTCAGGCGGCGACTCCCGCAGCCGCTTCAACGATGCGGGCTACGTAGTCGCCGGTGATCTGCCGCGTGGCGGCGTTGACGCGGTTGAACGCGTTGATCGCCGCGATCGCCACCACCAGGGCCGCCAGCTGGGGCTCGCTGTAGTGGCGGGCGGCCTCGTCCCAGACGGCGTCCGGCACCGGGTCGGGCCGGTCCGCCAGCCGCGTGGCGGCCTCGCTGAGCGCGAGCGCCGCACGTTCGGCATCGCTGAAGTACGGCGCCTCGCGCCAAGCGGCGACGAGATGGATGCGCTCGCTGCTCTCGCCGATGTGCTCAAGCTCGCGCGTGTGGATGTCCACGCACACGCTGCAGCCGTTGATCTGGCTCGCGCGTAGCGTCACCATCGCGAGCGTGGCCTGCGGGATCCCGGCGTGCTTCGCTGACAGGCCGAGCTGCTGGGCTGCGTCAAGCGCGCCCGGCACGGTCAGCGCGGGGTTCTGGATTCTCGCCTGGGTCATGGTGTTCCTCCTGGGTTTTGAGTTTGTGGCTGTGGATCGATCGGCGTGTCCGAACGCGGCTGGTGCGCGCGGACCAGCGATGCAAAGTCGCCGACCACGCCGAGGTGCGCGAGCTTGTCGGGGTTTACGACCGAGCTGATGCTGCGGATCTTGCCGCCGGCGATGTCAAGCGACCACACGCTGATCAGCCGCTGCTGGCCGTCCAGGACCATCACTCCCGGACCGCCGTTGACCTCGGTCGGCCGCAGCGTGAAATCGGGAAGCCGCGAGACGACCCGCATCCAGGTGAGCAGCATGCGGGCGACGCGGTTGCGACCGCGCAGCGACCTCGCCAGCGCCGGGACCTTCCCGCCGCCGTCGCCGGTCAGGACCACATCGTGTGCCAGCAGGGCCTCGAGCCCAGCCAGATCCCCCTGTTGGACGGCGGCGAAAAACCTCTGCGTGAGCTCCTCGCGCTGCTCCCGCGAAGCTTGGAACCGGGGGCGGCGCTCCTCGACGTGACGGCGGGCGCGGCTGGCGAGCTGGCGCACGTTGTCCTCGCTCTTGCCAATGATCTCTGCGATCTCCGGATAGCCGTAGTCGAACACGTCGTGCAACAGCAGCGCGGCTCGCTGCTCCGGAGACAGACTCTCGAGCAGCACCAGCATCGCCAGCGACAGCGAATCGGCCATCTCGGCATGCTGGGCCGGATCGTTGGCGCCGTCGGTGAGGATCGGCTCGGGCAGCCACTCACCGACGTACTGTTCACGCCGCGCGCGCGCCGAGCGCAGCTCATTGATCGCCAACCGCGTGGTGACGGTGGCGGCATAGGCCCGCGGGGAGGCGATCTGCTCGCCTGCCTCGATCGCCCGATGGACGCGCAGCAACGCCTCCTGGACGACGTCCTCGGCTTCGGAGACGCTGCCCAGCATCCGGTAGGCGATCGCGAACGACGGCCGCCGCAACTGCTCAAGCTCGTGTTCTTCGCTGCTCACGTCGGGTGTGCTCCCGTCTCATCATCCGCTTCGCGATCTGGCCTACAACCCATAAGACGAGAGAACCGCATCAGCTGTGACACCCCCGTCCCAATCAACCGCCGGCGATCCGACAGCCGCCACCGCGCTGCCGCGATCAGGGCCACCGGCCCACCCGTCGGCCGCCCCGCTTAGCGGGGAACTCAGGTTTCCGTCGGAATTGGCGCGTGAGCACAAGCTGGTTGCTGCGGTGCTGGCCCGCGCGACAGCACGCCGGGCGGCGTCGACTCGATCCCTGGATAGTGCGGCAGGCGTCGTTCGTGGTGGTATGGATCCACGAGGTCGGCGGACGCTACGAGTAGCGCAGCACCAGCACATCGCCTCCGTTGCGGGCGCCGACCGCAACGCACGAGTTCCTGGACGCGCACGCGACGGCGTTGAGCCAACTCCCGCCTGGCTGCGTCACGAGACGCTGCAGCGACCAACGCCGGCCGTTCCAGCGCTCCGCCAGCGCCCCGAGCGGCGGCGCACTGGAGCCCTGCGCGTCGAGGTTTGTGGCCCCGACCGCGGTGCAGACTGTCGCTGTCGCGCAGGACACACCGGTGAGTGTGCTCGATACTGCGGACTCGTTGTTGGGGGATGGTTGGATCGACCACCTGCCAGCGCTCCAGCGCTCAACCAGCGTCGAGCCATCTGCGTCCCCGACCGCCGTGCAGGCGGTTGACGAGGTGCACGAGACGCTGCTCAGCTCGGTTACGCTGCTGTCGGCCGAACGGGGGGTGCGCTGAATCGCCCACCGCCGGCCGTTCCAGCGCTCAATGAGCGGCCTGGTGAACACATCCAACGGACCGACCACGCTCGTGCCGACAGCAATGCAGAGCGTCAGCGAGACGCACGAGACGCCGTTGAGGAGCGCGCGGTCAGCCCAAGCGGGAGTCGGGGCTGTCTGAGATGACCAGCCACTCCCATCGAAGCGCTCCACGAACACCGCTTGCTCGTCACTGGCCGGCACCAGCCCGGGTCCGGGCGGGCCGTAGCCACCCGCGGTACACGCCGAAAGCGACGTGCACGAGACGGCGCTGAGCACGGTGTCCGCTCCGGCGCGGTGCGGAATCCGTTGCATTGACCATTCGCGGCCATTCCAACGTGCGGCCAGGGGCCTGTGAAACCCCGAGCAATAGCACGACCCGACTGCGATGCAGACCGTCCGCGATGTGCAGGAGACCCCACTGAGCGAGCCGTTCACGGGGCTGGGAGGTTGCTGCACAGACCATCGCGTGCCGTTCCAGCGAGCCGCGAATGTCAGCTCGGTTCCAGGCTTATCGGAGATGCTGCCAACAGCCGTGCACGCCGAGTCGGAGGTGCACGACACTCCATCGAGCCCCCCCGAATTCGCCGGAAACGATTGAATTGCCCACCTCGACGCCGCAGCCGCGCCGGTACCGGCGATCGACAGCACCACGACGGCGCACACGCAGCCGATCGCACGCAGCCATACACCATTCCCGGTACCAATGCCGCTAGGAGACAACGTTTGTAGCCTCGCGCCGATCTGCATCATTCCAGTCTGAACGCGACCCGCCAACGGCACACCGCTGCTCCGCGAAACAACCGACACGATGGCCGGCAGCGAGATCAAGCGATCCGAGGCGACCCTACCGCCGCGCCCGCGTTCGAGCAAACCCCCCGCGAACGATCTCGTCCACGGAAAACAGCGACACACTGCCAATCACGGCAAGCTAAGTGGCCAGTGACCGGCGTGACTCGGCCTCGCCGGGGCGGCCCCGGCGACCGCAGCGGGCTGACGCACGACTCCTATCTCGGCGGAACGCAGGTCGTGTTTGACGCGATCGAGACGATCCGGCGGGAGCTCGCGGTCGAGCTCGGGACGAACGGAGTCCGCGTCGTTCCCCTCGCGAGCGGAGGTGTGCCCGGATCGCCCCCCGCGCCCGCTGACGTCGACCGATCGAGTGGCCCGTGTGAGGCGAGAGTCCCCGGTGTCCCGTCGGCGGTTCGGTTTGCGGTGGTCTGAGGTGCGACGACGCCGGAGATGTTGTCGAACTTTGCATCTCTGCTTCGACGTAGGAGCAGCAGGCGCGGCTGAGGAGCTGCGTCGTCGACGACAAGGAGCAGGCTTATGTCCTCATCAGTGCTCTACATGTCGATGTCCCTGGACGGGTACATCGCGGGTCCGAACGACGAACCGGGCAACCCCGGCGGCGACGGCTTTGACCGGCTGCACGATTGGCTCGAAACTCCGGACGGGGAGGGCCGGCCGGTCGGGCCGGCCGGACAATTGTTGGACGAAATGATCGCTACCGGCGCGGTGCTGGCGGGACGGCGTACCGTGGAGCAGGTCGATCACTACAAAGGTCATCATCACGGGGTCCCGATCTTCGTGCCCAGATCCCGGTGCTGTTCGGTCGTGGCCGTCGGCAGTTCGAGGTCTTGCCGTCGCGCGTCGAGCTGGAGATTGTTCGGGTGATCGACACGCCGGAGGCCACCCATATCCGCTATCGCGTTCGCCGCTGAGCCGGTCGATAACGGTCGTTTGGACGATCGCGGCACATCGCCGCGCGACTTTCCGAGGAGCCACCAGCGAACGCCGAGCACGTCCTCTCGGGGGATCCGGAGGCGCGCTGGACGTCGTCGCACAACCCAACGCTGACTGCGACGGAGCCGAGGCGGCGGGCGAGGCGCCGATTCCTACCGCGATCGGCCTGGCCCTCTGGTGCGAGCTCGTGGCCGTCTGAGTGCGGCCGTCCTGCACGGGAGTCGGGCTTTCTCTGGGATTGCCGGATGTGAGACAGTATCGGTCGAGCGTCTGCGCAAGGCCTTCGGGCGATCACGCGCGTCTTTGTGGACCGGGAAGCTTGACTGACAGGCGGGCGCACGGAGACCCGCGCAGTCATTATGCGCGGCGCGGCCCGGCGATTTCAGGTGCTCAGCGCCAGCAGCACCTGAAAGCCGTCCGGATCTGCGTACGCCCGGGCGTTGGCTCGCCAATATGGATTAGCGGTCACGACCTCCGGTCGCGCAATCCGGTCGGCAACCGCGTCGAGGCCTGCCTGGCTGTCGAAGTAGAGCACCAGGAGCGACTCGGGATGGGGAGGCGGCGCGCGGTGCTGGCCACCCGTTGTCAGCTCGAGGTGCGCGCCGGTATTGGGGATATCGAGGAACACCCCGTCGTATCCGTCGTGGTCGTTGAACCTACCGATCTCGCGCAGGCCGACGCCGTCGCGATAAAACGCGACGACTTCGTCAAGCCGATCGGTATGCCGGGTAATCCGCAGCTTCATTCGTCGATCATGACGCACGTCAGCACGAAGGCTCGTCTGGCAGACCTCGGACAGACTGCTGCGCCCGGGACGAGTGCCCGATAGGTTGATCAACACCCGATGCGCGTACGCGTCCGGCGACCCCTGGATCGCCGCCGAACTTCGCGCGACTCGCCGCAAGGCTGCCTGCAGCAGATCCTCAGCCTGACCACGGTCACCGGTCAACACATACGCGGTGCGCATCAACGCCGGCGACACCCTCGCCACGAACACTCGGAAACCATCGCGATCACGGACAGACCCTGAGTCAGAGCGCACCACGACCTAGAAAGACTCCGAAACGCTCCGCCGGGGTGGTCTCGGCGTCGCAATACGGGAACCTCGACCGCGCCGCGACTCGGCGGCGTCTGACCTGCCGATTGTGTCGTGAGGAGTGGCCAGCGCGCCATGACACAGTGCGCTGCGCCTAAGGTCAGTATCCGCTGGTGCTCGTGCTCGACTTCTTGGTGATCACTTTGCCGGACGGCGAGATCACGTCCCACAGGCCGCCGTTCAGGTTGACCGCTTGGCCGTGTGCAGCGCCGGGCGCGGTATCGGCGACATAGGCGTACAGGGGCCAGCCGGCATAGGTCACGGTCCGGCCACCCGCGGGATCCGGATCGCTGCCCACCAGCGAGGACCTCGCCGCCCCTGTGACGACCGGCTTCTGGCCGGATGACAGCGCAAGCGGCGGCCAGACCGCAGCGCACCCTTTCACGCACGTGACCTTCTTGGCCTTGTCTGGCGCGAACACGTACAGAGTCCGGCCCTGGGCGTCAACCAACACGCCACCGAGCCCGGGCAGTGTCCTGGTTGAGATCGTCACCGCTGCAGCGGTGGCGGTGCTCGACGTGCTCGTCGCGGCCGGGGACGACGTGGACGGGGTGCTCGATGTCGAACTCGAGCTCGAGCTTCCGCAGCCCGCGACGAGCAGGGCGACGGCGGACGCAAGCAGCACCAAAAGTCGCTTTTGCAAGGAGACCTCCCTCCCGTTGAGTCGAGAATGTCACGCTACTCCGACATGTATGAAGGGTGCGTGAAGCATGAGCCGTACGGCCCGCCGATTCGCATCACGGTCTCAGGACATGTGGCTCGAGCAGGCAAGACCCGCGGCCCGCTGACCGAGGCCCAGGTCGATGAGGCGGGTCCTCTTTTATGAGCAGGGTTGGCCGCGATGCGAACTGAAGCCTCGTCGGCCACACTGAGTCCATGGAATACGTCGGCCGGGTGCCCGCCGCTCCGCTCGACCGGTTCATCGACGATATCTACTGCCTGACCGGGGTGCCGCGCCACCGCCGGATGAACGTCCCGCCGATGCCGTCGGGACACCTGTTCGTCAACCTGGGCGAACCCGCCCGCCTGTGGGATTCCGACCTTTCGGTGCCGCCGGCAGTGATCACCGATGGGTGGTTCATGGGTGTGTGGACACGGCGTTTCCTCGTCGAGTACCCCACACGCGTGCGGCTCGTCGGGGTGCACTTCAAGCCTTGGGGCATTTCGCCGTTCGTCGACATGCCGGCGACCGAGCTGCGGGACCGATGGGTGCCCGTCGACGCCGTCTGGGAACGATCGTTGGACCGGATTCGCAACCAGATCGGCGCCATCGCATCGGCCACCGAAACGCTGCGGAGATTGGAGGAGGAGCTGCGATCGCGACTTGCCGAGGCACCGTCGCGCGGTCTCGACCTGGTCCAGCGCACAGCCGGGTGTTTAGAGGCTTCCCACGGCGCGGTCCCGGTCGGTGCGCTGACCGATGCGGCCGGGGTGAGTGGCAATCACCTGGCGACGCAGTTCAAGTCTCATGTCGGGGTCACCCCGAAGCGGGTGGCGCGGATCTACCGCTTTGCGCGGTTGATCCTGTCCGTAGACGCTTTGCGTCCTGTCGACTGGGCGGAGCTCGCTCACACGGCGGGCTACTTCGACCAGGCCCACTTCTGCAGGGAGTTCAAGGACTTCACCGGCCACACCCCGACGGGATACGTGGCCCTGCGGCATCGGTTCCCCGCCGAGCAGGGGTTCCCGCCGGACCGCGGCCCGATGCCCGCTGATTGATTTTTTACAAGACAGTCGCCCCCGGGCGCGACAAGATCGGGGCGAATGCGCTAGGCGACTCGAGAGGAGAGCCAGTTTGGGCACAGTGATCATGCACAACGTGGTGTCCGTGGACGGCTTCATAGCCGATGAGAACGACGATGTCGGGCCACTTCACGACTGGTACTTCAACGGGGACACCCCGATCACCGAAGGGGACGACCAGCAGTACGATCATTCCGGCGCTGGAACCGGCTTCAAGGTCTCTCGTGCATCGGCGGAGTACGTCCGGTCGATGTGGGCGGCGATCGGCACGATCGTGATGGGCCGCAAACTGTTTGACCTGGTGAACGGCTGGGAGGGTCAGCCGCCGACGGGCGACCACGTGGTGGTGGTGTCTCGCCGGCCCAAGCCCGAGGGCTGGCACCCCGAGGCCTCGTACCATTTCGTCGGTGGCGTGACGGCTGCGATCGACAAGGCCCAGGAACTCGCCGGGGAGCGAACCATCGCCGTGAACGCTGGCGAGGTGGGCAGCCAGATCCTCGCGGCCGGCCTCGTGGACGAGGTAGCGATGGACGTGGTGCCGGTGGTGTTCGGGTCGGGCACACGCTACTTCGGCAGCATCGATGGGCAGCATCTACTGGAGGATCCCCATGTGATCATCCAGGGCGACCGGGTGCTACACCTGAGGTTCAAGGTACGCCGCTAGACCCGATGAGGCGGCAGCGAAAACCGCCCGCCCGGGTGGCTCAGCCGCAGGCGAATGACAGAACGTTCCTGAGGGGCAAGCGGCCAGCCACCGGCGAGAGCGACGGCCGATGATTCGCGGTCGTGCCGACGGTCTTAGTTGGCAGGCAACTGATCGGCGACTCTACGAGGAGCGTGCGATGGCGCGGCAGACCGAGAATGCCGCAATCGACCGGCTGGCCTGGTCCAGCGGTGGGAGGTCCCGGTGCCGGAGGCGCCCGAGGCATCGCCATCATCGGCGCCGATCCCGAAAGCGAGGGCAACTTCCTCCAGCACTACTTCGACTCCCGCGGCGTCGCCCGCGTGTACAAGACGAGCGTGAGCGATCGGGGCTGGAAGCTGTGGCGGGATACGCCAGACTTTTCGCGGCTTGAGTTCGCGCAACGACCCGAAACATCGCCACCCAAACCGATGTCGGCGGCCCCCACCGCTCACTCCCCAACCTCCAGCGGGACAGGGGACGCCGGCACGCGTTGTTCGGTCCGAGCCGGTCGTCGCCTAGCGTCGCTCGTGTTCGGCCTGCTACTGCACCACACGGAATCCCAAGTGCGTCGCGGCCGGGGTCGCCTCCGTTCGAGGCTGATCGTCGAGTCCAGCGCCGCGAACAGCGGCGTGCCGCCGCTGAGCAGAACGGAGATCACGTGCACGCGGATCTCGTCGACCAGGCCCAGCGGGAGCGCCTGCTGCATGACGGTCGCCCCGAACAGGCTGACCTTCTCGGCGCCCGCTGTCTGCTTGCCCTGCTCGATCGCCGTGGCCACGCCATCGGTGACGAACGTGTAGATCGACGGATGGGATCTTTCCGGCGCGTGATGCGTGACGACGAAGCAGGGGGTATCTCCGAGGGGGGCGCCGCCGTCCCAGCCGCCGTCGCCCTCGTTCTTGTCGAACGACGTGCGACCCATGACGATCGCGCCGACGCTGTCGCGCATTTCTTGCAGGACGGCCCGTTCCGTCTGCCGGACCAGGGTGTCGGCACTGACCGGTTCAGGCGCGGGAAGGTTGCCGCCTCTCTGGCGTCTCACCAGCTAACCGCAAAACTTCTGAGGGAGACGGCCGTGATCAGCCAACGAGCACTCGCAACCAACCAGGGGACCGCCGTAAGCGCGCCGGCGGCGCGGATGGGTTCCCGTAAGGCCAACTGGGCGCTGGGGCTCGCGGTCGCCGGTGCAATCGGCGGATGGCTGTTGATCCTGCCGGCGATCTGCTCGGCCGTCGCCATCGTGCTCGGGGTGGCGGCGCGCCGCGAGATCAGGGCGCGGCCTGATCTGAAGGGAGCCTCCAAAGCAAAAGCCGCCATCTTCCTCGGCACGAGCTTCACGCTGCTGTGGCTGCTTCTAGGGATCAGCCTGTTCACGACGATGTCATCCGGGCACGTCGGGGCGTACCTGGGCGGTTAGCGCCCCTGAAGGTCACCCGATGCGCCCGCGCGGCCCAGGCACGCCCTGACCGCCGGTCTCGAACGAAGCGACGTCGTCGACCGGGTTGACCTTGAGCCCCCGGACCTTCCCCGCACGACCGAAGACCCGGTGCACCATCGCCAGCAGCTTCACCCGCGTGGCCGGAGTGCGGTCAACGGTCCCGATCCAACGCTCGATCATCGTCGGTGTGATCGACTCGATCGGCAGGTCGGCAGGATCTGGGAACCGAGCAGCGACCGGTAGGTGGACACGGTCGACGGCTTGCGCATCCGGTCGTGCACGATGTAGCGCAGCCACTCCGCCGCAGCGTCGGCGAACGTCGCACTGGTCCTGACCATCCCCGGCAGCTTGCCGCGACGGGCCTCCTCCATCACTCCACGCAGCCAGTCTTCGGCCAAGCGCTTGGTGACATGGCCACCCGCGGGACGGCCGCGGCCGGTCACTTTTGCGGGCATTTATGAGCCCTCTGTCGGACTCGAACCGACGACCCCTTCCTTACCATGGAAGGTCAAGCGTGTAACGGCCGTACATAGAAGCTAACGAAAGGGCAAGAAAGTCCTGCAAGTAGCGACTTAACGGCATGTACGTTCGAGGCGCCACAGGAGCGCTCGAAGTGAACCTAGTGGACGCGGAGTGGACGCGCTCCAAGTCTCGCTGCCCGTACCGGTCTCGAAAACCGGTATGGGCGTTTCCGTCCATCGGGGGTTCGAATCCCCCCCTCTCCGTTGATTCTGGGGCTTTCCCAGCGGCCGCAAGGGAATGCGGCCGTGGGACGGCCGGTTCAGGAGGGTGCCTGCGCGGGCCAACGCGGGCCAGCCTAGGCCTCACTTACCGGGTCGTCGTTCCCTCAGCCGTTCCCTCGAGATCTGCGTCATGGGCGAGTCGCTGGCGCAATTCGCGGCACCCCGGCGGACCAGTTGAGCGACGTTCTTCAGGACTGGAGCGCGTATGAGCGGCCGACGCGCCTGGTTCGACGAGCGGTGCCCACGATGTGGCGCAGCGGCGGGTGCCCGCTGCTGCGATTGGACTTGGAGCCCACGGAGCGGTGCAATGCGTTCGACGCCTGTCCCCCGCCTCCATGTCGCACGGGGTTGGCGCGAGCGCGTCTGCCCCACGTGCAAGGCGCTACCAGGCGAGGAGTGCACGACGCCATCCGGACGCACCGCCGCGCACATCCACGAGGCCCGGCTGCGTCCCGGCCGGCATGAGCTGCTGCGGCGTGGGGACGTCTGGGAGGAGCTCGAGCGGCAGGGCGCGTCAATCGCGGTCGTGCCGTTCTGGGGGCGCGCCGGACGGGGCGGTGAGACCGAGGGGATCGAGTTGTCGCGCATTAATGGCGACGACCTCGTCGACGTCGAGCGGTGGACGGGCCGCGATGAGCTGACCTATGCGCTCGAGGCTCCGGTGTGGGATCGCTACGGCTCGTTCGCCGGGCATCCGCGGATCCGGGGGACGGTGATCTGGTCGGTGGCACACCGAGTCGTTGAGATCTCCGGCGAGCGCGGCGGTCGGCGCTTTGAGGAGATCGTGCGGTGAACGGCCCATGCCGCCCACCAGCGCACATCGCGGGCCGGTACCAGGTGGGTCTCGCGCGAGGCCCACCAGAGCTCCCCGGAGACGAGAAAGACCGGGCTGCAACCCGGTCTTTCAGAACATAGGCGCCGTCAGCGCCGCACAAGCATCTCTGCGCTGCAGGTTAGCCGGGCGTTGGACGGATTCCAAGCCCGCTTCGCGCGTTTGCGTCCAGAACGCGTGTCTGAGCGTCATCGCGAGCCCCCCACCTATGGGTGCTGGCGATGGCCTTCAGCCACAAGCGCGCCTCCCCCACCCGATCCGGCTTCTCAGCCCTGGCCGACGTTGGCTCCCGGGCGCTGCAAACGAGGACCAGCGTCCCTCGGCTGAGCGGCTTCACGCCTGCGACTGCTGGTGGTGGCGGGCGGTGAGCTATCAGGCCATAGCAGCGGCGTTGGCGCTCGAGGACGTATCGGCAGGTGAGCGGCTGGTGGCGTTCTCGCTGGCGAGCTTTGCCAACCGCGAGCATCGAGCGTGGCCGGGTAACCCGGCGGGCGCTGCCCGCGCGGGCCTGAGTCGCAGCCGGTACCTGGACGGGCGCGAGCAGCTCGTTCGCCGCGGACTGATCGCGGTTGAGGAGTCAGGCGGCGGGCGGGGCCGAGCAACGACGGTCGCGGTGAGGTTCGCCGCGACCGGGCCGTGGGTCGACGGACCAGTCAACCCGGCGCTGTTTGAAGCGGTGCTTGGCTATAGCCAAGCGCGGGGGCCCGCGCGGCTGTTGCTCGCCGCGGTGGCCGCGATTGCCGATGACAATCGCGAGCTCGCCGGTGTCGTGACCGCGGACATCAGCGCCGGCGCCGGCTTGGCGGACAGCAGCTACCGGCGTGCCCGTAGGCAGCTGCTGGAGACCGGGGAGCTGGTGCTTGGCGATGCCGGCGGCGGGCGCGGTAACACGAACTGCTGGCGGATTTCCGAGCCGCGCGGCGGCGCGCGCCCCGGGCCCCGCGCACGGGTTGCGCCTCCGGCGTCGGCGCGGCCGCTGCTCGGCACCGTCTCAGCGCAGGCCAGAACCGCGGCCGCCGGCGAGCAGCCCGACGAGCTGGCCAATGACGCGCGCGAGCCCACGCCACGGGCTGTCGAGGCGAGCGCGGCAGGGGCGGAGGCGTTTAAAGGGTCAGGGCAGGACGGTTTGACCGCCGCAAAGGGTCCTGTCCTGACCGGGGTTTCGACGCTAAAGGGTCCTGTCCTGACCGGGGTTTCAGAGCCAAAGGGTCCTGTCCTGAACGGGGTTTCCGGCGCTAACCCCGTTCACGACCGGACGGTTTCTCCACAAACCCCGCCACAAACCCCGCCAGAAACCCCGCCAGAAACCCCGCCGGTCAACGCGCGCGTGGGGAGGGAACCCCTGAACCAGGAATCAACGGACCCCCCCTGCCCCCCTTCAGGGGGGAGCCTCGCCGGCACGGTGACCATCGTCGAGGAGTACGTCAGCGAGCGGGGGCGCAAGCGAAAACGCTCCGTCAACGTCGACCTCGATCGGGTCCGCATGCTGTTCTCCGACCCCGGTCCGCAGGACGGCGCTGACTGGCTCCGTATCCGCTCTGAGCTGCGGCGCATCGCCGGGGAGTCGGTGTTCGAGATCTGGTGTGCGCAGCTTGAACTGTTGGCCGTGGACCGAGCGGGCGTGCTGCTGCTCTCCTCTCCTCCAGCGACCCGCGCCTGGGTCGTTAGCCGGTACGGCGGGTTGTTTGAGCGCTCGGCGCGCTCCGCGAGCCGCGAACTGCGGCTCGCCGATGACCGCGAGCTACAGCTCATCGACGCGGTCACGAGCACCGGGGCGACTGGCAACCCGACGTTGTTCACCGATCCGCAGACCCACAACCAGGAGGCGGTATGACCATCACCCCATCCATCCAGCCATACGCGTGTAAAGACGGACATGTAGACAGCCGTGTAGACAGACGTAAAGACATCCCGCCCCGGGGCGAGGCGTTCGTGATCGTGCTGGCCAATCACAAGGGCGGGGTGACCAAGACGACCTCGACCGCGAACCTCGGCGCGATGCTCGCCGAAGCCGGCCGGCGGGTGCTGATCGTCGACTGCGATCCCCAAGCGAACCTCAGCGAGGCGTTCGGATGGACCGATCGGTTGCCGGGGGAGAGACTCGAAGATCTCCTCGCCCACCCCGACGCCGCCCGCAGGTACGTCGCGCCGGTCGCGCTGCAGCCGGACGTCGCGTCCGAGCTTGAGTGGCGCCAGCGGCTGCGGATCATCCCCTGCACCGACGCGCTCGCCGACATCGCCGCCGATCTACCCCACGCCGCCGGCGACGGGTACGAAACCCGGCTGCGCGACGTGCTGGAGCCACTGCTCGGCGAGTTCGATTTCGTGCTCCTGGACACGCCGCCGGGGCTGGGGAACCTACCCGGAATGGCGATCCTCGCCGCGGACGGGCTGCTGATCCCGGCCCTGGCCGCCGACCTCGACGTCCGCGGCGCCGGGAAGCTCTATGACCTCGTCGAGAGCGAGGTCCCCGGCCTGCGGATCCTCGGGGTGCTGATCGCCGCCAGCGAACGACGGTGGCGCGTCACCCGCGATGCCGCCGCCCGGATCGACGCCGACGAGATGCGCCTGCTCCCGATCCATGTCCCGCGCTCGGTCCGGGTCGCCTCGGCGCCGAGATACCGGGCGCCGACGGCGGCGCTCGAGCCCGACTCGATCGTCAGTCACGCCTACCGCCAACTCGCCCACCACCTCCTCAAGGAGCTCGATCGATGACCCCGCAACCGCCGATGCCGGCCGCGCGACAGCGACCAATCCCCGGCATGGGCATCCAGGCACCCGCACCACCGCCACACGCCCCACAGCAAGCACCGGCCTGCGCCGGCGAACCTCGGCTATCGCGGCCACGCCCGGAACCCGAACTGCCCCCGGTAGCGCAGTCCAGCGTGTCGCCGTCGCCGCCCGCTACGGACGCCCACGGTGTCGGTCACGAAGTGACGTCGTCGGCCGAGAACGGCGGTCACCGGCGGGCCGCGAGCGATTACGCGAGCACTCGACTGGTGAACTTCCGGATCCCCGTCGACCTGCACGACCGCTACCGCCGAATTGTTCGCGAAGCCGAGGAACGCCACCCACGGCTTCGACGACCCAGCCTCACCGAGCTCGTGGTCGCCCTCCTGGAGGAAGGCCCCACCACGGCGGATGAAGTCGCCGAGACCATCCGCCGAAAGCGCGCCGCCGAGCACGCAGAGGAAAGCGTGAGATGACCGCCACCCCAGCGGCACGCCAAGCATCCTCAACCAGCCGACACGAGCGAGCGACACAGGCGGTCAACGCCGTCCTGCCGTCGTACAGCTACAGAGCGAACTACAGAGTCAGCTACATAGTTGCGCTCTGTAGCGCAACGGGGCCCCGCCCCCGCCAGCACAGGGTTTTCTCACTGCCTCGGAGGCCGACTACCCGCCCCCCACGTAGAGAGACACAGGAGATGGGGTCGGGTAGTCGGCCTCCGAGTTGTGGCCATGTCGGGTGCTGGCAGGGGCGGGGCCCCTCAAGTAGCCAACAGCAGGATCCAACTGATGATCTGAACAAAGAACTTCAAACTGAGAAAGGCAGAACTCAAAGACAAAAACATCAACCGCAACGACCCGGATCTGGCGGACCGGGACCACGGTCTGAAGCGGTTGTTGGCGGCGGTTCAGTTGCGGGATTGCGGGGATGGCTATGAGCCGCGCCGTTGGGCCTGGGGAGGCTTCAGTCGCGGGGCTTCGGTGGCTGGCGAGCGTTGGGCCGGCACCGCTGGCTGCGTGGGGCGTAGCGATGGGATGGGCGTCTCCCACGACCTTTTCGCACGCGTCGCGGCTGCTCCGGGCTGGATGGGTGCAAAGCTGCGCGACACGCCGCGGCGCCGGCTCGTTGATCTACGCGACCCGGACCGGGGTCAAGATCGCCGGAGTGGCCGCGTCACCGCTCGCAGCCGAGCCAGCACCGACGACGTGGGCTCACTGCGTGGCGTGCGCGTGGACAGCGGCATGGTTGACCGCCCGCGGGAGGCAGATCGTCGGCACGCGAGAGCTGCTGATGGACGACACGTGGCGTGCCGAGCTGGAGTGGCTTGAACGTGGCGGGATGCGTCGCCGCGGGCATCGCCCCGACCTCGCCGCAGGGATCATCGCGGGCGGATCGCTGATGCCAATCGAGGTCGAGCTTTCGACCAAATCAACCGTCCGGCTCAAAGCGATCCTCGGCCTGCACGCGTCCTGGATCGCGGCGAGGAAGACCGGCGCGGTGATCTACATCTGCGACACGGCGAAACTCGCCGCGCGCGTCCGCGACCAAGCAGTGCACGTCGGCCTCTCAACCGAGCGCAAGACGCTGCGGATCGAGCTGCTCGACACGATCCGCGACGCTGCGCTCGCTGCCCGGGCCGCGGGCACATCAGCGGCACACCAGTCTCCCGACGATGACCGAGGAGGGATCTGATGCTCACACCATTGGTTGTGCTCGGCGATCTCGCAGTCACGCTGGCCGTGGCTTGCCTGGGGATCGCGCTTGCCTGGGTGCTGCGGCGCCGTAGCAGCCTGTCGGCCCAGAATCTCTACCCGCCGGCGGTGCTCGCTGTGCTGCTGCTCGGCGGCGCAGTCGACCTGCATTGGTGGACCGGAGTGCTGATCCTGCTGCCGCTCGCCGCGCCATGGATCGCCGGGGCGACGGTCGGGCGACGGTGGCGTCTGGTCGATCTCAGCGCCGGCGAGGAGCTCCGCAACCACGAGCTCGCGCGCCGGTGGATCTGGCAGCCCGCGCCGGTACGGCCCGAAGGCGAGCGACGGTACCTCCGCTCCCAAGGCGAACTCGTTCGCGAACGACCCTGGCCCACCAGCGTCGAATACGTGTCGATGACCTCGCTTGGCGACCGCGGACCACGACTGCCGTTAGGCGATGGCCAGCACGTGGTCCTGTTCGGCGCGACCGGCGCCGGCAAGACCACAACCGCCCGGCGGTTGATCGCAGCAAGGACGGTCGCGCAGCGCAGCGCGCTGTTCGTTCTCGATCAGAAAGGCGACGATGACGACGTCGAACAGATGCAACGCCTCGCCGCCACCGCCAGCGTCCCGTTCATCCTGCTCGACTCCCAAGACCCCGATACCGATCGCTGGCAGCCGCTGTGGGGCACGCCCGACGGGGTCGCTGCGCGGGCGGTCGAGCCGATCAAGCAGTCAGAGCCGTACTACTACGACGTCCTACGCCGCCATCTGGACATTGTCTGCAAAGTGCTGCACGCAGCGGACCGATGGCCGCCCTCAGTCCCGTTTCTCGTCGATGCGTGCGCACCGATCCGCTACGCGCATGTAGTGGCGATCGCCGAACGCCTCGGCGACGAATATCACCGGCTGACACGGCGAGCCAACGAGCACGCCCGCTACGTCACGTCGAATAAGGGGACTGATGATCTGTCCGGTGGCGCGTTCCGACTCGAGGTCGCGCTCGCGCTCGCGAGCCGGCAGGTCGTCACCCCGCGGATCACACCCGAAGGAGACGCCGTCGCCGTCCGTCTCGTCGAGGCGTTGCGCGAACGGGCCGTGGTGATGTGGCGCACGCATGCCGACACCATGCCCGACGAGGCCGCCGCCCTCTCCATCCTCGCTCTCGCAGACCTCCACGACGCCGCAGAACAAGCCGATGCACCATGGACGCTGCTGCTCGACGAGTTCGGCGCCGTGATCAAGATGGCCGCGCAGCGTGGAGTCGCGATCCTGCAACGTGGCCGGTCTCACGGCGGACAGGTGATCGTGATCACCCAATCCACCGCAGACATCGAAGCCCTCACCCAACAACCCGGACTACTCGCGTCGCTGACCGACAACTTCGCCGGTGTCGTCGCCCACCGCCAAACTAGCCCCGAATCCCGCGACTGGCTCGCCAAGCTCATGGGCACCCGGGCTCTTTGGACCACTACCAACCAAACCGACGCGCACGGCACCGCGCACTCCGGCCGCGGAAGCGCCCGCCGCGTCCGAGAATTCCGGATCGGCTCAGACGTCTTCAGCAGCCTCGGCCGCGGCGAAGCCGTGATCTACACCCCAATCGCGGGCGACCCCACAACCGCGCACATCCTCCCCATCCAACTCACCGACAGTGCTCCCGCAAGGATCGACCAGAACGGCGCCCGACACGCCTGCGAGGCCGCGGTCCATCCCGAGGACAGTCTGCCCGACCTCGCGCGCGCAGGGCGCGACACCCTCGATCCACCCAGCTCAGAGTTCGACTCCGACGAACTCTGAGACACCCACGGTACGCACCGTAGTGACAGGGAATAGCGGCACCGCATGCCCACGCCCGGAGGGCTAGAGGGCAGCAACCGCTCGACGGACCGCCGGCCTGACCCCACGAGCCAATACGTTGCGGCTATGACCTCCTGGGCACCGACGAAAACCCGCAGCCGTGCTTTCTCGCGACCAACAGGTGCGCGATCATTAGCGGTGTCCTGTTTTCCAGTCTGGGCGGACACGGACCCGCGCGTGATCCGAGCCAGTTTGCACGCCGTGCCCGTGGTCGACCCAAAACCAGTGCACCGTGCCATCGCTGTGTTCTTATAGCCCTGGTCAGTGCGAGAAGCTTCCGAACACCTCTACTGCGACGATGGCGACCCGTCGTCGCACAACCCGGGCCACCACGCCCCCGGGTTGGCCGTGTGCGGTGGTGGATCCCAACTGAGACGTGTTCGGTCGCCGCCGGGCGACCAAGGAGCAGCCTTGGTCGCGCGGCCGGTTCGCGACTGACCGGAAGCCGGAGCTGCGGTCAGCGGCCGGTGCCCGCCGCTTCTTCCGACAGCTGCCGTGGATCGGTCGACGGCCACGCCCTCCAGTTCTCGATGGTGCATGTCGATGAAGTCGTGATGCGCCGGCACAGGCCTACTCGCGGTTGTCCTTGCGCTCGCGGCCGGGATCGCTTGCTATCTGTGGCAGATCCATGACCTCGGGTCGGACTGTGGCTATGCAAGCGGGTTCGGATTGCCCAGCTTCCCGGTGGGGGCCGCTCTGGCCGTCCTCGTCGGCGGCCAGGCATTTCTGACTGGCGCCAGTGCTCTGATCGAGCGTCGATCACGACCAGTGGTGGCGGCGGTCATGCTCCTGGCGACCGTGTTAGCGGCGACTGCTTTCGGGTCGGCCCTCCTTATCTTTTTCCTCAGCCGTGGGTGCTACAGGTGACGACTGGACACTGATCGCGTCTCGCTGGTGAGCTCACCCGGGTCGAGAACGGCGCTGCGGAGCGCCGTCGAGCTGGCTGCTTCTGACGAGGAGCAGCAACGGCGAGGCCCCTGGATGCGTTCGATAGTTGATCCCTCTGAGGCTCGCCTCCCACCGACGCCGGGCATCTCTCGCGCGCGAAAGGGGAGGGCCCGGCTTCATCGCCGTGGCCGCTGTCGGCGGCGATTGGCTGTCTTGCGGAGGCGGCCCGAACTGCGACAAACAGGCCGCGTGGGCTCGCGTTGGTCGAGAGCTCTGCCTTGCATCCTGAGCAAGTCGTACGCGGCCGGCAGTCGGCTGCAGAGGTTCCTCCTGGTCGATTGCCAGCGTCCGGATGCGGGGCAATGCTCGGCTGCGCGCCGACGATCCAGTCACGTTTGTGCTCAGAGGCCCCAGCGCCCCACCACAGGATCACATTTTTGGAGGAAGACGTGACTATGCTGTCCGACCGCTGCGAGCACTGCGCCAAGCAGCTCGTCGCCGTGCACGCGACCTATCTGCGCAACAGTGAGTACAGCGCAACGGCGCCACAGATAAGCGCGACGCCGACGCCGACCCATCCCAGCGTGAGAGCGACGTGCTTCGGCGTGATGGCATCGTCAATCACGATCGCCACGCCCAGCATCGCCGCGAGGGACAGCAGCAGGCCCAATGCTCTTGTCTCCCAACGCGCGATTGACCGCGCTCTCGGGAGAAGTGCGCCATCACGCAGCATCAATGCGGTCAGGCTAAGCGATAGAGCTGCCAGGCTGAGGCAGACAAGCGCCGCCCAGAGGGCGTGTACCGCGAACCCGAGAGCGACACTCACAACAACGAAGCCGGAGGTCATGCCAAGAATGACGATTCGCACCGGACGAGCGCTTGGGCGGCGCTGATCCCTGCCTGGCCGGGCGGACACTAAAAGTGCCTGCCCTCTCGTAAAGCAACCCCGCTCCGCCGACAGCCGATGTCACAGCGGCGCCCGCCGAAACCGCACCGACGGGGCTCCTCAGCGCAGCGGCGCAACCGACGGCGGCGACCGCAATGGCGCCCGTATATGCAGCTATCTCCGCGCCGGTCAGGACGACTCTGCCTGCGTGAAGGATGCAGCTAAAGACGCCGCCGCATCTGCCGGTCGGATCGGTGAGGTTGATCGGGTCGTCCCCGGCGTAGCTGTGGCGGTCGCCTTGCGTGAGGCCCGTGGTCTGGTTGAGCGGGTCTTGCTCGGTCCAGCGGGCGTCGGTCAGGGTGAGGTGGCGGACCCCTTCGTAGTCTTGCTGCCTGCGCTCGTAGTCCGGGTCATTGGCGGGGTCGTAGGGTCTCGTACGAGCCGAAGCGTCCTGCGCGCGCCTTCCAGCATCAAGCGGTGAGGGCCCGCGGACGCGCGCGTCCACCAGAACCCAGCGAGAAGGACGCGCAAACCGCAACCGCGATAGCGCCGTCAAGCACGAGCCGTCGATACGTCGGATGTCAGGCGGCGGGCCGCGGGGGGCCGCCTGACCGCCTCGGCGGCCGGCGTATCGTCAGACCGAACGGCTCACCCCGAAAGCGCCGAGCAACGTCGACTGACCCAGTCGGGGTGTTGATGCTGCCTTGGAGTCCAAGGCCGGGATTGACGGTCGTCATGGTTAACGCTGGTCGCTGCTGTGCAGGACGCGGTCGCACCAGGGGCCTCCCCGGTCTAGGCGTTGACCAAACCGACAGGCGCCTCTCACCCTTGGACCCGCCACTATCAATCGGACCTAGCGCTCACGGCTAGGACCGCGGTAATGGTTTCGCTCCCGACTCAAGCGCAATCTCAACAGAGCCCGGCGGGAGCGTCGGAACGAGCGATCAGCAGCCGGCCGCTGTTGGCGGCATGGCCCCACCGCCGCCCCTTCAGCCATCCACGTCGGTCACAGAGGCCGCCTCTCGGGAATCCAGCGATGGGTACGCCGGCGCGCCTGTTCGCAGAGCCTTGGGATTTGAGACGGGGCGGAGCAGACGAGCTGGCCGCTGCTCGGGGCGATAATGGGATCTCGCGTGGCAGACTCCGGCGCGATGCACGCTGCGATGACCGTGTTGCCGGTACCAGGATGCCGGCCGATGATCGTCGACTTTGGTCGTACCCGCAGCGACTATGCCGCCTATCGGGCCGAGTTCCCCGATGAGTTCTTCTCTCGGCTTGCCAGCATGCACGTCGGGGTGGCTGGTCAGCGAGTCCTGGATTTGGGAACGGGCACCGGAGCGGTGGGCCGCGGTTTCGCACGCCAGGGCTGTGTCGTGACCGGCCTGGACCCCGCACCGGCGATGCTCGCTGAAGCCCGACGCCTTGATGCCGAAGCCGGAGTGAGCGTCACCTATCGCGTCGGAACCGCGGAAGCCACCGGGCTGGAGAGCGGAGGCTGGGACGTCGTCGCGGCCGGGCAATCCTGGCATTGGTTTAGACCGCCCCCGAGCGTCAGCGGAAGCACGCCGGCTGCTCACACCCGGGGGAACCCTCGTGATCTGCCACATGGACTACAAGCCTGCCGGGCAATGTGTGTGCCGCGAGCGAGGCGCTGATCCCTGGCCCGCAACCAGTCGTGGGCAATGGCGGGCGGCACCGGCATCCACGCCGACTGGACGCTCGACGCGGCGGCGGGCGGCTTCACCAGCATCGAGACCTTCAGCTTTGATCTCGATGTCCCGTACTCACACGAGGCGTGGCGCGGCCGGATGCGCAGCTGCAACGGCGTCGGTGCGACCCTGTCAGCACCCGCCGTCGCGGACTTCGACGCGGCGCTAGCGGCTCTGCTCGCTACCAGCTTCCCCGACGAGCCACTGGCCGTTCCGCACCGAGTCTGGGCTCTGGTCGCCAGCGCCCCAGCGTGACAGCGTCGGCCACCTGTTTCTCGGGACTAGCCGCCGGCGCCCGGATCGTGGCCGACGCCGAAACGCCTGAAAAAGACACGGGTCGACACCCCCAGCGCGATCTCCGGACCGAAGTGTGCGGTAGCCCTTCGTTGATGAGACGTCAAGGCTGGATCCGGGAGCGCTGATTTGGCCTCGGCGTGTGATGGCGGATCTCCGTCCGCGGGTTTCGCGGTTGGGCTGGCAGCAGATTTTGTAGAGGGAGGCGTCCGGGCTGAAATTCTGTCCGTGTGGTGGACATCTTGCAGGGTATGGGCGAGAGAAGCCAGCCCCATGACGTGGGACGAGCGCTTGATCGACGTCGTCGACGGTTCGAGGAGCTCTACGCGCAGAATCAGGGGCGCGTGGTCGGATATGTGCTGCGGCGCACGGACAACGCAGATGATGCGGCCGATGTGATCGCGGAGACGTTTATGACCGCGTGGCGGCGCTTGGATGACGTTCCGGCTGGCGATGCGGCGCGGTTGTGGCTCTACGGGGTGGCGCGGCGCGTATGTGCAAATCAGCGCCGCGGCGATCGCCGCAGGCATGAGCTGGCTGACCGGCTTCGCGCCGAGCTGTCGATTGCCCGCGGTTCGCTTGAGTACACCGGGGAGCTGGCCGAGGTCGCGGCTGCGTTTCGGTGCCTGACCGATGGGGACCGGAGGTGCTCGCTCTCGAAGGCTGGGAGGGTTTGGATCCAGCCGGAATCGCCGCCGTCCTGGGGTGCTCGCGCAACGCCGCGAGGATCCGCTTGCACCGCGCTCGTCGTCGACTTCAGTGCCGAGCTCGCCCACCACCAGCGTGACGCGGAGGCGACCGCCGCGAGGGTCGTCAACGGAGAAGTCACGTGAACCGGCAACGGAGACGCACCATGAAAAGCCAGATCTCCGCTCTGAGCAGCATCTCAGACGCCGAGGCCGCACGCGTCGTCGGCTCTGACACGCTCGCCGACCTCGCCGTCCGGATCAGCTCCACGCCGGCGCGCGCCGACCGACGGCACGTTTGGCGTCTCAGGCGGCGTCCGCAGATGGCAGCGATCGTGTTGGCGGCTGCGCTGGCGACGGTGGTGCTGGTGGTCACCACGATCGGTGGCTCTGGGAACGCGATCGGGCCGGTACCGGTCGGGCCGGGCACCGCACAAGCCCTGTCGTTCACGACGAACGGCGCGTTTATCAACGTGATCGTCCGAAACCCCCTCGCCGACCCAGCCCGTTACCGCGCGGAGTTCGCCGCGCACCATCTCCAACATCACGCTCAAGCTGGTCCCCGCGTCCCCCTCGATCGTCGGCACGGTCGTTGCCGTCGGCGGCACCCAGCTTCAGTCGTTGCACCCGATCACAGCCAAGGGCAAGTGCCGCGCCGTCGACGGCGACAGCATCTGTCCGGTCGGAGTCAGGGTCGCGCTCGGGTATCGCGGCTCAGGCGAGATCGTGTTCGCACGCGCAGCGCGACCCGGAGAGCAGTACATGTCAGGAGGCTCGCCCACCGCCCCTGGAGAAGCGATGCACGGCCTGCGCTATCGCGGGCGGACGGTAGCCACAGTCCTCGCGCTGCTCCGCGCCCGCCACGTGACCGTGCCGCAGTACCGCTACGTGCACGCGAACTTCGGCCACGAGCTCCGCTCCGATCAGGTGCCGAGCGATTGGTACGTCCACAACGCCATCCCATGGGCACCCGGTCAGGTCCTCCTGTTCGTCGGCCCAACCCCAGAGGGGGCCTAACGCAAGGCGGGACCCGGCGGTGTCGACGGGGTGCCAAGCTGTACAACGTCTCCCGAGCTTAAACGCCGGACGCGGCGGTGTCCGCTCAACCTTGGCTCGTGAGACTCCGGCTGGCTGTAGATCCCGGAGCGCGCAGGGTGTGCTCTGGGCCGTCCGGTGGTCGATGGGGGAATGAGATGCAGCTCGAGTCGACGTCATACGTCCTGGACCGCCGGCCGTGGACGCCGCTGGTGAACGCCGAGCGACACCCCGCCTGGCCTACGGGAGCTGTCGTAGCCCTGTAGGCGCTACTCTTAATCACCTTGGGGTGCTGCGCCAGCCGTCGCGAGCATCGGCGGCGATCTGCTCGAGGATCGCCGCACGATGTCCGGAGGCGGTCGCCGTCAGGATCGATCGCGGTGAAGCGGCCGCGGAGCATGGGGACCCCGCTGGGCCTGGCGAGGAGGATCAACTCGAGGTCGTGGGTTCCAGCCGGCTGCCGAACCCGGAGACATAGAGCAGGGGGCCGGGATCGATTTCGAGACTGGAATCCTCGGAGATCTCTCGCTTGAGCGCGTCGGCGATGGACTCGTGGGCGTTGACGTGCCCGCCGGGAAGCGTGAACTCTGGCTGTGGCTCACAGTCCGCCTGTCGAGCGATGATTAGTAGGCCGTCGATCCAGGTGATCGGTGTACCTTGACCCTGACGACGGGCTCGCTGCGGCCGCGTTCACGGGGCGGCCGAAATTTTGCGATAGGGTTTTTCCCATAGCTGGTGGGGAGAGGCCGGCCTTCGGAGAGGTGGAACGGTCTGGCGTCATCTCGCAGCTGCCGCAGAAACGGCGCCGTCCTCATCTGACGCTCGTGGTAGGTCCCGGCGAGGTCGAAATGTGCGTGACGAACAGCACCTTGATGTTCCGCGAGCATCGCGTCGATGATCTGATGTGCGATCTGGGAGCCCTGTCGTTCGTTGGTCGAGGCGAACGACTCGTCGCAGAGCAGCAGGAGCCGGCGGACTCTGATCGGCGATGCCGCTTATCATCGCAGCTCCTCGTCGAGCTTGCCGTCTGCATGGTCTCGTCTTCTCGCGCTTGTAGGGGCGTACATGCCTGTGCAGGCGTCGGCCAGTAGGAGTCGGCGGCGACGAACATGCGCACTGGGCCATGAGCTGGGCCAGCCCGATGCTCCGTAGGAACGTCGTTTGCGCCTTGGTTGGCGCCGGCGACCATCACGAGTGCCTTCCCGCCAGCCTCGATGTCGTCGGCGATCACCTGCTAATCGAGGGAGAGCGAGACAGACGTCGTACAAGCCCCCGGCCCGAAGGGTCACCTCGTTGATTGGGCGAACGTCCTGGGTTGCCCGGGCACCGCCGAGCGTGTCAGTTCGTCGGCCAGGTTCGACACCCGATGTAGAAGTCGACCTGCGTGCTCAAGCACCCTGCGAGGAAGTCGAGGACATGATCCAGTCGACTCGAGCCAGTGCGTTCTGCCATTTGGACGATCAGGTTGTGGTCGAGGTCCGCGAGGGCAGTGGGGCGCTGGTTTCGTCGCGGTCTGCTATGTGAAGCTGTGGCTCAATTGATCGAAGGAATCCGTGCCACGGAAACCCGGCCGGGGGCACGGGCGTAGCGTGTACCAAGCGCTCCTTGCTCCCGTCGTTCACGGGAGCGCTGGATCGTATTCGACCCTTGAGGTTGAGCCCTTTGAGGTAGCCCTTTATGAGGTCTGAAGCAGTCATTCGCTGAAGTCTGTACGAAGCATGAGGAACAATAACAAGAATCTTGTCAATCCAAATGTGGCGGCGATGGGGTGACCGTCAGACGTGAAGCCCGCTGCAGAAAAGCTTGTGAGGGTCTCCATCTGCGCACCGAGGCGGCGCAGGATCAAGCGCTGCGTGTCACGTTCCAGGATGCCGCCCGACACGGTCCTTTCTGTCTTCAGCCACTCCCCGGCCATCGAGCGGAGGTGTCATGCCATGCTGGAACTCTGGATAAGTCGGCGAGAACCTGTTGGCGGCACGCGACGGATCTGGTCCCGTTCAGCTCAGAAGCAGAGCCCTGCAAACAACTTCAAGCAGCAGCGTAATTATGTGCGATCTTCGTTCTGAGGTACGCGTCCAAGCTCCAGGCTCTGGGGTCAAACGCGTCCTCGTGGGTCGGGAGCTCGTGGTCGGCGTCGAAGTCCCGGTCAGCATGCATCAGGAAAGCTCTTCATCGTGCTCAGCCTGCGCTGCAACGACGCGGCGCCGAGTTTGGACTGTCGGTCAGCGAGGATGAACGGTGGGCCAGGCTCGTTGGGGCGGCTTGGTGAATCACCTTGAAGGTGCGGATCGCGGGGTCGTTCGGTCATGATGGTGCTCGATTGACCTGTCATGGTGCCCTGTCGAGTGTTACGAGTCCGTCGACGAACGTCACGAGGAAATGTGAAGAATGTTCGAGCGGTGATGATCCGCTGGATCAACTCGGTGCCGGTTGCCACGGGGATCACGGAGCGTGGGCCTGCTCGAAGCTCTGAATCGATGATCAGTATGTCGTCCGGCGTCCCGTGGTCGAGGATCGTGTGTAGATCCCGGCACAACGAGCTGTCGAGCTGCCATGGAGCGTCGTGATGTCTCTCTTGCCGTCGAAAGTGGTCGAAGATGCGGTCAGGAAGGAATATATGAGTATATTGTGCTGGGACCGGAAACCTGAAACCGGCGAGGTAGCGGCAGCTGCTCGATGTTTCGCGTGAACGTGCCCTCGCCGCCGTCGTTCGGGCCGTCGACCAACGAGCAGAACACGCTCCGTACTTGATATATGGAAGTTGTTGCAGGTCACCTGCGCGCTCCTCGTGATGAGTCCTTCGTCGCTAAAGGGCCAGAATCGAAATGTCGCCGTGGGCGGCAATAACCTTGCAGCGGGTCGAGACCCGCGGCATAGGAGAAGGTCGAGGCCGGGAGCCGGGAGTGGAGCGGTAGGAATTTCACAGAGAGGGCTCAAGGCAAGAACTGGAAAACGCGTTTGCAGCGGTCGCTACGTCGTGGTCGATGAAGGCAATCGCGGGCGTCGGCTTTAGTCGGCGAGCCGCGCGCCTGAATGGTTTAGGGAAACAGGCCAGTGAATGCAGGTCGAGGGCATCCGTGTTTCGACATGGTTCATGTCAGAGAAGTCATGGGAAGCGGGGACCAGGTGGTCGCGTGGAGCGTCCTGTCGGTGCTTCTGCGAAGGCTCGCTTCAACCCCCTGGCCGATGTTTGTCTGCTCCTGGTAGGTGTTGACTGTCAACTGTGTTCCGCGGAGGCTTAATGATACGGGTGAGCGCGGAGAGCTCGGCGTGGCGCCCCTGGGTGTCAGTGTCCAGCGAGGCGTATGCTCTGAGGAAGGGTGTACGCGCCGAGGGAGTCAATGAGCGAGTGAACTTTGGTCAACGTGGCCCTCGGCGTCCTGGGCAGCCTTGGCTGAAGGCCGAACACGACGTCGCAGAAGGCGGCGGCGGCGCTGACGAACATCGCGGCTGCTGGCGCGGACGGCGGAGGGTGTCGACGAGATGAAGGAGCGTGCGCACCGGGCGATGCCGCGCGCGAACGCGCCCACGCCTGGCCGCACCGGCTCGCGCTCGAGGTCGTGTAGCACGTGGTGGCGATAGCGCACCGTCTCGACCGAGCGCACCGGGCGGTAGAGGTACGTGGTCAGCTGGTACTCGTCGCGGCCCGCGGTCAGCGCGGCGATGATGTGAGTGAGACCCAGGTCAGCCAGGCACGAGGGCGCCTGGGCGAGCTCGTCGTCCAGCCCGTCCTGCGCGTCGTCGGAGAGGATGCTGACGTGATGAGCTGCATATGGCTTCCACCGGATCGGGGTTCGGTAGAAGCCATCAGCCGGATCGGCAATTGGTCAGGCGGCCGCATCGCCTAAGGAGGATCATAACGAGCGCGCGCCATCCGCCCGTGTTCCGGCTGATCGTTGCGATATGGTTCCCGGCGCACAGATGGAGTCCTGGCGTAGGTGAGGCACCGCCTCACCTCGAACCGCCCGCTAAAGACAAGGGCTGATGGCTCCTTTCGCCAACGAAGCGTTAGCTAGCGAAAGGAGCAGCACGGGCCATGCCGGTCCTGCCATATTGGGTCATCCAGACTCTGCAGGTCGTCAGCATCCTCGTCTCGCGCCGTTGGTGAGCGGGATGATCGCCCGTGCCGAGGCGGTCGTGCAGCAGCGCCGAGGTCCGCGGGTGCTGCAGCCCTACTACGACATCCTCAAGCTGCTGCGCAAGGAGACGGTGCTACCCGCGCCGGCCGGGCCGGTGTTCCGGGCCGCGCCCTATGTCAGCTTCGCGGGACTGGCGACGATCCCGCTGCTGATCCCAGCGCTCACCACCTTCCCGCTGCCGCTGGGCTACATGGCCGACTTCTTCGGCGTCGGCCTGATCCTCGCGCTGACCAGCTTCGCGGTCTCTCTGGCCGCGGTTGACAGCGGTAGCCCGTACGCCCAGCTCGGCTCCAGCCGCCTGCGGTCGTTCGGCGCGCTAAACGAGCCCACCGTGATCTTCGTGACCTTCGTCCTGGCGCTGACGACCCACACCGATCTGCCCTACGCGTTCGGCGCGACCATCCGGTCCTCCGCGGTCCAGGTCGTCCGGCCCAGTCACTTGCTGATGATCGCGGCGTTCTTCATGCTGGTGCTCACCGAGACGGGGCGCATCCCGGTCGAGAGTCACGGCAGCACGCTGGAGTTCGGGCAGATCGAGGAGGCCCGGGTCGCCGAGCACTCGGGGCCCGGTCTGGCGTTCCTGCGCTGGGGCTCGAGCATCAAGCAACTCCTGCTGTTCACGATCTTCATGAACGTCCTCGTCCTCCCGTGGGGCATGGCCGGTAGCGGGCGGCTGGACGTCGTGGCCCTGGCGATCGTCCTCTTGTTTGCCAAGGCGCTGGTGGTCGGCGTCGCGGTGGTGGTGATCGAGTCCAGCTACGCCAAGCTACGGCTCTACAAGATCCCCGAGTTCACGGTGGCGAGCTTCATGCTGGCGGTGCTCGCGGTGGTCATCTTCCTGTTCGAGCCCTCGTTCGGCGACCAGACGCTCACCGTATTCGGCGCGATCGCGACGATCGCCGCGGTGCTCGTGCTGCTCGTCGAGTACGGCATGTTGCGCTCCCAGGACGTGTGGGAGCAGCTGCGTCTACGCATTGGGCTCGGCCGTCGTCGCCGCGCTGGCGATCGGCACCGCGGCCACCGGGCATGGTGGCGGAGAGCTCTACGTCCTCGCTGCGGCCACGATCGGCCTCAAGGCGCTGTTGTTTCCCTCGGGATCAGATTCGTCCTGCGCCGGCTCGAGGTCGAGGCCCGCGTTCCCTCGGTGATCGGAGTTCCCAGCGCGATCCTGATCGGGATCGCGCTGTGCGCGCTGTCGTTCATCGTGCTGCGCCCGGTGCACATCGGAGCCGAGGCGGCGCTGCCGCTCTCGGCGCTTCCGGTGGCCGTCGGGGGTGTGCTCGTGGCCTTCCTGCTCATGGTGCTGCGGCCCTACGCCCCGTCACAGCTGCTCGGGTTCCTCGTCCTGGAGAACTCCGGTCGGTGGCCAGCCTGATCATCGCGCCCGGGCTGCCCATCATCCTGGCGCTGCTGCTGCTCTTCGACGTCCTCGTCGGGGTGCTGGTGTTCGTCGTCCTCGTCCAATACCTGGCGGTCGCGCGGACCGCCGTGCGGACAGACGTCTTGAACAGGCTCACGGGATGAGCTGGTCGCTCTATGCACATGTTGGCGGTCCCGCTCGTGGCCACGCTTCTCACGCTGGTCGACGGATGGCATCTGGCCCGTGCCGCAACCGTGGTCGCCGGCATCATCTCGCTGATCCTCACCGTCGCGATCGCCCTGTCGGTCGCCCACGGTCAGGCGATCGTCGCCGCCGGCGGGTGGATGCAAGTCGACTCGCTCGGCGCCGTGTTCCTACTGGCCACCGGCCTGCTGTACGCGATCGCTGGGATCTTCTCCATCGGCTACCTGGCCCTTGACGAAGGACACGCCGACGCGCCGGGCTTCGCGAAGCGGTACTTCGCCTACCTGAATCTGTTCGGCTGGACGATGCTCCTGGTCCCCGTGGCCGCTGACTTCGGGACGCTGTGGGTGGCGGTGGAGTTGACCACGATCGTCTCCGCGCTGCTGGTGGCGATCGATCGCACCGATGCCGCTCTCGAGGCATCGTGGAAGTACATCCTGATCGCCTCCAGCGGGCTCGGCATCGCGCTGTTGGCGATCGTCCTCTACGCCACCGGCACCCACCTGCTGGGGAGCGCCTACGTCCCGCGCTTCGAGCGCTACTTCCACCAGGCCCACGGCCTGTCGCGCGAGGCGGTGGCACTGGCGTTCGTGCTCTCGGTCGTGGGGTTTGGCACCAAGGTCGGCTTCGTGCCGATGCACACCTGGCTGCCTGACGCGCACAGCGAGGCCCCGGCGCCGGTGTCGGCGATGCTCTCGGGATCGCTGCTGTCAGCGGCGCTGTACGCGATCCTGCGTTTCTTCCAGGTCACGGTCGCCAGCGGACAGCGCTCGTTTGCCGAGCACGTCCTCATCGTCTTCGGTGCGATCTCGCTGGCCGCAGCGGCGCTATTCGTGGTGCGCCAACACCACTACAAGCGCCTCCTCGCCTACTCCTCGATCGAGCACATGGGAATCATTGCGCTGGGCATCGGCTTCGGCGCGCCGCTTGCGGTGGTTGGAGCGTTGTTGCACGTCCTTACCCACGCTGCGGCCAAGGGGCTGGCCTTCTTCGGGGCCGGATCGCTGCTGCGCGGCTATGACACCAAGGAGGTCGACGGGATTACCGGTGCCCTACGGGCCATGCCATGGACGGCGAGCAAGTTCTTCGCCGCCGACCTGGCGCTGTGCGGCCTGCCCCCTCGGGCGTCTTTCGCAGCGACTGAGATCGTCGCCGCGGTATGCGAGGTCGCAGTACGTGGGTGTCACCCTGCTGCTGGTGGAGTCAACCTCGCGTTCTTCGGCGTGGCCTGGCACGCAGCTCGCATGGTTCTGAGCCCGTCCGGCGACGGCGGCGCCGATGGGTCCGGCGGTGCGTCGGTTGCGGTGACTGAGGGAAGCAGGTGGATGCTCGCCGGCATGGCCGGCTGCCTGTTCGTGTCGATCGCGCTCGGCGTGCACCTACCCGGTCAGCTCAGCTCCCTGCTGACCAGCGCAATGCATCGCCTGGCGGGGCCAGCATGAGCAGCGTGTCGCGGCGGACCCGCCGGTTGACCGAAGACCTACCCCAGCACCTCGGCGCGGTCAGCGAGCCCGGGCCGCCGCACGAGATCCGCCTGCGCGTGAAGCTGCTCGGCTTCCGCCGAGCCGCGCACACCCTCAAGATGGCCGGCGCGCGGTTCGTGACGCTGTTTGTCGCCGACACGCCCGAGCCGGCGCTCGTCGGCGTGTTCGCTCTGCATGGGTCGCTGGTCGTCGTGCGCGCGCCCGCCGAGGATGCCGATCCGATCACCTTCGGCTCGCTCGGTGAGTTCTGGCCCGCGGCGCAGTGGGCCGAGCGGAAGCTGGCCGAGCGACATGGCGTGCACCCGCTCGGCGCGGCGACGGCCGGTGCTCTGACCACGCCCGACGCCGATGCCCTCGATCGCACGGTCCGGGGCTTGGATGCCTTCGCGATCCCGTATGGGCCGGTGCGCTCCGGGGTGTTCGAGGCGATCCAGTTCCAGATCGAGACGGGCGGTGAGACGGTGGAGCGCCTGCAGACGCGTCCCTTCTTCAAGCACCGCGGGATGGAGAGCCGATTCGCCGGACTGGCTCCTGACCGCGCGGTGTACGTGGCCGAACGGGTCGCCGGCATCGCCAGCGTAGCCTACGCCAGCGCGTTCAGCCAGGCGGTGGAACGCGCGACCGGCGTCCAGCCACCGCCGACCGCGGAGAGATGGCGGGCCGTGCACGCTGAGCTCGAGCGGCTGGCCTGCCACTTCGACGTCATCGCCAAGGAGGCCGAGACCACCGCGCTCTACGTGGGCCAGGCGCGCTTTCAGATTCTCAAGGAGCAGGTCACGCGACTACGCGCCCGGCTGACGGGCAGCCGGTTTGCCCGCGGGGTCATCGTTCCCGGCGGCGTGCGGCACACGGGCGCGCTGCGCCTCGACGGGATTTCGGTTGCCCTGGACAGCCTCGAGCCCCAGCTCGTCCGCGACCAGCGTCTGTTCCTCGGAACCGCCTCGATGACTGACCGGTTGATCGGCGCGGGCCGCCTGCCCCGCCAGATCGTCGAGGAATACGCCGCGGTGGGCCCGCTCGCGCGCGGCTCGGGCGTCTCCACCGACGCCCGCCACGAGCGGCCCTACGGCGACTACCGGCGGCTCGGTCTGCAGGTGATCACCCGCCGCGAGGGCGACGCGATGGCGCGCATCAACGTGAGATTTGGCGAGGCATTTGAGTCCCTGCGGATCCTGCGTCAGGCGGTCGATCACCTGCGCCGCGGCAACGGCCAGCTCCAGGTCCCAATCCCATCGACGCCGAAGGCGCCGCGCTGGCATGGGTGGAGGCCCCGCAGGGGAGCTCGTCGTGTGGGTCGAGATACGCCGCGGGCTCGTCCACCGGGTCACCTGGCCTCTCCCTCGCTGCGCAACTGGGCGCTCTTTGATCACGCGTTCGGCAGCGACGTGCTCACCGACTTCGCCTTCATCGAGCACAGCTTCGGTTTGACCCCCGCGGGAGCGGATCGCTGATGCTCGAGTGGTTGGTGCGCGGCCTGAGCCAGGGGCGGATCACGACCCGGTATCCACGCGCCGCCGCAGATCCGCCCGTCGGGTACCGGGGTCGCATCGACATTCTCGACGCCGGCGGCGGAAGCGACGAGCTGACGCAGCTGTGTCCGACCGGCGCCATCACCGTCGATGCGCGCGGGGCAGTGTCCGTTGACCGGGGCCGCTGCATCCTGTGCGGCGAATGCGTGTTGGCGGCGCCGGAACGCTTTCGCTTCCTCGACGCCTACGAGACGGCGGCTCGAACGCGGGGGGCGCTGGTCGTGCCGGAGGGTGTGACTGACGGCGCGTCGCCCCGTGAGACCCTCGGCCAGGCCGCGGCGGCGTTGCGGCGCTCCATCCACATCCGGCACATCGACTGCGGCTCGGATGGCGCCGAGGAGTGGGAGATCCAGGCGCTCTGGAACCCCTACTACGACATCCAGCGCCTCGGGTTCTTCCTCACCAACGCACCGCGTCACGCGGACGTCCTGCTGGTCACCGGCGGCGTGACCGCGGCGATGCGCGATCCGCTGCAGCGCACCTGGGAGGTCATGCCGTCGCCCAAGGCCGTCGTCGCCGTCGGGACCGACGCCTGCTCGGGAGGCCTCGCCGCGGCAAGCCAGCTCACCGCCGGCGGCGTCGACCGCGTCCTCCCCGTCGACGTGTACGTGCCCGGGTCACCTCCGGCGCCCATCGCGATCATGCACGGCCTTCTCCTCGCCGTCGGCCTGCTGGACCCGTCGGAGGTACCGGCATGACGCTCGTCTTCGCGATCGCGATGAGTGTGTTGGTGATCGGAGCACTGGTCGCGGCGTGGCGGCCGCGCGCCGGCGCCCTGACCTCGGCCGTCGGGTGCGTGCTGCTCGTGGTCGTGGGGGTGGACGCGGCGGCCGGCGGGGCACGGCCAGTGCTGGGGCTCGGCGGCTGGATCGGGCTCGGCGACAGCGCGCTGCGCGCTGACGGCTTGGCCGGCATCTTCCTGGCGCTCACCGGCCTCACCGGCGCGGCGGTGGCTCTCGCCTCCGCCGCCTCACCCCCCAGCCGGTCGCTGACGTGCCTCGGCGGCCTCGTCGTCCTGTGTGTCGCGGTCGCCATCGGCGCCGACAACGGGTTCCTGTTCGTCATCGCCTGGGAGGCGCTCACGGTCGTGATCTACCTGATCGCCAGCGCCGGTCGAGCCCCCGCCGACATACGGGACGGATACCTCACGGGCGGCCTGGCCAAGATCGGGGGGGCGCGCTCCTCGCCGCGGTGGGCCTCCTCTACGCCCACACGCACACGTTCGCGTTATCGGCGTGGACCGCGGCGGCGCTGCCCGCGGGCACGCGAGGCGTCGTGTTCATGCTGTTTCTGACCTGCTTTGCCACCAAGATCGGTGTGCTCCCGCTTCAGGGAGGCCTCCCCGCGGGCTACGGCGCGGCGCCCCGCCTGGGCGCAGCATGGCTCTCGGTCGCACTCTGTGCCGGGTTCTATGGCCTGTGGCGCTTCGAGTTTCAGATTCTGGGCCCGCTGCCGGTGTGGTGCGGTGACGCACTGCTCATCCTGGGCGCCGCGACGGCTCTCGTGGGCATCGTCTATGCGCTTACCGAGGACAGCCTCCGGCGATTCCTGGGGTACTCAACCGTCGAGCACGCGGGGGTCATCCTCGTCGCCCTGGGAGTCGCGCTCCTCGGCCAGACGGCGCATCAGCCAATTCTCGCCGCGGCCGGGATGCTCGCGGCCACGCTGCATGTGTGCGCCCACAACCTGGCCAAGACGCTGGCCCTGGTCACGGTGGACCGCATCGAGCAGGCCACCGGGCAGCGCCGCCTCGATTCCCTGGGTGGGCTGGGCCGGCTGCTGCCCTTCAGTGCCGTGGCGCTGGGCGTGTCCTCGCTGACGTTGGCCGCCATTCCGCCGTTGGGCGGTTTCGTTAGCGAATGGTTCACCTTCGAGGCGCTCCTGCAGGGCTTTCGCATGCCGACCCTGCTGTCCCGGCTGCTGTGCGCGCTGGCCGCGGCCGCGCTCGCGCTGACGGCCGGGCTCGGTCTTCTCGCCTTCGCGAAGTTCTACAGCTTCCTCTTCCTCGGGCACGGCCGTGAGCGGTTCGACCGGGTGCGCGAGCCCACCCGATGGCCGGTCGGGCTCGTCGGACTCGGCGTCATCCTGCTCTTCCTCGGGACGGTCGCGCCCTGGGAGATCCAGGCGATCGGCGCGGCACTGCACCCGGTGCTGGGCTTGAACCTGGCCACGACGACGATCAGCCACCCGCTCGTCCTCACCCCGGTGTTCACTGGCTTCTCCGTGCTCGCGCCCACTTGGCTGACCATCACCCTGCCCGCCTATGCCTTGCTGGCGGTCGCGGCGGTCAGGCTGACACGTCCACCAGCGCTGCGAGGGCGGCCCGTGCGGCGCGCAGCGGTGTGGGTGACCGGGAGCGGCGCCGAACTGGCCGCCGTGCAGTACCGCGCGTCGGCGTACTCCAACCCCATGCGCGTCATCCTGCGCGGACCGTTGGGTTACCGCAGCCGCCTGGTCCCGGCCGATGACGCCGCGGAGCCGAGCCGGGCGGGCGGGCCCGTGTTCCGGCTCGAGACGTCGGTGGTGCTCGCCATCGACCGCTTCCTCTACGCACCACTTGCCGCACTCGTCGTGCGCGCCGCCGCGGTGGTGCGCCGTATGCAGTCGGGGCACCTCTCCGTCTACCTGCTCTACGTGCTGGTCGCCCTCATCCTGGCCCTGTCCCTCATCCCCATCCTGCGCTGATGTTTCAACGAATCCTGATCGCCTGGGACGGCTCCGAGGTTTCTCTCCGCGCCTTTGACGCCGCCATCGACGTGACCCGCCGCTACGACGCGGAGTTGACCGCTGTCTCGATCGCCTACTCGCCGGCTCACGCGGAAACCGCCGCAGATCGCGCCGAGTCCAGCGACGCCGCCCACCGCTACCTGAAGGCGACCTTTGACGAGGTCAAGGACCGCGCCGAGCGGGCCGGCGTGGAGGTCGTCCACGAGATCATCGAGGGCGACGCACCGGGCCGCGCCCTACTCGAATATGTGCATCGCCACGGTACAGACCTGATCGTGTGCGGACACCACCACGAGCGCCGAGCCGGACGGCTGCTGCTCAAGGGAATCACCCAGGACCTCATGGACGGCGCTCCCGTCCCCGTCCTGGTCGTCAGCGACGGGCCGGACGAGTCCTACACCTAGGCGGCGCGGCGACGCTGACGTATGCCCGGACACATCCAGTCAATCGAGCGCGCGGCCGCGATCCTGAGGCTGCTCTCGGGCCGCAGCCGGCGGCTTGGGGTGGTCGATCTGGCCGGGGAGCTGCACCTGCCCAAGGGCACCGTGCACGGCTTGCTCCGGACGCTGCAGAGCGTGGGGTTCGTCGAGCAGGACCTGGAGACCGGGAAGTATCGGCTCGGCGCGACGCTGCTGCACATGGGATCCAGCTACCTGGACGGCAACGAGCTGCGGGCCCGCGCGCTCAACTGGTCAGACGCGCTGGCCGCGCGCACCCAGGAGGCCGTGCGGATCGGGACGCTGCACGACTCCCAGGTCCTCATCGTCCACCATGTGTTCCGCCCGGATGACACGTTTCAGACCCTCGATGTCGGGTCGCTGCTGCCGGCCCATGCCACCGCGCTCGGCAAGATTCTCCTGGCGCACCATCCCTACGTGGGCACGGAAGCTCAGCCAAACCGGGCTCGCCACCTTCACGGCCGCGACGATCACCGACAACGCGGCGCTTGACCACGAGCTCGCGCAGGTGCGCGATCAGGGCTGGGCGGTCGACATCGGCGAGCTCTTCTCCCATCAGACGTCGATCGCCGCGCCGATCAAGGATCGTCAAGGCGCCGTCGTGGGGGCGATCGGAATCTTCGGTGCGACGGAGCGACTACTGAACAGCCGAGGACCGCGCCGCGATGTCGTGGGCTACGTCCTGGAGGCGGGGCACGCGGTCTCTCACGAGCTCGGCGCGATCCCCTGGTAGTGCGGTGACCGCCACTTCCCGAGCAGCGATAACCCGGATGCTCCTGCGGCGAGGGCTGATGCTGGAATACGCCACGCTCATCTGGAACGTCGCGGGAGTGGTGGTGCTGGCGACCGCCGCCATCGCGGCCGGCTCGGTGGCGCTCGCCGGGTTTGGCGTGGACTCGCTCATCGAGATCGTCGCCTCGGCGGTCGTCGTCTGGCAGCTCCGCGGCGAGGAGGGCTCTGACCGCGAACGCCGCGCGCTGCGCATCATCGCCGTCGCGTTCGTCTTGCTGGCCATCTACATCGCTGTTCAGAGCGCAATCACGCTCACCACGCGAACGCACCCGGGCCATTCGACTCTTGGCATTGTGTGGCTCGCGGCGACGGTGCTGGCCATGTTCGCCTTGGCGGCCGGAAAGCGCGATGCGGGACGCCGCCTGGGCAACGCGGTCCTCCAGACCGAGTCGCGGGTGACCGTCATCGACGGTGCTCTCGCCGCTGCCGTGCTGGCCGGCGTGATCCTCAACGCCGCCGCCGGCTGGTGGTGGGCCGACCCACTCTCAGCGCTGACCATCCTCGTGTATGGGCTGCGCGAGGCGCGTCACGCTTGGGCTGAAGCCAGCTGACATCCTCGCCAGAGCCGAAGTCCGGCGCCAGATGAGCCGTTGCTGCTTCACCCTCGCCTACCTCGGGTTCGCCACCAGCCACAACAACATCCCGCTGTTAGGCGGGTCCTTCATCCTCGCCGCCATCGGGATCGGATCCGTCGAAACCGCCGCCGTCGCCCAACTCACCCAGCACCTGCACCGCTCCGCCTTCGGACTCCTCGCCGCCACCCAAGCCGCTAGCAACCGCTCCGCCAGCACCATCGCCGGAATCATCTGGACCGCCATCTGACTCATGCGCTCATAGCCACGGACTGACGAGGGGGCCCGAGATCGACCACGAAGAGCGCGATGACCACATCGTCGAGGCCCGCGGCGTCGGGCAGGCGAGGTGCGACCTGCACCAGTCCCCACAACGTGAACGCAGCCTAGCCAAGCCTGGAGCGGCACATGGCAACGACAAGGTCACCATCACCGTCGGAAACAAGCGATGGCCGGCGACGAAGAGCTGGTCCGCGACGTCCGCGACGCATTCATCCAGACCTTGATGGACGTTCACCGACGCCCATCGCCACACAACATTGACAGGATTGTCACGAGTCAAGACGCGTGTTCGTTGGTCGTTGGGAAGTGAGACGCGCGCACTCGTGTCACGCGGACGGCTCAGCGTGCGGGGGGCCGTCGCGCAGTGAACGCTAGAGGCGCTCTGCGCCGGGCCGGCAGCGTCAGTCTGTTCGCGCGGATACATAGGCGCCAGCCATTCGGCGCACCGCGCGGTCCTCGTCAAACGCCCGGCGAAGCTCGGTGAGAAACCGGACTTGATCTGACTCGTTGAGAGCGGCGGTGACTGCCTCCCGGACGGTAGCTGCGTTCGGATTGGGCGCGCTATCCAGGAGCGCGTCAAAACTGACGGGCCTCATCAGCCCGCCGGGCTCCACGCTGGCCGCGAGGTCGGAGGCGTAGCGGCCGAGGGCAGGCTGCTTCTCGTCGCAGTCAACGTTCCCGATCGAACGCTGCCGAGACCTGCTTTCCACACGGCGGGCACCCGGTTCCAGCTTGTCGGAACTCGCTTGCGCGGAAAGGGCGGCTCCGTGTCGGCTGTGCCATGTGGCACGACCTCACGCCTCGTCACCAGCGGGCAGAAGCATGGTGGTGAGACGCTCGACGGCAGCGTGGTCCAGGATGATCTGGTAGCCGAGCCGATGGGGGCGGGCGTCGATCTCACATCCCGTCGCTCGAGCGAAGACGTCGTGGAGCCTGGCGGCGGCAGCCACCTGATCGGGGTGCGGCTCAACCGCTCGAGGGCGTCGCTGCGTTGCTCGTGCGATCTCCGTTTCGAGTGCGCGGACCGACCACTGGCCGGCGGCTGCGCGCCTGGCGAGCTCGCGACGGCGGCCATGGTCGGGCTCGGCCAGCAGGACCTTCCCGTGGCCCTTGGAGAGTGCGCCTTGGTCGATCAGTTTGATCGCTTCGTCGGGGAGGTCGAGCAGGCGGACGGTGTGGACGAGATCGCTGCGGCTGCGACCGAGCCGGCGCGCAAGACTCGTCGCTGTGACGTCCAGTTCGTCGAGCAGCGCCGCGATCGTGCGGGCCTCCTCGATCACGCCGAGGTCCTCGCGTGCGATGTTCTCGATCAGCGCCAGCTCGATCGACTGCGCCGCGTCGACGGTCTCGGCGACGAGCGCCGGGATCGTCGCGACACCGGCGATCTTGCAGGCTCGCCAGCGCCGCTCGCCCGCGATCAGCTCATACCCGCCGCCTGGGCGGGCGTGGACGATAATCGGCTGCAGCACGCCGCGCTCCCGGATCGAGTCGGCCAACGCGGCGAGCGAGGCGTCATCGAAGTGCTTTCGTGGCTGTGACGGGTTGGGGTGGACGTCTTTTAGGGCGATGTCGCGCAAGCGACCGTTCGCGGTCTGCTCAGCGGGTGTGTGTGCCACGTGGCACGCGTCGCCGAGGACTGGGTCATCGATCCGGAGCGGCCTTCTGGTGTGGGGGCTCATCGTGCGTTGACCGTGGTGAGCTGCTCGGTGAGATGGTGGTAGGCGACCGCCGGGGAGCTGTCGGGATCGCTGATAGCGACCGGAACGCGATCAGCGGCCGCGCGGGCCAGCAGCGCCGAGCGAGCCGGGATCCGGACTGCTGGCGCAAGCCCTTCGCGCACCAGCGCACGTTCGATCGTCCGGCTGCTGACCCGCGACTGCTGCCAGCGGGTCAGGATCGCGACGATCCCAAGCGCCGGCCGGTCCAGGCGGTCTGCCAGTCGCGTGACGGTGCGCTGCAGCTCGCGGACGCCGTGCAGCGATTCCTCGTCCTCGGCGCTGACCGGGGCGATCACCAGCTCGGCGAGCACGAGCGCGTTGACGGTCAGCAGCCCGAGGTTTGGTGGTGTGTCGATCACGACGTGGTCGTAGTCGCCCAACACCGGTTCCAGCGCATCGCGCAGGAACCGCTCGCGGCCGAGCCGCCAACGAGGCTGAGCTCGATCCCGGCGAGATCGCGGCCGCTGGCGATCACGTCGACGCCATGCACGCCAGTGACGATCGCCTCCTCGGCGCCGGCGCGGCCGGCGAGCACGCCAACGAGGTTCACCCGGAGCGCTCGCTCCTCGATCCCGAGCTGGCGGGTGAGCGCGAACTGCGGGTCGGCGTCGACCACGAGCACCCGCCGGCCCGGGCGGGCGAGGAGCACGCCAAGGTTGACCGCGGTCGTGGTCTTGCCGACCCCGCCCTTCTGGTTGGTGATGGCGACGATCATCGTGCTCCCTCCTGTCTGGGGTGTTGAACTGGACGCTCGGTGACACCGAACGCATGGACCTCGGGTTCAGAGGCGAACCGCAGTTCGCGTCCGACCTGGGCGGCGCACCTCTCCAGCAGCCGACCGAACCGTTTGTTCGTCCACGCCCCGGTCGCTGCCGGTACTGCCACGACGAGGCGGTGCTGCCCGTCGACGGCGATCAGCTCAGTCGGCTCAAGCCAAATCGCAAACGTGCTCTCACCGACCGCTCCCTTCAGCCGCTCACGGATCCGCCGCCAATCGCTTCGATCGGCTGCTGTCGGGATCCCGAGACCTCGACGCACCTCGTCAAGGTCGACGCGGACCATCCGTCGCCGGCGCCGGCCGCACTCGGTCATGTAGGCCTGCTCGATGATCATCGAGCCCGCCCGGCTCCCCCCGTCAGGGGGGCTAGGGGGGTTCCCGGTTCTGGGGTTCTGGGGTTCGGTTCCCGCGCGCGCGTTGGCTGCCGGGGTTTGTGCCGGGGTTTGTGCCGCGGTTTCGACCGCCGGGAGGTCAAAAAGTGTCCTGTCCTCACCGCCCTGTAACCCGGAAACCCCGGACGAGGCAGGACAGTTCTGCTCCGAAACCGTCCTGTCCGGACCGCCCTTTTGACCCGAAACACCGGTCAGGACAGGACGATTTCGCCGGCTCCCGCACCCGAGGCGAGATCTGCGACCTCCGCGTGCCGCCCGCCGTCGGCATCGGCCGCCGTGAAGCGCACCGTGGTGAGCAACGGTCGCGAGCCCGCCGGAGGCGTCACGCGCTGGCCCGACGACCCGACCCGAGTGACGACCGGCGTGTGAATCGACGCCTGGACCTGCCACACGTTCGTGTTCCCGCGCCCACCGGCGCCACGCAGCAGCGCCAGCTCGCCAGACTCAAGCAACTCCCGGCGAGCGCGACGGTAGGTCCGATCGGCCACCCCCGCCGCCGCGCACAGCTCCTCGCTCGACACGCCACGCACGACGCCGTCCGTGTCAGCCAACGCCGCCAGCACCGCGAGCAGCAGCCGCGCCGGCCCGCGCGCGCGGGTGCGAGACAGGACAGCCTCAAACAGCTCGGCGTTGATCTCTCCCTCCCACCACGGGCCATCCGCGGCGAACCGCAGCGCAACGATGCTCGCCCGCCCGCGCCCCGACGTCATCTCCTCGATGGTGATCAGCCCTCTGCGGACGAGTCGGTCGCGCACGAACAGGTAGCGGCTGCGACTCAGCCCGGCGCGCGCGGCAGCCGCCGGGGCACCCGGCCACGCACGACCGTCGCGACCGGCAAAGCTAGCCAGTGAGAACGCCACCAGCCGCTCCCCTGCGCCCAGATCCTCGCGTGCCAACGCCGCGGCGATCGCCTGCCGGCTCACGAACGACCTCCCGCACGCGGCGGACGCCGACGGTGGGCGCGAAAGCACACCGGATCCGTCCCCCGAGCCGGTACACTGCGCAGCGAGCTTTCAACTTCTGCATGACCACGGAACGCCGGGCGGCCACCCGGCGCTTCGCGTTTAAGGAACCACGTCACGGCGGCCCCCTCGATCGGACCGCGACCCAACGGCCCAAGGAACGGGCTACCTCCCTGTGCAGACGCGAAGAGCGCCGCACGCTCTCCCTACGGCGCGGCCGGACTCCGATCGACCCAGACTTCCCCACCCACTTCCCCACAGCCGCCGCCGTGATCAAGGAATCCCTGGAAACCGCACACGATCGACCCACCCCTGTCGCGGTCTCGAAAACTTGTCCGACAGGGGGCGGCTTTCGCCGACGCTGGTTGACGACTTGGGCTGACCTGCCGGCCTGCCCGGTGCGGCATTTCGCGTCCGCCGATCCAGCCTGCGGAACCGCACGGATCCGAGGACGACGGGAACGGGAGTTGCGCCCACGTTGCGCCAGCCGCCGGATCCACAAATTGCTCCGGCCACTTTTCCCCTGCAAATCCCCCCAAGCCCTCTGTCGGACTCGAACCGACGACCCCTTCCTTACCATGGAAGTGCTCTACCAGCTGAGCTAAGAGGGCGCTCGGGGTGAGCGTACCGGGTCCGGGGCGCTGGTGATGGCGCCTAGGCGCCGAAGGCGGCGCGCAGCAGGGACATCATCGCCGGCGCGCTCGAGGGGCCGATCGGCGAGCCGCTGGAGTCAGCGAAGCCGATCTCGAGATGGGGGCCGGTGGAGAGCCCGACGATTCCGTAGCCGACTTCGGAGATGACCTGGCCTTGAGAGAGATGGGTGCCGATCGGGACCCAGTTGCCCGGGCCGGCGTGGCCGTAGTAGACGTAGTCGTTCCCGGAGAGCGGGCTGTCGCAGTGGATCACCGGGGCCGAGGGGCCGAAGCCGCCGATGCCGTGCAGGACGACGGTTCCCGAGCAGACGGCCAGCTCCGGGGTGCCGCCGGGCGCGGCGATGTCCACCCCGTCGTCCAGTGACCACGTGCTCGGCGGAGACACGTCGGCCCGTGGCATGGGGAACTCGAAGCCGCCACTGGCGGGGGCGCTGGGCGCGGGGCCCGACGACCCGGATGACGGACTGTCACCGCTCGAGCTGCCGGCCTGACCGGCCGAACCTGTGCTCGGGGCAGCCGACGAGCGCTGCGCCGCGGCCCGCTGGGCCGCCTGCAGCCTCGCTAGCTGCCCGGTGAGTGACGCCACCTGAGACTTCGCGGCGCTGAGCGCGCCCGCCTTCGACGCGCGGACCTGCGCCGCGGCCAGCTGCTGTGACACGAGGTTGAGCTTCAGCGCGGCGACGCGATTGCGCTCGTTCAGAGCCTGCACCGCGAGCTGCTGGGCTCGGAACGAGAGCGTCCCCAGGCGGATCGCCTCGGCGGCCACCTCCCGGCGCGCCGCCTTGGTCTGACCGACGATCTGAGCGTCCTGGCGGCCGACCCGCTCGGCGAAGTTGAGCTTCTCGAGCAGATCGTTGAAGCCGGTCGCCTCCAGGACGACGCTGATCAGGTCGGGAGAGCCGCCTTCATAGGTGCCGATCAGCTGCTGGGCGAGCACCTGCTCATCGCTCGCGGCGACCGCCTCGAGTTTCGTGAGCCTCGCCTGCGCTGCCGCCTGTTGGGAGCGCAGCGCCAGCAGTTCGACGCGCTTGGCCTCGAAGCTGGTTTGCAGGCTTGCGAGCTGGCGGGATGTCGCGGCGATGCTCGAGTTCAGGGCGGCCACACGGCGATTGGCAGCCGTGACCGCGCCGGTCAAGCTGGACACGCGCTGCCGGCCGCCGGCGAGGCGCTGCTTCAGCTGGGCGGTGCCGGCCGCACGGGCGGGCGGCGGCGCCGACGTTCCCGCGGCCACCCCGAGCGCCACCACCCCCACCGTCATCACCGCGAGCGCGGCCCTCGCGGATGATCGCGTCAAGCGGGAGTGGGATCTGTGTGAAGGCCGCATCGCTACGCTGCCGGCGCCGGTGGTGCGTGGCTCGGGCCGCGCGGCGCCGAACGCCGGGCGGCGCCGAACGTAACACGGGAGCGGCGCGCCGAGAAACGGCGAATCTCGCTGCAAAGAAAGCTGCACGGAGCGCAGCGCCGGCAACGCGCGCGGCGCGCCGTCAGTCGCGGCTGACGCGGACCACGTGCAGGTCCCGGGGCGCACCTTCGGCCCGCAGGCGCTTGGCCCGGCCGGTGCGCAGATCCTCGGTCTCGATTCGGGACAGCAGAGCGTCGGACACGAGCACCTGGCCGGCCTTCGCCGCATCGCTCACGCGCGCCGCGATGTTGACGTCGACCCCGAGATAGTCGCCACCGAGCCGCCGCGGGGAGCCCCAGTGGACACCGGCGCGCATCTGCGGCCGGTAGCCGCCGATCTCGATCTCCCCCACCTCGGCCTGGGCGTCGAGCGCAGCCTCGATCGCCGCCTGCGGCGACAGGAAGGTCGCCATCACGCCGTCACCGAGCCGCTTGACGATCCGTCCGTCATGGCGCGTGATCACGGCCTCCACCCGGCTGCCGACCTCACGCAGCAGCTCGAGCGCCGGACCGTCACCGGCCTTCAGCGCCCACGACGAGAAACCGACTAGGTCGGTGAACATCACCGCCATCTCCGTGTCGCCCCTCCCCCGGCCGGTCGCCTCGGACAGCGACTGCCACACCTGAAGCCCGGCGAGCCCGAGCTCCTGCAGGACGCTCTTGCGATCGGGCTGCAGCGACGACACCCGCCGGCCGATGACCTCGACCGGCTGCTCGCCCGCGGTCGACAGCGGGTCACCGAACTGCTCGTCACCCGGCAGCTGGCGGCGGAGCTTGCGCGCGGCGGTCAGCAGCGAGGAGTGCGAGTCGACCTGGACCGCGAGGCGGCGCAGGCGCTCGGCCCGCTCAGCAAGCTCGCCGCTCGCCGCCGCGGACGGGGCATCGATGTCAGCCCCGTTGGCGGCAGCCGCGGGATCTTCAGGGGGGTCGTTTTCGCCTGGTTCCATGAGCAAAACTCCGGCCCGCGGGATTGTCATGGCGGGGGCAGGATTCGAACCTGCGAAGGCTGAGCCAACGGATTTACAGTCCGTCCCCTTTGACCGCTCGGGAACCCCGCCAAGGGGTCGCTCAGTCTAGCGACGAGCCCCTCACCGAAGCGGCTCCCCCGGCTCGATCTCATACCGCGCGTACTTAGGTCCGCCGAGGTTGAGCCCGCTCCCTCCGTCAACAGCGGCGGAGGGAATGAGCCAACGCCGTCCGTCACCGACCACCACGAACAGGAGGTCATAGCGGCTCGGCTCCAAGCGCTTGACGAGACCGCTCCAGCTGCGGTTGCCACCGCGAGTGCACAGCGTTACGCCCCAGCGTCCATTGTTGTAGTACGTGGACGTTTTGACCTGATCACGCTTAGGCCCGTCACCGAAGTCCGCGATGAGGTCGCAGTCCCGGTTGCTGTGAAACAGCGGGGTGAACACCGCTGCTCCCTTGGTCCCGAACCAGAGGGCAGCCGACATCTCCCCCTGATCCCCTTGCCCGCGGAGGTCACGTTTGATCGCAACATCCATGCCCGGAACATTACGCCCGGCCCCGGACAGAAAAGCCCTGCTAAATCAAACTTTTACAGTTCTGTGACGCTTCTGTGACAGACGCCTATGACGCGTCGCGCAACCGCTGCGCCTCGGGCAGCGCCTCGAGCTTCTTGAGCGTGTGGTTCTCGATCTGCCGGATGCGCTCGCGGGTGACGTTGAACGCGCGCCCGACCTCCTCGAGCGTGTACGGACGCTCCCCGGTGAGGCCGAACCGCATCTCGATCACCTCGCGCTCGCGCTCGGGCAGGGCGGCCAGGGCGCGGCGCAGGTTCTCCCGGCGCAGCCGCTCCGCGGCCTGCTCGAACGGTGACTCGGCGGTCTGGTCCTCGACGAAGTCACCGAGCGCGGAGTCGTCCTCCTCGCCGATCGGCTTCTCCAATGAGATGGGCTGCTGGGCCATGCGCAGCACGTCGCGCACCTCGCGCACCGTCGTCTCGAGCTCGGCGGCGATCTCATCGGGCGTGGGCTCGCGTCCGAGCTGCTGGATCAGCTGGCGCTCGACGTGCACCACCTTGTTGAGCTTCTCGACCATGTGCACCGGGATGCGGATGGTCCGGCCCTTGTCGGCGATCGCGCGCGTGACCGCCTGGCGGATCCACCAGGTGGCGTACGTGGAGAACTTGTAGCCGCGGCGGTAGTCGAACTTCTCCACTGCGCGGATGAGCCCCATCGACCCCTCCTGGATGAGATCCAGGAACGTGAGGCCGCGGCCCAGGTAGGACTTGGCGATCGACACCACCAGCCGGAGGTTGGCCTCGATCATCTGCTGCTTCGCGAGCATGTCGCCGCGCTCGATGCGCCGAGCCAGCATCACCTCCTGCTCGGCGGTCAGCAGGCTCACCCGTCCGATCGCTCGCAGGTACAGCCGCAGCGAGTCGAGACTGGGCTCGACCGTCAGGTCCACCTCCACCTTCTTGCGCTGGTCGGGATCGGCTTCGGCGTTGCGCTGGGCGTTCGCCTCGACGCTGTCGCCCTCGGACTTGGCCGGCCGGCCGTCGGCGCCGACGACGACGATGCCCTGCTCATCCAGATAGGCGTGCAGTTCCTGGACCTGCTCCTTGGTCACCTCCACCTCTTCGAGGCATGCCTCGATCTCGGCGAAGGTCAGAAAACCGCGCTCCTGTCCACCCGCGATGAGCGGACCCAACTCGTCGAGCTCCACGATCGAAGTCTCGTCGCTCAACAGAACGATTTCATCAACGCTCACAGCCCCTGAGCTCCCTCTTCAATTGGCCTCGAGCCGTCCCTTAATCAGGACGATCTCCCTCTCCGTACTCCCAATGCGACCGCCGAGTGATACCACAAAGGGGCCGGATCCCGAAACCGGCGGGGGCGACCCGACGTGCCGGCCGCTCTACTCTGTACGGAGCGATGACCATAGATTCCACGCCCGCCACCGGCACGATCGACGTGCAAGCGCAGTCCCCGACGCTCGCGCTGAGCCTGTCCCGGGTTGGCGTGACCGCGGTCGAGAAGGTGATCCGGCTCGGCCACGACGAGTCCGAGCAGCTGTTCTCCGCGCGGTTCGAGTGCGTCATCGAGCTCGGCTCGAACCAGAAGGGCGCGCACATGTCGCGCTTCGAAGAGGTCGTCAACGAGGCGATCGGCGAGGTGGTCCTGGGCGAGCACACGTTCCGGGCCGAGACCCTCGCCCAGCACATCGCGCAACTCGTCCGCGCGCGCCAGGACGCCCGCCGCGCCGAGGTGACGGTGGAGGCGCGCTTCCCCGAGCACAAGCCGGCACCGGTGTCGCACATCATGACCCAGGAGCTGTACACGCTGCATGGCGTCGCGGTCGCCACCGAGCTCGGCACGCGCCGGCTGACCGGCGTCACCGCCCAGGGCATGACCGCGTGCCCGTGCGCCCAGGAACTCGTCGCCGCCGGCGCCCGCGAGCGACTGGAAGCGGACGGCTTCGGTCCCGACGAGATCGAGCGGATCCTCGAGGCGGTGCCCGTCGCGACGCACAACCAGCGCGGCCTCGGCACGCTCTACATCGGCTGCCCGGAGCAGTGCAACGAGGAGATCGACGCCGCCACCCTGGTCCAGATCGTGGAGCAATCGATGTCCTCGGAGATCTATGAGCTGATGAAGCGCTCCGACGAGGGTCACGTGGTCGAGAAGGCTCACCGGCGGCCGCGGTTCGTCGAGGACTGCGTGCGTGAGATGGTCGGCGGCGTGATCGACCGCTTCCCGTCGCTCGATGACCGCACGTTCGTGTCCGCGCGCCAGGTCAACCTCGAGACGATCCATCAGCACAACGTCGTCGCCGAGCGCTTCGGGACGCTGGCGGAGATCCGCAAGGAGCTGCGGACGGGCGAGCCGGCGCCGAGCCACACCAGCCTGCAGTCGTGGCTGTCGGACGCCGCCTGATCACGAACTGACACTGCCGTGCGGGCAATGGTCCTCGAGCAGCCGGGCTCCCCCCTCCGCCAGGAGACGATCGACGATCCGACGCCCGGCCCCGGACAGCTGCTCCTGAAGGTCGCCGCCTGCGCGGTGTGTCGCACCGACCTGCACCTGCGCGACCAGGAGATCGCTCCCGGGAAGCTCCCGCTGGTCCTCGGGCACCAGATCGTCGGGCGCACCGAGGACGGAACCCGGTACGGGGTGCCGTGGCTGGGCTGGACCGACGGCGACTGCCGCTACTGCACCAGTGGCCGGGAGAACCTCTGCGTCAACGGCAAGTTCACCGGCCGCGACATCGACGGCGGCTACGCCGAGCTGACCGCAGCCGATGAACGCTTCTGCCTCCCGATCCCCGACGAGCTCACCGACGAGCAGGCGGCGCCGCTGCTGTGCGGCGGTCTGATCGGCTACCGCGCGTTGCGGCTCGCCGGCGACGGCGAGCGGCTCGGCCTCTACGGGTTCGGCTCGGCGGCCCACCAGATCTGCCAGGTCGCCGTGCATCAGGGCCGCGAGGTGTACGCGTTCACCCGCCCGCACGACGCCCGGACCCAGGAGTTCGCCCGGTCGCTCGGCGCGATCTGGGCTCAGGGCAGTGACGAGCTGCCGCCGGAGCCGCTGGACGCCGCGATCATCTTCGCCTCCGCCGGTGAGCTCGTCCCGGCGGCGCTCAAGGCGCTCGCCCCCGGCGGCACGGTCGTGTGCGCCGGCATCCACATGTCAGACATCCCCTCCTTCCCCTACGAGGATCTGTGGCACGAGCGCACGATCCGCTCGGTGGCCAACCTGACGCGCCAGGACGGCCACGAGTTCCTGGAGCTGGCGCCGCGGGTGCCGGTCCGCAGCACCGTCACGACGTACCCGCTGAACGAGGCCGAGCAGGCGCTCGCCGACCTGCGCGCCGGACGGTTCGAGGGCACCGCGGTCCTCATTCCCTAGGCGTTCTCGGAGCGGCCCGCAATCCGCCCGGCAGCGTGCATGTTCTAGGCTGTGGGCCATGCCCCTAGTCCCGATGGTCATCGAGCGAACGGCGCGCGGCGAGCGCGAGTTCGACATCTACAGCCGGCTCCTCAACGAGCGAATCATCTTCGTCGGAACCCCGATCGACGACCAGATCGCCAACCTGGTGGTAGCCCAGCTGCTGCACCTGGAATCCCAGGACCCGGACAAGGACATCTCCATCTACATCAACTCGCCGGGTGGCTCGATCTACTCCGGGCTGGCGATCTACGACACGATGCAGTTCGTCAAGCCGGACATCTCGACCATCTGCGTCGGGATCGCGATGTCCATGGGCTCGCTGCTGCTCACCGGCGGCGCCAAGGGCAAGCGCTTCTCGCTGCCCAACAGCCGGATCCTGATCCATCAGCCATCGGCCGGATTCGAAGGTCAGTCGACGGACATCGAGATCCACGCCCGCGAGATCCTCAACATCCGCAAGCGGATCGACGAGCTCTACGCCCACCACACCGAGCAGCCCGAGGAGCGCGTCCATGAGGACATGGAGCGCGACCGGTTCTTCAAGGCCGGCGAGGCGGTCGAGTACGGCCTCATCGACCGGGTGATCGACCACCACTAGCGTCGCAAGCCCGGACGGCTGGGTCGCATGCGACCCAGCCCGGTGGGGTGCATGCACCCCACCGCGGGCGGCGCATGCGCCGCCCGAACGACACCTACGTCGCCGGGGCCCGCCGGATCCGCCCCGAGCCCTGGCCGCGCGTCTCCGGCGGCTCGGGCACCGTGGGCTTGCTGAAGGCCCAGAACAGCATCAACGCGGCGAACACCAGCATGCCGAGGCCCGTCCACAGATCGACGTTGATGCCCGCGGCCTTGTGCTTGATCTGGTGGGACCCGAACAGCCCGAGCAGTACCAGGATCAGCCCGTAGAGCGCGAACAGACCGCCGATCAGCCTCCGGATGTCGAAACGGTTGGCCGCGCGCGCAGCCTGGATCTCCTCCTCGTCGGTGGCGCCGGTCGACGGACGCGACTCCTCAGAGTCTGTGCCCGGTACTCCAAATGGTCTGTCGCCTGATGTCATCGGTTCAACTCCTAGGCAAAGATGATGTTGAGGACCACGACCATCGCCATGGCAAGGCCACCGAGCAGAGCCGGCGAGCGCCACCACAGCTTGTCACGCGGATCTGCGTTCTCCTCGGCCTCCTCGGCCCGTGTCAATCCCCACACGAGTCCGCGAAGCTCCTCGGTGGGCTTCGGCCTGGTGACCAGCGACACCACCACCATCACCGCCGCGTCGACGAGGAAGGCGATGATCGCCTGCCAGAAGCTGGCACTGAGCGCTGAGCCGAAGTGGAAGATGGTGTGATAGGCATTGAGGCGGTTCACCGCATACGCGGCCGCGGTACCGGCCACAAGGCTGAAGAAGCCTCCCCAGGCGGTCGCGCGGCGCCAGAACATGGCGATGATGAATGTCGCGAACAGCGGCGCGTTGAAGATCGAGAACAGCGTCTGGATGTAGTTCATGATGTTCGAGTAGCCCTTGGCGATGAATGCCGTGAGTATCGAAATCAGAATTCCGCCGATCGTCACCAGACGGCCGGCGCGCAGGTAGTAGGCCGAGTCGCGCTCCTTGGCGAAGTAGGCCTGGATCAGGTCATAGGTGACCACCGTGTTGAACGCCGTCACGTTGGCGGCGACGCCGGCCATGAACGCCGCCAGCATCCCGGTAACGGCGAGCCCCAACATGCCCTCGGGCAGGTAGTTGCCGATCAGGTGGGGGATCGCGGTGTTGTACTGCATGCCGAGCGCGGTGCCGACGCCGAGCCCCTTGACCGTCACGACGGCGATCAGGCCCGGCAGGATGATGATCGCCGGCAGGAAGATCTTGGGGAAGGCGCCGATCAGTGGCGTGCGCCGGGAGGCCGACATGTTGCGGGCCGACAGCGCTCGCTGCACCTCGGCGAAGTTCGTCGTCCAGTAGCCAAAGCCCAACACGAACCCCAGGCCGAACACGATCCCGACCCAGTCCGACATCAGCGGGTTGGTCACGTGGTGGATCGCCAACCCGCGCCAGGCGTGCAGGCCCGCCTCGCCGAGCGGCTTGAAGTGCTTGACCCGGTTGATCAACCCGTTGACGCCCCCGACGGCGTGCAGCGCGACCAGCGTGAGGGGCAGCAGCGCTGCGACGATCACGAAGAACTGGAGCACCTCGTTGTAGATCGCCGAGGTGAGGCCACCGAGTGTGATGTAAACGAGCACCAGCGCGGCGGCGACGAGGATCGCCACCGCGATCGACCAGCCGAGCATAAGATGGATGATCAGCGCCAAGGCGAACAGGTTCACCCCGGAGATCAGGACGGTCGCGACGGCGAAGGTGACCGCGTTGAAGGCGTGGGTGGCCTCGTTGAAGCGCAATCGGAGGTACTCGGGCACGGAACGCACCTTGGCCCCGTAGTAGAACGGCATCATCACCAGCCCCAGGAACACCATCGCCGGGACGGCGCCCAGCCAGTAGTAGTGGACGGCGGCGACGCCGTACTGGGCGCCATTGGCGGCCTGTCCGAGGATCTCCAGCGCGCCGAGATTGGCGGCGATGAACGCCAGGCCGGTGATCCAGGCCGGCAGCGAACGGCCGGAGAGGAAGAAATCCAGATCGGTCTTGATCGCCAGACGCGCGACGAAGCCGATGCCGAGCACGACGACGAAGTAGATCCCCAGGATCACGTAGTCGATGGTGCTCGGGTGGAGTCTCAGCATCCCAGCCCTCCCTCGGGGGACGCGAGCCTCCTTGGCGCGACTCGCTATTGCACGACGTGCTCTATCTGTCCGAGCCCGTCAATGGCAATTCGTACCCGGTCCCCAGACTGCAAAAACTTCGGCGGGTCGAGCGCCTGGCCGACGCCGTTCGGCGTGCCGGTGAGAATGAGGTCGCCGGGAGCCAGCGTGCATGTCTCGCCGATGAACTCGACGAGCTTGGCGCACCCGAAGATGAGGTTGGAGGTGTTGCTGTCCTGGCGCAGCTCGTCGTTGACCCACGTGCGCAGGGCGAGGTCGCCGGGATCGGGGACCTCGTCGGCGGTCGTGACCCACGGCCCGTAGGGACAGAACGTGTCGGCGCCCTTGGCGCGGGTCCACTGCGGCTCGCGTTTCTGCAGGTCACGGGCGCTGACGTCGTCGGCGATGCAGAAGCCGCCGATCTGGTGGTCGGCGCCCATCACGATCACGAGCTCGCCCTCGTAGTCGAGCCGATGGACGACGTCGGGACAGCGGATCGGCCCGCCGGGGGGCGCCACCGAGCCGCGCACCTTGACGAACACGATCGGCTCCTCCGGCCGGGCGGCGCCCGTCTCGGCGATGTGATCGGCATAGTTGAGCCCGATTGCGTAGATCGTGCCGGGCGCCGGGATCGGCGCCAGCAGGCGGACGTCGGCCAGCGGCCAGCCGCCGCCCGAGGGCCCGGGCACGCGTCCGCCGGCGAGCGCCTCGCGGACACCGTCGGGCCCGCCGAACGCGGTGATCCGATCACCCTGGACCAACCCTGAGAGCGGCGTCGATTGCCCGGGGGCTTCGAAAGTGGCGAGCTTCATGTCGTGAGCCAGACTACCCGGCTCGGCCCGCCGCAACCGTCCGCCCGGCGGGCGGGACTTAGCTGTCGCCGACGCCGACCGGGGTGTAGACGGTGCTGTCGGCCTCGACGTGCGTCACCGGCAGGCCGAGCCCGCGGGTCTTTGAGACGAGGTCGAGCTTCAGCCAGCGGGATACGCGGGAGGGCAGCGTCGAGATGATGATCTCGTCGTAGCTGCCGAGGTTGATCGCGTCCTGGATGGCACTGAGTGGCTCGGCGTCCCCGAGAGCGCCGGTCACGACCTCGCCCGCCGCCTCGCTGAGCTTGGGCAGCGCCTCGGCCAGGACCCGGTTGCCCTCCTCGTCCGCGGTGTCCTGCGGATCGACCACCTTGTGCATGCCGTGCGCCTGGCGCGGCACGACCAGGTGGAAGGTGACGGGACCGCTGCGTGCGCGGAAGCGCACCGCATCGAGTAGCTCCTCGGTGGCGGCGGTCTGATGCGCGACGACGAGGACATGAGCGGAATCTGACATGTCATCACCTCCCTGGTGATGCAGAAGACCGGATGCCCTCGAGTATCCCACCGCGACGGCGCCAGTCAACCGGCGCCTGGTCGGAGCCAGCGGATCAGTCGAGCCGGTACTCGCCGTGCGCCACCACGACCGCGCCGCCACCGACCGTCACCTGGTCCAGCCGCTCCGCGGACCCGTCGGCGCGAGCGTAGAGGATCGACGGGCGCCCGATCTCGGCGCCCTGACGGATCTCGATCCGGTCGCCGAAGGCCGTGCGGCCGTGGCGGGCGAGGTGCACCGCGAGCGGGCCCGCCGCCGAGCCGGTGGCGGGATCCTCGGCCACGCCGAGCCCCGGACCGAACAGGCGCGCCTTCACGTACCCGTCGGCAATCGCGAAGCAGCTGACGCCGACCTGGCCGACCTTCTCCAGGGCTCCGAGGTCGGGGCGCAGCCCGATCACGGTGGCTTCGTCGTCGAACGCCACGAACGTGTGCCGCGGCCCGTTGTCATAGACCTCGATCGGCAGCTCGGAGCTCGGGACGCCGATGGCCGCGAGCAGCTCGTCGGGACGATCGAACAGCTCCCAGGTGGGCAGCGGCTGCTGCATCTCGCCGAACACGACGACGCCGTCCTGACGCCGCAACTCGACCGACACCACGCCGGCGCCGGTCTTCAGGCGCACCGTCGCGACGCCCAGCCGCTCTCCCAGCACGAATGCGGTCCCGAGCACCGGGTGCCCGGCGAACGGCAGCTCCACCGCCGGGGTGAAGATCCGGACATGGGCATCGGCGCCATCCTCACCGGGCAGCAGGAACACCGTCTCTGACAGGTTGAGCTCGCGCGCGGCCCGCTGCATCAGCTCAGTACTCAGCCCCTGGCCGTCGGCGAACACCGCCACCTGGTTGCCCTCCAGCGGGACGTCGGTGAAGACGTCGGCGACGACGTAGGACCGCACGCCTAACCGGCCAGGGCCTTGGCGAGCAGGGCGCGCAGGGTCTGGCGCTCGCCGGCGTCCAGCGCCCCGAGCACCTCGTCCTCGACCTGTTCTCGCGCGAGGATGGCGTGCACGAAGATCTCGCGCCCGGCGTCGGTCATCTCCACGATGTGGCGGCGGCGATCGGCCGGATCGCGCGTGCGCTCCACGTAGCCCAGGGACTCCATCTCGTTGAGCAGCAGCACGCAGTTGTTCGGGTCGGTGACCAGCGCCTCGCACAGCGACTGCTGGGCGAGGGCCGGCTGGTCATAGAGCACCGACAGGGCCATGAAGTGCCGCCAGCGGATGCCAAGCAGCTCCTCGGTGGTCTTGCGATGCACCACCTTGGTGAGCTGGGCCAGGAGCGTGATCGTCCCCTTGGACTTGGTTGCGGGCACGACGCGATCGTAACAGCGACCACCATGATCAACTTGAAGTGGATCATCCCTTATGTAATGATTATCGCTATGACATCGAGCTCCCGCCTCAACTCCGCCAACGCCCGCTGGATCGCCCTCGTCGTCGTCTGCTTCGCCCAGCTGATGAGCATCGTGGACGCGACGATCGTCAACGTCGCGCTTCCCTCGATCCAGCGCACGCTCCATTTCAGCTCGGCCAACCTGACGTGGGTGGTCAACAGCTACCTGATCAGCTTCGGCAGCTTCCTGTTGTTCGCGGGCCGCCTCGGCGACCTGATCGGGCGCCGCCGCATCTTCCTCGTCGGCATCACCATCTTCACCGTGGCGTCGGCCGTCTGCGGCATCGCATCGAGCCAGGGCGTGCTCATCGTCGCCCGCTTCGCGCAGGGCTTCGGCGGCGCCGGCGCCACCTCCGCGATCATGGCGATCATCACCGTCGAGTTCCCGCAGCCGCGGGAGCGCGCCAAGGCGATGAGCGTGTACATGTTCGTCGTCTCGTGCGGCGGCTCCCTCGGCCTGCTGGCCGGCGGCATCATCACCCAGTCGATCGACTGGCACTGGATCTTCTTCATCAACGTCCCGGTCGGCATCGCCACCTTCGTGCTCGGTCGCCGGTGGATCACCGAGAACCAGGGCCTGGGGATCGGTCGCGACGTGGACGCCGTGGGACCGGTGCTCATCACGTCGTCGATGGTGCTGGCCGCGTACACGATCGTGACGTCGTCCTCATATGGCTGGGGCTCCGCCCACACGCTGACGTTCGGCGGCCTGGCGGTCGTGCTGCTGGTCGCGTTCACGCTGCTCGAGGCCCGGCTGCGCAACCCGATCATGCCACTGCGCATCTTCCGCATTCCCGGGCTGGCCAGCTCGAGCCTCATCCGCGCGCTTCTGATCACCGGGATGTACGCCTCGTTCTTCATCGGCGTCCTGTACCTCCAGCACGTGCGCAACTACGGGGTGCTGCACACCGGTGTCGCGTTCCTGCCCCAGACCCTGACGCTGGCGGCACTCTCGTTCGGCGTCACCGCACGGCTGGTCAACCGGTTCGGTTCGCTGCCGCCGCTGCTCGTCGGCCTCGCCGCCTGCGCCGGCGGTCTCGCGGTGCTCGCGACGGTGGGCGCCCACACCAGCTACGCCACCGGACTGCTGCCGGCGTTCGTCCTCATCGGCCTCGGCGCCGGCCTCGCCTTCCTGCCGCTGCTGACGATCGCAATGGCCAACGTTCCCCCGACCGACGCGGGCATGGCGTCGGGGATCGTCAACACCTCGCTGCAGCTGGCGGGAGCCATCGGCGTCGCCGTCCTGGGCACGGTCGCCAGCTCCCGGACGAGCACACTCATCGCTCACGGCCATTCGCCCGCCGCGGCGCTGCTCGGCGGCTATCACCTGGCGTTCCTCGTCGCGCTCGGGTGCGCCGGCGTGGCTGTCGTCGCCGCGGCGCTGACGCTGCGTGCCCCGAGGCGGACGGCGTTGTCAGCGGCCGAGCCGGCGGCCGAGGGCGACGGCGTCATCCTGGAATCAGAAGCAGCCTGAATGCTCGGCGCGAGGCGCGGCGAAAGCGCCGCCCGCACGCCGGCGAAAGTCAGCCGGCGCGGTCGGCGCCGGCCATCTCCAGCAGCGTCGTGACCGTGGTCCAGTTACGCGCCGTGGCGGCGACCCCCAGGCCCTTGCCGGCGAGCGCGTTCCACAGCTTGGAGCGCGCCACCCCGTCCGGATGCCAGGCGTAGATCTCCCGGCCATGGACCGCCAGGGCCTCGGACGGGTGCCGGGCGGCGTGCAACTGCTCGATCACCGACGCTGCCGGCTTGGCGGCGAGGAAGCTGACCTGGTAGCGCTTGGGGTCCTCAGCGACGTCGCCGAGCGGATTGAGTTTGACCACCGCCGCCAGTTGCCGGCTCGTCCGCACGATCACGGGCACGTCGAAGCCGAACCGCTCGGAGATGAGCCGCTGAACCTCGCGCTCGAGCGTCGCCGCCGACGCGGTGCTGCGCAGGACGATGTTGCCGCTCTGCACGTAGGTCCGGACGTCCTCGTATCCGGCCTCGCCCAGCAACGCGCGCAGATCCGCCATCGGCACCCGCCGGGTCGGACCGAGGTTTATCCCCCGCAACATCGCCACCTGACGCACCGACGGCAGTCTAAATTGCCGGCAGTGTCCGTGTGTCGGGACGTGCCCGGCAGTGGCCGCGGGCCGGCGGGCTTGACGTCAGTCGAGGCGGCCCACGGTGTCGTCGGCCCAGAGCAGCGCTTCGGCGTAGATGCGGCTGATCGCGGCCAGCAGCGACGGGTCACCGGCGGGGTTCTCGCGCTCCCCGCGCTCATAGGCGATGGCCGCGACGAGCAGCGCCCCCTCCGGCGCGCGGTGGTCGATCAGCGCGGCGCTGACCTGCTCGTCGAGGGGCAGCTCGGCCAACAGCTCCTCGATCGGCTGGTCCAGCAGCGCCGGCAGGATCGACAGCAGTCCGATCGTGAACGCTCGCTCCGGGCAGGCGGCGGCCTGGCGGGCCAGCAGCTCGCACAGGCGCGCGCGGTGCAACCCAACGCCGAGCAGGTGCCGAGCGGCGCCCGACCGCGAGTCGGTCAGGCCGGCGAGGATCAGCAGCAGCACCCAGCGCCGCACCGGCGCCGCGCCGAGGCGCAGCAACGCGTCGCGGACAGACCGGACGGGAGCCCGGGCGGTGTAGAACGCGGAGTCCGCGAGGCGAAGGAAGCGGTGCGCCAGCCCGGCGTCCTGGCAGATCAGCCGTTCGATGTCCTCGAACGCTCCGGGGCCGGTCGCGCCCAGCAATGCGGCCAGCGCATCGAGCCGAAAGGTGGGGGTGCGTCGGCCGGGGAGGCCTGAGGGCTGGGCGAGATAGCCACCCTGGAAACCGTCAAACCCGAGCCGGAGGCACTCGTCGTATTCCCCCCGCGTCTGGAGGCCCGTCGCGATCAGCGTCATGCCGCGGGCCTGCAGCTCGGCGCGACGAGTGACGAGTCGCGCGAGATCGAGAGTGCCGAAATCGAAGTCGACCTTGATCACGCGGGCCAGGTCGAGCAACGGTTCGAAGTCGGGTGCCAGCGCCCAGCCGCCCACCGCCAGCCCAAACCCGTCGCGGACCAGCCCGCTGGCCGTTTCGAGCAGCGGCGCGTCGACCGCGTCGGCGGCGAGCTGGAGCACCAGGCGGTCGGCGGGCAGGCGAAGGGCCGGCGCCTGCGCGAGCAGCTGAGGGGTCGCATCGATGTAGGCGCGACGGTCTCCGACCACCCGACGTAGGCCGAGGTCACCGAACGCGGTCGTCACGACACCGGCGGCGGCCGCCTCGTCCACCGGCGGGCCGCCCGATCCGAGGGACAGCTCAAACCCGGTCACCTGCTCGCGCCGATCGAACACCGGCTGGCGAGCCAGCAGCACGCACTCGGCCGGAGCGGTCTGCGCGGAATCGTCCGTCGCGCTGGTCATGACGCCTTAATCGGCAGCAATCGCAGTTCGGTAAAGCCCTATTGAGCGCTCACGGGCATGCGAGTCACACACCCAGATCGCGTGACCATCGCGGTCGGCTGCCGACCCGCGCCGCGGCGGGAGCCGCCGGCCTGCGCCTACGAATAGAACAGGGGGTCCTGCCCAGGCATCTCCGCGGCGCTGCCGTGCCGCCCGCGCGGCGTCTCGAGCCCGAGCGCGATCGCGAGGTCATGGGCGATCGCCCCCTCTGACCGCGACGCGATCACCGGCTCGTCGATTCCCTCGACGTGCACGAGGGTGCGACGCCCGTCGCCGCGCTCGGGCGCCTCGAGGGGCAGCAGAGCGTAGATCCGGTCGGCCCTCACGAACTTGCCGTAGCCGAGGGCAACCAGGGGCATCAGGCGCGCCATGACCCGCCGCATCCTACGCCGCGGCGCGGATCGGGTCCGGCCGGCGGAACCCGGAACGCCGGAACGCCGGCGGCTAGCCGGCGAGGATCAGCTCGAGCCGGCGCTCGAGCGCGCCGGCCAGCGTCTGGCGGATGGGGCCCTCGGGGAACCGCTCGACCAGCGCCGACAGGAAGCCCTCGATCACCAGCCGCTTGGCGAGGTCCTCGGGCAGGCCGTGGGATCGCAGGTAAAACAGCTGCTCGGGGTCCACCTGGGCGATCGCGGCGGCGTGCGTGCACCGCACGTCGTTGGCCTGGATCTCCAGTCCGGGGATCGCGTCCGCGTGGGCGCGCTTGGAGATCAGCAGGTTGCGCGACTCCTGGAACGCGTCGGTCTTCTGCGCGCCGGGGTCGACGATGATGTTGCCCTTCCAGACCGCGCTCGAGCGTCCCTGCAGAACGCCGCGGAAGGCGAGATCGGACGTGGTGTTCGGCGCCGCGTGCTCCTGGGTGGTGTCGAAGTCGATGTGCTGGCGGCCGTGCGTGGCGTACGCGCCGGTGACGCGAGCGCCGGCGCCCTGGCCGCCCAGTCGCGTCTCCATCCGCACGTGGCCGCCGGCCGAGCCGAACCCGAGCGCGACCCAGTCGAGCGCCGCATCACGCCCGATCTCGGCGCGGTGGGTGCCGAAGATCCAGCTGCGCTCGGTGAGCTCCTGGCCGGAGACGAACCGCAGATGGGCGTTGTCGCGGAGCACCAGCTCGACGACGGTGTTGAACACCCCCTCGTGATCGGGACTGCCGGGCAGCGCCTGCTCCCAGACCTCGGCCTGGGCGCCGGGCTCGACCACGATCAGCGTCCGGCGGTGCAGCTCGGTGCCGGTGGCGGCATGGATGGCGGTGAGCAGGATCGGCTCGGTGAGCGCCACGCCGGCGGGGACATAGACAAAGGCGCCGCCGCGGAAGCCGGCGTCGTTGCGGGCGACGAACACGTCGGCGGCGTCGACGACAGTGCCGAGGTGACGCTGCACGAGCTCGGCGTGCTCGTCGGCGGCCTGCTCGAGCGACATGACGATGACGCCGTCGGGCAGGGTGCCGGTCAGCGTGCCCTCATCGCCATCGACCTGGCGCAGCTCGGCCACCGCCTCGAGCTCGAACATCGGGCGCGGAGATGCGGCGGCGTGTCCGTTGGTGGTCGGCCCGGCCGGCGGATAGGCGGTCAGGTCCAGGCCCGAGATGTCGGTGAACTCCCAGCCGGCGCGGCCCTTGAACTGGGGCATCGCCAGCATGCTGCTCACCTCGACGGCGGTGGCGCGCCGCTCGGCGAGGAACTCGGCGCCTGGAGAAGCAGTGCTAGCCAATGGAACCCTCCATCTGCAGCTCGATCAGCCGGTTCATCTCCACGGCGTACTCCATTGGGAGCTCCTTGGTGATGGGCTCGATGAAGCCGTTGACGATCAGCTTGGACGCCTCCTCCTCGGAGATGCCGTGTGACATCAGGTAGAAGAGCTGGTCCTCGCCGACCTTGGACACGGTGGCCTCGTGGCCGACGTTGACGTCGTCCTCGGAGATCCGGATCGTCGGGTACGTGTCCGAGCGCGAGTGCTCGTCGAGCAGCAACGCGTCGCAGACGACCTTGGACCGCGACCCGTGAGCACCCTTGGCGATCTCCAGCAGCCCGCGGTAGGACCCACGGCCGCCGTCCTTGGAGATCGATTTGGCGAAGATGTTCGACGTCGTGTTGGGCGCCGCGTGGATGATCTTGCCGCCGGCGTCCTGGTGCTGGTTCTTGCCGGCAAACGCGATCGAGAGAATCTCCCCGTGAGCGCGCTCGCCCATCAGGTAGACGCTCGGGTACTTCATCGTCAGCTTGGAGCCGAGGTTGCAGTCGACCCACTCGACGGTGGCGTCGGTCTCGGCGATCGCCCGCTTGGTGACGAGGTTGAACACGTTGGTCGACCAGTTCTGCACCGTCGTGTACCGGATCCGCGCTCCCGGCTTGGCGATCAGCTCGACGACGGCCGAGTGCAGCGATGCCGAGCTGTAGGTCGGCGCGGTGCAGCCCTCGACATAGTGCACGTAGGAGCCCTCGTCGGCGATGATCAGCGTGCGCTCGAACTGGCCCATCGACTCGGTGTTGATCCGGAAGTAGGCCTGCAGCGGCATCTCGACGTGCACGCCCGGCGGCACGTAGACGAACGATCCTCCCGACCACACCGAGCTGTTCAGCGCGGCGAGCTTATTGTCATTGGGCGGGATGATCGTGGCGAAGTACTCGCGCACCAGCTCCTCGTGGTCGCGGAGCGCTGAGTCCATGTCGAGGAAGATCACGCCCTGCTTCTCGAGGCTCTCGTTGACCTGGTGGTACACGACCTCGGACTCGTACTGGGCCCCGACGCCGGAGAGGAACTTGCGCTCGGCCTCGGGAATCCCGAGCCGGTCAAACGTGTTCTTGACGTCCTCGGGCACGTCGTCCCAGGAACGCTCGGCGCGCTCGGACGCGCGCACGAAGTAGTGAATGTCGTCGAAGTCGACCTCGGCCAGCATCGGCGAACCCCAGGTGGGCATCGGACGGGCCAGGAAGTAGTCGAGCGCCTTGAGACGAAACTCCCGCATCCACTGCGGCTCTGACTTGAACTCCGAGATCTTCGCCACCAGCTCCGCGGTCAGCCCCTTGGGCGCCTTGTACAGGTAGTTCTCGGCGTCGTGAAAGCCGTAGCGCTCGTCGTAGTCGGCGTTGATACGAGACAGCGCCTCGTTCTCGGTCAGCACGGGCGGATTGGTGGTGATCGTGTCGGGAGCAGCCATTACTCCACCTCCAGCTTGATCGTGTCGTCCTCGACGATCACCGGGAAGGTGTCGACCGGAACGTATGCGGGCAGGGTCTTGGGCTTGCCGGTCGTCAGATCGAACAGCGAGCCATGACGGGGACATTCGACGGTGCACGCCTCCGGGTCGAAAATCCCCTGCACGAGGGGACCGTCGTCGTGGGTGCAGCGGTCTTCGATCGCGTAGATCGTGCCGGCGCAGTTGAACACGCCTATCTCCAGGTCCTCCCACTCGAGCAGGCGCTTCTCGCCGGGAGCGAGCTCGGAGACCGGACAGACATCGATGATTTGCGGCACGTTTCTCGAAAACCTAGTGTGGGGATCGGATTTCCCCACCCAGTTTAGCGGCCGCGAGCCGACGAGCTAGTGCGGCGTTCCGTAAGTCCCTTGATGGTCTGACGAGTGGCGGGGCGGGCCTGGGCGTGGCCGCCGGCCAAGCTCGTACTGGACGTACTTGTCTGGCCGGCGGGTGCGGTCAGGCGCATCCAGACGCCGTCAGAGCGCGAGGGACTTCAGGAACGGTGCACCAGGTTGCGGCTGGTCAGCGCGGCGGGCGTGCCGGGGAGGCCGGTGACCACCGTCCACCGTCGCCGGGGCCGGGCATGGTGAGCGGGACCGTCACCGGCGTGCCGGACTGTCGCGAGCCGAACCGGGTTGAGCTGCCCGGTGAACCTCGCCGTCGCCGCGCCGGCGCTCGCCGACATGACGGCGAAGCCGACGACGCAGGCGACCAGAATCCCGAGCACCCTGACACCGCGGCGGGAAGAGGTCTGACGCGCGACCATCGTGCTCGGGTTATCGGGCGGTCAGCGACGACCCTTGAGCGGCGTGTCAGTACGCAGACCAGACCGCCCGCGGGCGATGTGATCGTCCGTTCAGAGCTCAGACCGCGGCGTCCTCGGTACTGCTGGCCGGCGTCTCGGGCTCCCAGCCGGCAGCGTTTCCGAGCGAGGCGCTCTTGAGCACCTTGAGCGACAGCAGCGCGCACTTCATCCGCTGGGCGGAGATCTCGATCCCGAGCAGGTCGAGCACGAATTCACGGTCGAGGGCCAGGACCTCGGAGACCTTCATCCCCGTGACCTCGTCGGACGCCATCGACGCCGCCGCCTGGGAGATCGCGCAGCCGTGGCCCTCGAAGCGCACGCCTTCGATCCGGTCGTCCTCGCCGACCGCGAGCTTGACGGTCAGCTCGTCACCGCACAGCGGGTTGAGATCGTGGAACTGGAGGTCGACGCGATCGAGCTCAGGCGCCGGCGGACTCCAGTTGTGGGGCCGCTTGTAGTGCTCCAGGATGTTCTCGCGATACAGGTCGTCCATGGCTCTCTACTGAGGCTAGCCCGGTCTAGAGCTGCAAAACGCGGGCGACGGTGCCGAGTGCCTCGATCAGGCGGTCGGTGTCGGCAACGGCGTTGTGCACGGCATACGAGGCGCGGGTGGTGGCGGTGGCTCCGAGCCGGCGCATCAGCGGCTGGGTGCAGTGGTGACCGGTGCGCACGCACACACCCTCGCGACCCAGGATCTCGCCGACATCATGGGGATGCGCCCCGTCGAGCACGAACGAGATCAGCGCGCCGCGGTCCGCGGCGTCGGGGGGACCGTGAAGCTCGATGCCGGGAATCTCGGCCAGGCGCGGCAGCGCGTCGGCGATCAGCGCGCGCTCGTGAGCGCGGATCCGATCGATGCCGATCGCTCTGATCCAATCCACGGCGGCGCCGAGCCCGATCGCCTCGGCGATCTGCGACGTGCCGGCCTCGAACTTCCAGGGCAGGTCGGTCCAGGTCGACTCGGTCTCACCGACGGTGCGGATCATGTGGCCGCCGCCGATGAACGGGGGCATCCGCTCGAGCAGCTCGCGCCGCCCGTGGAGCACGCCGATGCCGGTCGGGCCATAGGCCTTGTGACCGGTCCAGGCGTAGAAATCGGCGTCGATCGCGCGCAGGTCCACCGGGATCTGCGGCACCGCCTGGGATCCGTCGACCACGACGACGGTGCCGGCATCGTGGGCCTGGCGGACGATCTCCTCGAGCGGGTTGATCGTCCCGAGCACGTTGGACACGTGGGCCACGGCGATCAGCTTCGGCTGCCGGGCCAGCAGCTGGGTCAGGGCGTCGAGATCGAGCTGTCCGTCATCGAGCACCGGCACGTAGGCGAGCTCGGCTCCGCGCTCCGAGCACAGCAGCTGCCACGGCACGATGTTCGAGTGGTGCTCCATCTCGGTCAGCACCACGAGATCGCCGGCGTCCACGTTCTGGCGGCCCCAGGTGTAGGCGATCAGGTTGAGCGCCGCCGTCGCGTTGGGGGTGAAGATCGTCTCCTCGATCGTCGACCCGAGCCAATCCGCGATCCGCCGACGCGCGCCCTCGAACAGGTCGGTGGCCTCGACGGCCAGCGGGTACACGCCGCGGTGGATCGAGGCCCGGGACTCGGTGTAGTACCGGGTCATGGCGTCGATCACCGGCTGCGGGGTCTGCGACGTCGCCGCCGAGTCCAGGTAGGCGACGGGGCGCCCGTCGAACTCCCGGCGCAGAACCGGGAATTCGCCGCTGACCTCGCGCATCGCCTCGACCGTGCTCATGGCTACGCGGCCTCCTGCTCGAGCTCGTCGGTGATCCAGCCATAGCCCTTGGCCTCGAGTTCATCCACCAGAGCCGGGCCGCCCTCCTTGACGATCCGTCCCCGGAACATGACGTGGACGTGACTGGGCTGCACGAGGTGCAGGATCCGCTGGTAGTGGGTGATGATCAAGAAGCCGAGATCGGGGCCGGCCACCGAATTGACGCCGCTGGCGACGACCTGAAGGGCGTCGATGTCCAAGCCGGAGTCGGTCTCGTCGAGGATCGCCAGCTCGGGCCGCTGGAGCGCCAGCTGGAGGATCTCCATCCGCTTCTTCTCACCGCCGGAGAAGCCCTCGTTCAGGTAGCGGCGGGAGAAATCCGCGGGAACCTTGGTCAGCTTCATCGCCGCCTCGACGCTCTGACGGAACTCCTTGAGGGAGACCGGGTCCTCGCCGCGCGCGTCGCGGTGCGCGTTCATGACCGTGCGCAGATACTTGGTCACCGTCACCCCGGGCACCGACACGGGATACTGGAACGCCATGAACAGGCCCATCCGGGCGCGCTCGTCGGTGGCGGCCTGGGTGATGTCCTCGCCGCCCCACAGGATCTGCCCCTCGGTCACGTCGAGATTGGGGTGGCCCATGACCGCGTTGGCCAGGGTTGACTTGCCCGAGCCGTTGGGGCCCATCAGGGCGTGGATCTCTCCCTTGCCGACGGTCAGGTCCAGGCCGCGCAGGATCTCCTTGTCCCCGGCGCGGACGTGAAGGTTTCGAATCTCTAGATCGGGCATCTCTCTTCTCGGCTGTCTCGGTGTCGTTTACGAAGCGGGCGCGCCGCCGGCCATGGCCGGAGCGGCCACCGGCTGGACCTGTGGGCCGCCGGAGAACTGCACCAGTTCGGCGAGCGTCGTGTTCTGCAGCGAGCGGATGATCCCGCCCTGCACGCGCGTCCACAGCAGCTTGGTGGCGCAGCCCCGCCCGGCGTCAGGCAGATGCGAGCAGAGCACGCGCTCGGTGTGCTCGTGCACGAAGCAGTCCATCGGCGCGATCGAACCCTCGAGCGCCTGGACCACCTCGTCCATGGCGATCTCCTCCGCCGGCCGACTCAGCCAGTAACCGCCGTGCGCGCCCCGGGCGCTCATCACCAAGCCGGCCCGGCGCAACCGCGCCACCACCTGCTCGAGGTAGGCGAGCGGAAGGCCCTCGGCATCGGCGATCGCCTTGAGGCTGGTCGGATGCTCGGGCTGCTGACGACCGAGCTCGATCATCAGGCGCACGCCGTACTCGGCTTTGGAGGAGAAGATCATCTCGAGGCTAAATCCTACCAGGGGGGTCGGTTTAAGCCCGGATCCGGGTTCGGGGGGCGTGCGCCTTTAGCAGGATTCGGTAGGGCCCCGCGCCATGTGCGCGCCATGTAGGGTCCGCGCATGGATAGCGCGCCCTCGACCGAGCTGGCCGGCTCCGCCGACGTGCTGGAGGCCGCCGCCGCGGCGCGGGCGGCGGGGCGTTTGGGGATCGACACGGAGTTCATGTCAGAGGGCCGCTACCGGGCGCTGCTGTGCTTGGTCCAGGTGGCGGTCGACAACCCCGACCCCGCGGGCGAGCCTCTCATCTTCCTGATCGACTCGCTGGCGGACGCCGACGTGCGGCCGTTGGCCGTGCTGCTGGCGGATCCCGACGTCGAGGTGGTACTGCACGCCGGGCGCCAGGATGTCGCGATCCTGCGCCGCGCGTGGCGAACCGAGCTGAACAACATCTTCGACACCCAGATCGCCGCCGGTTTCGCCGGGGGCAGCGCTCAGGCCGGCTACGGGAACCTGCTCGGATCGGTCCTCGGACTGCGGGTCGGCAAGACCGCCAGCTACACGCGGTGGGACTCGCGGCCCCTGACCCCCGAGCAGCTCGGGTATGCCGGGGAGGACGTCGCCCACCTGCTGCAGCTCGCCGACGAGATCCAGTCCCGCCTCGGCGAGAGCGGCCGGCTCGAGTGGGCTCGCGAGGAGTGCCGGCGGCTGGAGTCGGCCACCGACGAGCGGGATCCCGACACCGCCTGGGAACGCCTGCCGCGGGTCGGGCAGCTCGACCCCCGCTCCCGTGCCGTCGCGCGAGAGCTGGCGGCGTGGCGTGAGCGCACCGCCTCCGAGCTCGATCGTCCGGTCGGCTCGATCGTCGCCGACCCCGCACTGGTGGAGCTCGCCAAGCGGCGGCCATCCTCGATCTCGGGACTGGAGCAGATCCGGGGTCTGCACCCGCCGGCGATCAAGCGGCGGGGCGAGGCCATCCTCGCGGCCATCGCCCGCGGGCGAGACGCGGAGCCGATCGCCCGTGACGAAGCCCGCGCCCGGACCGAAGCCGGCGACGCGCCGTTGATCGCGCTCGCCGAGGCGCTGCTGCGCGCCCGGTCGCTCGAGGCCGGGTTGGCCTACGAGCTGATCGCGTCGCGCGCCGAGCTCGAGATGATCGTCGGCGCCGCCCGCCGCAATGACCCCGAGCCGGAGGTACGGACGCTCAGCGGCTGGCGTCGCGAGCTGGTCGGGGACGACCTCCGGGACCTGCTCGCCGGCCACAGCGCGGTATGCGTCGGCGCCCACCGGCGCCTCGAGCTCAGGACGATCCCCGCACCAGCATGATCGAGATCGCCGGCGCCCGGTCGAAGATCGCGTTCGACAGGCCGTGGGAGATCGGCACCGCCCGCTGGATCCAGTTGGAGTCGATCCCGAGCAGGTCGTCGAAGGCGGTGGCGTAGTAGAGCCGCAACTCGTGCCCCGGCGAGTCGGCCGCCTTCTGGTGGCCGTCGGCTCCCTGCGTCGTCGTCCAGCCGCGGCTGGCCAGGAGCCGTTTCTCGCTGGCCTCGAGGGCCGTCGCGGTTCGCAGCGCCGGCGCCACGACCACCAGCTGTTCGGCGCAATAGGGATTCGCACCCCGGTCGCAGCTGCGGACGTGGGTCATGATCTGGGCCCCGCTGGGCAGCGGCACCTCCGCCAGGCCGATCACCCGCGCGGTGGCGTCGGTGCCGCATCCGGCCACCGCCGCGGACATCGCCGCGGCCGCCAGCGCCCCGGCGAGGCGGCTCGTGGTGGGCAGCGCTGTCACCCATGACCGTGTGATCCGCATCGGTTGTGCCCGTGAATGTAATCAGGCGTCCCACGGCGCGAACGCCGCGGATATCGCGCCGGGGTCCAGCTTCGCACCGAGGCAGCACAGCAGGAGGATCCGAGCCGCCGCTGCTGACAGGAACGGAGCGCACACGGCGCCACTGGCGCGCAGATCGCGCTCGGAGCCCTCGAACCCATAGGTGGCGTGCAGCATCGAGCCCCGCTCGGGCCGCACGGTCACCACCACCGGCATGCGCGGCACCGCGTCGCGCAGGGCGCCGAGCACCCCCGGCGTGACGTGGCCCGCGCCGAACGCGGTGAGAACAAGCCCATCAGAGCTCTGCGCTGCCGCGCGCAGCAGTTCGCCGTCCTCGCCGAGCGCGGCGGTGAGGATCGGGACCCTGTGCTCCAGGGTCTGCGGCTGCAGGGTCGGCGCCCGCAGCGGGCGGGCGCTGTACCAGACCCGCCCCTCCACGATCCTTCCGATCGGGCCGGTGACGGGCGAGCCGAACGCGGCCGGTCCGGTGCTGTCCACCTTGCGGACCGTCGCCGCGGCGTGCACCTCGCCGCCGAACACGACGACGGCGCCAAGTCCGGCCGCGGTGATGTCGGCCGCGACGGTGACCGCGTCCAGCAGGTTCGCCGGACCGTCAGCGCCGGCCGCGCTGGCCGGCCGGTTGGCTCCGGTCAACACGATCGGAGCATCGCCCGCGTGGGTGACCGCGCACAGCATCGCCAGCTCCTCGAGTGTGTCGGTGCCGGTGCTGATGACCACTCCCTCGCCGTCCCCTGCCGCGGTTGTCGCGCGCTGCGTCAGGGTCAACGCCTGGGCGAGGGAGATCTCGGCGCTGGGGAGACCGAGGACGTTCTCGGCCGCAAGCTCGGGGAACGCCCCGAGCCCCGGGATCGCCGCCACCAGCTGACCGGCGTCGAGCACAGGGACGGCGTGCTCGCCCTGCATCGAGATCGTGCCGCCGGCGGCGAGGAGCCGGACCGGGCGTGCCTGGGGCTGTGCATCGCGGGCCATATTCGGCCAGACCCTAATTGGTCAGCGGTGGCGCAAGCACTAATCTCTCTCAGCGAAATGTCGACGACCGCCGAGAACCTCGCCGACCCCGAGCTGCTCGAAGCCGCCTGGGACCTCAGCGCGCTCGTCGACGGTGACGAGGACGCCGGCGTCACCCGTCAGCTCGACGAGGCGGTCGAGCGCTCGACCGCGTTCGCCGCCACCCACGCCGGCACGGTGGCCGACCTCGACGCGGCCGGGCTCGCCGCCGCGATGCACGAGCTGGCGGCGATCAACGAGCTCGTCGGCAAGGCGGGCTCGTTCGCGTCGCTGCGGTTCGCCACCGACACCGCCGATGCGGCGCGCGGGGCGATGCTGCAGCTCGTCCAGGAGCGCGCGACCGAGATCGAGACCAAGCTGCTGTTCTTCGAGCTCGAGTGGGCGGCGGTGTCCGACGACCGCGCCGACGAGCTCCTGTCCGACGAGAGTCTCACGTTCTGCGCCCACTATCTGCGCAGCGCCCGCCGTTACCGCCCGCACCTGCTGACCGAGCCCGAGGAGACGATCCTGACGGAGAAGTCGATCTCGTCGGAGAGCGCCTGGGCGCGGTTGTTCGGCGAGGTGGTCGCGGCGCTCAAGGTGCCACTCGACTCCGACGAGGTGCCACTCGACGTCGCGCTCAGCCGCCTGCAGGATTCCAGCCGCGACACCCGGCGCACCGTGGCCGAGGCCGTGTCCGCGACCCTCGAGCCCGGGCTGCGCACGCGGGCGTTCATCTACAACACGCTCGTTCACGACAAGGCAGTCGAGGACCGGCTGCGCGCGTACCCCCATTGGCTGGCGTCGCGCAATCTCGCCAACGAGGCGTCCGACGAGTCCGTGATGGCACTGATCGAGGCCGTCCGCGGACGGTTCGACATCCCCCAGCGCTGGTACGTGCTGAAGGCCAAACTGCTGGGGATCGACCGGCTCGCCGACTACGACCGCAGCGCGCCGGTGCTGCCCGAGGACGTCACCTTCTCCTACGGCGAGGCGCGCGAGCTCGTCCTCGACACCTACGACGCGTTCTCCCCGGATGCCGGGCGCGTCGTGCACCGCTTCTTCGACGAGCAGTGGGTCGACGCTCCGGTGCGCCCGCACAAGCGCGGCGGCGCGTTCTGCGCGTACACCGTCCCGAGCGTGCACCCGTACGTCCTGCTGAACTTCACCGCCCGCCGGCGCGATGTGCTGACGATGGCCCACGAGCTCGGGCACGGGCTGCACGCGACGCTGGCCCAGCCGCAGGGGGTCTTCCACCAGTCGACCCCGCTGACGCTGGCCGAGACGGCCTCGGTATTCGGCGAGGCGCTCGTGTTCGGGCGCATGCTCGCGGCGGCCCCCAGTGACGACGCCCGGCTCAGCCTGCTCGCCGAGCGCATCGACGGCGCCATCGCCACCGTGTTCCGTCAGATGGCGATGAACCGGTTCGAGCACCTCATCCACACGCGCCGCCGCAGCGAGGGCGAGCTGTCAGTCGATCGGATCTGCGAGTCCTGGGTGGAGAGCCAGGCTGAGCTCTTCGGCGATTCGGTCCAGATGACCGACGGCTACCGGATGTGGTGGTCCTACGTGCCCCACTTCATCAACACCCCCGGGTACGTCTACGCGTACGCGTACGGCCAGCTGCTGGCCCTGTCGGTCTACGGCCGGTACCTGCAGGAGGGCGAGTCCTTCGCGCCGGCCTACCTCCAGCTGCTGGCCGCCGGCGGGTCGCGCGGGCCCGAGGAGCTGGGGGCGATGGTCGGCATCGACCTCGCCGATCCCGGGTTCTGGGATGCCGGCCTGGCGCTGGTGGAGCAGCAGCTCCGCGACGCCGAAGAGCTGGTCGCGCGGCGCTCGTAGACGGCCGAGCCGGGTCGGTGGGCCGCGGCGCGGCTCCCGGGACCGCGGCGTGCCCGCGGCGTCAGTGGGTCTTGGCGCGCCGGGTGCGGGAGCGCTCTTCCTGGCGCTCGACCACGTTGGCGATCAGCTTGACGACCTGTTCGATCCCGGTCGCCTTGGCGTCACCGTGCTCGAACGCCTCTCGCCAGTCCCGGATGTGGCCCTTGGTGGCCAGCTCGTTGAAGCGAGCACGCTGAATCTCGAGACGGACCTTGGCGTCGGGAGCGATGGCCTTGGTCACCTTTGGTCCGGGGAGCTCGACCCGGTACAGCTGCACGTCGCCGCGCCCCCGCAGCTCCAGGCCGACCACCAGCTTGAGCGGCGCGAGCGCCGGGACGTCCTCGAGAAACCTCGTGATGGCGGTCTCGATCAGCGTCTTGGTGTCGGCGGGAGTGGTCAGAGCTCGAAGAGTTTATCCCTGTGGGCCACGGGCCACGGGCCACGGGCCACGGGCCACGGGCCACGGGCCACTGCGTCGACCTGCGCCCGGCGCGACGGGCCGACCTGCTGCCCGCGCTACCGGGTCGACTTGGCGACGGCGACGCCGCCGTCGTAACCGGAGACCACCGTGGTGCCGTTCTTGGCCAGGAACGCGTGGACGAACGTCTGCTCGGCCGACGTGACCGGCGCCGCGAGTGCCGAGGCGCCGAGCGCGGCGATGGCAAGGACGGCGATGCGCCGTTTGGCGAACGTCAGGCGCGATGCGATCGATGGTGCGGTGAGTGTGGGCATGGTCTCTTCTCCCTGCCTAGCTTGCCGTCCATCTACCGTAGCGCGACCGTCAGATCTTGTGGCGCTGCAGGAGCTTGCGGCCGATCACCATGCGCTGGATCTCGCTGGTGCCCTCGCCGATCAGAAGCAGCGGCGCGTCCCGGTACAGGCGCTCGATCTCGTACTCCTTGGAGTACCCGTAGCCACCGTGGATGCGGAAGCTCTCCTCCACGCAGAAGCGGCCGGCTTCCGAGGCGAACAGCTTGGCCATGCCGGCCTCGATGTCCGAGCGCTCGCCGGCGTCCTTCAGCCGCGCCGCCCGCTGGGTGAGCAGCCGGGCCGCGTCGACCTGGGTGGCCATGTCGGCGAGCTTGAACTGGATCGCCTGGTGCTCAGCGATCGGCTTGCCGAACGTCTTGCGCTCCTGTGAGTACCTGAGGGCAAGCTCAAGGGCTCGCTGCGCGATGCCGACGCCGCGAGCGGCGACGTTGACACGACCGAGCTCCAGCGCATCCATCATCTGCGCAAACCCCTTGTTCAGGCCGGCCTCCTCGCCGCCGAGGATGCTGTCAGCGGGCGTGCGATACCCGTCGAACACCAGCTCGGTGGACTCGACTCCCTTGTACCCCATCTTCTTGATCTGCGGGGGAACGTTCAGTCCCTTGTGGTCACCGGTGTTCTCGGCGGCGCCCGGCTCCTTCTCGCAGACAAAGCAGGTCATGCCCCTGTGCCTGGGCTCGGCGGCCGGGTCGGTCTTGACCAGCGTGAACACCAGCGTCGCGCGCAGTCCGTTGGTGACCCACATCTTCTGACCGTTGATCTCATAGCCGCCGTCGTCGGGGAGCTTCTTGGCTGAGGTCTTGATCGCCTGCACGTCGGAGCCGAGCTCGGGCTCTGACAGTGAGAACGCAGCGCGGATCTCGCCGGTCGCCATGCGCGGCAGATACTTCTGCTTCTGCTCCTCGGAACCGAACTTCATGAGCAGGTAGGAGCCGATGAAGTGAGTGTTGACGATCCCCGAGATGGAGATCCAGCCTCTCGACAGTTCCTCGACGATCATCGCGTAGGTCGTCAGGTCCAGCCCCATGCCCCCGTACTCCTCGGGGATCGTGACGCCGAACAACCCCAGCTCCTTCATCTGCTCCACGATCGGTTCCGGGAAGCTGTCCTCGTGGTCGTAATGCTCGGCGTTGGGGATGATCTGCTCGTCCGCAAACTGACGGACCATCTCGCAGATGGCCTTCTGTTCGTCGGTCAGATCGGTCGTCGGACTGATGGTTGCCATGGGTGTCTGGCGCTCCTGAGGTCGGGCTCGAGGCTTGAGAATACGTGACAGCAGTTCAGCGAACTGCCGGCGAAGCGCTGGCTGCGAGGGTCGTCGGCGGTCTCCGGTGTGGAGGTCAGCGAGCCGCGGCGGCCTTCGCGGCATCCGACGGCGCCCGGTGGCTGAAGGGCGACTCGGGGCGCTCCTGCAGCTCACCGTCGAGCTCGATGTCCACCTTCTCGTTGTAGAAGCACAGCAGGCCGGCGATGCGCCCCACCTCGGCGAGCGGCTGCTTGTAGTACCAGACGAGATCCTTGCCGCCGCCGACGCCGTTCACCGAGTAGTAACTGGCGGTGCCCTTGTACGGACAGCGGGTCACGGTGTCGGATGGCTCGACGGACGCACTGACGTCCTCGCGCGGTATGTACCAGCGGGGCGGCAGGTTGGACTCGAAGAGCGCCAGCGCCCGCTCCGTGTCGGCCAGCAGTTCGCCGTCGAGCCGGACCCGGATGTGGCGATCGGTGCTCACCACATCGACGCGGTGGTAGGGGTCGCGGGGGTGGACGCCGATCTCCTCGCTCTCCTCCAGCCACCGGCCCATGCGGTCGAAGTAGAACGCGATCAGGCCCTTGATGAACGGGGCGTCCCCGAGCGGCTCGGGGTAGTGCCAGGCGCCGTTCTCCACGGTCTCACCGCCCGCCCGGATCGTGTAATAGGAGGCCTCGCCCTTCTTGGGACAGCGCGTGTGCCGGTCCGTCGGCTCCAGGACGTCGGCGCGGACGTCCTGCGGCGGGAAGTAGTAGACGGGCTGCAGGCCGGACTCGTGCAGGATGAACGCGCGGCGGCTATCGGCGATGACCTCGCCGCCGACCTCGACGCGGATCCGCTTGGGCGTGTGCTCGGCGTAGATGGTCCGGCCCGGCGGGGGCGGCTCGAAATTGAAATGCCCGGCGGGGTGCTTGCCGAGCGGGCCGTTCCCGGTCATCCATCCCATCGCAGGCGCACCCTACCACCCGCAGGCACCGCGTCAGGACATCGGCAGGCACCGCGTCAGACCGTCGGATGGTCCGGCGAGGATCTGTCTGGCAAGCTCACCGGCTGTGAACTTCAGTGCCGATGTCGTTGACCGCGCCGACCGCGGTGACCGTGCGCTCGTCGAGGTCCGGCGGGACGGCACGCGACGGGAGTGGACGTTCGGCGAGGTGGCGGACACCTCGGCGCGCCTGGCCGGCTCGCTCATGGCACAGGGAGTGGGTCGCGGCGATGTCGTGATGACGCTGATCGGCAACCGGCCCGAGTGGGTGCTGACGATGGTCGCCTGCTTTCGCATCGGGGCGGTGGTCCTTCCGTGCAACGAGCAGCTGCGCGCCAAGGACCTGCGCCAGCGCGTGGACGCCGCGCAACCCAAGCTGATCATCGCCGACGAGCGCAACGCCGACGAGCTCGCCGCCGCCGCGCCCGGCGAACTACGAATCATTCTCATTCCAGATCCATCACTGTTTGACCACGAGCCGGCGCCGGCGGCAGATCTGCGGCCGACCGACCCGTGCCTGATCACGTTCACCAGCGGGACCACCGGTGAGGCCAAGGGCATCGTCCACGGGCAGCGGTATCTGCCGGGCCAGCAGCTTCAGGCGTCGCGGTGGCTCGGCGCTCGTCGCGGCGAACTGGTGTGGTGCACGGCGGCGAGCGGCTGGTCCAAGTCGGCCCGCAACGTGTTCATCGCGCCGTGGATCAACGGCGCGGCCGCCCTCCTGCACGACCACCGCTTCGATCCCCATCAGCGTCTCGCGACCCTGGCCGCCGAGCAGGTCAATGTGCTGTGCATGGCGCCGACCGAGTACCGCGTGATCGCCAAGCGCGCCGACCTGACTCCCGTCCCGTCCCTGCACGCCCTGGTGGCCGCCGGCGAGGCGCTCAATCCCGAGGTGCTGCGCGCCTTCCAGGAGGGCATGGGCCTCGACATCCGAGACGGATACGGCCAGACGGAGACCGGTCAGTTGACCGGTATGCCGGCCGGCGGCGCCGTCCGGCCAGGATCGATGGGCCAGCCGTTGCCGGGGGTGAGGCTCGAGGTGGTCGACGGCGAGCTGGTGCTGGCCGACCCCAGGACCGATCCCACCTTCTTCGTGGCCTACCTCAACGGCGAACGCGCGCCCGAGGACGAGCCCTGGCACACCGGGGACCGCGTCCAGCGCGACGACGACGGGTACCTCTACTTCGAGGGGCGCGCCGACGATGTGATCATCTCCGCCGGGTACCGGATCGGCCCGTTCGAGGTGGAGTCGGCGCTCGTCTCGCATGGCGCGGTGGCCGAGGCGGCGGTCGTGGCGGCGCCCGACGACGAGCGCGGCGCGGTGGTGCGAGCCGTCGTCGTGCTGCGCGACGGCTTCGGACCCAGCGACGCGCTGGTGACCGAGCTCCAGGATCACGTCAAGCGCGAGACGGCGCCCTACAAGTACCCCCGGATCGTCGAGTTCGCCGACGACCTGCCCAAGACCGCCAGCGGGAAGGTGCAACGAGCACTGCTGCGCGGGGCGTCGTAGGCGCCGCGGCGGACCCTTGCGCCGGGCGCGACTGCCGGCCTCCTCGCTAGCCTCCTGCCAATGGCCGAATACCGCCCCGCGATTGGCATCTCAATCCCGTTGACCGACGCCAGCTACGGCGTCTGGAATCAGCGGTCCGCGGTGCTGCCGGCCGGGTACGTCGATGCTCTTCGCCGCGCCGGCGGCCTGGCGCTGATGGTGGCGCCCGAGCCCGAGCTGGTGTCCGAGCCCGACGACCTCCTGCACCGCATCGATGGCCTGATCGTCTCCGGTGGCGTCGACCTCGACCCGGCGTCATACGGCGCCGAGCCCCATCCGGAGACCAGGGGCGCAACCCCGGACCGGGATGAGTTTGAGATAGCGCTGATCCGCCGGGCGGTGGAGATCGACATGCCGGTGCTGGGCATCTGCCGCGGCATGCAGGTCCTCAACGTCGCCTTCGGCGGAACCCTGTTGCAGCATCTGCCCGAGACCTTCGGCCACGAGGACCACCGGCGCGTGCCCGGCAACTTCGACGAGGCCGATCACGACGTCCGCCTGGCGCCGGACTCGCTGGCGGCGCTGGCGGCCGGCGATCTGCTGCACACGACCAAGTCACACCATCACCAGGGCGTCGACGTGATCGGCGATGGCCTCGTCGTCACCGGCAGCTCGACGCTTGACGATCTCCCCGAGGCGCTCGAGCTGCCCGACCAGCGGTTCGTGCTCGGCGTGCAATGGCATCCGGAGGCCGACCAGGACAGCCAGGTGATCGGCGCTCTCGTGCAGGCGGCGGCCCAGTACCGCTCCGCCCGCGCCGCGATCGCCTAGCGACGCCGCGAGCGCCGCATCAGCGCACTGCGAGCGGCTCTGTGTAGCCGGCCTCGCGTACGGCCCGCTGCACTCGACCGGCGTGCTCGGACCCGCGGGTCTCGAGCACGAGCTGAACGGCGGACTCGCGCACGTGGAGGTCAAACCCCTCCCGGATGTGCTCGACATCGAGCAGGTTCGCCCCGAGCTGACCCACGAGCGAAAGGAGCAATGCCAGCGAACCGGGTCGGTCCGGGAGCCGCGCCAGCAGCACGAATCGGCGGCCGGCCTGGCTCTCGTGGCGACGCGCGATCTGTGCCAGCAGGCCCGGGTCGACGTTCCCGCCCGACAGGATCACCGCCGTCGTGCCCCGCGTCGGCGCCTGGACGGCGCCGGCCAGCAGGGCAGCGACGCCGACTGCGCCCGCCCCCTCGACGACAAGCTTGGCGCGCTCCAGCAAGAACACCATCGCCTCGGCCACTTCATCCTCGGCGACGACCACCAGGTCATCGACCCACCGCTGGATCAGGGCCAGCGTGAGGACCCCGGGGCGCTTGACCGCGATGCCGTCGGCGATCGTCATCGCTGACGGCACCGCCACCGGCTCGCCGGCCGCCAGTGACGCCGGGAATGGAGCGCACGCCTCGACCTGGACACCGATCACCTCCACGTCCGGTCGCTGCGATTTGACGGCGATGGCGACGCCGCTGACGAGCCCGCCTCCGCCGACGGGGACGATCACCCGGGCCAGATCCGGGACCTGCGCCACCAGCTCCGCCCCGAGTCCACCCTGTCCCGCGATAACCATCGGGTCATCGAACGGATGCACGAAGGCAAGGCCTGCCTCGCGCGCCCACTGCTGAGCCGCCGCGAGGGACTCGTCCACGGTCTCGCCAACGAGGCGCACCCGGGCTCCGAGCGCGGTCGTGGCCTCGGTCTTGCCGATCGGCGCCGACTCGGGCATGAAGACGTCACACGGAACGCCAACCTCGCGAGCCGCATACGCGACGGCCTGGCCGTGATTGCCGGCGCTGGCGGCGACGACGCCGGGGCCGCAGGCGACGCCGAGCGAGGCGATCTTGGCCAGCGCACCGCGAATCTTGAACGAGCCGGTGCTCTGGAGGTTCTCGGCCTTGAGAACGACCGTCATCCCGGTCCGCTCGGTCAGCGTGCGAGAACTGAGCACCGGCGTCTCGCGGATCACCCCGGCGCCGGCCGCGGCGGCGCGGCGAATGTCGTCGGCCGACGGTTCGCCGGCGCGAGCGGTCGACGCTGACTCAGCCAGGAAGCGCCACCACCGCGTCCATCTCGACCTGAGCGCCGCGGGGCAGCGCCGCCACTCCGATCGCCACGCGAGCCGGCGGGCTGGACTCGAAGAACGAGCCGTAGACCTCGTTGACGGCCGAGAAGGCCGTCATGTCGGTCATGTAGATCGTCACCCGGACCGCGTCGCCCAGGGTGGCGCCCGCCGCCTGGCAGACGGCGGCCAGGTTCTCCAGGCAGCGCCCCGCCTGGTCGGCGGCGGTGGCGCCCACCAGGTCGCCCGTGCGAGGGTCAAGCGGGATCTGGCCCGAGCAGAACAGCAGCCCACCGGAGGCGACCGCGTGGACATAGGGCCCGATCGCCGCTGGTGCATTGGGCGCCGTGACCGGTTCTCGGTTTGAAGCCAAATCGTCTCCTCTTCTCTAGCAGCAGTCCGACAAGCGTATTGCCCGAATCGCGCCGAGGTAGCCTCCCCCGGGATGGCCAACCGACTCGCGGACGAGACCTCGCCGTACCTGCTCCAGCACAAGGACAACCCGGTCGACTGGTACCCGTGGGGGGATGAGGCGCTCGAGCGCGCCCGCGCCCTGGATCGTCCGCTGCTCGTCTCGGTCGGGTATTCCGCGTGTCACTGGTGCCACGTGATGGCGCACGAGTCCTTCGAGGATCCGCGAGTGGCGACGCTGATGAACGAGCACTTCGTCTGCATCAAGGTCGATCGCGAGGAGCGCCCCGACGTCGATGCGGTGTGCATGGAGGCGTGTCAGACGATGACCGGCCAGGGCGGCTGGCCGCTGAACGCGTTCCTCACCCCGGAGCAGGCGCCGTTCTACGTCGGGACCTACTACCCGCCCGAGCCGCGCCACGGGATGCCGAGCTGGCCGACGGTGCTCACGGCGGTGGCCGAGGCCTGGGATCAGCGTCGCGACGAGGTGCGCGAGCAGGGCGCCCAGGTCCTGGGCTCCCTCGGCGCCGCGTCGCGCCTGCCGGCGTCCGAGGAGCCGATCACGCAGCCGGTGCTCGATGAGGCCGTCGCGGGCGTCAGGCAGCTCTATGACCCCGTCAACGGCGGCTTTGGCGGGGCCCCGAAGTTCCCGCAGGCGTCGCTGATCGAGTTCCTGCTGGCTCGTGGCGAGCGCGAGATGTCGCTGGCCACACTGCGGGCGATGGCCATCGGCGGCATCTATGACCAGGTGGGCGGCGGCTTCTCGCGATACGCGGTCGACGCGACCTGGACCGTGCCGCACTTCGAGAAGATGCTCTACGACAACGCGCTGCTCGCTCGGGCATACCTGCACGGCTGGCAGGTGTCCGGCGAGCCGCTGTTTCGCCGCGTCTGCGAGGAGACTCTGGACTGGGCGCTGCGGGAGATGCACGGGCCCGAGGGCGGGTTCTGTTCCGCGCTGGACGCGGACTCGGAGGGCGTGGAGGGCAAGTTCTACGTATGGACCCTCGGCGAGCTGCGCGCGGCGCTGGACGATGACGCGCTGGCCGCCGACGCGATCGCGTTCTTCGGCGCCACCGAGTCCGGCAACTTCGACGGCGCCAACGTCCTCGAGGGTCGCGGCGGACCAGCCGGTTCGACCCCGGAGCGGCTGCCGGAGATCCGCTGCAAGCTCTATGGCGCGCGCGCTGAGCGCGTGCGACCGGGAATGGACGACAAGCGCCTCACATCGTGGAACGCCCTGATGATCTCGGCCCTGGCTCAGACCGGCGCGGCGCTGGAGCGCGCCGACTATGTCGCCGGAGCCGTCGCGTGCGCGGAGTTCGTGCTCGGAGAGCTGCGCGACGATGGGGCTCACCCGCCCCGTCTGCTGCGCAGCTGGAAGGACGGCCGGGCTCACATCGATGGCTACCTCGAGGACCACGCCTATCTGCTCGAGGCGCTGCTGACCCTGTACGAGGCGACCTTCGAGGCCCGCTGGTACCACGAGGCACGGGCGGTGGCGGACGCGATGATCAGCCGCTTCGCCGACGACGAGAACGGCGGGTTCTTCACCACCGCGGCCGACCAGGAGACGGGTTTCGCCCGCCGCCGGGATCTCGACGATTCCCCCACCCCGGCCGGCGGCTCGGCGGCGGCGTTCGGCCTGCTGCGGCTGGCCCGCCTGACCGGCGAATTCGAGTACGAGCGGCGGGCGCTGGGTGTGCTGCGGGTGCTGGCGCCGATCGTCGGCCGCCATCCCCACGGCTTCGGCCACGTATTGCAGGCGATCGACTTCTACCTGGCACCGGTGCGCGAGGTGGCGATCGTCGCTGACAGCGGTGATGGAGGCCGGGAGCTGGCGAGGGTGGTGCGCGGTGCGTACCGGCCGCATCTCGTGATGGCCGGAGGCGGCCGGCAGTCGACGGCCAGCGGCGGCGACGGGGTGCCACTGCTGGACGGCCGGAGCCCGGTCGACGGGCAGGCCGCGGCGTACGTGTGCGAGCACTTCAGCTGCCAGGCGCCGGTGACGACGCCGGACGCGCTGGCTAGAGCACTGGCAGGTAGCGCTGGAGCTCCCACGGAGTGACTTGGACGCGATAGTCGTCCCACTCCTGGCGCTTGATTTCGATGTATCGGTTGAACATGTGCTCACCGAGCGTGCGGAGGACGAGCTCTGACTGGGAGGTGAGCTCGATCGCCTCGCCGAGCGTCTCGGGGAGCTGATCGATTCCGAGGCGACGGCGCTCATCCGGCGACAGGTGATACAGGTTCTTCTCCATCGGATCCGGCAACTCGTAGCCGTGCTCGATGCCCTCCAGCCCGGCCTGGAGCAGCACCGCGAAGGTCAGGTACGGGTTACAGGCGGGGTCAGGGCAGCGCAGCTCCATACGAGTGGTCCGCTCGCGGCCCGGGTGATAGAGCGGCACTCGCACCAGCGCGGAGCGGTTCCGGCGCGACCAGGCGACGTAAACGGGGGCCTCGTACCCGGGGACCAGGCGCTTGTAGGAGTTGACCCACTGAGCGAAGATCGAGCAGATTTCGCGAGCGTGGCGAAGCTGCCCGGCGATGAACGCCTTGCCGACGTCGGACAGAAAATATGGATCGTCGGCGTCATAGAACGCATTGCGCTCGCCCTGGAACAGTGATTGATGAGTATGCATGCCAGAGCCGTTCTTGCCGAACAGCGGCTTGGGCATGAAGGTGGCGTGCAGGCCGTACTTCATCGCGTATTCCTTGACCGTGATCCGGTAGGTCATCGTGTCGTCGGCCATCTTCATCGCGTCCGCGTAACGCATGTCGATCTCGTGCTGGCTGGGCCCGACCTCGTGGTGGGTGTATTCGGTGTGAATCCCGAGCTGCTCGAGCGCCAGCACCGTCTCGCGCCGCAGATCCGAGCCCGCATCGAGCGTGGTCAGGTCGAAGTAGCCGCCTTCGTCGAGCACCTCGGTGGACTTGGAGTCCCGGAAGTAGAAGTACTCGAGCTCCGGCCCGACGTAGAAGTGATCGAAGCCCATCCGCTCCGCCCGCTGTACCGCGCGGCGAAGGACGTGCCGAGGGTCGCCCTCATACGGGGTGCGCTCCGGGGTCATGATGTCGCAGAACATCCGCGCCACGCCGGCCTCGCCGGGCCGCCACGGCAGGACGCAGAACGTGCTCGGATCCGGCTGGGCGATCATGTCGGACTCCTCGATCGCATTGAAGCCGGTGATCGAGCTCCCGTCGAAGCCCATGCCGCCCTCGAATGCGTCGGCCAGCTCGGTGACGTTGATCGAGAACGACTTCAGCTGGCCGAGGATGTCGGTGAACCACAGGCGAATGAAACGGATCTGCCGCTCCTCGACGAGGGCGAGGACATCGCCGGCGGTCAGCGGGGGATCAGGCATCGCGGCGGAACACTACTTGGCAGAGGCCCGGACGCTCAGGGTGAGGGCCGGGCGGCTCAGCCGGCGGGGGCGCGATCCCCCAGCCAGCGCCGCGCCCAGTGCTGGATCTCGGTCAACGCCGGCTCGAGCTCTGAGCCCATCGTCGAGAGCTCGTACCGGACCCGCAGCGGAGGGCCCGGGATGACGGTGCGCGCCACCATCCCGCGGGCCTCGAGTTCCTTCATCCGCTCCGACAGGAGCCGGTCAGACAGCTCCGGGATCGCCGAAGCGATCTCCGAGAAACGGAGCGGACCATCCATCAGAACGCTCAGAATCGCCCCGGTCCAGCGACGTCCGACGAGCTCGACGGCTTCGTGGTAGAGGGGGCAGCAATTCCCGCGGGTCTGATCCTCGCCGGCCTGATCCTCGGTGGAGGTCTGCTGGTGCGCGGCCATCAGAGACCCAGAGCTTAGTGCTTCCGCCGGCTCTCCTACGCAGCCTGAAGGGCTCGGGATGCCTCCGACGAACCGTCCGCCGGCACATCGCCGGCGACGTTGACCATCGCGGTGAAGCCCTCGAGGGCGACCGCCGCGACCGCCTCGAGGATCTGCTCGTCATCCCAACCCGCCTCGCGCGCCTCTTCGTGGAGGTGCATCGCCGGCCGGCCCTGGTCCAGCAGCGCCTGGAGGTAGCGCAGCAGCGCCGCCTCGCGCACGTCGTTGGACGCGAACTGGCGAGCGAGCGCGACCTCGTCGAGCGCCAGCCCGGCTCCGCGCGCCGCACGCGAGTGAATCGCGATCCCGGGCTCGGAGTGGTAGTGCTCGGCCACGGCGAGCGCGATCCGCTCGAGCGTCGGCAGGGTCAGCTTGCCGTGGCGCAACTCCGAGCGGAACCGCGCGTAGGCGCGAAGCGCCGCAGGTGAGCCGGCCAGCACCCCGAGAAAGTTCGGGAGCTGCCCACCCGATGACAGAGCGCCGCGCAGAACCGCCACGGAGCCCTCGGGGGCCGTCAGGTCGTCGTGTATCTGAAATCTGCTCATTGATGTCTTCATTGCTGACCACCGAAAGGTCTAAAAGAGGCGGCAAGGTCTCATGATCCTTGCCCTTTACTTTCAACACCTGCTTACACCACGTAAGTCTATCTGCGTGCCTGGGCTCTGACAAGAGCCTGGATTGCGCTCTTCATCATCTTTTACGCACGGCGATAAGCACGGGATCACCGCGGCGGTAATGGTTGTGTAAGCCGCTGACCGATCCGGGCAACGGCCGGACGGCCACAGCGGCCGTCTCGTGGGTTAAGACGCTCGAGCGGGGCCGGGCGTGACAGGGGGCCTCCGGCGCACGCAAGGGGGACGTCGCGTGATCCCCACCGAGCGCACGACCCGGAGCGATCCCCGCCCCGCGGCCCGCCGCCGTGAAGTCAATCGGCTAGCGCAGGTGCGGGAGCGCCTGCAGCGTGGCGGCGTGCGCAGTGGCGGCCGCCGCGAGGATGAGCATCATGCCGAGCAGCACCGCCCACATGGCGGTCTTGTCCGGCTGGAAGCCGGTCCGCTCGTAGCGCCGCTCGGGGCGCCGGCGGCTTGACCGCACCGGCGTATAGCGCTCGGCGCCCTGGCCCCGGATCGTCACCGTGCGCCGACCCGGGACGCCACCGCTCGCGGCGGAGTTCGGCGCTCCCGGCTCGTCGGCGCCCGTCCGGGCCTCATCACCACGAGACGCCCCCGACACGCCGCCATCCGCCGCCGTTCGGGAGAGCCGCCGCGGCGCAGCTGACGCGCCGCGCTCCGTGGCCGGTCCGGAGAGCCTCCGTGGCGCCGCCGAGGCGCGCCGTCGGGCGGCCGTGTCGTAGCGGTCGGAGGCCTCCGAGACGGGGCCGCCCGAGATCTGGGAGGCATAGCGGTCGGCCACCTCGGCGCGCAGACGGGCGCGCTCCTCAGGGCTGGACGGTTCAGGCGACGCCGACCGAGGGGTCGGGCCGGCATCGACGGGCGCTGACGAGCGCGCATCGCGGTCGCTGTGATCTCCCCGGGACACAGCTGTGCCTGATTGCGGCATCTTTCGTCCTCTTTCTCTGTGCTTGCGGGGTTAGCTGACGGGCTCGCACCGAAAGAGCGGCGCTACGCGCAGGACGCGATTAGCCCCAACAACGTGGGTCCCCCGCTTCCGTCCGACTACCGGCGGCAGGTTTGCGGATTTGGAATTCAGCTGTACGGGTCGGCGATGCTACCAGCGCCCGCGGCGGACGAGAACGGTCGTCCGAGCGAGACCTCGGAAACTGGCGAGTCTGCGTCAGTCGACGCTGACGATCACGGCGCTGTCAGCCGGTATGCGGATGAATGCACGACCCGTGGCGACCAGCAGCGGACGGTAGATCGGGTCCGAGAAGAATCCGTCGGGGCGCACGCGCTCGCCGCCGAGGCTGATGCCGCTCGTCGCCGACAATCCGCGTGTCGAGGTTGTCGTCAGCGCGGTCTCGCGGCCCCGTCGGTACCGGCTGCTGGGCAGCTCAACCTTCACGGTGACGGCGCTGCCGGCATCGATGAGCGCGATCGTCAGCCGCCCCGGCCCGTTCTCCACCGCGAAGCTCCGGACCGACGCCGGACGCGAGGAGGTGACGCTCAGGAACCGTCCCGCCCCCATCTGGCGAACGGCGAGCAACCCGTAGAACTCGGGACGCGCCCGCAACCGCGAGCCACCGCCCGTCGGGCACATGGGGCTGTACGGATTGCATCCGGAGATCTTGCCGTGGAAGTCGGCGGCGGCGACGCCGTGTTGCGCCAGCACGAGCGCGTAGTCCAGCAGCCACAGCGCCGAGGCATAGACGTTGCTGACGCCGGCGGCGCCCCAGCAGACGATGGAGTTCGTCTCGTCGATGACGGGAAGCGCCCGGTCGCGAGCCGCGGCTGCGACCGCCGCGTCGGCCACCGTCCCGGCCTGGCGCGTCGATCGTCCGGACAGCAGCTCGGCGATCGTCGGGTGCTGGCCGTTGCAGACGCTCAGCGGGTAATGATGGACGGTGAACATCGCGATGTCGTGATGCGGCACCTCCTGGCGCGCGAACGCGGCCGCCCAGCGGAGATCGTCGCGCTCGGAGTCCGGGGCGGCGAGGGCGACCCCGGGGACGGCCGCCCGGATCGCCCGCACGTAGCGCTCGAACTCGGGGAAGTAGCCGGATTCGGCCGGGTAGTAGGCGTCGGGCTCGTTGCCGATCTCGATCGCCGCCAGGGCCGAGCCGAGGATGCGGCGCGCGTGCCACGCCTCGTCGGCCGCCCGGGCCGGATCGGGGTGCTTGAGATCGACCGCGAGGATGACCCGCCACCGGGTCCCCGAGATCGCATGCTCGAGCGCCGTCAACGACGCCGGCGTCACCGTCCCCTGCGACCACGGTGGCGGCCGCTCGTGGCGTGAGGTCCAGAACGTCTCGTCTCCGGAGTTCCCGCCGATCCGCAGCAGGCCGGCGGAGTCGAGCGTTTTGAGGTAGCCCGCCAGGTTGGTGTGCGCGAACTGATCGCGCGAGAGCGAGAACGCCTCCAGCGACAGGCCAAGGAAGTTGGGCTCCAATACGTGCCCGGTCAGACGTGGGCGCACGGTGACGACGACATCTGATCGAGGCGCCGGCGGCGACGCCGACCCCGAGGCACACCCGGCCGTGAGACAGAGCGCGCCGAGCAGCACCACCGTCAGGCGCATCGCGCGGACACCGGGCCTCAGGTCACTACTTGACCATCAGCATCCCGAGCATGCCCGCCTGCCGGTGCCCCGGCACGGAGCAGAAATACGTGTACATGCCCGGAGTCAGGGTCACGGTGAGTGAGTGCGTTCCGCCCACGAACGTCGGCGTCGCCCCGAGGATCTTTCCGTTGGTGCCCTGCTGGATCGTGAGGTTGTGCGGCAGAGGCGACTTGTTGGCGAACACGAACGTGATCGTCCCGGCCTTAGCCGTCAGCGACGACATGGTGAACTTCAGCAGGCCGGCCGGGCTGGCGGCGATGTCGATCGTCTGAGCCTTACCCGACGGGGCGGTGGCCGACGTGGAGGACGCGGATGTCGTCGTTGAGGAAGCGGAGCTCGACGAGCTCGAGCTCGAGCTCTGAGACGAACCGGCGCTGGATCCTCCCGACCCGGACGAGGATCCGGTGCCCAACGCCCCGCCCGTCACCCTGGCGACGAACTGGGCAACGTTCCGCGCGTCGCGGTCCTGGACCACGCCGGAGGGCATGACGCCCTGCCCGAGGCAGATCTCCGATGACTCCGACGGAGGCGGATTCGGCAGGCAGCCGTTGGCGATCGTGTGGAGGACGATCGACTCGCTCGGCTTGAGCAGGTCGAGGTTGGGCCCGACCTTGCCGACGGCGTTGGCCGCCGACAGCGTGTGGCAGACGCCGCAGTGCTCGCCGAACAGCTCGCGTCCGGCCTTCTCGCTGGACGTCAGCTTGAGTCCGCTCACCTGAGCGCTGGCGTTGGCGTGATTGCCGGTGAGCAGCAGCAGCGGCAGGCCGATGCCAAACACGGCGACGGTCACGAGGAACAGCGTGATCATCATCCGGCTGCCCCGCCGGCCCGGATCGCGGGACGGGCGCCCCGCCCCGCCCCGAACGGCCAGGTAGAAGAGGCCGAGAGCCACCACAACCCAGAAGGCGACGAATGCAGCGACGGGGAGCACGCAGTGCGGGACCTTATCGCGCGGGCCGTCTGCATGGGCCGCCGGGCGGGGGGTGCGCGCGATCGCCACGCCGGCCCGGCCCGGGGCGCCGCGCCCGGAGATCGGGACATCATCGCCGCCTCCCCGAAGCGAAGCTCATCACCGGTGGCGCCACCGCGCGGAAGTCCTCGGCCTCTGCCCCGGATTGCGCCTTCTGCTCCGCCAGCCCGCGCCGGACCTGCTCGTCGAGCATCGAGAAGTCCTTGATCTCGGCGACCACGCGATCCGGAGCGTCGATCGAGCTGACGCGGTCGACGAGCACGTTGATCCCCCCGCCGGCGGCGGCCAAGCGCTCGAGCTTGCCCTCCGCCAGCATCAGGGGCTCGGTCCTGACGGTCAGGCGGTGGCGCTCGTAGACCTGCGGGGGCACCACCAGATTGATCGTCCCGAACTCGTCCTCGAGCAGGATGAAGACGATGCCGCTGGCCGTGCCCGGCCGCTGGCGCGCGACGACCAGGCCGCCGATCCGCACCCGCCGCCCGTGATCGATCGTCTCCAGATCCCGGCTGGTCACCACATCGGCCCCCATCCGCTCGCGCAGCAGAGCGAGCGGATGGGCTCGGGTGGTCAGGCCGATCGTGCCGTAATCGGCGAGCATCGCCTCCCATTCGGAGAGGCGGCGCAGCGACGGGGGCGCGGGGAGATCGAGTGGTAGGGCCAGCTGCGTCCCCCCGGGAACGTTGCGACCGGGCGTCACCACCCCCAGCTGCCACAGCGCCACCCGCCGCGCGAACCCCGGAGCCAGGCGCACCCCGCCGGGCGGGACTTCGACGAGCGAATCGCACGCCCCCGACCACGCCAGCAGCTCGAGCGCGGCCGCGCCGCAGCCGGCGCGCGAGGCGAGATCCGAGAGCCGCCGAAAACGCCCGTTCGCCTCCCGGGCCGCCACGAGCTCGGCCACGTCCTGGCCGCGGACGCCGCGGACGTACCCCAGCCCGATTCGTACGCGCCCGGGCGCGGCGTGACCGTGCGCCGGACCGGGCTCATCCACCTCGCACTCGACCCCGCTCTCGTTCACATCGGGCGCCAGCACCTCGATCCCGCGCCGCTGCGCCTCGTGAACGAGCGCATCCGGTGGGTAGAAGCCCATCGGTTGCTCATTGAGCAGCGAGCACAGGAACTCGGACGAGTAGTGCACGCGCAGCCACGTCGACTGGTAGGCGAGCAGCCCGAAGGCGGCGCCGTGGGCCTTGGGAAAGCCGAAACCCGAGAAGCCCTTGACCATCTCCCACACCCGCTCGGCGGTCTCGGCCTCGACGCCGTGCTTGCGCCGCGCCCCGGCGACGAAGCGCTCATGATAGGCCTCGATCGCCGCATCCGAGCGTTTGCGGCTCATCGCCCGTCGCAGCCCCTCCGCCTCCCCCACGCCGAAGCCGGCGAAGGCGATCGACACCTCGAGCACCTGGTCCTGGAAGATGATCGTGCCGAGCGTCTCCTCGAGCACCGGCTTCAGCGACGGATGGTCGTAGGGGACCTCGAAGCCGGGATCGACACGCATACGCTGACGGCGCGCGATGTAGGGATTGACGGCGCCCCCCTGGATCGGCCCGGGGCGGACGATCGCCACCTGGATGGTGATGTCACGCAGGTTCTCGGGACGGGTCCGGCGCAGCGAGGCCATCTGCGCCCGGCTCTCGATCTGGAACACCCCGGTCGTGTCGGCGTTCTGGATGCACTCGTAGGTGGCGGGATCGTCGTAGGGAATGCGAGACAAATCAATGCGCTCGTTCCGGGTCCGCGCGATCAGCTCCACCGTCCGCTCGACCGCCGACAGCATCCCCAGCCCGAGCACGTCGATCTTCAAGAAGCCGGCATCGGCGCACGAGTCCTTGTCCCACTGGGCGATCTGGCGGCCTTCCATGGCCGCGGGCACGATCGGGCAGCAGTCGATCAGGGGCCGAGTGGCGATGATCATCCCGCCGGAGTGCTGGGAGAGGTGACGGGGCAGGCCATGGGCCTCGGCGGCCAGCCGGGCCAGCCACGCCCAGCGACCGGTGACCCCTTGGCGTCCGGTGCTCTCGATGTCCTTGGTCACCTCGCGCGCATCCCACCCCTCGCTGCCGCGGGCCACCCGCTCGATCTCCCCCGGAGGCAGCCCCAGCGCCTTGCCGAGCTCCCGGATCGCGCCGCGGGCGCGGTAGGTGGGGAAGGCGGCGACGAGCGCCGACCGGTCGTGCCCGTAGCGCTCGTGCACCCGCGGGATCAGCTTCTCGCGGATGTCCCGGGGGAAGTCGAGATCGATATCAGGCAGCGAGGTCAGCTCCTCGTTGAGGAAGCGGCCGATCAGCAGCTCGTTGGCGATCGGATCCACGTGCGAGAGCCCGGTGAGGAAGCAGACGATCGAGGAGACGCTCGAGCCCCGTCCGCGCCCGGGAGGCAGCAGAGCCCGGGCGCTCTCGGGGCCCCGGACCTCGACCGCAACCTCGCGCGCCAGCTCGAGCATGTCGTGATGGAGCAGGAAGAATCCGGGGAGCCCCAGCGCCTCGATGATCCGCATCTCCTCCCCCAGGCGCGACTGCGCCCGCTCGCGGATGTCGGCGGCCACGTCGGCAAAGCGCGTGTGCAGGCGGTCATCGCACAGCTCGGTCAGCTGGCGCATCGCCCCGCTGTCCTCGGCTCCCGGGTACCGATAGCCCAGGTCGCAGCCGAGATCGAACCGCAGCCGATCGGCCAGCCGAGCCGTCTCGGCGACCGCATCGGGATGCTCGGCAAACCGGGCCGTCATCGCCTCCGGCGAGGCGAGCACATGACTGAAGTTCCCGCGCCGCTGCGGCTCGGAGGCATCGAGCGTGGTGTGGAGCCGCACCGCCACCAGCGTGTCCTGGAGCGGCGCCCGCGAGCGCGCGTGGGCGTGCACGTTCCCGGTGGCCACGTAGGGAACGCCGAGCCGGCGGCCCAACTCGGCCAGCCGCCGGTTGCGCGCCCGGTCATCGCGCAGGAACGGCCGCTGCAGCTCGACGCGCAGACGCTCGGATCCGAACGCCTCCAGCAGGCGGCGCAGCGTTGGCTCGTCGTGGACTCCCCGCAGCGCGCAACCGCTGAGGCAGACGAGACCCTCGGCGTGGTCGAGGATGACCTCCAGCGGCGTCGACGGATCGCCAGGCGGCGCTCCCGGGCGCCCATCGCGCGTGCGCGCGTGCGCGCGAGTCAAGATCCGGCAGAGGTTGCGCCAGCCCTCGGCGTCCTCCACGAGCAGGGTCAGATGGCGGCCGTCGTCGAGGTCGATCTCGGCGCCGTGGATCGGGCGCAGCCCCAGCGCCCGGGCCGACACGGCGAACTCCATCGAGCCCGAGACGGAGTTGTGATCGGTCAGGGCGAGCGTCTCGTAGCCCAGCTCCAGCGCCGTCGGCACCAGCTCATCGGGCAGCGACGCCCCATCCAGGAACGAGAACGCCGAATGGCAATGCAGCTCCGCATACATATCGAACATATGTTCGCACCTGGGGACGACGGGTGGCATACCGGTACCGATCGTGGGTCGCAATGGGCGTTTAGCGGATGCCCCAGGTGCCCGCACCCACCACCCACACACCACGCTCACCCCCGCGATACTGGATCGCGTGAACGGCGTCGTCATGTGGGACTTCGACGGGACGCTGGCCCAGCGCCCCGGGCTGTGGAGCGCCTGCCTGCTCGAGGTCCTCGACGAGTGCGCGCCCGGACACAGCGGAACCCGCGACCAGCTCCGGGCCGACCTCAAGAGCGGCTTTCCGTGGCACCGCGCCGCCGAGGCCCATCCGGAGCTGAACGACCCCGAGACGTGGTGGGCCTCGCTGGACCCACTGCTCGGTCGCGCCCTCGCCGGCGCCGGGGTGGACGACGCGCGCCACCCCGAGCTGGCCCGGGCCATGCGCGCCCGGTTCATCGACGGCACGCGGACCTGGGCGGTCTTCGAGGACACGCGTCCGGCGTTGGAGGCGACCGCCGCCGCCGGCTGGCGCAACGTGATCCTGTCCAACCACGTGCCCGAACTGCCCCGGCTCGTGGCCGTCCTGGGGCTCGGTGATCTCGTCGAGCACGTGTTCAGCTCGGCGACGATCGGCTTCGACAAGCCTCACCCCGAGGCGTTCCGCCATGCCCTGCGTGAGAGCGGGTCCTCGGAGCGAGCCTGGATGGTCGGGGACAACCCGGTCGCCGACATCGGCGGCGCCGAGGCGCTCGGCATCCCGGCCGTGCTGATCCGCACCGAGGGTGGCGAGCCCGACGCGCTCGCCGCCGCGAGACGCATCACCGGCGCCTGACGGCCGTTACCCGGCGGCGCCGGAAGCGCGATGATGTGGCGATCACCACCTGATTCGAGGGAGGGCTGATGGCCACCGTCAGCGTGCGTTACATCGTCACCGACGTCGACGCCGCGATCGCGTTCTATTGCGGGCAGCTGGGCTTCGAGGAGGTGATGCACCCCGCCCCGACGTTTGCGATGCTGGCCCGCGGAGACCTGCGACTCGTGCTAAGCGCGCCCGGGGGCGGCCCCGGCGGCGGCGCCGCGATGCCCGACGGCACCAGCCCGGCCCCCGGCGGCTGGAACCGCTTCCAGCTGCAGGTCGACGACCTCGACGGCACCGTCGAGCGACTGCGGAGTGGCGGCACAAGGTTCCGCAACGAGATCGTCGAGGGAGTCGGCGGCCGTCAGGTCCTGATCGAGGACCCGTCCGGCAACCCGGTCGAGCTGTTCGAGCCCAAGCTCCCCGAGGCCCGGCTCTCCGGCTGAGACCGACGCGAGCGTGCAGAAGATCTCCTTGACAAATTATTAGTGACTGCTAACTTACCCGCTTAGTTAGTGGTCGCTAAGAACTAGGAGGTCGGCATGACTGCAGCGCACCGGAGGGGTTGGACCCTCGCCATCGTTTCCATCGGGCTGTTCATGGTGGTGCTCGACAACCTGGTCGTCAGTGTCGCCCTGCCGAGCATCCACCGCGACCTCGGCGCGTCGATCCAGGCGCTGGAGTGGACGGTCAACGCGTACACGCTCTCCTACGCGGTCCTGCTGCTGACCGGTGCGGCACTCGGCGATCGCTGGGGTCGAAAGCGGATGTTCATGGTCGGAATCTCGCTGTTCACCGTGTCCTCGGCGGCGGCCGCCCTGGCCCCGTCCATCGGCCTGCTGATCGTCGCCCGCGCCACCCAGGGCGTCGGCGCCGCGATCGCCACGCCGCTGACGCTGACGTTGCTGGCCGACGCGTTCCCGCCCAATCAGCGAGGCATGGCGATCGGAGTGTGGTCCGGCGTGAGCGGCATCGCCGTCGCCCTGGGGCCGCTCGTCGGCGGTGCCATGGTCCAGGCCGCCTCGTGGCACTGGATCTTCTGGCTCAACGTCCCGATCGGCGCGGTGCTGGTGCCGTTGGCCTCGCGGCGGCTGTCCGAGAGCCACGGGCCGGAGAAGCCGCTGGACCTGCCCGGTCTCGCCCTCGGGTCGACTGGACTGTTCGGGATCGTGTTCGGACTGATCCGCAGCCAGTCGCTGGGCTGGACCAGCACCGAGGTGCTCGTGTCCATGGCCGTCGGAGTGGCCCTGCTGATCGGCTTCGTCGTGCAGGAGCGGCGGACGTCGGCCCCGATGCTCCCGCTCGAGTTCTTCGCCAAGCGCGGGTTCGCCGTCACCAACGTGATCTCGCTGGCGATGTACTTCGGGATGTTCGGCTCGATCTTCTTCCTCAGTCAGTTCCTGCAGAACGTGCTCGGCAACTCCCCGCTGCAGGCCGGCGTCAAGCTGCTGGTCTGGACCGGGGCGACGATGGTGGTGGCGCCGTTGGCCGGATTCTTCTCCGAGCGCTACGGGAGCCGGCTGTTCATGGCCGCCGGCCTGGCGCTCCAGGCGATCGCGCTCGGATGGCTGGCCACCGTGGTTGGTGTGCATGAGAGCTACGTGAGCATGCTCGGCCCGTTCGTGCTCGGTGGCTCGGGCATGGCGCTCGTGTTCGCGCCGTCGGCCAACGCGGTGCTCGCCTCGGTGCGAACCGATCAGGCCGGGCAGGCGTCGGGGGCCACCAACGCGATCCGCGAGCTCGGCGGTGTCCTCGGCGTGTCGGTCCTGGCCACGGTGTTCACCGCCCACGGCGGCTACGGCTCCCCCCAGGCGTTCGTCAACGGGCTGGTGCCGGCGCTGTGGGTCGGGGCCGCGGTGCTCGGGGTCGGAGCGGTCATCCCGCTGCTGCTCGGGTTCAGCACCCGGGCGACGGCCGGCGAGCACGCCGCCGCCGAGGCCGCCGAGTGGGGTGAGGTCCTCGCCGGGGACCACGCCACCGGCCGGGCCGGCAGCCTGAGCGTGGCGTAGGATCGCAACCGGATCAGCCATGGCCACGACCTCACCAGCCGGCGAACCGAAAACCTCTCGTCAGCGCGTCCCGGCGGCCGAGCGCCGGGACGCGCTGATCGAGGCGGCCATCCACGAGTTCGCCCACGGCGGCCTGCACGGCACGCCGGTGGATCGGATCGCGCGGCGCGTCGGCGTCGCGCAACCGTACGTGTTCAGCCTGTTCGGCAACAAGCGCGATCTGTTCCTGGCCGCCGTCGAGCGGTCCTTCGAGCAGGTCGCCGAGCTGTTCACCCGGGGGGCGGCCGAGTTCGACCCCGCGATCGCGCTCCCCGACGCCGACGTGCTCAAGGCGATGGGCAACGCCTACGTCGAGATGCTCGCCACCGACCGCGACCGTCTCATGCTCCAGCACCAGGCGTATGCCGCGTGCGACGACGAGGTGATCCGCGAGCACGTCCGCCGCTGCTATGCGCGGCTGGTGGCGCACGTGCAGAGCCTGTCGGATGCCGACCAGGAACGGATCGACGACTTCTTCCGCTACGGGGCGTGGCTCAATGTCGCCGCCGCGATGGGGGTCGCGGACCTGTCGGCGGGTTGCGAGTGGATCCAGGCCGAGCAGGCCTGAGCCGGCGTCAGAGCGTCTCCAGGCGCTTGACGTCGTGGACGAGCTCTCCGGTGCTGAAGAACGACGAGTATCTGGTCACCGCCTCGCCGCCGGCCGAGATCCCGTAGATCGCGGCGATCCCCGCCTCGGCATCCGTCAGGTTCCACTCCGACCACACCGGCCGCAGCTGAGCGGCGGAGCCGATCAGGTACTGGAGGCGACCGACCATGCGCTCGCGGCGCAGGAACGCGGCCACGTTCGCCGGGGTATCCCCGCGGGGATCAGCCGACACGGCCACGAGCGCCACCCGGACGCGCTCGGCCGCCGGCATCGCGGCGAGCGTACGGCGCAGCTCCGCGACCACCGGGCACCCGCCCCCGCAGTGGGTGGTCAGAAACATGAGCAGAACCGCCTTGCCCTCCTCGGCGTACTGGCTGAGGCTGACCGGCCGGCCCTGATCGTCAGACAGCGCGATCGGCGGCGCCAGGGTCGGCGGGCTGATGATCTGCCCCTCGAACGGCGTCACCGGGGCGACGGGCTGAACGGGCGGTTTCGTCGGCCCGTCCAGGAGCGCGGCGATCGCCACGGCGATCACCCAGGCGGTGGCCACGGTGGCGAACAGCATCGCCGGGCGGGGACTGACCCGACTCCGTCCCGCCCGCCCGCTCGCCCGCCGCCACCGGCCGGCGAGGCCCGGAGCGAGCCGACCGAGCGACGCCCCCGCCGGAACCGGCGTCAGCGTGTAGAGGACAAGCGCGAACAGGACGAGCAGCGGTCCGGAATTGGGATCAGTGGCCGACGGCGTGTAGAACATCCCGCCGAACCCCTGCCCGACGATCCAGTACACGAGGGCGAGGGCGATCCCGAGGACGAGGAACGGAGTGGGACGCCAGTTGAGCGCCACCGGGATCGCGATGACGATGGAGATGACCGCCAGGGCGACGGCGATCACCAGCCCGTGGCCCTGGGCGGACACCGAGGCGGTGCCCTCGAGGCGGCTGAGCCAGTGCATCGGCGCCGGCGTCGTCATCCCCGCCGGGGTCATCATGATCGCCTCGTGGGTGGCGTTGGCGCTGCTGTTGGCCGGCATCAGCCACAGCCAGGCACCGATCAACCAGACCACCGCCCAGCTCAGCCGGGCGCCGGCCACACCGAGGAGGCCGCCCGGCCGCTCCGCGGGCCAGACGGCGAGCGCGATCAGTGCGTAGAGGATGACCGCTCCCGGCGCTCCGGTCAGCATGTTGGCGCTGCCGGTGAGCAGCATCCCGAGGCCCTCGCCGAACCACCAGACGATCAGCGACCACGCCACGGTGGCCACGATCGCCGGCCTGACCGTCCGCCGGCACAGCAGCCCGAGCCCGAGCGCCACCTGGGTGAGCGCGAACAGGGTGTTGAGCACCACCAGGTGGCCGCTGAGGAGGTGCGCGCCCCAGGTGATGCTGCCCGCCAGCCAACCCGGCTGTCCGGCGGCGGCGTTGGTCAGCGACGCCGGGAACTGCCGGGTGTACATGTAGGCCTGGAACTGCAGACCGCCGTCGAGTAGCCAGATGAGCCCGAGCGCGGTCTGAAACGCGCGGCGGCTGTCGGAGGCGAAGTAACGCCACACGCGAAGCGCCGGGCCGAAGCCCGGCGCCCGCGTGCTGGCGACCTCGCGTGACGGGGAGAGCGTTGCCACGCGCATCCCCGTCAGCGAGACCGGCTCACTTACTCACTTGGAGCGACGGCAGCTTCGCCGACGAGGACACCGTGAACTTGTCGTACATGCCGGCCTGCAGGTGGCCCGGCACTCCGCACACGATGTAGAACGAGCCCGGGGCGTCGCTGGCCAAACCGGCCAGCAGGGTCCCGGCGCTCGCCGGCACGCCCTCGGTCAACTTCGTGGGTCCCGGGACCGCCACGGCCGCGGTCTGGCCAACCGCGGCGGGCAACACCGGCGCCTTGTCGGTCTTGGTGATCACCATGTTGTGCGGTGTCGCCGCCTTGTTGCTGAACTCCAGGTCGACGTTCCAACCCGTCGGGACGATGAAGTTGGCCTGCCCCTTCGCGTAACCGTCGAAGTTGAAGCCGCTGTTCGCCGTCGTCGCCGCGGCCACCACCTGGACGACCGCCGTCTTGGTCTTGGTGTTGGCGTAGACGTACTTGGAGATCTTCTTGTAGCCGGCGAGGCTGGGCAGCTCACTGGAGCTCAGACCGCCCTTGACCGCGCTGACCGGTGCGAACGCATGCACCGGCGTCCCGTTGAGCTTGAACACGACCAGCTCACCGCCCGTCGGGGTGTTCGTGATCGAAGCGACGGCGGAGCCGCCGGCAATGACCGCCACGTACTGGGTGCCGTCAACGCTGTAGGTCATCGGCGCGGCGCCGAACGGAAGGCCGATGTGGGCCGTCCAGTCGAGCGCCCCGGTCTTGGCGTCGGCGGCATACAGATCGCCGTCGTCATCGCCGGTGAACACCAATCCGCCGGCGGTGCTCATCGTCCCGCCGATCGACGGGAACGGGAGCTTGGTCTCCCAGTTGATCTTGCCGCTGGCGGCGTCGATCGACGCCAGGTCGCCACTCGGCTTGGGCGTCGTCAACGGCACGAACGCGCCGCCGAAGTCGATCTGCCCGGTCTTGTGGACATCCGACTGATAGACCGACGTCGACGTGTACTTCATGCAGATGTTGAGGGCGTCCTGGTAGACCGCCCCGTTCTGCGGACTGTACGACGCCGGGGAGTACTCGATGCCGCCGGTCGAGCCCGGGCAGACGGTGACGCCCTTGGGCGTCGGGATCGGGTGCGGCTTGGTGTACGAGGTCAGGTACGGCGATTTGGAGACGACCTTGCCGGTGTTGGCGTTCATCACCGTGTAGAAGCCGGACTTGTTCGCGTTGCCGACGACCTGCGTCGTCTGGCCGCCGGTGGTCAGGTTGAAGACCATCGGGTTCTGGTGGGTGTCGTAGTCCCAGGCGTCGGGGCAGACCTCCTGGTGGACCCACTTCAGCTGACCGCTCGTCGCGTTGAGCGCGACGGTCGAGTCGACGTACGGGTCGCAGCCCTCACGCTGGGAGATGATCAGGTCGGGGCTGGGGTTGCCGGTCCCGAAGTAGACGGTGTTGTTGGTCGGGTCGACGGTCGGCGGCATCCAGACATCGCCGCCGCCGTGCTCGCCCTTGGCCGGCATCCAGCCGTGGCCGGGCGCCGGCACCGTGTAGTAGCGCCACTTCTGAACTCCGGTACTGGCGTCGTAGGCGGCCACGAATCCGCGCAGTCCGGCGTCGGACTCGGCGCTGCCGACGTACACGACCCCGTTGTACACCGTGGGTGCCGCCGTCTCGGAATAGCCCTCATTCGGATCGGCGATCTGGGACTGCCAGAGCCGCTCCCCGGTGGAGGACTGCAGCGCGACCAGCTTGTCGTCGAAGGTCTCGAGGTAGACCTTTCCGTTCGACACGGCCACCCCCCGGTTGACGGGGACGCCGCCACCGCCGCCGGCGACCGCGAGGTAGAAGTTGACCTTTGGCGTGTACGTCCACTTGACCGCGCCGGTCGCGGCATTGAGCGCCTCGACCTCGTCGGCATCGGTGGTGATGTACATCGTCCCGCCGACGACGACCGGGTAGTCCTCCCAGCTCGACAGGTCGCTGCCCTGAGGCCGCGCCCACGCGATCCCGAGCTTGCTGACGTTCGACGTCGAGACCTGGGTCAACGGCGAGTAGCGGGTGTTGTCCATCGTGTTGCCGAAGTTGGGCCAGTCGACGTTGGCCTGGGCGTTGTTGGCGGTCGTCGAGCTCGTCGTCGTGGACGTCGACTTCTTGCTGCCGCCACCACAGGCGGCCAGCGCGAGCACGACGATGAGCGCGGCCGGGACGACGGCCAGCCGGAACCGGCGGAGCGGGGGTCTCATATGTCTTTCCTCCATGGAAACTGCACAGGTAGCGGCGATATTCGGGCGGGCCGAACGGCCCTCCCCTTCCCGGTTCCTCAAGCGAACATAAGTTTACCGTGACGATACTCTGGTTGATCCACGGTGCCAAGCGGCGATAATCTTGCGACAACGAAACCAGGCGGCAGATGCGCATCACACCCCACACTCCAGCCCTCAGACTTCGCGCCGGGCAACGTCGAGTCTGGGCCGCGGCAGCCGCCGCGGTCGTTGCCGCCGTCACCGGCGCCGGCGTGGCCGCCGCGACCACCGGGCCGGGCTATCTCATCGCGCCCCCGAAGTACAAGATCTCGCTCAAGGTGCTCAAGTCCTACTCGGGGCGCTACGTGACGACGTCGGCGGCCACCAAGTCCGGCATCCGCTCCAGTGAGCTCTACATCGGTGTCGCCGAGAGCGGCTACGCCGCCGGCGGCATCTCCATCTACAGCTATAACGCCGCGGGAACGCTGCAGTCGTTCGCCGGCACCCTCTACAACTTCCACGTCATCGGCGGCGGACAGGTCGAGGCTGACATCGTGGGCGCCGGCGGCGAGCCGGTGCTCGGCCACCTGTTCTTCGCCCACAAGGGGGCGAGCAGGAACATCCTCGGCTCGATCATCCCGCCCGGGAGCGGGGGGCGATACGCGATCGCCTACCGGGAGGCCGGCGGCTCCACCGCCCTTCCCGGTCAGGCGAACTTCCCCGTTCCCGGACCTCCAAACCCCGGGGTGGTGTCGGGCAAGGCCCTGAACTCCAACGGCAACAACCCCGCGGTGGCCGCTCCCAAGCCCATCCCCGGCTGGGGGCCGACCGGGCGCTTCCTCGGCCGTTACCACGTCGTCCCCGGCAAACCCGCGGCCTCGGCCAGCCAGCCGGCCGGGATCTTCACCGTCGCGCTCAGTGCCGCCGCCCGCCTCAGCGCCACGGCGCACGTTCCGACCGGCGGCCAGCTGACGATGTTCATGCGCACCGTCAAGAAGACGCTGCCGCCCGAGCCGAGCGGGATCGTCAGCCTGCAGACGCCGTCGGGCAGCGCCGTCGTCTATCTGACGATGTTGAGCTCGGCCGGGCTCACGCGCACGGCGGAGGTCCATGGCGGCTCATTCCTGGGGCCGCAGATCGGCACCTTCAGCGGCACGAGTGCCCAGCCGGGAGCGTTGACCGGGACGATCTCAGCCACCGGCCTCGGAACCTTCACCGTCGGCTTCAGCCGCTTCTCGACCAACCCGGCGCCCTGACACGGGGCGCGGCGGCAGCGCTGCCGCGGAGCGTCCGCGCCGCTGGCCAGTTCGACTTGGGGGTTCGAACTAGGGCGCCGGCGTCAACACCATCAGCGCCTCGCAGCGCGCGCGCCGGGAGGCGTTGCGATACGTGTGCAGCCGGTTGCCCTTGAAGGTCAGGGAGTCCCCTGCCCCCAGCCGGAAGCACTCGGCCTCGAGCTGGAACTCCAGATCCCCGACGAGCACCTGGATGAACTGGGTTCCGGCGTGGAGCGCGTACGGTTCGTGCCCGGCGCTGATGCCCGGATCGAGCTGGAGCCTGATCACCTGGAAGTCGCTGACATCGGCGGGGGTGTAGACCAGCCGCCGCATGCCCCCGCCGAACTCGACCACCGGGGCCTCGGAGGCGCGCACGAGCGCCGTGGAGGGAGCCTCGAACAGGCTCCCGATCGACGTGTGCAGGACATCGCAGATCCGCAGCAGGGCGGCGATCGACACCGAGCTCTGGTCGCGCTCGAGCCGAGAGACGAACCCCTTGGTCAGCCCGGCGGCCGCGGCCAGCTGGTCGATGGTCAGTCCGCGGGCCTTACGCTGAGCCCGCAGGCGTGTCCCCATGTGGTCCACCGACTGGCCAGCGGGACCGACTTCCTCGGAGCTTGTTTCCTGGAAGGCAACAGGATCCTCCGCCCTGGCGGGGACGTCGGCAGACGAAGCGGTGGCGGCGCGCTGTCTGCCCACGGCCTTATGGAGCGGCGCCGCAGGCGACAGCCCCGAGGGCGCTGGCCCGGCTGCTGAGGGATTGGGACGCAAGGATCGTGCGGGCTTGCGTTACCTGCGCCGGGGACGACGCCGATGCGAGGAGCTCGAGCCCCTGGTTGCCGCTGCGCAGCGCGCCGACGTAGCTCTGGAGCGGGGTCCGGTCTCCAGCGGCCGGCTTCAGGGAGGTCAGATCGCCGATGAGGCCGGTGACGATCGGCGAGAGGCCGTGGGCATATTGGTTGAGCGAGGTGTAGGTCCCGGCCGGCGCCGCCAATCGTGACGCGGCCTGGTCGGCGCGGTGGCAGTCGCCGGAGGCCTTGGACACGAGCTGCGCGTGCGAGAGCGTGCTCGACCCGCCACACGCGGCCAGCGCGAGCGCCGTGGCAACCGCAGCCGCGAGGCTCGTCCGGTTCCGGCGCGGACGGGAGAGGTGGACGGCAGTCACTCTCGCTCTCATATGCGCCTCCAATCATAACCCGAAGGGTTGCATCGTGGGGAACTATTAACGGCCCATTCATCCTGCTCATGCCGCCATTCGCCGGTCCTCGGGACGGACCGGCGAGCGGCGGCGGCGCGACAGCGGCGTCTACGACACCGTCAGCGTGCCGAGCATCCCCGCCTGGCGATGTCCGGGCACCGAGCAGTAGTAGGTGTACGTGCCGGCCTTGAGCGTCATCGTGATCGACTTGGTCCCGCCGGTGAAGGTCGGAGTCGCCGCGATCGTGGCGCCGCTCGTGCCCGCCTGAACGGTGACGTTGTGGGGGAGCGGCGACTGGTTGGTGAACTCGATCGTCACCTTGCCGGCCTTGGCTGTCAGCGTCTTGGTGTCGAACATCAGCATCCCGCTCTTGGGGGCGGTCAGCTTGAGCGTCGTCGCCGCGCCGGCCGGTGCGGCGGCCGCCGATGAGGTGCTCGTCGCCGCGGTGCTCGAGCTGGTGGTGGCGGCCGGGGCATTCGAGCTCGTCGCCGCAGCGCTCGAGCTCGTCGCCGCCGCCGGGGCGCTCGAGCTCGTCGAGCTGCTGGAGCCGCTCGATCCGCAGGCGGCGATCGTCAGCGCCACGACAGGCACCGCCAGGAGTGAAAGCCTTCGCAACATGTGTCCTCGCTTCATCAAGAGAGTTGTCCCGTAGGAAACAGCGTAGCCACCGGTGTCACGGTCCCGACCGACTCCGGGTCCGGACCCCATACCGGCAAACAGGTCCGCCGCCGCTGCTGGTCGCTCGGCGACGGTCCGCGAACGGCCCCGGCCGCTCAGCCGGCGGCGGAGATCGGATTCCCGCCCAGCTTGAGCACAACGATCTTGGCTCCGGTCGGCCCGAGCCTGCTGGAGGCGGTCGTCGCCGAGCCGCCGATCGCCGCGGCGACGTACTCGGCGCCGTTGATCGTGTAGATGATCGGCGCCGACCCGAAGGCGAGACCCAGGTTCGCGCTCCAGATCGTCTTCCCCGTGCTGGCGTTCATGGCGTACAGGTTGCCGTGCTGGTCGCCGGTGAACACGAGGTTGCTGGCAGTCGCCGTCCCTCCGCCGATCATCGGCGTCGACATGGCCCGGGTCCACAGCATCTTGCCCGTCGTCAGATTGACGGCGTCAAAGGTCCCGGTCGGGATCTCGGTCTTGGGCGTGATGCGGACGCCGCCGTATTCCTTCTCCTCGGTTCCCGGGATCGGCGTCACCTTGAGGATCTGACAGAGGTTGACCCCGGCCACATACGCGGCGCCCGACTTCGGGTCGAACGCCAGCGGACTGTACGGCGATCCACCCACCGAGCCCGGACAGACGAAGGTGCCCTTGGTCGTGGGCGGCGGATGCCCCTCCTTGACGTAGGCCACCGGGCTGAACAGCGGCTTGCCCGTCGCGGCGTTGACGATGTAGACGTAGCCGCTCTTGCCGGCCTCGGCGACGGCGCGGACCGGCTTGCCGTTCACCTTCGTGTCGAAGATCATCGGCGGGGAGGCGGCCCCGTAGTCCCAGAGGTCGTGGGGAACCTCCTGGTAGTACCACAGCAACTTGCCGGTGCTCGCCTTGAAGGCCAGAATCGAGTCCGTGTACAGGTCCGCCCCCTTGCGGCCCTCGCCGAAGATCGTCGGCGCCGGAGTGCTCGAGCTCGCGTAGACGATCCCGGTCTGCGTGTCCACCGTCGGCGGCATGTAGATGCCCCCGCCGCCGCCGTTCTTGGGCGCCCAGCCGGTGCCGGCGGCCGGCACGGTGTAGAACCGCCAGACCTGCTTACCCGTCTGCTCGTTGTAGGCGGCGAGGAATCCGCGGATGCCGTCCTGGGAGCCCGACACGCCGACGAAGACGAGGCCGTCGTAGACGGTCGGCGCCATCGACTCGTAGGCGCCGGTCGAATCGGCGGCGACCGTCGCGGTCCACAGCTGCTCTCCGGTGGCCTGGCTGACCGCATCGAGGTGGTCGTCAAAGGTCAGCTCGAACACCTTGCCGTCGGAGATCGCGACGCCGCGGTTGGTCGTCACACCGTAGCCGCCGATTCCCGTCGACTGCGAGAAGTCCACCTGCGGGGCGTACTGCCACTCGAGCCGCCCCGTCGTCGCGTCGTAAGCCTGGACCTCATCGCTGGAGGTCGTCAGATACAGCCGTCCCCCCACCTCGACCGGATAGTCCTCGACCAGATACTGGCCGGCGCCGAGGTTGCTCGACCAGGCGACTCCGAGCTTGTGGACGTTGGCGGCGTTGATCTGGGTCTCGGGCGCGTACCTCGTGGCATCGTGGTCGCGCCCGAAGTACGGCCAATCGGAGTAGCTCGGCGCCGCGTAGCTCAGCACCGAGTGCGAGCTGCTCCCCCCGCAGCCCGAGACGATCACGGTCACCGCGGCCAGCGCGAGGAGAAGAAGAGCCCCGCCTCGACACCTTGAACGCACCTGCCACCGCCCTCTTCCGGGCCGACGCATGTTTCGCATGCGTAAACTCTGAGTGCCTACAGTATCAACTGATGCGGTGGTCACGGGCCTCGCGCCCCGCAAAATCGTCCGATGCGACACGTTGGCTTCGAGCCGATGCCCCCGACGTCGTACGGGTCGCCCCCACCGGCGCGACCCTCCGCCCCGGCACGGCCCCGTCATCGCCGGGCTCCCTGGGCGAGGGCCTGGAGCGATGGCGGGTCAGCCTGTCGCGCCTGCGGTTGGTGGCGCTCGCGCGCCGTCAGCTGCTCGTGGCCGGTGCCGTGGCCGTCGTGGTCGAGCTGATCCTCGTGGCGGTCGGGACGGGGCGGACAACGCGCGTCATCTGGCTGGCGGTGCCCGCGGTGATCGCCGCGGCCGGCATCGGCGCCGGCCTGCGGCGGCGCGTGGCGACCCCGGAGGTGGCGCGGCTGCTCGACCACGACCTGTCGCTGGCCGAACGCGTGAGCACCGCGGTCGAGGTCGGTGCCCGGTCACGTCCGCTCGCCGGCCTGCCGGCTCTGGTCGTCTCTCAGGCGGGCGATGCGGTGGCGGCCAGCCTCGGCGGCGCCCGGGCCGTGTTCAGGCCGGCGCGGGCCGAGTGGCTCGGCCTGCTGGGGGTGGCCGCCGTGGTGATCGGCCTCGTCGCCCTGCCGTCGACGGCGTCGGCGCCCGGGCGGCTGTCCGCCGCGACGGGGCAACATCATCCCCGCCGCTCCGCTGCCGGCTCGGCCCACGCGCCGACGCCCGCGCACACCGGCCGCCCGCCGTCCACCCACGGCTCGTCGACCGCCGGCGGCTCCCACCGGCCCCCACCGCTCAGCTTCGGCAATGGCGAGGCGCCATCAGGCGCCGGTCGGGAGCTGGCTCGGGGCCCGAGTGGCGGAAAGCCCAGCAACAATGCCCCCTCCAACCGGATCAGCCAGGGCGGCAACGGCGAAGTGGCCCCCAAAACCGGCGCCGGCGCGGGTCAATCGGGATCCTCGGCGACGGCCGGCTCCAAATCCAGCGCCGGCGGCCAGGCGACCAACCGGGGCGGTTCGGCCAAGGGGGGCGCCGGGAGCTCGCCGGCACCCGGAGCGCACCCGGGCGCGGGCCGCGCGGCCACGGGCGCGAAGGCGGGCAAGGTCAACTCGGGCAACGCACCGGGCGGGTCGGGCGCGAGCGCCAGGTCCTCCGGCTCGCCCGGCGCGTTCAAGGGTCAGCATTCTCCGCCGGGGGGCGACACCGCCGGGCATTCCCGCGGGACCACGACCGGCGCGGCTCGCGCCAGCGCGCCGAAGACGGCGACGAGCAGCGGCGGGCTGCCCATCCAGTCCGGCTACACCCCGAGCACGAAGCAGACCGGCGGGCGTCAGGGTACCGGCCCCGCGGTCTCGGGAGGGTCCGGGCGGGCGCGCTCGGGGGCTGCCACCGGCGGCGGGACGACCGGCAGCGGATCCTTCCCGTTCATCGCCCCGACGCCCAACTCACTCGGCGGCGGGGATGAGAGCCTGCTGCTCAATTATTTCGGTCCGTTCGCCGCGCAACTGCTGAACACGTGGTGAGCCCGGAGTGAGCCGATGACGCTGCTCAGCGGGTGGGCACTGGCCGGCCTGCTCCTGGTGGCGCCCCTCGTCTTCGCGCACCTGCGGCGGGAGAGCCGTCCGCTGCTCGACGTTCCCAGCCTGCTCCTGTGGCAGAACCTCGAGCAGCGCCACGCCGGGCGATCCCGTCGGCTGCGGCTGCCCCGGCTCCCGCTGCTGCTCGCACTCCAGGCGCTCGCCCTCATCCTCCTCGTGTTCGCGCTGGCCCGGCCGACCGGCTCCCCGGCCCCGCCGCGACCCACCCGCATCTTCGTGCTCGACGACTCGCTGTGGATGAGCGGCGCGGGGCGCCTGTCCGCGGCCCGGGCGCGGCTCGACCAGCTCGCCGCCGCCCTGCCCCGGGACACGCCGGTGCGGCTGGTGCTCGCCGGCGATGCGCCCCAGCTCGCCTACTCGGGGCCCGCGGCGGGCATCGACGGGGCGCTGAGCCACGTCACCCCCACCGCTGCGCCGTCGGACCTGGGTCCGGCGCTGACGCTGGGCGCCTCGCTGCTCACCGGCCCCCGGGACACGATCGTCGTGGCCCGGGCGCCCGAGACCCGGCTGCCGCCGGCGCAGGCGCGGCGCGGGGAGCTGAGCAGCGTCGTCGTCGGCTCGGCGCTCGCCGACCAGGGGATCTTCTCCCCGACCGCGCGCTGCGGGATCGGTACCCGGACCGGCTGTGAGGTGATCGCGCCGGTCGCCAACACCGGACCGACCGCCGTCACCGATCGCTACACCGCATACGCCGGGGGCGCCGCGCTCTCCGGAGCGGTCCGGGTCGGCGCCGGCGGCACCGGTGACATCGTGCTCACCGCGGCGCCGGGCGAGCAGGTGCGCCTCCGGCTTGATGGCAGCGACGAGCTGGCCGCGGACAACCAGGGGTGGGTGACGGTCCCGGGACCCGCGAACACGCCCCCGTCCGAGACGGTGACGCTCGTCGGCGCACCCAGCGACGCCGTCGAGGTCGCGCGGGCGTTCGCCGCGGTCCCGGGCGTGACGCTGCGTCTGCGCACCCCGGCGCAATACCGCGCCGCCGACGCGGTCACCAGCGGGCTGACCGTGCTCGACGGGTGGCTCCCGGCCCACGGCCTCCCGGGATCCCCGGGCGTGCTCCTGATCAACCCGCCCCGCCTGCCGGGCGGGAGGGTCGCGGGCACGTTGCGCGACAGCGTGGCCAGCGGCCTGGATCCGGCCAGCGGGCTGCTCACCGGTGTCGATCTGACGTCCCTGTCGATCGACAGCGGCGGCAGCCGGGCGCTGACCCTCCCGCCGTACATGAGCGCCGCCGCCTGGAGCCCCGACGGGCCGCTGCTGGCCGCCGGCGATGACGGCCGCCAGCGGGTGGCGGTCATCTCCTTCGATCCCGCGGAGTCAGACCTGCCCCAGCTCGCCTCGTTCCCGATCCTGGCCGCGAACCTCGTGCGCTGGAGCGCCGGCTGGACGCCGACGGCGGCCGCCGCCGGACAGCAGATCCGCATCGACGAGACGCCGGGCGCCCGCCGGCTGACGGTGCGCGCCGGCGCCCGCACGATCCTGTCCCGCACGCTCGACGGTGCTCCCGCGGCGGTGACCATCGCCCAACCGGGGCTGTATGAGGTGGCCGAGACCGGGCCGGGAGTCAGCCGCAGCGCGGCCGTCGCGGTCAGCGTCGCCGAGCCGGTCCGCCCCGCCGCCGGTCCCGCGATCGACCTGGCGCCACCCGCCGGCGTGTCCACCCCCGCCGGTCATGGCGGCAGCGGAGCGATCACCGGGCTGCTGGCGGCGGCGCTGCTCGTCCTGGTGGCCGAATGGTTCTACTGGCGCCGGCGCGCTCCACGATTGGCTCCGGCATGACCGTGCAGTTCGCCCATCCGCTCCTGTTGCTCGTCATCGTGCCGGTGCTGGCTCTCGGCCTGGGGATGCGCCTCACGCTCGGGCGGCCGAGCAGCCCGCGCGCGCCGCTGTGGGCGGCGCTGTATGTGGGCTCGGTCGTGCTCGTCGCGCTCGCCCTGGCCCAGCCACGGGCGCGCAGCTCATCGCGGCCGGTGACCGTGCTCGTCATCGATCGCTCCGCCAGCATCGATGCCAACATGGAGACCACCGAGAACCGCTGGGCCGCGGAGGTCGCCCACGGTGCCTGTCCGCAGCCGTGCCGCGTCATCCGCTTCGCCGGGGCGGCGGCGCCGGTCCGACCGAGCGCAGCGGCCCTCAACGGGGGCGGACCGCAGGCGGTGGGATCGGATCTCGGGTCCGCGCTCGCGGTCGCGCTGGCCCGTGTGCCCAGCGGTGGCCGGATCGTCGTCCTGTCCGATGGCTGGATCACCAGCCAGACGATGCTGCGCCAGATCGCCGCGGCGCGGATCAAGCACGTCACGATCGACCCGGTCGTCGTGTCTGACCCGAAGTTCCGCTACGCGGCGGTCACCCAGGTGCAGGCGCCCGCGGCGGTGCACGCCGGGGACGCGGTCCCGGTCCGCGTCACCCTGCGCAGCAGTGTCACCGAGCCGGTCACGCTGTACCTGGTGCGGGACGGCGTCGCCCTCGGCCAGCAGACGGTCAGTCTCCACCCCGGTGACAACCCGCTGCTGCTCTCCTACACCGCGTCCAAGCCAGGCTGGCACTCCTACCAGATCCGCATCGTCCTGTTCTCCGACGATCTCGCCGAGAACAACGAACGGGGGGCGACCGTGGACGTCGTCGCGCCGCCGCGCGTCCTCGTCGTCTCGCCGAGCCCGTCGCCCATCAGCGCGACGCTCACCGGCCTCGGCTTCACCGTCACCACCATCGCGCCTCAGTCACTTCCGGCGAACCCATCGGCGTTGGCCGCCACCGACGCGGTCGTGCTCGACGACGTGCCGGCAACGACGATGAGCGCCGCCCAGATGTCGGCGCTCGCCGCCGCGGTCCGCGATGGCGGGCTGGGGGTGTTCGCTCTCGGCGGCCCGCACAGCTTCTCGCTCGGACACTACGCCCACACCCCGCTCGACACGCTGCTGCCGGTGTCGAGCCTGGTGCCCGGCAACCTGCAGCGCAAGAACGTCGCGATCGAGCTCGTGCTCGACCACTCGGGCAGCATGATCGATCTCGCCGGTGGCGTGCCCAAGATCCAGATGGTCCACGTCGCCGGGACTCAGACCGCCAAGTTCGTGGCGGCCCATCACGACAGTCTGGGCATCGTCGATTTCGACATCGCGCCGCACACGCTCGTCCCGATGCAGCCGCTATCGACCGGGGCTCAGGCGAAGAGGGCGATCTCCGCGGTGTCGCGCCTGCAGGCCGATGGGGGCACCGACATCTATGCCGGTCTGCAGGCAGGCCTGGTCCAGCTGGAGAAGAGCAGCGCGCCCGACAAGCACCTGATCCTGATGACCGACGGGATCAGCCAGCCCGAGAACTACACGCCGCTCCTGGCCGCCCTCAGCCGTGACCACATCCAGGTGGCCACCGTGGCGCTGGGCAGCGATGCTGACAAGAGCCTGCTCTACAACATCGCCAGGGACACCGGCGGTCACTACTACTTCACCAACAACGCCCACCAGCTCCCGCTCATCTTCGGCAAGGAGACCCGCTTCGATGTCAAGCCGGTCAAGGTCTCGGGACGCCTCACCGTCACCCCGGGCAGTGACAGTCCGGTGGTGCGCTCACTCGCCGGCCGCACGCTGCCCCCTCTCACCGGCAACGTCGTCACCAACCTCAAGAGCGGCGCGCAGGCCGACCTGCTCGCCGCCGGGTCGGGCGCGGAGCCGAACCCGGCGATGGCCGAGTGGCAGTACGGCGCGGGACGAGTGGTGGCCTTCACCCCGGGGCTGGGGGCACCGTGGGCCGCCGCATGGGCAGATCGGACCACGCTCGTCAACGACGCCGTGCGCTGGGCGCAGCGCGGCGTCAGCTCAGGCCGCCTGATCCCGACGGTCCTCGACGGGGCACCGCCGACCCTCCAGCTGGACCTGGCGCAGAGCCCCGCCGCGGCGGCGGCCCACCCGGGACAGATCACCGCGACGCTGACCTCGACGACCGGGCGCAGCGACGTCGTCGCGCTGCGCGCCATCGCGCCGGCGCTCTACCAGGCCCCGCTGCCGGGTTTCGCGTCGGGCATCTATCACTTCAGCATCGATGCTGGACCAACCTCCGGAGCGACCTCCACCGGGCTGATCGCCGTTCCGTACTCGATGGAATACCTGCCCCGGCCGGCCGACGACACGCCGATGGGGCCGCTCGCCGTCCTCACCGGCGGTCACGCGCTGGCGCCCGGCGACCCCGCCGTTCTCACCGGCGGCGGGTGGCGCTCGGTGTGGTGGATCCCGGCGATCGCCGGCCTGGTGCTGTTCCTGGCCGGGGCGCTGGGGCGAACCCTGGAGCGCGTGTCCGCCGAGCCCGACGGCGGGAGACCCGACGGCAGCGACGAACCCGACGGCAGCGGCGGACCCGGTGGCCGCTACAGCGCGATCAGGCGCGCCGACCTCGCCGCCTCGGCCAACACGTCGAGCGGGGAGACGTCGGTGGGGGCACGAACGTAGCGGGCGCGGGCGGCATCGCAGGCCGACACCACGCCGCTGCGAAACGCCTCGAACTGCTGGCGATACGCCGCCGAGACCGAATCGGTCAGCGTCAGCTCCAGTCGCTCCCCCGTCTCCCGGTCGCGGAGCTCGAGCGCCCCGCGCACGCGCGGGTCGGACTCGGTCGGATCGATGACATGCACCAGCGCCACCGCGCGGGCGCTGGCGTCGAGCTCGCGCAGGGCCTCGCGCAGGCTGTCCGCGGGCACGATCGCGTCGGTGATGAGGATCGCCAGGTCAGAGGGCCGGCCGGCGCGGCGAAACGCCCGGACGCTCTCCGGCAGGTCGGTGCCGCGGCCCGCCGGGAGGACGGCGATCTCCTCGGCCAGCGGGATGAGCATCCGCGGCGCGTCCATGACGTCCCCGGACCGCGCCTCGCCGTCGCTGAGCACCCAGGCGCGCACCGCGTCGGACCGCAGCAGGGCCACCGTCCCCAGCGCCGCCGCCAGCGCGCGGGCGAACCGCAGCTTGTTGGGGGACCCGTAGTCCATCGAGCGGCTCGCGTCCACGAGCAGGTCCACGCTGATGTGCCCCTCGGCCGGGGACACCTTGATCAGCAGGTCGTGGAGGCGGGCGTAGACATTCCAGTCGATCGAGCGCAGATCGTCGCCGGGGGCGTACGGCCGGTAATCGGAGAACTCGATTCCGGGCGCCCCGGCCGCGCCCTCGCGCTGGCCGGCGAAGCCGGTGACGATCGCGTCGAGGGACACGAGGCTCAGCCGTTCCAGCGACCGCACGGTGGCGGCGTCCAGCAGCGGCTCCGTAGCCGCGTCGGCCATCAGGTCGCCGGGCTCGGACCCGCCGGGGCGGCCCCGCTCGCCCGCGACGCGGCCGCGATGCTCGATGACCGCGTCACGGCGCCCGCTCGGGCACGATCGACAGCACCTCGGAGATGACGTCCTCGGGCGTGATCCCCTGGCGCTCGGCGTCGAAGCTGAGCACCAGCCGGTGGCGCAGAGCGGGCATGGCCATCGCCCGGACATCCTCGAAGGCAAGGTTGGGGCGCCCGTCCAGCAGCGCGGTGATGCGGCCGGTCAGGACGAGGGACTGCCCGCCGCGAGGGCTGGGGCCGAGCCGGACATACTGGGCCACCAGGGGGGCCGCCACCGGCGACGACGGCTGCATCGCCAGCAGCAGCCGGCTGACGTAACCCAACACGTGGGAGGCGACGGGCACGCTCTGCGCCAGCGCGTTCATCCGCAACAGCATTGACGCGTCGGCGACGCGCCGCACTGACCGGTGCGCGCTGGTCAGCGGGTTCTCGGCCATGATCTTCTCCAGCTGATCGCCCGTCGGGTACTCGAACCGAAGCTTGAGCAGGAAGCGATCGAGTTGCGCCTCGGGCAACGGATACGTGCCCTGCAGCTCGACGGGGTTCTGGGTGGCGAGCACGCAGAACGGCCGAGGCAGCCGATGGGTGGCGCCCGTGATCGTCACCGTGCCCTCCTGCATCGCCTCGAGCAGCGCGCTCTGCGTGCGTGGCGATGCGCGATTGATCTCGTCGGCCACAACGAGGCTCGCGAACACGGGCCCCTCCCGGAAGTCCAGCCTCGGACGCCCGGTCTCGTCGTCGACGAGCACGGTCGTGCCGGTGATGTCGGCCGGCATGAGGTCGGGGGTGAACTGGATGCGCGAGTGCGGGAGGCCGAGCGCTGAGGCGAAGGCATTCGCCAGCGTCGTCTTCCCCAACCCGGGAACGCCTTCGAGCAGGGCGTGTCCGTCGCCGATGAGGCAGATGAGCGTGCCCCGAACGGCTTCGCTCTGGCCGACCATGACGGCGCGGACCTGATCATCGATCGCCTGCGCGGACGCACGGAACTCGTCGATGCTCAGCGTCTGCGACCGGGCGTCGTCCTCGGCTGACCTGATGTCAGCTGGTTTACCTGAGGGCAACGCCACCCGCTCGATTCTAGTCGCGCCCGGTGCCGCCGGCCGCCGGCCGGCGGGCCGCGGTCTCCCGCTACGCGGGCCGCCTCTCCGGAAACCGGGGGAGACCGTCGTCGGGGATCGGCTCCCATGCCGCGGCGTAGGCCGTGTACTGGCGCCACTGCGGGCGGATCCCGGGGTCAGCGTCGAGGGCCCCGCGCCGCACCCCGTAGTTCTCGCTGTCGGGTCCACTGCGGCTGAACAGCGCCGAGCCGCAGTCGCCACAGAAGAACTTCTCGGCGCCCACTTCGGGCTTCCAGGACCGGATCCGGTCCTCGCCCGCGGTCAGCCGGAACGTTCCGGGCTTGGCGCGGACGTTGACCGACGAGGCCGTCCCGGTGCGTCGCTGACAGCGGGTGCAATGGCAGTAATTGGAGGAGACGAAGGGCTCGGAGACCTCAAAACGCACCGCGCCGCACAGGCAGCCGCCCGTGGCGGGCAGATCCGGCACGTCGCTCACGCCGCCCCCGCGGTGACGAGGTCACGCTCGGGGTCGATGCGCCAGCGCTGAGCGACGATCTCGAGGCGCTCGTCCAGACCCCAGCGATCGGGCTGCTCCTCGCCCGCATGCTGCGGCGAGGCACCCTTGAGCGACATGCAGCCGGTGTTGTCCCCGAGCCGCCGGATCTCGGCGACGTCGGCGTCGCTCAGGCGGTTCTCGGTCGGCAGGGCGGCGAGCTCGGCGCGCTTGTCCTCGATCGGGCGAGCGCCGTCACCCACCTCCTGGATGAGCGTCGGCGCCACGCAGGCGACCGGCCCGTGGGCCAGATTCCACTGGCAGGCGAGCTGGATCGGCGTCAGCTCGGCCCGTTGTGCGATCGGGCGCATGCCATCCAGCCGCGAGCGCCCGGCCTCGATCCAGCCGGCGGGTCGAAAGCCGCGATGGTCGCCGCGCGCCAGGTCCTGCTCGGGACGCAGATCGTCGAAGAACAGGCCGCCGTAGTCGACCACGCGGGTGATCACGCTGACGCCGGCCGCGGTGGCAGCATCGAGGCACAGTTCACCGGGCCACGGCTCGAGCGGATTGAGGATGATCATCGCCCAGTCCAGCATCGAGCCGAAGCGCTCGAGGCAGTCGATGAGATCCAGCGTGAACCCGTTGGCGGGCCCGGGAGCGACGCCGATCATGCGGGTCAGGCCGGTGTCGCGCAACGCCGCCATAGCGGTCCACACCGCCTCGCTGGTGTACCCGGTCCGGTCGGGGTTGTGGAGCAGCAGCAGGTCGAAGCGGTCGACACCGCAACGCTCGAGGCTCCGTTCGGTCGCCATCCGCAGATAGCCGGCGTAGCCGTCGGGTCCGCGCAGGGATGGATCGGTGAAGCGGGGGAAGCCCTTGGGCCCGTTGCGCTCGCCCTCGTAGAAGTCGTGTCCGACCGCGCCGATCACGCACATCTGCTGTCGAGGGTGACCGGCGATCGCCCGGCCGAGCATCCGGTCGGCGTCGCCCGTGCCGTACACATCGGCGGTGATGACGGTGTCGATCCCGTCGCCGGGGGTGATGAGGGCGAGGAACCGCTCGTCGTCGATCGGCTCGCCGAAGTGCATGAAGCGGCCGCCGCTCCAGGTGCCGACGGCAACCCGCCCGGGGTCGAGATGAGCGCTGGTCTCGGGCATCACCCGAGTGTAGGGGCGGTCCGTTCGCGGAGAGCCTCACCGCTGCCGCCACCACCTCCCGCTCAGCAGGTCATGGAAGACGACCTCGTCCCGCCCACAGACGGTGACCACCTCCCAGTAGCGCCGGCGCAGGGGCTTCTCGGTCCACCACCGGTCCTCGATCAGCCACGACTCCCGGATCGCGTCCACCTCTCGCTGGTCGACAACCACCGGACGACCGTCGGGACCGGCACGGACGGCGACCCGACGGGGCACCGACAGGCGACGCGGACCCGCCACAGCGCTCAGCCCTCGAAGGGCGCCAGCACCGCGCGGCGTTCGGGCAGACGCGAGTCGGGATCGACTTCGAGCACCCGGAGGGCGGAATCGGGTCCGGCGGCCACTCGAGTCTGCCGGATCGCCTCGCGTAGTCGCGCCGCCCGTGCCACCGCGGGATCCTCGAGCAACGCCCGCTGGTCTGAGGCCAGCGGCCCGAAGCGCTCCACCGCGAGCCGCAGCTGCTCCGCCGGTGCCGGCATCTGGGCCAGGCGCGGCCCCAGCGCCAGGCGCATGCGCACCGGATCGGCAAGCGCCTCGCGGAACACCACCTGCTGACGCCAGGTTCCCCCCCGCTCGACCAGGACGGCGGAGATGACCACCGCTCGCAGCGTTCGCCCGCGCCGCTCACGACGGGCGAGCAGACGGTCGATCAGCAGGCCCAGCCCACGCTCGAGCTGGATCCCGGATGCCGCCTCGGGCAGATCCAGTGCCTCGCGCAGGAACTCGCCGGCCGGCCGGGGGCTGAGTGCGCTGTCGCCGCCACAGGCCAGCTCATGGGCCAGCAACCCCAGCTTGCCGAAGCGGTCCGCCAGGGCAGCGGCGGGCACGGCCGCGAGCTCTCCGAGCGTGCTGATGCCCAACCGCTCGAGCGCCTCGGGCAGGTCGGCGAGCGCCGGCCGCGCCCGCAGCAGGGCAACCGGCAGCGAAGCCAGGTAGGCCCGTGCCTGCTCCCGGCCCTCGGATCCACCACCGGCGCCGGTCCCCCGCCGGCCGCCACCGACGATCTCGGGGCGGCGGACCCGCGCTCGGGTCGCCGCGGCGACCGCGGCGAACCGCGATGGCGCGACCCCGAAGCGCGCCGGCAGACGCAGCGCGGTGCGAGCCGCCGCCAGCACCCCCTCGGTCCCTCCGTGCAGCTTCAGCAGCCCCCGGGCGTCGAAGCACACCAGCCCCGGCCGCTCAGGCTCGACGCCGGCTCCCATCGATTCCAGGCGCACGAGCAGCCGCTCCCAGAGGTCGGCCACGCCCGCCGGATCCGGCGGTACGAGGGTCAGGCGCGGGCAGCGCGCCAGCGCCTCTCCCAGGCGCATCCCGGGATGGACTCCGAACGCCTCGGCGGCGAGTGAGACCTCGCCGATCTGCTGCGTCCCGCCCGGCTCCGGGGCCAGCGCGATCGGGCTCTGCAACAGCTCGGCACGGTCGCCGACGGCGGTTGTGAGCGCGAAGCGCGGGATCAGCACAGAGACGATCATCTGAGGGAACGTATGTTCGCACAGGGGCTGGACGTTGTACTACTGGGGCCCCTGGTTCCCGCTCCGCCATCCGGGATGGGTGGCGACGTCCGCACTGGCCCAGGGCGGATTCGGCTCCCCCTCGAACCAGTATTCGCCGGCGCGCAGCCGCGCCACCAGGTCGCTCGCCCACGTCGCCTCTCCCGTCAGCCGCGCCTGCGTGAGCCGGTAGTGCTCCATCACCGTGTCGGGCGGGTCGTGGGAGTGGCGAATGTCCTCGATCGCAAACTCGGCGGCCTGCGCGGCACCGCCGATCTGCTCGATGCGATGCTCGAGCGCAGCGATCACCTCGTCGCGCCGAAGCGCCCACGCAAAGCTCCACCCCGCCATCAGCTGCGCGGGATCGTGCAGAGACACGTTCCACAGGGCGTCTCGCAGCAGCACCAGGAACTCGGATTCTCCGTCTCCGGTCAGCCGATAGCTGGTGCGGGCAGGGCGCCCGCCCTGGGCCTCGGTCCCGACCTCCGCGAGGAAGCCGTCGCGCGCGAGGGCGCGCAGGCCGTTGTAGATCGATCCGGGATTCAGGTGCGCCCAGGCGTCGGCGTGCCAGCTGAGCAGCTCGCGGCGGACGAAGTATCCGTGGACCGGCTGGAAGATCCGGACGACCCCGAGCAACAGCAGACGCGTGACAGACATCGGCAACAGCATATTGACAACTGTGACTATTCATGTTTGACTATCAGTCATGATCAAACTTGACTACATGGTTCAGGCGCGTGGTCTGGCGAAGCGCTTCCGCTCCCGGGGCGCTGACATCGAGGCCGTCGCCAGCGTCGATATCGACGTCGACCCCGGAGAGATCGTCGGGTTCCTGGGTCCCAACGGGGCCGGCAAGACGACGACGCTGCGCATGCTGACGACGCTGCTGGCGCCGAGCGGGGGCACCGCCACCGTCGCCGGGCACGATCTCCGGCGCGAGCCGGTCGCCGTCCGGCGGCAGATCGGCTACGTGCCGCAGCGGGGCAGCACCACCCCCCAGGCGCTCGTCGGCGAAGAGCTCGTCGATCACGGGCGACTGCACGGGCTGTCCCGGTCCGAGGCCGAGCGGCGAGGCCGAGCGCTGATCGCCCAGCTGGACCTCGAAGGCACCTGGGAGCGGCCCACCGGCACGCTGTCGGGCGGGCAACGGCGCCGCCTCGACATTGCACTCGGACTGATCAACGAGCCACCGCTGCTGTTCATGGACGAGCCCACCACCGGACTGGACCCACAGGCCCGGGCGAACCTGTGGCAGCACATCGGCAGGCTCCGCGACGAGCACGGGGTGACGGTGTTCCTGACCACCCACTACCTCGATGAGGCTGACGCGCTCTGCGATCGCATCCTCGTGATCGATCACGGCGAGATCGTCGCGCGCGGGACCCCGGCCGAGCTCAAGCGCATGCTGGCCGGCGAGCGCGTGGCGCTGGCGCTGACCGATCCCGGGCGGCTGGCGAGCGCCCGCCGGGTCGTGGAGGGCGTGCCGGCGATCACGGTGCTGCGGGCCGAGGGCGACCTGCTCGATTTCAGCCTCCCCGACGCGGGGGGCGCGCTCCCCGGACTGCTGGCCCAGCTCGCCGCCGCCGGCGTCACGCTGGCCGGGATCGAGGTCCATCGCCCGACCCTCGACGACGTGTTCCTGTCCCTCACCGGTCGCGAGCTGCGCGACCAACCGACCGCTGCCTGAGGAGGCCGACTGTGCAGTTCCTGAACGAGACCCGGCTCGTGTTCGTCCGCGCCCTGCGACTGTCGCTGCGAAACAAGGTGTGGCTGGTCATCGGACTGATGCAGCCGCTGCTCTATCTGGCCCTGTTCGGGCCGCTGCTCAAACGGACCGCCGGCCTGCGAGGGTTCCCGCCCGGCAGCGCCTGGCAGGTGTTCACGCCCGGCCTGCTCGTGCAACTGGGCATCTTCGGGGCCCTGTTCGTCGGCTTCGGGCTCATCGCCGAGGTCCGAGACGGTGTGATCGAGCGGATGCGGGTGACGCCGGCGTCACGGTTGGCGCTGCTCGCCGGCCGCGTGCTCCGCGATGCGGTGGTCCTGCTCGTCCAATCGGTCGTGCTGCTCGCCGCCGCCTACGCATTCGGCCTGTCCGCGCCGATCGGCGGCGTCGTGCTCGCGGTCCTGCTCGTCGGCGCCGTCGGCGCCGCATTCGCCGCGGGCTCCTACGCGGTGGCGCTGCTGACCGGAACCGAGGAGGGGATGGCCTCGATCACCAACAGCCTCGCGGTGCCATTGCTGTTGCTGTCCGGGATCCTGCTACCGATGACGCTCGCCCCCACCTGGTTGCGGACGGTCTCGAACCTCAACCCGGTCAAGCACATCGTCGACGCGCTGCGGACCCTGTTCCGCGGTCACGTCCTCAACGGCACCGTCGGCGTGGGGGCGCTCATCGGCGTGGCGCTGATCGTGGCCGGGATGGCATTCGGCACGCGGACGTTCCAGCGCGACGCAGCGTGATCGCGGGCGGTGCACCACCGCGTTTTCGTCCGGTGCATCCGGCACCATGGCCGACCCGTGCCCTCCCTGCGCCCCCGATCAGATCGCTCCCAGCTGCGCGCATGGCAGAGCCGCGCCCTCGCCGAGATGGCCCGCTGGGAGAGCGGCCCGTTCCTGCTGTCGGCCGCTCCCGGAGCGGGCAAGACGCGGCCCGCGCTGGAGTTCGCGCGGCGCCAGCTGGAGGCGGGGACGGCCACCGCGGTCGTGGTGGCGTGTCCGACCGCGCCGCTCACACGTCAGTGGGCGCGAGCCGCCCATGATCTCGGGATCGACCTGGCTCCGGACGCCGAGTCGCCGGCGCCGCCGACCGGCTTTCACGGTGTGTCGGTCACCTATGCGCGGGTCGCCAAGGCGCCGCTGAAGTGGGGCCGGTCCCTGCCCCGCCGGACGCTGGTGATCGCCGACGAGGCCCACCACCTCGGGGAGGAGCTGACCTGGGGGGTGACGTTCGCCACGGCGTTCGCACAGAGTCCCCGGTGGCTGCTGCTGTCCGGCACCCCGTTTCGCTCCGATGCCACTCCCATCCCCGGCGTCAGCTACGACGCCGACGGGCTCGCCGAGCCCGACGTCTCCTACAGCTATGCCGAGGCGGTCGCCGACGCCGTCTGCCGGCCGGTCTGCTTCGTGGCCTATGACGGCTCGCTTTCATGGCGCAGCGGCGACGACGTGATCGAGTCCAGCTTCGAGACGGTCCTCTCCACCCGGGAATCCAGCCGCCGGTACCGGACCGCGATCTCGACCGACCTCCCCGACGGCCTGCCCCGCATCCTCGCCGAGGCCGATGCCAAGCTGCGGGGGATCCGCCAGGCGGGCCATCGCGATGCCGCGGGCCTCGTCGTTGCCGCCGACTCCGAGCATGCCCGGCGGATCGCCAAGCTGCTGCGCGAGGCGACCGGACGGGTGCCGCTGGTGGTGTTGCACGCCGAGGCCCGCGCCGCCGCCAAGCTGGCCGGGTTCAGGACCGCCACGGATCCATGGATCGTCGCGGTGAACATGGTCTCCGAGGGGGTGGACATCCCGCGCCTGCGGGTGGGTGTGTACGCGACGGCCGCCAAGACGCCGCTGATCTTCCGCCAGATCGTCGGCCGCTTCGTGCGGACGCTGGCGCGCCATCCCGCCCGCCCGCCCGAGCCGAGCTGGCTGTATGTCCCCGCCGACCCGATCCTGCGCGATCACGCCGCCAGGATCGAGCACGAGCTCAGAGGATATGTCCGCAGGCCCGGGGACGACGATGGCCTCGGGGAGCTCGACGAGCCCGCCGAGCGCCGGGAGACCGAGCGCAGCGAGGCGCCGGAGTTCGTTCCGCTGAGCGCCGACGTCGCGCCTCAGCTGGCACTGTTCGGCGCTCCCCCGCCGGCGGCCGCCCCGGTCCGGCACCCGGCCGCCACGCGCTGGGCCAGCGCCATGGCGGACGCCACGGCCGGGCGGCACGACCCCGCCGACGACCCGGACCCGGCCACCCCGCACACGATCCCCGCCTTCGAGCGCCGCGCGCAGCTACGTGATGAGCGCCACCGGCTGGTGTCCGAGCTGCGCCGCCGCGACGGCACCAGCCACCGCGAGATCAACGCGTGGCTGAATCGCAAGCTGGGCATTGCCAGCGTCCAGGAGGCGACGCTGGCCGAGCTCGAGCAGTCCATCGAGCTGCTGGTGGGCAAGCTCAGCCGCCGGCGATCCACCGCCTGACGCACCCCGACGGCGCCGCCACCCCCGACGGCCCCGCACCCTCGGCGGCGCCGCACGCCCGACGGCACCGCGTCCCCGCCCGCACGGGGACGCGGTCACCACGCGCGCCGCTGGCGCTCAGCTCGTGAGCGGCCCCTTGTCGCTGCCGATCGCGAACAGGTGAATCGATCCCTGGTTGGTCGAGGCGGGCAGCGTCAGGCTGGCCACCGTCTTGCCCGCGGTGATCGGGATCGCCGCGGACAACACATACGTGCCCACGGTCTGCGACTGGCCGGCCACGCTGTTGCGATACGTCATGCTGGCCACCTCGGTGTTGCCGTATGACGGCGGCGAGCCGTTGGCGTTCAGCGTCCAGTCGCTGAGACCGAGCGCCGCCTGCTGAGTCGAGCCGTCGGTGTAGGTGATCGTCAGCTGGCCGGTCGAGGGACCATTGGTGGCCGAGCCGAGGATGCCGATCTTCGTCACCCCGGAGACCTGGAGCAGCTTGATCGTCTGCCCCCCCGCGATCACGTTGTCCGGCTGGCCGGCGGGCGCGCTGGGCCACTTGTACTGGACGCCGGCCGAGGTGACGGTCGCTCCCGCCGACACCCCCTGGGCGGCCAGGGCCTGCTCGGAGTAGCTGAAGCCGTCACTGTCGAAGTTGGCGGCCGCCTGGTCTGAGTCGCTGGACACCCCGGTGTTGTTGAAGTACGGCGACAGGTCACCGGGACTGGCCACGGCGATGTCCTCCACCACATTCGGCAGGGCGGTGCCCGTCGCCGAGCGCAGCTGGAAGGTCACCTGGTACCTGCCGTCGGGGGTGCCGGCCGGCACGGTCACCTGGACCTGCTGGGTGGCCTGCTTCTCCGCGCCCACGAGAATCGAGCCGCTGGCGGGACCGACCTGCAGGCCGGAGCCCGACGTAGCCGACGCCGTCCAGCTGATGCTCTGGGACGTGTTGGTCATGCTCTGCACCCCCAGGGTCGCCGTCGTGCTGGTACCCGGAGAGGTGACCACCAGCGAGTTGTCGCCACTGCCGGACCCGCCGAGGTACCCGAGCGCCGGCAGCACGCCCTGGGTGTCGGACGGCGGTGCGTCGTTGGGGGCGCCGGCCCATGTGGTCGATGCCGCGGTGCCCAGCGTCCAGTCGATCGTGCCGCCCTTGGCGAACACCGTCGCCGGCAGGTAGGCGCGGTCCCACGAGCTTCCGTTGAGGGTCACGCTCTGGACGTACGGGGCGTTGTCAGCGGCCTGGGGCGCGCTCTCGGTGATCGTCTTGCCGTTGCCCAGATGGATGGCAATGCTCGAGAACTCCGGGCTGCCGAGCGCCAGCGTGGCGGAGCCGGGTGTCTCCGGATAGCCGCCCAACGCCGACCACACGTACCACGAACTCATCGCCCCGAGATCATCGTTGCCGGCAAGTCCGCCGGGCGTGTTGGTGTACAGCTGGTCCTGGACCTCGCGGACCACCTGCTGGGCCTTGGCGGGAGCGCCGACGTAGTCGTACTCCCACGGGATGTCGAAGCTCGGCTCGTTACCCAGCTGCGCCTGCGTCGGGCCCATCGCGGTGACGCTGGAGGTCAGGCCATCGAGGAACTTGACCCAGTTGGCATCGCCGCCCTCGGCGCTGGCCAGGCCGGCGACGTCAAACGGCAGCTCGGCGGCGTAGACGTACGCGTCGGCCTCGACGAACCCGTTGCCCGAGGTCGGGTCAAACCCCGACTGGAAGGCGCCATCGGCCAGCTTGGGCTGCAGGAACCCGCTGCCGGGGTTGAACACGTTCTGCCAGTTGTTCGCCCGGGTGTCGAAGGTGCTCGCCACCGAGGTCTTGCCCAGCGCCTGGGCCAGCGAGCCGATCGACGAATCGGCGGCGTTGTACTCCTCCTGGGTCGAGACCGGCCCGTAGAAGTTGCAGCACCCGTAGGTCCCGTCGATCGGCAGGTATCCGTCGTTCATGTAGTCAGCGAGCCCGGGGCGGATGTTGTTGGGAACGTTCGCCTCGGTCTCCATGTCGGTGAGCGCCTGAGTGGCGTTGAACCCCGTGGCGCCGAACGCGTGCGCGTCGGCGATGATCGGATCGGACGGGTCCCCGACCATGACGTAGGACTCGCCGTTGTCCTCGCTCCATTTGGGGAACATTCCGGTCTGGTCGTAGTCGTCGAGCATCGAGGTGACGGTGTCGGACATCTGCTGGGGGAACAGCATCGACTCGAGCTGGGTCTGACTGCGATAGATGTCCCAGCCGGAGTAGTTGGCGTACTCGGCGTGACCCGACGGAACGGTGTGGAGCTGACCGTCGAACCCGGAGTACTGCCCGTTGACGTCGCTGTCGACGTTGGGGTGCAGCAGCGAGTGGTACAGCGCCGTGTAGAACACCGTCTGCTGGGTCGGGGTGCCGCCGGCGATCTGGATCTTTGACAGCGCCTGGTTCCAGGCGGCGTGCGCCGCCGTCTTGACCTGGTTGAGGTTCCATCCGGGAAGCTCCTGGGTGCGGTTCTGAGCGGCGTTGTCGGTGCTCACGTACGAGATGCCGATCTTGGCCATCACCGCCGTGTTGGAGCTGGTGTCAAAGGTCAGGTAGGCGCCGTCGGCGTCGCTGACAGGTGGCTGAGACGCCGCGGTGGCATTCATGCGCAAGCGGCCGTTGTGTGAGGTGGCGGCGCCGGGGAGGGATGCGGTCGACATCGCCTGGAGGGCCTGCGCCTTGGCCTGCCGGCGGGCGGCGGCGGTGGCCGCCGGCGACAACCGGGAGGTCATCGACTTGGCGCCCGCCTGCGGGGTCGAGCCGTTGGTCCACGTCCCGTATCCGGTGAACGCCCGGTTGAAGACCATGTCGAAATGCAGCGTGTACTGATTGCTGGCGCCGCAGAAGTCGCCGGTGGTAACCCATCCGGAGATCTCCTTGTCGCTGACGACCTGAAAATGGGTGGCCGTGTCGGGCGCGCCGCTGTCAGACAGCTTGAACAGCAGGTTGCCGGCGCCGGCGCCGGTGGGGAAACCGAATTTGGCCATGCCCGATCGGGTGCTGGTGGTCAGCTGCGTGTCCACGCCGCCGGCGGTCAGCTGGTAATAGCCGGGGGTGGCGGTCTCCTGACTGTGATTGAGCGGCGCCGTGTCACTGGAGGGATCGGTCCCGACCGGACCGGTCGTCGGCAGGATCGGCACGTCGTCCTCGGCCCCGCAGCCCGGACCCGAGAGGTGGGTGAGGCTGTAGCCGGTGATCGACGGCGAGTTGTACTCATACCCCCCGCCGGAGGGGCGACTCGGCGTGTCCGGACTCCACTGGATCATGCCGAACGGCTCGTCGGCACCGGGGAACACGTCCCCGCCGTTGGTGGTGCCGATCATCGGGTTGACCAGCGACGCCGGGTTGGTGACGTAGGCGGGGGCGGCTTGGGCCGAGGCACTGGTGCCAAACGGGATCAGCACTCCACCGGAAATGATCGCCGCGGCAGCGCCGATCCGGACGAGAAAACTCGAACGCAACATGTGGGTCTCCCTCTGTTTTGGTCGCGCGTCGTGAAGCGCATCCGACCACCCGCCTGGATACGAGAGCCGGCTTGACCTGCCGCTATGACAACGTTGTCATCGTGGCCGCCGCGAATGTACCGAGAGAGGACTTCCGGGTCAAGCGCGAACCGCGGGACGGTTCATCCGCTGACCACAGACTTGAGCAGTCGTGGTGACCGATGGGGAGGAAGAGCGAGGGAATTGGGCACCCCGGCGACGGCCCTATGCGCGAGCCCGATATGCTCGCGGCCGGTCTGACGAGAGGAGAGCGCCGTGACACAGCCGATTGGTTTCGTCGTCCGCCGCGGCGGCCTGGCCGCAGCCGTGGCGCTGCTGGTAGCGGTTTTCGCGGCCACCGTGGCCCATGCCGCCACCGGCCCCTACGTGTCGCTCGGTGACTCCTACACCGCGGGGCCGCTCGTCCCGAGCCCGACCGGCAACCCGATCCTGTGCGGGCGCTCCACCCACAACTACCCATCCGACGTGGCGCGCGCGATCGCCCCCACCAGCTTCACCGACGCGAGCTGCAGCAGTGCCACGACCGTCGACATGACGCAGTCCCAGAGCCTGGAGGGCGTGCAGACCGCCCCGCCCCAGTTCAACGCGCTCACGTCCGCGGACGCGCTCGTGACGGTCGGCATCGGCGGCAACGACGCCGGATTGATCGGCGTCGCCGAGGAGTGCGCGAAGCTCGACATCGTGGATCCGTTCGGGAGCGCCTGCAAGAACCACTACGCCTCCGGCGGCAGCGATCCCAACGTGGCGGCGATCAACGCCACCGGGCCCAAGGTGGCGGCAGTGCTCCAGGGGATCCACGCCCGAGCCCCGCAGGCCCGGGTGCTGGTCGTCGGATATCCCGACGGCCTGCCCACCAACGGCTCCAGCTGCTGGCCGCTCGTCCCGATCTCCGCCGGCGACATCAAGTACTTCAACTCGCTGGAGCAGTCGCTGAACTCGGTGCTGGCCGGCGCCGCCGCCGGGAACCGCGCCACCTTCGTGGACACCTGGAGCTCGAGCATCGGCCACGACGCGTGCAAGGCCCCCGGCACCGCCTGGGTCAACGGCATCATCCCGACCTCGGCGGCCTTCCCGCTGCACCCCAACCAGCTCGGCGAGCAGAACATGGCCAACCAGGTCCTGGCGGACCTTTAAAGTCTCGGGAGTGGCACCCGATCTCACCGACCTGGCGGTCGACGGGGTCCGCACCCTGCGGGCTCTCAGCCATCGCATCCCATTCGGCGGCGGGATTCTGGCGCCGTCGCTGCACGACGCCGTCAAGGGCCGCACCGTCCTCATCACCGGCGCGTCCTCGGGGATCGGGGAGGCGGCCGCCGTCGCGCTGGGCAAGGCCGGCGCCAAACTGCTGCTGGTGGCCCGGACGCAGGCGAAGCTCGACGCGGTCGCCGAGGGGATCGAGGAGCGGGGCGGTAGCGCGTTCGTGCACACCTGCGATCTGTCCGATTCCGACGACGTCGACCGGATGGCCAAGGAGGTTCTCGCTCAGCACCACCACGTCGACGTGCTGATCAACAACGCGGGCAAGTCGATTCGCCGGTCGGTCGACCGCTCCTATGACCGGTTCCACGATTACCAGCGAACGATGGCGCTCAACTACTTCGCCCCCGTCAAGTTGATGCTCGACCTGCTGCCGGTGATGCGCGAACGCGGCGAGGGCCACATCGTCAACGTCTCCACGATCGGGCTCCAGATCAACACCCCCCGGTTCGCGGCCTACCTCGCGTCCAAGGCCGCGCTCGACGCGTTCAGTCGCTCGATCGGGCCCGAGGTGGTCGGCGACGGGGTGCACTTCACCACCGTCTACATGCCGCTGGTGCGCACGCCGATGATCGCGCCGACCAAGATGTATGACCGCCTGCCGACGCTCAGCCCCGAGCAGGCGGCCGGCATGCTCACCGAGGCGATCCGCAAGCGGCCCAAGAAGGTGGCGACCGCGCTCGGCAACCTCGGTCAGCTCACCTACGCGATCGCGCCCGGCGCCCAGGACCTGCTCGTCAACCGTGCGTACCAGCTGTTCGGCGAGGAGGGCGCGCCGCTCGATCGCCGCACCGAGGCCGAGCAGCGTGCGTTCGCGCAGGCCACCCGCGGCGTCCACTGGTAGCGCCTCACGGACGTCGATAGTCGGACGTCGGGGCGGTGGCCGGTGCCGGCTGCCGGTCTCAGGCGGCGTGCATCGGGGCGACCGGTGGTAGCCACGTGCGCAGATCGGTGGGCGCCGCGTCGAGCGAGCCGCCATAGCGTCCGGCGTCCAGCCACTGGCGAAACGCCTGGCCGGGCATCGGGCGGCTGATGTGGTAGCCCTGAGCGAGGTCGCAGCCGAGTCCGGCCAGGCGCTGCAGCGTCGCCGCGTCCTCGACGCCCTCGGCGATGATCCGCAGCCCGAGGTCGTGGCCCAGGTTGATCGTCGAGCGGACGATGATCAGGTCGCTCTCGTCGCGCAGCATCGGCGACACGAACGAACGGTCGATCTTCAGCTCATCGATCGGCATCTTGCGCAGGTTGGCCAGCGACGAATATCCCGTGCCGAAATCATCGACCGACAGCCGCACCCCGAGCGCGCTGAGCTGGCTGACGGTGGCCAGGGCTCGATCGGGGTCCGACATGATCATGCTCTCGGTGATCTCGAGCTGCAACGAGGCGGCCGGCAGCCCGTAGGCGGCCAGCAGCCGCTCGATCTGATTGGGCAGGTCGCGGTCGAGCAGGTTGCGGACCGACAGGTTGACCGCGACCGACATCTCCCGGCCGTCGCGGCGCCAATCGGCGCACTCGGCGATGGAGCGCTCCAGGACGTGCCGGGTCAGCGGGCCGATCAACCCGGTCTGCTCGATCGTCTGCACGAACGCCCCGGGCGGGATCAGCCCGTGCTCGGGGTGCTGCCAGCGCACCAGGCCCTCCGCCCCACGGACCGTGAGGCCGTCGACGTCGATGATCGGCTGGTAGTGCACGACGATCTCATCGGCCACCAGCGCATGCCGGATGTCAGAGAGGACGCTGAGGCGCTGCACCGAGTGGTGATTGTCCTCAGCGGCGTAGATCTTGTAGTCGCACTGCGCCGCCTTGGCCGCGTACATCGCGATGTCGGCGCAGCGCAACAGCGCGTGCGAGTCCTCCCCGTCCTCCGGGAAGCGGGCCACCCCGATGCTGGCGCCCAGCTCAAATGAGACCCCCTCCAGGACGAACGGCGCGCTCACGCCACTGGTCAGCCGCCCGGCGACCGCGTCGATCGCCTGGTCCTGATGGCCGGGGCCGGCGGGCAGGATCCCGAACTCGTCACCCCCGAGCCTCGCCACCAGCCCCTCCGAGCCGACGGCGCGGACCAGCCGTGGGCCCAGATCGCGCAGGAGCGCATCACCGCAGTGGTGCCCGAGCGTGTCGTTGATCTCCTTGAAGCGGTCGAGGTCCAGCAGGATCACCATGAAGCCCGCGCCGTGGCTGGCCGCGGTGGCGATTCGTTCTGCCAGCGCCTCGCGGAAGCGCTCGCGGTTGGCCAGCCCGGTCAGCTCGTCGGTGGCGGCCATCCGGCGCAACTCCTCGCTGCGATGCTTGGACAGCAGCAGCTGGCCGACGAGGTACTGAAACACGATGAACATGAGGCCGACGACGCCGAGGCCGACCAGACCGAGCTCGTGGGACAGATACACGGCCGCCATCGCCAGCAACGCTGAGAACAGCTCGGCCGACAGCAGCGGCATGAACTCCTCGCGCGTCTTCTGGACGATCGACCCGCGCTCCAGGTAGCAGATGAACCCGGCGATGGCGAGGAAGTTCGCGCACACGCCGACCAGGAAGATCGCGAACACGAGCAGGTAGTACGCCACCGCCCGGGGATCGGCGTGGATCAAGTGGATCGCCCCGGCAAAGGTCAATCCCGCCAGCAGCGGGTAGGCGGCGAACGTCACCAGGTTGTTGCGGAGATGGTGGGGCACCTCGCGGGAGTGCCACCAGCCGATGCCAACCGAGAGCACGCCGATCAGCGCGGCGGGCCCGCCCCCGAGCAGCACCGCGCCGAGCATCAGCCCCAGGCTGCTGCCCGAGACCCGCATGGCCGTGGGTCCCATGCGAACCGAGGTCAGCTCGCTGATCACGGTGAACGCCGTGATCATCGCCAGCGGCCAGACCTCCCAGTGATACCAGCCGGCGGTGAGCACCACGAACGCGGCGAGCGCCGCCAGGGCGCAGATCTGGGCGACGGCGATCCCCCGGGTCAGCTCCCGGGTCGCCGGCCGCGATCGGGCATCCGTGCCACGCGAGTCCATGTCCCCTATATCGGCCCGGAGGCCCCGAGGCTGAACCCGAGCGTCCAGTCGTCTGGACGCCGCCTCAAGAAACGATCGGCCGCTGCCGATGAACGCCCCGAGACAAAAAGAAAGCGGAGGGGCCGCCGCTAAACGAACCCCTCCGCCGAGTCGTACTCAGCCACCCTTGAAGGACACGTTTTCTCCTTGCATGGACGGAACGTGGACAGGGGAACACACGCTGTTGGCGCGCGTGGCGCGGAACTCTACCTTCACGCGCCACGTTTGCCTACCCCATTTCGGGGTAGAGGCCAGCGTCGCGGTCAGGCCGCGATCAGCGCCGCGAACGCGTCGGCGCCGATGTTCCCGCCGGACAGCACCACCCCCACCCGCTGACCGGCGACCGGCACCGCGCCCGCCAGCACCGCCGCCAGCGCGCAGGCGCCGCTCGGCTCGACGACGAGCTTGCAGCGCTCGAACAGCACCCGCATCGCCGCCACGATCTGCTCATCGGTCACCGTCACGACGTCACGGACGAGCGCCTGGATGATCGGCCAGGTCAGCTCGCCCGACGTCGGGGTTTGCTGGCCGTCGGCGATCGTACGCCCCGGCGTGACCCGCTCGCGCCGCCCGCTGGCCAGTGAACGGGCGACGTCGTCCGATGCCTCGGGCTCTACCCCGATCACCCTCGTGCCCGGCATCAGCGCCGAGACGGCCGTGGCGCACCCCGAGATGAGACCGCCGCCGCCCACCGAGACGACAAGCGCGTCGAGCGCCGCCGGTCCGGCCTGATCCAGGAGCTCCAGCGCCACCGTTCCCTGACCGGCCATCACCATCGGGTTGTCGAACGGGTGCACGAGCGTCAGCTCGCGCTCGGCGGCCAGCGAACGCGCCAGCGCCTCCCGGTCATCGCGGTAGCGATCGAACTCCACCACCTCGGCGCCGTAGCCCTCGGTCGCCGCCCGCTTCAGGGCCGGCGCGTCGGACGGCATCAGGATCACCGCCCGGGTCCCGCACAGCCGCGCGGCGAGGGTCACGGCCGCGGCATGATTGCCCGAGGACACCGCGCACACCCCGCGCTCGCGGACGTCGGGCGCCAGCGACGAGACGGCGTTGTAGGCGCCGCGGAACTTGAACGCCCCACCGCGCTGAAACGTCTCCGCCTTGAGCAGGACGGTCGCACCGACCATCGCGTCGAGCGCGCGCGACGTCAGCACCGGCGTGCGGTGCGCCACCCCGTCCAAGCGCGCCGCGGCGGCTCGGACGTCATCGAGTCCGATCACCGCGTCCACGCCGAGACCGTCCCGAACGACGTCAGGCGTTGCGGTCGGCGTCTCGCATCAGCCGCCCGATCGGCACCGCGTCGAGGTGACCGGCGCGCAGCCCGGACAGCAGCTTGCCCAACAGCGGTTGCAACCCGCTCGTCTTGGTCAGGCTGAACTCGATGACCTCGCCGGCGTGCAGCTGTCCGATCGGGTCGTCGGCATCCTGCAGCCGCACGGCGCCCTGCACCAGGTTGCCGCCAGCCGCGTGGGCCTCGATCCATTGGCCGAGACTGGGGCCATTTGACGCGTACAGGAAATGGCGCTGGGAGCCCATCAGATCGAGCAGCCGATCAAGCTCACCGCGGGCGCCGAGCCAGCGCACCAGGCCGCCGTTGGGCAGCCGCGGCAATGCCTGATCGTCGTAACTGGAGACGCTCGTCAACGCCGGCCACGACGGCTGGCTGACCGCGAACGAGGCGTGGATCCCGTAGCGCGAGAGGGTGCTGGCGAGTGCCGGCACGTCGGCGGCGGGCGCGTCGATCAGCACCCCCACCTCGGGCCGGTCGGTCGCGACGGCGGTGACCGGCTTGATGTGGGCGATGTGCGACGCCAGTGAGTAGGCGGGCCCGGCGGTCAGCGTCCAGGCGGAGATCGCCACCATTGCCGCCAGCGTCGTCGCGGCGTGCACGGTCCGTACGCGCCAGGCCGGCAGCGGCGTCACCCGTCGGTCGTTGGACAGGATCAGCGAGGCGGTCGAAGGGCGGCGCGCGAACGCGGCGTCGGGCTCGTGCTCCTGTTCGAGCGCCCGCGCGATCGCCGGCCCGAGATCGTTCTCGTTGTGGGCGACCTGCGCCAGCTTGAACCGCTCGAGCGCCGCATTGGACGCCCGCACGTGCCCGTAACCAAAGCCGTAGGAGACGACCGGGCAGCCCCGGATGATCGCCTCGAGCACGGTCAGGCCCACGCTCGAGTGCACGAGCGCATCGGCGGCGGCGAGCACATCGCCCATCCGATCGGTGAAGCCCATGACCCGCAGACGCGGCTCGGAGCCGAAGTGGCCGACGACGCGGGCGCGCAGCCTGTCGTTGCGCCCGCACAGGCACAGCACGGTCGCATCCTCGAACTGCAACGCGGCGCGGGTGGCGCCGAACAGGTCCCCCACGCCCCAACCGCCGCCGGAGATGGCGATGACGCGTCCGGAGGCGGGAAGGCCGAGGGCGCGACGAGCGTCGGCGCGCGACCGGGTGGCGAGGAACGCCGGCGCGGTCGGCGGCTTGGCCCAGCGCACACTGCCGGGGCCGGCGATCTGCTCCACCTCCTCGGCCGACTCGGGATGGGTGATGAAGTGCAGGTCGATTCCCGGATGGGCCCAGAACTGGAGCCCGGCCAGATCGGTGATCGACGAGTAGCACGGGACCTTCAACCGGCCCTTGTGGCGAAGCTCGCCGAGCACCGCCGTCACGCCCGGGTAGGTGGAGACGATGACGTCCGGATTGTGAGCGCGGATCAGGCGCATCAGGCCGCGGCGGCCGAAGAACGTCAGCAGCTTTCGGGACAGCCAGCGCGTCGGTCCGAAGTTCATGAACAGCCGGTACTGAAGGTCGAACAGCCACGGCATGAACGTGAACATGAACTGCGAGTTCTCGCGCAGCACCTTGGTCAGGATCGGGCCCATCGCCGGCAGGCCGTTGACGATCGAGATGTTCGCGTCGGGGTCCTCGTCACGGAACTCGCGCGCCACGGCGCGGGCGGGGAGGTCGTGGCCCTCGCCGATGTCGGCGGAGATGATCAGCACCTGGCGGGGCTTGGCCTCGGCGTCGGGCTCGCCGGCGGGGATGACGGCGGCGCTGTCCCCGGCCTTGGTGGACTGCGCCTGCTCGTGGCGCCAATCGATGTACCGGCGCACGCCCTCGGCAAACGGCGTCGCGGCCGTCCACCCGAGCTCGCGCTGCGCCCGGTCCGAGGAGACGATCTTGCCGCCGAAGTCACCGGGACGGGCCGGGGTGTAGGCGATCTCGACGTCGCCCATCAGCTCCTGGATCGTCTCGGCGATCTGCTTGATCGTGACCGTCTCGTCGCTGGCGAGGTTGTAGACGCGGTTGACGGCGACATCATCGAGCCCGAGCGCGACGCCGTCGGCGAGATCCTCCACGTAGACGAACTTGCGCGACTGCATCCCGTCGCCGGCCAGGGTCAGGGGATCGCCGGCCAGCGCCTTGTTGACGAACGCCGGAATGACCGCCGCCTCCCGCGCGCGGGGGCCGTACGGGATTCCGAACCGCAGGATCGTGTAGTCGATCCCGTACAGCTCCTGGTACGCCTTGCAGTACAGCTCGCCCGCGAGCTTGGTGGACGTGTAGAGGTGGCTGGGCGGCGGCAGCAGCGTGTCCTCATCGACGGCTTCGGGCTCGCAGTCGGAGTAGACCCAGATCGTCGAGGCGTAGACGATCCGCTTGACGCCCGCCCGGCGAGCGGCTTCGAGCACGGCCACGGTCCCGCGGGCGTTGACACGCTCGGCGTCCTCGGGCTCCGCGTGGACGTCGTTGACGTCGGCGACCGCGGCGAGGTGAGCGACGGCGTCACACGAATGCAGCGCCCGTTCGAGGGCCTCGCGGTCCGTGATCGACCCGAGCACGGTGTCGACGGGATGATCGGAATCGGTGTGCCACGGCGACGGACGCAGGTCATAGATGACCGGCTCGTGTCCGCGCGCGCGGAGCTTGTCGACCACGTGCGAGCCGATGAATCCCGAACCACCTGTGACGAGGACGCGCATACTCAGCTTTCCGGCCTGTAATACAGCGGAACGCACGAGTGGTTTCGCGCCACCCAGTCCGAGTTGGGCAGATCGATGTCGTGCCCCATGACGCGGTGGCAGGGTTCGTCGTAGACGCGACCGGTGGAGCGCTCCAGCCAGTCGAACACGATGTACTTGTAGAAGCCGGACACCATCCCCTCGGGAAGCTCGAGCCGGCTCGGATACTGATCGTCGAGCCAGCGCCGGGCCGTGTCGTTCTTCCAGCCGACGATCTCCGGGAGGCGCTCGATCTGCACCAGGCCGAGCGCGGCGGTGAATTCGCTCATCCGGAAGTTCAGCCCGGCAACCGCGTAGCTGGGCTTGCCGTAGTTGCGGAAGTCCCGGGCGTGGGCCACGACCTCGGGGCGCCGGGAGACGAGTACGCCGCCCTCGCCGGTTGAGATCGTCTTGGTCGCGTACAGCGAGTACACCCCGGCGTCGCCCCAGGTCCCCGCCTTACGGCCGTTCCATTCGGCGCCGTGGGCGTGAGCGCAGTCCTCGATCAGGAAGATGCCCTGCTGGCGGCAGTACTCGGCGATCTGCGCGGTCTCAAACGCGATGTGGCCGCCGATGTGGACCAGGAACGCCGCCGCGGGCCGGTGCTGCTCGGCCGCCCGCTGGAAGTCAGCGAAGCTCATGCACAGGTCGTCCCGATTGCAGTCGACGAACTGCACCTCGGCGCCGGCGCGAATCGCGGCCAGCGGAGTCGCCATGAACGTGTTGGACGGGCACAGGACCGTCTTGCCCTGGACCTCGGCGAAATGCAGCGCCGCCAGTGCGCCGCCGGTCCAGCCCGACAGCGCCACCGCCGGCGCGTCGTTGTAGGCCTCCCACGCAGCCTCGAAGCGCGCGTTCATGTCGGCTTCGGACCAGCGGTTGGAGTCGAGGACTTCGTCGATCAGCGCGTGCAGCCGCGCGCGGTCGCGTTGGTCGAAGCCGATGGCGAACCGCGCGAAGTCAGGGGCGGTTTGAGCGGAAGCGGAAGGTGATGCTGAGGTCATGTGCGTGGGTGCGCCATCCGGCGCAAGTTCGACGATAGTTCGACAGTGGTCCCGCCGGCCGACGGGAGCCAGATCGGCGCATGAATGCGCGCGCGCCAATCGATGGCAAGCGTGTCAGACAGGTAGGACGGTATCGAGTTTGCGTAAGTTCAGCTCAGCGAGGATCAATTCCAGCGCCGCCACCGTGTGCCGATGGGACCCGCGAGCGCTGTAGAAATCGGCATCGTGCAGGAGAATCACGTCACCGGCGATCACGCCGCGTGTGGCCCGCCGCATAATTTGCGCCGCGGTCGTGAACTTGCGCCAATCCCGGCCCCAGCGTGACCACAGCAAAGGGGCCAGGCCCTCCTCGCGGGCGGCACGCAGGCCGGCCGGACTGTAGATCCCGTACGGCGGACGGTGCCACCGCAGGCCCTCTCCACCCCCGCCGCACGCCTCCTGGACCGCCGCGACCCCCCGGGTCAGATCGTCGACGGCCTGCGCCGGCGACAGGCGCAGCTGGAGACGATGCCGGTAGCCGTGCAGCGCCACCGCGTGACCCCCGGCGAGGATCCGCCCCACCAGCTGCGGCCGGCGCTCCACCTGCTCGCCGATGAGGAAAAACGTCGCCCGCGCGCCCGCGCGGGCGAGGACGTCGAGCACCGCCGGGGTTCCCTCGGGGTGGGGACCGTCGTCGAACGTCAGCGCCACCCCGCGGGCGCCGGGTAACGTCCGCGGAAGGTCAAGCGCCTGGGCGGCGTCTCGATTGACGGGGGCCAATACGTGGCGGATCACGCCCCGATGATGGCGAAGTGCACTAGAAATGCGTCTCGACACCCCGGTGACCCCTGATCTCGACAAATGGCTGGCCGAGCCCGCGCTGCGGGTGGCCCACAGCCGCCAGAGCGACGCATCCCCCGACCGCCTGTGGGAGGCGGCCCAGGCGGTGCGCCTGTCGGACACCGCCGTGCTCGGGCGGCTCGTGCGCTGGCGCATCCCCGGGCTGGCGCGAAACGAGGGCTTCGACGACCTGTTCCGACAGCCGCCGTTCATGGTGCTCGAGGAGGGCGAGCAGATGCTCGTGTCCGGGCTGGTGGGCCGGATCTGGACGCTGCGCCGGGATTACCCCACGCTGAGCTCGGCGCAGGAGTTCCGCAGCTGGTCGGAGGGCGGCACCGCCAAGGTGGTGATCGCCAACTGGATCGAAGCCGGCGAGGGCGGGCGGCCGAGCCGGCTCGCCGCCGAGGCGCGGGTGGAGGCGATCGGCGCCCGCGGGCGGCTCGGCGTCAGCGCCGTGCGGCCGCTGGTGCGCTCGTTCGGGTACCTGATCGGCTCCGACGGCATCAACGCCGCCGTGCGCCGGGCCGAGCCCGACGGTGACTGAGGGCTGACCGCCGCGAGTCAACCTTTTGGCCCCGGCGGGGGTTTGAGGAAGATGTGAGGATCGGATCCCCAGCCAGCGGCAGCCGCAGTCAGCGTCGACGGGGCGAGTTCGAGCAGTTCGTCACCGAGTCCTCGGCGGCGCTGCTGCGAACCGCGTACCTGGTCGCCTGGGACCTGACCGAGGCCGAGGACCTGGTCCAGGAATGCCTGCTGGCGATGGCTCGGCGCTGGCCGCGCGTCCGCGCCATGGACCACCCCCACGCCTATGCCCGCCGGGTGCTGATCAACCTGGCGCTCGACGGCGCCGGCAAGCGGTCCCGGCGCCATCGGGAGCTCGACGGCGACGACGCGACCGCGCTCGGTCAGCTCCCCGACGGCGCCGCCGACCGCGCCTTCGAGGGCGTCGACGTGCGCAGCGAGCTGATCGCGGCCCTCGCCACACTGCCGCCCCGCCAGCGCGCCGTGCTCGTGCTGCGCTACTTCGAGGACCTGCCCGAAGCCGAAACCGCCCGCGTCCTGGGCTGCTCGATCGGGACGGTGAAGAGCACCGCCTCGCGCGGGCTCGCCCGACTGCACGCGGCGCTCGCCGCCGAGATTCCCCTGACCACGAAGGAGCCAACACCATGACCCTCGAGACCCAACTCCGCGATGCGCTCGCCACGCGTGCCGAGGACATCCCCCGCGCATCCGCCGAGCGCCTGAGCGCCCACGACTACCGGCCCCGAACCCGCGATCTGCGCCCGCCGGTCGCCGCCGGCGCACTGCTGACCGCGGCCGCGGCCGCGGCCACCGTCGCGCTCGTGGACCTCGGCCCGAGCACGCCGGCGGCGTTCGCCGGCTGGACGTCCAAGCCGACCGCCGCACCGAAGGCCCAGGTCGCCGGCGCCGAGTCCGGGTGCACCCAGCAGCTGGCGGCGATCCGGACCTCGGCGGCAGCCCGCAACGTCGGCAAGGTGACCGGCCGCCCGATGGGCCTGCCGTCCATCGCCACCCTGACCCCGGTGCTGTCCGACACCCGGGGGCCGTTCACGTTCCTCGTGTTCTCCGATGCCACCGGCGACGCCACCGCCAGCTGCATCAGCGGACCCGGTTTCAACTCGGTGTCCGAGGCACGATCGGTCACGGCGCCACCCGCCGTACCCGCCGATGGGATCACCGTCACCTGGGAGGCGCATACCGCCCGCGCCGGTCAGGCCTACTCGTTCGCCGAGGGGCACACCGGCGCCGACGTCACCGCCGTCGCCCTCCAGCTCGCCGGCGGGACGACCGTCCAGACGTCGACTCAGAACGGCTGGTTCGTCGCGTGGTGGCCGGGCAGCACGAGCGCGACGAGCTCGACGGTGACGACCGCCTCCGGGACGACGACCGCGGCGCTGCCGCCGGCGAACGTCCCGGCCTGCCCGCCGGCCCCGAGCGGCGGGGCGGTCAGCTGCACCGCCGGCGCCCAGGGCGCCGCGGGCGGGAGCGCCGCGGGTGGGGGCGCCGCAGCGGGCATGATGTCGCAGTCGAGCTCAGGCCGCTGATCCCTGGCTCGGCCGGCTGGCGCCGGCCGTGATTTGCCGGCGCCGTGGGGATCCCGGCGCCGGCGCCGTTTTTCGAGCCAACGGCGACGAACGCCGGGCGTGTGTCAACTCCGTCACGGAGCCGGGCGATCGGGCCGGGCTGGGTCTAACGTCCCGCGCGTGGATTTCGACGACGAGGTGACGGTCCGGTACGTGCGGTACGCCAACGAGCAGACCGGCTGGGCCGTGCTCGACGCCGCCGCGCCCGACGGATCACCGGTCGCGCTCGTCGGCCCACTCGTCCATCTCGAGCAGGGCGAACAGGTGCGGATCGTCGGGGCCTGGGTCAACGACAGCCGCTACGGCCCGCAGGTCAAGGTCACCGAGGCGCGCCCGTTGCCGCCGTCTGATCCGCAGCTGCTGGCCGGCTACCTACGCCGGATCAAGCACGTCGGCGCCAAGCGCGCCGCCGACCTGGTGCAGCGCTTCGGCCCGGCGGAGGTGCTCGACGTCATCGACCGTGATCCCGCGGCGGCGTTCGCGGCGGTGGGGCTACGGCACGCCCGAGCCCAGGCGGCCGCCGAGTCCTGGCAGCGGCTCCGGGTCACGCGCCGGCTGCACCTGCTGCTCGCCCCCCATGGGCTGGCCTATCTCGCCGCCCGCATCCACGAGCACTACGGCGCCGACGCCCACGAGCTGCTCAGCCGCGACCCCTACCAGCTGACCAGCATGTTCGGCGTCGGCTTCGCGATCGCCGACCGGATCGCTCACGCATCGGGCGCCGCGGCCAACGCCGGCCAGCGCCGGCGGGCCGCCGTCGTCCACGTGCTCTCCGAGGCCGAGCGCAGCGGCTCGAGCTGTCTGCCGCTGCCGGCGGTGCTCGCCGAGGCCGCCGAGCTGCTCAGCGACGAGCTGGAGCCGGAGCTCCTCGACGAGCTCGTCGCCGACGGTCAGATCGTCCGCGAGCAGGACTGGATCTATCGCCGGGCCACTGCCGAGCTCGAGGCCGAGCTCGCCGGCCGCGTCGACCAGCTGCTCGCGGCGGCGCCCAGCGATCGCCTCCGGCCGTCACGTGAACCCGACCGGGCCGGGCCCGCGCCCGCTCCCGGTGAGCTGACCACCGAGCAGCAGGCGGCGCTGACGGCGGCGTTCACCCACCGGCTGTCGGTCATCACCGGCGGCCCCGGCACCGGCAAGACGGCGTCGATCAAGACGATCGCGGCGCAGGCCGAACAGCGCGGGGCGCGGGTCATGCTGGTGGCGCCCACCGGGCGGGCGGCCGTCCGCATGACCGAGGCCAGCGGACTGCGCGCCCGCACGGTCCACTCGGCGCTCGGCTGGATCCCCGGCGAGGGCCCGACCCACGACGAACAGGATCCGCTGTCCTGCGACCTGCTCATCGTCGACGAGACCTCGATGGCCAACCTGGAGCTGCTCGTCACCCTCCTGCGCGCCGTCGGCGGACGCACACACGTCGTCCTCGTCGGCGATGCCGATCAGCTCGCGCCGGTCGGCGCGGGCAAACCGTTCGCCGAGCTGGTGTCCTGCGAGTTAGTCCCGGTCACCCGCCTCACCCACATCTTCCGCCAGGCCGCCGACAGCATGATCGTCCAGGGCGCCCACGCCATCCGGCGCGGCGAGACGCCCGAGTTCACGCCCGGCGCGGGGATGCGGCGGGACCTGTTCCTGATCGAGCGCCCGTCCCCGCGCGATGCCCTGGACGAGATCGTGTCGCTGGTGGCGCAGCGCCTCCCCGGCCACTACGGGGTCGACCCGGTGCGTGACATCCAGGTCTTCGCGCCCGTCTACCGCGGTGATCTCGGGATCGATGCCCTGAACCGGGCGCTGCGCGCGGCGCTCAATCCCGACGGCCAGCCGGTCCGCGGTGGCCGATTGCGGATCGGCGACAAGCTGATGATGACCGGGCGCAACCTCCACGAGCTCGGGCTGATGAACGGCACCATCCTGCGCCTGCTCGACGAGATCTCCCCCGGCTCCGGGGACGATGAGGACGCGGCGCTTCTCCTCGGCGCCGAGGACGCGGTCTTCCGCCTGCCGCCCGAGGACGCCGACCGCCTCGCGCCCGCTTACGCCTGCTCGGTGCACCGCGGCCAGGGCATCGAGCTCCCGGTCGCGGTCATCGTCGCCCATCCCGCCGCCGGCGCCTTCTTCCTGCGCCGCGAGATGCTCTACACCGCCATCACCCGCGCCCGCCTCGCCACCGTCATCGTCGGCAGCCGCCAGGTCGTCGCCCGCGCCGCCCGGACCCCCGACACCGCCCGCCGGCACGGGCGGGTGGCCGAACGTCTGGCGAGCGCTCAATCGGTCGCGTGAGCCGCCGCTAGCAGGCGGTGGTGCTGTCGCACTCGGTCTGGCGCGACACGCGCCACGAGCCCTGGACCGGGTCGATGAAATGCGGCGGCTCTTCGTAACGCAGCCGGTCGTCGTAGGTGTAGGCCTTGGCGTAGCCCGTGCTGACGTTGCCATTGGAGCCGGTACCGACCGGACCGCGGAAGTCCTGGGCGATGCCGCCGTTGACGGTCAGCGTGCCGAGGTTGCCGCCGCAGTTGTACTGGTCGACCACGAAGGAGTGCTGCAGCGACAGCAGCATCGCGTTGATCGTGAGGTTCTTCAGCACCGCGCTGTCAGTGCCCGAGCACGGGGTGCTGTTCGTCCCGAGCGGCTGATTGCCGATGGGATGGTAGACGCGGATGAAGTTGTCGGCGATGAGGCCGAGCATCGAGGTTGAACTGTTGTTGTAGAGGAGGTTTCCGTCGATGACGATGTCGTTCTCGGCCGCGATCGTCAGCGGCGGCCCGTCGGTGCCCTTGACGTAGACGGTCCCGCACCCGGTGTTCCCGCTGTAGCTGGGGTTGTCGACGTCGTAGGTGAGTGCGCACGCGCCATTGTTGACATACAACACGCCATTGGCCGGGTATGAGATCGACGTTTGTGTCATGCCCGCGCTGAAACACGACGGATGGGTGCTGTCCGGCTGTGAGACGGTGATCGTGGTCGCGGCGAGGGTGAGGCAGGTTGTACCGGTGAACGTGTCCGCGGATGCGGCGATCGACTTCAGCGACGCGTTGGATGGCGGGGGCTGAAGTATGGTCGACTGGGCCTGAGTGCCCTTGATGGTCGGCGTCCCGCTGCCGATCTGGATCCAACCCGGCGACGGTCCACCGAACTCGATGTTGTCGGCGGAAGTCCGGCCGAACGTCGGCGTGCCATCGACCTGCACTTCGTCGTTGGAGTGAAACGGCCCGTTGATGGAGTCATTGGTGATGAAGCTGATCGAGTCGCACAAGTACGGGCTGTTCGGATTTGAGTCCGTGTAGAACGCGCCGTTCGTGCCGGTCTTGGCGGTGTTGTTGGTGTAGCGGTCGTATCCCGCGGAGCTGGCAATGCCTGCCGGCTGCGCGTAACGGTACTGGGCGCACTGGGCCTGCGCTCCGGTGAGAGCGGCGGTGTACCCGCTCCCGCAGCCGTTGGATGGGTTGAGCGCGCAGAGATCCGGCGGCTCGATGGCAGTGTCGGGGCGCCCGCTGGCGACGGACCCCTGGTACGCGTATGCGACCTGGAGGATCGGGTCCGACGTCTCGTAGTTGGTGAACCACTCGTAGTCGAGGAAGCTCTGCTCCCGCAGGTTGGCGACGATCGTTCGCTTGACCGTGCCGGCGTAGCCCGTCGAGCGGATCCGGATCGTCCCCGCCCCGGTCCCACTGGACTGGATCATCGAGGCCACCGGGTTGGTCGTGCTGCACTGGGTGTACGTGGTCTGGCCCGCCGCGGGCAGGAGCTCAACGGCGTAGCTCTCGGTGGCCGACCCCGAGACCGGACGCGAGTTCAGCGGCGTCGCGCCAGCGTTGTTGATCCATGTCGACCCAGTGGGCACGCATTGGGTCCAGAACTCGCTGTTCTGGTCCAGGGCGAACAGATAATTCTGAACGCCCGCCTGGGCGGCCGCGTACGCCTCTTTCTGGAGCGAGTCGTTCGCGGTGAGGGGAAGATCGTTGTTGATCGCGGCAAATGACGCGGCCCCCAAACCGAGCACGATCACGAGCGCTCCGAGGGCGACGAGCATCGTGAAGCCGTCCTCGGCACCGAGGCGGACGCGGGAGCAGAGACGGTTGATCAGTCGCATGGATAGTTGGCGCCGGTGGGGCTGGCGGGGGTGAGCCGGAAGACAGCCGAGTCATGAATCGCGAGGGCTCGGGTCGGGTCGGTCAGGCCATCAGGTGGTCCCGCCAGCCACGCGACGTCGATCTCCGCCACCGAGGCCGCCGCGGCCGCCGTGAGCGGAAGCGATGTAAGGGGCGCCGCGTTCACGAGCGAGTTGGCCGTGGGGTTACTCGCATTGGCGTAGCTCAGGTACTGGAACAGAGGCGTGGTGCCGTTGATCTGGGTCACGTGCTCGAGCAACGTCCGCCGGAGCTTCGGCGTCGCGCTGAAGGTCCAAGTCGCCGGAGTGTTGAGCGCCGGCGGAGAGCCTCCCGTGTTCGAGTAGGCGGTGTCGATCAGGGCCCCGTTCTGGATCGAGACGACGTGCTCGGTGGGGGTTGCCGTGGCGCTGTCCCCGAGGCCGCTGACGAACACGAGGTCGTTGCCGTCGCTGTTGACCGCCGGTGTGATCCCGGCGGCAGTGGTGGCCTGAATAGGCGAGACATCATTGACGAGGCAGCCGGAGTTGAGTTCCTGCAGAAGCTGTTCCATCGCAGTGCGCCCCTCCTGGACGGCGTTGACGCTGTCGGCAATGCGTGAGCTGAAGTGAAACGACACGATGATGAGCGACGTCGCCCCGAACAGGACGACGATGCCCGCGGACAGCGCCACCAGCAACTCGACGAGCGTGAAGCCGCGGTCGTCCGCCAGACGCTGTCGCGACCGTCGCATCAGCAGGGGGCTCCCGTGGTTGCCGACCCGGCGTACAGCTTGACGATCTCGCCGGAGACCTGGTTCGTCACCGTCATGGGGTACTGGTAGGTCTTGCCCGCGTTGTCGTAGCAAACGGTGTAGTTGCCGTACGGCATGCCGGGATAGGTGAGCAGCCCGGTGTCGTTGACGCCCGTCCCGGGCGCGGTCACCAGCGGCAGCGCGGCCTGATTCGTCGCGAGCGTGGGCGGCGTCGTCGTGTAGCCGATGTACCGGACACTGCAGCCCGTGTCGGTGACGACGAAGTGCCGCCGGCAGGCAACGCTTCCTCGGCACCAGGCGAGGCGCTCGTTCCGCTGTACAGCCTCACCACCATCGCCGGAAGCGTGATCGAGGCGGGGGTGCTCCCACCCGCCGTGACGATGGCCGACGGGTCTGTGGCCCCGAAGAGGTGGGGCGCGTCGCTCGTGCACATGCCCGCGTACGCGGAGTAGGCGGACGTGAACGGGAACAGCGGCGTGGCCACCACTTTGCCGCCCGTCCCACTCCAGTCGGCCGCCGGAAAGCTCTTGTCCGCATTGGAGACGGCGGGACACGTCGAGTCGGCCCCCGCGCACAACCGGAAGCTCGGCGTCGTCATGCCGGTGTTGAACACCACGACGGCTGGCGCGGTCGCCGTCGGGGCAGGGCTCGGGTTCACTCCGGTCGGGAAGGCGTCGGTGAAGGAGAAGGTGATCGCGCCGGCGGCGTCGAGCTCGAACGGAGTGGGCGAGGCCGCGGTGGTCCCGGCGATGACCGTGGGTGACGGCGACGCCGTGTCGGGAGCCGTGGGCGTGACCGCCTGCCCGCTCAGCGCATCGACATAGGTGCCAACCGACGGCGCGACGCTGACCCCGTAGGTGCCGGTGGTCAGGTCCCCGAACAGTGCGCAGCCGCCGGCCGCGGTCGTCGCGCTCGCCGAGGACGGGCCGGAGATACTGACGTTCAGGCCGCTGACTCCCGTGCCGGCGGCGTTGGTCGCCGACACGGCGAGCGTTCCGTGGGTCGGGTCGAGCGAGCCGACGGTCGGCGTGAGGACGCCGCTGACCGTCACCGGCGTCTGACCGCCCATGTTCGTCCACGTGACCGTCGATGTCGTTCGCAGGTAATCCGCCGATGGGTTCGTGCAGGACGGCGTTCCGCTCGCGTCGGAGACGTAGTCGGCGGAATCCTTCACCGTGAACGAGGCGCCGTCGAGCGACACGGCTGGCAACGTCTGGCTCAGGTTTGACAGCTCGTTGACATTGAACCCCCGCAGCCGGCTCTCATCCTGCTGCGCGAGCGCCTGGGCCGCTGTACGCAGGCGGAGGTTGGAGGCTCCGTCCGTGCTCCCAACGAAGGCCGTCGCCGCCGCGCTCGCGACCAGTCCGACGATGAGCGCGCTGACGAGCACTTCGACCAGCGTGAAGCCCGCGTTCGAGCCGGCGAACCGCAGCCGTGAGCCGGATTTAGTCGCTGGCATGGTCGTTGGCGAGGGGGTCGTGGGGCATCGGGGTAGGCAGGCAGACACGAAGGTCACTGGACGTAGTCGGCAGCTCCAGACGACCACTTGAGTCCCACCTGTCGACCCGGACCAAAGTTCCACCGGTCGTCATCCGACCTCCCGGTCACGGCACCCGGCTCATTCCTGCCACGAACCGGTCAACCGCCGACCGGATTTGCCGATAACAACGGGTGTGGCCTGCCTACGTCATAGCCCTGGTCACGCCGCCTCCACCACGAAGGACCACGAGATGAGCGCAACGGCACCGAAACGACACCCCGGCTCTCCCGGATTCCGCAGCGAGCCGGCGGCGCCTGCGCGCGCTGGCTGCTTGGGTGGCCCTCAATGATCGATTTCGCCGAGTTCAGGATCCTGGTCGTCACCGACGCTGCCGCCGGGGATGGTGAGGTCACGGAGCTCCTGAGGCGGGCCGGGTACAGCAACATCTCCGTCAGCGCCGATCCGGCCGATACGCAGCGCCTCTGCCTCACCGAGCATCCGGACCTGGTCCTGCTAGACCTCAACCCAACCGGGGCGCTCGGCAGGCGCTTCAGGACATCCGACTCCTGACCGACACCCCGAGGGCCTCCAGTGCTCGCCATCGCCACCGACGGGGCGGGCGCGATGAGCGCCGGCAGGCGCTGGCGCTGGGCGTCCGCGACTTCGTCGGCAAACCGATCGAGGAGACCGAGCTGCTCGTCCGGGTGCGCAACCTTCTCCACGCCCGCCGCCTCCAGCAACAGCTCACGAGCCGCAACGCGATCCTCGACGAGGCCATGCGCGATCGCGAGCGGGAGGTCGACACCGCCAGAGAGAGCCTCTCGGTCCTCGCGGCCATCGCCGACTATCACGACGACGACACCTACCAGCACGCCCAACGGGTCGGTCTCGGCGCGGAGCTCATCGCCCAGGCGCTGGAGCACCCCAGCCTTCGTGACCATGATCCGTGAGGCGGCCCCGCTGCACGACCTCGGCAAGGTCGGGATGTCCCGGCGCATCCTGCTCAAGCCCGACAAGCTCACGCCGGCCGAGTGGGAGCACATGATGCGCCACGTGGAGATCGGCGCCCGGATCCTCGCGTCCGCCAAGTCTCCGGTGCTCCAACTGGCCGCCGAGATCGCCCGTACCCACCACGAGCGCTGGGATGGCAACGGCTACCTCGTCGGCCTCGTCGGGCGTCGAGATTCCGCTGGCCGGGCGCATCACGGCGCTGTCGGACGTGTGGGACACGCTGACCCACGAGCGTCCGTACAGCCGGCGTGGGACAAGGAGCGCGCGCTCGCCGAGATCCACGCGCAGGCCGGCCGCCATTTCGATCCCCGCGTCGTCGAGGCATTCGGCGCGATCGATCTGGGCTGCTGGACGACTCAGTGGCCGGCGAAGTCGCCGACCGCGCCGCCTGAGCGGCTGAGCGCGCGCCACTCGGCCGCAGGGCCGGTCGCGCTCGCGTCGAGCGCCACGCCGTGATGCAGACCCGACGCGATCGATCGGCCGGTGGCGTTGCGCCGCCGCGGCCGCACCTTTCGGCGCTGGCGCGGCCGCGTCCGAGGACCGCTGAAAGGCTCAGCCGGCGACGGGCGCCGGCGCGGGCGCCGCCGCCTGAGTGACGTCGGCCATCGAGGTGCCGAGCCGGCCCTCGGAGGCGAGCAGGAGCTTGAAGTCCTGCGGGCTGGAGGCGGCGGCCAGGGCGGCCGCCGGCGTGACCCGACCGCCCTCGACGTGCGCGAACAGCGCCTGGTCGAACGTCTGCATGCCGTAGAAGGAGCCCTCGCCGATGATCGCGCCCAGGCCGCCGGTCTGCTCCGGATCGATGATCGCGTCGCGGACCCGGCCCGTCGTCCGCAGGATCTCGAGCGCGGCGACACGGCCGCCGCCGACCGCGGGGATCAGCCGCTGCGAGATCACTCCGCGGAGGCAGGGCGCGAGCATGGCGCGCACCTGACGGTGCTCGTGGGGCGGGAAGAAGTCGATGACGCGGTTGACCGTCTCGGGGGCGTCGGCGGTGTGGAGCGTGGAGAGCACGAGGTGCCCGGTCTCCGCGGCCGAAGGGCGGTGCGAACCGTCTCCTCGTCGCGCATCTCGCCGATGAGGATGATGTCGGGGTCCTGGCGCAGAACGCGGCGCAGGGCCCGGCCGAAGGAGCCCGTGTCGGCTCCGATCTCGCGCTGGTTGATGACCGAGCGATTGTCGGCGTGCAGGAACTCGATCGGATCCTCGATCGTGACGATGTGGCGGGCCGCGGTGGTGTTGACGTGGTTCACCATCGCGGCCAGCGTCGTCGACTTGCCCGAGCCGGTGGTGCCGGTGACCAGGACGATGCCGCGCGGCTCCTCGGCCATCTCGCGCACCGCGTCGGGCAGGCCGAGCTCGGGGATCGTCGTCACGCCGTAGGGGATGCGCCGGCAGACGAGCGAGATCGAGCCCCGCTGGCGGAAAGCGTTGACGCGGAAGCGGGCCAACCCGGGACGGCGAATGCGAAGTCGACCTCGCCCTCGGCGGACAGCTCCTCGAGCCGGGTGGGCTGGGTCAGGATCTCCGCCAGCGCCTGCTCGGTGTCGGGACCCTTGAGAGGGTCCGCGCCAGGAAGCGGCTGCAGCTCACCCGCGATGCGGGCCATCGGCGGCGAGCCGACTTTGACGTGCAGGTCGGAGCCGTCGTGGTCGGCGAGGTACTGCAGCGCCCGCGGAGATCGAAGGCCACGTCAGCGGCCCGGCGTCGGGAAGGGAACCGCCCCGGGGGCGTCGGCAAGCCGCCTTGGCGACGCTGGAGAGCGTGCCGGCGGCCGCGCTGTAGGACACCGGGTCAGACAGGTCGAGCTCGCACTGGCCGGCGGCGGAATGCCGCTGGTAGGCGGCCAGGGCGACGCTGTGCGAGTGCGTGACGCTGCTGGAGACGTGGACGAGCTTGAGCAGCATCTTGCGGTGGCCGCCCGAGGCGGTCGGAACCGTGATGACCTCGGTCTGGCCGGCCCTGAGCACGATCGCTGCGCACTGGGCGTGGTCCGGCCGGCACATGCCGGGGCCGGAGTGGCCGAGGCCCGAGCCGAGCGCGAAGACCGCCTCCTGACCGCCGGCCATGACGCCCATGAACATCACCTGAGGCGACGTGACCGACGGCAGCGGCGCCAGCCGCGGCAGGTCGGTGCGCCCGGCGTACTCGTGTCCTTGCCGTAGCGCACGGCGACCGAGTAGATCGTCCAGGACTGTGCGCGGTGGCGCCGGCGGTCGTCGACGGCACGGTGGCCACGGTCGAGGTCGGGGTGGTCGTTGCCGGGTTGTCGGTCGTCGCGGTGCGTCGTGGGCGCGGTGGCTCGACGTGGTCGAGCGCGCGGCGTCGACGCCGCGGTGACGGCGACACCATCGAGGCCGGCGTCGCGTGCTGACGATGACGTCGTGGTCGTGGCCGGCTGCGGGACCCGCCGGACGCGTTTCGGCTGCCGGCTTGGCGGCCAGCTTCGGCTCCCCGCTGGCGAACGGATTACGGGGCAGGCTCGCCTCGAGTGTCTTGGCCGGCACCGCCGTGGCGGCCGGCGCGTGGCTGCCGGCCTGCGCGCTCGGCGGGGCGGACGGCGTGCCGGCGGCGCCGGCGTCGCGGCGGCCGTCCCCGCGGCCGGTGCGCTCTTGAGCAGCAGCAGCGGGACGGCGATGATGGCGGCCAACAGCACGACGAGCACAAGCCACAGCCTGCGCTCGAACAGGTCTCGGCGAAGTGAGCTCATCATGGGCCTCCGGTGGTGGCGCAGCCGCGGGGGAGGGGGGAGTCCAGCTGGTAGATGTTCGCGGTGAGCTGCACGGTCAGCTCCGGTGCGCCGCTGAGTGACACGTCACTGATGCTCAGCAGCGGGCCGGTGGCCGCACCTTCCCACCGGCCACGCTGACGAGGCGTCCATCCGCCGCACCAGGTTGTTGAGCGCCACGTATCCGCCGTTGAACGTGAGCTGGATCGGGACCGCGGTCGCGCCGCCGGTGGCCGACGTGCCGGTGCCCGCCGTGATCACGCCGGGGCTCCCAGCGTTGAGCGTGATCGCCTGCATCGAGACCTTGGTCGCGTCCGACGTCTTCTGCAGGACGCGAAGCAGCCCGGGAATGTCGGACTGGGCCGGGACGGCCAGACGGAGCGAGCTCCACTGGGCGGCATCGGCGTGCAGCGAGGCCTCGGCTGCGCGGCCCTGGCGTAGTCCTGCTGCGCCGTGGCCAGCTTCTGCTGCTGGGTCGCGATGGAGGCCTGCAGCGAGGCCGCCTTCGTCTGCTCGGGCTTGAGCGCGAGCACGTAGTACCCGCCGACGATGGCCGACGACGAGGACGACGCAGAGAGCGATACGGTCACGCGGACGAAGGTTCATTGCGCTGTCCGGTGGTCGAGGTCGGGTGCAGCCGACGCGGTCGACGCGGTGCCGGGCGTGGCCGGGGTCGAACCGGCCGGCGCCGTCCCGACGGTCGCGGACGGGCTCGCGAACGTGAGCGAGATCTGGAACGACACCGGGAACGGACAGCTTCCGGCGCCGGACGATCCCGACGACCCGAGCGCTGTCCTGCGACGAGCTGAGCGTGACGTCCGTGACGCCGTTGACCCGCTGTAGGCTGACCATCACCTGGGCGACGGTCGACTGCGAGGCGGCGCAGCCCTGAGCTGGACCGCCGGCTGCGGAGGCGGCGGAGGCGGTGGCCGCCCGGGGTCGTGGTGGCCGGCAGAGAGCTGAGCGCCGCGGTGGCCGGCATCAGTCCGCCGAGCTGGCTGAGCAGCTGGGACCACGCGTACCGTCCTGACACGAGCTGCCGGACGTCGGCCAGCTGCTGCGTCGCGCTGCTGGGCCGCCAGCGCGAACGGGGCGTAGCTGTTCGGCCGCGGCGGTCCATCTTGTCGCGGCGGCGGTGACCTGGGAAAGCTGAGCGCGGCGAGCCGTCACCGTGTTGGCCGCGGACACGTACACCACCGCGGCGACCAGGACGAGCACCAGGCCGCCGAAGCAGCGCCAGGGTGGGGCGGCTGGCCGAGATCGACACGCGCCGCCGGCGGCGGTCCTTCGGAATGAGGTTGACGGCATTCATGACACGAGCTCCCCGACGGCCAGTCCGCTGGCGACGGGCGCCAGGCGGGCATCGACATCGCCGAGCGCATCCGCGCTCGCCGCGGCGACCTCGCCGCAGGTCAGCTCGAGGCCGGACGCCGCGGATAGGGCCTCGACGAACCCGGGCAGGGGCGCGAGCGGACCGGCGACGACGCCGGCGGTGACGATCCCGCTGCCGAACTGCGTCGCGTAGAACTCCGCGGCGGCGCGCAGCTCGGAACCGAGCTCCGCGGCCACGCGGCGCAGCAGATCGGCGACGTCCCGGTCGGCTCGCCGCTCGTCCGCGGCGGACCGAGTGGGCTGCACGCCTATCCTGATGAGCGCGTAGCGCCTCGTCGCTCGGGATCGCCCGGCTCTCGGCGAGGCGCTCGATGACGAGAGCCAGGCCCTGCGGGGCCTGGCGGGTGAAGCGGCACACGCCCCGCTTCGGCGATCGCGATGTTGACGAGATCGCCGAGCTGGGCGTACAGCACCGGACCGTGCACCCGATCGACGCGCAGGGCGCGGATCGCGGCGAAGATCGACAGATCGATGCCCTCGGGCTTGAGCCCCGCGCTTGCGCAGCGTCGTCGAGCAGCCGATCGACGCCCTCGCGCTCGGTGGCGACGACGATGACGCGCAGACGCTGGCCATCCGGGGTGTCGACGAGGCCGACCGTCTGCTAGTCCATGACGGCGCTGTCGAGCGGCATCGGGATGCGCTCCTGCGCCTGCATCATCAGCGCCGCCTTGATGTCCTTTTCCTCCAGCGGCGGCAGATCGATCACGCGCAGGACCGTCCGGGGTGTGGCCAGGCCGACCCGGACGCGCTTGGACAGACGGTGCTCGGCGAACAGAGCTGCTTGAGCTCGGCGGCGAGGCGGTCGGGGTCGACGACGAGTCCGTCGCGCATCAGCCCGTGCGGCAGGGGCCGGGCCACCACCCGCTCGGCGACGATCCGGCCGTCCTCGTACACGAGCCTGGGCCGCGATCGACCTGGGTGACGCCGATCTCCAGGCCGGTGACGCCGACTTGCCCGCGGTGACTTCGGGCCGTCGCGCGGGCCCGCTTGCGGAGCCGGGGCGACCGACAGGCTCGGCATCGAGATCTGCTTGGTGAGGAGGCTCACAGCCCGAACCCATGGAGATAGGCGTTGACGAGGGCGGGTCCGGCAAACACGCCGACGACGCCGCCGAGCGCGAGGAACGGGCCGAACGGGATCGCCGTCTTGCGGCCCTCGCGCGACGCCGTGGCGCGCCATGACGGCGATACCGGCGACGTGCCGGCGATCAGCGCGACGAGCAGCGCCGGAGCGACGGCGCGGCCGAGCACGAGGCCCATGACCGCCGCCAGCTTGACGTCACCCATGCCCATTCCTTCCGGGATACGCGAGCACGGCGGCGAGCAGAAAGCCGCCGGCCGCGGCGCCGGCGATCAGGCGCTCGAGCAGCTGGTGGGGCTCGAAGATCGCGGTCAGGACCAACGCTATGACCGCCAGCGGCGCGAGGATGCGGTTGGGGATGATGCGATGCTCGAGGTCGATGCGGGTGATCGCGACGAGCGCGGCGATGAAGATCAGGGCCAAGCCACGTGGTCCGGTTGGCGTGGCGGGCGATCACGACGGCGGCGAACAGTGCGCCGGTCACGGCCTCGGTCAACGGGTACCGGGGCGAGATGGAGCTCGTCACAGGAGCGGCAGCGGCCCCCAGGACCAGCCACGACAGGACCGGCACGTTGTCGTAGGGCCGGATCGCCGATGCCGCACGCCGGACAGGCGGACGGCGGGCTGGCGAGTGAGATGCCGGCCGGCAGCCGGTAGGCGACGACGTTGAGAAACGAGCCGAGGCAGAGGCCGCTGACGGTGGCGAGCGCGATATCGAAGGCGAGGGGTGGCATGGCGAAGGTGGGTGGGTGTTGAGGTGGGGCGCGAGCGGCCGCCGGGTGCGTTGATGCTGCCCGGCGGCCGGCCGCGTGTTACTCACATGGTGTTGATCGGTCTTTCTGCCTACCAGGTGCCTGCGCCGCTGGTGCCTGAGCCGACGTTACAGCCGGAGGCGTTCGTCCCGGCCGGCACGTTGCACGCACGCGAAAGCGTGCCGTCCGCACTGTGGACGAGGTAGAACGTGACGCCGGACTTCGACACCGCCGAGATGTAGTCACGAGTTCGACGTGGTCGACGCCGGGCTCCCGTGGCGGGGTGTACGAGGTTCCAGCGATGGCCGCAGCCGGCGTCACGACGTTGAGGCTGTCCTGAGCGAATGCGTTGGCCAGGGTCGGCTCGATCGCGATCAGCGCCGCGTCCGAGGTCGGCGTCTGGGCGACGTAGCGGCTGCGTTACCTGGTGAAGTAGGTCTCCTCCGACGGTCTGCGCGGCGGTGATGTCCGACTTCACGTTGGCGTCGTTGGCCTTGCCCTTCTGGTTGAGGAACGCCGGAATGGCGACGGCGGCAAGAATGCCGATGATGAGGATCACGACCAGCAGCTCGATGAGGGTGAAGCCCTCCTGACCACTGGCGCGATTGCGAAGACGCTGAAGCATCTTGTGGGTCACTCCTGTGTAGATTGATTGGGCTGGAACCCACACTCCGGTCACACATACCGAGCTGTCGTCGTGCGTCGTTCCGACCCGGTCATCGGCATCGGGCCGCACCGGCCTTTAGCAAAACTCGACACGGACCGGACGTTTGGTCCCCTGAGCACCGGAAACGACCCCGGGCTACAAACCGGGCCGCCAGCGGCCGATAAGAACGACCATGCGCGATCTATTCGCTGCGACGCCGGCCGTCGATGATCCGTTTGGTCCTCAAGCAGGTGCGTCTGCGCGGCCGGCGGGTCGCGGCGGGGCCATGCGCTTCGTGACCGACATCATCGTCGAGCTGGGCTTCACTTCACGTGAACGCGTCGAGGCGGCCATGCTTGCCGCCCGTGAGGCGGGCGTCCCGCCGGAGCAGGTGTTGGTCGACGAGGGCGCGATCACCGCCGAGCAGCGCGGTCGCGCCGTCGCGGAGCGACTCGGACTGGAGTTCCTGGACCTGTCGCAGCATCGGGTCGACATGGCCGCCGTCAATCTGCTGCCGGCAGACGTCGCCAAACGCTGCGAGCTGGTTCCCATCGCTCGTGAAGGAGATCGGACCCTGGTCGTGGCGATGGCCGACCCGGCGAACGTCGTCGCCATCGATGACGTCGAGATCCAGACCGGGATGAGCGTGCGCGCGGCGGTTGCCACGCGCGAGGACATCCTCGCCGTGATCACCCAGGCGAATCGGCTCGACACCTCGGTCACCGCGGTGACAGATGCCGTCGAGGAAGACCAGACACAGGCGGTCGAGCTGCACGACCTCCAGGAGGCGGCCACCGAGACGCCCACCGTGAAGCTCGTCAACTCGCTGCTCTCCCAGGCGGTGGCCCACGGCGCGTCCGACATCCACTTCGAGCCCGAGCCGCGCGACCTGCGCGTCCGCATCCGGGTCGACGGCGTGCTCGACGAGATCGCCCGGATCCCGGGACGGATGGTCCCCGGCGTCGTCTCCCGCATCAAGATCATGTGCGACCTCGACATCTCCGAGCGACGGCTACCCCAGGACGGACGCCTCGGGCTGAGCATCGACGGGACCCAGATCGACATCCGCGTCGTGACCTTGCCCACCGTTCATGGCGAATCGGTGGTCATGCGCATCCTCGATCGCTCCAACGCGCTCATCGAGATCCCCAAGCTGGGTCTCGACGACTACAGCCAGGGTCGGCTGCGGGTGGCCACCGGACACGCCCACGGCTCGGTCCTGGTCGCCGGGCCGACGGGATCGGGAAAGTCGACGACGCTCTACGCGGTGCTGAACTCGCTCAACTCGCCCGACAAGAACATCGTCACCATCGAGGATCCGGTCGAGTACCAGCTGCCCGGGATCACCCAGATCGCGGTCAACGTGCGGTCCGGGCTGACCTTCGCCGCGGGGCTGCGATCGATGATGCGCGCCGACCCCGACATCATCATGGTCGGCGAGATCCGCGACCGCGAGACGGCGCAGATCAGCATCGAGGCGGCGCTCACCGGCCACCTCCTGCTCTCGACCCTTCACACGAACGACGCGCCGAGCGCGATCACCCGGCTCGTCGAGATGGGCATCGAGCCCTTCCTGATCGCCTCGTCGGTCCGATGCGTCGTGGCCCAGCGCCTGGCGCGGGTGCTGTGCACGACCTGCAAGCAGCCCGTGACGGCTCGAAGCGGCCGTGCTGGCGCAGTCGGGCTTCACCGTCGATCGCGACATCGACGCCTACCAGGCGAGCGGCTGCGCGCGCTGTGGCAACAGCGGCTACCGGGGCCGAATCGGGATCTACGAGATCATGCCGCTGAGCGACGCGATCAGAGAGCTGGCATTGCACAGTGCGTCGGCAAACCGCATCATGGAGACCGCCCGCGCCGAGGGGATGCGCACCCTCCGGGAAGACGCCTTCGAGAAGGTCCGGCAGGGCGTCACCGCGATCGATGAAGTGATGCGCGTACTAGGCACGTAGGCCTGGGCTCAAGTCGTCACCCTCTCCTGCCGAAAGCTGCTGTACATGTCCGTTGACTTCGCCGATATCGTCCTGGCCGCACTCGAGCGCCGTGCGTCCGACATCCACCTGACCGCCGACGCGGCGCCGCACGTGCGCGTCCGCGGGCGGCTCCATCCGCTCGAGGGCTTCCCGGTCCTCGGAGGCCAGCAGACCCGCGAGATCGTCTACTCGATCATGAGCGACTCGCAGCGCCAGCAGTTCGAGACCAACCGCCAGGTCGACTTCAGCTACTCGGTGCCCCGGACGGCGCGGATGCGCGTCAACGCCTACGTTCAGCGCGGCGCCGTCAGCGCCGCCCTGCGCGTCATTCCCGGGAAGACCGAGTCCCTCGACCAGCTCGGGATGCCGCCGGTGATCCGCGAGATGGCGGCGCTGCCACGCGGCCTCGTCCTCGTCACCGGTCCGACCGGTTCCGGGAAGTCCACGACGCTGGCGGCGCTCATCGACGAGATCAACTGCACCCGCGACGATCACATCCTCACCATCGAGGACCCGATCGAGTTCCTGCACAGTCATAAGCGCTGCCTCGTCAACCAGCGCGAGCTGGGCGCCGACGCGACGAGCTTCGCCGACGGCCTGCGGGCGGCATTGCGCCAGGACCCGGACGTGATCCTCGTCGGCGAGATGCGCGACCTCGAGACGATCTCCACCGCCCTGACCGCCGCCGAGACCGGACACCTCGTCCTCGCGACGTTGCACACCCAGGACGCGCCGCAGACGATCGACCGCATCATCGATGTCTTCCCGCCGTACCAGCAGCAGCACGTGCGGGTGATGCTGTCGGTCGCACTCCAGGGCGTCGTCGCGCAGCAGTTGCTGCCGACCGCCGACGGCTCGGGCCGAGTCGCGGCGGTCGAGGTGCTGATCCCGACCCCTGCCGTGCGCAACCTCATCCGCGAGGGCAAGACGCACCAGATCTACTCCGCGATCCAGACCGGCGGCGAGTACGGCATGCAGACGATGGATGCCGCGCTGGCCGAACTGGTCCACTCCGGAAGGATCGCGCGCGATGTCGCCAAGCGCCGCGCGTCAATGCCGACAGAGCTCGCGCGCCTGCTCGGCGACAGCAGTTTCACCGCCGTCACGTCCAACGGCGGCAACGTCGCCTACCTGCAATGAGCCAGAGCTACGCATTCCGCGCCGTCGACGGTCTCGGCGTCAAGGTCACCGGCGAGGTCGAGTCCGACTCGCCGGAGGGCGTCTCCGAGCTGCTCAAGGGGCGCGGCCTGCTCGCGCTCGAGGTCAAGCTCAAGAGCAAGTCGATGGAGCTCTCGTTCGACGCGCTCACGCCGATCAAGCTGGAGGATCTGGCGCTCCTCACCCGGCAGCTGGCGACGATGATCTCGTCCGGGCTCTCACTGATGCGCGCGCTGACCGTGCTCGAGACGCAGACCGAGAACAAGCGCCTGAGGGCCACCGTGGTCGCGGTCCGTCAGACGATCGAGAGCGGCGGCTCGCTCTCCGATGCGCTGGCGCGCCACCCGAAGATCTTCTCCGAGCTGTACGTGGCGATGATCCGTGCCGGCGAGACCGGCGGTTTCCTCGAGGACGCCCTGCTGCGCGTCGCCGATCAGCTCGAGGCCCAGAACAAGCTGCGGCGCCAGGTGAAGTCCGCGATGGTCTACCCGGCGGTGGTCAGCACCATCGCGCTCTGCGTGTGCGCCGCAATGCTCATCTTCATCATTCCGGTCTTCGCCGGAGTGTTCAAGCAGTTCAACGGCAAGATGCCGTCGCTGACCGTGCACACGATCGCCGTGTCCAACCTCGTGCGCCACCAGTGGTACCTCGTCTTCGGCGGCGGGTTCGGGCATCGGCTTCGGATTTCGCTGGTGGAAGAACTCGAAGCTCCGGGCGGCCGGTGTGGGATCGAATGCGCCTCAAGGCGCCGGCCAAGATCGGCGGGATCGTCCAGAAGATCGCGCTCGCTCGGTGGTCGCGCACGCTCTCCTCGCTGACCACTGCCGGAGTTCCGATGCTGGAGGCGATCGACGTGACGGGTCGAACCGCGGGCAACGCCGTCGTCGAGAAGGCCATGGCAGCGGTGCGTGACTCCGTCCAGGGCGGCGGCATGATCGCCACCGCGCTGACCAACGAGCCGATCTTCCCGTCATTGGTGACGAACATGGTGCGAGTGGGAGAGGAGACCGGCGCGCTCGATTCGACGCTTGCGAAGGTGGCTGACTTCTACGAGGAGCAGGTGGAGGCGGCGGTCAAGTCCCTGACCTCGATCCTCGAGCCGATCATGATCGTCGTCGTCGGAACCATCGTCGGTTTCATGATCCTGGCGATGTACCTGCCGATGTTCCACGTCTACGACGCGATCAGGTGAGCCCCGGGTCGCGGCCGTCGGCCGCGACCATGCCGGCAAAGAGCGCGACGCGTCTCAAGCCGGCGCTGATCGCGGCCGATATTCCCCGCGTGAGCTCGGTTCGCGATCGCCGTTCCGCCGTTCTTGCCGTCTGCATTGGTGGCCGGAGCGTGCTGCCGGGCTGGCATTGCTGGTCTACGGCCTCGCCGGGAGCGGCGACTACTCGATCACGTGGACAGGTGAACGGCGACAACGCCGGGCCCGCGCTCAATGCGCTCGCCCATGGCCACCTCGCCGCCATGGTGCGCTCGCAGCCGCTGATGGGGCTGACCTCAATCCTGCTGCGAGCCCCGATGGTCGCCCTCGCCGACGCACTCGCACGGCAGTCAACGACTCGCCTATGCGCTTGGGAGTCTCGCATGCCTCCTTCCGGCAGCGGCGCTCGTCGCCTGGCTCGCCCGGCGCGCGGTCTCAGTCGGGCAACTGGCCATCGCCGCGATTGGCTGCGCGGCGATCGTGGCCGGGCCGGCCACACTTCAGGCGGCTCGCGTCGGGCATCCCGAGGAGGTGCTCGCGACCGTGCTCGCCGCCGGCGCCGTCATCTGCGCCATGGAGGAACGACGCGGGTGGGCGGCGGTGCTCCTCGGCCTCGCGATCGGCACCAAGCAGTGGGCGTTCCTGGCCACGCCCTGCGTGCTGCTCGCGCTGCCCGATTCCCGTGCGGCGGTGACCACCAAGGCATTCCTGGTCGCCGCTCCCGCTAGTCGGCGATCCTCCCGCTCGCCGATCCCGCGGGATTCGCCCGCGCAGATCTGTCTGTCGGAGGACTGCGGATCGCCGATGCCTTCAGCGTCTGGTGGCCGACGACGTTGAGCACCCCTATGGGGCGGCATGCGGTCGCGCACATCCTCCCACTTGGTCTGACGCGCTCACAGGCCGCTGCCACCGCGCTCGTGGTGGCCGCGACCGCGATCTGGATCTATGCTCGACGCGGCCGGGGCGGCCGTCTTCCGAAGGTGGATCCGCTCGCGTTGCTGGCACTCTGCGGTCTGCTCCGCTGCGTCACTGACCCCACCCCCTTGGCCTACAACTTTGTCGCGGTTGTCATCCCACTCGCGCTCTGGGAGGCCGCGAGTCCGGAAGCGCACTGCCAGTCGTGACGACGCTCACGTGCGTCGCCCTCGGCCTGTTCGCGACGGACACCAACGTGTGGCTCGCCGGCAGCCACGATCTCGTAGGCGAACCCCTCCTGAGCAGATTGTGGCTCGCCGGGGTCATTGCCCTCGGTTGCTACCTCGCCCACCAGGCGTTCTGGCCTCGGGCCGCGACAGTCGCGCGGGCCAGGCCGGCCGCGCCGCTGCTCGTACCGGCCGCCGACCCGAGCTGAGGACTCGACCCGGCGCGTTTCGGGCGCGCCGGGGTCGGCACCTAGACCTTGGTGGGGTCTTGCAGCGCGTTCAGTGGACGACAAGAAAGGGTATGCCCCGCGCGCAGATCGCCCCCCGGCTCGGACGTCCGTCCGCAGTCCCGACCATCGAGCGTTTCGACTACTCGCGCATCGGCAACGACTGGGCGGTGCTGCGGCTGCTGGCCGGGTTCGGCGACGAGCCTCAGGCGCCGTGGGCGGCGCATCTGGTCGTGGACCCCGACGGGATCGGCGAGGACTTCGTTTATGCCGCCGCACGCGCGTGCGGGCTGGAGCGACGTCTCCTGACCGGCCGCCGGGGCGCCAGCGAGCTGCTCTGGCGTGCCTCGTTCGCTCTCCCGCTCGACGTGGTGCGAGCCCCCGAGGCGCGCTTCCACGTACGGGCCGGTGACAGCTTCGCCCTGGCGCTGCCGTCCCCCGGCCTGCGGCTCGCCACGCCGCGGGAGCTGGTGCTGTCACGGCGAGTGCGCATCGCCCCGCGGGCGTCGGTCGGCGTGCGTCAGCGGTTCGCCGCGCTGGCCACCGCCGTCGTGGTGACCGCGACCTCGACGCCGGCGGTGGCCCTCGCCGCCGCGCAGATCCATTCGACCCGGGCGTCGCGCTCTCACTCCCGGCATCCGCGCTCCGGCCGCGGTGCGGCCGCGGCCGCCTCGCTGACGACGACGTCGCCGAAATCCTCGGCTCACGGCGCAGGTCCCAAGCCGTCGTCCCCGGCCGCCAGTCTCACGACCACGCCTGCGGGCAGCGCCTCCACCGCCACGCCCGCGGGGACCGTCCCGGCCACCGCGACCGGCGGCGCCGCCGCCGTGACCACGACGGCCGCCACCACGACGTCGCCCACCCCGGCCGCGAAGACGAGCACCGCCACCGGTTCGGCCGCGACATCGTCCCCGTCTCTCCCGTCGATCAGCAGCCGTCGCGTCATCGGCGTGCGGCCGCGGACCGCCGCCGAGTTCCGACCCACCGCCGGGACGCCGAAGCGGGTCACGCATCTGTTCTCGGATCCGGCCCGGACCACCGGCCATGGTCCGGCCGAGCCGGCGCGAGTCAACCCGGGATGCCACACCTCGCCCGGCGACGGTGCCGTCGCCTACGCGGCCGGCGCGCCGAGCCGGTCCGTGCGGATCGTCTGCCCCACCCCGACCACCAAGCCCGCGCACCACCCCGCCGCGACGACGCCGCCGACGTTCCCCACCGGCAAGCGCGCGACTCACCATCCTGCCGCCGGACACTCGCACCCGGCGCCGACACGGCATTCGCACTCGGGTGGCGCCGCTCATCGCGGCTCCGCCACTTCGCACGCCACCGGCGGCGCCCCGCTCGTGGCACCCGTGACGAGCTCGCCGCAGGCGCCGGCCGGCACCACCACCGGGGGCGCGGTGCCGACGCTGTCGCCTTCGGCGCCCGGCTTCAACGGACCGAAGTCCTGGACCGGCACCGTCAGCGCCGATCCGGCGCTGACCGGAGCGGTCAACGACCTGTCCGGCCTGCTCTCCAACGGGAACCGGCCCCCGTCGTTCCTGATCCCGATCTACATGCAGGCAGCTCAGCGTTATCGTCTGCCCTGGGAGGTGCTCGCAGCGATCAACGCGATCGAGAGCGATTACGGCGCCAACCTCAACACGTCGAGCGCCGGCGCCGTCGGATGGATGCAGTTCGAGCCCTCGACCTGGAAGCAGTACGGGATGGCGGTCGACGGCCACAGCGTGCCCAACCCGTACGACCCGCGCGATGCCATCTTCTCGGCCGCCCGCTACCTCGCGGCCGCCGGCGGCTCCGATGACATCAGCCGTGCCGTCTACGCCTACAACCACGCCGGCTGGTACGTCGACGAGGTGATGGCCCGCGCCCACGCGATCGCCACCCATGCCCAGTACGAGCGCACCGCCGTCAAGCACGGCACGTTCTCGGTCTCCTTCGCCACCGGCGTCAAGCGGCACCCGACGATCAGCTACCAGGGCAACGTCCTCTCGCACTATGACCGCCTGATCGCCGCCGCCAACATGGTGAGCGCCGCCAACTTCCCGTATCTGTATGGCGGCGGTCACGAGCAGCCGGCGATCTTCGCTCCGTTCGACTGCTCGGGCTCGGTCTCCTACGTCATGCAGCAGGCCGGCTACAAGGTGCCGACGACCGTCTCCGGGGACATTCCGATCTGGAAGTTCCCGGCGGGCCCCGGCCAGGCGACCATCTTCTACAACCCGGTCCACACGTTCATGCGGATCGGGAATCGGTACTTCGGCACCAGCGGATTCGCCCGCCCCGGCGGTGGCGCCGGCTGGTTCGACGTCAACCAGCTGCCGGCCAACTACCTGGCCACGTTCCGCGAGGTCCACGTTCCCGGACTGGGCGCCAACTCGTTCGCGCCGGGCCAGGTCACGATCCCCCCGCCGGCTCCCAAGCGCCACTCGACCACCGTCGGTCTCAAGCTGACGCTGCTGATGTCCTCGCTCGGCCCGTTCCCTCGCGCGTAGGGCGCCGCCCTTCCCCCGCCCCTGGCGCGAGAATAAGCCGGTGGCGGTTTCGCCGGAATCCGGGCCTTCATCGATCAGCGCGCTGGAACGCCGCTTGGCGCGCCTGCGGTTCGACCTGCACGACGGACCGCAGCAGGACGTGTTCCTGCTGGCTCAGGATCTGAAGCTGTTCCGAACCCAGCTCGCGCCGATGATCTCCGGCCACCCGAACGAGGACCGCGCGCTGGGCCGGCTGGACGATCTCGAGGCACAGCTCGAGGCGCTCGATGTCGATCTGCGCCGGCTGTCGAGCAGCGTGCGGTCTCCGTTTCTGTCCGCCGGCGCCCTCCCCGACGCCGTGGCTGACGTGGCGGGGGCATTTGCACGGTGGACCGGCATCGTCCCGGTAACGACCATTCACGGCGACCTGACCGGGCTGAGTGAATCCCAGCAGATCGCGTTACTGGCGCTGATCCGCGAGGCGCTGAGCAACGTGCGCAAGCACAGCGAGGCGACGGAGGTCGCCATCTCGATTGTGCTCGACAGCGCCGAGATCTCGGTGGAGATCCGCGACAACGGCGCCGGATTTGACCCGGAGATCGCGATGGACCGGGCTGTCCGGACCGGCCATCTCGGTCTCGTGGGCATGCACGAGCGCCTCCGCATGCTCGGCGGCGCCACCCGAATCGAGTCCCGCTCCGGGGGACCGACCGTCGTCTCAGCCACCCTTCCGCACTGGCCCGCCCCGGCCGGCTGACGCCGAGCTTGGCGGCGCTCCGCCGCCCTCAGCCGATGCCGTGCTCCAACGCGTACCGGACGGCGCCGGCGCGGTTGGGGACACCGAGCTTGCGATAGATGTTCGTCAGGTGAAACTTGATCGTGTGCTCGCTGATCCAGAGGTCACGACTGATCGCCGCGGTCGTCAGGCCGGTGGCCACCGCCGCGAGGATTGACCGCTCACGGTCGGTCAGTGACGGACCGCCGGGCGCGGCGATCTCGCCGCGGCGGAACGGGATCACATTCGGCGATTGGACGCCGGCGCCGTTCATCGCCTGACGCAGCACCGATGCAACATCGGCGGTGCGGGCGGTCTTGAGCACGTAGGCACTCGCCCCGGCCTCCAGCGCCGCGTCGATCGTGGGCCGGTCGTCACAGGCCGACAGCACGATCGCCGTCGTCTGAGGCCATTGCCGGCGGATCTGCTCGATCAGCTCGGTGCCGCCGACACCCGGCATGCGCAGGTCCATCAAGACGACGTCGGGGCCGCGGCGCTCGATCAGCTGCAGGAGCTCGGGACCTGAGTGCGCTTCGCCGACCACCCGCATGTCGTCCAGATGCTCAATCGTGCGGCGGATGCCGGCGATGACCAGTGGATGATCGTCCGCGATCAGGACCTTCAGCTGGGACGAAGGCGAGGCATCGGAGGTGTTGGCCCGCTGGTGCGCGAGTGCTGACATGGGTTGTCTCCCATCCGGGCGGGGCTGGGAAGGGCCGCACATCGGACACGCATATTGTCGGCAGACCGGCATGGCGACTTTAACCCCGGGTCTTCACCGACCAGGGCTGACGGTCTACCTTTGCGCGATGGGAGCATCGGGAACCGTCACCGCGCGCGGCTGGCAGCCGGGTGGATCGCAGGCTCGTCTCGACGTCATCTCACGTATCGGCGCCGCCGCAACGATCCGCGCCGCACGTTGGTCTAGTCCCGTCTGCGCTCCGGTGGGTCGTGGGCTCCGTCCTTGATCGCCTCGACCGGGCGGCGCGCGCGGAGGCGATCGCCGCGCCCGCCCCCGCGAACGCCGGGCTGATGAAGGCGGTCCTGGCGCGCCAGAGCTTCAGCAACCCCGAGTGGATCTACGAACGCAAGCTCGACGGGATCCGCTGCCTGGGGATCCGCGACCGCGGCGAGACACGCATGGTGTCGCGCAATGACCTTGACCTCGGCGGGCGATACCCGGAGGTCCGCGAGGCGCTCGCCGCTCAGGACCACGACCGGTTCGCGGTGGATGGCGAGATCGTCGCGTTCGAGGGCTCGCAGACGAGCTTCGCGCGGCTCGCCCAACGCGGGCGCCGCCCGGTGGCGGTGTTCTTCTACGTGTTCGATCTGCTGTGGATCGACGGCTATGACGTCCGCGCCCTGGATCTGCGGTCGCGCAAGCGTCTGCTGCGGACCGTCCTGCACTTCCAGGACCCGCTGCGCCTGACCTCACACCGCAATCGCGATGGCGAGGCGCTGTTCACCGAGGCCTGCCGCAAGGGGTGGGAGGGGGTCGTCGCCAAGCGCGCCGACAGCGCCTACCGGGCGACGCGTTCGCGGGATTGGCTGAAGTTCAAGTGTGAGGCGGGACAGGAGCTGGTGATCGGGGGCTTCACCGAGCCGCACGGTTCACGGACGGACTTCGGGGCGCTGCTGGTCGGATACTTCTCAGACGGGCGTCTTCAGTACGCGGGCAAGGTCGGGACCGGCTTCGATCAGGCGACGCTCGATTCCCTCGGCGAGCGGCTGCGCCGGCTGGAGCGCACGACCTCGCCGTTCGCCGAGGCGGAGATGATCCGCGAGCGAGGCGTCCATTGGGTCACCCCGGAGCTGGTCGCCCAGCTGGGGTTCTCCGAGTGGACCCGGGCGGGCCGGCTGCGCCACCCCCGGTTCCAGGGCCTGCGCGACGACAAGCCGGCGGCCGACGTGGTGCGCGAGCGATGACCGACACGATCGTGGTCGGCCGGCGCCGGGTGCAGGTCAGCCACCCCGAGAAGGTCCTGTTCAGCGATCCACAGATCACCAAGCGCGAGCTCGCCGAACACTACGAAAACGTGGCCGAGGCCATGATCCCGCTCGTCCGAGACCGGCCGCTGGCGTTGCAGGCGTTTCCCAACGGGATCGACCAGCCCGGCTTCTTCATGAAGTCGGTCCCCCGCTACTTCCCGGACTGGATCGCCACCGCGACCGTCCCCAAACGCGGCGGCACGCTCACCCAGGTCCTGGCCGAGGATGCCGCCACGCTGGTGTACCTCGCCGGTCAGAACGTGATCACCCCTCACATCTGGCTGTCACGGGCCGACGAGCCGCGCCAGCCCGATCGCCTGATCGTGGACTTCGACCCCTCCCCCGGCGTCGGCTTCGCCGAGGTGCGCGCGGCCGCCCGCGATGCCGGTGAGCGGCTCCGCCACGCCGGCCTCGTCCCGTTCGCGATGGTCACCGGCTCGCGCGGCATCCACGTCGTCTGTCCGCTGCGCCGGGGGCCGTCGTTCAGCGACGTGCACGGTTTCACCCGGGCGCTGGCCGAGGCGATGGTCGCCGATGACGAGAAGTACCTGACCCTGGAATGGCACCGCAGCGAACGCGGGAGCCGGATCTATGTCGACGTCAACCGGATCAACTACGCCCAGCATGCCGTCGCCCCGTACGGCGTGCGCCCGCGCCGCGGGGGACCGGTGGCGATGCCGATCGCCTGGGACGAGCTGTCGGACTCCAAGCTCACGCCTGACCGCTGGACGATCCGCACCGCGGCGGCGCGGCTGCGCGGCGACGGCGATCAGTGGAAGGGGATCGCGCGGCGGGCCCGGACGCTGCCGGCGTCGATCGACGGCTAGCCCGCGATACCGTTGCCGACGATGACCGACGAGCCCGAACCGCCCGCGATCCTCGCCGGGGACAGAGATCGGGACGGCAGCATCGAGCTGCTGAGCGGCGCCGTGGCCGAGGGCCGGCTGACGCTGGAGGAGTTCTCGGACCGCGTCGGACTCGCCCAGACGGCCCGCACGCAATCAGAGCTGGCGGTGCTGACACGGGACCTGCCGGCGGCGGCGCCCGCGACGGACGCCGTCCCCGTCCCCGAGGCGGCTCGGCACCTGGCGTTCTGCAGCGTCCTGGTCCGGCGTGGCCCCTGGGAGCTGCCGGCGCGTTCGTCGTTTCGTTGCATCTTCGGGACGGTCGTGCTCGACCTCTCCCAGGCACGGCTCTCGGGATCAGAGCTCGAGTTGGAGGTCTACAACCTGTTCGGCACGGTGACCGTGATCGTGCCGGAGGAGATCCAGGTCAGCGTCACCGGCGGCGGGCTGTTCGCCAGCCAGGTGATCAAGACGGCGGCCGGGCCGAGCGTCGCCGGCGCGCCACGCTTACGGATCTCGGCGCGGGGACCTGGCGGCACACTGACCGTCCGCGGCCCCCGGGAGCCGCTGGGCAGCCGCCTGGCCCGGCTGCTCGGTGCCGGCGATTCGGGAAAGACTGATTGAGGCGGCAGCGATGCTCGTCGCCGTCACCGACCACGCCGCCGAGCGCTTCCGCCAGCGCGTTCGCGGTTCGCTCAACGAGAAGATCGAGATCGCCTCGCGGGTCGCTCGAGCCCACGCCGCCGGACGAGTGGAGCGAGGCGAGCGCGGAGCCGTGCTCGTCCGCGATCTCGAGCGACGCGGCCTGGTCTACGTGTGCCGCCCCGACGGGGCCGAGCTGGTGGTGACGACGCTGTGGGAGGAGGGCGAGGAAGCCGCCGTGCCCAAGCGCTTCACCGATGTGCTGCGCCGCGACGACCACCGCCTCACGTAGCCCGGGGCCGGGCTCCCGGTGGCTCTGACTACGCTCAGCCCATGGCCAATCTCGAAACGCGCCCTCTGGGCAACTCAGGACTGCTCACCTCGATCGTCGGGCTGGGCTGCAACAACTTCGGACGGCGCCTCGACGTCGATGGCACGCGAGCGGTCGTCGACGCCGCGATCGACGATGGCGTCACGTTCTTCGACACCGCCGATATCTACGGCCGCGGCGCCAGCGAGGAGTACCTCGGCGAGGTCCTCCAGGGCCGTCGCGATGAGGTGGTGCTCGCCACCAAGTTCGGCATGGACATGGGCGACGGGAAGGGCCCCCGCGGCGGGCGGGCCTACATCGCGGAGGCGATCGACGCATCGCTGCGCCGGTTGCGCACCGACGTCATCGACTTCTACTGGTACCACCAGCCCGACGGGGTGACCCCGATCGCCGAAACGCTCGAGGCACTGCACGGGCTGGTGCAGGCCGGCAAGGTCCGCGCTGTCGGCGCGTCGAACTTCGACGCCGGACAGCTCGACGAGGCCGATGCCGTCGCCCGCGAGCATGGCTTCACGCCGTTCACCGCGGTACAGAACGAGTACAGCCTGCTCGTCCGCGATGCCGAGGACGAGGTGTTGCCGGCCTGCGAGCGGCTGGGGATCGGGTTCGTTCCGTTCTTCCCGCTCGCCTCGGGGCTGCTGACCGGCAAGTATCGCCCGGGCGAGCCGGGGCCCGCCGGGGCCCGTCTGTCCGGTCGCGATCAGGTCGCCAGCCGCGACCAGTTCACGCTGGTGGCGGCGCTGCAGCGCTACGCCGATGAACGGCAGGTCTCGCTGGGCGACGTGGCGATCGGCGCCCTGCTCGCCCAGCCCGCCGTGTCATCGGTGATCGCCGGCGCCACCAAGCCCGACCAGGTCCACGCCAACGCCGCCGCGGCTCGGTGGACACCGGACGCGGACGATCTCGCGGCGCTCGCCAGAGTCCTTGAGGCCAACCCGGTCTAAGTCTCGGCGGCATCGTGTGGCTGAGACGGCGCGCCACGCTCGTGCAGTAACGTCGCGCGAGTGCCGGCGCGGTCTGAGCCAACATCGTCCGTGCGCCTTGCCACGTGGGCGCGCTGGGTGCTGCCGTTCGGCATCGCCGCGGCGCTCGTGGTGGGACTCGTGTTGTACGTGGACCATCACAACAGCGATGGGCTGGCCACCCAGAACCCCGCCGCGCTGGCCCGCGCCAACCGCGAAGCCGAGATCGTCGTCGCCCAGGACCAGGCCCCCCATGTGATCAGGCTGCGCTCCGCGGCGAACCCCGGCGCCGCATTCGCTCACGCCGTGCGCGCGGAGGTCAACGGGCTCGTCAACCGGGGCATCATCGATGGGACGCTCCAGCACGTCGCGTGCGCGCGCCATGGCGGACGCGGCGACACGCTCGGTTTCAGCTGCAGAGCGGTCGTCGCCGGGGTCAACTATCCGTTCGTCGGCGTGGTCCACGTCGCGGCGCGCCAGCTGGTGTACTGCAAGCGCGACGAGCCACCGGTCCCCTCGCAGAACATTCCGATCAGCCCCCGCTGCGAAGCCTAAGCCTGGATCCGCTAAGCGCGGGGAGGGCTGGGGCTCAGCGCCAGGTCACGCTGCCCGGCGCGCGGGAGTGGGGCGAGAAGCGGACGTTGACGATGCGGGCACCGCGCCTGACCGAGAACCCGACGCAGCCGGCGTGGGTCTCGCCGACCCCGATCAGGCTCTCGAAGTCGGTCAGCGGCGTCTGGCATATGCCCTGCTTGATGAACAGCGGGGAGGCGGCGCCCGCCGACGTGACGAGCGACACGTCCCCGGAAGCAGTGCTGTCGTAGGTGGCGCCGGCGTCGTTGTGGATGGTCAGCTGGACGCCAACGGCGTGGGTGCCGGGGACCAGGGCGGCGCCGGTTCCGGTCAGCGGGTTCAGCACATGGGTGATCGCCACCGACAGCGTGGAGGTGCCGGCGGTCACGCGCTGGACCGTCCCGACGGGCGCGCCGCGCGGCCGGGATCGCCGGCGGCGCCGCGCGGGGCGGTGGTGGGCGGTCGAGGATGCCGCGGTCGTTCGGCTCGAGGCGGTTTGCGGGGTGGAGGAGCTCGGCGCCGCCCCGCCGCAGCCCGCGATCGCCAGGCAGGCGCAGACATACATGCCGACGCGGGCGCCGGACGGCGGACGCCGATCCCCAAACCAGACCAAGATCGCCGGAACATACCCAGTGGCGCGCCGCGGGCGAGTCAGGCGCCGCTGTCGCCGGCCGATTCGCGGTCGGACTGGCGGGCGCCGGCGGCGGCGTCGCGGAGGTCGGGCTCGTGACCGGCCGGCGGCGGAGACGCACCACCATCGGTCACTGCGTCGGCGCTCTCTCCGCCGGTCGCGTCGATGCCCTCGCTCGTGGCCGGCTCGTCAGACCCGGTGGTCTCGCCGAGAACCGAGCTGGTCAGCTGGGGATCGTCGTCCAGCATCTCGCGCGAGGCGTCGGAGCCGCCGAGCGCAGCCGGTACGAGGCCGTCGCCAGCGGTTCTCGACCATTCGCCCTTGGCGCCCGCCTCGTCGCGTCCGGGCGTGGTGCCGCCGCGTTGCTCGCTCGGCTTGACCTGCGGATCGTCATTGCTCATCGATGTACCTCCGGCGTCAGGGTCGGCGTTGCGACCTGTCTTGGTTGTGTACCCGCGACGGCGCCGGGTACCCGATACCCGACGGGCATCCGGGAGACGGCGAACGGCGAGCGGCCGGCGCCGAGTTCTGACAGCGACACGATTGGAGCCTCATGGCCCAGACACTGGACGGCAAGAAGATCGCGATCATCGCCACCGACGGCGTGGAGCAGGTCGAGCTGACCGAACCGCGCAAGGCAGTCGAGGGGGCCGGCGCCACCACGGAGCTCCTGTCACTGAAGACCGGCGAGATCCAGGCGATGAACTCCGACATCAATCCCGCCGACACGTTCAGCGTCGACAAGGCGATCGGCGACGCCTCCCCGGATCAGTACGACGGCCTGATCCTCCCCGGCGGAACCGTGAACGCGGACCGCCTGCGAGCCGACGACGATGTGGTCCGCTTCGTGCACACCTATGTCAGGAGCGGCATGCCCGTCGGCGTCATCTGCCACGGACCGTGGACCCTGGTGGAGGCCGACCTCGTGCGGGACCGCACGCTCACCTCCTATCCAAGCCTGCGCACCGACATTCGCAACGCCGGCGGCAACTGGGTCGACGAGGAGGTCGTGACCGACGAGGGTCTCGTCACCTCGCGCAACCCCGATGATCTGCCGGCGTTCTGCGCCAAGATCGTCGAGGAGTTCGCCGAGGGCAAGCACGAGGTCGCCGCGCCCGGCGCCGCCGCCTGAGCCGATCGTCACCGCGCCGGCGCCGCGACCCGAACGCCGGCGCGGATCGGCGGCCGCTCCGCCACCGGTACCGAGGCCACCGTGCCGTCCTGCCACGGGCGGAGGTAGTGCCCGGCGGGATGGGTGGCGCGGCCGGGCAGACGCCGCTCCACCGCCGCCAGCACCGCGTACGCCATCTCGCCGAGGGCCCGCAAGGGTTGATGCCGGTTCTGGCGCGTCCCGAGATGGCACTCGGCCAGCGCATCGACTCCCGCCAGGCGCAGGGCATCGATCAAGACGGCGATCTCGACCCCGTAGCCCACCGGAACCGACACGGATTCGAGCAGGTCCCGGCGGGCCGCAAACTCGCCGGCCAGCGGCTGTGAGAACCCCGCCAGCAGCGGCTCGTGCAGGTTGAGCAGTGGCCGGGCCATCAACTCGGTGACGCGACCACCCTCGTGAGGCAGGCTGATCTCGCCGGCCCGCAACGGTCGTTCGAACGCCCCCTTGACCAATCGCACCCGCGCGTCGCACAGCAGGGGTCCCAGCAGGCCGGCGAGATGGCCCGCGTCCGGATCGGCGGTGTCACCGTCCAAAAAGCAGACGATGTCGCCCCCGCTGGCCTGCAGGGCCCGCCACATGGCATCGCCCTTGCCAAGCGCAGGTCCCAGCTCGGCGCGGATCTCGTCCTGCTGGATCACTCGCGCTCCCGCCGCCCGCGCCCGGTTGGCGGTGTCGTCCTGCGAGGCCGCGTCGACCACCACCGTCTCGTCGACCAGCCCGGCACCCGCCAGCGGCGCCACCGAATGGCGCAAGACGCCGCCGATCGTGTCGGCGCACTCCTTCGCCGGGATGATCACGGTGACCGTCGCGCCGCCCTTGGCCAGCCGCAGGCGCTCGAGCGGAAACTCGTGTACGTGATACCGGCGTCGCTCATACCAGTCTGACACGGCGAGGTCAACGGACAGCCCGCGGGTGACGCGCCCGGCGGCCCGAGCCGATGTCCGGACGCGGACGTCGGAGGCCCGCAGGATGGGCACCCCGTACTCGGTCAGGCGATCGGCGAATCCGGCGTCTTCGAGCGCGGCCAGCGGCTCGATGCCGCCGACGGCCCGATACGTTTCGGCGGTCACGCCGAGCGAGGCGCCCGCGAAGTGGTGGTGGCCGGCATCAGGCTCGACGCGGCGAAGCCGACGCAGCCGGACGATCGCGTCCCGCTCGCGACGCTCGCGCACGCCAGGCGGCAGGTCGGCCGCCTCGTGCTCGTCCAGTTCGATCAGTCCGGCGATGGCACGCGCGCCGGCCGCCATGTGCGCCAGCTGGCGCTCGAGCCAGTCGGGCGCCGGGCACGAGTCAGCGTCGGTGCACGCGATGAGGCCGAGGGGACGCTCGACGTCGAGCAGACGGCGGCAGGCCGCATCCATCCCAGCGCGGCGTGCCGCCCCGGCCCCCGTCCCCGCCCCCGCGATCGTCGCCACGGTCAGGCCCAGTGAGCCGGCGGTGTCCGCGACCACGGCCGCCGTGGCGTCCTCGCAGTCATCGAGCACCACGATCGTCTCGAACCGGCGCCGGTCCAGCGTCTGCGTCGCGAGCGCTCGCAGGCAGGCCCCGATCCGGCGCTCCTCGTCGCGCGCCGGAATGACGACGACGGCAATCAGCCCCATGCCGCGCCCTCCGCGATCAGCGATTGTCCGCGCTCGTAGTCGTCATCGGAGTCGTGGGCCAAGACCCCGACGACCTGCCCCGCCCGGCCGTACCACGCGGTGAACGCCCCACCGTCTCCGGACTCGAAACGGGACGCGTCATAGCCGTCGCCCCAGGCCGCGTACTTCAGCGTCCGGCCGCCGATCTCAGACCAGAATCCCGGTACCTCCCCCCAGGCGGCGGTCCGGCCCGCCGCCGTCTGGCCGGCGATCGCGCCCTGGGCGAGCGCATCGCCCCAATGCTCCACCCGCAGCGGCCGTCGAGCCACATCGTTGTCGGCCCGGCACACGTCCCCGGCGGCCAGGAGCCCGGAGAGCGTCGTGCGCATGGCGCTATCGACGACCACCGCGCCCTCGTCGAGCTCGGCGCCAGCGCCGGCGGCCAGTTCGCCCCGCGGAGCCACGCCGGCCGCCATGACCACCAACGGCGCCGCGACCCGCTGGGGTCCGGCCGTCACGAACAGCCGGCCCGCGGCGCGCTCGATGGCGTCCACCGCGACCCCGAGTGTGAGCGTGATCCCCTCCTGCGCCAACCACCCGGCAATCCGTGCCCCCGCCGCGTCGCCAAGCCGACCGGCATTCGGCACCGACTCGTCGGAGATCAGGGACACCGACTGGCCGCGGAGACGCAGGGACGAGGCGATCTCGCAGCCGATGAACCCGGAGCCGATCACGATCACGTCGCCGCCCGGGCGCAGCCGGACGAGCAGCTCGCGGACGTCATCGAGCGTGCGCACGACCCGGACGGCGGGATCGTCGCTGCCGGCAACCGGCAGCCGCTTCGGCTCCCCGCCGGTGGCCAGCATGCAGTTGACGTACTCCAGCTCGCGCCCGCCCGAGAGCGTCACCGTCCGGGCATCGGCATCAAGCCCGATCGCTCGGCCGGACACGAGTGCGACGCCGTTCTCGGCCGGCCATCGCTCGTTCTCCAGCGGCAGCTCCGCCTCATCGATCTCGCCCCGCAGCAGCGCCTTGGTCAACGGGGGGCGGCGATACGGCATCCGCTTCTCGTCGGCGATGATCGCGACGGTCCCGCCGCCGCCCGCCTCCCGGAACGCCCGCGCAGCGGCGAGGCCCGCCGGGCCGCCGCCGATCACGAGCAACTCGAACGGCGGGCTCACCGGCGCTCCAGGACGTCGAGGAGATAGTCGCGGGCGCCGGGCCGGTCCGGGCCGCCCCCGATCGACGTCAGCCACGGCTGCGCGCGCAAGCGAGCATGCACCTGCGACGCGTCAAAGGGTCGTTCGGGGCCCGACGGCCGCCAGTGCACCGCCACCAACCTCGCACCCGGGCGAGTGAGGTCTCGCAACCCGTCCAGCGTCTCCTCCAGCCGCGGGCCGTCGAGGTAGTAGAGGATCTCCGAGGCGACGACGAGGTCGTAGTCTCGCCGCGGGATCGCCTCCGGGATACTGCCGAGAATCGTCGTCACGTTCGGGCTGCCGGCCAGCCTGCGGCGGGCCGTGGCGACGGCGGTGGGAGCCGCGTCGACCGTCACCAGCAGGCGGCAACGCGGCGCCAACAGCGCGCTGAACACCCCGATCGAGCTGCCAAGCTCGATCCCCGAGTTGTAGGGCCCGGGTCCGCACGCCGCGAGCGTCGCCTCGTACTTCTCGCGCTCGTAAGCGCTCGTTTCGTATCCCCACGGGTCCGGGTGCTCCCGGTAACGCGCCTCGAAGTCGGCCTGCGTCATCTGGGTCACGAGCCGGCCACCTCCAGGGCGGCGGCGCCCGCGCGCGCCAGCATCGGGTCCAGCCGGTGCTGGAGCAGGAACACCTCGAGGTCACGCCGCGCGCGGTCAAGCGCGGCGCCCCGAACGAACGGGCGCGAGCCACACGCCCGGGCGGCCTCGTCGAGCAGCGTGCGGCAGGCGTCCGCGATCGCGGCGCGCCCATGCAGGGCCATCGCGGCCAACTCCACGTCGGCGTCCGGCCGATCCATCGCGGCGGCTCCCGCCTGCAACCACACGTCGATGGTTCGCTGCGCGGTCAGGATTCGGCCGGCCGCCAGCCCCTCGAGGTCGCCGCGACTCTGACGCTCGGCGATTCCGGTCAGGGCGGCATCGACGGCGGCGTCGGCCATGCCGGCCCAGCTGGCGGCGGTGCGCAGCGCGTCCCGGGCGAACCATGGCTGCTGCGAGATCGCGCCCGGCGCGCCAAGCCGCGCCAGCACTGGGGCGTCGTGGAACACGACTCGGTGAGAAACCGATGCCACCAAACCGCGGGAGCGGTACCAGGTCGCGTCGATCTCCACCCGCCGCTCATCGGTGAGATCGACCCAGACCGAGACCGGCGGGCCGTCGTCAGGCGCCGGGCGGGCGAGGACGAGTGCCCGGTGCAACCCGCCCGCGCCCGAGCAGAACGTCTTCACGCCGCGGAGCACCTCGCCGTCGGTCGCCATGAGCACCGTTGCCGGCGGTCCCTCGCCGGGGACCGGATCACCGCCCCATACCCCTGCCCACAGCTGTCCGCCGATGACCGCTCGCAGCTCGCGGGCGCACAGCTCAGCCGGCGCCTGGACGGCGATCCGCTCGACGGCGTTCAGGTGTCCGTCAAAGAGCCGGCCCACCGAGCCGTCGGCGTGGGCGACCCGCCGGACCAGTCCGAGCTCACTCGCGGCCGCGGGACGCGCTTCGCCGGCCAGGGCGTTCCAGCGCAGCGCACCGGCCTCGCGCAGGAGCAAGAACGCATCGTCCGGGAACCGCCCTTCCCCGGGCGATGCGTCGCGCCGCGCCGCGCCCGCCGCAATGGCCGCGAGCGCGTCGGCGAGGCCCGCCCGCTCCGCCTCGGGAGCCGCACGGCCGGTCACGTCGATGGTCACAGCCCGACGAGCCCCAGCCCGTGATCCTCGGCGTGCCGCGCCACCAGCTCGACGAAGCCGAGGGTCTCACGGGCGTCGGCGCGACGAGCCCCAGGGCCGATCCCGTCGTGGACGAGCACGATCGCCCCGGCGTGCAGCCCCGAGCGGGTGGCGGCGAACATGTCCGCGGCCGAGTCCCCGCGCCAGTCGTGAGAGTCGGCGGTCCAGCCGACCAGTTGGAGTCCATGCTCCTGCGCCACCGCGGCCGTCCACGGCGCGCAGTCGCCCCAGGGTGTTCGCCACAGGCGCGGCGTCACCCCGACGGCGTCCAGACGCGCCAGCGCGCGCTCGGTATCCGCGCGCCCCCAAGCGGCGCCGCGAGTGGAGTGGCGGACGTGCTCATCGCAGTGCAGCCCGACGGAGTGTCCGTCAGAGATCATCCGAGCGATCAGGTCCGGCCGCGCGACGGCCCGCGGCGCAATCGGGAAGAACGTGGCTCGCGCCCCGCGTCCGGCCAGCACGTCGAGCAGACGCCCGGTCCAGCTGCCATCAGGACCGTCATCGAAGGTGAGCGCGAGAGAGTTCACTCGGTCCCAATACCCCGGGAGCGCGGGATTACTCAGCCGCCGGCGCGGCGTCGTCCCGGTGGACCCACCTGCTCCACCGGGACGCGCTCGCGCATGCCCCCACTTCTGACTTATGTCGGTGGCCCGGCGCCGCGCCGCGCCACCGCTGCCGGGGGCAGCACCACCTTCGATACCCCCTGTTAGACAACCCACTCAAAGCAGTGTGACCGGTCACAATGGACCGCTCGTGACGGCGGCGAGATAATGGACAGGGATGGCCTATGACGAGGATCTCGCCAATCGCATTCGTGAGCTGATCGCAGCGGAGGCCGGAGTCGTCGAGAAGAAGATGTTCGGGGGGCTTGCGTTCCTCATCGGCGGCCACATGTCGGTCAGCGCCAGCGGCCGCGGCGGGTTGATGGTGCGAGTGGACCCGGAAGAGACCGAGGCGCTGCTCGGCAAGCCGCATACGGCGCCGTTCGAGATGCGCGGGCGGGCCATGGACGGCTGGCTGCGGGTCGACGCCGAGGGCGTCAGGACCAAGCGCCAGCTCGAGCGCTGGGTGGCTCGTGGCGTCTCACACGCGCGCTCGTTGCCGCCGAAGCGTTAGACCGCGCTCGGCGCCGGCTGAACCCGGTCAGACCGAGGTGATCAGGTGGATGCGGTCGCGACCGCGCGACTTGGCCTCGTACAGCGCCGCGTCGGCGCGGGCCACCACCGCGTCGGCGGGCTCACCGGGGGTGGCGATGACGACGCCCGCCGAGCAGGTCCGTTCGTGGGAGACGCGTCCCCTCACCCGCTCGGTCACCTCGGCAGCGGCGCCGGCGCCGCAGCCCCGCAACAGCAGCCCGAACTCCTCTCCGCCGAGCCTGGCCACCAGATCACCGGCGCGCAGCTCGTCGCGCCAGGCGGCGGCGGTCTCCTTCAGCAGCCGGTCCCCGGCGGGGTGGCCGAAGGTGTCGTTGAACTGCTTGAAGTGATCGAGATCGAGCATCGCGATCGCCAGCGGCCCGTCCTCGGCCAACGCCTTCTCCAGCTCGGCGTCCCAGGCGCGCCGGTTGGGCAGGCCGGTGAGCGGATCCGTCTGCGCCTCGCCGGCAAGGTTGTGCATCTCATCAGCACGGGCGATCGCCGCGGCCGCCTCGTGGGCCAGCAGAGCCGCTGTCGTGCGCGCCCCACCGGACGGGACACGCTCGAGCCAGGCGACGGCCAGCACCCCGAGCGGGACGTCGTTGCGCATCAGCGGCTGGTAGAGCACCGATCTCGGGCGCCCGGCGGCGATCCAGAACTCGATGTTGCCCACTGACGATTCCACGTCCTCGGTGACGAGCAGCGCGCGACCGGAATGGAACACCCTGGGCACAGCGCTCTCCATCGCGGCCACGCCGCTGGTCCCGCCGACGTCGATGCCGCTGGCGGCCGTGCAGTACAGCTCGGTGGAGGTGCCGGGAGCGGGCTCATAGAGCAGCGCCACCGCGGCGCCGCTCATCGACTTCGCCGCCTCGCACACGTCGGTCCGCGGCCGGGGACTGTCGAACAGGCCCCGCACCACGTCGCCCAGCCGCTCGAGCGTGTGCTCGCGTTCCCGGGCCTCGCTCGCCTGGCGGCGCACCCGTGCTACCAACTGCTGCGTAGCGAAGCCGATGATCGTGTAGACGGTCACCGACAGCAGCGCTGACCGGTACTGGGTCTGGGGATAGGACGGCGGTCCGACGAGCAGGATCGGCACCACGTAGAACACGGCGACCCCGGCCAGAATGAGCCCCAGGTCGCGCCGCCGGCGGGTGTACAGCGCGATGTGGAACACCGGGATGATCGCCAGGCCGCCGGCGCCCGAACTGAGGCCGCCGGTCGAGTTGCGCAGCAGCGCGACGGCGACGAGGAACACGAGTCCGCTGGGCACGATGCCGTGGCGGGCGTAGCGACCACCGCGCCCGGTCAGCAGTGTCAGCCCGAGCGCGATCACGGCCAACACCGAGGCGGCGGCGTACTGGGGCCAATTGACGCGGGAGCCGACAAGCACCACCAGCCACGCCAGCCCCGCCGCGGCGGCGAACGGCCCCAGTGCCTTGAAGATTGCTGTTCGGTCACTGCGCATTGCGCTACTCACCCGCGCCCCCCATCGGCAGGCCGGGACAGATGGTTGATGGTCCGGGCCGCGTCTGGACGAATGTCCGACGCATCCACGCGCGGTTGACAGCGTTCGGCGCACCGGCGATCATGCCCGCGCGACATGCGGGGTTCATTAGTGAAAATCGCGCCAGCGCTGCGCACGCTGGCGGTGGCGCTGATGCTGGCGCTGGCCGGCGCGTCTCCGGCCGCCGCGAGGACGAGCCGTCAGCGGACGGTGACCATGACGGGGTCGCTGACGATCGCGTGGCATGGGGATCTGACCCGCGGTTGCGCCGCCGCGGGTCAATGCGGCGTGAGCGGGATGCTCCAGATCCTGCCCAGTGGCGCGGAGTCGAGCTCGGGCGGCATTCAGCTCGATGTCGGCGACTCGAGCTCCGCGGTCCGTGTCACCCAGACGGCGCCCGACGGAACGGTGCAGTCGACCTGCACCGATCTCGTCCCGGTGGATATCAACTATCTCCTCCGGCGCGTGGGCGGCCGCCGGGAGGCGGTCAGCGAGCCATTCCAGCCGGCCTCGTCGGGGCGGTGCGCCGGTCCGACGAGCGCCGACCTGGCGCACATGACCCTTCCGGTCCGCATGCCGAACCCCGACCGCTACGACCTCGGCGGCCGCACGACGTTCGGCGCCGGAGCGTTCTCGGTGACGGTCATCTCGAGTCTCGCCGCGCTGGTGACATCGGGGACCCCCTCGGGCGGAGGCCCATTCACCATCATCTCGTCCGGGAGTGTCGCCGGCGGCGTCTCGGGTCCGGGCTCACCGCCGCGGACCCGCCGGGCACTGGAGGAGCATGCTGCCGTCAGCTACCGGATCACGAGCATCGCCGGAGCGCTCAGTACCGCCTTCTCCGGACTCGCCTCGCCACCGTGCCGGGCGCTCGGCGCGTGCGGAGTGACCGGTGAGGTGGCCGAGTCCTTTGCCGCTCACGCAACGGTCGAGTTCCTGGGGTCACGGACCGTGAAGCGGCGGGTCGGGTCGGCGACGGCGCTGGCTGACCTGCGTGCCGGACGGATGAGGCTGACCGACACCTTCAGCAGCGTCCCGTTCGACGAGACGGTGACCGAGACCGCGACCGCGACCGGCGGCGGCAGCAGCTGCTCGTCGCGGGTTCGCAACCCGCAGCTCCGGGGCGACTCGCGGATGATCGGCGGTGACGATGAGCTGCGGCTGGCCCCCGAGGAGGGGTTCGCCTTCGGCTTCCCCAATTCGGACCCGTTCCGCACACGCTGCCCGGGCCCGTCCGTACAGGACGTGTTCGGGTCAGCCGTCGGGTCGCTGGCGCACGGGACCATCGCCACCGGCCGGCTCGGCGGCAGGCGACTGTTCGTCGTGCTGCGCGGAGACGGGCGGTTCGCCGGCGACGGCTACGCCGGGCAGCGACAGGGCGCGATCGTGCTGACCCTGACGTTGACGCACACCAGCGCCGGGACCCGGCGCGTTGTTGCGCTGATCGGCGGCCCGCCGCCGCTGGTGGCGCCGTGAGGTGCCCGCGCCGGCTGGCCGGCACGCTCGTCGCGGCGCTGGCCTGCGCGGCGCCGGCTGTGGGAGTGGCCCAGAGCACGTCCACCGTTGTCTTGTACGGGGGCGGCCAGCCGGCGCTCCAGCAGTCGGGCTCGGTCCGCGTCACCGGCGAGCTCACCGTGGACTTCCACGGCGATGCCGCCAGCGGCTGCGCCGCGCGCGGGCTGTGCGGCTACAGCGGGTGGGTCGCCTGGCGTCCCGCCCCGAGCGGGACGCTGACGATAGAGGTGTCTCGGATCCACGGCCGCCTCGTGTACTCCCCGTTGCTCCAACTCGTGGACGTCCGCGGCATCGGCCTCGGCGGAGGCGAAACCGATGCGAGCGTTCAGTTCGCCGGTGGACCGCCCGGGGCGTCCCCGAGCTCCTCCCACTGCCTGGACGCCGTCCCCACCGGCACCTCGGTTCCCCTTGCGGTCCGGCGAGGTCGCGTCGTGGTCAGCCTTGCCCGTGCCACGCCACAGGTGCTCGATGACCGGTGCGCCGGCCCGCGGGACGACGATCTCGCCGCCCAGCTTCCGAGCCCGACGCTGAGCCTGGGCGCCGTCCGTCACGGCGATTCGGTCGTCTCGCTGATCGCCTCGCACGCGTTCTCGGCCCATGGTTTCGCCGGGACGATTCGGTCGACGATCGTCATCCGTCTCGGCCGGATGGGCCGGCCGACGAAACTGTCCGCGGGACGGATCCGGGCAGGCAAGCGCTACCGGCAGGTGACCGTCACCTATCGGGCTCGGGTCGGTGGCTTGCTCACCGCGCGCTTTCGCGGCGCGTCTGACCCGGCCATCTGCGGGCCATTGGGCTCCTGTGGCGCTGTCGGCTCGGTCGAACTGGCCCCACGAGTGCGCAATGGCCGGGCCGCGCTCACGTTGTACGCCCCCCTGTCGGAGCCGCTGGCGCGTGTGCTGGCCACGGTCGGGCTGGGCCGGGCGCCGAATCTCGGCCGACCCGTGGCCGCCGGCTTTCTCGCCTGGACCGGTGGCGGCGCTATCCGGGAGGGCATGGTTCAGGGGGCGGCACGCTGCCGGGACTCAGACTCGATGCGGGGCGGGGAGCTCATCCTGAGCGCGCGCAAGGGCCGCTTCGTGGGCGAGTATCTCGCCGCCGGCCTCGACGTCGGCGGCGGCTCGTTCTCCGGCACTGATTGTCCCGGTCCCGGCGGAAGCTATGCGCTGCTGGCCACCGGCCGGGCGCCGAGTTCGGTCCTGTCGCGGCGAACGGTGACGCTGACGCTCGACACCGGCTCCCGGTTCGAGGACTACGGCTACCGCGTCGTCGTCACTCCGCGGGTGACGCTGACGCTCACCCGGCTGCGAGCGCATGCGACGGTCGTGACCGTGCCGCCCGGGTTCTCGCTCTGACCCCGACGCCCATGTCGTGCCCGGACGTCTGGGCGCCGCAGCAGTCACACTGTCGGAGTGGCAGACCTGCCGTCAGACGCGGACCTGCTCAGCGATGCACTGCGTCGCGATGGTCGTGGGCGCCGCTTCCGGCGCGGTCAGGCGCTGTTCACGGAGGGTGACCGCGCCGAGCGGGTGTTCCTGATCGAAAGCGGCTGGGTGATGATCTCCTGCACATCCCCGCAGGGGAGGGAGATCGTGCTCGGCATCCGCGGCAGCGGCGAGATCATCGGGGAGATGTCGACGGTCGACGGTGAGGCGCGGTCGGCCACCGCCGTGGCGATCGGTGACGTCGATGCCACGGTCAGCTCCAGCGCGACCCTGACCCGAGCCCTCGAGGACGCCGCCGCCGCTCGGGGGCTGGTCCTCATCCTGGCCGCTCGTCTGCGCGACGCCGACCGTACCCGGATCCAGTTCGCCACGCTCGACACGCTGGGCCGCGTCGCCGACCGGCTGCTCGAGCTCAGTGAACGATTCGGCCAGGACACCGGGGACGAGATCGTCGTCGAGCTGCCGCTGTCCCAGGAGCAGCTGGCCAGCTGGTGCGGGGCCTCGAGGGAGTCGACCGTCAAGGCGCTGAGCACGCTGCGGTCGCTCAACTGCATCACCACCGGCCGGCAGAGCCTGGTCATCCACGACCTCACCGCGTTGCGCGTCCACGCCAGGCGGCGCCCGTCGGGCTGACGCCGAGGCGGGTCATGCCATCAGCCGCACGACTCCGACCGTGGCGAGGCGATGATGCGGACGACATCGCGGTTATGACCGCTGACCCACACATCCGCCGGTGGTCGAGCATGGGAGATGACCCGGCGGCGTGGATCGAAGCGCAGCGATCCGGCGCCCGCGGCCCGTCCCGGGCGATCTGTCTGCCGGACGACGATCGGGTGCTGGGCAAGATCGCGCTGCGGCTTCCGGGGCACGCGTCACCGGCGACCACGTGCGAGGCAGTGGCGGCGTCCGACCGGCCGGCCGGGGAGCTGAGCTACTGGCTCGTCCCCGCCGCGCGCGGCCGCGGGCTCGCCGGAGCCGCGGTGACCGCGATGCTGGCGACGGAGGTGCCAGGCTCGGCGATGCGATCGGTCGTCCTCGACATCGAGGAGACGAACGCCGCGTCGATTCGCCTGGCGGAGCGGCTCGGGGCGCAGCGCCGGGAGCCTTCGCGGGTGGCAATCGATCGCACGGGCCAGCCGCGACGCATGGTCGTCTACGTCCTTCCGAGCACGTCACCCACGACTTGGCGGTGAGGCCGTGGCGTCTGGAAGGGTCCCTGGGTTCATGGGCTGACGCGCTGGGCGGGGCCCGCAGCCACCGATGTCACATTGAGCGGCGGCGGGTAGGTGACCGTCTCCTGACACGCCAGCTGCGCGCCCGCGTCGCTGCCGGCCGGAACATATCCCCGTGAGCGCTCGCCGGCGATCACCGCGCCGTCGCGGCGCCAGCCGAAACCGTCGAACGACAGTGAGTGAGCGGACGGGCGCAGCCCGTCCCACGTCGCCCAGCGGCCCGGATCGCACCCCAGCGCGACGCCCACCGCCGGCCGGCGACTCAACGCCGGGCGCCGGCGCACCGCCGGCGAGGTGCCCGTGCCCACCGCGCCCAGCGCCGCCGTCGAGCCTTCGTCGGTGAACCAGACCCGCCCGTCCGGCGCCGGGGCCAGGAACGCCGGCTCGCTGCCCGCGATCAGCCCGCGGGAGAACTCGCGGATCGTGCCGCTCCGCGTGATCCGTCCGATCGCCGGGGCCGAGCCGTCGTCACTGAACCACATCGCCCCGTCGGCCCCGGGGGCGATCGCCACCGGCGAGCTCCCGGTCGCCAGGCCCCGCACATGCTCGCTGATCGCGCCGTCCGGCCTCACCTGGCCGATCGCCCCGGCCGAATCCGCGAACCAGACGTCGCCCCCGGGGCCGGCGGCGATGCCGAGCGGTTGACTGCCCGGGGACATGCCGGCGGTGAACTCCCGGATCGCCCCGGCCGTGGTGATGTTGCCAATGGCGCAGCGGCCGGTTCCGTTGCAACCCCGATCGGTGAACCACAGCTGCCCGTCCCGGGTAGCCGTGATCCCGAACGGGACGCTTCCGCGGCGCAGCCCCCGCCGGAACTCCGTGATCCGGCCCTGGGGCGTGATGCGGCCCAGCGCCGGCCGGCGACCCTGATCGGTGAACCAGAGATTCCCGTTGGCACCGGCGGCGATCTCGAACGGGACGCTGCCCGTGGGCAACCCGTGGCTGAACTCGACGATCCGCCCCTCAGGTGTCACCCGGCCGATCGCCGGCCGGCGGCCCTCGTCGGTGAACCACAGGTCGCCGTCGGCGCCGGTGGCGATCGTGAACGGGACGCTCCCTGCGTTCAGGCCGCTTCGGAACTCGGCGAACCGGCCGACCGGGGTCAGCCGGCCGATCGCGCACACGCCCCGGCCCATGCACCCGAGCTGCGGAAGCCACAGGTCGCCGTCCGGGCCCGACGCCAGCCCGAACAAGTACACATCGGTCGTCGCGCCGAGCGCGAACTCACGGATCGAGCCAACGCGCGCGGCGAGCGCGGCCGGCCCGAGGACGAGCCACAGGGCGCCGACGGCGACGACGGCGATCAGCTTGCGCACGGTCAGCGATTCTAGAGCCGGGACGCCTGCTGCTAGAACCTTCTCAATGCCGCAACCGACAGGTCCCAGACGCCGTAGCGTCACACCACCGCGAGTTCCGCGCACGAATCTGCGACGGACGCTCGAGCACCCCGCGGACCGGATCGAGCACCGTCGCGGCATGTTTGATCAATTCGCCGAACGCGCGTCGTTCCTGGCCAGCTCTCCACTGTTCTTCATCGTCTGCGCCGGACTGGTGCTGACGTGGGCGGTCGGACTGATCGTCGGCGCCAGTAACCGGTTCGAGTCGGCCACGGCCGGTCTGATGTCAGCCGTGACCCTGATCCTGGTGGCGGTGCTGAAGAACTCCGAGCTCCGCACCGAGCGAGCGCTGCAGACCAAGCTCGATGCGATCGCCAGCTCGTTGCTCCAGGACCGGCGCGGCCACCAGGGCGATGCCGAGAACCAGCTCGAGCGATCGATCGGCGTTCACGAGGAGATCTAGCGTCGCGAGTCGCACCGGAGGAACGGACCTGAGGCCGGCGAGGTGGAGCGGATCTCGTCATCCGGAGCCGATGCATCAGACTGAACATCGGTGATGAGCGATGACCGAGCCATCCTCTAGTCCGACGGAACCCGGCCGCCAGAGGGGCGAGTCCGGCGCACTGCCCGGCGCGGGTGGGGACGGACGTGGCGGCACCGGCGGAGGCGGTCGCCGATCCGGCACCGTGCGATTGTTGGCGCTGCTGGCGCGGTCGCTTGCCTGGCTGGGCCGGGTCATGCGCGGGCGCGTGGTCGAGTTCGTCGGCGGTCCGGCCAGAGCTCGCGTGATCATCCTGTTCGGCGGGGTGCTGGCGTTGAGCAGCGCGCAGATCTCCACCGTCGGCGCCGTCGCGCCGCAGCTCGAGCAGTCGTTGCACATCGGGAACACCAAGATCGGGCTCCTGAACTCGGTGGCCCTGGTGGTCGGGGCCGTCGCCGTCATTCCGGTGGGCCTGCTCGTCGACCGCTTTCGCCGCATCCCGATGCTGGCGGCGAGCATGGTCCTGTGGAGCATCACCACCATCATCGGCGCGATCGCGGGGTCCTACTCCACCCTGCTGCTGACGCGCGTCGGCCTCGGCGCCGTGACCGCGACGGCCGGCCCGGCAATCGCCTCGCTGACCGGGGACTACTTCCCCTCCCGGGAGCGTGGCCGCGTCTACGGATACATCCTCAGCGGCGAGATCGCCGGCACCGCCGCCGGGTTTCTGATCAGCGGTACGGTGGCGAGCGTCTTCTCCTGGCGAGTGGCGTTCTTCCTGCTCGGGATCCCCGGGCTGTTCCTCGCCCGCTCCCTGTGGCGAACCGTCCCCGAGCCGCAGCGCGGCGGGCAGAGCCGCCTGCAACGAGGCACGCTCGACCTCGGAGGCGCAGCTCCCGCCGGCAATCGCCCCGCTGATGAGCCGTTCGCCGCTCCGCCCCAAGCCGACGACGCGGACCTCGCCTACGACGCCGCCACCGAGCGGGGCTTTGAACCCAACCCGAAGCTGGTGCTCGATCGTGACCCGGATTCGATGTCCCTGTCCGACGCGGTCAGGTACATCCTGAGCATCCCCACCAACATATTGATGATCATCAGCTCCTCGCTGGGCTACTTCTTCTTCGCCGGGTTGCAGACGTTCGCGCTCGTATTCGTCCGTGGCCACTACCACGCGAGCCAGGGGACGGCGACGCTGGTGCTCGGGGCCCTGGTGCTCGGGTCCCTCATCGGCACGCTGGTCAGTGGGCCGATCAGCGACGCGATCGCCCGGCGGGGACGATTCGAGGCCCGCGTGTGGGTACCGGCCTTCAGTTACCTGGGCGCGGCGGTGGTGCTCATTCCCGGCCTGCTCAGCGGGAGCCTGGGCTCCGCCATCTGGTTCGACGTGATCGGCGCGGCACTGATCTCCGCTGCCAACCCACCGCTGGACGCGGCGCGGCTGGACATCATGCCCTCGGGACTGTGGGGTCGAGCGGAGAGCACCCGCACCTTCCTGCGCTCGCTGGCCCAGGCGCTGGCGCCGCTCCTATTCGGCGCCGTCGCCGACGTCGTCGCCGGCTTCGAGCCTCAGCAGGCGCCGATCGGCACCCACACCCACAGTCAGATTTCCTCGGCGACCGGCACCGGACTGCAGGTCTCGTTTCTGATCATGCTCGTCAGCCTGGGCGCCGCCGGATTCTTCCTGCTGCGCGCGCGCCATACCTACCCCACCGATGTCGCCACCGCCGGTGCCGGCTGGAAGCCGAGCTCGCCGGAGGCTCCGGCGGACGCTCCGGGCCCGCCGGCAGCTCCGGGGGACCGAGACGCCGGGCGCTGAGCGGGCCATCGGAGCGAGTCCGCGCGCGCGTCAGCCGACGCCCGGGATGGGCGACCTGTTACGCCCGCCGCCTCACGAACCGGATCGGGCGGCCACCGTCAGACGCAGCTCGTCACCGCCGACGCGGATCACATCACCCGGGTGAAGCTGCCGGCCGCGGCGAGTCTCTGGATCACCATTGACCAGGATGCTCTCGGCTGACAGGAAACCCTTGATCTCAGCCCCGCTGTCGACGACACCCGCCAGCTTCAGCAGCTGCCCGAGCCTGATCATCTCGCCACGGATCGCAACTTGGCGCACCATCCGGATCAAGGTAGCTGCCCCCGTCCAGGGGTGCCAGCGCTCGTTCCGTCACCATGTGGCGAGGATGACCGGCGGCGAGCTTCGGGATCACTGCCTGTCCTTCCTCGGAACCGAGGAGACGTTCCCGTTCGGCCCTGAGAACTCGGTGTTCAAGGTCGCCGGCAAGGTCTTTGCGCTGTCGCGGCTCACCGACGATCCGCTCCGCGTGAGTCTCAAGTGCGAGCCGGCGCTCGCTGAGCAGCTGCGCGCGGCGCACGCGGCCGTCATCCCGGGCTATCACCTGAACAAGCGCCATTGGAACACCGTGGTCATCGACGGCTCACTGCCACGCGCGATGATCGAAGACATGGTGGAGGACTCCTACGACCTGGTGGTGAGCAAGCTGTCGCGCGCCCGTCAACGCGGGCTCGCCTGGGCCCGAGACGCCTGAGGCTGAGTCCAGTAGCGTGTCGAACGCGGCGTCGCAGCACCGAGTCGGGCGGCCGCGCCTGCGGGTGCGCCTCCCTCTCCGGGGTTACCCCGGGGATGACCGATCACCTGGATCAGTGCATCGCGAGCCCTTATGTGCATCCGTTCGGAGGCACCTCGGGGCACGCACGACATGGAGCAGTCGGGGCGCGGCGCCGCGATCATTCTCACCGTGTACGACGCCCTGACCCGCCGTCAGCTCGCCCGCGAGCTGGCCGACGCGTTTCTCGCCGGACCGTGGAATGCGGAGGCGTTGGCCGAGCGCGGTGCCGGCTGCCTGGATCGATGGCCGAACTGGATCGTCGGCCTGGCGCTGCGCGTCGTCGCCGTCCATCGCTCAGCTCCGCCCGCCGGCCCCGCCGAGCTCGACGCTCTGATCGAGGCGTTCCTGGCGCGGCGCCCGGCACCGGCCGACGCGCCCGCGCCGCCGCGGATCATTCGATTGCTGCGCGATGAGCCTCCGCGACGAGATCACGGCTGGCCGGTCACCGAGATCGGATCGGTCCCCGAGCTGGCGCAGCGCCTCGAGCTGAGTGACGGTCAGCTGGCCTGGCTTGCCGATGTGCGCGGCTGGGAGCGCACGGTGACCGCAAGGAGGCTGCGCAACTACCGCTATCAGACGGTGCCGCGGCGCAGCGGGCTGGTCCGCGTGATCGAGGCGCCGAAGGCTCGGCTGAAGGAGATCCAGCGGTGGGTGCTGCGCGAGATCCTCGATCACATCCCCGCGCACGATGCGGCGCATGGTTTCGTCGCCGGCCGGTCAGTCGTCAGTCACGCCCGGCTGCATGCCGGACAGGCCGCGGTTCTGCGCCTCGATCTCAGAGACTTCTTCGCCTCGATCGCGGCGGGGCGCGTCTACGGCATCTTTCGCGCCTCGGGGTACGCGCCGGCGGTCGCTCACGCGCTCACCGGCGTGTCCACCAACGTGGTCCCACTCGCGGTCTGGCAGCAGATCTCGTCGGAGTCAGCGAGCGCGCTGGTGCAGGACCGCTTCTGGCTGGGACGGCAGCTGGCGACGCCCCACCTCCCCCAGGGGGCCCCGACCTCGCCGGCGCTGGCCAACCTCGCGGCATTTCGGCTCGACCGGCGCCTCGCCGGGCTCGCCGCTTCGCTGGGACTGCGTTATTCCCGCTACGCCGACGATCTCACCTTCTCCGGCTCGGCCCGGCTGCGGAGCGAGAGCACTCAGCTCCAGCCGCTTGTGGCCAGGATCGCCCGCGAGGAGGGCTTCGTGGTCAACCGCGAGAAGTCGTGGCTGCGCACCGCCGCCGGACGCCAGGCAGTGTGTGGGGTCGTGGTCAACGCCCACCCCAACGTCACGCGCGGCGAGTACGACCAGCTCAAGGCGATTCTCCACAACGCCGCCCGGCACGGACCCGAGAGCCAGAACCGCGTCGCGGTCAGCGATTTCGAGGCGCATGTGCGCGGCCGGATCGCGTGGGTGACCTCACTGAACCCGGACCGTGGCGAGAAGCTGCGCCGGCGTTTCGCAGCGATCGAGTGGGATTCGGGACGCTAGAAGATGTCCGGCGGCGGCCCGGGCCGAGGCTCGCCGAATCGGGCATACGCGTCCCGCGGAGAGATGGTGGCGTCCGGTACGCCGGCCCCGCGGCCGATGGCAAGCGGCTCAACGGGATAACGAGCGCTTCCCGGTTGCTTGCGGGCGCCGACGGCCAGAACCAGTGCCGGCTCGGCTCCCGCCGCGACGATCGTATGAGCTGTTCGGGGCGGACAGTGCACGAAGTCCCAGGCGGCCAGCTCTCGCTCGTGCCCGTCGATGATCAGGACGCACTCGCCCCGCAGGACCAGGAAATCCTCCTGTCCGGCCTCGTGGTGATAGAGCGTCATCGGCTGGCCCGGCTCAATCCAGTACAGGCCGACGCCCAGGTCGTCGAAATGGGCTGGTCCTTCGCCACCGAACCGGCACACGGCGCGCATTTCGTTGTGCAACCAGCGTGCATCGCGCGCATTGACCACGAACCACCCGGCCGTCGTCGGGACGCCGCTCTCCAGCCTCGCCTCGCTCACGCTGCCACACTCCTCGGTCGACTTTCCCGCCCGCGAAGCTACCAAGTCCACCCCCCGGGTCCCCCCGCGCACGGGCCGTCTAACCGGTGGGCAGCACGAGCCCGTGGTCATAGGCGAAGACGACGATCTGGACCCGGTCTCGCAGCTCGAGTTTGGCGAGGATACGGCCGACGTGGGTCTTGACCGTCGCCTCCGACAGGACGAGGGCCTCGGCGATCTCCGCATTGGACAGCCCCCGGGAGACGGCCGCCATGACCTCGCGCTCGCGTGGAGTGAGCAGCTGCAGCCGGGGATGGCGATCGTCTCGGGTGTCGGATCGGGGAAGCTGGTGGGCGAGAGATGAGAGCAGCCGGCGGGTGGTGCTCGGCGCGACCACGGCGTCGCCGCTGGCCACCGCGCGGATCGCCGAGATGAGATCACCGGGGGGCGCATCTTTGAGCAGGAACCCGCTCGCGCCGGCCCGCAGCGCGGCGTAGGCGTACTCGTCGAGGTCGAAGGTCGTCAGGATGATGACTCGCGACGGGCTGCCGGAGGCGACGATTTGCCGGGTCGCCTCGACCCCGTCGGTGCCGGGCATGCGGACGTCCATCAGGACGACATCCGGCGCCAGCTCCAGCACGAGGGTTACGGCCTGCTCACCGTTGCCGGCCTCCCCCACGACCTCCAGATCCGCCTGGGCGTCGAGCACCATACGGAATCCCATCCGCAGCAGCTCCTGATCGTCGACGAGCAGGATGCTGGTCGTCATCGAACGGCGGCGAGACGATCGGCGGGCATCCGCAAAAGCGCGCGCACCTGCCACCCGCCGAGCTCGGCCGGCCCCGCCTGGAGCGTGCCGTCATAGACCGCGGCGCGCTCTCGCATGCCGCGCAGTCCGGCTCCGTCCCGGCTCGGTCGGTGTGGCACGTTGCCGGTGTCGCGCACCTCGACCTCGATCGCGTCATCGGCACAGCTGAGACTGACCTCCACGGTGACGCCCCGGCCGGCGTGCTTGAGCGTGTTGGTGAGCGCCTCCTGCACGATGCGGTAGATGGCCAGCTCCAGTCCGGCGGGTGCGCTGTTCAATTCTCCGGTCAGGGAGTAGCTGGCCGGGATCCCGGCGGCGCGGATCTGATCCACCAGCTCACCGACCTGGTGGATCCCCGGCTGCGGCGCGAGCTCGGGGGCGGCCGGCGTTTCGCGCAGCACGCCGAGCAACTGCCGCATCTCAGCGAGTGCCTGGCGCCCGGCCTTTGACGCCTGGTCCAGCGCCGACTTGACCCGGTCCGGAGACTCGTGCGCTTGGTACGCCGCGCCGTCGCACAGCGCCACCATCACGGAGACGTTGTGGGCTACCACGTCATGCATCTCGCGCGCGATCCGCGCCCGTTCAGTTGCCGTAGCCAGCTCGACCTCGTGCTCGCGCTCGTGCTCCAGGCGTTCGGCACGCGCCCGCAGCCCGGCAAGCGTCCGTCGCCGGTCCCTGACGTTGATGCCGAGCACTCCGGCCGCGGTGGCCAGACCCGACAGACCGATGAACGCCTTGAGCCACGGCTCCGCGCCGGATGCCACCTGAGTGACGGCGAGCACGATTCCCAGCTCGAGCGCCGCCGCCGCGGCCACCGTCGTGCGCATTTCGGCAGTGGCCGCGATCGTGTAGAACGCGACGAGCAGCGCGCTGTCGGCGAATGCGGCTCCTTCGACCAGCCACTGCACCGCCGCGACCGTCCAGATGAGGGCGAACACCGGCACCGGGGCGCGGCGGCGCCACAGCAGCGGCGCGACCAGAGCCACGTTCAACACGACACCGAGCACACCAGGCTTCCGCGAGTGGGCGATCGACAGCGTCAGCACGGCCAGCGCCAGCCCGCAGTCCAGCCAGGACGGGAAGCGCTCCCGGGCTGCGGCTGGTCGCCGGAGTGCGTGGGAAATGCGCTCGAGCATCTCCGGCAACCGTAGCCGCTTCCCGTTACGCGTCGCGGCGTCTGAGACTGATGGCGGCACCGATAGCCGCGATCGCCGTGTAGCCGCAGAACAGCGCGAACCCGGTCCAGACCGCCAGGTGATGCGAATTGTCAAAGCTATGCGATGCGACCGTGGTCGCGGCATTGAGCGGCAGATAGGGCGAGATCGAGTTGTTGACACTGCTGGGGAGAATCGCGCTGATCCCCGGCAGCACGAACAGCAACCCGACGAACGTCGCGATCCCACCGGCGGTGTTGCGCAGAATGCCGCCGAGGCCCACGCACATCACCCCGAGCACGGTCAGGAACAGGGCGGCCCCCACGACGGTCCGCAGCGCGCCCGGGTCGCCGATGCTGTGCTGGACGTGCTGCTGGGTCACGATCGCCTGAACCGCGAAGAACGAGATCAGCGACGCGATCAGCATCAGCACGAAGGTCACCGCTGCGAAGACGGCGATCTTCGCCCACAGGACCGGCAGCCGCCGCGGCACGGCCATCAGACTCGAACGGATCATGCCCGTCGAGTATTCCCCGGTGATGACGAGCACACCGAGGACGCCGATCGCCAGCTGCGCCAGGTGGTAGCCGCCGACGGCGGTGTTGATGGCATCGTAGGTGGCCCGGTCGTGTGGACTCAGCCGGCTCCACCGCGACATCTGCACCGCGGCGACCAGCGGGCCGAGTCCCGCCATCGCGATGAAGGAAGCCAGCAGTGACCACCGCGTGGAACGCAGCGTCCACAGCTTGGTCCACTCGGACCGCAGGACGCGTGCCATCGTGACGGGGCCGCCGTAGGTTCCGACATGCGCCGGCGGTGCCTGAGGTGACGCGATCGCGCTCATGCTGCCTCCTGAATCGGGTCGGTGAGGTCTGGCTCGAGGCCGCCGGCGTGGTACTCGACCACGCCTCCGGTCAGGCCCATGAAGGCCTCCTCCAGCGACGCCTTCTGCGAAATCAGCTCATGCAGCACGATGCGGTGCTGGGCCGCCGTCGTGCCTACCTGCGCGCTCGTCAGGCCATGAACCTCCAGCAGGTCACGCTCGGTGCTCTTGATCGTGACCCCGTCGGCGACCAGCGCGTCGCGCAGCTCGCCGGCTTGGGGCGTGCGCACGAGCACCGCGGCGCCCTGAGACGCCTGGGCGACGATCTCCGCGACGGTCGTGTCGGCGATCAGACGACCGCGTCCGATGACGATCAGGTGCTCCGCCGTCTGCGCCATCTCCGCCATCAGATGCGACGACAGGAACACCGTGCGCCCCTCGGCAGCGAGACCCTTGAGGAGGTTGCGGATCCACAGGATCCCCTCCGGGTCCAGCCCGTTGGCCGGTTCGTCGAGGATCAGCGTCGCCGGGTCTCCCAGCATCGCCGCGGCGATCCCCAGGCGCTGGCCCATACCCAATGAGAAACCTCCGGCGCGCTGGCGCGCCACCTCCGACAGGCCGACCAGTTCGATCACCTCCTGCACCCTGGCTCGCCCGATGCCGTGCGTCTGCGCCATCGCCAGCAGATGGTTGTAGGCGGAGCGGCCGGTGTGGATGGCGCGCGCCTCCAGCAGCGCACCGATCTCGTGCAGCGGGGCGGGAAGGTCGGCGTACGGCTTGCCATTGACGGTCGCGGTCCCGGAGTTCGGCCGGTCGAGGCCGAGGATGACTCGCATCGTGGTCGACTTCCCCGCCCCATTGGGGCCCAGAAAGCCGGTCACGATTCCCGGCTTGACGGTGAAGCTCAGGTCCTCGACGGCGACCTTCTCGCCGTAGCGCTTGGTGACGTGCTCGATTTCGATCATGGATGGATTGTCGGCGGCCGGCCGACCGCACGCAATCGGGCGCAGGGATGAACCTCAGGTCCGGCTGGGTCGGCCCGGGGTCTCATCCCATCCGTCCAGAGGCGTAGGCCCGACCTCATCACAACCCACGGCGATGCGGCGGCCGCTGACAAAAGGCGCCTGGCTCTAAAGGTCGTCGCGCTTGTTGGCGATCTACGAGGTGTAGTCCGAATTTAACCCTGCACCGAGACCGACGAGATGAGAGCCATGAGTCGCAGCAGCCTGAGATTGACCATTGGCCGCAAGCTGGGGCTGGGTTTCGGCGTGGTGGGCGTCTGCCTGGTGGTCGTGGTCCTCGTCGCTGTCGGCGGGATGGGGTCGATGCGATCGGCCCACGACGATGTGGTGACTCACGGCGTGCCAAAGCAGCTTGCGGCCGACATCGCGTACGGCGCCGCCAGCGACATGCACTTCTCGGAGACGCTGTACGTCCTCGCCGGCCCGGTTCAGCGCTCCAACTATCTCGGTGACCGGCAGACGTTCCAGCAGGCGCTCAACCGTCTCGTCGGGCTGTCGGCCGGCGTGCAGGACAAGCCCTTGGTGTCCGCCATCCAGTCCGCGGTGGCTCAGTTTGATCACAATGACGCGCGCCTGTGGGCGCTCGTGAAGGCCCACCGCTCCTCTGCGGCGCTGAGACTGGTGACCAATGGGCTGCAGAAGCCCGCGGTCGGCGCGCTGACCGCGGCGCTGGCCGCCTACCAGCAGGCGTCGGCCAAGAAGGTCGCCTCGCAGACCGCCAACTTCAATTCGACCGCGTCCTCGTCACAGACGCTGATCATCGTCATCGGGCTGGCAGCGCTGCTGCTCGCCGCTGGGGTCGCCTTCACGGTCACCCGTCAGCTGTCGCTCGGAGTCAGGCGCGCGCTGACGCGCCTGAACATCATCGCCAGCGAGGGCGATGAGCAGCTGAGCGCCGGACTGCAGGCGCTGGCCTCCGGCGATCTGACCACCGAGCTTCAGACCGAGACCGAGCCCAACACGATTTTCGCGGACAACGAGATCGGCGACATCGTGCGCACGACCGAGCACGTGCGCGACACGCTCGTCACCTCCTACGCCACCTACAACCAGAGCACCGCGAAGCTTCGCGATGTCATGGCCCGGCTCTCCAGCACCGCTGACTCGGTCGGCGAGACGTCGGGCCAGATGGCGATGACATCCGATGAGGCGGGGAAGGCCACGGCCGAGGTCGCCCAGGCGATCGAGCACGTTGCCCGGGGCGCCGAGCGCCAGGTGCAGATCATCGAAACCGCCAAGCGCGCGGCCGAACAGGTTGCTGCCGCGGTGAGCCAGACCGCCGAGCAGGCGGAGCAGACGGCCGAGGTCGCCACCCGGGCGCGGGAGACAGCACAACAGGGCGTCGCCGCCGCCGAGCAGGCGAATGCGGCGATGAGCTCGGTGACGGAGTCGAGCCAAGCCGTCAGCGAGGCAATCCGGGAGCTGGCAGGCAAGTCAGAACGCATTGGCGCGATCGTGCAGACGATCACCGGCATCGCCGAGCAGACCAACCTACTCGCGCTCAATGCCGCCATCGAGGCGGCGCGCGCCGGTGAACAGGGTCGGGGGTTCGCGGTGGTTGCCGAGGAGGTGCGAAAGCTGGCCGAGGAATCGCAGGCCGCCGCCCGTGAGATCGCCGAGCTGATCGGAGAGATTCAGACCGAAACCCAGGCGGCGGTGCACGTCGTGCAGGACGGGGCGCAGAAGACCGCCGACGGCGCGAGCGTCGTCGAGCACACCCGCGAGGCGTTCGTTAGCATCGATGAGGCGGTTCAGGACATGACCGCCCGCGTGCAGCAGATCGCGTCAGCCGCGCAGCTGATCACCGCGTCGTCCAACAGCGTTCAGCAGAGCATCGGCGAGGCCGCGGCGCTCGCCGAGGAGTCCTCCGCGTCAACCGAAGAGGTGTCCGCCTCGACCGAGCAGACGAGCGCATCGACCCAGCAGGTCGCCGCGAGCGCCGCCGATATGGCGTCCAGCGCCGACGCCCTTCGGGGTCTGGTCGCCCAGTTCCAGCTCGATCAGCACTCCTGAATCGCGCCGGGCGCCGCCGTCGTGCTCGCCGGTCTTGCCGGCGGCCTTGCGGCGCGCTTCATGAAGAGGGGCACTACGTCGGCCGCGTCCGTCGTTCGTTTCAGGAGCGCCGGGCCCGATCGCCCAACGCCCACCACAGGCTCTAGAGAGCCTCCCATTGACGACGCGCGAGAATCTGCGCTCGGTCGCGCACCTCACGAAGCTTGCGAGCCTTTTGGTGGGCCTCCTCGTTGCGCTGGGCGATCTCCTTGCGGAGCTCGTCGAAGGCCACCGACGCGGTCGACCGTCCCGGGCCTGGTTGCTGGGTCTGCTTCGGCATAACGCATGCACTCCTCGTCACTGCACTAGGAACACTGGCCACAGGGAGAATGCAAAGCGCGGCACCCACGCCGTGGACCTACTCCGCAGACTCTACTCATCGCTGATCATCGAGCAACTGCTGACGCCGACCCGGCTCCCGCCCGTCGCGCAGCGAGTCGCGCTGGGGCGCTTCGCGCGTGCGAGGCTGGCGTGTGATGTCTGGTGGCGAGGTTCTGGGTCCGCGCGCGGTGAGCCGAGCGTTACTCGCGCGTCAGCTGCTGCTCGAACGGGCGTCGATGCCCGCGGTGGACGGTCTGGAGCGCGTGGTTGGCGGTCCGGCTCGGCGGCGTGCCCCCGGAGGTGGTCGCCCAGGCGCCCGGGTCGCTTCCTACCCGGGTGGGACAACGTCCTGCGCTCACACGAGGACCGCTCACGCGTGACGAGTGACGAACACCGGGCCGCGCTGCGGCGGCCGAATGACGTCGTGCCCGGCACCGTCCTGCTCGACGGGTTCCTGGCCGCGACGTGGGAGCAGGAGATCAACCGTGCCGGCGCGATCCTGACCGTGGAGTCGTTGCGCCCCCTGAGCGGACGCGATGCGAGCGCCATCGCCGCCGAGGGCCGACGGCTGTTGCGCTGGACCGCTCCGCACGTCGACTCATCCGCGCGCACGGTCACGGTCAAGCCGCCGCCCGCCCCGTAGACGGGACGGTAGATCGCGGCTATGTGCTCGGAGGTTCCGGCTCGGGCGACGGTGGCGCCGGGTCCTCGGCAGTCCGGCACCAGCGGGCCAGTGCGTGACGGCCCACCAGCGTCAGCGCTCCGTCAGCAGTGATCCAGTCACGAGCCCGCAGCTCGCCGACGACATCCGGCGCGTCAGACGGGGGCCGTCCCTCGCCGGTGCCGGCCAGCTGATTGCTGCCGGGGCGGACTGTCCAGCGGCCGGAATCCAGCGCGCTGAGCGCCAAGCCCTGCGTTGCGGTCGGAAGATCCAGAGGGTGGGGACCGGGTTGATGCGAGCGCTCGCCGGCCTCCGACACCCGCCCGGCGACGTCGGCGCTCTCGTGGTGCGCCGCGCGAGCCTGACCACCGTCTGGGTCCTCGCCGAAGAATGGTGCGCCTGTGGATAGACGACCGCTCAGCCACTGACTGGCGATGTCGGCGAGGTTGCGTGCTCGGTCCGCGTCGATCCCGTACCTGCCAACGAGCTCTTCGAAGTCGACCTCGGACATGCGTTGGACCGACCGGTTGATCTCATCGGCCATCGCACGCAGCCGATCCTCAAAACTGTCGTATTCGCTCATGCCCAGATCTTGGCAGGTGGCCGCTCCCGGCAGTCACACGACACTGAGCGTCGGCGGTGGGTCATTTTCGGTCACCGCCGCTCGCACGGTTGCGGGTCGTCCAGAGACTGACCGCCTGAACCAGAATCACAAGCACCATCGAGAGCACCAAGTACACGCTGCCGATCAACGCACCGGCGATGCCGAGCGCCAGCGCTACGACGATCAGGACGGGCGCAGACCGAGCCTTTGAGCGGGACGGCATCAACCCGAAAGCCTAGCCGGGAATCCTCATGCGTCGTGCCATTTCCACCACTGGTAGGGCGGGGTCTGGGGATAGCCGTCCGGCGAGTCCTCCCACTGCTCCTGACGCCCGAGCGCGGTCAGGTCGAGATAACTCCAGGTGCCCCCCATCGCCTCGTCGCCGCGGTTGTTGATGAAGTAGGTGCGGAACACGCCGTCGCCATCGCGGATGAACGCGTTCGTGCCGTGCCACTCGTCCACGCCGAAATCGGCGTCGAAGCTGTCCGTCAGCGTGTACCACGGCATCTCCCAGCCCATCCGCGCCTTCACCCGCTCGATGTCGCTCTGCGACGCGCGCGAGACGAACGCGAGAGTCGTGTCGCGGGCGTTCAGATGGGCGACGTGGGCGACTTGGTCGGCCACCATGGAGCAGCCGACGCAGGCATGCTCAGGCCACCCGAACACGTCCGGCTCAAAGAACGCGCGGTAGACGATCAGCTGACGGCGGCCATCGAACAGATCCACAAGGCTCGCCTTGCCCTCGGGCCCGTCGAATGCGTACTCCCTCTCCACGGCCAGCCACGGCATCCTCCGACGCTCGGCGGCCAGCGCATCGCGGGCCCGGGTCAACTCCTTCTCCTTCACCAGCAGTCGCTCGCGCGCAACCTCCCACTCCGGCGCCGAGACGACCGGGGGCGTGCTCATCGCGAGATGCGCACCTGCAGGTTCTTGGTCCAAGCTCATCCGCTCATCTCCGTTCGTCCTGTTGCCTTGTGAGATAGAGATCCAGGGAGGCGCCGGAATCCATCGCACGACGGCCACGTTTCGGCGTCGACGGCGATGGATGCCGTCATCATCGCCCAGCTCGACGACCGTACGCGCATCGAGAGCAATCGATCAAGTAACGCAGGCAGAGATCCGATGCGCTGATCATGGCCTCCCAGCCCACCCCGCTTGTCCGCTCGCGCCGAGTCGTACTCCGTGACGGCGGCACGGTCCAGCTACGTCACGTCCAGCCGCGCGACGCAGAGGATCTGCTGTTCTTTCTCGAGGGTCTGTCGCTGGGGTCGGTCTATCGTCGGTTCTGCTCTGGAGGACCAAACCTGAGCGCCGTCGCCCGCGGCTTCGCCGAGGTCGGACCAAGCCGCCGCGGAGTCGTCGGCGTCAACGGGCGGGGTGAAGTCGTCGCCCACGCCGAGTACCTCCTCATCGGTTCAGGAGCGGCTGAGGTGGCGGTCGTCGTCGCCGACGCGCTGCACGATCGGGGGCTGGCCACACGGCTCATCGACTACCTGGCTGAAAATGCCCGCCAGGAGGGACTCGACCGTTTCGTAGCCGCGGTGCTGCCCACGAACCAGGCGATGTTGACCCTGTTTTCCCGCGGCTTCGGTGCGATCATCAGCGACTCGGACTCGATGTGCAGGATCGAGTTCGACATCTCGGCACCCATGCCGGAACGAGTCGCCGCCTAGCCTGCCTGACGAGTTCTTCCGCGAGCGGGGACGCCTCGCCGCCGATCATCAGTAGCGCATCAGCCGATACGGGCGGTCAGCCGCCTGAGGAGCTGCGCCGTGTCGGTTCGGGCGCGATGCGCCCGGGTGTCGCGTCGGACGGGATGCGCGTTCCTGCCGGGCACGGTTCGCATCAGCTCGTCGTTATGGGCCTGGGCCATGATTCTGTTCAGGGCGGGATGCATGCGGGCTTCCTCCGGTCTGTGGCTGTCTGCACAGATACTGTACCAAAAGCTTTTAGGACAGCTATTCACACAGCAACTCAACGCACAGCTAAACTCTGGCGGACCGATGCCCAGCCCCGCCAAGCCCACCCGCCGACGGTCCCCCCCCGCCGCCTCGACCGACGCTCGCCTGAGCACGGAAAGCGAGGCCAATCTCGATCCGCACGTGCGCCTGGCGCTCGCCACCTGGCCGCAGATCGATCCCAGCGTCGAAGGGATCGTCGTCCGCATCGGAAAGGCCAGCCGCACGCTCAACGACGAGATGAACGCCAGCCTTGCCCACGTCGGGCTGACCAAGGAAGAGTTCAAAGTCCTGATGTCCCTGCACGCCGACGTGCGAACCCACGGTGCCCTGTGCAAGGAGCTCGACGTTTCCACCGGAGCGATGACCAACCGCCTGGACAAGCTCGAGCGAGCCGGCCTGGTCAAGCGCTCCCGCGATCCACACGACCGCCGCGGGGTGCTCCTGGCGCTGACCGCGACCGGCCGCGAGCGGCTCGACGCCTACATCACTCGGGGCGCCCAGCGCGAACGGCAACTGCTCGAGGGACTCAGCGCCACCGACAAACGCCAGCTCAATGCCCTGCTGCAGAAGCTCCTGGCCTCCCTGGAGGCGGAACTATGAGCGCGATGGTTTCGCCGCCGGGCGCGACGGAAGCTCGCGACTGCCGCATCACACCATCCGCACGTGTGTGGCACCGGCTCGCCGTCGCGGCGTAGCCCGCGATCGGCCCGCGAGCTGTTCGCGGTTGGTTAGCGAGGCATAGGAGTTGTGTCAGAGGCTGTCCGGGGCTCTCAACTGCCCTGGGTCGGGGCCGATGACTGACTCAAAGAAGACCACGAAAGGAAAACCGATGTCCGTTAGCAGCGTCGGATCAACCACCAGCGGCGCGAGTACCAGCGCCGATGCGCTTGCGCAGCAGCTGAAGGCCGACCAGAAGACCCTGGCCGATGATCAGGCCAAGCAGGCCTCGCAGACGACCATCAACGCCGACCAGGCCAAGGTCACCGACGATCAGCAGGCGATCACGCGCGCCCAGAACACGAAGAGCGGGAACGCCCAGAGCGCCCACGGCGCGTCGGCCAAGCACGCCAAGGCCTCGCCTCCCAGCGCCGACGGATCCGCTGACTCCTCGAGCACCAGCGGGGAGAACGTCAGCACCTCCGGCGGGATCGACATCACCGCCTGAGCGCCGCGCCGACTCGTCAAAGGCATCGTCGGGCCGCGGCAGTGGTTCGACGCACCCCCCCCGGGCCGTCCCAGAAAACGGGCCGGCCACGGTGTGAAGTCGCGGCCGGCCCAACTGCCCAGGAGGGCCCGAGTGACTGGGTCCAACCTGGAGCGCGATCGTACTCGCCAGCCGTCCGGAGGAGCGAGCGGTCGCAGGGGTCCGACCCTCGGCACAGCTCCGGACAATCATCAATAGGACCGGGGGGCCAAGATCCATCCGGGCCCCCCGGAGAGTCAGGGAGGTTGGGGGCGTTCCCCTGACCCGCGGGACGATTTCTCGTCCCAAGTTCTCCGGAAGCTTCGTGCTGCCAGTCCCCAGGCCCGCAAGATGCAAGGGCCCTCTGTACGAAACGTATCATTGATGCGCTTTTTTTGCCAAACATATCTAAAGTGAACCAACCTTTCGGCTTGCTCCGCGTTGTTATTGGTAGGGGGCAACGGATGGGGGCAAGCGGAGGACGGCTTACTTCTTTTCGGGTTGTCAGATGACGGTTGGGGGCACGGCGTCCCGGGGATACGGATTCCCCCGGGACGCCGTCTGACCCACCGTCGCGTGGGCGAGCGGCACCGGGTCGGCCGACCGGCGTGGCATCCAGCCGATCGGGGGTGTCGCTGAGCCGTGCGTGCTCGACTGGACTTTCGGAGTTATGTAGCGCACACTGTGCGTATGGGGGTGAGCGCGGCAGTCGTTGGGGTCCGCGGTGCATTGGATCGCGGCTCTGGTGTGGCCGAAACCGACGAGTACCTTGTGGCCCGGGTGCGCGCCGGAGACGATGCTGCGTTTGAGGCTATCTACGATCGATACGCGCGCGGAGTGCTCGCGTTCTGCGCGCACATGCTCGGAAGCCGCGAGGCGGCCGAGGACGCGCTGCAGCTGACCTTTGTGTCCGCATTTCGGGTCTTGCGTGGCGGGAGCAGCGGCGTGTCGCTGCGGCCGTGGCTGTACACGATCGCTCGCAATCGCTGCCTCTCGGAGCTGCGCAGCCGCCGCGGTGGCGTCGATGTCGACGAAGTGGCGGCAGACCTACCGTTCTTTGAGGGGGTGGCAGACGAAGTTCAGCGGCGGGAGGAGCTGCGCGAAACGCTGGAGGACATGCAGCGGCTACCGGCTGATCAGCGCGCCGCGCTCGTGCTCTTTGAGCTCGGCGATCACTCGCACAAAGAAATCGCCGCCGTGCTCGGCGTCCGCACGGAAAAGGTGAAGGCGCTGATCTTCCAGGCGCGCGAGGCGCTCGTGCGTGGCCGGAACGCGCGGGATCGCCCGTGCGCGGAGATCCGCGAACGACTGGCAACATTGCGCGGCAGAGTCCTTCCCCGCAGCGTGACGCGCGCCCACATCGATCGCTGCCCGAGCTGCGCCGCCTTCGAGGCCGAGGTCCGCCGTCAGCGGGCCGCCCTCGCGCTCATTCTGCCGGTGCCGCTCGCTGTCGAGCTCAAGGCCTCGGTGCTGGGCTTGGCGCTGCGCGGCGGCGGCGCGGCTGCGGCCGGCGTCGGTGCGTGCGGGAGCGGTGGCGCTGTGGCCGGCGCAGGTGCCTGCGGCACCAGCGCGGTCATCGCCGGTGGCGCGACCACCGCCGGTGGGGCGGGCGGCGCCGGCGCAGTCGCCGTGAGCGCCGGCGCAGCGGGCAGCCTCGCTGGCACTGGTGCGGCCGGCGCTGCGGTGATCGCTGGTGCTCCGGTTGCGGCGGCCGCCACCGGGCTCACGGCTGTCGGTGAATATGCCGCCTCGGTCGGGGTCAGCGGGCTGAGCGCAACAGGGGTCGTCGCGAAGATCCTCACCGCAGCCGTGATCGCGACCGGCGCCGCCGGCGCGAGCCAGGCCAGCAGCCATGCGCCCCACCCCCTGCTAGAACCGGCGACTGCGCTGCACATCATGGCCACGTCCGCCAGCCCCGCGACAGCGCCGACGAACGCGTTGACGCCGGCCGCCACGACGACGCCCGCTGCAGCGCCGAGCCGCGCCGACGCCACTGACTCGAGCACCCCGACGACCTCACCCAGCCCGGCCGACGCCACTGACTCGAGCACCCCGACGACCTCACCCAGCCCCGCCGACGCCACTGACTCGAGCACCCCGACGACCTCACCCAGCCCCGCCAACGCCACAGACTCGACAACCCCCACGGCCGCGCCCCCCGCCGACCCGACGGCCGCGCCGAGCCCCGCCGACACCACCGCCTCCAGCACCCCGACCGCCGCGCCCAGCCCCGCCGACACCACCGCCTCCAGCACCCCGACCGCCGCGCCCAGCCCCGCCTCCAGCACCCCGACGACCTCACCCAGCCCTGCCGACGCCACGGCCTCCAGCACCCCGACCGCCGCGCCGAGCCCCGCCAGCGCCACCGCCTCCAGCACCCCGACCGCCGCGCCGAGCCCCGCCAGCGCCTCCAGCACCCCGACCGCCGCGCCGAGTCCCGCCAGCACCACCGCCACCAGCACCCCGACCGCGACCCCTAGCCCCGCTACCAGCACAACCGGCGCAACGGCGACCGCTTCAGCGCTCGGCGACTCCGGCACTGCAGCCCCCTAAACGACGCGGGCCGGCCAGACCAATCGCGACGGCCGCCAGCGGATAAGCACCGTCTCAGCCGCTGCTTACCGTCGCCTTACGGTTCGCGAGATGCTTCGTAGTGGGTGAATCTCGATCGTGCGCACGTAGCGGGTCGCCGGGGAGCCATCGCGTCCGCGATTCCGTCCTGATGGACGTGCTCGGCGCTGGCCACATCCTGGTGATCGGGGACACCCCCGCGGTTGTCACTCGTCTTCGGGCCCAGCTGCAAGCCGAGGGGTTCGAAGTGACAGGTGCGTCAGCCGCGCGTCAGGGAGAGCGACTCGCGCTCGGTGACGACGTGACTCTGATCGTGCTCGATCGAATGGTGTCCTGGGACGATGGATTGGACCTGCTCATGCTCGTGCGTCAACGGAGGCCGGCGCTCCCGATCATCGTTCTCAGCGCTCGCGCTGAGGTGGCCGACCGGATCGCCGCCTTCGACGCGGGTGCCACCGACTTTCTGGCCAAGCCGTTCTCGCCCGGTGAGCTGGTGGCGCGGGTGCGCGCTCAGCTGCGCCGGGCCGCCTGGGCCTGACCGGCGCAGCGGCGCTCGCAATCACCGTCTCAGTTGCCGTCCGCCTCGAGCAGCAAGGCGAGGGTCGGGCACGCGTTGGCGGCCCGGCGCGCGTGCTTGATCAGCTCAGGTGGCACCTCGGTGCCGTCGACGATCGGGTAGCCCCAGTCATCGAGGCGTATGCGTTCGGGCAGATGATCCGCGCACAGTCCGTGCCCTACGCAGGTGACTGGATTGACTCGTAGACGCATCCGGGAGCCGCTCATCGTGCCGTTGCAATCGGGACCGGAAGGACGGGGGGGTGTACGCAGCACTCGCAGGGGCCGTGCCGGGCGTGATCGCGAAACGCGTCGGCGAACACGCGCAACGCGCTGGCGACAAATCGCGAGGCGCCGTCCGGATGCTGGCAGGCGCCCCGGCCCGGCAGCTCACTCGTCCAACGCTCGAGATCTGACTCCGCCGTGGCGGGAGCCGTCCCGGTCGCGAGTCGCTGGACGGTGTCGGCGATGGCACCCAGACCGTTCACGCATGGGCCACACTGACCGGCGTTCTCCGCTGCGAGGTAGTCGGCGATGCGGGCCGTCTCGGCCACCGGACAGGCTGAGACCCCCAGGGCCACGATCACTCCCGCGCCGAGGCTCACGCCTTGCTTGGCCTGGCGCGATGGGTCGAGCAGCAGCCGCGGCGCGTCTGTCGCCGAGTGCCAGGATCCGAAATAGCCGCCGATCAGCACCGCCGTGAGCTGCTCGGTGACGCCCGCGCTGTCCAACAGATCGCAGAGCGGCATGCCGTGCTCGATCTCATACACCCCCGGAGCGCAGATCGCCCCGGATAGCGTCACGAGCGCCGAACCCGGGGTCTCTGCGGTACCGAGCTGACGAAACCAGCTGGCGCCGTGACGGACGACCAACGCGAGGTGGGCGAGCGTTTCCACGTTCTGCACCAGCGTCGGTCGGTGGCGCACACCCCGCTCAAATGGCCGAGGGCCGAAGCTCGGCTTTCCAGGGCCTCCCGAGAGGAAGTCGACGAGCGCGCTCTCCTGCCCTGAGAGGTAGCGCTCGGACACAGCGACCAAGGCGACCCGGGGCTCGCCGTGCCGGCCGGCGTCACCGCGCTCGCCCAGTGCACGCGCCAAGCTGCGCGCACTTCTGTCGTCGCTCTCGGAGAACGCGATGATCGCCTCGCTGGCGCCGACCGCACGGGCCGCGACCGCAGCGCCGTCGATCACGAGATGGGGCAGTTCGCGCAGCAGAGCGCGGTCCTTCTTGCTCGCCGGCTCGCCTTCGGTGCCATTGGCCACCACGATTTTCGGTCTGCGTCGGGAGGCGACCGCGCGCAGCTTCGTCGCGACGGGGAAAGATGCTCCACCGTGGCCGCGCAAGCCGGCCTGCTCCACGAGATCGATGATCTGTCCCGGATCCCATCTGCGCAGGTCGGGAAGCGACCCGTGTACCTCCAGATGCGACTCGAGATCAGTCATCGGCCGTTCGCCGAGGCCACTCAGCAGTCGCGGCAGCACGGTTTCGGTCACGGTGCTCACCCCTGACCGCCTGCAGTGGCACTCAGCGTCCCGGCGACGGCCCCGCGCGGCTCTATCTGCAGCCGCGCGTTCAGGATGAGCGACCCGCCGCCGGCGTCACTCACCTGCGCCCCGATCTCCGTTCCGTTGAGCGCTGTCACCGCGCCCCGGTATAGGTGCGGCTCAGATCTCGTGCCAAGCGTAACGTCACCTCGGGTCATCTCCACGCCCCCGCCGCCGATTGGCCTCCCCTCGATCAGAATGTGCAAAGCGTTGAGATGCTGACCGGCCACCGTGAGCAGCATGTGAACCACCGCGCGACCATCGTCGGTCTGTCCCTGGCTAACCGTGCCGCTGATTTGCGCGGTGAACGATGTTCCTGCGGTCTGATTGCCCGATCCCGACGACGGCGGCGTGCCTCGGAATCGAACGGAGGTAAGACTCGCCGTGGATGGGAGCAGCGAACTCGGAGTGCCCGCGCGCTTGGCCCATCCTGCGGCGAGCGGGCCGCTCGGCAGCCACACCAGCAGTCCAACCGGCACGGCCGCGGACGCGGCGATCGCGATCGCCCGCGCACCCACATGCTCCGGCCAACCAGCAGTCGCGCGAGCGACCACCGCAACCACAACGACGACCAGGCAGGCCCCCGTCAGCGTCAGCATCCAGGTTGTCTTCGTGTCGCTGCCAGTCCCGAGGCCGTGCAGCAGAGCGACAGGCCAGCTGGCGTACGCCAGCCAGTGCGTGGCTCGCCACGTCCGGTACCCGAACCGCCGGCGAAACACGCTGGTGAGAGCGACCGCGATCAGCAAGTCGAAAGCGACCGCCCCGAGGCCGAGCCACAACGGGCGATACGCCGACCCAAAGGGCAGCACGACGTCGACCAGGCGAATCGGCGCGAAACCATCGAGCAGCGAGGTGATGATGTGCACGAATAGGAACGCGACAGCGAGCAGCGAAGCATTGCGGTGCACCGCGTCGAGCACGAACCGCGGCACCTTTTCAGTTTGAGCCCGGCGCACGTTGGCGACGCCGAGGGCGACGCTCAGCGTCAGCAGGATCAGCGTCACGACGCCGGTGCCGCGCGTCAGGTACCAGAGCACCGTCGGGCCGGCCGTCACGGCCGCCGTCACGCTCATGGTCACGAACCTCCTGAGACCACCGGACTCGGTGCCGGCTGAGCCGGCGCCGTTTGAGCTGACGTCGGAGCCTGCGTGGGCGATTGCAGGCCATTGGCGTTGCTGCTCGCCGCGGATTGAGATTGCGCCGCGGAGCTGCTCGCTGCCGCGGGCGTTACGGCCTTGGCGGCTGCCCCAGCGCCGCTGGTGACCGTGCGACCGTGAAACGCGCGCGCCGCTGCAACGGAAACGCCACCCGTGCAGACCACCGCTCCCGCGATGAGCCACCGGTTGACGCGCCGGATCAGGTCCAGCCCCGCATCACGCGCGGCGGGCCGATCGTGAGACATTGCGTCTGGATGGCGATGGTCTCGGTTGACGGTTCGGTCACCCATGCTGAGAGCGATTGTGGAGGAGCTCTCGAAGACGCGGCTAAGCAGAGGGTGAGTCGTCGCTTATTCGATCGAGGCGCGGTGATGACGGGCGGCGTGGCGCGCGGCAACGCCATGCACATAGAAAGAGTCTTCTCACCGACGAGTTAGCGGGTTCTTACGGCGCGTGCCGATAGTGGTCATAGATCATGGAGAGCCAGGTCCGCACCCGTCCGCCGCGCCCGTCCCGCACCCGCGCCACCGAGAGCCGGCGCACCGGGCCGCCGCGCGGGCCGCGCGCACCGCGCCGACTGCAGCGCCTGCTGGCCGGCGGCACCGAGGGCAACGAGCGGTTGACCGGGCTGACCGGACTGCTGCTGATCGTGCTGCTCGCGGCACTGGGCATCACGATCGTGCGCATCGGCCAGTTGCTGTGGCTGCATCTCTTCCTCGGGCTCCTGCTGATCGGGCCGGTGGCACTCAAGCTGGCCAGCACCGGGTACCGGTTCGTGCGCTACTACACCGCCAACCCGCGGTACCACGCCAAGGGACCGCCGGCACCGGCGCTGCGGGTCATGGCGCCCCTCCTCGTCCTGCTGACCGTCACGGTGTTCGCCAGCGGCGTGGCGCTTCTGTTCATCGGACCTGGCTCCAGCGCCCGCTCGATGGTGTTCCTCGTCCACAAGGCGAGCTTCATCGCGTGGCTGGCACTGACGGCGTTCCACATCCTGGGTCATCTGCCGGAGATCGCCCGGGTCCTGCGGATCTCCGCCGCGTCCCGGCGGGAGGTGATCACGGCTCGCGCGCCAGATCCGCGACGCCCTACCGTTCCCGACCCTGCCCCCACAGAGCGCCTGCCCGGCCGCGGTGGGCGGTGGCTGTCACTGAGCGGCGCCGTTGTGATCGGCCTGGTTCTGGCGATCGTGCTGATCCCGGATTTCGCCACCTGGACCGGCCCGGCCGGCCAGGTGCTGATCCACCACCATCACCACTTCCACTAGCACTCACTCGTGACACCGACGGGAGCGGCGCCCCGGAGAGCGGACCTCGGCTCGCGTCGCCGCCGCGGCGTTCGCCGCCGGACGTGGATCGTCGGCACGCTCTCCATTGCGCTGGTCGTCGCGCTGGCCGTCCTGGCGATCGTGAAGCTTGATCTCGCCGCGGTCCTGAGCTCGCTTACCTCGGTCGCCGCCGGCTGGGTGGTACTCGCCCTAGGCCTGATGGCTACCGCGTTCCTGGCGCGCGACGAGTCGGCGATTCGCGCCAGGTCCTCGCGACCGTCGTTGGAACCATCCTCGCGCAGACGCTGATCAACCTGTTCGCGCTCAGCATCCTCGCGGGGATCGCGCTCAGCGATACCGCGATCACCCACGCGCGGGTTGCGAGCCTCGCGCTGGCCGTTGCGCTCCCGGCCGGGGTGCTGATCGCTCTGTTCGCCGGGCCGGGCGCCCTCCGACGTGCCTCTCGGTCCCGCTACCGCCCACTACGCCACCTTGCGGAGTCGCTGCGGCGCGAGCTCGTCCAGGCACGCTCAGGCTTGGCGGCATTCCGCACGCCCGCAGTGGCCGCCCATGCCACCGGCGCCCAGCTTGCCGCCTGGACGCTGCGGCCACGGTCCTGGTGGCCGTGAACCTCACCGCGATTCTCCCGGTCACACCGTCAAACGTCGGAATCTTCCAGGCCGCCTGCATTGCGGCTCTGACACTATTTGGCGTAACCGCCAGCCACGCCCTCGCCTACGGCATCCTCCTGCAAGGCATCGAGGTGTTCTGCGCCCTCGTGCTCGGCGCGCCTGCACTGGTGCAAGAAGGCGTCTCCTGGACAGCACTACGCAGCCCCGAACGTACCTCTCAACCCGGCAGTCGCTGATCGCGAACCCTCGACCATCCGATTGCAGGCTCCGCCGCTGTCAGGCGGGCGCGCCGTTGCCGTCGGCGGTTCGACGCGCGCACACCGCCGCGCGCCCGGACCGCTGCCAGTGGGAGAAGAATGCCCATGAGGCCGCGCTCGCGTTGGGGCCGAGCGGGTCGGAGTACCGGGCCGACGCCGGATCGGCCGAGCCGCCTGACCAGTAATGGCCCATGCCGTGAATGGACCACAGCTGCGCAATCGGACAGCCTGCGGTCTCGGCATAGGTGAGCACGTCATAGGCATGTCCGCCGGCGACACCCGGATGCGAGGAGTCGGTGTGGATCGAGGGCAGCGGGGTTCGGTGTTCGCGCTGCAGGACGAGATCATCTGTGGCCACCCACTGCGCAAGCGCCTGTTGGCCGCATCGGTACGGGATCGTTCCATCGCGGTCGCCGTGGAAAACGATGACCGGCATCACGCCAGCGCGTGAACCCATCGCCGCGAGCGCAGCTCGCGCCGCAGCGCCGATGCTGTTGGCCGACCCGCGGGCGGGGCAACCGTGCTCGCCGGCGAGATATCCGGCGCCGGAATGGATACCAATCGCCGCGTACAGGTCTGGGTACGCAGCACCGAGCATCGACGTCTCCAATCCCCCCGCCGAGATCCCGATTGCGTAGACACGGCTCGGATCGATCCGCCAGCGGGCGATCACGGCCCGCGTCATCGCCGCGATCGCGCCCGCGTCCCCCCGGTTGTGACCCTCCGCCCCAGGATCCCAAATTCCCTTCCAGCAGCCGCCATTCGCACGATCCACGGCATCGACGTCCGGATACAAGACGACAAACCCCCGCGCCGCCGCGATCTGGTCATAGCCGGTCGCAGCCGCTTCCTCGCCGGCCGTCATGGTGCAGCCGTGCAGCACCACCAATAACGGCATCCCCGGACCCGAACGGCGGCCCGACGGGACATACGCCGCGTAGCGATACGTGTCGCGACGAAACCTCAACCGGTGAAATTGATAGTCGTTCCCGGCAGAGGTCCCGGGGAGCGTGATACCAACGACAGCGGCCAGCACCGCACCGCAAGCTGTCAGCGTGATCACAACGGCGCGTCGTCCCATCGATGGCCCTACCGAACGCCTCCGCGTGCCCAAAGCCCCCGCGGAGACGCGAGCTTGGAGGCGGCTAGCGGATGCGCCATTTGACAGAGCTCCGGATCAGTTTGAGAGGACGGTGAAGAAGTCCCGGCTGTACGGGGCGAGCAGATGCCCGTAGATGCCGTATTGGCCGGGGACGACCGGCACGGGCGTCAGCGGGGCGGCCGGGTGGTGAACGTAGAGGTAGCCGGCCACCCAATCGGGGTTGATGTCAAGTTGGACCGCGCGCTGGACCCCGGCCGCGACCATGCCGTCGGCGAGCTCGCCGACGGTGAGGCCCTCACCGGCGGCCCAGACGAGCTGCCCATCGGGGCGGATGCCGAGTGCGCTGCGCGCCACCGCCGCCTGGTTGCCGATCGTCGTGCCCCAGCACGCCGCGCCACAGCTGGCCACCGAGCTGTCGGGGACCCCGTGATCGATGAGCAGGTGAAGGTTCTGCCGCACCGAGGCAATCGCCAGGCCGTGCGCGGGAACCCCGTTCTCCCAGGCTCCGATGTCGGTCGTGCCGTTCCGGTAGGTGACGATGGAGCCGGAGCCGGCGCTCAGGGGCGCCCCGACGCGCCCAAACGAGACGAACCCGCCGCTGCCGGTAGCGAACTTGAAACCGCCGTTGAACCCGAGGATGAGATGGTGGATCTCACTGCCGGCGACCTCGTCGCCGTAGTGCCAGCCCGTGCCGCCCGGGTCGACCGACCCGGCGTGCAGGGCGAGGTGAACGACGTTCTGGTTCATCCGCACGAGGGTCACGCCCTGGCGCACAGCGATCCACAGGGCCGGCCGACCCCCGATCGTCGTGATCGTCTGCCAGCGGGCGGTCAGGGGGTCCGGATAACGGCCGACCGGGAGGTTGACGTAAACCCGGGTGGCGCGCTTGCCTGGCCTCGACGCACTGCGAGCCACGCTCGTGGAGGTATCGGTGGCGTGTGCGCGGTGGCCGGCGCCCAACGAGGAGCCCTGGCGCGGCGCGGGCAAAGCACTCGCCCCGCCGCAAGCCGCAACGACGGCGGCGGTCAGCACCGCGAGGGCGGATCTGAGAAGCCGCCGATGAAAGGCCACGTCCTTAGGCTTCCACGCCTCCCTCAAGGCCCCTCGCGCCGGCGCGTGAGACATTGCTTACCGGCCGCGGTCAGACCCCGGCGGTCGTCTCGCCAGATGCGCCTGCCGAGCGCGCTGTGACCGGCCACGCTCAATACATGGACCGACGATTCCGGCTCGAGGCCGGCGAGCAACTTCCCCCGCGTGAAGGCAGAACCCGCGACCGCGGCGGCACGAAGCTGCGCGGTCGCGGGCCCCAACGCGTGCCGTGGGGGCGCAAGGCACGCGCGACGGTGCGTCATGCACCACAACAACCCTATCCCGCCGTCGGGCCGATGGCAATCCTCCGATTGATCATCGCGCCTCCTCGCGGATGCCGGCGACTGATCCGGAGCGTCGGCGGGCTCGTACTGGAGTAAGTGGGGCGCAGAGCGCTGCGCCTGGAGGGGTCCGGCCCTCCTCCTCACCGGACCCCTCCAGGCCGCGCGGCGAGACATCGTCCTCGAGACTCGATCGTGCGCTCACGACGACCTGAGATATTGGGCTGACCGTGAGCACGCCGCCGTTCCCTACCCGGAGCTCGCCCGGCGCGTAGGCGTTCTGGAGCAGGACGATCCGCTCCCCAGCTTCGATGAGCTCGGGCAAGCGCAAAGCAGTGGCTCGTGGGGCTGCTGTCGGCCGGTTGGGCGCACCCGCCGATGATCCCCGCGAGTTGGCGGCATCGCAGCACAACGTCCGGCAGCTGCAGCGAGAGGCGGGGCTCCTGGCGCGGGATCGAGATGCCGTGTCTCGGTCGCACGAGCAGGCGTGGGACGCGGCGCTGGGAACGGGATGAGGCGGCGTCCGCTGCCGGTGAGACGCTCCGGACGGTGGCCGCTAGCCGGAGCTGGCCGCTGACACGACATCTCCGTTCGGTGGCACGGCGGTTTAGATCAGCGGGTAGGTGAGCGCGTCCAGCGGCAGGTTATATCCGGCTGACCACGCTCCGCCGCCGCTGCTAAGCCCCACCGACGTGTTGCCGCCTCCGATCCCGATCTGTGGGGGTGACACGGCGCCCGCGGCTGATGCTGTCCCCGATAGTCCGGTGTTGTTGAGAGGCCTTGGCAGCCCGCAGGTGTGTTCCTCAAGGCGTCTTGCGCAAACCAGACGCCGCCGTGTTGCCGGGACTCTAGTTAGCGCAGGCTGGATGCGGTCACAATTGCCCAGTTCGGGACATATTTTGGGGACACGCTTTTCCCGCTCGTGCCGGCCGTCGCAAGATTGTCCGCGGAGACGCCTGACCCGGCAACGACTCCCACAGGTCTCGATCCTCGGGATTGCGCGTCATATTTCGGTTGATGACTGATGGGCTGACGCTGACGGCGGTCTTCATACCCGATGAGGACGGCTGGACGATGGCGCAGTTGGCGGAGTGGCCGGCTGTGGTGACGTGCGGACGAACCGTCGAAGAAGCGCGGTCCCTGTTGATCGACGCTGCGCGCGAGATGATCGCCTCCTACCACGACGAGGGACGCGAACCGCCGGTCGGCGGGGGCCACGTCGAGCAGATCACGATCGATCTCGCCGCTTGAAGAGGCGGCACCTCGAGGCCCATCGGCGCGAGCACGATTGCCAACCGATTCGCGACGGGCCCAACCACGCCATCTGGGCCAACGTCCCGCGTGACCTGAGGACTCCGGTTCGCGCTGAGCGCGTGGCCGGACCAAGAACGACGGGGTGCGATTGCGGCGTTAGCGTTCCGACGCCCCCCGGAGCCGTCGGCGGCGCGGCCGATGGGGCAGCCCGGCTCCGCCTCCAGCCTGTCTCACAACCCAACGCTGAGCGGACGCCTCCGTTCACGCGCATGGGATCGTCCGCTGGGTCCGTCGCGGACGAGTGCGTTCGTGTGGCGTTGCGATCGTCCCGCCGCGAACGCCGGCAAGACGAAAGGAGGCGTGCGTCTCAGCTGGATCGCGCCACGACTGACAGCGACCGATCTCGGTGTTCTCGGTTGCTGTCGTTGTGACCCTAAACCAGGAGCGTGTCATCGGCGGGTGTGTTGGCTTGTGTGAGTGGCGGTCTCCCGCTGGGCGTGCTGCGCTCGGAGTCGGGTCTGAGGCCGGTGTGCGCTGCGCTGGGGTGGGCCAATCGTGTTGACAGCCGCGCGGATACCTGCGAGGGTCGCGGTGACTGTGGCGAATGCGACCCGTGCGGATGGATCGCCTTCGAGGCTCGGGGGCCCGAGGGCCTGGGCTCTCGGCAACCGGGGGGAGGTCGGGTTGGGATGCTGGTCGCTGTGGCGTTGCTGGCCGGGGTGGCGCTGGTCGCCGCGGTGGTTGACACGTCAGGCTGCGCTGCTCCGGTGGGAGCTGTGCGCGTGGCCTGGGTTTGGTAGCTAGCGTGGGTGCAAGCGCGAACGCCCGCTCGCGGGCTCGCGGCGGTGTGCATCGCGTCCGCGTAGTGTGCGGTTTGGCGGCGGTTGCCTGTGGCGTACTGTTGATGTTGCCTGTGTTGCTGCCGAAGGCGTTGGCGTCAACGAACTCGGCGACCGGTGTCGAGGCGTCGCTGCCCGCAAACGCCGCGGACTTTGACTACCTTGGCGAGGTGTCGTGCGCCTCGGCGGGGGACTGCACCGCCATCGGCCAGTACGTCGATAGATCGGGCCACTTTCAGGGGCTGCTGTTGACCGAGACGTCGGGGAGGTGGGCGACCGCTGTCAAGGCGCCGCTGCCCGCAAACGCCGACACGAACCCGGAGGTCTCACTCGACTCGGTGTCGTGCGCCTCGGCGCGGAACTGCACCGCCGTCGGCTACTACTTCAGCTCGGGCCAAGACCAAGAAGACGGGCTGCTGTTGACCGAGACGTCGGGGAGGTGGGCGACCGGCGTCGAGGCGCCGCTGCCCGCAAACGCGAACAAACACGCGGACGTCTCCCTCGGGTCGGTGTCGTGCGCCTCGGCGGGGAATTGCACCGCCGTCGGCAGCTACGATGTCAGCTCGGGCTACTCCCAGGGGCTGCTGTTGACCGAGACCTCGGGCACGTGGGCGGCCGGCGTCGAGGCGCCGCTGCCCGCAACCGCCGACACAATCGCGGGGAACGGCGAGGTTGACTCGGTGTCGTGCGCCTCGGCGGGGAACTGCACTGCCGTCGGCTCCTACCCCGACAGCTCGGGCTACTCCCAGGGGCTGCTGTTGACCGAGACCTCGGGCACGTGGGCGGCCGGCGTCGAGGCATCGCTGCCGGCAAACGCCGGCAAACACCCCAACGTCGCCCTTGGCGGGGGATGCGCCGGCACGCCGAACTGCGGATCGGTGTCGTGCGCCTCGGCGGGGAACTGCACCGCCGTCGGCGGCTACGAGGACAGCTCGGGCCACCAGCAGGGGCTGCTGTTGACCGAGACGTCGGGGAAGTGGGCAACCGGCGTCGAGGCGTCCCGGCCCGCAAACGCCGGCAGGAACCCGGAGGTCGGCCTCCGCTCGGTGTCGTGCGCCTCGGTGGGGAACTGCACCGCCGTCGGCAGCTACGACGACCGCTCGGGCCACGGCCAAGTGCTGCTTTTGACCGAGACGTCGGGGAGGTGGGCGACCGGCGTCGAGGCGTCGCTGCCCGCGAACGCCGCCAAAAGCTCGATGGTCGACCTTTTCTCGGTGTCGTGCGCCTCGGCGGGGAACTGCATCGCCGTCGGCCGCTCCTTCGAAAACTCCACCCACGTCGAGGGGCTGCTGTTGACCGAGACCTCGGGGAGGTGGGCGACCGGCGTCGAGCCGCCGCTGCCCGCAAACGCCAGCAATACGATTCCATTCTCCAACTTCGCCTCGGTGTCGTGCCCGTCGGCGAGGAACTGCACCGCCGTCGGCCTCTACAAAACAACTCGAAACGACTTCCAGGGGCTGCTCGTGTCGGTAAAGCGCTCGCGCTGATCGGGAGCCCGGAGTTCCAACGGCGCGGGCGTTACCGACAAGCTGATCTGCGCGCCTTCGGCGCTCCGACCTTGCCGGGCGACCGAGACGCTGACCACGACCGAGACGATCCGGGGCGGCTTGCCCGCCGCGCTCAGGCCGAGCACCAGGCGCAAGTCCGGCGCGGTCATCGTCGCCGCAGCGAGAAGCGGTCTGAGGTTTAGGCCGTTCCGAGCTCGATTGCGAGGTCCTGGAGCCGGTCCACGCGCGCCAGCCCGGGGAAACCCAGCGCCAGCCGATCGCGGGCATCGTCAAGCGGGTCGGCATGCTGGATGGCGGTAGCGGCGCTGCCAGTCACGGCTGTTGAGGTGCTCGAGTGAACGCCGGCATGATCTCGGTGGAGAACCGTCGGACGCTCTGCCTGGTGAACTGTCCACCGTGAAGCAGGGCGTGCTGGACGCCGACCGCGCGCAGGGCTTCGAGTTCTGCAGCGATTCGGTCGGGCGTACCGTAGAGCGCGCTCGCCTCGGTCGCGCCTGGTGCGCTGGCATAAGCCGTGATGTGCGATTGATTGCGCCCGTCCGGATGCTGCGATAGAGCGACCATGCCAGCATGTGCCTGCGCGAGCTGCGCGAGCGCAGCCTGCGCGTCAACCGTGTCGCGGGCTACGTAGAAGTTACGGGCAACCGCAACGTCCATAGGGTCGAACGTGCGGCCGCGGGCCTGGCACTCCGCCCTGAACAGCGCGAGCCGCTCGCCAACGGTTTGAGTTGATGCGAACTGGTCGAGCAGCAGCTTGCAGCCGCGCGCGGCGACGTTGCGTATCGAATCGGGTTTGCCAGCGGCGATCCACACCGGCGGATGGGGCTTTTGCGAAGTGGGCGGCTCAACGATGATGTCTTCGTACCGCCAGAACCTGCCGTTGTGCGAGAACCGCGCGTTGGATGTCCAGGCCTTGATGATGACCTGCAACGCCTCCTCGAAGCGCGCGTTCGCCTCCTCGTACGGGATGCAGAAGCCGGCGAACTCCGAGTGGCGATAGCCCTTGCCGACACCGAACTCCAAACGGCCGCCGGACATCAGATCGAGGGTCGCGGCCCGCTCGGCGAGCAGCACCGGATCGTGCCAGGGCAAGACGATGACTGCTGTACCCAGTCGCATCGTTGTCGTGCGCGCCGCGAGCCATGCGAGCACGTCGAGTGAGGCCGACACCTGCCCGAGGCCGCTGAAGTGATGCTCGACCAGGAAGCTTGAATCGAACCCGAGCGCCTCGGCCTCGACGCACGTGTCGACGTAGTCCCGGAAGCCTCGCGCCGGATCGCCGTCCCCGCGTCGCGCCTGGGCGCCGCCGAACAGGCCGAACCGCATGCCTCCTCCTCTCGGAGATGTCTCGCGCCCGACTGCAAGCGCAGTCGGATCGTGGATGGGGTCAAGCGGGGCAGATGAGCTCACGGTGGGCGGTCTCCTCGGGAAGCCGCGGCGACAGCCGCAGCAGATGGACGCAAGTCGACGGCCGCTGAGAGCCGTCGGACGAGCGGGCTATCTGACGCTCGGAAGCGTCAGATCCGAGGTACTCGCCAGCCCAAGTCGAACGGCAGGGCCGGGGCAACACCGAGGCGGCACATAGGCACCATCGTATCTACAACGAGGCGAGGTCACCGCTCGCGCGGGAAACTCGGCGTTGGCGTTCCCGATCCAGCCGCGTTTTGCCGCGCCCCTTGCGGCATTGCTACGAACGCGGCCGTCTCGGTCGCCCAGGCCGAGAGTTGCGAAAAGAACGACACGCGGCACCGCGACGGCTCCTGCAGGCGTCGACCGGCAGCGCGGACGGTTGCTCTCGGAACCCGCGATCGGGCAAGACAGGAGCCCTCGCTGATTCCGCAACGAGCATCCCGGAGGCAAGTCCGACCGCCCTTCCTCGCGCGGTATCCGGGACGCTGCATGTCGCGAATAGACCGGCGCGACGCCTGTGTGGCATTCCGTTCGTGACACAGGCGAATGTCGTCGGACAAACGCGATCGTCAGGTCCTGATCGGGCGCACCGATAAGGACATCCGGTCACCGCTTTCGGTTATGAGCCTGCGTGGGCGATGGCGCCGAGCTGGCGCCACACGACAAGGAGTGTGAGTCCTGAGCCGACGAAGGCAAACCAAAAGGGGGCCACGACGCCCCAATGCTGGGCGATGGCCCCGCCCACGACCTGACCGAGTACGAGGCCGCCGATCATGCTGATCAGATAGACACTGCCGACTCGTCCCTGGAGATCCTTCGGCACGGCACGCTGCCGCACGCTCGTGCTCACGGTTGCCCACACGAACGCGTAGGCACCGAACACGAACATGATGATCACAGCGATCCATGCCTTGGTGTCCAGCGCCAGTGAGAGATGAGTGCAGACCTCAAGGGTGAGGCACACCCGCATGATGTTGCCAAGCGGCCAGCGCAGCTCTAGCCGACGGTACATCAGGATTGCGAGCATGCCGCCGACTGCGGTGGATGTCGTGAGCAGCCCATACCCGACTTTGCTCATGTGCAGATGATGCAGGGCGTAGAGCACGAGCACAGACCACCCTGCCCCCCAGGTGATGTTAAACGAGAGGATGGTCAGCGCGAGGGTTCGGACGGGCGGGTGGCGTAACAGCCACCGGAATCCCTCACGGATATCGGATCGGATTCGGCTGTTCCGCGGGCCAGAGGAGCTGACGTTGCGGGTCCCGATCTGCCAGACAAGCAGCAGCGCGGTAGTGACTATCACCGCTTGGGCGAGGAACGGCCAGGCGCGTCCAACGGAGAACAGAAGCGCGCCGATCGGCGGCCCGATCATTTGCTCGCCGACGACGACGCTTCCCAGCATTCGTGAGTTGGCGAGGCCGAGGTCGCCTTTCTCGACCAGCATCGGTAGCAGTGTTCCCGCGGTCGTGTTGGAAAAGACGTCGGCTACCCCCAGCAGCAGCATCGCCGCCAGCACCAAGTACACGCCCACATGCCCAGTGAAGAGTCCTATCGCGAGGACGACGATCACAAGCGCCCGGCATGTTTCGGAGCAGACCAACAGCAAGCGGCGGTCAATCCGGTCGGCGATCGCCCCTGCAGGCAAACCCAGCACCAGCCAAGGGAGCCGCTGCAGGAACGCAGCCGATGCGACCAGAAACGCACTTCTTGTTTCGGATGCGATCAGCAACGGCCCAGCCGAAAGGGCGACGCCATCACCGACATTGCCGACCCACGACGACACCATAAGCCACCGAAATCCCAGCCCCAGTCGAGCCGGCGCGAATCTCTCACGTAGGTTCACCATGGTCGCGTGCGACTCTATTTGGCTAGCCGGGCACCAGTGACCCACGCCCTCCACGGACCAGGTCCTCAGCCGGCACCTGCGTTCACACCGCGACGCGCATCTTCAGCGCACCCGCAACTCCCCTCCATTGCGCGCGGAACGCAGGCTCGTCGCGGTAGCCCATGGCTCAGCGCACGCGGAGGACGTCCGATCCGGGCGTCTGGATCCTGCCGTCAGCGTCCCAGTACCCAAGCAGCACCGCACCGGATGCGGGTGACCCGCGGCTAGCATCTCGCTGATGGCCGACGACAGATTCGAGGGCGGATCCGAACCCGAGTCGACGAGACCTCCGATCGACCGCGATGCCCTTCGTTGCTCGTTCTGCGGCAAGGTGTACGCCGATGTTCAGACCATGGTCTGCGGTCCCACGCCCGCGGTCGCGATCTGCAACGAGTGCGTCGCGCTTGTTACTGAGATCATGCGCGAGGAACGCGGCGGCCCGACTCGAGCCGCGTAGCAGCTGTCCCGCCGAGCAGCATGGCCGGTCGCTACTGGGAGCGAATTGCTCGCGCAATTGATCCGGGCCCGAGGCCGAAGTGAAGCGCACCCCCCGCGCCTCAGTGGCCAACGTTCAGCGAACGTCGGCCGGAGCCGGCGAGAGCGTTGAAACCGATCAATGCGGAAGGCGGAGCTGCGCGTCCCTTGTTCGCTGCGCACACGTCGGCCGGGCGTGCCGGCGTCGAGTTTCGAGCTCGTGTGGACCTCGTCCCCGAGCGGTCTGGATCGGGACGATCCGTCGCTATCGCCGTCTCTCCAGGTGGACGTGCAGCACGTGGTCGAGCGGGGTGATCACGTTCCCGACGAGCGAATCGGAGCTGTGGCCGCCGACGGTGAAGCCGATCGAAAAGCAAGCCCAGCCTGGCAGGCTGACTGGCCAGGAGAAGTCCGCGATCGAGTCGACGGTCGCCACCGCGAGAGCGCGGCCGTTTGAGGAGCGGCGGAATGTCGCCGTGACGATCGGCTCCGCGGTCTCGGACGGGCAGTTGATCTCGCCCGGCTGAACGATCTCGAGCGAGTTGAACAGGGCCACGAGTCTTTCCACGTTGGCCGGCGCGGTGACCGTACGCGAGAGCTGTGGTGGGTGACCGGGCAGGCCCTCTGTGACGTCGACCTCCGTGACCCCTGCGGGGATTCCCTCGCGTGCGGGTCGAGCGACGACCCACTGTGACTGCGATTCCGCGAACAGATTCGCTCGCCCGTACGACCGGCCCGCCACCGCGATCTCCAGCCAGCGGGTATCGAGGATGCCGCTGACCGGTGCCCATGATCGAATCACTGACTGAGAGCCTGGGGCCGGGGCCCCGGACCCAGTGCTGAACACCTTCGACCCGGCCGGAAGATGCGACTCGACATAGGAGAGCACCGCGCCGGGCTGCCCCAGCACGTTCCAGCGCTCGGAGGTAAGCGCGCTTGCGAACGCCGTCGTGAGCAGCGGCACCCGTCGCTGAATCCCGATGGCGCTGCGCTTCGACACAACGACCGCGCCCGGCGGAGGAACCACTCCCATCAACAGATGCGCGGAATCGCGAATCGCTGCCCGACGATTCACCGCCGTGGTCCGCGCGGCAGACCGAACCCCGACTATATCGGTCGGGACCGTCGCGCCCGTCAACGCCGCCGAGGGCGGCCCGTGATCAACCGCCGACCGCCCGACGCCTGCGATGGCCGCCAACACACCAGCTGCCATCACCGCAACAGCGACATACGAGACACGCCCACGCAAGGTCACATGCACTCTACGTGCGCCAAGGCCAGAGATCACAGCTCTGGCCCACGCTGCCTGCGATCAAAGGAGCAACCAGCGTCCAGGGGTCACGTCGCGACTCCTCGGCCGGGGAGGGGCCACGGCGGTGCAGACCTCGTTAGTCGACGAAGTGCTTGATGACCTGTCCGCCGGCCCCGTACCACGTGATTGGATCGCCGGAAACGGTTTCGGCGAGGAATGGGAGCCGTAGCGCGATCACGTTGTCCCGCACCTTGCCGCTGACTGCGGGCTGCGTCTGGTGGTCAGGGCCAGTTCGGACGGTGACGCGGAGCCTCGCGACGCCATCGGGCACCACGAACAGCAGCTCGCTCGGGGAGGGCCCAAACGTCATCCAGGTGCCGGCGTCTCGAATAGCGGCCGCGGTTGAACAGCAGCCGCCACCACCGATACCAAAAATCATCAACCCAGGGGAACGCGGCGTCATCACTGTCGTGCGCCGCTCGACCGGAATAAGGAAGACATGCTGACCCGACCATGTTGTCGCGCGTCTGATCAACGCCTCATCGACCATCACGCGCCCCATCAGCCCATTGTTCAAGACAGCGCGGTCAAGGTCGCTCTTTCTCTGAGGGCGCCTGAGAATCGCCAACTCATTCATTAGAGCTCGCTTTTCGACCGGCCACGTCTGCGCCAGCGGTCGGGCGTGGGCGGAAGTCCGCCTAGCCGCTGAGGGCGTAACGAGGAGCAGAGCCCCGATCAGCGCCGCGGCCGCTGCCGCGACGGCACCCCACCACGATCTTCTCCTCCGAGACATCGCAGCCGACAACTTCAAGACCCCTTGTCCATCGCCGCACCTCCACCGGCTAATGGTCGGGGAGCCCCGTGAGACCGACGGTCTGGGCTACGAGCAGCACCCTCGCCGCCGCTCCCACCCGGTCTTATTCACGATCGCCAACCGGGCGGTGCCGACGGGCGATGAGGGTTTCCGGATCGGGGCACGAGCACGTCTCACCGTGTGAAACCAGGTGCGACGCGAGCGCGCTCGGAGTCCTCGAGCGTCCAGCCGTGTCCGCGGGCCGGCCGGCTTCGACCCGCTCCCGGGCTCAAACCGGTTGGGATAGGGTCCGAGGATGTCGCGGAACGACAAGGCGATCGTCGTGGCGAGGGGTACCGGCAGCCGGGTCGGGAACGTCGAGTTCCTCGCCCTCAGCGAACACACCCCGCGGTTCAACGCGTCCATCATCACACTGGCGCCCCGTCAGCATGGTCCGGAGGCGCACATCCACAACGACGAGGACGACGCGTTCTACGTCCTGGACGGCGATCTGCAATTCGTTGTCGACGAGCAGGAAATTCCCGCGCCAGCGGACACCTTCGTGCTGGTTCCGCCCAGCGTCATGCACACTTTCATGAACCGAACCTCCAGTCCGGTTCGGATGTTCAACATCCACGCGCCGGCAGGGTTCGACCGACGGTTGCTCCTCGATGCTTCGGACTCCTGACGCCGGCTCCGTCGCTGACACAGTCACGAGAACCAGACGGCGGATCCTTGCGGTCAGTGCAACAGTGGCTCGGTGAGGCGTTTCGGCGGGCTTGTAGAAGCCGAGGCGTTTGTGGGTCGGTCGTTGAGCTCCCTCGCGACCCAGTCGAGGTCGATCGCGCTGTGGACGGTGAGATCGTTGTCTTTCGGGAAGTATTGGCGTAGCAGCCCGTTGGTGTTCTCACAGGTCGCGCGTTGCCAGGGCGCGTGCGGCTCACAGAAGCAGCTATCGATGTCACCGGCGACGATGACCTGATGCCAGTCACTCATCTCGATCCCCTGGTCCCGGGTCAGCGAGGCGCCGAGGATGTCGGGGATTGTCGGGGATCTTCTTGGTGAGCGCGTCGCGGACCTGTTCGGCTTTGTAGCCGTCGGGGAGATGCACCAGCATCGGGTAACCGGTGGTGCGCTGCACCAGCGTCCCGATCGCGGAGAGATTGTTCTTGCCGATGATCAGATCGCCCTCCCAGTGACCCGGCACGGCGCGGTCATCCGCCTGTACGGGACGCTCGCTGATATTGATCATGTCCGCGATCCGATTCTTGCGCTGGTGCGGCTGGCGGCGAGGCCGACGCAGCGGCCGCCCGGTCCGCGGGCTCCGAGTCAGATCACGCCGCAACGCCCCGCGCGACTAGACGTAGAGCGATTGGTAGATCGTCTCGGCAGACACCCGCATCTCCGGATCGACAGGGAATTGGCGGCGCAACCGGCCGACGATCTGCTCCGGTGAATAGCGCCTGCAGAGATCTTCCTCCACCTTTAATGCAGCTGCCGGTTGGTGACCAGCTTCGCTGGCTTGGGTCGGCTCGCGCGCCCATACGCGCGGGCGTGAGCGTCGTAGCCCGGATAGCAACCGGTCCGCTCGAACCCCTCGACGCGCACAACGACGGCCGGTGCGGAGTGCGCGCCTGCGAAGTTGGTGATGACCCCCTGGGTCGCGGGCCGTCTCTGTCGGCGGCTTGAGTGAGGTCGGCCTACGTGAACTTAGCGTCGGTCTTGTCAAGCCCGGCGCGGATCTCGGCGGCGAGCTGGTAGGCGTCGCCGGTCTTCAGCATGTGGGAGAAGTACAGCTGTGGGTCCTCCTCGGTCTCCTGGTTATAGAGGCAGCCGATGTACCAGCCCTGTGAGCGCATCAGCTTGACCACGGGCACGACCTCGCGGCCGGTCATCGCGAAGTCAGGTCCGGCCGCCGCCTGTGAGCCGGATGCGGCCAGCGGCTTGAATTCGATGCCGGTAGAGATATTCGCCTCCGGCGAGGCGTGAACCCCGTCGATCACGATCCGGCCGCCTCGGGACACGTTGACTGTGACGACACCGTTGCTACCGATCATCGCCTGTCCGCCGAGGATCTTGCCGAGACGCTTGGCATCCAGCGGCGAGGTCGGGTTCGACGGCATCGTCTGAGGCAGCTTCGTCGCCGTCGACCTCAGCACGTTACGGGCCGCTCGCGCCAATGTCAGCGGAGCTCCGACCCCACGCCAGTGGATGAACCAGGTCTGCGGAGACTGCTCCGTGTAATGCATGTGAAACGCCTGGAAGACCATGCCGTTGGCGTCGATCGCGTCGATGAAGCCGTCGGTCTCCCCCGGCTTGAGCGGGAGGTCAGCGTTGAAGAACGCGAGACTGTCGCCGAGTGGTTGGAAGGTCAACGCTCCATCGACTTCAAACGACCCGTCCATCGTGACCCCGAGCGGCCCCCGGACCGGGCCGATGTCATCACGACTGATCGGGATGCTCAGCACGCCGTTCGTGACCGTCCCCTGCGCCTGGACGATCTCCTGGATTTGCTTGGCGGGCAGCTTGCCTCGCTGCTCGCGAACGCCGTGCCCGCGCGCCTGGGCCGCCCCGGCCAGCGCCCCGCCGGACAGCAGGGTTCCGGCTGCTGCTCCGCCTCCGAACTTGAGCACGCCGCGCCGGGTCACCAGATCATTCAGATAGGACATGAGCTCCCCCAATACATGTTCGATTTATCGGCCCAGCCCCCGCGCTACCCCCAGGAGAACCGCGACCCATGAGAATTTTCTCAGTCAGGAGCCGCCGCCCGCTCGGCCAGCTCCAGGGCTCCTGCATCGTCGCCAACGCAACTAGCCCAGGACTCCTCCTCGCCATGGGCGATCACACACAACCCCGGCGTCTCACAGGGGATCGACAACCGAACGCCGCCGGCCCCTTCTGAGCGCGTTCGACGGTGGAAGCGACGGAGTCGCACAAGCCAACGCTCTACGAACACCGGCTCGTGAGGCGTCGGCCCCTGAGATTGGCGAACAGGAGGTGTGCGGCGACGCGCCGTGGACACCCGCTTCCGTTCTCGCGGGGTGTCACGGCCACGAGGTCGTGGCTGCTTGTGTCCGGGCGCAGCAGCCCGCCGAACCAGATTGGGCGGTGTGCCGACTGCTGGGTGAAACCAGAAGCCGCTCCTGCTGCGCGACGGGCTTTGGCTACTGATTGTGGAAGGCTGTTGTTGTCGTGCTGGTGAGAGCGATCAACAGGCTGCCGACGCACGAGGAGTCGGGGTTGATGGCTCTGGATGGGTGCTGGTGTCAGTGGGAGGCGATGAAGTTGATCATCGCTGGCCAGTCGGCGCGGTGGGCGCGGTCATCGGCTGATGGGGTGCCGCCCAGATTGAGTGTGATCTGGCCGAGTTTGTCCTGGGTGGGCTGCGGTATCGACGGGAGGCCGAGCACTGTGTGGCCGGCTGCTGGGTAGTTGAGATGCTCGTGGGGCGCGGGATCGAGGCGCAGCTCGTGCATGATCTGATCGGCGTAGGTGCTCGATGGCCAGAGTTGGTCGGCCCCACCGCTGATCAGCAACGCAGGGCCGCGGAATCGGCCGACGGGGATCCGGGCGGCGGCGGTGGTGGGTATGCCAAGGGTGGCTTGAAAGGCAGCGCGATCGTCATAGGCGCGATTGGCGTTCAGGACGGCTTGGCCGATAACGGCATGGGGGACCGGTCTGCCGTGCAGCGTCCACGCCGCTTGTGTTCGCGGCTGGCAGCGGCCTGCGTTCGCGCCGTAGCCGGTCGAGCTGGGAGCGGCAGCCACAATCCCGTGCACCAGCGAGGGCCAGTATGCGACAGTGAGCAACTCGGCCTCTGTACCGCGCGAGACGCTGAGGTTCCACACCCGCGTTGGATTGACCTGCGGCTGGGCGCGCAGCCACCGGATCGCCTTGGCGAAGTACTCCAGCGGAATGTCGCTCAGGCTGCACGGAAGCCCCGGTTCATCGAAGTAGGCCAGCGCTAACGCAGGCATGTCATGAGAAGCCAGTACCGCCGCCCACCGACCACTGACCCCGAGCCCGCCCTCAGAGCCACCCCACACCACGACCGCGGGACGCCGCGCCGAACCTGTCGGAGAGTAGAACTCGCCGACGAAGCCCGCGCCGCGCAGCGTCTCGGGGCGCTCGGTCACCTCAGGCGAGTGGGCAAGCTGCGTCAGTGTCGACGCGACCGCGCGCTGATTGGAATCGCTCACCCTCAACGTGGTCACCGTCGAGGGCGCTGTGACTGACCGGGGGTCAGTCAGCTGCTCAGACCACAGCAACCCCAACGATGACTCGCCGCGGTAGCTGCCTGACACCGGCGCGGCGCTGGTGAGATTGATCATTCCCGCGTGATTGGCTGTATAGGTCGCATGCGAAGACCAGATCCCACCGGGTCGTGGCGTGCTCGCGCTGATCGTGGCCGTGGAGCCCGGACGCAGGCCGGAGATCACTATCGTCCGGGCGCGATCGACCAAGGCACGCTGCGGACTGACCTGGATCCTGAGGTTGGGGGTGCTCGCGCCGCCGCATCCCCCCAGCAACACCATCACCACCACCGCTCCGACCATCCTGCCGACTTCAGCTCGCAGCATGCCGACCCTCAATCAGACAATGCGGTTCCCGTTTCAAGGTAACCCGCGTTCGACGGTTTTCAATCCTGAGCATCCATCAACCGTCGCCGAGTCCAGCGAGCGGTCGCCTCGCCGCCAAGCCTCCTATCGCCGCGCGGCCGCCGCTCGCCGTAGCAGCGGAGAAACTCGAGGCTTCTGCTCCGCGTTGGCGCAGGCCTGAGGGGACGCCTCGCCTCCTATCACGCGATAGGAGTCATCGGGTCAACGTGCGTCCGCGTGTCCTGTCGTTGCGAAGGATTCGTAGGAGGGGTGGCCCGAATCGTGAAAGGAATCGTCCGCTCGGCACGGATCTCGTGTGCGGCGCTACAGCATCGAGTTATTCACCGCCTGGTGTAGGACGTGCTCCTGCCAGCTGCCGGCGATTTTGAGATAGGCGGGCGCCATGCCGAATCGTATGAAGCCGTTACACTCGAGCGCACGCCGAGACGTCCGATCAGTGCGTCTGAATCCAGCCCGCCGGCGTCGCAACACCCAACGCTGAGCGAACAGGAGTGCGTCAGCTGCGGCATAGTCTTTCGGGGGTGGAGCGAGCGAGGTCTGGCCGGGTCGGGGGTGGGCTTGAGCGCGGCGGGATCGTTGAGGAAGCGGCGCTCGGGACGCGGGAGACCATCAGGATCGGCGCGCTCGTCAAAGGGTTCTGTGTCTCGGAACTGGGGTCAGCCGTTGCCGAGGTGCTGTTTCGCGCCACCAGTGTCGGAGTGGTGCTAGGGGTTCGGCTGGCCGACGGCCGGCGTGTCGTGGTGAAGGCTCATCAGCCTCGTGAGTCGCTGGCGCGTCTGCGGGCGGTGCATGACGTTCAGTCTGAGCTGTTTCGAGCGGGGGTGGCGTGTCCGGAGCCGTTGGGGTCCCCGACCCGGCTCGGCGCGGGATTCGCGACGGCGCAGACGCTGATCGACCGCGGCGAGGTTCGCGATACCCATGACCCGTCCTGTCGCCGTCTGATCGCCGAGGCGCTGGCATCACACCTCGAGGTCTTGCGATCGCTTGGCTGCCCAGCGGCGCTGGCCGGCGGATGGAACTTGTACGCGGCCGGCCGTCTGTGGCCTCGATGCGCGCATGCTCCGATGTTTGATTTCGCGGCGACCGGTGCGGGGGCCGAGTGGATCGATGCACTCGCTGCCGAGGCCAAGCCATTGGCGCAGACTGCGGGGCCGATGTTCATGGGCCACACCGACTGGAGCGGGAAGCATTTCCGATTCGCCGGCGGACGGATCACGGCGATCTATGACTGGGACAGCCTCGCCGTCCGCCGCGAGGCGGCGATCGTCGGTAACGCCGCGATGACCTTCACCACCAATTTCGATATTCCGGGCGTGAGGCGGGCGCCTACGCCGACAGAGATGGGAGCGTTCATCGACGAGTACGCCGCGGCACGCTCGGCACCGTTGACGGCCGCGGAGCGCCGGCAGGTCGCGGCGTGCGCGATGTTTCTTGGCGCCTACACCGCCCGGTGCGAGCATTGCGGCGTTGATGGGTATCGCGCCGGCGATGACCCACACAGCTTCACCTCGTCGCTCCGCGAGCACGGCACCGCCTACCTCGCCGCATAGCCACGCCCGGACGCCATCGCCACCGAATCGCAACAGCCAACCCTCTGCGAACGTCGGTTCGTCGGTGTGGTGCCCGGACCCAGCCGGACGCTCTCGTTCGGGCGCTGATGTGGTTTCGGTGAGGGTTTTGGGCCGGCTGGTGACGCTCGGATTGGCGTTCCGGCCGATTGCCGTGCGCGTTGGGCGTGGGGAGAGACTCAGCCCGTCGCGGGTTGCGCGATGGCGCCGTCGATGCTGGAGGCCGCCGTCGCGTGCTCGCGGCTGTCTTTTGAGGAGATGAGGAGCATTGTCAGGATGGCTCCGACGACCGCGAAGCCGCCGCCGATCAGGAAGGCGCGGTCGAATCCCTTGGTGAGCGCGATGGCGGTGTTGTGGGCGCCGAGGTTGAGGATGTCCTGGGTGCGGCTGTTGGCGACGGTAGCGAGGATCGCGAGCCCGAGTGCGCCACCGATTTGCTGGGAGGTGTTGATGAGACCTGACGCCAGGCCGGCCTCGTGGGGGTTGGTTCCGCTCACGGCGGCGATCGTCACGGGCACGAAGGCGAAGCCGAGGCCGACGGCGGCCAGGAGCGACGGGCCGAGGATGTCGGAGAGGTAGGAGCCGTGGGGTGCGGGCGCCTGGGCGAACCAGAACAGGCCCGCGGCGATCAGGATCATCCCGATGGTCAGGGGGATCTTGAAGCCCAGCCGCGTGACGAGCTGGGAGGCGATTCCCGCCGAGACGATGATCCCCACCGCGAGTGGCAGGTAGGCGATGCCGGTCTTGATCGGGGTGTACCCCATCACGTCCTGGAGGTAGAGCGAGATGAAGAAGAACATCGAGAACAGCGACATGCCGATCAGCAGCCCGACGATGTTGGCGCCGCGCAGCGTGCGCAGGCGGAAGATCGAGAACGGCATCAAGGGGTCGTTCTCGCGCAGTTCGATGATCACGAACGCGATGAGGAGGAGCACGGCGGCGGCCAGGCAGGCGATCGTCCGGGTCGATCCCCAGCCGACGTTGACCGCGTCGACGACGGCGTAGACGAGCAGCGCCAGGCCGGCGGTGACGGTCACCGCGCCCGGGATGTCAAAGCTGCTTCCGGCGTTCTCGCGGCGGCTCTCGATCAGGGTGCGAGGGGCCAGTGTCGCGGCGATCAGTCCAATCGGGACGTTGACGAACAGCACCCAGCGCCAGCTGAGCCCGCTGGTGAGGATGCCGCCGAGGAGCACGCCGGCGGCGCCGCCGGCCCCGGCGACCGCGCCCCAGATGCCCAGCGCGCGGTTGCGCTCCGCGCCGTCGGCGAACGTGGTGGTGATGATCGACAGTGCCGCCGGTGACACGATCGCGGCGCCGAGCCCCTGGACGGCGCGGGCGGCGATCAGCCAGGTCTCGGATTGCGCCAGGCCGCCGGCCAGCGACGCCAAGGAGAAGACGACGAGGCCGAGCATGAACATGCGGCGACGCCCGAGCAGGTCGGCCATGCGCCCGCCGAGCAGCAGAAAGCCGCCGAAGGTCAGCGTGTAGGAGTTCACGACCCAGGTGAGGTCGTCGCGGGAGAAGTGCAGGTGAGCGCCGATCGATGGCAGCGCGACGTTGACGATCGATGCGTCGATCACGATCACAAACTGCGTCATCGCGAGCAGCAACAGCGCGAGGTTCTTCGCTCGCGGCGTGGACAGGGAGACGTTGTTGGTGTGGTTGAGCGATGACATGGAAGCTGACCTCCGGTTCCGTTTGCACCGGGGACTATAGTGAACTGTGATTCCGTTTGTCAAGGATCCGTGTGAAAAGACCGTGACCACATCGCCAAATCAGAGCGAGCGCCCGCTGCGCTCAGATGCGCGCCGCAACCGGGAGAGAATTCTCACCGGCGCCCGGGCGGTGTTCGCCGAACACGGCAGCGAAGCGCAGATGGATGACGTCGCCCGCCGCGCCGGAGTGGGCGTCGGCACCGTCTACCGCCACTACCCGACCAAAGAGGCGCTGCAGGTCGAGCTGGTGCGCGAGAAGTTCAAGCGCTTCTCAGCCGAAGCGCGAGACGCCCTGGAGCGCGACGGCGAGCCATTTGAGGTGCTGGCCGACCTGATGCGCTCTAACGCCGAAGCGCTCGCGCGCGACGCCGGCACCCAACAGGTGCTCGCGGGCGCCGGCGAGCACATCTGGACCCAAGCCGCAGCCGAGCAGCGCGAGCTGCTGGAACTCACGTCGCGGCTGATCGACCGCGCGCGCCACGCCGGCACCATCCGCCCCGACGCGACCGCGACCGACATCGGAATGCTCATGTGCGGCCTATCGGCAACGATGACCCACCCCGCGTCGGGCTTTGACTGGCGCCGACACCTAGATCTGCTCGTCGACATGCTCCGCCCCCGATAGACCAGACCGGGGCTGCGTCCGCTCGGCTTCGCGCAGGTCGTCAGTCGGTCGATACCCGGACACTCAAGGACGCTGGCTGAACACGTAGACCGCCGGCGACCAGGTCGTATCACAAGCCAGCGCTCTACGAACGTCGGAGCGCGGCGAGGCTGACCCTGCCCATGGCGATACGCGACTACGTGGGAGCGGGTGAATCCGGTGCTAGCGAAGGCACTTGGTCGTCGGTGGCGCCGGCCCAGAACAACAGGCCCGGCTCGTGATACCAGCGGCTGCTGAGCCCGAGCAGTCGCATCCCAATTCTGCGACACACCGCGGCAGAGCGGTCGTTGTCTGGGAGCACCGAGCTCCAGACCTCTTGCAGTCCGCCCGCAAACGCCCGGGCGAGGATCGCGCTCGCGGCCTCAGTCGCGAGGCCCCGGCCCCAACTATCGGGATGCAAATTCCAGCCAATCTCGATCTCGCCGTCTCCATCCGGAGCCGGCTTGAGCAGCACGCTGCCCGCCGGCACGTTGCGGCCGCGCTCGATGATCGCCCACGACCCGAGCGCTGAATCGGTGCCGTACCGCTCGGTCCAGCGCTCGATCAACGCGACAGCCTCGTCGCGCGTCTTCATCGGCTGCGCCGCGGTACCGAAACCCCTCACCACGTCCATACGGCTCAGCACGTCAAACAGCCGATCGGCCTCGTCCAGACGCCAGGGCCGGACGGTCAGATGCTCGGTCTGCACGACCACCCCACCGTCGCTGTCAGAGCCGCGATTGTTTCAGCCAACGTCGATGACCGGCGCATCACCGTCGGGTAACCGCGCGTGCTCGAGGTGATCACCGTGCACCACCAACCTCAGCTCGCCGTCGCTATCGCGCCGCAGCGAATCCGTCCGGGATGGTTGGGGGGGCCCATCTCGCCGGGCCATCGCCGCGACAATACTCCTGTTTACGATCCGTCCGACGATCTTAAAGTCAAACCCGGTCGCAAGCACCTCGTACGACCCGGCGTAAGCCCGCTCAGACTGCTACATCGTCGCTGCAACAGTCGCCCCGCCGCGGCCGCCGAGAAGTCTCAGATCGGATGGCCTTGCGTCCACCTTCCTGTCGGCATAGGTTGGCGCGCGACCGAAGAAACCGCGACCAGGGAGCACGCGATGACCCGAACGGCAGTATCAAGCGACCAGGCCCCCGACGCGCTCGGGCCCTACAGCCAGGCGATCGTCGCGGGCGGCTTGGTCTTCTGCTCCGGGATGGCGGGCATCGACCCAGCGACCGGCACGATCGCAGACGGAATCGAAGCCCAGACCGAGCAGGCACTCCTGAACCTCGCCGCAGTGCTCCAGGCCGCCGGATCGTCAGTGGACGACGTGGTCAAGACGACGATCTTCTACGCCAACGTCGAAGATTTCGGTCGCCTCAACGAGGTCTACGCCCGGCATATGCCCGATCCACCGCCGGCGCGGTCAGCCCCGGCCAACGTGCGACTGCCTCACGGCCTGCTCGTCTCAATCGAGGCGATCGCGGTGCTACCAAGCTCGTCGACCTAAGTCTCGCGGCCGCGGTGACACCCGATCGCTGACCCGATCAGAGCGTCGCAAACCAACCCTGAGCGGACGCCTCCTATCACGCGCGATAGCAGTCGGGACCTCGGGCTTGGGGTGTTGAGCTGGCTGTATAGGCGCCCGAGCGGCAAGCCTCGTTCGCCGTGCTTCGCGCGACGCGGGATAGAACTGCTTCGACGACGCCTGAGGATGCGCTGGGGGCGGTCGTCCCGCGACCAGGGCTCGTACTGGCCGCGCACCGTGACGGGCTCGTCGGCGAGGACCTGAATCCCCGACGTCTGTCGAGACCCGGAGATCCTCAGCGGGCTGGCTGGGGCTCAGCCGGTGACCTTGAAGGTCGCCTTGACCGCCTTTCCCTCGCTGGGGGTAGCGGTGAGCGTGTAGGTGCCGGCTACGAGGCGGCGGCCGCCGATCTTGCCATTAAAGATGAAGCGGTTGACGCCCGCCTTCCCGGACTCGGTGATCTTGCCGGGCAGGTTGATGACGCGTGTGCACTTCCGGCGCTTCCGGTTCTTGCGCGTTGGCGTGACGCAGTTGCGACCTACCTCGCGTCCGGGCTGCTGGCTCGCCACGGTGAACGTGACCGCCGACGCGTGATTCAGGCTATAGCGGACGGCGAGCTCTATTAGGCGGCGGCAGGCCTGGTGGCCCCGGTTTTGGCGTGTCTGAGCAGCGCAGTGTCGCTTTACCACTAGCCGCCCAGCAAGAGAGAAGCTGCGCGGATCGACGCTGAGGCGGGAGAGTGAGGAGGGCAGCTTGACCAGCTGGATCACGGTCGTCTTCGTCGTCGGCGTTCCGCCGGTCGCGGTGAAGGTGACGGCGGCCTGCACGTTCAGCTGGTGGTGCTGAGCAAGCTCCTTCTCGGCCTGGCCGCTGAGGGTGATCGGGACGTCGACCGAACCAGGTCCAGAGACCGGGATCGCGTGCGTCCTCTCGGCCGCAGAGCGCACGCTCGGTCCATCGGGCAGCGTTTGGAGGGAGAGGTTGATCGTGCCAGAGGCCTCGACGTTGACCGGCAGTGTGGCCGTGCCGGAGTTCGAGTCCACCACGGGCGAGGCCAGCGTGAACAGGTCCTGAACCTCTTGGAGGAAGCTCGGGGCGCAGGTGTTGGGGTTGAGGCTGAACGCAGCCACCGCGCCGTCGCCGGCCGAGGCAACGTAGAGACTGTTGCCGTCGGGTGACACGGTGACCTGACGCGCGTCCGCGAGGCCGCTGACCCCATTCTCGCCCTCGCTCACCACGCCGCCCAGGGTGAGCGTGCCGGAGTTGAGGCTGAACCAGCCCAGCGAGTTGTCGGCGCGGCTGGTCGCATACACACATTTGCTGCCAGGAGAGATGGCCAAGCCCCACATATCGCTGAGCCCGGAGACGTCATTTACCTCATCCAGCTGCGTCAGGGTTCCGGTGCTCGCGTTCCGGGAAAGAACCGCGATCTCTCTGGCGTTTGAGCTTGAGGACGATGGCGGCCCGGTCTCCAAGACGTAGTTCCCGTCCGGGGACATGGCGATCGCGATGCCTCCGTTCAGGGTGCCCTCGCGAGTCGGCGCCGCTCCAAGATCACTTGTGTTCAGCATGTCGATCCCACCCGAGGCATTGCTGGTCACGTAGATGAAGTTCCCGTCCGGGGACAGGACGGGCTGCTCGCCCACGATGCCCTGGGAGGCCGAGCCCACGTCGATAGGCGCGGTTTGGGTCAGGGCCAGGTTCCCGGTTGATGGGTTGCGCACGAAGGCACTGATCTTGCCGTCAGTGCTGACGCCAACGCCGGTGCCGTACTGCACGCCGTAGGTCAGGACGTAGACGCTCGAGCCATCCGGGGATACGACCAGGCTGGTCGGGTCCTTGGCCTCGCTGGTATCGGCAAGGACTGGATAGCTCTCCTGCTCGGTTACGCCGCCACTGGTGGGCGCGTACTGGAACAGGGTGTTGGATTGGCTGTCGACGCCGTAGACATTCGCGCCGTCGGGGCTTGCCGCGATCGCGGGAAACTCGAGCGGCCCCCCGGCGGAGGTCGGGGCCGCGTCGCCCTGGAGCGACAGCTCACCCGTGCTGGGGTCTCGGCTGAAAGCCGAGAAGCCGGCCCCGCCGAAGCCGGCGTCGACGGTCGAGCCGTTGGGAGACACGATGACGCTGGTGGCGTTCTCGGTCGTCGCCGCGGCTGTGCCCGTCAGGAGCGCGGCCAAGAGCAGCACCAAGAGGCCGATCCCGAATCGGCCCGACTTGCTCATCACGCTGTGCCCCCGTGTCGCTTGGTCTATGGCCGCAGAACGCAACCTCGGGCCCCGAAGCTACTCCGCAAACCGGTGATCCGCAAGCTTCCGCGCCCCTCTCCGGCATCGCGAAACAGGCACCGCGGCGACCCGAGCTCCGTTGGTGCCACCGGCTTCTCGCGTACCGGCATCCGCATCATTGAAGATCCGGCGCATCGTCTCGGCGGTTCCGCGGTTCCTCTTACGGGCCGGGCGCGGCGTGCTAGCGCTGGAGCTCCCTGGCGTTGATCACCTCGGCGCCACGACACGCGTCGGCTGCACATGAAGCGGGCTGCCGCTGGCAGAGGGTGCGGACACGCCGCCTACATCGAATGCAGGAACTCGGCACGCTGCCACTCTTAGGACATCCGCAGCAACAGCTGGCCGAGAACCATGCCTGTGGCGTCGAGGGAAAGGAACACTTCGCAGATGGGGCGCCTGCCCACCTCTACGCCACAAGTAGTCCGTCTTCCGCTGCAGCGTCATCATGAGCACGGTGCGTGTGCAGGACGTGGCTTGCAGGATGCTCTTGGCCGAAATCGGTGTGATCGCAACGCGCGACAAGCGCTCGTCAGGACTCCAGCCCGCGCGCCGGTGGCTCAAGGGAACGGCTACCGGACGCCTGACGGATCCGAACTCCGCGGCTGCTCTTCGGTCCAGGGTGACAGCATGGCGAACGTCCGAATCGGCGCCCGCGTACCTGTAGGAGCCATAGCGCGGGGTGCTTGCTGGCCGTGCGAAACACCTTAATATGCTCGCTATCCCCGGAAGTCCTCGTGCGTGCGCTTCGAATCTTTGAGCGTCTGGTGGCGTGGTGTGCGGCGAGCACGGTCCCGCTGCTAGTAGCCGCCTGCGGTGGCGGCTCGCCGGGCGTGTCAAGGAGCGGCTCCTCGTCGACAGCCACGGTCACGATCAACGCTGCCGAGCAGTACCAGCGGATCGCCGGGTTTGGTGTGTCTGAGGGGTTCGGGCAGGCCAAGGCCCTGAGGAGCGCGCCCGCCTCGGTCCAGCGGGAGGTGCTGAGCTTGCTCTACAGCCCGACGCATGGGGCGGGATTGACGATCTTGCGCAATGAGATCAGCGCCGACAAAGGGTTCACGATCGAGCCGCGGGCGCCGAGCAGCCCGAACGGGAGGCCGGCGTATTTGACGCTCGCTGAGGTCGACGAGGATCAAGGGCAGCTGTGGTTCGCCAAGCAGATCACGGCTGACTATGGCGCCAGCGTGTTTGCCGATGCGTGGAGCGCTCCCGCGTTTATGAAGACCAACGACTCGGCAATCAACGGCGGCACGGTGTGCGGGGTGCCGGGCGCGAGCTGCAAGAGCGGTGATTGGCGCCAGGCCTACGCGAACTATCTCGTGCAGTACGCGAAGGATTACGCCGCGGCGGGCGTACCGCTCAGGTACGTCGGCCCGTTGAACGAGGGGAACCTCAGCGTTCCGCAGGACAGCATGATCATTAGCCCGGCGCAGACCGCCAACCTCATGCAGGTCCTCGGCGCGATGCTCGCGCGCTCGGGTCTTTCGACGCGCGCGGAGTGCTGCGCCACAGAGAGCTGGGACTACGCGCAAAAGTACGCGGCCGCGATCGAGACCGATAAGCAAGCGAACACGGCAACGGCGCTGTTCACCAGCCACGGCTACTTCGCAGCCCCCGATTCGCCGCTGCGCGGATGGAGCAAACCGGTCTGGGAGACTGAGTGGGCGCCGTTCGACACCGGGCCGTTTGACGGGGCCTGGGACGACGGCTCACAGTTGTCGGGTTTCACATGGGCGCAGAACATCTACACCGGCTTGACTGCGGCGAACCTGGGCGCGTTCCTCTATCTGTGGGGCGCGAACACGAGCACGACGACCATCACCGGCCCCAACACGGGACTGGTCGAGGTCAAGGGCAACACGGTCGCCACCTCCGGTCGGCTGTGGGCGTTCGCGAGCTACAGCCGCTTCGTCCGCCCCGCCGCGGTCCGCATCGGCACCACGACAAGCGACGCGGGCCTGCAGGTGAGCGCGTTCCGCAACAGCGACGGGTCGACCGCAATGATCGTTCTGAACAGCGCCCACAGCCGCCAGGTCGCGAGCTTCTCGCTGCGCGGGCTCGACGCAGCGCACGTCACGCCGTACCTGACCGACACATCCCGCCAGCTCTCCGCGCAGACTCCGATCACGGTCAGGAACGGCGCCTTCACCGCGACTCTGCCGCCGCGGTCGCTCGTCAGCTACGACATCCGATCATGAGCGTCGCCGCCCGCTGTGACGAGCGCACCCCCGCGCGCGTCCAGCGGCCCGCCGCCCGGGGGTGCATCGACGCGCAACCGGTGCCGGGCAGAAAGGCGCACGCCCCGTGCCACGCGGCGCCCATGATCGTCGTCGGCCGAGGTCATGGCCGCCTCGCCGGACTTCGGATCGCTCGGCCCGATGCTCGACACGGTGCGCCGCGAACTCGCCGCCGCCGGTGTCACGGACAAGCCGAATGAGGCTTCAGAAGCAACGGCGACATCGAGAGTCCACCGTCCCAGTCCTCACCGATCGTGACAACCATCTGAGCGACGCCGCGTAGCGGATCGCCGGTTCACTCGTCGCTCGCGAACCCGCCGCGCGGTGCGAGCGACATCGCTTCCGGTTCGCCGCAGCCGCCGAACCGCTTGCAGACAGGGTGCTTGGGTTCAAACACGGATCGCTCAGCGCACGGTCTGACGCCGCACTCGGCCCGTGAGTCGCTGGCTCGTCAGAGTGTCCGGGAACCAACGCTGAGCGAACAGGTCGGTGCTCCGGGGTCGGCTCCGTAGGATGGGGCGCGTGTCCGGTGATCCGTCCACTGAGCCGCATTCGGCGGCCTACTTCAATGAGCAGCGCGACTTCTGGTGGAATGCGGATTATCTGCGTCTGGTCGCCGCGCGGCTCGGGCTCGATCGGGTCCGGTCGGTCCTCGATGTCGGGTCCGGACTGGGTCATTGGGCGACGACCGTGCTCGGACTGCTTTCCGCCGACGCCGGCGTAGTTGGCGTTGAGCGCGATCCGCGGTGGGTCATCGGGGCCCGCGAGCGCGCGGACGAGCTGGGGCTGACGGGTCGCTGCAGTTACGTGGAGGGTGTCGCTGAAGCGCTTCCCTTTGAGGACCAGAGCTTTGATCTGGTGACCTGTCAAACAGTGTTGATCCACGTAGCCGACGCCGCGGCAGTGATCGGCGAGATGCGGCGTGTTGCTCGGCTTGGCGGGCTGCTGCTGCTGGCTGAACCGAACAATCTGGCCTCGATGCTGGTCGCCGACAGCACGACCGCGGCCAAGCCGGTCGCGGAGCTGGTGGAGCGCGTCGAGTTCGCTGTGATGTGCGAGCGCGGCAAGGCGCATGTCGGCGAGGGCAACAGCTCAGTCGGGGACCTTCTCCCGGGCCTGTTGGCCCAGGCCGGGCTGGTTGACATTCAATGCGTGCTCGATGACAAGGCGTTCGCGCTCGTGCCGCCCTATGAGCCTGACGACCAGCGCGCCTTGAGAGACGTGATGATCGCCAGCGCCACCAGCGACCGGTGGAAGTGGTCACGTGAGGACGCCAAGCGTTACTTCCTGGCCGGCGGCGGGCATGAGAACGACTTTGAGGCACGTTGGCAGCGCCGCCTGGCCGAGTCCCGCGAGACAGCGCAAGAGCTCGCGGCAAACCGGTTGTATGCGGCCGGCGGCGGGATTCATTACCTCGTCTCCGGTCGACGCCCGACCTGAACCCGGGCGGGCCTCGTCCGCAGGGGAACCTCATGCGTGCGAACTGATCTGCGGATGGCTCTAGCTCCCGTGGTCCCGCCGATCGACCGTAAGCAGTGCCGCATCGATCCAGTGTCCGCTATGAGTCGTCCGCGTGTACCGGCTTTCACCGGCAGGGCCGGAGGGGGTGCTCGCCGCCATGGGGCGCTTGGCGGGAAATGGCGGCACGCTCGTCGGGAGCCTGCGCGACGACCGAGTGCAGATTTGGCTCGCGAAGGATGACGGGGAGCTCGTGCTGACGATGTGGCCCCGCGAATATCGTGCCCACCTGGACCCCTTGCTGGTACTGGACGAGCGAGGACAGGTCATCGCCAGGGGTGGAGAGCAGCTCGGGGTCAGCGGCGGATATAAGCGTCGCCCTGCAGATACCGTCGCGATCCGCCCAGACCTGAGAACGACGCACCCCGTACCGACCCGGCGCCGAAGCAGGCACACCAGCGAGGAGCCCGAACCTGGGCCCCAGAGCCGGAAGTGGTGGTGTTGGCCGGCAGCGTGTTGGCGCGCGAGTCAGGAGAGGGCGGGCCACTCCGTGAGGACCTGGCCGCCGTCGACGACGATCGTCTGGCCGGTGATGTAACCCGCCTCATCGGACGCGAGGAACAGTGCCGCGTGACCGATGTCTGAGACGGTGCCGAGCCGCCGGCAGGGGATGGCCGCCTCGATCAGGCGACGGTCGCTCGGGGTCTGCTCGTCGCCGGTGTCGATGTTGCCGGGCAGCACGGCGTTGATCGTCGTGCCCTGCCCGGCGAGCTCGACCGCTGCCGCCCGCACGAAGCCGAGCTGCGCCGCCTTGGTGGCACCGTAGTGCGACCAGCCGGGCACGCCCGTGATCGGTCCGGTAATCGAGGAGGTGATGATCACCCGGCCACGGCCGCCGCGGGCGAGCGCGTCCGTGCTCGCCCGCACGGCCAGCATCGTGCCCTTCACATTGACGGCGAAGATCTCGTCGATGCGCGACTCGTCCAGGTCGGGCAGATCGGCCCGGGGGAAGATGCCGGCGTTCGCGCACAGGACATCCAGCGTGCCGAAACGGTCGAGCGTCTCGGCGACCATCCGCTCGGCATCGGCGGCGACCGCGCCGTCGGCCCGCACGAACGCCACCTCCCCGCCGTCGCGCGCCAGCTCGGCGACCGCGGCGGCGCCGACGTGGACGTCGCGGCCCGTGATCACGACCCGAGCGCCTGCCTCAAGGAACGTACGCGCGATCCCGCGACCGATGCCTCTGCTCGCGCCGGTGATAAGAACGGTCCGGCCTGTCGGTGCTGTGAACACGACGCTGCCTCCGATTCGCTTGTGGTTGACACGGCCCTGCGACTGATCCGGTCCCCTGTCGGCTACGCACGTGGCCGCGGGGCCTGGCGCCGCGCGTCTGTTTGGGCCTCGCTGAGCTTCGTGCGGGCGAGATCCCATCTGACCGGGAGCTCGAGGCCGGGATGGCGCCAGAACGTGAAAGTGGTGGGGGCCATCAGCGGCCGAATCGACAGGATCAGCCTGCGGTGCGGGTCGCTCCGGGCGAAGCGATCGAGTGCTTCTTGGCTTTGCCATGCAGACACTGTCCAGAAGACGCCGTGCACAAGACTGGCGTCAAGCGCGTAACCGAGTAGGCCCTCGGAGAGGTGTAGCTGCCGGCGGATAGTCATCGTCGCAGCCAGGAAGCGGGGAATCGAGTGGTGACGGCAAAGCGGCAACCGCGACGCCATCACGACAACCTCCGAGCTGTCGGGGCTGTCAGTCACTGTGGTCCAGGGGAGTGTCGGCATTCGGGATGCTCCTTTCAGGCGGGTTGCTCGCGGCGGACCGAGACCATGCGCGGCTCGGTAATGCGTGCTAGGCCATAGACGATTCGCTGCAAGGTGTCCTGGCGCTCGGGCCAGGGGGAGCCGATCGCGGTGTTGCGCAAGCTGGCGTAGCCGTGTAGGGCAGACCACCCAGTGGGTGCCATCGCGGGCTCTCTGGTGGATCGTGCGGTCGCGCGCTCGTCGGTGCTGATCTGGCTCCGGCTGGCGGCTGTGAACGGTTCGTTGTCCCAGCCTCCGGCGCGGTCACAGAGCCGCCGCCCGGCGAGCCTGACCATCAACTCGAACTCCGGCGGATGAGCCAACCACAGGCTGATCAGATCAAGAGCGATGCAACCAGCGCTGACGCGCACGGGATTCTCGCCCACGATCTCGGTGATCGGGTCATAGCGGCCGGTATCCAGCGTGACCAGGTCGGCGGCGACGCGTCCGGCGTTGACGAATTGGCGGTCGGGTCTGGTGGGACCGGTCGGCACGCGGCACTCGACGACCAACACGCCATCGTCGCTCAGGTGTCGTACAGCGTTCTCGAAGCAGCGCACCTGATCGTCTAGGGAGAGCAGGTTGCCGATCGTGTTGTCGACCCGATAAACGAGGCCGTAAGTGTTTCCCATGCTGGCGTGGGCGATGTCGCCGATGACTACACGCACGTTCGCGGCGCCGGGCTTCTCGCGCATCCGGTCAACCATCTCCTGGGACTGCTCGATCCCCTCGACCGGCACGCCGGCGCGGGCGAGCGGCAAGACGATGCGGCCGGTGCCGATCGCGAACTCCAGCGCGTCGCGGCCGCCGGCGAGCCGCGCGAGAAACGCCACGGTCTCCGGCTCGTCTCCGCGAGTCTCCAGGGCGTCATAGCGCCTGGACGTCTCGTCGCCAAAGCTCATCTTGGGATCAAAGCCTTCCATCAGGCGTCCTCTCACCGTAGGTCCGGCTGCTACCCGTACGGCTTGCGAAGCGAAGTTGCCACCGCGTCGCAGCTTGCCCGCTCGACCGGTCGGGTTCGCGGTCGGTTCGCCGTTCACCGATGTCGTACCGCCGGCCAGCCTGCGCTCGGCCGCTGCCCGTAAGAGATCGTCGCGTCGCATCCGAGCGATCTCGTAGCGAATGTGGCTCATCGTGCTCTCCCTCGTGGCTGACACGGGAGCCAGTGCGCCGTCCCCGGCCAGCTGGCAGCGAGACATCGCGACCGCTCCTCGCACACTCGCAGAACACGGCGGTGCTCCTCGTCGAGTGGCTCATGCGGCCAGTTCAGCCGAGGCGCCAAAGCCCGCCAATGGATGTAGGCTATGGCTAAATGGTCAAGATCCAGCTCGGCGTCGAGGACCTAGCGAACACCCACTTTGGAATCTCGCCGCTGACCGAGACGGTGCTCAGCCTCTACGCGCTGTGTGACCCAAGCCGCCACACACTGCACCTGCCGTGGCAGCGCACCGTCCGCGGGCGCTGAACCCAGGCGACACCAACCTGCTTGGCTCGTTGGTGGGACCCAGTCGGCTCCCGGCGGACTTTCGCGTGCAGTTCGGCCGCCGGAACGGTTACACCCGCACCGAGCTCGCGCGCATGATCCGAGAGCACCCCTGAAACACGCCCCAACCGCGGCAGCCAACAGCCGCCACACCAGCAGCGCGGACACCCGGACTCACCTCGGCCTCATCTCCTGACGTCGCCGCTGAACACGCCGCCCCCGCAGGCCGGCTGACGCTACCCATCGCGCTGGATCCGTGGATGTGATTCACACGGCGGCGCGCTGGCGGCCTTGTTGACGCGGGGCTTCTCACGTTGGATCCCTATCCGGACGGATCGTCTGCGGTGAAGAACAGGATCCGGCAGGGACGTCGCGAATCGCCGCGGAACACAGCGCCGCGAGATCCTTGGGTGGCCCGAAGCCCGCGCTGCTCCGACGTCGGGCACTCAGCGCCTGGTCTCGTACCTGGTCAGCACCACGCCGTCGGGAAACGTCCGGGTCTCCATCAGGCCCAGGTTCACCCAGTTGTCCAGGGCCGTGAAGAACGGCGTGCCGCCGCCCACCAGGACCGGATGGGTGACGATCGCGTACTCGTCGATCAGCCCGGCCCGCATGGCCGCCGCGGCGAGTGTGGCACCGCCGATGTCCATGGGGCCGCCGTCGTCGGCCTTGAGCCGGGTGATCTCGGAGACCGCGTCGCCGGTGACCAGGCGGGTGTTCCAGTCGACCGTGCTGGTCGTCGAGGAGAACACCACCTTCGGCATGTCCCGCCAGCGGCGGGCGAACTCGACCTCCGCCGGTGTGGCGCCCGGCTGCTGGTCGGCGGTCGGCCAGTGGGAGCTCATCGTCTCCCACAGTTTGCGCCCATACAGCGCCAGGCCCGTCGCCGCCACCCGGTCGGACCACCACTGGAACAGCTCGTCGCTCGGCGCGCTCCAGCCGAGGTCGTCGCCGGGCGCGGCGATGTAGCCGTCCAGGGTCAGGTTCATGCCAAAGGTCAGTTTCCGCATAGCGTCAGCCTCCCGTGAGTCGGTATTCGGCGTACAGACCAGCACGGCGCGCAAAAATCATCGGTCAGGCCCACCGACGGCCGGTTGACCATGAAGCCAAGCAGATGCTCCGTCCGGAAAGGAACCCTGATTGCGACGCGCATCGCTCAGTTGGAGGAGACCAAGTTGCTCCAGCTCGCGCCTGGCGTAACTGACGCTGAGATTGCGGCCGGTGGGCGCAAAGTCGAAAGAGTCGGTGATAGCCCTGTCGCCCGCCAGCAACGCCAATGCTCGGCGGCATGCTCTCGGCCGGACGCCATGTCACCGAGAGCTTGGCAAGCGCGAGCAAGCCGAAACTGGATGGCCGGCCAATCGGGTGCAAGCAGACTGCACGCTCAAGCAGGTCGCGTTGCTCACCCCGGTCTGGCTCAGTCTTGGCGTAGACGGCTCGCGTTGACCGGACTTCCGCCTCCAACCCGGACTGAGCTAATCCCATGAGGATCGACCAGCGACGCCTGGCACGCCGATCAAGGCCTCTCACATCCCAACGCTCATCGCACGTCCGGGAGGAGAGGCGTTAGTTGCCTGAAGGGGTGGGCAGGAGGGGGTGCCCGTGTGCGGAGAGGTGCACTGGGAGCGCTCCGGCGGGGCGCTTATCCGCCTGCTCGCGGTCTGCGTAGCGGTCGTAGATCGCGATGATTTCGTCCATGATGGCGGCGAGCTCGTCGGCTGTGAGGTACCTGACGCTGTCGGTCATGAACGCCGCGCGCCGCCATTTCAGCGGATAGGTCAGGCGGCGCGACCACCATTCCCGCATCTGGCCGTAGGCGCGTTCAACGAAGGTGCGCTCGAGCGTCTCGCCGGCGGCGGCTGTTTCAGGGTCGGTCATCGCGGTGTCAAAGCTGCGGGAATCGCTTGTCAGTCTCCAGGGACGGCTGCGCCCACGACCTTCGCCGGTTTCCTCCACAAAGCCATATTTGGCAAGGGTCTGGAGGTGCCAGGACATGTTCCCGGGGCTCTCGCCGAGCAGCTCCCCCGCTCGACTGGCGGTGATGTCCCCGTCGCGGCGCATCGTCTCCAGGAGCGCCACGCGCAGCGGATGCGCGAGCGCTCGCATCGCTCTCGGATCAGTGACCATCTGCCGGCGCGGGCGCCGGGTGGTCACCGCCTGATCGCCAGCACCGGTGGCGATGTGGCGCGTTGACCTTGCCAGCGCTTGGTCGGCCTGTTTGGGCTCGGTCTTCTGAGGGGTTCGCTGAGGCTTTGTCATGCGGATCGACCCTGACGGGTGAGCGTCACCGGTCATCCCGCGTGATGGGACGGTGGATACGCGCCGCGAGGCATCGCGAGCCGCAGGCCCCACTCGATGAGCAGCCAGCCAGTTCCGCGCCGAGCGACCTCGGTGACGCGGTGACGGCGGTGTTCGGGCCGGCGACGACGACTGGCCTGGCCGTTTTGCCGAAGCTCTGCGACACGATCTCGGATCAGCGCTTCAACGAGAGCGGGGTGCTGGTGCACAAGACTCCTCCTTTGATTGCGCGGCTTCACAAGAGTACTTGTCACAAGATACCTTGTCAAGGCCCTGCCCCGGACCGAAGCGCGTGCTGCGCGCCCCGTCCGTGACATCGTCCAGCAATGGTGTCGCCGGTTCCTGCCGCGCGTCGTGAGCGTCTCACGACCAACGGCTAACGGACACCTGCCCGACGGCCAAGGTCAGCGCCTACGGTTCCGTGGACCTGCCGGAACCCCGACTGCAATCATCCGAGGCATGGACGATGTCGTCGCTGTCGAGGTCATGTTGACGACGGGAAACCGCCGGTACTTCATCACCTGGGGTCGGATCCAAGATCCGGTCAATCCTGACCCCCTTTGTGCCCTGGTGCGTCGTCATGCCGACGACGGGCCGCTCGAAGGGATCGTGGAATCAGCGCGGCTCTGCGGGGCACTTCGGGAAGCGGCCGACTCAGGCGACGCGCCGTACTTCTACGAATGCTTCTCCGCCTTCTGCCGCCGCCCTATTCCGTTCGGCTCCGAGTACGAAAGCTGGCGCCGACAACGTCACCAGGCGATGACCGCGGGCAAGGAGATCGCTGACTGCGGAGCGCCCGTCGAACGCGACTGAATCCGTCCCCGAGTTCGACAAGCAACAGGCACGCTTGCATGAAACCTACTCAGGTTTGAACTCGTCAGACTGGGCTACAGATGGTGTATCCGAGATGGCTTGAGCGGTGGGTCGAGCGGCTGGCCGGCGTAGCCGGAGGGAATGGCAGCTAGTTCCTCGGTGGTGGCCGGCCGGATCGCTGACAGCGAGCCTGGCCGCTTGGCCGGGGCAGGGGCCGTCTCACGTGAGGAAGGGCTAGCGGACATTTCAGGTTGAGGCGAGCCACCGCCTTTTGAGCCGGGGAGGTCGGTCAAGCAGCAGTCGGGGCTGCGTTGTTTGGGTCAAAGACGATGGTGATGCGCCCGCGTGCGGCCGGGAGAGAGGTCTTATGAACGATGGCGGTCCATCTCCCGCCCGGGTTTCCCCCTGCGGCAAAGTGCAGCACACAGTCGATTCGGCCGGCCATCGTGTGGCACCCGGGGTCATGCTGCGTGTTCAGAGTCCAGCCCGTTCCGGCGCTGATCTTCATCGTCAAGACGATCGCCGCTGCCGCCGGAGCGGCCACGGTGACGTCGTATGCGTGCGTGGCGGGAGCGGTGATGGTGAACGTCGTGGTTGACCGCCCGCGCGGTAGGCGCAGCGCGGCGCCGTGGACGAGGCCGGCGCGACCGTGAGCGGCGAGGGCCTTGCCGTGCGCGTTGCCGCCGCCTCCGCCGCTTTGAGATGCGACCACAGCGGCCAGGGCGCCCGCGAGTAATAGGCACACGCCGGCGCCGTGGTGGCGTCGTTGCCGCGCGCGTGCGTCCTTGATGACGTCGGCGTCGGGCGGTGTCGCCGGAGCTGGCTCGGTCGTGGCGTCGCGAGGGGTTTCAACCGCCATCTATGAGCTACTATGATTGGCACAATGTTGGGTGTCAAGGTCGACCGCGACGACGCTGCCCTGCTTCACGAGCAGGTCGCCGCGCAGATTCGCCGCGCGATCGCCGATGGCGACGCCGAGCCGGGCGACCGGCTCCCACCGGCACGTCACCTCGCCGCCGTGATGCACGTCAACACCAACACCGTCCTGCGGGCGCTGCGGTTGCTGCGCGATGAAGGGCTGCTGGAGCTCCGCCAAGGACACGGAATCCGTGTCACCGGGACCCCCGCGAGCAGCACCGTCCGGGCGAAAGTCGCCGAGCTGGTGCAGCTCGGCAGCCGCCACGGGTACACCCGCACCGAACTGGCGCGGATGATCCAGACCGCGCCACCACGGGCAAACTGACTACAGCTGGCTCCCGACCATGCTCAGTCGTCGTCGCAATCCTGGGATCTACCTCGGTCACGGTCGCGTCGCGACCCAGCCTCTCATGCGACCCCGGTCGCGTTGTTCCAGCGGCGATGGGCAACGCCGGAGCGCTGGCTCACAGCACGAGGCCATCGGCGGACCCCACGGATCACACGACTTGTCGCATAAGTCCAACGGCATCTGCGACCGCTGACTTCGGCCTCGAAGCTCCTCAATGGGCCGACGACGGCGCCTGCGTCACGTTTTGTCCCGTGACGTGAGTCAAGCTGCGAGACGGCTCTGCTGGGTCTGCTTGTGAGGGGTCGCTGGGGCTGGGAGTCTTAAGGGCGTGTTTGAGCGATTCACCCAGCAAGCTCGCCAGGTCGTTGTCTGGGCCCAGCAGGAGGCCCGGGGCCTCCGGCACAACTACATCGGCACCGAGCACATCCTGCTCGGGCTACTGCGCGAAGAACAGGGTCTGGCCGCGCGCGTGCTTGAGTCGCTTGGGCTCACCGTCGAACGCGTCCGTGCGCAGGTGGTGAGGATCGTCGGCTCTGGGGAGGAGCCGAGCTTGGGGCAGATCCCGTTCACGCCGCACGCGAAGAAAGTGCTGGAGATGGCGCTGCACGAGGCGCTTTCGCTGGGCCACGATTACATCGCTACCGAGCACGTTCTGCTCGGACTGCTACGCGATGACGAGGGTGTCGCTGTGCGAATTCTGCTGGATTGCGACGTCGATCTGCCTGACCTTCGCGACGAGGTGATCGTTCGCACGGGGTCACCCCGCCCCGCGACTGATGAGCCGACCTCGAGCGGACCGGGACCGGCGATCGATCCCGGATGGCTTGACGGCCTCCCGGTACTGCTCAAACCGCTGGGTGAGGAGATCCGTGGCGACCTCGGCCGGGCACCGGACCTCGGCGATCTGCTGCTCGCCCTGATCTGTGTTCCACACACCCCCGCCGCGGAGGCTCTCAATGAGCTTGGGCTCGATGTCGATGAGGTGTGCGGCAGCATCGAGCGCGCCCGCGCCAGAGCTCAGATCAATCGCCAGGCGTTCGGCAAGCGACTGGCGGAAATAGCGGTGGCCAAAGAGCTGGCAATCGAGCAGGGGCGGCTCGACGATGCCGCTGAGTTGCGAGATCAAGAACGCGAGTGGCGTGTGCAAGCACGGTCGACACAACGTGCGCGGATGGCGACGATGGGCGAACTCCGCCGGCGCTTAGGCATCTCCCCGCCGCCCGCCGAGCGTTAGGTATGACGGAGCGTCCGGCTCCGCCCACAACAAGGTCACGCGAGACGGGGAGCGTGAGATCCTCGTCACGTGCCATCCGAACCGGAACGAAATGCTCACAAACATGACCGCCTAGCCCCGTTGAAAGGCCTCGTGAACCAGCGTGATCAGAACGCACGAGAGACGCGCGGAGCTTTCTCCGCTGCGTGCGTAGAGCGATGGCTCAGCGCACGCCGAGAACGACCCATTCCGGCGTTCGGGTTCGGCCCCGACGTCGCCGCAGATGCCGAACGCCTGCCGGACGCTCCCGAGCGTCCGCTCGGGGGTCGCGCCGCCGACGCCGCGACGTCTCATATGTTCGAACCCTTTGCGAAAAGATCTCCCGAAGCTGTGTCCACCAGAACGGGCCGCTCGTCTTCCCAGCCGGCGTGTCGGGCGTAGTGGCAAGCGACCGTTGGCCGAGGCGTCGTTGCGGTCGAGATGATTCAGCCGTGGGTAACCCGAGGCCCACCTCGAGGTTCTGGGACGCGCCTGTCGTGATCATCTCGACCGACACCTGGTGTGACTAGAGTCGGGCGGGTCTGTTCGGTCTGGGTTCATGGATCAAGCTGGCGGTGAGGTGCTGAGTCGATGACCACGTCTGATGCGTTGCGCGCCGCGATTGAGGTGGCGGTCCAACGGACGGTCAGGGGCAGCGCGTTGGTGACCGTCAGGTCGGTGTTGCTGGTCGATAGGGCCGGCATCGAGGGCGACATTGACGGCGTTCTGTATGGCGTTATCGACTTCGCGAGTGATCGCTGCCGGCTTGATTCGGACAAGCAGCGGGTGCTTGACGGCCGCGGGGTCCTGGTGCTCGCCGGCGCGGCGAGCTACCAACAGCTCGACGACGGTCGTTGGACATATATGCAGGGACCACTGGGGACCAGAGGCCTGATGCATCCACGAACCTTCCTTGAGGCGCTTCGACTGGCGTTTCGCACGGCAACGGCAGGCGCGGAGAACCAGCTGGTCGTCGAACTCGACCGCGATACGCTCAACGGCATCGTCGATGCGGGCGTGGCTGACGGGGTCAGTGTTCGCGCCCTGGTCGCCTGCGACGACCACGGACGCATCGCGCGGGTGAGTCTTGACCTCACGGATGGTGAAGACAGCACGCCGTACTTGCATCTCATACTTGACCTCGAGCAGTCAGACGGGGCCGTCTCGATCGAGCTTCCGCCCGCTGAGCTAACGATCTCTGCCCGCGCTCGCATTGACGAACCGGGCCAGTAGCAGGCTCCCGTGGTCCCAAATCGATAAGACACACCAGCGCTGAGCGCGGCGGTCGTCGTTCTAAGCTGAGACGCGTCAGCCTGGAACCGACCTCGCCCTGCGACCACGTTCAGGATCTCATCGCCTTTTGCGGGGTCGGTGCCCGTCGCAGAAAGCCTCGGCCTGACCGTCTCACTCTCCATCGTCGAGCGGACGCTCTGCGGAGTACGCAAGGGAACCCGCCAACCCTCAGCGAACAGTCCAGCCGGAATCACTTGCGAAGAGTCGTCGGCGGCGCCGGCTGCTCGCTGACTAATCAGCGAGCAGCTGTCTGAGGAACCTATCTCGGTCGGCGAGAAAGCTCTGGGGACCGTTACCCATCGTCCTAGTTGGCGAGGGTGGACGGATGGGGTGGGGCGGCGTGCGTTTGGGTGGCCAGGTTGCGTGTCCAGATCTCGACGACGTGTCCATTGGGGTCCTCGACGTAGGCGGAGCGCATGCCGGGCGCGTTGGGATCGTCGCCGAAGTAGACCTCGTCGACGTGCTCGCCGTGGGAGCGGATTTGGGCGACCATCGATTCGTAGTCCTGCTCGGCGACGGTGAGCGCGAAATGCACGTGAACGCCGCCCCGGCTACCGCTGATGCCGATGGTCGGTCGCCACAGACCGATCCGGCTCTGCTCGCCGGACTGTACCCAGACGGCTTCGCGGCCCTTGTGCGCCTCGCCTTCCCAACGTAGAACCACCGGTAGTCCCAGCGCCTGGGTGTAGAACCGCTCGGACGCCACGAGATCGCTGACCTCCAGCACGAGTTCGCCAACGCCGTGGGTCGATACGGGCATCGTCGACCTCCCTCACGTTCGGTTTAGGTATTTGCCTATATAGGTGTATCACGATACGCTTGGTCGGTGGACGCAGATCTGCACATGACTGGAGTACTGCGAGCGCTGGGGCACCCGACGCGACTAGGCATCGTCCGGCGGCTGGCCGCCGAGGGCGAGATCTGCGCATGCGACTTCACCGAGCACTTCGGCGTCAGCCAGCCCACGATCTCCGGACACCTCAAGACGTTGCGGACGAGCGGCGTCGTTCGCAGTCGCCGTCGGGGGACCCAGATCTGCTACTCCCTGCACCCCAGGCTCGGGGATCTTCTCGGCCAACTCGCCAACGACCTGGACGGCGAGCCTCACACCGTGCTGACGCGATAACTCCGCCGCCCATCCGTCGTGCGGAGGCTATTGACAAAGCGATCCACCAGCGGACGTGGTCGAGCCCGCCCGCTCATCGCCGTAGGCGCTGCGGCCGGCGGCGTCGTACAAGCCAAACGCTCTACGGGACCGGTCTCATTGGCTGGTTTGGCCTCGGGGGCCGCTGACCCCGTTCGATCCGGCACCACTCGCATCGAGCAACGGTGGTTGCGTGTCCTTTCCTCGCTCGCGGCGCGTCGCGATCCAGCGAGGAAGGGCCGCGCCTGGGCTCAGGGGGCGGCCGAGAGTTTCGCCTCAGGTACGGTCGGCTGGAAAAGCTCGATCGGGTTGCCCGCCGGGTCTTCCACGAGGATCTGTTTGCCGCCCACGCCGGTGACGATCTCGTTGCGGAACTGTGCTCCGTGATCGCGCAGGCGCGCGACGGTCGTCTCGATGTCGTCGACCTCGAGCTGAAAGCGGTTCCACCCTCCGGGCGCAGGCACCGACCCGTCGGGCATCGCCTGGCCGCCTCCCGGGCCGCCGCTGGGCGCGCTGAGCACCAGGCGAAGGTCGCCGTGGGAGAGCATCGCGAAGCTGGGCGCTGGGTGCATGTCTTCGTGGAAGCTGAGCTCTCGGCAGTAGAAGTCGATCGCAGCGTCGACGTCGTCGACGATGTAGCGGACACTGACTCTGGCCATGCCGTCTCCTTGCGCTGGTTTACTTGTAGAACGTATGCGTTTCGGACCGATACGTCAACGTTGCAAAGCACGCTCTTGGGCGGTAGGGGTTCGAGGGCTCCTCGCGTGACCGCGAACAGCGGTGCGCAGCGTGACCCGCGCGTGGAGCGCTCCCGGATGCTGATCCTTACCGCCGCGGTCCAAGAGCTCGCCGACGTCGGCTACGGGGGGGTCACAATCGAATCGATCGCCGCTCGCGCCCGCGTCGGGAAGTCAACCATCTACCGCCACTGGACCGACAAGCTGACGTTGATCGCGGACGCATTTGAGACCTTCCACGAGCAGATGGTTCCGGACCTCGGCGACCTCCCCGTACGAGAGTCCGTGGCCTTGCTCCTGCGCCACGTCGCGGAGGTCGTCGTTGACTCAACCTTCTCGCGCTGCATCCCCGCGCTGATTGAGGGCGCCGAACGCGACGAACGCGTACGCGCGTTCCATCACCGCTATTCCGCCGAGCGACGTCAAGCGCTGATCGACCTGATTGCGCGCGGCATCCAGCAAGGCGAGATCAATACGAGCGTCGATCCCGAGCTAGCCACGACGACACTCCTTGGCGCGATCTTCTACCGACGACTCATGACTCGCCAGCCGTTCAACCCCGACGATGCCACCGAACTCGTGAACCTCGTCCTCGCGCGCCCTGTGAATCGCAAGCAAGGCTCGCGAAGACCTCCACGTGATCCATAAGGAGCCACCTCCACCGCTGACTTCCCCGACTCGCCGGGCAAGTATCTCTTCGCAGATGCCGATCGACCAGCGCACGTTCTGCGCGCTCCGCGAGACTGTGGCTCCGGCCGTAACCGGCGACGAGGCGGTGTTGCCGTATCCGGCTGAATGAAGTTGTCTCACGCGCGGCACAAGCCTCGTGGAGACTGCTCAGTTTGCTGAAGGGGGAAGTACCCCGGGTTAGTCACCGAGCCGGCCGACGAACTCACTAATCCGGTCCAGTGTCGTCGGATCCGGCTCGAGCTGCGGGAGGTGCGCGACACCGTCGAGATGCACGAATCGCGCGCCTGGGATGGTCGACGCCATCGTCTTGCTGATGCCTTGAAGCCGCTCGAGGTCGAGGTCGCCGACCATGACGAGGGTCGGAGCGGCGATCTCGGCGACGCGGGGCCAGGCTGGCACCAGTTCGGCCTGGTCTCCCGGGTCGTCGGCCCGGAGTGCGCGACCGTTCATGTCGAGAAACAGCTCACGCGATGCACCGGGAACGCGTCCCTCCGGCGCGGAGGGGCCATCAAGCCAGAGCCACGCCTGGAGCCGGTTGATCTGTTCGAGATCGCCGGCGGCCTCGGCGGATTCAATATCAGCCATCAGCTCTGCGGCCGCGCCAGCCGGCGGCTTCGCCGGTGGGGCGCCTCTCACCCCACTGCCGATGAGCACCAATCCGGCCACGCGGTCTGGTTGAGCGAGGGCGAGATCGATCGCGACCTGGCCACCCATCGAGCAGGCGACGATACACGCGCGCTTAAAACCCATCCCGTCCAAAACCGCCAGCGCGTCCTCGACCGGCGACCACCCTGCTTCGGGCTCATAGAGCGTCTCGCCGAAACCTCGCGCGTCATACGCGACGCAGCGGTGCTGAGGCCCGAGACGGTCGATGACATGCGCCCAGCTGCGGCGATCGGCGACCCCGGCATGAATGAGAAGCACGTCAACCCCGACCGCCTCCCCGATGCAGTCGCAGGCAAGCTGCGCCCTACCAGAGATCACGCGCATCACCGGGACACCCTACTGGCGTCAGCCGTCAACCGGTCCAGGTTCCGCGGAGACTTCTGCATCGTGCCCGTTGGGCAGACTCGACGAGGCGCCTGCTCTCGGCCGAAGCCAGCCACGTGAGGCGGAGGCGGCGTCTCACACGGGATGGCTGACCGGACGGCGACGGCGGCAGGCTACGGCGTCCGCACTCAGCCGCGACGGCGTCGCAATCACGAACGGTTACCGAACGCATCACTCTGCTCAGGTCGGCTGCTGATCCTCGATCAATCTGGAAGCGATACGTCGATTTCGTGCGCTAGGACCTCCGGGGTCGATGAGCGAGGCGAGTCCCAGGTGATCCGGATTGGAAGCGTGGTTGCTGCCGAGGGAGGCAGTGGCATCGTCAGCCGGCCGCGCCATCCGCCGCGGGACAGCCCGAAATGGCTGCCGAGATTGTTGTAGTCATTGCCCAGATCGTCCGTGGCCTCGCCGCGAGGTCCGTGAGAGCCGACGCTGAGCGGCGCGGCGAGATCGTAGTTGACGTAAATCCCGAGGTCGTCGCGCTCGACCGAGGCGATCGTGGGCCTGTTCGCCGGCGCGGGACCGCTGCGAGCCTCGGTCACTTCGAAGCTCAGCACGACGGGAGGCGATTCGTGCCGTGACATGCCCTTCAGCACCTCCAGCGCGTCGGTCACAGTGCCGGCTCCGCTCAGAGTGCTGAACGCGTGCGCAATCGCTCGTGGGGTGTAGCCCAGCTCCGTCAGCCGCTCCTCGAAGGCTGACCACTCCTGGCGGGCGGCTTTCTCTCGATCCGCGGCCTTCGCGGCGAGGCGCAAGCCGAATGCATCTTCGGCGGGCTTCATTGAGCCGAGTCTATGGCGGCTTTGCCCGGATCAGATCAAGACCAACGTTTATTCGCGCGAGATGCGGCGCCGCGTCCCCCGTAGCTACATGCGGCACCCTCGCCCGCCTCGGGCGACGTCTCGGCCGGGAACGCTCAGCCCACACCTCAGTGAACTCCGCCCGGCGCTGCGCGCCGATCAAGGCGGCAGCGACGAACAGCCGTGCGATCCTTCCGACCATGTGGAACGGCGCCAACAGGCCGTTGTATCGCGTTGTGGGCGCTCCGCCCACCCGGGAGTCGAGTCCCGAGCAGAGCTTCCGTTGGCTTCGACGCCTCTACACGAGGTGGATGCTCCCGCCCCTAGTGATGATATGGCTCGTTCTCGCTGTCTTCGGCGCGCCTTCGTGGCTCTGGATCCTGGTCAGTCTTGGCACCGCCTGGCCCTGTGTCGGCCTTCTCTTAGTGACCCTGCGGATTCACCGAGAGCGCTCACGGCGTGCGGATTAGTTCGGCCCGTCCCGGCGGGCCGCCCGGGGCGAGCCACATCTGTCGGCCAGACGACAACCCCGCTCCGCCCGGGCATACGGGTCCTGCCGCGTCTGTCTCAAAGCAGGCGTTACGGCCCGCTTGCCAAGTCTCAGTCGGGAACCTCCAGCGCACACGGTCGGGAGACGCGCATCTGTGAATACGACGGCGTTTGCGAGAACGATGGGGACGCCTGCATCGTTGAGATCGCGGTTCTACGGCGGCAATCGAGGTGTTCGGGGTCGTTCGAGGACCGCGCACCGCGCAGCAACTGGAACCGACTTTCGCGTGGCTTGTTGAGCACTACTCAACTGGAGGCAGCGCGCGTATCGTTGTTGGTGATGCCGTAGCTGCGCAGCACCTCGGCGACGTCTTCGCTTGGTGGCCTGTCTGGGACCCAGACGCCGGTTCGGTCCGCGCCGGCGTTGAGCAGGAGTTGGACGCTGGCGACCCAGTCGCTATTGGTGTTGGGGTGTTCGCCGCTGGTGACGGTCGCGTATCCGAGGGGTGTGCCATCGAAGTTGGCGTCCCGGGCGTCAAGTTCGGCGCCGTGCTCCAGCAGCAGGCGTACCGTCTCGGCGTCCCCGGCGGCCGCCGCGGCGTGCAGAGGGGTCTCTCCGAGGTCGTTCCGAGCGTTTGGGGAGAACCCGAGCTCGATCATCAGGCGCACGGCGTCTGCCGCGCCGCCGCCGCCCGCGACCTCGACAATTGCCGCACGGTCACGAGCGGACAGGGCATCGCGTAAGTCTGGCCGTTCGGACAGAAGCAGCTCGGCACGGAGCCGATCGCCACGGGCACTGGCGCCGAGGAACCTGTCGACATCGGTGCCATCGTCGATCACGCCCCGGCTGAGCAGCACGGCCACAACCGCCTGGTGGCCAGCCCGCACCGCTCGGCGCAACGGCGAACGCCCGTCCTGATCAAGCCGGCTCGGCTCGGCGCCACCGGCAAGCAACTCCTCGACCGCGGGCGCAGCGCCCGCAGCGCAGGCGCGGGCAAGCAAGCCGCTCGCGAGCTCGCTCACCCGCTCTGGGGTCTGCCGCCGGGCGGCGTCGAGCAACAGACGGACCCCCTCGGCATCGTTCCCCCCGACCGCGACATCAACCGCCCAACTGCCGGCAACGGTCGCGCCATGGTTCAGCAGTAGCCGCAAGCACGCATGGTCGCGATGTCCGGCGGCCTGGTAGAGCGACTCGCCGTCATTCGGGTTGGCCGACCGTTCCAGCAGCAGGCGGGCGATGCCGGGATTGTTCGCCGTCACCGAACCGTGCAGGGCGGACCGGTAGCCATGGTGGGGTCTAGCACCGTTGTGTGTATCCGGGGTGACGCCGGCGTCCAGCAACAGCCGGGCGACCTCCACCATTCCGGCCGTGCGGCCGGGGTCAATCCGATGCCAGCGCGAGTAGCAGACATACAACAGCGGCGGCCAGCCGCGCTCGCGGTCGACCGCGTTCGCCGCCGACCGGTCGGCCGCGAGCAGCTGCCCGACCAGGCGCACGTCGCCGACCACAGCCGCGGCCCGGATGTCCGACCGTGCCAGACCCGGATCATCCTCGAGCAGGATCCGCGCCCCGCGCTCCCGATCCTCGACCGACGCCGCCACGAACGCCGCAGCCTGCTGCATGATCCCGGCTCGCGACTGCACCGCCGCCTTGAGCTTCGGCCAGCTCGCGAACCCGAGCTCGCGGGCGATCACAAGCTGAGCGACCGCGAGCGTGACCTCCCTCGGCCCACGCGCTCCAACCTGCCGGACGACCCGCTCCCGCGAGACCGCCTCGCCCGCACGCACCGCGTCTCGCAACTCCTTCGCCTGCCGGCGCAGCTGCTCGAGATCCAAACGATCACGGTAAGAGTCAGACATGGCATCCCCCATCACTGCCTGCGGTCCGCAGCTCAGGCCCAGGAAGAGGCCAGGAACATGATCAACCTTCTCAGAGGTGGACACCGTCCTTCCCGCGGACCCGGAGGCGCCCTCCAGCGCCCACGCAAATCGTAGTCGTCGACTGTCCGGCTCCGACACTCGCGGCCCCACCCGCGCTCAAGCAAACGCGTCAAGCTCGTATGCCGGGAGTGAGAAGCTGGTTCACGCGCACGGTGATCACAGGATCGTTCGCCGTCACAGTCTTGGCAGTCAGTCTCGGCACGGCTCAGGCCGTCACGAGCGGACCAACCTCAACGACTGACCCGGCGACGTCGGTATCGGTCATCGGCGCCGACATGCACGGGTCCATCACGACCGGCGGGACCGCGGTCAAGTGGCGCTTCTACTGGGGACCGATCGAGAAGGAGCTCGTCCACACCACCCCTCTGCGAACGATCGCGGCCGGCTCGGGCACCGTCCACGTCTCGGCGGCCACAACAGCAAAGCTGGCTCCGCACACGAAGTACTACTTCGCGCTCGTGGCTGGTACCAGGCGGCGGGCGATCACACCGACACGGCGGGCGGCGGGGCGAAGAGCTTCACGACGAAGTCGGGCTCGGTCAAGGTCACCCCCAGCGCGATCACGGCGAAGCACGACGTCGCCGCGATCCCGATCACCTGCTTCACCAGGCAGGCCTGCAAGGGCAAGCTGACGATCACCGACCAGGTTGGAACGTCCTCTGAGACCTTCGGCAGCAAGTCCTTCTCGATCTCCGCGAAGAGGACCTCGAAAGTCGACGTCAAGCTGAGCTCCACCGCGGTCGCGCTCCTGAAGAAGGCGCACAAGCAGACCCTCTACGTAACGCTGACGACGGCGACCACGACGGGTCTGCCGACGTTCACCAAGCACATCGAGCTGACGCTGTAGTTCTGATCGTGTAGGGGGAGAGGGTCGGTGTGACCTTCTCCCCCCTCGCCGGGCCGGTCTCGTCGCGATCGCGGGCGCGACCGGTCTAAGCGCCGCCGGGGCGGCTGTGCGGCGGCGAGACTTTGCCCGAGCGGCCCGCTTGTCACGAAGTAGTGTCGCGCCCAGTCTTAGCCTGAAGGTCAAGGTGATCAGCGCCGGCGGGTCGACTGGCTCAGCCACAGCCGAGCTCAGCGGGTGCCCCACGGTCGCGGCCGCGAGGTTCTCGACCTTTCATCGCAGACGCGTCGGTCGCACCTGGCCCACCTTCGCCAGGGCGCGCATGGCTGCGTCCTCACCGCCCGTGACCGTCTGAGTTGCCGCTACCCGGAGACCAATCGCGACCGCAACCGCCTCCTCGTCATCCAGCACCAACGGCGGCATCTGGCTGCCCGCTGCGAGCTGATAGCCGCCGTTCCCGCCGTTTTCTGCGTGCACGGGATAGCCAAGCTCTCGGAGGCGCTCAATATCGCGACGGATCGTGCGACCAGAAACCTGGAGGCGGTCAGCGAGCTCGCTTCCGGACCGCACCCGTGGTGTCTGCAACAAGCCCAGCAACGACAGCAATCGCGACGAAAGATCAGGCACCCTTCGAATTACCGCCCTCGTATAAGACACGATCTGGCCTATACGAGCGGGATCCTTGCAGCCAGCCAATCGCCCAACCCCTGACCAGGAGGACACGATATGAGCGCTCCCGCACCCGCACCCGCCGGATACACGACAGTCGCCCCATGGATCCTCACCCACGACACCGGCGAGCTGTTGGACTTCATCAGGGATGTCTTTGACGGCCAGGAACTCGCGCGCGCACCGCTCGAAGACGGAAGCATCGGTCACGCCGAAATCCGCGTCGGCGACACGACGCTGCATCGCACCGGCCGGATCCGCGATCCGTTCGGGAACATCTGGTGGATCACCGCCGTCATCGAAGCCGGCTCACCCGAAGAGGTCATGCGACGCCTGCCCGAGACCCCCTACGCGCACGCGATGAGCGACGCCCAACAAACCCTTGACCGCGAACTCAGCGGCCGCGACCGCGACTACGCGAGCCGCCCAGTGACCAAATGATCCATCTACCGCGCGTTGTCCTCCTAGAGCAACCGGCGGCCGGGACGGCTGCGCCCTGACACGCGGCAACAGCGAAGCCGAGCGCATCTCATGAACAAGTCGTGGGCTCTGCTCCTCGCCAAACTCACGATTCCGCTCGTCCAAGACGAGACGAGCAGGCGATTCCTCTGCCGGGCACGGAACGCCAGCTCGCCGGCTTCGGCTGGCAACCAGGTGCTTTTGGCGGGTCTGGCCCGACCTGTAGCCGGGCGGCTGGGGGCGCCGTGATGATCGGCGGCGCCCCCAGCTGCTTGCCTATCGCACGCGGAAGGCGAGTTGCAACACCGTCCGGCGGTGATGCGGTGGTCCGCTTGTAAGGAGCAGCGTGTAGCGCCCGCGTGGCAGGCGACCCAGCCCCTGGTGGATGATCTTGTGTCCGGTCGAGAGCCGCAGCAGCTCGGTGCCCATGACGTGATGTCCGCGCATGACGGCGACTTGTGCGTGGGAGCGGGCCGCCGTGGAGAATGTCCCCGGGGCGAACTCCAGCGTGCACAGCGCCCGCGCCGCGATCGTGTTGCGGCAGACGATCGTGCCCGCCGGTCCGGCCGGTCCCTGTGGTCCGGTCGCTCCGGTCGCGCCCTTGGGACCGGCTGGTCCCGTCGCGCCCTGAGGCCCGGCGGCCCCGGTGGGCCCGGCGGGTCCCGCGGGCCCGGCCGATCCGGTCGCGCCGGTGGCGGGCGGGGTGCCGGTGCCCGACACCCCGAGTACGAGCGTGCTCGACGAGTTGCTCACGATCGTCAGTGCCGCCGAGCTGGTGCCCGTCGCTGCGGGGGCGAAGCGCACGCCGATCGTGCAGCTCGCGCCCGGCTGCACCGCGGCGACGCACCCGTCGACGATGAGGTAGTCGCCGGGATCGGCGCCGCCCGGCTGCACACCGGCGACCTGCAGCGGCGAGCTCCCCTGGTTGGTGAGCGTGACCGTCTGCTCCGGTCCAACCGAGCCCGCCGGCTCCGAGCCGAGGCTGAGCGTGCTCTGGTCAAGGCTCACAGCCGGGCCGGGAACCTCCGTGAAGATCACGCTCGCGGGGTCGCTGGTCACCGTCGGGCCGCTCGTGTCCATCGCGTCCAGCGCGAGGTAGCTCGAGCCGCCGCCGCCGCCGCCCGCCGGCAGTTCGATGCTGCCTGCTCCTCCGCCGCCGCCGTAGAAGCCACCGCCACCGCCACCACCACCGAAGGCGTTGCCGCTTCCGCCCGCGCCGCCGGTGCCGAAGGCGCCGTTGGCGCCATTCTCTCCGGCGCCGCTGTCGTCGACACCGCCGGCACCGCCCGCCGTTGCCGAGCCGGGTTGAGCGACGGTGGCGAGGCCGCTTCCGGCGCTGCCCGCGGCGCCCGCGTCGCCGCCGGGGAAGCCGGGGCCGCCGCCCGTACCCGGACCCCCGCCGCCTCCGGCGACGATCAGCTCCGATCCCGGCGTCGCGGCGGCGGTGCCGACGCTCACGCCCGAGGCGCCGCCGCCCCCGCCGGCCTCAAAGCCCCCGGTACCGCCGCCGCCGATGCCCCCGGGGCTCGTCGCGGCGCACGTGTTGCCGCCGACCCCACCGACACTCACCGTCAACTGCTCGCCCGCCGACACCGGGAACGTGCCGGAGACCGACGCCCCGCGGCCACCACCACCATCCGCGCACGTCCCACCACCGGCCGCCCCGATGGCGGAGATCGAAAGCCCGGTCACTCCAGCTGGAACCGTGTAGGTCGTCGTCCCGGGGGCGGTGAACGTCTGGGTCGTCGCCGCCTCCGCGGCCGCTGACCCGGCCAGCGCCGCGACCGCCGCAGCGATCCCGACCATGCCCGGGACGATCACCGCGCGCCGCCGCCGTCGACCGCGACCCCTCAGCTGTGTTGGTGGTGTCCATGAAGATGTCATGCGTCTGCCCCTTCGCTCGTGATGAGATCATCGATCCGCCCTCGCCTCACGCTGACCGCGCGGCGCCGCTCCCGGCCAGACTGGCAGGCCGAGTGCGTGCGCACATCGGTCAAACGCTCAATTCGCGCGCGGGCGTCTTTAGAACCCGCCCGTCTCTCTTTAGAGGCCGGTGCCGCTGAGCCTGAGGTCAACGCCCAGACCCCACCCCGGCACCCGACACCACCGTGCCATCACGCAAGGCCCGGCCCCCGACCCAGCTGGCCGAGCACACCATAGTCCGCCCCTCATAGGTCAAACGCGCCGTCTGTGCATCGGCCAGCCCTGAGTGCTCCCGCGCGAGTCCGACGCCGCCAAGGCCGTGCTGATCAAGACGCTGCGGGACTCGCCGGCGAGCTCGACGAGACTCTCGCAGCCGAGGAGACTCGCAATGACGTCGTCGACGCGCCGGGCTCTCGCTTTCTTACCGTGACGCGCCTCTCGCGGCTCCGGGCGCGAGCCCTTCTGAGCGCGGAAAGTACGTTCGCGGCATCGCAGAGGCCCATCGACGAACGAACGCCGCCGAGGCCACTGGTCCGTTCGCGGCGGGAGCGCGCGGCGTCGCACAAGCCGAACGCTCAACGCACACTGGAGGGCGACGCTGGCGGGACCGTCTCGCAAGGAGCTTCAGCGAAGAGCTGGTTCCGATCCGGGGCACGGCCATGTCGTCCCGAGAGGTTGATCAGCCCTGCGGCTGCTCTGATGGTCCGGCCCGCTTGCGATCTCGCCGCCATCGCCGCAGCTGAGCCACGTAAGCCTGATCGGGCGCGGACTGCGGTAGGTCGTATTTACGCGCGACGTATCGCCACGCTGCGCCGAAAAGGTGCGGGGTCGCGTAGAGCAACACGAGGGGGAGCGCGGCGAGGCCTTTCTCGGTCAACGCCCAAATCAGGACGGCGGTGACTAGCACAACGAACAGCGCCAGACGACCGCGCTGTCTTATCACCGTGGATTGCCCCATGCCTGCGTGCTGCCCCTCCACAAGCGATCCGAATCGCCCGCTAAGACGCGACGAAGCTCGCACCGCGGACTCTGAGCACGTCAGGGCCGCGGCACGGCATGGTGTCCGCACGGGAAGGACCACCGAACAGTAGAGGGACCCGCGATCTCGTGGGTGGATCTGTCGATTTCAGCAGCGCCACGGTAGCGGGTCGGCATCGACGTCGTCGCTGCTTTCGCCGACGAGCGATGGTCCCAACGACGGGAGATGGTCGCTGCGTTTGGGCGAATCCGAGTGCGCGCCCGGCGGACTTGTGATGGCCGACCAGCGGCCGTCTGCTTCAACACGCACTGCCCATCGACTCACTCCTTGTTCGGCAGCAGCTCGAGCAGCCCGGAGAACAGTGGCGTGATGAGACGCGAATGCGGATACACGCGGTACGTGTTGTAGAGCCCGGCGTCCCGCATCGCAAACACGCTCCATCCGGCGCTCACGGACACGGCCGACTCGAGGTCTGGCGCCCCGACCTCCTCGCGGTAGTCGCGCAGCCATTGCGGCGCCTCGCGGAGCAGCTGCCCCATGTCGAACTCTTCTCGGACGATGCCGGACATCTCCTCCCGGCGGAACGCGAAGCCGTAGTCGAACAGGAAATCGTCGCCGTGCGCCGACACGTATGGCACCGTCCATCCGCGACTCGTCTTGTACGCGATGAGCTTCTCGAGCGGCGCGAGCGACATGCACAGCAGCGTCACGTCACGATCGTTTACGTGCGTGACCACGCCGCCCAGTCCGTCGGCGAGCGACGAGCAGCCGGGGCACGCAACGGGCCAGTCCTCCCCGAACATCAGGTGGTAGATGAGCAGCTGCGAGCGCCCGTCGAACAGCTCAGGCAGCGACTTGGGCCCATCGTCGGTCGCGAAGGTGTACTCCTTCTCGACCGGGACCCACGGCAGTTCGCGTCGCTGGTCCTCGACGCGCTTGGTGTGCTCCTCCAGGTCACGTTCGGCGCCCAGCAGCTCCTTGCGCGCCGTCTGCCACTCCTGCTCTGTCCCAATTTTCATCGGACCTCCTTCGCGTTGACCTCGTCCTCGTTAGAACGCTGCGACGGCGCAAAACTCATCGGCAGGCCGAACGCTTCGAACAGTTTGGGCAGGCTCCAGTCCACGACCTCGACGACTCGCCCCTGCACCACACGCAACACCTCAAGCGCGAGGGGACGGTACTGCGCCTCGTCGGGTCCCCGGAGGTAGATCGCGACTGCCGGCTGCAGGTTCGCCCGGGCCGGCACGAGTAGGTGCTCGCCGACTGCGGCGTGCTTCTCGCTCCCGCGCCGGAACGCGTCGAGCCCGTCATACCACAGCGGGCGCGGCGGGAACGAGAACCGCACGTCCTCCCGGACGAGCGCGGCCAGCGCCTCGAAGTCGCGGCGCTCGATCGCATCGATGTAGCGTCGGGCGACCTCCTGCAGCTGGGCGGACGAGTCCGGGCGCGGCCACTCCTCGCGCCGCGACGGCAGGCGCTCGCGCAGCCGAGCGCGTGCCCGCTGCAGCGCGCTATTGACAGCCGGCACGCTGGTGCCGAGCAGCCCTGCCGTCTCGCGCGCCGAGAACCCCGCCACGTCGCGGAGGACCAGCGCCGCCCGCTGCCGCGGCGGCAGGTGCTGGATAGCGGCCACGAACCCGATCTCGAGCGTCTCGCGAGCGACCGCCGCCTCGTGCGGGTCCACCAACCGATCGGGATACGGCTCGAGCCACCGCGCCTCGGCGCTGATCGGCGGGACATTGCCGTCGGGATCGGCCGCGGGCGCAACGTCGACCGGCAGCACCCGTGGGCTGCGACGCGCCACGTAGTCGAGACACGCGTTCGTCGCGATGCGATACAGCCACGCGCGAAACGACCAACGCCCCTCGCGCCTGAACCGCGCCCGCGCCCTCCAGGCGCGCTCGAACGTCTCTTGCACAAGGTCCTCCGAGTCCTCGAAGGACCCGACCATTCGGTAACAGTGCGCCTGCACCTCGCGCCGGTGACGCTCAAACAGCGCGGAGAAAGTGGCCTCGTCGACGTCCATCACCAGCTGAGACCGGACTCCCCCGCGCTTCTCATCGGCCACCGTCCACCCCGGACACCCGCCGGGGCCGCCCTGGGGCGGCACCGAACGCCCGCCACTGGCCGTAATCGCGTCGTACTACACGAGGTTGTGTAGTTAACGATCAGGTCGACGGCACGTCGTCTCGCGCCTCCCCCCGGGGTACCCGTACGTCGCCGGCCGGGGCACATATACGCCAACATCTCGGCCACAACCTCCAGCAGTCACAGGTCGCCGGCGAACCTGTCGTCCTGTCGCGGGCCGACCGCCACAATCCCGAGACGACGCACTGCTACGGCGGACGTCTACCAAGAGCACGGCGTCAACTCACTTGGACGACTGCGAACGTCGCGCTGGCCGGCGTTGCAGTCATGACCGCGGGTAGGCTCGCAGCTGGTCGTCCGTCAAAGCCGTCGCGACAAATGCGTCACCGGTGTAGGCGTGACCCAGCAGTGCGCATGGCTGGCGCGGCAAGGCGCGATCCTGACCGCCGGCCCGGCACGAGCTCGCGAGTACAACGCCCTCTTGCGTTCTCGTCGCACGGTCAGCAGGCCTGCCGCAGATGCCCATCGGCTACCACACGTTTGCGGAGGACCGATGAGCGCTCCGGCATCGGCTCCGGTCAGCGTCTCAGGGACCAACGGCTACCGGACATCGTCAAGGTAGACGCCGCGGGCGCGATTGTCCTGCCCGATGTCAACGGCGCGCTAATGCCTGAGGCGTTCACGTTTGTCCAAGACAGCGGTCCGGGGACGGCTAGCTTTGTGGCATGCCCAATTCACAGCGGATCACCCCATTGCTCGTCTACGAGGACATCGAGGCCGCCCACGGCTTCCTGGTCAGCGCGTTCGGCCTCCAGGCTGGTCGGATCGATCGCGACGATCAAGGTCGAGTCGTGCACGGCGAGGTCCACGTCGGCGACGGCGACGTCATCTGGCTGCACCGCGTCACGACCGAGCACGGTTTGGCGTCACCACGCTCTCAGGACGCTGCGAGCGGCGGCCTTGTCGTCGACGTCGATGACATCGACGAACACTACGAGCACGCACGGACCGTGGGCGCCGGCATTGATCATCCGCCTGTCGACCAACCATACGGCCGACGCGAGTACGAGGCGCGAGACCTCGAGGGCCACCGTTGGTGGTTTGGCACCCCGCTGAGCTGAAGTCGATCGGCAGGCACTGAGCACCGGGATCGCTCCCGCGCTGTATCGTGCACGCCCTCCGGCCACGCTGCCGCAGGAGATGACGAGGCGTACGTCACCAGCGAGACTCCGAGAGCCCAACGCTCAGCGGACATCGCCTCGGGGGCGCCTGGCGGCGTGGGAAGCGACTCGCGCTGTCGGTCGAACGCCACCGTGAGGCATGATCCGCTGATGAGCGAGCACCGCCACGGCATGCCTCAGCCCCTCGGCTCCCCGGCGGTCGTCGGGGTGAGGCCGTGGCACGTTGGTGCTGGCGCGCGGACGACAGGCGGCTGCGGGCGCGCTGTGGCGCCGGCGTTTGACATGCCTCGGTCACGGCCACGTCAGGTTTGCGCTGCGAGGTCGACCAGGTGCCGCTATGCGATCACGTCTTTGGCCAAACGTGAGTGGATGCGGGTTTAGAGGATTCGGAGGCTGAAGCGGCCAACGGTGATATCGCGTGGGTCTATGAGGTCGGGCTCGGGGGCGGGGCTGTGGACCGCGCTGGCGGGGTGATATCTGACGAGCCCGCGGATAATGCCGTGGCAGCCGGCCAAGACGGGCTCGGTGTCGACCAGTCGTTGCGATGGCGGGCGGCGGGGGTTCTTCGGCGCAGCCGTGGTCGGCCCGGTGATCCCGTTGTTCAACAAACTTTCTCGACCGACGTGCCGGGGTCAGCTGACGTCTCTCGGGCCCGTCGGAAAGTCGATTCCGGGGACGCGATAACTCCGCTGCCGCGAGCATGGCTGAGTGCTGGCGCCGGAGGCCGCTGTCGCGGACCGACAGCCGTGCCCGCGCGCCGCTCGCGGATGGCCTCCGACGCTGACAGCCTGCCAGTTGCAGGTGCCCCAGGCTGACCGCACCCCCAGGGTGGCTGACCACGAGGCCGAATCCGGTCTTGACCGCGTCGCATATGCCGAACGGCTATCGCGCATCAGGCGGCTTCGCGGCTGGTGCTAATCGATCATTGCGGCAGTCGAGACGAGCCATTCGCCATCCTGTATGCGTGGACGATCCGCGACCCCTGACCGAGCGAGAGAACGACATTCTCGAGTTCCTTCTCCGCGCTGACTTTCCTGGCGTCGAGAAGCTCCGCAAGCAGGCGGAAACTGTCCGCGTAACCGGCCGGTGTGACTGTGGCTGCGCCACGGTTTATCTCAGCGTTGATGAGTCCCTGCCGACCGCCGGTGAAGTCGAGCAGTACGCCGCCGTCAATGCAGCCGGACGCTCGGGGCCCGACGATGCGCCTCCGGCCGAGCTGATTTTGTTCGTAAGGGACGGTCAGCTCTCGTCCGTCGAGATCGTCTGGTACGACAACCCAATCCCGAAATTCCCTCCGCCAGAAGACTTCGAGACGCCAGTGGCAGCATCGTCGGACCGCGACGGAACATAGGCAGTCCCTCCCGCCGGTTGTCGATCAAAGGAGCAGCGAGACTCGTAGCATCTCGGAATTGTTATGGGAGCTACGGCGACGACGGGGGAGCGGCTGCGCTGGCACGCGGGGCTCATCACCGACTGCCCCGACTCAGGAGGCTCGTCGGTTGACGAGCTGCTGTTTGAGGCCAGTCGGCGCAAGAGGAGTTCGCCGCCGCTATCGACGAAGTGGTCCGAACTCTCCAATATCTCAACATCGAACTAAACGGCCAGAGGCCGAGCGAGTCGGTTTATGAGCGAAATGACGAAGTACCGAGAAGCGTGGCCTACGCAATCTCGGAGATGGCTAGTCGTCTTCGTTCAAAGGCTCAGGCCGACGCCGCCTGGACTATCGAGTTCGCTTGGAACGCTGTACTCGCGGGCGACATCGACGATGTCCAGGCACGTCCGGCAAGGGCGCGCCGCAAGCTGAGCACGCAGCCAGAGCGCTCCTTTGGGCTAGAAGCGGCAGCCGGCGCACCCGACGGGCACAGCCGCAGCCCGTCTCAATGGGGTAGGTCACCCGCACACTGACCTTCTCGCCCCTCACCCCCGGCCCGAGGGCGGCGGGTGCCCAAGCTGCACTTGCGAATGCCGACGGGCTCGGGTCGCGTCGTCGCTAGGCAAGGCCGATCTGTGTGAGAAAGGTGCCGTTGTCATAGAAGAGGTATTCCTCGACGATCTTGCCGTCCTTCCAGCATGCAGTGGTCGAGTAGAGGACGTCGAACGCCTTGCCAGTGGGTTTGATGGTGTTGCCGTCGGGCAGTTCGAGTGGGGCTGTGAAGGTGCCGGTGAACCGGGTGACGAAGCAGGTGTAATCGCCACCGCCGAAGAGGATCGCGTAGGGCTGGTTGTGGACTCTGTTGTCGGGGAATGCGGCGCAGAAATGTTGGGCCTCGGCGCGGTGGTCGTGGCCACCGTGGGTGGGGTTGCCTTCTTGTCCGGGCCAATAGACGACGACGGAGTTGCCGTCGTGGTAGTCGTCAAACGTATCCCAGTCGCGCGCGTTCCAGGCATCGTCAAGCTTCATCATGCGCTCGGCATTGGTGGCGATCGTCTCGGTGTTGGTGCTCATCGTGTCTCCTCTGTGCGGGCGGTTTCTTGAGAGCGTCGACGGGGGTATGAGCTGGCGAGATCAGGTTCTCATCAGCGCTCGTGTGCGTACATATGTGTCCGCCGGAGATGTCGCTCCCGGGTTCCAGAGGGGCGGGGTAGGGGAAGCCCTACCCCGCCAGCATCCGCTCGAACGCCGAAACGTGCCGGCTCAAGCATCAGCTCACTCACCGAGAAATTCCGATAGCCGTGCGCGTATGCGATCTGCTGCCTCCAATCCAGCGGGTTAGCCGACTCGCGGCCGGACCGCTCGAAGCAGTCCGCGGCCGTGTCCGCGCACCAGGGCTTACTGCGACGAGTTGATCAACGGGGCACGTAGCATCCGAAGTGTGGCGAGCGCGCGCATCACGGTTGAGCGAGCCAAGGAGTCCGTCGGCATCTTTCGCTCCTACTGGGTGGTGATCGACGGAGCTAACGCCGGACGCGTCAAGCGCGGGTCATCTCTCAAGGTCGATGTCGAGCCCGGGAAACACGAGCTTCACCTGGCACTCGATTGGACGCGCAGCCGGTCGGTCAACCTCGTGTTGGATGGAGACGAGGATGCTCTCGTGCGTGCCCGAGCGCGAGGTAACGCCTTCACAGCGGTGTTCTGGGGGACGTTCTACCCCAAGCGCGCGATCGACGTCGAACTCGTCCAACCCATACCCGCGAGAGCATGAACTTCCCGTAGCGGTCGATGCGGTCGATGTCGCCCCTCCGTTGACCAACGCATACGAACACGGCGTGAGGCGCCCGAGGCACGCCAGGGGCGCAGCTAGGCTGTCCGCATGCAGATCTCCAACAGGGATAGCGTGAACAGCTTCGTCACCCTCGACGGCTCGACGATCCGGGAACTCGCCGGGCCTGCGTGGACTGCTGCGCGACACCAGAGCCTCGCCGAGGCGATCGTGCCGGCCGGCGGCCAGACGCTCGAGCATCGTCACGTCGAGACCGAGGAGATCTACTACTTCGTCGGCGGTCGCGGCCGCATGCGGCTCGGTGACGAGGAGAGCGACGTCGTCGCTGGCGACTGTGTCGTCATTGCTCCCGGAACCGCGCACAAGCTGTGGGCCGCGCCCGACGGAGATCTCGTGCTGCTGTGCGCCTGCGCCCCCGCCTACAGCGACCGGGACACGGAGATGATCACCAGGCCCGGCGGCGGCTCCTGAGGAAGTGCGAGCGACGGTGAACCGGGTCAGATCTTGTCGATGAACGCCTGCCTCAGCAATCCCGACGCCGGCGATTGTCCGGTAGCGGCCGCCGGGGCTCCATTCGCGACCCCGTTGGGCCGACACACCGCCCCTCGAGGCCTGACGGGAGCCGTATCGAACCGGCGTTTCTGACCGCCCGCAAGGCCAACGACAGCCGGACGCTCGAACCGGGGCCGATGTCGTCGCACAAGGGAAGGATGTCCGGAGAGGCGACGAGAAGTCAGATCCTGGCCGTTGAGGAAGTTGGTCGCCCCGCGCCTTGTTGTTTGGGAAGCGCACGGAAGCCGCCGAATTTTCGGGGCGGCGTGGAGAGCGACATGCAGAAGATTTCAGAGCACGGATTGCTTGAGGTCCTCGCCGACTTTGACCAGCTTGATGGCGCGAGCCCCGGCCTGGTCGCCTGGGAGCTGTTCGTCACCGAACAAGAGGTGGACGAGGCCTGGGCCTTGGCTGCCGCGGCCGCTGGCTGGCTCCCGCCGGACGAGACCAGGTCTATGGCGAGCAATGTTGCGGCTGACAGGCGAAGGCTGGAACGCCCGAGCGACTCACAGATGACTATCGACCAGCGGACGTTCTTGGCGGCCGCGGCACCGCCTCGGCAGCGCGACCCACGCCGGTCCAAAACTGACCCCCTCAGCACGGCCGCGCCGGCCAACCCTCAGGCGGCCTAGTTTTCGACCGGCGGGGTGGAGCACTTTTCGGATCCTGAAACTGGAGCCCTTTTCGGTTCCTGTTGACAGCGAGCGCGGAGCGACTCTTGGACTTGAGCAAGATCTGGAGGACTTTGAGGGCGGCACGGTCGACGGGAGACAATCACGACATTCATCACTGACACAACGACACATATGAGTGCGGTCAGTGCAGCGCGCATCCAGCCCAAGCCTCATGCAAGTCTGAATAACGTCACGCCAATCGTCGTCTCGTCCGTGGCGCCTTCGCCGACGCGTCAAGCTGGAACGCGGCATAGCCGAGCTCCAGACCCATGACGCCGCCGGCAAAATCGACTTCGCCTTTCGCCGCCACGGCCCAGCTGATCGGCCGGTGCTTCCGCAGCGGCGACGTTCTCGCCATCTCGTTCCGGGCCAAGCGCTGGCAGCCGGAGCGGGCGACGATCGTCGTGCGCAACGGCCGGCTGCCGAAGGTGAAGGCCGGGTAGTCGGCGCTCGGCGACGGCGTCGGCCCAGTGATCCCGGGCCGACGCCGCCGGCGACGAGCGCCCTCACATCAGCCCGTCACCGACTCTTGGGCCCAGCCCGTGGCGTGAGCGCCGACCGTGGCCGCCGCGGTGATGATCGTCGTCCCGGAGGGGGTCGGGATCGTGGCTGCGTACGCGCCGTGCGAGTCGGCGACGGTCGCCACCACGGTGCTGGTGTTGGCCGGAGATCCCGGCTGACCGGCGGCGACGTCGACCCGCGCCCCCGGCGTCGTCGTCCCAGTCACCACCGTAGTGGCGCCGGTCACGATCGCGCCATTGGCCGGCGAGGCGATTGTCACCGGCACGTCCGCCGGCGCCGCCGGACTGAGGTAGCGCGCGCGGGTGATCTGGGGCTGGTCGATTAGGGTGCCGGCCTGGAGGTCGAGCACCAGCCTCAGGTACTGCGCCTGGCCCCAGATCAGCGGGGCGGCGGAGCCGGCGGCCTTGCCGTTGATGAAGCCAATCGAGGCGGTGGTAGGGTCCGCGCCGAATGGCGACGCCGGCGTGTCAGGGTCCTCCCAGACCTGCTCGGGCACGTATCCCAAGCTCCAGGTCATCCGCTGGAAATCGACGGCCAGGCCGGTGGCAGCAGTCCTGTCGCCCGACTGGAGGTCCTGCTCGGCGCGCTCGCCGGTGAGCAGCGGCCACAGGTGACCGGAGCCGACCGCGTGCGTGAACCACGGCTCGCCGGTCGGCGAGCAGGTAGTCGGATCCGGCACGTAGCAGTCTCCGTAGCCGTCGGTGGCGCCGGCGGCCTTGATCCCGTAGCGGTGCCAGCCGGGGCCCGACGCGGTCTGGCTCTCCAGCACGGAGTCGACGACGTGCAGCGATGCCTGGACGTCGGGATCGCGCGCGGACAGCTCGCCCATCCGTGTCAGCTCCAGGAATCCGGCGTCGATGATCGAGCGCTGGTCGACGTGGCTGAGGCTGCCGTTGCCGAGGTCGTAGCTCTGCGCCGTGTTGGGGTCGCCGTCGACCGACTCGCGGATGAAGTACCGGGGCCCGTCGGGACCGGTGGTGGTCACCGTCCACCGCTTGACGTTGCGCTGGTAGTCGTCGGCGGTGGCGAGGTACAGATCGGCGCGCGCTGTGTCCCCGGCCGCGGTCGCCAGCTTGCCCGCCGCCACCAGGCCTGCGATCTCCGACGCGATCGTTGCCGGCGAGAACCCGGGGTGCTCCTCCCAGCGCTCGGCGCCCGTGCTCGGGCCGTGGTCAACGATGTAGTCCGCCGCCGGGCGGATGTGGTCCTGGTAGAAGGACACGTTCCCGGCCAGGCCCGCCTCCCAGGCCATCAGCAGCGGGTAGGCGACCTCGTCGATCTCCGACAACCCGAACGTGTCGGGGGCGACCGTGCCGTCGAGTTCGGAGTCGCGGGGGAAGCTCCCGTCGGGCTGCTGGACGCGGTCAAACAGGAACAGCGTCATGTCCCGGGCGCTGTCCGTGTCCCCGTCGGCCAGCAGGCCGGTGAACGTCTCGTAGCTGTCACGGGCGAACACCTCCCGGTAGGTCCAGCCGGCATGCGTGGTGGCGGCCGGCACTGACTGGCCCCATGGGTCGGTCGGCGAGGCCACGAACGCACCGATGTTCGTCTTGTCCTCAGCGGCCTTGATGACATTGGCCGACACCCAGTAGGTGCTCTGCATCGCGTCATCCTGGGCATTGGTGAGCCCGGCCAGGCGCCGCGGTGGGCGGCGCAGGGCGGCGTCGTAAGTGCGCCAGCCGGCTGTGTACTGCCCCAGTGTCCGCGCAAACGGCTGGAGGGCGCTGCCTCGGGCGGCGGCGATCGCCCCGGGGGCGTCCGGCGCGAATCCCAACGCCAGCGTGAACGGCCGACCCGGCGTCATGTCGACCCGGGCGGTCTGCACGACGTTCCCGTCGGTCGCTGAGCGGTAGTCGTTGACGAGTCGGTGGTGGGCATCGAGCTGGCTCAGACCGTCGTCGGCGGTACCGACGAACCCGCTGGACTCCGCCAGGAAGGGGTGATTGGCCAGGAGCGCGCCGACCACCTGCGCCGAGAACGGACCGGTCGGAACGGTGGTGTCGGAGGAGACCAGGGCCGTCGTCGCCGGATCGATGGTGGCGTCGTTGGGGCCGCCGTTGGCCGCGCCGCCGCCGCCGGTGTTGTCGATGGTGGCGTCGTAGCGGACGTAGACCTTGAGGTTCTGGATCGAGCTCGCGTCCCCGTCCATCGGCATCAGCGTCGTGTGGATGACGACGCTGTCCCGCGCCGGATCGCTGATGTAGTCGCTGACCAGGCGGAAGCGGTGGGCGCGGTCAGTGCTTGTCACCTGGCAGACCATGCCGCTGGGATCCGGCGAGCTGACCGAGTAGGTCATGTCTCGCTGCTGCAGGTCGGTGAACGTGCGTCCGTCGGTGACGACGTATTGAACGGTGCTGACGTTGGTGTTCTCGATCGTCGGACTGAACACGTCGGACAGGACGCCGCCTGCCACGGTGAACCACACCTTCGACGTGGTGTTGCGCGCCGTCCCAAAGCAGTCCTTGCGGGCCGTGTCCAGGTAGGACGTCGCGCCCGGACCACCCGGAGCCTGGCCCGACGGTGTGGCAGCGCGCGGTGACGCCAGCGCCGGCGCCGCAAGCCAGGCAGCCAGGACCACCGCCGCTCCGATGAGCCGTCGCCGAATCACCCCGGACCCGATCGTCCCTGTGGACATGAGTTCTCCTCCCGACCGTATGCAGTGGCGCCAACAGAGATACCCGCGCCCCTACGCCCGGCAAACCAAGGCCGATCTGCGCAGTACGCCCCCGTGGGGTTAGACAACCCCGATTGGGAGCGTGATCGCGTGCCGCCCGCGCCGACGTGAACCGCCGATCGTTGATCGGTCAGGATTCGTGTCAGGTCCAGGCGGTCGCGATTACGTGAGCTGAGTTCTGCCAGGCGCGCGGATAGGACTCAGAGGGGACGACAGCCGCACGCTCCGGACGTCCGCTGAGGGAACTCCGGATTCGGTGCCACCCGCGTCTCAGTTCCTAACTTCGTGCGAACAACGGCTTAGCGGCAGTCCGGACCTGGGAGCTGATGGCGCTCGCCGCATCGTAATTCGCGGCGCGTAGGCGGATTGCGCATTAGCACTGACCGGCGCGTGACGGGTAAGCGGCTGGGGGCGGCGGCCCGAATGTTTTGATGGGGTCAGCGATGGGGCTGAGGCGCAGCGAGTCTGGCTCCACGTCGCGACCTCTGACGATGATCGTGAGGTTGCCTCGGACCGCGACCGCGACCCAACGGCTCGCGGGGGCGGTGAGGATCAGCGACGCGGTGGCCACGCCGTCGATCGTGAGGTTGTGCTCGGACTGAACGGCAGCTAGCGCCGCAGCGTTGGCATCGCGGGTATCTGCATTGAGCTGGAGCGTCTTGGCGGCGTCAGATCCGCCTGGCGTTCGCAGCAACGGGGACTTGGCGCGAATCCATCCCCGGAGTGCGAACCGCGCCTCGCCGAGCGGTCCGGAGTCGCGCGGGTCATCAACTTTGGTCGTGACCGCGAGGCGAGGTCGGCCCGCGGTGGCGGGGTCGGCGTCGTCGGTCTCGTAATGGTCAACAATGACCTCGGTCAAGCGGCCGTCGTCCTCGGTTCCGCATCCGCTGAGCTGTGCCGGCCAACCCTCAACTCCATAAATCGGAAAATCCTGAGTCTGGAGAGCCGGGGCAACCGCACGCCACATGTGCTCACGCCGCATCGTCCGAGCGCGAGCCAGCAACTCCGCGAGAGGCGGCGTCTCTGAGCTGGCAGGCCGAGCCCGGGCCCGCACGACGATCAGACCCGCTTCCTCATGACCGCACACCCGGCAGCAGACGACCGGAGTTGGGACGGTGGTCCCGTCCGGACCTACCTCTCCACCGCGCCAATCTTCAAACGGTTGATACTCATCGAAGTCCGTCGCGCCACAGGCGGGGCAGGACGCTTGCGCATCGGTCACACGTACGCTCGGGTAATCAGCGGCTCGGGGCCGACGCACTGGTTCACTGTCGGCGTCTCGGCAACACACGATCGGGTTCGATCCATCGTCGGGCTGCGCAAGCACGGCGACATAGGCACCTTCGGCGACAGCAGCCGATACACGTACGCCGCGATCGTCCACCACCTCAGCGCGGACGGCTCCAGGCGGAAGCAACCCACCGACAACGCACCGGTCTCCACCGGCCGACGCCTTGACCGGGTGAAACCGGTCATGCTCGCGCAAACATGAGCCACGACCTACGTCAACGTCGTCGGTGACGACCACCGAGCCGTTCTGTAAGCGGACCACCCCTGCCCCCGAAGGCAACGACACCAAGATCTCGCGCACGAGCACAGTCTGAAGCATCACTACACCTCGGCCATCGTTCCGCTCCCTACCACGCGAAGCGACCGCGCAGCCGCCCAGCGCCGGCTCGACCCTCGGACTCGTCTCATCAGGGATGG